>JAICSO010000095.1 GCA_025936825.1 Terriglobales bacterium
CGGAAGGCAATCGTCGGAGGCGTCGTGGACACAAAGCCGATATTGCGATTGCCCATGAACAGATGATCCCACTCAATGCCGAACGACCAGTTCGGAGCGAAACCGTATTCGCCACCGATGCCGACGACAGCGCCCCAGCGGGTCTCCCGCGCCGTGTCAAAGACGAAGTTCGTTGAGGTGACGATACCATTGTATCTGTCGTTAGTTACCGCAGCGCCGCCTTTCACGTAGATCAGACTATTCTCCCACGCACCGCTATAGCCCACCTGACCTGTGAACAGGCCGATGGCATCAATCTTTGAAACGTTCGAGGTTGTGCCACCAAGCAGCGGACTAGGATTTGACGCGCTAAGGTCGGCCCAGTTGCCTTGAGCTTCAAGACCAAAAACCCAGGAAATGCTCTGCCAACGATATCCGATCTGACCGCCAAGCGTAGCCTCGGCCGCGTTGCTGCAGCCTTCGGAAAAGCTCGGCACGGTTGCGACGCCAAGAAAAACGGTGTTGCTCCAGCAGTTGCGGCTTAGTGCGTCTCCCACATTTCCGCCGACGTAAAAGCCGCTCCAGTCATAGCCAGCATAAACTGCGGGCACCCTCGTGTAGGGGCGCGCCCCCAGATCGGCCGCGTCGGCGGACACGGTGCTTACTGCGATCAGGAAGGCAGCGATCAGAAATTTGTTCACGAATCCCCCACGTAAGCCCGTTGCGAAGCAACAGAGCGTAATGAATCGGCCCTGCAAAGTCTGTGTCTCGACCATCACACTCAACGGAATCCGGGCGTGAATCACCTGACCAGACTCCCGAAGCACGACAGGACGACTGCAAGACGAAAAGCCGCATCAAGCAGGCCGGGACTATTCGCGACCCGCAAACCTGCTACGGCGAGCGCGACGTTCGCATCTACTGAAAATCCCGTCGCGCCGAGTCCGCTGGCCCCCGCGGCCGCCGCCCGTTGAGGCTTGGCGCGTGGTCACCATTCCGCGACCTGGCCACGAAACCATTTTGGCCCGCGGCGAAGCATTCCTGAAACATACGCGGCCTAGGGTGCAGGCGGATCAAACCAATGGGGTCGCCCATGTTAGCCGCCGTCCTCAACCTGATTTACCGCCAGTATCTCAGAACCACTATTGCCGGCACCAAAATCGCTGGCCGGCTTGCCACGCCATGACTCCGCGAAGGCACCTGTCCGGCTCCGGCCTAACTGTCCGCTGATCGGCGCTTGGGTTGGGAACGTACGCTGCTGTCGGGAGTTTGAGAAACGTGCCGGCCCTCGGCATTTAGAAAATGCGAGTTCCTCACGCCCTCTCTTTGTTGGATACCAACGTGATTACAGACGTCGTTACTTCAGTCCTCGTATTCGTCAGCGTCGGCGTTTTCGTCGCACATGCTTTTGACGCCTATCGGGCCGGCTAAATCAGGCGGAACTCGCGTCCCGAGTCCTTAAGCGGCACGTGCGCGCCTGGTACCGAGAGTCCAACAACCGGGTAGGCCAAACCTAACTTGCCCAAGCTGGAGGCCGTGGTGCGGGTCCGTCGCCGCCGCTGGTAACCGCGTCCCCCACAGAAAAAGCCGGCGGGCGTTACGCCGTCGGCTTCGTCTTGCGACTGCCGGCTCGATCCCGGTTCCATCGCGACCTGGCACGAGAGTGCAGCGATTTGCTTAATGAAAGGTTAATGCGATTGGAGCGATGGTGGATCGCATCTGCATTGACGCGAGTACGGGGGGCGCGCAACCGGCCCCTGCGACTGGCGCCGGTCAAATTGGTTTATTTGTTCGACCGGACTTTCGACATGCCGGATGCAACCTTGGCTGCAAAGCTGTTCTCGTCTTCGTCAAACGGATTCGCTTCGGGAACAATCGTTGCAATCGTTGCGATTGAGTGGGTCGGATTTGCCAATTCTTCCAGTTCGCCAAGCCGACCGCTTACGTCGGCAAGCTCACGCTTGAGACGTCTGATCTCGGCAATAAATTCCTTGCGTCTAATATTCATTGCACCCCGCAAACCTCACGGAACCCGAATATCAGCCTAGCGTAGCCGTGTTCCAGATGTGGAACAAGCAATTAAGTGCAAGCGGGGGCAGAGGCAATAAAATCAATATTAAATGTCGCTCGCCTGGCGGCGCTGTTTGCCCTTCTGTGCTGGGGGCAACCCTGAAATTCGGATGGATGTGGTCCGTTCGGAGGACGCGGAATTTTCAACGAGCGCCTAATTGTTGAGGACACAATCCAAACGAGAGCACCCATGAGCCGCTATGGACGTCAAGAGGATTCGAATATCCTCCAGCAGATACTCGCAACGGCGAGCAAAGACACCAACAAGATCGACCTGAAATCCATTTCCATTGATGAGCTTTGGGCGCTTCACGAGCAGATCGCTTCCATCTTGTCGGCCAACATGCGGGCCAAAAAAGCGAGGATTGAAAAGCTTATCGATAAACTGGAGGGCAAAGCTCTAAACCGCTCAGGCCCGTATCGCCGTTACCGTATCGTTCACCCGAAATTTCGAAACGCGGAGCCGCCGCATCAGACTTGGTCCGGTCGCGGCAGGCAGCCACATTGGATGCGTGACCTACTTGCGCGAGGGAAATCTCTCGAGGACGTCCGGATTCGAAGCGAATAGGTCTCTGTCTTTGAAGTGGTGGCGCTTCTTTGGTTCACATGCGTCTGCGCCCAAGCGCTGAGAATTGTTCAGCTCCCCTCACCCGCCACACCGGAGCAATTGGCGTTGACAACGGCTGAGCGCAACATTCGCGCCTTGGCTTCTCACGTGGCGAGGCCGAAAATCAGCCCGCATGTCGTGCACCATACAGGCGCGAAATCTGTTCTCGAGCCGCATCCCCTAGGGCTTCTTGAGGCAGAGACCCACGGTCGGGTTCGTGCCGCATTTGGGTCCGTCTGGCGCGCCGCCGCTGGGGCAGAACACTGACACCAAGAGCTCGTTCGCATCGCAACTGACGGCGCCGTCCGCCTGCACAGATCTGACGGAAGGGCCTGCCGGCCCCACATCGCCTTTAGGTCCGGGCGCGCCCTGTGGCCCTTGAGGACCTTGCGGGCCCTGCTGCCCCTGCGGACCGGGAACACCCTGCAAGCCCTGTGCTCCCTGCGGTCCCGCCGGACCCTGTGGACCGGTGTCCCCCTTCGGGCCCGGCTCTTTCCCGCAAGCCGCCAGCGTGAACGCCATGCCGATGACAGCAGCCATGACAATCTTTTTCATTTCGATCCCCTTCCTCCCACTTCGCCGGAAACTCACACTTCGGCATTAAAGAGGCGAAGAGACAGCCTCGCAACGGAAATCCGGTTGGTTCGCTGGTCGTTTCTTCTGAACAACCGCTTCAGTCATCTAACGCAAATTGCATTTCTATCGAACAGCATCCGTACGTGCGATGCGCCACGTCGAGCTTCGGAATTGGGACTCTGCAAGGCGGGCAAAGCGAACTGACTAGAAGCCGCTTGCGCGCACCCAGGTTCCTCCTGTCCAGGACGCGCTGCGTAAGCTTTGGGCCAGCTGTCTTCCTGCACTAATCGCGCTCGACACAGTAGGCCGCTCAATATTCAGCGTCTTGCCTGCGAAAGATCTTGTAGCGCGCCAGTAATCGCCCATTCTCACGTAATATTCGAGCTCAGTTATTAATATTAAATAGTAACTATGCCTGTCGCGCAGGGGTGACCTGCGCAACTGTCCTTTGGTTGCCACATTTTCACCATTTAAGTCGGTTGAAAACCCGAGTAATAACGATTTAATTTCGCTCGATTTCGTTCGGCGAAATTTAATCAGATCCGCTCTCCGCGGATTTCAGCTCGCTCGGCGGAGCGATTCCTTTTCCCAAAACGGGGGCCTTCATGTTTCGGAAACTTATCGTGGCAACGGCAGTGCTTTGTGCATGCGCAACAGCGGCAGAGGCTCGGCCTCACCATCATCGCCATGGCGCTCACCACGGTCATCACCACCACCATCGTCATGTCTCTCAAGACCAGCACCGTCATAGCTCTTATTACGCAGGACGGCCGCGCGCTTGGTGCGGGTGGTTCATGCGTGGGCAGGTCGGAAGCGACCCGGGCCCCTCATTCAATCTGGCCCGATCCTGGGCGCGTTACGGAACAAACGCCGGCGGACCGTCCATTGGAGCCATCGTGGTGTGGCCCCATCACGTAGGCAGGATCGTAGGCCACGCAAATGGCCAGTGGATCATCCAGAGCGGCAATGACGGGCACGCCGTCCGCACCCGGCCACGATCGATCGCCGGCGCCATCGCATTCCGTCGCGCTTAGCGTCAAAAGCGCGCCCCTAGTTTATCCGGCTCGCGCGCCGGCACATATCGCTCACAGGCGCCGCGTCCTTTGCCGGGCGCGGCGTTTATCATTTTTGCCGGGTGTCCGGCTGGTTCCGGCTTTCTTCAATGACCGGAAGCGCGTTCCTGAAGAGCGTACAGTCCAAAGGTGACATCGAAGGCAGCGCCTGCACGCAGTCCGCTACCACTCGGATTTATACGCTGAAAACGGGACACAAATGACGAATGCTGGCTGAGATCAACCGGTACGGCAGCCATCCCCTGCCCCACTCGGTAGGCATCCCGCCACCCACGGTGCAAGGCAACATGGCTTGATTGGAACCTTCTACTTACATAGGCTTTAGGGAGCGGGCCGCGGTGTTTGAGTATGGCGGCCTCGGCACGGTCCTGCCTGCAAGCCCCCGTGCGCGGGCGGGACCGCGCCTGACCGGCAGCGAGAGCGTCCAATGGCTCGTGATTTGCGTGCAGCGGAGTTGAATAATCTCAAGCTGGCGCTCGCCACATTCGCGCTGCAACTGAATGCCTTCGAAGAGCGCCTCAAAAGGCGATCCTTCGAAACAGAAAACCTGTCACCAACCAGGTCTCGCAGGACAAGCGAACTTCAGTTTGCGAAAAACATCCTTTCGGCAATGAAGGGCGCCGAAGGTGATGGTCAGGTCAAACCGCGCTAAATTCGCGCCTGATCCCGGCTTGGCTTGACAGCTTCTTCTCGGACCTGTGGACGCAATGACTTCCAGCAGGCGCTTGGCCGATCAATCCGGCCCCCCGGCTGCACGAACCCTTGCCTGCCATCCGGTCCGCGCTTCCGGTCGGAGTACATCGACCTCAATCATCCAGTCAGACTGATGTCGTAAGTTCGGTTGCCGTTGTCAGCCACGCTTGGCGGCAACCCCTCGTTCTTGTTGGCGCGGCCGTCCACCCCTTGATCGGCCGGGGCGTTCACCAGGGCGTTTGCCTAGCCTGAGTAAAGCCCGTCCTGCTGACGGCCCTGCTGCTGCGCCATGAGAGGCGACCATGCGCAACCGACGACCGCCGCCGCCAAGCAAAATTTTCCGGACCGCCGCATCGTCATGCTCGCCGAAACGGAGATAACCGCGACACGAGAGCGCCCTTCCACGCGCTGCATGCAAAACTGACGAGAATAATCGGACCCACCAGTCCCGGAGCGATCAAAGCGGCCGATCGATCCCGTTCTTCGGCGCCAACTCCTTGTCGATGGCCCAGATGGCGTTCGTAATTGCAATAGCCCGCGTCGGTGCAGTGCCGGATTTGACCTGAGTTTCATCCAAATGGACGGTCCACTTCCAGGGTTCGGGTCCGATCTCCCGGATGACCGTGTATCGTTTCCCGCGATATTCCATTTGGAACCAATATGCGGGAACTCAAAAAGTTCGGAGGATTAGTTTCGCGCTAATGGGGAACTTTCGCCTGATCTTCGCCGGCGCGATGGACCTAAAGATCGGGCTCGATGTCAGGCGCCAAGGTAGCGCGATCGTGGGTGATGAGATTTGCCTCGTCGATCTTCGATTTCA
>JAICSO010000023.1 GCA_025936825.1 Terriglobales bacterium
CAACTGGCGACCAACCGGCAGCGGACGGATTCAGTTTCGCGCAACTCGCTGTGGAACCCGCTACTGGGGTCCCGCAGGAGTATCCCCACATCGGCACCGATGAGCCATCAGACAAGGTAGCCGTGGTAGGCGCCGCAATAAGGTTCACTTGCTGCTGTGCAACTGCCCAACTGGCTTCAAGGAGGAGGATACACACCACCAGTAACACTACTTTAACCGTCTTCTTCAAATGGGTAAATCGCATGTCGATCTCCTCAGTATCCTCGAGTAACTAGTTGGACTCGTCGATCACAAACTCCCTGGAATCCACTAACATCATCATGAACATTCCACCGGGAAAGATATTGTTGGTGGTAATCTCCCGCTCATTGTGTGAGTGCCACATGAAAGCAAAGGCGGCCTCCTCCGTGGGGGAATTGCCGATAGTCCCCGAGGGTGGAGTCGTTCCCGTGGAGCCGACGGCACGCACTGTTGCATCCGGTCCAAGGTAGGGACTTCCCCCGAACCATGTGCCGTTGACTAGAATGTTTGGGTCGGGCAAAGTGACCGGTCCACCACCCGCCACATCGCCAAACGGCGCCGTCTCCACTGGCTTGTTATGGTCCTGGCACCACTCGAAGTAGTTGACCGCCGTCGGACTTCCCGTGTTGTAGCCATTCGCATCTGGAGTGCAGGTAAGTTTCGCCAAGGGATCCGTCGATGCTGGGTTGTGGCCATATGGATCCCAGTTCAAGCCTTTTCCGCTCCAGTAGTAGATTCCATCAATCGTCTGGCCCGGAGTTGTGGTGGTGGTGAACAGTAGTGGACCGGCGAGGTTGGGGTCAGCGGTGTCGGGCGTGCTGAGTATCAAATTGCCATCGCGCGCGAGCACTCGAACGTGGTTGCCGTGCTCATGGAATGGATGCTGCCAGCGTCCCTGACCGACGATGCGGAGCAACACCAACTCGCCGGGATGCAGGTGGGGATTGCCGTTATACGGTTGGTGCGGGTACTGAGGGGCATAGTTGGGGTCCATGTCGTCTGGCATGGAGCGTCCATTGATCATGAAGTACGCGGGAACGTAAGGCTCCGTGGCAACGCTCATGCAACCCGTGCACGTCCGTGAAGATTGCTGCTCGGCCTCGCGGTGAATTCTGGGATCCATCTCGGAAAACTGGAACATGTACTCGCGGTCATAGCAGGTGGAAGGGTGATCGTAAGCGGCAGCGGCAAGACGGAAGTCAGTTTCTCCCCACTGCGCCTTGGCTTTGGCATTGTTGCCAGCATTCGTCAGCGGAAGCCCGCTGCTGCACGTCGCGGGGATATGCGATGGCAGCACAACGATCGCACCGTATAGTCCCATCTCCATCTGCAGGTCGCCTTGGGTGCCGCTGTAATAAGAGCGGGTGCCTGGCGTCGTTGCGGTGAACGTGTAGCTGACAGATCCGCCTGGAACGGCTTCGCAGGTCAACAATCCTTGCTGTCCTACAGGCGTTGCGTCTTTGCAGCTCGTCGATACATTGAATCCAGGGAACAAGATCGAGGTGTTTCCCGCGGCGCTCGGCAGATTGTTGGTCAGAGTGACCACGACGGTCTGTCCCTCTGTGACAATCAAGGTCGGTCCGGGCACTTGCATGTTTTTGCAGAAAGCTCCCGATACCGCCGCGGGGGCGAACCCGCTGGGTGCCCCGTTGCAGCCATAGCCCCACGAGTAGATCGCCGAACCGTCAGGCTGGGTTAGATATTCAGCCTGTGCTGTCAGGTTTAGATTCGGCCCCGTAATGCCAGGAACGGCAGCGAAGGCTGCAGGCGCAAGCAACAGTGCTGCCAGCATGATCGCGAGGAGCATTTGCGTTTTTGAGGTTGCTTTCTTCATGTTGATGGCTCTCATTTGCTGCGCTCCTAATTGATCCGAACTTCCGTCATCAATCCGCCGAAATTTTCGGCATCGTTTGACAGATGATCGAGATTCGGGGTGTAGAGGTAGTACACATCGCCGGTGTGATACCTCGAGGTATCGCTGGCATCCAGGATCACGTCGAGGGACTCACCGCCACCTAGTGTGATCGAATTGGTCTTGTAGTAGAGATTGTTGCCCGCCTGATCGCGCAGCAGCTTGGCATTCAGCGCGATGACCTGCATTGGGATACCCAGGGAGGCTAGTGTCTGGTACTCGGTAACGTCCAGGTCAGAAATGCGCAACAATGCTCGACCGCCAGCAGGGATGTTGATGATCGATGGCAACGGTTGCGAAAAGTGCATGGCACCATCAGTGGCTTGCGTCGCCAGAGGACCAGGCGTCACAGTATCGGGATAACTGCGCCCATTGAGTAGGAAATACTTGTCTTTCATATCGACAAAAGCTTCGGGGTTGAAGGTCATTCCGACGAAGTGGAAGTTCGGATCAAAACCGTGGATCTGTAGCGGATACTCAACGTCGTACCGCGTGCTGCCGTCGCCATCGTTATACGCGTACTTCTTTGATCCATCGTTGCTCGCTCCGGTCTCCACCCTGGGTAAGGGATTACTACACAGGATGTCCCTGGAGTCGCACCTCGTCCGCAGATCACCCTGCTGCGCCGTCAGTCCGGCATACAGATCTCCGTTCCAGCGATTCTGCCGCGGACGCACATAGATCTGTCCCACCATACCCATCTGCAGGTGCTCGGGAGGGGTGATGTGGCAATGCCAGAAGTAAGTGCCGGCATCAGGCGCTAAATAGTAATAAGTGAAGCTGCCACCAATATTGATTGCGACCGACGCATCTGGAACGCCGTCATAAAAGGCGGACGCATTCGGATAACCATGAAAGTGAACCGTGTGCTGCTCGAATAAGTCAGGCCGCATCACCATGCCGACGTTGGTGAGAGTAAGGAAGAACTCGTCATCTTCATCGATTGCCATCAGTGGAGCGGGGATGTTGCCATTCATTACGCCGACATCCATAACCTGGCGCGGGTCAACGTGACCATCCAAGCACGGCGCGGTACAAAGGCCGCCTGCGATTGCGTCGGCGTCAGGAGCTAGTCCAACCGCTCCGTTGTATGGAAGCGCATTCGTCGGCAGCGGAAATCCTGGCCACGTACCCGGGACAATCCCGTTGGCAGTGGCCGGATCGCCCGGCTTCAGTCCAGTGCTAGCCGTGTTAAACACATTGGGAAACTGAGTGCCAGGCTTGCCATCAGCCATGTCTTTCAATCCGGACAAAGGACCGAACGCGAATAGATAAGTCTGGCTACCATCGGCCATTGTCGCGAAACCGTCCCCGCCCGAAATCTGCTGGCATTTAATGGCACCATTCACGTTCGCCGTTGGCGCCAGAAATCCCTGAGAGTTGGGCGCGAGGTTCGTCGGCCCAGCGTAGATGGGTTCCGAATTGTTATCGTGCAGTGTCGACGGGTGAGTAACGGTCGAAGTGGGACACTGCACCTGGAACGATTGAGCACTTGCCGTCAAGCTGGCAAAAGACATCAATGCTATGACGAAGCAAATCCCGCTGATTCTCCTATTCACCATACGTCCTCACGTCTTCTCCGCCAAAGGCGGCGTGACATTAGTCCTTTGAAGGTTCCTGGAAAGCTGACGTACTTCGATCATTTCGGATCGATACGATGGGGGAGGGGTGCTAGGCCTTACGCGATAGAGGATGTAGCCAAACTGGGACTGCGGAGCTGTTGATAGAGAACTCGCCGGAGGCGATGCGCGATTCCCATATAGCCCGGCACCATGAAGCATTTACGCCCGGCAGACGAATGGCACTCGGGACATTCAATCGACAGCTCGGGATATCCCACCGCAAGGTGTCTGCGCGCCTGCTTTGAAGTGATGTGGCTGTGCGGACGAATAGTCATTAGCCTCACTCGTTATCTGCGTCGGGTAGCGAAATCATTTCTCCGCTTCCCCGAGCGCGAGGTGAGGTGAGCGTAGGGCTTTTCGTGACGTAACTGTTTGCGCCGCGTCAATAACGTAGCAGGTTACACAACATTTGATCTCATTAACATCTATCTGGGGTTACGCTGTCATACTTACTGCAGCACGCGTGTTGATATAAATGATATATCTAAGCATGTAGTACATATATATACGGCTTAGTCAGCGTTACTTGCCACTGAGTCCCGCCACTAGTTGTTATCAACACTTAACAACTTGCTTTACGTTCTTAACAATCATCAGCGTCGACGACTGAGCCCGACACTCTGGGATTCGAGGAATATGCAGCTGACGGACGGAGATTATGAACAGCAGCTATGCGGCTATTCGGCGTGAGGATGATCAGAAGCGGCGCAAGTAATCAGTTCAGCCAATAGTGACTGATCTTATGCTTTGAATTTATACCCGTGTCCCTGGACGGTAGTGATCAGGACCGGTCGACTGGGATTATCTTCAAGCTTTTGGCGGAGAGAGAAGATGTGTACATCCACCGTGCGACTGTACGTACTCTCGTTGTAACCCCACACTGCCCGCAAGAGTTCCGCTCGTGATACGGTTTGGCCAGGCCGCTCCATAAGATAATGCAGCAGGCCGAACTCCTGGCCCGAGAGGTACACGACTTTTCCATCTCGGGTTACCTCTTGCCGAGGCACGTCCACGCGCAGAGATCCCTGTTGATGCACTCGGGCTCCTGTCTGCAGCGGTTTGCGCCGCAACAGCGCTTCAATGCGGACTGTTAACTCATCCGCTTCAAACGGCTTCGTCAAATAGTCGTCGCCGCCCAGTTTGAGCCCAACCACTTTGTCCATCACGCTGCTGCGAGCCGTTAGAAAGAGGATGGGCGTCGCCAAACCCGATTGCCGGATGTCGCGGCAAAGGTCAAATCCACTTCGGTACGGCAACATGACATCGATAATGAACAGATCAAAAGGCGACCCATTGATCTTCTCCAGGCCCTCTTCGGCATCCTTTGCAATGTCGACCACATATCTCTCACCGCGCAGCCGGTCCCCCAGCGTAGTGACAAGATTGTCATCATCTTCTATCAATAAAATCTTTTCCCTCATGTCGACGCCATTGCCTCCGCTGCTCTTTGACGAGTAGTTGACTGCGCCTTGCCTGTGACTCTCAGATGTAATGTAAAGACGCTCCCTTTTCCCTGCTGGCTTTTCACCGATAACCTGCCCCCGATGGCGTTCATGATCTGGCGTACAACCGCGAGTCCCAGACCGCTGCCGTGAATTTGCGCAGCCACCACACGCGCACCACGATAGAAAGGATCAAATATGTGTTCTATTTCGTCAGGATCAACCCCAATTCCGTGATCCGCGATACTGATCGCAACTTCCTTTCCCACCTTCGCGAACTCGTTAACTTCCACTCGGACGCCAATCCATCGCTGATCCCCGCTGTACTTAGCAGCGTTCTCCAGCAAGTTCCGCATGCAGCGAAGCACGCCCTTGTTATCGCCTAAGGCCGCCGGGATTTCCTTCGGGACTTCAACTTGCACCGTGAATCCTTGTTGTTCAAGGAGTGGCAAAGTTGTTTTTTGCAGCGTTTTTAGAATGCCTTCAACTTCCAACGGTTCTATGACGTACTCTTTCTTACCGTCTTTCATGGCTGCAAATAACAGAATCTGATCTACAAGATCCATTAACTGACGGGACTGATTCGTGACGATCGATCCATATCTTCGCAGATCGGGCGCATAGCCATCTGCAATGTTCTGTCCAGCTGAAAGCATCGCCGCCAAAGGGGTCCGTAGCTCATGAGAAATCGATGCCACGAAATCCATTTGTAACGCAGCTACAGCACGTACGCGTTGGGTCGCAATCACGAGCAAAAACATACTGGTCGCGAGCAGAAGAAGGACTGCCCCGCCAACGATGAGATTGCCACGCCAGACTCGTGTAATGGAGGCTTGCAGCGGAGCCGTCCGATGCTGGAGAAAGAGCATCCAGGCGGCTCCTTCAGACGTGCGCTGAATGACAGGAAACCAGACTGGCCCAGAAAAGCTGTGCCATTCCTCCCCGCGCAGCGATTCTTTGTTCTTCACGCTTTGCCAGAAACTTCCCTCCATGCTTTCCGGAGGCGGGCCAAAGATATTCATGACGGAATCCGAGTTGCTCACATCAGCGCTTCCAAAACCCGGGTCTGAAGAATAGAGAAGCCGTGACGTCTTGCCAACCGACAGCACCGCCAGCTTATATTCCAGCCCTTGCCGGCCTCCGAAGTAGCGCTGAGCTAATTCGGGAAAGATCCTTTGCTCAATCGTGCTTCGATTCAGAACAATTACGAACCAGTCAACCGGACCACCGGCGCCCAAAGATTTCTGGCCGTGGTGCACGATTGGGTGGACTATGGCCGGAATGCTCTCGTCGAATTGCCAGCCCGTAATCGCCGTGCTTCGCAACTTGTGGGCCAACGAAGATTCAGGTTCCGCGCTGGGGTCCGCATCCCTCGGAGGAGCGTCAGCTTGCCAGGCGCGCAGCGCGACGCGAAGGTTTGAAGCCTTTCCCTCAAGATGGGCGAGCAGCGGTCGCAGTTCCGCGGGCAGCGCAGAGCGTTCAATGCGCACATTATCGGCATTGAGCCTCAGCAGGCGCGGGTCTGTCCCATGGCTGGTTTCCCAAATGTAAATATCGCTGACAACATCGGGGTTGGAATAGATATTCTCGACGAAGGTGGAGCTAGTCGCGACTCGCCTCCATTCCACATACCGCCGCAGGTAATCATCCCATCGGTCATTAGCTCCCGAATCTGGCCCCACCTGCAACCCTATACAGATCGTTGAAAGTTCCCCGTACAAGTCCAGGTGCCATTTCATCATGGCCGACTCCAGATCGGCACCCACTCTGATCTCCGTGGCTCGCCGGATCTGCATATTCCAGCGATATTGAAGGAGTGCGATGGCAAGCAACAGTAGTGCGATACCAAATAGCGCAGCGGTCCAGATCAAGTGCGACATCCGGGTGGACGTTCGACTAGACGAGGCAATGTTGAATGAGTTCTTCATCGTCGACGAGGCAGCACGAGCGATCAGGGTTGAGGGTGCTCGCGGTGACCGTTTGCTCCAAGAGATCTAGCTTGCGGAATAACCGAAACACCGACTCTTGCCGAGCACTTCGCTATTTTCGGGGGGGACCAGCCAAAGTTTGCCAGCGCCATCCAACAATTGCAAGGGGAAAATAGCTGTAAAGCAATCATATTAAGTTACTTAACACGCACACAGGATACTTAACAACCTCACAGCGAACATCAGTCTAAACCGATCAATAGGCTGAGGTACAGGCAGGCGGCGAGGTTATAAGTGAGATGGCCGGTCTTAAGACCGATCACGCGGCACAGGCGCTCTGGGAGAACGTCTGTCTAACCACGACATGGACCTGGACAACGCAGTAGTAATTTTGCCCACACAATCGGGGAGCCATCCCTACGAAGCGCTAGCGGTCGGGAAGCGAACGATTTACCTCCTCGATCGAACCGGCCTGGGACATATTTGTACATGCTGTACGACCAAAAATACGCAGATCGTGCAGGAATTGGCCAGCGTCGTTCCCGGCACTGGTACACCTGTCTACGGGAATGGAAAACTGTACTTTACCTCTAAATCGAAGGTGGAAATGTATCCGCTGAATCAAGGAATGCTGGACAGTCCTACTCTGTCCACATGGGTGCGGGCGGAGGGCATTCAGTTATCAGCGCGAATGGGAGCAATGATGGAATTTTCTGGAATCTTGGCGGCGGCGGAGTACTGTTTGCGTTGGATGCAAAGACCTTAAGCCTGCTTTATAGAAGTGACCAAGCTGCGAACAGAAGGGATACGGTGCCTCCGCTAGCGCATTTTGCCACACCCATGGTGGCTGACGGCAAGGTTTTTATCGGAACACAGAACAGTCTTGTGGTTTATGGTCTCCTGCCATGACAGAGTAGCCAAAACGCTCACAACTTAGTCTGCCCGCAATCCATTCCGCTGATCGGCACAAGGTGTTGTCGATTTTCGATCACGGCAGCCTCAACTTTATTAATGATGCAGCCTGGCGGTCAGACAACTGACATGATGACGTTCGTTGGCATTGGCGGTTCCTTCGGTGGGGTAGGTATGTGATTGCGATATTTTGGCGGTCGCGTCTCGTATGCTACAGAGACTGGAACGGATCACGGCTCTTTGTTGGTTAGTGTGTCGCGCTTGGAGCACAAGTTGGCGCACTGCTCTTGAACGAAAGTGATAAGGGAGAAAGGCTGACGAGGTTGACAGCGGAATGTCAGTCTGCGAGAGCTTTGGAACGTGCCTAAGATGTCAGCACCAGAATTGCCAAAACAGGTCGGAGCGGCGTTGTGAACTTCGGCCCAACGCCAAGGCGGAGTGGGCGAATGGCGTTCCGGAGGGCGGTATACCCTGGCCAAACACACGAACTGAAATACTGCGGTCATGGAAAGAAGGTACCAACTACGTTGGAGCTGGCGATAAAACGGTCCAGCGCTGGGTAAGTCAATACGACTTTCCGATTCGCCGCTTAGATCGCCGCAAAGGCGCTGTCGTGTTTGCATTCGAAGCGGAGGTAAATGATTGGTTGCAAATGCGAACGCGGCGGCCAAGCTAGGGCCTGAATTGCTTTCACCGGGGACGCACTGAAGTTCTCGCTTGCGATATGAAGTCGAACTCCAGTCGTTGCGGATGTGCGTAAAAAGACAAAGTCCATGCCGGGCGGATAGTCCCAACGCAAGCGGTCGCGCCGGCAATCATGGCTGTGGATCCCGCCCCGAGCCGCGTGGCAGGGGGAGCGCGTCGTTCACGACCCTGGAGTATGGGCGTTCTTGTGCTCGTACATTCTGCGATCCGCCCCCTCGAGCATCTCATCGAGGGTGTCTCCGTCGTGCCACTCGGCCAAACCGATGCTCAAGCTGATCCGGAAGCTCTCGAGGTGTCCTGCATTGTTCCAATTGTGGAACTCGTTCTTCTAGAATCGCGAATCCGATCCTCAGCGGGATGCGACTCAGTGCCGCTGTTTGAGAACGAGCTTTTGTACACGCCAGTTCAACAACTCGCTCACATAGAGCTCATTGTCCGACGGACATGCAATTTCGTGAATCCATCCGAACTGCTTGAGCTGTTTGCCCGATTCCCCTAGCACTCCCAGAACTCTACCCTCGAGGTTTAGCTTATAAATTCGACCGGGGTATGCGTCAGAACTAAACAGCACCTGGTTCGGTGGCGGCGTGATGCAAATTGCCCAGGGCGAGCCCGGCGCCATTGTCTGGGGTCCTTTGATCGGCAACAGTGGCTTGCTTCCTATAGCCGGGCTGGTGTTCGGATCAAATGGCACATCAATTACGATTTGTCGAAGGAACTTTCCTTCAGAGTCGAATACCTGGATGCGGCGATTGCCGCGGTCGGCCACGTAGACGTGGTCTTCGGCATCGACAGCAATGCTGTGAGGAGTGCTGAACTGCCCCGGTTGGTCTCCGGGTTCTCCCCACGACTTAATCCAGTTGCCGTTTTTGTTCACTTTTGCGATGCGCGAATTAACATAGCCATCGCTGATGTACGTGTTGCCCTCCTTGTCCCACGCCATGTCGGTTACCTGGCGGAACAGTCCATCGACGGGAGGCAGCGGCGGGTTCGGGTGCGGCAGAGGCCCGGTCTTCTCGTCAGACGCCTCCTGCTTGCGTCCGAAAACCATGGCTACACGGCCCTCGGGACTAAACTTGATGACCATGTCCGAGCCCTTGTCGGCCACCCAGATATTGTCCTGTTGGTCGACCTTGACGGAGTGCCCATAAGACCAGGCGTACAGGTTGTGACCAATTTCTCGCAGGAACTTGCCCTCAGCGTTGAATTCCAGCAATTGTGCCGCACCGGCCCCGTAAGCGGGGCCGGTCGAGTTCCCCCGCGACAAAACGAAAATGTGTCCCTTGGAATTGACCGCCACTCCAGCGGCTTCACCCAGGTACAGATCCGTGGGAAGTTTCAAGGGATCAGGAACTGATTGAAATGGGATTTCCTGAACCGCCGGTTGTTGCGCAACCAGAACATTGGCAAAAAACAGAAACAGCAGAAGGTAGATTCGTCTCATGACATTCTCCAGGCAGCGCAAGAACACCTTGAGACGACAATTAATACTTTTGTCGCAAAACTATATCTCGTGAACAATTTGATTTCCCCTCTGAAATTCTCAGATGGCTCCACTCACGGCAGCGAACCAGGGCTTGAATCTAACTGGCGAGTTCTCAAGCAGCGTTCCGATTGTTGTTGCCAACGCTTGAACCATAACGGCGGGAATGGTTGCCGACCGGAGTGAAAATTAGCCTGTAATCGCGATGGAAACAGGCCGGGCAGCGCACAGGATGCATTAGTAACAGCGGAAGGATGTAACGCTCCGACAAGTTGCGTGGGCGTGAGCGCACGCCAACTTCTCTACCGCAGTCCCGGCAGCGATACCGCTTGGCAAGCCCAAATCTTTTTCGTAACACTGCACAAACCGCGGGCGCTCGCGCCGTCAGAATCCGGCTCCAATGTCCAATCAAGAACACGGTTCGCTGCGTCCCGGATGTGAGGACGCCAAGAATCCGTTTGCGACTGGTCGAAGAAGTCCAATAATTTGTGATCTCTCGTACGACGATCTTCGCCCACGAGTACAAAACCGCGAACTTCGGGAATCTCAATTCATCAGTCGTCCCGTGCGCCCTCGGTAGATTCGGAGGTGTGGCGGGAGCAACGGCCGTCTCCGGTGCTCCCGCTCCTGATCTTCCTGCGTTCTCGCTCGGCGCCTCTACGATCTTGGAAACGTCGGTGAAAAGCCAACCTAAGGGCGATGAGACTGGAGCCAGCCTGTTTTTAACCGTGCCTCGCAGAGTCGGGTCGCGTTGAGCTTCTTGTAGCGAAAGGTCGACCATTTTTGCAGAAATCTTTGAAAGCTCGGCAAGTCGCGCTGTCTCCCTCTTGTATGGACCGACGCCTTGACGTTCGATGCCCTGCGAGGTCCACCCGTGCGTGGCTAGCTGCTCTTCGTCATGAGACTTCTCTGTGCGCCGCAGCAACATATGAAATGAATACTACTCAAACGAGCCTCGTTCAAGCGGAAACGAGAATTGCATCGAGATTGCACTTTTTCCTTGACGTACCATAACCCAAATTCGCTGCCATTTTCGCCCACGCGCGCAATACTCGCGCCACACAGTTCGGCATCTGGATTGCATCGCCAGGGGGGATCTCAGGAGTTTGATCTTCCAGGCGGAAATAGTAGCGGCCGCCGCTTACGGTAATACTACTGCCAATCTTTTGGTGATCACGCCGCCCTCATCGTTTTGCGCCGTGATCGTTACAACGGTGATTCCGTCGGGTAAGGGTCCCACAAAATGTCTGATCCGCGACCCGGCGAAGATCACCGCCGCCTTTTCGCCATTGACCATAACGGTTGTTCCCGGATCAGTTTCGGCCTGGATTTCTACAATGTGACCATACGGCGTAATCGACTCGACATTGAGCAAAGGGGGGCGAGGACCCAAAATCTTTGACGGGCTCTGGTAATTTGCTCTGGGCCTGCGAATTTCCCGAGGCACATGGGGGCGATTTAACCTAAGTGCCACGGCGATGACAATGAGAATCCCGAGGGTACAACAGGCGTAAATCGACCTAGGTTGGAATATTTTGACCAGCATCAGTGTTCCCAGTCCGCCGGACAGAGGTTGGAGATTATTGGAGCGGACGGCATAGCATCAGACGATGCCGGCCGGCCCCATCACGCGCCGGGCGTTGCATCTGCCCGCGTGGATTCTGCAAAGTCTGCCAACTCCAAGCGTAGGTTTCCTGCATTTGTCGCATAGGCCATCCCCGTTTCGAAGTCAATCATTCCAGCGCGGATCAGCTTTTCAATTTCGCCATCGAAGTGTTGCATTCCCTCAGTCGTGCCGACGCGCATAGCATCGAGCAGGGTTTTACCTTCGTCTTCACCCTTTTCCACGTATTCCCGTGTGCGCAGTGTCGATTTCAGAATCTCGAGCGCCGCTACTCGTCCGGCTCCACTCTTTAGAGGGAGCAGCCGCTGCGAAATGATGTAGCGGAAACTCTTTGCCAGACGATTGCGAATTATGTGCTGCTCGGCTAAGGGAAACACGCCCGCGATCCGTTCCACCGTCTTCGAGGCATCAATGGTGTGCAGGGTTGACATCACCAAGTGTCCGGTCTCTGCCGCCTCCAGCGCGATCTCGATGGTTTCCCGATCGCGCATTTCGCCCACCAAGATCACCTTGGGTGCCTGACGTAGTGCCGCTCGCAGTGCGGACGCAAAGCTGGTGGTGTCGCTGTGCAGCTCACGTTGGTGAACCAGACACTTTTGATGGGGATGAAGAAACTCTATGGGATCCTCAATCGTCAAAATGTGATATGCGTGTTGCTTGTTGATGCGGTCGATGATGGCTGCCAGGGTGGAAGATTTTCCAGATCCTGTCGGTCCGGTGACTAGAACAATGCCATTACGCAGAGCGACAATGTTTTCCAGCTCGGCAGGCAGATTCAGCTCTGCGAGATCAGGAACCTTACTGGGAATCACTCGCATGACAATAACGCAACTGCCGCGCTGCATGAAAATGTTCACTCGAAATCGAGATGTTTCCGCCAAGCTGTAGGAAACATCACATGAGCCGTGCTCGCGAAGATTGCCGAGCGCGTGCTTGTTGTTCCCAATCAGTTCGGTAGCAATCTGCCGTGTGTGGTCTGGCGCGAGGGCTCGTGACCCGACTGACGAAAGATGGCCATTGATCTCCACCGTCGGCGGTTTCCCAGGAGAAAAGAAAAGATCGCTTATTTTCGGGGCGCTTGCCAGCATTGCTCGCAAGAGTGCCGCAGTCGAAACAGGAGCACCAGCGGGCGAGCGCTTCGGCGGTACAGCGACAGCCGGGGGTGAGACCGGCGCAACGGAACTCTCGCTCGAGGTGATCTGTTCTACCATTTAATCTGACCTACGGCTTTGTCTGACCTATGGCTCGATTCTGCCAGCCAAGAACAGCGGAGCGAGATGAGAACAGGCATCAGCGGTTACGAAGGTGATCCACTTTGCACCAAAACGGAACACCTGAACAATGCTGAATAGCTGTCGCTTTGATGGAGCATTACGGCCGTGAATGTAAGCACCAGTGCAGTGGCCTCATCGCGATTGAGAGTGCTCGGCCTGTGCTTCACCTTCTCTGGATAACGCCGATGCGTTTTCTACCAGAACTCGATTCTGAACGGAATAGCCCCATTGCACGAGCTTCCTATAAATTGTTGTTTTGCCCATCTTCAGCACGTTGGCGGCTTTCGCGATATTCCCGTCACACAACTTCAGCACCCGAAGCACCTCCCGTTTTTCAATCTGCTCCATCGTCAACATGCTTTTGTTGTCGCTGATGACATTCCATTGGACCATCAGGTCGGCAATTTCCTGCAGTTGCCGTGCTGTGAGCCGGTGGAACCATGCAGGCAACTCGCGCACATGGTCATATAAATATGCTAGCGCTGTCATCTGCGTAGGCGGGAAGGGGCTTTTCATGGTCTGGGTCTCACGAAAATCGGAGCGGGAGCAGCAATATTGAATACGGTCTCGCCGATGCGGGGTTTCATAGTGCCAAGTGGCGACGTCGGCTGCGATTTTAGCTTGGGACCCATTTTGAGGTTATCTACGCAGCATCGCTCCAGAAGCTATCTCAAGTTCGATGGCAACGGGTAACGCAAGGAAAAGACAAGCATCACGACAGTAATAGCTCTTGCTGACTAGTGCACCGCATCCGTATTCACTGCCCATGTGTTGTCTTCACACTAAAATTTAAGAACTATGTCGTTTCTTTACGCTACTGTTGCAGCCCGATCCCGATTACCTTTGACATGGAGTTCATATGGATGTGTCATTGTGCATTGGAATTTTTATGCTCGGTGCCGCGACCGGAGCATTGCTAAGCCGGATCGCCACAACTGGACAGCTTCGTCGACTCAGAGACCAATTGGGCGTCGAAGAAAGTGACACGACGGACGCATACAAATGATTGCCCTCCCCCCAAGGTATCGTCAGGTCGCAGGTCATGCTCCTTATCACTGCTAACGCGGCATTACTAACTTAGAAATTGATGGGGCCCTCGATAGTCGCGCGAATATAGTGTTGCGAGACCAGAGCAGCGCTGCCGACCGCATATAGTTCGTCTAAGTAGCGGTCCACAAGGAGGTTGAGACCAAACACGCCGGCTGTGTAGGGAGCCTCGCTATGGAACTCCTCCCCGGTATAGCGAGAGCGCCGGCACGCGATTACCATTGAAGCGATCATCACGCCCTGAGAAGCCAAAAACCACGGCGAGGTGAAGGTTTTGCGGTAGGTGCGAAGCGGAGGGTCGTCCCAGTGTTTACGAAAGGTATACACGTGCACTGGCCCAGGCATGACCGATGGCATGCCCTGACGGGGTGCCGCGGGCGGATATTGCCCGATGAGCTTGTGCAGCCACTCCGGGCACGGCTGGTCGTGACTTACACACGTCGTGGATGGTGCAGGAGCGTCTGGCAGTTGGGCCAACGCTTCGGCTCTGAGTGCCATAGCGACTGTAAGCAGCATCAACAGTTTCATAAGTCTTTGGTCACCCTCCCCAGCAAATCAACACGCGCACTTGAAAAACGATGAAAACGGTTCATCGCGGTCGAAAGATGACTCGGATATGGGCTACCGAAAAGGTTTGGGACGGGGCTCCTATCTCTTTGTGGCCATGCAGGCGAAACTCCCACATGACTTGCTCGTCATTGCTGCCGAGCTGACGGCACTCTGCGGAACGCCCACACGCGCCGTCGCCACTCAGCCAGAATTCAACCCGGCTAACCGCGTAGCCAGCGGGAGCCCTGGTCACCCCAATGCGATACCAGGGGCTCCAACGGCTTCCTCGTCCGCTCGGCCGCGGCCCGGAATCAGCGGTCATAATTGCGGGTGCGACCGCTTGCGAAATCGGCATGAGCGGAGAGGCGTTCGTTCCGTTCACAAATGAGGGAGTAGACCCATCGGCTGATTCGCGAATTAGTTGCACGTCCCCCAAAGCGCCGGTCATCGGTGCCAGAGACACGGTGCGATAGCCCGGTGCTTCGATTTCAACGCGATTGACTTCCTGTTTTGCCAGCCAGAAGCTAAATTCGCCTTTGCCGTCTGTTCCCCAAATGGCGTTATCGGTTGACGGAAGCACTTTGACACGAGCCGCTTCGATCGCTTTTCCTGTCTGCCGGTCTCTGACGTGACCCGATAAATGGATAGCTGCGTTCTCGGTACCGGCAGAAGTCGCGCCACACAACCAGGTGCTAAGCGAGAGAATGCACAAGAGCGACCAGAGTAGCCGTGCAACGTCTGGGGGATTATCCGAGGCAACCTGCTGGGCATCAGACGCAGACTTGGTTTCTAGATTCATGTGGAAATGGTCATGCAGCCAATCGTGAAAAGCTTTGTCTGCAGACGAACTGGCGCATTCGAAGCTGATTCCAGCTTTGCCATGCTTGTCGTCCCAGATCACCTTGCCATCGGCGCTTACAAAAATGTCAGTGTTGGGAATTGCGAAGGCCAACTGAATTGCTTCTCCGACGGTGAACACCGCGGGAGTGTTTACGGCCATGCCGGTCTGACTTACATTCAGGGTGGTGCATTGCAGCAGTTTGCCATCACTTCGCCGTAACGACACTCGAAGTTCTACCGCTAATCGGAAGTACACCTGGCTGTCACGAAGCATCCGTCCGTACGCTGAAGTGACCAAGTTCCGCAGGCGCTCGGGATCTAGCGGACGCTCAAGGATGAAGCTGGCTCCCAGACGCGAAGCGATTGCCTTGGCCACGGTGTCGCTGGCAACAGCGATCACGACGGCACGCTTGTTGGCTCCAGGAAGGTTTTGTAGAACATGGTCACATCCGGGGAGCTGGTCAAAGTCCAGCACCACGGCTGCGAATTTTTCTGATGAAAGCTGTTCCACAGCTTTTTCGGAGCTGCACTGTTGGGTTGAGATCCGTTTCTTTCGAAATGCGTCCGAGAGAATGCCGACCATTTCCGGATCGCGGGCAATGACCAGCGCTTTCATAACAAAGCGCGCATCGCAACCGGCTGGCTGATTGGCAGGAGGAACGGTTATCTTAGGCAATCTGCTAACTTTGGTTAGCCCGTGTTTCTCGCTGAGGTAAGTTAAAAGCGCACCTGACCCCGAACCTGCAATAAATGCTGCCGTAAGTGCCAAAGGATTTGACAACACGTTAAGACTTTTCCCCGTCGTCCTGACTGTCTGCTAGCAACGTAGCTGACGGCCTACACATGGGGGTAACGTAAAGAAGCGACAGTAGGCCCACAAAGGTAACTACATCGTGATACGATCTCACAAGAATGAGGGCCAATAGTCGAAAGCCAGCCGCTGCCATTTCGTTCTGATTCTGGAACAAGATTGACAATGCGTTCCAGCGTGCCCGTTCCGGCCCTAATATCCGCTAACACTCGTCGGAAGGGGGTGCGATGCCGAGAAAGGCGAATTGGGAAGAATTGATTCGGTCAGAGAGGATGGGTGCTGAGTTCTTCAAAGACTCTATGGTGGGTCTCGCAATATTTGATGAGCGGTTGTACTACCAGATGGTCAATCCGTATTTAGCCGCCTCCAATGGCACCCCGATTGAGTCTCACATGGGAAAGCATGTGCGGGAGATTTTGGGAAGCGTGAGTCTTCCGGTGGAACTGGCGATTCAGCAGGTATTCGCAACCGGACAGCCAGTTCTGAATTGCGAGGTTGCCGGACCATTGCCGACCAAACCGGGCGGAGGCCACTGGGTTGATAGCTTTTTTCCCATCGCGGACTCAAGTGGAAGGGTAAGACGGGTCGGCGCCGTAGTCGTCGAATTGGAGAAGGAGCAGCGACTAGAGCCGGTGCCTGACAACAGTGCGTTTGTAAATCACGTATTGCGATCCTGGAAGGGTATTGCCCAGTATATGGGGACATGCGTCAAGACGGTACAGCGTTGGGAGCGTACCTACGATTTACCGGTGCGACGAGTGCAGCCGGGTAAAGGCTCCGTTGTCCTCGCGTTTAAGAACGAGGTCGATCAGTGGCTGCTTAACAGGACTCGCGAGTTGAATGTGACTGAAACTCAGAAAAGCCGTCGTTTCAGCTAGTACCCGTCAGTTTTTCTGGGACGCCCGCCCTTTCTGCCCCAACGCGAGAGCTTCTTACGATATTTTCGAGTGGTAGCTTTTCCGCCTTTTTTGCCAATACATCGAGGGCAAATCATTTTCGTGAGAGGATGGCGCGGGCAATACATAGCGATGGCAACCGCATACTCTTATCCTGGAACTTGCTTTGTCAAGCCTCCGCCTGGCTTTTTCTTCCCCTGCCTCCTCGTTTTCCCCATTCCGAAAGCCGTGTTTTGTGCTTGCCAGCGGTGGTTTGCCCGCCCTTCGACGCAATGCAGCGAGGACAAATCAGTTTTGAGCCTGTGTGTTGGGGACACATTGGCAGGAGGCATTTGACCGCCAACACCAGCTGGTCAGCCACTTCTTGGAGGAACTCAGCATGTCGTTCGGAATATTGATTCAATTGAGAACTGAGAATGATCATTACGCCCAGGCTCTCACCTCGCACGATCAGGGGCACGGCGCAGTATGATCGAAGCCCCTCTTCGATGTTGTGCTGCTCGATCTGGAATTCAAACTGCCTTCGAAGGTCGCGCCGCACAATTGGCTTCTGGTTCTGAAATACCCATCCGTGATGGCTGTCTTTGGGGTCCAACGACAGACCCACGTGATAATAGCTGCCCGGATGCTGCCCAATCGCCGCCGCCATTTTGAGCGATGCATCTTTGGGAGCATAAAGGCTTAAAGCTATTCGATCGAAGGACATCACCTTGTTCAGCGTTCTCGAGGTGCCCTGGAAGATTTCAGTCAGGTCGGGCTCGCTGATGACCGCTCGGTTGACTTCGCGTATCGTTCTGTAACGCTGTGCCGTTCGTAATGCCAGAGTCATATTCGTTCACGTACTACATGAAGTACACTGCTGCGCCCAGTTGTAGCATGTCTAGGGTTCACTTCAACAAGCCACCAGCTGGCTTGTTACGAAATCAGAACAAGCACGACGAACATGAAAGACGTGGCTCTTACCAGGCGTAAGGCAATTCGCCACGAAGTATGCAGACTTATGTGCAAACCAACCAATCAAGGAAGTCGTCAGCTTGAAAACGTATATCGCTTTAATCGGGATGATGCGGTGATCATTACCTCAGTACCGATGCGCGCTCCTAACCCTGACGCATAAACTCTCTGGGAGTATCCTCATGTTGAAGCATCCTGAAAGTACGGTCGCTCGTGTAAGCAAACAACTCTCCTCCCTGGAGAAGCGCGATTGGGAACTTTGGGCGATCGTTTCCCTCACAGGGGTGTTGGTGAGCGCCGTTCTGCTCGCTGTCCTTTTCCGCGTCGCCTTTCAGGATGACACTGTCCATGTGGAGTTTACGGTATCCCGTCCGCTCGTCATCGCGCTGTCAGTCTTGCTCGCACTCCTCAATACTTACCTCGTAACCAAACGCTTCGAGGTTCGTCGTTTGCGCGAGCAGTTGATCTCCAGCACCTTACAAGCGCAGGCTATTGAGCAGCAGTCGTTCACCGATCCGCTTACCGAGATATACAACCGTCGCTCATTAGATGACATCGCAGGCCGGCTCATCAGCCATGCCCGGCGAAGGCACGCCCCCCTCACGTTTCTGATGGTCGACGCCGATAATTTTAAGCAGGTCAACACCCGCTTTGGGCACCTGACCGGTGATTACGTCTTAGCCGAGATTGCTGCAATCCTGCGAGCTTCGATCAGGGGCTCAGATGCGGCGATACGTTACGGAGGAGACGAGTTCTTGGTGTTGCTAGCGGATACGACTGCGATTGGCGCTCAAAATGTGATTGAACGGATTAAGAACGAGCTCCACAATTGGAACAATGCAGGACACCTCGACAGCTTCCAGATCAGCTTGAGCATCGGTTTGGCCGAGTGGCACGATGGAGACACCCTCGATGAGATGCTCGACGGGGCGGATCGCAGAATGTACGAGCACAAAAACGCCCATACGCCAGGGTCGTGAACAACGCGCTCCCCCTGTCACTCGGCTCGCGGCGGGAATCCACAGCCATGATTGCCGGCTCTCTGCTGCACGTCAAAACAAATTTGACTCGCCTTTGAATGACAAACGCATGAGCCACGGTTGGCCAGCAACGCACTTGTTGGGACCATTCTGTTGTTATGATGCCCTGAGATGCTGACGACCATCCCTATCCGCCTCTTGGCCGGGCTCGGGGCCCTACTTCTCACCATGCTTTGAAAAGGGGGCGACCCGCCCCAATGAGCGGATCAGATTGTTGGTTCGGGACAATCGCCGCCTTTCGGGCTCGCGCTTTGTCAGTGATGCCGCTCACGTGGAAGAAATCCTGTGTAGTGAGTCGTCATGTGACCTCAAATTTCTATGCCAGATTCCTTCCATCGGTCATGCGTGCCTTCGACCAGTGCAAAAGCATTGCAAAAACGTTTATCCGATCTGAAACGTAAGGAAACACAACGTAAAATCTTATTGACTATGCGCATATTCACCGACTAACATCGCAAACCGCAAAACGCTTTTCGGACGCTCGTCAACACTTCGGGGGAGGGGTTGACGGGCGTTTTCCCTTTTTATGCAGCACCGCAACGCTTCTGGAGGTGCTTGTGTCCACGAAATGGATTGGGATCGCCAGGTCTACGTTTGGGTAAGTATTTTCCGGAGGTTGCCTCCGATGAAGAACACCAAGTCACGGAACTCTGCCAGCCAGAGCCAGGCTGATACGAAGCAAATCATCCGTGTATGCGTCCTGCAGCCATTGGGGGGGAATGTTATGCGGAAGCTGGTGAGGGTCAACTAGTCGCATCCGGCGGAAAGGTACGAATGAAGTGCAGCTGATTGGGGACGCGACTGCCGACTACTCGGATGTGGAGATGCGTGCCGCCCTCGAAGTTAACCTCCCGAGCTTCGCCAATGCGGTGCCCACGAAAGAAGTGGTAGTGGCGATTTCCGTATTCATTCTTCCGAGAAAAGAGACTATCCCTGTGTTCCATGACGGAATCCCTTCTTGATCCGTTAGCATCGGAATCAGGATGAAACACCCGTGCACCGAAGTATTCACCACAGCTGCAGTGCAGTCTCCCTGTGTACCGGCCTCGCGACCGTGGGTGCTTGCAGCCACGATTCTCGGTTCGAGCATGGCGTTCATTGATAGCACGATCGTCAACGTGGCTATGCCTGCGCTGCAATCCACGCTTCATGCGACCGTAGTGGACGTGCAATGGGTCATTGAATCGTACGGGCTGTTCCTTTCTGCCCTGATCCTGGTGGGCGGTGCTCTTGGAGATTCAGTTGGCCGTCGGGCGATGTTCCTGCTGGGTATAGTTGGTTTCGCACTCGCTTCCGTTGGCTGTGGTTTTTCTTCGACGATCAGAACTCTGTTGATATGGCGCTCAGTTCAGGGGATTGCCGCGGCTGCTCTGGTGCCGGGCAGTCTGGCTATCATCAGTGCATGCTTCGACGAACAATCCCGGGGCAAAGCAATCGGGACGTGGGCCGGATTCACAACCATCACAACTGCTCTAGGTCCGGTCCTCGGAGGATGGTTGATTGAGCATGTTTCGTGGCACTGGATCTTCTTCATCAATGTTCCCCTCGCAGCACTTGCTCTCGTTATCTCTTTTTGGCACGTGCCTGAATCTCGCAATCCTGACTCACGGAGCATCGATTGGTTGGGTGCTTCAATTGCGACAGTTGGCTTGGCGGCACTTATATACGGCTTTCTGTCGTCGTCGACTCTCGGATGGGTCCACTTTCGAGTAATCGCGAGCTTAATCTTCGGTGTGGGGGCGCTCGCCGTTTTCATACTTGTCGAAAAGAACGCAACGGCACCTATGGTGCCGCTCAAGCTATTTCAGGTCTCTACGTTCAGCGGCGCGAATCTGCTAACGCTGTTTCTTTATGCCGCATTGGGAATCTTCTTCTTTATGTTTCCGCTGAACTTGATCCAGATTCAGAAGTACTCAGCAACCGCGACAGGTGCCGCTGCGCTTCCCATGATTTTGTTGATGTTCCTGTTATCGCGTTGGTCTGGAGGACTCATCAGCCGCTATGGTTCAAAGGTACCGCTCATCGTTGGACCGCTGATCGCTGCAGTTGGATTTCTCCTTTTTGCAGTGCCAGGAGTACGTGCGCAATATTGGATTGCCTTCTTTCCAGCTTTCGTTGTTTTGGGCGTCGGCATGGCCATTACTGTCGCGCCTCTAACAACCGTTGTCATGAACTCTGTCGGGCCGGAACGGGCCGGCGCCGCATCTGGCATCAACAATGCCGTGGCCCGAGTTGCTGGAGTGTTGGCAGTGGCAGTGCTAGGCGCGCTCATGACAGCCGCTTTCGCTCACTCTTTGCGCCAGTCACTTGTCACTCTGAATTTGAATGCCGACATTGTTCGCCACCTCGATTCCAATCTGGCAATGCTCGGAAACCTAGATGCTCCGTCAGGCACGGATAAGGCAACTGCCTTGGCGATTCGTTCCAGAATTGCCGAAGCATTCGTGTTCGGTTTCCGGCTGATCGCTGTACTCTGCGCGGTCCTCGCGATCGCGAGTGCGGTGGTGGCGCGGTGGAAGATGCCGTCCCACACATCTTCAAGCGTGCAGGATTTCAGGCGCGCTCAGGCTGCTGATTAACTGATGATGTGCGCTCTTAGTCGAACATCGGCGCTGGTCACAGAGTGGTCACAATAAATCGCCTGCTCCGACGAGTTATGTTGTTGATTGAAAACCTGAAAAGGCTGGCGTCGGCGGGAATCAAAACGGGTTCCTCCGCGCCGGCAGCGGCGGATTGGTTCACGATGACAACGGAGATTCCAGTAGATCCAGGAGCGCTCATCAAAGATCCTAGATAAGGATCATCTAGGTCGCCGAACGGAATACCTTATCCTTCTGTCTCCGGACTCTTTAGCTTTTGCCGCAGATCCTTGAGGTCACTGCTGCGGCCTAGAGCTCCTTTGTTCGCGAGGAGGTGGTCCAGTGAAATAAAATGCACTGGAACACCGAAGAAAGTGCCTGCGACTCTTCTATTCCAGGCCTCCGGGAATTCCACGCCAGTGATCTCGGTAAGAATGTCGATGCGCACAGGAGCAATTCCGATCTGGTAGACGACCTGGGTTCCAGAGAATGTGCTTGGTGTTATGCGATCATGATCGAGAGGGGCCCCGAACTTCCGAAGTGCTTCGACTACTCGGACGGAATTCTGGGCGGAATTGTGGACCCACACATCGAGGTCTTTGGTATAACGCGGCTCGCCGTACTTCATGACTGCGAAGCCACCCACAATCAAATATTCGACCTCAAATTCGTTTAAGAGTTGTAGCAGTTCTTTGTAGTGTGGGTTTTCTGCCATGGCTGACTTCCTCCGCTAGTTCCACCAGTTCCCATGCGGCGGCAAAGATGGCTTCATCGCCCTGGTCCTGCCAAAACTCAATGTCAAACGAACGGTCCGGGAACTCACGCTCCACTAGCCGCGTCTTCCATCCTGGTTTGTCGGCCGGGTTCATTTCCACGCTCTCGAATTTGGTCTTCAACTTTCAGGATATCAGGCCAGATGGTTTGCCTTCTTGTCTTCCCTTACCCTGTAACCAACATGAGCGACAGTCGAAGGTCCGGGCCGTATTGCCGGAAACGAGAGGTACCGCGCTGATCAGCCGTTCGGGCTGGGATTTCGCATCTCCAGCGACTTCCAGCGCAGCCACTCACGCAGTGATCAAACTATCAAGCGGCCGCAAACCAGGTGTTTGATCTCTGGTAAGATTGCCACTCAAAGAGAAACGGTGCCAGGGGTGGCGCTCAGCTTTAAGCAGACGCGGTTGGTGTTGGCGAAGGAGTACAGTGCATCTACAACGGCTCAAGGAACGCCGCTGTACTAATCTCCCGCCATTGCCAGGATGGCGTTCGGCGTCAACGACTCGAGCGCCCGGCTTATTTCCTCGTCGATGTGCGCCTCGTCAACTCTGCTTTCCATGATGACGGGCCACAACGCTGGGGTATCTGCACCCGGAAACGGCGCCGATCAAAGCCGTCATCGATCGTCGCAATCAACAGAAACTCAAAGGCGCTGCGGTCCAAGAAGAGGGTCGCGAGCCACGGATCGAGGAGAAATACCTGATGTAAAAATCAGTTGCACAGCCACAAAAACAGCCACAGCAACTGATTTTGTGGACAGCGGTCTCCCGAAGTGGTTCAAAATATGGTGAGCGCGGAAGGAATCGAACCTTCAACCTACTGATTAAGAGACACGCCAATCCACAAGTTCAGATCGTACATTAACTCACGATTAACCATTAGCTTACACAAGTCTTGCGCGCACAGAGAACCATTCGTAAGTGCTTGAAATGCTGTCGACATTTACCAGCGTACAGCCACAATCACAGCCACAATTCTACCCGGACTGATCTGCGATCCGTCTTCATCCTCTTACACCTGGATCTTGCCTACCACGAGGCCATCAGCAAGGGACGGATGAACAGTTGGGATGATCTGAGAGAAGCCATCGTGGTGGGAGCCGTCAAACGTCTCCGCCCTAAGGTGATGACGGTGGCCTGCATGCTGTTCGGTCTGCTGCCAATCATGTGGTCTGTCGGTACTGGTGGTGACGTGATGAAGCGCATCGCTACCCCCATGATCGGCGGGATCATTACCTCGTTTCTGATGGAACTCATTATTTATCCGCCAGTCTTCGCAATCTGGAAATGGAATTTCGAACTAAAGGCGCAACTGAAACAGCAAGGGCCCAAGCCCCTTGAACCAACAAACATACAGGAGCCGGTTCATGCTGGACGCGGCAACGACCTCCCATACGCCGTGGCGAGCTTTGACCGTGTCTTCTCGTCTTTCATGTTCCACCACTTGCCGCCCGACGAAAAGGCAGAACGCTAAGTGCGTCCGGCGCGTCCTCAAGTCTGGCGGTGAGGATGGGATGAGAACAACAAAGGATGACCGCCGTGTACGATGGACAGAACAACTCCTCCGCACGGCCTTGGTGTCCTTGATTGAGGAGAGGGGCTTTGAAGCACTCACGTGCAGGACATCATTGATCGCGCGAACGTTGGCCGCGCCACATTGTACGCCCACTTCGACAACAAGGAAGACTTCCTAGTCAGTGGTTTCGACGGGCTGCGTGCCGCGCTGAAAGAGCTCCAACGCCAGGCGCAAATGCAGGCGACGAGGTCGGACGAACAGTTATTCGCGTTCAGTCACGAGATGTTTGCGCACATCGCAGAGTATAGAAAGGTGTTTCGAGCCATGGTGGGTACGACGTAGCGGTGCACTGGTCCAGCAATTATTGCAGAAATCGTGGTGGATCTCGTGCGCGACGATCTCAAGGATACGGTGGGACGACGCGACGACGGCTCGGTCCCTGCCGAAGCGGTTTTCCAATTCGTTACCGGCGGCTTCTTTAGTCTGGCAATGTTGTAGGCCTCTGGGAAACTCTCGCTTTCCGTGGACGAAGTCAACGCACTCTTTCGCAGGCTCGCCATGCCGGCTGTGAAAGCAGCGCTGCGCTAAACCGGCTCGGGAGGATTTCCGCTTCCAACTTTGGGCACCCGAACAAAGCGGGCATTCCGCAGCAATCGCAGTTCTCAATTGACTTTGAGTTTTGAGGCGTTCCAGCAGCATCTCAAAATAGGGGCACGGAGACCGCATTAAACGAAACTCCCCATTTTTGCTGATGATGAGAGGTTTTTGCCTAATAACGGGGCTGTAGGCTGCAGCTTCAGTCGGCGAAGCAACTGAGCATTCAGAGCCACGATGATGGTGGAGAGGCTCATTGCGACTGCACCCACACTCATCGGTAGATCGAACCCCCATCGGACGAGCAGGCCTCCTGCTACAGGGATCGCGACGAGGTTATAAGCAGTAGCCCAAACCAGATTCTGAATCATTTTTCGGTAGGCAGCACGCGATAGTTTGATCGCTCCCACAACATCTCGCGGGTCGCTGCGCACAAGCACAATGCCTGCCGATTCGATCGCCACATCGGTTCCCGCGCCAATCGCAATTCCAACATCCGCAGTTGCCAGCGCTGGTGCGTCGTTTACGCCGTCACCAACTATTGCGACTCTCGTGCCGCCCGCCTGAAAGCGCTTGACCGCCGATGCTTTGTCAGCGGGAAGAACCTCTGCGGCAACTTCATCTATACCGATCCGCTGGCCGACTGAGCCGGCCACCGTCTTGGAGTCTCCCGTGATCATTGCGACTCGAATACCGAGCTCATGGAGTTCCCTGACGGCTTCATGGGATTCGGGCCGAATCTCATCCTCAAGGGCGAAAGCGCCTATCAGTCCTGCTTCGGCCACTATATAGAGAACGGTTTTTCCCTCGGATGCCCACTGGCTCGTCACATTTTCAACTTCGAGGGACACTGTCACCTTGCCCTCGGTCAACAAACGCGGTCCGCCGACAATGACGCTGTGGCCGTTCACGCGCGCCTGTGCGCCTCGACCCGGCAGCGCCTCGAAGTCGGCAGCCTGCAGCGTGGGCAAGTTTCGGCGTTTGGCCTCGGCTACGACTGCTTCAGCGAGCGGGTGTTCGGAGTTGGCTTCGACGGCAGCAGCAAAGGCGAGTAAGTCTTTCTCATTGACACCAGACGCCGCCACCACTCCCGAGAATGCGGGGGCTCCACGCGTGAGCGTCCCGGTCTTATCGAAAATCACCAGGTCCAAATTGCGCGCACGTTCGAGTGCGAGCCTGTCCTTGATGAGGAGTCCATTCTGGGCGCCGAGCGATGTCGAGATTGCAATCACGAGTGGAATTGCCAGTCCCAAGGCGTGCGGGCAGGCGGATAAGGACGGTTGCCGTCCTGATCAGGGCATGTTCTTTGTCTCCTGAAAGCCACCACAAAGCCAAAGTAATCGCGCCAGACGCGACAGCCACGTAGAAAAGGATTGCGGCGGCACGGTCGGCGAGAGCTTGCGTGCGAGATCCAGAAGCCTGGGCAGTCACTACGAGCCGCACGATGCCGGACAGAGCCGTCTCCTCGCCGACGGCCGTGACGCGGACTCGAAGACTCCCGCCGCTGGCTACCGTTCCCGCGATGACCTTGGCACCTGCACTTTTCGCAACGGTCCGGGACTCGCCGGTAATCATCGACTCGTCAACATCGGCAGCACCCTCAATGACTATGCCATCCACCGGAACACGCGTTCCGGGCCGTACAAGGACAATGTCGTCCACTTTCAACTCAGAAATTGGAGCGCTCTGACTCTCGGTTCCGCTTATACGTTCAGCCGTGTCCGGCAGCAGGGCGGCAAGTGCGTTGAGGGCACCACGAGCCTGGGAAATGGCTCGCATTTCAAGCCAATGGCCGAGGACCATGATCGTAATCAGAGAGGCGAGTTCCCGCCAGACTTCGACCTCGAAGAGACCGAGTGTTGCGGCGAGCGACGTACCAAAGGCAACTATGATCGCCAGGCTGATGAGAGTCATCATGCCGGGCTTGTGATCGGAAAGTTCGCCCCACGCCCCGCGGATGAAGACCATCCCGCCATAGACAAAGACGACGGTTCCGAGAATGGCAGGGATAAACTTCGAGCCAGGAAAAGAAGGTGCTCTGTATCCAAGCCAGTGTTGAACGTCGGACGACCAGAAGACGACAGGAACAGTCAGAGCGAAACTCAGCCAAAACTTGTCGCGAAACATGGCGACGATGTGTCCCGCGTGAGGGTCGTGACTTGCATGTGCTCCCGAAATGCCACGGCCGCTATGAGGCACGGCGGGCTCGTGCTCATGGTGCGTGATGTGATCCATTTTGAATCCCGAGCGCACCTTATGGCGCAGAGGTGATCGATTGCACCGCAACGCTATTGCCTGTCTGTTCGCCGATTACTTTCACGCGCTCCCCAGCAAAGGAGGCAAATTGCGTGGTGTCTCCCGACAGTACGTATACCTTTCCCCAACTACGAGACCATAGGTCCAGTTCCCTTTTAGACTTCATGCACTCGCGGGTGCAGTCGGCCTCGCTCTTCCCGCAATCATATGCTTCTGTCCACACATCGTGTCCGTAACGGTTCCTGTAAATGTCCGCGTTGGTTTTTGCATAAATGAATTCTCCTTTGATCGTTACTCTCTTCGGATGAATTAGTGCGGCAAATCTGACAAATCGTTAGCGCCGTTTTCAAGCCGCCCGCCCCTGACAGTCGCTTTGCGTGAAGCGCGTTGTTCTTCACTCGCCCGATCTGGACGATGCAACACCACATTGCCCTTGCTTGACCAGATCGATGCATTGCGTTCGTTCGGGAGAAGATGCCGTGTTGGCAAATGGAAACGGGCCGAAGCGCCAAGACATTGGTGAACTATCCTGACCTGCGGATTGTGCTGAGGACGACGAAGCCGAGGACCCGCATTCGGCGTCACCGATGGCGGCGAATTGGTATTGATGAGCACATCAGAGCCGCTTGCTGAACAGGGCAAAGGGCGACAGCTCAAGGGTCCCCAGAGACATGGCAGCGGCACAGACGCTAGGGTCCAGCGGCATGGAATAATCGAGGGAGGTCATCATGTCGGACGGGTATGACATAAACCAAGGTGAGTACTATCGCAACACCTGGACGCACCTGCTGGTACCGGTCACCAAAGTTAGAGCATGAGGGCATCACTGGGCTAGTCCATTGGGAAACGCTGAACAAAACCAAGATCGAAGGCGTAACGTCGGCCGTACAGGAGGCGCAGCACTTCCTGGAAGACTTCTACCTTGTACACGTTTCCCCGCTATCGCTACGTAAAGCGAGTTTGGCAGGCCTAAGCTCTTCCGCGCCAGATCCGTGCGATGCGCTTCTGCCAACTGCTGATAATAGGGGTACTGATAAATAGTGCGGAGTCACCATGGCGATAAATCGTATCTCGGTGCGCATAAGGAAGGCGCGGGAGAAACAGATGCCATGCTGCGGAAGGTCTCTGAGAATTTGAAGCCGACCTTCATCAGAATGTACACCTTGAAAATAATGTCCTTTCCCCCGTGCGCTGGAGTTGGAAGCCTCAGCCGCACATTAAGGACTGTGACTAAAGAGATTCGATTCAACCGTAGTTCGTGGAGGAGAGAATGGTCCGGTTCGATGCTGCGCACAAAGCAGTTCATTACCCGCCTGATCGACGTTTTCGCATTTGGATTCGACCATCCATCCTGATCGGCCTCGGCATCGCCATTCTTTCCGTGATCGTGGCCGCTTGGATTGAAGTCGCGGTAGCGGGGATGCCACCGGTTCCGGCTGTTCCGCAGATATACCCAAACAACTTCGCGGGGCCACACGGCTTTCCGGTATGGGTGCGCTACTGCCACTTCTTCAATTTTCTTTTTGTGATGATGCTGATTCGCAGCGGCCTTTCGATACTAATGGATCACCCGCGTCTCTATTTCAATGATGGCTGCACACCGGGGAGCGAATGGATTCGGTTTACGCCATTAAAAGTTCCACGCGACCGCATCTGGACCGCGAAGGATGACGCGCGATACATCTCGCCGCTGGTTGGCACCCCGGGCTACCGGCACACAATTGGGATAGCTCGCGTGTGGCACCTCATTGACGTGCACGGCTTCATCATTACGGGCATCGTCTTCATCATCATGCTGTTCGATACCGAGCAATGGCGGCGCATTGTGCCAACATCGCCTGTCGTGCTTTTGCAAGCATGGAACACGTTCGTGCATTACGCGACCTTTCATTTGCCGCCGGAACCAAACGGGTTTTATGGCTATAACGCATTGCAACAGATCGCCTATTTCACCGTGGTGTTTATATTCGGACCCCTTGCAATTGCTACCGGCATAGCGATGTCGCCGGCTGTGGTCAACCGGTTTCCGTGGTACGCGCGAATATTCGGTGGCCGGCAATCAGCCCGTTCTGTCCACTTCCTTACCATGTTCAGCTTCCTCGCATTCTTGGTCGTGCATGTGACACTGATCGTGATGACAGGATTTGCGCGCAACATGAACCACATTGTGATGGGTACGGACGATCTGAAGCCGATCGGGATGTACCTCGGATTTGTCGGAATCGGCGTGGTCGTTCTCTCGTGGATTGTGGCGCACTACCTTTCTTGGCGCCATCCGCGCGGACTTCAACATGCGCTCAAGTCCGTGACTTATCCCATGCAGATCCTTACGCTGAACCGGCTGCAACCTCAACAAAAGTACACCGAGAAGGAGATCTCTTCGTATTTCTGGCCTAACGGAAAGATGCCAGTTCGCGAGGATTGGAAGCGTTTGGCAGAAAATGGGTTTGAGAGTTTCCACTTGAAGGTGGGCGGCCTCGTCGAGAAGCCGGTGGAGCTTTCTCTCGCCGATCTTGAGCGGCTGGGTGAGGTCGAGCACATCACCATGCATCATTGCATCCAGGGATGGAGCGGCATCGCGAAGTGGGGCGGGATTCCTATGCAGAAGCTCATTGAGCTCGTCCAGCCAAAACCAGAAGCGAAGGTTGTGGCCTTCTTTTCCTTTGGTGAAGCTCTCTATGGCGGACCTTACTACGACACGCAGAGCCTTGAGAATGTTCGAAAGCCGCAATGTCTGCTGGCTTCGCGAATGAACGGCGAACGGCTTCCGCAGGTGTACGGGGCACCGCTGCGTCTGCGAGTCGAAAATCAGCTCGGCTACAAGATGGTGAAATGGATCGAGCGTATCGAATTCGTTGAATCTGAAAAATTGCTTGGCAAAGGAGAAGGCGGCAAGAATGAGGACGATGAATATTTCGACCTGCTGCCCAATATTTGATGCGGAACAGCGATCCTTTCGCCCATGAACATGCTGGCGTTGACCACATTTTCTCGTTCTTCCGACCGAAAACGGTGTTTCGCGGGCTTGAGGTCCTGCCAAGAGGTCGCCAGCCGGAGCCACTACGTTGATTGTTTCTCTAGGCATCATTTCGAAACTGCGTGAACTGGTCATTATCGAGGTGGCAGTGTTCTTGCTTGTCGCTCAAGCTCTGGCGATCAACCGACTCGCAGGATTGCGCTATCCCTTCTGGAGGCCTCTACCTCAGCCCGAAAGGTGAAGGAAACCACTATGTCCACCCGCGGCGATCCGCGAGCTGTTCGGCGGGATGATCAGACGAAATCCATCATGGACCGCGCCATCGCTCGTGAGCAATCTCTCTCGCGCCTGCTAATGACGTATATCGTCACCGGACTTATATTCATGCTTTTGCCGGGCACGTTTCTTGGTGTATGGAACCTCATCAAAATATCAGCAGCCGCGAAGCCGCCGAATCGATTTCCCCAGCTTGGATTCAGGCGCATGGTCACGCCCAGCTGTTCCGCTGGGTGGGCACGTTCATTCTGGGAAGGTGATGACTGAATGAGGACTCTCAAAACAGGGGCGCTAGGCGAGACGGTTCAATGCTCTTGCTGTTAACTGCTTGATTTGAAGCGATCTCACGTAGAGAGCTCGAATCAACAAGAGTTCACACTCAAAGTCGTGTCGGTAGAGCTGTTCCGTAGTGTGAAGTTCCAGCTTCAGCCCGAATGTCACAATAAGAAGTGTCTCGCGGAACGTTGTGCGCGTCTAATCAGGTATGGAGAGGTAAGCAGCATGAATTCGGCCACAAGGAAATCGAAAGCTCAGTTGCTGGTAGACGGCGGCGATCCTCAGGAAACGCTAAGGGTCAGAAATGTGGTCGGTTATGTTGACGGCCAAACCACGAATCCGACACTAGTCGCCAAGAACCCGGAAGTTCGAACGATAATCTCCTCCGGGCAGAAGTTCAGTTCCCAGGAAGAACTGCAGGAGTACAAGAAGATCGTACAGGCAATTTCACCGCTGGTAGGCGGCGCGGGGGTGTCTATTGAGGTCTTCGCCGATCTGGATACCACTGGCGAGGACATGCTGGCCCAGGGCCGACAGATGTTTTCCTGGATTCCGAATGCATATATCAAGTATCCATGTACGCACGAAGGGCTGCGCGCCGCGCAGATCTCCGTTCGTGAAGGACTGCGCGTCAATATGACCTTGTGTTTTTCGCAGGAGCAGGCTGCTGCTGTATACGCAGCAACAAAGGGATCAAAAGCCACGGTGTACGTTTCGCCTTTCGTAGGTAGGCTGGACGATCACGGTCAGAACGGCATGGATCTGGTGAAAAACATCAAGAAAATGTATGAAGCAGGAGATGGACACGTCCATGTGCTTGCAGCAAGCATTCGCCATCTCAAGCACCTGCTTGGCTCGTTTACCTTGGATGCAGAGTTGGTAACGGCTCCGGCTAAGGTTTGGGAAGAATGGGCCGGTGCATCGTTCCCGCTTCCTGGTAAGGACTTCGTCGTTCAGGGTACCGATACTCAGTTGAAGCCTATTGCCTACAAAGCACTCGATCTAAATCGCGAATGGGAAAGTTTTGACGTTCGCCATGATCTGACGACAAAGGGGATCCAACAGTTTGTGGCTGATTACAAGAGTACGCTTAAGCAGTCTGCCTGAAGGTCTGTCTCGATGAGTTCAAGCAAATACATTATCCTCGGCGGCGGCATGGTCGCGGGCTACGCCGCGAAGGAACTGGCGAAACGAGGTCTCGGTCCCGGCGAGTTGACGATCATTTCCGCCGACGATGCATTCCCGTACGAGCGCCCACCTCTGTCAAAAAGCTTCCTTTCGGGCAAAGACAAGGAAGTCGATATTCTGATCAATGCTCAAGAGTGGTATGCGCAAAAGAAGATCGGCGTCAAGTTGAAAACGCTTGTTCAAAATATCGATTTGAAAAAGCGTACCCTTCGCGCAAGCTCGGGCGAATCTTTCGAGTTTGAGCATCTGCTCATCGCCACCGGCGCACGCGCGAGAAAGCTTGACTGCCCTGGAAATGATCTGCGCAACGTATTTTATCTGCGGTCCTTGGACGACTCCAGGAACATCCGGGACAACGCGGCAACCGCTAAGCGCGCTGCCATCATCGGCGGGGGGTTCATCGGCATGGAGGTGGCTTCGGTTCTCGCGCAACAAAATATCGAGACCACGTTGATCATTCGGGAAGATCGCGTTTGGAGCCGAGTCTTCACTCTTGCAATGTCAAACTTCTTTGAGCATTACTATGCCTCGAGAGGAGTACGGCTTCTCAAAGAGGAAAACGTGGTCCAGTTCGAGGGCAAGGAACGCGTAAATGCGGTGGTGTTGTCGAGTGGCAATCAAGTCGCGTGCGACATGGTTATCGCGGGCGTGGGTGCGGCTCCAGTAACGGAGGTCCTTGCCAAGACCGGCCTGGAAATCGAAAACGGCGTTGTGGTCAACGAGTACCTCGAAACGAATCAGGCTGGCGTTTTTGCGGCGGGTGATGTGGCTAGTTACTTCGACAAAATCTTTAACAAGCGACGACGCGTGGAGCACTGGGACAATGCCGTTTCTCAAGGGCAGCATTGGGCATCCGTCGTTCGAGGAGATCGGCAACCATTCGTACACGTCCCTTACTTTTTTTCAGATGTTTTCGATTTATCTTACGAGTTGTGGGGCGATCCTCATGATGCGAGGGAAACGGTCGTCCGTGGCGACGCGAACAGTCCAAGCTTCAGTGTTTGGTGGCTTAATGGGGATCGGCTGGTAGCCGCCTTTACTATGAACCGGCCTGACGAGGAACGGGAGCTTGCGCCGGAATGGATAAAATCCAAGCAACGCATGTCGAGGGAACTCCTTGCGGATCAGAATCGCCCTCTAAGAGAAGGGAAATAGAGAAAGCTCTAGCGGCTCCTCGTACCCCGCCTTCGGTGAGTCGGAGTGGCAATTCGTTTTAACGCCTTCCCCTTATGAATCGCAATGTGATCAGTCTTATTGCTCTTGATGAGGTATTGCGGTTCGTCCTTTGAAGCGTGGTGCACGTAGCCTTTGAAGCGAGTGTCCGATACAACTCGCTTGATGATCGTTCCGCGCACCCTTCCTGCTTCGGAGTTCCATTCGACATGATCGCCACGCTTGAACGTTTTGGACATTTTTCAGTTCCTACCGGAGGGAAGCTGGATCGGGCCACGCAATGGTCAGTAGAAGAGCGCTGTCAACGATGCCTTCCACATCGTGAGGAATATCGTGTTCTAGTGTCAGCATTTGCCCTGCTGCTAGCTCTAACTGACCGCTCGGCAGTACTGAACCGAATTCGTCCGTCGAGAGTTTGAACCGAAATTCGTCCCTCGGTTCGATGTTTGTCCAATCGCCCGCCAGTTTTCATGACGATTAACACGAGCCGGAAATCGGAATACTTGACGAGCGTCTTTGCCGTGTGCCCAGACTGCCAGCGTCCTTCGGATCGTAGCTTCTCGATCTCGCGCTTGAGGTCCAGAGTCAGGAGCGGCGCGGCTAAAGTCCCCACTTCGTGTTCTCGTCCGGTTTGTGGCTTTGCGTCTGACATCATGATTTCACCTCACCTTTGTAGATGCCGAGTATCACCCGTACGAACCATTTTGGGCGAGCGACACACTTGATTCAAGAGTCAAAAGCCTGGACTGACTGAACTGCGCCAAAGATTCTTTCAGGAGGGATCATGGCTCAAAAGGCTCAACGTCAGCAGGGCGTCTACCGTGACAGTTATGACTTGCACTGCCTTTGGCTGCCCCGCGTCTCTTGTCAGTTCTAAAAACCTACATACGCGCTGCTGTCATCGCAGCGTTCGTCGGATTCGGAGTTTGGCTCCTTCAGCCTCGCGGCATTGCGCCTGATGTCGGCCGCGGAAAGCTATGCTCAACAAATGTCTATTCGGCACTTACCGGCGCCGGCAACCATGAACCACCGCCAGAGCAGGCGGTGCGTTCACCCGTCTTGCCCACCAGGGAGAGCGATCGAACGTTTCAGCGGTTTCTGGGCAGGGGATTCCGCGCTCGTTTCCGTCGTGGAAATCACCCGTGCCGTTACTAAGGGTCATCACCGGCCACATCATTCCGAGAAATGCTTAGCTTCGTGAGTCGCCTCAGGCCGATCTACTTCCTGCGACAATGCATTACTTTCCCTGATCATGCCCAGAAGCACGACCGTCACCGACACAACAACAGGTCCGATGAAAATCCCTATGAACCCGAAGGCTCTGACGCCGCCCAATAGTGCGAAGAATATGAGCAGGTTGTGCATCTTCGCGCGTCCGCTCACAACATAAGGCCTTACCAGGGCATCCACCTGTGCGACCACCGCTGCGCCCCAGCCGAAAAGAAGCAGTGCCTTAATCCAATGTCCGCTGGCCAGAAGAACCACCGCTCCGGGCAGCCAAACGATCGCGGTCCCGACGAGCGGAACTAAAGATGCCAGTGACGCCAGAAGAGCCCACACCACCGGCGAGGATAAACCCAGCACCCAAAATGCAACTCCCGTCAGTGACCCTTGCGCGAACCCCACAGCAATGCCGCCATACGCACTGGCCACAATGATTTCACTAATTCGCGCCATCAGCTTTTTTGCCTGTTGGTGAGTGAGAGGCATCGATTCCGCCAACCCATGATGAATTTTTGGTCCGTCGCGGAAAAGAAAGAACAAGGTGAAGAAAACCACGATCGTGTCGAGCATTAGGGACATCAAGTTGCTCACTGCTCTTCCGCTTAGTCCCACCAGATATCTGCTCGCTGCGTTTACTCATCCGAGTAGAGTCGCCCGCATGTCAAGCCGCGACAGATCGACATACCTGCCCAGCGTTCCGAGCGGCGTTTCGAGCAGGTGCATGAAGTATGCGCCGACACCGCCCTGGGTCGCACTCTTTTCACAGAGGGACCTGTAGAGATCGCCCAGTTCTCCGGTGACGACGATGCCGAGCACAACGGCCGGAATCGCGACGATTAGCATCACCATGACAGTAGAGATGGCCGCGGCAAGGTTTAGCCGTCGAACAGAAAGATCGACTTTCGCATGAAGAGGATGAAAAATCACCGCCAGTACCACAGCGGCAAAAATGGCATCGAGAAACGGGTGCGCGACAAGATACGAGAGATAGAGCGCGAGGGCAGCAAGCGCGAACAAGAAACACGTGTTTGCCGATTGTCGCACGGACAATTCTAACTCTCGGGTGTCTGCTGGTAACGACATCTCGCAGGGATTCAGGTTGTACGCTCAACCCAAGCGCCAGTCTGGGTGCGACAAGCGTGACTGTTCCATCACCGAACTAGAGATCATCGACACTACAACATCTCGCAAGGGGCGGATCATGGCAGAAGCTCGGGCCCGGGACATCGCCTTGGCTCAAGTTCATAACCTTCATTACAGGCTGCCATTGTCGCCCGTAACTTTGGAAATCGGCGAGTGTTCACTCTTGAACAGACGGCTGGCGTTCAAGGATTCTAGACTACCGAACAGAAACTGACCTTACATCGAAACAAGTACTCAGCAGCACTTAGAACCAGTCGCCGGTAATGCTTATGCAATCCTCCGGAAGCAGCTACGCGGCTCGGTGTATCCACAGCATGGGTGCCTTTGTGCGACGAACGGCTCCACATCGGCCACTGCTTGTCGAGGTCTATCAGGTCATTCGCCGTCTGGCGTAGTCGAAGACGATTTCCTTAAGGTCGCCACTCGGGGTGACCCGAATGCAGATCGGCTAAACACTGACAGGCGAGCGGCAGGAATCAGGCGATGACTTATGTCACAGACGAACCGTCGCACAGCATCGTTCTCACATTCCCGGTACGGCAGGTCGCGCGCGCCAGTCCGGTACAATAACGAGCGTGCCGGAATCGAAATTGACATGTGGCCAAACACTAGCAAAAGTACCGATTTTTTCTGGCCTGACGGAAGGCGAGTTGGTCTTTCTGGCGGAACGCGCGGTTCCGCGCCGGTATGCAGCGGGTGAGAGCGTGTTCGACGAAGGGGAGCTTTGCTCCGGACTCTATGTCGTCGAGTCCGGCCATGTACGGATCTTTAAGAGCTCGTCCAAGGGACGCGAACAGGTACTAAGTATTGATGGCCCGGGCAGTTCCATCGCCGAGCTGCCCGTCTTTGATGGCGGGAACTATCCCGCGTCTGTAACGGCCATCGACGACGCCACGCTGCTCTTTGTTAGCAAGCAGGATTTTCAGGCATTGTGCCTGGCCCATCCTCAGGTGGCGCTGAAGGTCTTGCGGGTGGTCGGTGCGCGCCTGCGCCGACTGGTTGGCATAATCGAAGAGCTCTCGTTCACAACAGTGCGTCACCGGCTGGCTTCGTTTCTGTTGCGGCTCGCGCAGAAAGAAGGTAAACGTTCCGAGGTAGGCGTGGAAATTACATTGCCCGCCAGCAATCAGGAATTGGCCTCGCATATTGGTACGGTCCGCGAGCTCGTTTCCCGCAACCTCTCGCGCCTCCAGGTAGAGGGAATGCTTCAAATCGACGGGCGGACAGTGACGATTTCCAACCTAAAAGCGTTGGAAGCCGAAATCGATTCCCCGGAATAAATCTCAGTCTTCTTACCACGATTCCCTTCTTCTTCGTTTATTCCCCCAAATCTGAATTATTTCGTCCATTGTTGTCCCTTCGTGACAAAAGTCATCGGCATGGGTCCGCCGCTCCGCTAGCTTTAGAACATTGACCGCGGCCTGCATGAATGCAGGCTGGGTCGTGAGGAGAATGCAAATGAGCATGACAGCCGAGAAAACCGTTCGTGAGTTGGCGCTGGAGAATACCACTGCCACAAGAGTCTTTGAAAAACTTGGAATCGACTATTGTTGTGGAGGTAACAAGTCGCTCGAAGAAGCTTGCGGTGCGGCCAACCTCTCGGCGGATCAGGTAATCAATTCGCTGGAGATGGCCGAGCAAGCTGCACACGCTGCGCAGAAAGAGCGGAACTGGCAAAACGAGCCTCTCGCGGACTTGATCGCGCACATCAAGAACACCCACCACAAGTACACGCGCGAGGAGATGACTCGCCTTGTGCCTCTCCTAGATAAGGTGTGCTCCGTCCACGGGAAGAACCATCCCGAACTGCAACAGGTCCGCGCCAGCTTTCAGGGCTTGGTCCAGGAATTGACTACACACATGATGAAAGAAGAGCGGGTTCTCTTCCCCTATGTAGAAAGGATGGAGGAGGCTGTAATCCAAAAGGAGCCTATCCTACCGCCACCGTTTGGCAGCCTGCAAAACCCGGTCTCAATGATGGAACATGAGCACGATTCCGCGGGCAACGCACTGCGTGGCATGCGCGAAGCCAGCTGTGGCTATACGGCTCCAGGCGATGCGTGTATCAGCTATCAAACGCTGTACAAGGCGCTCGTGGATTTTGAGACCGATCTTCACCAGCACATTCACCTGGAGAACAACATTCTGTTTCCGCGGGCGATTGCAATGGAAAAAGCACAATGACCGGAACCGAACGCCATGTCCGCACTGCCAACGCGCATTGAAAAACAAGCTGGCCGGCCGCTCACGCCGCTGCAGATTTTCGATATAACAGCGGTGCGAGAAACGACACTGTCGCGCCTGCTGATGCTCTATATCAGTACTGGGTTACTCTTCATGTTGCTTCCGGGAACGTTTCTCGGGGTATGGAATCTTTTGGCGATCAGCAGTCATCGCGCAGTAGACTCCGTGTCAGCGGCGTGGATTCAGGCACATGGCCACGCGCAGATCTTCGGTTGGATCGGGACATTCATCCTCGGCATTGGCTTCTATTCCATTCCCAAGTTACGTCGCCTGAACTCGTTTGCATTATCCGCGGTATGGTCATCGTGGGGTTTGTGGACCAGCGGCGTAACGCTGCGATGGCTAACGAGTATCTACCAGTGGCATTGGAGAACTCTTCTGCCGCTTTCGGCGGCACTCGAACTCGCAGCCTTTGCGATTTTCTTTCGCACGGTTGCCGGCCACCGTCCTCAAGATTCTGACAAAAGCAAACTGGACGAATGGGTATTGGTGGTCATCGCGGGTTCTGTGGGTTTGTTCCTCACGCTCTTGGTCAACTTTGGGATCACGTTGATTCTGGCGATGCGAGGAACGTCGCCAGAAATACCGGCGGATTGCGACCAACGTTTTCTGGTTCTTCAGACTTGGGGATTCTTGCTTCCATTTGTCTGGGGGTTCAGTTCCAAGTGGCTTCCCGTTTTTCTAGGCTTACGCCCCGCTCGCCGACACGTACTCATGTTTGCTGTCCTATTAAACTCAGCCGGCGTTTTGATCGTCTTCGCGGGTTGGATGATGGCTGCAACCCTCGTGCTGGTCGCCGGCCTAATCACCGCAGTGTACGCGCTACGAGTACTTGAACCGGCAGCGCGTCCTGCCAAGGTCAAAGGTGTGCACACCAGCTTTCCAGTCTTTGTTCGTTTAGCCTATATCTGGGCGCTGATCGCAGGCACGCTTGGGATCTGGGCGGCCTCAGTTCAGAATCCGCAAGGTATTTGGGGCGCTTCACGGCACGCCTTAACCGTCGGGTTCATGGCCACGATGGTGTTTTCAATCGGACAGCGAGTACTACCCGCCTTCTCCGGGATGCGCCTTCTGTTCAGTACCAAGCTCATGTTTTCGGCGGCCGCGTTCCTCACCATGGGATGTCTACTGCGCGTCAGTTCAGAAATTCTCGCCTATCAAGGCCTAGTGCGAACTGCTTGGTCGTGGCTTCCCGTTTCCGCTATCACTGAGATGACGGCTGTAACACTATTTGCCGCCAATCTACTGGCAACATTCGTGCGCCGTCCTCCATCCACGCAGACAAAGACTTAGGTAGGAAGCGGTGGCAGGCAACAATCCGAGCAAGCCCGCGTTCCGTCGGACATGACGCCAATTCCTGCAGGCGTGCCCTGGGCCCCGGGGCAGCTTCCGTATAATTCAATTACGTCTGATCCTCGACTCTAGGATCAACGAACGATAAAGGAAGGAAGCACAGGATCCCAGTTATGGGGCCACCGGTAGAACCCAGCATTGAGGAGTACTTGCGCGAGAGATTGCGGGTTAAAGGGACATGGCGGCACGGCCACTATGCCGTCTTCTCTACCGGAAGCCCAGCTTCCATCCAGCCCTGCTTGCCTTCTGGATAGTGCGCCACGTTCTTGTACCCCATGGCCGCCAATGCACGGGCGGCGTATTCGCTGGCATGTCAATGTGTGTTCGTCCAATATGTGACGATTTCTGCGTCCTTGTTGGGCAACAACTGAGGGGCGAGTTCGTTGATTTGTTCCGGTGGAATGTTTAATGCTCCGGGAATGTGCGCTTCGCGATACCGTTCCGATGCGAGGGTTTCAACCACCGTGACTCGCATCTGGTCGATCTTTGTTTTCAGGTCATTGGTAGAGATTGTGCTTCCCATCAGTAATTGCTCCCTTGTGCAATTCGATGCTCTTGAAGGTTCTTAAGTCTCGACTTTTCCTAGTCGGAATTCCGGAACCTCAGATGGGCAACAGAGACTGAGCCTCCCAGAGCGCTCAAGGAGCAATCCTGGAACGGCTCTAATAAATGGGAAAAACGTATCCTGTTGAGAGGATTCATGTAGGCCAAATTCTCGGGGTTATTCATGATCAAAAGTGACTCTGGCGAAACCATTCACTGACTAGCACATCTCATGAACTAGGGAAGGGTGCCTCTTTTATGTCCATTCCTGTGTTATTTGCTGTTGTGATCGTGGGTTGCGTGATTGGTGCGGTTTTTCTTGTCGGCCGTGGGGTGAATGCCGCTTCAAAGACACCAATTCCCGCTGCGAAAGTTGACCAAGCGCTAGCTTCGACGCCAGGCAAGGAGACTGCAGTGTTTGCTGGCGGCTGTTTTTGGGGCACACAGGCAGTCTTTGAAAGAGTGAAAGGCGTCATCCATACAACGGCTGGATATGCCGGCGGCTCCGCCGCAACTGCAACCTACGACCAAGTAACGACGGAAACGACGGGTCATGCCGAATCGGTCGAAGTGATTTACGATCCTTCCAAAATTAGCTACGGCCAGCTGTTGCGCATTTTCTTTTCCGTGGCCCACGATCCCACTCAGCTCAACCGGCAGGGAAATGACGTAGGCATTTCGTATCGCTCGGCGATTTTCTATGTCAACGACGACCAGAAACGGGTTGCGAATGCGTATATTTCGCAACTGGACGAGGCGAAAGTATTTCCCAAAAAGATCGTGACTCAGGTGACGCCGCTCAAAGGTTTCTACCGCGCCGAGGACTACCACCAGGATTACGCGCTGCACAACCCGGGAAATCCGTACATTCAGGTTTGTGATCGTCCAAAGATCGAAGCGCTCAAACAGCAGTTTCCTGATTTATTTGTTGATTACAAGCGACGATAGTAAAAGGCGTGCGAAGGAGCGGAGACGTACCGCCGCCTCTCTGGAACGACTGGGAGAATCGACTCTCCAAGAACTCACCTGACTTCCCTGTTGCCTTGAATTGTGGGATGGGAAAGCCAATTCCGCTGAGTTCTTGTTATCTGTGGAGTCCTTCGAGGGCCAGTCAGGAACCCCAGCCTCAAAAGGTCCTGCTCCCTCACCATCCATGGCCATGGCCGAGCAACTTGAATTTCGGCTTGTTCACGCGTAAGTTTCGTTACAGTCGGTTTCTCGTAAGCTTTCCGAGCCTTTGCACTACTGTTCATTGTTCGCACGTTCCTTTTTCACTTCCAGCTTCTGCCTGCTCATATATCGCTTTGATCCTCTTACCGAAATAGCAGGTGATGTCGGTGGTTTGCCCTACAGTGGTAGATGTTTGTGGACGTTTTTGCCGACAGACGTACCGCCGATTGATACAGTGGCAATAACAAATACGTAGACTGGACAGGCGCTGAATCGAGCTCTGGAAGACCCGGAGTGCCAGGCGCGCTCGTGAGGAAATCTGTACGACGAATCCTTTCAGCACGTATTTCAATTGTGTGGATACGCCTTGGTTCGTTGAAGCTAGCTTGTTGAACTTTGTGGCGCGAACGATAGAACAAGCTTGGGGGTTCAAGCTGGGTGAAGGAGTCGACGGAGGGTCCCTCGCGATCTCCCCTTCCCCAGGGAAGAAATGGGAAAATTCGTGTTTTGGTGGCGTCTGATTACCAAATCGTACGGAGCGCTCTCCGCCAGCTCCTCAAAATAGACGACGCATTCGACGTTTTGATGACCGAAACCACTAGCGGAAAGGCTCTACCCCGAACCTGTCACACAACCTCACCGGATGTACTACTGCTCGAAGTCGCTACACACAGTTCGTCCAGCCTACGCGTGCCTGCCAGTGTTTTGAATGTCGTGCCGGACGCCCGAATCCTTGTTCTCAGTGCGAATGACAATACTACCTATGTGCGCGCAGTGTTTGCCACGGGCGCCTTAGGGTACATTCTCAAAGCCGCCGCCGCGTCAGAACTGTTCCAGGCTGTCAAACAAGTTCACCGAGGTCGGCGATTTCTGGACCCGCGATTGAGCAACTCTGTACCCGACCATCTGCTCAGTCCAATCAGCGCAGCGACGGGTCAGCCGGGCAAGCAACTCAGTCGGCGGGAAATTGAAGTCTTGCGCGCCATTGCCTTGGGCTTCACAAGGAAAGAGATATCGAAGGAACTTGATCTAAGCGAAAAAACCGTGCAGACCTATCGTGAGCGGATATACCGGAAGCTGGCGTTCCACACCCGGGCTGACCTTGTGCACTATGCAGTAGCACACGGGCTGGCTGGTTGGGAGGATAGTTCTTAATGTTGGGAATCGTCCGTTTTGTGGCGTGACGCCGACTACCCCGGGGTTCCTGGAAACTGTTGTTTGGGGCAGGACTCCTCAACTCGCCTGGCATGGGCGCCCTAGGACTGGCGACGCAAGACGAGATTGAGCAATGTTTCTTTCGCTCCTGTTCTGATTTCGTAACAAAGGGAGCGGGTGGCTTTTGTGGCTGAATGTTGTACATGCTACAAATGAGATCAGTGTTTCGAACCAGGTGTTACATACGATGGCAGCATTGAGAACAAGACAGCGGTATGCGACGATACTGGAGGTCAACCAAGCTGCAATCACTCAGCCCGGAATCAATGAAGTTTTCAGCGGGGCTTGCCAGGCCGTTAAAAAGGTCCTTCCTTACGACCGAATGGGCTTGAGCCTATATGTGCCCGACAAGGGAGCACTGAAGCTCGCGGCCACCGAGGGCTGCAGTCCTGACAGCTTCTATCGCACAGGCTTAATGCTGGACTGCAAAGAAACTCATCATGGATGGGTGTTCCAGCACAAACAAGCCATCTTGCGCCGGGATCTGCAAAAAGAGATCGAATTTCAGATCGAACAGCAGAATCTGATGGAAGGTGTTCGATCCTACTGTGCTGTTCCCTTGATCGTGCGCGGCGACAGCCTGGGAGTCATGATCATCCTCAGTTCTCAGAAGAACTGCTACTCCACAGAGCATGCTGAGTTCCTGCAGGAAGTATCCGACCAGGTTAGCTTAGCGGTGAAGTCGCTGATGCCATCCTGTTCCAAGCACTTCGGCACAAACTTGGTCTGCCCTCGATGCATCGCGTCCGCTGGAGGACGAACAACCGCCGTCAAGCACAAAGCGCAGCTGTCAGGCTGGGGAAAGCAAGGCGGCAGAGGAAGAAAAAAGTCACCTGGCGGCGGCGTCAACATGTAGGATTGGCGAGAATGTAGCTAAGGCATCTGCGCCTGCTGCGAATGCTTCACAGTTCAGAACTGTTTCAGGTCGTCATACAGCTTTGGTCGTCGATTTTTGAACCCACGCTCGACAAGCCCGTGCGGCCTTCTGCTCAGTCGAATTACCGCGCGGAGGGTGCCGCCGTTCCACCTCCTGCGCAGCTGATCTCCGCAAAACGAAAAACCCTGTGTAGACCTCCGAGCTTGAGGAGGGCATCTCGGTTCGGCTTGACGCATTCCCGGTGAGCAGGTACTATCTGGCCGGAACCGCAAGTACACCAACTGCGGTACTGCCATGGAGCGAGTTGACCGCCTCCGTCGCAAATTCGTATCCAGCCAAAGTCCCGAGTTTGGTTGGAGGATTAGTGCGACCCTATTTTGCCTCGCTCTGCTCATCTGCCTGGTCGCGCTATTGGCGGCAAGGCTTCGCAATTTCGACCTTTCCTCATTGCTGTTAGGAATCGCGCTCGCTACGTTCTCGGTTGTGGTCGCCTTTCTCTCGAGGTTCTTGTTAGAAGCGCGGGAACAAGAACGGCGAGCGGCCAGAGCACTCGACGATACCGAATCATCTCTGTTAGAGAGTGAAGAGCGCTTCCGTCAGATGGCAGACAACATCCAGGAAATCTTCTGGATGATCGATGCAAAGACCAGGAAGACCCTCTACGTAAATCCAGCTTACGAGACTCTCACTGGCTACTCCCGAGCATCACTAAAGGATAACCCTCTGTCCTATGAGGAGGTCATCCATCCTGACGACCGCATCCAAATCTTACTGAAGCTTGAAGCGGCCACTGAGACTGGTAAATTCGACGAGCGGTTCAGGATTGTGTCAGCCAACGGTGAATCACACTGGGTGTGGGCGCGAGGATTTTCCGTCCGGGATGACAAAGGCAAGATCCGGCGCCTTGTCGGTACTGTCCTCGACATCACAACGCAGAAGCTGGGCGAGGAGGAGGTCGCCAGAAATTTGTCCCTGGCCAAGTCCGCGTGGTCCGAAGCAGACGCAATCCGGAAGGCCACGCTGGCGCTTACCCAAGACCTTCGCATGGACTGCGTGTTAGACACCCTGCTTCACTCGCTGTTCGAATTGGTCCCATATGAATCAGCGCAGATCTTGCTTGTCGAATCGGACGCTCGCTTGTTCTTAGCTCGAGAGGCTCCCCAGGTGGAGGCTGCGAAAGCGGAAATCGGGTACCCGTTGACGTTCGATGCTACCGAATTCCCTCTCGTATACAGAGTCCTATTGGGTCAAGGCGGTCTTGTGGTCTCCGATACTAAACAGGAGCAAGATTGGCGGCCACTTAGAAGCGTTAGCCAATGGCGGTCCTGGATTTGCGTTCCTCTAGTGGTGTCGCATCAGACTTTGGGGATACTTTCGGTTGGACACGCTGTTCCCGAGAGCTTTAGCGAGGAACATTTACGACTGACCAAGTTGCTTGCCATTCCGGCAGCCGCTGCCATTCAGAATGCCCGTCTGTACGAGTGCGCCAAGATTTACGGCGCGGAACTCGACAAGCGTACCTCCGACCTCCAGAAGCTCCAGAGTGCACTCCAACGCCTCCAGAGTGACCAGCCTTCCTAATGTAGTCTGGACAAGGCACGCTCTGTCATGATGCCTCCCGGTTACGACGCCCCCTTTGGGGGGCGTGGAATCAAGCGTTGAGTCCATTTCTTCAGCGAAGCGCAGGGTCATCCTGAAGGGGGAGCCGATTGCCGGCTATGGTCCACCTCCGCCATGCGCATCGTCACCGCTGTGACTCGTCCGACGATATCTGCTTCGTGGGGATAGCGAAGCTGGCGAATTTGCCCCCTCGATTGTGGACAAGGAACCAGGATCAGTTGATTTCCCACGAGTTCACACCAGCTACATGCGTAACCGCTCCGAAGCTCGACAAAATAAATTGGTCGATCGAATTCGTTTTGCCAATTTCCAGCCTTTACTTTGTTTTGATGGGCGTCGATCTCCACAAATGAGCCAGGGCGGATGATGGGATATAACGTGTAATCCTCGAGTCCAATGTACCCAAAAAGACGCCGCTGCAAGTCTATCTGCCGCAAAAGCGAAACGGGGATCTCACCCCAGCTTTCAAACATACGCGAGACCAGGTTCGTGCGAGAGAGCTCCACATTCTTGCGGAGTTCTGTGGGGAGAACGATCTCGTTCCCAACGAGCTCAATATTGGATCCGATCAGGTGTGTGTGTGGCAGGCCGACCAATTTCTGTTCTTCGACGGCATCAGCGAGGTTGATCCCGAAGAAGCCCATGATTTTTACATAGCTGCATTTGTAGATGAGACTCAGGCTGTAGAGCTTGTAGATACTCGGGGTAAACTTACCATTTTCGACTTCGGTGAGCCACGCGTGGGAAATGTAATAGTCCTGGTTGTTGTTCTTCTCCTGGGCAATTTGGTGGCTAAGCCTTTGAACGTCCCGCGTGGACAGACGGGCGCGCAAACGTTCTGCTCTAAGCCGTTTGCCGGCCTCCGGCCTCTCTGTCGACTCCAACATCGGCGTCGGCATGATACTTCACACTTTCTTCGTGGCGCCGTCGGTTTGCATTTGTTACGAAAACACGACAAACCGGAAACAGGACGAAGATGCGAAATGATACTTCGACCCTGTCTCCCCGCAAACCGACCTTCGTGTGGATGGTCACTATTGCGACCGCAAGATATGTTTGAAATGGCAATGGCTTAGAGTCATCTACGGACCTCATGGTCACCGGAAGAGCCAAGTCCCACAAACTTATCACGGCAATGACTATTTCCCATTTATTAAAGGCAGTCCAAATTCCTCGTACACACGGAAAGACGAGACGAACAGGGGCCGTGAAACTCCACAGAACCCCGAAATCCGAAGTGGTGGAGCGTGTCAGAGCAATACTGGACCGTAAAGGCCTGACCCTGTACCAAGTCTCCTTGCGAACGCAGAACCTCTACGGCCGTTCATCTCCCTATTTTGTGCCTCATAACCTGTACTATGAGCTCGATGTTGGTACCTTCAGTCCGAGTCTCCACCAACTGCTTGCTCTGAGCAAAATCTCCAAGTACCGGTTCAATGATTGGCTGCGCGTCTTCGGATTCAGCCCGGAGAGAATCCCAGAACTGCAGCTTCTTCTTCCCTCAAAGCGGACCATGGTCCTCGACAGCACAGTGGATGACCCGGAATCGTGGATCCCCTGGTTCCGCAACAAACCTGGCCCCCGAGAAGCTCCATCTATTGCACCGCTCGGTCAGTTCATAGAATTGTCGGAAGCCAGACGGCTTAGATCGTTCCAGGTGGATAGCGACAGCTTCATTTACGCAAAAGTGGGACGGCAAGATGTTCTAGCCTTTCCCAATCTGCTCCCGGGCAGCATCGTTCGAGTAAACACGAAGATCACAAAGACTCTGGCGCCGCGTAATGCCTCCCCGGATTGCCTGTTTCTCCTCGAGCATGCGGCCGGCTTCTGTTGTTGCCGACTGCAGGCACTAGGTGAAGGTCGCGTTTTGCCATTGAGCACACATCTGCCTTATGCGCAGGTTGAGCTAAAGTTGCACGAAGAAGCGAGAATTCTCGGCGTCCTCGATCTTGAGATCCGGCCTTTAATTGCCCGAGTACAACCGGAAGTCCCCAGAGCATTGGCGAGGTACTGGAAGCCATTGAGCCTGCCGCCAGAGCAGGTAAAGTTGAGCCGCTTGCTTCGCAATGCAAGATCAAGAATGGGCTTGTCATTCCGCGAGGCTTCCGTATTGAGCCGCCGCATCGCCTCAGAACTGGGCGACGAGCAATACTTTGCCGCACCGGGTTCTCTCTCCGACTACGAAACGCAGGACGCTCCCCCGAGGCACGTGCAGAAAGTAATTACCCTGTGTGCGATCTACGGTCTGCACTTCTCGACATTTTTGAAAAGCAGTGACTTGCATAGCCAGGATGCTGGGCAAGAGCCGATCCCGGACAATCTCGTCCCAAGAAAGACTCCGACTAAGTTTCAGAAGAACAGAAAAGAGTTTAATCAGTTCTCGGGACAGCAGCTTTTAGAATTGCTGAGGCGATGGGAACCGGTGCCATTCTTTCTGCGAAACCTCCTGCCCGAGCTTTCCGGGCTGAAAAGTCTCTCCCTTCATGACTTCTTCTGGGTTGGAGACGAGCAGAAACCACTTCATCCTCTCCTGGTGAACGGACTTATCCTGATCATCAATCGTCACAAAAAGAAGCCCATTTACTCCCGGTCGCACCCATTGTGGCAGCAACCGCTTTATGTCGTGCTGAAGCGAGATGGAACTTACATTTGCGGGTGCTGTAGCCTCGAAAATGACGTGTTGGTGATTCACTCGTATTCCCCCGCCTATCTGCAACCTGAGAAGCTAAGAAATCACGACGATGCGGAGGTAGTCGGCCTGGTTGTGACTGTGGCTCGGAGGCTTAACGGCCCCTCGCTGTCGTGATATCGGACTTAAAGCGGGTTCACGAACGGCGAATCGATCCACAAGCAGGATGCTCCCAATCATGCTGCACAAAGGCCAGACCAGAAAGTCAGCGATCGGGGTACGCGCTTCCTTGGCAGAAGAGCGACACGAGATCAGACATCTTAAAGCACATTTGTTCGCAATTCGTAACAGACAACTGAACTAAACGCCCGGAGTCGGTTGAAGTCGCTGGGCCTGTGTTGATCAGCGTGCAAGTGCTGCTCAACGAAAGATAACTTTCGCCTGACGCTCATGAGTGGCCAGCAGTGCCGGCAGCCGCTCCAAGCGGCGCGGCACACCGACTTTGCCCCTTCCACAGAGAGACATTCAGCTTTCCGCACACCTCGCACGCTGACCGATTGCTCAAGTCTCAATGAATATTAAATTTGACTTCTCTCGTTGTCGGGATCGCGAACATCTTGAACTGAGGGTGGAATTGGATGGGATAACCAGCGTAGGCTGCGAATTCGTCGCCGGAGTCGATCCTCGTTTTGCAAACGGGTAGAATGCAGATGTCGTCGTGGATTCCATCGGAAATGCGGTGGTTGTCCCGACACGTTTTCCCATTCCTTCGCTGGCACATTGCTAGTTTCTTCTGCATGTCGGTGGGAAGCTTCCTCGGCCTCCTCGCCCCATTAGTCTTGAAACGGCTGATCGACGAGATCCTTCCCAACCGGCGGATAGGCCTGCTAGTCGGTGCCGTGGCTCTCATTTTCGTGTGCCACCAGGGAAGAGCCGTGCTTTCGAGTCTTGGAGGCTACTTGACGTTGGTCGCAGCCCAACGATTGGCACGCGACTTGCGTCTACGGCTGCTCCGACATCTAGACACTCTCTCCGCCGCTTACTATGAAAGCACACAAGTGGGCGCCTCAATTTACCCGCTGCAGGAGCCTATCGATGAAATCTCATTTCTTGGTTCCGACCTCCTGCCTGCTCTCTTGCGGATGGTCATGGCGACCATTCTTACGCTAGGGACGATGCTCGCACTAAATGCACGCATGACTGTAGCGGTCCTGCCCCTGATTCCCATCTTTCTTGCAACCAGAAAGCACTTTCGCACGCGCTTGGAACGCGATTCCGATACGGTACAGCACAATCAACTGGCGTGGGGCGCATTCCTGCAAGAACACCTCTCATCAATCATCGCCATACAACTACTTCGTCAGGAAAAGCGGCAGGAGCGCTCTGCACGTCGGCTTTTGGGCACCTCTGCCCGTTCGCTGATCGGGCTTTTCCGGAACGGGGTTTGGTTCACCTTCTACACAAGTCTGAGCATCGCACTAGCAATAACTGCGGTCGTAGGATATGGCGGCCGAAATGTGTTAACCGGCACATTGACACTCGGTGGTCTGGTTGCGTTCTACACATATCTGACGCAACTGTTCGAACCTTTGAGCGGAGCAGCAGAAATTTATCTACGAGCTCAGAAGACCTTCGCCAGTATCCGCCAGGTGAAGGCTGTCCTGGACTTACAACCCGCGATCAAGAACTCCGTTTCAGCGACCCAATTTCCGCTCGGGAACTCGTGGACCATTGATCTCGCAGATGTCTATTTCAACTACCCGAACAACCGCGGTCTATTGTCAATTCCGCAGCTCGAAATTCGATCAGGCGAACTCGTCGCCATCGTAGGCGGGAATGGCGCCGGCAAGAGCACTCTGGCAAAGCTTCTGGCCCGTCTCTATGATGTAAGCTCTGGGGCAATATCGGTCTCCGGACAGGATATTCGGGAAATCAACATCGACAGCCTGCGTGCAAATGTGAACTACGCCCCACCGCATCCGATTCTCTTTGACCTAACGCTAGCTAGTAACCTTCGGCTCGGCAACATTCGGGCTTCAGACCCAGAACTGATGGATGTGATCCAGCGCGTGGGCCTAACTACGTGGGTCGGCTCTCTGCCTGACGGTCTTAATCATAGCGTCGGCCCCGGTGGTTCCCGCCTTTCAAGTGGTCAAAGACAGCGCGTTGGGATCGGGAGGTCAATCCTTCAACAACCTCGGATACTGATACTGGACGAAGCCACATCCTCTCTCGATGCCCGTTCAGAGCAACTGTTGCTAAGCACCCTGCGTGATATCCTGCCGGCCAGCACTATTATCGTCATTTCGCATCGGTCATCAGCGTTGTCGTGCGTCGGAAGGGTAATCGTTCTTGAAGCAGGACATGTGGTCGAGGATACCACTCCGGAAATACTTCTTAGAAATCACCGTGGATCGTCTCCATTTGGTAGCGTGGACATTAGGTCGTGCCCTCTTTAGCTATGGATACAGAAATGTTCCCACTCTGGGTTGCTTCGTAGTCCACGCAAATTTCGTGCCTCGTAGTAGTCCCCCACGTTCTCCTTATCCATCATGACATGCTTTGCAGGATCTGGATCCTTTAGGCTTAATGGCTGAAATGCGAACACCTGCTTTGTCAGCCTGACACGAGCTAGTCGGTTCTTACACTATCGTCCCCGCAACAAGTTCTCTTAGTCGGCGATCCTGCGAACATTTTTGGCAAAGTCTCGCGCCGAACCCAGGCGACATGGCACAGTTCCCAATAGATTTTATGAGTTGGAGGACCGAATACGTGTACGACGTTTGCGCAGGAGTTCGCAGCACAAGGAATAAGGATGGCGGGATACTTCTGGACCTACATCGCGATCGGATGTTCAGACTCAATCCACTCGGAGCAATAATTTTCGATGCTATTCAAAAGGGGCAAACTGAATCCGAGATCACGGAGGAAATAATCCGACACTTTGATGTGTCTCCGGAAGCTGCCAGCTCGGACGCTCGCGAGTTCTTGATGTCCCTCGAGCGACTAGGAGTGCTTCTCGCAAGAAACCCATAGCCATCCAACCAAGGGCTTCAACCTTTTAGATGATTGCGTAATGTCGCCGAGCGATATCGTATTCCGAAGCCTTCGCTCCTTGTGTTTGCGGAGACAAACGATGGCACGATTGCTTTTCTGGAAGGCGCTGTTTGGCCTCGCGGCTTTTGACACGCTGCACCTCGGACAGAGTTTCCGTCGGTTGCATAAGTACGTCAGCCGTTGGAGCCTTCGTGAGAAAACTCCTTCAGACGACCCGGTTCAGCGTGTCTGCCAAGCGGTTAATTACGCCTGCGTCCTTTACCCGAAGCGCGTGTTATGCCTGCAACGATCCGTCGTAACAACTTGTCTTCTTCGCGCCTGTGGTGTGCCGGCACAAATGATTGTGGGCGCCCAGATTCTGCCGTTCAAAGCACATGCTTGGACAGAGGTCAACGGAGTTCCCGTCAACGAGCCTAGGGACGTTAGAAAAACTTACGAAGTCCTCGACCGATGGTAATAGGACGCGATAATGAGTGTACAAATAGGTATTCTCAGCTTCGACGGGGAGCCGATTGGTTGTGAGTCTCTGACTCGCCTAAGCAGTACCGCTGCTGCATATGGCCCAGATGGCGAGACGACTCATTGTCAAGGACCAGTGGGATTCCTTTATCGCCCTTTCCGGACCACAGCCGAGGCCACTGCTGAACATCAACCCGTGGTTTCGCCTCAAGGGAATATCGTCACCTGGGACGGCCGTCTTGACAATCGGCACGAGCTCATTGAACAGCTTCAAGATACGCTGCGAAGCGATACCACCGATGCAGAGATTGCGGCAACAGCATTTGATCGATGGTGCACAGACTGCTTCACAAGAATAGTAGGTGATTGGGCGATCTCGATTTGGATTCCCGACAACAGGGAGCTCATTTTAGCCAGGGATTACATGGGGATCCGACATCTCTTCTACCATCTCACCCCGACTCGGGTGACCTGGTCCAGTCACTTAGCTTCCCTTGCGATTGCCAACAAGAACTTGCATGTGTGCGACCGATACATTGCCGGCTATCTGGCAGCCGATCCTGAAGCTGACCTTACCCCGTACCAAGAAATAAGGGCGGTTCCGCCCGGGCACTTTGTACGAATCAAAAGTGGGAAGGTGACCTTCGGTCGTTTTTGGTCGGCCGACTTGCGGCCCTCGATCCACTATCGCAGCGATGCGGAATACGAAGAGCACTATCGATACCTCTTTCGGCAAGCTGTGCAACGGAGACTCCGTACGCAGTCACGCATCCTGGCCGATCTCAGCGGCGGTCTTGACTCTACGTCGATCGTCTGTATGGCCGACAGCATCCTTAATACGAGTTCCCCAGGAACACCGGGGGTGGATACGTTTTCCTTTTACGACCTCGCAGAACCTGATGAGGATGATTTTCGCTATATCACGAAGGTCGAGCAGCTCAGAGGGCGCGCAGGGTTTTGCTTCAATTTCGAAGGCGGTGTGGATTCCATTCTGTTCGATCGTCCCGTTTTCGTTGCAAGCCCCAGTTTTGGAGGTAGAGCTGAGATCACGACAGCACTGTCTCAGGTCCTGGAGCAACACGAGTATCGAGTATCTCTCTCTGGACGCGGAGGTGACGAATTCAACGGGCAGGCGTTGAATCCGCGGGTTCAGATGGCGGATCTGTTTTTACAGTTGCGGTTCGTCGAATTAGCCAAGCAGCTCGCGGCGTGGAGTCTTCTCATCAGAAAGAGACCGTGGGTTCACCTGCTCGCTCAGAGCCTCTTGCAGTTGGCTCCGGGGTGGACGCGCGCACTGCTTACTGACGAAGGAAAGGTAGATCCCTGGATTAATCCCGCATTCGCGAGAAGATACCAAGTATCCATCCGGCAGGTCGATGCTACTAGGGGTCTGGGGGTTGTGTATCCGAGTGTGCGCGACGCAGTTCACACTATTGTGACGATCGGAAGACAGATGAGTTCATTAGAACCCTCGATCGTCGAAACTAGATACCCGTATCTTGATCAACAGTTGGTCGAATTCCTGACCGCAATTCCGCTCGATCAGCTGCTTCGGCCTGGGCAGCGTCGTTTTCTTATGCGAAGAGCTCTGGCAAACATTGTGCCGCAGGACATTTTATTGCGAAGGACAAAATCGATGGTCAGCCGATGTTTTGCGGTGACGCTAGAGGTGCATTGGAAGCTGGTGGAGAGTCTCTTCTGCCATCCGGTTGGGTCTCGCCTCGGTTATTTCGTCACGGAACCCCTAAGGGAATCTCTGCGCGCAGTGAAGAACGGTCAAAGCTCTCCATACGTTCTGCGCCTGATGAAAGCAATATCTTTAGAGACGTGGTTGCGTCAGGCCGAGTCCTACGGAGTGATCTCGATTTCCCGTGGGTCGGCCATTTAGCCAACGCTTCGTGGGGATTCATCCGAAGGGTGGTGGCGTTAGTGGGCGCGCACCTGAAATTTGAAAACAAACGCTTTCTGCCGGCAGAGAATTAGCTTCTCTAAGAAAGGAGGTAACCACCATGAACTACAATAAGCCTGAAATTACGGAACTGGGGCCCGCGTCGATGCTCGTTCAAGGGACGAAAAGCATAAACAGCGATCAGCCTGGACAGCTAGCACTTCCGAAGGATTGTGAATTCGAAGACTGACGCTTGCAACCGGCAGCAGAATATTGCTTGACGGTTTGCTTCACGGCTCTCTCTTGGGCGCGCTGCGCTGGCGAACTAGGGGGAGCCTTTTTTCTGACGATCGATATTCCTCGTTCCGTCCGTTCTCATCGGCCGTCATTTGTTTCAAGTTTACGCAAAGTCTCCCACCGCGCATACTGGTCTGCCTTGTCAGGATCTAAATCCTTGTGTTCGTTCAGCCAAAAATCGAACCACTCGACTGCTGACTGCTGAGAAGAATATCGTTGAACGGGCTGTACGAGGATATGAGGGGTATTCTCCCGTGGCCACCAGGACATCTCCACAGGTTTCTTCAGCCTCCGCAGCCCTGAAAACGTCTCCCACTGTGAGAGTAAGGATCCCCTTAGGTATGCAGAAATAAGAAGAGCCGCCTTGACTCTGCCCAAACTGAAATTCGGAGCATCTTGAAGCCACGCTAACAGGTTGCCCCCAAACGGAGAACCGCCATTAATTCCCTCAGCCTCTTCCTGATATTGATCTTGGGCGCCAGCAAGGACATATTCGACGTAACTAAAGTTGACCCCGTCGGTAACAGCCGCCGCTCTGAATAATCCAGGGCTGTGCGTCAGTGCATACATCACGTGAAAGCACGTGCGGCTGAAACCGATAATACCAACCCGAGTGCGATCAACGAGTCCTTGCGAAACCAGGAGACTAATGGCCGATTCGAACATAGCCAACTGGTTCGGTCCTTCTTGAGGCCCGTCCATATCCGGGAAATAGTCGCCTGTTTGCAAGACGATTATGCCCTTAGCTGCCAAAGCCCTGCCTCCATTTCCAGTTGTCACTGCGCCATCAGCAAAAAAAGCGTCTGGATCGTCGCCATGTGTTTGGATCACGAGCGGGTATCGTCGGCCAGCCGTATACTCGGGTGGCAAAGCCAGGATGCCAGACCATGTTCTCCCGCTCATGTCCTGCCAGTGGTAAAGTTTGGCCATTCCCAACTCTACTTGGCTCAATTGTGGGTTGGGATCCCAGAGGATCAACTCGGCTTCGCTACTTTGCGAACCTGATCTCAACACGGTTGGATGATTCAGATCCTCATGGACTTCCAGTTCGGCGTTTATTCCGTCTAGCCGTACTGAATTGTTCAGCTTGTGCGGCCCAGAGTGGCGCCACTCGTTCAATTTCAAGCTGTAGACGCCTGAAAGAGGCCGCGAATCACCCGTTGACCTGTAGTGAATCGTAATCTCATTCCTTGCAGGATCCCACTGCACGCCGTCGATTGCCTCGTAGTGCGCCGCCGTTGATGACTGTCTTAAATTAATACTATTCTGCACTTGCCGAGTGACGACGTCCATGAGCACGAAGGTAGGGTCGTTAACCGTCGGCCCCGCTCCTCTGCTATTTGTTAAATCTGAAAGTGGCACGTAAGCATTTGTGAGGACCACGTGCCGACTATCTGCAAGCCAGAATGCTTGTGTTGGTACGCTACCGTAACCCAAATCTCGACCCGCAGGTGCATCAAGAAGCGGGAATACCAAGCCCGTAGCAAGATCTACGACGATATATTCTTCTGGCCTCCAAAAGCTTTCGAGCGTCGTCAAGTCTTTATGGAGAAACCGTCCATCCTTGAGGCGAAACTGTTCAAAGCGAGGTTGATATCGCTCCCACGCTTTCGGCACATCAGCGACCGGTGCAACGGTCACCAGCAACTTTTTATCCGGAGAGAGGGAGATGCTCGGGACAAACACTTGCAACGGCTCTTGTGTGCCTGGAAACCTCACCGGTATGTCTCTGCCGCCTTGCTCAACGTGGAGATAATTCGGATGTTTAAGCAGGTAACTTTCCTCGACATCCTGTATAGCAGGAGGATTCCGATACAACAGTCCAAGTGCACTTCGACCACCAACATTTAAGATTTTTCGCGTCGAATGCTGCTCGACATTGTCCTCAGCGAGCGTCGTGTACACCAGCACATCGCCGCGCATCTCGAACGCAGTCACGTACAACTCTTCCTTTGTCAGAGCGACCATTGTTGTTGTTTGCACATCAACAACAAAGAGGCGCTGGTAGGGACTGTCATTTTTAGCCAGAAAAGCCACTTTCTTTGAACCGTCAATCCAGCGGACATCCTCGATTACCGGTGTGTTGCTGGTCGACCTCACCGTTACGAGCTTCTTCGGAACCAGCTTTGCAGGAGAATTCGCGAGAATATGATCCCGAACAATCTTCTGATCAAAAAGCCAGATTGTGCCTTCAAGTTTATTGGCGGAAAGCACCCCGCGCTGGGTTACGAGCAAGAAGTACCGACCATCTGGAGAACATATTGGCGTGCCTGTGGGTTGCCGTTCGTGCAGTTCAATTGTTGTGGATCGAGCCGGATCTACGATCTGAGAAATCTCAATGGAATCCTTCACCGTAAATGGACGCTTCGTTGTTGCGGTGTCTGTGCCGTGAATTGACACGCTCCAAGTCAGAGCGGACATTGCGGCGGTAAATGCCAGGCATTGCGAAGCCCAGATACTAACGTCCACCGTGAGACGCCGGAAAGAGCGCAGAGGGTTCCTTAGGGGTCCTTCCGGCTTCATCGCGATGCATTGCTCGGTCATTGGCGTAAGAAATGGACAACTAGGCATTGAGGAGCAAATCCAACCCCTGCGTCCGGTCACACCAGGGCTAGCTCTTGCTATTCCTGACCCATGATGTCGGGTAAGAGCGCCCATCCAGCATCAGAACTGTAGCTTCAGAGCAAATTGCAAGGACCGTGGCCCCCCGAGCTGATAAAGGGGATTGAATGCGCCGTTGCCGACATTCGACCCGGTCAAGAACTGGCCAAGTGTCTGCGTAGACAGACCGAACTGAGTTGCGTTGCTCATGTCAGACACGGGTGGTCCGAAGTTTGGATGGTTCAGGAGGTTAAAGATCTCTCCCCGGAACTGAAGCTTCAGTGACTCTCGAATGGGGAAATCTCGGTGTATTGCAAAGTCCCATTGCCACGCTCCAAAGCCCCGAAGCGCGTTGCGGCCCAGGCTACCCTGCCGAAGGGGATTCCCATTCACATCGGTGGGAGGCGGGCAGAAGGGACCGAAACAGCCTAGCCCCGCTTGGCCCTGAGTGTTGTTGAGCACTTTTCCACCCGCATACTGCGGACCGTAGAGATACACGGGAATTCCAGCAATCAGATCAGGCCGAATCTGCGCTTGGAAGCTCTGCAAATACGAGAAGTTCCCGTCGAACACATTGACCGGAGGCGCAGACCGAATCTGGAAGATGCTTTGAACAGACCAACCACGCAGTGCCGCGTCTGCAAGCTTGCGAAGCCGCGGAGTTGCGATCTCATACGTGACAGCGGCAGAAAAGGCATTACGGATATCGAAATCGGAGTCACCATGGTTTTGGTTAATGGTACTTGGCAGAAAGGCGTTCGCTCCATTGCCCACATACGAACCGGCGGACGCAGTGTCTATCGAGTGCGACCATGAGTACGAAGCGAGCCCCTGAAGGCCATTGCTGAGGCGCCGCTGAAACTGTACTTGCAGCGCATGATAACTGGATGTGGCTTCGTTGGTAATTAGGTTGATAAACCCGAACTGCGGGTTGGGCGAGGCCACATGTGCGGACTGGATTAATCGTCTTCCGGATGAGCCAACATAGGATGCCGACAGCGCCTGCTCTGCGCCTATTGCTTGTTCGACGCTCACATTCCACTGCAGAGTGTACGGCAGCTTCAGATGCGGATCGAACACTCCCCAAGCGCCTCCGGGTGCCAACAAATTGTTTGGAGTTATGGCCGGAGGCGCTGCGTCATCGGAACTCAGGGGGAATGTGCTGGTACCGCCATAAATGGGACCGAGAGCGTATTGAGTCGCTCCAAAAGGATAGTAGCTTGGGTTGATGCTGTTGCCGGCTTCGGAAGTTGCTAGGTCATAAAAGACGCCAGTTCCCCCTCGCAGGACGGTTTGCCAGTTCCGGCTTCTCGTGAGTTCGTACGCAACGCCTATCCGCGGTGCAAAAGTTTTATAACTGGTATGGAAGGGAGCTGTTCCACTGGGTGCGAGCGCAAGATTTGTAAGATTGTTCAAATCCAAGCTCGTAATAGCAAGAAAGGGAGGGTTTGAAGATGGCGCGAAGTCCACATCCCAACGCAGCCCGTACGTGATGGTCAAGGCGCCGCCAATCTTCCAATTATCCTGTAGATATGCCCCCAGATTCTGGAATAGGAATTTTCCACTTCGGCCGGATGACACTCCATCAAATTGCATTGTGCCAGAGGTCGACGAGGGAACGTCGCCGAAGACTACATTTTGTTTATAAAGGGCGTTACCCCAAGAGGGAGACAGGCGCCTATAATCTACCCCGATCTTGATATTGTGAGTGCCCCTCTGAATGGTTAGACCGTCGACAATGTTCAGCTGCCGCTGCCTATTTTCCCCGTTGAATCCTGGTTGTGGACCGGCTGAGCCCAAGGAGAGCCATATCGTAACGAGGGCGCTGTTGCTGTTGTTGAACCCCTTCGGGAAGGGCAACGACGCTAGCGGAACTCCCCCACCGAAGTTATCCAAGTACGTGAAGCTCCTGGAGACAGTCGCGCTGTAGTTGAAGCGAACGTCATTGACCACCGTTCCTGAAGGTACCCAAGTCAATCCTAGAGTCGACGTCCGGATTGTGATCTTGGACGGCGACACCGAATTAAGGGTACCGTGCCCCCTCTGGCTCGATGTCGAAGGAGAGTCATTGTATCGTCCGAAGATACTCCACGCGTCGTTGATCCGGTGGTCAATTCGAAGGCTGTAAGCATCTAGTCGCGCACTATTGGAGAAAGAAGTGTTGAACTGTGCGATTCCATTGGTGACATCATCCATCGTGCCGGGAGTGGGCAACGGAAATGCATTTAGATAAGGCAGCATTGCCGGAATAGCGTCGGCCCTAGCATTCGAGTCCGGCACAAGCGACTGGGCCACCTGAGGGAGGCGGAGACGTAAGCCCTCGTAAGACAAAAAGAAAAAGGTCCGGTTTCTGAGGATGGGGCCACTGAAGGTGGCCCCGAAATCGTTTTGGCGTTCCTCCGGCTTGGGTAAGCCGTTATGGTCCGCAAACCAGTCATTGGCATCGAAGACATCATTCCTTAGATACTCGAATGCGCTGCCGTGCCATCGATTGGATCCGGAGCGTGTGACGATGGAGATCTGTGCGCCAGGGGTGCGACCAAACTCTGGCGCGAACGTCGAAGTCTGGATGCGAAACTCTTGCATGGCGTCCACAGAAACCAGACTGTTCGTCCCACCCAGGACGCTCAGAGACGCATTGGCACCCGATAAGCCATTTCCCGCGGAGTAGTTCGAGGTGCCGATTCCGACATTTCCGCTCACTCCGTCGACCATCCAGTAATTGGAAGACGCCCGTTGTCCGTTGACACTGAATTGCCCGTTATCGTAGTTGCTGTAGGGAGTTGATACCACGCCCGGCGTCAGTTGAATCAGAGTCTGGAAACTTCTACCGTTCAGCGGTAGGTTCTCGGCAAACTGGCGGTCAACGACGGTACTCACCGCCGCTGACTCAGTGTTCACCAGCGTAGCGCCGCCCTGTACCGTCACAGTCTCCGCAATTGCTCCGACGGGCAGTGTAAAGTTGATGGCCAGCGCGTCTTGGACGTTCAAAACGATGTCTGGCTTGATTAGCGTTTTGAAACCAAATTTGGAAACCTGGATGCGGTAAGGCCCTGGCGGAAGGTTGGGAACAGCATAGATGCCCTCAGCATTGGTCACACTCGGATACTTAACCCCAGTGGCATCGTTCACGATTTGCACGTCAGCACCGACGATTACCTTTCCCGTTAAATCAACAATCAGTCCGCTGATGGTGCCATTTGGAGATTGTGCGGCTGCAGAGGTCGCGAGAAGTGCAATGAACAGCAAGGCGAGTAGGGGGAAGCGTAGTCTCACAAGGGCCGCTCCTGGCATCGACGGATTCATACGGATTCATCCGGTCTACGGAAGGCCATCAGTATTTGTATCAATTTTTTTTTGAGCAGTATTCGGGAAAGGCTAGTGGTCAGTTTTCCAAACACAAACTAAGGGTGATTCGGATCAATATGCAGGTAGGCAAACAATAGTGGCTTCTTGCTAGGCCGTTGGCTGCCACCGTTGGGCTCGACCGTAACAAAGACAGCATCAATTTGCGCCAACGCTTTAGGGTCATCGAACCTCAGGATCCATCGCCTCTTGGAAGCGTTATCCACATAAAAGACACCTAGGTTGAGCGCTTCTTGCCACTCTGGCCCACGCCGTCCCCAGGCTTGGAAAGTGCTGGCGTTCTTCACTCCGGGCTGCTTGTCCAGGTCGTATGCGTAAAAAATCAGCGACTTCCCTTTTGTATAGAACACGCGGCCATAGGGCTTCTTGGTCTCTCCCGTGCCCTCCACGTCGTAGACCTCTGCAACGTAGAGATCCCGTGCACCCATCAGGTCGCGGATGTCACGGTCATGGGCGAGTAGTTCCTGCGCCTGGCTGATTCCAGCCTCGCGGTCACGCAGCAAGCGCGTCAGATCGACGACCTTGGCTTCTAGTGCATTGGCCCGTTGCTTATCCTCGGAGGACTGGCGACCGAGTACTTCCAGCTTCTGCTGAAGCCCTTGAGTCTTGGTCTCGGCAGCTTCCAGCTTCTGAGTCAATTCAGATTGCCTTTGAAGAATATCCTGCTTGTCCGTCTGACCGGTCTGGAGCTCGGCTTCTAGTCTCGCTTTGACAAGTCTCATTCGACGCATCTCACTCGACTGCCGTCCTAGTTCGCACCGCAGCGACGAAACTTCCCTGTCCCTTTCTGCCATCTGCGAACTTAGAATCTCACGCTCATGGCCAGCGTCGCTGACCCGTTCTTGCAGCACCGCGGAATCTCTCCGTCCGGCGATCGGTCGAACCACGGCACTTTTCACACCCAGTCGAATGCCCACTTGGAAGGCAGAAACGCCAAGGGCTATGCACAGCAGGATTCCAGCGGCACAGAGAACCCAGACGTTGCGCCAAGTAGCCTGACTCGCCGACCGAGTGACCGTCGCTACGGCCTCCGAGACAGAGTCCCCATCGGAGCCCGCATGAATCGCGCCCGATTGTTCCTCGTGAGTCAAGCGCTCGAAAAGGGCGGTTTCTGCTTGCTCTTGCGACCATAACGGATCAAACTCCACCTGTTTCGGGTCCGGCGCCAAGGCGGGAATGGTCTTTCTGACCACCGCATCGAACTGTTGCATGGCCTCCCTGCAGGAGGGACAAATCCTCAGATGCTGCTGCAGTCGCTTCCGCTCTTCGGCCGTCAGCTGGCCGGAAGTTGAGACAGCGCAGAGCCCGAGAAACTCGTCATGGGGTGATTGCGACAATGCCCCGGCTCCTGGTTTGAGAATCATTTTCTACCACATCCGTTACGGTCCGGCAATTTCTCTGCAAACAGCCGCTTTCGGAGCTTGTCCAAGCCCCGATAGTAATGATTCCGTATGTTTCCCACAGATTGATCAAGTTTTGCGCCGATTTCGGCGAAGGTATAGCCGTCAAAGAAATGCAGGCTCAGAGTATTGCGCTGGTCTTCTGTCAGGGAGTCGAGAAGTCCCGCCACGGTCGCATTCCCGACCACCGAATTGAGGTGAGTTCCTTCTTCCCTGCTTTCCGGGCGCGAGTCCAATAACTCCGCCACGCCATCGAGGTCCACCCTGGTGTAGAAGTGACGGGAGTTGAGGTACCGTCTGCGATCGATGGCGCGGTGATAAGTCATCTGAACGATCCACGAGCGCAGCGCAGATCGGGACGAATCAAAGATGGAGCAGTTGCGATGAACAAACAGAAATACGTCCTGAAGCAAATCATCTGCTTCGGAGTCGTCGCGCAGGATGCGCATCGCAACAGCCCGAACCAGTCGGGCGTAGCGGCGGAATAGAATACCTAGTGCTTCCCTGCTCCCATCGCAAATCCGGACCATCAACGCTTCATCGGAGATCTCCGACTCGACGGTGCGCGGCTCAGCGGGAGAGGTGGCCTTCTCATCGCGCTCTTTAGAGATTGCGAGCGCATTTAGCCGAAATACAGTGGAAGCATCCATAAAGCCGGGAGCCATGAAGTACGTTCAAACGGAGTTCGGCGAGGTCAGTCTTCCCCAAGGTTTCGGCAGTTTTCGAGGGCTCGGTATCCTTTATTTATGGTCACTGCCGTCGCACACCTCGCCGCACACATAAACATGTGTTTTTCAAGTACTTACAAATCCGCCGACGGCAGCGGACTCAGTCTTACCTCCTAGTGACTCACGACAAGTTCGATTGAGTCTCGCTTTGATGTCTATAGACGGTCATTCTATAGGCGGTGGACGCTGGCATGAGCTTGCTTTCAAATCTCGCACGTGACACAACTGCTCCTTAAGGTTGGGAAACGAGTACGAAACCTACGAACGGACCGTGGGTGGTCGCAGGAAGAACTTGCCGATCGAAGCGGCGTGAACCGTTCCTATATGAGCAAGGTCGAACTAGGAAAATCCGATGTGTCATTGTCCGTCCTTCACAAAATTGCCCGGACCCTCGGAATCTCACTCGCAGAACTACTAATGGGAATCTGAACGGCTTAATTGTGCAATTGCCGATCGAATGGATTAAACAGCGAGCGCTCGGTGTTTGTCAATGAGCTTTTGTGCCGGTTTACTTGGACTTGGGAGGACGGCCACCTCGCCGGTTCTTTCGCTTCTTTGAAAGCTTGCTGTAGTGATCCGAACCGTACTTCTTATACGTCGCCCTCCCGCCTTTCCGCCCAAGATCCGTGGCGGCGGGATCTTTCTTTCTTGCCAACCGTATTCAGTAACGGCAACGACTGATTTCAGTTTAGCAGCACGACCTTTTCTGTTGAAGGGACTCCATGTTCGGCAGGGCGTTTTGACTCCGACGACGAACCTCTGAATCGAACGTGAAGGTCGCAAGGAAAAGTTTACGCTAATAATGCAGCTTCCACTTTCGCGGCGGCATCATCCTGCATGTGCGGAAGAACATGTGAATATACATCCAGCGTGAAGGCCGCACTCGTGTGCCCCAATTGCTCTGATACTACCTTGGGCGAAACGCCCACGGTCAACGCTAAGGTTGCTGCGGTGTGCCGCAGGTCATAGAGTCTGATGTTCGGCAGTCCGGCTCTTTTCAAGATGGGCTTGAAGTGCTTGTAGACCAGGCTGTTCACATTGACCGGCCGGCCGAATTCAGTCACGAAGAGCAGATCAACTGCTTCGGGCCATTCTTCGGCATCAACAACTGGATGCGCCGTTTGGAATTCCCTCAATTGCTTCAGTCTCGCGATAACCCAATTCTGTAATCTGATCAGCCTTCGACTGCCAGCCCGCTTGGTCTCCCCATACTCCCACTGGCCGGTCGGGCCTTTCCGAAGCGTTCTTCTGACGCTGACGGTTCCGCGCTCCCAGTCGATGTCTTGCCACTTGAGGCCGATGCATTCGCTTGGGCGCATGCCGGTTGTGATCGCAAGGGCGAAAAGAGTTCCGTACATCGTGGGTAATGCGAACTTCAAGAACATCTTCGCCTCCTCCACACTCAAGACTCGCATTTCTCGCCTTCGGATCCGAGGCAACTTCAGTTTTTTTGTTGGGACTTCCAGGATCATTTCCCCCGCAAAGCCTGCCTGAAGGCAGCATTCAGCACCCAGTGAGCGCCTTGGACCGTCCGCGGCGAGAGCCCGCGATCTGACATCGCTTGATAGACCCCCTGGACGTCCAACGGCCTGATGCCTACCAGATTTTTCTTCCCAAGTGATGGACGGATGTACTTTGCGAGAAGGCTTTCGTAGCCTTCATACGTCTTGCTACAAAGCTGCGATTTGACCGTTTTTAGCCACCGATCGAGGTATTCGTCCAAGCGAATCTTCGCGCCGTCCCGCTCGATATAAGCTCCTAATTCATTGACCTTCTTTCCCAAGAACTTCTGCGCCTGCCGCAGAGAACCATGAACAGTACGGTTGTAATAGTTGCGCTGTTTGGTTTGAGGATCGCAGCCCATGGGGATGCGAATCATCCAGGTATTCTGACGAACTGCGATGATCTGACCTAGTTTGCGGGACATGAAGACACCTCCTTTCTTCGCTCGCGCACAGAGCGGCGACGCTGATGGTTGCTTTAAATTGAAAGGAATTTGGCTATAGCGAAAGACCGTTCAACAGGGCCGCTTCCATCTTTTCAGCGGCTTCGTCTTGCATGTGCGGCAGCACATGGGAGTAGGTATCCAAGGTGAAAGCTGCGCTGGCGTGTCCGAGTTGCTCGGACACCACTTTTGGCGCAACCCCGACCGTTAGTGCAAGGGTCGCTGATGTGTGGCGCAGATCGTACAGCCGGATATTCGGCAAGCTAGCTTCTCGTAGAAGTGGTTTGAAATTCCTCTTCACGAAATATTCCTCGCTGATCGGATCACCATGGGCAGTGGTGAAGATCAGATCAGCGAAAGGGCTGTCGAACGTTTCACCACGTGCCTGAGTCTTATCCTTCATTCTTCTGAGTAATTCGAGCACCCAGGTCTGCAGCTTAACCAGTCGACGGCTTCGGACTCGCTTCGTGTCCGTAAAGATCCATTGCCCATCGTGCCGATGAATCGACCGAACGACACTTACCGTTCCACGATCCCAGTCGATGTCCCGCCAGCTAAGGGCGAGGTACTCGCTCGACGCATTCCGGTAGTGAGGGCTACAGCAAAGAGGCACTCTTGGGGAGAACGCGCCGCAGCCCTCAGAAATGATCGAGCCTGATCTGTGTTCAAAACGGACATTTCTCTACAGTGTGGACTGGGGAGTTGCACTCCATGGGTTGGATCAGAGAGCAGCAACTGCCAACGTATTGCTTGCCTGATTGCAGCTCGCAAAACGGCATGCGCGTAGCGAACGGTGCGTGCCGACAGTTTCCGATCGATCATAATCTGATATGCCGATTGGATCTCGAGCGGCGAGAGTGAGGCTAATAGCCTGGTGCCGATCGCCGGGCGGATGTATCTGCGCAGCATGGCTGAGTAATCCCTGTACGTTTTTCCGCGGACTCACACCAGTTTGGCACGTTTGTAAACCCTCGAACGGCAACCCTCACCAGGAGTTCATGCCGTTTGAGCGACCAATGCAAGCTTCCAACTAACGCTCAGCGCAATTTCTCACGTTTCGCTGACGCGGCGCGCGATGAAC
>JAICSO010000126.1 GCA_025936825.1 Terriglobales bacterium
ACTCCGTGGTGTATAGTCAACTTCAGGGCGACTATCACCGGTCGTAGCTGCTCCGGCCAAAGCCGACAGCGGCGGCAAACCTCCCCCATCCGTGATAGCCGCCCCTCGCTTCTTCCCGGCTATCCGTAGGCGCTTTCTGCGCGTTTTCTCCTATTTTCTTATTGTCTCTGGAAGATTAAGTTGAACGCGAGACGCTGTCTTTATAGATTTGGGGCGGCTCTCGAAGCGGGATCTCTTCGGGGGAGGAGAGTCTCGCTTCGTCTTTTAGCGTTCTGGGTTACTTGCTCACCTTGCTATTGCGGCTCTGTTTTTACGACTGAGCCGTGTGCGCTTTTAGGCTTTCGGAAAACTTGGGCTCGGGTTGCCGCTGTATTGCAATGCGGATCGGAACTCTGAAATCCTGTGCGCCTCCTAGATCGTCTCCGATCATCGCCTCGATTCTCAGGGGGGCGGGGCTTGTGGGAAATGGTCGGGATGCTGCATGTCGCCTCCCCGGCGTGTCACACCCCGACCATTTAACGTGCGTTCTTTATACCAACTCCATTCCTGTAAAAAAGCCTTCTCATGGGCGTGCGGTCAGCGGACCCACTCGGGGATGGGTCATCAAACATCGTGCATCATTGTCGGGGTGGGGAGCGCAACCCGTGCTATGTCTCCGCCGTTTGCCGCAACCTGCGCCATCACAAGGCCATCGCTAGCAAATTCCGCGAGATAAATTCGCGAGCCATCGGTTTAATCATCCCTGCAGGCCGGGCTTCGAGAGCGGCGGGTGTAGTGTGTTCAGTCCCGGCGCCATCCTCCGAGTCTTGACCGTTGCGAACACCAGTCAAGTGTGATTTGGGATCGGCGGTCTGCGCTGCCAGATTTCAATGGATGTTGCGATAATCAGCAGCCTTTGAGAATGTTTCGACTTACAACTAGAGAATTTACTTGACTGTTCTTACGATGGCGATATGATGCTTCGCATTCTTGGCCGAGCCTCCTGTCCCGGATGTGTCCTTGGGGGAGGAACGCATTTGGTCTCATCTGTGCTCGGTCCGTCATTGTAAGAACCCATATTGACAGCGCGTCGATTTGACGCCGACCCCAGGTGGGCCGGGCAGTTCGACTGAGTCCCAGGTTCCCGACCTACATCTCTTCCTCTGTCACGCTTCTCGGGTGAACGGATTCTGGGTTCACTATTCCACGCTGCCGGTAGACGGTTCGCAAACCGGGGCCAGAGTGAAGCTGCTACTGATGGGCGGGCTTGTGGGGTTGGCAATGGGAGCGGGACTCACCGTTCTCTATTTCGCGCTGGCTGAATTCTTCGCAGTCAACGCGAGAGCCCTCAACGCAAAGCATAAAGCGACAGAGAATGGCAACGAGAACTTAGAAGGCTCAATTTCCATGGACGAGAGGAAGGTTGGATGAAGGCGAAAAGCGATTTTTTGCAAGAAGTCATGAAGGTCCCGCCGCCGGTTGCGAAAGAACTGAGGCATTCCCCCGGTGACGAAGAACAGCCTCCCCCATCCGCCGGGGGCACAGGGGGCGTGATCGAAAACGAATTTCGGTTGCGCCCTTTTGTGTGCGCTGGGAACTATCCAGACAATAGCGACAATTCGGGCTGACTCGCCATCTGTCGACAGCGTGTGAGGTGGAGAGAAGGTATTCGCCCAATTTTCGTCTCTCGCTCTGCTAGCATTTCCGAGATGCATTTAGCCTGTCAGATCGAATTTGGCGACGCCTCAGGGGCAGAAACCGTTCGGTGCGGTAAGCCATCGATTGCTCAGTGCGCTGATTGCGGAGCCGCGATCTGCATCCAGTGCCGTACCGAGTGCTGCGAGGAATCATTCTGCGATTATTGCTACGAGTACCATGTCGCAAATTACTGCCTGCCAAAATCTGCTCAGCGTGAGCGCCCAGTACACGCCGATCAGGACGCTGCAGCATAATAGCCCTAGATGAAAGCAGCTGCAATCAAAAAGGGCCATACCGACCAGAGAGCAGTGGGCTTTCGGGACATGGGGACGTTCGGTTGCGACGAGTGTGGTGAGTTGTTCTCCATCGCTCACAATCCTCTATTAGCGGACAAGTGGGTAGCGGAGCGACAGGCGCACTGGCTTGAAAAAGTCCTTGCCGAAGAGCATGAGCGTGAAAAGAATCATCCCGACGTGATCGAACTGCCGTAAATCTTTTCAGGGGCCAAGGAGCAAGACAATGTATGCTGCCCTACAAACTCGGGTCTCCGCCTCAGCCGCGGTGTGGGGGTGGCATGGCACGCTTGTGGAATTTCGAATGACGAAGATTCTTGCTAGATTCATTCGTGAGTAGTCGTTTCGCAAGCGACTCTTGAGGACGGGACTTGCCTCGGGGGAGGGACAGTCCCGTTTCCTTTTTTCCTTCATTGCTATTCGCAAACGTTACGTGTCTTTCTCTCGGACTTGGCTGTCGTAAATCCGATTAACCATCGTTATCGTGCGGTGGGTTATTCAAAATGCGCTCTGATCGAGCAGGAACGACTGTCGTCATTAGCATTCCGTGTCGAACGGACTGCCATAGATCCCGAACAGGTTGGCGAAGTACGTAGCAGTATTTCTGCAACATAACCGCTTGGTTTCGTACCAATCCCTCACAAACTGGTTTGGGCGGGACTGAATACCGCCGCAATGAAACACGCTTCTTCCTGACACTGCAACGTTTCTATCGTCATTCTTCAGGTTCTAGGGCCAGCACAATCACGAAGCGACGACGAAGGTGTGATCATCCCCAAACGTTTAAGGGAGAGCAACAACGTGGCTTCGTCTACGCCCACTCCGAATGAATCAGGCTACCTTGGAGCCGGGTTTGGCGCTCATCAGGACAGCACGGTCAAGCATGTACCACACGATCTTTTCTACAGAAGGGCCACCTTGGCCCTCCCCTAGTGCAAACAGTACATCGCCTCTCATCTTTTCGCCACGTCCCTCGGTCTGCTTGATGTAAGCCACCAACTCAGGCCAATGCGCTTCAAACTCGGCACGCATCGTGGCACGTTCCTCTTCCCTCTGGCTTTCCCGCACCTGAAAAGCCTCTGGTCAAGAATGTGACCGAACAGCACCGAATTGAACACACGCGAAAGAAAGAAGCACAGCAATGCGAAGAACTATTCAAGCTGATTCCTGAGGCTTTCATCTTTGCTTACGCAGGGACTGAGGGAAGTCTCATAAAACTCAGCTACCAACCGAATCCCGACTTTCAGCCTCCGACGCGGGAGGCACGCGTGTTTAAGAGTCTGGCAGGCGAGATATGGATATATGCGACACAAGGCAGATTGGTACGTATGCGCGGACAGCTCATGGCTGACGTGAAATCCGCCGGCGGCCTACTCGGGTACTTGCAGTACGGCGGTCACTTCGATGTGGAGCAACAACAGCTGTCGCCTGGCCGATGGGAACTCACGTCAGTTGACATTGATATGCAAGGAAAGGCGCTCCTGTTTAAA
>JAICSO010000132.1 GCA_025936825.1 Terriglobales bacterium
CCGCAAGCTGACGAAGGACACGCCGAAGTTCTCAAGTTCTGCAAGACTGTTCACTAGGTGCCGAAGCGATCTTCCAAAGCGATCAACCTTCCAAACTGCGATAACATCGAAGCGTCTCTGCTTCGCGTCAGCCATCAACCGATTAAGCGCAGGGCGACTCTCTTTAGCTCCACTCACACCATGATCGACATACTCTTGGACAACGTGGGGAATCCGGTCGAAGGTGAACGCGATTCCGGTCTGAAGCTGAACGCCATTCCGTTGTGATTCCGAACAACATTCCGGTGGGAAGGTGAACGCGATTCCGGTGGGAAGGCGAACAGTCTTGTTCGGCGACCGGAATGGTGTTCAGCTTGGAGCGGAATGTTTTCCACAGGCGAATCTCAGTAGGACGTAGCGGCGCTGGACAATTACCCGGCAAAGAAACTCCATTCCATGAGGAGAACAGGGTGCCGGCTAGGAGAATGTCCATGCGGAAAACGAAGGAAGTCCTGCGGTTGAGGTTTGAGTTGGGGCTGGGGCAGCGGCAGATCGCGCGCAGTTGCGGGATGGGGCTAGGCACGGTCCACGACTATTTGGAGCGGGCGGCTGCGGCCGGCATCGGCTGGCCGTTGCCCGAAGGCTGGAGCGAAGAGGAACTGGAAGCCAAGTTGTTTGGGAACCCACCGGTTCCGCGGCCAACCGAGAGGCAGCGGCCGCAGCCAGACTGGAAGAGCATTCATGCGCAACTGCAACAGCATCGTCATCTGACACTGCAGTTAGTGTGGGAAGAATATCGGCAAACGCATCCTGAGGGATATCGTTACAGTTGGTTTTGCGAGCGCTATCAGCAGTGGCGGCGGCACCTGGACGTGGTACTGCGGCAGGAACACAAAGCCGGCGAGAAGATGTTCGTGGACTGGGCGGGAGCCACGATCCCGGTCTATGACGCCACGAGCGGGCAAGCCTGGCCGGCATCGCTGTTTGTTTCCGTATTGGGGCTCAGTTCTTACGCCTATGCGGAAGCGACTCGGGATCAGCAACTGCAGACCTGGATCCAGGTACACATCCACGCGCTGGAATTTTATGGTGGAGCACCGACTTTGACGGTGCCCGATAACACCAAAACGGCCGTCACTCGGGCCTGCCGCTACGATCCGGATCTCAATCCCACGTATCAAGAGTTTGCGGTTCATTACGGGATGGGAGTGGTGCCGGCGCGTCCCTATCGGCCACGGGATAAAGCCAAAGTCGAGAGCGGAGTGCAAGTATGCGAACGCTGGATCATCGCAGCGTTGCGCCACCGGAAGTTCTTTCACCTGGGGGAACTCAATCAGGCGATCCGCGAGTTACTGGTGCGACTGAATGAACGACCTTTCCGCAAGCGGGACGGATCGCGCTCCAGTCTGTTTCACAGCTTGGAGAAACCGGCTCTGACCCCGTTACCGGCCGAGCCTTTCGATATGAGTCAGTGGACACGGGCCACCGTCAACATCGATTACCACATTGCCTTCGATGGGAACTTTTACAGCGTGCCTTATACCCTGGTGCAGCAGCTGGTAGAAGTCCGCTCCACTCCAACCACGGTGGAGATCTTTCATAAAGGAAACCGAATCGCTTCCCACCTGCGCGATCGCCGACAAGGTCAGGCCGTCACTCAGAACGAGCACCGTCCCAAAAGTCATCAGGCCCATCTGCAATGGACTCCCTCACGGATGGCGAACTGGGCGCGCAGCATCGGTCCTAACACCGCCCAGTTGTTCGAACAAATCCTTAACTCGAAACCGCACCCGGAGATGGGCTACCGCTCTTGTCTCGGCATCATTCGCCTGTCGCAGCAATACTCTGCGCAACGCGTGGAAGCCGCGGCGGAACGGGCACTGCTAGCCCAAGCTTGTCGTTATCAGAGTGTGAAGTCGATCTTGAAGAACTCGCTGGACCTGGTGCCCTTACCTTCACCTCCTCCCGATTCTCCACCTCTGACCCACGACAATGTTCGCGGCGCTGAGTACTTCGACCAGGGAGGACCGACCTCATGCTGAGCCAACCGCTGATGGAAAAACTACTGGCCATGCGCTGGCAAGGCATGATCGAAGGTTTGAAGACGCAAGAGCAAGATCGGGCTATCCACGAACTCAGTTTCCTGGAACGACTCTCTCTGCTGGTCGATCAACAATGGAACTGGCGCGAGAACCAGGCGTTGGCCCGGAGGCTGAAAGCTGCCAAGCTGAAAGGACCAGCCTGCATGGAGGACATCGATTACCGGACGGCGCGCGGACTGGATAAGTCGGTGGTCCGTGCTCTGGCCAAAGACTCCGCCTGGGTCCGCAATCACGAGAACATTTTCGTGATCGGACCGTGCGGCGTAGGCAAGAGCTTTCTTGCTTCCGCTCTGGCACAGAAAGCTTGTCGCGACGGCCACTCGGCTCTCTATCTTCGTGCCGCTGCCTTACTGCGGGAACTTGCCTTGGCTCGAGCCGACGGTAGCTTGCGCCATCTCTTGGCTCGACTCAGTCGTATCGAGGTTCTGGTTATCGACGACTGGGCCATGACCCCGCTCAACGAAAGCGAGCGTCGCGAGGTCTGGGAAATCTGCGAAGATCGCTACCAAACTCGCTCGACCGTGCTTACTTCCCAACTGCCGGTCTCGCGTTGGCACGAGCAGATCGGAGATCCCACCATCGCCGACGGCATACTCGATCGCCTGGTCCACAATGCCCATCGCATCGAGATGCGCGGGGAGTCCATGCGAAAAAACCGCAACCCACCCAGGGATCCAAGTCCGGAATGATTCCCACCTTCTATATAGAGGAGCAGGGGCAAAGGGGCTGCTGCCCCTTTCCCCTGCACCCCAAATCCCCGCCGACCCAGCCTACGCTTCGCTCCGGACAAGTTTTTCTTGACCATTCCGAACACTTACTCCACAATCACCGTGCCAGCGTCGCTTCGCTCCGACTGCTGTTCACCTTCACTCCGGAATGCCGTTCGCCTTCCCTCCGGAATCACGTTCACCTTCACCGGAATACCCA
>JAICSO010000056.1 GCA_025936825.1 Terriglobales bacterium
CAATGCAATTTGCTGGAAGCCCGGATGATAATCACAACCTATAATCAGCATGTTCGGCTCCTTTCCTCCGAGCCCTTTGGTTGTTTGCGCCTCCAAAGTCTACTCGGGCCACGGGAGCCGACATTGTTATGGAATCATTACCGACGCTCGCGCCAATGCTGAGGGTCCTTTAGCGTAGAACTAAAGCGACTTTAGGTATTCGATGAGATCGTGTTTTTCCTGATCTGTAAGCCCAAGATTGAATCGGACGTCATAGCTATTCACCACGTCGAGCAACGTCTTGAATCGTCCGTCGTGATAGAAGCGACCTTTGTCGCGCGGGAACATGAATAATCCCCGCTCGCGCACGAAAAGTCCGGCAAGATTCATTGTCCGATAGCCATGTACCGGCTTGCCTTGTGGCCCGATACTCGCCGGCGCACGACGCGCCTCGAAGCCATCGATCTTCATTTCGCCCGGTGTGTGCTGGTTCCATCCCGGTTCGGTCCACAACGGCTCGCGATGACAGCGGTTGCAATTCGCCTTGCCGCTGAAGAGTTCATCGCCACGTTCGGCAGCATCAGGATCAAAATCGATTCCTGGGCGCGGTTTCACTGCAGGTAGAGCGAGTTGATAGAAGTGCAATGGCGCCAATTTCTTGGTCACCCTGTCACTATCCGGATCGGTGGAGATGTGGCCGAGCCTGGCCTTGGCCGCGATCGGGAACTGCTCGGGATTGTCAAAACGCTCATCGAAGAAGGTACCTTTACCGTGCATCTCGTCGACTGCGACGAAGGCGTTCCAGTACGTGACCGTCCCCCAAGCGCCTGTCCACGTGTGCAGGTTGTGACCAGAGAGGCCCCGAGCATTGGGTATTAGAGTTGCCCCTGGGACATGCGTTCGGGTGACAACTCCGTTTGTTACCTGCTGTGGGTTGAAAGCTTTGCCGTCGAGAAACAGCTCAGCATCGAATTTACCTGGACCCCAAGTCCTCAGAATCGCTCGGACCTGGTCCGCGGTGATGTTGGGGTGTACTACGCTCAGTAAATCAACGACCGGCTGCAGGTTCGGAGCGCTGGCAATAATAGACCCCACATTGAGGTCTCGATTTGCCACACCATCGATTCTCCTTCCGATACTCGGAGCGATGGAATTATCAACCGTCGCGTGGCATACAGCGCAGGTCAGGCCAACCGATCTGAGCGTGCCATTCTCATTGAAGAACCCTTTAACCCCGAGAACGGCATTCAACTTGATCAGTAGGAGAGTAACGGCTGGATCATTCAAGTTAACGGTGCCGCTCTGGATTGCCTGCACAACCGTGCTGGGAAGAGCCGCTGAGTCAACCTTGAGACCTAAGTTCAGGGCTTGATTCGGCGTGAGGTGGTTGATGCTCTCATGGAGTTTGAGCTTGCCACCCCAGAAGGCCTCATCGCCGAACGTGTCGGACCGGAAGATGTGCCGTCCTTGGTTAATCATCGCTTGGGAATTGCCTTCTGCGCTGCCAAGGAAGCTGGAGCTTGGATCCTCTGTTGTTGTTGTCTGGTTCTGAGCAGCAAGTGCTGCGATGACAATGATGAGAAGCGAAGCAAGTAGCAGGTAGTGTTTGCCCATATTTCCTCCTAGACGGGCGAGATCGGGAGGTGAGCGGCAGGGGACGCGCCTCTGTTACTGCTGCGAGGGCATGTCGAATGGTTCGCAGGAGTCTCTTTGAAGGGAAGTATGCTCCTGTTGTTGGCCCGCAGAATGTAAAAAAAATGTCAATGAAGCGCCAATTCACGCCAAGTTCTCCGGGGCTCCACGCAAGCGCTCTAGTTTTGCCCGCCGCCCTAAGTTCTGTGCCCTGCGTTAGTTGTATCGGCAACTCTGTGCGGGACTGTGGTAACAGATTCGGTTTTGCTCGTGAGGCGAGTTACATGGAGAGTAGGACTAAACTTCTCGGGCACCCGGGTGCATCCGATGTTGATTGTGTTTCCGCTCGATCTGTTCACCACTGAGGTCGCGTTTGATGTGGATATGAAATTGATGTTATTTTCATAATCGCAGATGCCGATGAACGACCCGCCAGAGAATCTACACAGTTGCGTGCGCTTGCGCGACTTTTCCCGGGTATCTGTCTTCACTGTTTCTTGATTGCGGTATTAAGGGCACTCCTTTCTGGACAATTCGCCTAATGGGCATGGTCGAAGACCACAGCCGGTGCTGCCGGAGGCGAGGGCGTCAAGGACTTCAGGAATGTGACGATCTGCCAACGTTGCGGTTCTGGCAGTTTCGACCACACCGGCATACCTTGGCGCACTACTCCGTTCGTCAAAATCCAGAACAACGTTCCCGGCGTCGCCTGTTGGACTTCTTCGGCGCGCAGACTGGGTGCCCTTCTACCTCCTGCTGCGGTGTCTCCGTGGCATTCGGCGCAATGTTGTTCGAAGAGCTTTCTTCCCGCCAGGAGGGCGTCCGGATCGTTTACGAGCGGGTTCATTCTGGAGCGCGCCGTCTCCGGAACTTTCGCGAACTCCACGTAGTGGCTGTGATGAAGGTGGTCCATCGGGGAACCGGCGGCGTCTTTGCTCTGCGCGAAGCCGAGGATAGCGCCACCAGCGACTAGAGCGGCAATCGCAGTATCTAGGAGCATGGAAGGATATCTCCTCATCGGCGACCTTCGAACAGATTGGTCACCATCTCCCCAAAACCGGAAAACTCGCGGGACAATCCCCAGCGCAAAAGCAAACGATGGCTATTGTCGTTTAAGCCGAACCCGGGCGATAGACGGAGCGCCCATCCCGAAGGAAGATTCCACGCGGCGGCAGGCGCAAGATAATGAGAGGTCTGATGTAAGCCGAAATCCTGGGTGTCGCCCAAACCTCCAAACAGTTCGATGCCGGCAATGAAGTTTTCAGGACAGAAATTGCACCGGTTAGCAGAAGCCTTCAGTGCCAACGGGCGGCTGACGCCGATGGCATAGCCGAATTCCCAAGGGTCGCTCGGCAATAGGTTTTTCGTGGCGAGCTGGTTCACCGCTACGTTCCAACCTTTAAACGTCTTCGAGAGCAGCAGCTTGAACTCCACTTCATGATTATGCCCCTGACGAGCAATGGCATTTGGGTCCGCATGGTCCGCTTCCACGTCGTGGCCTTCGACTTCTTTCATGATCTTGTCCGCTTCGCTGATCTGTTCGTACTCCATATAGAGCACCGGGTTGACGAAATGCTCGCGCCGGAATGGGTTGATGCGGTTCTCCCAACGAAACCCAGTGAAGATAGTGCTGTCGTTGAAGGTCGTCTGCCCATCGAGGTAAAGCTCGGTTGTCCACCACGCGGTGGCGCCGTATTCAAGTTCAAGCCAGTAGGCGTGGAAGTCGTTGCCCCCGCGTTGCGTGCCAAAATTGGAGAAATATTCAACTTCGAGATTGCCAGGCTCTTCGAGATAGTGATCGTACGTCACAATGTATGGGCTCTCTTGGGCCGAAGCTGAACGAACCAGGAACGCGATCAATAAAAGCATCAGTGGTGCCGATCGTGTAAACAGCAGATTGTTGAGCGCATGCCGCGACCCCCAGTTTTCCTTATGAGCCTCCGGAGAATCGTCACAAATCACTGTTTGCGCTCCTCCCAAACCCTAGTTGCAACCGTGTCGCAACAGAAAGTACAATCCAGACTAGAGCTACACGCTTTAGTGGTCAATAGGCGGGGGCAGGATTTCGTCGCAACCTTGTTGCGATCAGTTGCGACTCGTGAGCCTCAATTATGCCGTTTCCGCAAACTGAAATCCCCGGCCGATTGCAAGGAATTTTAGCCGAACGTGGAATCCGTATGACTGATCAGCGCCGGGCGATTTTGAGCGTGATCGAAACTGCGCACAAGCACCTCGACGCGAGCCAAATCCTACGGAAGGCACAGAAGATGGATGCCTCTATCGACCGTGCCACAGTTTATCGCACGCTCGCCTTGCTAAAACGGCAGGGACTCATTGACGAACTCGATCTGATGCACCTGAAGGGAGAGGGCCATTACTACGAGCGTAAGCTAGGGCGCGATCACATCCACATGGCCTGTCTACGATGCGGCAAAATCACGGAGTTTATGAGCGAAAGGTTTGACTCACTCAAGAACGAGTTGGAGCAGGAATGCCGCTTTCACATTATGGTAGCGCGCTTGGAGGTCGGGGGATACTGCGCAGCTTGTCGACGCTAGCCCAGCATCGAAGCTAGGTGGCTATAGTTTTTGTGGGCTTGGCTCAGATCACCCCTGTTTGCCGTCCAACCCTCCCGAGCTTGGAGATGGAGGACCGGAGTCCCGCAACGAGTGCGAGGGCTCACTCCTCGCGCAACAGAATCATAGGATCAACCGACATTGCGCGGCGCGCCGCCGGAATCCACGTAGCGATTAGGCCTCGTATTCAACATTTATTCATTTTATCGTTGCCTTCTGTGAGTCTGGTTCGGGCGCAGCCAATTCGATGCGCCACACTGGAGTGTCCTGAGATAGAGGTCCTTCGAATTCCACAAACGTTGGCGCCTCGCTTTTCACGAGCCAAATATGAATATTTGGAGGCTGCCTGCCCACGAGCGGAGCTACGACGCCTGCCGGACCTTGAATTTTTGTTTTCACAACGTAGTGCTGTGTCTTTTGCCTCATTAACCCAATTTTGATTGTCTTTTCTGGACCTGGAAAAATATTCCACTTTACAAGCCGCGGCTTTGAGGATGCTGCTACAAATGAAACGGTGGTCTCGGCTGAGGGATCCACATTTTTTAGCAGTACAAAGAGCAATCCGTTCGAGACATCTTCCGGTAGATCAAGGTGTGTGGTCGTTGTTTTGTCTTCACCTTTTTCGGTGGTTCGAAACGTAATCGAGCCGGTTTGCACATCAATCCAGCTTGCGCTCGCCTGCTTGAACGAGGGCCCTCTCTGCTCTACTTGGTCGCTTACCAGCCGAAACTTGCCGCGTTGCGTGAACTTCGTGATCTCCTCGTAAACCGAGCCGTCTTTGAACTGAAATCGCAGATCATCCACCACGAGACCATCGGGCTTCACTACTTGTTTCCAATCCCCGTACGCCAACGCTTCTCCATCTGGATTCCGCAGCACCAAAAATCCGAGCGCTACTCCTTCGACGTGGTGCACAGGAATCTGCTCGGCGGTCAATCCGCTCGCCTGAATAATCACAATACAGATTGCGATGAAATGGACAAGCTTACGCCGGAGAACATTCATACGGAATTTCCGTCCTCAGATGACAAGTCCGAAAGCACATCATCAGGTCAACGACAAACTTGTCGCCAATGAGGATGCACTTGCCCGACAGATAGTCCATAACGGCTATGGTGAAATTACAGGCTTTTGACATTTCTGTGGCGGGAACCTCATCGAGTTCTGGGCGTAGGAGTTCTTGTAAGACGGGGGTAGCGATAGGAGCGAAGAGCACTGCTTGACGCGGGCTGCAATAGCAAGCGTCCTCGTAATTCACTCGCGATGGCACTGGCGATCGCATGGGCAGCGCGCGCGTTGGGATGTCGGTCCCAAGGCAGACGCCACGAGGAATCAATTGTCACCAGGATATAAGGTATGCTCGCGTTGTCGAGAATCCGGCGACGCAACGCCTGTTCAGCTTGGTCTTCACGGCCAAACTGCAGTGCTACGAGAACCGGCGTCGCCCCACGCTCTTGCGCTAGTTTGCTGGTAGCACGAAGTACCTCACGGGTTACAGTTACACCGCGGTCGACCGTTGAGTCGGAGCGGTACGGCACGATTAACTTCGCGAGCGAGGAGAGGCGCGCGCGCTGTTCCGCCGGTAACCAGACAAGATCTGGACCAAGGTGGGGCCGATCCTGATCTAGATTCCGCCCGAAGAGTGCCGTCATGAACAGCGACACTACGGCTATCGGTTGGCGAAAATGAGGCATTTCGGTCTGCAACCTCAGATATGCCTGATCGTTGCCATAGCCGTGGACTGCCAGGTTGGCCGTCTGCATTCCCATCATCGTTCCGACCTGGGCAGGGATGCTCTCTTCCCAAGTCAGTCCCTCGCCGAACATCACGGATTCGCCGGTGAACAATATGGTGGGGCGCTCGAGATCTACAGGTTCATCGACGCGGCTGACTCGATATCCTGCCGCATCGATGGCGTAGTCGACGACGCGCCCGCCCACGGTCTTGTGCCCGGTACGCCCCGGCACCCAGTTCCAGCCAAGGCGCGGATCGAGTTGACGGCGTGGCTCATCGTTGGGGGATAGCCACTCGTACGGACGGAGGTGTACATGCTGCAGCATCAGGTTGCTGGCCCCGAGCGCCAAGATGATCGCGATGACGACGTGCAACGCGCGCGCGGGCGTGCGGGAGGCGAATCGTCCGGCGCGGGACCGTCCCACAGTTACGAACCATACTCCCAGCGCCGCCATGAACAATCGACCGAAAGTTTCGATTACCACGTACCAATGCCGCGGTAGAAAAAAGGACGGTACGAAATGCCTATCCAGAAAGCGCTGATTCGCCACGATCGCGCAGGCGAGGAACGCTCCACCGACGGATGCCACAACGATCTCGGCAAACGCACGCGCCGCGAAGTGTTGGAATGCTGGGGTCTCGCGAACGGGAGTCATGTTTCCCAAGCCTCACCTCTACGAGTTGATGCGCCTACGACCAGGCCGAGAATCGGTTCAAGTGAAAATAATTGTCAAAATCTACCCAGGGTGCGGGACAGCTTTAAGTGAATTGCGTTTGGTACTTACCCGAGGGAGTTGGAATGAACCTGACTTCCTCAAATTAGAGCAAATTGTTGACAAGGTCTTGACATTTTCAAACTTCAAATCTCACATCCTAGGCTCACGATGGATTTGCCTCGGCCCCATGAGCGGCCCACCGCATTTGATCGAATGCTGACCCCTGTTCATCGCTGGATCTGGAGCGACACCGATCGACGTGTGCAGAAACTCCTGCGCTTCGGCGAAACCGAAACCGATGGAGGCCGCGATATTTTGCGCGCGGCCGAGGTTACTTCAGACCCTCTCTTACGACGCCTATACCTGGAGCACGCGATTGATGAGTTCCGTCATGGCGTGCTGTTTCGCCATCGTGCAGCCGAGCTCTTAAGGGCCTCTCAGACCGGTTCCAATACCGGGTTCCAAGGTGATTGGCTTGCGCCTGGCGGGCACGGTCTCGATGACCTCCAGGTAGATGGGGAGTCGGATCAAAATATGCTTGCTTTTCTGCACTTGTCAGAGAAGGCAGCGGCCAGCCGCTTTTCCGTCTATCGCGATGTAATGCAGCACGATCTACCGACGCGTGCAATTTTTGAGGAGATTCTGCACGACGAAACGTTTCATATGAACTACACACTCACGCAACTCGCCCGGGTCGAACCTCGGCTGCACAAGCGTCACTTGTGGCGTGCGCGCCTCAGTCGACTATGGAAGTCCTACTTGCGCCTTGCGACAGGCATTGCAGCAGTCCTGGGTTCGATACTGCTGACCATTCAGTACTTCGTCCTATTACCGCCATTCGCTTGGCTGGCCAAGCGCGCTGCTCGACGCGAACATTTTGGGTGGACGAAGGTCGCTCCCGGACGCAACGACTCACTCGATAGGCAATACTGATATGAACATTCTTGGTATTTCGGCGCATTACCACGATTCAGCTGCAGCCCTCATTGCGGACGGCGTGCCTGTCTGCGCCGTGCAGGAGGAACGCCTGTCACGCCACAAAGGTGACGCAGGCTTTCCGCTATTGGCGATTGAAACGTGCCTCCAGCAAGCGGGAATCGAGCGAGAGGCACTCGACGCTGTAGTCTTCTATGAGCGGCCAATGTTGAAGTTCGATCGCGTTCTCACCTGCACATTACGCGCATTCCCGGAGTCCTGGCGAACATTTCCCAAGGCAATGAAGAATTTGCTCGGCGAAAAAGCGTGGATGCGTGGAATTATCTCATCGCACTTGGGCGTGCCCGCACGCAAGGTCCTGTTTACCGAGCATCATCAGTCGCACGCCGCCACCGCGTTCCTCACTGCGCCAACGCGCCGAGCCGCAATCATGACAGCTGACGCGGTGGGTGAGTGGGCAACGTTTTCGGTCGGCGAGGGCGAGCGAGGCTCGAACGGTACCACAAAAATCAGGCGCTTTCGTGAAATCAGGTTTCCGCATTCTCTGGGGATGTTGTATTCGACATTCACCGCGTATCTCGGCTTTAAAGTGAATGAGGACGAATACAAAGTAATGGGTCTCGCGGGATACGGCCAGCCCACCTTGGTGGAGCAAGTTCGTAAGCTGATACGCCGCACGCCCGATGGTGCTTTTGCCCTCGACTTGGATTACTTCGAGTTTCACACCACAGCGGAACGCTCCTATTCGCTACGCTTCGTCGAACTCTTTGGGCCGCCTCGAAATCCATACGAGCCGATTGATTTGGACACAGCGGAGGGTCAGAGATTCGCCGACTGCGCTGCTAGCGTGCAGCGCGTGCTAGAGGATACCCTCGTGGACCTCGCCCAAACTCTCCATCAGGAGACAGGCTTAACAGATTTGTGCCTCGGAGGAGGCGTAGCCTTAAACGGAGTAGCCAATGTACGTCTACTCGCCGAATCAGGTTTTGAACGGATATTTGTCCCTCCTGCGCCAGGCGATGCGGGGTGTGCAATTGGTGCGGCGCTCTATTGCGATCGTATTCACTTTGGAAATCCGGATCGCGATCTACCCGATCATCCGTTTTGGGGACCTTCGGTCGATGGATCTGAGTTGGCTCGGATAGCACAAGAAGACGGTCATCACATCGAGAAACTTTCGGAGAACGTGCTAATCGATCAGATTGCTGGCGATTTGGCGGCCGGTCGTATCGTGGGATGGATGGAAGGCGCTCTTGAGTTCGGGCCGCGCGCGCTTGGCCATCGCAGTATCCTTACCGCTCCCCATACAACCAAAATGCGCGATCGGCTCAACCGCGAGATCAAATACCGTGAGCCATTTCGTCCCTTTGCACCGGTCGTTCCCGTCGAAGCTGCTGAACGCTATTTCGACATTCCTCCTGGTGGCACCCGCTTGGCGCGGTTCATGTCTGGGGTGTTTCCGGTTCGACCCGAATGGAAGCCGCAGCTCCAGGCGATCACACACGTCGATGGAACCGCGCGAGTACAGGTGCTGGAGCCAGGAATGGCACCACGCCTACACGCATTGTTGGAAGCGTACGGCCGGCGCACTGGGATACCCGTGCTGCTCAACACATCCTTCAATCTGGCGGGAGAGCCGATCGTCAATCGCGCCGTGGAAGGGTATTCGACATTCTTGCGCTCGAAGATCGATATTTTAGTCGCCGGGGGGACGCGAGTCACGAAGCGTACGTCGGCGATGGATAAAACAGAAGCGGGAAGAATGAAGGAGGAGGTTGCGTGATCAAGACGGGGGGGAAGACCCGACGCGGACTCATCGTGTTTGGCAGCACGTTTGGGTCGATAGCCCAGTTGGCGCGAGGACTATGGCAAAGCGATTCTGATAAGCGATGGCTTACGCCGCTAGCAGTCTTTCTGTGTGTGACCGGGCTGCTGCTCATCGTCGGCACGGCGGTTGAAGCACTGGCTCCGTTCATCTATTCAATCTGGTAATCCGTGAATCCCTGCGTAGAGCTATTGGCCTGTCTGAGGTGCGGAGCTGCGCTAAGGAACGATTTGTCCTGTCGCGGCTGCGGTATGTGCTACGAGGCGCCCGATGGAATCCCGAACTTGCGACTGCCGGGCGACCGGCGAACAGAAATGGTGCGCGATTTTTATGAAGGTGCACCTTTTCCTGATTATCCGCGACGCGCCACCCTAAGTTGGTTGCGAGGGCGCGCCGAGCGCAGTGAGTTCGCGAAATTGATCGACCGAGCGATTCCTGGCGATGCGCGCATCGTAGAGATTGGCTGTGGCACCGGCCAGATGAGCTTGTATTTGGCCAGTGCCAATCGCATCGTAATTGGGGCGGATCTCACCCGCGCCTCGCTTAGGCTGGGTGTAGACGCCGCGCGGCGTTTCGACCTCGATCAGGTACAGTTCATCGAAACCGACTTGCATCATCCCGGCCTGCGAGCGGGTGCTTTCGATGTCGTCTACTCATCGGGGGTTTTGCACCACACTCCAGACCCACGAGCAGCATTCGCGAGCATCGTGCGACTGGCACGTCCGGGGGGCATGATCGTTGTCGGAGTCTACAACGCATTTGCACGCATTCCTCTCCTTGCCCGGCGTGTCGTCGCGCGGCTGTCCCGGTATCGATTTATTCCCTGCGATCCGGTACTACGCGATCGAGAGAGTGAGCCAACACGTTGCGCGGCATGGGTCCGAGACCAGTATCAGCATCCCGAAGAGCACCGTCATACCTTGGCTGAGGTCCAGAGTTGGTTTGCAGCCAATGACGTGGAATATATGCGTGCTTACCCAAGTGCAGTACTCGGTGAGGAGTCGGAGGACTTGTTCGCACGCGCTGCAGACAACTGGAGCCTTGAGGGGTGGCTGGCGCAGATCGGATGGATTGGGCCTCTCGGGCACGAGGGAGGCCTTTTCGTTACTATCGGTCGCCGCTCTTAAGTGTTAAGGCTTTTCAGAGCTGGCCGCTGCGCTTACGTCATCGAGCAAATTCTCCGCGTCTCTTCTGGCTGTGCATTCAGAATGCTCGTACTCGGACGGAGGTGGACTTGCTGAACAAACTTGTGTTCGAGAACCTGCGCCAACGACCAGTCAGGACATGCTTGAGCGTGTTTGCCATCGGTGTTGAGGTCACGATGATCCTCCGCTGGTTGGCATCAGTTACGGAACGCTAGACGAAACAGCTCGTCGTGCCCGCGGAGTCGGAGCGGATATCGTAGTCCGGCCCCCCGCGAGTTCCATCATTAGCCTTAGTTCCTCTCCAATGAGCGAAGGGCTGGTGCCGTTTTTGATGAAGCAACCCCATGTCATATTTGCCACCGGCACGATGGGTCAACCTCTGGGCGGCTTTGACGTCCTCACCGGTATTGATCTTGCTGGATTCAATCAATTGAGTAACGGCTTCCGGTGGGTGAGAGGTGGCCCATTTGAGAACGATGACGATGTCATCGTCGATGAATTCTATGCGAGGGAGAAGAAGCTGAGTGTTGGGAGCACAATCATACTGGCAAACCACGCCTGGAGAGTGTCAGGCGTTTTCGAGTCTGGCAAGCTGTCCCATATCTGTGCGCGGCTGAATGTCCTTCAGGCTCTCACCGGAAACCCTGGGAGGCTCAGCCAGATTTACCTAAAACTAGATGACCCGGCACGTGCGAGGCTCGTTGTTGACCAATTGCGGAGCACGATGCCGGGCTACTTCATCTACACGATGGAGCAATTTACTTCACTGCTCACCATCAACAGCGTAGGACTTTTGCGAGACTTCATCGGCGTTGTGATGGGGATCGGACTCGTTGTCGGTTTTATAGTCGTGACAATGGCCATGTACACTGCCGTGTTGGAAAGAACGAGAGAGATCGGGATATTGAAGGCGCTTGGGGCTTCGTCCGGCTACATTTTGAATCTGCTTGTTCGGGAGACGCTGCTGATCGCAATACTCGGTAGCGTGTTGGGAATTGTGATGACGGATGGAAGCAAATGGCTGATGATGCACGTCGCTCCGGCAAGCCTAACCCAGGAAACCGTATACAGCTGGTGGCCGATAGCGTCAGGCGTTTCGGTGCTTGGGGCTTTGTTAGGAGCCATTGTGCCGGCATGGAAGGCCGTAAGACAGGATGTTATCCTAGCTTTGGCGTATGAATAAAATACCAATTCTCGAAGGAAACAAGCCTGAATGTGCCCGCCGTAAAGCAGGTGCAAATGAAGCTTTTACACTGCTGCCTTGGAGAACGTGGCCTGGATGACTTATCTTGCCACCTTCAGTCTGCTGTGAAACATTGCACGCGGGTGCGCTGCATAGTAACCCGTTAGTGCGTTGTGGCACTCTTCAAAGCGGCCTCGAGCCATTAAAGCATGCACGCGTAGAATGTCGGCCACCTCGAGGGTGGGCCGAGTCATTCGTTATCTTTTCGTCTAAATCTGCGACTGACTTTCTCGCTGCTGGACAGACTTACTTGCGCCGGTCTACGCGTCGGACTTCTTTCTTCTGCCGGTGTTCGTCGCCATGCTGTCGATGGCGGTATGGCTGCTAGTCAAGGGCGTGGACGCTGCGAAGTGGGAAGACGCTGCGGCAAGGAACTAATTTAAGGGCACAGCCAGGCGATGGGGACGAAGCGGTGAAACCCGGCGGGAAATGATTCATCTTCCAGGAAGCTGGGTTCCGCGATTACGCCCGATTGCCGACCATACATCCGGGGGTCCGTCGAACTCATCGGCAACGACGGCAATGTCACTGCGCTGCAGCATTTGTGTATCGAAGATCAGCCTCGCCTGAGCAGAGATCGCGGCAGGCGAACAACCAGGAGACGTATTGCGAAGTGGAGCCCGGACGACAGCAGCGGGAGGGTCGCGGTTGCAGCGCTCGCTTGTGGTATTACAGGCCGCACTCTCGCTCGTGCTGCTGGTGGGCGCAGGATTATTTTTGCAAAGCCTGAACAAGCTCCAACACTCCGACTTGAAATTGGACGCGAAGAATCGATAGGTCGTCCACTTCAACCCTCAGGCCGCGGGATATTCGCAGCCCCAACTGGAGGCGCTCTACCGAACCATGAAAGTGCGCTTTCATGCGCTGCCCGGTATTGTGAAGGTCGGCATTAGCCTGTATACGCCGATGGAAGCCAACAATTGGAGTGACATCGTGTGGGTACAAGGAAAATCAAACTTAAATGCCGAGGCGTCCTGGATTAGGGCAAATGACGAGTACTTTGACTCAGTGGGTACTCGGGTTGTAATGGGCCGTGGCTTCGCTGACACCGACACTCAGAATTCTCCGACAGTGGCAGTCGTCAACCAGTCATTTGTCAAGAAGTTCTTCGGCAAAGAAAATCCTATCGGACACCATTTCGGTACCCGCGGTCCAGGTTCCGCGGCAGATTGTGAAATTATCGGCGTGGTAGAAGATACCGTTTACACCTCGGTACGCTGGAGAGACCACTACATGGTACGCCGGTGCCATCGCGTTGCAAGCCGAGCGCCCCATGAACGATTTGGAAAGAAATGTGCGACGGACGCTCGCGGCAATTAATCCGAATCTCACGGTAGTAAAATTCGAGACTTTTCAGCAACAGATCGCAGACCGTTTCAATGACGAGCGCATGATCTCTCGTTTGACCACGTTGTTTGGCGCACTAGCGCTGTTGCTTGCCACAATTGGGCTTTATGGAGTCACGTCCTATACAGTTGCTCGCAGGACCGCGGAGATCGGTCTTCGAATCGCGGTCGGGGCGGAACGTCTCAGCGTTATAGCAGTGGTGATGCGTGGTGCGATCATGCAAATTGCTTTAGGACTGGCCATCGGAATTCCAGTTGCGCTCGTCAGTGTACGTTTCATAAAGGCACAGCTCTACGAAATCAGCAGTGCCGATCCGAATGTTCTGTTGGGCGCAATCGCTACGGTGACAATGGCAGCTTGTGTCGCAGGGATCATTCCGGCACGGCGGGCCGCGTCGATCGACCCCGTCCAGGCGTTGAGGTCGGAGTAGTGATCGGAGCGACCGCGTGAATACGACAGAATGGCGCGGATCGACATCAGCGAACTGCGCGTGCTCTGTAATAGGCTAAACCGGGCTTGGATCAGCCTTTTCTCAATTTCAAATTTGCTAGTAATTCGCCCCGAATCGAGCCAACCGGAGATCAATTGCAGTCTTTCATTTGCCGCGGTCGAGTAGAGAGTCGACAGCTTCTTCTACGTTTCCGAATCCCCTGACTCTCGTTTGGTGAGGGATGCAGCCTTCCTTCCCGGTCGATGAGAAAAATCGCAGGATACTTAGCAACGTCTCGATAAAAAGCCGGCACCCCGGGAGTGATCGTTAGGAGAGGATATGAAACCGGGACTTGACTCACAAATGCTTGCTGCTTCGCGATGGTCTCATCAAAAATACCCAATACAACAAATCCGCGTCCTTTTCTAGATTGATACAGTTTGTCGAGTTGCGGCATCTCGTTGCGGCAGGGCTCGCACCATGTCGCCCAGATGTTTACCAACACTACTTTTCCCTTGTAGTCCGCCAACCGCTGCGGCTTACCTTGAATGTCAAGGCTGTTAAACATCGGGGCCGGTACGTCGTGCATTGCCATGTTGCGTGACTGTTTTGAACGGGCAAGGCCGTCCATCGCGGGCTTCGCAATAAGTAGCAGTGAAAGTGCCGCGATCCCCAAACCTACCTTCGCGGAAACAGAAAGCTCGGCACGGCGACGATCTTTCAAGGCCAGCACCAGAGTGGCTAGAAATGGAACCGGTAAAGCGAGACTAGAAATGAACAGGCGAAACCGCCAATTGTTCTCAGGATTAGAACTCAATGCAAGTAGGGTCTGAATGAAAATGATGTTTAACACCAATGCCAGCAAAGGCGAAAAGATTCCTGCAATTAATACCCGGTGTTTCGATACTTTACCCACGCTATCCTCTATTCCGCCCGTGCCATCCCGCTCGGTTTGGAGTTGCCCCCAAAAATGAGACAACCGGTTAAGAGACAAAATCCATGGAATGGAGAAAATGAGTCATGGGATTGTCTCGCAGACGGTTTACTCGGGAGTTCAAGTTAGCCGCAGTGCAGCGGCTAGAGCAAGGAATTGC
>JAICSO010000067.1 GCA_025936825.1 Terriglobales bacterium
ATAGCTCCTGAATCAGACTTCGAAAACACCTCTTTCTCTCCATTGCCATGCTGGTCCGGTTTTTCGCCAACCGACCAAGACACGCTCCAGGTTCCCACAATCCATGCATATCTCTTGAAGCTCTCGACTCCTTGCTTATCCAGCCAGCCATAGTTCTTGAGTTGCCCCAACAAACGCTGCAGGGCCGCATCGTTGCTATCAACCGCGCCTGCCGCCAGGAGTTTTTGTGCGGCTTCGTATCCTGCATCAGGGTCATTCACGCTAATCGCCGCCGCCGCGCGAATTTGCCAGAGCAGCATTTGTTCGGGATGTTTCTGTAAGAACAAACTGCTGTCGCTCAGGAATCTTTGTAGAGAGGACTTTTGTTGCTCTGGATCGTTGGTCTGTTGCCTGTCGGGCCCGTTCAATAAGGGCGTTATAGTCCACCTTGTCCATGCCGGTGAGTTGTCCAGCATCAGCACCAGTAGCAGGTTGAGCCGAAGGGCTTATGCCGGAGGTGGAAGGTACTGCGGCAGTTGGGACCAACTGCTTCAGCAAGGCCTGAGTCTTGATGAGCCGCTCGTCGTTGGGATAGGCCACTAGCAAACCTGTCGTCAACGCTTGCGCTTCGGGGTATTTTCCTGCGTTCACCAGGTCCGTGATTCTCTTCGTCATCTCGTCCGACGCCCGTGCTGCGGCTGGTTGGCTAGAAGCATCGGAATGAGTGCTAGCTATTTGCCCGCGCAGGGACGCGAGACCGCCCAGGGCAAGAAATGATCCACAAATGAAAAGCTTCGTCCATTTCTTCATCGATCTTGGGGGCATCAATTGTGTGGCCCCGTGGCGGAAGGTGCAGGACTTGAAAAAATGGCGTTTACCTTTGCTCTGGTCTGCTGTTCCGTGTCGGGCGCATTGACTCGGGGCTCGGAAGATGGCTGTGGCGGAGCGATCCCTGGTGACTGCGCGGGCTGCGGCTGAAAAAGCCTATCAATCTGCTCTTGTGGGGAAACCTGTGCTGCGGCCGGAACGGGATTTGCCAGTATGTCGTTGATCTGCCCTCGGAGCAATCTGGGGTCGTTCTTTTTCACGTTAGCCAGGTCCACTGTGTTGCTGTCGGAACCTGTGACGACCGTATTCAGGAAGCTGGAGTTGGGATTAGCGCTGGAGGTATGCCCCATGCCGCGAAAGTCCACGACGTTTGGGTCAAGGTTGACCAAATTCAAGGAGTTGGGATGACCTCCCGGGGTGGTGCCCCCGCCTTGTGCAGTACCCAGCAGGTTGCCTAAGCCCCTACTTGTCGTTGCAGCGTCGGCAGCGTTTTTCTGCCGTTGCCGGGCTAGTTGGAGATTGGCGAGGATATTGGCATCATTTGGCGACTGAATCAGAGCTTGTTGAAATTCGTTGATCGCACCGGCGTAATCATTCTTCTTCAGAAGGTAGATGCCGCTGTTGTTGAGCTGCTCGGCAGCCAGAGCCCTTTGCTGTGTCGCCGGATCCAAAGGGGCGGTGAGTGGTTTCGGTTGGCCGAAGAGAATGTTGTGAAGGCCTTGTCCGATCATGTATCCGGCAGCTTGCGCTGACTGCATCGCCATCTGCTGCTGGGCAGTTAGGCCGCCCGCAGCACCAGATGGGGCGCTCCCACTGGTGCATTTTGAGCCTGCTGCCACCCAGTCGTTGTAGGCCATGCCTGGGGATATACCGCACTTTTGCTTGTAAGCGATCCACTCCTGATTGGATTGCCCAAATACCACCGAGGCTGAAAATACCGCGAACAGGCCGATCGTGGCGCACACATTGGAGTTGGAACGCATGGTTGTCCTTGCTGGCTACATTTGGGCTGTGGAGATCTACCCCCCCGAACAAGCCTCGCTTAGGTTGAGGCCGAGCACGTTTAACGGTCACTGCTTCGGCTCTTGGCATTATTCCTGCGTCCGCATCTGCAGCGATAATTACCTTGGTCACATCAACATCGGATCTCGCTAACATTTGAGGATCATTGGGTTTGGTAGTGGGCGCTTATCCGCGGGCTCTCCGCTTGCCCGGCGTGCGACGCCTAATCGCAGCCGAACCAACTCATGGCCTCGGCGTATGAAAATGATGATGATGCATGGTAAACAAAATCATCTGTTCGGGTGCGTTGGCGAGAACTGCGATGACTCCCGATGGAATCGCCCGATTCGACAAGCCGGGCAATTCAAAATCTGCCCAATCGAGTGCGCTGACTCTTGGTTCTCGGTGTTTAGGAATTATTTTGGACGGACCGTCAGCCATCCGGAGACTGACCAAGAATGAACTTCTGGGACCAATGAGGGGGAAAGCTTCGGCGCCCGCGCAGCACCGGGCAAATGAGGACAACACAAGATCGGCGGTCCGGCCGGCACCGCCATGCCTCGCTAAAACGCCTGCGAGAAGCGAGCCTCCAGAAACTCTCCGAGCTTCGCCGTCGCCCTGAATTGAGGAATCGGCTCGAGTTCCTTGAATGCGGACGTGAAGGCATTCGACAGGCTCCAGATCGTGCGAGATCGAAATTCCTCGTACTGTGGCTCGAAGTAGAGATCATGCACCGTCCGCGCGAGATGTTTCGGAGCCTCTAGCTTGCCTTCCACGAAGGCCTCATAGATGACCACCTTCGCCGTGACATCCGTCACCTCGCTTCGTTGCCACGCCTCAACTTGTTTTCGCATGGGTTCGAAGTTTCGCTGCATCCGGTCGACGCCAACCGAGATGCAGTCGATGAGCGAAAACGACTTCGAGTGTTTTGCCAACACCGGCGTGAAGTCTCCGGCGAACGCCATGTTCGAGCAAACAAAAACGCGATACCCACAGGTCATCGCCAAACGCATGCTCTTATCATGCGAGTTGCGAAGACCGATGGAGAAGCGGCATCCTTCCATCTCGGTTGCGAGATCGAGGACGCCGAAAGCTTTCATGCCGTCCGGCGAGACTGCGTACTCATCGTGGACCACTCCGATGTGCCGAAAACCGAGCGTCTCAATGAGGGCTTGCACGATCTCGTGGTGCGGCACCGGGCGGTGGGTTTCGGTTGCGGGTGGTGTGGGCAGCAGGGCTAGTTCTTCGCGGCCAATGGTTCGGCCGCCGTAGCCAATTAACGTACTGGTTTCTGACATACTTTTTCTCCTTTGTTGATTTGAAATGCGAGCTTCGAACTCGGGGAACTCGGGCAATCGATCAGTTTGGGTGGTGGCTGGCGGGAACTTGCCATCATGTCGCTCAATATTCGTCTGGCGAGAGCAGGGTGGTTGCCGACCGGTCAGCTTCCGTAATAATCCAGAGCCTTTCGCCAGCGGCCGTCGTGTAGCTGCTTAACAGTCGAAAGCCGCGCGCCAGGCTGTACTCGTTCTCTCGCATATCCTCTCGATCAAGTTCGCCCCAATCCCGCGCCGCATGGCGCGCCAGGAAAATCGCTGCGGACTGGTTCGCGCGTTCGAGCGCTGCGAGCGCAGCCGGAGTCACTAGAATGCGTCCAAGCGGAAACGTTCGAATCATGGGGCGTCTCCTCACGTTGTGAAATGAAACGGAAAGGTCAGACCGCCGCGCAGAACTGCGGGGAATACGAAGAACGAGGCAGTTAGCTACTGGACGCCATTACTGGAATCCGAACAGAGACGCCTGTTCTGGGACTGCTGGTCGCGCACGGCGCCTTCTTCCCGACGACAATTCCGGTGGCCGCCCAAAGACAACAATGGGCGCCGTGTCGGATGCTACTTCCAGATCCCCCGGGACATCCTGTGTGCGGGAATGAATGGCCTCTCCGGACAATGGAGCATCTTCGTTGCGGGAAGCAGTTGTGGGAAACAGCTTTTGATGTTTTGTGTTGAGCGCTCGCCAGACGGCATCGGCGGTTTCGCCGATACCATTCCTTTCGACCAGCTCCCGCGCCATGGCCGAGAGCATGTCATCGTCTTCGTCGATGCTCTGCAATCCTTCGCCGGCAAACTTGCCTTCCATGGTGAGTGCCACGAGGAGCTTTTTTCCCATGAGGCGCAAACACGACGTCTGCATGGTTCCTTCCGAGCAAAGGAACTTCACGCGCACTGGCCAGCGTTGCCCGATCCTCCAGGACCTGCGGCTGGCTTGCCGCAAAGTGTGCAGAGAGTAGCCGGACTCGTAGAAGATGATGGTCGGAAAGTCCAGCAGATCGAGGCCTGTCTCTACCAGCTTGGGATGGCAGATCACCACCTGGACGCCGTCTTTGACTTGTCTGGCGTACCAGGCTTCGCGCTTAGAGGTATCAACGCTTGCTCGTAAAACAGTGGTGTGAATTCCCTCGTTGCTCAGAATTCGATGAAGCCTGGCTGTGACGTCGTGCTTCTGCGTGTACACGGCAAAAACCTGGCACCGTCGTCCTTCTAACAGTTCCTTCTTGATCTCCTCAATCAGTTTTCGTTCTTTCGAATAGATCCGGTCCTGGGGAAGCTCGCGAGGTTCCGCAATGACAAATCTCACCCTGCGTTTGAGCTCCGGATCGAACTCAGTGCCGTACAGCGTTCCAATCCCGTAGGGGTGATCGGGGTACAGCAACAGAGTGTTGAGCATGGTGCTGAGAACCGACCCGTTGCCCCGGTGAGCTTTCAACGCCCTCCGCATGTCCTCTTCGAGCTCGCGGTACGCCTCCCGCATGGGCACGTCCATTGGCACGCTTAGATAGGTTTCTTCGTAGGGCGGGAGTTCCCCTGAAATGTCCTCCAGGAACACAAAGGCACACAACTGCATGAGGAATTCGCCAAACAGCAGTGGGGACGCTCCGGGCTTGCGCCGGACGGTGCTGGTGCTCCTGGCCTTGGAGCAGGCATTGTTGGCGGGTTCCACCTTGGTAATGGTCTCGAGCACACTGTAATCCTGAATGAAGGAACTGCGACCTGTGGTGCCCCACTCGTAGCCGTGCTCTTTCATTCGTCTCGCTTCGAGACGGAAAAGGGTGTTGAAAAGATCGTCCGCATAGCCACCGAGGAGTGTGCCAGTCAGCCCCACGATTCGGTCGGTGCATGAGGCCAGCGTGCCTAGGGCATTGCCTTGCGCGGAGTCGCCGGCCAGTTGGTGAATCTCGTCGCAAATCGCGTAGTCAAACCATTCCGGCATGTAGCGCCCAATGAACTCAATAGGGGCCATGCGGCGGATCTTCTCGGCGTCCGCCTCCCACAGTGGGCTGTGCAGCGGCAGGCAGGACTTCCCTTCCCTCGTTTCGATGGTCTCAGCGATCTTGACCTTCTCAAACTCACCTGCCGTCAGTCGGCTGTCGTCCACGATCACGGGCTTGCCCGTGTCCGAATTCACCACGCAACCAACGTAAGGGCCAGACCGTGGTACCTGGTAAGCATGGCGCCAGAAGTAACCCAGCTTAGCTCGCTCACGTCCAACGATAAATAAGGATGGTCTCCCGCACAGCCACAGCCAGCGTTTCCGGGAACTGGTCGAATCCTTGCGCAACCTCAACTCGCTCAGAGTTGTGTGCAATCCTTCACGCACGATCCGGCCCTGCCTCAACCGCGCCTCGTTTACGCCGTGGGATTTGTTTTCGTCACCCCCGTTTCGCAAGTCGTCGATCAGGAACACGCGTATTCCTGGCAATGTCAGCAACGCTTCCCGCCCACTTTTCGACGAGGTGTGGTGGAACCATCGCTAAGGCGGTAAACGGGTTTCCTCCGCTGTGTACGTGGATCGCTCCCAGCGAGATCAGTGTCTTGCCGGTGCCGCATTCCGCGACCACCATGGCGGTGCGCGCCTTCTTCCAGCGTTTTGCCACTCCCATAATGGCGATGGTCTGCGCCGGGAAAGGCGTTCGTAGCAGTCCTTCAATGCGAGGGGAAACGGCATCGTCGAACTGGTGGAGCGCTGGATACTCCTCGAGAATGCGCTCTCCCAAAAGCGCCGCGTGACATCGCATGTAGTCATAGATCGTGGACAATTCTGGCATGGAAGTCCTCTGGTACGGGGAGGGATTTGCGAAAGAGAACGAGAGAACAAAAGAAAAGCAGGAAGAGAAAAGGATGGGTGGTACGGAAGGCTAGTTGGCCGGCAGGAAGAGGTCTGCGAGATTGAAGCCCGGCCAGCGGATCGACCCAGTTTCACCCGGAAGATTGATCGCTTCACTTTCGACTCCCCAGCTAAGCCAGTCGAGAAACTGTTCTTTTTCGCCTTTTACAATCGCTGGATTACAGCCGATGCCGAGCGCGGGCATGATCGCCCGATGCGTTTGGAGTTCGCCTGCAAACCAGTCGGCCCAGTCCGGCGTTCCGGGGATTCCGTGAATATGGGCGATAGAGGCCCAGATGAAGCCGTTTTCCGAACTTGCCAGCAGAGTTCGTCCCGAAACTGCCGATACGCTGCTCGAAGCGAACTCTCCGGACAACGCAATTAGGTGACGCAGGGGCTTCTTGCACCCGGGAAGCTGTATCGAGCCTTTGAAGCACTGTGCATTTCCTTCGAGGCATACTCGAATCGGCTGTACCCCTGGCCCCTCCACCATGAACCTGTCTCCCAGCGAGATGGCCGCACTGATGGCCGCAACCTGTGTGTCCCCGCCGATCACGGAAATGAGATGAGCTTTGGCCTGCCGGGGCGGGTCGGGCAACACCTCGCCGATGAAGCGGTCGAGCCGCAGCTTGATGCTGGTGGTAGTCTTTTCCGTGCTCTTCACGTAGATCAGCCAGCCGAATCGAAGGTAGGCATTTTTCATTCTGCCGCCTCCTTTTTTTCGTGCGTGAGAATCCGGGTCTTACCATTGGAAAAGATGAGCGTGAGTTCATGTGAGAACCTTTCCCGGTCATGCAGGATCTTGGTTCCATCCTCTTCCTCTTCTTCCCGATGGTCCGTGAATTTCACCGAGCGCCAATGGGCAATGTGACGATCTTCTCCTACGCCGAAGACTCCATTGAGCATTCCTGCGGTGCAGAGCAATCCGACATGGCCACCATGGAGCGGTGTCAGCGGGCGGCCTTTGACGTCATTCAGCTTGGGTAAAAGTACCCGGCCCACCTGTCGGTACGCACCTGACTCCAACAGCAAATCTTCAACCTCATCCAAGGGAATACCCACATGGCTCAGGACAATCGGTTCGGAGGCCGGAACCTCGTACCGAATTTCAGGATGGTCGCCCAGAGGTTCAATCTCGGCTTTCGTTGCTAGCGCTTCGAGGTAGCGTACTCCATCCAACAAGACAGCATCAGAAACCTTGGAATAGCGTTTGCGGCGTGTTGCAAGAACGACGATCTGCTTGTATTCCCGGCAAGCCGGCTCGGTGAGTCGGAACACCCGCAAGTCCGTGAAATGTTCGCTTAACAATCTTGCACATTTCGCCAATCGTAGCTGCGGAATGACGAAAAGGAGCACCCCACCAGCCTTGAGCCAGCGATAGCTATGTTCGAGGAAGACCAGTTCCAATCGCTCGTTATTGCTCTCTCCGCATTCCCAATCGTATGGAGGATTCAGGTAGAGCAAGGACACTGCTTCCGGCGGGCACCGGACATCCACGGCGTTAGACTGCAGAGTCTCGACTCCCAAGGCTCTTGCTTGCTCAGCCCGATTCGCGTCGATCTCAATGCCATAGCGATGAGCGCTTACGCCATCCAGCAAGTGAGTGAACGCCACGCCATTCCCTACGCACGGATCGAGTGCGGAAAACACGGATGCAAAGAAAAGGCAATTCTTCAGCCGCGCGGCTTCCGCCAGGGGCAACGGGAAAAATCCCAGCTTGGTTTTTCCATGTGGTCTCATCTCGGCATCCCACTGAGAGCCCGTGTCACGAGGTCGCTAATTTCGTCTGACTCTGGTGCCTCGCTCGCGGCAATGAACGAGCACATTCCGTTCACCGGTGTCGGCCGCTCCTCTTCAATTCGGTAGCCGCGTTCTATGTGTTCTTGTTTCCGTTTCTCGTACAGGTCGGCTTTGGTGGTCACACGAATCCTCATAGCCATCCTCCTCTCTCATTTGTTCGGGAGCAGCCTGAAAGGCGGGCTCGGGTCGCGAACTTCAGGTTGAGCTCTACGTTGGCGAAGAGCTAAGCCAAATAGGTTGTCCGTCAAGAGGGGCCGAACCTCTTTAATCCTGTCCAACTATCCAGCCGCTCTGTCAGGTACTGCGTGGCCGGGAGATTTGCCGATTTGCGAGACCAGGGAACGGGGAGGTGTAGAATCGGGCTGGGTGCAGGTGGCGAACATGACTCACTTCGTTCGCCGGCTCTGGAAGCACGAGGCAGGCCAAGACATCGCAGAATATGCCGTTATGCTGGCGGTAATTCTGGTATTGGTGGTCGGGACAATTCGTCTGGTCGGCTCCAACGCAAACATCGCATTTTCTGCCGTCGCCGGTTCAATTCAGTGACAATTGATAAAGATATTGGACGAGCGTCGTGCCAACAACCCTACTTCGGACGCCGCGAGGAATTACGTCTCTTGTTCGAGGACAGTTTAACGACCCTGCTGTTACGCCAGATGTAGACGGGTAGGCCTAAGCGGGTATGTTCATCGATGGCCTTAGCCACTGCGACCTTAAAGGCAATTTCGGCCCGCTTCTCGATCGGTAACTGTAATATCTCTCTTGAGGGTTTGCTCATGTGCGACCGTACCGCTTAACCAGTGCGCTGTAAGCGCTCTTGTCCATTATACCGATGGTTCCGTCTCTCTCGAAGGCAATCACATTGGGGATTTCGCCTGAGTTGTCTAATATCGTCCACACCTTAGCCAAGGACCGATACTGAAGCAGGAAATTTCGCATAGATCGATCAAAACGCCTTCGGATGATGGGTTCGGGCACGTCGTGTCCGCCGCTTGAAACTCGTTCTTTGACTCTTGACAGCGCAAGATCGACGCTCTTAAGCCACAAGAAGAACAAATGAATCTCATAACCTTCGGACTTGAGTTTTCTCAACAGGGTCAGATGACTTTGGCCTGAGAGAGTAGTTTCGAAAGCGAAGGAAACTCGCCTCTCGGCAAATGACCGGATCTCCCCAAGCATCGCTCTGCCGGCTCGCAGGGCGGCAGTCTCGGGGGAAAACGTTCCCTGCGCGATCAAGTCAGCATTGACGAAGTTCTTGCAATCCGCGTAGTTGGCGAGAAACTCACGAGCGAAGGTTGTCTTGCCGGTTCGGTCTTGCAATGATGTAAAGCTCCATGAGGTTTCCATCCTACCCAATCTCAATGCCTTCGTGCCACCCTAGCGGAGATTCTCGCCAGTGTGGAAACGGGTTCCGTGTCGATTCGCGAAGCTGCTCGATCAGTCCCCGAATAGCGGTGCGCCGATGGTACAACGCTTCCACCAATCGATGCAGTCGGCTCTTGTGGTCACACGAATCCTCATGGCCATCCGCATTTCTCATTCATTGGCGATCAGGTGGAACTCCGCGTTAGGTGGGTCATTGGACGCGGTCACTAATCTTGGTGTGTGCGCAAGTCCATTTGGGAACTCTGAAGGGATGCCTCTAGCTCGTTTTCCTTCGCTGGAACGAATCTCTCCCAGCGGATCGAAAATCTACGGTCGGGCTGTCCTCCGTCGCAGAGCTCAAAAATAAGTTCACCGGAGACATAGAGCGCAATTGGCAGGGGAATTACTGCAGGGCGAATGCTATCGCCAGAAGGCGGAGGATTGTGCTTGATCATACTGATCCTCCTTTGCTGCTGCTCCGTCCCGAACGCCCGTCGCTTACGCAGGGGTGAATTACAAACGCTGTGCCTCAAGCGATCGACCTGCTGGGGCGAGAGGCATGGCAGGATCCGGGCTCGATTTACACCAGTTCGGAAATGGTTTCCGGCTTGACCTACGAAATTCGGTAATCAACTTCCGAATCGCCCTACGGCGATGGTGCAGTGCCTCCACCAACCGATTCAGACCGTCTAG
>JAICSO010000117.1 GCA_025936825.1 Terriglobales bacterium
AGTGATCCTGCTCATCCTGAGTTCTGGCGCCAAACTTGCGGCTGTTGGCTGTGGCTTGGGTTTACTGGGCGCAGTCGCGGCGTCGCGGCTGCTGCGTTCGTTTCTATTTGAAGTGAGCCCGTTCGATCCGGGCGTGCTTGCATTTTCTGCTATCGCAATGCTGCTGCTGGCGCTGGCAGCTTCTGCACTACCGGCCAGACGCGCATCGACTACGGATCCCATGCTGGCCTTGCGAGGCGAATAGGAAGCTGCCGGGACGATATTCGGCGAACCCCGCGTGAATGCAATCCGGCCGAGTGACAGGCAATCCAGAACTTAACTTTCTTATTGCCGACGACCCGTCCGGAAACGGCGGAACATTCGGGTCTAGCAACCTTCGACGAACAGGATCAGGCAGTCAAAAATCGGTTCTTGTGGGACTCTGCTCAAGGTGCGCTCGGATGCCATTTAGCTCTAGTTCATTTTTTGGGCTTTACCACACTTGCTAATGACAGTACCTTCTCACCGTGATCGTCGCCGATTGAGATCGCTTCCCCGTCGGCGGACTCCCCAAATCGTCAACGAGGAGAGAAGAAGAGGAGAGAAGAAAATGCTAAGAAATTTCGGACTACCGTGAACTGTCTCTCCAGAATGTTCCAAACTGGTTTCCAGTAAACGCCCATGGATTCCATCGCCACCTGAGTCACACCGAACTGCCGTAGCCACTCGGAAGCTCCTGCAATTCTTGGGTCATCGCGCCAAAACGCCGCTGGTGTTTCTGCACTCGTCCCGCTTCACGCAGCAAGATGCAAGCAGAAATCGAGCTCTTATGTACATCCAAACCGCAACATCTCGGATGCAGCACGTCCATGTTTACACCTCCATTGACGTGTGATCCAGGACGCGCCGATAGGGTGAATCTCCCTCCCGGTCTCTCCCCTCACGAGGAGGCTACAGTCCGTTGTGCCAAAGCGCGTCCCGGGTCAAACTCATCCACGGGCTCTCAGCGCCAGTAAGGTCGAAGACCTCTGGACCACACGCCTCGCACAGCATAGTGCCAAGATCCCGTTTTCATTGACCGTTGTGGCGCTGTGCGCCATGCAGAACTCATCCCATCTGGTTTCGACAATTGTGGCCCATACTCTCAGTGAACTCGCAAGCGGTTCTGAATCTTGTTGACACGGTGCTAGACCGCGAGCATACTCTGGCCCTCGACGTTGCCGCAGTTCATGAAGCTTCACAACTGAGCTTCTGCCGAGCAGGGCCCACTCTTACAAAAAGTCCTAGCCAATCTCGCTCGTCAATTCGGGTATTTCTAAAGCCAGAACTTGTCGACGAGAGCGCACCCGCACAGTGGCAAGTTTCGGAACGAAAACGCGACAGGCCGGCATTCCACAAAAGTTTGGTGGGTTGACAATTAGAACATAAAGTTCACTCGCCCTAAAGGAGGTCTCAATGTCTACCAGGTCACTCTCGAGAAACTGTAAGGCTCCAATTTCGTTAACTATGCTTTGCGCTTTCCTGGCTTTAGCCGCTTCGGCCATGGGCCAGTCTGCCAAAGGGGAGTCGCAAGATGGGCACTGCTCGAACCGAACGCTTTCTGGTGATTACGGATTCACCCTCGAAGGGGTGATCCTGGCCCCGAACTTCCAGATCCGCGGCGTGGTCATGCAACATTACGATGGTAAAGGCAATATCACACAGGTGGATCATGTCGTCGTGAACGGTGTACTCCCAACCGAGGAGTGGGCGCCGGGCACCGGCACCTATACCGTCAATCCGGATTGCACTGGAGCGGCTGTGCTCCACACGCCCTCGAATCCTGAGGTGAAGCTGCACTTCGTGGCCGTCAAACACGGCACGGAAATCCACCAAGTAGTCGATGCAGACGCGGTCACCGCCATCGGCATCAAGGTCAAATAAATCGCTCGCGACAACTTAGTCACTTTCAACGGGGGCTCCTCAAGCCGCGAAGCCCCCGCGTTTTTCCCTCGAGTCTGTTGAAGAAAACATACCCTTTACACTCAAAATCCACCCCGGAGCGGGTTTTGAGCGCAAACGTGATTGCAACATTCGTGATCTTGGCCGCACATTCTTAGCCAAGCCACTCCGTTGAGAACGCCATCTGAGTCTTCTACGCCAGCAACTGGGAGTCGTGGTATGGGTGTCAGCGATCCAGAGATTCAAAAGAAGGTGTTTGGACCTCGATGGCAACACGAAGTTGAAAAGCAAAGCTGGCAACTATGGAAACGACTCATCCATCGTTTCCGACGCTGCCCAGTTTGCAGACCGAAAATTCCACACCGAAAAGTTCAATGAGCGCTAAGGGCCTGATAACAGCCAAATTACTTCCGAGCGACCCGCCAAGCCTGCAAGATCATCGGCACGCATTCATCGAAACTTCGGATTCGACTTGACTTCTGCACCGATGGGACTATGGTGGAGTTAGAAGACCTCTACCTATCAAACAGCAGGCAAGCCCTCTCAGTTTATCGTTACTTCCGTTCGGAGGTCGTTATGCGTACGGCATTTCCCCCATGCCTAAATCGCTGGAAGACTCTGTACAGAGCCGCCATTTTGGAAACGAACAAAGCTATTCTCCCTCAGCGAGTCTCCGAAGCTGAAGAAGCCGTGAAAACCCGTGGACGAGAGATTTTCTATGGCAAGGGAACAGCGGAAGAAGAGGAAGCCTTGGACGACGCACTCTATGCCTTACATGCGTTCAGAACCGCTTGGCAGCACAGCGAAGCCGTCTGATTGCGTATCGCGTGGTAATGAATTGAAGGTAATTTTGTATGAGCACACGAGATGAGTTGGTCGAGTGGGAGGACTTTGGATATAACATCCCGAGGTCTCTCCCATGCCCCTGTGCCAAAACAATTGCCGAGGCAGTCTCGAACATCCGTTCTGCTGGCGCATTTGTTGTAGCTCTAGCAAATGGTGTCAGGAGACCTCTAACAGGAGCAGGGGAGTCGGAATTTCAATCTGCATACCGCGACCACATGAACCGCATAAAACGACGTGTCGCGTAAACTGGCGAAACATCCCCATCTCACTCGTTGACCTCATTTGAGTGATGTACTTCTGCCAAGGGGTAGCAATCACCTTTAGCCCTGTGGGACACGCAGGTATGGCTAGGCACAAGATGTACATCGTTAACAAGGACCTGAGCGGCAGACTGGTTTCTGGAATCTGTGCCGGATGCGGACGCACCTTCCAATTCGAGGATACACCGGAAGGTAGAGGGTTAGAGAAAGCCTTTGAAACGCACGAATGCAAGTGCGAAGCCCCCACCCAAACCCCCGACCGAATCGATCCTACCCATGATCATTAACCCTGGGATTGCAATCCCTCTCTGAAGGGGCTGGTGACGCCATTCCCCACTGCATCTTGGTGCATCACTTCTTCCTCATCCCCACCAAGTTGAAGGCGCGTAAGACTCTCTCACCCTCTGCTCACTGTTGCAAAATCGCCGTTGCGCTCGTTGAGGCGGTTGTGACAGGTCAGGGCCTTTTTTGTCAAAATCAAAAGGCCCATCGCCTCTCCCCCGATTGGCGACGGGCCTAAACCCCCTCATTTGCTTGCGAAAAGGAGTCGGTTGCTGAATCACAACCCCTTTTGTCAGGTACCAACCTAACGCACTAAGAGAAATTGGAAAATGGCCCGATAGTGACCTTCGGTGGCACAGAGTGACTAGTGGACATTAATCATCGTCCTCTTGATAAGCTCCGTCCCAGGGATTAGGCTCCTCGCTAAGCGCCGCCAGTTGTGCTGCTGTTGCCTCTTCGTCTCGGGGGTGCCGTGATGCCCCGAAAGTGTCCTCTGGAAAATGTCCTAACCACGGTAGCCATCTTCTTTGTGCTGTGTGCGTCACCTGCCATTGGTGTTGAGTTGGGCAGACTCATCGGCAGCATTTCGCGATGATGAAGGATATTTGGATTTCTTTAACTTTTGTAACATCGCCATCTTTAACAATGTCGGCGCTGTCACGTTCTTTTCGAGCGCACTAACCCGTGCACTCCGAGGAGAACGCCATTTCGCTCTAGTTGAAGAAGTGCAATTCCCAACCAAGCCTCGCTCGCAATCGTTTCAGGTGCGGAACTCACCCGG
>JAICSO010000014.1 GCA_025936825.1 Terriglobales bacterium
CCGGTGTACGTGTCTCGAACGTTGATGCGCGCTCCGCTCGACTTAGAGTACTGTGCGGTGACGCCGCCGAAGCCTTGGCGCGTGCCGAAGGCGGTGAACCGTCCATTACCCCCGACCGCGACGGCTGCCGCGACCGTGCCGCTGCTGGACTGATACACATTGCCAATCGTGACGGTATCGCCAGCCGTGGCGGCTATGAAGTTGGTCGGTGCCGTCGTGAAATCGTTGATATAGACACCGTTCATTTCGACAAAGTAGTAGCCGTTATTTTGAACCCATGCCGCTGTCTGTGCGGCCTGCGGGTTCTCATGGTGACAATTGACAAGCTGGCACCAGCAACCGCTGCCAAGATTGTTTGATAGGACGAGGTGTGACTGATCAAATGAGCACGCTTCAAAAGTTAGACCGCCAGGACCGACCAACGTTACATCTGACGATGTCCCGCCGTTGCCAGAAAAGACGCAATGCAAAAAGGTGATGTTCTCACCAGAATTTGTTAGACCTGACGGGAAGTTGACCGCCGTTCCGTTGCCGTAGATGCGACAGTCGCGGAACATCAGAACGTAGGCGCTATTTCCGAAACTGACTCCGGTCCCGAAACTTTCAATGCGTAAACCGTCGAAGACGTGATGAGCCGCCCCGTTCGTGCCACCGACGAGAATGCCGGTTGTCGAACCGCCAGAGCCCGGTCCGACAATGCTTAGGTTCTGCATACCGCCCGCGCCTTGATCGCAATTGAAGGTGAAAGCCGCGCCGGTGCCTGAATAGTTCAGGACGGTACTACCAGCGACCGAGCCAGCTACGAGCACAGGCTTAGAGGCCGTAGCAAAGTTAACCGCCGTGGACATTGACTGTGATCCGGCGGGCAATACGATCTTGCCGCCCGTGCTCGGTAGGGCGGTGTGGGCCGCATTGATTTTTGCACCGATGTCCGCACCGCTAAAATTTTCAGCAAAGAGGACGGTGTTCAGGGAGCGGGCCTGTATATTCCAAGGGGCCGCCGTGCTGCCTAGGGCTTGTGTGGAGTTGCCGCTGGCAGGCAAAATATCGCCAACGGTAACGGATTGGTTGCCGGTCGGTGCCAGCACTACCGCGCCAGAGTAGCTAACACTGCTAGTTGCCGGCGTGACGGTGCTCAAGTCAATCGGCCCGGCTCCGGTCAATGACCACGTCTCCGGCCCATAAACAATCCCGCCGCCAACGTCGAACACGAGGGCGTTATAAGTCGTACCGGACGGTGTCAAGTTGTCATTGCCCCAGATTGCGGTTGAGGCCGCGTTACCGCTGCTGTCTAGATCGATCGTAATTGGATTTGCCCGAACAACCTGAGCCGTTCCAGATACGTTAGCGTTCTGAGAAAGGGTTAGTACAAGGTGGCCACTGGCAACGGGATTTCCCGCCGCATCCTGGAACTGGCCGCCCGAGATTGAAATTTTTGAAGGCATGATTTTGGTTCTTTCCGAAAAGAATTTGAGAAGGGTGTTCGCCCGCGGATGTGCTGGCGGTAGGGCGGTGTGAGCCGCCCCGCTGGTTTATTTGTGGCCTAGGATTTCCTTGACGCCGTGAGCGATTGCACTACCGCCGAGGGCCGTGCCGCCTGCGATGGTTCCTGTCCGTATAGCTACGGATTTAATGACGCGCTGCTTTGCCCTCTGAGCGTTCAGTGCATCAGCAATAGAAACGAGCTTTTGCTGTGCGCTGCCCGCATGGTCTAACAGGGCGTGAGCACCGTCATTACCCAAGGCCGTTTGCAAAATTCCCTTATCGTAGAGGGCGTTCAATTTTGCGGCTAACTGTTTTGGGTTGACCGCCTCGGTTGGCTGGGCTGCTTGTGATGCGGCTGCTATCTCGGGTCTCGTTCCTGACACCGACTTTTGAATCGCATCACTGACATCGGAAAGGGCGTTATACCTTTTCCACGATTGTTTGGCGGTGTCCAGTGCACTAGGATCCATACGGTCTTTTACGCTGTCAAAGACATCCTGTTGCCGCTGCATCGCGTCGGCAAACTTCTCTTTACCGACGGAATCGAGTGAGCCCCTGTAACGGGCCGCCTCGGCTTGGGCGTCACTGAATTTTCCATTTGATAGTTCGTCTATCTGCTGGAAAATCGGCTGCGATTTCTGCTTGACCGAATCCGCCAGGTCCGCAACCACGTCACGAATTGACGTGCTTGACGGTGCCGATACGCCTGCGTCGGCGGCAACTTTACTTGCCACGTCACGGATTGCAGGCTGGAGGGTTGTCTGCACGGCCTCGGCGGTCTCAAGCGGACGGTATATGTCTCGGATTGCTCCGAGGCCTTTACCAAGACCGCTCAACGCCGTGCCAGCCGCCGCTCCAGTAATGGCAGCTTCAGCCCCTTCGGTCGGGCTGCCAGTCTTGGCGGTCGTTTCGAGGCCTGCGACCGCGCCTTGACGGGTGCCGCTGAATACTGCATCCATCGCAGCCTTGGCGAATCCGCTTGCTTTCTCGTACCGTTCCGCCAGCTTGGCGGCCTTCAAAGCACGATCGGCAACCGAGAGACCTTTTAGTGCCTCGTCACCCGCCACAAACTCGGCAATATCTTCCGCCGTCTTCCCGACTTGCTGGGCGGTGCCAGCATCAGGCGTTGCGATGTTCTGAAGTGCGTTCTGTCCGGTTTGAGGAATCAGTTTGTCGCCCAACTTTGCCGACGGTGTGCCCGGTGGCAGGTAAGCGTCTCCCAGCGCGTTTACGCCCTTGCGGATTAGCTCGCCGGTGCCGTGAACTGTCTGCAATGCGCCTTCGCCGAATCCTTGTAGCAAGTCGGTGGTTGCGCCTTTCACGGCTGCTGTTAGCCCGCCGTTGCCGGGCTTCAGTGTTTCGAGCACGCCAGAGAGGGAAGCCGGTTGGTTTGCAATCGGCACCTCGGGGGCTGGCTTTGAAGCCATGAGTTGTTCGAGCGGTGACGGTGTCGAGGAAGGCGCGGGGGCATTGTTGGCCCCCGTTCCCATCAATTGTTCGAGCGGGCTGAGGTTGGTCGGTGTAGTAGACATTACCGCACCGCCATCCCGCGAAGTGCCCCGCCCCGCTTTGAGTGCGTCTTGTAGGTGTCGGGTCTCGCGTTATCGACGAACGTCTGTACGCTGCTGGCACTTGCGGCCAGCGCTCCCGCTACTGCCTTCGGGCCGTTCTTGAAGTTGTTCAGCATGACATTCTCAAAACTCTGAACGCCTTCCTGTGAACGGAATCCATGCACGCCACTGTTAGCCATAGCAATGTTATGGATGTGGGTTGCGAGTGCAGAAATGTCGGGGTCATTGTTCCCAACCATCTGCTCTATTGAGGTGAACCGACCAGCGACAGCGCCAACGATGTCGGGACGCTTCAACAAAATGCTTGCGACATCGTTTGCATTGCTGGCGATATTTTCCGCGAGTTCCGCTTTCTTCTTCTCGTCGGCACTAACTTTCGGAACCCAGTTTGAAGCCAGGTCACTCTCGCGTTTGGCTGCCGCTTCGGCTGCGCTCTTGGCGGCTTGCTCACGGGCAGCAAACTGCACTTTGTGGTTGTCGAAATCTTTTTGCGCGGATTGGAGCATTCCAAGATTCCGTTGAAGGGCTGCCGAGATGTCCGGGTCTTGCAAATGACTCGGTTGCATCCCGTAGGTCTGAATGCGGAATTTCTGCTCGGCAATCTGACTATCAATCTTCGACGGATCGGGCACGATGGAAGTGACACCGAGCGAATCGTTAATCAGTTTCGTTTTATCGGCGGTTGGGAGCTGGGACCATTGCGCGGGTGACAAAGCCGGACGGCCGAGAACCCGCCCGTATTTATTGACGGTGTCAAGGATTCGCCCGCTATCGTCGTCCGCAATGTGGCTCAAGTCAAACGCGACGGTCTGATTCCCGACATGTAATGCGAACAAGGGCGGTACGCTGCCGTGGGATTGCGTCAGAGCCGACAGTGCAGCGCCGGCCTGATCGTGGTCACCGACCGCGGCAACCGGATTGTAGCCCATTGATTGCAATTCCTTCATTGTCGAAATTGCATTCGCGTTATGGGTGTCTTGAATCTGCTGTGGAAGGGCATTCAGTTTGAAGGCATCGACGGCGGCCTGATTTACCAACTGGGCCGATTGTGCATCTCGGAACCGGATCACGCTCTGTTGGTTTTGTGAGGCCAGGGCGTCGAGCTTCTGCTGGCGAGCCTGTTCAAGTTCGGCGGCAGCGCCACCGGCCAGACCGGCGCCGAAAGACCTTGCGCCAGCAGAACCAGCGAGACCAGAAAGCGCGCCCGTCACAAGCGCGCGCCAAGCACCGCCTTTTGCGGGCTGAGGGCTCGAGGGTGCAGCATCGGGAGTCGGAGCGGGAGGAGTTGGGCCGCCTGCAAGTACGTTCTGAACGGTTGGACTGAGAGTCTGAACCGCTGCGGCGGCGTTGTCGGCAACGCTGGTCGGTGCCGGTGAAGGCGTTGAAGATGGATCGGATGGAGCGGGAATACCGTTGGTGATGTCCACGGTTGAAATCCTTAATTGTTGAATTGGGGAATATTGGCGCCTGCCGGGATGGCTGGCTGGTGAAGGTGATTGTTTTTGGGTTTAGTTATTTTGTACGCCGAGTGGCGTACACGATAGAGCGAAGTTCGCGGTGGGCGGAAACGTAACTGCGGGCTCCGATTGCTTCATCATTGATGTAACCCAAAACCGCCGCGCTTGCTTCACCCTTCGAGTCCGCGAAGGTGAATAAGGTGCGGGCACCGTTCAGAGCGGTACTAAGAAGGCGACAGCCACGAGCCGAGCACATGGCGGCTGCGTACAAGTCATCTACGACAAGGTTTTTAATTTCGTCAGTGGTCATGATTTCCTCGATTTCTTACTATGTTTGTAGGTGCGGCGTTTTCGAGCTGCACGCCAGAGACGGCGACGGGCTCTACAGTTGGCTTTTCGCATCGGCTAAAAAATTCCTTTCCGGTGCATTTCTTCAATTGCAAGCCGCGCGTCTTCTACCGGCATCGCTCGCAATTCCGCCTCGCTGTAAATTCGCGTCGGTGTCATCGGAACCGGATTCAGTTCGAGTTTTCCGGCGGTCTTCAGGTCGTTGAAGATTTCGACCAGGTCCAGGACGGTGCCGGGCAGGTTGCGCCGTTTCAACTCCGCGGCCATCACTTCCGCATTCGCTGGACAAAATTTATATTCCGGCGTCATCGAGACAAAGGTTGTGGCATTCTGGGATTGCCTTGCGCCGAGGGCTTCGGCGGCTTGCGCCTTGAGTTGCTCGTCGGCCTTCATCCGTAGCTCGTCGATCGGCATGGTATACGCCGGGTCGGTCTGCTCGAACTCCTCAGGCTTCTCGGTTTGCCAGCGTTCGCGGATTTCCTGAGCGGTGAGCTTGCTCAAGGGCTTGTTGCTGAAGTGCTTTTTCTCGGGCTCGGTGGGAACGGGGCCGAACCTTTCTTCCATTGCGGATTGCCAGCCGCTACCGCCGAGATATTCCATTTCTTTTGACATGATTTTTCTCCGTGGGGGATTTGGTGTTGGGAAAAGGATGGGCGGATTTTTCACCGCCCGAGGTAACTAGGTGGTGATACGTGCGAGCGTCAGACCGATGCTGCGCTGCTCGTAGATGCCGCATTCGGTCAGCAGTTCGCTAACAACTTTCGCGGCGACCAAATGATCGTCGTTCGAGAACGGGCCGTTGACCTTCGGGAACTTTGCGATAATCGCTGCTACTTTTTCGGGGTTTGACATTGTTACTCCTTTTGGGGGTTTGGTGCGTGGTACAGAACTTTCAGGCGACAGAAGTCTCCAAAACTTATGCGTCTTGCGTGACGTGCTTCCACGTTTGGTTTTGCAGAATGAATGAGACGGTGCCCTGAGCGACTTGGAACCGCGCGGCCAGGGCTCGCTGAGTCCAACCGCCTTCGGAATACAACCGCCGAATTTCTCGAACCTCGTCCTCGGTCAGGCGGTGGTTGCCGTTGCGCTCGCCGGGGTTTGATTTCAGGGCGGGGTCAATCAGGCCAATATTGCGTTTTCGCGGTGGGTATGCCGGGCATTCGACGCCGAACGATTTGAGAACTAATTGCCGGTCGGTCGTATAACAACGGCGGCCTTCTTGGTTCAGGCAGTGAACCCGGAACCCGTCGTGCAGGGTTCCTTTGAGCACCTTGAATTCGGGAACGCGGCGTTTCTTGTCGGTACTTCGGCGCCGGACGGTTCCAAGGATGTTGACTTGGTAGCGGTCGAAGCCGGGGATTGGCCGGAAGGTCATTTGGCACCGTCCGACCGGTGGGGTAGCAGGGCGGTCTCGCCCTCAGAATTGACAATCCGAATGTTCTCGCCTTCCGCCCAAACGGCAACATGGTCCTTAGGCGGTGCCTGCCCGAGCCCAAGGGCACGAAGGTCGGTCACTCGCATTACCTTTGCGGGCTGGGGCTGTGGCGTCTGGGCGGCCTGTGCCATGCTGACAAGCTGGGCGTGCAGTTCATGGATAGCCGCGGTGGTCTCTCGGAGGGCGGTGGTCAAGTCGGTCAGGATCCTGGGCTTGGGGTTGCCGGAAAGGGCGGTTTTGAGGGCTGCCTTGGGGGTGTGGGTCATCGGGTCACCGCCAGGGCGGCCAGAACGGCTGCGTAGGAAATGAAAATCAAGAGGGCTGCGTGCTCGATCAGTGGAAATTTGAGTGTTTTCATGGGGGTTTTGTTCCTATTCGGAGGGTGTTCAGAAGTGTTAAGTTATTGTTTATTAAGGGTGTTCGCCAATCCTGTGCTGGGCTGGCTTAGGGCGTTTGGGGCGTGCTGCGGGTCGGTTTCTTACCACCAACCGCTTAAAACGCAACAGAACGCAATTGCGGGGCTTAAAACGTAAGTTTTTGTCCTATCGGCTGAGAGGCTAGACGGTCCCACTACATACCAGCCCGCCTCAAGCGGGGCTGAGTATGTATATATGTATGCATACATACCCTACTGGAGACCGTCTGTAAGTGGCTTATTTTGCAACACGATTTTCTCTAGTGGGGCTATATCACACTAGACGCGCTATATCACACTAGAGAGATTTGCTGTGTTTCATCCATGTGGGGCGGGACAGGAAGCCGGCGTCAATCATGAGCTTGGCAATGTCCCGTTCACAGCGGGTGCCGTCACGGTCCTTGATAACCACCGACGATGTGCCCATGCCTTTGTACCAGCGATACCGTGGCTTGAGCCAATCATCCGGGCGGGCGCGGTCAAGCGACCTAACGCGGCCGTGGCTGCTTACCTCATAGGTCGGGTAGTTCTTCAGAACGCGCCAAGTCTCCGGCGCTCGGGAGACGCGGCGAGCTTGCTTGAATACTCCCTTGCGTTTCTTGGCCGTCGGGGCGGGCTTTTCTTCCTCGTCTTCGAGGTGGTCATAAGCGCCTGCTTCCACCAATGCCATATGCCAAGCCATACCACCAAATTCAGCTCTGTATTTGTCAGCAAGGGCTCGGGCGGCTTCTGGGTCCGTCGCTTCAAGTTCAAGACACTTTTTGGCTGCTTCGGTGCTTCGTTGCTGTCGTTCTCTTTCCTCTTTCTGCTGTTGCTTCAACTTGAAATCACTTAGCTTTGCTCTGATGTGCGATTGGATACCGTCGTCGTCAATCCAAAATTGAAATAGCAGAGGATCGGCATCCGGGGCTTCAACAATCGGTCCCAGCTTAGCGGCGATCGTTTTGGGGTCTTCGTCCCCAGCTGCGATCAATTCTTCGGCGGCACGGAGCATTGGAACTAGGCAGGATTTGTAACTGCGGTTGGGGTCTAGATATTGGTCGGGGGTCATCGCGCCTCCGTCTCACCGCTAAGGGCGCGGCCCGCTTTCAAATTCGCGGTCACTAATTCGAGCACGGCAACGGTTTCTTCAGTCGTCAGGTGCCGGAGAAGCTCGGCTTGTGACTTGACGGTCTTAACGCCTGATTCGTGGGAGTACTGCTGGAGGATACTGATCTTGCGGGCTAGTTCTTGAAGGTGGTTCATTCTGATTCTCTCTTCTCGCTCACATCGGAGCGGGCTGGTTATGGACCGTTTTCTTCCGCAACGGTCCCTTAACGCGGTTTTTTTTGGGTTTAGTCTTCGTAGTAATCTGGCTCCCAGTTTTCTGAAGCCAAAAAGGTGATCTGTGTTTCGGTCATGGGCGGTTGGTCGGGCAGATAGCCCAACGACGTTTTAAGCTGGTGACAGTTCGCGCAAAGAATTTGGAGTTTCTCGGCGGCTTGTTCGGGATGCTGATTAACCCAGCGGTACGTGCGCATTCCGCCACCGGTACCGCCTTGCCCTTGGCTCTTTCGGTGTTCCCAGCCATCACCGTTCTTGTGGTCGAGGTGAAGTGCGTCGAACACGTCATACCCGCAGTGGGAGCAAGCGATTCTGCCTGCTCCCACGATGCTGAAGGCTTCCCGTTTAGTGAACCAATCTTTAGAGAGGGGTTGTCGAGACGGAAAGTAGGCTTTCACAGCTCCAGCGCCTCACGTCCTTCCCGGTACGTGCTGCCCTGTGGTAAATCGACGTAGTCGCAAAGCTCTGACGGCATGATGTCTCGGTCCTTCGCTCTGGTACCCGTTGAGGACTTGCCCCCGATTCGAACTTCCTCCAACTCATCGAACTCGTTCTGATACTCGTCGATCATGATCTTCCAGAGTTGATCTGCGGAAAGCGGCTCGGTGCTTATCACGTATGTAGTCCTACCTTCTTCATGGAACAGTCTTTCGACAATGCGATTTGCGAACGCGCACCCGTGTTCAACGTCTGACAAGGAGTACCAGTACGAGGGCAGGCGGTCCTCAGTGTTCGCCATGATGACATCTCGCAATTCGAAAGTGTCGTAGCGAGACTTGCTTTCACGAACGATGACCTGTGGTTGTGTTGAGGTAGTCATGGTTTTCTCCCCTTTGTTCAATGGGCACCGTCAAGCTCATCCGCCGGTGCGTTACGCGGAAAAATGAAAAAAGCCGGACAGTCCATTACGGGCGGCACCCCGTAATAGACTTCCGGCTTTGGCTCCCTGGAAAGGGAATGTCGTATAGATCGCCGTGCCGGGCGAGCGTTTGCGGCCTGTGCCGGGCCGATACATCGAAACTTTGGCGGTTGACCGCCGTTCCTATCTACCTGTGTCAAAAATGGACAGCGGGTCGTGAAAAGTGCCCGTCTCCAATAGCAGACAGCCTAAGTTGCTGAATCTTATCGGTGACACTTTTTGTCACTAAAATGGCTGTAACTGCCTCTCATTCTTCTACGGAAAAAAGCGTGCAGGATTACCAACGTTTTATTGACAGGGCGGAAAAATACGCGCAGAATCGGCTTACCCATGGCTATAGCCATCCGAATAACCGCCGAACCACGGCCCTCCATACTCTCTATGGTAGAAAGCGCGTGGATTCAGCAGTGCCTTGACTACATCGAATCCTACCCAGCCTTCAGGACCCGGAGACCGCCCGAGCGGTGCCCACACGGTCTGTTGCTCACCGACCGTTGCACCGTCTGTGTTCCTCTGATGATTCCCGATCTGGCGAAGGTCGAAACCCGGTTCTTGGGGGAGATTGTCGGCCTTGGGCGGGTTTGGATAATCAAGACTGCCGAGAACCTAAAAGCATTTGAGGGCCGAAACGTCAACGCTCGCCCCCTCGATCTTTCGCTTTGGAGTTGGAAGAACGAAAACGCCAACACAACAACGGACTGGAACAAGCTCAAGAACCTGCCGACTGGCGACCACTACATCAGCCCTTATGAGGACTACCAGCGGGCGCGGCGGCATGAATTTGCTGGGGGCTATCGCATCGCGGGAAAGAAGAATTACGACGACGGTGTCGCAGTACGAGCGCGGCTTGGTTTCGGCGCTGGCGAGAGTGAGGCGTCCCCTATCAATTACAAAGGCGCGTCTCGGGGCGGTGGTTTCGATCTGGACGACTTTGAAGTGCCACACGGCCATTCCAATTCTGGACCTCAAGAGGTCGATGCAGGCGGGGATAGCGGTGAGACTAGGGACTCGGCTTTACGTTCTCGCGGCCTCGTCACCAGTGACCCCTCTAATCGGATGTCGCCAGATTCACAGCCCATCCCTTCTACCGATTTTCTAATCAGCCGCCCACGCCTGATTGAGTTCTACCGTCCCAAACTGAATGTTGTTTTTCGTTCGGTGATGCCAGAAGGCTATCGGACGGTGACATTCGTCAATGACAAAACGCAAGCGAAAACGCCAGAGCCGAAAAGAGACCGTTCCTATCCAACCTCGGCAACCGAGAATCCGATACAACAGCGGTCTTCCGGTTTCTACAGTGACACGTACCAGACCCGGCAAGAACGACACGAGGAGTTCTTGGCGCTGGCTCGGGGGGTGCAGACGGGCTTCAAACGCACAGCGGAAATTGAGCCGCCGAAACGGTCAAAGTATCCGAAGATGGTTGGCCCGCCGGGCAGTGTGCTGCCTGCTGATTGCCGCGATGCTGAATGCTGGTGTAAGAGGCCGGTGCGTGAGGTTCGCGGTCCTGCCGTTTGTGAGTGCTGCGGCACGTTCAAACCCGAGACAATTCGTTGCTGGTACTTCTCTCAGCAAGTCGGCTCCCGTATCTGGATTGAATATGAGAAGCGGTTCCGCGATTGGCCGAAGAACTGGCGCACGGCTTGGGATGAGAACGGCGCACCGCTCACCGAACGCGACATTATCAACCTGAACGCGCGGTTGAAGCTGTACCGCTACGGCGATCACCACTGGACGGTTGCCGAGATGGAGCAAACGACCGCCGAGCGGTTGCAAGCGGCCATTCGCGCCTTGCCGGTACCGCCTCGCTACTACTGGCCGGAGCAATCGAAGGATGGTTTCATACCGTGGCATTGGTTGAGACCGACCTCCCCGCCCGAGCCGCGAGACTATACCGTGCCCTCGCCGATAGGGCCAGCAAGAATCCGTTGAGCTAACGCCCGAGACGCCGCGCTGGGCGCCTGAGTAGCCAGCACCGCCGGGCTCGGGAAGTTGTCGGGAAGGACCGCCTTGTATGGCCGGACTCGGGAAATCCCGTGGGCCGGTTGCGGCGGGGCACTGACCGATGGGCCGTGAGAATCGCAATAGTGCTCCCAGCGTCCGGGCACGAGGGGGTTCTCAATCTCCTGTGTGGCTGGCCGGCGGCCGCAATGACTGCAGAGGAAGGCAGGCGGTTGGGTCTTTGGACGGTACAGACCGGCAAGGTGGCGGGTGCAGCAGTCATCACAGAAGAACTGGGTCTTCGGGTCGTTCTCGTCGCTGGACCCTTGCGCGACGGTGGCAGGCTTGTGGCACCTACAGAACTTTCCCGCCGGTGCTTTGAACAGGTCGGTGCGGGGCTGCCAGTCCGGGTCGAGCGTTTTCATAATGGCGACGTAATCAACTTCACCGTCGGCTGTCCTGGGCTGCCCGTCGGTCTGAGCCGGGCTGCCCGCCTCGTCGGCCCATCCCCTCTCGGCGGCATACTTCCGCGCCTCGGCAGACATCAACCGACTGGCGCATGCCTTCGCCTTCTTCCGCCATTCCGCGTCGGTCTGGCATAGTTCGAACAGGGTTGAGGCCTTGGATAAGGCGCCGTTCTTGATTTCGTTGCGGGTCGGTTCCGGCCCTTCCAGCAGTTCAGCCGCGACTGCCTTCCAAACGTTGTAGGGGATCCTACGACCGCCGATTCTGAGGTTCTTGACCGCCGTGCGTGATTTTGTACGTGCCATTGTTGTTGTTCTCCTTGAATTGTCGTACTGAATTGTGGTGCTGAATTGCCGTAAAAATGGGGGGTTTGCCGTGCCAATTGTCGTACCGATTTTCTACATCAGGCCCTGCCGCCAGGAAGGCCGGCCTCGGGTGACACCACCCCGCCTCAAAGTTATAGAAAAAGAATGACTTAGGCCGGTTTTCGGCTGCCGCGGCTGGGATGCTGGGCTTTCTGCCCCGTTCAGACCGAAAAGTGGTAATCGACCGCTCGGAACGGGGGATGAAACAGGCAATGCGGCCTTTTCAGGGTTCAAACGGAACCTTTAACTACCGGCATAACACATTGATAACGCAGGCGGAACTGCAAAACGTGCTAGAAATACTGTGCTAGACGCCGTTGTGCCGTGGTTTTGACGGCTGTCGGCGTGCCGGGCGGTGGGAAAACAGGCCGTTATAGGCGGTGAAAGTGGGAAAGTGTACGATTTGACGCGATTTCGACGGTAACGAGTGGGTTTTCAGCCGCCTAGACATTAGCAATCGCCATATCTAAAACGATTTAGATTACCACGTTCTCGTCGGTATCTTCGCAAGCCGTTCCTCCATGCGAGCCGACGCCAGTTTCGCATAATGTTTCTCAACGATGGCAACTGTATCTCCCAGCATTGCTGCTACTTCGTTCATCGAGCAGCCAGCCCCGAGCCAGTAATCGACCGCGGTGTCCCGAAACCGGTGTGATGAGTTGCCAGGGATGTAGACCTTCGCGTCCTCCATAAGCTGCCGAACGTCTTGAAGCCATCGGACCACGGTGGTCCTCATATCGCTCGTCCCGTTCCAGAAGATGTAACGCGGGTTGCTATTGGCGACAGCTAACAGTTTGTCCCTCAATGTACCGTCGAGTTTCTGCATTACTGCCTTGCCCGTCTTCTGTCGGTTGATCTTCAACCAACCGCCGCGTAGGCTCTCGCGTTCCAGCATTACGGTGTCGGTGATCGCCAGCCCGGTGCTTACCATCGTGTGAACCAGCGCGGTAACCTTGGCGGCCTTGCTCGGGTTGGTGAATGTCTTCGGGATCGTGGCCAACAGATGCTTCAACTCTTTTTCGGTGAACGGCTGGGGTTCCAGTCTCGCCTTGTCGGCCTTCGTCAGTTTGATGGGCTTCAGGGCTTCGAGCAGTTCACGCAGATTGTCGGTGCAGCACGTTTTTAGAAATCCACGCAACCCGGCCTGTGCTTTCTGCTTTGTAACGCTCGACTCCCAGGTGCCCCAAGTAGCACGGTATTCAATCACATCCTTGGCGGTGATCTGCGAAGGGAAGAACTTCGACCGCGCGGCCATGAACTTCTCGAACCGTCCAAGCTGGCTCTTTACCTTCGTAATCGTGCCCTTGCTGATGTTCTCAGATACTTTGGCAGTGATGAACGTTTCAATTGCCGCCGCGATGGTCGCCTTCTTCGTTTCGGGCGCGACCTTGATATTGAGTTCACCGCCCAGCAGCTTTCTCTGTATTTCCTTTGCCAGTTCCTCGGCGGTGCCCCAGCTTCGCGTTCGTGCGTTCTGGCGGATTTGTTTGCCGTTCAGCGAATATCGCAACCACTTTCGACAGGTACATCTGGCCGTCGATTCGCCTTCGTCTGCGAACTTGCAACTGTCCTTGTGCCGAACGAAAACGACAACAGAAGGTAAGTTCATGCTCTCTGGACAGTAACACAGATTCCAACACAGAACAATAGTTATGTTTAAAATCTCCAGTGTTTATGCGGGTCTAAGCGAAAGTAATATGTTACCAACGAACCTTTCTCCACAACCTTCGTGTCCCGCAAACTTACGCGGCGGGTTTAGAATCCAAATGCTTTCGGAACCTACTGCAACGCCGTGAGTTGAATCGAAGGAAGAGTGTGCGGCATCAAACTTGAGTACGATACACTCAAGTCGCAATAATTGACGAATAGAAGCAGCCTTGTTGCTGCAAGTGAGACCAAAATGGCCGCTGATGATAGATCACTTCCAGTACTACCGGTTCGCGACACCGTCCTTTTCCCCCACGCGGTCTTGCCGCTGACGGTAGGCCGCGAGAGTTCGGTTCAGCTTATTAATTCCCTGGGGGAGGACAAGACCATTGTGGTGGTCGCGCAGCGCGAGGCGCGCGTCGACTCACCGCAGCCCACCGATCTGTATACCGTTGGCAGCCTGGCCGTCGTGCACAAAGTCGTGAAGATGCCGAACCAGAGCCTCTTCGTTTTTGCGGAGGGTCTGGAACGCGTGCGACTCGCCGAGTTTTCCCAACTGACGCCTTACATGATGGCCACTGTAGAAACCGTTCCCGAGGCCATTCCGCCGAAGACGTCTGAGGTTGAGGCGCTGCAACGCAACGTGCTCACGCTTTTCCAGCAGATCGTGGCTGGATCACCGACTCTGTCGGACGAACTTTCGACGGTCGCGATGAACATTGAAGAGCCGGGACGCTTGGTGGACTTCATCGCGTCTTCTTTGCCTTCGCTCTCGACGGCCGACAAGCAAGACACGCTCGAGACTTCTGACGTTCGTGTACGCCTGGAGAAAGTCAATCAGCACCTGGCCAAGGAACTGGAAGTCCAGCAACTCCGCAACAAAATTCAGTCGGAAGTTCAGGACCGCGTCCAGCAAAGCCAGCGCGAGTACTACCTGCGCGAGCAGATGAAGGCCATTCAGAAAGAACTGGGCGAGCAGGATGAAGGCCAGCGCGACACCGAAGAGCTTCGCCAGAAAATTGAAAGCGCCGGCATGCCCGACGAGGTGAAGAAAGAGGCGCTGAAGGAACTCGGCCGCCTTTCTCGCATGTCGCCGATGGCTGCGGACTACGGTGTGACCCGCAACTACATTGAATGGCTCGCGGTGTTGCCTTGGGCGAAGACTTCGGGTGGGGAAGTCGACATCCCGAAGGCGAAGGAGATTCTGGATACCGATCACTACGATCTGCAGAAGGTGAAAGACCGCATTCTGGACTATCTGTCAGTTCGTCGTCTCAAGCCGACGATGAAGGGGCCAATCCTTTGCTTCGTCGGCCCTCCAGGCGTAGGCAAGACTTCTCTGGGCCGCTCGATTGCGCGCGCGCTCGGACGCAAGTTTGTCCGCATTTCCCTGGGAGGCGTTCACGACGAGGCCGAAATTCGAGGCCATCGCCGTACGTACATCGGTGCACTTCCGGGGCAGATCATCCAGGGCATTCGCCGCGCGGAGACGAAAGATCCTGTCTTCATGCTGGACGAAATCGACAAGGTCGGTCGCGATTTTCGAGGCGATCCCGGGTCCGCGCTGCTAGAAGCTCTCGACCCCGAGCAGAATGCCACCTTCCGCGATAACTATCTTGACGTTCCCTTCGATCTGTCGAAGGTACTGTTCATCACCACCGCGAACATGCTCGACCCAATCGCCGAGCCGCTACGTGATCGCATGGAGATCATCGAACTGCAGGGGTACACGGAAGAGGAGAAGGTGCATATTGCATTCCAATACCTCGTGCCGCGACAGATCGAGGAAAACGGCATCAACCCGGAGCAGATCGAGTTCCCGCATGAGTCGATGAGCTACTTGATTCGCCACTACACGCGCGAAGCCGGCGTCCGCAATCTGGAACGCAACATCGGCACGATCTGCCGGAAGCAGGCGCGAAGGCTGGCGGAAGGGAAGACCGAAAAGCTGGTTGTCACGCAGGAGATCATTCAGGAGTTCCTCGGCGGCATCAAGGTGCGCAGCGAGGGGGAAATTGCCGAACGCACGAAGCGTGCAGGAGTGGTGGTGGGCCTGGCGTGGACGCCGTCCGGTGGTGACGTGTTATTCGTGGAAGCAAATGTGATGAAGGGCAAGGGCGGTTTCACGATGACCGGGCAGATCGGTCAGGTGATGCAGGAATCCATGCAGGCAGCTTTGACCTGGGTACGATCCAATGCCCAGCAGTTGGGGATTGCGGAGAATTTCTTCGCGGACCACGACATCCACATTCACGTGCCCGCAGGGGCGATTCCGAAAGATGGGCCATCTGCTGGCGTCACCATGGCCACGGCGCTGGTGTCACTACTGAAGGACAGGCCGGTTCGTCCGCTGACTGCAATGACCGGCGAGATCACGCTGAGTGGCAATGTGTTGCCGGTCGGGGGAATCAAAGAGAAAGTTCTCGCCGCCAAGCGCGCCGGAGTTCACGACGTCATTCTCCCGGCCGAAAACAAGATGAACGTGGATGAGGACCTCACGCCAGAGCAACTTGAGAACCTGCAGGTTCACTACGTTAAGACCATACGCGAAGTGCTCGAACTTGCGCTGCCAACCTCGGTTCGCGAGGAGCAGCACGATGCCGAGGAGCGCGAAAAGGTCTTGGCTGAGCAACCGGTGAGCTAAAGCGGGAAGCACGGGCTGCGAGCGGTTCGTAAGCGAGCGCAAACCGAAATCACCAGAGCTTCGCCGGATGCCCAATTACTCATTGCAGGGACAGTTTTGGAGACCGTCTCTCGCCATCTGGAAACACAAATCTGGATGATGTTTTTCCCAGCTTCACCGGTGGGCCAGGTAGCTATCTCTCTACTCGGCTGAGAGACTTCAAAACGAGTACCCTTGAGGAGCGTTCTCTTGGGGCACCGCAGCGTCTAGAGCCATTTCCCAAAGGCAATCGTCGGTACTAGCACCTCCTCCGTGCCTTGTCTGCTAATACCGTAGAAGCATTGGTTTCTCAGGGACTTACGCCTAGGTTACCCTCCAGAACTGATTACATCCTTGACCGTATGGAACTTGTCGTCGGCCGCTGTGTTTAATGAGGATGAGAACAGTTTCAGCGGCGGAGTTGCCGCAAAGGAAACGACCATGAAAAAGCGCTCAGGATTCGTACTTACCGCTGCAATCTTGATGCTGTTATTCGCGATGCCGTCTGTCGCGCAGGACCGCGACGATGATCAGGATCCGCCTGCTCGCGCTGGCCGCGTGAGCTACACCAGCGGTTCGGTGTCATTTCAGCCCGGCGGACAAGGCGATTGGCTGGATGCCGTTCCAAATCGTCCACTGACGACTGGTGACAACCTGTGGGCGGACCGCAACTCGCGCGCCGAAATGCAGATTGGCTCAACTTCCATCCGCCTTGATTCCGAGACCAGTGTCACGGTTTCCGATCTGGAGAACGATGTCACCCAATTGCGCCTCTCGATGGGCTCGCTTTTCTTTCGCGTTCGTCATGTTGGCAGCGACGACACCTTTGAGGTGGATACACCAAACATGGCATTCAATGTGACCGAGCCTGGCGAATATCGCATTGATGTGAACGAAAATGGAGACCAGACCACCGCGACCGTGTGGCACGGCTCTGCTGAAATTACCGGCGGTGGAAGTTCTTACCGCTTGAGTGAAGGCCAGCAGGGAACATTCTCTGGTGTGGATCAATTGAGCTACGACGTCGGCGAAATCGGCCGAGACGACGATTTCTCGCGCTGGTGCCTGGACCGTGATCAGAAATATGACCGCGTGCGCAGCGCTGAATATGTATCGCCCGAGGTCACCGGCTACGAAGATCTGGACGAGTACGGGCGTTGGTATGACGAGCCTGGATATGGTCACGTTTGGGCTCCTGTGGGCGTAGCTTATGATTGGGCGCCCTATCGTTATGGACACTGGGTCTATGTATCCCCATGGGGATGGACTTGGGTTGAAGACGAGCCTTGGGGTTTCGCTCCCTTCCACTACGGTCGTTGGGCGTACTTGCAGCGCGGTTGGTGCTGGGTACCCGGACCTATTGCAGTTGCTCCCGTGTACTCGCCCGCTTTGGTAGCTTTCGTTGGTGGTGGCGGGTTCCACGTCGGTGTTGGCGTGGGCGTGGGATGGTTCCCGCTTGCGCCGGGTGAAGTTTATGTTCCCTGGTATCGCACCAGCCCGCGTTATGTGCAGAACGTGAACATCACTAATACGCGGGTGACGAACGTTCAGGTCACGAATGTCTACAACAACGTGACCGTGAATAAAGTCACGAATGTCACTTACATCAACCAGCGCCAGGGGCGCGGCATCACCGTGGTCAATCAGCAGACCTTCGTGAATGCGAGACCGGTCCACAACAACATCATTCGCGTCGACGCTCGTGAGGTTCAACGTGCGCCGGTGACACACGAAGTAGTGCGGGACATCCGGCCCGATCGCCAGAGCGTAATCGGTACAGCGCGAACGGTAAGGTACGCACCTCCACAAAAAGTGATGACCCGTCCGGTTATCGCCACGAGACAGCCGGTGGTAATTAATCGCTCGGCGCCCGTGCAGGGAGGAGTGCGCTATACACCGGCAACGCCTCCGCCAGTCAGAACCGTGCAAGCGGCTCCTCGGGGCAATGCACAGGTGCTGCAGCGCGGCGCTCGTGGATCAACCCCAGGCTTCCGCAACGCTCCGATTCAGGCAGAACGTCCGCAGGGCCCGAACAATGGCCCGAACACCACCAATCGCGGAGCAGTTCCACCCATGAATGGCGTGAACCGTGGCGGCAATCCGGATACGACGAATCGCGGTGGCAATCCGAACGCTGATCGTGGCAATACTGAGATGAATCGCGGTGGTAATCCGAACGCGAACCGTCCGAACGTTCCGAGGCCAGGGGCGCCAGAGGGCAATGGATCGGAAGGTGCAATACACCAGAACAGTCGCGGTGTGTACGAGGGGAACGGTACCGCGCGTGGAGACCAGAACACTCCGGCGAACCGCCCGAATACGCCGAACAATGCTCCTGTTGCGCGGCCAAATGCGCCGGACATGAATCGTCCGGCACAGGACAACAACCGTCCAAACATGCCGAACGACAATCGCGGAATGCGCAATGTGCCGCGTCCGTCGGCGGGTGGCGAGCAACCTCAGTCGCGGCCGAATCAGCCGGAGACGCGTCCGCAGCAGCCACAGGTGAATACGCAACCGGAGCAGCCGCGGTCAAATGCCCCCTACGCACGTCCGCAGCAGCCGGACAACAACAATAACCGAAACACTCCGGAGCCACGTCCGAACTACCGAAATTCTCCGGACAACGTCCGGCAAGATTCCGCACCGGCGCAGGCCAGACCTCAGGCCCCTCCGCCGCAGCGCGATGTAAGACCGCAACCCACGCCGCGATCGCAGGAAAGCCGTCCCGAGCCGCAAATGCGGAGAGAATCTTCGCCTCCGCCGCAGCGGGAGTCGCGTCCTGCAGAATCGCGCCAGGAAAAGGGTGGGTCTTCCGACAAAGGACGTGGGAACGACAAAGAACCGCCAAAAGGCCGCTAAAACAAAGCTGAATCAAGGCTCGAGCTAATTGCTCGAGCCTTTTCTTTTTGATCAGAACCGGGTCGCAGAAAACGGGCTGAGATCGAAGGATGGATTTTTTCCCGTCACCGCATCCGACATTAGCGCAGCCGTGACTGGTGCCAGCAGAATGCCATCGCGATAGTGCCCTGCGGCAATGAAGTACCCAGAAATTGCGGTTGCACCAAGGATGGGCAATTCATCGGGAGTACCTGGGCGCAATCCCGCCCAGGCTTCGTGACGCCGTGATTTCGCAATCCCGGGAACCAGTTCGACCGCAGCCTCGAAGAGGCGCTGTAGCGTGTTGACATCGGTTTGCTTGTTGTAGCCAACGTCTTCCAGCGTAGAACCGATGACTAACCGCCCGTCGCCACGCGGCACTAGATAAACCTTTTCAGAACGAATTACGTGCTGCAGTCGAGGTGCCTCTACCACGGCAAGCATTTGCCCCTTGACAGGCTTCACTGGAACCTCAAACGGCGGGATTACGCCCGCCCAAGCTCCGGCGCAGTTCACGACAGTCTGCGCGGTGTATTTGGCCTTATCGGTTTGCACACCAATCGTGCGCCCGCCCTCCACGAGCAGAGATTTCACCTCAGCTCCTGATGAAATATCCACCTGGCGATGACGCGCAGCTTTCAGTGCCGCGGCCACCAGTTCCCGCGGATCCACAGATCGCTCGTGCAGGTATCCGGCACAAATCTCCGAAGGTGCCCTATTTTCGCCTGCTGTTAGCAGAAGGGAGGATGCTTCGATGCTCGGCTCCAAAGATTTCAGCCGCTGCGTTGAGACCGGCTCGGCACCTTCGGGAAACTCACCGTGACATGATAGGACAATCGTGCCGTGCTCGCGCAGATCAACCTTCCCGCCGGATTCATCTTCGATCTCATGCACAAACTCGGGATACATCCGCGCGCTTGCGTGGGCGAGTGGCACGAGTGGGGCAGGAAATTCGTCTCCAGCGTCAGCTAGCATCCCGGCGGCCGCATGGGAGGCTTCGCGCCCAGGTTCGTCCCGTTCCACAATGAGTACGCTCACGCCTTTCTTGCGCAACTCAATCGCAAGCGACAAACCGATGATGCCAGCGCCGATGATGATGACGTCAGAAGACTTCATGGACGAGTGGCCAGTGGTCAGTGATTACTGGCTCGTATAACAAGAATTTCAATAGGCGGCCTTTACAGCCGGCTCAAGTATTCCATCATCTCCGGCTGGGTAAAATTCACGGCGCCGATCAGCTTGCGGCGAACCATGCCATTACGATCGATGATGTAGGTTTCGGGAAATTGATATGTGCCGTACTTCGCCGAGACTTCAGCGATGACCTCGGACTTGGTTTGGCGGCCCGGATCTCGTACCGTCAGGAAGTTGACGTTGTGATCCTTCAAAAATTTCTCATAGTCTCCGGCGTCGGCGTCGACACTGATGCCCAGGACCACAACACCCTTGCTCTGCAATTCCGTCTGCATTCGCATTAGCGACGGTAACTCTTCCACGCACGGTGGACACCAGCTCGCCCAGAAGTTGAGCACAACCACTTTGCCTTTGAATTGATCGAGGCTGAGGGTGCGGTCGGAATCCTGCACCTTGAAGTCAGGTGCGGGGCGGTCGATCGCGCTCGGCTTGGAGCCGTGATAGCACGCCGACGCTCCCACGATTAAGAACAGTAGTAGAGCGAGGCTATAAAAACGCACGTAGATATAATAAACAACCCGAACTCTGATTTCAGATTGCTCCAGATTACTCGGCTTGGCCAGCACTGAACCTATCGTCGTTTCCGTCATTGTTCCCGCGCGGAATGAAGAAGCCTGTCTTGCTCTTTGCCTTGAATCTCTGGCGACGCAAACTGGAATTCCCTTCGAAATCATTGTGGTTGATGACGGGTCTGCCGATCACACTGCGGAGATAGCCCGATCATTCGCAAACCGGGGCACAGTCGGGGCTGAACTACCAGATCTTCACAGTGTCACCGTCATCTCTGCTCCTCCGCTTCCTGACAACTGGACAGGCAAGAACAACGCCATGTCCGCCGGTGCGAAGATCGCAAAAGGGAAGTGGCTGCTATTTACCGACGCGGATACGGTTCATAAACCCGGTTCCCTGGCACGTGCCATCGCCGAAGCGGACGAGCACGAGGGGGTCGCGCTGCTCTCCTATTCTCCAGAGCAGGAAGTGCGCACATTTTTGGAACGAGCCGTCATGCCAGTCATCTTCGCCGAACTGGCTGTAACCTATCCGCCGTCAAGCGTCCGCGATCCCAATTCGCCCATTGCGGCCGCCAACGGGCAGTATCTGATGATGTCGCGCGAAGCCTACGACGCAGTCGGAGGCCATACGCGCATTGCCGGCGATCTGCTTGAAGACGTTGCCATGGCGCGCCTGGTGAAGTCCTCTGGACGCAAAATCTGGTTCCGCTACGGCGGCGACGCGGTCCACACGCGCATGTATCGCAACTGGTCGCAAATGAAAGAGGGCTGGACGAAGAACCTGACATTGTTGTTCTCATCAAGCTGGGGGCTTGCGTGTTGGCGCCTGTCGGAATTTCTCTTGATTATTTCACTGATCTGCGGGGCAATAGAGATTCGCCTGATTACCGGCCTGATTGGCCCGTTCATTTTTCAGTTGCTGCTTGCTTGTGTGGTTTTGTTCTTCTTTTTGCATCGGGTGCGAAGCGCTCGTTTTAAATTCTTGACCAGTTTTGTTTCGATCGTGGGATTGCCGGTGTTCGCTTATTTGCTTTTCAGATCCGCCAGGCTGCAGAGGAGCGGTGCCGTTGCGTGGAAGGGACGGGCATACCCAACATCGGAGGCTGGCGCCACTACAGGGAAGAGCGACACATTTTCGGCCACTTTGGCGTTGGTCTTGACCGCTCTAATACCTCTGTTCCTGATAGCCGTTTTGGTTGCAACAGTGTACGGTCGCGGCATCTTCTATCGCCACTGACCACTCTGCTGAGTGCGACAAAGATGTTATTTAACCCTTTCCAATTACAATTGTCATGAGCGTCGGAGAAAGGATCAGATTTGCTTTACCTTACCCGCAAAGTTGAGTTTGCCGCGTCGCACTACTATCACAACCCGGAGCTGTCGCCGGAGGAGAACCGGCGGTTATTTGGGAAGTGCAACAACCCGAATGGACACGGGCACAACTACGTTCTTGAAGTCACGGTGAAGGGCGAAGTTGACCCGCGGTCAGGGTTCGTTGTCGACCTCAAGCGACTTAAGGAAATAATGAACCGAGAGGTGTTGGACGCGATGGACCATCGCTTTCTGAACAAAGAAGTCCCGGAATTTGCCACACGAGTCCCGACGACGGAGAACCTGGCGATTGCGATCTGGCAGCGGCTCGCGCCCACGCTGACCAATGCCAAATTGCATCGGGTGCGGGTGTACGAGAACCATGATCTGTTTGCGGACTTTTACGGGGAGGAATGAAGAATTGAATCATTGAATCAGCGGAGGATTGAATCATTGTCGCACCATGCGCATATGGGTTTTCAATGACTCAATCCTCCGATGATTCAATGATTCAGTCTCACAAAACATCAGTAGCTGCATGAAAGCCTATTTGAATCGTCGCTACCGCTTCTCGGCGTCCCATCGGCTGCATAGCGAGCAAATGTCAGACGACGAGAACCGTGCTACCTACGGGAAGTGCAATAATCCGCACGGGCACGGGCATAATTACGTCCTCGAAGTTACGGTCAGCGGCCAGGTGGATCAGAACGGCATGGTCTGCAACCTGGTTGACCTTGACGATTGCGTTCAGCAGAACGTTGTAACCAGATTCGACCTGGAAAATCTAAACTATAGGCAGGAATTTGCGTCGGCGGTCCCAACGACGGAAAATCTATGCACCGTGATTTACGACATTTTGAAGCGTGAGTTCCGCCAGGCGCATCTGGAAAGGGTGAGACTGGAAGAGACGTTGTTCAACTCCTTTGAATACGCGAGAACCGAGGGATTGAATCATTGAATGATCAGATCATTGAATCATTGACGAACCGTGTCCACGTGGGTTTTTCAATGATTCAATCCCACGGATGATTCAATTGAGCCACTGATGAAGCAGACCTTGGAAAACACGACTTTAACCTCTGCCAGCTTTGAAGAGCTGATGAAAGAAATTCTTGTGCGCCTAGGGGAGGACCCGGGCCGGGAAGGGCTAGTCAATACGCCGAGCCGTGTTCACAAGGCGTATCAATTTCTGACCAAGGGCTACAACGAGGATCCCGAAGCACTGCTGAAAAACGCGCTGTTCACGGTGACGTATGACGAGATGGTGATCGTGAAAGATGTGGAGGTGTTCAGCCTATGCGAACACCACATGCTGCCATTTTTCGGCAAGGTGCATGTTGCCTACATTCCGAACGGCAAGGTCATCGGCTTGAGCAAGATTCCGCGGTTGATCGAGACTTTTTCGCGGCGGCTTCAGATTCAAGAGCGCTTGACCACGCAGATTGCAGAAACCATTCAGAAGGTGATTCAGCCGCAAGGCGTGGGCGTCGTAATTGAGGCGAGACACCTGTGCATGATGATGCGCGGCGTCGAGAAACAGCATTCTTCAGCGGTGACATCTTCGATGCTCGGCTGCTTCCGCGATGAAGAAGAAACGCGGCAGGAATTCCTCTCGCTCATCCGGCAGAGGCCGAATGGGGTGTAGGGAATTGAATCATTGAAGAATTGAATCACTGAATCATTGAAAAGCGGCCGCAGACGATTCACTGCTCAGTGATTCGATCATCTACAATCATCTTTCGGTCTCCTCGACAAACGCCGTGAAGAAATCCCGTGCAAGAAAATCGGCTCAGAAAAGTCGCTCAGTTCAACCTAGGAATGGTCAATCGAATTCGCCTTTGCTCAACGGCAGAGTCGCGCTGATCACGGGCGCGACGCAAGGGATTGGGCTGGCGACCGCGCGGGCGCTGGCAGACGAAGGATGCAACCTGATCCTCTGCGGACGGGACCGGAAACGGCTCGCCGCCGCAGAAGCAGAACTCTGCAACAAAGGAATCCGCGCAGTCGCAATTTCCTGCGATGTTCGCGATGAGAAAAGCGTCGCCGCAATGTTCGCTAAGCTGCAGAAGAGCTTTCCCCGCATCGACATTCTGATCAATAGCGCGGGAATCGCGAATGCCTTTCGTTCAGTGGCGCAACTGGATACGGGTGAGTGGAATGATGTCCTTGCCACGAATTTGACGGGGACGTTTCTGATCACACGCGCGGCGTTGCCGCTGATGTCGCGCGGAGGCTCGATTGTGAATGTGCTATCGATGTCGTCGAAGCGGGCCTTTCCCAACCTGGCGGCCTACAATGCCTCCAAGTTCGGCGCGCTTGGCTTCACGAATACGTTGCGCGAGGAGGTGCGGTCGGAGGGTATTCGGGTAGTGGCGGTTCTGCCCGGGGCAACTGATACCCCGATTTGGGGGACGCTCTGGCCCGAAGCTCCCCGCCACAAAATGATGCGATCCGAAAGCGTGGCGCAGGCCATCGTCGCGGCCCTCAAGCTTCCCCCGGAGAGTACGGTCGAAGAACTTGACCTTATGCCAACAGGCGGCCCTCTCTAAGACTTTCTGCTTAGTACCCGAAATTCATCTTGCCTTCCCGGGTTTCCTGGAGTAACTTGCTTGCCAACTCTGTTCTTCCCTAAAGGCTGGAGCAAACCATGGGGCTCCGTTTTTGTCTGTTGGCGTACTGCCTGAGCGCATCACTCTGCTTTTCTCAAACGCTTTCTGCCGCACCTAATGCAACGGTTCCGGAGACGGCAACGACTTCGAAGGTGATCACCACGCACGACCATGGTCTTCACGACATTGGTGCCATTGGTACGCGCGATCTTGGCTGTGGACGCGGATTTGGCAACTGGTACAGCCTTGACCGTCAGATGACAATGGGGAAGCAGTACGCCGCAGAAATCGAATCGACGTCGCGGCTGGTTAAAGACCCGGCCATTGTGGAGTACGTGAATCGCGTCGGGCAGAACCTTGTGCGCAACTCGGATTCCCAAGTACCGTTCACCATCAAGGTAATCGAGTCCGATGACGTGAACGCCTTTGCATTGCCAGGTGGGTATTTTTACGTGGACACGGGGCTTATCCTCGCTGCCGACAACGAAGCCGAACTCGCGGGCGTGATGGCGCACGAGATTGCGCACGTCGCGGCATGTCATGCGGCGCGAAGCCGCACGCGCGGACAGTTGATGAACATGGCATCGCTTCCGCTCATGCTGGTGGGCGGCCCGGTGGGTTATGCCGCGTATGAAGGGCTGGCGATAGCAACTCCACTGACGTTTTTCAAATTCTCGCGCAAATTCGAGGCCGAAGCCGATTTCCTCGGCGTGCAATACATGTACAAGGCCGGGTATGATCCGCAGGCGCTGATGTCGTTCTTCGAGAAGGTAAGGGCGATGGAAAAGCGCCACGAGAGCCCGGTCGCGAAAGCGTTTCGCACGCATCCGCAAACTCCGGATCGGATTGCCAAGACGCAGCACGAGATTGCGACGCTGCTTCCGCCGGAAGCCGAATACAAGCTGGATTCGTCCGAGTTCGAGGAAACCAAAGACCGACTGAACAGGCTTGAAGGTGGTTTGCAGATTCACAATGCAAACCGTCCCACCCTGAAGCGGCGCCCGAGCCTCGATATTCCTCACGACCGCCAACCCGACTGACTTTGCTTTGGCGATTCAGGTCAACGTAACAAACGTCATTTCGCGAGCGCGTCCCGATTCTGTTTTGCCCAGTCACTGTCGGCCGGCACTTCCTTCATGGGCGGGCCGCCTTCCGTCCCACAGGCGCAAGGGCCTTGCATCTTGGCCTCGGTCATGCAGGCGCAGGACTTGTCTTTCAAACAGGCACAAACGTAGACCGTCTTTTTTGACTTGCTCGAAGATCCGGCGTCTGCAGGCACCAAAGCTAGGACAAGCAGCAGCAGCGACACATAACCCATCCGAGCGCGATTTCGCATAACGTCTACTCTCCTGTGACTTGTTGGTTTCAACATGGCAGGCAAAACGCCCGAAAGAAATACCCATTTAGCCTGTAAACTGCATGACCATTTAGCGTCAGTCGTGCGGAAGAACCGGTGGAGGGCCGCAGCGGTAAATTGATCTGCCGCCAATTCAAAGGTATTCTCGACTACAATTTCAAAACTGCGTGTAATTGTTCTGGCGCTTGCTTTGCGCATCGCTCAACCTAGCCGTTTGCCAGCAAATCAGTAGATAGTACCTATCGGGCGCGCTCATAAGCCGCTCAAGGTGGCGAAATCTGTCGGAACGAAGGGAGCAGCGCTACTCGAGATGGAAGCTATTGTATTCAGGATCCTGATCGGCTTGGTCGTAGGCACGCTCATCGGCCTCACCGGTTTGGGAGGCGGCGTACTGCTGCTGCCAATCTTGATTTTTGGTTTGCATGTGCCGGCAATCAAGGCGGTCGGATCGGACGCCCTGTTCAACTTCATTACCAAGATTCCGTCGAGCATTGTGCATCTGGGCCGAGGAACGGTGCGCCGCAAGGTGGTCATCGCACTGGCGGCAGGAAGTGTTCCGGGATCCATACTGGGCATCCGCTTTCTGATGCATCTCCGGGTGCTGTATGGCGCGGGAGTCAATGATTTCATTAAATCGGCGGTTGGGATCCTGCTGGTCGTGGTTTCCACTTTGCTCCTGCTGCAGCGACAACTAGAAGAAGGCATGGCGAATCGTCGGCCGACGGCAAAGTCATTTGCTGGAATGGCAGTGATTGGGCTGGTTGCAGGCTTCCTTGTAGGAATGACCTCGGTGGGTTCCGGCAGCATGATCATGATGCTCCTGCTGCTGTTTTATAGCTATCCGCCGAAAGTCATGGTAGGAACGGACATCGTTCATGCGGTCGTGCTGACCGGCGTGGCCAGTATGCTCCATTTTCATTTGGGTAATGTCGACCCTTCGCTGGTTGCATACTTGCTCGTTGGCTCCATCCCTGGCGGCCTGATCGGCTCCTATCTGAGCACACGAGTTCCGGTGCTTTGGTTAAGACGCATTCTTTGCGTGGTTTTATTGACCACTGGTGTCCGAATGCTAATCGCGCCGCCTGTGCACTGATCAGTGCCGGAAGAAATGGGAGCTTAGCGGACTGGCTTTTCAGTTCTGATACCGCGCTGGCAGCCGGGAGGCCTCACGCCGGAGTTGGTCTCGGAGACCAGCAACAGCGCGAAAACGGCCGCCCCGACTGCCAGCCCTCCCCAAAAGACCACGGAAGTGAAGGTCCCCAGCGCGGAATGCACGACGAAGTGTTCCATAAGTGACGCGCAACGGAGCGTAGGTTGCGATCGGAATGATGAACGGCGGGGATCCGTGGGTGCAGCTAGATTCGCACGCGCTAGGTTCAGCGGCAAATTACGCGGGTACTGGCCGCCTGGTTACGTGTGTGCCATGTGCGAATCAGCTGAGAACAAGAGCGCCGTTAGCGACGTCGGCGGCAGCTTGCGCCAAGTGTTCGGGGCGGCCGAGGTCGCGCCAGTAATACTGGTCGGCAGGGAACGAGCGAATCTTCTCGCCTGCACCTGCGAGACGCAAGTAAACGTCGATGATCGAGAACACGCCTTGCTCCGTCATCAGTTTGAGCAGTCGGGGCGAGATCACGTGAATGCCGCAAAAGGCAAGAGGATGAGGGTGCGGGCAGGCGCGCACCATTTCGGTGACAGTTTTGTCGTCCTTCGTAATCTGGCGGCCGCACAGTTCTGACTGCGAATTGAAAAGCAGCAAGCGGGAACTCTTGCGATCGCGCATCGCCAGCGTGACCAGCGCATCGTGCTTGCGGTGAAGGGCGACCATCTCGTGCAGATCAATACTGCTGAGCACGTCGACGTTGTGCAAGATGAACGGTGTGTCCCCTGAGTCACGCAGGAAGAACTTCGCCGCTTTCTTCAGACCGCCGCCGGTGTCGAGCAGAAGATCGTCTTCACGCGAAATCTCGATGTGCATTCCGAAATTCTGATGGTCTGCGAGATAGTGGGCGAGCACGTCGGCGCAATGGTGACTATTGATGATGACGTCCTGAACGCCGAAGCGGCGGAGTCGTGCGAGGGCGATCTCAAGAAGCGTACGGCCGTTGATCTCGACGAGGGCTTTCGGACGGTCATTGGTGAGCGGACGAAGCCGCGTGCCTAGCCCTGCCGCCAGCACCATGGCCTTCACTTGCCCATCTTCTCCAGTTCGGTGTGCCGGACTACAACCTGGACGCCGTTTTTGGAGCGCAGATGTTTCGCCAATTGCTCGGCAAGATAAACCGAGCGATGCTGGCCGCCGGTACAGCCGAACGAAACCATCAGGTTGTCAAATCCACGGCGCTTGTACTCGCGCACGCTGTTGTCGACCAGCGACGACACGTGAGCGAAGTATTGCTGCACGCTGTCCTGCTGGTTGAGATAATCGGCGACAGGAGCGTCTTTGCCGGTGAGCTGCTTAAAACGCTCTTCGCGGCCAGGATTTGGCAAGCTGCGGCCGTCGAAAACGAAACCCCCGCCGTTGCCGCTATCGTCTTTGGGAACTCCTCCGCGATGAAAGGAGAAGCTGAAGATGCGCACGGTGAGCGGAGACGGCTCATTGGCGGGTTTTACATCTTCTGCTTCTGTGGAGATGTGCTGCAGTTTCTCCGAGCCGAGCATGGCGCGGAAGGCGTCTATTAACGTGGGAAGCGCGACTGGCAGTTCCACGTTGTGCAGCAACCAGCGGATGTTCTTCAGGGCATAGGGAACACTTTGCAGAAAGTGCGGTTTTCGCTCGTAAAATCCGCGAAAGCCATATGCGCCGAGCGCCTGCATGATGCGCACGTAAACGTACGCGTAGTAGTGATGCAGGAAAGCATTGCGATCTAAGTCGAGATAGTCGCCCAGCGAAGCGAGGTAGTGATCGAGCAGTTGTTGCCGCAAAGACGGCGGCAGGTCGGCCTTAGCGTCGTAGAGCAGGGAAGCCACGTCGTACTGCAGGGCGCCTTTGCGTCCGCCCTGGTAATCCACGAAGTATGGCTCACCTTCAACCAGCATGATGTTGCGCGACTGGAAATCGCGATACAGAAAATAGTCGTGCGGCACGCTGAGAAGAAATTTGGTCAGGCGCGTGAAGTCCTGCTCAAGCGCCTGCTCGTTGAAAGGGATTCCGGCAAGACGCAGAAAGTAGTACTTGAAGTAGTTCAGGTCCCACGCGATCGATTGCCGATCGAAACTGGAGCGCGGATAGCAAACTTTGTAATTCAAATCGCGCCCGGCTTCAACCTGGAAACGTGGAAGAATGGCGAGGGCCTTGCGATAGGCATCGATTACGGGAGCGGCGATGTTGTCGCCATGGCGGTTCTCCGACAAAAACTGAAAGAGCGTGGTGTCGCCGAGGTCTTGCTCGAGATAAGCGTCGTGAGCGAGATCGTCGGCGTAGATCTCGGGAACAGGAAGGCCGTGCCGGCGGAAGTGGCGCGAAAACTCGAGGAAGGCGACGTTCTCCTCGCGGACGTTGTAGAGAATTCCAATGGCGCGTGCCTTCTCCCCAAATAGGCGGATGATGCGGCGCCCGGAGCCGCCGAGTTCACCCTGCAGCGGCTGAATGCGGACCACCGGAACATGAAAATGTTGCTCGAAAAGTTGTTGCAGAACGTCCATGAGCGTAAGGACTAAAGATATCACTGGGGGGTGGGAGAGGGTTACGAGGAACGCCAAGGGAAAACCTTCACCACAGAGGGCACGAAGGTACACAGAGGAAAACCACAGAGGAAATCGTCGAAAAACAACACCGAAGAAACGAAAGAGGGGAATGCCAAGTGAAAACCTTCACCACAGAGGGCACGAAGGTACACAAAGGAAAACCACAGAGGAAACCGCGGAAAGAACTACCGAAGAAACGAAAGAGCGGAATGCCAAGTGAAAACCTTCACCACAGAGGACGCGAAGGTACACAAAGGAAAACCACAGAGGAAACCGCGGAAAAAACTACCGAAGAAACGAAAGAGCGGAATGCCGAGTGAAAACCTTCACCACAGAGGACAAGAAGGTACACAAAGGAAAACCACAGAGGAAACGGTTGAAAAAACACTGAGGAAACGAAAGAGCGGAATGCCAAGTGAAAACCTTCACCACAGAGGGCACGAAGGTACACAGAGGAAAACCACAGAGTTAAGCGTCGAAAAAAAATATCGAAGAACCAAAGAGGAGTTCTGGTAACCTGCTTTCGTCTCAAATCGAACTTTCGGAGCGGTATGGTCGAGAGTGCGGAGTTCTCCCACGCCGAATGTTTGATGTGCTTTTCCTGACGGCTGATGATGGCTGATGGCTTAGGGTTCCCAACTTCATACCCTCGCGTGACCCCGCGCACTGAACCGGAGGGTCCGTTTCAGCGCAACGACCGTAACTCTTCGCGCTCCGGTGAGGGTTGCGAGATTGCCGGCAGCATCGCGTGTTTCTCTCCTCCTCTGTGGCGTTCCTTTGTGTACCTTCGTGCCCTCTGTGGTAAAGGTTTTGCTTTTCTCCGCAGTTAGAGTCTCGCAACAGTCGCGAGTAAAGACCGAAGGGCGTCGATCGCGAGTTGCGCGGCGTGAGTCGAGGCGGGCGGAACGCCACCTACACTCGCTAGAACATCTTCGACTCTTAATGACGCGGCGACCGCCATGGTCTTCCCACTAGCAAGTTGGGTCAGCGCCGATCCGCACGCCATGGATGGGACACAGCCCTTAGCTTGAAAACGGATTTCGGCGATGACGTCGCCCTGCAGCGAAGCAGTAAGCTTCAACACATCACCGCAAACGGGATTCTCGACCTGAACGGAGGCTTGCGCTTCCGGCAACACCCCTGCGTTTCGCGGGTGCTCGAAATGGTCGAGAAGTTGGGGCGAGTACACGAGAGTATTGTAGCCGTCCGAGTTTGCGCACTTCGCGTTCCTTGCGGCTTTACACTTCGTGAATCTTAAACCGCAAAGGACGCAAAGAGCGCAAAGGAAACAGCATGCGTGGGTCGTCTTCTTGGAGGGTACATGGTTCCTGTCATACTGATGGAATGCCCCCGGTCACGCGTGTAAGCCGGATCATCTCGCTTCAGCCCAGCGTCACGTTGACTTTGCAGGAGTTGGGGAAACTCGATCTGCTGGTGGCGTGCACGAAGTACTGTGCGGACATCTGTCCCGAGGTCAAGGAGCGAGGTCTCACGATCGTTGCCGATTCGTGGACTGCGCACGCAGAGCAGATCCGAAGTGTTAAACCGGATTTCGTTATTGCCTCAGTTCCGTACCAGCAAGCGTCGCTCGCGGAGGTGCTCAAGGCTGGCGTCCCGTTCCTCGCACTGTCACCCAAGAAACTGGCCGACATCTACGCCGATATCGCAATTATTGCGAGACTCGTGGATGCAGAAAAACGGGGCGCGCACGTCATCGGCTGCATGCAGGAGCAGATGGAAGCTGTTCGCGAGAAAACTCGGAGCTTGCCGCGTCCGCGGGTGTTTTGCGAGGAATGGGGCAAACCGTTGATCGCGTCACAACCATGGGTGGCAGAACTCGTTGAGGCTGCCGGTGGAGAATTCGTTGGGGTTCCCGGCGCTCAGATTGAGTTCGCGACTGTTGCCAGGGAGGATCCGGACATTCTGATCGCCGCGTGGTGTGGCGCTGGAGATCGAGTGCCGCTCGAAAAGATCGTTCAGTCCCGCGGATGGCAGAATCTGCCGGCAGCGCGAACCTCGCGGGTTTATTCCATACGCGACGAGTTTCTGAACACGCCCGCGACAACGCTAGTCCGCGGGCTCCACGCGCTTGCGGCGGCAATCCATCCTGAGCACTTTCCACAGCCAGAAGGACTACGATGCATTAGGGATTGAGTAATTTTGCAGTTTGTCAATTGAGTAATTTGAAATACATGTACGGCTCATTCATTTTCATCAGCAAATTACAAAATTTCTATTTACCAAGTCTCCTATGAAACGTGTGGTGGCGGCACTTATCTGGCGAGAGGGCACAATTCTGATCTGTCAGCGCACTCGACATCAACCGATGCCGCTGAAATGGGAGTTCCCCGGCGGAAAAATTGAAGAAGGGGAGCAGCCGCGCGATGCGCTTCGCCGCGAACTCGATGAGGAACTTGGAATTGCGGCCGTCATCGGCAACGAGGTGGTTCGCATCCAGCACAAGTACCCTGGAGGCAATTCAGTTGAACTCCGTTTTTTCGACGTGCGCGAGTTTGCGGGAGAACTGGAGAACCGGATTTTCCGCGAAATCGTGTGGGCGGACCCAAAAACTCTGCCTGCCTACGATTTCCTCGAAGCTGATCTCACGCTGGTGAGAGACTTGGCTTCAGGAAAGATTTCTTGAGTGTTAGCTCTGAACTTTTCATAGCTGTAAATCCCATTTCCCAAATCTCCCATCTATAGCACTGTTCATCAGCCCCCCCGAACTTCACTGCAAGGGAAAAGCATGCCAAGCACGATGAAAGCCGTCCAAGTTCCGCGTCCCGGAGGTAATTTCGAAGTTGTTGAGCGACCGATTCCTGAGCCTGCTCGCGGACAGGTACGCATCAAGGTCGAGGCCTGTGGGATCTGTCACAGTGACGCGATTGTCAAAGAAGGGCATTGGCCCCTGGGGGGATTGGAGTATCCGCGTTCGCCAGGGCACGAGGTTGCGGGGCGTATAGACGCTGTGGGCGAAGATGTCTCCCTGTGGAAACGTGGCGATCGCGTGGGGGTAGGCTGGCACGGCGGGCATTGCTTTGTGTGTGACCCGTGCCGCCGCGGGGATTTCATCAACTGCCGCAATTCGAAAGTCACGGCTATCCATTTCGATGGCGGATATCAGGAGTACATGCTTGCGCGCGAGGAAGCAGTGGCTGGCATTCCCGACGATCTTGCCGCCGAAGATGCTGCACCGCTGCTTTGTGCGGGAATTACCGTCTACAACGCACTGCGCAATTCGGGCGCGCGGGCAGGAGATACGGTCGCAGTGCAGGGAATTGGAGGTCTGGGACATTTAGGCCTGCAATACGCGCGAAAGATGGGATTTCGCACGATTGCTATTGGACGAGGAACGGACAAAGCTGCGCTGGCGGACAAACTCGGAGCACATCATTATGTGGATACGAACTCCGGCTCTCCGGCAGAGTCATTGCAGAAACTTGGTGGCGCGGCGGTGATTTTGGCAACTGCGCCGGATGCAAAATCGATGTCGTTGCTTTTCGATGGTCTCGCCCCGAACGGCAAGCTCATGATTGTGGGTGCCAGTATCGAGCCGCTGGCCATTTCTCCGATGCAGACCATCGGCGGCCGCCGCTCGGTGCAGGGGTGGGCTTCGGGCACAGCCAAAGACTCCGAAGACACCATGCAGTTCAGCGCGCTGAGCGGAGTTCGACCGATGATCGAGAAATATCCGCTGGTGAAAGCGGCGGACGCTTACGAGCAGATGATCAGCGGGCGAGCCAGATTTCGAGTGGTTTTGATGCCTTAGGGTCCAAAAACTTGTGGGACAGGAATGTCAGACCCACAGCTGCTCCAAAAAGATAAACGAATTGAAAGCCGTTTCGCGCTACAATCCCGCGCATGGAAATCAAACGGCTAGCCGAAAAGTACGTGTACCGGATCGAGGCGAAACCGGAAGGCGGATTTATTGCCCGCGCTACGGATCCCAACATTCCTCCGATTGAGGCTGCGACCCGCGATGAATTGCGACAGAAGATCCAGTCTACTGTTCTTGCAGGGCTAGGCCTCGACTTTCCCGGCCTGAAGCTTCCGTCTGGATCGGGGGAAATGAAATTCTCCTTTCATGTCGAGAAGCAGTCCGACGGGAGTTTCGATGTCCACTCCTCTGATGGGGCGGCGGCTCCGCTGAATGCGGCCAGTCACGATCAGGTGGAAAGCCATTTCGCCGAGAAGTTGATTGAATTCGTCGGTAAACACATGCTGCAGAACGCGCCTGAGGCGCTGCGCGCGCAAATGGCCTCGGGCGACATCAAGGTCTTCATCAAGAAGAGTTCAGGATTTACGGTTACCACGACACGATCGAACGATGAGACGCTGCAGTTGGGTTCGGCCTCTACAGTGGAGGGAGGCGATGCAAGTTCTGCGGTCCCGCCCGGCGCGGTGATTTCGAACCGCTCATCCGGCGTGGTACTTGGAAGTTCGGGTACCCCCATCGACTCTTCGCCGATCACGCCGGGCAATGAAGGAAGCGGGAAGTTCCTTCGCGTCATTCTTATTCTGCTGGCGTTAGCTGCCGTGGCTTTCTTCCTTTTAAAGTACCGCTGAACGTATGGGGCGCACATTCCTGTCCGCCACGGCCCTCGGCGTTCATCTGTGTTTCCACCATTCTTCTTTTTCTAAAAATTCGCTTGCAATGCTACTACATATGTAGTAGTAATACCTACGTGCATAGGAGATGACATGGGGAACCCGAAGTTAAGCCGTCTGGAAATGCAGATCATGGAAGCGCTGTGGAACTGCGGCAGCGCCTCAATTCGCGAAATCCAGGAGAGCTTTCCGGAGAAGAAGCGACCTGCATACACCACAATACAGACCACGGTGTACCGACTGGAGGCCAAGAAGGCGGTGCGCCGCGTGAAGAAGGTCGGAAATTTCCATGTCTTTGAAGCTGCGGTGAGTCGTGACATTGCGCAACGCAAGCTGATTGACGACCTGCTGGCGCTCTTCGGAGGCCGCACGCAACCGGTGATGGCTCACCTGATCGAGTCCGGAAAAGTCACGCTGGCAGATATCAAAGAAGCTGAGAAGACGCTACGACACCTTGAGCGAGAGGAGAAGTGAGTATGTTGCTGCCATTCGTGGGCGTTACCTGGAAAGCAATTGCACCGGCGCTGGCCAATCATCTATGGCAATCAACGCTCTTTGCGGCCGCCGCGGCGTTGCTCACGCTTGCATTGCGGAAGAATTCGGCGCGAGTTCGATACGCGATCTGGCTCGTGGCGTCGCTGAAGTTTCTGGTCCCGTTCTCGTTGCTGGTCGCCGTCGGAAGTCTCTTCTCGTGGCGCCATGTTCCAGTGTCAACGACCTCGGGTATGTACATGGTTGAGGTCGTTGGCCAGCCCTTCACGAAGCCTTTGACGGTGAACACAGTGGTTCCCGCACCGATCGCATCGGGATCGGTTATGCAACTGCTTCCCCCGCTTCTATGCGTCTGGTTGATTGGGGTGGTCGCAGTTCTGTGTGTCTGGGTCGTACGGTGGTGGCGTGTCGCGAACTCGCTTCGCAAGGCGCGTCCACTGACGGAGGGCCGTGAATATTCAACTCTGCGTCGGCTAGAGGAGCGGCATCCTGCACCTGCGCCGGTCAAACTCATGCTCTCCGAGTTCTCGCTGGAACCGGGCATCTTCGGTATCGTGCGGCCCACGCTCTTGTGGCCCCGGTCAGTTTCCGATCATCTCGACGACACTCACCTTGAAAGCATCATCGCGCACGAACTTTGCCATGTGCGGCGTCGCGACAATCTTGCCGCCGTTGTGCACATGCTGGTCGAGGCGGTGTTCTGGTTTCATCCGTTGGTGTGGTGGATTGGCTCGCAGCTTATCGCCGAGCGCGAGCGGGCGTGCGATGAAGCGGTAATCGAGCTCGGCAGCCATCGGCATACGTACGCCGAAAGCATTCTGAAAGTGTGCGAGTTCTGCTTGAGTTCTCCTCTGACCTGCGTGTCAGGCGTTACGGGCGCTGATCTGAAGAAAAGGATGGTTCAAATTATGACCGATCGCGTAGTTCGCAAACTTAATTTCGCTAGAAAACTTCTGTTGTGGATGGCCGCATGCCTCGCCATCGCGTTGCCCATTGCGCTCGGACTCTTCAATGTCACTCCCACGCGCGCGGAGTCACCGCGCAGCAGCGTTCCCAAGTTCGCGAGTGTTTTCATCAAGCCTCATCCTGCTGAAAATCAAGGATTCATGATGCAAAAAATGATGATGGCACCGGTTAGAGACGGTGGTGGATTCACCGCACGCGGCATTTCGCTGCACTCTCTGCTTCGAGGCGCCTACATGGTTCAGGACACTCAAATCGTAGGGGAGCCAGACTGGGCGAAGAGCGAAAAATACGATATTGATGCAAAGGCCGACCCCTCCGTTGCGGAGCAGACGCGCAATCTCGGCGATCAACAGGACCGTCTGAGGGCTCAGCAGATGTTGCAGCAATTGGTGACCGATTATTTCAAGGTAAGTTTGCACCAAGAAGTGCAAGATCAGACAGTGTATGAACTAGTAGTGGGGGAGGGCGGATCAAGACTGCAGCGTGCGCCAGAATCGAAAAAGATGGCCATGATGCGAATGGGAATCGGAGAACTGAACTCCGAAGGAACTCCTTTGGATTTGCTCGTTGCGCAGCTATCACAGCGGTTGGGGCGAACCGTAGTGGACAAGACTGGGCTGAAAGGCAATTACGTCTTCAATCTTCACTGGACGCCTGACGCAGATGAGCAAGCGCGAATTCGCGCAGCGGCACCGGGACTTCCGGAACCTGGAGTTGACAACCCCAGTGCGTCCGGGCCGCCGCTCATGACCGCTGTAGAAGAGCAGCTTGGCTTAAAGCTGCAGCCGACGACTGAGCGCGTGCCCGTCCTGATCATCGATCACGCGGAACAGCCGGCACAAAACTAAATGTGATTCCGACCGAAGTGGGATCATTCGTATTGCGAATGATCCCGCTGAGTGGAGGAACTGGCTTTTTCCGCAGCGTTTAACGTTGCTGGTACTTTGCGCTTAGCGAATCTTCTTTGTTGACCTTCCCGCCTCCGGTGCGTCTAACCGAGCATCTTGCGCATACCGGAGAATCCGATGAGAACTCTGTGCAGGTTTGCAGCCCTCTCCCTTTGTGTCGGTGCTTTTACCCTGGCGGCAGTCGGACAATGCAAGAACAATCGCGGCACCTGGACCGCCGAACTCGCCGACGACCAATCGGGCAAGCTTCAGTTCCGCATGACCTGTTCTCAAGATGTCGGCTCGATGGGCCATCCTCTGAGCCTGACAGAACTGCAGGGACTGGATCCCGCTGCTATCCACGGGCAACACGTGCCAGTGAAGTTTACCCTGGCGCGCGAAGCGGGATCCCTGCAGTTTGAAGGTACATTCAATGCGGGTGTCGGCTACGGCGAATTCACGTTCACGCCGAACCAGGAGTTCCTCTCCGCGATGAAGCAGATGGGCTATCCCGATGCTGCCGATAAGGCGTTCACGCTTGCCTGTATCGATGTGACTCGCGCTTACGTGGAAGAGCTGCGTTCCCTAGGATTTCATCCTGATCTCGACAAGGTCATCGAGGCGCGCATCTTTAACGTGAATCGCGAACAGGTGAACGGACTCAAAGCTGTGGGTATCACCGCGCTTGAGCTCGACAATCTCGTGCAGTACCGCATCTTCAACGTCACGCCAGAGTACGTTCAGCAAATGCGTGCGGCCTTTCCGGGAATCTCGTTCGAGAAGATGACGCAGATGCGCATCTTTCATGTGACTCCGGAGTTCGCGGCAGACATGTCGCGCCTGGGATATTCAGGCCTGAGCGTCGATCAACTCATTGCATTCAGAATTCATAAGGTGACGCCGGAATTCATTGCGGAGATGGATAAGCTTGGCTTCAAAAAGGTCGACGCCGATCAACTGGTGCAGTTCCGCATCTTCAACGTGAATGCCAGCCAAGTGGAGGACCTTGCCAGAGAAGGGTACACAGGATTGTCGGCACAGGACCTAGTGAACTTCCGGATCCATCACATTGATTCGGGATTCATCGAGACGGTGAAGAAAGCAGGCTACCCTCATCCCTCGAAAGATGAACTGGTGGAGTTCAGAATCATGGGAATTCGCCACCGCACCGCAGGGCTTTAAGGGACTGGGCTGGCCGAGATTTGAGGAGTGCGCCCACTCAAGCCATGCTTTGACTTGAGTGGGAACTTGCACCCTCTATCGATTCACATCAATTTGATTGACGACTTGCTGTACATTCGGAATCTTCGAAGCAAGCTGTTCCGCCTCAGCCTTTTGCTGCGCCGTTTTCACATTGCCTTTGAGCGTAAGCACGCCGTTCTTGGCGTCGTAGTGAATTGATTGCTTGTTCAAACGGCTGGCAACCAGTGCAGCTTTGTAGTTGCTCTCAATTCCATCGTCCAGGTTGGACTGCACAGACTTCGCTTGAGACTCGTCGCCTACCGGTTGAACGCTGATCTCATTCGCGATTGTGCGATCGGGTGCAGCTGACTTGGCCACTTCGCCGGCGCGATTCTTGGCGTCTTCGGAATGAAGCGTGCCGCCGAGCGTCACGGTGTTCTTGTCGGCATCATCGGAAACAGTCACGTCTTTCAGATCAGCCTGTTGCAATGCCTGTTTGACGGCATCTGCTTGGGATTTCTTGGCGCTTTCATTGCACGCGGCGGTGACCAAAAATAGCGCCGCCAATACTGTCATCAACAAAGCTTTGATTGTCATATTTTGCTCCTCGGCAGTGAACGTTAGGGGGAGGCATTCGTTCCAGCCTCGCCCAGAAAACCACGGCTACGATGAACCGCACCTCACCTCAGGATGCCGTTCTTAGGCGCACTCCCTGTACGCAGATGCACTTTTAAGGGATTTTCCGGGACAGAGCGGGTGAAAACAGGAGGGTGATTCGAGCACTGCTGATCACGACGTTGCGTGCTATTTCTTCGGCGTGGGTGTAGTCAACAGGTCGACGAACATTTTGTAGAACTTCTCGTGATCGAGATCGTCCTGGATTTGGACCTGCCGTAGGACAATGCTGGGCTTGTCATTTTCGGTCCAAGTGAGCGTGTTGCCGTAACCGGCGCCGCGGTCGAGGTCCACATCCATGTAGCGGGTTTCGGTTTTGGTGATCACGGTGGGATCGAGCCATGCGATCGCTGCGAGTTCATCCCAAAGGTAGTCGAAACCGCGTAGCTTGGTGTGGGTGCCTACGTACTTTGCTGCAGGAGCGTTGCTGTTCTTAAGCTGATTCAACATTTCAGCGGTCAGCTTCGTTTTCAGCGAGATGTCGACGGGCGTGCAGACGATCTTTTTCCACGGAGCAGTCAGCACCATGTGCGCGGCCTCGGGATCGAACCAGAGGTTGAATTCGTGACGCGGCGTGTTGGCGAACTCTGGGTCCGTGGTCTGCGGATTGAGTGAACCGCCCATGAAGATCAGTTCCTTGGCCAGGGCAGGGAATTCGGGATCGATGGCGATGGCGAGAGCAAGATTCGTCATTGGCCCGCCTTCGTAAATCGTGATCTCGTGCGGATACTGGCGCGCCATGCGAACGAGGAAGTGGGCCGCGTCTTCGTTGGCGGGCTTTGTCGTCGGCCTGCCTTCAGGGAAGTCGCCGAGTCGGTCTGCGGGATGATAACGGCCCGGAGTCCACGCACCCAGCCATGTGAACGATCCGTATTGCTTCTCCCAAAGCTCGGTCGCTTCTTTTCGGCGGATTAGCGGATATTCGGCCCCGGGAACGACCGGGATGTCAGTTCGTCCAATGATTTCGAGCGTACGGAGCGTGTGCGCGACTTCTTCCTCCAACCAGGAGTCGCCGGTCACAACAGTGATGCCGAGAACTTCCGTTTGCGGCGATTGAATCAACAGCAAGATCGCCTGCTGATCCGTTCCGCCGGGCCCAGCCCCATCCTGATCGATAATAATTTTGCGCCTTTGCTGCGCAGCAGAAGGAATGGTTAACGCGCAAAGCATGGCTAGAAAACAGACCCGCTGTTTCATGACCGAACCTTTCGTAGGGGAGGATTGTAATAGGAACCGGTACTAAGAAGACGCTTTGCAACTCAAATGCGGATCAACCAAGTAGAGGGGTGCCCCACTTCTCGCGCTTTTCGAGAAGTGGGAAGAGTGAGGTTAGAGCTGAATTTATGAACCGCGACGTCAGATCTTTTTGTGTTGCACGAGTTCCTGGTCCCCATGTCTCGAAAATCGCGAGACATGGGGCACCCCTTTCGTCTATATGCCAAAAATTACACCGCGCGCCGGATCAGATGGGGTTCTTTCTCCGGGCCGGAGGTGCAATAAAGATGCCGGTCATTGAACCCCCGACCTGGCTTGAATGGAATCTTTACTGAGCCCGTGCCCAACCGGTCGGTTCCGGCACAATCCTCAATTTTTCAATCAGTTACCAAGGTTTGCATGCTCCACCCGCTGCGGGTTTCTCCCGCTCAATGCCAAATTTTGACAGTTTATTGACTTAAGGCTGCGCTACCCACGAAGGCTCAATAGGATAGGGATGTAGGATTGCGTCGCACGTCGTCCGTCGCACGTCGCGCGCAGAACCCAGGCTCAGTCCCCATGGGGTTCTCCGCACGACGTGGGACGCTCGACGCCGACGACTTTCGCAGCGGAAAGGCTCATGATTCATGCACAAGCCAGTTAAGTATGTAGAGAAGGCGGTCACGATGGCCGCGTCGGGCGCATGGTTCGTTCTGGAACGTTTCAACCGCATCAAGCCCAATCCCTCTCCCACACCCAAGTGGTCGGACAAACCGCTGCTCAAGTCGTACCAGAAGTCGAAGCCGCCGCTCGGCTGGCCGCGCACCACGGACTCGCTCTGTCCGAAATGCGTGCCGGAAATTCGTCAGCAGATTCTGGACGGCCATTTGCCGACCGAAATCCTGCTCAATGAAAAAGTGGGCGAGATCAAGGCCACAATCGTCGAACGCGACGGCAAGATCATGATGATCAAGGATTGCCCGAAGCACGGTCACTTCGAGGACGTGATGTCGATCGACACCGAGTTCTCGCAGCACCTGGAAGAGGTGTTCCCGGGCCGCGACATCCGCGCGCATAACGACGAGAAGCTGCACAACCACGGCTCCTCGACCGTGAAGTATGGCCGCGGATCGGTGCTGACCATCGACCTCACCAACCGCTGCAACATGATGTGCGACCCCTGCTTTATGGACGCGAACCAGGTCGGCTTCGTGCATGAGCTGACGTGGGAAGAAATCAAGCAGATGCTTGATAACGCGATCACCATCAAGCCGCGTCGCCAGATGAGCGTGCAGTTTTCCGGCGGCGAGCCGACGTTGTCACCATATTTCTTGGACGCAGTTCGTTATGCACGCAAGGTTGGATACAACTCGGTGCAGGCTGCAACCAATGGCATCGAGTTCGCGAAGAGCTTTGAGTTTGCTCAGCAAGCCGCTGAAGCCGGCATGCGTTATGCGTACCTGCAGTTCGACGGCATTGGCAACGCTGCCAACGCACACCGCAAGGTCGGCAACCTGTTCGATGTGAAGTTGAAGGCTATCGACAACCTGCATCGCGCTGGCGTCGAAATCGTGCCGGTCGTGACCATCGTCAACGGCATCAACAACGAGCAGGTCGGACGCATCATTCAGTTCGCGCTCGACAATCCCAAGCGCATCGGGTTCCTGTCGTTCCAGCCGGTCAGCTTTACCGGCCGCGACGAGGAGATCACCGACGATCGCCGTCACGCGCAACGCTACACGCTGTCGCACCTGGCGCACGACGTAAAGAACCAAACAGGCCTCGGCGAGCCCGCTCGCGACTGGTTCCCCATCAGCTTCATGTCAACCTTCAGCGACTGGGCTGACCTGATGCACTCCAACGATCTTAAGAACGACTGGGGCCAATTATCTTGCGGCTGCCACCCGAACTGCGGAACGGGCATGGCCGTGATGATCGACAAGGAGACCAAGGAAGCGGTTCCGGTCACGGCGTTCCTGCACGGGGACCAACTCGCGAAGGACATCGCGAAGATCAACGACGCGGCGCGCGGCAAGTTCCTCAGCGGACTTGGCATGGCGCTGGTGCTGGCGAAGAACTACGATCCGTTCAAGACCCCGCGGCACTTTCGCTTATGGGACCTGTGGAAGAAGTTTGACAAAAACTACAACGTGACGGGCAAGAACTACGGCAAGGTTGGCCCGGATCGCACCATCGAAGACGTGATGAAGCGGCGCCAGGACCGCTGGAATTTCCTGTTCATCGCAGGAATGTGGTTCCAGGACCTGTTCAACTACGATTTCCGCCGCACCGAGCAGTGCATAATCCCGTACGCGACGCAGGAAGGCGAGATTTCGTTCTGCGCTTACAACACGGGCGTGGGCTGGCGGAACATCATCGAGAAGATGCACATGACGGCCACGCTCACCAAGTGGTACGAGGAGCACGGACGGCATGAGATCTTCGCCGGCGGCAAGAACGTTGCGATGGAAACCAAGGAGCACTCGCTCTATCTGCGCGACGGCATCGTGACGCAGGAAGAGCAGCGCGATCTCGATAAACTTGGCATCGCTAAGAACGCCCGCGAAGAGAAGATTCGCGCGCGTGACGCGAAGGCGAAGGAAACCGAGGCGCGTGGCCCGAAGAAGAACGACGCGGCTTACGATGCGCGCATGGCTGCTCTGTATCGCGAAGTCGTGCTGAAGGAGAAGCCGGCGCAGTCGGAGAATGGATTCCTTCCCATTAACGCACTGCTGAAGTCCAACGGTAACGGCAACGGCCACAACGGCAACGGCTCGCATGCTCCGGAGGTCAAGCCGGAAGTGGAAGAGCCAGTGTCGGGAGACTAGGCAAGTAGCTAGTTGCTAGTGACTAGTGGCTAGAAAAACCAAGAGGCCGCCGCAAGGCGGCCTTTGTATTTTTGCTGCAACTTGAGAGAAGTGTCAGATTCGGAACTTCTTAGCGTTACAAACCTTTTACATACACAGATAAGTCAATTGCCGTCAGCAGGTTTCCGAAGCATTTGCTCCGGACAGTGACTCGAGTCACCGACTTAGTCCATTCTTCCCGTTATTTCTCGCTACGCTTCGCTTCTTCAGTAGAACTTCCTTCTGCAAGTAGTGCCGACTCCTGAAGCGAAACACTTCCAGGGACAACAGAGAAGAACGTTTTCTCGAGCGATCGCCGCTCGTGTCGCAGTTCGACCTCATTTCATGAGGCCAGGCGCGCGAGAGACGGCGCCAGCGGCTTAAGGAGATTTGATGCCAATCAAGACTGCGTTACTGCTGATCACGATGTTCATTTCAACCGCAATAGCGAATGCCAACGCTACTTGTAATTCTTCGTACGTAAACGTCAACGGCGCGACGATCACAGTTCTGCCGACTGGTGCTGATGACACCGCAAACCTGAAATGTGCCTTCGATCTGGGTGTCGGAATCCCCGGCGTGGTCGTGCAGTTGGCGAACGGGACCTACATAACCGACAGAATTGTTGTCGATGGTTTTGTAGGTACTCTGCGCGGAGCGGGCATGGACGAGACGATCATACGGAATCCGGAGTATCCGGTTTATGTCACCCCCGACGATTGCGAGCTTGTCCCCCCTACATCATTATCGTACGCACCACCATATTTGTTCGTATTCCTCGGTGGCGATTACACCGTGACGGAGCTTACCGTTTCCATTGTTGGGGAAGAGCCCGCAACCGACTGGTCGATCTTTGGGATCAGAGACTGGCTGGGGCACGGTTTGCACGCTATGGGGCAGTTCACGATTTTAGGGTCCGCGGGTGGTGCAGGGTATCCCGAAGCCAATGCAACATTCGACAGGGTAAAGATAAACGGACAAATAACGAGCGACCCAATCTTCGGATCGAATGTAAACAACGCGATCATCTACCAGGGATTTACAGCACCCGACTTTCTACCGATAAAGGGCAAGTTCACGATCAAGGACTCTCTTTTTGAAGCGGTCGCTTCGGCAAATCCTCCGGTTAACGTTCGAGATTCGCGCGTCAGCATTTCAGGAAACAGATACCGGGATGTTCAGTTCGGAGCAGAAGTCGGGGATCTGACGAACACTGTTTACGAATTCAGTCACAATCAATTCTCCGGCTATGAGGGGCTCCACAGCATCGACAACTGCCTCGGTGCGGCATCCAATTGCGGTTTTAGCTCCGCTTCCCTAGTTATTAAGAACAATATCTTTCGAGGTACCCACGGAATTGTTCTGGATGGCACTTTTGCGAACGGCACCGAGGCGCTGGTCTTGGGAAATAATGTTGCCGGGGTCAGCGATGAAGCCGTGCATCTGGGATCAGGCACCAATCATTGCACAGTAGTTGGAGCAGGCAGCGGTCTTGTCATCGATGATGGCAGCAACAACTCAATTACCGGAATGAGCAAAGTCGCTGGTGCGCAGGGGCTACGAATCAAGTCGTTCCTTCAACTGTTGAAACGGCCGTAAATGGGCTACTAGTGAGAGCGATATGCCACAAAGACCGCCTTGCGGCGGTCTTTTTTTTTTCAGAATCGAGTTAGGGGATCTTGACGTTAAGACTTTCTTCTACGAATGAATCGCCCAATCACCGCTACTGCGCCTGTGCCCAGAAGCAACATGCTGGTTGGCTCAGGTGCTGAGTTGATCGTGTAGGTGCCTGAAGTAAGTTTCCAGATCGTAGTGTTGTTGATGTTGAAGCCACTAAACGTCAAGATTGCTGTACCCGTGCCGTTTACGTTGTACAACGCGAAAGGCTCAATTCCGGGACCGGGACAGGTGACTTCGACGCCGATATTACAGACGCTGAAAGTTCCGGAAAATGAGACCGGAAAAGAGATTGTGAAGCTTGAGAGGGACGCGCCGTCCGGGAACGTGAATGGCGCCGCCGTGACGTTCACCAGCTGGCCATAAACCACCAGTCCGCTCACTCCATTGACATGTCCAGTCGCACCACCCGGTGTATCGAAACCAACACCGAATGACGCCGACGCATTGCAGCTTGTTCCCCCACTCCCCTCCGTTAGACAGAGACTGGGGAGTTGAATAAAGCCATTGAGGCTCGCACCACCAGGGCCAGTGAACGAAAACGAATAGTTCACCACCCCCAGCGTCGAGAAAGTGGAAACCACGGAGCCTTGGTTGAGATCGTAAACAGGAATGTTGTCGGCCCTGGCGGTAACCATGAAGGACGCCAACAGTACAAAGATGGCAAGAATACGCATAAAAAACCTCAACAACTGGCTTGCAGAATGTGGTTCAAGCGTTTGCATCAACAACACGCAACAGAGCTACGCAATCTTGCAATCCGACTAGAATCCAGTCAATTTCCAGCAGTGGTCATCGAAGACATCACCTTGACCCACTGCTTCAGATCGGTGGAGGAATTCGTGTCGATTGGTCTCAGAAGAACGGGAGCTTGTCCCAAGGAATTACTTCATCCTTGAGCAGCTTGCATTCGTCCTGTATCTTGGGCCGGCTTACCAGGTCAAGGTCGGACCGGCCGTTCGAGAGCCGCTTGCGCATTGCCAGGAATAGTTGCTCTGAGGAGGCACAATATGAGGAAGTTCTTTGTATCACTGCTGCTCATTTTGGGGATGGCGGGAACCACCACGGCCCAGTCAACAGATTCCAGCGCTCCCAGCTACGACCTGAAGGCGCAGGCATTGCTGGACCTGGAGGGAGTGCAGAAAAAATTTGTTGACCTCGCGAACGCGGTACCTGCCGATAAATTTGCGTGGAAGCCGTCCGAGGACACGCGATCCTTTGCCGAAGTGCTGATGCACGTGGCTGGCGAGCGATATCAGATATTGCGACTCATGGGCGCCACGCCACCAGCGGATTTCAACGGAAAAATCTTCGAAAAGTCGACGACAGACAAAGCACAGGTCATCGCAGAACTCGACAAGACTTGGGCTTTCGCAAAACAAACGATTGGCGGGATGAGGAATGCCGATTTTGCGAAGCTGCTGCCAAAACTTGGTCCGCAGGCGAATGCCGGCGACGTGGTTTACATCCTGGTTGCCGATGCTCATGAGCATTTGGGACAGGCGATCACTTATGCACGCGTGAACGGAGTCGTGCCCCCGTGGACGGTGGAGGCGCAGAAGAAAGCAGCGGAAAAGAAAGCGCAACAGAAGTAAACCCGCGCCGCATCTTGTGAAGTGGAAGGTGGGGCAGTTCACCTCTGATATTGTTCCAATCGACCCCGCGTCATCAATGCGGAGCGGTGAAGCCGCATTCTTTCCAGAGCTTTTCCCACATCCAGATTTCGTGGCCGGCTTTGATTGGATAGCCCAGTTGGTGGGCTAACATGCAGACCTGCCCGCGGTGATGGACGTCGTGCATGATCATGTAGGCGAACATGGATGCGCCGGTGGGCCAGCGCCGCGACCAGCCATCGCGGTGAAAGTGCGTGATCCGGCCTTCTCCAGAGAGCCCGTCGGCAAGCATTTCGCAGCAACGTTTCGCGCTTTGTGCGAGGGCGAGCTTAGCTTGGCGAGGAGTACAGCGCGTGCGGTCGAGTTCGGCAGGCAGCTTGATATGCGGCGCTGAAAGCCTGAGCCATTTGCGGCGGGCATGATGCATATGAGCAAAGATCGCGGCGATCGTGCGAACTTTGCCCGGGGACTTGGCGCGCCAGACGAGAGGATTGAGGCGGTCAATGATGATCTGGTTCATGCGGTCGTTGACTGCATAGGTCTCGAGCATCGACGCGAGAAAATCTGGTGCCGGTAGGGCGGCGGTGCGAGGCATGGGAGTTCCTCGTTGAACAGCTGAGTTATCAAGCAGGAATTGTACCCGAGCTACTGTCGGTGGACGCTCTTACCGCAAGAAGACTTTGACAGTCTGAGTTTGCAGGAGAACAGCAGGTTTCTCGACTCGCTGAATCATTCGCGAACGAATGTTCCAGCTTCGCTCGGAATGGCGGTAATTTGTTAGATACTCTGTTCAGTGCGGGATCAGCCGCGCAATTTTGCCGTTTGCGCCGACTGCGTAGGTCACGCCATCGCTGGTTGCCAGTGCGTTGAAACCATCGACAGAGAACCATTTCCAAGCGTGTAAGTTGTCTTCGGTAGAGCCGCTTGACGAGGCCCCGACCACGACCATGCTCCCATCGTCCACATAAGAAATTGCCGAAAAGAACTTCTGCGGATGGATGTTGGCAAGCTTCCAGGTCTTGCTGCCGTCGTCGGTTGTGGCGAGGTGGGCGCCGGTCTGGTCGGTATGTGCATAATCGCCGCCCGCGATTGCTCCGTGAAGCGGGTCGCGGAAGGCGACAGAAAAACTGCCTTGCGAGGGCGAACCGTGAGTGATGGGAGTATCGGTCACCGTCCAGGTTTCGCCACCGTCGGCGGAGTGAAAGACACGCGCTGCAGGGCCGCCAGTGGCGAACCAGACGTTGGCTCCCATGGTTGCTATACAGGAGTTGCTGGCGGCGAACGCACCCTCGCCGTCGAGAGCTGGCGGAAGCTTTTGCGGGTCGACGTACTGCCAGCTTCGTCCGCCATCGCGGGTGCGGAGGACCTGGAATTTTCCGTTCACGGGATCGCCTACGACGAAGCCATGCCTGGCATCCGAGAAAGCCATGCAGTCGAAGAAGCGCTTGGACTCATGGTTGGTGAACTGGAGTTCCCAGTCGTGACCCTTGCGCTGGTGATAGATGCGGGACTTGTCGCCGGGGCCGGCAGCGAGGAGAAATACCTCGTCGGGAAAGGCCTTGACGCCGCGAAAGTCGAGATCTTCGCCGCGGGGGACGTGATTGACGGTCCAGGTTTTCCCGCCATCTTGTGTGACGAGATATGTACCGTGGGTACCGCTCGCCCAGATTTCGTTGTGATCGACGATGCTGACGCCGCGCAGAGAATCGGTGCTGTGGCTCTGTTGCGGTTGCCATTGGGCGAAGGCGGGGATGGCGAGCAGGAAGATGAGCACTAGGCGCATAGCAATGAGCATACCTTGCGCAGCACAACGCGGACGGAAGAAGTCACGACAACAGCAGGTTCCAAGTGGCTGTTGACGATACCCTTGACCGGGCAGAAGTCAAGCACGTAAAATAGTGCTGCACGTAATTATGTGCTAAGCGTGCAATTGGGAGTCCCTCAATGAAATCCAATATTACTCTCAAACTCGAACGCGACCTTTTGCGAAAGGTGCGGGTATTAGCCGCAGAACGGGACACCTCGGTGAGCGCTCTGCTGGCGGAACAACTGGAAAAGGCAGTACGCGATAGCGAAGGTTATGAGAAGGCCAAGCGACGTGCCTTAGCTCGACTGAAGCGCGGATACAACTTGGGATTCACGCCTCCTGCCTCTCGGGATGAACTGTATGAACGGTAAGTGTTTCGTCGATACAAATATTCTTGTCTATGCGCACGACCAGACCGCCGGTCTCAAACATCAGCGGGCACAGCTTCTGACGCAAAATCTTTGGAATTCGATGGACGGAGTCCTCAGCACGCAAGTGCTGCAAGAACTTTACGTGAGTTTGCGCCGCCGATTGAGATCGCCACTACCGACGTCCGAAGTTGAGCGGATACTGCTCGACTATTTCGAGTGGGAAGTCATGGTCAACGATCGTGCATCGCTCGTTCGAGCCATTGAACTAGAAACCCGGTATCAGATTTCCTTTTGGGATGGCTTGATGCTGCAAGCGGCAGAGCGGTCAGGCGCCGGCACCGTATACACCGAGGACTTGAATCATGGACAGCGCTACGCGGGGGTTAAGGTGGTGAATCCGTTTGTGCAGTAGTTCTGGAAGAACCAGCACGGGCGAGGGCGCACGTGCCTCCAAAAAACACTGAACTACGGCAGCCGCGAGCCGATGGCCTTGACGATGTCGTTGTAGATGACCACCGCTGCGAACAGCACGAGGAACGCGAATGCAGCCTGGTAAATCCGTTCCTTGATGGGCAGGCTTATGTCGCGCCGCATCAGGCTCTCGATGAACAGCAGCAGGATCACGCCGCCATCCATGATCGGAATTGGGAGAAGATTGAAAATGCCGAGGTTCAGGCTTACAGCGGCCGTGAGCTCAAGGAACGGCATCCATCCTTGCTGCGCTGCGATGCCCGCTTGCTGCGCGATGCCGATCGGGCCAGAGACTGCTTTCAACGAGGCCTTCCGTTGAACCAGGCGTCCCACTAACTCAAGAATCAGCTTCGAGAGTTTGCGGTTTGTCGCGAGCGAGTGATCCAATGCTTCCGGCAGTGACAACTTCGTTACCGCGATTTGGTACGTATTTCGGAAACCGAGGCGGTAATGCTTCTGCGTACCCGGGGTATCCGCCAGAACTGGAATGACGTTAACCGTCATCTCTTTCCCATTGCGCTCGACCACCACCTGCAGCGGCTTGTCCTTGGTGCGCTGCAGGCTGTCGATCATCGCCTGAATGGAGGTGAGCGGCTGGCCGTCGATCGAAACAATTTTGTCCCCTTCCTGCAATCCAGCTTTGGCGGCAGGCATTCCTGGTTCGATGTCGCCAATCATCACCGGCACTTTCGGAATCCAGCCGGCGGAAGGTGGCTCGTCGGGGCTGTCAGAAGCCGGAACTACGGAACCCTGAATCGTCTGGCCGTTTCGTTCTGCAACGAACGGGAGCGGCTGGTTGGCGCTGATTAGCTGCTTCATTTCGACCTGTTCCCAGGTCGGGTTGTGAACGCCGTCAATTTGAGTAAGCCGATCCCCTGGCTGGATCCCAGCCTTGCCAGCGGACGAATTAGGATCAACGTAGCCGACGATTGCGGGTTGGTCCAGATAGCCAGGGTGCTCGTAATGCACCATGTACACGCCGGTGAGCAGCACGATCGCAAGAGCAATGTTCATGCTCGGCCCAGCGATGGCGATCAGAAAACGATGCCAACGGGAGTGGTTCATGAACTCGCCGGGATCCTCAGTGTGGCGGTCCATCGGATTCTCGCCGCTCATCTTGACGTATCCACCCAGCGGGATGGCATTAATGCGGTAGTCGGTTTCGCCTTTGCGGAAGCCGAACAGGCGCTTGCCGAAACCGATGGCGAACTGCTCCACGCGCACGCCCAGCAGCTTGGCCACGGCATAGTGGCCAAACTCGTGGATCAGGATCATGAAGCCAAGGATTACCGCAACCGCGACGAGTGAGATGAGCACTGAATTCAACATTGGAGACTAGTTTTGACGTGCCGCCACAGGCACACCGGCCAGGCGAGCAACCCTTTCGCGAGCGCTGGCGCGGGCTTGCTGGTCCACACGCAGCACTTCCTTTATAGATTCCATTTTGCCCGCCGACGTTTCAGAAACGACCTCTTCGATCAGCACGGGAATGTCCATAAAGCGGATGTTCCCGTCGAGGAAGGCCGAAACTGCGACCTCGTCGGCTGCATTTAGGGCGACGGTCTTGCCGCCACCGGCTGCGGCCGCCTCGTAGGCCAGACGCAGGCAAGGAAATTTTTCCATGTCGGGAGGGCAGAAATCGAGGTGCCTTAAGTCACTGAGACTAAAGTTCAAATCGCTCGGGATGCGGTCGGGATAGGTGAGCGCATACAAAATTGGCAGGCGCATGTCAGTGACCGAAAGCTGGGCCAGGATACTCCCGTCCACGTACTCGACTAGCGAATGGACGGTGGACTGCGGGTGAACGATTACCGCGGCCTGCTCGGGCGGTAAGTTGAACAAACGACAGGCTTCTATGACCTCGAAACCTTTGTTCATCAGGGTGGCGGAATCGATGGTAATACGGTTGCCCATCTTCCACGTGGGATGGTTCAGCGCTTGCTCGACCGTAATGTCGGCGAACTTCGATTTCGGTGTGTTCAGAAATGGGCCGCCTGATGCTGTTAGCCAGATGCGGCGGACCTCGTTCATCTTGCCTCCGCGGAGGCACTGATGCACGGCGTTGTGCTCGCTGTCGATGGGCAGCAGCGGCTTGCCCTGACGGCGGGCCTCCGCGGTGATGAGCTCTCCCGCGGCGACCAGGCACTCCTTGTTGGCGAGGCCGACAGACTTGCCGGCTCTTACGGCTTCGTAAGTGGCTTCGAGCCCGGCAACGCCAACAATTGCGCTGACTACAAAGTCGGCTTCCGGATGCGTGGCCACGCGAACGGTTCCGGTGGCGCCGTGGGTGATTTCGATGTCGGTGATTCCGGAATCATTCAGGCGAACGCGTAGGTTGTTGGCGTGGGACTCAGCGGCAACGGAAATTACGCGCGGACGCCAGCGCTTGGCTTGCTCGAAGGCGAGATCGAGGTTGCGTCCGGCAGCGAGGGTGACGACCTGAAAGCGGTCGGGGAAGGACTCAACCACACACAGGGTGCTGCGGCCGATCGAACCGGTCGAGCCCAGGATCGCGATGCGCTTCATGGATATAGGTATGTTACTAGAAGCTCGAGAAGGAAGGGCATTGGTATAATCCGCGCGTGGAAATTCACTTCACGCCGTCAAAAGAGGATGTCTTCAACGCCCTGCAGGCAGCTCCCAGATCCACCTGGAACAGCTTTATATTCGTCCTTTTCATCGGGACTCTCTTCGTTATTGGCATCTACCTTGTAGACCATGATTTTTCGTTGATAGGTTATTCATGGCTAGCCATGTCTTTGTTGCTCACTTTCGCAATGTATGAAATTCCTCGGTTCAGAGCGCAACGTGATCTGGCGCGAAATCCTTCGGCCCAGGGCGAGGTTACCTACTGTTTTAAGAAGATGGAGTTACCGTCACTCACCCCACCGGAACCTCTCGATTGCAGTGGGGTGCGTTCACAAAATTCAGCGAGACTCAGACACTCTTCATGTTGTTCGTTTCTGGATCCAGCAGCAGATTCCTACCCAAGCGTGTGATGTCTCCCGAGCAGGTCGCAGAGCTGCGCAGGATTTTCGAACAGCGAATCGCGAGTGGGCCTCATTGAAAGCGGCGCGCTTGGCCAGTCTCTGATACTAGCCGCGAAGCGGCGGAATAAGAACGCCCGGCGTGGAAACGCCGGGTTCGGGTGTCGGTTTTGATCGAGTCTCGAAGGGACGGAATAGGGGCCAGGTGGCGTCCCTTCGGGACTCGCTGTTTGTTTCTCCACCGCTGACCCGGCACTTCCGTGCCGGGCTTTCTTATTCCGCCACTTCGTGGCTGAGTTTGATTGCGACGCGAATGCTGGTAAAGCAAGGAAACAGCAGGTTCCATTCGATCCTTCCGCTCCGCGTCAGCCCCTCAGGGCCGGTTCCTTTACTCCGCAACATCATTCGCCAGCGAATCATGTTGCTTCGCTCGGAATGACATTTGCGGAGTGACATTTGTTGAAATGACGTGTGTTTGAGGGCCAGCGAAAAACCCGCTATTCGTCTTGATGGTAAGATTCTCTCCGCAAATTCGTGGGCCTCTATGACCTCTTCTTTTTCTCGTAGGACATTCCTCTCTTCTGTTGGTATGGTGGCGGCCGGGTGCGCGTTTCCGCAGGCATTGGGAGCCACCGTCGCTAGTTCACCGTTTCGTGTGGCAGTCATCAACGATGAAATCAGCCAGGATTTCGAGCGCGCGTGCCAGGTTGCGTCCGGATTCGGAATGAAATGGGTCGAGTTGAGAGGGATGTGGAATAAGAACATTCTCGACCTCGATGCGAACCAGGTGACAGAATCCCTGCGCCTGCTGAAGAAATACGACCTGCGCGTCACCGACATTGGAAGTCCGCTATTCAAGGTGGGCTTTCCGGGCGCGCCGAAATCGAAGTTCAGCCCCAAGCACGACGAGTTCAATGCGCACTTCGGGTCCACACAGCAGGATGCGGTGATCGAAAAATGCATCGAGATGGCAAAAAAGTTTTCGACAGATCGCGTTCGCTGCTTTGATTTCTGGAGGCTGGATGATCCCAAGCCCTACCGCGCCGAAATCAACGAGACGCTGCGCAAGGCGGCGGAGAAGGTTGGGAAACAAGGGCTGGTGCTCGTGCTGGAAAACGAGATGTCCTGCAACACAGGAACCGGTAAAGAATCCGCCGAGGTGCTGGCGGCGGTGAAGACGCCGGCGTTCATGCTGAATTGGGATCCGGGGAATGCGGCTACGCTGGGAGAGGTTCCGTATCCGAATGGGTATGATTTGCTGCCGAAAAACCGCATTGGGCACTGCCACTGCAAGGACGCAACAAAGAATGGGGACAAATACGACTGGGCAGCGATGGGGAAGGGAATTATCGACTGGGTTGGACAGTTCCGGGCGCTGAAAAAAGATGGGTATCACTACGCGGTCAGTTTGGAGACCCATTGGCGTGGCGCCGGAACGCCGGAGGAATCCACGAAGCAGAGCTGGGCGGGGATGAAGGACGAATTGCAGAAAGCAGGAGCGATTTAGCGGATCGGGTGATCTGGTGATCGGGTCATCTGGCGATCTGAGAACAATTTGACCGCAGAGAACGCCGAGATTGCACAGATTTACTGATCTGGCTTCGTTTGCGGGCTTTGCGACCTTCGCGGTTGAAGGATAAAACCTTGAACCGCGAAGGACGCAAGGGGCGCAAAGAAATTCAGAAGTTGTTTTCTCGGCGTACTCTGCGATCTCTGCGGTGAAAGGTTCGGAATCTCAACCCGGGTTGGGAAAGCAAAACCTTCACCACAGAGGACGCAGAGTTACACGGAGGAACGCACAGAGGAGTACAGGTTTGAATATGGCGAATGACACGAGACGTGAGTTCATCAAGAAGACGGGAGTTGCTGCAGGTGCGGCGCTTCTGGCAACCACACCGGCACGTGTTCTGGGCGCGAATGATCGAGTTCGCATTGGAATGATTGGCGTGGGCGGGCGCGGGCAAGACTTGCTGAAGCAGGTATTGGCTGTGCCCAGTGCGCAGTTGGTCGCGATTGCAGACATCTATTCGCGGCGGCGAGACGAGGCGCAGAAACTCGCGCCCGGCATTCGCACGTTCGATGACCATCGCAAGCTGCTGGAAACGGAACTCGATGGAGTGATCGTCGCCAGCCCTCTGCATCTGCATGCGAAGCATTTTCTGGACACGGTTGCAGCTGGGAAGGATCTCTACTGCGAGAAGACGATGACGTGGTCCATCGCCGAGGCCGATGAGTGTCTCGCTGCAGCGAAAAAATCGGATCGGGTGATCCAGATTGGGTTGCAGCACGAAAGCTCCGGTGCGCTTGCGGACACGCGTCAATGGATCAAAGAAGGGCGGCTGGGCAAGATCACACACGTGGAATCCTGGATGAGCCGCAATACACCACATGGCGAGGGTCAATGGGTGAGGCCGGTTCCTCCGGACTGCGACGCGGCCCACACAAATTGGGCAGCGTTTCTCAATGGGCGTCCGGACCGGCCGTTCGATGGCTACAAATACATGAACTGGCGCCTATTCTGGGAGTTTTCCGGAGGGAACATCACCGAGAATATGGTGCACCAGATCGCATGGATCATGTCGGCGCTCGATCTTCCGTTGCCAACTGCGGCGTACATGTCGGGCGGAGTGTTCTCCGAAAAAAACGGCCGCGAGGTGCCGGACACGATTGCGGTCACGCTCGATTTCCCACAGGACCTGGTGGTCACATGGCAGTCCACGTTCAGCAACAGCCGCTATGGGCTCGGCGAACGCTTGCTCGGAAGCGATGGAACTGTCGAGCATGTTGCCGGCGCGACGGACATGGTCACTGGCCGCTCGCAGGAGGAGACGCGCTACTGGCCGGAACGGATCAACAACAAGAAGGACTCTGCCTTGACGTCGAGCACTCCCGATCAGAACCACATGGCGAATTGGATTGAGTGCATTCGCAGCCGCAAAACACCGAATGCATCGGTGGACATCGGCTATCGGTCTGCAGTGGCCGGCCACATGGCGAACCTTGCGTATCGCACGAAGCAGAGGGTCACGCTGGAGAAGGCAAGGGAGATGAAGGCGTAATCTTATTCAGCCTGACCAACATCCCGCTTGATCGGAAGCAGGCGTATGCGGGTACGGTGTTCATCGATCGTGAGTAGCGCACCTTGGGTCAGTTCCGATTCAGTTTGCGTTAGAGCTAACGCAACTTTTCTGACCTACGGCTTGAATGCTGATGTCTTCGCGCTCCAGATAGGGGTACTCAGCCAGAAGTTCCTCAATCGTATGGCCGGCGCCGATCTGTCCAACTATCATTCCGACAGTGACACGCATCCCCCGAATGCAGGGTTTACCGCCCATCACCGCGGAGTCGTGAGTGATGCGATCAAAGGGAGTCATAAGCATCTCTAGCGACCGAGAATAACACCAAATGCGTAGCTTCAGAGAGTATTGGTGTGGGTGCGAAAATGAAACAGACTAGCCTCACTGCATCATCGTATGCCACGCGGCCCAGGCCCATAACACAGGCGCGGCGAAGAGCAGGGCATCGATGCGGTCGAACATGCCTCCGTGGCCGGGAAGGATTGCGCCCGAGTCCTTTACCCCCGCACCACGCTTGATGAGGGATTCGACCAAATCTCCGAGTTGCGCGGCGATGTTCAGAATGATCGAAAGGACAACCACATCGCTGAAGGAATCCGGATGGGTAAAGACACCGTCCCGCTGCGTGATTAACCCAACGTGCATCAGAGCGGTGCTGATGGGCTGCGCGTAGTGAAACATCACGATACCTACAGCAACACTTGCCGCGACCGAAGCGACTGCCCCCTCCCACGATTTCTTCGGGCTAACGCGCGGTGACATGCGATGGCGGCCCAGGGGTTTGCCAACGAAATACGCGAAGATGTCTCCCGCCCAAACGAGCAATAGCAAATAAAGGAGGAGGAAAGCGCCGCGCCACTGCTCGCGCAGTTGGACGAGTGATGCCAATGGCAGCGCGATGTACACAACCGCGAATGTTGAGACGATGGCGGCGGGGAACCCATTCCGGAGTTCATCTCCCCGCATGGCGATCGAGAGGAACAGAAATGGCGCCAGCACTGCCGCACACATTCCGAAATAGACGAAACTTCCCGTCGAGAGCAGATCGGTCGCGCCGAGGTGTACCGCCATGATCAGAAAGAAAACTCCTACGAAAAGGTATGTGGGCAGCACCGGGGGCCGAATGCCGTAGCCCTCGGAAAGCTTCAGGAGTTCGCGAATGGCAAGCAAAGCAACGGCCCCGGCGAAAATGGCCAGCAAGGGGACCGGTGCGCGCAGCACGATCGCTAGAACGATCGGGATGAGTACAACGGCGGTAAGGACTCGCTTAACGAGTTCCAAATCAGCCCCGTAGGGCGCGCGAGGCTCGCGCCAGAACTGATCGCTCTGGAGATTCGTTCAGACCGCCGTAGCGGCGATCGCGTTTCTGGTATTCGGCAATGCCTTCGAGCAAGTGCACGCCGCGAAATTCCGGCCACAGCGTTGGTGTAACGTAAATCTCGGCATACGCGAGTTGCCACAAAAGAAAATTACTCAACCGCATTTCGCCGCTGGTGCGGATCACGAGATCGGGATCAGGCAGATGCCGAGTGTACAAGTGCTGGGAAACGAGATCCTCGTCCACATTGAGATGATCGATCCCACCATTGTTGGCGGCGGCTTTCACGATGGCCTGGAATGCGTCGACGATCTCAGAGCGCGCGCTGTAGTTGAGAGCAAGCGTCAGCAACATTCCGGTGTTGCGCGAGAGGTCCTGGCGCGCCCATTCCATTTTTTCCTGGACGAAAGGCGGCAGTTCATGGAGCCGCCCAATGTACTGCAGGCGCACATTGTTCTTGTGCAGCGTCGGAACTTCCTGCTTCAGATAGCGCGCGAGCAGCTTCATCAGGAAGTCGACTTCGGCCTTGGGACGTCGCTTCCAGTTTTCTTCGGAAAAAGCATAGAGCGTCAGCGAAGGGATGCCAATCCGCGAGGCACACTCGACCGTGTAGCGCACTGAGGTGACCCCGGCGCGATGCCCGGCAACTCGCGGCAGGTGGCGGCGGCGCGCCCAGCGGCCATTGCCGTCCATGATGATGGCGATGTGTTTTGGGAGCCGTGCCGGATCGAGCCGCAGGTAAACTTCGGCTTCTTTTGCGTCCAGCCCGGCAGGAACCGTTGCCTGCAAGGAAATCCCTTTCGTTTCAGAAACTAACATAGGGTGAAGGGAGTTGCAATGAAGCAGGCTTCAGGTTTTAGGCTCTAGGCTCCAGGGAAAACAGTAACCACGAAGGGCACCCTTCGACCTCGCTCAGGGGAGGCTGCGGTACACAAAAGGAAAACGGACTTCGCATTCCTTCGTGCACCTTAGTGTCCTTCGTGGTGAACGGTTTTTATTCCGTAGTCTCCTGCGGCACGATGGCGAGTTCCAGGCGCTCGGTGTGGCGTAGGACTGTGATCGCATTCTTAGCGCCGACTTTGGTATCGGTGAGCAGGCGGTGCAGATCGTCGATGCCGGCAACCGGCTGGCCAGCGAACGCGAGGATGACGTCGCCTTCACGGAGTCCGGCGCGTTCAGCGGGACTGCCAGACGTGAGGCCCACAACCATGACTCCCGTTTCTTTGGCGAGCTCGTAGAAGCGGACCACACGGCGATGTAGTGGAACGGTTTGTGCCTCCACGCCAATGTACGCGCGCTGAATTCGGCCCTGCTGCAACAGTCGGCTGGCGACAAATTTTGCGGTATTGATTCCGATAGCGAAGCACAGACCTTGTGCTCCCATGATGGTTGCTGTGTTAACGCCGATGACCTGGCCGTCAGACGAAACCAGCGGCCCGCCGGAGTTCCCCGGATTGAGCGCTGCGTCGGTTTGAATGACGTCGTCGATCATGCGTCCGGAGTATGAGCGCAGGGATCTGCCAAGCGCGCTGACGACTCCTGCTGTGACCGTGTATTGAAAACCGTAAGGATTGCCGATGGCGATTGCCAGTTGTCCCACGCGCAGCTTTTGCGAGTCGCCGAGTTGGACGGCGGTAAGGTTCGGCGCGTCAACACGCACCACTGCGAGATCGGTGGCCGGATCTTCGCCGATCAGGTGAGCAGGGAAGCGGCGCCCGTCCGGCAACGACAGCTCGATCTTCGAGGCATTGTGTACCACGTGGCTGTTGGTAAGAACCAGGCCATCGGGCGTGAAGACAAATCCGGAGCCTCCGCCGTGGCGCTCCCGGGATTCCCCATTGCGGTCCGTTGCCTTTTGCGTGACCTCGATCTTAGCGACCGAGGGGCTGACCTTCTCCGCTGCCGAGACCACCGCGTGCGAGTAGGCGTCGAGCACCGCGGAGTCCGAGTTCGGGGGAGAAGATTGTACAATCGTGCCGTTCTCAAATACTTCAGCAGAGGATAGGCTCTGTTGCATGCCTGCTAGATGACAGAATCAATTGGAAAGATTCAGCGGCCAAACGTTCCCCAAAAGCTGCTCATTTTTGTTCTCGCTGTGGTCTCAGTCTCGCCGGTCGGCAGGACCCAGAATGCAAAATCTGAGCAAGTCAACAAGCCTAACCTGCAACTCAGCGTTCGCGCCGATCGTTCTTCCTATTCCCTGAAAGACAAACTGCACATGGAGGTGCAGTTAACGAATGTGGGAAACTCCGACATCTACGTTTGGGACTGGATTTTTTGCTGGGGTCAAGGGTCGGCGATTAGCATTCATGCCTTTGACGATAAAGGAAAGATGGTCCAGCCCGTATCAGGATTTCTTATAGACTGCGTGCCTCCTCCGCCTAAGGAACACGACACCACGCAATTCATTCGGCTGGAACCGGGCAGATTCTATGGTGTTTCAGAAGACTTCGATATGCGTGACCTTGTTGACGGCCCCGGGAATCGCATCCTCACCATATCCATCGGCGGCGTACTGTCTCGCGATTTCCTGCATAAGTTTGGATACCCAGACCTTCCTTATTGGACCAGCGACGACAAGCCTCTTTCTGCCCGAATTTCGATCCGGGTCACGAAATAGACGTTATGCGTCGGCGGCGGAAGAGCGGAACTGGGTGTTGTCCAGGTCGCGGTCGCGCACGCCGATGAGATATAGCAGCGCGTCGAGTCCGAGGTGAGAAACGGAGTGGCTCGCGCTCTGGCGAACCAGCGGCTTGGCGTGGAAGGCGATGCCCATTCCGGCCAGGTTGAGCATCGGAAGATCGTTGGCGCCGTCTCCCACAGCAACGACCTGATCCACGGAAATATTCTCTTGATCCGCGAGCATCTTCAGCAACTCGGCTTTCTTTTTGCCGTCGACGATCTCCCCGACAACTCGACCGGTGACTGCGCCGTTCGCAGTCTCCAGTTCATTGGCATACACGTAGTCGATCCCCAGGCGATTCTGAAGATGGCGCCCGAAAAATGTGAAGCCGCCAGAAAGGACACCAGTTTTGTATCCCAGGGACTTGAGAGTTTGGATCAAGCGCTCCGCTCCGCCCGCCAACGGGATTGTTCGCACCACGTCCTCCAAGCGCGATTCCGGAAGTCCCGCGAGCAGCGCCACTCGTTTTGTAAAGCTCTGTTTGAAGTCCAACTCACCGCGCATGGCGGAGGCGGTAATCGCTGAAACCTTGTCACCCACGCCGTGGAGTTTCGCGAGTTCGTCAATCACCTCGGCTTCGATCAGCGTTGAATCCATATCGAACACGAATAAACGCCGGTTGCGGCGAAAAATGCTTTCTCGCTGGATCGCAATATCAATCTCAAACTGCTGAGTCAAGCCCATCAACTCGGCACGAAGCGCTGGAGAGGAATCGACTATTCCGCTGATTTCTAGTTCCACGCAGGCATTCGCGTTGTCGAGCCGCCCGGTGAGGGACAATCGCCCGGAAAGGCGTTCGATCAGATCGATGTTGAAGTTATTGCGCGAGACTGTGTCGGTGATGCGGGCAAACTGCTCAGCCGTAATCTCGCGTCCCAGAACCGTGATGATGAAACGAAACTTGCCTTGCGCGCGTACCCACTGATCGAACGCTTCAGCACTCACCGGGCTGAACTTGATCTTGAGATCGAGATCATGGGCGCGGACGAGCAGATCCTTTTTCAAGGGGGTGAAGTCTTGAGGAACCTCGATCAGCATGCCGAGGGCGAGCGCATCGTGAACGACGGCCTGGCCAATATCGAGAATGCGGACGTTGTAGCCGGCGAGGATCTTGGCCAGAGAACTGGTAAGTCCAGGGCGGTCATCGCCTGAAATGTTGATGAGGATGATCTTGTTCATGTCCTGAATTCAGATTACCAGCTACGCGGTTTCGGCATACAGCGCGCAACCCGCGGCGAGAGTGCGATCTCTAAGGGGCAGGAGGAAAAATGCCAGCACGCAAGAAAAGTGGTCGCAAGTACGGAAAAGGGGCGAGCAAGAGTGTGGAGAGCGCAATGCGCCGCAAAAAGAGCGGAACACTGCGATCCGGAAAAGGTGGAAAAGGTGGCAAGGTGAAGAGCCGGAAACAGGCGATCGCCATCGGACTATCCGAGGCGCGCGAAAAAGGTGCGAAGGTCCCGCCGAAGAAATCGAGCAGAAAGAAGAAATAAGATTCGCCCAGCGATTTTGAGTTCCTCCCACTTCTGCCAAAAGCGCAGAAGTGGGGCACCCCAGCGAATCTTTAGGAACCGGCAGCGGCAGCTGCCTTGTGCCCGATCATCACTGCGTCCTGCATCTGCTGGAACAGTTCTCCCATGGCCGCAGGGGAATGGGACATGAAGAGCGTATTGGTCTTGTCGTTCGCGCCGATCTCTTTGATTGTGTCCAGATACTGCGTGACCAGGACGAGCATCATTACGTCTTTGGCTGAGGTGCCTTCAACTGCCGCGGCAAAGGCTTCCACCGATTGCTTGAGCCCTTCCACAATGGCCTTGCGCTGATTGGCGATGCCCTGGCCCTGTAACGCCTTGCTTTCGGCCTCAGCCTCAGCCTGTTTAACCTTGAGAATTTTTTCCGTCTCGCCGCGGGCACTGGCCGCCACCTGCTCGCGCTGCGCAGCGTTGATCTCGTTCATTGCAGCTTTCACTTTCTCGTCGGGCTGAATGTCGGTGACCAGCGCTTGATCGATCGCATATCCGTAAGTCTGCATCACGTCATCGAGGCCCTGCTTGATCGCCACTGCAATGTCGGACTGTTGCAGGAAGGCGTCGTCGAGATTCATCTTCGGAACGTGGCCGAGAATCACGTTGAAGACATAAGACGAAATCTGCTGTTTCGGATTGGCGAGCTTGTAGAAAGCTTCGTACACCTTGTCGGGGATGACGTGGTACTGCACCGAGACAGGGATCTTCACGAAGACGTTGTCTTTCGTCTTGGTTTCGACATCCAGCGCGAGTTGTTGCACGCGCAGGTCGATGCGACCGGCAATCTGGTCGAGCCATGGGAGCTTGAAATTGATCCCCGCAGTGCCTACGCGCAGGAATTTTCCCATGCGCTGAACTACGACGGCCTCCGCCGTCCTGACCTGGTAGAACCCACTTAGAAGCGTGCCAACAACAAAGATAGCGGCGATGCCGTAAAAGATGAAAGCTATTGTCTGAGATGAGTCCATTTAGATCTCCTGTTTACGCGAGAGCGGAGGGATGCGGCATCATAGCGCGGAGCAGGCCAGAGCACAATGGTTTAGCGTGATACCGTCTCTGAAGAAAACCTCCACCACAGAGGGCACAGAGTTACAAAGCAAAACCACAGAGGAATACCACAGAGAAGTACTAACCCCAGTCATGATCGAGAAATGGCGGAGCGCACGCTGCCCACCTCTGTGGCGTTCCTCTGTGTAAGTCTGTGTTCTCTGTGGTGAAGGTTCAGGTTTCTTTAGCGAGGAGTCTTATACAGGTTTGAGCGATGGACCAGTCTTCCTGCGCGCGAATGACAAGTACCCGCACGCGAGAATCACCCAAGGAAATTTCAGTGTCAGACCTGACGCCTGCGTTTTTACCCTGATTGAGACTGATACCAAGAAATCCTAATCGAGCGCAGGCGGCGGAACGGACTTCACTGGAGTTTTCTCCAATGCCAGCGGTAAATACCAGGACATCAAGTCCCTGGAGTGACGCTGCCATGGCCGCAATACACGAGCAGAGCCGGTGAATGAAAATGTCGAAGGCCAACTTTGCTTTCTCATTTCCGTTCTTCATCGCCTGAACGATGTCGCGCATATCGCTGGAGAGGCCTGAAACCCCGAGCAAGCCGGACTGACGATTGAGGATGTTGTCCAGACCGTCCGCACTACTGCCGGTGCGGAGCAGGTGAACGAGGATCCCCGGATCCATTGAGCCTCCGCGAGTGCCCATGACAAGACCTTCGAGCGGAGTGAAGCCCATCGTCGTGTCAATGCTCTTACCGCCGTCAATCGCCGCGAGTGAGCAGCCATTGCCGAGGTGGCAGGTAACGATCTTCAGCGATGGTAGCTCGCGTCCCAACAGCTGAGCGGCACGGTGTGCGCAGTATTCGTGATTGATGCCATGGAATCCGTAGCGGCGGATGCCTTGCTCGTACCAGGAGTACGGGCCGGCGTAGATCTTCGCTTCGTCCGGCAAAGTGCGATGAAAGCCAGTGTCGAAGACGACAAACTGCGGAGTATTCGGAAACAATTTGGTGGCAAGGTCGATGCCTTGCAGGCCTACCTGATTGTGCAATGGCGCGATGGAGGCTACGTCGGCGATGGCCTGGCGGACCTCGGTTGTTACCCGTGTAGGCTCGGTGAGTTTGGCACCGCCATGAACGATGCGATGGCCAATTGCGTTTACCTCGGTTGCAGTCTTGACGATGGCGGTTGGTCCGGTCCAGAGGTGTTGAAGTAGTTTTTCTACCGACCCAGTGCGATCGCCGGCGCCGAGTTCACCGTCAGTGCGAATCTTTTTTCCGGCGGAGTTCTTGACAACGAGGGTTTCTTTGTTGCCGTCCCATTCAAGCTTTCCTTCCCAGAGCGGCGGGATGGGATCGGGCGAGAGTTGGGGGCCGAGTTCAAACAGCGCGGATTTTTGAGTGCTGGAGCCGGAGTTGAGGACGAGGATCTTCATTCGTTAACGTCGGTCGTCGCTGCGGGACTTACTCATTCTTCTGCGATGCTACCCAGGACTGCCGTCCTGGGCTAAGCTGGGCCGTCCCTGTGGGACTACATCATTGCTGCGGGAGTTGAGCGCAATGCCAATCTGTCACAACAAACATTCTTTCAAGTTGCGGTTCCTTTGTGCCCTTCGTGTCCTTGGTGGTTGATCACTGAAGGTAACCACGAAGGGCACAAAGGCACACGAAGGAAGAACTAGTACGGCCACTTCCAGTTCAGGATTTCCGGCATGTCGATGCCGTGCTCGTAAATGTACTGCTTGTGCTCGACCAGTCGGTTCCGCAGGAACTGCTTGAAATGTCCGCCCACGTTCTTGAGTTTGGGCACTCGGTCAACGACATCGCCGGCAAGATGAAAGCGGTCAAGATCGTTCATTACGGTCATGTCGAACGGCGTGGTTGTCGTGCCTTCTTCTTTATAGCCGCGGACGTGCAGGTTGTCGTGATTGTGACGCCGATACGTAAGCCGGTGAATCAGCCACGGATAGCCGTGGTAGGCGAAGATAGTCGGCTTGTTGATCGTGAACAGCGAATCGAAATCATTGTCCGACAACCCGTGCGGGTGCTCAGTTGAAGGCTGAATCGTCATGAGATCGACAATGTTGACGACGCGGATCTTCAGGTCGGGGAAGTGCTGGCGCAGAAGATCGACGGCTGCCAGCGTCTCCAGCGTTGGCACATCGCCGGCGCACGCCATCACGACATCAGGTTCCGAATTGTTATCGTTGCTGGCCCAGTCCCAGATGCCGATGCCGTTGGTGCAGTGTTCAATCGCGGACGGCATGTCGAGCCACTGCAGTTCGGGTTGCTTTCCCGCGACGATCACGTTCACGTAGTTGCGGCTGCGCAGGCAGTGATCGGCGACGGACAGCAGGCAGTTCGCGTCGGGCGGCAAATAGACGCGCACCACGTCGGCTTTCTTGTTTACCACATGATCGATAAAACCGGGATCCTGGTGGGTGAATCCGTTGTGGTCCTGCCGCCAGACGTGGGACGTCAGTAGGTAGTTCAGCGATGCGATTGGCCGCCGCCACTCGATGTCGCGTGTGACCTTCAGCCATTTCGCATGCTGGTTGAACATCGAATCGATGATGTGGATGAACGCTTCATAGCACGAGAAGAAGCCATGACGTCCGGTGAGCAGGTAGCCCTCAAGCCATCCCTGGCACATGTGCTCGCTCAGCATTTCGAGGACGCGGCCGTCGCGGGTGAGGAACTCATCGACCGGCAGAATCGGCTCGAGCCATTCTTTCCCGGTCGCGTGATAGATCGCCTCAAGGCGGTTTGACGCGGTTTCGTCGGGACCGAAGACGCGAAAATTCTTCGATTGGAGATTGAGCTTCATCACGTCGCTCAGAAAGACGCCGAGCACGCGTGTGGATTCGGCTTCGTTGTTGCCTGGCTTCTTGACTTCGACCGCGTACTTGCGGAAGTCGGGCATTACGAGATCACGCATCAGAACCCCGCCATTCGCATGCGGATTCGCACTCATGCGGCGATTGCCTTTTGGCGGAAGTTCGGCAAGATCAGCGACAAGTCGCCCGCTTTGGTCAAACAACTCTTCTGGTTTGTAGCTGCGCATCCAATCTTCAAGGATCTTCAGGTGCTGAGGTTTCTTCTGCAGATCGGCAACCGGCACCTGGTGTGCGCGCCACGTGCCTTCCACTTGCTTACCATCCACTGTTTTCGGTCCCGTCCATCCCTTAGGCGAACGCAGCACGATCATCGGCCAGTCGGGTACGCCTTGCTGCTTGTCATTATTGCGGGCATTCCACTGAATGGAGCGAATTTCCTCGACGATGTGGTCGAGTGTTGCCGCCATCAACTGATGCATCTGCTCTGGATCATCGCCTTCGACGAAATAGGGTTTCCATCCGCATCCAGTGAAGAATCGCGTGAGTTCGTCGTCGCTCATGCGGCCCATGATCGTGGGATTAGCTATCTTGTAACCGTTCAGGTGGAGGATCGGCAGCACGGCGCCATCGTGCACAGGATTGAGGAATTTGTTAATGTGCCAACCGGTCGCGAGGGGACCAGTCTCCGCTTCGCCGTCGCCGACTACGCACGCGACCAGCAGATCAGGGTTGTCGAATGCTGCGCCGCAAGCGTGGCTGAGCGAGTAGCCGAGTTCTCCACCTTCGTGAATGGATCCCGGTGTTTCCGGTGCGTCGTGGCTGGGAATGCCGCCCGGAAACGAGAACTGCTTGAACAGCCGTTGCATCCCTTCTTCACTCTGCTGAATATTGGGGTAGAGCTCTGTATACGTGCCTTCCAGATACGCGTTGGCGACCATGCCGGGGCCGCCGTGCCCTGGACCGCAGATATAAATCGCATTCAGGTCGTTGTGCTTGATGACGCGATTGAGATGGACATAAACGAAGTTCAGTCCGGGAGTAGTCCCGAAATGCCCAAGTAGCCGGGGCTTGATATGTTCCAGTTTCAGCGGTTCGCGGAGGAGGGGGTTTTTATATAAGTAGATTTGTCCAACGGAAAGATAGTTTGTTGCGCGCCAGTATGCGTTTATTTTTGCGAGTTCTTCGTGAGTGAGAGGAGCGTTGGCAATTCCGGGAAGGGAATTCAGAGTAGTCATGCAGGCACCTCATATCAATCATCACTCACCAAGGGGTGCCGTGCGAAAAATATTGTGTGAAGAACACGAATCGACCAAAGCAGAGTGGCTGAATATCGGGCCCCGCGCAGCTTCTCGGAGCGCTTATGCGTGCCCGATGTAACTACCTTTTTGGCTCCAGCCCGCACGCGTCGTGAACTAACTTGAGGTCCAGCCCTGCAGGCGAGAATTCCGCAATTCGGGGGCCATCGGGTGTTCTGAACTCGATGCGGAAGAGGTGGGCACCGATCAGTCTTCGCGCGGTGGTTTTGTCCATGGCGAGGAAGTGCCCGTTGACCCAGTTCCAAGTGCGGTCATCGTGTGCATTGTCGGCCCGAACGCGAACACGCATTTGCGGCTGTCCCCAGAAACCGGCCCAGTTGGGACGAGAAAGCCTTAGATTCGGCCGGAAGTCAGCGAGTTTGAGCTTTCCATCAGTGCAGTACAGGACGACCTGTGCGCGGTCGGCGCCGTCACGCGTGTCGTTGGCCCGGAGTTGGAAACGGGTCCGCTTTTCGGCGGTCATGCGATCTTCGGAGCGGTCAACAGTCCAATTACCGCCGGCGCTGACGCCGGCGTTCGAACGGTCATCGTAATCGCGGTCGTCTGGCCGGTTTTGCGCCAAGGCCTTGATGGAGAGGGCCACACAAAGAGCGAGAATCAGAATATTGAAGATATTGCGAATCACGGGTTTCTTCTCCCTTTTGATACTTCGCCAATTGTACGAACCCGAACAGATCACGGAAGTTGCGGCGGTTACCACACACCCGCGAGGACGGGCAATCTCCTTAAGATCGGCTGCCTGAGCGGCTAAAGCCGGTCATTTTTTGTTCGCCGCAGAATGGCAGCGGTGAAGCGCTGCACCACCCAAAAACACTCGCCCGGCGGATTGCCTCGGAGATTGTTGGGCGATCTCGAAACCTGCTGCGGGCATATCTGGCGATTCTATCGTGCCACCCTGGAACCCGGTAAACTTGGAGTATGCCGGTTCAAATTGGAGCCAAAGCACACAATTTCAACGAACCCACGGGGCTGTTATCCGACTGCCATCGGCGGATCGAGATGTTTATGCGCTCGCTTGAGGGTGTTGCAAAGCTGATGGATTTCCCGCCCGACGAGCAGACGAAAACGGCGCTGGAGACTGCCTTGCGGTACTTTCACGAAGCCGCACCAAAGCACACTGCCGATGAAGAGGAGTCGCTGTTTCCGCGCCTGCGGGAATTGCAATCGCCAGAAGTCGAGAGCGCGTTTTCCCGCCTCGAGGAATTGGAGGGAGAGCATCGCTGGGCCGAGCCCCTGCATGCACAGGTAGAGAGTCTTGGAATGGAGTACCTAACAAGAGGGCAGCTGTCTCGGGCTCAGGTTGAGGCATTCCGGAGTGCGGTGACTGAGCTTGCCGCCATGTATCAGCGACACATTGCCGTGGAGGACGGAACATTGTTCCCGGTCGCGGCGAGGGTGCTGTCTGATTCGGATAAACAGGCTATTGCCGCCGAGATGGCAAAACGCAGGGCTGTGCCGCTGGTGCCGCTGAGAGGCCTTCGGTAAGCTCCTCGCGAGATGCCTCGTCCCGCTGCTGAACGCGCGGGACTTAGGGGATGACGCAATACCTTGGAAATTTCACAGTCAATAAAAGTCACGCCCGGCCAGAGTTTCTAACGAGGCGCGGCTTAGGGTAAACTGAGACTACCTCTTTTGGCCGCAAATCCGGCCTGGTAACTCCGCGGAAGTGGTGGAATTGGCAGACACACCATCTTGAGGGGGTGGCGCCGAAAGGCATGCGGGTTCAAGTCCCGCCTTCCGCACCATTGCGCCACGTTGCCGGATCAAAGAAAGGTTTTCAGAAGCGAGTATGGTGATTCTTCTCACGATTATTCACGTCTTTGTTTGCGTTTTCCTGGTTGTCGTGGTGCTGCTGCAGAGCGGCCAGAGCGGCGACATCGCCGCAGCGTTCGGCGGCATGGGTAGCCAGACCGCATTCGGCCCGCGCGGCGCGGCAACCGTCCTGACCAAGGCTACAACCTGGTGCGCTGTGATCTTCATGATCACGTCGATTGCGCTTTCGGTGCTGGCCTCCCGGAAGACTGGCAACGGCTCCGTGCTGCAAAACTACAAGGCCCCGGCCTCGAATAGCCAACCGGCGAAAAAGTAGGAAAGTCGTCCGTCGTCCATCGTCCATCGTAGGTCGTTCGCCAAAGGGCCTGATTCACAAACTTCTCTCTGGCATTCCGATTTGACGGCTGGTAGCTGACGGCTGCTTATGATCCACGAAATCCTTCCTGTCGGGCCACTCCAGTGCAATTGCTCGATCATTGGGGACGAAACCATGCGCGACGCGATGGTCATCGATCCCGGTGATGACATCGCCGACGTTCTGGCCATCATTCAGAAGCACAAACTCCAGGTCAGACAAATCGTCATCACGCACGCGCACATCGACCATGTCGGCGGTGCTATGAAGTTGCGTCAGGCCACCGGCGCACCCATTCTGATGAACCAGAACGACTATGCACTGGTGAAGATGCTGGATGTACAAGCGGCGTGGCTGGGAATGAAATCTCCCGGGCAAGTGGAAATTGATCGCAGTGTTGGCGACGCTGACAAAGTTGAAGCGGGGCCGCTAATCGCAAACGTGATTCACACGCCGGGGCACACGGAGGGGAGCGTCTGCCTCTACTTTGCACCGCAGAAGAAGCTGATTGCAGGGGATACCCTCTTTGCAGGAAGCATTGGCCGCACCGACCTCCCTGGCGGCTCGTACGACAAGATCATTCGCTCCCTGCACGAGAAGGTTCTGGCGCTGCCGGACGAAACTCTTGTGGTTCCTGGCCATGGCCCGCTCACCACAATTGGAGATGAGCGGCAAAGCAATCCATTCCTGAAGTAGTGAGTTAGGTGCCTAAGAAATTCAGCACCTTTTCTATGCCGCTGCAGAATTCCGCCGGCCTCCCGATCAGACTGAGCACCAGGAAGCCGTCCTGCGGAAAGTCATAGAAATGCCCAGGATGCACCAGCACACCTTTCTCCCGCAAAAGCGCGATCGCTAGATCTTCATCCGGTTGGGTGATGGGCACGCGCAGAATCGCGTACCAGCCACCTGCAGCCGCCAAGCGGGAACAAGTCTTGTGTAACGCAAGCTGGCGATCCAGTTCGGCAAGGTTTTGTTGAACACGAGTGAGAATTTGTGACTGAACTGTGCGTCTCTGTTCGAGCAGCGTGCACGCCGCGAGTTGGACGGGTGCGCTCACCGAGAGATAAGTGTCGGCGATAACCTCCAAACGTTGCCTGGCTTCTTGCGCGAGATTCGCTGGACCGCTCACGGCGATCCACGCCAGTTTCATTTGCGGCAAAGCGGAGATCTTGGAGAGACCGCTCAGTGCGAAGGTCAGCGCCCCGTCATTGGTTGCGAAGCTGGGGTGAGGCACATCACCGAGCGAGTAGTCCAAAAAAACTTCATCTACGATTAACGCGAGGCCGCGCTGGCGACAGATGTCGTTCAGTTGCTCGCGTTCGGCATCGCTCACGTAAGAACCAGTCGGATTATTCGGATTCACCAGCACAATGCCGCGGGTGGCCGGCCCAATCGCTCTCTCCAGGGAATGAAAATCAATCTGCCAGCCGTGATCATAGAGCAACGGATACGGAATGAGTTTCACGTCCTGTAACTCGGCGAGGAAATCAAAAAGTGGATAGCTCGGCTTCGGAACCAGAATTTCCTCGCCTGGGTTCGCGAGCAGTCGGAAGACGTAGGAGTAACCCTCGCTGGTGCCGCTTGTCAGGACCAGCGATTCGGGGTCGATTCTTTCCTTACGCGCGCGGTAGTAGTCCGCCACAGCCTCGCGCGCGGCCAGCAGTCCCTTGGGTTGCGGATCGTAGTCGAGCGAGGCGTCATGTCGCAGTGAATCCAGAATGGATGTTCCGTCATAGGTGATTCCGGCGCGGGTCGGATTGGAAATGGTGAGATCGATAAACGGTTGGCCCACCGCGCGCGCTTCCTCGATCGCCCCGGTAAGGCGATTCGGAGCAAGCTGCCAATCCGTGCGGTGGGAAAACATACGCTCAATCATACCGTGGTGTTTTGACCCTTTGTTTTCAGCGGAGTCCGGCGTCGGTTGACGATTACCCGAAGATTACTAAAGTGGGATTGTGAGTACCTGGACTAACACGTAAGGTGTAGATGTGAGCGCAAAACTTGATCCGCTATTCGCCGGTTCCCAGTTTGATCGAGGCACCGTGAAACAGGAATCCATTTGGAAGAAGCGATTCATTGATGGGGCGCTCTTATCGGTCGCGGTGATTTCGCTAGCCGCCCTGGCCCTGCGGTTATTCGGCCGGTAGTCTGCCCTATCTTCCCAAGGCTCGTTTCGCCTGCTGCAAACAGACTTCGAGCGGCTGGTCGGTGTCGATCACGGTTTTCGGAAGCGAGATCTCTTCGAACCGCGCTCTTACTTCGAGATACAGTGCAAAGTCGCGATTTGTGGCCGGATGCGAATCGAGCTCAAGTCGAGTGCGCGCGGTCCCCTCGCCGCAGATGCACTCCAGAATGCGCCAGGGTTGGCCGAGTGCGTTGGCGTAGCCTGTCGCACGAACCAGTTGATAGCTGCGCGAAAACGTGCGACCGTCCAGAAAAACCTTCCGCTCGGGATCTTTCCTGAATAGATAGCCTGCAACTTTCAACATCACGCGCATGCAGAATTCATCCTGCTCGGTGGAGTACTCGATGTCGGGCGGATCGAAGAGAGCGGAGCGCACGCGGTCCTTATCGATGACGGTGCCACCGAGCTCAGCGGCCAGCGCTCGGCTGAGCGTGCTCTTGCCTGTACCGGGCAGGCCAGCCATGAGGATCAGCATGCTTCGAAGGATACGCGAAAACCTTTACCACAGAGGACACGGAGTCCCACAGAGCCACGCCACAGAGGCAACTAACAAATAGCGTTATGGGTGTTGACGCGAGGAATTGGGGAGCAGAGTTAATGATCCGCTAAAAGACTCCTCTGTGTCTTCCTCCGTGAAACTCTGTGTCCTCTGTGGTGAAGGTTTTGTTCTTTCTGAAATTCTTCTTGCATCGGCCGAGATTTTTCGTACATTAAACGCTGCACTCGAATACGAGAGGTTGAGGAGGAAGCCATAGGAATTGTCCACACCTAACACCGCATCGCAGGTCCCTACTAATCCCACTACAAGCAGTTCGACGAAGAAATCCGCACACCTGACACTCTGGCCGTTAGTCGCCGCCACATTCTTCATGGTCTCCGGCGGGACCTATGGAATTGAGGACATCGTTCACGGCGCAGGATACGGACGCGCGATCTTGTTCTTGCTGCTGACTCCGGTCTTTTGGAGCTTGCCGACAGCGTTCATGCTGGGTGAACTCGCCAGCGCCCTGCCTAACGAGGGTGGATATTACTCCTGGGTGCGTCGCGCCATGGGCGACTTCTGGGGATTTCAGGAGGCATGGCTCTCGCTGGTCGCTTCCAAGTTCGACATGGCGATCTATCCGACGCTGTTCGTCGCATATATGGCACGCCTGTTTCCCTCGGTCGCTACTGGATACCGCGGCATCGCAGTGGCCGTGGCTATTGTGGTGATATGTGCCGGCCTGAATATTGCGGGTGTCAAAGCAGTTTCGGATACGTCGTTCTGGCTGTTGCTCGCCTTGTCAGCACCTTTTGCGGTAATTATGGTGCTTGCGCCCTTTCACGCGCACTCGCTGGCAAATGCGGCGACAACTCCCGTAACTTCAAACGTTGATCTCATTGGCGGACTGTTGATTTGCATGTGGAACTACATGGGATGGGACAACGCCTCGACGATCGCAACTGAAGTGGACCGACCGCAGCGTACTTATCCGCGTGCAATGCTGCTGTCCGTGTTAATCATCGCCCTCAGCTATATTCTTCCGGTCGCGGCGGTGTGGATGACCGGCTTGTCTTCGGCGGCCTGGGAAACCGGTTCGTGGGCGGACATTGCTGGCCTGCTCGGTGGCCCAGTGCTACGTACCACCCTCGTCATCGGTGGCATGGTGAGCGCATTCGGCATGTTCAACGCCCTCGTGATGAGTTACTCCCGGTTGCCGCTTGCCATGGCGGAAGACGGAATGTTGCCCAAGGTGCTGACGCGCTTGCATCCCAAAACCGGGGCGCCTTGGGTTTCAATTTTGGCATGCGCCACGGGATGGGCGCTTTGCGTCGGCATCGGACTTGATCGGCTCGTTACCATTGACATTCTTCTTTATGGCGCGAGCCTCGCGCTGGAGTTTGTCGCGCTTGTCGTACTCCGCGTGAGAGAGCCAAACCTAACTCGGCCCTTCCGAGTCCCTGGCGGTTTGGTCGGCGCGGTCGCCGTCGGGGTCGGGCCTGTCCTATTACTGGGTTTCTCGGTATTTCGCAGCGAGACGGAGCGGATTTGGGGCATGAGTTCGTTCGCGTTCGGGACGATTCTGATTGCCGCAGGTGGGCTGCTGTATCTCCTCGTTGCCGGCTTGCGTGCAAGAGGATTCCTGGTTCGGCAGAACACGGAAGTAGCGCCGTAATGTGCCCATTCGAGCTCGCTCCGATGACTTGCGTCGATGCATTAAACTCTAAATTGTGACGAAACGCCGCTTCAAAGGGGCTTACATGATCTCGGCCGTGGCCGAGATGTATGGCATACATCCGCAAACACTTCGCCTGTATGAGCGCGAAGGCCTGCTGAAACCGTCGCGCACCGAGGGCAATACCCGCTTATATACCGACGAAGACTTGCAGCGGCTGGAGTTCATTCTCAACCTGGCGCGCGACTTAGGCGTCAACATCAGCGGGATCGCTATCATCCTGCAAATGCGCGAGCGCATGGAAGAAATGCAGCACCAGATCCAGGACTTCGTGAAGGCAATTCAACAAGAAGTGCTGGCACGCGCCGGCGCAGCGGCCGATCCATCGCGCGGCGCCATCGTGCCGATCCGGCGCCCATTCCCCCCGCCCATTGTTACGCGCAAGAAATAGTCTGTCATCCTGAGGCACCGTTCTTGGTGTCGAAGAACCTATGTCCATCTCATTTCGGCATGCTCCGAAATTACATAGGTCTTCGCTTCGCTCAGGATGACAACGATTTTTGTTTATCATCAAGAGCGATGCTTCCCTTCAAGCTCATCTACAGCGACGAGTACTACCTGCCTATCGGACAGCATGTGTTTCCGGCAGAGAAGTATCGCCGCATTCATCGCCGGCTCGTTGAGACGGGCGTTGCCGATCCGTCGGACTTCGTTACGCCCCAACCTGCTTCGGACCAGGACATCCTGCTGGCGCACACTCCGGCGTATGTCAACAAGCTCAAGACGGGAACGCTTTCGGCGAGGGAAGAGTTACAACTTGAAGTTCCTTACTCGCCGGAACTGGTGCATGCCTTCTGGCTGGCGGCTGGAGGATCAATTCTGGCCGCGGAATACGCGCTTAAGGACGGCGTTGCAATCAACATTGGCGGCGGTTTTCACCATGCCTTTCCCGATCATGGCGAAGGCTTCTGCATGATTCATGATGTCGCGGTGGCGATCCGTCGCATGCAGAAGGATGGCAAGATTCGCACCGCGATGACCGTAGACTGCGACGTTCATCAGGGAAACGGAACGGCCGCTATCTTTGCTGGGACCCGCACCAGCAGCGATCCGCTGCCATCGAATGGGCCGTCCGTTCTGGGTCGCAAGCCGCTCATACGCGGCGCTCATGCGGGCGATGTGTTCACAATTTCATTACACCAGGAAAACAACTACCCGATGTATAAGCCGCCGTCATCGATCGATGTCGACTTGCCGGACGGGATCACGGATGACGACTATCTCGCGTGGCTCGACAATGCACTTAGTTCTGGCTTGCGTCAATTCGAGCCTGACCTGATGTGCTACGTAGCGGGCGCCGATCCATATCGCGAGGATCAGTTGGGCGGTCTGCAGCTTTCACTCGAAGGTCTGAAGCGAAGGGATGAGTTGGTGTTTCGCGTGGCCAAAGCTCGCGACATTCCGGTCATGGTCACGTACGCAGGCGGATATGCACTCAAGGTGGAAGATACAGTCACGATCCACTCCAATACGGTAATTGCGGCAGCCGAAGTCTTCCAACCCGCGCGCAACGCCTGATGCGCTACACTGGCAGGCCATGACCAATGACCGTCGCCGTTTTTTACAAGCTGCCGGAACAGGAATAACCGCTTTTGCCGGTCTACCCCAGAAGTCCTTCGCTGAAAACGTCCCGAATACAAACTCGGATGTGGTTTTCCCCGTCACTCGCTTCGGCGCCAAAGGCGACGGGAAAACGCTTGACACCGATGCGATCAACTCCGCGATTGACTCGGCTTCCCGAGCGGGCGGGGGCATTGTTCTGCTGCCCGCGGGGTCATATCTTTCGTATTCGATTCATCTCAAGAGTAACGTCACGCTGCAGTTGACGACGGGAGCAACCATCGTGGCCGCACCCGGGCCGGAACCCGGGCAGCAGGGGAAATATGATCTCGCGGAATCCAATGCTCCGTGGGAGGCGTATCAGGACTTCGGCCACAATCATTGGCATAACAGCCTGATCTGGGGCGAGGGGCTCGAAAACGTCACGATCATCGGTTCCGGATTGATCTGGGGCAAGGGGCTGAGTCGTGGCTGGAATGTTGAACCGCGCGCAGAACATCCAGGCGCCGGGAATAAAGCGATCGCGCTGAAGAATTGCCGCAATGTACTGCTGCGCGATTTCGCCATCCTGCATGGGGGGCATTTTGGAATCCTGGCCACCGGAGTCGATAACTTTACGATCGACAATCTCACGATCGATACCAATCGCGACGGCATGGACATCGATTGCTGCCGCAATGTGCACGTCTCGAATTGCACTGTGAATTCTCCCTGGGACGATGGCATTTGCCTGAAAAGTTCCTACGCGCTCGGTTATGCGCGCGCGACCGAGATGGTGACCATCACTAACTGCGTTGTGACCGGAGATTTTCAGGAAGGTACGGTGTTGAACGCCAGCTTCAAACATTTTGCTGCCGATGAGAAGGTTTTCCGAACGGGGCGCATCAAATTTGGGACTGAATCGAACGGCGGCTTCAAGAACATCGCGATTTCGAACTGCGTGTTCGAGGGGTGTCACGGACTGGCGATTGAGACGGTGGACGGGGCCATCATTGAGGATGTGTCGGTGACCAACTTGACGATGCGCGACCTCAGGGACTCGCCGATCTTTCTGCGCTTAGGCGCGCGCATGCGTGGACCGGAAGGCGTTCCGGTTGGCGTGCTTCGGCGCGTGAACATCAGCAACGTTGTTTGCAGCAGCGGAGTAGGACGGAAGATTTGCTCGATCCTAGCGGGGATTCCGGGACATCCGATCGAAGATGTGCGTATTCATGACGTCACAATTCTCCATCAGGGCGGTGGAACAGCGAGCGATGCGGCATTAAACCTGCCAGAGGAGGAGAAGAAGTATCCCGAACCAAATATGTTCGGAGTTACGCCGGCACAGGGATTTTTCATTCGGCATGTAAACGGGCTCGAGGTGAGCGATGTGAAGATTGAAGCAACTGCCGCGGACGTGCGGCCGGCATTTGTACTCGATGACGTGCACGGAGCTGACTTCCGGTTCCTGAAATTGCCCACGGGTGAGCAGAATGCGTTTGCGCTGAACCGCGTGCGGGATTTCAGCGTATTTCGCAGCAAGCCTGTTCCGGATATGGAGTTGGCGGAGGCGAATGATAAGAAGTTGTGAGAAGAGCGGCAGAGGCTAGTGGCCAATAGTCAGTGAAAACGCGAGTCGGACGTTGAAGACAAACTTCAAAACGCACCAATCTGTAAGTCCTCTGTTGCTTGTGAACATCGGGCAATTGGTCACCCTGCGTACTGCCACGGCTGTTCCTGGTCCGCGACGTGGAAGCGCCCTGCGCGAAGTAGGCATCGTGACTGATGCCGCTGTTCTGTGCAACGCCGGAAAGATCATTTCAGTGGGGAAGACGCGCGATGCACTGAAGGATCCGTGGATCAAGAAGAACAAGCGCAGACTCACTGAGATTGATTGCGGCGGCAGAGTCGTTCTCCCCGGATTTGTCGATTCGCACACCCACCCGGCATTTGCCGCGCCGCGTCTGGTTGACTTTGAGAAGCGAATCGCTGGTGCCACATACGAAGAGATTGCTGAGGCTGGCGGCGGCATTCGATCAAGCCTTGCTGGGGTGCGTGGGGCAGGGAAAGCACAGCTGTCGAAGGAAGTATTAAAGGCGCTGCACATATTCGCAGCCCACGGTACGACGACTGTGGAAGCGAAATCCGGTTATGGGCTTTCGCTCGCTGCCGAACTGAAGTCGCTCGAAGCCATTCGCAGCGCTGCCGGCGAATGGCCGGGCACGGTGGCTTCAACATTATTAGGTGCACATGTGGTACCGCCTGAATCCCACGGCCGCGCAGATGATTACGTGAAGTTGGTTTGCGAAGAAATGATTCCGCAGGTAGCCAAGCGCGGGCTGGCGACGTCAGTCGATGTGTTCTGCGAGCGGGCGGCCTTTACCGAAGATCAATCGCTCAAGATTCTTGCAGTGGCGCGGAGCCATGGCCTGAGCGTCCGCGCGCACGTGTCGCAACTGACGCGAACTTCCCTGAAGAGGCTGTTGGCATTTCAACCGCTTTCGCTTGATCACCTGGACTTCGTGGATGACAACGACATTCGCCTTCTCGCGAACAGCAATACGGTTGCGACGCTGGTTCCCGGAGCGAATTACTTCCTGGGGCTACAAGAATATCCGCCAGCGCGAAAGTTAATCGATGGCGGCGCGGCGGTGGCACTCGCAACGGACTACAATCCCGGAACCTCACCAACTGCCAACATGAGCTTTGTTCTGTCGCTCGCCTGCACGCAGATGAAAATGACCCCGGCCGAAGCAATTAGCGCGGGCACGATCAATGGCGCCTGGGCGCTCGGCCTTGCCGATCGCAAAGGATCACTCGAGCCGGGGAAAGATGCGGATCTCGCGATCTTCGATGTCACGGACTATCGCGAGATCGCGTACTGGTTTGGATCCCACCTATGCAAACAGGTGATCGCGAACGGAGTGCCGATCACGCCTACAGGCAAATGATGGCCTAAACCCACGAAAGCTCAGTGTTCTTTCTTCGCTGTTGGGGGCAGAAGGCCATTCAGCCGGAGATAGATTGCCGCCATGCCGTAATGATCGGCCCAACTGCTGCCGAGCGCAACGAAGGCCCAGGCACGAGCGCGCGGCTTGCCGTCGAACCACTTGATGTCCTCCGTCATTTTAGAGTCTTCAGCCTTGGGCAAGACTTCCTGGCAAAAGGCGAACGAGGCTTTCACAGCAGACACCAGCTTTTCCTTGCCTTCGGTGCCCTTCAGTTCTTCGACTTTCGGTTCAGGAACTCCAGCGACGTTGCCGCAGAAGTAGTAATTGCTTTCCGCGACGTGGGCAGCAAGATGGCCGAAGGTCATCTGATCGGCCGTGGGCTTGTAGTCGAACTTGTCCGCAGGCATCTCCTCAAACGCGGCGACGAGGTTCTTCTCGCGCCCTGCAAGCATTGCGCGAAGGACATCTGAAACAGGGTTTTTGGAAGTCTGCGCGGCACAAACGGCAGGCAAGAACAGCACAGCTACGGCGACGATGCGCTTCATAAAGCACCCCCGGTTGGAGAAAGAAGGATAGCATGTGCGTGAAAAACGGTAGGTGTTGCCTCTGCAGTCGAATTGCTTGTGCTTTTTGTTTCCGCCTGAAGGTTCTCCTGCACTTTGGACATCCGATGAGATGGTTCAGAAGTCGTGTTGCAGTCAATCTGCCGACAATTCACGACCGTAGCTGCGAGAATCGCAGCATCCGGGCAAGCACCTATGTCCTTGCCACCAGCGCTGCCAACCATGGCGCAATCAGTACCCAAGTAGATGCGAGCGCAGCACGAATCACAATCGTCCATCGTACTGCAGTTATTTTCAGAATTGATCGAGTGCCGTCACGGACAGGGTCCGCCATACCAAACCTCAGGTCCCCTCGTGTATCGGAATCGCCGCAACCAGAACGGTGCGGCATCTGTGGTCAAGTGTGCAGGAGCGGCTATCAGGAAATCTTTCGAGCGCTCTCCCCCCGGAATTCACCCGAACGAACGCCTGTCTCCCACCGCTCCTGCCGTCCCTTATGAGATCTCACCCGTCGAGGCTGCGGATGGATATTCGTCAGGGATAACCAGAACGTCGTCGAGCCCGGTCGGTTTCTGATCGAGCGCGGCCGACGTTATCCACATAGTGCGGGCCACTCCCGGTCCGTTTCACATTTCAGAAAACTTTCGCGAAACCCTGGCCGGGGCGGGAAAGTATTCACAGGCAGTCCACGATAGTGGTGTAAAATACGGCACACTTACAGGGCTTTCGAGGCGGCCTTCGTTGGATTTTTTTGCATTTGATGACGTGTATCTTGAACGGCTTCGCTCCGGCGATTTCCGGACCGAGCAGCATTTCGTCTCCTATTTCAGCGAGTTAATTCGGCTGAAGCTCCGCTCTCGCGTTCCCTCGACCGAGATCGTCGACGAACTGAAGCAGGAAATCTTTGTTCGCGTCTTTTCCACTCTTCGCAGTGCCGCGGGCATACGCCAGGCCAGCCGCCTGGGAGCTTTTGTGAATTCGGTTTGCAACAACGTCCTGCTGGAGCACTACCGCTCTTCTTCCCGCACCACGCCTCTGCAGGAAGATGAAGATGCGCCCGAGATTCCCGATTCCAAAGTCGACATTCTCGGTACGGTGATGTCCAAGCAGATCGCCGGCCGTGTCCGCTCCGTATTGGAAACTTTGAGCGAGCGCGACCGCCGCCTGTTGAAGGAGATCTTCCTGGAAGAGCGCGATAAAGACGCGGTTTGCCGCGATTTCCAGGTGGATCGCGGCTACCTCCGCGTGCTGCTCCATCGCGCCAAGCAGACCTTTAAGTCTCAATTTTTGAAGGAGGAAGCCGGCGCTTCCGCCCGCAGCGGCAGCGAGTGAAACGTTTTGCGCTCTCGAGTCACTACTCTAGCGTAAGGATTCGCGATATGAACCACGACGAGGCAATCCGGATCAAGGGGACCGAGCAGTATCTGCTGAATGAACTCTCCCCGGAACTGCGCGAGCAGTTTGAGGAGCACTTTTTCGATTGCGCCGAGTGCGCCAATGATCTGCGCGCCGGAGCGCTGTTCATAAAGCAGAGTAAGACCATCTTCGCTGCCGATGCGGTTGCGCCGCCCAGGGAAGCTGCTGCTCACGTCGCAGCAAAGCCGAGTTGGTGGGCTTGGCTGCGTCCGGCGGTGGCTGTTCCGATCATGGCCTTGTTGTTGGCGGTGATTGCCTACCAGAACTGGCCGTCTCGTGGGAATCCACAAGTACTGCAGGCCGCATATGTCAACGTTGGAAGCCGCGGCGCTGTGCCTTCCATTTCCGCGGCTAAGGGGCAAGGCTTTCTGCTGCGAGTGACTGTGCCGCCTGACCAGACTTACTCTTCTTACTCAGCCGATATCTACGCGCCCGACGGCAAGCTTTCCTGGTCGCTGAAGCTTCCCGTATCTGCAGGTCAAGATAGTTATTTCATCCAAGTCCCCTCCGGCAGTTACAATGATGGCGTTTATTCCGTTGCGCTTCGCGGAGTTGCTTCGGACGGGACCAGCACTGACCTAGGCCGCGGTAGCTTTGAGCTGCACATTTCGAAATAGTCGGAAAGGAAAGACGAATGGCTCCTCCACGCGTGCACCATTTCCATGCCGAGGCGACAGCGCTCCACGCGAACTTGCAACATCCTTTGAACGGCGAGATCAAGCCGCAGAATCATCTCAAGCTGCACCCGGAGGGCGGCTACCTTTCCGACCATGTCAAGGACTATCGCGTCGACAACGTGGTCTCGTTTAAGGCGGCACATACACATGTCGCTGGCCATGAAAGCCCTAAGCGCGACCATCCGTGGATCACGCTAACCACCTCCTCAATTGAGCAGTTGAATGTTCTGGAGGTCGTGACCGCTGACCGCGTCGTGTCGCAGATTTCGACGGAGCACCCGCGAGAAGGACATGTGCCGACAGTTACATTTCTGGGCACCCGGTTTGAGAATCTCAAGGTTGGCGGCATTGGCGTGAATGCAAAGCTGAAATTTCCGCTGAGGACCTTGCGGCCTCCCACTCCAGATACTCCTTATCTCCTGGACGAAAAATTTCTTGCGGAAATCGGTGCGAAGTCAGCATCGTTTCCCGGTCTAATGTCCCAATGGGATAGCTGCCTGAAAGCGCGCGAGACGAAGCCGGACGCCGCGAAGCCCAATGCGAGCGCAACCGGCACTTTGGCGTACGACGTTTCGCTCGCAGACCCGAAGAGCCAGGGGGATGTGAAGATTGAAGGCAATGTGCTCACCGTTCCGGAGTTCGGCAAAATCATTCTGGCGGAGTTGACCGTGGACTGCGATACTTTCCATCTGACAATGCTTCGCCTGGAGATGGGATGTCTCGCGCACGGAACGATGATGGTGGGGGGAACGATCACAAACGGCCACACGTCTCCATAGCGCGTATTTGGGATCGCTCGAGATCTGACCTTCTCTTTTACCTGACGTGGGGGCTGTTAGTCTTGTCAGCTTGTCATCACACCTCATCGCCCGAAGAATCGTTTGCCCGCGCCCGCCAAGCGTTCGAGCGCGGTGATCTCCCCGCCAGCCAGGCCGAAGCTGAGCGTGGCTATAAGCGATTTGCTAAGTCCCACCCGGCGTGGAGCGTGAAATTTGGTGTCCTCGAAGCGGAAAGCCTCCTGTGGCGCGGAATGGGCCCGCAAGCACTCAACTTGCTCAATAGGCTTTCGGCACCCGACGATCGCTCATCTGCAATCTCCATTTCCACTCTTCGCGGCCTAAGCTATTCTCGCCTGCACCGGTTCAGCGATGCTGAAAGCGAATTTAAAGCGGCGGCAACACTATGTGCGCCTGCCATCGATCTAAATTGTGGAGCCCTGTTGCGGGCTCAAGGAGTGATGTCAATCGAGCAGGGAAGATTCGAGCAGGCTCAGCATTTCTTCAGTGATAGTTTGGCGTTTGCGCGCGCCCACAAAGACGAGTTCCTTGAGGTAACTGCTCTTCAGAACTTAGGTGTTTCTTCTCTTCAGCAGAATCATTTTGAAGATTCAATTGAGTGGTCTCATTCAGCGCTTCGTCTTTCGACTCAGCTCCGAGCCGCCCGAGTGACGGAAGCGGTTGTAGGGAATCTTGGTTGGGCCTACTACAAGTTGGGAGACTCTGGAAAGGCGCTGGAATCGTTCATTGCTGCAGAACAGAGCGCTGAAAAAGTGGGTGATGTTCTAGGAGAAGTCATCTGGCTCACGGATATTGGATCCATCTATCTGGATCAGACCGATTACAAAGACGCGGAGCAGTCATTCATCAAGGCTCTGAACCTTGCAAATCAGCTCAACGCTAAGGAATACATCCGAAATGCCCGCATACCTCTGTCTATTGCTTACGTGCGCGAGGGTAGGTCTAACGATGCCGATTACTCCGCCGATCAGGCAATCACCTCCGCTCGTGCCGACGGCAACCGTCTCGACGAACTCTATCCGCTGCTGGTGAAAGGGCAGGTGGCGGCACAGTTGCATGATAGCGCCAAAGCTGAATCCATCTTCCGCGAGGTGGCCAACGATCCTCAGAGCGACTCGTCGCTGAAGTGGGAGGCGCAGCACTCGCTGGCCCGCCTCCAAGAAGGTGAGGGCCATCTAGTGCCTGCACGGCGCGAATATGAAGCTGCGCTGTGCACGTTCGAGAGGGCGCGTTCGTCCGTTCATCACGAAGAGTCGAAGCTGCCGTTCTTCACCAACGCCGCACGAATATACGACGACTACATTTCCTTTCTGGTTAAGTCGGGGCAGGCGCGGCGCGCTCTCGAAGTCGCCGACTACAGCCGTGGGCGCACTCTGGCAGAAGGGCTTGGTGTGCTGCGGAACGAAGGTTGCGCGGCTCCTCCGCTAAACCCAGAGCGCGTGGCCGCCAGCGCAAACGCGACCATCCTCTACTACTGGTTAGGGCAGCAGCAATCATATCTCTGGGCCATCACAAAGAACGGAGTTCGCAATTATGCGCTGCCGCCGGCGTCTCAAATCAACGACGGCGTGCGCCGCTATCGGGAGGCGTTGGTCAACGGCGAAGATGTCGTGGCGAATTCCAATACGGATGGTTTGCGGCTTTATCAGCAACTCGTGGCGCCGGCGATGCCACTGCTGGAAGCCGATACGCAGGCTCGGAATCGTTCAAAAATCGGTTTGTCGCGGATGGCGAGGGCACCTCAGCGGCTAAAGCCGGCATCTTTTTCGGGCTGGGGCGGCACGGCTGGAAGCCGTGCCCTTCCCAACCCTGCGAAGAGCAGTTCTGATCTGTGCCTCGACACTTCACCTCAGCGGCTAAAGCCGGCGTCTCTTTCGGGATCGAGCGGCACGGCTGGAAGCCGTGCCCTCCCCAACCCTGCGAAGAGCAGTTCTGATCTGTGCCTCGACACTTCACCTCAGCGGCTAAAGCCGGTGTCTTTTCCGAGCTCGGGCGGCACGGCTGGAAGCCGTGCCCTCCCCAACCTGATTAACAGCAGTTCTAGTGGAAGCCGTGCCCTCCCCAACCTGACTGAGAGCAGTTCTAAGAGAAGCCGCGCCCTCCCCAACTCGACTGAGAGCAGTTCTAATCCGCGTTTCGGCACTTCGGCCCCGCGCATCATCATCGTGCCCGACGGCAGTCTGAATAGCCTCAACTTTGAGACGCTGCTCGCGCCTGGCAATCCTTCGCCGCATTATTGGATCGAAGACGCGACCATCACAAATGTGCAGTCGTTGCGCTTGCTTGCCGCCGAGAAACCGATGTCGGACAGGCTTGCCCTGAGCCAAGCCGAAGGGAATGTCCGACCCACATCAAAGCTGCTGCTCGTGGGTGACGCTGTTCCACATCCTCCCGAATACCCGGCGTTGCCGAATGCGAAATTGGAAATTCAGAACATCGACAAACATTTTCAAGCCAGCGCGGTGACCGAATACACCCAGTCGTCCGCGACGGCCGCCGCGTTTCTCGACAGCAAGCCCGAGCAGTACTCCTACATCCATTTTGTCGCGCACGCTGTGGCGAGCAGCCAGGTTCCGCTCGACTCTGCCGTGATCCTTTCGCCCAGCGGCAGAGATGATTCTTTCAAGCTCTACGCCCGCGACATCATTCAGCATCGCTTGCGTGCGCGATTGGTGACGGTTTCGGCGTGCTATGGCGCGGGCACGCGCTCATACAACGGCGAGGGCTTGATCGGGTTGTCCTGGGCATTTCTTCGTGCGGGCGCGCACAACACCATCGGCGCATTGTGGGAAGTGAACGATGCGTCTACACCGCAACTCATGGATCGCTTCTACGCTGAGTTGCAAGCAGGTCGCAGTCCCTACGTCGCCCTCCGCGATGCCAAACTCGCGCTCATGCACTCCAGCCACGTTCTCAGCAAGCCGTTTTACTGGGCGCCGTTCCAGTTGTACGGAACCTCTTAAGTAGAACTCCTCAGCAGAGTTCGGTCTCAAGGTTCTCTCTTTGCGTTCTTTGCGCATTTTGCGGTAAGGAATTCAAACCGCAAAGGACGCGAAGTTCGCAAAGGAAAACCAGCGCGATCCGTCGGCACAATCCGCATCGCCGTCGGCCCACACGCATGAAAATGTGATTGCGCTCACACGCAAGCGCCGTGATTTCAATCACATGTGAAAGACTCTTATTCCTCCAGTGTGCAGGATTTTGCGAGGGAGATTGTTGATATAGGACACCCGCTCGCGAAGCATTTCCTCATAATCCATTTGTCCTTACCACCTTAACCGCGCGAGCACCGGGCATTCCGCTTTTGGTTTGGCACATGCAATATTTTTTCGTCAAATGGGCCACTATCGAAAACACTGCATCAGCTTTCTCATGTCGAGCACGTGCAACCTGGATTGCACTTACTGCTACGTTCCACATTGGGGCAACACCGTCGAACCTTGCGATCGCACCGTCGATCTCGATTTCGCGGTCGCGGGGATGAAGGAATTTTTCTCGTGGGCGCCCAAGCCAGCCATTCGTTTCTTCGCTGCGGGCGAACCAACCGTTGGCTTCAAACGCATGACGGAAATCGTAGACGAGGGCAGAAAACTCGCCGGCGACAAACTCCAGGTCGAACTCCAGACCAATGGCGTCTTCAACGGTCATATCGCTGATTGGGTGGATAAGAACGTTCAGATTCTCTGGATTTCGTGCGATGGACCGCCGGAGTACCAGGACAAGCAGCGGCCAGCCGTCAACGGGCGTGCCTCCAGCCCAATCGTCGAGAAAAACATTCGGCGGTTTGCCGAGCATTCCAAAATGCAGTTTGGCTGCCGCGCCACGTTCCTCTCCGAGAATTTCGACAAGCAAATCGCGGTGCTCGACTACTTTCGTTCTCTCGGCGTGAAGTACGTTTGCGGAGCACCTGCGTATTCCTCGACCGTCAACGAGAAGACGCCCGTTCCGATGCTGGTGCGATTTGCGCAAGAATTCGTGCCGGCGTTTTATCACGCTCAGAAGAATGGCCAGTTCTACCAGACGCACTTGATGGTCAATTTCGATGAGGAAGTCGATTCCTACTGCCGTGCCTGCACAACTCCAGTTTGTCCGCAGTTGACCTCGGACGGCCACGTCTCCTGCTGCGATTGGGCCTGCTTCGGCGAAAAATACCTAACCGGCGTGCTGCAAGACCTCGTCTACGGAAAGTGGGACAAAGAGAAAAAGGAGATTGTCTACAACGACGAGCGCAAGGCGAATATTGAAGCCCGCAATGTGAAGAACCTGGTGGAAGGCGATTGCAAAGGATGCCCGATCGTCAAGCACTGCGCGGAGGGCTGCATTGGCAAAGTGATGGTCCGTTCCGGCGGTCTGCACAAAATGGATCCCAACTGGTGCGCAGCCACCCGCTACCTTGCCGAGCACATTCCGTTAAATACCGGCATTTATCCGGTCAACCACTCGTGAAATCGAAACCGGAGCGGCACTTGTCGCTCCGGTTTTCTGATTTCACAATGTCCTCGTAATCCGTTACTCGACTCGCACCTGCAACTTCCTCTCCGATTCTTCGCGGCGGAAACACGAACATTCATGTACGCAAGCGTTCGATGGAATTCTTCATTCTGCGATCCGTACATGGCCGCAAGGTCGTTCGGACAACCGTTCACAAGTGCTTCTCCTGATGCTGCAATAACATGCCAGTTTTAAAACCTCAGTAACCATCTGCGCTTGACATGCCCGATTTCTCGCGGTTTTCGACAATGCACGTCCCAACCTGCAGTGCATGTCAGAAGTACACAGCCCTCTGTTATCTCGTCGTAACCAGCCTGCTCACACTAACGTAACGACAACGCAAGACAATACAACTCCGCTATTGAGCAGAGCTTGAAAGGACGATATGCCCCCAAAACTTGTCCGTCTCTGGCCTCGCGTTCGCGTTACAGGATTCACGAATTCTGTTTACGTCACCAGCCTCGTTCTAGTCTTCTCGCTATTGTTGTCGCTGCAGGCGGCAGCCCGGCGCCTGGAAAAGACCACAACCACATCAGGCACGCGTCTCTTTGTGTCCGCCACCCTCCCTCAAGGGAAGGTTGGCACTCCGTACGTCGGAGCCCTAGGAGTTCGCGGAGGTGTTGCCCCCTATTCCTTCACGGAAACGGGATCGCTGCCGGCAGGGATTGTGCTGAATGCGAGCACCGGCGCCTTTTCAGGAACGCCCACGGCTTCAGGTATCTTTTATTTCACCGCTAGAGTTGCGGACAGCATCGGCAACGTCGGCGACAGAAGGCTCTATATTTCCATTGCGCCTGCCGCTGCAGTCACGGTTCAAGTTTCGCCGACCAGCGCCACGGTTAATTCCGGCGCGACCCAGCAGTTCTCCGCCATAGTCAGCGGTTCGACCAATACGAATGTGACTTGGTCGACGAGCGCGGGTTCGATTTCGAGCACCGGCGTGCTCACCGCACCCTCGGTCACCGCGATCTCCTATGTGACCGTCACTGCAACCAGCGCGGCCGCGGGAGACTCCAAGGCTTCCGCCATCGTTACGGTGAATCCACCGACATCTACCAACACCAGCATCACCGTTAGCTTGAATCCAACCAGCGCCACGATCACTTCGGGCGGAACTCAGCAGTTCCTGGCGGCGGTTAGCGGCACCAGCAACACGTCAGTCATCTGGTCTGCTAGTGCGGGTTCGATTTCGACCAACGGTTTACTCACGGCTCCGTCAGTTTCGGCTTCGACGTCTGTCACCATCACCGCAAAGAGCGCAGTGCATCCAGACTCCAAAGCGTACGCGACTGTGGCGGTGAATCCTTCCACCTCTTCACCCACGCCCACTAGCGTCAGCGTGAACGTCACGCCAGGCAGCGCAGTGGTTCAGACTTCAGGTACGGTTCAATTCAGTGCCTCTGTCAGCGGCAGCACCAATACCGGCGTCACTTGGAAGGCCGGATTGGGCACAATCAATTCGTCGGGTTTGTACACAGCGCCAACGTCCGGTGGCACCGACACCGTTATTGCTACCAGTCAGGCTGATACGACGAAAGCGGCATCGGCTACCGTCACTGTGCAATCTTCGACATCGCAGAACACCGGCGGCGGCAGCGGGACTTCCACACCACCTAACCCTGCCGCAAACGCTTATTGCTCCTCATCGGGAACCTGGACAGGAGCGACAACGGATGGACCCGCTAGCTTGCCAACCAAGTGTATGTACACACCGGTGAGCGGAACGCCTTCGCCGGGCACGGTTCGTGGACCCGACTCCAGCACCACAGCGGTTCAGGCCGACATCAACGCGGCTGCCTGCGGCGACACGATCCTCGTCACTGCCGGATCGAGCCTGGGCACGATTTCGCTGCCTGCAAAAAAATGTGATAACGCCCACTGGATCACTATCAAGTCCACGGGCGTGAGCAACGCGAGCTTCCCGGCAGAGGGCGTTCGCATGACCCCGTGCTGGTCCGGCATTGCTTCGATGCCTAACCGGCCCGCTTATTCCTGCCCGAGTCCGCAAGTGTTGACCTTCAAGATCGTCACTCCCGGATCCAGCAACGGAGTGAGCGTTCCGGGTGGCGATCACTATCGCATCATCGGCGCGGAAATCACCCGCGTCAGCACTGGCGGTGTTCCGATCTACAACCTTGTGGATCTCTCAACCGCCGGCACACAGACCAACAACATCATTTTCGATCGCGTCTGGTTCCACGGTATTCCGGGAGTGTTCCCCTCCACATCCAGCTCGACGGATACCAGCACCACGCGAGCCATCTATCTTGGTCAATCCAACCACATTGCCGTGATCGACAGCTACTTCTCAGACTTCTATGACACTGGAAGCATGTCGGCCAACGGCAACACCGACGCACAGTGCATTGGTGGCGGATTTGGCTCCATCCCGAACACAGGTTGGGGCGTCTACAAATTCGTGAACAACCACTGCGAGGCTTCCGGCGAAGGATTCCTGCTGGGTGGCTCTTCTGGGCCCCCGCTGACTCCCTCGGGCTGCAGCGCAGGTGTGAACTGCAATCAGGACGTTCCCACGGACCTCGAAGTGCGCCAGAACTACTTCTTCAAGCCGCAATCGTGGAACGGCAACACCACGACTGTGAACACCGTCGGGTGGCCTGCCGTGAAGAATGGTTTCGAGATGAAGATTGGCGCCCGCGCGCTGTTCGAAGGTAATGTCATCGAGAACACCTGGTACTCGGCGCAGGTTGGGTATTGCTGGTCCACAGCTCCGAAGAACCAATCTGCATCCAGCGGCGGAACCCTCGTTGGCAGCGCTCCTACAGCGCTGACGAACGACTTCACGTATCGCTATAACTACTGCTACAACACCGCCTATGGAATTGGGTTGTATCAGACGATGGATGCCGGTTGCGCAAGCTGCCAGGCACAAGGCGCAAACCGCATCTCCATTCACGACAACGTCATTGGCGATAATCTGAACTTGGGCAACCTCGGTGCGACAACCACCGGCGATGGCATGGAGTTCATGTCCGTCCCCGATTCGACCGGGAGAGGCCTAAATCAAATCAACAACGTAAACGTCTCGCACAACACCGTCGTCAAAGCTATACGAAGCCTGATGATCTTCGGCGCGAGCAGTGGCGAGTTTCATAATTGGACGCTTCAGAACAACCTTTGGGTCTACGGTATGTATGGCGTTGGCCCGATCGGCAACTCCGGCGGCTGCGACACGCCGTATGGATGGGGCAGTGACAACTTCAATGGCATTCTGAACGCGTGCGTGAGCACATGGGCTGTCGATCACAATGCCGTGTTCAATTGGAACGGTGGCACTGCTGGCGTGAATTGGCCGAGCAATGGCACCGGCTCTGGCAATTCCTTCTTCACTGGAACCAGCGGTGTGGGTTTCACCAACTATGGAACAGGGAACAGCGGCTTCAACCCCGGCAACTATGCCTTAGCCACTTCCAGTACGTTGCACAATGCTGGAACTGACGGCAAGGATATTGGCGCCGATATCAGCACGCTGCTGAAAGTGATTGCTGGCGTTCGCCAATAACCGTTAACTGAACTTCCAAAAAAATGGCATCGGGTATAGTTGTCCCGATGCCATTTTCTTTTCGAGCGGTGATTTTCGCGGTCGGGGCGCTCACTCTTTTAAGCCTTTCGTGCATTCTTGATACGGTTGCCGGATCCTCCGGCCAGCAGCCCTTAGACACCTCACCTGCGCCGACGCAATCCACCGGCAATGCCTATTGCACGCCCTCCGGAACTTGGATCGGCCCCAATATGGACGGTCCGGCCAAGATGCCGTTTGAATGCATGTACACAGCCCTGGACGGTACACCATCGCCGGGACAGAGTCGTGGTCCGCATTCGACGACCGCAGAGGTGCAGGCGGACATCAACGCTGCGAAATGCGGCGACAAGGTTCTGGTTGTCGCCGGATCGAGTTTGGGACCTCTCACTTTACCGGCGAAAAAGTGCAATAACAAACGTTGGATCATCATCGCGTCGACGGGGACGCGCAGTCGCGATTTCCCTCGGGAGGGCACGCGCATGACACCGTGTTGGTCGGGCCTGGCTTCCATTCCGAATCGTCCAACGTATCAATGTCCTAAGCCGAAAGTGCTAACGTTCAAGATTGTGACACCCAACGCAGGGAATGGCATTGCGTCTGAGAGCGGAGATCACTATCGAATTATCGGAGCGGAAATCACGCGTGTTCCGACGGGTGGCGCGGCGATTTACAACCTGGTCGACCTCACGTCGAATCGCACGCAAACAAATCACATCATTTTTGATCGTGTCTGGTTTCACGGGATCAACCAGGATGGCAATTTCCCCATTCGCAAACAAGCGGATGACACGAGTACGACGCGCGCAATCTACCTGGGCCAATCCAATCACGTTGCCATAATCGACAGCTATTTCTCGGATTTTTATGACACGGGCAGCATGTCAGCCAACGGCAACACCGACGCACAATGTGTCGGTGGTGGAGTGGGAAATATTCCGAACTCAGGATGGGGCGTCTACAAGTTTGTGAACAATCATTGCGAAGCGTCTGGAGAAGGCATTCTTCTTGGGGGCGCCGCTGGCCCGCCTCTCACACCCGCCGGTTGCACAATCAGGGTGAACTGCAATCACGATACGCCGTCAGATATTGAAGTCCGCGAGAACTATTTCTTGAAACCTCTGTCCTGGAACGGCAATACGACTGAAACTGTAACCGAAGGTTGGCCGGTGGTGAAGAACGGCTTCGAGATGAAGATCGGTGCTCGAGCTCTATTCGAAGGTAACGTAATCGAAAACGTGTGGTACGGGGCCCAAGTGGGGTACTGTTGGTCGACTGCCCCGAAGAATCAGTCAGCTGGAACAGCAGGTTCGGCGCCTACCGCGGCCACCAACGATTTCACCTATCGTTACAATTATTGCTATAACGCTGCCTATGGAATTGCTCTCTACCAATCTGTAGATATGGGTTGCACGAGTTGCGGAGCGCAAGGGGCATCACGTATCTCCATCCACGATAATCTCATCGGGGACAATCTGAGTCTTGGCAAGTTGCGAATGCAGTCCGCCGGCGATGCCCTTGAGTTGTATGCCACTCGAGATCGCACTGGCCGCGGCCTTTCTCAAGTCAACAGCGTAACAATCGTGCACAACACGTTTCTAAGGGCAGTTCGGGCGCTCGCCATCGTCGGTGCTGATGCACCCGGCCAGATGCACCACTGGACCATCCAGGACAATATATTTCCTTACGGGAACTACGGTGTCGGCCCGATTGGTAACAGTCACGGTTGCGATGCCCGATTCGGATGGGGAACGAATGACTTTCGCGGCATCTTGTCAGCGTGTGTTTCCGATTGGAAGGTCGACCACAACGCAGTGTTCAACTGGGGAGGTGGAACGTGGCCGAGCGGAAATACTTTCTATAAGAAGCCCAGCAACATCGAGTTCGTTGACTATCGAAGTGGGGACAGCGGATTTAATCCCGCCAATTATGCTCTCACACCATCAAGCCCTCTCCACAACGCAGCCTCGGACGGCCGCGATGTTGGTGCGGATATTCCAACCTTGCTAACGAAGATTTCAGGGGTAAGAGAATAGTTTCGCGGTTGCGCTCGCGTTCGTCTTTCAATGCCTTTTCTGTGCCCACTTCCAAGCCGTCTCAATGATGTTGTCCAGCGATCGTTGCGCTTTCCACTTTAGGGTTCGTTCAGCGAGCGAAGGATCGGCGACGAGCTCTGCCGGATCTCCGGGGCGTCGTGGCCCGATCTGTGTCGGAACCGTGTGCCCAGTAACATGCTCGACGGCTTCGATCACTTCTTTAACCGAATACCCTTTTCCGGTCCCCAGATTCATAGCAATGGATGGGGACTTGGTCAGGTATTCCAGGCCGAGAACATGCGCATCCGCGAGATCGGTCACGTGGATGTAGTCGCGGACGCAGGTTCCATCCGGAGTGGGATAGTCATCGCCGTACACGCTCAGCGCTGCCCGCTTGCCCTGGATTGCCTGAAAAATGATGGGAATCAGGTGACTTTCTGGGTCGTGCATCTCGCCGATGGTGCCGCTGTCGTCCGCGCCAGCTGCATTGAAATAGCGGAAGCTGACGTACTTCAGTCCATACGCTGTGCTGTACGCTTCAAGCGCGTTCTCAAAAGCGAGTTTGGTCGCGCCGTACGGATTCACTGGCTGTTTCGGACAGGTTTCGGGGATTGGCGACTGAGTGGCGTTGCCATAAACTGCGGCCGTGGACGAGAAGATGAACCTGCGCACTCGCGATTCCATGACGTAGTCGAGCAGGGAGACGGCCGAGGTTACGTTGTTGTGGTAATACTTTTTTGGATTCTCGACCGATTCGGCTACCGAGGCATGCGCGGCAAAGAACATGACGGCGTCGCACCGCCGCAGCACGGGTGCAATCTTCGTTTTGTCGGCAAAATCGCCGACCACGAGTTCAAATCCCTCCGCCAGGTCGCGAAACCCAGTGCAGAGATTATCGTAAATGATGACATCGTACCCTCTGCGCCGCAGCACGTGCGCAGTATGACTGCCAATATACCCAGCTCCCCCAACGACGAGAACGGCCAAGCACCCCTCCACGCTGAACTGAGATACTCCGTATCATAAGCGATTGTTCGTCAGCAGTCGTCATTCCCTCAAAACGCCAGCTGAACACGGTTCAGCAATACGATTTCGTTGTGCAATGGAGATACGGCCTTCGAAGCCATGGTGAAGTGGGTGTATTCAAGATCCGTTGTGAGCTTGACGAATCGATTGACGTACCAGTTCAGGCCCATCGCACGCTCATCCGCCGCTTGGGCCGCTGTCGTCGAACTCGCGAATGTGGGGAATGCACTGCTCCCTATGCGGACCTGGCTGTAGCGGAAAGCTAACTCGAACGCCCCCAGGTGACGTAGCCCGCGGCCTGGTTCGAAACTATTGCGCGGTTTCACTCCGCTATAGGTGTTCTTCTCGCCAGTCAGCACGACGGATCCCGCCACCTGCCAGGCCCGGTTCCTGATGTTCGCAGTCTGGAGACCGTGGACGACGTCTTGTGATGAGATCACGTATTCACCGAGCATCCCGACGGGCCCGAAGAAGTAATAACCCTGAGGCGAGATGCGCGTGTGTTGGCCATTGGCCAGCGTGTTCGAGGAATATTTGAAGAACGTGCTTTGCGCCATAGTTTTCAAGCCCGCGATCGGTCCATGCTGGTGCGCGATGGATCCAGCAACACCGAACCCAATTTGCCGCAGCGCTGTGATTTTGGCTTTCGTGAATGGAAGAAAGAAAACGCGAGAGGCGAATTCATTTGTTGGGATCCACTGGAAATTTCCGTTCGAGCCATCATTGGATCCGTTGAAATACCCCGCAGCGTAGGAAACGGAATTTGAGAACAGGGAACCGCTTAACTGCGCGCCCATGTACCGCAGGGGCACTAAATCGCTGGCAAGCGACCGCTCCGTGAAACTCAAATCCCGATCAGATCGGAGCGCCTCCAGCCCAATGGGTTCCTTGAACTTTCCTACTCGAAGCTTCGCGAAGGGAATTGTCTTCCATTCCAGATAGGCTTCCTGAATTTGCGGATTGCTCTGGCCGAAATCCGGCATGAAGCGGAAATCTATGGCGTTAAATATTGTGCCCTCGAACAAAGGACGAATTCTCCTGAACAGAAAGGTATCCAAGTCTTGGCCGCGAGTATTGCTGGAGAACATCCGGTCGTCCGCCTGTAGATATCCGTGAACTGTCACGGTGTTCGCGCCGTCACTACTGGAAAGCACCAGACCATTTGATCCAGCCGCGACCGTGCGGTGGTTGGCCGCCACGCTGGGCGGTTGCACCACGTTGGACGTGATATCGGCACTCGCCATCTGCGCCTGCATTCGCGGAAACCAGGCAAAAACGGCAAGGATCAAAAAGGCGGAATACCAGCCTCTCCAGCCGTTACGTGTTGAGAATCCCCGGTTTTGAAAATCCATTTGCGTTCTCATATATTACTATCCCCACAGAATTAGTAGACATTAAATTGGCAAAAAACCTGGAATTTCGTACTCCACCTGTCCTACTTCGCGCGGGCCGCTTCGTTGCGGACGGGAAAAACTTGCACATCCTTGGGAATAATGAATACTTCTTCGTTCTTCATCAATTGCAGGCTGCGGAAACGCTCCTGCGGCAACTCCACGCGCACCGGGTCGCCCCACTCCGCAATGGCTTCGACTTTTACCAGTGGCCCCGCAGCGTTGATGTGCTTGATGCGCGCCCGAAAATGGCTTCCACCGTTGGGCAGTCTTGCAATATCGAGCAGGTGTGGACGCACGTAAACCACGTGCCCGGTCTCGACTTCGTGAATGTATGTCTTGTCTTCTTCCACCCGGCCATGAAACAAATTCACATTTCCAAGAAAGTTGTAAACGAAAGCCGAGGCAGGGCGGTTGTAGACGTCATCCGGCGAGCCAACCTGCTCGATCCTGCCCTCGTTCATAACCACCACGCGGTCCGCGACTTCGAGCGCTTCCTCCTGATCATGCGTAACGAACACGCTGGTGATGTGAATCTCGTCATGCAATTGCCGCAACCAGCGCCGCAGTTCCATTCGTACCTTTGCGTCCAGAGCGCCGAATGGCTCATCAAGGAGCAGTACCGACGGCTCGACTGCCAAGGCCCGGGCTAACGCCACACGTTGCCGCTGTCCTCCGGAAAGCTGCGAAGGATACCTGTCCGCCAAATTCTCCAATTGGATGAGTTTCAGCAGATTGTGAACCTTGGTGCGGATCTGATTGCGTGAAGGACGAAACTCTCGCGGTCTCACTTGAAGTCCGAAGGCGATGTTCTCGAACACGGTCATGTGGCGGAACAAGGCATAGTGCTGGAACACAAAGCCCACCCGTCGTTCTTGAGCGCTGCGATCGCTGATGTCGCGACCGTCGAAGCGAACCGTGCCGATATCGGGAAACTCCAGGCCAGCAATGATGCGGAGCAGGGTAGTCTTGCCGGAACCCGAAGGGCCGAGCAAGGCGACCAGTTCGCCGCTCGGAATTTCCAGGCTGACGTTATCTAAAGCGGTAAACTGCCCGAATCGCTTGGTTATGTTGACGGCTTCGATGCTCATAAAGCTTCTCCGCTCATGCGCTGCAACTCGGTGGACTGCTGACGCGCCTTCCACTCGACTACGGTCTTTGCCAACAAGGTCGCCAGCGCCAGCAAAGCCAACAATGACGCGACCGCGAATGCCGGTGCGAACTGGTACTCGTTGTAAAGAATCTCGATGTGCAGCGGCATGGTGTTGGTGCGTCCTCGGATGTGCCCCGAGACGACCGACACGGCACCGAACTCGCCCATCGCGCGCGCATTGCATAGAATCACGCCGTACAGCAGACCCCATTTGACGTTGGGCAAGGTTACGCGCCAGAAGGTCTGCCAACCGCTCGCGCCCAACGTCAGCGCCGCTTCCTCTTCTTCGGTGCCTTGTGCTTCGACCAATGGGATCAGTTCGCGCGCGACAAAGGGGAATGTTACGAACATTGTTGCCAGCACGATGCCCGGTACTGCGAAGATGATCTTGAGGTCGTGCGCTGCCAACCATGGCCCCAGCAATCCCTGCAGACCGAAGATCAGGACGTAGATCAGGCCGGAAACCACGGGCGACACCGAGAAGGGCAGATCGATGAGCGTGATCAGCAGGCTCTTGCCGAGGAAATCGAATTTCCCGATTGCCCACGCTGCCGTAATCCCAAAAATCATGTTTAGGGGAACCGAGATTCCCGCCGCGATTAGGGTGAGCTTGATAGCAGCCATCGCATCGGGTTCGCGCAACGCACCCACATACACCGAGACGCCCCTCTCCAATGCCGACGAAAACACGATTGCAAGCGGCAGGAATAGAAAAACTCCCAGAAATGCCACGGCGATTGCAATCAGGCTCCAGCGCACCCACGGTTGCTCAGTCGTGGCCTGCACTGCGCGCGAAGCGGCCAGCACTCCCGGATTTGGCAATGTGATCGACGCCATTAGCGTGCCGCCTCGAATTCTGCAGTTTCAGGGAGTTCATTCGCGTGCGCTCTCTTCAACCGTCCGCCACTCCACGCCTGCAACAGGTTGATTGTCAACAGCAGGGCAAAAGAAGCTACCAGCATGACCACTGCAATCGCGGTCGCACCCGCATAGTCGTACTGCTCCAGCTTGGTGATGATCAGCAACGGCGTAATTTCCGTCTTCAGCGGCATGTTGCCTGAGATGAACACGACGGAACCGTACTCTCCCACTGCTCGCGCGAACGCCATGCTGAAACCTGTCAGCGCCGCCGGCAAAACCGCCGGCAACAGAACCTTAATAATTGTTTGCCACCGATCCGCGCCCAGACTGGCCGCCGCTTCTTCGACCTCTTTGTCGAGGTCTTCGAGAACCGGCTGGACTGTTCGCACTACGAAGGGAAGTCCTGTAAACGTAAGGGCAATGACAACGCCAAGACGGGAATAGGCAGTCTGAATTCCAAGCGGGGCAAGAAATCGTCCCATCCAGCCATTGGGTGCATAAATCGTAGTCAGCGCGATGCCGGCCACCGCCGTCGGTAATGCGAATGGAAGGTCTACCAAAGAATCGAATAGGCGCTTACCCGGGAAGTTGTATCGGACCAGTACCCACGCCACGATGAGGCCGAAAAACAAGTTGATGGTTGCCGCGATCCCGGATGCCCCAAAACTCAGCTTGTACGACGCCACCGCCCGATGCGAGCTCACAATGTGCCAGAACTGCTGCCCGCTCAAGGACGATGCCTTCAGAAATGTTGCCGAAAGCGGGATCAGCACCAGCAGGCTGAGATACAGAACGGTGAATCCAAGCGCCAGTCCAAAGCCGGGCAGAATGCTTTTCTGTTTGAGCTGCAGTCTCATTCGTTCCTACTGGTTCGCTGAATACACCTGATCGAAAATGCCACCATCGGCAAAATGTTTCGCCTGCGCTTGCTTCCAATCGCCGGCAATGTCGGCGATGGTGAACAACTTCACGTTTGGAAACTGCGCCGCATACTTCTTCAGCACCGCCGCTGATCGCGGCCGGTAGTATCGTTTCGCCGCGATCTCCTGGCCTTCCGGGCTGTACAGATACTCCAAATACGCTTGCGCAGTTGCCCTCGTTCCTTTCTTATCGACAACCCTGTCCACCACGCTTACGGACGGCTCGCACAAAATGCTGGTCGAGGGGACCACAATCTCAAACCGTTCTTTGCCCAGTTCGTTAGCGCCCAACAACGCCTCGTTTTCCCACGCGATCAGAACGTCGCCCATACCGCGCTCGACGAATGTGGTGGTCGAACCGCGCGCGCCGGAATCCAGCACCGGCACATTGGCAAATAGTTTGGACACGAAATCCCGTGCCTTGGACTCATCTCCGCCGGACTTCCGCAGCGCGTATCCCCACGCCGCCAGGTAATTCCATCGCGCTCCGCCTGAGGTCTTGGGATTCGGCGTAATTACGGAAACGCCGGGCCGGATCAAGTCATCCCAGTCCTTGATCTTTTTCGGATTGCCCTTCCGTACCAGGAAAATGATGGTCGAGGTATAGGGTGAGCTGTTGTTTGGCAGCCTCGATTGCCAGTTGGATGGGAGCAGGTGCGCTTTGTCAGCAATGGCGTCAATGTCATAGGCGAGCGCGAGCGTGACGATGTCCGCATCGAGTCCGTCAATGACTGCCCGCGCCTGCTTGCTCGATCCGCCATGTGACTGCTGGATGGTGACGTCCTGCCCCGTCTTCACCTTCCAATACTTCGCAAATGCCGCGTTGTAATCCTGAAACAGCTCGCGCGTCGGGTCGTACGAAACATTCAGCAAGGTCACGCGCTGGCCAAACCCCAGCAGGGAAGCCCCTAGAATCGCGACGAAGAAGCAAACCTTGCGTATCACCTCTCACCCCGCGGAACATTGCCATGCACAACCATCGGGAGGACGCTCGCTTCCGTCTTCTTTTTGTTCCGACCTTTTGATTTTTGTCGTGAACTGGGGTTCGCGATATCCGCCAAGGACGTGCTTTCCAGTATCTTGGCCGCGGCATCCCGTACGTCGAGAAACACCTGGTACAGCGCGCGATGCTGGGCGTCACCATCAATGAGGGTCCGCAATTGCTCGGCATCGCCAAACGGCGCTAGTGGCCCATCAATCAGCCGGATGATCTCGCTCAGCCGAATGTCGGCAGGCGCGCGTCGCAACTGATATCCGCCCTTTGCTCCACGGACGCTTTCGACCATGCGCGCGTTCTTGAGTTCGAGCAGGATCAACTCCAGAAACTTTTCCGGCAACTCCTCCTCGTACGCGACGTCCCGTATGCGGATTGCACCCTGGTTATAGTGGCGGGCCAACATCATCATTGCCTGCAGTGCGTACAAACCCTTCTGGGAGATCTTCATAGTTCGATATTTTACCTACAATCCCTATTTAGTCAATGGACATTGAAGCCTTGCTGAGCGAAAAACGCCCAGATTTTGCCAAAATTGGGCCAAAATCGGGTCACCAGTTCCCAGGAATCGCCGCTTGGCATCGTCTTGCGATGCCTCAGGTTGCGTGCATGTAGAATTGTGCATTCAGAATGCCATTCATCTCCGATAACTTCCTACTGCAAGGCGCCACTTCAGTCCGGCTGTTTCATAGTTTTGCAGAAACGCAACCCATCCTGGACTACCATTGCCACCTCCCGGTTCGCGAAATCGCCGAAAATCGCCAATTTCGTGACTTGACCGAAATCTGGCTCGAAGGCGATCACTATAAGTGGCGGGCGATGCGCGCCTGTGCCGTCCCGGAGCGCTTCATTACCGGGGATGCCACTCCTCGTGAGAAGTTTCTCGCATGGGCGCGAACTGTGCCCCAAACGCTTCGCAATCCGCTCTATCACTGGACCCATCTCGAACTGGAACGTTATTTCGGGATCGAAGAACTACTGGATGAGAACACTGGGCCCAAAATTTGGGAAGAGGTCAACCGCCAACTTGCCACGCCCGAATTCGCCGCGCAGGGGATCCCGAAGAAATTCGGAGTACGTGCGATCTGTACGACAGACGATCCGGCGGACTCGCTGCAGTATCACCAGCAGCTCTGCAAATCGCAATTCCCGGTACGGGTTTTTCCAGCGTTTCGCCCCGATCGCGCATTTCGCATCGAGGATCAGGGAGCCTTCGCTGGCTGGAGAGAAAAATTGGGCCAGTCTGCGGGCCTCGAGATCAAGACGTTTGCAGATTTCCTGGAGGCACTGCGTAATCGTCACGACGACTTCCACAAAGTCGGCTGCCGGCTCTCGGACCACGGACTGGACACCTGTCCCGCCGAGTTCTGCAGCGACAGCGACGCCGAAGCCATTTTCAAGAAGGTCTACGGTGGGAGTCAGGCTTCGATAGACGAAGTCTCTCGCTGGACCGGCTACCTCATGCTCTTCTTCAGCCGTCTCGATGCCGAGAAAGGCTGGACCAAGCAGTTACACCTCGGGGCCTATCGCAATGCGAATACGCGTGCCTTCAACCGCATCGGCCGAGACACGGGCTTTGATTCGGTCGCTGACTGGCCGCAAGTGCAGTCGCTCATTCGCTTTCTCGACCAACTGGAGCAACGTGGACATCTCCCGAAGATGATTCTCTATAACCTGAATCCCGCAGATAATTACGCTTTTGCTACGGCGATCGGCAATTTCCAGGACGGTTCGGTTCCCGGCAAACTCCAGTTCGGCAGCGGATGGTGGTTCCTCGATCAAAAAGAAGCCATCGAATGGCAACTGAATGCGCTTTCCAATTGCGGCTTGCTGTCCCGCTTCGTTGGAATGACTACCGATTCGCGTTCGTTCATGTCATATCCGCGTCATGAGTACTTTCGCCGCGTGTTGTGTAATTTGCTGGGCAACGAAATGGATACTGGACTTCTACCAAATTCCGAGGAACTCGTCGGAGGTATGGTCCGGAACATCTGTTTCGACAACGCGAGACAGTACTTCGCGTTACCATCGGTGTGAACTGATAACCCAGCTCCAATTACCTCGTGAGTTAAAAACAAATACTTCAGAAAGGTCACATGGGACATCCGCAACTCGATCTCACCTCAAAAACTGCCGTTGTGATTGGAGGAACTTCCGGCATCGGTTTGGCGATTGCAAAGGGGCTAGCCGTAGCCGGCGCAAACGTGGTCCCCGCGGGCAGACGCGGAGAATTGGCGAAAACCGCAGCTGCGGAAATCGAACGAGCAGGCGGCAAGGCATTAGGTCATCCAGTCGAGGTAACCAGCCGCGAGAGCCTGCAGACATTGTTGACTGCCTCGATTGCGAAATTCGGATCGGTTGAGATTCTCGTGAACAGCGCCGGTACAACTAAGCGCACGCCTTCCCTCCAAGTCCCTGATGACGAATGGAACAACATCATGGAAACTAATCTGACGGGAACTCTGCGCGCCTGCCAGGTTTTTGGTCGCCACATGATTGAACGTTCCTATGGTCGCATCATTAACATCGCGTCTCTCTCGTCGTTCCTGGCTCTTTTTGAAGTCGCGGCTTATTCTGCCAGCAAGGCTGCAGTGGCTTCGCTGACGAAATCCCTGGCTATTGAGTGGGCGAAGCACGGTGTTTGCGTGAATGCCATCGCGCCCGGCGTCTTTCGTACCGATTTGAATACCAACCTGCTCGACGGCACCGCTCGCGGCAAAGAGTTTCTGGCCCGTACACCCATGGGCCGTTTCGGTAAACTCGACGAACTTGTCGGAGCAGCTGTGTTCCTGGCATCCGAGTCCGCGAGTTTCGTCACCGGCCATGTCCTTGCTGTTGACGGAGGCTTTCTCGCCAGCGGTGTAAATCAGTAGTTAACTGATTCTGTGTCCATGCAATCGCCACAAATGTCGCAGCAGGCAACGACGAACGCGGAATCAGCGATTGGCCGCTTCCGCTGGGTGATTTGCGCCCTGTTGTTTTTTGCCACCAGCATCAACTACATGGACCGCCAGGTAATCAGTTACCTGAAGGAGTTCTTTTGCCGCCCGACAGCCCAAGGCGGCTTTGGCTGGAGCAACAGCGACTTTGCCTACCTCACGTCGGCTTTCACGGCCTTCTACGCCGGGGTGACCGTCCTGGCGGGATGGTTCATCGACAAAATCGGGACCAAAATTGGCTTGGCACTCTCACTCATCGTCTGGTCGATTTGTGGCATCGCCAACGCTTTTGTTGGTGGCCTGCTAAGGATGCACATTATTGTGCGCAGCGCATTTGCCATCGGCGAGGGCGGCAACTTTCCGGCTTCGATCAAAACCGTCGCCGAATGGTTTCCCAAGCGTGAGCGCGCTTTGGCAACGGCCGTCTTTAACGCTGGATCCAATGGCGGCGCGATGATGGCCGCTCTGCTCGTGCCCGCCATCATGGTCCGTTATGGGGATGCGCAGGGTTGGAAAATGGCGTTCGTTATTACTGGCGCCATGGGATTCCCGTGGTTAATTTTCTGGTTTTGGCTCTACAACCCGCCATCTCGACACGACAGGGTTTCCGAGGCGGAACGTGCGTACATTCGCATCGATGACGATCTCACCGCGAGCCAAGCCGACGACGCGACGAAAATCTCCTGGTGGAAGCTGTTTCGCTACCGCCAGCTCTGGTCGTTTTTCGTGGGGAAGCTGATGACGGACGGTGTCTGGTGGTTTTACCTGTTCTGGCTACCCGACTACCTGAACAAGCAATTTCACATGACCAAGGAGCAGGTAATGCTCCCGACATTCATTGTGTACGGCGTGGCCATCGTTGGCAGTATTTACGGCGGAAGCATCCCCAAAAAGCTGATCGAACGGGGTATGACGGTCTACAAGGCGCGTATGACGACGATGTTCATCATCGCCTGCTTCCCGCTTTTGGTGCTGCTGACTCAATTTTTCGGTGACGTACAGCGGTTCGGCGGGGCGGCAGCCATGCTCGCGGTGGCGATGATTTGCGTCGGCGCGACCGCTCATCAGGCATGGTCGGCGAACTTGTTTACTACCGTCTCAGACATGTTTCCTAAGAAAAATATTGCTTCGGTTACCGGCATCGGCACCATGGCCGGAGGCATTGGCGGCGTTCTGGTGCAGTTGCTTGCCGGCAAGCTTACGGATGCCTTCCTGCGGGCGCCCCAAACTGCTTACCTCATCATGTTCGTGGTCTGTGCGCTGAGCTACTTGGTGGCTTGGGTCCTGATGAAAATTCTGGTGCCACAGCATAGGCCAGTCGCTGTGTAATTGCAGTAAATTGCCTTGTAGATCGAAATCCTGCCCTTAAGTTACCCGTCTGTTACCGTCCATCCGGCCACTGTCCCCTGTACATTTTCGCGCGGATGAATGTCCCTCTTGTACTCTGCCCAACGTGCTCCCCACACTGTAAATAAAGACATTGGGAGTTTGCGCCGGCCAGCTGTTTTCCAGCGCGGGAGGACGCATGCAGATTGGTGTCTATGGTGCAGGGTACCTGGGGACAGTGATTTCCGCCTGTCTCGCCGATTTCGGCACGCCCGTGACCTGCTGCCATCCCGACAGCTCCCGAATGGTAGACATGGCCCAGGGCAAGGTGCCGTTCCACGAAAAGAACCTTTCCGAGATCATCCGGCGCAATGTGCGCTCGGGCCGACTGGCTTACTCCACTGATGTTGAGGCGTTTGCGCGCAAATCCGGCGTGATCTTCCTCGCCGAAGACAATCCGCAGCAATTACCGGATCTGGTTCTGCGCATAGCGAAAGCCGTTTCAAAGCCTCCGATCCTGTCCATCGTGACCCCTGTGCCGGTCGGAACTGGAGTCGCTCTCGAACAGAAGATCCGCGAAGCTGGATTAAATGCTGTCATCATTTCGCAACCCGTATTCTTCACCGCGGGATGCGCCGTTGAAGACTTCAATTGGCCGGATCGGATCATTCTCGGGACCACTTCGAACGATGCGGTAAGCGCGATTAAGCAGATTTTTCATCCTCTGGTGATGCGCGGCGTGCCTGTTATCGTTACCAACCATGCCACCGCTGAACTGGTGCGCGAAGCTGCGACAGCATTTGTCGCGACTAAAATTTCGTTCATTAACGAACTGGCTGGACTTTGCGAAAAGGTCAGCGCTGATGCGGTGCACTTGTCTATGGCGCTTGGGCTGGACAAGAAAATTGGCCCTCGCTGCCTGCAGGCGGGTGCGGCAATCGGCGGCTTGTTTGCCCAGTCTGATATGGATGCTCTAGCCGGACTTGCACAGCAGAACAATGTGTCCCTGCGAGTCTTGAGCGCGGCGCGCGACGTGAATCAATCACTCGTAGAAGGTCTCGCGGAGAAGATTTCAGCGCATCTGCAGTCCTTGCAGAACAAGGACGTCGGTATTCTCGGTCTCGCGTTCAAGCCGAATACGAATTCAGTAGCAGGCTCCGCTTCGATTCGCCTTGCACAAGGCCTCGTTGCGCGCGGCGCGCGCGTTCGCGCCTACGATCCTGTAGCCATTCCCGATGCCAAGCTGGAACTGAATGGCAGTGTGCACTATTGCGAATCCGCCTATGCCGCAGCAGAAGGAGTTGAAGCATTAGTTGTTGGCACGGGCTGGCCGGAATTCCGCGCACTCGATTTCGGCAAGATCAAGTCCCTGTTGCGCCGCCCTCTCATCGTCGATACAAAAAATATCCTCGACTCTGTCCGCCTTCGCGCCATGGGTTTCGAGTACGTGGGTGTGGGCAGGATCTAAACGAATACGCGCGACCATGCAGTACTCAGCATTCAGCGCTCAGCCAAACCGATGAGCGCCCTGAAGCCTGAAGCCTGAGGCCAAGAGCCAAGAGCCAAGAGCCAAGAGCCTGACGTCTCCTACTTGAACCCGTTATAATCGAAACATCTGGTGGGAGTAGCTCAACTGGCAGAGCACCGGACTGTGGCTCCGGTTGTTGCGGGTTCGATTCCCGTCTCCCACCCCAATCTTTCAACGAGTTAGAGACGCCGCAATCCGTTTGCAATCCGTTTATTCGGTATAGCCTTCGCGGCAAGCCGGGACGAGGCTTCCCGCAGCCCATCTCCCACGGTTTCTCCATAGCTCATCGTGACCCGGATGTCTCCGTGCCTCATGGCGCGTTGCTGTACCGTGATCGGCGCACCCAACTCGTCAAGCCAAGCACGATAGCTATGGCGGAAGCTGTGCGGGGAAATGTGCCTGATGCCCAGGTCCTGACACGCTCTTCCCAACTTCTCCCAAAAGGATGTATAGCTTCGCGGCAGTCTTCCGAGCTTTGCCGGTGAAGCAAATACCCAATCGTCCGGAGCGGTAAAGACGCTGTTCTGCCGATGCTGCTTGAGCACATCCAGAATGCGAGTGTCGAGCGCGAGCGGCTTACTAGAGTGAACGGTTTTGACCTCGTCTTCAATTTGCTTGACCACCGCGCGTTGAAGCCGGAGTTCGCCATCAATCCAATCTATGTCCTGCCACTTGAGCCCCGCGATTTCTGACCATCGCAATCCAAGACATACACCCACGGTCGCCATGGTCTTATATGGCTCGGTGAGGATGGCGGACAGCCGGTGAAACTCTTCAATGGTCATCGTGCGTGGCTTGTTCACCCGCTTTGACGCATTTCGTATCTGCACCAACTCCATCGGGTTCCGTGCTGTAGGAACGTCACCGCGCCACATGGCGTAGTCCCACAAAGTGTGAAGTAAACCCCGAACATGGACCTTGCTTTTCGGTGCCAGCTTCAAGGTGTTAAGCCACAGCTCAACGGGGCGCGGCTGTACGTCGGTGATCGCCGCATCCTGCCACTTCGGAAGGATTTGGTTTTGTAAGTAGGTTTCATACCCGCGCCTTGTGCTCGCACGTTCAGGCATCTTCTCTTTCCGGTATTGATCCACAAGGACGCGAATTGTCCCGGCTTCGTGTTGTGGTTGCGGAATATCCGTCCTCGGAATGGATTGCGCTGCACGCTGCGCGGCCGTCTTGCTCCGATATTCGGACAAGGTGCCAATTCGCTGAGTGCGGCGTTTGCGAGCTTCCCAGGTCAAGAGATTCCAGGTCTTTCGTCTGCGATCGAATACTACGCTTCGAGTCTTAAATCGCGGTGCTCGTTCCATAATTTCCCTTCTGAGCACCGGATGGCAGATTGAGCATAGCATCCAGTTCCTTTTCCACGAATCGCCAAACGCAACGTTTTGTGCCGGAGAGTTTATGTGCGGGCACTTTGCCCTGTCGCGCCCAGAGCGACAACGTCCGCGGATGAATCTTCAGATAACTAGCAGCTTCATTCAATGTGAGCCATTCATTCATAGTGTCAACCTCGCGTTCTCAACTTGGCGTGTGGAACGTCCATCGTCCAGCACCAGCCCAGAACGAACTCGTTTTGCGTACTCGGCATACCCGGATAAGTTAACCCTCAAGAACTGGTCTTCGATTTCGGCTCTATGCCGAATCACTAGGACAAACGCTGCGGCAGGGAACAATCCAAGCCAAACGCTTTGATAATTTCGTTTCTGTTTGGCGCAACACCGGCGCAGAAGCCCGAGCGACCGCCTGAGCCCTGGCTGAAGGGCGTACACCTGACGCAGGCAGAGTGGGAAGAAGACGCGAAGCCACCTAAGGCGTAATAAAATAAGGAGGGGCTGCCTTACGCTTTCTGGCGTAACGCCATCCGGCGTACTCAGCTAGGCGGTTTTGGCACGAATCCAAGCGGGGAGCAGTGGATCCAGAAAAAAGTATTCTCCCCGGTATCGATCAAGAATGTCTTGCGAGTCGAGAGATTGGAGAGCCTTCTGCACACTGGAGGCAGGCCCGAGGCGGAATTCCTCGCGCACGGTCTGCGAGTACAGCTCCGCCGCCCCGCGGTAGGCCAGAGCTTGTAAAGTGGCACGTTGGCGAGGAGAGAGCTGTTCCCAAAGCAGTTCGTAGTAGGTGGATTGCGCGCTAACGAGCTTGTTTATCACCGTGTTTACATCATCTGCCGTTAAGGCGCGCTTGTCGCCGAGTTCGGCGTAATCCCAGAGTTCATGGGCAATGCGTTGCACGTCATAAGGGATCAGATCAGCGGTGGTCAGCAGTTTCGTCAGGGCTTCAGCATCGATGGTTCTGCCCCTGCGCCGGAATTGCCCCCTGATGAATTCCGTCCAGGCTTCTGCCGAGATTTTGTCGAGGAACATCTGTGGCCCAGCTTTGTGAAAGGGGCGCTTGGCAGAAAGCATTTCCTGCATGAGCGAGGGTTGCGATCCGGCAAAAACGTAGCCGACCTCGCGTTGTTCTTGCACTTGATTGCGGATGACATTTTCTACCGAGCCGCCGTTGAACTGGGAAATCTGCTGGAATTCATCGAGGCAGATGGCCATGCGGATCTCGGCTTTCTTCGAAAGTTCTCCGGGGAGAGCAAACACGTCTGGGGCAATCGGAGCAGGATCAAACCCTGCGCCTTTGCCGAGTGAAACGTTGACCTCTCCCGTGCTCAGGTTGTAATTAATGTCGGGTTTGACTTGCTTGCCGAAACGGGTGATCCAATCTTTCACGCGATCCCAAGGTCCGGCGGCGCGCAGCACTTTTTCTGCGAATTTCTCTAAGAACTGAGCGTAGCTCGAATAGCTGCTGACGGTGAGGTTTACCGTATGAATATGCCTTTTCTTTAATTTGAGGAGGGCAACGGCAACAAGCGAACTCTTGCCAAAACGGCGCGGAGACAACAAGAAGATCTTCTGGCCATCCGCCAGGTCGCGTACCAGGCTGTTCAGCTCCTCGGTGCGATCGACAAAATTGGTGTCGTCGATAATTTCACCGAAAACAAAGGGATTTTCCTGTCCACGCATTACGCCAATAAGCGTAACGCCATTTGGCGTAATACGCAAGTGACTTCGCGGAGCCGCAAACGTGGCTCCCTGTGAATTCCGCAGCTTAGAAATCTCAATCCTGGCGCAATGATATATAGACGCAACTTCCGATAGGCCACGTTCACCAAAGATGTTCACCAACCAGCATGTAAGCGAGGATTTCAACAACCCAAACCGGGCAAAGCCTGCTGAACCGGCACCATCAGATAACTGAAGAAGGTAATTGAAAGCTCATTTTGATCTTGTGTTCGCGCGATCGTAGCTTAAGCAGCCAATCTGGGGTGCTGGATGAATCGCTCGCTGTCACCGATTGATGTCCGGGACCAAAGTTACTCAACGGAAGCAGAGCTGCAGCAGGTGCGAGATGCTGCTCATGCCCTCACTCTCCAGGGAGAGCTTCGCACTCTAGATCCCAAGTGGTTGCTAATTGATGAGGGTTTCACTCTGGCTCGTGAGCACGAGACCGAGTCCTTATTCGCGATTGGTAACGGATACATAGGGAATCGCGGCTCGCTGGCGGAAGGAAGTGCCCTTTCCGCACCGGCGACGTTTGTCGCCGGAGTCTTTGAACAGCCGAACACCCCGGGCTCGGTTCCTGAGTTGATGGTCCTGCCGGATTGGACGGGTGTAAGGATTTGGGTCGACCACCAACCGCTTAGCATGCAGCATGGAGACGTGCTGGAGCACCGGCGCATTCTGGATTTCCGGCATGGCATGCTGTGGCGCGAGTGGCGTCACCGCGATCCCGAAGGACGGATTACCCGGATCCTGGCATTTCGTCTAGCCTCGCTCGCCGACCGCCACCTTCTGGTGCATTCCGTGACGCTCACTCCGGAAAACTACAGCTCTGTCATTCATTTTGAGAGCTCGATGGAAGCCAGTGCGGGCGCAGTCTCGCTTCTCGCGCCTGAGTGGAAAGTACGGCGAGATTCCGCGCGCCCCAATGTACTGCCACTCGCGTTGCGAGTGCCTGGCCGAGATACGATCGTGGCATTCGGGCTGACGAGCCAGATGGTGCATTCACACCGTAGCCCAGGTTGCCGGACGATGGATATTGAACCCGGCAGGATCATGGAACACTGCGAGGCAGACTTACAAGCCGGTGCGCACTGTCACCTCAACCGCATTCTTTCCGTGTTCACCTCCCGTGACGGTAGTGATCCGTTTGACCGCTCAATGGAGCACCTGAGGCAAGTCGTTCTGAAAGGCACGAAATCTGCGGTTCGGGCACACACCGAGGCTTGGGAAGGACGCTGGCAAAGCGCGGATATACAAGTTGAAGGTGACGACTCATTGCAGCGCGCGTTGCGTTTTGCGGGTTATCACCTGATCAGCGCTGCCAATCCGGACGACTCGCGAGTCTCCATTGGAGCGCGCACACTTTCGGGACCAGGGTATAAGGGCCACATATTCTGGGATACGGAAACTTATATTGTGCCTTTCTTTATCTTCACGCATCCCCCGTCCGCGCGGGCGCTCCTCGAATACCGGTATCACACCCTGGAGGCGGCGCGGAGGAAAGCGGATAGTGCCGGATTTCGAGGGGCTATGTATCCGTGGGAGTCGGCCGACACTGGTGATGAGACTACGCCAAAAGCAATAATCGCGCCCAACGGCGAAATCATCAGGGTCCCCAACGGCGAGTTGGAGATCCACATCACCGCTGATATTGCGTACGCAGTCTGGCAATACTGGCAGGACACCGGCGATGACGATTTCTTCGTCAGCTTCGGCGCCGAGATCATGCTGGAGAGTGCCCGGTTTTGGGCCAGCAGAGGGGCTACGGAGTCGGACGGCTTTTATCACATTCGCCACGTGATCGGTCCCGATGAGTATCACGAGGATGTGGACGATGACGCCTATACCAACCTTATGGCGAGGGGGAACCTACGGCAAGGGGCAACAACCGCTGAGCTACTGAAAGAACGCTGGCCGGATCGCTGGGAAGAACTCCGCACTCGGCTGCTCTTCCATCAAGACGAAGTGAACACATGGCGCAAACTGGCACATTCGATGTTCATTCCGTTCGAATCAAAGTCGCTGCTATACGAGCAGTTCGCCGGTTATTTCAAGAAAGAGCCCATCGATCTAAAGAGGTACGAGCCGCGTTCGGCGGCAATGGACACGATTCTCGGCCATGATCGCATCCAGAAAACAGACGTGGTGAAGCAAGCTGACGTGGTGCTTGCCACCTTTCTGCTGTGGAACGAATTGAGCCCCGAGGTACGAGCGGCGAACTTTCGTTACTACGAACCACGCACCGGACATGGCAGTTCGCTCAGCCCCTCGATCCATGCGCTCATGGCCGCTCGCATCGGCGAGATGAGGTGCGCCGAGAAGTACTTGAAACAGGCGGCCGAAATCGATTTGGGGAACAACATGGGCAATGCGGCAGGCGGCGTGCACGCGGCGGCCTTGGGAGGACTGTGGCAAGCGGTTGTATTCGGATTCGCCGGCCTTACAACGCTAGCTGACGGCGTGAGCATTGCACCCCAGGGGTTGCCTGCATGGAAGCGACTTTCGTTTCCTTTGCAATGGCGTGGCCGCACGCTACGGGTACACATCGAACAGGATGTTGTAGGCGTGGACACATCTGGTGAGGAACCACTTCGACTCCGACTCGAATCTGGATCCGAAATTGTGGCCGAACCGGGACACGAATATATCGCGAAAAAAACCGAAGCCGGTTGGGAACCCTGGCAAATGGCTCGATCGAGCAGCAAAGGAGCGTTATGACGGCTGCGCTGCCTGACTGGAATATTGCGATTCGATCCGAAGAGACTCACACCACCACATCAATCAAGAGCGTTGTGCTTCCCCTCGACGGAAGCGAACAAAGCCACATTGCGTTACCCGTGGCACAAAAGCTGGCACAGCTGTATGGCGCGAGACTTTACGCTGCGTACGTCGGGCAGAGCCAGATCGAGTTGGCTAATGCCGCAAGCCAACTCGGGCTGAGTGATGAAGAAGGTAAAGGCGTCATCTTAGAACCGAGCCGGTCCTGCGACCCCGCGGAGCACGTGCTGCGCCTCATGCAGGAGCTTCCGCATGCACTTCTTGTGATGTCCACAGCGACCGGAGCACAGACCCAGGCAAACCGCTTTGGTGCCGTAACGGAATCGGTCTTCGCAGGAAAACCTGCACGGGCGGTTCTAGTACATGCGGAAGGCGGCGAAAAAGCCTGGAACTTGCGCCAAATCCTGCTGGCGCACGATGGCACGCCAATCTCCATACCCGCGGTCGGATCCGCGGTTGACCTGGCCGAGCGAGCCGGAGCCGAGGTCATTGCCTTGCACGTCGCCGCCCGGGGAGAGGATCGGCCAGACGCACGCGGGAGCATTGCCGCCCCGCTCTACGTGGATCAGCCACAACATGAATGGCCGGCGTGGGCTGAAGAGTTCATGAACCGAGTCGTCGCCAGCGGTGCATTTGCATCGGGCGTGCATTTCAAACTCAGAGTAGCCGGGGGCCAAGCAGGATCCGAACTGGCGCACGTGGCTCGTCAACGAAGCATAGACCTCGTGGTGCTGGCGTGGCATGGCCACTGGGCGGAACACGGGGATTGCGCTACCAGGGTTGTCGTCAGAAATGCGGGATGTCCCGTCATGCTCGTCTACTCGGGAAGTTGAGGGGTTGGAATGAACAACGGTCCAGAGGCTATGGTTTTCGATCTGGATGGCGTAATCACGTTCACTGCAAGGGTGCATGCGGCTGCCTGGAAGCAGCTGTTTGATGACTTCCTGACGCACAGGTCCGCCCGCGTTCGCGAGCCGTTTCGTGAATTCACCGAGGGTGATTACCTGAATTACGTGGATGGCAAGCCGCGCTACGACGGCGTCGCCAGTTTCCTGGCATCGCGCGGAATTTCGCCTCCCTATGGCAGCCCATCGGATCCTGCAACTGCTCAGACTGTTTGCGGACTGGGAAATCGGAAAGACAATCTCTTTAACCAGCGAGTGCAAGAAGACGGGGTAGATGTTGATCGCGAAGCGGTCAGATTTGTACATGAACTGCGGGGGAAAGGCGTGCGCATCGGCCTGGCCTCTTCAAGCCGTAACGCGGTGCCTATCGTAGAGCGAGCGGGAATTCGTGACCTGTTTAGCGAGATCGTTGACGGTATTGTCAGCGAACGTCTTCACCTCGGTGGCAAGCCAGAACCTGACATATTCCTGCAATGCTTGTCGCAGCTCACGCGTAACCCGGACCCCCGCAAAGCTGGCATTGCAGAAGACGCCATTTCCGGGGTGATGGCCGGACAGCGCGGTCACTTTGCGCTGGTGCTCGGCGTCGATCGCAACGGCAGGGGTGCTCTGTCAAAAAATGGAGCGAATTGGGTTATCAATGACTTCCGGCAGATTCACGCCGACCAGGTGATCGCATTCTTCGATGAAGCCGCACGTGCCGCTTAGACGAGGCCGTTAGAATGTTGCACGCCTGCTGACGGGGCTGTTTGTCATTGTTTTTCGGACCTGAAATGGTGCTCATCGATCGATTTAGAGTCCGGAAGAGAAAACTGGCTGTCCGCCAGCTGAATTGCCGACCTCGGGACTGGCTTCACGACTCGGGGATTCTTGTCTTTGGCTGAAAGGAAACTCTGATCCATTGCTGCCGTCACATTAAGATCTAGACCCGTCCTCGCAACCGGAACGATGACCCACGGGTTACGAATACGGCGGCAGTGCTTTTCATTCCGCATGTCTAGGCCCCGTGTCCACACCGAGTGGAATGAACTTTAGATGCGCGGGTTGGCGGGCTCGCAAACTTTAGGGCCCTGGACTAATTGGAGGTACGTGCCTGATATGGTCAAGCGTTAAGCTCAGGCCAGACTTGCGGCACATCTAACTCTTCCGCAAACCTGGCCGCACATGTCGGAATTTGCGATGACGTACACTCAGGGTTCGCGGGAAGGTTTTACGCTGCTAAATTTTTAGAATGTGATTGCTTCTCTAGGAGCTGTGAATACAGTGCCAGGTAGTCTCGCGCCATGCGCTCTTTGGATGAATCAACAGGGACGGGTTCCTCCGTCCGTCTGCATGGTTTGCTTCAAAACGAAGGCAAGAGAGAGTGAAAGAAGTTAGGGGGTACGCGAACGACCTTGAAGTGGAGTACGGGATATTAAAGGAGAGGTACGGAGGGGAATTGCGCTGCTGAGACGTATTCAAAAGAGCAGTAACTCGTGCTGCCCGGCGGCCTTCTCTAATAGCCGAAGCTCATTTTCCGAATACCATCCTGCCACCCAAGGACCCTTGATATACGAGAGCTAGAACTACGATCAACGCAAATGTTAGGTACGCCCAGTTTGGTGAAGTGTCGCGCTTGTGAATACTCCACCGCCAAATAGCGAGTACCACAAACAGCAGCACCGCCGTGGTTCCGAGCCATTCGTGGACGGTTATAAGCTTTGCTGGCAAGGTTGAGCCCTCTGTCAGCCTCCACCACCATCCCGCTGCGGCGGTGAATGGCGTGATCACGGCGGCATACAACACCATCCACCAGGCCGTATGGTGAAAAGATTGTCGTCGGAAAATACGACCAAGAACGTCGCTCAAGAAAGCAAGTGGCAGCAAGGCCGCCGTAAAGTTCACAAGGATCGGGTGAAGTTCCTGAGCCTTTGTCGGAGGAGACCACTTCAGCGTCCCCCCGCGGCTCGCCGCATTCGCAGCTGCTCCAGTTCCATTCGTTCCTTGAACAACGAGCGCTGCCCTCATGTTCGGATGAGGTCGGCAATGATACCCAACGGTTCCCGCCTGTTGGAACGTCCGCTGCCATGAATTATCAGGATCAATCAGTCCGGAATCGAAGCTTCCGTCGTCCGCAGTCACGGTATGAGAGAAGATGTCTTCGTTTTTCCACTCGACTGTTTCCCCGGCTTTTACAGTCATTTGCGGCGGGTTGAAGTGTACCTGCCTGATGACGACAATGTGGTTTGTGGCGCCAGCAGGCTGAACGTTCTGCGCCCTGACGCACACAGCCGAAAGAACTGTCGCCACAGCTGCCAATATATATATGTGCGCTTGCAACTGTGGCGATCTCATGAGAGGAAGGCGAGATCTCGCCAAGCAATGGCAGCCAACGTTCTTCGTTCTCTCATTGACGCCCATGAGAAACCAATTGGGTTCACTTGGCACCCAGAGATTGTTCTAGTTGCTGCGCATGCTCCAAGTGCCCCTGCAAAAGCGGAGCAGCACCTTCGAGTGCAGACTTCAGTTCGGCGTTGTTTGCATTGGGGATGAGAGTGGTCTTGGCGGCGTCGATCACAGTCTGATGAAATGCGACTTCGTGCGAGGCGTATTCTTTGTCAAAAGCCTTACCGCGTAAGCTCGCAAGTTTTTTGGTTTCATCAGCGGCCTGCTGCTTCAGCTGTTTTGAGGTGGCGCTGTCTTCGGGCGTAACGCCCAGCTTCTTTGCTAGATCGTTGACCGACTTTTCCAAGCTCGTGTGATCTGAAATCATCTGATTGGCAAATTCTTTGACCTGCGGGTTGCTCGTTTTCTTCAATGCGAGCTTCGCTTGATTGATGTCGATGTGATTGGCAGTTTGGACTATTCCTGCTATTTGCGGATCCGTCGGAGCTTGCGCGTAAGCTGTGACCGCTCCTGCTACGAGTAGAACTGCGGACGTAAACACCGAAAGATAAGATTTTCTCAATTTCATTTGCTCTCCTCACTATTTCCGAAACAACTGTTAACTCACTAGTCCTAAGTAAAAGAGTGGCGGACCTCCAAAAGGTTACGAATTGAGCAGATTGACTGCGTGCCCGGAAACGCCTTTCGTGCTGCCGCTTTGCAAAATTCTCACCCATGGCCGCGGCTCTTTGTTGGTCCCTATGCACGACCTTTGTTGAACGTTTCTGCGGACGATTTGTCTCAACGCCCGCTTTTATCTCCAGCATGCCAAGACTCGCGATCTGTGTTCAGGACCCCGTCGGCTCGATCATGAATTGTCACAATGCAACGAGATTTCCAGCGGATGGGCAGATGGGCATCTTCGAGCCTTATGGTCACTTTGAGATCTTCCTCCCATGCTTCTCGCGGGACAGCATGTGAGTGTTGGCCGGCTGAGTTGTTGTTTTCATGAATGAGAGCACCACTCACTTGGGTAGTGCTATCGCCAAAGCACACAAGAATTCCACTTGCAATCAATACTGCGCTGGTCGTCCCTAGGCCGGCGGGAAGTAGAACCAATCTAAGATCCGGCACCAGGAGGCGCGCCGCAACAGTGCCAAGAAAAACTAAAACGGCTACATACCTAATCCGCCAACCCGATGCGATCGCCGTTCCCAGGAAAAGCTCAGACAAGAACACGATTTCGGCGTTCAACGTAGGGCGCGAGGCTCCGACGAAAGCACTCAGCAGTAACGTGGTTGCAAGGAAAGTTCTGGCGATTACGATAGCCCACACGTTCCAGTTTCTGAAGGTGGCGATCGCCATTGCCTGATCCTCACAATGTCATCAGATTGCGGGAGCTTCGCGCATCGCTACGCTTGTCCCCGACACAATAAATGGTCCTTCAGTTCGCTTTTTTCAGCAATGAATCATCCATACTCTCGGCAATGACAAATGTGATCTTAGGATTTCGTCGTGTTGCAGGTGATGGTATTTGTTTTGGGGAAGCGGAGTCGCGTTGGTGCAAGCCGTTCGCTCACCCGAAGTTCGCAGTGCGCTCAAGTCGTGGACTTTGTCTTAGGTATTGCAGAGCCGCTGGCCGGAGCGTGGCGTGGCGCTCACGTCAAAAAGTTGGCGCCTCAGCCTGTAGACAGCTTGGACTTCGTCGGTCTCGCAGCGTTTGCCACAGAGGAGTCCGTCATATTATTCAGGGCAAATGGACCATTTCTCGGAATCGCGAACCGGCGCTGCCTGAAGCGAGACATATATCATGTAACCATGGCGTCAAGCGACTTTGGCTAGAGGACGAAATTCCGCAACGATCGCACGTAATTGCTCGTCAGCATCGCTGCTGATCGCAGAGTTGATCCACTCAAACTGACGAACGAGTACCGCGTGGTCCGCTTCGGACAGCAGTTCGTCTGCTAGTGGAAACAGAATGTGATCTGCTTTCCACATGTGCCCAGGATAAAAGTCCACCACGTTACACAATGTTTCAACCAGCCGTTCGGAGCTATGTTCTTCTAGGTATTGATCGGCTGTCTTCGTGAGCTGAGCGATAAGCTCTTCGACCCGATGATGTTCTGCGTAAAAACTACAAACGGGGTATTCGGCGCACGAGCCGCGTTGCACTCGCATCATTGCCAGCAGAAAATCTTCCTTCGTGTGATGCCATCTGCCCACATATGTTGCAAACGATTGCACCATCTCCCAGACTCGGCGCCGCTCGAGCGCAACCCCGCTTTCGAGTTCCTGGATAATTTGGGCGATCGCTATGGTCGCATTCTCGATCGATTGGTGTTCTTTCCGCAGTATCAGCGTGCACTTCTCGCCTTCATCCATAACGGGGCTCCTGGCGTTGCGCTCACAATCCCAGCCTATTCATAGCTAGATCTACGCGGAACGTCGCAACGTGCTTTGATAATCAGCCACAAACTTTTGAATGCCCTTGGTGGTGAGTTCGTGGCTAATATCGAAGCTGTCCCACCCATTGTTCAGATCCAGCACCTGATAAGGAATGGGCTTTAGGGACTGACCACTGGGATTCACTGCTCGGTAGCTGAAAGTTGAATCCGGCATGGGGAAACCTTTGGCGGCCCATTCTTCAAGTACCTTCGCTGGAACTGTGACAAGCTCAGCTTTGAGAGCAAATGAGTAAAGCAGATGGTTGAGGTTGCGGATACTGGCGGCCAAAATGTACACGTGCCCGTCCCCTGAGTCGTACATTTTCTTTATGTTCTTTACCAGGTCCATTCCATTCTCTCCACGATCATCGAGCCTGCCGACAAATGGAGAAACATAGACGGGGTGTTTCGAACCTCGAGTCGCGGAATATACAGCGGCCGCCTGGGCTTGAGAAAAGCACAGCGTTATGTTCACACGGATGCCACGCTGCACGGACTGCTGAGCAGCACGCAGCCCTTCATGCGTGCAGGGGTACTTGATGTACGCATTTGGAATCCAGGAGAACATCTCCTGGCCCTGAGCCAGCATTTGCTCGGCGGTGGTATCGGTATCGGCAAACACTTCGATGGAAACGCCGGCATCGCCGACTAGCGGCGAAATAGCTCGCACGATCTTCCTGTACTCGTCCTTCTCTTGAGAAGCGCTGAGACCTTGGCCGGAATCGAGAAGATGGCGAATCTCGGGATTTTTGGCAACTAGAGAAGGGTTCGTGGTTTGGCCGTCGACAAACCCAAGCAAATCCTTAAGTCGGGCTGTTTCAGCCGGGTCACCACCATCGACGAGAATTTTTGTCACTGGTTTGTTCTTCAACATACTGCACCTCCTGGTTGATTGATGCTCCGGCGATAGGCTCCAAAATGGCTTCCGGGTACACCCGGCTTCAGCTGGGCCATTCGGGTGCCTCACGTTCCGGACACAGACTGTTAACGAATTCCAGCCAGCTGATAATCTCTGTGAATGTTGGTAACTTCTGTCCATCCCGTTTCCGATAAACTGCGAACACCTCAGCGAAGCGGTCGGTGATGTAAACAGCGGAGCAGGTCCGCCCTTGAGCGTCGACGGCCCCGAACCGGTCGTGCAAACGGCCATCCCGATCCATGAGGACTGCATAAGGGACATGCGCTTGGTCTGCAGTATCCTGTACGCGATCATGGCCCGGCCAACTGATTACCAACGCTTCCGCTTCTTGTCGCTTGATCTCCATGTCGTGTATAGCCAAATCGGAAAGCAGTTTGGAACTCCCGTCCTCATCACCGGGGAAGACGAGCACAAGGCTTGCACGGCCGCGGTAGTCAGAGAGATTGATCCTCTTGCGGCTCGCCGTCTCAAGGCTAAAATCGCACAGCAGATGTCCTTGGGATGGAAATTCGTTTGCCGGAGTAAAGGTTCCGCCCGCTATTTCTGCTTGCGACATTTCGAACCTCCAACTTCTGATCACAGTCGCGTCTAATCTGACCGCACCCTCTCAGCCTTGGTAGGTGAGGACCCGCCCCCACAAACTCGCGGTGCCCCAGATACCACGGCGAAGGCACTCCAACTGCACAATCTGGCTGTGATCGATGAACAAATTGATCTCAGGGCCGTAGTTCTTGATGTACCAGGCGAACACGGCGGGATCGGCAGCTTCAAACATGACCTTTTCCAAACCGAGCGATTCAATGATCCGAGCAGGAACGTCGGTCCGCCATGCCTTTACATTCTCTGTGATGCCCTCACTCTCAATCATGATCATGTACGCGCCTGCGCTCAGGAACCGTTTTGCCAGAGCGATAGGCCATGCCGGGTCACGCGTCCCCTCAGTTTCCAATTCCTCGGCTCTGGTTGCGCCGCCGGCACCGAATTGAATGCCGACCTCAGGCTTCGCTTTCAGACCCGCGCCTTGGACCTGCTCAATGAGCCGCAGCCAATCATCTCCGGGCAGAGTGATGAATCCGCTAGAGACTTCGATGATGTCAAAGTCCAGTTGCTTGCATTCTTCCACGTATCGCTTAACGGCTTCTTTCCCTTGTGTTAGCACGTATTCGATGAAACCACCAGTAGATACCAGGACGTTGTGCTTGTGGCAGAGTTCAATGATTTTCGCCAGCTCGGTGCGGGGAATTAGGGTAAAAGATCCCCCAGCGAACTTCAATGAATCCACATAGGCCCCCATGGTGGCGAGCACGTCTTCTAGATAACTCGATCCCATGGGTGTGTAATAGGGGCCGCGAATTTCCGTGACGCCTTGGCTGCGTGGCTTATCCGGGCGATCATTCATTCGGAGGAACTGGAACGGCCGGTCCTTCATTACCATCGCTATCGCCTCCCTATGCTGACTACCACCTTCGCGCCGGCCGGTTGAGAAGCGGTACCGCGCAGCAGCGTCATCAGATCGACCACAGGATGGTTTTCCAGATCGAAGACCATCTCCGCGATAGCTTTTCGCTGGGCATCGCTGGTAGCCGGTGCCGAAAGGATTTCAAACTTCCGGTACGCGGCATTCCGATCCATCGGTAGGCCGCACGATCCCTCACAGTTCAATACTTCACGTTCGATCACCTGCCCGTTGCGTAATGCAATCGTGATGCGAGCAGGCATTTCGTCGGGAAATCGCGCGGAATAACCGGCATTCGGACGGATCGCCACCTTCTTCATAAGTGCCTGCACATCCGGACGCAATATGCGCTCCGGTGCATATTGCTCCGGCATGACTTGCCGGTCGAGCAAGGCAACGGAAATCAGATATGGCAAGCTGTGATCGGCTTGCTCTTTGGTGCGAACCGTACTCTTATTTCCTTCCTCGCCCCCGCCAATGATGTTGAACGCCACCTCGAATGTGGTTAGATCGATTCGATCAATTTCGCTTGGCTTTATTGGATGCTCGCGACGTAACTGCAGGGCTGCCTCAATCGCAGTTTGAGAGTGGATTTCGGCGTTGTACTTTTTCAAAGTTGTGCGAGTGATCCGATCCAGGTCTTCCTCTGCCCAGTTCACATTGAAGGGACCGGCGATGCTTTCTATAAACCCCTTGTTCCCCTCGACGACTTCCAGAGGCCCTGTGATGCCGTACCCGGCGAGCACAGCATTCCGAAAGCAATCTGCCCCTGTATAGGGATATGCGAGGCCTTTCCAATTCGACAGCACGCCTGTTCGCGTCACGCGTAATGCATTCAACGCAGTCGCACTAATTGCGATCGCATTGGCAAGGTGACAAGCGTCCAGACGAAGCAGTTTTCCAGCGGCCGCGGTTGCAGCGTATGCTCCTTGCACCGTGTGATCAAACCCTTTTGCGCGGACGGGAGCTTCATCGCTTAAGCGGCATTGCACCTGATACGCAATAGCCAAAGCCGCCATTAACTCGCGCCCCGACGAACCCGCATATTCTCCGGCGGCCAAGCAGACCCCGAGGTTATCACTTGGGTGGCAGGTTTCACCTTTGGCTAGATAACTGTCATTAAAGTCCAAGTACCTGACCAGAGCGGCATTGTAAAAAGCCGCATAGTCCGGGCGCGCACTGCCTCCACCGATCAAAGTGCAACTCCCTGGAGCTCCTAAATCATCGACATATTTGCGAACGATCTTTGTGGGACCTGCGTCCAGGGCACCCAAGGCGCAGCCGAGAGAATCTAAGATGCGAATCTTGATTTGCTCCCGAGCGTTCGTACTGAGCGAATCGAAGGAAGCCCGGTTAGCAAAATCCGCTAGACGTTCAACCTGTGTCATTTAGCACCTTTGCTACGCTTAGCTTCGAACGAATGGGCCTCGGGTGCAATAGATCGGACGTACCGCCGCGAAGCATAGACATAACCTTGCGGGCCAGAACGAGAACAGTACATTGTAAGAAGGAGTTGCCGTTCTAGAGCGCTATCGCAAGTCGGATCGTGGGACGACACAATGTCGGTGTGAGGTTTCTCATGCAGCACAAACATATGGCCTTTGGAGGTGGAATCCATGGAAGTCGGAAAGGCTCGGGAGCCGCTAAATCACGAAGAAACCAAGAAGTTTGAGGCGTACGCAGCTGAAATCTTCTCCCGCATGGGAATGGATCTCAACTCACCTGGATCGCGCGAGACTCCTCGGCGCTGGGTGACGGCGCTGTGGGACATGACAGAAGGCTACGATGGCGATTCCAAGCTCAGTACATTATTTCCGGTCGAGTGTCCCGTTTGTCCCGACGAAGAGAAGACCCATGTGGTAGAAGGACCGATCCGCTTCACTGGGCTCTGCGAACATCACGTGCTTCCGATCCGGGGCAGCGCCTGGGTGGGATATCTCGCCGGCGAAAAGTTAATCGGGATTTCCAAGCTGACTCGAATCACAAGGCTGTACTCAAAACGCTTCACTAGCCAGGAACGCCTTTGCCACGATATTGCGAATGAGCTCGGAAAGGATGTAAAACCGCGCGGAGTCGCGGTGTATATCGAAGCAGAACACTTCTGCACGCAGGCGCGTGGCGTCCGAGAACTCAGTTCGCACACAGGGACTCTGGTGATGCGTGGAGACTACAACCGCAATCCACTGTTGAACGAGGAGTTCCGGCTCATGATTGCCAGACGGGCAGGTAACGCCGCCATTGCAGCCTGAGTCGTTGCCGATGAAACCATTGCACATTTTGTTCGATCGGACGCCGGAGTTAGAGCCATCGCTGCCAACGCCTCTACGAGAGCTCTACGGTGGGCACTTGGGTTTTCCTCAGAACAAAAGTATGCTGCCGTATGTCATTGGGAACTTCGTTTCCACTCTCGATGGTGTAGTCAGCTATCAGATTCCGGGCCACTCGGGCGGCTCCACTATCAGCGGTTCGAATCCGGGCGACCGCTTCATCATGGGCTTGCTTCGAGCCTCGGCGGACGCGGTTCTCGTCGGCTCCGGAACCGTGCACGATGTCAGCCCGAAGCATTTGTGGATCCCGACGTTTGCGTACCCCGAGGCCGCTGAGGTTTACAAGTCCTATCGCGTGAAAGTGCTGAGGAAGCCCGAAGAACCCCTAGTGGTGATTGTCACCGGAAGTGGGAAGCTCGACTTGCAGAGGGCAATTTTTCAGGCGCATGAAATTCAAAAGGTCGTCTTCACGACGCCAGATGGATTGGAGGAGCTTACGCGTAGAGGTGCAGCGAGACTCCCCTCAGTCGAAGTCCGTTCTATTGAGCCGCACGAAACGCGCTTAACAGCCCGAGCCATTCTTGAACAGCTGTCTACAGAGTTCAAAGTTCGCCTAGTACTACATGAGGGGGGGCCTATGCTGTTCGGCGGATTTATGGCCGAGCGACTGGTAAATGAATTGTTCTTAACTGTGGCTCCGCAAATGGCCGGCCGGCAGGAGTCCGCCATTCGCCCCGGGATCATCGCAGGCGTCGAATTCTCACCCAATGAGGCGCCATGGTTCGAGCTTCTGAGCACCCGCCAGCAAGCCAATCATCTCTACCTACGATATCGCCTAGTGGTGTAGCCCGGCGCTATGCGTCCCCGTAAGTACTTCGATCTTCTGCTCGTAAAGGATGATCTGGTCGAGCAGCGGGTATCCGGGCTCGAACACCCACGACGGATCGCCATGCTTCGCCAGCAAACGATCGAGAAACCAGGATTTCTTCTCCCGATCATGGTACAGGATCCGAACTGGCCCAAAGACGATCACGCTGGAATAGACCAATGCTGAATCGCAGGCAAATCTTTTTCCTTTATGCAGCGGTCCAATGGCAGAGACTTCGACGCATATGCGAGGGTCGCGTTGCACGTTGGTAAGAAAATGCCCCTGGTGAGCACCCGTGTGCAAATACAGTTGGTCGCCGTCTTCATAGATGTATACGAGGGGAACAACATAGGGCGAGCCATCTACTCCGATGGTTCCCACGTGAGCGGTCATTTGTGCCTTAAGAAATTCGCGCGCTTCCGCATCCGGCATCTGCCGTTTGGCGCGGAACATTTGGCCTCGTAAGTTCGGCACTCCCGCAGCGGCAATCTTGTCGTTCATATGGTGGTCCCCCGATGCGCTGGCAAGATCAGATGTTCAAGCTTTATGCTGCCTGATGCCTCGCCGGAGATTTCAGCTTCTGTTCCAAGAATTCTTTCAATGCGACTGCATTATTGTGCTCTTCGTCGTGACTGCTGTACACCAGTGTCAGCCGGCCGCGGCGAGCGCGGCTGAGCAGTTGCTGCCACGGCTCTGGATTTTCCTCTAATTCTCGCGAGTATCGCTTGCGAAATTCTTGCCATTTTGCCGCATCGTGCTGAAACCACTGCCTGAGTTCCGTGCTGGGAGCAACGTCTTTCAGCCAAGTATCCAATGACAAGGCCTCTTTCTTGATGCCTCGAGGCCAGAGGCGTTCGACCAGGACTCGTGCCCCGTCAGTTTCGCTAGTGGGTTCGTAGGCTCTTTTGGTCTGAATCATTCGGGCCTCCTAACGGCCGAGCGCGACTGCCGAGTTGCTGCCGAAATCCAGCTAAGAGCGATGCTCCACTTCGTTTCAGACAACCGCACTCGGGATTTGCATCCATGGTGGATGTATAATCTATCGTACTACGATAGATTTTCGATTTGAACCTGATAATCCTTTTCTGGTTGTCCTTTCCATTCAGGAGGAGCTATGGCAACTCTTACTTCCACTTCGGTCCACACTTCGAACCTGTTTAGTCGAGAGGCGATCGCTGAAGGCACCATGGCATTCCGCTTCACCAAGCCGGCAGGTTTCGAGTTCCGCGCTGGACAGTCGATTGACATCATCTTACTGAATCCGCCAGAGACCGATGAAGAAGGAAACACACGAGCGTTCTCTTTGGTGAGCGCGCCTTTTGATCCTGATCTGATGATCGCAACCCGCATGCGAGACACTGCGTTCAAACGAGTCCTCCGAGACGCTCCGGTTGGCATGCAGGTGAAACTGGAAGGGCCGAGTGGCTCGTTTGTCCTGCATCGCAAGGCTGAAAAAGCGGCTGTGCTTCTTGCCGGAGGAATTGGGATCACACCGTTTCTCAGCATGGTACGCCAAGCCACGAACGACAAAACCCAGCATAAGATCTACCTCTTTTACTCCAATCGCCGGCCCGAGGATGCGCCCTTCCTCGACGTTCTCAAAGAAGTTGCAAGGCAAAATCCTAACTTTCACCTGATAGCAACCATGACACAAGTGGCACAGTCGAAGGGCGAGTGGAAGGGAGAGACCGGTCTGATTAATGAAGAAATGCTGGCCAAACACCTGCCAACGCTGCAAGGTCCCATCTACTACCTGGCTGGTCCGCCCGCGATGGTCGCGGCCCTGCGACGCATGCTGATAAATGCAAAGGTGGACGCAGATGACATCCGCACTGAGGAGTTTTCCGGCTATTAACGAGCTTATGGTGCCGGCCTCACTGCGAGAACCGGACAAATGGAGCGTCCACGCATTGCGTTTCTTAGCGCAGGACTGGAACAGCTTGGGGCGGCGATCAAAACAAACCTCAGGAAAAATGCTTATACAAACAGGAACCCTGCTGGTTTACAAGAGTCTGGTACGAGGACAAGGGCGCTCCATGGAACCGAGTAGGGCTGTCCACAGTGAGAACGCGGCATTTTAAACAGCGGCAGATGACAGAATATCCATACTTCACCTCGTACTACTTAGCTCTTGCTTCGCACCGGTTCCGCCACCGATCTCGTGTAAGTTCGTCCGCTCCAGCCCAAACGTTCCGCTGGGAATAACAGGCGTATCACGGTCGCCTCCCAACACTTGTGCGGGAACTACCGCGACAGAACTCCCATCAAAGCGCAGCAACAGCTTTGACGAGCATTCCTTGCACAGCCAAAAGAAAACTGACATGTGACTTGGTGAGACGGTGTACACAGCATTGGCCACAGCCTTTGGACTGGCCGATGTCGTTCTGCCGTCGAACCGGTACAAACGCCCACCACGCAAGTAATGAAAAGGCATATTGCAGGCCGGGTTAGCACATCGTGAAATCATGAGACCTCCTTCAATATCTTTCGCACAATTTGTCGAAGGAGTTCAATGAGACATCCATACCGTTCATGGGGCACGGATATTACGGCCGTTTGCTAGATCAATTTTCGCTGCAGAGCGTTCATGACTGCTTCCAGCCGATTGTGGGTGCGAAGCTTTTGATTAATATGATGCAGATGGTTCCGGAGAGTCTGCAGAGTGATGCCGAGTGCTTTAGCAACGTCCGGCGAGTCCTTGCCCTCAGCAAACAAGCGTAGAATGTGCTTCTCTTGATCAGAAAGTGGCGATATCGGTGTGGGGCGCCCAACGCTGGCGCCAATATCGCCGAGCTGTTGCGATAGGTCGACCACCTTGCGCACGAGTTGCTCGGTTGTCTTCTGCTCGGTAATGTCGTGTGCCAGATGGATGAGCGACCGCTGGCCGGTCCGCTGGTTATCGAAGACCAAAGTTGACATGTTGATCCAGATCCTCTGGCCGGATCGGGTTCTAACGCTCATGTCAAAATTGGGTATGTCCGTCTGTTTGCCCGCACAATCCATGACTGTGCAGCCATCATGGCAAACCTGGGTTCCGAGGGGCCCCGTGCCCTGCAGCACTTCATAGCAGGTCTTGTGCAGGACCTCTTTGCTGGAATATCCAAGAAGCCGTTCTGCTGCCTTGTTCCAATATTGAATGCTCCCTTCATTCGAAAGCACGAAGGCGGCGTCGGAGGTGTGCTCCAGCAACGCGAATAGCTCGCTCTCAAGCATTCACAATTCCGCAAGACTTTCGATGCATCGTACTACGACAAGTATAGAACTGATTTAGAGGCCAGATCCTGCTTGCGTGTCGCAATTTCATCCGAGGCGTCCCATGACTTTTGTCACAGCCCTTTCTGATGTGGCAGCTTATGCTAAAGATTCAGGAGGTCCGCAATTGTATGGCATACGTAATCGCTGAACCTTGCATCGGAACCAAAGATACGGCCTGTGTGGATGCATGCCCGGTTGACTGCATTCATCCGCGCAAGGACGAAGACGCGTTCACAACCGATACTCAGCTTTACATCGACCCAGTCGAGTGCATTGATTGTGGCGCTTGTGTCCCGGTTTGCCCGGTGTCGGCGATTTTTGCCCAGGATGATTTACCCGAGAAGTGGAAGCACTTTGCTGAGATCAATGCAAACCATTACGCACACAGCCACAAGTAGTTGGCTCAAGGAGCTTCGACGGGCCAGGGCCGCACTTTGAGGAGACAATGGGCTCGTTCACGTTTGTCCTGAAACCAAAGCCACCATTTCGCTTGGACCTAACGGTCTGGGCTCTCCGCCGACGAGCGCGGAACGTCATCGACCAGTGGGATGGAACAACATATCGGCGCGCGCTGGTGATCAATAACACTCCACTGGAGATCGCCGTCAGGCAAGCAGGGTCGATGGATCACCCCGACTTAATTACTGCGCTGAACGGACCTCCCGGCCCGATCGTGCGGACCAAAGTCTCACATCTGCTAACGCAGATGCTTGGACTAGGAATTGACCTTGTGCCTTTTTATAGGAAGGCAAAGCACGACCGGCGCCTTGCACCCCTGGTGGAGGAGTTTCGTGGACTCAAACCCCCGCGATTCCCAAGCGTTTTTGAAGCATTGGTCAACGGAGTTGCTTGCCAACAACTCTCGTTAACGGTTGGCATCGAGTTGCTGAACCGCATGGCGCGAGAATGCGCACGCGCGATTATTCCCAGCGAGGCGAGCCAGCCTGCATTCCCCACGCCCGAAAATCTGGCGCACTTGAATGCCCACAGGTTACGCCATCTGGGATTCAGCTACGGAAAGGCGCGAGCACTATTAGGGTTGTCACGTGGAATCCTCAAGGGGGATATCCATTTGGAAGGCCTGGACGATATCGACAACAATGGTGCGGTTAGGCGGCTAATGAACTTGCATGGGGTTGGACGATGGACCGCCGAATACGCATTGCTGCGTGCGCTTGGCCGCATTGACGTCTTCCCCGGCGACGATGTCGGTGCGGGAAACCGCCTTGCGCGCTGGCTCGGGCATAAAGATCCATTGGACTACCCAGGAGTGCGTCGCGCCGTTCAGAGATGGCGTCCATATGCTGGTATGGTGTACTTCCACCTTCTGATAGCGGGACTCGCGGAATCGGGCGAAATCTGCTCACCGGCTCTGCGCGCCTGAGTGCGTAAGTGTGCCCTCTGCACTGCCCTTCTGCACAGGCATGAAACCAGCCCTCTGCCAAGCCTGGAAACCTCCGGTAACGGGCAAACGTGGGAAAACTCGCGTTCCGAAATGTGATTTTTGTCCCACTAAGGAGGATTCCCGTTCCATAGCCGCGTCACACTTACGGCAGTACGCTGAAATTGCTCAAAGAAATGAAGTTCAGGATGCAAACACAGATTGCCGTTCAGCAAGCCGGTTCAGCAAACGCCTTACCTTCGATGCGGGTATCTTCCACGCAACTCGACCTGGAATCCGAAATCGCACAACTACACCGCAGCCCTCAATGGTCGACAGGAATCGCCCGGAAGGTTCTCATCCAGTATCCGGACCTGCAGATCACGTTGAGGACAATGAGAGCGCGCACCCGAATTCCGAAACACCACAATCTGGGGCGGATCTGCGTCCCGACGGTCCAAGGACACATTCGTTTGCATGCGGATGGCGAGATTTTCGATTTGCCCAAAGGCAAAATGCTAGTGCTTGAACGCGCCATCGTCCACGATGTCGAAGCCTTGGAGGAGAGCGCATTTCTGTTGACAGTGGCTTACCCCCAGGGCATTTCGCATTAAGGCCTGACCGCACGGGCACTGAGAAATTGTTCCTGCGCTGACGAATTCGAGAGGAGGACTCATGAGTACCATCACAGCGGCAACAACATTAGGCGAAATAGCGGCGTGTGTACCTGAAGCCACACAGATATTCGAAGACTTCGGCATCGATTATTGTTGTGGCGGGAAGAAGTCTCTAGAGGAGGCGTGCGCGTCTTGCAAAATATCCGCTCAGGAGGTGCTGCACTTAATACGCAGCTCCCAAACTGCAAAAGAAGAAGCGGGACAGACGCACGATTGGGCTCATGAATCGCTTGCATCGCTAATCGCGCATATCAAAGGCACGCATCACAAGCACACTCGAGCAGAGATCGCCAGGATCACGCCGATGCTCCGCAAGGTTCTCTCTGTCCATGGCACAAATCATCCTGAGCTGCGGCGTATTCACAGCGAGTTCGAAGCCCTGGCGAGTGAACCCTTGACCACATGATCGACGAAGAGATTGTCTTGTTCCCGTACATGGAGGAGTGTGCACAGCGCAAACAAACAGCTGAACCCTCGGGATTGAGCTCTTTACGTGGCCCGGTGGCAACGCTAGTCTTTCAGCACGATTCTGCCGGCGACAAGCTACGAGCGATCCGCCAAGCCAGCGGCAACTACCGTGTTCCCGAAGACGCTTGCATGACTTATCGTTCAGTTTTCAGAGCGCTGGCGGATTTGGAGGCAGACCTCCACCAGCACATTCATTTGGAGAACAACATACTTTTCCCGCGTGCCACCGCGGTCGAAGAAATCCTGCCCTGCTAAAGGAAGCCGATGCCAACCGGTTAAGCAGGTCAAGCGACATTCGTGCGCGCCAGTTGCGCGTGCGGCTTGGATATGGGTATACGAGCACACACCGTAGTGCCGCCGCCATTGGAGGATAGTTCTAAACGACCGCCTAATTCCTTCATTCGCTCGCGCATGCCCGATAAACCGATTCCAACTCCAGACCCGTGATCGCGAAAATCTCGTATCGTTTCTGCCGGAATACCGCGGCCGTAATCTCGAACTGTCAATGAGACTTCCTCTCCACCCACAGCTACCTTGATATCTACAGCCGAAGCACCTGAGTAGCGATGCACGTTCGTGAGGCTCTCCTGCAGGGCACGGAAAAACGCAAGTTCAGCGGCATCTGGGAATCGAGGGAGCCCGTCGGGTAAGTCTAAGCGTACCTCGATCTTGCTCCGCTTCGAGAAACCCTCGACCTACCAGCGCGCGGCAGAAGCAAAGCCGGCTTCATCCAACAATGGCGGATGGAGAAGGTGCGACATCGTGCGGGTCTCAACAATACAGCGCCCAACCGTTTCCAGGCATTCCGACAACAGTTCGGCGTTGCGTTTGCGTGCGAGTTCAGTGACATGGCCCGCGCCAGAGAGTTGGTCGAGATCAATCTTCAATACCGCGAGGTATTGGCCAAAGCTGTCATGAAGCTCACGAGCAAGTTTACGCCGCTCTTCATCCTGCGCCTGCAATAGCTCGGCGGAGAGCCTTCGCAGGTCTGCCGTACGTTGTTCAACTAGAACTTCCAGCATAGATTGCGACTGCTGCAGGATGGATTCCACCTGCTTCCGCTCGGTAATGTCCTGCGCGATACCGAAGAGATGCGAGCGATCATTTGAGCGTGCGAACATTCTGCCCCTGGCGTGGATCCAACGCATTCCTCGGGACGGGTGTTGGTAACGATAGTCAAACTCGAAGTCAAGCTCGGGCGAGCATTTCGCAGTGGCGGTCTTCAAAGCGTTCAGATCGACAGGATCTATCGAGCTCATCCATTTCGAAGCAAAGGTTTCATCGCCGGGATTAATGCCAAATATTTCGTAGCACTCTTCCGACCATGCATACGCGTCGTTTGCTGGGTTCCATTCCCAGCTGCCGATATGCCCAGCCGACTGAGCCAGATTCAGGCGTGCTTCGCTCTCGCGCACTCGCTTTTCGGCAGCCTCTGTGGCGGCGACCGCGGCCTCCAATAAACGGTAGCTTCGTACGCGGAGATCGATAAACCCAGCTACGAGCAGGAGAGCGCCGAGGCCGAACCAACGATTAGCCCAATCCACCCAGGAGAGAGGCCCTGCAACCGGAGGCGGCGAGAGGAGCAGTCCGGGCATGGTCACAACCGCAAAGATTGCGGTAGTAATCCATAGGAACGTCAGCGACCGTGACCAGGCGCAGAGAACGATCACGAAAGAATAAAAAATTGCTACATTGAGATCGGCGGGAACCACCATGTCGATCACGAACACCAAGAGGCCTAATAGACAAACCAAAACCTTGGCATGGACGGGTTTAATACGAAGAAGGGCGCCAGCCATTCTGCAACTCCACAGGTTGAACTCTGAACTAGCATTCTAGCCCACATTGAGCTGATCCAATAAGCGCCGGCATGCGCCAGCCCCGATTACGAGTGGTACAAAAATGCTTTTGGGAAGTATTTCTCCTCCATTGCGCCGAAGGACCGGCAGGGGTGGAAATGGAAGTAGCAAGGAGGAGAAACGCGATATGAAAGCTACAGAGAGCCTGGAAATCGAGCATCGAAAGATCGCGAAGGTTGCCGAGGCGTGTGGTGTTTTTGCCGATGAACTGCAGCAAGGCACACGCGTGCCTGTGAATGTCTTAGAAGCTCTGGTGAACTTCCTGCATTTGTATGCAGAGCAATATCACCACCAGGAAGAAGAATGGCTGTTTAGCATGCTCAGACAAAGGGGGCTTCCGGCGGGAACCTACCCCATGGCAGCACTCTTGCGCGAGGATGACAAACTGAGTGCACTGGTTCATCAGCTCTCGAACGGCATGGAAGTCTATGCAAGAACGGAGCGCACTGTGGACAGCGCCCTGGTAGACAGCCTGCATTCTCTTGCAGAGCTCTATTGTGATCACATTTGGAAAGAGAATTATCTTTTGCTGCCAATGGCGGACAAGATCCTCTCTGACAGTGATCAACAGGCCCTTGTAGAAGCCTTTTGCATAATCAAGGCCAACGTCGGCCAAAAAGCGTACCGATCTCTTGCGCAGCTCAGCGGTGCAATCAAATCTTGTATGCGTTGCTCTGATCCGCAAGAGCAGGGCACCTAACAGGTCACCTAAAAAGCAAGGCGAACGGTCCGCAGTGCGGTTGCCGATTTTGGAGGATTGGGATCGACCTAACGCGATACGTCGTTACAGGTGGTATTCCCGTTTCATTGCTCAGGACAAATGAACCATTTCGCCGAGGTCTGTGTCGGAGTAGTTCTAAACTGAGTGGCAAATTCGTCGAGTGGCGACGGACAGGACGGAATAGACATCGAAGATTGAAGGCTTCGATCATAGGCGTCGTTCAATACGAGGAGCCTGCACTGTGGAAAACTCACTTTATCCCGCAGCAACACTGGAAATCGCAAAACAGCGCGAACAGCTTACACCTGAAACATTGAATGCGTGGCGTACCTTTAGCCGGCAGGTCTTTGCCGACGGAGCTTTGCCTGCGAAGACGAAGGATCTGATCGCAATTGCGGTCGCTCATGTAACGCAGTGCCCGTATTGCATCCGCACGCATACCAAAAGTGCTCTTGCCAAGGGCGCAACCGACAAGGAGGTCATGGAGGCCATCTGGGTGGCCGCCGAGATGCGGGCCGGGGGCGCCGTCGCGCACTCAGCCCTTGCTATCGATGTCATGAAAGAGGAGGCGTCGCTTAAGGAGGAACGATGACTGTGGCCGAACTCGACCAACGTGCATTGGTGCAGCGCCTCATGTCTGCCTGTTGAGGGAGTTTCTCGCAGATTCGCCGGCGGCTCCATATCACTGGACCCCCAATGGGCCGCTTCGTATCGAGGCCAGGCGCTCTTCCACGCCCCCACGCGCGAACCGCCGCGACCAAATAGATGAAAGGAGCTTTAGCATGACAAGTGGAGAAAACCCGCCAACAGGGCGCGAGCATGAAGTTGGTGTTCTGGCAGGCCCACTGCTAACCTTCGATCTCGAGCAGGAGATCCAACAATTACGATCAGAAGGCCGCTGGCAATCCGGGCACACGGCAAAAACGCTGGCGAAGTATGCTGATTTTCGTGTGGTACTTATTGTCATGACGTCCGGTGGCCGGCTAGTCAACCATCGCACGGAAGGCCGCATTTCTGTTCATGCCCTCAGCGGCCGGATTAACTTCAAGACGGCTGAGCAGTCTGTAGATCTGTCTGCCGGTCAGATGCTGACGCTCGAACGCGATCTTCCACACGATGTCGAAGCTGGTGTCGACAGCGCATTTCTACTGACTATCGCCTGGGCCAGGTGCGCAAACTGCTAGCAGCAATCCCTAGCACGGTGGAGCACGATGAAATCGAATGATGAAACCGAGTTCGAACGCCTCAACTTCAAGCGACTCGTTCCTGCCGCGTATCGCGCAATGTTGGCTTTGGAATCGTATGTCCACGAAACCGGCTTGGACTCGTCGCTGCTGGAGTTGGTGAAGATGCGTGCGTCACAGATCAATGGTTGTGCCTATTGTCTTGACATGCACAGCAAGGACGCCCGTGCGGCGGGTGAAACCGAGCAGCGGTTGTACGTGCTCAATGCCTGGCGGGAGGCTCCGTTCTATAGCGATCGCGAGCGCGCGGCATTAGCATGGACCGAGTCAGTGACATTGGTGAGCGAATCGCATGTGCCCGAGGATGTCTATCAGCAAGCAAGGTCGCATTTTTCCGAAGAAGAGTTGGTTAATTTAACCATTGCAATTGTCGCAATCAACGGTTGGAACCGATTGGAGGTTAGCTTTCGGGGAATCCCGGGTCGATACATTCCAAGAGTCCTCCGGAGTCAAGAACGGGATAGTCATTCATGAGGCGTAGCATCCAGGGCCATAAGCGGGCTGAGTATTGGATTCACCGCCTCGTAGTAAGACGCTGGAGCACTCACCGGCCGACGCATCTGGAACAACGTTCAATCGTTCGATCCCATGGTTTCGTTCTTGCGAGCTGTGGAGATTAAGGGGGGAAGGGATGGATTTCGGGGATCTTGAGCTCTGGTTTGTGGTGGGCAGCCAGCACTTATACGGACCGGAAGTGCTGAGAGAAGTTGAGGACCACGCGCGGAAGATTGCCGAGCGATTGTCGGCATCATCGCACATTCCGCTGAAGGTCGTTTGCCAACCGGTGATGACCGGCAGTGACTCTATCCGTCGACTCTTTCTGGACGCCAACTCTGCAGATCACTGCGTTGGTGTGATTACGTGGATGCACACTTTTTCGCCGGCACGAATGTGGGTTGCCGGTCTCCAGTCGCTGCAGAAACCGCTACTGCATCTGCACACACAATTCAATCAGGACTTGCCGTGGTCGACCATTGATATGGATTTCATGAATGTCAACCAATCGGCGCATGGCGACCGTGAGTTCGGTTTCGTTGGTGCACGCAGAAGATGTATCCCCAAAATTGTTGTCGGCTTCTGGCAGGACATTGAGGTGCAGGCTGAGATTGGCGTCTGGGCGCGTGCCGCCTGCGCATGGCACGATGCCCACCAGTTGAAGATTGTTCGCTTCGGCGACAACATGCGAGATGTTGCAGTCACGGAGGGGGATAAGCTCGAAGCTCAACTCAAGCTGGGCTGCACGGTAAATGGTCATGGAGTAGGCGACTTGGCGCAGCGCGTCGAAAGTGCTGCGGAAGCCGAAGTTGCCAGCGTGATCTCCGATTATGAGCAGTCATATGTGGTAGCGGAATCTCTTCAGGCGAGTGGAAGCCATCGTCGATCACTCCGTGAGGCAGCACGAATCGAGGTCGGGTTGCGTGCTTTCCTTGCAGAGGTCGGCGCCTACGCCTTCACGGATACATTCGAAGACCTGCACGGCCTCACCCAGCTTCCTGGAATCGCCGTGCAGCGCCTTATGGCGGACGGGTACGGATTTGGCGCTGAGGGCGACTGGAAGACCGCCGCCTTGGTGCGGGCAATGAAAGTCATGAGCCGCGGGCTAAAAGGTGGGACCTCGTTTATGGAGGACTACACTTATCATCTCCGGAACGCCGGGCAGGTGCTAGGCGCTCACATGCTCGAGGTTTGCCCCACTCTTGCCGACGCAAAGCCATCGTTGGAAATTCACCCGCTCGCCATCGGTGGGAAGGCCGATCCAGTGAGATTAGTGTTCACCGCATTGAGCGGGCCTGGGGTGAATGCATCGCTTATCGACATGGGCAACCGCTTTCGACTGGTTGTAAACAAAATTCAGGTCGTTCGTCCGGAAGAACCGCTGCCCAAACTCCCCGTCGCCGGGGCGGTATGGCAGCCAAAGCCGGACCTTAGAGTGGCAGCAACGGCTTGGATGACTGCCGGCGGCGCACACCATACCTGCCTGAGCATCGCATTAAGCCCGGCGTACCTGGAGGACTTCGCGCAGATAGCTGGGATCGAGTACGTGGTGATCGACGAAGAAACTAGGCTGAGCCAGTTTCAAAAGGAGCTGCGCTGGAACGAGCTCTATTATGGCCTGGCCAGCGGATTCTAGCCCCTATCATTGCGGCCGGATCTTGTTGGCTTTGCCGCTTAATGGCCCTCGTTTCTTCTGAATTCTTTTTCTCGAAATTGATCCGCTCAAACAAACATGCCGTGCCGCTGGTATGGATGTTCCATTGCGATCCTTCGCTTCCCGATACAACCATAAGGTAGTCAGCAAGTTATAGCGCTTCGTGACAGGCGGTTTAATGCACGCATGACGTAAGCCATCGTGCTGAAACATAAGAAGTCACAAGATGGTTGTAGATATGAGCAGCGAAAGCGAAGGATTTATGAGAACAAAAGATTTCGACGGCTTACATATACGAATGTTCCTCTCGTTCCTATTGTCTCTACTCCTTGTCGGAGCCAGCACTGGAATCGCGCAAACAGCTAAACATTCAGATCACGTCAACGCGGGTACAAAAGCAGCGGATATTGTTCGTGACCCGACCGATCTTCCACCGCCCGCTGGCAAGCGAGACCCGAGCGTGGTCCATGTCACCCTCACAGCTGAGGAAATCATTGGGACTCTCGATTCCTCAGCTCCTACTACCTATCGCTATTGGACATTCAACGGCAAAGTGCCTGGCCCGATGATTCGCGTACGGCAGGGAGATACCGTCCAGGTCACACTTCATAACGACGCAAGCAGCCACATGACCCATTCGATCGATTTTCATGCCGCCTTGGGGCCCGGGGGCGGAGCTGCTCTTACGCAGACTGCGCCAGGGCAGTCGAAGACGTTCACATTCGAAGCCACTACACCGGGGCTGTTTGTGTATCACTGCGGAACGCCCATGATTGCCGAACACATGGCGAACGGGATGTACGGACTGATCCTGGTTGAGCCAGATGGTGGACTGCCGCCGGTTGACCATGAATATTACGTAATACAGGGCGAGATCTATAGCGGTGCCCCAATAGGGAAACAGGGCTTGCAGCAGTTCAGCGCAGCTAAACTCATGGCCGAGACTCCTGAATACTTTGTGCTCAATGGCGCGGTGGGTGCGCTCGTCACCGAGTACCCCATGCCCGCCAAAGTGGGCGCGACGGTCCGCGTGTTTTTCGGCAATGCGGGCCCCAATGAGACTGCCTCAATGCATGTGGTCGGCGAGATTTTCACCCGCTTGTACGAGTTGGGATCACTGACGTCTTCGCCGCTTTCAGGCATCCAGACGGCCGGGGTGCCGCCGGGCGCGGCGGCGATCCTGGAATTCGCGGCTAAGCAACCCGGCAAGTTCGACCTGATGGACCATGCTATGGCGCGCATGGCGAAAGGTGATATGGCCGTTTTCGATGTGACAGGTCCCGAGAATGCCGGGCTTATGCATGCAGGTCCTGCGAGCTCCGAGTCTGGTTCCACCAGCGCGTGGATTGACGGAATTACGCGGGCGGATGAGTCTGCGAATCAGAACCCATCCGTGGCATCAAACGCCGGACCCACAGCCCAGAGTTCTTCCGCTGCAGACGATATGGGTGGGACGATGCACATGCAGCAACATGCAGCCAAGACAACGCAACGGAAAGTCCAGGATGCCCGGGTGAAAAGTGCAAATGCTAAAGCAGGGACAATGCTGAACGGGTGTCTAGTCTTAGCAGCAGATGGTAAGGCGTTGCTTCGCAGTTTTCCTTCATCGAAGATGTATCGCCTGGAAGCCCGGCCTCTGCTGTTTTCCGAAAATGCGAGCCGCTTCGTGCATATCACTGGGCAATTCGGCAGCGTGATGCCGGTGGAAGATCCACACCTGCCAAGTTTCGTGGTTGACACGGTCGAGGCAATCGCACCGACGTGCGGTGGCAAGATCACGACTGCTCAAATTCAGAGAGTCCTCGCAAAACATGTGCAAGCCTCGCGTGGAGTCGTCGGCATGAGCGACATGGGGTTCCTGCCGAGGACAATGGAGATCAATGCTGGCGAAACCGTGGTTTGGAGAAATTCATCCGAAGTCACTCACAACGTGGTTGCCGATCCCGGCAGGGCGGTCTACGCAATTGATGTAAAGCTCCCATCAGGAGTGAGTCCTTTCGGATCAGGGTTTTTGCAGCCAGGACAGTCCTTCAGCCATACCTTCACCGTCCCTGGAATCTACCGTTACGTTTGCACCCTTCATGAGACTTCCGGCATGAAAGGCGTGGTCATCGTAAAAGGGCCGCAGGTGCTTGAAGCAAACAAGCAGGGTGAGGAGTCGAATCGATGAGTTATGTCACCGAAGCTACCAGCGTCGCAGATATTGTGAGAGGTGGATCCGATGGCAAGCAAAAAGAAGAAGCACCGGAAGACGTACGCTTGGTGGTGGCAAATGTTGACGGAGCACTGGTCCCCCCCGATAAAGTTATAACGTCACGAGCACGCAGCACCTTTCCGAAAATCATTGGGCGTTTACCAATTACCAGCAGCGGGTCTCCGCGAGAAAATGACCTTCGTTGCGGAAATGGAACTATCGAACTCCGCACCCAGTCGAGCTGTTCTGTGAAGATTGGATTGAATGGGAACTCGACAGTCAGGGTAGTGATACCGGAACAAACGATAACCTAAGGTGAAGTGACCTCCTATGTCCACCCTTCCAACCCGAATCGAGAGGGAAGCAGGCAGGCGGCTAGAGGCGAGCGAGATCGTTAACATCACTGCCGCGCGTGAGAGAGCTTTGTCCCGCATGCTGATGTTGTACATCAGCACCGGCGTGTTGTTCATGCTCCTTCCGGGAACATTTCTCGGAGTCTGGAACTTGCTGACGATCAGCAGCCATCGCGCGGCAAATTCCGTTTCCCCAGCATGGATTCAGGCACACGGCCACGCGCAGATTTTCGGCTGGATCGGTAGCTTCATTCTTGGAATCGGGTTTTACTCAATCCCCAAGTTGCGACGGTTGGGGTCGTTTGCTCTTGCGCCGGTGTGGTGCGCCTGGGGGTTATGGACCATGGGTGTCGCTTCGCGCTGGATTGGGAGCGTCTATCCATGGCATTGGCGCGTGCTTGTCCCGCTCTCCTCGGTCTGCGAGCTAATCGCCTTTCTTGTTTTCTTCCGTATCGTTTGCCGCCATCGTGCCGACCACTCCGACAAAGCTAGCTTAGATGAATGGGTCTTTGTGGTAATTGCAGGTTCATGCGGGCTGCTACTGACATTGCTAGTCAATTTTGGCCTCGCGTTTTATCTGGGGTTCCAAAGTGCGTCACCTGAAGTGCCGCCCAACTTTGATCAACGGTTTCTTGTGCTTGAGACTTGGGGATGCTTGGTGCCTTTTGTGTGGGGATTCAGCGCCAAGTGGTTACCGGTGTTTCTTGGTTTGCGGACCGCGCGTGGACGGATTCTACTGCTGGCCGTTGCCTTAAATTCAGGCGGCGTCTTGCTCGCACTTGCCGGTGCGATGTTACCTGCCACCGTGTTACTCCTGACGGGGTTAGCCACCGCGATTTCCGCGTTACGCTTGTTCGAACCTGCGGAACGACCAGCCAAAGTCAAAGGAGTTCACTCAAGCTTTCCATTCTTTGTACGGCTTGCCTATGTCTGGGCGTCGATTGCGGCATTTCTGAGCCTTTGGGCCGCGATGAGCCGGGATTCCTCTGGGATTTGGGGCGCCTCACGTCACGCTTTAACTGTCGGTTTCTTGGCGACAATGGTTTTTGCTATTGGCCAGCGTGTACTTCCAGCCTTCTCAGGAATGCGGCCGCTGTTCAGCACCAAGCTAATGTTTTTGTCCCTATTGCTGCTCGCAGTCGGATGCCTGCTGCGAGTCAGTTCAGAAGTCTTGGCGTATCAAGGCTTCGTTCGATCTGCGTGGTCATGGCTTCCGACGTCCGCAATTTGCGAAATGACGGCCGTCACGCTCTTCGCATTTAATCTGCTCACTACGTTTGCACGCGAGGCACCGGCTGTGGCAACGCAACCTCTTCGCGAAGCGAAGTAATTACGCTCCGGCAGAGCGGGACGTTTCAGATGTTAGGCAGCAGATCAAAATACTCGTCGTCCTCGTTCTTCCCACTTCTCCGGCGCCCAACTGTTTCTCTGACTGGATGAACTCGATGCGCTCGATCCACTTGACCATCTTGTAGCCAAGCTGATTTTCGACGCGCCGCCGCAGGGGAGCGCCATAGACTTCTGGAAGTGGTTGGTCATTCATTCGAACTGCGAGCAGGCACTCCGCCTTGAGCACATTCTCTAGGCTCTGTGTGTCGTAGTAAGGGCCGCCATAAAGCGCCTCGCCGAACGAAAAGAATGCCACGACCTTGGCCTGCGGTTTTGGGCGAACGAGATCAATTAGCGTTCTCATCGGAATGCCGCCCCACTTTGCAATGCCAGTCCATCCCTGGATGCAGTGATGCATAGTGATGTGCTCGACCATGCCCAACGCTTCGATATCCGCGAGTGAGAGGGCAACCGGGTTTTCGACGAGACCGCCAACCTGCAGCTTGAAATCATGAAAGCCGCCCTTGGCAAGACGTTTCCAATCCTCTCGTAGTGGCATCTTCCCATTGGGCCAGAAATACGGCGAGATATCCTGCTCCGAGTAGTTCTGGTGCGGAACGAGCCGATTCAGCGTCAGCAGTTGCATAGGATAGGTCACGGATTTCAATGCATGCTGCAGGCCTCGCGGGTGGCTCCAAGAAATGTAATGCGCTGCGATCCACGAGAGGATAACCACAGCAATTCCCACAAATCCCAAATACGTCCCGATGGGATTCTGATCATCCGTGCCCATCACGATGTGGTTCATGTTCCTAGCAAATCCTGTCATCACAACCAGCGTGACGTGTACGACAAGAAAAGCCAGGAAACTGAGCATCGTGAGGAAATGGATGGATCGAGCGGACTGCCTGCCACCAAAGATCTTGGCGTACCACGGAAAGCGATTCACTACCGCCGGTGACATCGCAATACCAGTTGCGATGGCCAATGGGCCAAAAACAAATACGACAGTGAAATAAGCGATCTGTTGGAGGGCGTTGTAGCCATAGAAGCCGTTCGGCTCCGGAGGCATATGGAGGGTCGCGTAGTGCACCCATGTATTCCATGCCTGCAAAAGAACTGTCCGGGATGTGGGGACGATCCGCCGCCACTGCTCGGTATGGAACAGCAGAATGATGAAGAGAATGCCGGTGACGATGAATCCGTGGACGTCAATGAAGTGCCAAACCCTCGCAATGCCGATGGTGTGCCTGTAACCGGGCGTGCCAATCATCGGCGACAGATAGCGGGAATCATCTTTTGCCGTCCAGACGCGATCACGAGGAACTTTGAGTGGCGTAAACCGGATCCATTCGCTTCCGGGCGTGCAGTCGTCATTGAAATAGAGCCGTGGATGATCAAACAGGATTGACAGGCCGCTCCGGATCAGGAGCATCACGAAAAAGAAGTTTAAAAAATGGCAATAGCGCACCCACGGCGGAAACCCGTGTGGGCCAGCAAAATTGTTTGGATAGATCTGAGGCACCGGGGGAACAGCGGGCAAACCAGCTATTGCAAGTTCAATCCAAGCGGCGAGAACTGCAGCAATAACCACCACTCCGATTCCAATCAAAATGGAGGGACTGATCCAAATGCGAAAGCGGCGGTCTTTTGGGTAGTGCACTGCTGCGTGTGCGGCATTAAAGGAAATCATCGGCTATACCACTGCTGGCTCTAAGTTATCAGGGCAAGAATTCGGCACGAGTCCCGCCCGTGCCTACTCAGCATATGCGGGAAGGATGAGCAATGGTCCATTAGCCATTGTTCGTGCTCTCGGAAGAGATCTATTCTTCTGCTCGTGCCGGTATGTCGTAACACGATACTAGTGTAGCGAAAAATGACTGAGGCTACGATCCCGAAAGGAGTCGTGGATCTATCGAAAATCCGGGAAATAGCGCGCATGTACTTCCACGGAGCCTTGCGACCAAACGGCGATGTTTTCCGCGCATTTTCAGCAACGACTTGGAGTGCTGAAGCAATTTCGGTAGTGGGCATCGTTCACTCTCCGGCTTCGCCCTGAAATTGCGATGACTTGCTCACTTTTTTCGACATTCAGTGTGGACTGAACAGTTCCTTTCGGGCAGAGTTGCGAATGGCAAGGACTGCTGGATGCTGCAACTTTCGCTCGGCACTAATGGCATAAAACTGCGTTCGTACATCATGGGTTGCGCCGATTGTCTTGAGTCCTTTCTGTTTTCGAAGCTGGGGCTCGACGACAGATGGAAGGGGAAATACGCCTGCGCCAGTTTCTCCAAATGCTCGTAATAGCGCGTAGTCCTCGAACTCCCCCAGAACGATCGGTCGAATTCCCTCGGACTCGAACCAGAATTCAAGGTTGCGTCGGAAGGCAGTATTGTCGGTTGGCAGTAGCATGGGCGCACCGTTAAGGCACTGGGGGAATCCACGTCGGTAGCGCGGGGCTGTTCTCCGTCCAACAGCAAAACTGACTCCGCATTCTCCGAGAAGATGGCTGTAAGCGCGAATCTTCAGCGAGGGGTCCATTGGGGAATCAGATAGCACGACATCGAGTTCGTGAGTCGCCAGGCGTGCAACCAGTTGGTCGGCAGAGGCTTCGCGGCAGACAATGCGAACCGCTTCCGGCAGGTGGAGCGCCGGCTCGAGCAGTGCCTGGACGACGGCCTTGGGCATCACATCAACGACGCCGACGTCCAGTCGCAAGGGCCGCCCGACAGGGCGGTTCTTCACTACGTCCATAAGTTCGCGGCCGAGCCCGAAAATATCCTCCGCATAGCTGAAAACTGTCCTTCCCATTTCAGTCAGAGCTAGTCGGCGTCCCGATCGGGCGAGCAGTTTCTCGCCAAGTTGATCTTCCAGAAGTTTCAGTTGGGTGCTGATGGCAGGCGGCGACACGAGCAGCTGTTCGCTTGCCTTCTGGATGCTTCCAGCCCGAACAACACTCCAGAAATAGAGCAAGTGGTGGTAATTCAACCATTCCATTTGATCACCATCTAACCGAATGCGGATACTTAACAAAAGCTTAACAGATCGTTATGACTTATCTACTTTTCTTAATAAACCATCATCGGTAGAGTGCAAATAGAAGCACGAGACCGAGCGAGGAGGACGCAAATGCACATTGTGATGCACATGTACGACATTAATCTTGCTGAGGCTTTCAATTCCTACGTCGAGCGGCGGCTGCGATTTGGGCTCGGCCGCTTCGGGTCGCGTGTGGGCCAAGTCACCGTACGCATAGGAGACGATGGCCCGGGAGGGTGCCAATGCCGCATTAGCACGGAACTCCTGCCCTTCGGCCGCGTAGCGGTCGAGGAAAAGGACCCAGATTTGTTTGCCGCCATTGACCGAGCGACCGGCAGAATCGGCCGTTTGTTCGGACGCGAGTTGGAACGAATCCGGGACACACGGATCGGGCGCGAGTCGGTTCGGCTCGCGGCATAGCAGAGTTGACGAGCCACACCCAAAGAGGAGTGAGGAAGCGATCTGAAGTCCCACCACTCTGAGGAACTCAGCAGAAAAGATTACAAGGAGGAACAATCGTGAAAGCAAAGAACATCGTGATAACGGAAGCAGACTACGTGCGTCTTCAGCGTCTGGTCGAATCATCCAGAGTGTTCCGTCAGCGTGATGCAAAGCATCTCGACGACCTTGAGCAGGAACTGGAGCGTGCCGCCATCATGAAAGCTGGTGAGGTCCCGAGCGATGTTGTGACAATGAACTCGCGAGTGAAGGTGAAAGACCTAAACAGTGGGCGGATAACGACCTATCACATCGTTTTCCCGAGGGAAGCTGATATCGCCAGAAACCGGATCTCGGTGCTCGCGCCCATCGGGACGGGCCTGCTTGGCTACAGCGCTGGCACGACAATTGAATGGCAGGTCCCCTCGGGCATGCGGCGTTTCCACATTCTGGAGGTGGAATATCAACCGGAGACCGCAGCTGCGGCCGCATAGAAACGAGACGCTGTACACGGTTCATTGTGGACGGTGTGGACGAGGTGCAATCTGCCCTGGTCGAACACGGAGAAGGAGGTCAAAAACCATGGACGTTTCGCACATTCTGGTTGGCGGATTGACCGCCATTTCCATTGCGCTACTCGTCTGGATAGAGATTCGGTCGCGGCGCAATGCTGCCGCGCCAGAGCAGACCCCTGCCCTGGTTGACTCAAACGAAGCACAACCGGCTCCGCAAGAACGAGATCGCACACGGCAGAGGAGGCAGTAACAATGGTCGGAGGGATGCTGATTGCGGTAATCGTGCTGGCTCTGATGGGCTTGTTCTCGGCGGCTTCATCGTTACGAACAAGGTTGCACTGTACAATTTTTTATCAACTTTCAGTGGGACACATTTCTTGACTCCGCGCACTTACACGGCTGAGGGAGGACTCCATTTTTAATGTGACCATTGCCAAAGAAGTCGAGCGAATCGCCTAATTTTGTGCTGTCTTGGCCAGCTTAAGGAGTATTGAATGGCATGGCAACGAACTCGCTAAGAGAAAAAGCCCTATAGAGTGTCTGCACGGTTGTGTAAGCAACACGCTCTTGTTCAGGAAGACTCTCGAGGATTTCCCGGACGGAGGATGCGAGTTTCGGCTTTGGAAAGGCGCTGCTCTTTCATGATCTCCTATCCGTTTCGGCGATGCTACTACAAGGAACGTTCTCTTATCAATTTCAGAATTGAGCTCCTACTGAGAGCACTTGGCAGCCCCAGCTCATGTACTGACGTATCTTTCGAGGTAGGCATAAAACGCGCTACGATCGTTCAATTTCGTCGCAACCTGCCGACTTGAGATGAGTATTTGAGTTCTAAAGCACAACGGCCCTCTTGGGTGAAAGTTTTGCGCGGGTTCGGCCCCATCCTCATCTTGGGTGGAGGGCTTTTCCTGCTCGATGGTGCACGGCAGCTCTACCGCGAACATATTCAGAGCACAAAATGGCCAGCTGTGAACGCGCGCATCG
>JAICSO010000128.1 GCA_025936825.1 Terriglobales bacterium
CGCAATCTCTCGCGCCTCCAGGCAGAGGGGGTGCTTCAGATCGACGGACGGACAGTGATGATTTCCAACCTAAAGGCGTTGGAAGCCGAAATCGATTCCCCGGAATAAATCTCAATCCTCTTCCCACGATTCCCTTCCTCGTTTATTCCCCTAATCTGAACTATTTCGTCCATTGTTGCCTCTTCGTGACAAAAGTCATCGGCATGGGTCCGCCGCTCCGCTAGCCTTAGAACATGGACCGCAGCCTGCAAGTATGGAGGCTTTGTCCTGAGGAGAATGCAATGAGCATGACTGCCGAGAAAACCGTTCGTGAGTTGGCGTTGGAGAATACTACTGCCACGAGAGTCTTTGAAAAGCTAGGTATTGACTACTGCTGCGGAGGCAACAAGTCGCTGGACGAAGCCTGCCGGGCGTCCAACCTCTCGATAGATCAGGTGATCGATTCGTTGGAAATGGCCGAGCAAGCGGTACACGCTGCGCAGAAAGAGCGGAACTGGCAAAACGAGCCTCTTGCAGACTTGATCGCGCACATCAAGAACACCCACCACAAGTACACGCGCGAGGAAATGGCTCGCCTTGTCCCTCTCCTAGACAAAGTTTGCTCCGTCCATGGGAAGAACCATCCCGAACTGCAACAGGTCCGCACCAGCTTTCAAGGCTTGGTCCAGGAACTGACGACGCATATGATGAAAGAAGAGCGAGTCCTGTTCCCCTACATCGTGAGGATGGAGGAGGCCGTGATCCAGAAGGAACCAGTTCTACCGCCGCCATTTGGCAGCGTGCAAAACCCGGTGTCCATGATGGAACATGAGCACGATTCCGCCGGCAACGCACTGCGTGCCATGCGCGAAGCCAGCTGTGGCTATACCGCTCCAGGCGATGCGTGTATCAGCTACCAAACACTGTATAAGGCGCTCGCGGATTTTGAAGCCGATCTTCACCAGCACATTCACCTGGAGAACAACATCCTGTTTCCGCGGGCGATTGCCATGGAAAAGGCGCATTAACCGGAGCCTTACGCCATGTCGGCACTGCCAACGCGCATTGAAAAAGAAGCGGGCCGGCCGCTCACGCCGCTGCAGATTTTCGATATCACAGCGGCGCGGGAAACGACGCTGTCGCGCCTGCTGATGCTCTATATCAGTACCGGGCTACTTTTCATGCTGTTGCCAGGAACTTTTCTGGGGGTATGGAATCTGTTGGCGATCAGCAGTCATCACGCTGCGGATTCGGTGTCCGCGGCATGGATTCAAGCCCACGGTCATGCTCAGATCTTCGGTTGGATCGGAACATTCATCCTGGGTATTGGCTTCTATTCCATTCCCAAGCTGCGGCGCCTGAATTCGTTTGCATTATCGGCAGTTTGGTCATCTTGGGCGCTATGGACCGGCGGCGTTACGCTGCGATGGCTAGTCGGCGTCTACCAGTGGCATTGGAGGACTCTGCTGCCCCTTTCGGCAGCACTCGAATTTGCAGCTTTCCTGATTTTCTTTCGTACTGTTTCGGGCCACCGTCCCCAAGACGTCGGCAAGACCAAACTGGAACACTGGGTCTTCGTGGTCATTGCGGGTTCCGTGGGCCTCCTCCTCACACTTCTGGTCAACTTTGGAGTGACATTGTTTCTCGCCCTCCGAGGAACATCGGCGGAAATACCTGCAGATTTCGACCAACGTTTTCTGGTCCTTCAGACTTGGGGATTCTTGGTTCCATTTGTCTGGGGATTCAGCGCCAAGTGGCTTCCCGTTTTTCTAGGATTACGCCCCACACGCGGACACGTACTCTTGTTTGCTGTCGTTTTAAACTCAACCGGCGTTCTGATCGCCTTCGCGGGTTGGATGATGGCTGCAAGCCTCGTGCTGGTCGCCGGCTTAATCGCGGCGCTTTACTCGTTGCGATTGCTCGAGCCCACGGCGCGTCCTGCCAAAGTCAAAGGGGTGCACGTAAGCTTTCCGGTCTTCGTTCGTTTGGCATACATCTGGGCTTTGGTCGCGGGCGCACTTGGGATCTGGGCGGCCGCAGTTGAGAACCCGCACGGTATTTGGGGCGCTTCACGACACGCCTTAACTGTCGGGTTCCTGGCCACGATGGTGTTCTCAATCGGACAGCGAATATTACCAGCCTTCTCCGGGATGCGTCTCCTATTCAGCAACAAGCTCATGTTTGCGGCGACTGCGTTCCTCGCCATTGGATGTTTGTTACGCGTTAGTTCAGAAATTCTCGCTTACCAGGGCTGGGTACGTTCCGCTTGGGCATGGCTGCCGGTCTCCGCTGTCACTGAGATGACGGCAGTGACATTATTTGCCGCTAATCTGCTTGTCACCTTCGTACGGCGTCCACCCTCTTCGCAGGTGTAGCATATCGTCAGACGATATAGTAGGAGGGTTCGCAAGGCAGAACCAGCAAATGCTCCAGCCGAGACTCGACACTGAGGTGAGCGTAAAGTTCTTCAAGAAGGCCCGGTGATGACTATCGAAGTGGAAGAACTGCAGGCGTCGCAGAGTAAGCATTTATTACTGGGAACCGTATCTTTCACAGTTTGCTTCGCGGCGTGGGGCCTCATCAGTGCCTTCGCCCCGCATTTTCGCCAACAGTTTCACCTCTCAGCGACACAAACGGCCTTTCTAGTTGCCGTACCAGTTCTTTTGGGCGCATTGGCGCGCATTCCGATAGGAATGCTGGCGGACCGATTTGGAGGCCGTGCTGTTTTCACCGTTTTGATGTTCTTTGTGGCGCTGCCAGTGGCCTTGGTCCCGGCGGCTACCAGCTACGGGAATCTGCTCGTCGTGGCGTTCCTTCTCGGAATGGCAGGGTCTTCATTTGCAGTTGGCGTTGGGTACGTCTCCCGCTGGTTTTCGATGGAGAGCCAAGGTAGTGCCCTCGGCGTGTATGGCTTAGGGAATATTGGCCAGTCAGCCGCGGTCTTCCTCGGGCCGGTGGTAGCTGCCGCGTACGGTTTTCGCACTGTCTATTGGGGAATGTCGGTCATCCTTTTGGTCTGGGCAGCGTTGTTTGTTACCTTCGCTCGAAACGCTCCCCACGCTGCTCGTCCCAAGGGCTTCTCGGAGATGCTCGGCGTACTCGCAGGCGAACCTCTGGCATGGGCACTGGCATCGCTCTATTTTCTAACCTTTGGTGGATTCGTCGCCTTCTCAATTTACTTGCCAACCCTGCTGCGCGATCAATTTGCTTTGAAGCCAGCGGATGCCGGTTTTCGAACGGCCGGGTTTGTCATGCTCGCCACGCTATGTCGGCCGCTCGGTGGATGGCTGTCCGACCGAATTGGAGGCTCACGCGTCCTTTCGTGGATTCTGCCGGCCATTGCCGCTTTTGGGCTGTTGCTCGGCGTGCAATCGATGCTGCCATTCACGGTTGGAGCGCTGGGATGCGCTGCCTTCCTTGGCATCGGCAACGGAGCCGTGTTCCAACTTGTACCGCGATATTTTCC
>JAICSO010000048.1 GCA_025936825.1 Terriglobales bacterium
CGGGAGCAGCGTCGTTATGGCTACGATTCAGGAAGTGCGGCAGGCCGAAAAGAAGGTGGGAGAGGCTCTGGAGGCGCTAAAGAATTCCGATGTGCGCTGTCCCGATGAGCTCGCCCTCGAACTGCAGAGGTCGACCGACGAATACGCGAGGGCGGTCCGTGAGCTGAAGTGACGCAGACCTGAGGCATTTTGCCTTCGCACGGCGGAACGTGGCCGCGCTCGTCCGGGCGACGCCCCCGTTCCTCATGCGGCCGCATTCCCGAGCACGCTTCTGAATACCTGCGCGTGTACAGAACTTCGTCCAATTCTTCCCTTTCCACTTCGACGTCTCCGCCGGTCTTTTGGAAGAGTTCGCGTGCTCGGACGATGATCGCGCTTTCCGCTTCGGCGATTTCCTTCGTCAGGGCGCGCCTGTTCGTCTCGAATATCACGCTCCCGTACTTGGTTCTCCATTCGCTGGAATTCGCCATGATCCGCCACCGATCCCCCGAAGGCGAAAGCGGCAGAGGCTGCGTCGTTGCAATCTCTGCGGATGCGCCTCTGCCCCAATCGCGAATCTGTTGTCTTAATTGCCCTGAGGGCAGACGAAGTAAACGATGTGCCGCTAATCTTCTTCTTTGTCGGGGGAATTTGTCAGTGATCCTGGACACGCTGGTCCGTGACGGACTCACCACCCACGGTTCATCGAACGCCGTTCGAAGAGACTACGCGCCCGGTTCGACGCATCTTCGCGGTGTCATATTCGAATGCCGTGCCGCAAAGGAGACAGACCTGATAGTCCTGGCCTTCGACTCCACTGTGGGGCCAGGAGAGACGATGGGGACATAGCCAGCAGAGAATGCGCCTTACCAGCACTGACATGGCAACCTCGCGACGAACTTGATCTCTTCGGCCAGAGGATGGCGCCAGTGAGCTTGAACCATGAAAGGAAAGTAGCACACAATCGCCGAGGGAACACCCACACCATGGTTCAACCCGGGGCGAGTAAACGGCCACTGGTCCTCATCTCTGCGGCAGCATCCTCGCGACTATCGCCGCGATGGCCCGCGGCTCGTGCTCCCCTGCTGAGCCCTCCAGCGAGTACGACCGTTCGAAGCCGTTCGGCCCCGCAATCGTCATCTCCCAGCGGTCGCTCCCTTTGGAGCCGACGATCGACACCATCCATTTTCCCGGCCGGTCAGCGAGCACGTGCTCGACGAGCGCCGCGACTTCCCGCTGCGGCGCAGCGTCTCCCGTGTGCTGCATCTCCACCGTCACGGGCATATCGCCGAAGATAACAGCCCGCGCTGATCCCCAGCAAACCGCGCCATCGCAAAGATTCCCCTGCGGAGAAACTTGCTGCGGAGTATGCTTGGGCCTATGGCAGCCCTCCTTTTCAAGCGCAGACGCGGCAACCCCAACTGGGGGCGTCCCACTCCGCCCGCTCGGGCTATAGCCACCGAATTCGAACTGCAGGTAAGGTGTCTGCGTCTGACGCCCGAGACGTACGCCTCGTCGCATGAGCTCCGCATCTGGTGCCAGCAGAACAGGAACCGTGTCTACGTCCCCGAATGGCTGCTGAAGAAATGGGAGATCACGGTGGACGAGCTCTTCACCGGCGCCGCCTGAACGCGCAGACGCTTCGGCCAGAGGAGGCTTCCGAATGGACCGCTCGAAGGGGGTACGAGTGACGATGTGGCCAGTGTCGTCCTACAAAGAAGCACGAGAGAATGATAGCTCCTTTCCCAAGTCTTAAGAATGGAACGCAAATGTTACTTTATGAAACAAAGAACTTGGTCCTCATAACCACGAGTCTGGTGCCAATAGAGACCCCATAAAAGAGATTTGCATTTCTCACAAACCCAACAGGAACTCTTTAACACGTCGGTCGGGCGTGCACACTTCAGACACACAAAAGCACACTCCAATTCGTCATCCCGTAAATTCACCGGAAAACGAAGGCTGACGGCAGTTCGAAGATAAGTAAGGTTCTAGATGTCGCGAGTTGTCGCGTAAAGAGCTCCCAACGCGGTCAGCAACTTGTGCTGCGCGAGCACTCCATGACGGTGAGCAGCGTAAACGGGACGCGAGGTTGCTGGCCAGACCAGCCGGTGAAGCAGAGCCTGGCAAAAGCGGAGAGGCACCTGTTCCGAGAGTTTCTGGACGACTGTCGTAAGGTTCTCTAATAACTCAGACTCGTATAGCGGGGATAACCAAACGGTCGTTGCGGATGCACGACGCGAACTCCGAACGTACTATTTGCCGACAGTGAGTAACACCGTTCTTGAGACACTCCGGGGTGCATTGGGTTCATTGCTTCACTTTTGTGCCAGCGTCCCCTCCCCCTTGTCTGTCTTTTCACGTTTTCGTCACTATTTTCCGCTAATATTGGAACATTTTGGAACAAGACAGTGGAACAGATTCAGTTCACAAGACCAGTTCCCGTTAAGTTCATCAACTTGTCCACTACCCGTCTTTGAGATTCGGGAATGAACTGCTGATAGATTTCCAGAGTGGTTTTTGCTCTTGAATGCCTCATCTGTACTTGGGCATCCTTAACATGCGTGCCAGCCAGCTTTAGCCAAGTGGCATGTGAGCGCCGAAGCACTTGCCAATGGAACAGTCTTCTCGCGGCCGTCAGTTTTGTCAGTTATCGGGGCCGCACGAGCGCGCCTAAACTAGTCAGTCTTCTGTGTACGGCCGGTTAAGCGGAACCCCGGCGAGGTCCGGAACTGCGGTTCAACTTTCATCGACCGCACGAACCAAAACACATGGCGTAAAATAGTTGGACCCAATCTACAACAATAGGGGGAGAAATGGCACTCGCCCAAGAGTATGGCAAGCAGCAATCGCCCGTGGAACAAAGATCCTTTGACCGAGTGACCCTTAGCTTGATTGGAATGGGAGTGATCTTCGCCTCACTAGGTCTTGGAGAAGCCGTGTATCGATTTGCATTCCTCGACTTCGATGGAGCAACCGATCGTCTTCCCATCGAGATGTTGTTCGGGTTAGCGTTCGCCTGGGTGACTACGAGTCTAGCTCGAAGGTTCTACCAAAAGCGCAAGGAGACCTCTGAGAGAATCAAGTTCATTCGGGACCGCAACTACAGGATTCGTCACGCAGTTGAAGCGATCAAACTCGTACCATTCCCGACCGATCATCAAGCGATCCGAGTGATTCGGGAAGAGGTAGATCGAATTGAGTGGGCGCTGACCGAGATCGCGCCTCAATAGGTGTAGCGGATGCGTTCGCGGAAACTAAGGCTAGGACACGACTCTAAGACCGGGTGCGCTGGGCCCGTGCGCCGGCCCCGAAAACGGAATGACCTTCTTGTCATTCCTCCACTCTTCCGGTAAGTCCCCGTTATCCGGCCGCAAGTGCTTCCAATAGTTCGGTCGCAAGGAGGCGATCAGCTCCCGGCGGTTCTTGGTTACGAGCGGCTTGCCCACATGAATCTTGCCAATCTTTTGCAGAATTCCTTCCTGCGCTATTCCTGCGAACATCATGAGGGGCCATGTGAAGTTAGGTCCGTTGAGTTTGCGCAGGCGGCACAGCCACATGAACAATGCTCCAATGCGCCAGGCTAATGGGCCCCACCAACTGTACTGCCCGGGGCGCAGGTTGTGCTTCCAGCACTTCATCATGAGTTGCCACTGCAACGGAGTGAGCTGGCGGGTCTGGGTTACACCGGTTTGATGCTCCATACGGGTGTCGTGCAGAGGCGTGAAGATCGACGGTACTAGAAACGCAAAAAGTTCACGGCGCTCCATTTCGTAGACGAGATCGAGCGTGTCCCGGACGTCCTGATCGGTTTCACCCGGGTTGCCAACCATGAGGGTCATCATGGGGAACCAGTTGTTCTGGTTGGCAACGCGGAGGCCTTCGAGGACGACACTGGGCCAATCGTCAATCGAAAATGGAATAGCCTTGCTGGGCATGATCTGCCGCGCCATGCGCAGCGAGCCGGTTTCAAGTCCGATCAACGGAACCAGCGCCTTCTTCTGCGGGTGGGTGCTGAGACGCGGGAGATGAATCGGACTCTTGGGGAGCAGTTTCTCGGAAAGTTGCCGGATCAAAATCGGGTCTACGACGAAAGGCGCCATGGTGCAGTGACTGAGCAGATGTTGTTCCACTCCCGGCATGTTGACGATTTCGGTGTAGAGGTCCACGAGCGCTTCGCGGTTGGGGAAGAAGAACGGTGTGTCGGTGTGGACCTGGCCCCAGATGAACATGTCCTCGGTGGCGAGGGAGATCAGTTTGTTGCCCTGCCGCACGTTAGCACGAACTGCGTCCATGATTCGCGCTTTTGGCATATCAATTTGCGGATTCAAGTCGGGCACACAAAACTGGCACCGGCGACCGCACCCCGTGGTCATCTCCACAACTCCGAAGGTCGTCCGCTTATCGGGGAACAGGATGGCATCGCGCGACGTAGGATGGGCCAAGTTGACTTCCCGCGGCAGTGCTTTACCCGCGATGGCCTTGCGGAACAGTGCCAAGGTATCAGTGGACTCGCTGCGGCCTTCTGCGACGCAGTCAATACCCAACTCTTCGAATGCGCGTGTTTGCCGAATCTGCCAGCCACCCGAACCGCCCACGATCACTTGAAAATTCTTGCGGTACGGACTGGAATTGATCTTGTCGAACATCACGCGCGTGTAAATCGAATTGAGCGGTTCCTTCGACGAACCGTAAATGGACGTGTACACGCCGGCGGCAAATGTGACGCCTAGCGGATTGTGTGTGGAGACGGCTACGATGCGCGTCTTGGGTCCAATGAATTGGTCCAGGTCATCAGGAAAGCACGCCACCACCGCGTCGACGTTATATTCTCGCAGGATGGACTTCTCGAGGACGCGCAGACCGGCCGGCATATATCGAGCGGAGCCATCGTCGTTGCGCTCCACCTCGCGCCATTTTGGATACTTCTTGTTGAGAACAACCTCCAGCCATTGGGGTATCGAGGCTAAAGCCATCTGGATGAAGAAACCGGCGTGATCAATCGATTCGGTCAACGGGGCCGTCAAAACGATCAGCCTACCGCCGTTGGCCGGTGCGTGACTTGCTAGACCAACGCCATTTCCAAAAGGTGGATTTTGACGAATGCTGTCCTTCTCGGTGGGTGGTTGCACAGAAACGATTCCTCCGGCTGTTCAGGGCAGCGTTGCGGACGAAAATCTGCGGTGGTACGGAAATTATACCTTCCAGTCCGTTTCGCGTGGAGCGCCTCAGATACAAGCTTCGCCAATGAGACCACTGGAGAAGTGCAGGCCGTAGGCAAAGAAGCCAAAGAGATATTTGACGGGACACCAGCAAAATCCGTGTGATCACTCGCAGGAGTTGGTGGCTAGAGCGTAACCAATACCGCAGCCCTTCTTGTTTGCCTTTCGGCGGCTGCTTGGTCGGCGGTATCGGGTTGCCTTGCAGAAATTGCGCGTATCTCCTCCTCTGAATTGGCAATAGTACGTTCTGTTTCCGCTATGTGCGCTTCAAGGAGTCGCCGGCTTATGGGAATGCCTTGAGCCGTCTTCCGAAGCCGTCCGACTACGTTGTCGGTAGCAAGAGCGCGGCAACAGTAACACCGAACCATCGCCCCGCGCTGAGAATTTGGATTCACAAAGTACTTTAGTTTTTGGGTGTGGCCGACTGCCACGCTAAAACGGTAGGCCGCCATTTTTTGTGACGGGCCTTTTTCACCAACTGCCTCCACGGCTTAGGGCACCCTGGCCTAGTGGGTAGACCTCTACTAGCGAACCATAGTCCAAACGCCGTCTTTGAAAGCGACAAAGTTTTCTTTTCGCAGCACTTCGAGTACGGCCCGTATCATGCTTTGCGGCTTCTTGAGATGCTTTGAAAGCTCCTCGATTGTTTGACCACGTTTACTCACCTGTAAAACGGTTCATTATGTCCGTTTCGAGATCGCCCGCTTTGCTCACGGGAATTAACCTCTGCGGTCAAACTTACTCTTTTTTGCTGGCGGCTTGTAGCAACTTTTCATTGGACTCCTGTTCTTTCCTCAGAGTCTCTGCCGCAATTTCTATCACCTTTCTCTCAATTGTCTGCATTGTTGTGCGAGTCGAGTCTTTCTGAGCCTGTGGATAGAGCTTCAGCGCGGTAGTCGGAGTGCTGTGACGTAACAGTCCCGTGCTGTTGCGTACATTCTTAGATGTGTCCGTTACGTTTGAGTTGATACCGCGGCGCCCTGGGTAGTAGCCGCGCCAATCGAGCCCCGCCTTTTTCATTGCGGGAGCTATGATGCGAACATTGAGAGAATCCAGACTCATCGGATTGTTGGCACTATTCTGCAAAATGTAGCCCTCAGTCGATTGTGTGCGAAGTTTTTCGAGTAGCGTCTAATACTCCTAGGAGACTAATCATGCGATACCCTAGTCGTCTTTTCCCTTCATTTTCTTGGCTCTAACTGCATCCCAAATTGCACAAGTCGGTAGACCGACAAATGGCAGTAGCCGTAAAAACACCAAGATTGGTGGCACGGCGACCTTCGGCTATTACTTTGGCGAAAGATCGCCATTGTGCTTAAAACCCCTCAATGAGTGCGGGACCTGGCGACAACAGCCGCTCCCTCCTCTTACGCGAAACATCACTCGTCCAAGTTAACGTCGTGTTTCTCATTCGCCCGGGCAGAACGCTCTGGAGGATGACGACGATCAACGTTCCGACGCTCGTGACTGCTCTGCCAGTCTGCTTCACGTCTATCGTAGGATCGCCTTTCGTTCTCCACCCCCATGTTCAAGTACCATAGAGCCATTTCCGTACGATTCCAGCAACCTGTCTTGTGAAGGATTCTTCGCAGATGACTCTCGACTGCATGCTCCGGCGTTCGGGTCTCCTCCGCGATTTGTGCATTTGTGCGTCCTTCGACAACAAGCGCTGTGATAGCCCACTCTTTACTTGTAAGGTCCATGTTTCCAAATAGCAACGGCATACTTACACCTCACTTCAAACAGCAACCCTGCCCATTTACATGATCGCTTTGCAATCTCGCAAAAGCAGGTCCCAACCGGGCAGATGCGGGGTTAGCAGGCGGTTTCGATTCGACTTCGATAGGCGGATCGCAGTGGCCTGGCGTAATATCCCCATTTTCGCTCATCGACTGTCGCGAGGGGGGTTTTGAGTGCTCGGGCCTGATTGCATCAGTTAACAATTCGCCCCGTTTCCCTCCATTTCAACTCGAAGTCCGGTACAGGGTCAGTTAAGCTACGCGGAGGTCTCTGGTGGCGCACGACGCCTTAGAACCTCTTGGTGGAGCTGCCAGAATTTCTGCACCTCAGCGTCGTTCAGCACTTCTCCACGAGCGTGCGCAAGCAGGCCAGCCAGTGCCTGCTCCAACTCCTCATCTGTGTAAGCGTCTAGGTCTGTCATTGGATCGGTCATTTTCTCCTCCTAGGCGGACGCCAAGAAAGCGTCAAGAAATACCATCCGTTGGCGTTGTGGATCGCCGCAGATTCAGCCTGAGCAAGTAGCACTCTTCGTGCAACGCGCGTCCGACCTCGTCTGTTTTGGCAGTTTCAAGCTGAACTCCTTTGTCGCAGATCGGGCAGGCAGGGAGCGCGGGTCTCTTGGGAATCGGGACCGCCCGTGTGTTATGAAAAGAAGGGCGCATGCGGGCCATCGGGAGACCTCCTTAACTGAGGACAGTCGAGGTCTGATCAATCGTCCAGCAGTGCGGTTTCGGGACGGTTTACAGGCCGGGAGAGCCTGTGCAATGTTTGGCCGTCGCCGATGGGGCGGTCACTCAATACACTACCCGCGCGCGTGCAACTTTTCCGTGACCCCAGTCACAAGGAAGCAGTGCGCTTTTGCACGGTCTGCGTGACCGATGTCGAACTGCCGCAGATGTTTTGAGTCCTCCGTACCTTTTCGGGATTGTTGTTGAAAAACCGCCATGTCACTCATGGACCGGAGTCCGGGGGTCGTTTAGCGCAGCGAAACAACCCCTTCAGTAGGACAGTCTGGCTTGAGGGGCCGATTGGCTACGCCTTAATGCTTCTCATCGCTTGCGACAGCCTGAAGCAATCGACGAGAAGGCCGCCGAGCGGATGCTCGCTCCCTACTACCATCTCTCCGGAAGGTCGCTAATGTTTTCTCTTTGGCCGGGAAGCACTTCCCGAAGCGCCCACTCTATGCGTTCCACAGCATCTCGAAGATTTTTTCCGAGTTCCTCCTGCTGTGGGATGGAGGCAGCAAAGGAGATTACCTGTAGCGAGTTGCGGACGTGGTGATTCATGAGCCGTATCACTTCCAGCTTCCTGATAATGTTCTGTCTTTGACGTCGCTCGTAAAGAAGCACCAGAAGACCAGCTCCGACTCCGATAAGTGCGTCATCCATGACCGCGAGCCAAAGACTCGCAACGTGCTGCCGCAACCACACATCAGATAGACTCCCGAGAAAGAAGAAGCCAAAGCCAGTAAGCAAACTCCACAGGGGAGCAGCCCAACGCGAAACTGTACCGTGAGCAACCATGGTGGGTATTTTGACACCGTCGGCTTGTATTGGGCACGTCAAAATACCCCTCCCCTGTTGGCTGCTCAATGAATCACTGGAACGGTTAGGTTGCGTTTAACGGGGACGATATGGGGACTAGAGTCTGATCGACCTTGTAGCGTTGTCGCTGGTGTTCAGCGCAGCGGTCGCTTTCTGTGGAGAGAAAATAGGTTCCAACCCGAGTCAGAAACGTTCTGTTTCGAGTGCTGTCCGACGGGCACTCGTCCCAAAATCTCTAGGGTAGTAGGCTTGTGGCATGGCTGAAGCGGGAATCATCGACCGAATCGCAAAGATTGAAGTGGGTCGGCACTCACCTCCCGCATTCACTTCCAGAATAGCATTACAAACTCGTACAACTGCACGTGCTTCTCCCGACTCGCTGGAGTGGTGGAGTTCTTTCGTCGGTACTATGAGTTCCACAACCGCGCGCGACGAGTTGACCGAAAGCTCAGGCAGAGTGCCTGAAAAATGATGCCGACTCGCGCCCGATATATCGGTCGAGCGTCAACGGATGCTTGATTTGCCTCACTCGCTCCGAAAGGGAGCCCCGATCGACCAGGGTGATTTCAAATCCAATTTCGAGCTACAACCAATGCTTAATTTGTTTCACTCGCTCCGAAAGCGAGCCCCGATCGATGAGGGTGATATCAAATCCAATATCTCGATAAGTCTGCTCATGAATCAGCTCAAAACGGACCGTTTCTTCGTAAGTGATTCTGCGAGCGTCGGTGGGGGTGACGAATCCGAGATTCTTCAAAAAGAAAACCCTGCGGTCAAAAACGCTTTCTGTCGTAACGCGATGCAGTTCTCGTTGCAGGTTCTGGGAGCGGGCAAACCCAAGGTAGTCTGCCAAGGCCGCAGTACATACCACCGATCGATCATGGAACTGTACAAGATCTGTGGCACAATCGGCTCGTCGCTCCCTTGTTCGTTGGAGGTTGACAACAGCGTCAATGAACTCAGGGTGAGTCCACGGTTCGACAATCCCCTTCGCCTGCCACAAGGCAATAACGTCTGTTGCCGCTTCCTCGACAACGCTAAAGCCATCGAATTCAAGTTGTCGTATGACTGCCGTCTTGCCTGCTCCAGGCGCACCGGTCACAATGTATCTCTTCATAACTGCCTGAAAGTGCTCCTGACGTCGTCCAATGTCAGTAAGGCCCGGATCGAGTCCCGAATATGGCTATATCCTTTGGGCAGATTTGGCTCTTGGTCCCCAGGCGACTGACCGCAATCAGTAGTCTGCCGGCCTTCCCCGAGAGCCTCACGGCGTGCTTTTTCATTTCCGCCGATTGCGGCAAACACTGCAGATCGCAAATCCGTTGACCATTTCATAACCGCCTCCATCGCTTTGGCAGACGGTTGGCCGTCTCGCCTTCGAGTCTTGTACCCCGTATGTAAACATCGCCTCAACTTGCGGGTCGCAGTAGCTACCAAGCAACTACAGAAACGTGTGGCCGACTAACTCACGAAGACGCGCAATATCAGAGTTTCTTGGCTTTGCCCACCCACAGCGGCATGAGCGCAAATACGACCAGCATCAAGTAGTAAAGTGTTCCCGCAACAGGGTCTCGGGAAGCGAGGTATTGCCCGATGCTGATGCCTCGCAGCCGAAGCACAAATCCAAATTCGGCTGCTAGCATCAGAATCAGTCCGATACAACCGACCGCAAGTCGTGCAGATTTCGTGCTCGCTATCGACTGGCTGCGTACAACGACCCGTGCTGTCACGACAACGACCACCAACATCAATGGCATCTCGAACAGTTCGGCTGCTCTTGCGCCTACTCGCGGCACCAGCCAGATAGTCCTAATCGTGCCAAGCACGAAACCGACACCAAATACGATTGCGAAATAGAGGAGGGCGAATCTCAAGATTCGCATCGCAAGTCCGCCTTCTCTCGCTGCTATTCTTCGATATCGAAATAGATGTTTGTAGTCGTCCGATACTGGGTGATGTTCTTGCCGTCCAGTTCCATCTCCAGTCCAGCGACTCGCGCCCATTTCAGGTTGCGAACCCCCTTCGCAGCTTCCGCGACCGCGTTCGCCGCAGCTTTTGCAAAGCTCTCTTTCGAAGTTCCGACGATCTTAATCACTTTCTGAGCCATTACAATTTCTCCTGTGGTAAACGTATGCCATTGCACGTAGTACCTCATGCAACCGCTGCCTGAGGTACGACAGTTTGAGATTGCGGACAACTTCTTCCAACCTAGTCTTGAACTCTTTACTCGGCTTGCCCTGAACCAGAGCAAAGCCGGGAACCTTCTTCATCTGTTCAGCCGCACTTTGCAAGGCCTCTTTCTGGAGATGGCTTTCAGCGCGTAGCAATTCCGACAGTGTCGCGGTCGGCCAATTGGAGTCCAGCTTGCTAGGGTGATCTTTTCGTCGCCGCATGTGCCATGCGACCATATCTGCCGCTTGCCGAGGCGCAACCAACTTGTCATCCTCGAACACCGGGCTGCTGCCAAGCAACTCCCTGATTCCAGGTTTTTTGAGCCTCCTCACGTAACTAAACCACATCGCAGCTTGATCTCCCATCGTTCCTTGCTGGGCAAATACGAAATTTACTGGAAGCTTTATTCCCAAAGGGTGATGCCAATGCGCGAGTTTTACGAGGGCCGCATAAAAAAGCAGAAAATAGACTTGGCGTATGGCGTAGGGGGCCACGGATTTTAGCAGCGTGTCGTGCTCACTACGACTGAGCCATGCCAGGATGACCCAAGGCTCGTAGTCTTGGATCACTCCGGCAAATTCCCCATCAGTTTCGCCACGAAGATGGTCAAGTCGTCGTGAAACCCCCCGTTTTCAATGAATTTTACGGCTTCGTTCAGGATATGCCGAAGGATCTCATTCGGCGACTTTCCGATCGAAGCGCGAATACCGGAAAGCACGCGGGATTCACCAAATTCCTCTCCCTCTGGGCCCATGGCTTCAATCAAACCATCCGAATAGGCAATGAGAGTTTCTTCGCCAGTGAGCGTGACACGCTCGTAATGGTACAAAGCACCCGCAAGCATTCCGAGCACCGGGCCGCCCGCTTCCAGACGCCGGAGTTCGGCTGATCTTGAGACGACCAGCAAGGGAGGAAGATGTCCCGCGTTCACGTACTCTAAATCGTGTGTTTTGGGATTGTAGAATCCCCAAAACAGCGTGACGAACTCATGCGAGGTTTCCTGCCGCAGAAGCTCATTCAAAGTCGCTGCCATGTGGGCAACACTTTCTTTTTTTCGAGCATGGGACAGGGCACGAATTGCTCCGTGGACAACACCCATGCGGAGGGCAGCGGGCAGGCCTTTCCCGGAAACATCGGCGAGGACTAACGCGATCTCTCCCCCTCCTGTACGAAACACGTCATAAAGGTCTCCGCCGACCATGTCCGCAGGCACACACTCTCCGGCAAACTCGAAACCGTCCCCGCGGGTCGGCTCCGGCAGGAGTTGCCGTTGAACAGTTCTGGCGAGTTGAAGCTGGTTCTCGAGCATTCTCCCGCGCACATACGCCTTCAGCCGGAACAAGAAAATGATCATCGCCGTAAGCAGGACGAGAGACGCCAGGGCGGTGATCAAAAGATTGCGGTGCAGCGGATGCAGAATCCCCTGTGGTCCCCTAAGATAGATGGCGATCTCCAGCACGCGCCAATCCCTTGTCGCTCCCGAGTTGGATTGCGGTGGGAACTGTTGTTTGATTGGCAGCAAAGCGATCAGCAGTTGGCCTTGCGGCATGTCTCGGACCACGGAAGAGTTCTCGTGACTCTCCAGCACGGCACGAATCCGATCGGGCGCGAAAACACGACTCGGCTCGGGGCGACCCGAGGAAGCCTGCACCTGACCGTTGGCATCGATCACGCTCATCCAGGCGATTTCATCACTTCGGTCGTAAACAATCTGTCCTAGAATCTGCTGCAGGCGATTGACGGTATCGACATGGTCTCGACGAAGCTGATGTTCGAGTGCGGAAACCTCCTCGACAGCTCTTAGCACTCCTTCGGCGCGCGCGAGGCGCGTGGCACTGTAGCGATACGTGAGCAGAGCCTCGAGCAAGAGCAAAACCGCCAGTCCCGCACCTACAGCTGCTGCGATTTGGAACCACCGAAATTTCTGCCGCCTCACGAAGGCCTTAACCCCCCGGCGAGTGTGCTGTTGCAGGCTTCTGAACAAGACCGGGAAAGCCTTGCAACGCCAAAATGTCAACAACATTCAGGTTACTACTGGCTCGACGAGAAACTGCAATTATCAGCCTTAAAAACGACCGATTTCGTGTCCCAGAACAGGACATAGAGATCAACTCCCGACCGAAGGCAGAGCGTCCCTTCTGCCTGGCGCCAGACACCGTATGCCTCTAGATAGCGGTCGGTCACATAGACCGGGGGGACCGGAGCGTTCAAGGACATCGACTGCCCCCACCGCTTGATGGATCTCCAGGTCCTCGTCCAGCAGGGCCGGAAAGGCAGATCCACTAGGCTCCCATCCAGGCAGGCGTCCGCAGAGCAGGGTAGAATCAGCAGGACTTCCGCACCCTGCTCGCGAGTCTCCGGATAGCGCTCGACGAGCGCAGAACGGAGTACCTTCTGCCCAGCATGGGTTGCGGACCCAGCGAAGAACAACACCAAGCTGGATCGACCGCGATAATCATAGGGGCTCAAGGGCGCGGGTGAATTGCAACATGAAGTCGCCCATAACGTTGCCGCAACCTGGAAGACGATTGCCCGACGCCACCTTCGCTATCTCCGCTTGCCACATGATGGTTTTCACCCAAAGTTATTGATTCAGTCCGCTCAATGGGACAAGCCTACAACCGCTGAGAATGCTGCAGGGAAAGGAACGGAGTCGACCCATGTTGAACCGCAAGTTTACAGAAAAGTTGGAACACGAACATCGGGTCCGTTATCAAGCTACGCGTGCGCCTTCTCGGAAAAACGCTGTGATCTTTTCAGCCGTGATAGTGCTGAAGTCTCTGATCACCCAATTAGCGCCATTTTTTCCTAAAGCCCCGCTGCCCGTGCGGTCGACCCCAAGCACCAGCGCAAACCGGCCGCGGTGACCGGCCATTACTCCTACGGTCGCGTCTTCCGCGACGCCTGCCTTGCGAGGGTCGGGGTTGTGCGTGAGCTGGGCTAAGCACGCAAGAAAAATATCGGGTTCGGGTTTGCCGCGCAGCTGAAGCCGCTCGCTGACGATCCCATCCACGATCTCATCGAATAGATCGCGAATTCCAGCTCGCTGTAAGATGGGTACGACGTTGCGGCTCGAGGAGGCCACACCCACACGGACATCCCTTGCTCGCAATTCTCGCACCAGTCGCACGACATCGTGATCGACTTCTACGCCGTCTTTTTCCACCTTTTCGTTGAAAAGCTTGTCCTTCCAATTTCCCAGCCCACAGACAGTCTTAGCCGAGGGCGGATCAGACGGACTGCCATATGGAATGGAAATATTTCGCGAAGCTAAAAAGCTCGCTACACCGTCATACCGGGGCTTACCATCTACATAGGTCAGGTAGTCACGACCGATTGTGAATTCGCGAAACGGCTCGTGTAATTGAGAGGATCTTTCCTTCAAGAACTCGTCAAACATTTGCTTCCACGCGCCTGCATGTACACGTGCCGTGAAGGTGATCACTCCGTCAAGATCGAAAATCATCGCATCCGGCCCTCTGTTCATCTCAAAACCTTCAAGTGCCTAGCCTTCCGAATAGACGAGCATAACCGGACATCCGGCGTTACGGACTACTACCCTCGTTGCACAGTCCGCATGATCCCAATGCCCGTGCCATGCCATAACGACCAGGTCCACACCCTGTTCGCGAGCTACGTCTGCCAACTCCGATCCTGCCTGGCCGCCGATGACTTTTAGCTTGAAATGAACTCCGGGACGGAGTGCCCCTCCGGCAACGACGCGCTTCATGAATTCTTCCGCCCAGGCCGGCCATTCATGCTGCGGCTGATCCACATAGAGTGGTGCGGCAAGGCTGCCCCGCGCTTTCGGGCGCTCCTCGCCGCGAGCGGCAACATGGATTGCGATCACCTCCGCGCCGGAGTATTGCGCTAGGTCGGCTGCGGGTCCAATCGCTGGGTGTGAGATGGGAGTGCCATCATGCGCCAGAAGAATCCGCCGCAAGCCCCAGGGCTTTATGCCGCGCTCGGGGGTGAGCAAGACTGCCCGCTGGGGCTTTAGTGCGAAGATCGACTCAGCCATGGATCCAAACCGGTTTTTGCCCCTCTGAGTTCCTAGTGCTGTACACAGCACCAGCAGCGGTTCCCGCAGCTCGCGTGTGAGCCTGACAACGAACTCTGCAGGATCGCCAGAACTCTGCTCCCAAACAGCTCCTCGCGTCTTTTCATCGTTGAGATTGAACGACTCGCGTTTTTCTCGCCGTTTGACCGTGCTTTCTCCAACATAGGCAACGTGGAGGACGGCTTGATAGAGCTCGCTCAGCTTGCTCGCAACTGGTAGCGCGGTTTCGGACTCGTCGGTGTTATCGAGCGCTAACACGATACTCTGGATCCGTTCGTCCGCACGGCCTGATGTTGCCTCTATCGCGGCCTTCCAGTCGCGCATGGCTGCTGTCATACTCGTTGATCCTTTCCTCTCTCTGCACGAACCTGTTGCCACGCTCCCCATCCGGATGCTGTTCGCTCAGCAATGTATGCAGCCCCTCCACAGGCATTGATCTCGAAGCCTCCCTCTAGGCGCAATCGGAATGGCTCCTGACCAGGTGTGCTCACGCGGATCGTTTGCGGCTCGATGCACACAAACAGGTTCCGAGTGCGCCACAGCAGCGGCAAAGATAGTCGTCGCCAGTGGGGAAGCAGCTTGGGCGCAAAGCTTATTCCATCTGATTGAGCTCTGAAGCCGGCGAAACCAAACACCATGGCTTGCCATAGACCACCAAGGGCAGCGGCATGCACGCCACCTGCAGCGTTCCCCATATTGTTGCCCAAATCAATTTCGGCCGCCTGTCTCAAATACGACTGGGCGCATTCCAGGTCTCCGATTCGAGCGGCCATCAGTGCGTGTACAGAAGGGCTGAGAGAACTGCCGTGTCCGGTGCGGGGCTCGTAATAGCGAAAATTTGCTCCTCGAGCATCGGGGCGGATTTGGTCCCAAAGTAGAAATGTCGCTAAGACAACATCTGCTTGTTTCACAATGTCAGTCTTCTGAATGCGCTCATGGCCGAGAATTGTGTCCATGGCTGCAGAACGTGGCTCATATCTTTTCAGATCGATGTGCTCTTTGTTGAAATACCCACTGAACTGCTCGTACAAGAGTGTCTGCGGGTTGAAGGGGATGAACATCACACTGGCGAGCTTTTGCCAGTCATCCGTTTCTTCGCTAGTTAACCGTAGTCGAAGGGAAAGTTCTTGCCAGGCATAGGGCCAATTTGTTTTCAGGAGAGTTGCGGTTTCACTCCCGCGCTGCAGATTCCAAGCCGCCATCAGGTTCGTATATGCGTTATCATCCACATCCTCGTGATACTCGTCAGGTCCGATCACATGACGAATGTGATAAAAGCCGTCCGGTTCCATTTCTCCTCTGCTGGCCCAGAACCGCGCACTTTGTAACAAGATCTCAGCACCGCAATTAACAAAGAAGTCCTTGTCCTCTGTGCTCTGCCAGTACTGCCAAATTGCGAACGCGATATCCGCGGTGACGTGAACTTCCATCTCACCGTTGCGAATCTTCAATATCTCGCCGCTGGGCGCAATCATCGCTTCAGGTGTGGTTTCGTCGCCCGTATCTGCCGATTCCCAGGGATACATAGCTCCGCGAAATCCCGCAGCAAGTGCTTTTCTGCAAGCGGCATCAAGAGTGTGATAACGGTATTCGAGAAGCGCGCGAGCCGCGGGTGGGTGGGTATGAATGAAGAACGGAACCATATAGGTCTCGGTATCCCAGAACACGTGGCCCTTGTAACCAGGTCCCGATAGAGCGCGGGCGCCGATGGACACTCGATTATCATCCGGGTTTGCGGCACTGATCAGGTGATAGGCTGCAAACCGGAGCGCCCGCTGCAGGGTGTCGTCTCCTTCGAGTTCGATGTCAGCAGTCTGCCAGCAAGTTTCCCATTCCGAGACGTGGGCCGAAACTGCTGATGCGATGCCCCGTGGAACAACCTCCCTCAAGTGCCTCATGGAATTCTCAAATGGAGTTGCACCGTCTCGCGAGGTAAAAACAGAGACAATGCGATGGAGATGGCATTCAGTCCCCGCCTCCAGTTCCACTTCGCACTGCTCGAGAATTTGCCCTCGATCCATGTGCATCGCCCGACGGCCCGCGACACGGCCTGTGTGCAGCAGATGACTAGTCAATCCGAAAGCCACGGTCGTATCACGGCCCGGCACTCGTAATGCCAGTGGTAGAACGTTAGGACGCGCGGAATCTCTTCGCGGTTTCCAGTCGGGAGCAAGCAGAGAAACAGCTCTATCTTCGGCTTCCATACAACTTTCAAATCTGATTACAGAACTGTGGTTTTCTGCCTTTAGTGTGACCGAATGTAACAGAAGGTGCCGATCTGCCAATGAAGTAAGCCGAAATGCCACGAGTCGTGTGATTCGCCCTTCGCGGTCGCGGTGTCTCCACTCCCGCCAGAGCGTTCCGTGGTGCAGATCCAGAATGCGCCGGTGTTCCAGCACTTCTCCACACTGCATGCTTAAGGGTTCATGATCGATCCAGATTCTTACCCCAGTCCAATCCGGCAAGAGCATCAACTCGGGAACCGAACCGGGAGTTTCTGATTGCTCGAATATTCCTGCCACGAACGTGGCCGGTGCGGAAAGGGGGCTACCTTCAGCCAACGATCCGCGATTCCCGATGTACCCGTTCCCGATGGCAAACAGTGACTCGGTCTCAGGCTCACGGGCCATTGTGAATCCCTCGTCCACGAGTAACCACTGCGGATTTTGGGTACAAAGATCTCCGGGAAAAAGGGCCGCAACGCCAGCATTACCCACTTGTTGTAACTCTTCTCGGAATGAATGGCTCTGATTCTGGATATCGATCGGAAACAGCGAACGATTCATGCAACACTCCAGTTTGCCGAATACGGCGAGCGGGCTGGTGACCGGGAGCAACAGAAATAGAATGAGCTTTACTTTTACCTATCTGATGTCATCGGCCTATAGATTGTTGCCTCTTTACCTTTGTGCGGAAAACAGCTAGCAGGTCAGGAGCCCGCCGCAATCTCGAGAGCAGCTTGCATGATGTTCTTCGAATCAGACGACAGTCGCCGAAGACCGTCTTTCAGCTTCGCAGAACCGGATTGCCGCCCAGAGAGTCTGTCACAAGCTCATAGCCGCCTTGCATTTGGTCGAGCAGGTCTAGCTCACCCTCTGTGAGCTTCGGCATAATAGTTGCATTTTTCTTCTTTGCTATGCCTTTTAACTTCGTTCCGGCGAGGCAATGTCCGAACTTCGCCTCCACTACTACACAATGGGGCAATGCGTAGCTGGTGGGCACTGCTACCCTAATAACGTCTAGGTCGTTTGCTGCAATCACGTTTCCCAAGTAGTACGGCTTCATCTCCTTCAACATCTGTTCTTCACTTCCGGACTCCAGGCAGCCTGCGGCGAACGGCGTAGCAGCGCGAGCACACCAAAAAGCATGACGCCCCTCACAAGCGAATCAATCCAGCTACGTGCGATTCATTTCTGTGCATTTATGACGCTGACCCGGTCACCCTTTCGCAGATCGGTTGGGCATCACGGTGAGCTTCCCTGTTTACTTTCGCTGTCGAGGAATAAAAGCATGTGGCCAGGCAGTCCGTTGCCCTCGTGACGATGATCCCGCGCAGGTGCTTAGTGGCTTGAATCGTATCCTGTGGAGTGAGGCGTCACGGCCAGTTTGCCTCGGCGGCTTATGTTTGGATCGACACAGAGAACCGCAAGGCGCTCTATTCGGCTGGTGGACATCCTCCGTTACCGTGGTGACGGAATACGAGGGGCGAAATGCTGCACATCGAAAGTAACGGGCTATTGTTCGGAGTCGAACCTGACTCCGCGTATCCGGTGCGTAGCGTGCCGCTCGAATTATTCCATCGCTTCCTGCTCTAGACCGACGGTCTGACCGAAACTGAGAACGCGGCGAGGGACGCGTTTGGCGAGCGACAACCGGTCGTACGCAATAATCCATTGCAGCCCGCCTCCGAACTGTCCCGTCAAGTGCTCTCCGAACGCCAGAGGTGGCGACCTGCTGCAGTGAACCAGCAAAATGACATTATCCTTATCGTCGTCGACGTTTTCTAGCTGAGCCGGTACATCTAAGAGCCTCAAAACAAGTACTGTGGTTCTCTGACACCGGCGATGCGGAGTTTCGTGCCACACAGCAGTTTAAGTGCTCTTCAGACGAAACAGTGGGTTCACTCCGGCAGCTCCCGCGATCAGCGTCTGCGTCTCCAATGCCGCAATCGGCTGGAAGTTCTGGCCGATGTCCATCCCCAGCCGGAAGTATCGCTCATCTCCCGGGGGGATCGCGGCAGTGATCGGCTGCGACAGGGTCCAGCGCAATCCCAGCTCAGCTTCGTGAGGAAAAGCCGCGGGCTCATACCAGCACTTCGGATGCGGATGATCGTTCTTGGCAGATTCAGGCCAAGTTGTCTTAGCCATTCCCTTCAGCGCCATGATTCCCATCTGCTTCTGTTGTGCTTTGTCGAGCACCTGCGGGCCGAATTGGGCCTGCGAAAAGAGAACAAAGTTCACCGGAAACAAGATCGTATCGAACGCATACCGTTCCATGGCAGCGAGCGCAACTTCCACCGAGTGCGCAGAGAATCCGATGAAGCGGACCTTCCCCGCTTTCCTTGCCGCTTCGAAGGTTTCTATGGCGCCGTCTGGCCGGAAAATCTGCTCCAGATCCGACATCTTGGAAAGTGCGTGGAACTGATAGAGATCGAGATGGTCGGTGCGCAGCAGGCGCAGCGACTCGTCGAGCAATTTGGCAGAACCGTTTTTCGTCCAGTCTTCTTCCTTGCATGCAAGGAAAACCTGGTTGCGATAAGGCTGGAGCGCCGGCCCCAGCCGCTCTTGCGCGTTGCCGTAGGTGGGAGCCACGTCGAAGTAGTTGATGCCGCGATCCACGGCTTCGGAAACAATATTGGCGGCAAATGACGGGCTGTTGTCCATCACGACGATTCCGGCGAAGCCAACAATGGAAAGCTGCTCGCCCGTCTTGCCCAGCTTTCGCTTCGGGATCGTGCCCGATGCACTCGCTGTCTCCTCCGCTTTGGCCAGGGGCTCGAACAATTGTGTGGAACCAATCAATCCGGCGGCAGCTCCCGTCTTTAAGAATTGGCGACGTTCCATGATGTCCTCCTCGGTTCATACTATGGTTTACGCGCATCCAAAATTGTAACTCCACCGGGAATGCGAAGGGGAGGACGCTTTGTCCCCGGGGAAAACTTAGGGACCATCGCGACCGGCGTGCCGCGCACCAACCGCGTGCCGCAGACCTTCGATGTGCGGCGCAGCGATCCCGGCAATTCCGATTTCGACGAGTTGATGATCGACTGGGGCAGCCTGCCGATCGGCACGGTGGCGAGCATCTACTGGCCACAGGTCAACGCCAGCCAGGTCGTGCAGCTCGCTTCTCAGCGATATGGCCATCACGAGCTCACCGCGGCGGACGCGCACACAATCCAGTGCAAGGTGGTCAGGCATCTGAGCTACGTGCCGATCGCACCGGGCGCAGGCGAAAAGTTCGCCGGGCTCCTCACCGTAGACCTACCGCAG
>JAICSO010000102.1 GCA_025936825.1 Terriglobales bacterium
AATAAGCACGGCCGTGTCGATAGCGATTTTGGCCCTGAGTAGCACCGCTTCCGCGGAGGGGCCGCTTCCGGATGCGCCACTCCCGTCGCTAGCAGCGGTTGTGCCCGTCATGGCAGTAACGCAGCCCAGAGTGGAAGTCACACACAAATTCTGGGACAAGCAGAACAAATTTCTTTTCATCGCAGCCGGCGCGGGCGCCGCCGCTGACTTCGCAGTCACGCGCGCCAACCTGCAAAGGGGAGGCCGCGAGCTGAATCCGTTAGTGCGTCCCTTCGGCCGCTCCAGCGCAGGCTTGGCTTTGAACTTCGCGGGGGAGACAGTGGGAGTCATCAGCCTCAGCTACTTCTTCCACAAAACGGGCCATCACAAGTTGGAACGCACCGTGTCGATCGTCAACATCGCTTCATCGTCGACCGCGGTGACCTACGGCCTCATGCATCGTTGAGTTTTTTGTCATTGGAGGGTACCCCTCCCCCCCTACGATCTAACGCGCTCATCGACTTACCGGGAAATCCAGAAATAATCTCTGGGGCACAATCAGTTACAGGCAACACCTTGAAAACACGGGACTTGCGGTGATCGCGTCTCCGCAGTCACCGACCCGCTCCGCCATGACGAGGGTGAACTTATTTTTTAACGTGGCGCAAGTGCAGATGTCACAAGATTTCGACATATGTCGGTGGAAACCCTATCCGCGCTTAGACCGGACAGCCGATCACTCCAAAGCTATCGGAAATGTAGACATAAAAAAGAGGCCGGGAGCGTTGCTCCCGGCCTCGCATTCTTGCCCAATCAGCTAAAAGCTCAGCCGCAAGCCAAACTCCATCGTGCGCGGAGTGTTGCCTTGTCCAGGCAGTACGCCAAAGCCGTCGGACGAGCTCGTGTCCAGATAATCGCCCGGACCCGGGTCGTAGAACACGGGATGGTTGAAGAGATTCACCGTTATCATTTGGAACTCGAAATTGAACTTTTCGGTGATCTTGATGTTTTTCCGCAAGCTGAAGTCCATGTTCCAGTACGGCAACCCGCGAATCACACCCCAACCGCCATTCTTTGTGTCTAACCCAAGAATCGGCTGCCGGATCTGGTCATAAGCCGCGCTCGGGTCAGCAAATAGATTCGGTAATTGACCGGGAGTCTTGTGAACCCCAGTGCTGAGGTGAGCGAGTGGAACCGCGTTTTCAGAGTTTCCGTTTCCGAAAAAGTTGACGGAGTCGGCTTCGCCGAATGCCTCGCCACCGCCGTTAGCGGTGCCAAGGGTGATCGGTATGCCGCTGCCGGCAGTGAAGATAGGAGCGAACGTCCAGCCGCCGAGGACATGCCCCAAGGCTCCACGCTGACCTCGGAAGACTGGAGGACTGTAGACAAAGAACAGGTTGTAAACGAACTTGCGGTCAAAGCCCGCCCAGCCGTAGGCCGTATTCAAATTGAACGGATCCGGGGCCGTCGCTTCGCTGGTCGCCTGCACCACGGCTCCCGTGCTCAGCGTCTTGGACCACGTGAAATTCGATTGCGTGGTCAAGCCATGCCATTCGCTCATTTTGAAGGATGCAAAGAGCGCATTGTAGTTCCCGTGGCCGATACTGGCGTTCACGCCCACACCCGACGTGAGCTGACCGCTGCAGCCGATTGCAGTCGGGGCGGGTGGTGGTGGGCAATTCAGTGGAGTATTCATCATGCTCCGTGGGAAGTTGAATCCACCGTTATCGAGATCACTCCAGAGGTCCCAAACGTTCTGGCCAGTGAAGTTACCCAGTTCGTTGTCGACGACCGCGGCAGTACAGTTAGAGTAGGTTCCTGCCCCGTTTGAAAACGTGCCGTTGCAGTACGACGGGTTCATTGCTGCGGCGAAGAACGGCTGGGCTGGGAGGCTGTTGAGGTAAGCGCCGTAAGCCGGATTTGCCGTCGTTCCATCAGCCATTAACGGCGAGGGAACGTTGGCGCCGCAAGCGTTGGTCGAAATGGCGCATCCCAGGGCCACGGCAACGTTAGCGTAAGCATTCTTGAACTGCTGGCCACCCTTCGTCATCATGTAGGGAACAGCGTTGATGTTGATCGGCTGATACTCGTGTTGAATCCGCCGTCCGATGTAGCCCAGCTCAAATGTCATTCCTTTATGCAGCTGTCGCTGAACCGTTAAATTGAAGGAGTCGACGACGTTGGGCCGGAAGCGGGGATCCAAAGCCTCACCAGCGCCTGCCGCAATACCGTTGATGCCCGGGAAGAGAGGCTGTGGCAGTGTTGGTGTGGCGGCGGGAATTGGCGCGACAAGACCATCGGTCCCGACACGGAAAGCATTGCTTGCAGTCGGCGCGCCAGCTACGGGGCACGTGCCGTCGTTGAGCGGACCGAAACACTGCACCGGCTGAATCAGCCCCGTCCCCAGCAGCGGTACCAGCACCAGGTCTACGCCGTTCAACCGGCCATAGATGCGGCCGTATCCGCCCCGAATGACACTATCTTTCGAGAAGCTCGGATTCCACGCGAGGGCCACTCGTGGGCTGAATGAGCCGTAGTATGGATCGTACGGGTATTTTCTTCCGTTCTCGGTGTTGTTCACCAAATTGAAACCAACCGTCGGATTGTAAACTTGACCTTGTAACGCCGCTTGTTGACGCGAGTGCATGTAAGCCTGCGTATCGACCAGATGATTGGCCTCATCCACCAGTTCGACCTGTAAACCCTGTTTCTCAACCGGAGGCATTTCCAGGGTCCATCCCATACCATAAGTCAGCGTTAAGGATGGCTTCATGTGCCAGGTATCGCTGAAATAAACATTATAGAAAGGAATGGTGCTCCGGTCAGACGCCGGTGTCAGCGGCGGGTTGAGGATAAGATTCGAGCCGGTACGGGTGTAGGCCTGCTGTGTGATGGAGACCATGCCCAGTGCGGCTGTGTAATCGCGGCCCCAGTCCGTATCCAAGCCGGCGGCAAGGACCGCGGGTGGCGTGTTTACGCTGATGCCTGTGCCTCTTGCTGCAGACAACTGATACACGGCCTGATAATTGATGCCGCCGCCATTATCCGTGCGCTGGTGCCAGTTAAAGTTGTGCTGATAGGTTCCGCCGACCGCGAAAAGGTGGTTCCCATGCAAAATGTTTACGTCATCGCGAAACATCTGGTCATGTCCATCCCAGAATCGCGTACGGGTTTGCTGCGTATTGACGTTGTAGGGACTCAAGCTCTGGTCTCGCGACTCACCCAGCGGCTCCAGCGCTCCACCTAACCCATCGAACTGAGGCGTGTCTCCGGTCCTGCTCCAGGACCACCAGTTACGCAATAAGCTATAGTGGAAGTTGTTGGTGATGTTGGAACTGATATTCGTCGTGACTCCCGCGACCAGGTACCACGGCAACTGTGGCGCCAAGGATCGGGACGCCGGAACTCCCAGCTTGTCGCCGGGTAACATACCACCAATGTCCACCTGGTCGTGGGTGGCGATGGCTAGCTTGAAGTAGCGGTAGCTCGAGGTGAAGTGCCACTTGTCGCCGAAATCGTGATCCAACCGGAGCACGCCAAAGTTGCTGGTTTGCGGCAGCGCAAGATTAGCTTTGAAGCCGCCGATGTTTCCCACGCCTCCGGCCATATCGCAACGACTTAGACCGCAGTCACCATTCACCTCATTCGGCAGCGGCATGTGATTCCACAACTGTTGAACCAGAGGGTTGATCCCGATGCCGCGCGGGTCAAGGGACGATCCGGGGTAAGTAACATTGTTGAATGTTACGGGCCCAGGATTCAAGTTGTAGTAGGTCGCCCCGCCATCGAAGGTGAGCAGACCTAAGCGCATGGATGCCGACGGAGCGATCTTTTCGATGGTTTCGGAATTGGGCCAGCGATAACCTTCGTAGTTCGCAAAAAAGTAAGTCTTCCCGCCAAGCAAATTGGGCAGGAGAGTGCCTCCGAAGCGTGCGCCAAACCGACTGCGGTGCCAGTTGGGAACGGGAACACCGGAGAGATTGTTATCCCAAGTATTTGCGGACCAGTTGTTGTCCAAGTAGTACTCGTAAGCGCTGCCGTGGTAGCTGTTGGTACCTCGCCGGGTCACGACCTGCACCTCGGCTCCTGCCGAACTGTTGAAGTCCGCGGTTTGGCCTGCGCTGTTGACCTTGAACTCTTCCACACTGTCGGCGGGAGTCGGCATGACTCCGGTCGGCCCGCCAGCCACTGCGAAACTCTGGTTCGAGATGCCTCCCGTAGGATCGCCGGCGAAGCTCGAGGTGTACACACTCATGCTGCCGTCCATGTCATTGGTGTTGTTGCCGCCATCCAACATGAAGCTGCTCTGGTCGACGACCGCTCCCGCGACGCTGCCGTCGGGGCTCACGCCCGGCTGCAGTTCGACGAAGGTGCTCACGTCGCGATTCAGACTTGGCAGGTTGTCGAGCGCCACCGCGGTCACAGTGTTGCCGACCGTTGCATTCATGGTCTGCAACTCCGTGCCAGCGGCGGTGACTTCTACCACCACGTTGCTGCCTCCCACTTGGAGGGCCAAGTTCATCGCGACGGCCGCACCCACAGTGACTTGTGTCTGTGTCTTGGTCGTAGCGAATCCTTGTTTGCTGGCGCTCAATTCATAGCTGCCAGGGTCGACATTGGTCAGGACATAGCGGCCTGACTCGTTTGTGGTCACGCTGCGCGTGGCCTTGGTGGACTTGTCGGTGAGAGTGACCGTCACGCCGTTAACAACCGCGCCGGTGGGATCGCTCACAATTCCGGCGATTGTTCCAGTGCTCGTGGACTGGCCGAAGAGCGGCATTGCCGCAAGGCTGAGAAGCAGCAGGGGCAAAAAGATTGTGACAACAAGCGAAGCGAAATTTCCGCGGCGGACGTGCATTGAAAAGCCTCCTGAGAGTTGTTTCCCCCAACGGCACGCGACTCTGCTACTAGATTTTGAGACCCCTCGCATCTGGATCAGGTGCTTGTGTTTGAGCCCCGGCACCTAATCCAAACGTTAAAACCCACTGACAGGTGGGACACACTACCACCAATGAATGCGGGAAAACAAGTAGGAATTGTTTTGATTC
>JAICSO010000031.1 GCA_025936825.1 Terriglobales bacterium
ACTAGCCACTAGCCACTAGCCACTAGCCACTAGCCACTAGCCACTAGCCACTAGCCACTAGCCACTAGCCACTAGCCACTAGCCACTAGCCACTAGCCACTAGCCACTAGCCACTAGCATCACTGCCGTACCGCTTGCGTCTCCGTGTTCCCGATCGCATCTCCTGAGAGCACGAGTTCCACTCTGCGGTTCTGCTGGCGGCCTTCGGCCGTGTCGTTGGTAGCGATCGGCTGCGTCTTGCCAAACCCGCGGGCCTCAATCGAATCTGCCGAAATGCCCTGTTGCACGAAATAGGCCTTAACAGCGTTGGCCCGATTTTCAGACAACGTCTGGTTGTATTCATCGGTGCCGACGCTGTCGGTATGTCCTTCGATCTGGACATGGAGGCTGGGGTATGCGAGCAGAATTCCCGAAACCTTTGCCAGACGCTCACGTGCGCCGGGCGCCAGTTCGAAGCTGCCGGTCTTAAACAGCACGTCGGACATGTTGGCGATCAGCCCTCGCGCGCTGTCGCGTGTCGCCAGCACAGAATTCAGCTGCTGCAATAGGCGGGCGCGGAGCTCTTGTTTTTCCTTTTCGGCCTGCTGGCGGAGTTGTTCGGACTGAGCCGCCGCCTGTTGGGCCTTGGCGGTTTCTGCCGCCAGCGTTTGTTGCTGGGCGATGGCCTCAGCTTTTGCCTTTTCCGCTTCTTCTTTTTGACGCGCAGCTTCCGCGGCGGCCTGCGCCGCCTGCTGCGCAGCCTGCTCTGCTTCAGCCTTGGCCTTCTCCGCTTCAGCTTTTGCGGCTTCAGCCTGCTTCTGCGCTTCTTCGGCTTGCGCGCGGCGCTGAGCTTCAGCTTCCGCATCAGCGCGGGCCTTAGCTTCGCGTGCTTCCGCGGCAGCCTTGTCGGCGGCAGCCTTCGCCTGTGCTTCATCTTCGGCACGCTGCTTCACAGCCATGACGCGCGCTTCTTCCGCGGTCTGCGCGGTTTCACGGGCAGCGGCTTCGATTGCCGGCTTACCTTGCTTCTGCCGATAAGCCGTTTCCGCTTGCATCAAGAGCTGATCGGCCTTGGGCAGAATCGACGTCGCATATTTGTCGCCGGCGGCGATGTGCGCAATTCGAACCGCGTTCCGAGCTTCGAACAACTGCATCGGCGTGGTGCGATCGATACCGAAAATGGCGTTCTGGATCTTCTGGTTTGCGGCCGAGTAGGTGCCGCGTCCCAGCAGTTCGTATTTCGTCTCAATGTTTTCGCCCTGAGCCATGCCCTCTGGAGCAACGCTCTCCGCGACCACCGTGTCTCCTGGTTGCGTGACTGCGAAGTAGGGCTCAGCTGTGACGATCATTCCGAACGTCTGCATGTCCGTGGAAGCTTTCAGATGCGCATTACCTTTTTCAACCACCAGCTCGCCGAGACTTTCGGCGCGGCCCTGTGGAGACACTGCCCACAGCACGTAGGTCAGATACTCGAGCCCGAACTTCGTGGCATCATCGAGGCCCTGGAACTTGGCGTCGATGGTGACGGTTGCCTTCTTGCCTTCAATCTTTGCTTCGCCCGACGCCCCCCGCATCTGGTCCGTTGCCTGAAAAGCAATCTTGACGCTGCTGCCCTGGCGGAAGTGCATCGCTTGCAAAGTGCGAGATACGCTGTTGGCCGCAGGAGCAGTTGCCGCAGCGTCCGACGCCTGTGCGGTCATCAAGCTGGTACTGAAGAACAGAGTGGCGCAAAGAAAAAGGTATTTCACATAGTCTCCCGTGGCACGAAGGTGTAAAGGAAGTTGTACTTCTAATGATCTGCGTCTTCAACCTGAAAAGGAAGGCCAGCTAGTGTTGCTACTTTGGTTACGTGGACCTCAGCAGTTTCACTGAGTCCTACTTGGCCGTGGCGGCCATCGGCTTGATGCGCTCAAACACGTCCTCAGCCCGGCGCAGCGCCTCTTCCACGTTCGCACAGATATTCTCCGTGCCGACCACTTCCTCAAACTCGGCCTGGTGGATTAGTTGCGCCGGCTGCTCGCGGGCGCCGCAAAGGATGAGCGTGCGCTTCGACGCGTGCAATTGTTTCGCCACCTCTTCCAGGGCGTAGAGACCGGTCGCATCGAGGGCCGTCATATTCCGCAGCCGAATGATCACTACTGGCGGCAGCTTGTGAACGTTTTCCGTCACTGTGGCAATCTTGTCGGTGGCTCCGAATAGAAAAGGTCCATGGATGCGGAAAATCGTCGCGTAGTAAGGGATGTCCTTGTCCTGCAGGATGTGCACGCGCCCGTCTTCAATGTAATCGTCGGTGACTTGCGAAACGGTGGTAGTATTCGCTACCCGAGTAATGAACAGGAGCGCCGCCAGGATCATTCCTGCTTCGACGGCGACCGTGAGGTCCGCGAAAACTGTTAACAAAACAGTTACGAGCCAGACGCTGATGTCGGTTTTCGTCAGTTTGAGCAACTGCGGAATCTCACGCCACTCGCCCATGTTGTAGGCGACGATCATCAGGATGCCCGCGAGTGCCGCCATCGGGATGAAACTGGCGTATTTGGCCGCAAACAGCAGGACGCACAGCAATGTCACGGCGTGGATCATCCCCGCGATCGGAGATTGCGCCCCCGAGCGGATATTCGTCGCCGTCCTCGCAATGGCGCCGGTGGCCGGCAAGCCGCCAAACATTGGAGAAAATATGTTGGCGATGCCTTGTCCCATGAGCTCGACATTGGGATTGTGGTGATCGTTGCTCATGCGGTCCGAGACCACTGCCGACATAAGCGATTCGATTGCCCCGAGCATAGCAACCGTGAAGGCAGGGCCAAGAAGCCCGTGCACCAGTCCCGCGTGCCAGCGCGGGATGACCATGTGAGGCAAGCCGCTGGGAATGCCGCCGAATCTGGAGCCAATTGTTTCGACCGGCAGCTTCAACAAGTATGCCGCGATGGTGACTCCCAGCATGGCGACAATCGGTCCTGGAATGCGGCTGGAGACCGCGCGGCAGATCAGCATGATCGCAACCGTGCAAGCCGCGAGCAGTGTGGCGCGCCAGGACCACGTCGGTGCAGAAGCTGCCAGCGATTTCATGCGAAGCCAGAATTCACCGGGAACCTTGGCAAGCGTGAGTCCGAAGAAATCTTTGATCTGCGTGCTGGCAATCAGCACCGCGATCCCATTGGTGAAGCCGATCACGACCGGACGCGGGATGAACTTTACCGCCGAGCCCATTCCGGTTGCGCCCAGAATAAGGAGCAGCACTCCGGCCATGACCGTGCACATGAACAGGCCGTCTACACCGTGAACGGCAACAATTCCCGCAACAACCACGACGAATGCGCCAGTCGGACCGCCGATCTGGGTTTTGGAGCCGCCAAATGCCGAGATCAGGAATCCCGTGACAATCGCGCAATAAATGCCAGCCTGCGGAGTCAGACCCGAGGCGATGCTGAAGGCCATGGCGAGCGGAAGCGCCACCAGGCCAACCGTGATTCCAGCGATCACGTCTTTGATGAACTTGTTGAGGTTGTAATCGCGCAGGCAGAGCACAGATTTGGGCAGCCAGCGATCATCAACAAAAGGCACAACGCGAGAAGACATACGTTGCTCGCAATTATGACAGATGCTTCCCGCCGGTGCGGCCGTATTTGGCACGAACGTAACTGAATCTATACTTTGCGCTCTTGCCCCAGGGGATAATTTCAGCGCTCTCCAGCGCCATCACTGCCTTGTTGTAAGATCAGTAGTTTGTATGCCACCGATCATCGAAGCCGTCGATCTGCGCAAGACGTATCACATCGGCAAAATCGACGTGAATGCACTGTGCGGCGTCTCGTTCACCGTGGAACGAGGCGAATTCGTCAGCATCGTCGGCCCGTCGGGCAGCGGAAAGTCGACGCTATTCTATTTGCTCGGCGGACTCACCCGCGCCGATGGCGGCCGAGTTGTTATTGACGGTGTGGACTTCGCAACGCTGTCAGACGCGGAGCGCACTCGTATGCGCAAATCCAAGATCGGATTCGTGTTTCAGAAATTCAACCTACTTCCGACCCTCGACGCGCGCTCTAACATCGATGTTGCCATCGACATAGCAGGGGAGAATGGCGACCGTGATCCGGCCTACCTTGCAAAGATCATCGATCTCCTAGGTTTGACGAAGCGCATGAATCATCGTCCAGCCGAACTCTCCGGCGGCGAGCAGCAGCGCGTTGCACTGGCACGCGCGCTGGTAAATCGTCCAGCGATCGTGCTGGCGGACGAACCTACCGGCAATCTCGACTCCAAGAATTCCGAAATTGTGCTCGGCATGCTCCGCCATTCAAATAAAGAGCTGGGCCAGACCGTGCTAATGATCACGCACAATCCCGAAGCGGCAGGCTACGGCGACCGCATCATTCATATGCGTGATGGCCAGATCGTGCAGGCTGAGCAGGACCCGCAGTGGCGCGCTGGCCACTAATATCCCTTCTGATTGCCTATTCCAATTATGGTTTGGGATGTTTCACAAAGAACTTGTAATAGACGTCCAACGGGCTATATCCAGAAGCACTAGCCGGCCCCTTGCCGGTGTCCAGGTAGCGGTTACACGGCTTCGTCCAGTCACAGGTGGAGTTGCGGAGATCAAGCGCGATTTTGGAATGCGTTGAAGGGTTATTGCATCCAAGAGTGTCATTTCCGTTCCAATCGAATGAGCACCATGGTGTTCCGGTTCCATTGCCCTCAAAGCGGTAGACGTATATCTCGGTCCGGAGCCGTCCGCCACTGCTCTTTAAAACCATCAGGCCCGTAGGAAGCCCATTCCCTGATCTGTCGAATGTCCCCGTGCAAAAGGTTTTGCCGGTATGCTTTGGTAGGAAAATGTGAGTGGTCGTAACGTCTACGTGATCATAGTAGCGAATGCTGTCATCGACGGTCAGTCGGTGATACCAACCGCTGGTGCTCGGAAAATTATCACCGCAGATGTTCGCGTAGTTCTGTTTGCCTAACGTGTAGGCACCGGGGGTCATCACCACCGATAGAGGCTGCTTTGGATACGGCAGAGTCTTGCCGTATTCAGGGGCCTTCGGGCGACGGACCGTGAAGTTCGCATCCATGTTGTTGAAGCTGGACTCATTGTTGAGTGCGATAGCCGCGACGAGGTCCGCATTTGCTGCGGACGCTTGGATCGTCATTGCAGTCATGTACCCGTCGGCAATCCAGTCGCTCGTCATGTAAACCTTCTTGGGGTCAAGGTGAAGATCACGGACAGTGAGCAGAACCAATTGCCGGATGAAGTCTACGTCGTTGGGCGTAATGCGATTGACCCAGGTGAACCGATTGCGACCGAGCCAGTTCCAGCGTTCGTCGCTACGATTGTCACGCCACGCAGCCTCCGGGCAGAGCAGCACCGGCGCAGGACTGGGAACGGTGTCGAGATACGACGCCCATCCAGCAACTTCGTTCGTTGGCGGGCCACAAGCATTTCCGTTGGTGGCATTCAGGCCGTGCCCCGCGCCGCCGATGTTCACGATCAAGGCGCTGCGTCCGGCAACGTAGTTGGTAGGAATGTGAACCTCCCAGCGACGATCGGCTGTGCCCACAATTTCCTGGTGTGACATACGGCAGTCATTCCTCTGCCCGGGGCCTCTCTTTCTGTAACCGGTGGCGCAATCTCCTGTTGCTCTAGGGATCGTGCCTCGCACAGTGATGGTCGCCGTCTGCGCCTGAGATCCGTTCACTGCTCGAATCACCGCCGTCCCTGGATTGTTTGGAGCCGTGTATACGCCGCTCCTGGTCATCGTGCCAACACCGGAGACCAAACTCCAGGAGCAGGCGCTCGATGTCCCCAATTCGCAGGAGAATGGAACGACTGCAGTTTGCTCAACAGTCGCAGAGGACGGATAAACTGTCAGCTTGCCAGAACTGCGGGAGGCGGCATTTTGGGCTGGGGCATTCCGTGTTTTCGTGTTCTGCCCGATCGCGGTGTGTGAGGTCGAAAGAACCGCAAGCACAAAAATGGAAAATTGCAGTCTCACGTGCATTGCGCAGTTTCAGCACCGATCCTTGTACTCTCGCAGGAACGCTGAATCGTAGTTTATAATTTCTACACTGAGCGGGAGTAACTCAGCGGTAGAGTGCGACCTTGCCAAGGTCGAAGTCGCGGGTTCAAATCCCGTCTCCCGCTCCAGATTTTGCGTTTCGTCCTGATGTCGCGGCAAGACCGCTGGTTTTGGCCAGACCGTTCCAGCAGCCGGTGGACAATTTCCGTGCGGGACGGTACCTTAATGTTCCGAGGGCGCGGTACCCAAGTGGTAAGGGAGAGGTCTGCAAAACCTTTATGCGTCGGTTCGATTCCGACCCGCGCCTCCAATTTCCTTCCCAGCATTGTTGCTCTTGCGCCAAACGATTGTCAGTGATTTAAGTGAACATCGCGGCCATGGGCACCGAGCTATATACTCTGCCAATCACCACGATCCCCGACTCCGTGACGTGCCATCCGCGGGCGCGGTCGGCGTCGAGATCGTAGCCCACGGTCAAGCCTTCCGCGATAGGGACGTTCTTATCGAGGATCGCGCGCCGAACTTTCGCGTGCCGGCCGATGTCGCAGTTGTCCATGAGAACGGAGCCTTCGACCACAGCTCCGGTGTGCACGCGCACTCCGCGTCCCAGCACTGACTTTTTCACAATGCCGCCGGACAGAATGCAACCGCCGGAAACGATACTGTCGAGCGCCTCGCCGCGCCGGTTGGCTTCATCAAAAACAAATTTCGCCGGAGGATCGGGATAACTGGTGCTCCGCACCGGCCATTCGCGGTTGTAAAGGTTGAGGTCCGGCTTGATCTGATTGAGATCCATGCTGGCTTCGTAGTAGGCGTCGATCGTTCCTACGTCCCGCCAGTACGGCACAGAATCTTCGGCCTCGCCCGGGATCCGATTGGTCTCGAAGTTGTACGCGTAAATGGGCGCCTTGCCGGCGAGTTTGGGCAAAATGTCCATGCCGAAGTCGTGATGGCTGGCTTCGTTTTCGGCATCAGCCTTCAGCAGTTCCAGGAGCGTGCTGGTCGAGAAGATGTAGTTGCCCATCGAGGCATACACCCGGTTGGGATCGTCTGGCATCGTCGGTGCATCCGATTTTTTTTCGTGAAAAGCCATGATGCGCCCATCTTCTCCAACCTCAATCACGCCGAATTCGCGAGCCTGTGATCGCGGCACTGGTATTGCAGCCACCGACACTTCTGCCTTCTTAGTTCGATGGAAATCAATCATCCCGGCGATGTTCATGCGGTAAATGTGATCGGCGCCGAAGATCGCAACAAAATCCGGATGCGATTGCTCAATCAAGTTGATGTTCTGGTAGATTGCATCCGCCGTTCCCTGGTACCAGGATTCGCTCTCGGAACGCATTTGAGCGGGAACGTGCGTGATGAAGTGGCTTTTCAGAAGCCCGCTGAACTGCCAGCCCTCGCTCAAGTGCTGCAACAGCGACTGGCTGCGGAATTGTGTGAGCACGTAGATCGAGTAGATTCCGGAATTCACAAAATTGCTGAGAACGAAGTCGATGATTCGATACTTGCCGCCGAAGGGAACTGCAGGTTTCGCGCGCTCGCGGGTCAGAGGATAGAGGCGCGTTCCTTTTCCTCCGGCGAGCACGATTCCCAATACCCGGCGGCCAAGCGTTACCGCATCCGTCTTCTCAGGCATGAACCCTCCCAGACGTTCCCGCAAGATGGTACCAAAGGTCGCGGGAATCAGTATTGCTGACCTGCTCTGCTGCTTCTGCGATGAGTGTTTTTTAGGTTGAGACCGAGCACGCGTATGCCAAGGGCGTGCAGCCTTAACTCGCGGTTACTCGATCTCTTGCTTCAGTGGCAAATTGCGCGACGATCCGCCAACGCTGACGGTTCGTTTGCCAACCGGTGTCAGCCATTTCTGTTCCTTCCTTGACCAATACTGCGTCTGGCGTTCGGCAACGTGAAGCGTAATAGTTTTCGCTTCTCCCGCCCGCAGATGCACGCGATCGAATGCCACGAGCGCGCGCACCGGAAACTGCACGCCGTCTGGAATATCACTCGGCGCTCCGAGATAAACCTGCGGCACTTCGTCGGAATCTACGCCGCCGGTGTTCTTGATCTGTGCCGTGACATCAAGACCGCCATCCGCAGCCTTCGCCACCTTCAGCCCGGAATACTCGAACGACGTATAGCTGAGCCCGTGGCCGAACGCGAACAGTGGCTCAACATTCTCCTTGTCGAACCAGCGATAGCCGACATTCACGCCCTCGCTGTAGGTCGTCTTCTTATCGACGCCCTTCTTACTTCGTTCTGGATACTTGGGATTTGTCGCCGGATAGTCCTCCAATTGCTTGCCCCAAGTCACTGGCAGGCGTCCCGCGGGGCTGACCTTGCCCAGCAGAATGTTGGCGGTTGACCAGCCGCCTTCGTCGCCGGGCCACCACATTTCGAGTACCGCCTTAACCTTGTCCACCCACGGCAGCGCAACCGGCTGGCTCGTGTTCAAGACGACGATGGTGTTGGGATTTGCGGCTGCCACCTCTTCCACCAGCTTGTCCTGATCTCCGGGGAGGCCGAACACCGGCTGCAGCCGTGTCCAGACAAACACCACCGCGGTTTTTGCTTTCTTCGCCGCAGCGATTGCGGCATCGTGGTCCGCCACGCGCTCCTCGGGCGTATACCAGTTCAGCCGCAACTGAACCGGGGATCCGGATGTGTCTGAGCTGGTTACAATCTCGACCTGATGCGGCCCAGCGGTGAGTTCAACCGCGCGCCGCACATTGTCGAGTCCATCTGGCGTTGGGACGACGTTGTCCTGATTGGCCTGCAGAATGTCGCCGTGCACGCCGCCCTGGAATGCTCCTGTCCGCAGCGCGCGTTTGCCGTCAATGGACATCGTGGCATTGGTTCCGATCGCCTGGAGATAGATCCAGTAGTTGCCTGCGTGAGGCGGCGTGAGCGTGCCCTTCCACGTCAGGACGGAATTCGGCGGAAGTGCGGTTCCTTGTTTTACCGTGAAGTTGATTTGGGCGTCGGTCTGTTCGTTCTTCCCGCCACTTCGGAGCAGACCTGGCTTGCCGTCGTGGCTCAGGGCGTCAGCAGGAATCAGGGATCCGGTCATGTCGTCGGCGACCGCGAATTGAATATTCGCGTTTCCGGAAATCTTCCTCATGGCTGCGAGCGGTCCGACCTGTCGTGATGGCAAGCCCACCGAGCGCTCGCCGTTGATGCCGATCGAATCCACCTGCGCTGCGGTCGGTCCAATCAGGACGACCGAACTCAGTTCACCTGCTTTTAGCGGAAGCGCATGATCGTCGTTCTTCAGCAGCACGGCAGCGTCTTCGCCCGTCTTCTGAATGATCTTGGCATTTGCTTCGATCGCCTGCGTCGTTACTGTGTGCTTCTGTTGCCCGTCCATGTAACCGAAGTGCACGATTTCATATAGAACGCGGCCAGCAGCCCGATTGATCGCAGCTTCGGTCACAGTTCCGTCCTTCAGCGCTTCCTGCATTTTCTTCGGGCTCAATTTCACGCCAAAGTCACCGCCTCCAAATCCCTTTGGCGCGGGCTCTTCCGGAATATGTCCGCCGAACATTTCCATGAGCCCTTCCATGGCCCGAGGTGGCGGAGGTGGCGGCAGCGGTTTGAAATCGAAGAAAGAGGGAATCGTGAACACCGCCCCCGGCGCTGGTTCGCCGGGCATCTCCACATCGAGACCCGCATTGATGAAATCCACCGCGTGCGTTGCGCCCCAGTCGGATGTAACAAAGCCTTTAAAGCCGATCTGGTCGCGCAGGATCGTGGTCAGCGTGTCCTTGTTGCCGCAGGCAAACGTTCCATTCAAGCGGTTGTAGGAGCACATAATCGACGAGACGCCCGCTTTCACCGCCGCATCGAAGGGCGCCACATAAATCTCGTGCAATGTCTGATCATCGATAAAGATATTCGTCGCGTCGGAGTCGTACCCGACGTAGTGCTTTACCTGCGCCATCACATGCTGCGATTGAATACCCTTGATTTCAGCCGCGCCCATCACAGACGTCAGGTACGGATCTTCGCCAAACGTGTTGTATCCGCGCCGGAACTCCAGGTCGCGATCGATATTGACGAACGGCTGCAGAGATACATCGATGCCGAGTGCGCGATCTTCACGGCCAATTACTAATCCGTTCTGTTCCGCGTCCTTCGCGCTAAAGGTTGCTGCGACACCCATGGTCGCGGTCTCTCCTTGCGAGGGATGACGAGTCAAGACTCCTGGAGGGCCGTCGGCAAAACGCAGGCCCGGAATTCCTAGCCGCGGCACACCCGCGAGATAACCTGCCTGGCCTTGATAGACCTTGGCATCTTCCTGGGTGCCATGAATCAGAGTGATCTTCTCCTGCAGCGTCATCTGGCTCAGGAGCTTGTCGACACGTGCGTCGCCCGTCGCTACGGGCACTGTAGCCTTATTAGCGGTTTGTGCAAGGACAGCGGCCGAAAGCAATAACCACCAAAGAACGAATGATTTCATGGACTCGCTCCCAGGAAAACTTACCCCGCCACGCACATTGCAAGAAATGCGGCCCGCCAGAATACCACCCGCCCACTTTCTGCGCCCCGCCGCTTGAATGTTCTAACTCTGCCATCCTTGTGGTTCCCTCGGGCACCTTGCGGCCAATCCCTGACGTAACCTTGCTGATGAATTGTCAGGCTCTCCGGAACATCGTATGATTCGCACAAAATCGGTTTTCCTGTAGTCGGGGAGAAGGGGTGCGCAAATGGCTCCCGATCGCATTCAGGAACGGCGAAAGTTTCCTCGCGTGAAATCGGCGCTCGCGCTCGAATTGCGCTACGCCGGATGTACGGCTCCGGTGAGAGTTACGACCACCGAAATCAGCTTAGGCGGTTGCTACATCGAGACCATGTTCACTCTGGATGTGGGCACGAAGCTGGACCTTGTCATGTGGCTCGACGGCCAGAAGCTAAGCGCAAAAGGCCTCATTGCTACCCGTTATCCCCAAGTTGGGAACGGTATCGACATCACCGACATGAAGCCCGAAGACCGCGCGAAGCTCGAGGCGTTTCTGAACACACAGACCCTGCAATTTCCCAAGCGGTTTTAGTTCGGATTGCCGCACGACCTACCACGCTTTTATGCTTGCGCCGCACTCTGCAGCGCCGCAATGGCCTCGTCCGGGCTGGGAAAAATCAGGAACAGGTCCTGCACGCGTGTAATCTCAAACAACTTCTGCACGCGCGCATTGATGCCGCTGAGCACAATTTTCCGCCCCGCTTTTTGGCGCGAGATGAATGCGCTCACCAATGAGCCAAGCCCGGCAGAATCCACGTATGGTACGTCCGAAAAATCCAGGATCACGATCTCCGCGGGTTCCTCGCGCCGCATTGCATTTTGAAAGATCGGTGCGTTGCCGGCGGTCAAAGGACCGCGCAGCGCAAGCACTTCGTGCGTAAATGCATCCGACCGATCGATACTGAATTCTTCGTCCATAGGCGCCACGTTCGACTAGGGAAGAGGATTGTAGGCCATTCCCAAGCTCCTCTTCAAGCGCCGCACAGTACTCGCAGGCAGGTTCGCATGAAGAGCAGTTTCCGGAGGTTAAATGGCGACTGGGCCGGACTGTATGGCAAGCTCTGCATTACGGCCGTGATCCCAATCACAAAGCCATTTGCGTCCAACGTGCTACAGTTGAGGAGTAACACATGATCCATTGCGGCTTACACTTGCTGTGTTGTTGTCTCTGCGCCGGTTGCGCGGACTAGTGGGCTGCAAGGGACCAAGCAATCTTTCAAGATTCCAGTAGATTCCCGGACGGCCCACGATCTCAGACTCGTAGGCCGTTGTTGTTTTATAGTGCTCGATTTTATTCGTGCACCTTTGTGTCCTTTGCGGTGAAAAGCCGCAAGCGGCGCCAAAAGCACGAGGTCGCCCTGCAGGAGACTTACACAATGAAAGTCGCGAAAGATGTAACCGAACTCATCGGACGCACGCCGCTGGTGCAACTCAATAAGGTCGTGAATGGGAGCAAGGCGACCGTGCTGGCAAAGCTGGAGAGCTTCAATCCGTGCTCGAGTGTAAAGGACCGCATCGGTGTCAGCCTGATTAACGAAGCCGAGAAGGCAGGAAAGATCCATCCCGGCAAAACGGTTCTGATCGAGCCTACCAGCGGGAACACAGGCATCGGGTTAGCATTTGTAGCGGCTGTGAAGGGCTACAAACTTGTTCTCACGATGCCCGACACCATGACCATGGAGCGCCGTGTCCTGCTCAAAGCCTTTGGCGCGGAGATTGTTTTAACACCGGGAGCGAAGGGAATGTCGGGAGCGATCTCGAAGGCGAACGAGATTCTTGCGAATACATTAAACGGATACATCCTGCAGCAGTTCGAGAATCCTGCGAATCCCAAAATTCACTTCGAAACGACTGGTCCGGAAATCTGGAACGACACAGATGGTAAGGTCGACATCCTGATCTCAGGCGTGGGGACAGGCGGCACACTGACTGGCGTTTCTGAATTCATCAAGCCGAAAAAGCCTTCTTTCAAGGTGGTCGCAGTCGAACCCGTTGAGAGCGCCGTTCTTTCCGGCGGAGCGCCGTCTACGCATAAAATTCAAGGTATCGGCGCTGGCTTCATTCCAAAAATTCTTCGCACGGATTTCATCGACGAGGTTGTCCAAGTTTCCAGCCAGGACTCGATTACGATGGCGCGGCGCCTGGCGATCGAGGAAGGCCTGCTAGTTGGAATCTCCTCAGGTGCGGCAGTTGTAGGGGCGTTGCAGGTTGCCGCACGAGAGGAGAACGCAGGCAAGATAATTGTCGTGGTGCTTCCCGATTTCGGGGAGCGCTATTTGAGTAGCATCCTATTCGAAAGCTTGCGGAAAGAAGCGCAAGAACAGGCGACCGTAGCGGTGTAGAGCCTGCAGCAGTCGAATGGGCTCGGCATGGATCGACCGAGCACGCGAGGGAGCCGAATGGGTCAAAGCGGCCGCATCGGTGCATGGCGCGCGAACGGGAGGGCACGACTTTAGTCGTGCCGTAAGAGCGTCCAAAATGACTGGGGCTTCAGCCCCCGGGCATTAAGAGGTCAGCAATGCCTTTCCAACGCATGCGCGATGACATCTCGTGGATATTGCAGAACGACCCAGCTGCCAAATCCGCGCTCGAAGTCGTGCTCTGCTACTCCGGCCTGCATGCGTTGTGGTTTTATCGTCTCGATCACTGGCTGTGGACACACGGCATTCGTTTGATCGCCCGTTTTCTCTCGCAATTTGCGCGCTGGATGACAGGTATCGAGATTCACCCCGGCGCACAGATCGGAGCCCGCCTGTTCATCGATCATGGAATGGGTGTTGTCGTTGGCGAGACCACAATCATCGGCGATGAGGTGACCATCTACCAGGGAGTGACCCTCGGGGGCACCGGGAAAGAGCAGGGCAAGCGTCATCCGACCATCGGAAACGGCGTTGTCATTGGCGCCGGCGCACGCGTGCTTGGCAATATTGAAATCGGGCACAATTCGCGGATTGGCGCCGGTTCGGTCGTCCTGCGCAGCATTCCCGATGACTCCACAGTGGTTGGCGTGCCCGGCCACATCATCTTCCGCAACGGCAAGCGCGTGGTGATCACCGATCCCAAGCAGATCACGGATCCTTTGTCCGAGGCACTCTCCGTCGTTGCGACCCAGGTCAAAGAACTGCAGAAGCGTGTGCACCAACTGGAAGGGACGGTCGCCGAAGTTGCCGACCAGGATAGCGAGAAATCGCTGCAGGCAATTATCGAAATCGACTATCAGATTTAAAACTGGCTTTCAAGACGGTCTCCGGACCTTAAGAATATGTCATCCCGAGCAAGCAGATTCATTCGTTTGCGAATGAATCTCATCTGTTTTTCACAAGCAATTGCATTCCCGACGTGGTGAAACACCTCGTAATACACCAGCCGATTGATGGTAACGTTTAGTGAATCCCTCGATGTCACCACTCTTGTGCTGTAGTACGCGTCGGAAAATACTGTTAGTCACCCCCGTGTACAGGTTCAGCGATCTACTTGCCATGATGTACACGTAGTATTTGTATTGTTTCAACTGCAGATCCCTCTCTGTGAAGTTCATCCGCGAGCGAATGAGCTTCTTCGCTCGGGATGACAGGGAGAAGGATAATGGGACTCTAAGATCAATGTCTGTGACGGATGAACATCAAAAAAGCTGGAAAATCTACACCGTCACACCTTGCAGCGGCCCAGCCAACTGCGGGCTCGTGGTCCAATCCATGTCGGGATTCAGTTCCTCGACCAATCTCGTAAGGATCTCCAGGAAGCGATCGACTTCGGTTTCGGTGTTGAATCGCCCGAGGGTTATGCGAACCAGTCCACGCGCGCGCTCGGCATCGTAGCCCATTGCGAGCAGTACGTGCGAGGGTTTATCCGCGTGGTGGGCGTTGCAGGCGCTCCCGGCAGAAACCGCGACACCAGCCCTGTCCAAAAGTTGAACCAACCGACCCGCGAGAACCTCCTGTCCGGCAAATGCCAACGACAGATGACCCGGCAGCCGCTTTTCCGGATGGCCGATCACGTAAGCCTGCGGCACCGTCTGCGCGAGCACCCGCACGATCTTCTCCCGCAGGTTTCGAAGGCGCGTTGCCTCAGCGTCCATTTCTTTTCGCGCAATCTCTGCTACAACGCCGAATCCAACAATTCCGGCAACGTTTTCTGTTGCGGACCGCAAGCCGCGCTCCTGTCCACCACCAAGCACGATCGGCGCCAGTGCAACACCCCGTCGCACAAACAGCGCCCCGATTCCTTTGGGCCCGTGCAGCTTGTGTGCAGAAAGCGAAACCAGATCAATTGGTGAACTCTTCACATCTATGGGAACCTTGCCGCCGGCCTGCACCGCGTCAGTGTGGAACAACGCGCCGTGCTCGGCGGTGATCTCTGCAAGTTCTGCGATGGGCTGAACCGTCCCAACCAGGTTGCTTGCGGCCATGACGGAGACAATCCGTGTTTCGGGACGAAAAGCGGCTTCGAGGTCCAAGGTGTCAACGAGCCCATCAGAGTCCACGGGCAGCCGGGTGACACTTACTCCGCTTTCTTCCAGATACTCGCAGGTCTTTAAGATCGCAGCATGTTCAATGGGACTGCTAATAACATGGGCCGGCCCAACGCTCGTCCGCACCGCTCCGATCAGTGCCAGATTGTCGGCCTCGGTGCCGCTGCCGGTGAAGATGATTTCATTCGCGTCTGCATTGAGCAGCGCCGCAACCTGCGCGCGTGCTGTCTCCACGGCTTCGCGTGCCTCACGTCCTTTGACGTGCTGGCTGGATGCGTTACCAAATGACTCGACGAGGAAGGGAAGCATCCCCTCGAGCACACGAGGATCGAGCGGGGTGGTGGCGGAATGATCAAAATAAATTCGCGACATGAGGTCTCCAGCTGAGCTGCGCTGGGCCCTGCGCGCTCCTAAAACACGAAAGCCTCATCCGGGTTCGAGGGGGATGAGGCAAACCTCTCACCGTCTTCTCATGTCCCCCGCTATTCGGGCGGGACTTGGCACCAGGCGATCAGGCTGGTTCCTGATCCGGTTGCCGTGGCTTCCTCGGGCCCGTAACCCTCAGCCACTCTGCATGAGTACGGCTATTCAGGCCTTGCAGCCTGAAGTTACAAGACTACGAGCCAAGAAATGTCGTGTCAAGGATATTTGTGTCGGAAGGACCCCGCGGTCGCGGCACGGTCGAGTCTCGTACAAAAAGTCTCAAACTCGTCTCCGCATGACAGGCAATCCGATTACAAACGAAGACCGTACTCTCCACGAACGTGGAAAAGTAACCAGCTTGGCGCGCCAACGCTGTGGCTTTACAATTCTCCACGTTTCGCGACAGGGGAGAGCCGCAAGCGGCGCTCGCTCCGGATTTCAATCCAACAGGAGACGATATGAGAATCAGGATTTTTGTGGGGGTGTGTGTAGTCGCTCTTAGCAGCATGACGTTTGCACAAAACAAGGTTTCAGGCACCGCGCATTGCAACAAACCCGATGTTCAGCAGAAGGTTGATATTTCGGATCACACAGGGCACATGCTGACACTCACGCAGGCGAAGTGCACTTGGACCAAGCCGCTCGATGTCGACGGCGTCCAGAGCAAAGACGGCGAGGACAGCGGTGTGAGCGACGTTTACGGGATGGCGGGAACTGGGCATGGCTATTACATTGACACAATGGCCAATGGCGACAAAAGCTTTGTCAAATGGCAGGGAAAGCAGTCAGCCGACGGAGCCGCTGAAGGAACTTGGAAGTACGTCGGTGGAACTGGGAAATTCAAAACTCTGAAAGGCAGCGGAACTTACAAAGGCAAAGCCGAGCAAGATGGCAGTGTGACGTTTGATGTTGAGGGCGAGTACACGTTGGGGAAGTAGTGGGTTTTGTTCAGTCCCACGCTCTCGAAGAAAGCGCGACCAGGGTGGGACGACATGGAATTAACTTTATGAACGCCTTTCAATCCCCACAGACGCCGGCGATTGCGGCGTGTCTTTCAGCGGCGGATTCCAAGGTTCATCGTGCCGGCGGCTCCAGTAGCTGTGAACGCTCAGAATGAAAATGACCGTCCACACAACAGTCTCCCAATCAAGGCCCCCTTTTCTAAAGGCCTCGGTTGCACCTGCGGCCACGCATACTATCGCAACCAACGCGTCTTTGAATGATGCACGGCGTTCCGTAATACGCCGATTTGGAATCTGATCAAACACTCAATATTTCCTTGCTCTCGGTGGGATCAGCGACACATCCACCGGCTCGAACTCAAACTTCGGCTCATCCGCGTCCGGAGCGAAGTAGGCTTTCGTGGTCTTGAGCCAATTTTTGTCATCGCGCTCGGGGAAGTCGGGCTTGTAGTGTGCGCCGCGAGATTCGTCGCGCATGCGCGCCCCCTGGGCAATCACTCGCGATAACTGCAGCATGTTGTAAAGCTGGCGCGTGAAAACGAAAGATGTATTCGCCCACATCGAACGATCACTCAAATTGATGTTGCGATAGCGTTCAAGCAACTCCACCAGCTTGGCATCGGTTTGGACCAGATTGTTGTTGTATCGGATAACTGTGCAATCCTTGGTCATCAACTCGCCCAGTTCACGCCAAAGTCGGAATGGGTTCTCCGAGCCATCCGACTTCATCAGGTTGGCATTGATCTCTTCCTGACGTTTGCGCTCGGAATCAAAATGCCCGTTGCTCGGCGCCGCCGACTGTGAACGCGCATACCGCACCGCATTCGGCCCCGCGCTGAACCCGCCGAAGATGCACGATACCAGCGAATTCGCCCCAAGCCGGTTGGCACCGTGGTATTGGTATTCGCACTCGCCGGCGGCAAAAATCCCGGGAATGTTCGTCGCCTGGTTGAAGTCCACCCACAGCCCGCCCATGGTGTAGTGCATGCCGGGGAAAATCTTCATCGGCGTGTCGCGCGGATCGTCTCCCACAAACTTCTCGTAGATTTCCAGAATGCCCTCGAGCTTGCGATCGAGGGTCGCGCGATCGATGTGCGTAAGGTCGAGGTAGACCATCGGCTTGCCGTCGATGCCGAGGTTGTACTCGAAAACCACTTTGAAGATGGCGCGCGTCGCAACATCTCGGGGAACCAGGTTGCCGTACTTCGGATACCATTCTTCGAGGAAGTACCAGCGCTCGCTTTCCGGAATCGCTTTCGGATCTCGCTTGTCGCCCGCATTCTTCGGCACCCACACGCGACCACCTTCACCACGCGCCGACTCCGACATTAGGCGCAGCTTGTCTTCGCCTGGAATCGAGGTTGGGTGCACCTGAATGAACTCGCCGTTCGCGTAATAGCAACCTTGCTGATAGAGCGCCGACTGCGCCGCTCCCGTGCACACCACCGAGTTCGTGCTCTTGCCGAAGATGGCACCAATGCCGCCGGTTGCCATGATGACGGCGTCGGCGGGGAAGGTGCGCACTTCCATGGTGCGCAGATCGATGGCGCAGATACCACGCGCGATGCGATTGCTATCGAGCACCGCCGAGAGAAATTCCCACGCTTCGTACTTGGTGACCTTGCCTTCAGACTCGTACCGCCGCACCTGCTCATCGAGAGCGTAAAGAAGTTGCTGGCCGGTGGTTGCTCCCGCAAATGCCGTGCGGTGATGCAGCGTACCGCCGAAGCGCCGGAAATCCAGCAATCCTTCTGGGGTACGATTAAACGGCACGCCCATGCGATCCAAGAGATCAATGATCCCCGGCGCAGCCTCGCACATGGCCTTGATTGGAGGCTGGTTGCCGAGGAAGTCGCCGCCGTAAACTGTGTCGTCGAAGTGCTGCCAGGTGGAATCGCCTTCGCCCTTCAGGTTCTTCGCGGCGTTAATTCCGCCTTGCGCGCAGACCGAATGCGAACGCTTCACCGGCACGATCGAGAACAGGTCAACGTGCCCGCCCATCTCGGCGATCTTGATGGTCGCCGCAAGCCCTGCGAGTCCGCCACCAACGACGATGATTTTGGGATTAGCTGCCATTTCAGCTCTTAGCTGTTAGCTCGTAGCTGTTAGCTAAACCAGTGGGTTCAAGCTAAAAGCTAAGAGCTAATGGCTAACAGCACCGCCTCACTTCATCGTGTACGAATCCATCTCGTTGGCGCTCGGCTGAAAGGGCTGCTGCGGCACGGACCGGAACGAATACAAGGTTGCGAATCCTACGCCAATGAACAACAGCGCGATTGCTACGCAAACGTATCCCCATCGTCTTCGCGCGATAGGGCCTTGGGTGATCCCCCACTTGGCCGCAAACAGCCACAATCCGTAGGCGAAATGCCATGAGGCAGCGATGATTCCGACCACGTAAAACACAAACTGCCAGGCGACGAACAACTCATTTTGCACTTTGCCAAATGCAGAACCCGGATACGTCAATAGGTGTACGCCTGTAAAACGCAGATGCCAGGTATGCCAAACGATGTAAGCGAATGTGACCGCACCCGTCCAGCGCTGGGCGGCGTACATCCAGTTGCCGGTCCAGGGATACTCGCTAACATTGCTCTCGCCGCGATACCAGATGTAGAACCCGTAAAGCGCGTGATAGGTAATCGGAATCCAGATCCCGAATAGCTCGAGAAAGAAGACGAATGGGAATCCGCTGAGGAGTTCCACTTGCTTTGCGTACGCCCCCGGGCCTCTCGTCGCGAACGCGTTGGACACGAAGTGCTCGATGAGGAATAGCCCGACCGGCACAATCCCGCTGAGGGAGTGCAGACGGCGCCAGAAAAAGGAGTGTCCCTGGCCTGCTCGCAGCGGAGCGACGCCACTTTTGACCACCGGAGTTGTACTTGGAGCAGTTGCCACGAAGTCCCTTGCGTAGTCGCGAATGAAGAGCGAACTCATCATTATCTTGGCGGAAGGAAAGCCAAGTCAAATCGGTGCGGGTAATTTTGTGAATTAAGGGCGCGAATTGCGCGCCAAACAAAGTGCAGTATTGCACCTTTCGTAGCGTGCTAGACTCCAGCTATTGCGGGCATGCGGATCCTCAGGCGCTACATTCTCGGCGAAGTCACCTCGCACGCGCTTATCGGCACCGGAATCTTCACATTCATAATTTTCACCAAACAACTAGGACAGATCCTTGAGCTCGTGGTGCGCAACAGCGCACCCTTACCCAGCGCAATCGAGCTATTCCTGCTGATCATTCCCGGAGCTCTAACGATCACCTTGCCTGCGGGTGTGCTGATTGGGGTACTGCTGGGATTGAGCCGCCTCGCCGCCGACAGCGAGATTACCGCCATGAAGGCGTGCGGTATCAGCCTCAGCAAATTCCTGCAAACCCTTTCGATCTTTTTTCTAGGCGCTTGGATACTGGCGCTTGCAAACAGCGTGTATCTCGCGCCGCGTTCTCAGCAGGCGTTGTCGCATCTAGAAGATCGCCTCAGGGGATCTCAAGTCTCGTTCGAGATCCAGCCACGGGTTTTCTACGAAGGATTTCCAAAACTTGTTCTCTACGTTCACGACGTGAAGAGTGCGCAAGGAGCGGCGATCTGGAAAGGCGTGTTCATTGCCGACATCAGCGACCCCGCTGCGCCGCGCATCACGCTTGCCGAGCGCGGAATCCTGGTCAGCGAGGGGAAGAACCTGCTGCATCTTCACCTGATCAACGGGTCGTCGCACGAAACCGTGGCCAATGAACCGGACAAATACCAGATCTCCACGTTCCAGGAAACCGACTTGCCGATCACGTTGCCAGAGACCAGCGCGGCGAAAGACCAGCCGCCATCAGCGATTGGGGAAGTTCCCACGTGGCAACTCCCGGGCCTGGCTCGCACGCGAAAGAACCCGGCCGCGGGGCGCTGGTATTGGATCGAATTCCATCGGCGATTCGCGCTGCCCACCGCATGTCTCGTCCTTGGACTCGTTGGCTTCCCGTTGGGCATGTCGGCAAAGAAGGGCGGCAAGTCAACAGGCTTTGTGCTCACCGTCGTTCTTGTCTTCGCCTACTACTTCGTATCATTGCTCGGCGTCTCTCTGTCGAGGCAGGGGAAACTCTCGCCTTTCGCCGGGGTCTGGCTTGCGGACTTTGCATGCCTTGGCCTGGGTGTGTTCTTGATCTGGCGCTCGGAAAAACGCCCGTTTGAGATCACCGCGCTTAAGGGGATCTGGACAGCATTGAAAGCGCGCTTCCAGCGAGGGGAACTGCTGCTCCCCACATCTGGCCAGAATGCGTTTCACCGCGCCGCAACCCGAACACGATTTTTCGCCAGCGGCTTTCCGATGATCTTGGACGATTACGTCCTGCGCGATTTCGTGTTCAACTTCGCGCTCATCCTGGGATCGATCACCGTGCTCTCGCTAATTTTCACGGTATTCGAATTGATTGGTGACATTCTGAAAAACCAGGTTTCGCCATGGGTGGTAGGCGAATATCTGCTGAACGTGACTCCGTTTTTTCTGTACAACACAGCGCAATACGGCGTGTTGCTGTCGGTATTGATCACTCTTGGCCTGATGCAGCGCTCCAACGAAGTGACGGCCATGAAGGCTACCGGCATCAGCATTTATCGAATTATTGTTCCTGTGCTGGTCGCTGCCGTTCTGGTCTCTGCCGGCCTCTTCCTCTCCGACCAGTTCTACTTGCCGCACACCAACAAGCGTCAGGACGCGCTGCTGAACAAGATCAAAGGCAGGCCCGCGCAGACCTACCTGAACCCATCGCGCAAATGGATCTTCGGTGCGAACTCCACCATTTATTACTACCAAGTATTCGATTCCGATCGAAACGAGTTCGGCGATCTTTCCGTCTTCCAATTCAAGCCCAGCACCTTTGAACTTCTGAACCGCATTTACGCAAACCGCGCACAGTGGGACGCGAGCCTGAAGCGTTGGGTGTGCACGCAGGGGTGGGAACGGTCTTTCCAGGGATCCGCGATCAGTGACTACCGAACTTATGACGCTTCCACCTTTGCCTCCGTTTCCGAGCCGCCGGAATACTTTAAGAAAGAAGTAAAGCAGTCGCTGGAGATGAACTACGAGCAGCTGCGCCGGTATATTCACGACCTGCAGCAGAGCGGTTTTGAGGTGGTGAAGCTCAAAGTCCAATTGCAGAAAAAAATAGCGTTCCCGTTCGTCACATTCGTCATGGGCGTGCTTGCTATTCCGTTTGCACTCTCAGCGCGGAAACGCGGGGCTGTGGCGGGTGTCGCAACCGCGATTGGAATTGCCGTGATTTACACCGTGGTTTCGGGTTTATTCGAGTCAATGGGGAACATCAGTTCCTTACCTCCAGTTCTGGCCGCTTGGTCCCCGGACGTGATCTTTGCGCTGGTTGGCGGATATCTGATTCTGAAGGTCCCAACCTAATCACGCTTCATGCATCCAGATGGACTCGGGCGAGTGAAAGCCTGTTTCCTCGCCCCTTCCCGCTCTTTTCCCTATGATCTGGCGGGTAGCGGTTGAGTCGTTCTCATGCGGACCGTGGAGGTGGACTCCTCGCGCACTGCGGTTAATTGAGCCAGCGAGAATGCCGCAACCGCAAGTCCAAGATCGCGCACTGCAACGTCGAGAAACTTACCCATGATCAGCAGATTTAACGCAATGGCAACCAGCCATGCGGTGACAACGTAGGCACCCACTTTGGTGAAGTGCGACAACACCACGATTCCAGCGATGATCTCGATCACCCCGACGATGTGCATGAACGTGACCGGGCTTACAGGAACGATTCTTGTTGCGACAGGATTCAGGTACGCCTCCCAGTTGGTAAGCAGGTTGAAAAACTTATCCAGCCCGGCCGCGATGGGGACGAAGCCAAATAGCACGCGCAGTGCCCACCAAGTGGTATTCAGTCGATTGTCTGTGTTTTGCATTTTGCCTCCTGCCTGCAATAGAGTCTTGCTTCGGAAGCCGGTTACAAACGCGTCTATTGCCCTGAATTCGAACGCCTGTAACGTTTTTTGTGCTGGCGACTCTATCCTGTAGACCGGAAGAATCAGAATGAGCCCTACTGTTCTCGAAGAGATGAATAGCACTGAGCCGCTGTCCGACGAAGAGATTGTTCGGCGCATTCTCGACGGCGAGACGGCGCTTTTTGAGCTGATCATGCGCCGCTATAACCAGCGCCTGTATCGCGTGGCGCGGGCCATCCTTCGCGACGACGCCGAAGCCGAAGACGTGATGCAAGACGCCTACGTCCGTGCTTATGGGCATCTTTCGCAGTTTGCCGGCCGTTCGCAATTCGCCACCTGGCTCACGCGTATTGCGATCCACGAGGCGCTAGCACGCGTTCAGCGCCGCAAGAAGACCGATCAGTTGGGAGCGAATGAGTGGAACGATGGAGAAGGGGAGATGAATATTGCAGCGACAGCGCTGAATCCGGAAGAACAACTATCCGCGTCGGAACTGGGCCGCGCGCTGGAGAGCGCAATTCTCTCCATCCCCGAGCAGTACCGCCTGGTGCTGATGATGCGCGACGTGGAACAACTCAGCACTACCGAGACCGCGACCGCCCTTGACCTTACTGAAGAAAATGTCAAAGTGCGCCTGCACCGCGCGCGCGCCATGGTTCGCAAGAATCTGTTTGCTCAGGCAGGATCTGAAGCCCCACGCGCCTTCGGCTTCATGGGCGAGCGCTGTGATTGCGTGGTGGCCAGGGTGATGGCGAAGATTGCTGATTTGCGCGCTTAACCAACCTTATGGGTATGTTATTCCGAGCCGCTTTAGCGGCGAGGAATCTGTTTTTTGTGTGCATAGGAGAAAAGCAGGTTCCTCGAACCTAAAGGTTCTCGGAATGACAATAAAGAAAAGGGGTTGTGGGGTGGACAACTGCGGTTAGATTTTCAACGACCAACGACCAACGACGCTAAGCTTTCGCTCCCGCATGCCTGTCCACTGTGCTCCACGTTTTGTCTTCCGCGTGGCAAATATTCTCGAGCGGGCAATCCGCGCACTTCGGAGAGCGGGCGAAACACAGCTTACGTCCATGCCAAATGACCTGATGTGAGAACAGAATCCACTTCTCCTTCGGAATGATTCGCATCAGGTCTTCTTCAATCTTTTTCGGATCCTCATTCTTGGTTAGCTCCAGCCGCCGCGAAATGCGGTGAACGTGAGTGTCCACCACCACGCCGTCGGCTGTCTTGAACCAGGTTCCCAACACCACGTTAGCGGTTTTCCTCGCGACCCCGGGCAGGGTAAGCAGGTCGGCCATGTTCTCGGGAACTTGTCCGCCAAAATCGCTGACAATCTTTTTCGCAGCGCCCACCACCGATTTTGACTTATTTCGAAAGAAACCGGTCGAGCGTATATCCGGCTCAAGCTGCTCCGGTTCGAGCCGGGCGAAATCCTGCACAGTGGGATACTTCTTGAACAATTCTGGCGTGACCATATTCACTCGAACGTCGGTCGACTGAGCCGAAAGAATCGTCGCCACCAGCAGTTCCCACGCGCTCTTGTGCGTGAGGGCACAGGTCACGTCGGGATAGAGTTGGTCGAGTCGTTTGAGGATCTCTGAGACCCGCTCTGGAGCCGTTGGCTTGTACCCCTTGGCGGACTTTGCAGTTTTGTCCTTCGGTGCTGAGTGGACACTAGCTTGACGCTTGGTTCCACCAAACGGTTTTGCTTTGGAACTAACGGCAACCTTTCCGGTCACTTTCGTCGCGGTACGCAATCCGCCGTGCCTGCCGCTCTTCGCTGGTTTTCTGGGAGTGATTCCTCTGGGCATCGCTTCTCCGGGGCAGGAAAATCTTATCAGTTCCTAGTTGTCAGTTCCCGGTTCACAGTCTCGCCTCAGGTAACTCTCAATTGCATGTTGATAACCGAGGACCAGCATTTCAGTGACGCTCGGGACCTCGCAAGTGGGAACTGGCAACTAGCAGCTAAAAACCCCGAAACTCGAAACTTGAAACTCGAAACTAGGGTTCCATCCCCTCCGTGCTCCCACAGCAATTGACGCCCATCCATCGGCCCTTTACTCTGGAACCGAGGGGAATGCGATGGCGGTAAAACTCGTTCAGATGGGGCAGGTCTGGCGTAAGGACGATGATGGTCAGGATTATCTCGTCACCAAGGTTTACAACGAAGTGTTCTCGCAATATGCGGTGTTGCGTCCCGCCGAGGTTACAGCGCCTGACGCGCCGACCGTCAAAGTGAAAGTGGCGAAAGCCGCCGTCGGCGTCGCGTTGCCCGGGTTCACATTCACGCAAGACGGATCATTCTGACGTTCCGACGAATTCGTAGTTGATTACATCGAGAGAACCAATCTCCCAATCATGCTGGGAGGGCACGGCCTACGGCCGTGCCGTACGTGGACCAAATAGAATGTTCGGCACGGCTGTAAGCCGTGCCCTCCCGAATTCCAGAGCTCATGACTGAAAAAATTCTTGCGATTCTCTTCGTCTTCATTAAGGGCCTGATGGCTTGGGGCGGTTACGGCGGCATTGTCATCCTCATGGGGATCGAGTCGGCCTGCATCCCCTTGCCTTCCGAACTGATTATGCCTTTCGCCGGCTACCTTGTTTTCGAAGGCACAATGAAGTTGTTCTGGGTGGCGACGGCGGGCGCAATCGGCTGTAACGTGGGATCTCTCGTCGCATACGAGATCGGCTGCTACGGAGGCCGCCCTCTGGTCGAGCGCTATGGCCATTGGATCTTGATGGGCCGCCGCGAACTCGATTGGGCCGACCGCTTCTTCGCCCGTTGGGGATATCTGGCAGTTTTCTTTGGCCGCCTGCTCCCTGTGATCCGCACATTCATTGCACTGCCCGCTGGCATTGCACGCATGCCGCGCGGCCGCTTTCACATCTACACCTTTCTTGGATCGTGGCCTTGGTGCTTCGCTTTGGCATGGTTCGGGATGAAGCTGGGGGAGAACTGGCGCGGGTTAGGGAAGTACTTCCATAAGTTCGATGCCGTGATCTTTGTAGTGCTGGCAGTCGGGCTGATCTGGTTCATCTGGTCACACTGGCAGAACCGGATCAGAACCGCGCAATAGTTCTGAATCTCCTTCTTGCCCTTGGCGTCGTTTCCGAGTAGATTGCTTTGCACTCATGTCACAGCGGCTCCGGAACGAAACCATACGCCCTCTGCGCTGGCGGAATGTATATCGCGAAGCCGAACTCTACAAGGCCGCTGTTCGGGTGTACACCAAGCCGCTCTTCCTCTGGCGTAAAGCCCTCAATGTTTCTACCGATGGCAAAACGCTGTACGATCTGGCTGCCCGCGGCCTGAATGGCCTGGCCACGATTCACGATCAGCTACGGACGGAGCGATTTATCTTTCGCCCTTGTGTTGGCCTCAAGTACAACTTTAACGGCAAGCGACGGACTCTCTACATTCCTCCTTGGGAGGAGCGGATCGTCGATCTGCTGATTTATAGGCTGCTCAGCCGGAAACTGCACTACTGGTTCTCGGCTTCGTCGTATGCATACCGCGATCACACCTATGGACTGGATCGATGCCAGTCGCGAATCGCCGCGGTGCTGCGTTCGGCGAAGTTTCCCATGTACGTAGTGACGCGGGATATTTCGGATTATTTTGCGTCAATAAATCACGAAATTCTGTTGCGGCAACTCGAGAAGCTGGTTGCGCCGGAGGATTATTTGTTCCAATTGATTTCCGAGCGCATTCGTTTTGCTTATCAGGACGAGACTGGATCCCATCGTGCCACGATAGGCATCCCTTTCGGATGCGCCAGCGCTTGCGTGTTCGCAAACGTTCATTTGACCGAATTGGATCGAGAGATCGAGAGCATTCCTGCCGTCCACTACTTCCGGTATGCCGATGACATTCTGGTGTTATCGGAGGACTGCAGCGCGGCGCTGCTCGGAAAACAAAAGTTACAAGACGGCCTGAGCAAACTTCGCCTCACGACTAAGGCGAGTCACGAGTCAGATTTCGTCCTGACGACACTGCAGGTGCCACGCGATTCAACGTTCCAGCAAGCGATCTCATTCCGTCATCTCGGTTTGCAGTTTGAGCACGGCGGCTCCGTGTCGCTCTCCCGCGACAAGCAGCGAAAGATTCAGAACCTGTTTCGTTTCGCTTTTCGTCGGGCTCGGCGCCGTTGGCAAAAGATTGCCGATCCGCACGAGCGGGCGCGCACGTTGATCGCGATTGCCTGCCAGACAATCGACAAGGGCGTCCGGAATGTCGCGATCCTGGATTATTACCTAAAGCACGTCACCGATACTTCGCGTTTGCGGCTGCTGGACCGCTGGCTTGCGGAGGAGATTCTCAGCCTGGTGTTCGGTGGGCACAAAAAAGGGAACTTCGCGAAGATTAGTTACGAGCAATTGCGTGGGTACGGCTTGCCGTCTTTAGTTCACCGGCAGCGCCTGATTCGGCACGGAAAGATTGATAGTCCATTTTTTATTTGGCAGCAGCAGAAAGCAGACAGAGCGTTCAAGGGGACGGTTGCCAGTCGGAGTCGTGCCGCAAGCACGGTTACCGATTTCTCTCCGTGCCCAGAAGCAGCGGCCCCTGAAAAGCCCGTGAGAGAGGGCGGCCGCCTGTACATGGGTGTGATGGAATAACTTGCCGCTAAAGCGGAAGTTCGTTTGCGAAACCGTCCCCTTGATCGCTCTGAGTAAGCGGAAGCAACTATGGGATTGCTGGATTTTTTGATGAGCTTGTTTGGCGGCGGGGGCACCATCGAGTGTCCCAACTGCGGCACGCCCGGCGCACGGAAGACGGACGACGAAGTAGTTCACTGCAAGAATCCGCGCTGTCCGTATTTTGATGCCAGCCTGGGACGCGCTGGAACGCTGCGGCAAGCTGGAACCACCGTCCCAACCCGTGGAGATTTTCGCCCGAGGAATCCAGTCTCGATCCGCTACGTCAACTTCGCCGGACAGAGCAGGGAGTTTTCCGCTGAACGAGATTCATTAGTCCGCAAGAAGAACCACATTGTGGCGGAGGTCGCTCCTACGGGCAGGAAAATTGCTTTATCGCGCGACCGGATTCAGAACCTCAGCGAGGTTGAAGGACAGATGCCGCAGCGGGTGGCACCGGGGCAAGATTGGCCCACTCCTCGCGAGCGCCAGATCCTTGGATATCACAAGAAGAACGGCACAACCTCGCCACGATACCAGCTGCTAAGGGCGAAGTATCCGAACTGGTGAGATGCCTGGCGACCAGTGGAAGCTGAGGAGTACTGAAATGATGAGGTTGGACGCGGTGAAGAGACCGCCGTTGACTCTCCTGCTACTCACACTCTTCATAACGGTCCCAATACGAGTGGAAGGAGCAACTGCGACGGGGTATGTACCATTTTCGTGTCCAATGAACAGCCACTCCAAACTTCACCTGACGCTGGTTGATGGCCATAGACTGAAACGAGAATTAGTGTTGTTAATTCCTGAATCGCAGTTTTGGGGCGTTGTTGATCCAAAGGATTGGTACGAGAATCCCGGCGAAGATTGTTCTTCCGATAGGTGCGAACCTATCGCACATAGCAGGGTTCAAATCGTGCACATCTCGAACACCCTGCGTTTGCCATTTCGGCGTGTCCGAACAACAGGTATTTCGGGCAACTTTGAGATCGAGCTCCGAGACGGCAGAAAAATAGCAGGCTCTTTTAGTGCGAAGGTTCCCAAGCCGCCGAAAGAAGCGGGTTGTGCCTAAACGCTCTCAGTCGTAATATTCCAGCCCCAAGTGCGTGATCAACTCTTCGCCCTTCAGGTGCCGCAGCGTGTTTTTCAGCTTCATCGACTGAATGAACAAATCATGCTCCGGATAAAGTCCCGGTACCGTCATTGGCGACTTGAAGTAGAAGCTCAGCCACTCCTGGATACCAATTCCGCGTAGTTCAGGCGTACGCTTCGCTAGGTCGAGGAACAGCACCAGATCGAGCACGATGGGTGCGGCCAAAATCGAATCGCGGCACAGGAAATCGACCTTAATCTGCATCGGATAGCCAAGCCAGCCAAAGATGTCGATGTTGTCCCAACCCTCTTTGTTATCACCGCGTGGCGGATAGTAGTTAATGCGGACCTTATGGGTGAATTTGCCGTACAACTCCGGGTAAAGATCTGGCTGCAGGATATGTTCTAGCACGGACAGCTTCGACTCTTCCTTTGTCTTGAACGACCCCGGATCGTCGAGCACTTCGCCGTCGCGATTGCCGAGAATGTTGGTCGAGAACCATCCTGCCAATCCCAGCAAGCGCGCTTTGAATCCCGGCGCCAGGATCGTCTTCATTAACGTCTGTCCGGTCTTGAAGTCCTTGCCGCAGATGGGCGCGTCGTTCTTGCGCGACAGCTCAAGCATCACCGGAAGGTCAACCGTCAGGTTCGGTGCGCCATTGGCAAACGGCACGCCTTCCATCAGCGATGCATAGGCATAGATCATCGAGGGTGCGATACCCTCGTCATTCTGCTGCATTGCCTTCTCGAATGCCTTAACCGACTGATGCGCCGCGGTGGGTTGTAAAAAGATTTCCGTCGAGCCGCACCACATGATCACCAGCCGCGAGGCCCCGGACGTCTTCTTAAAATCCTGGATGTCGGCCCGAACCTGCTCGGCCAGGTCCATCTTGTTCTTTCCCTTTTTCACGTGATGGCCGTCGAGCTTCTTGACGTAATTGCGGTCAAACACCGCCGGACGCGGCTTCACGGTGCTCAAAAAAGGCTTTATCTTATCGAGCATCTCGTTTTCTAGTACCCCAGCCTTCTTCGCTGCCGTGTACATGTCATCGTCGAACGGGTCCCATCCGGTGAACACCAGGTCATCCAAAGCCGCCAGAGGCACAAATTCCTTCACTTGTGGGAAGCGCCCTTCCGTACGTCGGCCTAGACGGATTGTCCCCATCTGGGTGAGGGAACCGATAGGACGGGCAAGCCCCTTACGCACGGCTTCTACGCCAGCGACGAATGTGGTCGCGACGGCCCCCATGCCCGGAATCATGATTCCCAACTTACCCTTGGCGGGCTGGATTTTTGCTGGTTCCTGCTGCTTCTCTTGAGCGGACTTCTGGCTCTTTGCCATGGATGGCATCTTCCTTGTCTGAAAAGAGTTATTAAGGCAAACGGGTATGTTCTCGTATTGACGAATGTTTTGCAACCCGTCGACGCCGAACAGCGAATCTAGACAGGTGAGGGGTTCATCCAATTAGCTGGGTAACCTTGTAGAGGCAAAGGCGCGTCCAACCTTGTAGGTTCCCCGGCGAAGCTACGCCGGAGGACTATAATCAGAGGCAGCGGCACCCCTCTTTCGGGGTTGAATTGGAGATTCTTATGAAACTACGAGCGATCCCTTTGACGGCAGCAATGCTGGCATTTGCTCTGGCGCCATTCACCTATGGCGCGGATAAAGACAAGACGAATGACCAGACCGCCCCGACTGCCGCGCCCCCCTCGGCCTCCACGGTTGAGCCTTCGGGCAAGGTGCCCAATGACGGCGGCCGCGATGACATCAATGCAATCGGTAATCGCAACGTAGGTTGCGCTAAGGGCATGGGTAACTGGTACAGCCTGGAGAAGCAGATCGCCCTTGGCAAGCAGATTTCGCAGCAGGTCGAGTCACAGTCCAAGGTGATCAACGATCCAGTTGTTTCCGAGTACATCAACCGGCTTGGACAGAACCTGGTGCGCAACTCCGATTCGCAAGTGCCGTTCACCATCAAGGTCATTGACTCCGATGACATCAACGCCTTCGCGCTTCCGGGCGGCTTCTTCTACGTGAACTCAGGCCTCATTCTTGCGGCCGACGAAGAAGCGGAACTTGCCGGTGTTATGGCGCACGAGATCGGACACGTCGCTGCCTGCCACGCGGCCCGCGAACAGACTCGCGGCACCCTGATGCAGATGATGACCATTCCATTGATCTTCATGGGTGGACCAATCGGTTATGCGGCCTACGAAGGCGCCGGACTTGCGGTTCCGCTTACGTTCCTGAAGTTCTCGCGTGGATTCGAGGCCGAAGCTGATTATCTTGGCGTCCAGTACATGTACAAGGCTGGCTACGATCCTGCGGCGTTCGTGTCCTTCTTCGAAAAGGTTCAGGTGCAAGAGAAGAGAAAGCCGGGAACAATCTCGAAGGCCTTCTCGACTCATCCACAAACGCCTGACCGAATCGAGAGAACGCAGGACGAAATCTCGAAGATTCTGCCGGCGAAGCAGGAGTACCTGGTTTCCAGCTCCGAGTTTGACGAAGTTAAAGCTCGGCTCGCGGCAATCGAGAATCGCCACAAGCTCAATGATCAGAAAGACACGAAGAAGCCAACATTGCGCCGTGCCTCTTCGACGGACAAGAACGGCAGCGATGACAAGACTTCGACCGATGACGGCCGTCCAACCTTGAAGCGCCGTCCGGACGATCAGCAGCAGTAAGCAGACTGCTCCTCAGAGGAAAATGGCGGGACTCGCGTCCCGCCATTTTTTGCGCACTCGCTTTACTTCGATTATGCGTCATCCCGAAGTGCCGCGCTTTCACCAGCGGCACGAGGGATCTCGCGTGGAGCACCGCAGCTCAACCTTCGTCGTTTAGAAGGACGTGCTGAGTTGTTGCGATGCAAAGTGCGCCGGTGATCCGCGCCAGATCCCTCCGTCGTCTGAAGACCGCCGACGTTCGATGACGCATCCACAAAAGGCAAAGGATGGGGATTATGTGTTCGCAAACGTTGAGCTTGCAGCACTGATGAAGATCGGAAGCAGAACGCGTGCGGGACGGAATTCCTTACGCCGCCTCTTTTGTCGCCAGCGAAGCCACCGCTACCCGCTCCGGTGTCCCGCGGACAATCTTCATCTGCTTCCAGTCGTAAGGCATCTCTCTGCCACAGTCGAGGCACACCACATAAGTTCCCGTAGGGAAGGCAGCGCGGCTGCGCGCGCCCTTTTTGATGGTGATGGGAAAGCTGATGTGGCTATGCGTGCAACCGAACAGCACGTCTAGAATCCGGGAAAACATCCCTCTACCTCCACAGAAAGCCGTTGCGGAACTGGGGGTACGCTATCCGGCTTCTACTTACCTTAGATTCAGAATTGCTGAAAAGGGTTCGACCGACTCAGGTGGGCTGTATTGCTCAACGATCCTCTGGAACCGGCTTGGCTGCTAGGCTTTTCCCTCGGAAGTCTTGTTTTTGTGCGACTTGCAGCGGGTTGCAATTGCCGATCGGAGCTTGGTCTCGAGGTTTTCGGGAAGTTCGTAAAGCTTGGAATCGCGGTAGATCTCGATGGTCTTCTTGGTGGTGTCGCAAACTACATAGCAGTTGTGGCACCAAGCCAGATGCTCTTCGAGTTCAGATTTTGTGCCGGCGTCAATCACGCCGTCGAGGTAGTCGGTGAGTTCGTGGAGAAATTCAGAGCACTTCACTGGTTGCCATCTCCACTGACGGTTTTTTGCGATCCATTAGCTCGGTCTCGTCTTTGAAAGAATTTGTTCAGGCGCTCCCGCAATTGCAGGCGGGCCCGAAGCAGTCTTGACTTCACCGCCGGAATGCTCAAGCTCAGCGCCTCGGCAGTTTCTTCGGTCGAAAGCCCTTCTACGTCGCGCAACACAAAAACCGTACGGAACGTGGCCGGAAGGCCGTGAATCGTGCGGTCCAGTATGTCCCGAAGTTCCGCCTGAGTGTATTGCTGTTCAGGGTTAGGACTCCAGTCGGCAACTTCGCGTGGAACCGAATCGTCCTCGGTCTTCACGTCCTCATCGAGTGAAACTGTGCGCTCCGGACGACGGCGCCGCAACTTCATCAGCGCCTCGTTGACTGCAATCCGAACCAGCCAAGTGTAAAACTTCGACTGTCCCTGGAACTGCTTCAGATTGGTGTACGCCTTAACGAACGCGTCCTGGACAACGTCTTCGGCATCCTCGCGGTTCTGCGTAATGTGCTGCGCGATGCGGAAAACGTTGCGGTCGTAGCGGCGGACTAACTCTTCAAAAGCCGCGTCGTCTCCGGCTTTTGCCGCTTCAACCAGGGCCAGCTCATCACTGACCGGTTCACTCACCTTTGGTTGGATTGCGCCCATTGGTCATTCGATGCAGGAATTTTCGCAGCTAAGTGGTAAGGTTACCTGGATCGATGAGCTATTTTACCGGGGATGCGGGGATGGCGCCACCTATCGGTCCTATGGCGGCCCGGGCGCCTTCGCCTGCGCGCACCCAAGGCATGGTTGCCACTACAACCAGCCTTTCCGGCGCTGGGCCGATCGCATGCGTGGGATAGCAGGTAATAAGCGTTAATTCAGCCTTGTCGCTAGACTTCAGCACCGATAAGTCATTCGGTTGGACGATCTTCCTGGCGCTCACTCTGTACCGGAAGCGGTGTCCATCGCGAACCACGTAAATGTCGTCTCCTGGACGTAGCTTGTGCAGCTTGCGGAAGAAGGTATCGCGATGGCCGGCAATGACCGCGTTCCCGGGCATGCCCGGTTCAACGGAATTCTCCATGTGACCCGGCCCAAGCAGCAATGAATCTGAGCCCACCCCCTCCAGCACCACGTCTTCAAGCTTGATACGGGGGATCCAGAGCTTGGTCATGCCCGCTCGGGCAGTGAGTTGCTCATTCCATTGTTTCAGCAGGGAACGCTGTTTCCAGTACATCCACGAATAAGTGCCGAGAACCCCACTGCAGAGAACTCCACCGGCGACGATCAGCAGGTACGCTAGAATCTGGCGCCGGTTCGCCAGCAACTTAGGTTTGATGAGGAATTCGTTTGGACGCCATGATCCAGCTTTCAGGATCAGTTTCGAGCGGCCTGGACGAGGGCGACTTCTACCCGAGGGCTTGGTCCGGAGGACCTGCATAAACACTACCGGCGCGCAAAAAGGCCAGCAACAAGTGAACCTAAACCTATTAAACCGAGCAGTGGCAAGATTGTCGAAGTTTGCGGCAATTGGCCATTGGGCGTTGCCGGGTCGTTCGACGTCGAATTTTCGATGGTACGGTTCGGGCTTGCCGTTGTCGGGGTGGACGATGAATCGCGGGCAGCCGGTGCGCTCTGGGCGGAACTGCTCGGAGTGCCTTGCTGGGCCGCAGGGTTGCGAGTCGAATTCTGAGTGCTGGTCTGTGTGACAGCAGTCGAGGACGACGCCGCGCTGGGGGACGCTGCGCTAGTCGAATGGTCTTGCGCAAACAACCCAAGCGAGGCAGCAGCCAAGATGGCCGTGAGGAACACTCCTACTCTGGTCATGCAAGCCTCCAAGCTTTGGTTATTTCCAAGCTAAGCGGCTGCTGTGGCAATAGCTATCCGGTGATCGCCGTAAGCGGAGCAGAAGGTTCAGGTAAGACCCTTAGGTGTGTAGCTGACCCATTCGCCTCCTTCGCCGTCGCTCAGTCGCTCAGGGCAGGCTCCATTCGCGCTCTCTGCGTCGCTCAGTCGCTCAGGGCAGGCTCCATTCGCGCTCTCTGCGTCGCTCAGTCGCTCAGGGCAGGCTGTTCGTTGGCGCACTCTGCACAGCGCGGGCCGCCTTACTCCAGCCTCTCTGGATTTAATTGCGTCCCGAACGCCCGCGTTCTTCTCAGGGGCGGAGGGATCTCGCGTGAAGGATCCCAGCAATGTAAGTGCTCCGCGCCAGATGCCTCCATCGGCTCAACAGCGCCGATGCTCGGGATGACGCAAACGGGGAACCTAGAGCGTCGCCACCACTTCCACGTCGCCCTGCTTTTCTAGCACTTGCACCCGCACAGTCTCATACTCCCGTTCAAACAGCAGATCAACGGACGCCTCACCAACGCGCAGTCCTCGAATGGATAAATGCGGAATCCCTTCCGGCAGAGCAGGGCGGGTGAATACAACCCGATTGTGCGCGCCCTGAACGGTTAATCCCAAGCATGACTGAATGAGCAAGAATGGCGCTGCCGCCGCCCATGCCTGGGGAGCACAAGCCACCGGATATAACGTTGGGCCCTCACCTTCGCGTCGCTCAAGCCCGCAGAAGAGTTCCGGCAAGCGATGCAGTTCCAGATTGCTGCTGACGTCCATCAAGGCAAGAAGAATCTTGCCGGCGAAGTTCTTGAACCCATAGCGCGCCAGGCCCGCGGCGATCATTGCATTGTCATGCGGCCACACGGATCCGTTGTGATACGAGAGCGGATTGTAGCGAGCCTCACCAGTGGCGAGGGTGCGGATTCCCCAACCGCTGTAGAAGTCCTCCGCAAAGAGCGTCTGTGCCAGCGCCCTGCCGCGCTCATTGCGCGCAATGCCAGAAAACAAACAGTGTCCGGCGTTCGACGCGCGAACCTTGCATGCGCGCTTCTTGCCGTCCAGCGCCAATGCATAGATATCCAGTTCGTTGCACCAGAAGGCGTCCTCGAACTTGTCACGAAATTCGGCCGACTCTTTCTCCAACTGAGCGGCAGTTGTGCTGTCTCCGAGCATTGCGCTGAGGCGCGCCGCGGCGAGTTTTGCCGCGTACACATAGCCTTGCACCTCGCATAACGCAATGGGCGGCTCGGCAATCGTGCCGTCGGAATGAAAAACCGAATCGTTCGAATCCTTCCATCCCTGCTGCACCAGACCTTTATTTCCGTGCGCGGCATATTCAACGAACCCGTCGCCATCCATGTCGCCGTAATTGTCCATCCAGTCGAGAGCGGCGCGAATGTTGGGCCAAATTTGCTGGATGAGCGCCCGGTCGCCGGTGCGCTCGTAGTACGAGCCCGCGAGCATGACAAACAGCGGTGTGGCATCGACAGTTCCGTAATATTTTGCGAAGGGAATCTCGTGCAGGTTTGCCATTTCACCATGGCGCAGCTCGTGCAGGATTTTTCCCGGCTCAGCTTCGTTCTTAGGATTAACCTCAATCGCCTGCGTGCTGGCGAGATACTCTAATACGCCTTTTGCGAGCTGGGGCTGCACCCACAGCATCTCCATTGCAGTGATAATGCCGTCCCGGCCAAATACTGTGCTGAACCACGGCACCCCCGCGTACGGATAATTCGTCTCCGGATTACCGATCGTCATCATCTGCACGTCTGCGCTGGAGCGACGAATCCAGTCATTGAAACGCGAATTGGAACTTGCCACCTGCGGCAGGCTGCGGGTCAGCGTCTTCATTTCGGTCTCAGCACGCCGAGCAGCTTGGGAGTAGCTGTACTCCTTTGAAGGCCTGGCTTCTCCTTCGCAGGTCATCTCGAACGAAATTGTCAGCTCGCCTTTGGGCTTCAATTCAAAGTGGAAGTCCATCTCTTTGTCGTTAATGTTCGTGGGAGTGGGCTGGCAATGAATACGGGTCCGGCGCGTGATCCGATCGAGGCCCTCGCAACAGAGCACCAGCGCGTCTCGCGAAATCTCCGGCTCCAGGATGCGTCCGGCATGCTCGCGCGTCATGCCGCGCACCTCAAAAATGTCGTGGAAGTCGGCAGAGAAACAGACATTCAGTGGCACCGACAGAGTGTCCATTCTGTAGTTCACGAATTTGAGCTCCTCGTAACAGGAGTTCTGCCAGAGAAACCGTGAACGAAGTATGTGCAGCGTTCCACGGTGGATAACGACCTTACCGCCTCGCGATACATCGAGGTTGGCGAGGTCTGCGGTGAAAAGGAAGTTGTTGGGCTCGATCATCGAGCTCAGCAGGAGAGGGCGCTCTTTCCATAACCGTATATGCATCTCGGAAAGATGCCGTGTGCCGTTGTAGAAAACCCCTTGTTCACCGAGGCCCTGATGGCGTATATCGCCCAGCCTGTCAAAGACAGCAAACATTGCGCCATATTTGAGTACTCGCGCGCGGTCTTCGGTGGGGGCTGCTTTGGTCGCTATGTAGTACTGCTGGGAGACGTTAACTTCATCCAATTCAGAGCTCCATTGGCGACTGTGAGCGGGGTCTTCTTCAGCATGCGCTCATAGATTCGCAGATAGTCCTGGGTCATGCGGGCAGCCGTGAATCGCTGCTCGAAGTATTTCCGGATCTTCTTGCGGTCGAGTCTATCGACCTTCTTCACTGCCTCGACGGCGCCATCGAGATCGGAAACTACGTAACCTGAGACACCGTCCTGCATGACTTCCGGCACAGATCCGAAAGGATACGCGATAACAGGCGTGCCGCACGCCATTGCCTCGATCATGACGATGCCGAATGGCTCAGGCCAGCAGATCGGGAACAGCAGCGCCACTGCCTCGCCCAGGAACTTATTCTTTTCCGGGTAGCCGATCTCTCCCAGAAACTCGACATCTTTCGAATCCAACGCGGGCTTGATGCACGTATCGAAGTATTCCTGGTCCGCTTTGTCGATTTTGGCTGCAACCTTGAGCGGCATGCCAAGTCTCTTGGCGATGTCGATCGCTTTATCCAAACCCTTTTCCGGCGAAGTCCTTCCTAAAAACGCCAGGTACTTTCCCGGCTTGGTATACAGCTTGTAAGTTTCCGGTGGAAAGCCGTGGTACGCCGTTCCTTGCCAATTGAGATGCGGCAGCGGATCGCGCTGCGCGTTGGAAATCGAAATTACCGGCATGTGCGAGTAGATCTCGTACAACGGCACGAGATCCGGGATATCCAGGCGGCCGTGCAGAGTGGTCACGCTCTGGTACTCTTCGCGCGAGCTGATCGGAAAGTGCAGGTAGTCCGTATGAAAATGGATCAGGTCGAACTCTTCTTTTTCCTGCAGAACTTTTTCGAGCTGCACGAAGTGATGAGCCATCTGATCGATGCAATCCGTAGACAGCCGCAGTGACTCAGGTGAGCAGGGAACCAGGCGAGCGGTCGTCATTGAGTCCCCGCTCGCAAAAAGCGTGACTTCATGGCCGAGACGCACCAACTCCTCTGTCAGCCAGGAAACAACCCTCTCCGTGCCACCGTAGGTTTTCGGAGGGACACTCTCGTACAACGGCGCAACCTGTGCAATTCTCATGAAATTGTCCTTGGTCGAGCTGTTTTACCTCGCCCTTCCGGAATCGCTAGCACCACACGAACCGAAAGAGGCACAGGGCGTGCTCAGTACAGTGGAGGCTCCGAAGAACGGCCGACAAAACTCCACGAAGTTGGGCGCAACTATCGTCACATCAACAGTTTAGCGGGATGGCGGTGGATTTGCCATCGGGTCCATCCTGTAGGTGCGGCTACGACGATTCCGAGAGTGCACTAAGAATTGGTTCGGTGGAAAACGCTGGAGAGTTCTTTTAATTCAGGCCATGCGCCTTTATCACATTTTGCGTGTTGCTAAGGTGTTTTCATGCTCCTCATTCCATTTGGTCATCTCGAACGTCGGAGTAGTTCAGCCGACGGAGGTATCTCGCGTGTGTCACTTGGGTCTCATGTTGCTGCGCGGGTATTCCATGTCCCGCTGGTGAAAACGCGAGATGACGCAAGAGGAACGCAGTCATTTCGGAAATAGTCGGGGTTCTACCAAACGCCCTTATCGCTTCCAGTAAGCCGATACGCCACCAGCGCCGACACTGCCAACGGCGGCAACAAAGGAAGGCGAGACATGGCCCGGAAATCCCGGTGCAGGCTGGCGTTCAACAACTGCGATCCGTACAATCCCGCGGCAGGGCGCATGGGAACGCGTAAGAACTTGTTCTTAAACTGAACCGATAGATCCGGTGAATAGGCGCTCTCGATCACCTCACGTGGCAGGCTCACGTTCCCGCCATACTGCTTCACGTATCCCGCCACGATCACCAGGAAGCTCGCCACGCCTGGCCAGATGCCGCCGGATTCAGCGCCTCGCCGCAACTCAGCGAAGTCCACCGCTCCGCTCTGAAGCAGGGCGGCCATATCTGCCATGTCACATAGGCGGAAGTAGAAGTGCCGGTACATGCGCTGCAAGGTCGATATCAAAATGCGCTCTTCAGGTCCCGCAACCGGGAACGTGCGGCCATTCACGGTCCTTTGCACGCTGCGCTCGAGCACCCGTTGCGCAAGTTGTCTCTGCTCTCCGGTCTGGCCGAGATACTGGACGTGGATTTCGACCAACTCTTTCAATCCGGGGACTTCGAAGTTCCACTTATTCGCGAGGCGGTCTCCCCAGCTTCGTGGCTCCAGCTTTGCGTGTAGCTTCTCCTGCATCACGCGGACTACCTGATCGGGCGCCCCGCTGGTGTAGAGGTCAAGATCGCTGCCCAGGTCAGGCCAATGGTCGAGCGACTTGATGACGCTAACCGGGCATCCCGATGATTGCAGTGCCTGCACGATGGCGTAGAGCCATTCCACGGCTCGGCCGATCCGGCTATTTTCGGCCTCGATGGCCGCCTCGCACCATTCCTGCACCTGCTTCTTCTGCTGTTGGATTGCTAGCCACTCGAGCACCCGCAGCGCGCGCACCGTGACGTGATGTGTGTCAGCGAGCTCCACGAATTCCCGAAACTGCTCTTCGTTGAAACCGGCGACTCTGTCCAACTGCGGCGTGAGGTGCTCCAGATCCGTTCGAGGTTCGGCGTAGTCGCCGCGGTAACCCTGAATTACCAGCGTGGACAGCAGGGAAATATTCGCGTTATCAGTTCCGGAAGATTGGGTCGATGATTGGGTCATAAGAATTTAGGTGCTCCTCGGGCGAGCAATTCTGTTCGATGTTGGTGCAGCAGAACGGGTTGGTCAGCGTGATGCCGTCTCGGTAATCGGCCGGTTGCCGTTGCAATCGGAAACGCCTGTCTCGATCTGCGTGCCTTCCTCGTAGTCGTTCCACGTGGCGATCAGGAGAAAAGGCATGGGATGGTCCGGATTGTCGTACTGGTGAAACAGCTTCAGCGTGTCTTCGAAGGTCGCGCCGCAGCGACGGTCCATGTGCCGATTCAGGCTCCACGACGCCCTCGTATCGTTGAAGCCGGGCCACACGCCACCCACCATGATCTTGCCCGGATGATCGCTCGCCTTCTTGTAAAAACGTTCGAGGTACTCTTTTCCCCAGTCGCGGCCGTGTGGGTCCCAGTGCTCGCCGGGATGGATCCACGCGTAAAGGCCATCGAAATCGTTCATGTACTTCGCGGGAGGATCGTCCTTGTAAAGCAGAATGGGTGGTCGGTCCCACTGATTCACCGCCGCACGCACGCGGTCCCAATCGGTATTTCCGCGTTTCGGGAAAATGAAGATCACCGGCCGCCCGTTGTATGTGACGTACCACTCATGCCCCGGCGCATTGGGTCCGATATACGCGCGATAGGCTTTGTCGAACGCTTCTAGCGCATCTTCGGTCGCGTGGCCATTGTCCTCCTGCGTCTCGTCGTACATCAGGCAAATATGAAAATGCTCCTCGGCTGAAACCTGCTGAAGAATGGCATAGCTGCGATCTTCAAAAGGACGCCGCTCGCCGTACCAATCCACCGCAAAGGCGTAGATCCCCATCTCCTTCGCCTTCTGGACTTGCTTGCGAAGGACGGCGGGATCCTGTGTCGAGTATCCCACGTTGATGTGATCGCGATCTCCAAACCACGGTTGGTAATCGGCTAGGATGCGCGGGCCCTGCTCCACGCCTCGCGTTGCCTGGGCGAGCGATTCGCGCACAGACGTGTTGTGGCTGCAGGCGCTGGTCACCAGCGCAAAGCCGACGAGGATCAACACACCTGTGTGCAGGAATCGCATACGGAGTTCTGGGAAGTTTGGATGCGGCATTTCGGACGCGAGTGGCTACTTCTCTCCCTGAGAGGCTTGCATTTGCTGAGCTTGTATTTGCCGAACCAGCCAGCGATCGGCGCCGGGTGTCATGAGCACGATGTACTCAGCATTGACCGGCTCGTCGTAGATGACCTTGTCGCCATCAAGCACCTGCAGATCGAACTGCGCATGATCGCGAAGCTGCATCGCATCGCCGGCCGGGGCATAGAAGATGGCTTCGAGCTTGTGGCCGCGGTCCTGATAGCGCGTATGGAGCCCGGAGCCGATCTGCGACTTTACGCGGTTGCCGAGGTCCTGCTTGGCAAGGCCGGTGAAGTATCCGTCGAGCAGTCCCGGACGATTCTCATTCAGCGCTTGCTCCATGGTCTGCCACGCAAAACCGTAATCACGAGGGACGCTCTTGCTGGTCAGGTCTTCAATCTGGCGTGGTGCGATGTTGTCTGCGTTGAACTCGACGTGCGGAACCTCGCTGTCGGCTGCTGCTCCAAGATGAAGCACCGCGAACGCGCACACCACGAGAGCGAAAACAAGAATCAACAAGGAATATCGCACTGCGGCGCTCATTGAGGCTGTCCTCCCGCCACGTCCAATTCATTGCCAGTTACGACTCCTGATGCCACCGTGATCCGAGCGCGTCCATCAATCGGCATCTCGACCTTCGCCACACCACGTTTAATCGGCACATCGACCGTGGTCTTGCCGGCGGAATCAGATTTCGTGAAGCTCACCACGGTGCCGTCTGGGATCGAGTTGCCCGAACAATCACGAACCGGATCAGTCTCGATCAGGAATGCGTTCTTTACCCGGCTGGCTTTGATGCGAAGATTGCACGCCTCTGCCGCCACCTGTTGCACCACGCGGACCTCGTTGGCATTTCCAATCGAGGCTGCGATTCGCACCGGCCCTTCTTTCTTAGCGGAGCTGATACGCACCCAGGCGACACCGTTCTGCGAACCACGGTCCGCGGAAATCTCCTTCGCGTCCTTCGGGAGGATGCTGAATTTAACCTGCTCCGGCTTGAGAACGAAATTGTGGAAATTGTCGAATACAAACGCGACGGTGCTGATCCCATTTGCGCTGCCTACGGGCACTCGTGAGGGGTGGACCAACAGGCTCAACTTATTTGGAGCTGCCGGAACCACGAAGAAATTCGACGACGCGCAACCATCCGAGGCACACAGCACCGCAACATAGCGTCCAGCAAGTTGCAGAGAATCTGATTCCACGGAGATGTCGCTCCCAGCTTGAACCTTCTTCTTGCTGGCGACATCGGGTCCGATCAAGTAAAACGTCGCTTCGCCCGAACCGCTCGTCGGAATGGTGATCGACGTCCCTGCGGTCACTTGTTGCGGAGGATGAATCTCCGCCGCCTGCGCCGCGACCGCCAAAACTAGAGCAACAAGGATTGCGCTCAATCTGTTCATGACTGTGAAGTTGAATCGTAGTGATTCACAACTACGCGGTACGTCTGAACGTTCTTGGCAACATCCGGCGGCAGATCCACTGCGAACGGCAGCGGAATCTGCGGCAGAAGAGCCTGCGCCATGTAGCCGTCCGAAACCCAGATGACCTTGCCGTTACTGTCGTAGAACGCGGCAATCACGTGTGGGATGTTGACGACTGATCCGCTCTGGTTGAGCAACTGCCCGCTCAGAACTTTCTTGCCGAGCGCATCCGTCTCCAGTTTCTGCTGATTCACTTCAATCACCGGATCGGCGCTCGCCGGTACCAGCAAGGCTTTCGTGTCCATGCGCACGCTCTTTATCTTCTCCATGCGCATGTTGGGAAAGTCGATGCGATACGGCGAGACCTGCTTCGGGAGCAGGATGTGCGAAATCTTGTCGAAGCTGCTTTCCTGCGCCAGTTCCGCGCCACTGGGATCGAGCAGGGTAGCGCCAACGTTCACATAAGCAGGAACCGAATCCTCATTCACCACTTCACCGACCAGTACCACGCTATCTGGACGCTGAATGGCGTTCATCGAGACCACACGCACCTGAGGCGAGTCCACGTTCTGCACGCCCCAGTCGTCGCTCGCGCCACGGCTGATCACGTCCCAGCGGAGATAGTTGACAGGAATCACCTGCGGGGGAAGTTTGGGCGCCTTGCTGACCGGCCACAACACCTTCCAGGTATCGCCTGTGTGCTGCACCTTCAGGTCGCGGATGTCATCGAGCGGGCCGACTGCCGTCGAATAATGCAGCTTGGCTCGCACCGTCGCGTCCTGTTCGTTGGTCTTGAGACCCCACACGTCAAAACTTTCCATCGACGCGTAGGTCAACAAGCTTCCGTTACTGCCATCGAATTCACGGATGAACGCATTCTTGTCGACGTCATCGCGATTCGCCAGCCGTGCATAGGCTGCGTCAAAGTTGTGCGCCTTGACTTGCGAAAGCATCAGTCGCACGGCCTGGTCCGGAGTGGTAGCTGCCTGCAGTTCGTGCGCTTCCGCACCACCCGACTGAAACCATGCGATTACGATCAGGATGACTGTTACCACACCAAGCAGGATTGGAAGTCCGCGTTTCATTAGCGTGCCTCCCGTACTAGCGCGCCCTCTGGTGTGGGCGCCGGAAATGGAACCACCACATCCTCAGTGCGAACCCGCGCCTGGTCTGGAATCAGGAACGCGAACAGGATGGCGAGAATGCTGCTAGCCAGTGGCAGCGTTCCCCACAGCAGTCCTTCGAGCGCCGTCGGCATGGCATCCGAAGGCACGGGGCGAGCCGGCGGAATGTCCTCGCGCGACCACACGGTGATCGAGCCATTGTTGTAGCTTTCCACCTGCCTCCAGCCGGCAAAGCTGACGAGCGGCTCGTAATACGGGTCATGTACGAAGATGTACTTGAGCCCGTAATGCGCCGCGTGCCGCAGCATCATGCGCAGCGCGTCCATTCCGGCCGTGCCGAAGTACTTGGCGCTAGTCAACTGTGCGGTGCCGTAGTGCGTGAACTCCGGGAGCAGACGCGCTGAGTTGTACTCGCCGTCGACGCTATTCGCGTCGGTATAGGTAGAGACCTTCGGCAAGGAGTTTCCAAAGCCCAATGTCAAATACCGGTATCGGTCATGTCCGTCCCGGTTCAAGAAACTGTCGACAGGATCAACGTTCAAGTCCGCGTTCGCGGAGAACGGGCTGATAGCAATCCACACCATCGGGAGCACAAGAGTGATCAGGGCCGCACAGGCGAGCCCGATCGCGGCCCTGCGCTTATAGTTATCGATCAACTTGACGGCGATGTATCCGACGATTGGCAACGCCATCATCACGGCCCAGAGCGTGAATCGCTCGAACGTTAGAATCTCGAATGCGCGACGGAAAACCAATCGCGGAATTGGCGTAGTCCCACCCAGACCAAAGATGAGAGTCACCCAGAAGCCGAGCATGAGTGGCCGCAGTCGCCTGACCGCCGATCCGTACCAAAGGATGAAAGGTAGGGCGATCACCAGCATTCCGTACGGCACGAAGAAGTAGTTAGTCAGATAGGTGATGTTCAGAATCAGGTTCGAACGGCTGGCGTGCGGAATCGGCATCTGCTCGATTGGGTGCTTGATGATAGCGATCCAATAAGGAAGCAAAACAATGCCGACACCGGCAGCCGCGATTCCGGCCATAATGGCGCCCCGGATCACCACAGCGACTGAACTGCGCTCGCCACGGTCGATTACCGCTAGCCACAGCACAGGGAGCGCAAACAGCACCGATCCGAAGATCAAGGTCACGTGGTGCACTCCGGCCGCGGCTAAAGTGAAGATCACACCTTTGATCAGCGCCTTGCCATCCGCTGATCGAGACCAGTCATAAAAGTAGGGGAGGGCCAGCAAGTACAAAGGGGCGGACAGCGTTGTCGGCAGCTGGCCTGCAGAATAAACCAGGAATACCAATGCTCCGGCAAAAACGCTGAACAAGGACGCGTAACTGGCCGCGCGCTCGTCTACCCAAATCCGCGCAAACTTATAAACGCTATACGGGGTCAACAGTACCGCTATAAGTTGAACCAGCAAGAACGCCCAGTGCAGCCCAAACACATAGGAGAGCAAAGCGATCCACTGATGAGCGAGCGGCGGATAGGTCGTTTGCGAAAATCCAGCAAACCACTTTGGGTTCCACGGATCAAACCAGTGGTGCGCGTAATGGGACGCAAAAAATACGTGGAAATTCGCGTCGTAGGAATTGGTCAGCGGCAGCTGCAACGCCAGCAGCGGGCCATGAATCGCCAGCGCCAGCAGAATGATGAAACGTAGCGGAATAGGTCGTGAAAAATAACTCGTTTCCACGGTGCGGTTTTCCTCCCCACATCTGAATGTGAGCACCCGCTTGGATTCGCGTTGCGCTTCTAAGGTTTTCTAAGGGAGGACGCCGCTTTGCATCCTGCGATTTTCCACAACTTACTGTAGGTGCAGGAATTTGCAGCCCTTAGGTGCGTCTCAGAATCCAACCGCAGCAACTTGCAATGCATCTGAGCGAGCGATGTCGGCAGGCTTATTCGGGGAGCAGTAGAAAGGCGCCGCCGCCAGCTACCGCACCATGGGCAGAAGAATCTATTCCATTGCGTTGCTGTTTGCCTTTTCAGCAGGTCCTCTGCTGAAGGCGCAGACGTTCGAGGTGAATCAGCCGTCGCAATCCAAATCCAAAAAAGGCAAGAAAGCTCCTGCCGCAACCCAGCCGCAATCGGAGAATGCCAACGGTATCGGATGGGGCTCCGGCATCGAGACTGCTCGCGAGGCCCGCGCCGTTCAGCAGGCCCTTTCGCGCAATGATTACAAGTCGGCGATTGCTTCCGCGAGTCGCGCCGCGAATTCCGCCCCTCAGAACGCTCAGCTTTGGTTCCTGCTCGGATACGCCGCTCGCCTCGGCGGGGATTACAACCTTTC
>JAICSO010000141.1 GCA_025936825.1 Terriglobales bacterium
GACGCGCATTATCGGCTGTGCCAGGAAGTCGTGCTGGGGATTGGCGGCGTACGGGTCTTGCGCGCACTCGGCTACGACACGCTGGACAGGTTCCACATGAACGAGGGCCATGCCAGCTTGCTTACGCTCGAATTGCTGTTGGAGTCTGCAGGAAAGGCGGATAGAAAGCGCGTCGAGGCCAGCGATCTTGCCTCGGTTCGTCAGAAATGCGTGTTTACCACGCACACGCCGGTGCCGGCGGGTCATGATCAGTTTTCTCTTTGCGCGTTGGCAGCGGTGCTGGGATTTCGGCCCGACTTTTCCGACATTTGCGATCCGCATATTGCGGTGCGCATCTTTGGGAGGCATGAAGCGCGGGGTGAGAAATCGCTATCGGCTCCGCAGAGCATACTCAACATGACCTACCTGGGGCTCAATATGAGCCGGTACGTGAATGGTGTGGCGAAGAAGCATGGCGAGGTCTCGCGGCTGATGTTTGCCGGGTATCACATTGATGCGATCACCAACGGCGTGCACGCGGCAACCTGGGCTTCGCCGGCGTTCCAGGCGCTCTATGATTCCCACATCACAGACTGGCGGCATGACAACTTCAGCCTGCGCCATGCAGAGAGCATCCCGCGCAAGGAAATCTGGGACGCTCACTTGCAGGCCAAGGGCGAACTGCTCGACTACGTGAACAAGCGGCAAACCACCCTCATGGATGCTGAAGTGTTCACGATCGGGTTCGCCCGCCGGGTTACGGCGTACAAGCGTGCTGACCTCGTCTTTTCCGATGCCGAAAGACTGAAGAAAATCGCCAACGTATTTGGCGGACTGCAACTGGTCTATGCCGGCAAAGCGCATCCCAGCGATGGCGAAGGGAAGAGGCTGATTCAGCGGATCTTCGAGCTGCAGCGCGAATTGAAAGGACAAATCGGCATTGTGTTCCTCGCAGACTACGATGTCGGGCTTGCGAAATTGATCACCGCTGGAGTGGACCTGTGGCTGAACACACCGCAGCCGCCGCTGGAAGCTTCGGGAACCAGCGGCATGAAAGCGGCGCTCAATGGTATTCCAAGCCTGAGCGTGCTCGATGGGTGGTGGCTGGAGGGCCTGGTCGAGGGTGTGACGGGATGGGCTATCGGCGACGAAAATCGCAACAATGAAGATGTCAGTAGATCGCTGGACGCAGCCTGCCTGTACGAGAAACTCGAGCGGACAATCCTTCCCATGTATCACGAAGATCGAGAGCGCTATGTTGACGTCATGAGGCACGCCATTGCCATCAACGGTTCACATTTCAACTCGCAACGGATGCTGCAACAATACGTTTCGAGCGCATATCTCCGGTGAGTGGAGGGCACCGGGCGATCCTCTTTCCGCAATCTGACTTCTCAGTGCGATTTAGAATCCACGCTCGTTCTAAGCTGGGGCACTTTTTCTGGCCAAAACCCATTCGAATCCGAGAATGGTTACTACACCCACCGCACCGCTGACCCCTCGAAATGTTCAGTTTTCTAACCGCTCTGGATCGACTCTGAAGTCCCGAGTTTCTAATGCCAGAATTCGACTCTGAACCGTGGATTCCTTTGGAAAATATAATGGCGGAGAGGGAGGGATTCGAACCCTCGGTACAGGTGTTAGCCCGTACAACGGTTTAGCAAATTCACCCCGTCCCCTACCTATTGCGCGGAATCAATCAGATACGATCACCTCAAGTGCTCCCAGTCGGGTGGAATC
>JAICSO010000007.1 GCA_025936825.1 Terriglobales bacterium
CCGCCAACGAAGAAATCCGCGAGAATGGATTCACTAAACTTCTCCAGGGAAGCACTGTGGGGCTGGATCTCGAGCATCACTCTCGCGCTCCGGTCGGAGGAGAAGTTTTTTCTTGACATCCCTTTTTATAGAACTCATTGAAGAGCAGGATTGAGTTGGTTGGAATGCCGACGAACACTACGATGCTCGTTTGTCAGGGAGATGCAGTCGAGTGCGTTGCTTTTCTCTCATTTGTTCTGTCGAAACAATCTTGCGACCGAGGTCGCTGAGTTGAACGAGCTCCTGCTGGATTGCTTGTAATCGTTCCATCCTCTTTCCGTGAGCGACGTGAGCATGTGGTCCATTCAGGCGGTCACGCCGAAACTGCTCATTTGACTTCTGAATATCAGCGATCTCTTCGCGGAGACGCCCGATTTTGTCCCGAAGAACCAATAGGTGATCCATGTCATCAGAATACCTTGTCTAGGCATGTTCCGAGTTGATCAACGCAATGGCGGACACGACCAGATTCGGAAGGCTGGTCAGCGCAGTTGGCGTAACATCGCCATATCACTCATTGACCTCGCCGGAAAACCCGTGAGATGGACCTGCAAGAGTTGGGTTATCATGGCAGCCTGAAAAAACACGACGGGAGAGTTGTATGGGGAATCATGCCGTGACGCTCAGGGTAGCGCCGTTTGTACGCATCGAATGCAAGTTCTGGCTTACCGATGATGGTTGGAGTGGTAGCTGCGAACAGCCATCCATAGCTGTTCAGGCTGGCACTTTTGAGCATGTAAAATCTGAAATGGAAATCGCTCTCGGAAAATACATAGAGTCCCTCTTGCGGCAGCCTCAACACATCAACACCACAGAGGCCGCTTAACTGGCGCTAAATCCCTATTACACTCATTTACCTCTCGGAGGTACTCGGGGGAAACCGGCGATTTATGGTTGACCACGCACGTAATTCAAATACCACCGGCGATCGACGGTACCAGTAGCACTTCGTCGCCATCTTTGAACGTGTAGCCCGCGCCGCCAAGGAAGCGGATGTCCTCTTCGTTCACGTAGACATTCAGGAAGCGGCGAATCTGGCCGTTCTCGTCGCGCAGATGTGCCGTCAGATCGGGGAATTTCGTACCGAGGTCGGTGAACAGTTCGTTCAGGTTGGCTGCCGAGCAGTTGACCTTGGCGGCGCCGCCAGTGTGGCGGCGAAGGGCGGAAGGAATTTGGACAGTGATGGTCATCTTTTAGTCGGGCGATCAGATCGTTTCAGAATTGAATCATTGAATCATTGAGACATTGCATCATTGAAGACTGTGTACTCGAGGTTTTTCAATGATTCAATGATCCGATGAATTCAATGATTCAATCGCGTTTATGCGCCTACAGCCACGGGAAGTTCGAATTCCCCTAATAATCTCTCAAACTCTGCCAGCTTGGGTGCAATCGGCTGTTCCTGCTCGTACTCGTCTACGAGGACGTCGGTCGTCTTCAAGCCGTTACCGGTGATGCACAGAACCGTGGTCTCGTCGGGCAGAATGCGGTCGCTCTTGTAGAGCTTGCGCGCGCACCCAAGCGTCACACCGCCGGCGGTCTCGGTAAAGATGCCTTCCGTTTCAGCTAGCAGCTGAATCGAATCTACAATGTCTGGATCGGAAACGTCTTCTGACCAGCCGCCGCTGCCGGTGATTGTCTTAATCGCGTAGTGCCCGTCCGCCGGATTGCCGATCGCTAGCGATCGCGCGATCGTGTTCGGTTTCTGCGGATCAATATCCGCATTGCCCAGCTTCACGGCGGTCGAGATCGGCGAGCATCCGGTAGCCTGCGCGCCAAAGAACTTCACGTGCTTCGGTTCAACCACGCCGAGGTCGATCAACTCCTGAAACGCCTTCTTGATTTTCGTGATCAGCGATCCACCAGCCATCGGGCAGACCACATTGTCCGGCAAGCGCCAGCCGAGTTGCTCTGCGATCTCGTAGCCAAAGGTCTTCGACCCTTCCGCGTAGTACGGGCGCAAATTTACGTTGACGAATCCCCACAGGTGCTCGTCGGCGATTTGCGAACACAGGCGGTTCACCTGGTCATAGCTGCCGGAGATGCGCACTAGTTTGGCGCCGAAGACCTGGGTACCTAGAATCTTTGCCGGCTCGAGGTCGGCGGGAATGAAAATCCAGCACTTGAATCCATTACGCGCAGCCTGGGCAGCCGTGGCATTCGCCAAGTTGCCCGTCGACGAGCAGGAAACGGTATCGAATCCAAATGACTTCGCATTTGCCAGCGCTACCGCAACCACGCGGTCCTTGAAGCTCAGCGTGGGCAGGCAGACGGCGTCATTCTTGATGTAGAGCTTCTTCGCTCCGATGCTGGAGGCGAGTCCATTGGCCTTGATCAGCGGCGTGAAGCCTACGGGCAGAGTCGGCTGGTAATGGTCAGGAAGGGGGAGGAGCGCCGAGTAGCGCCAAATGTTGGGAGGACCTTGAGCAATCTTCTCGCGCGTGAAGTCGGCGCGGATGGAGTCGTAATCGTAGAAGACTTCGAGCGGCGAGAAACAGTCTTCGCAGATCGACTTGGGCACGTTGCCCCAGCTCTTGTTGCACTCCCGACAGCGTAGTTCGTATCGCATTGCCTTCCCGATCCGAGCGGCTCCCACGAACATCTTCGCATCCTTCGCGTCCTTTGCGGTTAGAAGCCTTACCGCGAAGTTCGCAAAGCGTGTAAGAAAATCAGCCTAAAAGACGAATCCTCTTTCCCCGGAATAGGAAAAGAGGCTCAGGAAGTGCTGAAAATTCGCGCACCCCGAATCTCATGTTTCCCCGTCTTCCGGGTCGAGAGTTGGCACCTGACGGCCTAGATGTATGATCCGGGTCCGGTTGCCGTGGCGTCTTAGGGCTCGTCCCTCAGCCACTCTGCATGAAATCCAAGGTCAGCCCCGAAGGGCAGACTGGTGAGTTACATGATACGAACCGGGGGCGGGATCGTCAAGGGCGAAGAGGTGATGGCGGCAATTGAGATTATCGATCAAATGAGCCGTAAACCGCTGAATTGTCTGGGTGGTGTGTCGGACATTCCTGTCAGACAGAGCTGCTTTTCACAACCGGTTGATCAGCGACGCCACGTACCCTGCCCCGAAGCCATTGTCGATGTTGACGACTGTGACGTTTGACGCGCAGGAGTTCATCATGCCGAGCAGGGCCGCCATCCCCTGGAACGCGGCGCCGTAGCCGACGCTGGTCGGAACCGCGATGACGGGTACGCCAACCAGGCCACCAACTACGCTGGGCAGAGCGCCTTCCATCCCGGCACACACCACGACAACGCGTGACTTACTGATCGCCTCGCGATGCGCCAGCAGGCGGTGAATGCCGGCGACGCCGACGTCGTAAAGCCGGGCCACGTCATTCCCCATGAGTTCGGCCGTGACCACGGCTTCTTCTGCGACGGGAATGTCGCTGGTGCCCGCGGAAACCACGGTGATGAGTCCTTTGCCGTACTTCGCTTTGTCCTGCTCCAGGACGATGGCTCGGGCCTCCTCCTTGTAGGTTGCGCGGCGAACCTTCTTTTTGACTGGCGCAAACTGCTCCCGAGTGGCGCGGGTGGCAAGCACGTTGGTCTTGTGCTGGGCCAGCTTGTCGAAAATTCCGGCCACCTGCGCCGGAGTTTTTCCCTGGCAGAAGATCACCTCCGGCATGCCCACGCGGATCGCGCGGTGATGATCAACCTTGGCGAATCCGAGATCCTCAAACGGAAGATGGCGCAGGCGCGAGACGGCGTCGTCGGGAGACAGTTCGCCGGAGCGGACTTGCTCGAACAACTTGCGGATGGAGTCGGCGTTCAAGGGAAAAAGCATACGGGGTCACGCCTCCCCGGTGCAAATGAACGTTCTTGCGTGCTTTCTTCTGTGCCGTCCCTTTGGGACTCGGGTCGTCGATGCCCCTATCCCAGCACTTACGTGCTGGGCTATTTTTGTTTCGTCGCTGCGCGACTGACGAATGAGTGCCACAGCGTGTTTAGTCCATGGGCGACTTCTTCGCAACAACGAAACAATTCACCGCCGAGTACGCAGAGTACGCAGAGAAACTTCGCATGCCGTGCGTACCTTGCGATCTGCAATAAGGTACGGCCAGGCTCAATCAACCTGATCCAGCACGATTGTTTCGCCAGCCCGCTAGGGCGGAACGTAACTAGCCCAGCACGTCAGTGCTGGGACTGGCACATTAACGACGGGGAGTCCGCATCGGCGGACGGCACGAAAACTCGATGCAATCATGTTTCAGAGCCGAAATGCACTGCAGTATGTGCAGAACACAGACACCTGAATCCACGCACCTTCTCAACAACAAAACAATTCACCGCCGAGAACTAGAGAAACTCAAACGATTCTTGCGTACCTTGTGATCTGCGGTCGGGTACGGTCAGACTCAATCGGAACGTGATTCAGGATGGTTTCCGTACGTGATACACAGCCCGCAAGGGCGGAACATAATTAGCAGAGCACGTAAGTGCTGGGAGAGGCATCATTACGGCGGGGAGTCCGCTTCAGCGGACGGCACGAAAACTCGATGGGACCATCGTCTCTGAAAACGAAATTGCACTGCGCCAGGTGCAGAACGCAAGACGTGAATCCACAACCCCAATTCAGGCGCGCGCCTCTATCAGATTTCCTCCCGCCTTTTCCATGCCTTTCCACAAGGAAGTCCCATCGTCCACAGGATTCGCACAGCGTCTTCGCAAATTCTCATTGCTGCCGAGAACGAAATGCGAGAAAGTTCCATCACTGCAAGCGTGAAGGTTGCGCTGCCAGTGATCGTGAAGATGGTTCTGCAGCAAGCGAACGGAACCAGCTCCCGGCAAGCCGTAAGGTTGGCAGGTGAGCGGACCAAGTAAATTGCTGAAGCGGTTCCCAAAGCGTGTAAGCGTTGCGGGCAACCCGGGCGTTGCGGCCTCCTCAGAAAACGGTCTCGCACAGCGGGACTGCGACCATCAGGCATGATCGACGTGAAAGCGCCTTGTGCGCCAACGCGTCACCTGTTGCCGAAGCCGAAGAGCGGAGATGCCGAAAGGCGAATCCACAAAAGCGGCACGAAGCGCGGGAAATGGCAGATGTAAAATTCACGCTTGCGAATGCGGTTCGGGTGGCTGGCCCGGACCGCATTCTTTTTTGGTCCTTGGTCCTTGGTCCTTGGTCCTTGGCCCTTGGCCCTTGGTCGTCGGTCGTCCTGCGCTTCGTTCGACCCTAAGTAGTGCCGATCACTCGCGCTACTTCTTTGCGTCCTTTGCGCTCTTCCCGGTTAGTGTGTCGGTGTCCGCTGAGCTGATGAGTTGTTGACCTTCGCTAATTCTTCGCTATACTCCTGCTTAGCGGAGAGCCCGTGGAGCACACTGCAATCTCACGTCCGAAGAAAGTGAATTTGGGATTGGTTTTCCGAAACTTGCACTCGCCATCCACAAGGCAATCCCGAGTACTATCGCGTTTGCGTTCGACTCTCCTTCTGAACACCAGCACAACCCGCCGAAGGGACTAAGTGGCGACAGCTGACTACATCTCCGCGCAGGCGCTTCCGGTCAATGTGGAAGCAGAACGCTCGATCCTGGGCGCGATCCTGCTCGACAACCTTGCCTACAGCCAGGCTGCGGAGCACCTGAAGCCGGAAGACTTCCTGCTCGACTCCCACCGCCGGATTTACTCGCGAATGATCGATCTGGCTGAGGCTTCCCACTCCATCGACCTGATCACGTTGGCCGAGGAACTCAGCCGTCACTCGGAACTCGAGCCGATCGGCGGCGTGGCCTACATTTCCGGCCTTCTCGATGGCGTACCTGACCGGCCGAGCATTGAGCACTACATCAAGATTGTCCGAGACAAGGCGCTGCTTCGGGGCCTGATCCACGCAGCCACCGCGGCCATTGCCCGCGCGTCTGAGCAGAGCGATCCTGCCGAAGACGTACTCAACGATGTTGAAGCACAAATCTTCCAGCTCTCGGAAAAACGCATCGGCCGCGGCTTCATGGGCGTGCAGGAGATCATCAAGGACTCCTTCGGCTCGATCGACGCCTTGCTGCAGCGCGGCCGCCGCATCACCGGACTTGAGACGCACTACAGCGATCTCGACGAAATGACGAGCGGCCTGCAGAAATCCGATCTCATCATCATTGCCGCGCGCCCTTCGATGGGCAAAACGTCGTTCGCGATGAACATCGCCGAAAACGCCGCCATCGAAGACGGCAAAACGGTTGCCGTGTTCTCGCTGGAAATGTCGAAAGAGGCGCTGTTGCAGAGAATGCTCTGTTCGGTGGCGCGCGTCGACTCGCACAAATTCCGCACGGGCTCGCTCTGGCAGGACGATATGCGCAAGATCGCCCATGCGGTCGAAAAGCTCAGCCAGGCGCCGATTTTCATCGACGACACGCCCGGCATCACGCCTAGCGAAATGCGCGCCAAAGCACGGCGCCTCCTGCAGTCCAAAGGATCGCTGGACCTGATTCTTGTCGACTACCTGCAGCTCATGTCCGGCGGCGGAAAGCGATACGAAAACCGCACCCAGGAAGTCTCGGCGATTTCGCGATCATTAAAGGCTCTGGCTAAGGAACTGAGTGTGCCCGTTGTTGCGCTTTCCCAGCTCAGCCGTGCTCCGGAAAGCCGAGGCTCTGGTGATCATCGGCCGCAACTCGCCGACCTTCGCGAGTCGGGCTCCATCGAGCAGGATGCCGACGTGGTGGCCTTCATCTTTCGCGAGGAAGTCTACAAGCCAGACGATCCTGAACTCGACGGGATCGCCGAAATCATCATCCGCAAGCAGCGCAATGGCCCGACCGGCACGGTGCGGATGGCGTTCATCAAGAGTTCCACCCGCTTCGAGTCACTGATGCAAGGCGGCGGCCCGGTGGACGAAGGTTAGCCGAGATTTCACCGCCGAGTACGCCGAGATGGCAGAGAGCACGATCCAAAAGAGCACCACCAGCCAAGAAGCATTCAATGTTTCTTCTCGCCGAATCTCTGCGTGCTCTGCGGTGAAATGGCGTTAAAGCCTCAAAAGTGAGGGAACCTGAGGCGCCCATCCTGCGTATCTTTCTCTAGGCCCAGGTTCGTCCCGGTTGCGGACGATGTCGGCTTACGAGATATTCTTTGTTCGTGGGGATCTAACCTGCCCAGGAGGTCGCGATGCGTACTTACAAACTTGCCGTTATTCCTATTGCCGCTCTCTTTGTCCTTGCGGCCTGCAGTGTGAACGTCAAGAAGAACGATGAAGGCGAGGACAAGAACGTCGACATCAAGACTCCCTTTGCCGAGATCCACGTCGACAAGGGCGCCGATGTTCGCGACACGGGCCTTCCGGTTTATGCCGGGGCAAAACCGAAGCAGAACACCGACAACGACGAGAAGAACGCCAATGCCAACGTCGACATCTCCGGATTCGGCTATGGCGTCAAGGTGGTTGCGGTTTCCTACAACAGCGACGACCCGCCGTCGAAGGTCATTGCCTACTACAAAGATCAGCTGAAGAAGTTCGGGACCGTCCTGGAGTGCCATACCTCCAACCGTAACTGGGGAGCAAACCGAAACTCGGGTCACGATTCCGACGAATTGACCTGCGATGCCAACGACAATGGCAAGACCATCGAGCTCAAGGCCGGCAAGAAGAGCAACCAGCACATCGTTGCCATCGATCCCAAGGACAAGGGCAGCGAGTTCGCCTTGGTGTACGTTCGCCTTCGTGGGAAGGACGATACCATCTAGCCAGGTCAAAAGCCGCGGTTTCGCGATCAGTGCCGGAATCTGCTGATCAGGTAAAGTACCAGGGACAACACCACGCTGAGCACAATGGACGTGGCCAATGGAAAGTAAAAGGTGGTGTTCTTCCCGCGATAGAGAATGTCTCCAGGCAGTCTACCGAGCGGAAGATTGGTCCGCCCCAGCAGCATAAAGAGCAATCCAGCCGCGGCGATCATGAGGCCGAAAACAACCAGTACTTTGCCAATGTCTGCCACGCTTACAGTTTAGAGTAATTCCGAGACTATAATTTCGTCCATGAAATGCTCGATCCTGCTGTGCCTTGTCCTTGCCTGCACTTATTCGCTCACTGCGCAGTCCTCCGATAAACCAGCGGTCGTTGACGGAGGCCTGGGACGCTGCTCTCTTGAAGTCACTGTAATCGGCCCCGACTCAAAACCGGTCTATGCAGCCAACGTGAGGGTGCACATCGCCTACGGATTTGGAGGATTTCATAAGCTGGATCTGGAAGTTGGAACCGACGCGGCGGGCAAGGCTAAATTCACGGGACTACCCTCGCGAGTACGCAGGCCTCCGCTGGAATTCGATGCTACAAAGGATGACCTTTCTGGAACTCTCAACTACGATCCCGCGACAGAGTGCGTAGCCGCGCACAAGATCACGCTGCAAAAAGACGCGGCGTCACCATCCAACCCCGAATAATCTGATTTACCCAAGAGGGGGAGGGGAGCTTGTCAGTCCTGCCGGCGCGCTGGGTGCGCTGTGCGTGGAAAGATTGACTTCTCAGGTCAGAGATTCTGCGGTCTCATAGCCAGTGCGCCACGTCCTCAAATCCGCATCGGCATCACGATGTAGCGGTACTTGTAATCCTCGCCTTCGGCGGGACGAAGTTGGCCGGCGGACTGGGCGTCCTTGAGCTCCAGGCGAACGTCGCCTGCCCCCGCGGCCTTGAGGAAGTCGGTGATGTACTGGGCGTTGAAGCCGATGGTCAGCGGCTCGCCGTTGTAGTCGGTCTCAATCGAGTCTTCCGACTCGCCCGTCTCCGTGGACGACGCCGAAAGCTTCAGCTCGCCCTTTTCCAGCTTCAGACGGACCGCACGTGAGCGCTCATCGGCAAACTGCGCCACGCGCGAGATGGCTGCGCCCAAGTCTTCGCCGTGCAGGGCAATGCTCTTGCTGGTGTCCTTGGGAAGGACGGCTTCGTAGTTGGGGAATTGTCCGGTGAGCTGCCGCGAAGTCAATAGGCGCGGCCCAATGCGGAAGAAGAGCGTTGACTCGTCTTTCGCGAACTCGATGGTTTCGACATCGTCGGCTGCATCGACCAGCGAGCGGAGTTCATCCATCGCCTTCTTGGGGATGAGCGTCTTCATCTCGCCCGAAACGCCGTCAAATTTTTCGCCAGCACGTTCGACATGAGCCAGACGGTGTCCGTCGGTCGCCACCATGGTGATCGACTCGGGCTTCAGAACCATCAGCGCGCCGTTCAGCGTATAACGTGATTCTTCATTGGCGATCGCAAAACTGGTGCGGGCAATCATGCCGCGCAGAACCTGGGCAGGAATCTTCACGACACCTGCGGTCGGAAACACTGGGAGGCTGGGGAAATTCGATCGCGCCATGCCGACCATCTTGGTATTCGACCGTCCGCAGCGAATGCTGACCCAGTGATTCTCCAGCAGTTTGATGGTGATGTCCGCGTCGGGCAGCAGTTTTACGTAGTCGTGCAGTTTGCGCGCAGGAATCGTGCACGAGCCTTCCTTCTTCACCTTGGCGCCGCACGAGGTCCGCAGGCTCAGGTCGAGGTCGGTCGCAGTCAGGGACAAGCGGTCGCCGGCGGCTTCGAACAGGTAATTGGAAAGAATGGGAATCGTGGTCTTGCGCTCGACTACGCCCTGGGTCGCCGAAAGCTCCCGGAGCAATTCGAACTTGCTGACAGTGATTTCCATGGTGGTCGTTCCCGCAGCGGACGCGATCGCTTCAACCGGCATAAACCAAAACCCCTGTCGGTCGACCTTCTGAGCTTAGCCCACCGACTATTAGGACTTCCCTATATTAAATTCAAAATCAATAAAAAACAGCAGAAGCAGTAGGCGGTTCGGAAAAGTGGAAATCAGGTCCAACTTGCTTGCTTGCCCCACTTGCCGCCCCAGAGTTCGTGTCCAAGATTAGTCCCGCATTCCGTGCACGCCGCCGGAGATTCCGGCACCGATCTTGAATTCCGCCCCGCTCTCCCACACCTTCCACAATTCCTGCACAGTTATGCGTTCGCAAGACTGCGCTGAAAACTGGAAAACGCGTCCCGAACCGCTGTCTACCCGCCCAATTGCTCGGTGAGTTTATTCAGCAGCCTGTTCAAATCTTTGTCCTGTTTGCGCGTCTCTTCGATCTTCTCGACCGAGTGCAGGACGGTGGTGTGGTGCTTGCCGCCAAACTGTCGCCCAATCTCCGGCAGCGATGCCTCGGTCATGTGCTTCGCCAAGTACATCGCAATTTGCCGCGGATAGACGATCGCGCGCGAGTTGTTCTTGGCCTTGATCTCAATGAGCCGCAGACCAAACTGCTCGGCCACAACTTTCTGGATCGACTCAATCGTGACCTTGCGCGCCTGCGAGTCAATGAAGTTCTTAAGCACCTGCTGCGCATACTGCAGTGAAATGTCGGCGCCGATTAGTGACGAGTGCGCCACCAGGCGAATCAGTGCGCCTTCCAGTTCCCGCACGTTCGATCGGATGTTGGAAGCGATGAATAATGCAACATCCGTGGGAATCGTTACATGCTCCTGCTCGGCCTTCTTCTGCAGGATGGCAACCTTGGTCTCAAGGTCCGGTGGTTGGATGTCGGCGATCAGTCCCCACTCGAAGCGGCTGCGCAGGCGGTCTTCAATCTCCGCCAGCTCTTTCGGAGGACGGTCGCTGGCGATGACGATCTGCTTCATCGACTCGTGCAGCGCGTTGAAGGTGTGGAAGAACTCTTCCTGGGTGCGCTCTTTCTGCGCCAGGAACTGGATGTCGTCGATCAGCAGCACGTCGACATTGCGGAACTTGTCGCGAAACGACGTCATCTTGTCGTAGCGCAGCGAGTTGATCATCTCGTTGGTGAACTTCTCGCTCGAGATGTACAGGATGGCCGCATGCGGTAGTGCGCGTTTAACCTCATGCCCAATGGCTTGCATGAGGTGCGTCTTGCCCATACCAACGCCGCCATACAGGAATAGCGGGTTGTAGGCCTTCGAGGGACGTTGCGAAACCGCTTGGCACGCCGCATGAGCGAACTGGTTGCCGCTGCCAATGACGAAAGCGTCGAAGGTATAGCGCGGATTCAGTTGCGCGGCGCCATCCCAATCAAAACGCGCTTGCGAGGAAGCAAATGTTGTCGATGAGACAGGAGTCGAAGTGATCGGAACCGGCGCCGAAAGCCCGCCATCATGACGGACCGGCGTCGCGGCCGGATCATCTTCCGGCGTGACGAACTGAATGTCCTGGTAATCCATGTTCAGGCTGTCGAGGGCTTCCTGAATCAGGTCGCCGTATTTGTCCTGAACGTGGCGGAAGTCCGAAGTAGGGACCCGGACGTACATAATGCCGTTGCTGGAGTGCGAATAACGAGTCGGTTTGAGCCAGGTATCGTATGAGTGCCGGTTGATTTTCTTTTCAAGCGCGTCGAGAACGCGCAACCAAGGATTCGGACTGAGTGTAGGAGTCGGAACGGACATAGAGTATTAAATTTTCTTGCGGGCCGTGGCTGGGACAGGCCCTTCTTAAACCTGGTCAGCAGTACTGAATTGCTCTAGTTGCCAGCAGAGAAGTAAAGTTCATGAGCTGGCGCGGACGTTGACAAAAATTGATTCGACAGAACGGCATACTAGCACAAAAAATTTCTGTTTGTGGAAATCTTTTCGGCAAAAATTTTTGCTTGAACAAAATCAAAACGTTGGAAGAAATTTCTGTCAAGCGCTGACGATGCAACTGCTACAAACCTTGTGCAACGCGGTGTTCGCGCGTGTCCGACTCAGCGATTCACCTCAGCTCTTATCCCTCGCGGCTGATTATTTGCTTGACTAGCATCGTTGACTTGGCGTTGGGTTCGGCCTAACATCTTCGCCCTGACGGTGGCTTCGTGAACGCCGAAAAGTTTCGCGCTGCCATGTCATCGAGAAGCTCGGCGGTGGAAGCATAGGTGTCGTCTACAAAGCCGAGGACGTGCGGCTGCACCGTCTTGTGGCGCTGAAGTCCCTTCCATCGAATCCCGCCTCAGCAGGCGCTCGTCCGATTCCAGCGTGAAGCGCAGGCCCGCGTCTGCTCCAATCGTCGGCTCGGGCGATAGCGGCTCTGCGCCGCAGTAAGTGCCCAGGTTTACCGTTACTCCGCTGTCATTTATACTTTTCCTTCACTCATTCGCAGTTGTCGAAGACAGGAGCGCAGGATTTTTCATGCCCAAACGTACATTCCAGCCGAACCGTCGCCGCCGCTCGAAGGTCCACGGCTTTCGCACCCGTATGAAGACCAAGAGCGGACGCGCCGTCATTTCTCGGCGCCGCGCCAAGGGTCGCAAGAGAGTTTCCGTTAAGCCAGGATTCCGCGAGTAGAGCAATACCTTAAGCCACCGTTTCACGAAATTGAATCATTGAATCATCGGCAAAACGGTGCGTACCGCGCTGCAATGATTCAATAACTAAATGACTCAATGATTCAATCTCCGGGCCAGCGGTTTCCGAAGACGCATCGGCTCTTGCGTCACGCGGATTTTGAGCGAGTGTATAAGCAGGGGCGCCGCCACTTCGCTGCGCATATGACGGTGTTTTACCTGGCGCGTGTTGGCGAGGCGGCAGATGGCAGCGTGGGTTCACGCGTGGGGTTCACGGTGAGTAAGGCGCTGGGCGGAGCCGTTCAGCGGAATCGCATGAAACGGCGCTTGCGGGAAGCCGTGCGATTGCAAGGGGTTCCGGCGGGATTGAACACAGACGTCGTCATCAACCCCAAGCGCACGTTACTGACAGCCGAGTTTGTTGACCTTCGGAACGAAATTGCCAAGGCATTCGTAGTAATTGAAAAGACGTTGCAGCATAAGAAAGAGAAGCGTTGAGACTGAGCCGCATCCCAGCCGAAATCCTGATCGCGCTTCTGCGCGGCTATAAGCGCGTGCTCTCACCTCTGTTTCTTCCGTCCTGCCGATACACGCCCACCTGCTCCGAATACGCGTTGGAAGCAGTAGATCGCCATGGTGCGGTGCGCGGATCGGTACTGGCGGTTGGGCGCTTATTGCGGTGTCACCCCTTCGTGCACGGTGGGTACGATCCCGTTCCCGGGATCAAGACTTTAGACAGCTGCGGAGCTCCGCTCCGCCGGACAGCCGAGGGCGTCTGTCCCCACGCGAGTTAATCCATGCCTGAATACAAGAGCCCACAATCCGAACCCGGCATGGATAAGAACATCCTGCTGATTTTTTTGCTGATGGCGATTGCCATCTTCGGGGCGCAGCTGTACATGCGCAAATACGAGCCGCAAGCACCGCAGCAGCAGAAGAGCACTGCGCAACCTACGCAGCAGCCGATTCAGCCGGGCGCACCGTCTACACAGCCCGCCGCCGCTGAAATCGCTCAACCAGCGAAGGCCATCAAAGGGAAGTCCGTAACTGCGCAAGCTCCCACCAACGTCCAGGCCACCTCCGAATCCGAAACTGTCATTGAGAACGATCTCTACCGCATTACCTTCACGAATCGCGGCGCACAGGTGAAGTCATGGATCTTAAAAAAGTTCAAAAACGATAACGGCGAGCCGCTCGACCTGGTAAATTCGAATGCGGCCGCGAAGTACGGATATCCGTTGTCGTTGTGGACCTATGACGAGAACGTCCGCAACACGCTGAACTCCGCGCTTTACGTACCGAGCACAACTGCCACGCTGCAGGCCCCGGCACAAATTCAGTTTGATTTCTCAAATGATTGGCTGACGGTTCGCAAAACTTTCCATTTTGACCACAGTTACGTGATCGGTGTTGAGACTTCGGTGTTTTCGAACGGCAATCCGGTCCATGCCTTCCCGGCGTGGCCTTCGGGTTTCGGCGATGAGATGAGCTTGTCCGGCTACGCGTCGGCTGAACTGGAGTATCAGGTCAACGACAACACCGAGAGAGTCAGCGTCAAAAAAATCTCGGGCGGCAACACACTTCAAGGCCGCTACAACTGGATCGGCGCCAGCAGCCAGTATTTCGGAGCGGCTTTCATTCCTGACTCTGCGGACAACGTGGTTGCGGTGACGCTGAACAATTCGATCGACATCGTTACCGATTCCAGCAAACCGAACGAGACCAAGCCTGTAGATGTCCCGGGAATTGCTGTCGGTCGCCCAGGCAATACGACGGAACGATTGTTTGCCGGACCGAAAGCGCTCGCCGTGCTCGAGTCGGTTTCGGTGCCCACCATCAGCGGGGCCGCCAAAGACCTGCGCTCGATGATCAACTTCGGTTGGTTCGGGCCGATCGCCCGGCCGCTGTTCTTGTGGCTGCGTTGGACGAACCAGTACATCCACAACTGGGGATGGTCGATCGTTCTCCAGACCATCATCATTACCATCGCCTTAGTTCCGCTGCGGTATTACCAATTAAAGTCGGCGCTGAAGATGCAGCGCGTGCAGCCGCAGATGAAGGCGATCCAGGAGAAGTACAAGAAGTACAGCATGCGCGATCCGCGCAAGCAGGAGATGAACAAGGAAATCGGCGAGCTGTACAAACGCGAGGGCGTCAATCCGGTGGGGGGATGCTTGCCCATGCTCATGCAGCTGCCTTTCCTGTATGCCTACTATCGAATGTTGAGTACGGCCATCGATCTGCGCCAGGCGCACTGGCTATGGATTCATGACCTCTCCTCCGCGGATCCCTGGTATCTACTGCCCATCGTTATGGCAGTCAGCATGTTCGTGCTGCAGAAAATGACGCCTCAGGGCGGGATTGACCCATCGCAGCAGAAGATGATGAACATCATGATGCCGGTGATGATGGGAGTGTTCTTCTTCAAGCTGCCGGCAGGATTGAACTTGTATTATGCGTTGAGCAACGTGATCATGATCGGTCAAACGTGGATCATGAACCGCACCGAACTCGGCCGCGAGATGCGCGAGATGGCGGCCAAGAGGGCGAGGAAGAAAGGCAGCTCTTAGCTATTAGCTCTTAGCCTTTAGCTCAACCCACGAAGCGTTGAGACTTGGCTAAAAGCTAAGAGCTAAAAGCTAAAGGCTCTATGGATAAAATTCAGGCAGCAAACCAACTGAACACGTTCCTTGGTCCCGTTGTGAAGTACGCGGGGTTCAAGCTCAAATATCGGATCACGGTTGATCCGCCGATCGGCGATGACCGCGATTGGGAGCGGCCGGAAATTCTCGTCGAATTCGCCGGGCCCGATGCTCAGCTTCTGCTGGAGCGTGGCGGCGAATTGTTGCGGGCGATGGAACTTCTTGCAATGGAAATGCTCCACCTGCAGGGTGACGAGCACGAAAAGATCAGCTTCGACTGCATGGGACATCGCAAGGCACGACTGGAAGAGCTGCGGCTCTCGGCTCGTGTGGCTGCGGACAAGGTCCGCCAGAGCGGTTCCCCTTATACCTTCGCGCCAATGTCTTCTCGCGAGCGCCGCATTTTGCATTTGGCATTGCGGGATGAGCACGATCTCCACACTGAGAGCACCGGCGAAGGCCTTCGCCGGTCGGTGGTCTTGTATCCCAAGGATTACGCCCCGCCGCGTCCACGCGCCAGACGATAGTCCGCTACCGTCGGTTCATCGCCCTTAGAAGTTTTGACAAATATGGCTGACCGGCTAGATTGGCTTGCCGCCCGGTTATTGCGGCGAGTCGGCGTCACGGGGAAATGAGCGAAATTCTACCTGTCTCGTCTGAGTGGTTGTGTTCTTGCCATCGGGTGAACCAGTGTTCTTTGTCAAAGTCCCGCGAACGACAAAGTAGGCTTCGTCCTGCGGCTTTTTGCCCGGCCCACGATCAAAAACCCCTTCAAACCTGTAAGTCACGCCGTGCACAGTCTCGGTAGTGAAACTCACCTGCTTACCATTCGAAGTTCCTGACTTGATGAATTGATCGAGGAAGGCCCCTTTGTCGTTGTCGGAATCTCCATAACGGGAGATAAAGCCGCTCACATTACCCTTGTCTTCGAGGGTGATCTGGATGAACTCGCCCTCTTTCACGAACGAGTACATGCCGGAATAATCCGGAATGGCAACGGTTGTGGGCTGAGTTGGCGTTTGTGCACAAGTCAACGAGGCGCAGCAGCAAATCAAGAAGACCACAAGGATGAAAGGCAACCGCATAGGACGAGAGTACAACATTCTGAATTGGATAGAGCGGTCCTTCCGTTGAAGCTGGCTCTTGTCCTCTTCACCACATTCCTGTGCCGGCCTCGTTAGATCCGCACATCCGCAGCCGGTCCGTCCGGTCATATGTTTGTGAAATATATCCATCCCCGCTTGTTTCCTGTGTAAAACGAGCTTCTTTCCTTGACAAATCCGTAGTAGCTGCTTACAGTTCGGTCAACTGCTTTCGTAGAAATTTGTCTTCCACAAGGTGCCAAGTATGAAGAATGTTTATGAGGTTCTGAGGCAGAAGGAACTGGAGCTTGCGCGTCTGGAAAAAGAGGTTGAAGCGCTGCGAGTTGCCGCTCCGCTGCTTTCCGATGAGAAGGAGACTGCCAGTGACACAGCGATGGTCAAGCCGACGCTGACCGCTGCAGCACCCGTCGCCCAACAGCCGATTCGCATTCCGCAGCCGGCCGTAAATCAGGCGCCCACCGCGCGCGCCGCAGGCTGGGAAGACAGCGCCAAGCGCTGGCCGTAAACTGATTTCCATTCATTTTCTCCGCCCCGGGTTCCAGCCCGGGGCGTTCTGTTTTTGCGATAATGTGGACGCCCGTGGAGGTGCCGCATGGCTGTCCGTTCTTCTATCGCACTCCTGGTTTTAGGCGCCGCCACTCTGTGCCCGGCCCAGTCTCCTGCCGCGAGCGACTACTCCTTCACGATCTCCGGAACGCAAACCTGGACAGACACAGGTGTCGATCTCGCAGCCGGGGACGTCGTCTCGCTAACAGCGGAGGCGAAAACCGGTTCAGAGTGCGATCCCAAGGGAAGTTCGGCAACACAGAGCAGCGACAACCTGCCACTAGCGTCAGCAGCCAGCGGAGCATTGATCGCGAAGACAACAGACCAGGGCAGCCCTACGCTCGTCGGTACCAGCGGCGAGGTTCGCTCTCCTGAAGGCGGACGTTTGTTTCTGGGTGTGAACGAGACTTCAGCTACCAATTGTGTTTTCACAGTCAAAGCATCCGTTGCGCACGCGCAAAATGTGGCGGGCTCAACCGGCGTCCAGACCGGCATGCGCGACAAGCTCTCCTCTGCCGCGCAAGTGTTCATGAAAGCTCAATTCGGCGGAAAAGAGAGTCAAAGTGAGTCGAACAGTGCGGTTGGAGGAAACGCAGCCGTGCCCGGCAATGCGGCGCCGAGTACCACGGGCGGCCTGAAACTTCCTTCGGTCATCCTCGATACCGATCTGCGCAAGAACATTGATAGCGTCCCCCGCCGTGTGCATGATGCCAAAGGCAACATGGGTGACATGATCAATTTCGTCGTGGTCGGCAGTCAGGATAAAGTGCAGGCGGCGCTTTCCGGTGCCGACTGGCACGTGGCGGACCTGGACAGCAAAGAAGCCGGGCTCAAGGCCATCATGAACACCTATCAGAAAAAGGACTATCTCGAGATGCCGATGAGCCACCTCTATCTATGGGACCGGATGCAGGACTTCGGCTACGAACAGGCGCAGGCGTTTTCGGTTGTGGCAACGCGGCACCACTTCCGTATCTGGAAGGCGCCTTTTACCTACAACAACGAGACTGTGTGGGTCGGTGCGGCCACGCACGACACCGGTTTTGAGAAAGACATTCGCACCGGCAAGCTCACGCATAAGATCGATCCCAATGTGGATGACGAGCGGGAAAATCTCGCAACCGGCCTGCAGAAATCAGGCAAGACTAAGAGCATGACTTACTACCTGCCACCTAATCCCGTGCAGGATGCAAAGAACGCGAGCGGCGGCAGTTACCACTCGGATGGGCGGCTTCTCGTCGTGTTTTTGAATTGACCAAGATCTAAATCATATTTAGCGCAGAGCTCGCAGGGTCCGCTGAGAAACCCAGCCTCGATATTTTGTTTTCTATTTTCTCTGCGAACTCTGCGTACTCGGTGTTGAAATGCGTTGCACTCACGAATTTAACTTCCATTCAAAACCCGTTTCATTCTGTCTTCACACGCGATCCGTAAGCTGCGCATTGAGATCACAAACCCTGGAGGGCTCAATGCACAGTCTCTTGCGGGCCGGTGTGAAGAATGCTGGAGTAGCTGCAGCGCTTTTCTCTACCGTGCTCAACCCGATCGCTCCCCTGACCGCGAGCGCAGAAAACCCCAGTTCCAAACCCGTCTCCCCGATTCAGCATGTGATCGTAATCGTCGGCGAGAACCGCTCGTTTGACCACCTGTTCGCCACCTACGTTCCCAAAGAGGGCGAATCCGTAAACAACCTCCTGTCGGAAGGAATCGTGAATGCAGACGGTACTCCCGGAGCTAACTATTCGAAGGCCTTGCAGTTCCGCGCCAACATCACCGGCGCGACCACGTTTCAACTGAGCCCGACAATGGGAAAGGTTCCTTATGTCAAGTTGCCGGCACCGCTAAATGGCGGGCCAACTGATCCCTGCACCAGCAATGGTGTTTGCACACTTGCCGATGCCAAGTCATCGGAAGACGGGCTGCCCGAGAATCCACCCACGTACTACGAATCAATGCTGCAAGGTGGCACAGGGCTGACCGGAAAAGTCCCCGACACCCGGATTAGCGGAGTGCACAACGCCCCACCGTATACGACCCTTGCGCCGGGCCCGTTTCAACTTACAAACTCGAGCACTTTCCCCTATATCTCCTACGCTGCAAGCCCGGTTCACCGCTTTTATCAAATGTGGCAGCAGGAAGACTGCAGTGCAACTCATGCCACCGCGAAGAACCCGAGCGGTTGCTTGGCTGACCTCTTCACGTGGACGGAAGTGACCGTCGGCTCGAACAACAACGGAAAGGCACAGCCCGCCAACTTCAGCACTGAATATGCACCCGATAAGGTGACCACGGGTGAGGGCGCAACCGCGATGGGCTTTTACAACATGCAACGCGGGGATGCGCCATACACCAAGTTCCTGGCGGATCACTACGCCATGAGCGACAACTATCACCAGCCGGGAATGGGCGGCACGGGCTTGGACGAAATCCTCCTATTCTTTGGCGACGCTATCTGGTTTAAGGACCAGAACGGCAATACGGTTCCTCCGAATCCGAATGATGCAAACCAGGGCATGACGTTCCAGGGTGGCCCGGTCAATGAAATCGAAAATCCAAATCCTGTGCATGGAACCAACAACTGGTGGATACAGGATGGCTACGGCGGTTTCGGCAACAATGATTCTTCTACTGGCGTTTATGGCGGCGGCAGCTACAGCAACTGCTCCGATCCCTCTCAACCCGGCGTGGGTCCCCTCCTGAGCTATCTGGAGTCGGTCCACATCAAGCCCAACTGCGATCCGGGTCACTACTACCTGCTCAACAATTACAACCCAGGCTACTTTGGCGACGGCACGAACGCGTACACCGACACCAACCCACACAACACGCCTTTCACGATCCCTCCAACTTCGCAGCGGAGCATCGCGGATGTTCTGTTGGAGCACAACGTCTCCTGGAAGAGCTATAACGACCAGTGGGATGCCTACTTAAACGACAAGTACCAGCAGAACTTTGGCACAGTCGGCGCGCTCAGTGATCAGTACTGCAACATCTGCAACGGCTTCCAATATCAGACGCAGATCATGACCAACGACGCAGTCCGTACCAGCCATATTTTCGACACCGATCAGCTTTACCAGGACATCCAGAGCGGCAATTTGCCGGCGGTGTCATTCGTGAAGCCCAGCGGCTGGGTGGACGGACACCCGGCTTCTTCGAAGTGGGATCTGTACGAAGGATTTGTCAAAAAGATCGTCGACATGGTGCAATCGAAGCCGGCTCTTTGGGCCAGCACCGCAATCTTCGTAACCGCGGATGAAGGCGGGGGGTACTACGACTCTGGATATGTCCAGCCGCTCGATTTCTTCGGCGACGGCACGCGCATTCCCCTGATTGTGGTTTCGCCTTGGACCAAGCCCGGGCACATTTCCCATCGCTATTCCGACCACGTCTCGATTCTGAAATTCATCGAGCACAACTGGGGTCTGCCGACCATCTCAGGGCGGAGCCGCGACAACGATCCCAACCCAATTAGCACTGCTGAGAACGCCTACGTCCCGACGAACAGCCCGGCACTTGACGACCTGTTCGATCTGTTCAATTTCTCGCAAAAGAAATAGCGGTTTGTAGAGGGGCGGGCGTCTCGTCCGTGTAGTCAACCACTTGCTGTACCCAAGGCGGCAGCCGTCAACCAGCGGCTCCGCCTTTTTATTGTGCTATCCCTATCTACAGGCGTTATTTCGCGGTTACTTCCGAATCGCGCGCTAATCCCGCCGCATCCTTTATCCTATAGATGTAGATATGGCCAGCCGACAGTCGAAGCCTGCAACTTCAAGCACAACAGCATTAGCCGAAAACGGAAATGGCGAGCGCGAACGTGTGTTCGATGCCTTCCGCCAGTGGGGATACCTGGAGGGCGACCTCGATCCGCTCGGGTTCCTCCAACCGGTGCCCCATCCCGACCTGCAGATCGAAGGTGAATACGCGGAAGAGGCGCGCCGGGTTTATTGCGGTACCATCGGCGCCGAGTTTATGCACATCCCCGATCCCGCGTGCCGGCGCTGGATTCAAGACCAGTTGGAGGGCTCGCCGGCCCCTGTCGACCAGCAACGCGCTTTGGACCTCCTGACGCGAGGAGAACTTTTTGAACTGGTGCTACAGCACAGATACCTGGGTACCAAACGATTCTCGCTGGAGGGTGTGACAGCGCTCCTCCCGTTGGTGGATGAAATTCTGAATGGAGCCGGCAAGCACGGTGCGGTGGAATTGGTGTTTGGCATGAGTCATCGTGGACGATTGAATGCAATCGTCCACGTGGCCAAGCGCCAGCCGGAAGAAGTTTTCGCTGGTTTCGAAGATGTCGATCCTCGGAGCGTTCTTGGCGGCGGAGACGTCAAGTACCACATGGGTGCGACCGGCGAGTACGTTACGCGCGACGGGGCGAAGATTCACATTCACCTGGTTTCGAATCCCAGCCACCTTGAGGCAGTTGATCCGGTTACGGTGGGCCGTACTCGCGCCAAACAGGATCGCACTGGCGAAGGTGGAAGTGAAAAATTCTTGCCTTTGCTCGTGCATGGTGACGGTGCATTCGCGGGACAAGGTGTGTTTGCCGAAACCCTGAACCTGGCCGACATTCCCGCGTATAGTGTGGGTGGCACGCTGCATGTAATCGTTAATAACCTGATTGGATTTACGACGGTATCGCAGGAGTTGCACTCGTCCCGCTTTGCGGCCCAGTTGGCTCGGCGGCAGAGTATTCCAATCTTCCACGTGAATGCGGAAGACGTAGATGCTGTCGTTCGTGTTGGGCGGATCGCGCTAGAGTACCGCTACAAGTTCCGCGGCGATGTCGTCATCGACATGATTGGTTACCGCCGTCACGGCCACAGTGAGGTGGATGATCCCACCATCACGCAGCCGCTGCTTTACAAAGCTATCCAGGAGCATCCGCGACTCTGGGAGATCTATGCAGAGGATATCGGCGTCGAGGACGCAAAAGCGAAAGCGGATGCCATCAAAGCCGAATTTGAGGCTGCGCAGAAGCACGCAGGACACATCCGCAAGAAGCCGCTTATGCGCGATTTGCCGCGCTACTGGGACAGATACGTCGGCGGGCGTTACAAGTCGCAGTACGACGTTGAAACAGCGGTAGCACCCGAAGAGATCGCGTTATTAACGCAACAGCTCACGACCTATCCGCCTGACTTCCATATTCATCCCAAGGTGAAGAAGCTTCTTGAACAGCGCGCGGAGATGGGTCACGGCAAACGTGCGCTCGATTACGGAATGGCCGAAGCGCTGGCGTTTGCGAGCCTGGTGAAAGCTGGAACTCCGGTGCGGTTGAGCGGCCAGGATTGCCGGCGTGGCACGTTCAATCAGCGCCATTCGGTGTTGCTCGATATCGAGACGGAGCAGGAATACGTCCCGCTCGAGCACATTTCCGAAGGCCAGGCGCACTGCCGGATTTACAACTCAACATTGTCCGAAGCCGGCGTGCTTGGTTTCGAGTACGGCTACAGCCGAGACTTTCCCGAAACGCTCGTCTTGTGGGAAGCGCAATTCGGAGATTTTGCAAATGTCGCGCAGGCGATCGTAGACCAATTTGTTGTGGCCGGCGAGGCGAAGTGGAATCTCTTGTCCGGTCTCGTCATGCTCTTACCACACGGCTACGAAGGCCAGGGGCCGGAGCACTCCAGCGCGCGCATCGAGCGCTTCCTGCAACTTGCGGCTATGGACAATTTCCAGATCTGCCAGCCTTCCACAGCGGCGCAGTATTTTCATTTGCTGCGCAGGCAGGCACTGCGCTCCTGGCGCAAGCCGCTGGTGGTGTTCACACCGAAAAGCATGCTGCGGCACCCCGACGCGTCTTCTCCGATTGCGGAGTTGTCGACATCATCGTTTCAACGAGTTCGGCACGACCCAGACGTCACGGATGCGCGACGCATTCTTCTGTGCAGCGGCAAAATTGGTCACGAGTTGCGCACCGAGCGCAAGAAAAAGCAGATCACGGATATCGCGATTACGTTTGTCGACCAGATGTATCCGTTCCCTGAAGCCGAACTCGTCGCCGAGTTTCAACGCCATGCAAACGCCCGCGACATCGTATGGGTGCAGGAAGAGCCGGCGAACATGGGTGCGCTGAACTACATGCTTCCACGCTTGCGGCACATCGCTGGCGACCGGCCCGTGCTCTCGGTGAAGCGTTCAGCGAGTCCCAGTCCGGCGACCGGTTCTGCAAAAGCCCACGATGTTGAGCAGAAGGCATTGCTCGCTCTAGCATTAACCACCAATGGCCATTGAGACGCAGATCAGACTCGATGGGCCGCCGGCCATCTCCGCGCCGAATCGCCGCAGATACTGGAGAATCTTTGCGCTCACCTACCTTTCGTTTCTGATCATGATCGCCGTCGTGGTCGGGACGGTCGGCTACTCGCTTCGCGAACACGTACAGCATGCATTGCGGGGCGAGATTACGCGCAATCTGACCCAAAAAGCGCAAATGCTAGCGAACCGCATCAATGCTGACCACGCGCACGGAATTGACGTGATCACTTCGCAAGAGGGTCAAGCCGCGGGCGCACGCGCCACAGTGATCGATACCAATGGCAACGCTATTGCGGATTCGGAAGTCCCGGTTTCTTCTCTGCGAACTGAAGGACGAGAACCTGAGTTTACTGCGGCGTTAAAAGGCTCGACAGGAGTCGAGATACGCAGCCTCAATGGAGTGCAGGTGCTCTTTGTCGCCGTGCCGGTCTCGGGTGGCGCGGTGAGGCTCGCCTATCCATTGGCTGACGTTGAGACTGGCGCATCCGAAGTGACTGAGAGACTCTTAATTGGGTGCTTGATCGCAGCTTTGGCAGGCGCGGGCCTCGCCTTGCTCATTTCACGGATAGTACTTTCAAATTAGTTCCACATCTGATACGCAGCCTCCCGAGTACTTGTTGGTGCCCAGCCGCGCGAGTAAGATTCAGTGTTCCTATTTTGCCTACCCGGAAAGCTCCCTTGTAACTCCCCGTGTCCTCATTCGCAGGAGCGACGGTTAGGTATTCGATGGAGGATGGAATGTCTTTACGATCCGGCAAACTGCTGCTTATTGCGCTTTGGATATCTTGTGCCGTCCTTTTCATGACCTCGGCAGCGTCAGCGCAAGATGATTCGACTCCCAAATACGACATATTTTTAGGTTATCAATGGGTGCATCCGGGAATCACCATAACCACTCCGGGTCCCACTCCAACAAATCCGTTGACGCAAAAAGTTCCTGATATGGCCCAGGGCGGAGGGGCAAGCATTACATACAATTTCAGGCGCTACCTCGGGCTGGAAGGCGACGTCGGGGTAAGTGTGGGCTCGAACAATAGCCTCACCACCGTATCGGCCGGCCCCCGAATTATGTTTCGCATGCAGGACGCCGCGCTGTTTCTCCATGGAATGGTCGGCCTCAATCGGCTGAACGTGAATGGGCTTACCGCAAGTGACCGGGCGGGTGGCATCCTGGGCGGCGGGTTCGACTTGAACCTCTTCCGCTCACTCTCGTGGCGCGTGTTTGAAGCCGACTGGATGCCGACGTGGCACCATTACGTTCAATCTGGGACGTTGCCCGCCCAGACTCCTTTCATGAATGCTGTACGTCTGCGTACGGGTGTGGTGTTCAACTTCGGAGGTGGCGAAGCTCAACCGGTAAGCGCGACAGCGGCGGTTCAGCCCAGTGAAGCCATGGTTGGCGAACCGCTCACGGCAACGGCGACAGCAAGCAACTTCAATCCGAAGCATGAGCTGACCTACGAATGGTCCAGCACGTGCGGCAAGATCAGCGGCAATGGCACCACTGCCAGCATCGATACGCACGACACTCCTGGTGGAAATTGCACCGCCACCGTGAAGGTCACCGATCCGAAAGCAAGAAAAAATAATTTGGCGACGGCTTCGAGCAACTTCACCGTGAAGGAACCGCCGAAAAATCCGCCCACCATGGCGTGCACGGCATCGCCCACCAGCGTACAGGCTGGAACCAGCGTGACTGTGAGTTGCACCTGCAGCAGTCCCGATAATGTTCCGGTTACGGTCAGCAATTACTCGGCTACCGGTGGATCAATCACCGGGAGCGGCAACACAGCAACCTTGAATACAACTGGCGCCAGTCCTGGCAAAATTACGGTGAACGCCAGCTGCAGCGATCAGCGTGGGCTGAACACACCCGCAACGACAGAAGTGGCTGTTGAGAATCCTCCTCCTCCGCCACCGCCGCAGGTTTCGCCGGAGGTGAAGGCGCTGGAAGCACGGCTTGCACTGCACAGCGTCTACTTCCCGACCGCACAACCGACGAAAGCGAATCCGAGCGGAGGCTTGGTGAAGAGCCAGCAGGCTACGCTGACCACCTTGGCAGCAGACTTCAAGAAGTATCTGGAGTCGAAGCCGGACGCCAAGCTAGTTCTCGAAGGCCACGCCGATGTGCGAGGTGCGGCTGACTACAATCAAGCGTTGTCCGAGCGCCGCGTTGACCGCACCAAGAGCTTCCTCATCGAACAGGGAGTTCCGGCCGGCAACATCGAGACGAAGGCGTTTGGAGCACAACAGCAACTGACCGCCGATCAGGTGAAAGCCTCCGTCGATCAAAACCCAGAACTGACGCCGGGCGAGAAGGCGCGAATCCTTAAGAATGAGAGGACGATCATCCTGGCCAGCAACCGCCGTGTTGACGTGACCCTCAGCACCACGGGACAAGAATCAGTTCGCCAGTTCCCGTTCAACGCTGCGGATTCACTGACGCTGATTGGCGGCCGCGAGAAGGCGGTTGGGACGAAGGCAATCATGAAGAAGAAGCCGCCAATGAAGAAAAAGCGGTAAGTTCGTGCTTTGCAGGACTGAGAAGCCGGAGCGCAAGCTCCGGCTTTTGTATGAAACAAGCCCTAGCGTTTCTTCACCTTTAGCAGGTCGGATATTCTGTCGTACTTCTTTTTGGGAATGATATGCCGAGTCACAAGGTCCTCCGGAGTATCGTATGGTCTTCCAGCAGTAATCCGGTCCGCGTCTGCAGGAGTGATGCCCGGCAGAGTCAGCAGCTGTTCCCTCGTCGCAGTATTTACGTCTAAGGTTTTGTACTGACTCCAGCCCTCATGCACTCCAGAAGCAATGGCTTTCGCATCTCGCTTCAGTTCCGCGGTAGCGTGAGCGGTCTTCTCTTTGAGATCTTGCGGATTCTGGTGCGTGCAAGCGACGCAGAACACCAGCGTGAACAGAAGCAGCGAAGCACGCTGGAACATACCAACACTCATTAGCGAATTCCTCGACATTTGGATGTAGAAAGTCGGGAACGAGCACGAGACGTGAGTAGCTCGACTGAGCATGTGCGGTCAATTTGGCGTGGGAACGAACAAACGGCTTCGCTATCAACTCATCTAAGCCAGTTAGAGCGGGGATCGTGGCAAGGCTTTAGCTCACTGCTACTGTCATTTGTGCCTGCCCATCGCTCTTCGGTGGTCAGGCTGCGAGATTGACTGGCAACAGGAAACTTGCAGCCTCTCCTATTTACGAAACCGGTAAATTTGCTCGTCGGGTTGCGATTAGTTCGTCAATTCAGTTCTGGGCCGATCGTCCGTGGCCAGGAGGTCAGCATGATCCAGTTCGTATGCGATAACTGTTCAGCAGTCAAACAGCCCGGTGAGGTCTGGATTGCAGGGCAAGCAGCAGAGGTTGTGGGCGCAGTGTCGGCTAGACGCGAAGTCACCATTCAGTCCGCATGGAACCGCACAACAGCGTTACACCCACTCTCGGTTCATTTCTGCTCGATTCAGTGCAAAGACGACTACATGACGCGCCTATTTGCTCCCGAAGCTCCCGTCCAACAAGTCGTCCTCGAGCAAACCGCGCCTTCGGACGTAGTTGTAGAGCGGGTGGTTCCGCAGCCGAGAACTTTAATCACTAAGACCCGCAAACGGACATCTAAACGGGTCGCCTAGTAAACTCTCGAGCTACGATCAACCAAGCATTTATCGTCAGGGCAACGACGTTCACACAGCTCTGCGTTCGCTGCAGTTGCTTCAACAACGATTTGGCACAATAGCAGCGCTCTTCCCGTCAGGCCGCTTGCCGGGCTGCTTCGATAGCCTCAACGTCGATCTTCTTCATGGTCATCATCGCATCGAAGGCCCGCTTGGCTTCATTGCCGCCGGCGGCTAGAGCATCGGTGAGGGCGCGCGGGGTGATCTGCCAGGAGAGGCCCCATCGGTCCTTGCACCAACCGCATGCGCTTTCCGCACCGCCATTGCCAATGATCGCGTTCCAGTAGCGGTCGGTCTCTTCCTGGTTGTCGGTCGCGATCTGGAAGGAAAAGGCCTCGGTGTGCCTGAACGCCGGGCCGCCGTTAAGGCCGAGGCAAGGAATGCCGACAACCGTGAACTCAACCGTCAGCACATCGCCTTCCTTGCCACTCGGATAGTCACCAGGAGCTTTGTGAACCGCGGTCACTTTACTGTCTGGGAAAGTAGCGGCGTAGAAGCGTGCCGCATCAAGTGCGTCCTTGTCGAACCAGAGGCAAATCGTGTTTTTTGGCTTCATGTTCTCTACCGTATAAAGTTCTAGCGGATTTTGGTCCGGATAACAGCTTCAGGTTTCAGGTTTTAGGCGATCTATGCGTTACACGTCCGCTACGGCCAGCGCTTTCTCAGAAATTTCGGCTCACTTTCGGCACGCTCAGGTTCCATCTTTGGCGGATCCATCGGCTGGGCAGACTCCTCAGTCAGCAACGGAGCGACGATGCGCAACGCTTCCAATTCTCGGTTGATTTGAGCGAGAGCAGCTTCCTTCTCGCGCAGGACTTCATTGATGTCTCTCATAATTGGCTCAAGTAGTGTTTCGCAAATATTAGTGGACTGGGCGTCGACGCGAAATACAGGAAACTTCGTAGGGTCACTGGGTTTGAAGCAGCTTGGCCGGCACTCGTGAAGCATGTAGCCAGCCGGACGAGATTACGGAAGTGATAATCTTGAGAAGCCGCGGAGGGATGCGTGAGCGGTTGAAACGGGTGGTCTTGAAAACCACTGTACGGGAAACCGTACCGGGGGTTCGAATCCCTCTCCCTCCGCCAGGAAAAGCTCTTAGCTTTTAGCTGTTAGCTTCTAGCCAAATCCGACAGCTTCAATCTTCGGATTTGGGCCCTAGGAATTGAGGGGCTAGAGGCCAACGCTCAAGCTGACAGCCAACAACCACAAGCCAAACCTCAATGCCGCCTAAAACAAAACCAGCAGCTGCATCCACCTTCCGCATCGGCTACGGATGGGACTCGCACGAGTTCAAGGCCGGAGTTCCGCTGAAGATCGGCGGCATTGCGCTCGATCATCCGAAGGGCCTTGGCGGACATTCCGACGGCGATGTTCTGCTACATGCGATCACCGACGCGCTACTGGGCGCCGTAGCTGCACCGGATATCGGAACGCTGTTCTCGCCTTCCGATCCGCAGTGGAAGGGCGCCGACTCTGCAGTGTTTCTCGAGGAAGCGCTACGACGAATGAAAGATGCAGGCTATGAGATTGCCAATGTTGATTCCACATTGATCCTCGCAGAGCCGAAAATCGGCCCGCATGCCGGACGAATTCGCCAGCACCTTTCCAAGTTGCTAGGGATCGACAGCGGGCAAATCGGGATCAAAGCTAAGACACCTGAAGGGATGGGGACCGATAATGCTGCCATTGCGCACGCTGCGGTCCTGCTGCAAAAGTCGTCATCGGGTGAACATCGTTCTCAGAAAAAAAGAGACCGATAACCTTTGTAGATAATCCATTCTGCTAACGTCGGTTTTTTCTGATCGTCTAACTCCCATCGCTGAGGTCTCGTGGAACCAGCGTCCCTAGGTTCACGTATTAAAGCGAGGTAGACGCGCGGAAAGATCTGCGCTTGTCGCCACCAAAGAAGAGAAGGGGAAGGGACTGGCTCACGCACGGTTTGGCGGCCAGGTGAGCACAGTCCCTGCGCGGAACGAGTGCGTCTTTATGGGCGAACTCGCCTGCAAACCCCGGAAGCATTTTATGCCTCGGCAGGTAAAAAGTAACTCCGAGGCTAGGCGGCCGCCACAGCAGTTCCCGGTCCCCGGGAATAAGGAGGATGTGGTGAAAGCTTCTGTCAGTTACACACGAGTTCTTCAGGGTCTGGTGCTTGCTTGTGCAGTTCTCTTTGCAGCCAGCGCATTTGCGGTCAACAAGGCGTCGTTCGATCTTCAGCATCCCACCAAAATTGCCGGGCAGGAACTTCCAGCCGGCTCGTACAAGGTGCAGTGGGAAGGGACGGGCAATGACGTGCAACTCACGATCCTGCGCGGAAGCAAGCAGGTCGCAACCACCACCGCACACGTGGTCGACATCAAGGTCAAATCTCCGGATACGAGCGCTCTGGTCAATGTGAATCCCGATGGCAGCCGGTCGCTGTCGCAGATTCGGTTCCGCGGAAAGACGTTCGCACTTGATCTCGGCGCAGACGGCGCGGGCGCCGGATCCGGCGGCGCAGGTAAATAAGCTTCGTGTAATCCCGGACGAAGGCATCGCCCGTTGCCGCTGATAAAATAGTGAGGCAATGGTCCTGTCCTTCGTCCGCGATTTTTTTGCGGACGTAGAAAAGCTGCCCGGTTTTGCGCGTGTTACCTCCCACCTGAGAGCGAACGCGGGTCGCATTCGTGTTACTGGACTCACCCCGCCGGCAAAAGCCTTGCTGCTCGCCCAACTGCAAAAGAGTGCTGGCCGACCGCTCATCGTTATTGTTCGTAACAACGAAGAGGCCGATGCTTTTCTTCCCGTCGTGCGCGCCTTCGGTGAACTGATCGGAGGCGCCTCTCAGGACGCCGTCGTATCGCTCCCTACGCGGGACATTCTGCCTTTTCAGAATCTTTCACCTCACCCCGAAATCCAGGAGCAACGTGCAATCGCGCTCTGGCGAATCGCTACCGGAGCGGCAGAAATCATCCTGGTTCCCGCTTTGGCGGCGGCAACACGACTGCGACCTGCAGAATTCTATTCGGGCCTCGGACGCGTGGTTCGGCGCGAAGAGACGCTCGACACCACGGACCTGTTAGGCCATCTCAACTCGGTTGGCTACAACTCGACCGATGTCGTCGAAATGCCGGGTGAGTATGCATTGCGCGGCGGGATTCTTGATGTCTATTCGCCTGAAGCCGAGCGGCCAGTGCGCCTGGAGCTTTTCGGAGACGAAGTCGAGTCGATTCGCAAGTTCGATCCAGCCACGCAGCGTTCTTCATCGCCCGTGGATGAGATCGTTTTACTGCCGCTCTCGGAAGCTCCGGTCACGGAAGAGTTGCTGGGCGCGATCAGCGCTCGGCTGTCGGGGCGCCGCGTTACTGGTTCTGAAGAAATTGTCGAGGAGGTTGCGCGCGCAGGTGGCGTAACCGTGTTTCCCGGTTGGGAATTCTATGCGCCGGTGGCGGGCCAGACCGGAACGGTTTTCGATCTCCTGCCGAACGCTGCGGTCGTCGCCGATGAACCTGAGTCGCTGCGGAATGAGATCGACTCTGTGTGGGAGAAGATTGTCGAGGCCCACGAGCGCAGCGGGATTGGCAATCTCGTGCGTCCAGAGGAACTGTACACCTCTGCAGATGACTGGCAGGACATCGTGCAGAAGCTGTCGGGCGCCGACTTCGAACACCTCGGTCTGACGCGCTCTGACGGACAGGAAACAATTGAGTTTCACACCCAGCCGAGCCCGCGCTTCCACGGCTCGATTCCCACCATGCTCGAGGAGGTCAAGAAACTCATCGCCGAAAATCGGAGGGTGTTGATCGCTACGCCGAATACCGGCGAACTCGAGCGTCTGGCCGATTTCTTCGCCGAATCAGCCGTTCCTTTCCGCTTGGGCAGCCGAACACGCGGAGGCGAGAGTTATGCGGATGAGACAGCATACTTCGCAGGTGATGTGTTGGCAGCAACAATCGTGAAGGCGTATATCCCGGATGGCCTCATTCTCCCCGACGCCTCCCTTGCGGTTTTCGGCACACGCGACCTCTTTGACGAATCTGACTCGGTTGTATCCCGCCCGCAACGCCAGAAGTCCAAGACATCCGCATTCCTCTCCGATTTTCGCGACCTGCAGGTTGGGGACTACGTTGTCCATGTCGAACACGGAATCGGACAATATCAGGGACTCAAAGAGATCAATCAAGGCGATGGCAATGCCGAGTTCATGCTGCTCGAGTATGCGGAGGCGGCGAAGCTTTACGTTCCGCTGACTCGCCTTGATCTCGTGCAGAAGTACCGCTCAGCGGAGGGCGCCAAGCCCGTCCTGAATCACCTGGGCACGGCGACATGGTCCAAAACCAAAGCGCGCGTGCGCAAAGCGATGCAGGACATGACCGAGGAACTGCTGAAGCTGTACGCGCAGCGCAAGGCAGCCCAGGGGCATGCGTTCCCTGTGGACAACCAGTGGATGCGCGAGTTCGAGGACGCATTCGAATACAGCGAAACCGAAGACCAGGCGCAAGCCATCACCGATCTCAAGCGGGACATGGAGTCGACGCTCCCGATGGACCGCCTGTTGTGCGGGGACGTCGGGTATGGCAAGACTGAAGTCGCGATGCGCGCAGCGTTCAAAGCTATCAATGACAACAAGCAGGTCGCGGTCCTGGCGCCCACCACTGTGCTCGCGTTCCAGCATTTCGAAACTTTCAAGCAGCGGTTTGCGGCGTTTCCGGTGACCATCGAAATGGTGAGCCGCTTCCGCTCACCGAAACAACAAAAGGAAATTCTGCAGCGGGTAGAGGCCGGGAAAGTCGACATCCTGATCGGCACACATCGGTTGCTGTCGAAAGATGTGAAGTTCGCTGATCTCGGCTTGCTGGTCGTGGACGAAGAACAGCGGTTTGGGGTGCGTCACAAAGAACGTCTAAAGCAGATGCGGAAAGAAGTCGACGTACTGACCATGTCAGCGACGCCCATACCGCGTACGTTGCACATGTCTCTGGTCGGGCTGCGCGACATGAGCATCATCGAAACTCCGCCAAAAGATCGCATTGCGATTCAGACCGTGGTCGCAAGCTGGGACGAGAAGCTGGTGCGGTCGTCCATTGAACAGGAACTGGAGCGCGGCGGGCAAGTTTATTTTGTCCACAACCGAGTCGATACCATTTGGGAGATCGCCGCCAAGTTGCAGGAACTCGTTCCGCGAGCACGCATCATCGTCGGCCACGGGCAGATGTCGGAAGGAGAGCTCGAAAAGGTGATGCTGAAATTCATGCATCATGAGGCCGACATCCTGGTGGCTACGACAATTATTGAGAACGGACTTGATATCCCGCTCTGCAACACCATCCTCATCAATCGGGCCGAGCGGTTCGGATTGTCTGAGCTGTATCAGCTGCGCGGGCGCGTGGGCCGTTCGAATCGCCGCGCCTATGCGTATCTGCTGATTCCTGCCGAGATCGAACTTACTCCCATCGCGCGGCGGCGCCTGGCGGCTCTAAAAGAATTCTCCGATCTTGGTGCGGGGTTCAAAATTGCTGCCCTCGATCTGGAACTGCGTGGGGCCGGGAACTTGCTCGGAGGCGAGCAGAGTGGCCACATTGAAGCCGTTGGCTTCGATCTCTACACGCAGATGCTCGAGCAGGCCGTGCGCGAGATGAAAGGCGAAGCGGAGCCGCAGGCGTCAGCGCAACTCAATCTTGGCCTGAACATTCGCATCCCGGCGGAATACGTCACCGAAGAAAACCAGCGGTTAAGGATGTATAAGCGGATTGCGGGCGTGGAAACTGAGCGCCAGTTGTCAGATGTTGCCGCCGAGGTGCGCGATCGCTACGGTGATCCGCCCACGGCCGTGCAACAGTTGCTGCGCTATGCGGCGCTCCGCATGAAAGCGATTGAAGCGGGCGTGGTCAGCATTGAACGTAAACGAGACCTCGTGAGCATAAAGTTCCGCCAGGACGCGCCCATCGATCCTGTGAAGCTGGCAAGCTTCGTTTCTACCCACCGCGGTTCCCAATTTCTTCCCGACGGCACGTTGAAGTTTATGGCCCGCAATGCAGGTGCTCAGGAATTGCTGGACCAACTGGATCGCCTTCTGCAAACCCTCGCCGATCAGAAGACCTCGCCTTCGGTCGCTTAGGGCTTCGCGCTCACAACGATATTCTTCGTTTACCCATGAAGTTCATAGAATTTTTGAATTGGACATCCTCTTCAGTGCCTGGCAAATTACAGACAGATATTCGCTGCCAAGAAGCGGCCTCATTTAGCTAGATCCCGCCCCGTTGCCGATGTCCGGCCCTGTTGTCCTGGTGATCGCAAAACAAAACATCCGAGGCCCACAACAATTACGGCTTTCGTTCACGCCGCACGTTCACCAAATGAATTCGACAGACTTTGAACGGAGGAGAATACCATGGACGACATCACAAAGATGCCAACAAGGGTAACCCTAAGAACCATTGCCGAGCACGTTGGGCTCACACCAGGGACCATTTCGGCTGTGCTGAATAATACGAGAGCAGCGGATAGGATTCCGCAACACACACGCGACCGCGTGATTACTGCGGCGCGCGAGCTAAATTATTCCCCGAATCCGCTGGCCCGCGCATTGCGCACAGGTAAGTCTGCGGTGCATACCGGACATGGCGTCGGGAGCATGCGAGGAGCGCTGGTCATCATGGATAGCAGCCAATTCGAGCGGGCCCTGAACGCGATTCAACAGGCAGGGTTGCGAGTACCTGACGATGTGTCAGTTGTGGATTTGCTCGATGCGCCAGCGGCCTGGGAGCACCCAAGCTTTGCGTCGGCCCCTGGATATCCGGGGTATCAGCGCATCGAAGCGTCGTGACCGAGCACACAATAGCAAGAGAAAAGAGGCGCGGATAATCCGCGCCTCTTTTGCCATGGTCCGGTTTTGGTTTAAGCAGCTTTCTTTTCTGCCCGGAAGCGCGCCCATCGCGCTTTCTGAGCAGCTGCAATTCTGCGGCGCGCATCTGCCGACAGAACCCGCACGACGCGCGGTCTGCCTGCGGACTTGCCGGTAGCTTGCCGCACTTTCGCCCAGCGAGCACGTTGGGCTGCGGCCATGCGCCGTCGAGCCAAGGCCGAAACAACTCGTCCTGCGCGTGAGGAAGTACGAGCATGCGAGTTATTTCCGCCTAGACCTTCGAGCATAGAAATTGCAGAATCCAACTGCTGTAACTGCTGCTGTGTGCGGCCTCGCTCATCACGAAGCTGCTGTAACACATGATCTAGATTTGCCATAAAATCCCCCCTGTTAGAACAGCTTGATGATTCTAGTCGAAAGCAAAAGGTTTTGTAAGTTAGGTGACACAAATATTAGAGAAAGGGACTATCCAGAAAACGCAAGATTGGTTGTAAGATGCGATATTTAAACGGCACTCATCTACATCTTTCGAGTCAGAATAACGTTACTGTATAAGTCGCGGGAAGCTTTGAAAGGAAATGGCCACCTACTATTTGGACCGAATCGCCATCAAGCGTCATTCATTGTGCGCTGGAGTCATTCTGGAGAAGCATCAATCCGCCAACCTTTCATGCAGTGAAGGACAGCGTTACGCAAACCGGCACGATCATCCTTTTGAATAAAAACGGTTCCTTCAGGGATTGGCAGTCGGGGCGCGGAAGCACCCGATAGGAAAATGATCCCCAAATCGGCGCGCACGCCGGTGGCGAGGCTCGCAAGCTCGTGTCCGGACACCGACATCAGTTGATCGGTCACCAGGCAGCCGACACGGCCACCTACAATGGCGGCCATCGCTTCATCCACCGACCCAGTTTGAATCACCTCAAAGCCGAGTCGAGACAAATCTCGCCCAAACAACGCGCGATCAGCGGGATTGTCATCCACCAGCAACACCGATTTAGAGTAACGCGGCATCGTTCAATTACTGTCTTGAGGCAACCTGAGGATTCTGGTTGTTATAGAACCAGTAGGTTTTCAGCACCGTCATCATGCTGAGCAGTGCATCCGTGGTTTCGGGTTTTACGAGATAAGAATTCACCCCGTATTGGTAGGCGCGCTGAATATCGACTGAATGATGCGAGGAACTCAGCATGATTACCGGAACGCGCGAGATATCGGACTTTTGCTCGCGGATCCATTGCAGAACTTCCAGCCCGGAGCGACGCGGCAGCTTTAAATCCATCAGGATTAACCACGGCAGGGACGCGCCAGACTTCGAGGTCTCGGCCGAGAGATAGGCCACCGCCTCATCCCCGTCCTTGAGATGCACGACCTGGGCAGGTATCCCCACCTTTTGGATAGACCGTTGAATTAGAACTGCATCAGCGGGATCGTCTTCCACCAGTAGCAGCATCGGTTCATTCTCTTTCATTTACGACTGACTCGCTTGGGGTAACTCCACCCAGAAAGTGCTTCCCACACCAGCTTTCGACTCAACACCACAACGTCCGCCCATCCGCTCGCTGCCTCGTTTCACAATTGCCAAGCCAATTCCGGTTCCCGGATATTGTTCGATGCCATGAAGACGCTCAAAAACCTTAAACAGCCTGGCAAGATGGTCAGGTCGGATGCCAATTCCGTTATCAATAACGGAAATTCTGACCAGTCCGTCGGAACTATGAAGCGCTGTGATTCTTACTTCCGGGGGAACTCCCGGTTGCTGGAATTTGATTGCATTCGAAATCAGATTCACAAATATCTGCGCCAGAGTCGGTTCGTGTCCCATGACAGCAATGGACTCCGGCACCTCTGGCACCACGTTCTGCCCAGAGAAGTTCTCTTGAATAACTCTGTGAAGCAACGGAAGAAGGGGAATTCTGGTGGCAGGAAGTTCAATTCTGCCTAGCCTCCCGTACTCCAGCAAATCACGCACCAGGCGATTCATACGCGTGGAGGCTTTTATGATCTGCTGCAGATATTCGTCGGCGCCGGGTTCCAGCTTCTGCCCATAGTCTTCACGCAACGCACTCGCAAAGCCTTCGATTGCTCGCAAGGGGGCGCGCAAGTCGTGAGAAACAGAGTAGCTGAAGGCTTCCAACTCGGCATTCGCGCGTTCACGCTCAGCAACCTGGATTTCAAGTTCCTCGGTATGGCGCTCCAGCTCATCCATCAGCTTCTTGCGGTCCGTAATGTCGCGTGTGACTTTCGAGAAACCAACTAGGCGAGCATCTCCATCGAGAATGGGAGTAACCACAATGCTCGACCAGAAGCGGGTGCCGTCCTTACGGACGCGCCAGCCCTCCCCCTCGAAATGACCCGTTTCCCGAGCCGTTTTGAGAACTCGTTCCGGCATGCCGGCTTCCGCATCCTCAGGTGTGTAGAACGTTGAGAAGTGCCGGCCCACTATCTCTTCCGCCGTGTAGCCTTTGATCCGCTGCGCACCGGAATTCCAGCTGGTGACGTATCCCTCTGCGTCCAAGGAAAAGATGGAATAGTCGTGAACGCTGTCCACCAGCAGCCGATAACGTTGCTCGGCAGCGCGACGTTCGGTCAGATCGCGGGTTATTTTCCCAAAACCCAGCAGCTTTCCATGTTCGTCAGTGATACGGGTAATCACGACATTCGCCCAGAAGCGGCTGCCATCCTTGCGAATGCGCCAACCTTCATCTTCGAAGCGGCCGACCTGCGCAGCGACTTTCAATTCGTAGTCCGGCTTGCGGTCTGCGATTTCTTTCTGGGGGTAGAAAACAGAGAAGTGCTGCCCGATGATTTCGTCCGCCGTATATAGCTTTAGCCGTTCCGCTCCGGGATTCCACGACGCAACTACGCCCGTCGGATCAAGAAGAAAGATGGCGTAGTCGCGCACCGACTCCACCATGATGCGAAAAACGCGTTCGTGCTGCAGCTCGGGACTGGACGCATTGGTAGCGGTGGAGACGCGAGTAGCCATATGTTTGCCCGAAGGGGTAGTCCGAACCGCAGAAGTCAGGCGGGTCTCATCCGCATCGGAGGACAAAACGAAGTGGTGCTTGCCCTGCCAAACCCCAACTAACAGGGTCTCGTGATTTCCATCGCATGTCGATACAGGCTTTCCTGTAGTCGCAGGTTGCCGTCAGGCCAGTTGCAAGGTTAATTTCGCGACAGAAGCCGCCGGAAACCGGAACACTGCCGAGCCGTTGTCGACACGCACCTGCGAGGGTTTAGGAACTACGGACTGCCGCTGCTCAAAGGTGTTGCGAGCGTGAATGTCGGATCCGGTAAGAACCGAGGCTTCGCCTGAACTGATCCGAGCCCCGCGGACGGCAATCTGCGCTTCAAGAGCATCTTTCACGCTCGGGTTCACCGCGGTGACGACTAACTGCTTGTCATGTAACGAAGCGGAGCCCTGGAGGCCCCAGAAGGATGCCGGATTGCCGTCTCGATCGTAGTGGATGGAAGGCGCCGAGAAATCCGCGCGTACAGCTTGCCCGCTCTGATGTGCGGCATAGAGCGCGAATGTGTACCCGACTGGAGTAACGCAGAAACGGTCCTCGTGGGCGAGATAGAGGCTGTTTAGGCAATTAATCAGCTGCGCGCAGCATCCGATACCGACTTTGTCGGGATGACGGTTGAAGGTGTCGAGGGTCATGCCGCTGAAAACCGCGTCGCGCAACGTTGGTAGTTGCTCGAGCTGATCTCCCGGGGTAAGTTCGGATCCGGGTTTGTACCAGGGTCCCCATTCGTCCACAACGAGTTTGATGTGGTGCTCGGGATCAAATTCCCCCATGGCCAGCCAGTGGCCTTTGATCAGCGACTCCATAACATCACCCTGCCGTAGCAGTTCATACCAATCGATGGCGTCGAAGTTGACGGCATCGCCTTTGCCTTTCTCCCAGTCGTTGGTTTTTCCGCGGCTGAGGTTCCAGGCGTAATAATGCAAGGCAAGACCGTAAATGTTGTTGACTTCCCCTTTGCCCTTGCGAACGATCTCTTCCAGGAAGCCGCGGGTCCAATCCCAGCGATCGTCATTGGGGCCGGAAGCCACGAATGACAAATCTTTGGCATTTGGATACGAAGGCACCCAAGCGGTGAAGCGGCGATACTCTACTGCGTACTCCTGCGGAGTGAAATTGCCGCCACATCCCCATGACTCGTTGCCAACTCCCCAGTAACGAACGTTGAATGGATCTTTATAGCCTGCGGCACTGCGCTCGTCGGCGAGGCTTGTACTCCCCGCAGGCGAGTTGCAGTACTCGACCCAGCGATAGAACTGTTCCGCTGAAAGGCTGCGCAGATTTGCCGCCAAGTAAGGCTGCGCGCCAATCAATTGGCAAAAATGCGCAAATTCATTGGTGCCGAAGCGGTTGGGATCATATCGGTGCGCGTCGGGAGCGGAAGCGGCCTCGCCTCCATTCCAAAAATTCGTGCGTCGAGGGCGTTTGTCCACCGGCCCGATGCCATCGCGCCAGTCATAGCTGTCGGCAAAGCAACCTCCGGGGAAGCGAACGACGGGTGCTTTGATCTTCCGCATTTCGTCGACGAGCTCTTTGCGTATGCCGCCAATATTCGGAACCTTTGAGTTCTCGCCAACCCAGATCCCGTCGTAAATCACGCCACTGAGGTTTTCGGCAAAATGGCCGTAGATATTCGGCGAGATGGTACCGAGGCGTTCCTCCAGGAGAACCTCAATCCGTGCGTCGGCGGATTGCGAAAACGCCAGCTTAGGTGAATACGCCCAAACACAACCCGCTGCGGCGGCTGTGCCCCGCAAGAATTCTCTGCGCTTCATAGTTCCCCCTGATTCGAACTCTTTAAGTCTCCGGACAACTGCGAGACTTTTTATAAGCACTTCATCGCTAAAGTTCAAGCTTTTGTTACCATGCTTGCGCGAGAGGGCACGCATTTCTTTTCACCAAAGGACGTCGATGCAGAACTCGTATCGCTTACAAAGCATTGTTTGCTGCGCATCAATGGCTATGGCGCTGTGCAATGCAGGAGCTCAGAACAAGAACACCGCTGTGGATTCGGCACGGCAGGATTCGAAAACTCTTGCCGACACTCCGCCAATGGGTTGGAACAGCTGGGACGGTTACGGTACCACCCTCGACGAAAAGGAATTCCGCCTAAACGCCGAATGGTTCGGGAAACACCTCAAGCCTTACGGATGGAAGTATGTGACCGTCGACATGGAGTGGTTCGTCACCAATCCCACTCCGGAAGGAAATTCGAAGGCGTACAAGTATTCCATGGATGAGAATGGCCGCTATGTGCCCCCGGCAAGCCGGTTCCCATCAGCCGCAAATGGGAAGGGATTCAAGCCTATGGCGGACTTCACGCATTCGCTGGGCTTAAAATTTGGCATTCATATTCTGCAAGGAATTCCTCGCGAAGCGGTGGAGAAGAACTTGCCGATTGAGGGTTCACCGTTTCATGCCGCCGATGGGGCAAACAGATCTGGCACGTGCGCATGGAATTCCGATAACTATGATCTTGAGGCGTCGAAACCCGCCGCTCAGGCCTATTACGACTCGATCACGCGCCTGTATGCGAGCTGGGGCGTGGATTTCATCAAGGTCGATTGCATCGCCAGCCGCCCGTATAAAGGCGACGAGATCCGGATGCTGAGCACAGCACTCAGGAAGACGGGGCGACCCATCGTGCTCAGCCTCTCCCCTGGCGCAGCGCCGCTCGACAAAGTTGAGGAGATGCGGAAGTACGCGCAGATGTGGCGGATTTCCGATGACATTTGGGACATCTGGCACAGCAATACTCCTTACCCGCAGGGTCTCGGCGATCAGTTTGCGAATGTGGCCAAGTGGGCGGGACTGGCTCAACCGGGACACTGGCCGGACGCCGACATGCTTCCGTTTGGATATCTTGGTCCGGCGCCTGGCTGGGGCAAACCTCGCGAGACCCGCCTCTCTCACGATGAACAACGCACATTCATGACGTTATGGTGTATCTTCCGATCTCCGCTGATGGTTGGCGGGAGGCTTCCATCGGCAGATGCGTGGACCACTTCGCTGCTCACCAATCCTGAGGTTCTGGCAGTCGATCAGCACTCGAGTGACAGCCGTCCAGTGATCTCGACGGACAAGGTTGTCATCTGGCGCGCCAAGTCGGATCGTGGGTATTACATTGCGGCGTTTAATATCAGCCCTGAACCTCAAAAGGTCAGCTACAAGTGGAAGGAACTCGGCCTCGATCGCGATCGTTTCGACCTTCGTGATCTCTGGGAACATAAAGAACTCGGGCGCGCGGATTCCCTTACCGTCGAGTTGCCGTCACATGCAAGTGTGCTGTACTCGGCAATTGCCGCAAAGTAGGACTGATGAAAGCGGTATTCATTCGACAACCAGGAGACGCTGGTATAGGTCAGGTTCCGACACCGGAGAATTCCGGCGAGCACTTAATGCTACAGGTGCGCATGGTGGGACTCTGCGGAAGCGACCTGAATTCATTTCGTGGCAAGAATCCGCTGGTGTCATTTCCGCGAATTCCGGGACACGAGGTGGCCGCCACTATTGTCTCGGGCAGCCAGACTGATTCGCGCCTGGCGACTGGCGTCAACGTCACCATGTCTCCGTATACGAGTTGCGGCAAGTGCGCTTCGTGCCGGCGTGGGCGGCCGAACGCGTGTCAGTTCAATCAGACGCTCGGCGTACAGCGTGATGGAGCGCTGACCGAATTCATCTCGATGCCTGCCGAGAAACTCTATCCCTCGAAACTGACTCTGAAAGAGCTCTGCCTGGTTGAGCCGCTGACTGTGGGTTTTCACGCCGTGGCTCGTGGGCGCGTAACCAGCACAGATACCGTTGCAGTTTTCGGTTGCGGCGGGGTCGGACTCGGCGCGATCGCCGGATCGCACTACGCCGGCGCGCGTACCATCGCGGTCGATCTCGATGACACAAAACTGGAGATTGCAAGAAAAGCTGGCGCTAGCGTACTGATCAACTCCACACGGGAAAATGTTCGAGAGAAGTTGCGCGATCTCACGAATGGCTTGGGGCCGGATGCTGTGATTGAGGCCGTGGGAAATCCGCAGACCTTTCGCATGGCCGTCGAAGAGGTCGCGTTCACAGGCAGGGTTGTGTACATCGGCTACGCCAAAGAACCCGTAAGTTACGAAACGCGCCTGTTTGTACAGAAAGAACTCGATATCCTCGGGTCGCGTAACGCGTTACCGGAAGATTTTCGAAAGGTAATCGCCATGCTGGAGGCCGGCGCTTTCCCCGTCGATGCAGCAGTGAGTGCTATCGTGCCCCTCGAGCAAGCCCCAGACGCGCTGCGCGAGTGGAGCGAGCACCCGACCAGATTCAGCAAGATCATCGTGAACGTGAGTTAGTGGGTTGCACCATCAAGATTGAGGAGAGTCCCAGAATGCAGGTCTCAAGTTCGGAGAAGCCGAGCGCGGTCAAACCTCGGCATCATTTGTTCCCGGTTGGCCAACTTCTGCCGTTCATCCTCGTGACGGCGCTGTTTTTTCTCTGGGGAATTCCCAACAACTTGAACGACGTGCTCATCCGCCAGTTCATGAAGTCGTTTGCGATCAATCGACTTCAAGCTGGCCTCGTACAGTCCGCGTTCTACCTCGGCTATTTTGTGCTCGCGATGCCGGCCGCGCTCATCATGCGGCGTTCGGGATACAAAACGGGTTTTGTCACCGGACTTTTTTTATATGCAGCAGGTTGTTTTCTGTTCTGGCCTGCTGCCATCGCAGGTAGATACGGCTTCTTCCTCCTTGCACTGTTCGTCATTGCTAGCGGGTTATCTTTTTTAGAGACAGCGTCAAATCCGTTCATCGCACAACTTGGCGATCCGGATACTTCGGAACAGCGGCTGAACTTTTCGCAGGCCTTTAACCCTATCGGCTCCATCACCGGAGCACTGATCGGGACCGCGTTTATTTTTTCCGGGATCGAACTGAGCCCGGAACAAATCGCGGCACAAAAATCCGCCGGAATCTACAACGCCTATCTCCAGGCCGAGCGGCTGCGAGTGATTAAGCCATATGTCGTTCTCGGCATCGTTTGCGTGATCTGGGCGCTGATTATCCTGCGCACCAAGTTTCCTGCCATCCAAAGTGAGCATGAAGAGAGCTCGGAGGGCCACGGACATTTCTCCGAGCTATTCAAGTACCGGCACTTCCTGCTCGCGGTTGTGGCTCAATTCCTATATGTCGGCGCGCAGGTTGGGACCTGGAGCTACTTCATTCAATACGTGCAGGAGTATGCCCACGAGCCCGAGAAAGTGGCCGGATATTTCCTGACAGGAACCCTGGCGGCATTCGGAGTCGGGCGATTTTTCTCCGCGTATCTAATGCGCAGTGTTTCGCCCAGTAAGCTCATGGGACTATACAGCATCGTAAATGTCGTTCTGCTAGGCATCGGCGTGCTGCGGCCAGGCTGGTTCGGCGTGTGGTGCGTGTTTTTGACGAGCTTCTTCATGTCTCTAATGTTCCCAACAATTTTTGCACTGGGCCTGAAGGGGCTCGGCCCTAATACGAAGCTCGGGGGCTCGCTACTGGTGATGGCAATCGTTGGCGGCGCAGTGCTGACACCAGCGATGGGATGGCTATCGGAGCGATTCCACCACGTCGCTCCCGCCTATGCTGTCCCTCTGGTCGCCTATGTCTTTATCGCGTTCTACGCTTTTCTCGGGGCGAAGCAGAAGGAATCAAAGCCGGTCCCCAAGGCAATTTAGCGGCCGACCGCATTCTTCCACGGCTTGGCAGCACTATTGGGGAACCGGAGCTGCCGCCAGATGCTCCATCGTCTTGTGCAGCGAGGCTTCGTCTTCCACGTTGACCGTCTTCTTTGTGCGGTCGATCTGGCGCATGAGGCCGCTGAGAATCTTGCCAGGACCAACTTCCACTAGGGTCTGCACGCCTCGACTGATCAGCACCTGCACGCACTCGCTCCATTTGACTGCACCGGTAACCTGCCGGATCAGGGCTTCCCGCGAACTGACTGCGTCTTCCACAGGCTTGGCGTAAACGTTCGCAATTACGGGAACTGCAGGCGCGGAGAAGTTCAAAGCGTTCAGATCTACGGCCAGCCGATCCTGTGCCGGCTTCATCAGCGAACAATGGAATGGTGCGCTGACGGGAAGGATTTTGGCGCGTTTGGCCCCGCGCTCGTCGGCAAGTTTCACTACGCGCTCGATTGCAGCAGCATGGCCGGAGATTACGATCTGATCGGGCGAATTGATGTTGGCGGGCTCGCAGACTTCGCCCTGCGCCGCGTCGGCACAAAGGCTCACGACCGCGTCAATACTCATACCGATGATGGCCGCCATCGCTCCGGTGCCTACTGGCACGGCTTCCTGCATGTATTTGCCGCGATTGTGAACGGCGCGAACCGCATCGGCGAAGCTGAGTGTGCCCGCGGCTACGTGGGCCGAATATTCGCCAAGGCTGTGTCCAGCAACCAAGGCTGGCTTGATTCCTTTTTCATTCAGTACCCGCCATGCTGCCACCGAGACGGTAAGAATGGCAGGCTGAGTGTTCTCAGTTAGCCGGAGCTGGTCTTCGGGCCCTTCGAAGCAGAGGTGCGAAAGCTTCACGCCGAGGGCGGCATCGGCTTCTTCAAAAGTTTGCTTGGCGATGGGATGGTGCTCGGCAAGGTTCTTGCCCATGCCGACCGCCTGAGACCCCTGGCCGGGGAACAGAAACGCCAACTGTTCAGCCATGCTAAACGAATCTCCTTGACTATAGCTCTAGGCTATGGTATAATACTAAAGGCACTTCGTTTCAGATTCCCTTAAGGAGCTCCCCCAATGTGTTTCGACCCAGACTCTGCGCCACCAATCTATACTCAGCCGCGAACGCCAGCGGCCGGACAGCGTCTTGTGCTCACCTCGTTCGACGGTGCAGCCTTTTCAGCGTTTCTTGCGAAACCTGAGAATCCATCGGGAACCGGTGTGCTGGTTCTGCCCGACAACCGCGGACTGTACAACTTTTATGAGCAACTAGCTTTGCGAATCGCGGAGCAAGGGCAGATGGCGCTTGCCATCGACTACTTCGGCCGCACCGCCGGTACTGCCGACCGCGACGCAAGCTTCCCCTTCATGCAGCACATGATGCAACTCCAACGAGAGAGCCTCGACCATGATATCGAAACCGGGGCCAAGTTCCTCCGGACCGACGCTGGCGGAGCCTGCCAACAAACGTTTGCGCTGGGTTTTTGCTTTGGCGGCCGCCAGGCATTCTTCGCGTCAGATCCCCGGTTCGGCTTCACGGGCACGATCGGATTTTATGGCGCACCTTCGGTTTATCCAAATGGAGCGCTTGGCCCGACCCAACGAGCGAAGGAATTGCGCGCGCCGATACTCGGTATCTTTGGCGGTGCCGACCATGGCATTCCGCCCTCCGATGTCGAGGCATTTGATCTCGCGTTACGTGCGGCAGGCGTGCCGCATGAATTTGTGACTTATCCGAACACACCGCACAGCTTCTTCGATATCAAATACAGCGAGTATCAACACGAGTGCGCGGACGCCTGGAAAAAAGTGTGCGATTTTATCAATTTGCGCTGAGTTCGGTCATTGCGCAACCGATTTGGAGTGCAGCGCTGCGAACTCCCGCTCAATCGACAGCGGGATCTCCCGCTGCACAAATTCCGCGGCGACGCGAATCGCGTTCTTGATCGCATTGGTATTCGAAGAGCCGTGGGTTATAAAGCACGCGCCTTTTACGCCCAGCAGCGGTGCGCCTCCGTATTCGGTGTGATCGAGGCGTTTCTTGAAATCGGCGAATGCGCTGCGAGAGAGCAGCGCGCCCACCTGGCTGGTGATGGTCGCAGCCAAGCTTTCCTTCAGCACCTGGCGCACGAGGTGCGCGACGCCTTCGGAAGTTTTTAGCGCAACATTGCCGACAAAGCCGTCGGAGACGATCACGTCAACGTCTCCCTTATAGAGATCTCGGCCTTCGACGTTGCCGACAAAATCAATCGGAAGCTGTTTCAGCAGATCGTAGGATTCCCGCGTAAGTTCGTTTCCTTTGCCTTCTTCTTCCCCGATAGACAGTAGGCCTACGCGCGGCTTCGCGACGCCGAACATGCTGCGGAAGTAGATATCGCCCATCACGGCGAACTGCTCGAGATTGTGCGGCTTGCAATCGACGTTGGCGCCGACGTCGAGCAGAGCGCAGACGGAACCAATCGCTGTAGGAATGATCGCGACTAGCGCTGGACGATCAACTCCAGGTAGGCCGCCGAGAACCATTTTCGCTGTTGCCATGGCAGCGCCGGTATTTCCCGCGGTAATGAATGCCGACGCCAGACCCTCGCGAACCAAGCGCAGTCCCACGCGCATGGACGAGTCGCGCTTGGCACGCACCGCCTGCACAGCCTTGTCGTCCATGGTGATGAACTCGCTGGCGTGGGCGATAGAAATTGGAAGGGAGCCGGCCGCGGAGTGGCGAGACAGTTCGGCCCGGAGCGTTTCCTCCGGGCCAACTAATGTGACGGAAATACCAAAGCGCCGCGCCGCCTGGATCGCGCCTTCGATCTCAGGCCTGGGGGCGCGATCAGAACCCATTGCGTCCAGGGCTACGACGCCAGGCATATCTTAGGAAAGCTACTCGGCTTCCTTGACTTCGAGAACTTCACGTCCCTTGTAGTAGCCGCACTTCGGGCAGGCGCGGTGTGGCAGCTTGCGTTCGTGGCAATTGGGGCACTCGGAGAGCGTGACGCCGGTGATGGCGTCGTGTGCGCGCCGCGTTGCTGTGCGGCGCTTCGAGTGCCGCCGTTTTGGATTGGGCATGGAATCCTTCCTTAAGCAAGCCGTCAGCCCTCAGCCATCAGTCCTCAGTTAAAACCAACTTGGTTTTGCTGAGGACTGATGGCTGACGGCTGAGGGCTGATCTAGTGTTGCAACTTCTCTCTGATATCTTTCAACGCCGACCAGCGCGGATCTTCCGGCGCCTCGGCGCAATTGCATTGTTCCTGATTCAGATTGCGCCCGCAATGTGGGCACAACCCTTTGCAGTCCTCGCGGCAAATCGCCTTCAACGGCAACGCCAGCAGGACCTGCTCCCGCAGAACATCCTCGAGGAGCAACCCTTCCCCTTGATAATACCCGACCTCGGCCTCGGCTGCGGTCACCGAGAGCTCCTCTTTGCCGGCGTCGGAACCCTGCGGCCGGTATAGCAGCTCAAAGTTCTTTGCCACATCACGATGAATCGGTTCCAGGCAACGGGCGCAAGCCAGTTCAATTCGCGCCGAGAAATCTCCCACGAGCCGTATGTCATTGATAACCTGGTGCTTACCGTGATGTTCCTGGACAAGCTGCGCCCGTCCCTTGCTGTCCAGATTGCCTTCCTGCCGGAAGTCCGCACCGAAGTCTATAGTTCCGGGCGCAAAATGCTCGTTAAAGTCCACTGGATGGACTTGCAATTCCCTGATTTCGATGAGCATTTCAGGATCTCCGCGCCCCCACTTTTCGCAGGCCGCGGCAGCACATACTGAGGCGTAAGTACTCCGGGGAGCTACGCTTAGGATAAAAGTTGGTGAGCCGGGGTGTCAAGGAAGAGGCGGGCCCTGTGGTAGCATGGCGCCGTGCCAACGCTGAACAGCATCGCTCCATTCTTCGTAGTCGACGATCTTGAAGCGAGTCTGGATTTTTATCGTCATAAGCTAGGATTTGACGTCACTCACAGAGGCGGCGGAGACGGCCAGGATGATAAAGACTTTTGGGGAATCGTCCAGCGCGACGGCGTCATGATCATGTTGAAGGCGATTGCCCCAGAGATCCACCCGCAGCCAAATTCTTCCAGGCATGAGTGGGCCCGCTGGGACGCTTATGTGCATACGCCCGATCCGGACTCACTGTATGAGGAATTCATAGCAACAGCGGTTCCCGTGCACCGGCCTCTGGAAGATACTGGGGATGGTCTGCGCGCATTCGAGATAAAAGACAACAGCGGTTATGTGCTTTGTTTCGGACGACCGCGCTCATAGCAGCCAAGTAATTGTTCGACCAACTCACACCCTTGAAGAAACCCGAGGCATATCTCGCTCCGTCCACGGCTGCGACTACTTTCTCCGCTAAGTTGGAGTCTTCTCTTCGTGACCACGCGACCCTCTGGATGTATGGATTGCTCGGCTTAGGGTTCGTGACTCGGTTGTTCCGCGCCAGCACGACTTACCTTAACCCCGATGAAGCCATGCACTTCATGGCGGCAAACCGGCCGACCTGGGCCCAAGCCGAGGCAAGCATGGCCAGCCTTTTTCATCCGCCGTTGCTGATCCTCATTTTGCGCATCTGGCGACACCTCGGCACGTCCGAACTCATGCTGCGCACGCCTTCGATCCTCGCGGGCCTCGCTTTCTGTTGGTTCGGCTTTAAGTGGATGCGAATGCTCCTGCCGCAATCAATTGCTTGGATTGGATATCTGTTTCTGTTGTTTCTCCCATCATCGATCGATCTTTCGACCGAGATCCGGCAATATGCGTTGCTGCTCGCGTTAGGGACGGGATCAGCGTATTTCCTGGAGCGGGCATTTCGCGAACATTCACCGAAACTACTTCTGGTGTCCTGCATCTTCCTTCTGTTTGCAATTTTGTCGCACTATTCGTCATTTCTGCTTGCTGCGGCTCTCGGGGGCTATGCAATCATCCGGATCCGCGCGGAAAAGCCAAGCTGGACTTTCATTTCTGCATGGGTTGTCACGCAGCTCCTGGCGTTCGCACTCTGCTGCGCTTTCTACTTTTTTCATATTTCGCATCTGCGGCAGTACTACCCTAACTTGAACGCGACCCACGGCTGGATGGAGAACGACTATCTCGGGAACTCGTATTTTGACCCGGCGAAGTCGAATCCACTGGTATTCGCCGCCGCACGAACCGGCGGAGTCTTTCAGTACGCGATGGGACAAGGCGCAGTTGGAGATCTCGCGTTCGTTCTGGCACTTGTTGCCGCAGTTGTGATTCTGCGTCGCCCAAATGTGGCCGCGATTCCTCGCGGGCCGCTGATTGCACTGCTAGCGTTGCCCTTCGCGGTAAACTGCGCCGCGGCATTTGGACGCTTTTATCCTTACGGAGGCACCCGTCACTCCGCTTTTCTGCTTCCGTTTGCGTTTGCGGCAACCTCGATTGGCATTGCTTTTGTTTGCAGGTTCCGGGCGGTCGCAGGCGCGGCCCTAGCATTGTCTGCCGTGTTCGTTTGCAGTATTTTTCCGACTCGCGCCAAGTCTTACATTCCTCCGGCAAGCGAAAAGCGAGAGACGATGGCCCAGGCGATGTCCTTTACGCAACAAAAAATCGCGCCGGGCGACATCATCTTCTCGGACCTGCAAACCGGGTTGCTGCTGCAGTACTATCTGTGCGAAGCCCGTCCGGTGATGCCCGCCCAAGCCCAGAATTTTGTCAGTTTCAATTGCGGTGGACGACAGGTCATTGCAGCTCGAATATTTGCATTTACGCCTGGAACTTTTGTCGAGCAGTGGAACAGGTTTGTTCAGTCCTACGGGCTGTCGCCAGAACAACGGGTTTGGGTGACGCAAATGGGATGGTCGCGCGTGTTGGCAAGCGATATCAAACTCGCTTCAGGCTCTCCGATAAACTCTGTTTCGTTCGGCAACAAAATCCAGTTCTTCCCGCTAGACGCAGGGCAGAAAATGGCTGATTCGGCTGCGCTGCCTGCATCATGAAGACTATTAATACAACTCGGGAAATGAGGTCGGCCGCGCGAGACTTGCGAAGCCAGCGCGCGCGGCTTGGCCTGGTTCCCACGATGGGGGCCCTGCATGAAGGGCATCTGTCTCTTGTACGCGCAGCGAAAGCGAAGTCCGACGTCGTGGCGGTTTCAATCTTCGTCAATCCAACCCAGTTTGGACCTAGCGAGGATTTCGCCCGCTATCCGCGCAACCTCGAAAAGGACTGCGAGTTGCTGGAGCGGGAAGGTGTCGAATTTGTTTTCGCGCCGACGGTGGAGGAGGTGTATCCGAGGGGTGCGGTCACGTGGGTGACGGTTGAGGGATTGAGCGATCGTCTGTGTGGGAAGTCCCGACCGGGCCATTTTCGTGGCGTAGCAACGGTTGTCGCGAAGTTGTTCAACATCGTCGAGCCGGATGTCGCGTTCTTCGGACAAAAAGACGCGGCCCAGGTTGCGGTGATCAAGCGTATGGTTCGCGATCTTAATATGGCCGTACAAATAGAGGTCTGCCCGATCGTTCGTGAACCCGATGGGCTGGCGCTCAGTTCGAGGAACGCGTATCTAAGTCCCGATGAACGCAAGATGGCGCTGGTGCTGCACGCGTCGCTGCAGCGCGCGCAGAAGCTGTTTAATGAGGGCGAGCGCAACGCGGCAAAGCTCGCTGCCGAAGCAAAGAAAGCTTTTGTATGGCAACCCGCAGTGAAGCTTGATTATCTCGACATCGTCGATCCCGACGGCTTGGAACCGTTAGAAACTCTAGACCAAAAATCATTGGTGGCCGTCGCCGCGTTCGTGGGAAACACGCGTCTGATCGACAATATCCTTCTGGAACCCTGACTTTGCCCAATTGCAAACCCATTGTGCTGGCATCTGCTTCGCCTCGCAGGCAAGAACTGCTCAAGAATGCTGGGATCGATTTCGTGGTGCGCCCTTCCGACATTCCTGAGGTCCCGTTTGCGGACGAAACGCCACGAGAGTTCGGTGAGCGGATGGCGCGCGAGAAAGGAAAAGCTGTGTACTCCGTCGTGTTGGGCTCGCCTGACGACCACGGGCCTAGGACCCACGACCTAATAGTGCTCGCAGCGGATACGGTGGTCGCGGTCGGGAGAGAGATTCTCGGCAAACCTGAGAATGCGCAGGATGCTAAGCGGATGCTGAGCCTGCTGAGCAACGAAGTGCATGAGGTCATCACTGCGGTGTGTCTTCTCGGCGAAGGATTTGAGGATGTCCGCTCTGAAAGCACAGCAGTGCACTTCAATTCCATGACCGAGACTGAAATTGCCGATTACGTCGCGTCCGGAGAACCGATGGACAAAGCCGGCGCATATGCGATCCAGGGACGGGCGTCACGCTGGATATCCAAAATCGAAGGCGACTACTGCAACGTGGTGGGATTGCCAGTTGATCTGGTGTGGCGAATGCTCCGCGAACACGACGTCCTCTGACTTAAACCAGAGGTATCCTTTGTCGCGGGTGAGCACAGATAAGGATCGGTCAAGTTCGAGATGTTTGGGCAGAAAGAGGTAAGCAGGGTTTCCATCTATTCGCGTTCATCGCGAGGATGAAGCTGCTGCTCCGGACGATTACGACTTCTTCGTCGGGTTATTGGGATCGTTAGGGTCGCCGTCTTTCATCGCGGACTTGAAATTGCGAATGCCTTCGCCAAGCCCCTTGCCGAGACCGGCCAACTTGCTGGGGCCAAACACAAGGAGAGCAATACCCAAAATCAGCAACAGATGCAGCGGCGAAAATAATCCTTCTCCCATGGGGCCTCCGAAGTCGGACAAGAATGTCCGACCCATACTGCAATTCTAGGTTAGCGCCAAACGCGAGTCAAAGATGCTCGATAAGCGGCATTGCTGCTCAGCGGTTCCCCAGAGCAGCATCCGCAAGTTCCGCCAAGCTGGTCACTTCCAGATCCGGATCGCCAATCGCCCGGCGTACCGCGCCCACTCCGGGCCGATGCGAGGGACGGTTCACCCAAACGGTTGAAATTCCAAGCGATTTTGCCGGGACCACATCGTGGTAATTGCTTTGTCCTGCGTGAAGCCACTCGTGGGTACTGATGCCGAGTCTTTCTTGTGCGAGGCGGAAGATAGTGGGCGATGGCTTATAGGCGTGAGCCTGGAACGCGGTGATCACGTGATTGAAATCGGTATCAAGCTGGCGAGCGCTCGTGGCGAAGAGATCGTCGTCGATATTTGAGATGATCGCCAGCTTGAACTTTGAATGAAGCTGGCGAAGTGCGTCGACCGTGTCGGGAAAAGGCCGCCATGAACTCACAGAATCAGGTAACAAACCTTGTTCGGAAGAGGTAGCTTCGAATCCAAATCGCTTGCCGATGCCGGCAACCACTGCGCTTAAGACTTCCCGGTACGGTTTGTATTCGCCGGCTTCTGCTTCGGCTTCAAGTTCGCCGTAGAGCTGCACTAGATCCGCATCTGGGACCTCGATGGAATGCTTCCGCAAAACGGGCCGCAGAGCACCGAGAATGCCAGTTTCCCAGTCGATGAGAGTGCCGTAGCAATCGAAGGAGATGAACTTGAAGCGGGAGAAGTCCAACATAAAAGGCCATCAGCCCACTTGAGTGTAGCTGATGGCCAAAATTGTCGTTCTCGATCGTCCTTATTCGTCAGCCTTGGACGCCCCGCGATGAGTCCTACCGCCGGATTTTTAGTGGCGCCTTCAGCGTAAACGGGACGGCCGACTCTGCGGGCAACTCGATCTCTTTGTTTCCCGTGAACGCCGTTCCTGCGGTGCCTGCGCCCGCGCCGGCTGCGGCGCCGATCGCTGCACCTTTGCCCCCGCCGGCGAGACCACCGATCAGAGCGCCCAGGCCCGCACCGCCACCCGCCATAACCGCGGTGCGCTTGCCCTTGCCTTTGAGGGTCTGAGTGAATGTCGCGGTCTGAACCGGCATCTCTTCGCCGTCAATCGTCACTGAATTCAGGCGCAACTGCAGCAACGCGCCACCGGCAAAGCGGCCAAGCGGCTTGGCGTCCACAACCTCCCCGGAAACCTTGGCGCCCGCGGGAATCACAGTTTCACCTTCCACTACCACCGCCTTGGCGAGACTGCCGCCAAAGCTCTGGCCAGCCTGGCTGAGCTTTGAACCGACCGCATCAGAGAGACGCACGGTCAGAACTTTGCCGGAGGGCACCGTCACAGCCGTGGGTGCCCGCCGTTCGGCACTCTGCGAACCCGTGCCCGACCCATTTTGCTCGTCCGTGCCGCCCTGCTGGGCTGCACTGCTATCCGGATTTTGGGTGGAGTTGTCGCCGTTGGTCGAACCCGGTTTATTGCAGCCGATCCCCAATGCAAGCAGCGACGTTAATGCAAATACAAGAATGCGCGATTTCATGGTTTCTCCCCTGAATAGAAGATTATCCGGAAGTGGTACTCAGAAGAGCAACTCACGACAGTACAGGTGCGTTGGTGGTAAACGGGCAACGCAGGCTGTGAGTTTGTGTTCTAGCCTTTGTGGTCCTCGAATGGAAGAGAACCATTCGAAGAGATCGCTGCAGCTTCGGGCTGGGGTTCGGCGGTAGCAGGTTGCGCTGTGGGGTCTGCCGCGCTTGCTGCGGCTGCGGCTGCAGCGACTGGTTCCTCTTTCTTAAGAAACTTAGCCGAGTTCAATAGCGTCCGCCCGAGTGAGGCGTTGTAGCTGGTCCAACTGGATTCGTTTTCGGCCTCGCGTTCGAAGTGCGCGCGCATGCTTTCCATCTTGGAGTCGAGATCGTCGAGATAATGCAACATGAGCGCTTCGGGGAACATGGGCAGCTTGGGCGAGCCAAACTCATATTGCCCGTGATGGCTGATGATCAGGTGCTCAATCAATATTTTCATCTCATCGGGAAAGTTCGGGAGTGCTGCAAGTTTTTTCTGCAGCATCTCCAGTTCGATGATCATGTGCCCCAGCAGTTGACCGCGGCTGGTGTAGGAAAATGAGCGGTTGTAGGTCAGTTCGTGGATCTTTCCGATGTCGTGAAGAAAAGCGCCCGTGAGCAGCAGGTCGCGATTGATCTGCGGATAGTTTCGGCAGACCAAATCGCAGGATCGGAACAGCGAAACCACGTGATCGAGAAGGCCGCCGATGTAGGCGTGATGGAGACTCTTGGCGGCGGGCGCATTTTTGTAGGCTTCCGCAAGCTTGGGATCCGCCATGAATAATTGCACCAGGGTTCGCAGGTTCGAATCTTTAAAGGTTGCTACAAACTCGCCCACCGTGCGCCACAACTCTTCGACATCTTTGGTGGTCTTGGGAAGGTAATCGCCAAAATCTATTTCGGAGTCGCCCAGCTTACGAAGTTTGTGAATGGTGAGCTGAAAACGGTTCTTGTATTTGTTCAGCAAGCCTTTGATCTTCAGGAAGTCTTCCTGCTCGAAGGCGTCGAGGGCATCCTCGACGTTGTCCCACATTTTGGCCTCGATTTGGCCGCAGCGATCACCGAGGGTGAGCGCGAGGTACGGCTCTCCCGTCTTCTTCGGCTTTACCTGCTTACTGATAACGACGAAGCTGGAGACGACGACTTTGTTCTCGAAGCGTGGACAGTCGGAGAGGAAGAACTCTTTCATGGTGGCCCAGGGCGCGTTGTTGCTTCTACTCGCGTAAAAGCATCAACTCCCGCCCAGATTACCCTAAAAAACGCCCAGCTTCTTTCTCTTTTTCAGTTCTTTGGCGTTGCCTTCCTTGGCGGCGGTGGTAACGACGGGCTTGGTCTGATTGCTGCTGGCGCCGGTATCCACGTATCCGGGCTTAATGTCAATGTAGGCTTCTTCGCGCAGCTTCTTCAGATAATCTCTCATGGCCGGCTGCATTTTCTGCATGTAAACAGCGTCGCGTACCCGGTCTTCAACCTCCGAAAATGCAGGTGTGCCGGCCTGAAGGTGATCCGTCACCTTGAGAATCACGAAACCCTGGCGAGTGCGAATCACGTCGGAAATATCACCCTTCTTCATTGCGAAAGTGGTGTCCTCCAGCTGTTTGGCCAGCTTGCCGCGTGCGAATCCGCCAAGGTCGCCACCCTGGGCCGCCGATGGATCTTGAGATTCTTTTTTGGCCAGATCTTCGAAACTGGCGCCTGCACGAATCTGTTTCAAGATGTCTTCCGCTTTTGCTTTGGCAGCGGCGATTTTGGTTTCATCGTTGCCGGCGTCGTCCGTCGAGATCAGGATTTCGCTCAGCCGGATCTCTTCGCCATGGGCCATGTCCGCTTTATGCTTCTCGTAAAACCGGCGGATATCCTCATTGCTCACATTGATATGCGGGCTCACTTCGTGCTGGATCACCTGCTGCGTAATGATGTCGGTTTTCAGATTCTGCTTAAAATCTTCAAAGGACATCCCCTGCGCCGCCGCGGCCTTCTCGAGATCTTCCATCGTCGCCAGCTTCATCTGCTTACGGATATCGTCCAGGCGCTTGACCACTTCGGTTTCGGCGGTAATGCCGAGTTCCTTGCCCTTCTCGAGCAAGAGCTGGCGATCAATCAGGCCGCGAAGCACGTCCTTTGTACCCTGAGAACAATCCTGGTCAGGTCGCTGGTTTTCCTGGCGGTCACAATCATCTTTCAGCAACTGCTGCTCACGCTGATATTGAGTCCGCGTGATGATGGAGTTATTGACGCGGGCTACGATTTCTTCGACCACGGTATCCCCAAAAAGGACCACCGGGAAAAGCACAAAGGCTGCGATCGAGCAGGAGATCAAACGCTTGTACATAGGGAACCTGGGATTCTGGTATCAGTTGCCACCAGGAGGCAGAGAAGAGCCTTTGCCGCTGGCTTTTCCCACTCACTGGATTAGATGCTTCGAATTGTAAATGGTGGGCAGTGCGCCTGGCCAGCAGAGCTCAGTTTGTTCGGGCGAGGGAGACCGTCGTAACGTCGTCGTGGGTGGGAGCAGTACCCATAAACTGTTGTACGCGCGACAGAAGCCCTAAACAGGTCTCACGGGCACTCTGAAACCCGAGTTCCTGCATATATTTTTTGACGCCTTCGAGACCGAACTCATCCCCTCGGCGGCGCGCCTCGACAACACCTCGGGAGATTAACAAAACGAGATGGCCAGGCCCAAGCGCAACCATACCCGGCTCGGGGACCGCGTGGGAAAACAAGCCCAACGGCAGCGCTGTCGCCCCCAGTTCCGCAATGTGGCCCCCGTCGCGCATTAAGCCTGGGGTGTGGCCGGCGTTTACGTAGGCAAGGGTCTTCAGATGCTCGTTATAGCAAGCGATAAACGCTGAACATTGATGGACTCCGCCCGCAGCTTTTATTATCTCCCGATTCAGTCGAATCCAAAGCTCAGTCATGGCTTCCATCTCATTGCTCGCAGGATCGCTGAGCAGTTCCGCGGAGAGGTTCCGCAGCTCCTTCTGCATAGCGACCATGATCGGACGCGCCTGCTCCAACTTCCCCGCAACGTCAAACAAGCCGAACAGGAGCCGCTCCCCGTTGCATCGGCTGAAGTCATAAAAATCACCGCTACGCCGCTGTCCGTAATAGACCGCCCCAAGTTCACCATCGCGAACCTGTGGAATCTCGGCATGGACAGGGTCTTCCCAAGGCAGAATTTTTTCAGGATTGGCGGCGGTCTGCTTCATGGCCAGCAGGATGAACTTAGCACTGATTACCCACCAAGCCAATAAAGATCAGCTTCGGGCTGACACTAGAAGGCCGGTTTTGGCATTAACTGCTTCTAATTCCCCGAGTGGCGCAATTCGGCGCGCATGTCGCTTTCCAAACTGCCGTAGTCGGTGTGCAGCACCGAGCGCAACGAGCTTTCCGGAGAATCCCCGGCTCCGATTCGCTGCAGAATCCGGACTACATCCGGCATTCCGTAATGGCCGTAAAGGTAACCGGCAGCGAAGAGGGACTCGTCGTACGCAAGGGCCGCCTCCTGAGTGCTGAGCGAGGAAAAGCTGTGCTCCAGCATGTTCAGCGGAATATCCCTTTCTGCCTGGAACAGCTGCGCAAGTTGGGCGGTGCGGCCACCCAGAAGGCGTGGCTCCAGCATTTGTGCAATGCCTTCATTCAGCCACGCAGGACAACGATGTGCAGTTATGTCGCCGATGAAACTGTGAGTAAGCTCGTGCTTCAAAACGCGCGCCAGTTGCGGAGTGATTGAATCTACGCCGCGCAACGGAATCCGCAGCTCGCCGTCGTTCAGCGCACCCATCCACGACGGCGCTCGCGTTACATCAAAGAATGCCTGGCTGGTATAGAGGACGACGCGAATGCTTGAACGCGGTTCGTTTCCAAACGTATGGGCGAGATCTTGATATTCCGATTCCAATGTGGAGAGCAGTTGGTCGCGAAAAGCATCCGAACTCTGGCTCCCTTCAAACCGGAGTACAAAGTGACCGGACTCGCGCTCGCTATAGTTGGATTCGGCGGAGACATCGCGTTGTGCCTTGGCAAGTAATTGCGAGACGGTAGCGTCCGGACGGTAAGACAGAGATTTCTTCCAGCTCTGAATCGCGTCCTGCAAACGTCCCGCCGCATATTCCGCATACCCGAGAGTGGCGAACGCGTCAGGCGAGTCTGGGGCTACTTCGGTCGCGCGCTTTGCGTAAGAAATCGCATCAAGAGCGCTGCCGGTCCGTAACAGGACTGCCGCATAGTACGTCAGCACGGCGGGATTGTCGGGTTGGAACCGGAGCGCGGTCTGGAAGTCGCGTTTGGACTCAACGAAACGGCCCCCTTCAAATCCCGATTTCCCGGCAAGGTAATACGCAATTGCACTAAGTTCGGGATTATGGCGCGCCTCGATGGCCGCCAGTGCGCCGCGGTCGACTTCATGGTTATGCACCACCTGGTCAAGCAGATCCTGTTCGCCACTAACCTGTACTTCGGGAGTGAATGTCGGAACAGTTATGGCCTGACCCGACGGCACGCTGGTTGGGTCGACTTCTATGCTGGCGACTTTACTCTTCGGGATCGTGAAGCTATTGTCCCCAACCTGATATTGAACGGTGCTGGAATCTTCTTTCGCCTCATCGGCGTAGATCACATCTCCATTCTTCAGATGGATTACTTCCCCCGACGCCAACAGAGACGCTGAGGCGGCCAATAGAACATACGCCGGGATGACAAATACACGCACTCAGGCGCATTCTAGAGGCAAGACAGGCTGTGTCGAAGTGACCGACGTAACAGTCAGATCGCGGTGGTTGGGGCTTGTACTGCTGGTGATCAGCGTTGTCGCCTGCGCGCAAACGCCTGCGCCCAATCCCGGACGCGAAGAATCGCTCTATCTAAGATTGCGGGCAGTGGGCTTGGACGCTTCCCGCGTTTACAAGATCCGCAACGCGGCGCTTGACCGGGGTGCGGTTCATATCTCATTAGACGACGGCACGATCGCATTCACCGAACAAGCGGATGGACATATTACAGGCGCCCTGTTCCAAGGGGACGGAGACCTGTTGTTGATTCCCCCAAACTCTGTGGAACGCGCATCCATGGCCCTATTCACCGGCGCCGCGATTCTGGAAGAACGTTTTTCGATCGCTTACCTGCGTTTCAATGATGACGTTTACACCGAATTAAAAGACAGATTGCGTCCTCCCGAAGATGCGACGAACTTCGTAGATCAGTTCAATAAGCTTGCCATCACGCTGGCTCAAGAAGACGGCTTGCGCCTGCTCCTTAGCTTCAGCAACTCGCCTGAGTACGCTGCGTCGGCAGCCGGGGATCACTTGTTGCATGCCTACATTCAGGGCAACAAGCTCGGCCCGTTTGAGGTGCGCTACGACTCCTTGCTTCCCGAATCGGTATCCGTTGGAGCGCACAAGAGCGTTCCTCGAGGTGATTTCTACAATGTGTGGGCGTCTTTTGCCGACAAAAAAATCCCGCAGGCAGAAACCGATCCTGACACGGGCCTATCTACGCTTCGGGATTTTGAGATCACGCAATACACGATCAAGACCGATGTAAAGCCACCGACCGAAATCAGCGCCACAGCCGTTTTGTCGATCAATCCCCGCCGAAGCGGAAGTCGAATCCTGCTATTTGAGCTTTCACGCCTTTTGCAGGTGCAGAGCATAGAGGCTAATGGCAACTCAGTCGAATTCATTCACAATCAGGCGGTCGAGGGTTCACAACTGGCGCGGCGCGGCAATGATGCGCTGGCGGTTTTCCTGCCCCTGCCGATGAAGACCGGGCAGTCGATCCAGTTGAAAATCAGCTACTCCGGTTCTGTATTATCGGAGGCCGCAAATGGATTGCTATATGTCGGCGAGCGCGGCACTTGGTATCCCAATGCTGGATTTGCGATGGCCACCTTCGACATGGAGTTTCGGTATCCGGAGGGCTGGACCCTGGTGGCAGTCGGGCATCGCGCCAACTTGAAAACAGACAATACAGAACAGGTCGCGCACTGGATCACGGAACGGAAAGTTCCGGTGGCTGGATTCAATCTCGGGAAATATTCACGCACCGTGACTCGGGCCGCCGGCGTCGATGTAGAAACGTATGCCACCGGCAATGTTGAGAAGGGTTTTGCAGTTGCCCAAACGGCCCCTTTGCCGGTCCCCGATCTGCTAAGGCGCCCGCAAGGGATGCCGGCCGCACCCATGCCGTTGGCGCCTCAGCCCGCAATACCGAAGCCCTCACGCAACTTGGAATTCGTGAGCAAATCCGCCGATGAAGCTTTGGACTATTACGCTGACCATTTTGGCCCTTATCCGTACGGCGGGCTAATGCTGACTCAATTCCCGGGAACCGTCAGTCAGGGCTGGCCCGGGTTGGTGTTTCTTTCAAGCTACTCGTTTCTAACTCCGCCGGAACTCGAGCAAGTGCAACACGATCCCGTAGACCGCCTGGGAACCGAGATCATCATTCCACACGAGATTGCCCATCAATGGTGGGGAGATCTGGTCACATGGAACGGCTATCGCGACCAATGGATCATGGAAGCGCTAGCCAACTACAGCGCGTTGATGCTTCTGGAATCGAAAAATCCCGTTGCCTTTCATCGACTCATGCAGCGCTACCGTGACGATCTGCTCGAGAAGTCGGACGATGATTCAGTGCTGATGGACGCGGGTCCGGTCACGTTTGGGCAGCGGCTGTCGTCTTCCAAGTTTCCCGACGCATATCAGGCCATTAGTTACGGTCGCGGAACATGGATTTTTCACATGCTTCGCACCATGCTGGACGACGCCGCGCCGGCGCAGTCCACAAAGGGAACAGACCAGCCATTCCTTCGGGCCCTGCGTACTCTACGCAAAGACTACGAAGGAAAAGCGATCACTACCTCGCAGCTGCTGTCCGTATTCGAAGCCCAGTTGCCCAAGCCGCTCTGGTATGAAGGCAAGAAGTCGCTGGAGTGGTTTTACGACTCGTGGCTCAGCGGTACAGCAGTGCCTCGCTTTGAACTGCACGACGTGAAAATCGGCGGGAACAAGGCTATGCCACTAGTCAGCGGCACGATCGTTCAGAAGGACGCGCCCGATACCCTGGTTACAGCTGTTCCTCTCTACGCAGTTGTCGGAACTAGGACCGTATTGTTGCGGCGTGTATTTGCCGACGGAAGCGAGACTCCGTTCCGGCTTACCGTCCCAGTGGGGACGCGCAAAATCCTCATCGATCCTGAACAGACGCTACTCTCACGAGCGAAATAGGTCATCGCTCCGCCCTCTTGGTGGCCGCCAGTTGGGTCGCGGTACACTAACCTGCGTGCCGGCAGATTCACCCGTCAAGAATGGATCGAAAATCGTACGCTTCGGCGTCTTTGAAGCAGACTTGCAGGCGCGCGAGTTGCGCAAGTCGGGCCGCCGGCTGCGAGTTCAGGAACAGCCTTTTTCTGTTTTGGTTGCACTGATCGCACGTCACGGCGCGATCGTGACCCGGGAAGAGTTGCGCGCAGAACTATGGCCCGCCGACACCTTCGTCGACTTTGACCACAGCTTGAACACCGCCGTCAACAAGTTGCGAGAGGTGCTGGGCGATTCGGCAACCGAACCGCGTTTTATTGAAACCGTCGCACGTCGCGGATACAGATTCGTTGCTGAATTACAGCCGGAACAAGCGCCAGCGGCAGTTCCGTCGAATGGAACTCACGCACCGGTCGCTCCTGAACATGACCTGCCTCGGGCGCATCGGGGACTCACGCGCACGCTCTTCGGCCTAATTCAGATGATGTATCTCGCCTTCTACATCGCGGCACTGTTTCACTGGGAAGACGTATATAGAATCAGCTGGCCGAATATCGGCATGCCCATTGTGTTCATTGCCGTGCTTGTGACAGCGGCGGTGGGAATTCCGCTGCGCTGTTATTTAGTTTCGGGTGTAGCGTTCGACTATTCGCGCCTGGGTGATAAATTCCAGCGAATCTTCCTTGGGTTTCTGGTCCTAGATCAGCTTTGGGCCATCGCGCCATTCATGCTGCTAAATCAAATCGGCTTTGGACCCGCGCTGGGCGCAACCGCCGCCCTTCTTTATGTCCCCTTTGCTGAGAGGACGCTCATCCGCATGGCATATCCAGCAGCGGTGGCAATCATCTGAGGCAGTCGTTGTGATTTTTCCCGAAGTCTCCACAGGCAGAGTTTAATCCGCGTTCATCCGCCCGAATCCGTGGAGATGAAGTTCCTCCGTTACTGCAAGTCGGCTTGGTTGCGGTCGGGATTGTAGTAGAAGGTGAACCGCAATCCGAGATACTGTCCTGCGAATTCTTTTGGTAGGGGCGGAAAGGGATTCGAAGCGGTGATTCCGCCGTAAGCCGCTCGGTCGAGAGCCACGTCCCCGGAACTTCCACCGGGGATGTATCGCATGCCCGCGATTTGTCCGTTCTTCAAAATCACGAACTCAATTGAAACCTTGCCCTTCTTCAAAATCGGCGGCATCGCCGACTCGGGTATCACCGCGTACCAGTTCTGCCGGACGTCATGCAGCACGCGCTGCATATACGGGCCAAAGTCGACGCCCATTGTGTCGCTGGTGATCTCGTAAGGGCCTACTCGTGCCGTGGGCTGCCGTTGACCGAGACCCAGATTACCCTCGTCGCCGGTCCCGTATCTGCTGCGACTGCTGGCAGCTTGCTGTGCGGCCTGATTGATGGCCTGCTCAGCCGACATTGGCCGCTGCTCAAAAGGAGACCTTTGCTGCGGCTGTTGAGTCTGGGGTACCTGCAGCTTAGCCGTGGTTGTGGGCTCGGCGGGTTTTGGCTGCGGAGCCTGTTGTGGAGGCTGCGCCTGCGCTGCCGCGGGAGGCTGTTGCGGTTGCGGCGGCGGACTTGGTCGACCCGCCTTCATTGCATCAAGCAATTTCTTTAGCTGCTGCTGGTCGACCTTCGGAGAGCGCGATTCGGCTATGCGCGTCTTGTCCGACAAGACATTCGTTTTCGGCGGCTTAGTGATTTTCTGGGCGTCGGGCGGCAGTTCCAGGAAGGTGAGATCTTTCTTGTCCGGAGAGTTCGCCACAATCATCACCGTGCGATGCGGCAAGAATTTCGCCAGCCGGTTCGAATTGGCAAACAACAAGATCAGAACGAAGTGCGCGACCAGCGACATCCAGAACGCCTCGCGCTTGCGCGAGCGCGCCAGTTCGTCCCGCGCCTGGATGAGCAGCGTCGGGAAATCGTGCATCTCCCGGTACGCCGATTCCCACGTAACTGCGTCAAAAAGATCGCCTTGCTCGGGAAGATTCTTCGCGGGAGGCGCAGGCGGCGGGGCTTCCTGCAACGGGATTTGCGTCAACGACATCGGGAGCTATGAGATAGGATGCGGCTTGAATAACATTCTCTCACTTTTTTCACAGTGATTAGAAGTCTTTCCATCCAGCTACTTACGGCGAAAGTAACCCCTTGAGCGTAACGCGGTTAGGTGCCTCGGGCAGTCAAGAAGTGTAAAGACAGTAGACTGGCTGCATTCTTGAGTGTGAGCGCAGATCCGAACGTTTGCCACAATGTCAGCCAGAAGCTGGCAAGCCGAATTTGTCGGCGTGAGCGGCGATCTGGTCCAGGATCTCCAGTGCCACCGCCAAGGCGCGACGCCCCTCTTTCAGACCCACTGGAGGATCCCGCCGGGTTCGGACGGCGTCAAGGAAGGCGCGGATTTCCGCGCGAAGTGGTTCCTCGGGAACGATTGCCGGTTTTGAGATCTTGATGTTGGGATTAGGAGATGGTGCGCCGGCGCCATCTCCGACACTGAAGACGAGCACATCCTGGCGGCCGTAGTCGATCGAGATGTACTGGCGCGGCTGGAAAAAGCGGAGCTTGCGCACACGCTCGGTGGAAACCCGGCTTGCCGTGAAATTCGCTATGCAGCCACTTTCAAACTCGACTCGGGCATTCGCAATGTCAACCTTGTTGGAGAGGATCGGCAGCCCGGCAGCACGAATCTCTTTGATTGGGGACTTTACGAACGCCAGCACCGCATCAAGATCGTGAATCATCAAGTCGAGCACCACGTCAACATCCAGCGAACGCGGCGTGAACACGCTCAGCCGGTGAACTTCAAAAAACATCGGCTTGGTGATCAGCGGAAGCGTTGCCTGCACCGCAGGGTTGAAGCGTTCGAGATGCCCGACCTGCGCAATTCGTTTCTCGCGTTCAGCCAGATCGATCAGCTCATCAGCTTCTGCCAAGGTCGAAGTAAGCGGCTTCTCGATGAGAACGTCCACTCCCGCTCGCATCAGTTGGAGAGCAACGGCGGCATGATCAAGCGTAGGGACAGCGATGGACGCGGCGTCCACTCCTCCGGAAGAGAGCAGTTCTTCGGCCGAAGAGTACGCCTGGCACCCGAATTCGCGTGCTAGAGAATCAGCCCGTGAGCGATCAACGTCGACCACCCCCGCAATTTTGACGCGCTCGCCAGCTTTCGCGAGCTCGTGATAGACGCGCGCATGATTGCGGCCAAACGCACCGCAACCAATCACGGCAACAGAAAGAGTTCGATCCGGGCCGCTGCTCATCGTGAGCCGCAGGATATCAGGAATAAACGCTGAAAATTGTGACTTCTGATCTGATGCCGGTCCGGCTACTACTGTGTCGCAGCGCAGGCGGCGGTTCGTATCAGGGCATGCCGAAGCAAGTTCTAAAAGAGGGCTTTAGCCCCTGAGGCACTGTTTTGTGAGAAAGATTGGATACGCGGCTAAAGCCGCCGTCCTTCTAATTACGCGTTTGCGGCACGTCTGAAGACGTGTCCTGATACAAACCCTATGATCTTGCGACCGAAGCTCTCTCTAGTTCCGTGCCCGCTTCAGGATTGCGATCTGTCCCGCATGATAGGCGGCGTGCTGCACAGCGCCGTACAGCATGAAACGGACATCGTAGTCCTTGCCCGGGACGCGGTCGGTCAGCCGCGACTCCGAAAGGCCGGAAACCAGCCTGATGAGTTGCGCATGATTTTGCCGCAGTATCGCGACCGCGCTCATCCATGACTGCTCGGTCGTGCTGTCGAGGTGTCCGAAGTTCTGCGCATCGCTAAGTGTGGCAGTCTGGCCCTGCAGACGCTTCGCAACCACCTGCTCCCAGCCGGCCAGGTGCACCACCAGTTCCCAGATGCAATGAGCTTTTCCGATTGGACGTTCCAGCGCAGTTTTGGCGTCGACGCCTTCAAGAACTTCCATGAGCGCAGGGCCGTGCCAGGGCTCACCCTCAAAAGCGAGCTTGAGTTGGTCAACAACAAAAGAGATTTCGGACATTCCGTCGCCCCTATTAAGTCATTGGATCATTGAAGTCAATGAACACCACGAGCGCACACGTTCTGAAATGATTCAATGATCCGATGACTCAGTGATTCAATTCTACGAGATCGGGCTGTTCACTCCGCAACGATCGCGACTCTCGCCTCATCCGCCGCCACGATCACTTTGTCGCCGTCCATCAGCAGGCACTTTCCAGCATCCAGCGCCAGGCAGGTGGCGCCGGCATTACGCATGACTTCAATCGTCTTCACCCCGACCACGGGGACGTCGAATCTCATGTCCTGCTTCGGTTTGGCGATCTTTACAACGGTGAGGCTGCGATCGAGTGTGGCGGGGGCGCCCTCGCCCGCGGAAGTTTGGTTGTTCAGAGGCTCGCTCGAATCCACCGAGGCCATGATGTGCCCGGCGCGCTCGATGGTCGCATCGGTTCCTTCCATCGCTTCAACCGCAACACACGCGCTCTCGGCGATCACGACGGTCTGGCCGATATCGTAGTGGCCAAGTGCCTGGGCAACGCCGCGACCGTACGCGATGTTCTTGCGCTCTTGCTCGGATGGTGCACGCTTGGTCAGCACGCCAGATTTGACGAGGAGCGGTTCGAGAAGAGAGGTAGAGTTCTCCAGCGTGATGCCTTCGTCGGACAGAACCTTCGCGACCGCTCCGAGCAAAGAATCCGTGTTGCGGGTTGTCAGCGATAGCAGCAGTTTCGCCAAGCGCCAGTCGGGACGAATGCTGGAAAAAATCTGCCTGTGCTTCACTTGCCCAGCCATTACCGCGCGGGTCACACCTTCTTTTTGGAACGTCTCAATCAGCTTGGAGAGTTCGCCAAGTGAGAGCCAATGAACAGCCGCGGCGCCGTGCGATTCGATTTCGGGGGATGTCTCTTCCTTGATCGCCGCCACGACGACCTCATATCCGTGCGCCCGCGCCGCATCGAGCACGAGGAAGGGAAAGCGTCCGTTACCGGCAATGAGACCAAGTTTGGGCATAAGGCTAGTGATTAGTGGCTAGTGGCCAGTTCATTTCAGGTAAATTGCGGGTTCCGCAGTTTTTCTGGCCACTGACAACTGGCCACCAGCCACTAGCCACTAGCCACTACTTAATCACTCCCCGCTCGCTGGACTCCACAAATTTGATCAGCATATCGACATCCTCGCCACGATCCGGTTCCGAACGAAGCTGCTCCAGAGCTTGCGACGTGTTCAGCTTTGACGCCAGCAGTAGCTTGTACGCGTGATGAATTTTTCGGATGCGCTCCTTGGTGAATCCGTGGCGCTCAAGGCCAACCGAGTTTAATCCGTAGGCGTGTGTACCCCGTTCGGCCGCGGTCTTGGAGAACGGCAGCACGTCGCGCGTGATGGTAGTGCCTCCGCCGATAAAAGCATGCGCACCGATGCGCACAAAGTGGTGCACCGGGCACAGCGCACCCACTGTTGCATATTCCTCGACAATGACGTGGCCACCGAGCGTCGCGGCGTTGGCCATGATCACGTGATCGCCAATCACGCAGTCGTGCGCAATGTGGCAGTAGGCCATCACCAGGATGTGGCTGCCAACCGTGGTCAGCCCGCCGCCTTTGACCGTGCCACGATTGATGGTCACGAACTCGCGAATGGTGTTGTCATCGCCCATTTCCAGGCGCGTCGGCTCACCTTTATAGCTGAGGTCCTGTGGGGCTAGGCCGATCGATGAGAAGGGAAAAAACTTATTGCGCGAGCCAATCTTGGAAGGGCCCTCAATCACAACATGGGAGATCAGTTCGTTGTCATCACCCAGTTCAACATTGGCGCCAAGAACGCAGTAAGGACCAATTCTGCAGGAGGAAGCAATTTTTGCGCTGGGATCGACAGCCGCTGTGGGATGGACGTTCATTAGCCCCATTTTGTAATTGGGAAATTTGCTATTTGGGAAATTGAAGACGGCCTGAGTCCTACTTGTCGCTGAGCCGCGATCCCGTTCTGATTGCCCACTGCTCGCCGCTCACTGCTCATGGCTCGCTTGCACCCAACTTCCAATTCAAAATTTCCCAATTGCCAAATCACTCACCTGCACTGCTTTCCTGTCCCGCTCCCGCGCTTCCCGGCTTGGGCACGAGTTGGCAGGTCACGATCGCCTCAGCCGCTCGCTTGCCGTCAACCATCGCGGTTCCCTGCATCCGCACGGCTTTGCGTCCGCTGCCCTCACGCCAAGCTAGCACTTCAACCTCAATTCGCACCTGATCACCGGGGACCACCTGCCTCCGAAACTTGGCCTTTTCTATTCCGGTAAAGACAATCAGCTTTTCGTCGCGCTCCGGCACTTCGGTTAGCAGCAGCGCGCCGCCGGCTTGCGCGATGGCTTCCACGATCAACACTCCCGGCATGATCGGCGCACCAGGAAAATGGCCGATGAAAAACGGCTCATTAATCGTCACGTTCTTAATTGCCACTACGCGTTTTTTTCGCTCGAGGTCGATCACCCGGTCGATGAGCAGCATCGGGTAGCGATGCGGAAGAATCCGCATGATGTCATTGATGTCATAGTGAATATGCTCACCGGCTGGAGTCTCAGTGATTTCAGCGGTTTCGGTCATTGGTGGCGAGTTATCGGTCTCCATGGAATCGCCTCACGCGGGCTCAGATTCGCGAAGAGACATGCTGGTTTTCTTGAGCGAGCATTATACTTTATTGCTCACGGCAGCCCGGTTGAGCTGCATTTTCTTGCGAATGTATTTCCTCTTAGAAGCGTGCTCTTAGAAGGGTGCTCTTGGAAGGGTGCTCTCGGGGGGGCACGTCTTCAGCCGTGCCGAAAAGTGCGAACTAAGACTGCGGCTTTAGCCGCTGAGGTAAGCTTTCTTATCACACGATGACCGCTACTTCCCCGTCCCAGCAACTCCGTTACTTCCGCCAGCAGCGGGCCGCCATTCTCGACACCATCGAGCAGTTGGTTACGCTCGAATCCCCCAGCGACGTGAAAGCCGCTGTGGATCGGGTCAGCACCGTGCTGTCCTCTCGCTTTGGGGAATTGGGCGGCAAGGTAACTGTCCATAAGGCCGATAAGTTCGGGAATCACCTACAGGTAGATTTATCAGGTCGATCCCATCGAAACCCTCTCCTCCTGCTCGGCCACATGGACACCGTTTATCCCGTAGGCACGATTGCGAAGATGCCGTTCCGCGTCAGCAAAGGCCGCGTGTGGGGCCCGGGCGTATTCGACATGAAGTCAGGGATCGCACTCGCACTTCATGTGATCGAAGCGCTGCATCAGTGGAACGAGGGAATGCTACCCAGGCCTATCACCGTGTTGCTCGTGTCCGACGAGGAGGTCGGCAGCGGGTCGTCGCGAGAGATCACCGAGCGACTGGCGAAGCGGTCGGAAGCCGTTCTCGTGCTCGAACCTGCGGCTGGTTCAACCGGCGCGGTGAAGACGGCTCGCAAGGGGATCGGTGAGTACACATTGCATGTGGAAGGCGTTTCAGCGCACTCCGGCCTTGACTTCGATAAAGGGCACAGCGCGGTCGTCGAACTCTCGCGTCAGATTCTTCAGTTGTGCGAAATGGTTGACCTGAAGCGCGGAACTACCATTAACGTCGGCCGAATCAGCGGTGGCGGACGTGTGAATGTCGTTCCGTCCGAAGCCGGCGCCGCGCTAGATCTGCGGGTGCGAACGAAAAAAGACGCCGATCGTATTCACCGCCAACTGATGTCACTCCGTCCCTTTGATCGCCAATGCAAGATCAAGGTGACCGGCGGCCTGAATCGTCCACCCATGGAGCGCACCGCGGCAGTTGCTGCCCTTTACAAGAAAGCCGAGCAGGTCGCACACGAACTTGGTTGGAAGCTTGAAGAAGCTGCCGTCGGAGGCGGTTCGGACGGGAACTTTACAGCCGCGCTCGGCGTGCCCACGCTGGACGGCCTGGGCGCAGTCGGAGATGGCGCACACTCAGCTCACGAGTCCGTAATTGTTTCCGAATTGCCCAAGCGGGCAGCCTTGCTGGCGGGATTGATCAGTTCGCTATAAACTTTCGCCACTTTTATTAAACTTCCACTCCCTCCTTTATGTCCTTCGGAGGAGCTTCAGCTCGCAGGAATCTGCTTGTTGTTCTTGGAAAGAAAACAGCAGGTTCCTCACCGCTGAAGCTTCGCAATGACATCACTTGTTGAAATTGATGTTCAACCAGCAGGTGTATATCTTGCCCACGGCGGCTACTGCGGAGTATTAAACTGTTCAGTTCGCCGGCCCACCTACGAAACCCGTCGTGGTAGGGCACCAGCGCTCCAGACTGGAGATCTCATGCCTGCTGCAACCCGCACTGATCCTCTCTCATTTCTTTCCGATCAACTGAACGATCTAAAGTCCAAGGGCACGCATTTTCGCCTGCGGGTGCTCGACGACGAGCAGGCGCCCGTCTGCACGTTCGACGGCAAAAAGGTCATCAACCTGGCCTCGAACAATTACCTGGGCCTGACCACACATCCCAGGCTGAGAGAAGCTGCGCTCGACGCGACCCGAAAGTATGGTGTCGGATCCGGCGCGGTGCGCACGATTGCCGGCACCATGAAGATCCACATGGAACTGGAGGAGAAGATTGCCCGCTTCAAGAACGTGGAAGCATGTGTCGTGTTCCAGTCAGGCTTCACCGCAAATGCGGGGACAGTTTCGGCGATTCTCGGCAAAGAAGATTTCATCATTTCTGATCAGCTAAACCACGCTTCCATCATTGACGGCGCGCGCCTCTCCCGGGCCAAGATTCTGGTTTTTGAGCACAAGAACATCGCTGATGCGGAAGCCAAGCTGGCCAGCGTGAAAGACCAGCCGGGACGCAAACTGCTGATCACCGACGGCGTCTTTTCGATGGATGGCGACATCGGCGCGATTCCTGCGCTATGCGACCTCGCCGAGAAATACGGCGCCGTCACGATGGTTGACGACGCCCATGCATCCGGTGTTCTCGGCCGCAACGGCCGCGGCACGATTGACCACTTCAACGTGCACGGGCGCGTGGACATCCAGGTTGGAACTCTGTCCAAAGCAATTGGCGCACTCGGCGGCTACGTCTGCGGCACGCGCGAGCTGATTGATTTCCTCTATCAGCGCGCCCGGCCGTTTTTGTTCTCGACCTCGCATCCGCCGTCCGTTGCCGCAACCTGCATCGCCGCCTTCGAAGTGCTTGAACAGGAACCGGAGCGGATCGATAAGCTGTGGGAGAATACGCGCTTCTTCAAGAAAGAACTCGGCCTGCTCGGGTTTGATATTGGCGGTAGGAACACGCCCGCGAGCGAAACCCCTATAACTCCGATCATCATTGGCGACGGCAAACTCACCATGGATTTCTCGCGCGAGTTATTCCAGGAAGGCGTGTTTGCTACAGGAATTGCTTACCCCACCGTGCCGGAAGGCAAGGCCCGCATCCGGACTATCATGACCGCCACGCACACAAAGGAAGAATTGGAGCAAGCGTTAGAGGTGTTGGAGAACGTCGGCCGCCGGATGGCAATTCTGGGCTAGATAGCGTCGGGTACGAGGTTGAAAACTCAATCCACCTAGTGCCGTAGCCAGAGAATGATGGCCGCAGTGATCGCGGTAACCAGCAAGCTCGCGATCGTATACCCATGTGCGCTCAGCCAACTCTCTTCGGGTTCGGATGTGAAGATGGCCTTTGCCGCCAACGCGCTCTCCGGCTTTTGCTCGCATTCCACGCATAAAGATCTGTTAGGCGAGACTGGAAAGCCACAGGCTGCGCATTTCCCAACTCCGGGAATCGATCGCTCGATAGGGCTCGTCTCAACCTGAACGTCTCCCATGAAGCGCACGTCGGTTTTCGGAATCTCCGGAGCATGCCATAAGGATGGAAGCTCCAGTTCACTCTCTTTGAATTCAAGTTGCTCCGCCCGCCGGGCAGCATCCTGGTGTTCCAGCGTGACGATCACCAATTCGGCGATTCGCGACACCACCTCTGAGCCGTCTGCGGTGAACTCAAGGTCCGACGCCAGCTCTATGACCCCGATCGCCGCCTCGTCTCGCGTGATCGGCACTGCCATGCTGAACTTTCCCTCGCCTACGGCGCAGCGTACCGTCCACCGTTCCGCGAGGCACTCACGCAGAGGTTCTTTCTCCACTGCTGCTTGTTGGCCGGGTTCGTATTCGGAATTCCCAGAGACAGCGCGATATCTGAATTCCCCGCTCTCTTCGAGCGCAATAGCTCCTGCGAGCGCGCCGCTCACCCAGCAGGCCCGATCGAGCAGCAACTGCAGCGACGCCTGGAACTCGAGTTCCGCTACATCCAGCAACGAGTTCCCAGCTTCAGCGGGGAGGATCAAAAGCGCGGTGTTGTCCTGGGACATGACTACCAGAAGTGTCGCGTCTTGGATTTTGGGGTGTCAACAAAGATTCGCCTGAGCAGTAACCCAAGGTCACCTTCACTAAACAGGGGCTGCCCCACTTCTCGCGGTTTTAGAGAAGTGGTAGTGACGACGAGTTCACCCGAGCCAGCACAGCCACGCCCAGCCCAGCACTAGCGTTGCGACCGTGATCGGCAGGCCCGCACGAAAATATTGCCGGAACCCTATGTGCATCACCGGCTTAGCGGTTTCAACCACGATAATGTTCGCCACACTGCCGGTTATAGTGAGATTTCCGGCCAGAGTCGACGCCATGGCCAACATCAGCCACGCATTGTGAGCATTAGGGAACGAGGGGACGAATGATTTTAAGAGCATGACTGCTGGGACATTGCTGACCACATTACTTAAGGCGGCAGTGGCTACGGTGAATGCTGCAGGCCGGTGCAGGTTGACATAATCCCCCGCCAGAAGAAACTTGCCAACGATTCCGGCGTTCTCCGCACCGCCCACAATCAAAAATAGCCCGATAAAGAAGACCAGTAACCCCCAATCAACTTCGCCATAGAGCTTATGTGCATCCGTAGTGCGGCTGATCAACAGGGCTGCCGCCCCGAGCGCGGCCGCCAACGCCGGCGGAGCTCCTGCCAGAAATCCGACAACTACTGCCGTCATCACGATTGCCGGCTTCCAAATACTTTTCAACTGTGCTTCCGGAAACTCGCTAACGGCGGCTGCGCTCGATTGAACCAGTTCACGTCGAAACAGCCAGTGCAGGATTCCCCAGTCCATAAACAATCCAGCCAGCGCGACCGGCCCGAGATGTGCGAGGAAATCGCGATAGGAAATTCCCGAATACGAGCCGATCAGCATGTTCTGCGGATTGCCTGTGATTGTCGCCACGCTGCCGATGTTGGACGCCGTCGCAACCGCCAACAGGAACGGGAGCGGTGCGAGTTGCATGCGTCGCGTCAAATTCAACACGAACGGAACCATCACCAGGCAAACGATGTCGTTGACAAGAAATGCTGAAAGAATCCCGGTTGTGAAGATGACAGCGGGCAAGAACCAGTTCTGCGGCAAATGTTTCAGTACCGCTTCCGTCGTCCACTCAAAGAACCCTGAAAGGTGAAGTCCTCCGACCACGACCATCATCGAGAACAGCAGCACAATGGTGGGGAAATCGATCTCGCGCAATGCGCCGTGCGGCGGCACGATCCGGAATGCCACCATTGCCACCGCTCCGATAATTGCTGCAGCTGGCCGATCAATCTTCAGCCCCGGGAACTTTCCAAGGGCGAAAACTACATAGCTGGAGATGAAGATGACGTAAGCCGCAACGATCGCGGCGTCCGAGAAGACGTGCGGCGGAATCTGCATCCGATTGGGCTGGAACGGAGTTCATCGTAACAGACGGGACGGAAGCATCGCCGCAGAGGATCTTCCTGAATTGAGACGTTTGCAAAATTGGCACACGCACCATGACCAGCGATTCCTTTGGTATCAGGCAAGCCAAAAGCTGAGCCGGTTGCTGCCGATGTACGAATTGAGTGTGCCTATGTCTCCCGTTCTAGTGCCCTCCCTGGTCGACAATTCCCGGCCCACCCAGATGGCCGAAGCTTTCCAAAATTTGCAGCGTGCGGTATCGCAATGTGCTGATGTCATCTTTTTCGCGGATTCCACCGGCATCATCACGCGCGTGAATCCTGCGTTTGAAAGACTTACCGGATATTCCTCGCTGGAGATTGTTGGTAAGGACTTGAGCAGAATCACCGAAGGCGGCGCGCAGGCAAAGGCGTTTCAGGCAATCTGGCGGCGAGTATTTGAAGAAAAGCAATTCAACGGAGTCGTGAGCCTAAAAGCCGTCCGGCGAGGCGCACGCAGTTGACCTTACCATTACACCTATCCACAGCAGCCGTGGAAATATGCTCAGCCTGGTTGGAACAGGTCGGCTGACGTCCTCGTCCAAAGATCAACCGCAACAGCCGCTGGATGCCGGCACGGCAAGAATGCTCCACGATTTTAAGAACATGTTGCTCGTCGTGGTCGCCCATGCTGACCTGGCCATGGATTCCTTGCCTTCGGACCATCCCGGTCGCCGCCATGTGGAGAATTCCAAAAGCGCTGCTCAAAGTGCGGCTGCATTGCTCCATGAATTCACTTGCGGAGGACCAAACTGGACGGGTGTTCCTACGCTGAACTCAAAGCGGCCACAAGCAGCCGAACCGCCTGCTTGCGCCTCGCAGCCGCCTGCTCTCCGTCCTGGCCAACCTGCAACCATCCTGCTTGTCGAAGACGAGTCGCTCATCCTCAATTCGAACGCGGAATTCCTGAAGACGGCTGGTTACAACATCCTGTCCGCAGGAACTGGAGGCGAGGCCCTGGATTTAATCGAAGGTTACAAAGCCCGAATCGATCTCCTGGTCACCGACATGGTGCTTCCGCAAGTCAGTGGCTCCGAACTGGCGGCTGCGATTGCTGCTTCTCATCCAGAGGCAGTGGTGCTTGCCATCTCCGGCCATCCCGAAGAGTACGTACTTCGACAGCCCGGAATCGACCATTACCTCGCCAAACCTTTTTCCCTTACGGATCTACACGACAAAATTCTATCGATATTGCGCGAGAAAAATCCGACCTGCGGAGTCAACGCGGCAAGCTGAGCGGCTCTCGTATAATGAGCCGCAGCATGGATGTTTCCGAATCGCGCAGCGATGTCACCGAAAATCCGCAAAGCGCGCTGGCACAACCTTCAGCCGGCACCGTAATTCGTTATTCCTCCATCGGTCTCATTCTGTTGCTCTGGTTGGCTATTTACTTCGCGAGCAGCTTCAGTCCCGCGCTTCTGGATGATGTCGATACCGTCCACGCCGAAGCCGCGCGCGAAATGGTTCTCCGCCACGACTGGGTCACCCTTTATACCGACGGCATTCGCTATTTGGAGAAAGCGCCTTTGATGTATTGGGCTGTCGCCGCCAGCTACAAGGTTTTTGGCATCAGTGAATGGAGTACTCGCTTTCCTTTAATGCTGGGTGTGCTGGCTCTTCTTTTGGTCACCTATTATCTCGGCTCCATGGCTTACGGGGAGCGTGGTGGTCTGTACGCAGCTGTGGTTTTAGCGACATCGCTCGGTCCCTACATGTTCACGCGCTTTCAAATACCCGACGTCATCGTCGGGTTGTGGATGGCCCTGAGCGCACTCTTCTTCCTGAAATCACTGCTGCAGGAAACACCGTCGCGCTTGGTGTGCTGGGGATTTGCCACCACCTGTGCCTTGAACGTGCTGACAAAGAGCCTCATCGGACTCGTCTTTCCTTTCGGCGCAATTCTGCTGTACCTGATCCTTACCAAGAACCTTCGCCACATTCTGAAATTGCGGCTGATTTCCAGCACTGTTGTGTTTCTGGTGATTGCTGCGCCATGGCACATCCTGGCAGCGGTCCGGAATCCCACGCAGGTCACCGCCGCCGGAACCGTGAAAGGATTCTTGTGGTTCTATTTTGTTAACGAACAGTTCCTGCGTTATATCGGAAAGCGAGTCCCGCCCGGTTACGACACCGTTCCTCTGCTGATTTTCTGGGCGCTCACCATTCTTTGGGTCGCGCCGTGGATGGTTTTCCTTCTGTCCGCGCTAAAACGTGTGCCCCTTAAGTTCCGCCAATGGCGTGAACAGATGAGCCGCGAGCAGCAGATGAGCCTCTTCTTTCTCATCTGGGCAGTCGTGATTGTCGGATTTTTTACCTTCTCCACTCGCCAGGAGTACTACACCATTCCCGCTGTTCCCGCGCTTGCACTATTGATTGGCGGATGGTTGGACAAGGAATCAGCCGCTCCTGAAGTCGAAGGGCGAGGCGGCCGAATTGCATCTTGGGTTCTATTTTCGATCGTCCTGGTCGGCTCCATTGTTGGCGCCGCGCTGCTGCTTTCCTCGAAGCCAGCTCCTGCAGGATCTGATCTGGCCGACCTGCTGAAGAAGAATCCCCAGGATTACAACTTCTCTCTCGGGCACTTTCTCGACCTCACCCCAGAAGCTTTAGGCAAGTTCCGGCCACAATTGCTCGGAGCGATTTTGTCTCTCTTTGTTGGTGCGGGGCTGAACCTCATCCTTCGCTACAAACGCAAGCCTGCCTATGCCAATGTGATTCTCGCGGGAATGATGGTTGCTTTGCTCGCGTGCGTGCATTCCGCTTTCGTGATCTTCTCCCCGATTCTGTCGTCGAAGCCGCTTGCCGTCGCCGTCGAGAAGTACTACATGCCGGGCGATGTCATCGTTGTGGATGGCCAATATCACGAGGCCTCCACGCTCAACTTCTACCTCGAAACCCGCATCCGTGTGCTGCACGTTCCTAGCGGCAATCTCTGGTACGGCGCGAAATTCCCGGATGCCCCACACGTCTTCGAAACGCCTGAATCCTTTGCTCAACTCTGGGAAAGCCCGAGTACCGTCTTCGTCTGGACCGATCAGGACAACCCCAAAGAGCTCGTCGGATTGCCGCATTATCTGCTCGCGCGTGCTGGAGGGAAGTCGATCTTCACCAACCGGGAGCTGCGTCAGTGACGATCGTCGTCCTCGTCCTGGTCGCACTCAATCTTGGCACCATCATTTTCAGTTTTCTTGCAATCTTAGCGGCGAAGCGATATCGTGCAGCTGTTCCGGCTCCACTCAAATCAGCCGAACCAATCAGCATCCTCAAGCCCCTTGCTGGACTCGATGATTCCCTCGAATCGAACCTGCGAACCTTCTTTGAGCAGGATTATCCAGATTTCGAAATTCTTTTCGCTGTTCGGGAAGCTCATGATCCTGCTCTTGCGGTCGTGAAGAAGCTTCAGGCGGAGCATCCCCGAATTCGATCGCAGGTTTTGGTTACCGGCGAGCCGCCATATCCCAACGCGAAAGTATTCAGCCTTGACCTGATGCTGTCCAAAGCCGCCAACGATCTCGTCGTCATGAGCGACAGCGACATCCGCGTAACTCCAACTTTGTTGCGCACCGTTGCGGCCGAGTTCCAGGATCCCTCGCTCGGAGTTGCGACTTGCCCGTACCGTGCTGTTCCGGGAGCGAGCATTTGGTCGCGCCTGGAGGCCACCGGCATGAACACCGATTTCATCGCGGGAATGCTTGTGGCACGCATGCTTGAAGGTGTGAAGTTCGCTGTTGGCCCCACCATCGCTGCGCGTCGTCACGTGCTTCAGGCAATTGGCGGGTTCGATCGTCTGAAGGACTACTTAGCCGAGGACTTCATGATGGGCAAGCTCGCCGCCGAGGCCGGACACGGCGTGATCCTGTCCTCTTACGTGATTGAGCATCACATCGGCAATTCAAATTTCCGCCAGAATTTGACTCACCGTCTGCGATGGGTGCGCAGCACTCGCCGCTCTCGACCCGCCGGATACATTGGCCAGTTGTTCACCATGCCGCTGCCGATCGCAGTCGCACTGCTCATCGCCAATCACCATTGGTGGCCGGTATCAGCCCTCGCGATTGTCATTCGCTTCGTTGCCGCTTCCATCATGTCGCGGAGGGTCTTGCGTCGACGACTCAACTGGCTCCTTCTTCCATGCGAGGACTTCTTTGCCTTCTTTTGTTGGATCGCCGGATTCTGGGGAAAGACGATCCATTGGCGCGGGCGCGATTACCTGTTATTCAAAGACGGCACATTCAAGCCGCTTGCGACCGCTGTTTCGACGACCGCACCGCAGGCGCGCTGAGCCTCGGCACACTCAGACGACCCGTGTCAGGCGCCCCCGCTCTAATGTGAACTTTTCGCCGCGCCAGGTGATTTTCTTTCCCGCCCAGCCCGCCACCCACACGCCGAGCGCCACAAAGTCACGAATCGGCAGTAGCCATACGAAAGCAGGCTTCTCCTGCAAAACAAGGCGAGAGCTCACAACTGCCATTGCCATGCGTGCGACAAGTGCCGCCACAAACAGGCCCATGCTCAGTCGATTCCGCCACACACACAATTCCGCAACGGCCCACGGAAGCGTGAAAGTAAGCAGCAAACCAGCGTATCCCGAGGGCCGAGAGGCGTGGATGGTTCGTGCCCATCGCAATTGGTGGGTGATAAATCCGGCTAAGTCGTAATCCGGAAGATGCGTCTCGACAACCGAGCGCGACAGCACTACTTTCTTGTGCTGCGCGATCCGGTGCCCGAGTTCGTAATCATCTGCAAGGTAGTCGACGATGGACTCGAACCCGCCAATTTCCTGCAAGTCGCTTTTCCGAAACGCCAGCGTGGAACCCAGTCCGAAGTGGATGCCATTCTCGATGAGATTCGCTGTGAGCACGCCCGGCACGAAATCCGTGCTGATCCCCAGCGACTCAAGCTTCGATGCGAGGGTCCGCCCAGCAGTCCCGCGATACAGGCACGTGACCAGTCCCGTATTTGACTGCTGCAGTTCAGTTATGATCGTCCGCAGATAGTCAGGCTCTACGCGAATATCGCTGTCGTTGACGACGAGGAACTCTGCTTTGGCCGCAGCTGCCAATTGAATCAGGCTGCTGACCTTGCCATTCGCCCCTAGCCGTTTATCGCAAAGCACCATCCGGATCTTCGCTTCCGGAAATTCACGAATGAGTCGCTCGACAACCGGAACCGCTGGGTCGTTTGCCTCCGTAACTCCACAAATCATCTCGTACTCGGGAGACTCTTGGACACAATGCGATCGCAGCGCTTCATACATTTCCGGATCGGCGCCCTTGAGTGGTTTCAGAATTGAAACGGGTGGAAAGCTGGTTGCGACTGACGAACCTGCTTTTCTTTGTCGAGCGAACCTGACGCCGGCGAAAGTCGCGAGCAAGCAGTACCCAATGCTCGCAATGGTCGCGATTGCCGGGACCGCTCGCAACGCTTCACCTGTGGAAAGGAGCACGAGCAATTTTCCATGTAGAAGCTCCACGAAAGCAAACCTCACGAATCTCGATTCTCACGTCTTCGGTTTCCTGGCCCTGCTACCATCCAATCGTGCCATTGGTTGAAGTTCGCAATCTGACCAAGGTCTTCTCCTCCACGGCGACTGCATTCTCTGCGCGCAGAGCCGAAGTCCGCGCCGTTGACGATGTCTCGCTGGAGATTCATGCAGGAGAGACGCTTGGGCTGGTGGGCGAATCCGGTTCTGGCAAGAGCACTCTCGGACGGCTGATCCTCCGCCTGATCAAACCCACCTCAGGCAGCGTTCACTTCGACGGCCGCGACCTACTTCCCACTTCAGGGCGACAAATGCGGGCCCTTCGCCGCGACATGCAGATCATCTTTCAGGATCCTTTCGGATCGCTCGATCCCCGCATGCGGATCGCGGACCTGATTGCCGAGCCGCTCATTATCCATGGCCAGGGCAAACGAAACGAGGTCAACGCGAGAGTCGCGGAGTTGCTCCGCATCGTTGGCCTCGACGCGTCCGCCTCAGACCGGTATCCTCACGAATTCAGCGGAGGCCAGCGTCAACGCATCGTAATTGCGCGGGCGCTCGCACTACGGCCCAAGTTCATAGTCTGCGATGAACCGGTTTCAGCGCTCGATGTCAGCGTGGGAGCACAGATTGTTAACCTGCTCGCACAACTGCAGAGAGACTTCGGACTCACGTACCTCTTTATCTCGCACTCGATGCCGATCGTCCGTTATCTCTCGACACGAATCGCGGTGATGTATCGCGGGAAAATTCTCGAGGTCAACTCAACAGAAGAGATCACCGCTCAGCCCCAGAACGCTTATACGAAAACCCTGTTGGGCGCCACGCCTGAGATTGTGCTGTAGTTGTTTGTTCAGAGTCGTCGGTATTCTTTGCGAACTTTGCATACTTTGCGGTTGGAGTCTTTGGGATAAATCGCAAAGAACGCAAAGGACGCAAAGAAATACGTCGCATGAGGACTTCCAGACTGCATCAGTACTCGATCAGAATGAACCTCGCCGTGTCGCGTCCCGTATTCGTCAGAGTACCTGCGTTTACGTTTGTGAAGTCCTGCGCATTAAGACTGACGTTCTGAGCCCCGGCCTGCTCCATCGTCAGGTCATTCAGCGCGACCAGGAGATGTTGCGCCCGACTTATCCGGATCGCCTCACCAGTCGCCAGCTGCACCCGCGAAAACTTCACACCACCGGCAACGAAGGAAACTGCCCATGTCGGCTTCACTGACCCGAGGTCAGGCGGGAACATGTCCGGCGCGGAATAATCAATCATGGGATCGTAGTCCACGCCGCGCCGCAACTCGACCACCAGTTCGCGGAACGTGTTCCCCGACTCATTTCGTACCACCTGCTGCTGTGGCTGATACACGATCTGCGCTTCGGCCCCGTGCCAATCGCGGCTGAAAGTCCCTTTTCCTTCCGGGATCATGGAACTGCGGCCTTCGCCTAAAGCAATGTAGACATAAGGTCCGCCATAGCAGAACGAATCCGTGCTCGCGATGCGCGGCAACTCAAGCAGCAACACGCGTACCTGCGCCGAGTCCAACACAACCCTATGATGCGGTTCATCGGCGGCGTCTCGGCAGATTGCAGATTGCGAATAAGCGGACGGGCAAAACGTAAGTAAGAATAGTCCGAGGATAAGATTTCGCATACCAACATTCTCGGCCTGCATCAACCTCGAACCAACGTTACTTAGGTCGCCGGACTTCCTCGCGAACTCGTACCAAATACATGACGGGGTGAAGGTCGCCGAAAACGCGAAAATCTTCACCACGGAGGACACAGAGTCTCACGGAGGAAAACCACAGAGGAATGCAAGCCGAAATGGGAGGCCAGGCAGAGCCGAAGAGGAACAGGCAGAAGCGGTGACGCACCTGGGCTCCTCTGTGGCGTTCCTCTGTGTAGTGTTCTCTGTGGTAAAGGTTTTGTTTTTGTTCTTTCTGTTACTTTCTATTGATCCTGCCATGGCCATCAGTCCCCAATTCGCGTCGGCGTCGTACGCGCTCGGCGCTGTCTGCACCTGGGGTATCAGCGACTTCCTCGGCGGATACGTCGCACGCCGCTTCCAGGCGTTTTTTCTAGCGGCGCTCGGCCACCTCAGCGGCACGATTCTGATGGTCACAATCGCGCTGTCAGCACACGAACCTTTCCCTCCGCAATCGCACCTGATCTGGGCAGCTGCGGCGGGTGTCGCCGGCGGGCTCGCCCTCGCGTTCTTTTATCGCGCACTCTCACAGGGGAACATGGGAATTGCCGCGCCAGTCGGCGCGGTTCTCAGTGCTGGCATACCGACTGTCATTGGAATTGCGCGGGAAGGATTTCCGGGCTACGTGCCATGCGCCGGTTTCGGTCTCGCTCTGCTCGGGATCTGGCTCGTCTCCAGGCCTGAAGACTCCTCCCGTCCAAAGGGATTGATGTTGGCAGTAGCGGCCGGGATCGGCTTCGCGCTGTTTTACATCTTCATCAAGAAGACCGGCAGCGGCGACGCATTCTGGATTGCCGCCATTGCTCGTACCGCCTCGTTCGCGATCACGGGGACCATCACTCTCGCAGGGCGCCGGTTCACTCCTTTTTATTTGGGAGGCCTCTGGCTGGGATTGCTGGCGGGCTGTGTCGACGTTTCCGGCACAGCTTTCTTCGTTCGTGCCAGCCAGACCGGACGCTTAGACACCGCCGTCGTGCTCAGTTCTCTCTATCCGGCCATTACGGTTCTCATGGCCCGAATCTTCTTGCATGAACATTTCACTCGCTGGAAGGCGGTGGGAATCCTGGCGGCGCTGGTGGCGATACCGATGATCGCCAAGCCTTGAACCAAGCAATCTATCCGACTTTGACGTGCTTCTTGGCCTCGCCGCATTCCTCGCATGGGCAGATGTCGCGCAGCCATTGCCACGAATAAATCCCTAACTCATGGGAATCGTTCCATTGGAATTTGATTGCGTACTTGCCCACGCCTTCCGCCGCCAATGCTTTCACTGCGGGCTTGTACATGGGCAACTCGCCGGGCTTGGCAACCGCAGCATGGCCGGGTTCCCGGTGGGTTTTCGTGCGCTCCTCATCACACAGCGCGCAAGGGCAGGCATCGCGCAGGAAGGGAAAGGTGTACTTGGACAGGTGTCCGTCCTTCCATTCGATCTCGACACCCGTTCCCTCTTTCAGGTGTACCTTCACCGCCTTGGGATCCGCCGAAGCCACGGTTTTCAGTATCGCAGAATTAGAGAGAGGCTTGGGAATATCGTCAGCCTCTTGTGGTGCGCCGACTAACTTCATTACGACGGATCAACACGGATTCCTTTCCTGCTTCTGATGATCCCCGTTCATCCGTGTGAATCGTGGGGCTGAAGTCCCTGCCGCTGCGGTGCGCAACTACGGCCTGATTCCCACCACCGCCATCATCCGCCCGGTTTTACCTTTCTCTGCGCGGTGCGAGAAGAACAACTCCGGCTTGCAGGATGTGCACATGCCTAAATCTGAGATGTTGCGACCCAGGACGCCAGCATCCAGCAATTGCCGCCGGTTGGCCTCCGCCAGATCAAGGAATATCGTCTTGGGCAAATCGCTGTGCCCGGGAGCGCGCGCCGTCAGGAACAGCAGCGGATATCTCTCGTGGATCTCGTTCCGCTCTTTAGTTTCCCGGAACAACTCGGAGCCGTAAGCGAACTGTGCTTGAAACGTGTCTTTGACCTCTGGTCCAACCTGGTAGCAGCAGCTCCGAATTCCCGGACCAATTGCCGCCCGCAGTTGCGCCGGATCGCTTCCGAAATGCTTCCGCATCTCGCCGACGCCCTTTTCGACAATGCGTTTCACAGTTCCGCGCCACCCGGCGTGAAAAACTCCCACCGCACGATGCTTGGGATCGACCACAATCACCGGCAGGCAATCAGCTGTGAGCACCGCAAGCAGCAGGCCCGGAGTTTTGGTAATCAGGCCGTCACCCGCGAGCGGATGCTCCGAAGCCTGCGAAACGCAATGAATGAGATCAGAATGCACCTGGCGCAGATTCGTCAGTTCCCATGCGGACTTGCTGCCCTTGGTTACCGCCGAGACCAATGCGTTTCGATTCTTCGCAACAGCCGTCCTCTCATCGTGAACAGTGAATCCGAGATTCAGACTTCCCTTGCCGTACATCCGAGAGGCCCCGCCTTGCCGCGTGCTGAATCCGTGCACCAGCCACGAAATACGCGACAATGGCGGCGCTTGCAGAATCGTAATCTTGGGTGTTGTCTTTCGCTTGCTTGCGGCGGGCACGCTTCCATCTTAGCAACATCGTATAATCGGCGATTCGTGCGATTCCCAGTGCCGGAGCCAACATGCGCAGACTGATTTCCCTCCTCGCTTTGATTTCGCTCTTCGTTTTCCTCGCCGCCGCTCAGCAGAACAATCAATCCAGTTCGCAGCCGGACCAGGCGAAGAAACAGCCCGAGCAGACTCAAAAGAAGTCGAAGAAAGAAGAGTCGCAGAAGAACGAGCCGAAGAAGCCAGAGGAAGCCACCGCCAAGAAGACCGAGCCAGCACCCTCTCAACCCGAGCCCAAGCCCGGCGACGACAAGAAAGAAGAGCACTTCGATATCACCGAAGTGCCGCCGGTCATCACTCATCATCAGGCGACCGTCAATGGCACCACGCTCAAGTACACCGCGACCGCTGGCCGCCTGCCCATTAAGCGCGGCGATGGCAAGATCGAAGCGGAAATGTTCTTTGTCGCCTACACGCTCGACGGGGCCGACTCTGCAAAACGCCCGCTCACCTTCGCTTTCAACGGAGGTCCCGGCTCTGCTTCCATTTGGCTGCACATGGGCGCTCTCGGCCCTCGGCGTGTTGTGCTGAAAGCGGACGGCTCTCTGCCCGCCGCTCCTTACCGCATCGAAGACAATGCCAACACTCTTCTCGATAAAAGCGATCTTGTATTCGTCGACGCCATCGGCACCGGCTATAGCCGCGCCGAAACCACCGAGCTGTCCAAGAAATTCTGGAGCGTGAAAGGCGACGTCCAGGCCTTCAGCGAATTCATTCGCATGTACATCAGCCGCTACGAGCGCTGGAACTCACCATTGTTCCTGTTTGGCGAGAGCTACGGTACAACTCGCTCGGCAGGAATTGCCGGTGAACTTGCCGAGGAAGGAATTTCGTTCAACGGCATCACGCTGCTCTCGATAGCCATCGATTTCCAGACTCTCGAAGACAGCAAGACCAACGATGAACCTTACATTCTCCTGATCCCGTCGTTCACAATGATCGCCGGCTATCACCACAAGCTTCCCGCCGACTTGCAGCAGGATCCTGCCAAAGCCCGGCAGGAAGCCGAGCAATGGGCCTCCGGCGAATACGCGCAGGCTCTCGCCAAAGGTGACGCCCTTACTCCTCAGGAGCGCCAGCAGGTGATCGATCACATGGCGCGCTACACCGGCCTGAGCAAAGATGTGCTCGACCAGGCGAACATGCGCATCGATGTTCCCAAGTTCACGCATTACCTGCTGCTGGACCAGAAAGTCCGCGTCGGGCGCCTTGACGGTCGCTTCACCGGTCCTGATCCCGACGGCCTGCTCGACACTCCTTTTTATGATCCGACCGAGGCCGATGTACTCCCGCCGTACACATCCGTGTTCAACAACTATGTGCGCAACGAGCTCGGATATAAGGTCGACATGCCCTACTACGTCTTCCCGCGCGAAGGCGGCGGCTTCAAATGGGAGTGGGGATCGGCAGGGGAGGGCTTTCCCAGCACCGCAACCGACCTGCGCCACGCCATCGTGCGCAATCCCTTCCTGAAGATTCTTGTCATGGAGGGCTACTACGATCTGGCCACTCCCTACTACGCGGCCAACTACACCATGGAGCATCTGGACCTGCCGGAAAAGTTCCGCCCCCAGATTTCCTACGCGACCTTTGAAGCCGGCCACATGGTCTATCTGCCCGCCGATCAGTTGAAAAAGATGAGGAGTGACGAAGGCGCTTTCGTCGACAAGGCAACAAACGTTCAGTGACCCCTAGAACCCTGGGGTTACTTGCATAGCAACCCCCGATGCGGTACAAACGGCCCAAGGCCTATGTTCCGTCGCATCCTTCTCTTTTCCGTCCTAGCAGTCGTGTGCGCAGCCGCGCAAGTGCCTGCGCCACCCGCTCCGCCCATTGCATCCGCCGCTCCTGCCGCCGACCACTCGCAGGAAGCCTATGTCGTCGAAAAGTTGCGCACTTCGTTTCGCTTCGAGAACGACGGCACCGGGCGTCGCGAGTCCTACGCCCGCATCAAAATTCAAAATGAAGCTGGCGTTGAGCAGTGGGGCCAGTTGGTCATGGGATACAACTCCGCCAATGAGCGAGTTGAGATTCCCTTCGTGCGCATCCTCAACCCCGATGGCAGCACCGTCGCGGCCACTCCCGATGCTGTACAGGACCTGAGCATCCCGTTGGAGAAGGAAGCGCCCGTCTACACCGATTATCGCCAGAAGCACGTTACGGTACCCGGTATTCGCCCTGGCGTCGAACTCGAATATGACTTCGTGACGATCACTCAAACGCCGCTCGCTCCCGGCCAGTTCTGGATGCAGCACGACTTCGCGCAGAGCGGCACCATTCTCGACGAACAACTCAGTGTCGACGTCCCTAAAGATCGCAAGATCAAGCTCAAAACGAAGCCTGGGTACGATCCCAAAATCTCCGAGGAGAATGGCCGCCGCATTTACACCTGGTCGCGCTCTCACGTTGACAAGACCGACGAGGAAAAAAAGAAGGAAAAAGAAGCCAAAAAGAAGGCTCCTAAAGAGCCCGAATACGCGACGATTCAGCTGACCACCTTTGAAAGTTGGGACCAACTCGGCCGCTGGTACGCCGCTCTCGAAAAAGATCGCCGACAGCCGAATGCAGAAATTCGCGCCAAGGAAGCCGAACTCGTCCAAGGCAAAGCCACCGACCTCGACAAGATTCAAGCGCTCTATGATTACGTCGCCACCAACTTTCGCTACATCAGCTTGTCATTCGGCGTGGGCCGCTTCCAGCCGCATGCTGCCAGCGACGTCCTGCACAATGAGTATGGCGATTGTAAGGACAAGCACACCCTATTCGCGTCTCTATTGGCTGCCGCCGGCTACAATGCCGACTCAGTTCTGATCAACTCTGGCCGCAAAATTGACCCGGATGTCCCCTCGCCCGCCCAGTTCGACCACGTGTTCACCATGCTTCCGCTTGGAAAAGAAGAGGTCTGGATGGACACCACCACCGAAGTCGCGCCGTTCCGCCTGCTCGCTTCTGTGCTTCGCAAGAAGCAGGCGCTGATCGTTCCGCAGAACGGCACCCCGCACCTCGAGGAAACTCCGGCCGATCCGCCCATGGTGAATCGGCAGCTTTCCGACATCCAGGCGAAAGTCAATGAACTCGGCAAGCTTGAGGCGCACATCCACTACGAATTCCGCGGAGACACAGAGCTCTATTTGCGTATGCTGTTCCGCCGCATCTCGCGGAACAAGTGGCCGGATTTCCTCAAGCAGATGAGCGTCTATGGTGGCGTAACGGGCGACGTTTCCGACGTGAGCGCCAGCGATCCCGCCAAAACTCACGAGCCATTCCAACTCGACTACAAGATCGTGGCGGCCAATTATCTTGACTGGTCCAAAAAGAAGAGCGAACTAACTTTACCTTTTTCGGACATCACCATGGCCGATGCAAACGAGGACAGCCCTGATCCCGTGCAAGTTGGCTCGCCGGTGGAATACACCTACAAGCTCCGCATCGAATTCCCTGCCAAGTATGCCGAGACTGCGCCGCTGCCATTCACCATGAAGCGCGACTATGGCCACTTTGAAGCAACGTACAAAGCCGATGGCAATGTATTCACCGCCGAACGAACCTTGGTCACCACGATGAACGAACTCCCGTCCGCACGCGCAAGTGATTACATCGCATTCCGCCGTGCGGTGCTCGCCGACGCCGAGCAGAAGATGCAGATCGACAGTTCGGCTGCGCCTACACCCACGCTGGCCGCCGATCTGAAGGGCGATGATCTCTACGACGCCGCGAAAGCCGCATTCCAACGCGGTAACTTTCCGACAGCCATCGAGCTTTTGCAGAAAGTTGTTGCTGCCGATCCTAAGCACAAGTCCGCGTGGATGGACCTGGGCCGTGCCTACATGGTGCAGCGCCAGACCGACAAGGCCGTCGAGGCATTCAAGAAGCAGGCCGAACTAAACCCCTACGATGAGTTCGCTTACAGTTCCATTGGCTGGGCCTACACCACCGATCGCAAGTACGACCTTGCCGCCGAGGCCTTCAACAAGGCGATTGAAATCAATCCGCTCAGCCAGTATGCGCACGCCGCGCTCGGCAGCATGTACCAGGAGTCGCACCAGTACGAGAAGGCTGTCCCTGAACTGGAGAAGGCGGTGTCGCTCAAGTCCGACGACGCATCACTCCAGATCAACCTTGGCGACGCTTACTTGAACCTCGGCCAAGACGACAAGGCTCTCGCCGCCTTCGACAAAGCCACACAGATCTCCGCCACGCCCGATGTCTGGAACAACATCGCGTATCAGCTTTCGCTCAAAAACGCCCACCTCGATATTGCCCAGCGCTATGCGGAGTCGGCCGTCACCGCCGTGGCGAATTCATCGCGCAATCTTTCGCTGGATCAGCTTTCTGACCGCGATTTGCTCATTCCCTCCGCGCTCGACGCGAATTGGGACACGCTCGGGTGGGTGTACTTCGCGCGCGGCAACATGGACAAGGCGCAGAAATACGTGAAGTCCGCCTGGGTGCTCGGCCAGCACGGCGAAGTGGGCGACCATCTGGCGCAGATTTATCAGAAGGAAGGCCACAAGGACGATGCGGTGCGCATTTACGCGCAATCTCTCTCGGGACTCAGGCCCACGAACGAAACCCGCACCCGCTTGGCTTCGCTGGTTGGCGGTGAAACCAAGGTTCAGCCTGTCGTTGATCAGCATCGCGTCGAATTGCAGCAGTCGCGTACGTTGAAACTTGGAAAAATTGCACCTGTGACAGGGGCCGCGGACTTCTTTGTCCTGATTATGTCCGCTCCCGGAGGGGCAAAGATCGAAGCGGCGAAATTTATCAGCGGCGAAGACAAACTCAAGCCGCTAACCGACAACCTGCGCAGCGCCAAGGTGGATTTCGCATTCCCCGACGACGTGCCCGCGAAAATCCTCCGCCGCGGCACACTCACCTGCTCTAAAGAGAACGGCCAGTGTGAGTTCGTGATGATGCTGCCGGAAGACGTTCACTCGGTGGATTAGTCTTTCGAATTCGCCACAGCGTCACAGAGACACAGCGAAACTCCAAGCGTTCTCTCTGTGCCTCCGTGTCTCTGTGGTGAATTGTTTTAGGCACAAGCCCGCTCAAACGCCCGCGCGACCTGCAACACTCTCGCGTCGCGCCCTATCGGTCCGATGATCTGCAGTCCTATCGGTAGGCCCTCGGAAGTCCTTCCACACGGCACCGAAATCGCAGGTGTCCCCCAAACATTCGCCGGACGCGTATTCCGCAGCAGCACCAGTTCTGTTGGGCGCAACTGATCTATGTTGGTAGTCAAGTTTGACAGCCGTGGCGCCGGGATCGGTGTCGTCGGCGTGACCAGCACATCAACACTGTCAAAAATCGCGGCAATCTCTCGCCGAATATTTCCTAACTCCCGGAGCGCCGCCCGATACTGTTCGTTGGAGATGTTCTCTCCCGTCCGCACCCGCCTCAGAGTCTCGGGATCGTACAGGTCCGCCGATGACGCGATACGTTGGCGATGTTCGGCGTACGCCTCCGCCGCTTGCAAGGTGCGGTCTGTATCCACCCGAACATCGACATCGGCGACGACACACCCCATCAACTCCAGTTCATCGATCGCCGCTTCCACAGCGGTCGCAACCTCTGAATCCAAGTCTTCGAAAAAAAACTGCCTCGGTATGCCTACTCGCCACTTCCCATGTTCCACATCCAGCGACTCTGAATGCCGCCACTCTGTTCCAGTCAATGCATCGAGCAGGATTGCCGCATCCTGAACGCTGCGCGTGATCGGCCCCGCGTGGTCCAGAGAAGGAGACAGTGGAATGATTCCTTCCGTACTGATGAGTCCGTAGGTAGGTTTGAGCCCTACGAGTCCGCACAGCGCCGCCGGTTCCCGCACCGAACCAGCCGTGTCGGTGCCAATCGCGGCGTAGCACATGCCGCTCCCAACCGCTGCTGCCGAACCTCCAGACGAGCCGCCCGCGATGTACTCGGAATCTATCGGGTTGCGAGGTATTCCAAAGGCGCTGATCACCGAGCTGCCGCCGTATGCGAACTCATGCAGGTTTTGCTTTCCGACCAGCACTGCTCCAGCTTCTCGCAACCTCGCTACGATTTCCGCATCGCGCACCGGCACCCGGTCTGCAAACACTCGGCTTGCCGCCGTGGTTCGCACGCCGGCGGTGTCAATCAAATCTTTCAGCCCGACTGGAATGCCATGCAGCGGTCCGCGCCACTTTCCTGCCGCGATTTCATCTTGAGCGAGAGCTGCCTCTCGCAAGGCGGACTCCGCAGTCACCGTGATGAACGCATTCAACTCAGAATTCAATGCATTGATTTTCTGCAGACACTCACGCGTGAGCTCGACAGGTGAAATCTGTCTGCTGTGGACCAACTCCGACACTTCGCTGATCGTGCGTTGCGTCATCGGCTTGACGCCTCGTTCCCAAATTGGACTGCGCGCTGCAAGTACCCTGCAACTTTCCTGGTGCACCGCAGAAATTTTTCCGCGAAAGGCATTTTCAAATCCGCTCGACCTGTTATAATTTCGAGTTTCATAAGCAGCTACACCTTTCGTGGATATCGTAGATATTCGTCTCGGTTGAACAACAACTGTTTTCCTGCAGTTTAAACAACGAAATTCTGATCGATGCAGATTTTCCACCGTAGCGCAAATGTAATTTCGCGGGCCTCGATTTATGCGGGCATCTTTACAGCCGCGTTTGTCCTCTGGGCGTGCATCCAGTTGCAGCGTTCGCCCTATGTGACCTACGCCGGCGTGGTTCGGCCCCAGCCGGTGCCCTTCAGCCATCAGCACCACGTGGCCGCGATCGGAATTGATTGCCGTTATTGCCATACTTCGGTGGAGACCTCGGGTTTTGCCGGCATTCCGCCCACCAAGACCTGCATGAACTGCCACTCGCAGATCTGGACCAATGCAGCCATTCTTGAGCCGGTTCGCGAGAGCTTCCGCAGCGGCAAGTCGCTGGTCTGGAACCGCGTCAACGATCTGCCCGACTTCGTTTACTTCGATCACAGCATTCATATCAACAAAGGCGTTGGCTGTAACGAATGCCACGGCGCCGTAGATCGCATGCCTTTGATGTTTAATCACGCGTCGCTACAGATGGAGTGGTGCATCCAGTGCCATCGCGATCCGGCAAAGGTGCTGCGCCCGCGCGACCAGGTGTTCAATATGCGCTACCAGCCGCCGAGCGAAGATCAGCCGGTGCTGGTGAACGAAAAAGGTTTGAGCGATCCGAACGGCAAGGCCTTTACGGATCAGTTGGCTTTAGGCAAGTACCTGGTGAGTACGTATCACGTGCGCTCGGTGATGGATATTACGAGCTGCAACACGTGTCATCGGTAGGCTTTAAGCGTCAGCCTCCAGGCGCTAGCCAAGACTTGGAGCTGGAGGGATTTTCGGTTAGTTCTTTTGTTTGATTTTGTTCTTTGCGAACTTTGCGGTTAATTGCAAAGCCTTAAACCGCAAAGACCGCACAGGACGCAAAGAAGAACAGCCGCAAAGCGGCGCCAGAATAGAGCCCACGGCGTAAGCCGTGGGTAGCAGGGTTGGACGAGTTCAGCCCCGAAGGGGCGAAAGAGGAAAGCTGGCACGGAAATGCTGGGACAATAACGAAGCTGGGTCCGAGCCCGCAAGGGCGGCATTTAATTAGCCCAGCGCGTAAGCGCTGGGTAGGTCGGAAGAACGACCGAGTCCCGAAGGGACGGCACAACGAAGAATTTGCTGATGAATAACGACGAACAAAACGGCAAGGCGCACCGCGAGGAAGTCTGTCCCGGCAAGAAGGACAAGCTCGACCTCGTTCGGCTGCAAGCCGAAATTGAAAAGAAGAACTCGCCCGAGATGTGGCGCAGCCTGGAAGAGCTAGCCGGCAAACCGGAAGTTCGCGAAATGATGCACCGCGAATTTCCCAAGGGCGCCTCGGAATGGATGGATTCGGTTTCGCGCCGAGGCTTCCTGAAGCTGATGAGTTCCTCGCTTGCGCTCGCCGGCATGACCGCTTGCACGCGCCAGCCGCTGGAGCCGATTGTTCCCTATGTTCGCCAGCCAGAAGGCCTCGTCCCCGGCAAGCCGATGTCGTACGCGACCGCCTTCACGCTGGGCGGATACGCGACGCCGTTGCTCGTGACCAGCCGCGAATTCCGGCCCATCAAGATCGAAGGCAATCCCGATCATCAGGCGAGCCTCGGCGGCACGGATGTTTTTGCGCAGGCCTCGATCCTCGATCTGTATGACCCGGATCGCTCGCAGAACGTGCTCTACCTCGGCGAGATCAGCACCTGGGGCACATTCACCGGTCAGATTCGCGGGCCCTTGGCTTCGCAAAAGACTTTGCAAGGCGCGGGAATTCGCATTCTGTCGCAGGCGTTTTCGTCGCCGACGCTGCTGGATCAAATGCAGCAGTTCCAGAAGAATTTCCCGCAGGCCAAGTGGCATGTGTATGAGCCGGTCAATCGCGACAATGTGTATGCGGGCGCGCAGATGGCCTTCGGTCAGCCCGTCGAGACAACTTACAAGCTCGATGCTGCGGACGTGATTGTGTCTCTCGACGCCGACTTCCTTTACGGCGGCTTCCCCGGCATGACGCGTTACGCGCGCGATTTCGCCAAGCGCCGCGACCCCGACTCCGAGAAGATGAGCCGCTTCTACGCCATCGAGAGCACGCCGACGGCAACGGGTGCGAAGGCGGACCATCGGTTGGCTGTGAAGGCAAGCGACATTGAGCGGCTTGCTAGGAGCTTGGTCGGTGAAGGGCATCCACTGAATGAGGCGAATGCTGAGTTTGCCTTCATGGTAGCCCTCGATAAGGAACTTCAGGGTCATAACGGTGCCAGTGTGGTGATCCCCGGCGATCATCAGCCACCCGTCGTTCACGCATTGTGCCATGCGATCAACGCAAAACTTGGCAACGTCGGTAAAACGGTTTTCTATGCCGACCCAGTCCTCGCCACGACTCAGAACAACAACGACTCCATCAAAGAGCTCGTTGCCGACATGCGCGGCGGTAAGGTTGACCTGCTGATCATCCTCGGCGGCAATCCGGTGTTCGACGCGCCTGCCGACCTCGGCTTCGCCGACGCGCTGAAGAACAGCAATATCCCCGTCCGCGTTCATCTCGGCCTGCACAATAACGAGACTGCCGAGCTTTGCCACTGGCATATCAGCGAGACGCATTATCTCGAGCAGTGGGGCGACGCGCGGGCGTACGACGGCACCGTGAGCATCGTTCAGCCGCTGATTGCGCCGCTCTACAACAGCAAGAGCATTTACGAGTTTGTTTCATTGCTGAATGGTCAGGCCGAAACGCCTGGGTACGAACTGGTTCAGAATTATTGGAAGTCGAAGCACTCCGGCGGCGACTTTGACACCTTCTGGCGCAAGTCGGTCCACGACGGGTTCGTTGCCGGCACGGCCTATCAGCCGAAACAAGTTTCGGTAAAGAGCGCCAGCTTCCCGGCTTCGAACTCGCCGGCTCCAAACGGCGCAGTCGAAATTAACTTCCGCCGCGATCCTTCCATCTACGACGGCCGCTTCGCCAACAACACCTGGCTTCAGGAACTGCCAAAGCCAATGACGAAGCTCACCTGGGACAACGCCCTGCTGCTTGGTCCCGCAATGGCGAAACGTCTAAACGTCGAAAAGATGGACATGGTGAAGCTCGAGCTCAACGGCAAGTCGCTCGAGCTGCCGGTCTGGGTTCAGGCCGGGCATCCCGACAACTCGGTCACAGTTTTCTACGGCTATGGTCGTCGCCGCTCCGGCCGCGCAGGCAATGGCGCAGGCTTCGATCTCTACCAAGTTCGGTACAGTGCCACGCCCGACATCGCATTTGGAAGCGTGACCAAGACTTCCGGTCACTATCTGCTGGCGAGCACGCAGGGCTACCAAACGATGGATACTGGCGATCAGCATCGCCCCATCGTTCGCACCGGCAATTTCGACGATTTCAAGAACGAGAATTTCTCCGAAGAAGCACCGAAGCCTGAAGAAACGCTCTATCCACCCTACGATTACACCTCTCCCGAGCCGAACGGCGCGCCGCACTTCCGATGGGGAATGACCATCGATCACAACGCCTGCGTGGGTTGCAACAATTGCATCATTGCGTGTCAGGCGGAGAACAATATCCCGGTCGTCGGCAAGGAGCAGGTCAACAAGGGCCGCCACATGCACTGGCTGCGTGTGGACGTCTACTACCAGGGCGATCGCGACAATCCCAAGGCTTACTTCCAGCCCGTTCCCTGCATGCAGTGTGAAGACGCGCCTTGCGAAGTGGTTTGTCCAGTCGGCGCGACCACGCACTCCACCGAAGGCCTGAACGACATGATTTACAACCGCTGCGTAGGGACGCGGTACTGCTCCAACAACTGTCCCTATAAAGTGCGGCGCTTCAACTTCATGCTTTTCCAGGATTGGGACACGCCGCAGCTGAAGATGCAGCGCAATCCGGATGTATCGGTCCGCAGTCGCGGCGTGATGGAGAAGTGCACGTACTGCGTGCAGCGCATTACGCACGCGCGTATCGCATTCGAAGAGGCGACGACCGACGAGGCAAAGCAGAAGCCGATTGCGGAATTGCAGACCGCATGCCAGCAGTCGTGCCCGTCGAACGCGATTATCTTCGGCGACATGAACGATCCGAATAGCAAAGTCGCGAAGTTGAAGGCGAACCATCGCAATTATGCAGTGCTGGACGATTTGAATACGCGTCCGAGAACAACGTACCTGGCCGCGATTCGCAACCCGAATCCGGAGTTGGAAGGAACATAGCGGTGAGCATCGAGCGGTGAGCTGTGAGTTGGCTCATTGCTCGCCACTCATCGCTCACAGCTAGGAGCTGGTAGCTAGAAGCTATTCATGGCGAGACCAACAGAAGTCGAAGTCGGCGAACAGAAAGCACCGGTAATTCAGCCGGGGCATACTTTCGCCAGCATTACGGACAAGGTCGCCTCGATTGTCCTGCGCCGGCCCGTCACTAACGGTTGGCTGGTGGGGATGGTGATCTGTTTCCTCATCCTACAGTGGTTCCTGTTTGCCGTCTGCTGGCTCTTCTATAAAGGTGTCGGGGTTTGGGGTGTCAACATCCCCATCGGCTGGGGATTCGCCATCGTCAACTTCGTCTGGTGGATCGGTATCGGCCACGCCGGAACGCTGATCTCCGCCATTTTGTTGCTCCTTCGCCAGCAGTGGCGTAACTCCATCAACCGTTTCGCCGAAGCCATGACGCTGTTCGCTGTGGCTTGCGCCGGCATGTTCCCGGTCTTCCACCTTGGCCGTCCGTGGCTCGCGTACTGGCTGTTCCCGTACCCGAACACGATGTCGTACTGGCCGAACTTCCGCAGTCCGCTGGTGTGGGACGTCTTCGCAGTTTCGACCTACGGCACGATCTCGCTGGTGTTTTGGTTCGTCGGCTTGATTCCTGATCTGGCGAGCATGCGCGACACCACGCAGAACAAGGTTCTGAAATTTGTTTTCGGCGCCATGTCCATGGGTTGGCGCAATTCGGTCCGCCACTGGAACCGTTACGAAACTGCCTACCTTCTGCTCGCAGGACTGGCAACGCCGCTGGTGCTCTCGGTGCACACCGTTGTGAGCTTCGACTTCGCCATCGGCATCGTTCCCGGATGGCACACCACCATCTTCCCGCCCTACTTCGTCGCCGGCGCGATCTACTCCGGCTTCGCCATGGTTCTTGTGCTGGCAATTCCGATCCGCAAGTTCTACGACATCGAAGACCTGATCACCCAGCGCCACGTCGAAAACTCGGCGATGGTCATGCTCGCCACCGGCTGGATTGTGGCTTATGGGTACGGCATTGAAGCATTCGTGAACTGGTACGGCGGCGATCCCTACGAATCGTTCCTGCGCTGGAACCGCCTGCACGGGCCATACGCCCTCTGGTACTACGCGCTCCTTTTTTTCAACCTAGTGGTGCCGCAGATTCTTTGGTTCAAGAAGGTCCGCAATAACAATTTCTTGCTGTTCCTGATCTCGCTCGACGTGCTCGTCGGCATGTGGCTGGAGCGCTTCATTATTGTCGTCGTCAGCTTGACTCGCGACTTCGTGCCGTCTTCGTTCGGTCAGTACTATCCGACGCAGTTCGACTGGGCGATTTTCATCGGCACGCTCGGATTCTTCTCGGCCTGCATGTTCCTGTTCCTACGCCTGCTGCCGGCAGTCTCCATCGCCGAATTGAAGACTCTGCTCCCGCAGGCTGAGGTCACGGTTGAGCACGAAGCGGAGGTTCATCAAGGATGAAGGATCCGCGCACTTACGGTTTGATGGCTGAGTTCGACACGGTCAATGATGCGATCGAAGCCGCGCACAAGGTTTACGGCGCCGGCTATCGCAAGATCGACGCCTACGCGCCGTTCCCGGTCGAAGAACTTTCCGAAGCAATCGGTTTTCATCACAACGGTGTCGCGCTGGTCTGTCTAGTTGGTGGACTGCTGGGCGGCACTGCGGCGTACGTTCTGCAGTACTGGATTAATACCGTGGGCTACCCAGTTAACATCGGCGGACGTCCGCTGCATTCATGGCCCGCGTTCATCATTGTTACTTTTGAAATGACCATTCTGTTCTCCGGATTGTCCGCGGTCTTCGGCATGCTCGCGCTCAATGGTTTGCCGCAGCCCTACCATCCGGTGTTCAACGTGCCGCAGTTCGACGCGGCATCGAAAGATAAATTCTTCATCGTGATTTTTTCTTCGGACAAGAAGTACGATCCGGAAGGCACGCGCCAGTTCCTGGAAAGCCTGAACCCGACTTCAGTAGCGGAGGTCCCCAGTTAAATGGTGAAGCTCCGCATAGTTTTGGGTCTTGTGGCGCTTACCATCCTGGTCGGCTGCCGCAACGACATGCACGATCAGCCGCGCTTCAAGCCGCTGGCGCAGAGCGATTTTTATGCAGACCTCCGCTCCTCCCGCGCCCCGGTGGAAGGCACGGTCGCGCGTGGCGATCTGCGCGAAGACAGCTATTTCTACACTGGCAAGATTGGCGCCAATCCTGGCGACTACATGCCGGCCGAAGTTCCGGTCAATGAAGAGACACTCGAGCGCGGACGCGAGCGCTTCAATATTTATTGTGCGCCGTGCCACTCCCGCGTAGGCGATGGCAACGGAATGCTTCCGCAACGCGGATATCGTCATCCGCCGTCGTATCACCAGGACCGCTTGCGGAAAGCGCCGCTGGGTTACTTCTTTGACGTGATCACGAACGGCTTCGGCGCGATGCCCGACTACGCTTCGCAGATTCCGCCCGACGATCGCTGGAAGATTGTGGCTTACATCCGCGCGCTGCAGTTAAGTCAGAACGCAACCGCGGCGGATGCGGCTGGACATCCGATTCCTTCGGCGCCGCCAAGATTCGAAGAGCCGGGCTCAGGAGCAACCTTGCCGGTGCAGTTACCTCAGACCAATGAAACAGGAGAACGCGAGAATGTCAGCGGCGCGCACCAATAGTTCAAGATGGATGGCGCCCGAGATCGCGCACGTGATCTATCAGCGTGCGCTTGCAGTGGGCATTCTTTTCGGCGTTGGATCGCTGATTCTGGCAGTTTTGCCGCAGACGCGAGAGCAGTTCTTCCATTCGTATCTGCTGGGCTTCATGTTCTGGCTGGGCATCACGCTCGGCAGTATGGCTTTCCTGATGATCCAGCACCTCACCGGTGGCGCCTGGGGCATGGTGATTCGCCGTCCGCTGGAAGCGGCCATGAGGGTTCTGCCGCTCATGGGACTCTTAGTGATCCCCGTCTTAGTGGGAATACCGTTTCTATATAGCGGCGATGCGCTCGGACATGGCTGGTTCAACGCCGTGCCCCGTGATGGCCATCTTTATCAGCTGGCGCACCAGTACATGATGCGCGGTGGCAGTCCTCAGTTCTTGTACTTAAACGGTGTCATCGGCCGCGCAATTCTGTACTTCATCATCTGGCTACTGATGGCGTGGACCCTGACGCGCTGGTCCAATGAGCAGGATGTTCCTCCAATCCAGAACCTCAGCCCGCGTTTCCGCCGCATGGCCGCGCCCGGTCTGATTATCTACGCTTTTACGATCACCTTCGCAGCGATTGACTGGGTCATGTCGCTCGATCCGCGCTGGTTCTCGACCATCTTCGGTTTCATCATCATCGTCGGTGAATGTCTGGCGGCGATGTGCATGATGGTCATCCTGGAGACGATCCTTTCGCGCGAAGAGCCGATGGCCTCTTTGCTGAAGCCGAAAGAAGTCCACGATCACGGCAAGCTGATGTTGACGTTCATCATGCTGCACGCCTACTTCAGCTTCTCGCAGCTGCTGATCATCTGGGCCGGCAACTTGCCTCCCGAGGCCCGTTTTTATCTGCGCCGTCTTAATAACGGCTGGGGCTGGGTCGGCCTGTTCTTAGTTTTGTTCCATTTCTCGGTGCCCTTCGCGTTGTTACTATCGCGGCCCCTCAAGCGGAATCCACATCGCCTGGTGAAACTGGCCGCGTGGCTGTTGTTCGCGCGCTTTGTGGACCTCTTCTGGTACATCGAGCCGGCATGGCACAAGAACTTCACTTGGGAATGGGGATATCTGGTCGACATCGTGGTTCCAGTGGCTATCGGCGGGCTGTGGCTCGCGTATTTCTGCCACAACCTGAGACAAAAGCCTCTGTTGCCTGAGTACGACATGCACGCGCAGGAATTCCTCGATTACGCGGGAGTTGCTCATGACTGAAATTCATCACGATGAGCACAATCCGGGCACGGGTTTCGAGCGACAGGACCTTGGATCGCGCCCGATCTACGGCTTCCTGATTTCGCTCGTAATCATCGGCGTGCTGGTGTACTTCACGGTGTGGGGCATCTTCCACGTGCTGGACACATATTTCACCAAGCACGAGAACCCGCCCAGCCCTCTTGTACAGCAGGAGGCGAGCACTCCAACGCGCGCCGTTCCGGAAGGTTATCCGGAGAAGGTATTCCCCGAGCCCCGTCTTGAAACCAATGAGCGCGGCGAGATCAACGATTTTCGGCTAGGTGAAGAACAGACGCTCAACAGTTACGGTTGGGTCGATCAGAATGCCGGCGTAGCTCGCATTCCGATCACCGAAGCCATGAAGCTGATTGCGCAGCGCGGGCTTCCCACCAAACCGGCAGTGGGCGAGGTCCCGCAGTCGCCAGTGAATCTAGCGAAGGCGGCCGCCGCTGCTGCGGACACCAGCAATGCGAAACAGGCCGGCAAGCAAACAGTAAAAGGAAAAAAGTAGTGAGTAGTAGATTTCAAAATTCGTTGTGGACCGCGGTGGCGACGCTTCTCCTTGCCGCCTCGGCATGGTCGCAGGGTATGTACTCGGGCGCGGGTGGAATTATGGCGCCCTCGTCCAATGTGAAGCCGCCCGGATTGAAAAACGTGGGTATCGAGCAGAAGTTGAACGAGCAGCTTCCGCTGAACCTGGCATTTCGCGATGAAACCGGGAAAGTCGTAAAGCTCGGTGACTACTTCGGCAAAAAGCCGATCATCCTCAGCCTGGTGTATTACCGCTGCCCCATGCTCTGCAGCGAGTTGCTGTCGGGGCTTGAAGGCTCGCTGAAGGCGATGAGCTTCGATGTAGGCAAAGACTTCGATGTCGTGACGGTCAGCTTCGATCCTAAGGACACGCCTGCAGACGCAACCGAGAAGAAGGCAAGCGTTCTGAAGCACTATCAGCGGGCGAGCGCCGCGCAGGGCTGGCACTTCCTTACGGGATCGCAGGAATCGATCACCGCGCTGACGAATGCCGTTGGTTTCAGCTACGACTACGACGCGCAGAGCGGCCAGTTTGCGCACTCGACCGCGATCATGGTGATCACGCCCGAAGGCAAAATCGCGCAGTACTACTATGGCGTGGAGTTTCCGCCGCGCGATCTGCGGCTCGGGCTCGTTCAGGCATCGCAAAACAAGATTGGCACACTTGCAGACCAGGTGCTCCTGTACTGCTACCACTATGATCCGCAGTCAGGGAAGTACGGCGCGATCATCAGCCACATGATCCAATTGGGCGGTGGATTGACGTTGGTTTCGTTAGGAACAGTGCTGATCATCCTGTTCCGCCGCGGGTCCGATTCTGAGCACAGGGGGCAAGGCAACTCTCAGGCATATGTTCGATAATTTTCCACTTTGGCCGGCGATGGCCTCGAATCACGCGCTCCCCGTGGATTTGGTCTACATTTTTCTTGTAGTCCTCTCCGCGGTGATGACGCTCGGCATTTTCGCCACCATCGCCGTATTCGGACTGAAATACCGCCGCCGCCATGGCCGCGAGGCCCATCAGATCGAAGGATCGCTGATCCTCGAGATCACCTGGTCGGTAATTCCACTCGGAATTTTCATGGTGCTCTTCGGCTGGGGCGCCGTCATTTACTTCCACGAGCGCACCCCACCCCGCGACTCCACCGAGATCTACGTCGTCGGAAAGCAGTGGATGTGGAAGATTCAGCACCAGGAAGGGCAGCGCGAGATTAACGAGCTGCACATCCCGGTCGATCGCGACATCAAGCTGATCATGACCTCGCAGGACGTGATCCACAGCTTCTTCATTCCGGAGTTCCGCGTCAAGCAGGACGTAATTCCGGGCCGTTACACGACGCTGTGGTTCCGCGCAACAACGCCTGGAACATATCATCTGTTCTGTGCCCAGTTTTGCGGAACGGAGCACTCCGGCATGATTGGCCAGGTGGTCGTGATGAACCCTTCCGATTATCAGAACTGGATGTCAGGTGGGACCATCGTCGGCTCGCTGGCGCAAAACGGCCAGACGTTGTTCCAGCAACTCGGCTGTTCGACCTGCCATCGCTTTGACGTGCAGGGCCGCGGCCCCAATTTGACCGGAGTTTTCGGCAAGCCAGTGCAGCTTCAGGACGGGCGCACCGTGCTCGCCGACGAGAATTATGTTCGCGAGTCGATCCTGATACCCACCGCGAAGGTGGTTTCCGGCTTCCAGCCGATCATGCCTTCGTTCCAAGGACAGGTGAGTGAAGAACAACTGAACGCGCTGGTCGCGTATGTGAAGTCGCTGAGCCAGGCGCCTGCAGGCGCTGCCGGAACTCCGACCAACAATCCGGGACCGGCTGCAAACCAATAATAGGGATTAGCAATGGCTACCGTCGCAGTACCCGTCGAACAGAAGAATTACCTGAACGCCGAATACGGCATTCGCTCGTGGCTCTTCACCACCGACCACAAGCGCATCGCACTGCTCTACCTGGTGTCGATCACCGCGATGTTCTTCGTCGGGGGCTTCTTTGCGTTGCTGATTCGGCTCGAACTGCTCACTCCTGCCGGCGACCTGTTATTGGCGGATACCTACAACAAGATGTTCTCCATGCACGGCCAGGTGATGGTGTTCTTCTTCCTCATCCCATCCATTCCGGCGGTGCTCGGCAATTTCCTCATCCCCATGATGATCGGGGCGAAGGACCTGGCGTTCCCGCGAATCAACCTGCTGAGCTGGTATATCTATATCGTCGCGGCAGGCCTGTATCTGTGGTGCATCTTCAGCGGCGGCGTCGATACCGGTTGGACCTTCTACACTCCCTACTCGAGTCTGTTCAGCAATACGCACGTGATTGAGGCCGGACTCGCGATCTTCATCGCCGGCTTTTCCTCGATTCTCACCGGCTTGAATTTCGTGGTGACCGTACACCGCATGCGCGCGCCGGGAATGACGTGGGGGCGACTGCCGCTATTCGTCTGGTCTCACTACGCCACCAGCATCATCATGCTGCTCGGGACGCCGGTCATTGCCATCACGCTGGTGCTGGTGGTTCTCGAGCGCACCCTGAACCTCGGCATCTTCGATCCCAGCCGCGGCGGCGATCCGGTGCTCTTCCAGCACCTGTTCTGGTTCTACTCGCACCCCGCCGTCTACATCATGATTCTGCCGTCGATGGCGGTGGTCAGCGAAATAATTCCGTGTTTCTCGCGCAAGCGCGTGTTCGGCTACACCTTCGTCGCGATGTCCAGTATCGGTATCGCGGTCATCGGATTCCTGGTCTGGGCGCACCACATGTTCGTGGCGGGCATCTCGCTCTATTCCGCCCTTGTGTTTTCGTTTCTGACGTTCCTGGTTGCCGTTCCCTCGGCCATCAAGGTCTTCAACTGGACCGCAACCATGTACAAAGGGTCGCTCTCGTTCTCGACCCCCATGCTCTACGCCATCGGCTTCATCGGTCTGTTCACCATCGGCGGGCTTACCGGCGTGTTTCTTGCGACCCTCGGCGTTGATGTCCACGTACACGACACCTACTTCGTGATCGCGCACTTCCATTACGTGATGGTCGGCGGCGCGGTACTGGGGTTCCTTGGCGGTATGCATTTCTGGTGGCCTAAGATAACCGGGCGCCTCTATCCCGAAGGCTGGGGACGCCTCGCCGCGGTCATCGTCTTTATCGGATTCAACTTGACGTTCTTCCCGCAATTCATCCTCGGCTACCTCGGCATGCCGCGTCGCTACTGGGATTACTCCCATATGCCTGAGTGGCAAGGCCTGAACGTCCTTTCGACCGCCGGCGCGAGCATTCTCGCAGTCGGATACCTGCTGCCCATGGTTTACATGCTCTGGTCTCTGCGCTACGGCAAGATCGCTGGTGACAATCCCTGGCAGGCTACGGGTCTTGAGTGGAAGACTCCCTCACCACCACCGACCTTCAACTTTGATGAGACGCCCATCGTGACCGAAGAAGCCTACGAATACGACAAAATGCCCCTGCCCGAAGAGGTGAGCCTTGAGCGATAGTCACGCGATGGAAACGCCACTGGCGGTCGAGCACGAGGCACGGCCGGAACTGCGGCACCACTTCGCCGACGAGCAGCAACAACGCAACGCCGCGTCGCTCGGCATGTGGTGGTTCCTCGGGACAGAAATCATGTTCTTCGGCGGCATGTTCTGCGGATACCTGGTTTATCGCCGCATGTACTTCACCGAATTTGCGGCCGCCAGCAGAACGCTGAACCTCCCAATCGGCGCCTTTAATACCGTCGTTTTGTTGTGCAGCAGTTTGACCGTGGCCATGGCGGTACGCTTCGCCCAGTTGGGAAATCGCAAGATGCAGGTCAGAATGCTGCTGCTTACTCTTGTGTTTGGCCTCGCCTTCCTGGGCATCAAAGGCAAGGAGTGGGGTGACAAATACAAAGAGCACCACATTCCCACCTTCAATCACTACAACGTGATTAGCGGGGAAGGTGCGCTGACCAACGTCAAAGGGAATGCCGAGCTTCTGGGCTTAGACAAGATTACAGATCCGGTCAAGCGCCAGCAGAGAGAGGCTGAAATCCAGCAGCGCACAAAAATTTTCTACTCGCTGTATTTCGCCTTGACCGGCATGCACGCCATTCACATGATCATCGGCGTGGGCATCTTTATCGTGATTACGTGGATGGCCCACAAAGGCCGCTTTACGCCGGAATACCACACGCCGTTAGAAATCGCCGGCCTGTACTGGCACTTCGTCGATATCGTTTGGATTTACCTGTTCCCATTGCTGTACCTCATCGATCGCCGTGGAGCTTAGATAGGAAATGGCTAATCATTCCGAACACGTCGCCTCTGCCCGGCTCTACTGGTTGATTTGGCTGGCGCTAATTATCTGCACGGTCCTGACTGCCTATGTCGCGACCGTCGACCTCGGAAAATTCAACACCGTGGTTGCGCTCGGAATCGCGACCTTCAAAGCGACGCTGGTGGCCCTCATCTTCATGAACGTGAAACACACCAGCGAGAAGATGACCAAGGCCATCCTGATTTCCGCAGTGGCGTGGCTGTTGCTCCTGTTGTTCCTGAGCCTGGCCGATTACTCCTCGCGTTTGGCCGGATAAACGCACACGTGGGGCCAGCCGCCCCCGGCTGTCCAGCGGAGCAAAGCTCCGCAGTTCGCTGGATTGACAGCATTCAGCACCAGCATCCAGGCCCCACAACCCTGATACGAGCACCCTCCATGGCGTTCCTTCGTGTACCTCCGTGTCCTCTGTGGTGAAGGGTTTTCGAACCGTACTCGGCCTCCAAGTAAATGCGTAAGAACTCCAGCCTAGGGGCCGGATGCTGAATGCTGATTGCTCCGCCCCGAGTGCTATCTTTATTGCTTGGCTTCCACCTCTCCCGTTCGAGACAATCCGTCGCAGGCAGACTCAGCTGCTCTTCACGAAGCTCTGCGCCAGCGCGTCCACGGCGAAGTCCGTTTCGACAATTCCAGCCGCGCCCTCTATTCCAGCGACGGCTCCAACTACCGCCAAGTGCCGATCGGCGTCGTCATTCCCCGCGACAACGATGACGTAATCGCCACCATCGCCACCTGTCGCGAGCATCGAGTTCCCGTGCTCTGCCGCGGCGGTGGCACTTCACTTGCCGGCCAATGCTGCAACGTCGCTGTCGTCCTCGACTTCTCCAAGTACATGGCGAACATCCTCGAGCTCGACCCCGAGCGCAGGATCGCGCGCGTTCAGCCCGGTGTTGTACTCGACCATCTGCGCGCAGCCGCCGAAAAGCATAATCTGACCTTTGGCCCCGACCCCGCCAGCCATAGCCGCTGCACTTTGGGCGGGATGATCGGCAACAACTCCTGCGGCGTCCACTCGGTCATGGCGGGCAAGACCGACCAGAACATCGAAGAACTCGAAGTCCTTGCCTATGGCGGACTCCGGCTGCGTGTTGGGCAGACCAGCCAGGCTGACCTCGATACCATCATCGCTGCGGGTGACCGTCGCGCTAACATCTACACCGGCCTGCGCCGCATCCGTGATCAGTACGGCGACCTCGTGCGCCAGAAGTACCCCAACATCCCCCGCCGCGTCTCGGGCTACAACCTGAACTACCTGCTTCCGGAGAATGGCTTCCACGTCGCACGGGCCTTGGTCGGCTCAGAAGGAACTTGCGTCACCACCCTCGAAGCTACGTGTCGTCTTGTAAGCAGCCCTCCGGAACGCCTGTTGCTCGTGATCGGCTGCCGTGACGTCTTCGAATGCGCCGACCTCGTGCCCGAAGTTCTTCAACACAAGCCTATCGGTCTCGAAGGCATGGATGACGTGCTCGTGGAATACACCCGTCGCAAAGGCATCAATCCCGAAGGCGTGTCCATGCTCCCTGAAGGCCGCGGATGGTTGCTCGCCGAATTCGGCGGCTGGACCCCCGAAGAAGCGAAAGCAAAGGCCGAAGGCTTGATGCAGGCGCTCGCAAAGAGTTCGTCGCCGAAAAGCTACCGCCTATTTCCCGACAAAGCCCAGGCCCGGAAAGTCTGGGAAGTGCGAGAAGCCTCTCTGGGCGCGGTTTCCAAGGTTCCCGGTGAGCCGCCGCTGTGGGAAGGATGGGAAGATGCCGCCGTGGCTCCCGAGAAGCTCGGCGCCTATCTGCGCGACATGAAGAAGATGACCGACGACTTCGGCTATCAGTGTGTTCTCTACGGCCACTTCGGCGATGGATGCGTGCACAACCGCATCAGCTTCGACCTGCAGTCCACGGATGGGGTCGCAAAATTTCGCCGCTACATGGAAGAGGCTGCTGACCTTGTGGTTTCGTACGGCGGCTCGGTTTCCGGCGAGCACGGTGACGGCCAGGCGCGCGCGGAACTCTATCCCAAGATGTTCGGTCCGGAACTGGTCAAGGTGTTCGAAGAATTCAAGGGTCTCTGGGACCCCGACTGGAAGATGAATCCGGGCAAGGTCGTCCTGCCCAACAAAATGGACGCCGACCTTCGCCTGGGAGCCGATTACAATCCCTGGCAACCAAAGCTCAACTTCAGCTTCCCCCAGGACCATGGCAGCCTCGCAGAGGCCACAATGCGATGCGTTGGTGTGGGGAAGTGCCGTCAGTACGAAGGCGGCGTAATGTGTCCCAGTTTCCGCGTCACACGGGAAGAGAAGCATTCCACTCGCGGACGCGCGCACCTGCTTTGGGAGATGACGCTCGGTGGAACGATAACCGGCAAGTGGAACGACGAAGATGTGAAGTCTTCACTCGACTTGTGTCTCTCCTGCAAGGGATGCAAGAGCGATTGCCCCGTCGGCGTGGACATCGCCAGCTACAAAGCTGAGTTCCTCTCGCACTATTACGAACGCAATTCCCGCTCGCTCAACCACTCCGCATTCGGACAGATTGGGCGTTGGGCGCGGGTTGCGAGCCACGTTCCTTGGCTGGCAAATTTCTTGGGGCAAACGCCCGGCTTTCGCGAAGTTGGAAAAAGCATTCTGGGCGTTGCCCCGCAAAGACAACTCCCAAGATTTGCGGATCAGACCTTCGTGCGCTGGTTCCGAAAGCACGATGGAAAATCGAAGCTCCCGCTGTCGACGAAGTCCGTCCTGCTCTGGCCGGACACGTTCAATAATTATTTCCATCCTGAATCTGCAATCGCTGCCGTTGAGGTGCTCGAAGCCGCAGGATTTGATGTCCGCCTTCCACGTCATCACGTCTGCTGCGGCCGGCCACTCTACGATTTCGGCATGCTCGACCGCGCAAAACGGCACTTGATCAATACCATCAACATCCTCGGCGCGGAAATTGATGCGGGCATTCCTTTCGTCGTTCTTGAGCCGAGCTGCGCCTCCGTTTTCAAAGACGAGTTGCTGACTTTCTTCCCCGAAGATTCGCGGGCGCAGAAACTGTCTCAGCAAGTAGTCCTGCTGGGCGAGTTCCTACAACAACGCAACGTCGGCCTGCCTCGACTCGAAGGATCTGCTCTACTCCATGGTCACTGCCACCAGAAATCGATTCAGAGAATGACCAGCGAAGAATTGATACTCCGCCAGATGGGAGTTAACTTCACCGCACCGGCGCAAGGCTGCTGCGGCATGGCCGGCGCGTTCGGCTTCGAAAAAGACAAGTACGACGTCTCGCTCGCGATCGGAGAACTGGAGCTGCTCCCAGCCGTGCGCAACGCGTCTCCCGAAACACTCCTGATCGCGGACGGCTTCAGCTGCCGCGAGCAAATCGAGCAATGCACCGGCCGCAAAGCCCTGCACCTCTCGGAAGTCATACGCCTAGGTATGACCAGGGGCACCACCACAGAGCCTACGACGTAAAAGGGTTCGCCCCTTTGCGCTCTCGTGTGGTCCTCGCCATGAGGACTTGTACGTGGGTAGTTGTTGGTCGTGTTGCCAGCTATCCGTTTACGACACACGTGCCCTAAGTTGAGCCGCTGAAAGTGCAGCGCCTAAGTTGCTTCACGAACCTGCGGTTTAGATGAAAGTACCTGCGCCTCAGCCGCGCAGCGGCGGAACCAACGAGTGCCCGGTGCGACGTAACGATCTGTTGCAGAACTCTACTCTGGGGTGCGGTGGAACACGCCCTCGCCCGCCACGACGCGGTGGTATTCCGCTCAACAATCTGCGTGAGAACTCGACTCTGCAGATTGCATTGGAACACGCCTGGCATTTCAGAGCCGCGGAGCGGCGCCAGAATAAAGCCCAGGGCGTCAGCCCCGGGTAGAAACGCGGGGCGCAAGCTCCGGAGGAACGAAAGAAGAGCTCCACGCAGACTCGCGAGTCTAGAAAAGCGATTGATGACAGTACCTGTGTCGGGAGCCGCGCAGCGGCCGAATTTAAATAGCCCGGCACGTAAGTGCCGGGAAAGCGATGTGGAAGAGCTGAGTCCGCTTCAGCGGACGGCACCCCATCAGATCGCCTCACACTCGAAGATAGGGAGGCGCCTAGTAGCGCCTCTTCTTTCGCTCCTCCTGAGCTTTATTCTGGCGCCGCTCCGCGGCTGTGAAATGCCAGGCGTGGCGAAAAAGCCCAAGACCGCAAACCATCCTAGGAAGCCAGTCGCCCAACCAAACGCAGAATTCTGACTGCGGAATAGAGGGGAAAGAAAGCGTCTGATATTTGCATCGCTTGCCATTCCCCAACACTTGGTGTCGCCGCAAGTCTCCAGACAAATCTCGCGCGGTCCGACATTCGCTCACGAACCTGAAGCATGAAACGAAAATACGCGGAAGATTCGGGAGGAATCTCGCGCATTGTTGCTATTTGGTGAATGATAGCCGGCACGCATTTCCGCGCTGCGCCAATTTCATTCAGTCCGGCAAATCGCTCCGGGATGGCACAACCCATCAGTTCGTCCCCCAGCACCAGTGAGATCAACACGATCCTCAAAATCCCCAACCGCCGCGCCTCATGCATTACCAATTCCCAATCCAAATCGAACCGGGCCAGGGCTGCGATGTCACGTACCATCCCCAGTTGTGCCCATTGATGTTTCGCCGCATGTACGCAAAGGAAAATGAATTGGTCTTCAACGCCCAGCACTCTGGCGCGACAGCCCTCGAACTCATGCTCCTGCGAACGAGCGAACAGCCCGTCAACGTCCACATCTACTGAATAGAACCTCGGCAGCAGGTTCCATTGCAGTTCGATCAGGTTACGCTCTTCACCCCGTCCGAACACATATTCATAGCCGGATCTAAGGTACGCCTTCTCCTGCCGCGGCGAGAGCTGCAAGTTCTTCTCGTACCCGAGCTCAGTTAACGCACCAACAGCTGTGGTGACATCAGTTGGCCTGACCAATAGATCGAGATCTCCAAACTCACGCATCGCCGAGTCTCCGTAGAGCAAATGCGCGAGCGCCGGCCCCTTCTGCGCGATGACAGGTATTCCCTTAGCGTCGAGGTGCCGCAGAATTGCCGCGAGCTCTGCCGAAAACCGCATTGCGCGATGGCAATGTCGCAAATACCGCGCCCGGAGCGCCGACTGAATACTCGCCGGCACCTCTGGGCGGCCTTGCAGCGCCGAATACACCGCCGGCAGCACCCGATGGTAGGCGGCCTGCTTGAAAACCTCATCCCACTGCAGTGCCTGTGCGAGCGCCTTCGGAAGTTCTTGCCCATCTGCGCAGCAAGCACGTAGCAACTCAAATGCATCGTGACGGCGCTCTCCGGCTGTCACCAGCCGTGGCACGCCGCTCGGCGCTTCCCACTGTGAACTAACTATGTCCGCCGCTGAATTCTCTATCGGCAATGCTGCTTCCTCTCCCTAAAATCTTCTTACGGCAGCGTTCGCGACAGAAGTATCTGATCGTGAACCACAGGCGACCGATGTACAGCATTGTCCTCGATTCCGTGCACAAGATTTTTCGCTCCGGATTTTTGGGGTCCGGACGCGTGGAAACCTATGCCCTGCGCGGCGTTTGCTTGAGCATTCTGCCCGGCGAGGTCGTGTCGCTGCTCGGCCCAAACGGTAGTGGTAAAAGCACAACGCTGCGGCTAATTTCCACAGTTTTGCTTCCGGATCGCGGCACAGTAATCGTCAATGATTCGAACACGATTGCCGACGCGAAATCGGTTCGCAGACAAGTCGGCTTTGCTCTCGCTTCCGAGCGCTCCTTTTTCCCGCGTCTGACTGTCCGCGAGAACCTGATGTTCTTCGCAACGCTCGAGAATGTTTCCTGGCGCGATCGCGCGATCCGCGCCGATGAAGCCCTCACCCAGGTTGGCCTCGAAATCCACGCCCATAAGCAAGTTATGAAGCTCTCTTCCGGCATGCATCAGAGGCTCGCCATCGCCCGAGCGCTCATCAAGAAACCCAGCGTGCTTTTGCTCGATGAGCCCTCCCGCAGCCTCGATCCCGCCGCTGCGAACCATTTATGGGAATCAATCCGAAATCTCGCCGCAAGAGAAATTACGATCCTGCTTGCTACCCACAACTTCGCTGAGGCAATAGCAGTCTCGGATCGAGTCACCGTTCTGCAAAAGGGCGAACTATTGGGCACATGCAACGCCAGAACTCTCAGCGTGGAACGACTGCAAGCCTACTATCGCGAGATAACGGGCCCCGTCGTCCTGAATGACTGGCCCGAAGGAGTGCCCGCTTGATGCTGGCAAAAGCTGCGGCGGTCGTGCAGAAAGATTTCCTGACTGCAGTCCGTTACCGCAACGGCATGTTCCTGACCGCCTTTGCACCCGCAATGCAGTTGCTCTTGTCCTTCTACCTCGCGCATGCGGTTGGGACGCAGTATCGCCCCGAGGGCTTTTCGTATTTCAACTTTCTCCTCGTCGGGACAGGCCTGTTCATGTTCCTGCAGTCTTGCATGCACGGTTTCCTCAATGTCATTCAGGAATCCCAGCAGGCCGGCACCCTCGAGGTGCTGATGACCACTTCAACTCCTCCCGTTGCGCTTCTCTGCCTGGCCGCCTTGTCAGCTGTCGGAACAGCTCTGCTCCAATTCGTGGCCTACACCGCCGTCGGTCTCTTTCTCGTTCCGACGCAGCTTCATGTCGACCCATCAGCAGCCGTCGCAGTTCTGCTGCTGTCGGTCTTGATTTCCATTGCTTTCGGCATTCTCGCCGCAGGCCTGCAACTATCCATTCAAAAGGGATCAGTTGTCCTCTGGCTTTTCAGTACAACCGCCTGGGTTTTCGCAGGAACTCTATTTCCAATAGGCTCTCTCCCCGAACCTCTCCGCGTCCTGTCGCAATGGATGCCGCTCACGCATTCCCTCAACGCAATGCGTTTAGCGATGTTTGGCGTTCCCGTCCCGGCAACACTAACTCGCGAAATCGAGGTTTTGCTCGCGTTTGCAATCTTCCTCTTGCCAACGAGTACCACATTCTTTTCCTGGACTCTGCGTCGTGCCCGCCGGCTCGGAACTTTAACTTTTTACTGATATCTCCATTACTTTGGTGTGTCAGCGGTTAACGTTAACGTACCCCTGCGCTGCGTTGTCTCCTAAGATGGGCTGGACCGATATGACCGAACTGGTCCAGCGGCGTCATGGCACGCGAGTTCGAGCGCAGATTCCGCTGCGCGTCAGCAGCCTGGACCCGACAACCCGCTTTTCGGAACGCTGCCATACTCTGCTCGTGAACCCCTACGGCTGCGGCGTCCGCCTTCCACGTTCTTTAAAGCCGGGCATGCGAGTAAGGGTCGAAGAACTTCCCTCCGGCAAAACCGCCACTGCCACCGTCGCCAGCAACTTACGAATCTCGGAAGAAGGTAAGTACTGGCTGGTAGGCCTTGGGTTGGACACACCCGGAAATCTGTGGTGTATCTCGCCTACCCCGCCGGACTGGAACAGCACCAACAGCGTTTAGCGCTCTTCAGCTACTCAGGCCTGTCAAACCGCAGCCTTAGAGCAACCCAGGTACAGCAGCAGAAATCAAATTCCCATCACGGATCCAGCGATGGTATGTGGAATCAGTCTGATCGTTATCGTTCCAGATTGTGTGTTGTTTTGCTAGTTCCTGCCCTGCTTTGCATTCCAGCCTTTTGTGTCCTTGGCCAGGACGTATCGTCTGTCGCTTCTGACCAGGCGCGCATGAAAGCCTCGGTGCGCATCGTCGTTGCTAACTCCTACTCCGTTCACGAAATGCAGACTCCGACCGGCACCGCCGTGCGTCAGTTCGTCTCGCCGGCGGGCACCGTGTTTGCCGTCACCTGGCAGGGTTTTTCACCAGACCTGCAGCAACTTCTGGGCGAATATTTCGAGGAATATGTCACTGCCGCCAGCTCACAGCACGCGCGGCGTGGACGCGGCGTGTTTATCGACACCGGCGATCTGGTGGTCGAAACTGGCGGTCACATGCGCTTCGCAGTTGGTCGCGCCTACCTCCGCAGTAAGGTGCCACAGGGAGTGGACGCAGATGCATTGCGCTAGGGTTATCCTTGCTGTGCTCGCGAGCCTGATGTTCGCAGTGTTCCTCTCCTGCGGAAGTGGAAGCGGAAACTCAAACCAGGCTCGTACCAAGAACTCCCAACTAATTGCGGTTACCGCCGGGCCCGACAACAATTACGCCAACGGGCTCTTCACGACCATAACCGTATGCGCTCCAGGATCCTCAAACTGTCAAAGCATTCCCAATGTTCTTGTGGATACCGGCTCTTTCGGACTTCGACTATTGGCTTCCAGCCTTGGAACACTGGGCGCCAGCCTTCCTAAGCAGAGTTCAGGGTCCAACGTCGTCTTCGAATGCGGTCAATTCGTCGACAGCGTACTCTGGGGACCTGTCGTGTCTGGCGATGTGACCCTCGCCAACGAGACCGCGAAATCCGTTCCGATCGAAGTGATTGATGCCAGCACTGTTCCGGTCCCCGCAGCTTGCAAGGCCATAGGTCCATCCGAAGAAGACGTGACAAGCCTGGGCGCAAACGGAATCCTCGGGGTAGGATTCTTCATCGCCGACTGCGGAAACGCGTGTACCGCGTCATCCACGGCAAATCCGGGCTTTTATTATGCCTGTGCCGGAACTTCATGCTCGGTGATCTCGGAGCCTGTCAATCAACAAGTTCAGAACCCCGTTGCCTTGCTTCCGAACCACAACAATGGCGTGGTCATCCAGCTCCCCGCGATTGCCAATAGCGCTGCCACCCTCGGCGGCTCTTTGATTGTCGGAATTGGTACCGCGAAGGACAACTCACCGGTTTCCGCGCAAGTCTTTGCCCCCGATCAGTTCGGAAACATGCTAACCACGTTCAAGAGCAATCAATACGCGGGTTTTCTCGATACTGGCTCCAACGCCTACTTCTTCCTCGACAGCAAGACCACGGGAATTGCCAATTGCTCGAGCACCGAGAAGGGGTTTTACTGCCCGTCTTCGCCCGCGAATCTGTCCGCCACCAATACAACAGCGCAAGGCGCCAGCAGCACCGTACATTTCACGGTTGTCAGTGCCAGCCAGTTGTTTTCGAGTGGCGGCAATGCGGTTTTTCCTACTCTTGGCGGTCCCAACCCAGCCACCTTTGATTGGGGACTGCCCTTCTTTTTTGGCCGGAATGTCTTCGTCGCGATTGAGGGGCGCCAAACCCCTGTCGGTGCTGGCCCCTTCTGGGCTTACTGACCAGGAGTTCTCCAGTGAGCTCTAGGGGTGCGCAGGAGCACGTTCTCCGAAGATTGCCGTTCCAATCCGCACGCACGTTGAGCCCTCTTCGATTGCCACTTCGAAATCGTGCGACATCCCCATCGAAAGCGTTTCCACGGAAATCGCTGGCAATTTCCTCGCGGCAATTTGATCTCTCAATTCGCGCATCCGCCGAAAAAAAGGCCGCGACTGTTCTGGATCCTCACTGTAAGGCGGCACCGTCATGAGCCCACGAATTGCGACGAACTCGTACTTCGGTGCGCTGGTTAGAATCTGCTCGAACTCGGCTGAATCTGCAGCCACGCCACTTTTCGCCGACTCGCCCCCAATGTTGATCTCAATGAGGACCGGGAGCTTTTTCCCAAGCTCTTCTGCGGCGCTGTTCAGTCGTTGCAGCAAACGAAGAGAATCCACCGAATCGACTCCTTGGAAAAGCTCTGCAGCGGTGCGGGACTTATTACTTTGCAAGTGACCAATCATGTACCACTCGGCGCCGATCAGATCCGCGAGCGCCTGCGCCTTTCCCGCGAATTCCTGTACACGGTTTTCACCGAACAGCCGGATGCCAGACTCATACGCCTCACGAATCCGGTCGGGCGAAACCGTCTTTGTCACCGCCATCGTCGAGACTTCACTCGGATTGCGACCAGCCCGCTGTGTCGCGGCTTCGATCTGCTGCTGGATGCGTGCAATATTCTCGGCAATTGACATAACCACTAAGGACACCAAGGTACACGAAGGAAGCCGGGTCTTGGCAGATTCTGCGTCTTGCCTTGGATGGTTTTTTGCTAGCCACTGACCACTAGCCGCTGACCACTGCTTCTACATCATTGCTGCGGGCGGCGGCGGTTCGTTGGGATCTCCTGCGCTGGTCATCGGCACGAAGATCAGCAGTACCGCGAGAATGGCGAGAAATGCCATACCAAACAAGTAAATTGGATTGGCGAAAATCTGCGGTGGAGTTTTCGGCGGCGCCCATCGATACGCGCGCAGTCCCGCCCAGAGTAGGCCCATCAAGGCTTCGCCTGCGATAAACCCGGAGGCAGTCAGAATGCCCGCATTTTCCACGCGCGCGCGTTGGCCGTCGTTGTACCCTCGCCGTTTCCCGATCCAGTCTCCGATGGCTCGGAACACCCCACCGACAAAAATTGCGCACGTAGTTTCAAACGGAAGATACGCACCGAGAGCCGCCAGCATGGGGCTTCGCACACCCATCATGATCATTGCCACTCCCAGAAACATGCCCACAATAACCAAAGGCCAAGCCACATTGTGTCCGACAATCCCACTCGCGAGTGTAGCCATTAGCCCAGCCTGTGGGGCGGGCAAATCCTTCGTTCCGAATCCGATGCCCTTCTGGAGCCAATGCAAAGGAAAGTACATTGTGAAGCTGGCGACCACGACCGCAATCAGTTCTGCCATTTGAATGCGGCTGGGAGTTCCGCCAAGGATGTAGCCAGCTTTGAAGTCTTGCAGCAGTTCTCCCGCTACCGACGACGAAACACAAGCTACCGCCGCAACTCCCAACACCGTCGCGACTCCGCTGGGACCCGATACGCCCAGAGCCACCATCAAGAGCCCGGCAATGAGTAAAGTTGAAATCGTAATTCCCGACACCGGATTGTTCGACGAGCCAATAACTCCGCAAAGGCTTCCCGAAACCGTCGCGAAGAAGAAGCCAACCACGAGCATCACCACCGCTGCCAGCAATGCAGGCCACCACAAGTGCGAGATATGAACGTACAGCGCGCACATGAAGATGAACATGACTCCGATCAGGATGAACACTGTGCGGAAACTCATGTATCGTTCCGTCCGCGATACCTCCGGTTGCGGATCCTTCGAAGGGCGCAGGTCTGCAAATGCCTTGCTCATTCCCGCTTTCAGGCTGTCCTTCATGGTGTAGAGCGTGTAGGCAGAGCCGACCAGCATTCCTCCGACGGCAATTGGCTTCACGATGTATCGCCACACCGAATCGGCCATGCCAATCCAGTCTGTCGGCATGTCGCCAGGAATGAATTGCTTCAATTGCGGTCCCATAAAGTACATCAGCAGTGGAACCAGAAATCCCCAAGCGAGCACGCTTCCGGCAAATTGCAGCGCGGCGAGTCGAAGTCCGATGATGTACCCCACTCCGACTAGCGCAGGGCTGATACTTGGGGCCGCCACCGTGCTGGCCGCGCCCGTAGGAACAACGTTCGCGTTGGCGGCTGTTCCTAACCGAAGCTGTGTCCGACCCAGCTGTCCGATCCCGAAGGCGAAAGTTTTGTCGGTGCCGAAAATCCCAAGCGCACCCAGGATGTACACGATCCCGCCCACGCCGATGTTCCAGAACAGGTATTTCGCGGCCTGCGCTCCTCGACGTCCCGCCTTATGGATTTCTGACGCCGCGACCGATTCCGGAAAAGGCAACTCGGGGTCCTCAACCATTCCCTTTCGCACCAGCGAAATGAACAGCACACCGAGGATGCTGCCAACAGCAATCATCGCTGTCGTTTTCCAGTAGGCCTCGCGAACGCCGAACGAAGTCCAGACTCCCGAAATCAAGAAAGCCGGTATGGTGAAGATCGCGCCTGCCGCAATACCTTCGCCGATAGTCCCGGACGTACGCGCAATGTTCTCCTCGAGAACCGTCCCTTTCCATCCACGCAGAATCGCCATGCCAACTACTGCTGCGGGGTAAGTTGCCGCAATCGTAACCCCCGCTCGCAATCCGAGATAAGCGTTGGCCGCGCCTAGCACCACCGTCATTCCCAGCCCCAACAGCACCGCCCGGAGGGTGAACTCCTTCATTTCCATGTTTTCGGGAACAAAAGGTTGGTGCTTCTTGGGAGTTTGCGTAGGGATACCGGATGTGCCCATGCGAAGGTCCTCTAAGTAACGAGAAATCCTGAATTTAGCCGCGCTGCACGTTAGCATGCCTCCCCCTTGGTTTACAAGTGCGGCACTTACTGGCGCTTCAATGCTCGGCGCGATTTGTCAGGGCTGCTAAAATCTGAGTAGCCGCTTCGTTTGGGTATCTCAGGGGACCCACGGGAGTCCAAGCGATGTTCACAGATGGCTATCGCTGCTCAGATTGCGGCTGCAATGTTGCTTTTCGTTCGCGCCGTCGCGGACTGTTCGAAAAGCTTGTTCTTCCTTTCTTGTTTCTGAAACCGGTGCGCTGCACGAACTGTTTTCGACGAAGCACCACATCTCTGTTCACCAGAACGCGCCCGCCCGAAATCCGCTCTGCCGCATCACCGCGTGCAGCAGCCTAGTGATTGCTCGCCTCCGTGCTCCCAGCTATACTGAACTTAATTCGGTCAGCTGGAGCCTAACCAGGCGCTGGCCGAGGGAGGATGAGTCTTCAGCAGTATTGGAGACACAACTCGCGTTTCTTCCCTCCAGAACCCCGCTCGTTCTGGCCTTCTTGCGACGCATCCTCTGCTGCGCTCAGCGGTTTCTGGAGTCGGTACCCTCGCGCGGTCCTTTTTTGCCACTGTTTTCCCTGCAGATTGCCGCATTTGCAACACGCCCCTGACGAATATTTCACGTCTGCCGGTTTGCGAGACCTGCATCTCCAACATCGCCGCGATCACTGGCCCGACCTGTGACAGCTGCGGCGAGGGACTAACGCGCACTAATCCGGTGGGGGACGTAACGCTTTGCGGAGCATGCCAAGACGAGCTTCCGCCGTATCACAAGGCGGTCGCCTATGGCGCTTACGACGCAGAACTGCGTGAGTTGATCCACCTGCTGAAATACGAACAGGTGCATCCAGCGGCTTCCGTTCTGGGCGGAATGCTCGCGTCCGCCATTGCGAAGCTGCGTCTTCCGGACGACATTCTGGTCATGCCGGTTCCGTTGCATGCTTCTAAGCGCCGTCAGCGTGGCTTCAACCAGGCTGAGTTGATCGCGCACTGTGTGCTCAAGACCATGCACGCCGAGCGTTTTCAGCTCGTTACAAATGCTCTGGCTCGCGTGAAGCCGACTGTTTCACAGATCGGGCTAACTCGGCACCAGCGTCAAGAGAACATCCGGGGTGCCTTCAAAGTTGCGCATCTAAGTAAAGTAAGCGGGCGTGAGTTGCTGCTAGTGGACGACGTCATGACCACGGGCACAACCGCCGCTGAATGTGCACGCGTGCTGCAACGTGCCGGCGCAAAGAAGATCTGGGTGGCCACGGTCGCAAGAACGCTGAAGACCAGCAGCGGGCAAGACTTTGCGGCATTTGATGAAGCGGCGAAGCACTAATGTCAGGACACAGGCACAACTCGGCGATGCACATCCACACGGATGACGGGCGTCAGTCCGTGACCGCGGTCTTTGGCTTCCACCAGGACAGCGATCCGCATGCCCTGCACGCGCCTGTGCTGGTTCTGAATGCGTCCTATGAGCCCATCAACATCTGCGCCGCTCGCCGTGCCATTGTGCTGGTTCTGAAGGGCGTTGCCATGACCGAAGAGGAGAACGGGCATTTCCTGCATGCCGCTCGCGTGGCCCTGCGGGTGCCCTCGGTCATTCGTCTGCTGGAGTACCGCCGAATCCCGCATCAGACGCGGGCTTTGTCGCGTAAGAACATTCTTTTGCGCGACCGCAACACTTGCCAATATTGCGGAGAAGGCCTCTCCGCCGGCGATCTCACGCTCGACCACGTTGTGCCGCGTTCACGCGGAGGTGCATCAACTTGGGAGAACCTGGTTGCCTGCTGCCACTCCTGCAATCGCCGCAAGGGAAATCAACTTCCCAACGAAGCTGGCATGAAGCTCATGCGGGAGCCGCACGCTTTCAATCTCCACACCAGCCGCCACATCATGCGCCTGATGGGCAGGTCGGATGATAAGTGGAGAAAGTATCTGTTCTACTAAGCACTCAGCACTCAGGCGTCAGCATTCGGCCCTCAGTAATTCGCAACCAGCCCTCAGTAATTGGCGACCGGCCCTCACCGCACAACCATCCTGGTGTCATTCCGAACCGCTTCAGCGGTGAGGAACCTGCTTTACTGTCCATCACCCAGAGATGGGAATAATAAATCAAACCTTTTTTGGTTGAGTGCTCATTGCTCTACTGCGGCTTCTGCTCCGGCTTCCCCTGCTGCTGTGTGCCCTTCTCAACCTCTTTGCCTTCATACGTAATCGTTGTCTGCGTGCCGAACCGTTTATAGTCCGTGTACTTCACGATCTCGCGTATGTGAACGTCGTTCAGTTGGAAGTGCAGCGTATCGTCAGCCAGCGTGTAGGCGGGAAACCAATATTTGCCGTCTACCTGCTCGCGCCAGGTGGTGAACTTCGGGAAGAGGTTCTCATTGTTCTTTTTGCGGATGTCAGGCACCGTCTTGCCCGACGTCTTCACAATCTGCAGGTCCTGATCGTCAACCCAGATCCTGCCCTGGAAGTACCGCTTTTTCCCTACAATCTTCTTTGGCGCAATGTCGAACACGTAGCAATGCAGTTCATCTTCCTGCTGCTGCCCGACATAAAGAATGTCGTACTCCGGAATCTCTTCCGACGTGAGAACAAATGGCAGCAGGTGCCGGATGTCCTGCAGGTCCTCCGGCGACATCATGATTCCGCTCGGATCCTGATCCAGTGTGCTCTGCGGCGCAAATACGACGTTTTCCAAGCGCTTGTGCTGGTCGTCGTAGGTGACGTCGAACGTCTCGTGATATTCGCCCCGAACGGTATTCCCGTCGAGCGTCTGCACCTTTACGTCCTGGCGGTAGGTGTAATTGTCTCGCGCCAGCTTGAACTCAGCTTCCTTCTCGGCAAATTTCTGGATGATCTGCTCTGGAGTGACGCCCTTCGGCTGTTCGTTTTTGAGGGGTCCCTCCTGCGCCAAGGCAAAGCTGCTCAGCAGCAAACCCGCCACTGTTGATAGGACCCCGGTACGAATGGAATTTGTCATGATTTTCTCTGGAGATAGGGCCGAAAACCGCCCCTTCAGAATTGGATGCTTCGAAACCCGCCAAGTTGCACCCCCAGACTAACCCTATTTGCAGCAAAATGCCTGCCCACGCGCAACTTAGCCTCGGACGGGCCCTGGTATTAGCCCGCGCTTCAGAGGCTGTTACGAACTCACTCGCGCTTAGAGCGGTGGAGAAGGCGCGAAGATCCCCACCCCGGAGGGGCCATCGAGCCTAGCCCCGCGGTTCAGCGGTGAGAAAGTGGAAGAAGAAATGTAAGTCCCGTCGGGACGACCGAGTTTCGCAACACCCTCTTCAGAACGGGCGACAATAGGGGGCTCCGACGCTACCATCCTGTGCACTTGATGTCCGTGGCCTTCACCGTTCCGACCAGATGCACGTCGGCGGTCGGGAAGTGCAACATATCGTCGGTCAGGGAATACGTCGGGAACCAATATTTCCCGTTGATCAGCTCGCGCCACGTGGTGAACTTGGGAAACAAGTTCGGCTGCTGCTTCTTTTTCTTCGGCAGGATGTCCGGCACCGACTTGCCCGTCATCTTCACGATCTGGAAATCATGATCGTCCACCCAGATCGTGCCCTGGAAGTACCGCTGCTTTTCTTTGATCTCCTTGGGCTCGACGTCGAAAACATAGGTGTGCAGGTCATCTTCCTGCTGCTGACCTTTGTACGTGACCTTGTATTCCGGCAATTCGTCCGTGCTCATCGTCCAATGCAGACGGCTCTCAATGTCCATCTCGTCTTCCGGGCTGAGCGTCATCGAAGCCTGCGGGGACAGCACAATGCTCTTCACCTTGTTTCCATTGCCGTCGATTTTCACATCGGCGACCTGCCGGTATTCGCTGGTCGACTGAGTTCCATCCATCGTTTGAAATCTGACCGACTGCCGATAAGTGCAAGACTTGCGCGCGTTCTTGAATTCCTTCTCCCTCGCGGTGAATTTCTGGATGACCTGCTCCGCAGTCATCCCTTTCGGAGGATCGGTTGCGAGTGGCCCTTCTTGTCCCTTCGCCGCAGGTGCCCAAACCGCGAATGATAAGAGGAGCGAGGCGATAATGGCAGTTTTCATGTTGAACTCGTGATGTTTACAGGGTACTTGAAATGGACTGAGCGGGAAAATGGAGCTGGGCGTGTGGACCAATCGCCGTGCGCACTGTTCATTCACCCGCCTGGAACTCCCGCCGGTGCTAAACTACTGAAAATTTATGAGCGACAACGGACGTTCGCGCGTATGGCTCTGGGTATTGATTGGAGGAGGAGCGTTCTTCCTCTTTGTCCTGGCCGTGTTCACGCTGGTGTTTCTCGCCTTCCATGCAAGTGGAGAGCAGTCGAGCCTCTTCGGCGATAAGATCGGTGTCGTCGATCTCGACGGCGTCATCCTCAGCCCCACGGAAACGGTGGAACAGTTGCGCAAGTTGGCTGATGACGACTCTATCAAGGCCATCATCATCCACGTGAACTCGCCCGGCGGTGGCGTGGCCGCGTCCGAAGAAATCTATCGCGAGGTCAAGCGCATTCGCGACCAGAAGAAGAAATACATCGTCTCGTCGATCCAGACAGTTGGCGCGAGCGGCGCTTACTACGTCTCCTCGGGAACCAACAAGATCTATGCGGATAGCGGCAGCGTGGTGGGTTCGATTGGGGTCATTGCTGAGTGGGTCAACTACGGCGACTTGATGCGCTGGGCCAAGCTCAAGCCGGAACTGCTGAAAGTCGGCAAGTTCAAGGACACCGGCGATCCCACCCGCGAGCTCACTCCCGAAGAACGCGCGTACATGCAGGGACTGATCGACAACATGTACGGTCAGTTTGTTCAGGCGGTGGCGGATGGCCGCCACACCAAAGTCGATGATATAAAGCCCATTGCCGATGGCCGCGTCTGGACTGGCGAGCAAGCGCTGGGAATGCACCTCATCGACGGGATTGGCGACTTCCGGACCGCCGTTCTGGAAACCGCGAAGGCCGTGAACATCAGCGGCGAGCCAACTTTGGTTCATGCCGAGCGCCAGCGCAAGTCATTGCTCGATCTGATGTTCGGAGACGTTACCCCCTGGCTACCTACGAAAGAAAAACTGATGGATGAGCAGATTGGCTTTTACTATCTGTGGAAGTAGAGAGGGCAATAACCCGGGCATACTGCCTCAGTTGAGGCGTCATCCTGAGCGAAGCCGTTTTTCGGGCGGAGCGAAGGATTTGGCGTGGAGCACGTCAGGATCTGCACGCAAGATCCTCGCCCCCCTAGTGAAAGCGCGGGGTTCCGGAATGACGCAATCAACCGGCGAGGGCCAGCCAAGGCACTAACTGGTCGGGCCTGGGTCTTGCAATAAGCCCTGATATTTGAGAAGGTTATAGGCAAACAGGGCGGCCGAACGACTTGGGGACCATCGTAAATTGCTGATTTGAGATTGCGGATTGATAGAGGCTCCCGATCAATCTGCAATCTGAAATCTTCAATCTGAAATGGTCGACCGATGAGGGAGCGAAAGAGGCTATGACAAAAGCGGACTTGATCGATGAAATCTCGCGGCTGGCGGAAGTGACCCGCAAAGACAGCGAAGTGATTGTCGAAACCATTTTCGACAGCATTGTGCGTTCGCTGCGCGCCGGCGACAAGATTGAGATTCGCGGCTTCGGCAGCTTCCGCACCCGCCAGCGCAAGCCCCGCATCGGACGCAATCCCAAGACCGGCGACCGCGTCGAGGTGCCCGCTAAGAAGATTCCTTTCTTCAAGCCCAGCAAGGAGTTGAAAGACCTGGTGAACGGCGAGGCAGCCGCGGCCAGCACGCCTGCTCCGGCGGCGCCACCGGCGCAATGAGCCCATTGCAGATTGCTGATTTTAAAGATTTCAGATTTAAGTACCTCTCGCTCCAATCTGCAATCTAGAATCTTCAATCTGAAATCCTCCTGACTCACTGCAGATTGCTGATTTTAAAGATTTCAGATTTAAATACCTCTCGCTCCAATCTGCAATCTAAAATCTTCAATCTGAGATTCCCATGTTTTCTCGCAAAATCCGCGTGGAGTACGAGCAGGACGGCGCGCTCCATCCCTGCCCGCTGAAGTGGCTGGACAACTTTTCCATGCGCAACTTCACCAACGCCAGCATCTTCGATGACACGCTACCCACGGCCGACGGTCAGATGGAAATCGGTAAACGCGTCCCTCTGGATGAACTGAAAGCCGCGATGGAGGATTGGTTCAGGAGGAAGGGATATCTGCCGAAGGACTCGGGTCTGGCGGTCAATGACTGAAATGCCAATTTATCAACAGTGATGCACGGCTTGTCGGAGCGGCTTAGAATGTTCCTGCCAAACGAACACGATGCAAAGCTGGATAGACAATCACCATAACGCGCTGTGGTTCATTATCGCCACTGTTTAGATTCAGGCATCCACCGCTACTGATTCCGTGGACAGAGGTCGAGATTACTCGCCGTAAACTTCTCTTCTTTCGCTACGTCAGGTTTGGTCTAGGGCGCGAAGTAAAGATCCCACTCTACTTGCGAGAGAGATTGGCTGAGCGCATCAAGCACACTGCGCGCAGCAGTTGGCCAGTCGAAGCCCTCTGATTCCTTTCCTTTCAGATTTAGCGCGGATCCAAGATCGATCCTCAATGAGTGAAACGGCGATTTTTCAACAACAGTTGCGATACGTTCGTTCACGAACGATACTGTCAATCTCATGGCGAATCGACATCCGACGTGGAGAGACATCGCTTTGCCATTAGTAGTGGGGCTGGTTTCGTTGGCAATAGTCATCCGGAGACCACGATTTGCCAGCATCCACACCGTCGATGTGCTCGAACTCGTTAGCGCAGGCGTAATGTTCGGCCTAGCCCTGCGAGCGTTCGCAATGTGGATTCACGACCGCCTATAGTCTCAATGAGCGATATGGCGATTTAATGCCAACGGACGATGTGCCTTAGGATTAGCTCCTTCAAGAAATACTAAGATAACGTGCTCGGGAGTGGAGGTTCAGGGAGAGGAAAATGCCGGAAGGAATTTTTAGTCCGCTCCACATATTGATTTTGCTCTTGTCGGCCTTCATCGTTTTGGGGCTACCGCTTCTCATCATTCTTCTCTTACTCCGGTGGGCGAACAAACGGCAGCCACAACCGGGCACAAGAATCTCAATTTTGGGGTGTACTGGTCGGTGGCATCACGGATGTTTTTTCATCGTCGATTCTTGGGACTCCTCTAGTCATCTATGTGATGGCTAAGTTTGATGTTTCGAGCACCTCTAGCGGACACGCCGTCACGTCCATTGTTCATGCGAACCTGTGGCTGTATGGAATGCAGCTGGCAGTTGGCCTCAGCTGTTCTGCTTTCGGGGGATACGTTGCTGCTTGGATCGCAAAACGCGACGAACTGCTCAATGGCCTACTTTCGTCATTCTTATGTGTCGCCATCGGGCTGTATTCCATCTTCTTGGGCAAAGGCGACCAGTCGTTGCTCGCGCAGATATTGCTTCTGCCAACTGGCGCTGCGTTTGCTCTGCTTCGCGGATATTTGAGGCAAACACCGAAGCGCACGAGCGGTCATGAAGTACCGTTCGCGCTTGATGTCGATGGATTGACTGGTAGGGTGTGAGTGTAATGGGGATTTATCGCCAGCTTAAGGTTTAAAACACGTAAAATCGAGCCAAATTGAGGAAGGGGCAAACAGTGCGATCGTATCGGTTCCGTTATCGCGTCCTGACCGAGGTGCTGGTTGGGGTTGCGAGTACTGCCGGATTTGTGGTGGCATCCCGAAGCAGTGACTCGAACGTGACTTGGATACTGATTACCGTTTGCGGACTTCTCGTTTCGGTTGCAGTCCTTGCGGGATACTACGAGCCTTCAGCTAAGCGAGTTTGGATTCATGCTCCCACCATCATGTCTCTAGAGCTGATCGCCCTACCGGGTGCTGCATTTACATGCAAGAGTTTTGAATGTGCCGGGGCCATCGCATTTCTGATGATGTCGAGCCTTTTCGCCTGCGTTCTGGTTGGGTTTTCGTATATCGGGTTTGCCGTCAGGCGGAAGGCCCTGGCTTCCCGAACCGCTCCAATCTCTCAATGAGTGTAATGGCGATTTATCGTCAGTTGAGAACTTTGGAAGAGGGATCAGATTGCGGAGGGGATTCCCTAAGAATGTGCCAAGTAGCGATCTTCTGTGTGTAGATAGACATCAGAACAGGCCAGAACAATGACGGCAACAGACGCTGCGATGCTCCCGAATGAGGGATGCAGTGATGCCCAAATTGCTGCTACTGCTGCCAAACAAACGACGGCGAGGAATGAACGTCTCTTAAGGTTTTCCACAAGCGTTCGGCGCGTATTCATGTCGGTTTCTAACAGGCAGAACGCAGCCACAACGCAGAACGTTGGCACCCAACCGCCTGTCTTCCACGCAAACCACATCACGAATGTCAGCCCTGATAGCGCAAAGATAACGCGTTCAGGCTTTGCCATTGACGTTTTCCAACCAAGCCACTTTTGCTGCTTTTGACTTACCAACGCCATTCCTGCGAACGCGAGAGCTGGCATCCAACCCACAAAATGCACGAACCAGGCTGAGGCTCCGATTATCCATAAGAAAGATAGTATCCGCCAAGGCCAGCGCACATTCTTGTCTAACGGACCTCTCACAGTATCTGAAAAGATGATGCCCAAGAAAAGGACGGACCACGTCCAGTCCCAACTTCTCAAACCATGATTCGACACTTCGAGAATGCCGACTGACACAGCAATCGCACCCAGCAAGACCTTCAGCCAGACTGGTGCCACGCTGAATGAGGGTACCGAAGATGCTTGTTCTTCCATTCCTAAGAAGCCTTCCCAACCCGCACACTATATTACCGCTTGCTGCTCTCGTCCCAATGTGAGTTGACGTTATCAGGCGATTGCACAAGTGTGCGCCTTCTGTTCGCCTATTCTGGGCATTTTGAGTGTAATGGCGATTTATCGACAACTGACTGCGCCAGTCGAACGAAAGCCCATCGACCAGGCGGATTCTCGTATATTCAGGGCAGTGAGAAAGAGAAGATGACACCAACAAACATTCGCGTGCGACCTGGCTTGGCAACAGATGCCGAAGTGATTGCTTGTATCTACAACTACTGCATTCAGAATACTGTGATCACCTTCGAAGAAGAGCCAGTTTCAGCCCAGACGATGGCGGCACGGCTCGCCGAAGTTCAGAACGCCTCCTTGCCTTGGCTTGTGGCGGAGCTCGATGGTGCCCTCGTTGGCTATGCCTACGCCAGCAAATGGAAGGTACGTAGTGCATATCGCTATTCTGTCGAAACCACCATTTATCTCGAACATGGGCGTGAGGGGATAGGCATTGGAAAGCGGTTGTACTCGGACCTTTTGTCTCTCCTCCGGGCCGGAGGCATACACGTTGCAATCGGCGGAGCCGCTCTTCCGAATGAGGCGAGCGCTGCTCTGCATGAAAAGCTTGGATTCGAGCGGGTCGCAAGATTTCATCAGGTAGGCTTTAAGCACAATAGATGGGTTGACGTCGCCGACTGGCAGCTGGTCTTGTGACGGGGGTTTCGGGACTGGGCCACTAATGCAAGAAAGGCCAGCCCGTCTTCCCAGGGTGGATGAGTGTAATGGCGATTTATCGCTAACTGACATCGGTTCCATGATCGTTAGCGACAACCGCATCAATTGGCAACGTCTCGGGGCCATACTGGCGGCGCAAACTGTGGGCAACTCGTTCCCACACTCGTTTCTTGTCTACAAACGCGGAGACACTATAGGCGATGCTGAAATAAAACGGCGCGACTATCTCCAATTGTTGGAAGACTCGGTGGGCATACGAGCCGCCAAGCTCATCGAATCTCGGCCAAGTCCCTTGAATTGCGAAATAGTAAGAGAATCCGTGCCACGCATTGTTGTCTGTCAACACCGAGACATTAGGGTCGGAAAATGAGAGCAGCTTGTACACGATTACAACTGTTGGAAGCAGCCATGCCCACGAAGCAAATGCTGGAAACCTGCGGCACATCACATACGCTAGCGCAACCGCTGGAATGACATTAAAAAGTACAAAGTGCTCTCGGTAAAAATCCATCGCGTGAAGCGGAACAGATGCTCCGACGAACGGCAGAATCCAATGAGTGCATGTCCCTGCAAGCCATGCGTTAAGGTATGTCGCGCCTATCGCAGCAGCACACGTGTGCAGACCGACAAGGCCGACAACTGATGGCAGGCGTGAAGCAAGACGGCTGTTCGTACCCTCCTCAGCCTCAGCTTCAGAACCACCGTTCGTTCTCAGTGCTCTTCCCCAGAGCAATGGGGCTACCGCGTACCACTGATAACCGACCGCGATTGCAGTCGTTAACTGATAAGGCCAAGCTAAAAGGGCCAAGTATTCGCGATAGAGAACAACAACCACGGCAGCAGACAGCGCAGGCAGCGTGACAAACAGGTGCCCCAGAATTGCACGCCGTTTGAAGTGCGCCATTTCCATGTTTTACGCGGAGTACAGGATTGTTGCCGGTCTAATCAGTCCTGTCAATGGTCAATTGACGTTAACAGGCGATTGCGCAAGCTCTCGCCTTCTATTCGCCTTCTTCGAGGTCAATGAGTGTAATGGGGATTTTTCAACAACTGATCCGTCCAGACTTGTGACCGAACTCTGCCCCCCGAGAATAAGGGAGAGGGACGTGAACAGGGCAAGTCTGTTCGCAAACCCAGCATTATCGATACCGGTTCACGATTTTGTTGAATTGTAATTTAGCCACAGTACTCCGGAGGTCCGACTTGAGGGTCCGAAGCGCTTTGTCATCCGATGGCACCATTACGACGCGTTCAACATTGGCGAGAGCTTGTTTCATTGCGGGCAGCATTCCTAATGCATCATGATTCGATGTTTTTTGCGCTGGGTATCCCGATGCTCTTTTGCCCAGTTTGCTCGCTGCACGCCTTTCGAGCACGTCGTATTTTTCCAACAAGGCAATCGCCTTTGAGATGATTTTTTCAGTTTTTTCCTTGCATTCCTGAGCTCGAACACGGGCCGCTTGTAGCCGCTGTTTGGCTTGCTCAACCGTTGAAAGACGCTCAGGAGTGGGCGTAACAGCGCAATGAGATGAGCTTTGATGCCGGAGCAATCGTGGTTCCTGCCGCAATTCCTCAAGGCTTCGGCGATTCTGCATTGGATTGCGCCGCGCTCCTGAGGTATGCCGAACGTGGCCAACGGACGAAACGGCAAAGGCTTTTGCAAATCGGTCAGTGGCATTGTAGGAGTTCTGCTCGGCAACGAACATACCAGATTCTTTGTATAGACCGCTGGGTAAACAAAGAATGACGTGCAGCATCTATTTGTGGAGCCGCTAAATCCCGCTGCGGACGAGCTTTTACGCGACCCCTGCTAGGAAAAGGTTTGTACCCTGGTTAATATACTGAGAAGCACAATGCCACACCGATCCCCCATCAAAGCAGTCCTAGTTGCCTCCCGTGATCCACATCTTGCCGATGTCCGCAGGCATGTGCTCGAAAATGCCGGCTTTCGCGTAATTGCGGCGGCAAACGTGCACGAAGTGCAAAAGGCCTGCCAGGAAAAACCAATCGCCCTAGTGTTGGTCGGATACTCTGTTCCACCCAGCGATAAGCGGCGGTTCTTTACTGAGGCTCGCAAGCACTGCAAAACGCCGGTTCTGGAGCTCTTTGAGACCGGACAGCCAGAACTCGTCGAGGAAGTTCGGACGTTTAGCCACCGGTCACACACGCCCGAGGATTTCCTGCAAAAAGTAATCTCCATCCTCTCGGAAGAATAGAACATCTCGCCTGCCGAATTGACTGGCAGTCTTTCTCTGAATTCGATCTCAAGGTTTTGCTAACAGGCGATTTCACTCATAGACCTAGAGCATCGGCAAGCTACTCTGACACTTCTGCGGAGACAATGTCCTTTGCAGCAAAGGTGTAGGCGGCGGAGCTATCGCGATACTGGTCAGGGTGAGAGGTTTTGAGGACCTCAACAATTATGTCCTCGTATTCCTCATCCACAAAAATCACTTTGACGGTTGCAATCTCGCCATTGCTCAAGCGCAGCGTTGCCCTTTTATCCGAAAGCGGCTTCATATCGCTGAGTTCCACGAGACGACATTATGCGCCACATCTTGAACTGTCGAGAATAGGCGTTTACACTCAAACCACCTTAACCAGCCCTGCACCTACTTCGGCTCACACACCGTCTCCCGCCGATCACGGGTCGCAGCACTTGAGTGCCGAGAATTCGCCGCGGAGGGATAGGTGATGAGATCTGGCTCGAGCATGCAAGTCGGCCACGCCCAAACTCAAGTCTCACCGCCGCTGCACACCTTATCGTTTATATTGCTGTTAAGTGTTGCATAATGTTTAATTGATCACCTTTGCTGGCGCGTTCGCCCGGCGAATACAGAGAGAACCTGCGTGAAGACCATCGAGGTCATGGACACAACCCTGCGTGACGGGGAACAAACCCCCGGCGTGAACTACACGCCGGAGGAAAAACTCGTCATCGCCGAAGCCTTGCTTCGGGCGGGCGTTGATGCCGTCGAAGTGGCTTCCGTGGGAATCTCCGACGGAGAGGCAGAGGCGGTCCGGCGCATCATGGAGTGGGCCCATTCCCACGATGCGGCGGAACAGATCGAAATCCTGGGCTTCGTCGACAACAAGCGATCGGTGGACTGGATCGTCGAGAACGGCGGCCGTGTGCTCAACCTGCTCACCAAGGGTTCCGAGCATCACTGCAAAGTGCAGCTGAAAAAGTCTGTTGAGGGTCACCTTCAGGACATCGAGAAAACTGTCCGGTACGCGGTTAGCAAAGGCCTGAAGGTCAACGTGTACCTGGAAGACTGGTCGCAGGGCATCCAGAATTCCGAACCCTACGTGATGACGCTGACCAGTGGCCTCACAAAACTGCCGATTGAGCGCGTGATGTTATGTGACACGCTTGGCGTCCTGAGCCCGGAGCAATCGGAGCAGTACGTACGCCGTATGACCGAGAGTTTTGACGCGCGCTTTGACTTTCACGGCCACAACGACTACGGACTCGCCGTCCCCAATTCCATCGCTGCCATTCGCTCCGGCGCCGGTCGCATTCACGTCACCACCAACGGACTTGGAGAGCGCGCAGGCAACACTACTTTGTCGACTTTAGTGGTCGCAGCGCGCGACCTGTACGGCTTCCAAACCCACGTCAAAGAGCAGTCTCTGGCCATGTTGAGCGATCTGGTCGCGGGCATCAGCGGCGTCGATTACGCGGCTAACTCGCCGGTCATCGGCTACATGAGTTCGATCCAGGGCTGCGGCGTGCATGCTGACGGCGACAACAAGGGCGGCCTTTATCAGAACCGGTTGGACCCGGCGCGATTTGGACGCAAGCGCACTTATGACCTCGGCAAAACCGCCGGCATGGCCTCGATCCAACAAAACTGCAAGCAACTCGGCATTGAGATCACTCCCGAACAGCAACGCGCTCTGTTGGCGAAAGTGAAGGAACTCGGCGACCAGAAGGTCACGGTCACGCAGGCCGACATCATCCTGCTCCTGCACGAAATCCTGAGCGCCAAAGAGAAGGAGAGCGGTGTAAGGCTGCTGGATTACCAATTCACCTTGAAAAAGGGAACGCAGCCCAAAGCTACGCTGGATCTTTGCGTGAACGACCAGCGGCTCACGGCTACCGGAGTCGGCGACGGCCAGTTCGACGCGTTTATGAACGCGATGCGGAGCATCCGGCCGGATATGCCGGAGCTGGTGAACTATCACATCGGGATTTCGCGCAAAGGTACCAGCGGAGCGTTGACCGAAGTCACGATTACGTGGAGCAAGGACGGCAGCCTGTTCACCACCAGGGCCGTCAACCCCGACCAGCTTGTTGCCGCAATGAACGCCGCAATCCGCATGCTCAACTACGTGGAACTCAGGCGGCAACTCACCCAAACTGTTTGAGGGGACCTCGAATTGCGGTTGGAATCGGTTAGGAGTCGTCGCAGCTGTCCAGATCTCTTCCCGGCCGTTCTCGTTCCTGCCTAGCCCTTCGTCCTGACATTCGCCTTCTCCTGTGCTGTTCACGTTTGCACGATTTGCCGTTCTACGATGTCTCTCTCCTGAAACTCAGAAACGCCAGCAGGCACCACTCACGCGATTTCTGACTGCGAAACAGCAACGGCTTACCTCTTTTCGAGAGACGGTTACGCAAACTATCCTCTGTGTTCGTCATCGAACGCAACATCGCTACACTATCGCGAGACAAGGTGAATCCAGGGGGAAAGCAATCGCGAGTTTCAGCCAATTCCGCAGGCTAGCGCGACTAGAGGAGGAGACGACGAGGTGAGTAACCATGACAGAGAAACCAAGCGTGAAGCTGCCCGGGAAAGTGGAGAAGATATTTCGGCGGACCCCAGACGAGCCTGAAAAGGCGCAGATCTCAATAGACAAGGCAGACCCGCTCTATCGAGAAATCCGTATCGAAAACTCGCTTAAGGATGTTGACGGAGACGAAGTACGTCTCGAAGAAAACGATGAAGTTGATGTGACGGTGGAGACCGAAAAGGACACTACATCGGAACCGGGCACACACGAGCACCAACGAGAATTTCCGAGCAGAAAGACTGCATAACCGTTGAAGATCCGGCTGATCCAGGCATCCAAGCCTCACATGCCTCGCCCTACGTTGTTAGTTGCAGAGCCGGAACCCATCCAAGCTCTTTCGGTGCGGAAGCTCGTGCTCGAAACGGCGAAGTTTAACGTTCTAACCGCGCACTCGAATCGCGAGGCACTCGATATCTTTCACCTGTTCCCAAACATTTCGGCGGCGGTTCTGGTGGGTGAATCCGGTCTCGATTGTGATTTGATCGCAAACAGTATCCGCAACACCACCGATAAGGTCCCGATCATCTTCCTAAGTGGTCGAATCGCGGGAAGATGCGAGTATGCCAACCACAACCTGCAAACAGGCGAACCGGAGCGGCTTCTAGAACTTGTGCGTTCATTGCTCGGCGACCCGCGAGAACTCGACTCTAAACAGGCATGATGGTTGGCTAGCGTACTTCGCCGGAATTCCTGCTGAAGTAGTTATCGGGTCTCGTAGACTGTTTTTCCTCCAACGACCGTCCGTAGCACCTGCGTACCCAGAATCTTTTCCGGAGGGATTGCGGTGAGGTCGCGGTCGAGGACGGCGAAATCTGCCAGCATGCCGGGGGCAAGCGTGCCTTTGTTTTTCTCGGCAAATTCGGCATAAGCTGAGCCAGCCGTGTACGCCGCGATCGCTTGCTCCATCGTGAGCTTCTGGTCCGGATAGAACTCCTGCTTACCGTCTTCGCTTTTGCGTGTCACAGCGGCATAGAGTCCGCGAAATGGCGCGACCGGCTCCACGGGATAGTCGGTTCCAAACGCGAGCGGCACTCCGCGCTTCGCGAATTCTGCCCAGGCGTAGGAATGCGCCGCACGTGCAGGTCCCAAGCGAGCCTCAGCCCAACGCATATCTGTCAAGAGATGGCATGGTTGCATGGATGCGATAACGTTCAGCTCCCGAAAACGTGCAACCTGCAACGGATTCGTCACCTGGGCATGTTCAATGCGCAAACGGTAGTTCGTGGTGCCATCTTGTGCCTTTGTTCGCTTGGAGTGAGCTGAGGCCTGGGCCGTGTCGAACGCATCCAGCGCCATCTGGACACCTTTGTCGCCGATGGCGTGAAACCCGAGTTGGAACCCGGCATTCACGCGCTCGACCGCCATAGCGTTCAGCTTCGCCTGATCGTATCGCGGTATGCCTGAGTTCTTGGGATCGTCCGCGTACAGCTGCAGCATGGCCGCCGTGTGCGATCCGAGCGCGCCATCCATGTACGCTTTCAGCATTCCCGTATGCAGCATCGGATCCGAACGATCATGCGATTCACGGCGTGCCACCAGCACGTCAACCGGCAAATCAAATGGCAGCCACTCGGAAATGCGAACCGAGAGCTTACCTTCCTTTTCCAATTGCTCGAAAATCTTGAAGTCCTGCCAGCTTGCGTCGGGATCATGCCAATGCGAGTAGTCCTGGACCGAGGTGATCCCCCAGCTGGAGATGTCCTGCAACGCGGCTTCAATTGCCTGGCGATGCTTGTCTGGAGTGGGCTGCGGAATTGCTGAGGCAACGAGATCGCGGGCAGTTTCGCGAAGAATACCGTTAGGCTGACCACTTATGTCGCGACCGATCTCGCCGCCTTCGGGATCTTTGCTGGCGAGTGTTACGTGCCCCAGCTTAAGCGCCAGTGTATTTGCGACCGCGACATGGCCGTCAATGCGTTCCATGTAGACGGGATGATCCGTCGTGACCTCGTCAATGTCCCAACGCGTGGGCAGTTGCTTGCCCTGCCATAGAGTCTCGTCCCAGCCGGAGCCTGTAATCCATTCTTCGGGTCCCGCGGTCTCGACGCGCTTGCGAATGCGTTCGCGGAACTCTTCGATCGATTTCACACCTGTGAGATCAACTGTGAGCCGCTTGAATCCGGCATCGGTCAGGTGCATGTGCGCGTCGTTGAAGCCGGGAACGACGAAATGGCCTTCGAGATCGACCACGACTGTTTCAGGCCCTTTGTACTTCACAATCTCCTCATTTTTACCAACCGCGAGAATGCGGTCCCCTTTAATCGCAATGGCTTCGGCCCGTTGCACGACGTGAAAGGACGAGGTTCCAGTGACGCCGGTATAGATGTTGCCGTGAATGAAAATGGAGTCGGCTTTGGGCAATGGTGGCTCGGTCTGAGAAATTGCGCCGCTGGAGAATACCACCGCAAACAGGACCATTGCCGCCCCAAGCTTCATTCCTCTGCCTCCCGTAACGCACCTGCGAGCGCGAGGACCACCAGCAGAATGCGCTGCAAACTAAATTCCCGTCCGGATGGATCGAACCACTCTTGCAGCGTATGAGCTCCGCCACCTTTACCGCCTGCCCCGAGCGCTATCGCTTCGCGGCCAAGCGACAGCGGGATATTCGCGTCGGTCGAGGCACGCTGCACCTGGGCGGTGTTCCCGATGTGCGCGTCGACGGCGCGCGCGATGCGAAGAATGCGAGCGTCCGGACGAAGCTCTCCGGCAGGACGGTTACCGATAATCCTTATGTCAGCCGAGAGTTCCGTGGGACGGCGGCTGGGGTTGCGAGTTGCGGCCGCCCGAGCTTCATCGATCGTGGCCTGCTCCACCGCACGGCGGAGTTCCATTTCCAAGCGTTCGATTTCGAATGGCGAAGTCGAGCGAATGTCGACCCGCATGCTGGCCGATTCGGGAATCGAATTCACCGAAGTTCCCCCGCTGATCACGCCGACATTAAACGTGGTCTTCGGCTGCGGCGAGATTCGGGTCTGAGCGAAAAGATGAAGCGCATGCCCCAGAGCCATGATCGGGTTCGGCACGCCGAAATCGCTCCACGAGTGCCCACCGGGTCCGGTAACGCTGATCTCGAAACGGCGGCTGCCGAGCGCCTCCGCGATGATGGTGTCGCAACCGGCGCCATCAATCACGACGCTGGCCGCAATGGAATCCTTCCATTCGGATGCCGAAAAAATGTGGCGCATGCCCCGCAGATCGCCTTCGCCTTCCTCGCCGACGTTCCCGATGAACAGCAAGGAGGAACTGTGCGGGAGTCCCAATTCTTTGATCGCTGCGGCGATCGCCAGCAATGCGGCAACACCGGCTGCATTGTCCGATATGCCCGCGCCCAGCAATTGCCGGCCTTCCTGGCGGATGCGGAGGGGAGTGCCTGCCGGAAACACCGTGTCGATATGAGCGCTGACCGAGACGATGCCGGGAATTGCGCCAGGTTTATGGCCAGTCACATTGCCGAGCGCGTCGACCGCCGTCGTCAGTCCGAGCTCGCGGAACTGCGCGGCCAGCCACTGCGATCTGCTGGCCTCACCGAATGGAGGAGCAGGAATGGCCGCAACTTCCATCTGCCAACGCGCGATCTGCGATTCATGTTCGCGGAACCAGGCGGTTCCCGAGGACACTCCGGGCAGCGCGGCCAGTTCAGCGATCTTCTGCTGTTGGCCGGAGACATCGCTGGAGGTGGCACGCGCCGGACTCATGATTCTTCGCCATCTTACAACCAAAGTCGTGACATTCAGCAGAGCCTGAGTTCGTGTAGTAATCGTTGAGTTCAGGAGACTAATGGCTTACCGGGGGCAGATCGTCAGAGTGGTGCCAGAGTCACAACTTTGAGCGCGGATGGCGCGATGCCGAAGGTGACGGGAGTCTTGCAGACTAATTCGCCGTCGGCGTAAACGTCGATAGGGTGCTCGGCCTCGATGTGGACGGATTCGGTTTGAGAGTATTCCACCTCTTTGAATCCCAAGTGACGGCCGAAATAGACGGTAGGAAACAGGCAGAAGAGTTTGAAGACGTTCATCCCGCGCACGACGCAAAGATCGAGCTTGCCGTCGGACAGTTGGGCGTGTGGAGCGATCTTCATCCCACCACCAAAGGCAGGTGCGTTGGCAATTGCGGCGAGGATGGTGGGCTTGGGAGCGGCTGAGGTGCCATTCAGGCTCACTCTCATCGGAAGCGGTACGAACCGGATGAACTCCGGCGGAGCACTGAGAGCGTAACCTCCACGGCCGCGAAGCCACTGGGGCAGGCGATTGGCGCGAGCGGCGATGTTGCCATCGATGCCGACACCGGCGACGCAGCAGAAGTAGAGTTGAGCGGCGCGGCTCACATCGCAAATCAGACCGAGGTCGATGCTACGCAGGTTGGTCCGGTCGGATGCAAACTGCCGAAACGCGCGTGCGGAGTCACGAACGGAGTTGATTCCGAGAGCACGGGCGAAGTCGTTGCCACTGCCGCAGGGAACTACGAGCAGAGGCGTTTCCAGTTCAACCAGTTCCGCGAGATGGCGGTGGATGGTGCCATCTCCTCCGAAAATGACCGCGACGTCGGCTTGCTCGAGGAGGGAGGTCCATTCAGCGCCAGTAAGACGCTGGAATTGGGCCATCGCTCTCGACACCTTTCCGGGCCCCAGGATCGGAGCAGCGCGCATGCGGGGAATTAGAACATACGCGAGATGGAACGCCCAGAGGTAAGTTGAAGCAGTGGTGCCCCGCCGAATCAGCTTTGGGCTGCGCTGGCTCGCCCACCGTGGACCTTCTTGATCTTGCGACCAACCTGCACGACGACTTCCCCGGACAGATCAAGCTTTGTTGTCGGATCCGTCACTGCGGCGCCATTCACTTTCACCGCGCCCTGTTTCAGCTTGCGGACAGCATCCGTGCCCGAGTCTGCCAAGCCTATGCGGGCCAACAGTTTGTCAACCCGCATCGATGTCTCGGCAACGTCAACTTGCTCGACTTCTTCCGGAACTCCGCCCTTTTGAAACTGTTTCGCCCAGTCTTCGGCGGCTTTGGTGGCGGCTTCGGGGAAGTGGAAGTCTTTGACCACGCGGGCGGCGAGGTCCTTCTTCGCCTGCATGGGATGGGCTTCGCGCTTCATGCGTTCGATGTCGGCGATCTGGACGTCGGTCAGGAGTTCGTAGTAGCGCCACATCATCTCGTCGGAGATGGACATCAGCTTGCCGTACATGTCGAGCGGTGCCTCTTTAATTCCGACCGCATTACCGTACGACTTCGACATTTTTCGTACGCCGTCGAGGCCTTCGAGAATCGGCATTGTGAGTACGACCTGCGACTCCTGTCCGTACTGGCGCTGCAGTTCGCGCCCGACAAGAAGGTTGAATTTCTGATCGGTGCCGCCGAGTTCGATGTCGGCTTGGAGAGCGACTGAGTCGTATCCCATCACCAGTGCATAGAGCAATTCGTGCAGCGAGATGGGCTTTTCTTCCTGAAAGCGCTTGTGAAACTCTTCCCGTTCGAGCATTTGCGAAACGGTGTACTTGGAGGTCAGGCGCACAAAATCGTCGGCCGTAAACGCATCCATCCAGCGGCGATTGAAATCGACCACCGTCTTCTTTGGGTCGAGAACCTTGAAGACCTGGGTTTTATAAGTCTCCGCGTTGCGTTCGACTTCCTCGCGGCTCAATGGTGGGCGGGTCACGGTGCGGCCCGTGGGATCGCCAATCATGCCGGTGAAATCGCCAATCAGGAAAATGGCGGTGTGACCGAGATCCTGGAAGTGCTTCAACTTGCGAAGAACGACGGTGTGCCCTAGGTGCAGGTCGGGAGCAGTGGGGTCCATGCCCAGTTTCACGCGCAAAGGCGTGCCGGACTTGCGCGATTTCTCCAGCTTCTCGCGGAGTTCGGACTCCTTCACGATTTCCGCGGAGCCCTTCTTGATGTAAGTCAGTTGTTCGTCAACGGGAGCGAATGTGGGCATTGATTGGGATTATAAGCAAAGTTGGTTGGGGGTTCCCGTGGTCATCCGTCGGAGTACTAGCCGCGTTGCTAGGTGAGCCCTAAGATCGCTGGAAGGCTGAAGTGCTGCAGCGATGAGGATCAGAGGCATCTCCGAAATGATTCTGAAGCGCCTTTCGCGCGAGACGACGTCAGGTAGATTCATCCCCGAACTGGATGGATTGCGATTCGTGGCGATCGCAATGGTGATCCTGTATCACCTGAACGGATACCTGACCGCGAAGACGAGCTTTTATGAGCATGGGGCGCCGCCGGATTGGCTGTGCCGCGCAGCGCTGGTGGGAAACCACGGAGTCGAACTCTTTTTCGTAATTAGCGGGTTCATTCTGGCGCTCCCGTTTGCGGCGTACCATCTGAAGCAAGACCGAGCGGTCAGCCTGCGCGCTTACTATTTGCGTCGATTGACGCGGTTGGAGCCGCCGTACTTCGCAACCATTTTCCTGTTGATGCTGTTGGGCGCGGTAATGACGCGAACGCTCACGTTACCTCTCAATGGGCACCTGCTCGCCAGTTTGTTTTATATGCACAACTTGGTTTATGCAGCCCCGAGCACTGTGCTGGGAGTCGCATGGTCGCTGGAGATCGAAGTGCAGTTCTATGTCCTGGTACCGATTCTGACGCTGGTGTTCACGATCTCGGACAGCCGAGTGCGAAGGGCAGTGCTGGTAACAGCGATGGTGTCGTTCCTTGTACTTCAGGCAATATTTCTCGGCGGATATTCGCATCCGCGGCTTTCGATCTTGAATTATTTGCAGTTTTTTCTCCTCGGATTCCTGCTCGCTGACTTGTTTCTGACCGAGTGGGCCGCGCCGCAAAAACGCACTTACCTTTGGGATTGCGTTTCGATCGCCGGTTGGCCGCTTTTGTTCTTCACACTCCAGTTTCCGACACTGGCGCATTGGGTATTCCCAGCCCTGCTGTTTGTGCTGTATGTGGCGGTATTTCGGGGAATAGTGAGCAATCGCCTGATCTCAATCCCCTGGGTCACTGCAGTCGGGGGCATGTGCTATTCCATTTACCTTATTCACTACGAAGTGATTTCTGCCGTAGGACGCGTTACGAAGAGGATCGGCCAGCAGTTGCCGAACCCGGCGTATCTTGCACTTCAGTTTGTATTAGTCGGGACTGCCATCGTTCTCGTTTGCGGAGCTTACTTTGTGCTGCTGGAAAAGCCATGCATGCGGCGAGACTGGCCGAAGAGGGCGTGGGGTTGGATCTGCGAATATCTTCCGGCACGTGAGCGGAAAACGAGACCAGTCGAGGCATAGTCTGAATTTCAGATTGCTGATTTCAGATTGCAGATTGAATCTAGCGCAATGTCGATTCACGCTGCGCGAAGTCCCTTTACGGTCCGGAGAGAAGCCACAAAAATCGATACCAGTTCGTTAGCCTCTCGCAAGGCGAACCCGACCTTTTCTCGCGGGAAAATTCCGCCCTCTACAAGAAGTTCGAGCCAGAAACAGGACTCGTCGGCTTCCTCCAAAACTATTCCGAGCTTGGACGTAAAGTCTGCGGTTGAACGCGCACGACAAACGGCACGATAATTTGCGGCAACCGATGTTGCAGATCGCAGCAGTTGACGGCAGATGATGCGTGATTCTTCGGTCCGCGGCGCTGCCCGACACAAGCGAAGAACAAGCAGTGCAAATTCTTTTGTTCGTTTCTTTAGAGCCTGGGCATCAATCGCGGAGGCAGTCATACGGTTCTCAATCTGCAATCTTCAATCTGAAATCTGCAATAAGAAATGTACTCTCCTTCAAACCGTACCTAGCTCAAAAAGCGCCTTCCAACAATCCGATATTCCCGATTTAGCACCAGGTTGATTGCTTCGCTGTAGGCAGTGTGTTCCTGCTCGAGAATACGTGCTGCCAGAGTGTGCTCGTCGTCGTTCTCGAGTACCGGCACGGACTTCTGCACGATGATGGCGCCGTGGTCGAGTTCTTCGTCGACAAAGTGAACGGTGCAGCCCGCCACCTTTACGCCGTAGGCGAATGCCTGTTGTTGAGCTTCGAGCCCGGGAAAGGCAGGCAGTAAAGACGGGTGAATGTTCAGAATCTTGTGCGGGAATTGCTTCACGAACCAAGGCGAAAGCAGACGCATGTATCCCGCCAGGCAGATGAGATCGACTTGGTGCTGCTGCAGCGCGGTGACGACTTCGCGGTCGTGGTCTTCGCGTTCCTTGCCTTTGGATGGAATCACCAGCGTTTCGATGCCCAAGCGCTTAGCGGTTTGGATACCGCCGGCGTCGGTGCGATTGGAGATCACGACGGCAATGCGCGCGTCGGCAATCTTGACCGACGCCACATTCGCCGCAATAGCTTCGAAATTCGAGCCGCGTCCCGAGAGAAGGATGCCTAGATTTTTCATTTGCCCATCCGGGAACAAGCTAGAACGCGCGCACTTGATGAGTCAAATGAGCGACCTGGGTGTTGCTAAGCGTGAAGCTTAGCCAACAACGCGAGGAACAGGAGAGCGGCGATGAACAGGGCTCCCCAGGCGTTCACGCGCACCAAACGGTGAGTGGCGGGCCAGGGAAACATGAGGACGTCGAAGACCGCGACCAGTTTTTCCGGCCAAAGCAGTCCAGCAACTCCGAACGCAAGCGACAGTTGTACTACCAGCGACAGAACCAAGTGGTTCATCCTTCGCTCCAACGCAGCATTTAGGACGGGGAATCCGTTGCAGTCAGTCTAGCGTGAGCGGGAGTAGGTGAGTCAACCGAAAAACGCGCGGAGTGGTGACTTATGCGTCCTTACGGTTGGTTCCGGCCATCCAGCGGAAGAGCATGTTGACCAGGCTCAGGATGATTCCACCCCAGAAAGCCCAGGCAAAGCTATCCACGTGGAATGCGGGAGAGAGAATTACCGAGGCAAGTTCGAGCATAAGCGCATTGATGACCAGCCAAAAAATGCCTAAGGTTAATACCGTAAGCGGCAATGTGATCAGCTTGAGAAAAGCTCCGAGCGTGGCGTTCACGAGTCCGATGACCAGCGCAGCGATGAGCGCGGCGGCTACCCCCCGCACGTGAAAGCCATGAAGAAATTGAGCCACCACCCAAACTGCCAGCGCGCTTAACAGCCAGTTGATCAGGTGCCGCACGGTTTTCCTCCGAGGTGAGAATTATAGTTCGGCTGCACAACTTCCGGCGTTAGGGGATTCTTGGGGCCGCGTTTTCTTTGCGCGCTTCGCGAACTTTTGCGGTTAATGTTTTCAGCAAGGCAAGCACCAGAAGTTCTAATCGCAAAGCACGCAAAGTTCGCAAAGAGAACTAGACCGCAGCGCCCGCGACAATCGCGGGTGCGCGAACGTAGTAAACTCTCTCGGTCATGGCGCAATTGACCTATCTCGACGCGATCCGGCAGGGAATTTGGGAAGAGATGGAACGCGATGCGAGTGTCTTCTGCATCGGCGAAGACATTGGGATTTATGGCGGCGCGTTTAAGGTGACGGAAGGCTTTATCGATCGCTTCGGGCCGGAGCGGGTGATTGATACGCCGATTGCGGAGTCGGCCATAGTTGGCGCGGCGTTTGGCGCATCGCTCACGGGCATGCGGCCGATTGCGGAATTTCAGTTCATGGACTTCATTTCATGCGCCATGAACCAGATCAGCAACATGGTGGCGAAGACGCACTACCTTTGGGGTGCGCCTGCGCCGCTGGTTTTGCGCGGCCCGAGCGGCGGCGGAGTGCACGGTGGGCCGTTCCACTCGCAAAATCCCGAGATGTGGTTTGTGCACAACCCAGGCTTGAAGGTAGTGTGCCCCGCGACCGCGTACGACGCCAAGGGGCTGATCAAGGCTTCGATTCGCGACAACAACCCGATTGTGTTTTTCGAGCACAAGTTCCTTTATCGAAGGATCAAAGAAGACATTCCAGCGGACGACTATGTGGTTCCGATCGGAAAAGCCCGGGTCGCGCGCGAGGGCCGTGACATCACAGTCATTACGTACGCTGCCATGGTCCATACGGCGATGGAAGCGGCAGAGACTCTGGCAAAGGAAGGAATCGAACTGGAGATCGTCGACCTGCGCACGCTGGCGCCGCTGGATGGAGAAGCCATTGTCAGGTCCGTTCGCAAGACGAACAAAGTCATTGTTCTGCACGAAGACACGAAGACCGGCGGCATTGCCGGGGAAATTGCGGCCATCATCAACGAGGAAGCCTTTGAAGACCTCGACGGTCCCGTTGTGCGGATTACCGCGCTGGATACACCGGTACCGTTCTCGCCACCACAGGAGGAACGCTTCCTGCCGCATGTGCGTGACTTAATCGAGAAGGCGCGGTGGTTAAAGGCATATTAGTGAGCTGGTGGTTTTGGGTGGAGCAGGGCTTCTAGCCCTGCATTGACCGGCACTTAGGAAGGAGCGGCTTCAGCCGCTGAGGCTCACAGGACTCTGCAACTCGTCCGCCTGTAACTGTTTCCGGCGGAACCGCTCTACTACTCTTGGGGGACCACTGTTAAGGAGCACAAAATGAGAGGTTTCATTCTAGGAGTAATCGTTACGTTGATTGTTCTGTTCGCTGTGGCCCTCGCGATCGCCGACCTCGGCTTTCTCCCCACCAGCGCAGATGCCACGCCTCCCGCGTTCGAAACTCGCATGGCGAGCAGTGCGCTCGACGCCTCCATGAATCGCCATGCTCCGCGAGTGAACAATCCCGTGCCTGTTAACGATGAGAGCCTGATCGATGGCGCGAAGATCTACACCATGAACTGCGCCGTGTGCCACGGGACCATGGACTACAAGCCCAGCGCGCTGGAGCACTCCATGTACCCGCCTCCTCCGCAGCTACTACTGGACCCGCTCGACGACCCCGAGTGGCACATCTTTTACGCGGTTCGCACCGGCGTACGCTATACCGGAATGCCGTCTTGGAGCAAGGCTCTGAGCAACGATGATATGTGGCAGGTGACGGCGTTCCTGTCGCATCTCGATAAGCTTCCGCCGGCAGTCCAGACCTATTGGAAGAACGCATACGGCGTCGCTCCGCGCTCCGGGGAAGAGCACCACGAGCATGGCGCGCACGAGCATGGGGACTAGCATTTCAGCAGTGGGCACTCAGACAAAAACGACGAGTGCTGGAACTCGAGGCAATACCTTCGGGGCGTTAGCGGTTGAATTCCTATAACCGGGCTCTTTCATGGCTGAATGCTGATTGCTGATTGCTCAGCAGCCGGCAATCCTCTTCTCGCGCAACCATCGCCTTGCCCTTCGCTATAATGACTGTTTGCGCTTGGCTCAGCTCCCCAGTAAGAGCCACCCTGGAAGGAACCCATGGCTACCGATATTGTGATGCCCCAGATGGGCGAGTCCATCGTTGAAGGAACCATTACCAAGTGGCTAAAGAAGCCCGGAGACAAGATCCAGCGGGATGAGCCGCTGTTCGAGATCTCCACCGACAAGGTGGACGCGGAAATCCCAGCGCCGGCTTCCGGTGTGCTGCAGGAAATCAAAGTCACGGAAGGCACCACGGTCCAGGTGAATACGGTTGTGGGCACGATCTCTTCGGACGGCGAGGGTGCTGCGGTGAAGACCGCTCCTGCGGCCGAAAAGAAAGCTGCTCCCGCACCTGCAGCAAAAGCAGCGGCTCCGGCACCCGTACCCCCGCCTGCTGCTCCGGCTGCGGCCAAGCATGAGGTTGAAGATCACGCACGGTCATCACCCCTGGTACGCAAGATTGCCCGCGAGCACAACGTCGACCTTGGCCAGGTAAAAGGCAGCGGGCTGGGCGGAAGAATTACGAAAGAAGACATTCTAGCGTTCATTGAGGGGCAGGAGTCGAGTGGGGCCGAAGCGGCGCGCGTCGCGGCAAGTCCGGCAACATCGCAGCCGGGCGAGGGCGCCCGGCCCTCCATAGCCCCTACCGCTCCGCGGCCGCCAGCACCCAGCATTCCCGGAGAAGTGGTTCCGATGACCAACATGCGACGCATCATCGCGCAGCGCATGATCGAGTCACGGCGCACCAGCGCGCACGTCCATTGCATGTTCGAGGTGGACCTGACGCGCATCGTGAATTTGCGAAATAAGCTGAAGTCAGGCTTCGAGCAGCGCAATGGCGCCCGGCTCACGTTTATGCCGTTCTTTGTTCGTGCAGCAATTATCGCGTTGCAGCAGTTCCCGATCGTGAATGCTTCGATGGAAGGCGACAGCATCCATTATCACAAGCACGTGAACGTCGGCATCGCGGTGGCGCTTGATTGGGGACTCATCGTTCCCGTGCTCAAGAATGCCGACGAACTCAATTTCCTTGGCCTGCAGCGCGGCATCACTGACCTCGGCGAGCGCGCCCGCGGCAAGAAGCTGAAGCCGGAAGAAGTGGAAGGCTCAACCTTCACCGTGACCAATCCCGGCCAGTTTGGCGCGGTGTTTGGACTGCCAATCATCAATCAGCCGAATTCGGCGATCATGGGCGTGGGTGGCATCACCAAGATGCCGCTGGTCGTCACCGACAAAGACGGCGCAGACTCGATCGCCATTCGATCGGTGGTGCACCTGACGCTCGGCTACGACCACCGCCTGATTGACGGCGCCGTCGCCGACCAATTCATGGCGTTGGTGAAGAAGACGCTGGAAGGTTGGAGCGAGGACGTAGGGTAGTTGGGGCGCGAGCCTCAGTTCACCACGAGAGTTCTATCAGCGACAATCCTTGCCGGGGCAAGTCAAAGCTGAGGCGAGTCTGGCCGTGATCGACCGCAATCCAGTGCGGCGAAGTCAGCAACTGCAACTGTCCCGCTGATTCCAACTGCTTGTATTGATCCTGCGTGGGTGGTTGGGGCGAGCCCATGGCTTTCCATATCGCGTAAGGATTGCTGTGGTCGGAATCGACGCGGAAATGCTGCAGCAGGGCGTGCTGCGCGTCTTTGGGCAGGCCGTCGATTGTCAGTTCGATCGATGCCGGCGGCACAGTGACATCGTCGTCATGGTAATTCCACACGAGAATCTGCACACCATGATCGCTGCGCGCGGCGATGACGCGGATATCGGGATTCGCACGTACACCGTCGTTCACGACCTGCTCCGTGTTCAGAGCGGCAGGATCACTCACATCGAGGCGTTCGTTCGCGAGCAGGCCTAGCATCCGAAACAGGTTGAAAATCGGTTTATCGACTCCGTTATTTGCCAGTTCGCGATATCCGACGAAGTAGGGCTGGTTTTCGAATTCAAACGCCCAGGTGACGATCCCTTCGAGCTTCACGTGCTGGCGTTCCGCTAACGCGAGCGTGTGGCTGATGGCGTCGGCAGTGTATGCGGCATAGAGCGGGATGTTGCGATATCCAAAGCGAGGATCGCGCTGCGGAGTACAGGCGGCACATCCGTCGGGATCGAACTCGCCAAGAATGATGGGAGTGTTTCGCCATTTAGGCGATGCCGCCACGATCTTGAACCCGCGCTCCACCGCTTTAAGCTGTGTGGAGAGGCCCATCTGCTGATGGCCTTCCTGCCATGCGGGCGCGCCTTTCGGGTGATAACTGATGAATTCGAGAGGAGAGCCTTGCTTGCCGGTGGCGTAGTTGCGGCCAGTGTCGCAGTGCTGCAGGAACTCGGTCAGGAATTGCGCCGAGCGCTCAGAGATTCCGGTCGCATCCGGCCCGCCGACTTTTGCGCCGGGAATGGCACGGAGCACAGCGTCGACGGAGTAGTCGTAAAGCTTGAAATACTCCTCGTGCGTGCCCTTCCAATATTCGATGTCGGGCTCATTCCAGACTTCCCAGAGCCAGGTCTTCACCTCGGCGTCGCCATAGCGCTCGCGCAGATGCTTAGCAAATTGGAAAACCAGTTCCGACCACTTGTTGTAGTCCTTCGGCGGATAAGCCCATCCGGTGAAGATGGAGCCGTTGGGAAAATTGTGACGATACGGTTCCGGATGAGTGGAGAGCGCCTCGGGCATGAATCCGATTTCGACCAAGGGCTTCAGACCGGAGTCATGGAAGGTGTCGAAGATGTGGTCGATGATTTTCCAGTCGTAAACGGGCTTCCCGTTTGCATCTTCGGTGTAGGCGTTGGTGGATCCCCATTTTAGAGAGGGAGAGCCATCGCCGGTGGTCAGAATATTATGCACGCGGATGTACGCGGGAGTGGGGCTGAGGCCGGCGATCTCGTGCAGCAGCTTCTGTCCGTTCGGAGCGTAAGTGTAGTTGGGCTCGTCGTAGCCGAAAAAGTTCCACGAGGTGGGGAACGTGCCGGCGGGCCGATCGGCGTGGACCTGAATGGAGACGGGAGTGGGCTGGGCAAGCAGGGTTGCGGCAGTTGAGAGAAGAATTCCCAGCGCAATCCATTTCCACGAGCGGATCATAGTTATCTCCAGCTTTGGTGGTGCCGTCCGCTGAAGCGGATTCCGGTCTTTCAGTTCGCTATCCCGCCACTTACGTGGCGGTTTTCTTTGCGTCCTTTGCGCGCTTTGCGGTTGCAGTCTCAAAAACTCCTAACCGCAAAGTACGCGAAGGTAGCGAAAGACAGCCACTGGATTCCCGTTATTTCGCAAAAACTCAGCCAGAGTGCCTGGTCAGCGCTTCACCTGCACCACGCTTCCATCTTTTCCCACAAATGCGGTTTCTGCCAGACCGATGAACAGCCCATGTTCAACGACACCTGGGATCTCGTGAAGCTTGGCGTTCAGCGCGGCGGGATCGGCGATCTGCCCGAAATTGCAGTCAAGGATGTGATGGCCCTCATCAGTGACGTAGATGCTGCCGTCCTTGTGCTTGCGCAAGGTGACTTGCGCGCCGAGGGCTTCAATGCGGCGCTGCACCAGCGCCTCGGCAAAAGAGATCACTTCGACCGGTAGAGGGAACCTGCCCAGGTGTGCCACCAGCTTCGTCGATTCAGCCACCACCACGAATCGCTTCGATGCAGAGGCAATTACTTTTTCCCGCAACATCGCGCCACCGCCACCCTTGATGAGATTGAGACGCGGATCGATCTCGTCGGCGCCGTCAATGTCGATGTCGATGACGGGGTTTTCGTCCAAGGTGGTGAGTGGAATTCCGAGTTGCTCGGCGAGTTGCTTCGTTGCCTGCGACGTCGGAATCCCGACGATCTTCAGGCCGGTGCGCACGCGGTCCGCCAGAAATTGAATGGCGAAGGTTGCCGTGGAACCGGACCCCAGGCCGACGATGTTGCCAGATTCAACGAGTTGGACTGCGGCACGAGCGGCGGCCTGCTTTTCGGAATCGCGAGATCTTTGGGTATCGGGTTGAGCGCTCATTCTCAGCTATTAGCTCTTAGCTGTTAGCTCTTAGCTGTTAGCTCTTAGCCAAACCCAAATCAGGTCGCTAAAAGCTAAGAGCTAAAAGCTCAGAGCTGCAGAGGCGAACGGATATTGTGTCATAACTCTCGTTGAAGAAGGGCGGCGAAGAAACCGTCGCAGGGGTGGACGCCGGGGATCGTGCGGAGGTATGGCCCTCGAATCAGCGAATCGGGGTCACACAGGAGGGTGCCTTGCTTGCGGGGCAGCCGATCTCGGATGTCGAGAACGCGGAAGGATTGGCTAGCGTGCAACACCTGGTCGACGACGGCCTCGTTCTCCTCCGGCTCCAGCGAGCAGGTGGAGTAAAGGATCTGTCCTCCGGGAGCGAGGTTCTGGGTCGCCGCGGTGAGGATTTCAATCTGGTAGGCCTGCAAGCGGGAAATATCCTCCGGCTTCAATCGCCACTTGATTTCTGGATTGCGGGCCAGCGTGCCGGTGCCAGTGCACGGCGCATCGACGAGGATGCGGTCGAACTGCGTCGCGAAGGGCATCGTTCGGATATCGCCGGCGATGACGTGAACGTTGGGTAAGGGCACTAGTCTCCTCATCAGCGCTGCGCGTTGTGGGTGAAGTTCCATTGCTATAACAGTTGAATCGAGATTTTGTTCGGCGATGATCCGGGTCTTTCCGCCCGGCGCCGCGCAGCAATCGAGGATGCGCTGCCCGTGGCCGAGCAGCAACGCAATCAACTGGGATCCCTCGTCTTGGATCACAAGCTGCTTCTCGCGAAACGCGCGAGTGCGTGTCAGGTCTCCGCGAACAACGGTGTACGCCTGCTTGAGTAATCGGCCCGGTTCGATTCCGACCTCCTCGTTGGCTAGCTCTTCAACCAGCTCTCTGTCGGCGCGGATTACCGTATCCGGTGCCGACTGGTCATACGCACAAATGGCCTGCGCGGTCTCCGTGCCATAGGCTTGCTCCCATCTTTGCACCAGCCACCCTGGATGGGTCTCCAAAGCACCGCCATTCCGAGCGGCAGGAGACTGCCCTGCTCGGGATGACAGGGTGGGAGATTTGGGATGGATCTTTCGCAGTACCGCGTTCACCATCCCTGCCGCCGAGCGCTTGCGCGCTTTCTTCACCAATTCCACGCTTTCGTTGATAGCGGCGTGTGCGGGAATGCGATCTAGAAACAGCAACTGATAAGTCCCGATCCGAAGCGCGGTGATCACTTCTGCATCAAGTTTGGATAAAGGATCTTTCCGGGAGGGCCTGGCTTCGAGCCGGGCCGGAAAAGTTGCAGAGTTGGCGGCTGCTTTAGCCGCTGAGGGGCGCTGACTAACATGCGCCGCGATCTGCTCGTCCAGCACACTGCGCCAGCGCAGCACGCCCATGACGATTTCCGTCGCGAGACCGTGATCGGCAGGAGAGAGTTTGGCCACGCGCGAGGAATGCAGCAGCTCCGATGCATACGCATCACTCGTCTCAACCCTCAGCAGGATGTCGAACGCCGCCGCGCGGGCGGGAGAAACAGGCATGGAGAGATTCTAGATGGATTGGATGAATCGCGAGGTACGCTGTCGGTTGCGAAAGGACGAGAAGACTAGGCTTCTGGGTGATATCACCCTTACCGCGCAATCTTCTATATACTCGGGCAGCATTCCGTTTTCCAACTTCGCGAGGAATCATGACCACACGTCCCGTATATATGACTTTGTTCTTGCTTATTGCGTCTGTGTGCGCGAGTGCTCAGGTTGTGGACACTACCATTTGTGACATTCTGGCCAACCCGCGTTCCTTTGATGGAAAGACAGTCCGAGTTAAATCGACGGCAAGCGCGGGCTTCGATGAGTTCATCTTGAAAGATGCGTCCTGCAATCAGCCGATCAATGCCGTTTGGCTCTCCTACCCGGAGGGGACCAAAGCCAAAGCAGGCCCTCTAGCCTTAATCGCGGTACAGGCTGCGCGCAACCTTGCTGTGCCGGCAACTCAAGTTCAGCACACCCCGGTGAAACTCGAAAAGAACAAAGACTTCAAACAATTTGATTCACTGCTTTCAACGGCGCACAAAGGTGGTGGCATGTGCCTTGGCTGTGGCCGTTACACAGTAAGCGCCACATTTGTCGGCCGGCTGGACGGCGTAGATCGTGCCGGCATTATTCGCGATGCGAGCGGCAAGATCAGCGACACTGCCGGATTTGGGAATCTCAGCCTATATCGAGCTCGTTTGGTACTGCAAAGCGTAGCCGATGTCACTCCTCATGAGATCGACTACTCTGCCAATACTGCAGCTAAGGACGACAGCGTCAACGAAGGTCAAAGTGGAGACCCCGTCGCCTCGACCCGTCAGGCAGCCAAGGCGTTCGGCGTGGAAAGCGACGCCGGCAAACAGCTCGAGAGGGCTGCCGCCGCTTATGGGAACGAAGGCGAAGACAACGGAGTAAACGTAGGCTTCGGGTCCGCCAATGAAATTCCGAAGAATGATGGATCGAAAGGCGACAAAGACTCGCCCGATGGCTTGTTGCTCAACTGTACCTTCGACATGGACCGATTGAAAGGGGATGCACTCTCTCGAGCGATGGCACACGTCGGAACGCACATCGCGGACCTTCGCGACCCGTCGCCCGCGTTGACGAGCTACGAGCTTGAGTATCGCGCCTGGATGACAACCATTCTTAGCGCGCTTGCCTATAAGCAAAAAACCCTTACAGCGCCCGGAGGATACTTGCTCTGGAACTCCGGCTGGCCGGCGGCAGAGCGACAAAAGTCGGTCGACGACGGACTAGCAAGCTTTCTGACGAACTGGGCCAGTCTAAAGAAGTAGGGCTAGTGGCCCAGTGGTTCGTTCAGATTTACTTTGTACCCATTGGCGAAATCGCGAACAGGCATTCTTTTTCTTCCTTCCGGCTGCACTTCCAGAAGCTCGAGTACCGTGCCTTCACCGCAGCCAACAAACACCTGAGCTCCACGCACCAGCACCTGACCTTCACTAGCTCCCGATGCCCCATTGGGTAAAGTCGCCGGCCTCGCTGCTGTCACGCCCAGCGTCTTTCCGCGAAATGTCGTGAACGCGCCGGGCCAGGGCTGAAAGCCGCGCAGGCGGTTGTAGATTTCCTGGGCGGTGCGAGTGAAGTCGATGCGGCCATCCTCTTTGGTCAGAATCGGAGCGAGGCTCGCTTTCGCGTGATCTTGCGGCTGCGGGGTAATCGTTGCAGCTTGCAGGCGCTGCAGACTTTCAATCATCAACTCGGCGCCGAGCGCGGCGAGGCGAGGAGCAAGCGTCTCGGACGTATCGTCGTCGTTGATTGGGAGGTCTTGTTGAAGCAGCATATCTCCTGTGTCGAGACCTTCATCAATTCGCATGACAGTCACGCCAGTGACTTTCTCGCCGCTCGCGATTGCCCACTGAATTGGGGCTGCGCCGCGGTATTTCGGCAGCAGCGAGGCGTGGAGATTGATGTTGCCGTAGCGCGGCAGATCCAGCATCCATTTGGGGATGATGCGGCCATAGCCGACGACAATGATGGCATCGGGCGTGATCTCGCGCAGGCGGGCCTGCAGTTCCTCGTTGGTCTTGATCTTTTCGGGCTGATAGATCGGCAGGTTGTGGCCAACTGCTGCTTGCTTTACGGGTGATGCGACAAGTTCGAGGCCGCGTCCTTTGGGACGGTCCGGCTGAGTGAGGACGAGACGAACCGCGTGGCCGGTCGCGACAAGTTTCTCGAGCGTGGGTACGGCGAATTGAGGGGTACCGCAGAAAACGAGATTGAGAGATTGAGACATTGAATCATTGAATCATTGCAGAAAATGACTCAATCGCTCAATGATTCAATGACTCAATTCTTCCTACCACTCCCCCGCTTTCATCAGCTTGCGGATTTTACGCTTCATCAGGTCGCGCTTGAGGGCACTGATGTGGCTGATGTAGAGCTTGCCATTCAGGTGGTCGGTTTCGTGGAGAAAGGCGCGGGCGAGCAGGTCTTCGCCGGTTTTCTCGTACCACTTGCCGTTGATGTCTTGCGCGCGGACGGTGACGATTTTGGGCCGCGTTACATCCTCGCGGAAATCTGGAATGCTCAAGCAGCCTTCGCTCTGTTTCTGTTTGCCTTCCGTGTGGATGATCTCGGGATTGGCCAGTACCAATTTGGCGTTGGGGTCTTCCTTGAAGGTGACGTCGATGACGGCTAGGCGCTTCGAGATGCCGATCTGCGGCGCAGCAAGGCCAACGCCCTTGGCCTCGTACATGGATTCGAACATGTCGTCGACGAGCTTCTTCAGTTCGTCGCCGAACTCGGTGACATCTGCGGCTTTGGTTTCCAAAACCGGGTTTCCAAATTTAACGATGGGATAGATCATCGGGAAGTTTCGAGTTTCCAGTTTCAAGTCCCCGGCTTCGGTGCAGTCCTTTGCCAAACGGCTCAGCGAAGTCGCAAAGTCCTAAGTTTCAAGGTTTCAAGTCGACGAAACGGCAGGGAACTCGAAACTAGAAACTCGAAACTAGAAACTTTTCAATTGTTGCAAATATCCTTCAAAGTTGCGGCGAGTCTCGAGCATGGAGTCGCCGCCGAATTTTTCCAGCGCAAACTTCGCCAGCGTGAGCGCGACCATGGCTTCGCCAACAACTCCGGCCGCGGGCACCACGCACACGTCCGAGCGCTCATACGCCGCCTTTACCGTTTCGCGGGTGGCGAAGTCCACTGATTGTAACGGACGCCGCAAGGTGGAAATCGGCTTCAGGTACCCGCTTACGCGAATTTCTTCTCCGTTAGAAATGCCGCCTTCAATGCCGCCAGCGTTGTTACGCGGACGGGAAAAATGCGTGTAGCCTTCCTTGGCTTCGTAGCCGATCTCGTCATGAACAGCGGACCCAGCCGTGTATGCGGCGGTCACGCCTGAGCCGATCTCGACGGCCTTCACGGCCTGCATCGACATGATCGCGGCGGCCACAGCAGCGTCGAGACGCTCGTCCCATTGGGCGTAGGTGCCGAGGCCGGGCGGCACGTTGTGGGCCACTACCTCGAAGACGCCTCCGACGGAATCCCCGGTACGCAGTACCTTGTCCACTTCTTCTTTCATGCGCGGCTCGGCTTCGGGATCGGCGCAATTCAGCAGTATTTCTTCGCGCCGGCAGCTGGTGACGATCTCTTCCCACATGATCTCGCGCTGGACATGGGCAGCGCCGACCGCAACCACGTGGCTGAGTACCTCCATCCCGAGTCCCCGCAGGAATAACTTGGCCAAGGCTCCAATGGCGACCCGGGCTGTGGTCTCGCGAGCAGAAGCTCGTTCGAGAACGTAGCGTGCCTCTGGAAAGTTGTGCTTCAGAGCCCCGGCAAGATCGGCGTGTCCAGGGCGGGGGGAAGCCACGCGCTTATGCAGCTTGGGATCACCCGTCTCGACCGGAAGCTGTTCCTGCCAGTTCTTCCAGTCGCGGTTTTCGATAAGGACGGAAATGGGCGAGGCGATGGTCTTGCCGTGCCGCACGCCGGAGAGGATTCGAGCAGTGTCGCGCTCAATTTTCATGCGACCGCCGCGGCCGTAGCCCTGCTGCCGCCGCCAGAGTTCCCGGTTCACGAAGTCGAGGGGGACGTCCAGGCCGGCAGGCAGGCCGGAAAGAAAGGCGACAAGAGCTTCCCCGTGAGATTCCCCAGACGTGAAGTATTTGAGCACTATGAGGATTGTAGCCGATGTTTTCGGATGGGTGACTTCAGGATAACGATCTTCTCGGCTATTCTGCGGGCAAACCCGCAACTCCGGTCTTCATCAAACATCCGGCTGTCTATGTACCGCAGCCCGGACGCGCTAGAATGACGAGCAAAGCCGAAGTAGAACCTTCAGCCCACCTCGTCTGCAATCTCAAGCGGTGAATCCGAAATAGAGGTGAAGTGTGCGTCGACGTACGTCGAAAACGAGCGCGACGGAAGCCCCCGAGGACCTTTCCCGGCAGCTGTTGAACGCCCAGGAAGAAGAGCGGCGACGCATCAGCCGCGAACTGCACGATGAGACCGGGCAGGGGCTGATGGTCCTGCGTTTCCAGCTGGAAATGCTTGCTAGCGATGCCAGGGGGCAGGAAGAGAAAGCCAAGATTCAGGAATCACTGGAACTCCTGGACCGGACCATCGAGGGATTGCGGCGGACCATTGCCCGGCTCTCGCCTCGCGTCTTGGAAGAACTGGGCCTGCTCGCGGGGATTCGTCGCGAGGCGCAACTGGTGTCACGGCATACCGGAATCACAGGAGACCTGCAACTGCCGGAAGAGATCCAACCGTTGAGCCGTGAACTGGAAGTCGCAATTTATCGCTCGGTGCAGGAAGCTTTGCACAATATCGCTAAGCATTCCCAGGCCAAGCGATTCAACGTAAAGCTGGAAGTGGGTTCGTCCAAAGCGACCGTACACATCGAAGACGATGGCGTCGGATTCTCACTTCGGACCGCGCGCGATCGTGGCTTCGGTTTGGAAGGAATGCGGGAACGGGCCGCCGCACTGGGTGGATCCGTCACGGTTCGCTCGGGACAAGAAAAAGGTACGCGCGTCCGATTGGTATTTCCGCTAGAGCCGGCGCGCAACGTGAACCCAACAACACTTGAGAACTCGATGCACGGCGTAAGCGCAGCCTGACTTCGTAATCATCCATGCCAATTCGGTGCCTTATCGTTGATGACCATACCCTCTTTCGGGAGGGACTAAAGCGGGTGCTGGAGAGCGAGCCTGGAATCGAGGTCGTGGGAGAAGCTCGCGATGCCTCCGAGGCCATCGAGCGCACCATGTTCCTCAAGCCGGACGTTGTGCTGATGGATATAGGAATGCCGGGACTTTCCAGCTTTGAGGCCTCGCGACGAATCACGCGCGAGATGCCAGGACGGCGCGTGATCTTTCTCACCATGTACGAAGATGAGGAATACCTGCTGCAGTGCCTGGATGCGGGCGCTTCGGGGTACATCCTGAAAGATGCGCCGGCGCCCAGATTGATTGGCGCGGTTCGCGACGTGAGCGCCGGAAGGAAATACCTGAGCCCGCAAGTGCTTGGGAAGCTGGTTGACGATTTTCGTTCGCGCTCGACTTCTGGAGTCGCACGCGGATCGACGCTTACGCCACGCGAGCGGGAAGTCATCAAGATGCTGGCGGAGGGGAATTCTGTCCGTCAAATTGCCGCAATTCTTGGGCTGAGCATCAAGACGGTTGAGGCGCACAAGTTCAATCTCATGCGCAAGCTCAACATCCACAACAAAGCGCAGCTTGTGACCTACGCGATCCAGAAAAAGATCGTGAAGATGCCGGCCGGGGCGTAGGGATCGGAGGATTGCAGATTCCAGATTGTAGATTGCCGATTTCGCTACTCCAATCTGCAATCTAAAATCGTCAATCTGAAATCTTCAATCTACAATCTCTCCTGGATCTAGTACCGAAACCGGTATGTCAACTGAACCGAAACTGTTCTGGGATTGACGTAGTGTGTCCCACCGAAGGTGTTGCTGTTGTCGAGCAGGTAGTGGTTATTCGACAGGTTCAATCCAGTAAACCGCAAAGCCAGTTTCTCTCCGAAAGACTTCGCCAGACCCACGTCAAAAGTGGTATGCGCCGGCAAATGGCCCGGACCATCTCCATCCAGAAAACCTGACCCATAATTCAAGTCGAAGTTAGCTGACGTCTTCCAGGGCAGCGAGAGGTCGAGGCCCGTGCTTAGCGTATCGCGCTGATCGTGGTCGAGAGAGCACACCGGAGCGTCACAGGAATCGCCGCCGATCAGTCCGCCGGTGATGGATCCGGACCATTCTGAGTAGGCATGCGAGTAGACAAGGTGGAACTGGGCAGTCTTCGCGATATGAGGGGAGGTGGCCGACGCTTCCCATCCGCGGAGACGCGCGTGACTGAGGGTTACAGGAAAGAAGACGTTGGAATTTCCGAGCACGTCATGGTCAAAGAAGTTGCGGGCTCCCGTGCGGAAGTTGGCAACATCGAACGTCCAACCGGCGAATGGAATTGTCAGGCCCAATTCCCGCTGTTCGTCGCGCTCCCCGTGGAGGGGAAGAAAACACCGCGGATCTACAGAACTCTGGCATTGACTGCCCCCGAGGGTCGGATTGTTCACCGTAACTAGTGGCGGTGGCTGGTAGTAGCGCCCGTAGGACGCCCGCAGCGCCCACTTGAGTTTGGGAATCTGAACCGCGGCTCCGATTCGTGGGTCGGCTGAATTCTCGCTGACCGGGCCCTCATAGTGCGAGAGACGAACCCCGGTGTTGAAAATAAGCCAGGAAGCCGCCTTGATTTGCTCCTCAAGAAAGATCGCGGAGTTGCTGGCCCACGGCACGGTGCAGGTGGGGCCGAAGGAATTGGCCGGCACGAGCCTGTCCGTCACGGAATAGAACTGATTGTCCCGCTCGGCAAACACCTGTAGGCCGGCATGGAAGTTGTGCCGTCCGCGCATGAGCCCCAAGTTCGCCACCCCGCCGAAGTAGTTTGAGCCGCGGTGGTATTCGGAAAGCACCGAATCCTGCGAACCAGGAAGGTAGTGCGCACGGTTAAAGTGGTAGAAGGGCGAGACAGTAAGCGAGATGCCTGTTCCAATCGTATGTAGCCAGCTGAAATTGACGAAGTCGTCGCGCTCATCCTCGACGTCGTGAAGTGGGTCGGCTGGATTGATCGGGACCTGGTAGTGGTCTCCCCTAGCCGAAGCAACCAGGCGCAACTGGTTGGCGGGATCCTTGTTGAAGATCAGGGACGTGAACCCGCTGAGGCCCGCAGCCTGGTCATTGATGGCCTGAGGAACTGGAGTCTCCAATCCGAGATCAGTGCGGTATCCGGTTAAGCTGCCGTAGTAGGCGAAACGCTCGGTATGATCGCCGAAACTGATTTGATCGTTGGTGTTGTTGAAGCTGCCGTAGCTGGTCACCAGTTCGGCTTCCCGATTGCGCTCGAAGCCCGATCGCGTAACCACGTTAAAGACACCATAGGTGCGGTCACCGTACTCCGAGGAGTATCCGCCGCGCTGGACTTCGATGCTGTCAATGTCCTTGGGATCGAACTGTGGCCCGACATTCGACGCAATGCTGGTGTTCGGGACGGGTACGCCGTCGAGCAGCCACGAAACCTGGTGCCCTCCGCGAATGTGCAGCTGGTCGTGGACCACAAACGAGCCGGGCACATAGCTGGTGATCATAGCCATGCTGTTGGTGTCAGAGGCGCCCGGGGTTTCGGCGATGTCACGCCGGCTCACCACGCTGGTTGACGTCGAAGAGCCCGGATTGATGGTTTGGGCTTCATCCTTAACTTCGACCGACTCGTTGGCAACGGCGATGGTCAGGGGGAAGTGCAGGCGAACCTCGCTTGACGAAGTAACCGTGATCGCCTGTTCTTGCGGAACGAAGTTCGCAGCCTCCACCCGAACTGTATAAGAGCCGACAGGAACGTTCTCAAAGCGAAACTGGCCGGAGTCGTCGCTCGTTCGGCTTTGAGTCCAGTTGGAATCAATCGCCGACAAAATGACGCTAGCGCCTTGGACAGGTCGATGCTCAGGGTCGTGGATCAAACCAGTGACCGAGCTGAAAATTGTGGCACTCAGGCTGGCGGCAAAGCACAAGCTTAGAACGCCAAGCCACGCGCATACTTTATGCATGGAACTCTCCGAGCAGCTGCGAGCCGAGCATCCAGCGGTGAGCAAGATCGCACGGCGAACTAACCTGAAATGAAGGCTAAGCTGCGATCAGGTAGCTCGGAGGAGCACGGTTGGAGAATCCCACGCCGTGGAATGCGGAAGGCGCGGAGGATCCTTCGCCAGAAGACGATTTGGATCCTGTCCAATTTGGCACGGAGGTATCGGGCTCAGCCAAAAGTGCAGAGTGCGGCGTCGTCAGAGGAGGGCAACAGTTCCCGTTTCGCTCTACCGGTGACGAAATCTGCGGCTGGTGACCTGGATGATGACCTAATCTACGGAGGCAGCAGGCGTGAGGCTGGACTCCAGATAGCGCCTGGAGCCAGGGCGTGAACCCCGCCAGCAGAAAACCCACGAGAAGTACCAATGCGGTCGTGCGGCGCATGGTGAATGGCTAGAGGATAGCTTGTACGGCTAAAGACCTGCAACTTTCCGCCGATATGTATCGTGACGAAATGCCGGCAATGCAATCGGACGCGATGGGTTTCGTAACTTCGATTGCGAAGTTCTGTAACAGAACTTTTACTCAGATTTTTTCTTGATGCTCTTGCATTTTGAAGCGAAACGGGAAAATAATTTGATTAGATTCTCGGACCAGGAGGCGACCCATGGTATCAAAATGCGCCAACCCTGAATGCTCCGCGCCCTTCCTCTACTTCCATCGTGGGAAACTTTTTCGCATTGATACTGAAGGTCGGCCGGACCGGCGCCGCAATATGGGCAACGAAAATACAAGCGGCAGGTGCCTGCGTCGAATTGAGTTTTATTGGTTGTGCGATGAGTGTGCGCTCAAGATGACGCTTGCCTTCGACAAAGTCAGCGGTGTTTTCGTGCGTCCACATGTTCCAGTTCAAGCGGTCAAACCTGCTGCGGTTGCCGCGGCTTAGTGGACGCGATACCTTCCAGTTAGTGCATTCCAGCGGATTCTCAGTACCTCGCCCATCATTCGCAAGCCGTCGCGCAAGGGGCTGATTCGTGTACCGCCCACATCAGCCCACGCGACCGGAACTTCATCGATCCTGAACCCGAAATGCCGTCCTAGATACAGGATCTCCGGATCGAATCCCCAGCGCTCGATTTGCTGCAGCGGGAAAATCCGTTGCGCGGCTTCGCGAGTAAATGCCTTGAAGCCGCACTGCGTATCTTTCTGTTTCAGCCTCAGCAGAATTCTTAGCGCGATATTGAATGCGCGGCCGTAGATCTGCCTCATCAGTTTCTGACGTTTGGTCTGTGTTTCGGGCCGGAGCCAGCGCGAGCCAATCGCGATGCCGGCGCCGTCTGCGATCGCGGAAAGCAGTTTGGGGGCTTCCTCAATGGGTGCTGACAAATCGGCGTCGCTGAAGAGCAGCAGGTCGCCTGAGGCATGCAGCATCCCATTGCGAACGCTGTAACCCTTTCCACGATTGCCGGGATTCTCGATCAGCTGCATGAAGGGGTAGCGTTGGGCGGATTGGCGGACAATATCCGGCGTGGCATCCTGCGATCCATCATTCACCACGATCACTTCCGCGTCCCAACGCTGCTCGATGACGTAGTTACCGACGCGCTCCAGGCTGGGTCCCAAGCGCTTGGCTTCGTTATATGCGGGTATGACGATGCTGTACTTGGGCATCAGCTTGGCAGTGGTGTTGAAACCATAAGGATTCGTGCAGCAAGTTCTGAAACTCACTCCCGAATCAGGATTTTGTAGCGATACGTAATTGTTTTATCCTCACCTGCTTTTACGGCGAGGTCCCATGTTACACGCGAGGTCGGATTCATCTGCCGGATGACGTCCGCGAGCTTTTCCACATGTCCGTCGCCCGTCATCGATACCACTTCGCCTACGAATGAGCGCGTAATCACAAGGCGAATGTCTTTAGCTTTGAAGTTTTTCAGCTTCAGGGTTCCCTCGACGGTAACCGCATCGTAGTTGTTGCCATCACGCTGCAAAACTCGCGCGGCTCGACCGACTTCGAGTTCTTTTTTGTCGACGCGGACGTCCGTCGCCACCGTCATCTTCAGGTCCGTGCTTGCCCCTTTCGGGGTATAGACCAGGGTGTCTTGTGATAGCGCCTGCACCCCAGAAATGACCATTCCCGGACCGCTCGTCCATGGGAATTTGGTGTTGTTTTTCAGACGCAAGGAATGCCAGACGACATTGGCGAACTTTTCAGGCGACTGGTTATTCCCGTACGACGAAACTGGATTGCCGTAAACATCGACGCGTGGATTATCGATGACCTCCCATTCGTAGAGATGCTCGAACGGAACGTCAGCAGCGAAGAGGTTGTAAGTGGCACGTTCGCCTTTTGCCAACGTCACGTTTGTCCGCTTGTACAGGAATAGATCCTCTTCCGGCGCTCCTTGTGGTTCTTCGACGTTGGCGCTGAAATCACCTGGAAGTCTGGCGGCACCTGCCATGTCTTCCCGCATTGTCATTTGACTCACGAGCGCATTGGCAAACTGGTTTCTGTCGTCGCGCTGTGCAGTTGCGCTCTGCAGGAATTCCGCCAACGACTGTCGCAGCGCCATCGGGGACCACATGTCGGCAAACCGGAAGTTAGGGACGCCCACGACAAAAACCACTTCAGCGCCGCTGATGTCCTCGACGTCATTGGTCAAAACCGCTTGCATAGTGATATGCGCGCTTTTTTCGTCCTGCAGCGAGACAAGATACGACGGGGTCCAACCGATGCCCTTCTGCAGGTACCCCATCGTGAGATTCGACGTCTGTCCTGCCCCCTTGATCCTGAAGCGGAGCGCCCTAGCCTCTTCTTCCTGCTGGAACGAAAGGTTAGGTGTCTCGCCCATTGAGACCAGTTGCACTGCGCCTGGATTCAAGCCGAGTACACCGCTATCAGTTTTGAACAACAGCAACTGCGACGGCACGGAGGCCGAGACATTGCTCAACATGAACGTCCTGTTCGACGACACCGGCTGGGGTCGCTGGTCCCAGTGATTGCCGCCGCTGAGTTCGAGGACCTGCCCCGCGTATTCCTTGCCATTGAACGTTATCGTCATCTTCTTTCCGGGATTGATGCGGAGCAAATCCTGCAACGAGTCTGCCTTGTGTTCTTTTGCGGTCTTGTAACGGTACGCAACCAGCTCTTCGAGCGAAGTTCCAGGATCGTTGGGTGCCAGCCACAATGTTCCGAGTGCGGCGTCGGGAATCATGGGGATGACCGCTTCGCCGGAAGCAAGCTTGGCGCTGCCCAGGCGCACAAAGAATCCCAAGCCATTCTTGAATACCGCGATGCTCGAACTCTTCAGGTTCGCTTCAGGAAGGCTCGCGGGGGTGTAGGTCTGATTGGTCTGACTCAGGCAACTTCCCGCACACAGGAGGAAGAAGATAAATAGAAGTATACGAATCTGATATGGTCGCACTGCCACCCTCCCCTTTTTAATTCCACTCATGGTATTTGCAGGGCGTACGTCTGTCTATCGAAAGGAGGAGAGGGGCATGGACCGTAAGTCTTGCCACGATGCGCTTAAAGAGGTGCTCTACGCGACTTGGCGCTGCTTCTCTAACATCGAGAAGTACTCGGAAACCAACTCTTCATCCCACAGTCCGGTGCGGGCCTCGTCGCGCATGGTGATGGCCGCCTGCTCGTGAGAGAGCGCAGGCTTGTAGGGACGGGCGGTACGCAAGGCGTCGTAAACGTCCACTACCTGTAAGATGCGCGCGAGAAGCGGGATCTCGCGTCCCTGCAGGGCGTCGGGATAGCCGCTGCCATTGAAGTGCTCGTGGTGGTTGCGAATGATGGGCAGTACCAGGCGCAGCGACTTCAGCGGACGGCAGATGTTCTCGCCGGTTACGGGATGGCGCTTCATCACCATCCATTCCTCGGGCGTGAGATTCGCACCCTTCTTCAAGATTTCGTCGGGCACGGCTATCTTTCCGAGGTCATGCAGGTAGCCGCCGCGCCGGAGAGCGATGATTTCGTCCTCGTCAAGAAGCAGATGGCGTCCAAGGTTGCTGGCGTTCTCGGCCAGACGCTCGCAATGCCCCTCGGTATAGGGATCGCGGCTCTCGACGCTGAGCCCCAGCGTACACAGGACGCTCTCGGCAGTCTCCAATTCGTCAGTAAATTCCTTCAGCTTGATGAGCGACTTAACACGGGCAAAAAGTTCTTCGGGAAAAATTGGTTTGCTGAGGAAGTCGTCGGCTCCGGCTTCGATGCCGCGCACTCGGTCCTCACGCTCGCTCAGGCCGGTGATCAACACAACCGGAATCAGCCGCGTTGCCGAATTGTCCTTCAACTCGCGGCAGAATTCGTAACCCGACTTGCCGGGCATAATCACGTCGGAAAGGATCAGGTCGGGGAGACGGCGCATGATTTCCGCTTCGGCCTGCAGGGCGTCGGGAACAGCAACCACGTCGTAACCTCGGGACGACAGCAGGTCGCGCATCAGCATCATCGTATTGGGATTGTCATCAACGACGAGAATGCGCGGAAGACGGCGGCGCAGCGAGACATCCCCGCCAGCCGAGTTTTGCTGCCCGCGGGAGTAAATCGTGGAAAGCTTCCGGGCGGAATCCATGTCCCTCACAGCCGAACCAAAACATTGTATGCGAGAAAGCAAATTCCCGCAGATACAATCCAGGTACTACATAGGAATAGATGGCAGATGCCGGTGCTCAGGATTTCCCGTTTGCGGAAAATCTCACCAACAAATGTTCGCATGACCTTGCAACCTTTGTGGAAGCAGTGTTCAGCTTGCGTTATGAGAACGTTGGCGGGAATCTGCGTGTTTGCTTTCCTTGTGACCGGGACCGGTTCTGCGGCTAGCAAGCCACATGCGGTCGGATTCGGAAAATGGTCGGAGGTCAAGGTGCTCGTGGGCGATGACGAGAGCACGCCGGCGGAGATGAAGATCCGGCCATTGATCGTTGACGGACGAGTTAAGGAGTTCACCACCGGGATTGCACATGATGTGACGGATCGAATCTTTGTTGTTCAGCGAGCGTATCGCTTGAACGATCTCCTTCCGCAGGAAAGTGGCTCGAGCCGCTGGCGTTGGCAACGAGGAGGCTGGTTGCTGGTGGATCGTACCAGCGGTCGGGTTCAAACCATCGCATTGCCCGCGTTTGATGCGTACTACTCGCAAGTGAGCTGGTTTCGCGACTATGCGGCCTACTGCGGGCTCTCTGATGATGCGAGCATGCGATTCAGTGTCGTAGTTCAATTAGGCAGGCGTAAACCGCTGCTGAAGAAATCCGTGGGAGAGAAAAGCAACGCGCCCGCGAACGCTTCGTGCCCGCCGCCAGTCTGGGCGCGCGCGCCAGTGCGCGTCACCTTCGATACGCCGGGAGAAGCGAAGTTCGCCTTCATAGTGCGCAGCCAGGCGGTGGATCTGGTGACCGAGGAAGACGACGAAGGCGGGAACTGAGATGACGCATAGCAATCAGCCTTCTAGGAGCCTGGCCTGGGATGCCAATACGACATCATCGGAACGTAGTGTCGCGCCAAGTAATATGCAGCAGCAAAAAGAAGCGTGGCAAGGATGAAGATCCAGCGGTTCCATGCGCTGCGTTCGTCCGGTGGAGACGTAAGGTGCGGGGCCAGCGCCGCACCCATAGCTAGTCCACAAACCAGACCACCGATATGCGCGGAGTTGTCGATCGCAGGAACGACGGCGCCAAAAAACAAGTTGTAGCCTGCAAACGACAACAGGCTTTTGAGCGTAGATTTCAGCGCGCTGGGATGGATCGGCAGATGTCCTAAATACAGTGCGGAGATGAGCGCGCCCGCCATTCCGAAGATTGCACCCGAAGCCCCCGCGCCCACGCGTATCGGGTGGAGCACAATACTCACGAGACTTCCGGTGATTCCGCAGAACGTATACACCAGGAAATATGTCCAACGGTCGAAAATCTGTTCTGCCAGAATGCCGAGATTCCACAAGCACCACATATTGAGCGCGATGTGGAGGATCCCGATGTGTACGTAGTTGGAAGCCAACATTCGCCAGGGCTGCGCCAGGAGTGTCGCCAAACCATCGTTGGCGCCCCACTTGATGAGATCGGGGATGTTTGGTTCGCTCGGAGACGATCCAGTGAATGCCATGGCTAGAAACACCAGTGCGTTGATGGCGATCACAGTGGTCGTGACTGGAACGGTTTTGAGCGGGATCGATCTACGCTGCCGTGCCGGTAATGACGACTGCGCTCGCTGCATAATGGCCACGCGGCATTCCGGACAGATATTGTGGGGTTCGTTCGCGGACGAGAGTTCCCGCCCACAACTTATGCAGTTGGGCATGGTTAATCGGCGGCCACTTCAGCGGCCGCGACGGACTCGTTCTTTTTAGTCACGCTGGCGCTCGTCACCAGAATAACGGAAGCAATGACAACCGCGCTGCCGGCCAGGACGTAGCGATCAACAACTTCGTGTCGAAAGAGCCAGCCCAAGAAAACGGCCACAACCGGATTTACGTAAGCGTAGGTAGAAACGCGGGCTGTGGGCGCATGTCCGAGGATGTAGATGTAGGCGGTGTAGCCGATCAGGGATCCGCAAACCACAAGATACGCAATCGCCTCCACGCCGCTCGCCGTCCAGATCGCGCGATGGTAGTCGCGATTGAGAGTGGCAAATACGAAATTCCCTAGACCCGCAAAAAATACTTGCCAGGAAGTCCCCCCAAACGTCGGTGGACCAGACTGCCACTTCTTCGCGAGCACGGAGCCGAAAGCCCAGCTGAGCGCACCGACAATCAGTGCAATCGACCACCACAATTCTTTTCTGCCCACTCCGGTGGTCGCAGTCAGCTTTGGCCACAACAAGACAGCCGTGCCCACCAGCCCAAGAGCAAGGCCAGCAAGTCCGCGCGGAGAGACATGATAATGTCCCAGCATGAGCGCATCCAGTATCAGAAACCAGAGCGGGATGGTTGCGACCAGGAGCGCCGCAAGTCCGCTGGGAATGTACATTTCGGCATAAGAAAGAGTGAGGTTGCCGCCCATGAGCAGGAGATTCCCGACAATTGCGAGTTGCAACAGCTCGCGAGCGCTATAGCGAATGTTGTGACCCGCGACAAGGCAATATGCCAGCATGATCACGCCGGCAATGGTGAATCGTGTAGCGCACATCAGCGCAGGCGGAATGTGCTCGACCGCGATGTCGATGCCGAGGTAGGTCGATCCCCAGAACACGTAGACCAGCCCGAAGTTGAGCATCAAGAAAAACCGGGATGAGGTCTTCGAGAACATTGGGCTGATGTTAATCAGACGAATCAAGAACGGTCTGCGATTCAAGATCTCCGCGAATTTACAAGGCTTTGAAGCCTTAGCGACAACATAAACGAAGCATCGACTTGGTGATATCCGAAAATTGCGCTCAAACACTCTTCGTCAGCTGACGATACGCGTCGGAATTGCCAGTGAAAACGCACAGAGCAGGAGATTTCCCGGCATCCTGCCGCCGACCAAGTGGTCGGTTGATAGTGACCTTCGGTGCTTCCTTAATCTTCCTTGAGCACGATAAAATTGTGCTTAGCGATGCGTTGCTGGAATCCCAATTCGCACCTGCCTTCCTGCTGGTTGCACATGCTCGTGTGCCCACGCAGATATTTGGCCGTGTTGCCTTCGCATTCGCGTCCCAGTCTCTTCGGTAGCGACTAGTTCGGATCCTCCTCTGTTTTACCAAGGCAGTAGTTCGCCCTTGTGCGGATCTGCTAGCAACTAGCAACTGATAACTAGCAACTGTTCAGGAGGATTCCCATGACACCCACTATGATGGGTTCCGTGATCGACGGACCCAAGATTAAGACCGCCCTGCCCGGTCCCAACGCCAAGCGCGTGCTCGAGGGCGATGACCGTTATATTTCTCCGTCCTATACCCGCTCGTACCCACTGGTGGCGAAGGAAGGGCACGGCATCGTCGTCACCGACGTTGACGGCAATGAGTTTTTCGATTTTTCGTCCGGCATCGCCGTGACCTCGACTGGCCACTGCCATCCTGACGTGGTTGCTGCCATCCAGAAACAGGCCGGCGAGTTGATCCACATGTCGGGCACCGATTTTTATTACGAGAGCCTGGTTACATTGGCAGAGCGGCTGTCGAAGATCGCGCCGATGCCAGGGCCGCACCGCTTCTATTACGGCAACTCAGGAGCCGAGGCGATCGAGGCTGCGCTGAAGCTGGCGCGCTATCACACTAAGCGCACGCAGATCATCGCCTTCTACGGCGCGTTCCACGGACGCACCATGGGAGCGCTGTCACTGACGGCATCCAAGCCCCAGCAGCGTCGACGGTTCGCGCCGCTCGTGCCGGGCGTGACGCACGTGCTTTATCCGGACGTGTATCGGAAGGGCGAGAGTGACGCGCTGGCCTGTGCGCGGTTTATCGAGGACAAGGTTTTCAAAACCACGGTCGCTCCGGAAGAAGTAGCGGCGATTTTCGTCGAGCCGGTGCAGGGCGAGGGCGGGTACGTTCCGGCGCCGCGCGTTTTCATGGAAGAACTGCGCCGGATCTGCGATCGCCACGGCATTCTGCTGGTTGCCGACGAAGTCCAGAGCGGCATCGGGCGGACGGGCAAGTGGTGGGCGATCGAGCACACCGGCGTGCATCCTGACATCGTTTGCAGCGCGAAGGGGATCGCGTCCGGCATGCCGCTTTCGGTCATGATGAGCAAAGCCGAAATCATGGACTGGGTGCCGGGATCTCATGCGTCGACTTTCGGTGGCAATCCAGTTTGCATCGCTGCGGCAATGGCCACCCTTAATGTGATCGAACGCGAAGGGCTGATCCGCAACGCCGAGGAAGTTGGCAAGCACATCAGGCAGCGCATGGCGGACTGGCCGCGGAAACAATCGCTCGTCGGCGATGTTCGCGGGTACGGGCTGATGATCGGCCTCGAACTGGTCTACGACAAGGAGAAGAAGACGCCCGCTCCCGCCGAACGCGACCGAGTGATCGACCTCGCGTTCGAGCGCGGCATTCTGTTCCTCGGCTGCGGCCCGAATACGATTCGCATCGCGCCCCCGCTCATCGCCACCAAAGAGCAGGCGGACATCGCGATGGATGTGCTGGAAGAGTGCCTCAAACGAGCCGTCAAATAAGTCCAGTGTTTGCCCCACCCTCGCGACATCTTCGAGGGTGGGGCAGCTTATAATCTCGCCACTCCCATGAGTCGTATCCTCCTTGTGCATTGGAACCAAGCCGAGGCCGCAGAACGCGCGCAGAAGCTCGCCAAACTTGGGCACGAGGTCACAACGCTGTGGAACAGCAAAGACTCAAGCCAATTCAAACCTAACGGCACGCCACCCGATCTCTTTGTTATCGATCTTGGCCGAATTCCATCCTACGGACGCGAAATCGCCGGATACTTTCGCCGGCAGAAGGCCACGCGCAACGTGCCGATCCTGTTCCTTGGCGGAGACGGCGGTCACATTGCGAAGACGCGAAATCTGCTGCCCGATGCGAGTTTCAGTGAGTGGCGGTCGATCAAGAGTGCGATAGCAAAGGCAGTCATAAGTGCTCCCCAAATGCCTGTCGTTCCCGGAACCATGGCAGGCTACTCAGGAACGCCGCTGCCGAAGAAACTCGGCATCCGCGAGAATTCACGCGTGGTTCTCGTCAATTCACCGCAGAGATTCGAAAGAAAGCTGGAACCGCTGCCGGAAAACGCACAGATCGTCGAAGACGCTCCGGCCGCAAATGTCGCGGTCCTGTTCGTTAAGTCAGAAGCCGATCTGGTTCGCGACTTCGGCAACCTGGCCAGATCTCTTCCGCAAAAAGTCGCGTTCTGGATCGCATGGCCCAAGCAAGCTTCCGGGATTAAGACCGACTTGAAAGAAGGAACTATTCGCGAGTTTGGCCTCGCTCACGAATGGGTGGATTACAAAATCTGCGCCATCGATGAGACATGGTCAGGCCTCTGCTTCGCGCGTAGAAAGAACTGAATCGCGCTAATTGACAATCTCAAGCTGAACGCCTAGTCTGCCTGCGTCTCAATTGCGGCGCGCGCAGTTCTTCCGATCTTTCGCCGGGGCCGCGTAGTAGTTTCTGATTCAGTTCGCGTTCACGTTCACATCTTCCAAGGAGGAACGCATGGCACACGGGATCATCTGGTGGATCGTGGTAGGCCTGATCGCAGGCTGGGCAGCAGGAAAAATCATGAAGGGTGGCGGCTACGGCGTCGTTGTCGACATCATTTTGGGAATCGTCGGCGGTATCGTCGGTGGCTGGGTGATGAGCCTACTGGGAGTCGGTGGCGGCGGGTTGGTGTGGAGCATCCTGGTCGCAATTCTCGGCGCGGTGATCTTGATCTGGATTACACGGTTGATCAAGAAGGCGTGAACCGACAGATCGCGCTGGAAATTTTCAACTTACTCGAGACGGGCGCGGGTACCCTCGCCCCCGTCATTTCATCTTAAGTGCCAAGGAAGAAGTAGATTCAAGAAGTGCTAAAGTTTTTTGCATGAGATTCAATCGCTCTGCACCACCCTGCCCGGTTATTCCCGTGCTCATTTATCCCGATCCCAGCGCGGCTGCGGATTGGTTGTCAAAGGCGTTTGGCTTCACAGTTCGCCTGCGCATCGCCAATCACCGCATTCAGATGAAGGCCGGCGATGGCTGTTTCACGATTGCGGAAGGCAATGTGAAGCCCAACAATTCGCAACATGTCCAGGTTCGGATTGAAGATGCTGAGGAGCACTGCGAGCGAGCGCGAAAGAACGGCGCGGTTATCCTGAACGAGCCGAAAGATCACCCATATGGCGAGCGCCAGTACAACGCGCAGGATTTTCACGGCCACCGCTGGGACTTCACCGAAACCTTCGCCGACGTTGCGCCTGAAGAATGGAGCGGCGGCGAGTTTCATCTGGAGTGACACGAATGCCCCCTCAGGCCCGGGGACTCGGCAAAGTATTGAAATATTGCATAAAAATCAGATTATCAGATAATATGATTCGGTGAAGAAGATCATTAGCGTCACCGAAGCGGCGCGTAATTTCGCTGAGTGCGTAAGCCGCGCCCATTATCAGAACGTCACCTTTGTGCTGCTAAAGGGCGGTTCCCCCGTGGCTCGTATCGTTCCTGACGTGGAAAAAGTCTGTTCAGGCGGCGAGTTGGCCTCCGTAATTTCTCAGGTACAGCTGTCGCCGGAGGAAGCGCGCGAGTGGGCACGTGATTTACAGGGCGCCCGAAAGAGACTGGGACAAGTCTCAGACAAGTGGAAATAATCCTCGATGCCGATGTAATCATATCGGGAGAGCGCGGAACGTTTGATCTTAAACGCTGGCTTGCTTCACACGCAGAGGAGCAGTTCGCCATTGCTGCGATTACGGTTGCCGAGCTTTGGCACGGGGTGGAGCGCGCGACGGGGACTCATCGACACTCTCGCGAAAGATTCTTGCAGGCTGTGATCAATGTTCTTCCAATTATTCCGTATACCGAGCAGACCGCATATCACCATGCGCGCTTATGGGCGGACTTGGAAGGCGCAGGCAAGATGATTGGTCCATACGACCTGGTTGTCGGCGCAACTGCGCTTGAGCGGGACGCAGAATTGGCCACCTTCAACCGGAAACACTTCGCCAAGGTTCCGCGACTTAAGGTGATCGAACCCACGTAGCCGTAAGCTACTCGCCTTCCCCAACCTTGAGCACGGCCAGGAATGCTTCTTGCGGAATATCCACCCTGCCGATGCGCTTCATGCGCTTCTTGCCCTCTTTCTGCTTTTCGAGCAGCTTGCGCTTACGGCTAATGTCGCCGCCGTAGCACTTGGCCAGAACATTTTTGCGCATAGCGTGGACGGTTTCACGGGCAATGATCTTCGCACCGATGGAAGCTTGAATCGGGACCTCGAACATCTGCCGGGGAATCAGTTCGCGCATCTTGCTGACCAGCGCCTTGCCACGTTCGTAGGCGAAATCGCGGTGCACGATGATCGAGAGCGCATCGACGGGATCGCCGGCGACTAGGATGTCGAGTTTCACCATCGGCGAATCCCAGGTTCCTGCGAGGTGATAGTCGAGCGACGCATAGCCTCGTGAAACTGACTTCAAGCGATCATAGAAATCGAGCACGATTTCGTTCAGCGGCAATTCGTATTGCAGCATCACGCGCGTTGCGCTGACATACTCAAAGCTCTTCTGCTTCCCGCGTTTTTCTTCGACCAGCGCCAAAATTCCGCCAACGAATTCTTCGTTGGTGAGAATGGTCGCGAGGATCACGGGCTCCTCGATCTTCTGGATTTCGCTGGGATTGGGCCACCGGGACGGGTTATCGACTTCCGTGACCTCGCCGTCGGTCTTGGTGATCTGATAACGAACGCTGGGCGCTGTGGTGATCAGGTCGAGGCCGAACTCGCGCTCCAGGCGTTCCTGGATGATTTCCATGTGCAGCAGCCCGAGAAAGCCGCAGCGGAAGCCGAAGCCTAACGCGGCGGAGCTTTCCGGCTCAAAGAAAAACGAAGAATCATTCAGCCGCAATTTTTCGAGCGCTTCGCGCAGTTGCGTGTGCTCGTGCGCATCCACTGTATAGATGCCCGCGAATACCATCGGCTTGAGTTCCTCGAATCCGGGCAGCGGTTCGAGCGCGGGATCGTTCTCGTCGGTGATCGTGTCGCCAATTTTGGTGTCGGCGACATTCTTGATGTTCGCAATAAGGAACCCGACTTCTCCGGCATGCAATTCGTCGATTTCGACCGGCTTGGGGGTGAGCACGCCGAGAGTTTCCACGTCGAAGATGCGCCCGTTTGACCATAAACGGATCTTTTGTCCTTTGTGGAGGCGGCCTTCGAAGATGCGGACCAGCACGATCACGCCGCGATAGGGATCGAACCAGGAATCGAAGATGAGCGCCTGCAGCTTGCGCTCAGCGGCGCCCTTTGGTGGAGGAACTCGCTTCACAATTTCTTCAAGGACGTCGGGGACGCCTTGCCCGGTCTTCGCACTGATTGGAATGGCGTTGCTGGCGTCAAGGCCCACCGCGCCTTCGATCATTTCTTTTGTGCGCGGGATGTCGGCGCTTGGCAGGTCAATCTTGTTGATGACGGGAATGATCTCGAGGCCGTGATTAATCGCCAGGTACGAATTCGCGAGTGTTTGCGCCTCGACACCCTGCGAGGCATCCACGACCAGCAGCGCGCCCTCGCAGGAGGCCAGCGACCGCGAAACTTCATACGAAAAGTCCACATGCCCGGGCGTATCAATGAGGTTCAGCTGATACGTTTCACCGTTGTGCGCGGTGTACATCATGCGAACCGCGTGGGCCTTGATGGTGATGCCGCGCTCCCGCTCCAGGTCCATGGAATCAAGCACCTGCGCCTGCATCTCACGCGCGGTCAGGGACCCCGTCAACTCAAGTAGGCGGTCGGCCAGCGTCGACTTTCCGTGGTCGATGTGCGCAATAATCGCGAAATTGCGGATGTGCTGGGGATCCATGGAGAGAGTGGCTAAACACTGATTTTATCAGGCGGGAGTGGCTCGAAATGGAAGGCCGCGACGAATCGCGCCCGATTTCACTGAATTGTGAGGTCCGGCTACTGCTGCGGATTCGCCTTTGCGCTCTCCAACGCCTGCCGTAGGTCAGGATGCTCCTGCAGCACTTCAATCATGCTGTCTCGGCCGATTTGCTGGCCCCATTGGCCCCCGGCAGCTTGTGACTCCGCCAAGACTTTGGGCATGGATGTGGCAACTTTCTTGCCCACCGGCGACTCGTAGAACTCAATCAGGCTCTTGATCTCGGCATGAGTGTAGTACTTGTCGTAGATCGGAATGATAAGCGCGATCAACTGATTCGAGTCGATCTTGGATTTGAACTTCTCGAAGAACAATTCAACGAGTTTCTCGCGATATTCTCCAGGAGGCAGCGAGCTCGTCATCAGCGGACGAATGCCGTGCTCCATCTGGTCCATCATCTGCGTGGCAAGGCCTGCAGCGCCGGTTACGTCGAGCAACCGACGGATGTCGGCTTCTTTAGCAGGGTCGATCTTTGTGGCCGTGTTCGCCGGCAAGTCCGCGCCCGACGACTGAGCGCTGGTTTGTGAATAAGCTCCTGCGGACGTGAACAATGCCATCCAGGCAAGAACCGTAACGATTCTCATAATCTCTCCTGTGACAATGCTCATCGTACTTTCTGGGTGCCTGATGTGTAAGGTGCGAAGCAGCGTCCGGCCCACTAAAGTAATGGCGTATTGAAAGCGTGGGTTGAGGATCTGTCGATCTAGACAGCCGAGCGGCTGTCACGAGGCACCTAGTCCTCCGCACCTGGGTCGCCGAACACCTCTGCCGTGAACGCCTCGATTGTCGCGCCGGACTTCCAGGCGTCGAGCGCGAGGCCAGCCTTGCGGCAAGTCTGCTCCAGGAAACTGATTCGGTCCCAGCCATGTTCGACCGGCACTTGCGGAAGCAGCAAGCCGCGAAAGACGCCTTCGGAAATGATCAGCCCATGGCGGCCGATGGTGACATCCTCGGCGCGAATCGGCGCCACTGGCGAAAGCACGCTGATGGAAATCTTCAATCCCGGCGCCTCGCTCAGGGTGACAGGAACGAAACGCGGGTCCTCGAATGCGGCTGACTGGGCGGTCTCGATCACGGTTTTGTATAGCGCCGAAACCGCGGATGGGTATCCCACGCATCCGCGAAGTCTCCCCTGAGAGTAGACAGTCGTGAAAGCTCCTCGTAGTTGCGAGAGATGCTCGGTCGGCAGGAAGGGCCGCCGGTCGCGGTTCTCCAAAACCGCGAGGATTGCTTCGTGCGCCAACTGCAATAGGGCTGTGCGTTCTTCCTGGGTATATTCGGGCTCAGATTCTGGTGGATCGGGTGGTATCGGCGAGGATTCAGATGGTTGCGACATTACTCTTCTTGCGGCGGCTGAGCACGAATGAACGGCGACGGCGTCTTTCGACGCGGTGATCGATCTTCTTCCAGAAGCCTGCGAAGTAGTCACCCGCCGACCAGAGCGACAGCACCACCATGAACCAAATCGCGGCAAAGGCGATCCAATGCACGGGGAAGAAGAAGCTGCGGTAAATGGGCCACTCCTGCCAGCGGTGGTCAAGAATGACCGCGACCACGGAGACGATTTGCACCACCATCTTGAATTTCCCGAGATCGCTGGCTTCGATGGTAAAGCCCTCGGATGCCGCGATACTTCGTAGTCCACTGACCAGGAATTCCCTGCCTACTACTACCACCGCGATCCACGGCGCGACCAGGACGGGGTTGAACTTGACCAGCGTAATGAAGGCGGCGGTGATCAGTAGCTTGTCGGCGAGCGGGTCGAGGAGCATGCCCATGGTGGTGATCTGGCCACGGCGCCGGGCAATGTAGCCGTCAATGCCGTCGGTGATCGAGGCGGCGATGAACAGAATTGACGCGAGCAGCTCTTTTTCGCCATTCACACTGGTGAAGCGAGTGGTCGAGAGCACCCAGATGAGCAAGGGAATACTGAAGATCCGGGTCAACGTAATGGAGTTCGGAAGGTTCACTGCACACGTCGGGCGGACACACCGTCCCTATTTAGATTATGCTCCAGCGGGTGGTGGGAGGCAACGGAAAGGGGCTGGGCAGAGGTGCCTCCCAAGAACCTCACTATGAGAGGTGATCTGTCCGCGTTTGTAGCTCTGGGAGTAAGATTTTGAGCTGAGGAATGCCCTATGAATTGCGAACGCAGCTTAATCGCCTCGATTGTTTTCCTTGCCACCGGATTGGGACTAATTTTCGGATACTGCCACGGCACCATCGGCCTAAGCGGTGCATACCCTGTTGCAGGCGCCGCGCTGGAAGTCTCGATTAAGACCACTGGGTTGCCGGCCATCACGGGCGTTGCTGCCACACTGATCGGAGTCGTTCTTCTGATCGTAGCGCTGGTGCAGGCTGTGGTTGGGCTGGTGCATTTTCCGGGGGAAAAGTCGGCGGCGGTTGTGACGAAATAAGGTCCCAGACAGGTCCTTGATCAAAAGATTTTCTTAGGGCCAGCAACGCGGGCGAGGGCGCGCCCGCCACATAGTGTCCCCGCCACGCAAAATCTATTCCAAGTAGTTGTCTTACCCAAGAACCAACAACCAAGAGCCAATAGCCAATAACCAACAGCCGCTCCCACGGTACACCGTCCTCCGTAACCTGACGCACTTTGGTAACTCCGTGCCATAGTCACAGTTACCGACAAATTTCGCCGCAACGCGCGGACATTACAAAGGACGGGCTCCCATGCTGCAATCCAACGACGCAACGAAACCGAGCTTCACACCATCAACCCCGAACCAGCTCACGCCGGTTAAGACCATGACCTCGCCGATCGAGCAGGCCACGATTGGACGCACGGTTGTGATTAAAGGCGAAATCAGCGGCAATGAGTCGCTGTACATCGACGGCCGCGTCGAAGGCAGCGTGACCTTCAAAGATCATCGCGTGACGGTTGGACGCAATGGCGTCGTGCAGGCGAACATTTCAGCGCGCGAAGTCGTGATCATGGGCAAAGTCACCGGCAACGTTGAGTGCAGCGATCGCGTGGACATCCGTAGCGAAGGCACCCTGACCGGCGATGTGGTCAGCGCGCGCATCAGCGTGGAAGATGGCGCTATGCTCCGCGGCAGCGTGCAGCTCAATCCGACCGAGCAGAAGCAGGACAAGAGCCACGATGCGCCGAAGGCGATGGCAGCAGCGGCGGGAAAGAACTAGTCGCTAGTGACTAGTAGAAGCTCTAGCTCCCGCAAGACACATCTCCGAAACGGGAACTCGTCCTAAGTTTTCACATCTTTTGTTCTCCGACAGCAGCTCTTGAAGCGCATGCTCAAGGGCTGCTGGAGAACAGTACGCCTTTACGTCAGTATCAAGAACTCATCGGCTGGAAGAAGAGCAGGGCTCTCGTTGCCGAAATCTACCGCCACACACAGAGCTTTCCCAAAGATGAAATGTACGGTTTAACCGGTCAGCTTCGTCGTGCTGCGGTTTCGATACCCAGCAATATCGCAGAAGGTCAGGGGCGGCTCACCCGCGGAGAATTCAAGCAGTTTCTCGGCCATCCGCGCGGTTCTACCTTCGAAGTAGAAACGCAATTGTTGATCGCAGAAGACCTTGGATATCTCGAGAGAGAATCGACTCAGCGCTTGCTTGATCAAGTTCAGGAAGTTGGTAGGATTCTCAATGCGCTGTTGGCTTCACTCGATCGCGTCCGCACTAGCCACTAGCCACTAGCCACTAGTCACTTCTCTTCTGGCTTGAGTTCCAGCGACGCCGAATTCATGCAATACCGCAAACCTGTAGGACGGGGTCCGTCAGGAAAGACGTGTCCAAGGTGCGCATCGCATTTCGAGCAGCGAACCTCGACACGACGCATGCTGAACGTATTATCGGAGTGCTCTTCCACCGCGCCCTGTTCCAGTGGCTGATAAAAGCTTGGCCAGCCGCAATGCGCGTCGAACTTTGTTTCCGAGCTGAATAGCGGCTGCCCGCAACAGACGCAGGTGTACGTCCCCGGATCTTTCGTTTGGTAGTACTTGCCGCTGAAGGGCGCCTCTGTTCCCGCTTTGCGCGTGACGTAGTACTGCTCAGGGGTGAGTTCTTTTTGCCACTCGGCGTCCGATTTTTTGAGTTTTTCCATAAGAAAGCTCTTAGCTGTTAGCCTTTAGCTCCTAGCCAAACCATAATTTTAACCGCAAAGATTGCCGAGGTCGCAGAGCCCAGACAATGTGGTCCCAGCTAGAAGCTAGAAGCTAACGGCTAAAAGCTTGTTTTTTCGCCTTATATTCGCCTACAATGACTCTCATGGCAATCACTCGACGTCAGCGGCAGGTGTACGACTTCATCGCAGATTTCGTCCAGAAGAACCAGTATTCGCCGTCCTTTGAGGAGATCGGCGAGGGCTTGGGCCTGAGCTCGCTCGCCACGGTTCACAAGCACATCACGAACCTTGAGGAGAAAGGCCTGCTCAGCCGCGACTACAACCGCAGCCGGTCCATCGACCTGCTTCCGCCCAAGGGACGACTCAAGCAATCGATGGCGGTAAACAGCGGCACCATGGTTCCGCTGATGGGACGAATTGCCGCCGGCCAGCCGATCGAGGCCATTGAGCGGCCGGAGACCATTTCCCTTGCCGATTTCACTCGGTCGAAAGAAGTGTTTGCACTCGAGGTGCGCGGCGAGTCGATGCAGGATGAGCACATCCTCGACGGCGATTACGTGTTGGTTGAGAAGACCAAGGTCGCGCACAACGGCGACATCGTGGTGGCGCTGGTAGAAGGCACCGATGCAACCTTGAAGCGACTCTATCGTGAGGGTGATAACATCCGCCTGCAGCCGTCAAATGCCAAGATGAAGCCGATCATCGTGCCCGCTAAGGATGTGCAGGTCCAGGGGCGGGTAATCGGGGTGCTGAGGAAGTACTGAGTGGTACATGGTGGAACTCAATGCCGCCTAATTCGATTTGCCCCGTCGGACAAGAATGTCCGACCCACGCAAAGCCGTTTCCGGTGTGACCCGACGCTCCCGCCGACGTGTTTCTGATCACAGCGCTCCTAAGCTCACGGCAGTAAAAGGGTAATCAGGCCGTGTCCGCCCATGGAGTTGCATATGAAACCGACTCAGACCCCGCTCGAGACGTTAAAAAAGGAACTCGAATTCGTGGACCACGCCGGCTACAAGAAACCGGTCGGCGGCCGCCAACCGCTGTTCTGCATGGAGACTGGCGCCACCTGGCGGAAGCCGGTGTTCATCGAAGATTCTCCGGTTTGTCCCAAGGAGAAGTATTGCGCCTGCAATCCTGAAGGCGACTGCGTGCTGATGGGCTTTGTTCCTGCCCAGCACAAGCACGAGACTCTGCCTTGCCACCATATTCCCCTGAACGAGAAAGGCGAGACGATTGCCAGCCTTGAACAGGACCGCGACAGGGTCGAACCGGCGCTGCGCGATTGGCTGGTGAAGACAATCGGCAAGCTTGAGGCGACCGAAGCGAAGCACTGAGCGTCAGCCCACCACGTGAATTCGGGGATGCGGCGCGGCCGCGATCTCTCCAATTTCGTGCGCCGGAACACCTGACGAGCGCAGCGCGTCCAGCAACTCCTTCGCTGATTCCGGAGCGACCGCGGCCAGCAGACCGCCCGCGGTTTGCGGATCAAACAAAACCGTCCTGATTTCTGCGGGAACATCGCTGTCATAATTCACAATGCATTCCGCAAACTCGCGGTTGGCGTTGAGTCCTCCGGGAATGTGTCCAGCTCGAATGCAATCCAGCGCACCTTCAAGCAGCGGAACCTGTGAGCTGTAGATCATCGCCGAGACGCCTTCCGAAGCCAGCAACATTTCACGAAGATGTCCGATAAGGCCGAAGCCGGTCACGTCGGTGAGAGCGTGGATAAACCCGTCGTTGGTCGTTGGTCCTTGGTCGTTAGCAGAACCCTCTGCGGGACTCTGCCCCGCCGGACGGGCGAGGGCGCCCGTCCCCACACGGCCAGTGGTGATTACTTCCGCGCCGGTTTTGTTCAGGGTCGTCATCGAAGTGACGGCGGCATCGATCCAACTCTGTTTCGCAACGCCTTTCTTGATTGCAGTCGAGATCACGCCGGTGCCGATCGCTTTCGTGAAAATCAACTGGTCGCCGGGACGCGCACCGCCGTTCTTCAGAACCCTACTCGGATCAATCATCCCGTTTACCGAATACCCGAACTTGGTTTCCTCGTCACGGATGCTGTGGCCGCCGATCACCGTACATCCTGCCTCGATCATCTTTGACAAGCCGCCGGCGAGAATTCGCTCCAGAATTTCCAGGTCCGCTTTTTCCGGAAAACAAACCATCGCCATCGCCGTCAGCGGACGGCCACCCATGGCGTAAACATCGCTCAAGGAATTCGTGGCGGCGATCTGCCCGAAGGTGTACGGATCGTCAACGATGGGCGTGAAGAAGTCGACGGTCTGCACCAGAGCGGTGTCGGGGCCGAGTTGATACACTCCGGCGTCGTCGGCGTGATCGAAGCCAACCAGGACGTTCGGGTCATGTTGCCGGGCTAATTTCCCAAGCACCTTGTCCAGCGCCGCCGGACTCAGCTTGGACGCTCAACCCGCCGCTTTGACCGTCGCCGTAAGGCGCACGGCCTTCGTGTCAGACATGGAGAGATTGTAAAGGGGAAAGGGTGTGTCGGGCTTCAGGTTTCAGGTTTCAGGCAGTCAGACCCCGTATCCACCAGTCAGTTACAGCGCTTAGAACCTGAAACCTGAAACCTGAAACCTGAAACCTGAAACCTGAAACCTGACGCCTACTTCGTCGTTATTGCCGTGATCTCCAGCTCCGGGTACCCCTGGTTCCACTGTTTGCTCACGCGGTCAAAGATCAGACGAAATGTGCGGGTCTGGCCTGGGCCGAGCGGGGCCATGGAAAGGTCGACGGCATCTTCGGTCGGGCCATTGTTGCGCAGGATTCTGAGCGGAACATCGGATTCGATCTGCGCCACCTGCCCGTACGCGTCGCGAAAAGTTACCTTCACTGCTGCCTGCGTAACCGTCTTGTCTCCGAGGTTCGCCACCGTGCCATCGAGATAGGTAACTGAAGAGCCCACAAAGTTCTGCGCCTCACTCATCTTGAAATCCGAAAACTTGATGTTCGAGGCATAGAGCGGAGGCGCAGCTTGGGCCTTGGGCTTTTGCCTCGTGGCAATGACGGCGATCAGCACGATGACCGCGATCCCAACAAATGCGATCAAGACCGGGAGCTTGTTGCTGCGTTCGTGTTCGGCTGGTGTTGGTGTTGGCTGGAGGAGGCCGCCCATGCAGGTTGATTATATTCTTCGGGACATTACGCAGGCTCAGCGGCGAGTTGGCTGGGTGTCTTAACGAAGGCGACAATGAATAGAATCCCGAGGAGCGTATCGACAGTAGCGAACACCATGTCTGACCCGTGAACGCGGGATTGGGAATACAGAGCGAACATTGCCATCGCGTACGTGAATTTCTCGATGACAGCAGGAATCATGATGAGCCGCAGACGCACGGGATATTTTGCGATGATCAGAAACGCGATTTGCCACGCCAGTCCTGCGCCTACAAATCCGTAATAGAAGCCGGGATGAGTGATCGGCGGCGGGTCTTTGCGGCCGATCAGGCCGAACATAAAGTAAAGGGGCGTCAGTACCAGCACGCCCCAAATGCCTGCAATCAAAACTACGATTCGTGCGAATCGCACCTACTCGCCCCCGACCGTGAGGCCGTCGATTCTCAACGTCGGCGCTGCGACCGACCCGCGGAATTCCAGGTCGTTAGCCACTTCAGAGATGTTCATGAACATGTCTTTGAGGTTGCCGGCGACGGTGATTTCCTCGACGGGGTACGCGAGCTCGCCGTTAGAGATCCACATGCCGGATGCGCCGCGCGAGTAGTCGCCGGTGACGAGATTCACACCCATGCCCATGAATTCCGTGACGTATAAGCCGTCTTTCACATCGCCGATCAACTCCTGCGGTGTACGCGAACCCGGCTGGAGGAAATAGTTGCCCGGGCCAATGCCGGGAGTTCCCGCGAGCCCGCGCGAAGCGTTTCCGGTGGTTTTCAGCTTGAGCTTCTTGGCGGTGTACGTATTCAACAGATACGAAGTCAGCGCGCCCTGATCGATTACGACTGTGCGGCGCGTGGGAATACCTTCGCCGTCGAATGGGCTGGTGCCGAAGCCGCCTACCATGGTTCCGTCGTCAATGACGGTCACACCACTCGCGGCAATCTTCTGGCCGAGTTTTCCAGCGAGAAACGACGCGCCACGATAGACCGAGTCTCCGTTCACACCTTCGAAGATGTGCTCCAGAATTGAAGTCGAGACCAGCGGATCGAAGATGATGGGAACTTTCTGCGTCTTTACCTTCCGCGCACCGAGTCGGCGCAGCGTTCGCTCGGCCGCAACTTTGCCGACGTGCTCTGGCGACTCAAGCCTTCCCAGACTGCGCGCCACCGAATACCAGTAGTCGCGCTGCATGGCTCCGTTCTCGTCCTGCGCGATGGGAACGGCGGAAACGGAACAATAAGAGCGCCTGTACTCGCCCAAGAAGCCGAGCGAATTGGCAAGGATCTTGTGACCGGTGGCGGCATCGAACGAGCCCCCGTCGGAATTCTTCAGGCGCGGATCAAAATCCAGCGCGGCTTTTTCTGCGCGGCGGGCGTAGCTGATGCGCTCGGGACCGGGCAGGGAGTAGACATCCTGCGAATAGAGATCGAGATTGCCGGGAATGGATCCCAACTGCTCCTGCTCGGGAATTCCGGCGAATGGATCTTCGGAAGTAATCTTTGCCAACTCAAGCGCTGAGCTGAGCATGCGGTCAAGACCGGCGCGAGAGAAGTCGCTGGAATGGGTGCTGGCCGAGCGCCTGCCGAAAAAGACGCGCACGCCGATGGCTTTCGATCCAGATTCCTTCAAGGTTTCAACCTGGCCGAGGCGAACAAGCGTGGAAAATTCGTCGCCTTCGCGGATGACGCACTCGGCAGCGCTGGCGCCGTGCTGCATGGCGCGACGGACGAGGTCCTGGGCAAGTTCTTTCAGATCAGTTTCGGTTTGAGGCTCGAGAGTTGTTTCAGGCATAAGGAAAAAAGTCGTCGGTCCTTGGTCGTCGGTCGTCGGCAAAAATCGGCCGAGTGACCAGTTCACCACAGAGGCACAGGGGCACAGAAAAACACAAAACTCAAAAATATAGGTATGTCATTCCGAACCGCTTCAGCGGTGAGGAATCCGCTTCTTCCTGTGCCCGATCGAAAGCAGGTTCCTCACCGCTGAAGCGGTTCGGAATGACACCGTAAAGAACGATTCGTAATCCGCAAAAGATCTGCACATCCACAAAAGATCTGTGCATCCGCAAACAACGGACTCCGAACGCCCCCCCTGGCTCTTCGTCGTGCCCCCGTGGTGAAAGACAACTACTGCATGAAGCCGCCGGGATCTTTCCGGGCGGTGCCACCAACCGTCATGCGGTCGAGCTTCGTCGTGGGCATTCCTACACCGACAGGGACAGCCTGTCCATCTTTGCCGCAGGTCCCTACGCCTTCATCGAGGCGAAGGTCGTTCCCCACCATGGACACGTGCTTCAGCGCCTCCGGACCATTGCCGATCAAAGTTGCACCGCGAATGGGGGCAGTCACTTTTCCGTCTTCAATCAGGTACGCCTCGGACGCGGAGAAGACGAACTTACCGTTGGTGATGTCCACCTGGCCGCCGCCGAAGTTCACCGCATACACCCCGTTCTTTACCGAGCGGATGATGTCTTCAGGATCGTCGTCGCCGGCCAGCATATAGGTATTCGTCATGCGCGGCATCGGGATGTGCTCGTAGCTTTCGCGGCGTCCATTGCCGGTATTCTTCATGCCCATCAACTTGGCGGAGAGCTTGTCGCTCAAATAGCCCTTCAGAATTCCCTTTTCGATGAGGACGTTTTCCTGCGTTGCATTGCCTTCGTCGTCCACGTTGAGCGAGCCGCGCCGCCACGGCATGGTGCCGTTATCGACCACTGTGACCTTTTCGCTGGCTACCGGCTTCCCAATCAGGCCGGCAAATGCGGAAGTCTGCTTGCGATTGAAGTCCGCTTCGAGCCCGTGACCGACAGCTTCGTGCAACAGCACTCCGGGCCAGCCGGGCCCGAGCACCACTTCCATCTCTCCCGCGGGAGCTTCGCGCGCGTCGAGCTGCAGAATCGCCTGACGCGCGGCTTCCTTAGCGAAGAACTCAGGGGTCTTCTCGCCAAAGAAGAAGTCAAGGGCAACGCGACCGCCGCCACCGGCACTGCCGCGAGCGGAATTGCTGTCAGTTTTGGCGATGCACGAGACATTCAGTCGCGCCAAGGGCTGAGAGTCTTCTGCGTAAGTTCCATCCGAGCCGACCACGAGAATGTTGCGGAGTTCATCTGCATAGCTGGCGCGAACTTCCTTGATCTGCGGATTGTAGGCGCGGGCGGCGCTGTCGGCGCGCATCACGAGTTCCACCTTGGCGGTGATCTCGGCATCAACCGACGGCAAGGTTACCGGATAAAGACTGCGCGCAGCTTTCTGTTGAAATCCCGCGCTCGGGGTCTTGGCTGGCCCGCTGGCTATCAGGGCTGCAGTTCGGGCCGCATGCAGAATTCGCTGCGGCGAAAGATCGTCGGTGTAAGCGTAGCCGGTACGCTCGCCGGAGATCACTCGCACTCCACAGCCCGCCGAAATGCCCTGCGAGGCGGATTTCACCATGGATTCATCCACAGAAAGAGCGGTCGAAGACAGGTATTCGAAGTACAGGTCGGCGTAATCACCACCCGCTGAAAGGGCTGCGGCGAGGTAGCGCTCCAAGTCGCGATCGGTCAGGCCATATTGCTGAAAGAAAAAGGGCTTATTGTCCACAGGTATTAGATGGCCTCCGGCCGGCGTAGGACTCGCGTACTGCAGTCATTATCCCACAGCGGATTGAATCATTGAATCATCGGGGGATTGAGTAATTGAGAGTGGGCAGTACGGGACGTAGTAGGCATTGATTCAATGATCCGATGAGTCAATGATTCAATTCCTATGTTCATCCGTCACAGACACTGGCCCGCCGCTTCTGCAAAACTCCGACCATGACCTCGCAAACTCTGTCTAGTGCGCTGGAGGGTTTCCTCGGAGGAAGCAGTGCTGCTGTCGTGATGGAAGACGGGGCAGTAGTCTTCGATCTCGAGCGCGCCAAGTACTCAGTTTCGGGAGAAAACAATAAATGCCTTTTGCATTTGTGGTCTGAGGAGCGTAATGCCGTTCGGCGGGTCCTCGATGTTGAGACCAAGGGAGAAACCCTTCGCTTGATGGTGCAGAAGTTCGGACAGGCACGTGCGACAAGGCTGGAAATCCATCGCGAACGCGATCCGCGAAGTGCCTCGGCCAAGCGTATGGCCCGTGCAAGCTATCAGCGCGTTCTGGAACGAGCGCTCAAAAAGCATTTTGCTGATTGGACACTGCTGCAACTGAACACGGCGATGGATCTGGAGCGCTCGTTTGGGCCAATCTACGCGCGCGGAATGATGAAGCGCGGCCTGTCTGCATTTGCGGTGCTCGGAGTCAATCGCCAGGAACTCCAGTCTTCCATCGACGCTTCGCTTACATTTGGAATTCTGTGGCTGGATTCCTGCCGGTCGGCTCATACAGGCAAGTTGGTGATTGAAGGTTTGAAGTTGTTCATCCCGCGGGGATGTGCTGCGCTGGTTCGCGAGCGGGCGGCGCATCTCGATCAGTCAGCCGCCAAGTGGGAATTGTACGAACTTGACGAGCGGACCGACGAGTGCATCGGACTGGATGTTCTGGACTGCGGGAATGTGAACACGCGCCTGGTGCGATGTCCTGAAGAGACAGAAATTCAGGAGCGTTTTGCCGAGCCCATCGCGTTGGTTCGAGGGCTGATGTCGGAGGCTGAGATTGCCGCGGTTTCGCCCGCAGAAGTGTCGTTTCGATGCCATGGACTGGAATTCGCACGGGCGCGGTTGACGGCTGCTCCTGGGCAGCCTTGGGGAATGCCAGAAATCGTGTTTGGAGCGGGTCCGGAAGAGCGAGTGCTCGATGGCCGAACCATGCCCGAGTTTCAAACTCTCATTCGCAGCGTCGGCGAAGTGCGGCATGCGGAGGGACCGCACGAATGCCGCTGGTGGCGCCTGCATCCGGAGCGCTGGCTGGAATCGCTTGTGGTGAGGAATGTCACGGCCTTGGAAAACCAATTTGATCCGCGATTTGTGTATTCGCAGGTGCCGGCGTTCTACGCGTCGGATCGCGGCATGATTGACGTACTCACGGTAACCCGCGAAGGACGACTCGCTGTAATCGAATTAAAGGCGGACGAGGACATTCACCTGCCTCTGCAGGGAATTGATTACTGGTCGCGCGTGGTGTGGCACCAGGAGCGCGATGAGTTCCACAAATTCGGATACTTCGCCGGTCGGGAGATATCGGGCGACTCGCCTCTGCTGGTAATGGTCGCGCCTGCGCTGCATGTGCATCCGGCAACGGACATCCTGCTGCGATATATTTCCCCGCGAATCGAGTGGGCGGTTTTAGGCATTGATGAGCGATGGAGGAAAGAGTTGCGAGTGGTATTCAGGAAGCGGCCTTAAGAATCTACAATTCAGCAACTTCTCTTCCGCGGACGAACGCGGATCAACACGGATTTGACCCGAATTGATTTCGAATCCGTGTTTATCCGCGTAAATCCGTGGAGAAGAATTTGATCTTGTCCGTATCTCCGCGGTGGATCAGGGTCGCCGCGGGCAACAGCGTCGAATTCCCGGGCAGAAGTGCCGGCGCCACAAGAGCTTTGGCGGACACGAATGTCCGCCCCCACAAGAAAACGGGCGGCCGTTAAGGCCGCCCAATCTTTTACTGGCATTTGCTACTAGTAAGTAGCAACTTCTACGCCGGGGCCGGATGCTCGCCGCCCTTGGCGATCCCCGGACGCCCGGGTTCCGGCTTCAGCACCTGCTGCATGCCACCGTCATCGCCCTTTGAAGGAGGTGTCATCTTGGGCAATTCTTTCCCGTCGATGAGCATCTTGATCTCGTTGGCGTCAAGGACTTCGCGCTCCAGCAGGGCCAGCGCAATTCGTACCAGCGTGTCGTGGTTGGAAGCGAGAATGCCTTTTGCGGTTTCGTAACCCTTACCTACGAGCCGCTTCACTTCCTCATCGATCTTGATTGCTGTGGCTTCGCTGTAGTCGCGGTGCTGGGCGATTTCGCGGCCTAAGAAGATCTGCTCTTCCTTCTTGCCGAAGGTGAGTGGCCCAAGATCGCTCATGCCGAACTCGCAAACCATCTTGCGTGCCATTTCGGTTGCACGCTCGATGTCGTTGCCAGCGCCGGTGCTCATCTGGCTCAGGAAAATCTCTTCCGCCAAGCGCCCACCCATCATGATGGCGATCATGGTCTCAAGATAATCCTTGGTGTAGTTGTGCTTGTCATCGATCGGCAACTGCATGGTGACGCCCAGCGCCATGCCACGAGGAATGATCGTGACCTTGTGCAGTGGATCGGAGTTGGGCAGCTTTGCCGCGACCAGTGCATGGCCAGCCTCGTGATACGCAGTGACCTTCTTCTCTTCGTCGGAGAGAAGAAGCGACTTGCGCTCCACGCCCATCAGGACTTTGTCCTTGGCCAGTTCAAAATCGTACTGAAGAACCGCCTTGCGATTCTGACGAGCCGCAGCCAAGGCAGCTTCGTTCACCATGTTGGCCAGGTCGGCGCCAGAGAAGCCCGGCGTGCCGCGAGCCAAAACGGACAAATCTACATCGTCGGACAATGGAATCTTACGGGTGTGTACCCGGAGAATCTCTTCGCGGCCGCGAACGTCGGGACGGTTTACCACTACGCGGCGGTCGAAACGACCCGGGCGAAGCAGCGCCGGATCGAGCACGTCCGGGCGGTTGGTCGCCGCCATCAGGATGACGCCTTCGTTTGACTCGAAGCCGTCCATCTCGACCAGCAGTTGGTTCAGGGTCTGCTCGCGCTCGTCGTGTCCCCCGCCGAGGCCTGCGCCACGGTGACGTCCAACCGCATCGATTTCGTCGATGAAGATGATGCAAGGCGCATTCTTCTTGCCCTGCTCAAATAGGTCACGCACGCGGCTCGCGCCCACGCCAACAAACATTTCCACGAAATCGGAACCCGATATCGAGAAGAAGGGAACGTTGGCCTCGCCGGCGACAGCGCGGGCCAGCAAGGTCTTACCCGTTCCTGGAGGTCCCACCAACAGCACGCCTTTAGGAATACGTCCGCCAAGTTTCTGGAACTTCTGCGCCTCGCGCAGGAACTCAATGATCTCGCGCAGCTCTTCTTTGGCTTCATCCACGCCGGCGACGTCTTTGAACGTCACTTTCTTCTGCTGCATGGAGAGCAGGCGCGCGCGGCTCTTGCCAAATGAGAGCGCCTTGTTTCCGCCGGTCTGCATCTGGCGGATCATGAAATACCAGAGTGCGGCCAGAAGGCCCAAGGGGAGCAACTGGATGATCCAGCCCCAACTGCCGCTGCTGACGTCCTGGAAAGTTGCTTGGACGCCCTTGTCTCTGAGGGTCTTGATCATTTCTGGCGTGAAGTAGGTGGCGCTGGGGGCGATCAGATGGAACGCCGAATTGTCGGTCTTCTTTCCTTTGACCTCGGCCCCATTGACATTGATTTCCTTAATCGCGCCCTGGTCAACGTCGGTCATGAACTGGGTTATGTTCATCTCCTGCACTTTTTGGCCGGACTGGGCCTGCTTGACGAAAACCCAGAGCACGACGGCCGAAAAAGCGATGACCACCCAAAAAATGATCGTTTTAACGGTTGAATTCACTGAAAGGCTCCTCAGGAGGACGCCCTGTCCTCTCCCCCGTCGGCCCCAACCTTGGCTGGCCATTACGGGAAACCGGCAAGCCCAGCATCGCACAGCTGAGACTCCCGCATCTCTCCCCTGGAGATTAGATGCCGGTGCCGGAATTTAGATCGACAAAATGCGGCCTATGTCATTCTACCGCCGTCTTCACCAAAATTGCGGTTCCTACTGAAATAACTTGAGTCTCAGAAGGACGTGCTGCCCTCCGAAATCGTCGGTTTCGCTGCTCAAAATTCCCGCAACTGGCGAACCGTCTCGATCACCCGCCCAGCGGCATAGTCAACTTCGGGTTCGGTCGTGAAGCGGCCCAGGCCAAAACGGATCGAAGCTTGCGCCAGATCATCGCTCAAGCCCAAAGCTTTCAGCACATACGATGGTTCAACGTGATCGGAGGTACAGGCGGCGCCGCTGGAAACTGCGATGTCGTCGAGCGCAGTGAGCAGGTCTTCTCCTTGGACTCCGGCGAAGCTTACATTGAGATTTCCCGGCACCCGGTGCTCGATTGAACCATTGATAGTGACACCGTCGAGTTCCGACATGATCCGCTCGCGCAGGCGGTTTCGCAGGCCCGCAATGCGACAGGCCTCTTCAGGCAGCTCGTTTTTTGCAATCTCACAGGCTTTCCCCAGCCCAACGATCCCGGGGGCATTCAGGGTTCCTGAGCGGAGACCGTGTTCGTGTCCTCCGCCATGGATCTGCGGGGCCACAGTCACGGCTGAGCTCTTGCGCACGTACAGAACCCCGACTCCTTTCGGGCCATAAAGCTTGTGTCCCGAAATGGAAAGCAGGTCGACGTTCTGCGCGGCCAAATTGATCGGAACCTTGCCGACAGCTTGGGCAGCATCCGTATGGAATGCAATGCGACGCTCTCGGCAGATCGCCCCGATTTCGGCGATTGGCTGCAGAACTCCGGTCTCATTGTTCGCAGCCATGACCGTGACCAGAATCGTTTCGGGCCGTAGTGCGCGGCCAAATGCGTCAAGGTCGACACGACCGTCGTTTTGAACCGGCAAGTACGTCACTTCGAAGCCGCAGTGTTCCAGGTGTTTGCACGAATCGAGAACTGCCTTATGTTCGGTATGAACGGTGATGATGTGCCGCCCGCGGTCGCAATCGGATTCTGCGACCCCTTTGATCGCGAGGTTGTCAGACTCGGTGGCGCCGGAGGTAAAGATGATCTCTTCGGGCGCCGCCCCGATAAGATGCGCTACTTGTTGCCGCGCAAGATCAACCGCCTTGCTGGCTTCCCATCCGAAGGAGTGGCTGCGGCTGGCTGGATTTCCGAACTTACCCTGCAAAAAGGGCAACATCGACTCAAGCACGCGGGGATCGAGCGGAGTAGTCGCGTGATTGTCGAGGTAAATCGGTAACGTAACTCCCACTGCGGCGCGAGGCTGGGTCGAATTGGGAGGCGCTTCGGTCCTCATGTAACTAGTATCCATTTTCCCGCTTGACAATTCCACGGGGACAGCTAAAAATACCGCCAATTCCGGCGAAGAACCGCCCGGTGGCGCAACGCCGGGCGCTCGCCAGTTAACCGGAATCTATGAGCCCATCCAGTTCGCCTCAGCCCCCTCAGAAGATCGATGTCACCCAGTGCAAACACCCGCGCGTGAAGATCGTCGCCCGCGAAGAAGACTCCGAGTTTGTGGAATGCGTGGAGTGCGGAGAAGTCTTCGAGTCCAGCGAATTCAAAGACATGAACATTGAAGAGACCAAGCTGAAGGAAGGATAGGCGTCAGCTGTCAGTTCTCGGTCGGCAGGCCCGCGTCAACCATGCGTCCGTTTAAGGAACAACCCTTGAACGCTTTGATTGCAGATTTTCACTTGCAGCTTGCAGTTGGGGACGAATCCGGGCAACGGAGCTTTTCCTGACGGCTGATGGCTGACGACTGACGCCTACTTCTTCAGCTTCTTCGAGATTTCTCTCATTAGCTTGGGCTTGAGTTCTGCCAGAACTGTGTCCACGATGCTGGCGAGGTCGCCATCGAGTTCGGAAGGTTGCTCATCTTGCGCAGACGCTGCTTCTGCAGACAAGGTTTGTACAGGAGATTCAGGTTGCGATGCAGCAGCGACCCCTTCCGCGGATGCTGTGGCTTTTGCGGCTTGGGCCACGCTTTCCGCCAGAGCATCCGTGCTGTGCGCGTTCATGACCGTCTCGCGGATCTGCTGCCAGTTTTCCCAAGCTGCCGCAGCTGCGGAACCGGCCGTAGGCTCGGCTTCATCCGTGGGACTAGCGACCGCACTGGTTACGGACCCGCTGCCTGAAGCTCCTGCCGCCGCGGCAAAAACGGCGCCTTGAGTGTCGGTAGAGGCTGCTTCGGGCTGCTTAGCATCGGCTGCAATTGCCGGAGGAGCCGGGGTGGTCTGGGCAGCTTCGGCCGCCCGCATCTCCTGCTCAAGTTCGAGAGCAGCTTCCTCGGGAGACAACGCAACGTTTTCCGCAACCCAGCGCGGGGCCGAAGGTGCTGTCTTGTTCTCGTCGTTGACGGAGACTCTGGTTTCTTTTTCAACTACGGTCTGTTTGTCTGCTGGAGCTTCCGCAGCAACTTTTGACGCTGCTGGTTCTTGGGGTTTCTCGTCCGCAGCGGCCGTCTGAGCGATCGCAGTACTTTGATCATCACTTGTGCCCGAATCCGGCACAACCGGAAGTTCGCCGGTGGCTTCGTGAACCAGCGGGAATGCGCCAATTTTTGGACTTGCTGCTGGGGCGGGCTCTTCTGCAACCGGCTCAGGCGCAATTTCTTCCGCCGAGGAACTGCTCTTTCGTTCCTTAACGTGTGCGAGATATTCGGCGTTGTCCGACCACTCTCGCGAAGCTTTCGAATCGTCGTCGTGCCAAAAAGAAGGTTTTTTGGATTTGCGACCCCGCGATGTTTCTTGCGGAACGATTCGGTCTTCAAGCTTCGCTAATGCCGCCAGCAATTCACTGGCTTCGAATGGCTTCACGATGTGGGCGTCGGCGCGAACGCGCTTGGCCTCATCGGCCTTGAAAGGCTCCATCTTCCCGACGGTGAGGAGTACCGGAATTTTCGAGGTGTCCCCGGATTCCTTTAACCGCTGGCACACTTCCAGCCCACCGTAACCTGGCATGTAAACGTCGAGCACGATGAGATCGGGGCGGACCTCGTGGATTTTCTTGAGTGCCGCGGACCCATTGTTGACCGTAATGACTTCATAGCCCGCATCGGTAAGGATGCGGCGGCCCATGTTTTGGGCGGTAACGCTGTCGTCGGCTAGCAGGACCGTGCGCGGCAAAAGGTTCCCTCGTTATCCAATAGGAGAGATACTTCGAAGGTAACGTGACGGTAGGCCTAAGTCAATGAAAGTAATCGGCTAGATAGGTTACGAGGGGACAGCACATTTGGTGTACTTCCCCTCTCAGAAAGCTACTTTCCCGGAATGATTTTATCCAGAATGCCCTTTTTCTTCTTGTGTTTGCTGGATGCGATCTGTTCGTCGGTGGCCAGGTCCTGGCTGGAGCCCTGAGAACTGCCAGAGCTAGCCGTGGCGCCGCCGCCATTCGTTCCACCCTGCGCGATTTCGTTGACCGCAGCAGGGGCTTGGGCGGGTTGGGCATCCTTCGCAACTGTCAGTTCATTGGGGTCGGGCGCCGTAGGTTGCGAATTCTGGTTGCTGGCGACCGGAAGTTCACTGGGATCAGGCTGGCTGCCCTCAGCAGCGTTGGTGTTACTGGAAGGTTGAGGATTCGGATTATCGGAGGTAGGCGCCTTCTGGTTCTCGGCGGGAGCAACGTTCACCTTCCCGATCATAACTTTGTTGTCAGCCGTCTGGCCGCTGATCACTCGAGTTTGAGCGGCCAGAAGATCTCTGGCGCTCACAAGATCCTGCGTCTGGAGGCTGGGGTCCCCAACTCGCGCCGCAGCGCTAACGTCCGGATGACGGCTGAATGCACCCATAACCGAGCCCATAGTTGTCTGCTCTCGGCGAGAAGCTTCTTCGGCTTTGTTTTGCGCGAGCATGGCCTTGGTCGGACGGGGCACGGGCTGTTTGAGCGCCACCAGCCGCGCGCGCGCGTCATCGGCGCGCTGCATCACAGGGTAGCGAGTCAGAATCTTGTCGTAAGCTGCGCTGGCCTTCTGGACGGCATCGTTGATGTAACGTTCGCGTGCCAGTTCATCCGCCTTGCGCTGAGCTTCCGAAAGGTGTTTCTCCCTCTCCTCTATTTGCTTGGAACGCGTAAGCCCGACCTGACTCTCATACGACTGGCCGATCAGATAAAGCGCGTCGTCTGCTTTGCTGTAGAGCGGGTAGCGGTCGACCAAAGACTCTAAGCGGGCGATTGCGGCCGGATAGCTTTCGCGCAAATAGTAGAAACGGCCTACCCGGTACTCGCGCTCGGCAATCACCTCTTGCACCTGCATCAGCTTCTGCTTAGCTTCGGCGGCAATCTTTTGGTTGTCGGGGTATTGCAGAATGGTTTCGCGGTATTCCTGTTCGGCGCGCACGGCGTGAGCAAAATCGCGATCCGGCTTTTCCATCTCTGAGAAATGAATGTTCGCAATCTTCAGCTGCGCTTCAGCTGCTTCAGGAAGGTTGGGGAAGAACGTGATGAAGTCCTTGTACTCCTGCTCTGCCTGGGCCATGCCTGCGGTGCCACCTTCCGCGTACCAGGAATCGGCGAGCGCCAGTTTCGCGCGGGCGATGAACTCCGAATCCGGATAGGTCGCGATCAGCGTTTGCATGGTCATGCGGGCGACGTCAAAGCGGTTATGCTTCATCGCGTCCATGCCGCGATCAAAAAGCACCTTGTCGGGCTGCTTGGAATCCACTTTGGCCAGCGGGTTGTTGACCTTCTTGTTGGTACAGGCAGTGGTCAGCGCCAGCATCGCGGCCAGCGCAATCACGGGAGTTCGCAAGGACATGAAAAACCTCAAAAGGCTGTTTCGAGTTTCAGGTTTCTAATTTCGTGTGCGCGACCTGGTCTTGAAACTCGCAACTGGGTCTACACTTTCTGCATTGTGGCTTCCAATGCAGCCTTCAGCAAATTTTCGGCATTAATCTTAGGATCGCCGTGGCTGAATACCGCGTTGCCTGCCACCAAAATTTCTGCTCCGGCCCGAACTATTTGGGCCACTGTCTCAAGGGCCACTCCGCCATCGACTTCGATGCGGTAGTTCAGACGTCTCTGCTCGCGTAAGCTCCTGAGTTTGCTGAGCTTATGCAGCGAGTTAGGGATAAACGGCTGCGCTCCGAAACCCGGGTTCACCGACATCACCAGCACGTAATCCACAATATCGAGCACTTCGGAAAGCATCTCCACCGGAGTTGCCGGATTGATCACAACTCCCGCCTGGCAACCGTGGTTTTTGACCAGGTTCAGAGTGCGATCCAAGTGGCGGCACGCCTCGAGATGCACCGACATCCAATCGGCGCCCGCATCCGCGAAAGCTGGAATGTAAAGATCAGGGTCCTCGATCATCAAATGACAATCGAGAGGGAGCTTGGTTGCCTTCCGCAGCGAACGCACCAACTGAGGTCCCAGCGTGATGTTCGGCACGAAATGACCATCCATGACATCGACATGAATAATCGTGCCGCCGCCTTCCGCTGCCCGGCTGACTTGCTCGCCCAGACGCGCGAAATCCGCCGACAAAATCGAGGGTGCTAGCTCAATCAAGCCTGGGACTCTCAAAGGAGAACGACTAGGCAGATTCTAGCACGGGGGCTGAGGGTACGAGCACTGGATTGGGGCCACGTCGCACGCCCCGAGTAGACATGGCTTGTACAGTTACGAACATTGTCTGGGGTTTGCGCACGACGTGCGACGGACGACGTGCGACTGGTTAGCGTTGTTTTTCGTACGACCTACGACGGACGACGTACGACCCCTTGCCGTTTCTACCCAAAACCCTGAAACTACTCGCCATGAAAGTGATCGCCGTCATTCCGGCACGGCTGGCGTCTACGCGGTTGCCGCGAAAAATGCTGCGGGAAATCAACGGGCGCCCTTTGGCTCTGTGGGTTTACGACGCAGTTCGAAAGTGCAGCAGGCTGGATGATGTAATTTTGGCCACCGATTCGTCGGAGATCCTGCAAGCATGCACGAAGTACGGATGCGACGTTCGTATGACGTCTGACAAACACCGCAGCGGCACCGAGCGTGTTCACGAGATCTCGCAGTCTGTTGCCGCAGACGTATACATCAACGTCCAAGGCGACGAGCCCATGGTCCGTACGGAACAGATCGACACCATAGTTGACCTGATGAGGGGTGCTCCACCACCTCTTTCCGCTTTTGGGCGAAGTGGGAGCGAAGAAACGGAAATCATGGTTGGCACTCTCATGACTCCCGCCAAACCAGAGGACATTTCCAACCCAAACGCCGTCAAAGTTGTGACCGATTCAAGCGGAAAAGCCTTGTACTTCTCTCGCGCGACCATTCCGCATGATCGCGATCGCACTTATCCGAAATATTTTAAGCACCTGGGAATTTATGCCTATCGCAAACCCGCTCTGGACCGCTTTGTAAGCCTGCCGGAGTCGTCACTCGAGCGAGCCGAACGGCTGGAGCAGTTGCGGTTCCTGGAAAACGGCATTTCGATCTACGCGGCAGAAACGCCGTTCGACAGTATTGGCGTGGATACAGAAGACGATTTTCAGAGGGTGCAGGGATTGCTCAAGTAAAACCACTCACCACAGAGACACGGAGAGACAGAGAGGCCACTCTGTTCCCGCCGACAGAGAGTCGAACTCAGACTTCATTAAGTCAGGCTTCATTTAGGGATGTCATTCCGAGGAGCACAGCGACGAGGAACCTGCTGTTCTTCTGGCTTCTGCGGCGACGCATGAGAAAAGCAGGTTCCTCGTCGTTCCGCTACGCTCCACTCCTCGGAATGACATAGCTATGAGATTCAGGTGTTGCCTCGCGTGAGATTTAGGCAGATCCGCGTTAATCCGCGGGAATGAAGTGCCGTTCTTTGTGCCTCTGTGGTGAAAGACTTTAAGCATTAGCCTTCGCCCAGGCTTCCGCTGCGGAAACCCTACGCGCAATCGCGGGATGCGAGTGGAACCACCACTCCACCCATCGCGATGGCGTCCGCTCCGCCATGTTCTGCTGCGCCAGCTTGTTCATCGAAGAAATGAAGGGCTCGATCGAAGCGTGCTCGAAGGCATAACGATCCGCCTGGCGTTCGTTGTAGCGGGAGAATGCATTCATTGCGGGCATGAGCAGGAACGACAGTACGACGAAGGTCAGAATCACCAGCGGCAGGTTTGCGAAATCCGAAAGCTGCTCGAAGATGTGCCAGCGGTCCGAGGCATATTGCAGGACCCAATTTGCGGACCAGAATCCTACGAATGTGACCACCGCCTGCACCGCAATTCCCTTCATGATGTGCTTGTGCACGTGATGCCCGAGTTCGTGGGCGAGCACGGCTTCGATCTCGTCGGAAGAGTAGTTGTCGAGCAGCGTATCGGCGAGGATAATGCGGCGCGTGTTGCCAAGCCCGGTCAACGCGGCATTGGCTTTCTTGCTCTTCTCCGACAGCTGCCACTTGTAAACGCCGCGCACGCGAGTACCCGCGCGCTCGCCGAGACGGATCAAGCGGGCCTTCAGTTCTTCATCGCGTAAAGGTTCGAATTTATAAAAAATCGGGAACAGTACCACTGGAGCCAGTTGCGCGAGAAGAACCGTGACGACCAGAAATCCCAGCCACGCCAGCACCCACCAATATTCAGGAAAATGCCGAATGATGAAGTAAAGCAATTCAGCGAGCAAGCCGCCTAAAATGACCGCCAGCAAAAATCCTTTGGCTTCGTCCCACAGCCACGAGCGCAGCTTCTGGTTCGAGAGGTTGTAGCGCTGCTCCAGGCGGAAGCCGTAGTAGTCCATGCCCAAGCCAAGCACCCGGGCGATCACAATAAGGAAGAAGACATAGAGAAATACGGCAAGGCTGTAACTCTGGAAAGAGTTGCTGTAGGCGAGGTCGCGAATGGCGCCGGTCCAACCAGTCAGCAGAAGCACCAGCAGCAGCGCGAAGCCCAGCACAAAGTCGCCGATCCCAAGCCAGCGCTTGATGCGGTTGTATTTGCGCACCTCGGGTGAGTCCGGAGGCGCAACTGTGCTGCTGGTAGCCATTTCCGTAGATTATTGCATCCAGCGCAAGCAGGCGCGAGATTCAGGAAGGGCAGCAGCGGAAGTAAGAAGGCATTACTGGAGCTACGGGCGCCCTCGCCCGTAGTCAGTTGCCGGTTCCCGGTTGTCAGCTTCCAGCAAAGCCGCTGAGAACTGAGGAGTGACAATTGAGCTATAAGGAGTGCACAAACTCTTCCGACTTCGCCAGAATCTCCTCAACCAATTCCGGTGATGCAGCTTCTGCGTAAATGCGTAGCAGCGGTTCCGTTCCCGACGCCCGGAACAGTACCCATGGTTCGGCGCCATTCCCGTTCGTTGAAGCATCGAGAAAGAACTTCACGCCGTCCATGCCTTCTTTTTTCAAAATCCCATACTTGCCGAGCTTGCTTGTCCCGTCAGCTTTGGCACGGGTGATGGCGCCATTCTTGACGTCATCCGAAATGTGCAGATCGCGGCGGCCGTAGTAATGCTGCCCGTACTCCTTCTGCAGATGCGCGACCAGAGCACCCAACGGCTTCTTCTCTTCGGCCATTACATTGGCGAGCAGAAGCGAATTCAGAATGCCATCGCGCTCGGGAAGGTACCGCGAATACCCGATACCGCCGGACTCCTCGCCACCGATCACGATCTCGCGTTCCATCATGAGGTCGGCAATGTGCTTGAAGCCGATGGAACACTCGTTGAGTTTGCGTCCATGTTTCGCGGCGATGCGGTCGAGCATGCGCGTCGTGTTGAAAGCGCGCACTACTTCCCCTGGCCACTTTTTCCGGGTGAGCAGCCATTCGAGCAGAACGGCAAAGATCTTGTGCGAATCGACAAAGCTGCCATCTTCCGCGACTGCGCCGATGCGGTCGGCGTCGCCATCCGTGGCAAAACCGGCATGACATTTTTCGCGGACGACGATGTCCTGCAACGCGCGTACATGCGGCTCGATTGGTTCAGGGTTGATGCCCGGGAACAGCGGGTTCACATCCTGGCGAATGGCGACGAAATCAATTCCGTGCTCGCCGAAGATTTGTGCCAGGATCCCGCGGCCAGAGCCGTGCATGGAGTCAATCGCGAATTTGAACTTGGCCTTCGCGATCAGGTCGAGATCGGCGAAGCGGCAAACCGCCCGGGTGTATGCAGCCTTGAGATCTACCTCCTCGATGGAGGCCTTGGCGCCTTTCGGCATCGAGCCTGCGGCAGTTTCCTGCTCAATGATCTTCATGATGGCGGGTGTCGCCGAGCCACCAAACTTTCCTTTGAACTTCACGCCATTCCAATTCCAGGGATTGTGACTTGAGGTAATCACCACTCCGCCGGCTCGGTCCTGGGCCTTCACCGCGAGCGAAATTGCCGGAGTTGGTGTGTAATCGTTGGCCAGCTTTACTGGGATTCCCGCGTTGGCGAGGACTTCGGCAGCCGCGCGCGCGAACCATGGAGAACCGAAACGCGTGTCGTAGCCGACAATTACGCCTTTGCTCGGGTCCTCGTGCTTCAAGACGTATGAGGCGATCGCGCCGGCAACCCGGCGCACATTCTCGAAGGTGTAGTCGTCGGCGATGACCGCGCGCCAGCCGTCGGTGCCGAATTTGATTGCGGTCCTTGGTCCTTGGTCGTTGGTCGTTGGCTCGGAACCCGCTCTCGGCTCTTGGCTCTCGGCTACCGTCGCATCGAGTTGTTCGGTATTTGCCATTTTGAAGGGTTCAATTATCGAAATTTATTTTTTGCTTACGACGTACGACTGACGACGTACGACGTGTTTTGCCAACGACCAAGGACCAAAGACCAACAACGCGTTCTCACACCAGCTTCCCCATCTTCTTTTCGTCGAGATACTTCACGACCTTGCCGACGTCCTGCGCATTCTCGCGCGTGGTGACGAGCAACGCGTCGTCGGTTTCGACGACCACAATGTCATTGACTCCAACCACCGCAACAAATTTCCCCGGCGCGTGCACGTAATTGCTGCTCGCGTTCAACGTGAAGATGCCCTGTCCAGAGATGAGGTTGCCGTCGGCGGGCGACTGCCGGGTTGCATGGTGCTCGTGCAGCGCCGTCCATGAGCCAAGGTCATTCCAGCCGAAGTCGGCGCGCAGGCAGAAAATGTTGGATTCCTCTTCACCCTTTGCCGAGCGCGGCTCCAGCACCGCGTAGTCAATGCTGATGTTTTCGCATTTGGGATACAAGCGTCGAAACGTGCCCGCAAACTTGTTAGTGCCGTAATCGGCGGCGATTTTCTCCAGTACCGCAGCCGTTTTCGGCAGATGTTCTGTGAGCGCGTTCGCCAGCGTGCGCGCACTCCACAGGAACATCCCGCTGTTCCAGTAGTAATTGCCGGCTTTGAGGAATTCGGCGGCGGTTTCAGCATTGGGCTTTTCGGTGAAGCGGCGGACGCGCAGAGCGTCGGCGGTCCCAAGCGAACCAGCCTCGATGTACCCGTATCCAGTTTCGGGCCGGGTCGGCTGCACGCCCAAGACGACGATGTTCTCGCCCGATGCGGCGATCTGAATGCCGTCGGCCAGCACTTCACGGAAGCGATCGGGATTGGCAATCACGTGGTCCGACGGAAAGAGGCCGATAACGGCGTCTGGATTGGTGCGCTGCAGGATGAAAGCGGCGAGGCCAATGGCCGGAGCGGTGTTTCGTCCCATCGGTTCAGCGAGCACTTGGTCCTTCGCGAGTTTAGGAAGCTGGCGAAGAATCTCGGGACGCAGATCGTCGTTGGTGATAATCCAGAATTGCTTGCCGCGAGAGGCGGGGAGCAAACGCGCGACCGTCTGCTGGATCATGGTCTGCTTGCCGTCCAGCGCGAGCAATTGCTTGGCGCGCTTTTTGCGGCTGAGCGGCCAGAAGCGCGTGCCGCGTCCGCCTGCCAGAATCACTGGGTAGAAGTCTTCGCTCATCAGGAGTTCACGATCATTGCAGGTTGAAGATTTCAGATTGAAGGGAACTTAGCCGAAGGATCTACAATCTGAAATCTTCAATCTCCAATCACTCGATGCTGGTCTCCGGTTCATCGACAGACGTGCCGGGCACAAATGAACGTATGAACTGCACGTTGGGTTCAGGTTGCAGATCGAATTGCGTGATGTTCGCCGGAATCACGACCGCATCTCCTTTCGCGAATCGAACCGCATCATGACCAGTCGCGCTCAACGTTCCCGCTCCCTCTGTCGCAACCAGGATTTGCGCCGAGGATTTCCCCCCCCCAGCGTCGAATTGATGCGGGGACTTCAATTCATACTTCTCAACCGCGAAATAGGGGGAAGCAACCAGTTGCTGTTGCCGGCTGCCGCTACCGTTCAGGTTTTGCGGAGGCTGAGGCTTCACCTTGCCGGATCGAGCATTCTCCTTGATCACTCGCAGGCCGTGCTCCAGATGCAATTCGCGCGGGCGGCCGTAATCGTAGAGGCGATAAGTTGTGTCGGACTGCTGCTGGGTTTCCACGATGATCGATCCCGGACCAAGCGTGTGAACCGTGCCCCCAGCAACGAAAATCATGTCTCCCGCAGAAACCTTGATCCAGTTCAGCAGTTCTTCGGCGCGGTTCTCGTGGATGGACCGTTCAAAATCAGAACGTGTAACGGCCGGTTTCAATCCCAGGCCGATTTCTGCGCCGGGCTCTGCGTCCGCGACGTACCAGCACTCGGTCTTGCCGCAGGGCTCGCCGACTTCCTGTGCGGCGGCATCGTCGGGATGCACCTGCACCGAGAGCTTCTCCTGAGGAAACAAGAATTTCATCAACAATGGGAAACGGTTGTCATCCCGCGGGGCTTCGCCCACAAGTTCACGCTTGTACTGAGTGGAGAGTTCGGCCAGCGATTTGCCCGCCAGCGGCCCGTTCTGGACGATGCAATTGTCACCGGTGAGCCACGACTCACCGATTTTCTCATCGAATTTGCGGGGATAAATCGGCGACAGATCGAGCCGTCCCCAGGGACGGGGGTCGAACAGCGGCTTCATCAGCAGCGGATAAAGTTTTCCCATTCGGAGTGGCAGCGAGGTCGCACCCTTTACCAATTGCGAGATTGCCAGACCCTTGCAGTTCTGCAGAGCCTGAGAACATCTCGCCGCATTTAGAAGCGTAACTCAGCTAAGAGGCTGCCCGCAAAACAAGGTTTCACCACCAAGGACACGCAGGTCCACGGAGCGAGCAGTGGAGGATAACCTTCGTGTGACTTCGGGCCCTTCGTGGTGCATTCCGGAGCTTCTACAGCGCCGCCAATAGGGCCCTCAGCCGCTCCAAGCCGCGATCCAATTCCTTCTGCGCCGTGGCGTAGGAGATGCGGATGTGTTCGTTCGTGCCAAAGCCCTCGCCCGGAACGGTGGCCACATGCCCGTCATGCAGCAGGCGGCGAGAGAAATCCGCCGGCGAGTTGATCCCGCCGCGGCCGAAGTAGGCCGAGATATTGGGATAGACATAAAACGCGCCTTCAGGATACGTGCACTTCAGCCCCGGAATCGCCCGCAACCCGTTCACAATGTGATCGCGGAGGCGGATATACTCCGCGCGCATCTCGGCCACGCATTGCTGCGGTCCGGTCAATGCGGCGACTGCAGCTTTTTGCACAATTGACGTGGGATTCGACGTCGACTGGCTCTGCAGCTTCTGCATGGCGGCAATCACGGGAGCAGGCGCCAATGCGTATCCCATGCGCCAGCCGGTCATGGCATAGGTCTTGGACAGCGAACCCACGACGATCATCCGTTCGCGATATTCATTCAGCGATCCCACCGAGAACTCGTGTCCGGTGTAGTTCAGGTACACATAACACTCATCCGACATCACCCAGATACCGCGCTCGGCTGCGAAACGCACAACTTCCGTCATGTCCTCCGGCGACATAACCGCCCCGGAAGGATTCGACGGCGAGTTGAGAATGATCATCTTCGTGCGCGCCGTGACCAGGCGCGAGACCCTCTCTGCTGTCACCCGGAATCCCTGCTCCTCGTCGGTTTCGAGCAGCACGCAATTGCCGCCGGCGTAACGGACGATGTCCTTGAACGAAACCCAGTACGGCACCGGCAGGATGACCTCATCGCCGTGATCCATCAGCACCTGAACCGCGTTGAACAACACGTGCTTGCCGCCGACCGAAGCCATGACTTCGTCGCGCTTGTACTTCGAGCCAAAATCCTGCGCGTGTCGCTGCACGATCGCATCCTTCAGCTCGATCGTGCCCCCGACCGCCGTGTAGCGCGTAAAGTTGTTCTGGATGGCTGTGATGGCCGCATCCTTGATGTGCTGAGGCGTGGAGAAGTGCGGCTCGCCGACCGTCCAGTCGACGACATCCACGCCCTTTTGACGTAGCTTGTCGGCTTCAGCGACGGCAGCCATCGTGGCCGACGGCTCAATGCGGTTGATGCGATCGGTAAATTTCAGTGCTGCGGGTGCTTCGGTAACAGGACTCATAATTCTCTGCTCATTTCTTCTTGGGTTGACGGATTGCCAACTTGTACGCGGGATCAAGCTTCTCTTTCAGCCGCTGCTCCACCAGTTCCGGGACCAGGGTGCTGACATCGCCGCCAAGCTTTGCGGCCTCGCGCACCAGGCGCGAGCTGAGATACGAATATTGCTCCGCGGGCATCATGAACACGGTTTCAAGTTCGGGACTCAGCTTGCGGTTCATCATGGCAATCTGCAACTCGTATTCGTAGTCGCTTAGCGCCCGAATGCCGCGCAGCATCGCTCCCGCGTTCACCTTCTCCGCAAATTCAACGGTAAGGCCATCAAAGGTGTCGACGCTAACGTTCTTGATGTCGGCCGTCAGGTCTTCCAGCATCCGCTTACGATCCCCCACACTGAAGAGCGGCGTCTTGTCCGGATTGCGGAGGATGGCAACAATCAACTGATCAAAAATCCGGCTGCCGCGGTGGATCAGGTCGAGATGCCCATTCGTTGGCGGATCAAACGACCCCGGGTAAATGGCGGTAACTTTTTTCAATCAGCCTCTTCTTACAAAGGTGGTCGTAGGCAGGAGCGAGGATGCTCTGATTCTATTCGGCGGGATTGGCGAATGGCAACGTTCTACTTGAACCAGTGCCAGCCCAGGCTCAGTTGAACTCCATTGAATTCAGGGTTCTGTGGGCCTAGGTTGGCATTGGAGATGTGCAGCCAACGGCAGGCGATCTCGAGTGCTTGTGCACGCCGGGTGGTGATCACGACACCGCCGCCGGCGCGGGCCATGAAATTGAAAGTGGAAGTGTCGCCTTGTGGGAAATCGGAGTGGGTATGAACTCCTCCTCCGCCGAGTTCCACGAAGGGCGAAAGGCGCCCGTGGTGCACGCTGGAATTCCAGCGAAGGAGGATCGGATCAAACGCAGTTCCGGTAATCTTTTGTGGTGCGAATTGCACGAACACCGGGACAAAGTCGGCGGAGTATTCCAGGTGTCCTCGACGCCAGCCGGAGCCCATTTCTCCGCTGAGGGCGTGGCCGACGGAAACTCCCGCAGTAAAGAGCTGAGCTTCAGAAAATGAGTTCGTAACTTCTTCACCGGTAGCACCCGCAGCCCACACGCTAAAGTCCCAGCTGTAATTTCGAAGCTCGGGATTCGCCTGTCCAAGAGCGGCGTTACACAGAGCCGAGGTGATCAGCAGAAGCAAAACAAAAATCATTGACCGCAAAGGTCGCAAAGCACGCAAAAAAGATGCGAACCATGCAAGTGGGAACGCGAGACGAACATCCATAAATGCTACTTCTTCTCGTGCAAGTCCTCAGCCGCCAGTCCAAGAGCGTGATTCGCAAAATAGATCTGGCTAGCATCCCGCGATGCCCGGTACCAAGGGCGCTTGCCGTGCAGAATGTTGGCTCCGCCGCGAATTGGGTTCAGGGCGCAGCGCATGAAATCGATAACGAAATGATTGCGGGTGGCGCCTTCGATCGGCCGGTTAATCTTTGTATCGAGAACATCCTCGGTCAGGAGCCACAAAGCCCCGCCGACAGGCGTCGTAACCAGATCGACCTGTCCCACACCGGTTAGGCAGTGTTGGTAACAAGGATAACGGCCTTGGTGGGTCCAGGCGTGGCGCACCATGTGGATGGTGCCGTATTTTTCGACGGTCATCTCGCTGAGTGGGCCGATGTTCCATTGCGTGCTGTAAGCGGCGTTCCACCAAAACGCTTTGAAGCGGCTCCACCAATAAGCTTTGGTATTCGAGAACTCCAAGTCGCGGCCTTGCGGATCGTTTTGGATTTGAATGTATTCGGTCAGCGCGCCTTGAATCGGGTGGCCGACGTAGCTGTAGAGAAAAGGATCCCCGTCATCCCATCCGGAGTGAGCCCACGTCGACAATGACTCCTTGTAATCGCGCCAATAATGATTGAGCGGAATTCCATTTTCGACTGTGACCCAGTGGTAGTCGTCGTGCACAACATAGGCCTGCTCGATTGCGAGAAAGGTGAAAGATTCGAATAGGGCGCGGCCCCAGTGGAAGTGTTCGTGACGAACTTGTGGGGCGGAGAGGAAAGACTCCCCGGCATCTCGGCTCGCGGCGGTGTCGGTGAACAGAGTTATTGGGAGTGCTCCTGGCTCGTGAGAAGTCGAGGAGTTCGTTGTGTACGGACAATCAGCCAAAGGATTAGGCAACCGATCGCATGCGGACGATGGCAGTTGGCACACCGCCGCTGCGGACAACAAGAAGGTTGGAAGCAAAAACCGAACAATAGGTCCCATGCTTACCCGGACGAGGCAGCAAACCTAGGATGGAGTCGGCAGAAAGTGGGTTGTCAGTTCGAAGGGGCGTATTAAGGGAAAGACGGGCAAAGTTGCCCGTCCCTGACTGCGGTCACTAATACATGGTGCAGTTATCGTCTTGCCGCAGGCTTCCCTTCAGTTCCTGTCGGCATCGTGGTCACGCGGGCGGTCTGCCCAGTGCCGTTACCGGCGCCTTGAGCGGCCCCCTGCGCCTGTCCGGCGGGCGGAGACGAGATCAAGCCCAGTGCTTTGCGCACCTCGGTTTCGATCTTCGCCGTGATGTCCTTGTTGTCCTTGAGGAATTGGCGGGCGTTCTCGCGGCCTTGGCCAATGCGTTCGCTCTTGTAGCTGAACCACGAGCCCGACTTCTCGACAATGTTGTTGTTCACCGCGAGATCGAGCAGGTCGCCTTCTTTCGAGATGCCCTCGCCGTAAAGGATGTCGAATTCCGCTTCGCGGAAGGGCGCGGCCACCTTGTTCTTCACGACCTTTACTTTGGTCCGTGAGCCAGTGACGATGTCGCCTTCTTTTATTGCGGCGATGCGGCGAATGTCGACCCGAACCGAGGCATAGAACTTCAGCGCACGGCCGCCGGTCGTGGTTTCGGGATTGCCGAACATCACGCCAATCTTTTCGCGGATCTGGTTGATGAAGACCAGGCAGGTACGCGACTTGGAGACGATGCCGGTCAGCTTGCGGAGAGCCTGCGACATGAGGCGGGCCTGCAGTCCCATGTGGCTGTCACCCATTTCGCCATCGAGTTCAGCCTTGGGAACGAGGGCGGCCACCGAGTCGACGACCAGAACGTCAATAGCGCCGGAGCGCACGAGGGCTTCAGCGATTTCCAGCGCCTGCTCACCGTAATCCGGCTGCGACACAAGAAGATTGTCGACGTCGACACCAAGTTTCTTCGCATACACAGGGTCGAGGGCGTGTTCCGCATCGACGAATGCGGCCATGCCTCCGGCTTTCTGGGCTTCGGCGATCACCTGCAACGTGATGGTCGTCTTGCCGGACGATTCCGGGCCGAAGATTTCGACCACACGTCCGCGCGGGAACCCACCGACGCCAAGAGCCCCGTCGAACGAGATCGAGCCTGTGGGGATGACCGAGATCGGCACAATGGCTTCTTTCGACCCCAAACGCATGATGGAGCCTTTTCCAAACTGCTTCTCAATTTGCGCGAATGCCAGATCAATCGCTCGAGCCCGCTCGTCGGCCATGGAAATACCTTCCCTGAGAGTAATGTGAAACTGGCTGGAGTATATCTCTTCAGAGAAGCGAATAAAAGGCGAATCACAAGAAAATAGTGGAAAAGTTCCCAAAAGAGAACGGAGGGAAGGGTTTCGCTGGGGAAGACGCCTCTGGCATTGCATCATTGAATTCATAGGATCATTGATTCATTGGCTGGGATCGTCCATCACCGAACGCAGAGAGAAGTGCGATTGGTTTCAAATGATTCAATCCCTCAATGATTCAATCCCTCAATGATTCAATCCCTCAATGATTCAATCTCTCCCGTGCTACAATGACCGCTCTTAGAGCTTTTCCCCGGCAAGCGGCTCCCGCAACATTTCAATACCGGAAACACAGTGGCCCAGAACTCGTCCAAACCTATCACTTACGCTGACGCGGGCGTGAACATCGACAAAGCCAACCGCACCAAGCAGCGCATTAAATACCTCGCTCACAAGACCTTTACCAAGGGCGTGCTTAGTGAAATCGGCGGTTTTGGTGGGCTGTTTTCCGTGGACAAGACCAAGTATCTGGATCCAGTGCTTGTATCGAGCGTGGACGGTGTAGGCACGAAGCTGAAACTTGCCTTCGAGATGAACGTGCACCACACGATTGGCGCCGATCTGGTAAACCACTGCGTGAACGACATCGCCGTGCAAGGTGCCGCTCCCATGTTCTTCATGGACTATCTGGCTACCGGGAAGCTCGACCCCGCGGTCGCCGAGAAGGTGGTCGAGGGGTTGGCCGAGGCCTGCAAGCATAATGGCTGCGCTCTCATTGGCGGCGAGACGGCTGAGATGCCAGGCTTTTATCCAGAAGGCGAATATGACCTCGCCGGATTCATCGTCGGAGTCGTGGAACGCGACAAGATCGTCACCGGCAAAACCGTCGAGCCCGGGGACATCGTTCTCGGCCTTCCTTCCACCGGACTTCACACCAACGGCTATTCGCTCGCCCGCAAGCTCCTCTTTGAGGTTGGCAAGTACGAACCTGAAACTTACGTCAATGAGATCAAGGGCAAAGTCGGCAACGAACTGATGCAGACGCACCGCAGCTACTGGCCGATCATCAAGAAGCTCGTGGCGACGGAATGCGTGTCGGCGATGGCTCACATAACAGGCGGCGGAATCACAGAAAACCTGCCGCGCGTTCTTCCTAAAGGGGTTGCTGCCGCAATTCAATACGATTCCTGGCCCGTTCCCCCGATCTTCACCCATATGCAAAAGCTGGGGAACGTGCCCCAAGATGACATGATGCGTACTTTCAACATGGGGCTCGGCATGCTGCTGGTGATCCCGGCGAAGAAGTTCAAGAAAGCCGAGAGTGTCCTCGATCGCGCCAGCGAGAAGTACTACGCGGTGGGGCGAATCACCAAGGGCGACCGGAAGGTCACGTACAGTTGATGCGGAACAGCTCTTAGCTGTTAGCTTTTGGCCTTGAGCCAAACCAGCAGGTGGACTGCGGGCCCAAAGCCGAAGGGCTAAAAGCTGAGTCTATTTACCCTCACCGACGTGTGACACCAAAACGGCATATTGACATCACCTCTCGTTTGCCATAGCATAGTGTCATGGCCCGGACTGCCTTCACATTACGCATCGATCCTGAGGAGCGCGCTGCTTTGAAAATCCTCAGCAAACTGGAGCGGCGGCCGATCAATCAGCTGTTGAACGAGGCCATCAAGAGCTATCTCAGCCGCAAGGGCCGCAAAGAGCGCAGCCTCGAAACCGATCTGCGCCGCCTGGATGCCTACCGCAAGAAGGACTCGAAATTCCGGCGTGCGATCGCTAAATTCGCGGAAGCCGAAGCCACGCTGAAGGACCCGCTCGAAGGCCAACCGTTCGAGGAAACCGATACCCCGGCAGAGTCCACCGGGCCAATCCAGAGCAAAGTCCGCGAGGTCCTGGGTGCCTGATTGGGACGAAGACAGTCCCCAGTTACGGCACAGTCTTTCCGCCATCCTTGAGGAAATCGTCGATCGAGCCGACCAGCGTGAAACCCCGTCGGTGGAAATGGCCCGGCGCTGGCAACGCCGTTTCATGCAAGACCTGAAAGCCGAACCGCGATACGTAGGCAAGTTTCGCGGCGAACCGGGCCTGGAGCGCACCGGAGTCAAAATCGGTGCGTTTAGAGGTGTAGCTGCGGCCCAGGTATTCGCCGAGTTGAAACGGTTTGAAACGCGACTTAAGGCGGCGGTTAAGCAGGTGGATCGGCCGATTCCAGCCGGAGCAGCGCTCAACGCGGATCAATGTGACGCGGTAATTGATTTGTGCGCGTGGGCGCACGCGGAGTGGGTGAGAATCCATCCTTTTGCCAACGGCAACGGGCGCACCGCGCGCCTGTGGGCCAACTTCCTCGCTTTGCGTTACGGATTGCCGCCCTTCGTGCGCTTGCGGCCTAGGCCGGACGACGGCTATGGTGATGCAGGCGCGCAAGCTATGCGAGGAAACTGGGAACCGACCTCATCGGTCTTCCGCCGCCTGCTCAAACGCTTTCTGGATGAGTTCGAAGAGTGAGCTGCAGGTTTGTCCCTTGATTGGCGCTCAGCTCGATCTCTCCGCTACGTACAAGTACCGCAATAGACGACGCTCTGCTGTCAACGTATGCACGCACGAGAGAAAGCGTTGCAGGCTTTCGAAGTTGTCCTCTCCTTCTAGATCAACTAGGGCTGCCCTTCTTTTCTCTCTTGCTCCATGCCATCGTCTGGCTATGGTAGCCGCATTTTCCGTGGTATCGACCGCTCCAATCAATCGAAATCCTGCCTCATGAATCAGCCGCTCGTTTTCGCCGGGCGGACTGAATACGTAATAGCCAATCGATGTTCGCGTGGCGATCTCTTCGTGCGAAACCATTCCGCCAATCACCAGCGCATCGCTGAACAGGATGCGCCCGCCAGCATTCAGAACGCGATGCATTTCTCGAAGCACCTTGAGCCGTCCAGGAACATGACATAGGACGTCATTAGAGAAAGCCGCGTCGAAACTGTTGTCGCGGAACGAGAGATTGGCCGAAATGTCGCGCTGCTCAAAACGCGCTCGATCGGACATCTCCATCTCCGCTGCAAGTCGGTTCGCATTGTGAACGCCAGACACATTGATGTCCAAGCCGATCAAGCAGCAGCCGACTGTCTTTGCCAAATGCAATGCGTACCCTCCAGAACCGAAACCTAATTCCAAGACGTGCGAGTCAGGACGTACCTTGAGCAGTTCGGGAATTTCTGACGATTCCGCAGTTGTGACCCAGCTGGTCTGTCCAAAATCCTCGCCATAAGTTTCGAGACGGACTTGACGATAGACTTCCGCGGCATAGTTGCCGTAGGCGTTGTCGTACAGGTTTACCTTTCCTGAATCCGCCGGACCCTTGGTGGGCGTGCTCATGGCGGGTGGAAGTGTATCACTCGAGCAAGCCGCCACAAGGCGCTTACGGTAATTGCAGCTGGCTACGTATCTGCAATCACTTGATTCAGTGATGAGAACACGTACTGGAGCTACTCTGGTCGATACATAATTGTGAGTCAGCGCGAGTTCTGCACGTAGGAGGCTTATGCCGTCCGACTCAGATCCGTCTTCTGCTTTCGCGATCATTCGCAGAGCATTGATAGTGGCCGCGCTGTCGCTCGCTAGCTTCTCGAATTTGGTCGCAGCTCCCCCTCCCCGAATTCAAGTACTGACTCGGAACTTCGAAGAAATACATCGATTCTATGGAATGCGTTTCAAGTACCCGCAGATAGCAGGAGCTCCCCGCTTCAATGCCAGGGTGCAGGAGGTAGTTCGGGACGCGACAGGCAAGTTCAGGCAAGAGATGGGTATTGTGCTGGAGAAGCCGCAATACGATGGATACATCGACGGCAAGTACAAAGCGGCAGTGTTGACGAATGGGATCGTTAGTGTCTTGCTCGAATGGAGCGAGTATTTTCCAGGAGCGGCTCATCCTGGTGGTACATCTGTGAGCGTCAATTACGACAGCAAAACGGGAAAGATTTTAAAGCTATCCGATCTGTTTCGTTCCGACGCGGATTACGTTTCACAGCTGTCCAAGCTGGCCATGACCGACCTTATCGGACGTGAAATCGCTGAGCCGATGGTCATCGAGCACGGCGCGGGCCCTGTCGAGGCCAATTTCCAGGTTTTTACCCTCACTGACACCCTCTATCATCCTCCATTTCCAGACATACCAAGTGGCCGCTGGGGCAGCGGGCCCCCAGGATGTGGAGATTCTTCTGAGCGATATTCGGCCTCTCCTCAATCGAGATATTGTGCACAATTTCGCGCTGTCGCCCAACCCTGATCCGGATACGAAGGCGGCAACGCCTAAGAATGACCTTCAGTTACACCGGTAACTTGCCTGTCCCGAAAGCGGAACCTAACCTTATAGGAGCCGCAGCAAACGTTCTCGTGGGTTGCAAGGTTTCCTGCAGAGCAGTTACGGCCAGGAGTTTGTATGGAAGTCGATTTCGCCACAACGGGGCAGGCCACTGCCCATGTTTCCGCTCCGGTCCATTTCACGCGACGAATACCATTGCACTCGCGAGCGCTGCAGAAACTCAGCCAGGTGAATAATGAATTGTGGCTGCTGCTGTCCATCTTCGTTGTCGCCGTCCTGCTAAACACGGCGCTTGATACCCACCGGATGCTCCTGGGCCTGTACACGCTGCCGACCTTGTTTTCCGCATACGTATACGGCCGGCGGCACGCGACTTTGACGGCCCTGAGCAGCGTGCTGATCGTGGCCCTGATTACCTATTTCAATCCCAGCCTGTTCGGTCACAAGGCGGTTGCGTTACCGATTGCCGAAAAGTGGTTTGAGATTGTGATCTGGGGCGGGATCTTGCTGGTGAATGCGTACGCGATGGGTACGCTGTACGAACATAAGCAAAAGAGCATGGAGGAACTGCGCAGCACCTACCACGGCGTGCTCATTATTTTGAGCCAGTTCATCTCGAAAGATAAATACACGCAGAACCACTCGTATCGCGTTTCGGTCTATGCAGCCAAAATTGCCATGCAAATGGGACTGCCCCACGACACCGTCGAAGACATTCGAGCAGCAGCGCTGATTCACGATCTCGGCAAATTAGAAGTGAGCCGCGAGATCCTGTACAAGGCCGCTCGCCTGACCGCGAGTGAGTACACCCACGTGCAGCAGCACGTGGATCTCGGTATACAGATGCTAAAGCCAGTGGGTGGACCCCTTTCGCGAGTCATCCCCATTATCCTGGCGCATCACGACAAGTTCGATGGCAGCGGGTACCACGAGACTCAGGGCGAAGACATTCCGCTGGAAGCACGCATTCTCTCCGTGGCCGATGTTTTTGACGCCCTGACGAGCGACCGTCCTTACCGCAAAGCCATGTCTCCGCTGGATGCCAAGGAAAGCATCGTGAAAGCCAGCGGCACCGATTTTGATCCCCGCGTCGTGGACGCCTTCGCCAGCTGCTTCCGTCTAGGGCTGATGGATATCCCGGAAGTCATGGTATAAGCTACGTCTTCCTTATTCCTGCAGAGCGATTTTCCCTTCCAGATCAGGAACTTCCAGCGGCAACACAGCGTATAGTCTGCATTGGAAATGCCTGCCGGGGTAAGCCTCAAACAGGGGACGAATACCCTACGCAACCCGCTCACCAAATTGCCTTTGCCCCGTCTATCTCGTTGTAGCCGGAAGGGGTAACCGTCCGGCCACAGACGAGGACATGCAGAGATGCCGGCCGATGCGTGGGCAGTACAATTTCCGGTTGGCAAGTGTGCGGGCGAAAGCAACCGCCCGATAAAGCGAAGCGCAACACAGCCGGTAGCCCGGGAGCGCATGGCTGTACAGAACCGGATCGACGACACGCTTCTTGTCCGCGAGGCCCAGCGCGGCAACCGCACGGCCTTCGAGGAATTGGTTCGCCACTACGACCAGGCGGTACTTCGCCTGGCCATGCACCTGACCGGCTCAGAGCACGAGGCGCAGGACATTTACCAGGAGGCCTTCCTCAAGGCCTACAAGAACCTTGGCCGCTTCCGGTTTGAGTGTTCGTTCTACACCTGGATCTATCGCATCGTCACCAATCTCTGCCTAGACAACATTCGCAAGAAGCAGGTGCGAAAAGAAGATGCTCCGGTGGCGACGGACTCGGATGGAGAAGTCTACGACGTGCTGGCGCAGGTGGCGGATGAACGGAGCGGCGCTGATCCCGAGCGCGACCTGATGCGGCGCGAACTTGGCGGCAAGATCGCTAAGGCATTGGAGAAGCTGACTCCGCGGGAACGCATGGTTTTTGAACTGAAGCATTACCAGGGATTGAAGTTGAGGACCGTCGGCGAAATGCTGAATACGACGGAAGAGACAGCAAAGAACACGCTGTTCCGGGCGACGCAGAAGTTGCGCGGCGCGCTGGCGGAAATGAGATGAGAGAGGCAGTTGTTGGTTGTTGGTCCTTAGTTGTTGGCTTTCGATTACGGGTTTCCGCCGACGACCCAATGACCGACGACCAAGGACCAAGGACCAAGGACGATTTGAGGGGCATATGAAGTGCGAATGGGTACAAGAAAACGTTGTTCTGTACGTTTATGACGAACTGCCGGATGACGCGCGGCACGAGCTCGAGCAGCACGTAGCCCGCTGTGCGACGTGCATGGCCGAGGTGCAGGCGGTGAAGGCCTTCCGTGCCGATATGGCTAAGGTTCCGGTGCAGGAACCCAGCCCAAACTTGCTGACCGATTCGCGCATGAAGCTGCAAGAGGCGCTCGAGTCTGCCGAACAAGGCGGATGGTTTTCACGACTAGTATTCGAGCCGATGAATTGGCTCAATCAGGTTCGCTTCGCGCCGGCGCTGGCGGCCGCAATCTTCATCGTCGGTTTTGCCGGAGGTATCGGGGCCACCTACAAGATGGGGAAGAGGCCTGATCCGGGACCTATTGCTGGCCCGCAGCCGGCAGCGGTTGCAGCTTCCGTCAGCGGTGTCAGTTCGATCGTTCCGCAGCCAGGGTCAAATCAGGTCACGATTAAATACGACACGGTTGTCCCGCAGCAAGCTACGGGATCGTTCAGCGATCCGCAAATTCAGCAGCTTCTGCTCTACGCCGCGCGGAACAATTTCAATCCCGGCGTACGCATGGATTCCGTCAACCTGTTGACCCAGCAGCCAAACAACGAACATGTGCGAGACGCTCTGCTCTACGCGCTGCGCTACGACTCGAACACGGGTGTGCGCCTGAAAGCCTTGGATGGCTTAGGCCCATCTGTGAAGAGCGACACGCAGGTGCGCGACGGCGTTCTGGAAGCGCTGATGTCAGACACCAATCCAGGCATCCGGATTGAAGCTCTGCATTTGCTGGAACCCGTGCGCGCCGACAGCAGCGTCCGGATCGTGTTGCAGCGTCTCGCACAGAAAGATGAGAACCGTTACATCCGCTCGCAGGCGCGCTCGATGGTCGCGCGAATGCCGGAGATGAATTAGAGGGCACCCCCTAAATTTCGCAAAGAACGCGAAACTTAGGACGGTGCACCCAAATGGAGTTAAAGAAGGGGAGAAGCATTAATAACCAAATGAAAAAGAGAGTAATTCAATTCGGGCTGCTGGCAGCGCTGATGGCGACATTGTGCGCGGCGCAGCAGGTTCAGAAAGAAGGCGGTAACTGGATCAGCGTAAGCAGTGGCACGCTGACCGGCGTTCGCAATCTTCACGTCAAGGTGGAGATTGGGGCAGTCAAGATTCAGGGTGGGCAGGTTCAGGGCATCAACTACGTCATTCGAAATAAATCTTACGAGTCGGCAGAAGATCGCGCGCGGCGGCAGTTCGAACAGTACAAAATCAGCACCTACACACGCGGCGATACTGCGTGGATCGTAGGCGAATGGGAAAATGGCAGCCCACTCAAATTTTCGTCTGAAGTCACGGTCAACGTCCCACGGGATATCGAATCGGTAAAGATCGAATCCGATGGCGGAGAAGTAGTGACAACCGGAATCTCCGGCCGGCTGGAGGCGGAAACCGGCGGCGGCGGAATTCATCTTGACGATATTGGCGGCGCGATCACAGCCGAAACGGGCGGCGGCGCTGTAGACGTTGGCAACGTCGGCGGAGACCTCACCGTCCGCACCGGCGGGGGAACCATCAACATTGGCTCGGTGAAAGGCAAAGTCAGCGCGGAGACTGGCGGCGGCAACCTGGTGCTGATGTCAGGGGCACAGGAAGCATCGCTGCAGACTGGCGGTGGCTCCATTCGCGTGAACCAGTGCACCGGCAAAGTCAAAGCTGAAACCGGCGGCGGAGGGATCGAACTGGGCCAGATCGGTGGTGAAGCAATGATGGAGACCGGCGGCGGAAGCCTGAAGCTCAGCTCTGCCAAAGGGCCAGTCAGTGCTGAAACCGGCGGCGGCAGCATCGAGTTGTGGGGAGTTCCTTCGGCGCACGTAGAGACGGGGGCCGGTGCCATCACCGCAAAGTTTATTGCGTCAGCGCAAAAGGTCGATTCAGTCTTGGAAACTGGTGTCGGCGACATCACGATTTACCTCATGCCGAATGTGAATATGACCGTGCATGCCAGCATTGAAGCCTCAAACGGCCACACCATCACCAGCGACTTTTCGGAGATCCACGTGACCTCGGAAGGCGGCCAGTGGGGACCGAAGCTGGTGTCGGCGGAAGGCAGCCTGAATGGCGGCGGTCCGGTACTTAAGGTCCGCACCACCATGGGCAACATCTACATCCGGCGCGCGCAGTAAGGGGGGACTATGAAGTATGTGGCACACGTAGTTTTCGTAGTTGCGGCGATGCTCGCGACCACGCCCGCAACAGCGCCCGCGGCGCAGATGACCTACGAGTCGTTTCCGTTCTACGGAGAGGAACCCTGGGGCGGATCTTACCTCGGCGTCGATACCCAGGACGTCACTTCGGACCGTCTCGGTGCCTTGCACATGAAGGATGAGCGGGGCGTCGAAGTCACCATGGTTGATCAGGACGCTCCCGCGGGCAAAGCTGGGCTGAAAGAGCACGACGTCATACTCAGCATCAACGATCAGCAGGTGCAGAGTGTAGAGCAATTGCGGCGACTGATTCATGAAATTCCCGCCGGGCGAAACATTTCGATCGGCATCAGCCGCGAAGGCCAGCCGATGACCTTGCACGCGCAGCTTGCCGAGCGCAGCAAGATGCCGGAGATGAATTTCAATTTTCATGGACCAAACATCAATGTCCCGGTCGTCCATATACCGCCGATCAATATTCCGGAGATTGATGTTCCCAACATCGTTGTCGTGCATGCACCGCGCAGCAGCGGCATGATGATTGAAAATCTCACTCCGCAGCTCGGGGATTTTTTCGGCGTCAAAGGCGGCAATGGTGTGCTGGTCCGCTCGGTAGAAAAGGGTAGCCGCGCCGAGCAGGCGGGAATAAAAGCCGGAGACGTGATCGTCAAGATCAATGGCTCCGCAGTGAACGACTGCAGCGACTTTTCACGTTTGCTGCGTTCGCGCACTTCGACCAAAGCAACGGTGGTAGTCATGCGCGACCGGCGTGAGCAGACACTCACCCTGAATTTGCCGGAGAAACGTACCGGGTCAATCCAATCCGAGGACTGCGAGGACCTCGGCGTGGCGGTCTGCGCTCAGATCAAAGCTGGCACCGCAGAAGTTGCCACAGCAATCCCGGTCATTACTGCCGATATCAAGAAAATGCAGCCGGATCTCGAGAAGATGAGAAAGCAGATCGAGAAGGAAGTCGAGCGGCAGAAGCCGCAGATGGAAAAGCTGCAGAAAGAAATCCAGGAGCAAGTTCGCAGTCACCAGGGTGAAATTCAGAAGCAAATGGAAGAGATGCGTAAAGACCTGGAGCAGCAGAAGGAAGAATTAAAAAAGGAAATGCGAGAGTGGAGAAAGAGCGCAGATATCTAGCTCTGAAATCGTTGACGCGCTTCCCGCTAGACCGCCGCAACCTCCGGTTGCGGCGTTTCATTGACCAGAGCTTCCAGGTGCTGCAAAGTTTGCGGCACGGTCAGCGAATACATCTCTCGTCCAACACCCTCGCCGGACTCCAGGGACGTCTTCAGGTAATGTCCGGCAATCGCGATCGCCAGCGGGTCGGTGATGTTCTTCCCGGTCTGGTTCTTATATTCCACCCACGCGGCCAGGGGCAGTGCGACCCAAACCGGACGGCCATCAACCAGAAACTTGATGTCGACAGCATCGGCATGGCGTGTGGCTACCGCCACAATCAGCGCCTGGTAAAGGCAGTGGACCTGCTTTTTGCTCCAACGGTCTTGTGCGTGGAAGTCTCGATACATGGTTCCACTAGGATAGCAAAGAACGCCGAGAACTCAGCAGAGTCTCCGTTTAGAGAAACGCATCACGCTGCTGCTGCCATGGTTTTCCATGCGTCGTAACCGCCCGTCAGGTTGGCGATGTCGCGATAACCGGCGCGGCGGAGAATGCTGGTCGCAATGGAACTGCGGTATCCGCCTTTGCAGTGCACGACGATGAGTTTGCTGGGATCGAGCTCTCCGGTGCGATTCTGGAGTTGTCCGAGCGGAATTCGAATAGAGTTATCGATGGCTCCTGCTTCCACTTCGCCGGGCTCGCGGACATCGACCACGGCAATGTGGTCTTTCTCTTTCTCGAGCAGCTCGGAGAATTCCTGCACGGAAACTTGAGGAATGTAATCGAGTTCGTAGCCGCCGGCGATCCAGCCGGCAATGCCATCTTGTAAGTACGCCTTCACGTTTTCAATGCCGACCCGCGCCAAGCGCATCTGTGATTCGCGTAGGTGGTCAGCATCTTCCCCGACGAGGATGATTCGCTTGTCCAGTCCGAGAATTCGCGCCGCCCAGGAAGCGTACTGTCCGGAGAGCGCGATGTGCATGGACCCAGGAACATGCGCAACGGCGAACTGCATGGCCGGACGAGTATCGAGAACGATCGCGCCTCCGGCCTGGAGCCTGAAAACTTCGGGCGCCTGCACTGGAACCGGTGGTGGAATCTCGCCTAAGGCGCTTGCACCATGGCGGTTCAGTTCGACGTCACGGCCGAAGTATTCCGGACGGGGCGGCAGGCCATCGGTCAGGAGATGAACAAATTCGTCGCAAGACTTAGCCTGCAAAGCATAGTTAGTGAGTCGCTCTCTGCCAATCGTTGAAGAACGTTCTGCGCTCATTTGCCGTCCGCAAAGCGAACCCGCGCCATGGGCAGGATAGATTTGCGTGTCATCCGGGAATTTCAGCAGCTTGTCATGGAGGCTTGAGTAGAGCAGCGCCGCGAGCTCCTGCGGAGTGTGCGTTGCAGAGAGGTCCGGACGGCCAACATCGCCGACGAACAGTGTGTCTCCGGTGAAGATAGCCTTCGGACGCGCGGTCTCCCCGAGATCGGTCATCACGATACAGATGCTCTCCGTCGTGTGCCCGGGAGTCTGAAGGAAGTCGAACCGGCATTGGCCGAACTGAATCGAATCGCCATTCTTTACGGCTGTGTGGGGAAACGACGCACCGGATTCAGCACCGAGGTAGATTTGGGCGCCGGTGCGTTCGGCAAGTTCGTGATGTCCGGAAACGAAATCCGCGTGTAAATGAGTTTCGATGATGTGCTCGATCTTCCAGCCGCGCTGGCGGGCAGCGTCGAGATAGATCTCAACGTCTCGCTGCGGATCGATGACGGCTGCAACACCCTCGGATCCCACAAGATAGGAGGCGTGCGCCAGACATCCCAGAAAGAAATGCTCGATTTCAACCGCGGGCATGGACACCTCCAGCCGACTGCCACGAGCAGCCGACCGGCAATTCTAGACGGTTTCCTGCGTTTTGCGCCCAAAGAGCCGCCGCAACTGTTTTGCGAAGCCTGGGTTCATAGCTGTAGCAGGTTTCCTGCCCATCGGAACTGCTCCGGCATCTAGGCGAGTCTGCCGGGCGAAACGGGGGTGTTATGCGAGTCCTGAAATACGGTGCAGTACTTGGAATTCTCTTTATTGCCGGTGCGCTGGCCCAGGCGCAGGTTGCGGTCGGCGTTCAAGTTGGACCTGGTTATTACGATTACGACGACGATCTCGGGGCGCCTCCCACCTGCCTTTATGGCTATTATGGCTATTATCCGTACGCCTGTGCGCCGTATGGCTACTACGGGCCCGACTATTTTATAGGCGGGGTGTTCATCGGTGCCGGCCCCTGGTACCGCTCCTATGATCGGGGCTATTGGCCTCGCTACTACGGACGCGGTTATTACGGTCGCGGATACTCCGGCGGGGGCTACTACGGTCGGGGCTACGGTTACGGCCACGGCTACTATGGGGGCCGCGGGTACGGATACCGAGGCGGGTATGATCACGGCTTCCGTGGTGGGTACGGCAACGGATACCGAGGCGGCTACGGCGGCCATGGCTACGGTGGCGGTCATGGCGCGTATGGCGGCGGAGGGTACCACGGAGGCTACGGTGGCGGCCACGGTTACGGCGGTGGATACCATGACGGCGGAGGTCACGGTGGCGGTGGATACCACGGTGGTGGCGGGTACCACGGCGGAGGTCACGGCGGCGGTGGATACCACGGTGGTGGCGGGTACCACGGCGGAGGTCACGGCGGCGGTGGATACCACGGTGGTGGCGGGTACCACGGCGGCGGAGGTCATGGCGGCGGAGGTCACGGGGGCCGTCGATAACCGCGCACGAGGTTAAGACCAGAGCGAAACTCTTCCAGGAGCTTCGCTCTTTTGTTTTCCGTCGCAATCACCGGAAATACGCGTTACCGATCCCATTCTCTTCCCGCGCGCATGATCTCTTCGCACGTTCGCATCCAGCATGAAAACGCGCAGTCTACGATACTGACTCACAACTGACCTTTGGAGCGAATAAAAATGTGGCCTGATCAGAGCATTCTCGATCTTTTTGGAATTCGGTTGCCTATCATTCAAGCGCCGATGGCCGGGTCGGTGTTCGCGGAAATGGTGATCGCCGTTTCCGAAGCCGGAGGCCTGGGGTCGCTTCCCTGTGCGCTGTTGAGCGTCGAACAAGCTCGCAAAGAACTTGAGACGATACGACAAAAGACCAGCTGTCCAATCGCGGTGAATTTCTTTTGCCACACCCCACCGCAAGTTGATCCCGATCGCGAGGCCCGCTGGCAAAAGCGGCTGCACCGCTACTACACAGATTTGGGACTCGACCAGAACCAGCCGGTTACCGCCCCCAACCGCACTCCCTTCGATGAGAAGATGTGCGACGTGGTGAGTGAGTTCCGTCCCGAGGTTGTCAGCTTTCACTTTGGACTTCCGCACGAGAAACTGCTTCGACGAGTAAGAGAGACGGGAGCAAAGATCATTTCCTCAGCCACTACTGCTCAGGAGGCGCGCTGGCTTGAGGACCACGGATGTGATGCCATCATCGCGCAAGGATACGAAGCTGGCGGACATCGGGGAATGTTTCTCACCAAGAACGTATCGTCACAGCCCGGACTCATGGCGCTGGTGCCGCAAATAGTCGACGCTGTGAAGGTGCCGGCAATCGCCTCGGGCGGTATTGCCGATGGCCGCGGGATCGCAGCCGCTTTCGCCCTCGGTGCTGCGGCGGTGCAGATCGGAACCGCTTATCTATTTTGCCCCGAGGCCAAGATCAGTCCCGTGTTTCGCGAGGCGCTACGGACTGCGAAGGACGATGACACCGTCATCACAAACCTGATTACTGGACGTCCTGCCCGTGGCATTGTCAATCGGCTGATTCGTGACTTGGGCGCGATGTCGGATGATGTTCCGGAGTTTCCACTCGCAGCAACCGGGTTGGCGCCGCTGCGCGCAATGTCAGAAAAAGCAGGACGGGGAGACTTCAGCCCGCTCTGGTCAGGCCAGGCCGCGCGCCTTGGCCGGGAGCTTCCGGCGGCAGAGCTAACCAAGCGGCTCGCAGCAGAAACACTGGAAAGGCTGAACGCACTCTGAACTATCATCGACCGGGCATCAGTCCTGCTGTGTAATTACAAAGATCAGAACTTCCTTGTCTCGATGAGTGTAAGTGGAGCTTTTCAGCCAACGACCTGTCGATCGGATGGAACTGGCTAGAATCTTCGACAAGTGGAAGGGACGATCACCGCGTACATCGTATAAGGCGCGGGATTACTTTGACGATTTCATCTAGCACTTGGCTTCTCGCAGCACAGCATTAAGTAGGTCAATGAGTGTAATGGCGATTTCTCATCAGTTATTGCAGCAAATCGTTGCGGGGAACGTCTTGGCGTCAAAATCGTAAAAGAATTCGTGCGTTTGATAGCCCTTTCGCATTTGCTCGACATAGGTCGTGATTAGCTGTTTTGGCCCGACGACTCTCCACGTGGCCACATTGCCGTTGGCATTGAAGTCCACGCTATGAAGAATTTGGCGCAATAGAATGGGCTTTTTACCGTCGCTCGCTACTATAGCGCGGACATCGAGAGTGTTCGCAAGTAGGTCGAAAGAATTGAATTTGCCAGTGAGTACGGCGGCCACGATATCGGTCCTTCCGTTTGCGAACCTGTCTGCGACGTTTCGCGTCCATTCAGGAGCAGGCTGAGAGTCCGCCGCAGGACTGGGACCGGCAAGCAGGATCAAAGAAATCGCTGTCATTGCAATGTAGATTCGCATGGCCCATTCTATTCAGAGTTCAGCCCCTGAGAATTCTTTTCGGTAGTTGTTGTTAACAGGCGATTGCACTCATTGACCCCTCCCGAGGGGTTTTGAGCGTAATGGGGATTTAACAACAGTCAGCTGGCCAGTCGGCCAGACACGCGATCAGCCCTTACTTGTAGTGGATCATTCTGAGTATCCGACCGTCTGTCTTCGACAGTCGCACTTCGGCAGTGCCACCGACGCACGTTGTTGTCACGCCGCCCTTGCCGTCCGAGCAATGTAAAGTGCCGTGAACAATCCAGACGCCGTTCTCCAATACTGCTTTGAACGGCCTCTCGGATTCGATTTGCTTCTTCCCGTAGACAGGAATCAATACGGCCTCAGCAATGCTGACCGCCGTTGTCTCATCGGGAACGAAGCCACTTTTGGGGTAGGGCTGGGCTTGTGCTAGGACACAAAAGAGAAGAGCGCAATAGAGGGCTTGACGGGCTTTCATGGCATTACTTTCAACGTTCATTATGCCCTGACCCAGTGACAATTGTCGTAACCAGGCGATAGCACAAGTGTGCGCTTTTTCCTTCGCCTTTTGGGCGGCATTATGAGTGTAATGGCAATTTTTCACCACTTGAGCATTAACCGTATTTTCAAAAGCCGTCCACCAATGCGCTCCGCATCTGTCCATCCAGTTCTCGCCGTATAAATCCTTTCCAAGC
>JAICSO010000026.1 GCA_025936825.1 Terriglobales bacterium
CACTGCCGCACTGGCCGCATCTTCTACTGGTTTGTTCGGCCGCCTCCTCTCGGCGCAGGCTGCCGCAAAATCAGATCAGACTGCCCGCATCTACATCGACAGCCGGCGTATTATCTCTCCCCTCGATCGCAATTTATTCGGTTCATTCCTGGAACAACTGGGCCGCGCTATCTACGACGGCATTTACGATCCCGGTTCCAAGTTGTCAGACTCAAACGGCTTCCGAAAAGACGTCATGCAGGAAATCCGCACCATGGGCGTTCCCATCATTCGTTATCCAGGGGGAAATTTTGTTTCCGGGTATAACTGGCTCGACGGCGTAGGGCCGAAACAAGACCGCCCCAAGGTGCTCGATAAAGCTTGGGACTCAATGAACACCAATCAATTCGGGACCAACGAGTACATGACGTGGTGCAAGGCGGTCGGAACGTTGCCGTTGATGGGGCTGAACCTTGGCACAGGGACTCCTGAGCAAGCTGCCGCCCTCCTGGAGTATTGCAACATCTACAAGGGCACCGAATGGAGCGATCTGCGCCGCAAGCATGGCTATCCCGAACCCTACAACGTGAAGCACTGGTGCATGGGGAACGAAATGGACGGCCCCTGGCAAATCGGTCACATGACAGCGACCGAATACGGCATGAAGGCGCAGGACACGGCGCGCCAAATGCGTTATGTTGCGCAAGATCCGGAGTTGCAGCTGATCGCTTGCGGTTCCAGTGCTCCGTTCATGCCAACTTACCTGGAATGGGACCGCGAAGTCCTGGAGCAGTGCTATGACTATGTGGATGGTCTATCGCTGCACCGCTACCTCGGCAATACCGAGGAAGAAACCGGCGGCGATAGCGCGAAATATTTGGCTCTCAATCTCACTATGGACAAGCAGATTGCGGAGTCGCTGGCGGTCTGCGATCTGGTGCGCGGGCACAAGCGATCCAAAAAGAAGTTGTGGCTTTCGTTCGACGAATGGAACGTCTGGTACCGCGCGCGAGGGAAACAATTTGATGACGGGCACCGCCAAGAAGCTCCGCATCTTCTCGAAGAAATCTATAATTTCGAGGACGCGTTGCTGGTCGGGGGCATGCTGAACACGCTGATTCGCAATGCGGATCGCGTCAAGATTGCCTGCCTCGCACAACTGATCAATGTGATCGCGCCAATCATGACCAACGAGAATGGCCTGTTCCGCCAGACCATCTACTATCCCTACGTCTGGGCGCTGCAAAATGCTCGCGGCAATGTGCTGAATGTTCTCGTGGAGTCGCCAACTTATGACGTGAAGGGGCTGGACGCGGTTCCCTACTTAGACGCGGTTGCCACCAATGACAATGGTAAGACCTCACTGTTCGTGTTGAACCGCGACCTGACGAAATCTCATGCGGTCGAACTGGTATGGGAAGATCAGGCACCTTCGCAGGTGCTCACTTCGCAAGTCCTGACTGGCACGGATTTGAGAGCCGTCAATGGCTTCGATGCACCCGAACGGGTCAAGCCGCAGGCCTTCAGCAAGCCGAACACGTCGAATGGGCGCACACGCTTCGAACTTCCTGCGCGCTCATACACCATGATTCAGTGGGGCGCCTAGGATGCACATGTACGAAGCGGCCATGTAGCATCGCCTCCAAAGCACCCAAACGTTACGATATTTGCATCTGCTGATATTAGGGCGTTGCGATCACGTGGATGCAAAGAAATCTTGTCTCCACAAAGCATCAATCGCCAAACTGCAGTGGATAGACGTCGAAGACGGCGAAAGCACTGGATGAACTATACCAACCGCGTCGGATTCACCTCCATGGTTCATCGTCCACAGAAACCCATCCCCCGAACCGTAGCTGTTCATCCGCACTTACGAGGAGACGAGATTGCTCGACTGGTGAGTTACGCAACTCTGTCGGTTATCTTCATTTTGGGTACCCTAGCGGGGCAGACGAGCGGTACGGGTGCAAGACCGACACAATTGGCAACACACCCGCACACTTCGCCGGTGTCAAAGCCATATCCGCAGTTGATCGACATTACAGCGTCAACAGGCATCAGCTTCGAACACGTTTCCAGTCCAGAACAGAAGTACATCGTGGAATCGATGAGTGGCGGCGTGGCGTTGATCGACTATGACCGCGATGGCTGGCCCGACATCTATTTCACGAATTCGTACACGGTTGAGATGGCCCTCCATGGCCAGAAAGCGCGCAGTGCTCTCTACCACAACAATCATGATGGGACATTCACGGATGTCACCGACAGAGCGGGAGTCGGTTATCCGTGCTGGGCCATGGGCGCGGTCGTCGGCGACTACAACAATGACGGTTGGCCCGACATGCTCGTGACCTGCTACGGCGGAGTCGTTCTTTATAAGAATAATGGCGATGGAACTTTCTCCGATGTCACGAAAAATGCTGGGCTGAGCGGTGATCACCTGTTCGCGACAGGCGCGGCATTCGGCGACTACGATCGGGACGGATGGGCGGATCTCTTTGTTTCTCACTATGTCGACTTCGACATTGGCCGTATGCAGGCTTTTGGCTCGGCCGACACCTGCAAATACATCGGCATTGACGTGCAGTGCGGCCCTCGCGGAATGAAAGGATCGCCCGATTCGCTTTACCACAACAACCGCGATGGTACTTTCAGCGACGTTTCGAAAGCCTCCGGCGTTGATGATCCTGAGATGCGTTATGGGCTTACCGCCATCTGGTCGGACTTCGACAACGATGGCAAACTCGACCTTCTCGTAACCAATGATGGCCAAGCCAACTATCTTTACCGCGGGGACGGTCGTGGAAAGTTTGTTGACGACGGGTTTCTTTCTGGCGTCGCGCTGAACCAGGATGGCGTTGCTCAAGCCAACATGGGAATTGCGGTCGGCGATTTTCTGCACAGCGGCCGAATGTCTCTGCTGCTTTCGCATTTCGACAACGAGTACGCTGCGCTCTATCGCAATGACGGCGACATGAAGTTCACAGAAACATCGTATCCATCGGGCATTGCGCAGGGCACGAGAGGATATGTCGGCTGGGGTGACGCATTCGTGGACTTCGACAACGATGGGTGGCCCGATGTATTCATCGTCAATGGACATGTCTACCCGCAAGTCGACAGTTCCCACGGTAACGCAGTTTACCGGCAACCGAAGTTGCTGTTCCGGAATGAAGGCAACGGAAAGTTCCAAGATCTCAGCAAGTCCGTGGGAGATGCCGTACAGGTGCCGCAAGTGAGTCGAGGCATGGCAATCGGCGATCTCTTCAATGAAGGCAAACTCGTAGTCGTGGTGGAAAACCTGGTGGGAAAGCCTATGCTTCTCCGCCCAGAAGGTGGGTCCAAGAATCACTCGGTAAGCTTTAAGTTGGAGGGTGTCAATTGCAATCGGCTGGCACTCAACGCCCGGGTTCGTGTGACCAGCGGGAATATGGTTCAAGTGGGCGAGGTCAGGAGCGGCGGAAGCTACTTATCGCAAAACGACCTGCGCCTGCACTTCGGTCTCGGCACGCACGAGCGTGTGGGCGAACTCCGGGTTGATTGGCCCGATGGGAAAGTGGAGACTCTTAGGAATCTGGCGGCCGACCGAGTCTACACCATCAAGGAGGGCCAAGGCCCCATCTCTTCAATGCCGTTCCGCCCTCTCGGTAGCCACTAGGCAAGCTAAATCCAGCAAACGTTTCGCGGACGGTCGTCGAAGGATTGCAAAAATTATCTAAATCAAGACTAAATCGATTCCAACCGGTGAATAGTCTTGACAACCAATTATGCAGAGGTGTAGAAAAACGAGTCTGCAGGTAAACGCTTACTCGGGGGAGAGTTATTACCGCAGCTCTCGTTCTCTCAAGTCCATGAGAACGAGCAATGCCAATCGCGCGTAATGGGGCCGGAGGAAGACGTATGTTCGACCCATGTACGCGTGTAGACTGCCTTTCCGCTGACACACAACGAAAAGCTTTTCGCTCCCTGTGGCTTGCACTGTCGGCTGCCGCAGTGCTGCTTGTGCTTGCCCTGCCTCTTTCTGCCCAAGACAACGCCACCATAACGGGTACTGTGCTGGATCCTTCCGGCGCGTCCGTCTCAAACGCCGCCATCAAAATCACCAACGTGGCAACCGGACAAATCCGGCAGGTCACGTCGAACTCGGCTGGGGTTTACGTGTTCCCAAACGTCGGCGTCGGCACCTACAATCTATCGGCAACGGCATCCGGCTTTCAGGAATACAAGAAAACCGGAATCGTGGTGAACGTGGCTCAGAACTTGTCCGCCGATATCTCGCTGGCGGTCGGCAGTTCCGAACAGTCCATTACCGTGGAAGCACAAGCACTGCAGGTGCAAAGCGAAAGCAATGAGGTGAGTAGTCTCATCAGCGGCCAGCAAGTGACCCAGTTGGCGACCAATGGTCGCAACGTTACTCAATTGGCCACTCTGGGCATGGGCAAGTCGAACAATATGCCGAGTTTCGGCGGCGTGAACGCTCTCACCAGCGCGAACGGCATCAGTTTTAATGGGACCCGCTCAACACACAATATCTACTTGCTGGACGGTGGCGAACTCAACGATCGCGGCTGCGGCGGCTGTTTCAGTTCTTTGCCGTCGATCGATGCACTTTCCGAATTTCAGACGCTCGACAGCAATTACGGGCCGGACTATGGTATCGGCTCGGGCGGAACGATTGCCATGGTGATCAAATCCGGAACCAAGCAGTTCCACGGCTCGGTCTGGGAATTCAACCGCAACGAGGCGTACGCAGCCAACAACTACTTCCTGAACAAAGCCGGCAAGCGCAAGCCAGAGTTCCGGCTCAACATACCCGGATTCAACTTCGGTGGCCCTCTCGGCCACAAAACGTTCTTCTTTGTGAATGAAGAATGGCGAAGGCTCATTCAGGGGAGCGTGCCCACGGTGCAGAATGCTATCGAGGCAAGCAACTTCCCAACTCTCGGACAGCCCTTCGTGTATGACTGGCAAGGGCAGGGGGACACGACTGCTCCGTTGGTTCCAGTCACTCCTTTGAACACATCCAAGAATGCGGTCTATGCCGCCGACGGATTGGTTCCTGGATCTCCCTTCCCTCAAGGGCCCACGCCAGGAACCGTGTTGATTCCAGCGAACCTGATCGATCAAAACGCGGTACTCCTTCTAAACCAAGGGGGCTTTCCGCCAGCGAACTTTGGAACCAAACAGTACATTGCGTCGCCATCGCAACCCACGAACGTACGTGAGGATGTGGTGCGCATCGACCACCACATCAACGACAAGTTCCAGTTGATGGGGCACTACTTGCATGATGCGATGACGCAAACCTACTTCCCGCCACTCTGGGGACCTGGTGGCAATTACCCAACGGTCGGCTCGGCCATGGTGAACCCGTCCTGGTCGTCCGCCATCAAGTTAACGCAAACCTACTCGCCGTCACTGCTGAACGAAACCAGTTTCCTGTTCAGCGGCAATACCATCCACCTGAGTCCCGTGAAAGGTCCAGGGCTCGTGAGTTTCACACAACCGAGCGGCTGGAGCGCTACCTCTTTCTTCCCCGTGGGCTTCAACAGAGAAGCGCGCTTGCCACAAATCAATCTGGGTGGTCCACTGAACACGGTTTGGAGTACGACTTATTTTCCATGGAAGAACTCGTATTTCGGATATGAGCCGCGGGACGACGTTTCGTGGACACGGGGACGGCATCAGATGAAGTTCGGGTTCAGCTGGCTGCATGCAGTCAAGAACCAGGAACTGCAGGCAAATACCAACGGCACGGCCGCCTTTGGCAATAGCTCCTTCTCCAAGGATTCTTATGTCAACTTCCTGCTGGGCAATGCGGACAGCTTTACCCAGTTGGAGTTCCTGGCTGGCAAGCATTGGGTCAACGACAACTACGCTTTCTACGGAAACGATAATTGGCATGTGACTCCACGTCTCACCCTCAACCTTGGTCTTAGGTACGACATCTTGCCGCACGCTTGGGAACGGTACGACCAGTTCTCAAATTTCGTGCCAGCAGACTACGATCGATCTCAAGGGAATCCCGTTGATCCCGCAACCGGCGCGATTTTGCCAACCGCTTTGACCACATTCCAAGGGAAGCAGTTTTACCTGAATGGCATTCGTCTCGCTGGCAAGAGCGGATTCCCTCGAGGGAATGTAAAGAACTACTACAACACCGTGGAGCCGCGAGTCGGATTTGCATATAGCCTCGACTCTACCGGTACAACGGTCTTGCGAGCCGGGGCCGGCTTGTTCTACGAGCGCGTCCAGGGCAATGACGTTTATAATGCCGCCCTGAATCCCCCGTTTGCTTATCAGCCGTCGGCCAACAACGTCTATTTCTCCGATCCTACGATAGACGCAAACACAGGGGTAAGCGCCGGGCAGTCTTTCTTTCCCTCAACTCTTACCAACCTGCAGTACAACTATAAGAATCCGGGCACATTGATGTTCAGTATGGGCATCCAACGCCAACTGGCGCATTCTGTGGTTGCAATCGTCCAGTACGTCGGAACTAGGGGATGGGACCAGAGCATTGACATTCCTATCAATACCCTGCCCCTAACGGACCCGAATAATTCGGCGAATCCGGTTCCAGGCGACCCATACGCTATTCGGCAAGGGGTTGCGGGCGGAACCTTGAAAGCAAACTACTTCCGGCAGTTCCCCGGCTTCAGCTCTATCACGCAAGAGACAAATGAAGGCAACTTCACTTACGACTCGCTGCAGGCTGGAATCCGAATGGAAAACCGGCATGGCCTAACCGTGCAACTAGCCTATACCTACTCGCATGAGATCGATACGAACGCGAACGATCTCAACTCTGCATCGAACCCATTCAACCTGGCTTACGATCGCGGTTCAGGAGCATTTGACCGTCGGCACATCTTCAATGCGAACTACGTCTACACGCTGCCGTTTTTCGCAAACACCTCAAACCATATTCTCCACGGTGTGCTGGGAGGCTGGGAGTTCTCCGGCATAACGGTCGCCCAATCGGGTTCTCCTGTGAACGGTGGCAATGGGGTGATCTACACCGGCCCCGACACCCTGGGTTTGGGTGGCGGAACACGGAATCGGCCTGAACAGATCGCACCGATTTCGTATCCCCATACAGTCGACCATTGGTTCAGCGCTAGTTCATTTGCTGCGCCAATCGCGCCGTGGGCTGGTGGCACAAACCAGGGTTTCGGTAATACCAGAAAAGATGCAGTTGTCGGCCCTGGCTTGTTCAACTTCAACCTGTCGCTGTTCAAGACGTTCTCATTTACTGAGCGTGTGAAGTTCGAACTGCGATTCGAATCCTTCAATACCTTTAACCACACCGAATTTCTTGGCGTCGACACCAACTCCGGTGACGGGAACTTCGGCGCGGTGACCACCACCTACGATCCTCGCGTGCTTCAACTCGGAGCAAAGTTGAGTTTCTGAGACAAGCATTGCGTAGCATACGGGCGCGAAGCAACTTCGCGCCCGTCCTTTTTTTGAGCGTCGCATTCAATGCGTGAGCAACCAGATGCGCTTAAACTGGGTATCAACACAAGTGAAAGCTGTTCTTCATTCCCGTGTGGTACCCGTCCTGCTACTTTCACTAATGCTGGCCACGGTACCTCTCATGGGCCAGTCTCCGTCAGCCGATGATCAACGACAAACTGCAATCGCGCTGGAGCAGCAAGGCAAGACCGCCGAATCGGAAGCGGCCTGGCGCGCCGTCTTGAAAGCTGAGCCCAACAGCGCTGAGGCCTATGCTCATTTGGGTTTTCTCGAGGCTCGGCAGGAACACTACAAGGAAGCGATCATTTTCTATCGCAAGGCGAAGGCCTTGAGTCCATCGATGCCCGCGCTGGACATGAATCTAGGTCTCGCATTGTTTAAAGCCGGCGATTTAAAGGAAGCAGTGCAGATATTTAGCCGGATCTTGAAGACCCAGCCTGCCGGATCCAACGAAGCGCTACGACTCAAGACCCTGATTGGAATGGCCGACTATGGTCTGGAAGAGTACACCGCGGCGGTTCCATACCTGGAGGAAGCGACCGCAGCCGATCCCCAAAACCTGTCTTTCCGTTTGATGCTCGCCCACAGTTGTTTGGCCGCGAAGCAATACCAATGCGTTCTGGACACCTACCATCAGATTCTGGACCTGAACGCGGAATCGGCTGAGGCTGACATGCTGGCGGGCGAAGCCCTAGATGAAATGCAGGACCACGCGGGCGCTACGCAGCAGTTTCGCGCCGCGGTCAAAGCCAATCCTAAAGAGCCCAATGTCCACTTTGGCCTCGGCTATCTGCTGTGGCGGCAAGGACAATTCGCCGACGCTGCCACCGAATTCCAAGCAGAATTAACAAACGTGCCGGACCATGCGAAGGCGATGGTGTACTTGGCGGATTCCAACATCAAGTTGAATCGGACCGATGTTGCGTTGCCCTTGCTGCGGAAAGCGGTCCGGCTCAACCCCAACTTGGACATGGCTCACCTGGATCTGGGCATCGTTTACAGCGACACCGGGCATAAAGCCGAGGCACTACGCGAACTGAAACTAGCCGAAAAGATAAATCCCGAAAATGTCAATGTACATTGGCGCCTGGCGCAGCTTTATCGCGCGATGGATAGAAAAGAGGAAGCGGCTGCGGAATTCAAAAAGACCAAGGCGCTCACCAAAGCAGCGGATGAATCCGTTTCCAGCAGGCTTAAAACTTCTGCCCCGCGAAAGACAACCTCTTCATCTGGCTCTCCCAACGTTGACTGACATGATGTCGTGTTTTCCACTCCTTAGCCTGACAACGCGCAACACCATTGAACACACTCCTACTGCATCGGAAACGAATAGATGCTGACGCTGAATGGCGGAAGAGACAAGGCGTCGGCAAAAGACGTGAGTCCCTGCTCCTGGATGTCAACCTCGCGCTTGCTTCCTACCGTTATGGTGGCATCGACACTTGAGGGAGCCATTCGCCAGAGACGTCCCTCCTCAAAAGCCTTGCGTCGGCGATCGATGAGTTCATGCGTTGTTCGGAATCAGACGGGTTCAGCACAGCAAAGGTCAGCGACATTCCAACATACACAACCATGGGGACGCGGCAACCGAGGACATGCGCGAGGCGCACAACAAAATTGTGGGGCTTGCGCTGCACTCAGCATGAACGGCACGGAAAGCGGCACGGAGAGGGATTCGTAAACTACTGAAAGAATGGCTCCTCAGGTAGGACTCGAACCTACAACCCTTCGGTTAACAGCCGAATGCTCTGCCATTGAGCTACTGAGGAGTGTGGTGACGCAGGATTGTCCCCTTCATAATAGCATCGATCGACAAGTGTGAAAACACTGGCCGAGGTATTCGCACCCGATTCCTCGGGCGCGTGACTTTGCCGATCTGACGCATCCTTGGTTAGCGCACCTGGTTTTCCGCGACATTTTTTCGCCGGGCCTGCATTCCCCGTAAACGGGCGTCCTCGCCCATGTGCCCATTGAGTTCCCCTCTGCGCTGCGCTTTGTTAGCCTTCTGTAACTGAGTTGGAGCGGAGTACTCCATGCTGAAAGGAATGTTCTTGTTTACGTTACTGTTCGTTTCCCTGTCTCTCAGTGCCATGGTCCTGGCGGACGACGCTACCGCTTCTTCGTCTGCTCCGCCGGTCGCTCCGCGCAAGCCCGTTGAGGACACGATTCACGGCCGTCGTATCGTCGATCCCTATCGCTGGCTGGAAAATGCGAGGAGCCCGGAGACCCAGAAGTGGGTGGAGGAAGAATCTGCTTACACGCGCAGCCTGCTGGATCCTCTCTCTGGCCGCGAACAATTGCGAAAGCGCCTGGACCAACTGATGTCGATCGGGAGCCTTTCAGCGCCGCAAGTCGGCGGCAAATACTACTTCTATACGAAGCGTGAAGGCACCCAGAACCAGCCAGTGCTGTTCGTCCGGGAAGGCGTGCATGGTGCCAACAGAATCCTGGTGGACGTCAATAAGTTCGCTGCGGACGGAACGCTAGCGCTCGACTGGTGGGCACCGTCGGAGGATGGAAAGTACGTCGCTTACGGGACCTCGCCCAGCGGGTCCGAACTGAGCACGCTGCATATTATTGAGACAGCCACCGCCAAGCTTCTGCCGGACACGATAGAACGCACGCGCGCGGCGAGCATCGCGTGGAAGCTAGACGACTCAGGCTTTTTCTATACTCGCTATCCCCAAAAAGGGGAGGTGCCCGAAGGTGAGGAGGTTTATCATCGCCGAGTTTTTTACCACACGCTTAGCGCTGATCCTGCGAATGATCCTCTCGTTTTCGGCAAAGACCTTGAACCCGAAGACTGGCCGGGTGTCGATCTTTCCAATGACGGACGTTGGCTCCTGATCAGCGTCGATCATGGCTGGACCAAATCGGAGCTCTACCTCCAGGATCTGCAGGGCAATGCTCCGCCCGTGCGAATCACAGATGGGAAGAACTTCCTTTACGGCGGTCAGATCTATAACGGCAAGATCTTTATCACTACCAATGAGGATGCGCCGCGATACCGCATGTTCGTCGCGGATGTCTCAGCCCCGGCCCGGGCCAATTGGCGCGAACTGATTCCGCAGAGCGATGCAATCCTGCAAGGAGCGGCGATCGTAAGCGGTCTTCTGCTGGCGCAGTACGAAAAAAATGCCAGCTCCCAACTGAAGTTGCTCGACATCGACGGTCATGAGCGCGGGGACGTGCAACTGCCGCAGATTGGAACTGTCGGTGGAATTGGCGGCAAATGGAACCGCAAGGAAGTGTTTTTCCAATTCAATTCGTTCACCATGCCGGACACGGTTTTACAAATCGATCTTGCCACCCGCGGGACGAGTCTTTGGAGCAAGGTCGACGCCGCGGGAGTTGATCCTTCACAGTACGAGGTCAAGCAACTGTGGTTCAATTCGAAAGATGGGACGCGCGTCCCGATGTTCGTCTTCTACAGGAAAGGATTGAAGCTCGATGGCAAGAACCCGACCCAACTCACAGGGTACGGAGGCTTCAATGTTAGTTTGACGCCGGAGTTTCGCGGAGACCGCTTCGCTTGGCTCGAGCACGGAGGAGTGTTCGCCGTCGCGAACCTGCGCGGCGGTGCTGAATTCGGCGAAGACTGGCATCGCGCGGGCATGCTCGATAAGAAGCAGAACGTGTTCGACGATTTCATCGCAGCGGCTGAGTTTCTAATTTCGCAGAAGTACACAGATAAAGAACATCTTGCTATTCGCGGCGGTTCCAATGGAGGCTTGCTGATGGGTGCGGCGCTGACGCAGCGCCCCGATCTCTTCCGCGCAGTCGTATGCCAGGTTCCGCTGCTCGACATGTTGCGCTACCAGAATTTTCAAATTGCGAAGCTCTGGATCCCGGAATATGGCTCGTCCGATGATCCCAAACAGTTTGAGTGGTTATACGCGTATTCGCCGTACCACCACGTAAAGGATGGGGCAGAGTATCCGGCAATTCTCTTCATGACCGCTGATACTGATACTCGTGTTGACCCGATGCATGCGAAAAAGATGGCCGCTCTGATGCAAGCGGAAGCGGAGAATGGGAAAAGCCCCGAGAGGCCAATTCTTTTGCGGATCGATACGAAAGCTGGTCATGGCGCTGGGAAACCCATCGCCAAGCAGATCGACGACCTCGTAGATATCTACTCGTTCTTGTTGTGGCAGGTCGGAACTAAATAGCGCAGACGGATGCTCGGGTTCACCCTAGCGGCTCGAACAAGTGGCCTTCGATCCTATCGGCAATCTTCGGCAGGTCCTTCTTCGCGTACTGCATGAAGTGCGGGGTGGTGCGATGTGCCTCAAGAGCGGCATCATCTTGATATTGTTCGTAGATGAAGAATCGCCGTGGTTCAGTGCGATGCTTGTGCACCTGATACACAGAGCAGCCAGGTTCCTTGCGTGATTCTTCGGTGAGTTTGGAAAACAGGGCTGCGACTTCCGCTTCGCGGCCGGCCTTTGCCATCCAGGTGACTGCCAGTACGACCATTCTCGATCCGCTCCTATCGCTTGGCTTGTGCCTGCGACTTGCCGTCCTCCATAGATTGCAGTTCGGCGAGGAACTCGTCAACAAAAATGGTTTCTTCGCGGCCTGGGCCGGTCGAGACCATGCCGATCCGCGCACCGGTTTCACGCGCCATGAACTCCAGATATTCGCGCGCAACCTTTGGCAGTTTGGCGTACTCGGTAATGCCTTTGGTTGGGGTATTCCAACCGGGCAAGGTGCGGTAGACGCATTCGATCTTCTCCCAGTCGCTGGCTTCGGCAGGGATTTCGTCGGTGGCTTTCCCGTTCACTTTGTAACCCACGCAGACCGGGATCTCCTTCAATTCGTCCAGCACATCGAGTTTTGTGATCACCAGCCACGAGGTCCCATTGACCATGCCGGAGTAGCGCAACAGAGGGAGATCCACCCAACCGCAGCGTCGCGGACGCCCTGTAACTGCGCCAAATTCGTTTCCCTTCTTTCGAATCTCGTCGCCAACCGAATCAAACAGTTCCGTCGGGAACGGACCCTCGCCAACGCGCGTGCAATAAGCTTTTGTCACGCCAATCACACGATCAATCGCAGTGGGCGCCACACCGGTACCGATCACGGCTCCGCCCGAGGTCGCACTCGAAGAGGTCACGAACGGATACGTTCCGTGGTCAATGTCGAGCATGGTTCCTTGCGCGCCTTCGAACATTACCGATTGTCCCTCGTTGATGGCGCGGTTTAGCAGTACCGCCGTATCGCAGACGAACGGCGCGATCTTTTTCGCCACCTCGGCGTACTCCGTGTACATCTTGTCGGGATCGAGCGGTTCGCTATTGAATAGCGCATGCGCGATCATGTTCTTCTCGCGGCAGGCGTTCTCGATATGTTTTTTGAGGAGGTCCAGATCACAGAGATCAACCACGCGCAGACCACGGCGCCCGGCCTTGTCTTCGTAGGTGGGGCCGATTCCGCGCGAGGTGGTGCCAATTTTTACTCGGCCCGGGGCATTCTCCGACGCAAGCTCGATCATGCGGTGATAAGGCAGGATCACGTGGGCACGGTTGCTGACAAACAGGTTGCCGTCCACCTGAATCCCCGCATGGCGCAACGCCGCAACTTCCTTGAGAAAAGCCATGGGATCGAGCACCACGCCGTTTCCAATCACGGCGCGGCAGCCCTGGCGCAGAACGCCGCAAGGTACCAACTGCAGCACGAATCTTTTGCCATTGATGATTACGGTATGGCCGGCGTTGTGGCCTCCAGCGTAGCGGGCCACGACGGAGAACCGCTCCGACAGGACATCGACGATTTTGCCTTTGCCCTCGTCACCCCACTGGGCGCCGATTACGACCGCAGTCTTTCCCTTCTGCAATGCACAAACTCCTGTTCAGGATTGTCGGGTGGGATCCGAAACCGAGATCACCCGGCAGATGGAACTGGCACACGCTCCTTGCCTGTGCAACGTGGGAAATCTGGGAACTTAGCGGCAGCCGAGGTGTACTCAGAATGATAACCCGGCGAGTTCCCGGGCGCGAACACAATCTTGAATGTAGGTCACTTGCTTTTTTTCTAGGCTGGATTGTAGGTCGCTTTACCGTTTCCCCGCTTCTTCTGTAGAATCATTAGTTTGCTGATGCGCTTCCGTTAGCCGCAAGCAGGTTCCCACCCTATACAGCCGGGAATTCGATAGCTAGATGAAAATTCACGAGTATCAGGCGAAAGCAGTTCTGAAGAAGTATGGTGTCGCGGTGCCCCGCGGCGAGATGGTCGAGAACCGCGAGCAGGCCGAAGCCGCGGCCAAGTCCTTATTTGACCAGGGCGCAAGCGGCGTCGTGGTCAAGGCCCAGATTCATGCTGGCGGACGCGGTAAAGGCGGCGGGGTCAAGATCGCGAAATCGGTTGCCGAAGCCGGCGAACTTGCCGGGAAGATGCTCGGCATGACGTTGGTGACGCATCAGACCGGCCCCGAAGGCCGCGTCGTACGCCGTCTGCTGATTGAGGAGACGTTGCCCATCGAACGCGAACTCTACCTTGGCATTGTGCTCGATCGCGCCGAAGCCAAGCCCGTGTTCATGGCGTCACAAGCGGGCGGCATGGAAATCGAGCAGGTCGCAGAGGAGAATCCCGACGCCATCGTCAAGGAGTACATCGCGCCCGGTATGGGGCTGGAGCCATTTCAAGCCCGCAAGCTCGCCTTTCGACTGGGACTCAAGCCCGAGCAGATCAGCCAGGCCGTGAAGTTCATGACCGGCCTGTACAAAGCGTTCGAGGAGACCGACTCGTCTCTGATGGAAATCAATCCCTTCATCACCTGCAGCGACGGCCGCTTGTTCGCGCTCGACGCCAAGATGAACTTTGACGACAACGCGTTGTTCCGCCATCCGGAATTGAAGGAATTGCGCGATGTCACCGAAGAAGACCCGCTCGAAGTCGAAGCGTCAAAGTACAGCCTGAATTACATCAAGCTCGACGGAAACGTCGGCTGCATGGTCAATGGCGCTGGGCTGGCAATGGCGACCATGGACATTATTAAGTATGCCGGTGGCATGCCGGCCAACTTTCTCGATGTCGGCGGCGGCGCTAATGCCGAGCAGGTAGCCCACGCCTTCGAAATCCTGCTGAGCGACAAGAACGTGAAGGCCGTGCTGATCAATATTTTTGGCGGCATCCTGCGGGTGGATACGCTGGCGAAGGGTGTGGTAGAGGCAGCGAACAAAACCAAAATCCAGCTTCCGGTTGTGCTACGCCTCGAAGGCACGAACGTTGAGCAAGGCCGAGAAATTCTGCAGCAGTCAGGACTGAACTTCATCGTGGCAGAGACCATGAAAGACGCGGCCGAGAAGGTCGTCGCAGCGGCGGGCAAGGCCTAGGTTTTGGATGGAGCAGCGCTTCAAGCGCTGCAGTTTGCGATTAGAAACAGAGTGGCTTTAGCCGCTGCGGTGGGTTCCTGGTTCAGATTGACGTAGGGCTAAAGCCCGAAAGAGTGGGTGAGCATTTGCAGGCCTGAAGGCCGCTACACCCAAGACGGTTCGGAAAGATCTCCAATGAGCATTCTGGTCGATAAATCAACGAAGGTGATTGTTCAGGGCCTCACCGGCCGCGAGGGCACGTTTCACGCGAAAGCTTGCGCTGAATACGGCACGAAGATCGTTGGAGGCGTCACTCCCGGCAAGGGTGGCACGACTCACGAAGGCTGGCCGGTGTTCAACACCGTGCAGGAAGCCGTCGACAAGACCGGCGCAGACGCTTCGGTGATCTTTGTTCCACCGCCATTCGCAGCCGATGCGATCATGGAAGCCGCCGACGCCGAGATCGAACTGATTATCTGCATCACGGAAGGGATCCCGACGCTCGACATGGTTAAAGCATGGGAGTTCCTGCAGACGCGCCGCGCGCGCCTGATCGGGCCGAATTGCCCGGGGATCATCTCACCCGGCAAATGCAAAATCGGAATTATGCCCGGACGCATTCACAAAGAAGGCAACGTCGGCATCGTTTCCCGCTCGGGCACGCTGACTTATGAGGCGGTGCATCAGTTAACGACGCGCGGAATCGGGCAGTCCACCGCGATCGGCATTGGCGGGGATCCGATTATCGGAACAAATTTTGTGGATGCGCTGGACCTGTTTAATCGTGACCCGCAGACCGAAGCTGTGATCATGATTGGCGAAATTGGCGGCAACGCGGAAGAGACCGCGGCCGAGTTTGTGAAAGCACGCATGAAGAAGCCGGTAGTCGGCTTTATCGCCGGACAGGCGGCGCCTCCAGGACGACGCATGGGCCACGCCGGCGCTATCATTTCAGGGGGGCACGGAACCGCGTCCGAAAAGATCAAGGCCATGCAAGCTGCGGGCATTCGTGTGTGCCCCACGCCCGCCGAGATCGGCGAAACGGTGGCAGCAGCTTTGGGCGGAAAATAGTCCCTCAGCTAGTCATGACCGGAGAATCGAAGTGCATAGGTCCTTCGACTCCGCAGGACGATTCGCGAGCGAACCATCCTGCTCCGCTCGAGGATGACAGGTTTTGGGTTTTTGCTAAAGGCTAAGAGCTAGGAGCTAAGAGCTGCTTTTTTATGAAGACTCTTCAACGTACACTCACCATCGTGAAGCCTGACGCCGTGAAACGCAAAGCGGTCGGCGACATTATCGAGCAGTTCGAGAAGAATGGTTTCCACATTCTTGCCATGAAGATGCTGGAGATATCCAAGCACCAGGCCGAGCAGTTCTATGCCGTCCATGCGCACCGGCCATTCTTCAACTCGCTGACGGACTTCATGTCGAGCGGCCCGATCGTGGTTCTCGCGCTGGAGAAAGAGAACGCGATCGCCGATCTGCGCAAGCTAATGGGCGCGACCAACCCGGCGCAGGCGGAAGAAGGCACAATCCGAAAGAAGTGGGCGGCCACCATCGAATACAACGCCATTCATGGCTCCGATGCTGATGAAACCGCGCGCTTCGAGCTAAGCTTCTTCTTCGCGGGATACGAATTGGCGCAATAATTAATGTTGGTGAGACGGGCACCCTCGCTCGTCCAGTCGAGTGGCGTCCGACAGCGATCGAGTTCTAGCGGGAAATCCTTATGCCGATGATCCAAATCACGATGCTCTCTGGCCGCACCGCGGAGCAAAAGCGCAAGATCGCACAGCGCATTACCGATGTCATGGTCGAAGAGACCGGCACTGTGCGCGAGGGTGTTGCCGTCGCTTTCTATGAAGTCTCCAAAGAAAGCTACGCGCGGGGTGGCGTTCTGATTTCAGACAAGTGATGTGCATGTCGGCGGGTGTACCTGCGCCGCAATTCTTCCTGTGCCGGAACTTCCCGAAGTCGAAACCATCGCGCGTGGACTAGCGAAGCGAGTCGTGGGCGATGTCATCGAGTCCGTTTGGCTCGGCTCGAAGCCGGAACCGCTGAAATCCCCTGCGGCCGAAATCGAAGCTGCCCTGGCTTCGAAGACGATCCTTAACGTCCGCCGTTCCGGCAAGCACATTGTGTTTGATCTTGCAGATCCAGTCAGAAAAGGCATGCCTGCCGCGCAGTGGATTGTTCATCTCGGGATGACTGGCCGTTTGCTGGTCTGTTCTGCGGAATCCGAGGTCGCCAAACATACTCACGCCATCCTGCGGCTGGCATCGGGCCGCGAACTACGGTTTGTGGATCCCCGCCGCTTTGGTCGACTTGCAGTCATTGAAAAGTTCGCTCCCCCCGGAGCAGAGCCGCTCTCAATCCCTCTGACAAAGTTCGTTGCTCTGTTTCGTGGGCGAAAGACTCCCATCAAAAGCGCACTGCTGAATCAAAAACTGCTCAGCGGCGTGGGGAACATTTATGCGGACGAAGGCCTGTACCGTGCGAAAGTGCGACCCAGACGACGCGCGGCATCGCTCACTGCTGATGAACTGCGCCTCCTACACAAAGGCTTAAAGCAGGTTTTGCAAGAAGCTATCCGTCTCGGAGGGTCCAGCATCTCCGACTATGTCGACTCGGAAGGTCAGGAAGGTTTTTTCCAATTGAAACACCGCGTGTATGGTCGTGAAGGAAAGCCCTGCCAGAAATGCGGAACGCCTATCAAGCGCGTCGTAATTGCAGGGCGAAGCAGCCATTACTGCCCGACGTGCCAGAAGTGAAATCAGATTTCAGATTCGAAATTGCAGATTGGACTCCTGATCGCCTACAACGCATCGGTTTGAGCAAAGAAGAAGCTTGAAATATACGTTCTGAAATTTACAATCTGAAATCTACAATCCAATAATCAGCAATATCACGACGCCTTCCCTGTGCCCGAGTCCATCACGTAGATCCGTCCCGGGCCTGCCGCCTGCACATTATTCTTCTCGAAGCATTCCTTGATTCGACGCCGCAATTCCCTGCTGACCGTGTATTGCTTGTTCGGTCGAGTCTTGATCAGCATGAGATATTCCGCCTCTCCGTTGCCCACGCGATCGATTCCAGGGACCTGAATGTCGCTGACCACATCATCCGCGTAGGCGGGATCATGTCGCACCTCTTCGCCAACTTCCGTCAACAGCTTGACGATTCTGTCGCTGGGCTCGCTATAAGCAACCACCACTCGCATCGCAAGTTGCGACCAGTCCCGCGTGGTATTCGAGACGATCTGAATCGCACTGTTCGGAACGATGTGGAGTGTCCCATCCTCGTCGCGCAGCACCGTGTTCCGCAGACTCATCCGCTCCACTGTTCCTTTAACCCCTGCAATCCTGACTGTATCGCCGATGTCGTATTGGTTCTCGAAGAGAATGAAGAAACCATTGATGAAATCATGCACCAGCGTCTGCGCGCCAAAGCCGATCGCAAGACCTGCGATACCCGCGCTGGCCAACATCGGACCGAGGTTTAGACCTAACAGCGACAGAATCTCCAGCGCGGCGGTGAAAAAAATGGCGAAGACGCCTACGCTGGTAACCACACTCGTGACTGTGCGCACCTGCTGCACGCTTACGCCCGGGGGAAGTTTCCGGATGTGAAGGTCGGCACTCTTCCTCGCGATCGCACGCAAAATCTTGGTGAGGATATAAGCCCCGATCAGCACCAGGATGATCTTGGGTGCATCGTGGCGGAGGAAGGTCATGGTGTCCTCGCGCCAATCGCGCAGCAGAGCAGAGAGACTCGCCTCCGTAGGCAGTTTCATTTGCAAGGACAGGAGCATTGGAGTGGTTGAATTATAGCAACCGAGTTTTGGGAACTGGCCTGCTGGAGGGGCATATAATCTGAGTAATTTATGAGGACCACCGTGCACCGCATAATCTCAGTTGCTTTTTTGGCTGTCGCACTCCTCTCATTCCCCCGAGTTGCAGTCCAGAGCCAGGATATCCCGCAGCTTGGGCAGAATGTTCCCCGCACATCGCCGGGAAACGACAACACGATCCCCCCAGACATGCGCAAGAGCATGGAGAAAAAGGCGAACCAGCAGCGCCAGGCCGAGCTTAAGAGAGATACTGAGAGGTTAGTAAAACTGTCCACGGAACTAAAGCAGTACGTCGACAAAACGAACGAAAACATTCTTTCGCTTGATGTGATCAAGAAGGCCGACGAAATCGAGAAACTCGCGCACAGCGTAAAAACGAAGATGCGCGGCGAACAATACGGAACAAACCCCGACATACCATAGATTTCACACCGTATTGACCTTCTGTTTTGCTTGTCGCCGGCATTTGCGCTAGGCTTATTGCAACTGAGTTTCATATGCCTCTCCCGGAAACCGAAGCACCGGGTCGATTACAAGCTGCGCTGTCGTCGCGCGGGGTTCGACTGACCCACCAGAGACGCACGATTCTTAGCGTCGTGGAAACGGCAAAGCAACATCTCGACGCTGCACAGATTCTCCGTCACGCGCGCAAACTCGACCCCGGGATTGACCGCGTTACTGTCTACCGTACGCTCGGCCTTCTCAAGCGGCATGGTCTGATCGACGAACTCGATCTCATGCATATGCAGGGTGAGAAACATTTTTATGAGCGCCGTCCACAACGCGATCACATCCACATGGCCTGCGTGCGCTGCGGCAAGATCATGGAATTCGAGAGCGATCTTTTCGATCGCCTCAAAGGTCAGATCCAGCGCGATTGCCGCTTCCACATTGTCGTGAGCCGTTTGGAAGTTGGCGGATACTGCGCTCAGTGCCGTGTTACTCCCTCCGAATAACCGTTGCAAATAGTTGCAAACTTCCTGACACAGAAAATACACGCCTGCTCTTGACCCGCTCTTTGTCACATCCTAAGATGAACCTTGCCACTTTCATGCAACCGAGTTGCAACTAGATGCGGCCTAACGTATTTCAATTCGTCTTACTGGCGTTCTCGCTAGCGATTCCCTGTGCAGCCCAGGAGAGCCCGTTCGTCGTCACCTACACGCACCATATGGAAGAACCGGGGAACCTCGAATTAGAAACCTCCAGCACAGTTGGCATTCCGCGATCCGGACAGACATTCTATGCGGCTCCCTACATGGAACTCGAATACGGGGTCACGACGCAGTGGACCTCCGAACTGTATCTGGAGAGCAGTTCGGTTTGGGGTGACAGCACTGTTTTCACTGGCTGGAGATTCGAGAACCGTTACAAGCCGCTCAGGCGCGAGCACTGGATCAACCCGGTTCTCTATCTGGAGTACGAAAGCGTCAACGAGGCCAGCCGGATTCAGAAGGAGATCGAAGGCGGCGGTCCGGACCTGATCTCCAGCAACCGGGAACTTCGGGGCGAACATGCGCATGAACTGGAAACCAAGCTCATCCTGTCTAGCGATTTTCATGATTGGAATATTTCGGAGAACTTCATTGCTACGAAGAATCTGTCGGAGTCCGAGGGTGTGGAATTCGGGTACGCGTTTGGCGTTTCGCGTCCGTTAGCGCGACTTGCATCCGGGAGCAACTGCCGCTTCTGCAGCGAGAACTTTATCGCCGGGATTGAAATGTATGGCGGTCTTGGCAGTACGCTGGATGGTTTTACGCCGCGAGGCACAGCGCACTACATCGCTCCGGTCGTTTCCTGGGCGGTCTTCGACAACGCCACATTGCGCCTTTCGACGGGATTCGGCCTGACAGACCAGAGCAACCCGGTGCTGTTGCGCGTCGGATACAGCTACGAATTGGCAGGCTTTGGCAGCAGGATTTCGAGGCTTTTCGGAGCGAAGCGATGAAAGCCCTGTGCACGGCGATGTTAATATTCGTCAGCTCCCTATCTGCAGCCGGACAGAATCCCTCCTACCAACAAGATCAGCAGTGGATTGCGCCTGCAGCGGCGAGCGGGAAGCCCAATCCACTTACCAACAAGCCGGAAACAGCGGCCGGGGGTAGGAAGTTGTTCCTGCGCAATTGTGCTGAATGCCACGGTCCGAATGGCGCCGGCATGGAGAAGAAGCACTCTGCAGATCTGCAATTGCCCGTCGTACAACAGCAATCAGACGGCGCTTTGTTCTGGAAGATTACGAATGGAAATGCTTCCAAAGGCATGCCATCGTTCAGCCGATTGCCGGAGCTTCAGCGCTGGCAACTGATCCTGTTTCTCCGCACGTTAAAAGCAACGGGGCCGGCCGCAGCCGACCCCGCAAAATAGAAGTGCACTTTCCTCAGTCCGCGGCCACTTTGGCTGCCGACCGCTCCACTTCCGCGCCGATCCGCATTCCATAGAACGAGCGGTACACAAATCCAAATGATACGAGGAAGAAAATCAGCGCGAGAATGCGAGTTAGTCCCTGATTTTTTGAGGCCAATTCGACTGCCAGTTCCACGGCCAGCAGTCCGAACAATGTCGTGAATTTGATTACGGGGTTCATGGCAACCGACGAGGTATCTTTAAATGGATCCCCGACCGTGTCTCCGATCACCGTTGCCGCGTGCAGTTCCGTGCCCTTCTGCTTCAGTTCCACTTCGACGATCTTCTTTGCGTTGTCCCAGGCGCCGCCTGCGTTGGCCATAAAGATCGCCTGATATAAACCGAAGGCCGCAATCGAGATCAGGTAGCCGATGAAGTAGAACGGCTCTACGAACGCGAATGCCAGGGTCGCGAAGAACACCGCCAGAAAGATGTTGAGCATGCCTTTCTGTGCATACTGGGTACAGATCTGTACCACCTTCTTACTGTCTGACACCGAGGCTTTCTCCACCCCTTCGAGGCGAATGTTTGCTTTGATGAACTCGACAGCGCGGTACGCGCCGGTGGTCACGGCCTGCGTGGATGCGCCGGTAAACCAGTAGATGATGGCACCCCCACTGATTAAGCCGAGCACGAATGGCGCGTGCAGCAATGAAAGTTTATCTACATTTGCAGTTAGACCGTTGGTGAGCGCCATGATAATCGAAAAAATCATGGTGGTGGCGCCTACTACAGCCGTTCCGATCAACACCGGTTTCGCGGTTGCCTTGAAGGTATTCCCGGCGCCATCGTTGGCCTCCAACAAATGCTTCGCCCGATCGAAATTCACGTCGATATTGAAGTCCTTCTTCAGTTCCGATTCGACATTCGGTACTTGCTCGATCAACGACAACTCGTAGATCGATTGGGCATTGTCGGTAACCGGCCCGTAGGAGTCGACTGCAATCGTAACCGGCCCCATTCCCAGGAAACCGAACGCCACCAGGCCGAACGCGAACACGGCGGGCGCAACCATGCTGGCAGCGGCGCCAAGATTGCCGACATCACTGACGTAGTAGCCAACGGCCATGAGGATGACCATCGAGAAGCCGAGATAGTAACCCGAGAAGTTGCCGGCGACAAACCCAGAAAGGATTCCCAGTGATGCGCCGCCTTCCTGCGCGGAGGTGACAACCTCTTTGGTATGACGCGATTCGACCGAAGTGAATACTTTCACTAGTTCCGGAATAATGGCCCCTGCCAGTGTTCCGCAGGAAATGATGGAAGCCAACTTCCACCACTGGCTGGCGTCACCGCCCAAGTCGGGAATCATGAGTTTCGAAATCAGGTAGGTGAGGCCGATGGAGACGAACGAAGTAATCCAGACCAGCGATGTCAGCGGCGCTTCGAAGTTCATCTCAGCTTTGCCGTCATACTTAGCCTTGGCAATGGCGGCATTCAGGAAATATGCAGCCGCGCTGGAGATCAACATCATGATGCGCATAACGAAGATCCACACCAGCAACTGGACCTGAATCGTCGGGCTCTTCACAGCGAGGAGGATGAAGGTGATCAGCGCGACGCCGGTCACGCCATAGGTTTCGAAACCGTCAGCTGAGGGCCCAACCGAATCTCCGGCGTTGTCACCGGTGCAATCCGCGATAACGCCGGGATTGCGGGCATCATCTTCTTTGATCTTGAACACGATCTTCATCAGGTCGGACCCGATGTCGGCGATCTTCGTGAAAATGCCGCCAGCAATACGCAGCGCTGCCGCTCCCAGCGACTCGCCAATTGCGAATCCGATGAAGCAGGGACCAGCGTAGTCAGCTGGCACGAAGAGCAGGATGAAAAGCATGATCAGCAACTCGACGCTGATCAGCATCATGCCAATGCTCATGCCGGCGGAAAGAGGAATGCGATAGATGGGATAGGGCTTGCCACCGAGACTCGCAAATGCAGTCCGTGAGTTGGCGAAGGTGTTCACTCGAATTCCGAACCACGCCACGCCGTAGCTGCCCGCGATTCCAACAATGCTGAACGCAAGAATAATGATGACCCGCGCAGCTTCATACTTCAGAAGAACGCCAAAATAGAGCAGGATGATCACGGCTATGAATACCCACAGCAGCAGGAGGAATTTGCCCTGGGTTATAAGGTACGTCTTGCAGGTTTCATAGATCAGTTCCGACATTTCCCGCATGGAGCGGTGCACCGGCAGGTTCTTCAGGCGCGAATAGATAGCCAAGCCAAAGCCGAGGCCGAGAATACAAAAGAGAATGCCGTACAAAAGCAGATTGTGGCCGTTGATGGCGTTATTGAAGAACGATACGGACGACAAGTCCGGCAGGTTCAGGTTGGCTTCGCCGCTCACTTGTTCTGGTTGAGCGAAGGCCGAGGCAGGAAACAGGGACAGCAAGAACAGCGGCAGGGCGACGAATGCCCGCGACCGAAAGGACGCGACACTGGCGGACCAGATGCGCATGCGAGTTCCTCCAATAGATTTCATGATGGCGAATTAGACAGGCTAGAATTTCTCCGCGGAAGCGCTTCTTAACTTACGACAGCGCAGCCACATCCGAGCACGTCCCCCGGCCAGACGCAAAAGAAGTGCCGAGTTGGCGGCGTCGGACCTTGGATGCCGTCTGCCGACGTAGTGGGAGCTGGGGTTTCCGGCCCGGCAGACCTGCACAAAACTCATTTTTATAACATTTTAGGAAGAGGTGGTCAATCATGGTAGCACAGTGGTCCAGACCGTTTTTTGACGTCTTATTGAGTTGACGCGAATGGACCGTCAGAACAGCGATGCAGAATCAAGGAAAATAGCCTTTTTAGATCAGCACCTTAGGATCTAATTGCTGCGCTCTCGGGAGTTTTAGCTGCTGTACCTTCTCGGCACGCGCTTGGAGATCGCGCAGAGGATCTCGTACGGAATGGTGTTGGCCAGCTCCGCATGCTCGCGCGCATCGACGTTCAGGCCATCGGATGAACCGAGAAGCACGACTTCATCCCCAACTTCGATATCGGAAATTCCAGTCACGTCGACCAGAGTGAGATCCATCGAGATGCGGCCTACGATGGGCGCATAGCTTTCACGGACAATTACCCGGCCGCCGGCGGACAGGCCGCGATTCAAGCCGTCGGCATAGCCCACCGGCAGAACCGCAATCCGAGAAGGCGCCTTGGTCACATAAGTGCCGCCGTATCCGAGAGCCTGCCCAGCCTTCATCTCGCGAAGGGAAAAGATTCGTGTCTTCCAGGTGAGTACCGGTTTCAACGGCATCTTCAATCCTCGACCGCTGACAACGCGTCCTGCGCGCTCGAAGGGCAGATGGTATCCGTAAAGCGCGAGTCCAGGACGCACCATGGTGTTCCAGCTCTCGTGATGTGAAATGACTGCTGAGGTGTTCGCTGCGTGCACATGCGTTGGATTGAACCCGAATTCACGAAGCAAGCGACGTGCGGCTTCAAAGTTCTTCAATTGCTCAGCTACGGAAGGCGCGTCCAGCACTTCAGAGGAGGCTAAGTGAGTTGCCACACCTTCGAGCTTCAGATGCGACGCAGAACGAAGCGCCTGTAAAACCTGCGCCAATTCCTCAACGGTTGCGCCCAATCGGCCCATGCCGGTGTCGATCTTCAGATGGACGTGATGTTGCTGCACCCCGACACGGATTGCAGCCTTTTCCATCAATTCCACATGAGCGATTTCCCACAGCGTCGGCGTAAGGCCGAGGCGAACAACTTCTTCCTCCTCGCCGCGCCAGAAGCCGGTCATGAGGAGAATACGAGTGTCGATACCTTCTTCACGCAGAGGGATGGCTTCGTCTAGAGAAGTGACCCCCAGCCAGGTTGCGCCCTCATCCTGCAGCGCCTTGGCGCATTCGACCGCACCGTGGCCGTATGCGTAGGCCTTCACCACCGCGCAGACGGTCACGCCTGGCCCTACGTAGTCGCGGATGGTGCGATAGTTCTCGCGCAGAGTCCGTAGCGAGACCTCGGCCCATGTCGGTCGGGTCGCGGCGCGCTTCGCGATTTCGATGGTGGCCACGTTGCGATTATAGTTCGCGCGGTGCACCGGGGCAGGTTACTGCGGTGCTGCCCCTAGATGCTCCGCACCACGGAGACGCGGAGACGCCGAGATAAACAACTTCATCTCCACGGATTGAGACCGATAAACACGGATTTGAATGAATCCTCAGATCCGTGTTCATCCGCGTTCATTCGTGGAAAAGAATTTGCCTTTTTCTTTTTTCTCCGTGTCTCCGTGCTTCCGGGGTGAAAACGTTCAGCGAGTCAGGTTGAACATGACCGTGATCTCGGTCTCGACCTCCACCGGCCTGTCATTCAGGTAATACGGCCGATAGCGCCACTGCTGAATGGCATCCAGAGCCGCTTTCGACAGCCACGGAGAACCGCTGACCACCTGTGCCTGCTCAATTCTGCCTTCGGTACTGATTACCGCTTTGATCAGCACCTTGCCTTGTACTCCGGCGATTTTCGCAATGTTCGGATAGGTCGGCTCCACTCGATGTATCAAATATCCCTGCATGGAACGGGAGATCCGGGGCGGCGGAGCTAACGTGGGATGGACAGTCGGCACAACGTTTCCAAGATTGACAGCAGTTATAAGGAGCCCTTCCCCCGTGTCAACTGGCCCTGCGGGAGGGTCACCGACCGGTTCAACCGGTCTGGCATTGTTGAAATGGAAACCCGAGTCATGAACGACAAAGATTGTATTGTTAGGCGCACTAAAACCGGGACGTCCACCCCCTGGATGGGGATTGGGCCTAACGTCAGGCACGGCCGGCCCGGTGATCGGGACAAATAGTTGCCGATGTGCGAACGACAGAGCGTTGGGGTACAGCAAGGGGATGGTTAGCGCGGCCCCAACTGCTCCGGCCTGCAGTGTGAATGAAACCAGCGCGGTCCAACCGCGCCGCTGATCGGGGTGAACACTCTCGATTCCGTCGAACATGGCGTCTTTTCCTCCGGCGAATCTGCTGGGGATAAAGACACCAGTAGGTTCCTATTTGCGCGATCACTCGCAAAAAATAAAAAGACCGCGATTGCTCGCGGTCTCAGGAACTAACGGTGCTCGTCCGGTGTCGCTTACTTTGCCGGAGGTGTTGCGGGCCTGGTTGCAGGAGCGGTGGGCCGGGTGGTACCTAACGGCTTGCTTGTCGTACCAGGCGCGGGTGCGGGCACTCCCGACTGAGCGTTGTAGGCATCAACCACAGCTTTGGTGATATCGATTGATGCGGGATTGGCCCAGAGCACGGGGCCATTCGGCCACGGCGTCGACGTATCGATGATCATTCCCAAAGCATTTTCCTGGGCGTACTTCATAATCACCGGCCCCATCTTCTGGAAAATGCGCTGGCCGATCTCACTCTGTTGCCCCTGCGCGTCTTCTTGCACATCCTGCCGCTCGCGATCAAACACCTTTTTCTTTTGATCGATCTGACGGGTGATATCGTCTTTTTTGTCCTGGGTAATGCCGGTGGCATTCAGCTGCTTGTTCAGCGCCTCAAGCTCATCGTTCTTGGTTTTCAGGTCGTTGAACTTGGGTTCGAACTTCTTTTGCAGCGCGCTCATGTCGCGTTGCCCCTCATTGGTGGCGAAGATCGCCTGCTCAACGTTGATGGCAGCAATCTTGGTGGCATTCGGATTGAACGTCGGCGCGGGAGCGGGGTCAGCGGCCCCTGGTGCGGCTGGCAACGCAGCTGACGAAGAACCGCCGGCTTGGGCAAAGGCAGCAACACAAAGAACTACTGCGGCTGCGATGGAACATACAAACTTAAGTTTCATGGGATCTCTAAACTCCTTCAATACTCCTGTTGATTTCGAACCTGGTCTGACTCAGACACATGCCAGCCACCTGCCGCTTCTGCATTCGCGATGTACAGGGCTTCTGGCCGATCTTGTTTTCTCGCTCGCAAACCGCTGGCGATCACCGCCAAGCGCGACCGGCCACTCTGGTGTGGATAACTCATTATAGGAAGACCCTGTCTCTACGGTCAAACATTTAGAAGGTTGTACCTACCGTGAAGCGGAAGGTTTTGCGGGGTTCCCGGAGCAGGTACTGAGGCGAGAACGTGTTCTTGGTCAGCTGATAGGTATAGTCGCCAGCTGCGCAGTTCGGGCCCGGACAACTCGGGAACATGCTCCGCGTAACCGGAATCGGGGCCTGTGAAGTTTGGTCCATTCGTAGAGGGTTATATGCCCAGTAAATGCGGAACGGCGCATTCACGATGGGAAGGAACACCTGAAATTCCAGGCCGGTAGATGCTCTTGGCGTCCAGTTGGAACCGCCCACAACACTTAGTTCCTGCGAGAACTTGAAGCTCTGTCCCCCGATGCACTGGCCGCTCACTGGATCGATGGAAGGGCAACCGAACGGCAACTGGTTCAAGGTGGCAAGCTGGCCGGAGTTAATGCGCAGCTGCGACCTCCTTATGACCGGTTCAAAGCCAAAATCAAAAAATGGAGCAATTGCCACCGGACCGGCGATAGTGATGCGATACTCCGCATTCGTAACCAGGCTTAAGTCACCGCCAGGAAACGAAATTTGATCGACTGGTACACGAATCGTGTATGCCGGGCTCAACGGATTGGTGGGGTCCCTAGGCACGATCGTGCCATCCGGATTGCGCAGAGACACTGTCGTCGCGGTCGGAAGGAATGCCACGGGAGAGATCGAGCGGATATCAAATCCACGCAGGTCGTTTTCACCACCCATGTAGAAGCGTTGGAACGGCGGAGCCACCAGCCCTCCGTAACCCGACATGAAGGATCCCAGGAAATGCAGGCCGATCGCGTTGCGCTTGTTCTGGACCGGAATGTAGTGTTTGTATTCCGCGATGGGACGAATCGAGCGCACCGTTCCACCGAGGCCTGATATCTCGCCTCCAAAGAACAGCTCGCTTCCCGAATGTGGATAGAGAGCGGCGTCCAGCGTGTTCTTGGTATAACTCAGCAACACCTTGCTGGTAACGATGCCGTTCAGGGCATTCGGCCCGCTGATACCGCTGAAGGCTAAGAAGCTGAACAGATTCTTTGACGCGGTAGTCAACGCGACCAACGACGATACGTCGTAGGTGTAAGTGATTCCGACTCTCTTCCCATATCCGAAGCGGCGCGCCGGCAACGGGTAAGAAGCGCTGAGTGTAAACCCTTTGCTGGCCTGAGTGTAGTTCTGCAGGCTTTGTAACTGCGCCTGCGAAACATTCAACACCTGCCCGGTGAGAAGGGCGGTTTGCCGCGCCTGGTCATAACTTAACTTCGTGCCATAGACGGTGAACCCGGCGGTCAAGGGCCGATCGAGAAAATATGGCTCGGTGAAGCCAAACATGATGCTGCGTTCCAAGCTTCCAATGTTGGCCTGAACACTCAGGGTCTCGCCCAAGCCGAGGAAGTTGTTTGTCGAATAGCTGAGGCCAATGAATGAACCTGCCAGTCCGCTGACGCCGCCAGTCAAGCCGATCTGGTTCTTGCCTTTCTCTTTCAACTTGAGCGTGAGGTCGACAGATCCATTCTTTTCGTCCAGATGGCGGTCGGTCGTATCGGGATCTTCGGGCTTGATCTGGTCGAAAAACCCTAATTGATTGAGACGCTGGATGCCGAGCTTCCAGAGTTGCTCGTTGTAAAGCTGACCTTCTTCCAACACAATCTCACGGCGGATCACTTTGTCGCGCGTCGTCGTATTGCCCTGGAATTCGATTCGTCGCACATAGAACTGCTTACCCTCGTCAATTTCGATCTCCCAGGAAACCGTCTTCTTCTGCTCGTCAAATGTCGGCGTGGGAATCGGGCTGTAGTTGATGAAGCCCTGCGATGCGTAGGCGTTCTTAAGATTCTCGAGGCCCTTGGCGAACAACTTCCGATTGAAAACATCGCCATCTTTTATCGGGAAGACGCCACGCAGAGCCTTATTGTTGGTGAGCGTTTTGTTACCTTTGAAAGTTATGCTGCCGAGACGATATTGATCGCCTTCATCGATGGACACCGTGATGTCCATCGACTTACCCGGGCCATGCTGCAACAGCGGGATGTGGAAGCCGGCGTGGCCAGTATCGCGGATCTTCGTGACTGGCTGGCCCACATTCGCTTTGAAATATCCGTGGTTCTGTTCCGCTTCGCGGACCAGCTCCATATCGTCTTCCAGTTTGCTGGCGTCGTACGTCTTGGCGAATAGGTTTTCCAAAAAGATCGAGTGCGGGACACCGACGGGCTTTAAGAAGTGCATCGCGGAGCGCAGTTCGCGCGTACTGACGTGGCGGTTGCCTTCAAATCGGATTCGACCGACTTTGACCTTCGGCCCCTCGCGCACGACAAACGTGACGTCCACATTGGCGGGCGGCAATTGACGAATTTCAGTGCGGACGGTCGCGAACTGGTGGCCGTGCTCAGATTCCAGCGCTCTAATCACAACTTCAGCGTGCTTGACCTTAGTTGGGTCATATTGCGACTGCACCGACAATCCAACTTTGTCAGTCTTGAATCGCTCCAGAATGTCGCTCTTGGAAATGGCATTGATACCGGAATACGAGATCGTCTTGATCCGCGGCCGTTCTTTCACATAAATGTGCAGGATCCAGCCCTTCGAGGTCGCCTCACGTTCAAAGCGGATGTCTTCGAAAAACCCGGTGTTCCACAAGGAGTTGAAATCGCGCTCAATGGCCGCCTGATCGTAGATGTCACCCGGCTTGGTGAACACGTGGGCGCGCACCACGTCAGCAGGAACCGAACGATTGCCGTGGATCTGAATCTCAGTAATGACATCTGACTGCTGTGCGTTCGCCAGACAGGCCAAGATCAGAACCAAAGCACAGATGAGCAGTCCAGTTCGCCCAAAACTAAAAGTCTTGAGAAATGAACGAGTTCCGCCGCCCAAAATGGCTTCGTCGTAGCCCCTGCTAAGGTGTTGCCCCAAGTTTGCAGGCCTATCCTGATGATCGCGAAGAATCGCAACTACCTCATTCAGCTGGAAGTATGGAAAACGGCAATTATACGGTAGAGCCGTGGATAGCGTCCAAAGCCAGTTGTCAGTTCTCAGTTGCCAGCACACCACACTGGCCACTGCTCACCGGCCACTAGACTGGCCGAAAAAGCTCCACTTCAACCAAGACGGAATAAAACGTGGCAGAGTTGCCCATGTCGGACAGTTTTTCCGAGGTAAGCACGTTGATATTCCGGCCACCCGGTGTAAGTTTTGCCCAGTTCAGCTTCGCCGCCACTACGCCGGGCGAAACACTGCCATTTACTTTCGCCTTGAGCTGGATTTCGCCGCGTCTGTTGAAGGCCCGCACCCGGTCGCCATCGCGAATGCCACGTCTGGCGGCATCCTCGGTATGCATCTCCAGCAGACCCTGCGCCTCCAGTGGCTGAAGGACCGGCAAATTCGTAAACGTGGAATTCAAGAAGTTATCGGCCTTGCGGGCTAGCAACTCCAGAGGAAATCGCTTAGCGGTAGCGGTGTGGCGAGACTCATCCGGCGGGACAAATTCCGCCACAGGATCTAATCCTTGGGCCTTCAGCGCTTCACTGTACAACTCGGCCTTGCCGCTCGGGGTGCGAAATCCACCTGTGGCGTAAGGAAGAAACGGTTCTGAACCAGGATGGCCGTTTCCGCCGAAATTCAGGCGCACTTGGCCTTCCTCTTCGAGTCTTTCGCGACTGAGTCCCTTCAGCCAGGGATTTGGTGATTGCAGCGCCTGGTCCATCATTTGGTCGGCGGTGTCATGGAAACAATCTTCTTCAAAGCCCATCTTCTCAGCTAGCCCGCGAAATACTTCTATATTCGGTCGGCACTCGCCCATTGGATCAATCGCCTGGTTTGACATCTGGAGATAGTAATGCCCGTAGGCGGACTGCAGTTCTTTGTGCTCGAAGAAAGTTGTGGCCGGCAGGACGATGTCGGCGTAATCCACCGTATCGGTGAAGAACTGGTCATGAACAACGGTGAAAAGGTCGGGCCGTAGCAGCCCACGAATTACTTCGTTGTGGTTCGGACAAACCGCAGCGGGATTCGAGTTGTAAACGAATAGCGCTTTCACCGGCGGGTTATTCACCTCATTCAGCGCCTTGCCTAGCTCGACCATGTTGATGGTGCGCGCCTCGCGTCCCAGGGACTTGTCCATCAGGTCGGGTCGTTCCAGGGCTGTGTTGTTCAATCCGTAAGCGCCGCTGGTTGAGAGCTGCAGGCCGCCGCCAATCTCCTTCCACGAGCCAATCACGCATGGAAGCATCGCAATCGCGCGCGTCGCCATTCCGCCGTTCTGCGAACGCTGAACGCCGTAATTCAGGCGAATGATCGAAGGACGCATCGTGGCATACTCGCGCGCTAGCTTTACGACATCATCGGCGGACATCCCCGTCCACTGCGACACCTTTTCAGGCGGATAGTCCTGGACCTTCTTGCGAAGTTCTTGGAAGCCGAGGGTGTAGCGCTCAAGGTAGTCCTGGTCGTGCAGGTTCTCGTTGAAGATGACGTGCATCATTCCAAGTGCCAGGGCGACATCGGTGCCGGGATTGATTGGGATGTGCCAGTCGGCGCACGCCGCGGTGCGAGTGCGATAGGGATCAATCACAACCAGCTTCGCCCCGTTCCGGCGCGCTTCCTCAATGAATGGCCACAAGTGGATGTTGTTGCCGTGAATGTTTGCGGCCCAGGCAATGATGTATTTCGACTTGGCGAACTGCTCGGGCTCGGTGCCCATGTTCACGCCGTAAACCGACTTAATCCCCGTGGCGCCTGCCTCGGCGCAGATAGTGCGCGCCAGTTGGGACGCGCCCAAACGATGAAAAAAACGGCGGTCCATCGAGCCATAGCCCAGCTTGCCCAGCGTTCCGCCGTACGAGTACGGCAGGATGGATTCTGATCCGAACTCCGCCGCGACGCTGCGGAATTTTGCGGCTATGGTTTCGAGCGCCTCGTCCCAGGAAATGCGCTGCCATGGCTGTGTGGGTTGGACATTCTTGTCCGACACAGACCCCTTCGGCGCAACCCGCTTCATCGGATACAGCACACGATCGGGGGAGTACACGCGATCCAGGTACTTCGCCACTTTCGCGCAGAGGAACCCGCGTGTGACCGGATGTGCTGGATCGCCCTGGATTTTGGTCGCGCGGCCGTTTTCAACCGTGATCAGCACTCCGCAGGCGTCGGGACAGTCATGCGGACAGGCAGCATGAACTACTTTTTTCACAATGCTTGATTATAGCGGGGGGAAAGCGTTGTCGTGCGTCGTGCGAGGCTAAAGATCCTCATCAGGAGCGTGCAAGTGCTAAGACAATGCCGCATCGACAGAAAACACAGTCACCACCGCGAGGAACATCGCGTTCAAACAAAATCCGCCCCGTCCCTGTTGCGCACGACCTGCGACGCCCGACGTGCGACCTTTATACGACGCGCCAACAGCCAACAACCAAGAGCCAACAGCCGTTCTTATATTTCCATCACTTCCTTTTCCTTGGCCGCGCACATCTCTTCCATCTTCTTGATCTCGGCGTCGGTGAGTTTCTGGATTTCGTCGGTGGACCGCTTGGACTCGTCTTCGGTGATCTTCTTGTCTTTCAGGGCCTTCTTGATGGCTTCGTTGCCATCGCGGCGGATGTTGCGGATGGCGGTGCGGTGCTCCTCGAGAACTTTGTGCAGGTGCTTCACCATGTCCTTGCGGCGCTCTTCGGTGAGCGGCGGAATCGGTACGCGGATGATCTTGCCGTCGTTCATGGGATTGAAGCCCAATTCCGCCGTGCGAATAGCCTTCTCAATCGCGCCCAGCTGTGAAGGATCGTAGGGCTGGACCGTAATCAACTGCGGCTCCGGCGAATGCACCGTGGCAACCTGGTTGAGCGCCATCTGCGAACCGTAGGCTTCGACCGTCACGCCATCGAGCATGTGGACCGACGCCCGGCCAGTGCGTGTGCCTACCAGCGCTTTGCGAAAGTCATCCACCGCCTTGTCCATGCGGGACTTTAATTGAGCATAACTATCTTTGAGTGCGGGGACAGCAGCCATCGTTGGCTGGGCCATGTCTCAGCTCCTGGGAATAAGAATCGAAACGCTGAATTATAAACCGAAGCGAATTGCGTGAGTTAGGGGGCTGGCAATGGAGAGTAACGGGAAGGGCACGAGTTCACTCGTGCCGATCGGCATCCAGAAATGGCTCGGCTTTAGCCGGGGGTGACCTTCATGATCTTAGCCAAAGAACTCGACGAATTTCGCGAGGACGGAGGCGGGCAAGTCCTCCCGTCTTTTCTTTCCCGCGAACCCGAGATCGTGGCCGGCGCCTTCCACTGGAAGAAGTTCCGTTCTTGCGGGAACCAGTTTCCGGGCGCGTTCGATCTCCTCGATCGTTCCAAACGGGTCTTTCGTCCCCTGCACAAAAAGGGTGAGAACGTGAAGACCAGGGAGGTGCTGGGTTCGTTGCTGATCCGATCGCGCAGGTGGGTGCAAGGGATAAGACAACAGGAGCAGGCCATCAGCGAGACCAGTTGTTTCCTCAGAATTGTCATTCCGAGCGGTAGAAGCGGATTCGCTCGCGAATCGGTTTCCGAGTCGAGGAACCTGCTTTTCTCCGCGTTCAGCCAACAACATGCTCGCTTGCCGTCCACCATAACTTTGGCCACCGAGAAAAAGGCGGCGCGGCGCAATCTTCCTCATCGCGGCAAGAGCATTCGCCAGCCCAGCACGATCTCGGAATGCTTCGCTGGGCCGAGGCGGCCCAAACGGACGCACTTGCCGGAACGGCAGATCGCACCGCAACACCGTGAAACCCGCGCCAGCAAAGGCTTCCGCGAGGGCCACGAACATTGCCATTTTCACGTTGCCGCCGGCGCCATGAGTTAGAACCAGACCGTCGCCCGAGGGCGAGGCCGGACGGTGCAGAAAACCTCGCACCGGTGGATCGCAAGAGGACTCTAAAAAGTCTCGATACTCGGACACGACGGAACTCCCAAACCCACTCAGCAGAATGTTTGTATCGGGTGAGTGAAATACGAACCTTTCAGTGCGTCATCCCAAAACCCGCGGTTTCACCAGCGGGACAAGGGATCTCGCGTGCAGCATAGATGCCCCACGCGAGATCCTTCGCTCCGCCTGAAGAGCGGCTTCGCTCAGGATGACGCCGCAAAAATGCGAAGCGAAGCTTACTACCCATTATGGTCCATGTTGCCTCTGTGCTATAACTCTGCCACAGTGGCCACTTCCAACCAAGGCTCCGTGCGACTGTTCCGGTTCTCCGGCATCGACGTGTTTCTTCACTGGTCGTGGTTTGTCGTTGCCGTGTACGAGATCCAGCAACGCGCGGGCCGGTATTCATCCATCAAGTGGAACATCATCGAATATCTCGGACTGTTCCTGATCGTCCTGCTGCACGAGTTTGGACACGCTTTGGCGTGTCGACAGGTTGGAGGAACTGCAAACCGCATCGTGCTCTGGCCGCTCGGAGGCGTCGCTTATGTTGATCCTCCCCCACGCCCTGGCGCCATGCTTTGGAGTATCGTCGCCGGGCCGCTGGTGAACGTGTTGTTAGTTCCGGTCATCTTTGGGATCGGATATTTCTGCCGGCACGCGGGCTTGTATCTCACAGTGCCCGACCTAAGTCCGCTCTTGCGGACGATCCTTGTCATCGATGTTGTCTTGTTCGTCTTCAACATTCTGCCGGTTTACCCCTTGGATGGCGGGAAAATCCTGTGGTCGCTTTTGTGGTTTATCTTTGGTCGCGCTCGCAGCCTGATGATCGCGGCAGTTCTCGGCTTCATCGGCGTAATTGGTTTTATCGGACTTGCGTTCTGGTCTCGAGATGTGTGGCTGGGCGCAGTGGCTGCCTACATGTTGCTGAATTGCTGGGGCGGCTTGAAACACGCTCAGGCGTTGCTCAAAATTGCGAAGCTGCCGCGCCGCGACGGCTTTGCGTGCCCGAGATGTAACTCCAAGCCTCCACTGGGAGTGTTCTGGAAATGCAGCAACTGCCAGCAGGCTTTCGACACTTTTCAGAGCGGGGCCGTATGCCCGACGTGCAGCACACGGTTTGATATGACGCGGTGTCTTGACTGCGGCTGGGGATATCCGATGGACCAGTGGGCGGCGGCGAATCTGATACCAGTGAACCTTTAAGCCACTAGCATCCGCTGGTCTATTGCGGAGCGCATGAAATCACAGAGGGACGACGCTATGGGTCTGACCACTCGAATCCGGCTTCGAATCAAGATTTCTTCGTGGTCTAGTTGAACGATGGGGGCGTCCTCACCATTGCGTTCCTTCATGTCGAAGCACACCGGATCGTAGTTGGCCTCATGCCGTAATCCAAATTGATACATCGTGGCCGGTATTTGCGAAGAACATCACTGGCCCTATTTCGAAGTTGCAGAACCTATAGCGATCCAAGATAGAACGGAACGCCTTTGGCCATGCTTGTGGAAGCTTCTGAAGAAGTCCCTCCAGTGACGGATTGGGGGATGCTGTTCGAATCTCCCAGTGCACCATCCCGTAATCCGCATCTCCTTTGCGAAGTTCGATTAGAACCTCGTCGGGAAACTTGGGTTCAAGTCCTGACCGGTTTATGTAAAGGACGAACGCATCGACGAGTTCGTCCGTCTTCTCGTTTGCTTCAATCACGCACCTTGCCCCTTCACCACCCGCAGCCGCATGAAGTTGGTCGAACCACTGGACATTTGAGTCCCAGCAACCACGCCTAGCACGTGCCCTGGCTTCACGCGGCCGCTACGAAGCAATTCCTGCTCGGCGGTGGCGAGCATTTCCTCGGCATTGAGCGCGTGCTCGCGGCGGACTGACTGTACGCCCCAGAACATGTTCATGCGATTGCAGACCTCGGGCACGTGGCTGAAGGCGTAGATCCGCGCCTTCGGCCGGTACTTCGACAGCATTCGAGCGGTGTTACCGGTCTCCGTGAACACAGCAATTGCAGCCATGTCGGTATCGTCCGCCGCGTGAGCGATCGACTCGCAAATGGTTTCCGAAATCGATAGCATGCGCCGATTCTCACGGCGACGACGCGGCATGGTGAACTCCGCCATGTTGTTCTCGGCCTCCACGATGATCTTGCCCATCATGCAGACTGCCTCGCGCGGGTACTTGCCGCTGGCGGTTTCGGCCGAGAGCATTACCGCATCGGTACCGTCAAAAATCGCGTTGGCCACGTCGCTGGCCTCGGCGCGCGTGGGACGCGGATTATCGATCATTGACTCCAGCATCTGGGTTGCAATGATCACCGGCTTGCGCCACTCCGCCGCGCGACGAATCACATACTTCTGGATGACGGGAACCTTTTCCGGCGGCACCTCGACACCAAGATCGCCGCGTGCAACCATTACGCCGTCAGAAGCTTCGAGAATGTCTTCCAGTTGATCCAGCGCCTGCGGCTTTTCCAGCTTGGCAATCACCGGAACGGTCTGGTTGTGCTCCGCGATAATTTCCTTTACCTCGAGCACGTCAGCAGCAGATCGCACAAACGACAGCGCGACTGCGTCCACCCCGCTCTCCAAGCCGAATTCCAGGTCTTGACGGTCTTTGTCGGTTAGCGCTGGGATCGAGAGCGCAGTACCGGGCAGGTTGATTCCCTGGCGTTCCCCCAAGGTTCCGCCATTGACGATCTGGCATTCGATATCAGCTGTTCCCGCCCGCGTAACGCGTAACTCGATCTTGCCGTCGGACAGGAGAATGCGTGCGCCGGTATGAACTTCGTTGGGCAAACTCTTGAATGACGTCGAAATAAGTTCGGAAGTGCCTTCAATTTCGCGCGTGGTGATGGTTACGGTGCCGCCAGCCTGTAAAATGATGGGACCGCTTCCTTTCAGTTTCCCGGTGCGGATCTTCGGTCCCTGCAGGTCTTGAAGAATGCAGATCGTCCGGCCTTCCGCAGCCGCGGCATGGCGGAGCATTTGAATAGAAGAGGCGTGGTCCTCGTGCTTGCCATGTGAGAAATTCAGGCGGGCAACATCCATACCGACATTTAGCAGTCCACGAATACTTGCCTCGGTATTGCAGGATGGCCCTAGCGTGCAGATGATCTTCGCCCGCCGCAACGGCGCAGTTTCAGGCGAGCAGAGGGATGGGGAGGAGTTGTCAGACATGGTTGAGAGTAGGGATATTGTAACCGTCGCACGTCGTCCGTCGCACGTCACGCGCTCTAGGTTTCAGGCTCTAGGCTCTAGGCTCTAGGCTCCAGGCTCTTGGCTCTTGGCTCTTGGCTCTTGGCTCTTGGCTCTTGGGAAGAAGCTAACTCAAGGCAGTGTCGGTCAAGTTCGTATCCTACTGACCAAGATGTCATTCCGAGGATCTTTCAGATGCGAGGAACCTGCTTCTCTTCCCCGTGACGCAAGAGCAGGTTCCTCAGCGCTGAAGCGGTTCGGAATGACATAGTGGAAAAGAGATTTGCCGGGAGAAGTCCGTTCAGACATTTGCTTCGCGTGAGGATGCATGCGACGCCCGACGTGCGACGCAAAACGATCTCGCGTACGACCTACGACGTACGACGTACGACGGTCTGACCCACCACCGGCGACGACACTCCCAACTCATTTCCCAGCGTGGATCTCGGGAACAACATGGCGTTGAATTCCGCGCCGATCAGGATAACCAGACAGATCATGTACATCCACACCAGGATAGCAATGGCTACACCGAGGGAGCCATAGATCACACTGTAATCGGCGTAGTGCTGCAAGTACCATCCGAAAACAATCGTAACCAGAAACCACATGCCCGTCGCCAGGGTGGCACCGGGCAAAACGCTGTGCCATGGCTGGGTTCGCGGAACCGCGTTGTGATAGATGAGCGCGATAACCGCGACGCTCGTCGTTATCGCAATCAGCCACCGGATGAACATCCACATCAGGTAAACGTACGGGCTGAACTCGTGACCGATGCTGATCATGATCCGCGTTTCGATGCGATTGCCGAAAGCGACGAGAATCGTCGAGCAGGTCAAAGGAATTCCCGCAAGAATCACCAGCGAGAGGGCGATGAATCGCTCTTTTACCAGTCCCCATATTTTGGGCAGTTCATAGGACCGCCGGAATCCTTCCATCCACGAAACCATAACGCCGGATGCCAGCCACAAAGTAAGTAGCGAGGTAGTGAAAATCAGGCCAAATGATCGTCCACTGCTTCCGCGCAAGTAAGCCTGCACAGTGGCCGCGCCGGCGGGCATGATCTTGGTTAACGCATCCGAAATTTCGCGCGACATCGCTTGCGTGTTCCGGCGAGTTGCCAGCACCGAGCCGATTACAAGTAATGTGGGGAAGAAAGTAAGAATGGAAGAGTAGGCCGACGCTTTGGCGATGGCGAAGGCATCGTGCTGAAAGGCCCGCCAGACGGCCTTCCTGAGTAAGTTAAGAAAGCGGAATATCAACGATGCCAGACTAGTGTCCCCGGGCGCTTCAATCAAGCGCAGAGTGGGATAAGGTGCCTCATCCTGCAATCGTTGTGGGTTAGCGTGCATGGTTAAGTACGGAGCAGTTTCCCTCTGTGGCGTTCCTCCGTGTACCTCAGTGCACTCTGTGGTAGAGGTTTTGAAAACCTTCACCACAGAGGACACAGAGTTTCACAAAGTAAAGACACAGAGTAAGACAAACGAAAAGGGCGGATCGCTCCGCCCTTCTCGCTTCCAAATTACTCCGCTGCCAGTTCCTCGGTCTCGCCTTCGGTACGCATGAGTTCGAGCGCGCGCTCGGCCTCTTCGTACGCCTGCGAAACCTCTTCCTGCACCTTGGCTGCGGCCTCTTCCATTTCTGGCGAGAGGCGCACGTTCCGGTAATACTCCATCCCGGTGCCGGCAGGAATGAGCCGTCCGACGATCACGTTCTCCTTCAGACCGCGCAGGTGATCCACCTTGCCGTTGATAGAGGCTTCGGTGAGCACTCGCGTGGTCTCCTGGAACGACGCCGCCGAGATGAACGAGTCGGTAGCCAGCGAGGCCTTGGTGATGCCGAGGAGCAACGGCCTGCCGGTTGCCGGCTTGCCGCCCTCGCGGATCACGCGCTCGTTCTCCTCGCGGAAGCGGAACTTGTCCACCTGCTCGTCGAGCAGGAATGTGGTATCGCCCACGTCTTCCACGCGGACCCAGCGCATCATCTGGCGAACGATCACCTCGATGTGCTTGTCGGAGATGTTGACGCCCTGCAGCCGGTAAACTTCCTGAATTTCGTTTACCAGGTATGCCTGCAGTTCCTTCTCTCCGAGCACGGCGAGGATGTCGTGCGGATCGAGCGGCCCGTCCATGAGCGGTTCGCCCGCCTTCACGCGCTCGCCTTCCTGCACGTTTACGTGGACACCGCGCGGTACCGAGTATTCCTTCTCAGTACCGTTGTCGGCCTGTACGTAGAGTTTGCGCTGACCCTTGGTGACTTCGCCGAACTTAACCGTGCCATCGATTTCGCTGATGACCGCAGTATCGTGCGGCTTGCGAGCTTCGAACAGTTCGACCACGCGCGGCAGACCACCGGTGATGTCCTTGGTCTTGGTGGTTTCGCGCGGAATCTTCGCCAGCACGTCGCCCGGATAAACCGTGTCACCTTCGGTCACCATCAGGTGCGCGCGAGACGGCATCAAGTAGCGCTTGTTGTTCTTGGCCCCCTTCACCACGATCGCGGGCTGGCGCTTCTCATCAGGAGACTCGCCGACCACGTGACGCGACAGGCCGGTGACTTCGTCCACTTCCTCGTGGAGGGTGACACCTTCCTGCAGGTCCTTAAACTGCGCCGTTCCACCGATTTCGGTCAGGATCGCGAAGGTGTACGGATCCCACTCGACCATGACCTGTCCGAGCGTGACCGGATCGCCGTCGTTCACCTTCACGCGCGCGCCGTACACAACCGAGTAGCGCTCGCGCTCGCGGTTCTTATCGTCGACCACTGCGATGGAGCCCTGGCGATTCATCACCACCAGGTCGCCGGCCTTCGACTTAACCGTTTGCAGGCCGATGAAGCGCGCAGTGCCGTTCGTCTTGGCATCCAGTCGCGACTGCTCGGAGACTCGCGATGCCGTACCACCGATGTGGAAGGTACGCATCGTGAGCTGCGTTCCGGGTTCGCCGATCGACTGTGCCGCGATAACGCCTGTAGCTTCACCGAGTTCAACCAGTCGTCCCGAAGCCAGGTTGCGGCCGTAGCACATGACGCAAACGCCACGCTTCGACTCGCAAGTCAGCACGGAGCGAATCTTCACTCGCTCGATGCCGGCAGCCTGAATTGCACCCGCCAGGTCTTCGGTGATCTCGTTATTGATATCAACGATGACGTTGCCGTCGTAGTCCTTGATCTTCTCGAGCGATACGCGGCCAACAATTCGGTCGCGCAACGGCTCGATAATTTCACCAGCTTCGACGATTCCGGCGACGTAAATACCATCCACCGTGCCGCAATCGTATTCGCTGATGATCACGTCCTGAGCCACGTCAACCAGGCGGCGAGTCAGGTAGCCCGAGTCGGCCGTCTTCAGAGCGGTGTCAGCCAAGCCCTTACGTGCGCCGTGCGTCGAGATAAAGTACTGCAACACCGTCAATCCTTCGCGGAAGTTGGCAGTAATCGGCGTCTCGATAATTTCGCCCGACGGCTTCGCCATCAGACCGCGCATGCCGGAAAGCTGGCGAATCTGCTGTTTCGATCCGCGAGCGCCGGAGTCGGCCATGACGTAAATCGGATTGATCAGGCCCTGCTTGTCACGCTGCTGCATCTGCCCGAACATTTCGTCGGCAACCTTTTCGGTGATGGCCGACCAGATTTCGATGACCTTGTTGTAACGCTCGCCATTGGTGATGGCGCCGTCCAGATACTGTTGCTGAACGCTGACCACCTGCTTCTCCGCATCGCGCACCAGCGTTTTCTTGTTGTCGGGAATGACCATGTCGTCAATTCCGATCGACAATCCCGCGGTGGTCGCAAAGCGGAAGCCAAGGCTCTTCACTTCGTCGAGCATCTTCACGGTCATCTCGAGACCATACTTCAGGTAGCAGAAGCTGACGAGCTGTCCGATTCCCTTCTTCTTGAGCAGGCCATTAATGTACGGCATGCCCTTCGGGAGGTAATCGTTCAGAATCGCGCGACCCACAGTTGTGTTCAGGAACGCGCGATCGTATGTGACTGGTTCGGTGTGAACGATGTCCTGATCGTCGTACGCGGTGGTCAGATCGATGACTTCGCCGGTGTAACGCAACCGAATGGGCGTGAGCGTCTCGATCTCTCCCGCATGCAACGCGAGCAGAACCTCTTCAATGTTCGCGAAAGCGCGGCCTTCACCCTTCGCGCCCGGCTTGCCTTTGGTCAGGTAGTACAGACCAAGAACCATGTCCTGGGTCGGAACGGTGATCGGCTGTCCTGAGGCTGGCGACAGGATGTTGTGCGACGCGAGCATGAGCACGCTGGCTTCAACCTGCGCTTCCGGTGACAGCGGAATGTGAACCGCCATCTGGTCGCCGTCGAAGTCGGCGTTGAACGCCGTGCAGACGAGCGGGTGGATCTTGATGGCCTTGCCTTCCACCAGCACCGGCTCGAACGCCTGAATGCCGAGGCGGTGAAGGGTTGGGGCGCGGTTCAGAAGCACCGGGTGGTCTTTAATCACCTCTTCGAGGATGTCCCAAACAATCGATTCCTGCTGCTCGACCATTTCCTTCGCCTGCTTGATGGTTGTGCAGTGGCCGGTCTGTTCCAGCCGGTGATAGATGAATGGCTTGAACAACTCGAGCGCCATCTTCTTCGGCAAACCGCACTGGTGCAGTTTGAGCTCGGGGCCTACCACAATGACCGAACGTCCCGAGTAGTCAACACGCTTTCCGAGCAGGTTCTGCCGGAAGCGTCCCTGCTTGCCTTTCAGCGTGTCAGATAGTGACTTCAGCGGACGGTTATTCGCGCCACGCAGCACGCGGCCGCGGCGTCCGTTGTCGAACAGCGCGTCCACCGCTTCCTGCAGCATGCGCTTTTCGTTGCGCACGATGACTTCGGGCGCGTGCAGGTCCATCAGCTTTTTCAACCGGTTGTTGCGGTTGATGACGCGGCGATAAAGATCGTTCAGGTCCGACGTCGCGAAACGGCCGCCATCGAGTGGAACCAGGGGACGCAGCTCCGGCGGGATCACCGGAATCACGTCGAGAATCATCCACTGCGGCTTATTGCCGCTCTTGCGGAACGCCTCGACAACTTTGAGGCGCTTGGCGTACTTCAGCCGCTTCTGCAGCGAGCTCTCGTGACGCATCTTCTCGCGCAGTTCGGTTGAAAGGGAGTCCACATCCACGCGCTTCAGCAGTTCCTTGATCGCCTCCGCGCCCATCATGGCCTTGAAGCCGGCAGGGCGGTACTGCTGATCGAGTTCGCGGTACTTCGCTTCGTCCTTAATAACCTCGCGCTCTTTCACCGGCGCGTCACCCGGCTCGACGGTCACATACGCCTCGAAGTAGAGGATGGCTTCGAGATCGCGCAGCGAAATATCGAGCAGGTGGCCAATACGGCTCGGCAGGCCTTTGAAGAACCAAACATGCGAGCAGGGCGATGCCAGCTCGATATGCCCAAGGCGCTCGCGGCGCACTTTCGAGAGCGTGACTTCTACGCCGCACTTGTCGCAGATCACTCCGCGGTGCTTCATGCGCTTGTACTTGCCGCAGAGGCACTCCCAGTCGGTGACCGGGCCAAAGATGCGGGCGCAGAACAGGCCATCGCGCTCCGGCTTGAACGTACGGTAGTTAATGGTTTCGGGCTTCGTCACCTCGCCATGAGACCAGCTCCGGATCTTCTCGGGAGAGGCCAGGCTGATGCGAATCGCGTCGAAATCTGCAATCGGGTTTGCCAGGTCGAATGGGCTCGAACGGAACAAGGTTTCCTCCACTTCCCGCGGCTTTACGCTGCCGCCAGCGGCTCCAGAAGTGGCTAGTGACTAGTGGTTAGTGGCTAGTCAAAACCACTGATTTCGGCGCAAGACTTTGGAGCTTCTGTCAGGCGCCATGTTCTACAAAACTCTTTGGCTGAGTGGCTAGTCACTCATCACTAGCCACTAGCCACTTCCTAATCTGCTGCTGCGCTCAGCACGGGCTTCTTTTCGCCGGCCTTGATCAATTCCACATCCAGGCACAGCGACTGCAGCTCGCGAATGAGCACGTTGAACGATTCGGGCACGCCCGGCTCCATGGCGGCTTCGCCCTTGACGATGGCCTCATAAATCTTGGTACGGCCATAAACGTCGTCGGACTTCGCCGTCAGCAGCTCCTGAAGAATGAACGCCGCACCGTACGCTTCCAGTGCCCAAACTTCCATTTCTCCGAAACGCTGTCCGCCAAACTGCGCCTTGCCGCCCAGCGGCTGCTGAGTGATAAGCGAGTACGGGCCGATGGATCGCGCGTGAATCTTGTCGTCCACCAAGTGCGACAGCTTTAGCATGTAGATGTAACCAACCGTGACTGGCTGTTCGAACTTCTCGCCAGTCATGCCGTCGTACAGATAAGTCTTGCCTGACTCCGGCAGGCCTGCGCTCTTGAGAAGCGACTTGATTTCGTGTTCGCGCGATCCGTCGAACACCGGCGAACCGGTAAAGACGCCGCCCCTAAGCGTTTCGGCCACGGCAAGCAACTCGTCATCCGGAACCTCAGAGATTTCCTGCTCAAGCGTGGTGCCCTTGAACAGAGTCTTGAGTTCGCGGCGAATCGTCTCCTCGCGCGAGTTCTCTTTCAAGAATTCCTCGATCTTGAGGCCGAGTTCGTGACCTGCCCAACCCAAGTGCGTTTCCAGAATCTGTCCGACGTTCATACGGCTGGGAACGCCGAGGGGATTGAGCACGATTTCCACCGGCGTACCATTTTCCAAATACGGCATGTCTTCATCCGGCAGAATGCGCGCGATGACGCCCTTGTTTCCGTGACGGCCGGCCATCTTGTCGCCAACGCTCAACTTGCGCTTCATGGCGATGTAGACCTTAACCAGCTTGATGACGCCCGGCGGCAGCTCGTCGCCCTTGGTGAGCTTGTCTTTCTTTTCGTTGACAATCTTCTTGAGCACGTCGATCTGACGCGAGGTCATTTCCTCGATCTCATCGATCTGCTCATTCACACGCGGGTCCTTGTCGTTGTACTTGATACGCTTCAGGTTCCGCGTGGAGATGCGCTCGATGGTTTCGCGATCGAGTATGTTCCCCTTGCTCAATAGGCGCTTGTTGGTTTTCTCGTCGTGCAGATCGGCCTGAACTTCCTTGCCGCCGAGAATGTTTTCCAGACGTTTCAACCGCTCGTCGGTAAGGATTCGGATTTCGTCGGAAAGGTTCTTTTCCAGCTTCGCGATCTGCGAAGCTTCTATGGCCTTCGCCCGCTCGTCCTTTTCTTGACCCTTGCGGGAGAAGATCTTCACATCGACGATTACGCCCTCAACTCCGGGCGGGCAGTAGAGCGAAGCATCGCGAACGTCTCCGGCCTTTTCACCGAAGATCGCGCGTAGCAGCTTCTCTTCCGGCGTCAACTGGGTCTCGCCCTTCGGTGTTACCTTGCCGACCAGAATGTCTCCCTGCTTCACGCTCGCGCCGATTCGAATCACGCCTGCTTCATCCAGGTTGCGCAGCATGGACTCGCTGACGTTCGGGATGTCGCGCGTAACTTCTTCCGGTCCGAGCTTGGTGTCGCGAGACTCGATTTCGAACTCCTCGATGTGCACCGAGGTGTAGTAGTCCTCCTTCACCAGCTTTTCGGAGACGAGGATCGCGTCTTCGAAGTTGTAGCCGCGCCATGGCATGAACGCCACTAGCACGTTGCGGCCAAGAGCGAGTTCGCCTTTGTCGGTGCAAGGACCGTCAGCGATGACCTGTCCCTTGGTGACGTGCTGGCCCTTCTGCACAACCGGCTTCTGGTTGATGCAGGTGTTCTGGTTCGAACGCTTGAACTTGGTCAGCTGATAAATGTCGCTACCAACTTCACGCGACAACTGTCCGGGATGGTGCTCACCTTCAACACGCACGATGATTCGCTCGGAGTCAACCGAGTCGATCACGCCGTTACGTTTGGCGAGAATCACAGCGCCGGAATCGCGCGCGGTGACGCCTTCCATTCCCGTGCCGACGATCGGAGCCTCCGCGCGGAGCAGCGGCACAGACTGGCGTTGCATGTTCGCGCCCATCAGCGCTCGGTTCGCGTCGTCGTGCTCAAGGAACGGCACGAGCGATGCGGCAACTGAAACCAACTGCTTCGGGCTCACGTCGACGTAGTCGACTTCATCCTTGCTTACCAGCACGAAGTTGCCGGCCTTGCGGGCATTGACGAGGTCGCCAACGATGCGGCCCTTGTCGTCGAGTTCCACGTTCGCCTGCGCAATGACGTGGCGGTCTTCTTCCCAAGCCGAGAGATAGAAGGAGAACGGCTCGAGTTCTGCAGGACGCTTACGCTTGTCCTTCAGCTCGGAATTCACCTTCTCGGCTTCAGACTTCTCGATGTGATCGCCGGCCTTGTAATCACCGTCGCCGGCATTCACGACCGACACATAATCAATCACGCGGCCATTCTTCACGCGGCGATATGGCGACTCGATGAAGCCATAGTCGTTAATGCGCGCGTAGCAGCTCAGGGACGAAATCAGACCGATGTTCGGACCTTCCGGCGTCTCAATCGGGCAGATACGTCCGTAGTGCGTCGGGTGCACGTCGCGGACTTCGAATCCAGCGCGCTCACGCGACAGACCGCCCGGCCCAAGTGCCGACAGACGGCGCTTGTGCGTGATCTCCGACAACGGGTTCGTCTGGTCCATAAACTGCGACAGCTGCGACGAGCCAAAGAACTCGCGGATCGCGGCCATCACTGGCTTGGCGTTGACCAGGTCATGCGGCATCGCGGTCGACATTTCCTGGTACACGCTCATCTTTTCCTTGATGGCGCGTTCCATGCGGACCAAGCCGATGCGGAACTGGTTTTCGAGCAATTCGCCCACCGCGCGCACGCGGCGGTTGCCGAGGTGATCGATATCGTCCACCGCGCCGATGTTCTTGCGCAGCTTCAGCAGGTACTTAATCGTTGCGTAGAAGTCATCCGGATCCAGCGTGCGCTTGTCGAGCGAAGTTGCATCCTGGTTCTCGAACAGCTTGATGTTGAACTTCAGGCGGCCCACGCGCGAGAAGTCATATTTCCGCGGATCGAAGAACATCCCGTGGAACAGAGCAGTCGCGGTGTCGAGCGTCGGAGGATCTCCGGGACGCAGCTTGCGGTAGATTTCGATCAACGCTTCCTGCGGCGTCTTCACCGAATCGCGCTTCAGCGTCTGGCTGATGACCGTGCCCACGTCATCGCGCTCGGGGAAGAAGAGGTTCATCTCGATGACGCCAGACTCGAGAATCTTCGAGACCTTGTCCGCGGTCAGCTCGGAGTTGGCTTCGAGCAGGACTTCGCCGGTGGTGGTATCGACGATATCGCCCGCCGCCCACGCGCCTTCCAGATCGCTGACATCAACTTCGATCTCGCTGATCTTCGCCTTCTGAATTTCCTTCAGCATTGCAGCATTCAGCTTGCGGCCGGAGTGCGCAATTTCATCACCCGACTTCGACTTGATGCTGTGCGCCAGCTTCATGCCAAGCAAGTTGGTCGGCTTCTCGCCAGCAGGATCAAGCGTCCAGTAGAGCTTTTTGTCCTTAACCACAAGGCGATCGACCGTGTAGAACGCGCGCAGAATGTCTTCGCCGGAACGGAGACCCAGTGCCCGAAGGAAGATCGTGCCTAGGAATTTGCGTTTGCGATCGATGCGAACGTACAGCACGTTCTTCTGGTCGTATTCGAACTCCACCCACGATCCGCGGTACGGAATGATCTTGCCGAGGAAGTAGGTGCGATTGTTGGCGGTCTCAAAGAACACGCCAGGGGAACGGTGCAACTGGCTGACGATGACGCGCTCGGTGCCGTTCACGATGAACGTACCGTTCTCGGTCATGAGCGGAACGTCGCCGAAGAAAACTTCCTGTTCCTTGATGTCGCGAATGGAGCGATTTCCGGTCTCTTCGTCCTTATCGAAGATAGTCAGGCGCATTGTGACCTTGAGCGGCGCGGAGTATGTCATGCCGCGCTCTTCGCACTCGGCCACGTCGTATTTCAGTTGCAGGCCGACGGGATCGCCGCACTTGTTGCAGAAGTCAGGCGTGTTCGCGTTGTAGGTGCCGCACTTGTGGCAGAGCACATCGCCCGGATGAAAAGGATCGGTGATGACGGTGTTGCCGCAATTCTTACAAGTGGTGCGCAAGTGGTGCAGCCCTTTGAGGTGTCCGCACTTGCACTCCCAGTTGCCGATCGCGTAATCCACGAACTCGAGCTGCGAGACGTTGCGGAAGTCGGTGATCGGGAAAACCGACTGAAACACAGACTGGAGCCCGCCGTCATCGCGCTCGCTGGGCAAACGGTCCATCTGCAGGAAGCGCTCGTACGAACGCTTCTGCACTTCGATCAAGTTAGGAATCTGGATGGTTGCTGGAATCTTTGAAAAATCGAAACGCTTGCGGAATCCGTTTCTCTTTGCCATTCGTAAATACTCCCAATTTTTGCGCAGCTCAGGAGCTGCATCACAGCGGAACCCGGGCAGATTTACAGCAGCAGGCATCCAGCATTCACACGCGGCGAACGCTGGAAAAATTGGCCGTTAAAGAAGACGCACGTATGCGCCTGCAAGGACAGCATGTCCCCGAGGCGCCGTGCATAGCGCATGGCCAAATAAGTTTTGTCTGTTTCGCGCCAGTATGCCTGTTCCCGTCCCGCCGCCCGCAGGACAGTTGAAATCCGTGTCGTGCAACCCTCTATCCGCTTCCCTGGGTTCAGCAGAGGGCCGCTACCTGGATGAAGTCGGAAGCGGTGCTGTTAGTGACTATAGTAGCACTTTTTCCAGAACTCCGCCAAGAGCTGGAATCAAAATTGCAAGTCACGCGACAACTACATTGGAATGTGGAGCTTATATGTAAGAGGAAAGTGGACGGGCGAGGACGCCCGTCCCTCCACAAACCAAAGATCCTTCGCTTCGCTCAGGATGACCACCGCGGACTCCCGCTGCGCTCACGTGCGCGAAGCGCGGTCATTTCACTTCGACAGTTGCGCCAGCTTCCGAGAACTTCTTCTTAATGGTCTCGGCTTCTTCCTTCGAGACGCCTTCCTTCACCGTTTTAGGCGCGCCGTCGACCAGGTCCTTGGCTTCTTTCAGACCGAGGCTGGTGACTTCCCGGACTGCTTTAATGACGTTGATCTTGTTGCTGCCGACTTCCTTGAGAACGACCGTGAACTCGGTCTTCTCTTCCGCCGGCGCTGCCGCCGCGCCCGCGCCGGCTCCGCCGCCAGCCACAACCACCGGGGCCGCTGCTGCTGCAGAAACGCCAAGCTTCTCTTCAAGTCTCTTCACAAGCTGCGCTGCATCGAGCAACGACAGCCCTACGATCTGATCTTCTAATTGCTGCAAGTCTGCCATTTCAGTTTCTCCACTCTTTGAGTTATCAGTCTTCTACTTTGTTATCCGGAACAAGTTTCCAGTGCGAATTGTCTTCCCTGCCTCGCCAGACAACGTGGCCGATCAGACTCCGCACCCCTTGACCTGATAACCAAACCTAAGCTCTTAGTCGTTAGCTGTTAGCTCTTCGGCTCAAAGCCCTTTGCGATCTTTGCGTTCTTTGCGGTTAAGAACCTTGAATTCCTGAACCGCAAAGTTCGTTAAGTTCGCAAAGAAAATTTCTAAGCACCAGCGGGAGTAGCCTCTCCGCTAAACTTCTGCTTCTCGACGCCCTGATTGATCACGACGGCGATGTCGCGTCCTACGGCGTTCATCACAGTCACCAGACGCTGCGCCGGTGCATTGATCAGGAACAGGAGCTTCGAGTAAATCTCTTCCTTCGATGGCATCGTGGCCAGCGCGTCAATCTCTTTCACCGAGATCACGCGGCCTTCGACGACGCCGGCCTTGAAAGTGAATTCTGGGTTGTCCTTCGCATATTTCGACAACGCCTTCGCGAGCGCAACCGGATCGCCTTCGGTATAGGCAATCGAAGTGACGCCGGCGAGATCCTTCAGCGCCCCTTCCACCTTGGTGCCCTTCGCCGCGCGCTCCGCCAGCGTGTTCTTCACCACCGCATACCTCGCGCCAGAACTGCGCAGCGCCTTGCGAAGCTCGTAGTCCTGTGCCACCGTCAGCTTGGTATAGGTGGTGACAATGACTGTCGAAACCTTCTGCAGATCCTTCGTCAGCTTGTCGACCTGCTCAATCTTCTTTGCTCGAGTAACCGCCATAATCTTTTTTCCTTGTCATTCCGAACCGCTTCAGCGGTGAGGAATCTGCTTTTCTTTCCAGAATGGCGGGCGAGCTGCCCGCCCCATGTCGCTATGCCTTTGCCGCCGTCTCAATCGGAGTCGTATCCAGCGCGATTCCTGGGCCCATCGAGGAGCTCAGATAGCATCCCTTGATGTACTTGCCCTTCGCCACTGCGGGCTTCGCCTTTACGATACTCGTGATCAGCACGGTCGCGTTCTCGACCAACTTCTCCGGCGGGAATGAAATCTTGCCCACTGGCACGTGAACCAGCGCTGTCTTGTCGGTGCGGAACTCGACCTTGCCGGCCTTCACTTCCTGCACCGCACGCGCAACATCCATCGTGACCGTGCCGGTCTTGGGGTTGGGCATCAAGCCTTTCGGGCCAAGCACCTTTCCGAGGCGGCCAACGGACTTCATCATGTCAGGCGTGGCGATCAGCGCGTCGAAGTCGGTCCAATTTTCTTTGGTGATCTTCTCGACCATGTCTTCGCCGCCTACGAAATCCGCGCCGGCATTTTGAGCTTCACGGACCTTTTCGCCGGAAGTGATCACCAGGACCTTTTTTGACTTGCCCAGACCATGCGGCAGAACCACGGTTCCGCGCACCATCTGATCGGCGTGCTTGGGATCGACTCCCAGGCGCAGCGTGACTTCAACGGTCTCGTCGAATTTTGCGTACTTCACCTTTTGCAGTAGAGGCACGGCGTCAGCCAGCACATAGGGACGCTGCTCGATCGCCTTCCTCGCCTCCTCAATATTCTTTCCTGCTTTTCTCATCTGTTTTTCCTCGTCTCCCACCGCTGAACGCTCTTCCGGTCAGCCGTGGTATTTGTGACTCAAAACCTATCCAACTACTTCAATTCCCATCGATCGCGCCGTTCCCCGCACGCTCTTGATCGCCGCATCAACAGACGCCGCATTCAAGTCGGGCATCTTCTGCTTGGCAATGTCCTCGACCTGCTTCAGCGTGACCTTGCCGACCTTATCTTTATTCGGCGCACCGGAGCCCTTCGCGATCCCCGCGGCCCGCTTCAACAGAATGGAAGCCGGAGGCGTCTTGGTGATGAACGTAAATGAGCGGTCGTTGTAGACCGTGATCACCACCGGAATGATCAGCCCTTCCAGTTCCTTCTGGCTGGTGCGCGCGTTGAACTGCTTGCAGAATTCCATGATGTTGATCTGCGCCTGACCGAGCGCCGGACCAACCGGAGGCGCTGGCGTCGCCTTGCCCGCCGCGATCTGAAGCTTTACTGAACCCGTAACTTTTTTCGCCATAATTTTTCCCGAAACTTGAAACTATAAACTGCCTACGACGCCTGCTTCTCCACCTGCTTGAATTCCAACTCCACCGGTGTCGAACGCCCGAAGATCGTCACCATCACCTTCAGCGTCTCGCGATCATCATTCACTTCATCCACAACGCCAGTAAATGTCGCGAACGGCCCTTCCGTGATGCGCACGGTCTCGTTCTTCTCGAATTTGACCTTGAGTTTCGGCTTCTCTTTCGACTCGCCGGACTTGTAAACGATCTGTTGAACTTCTTCTTCAGAAAGTGGGGTTGGTTGCTGACCGGTGCCTACGAAACCTGTGACACGCGGCGTGGCTTTAACCACGTGCCAGACGTGGTCATCCATGTCCATCTCAACCAGCACGTAGCCGGGATAGAACATGCGCTCGACGGTGTACTTCTTGCCGCTGCGAACTTCAGTGACCGATTCGGTGGGGATCAGCACGCGGCCAATCTTGTCTTCAAGGCCAAAGGCTTTAACGCGCGACTCCAGCGATTCTTTAACCTTGCGCTCGAATCCCGAATACGAGTGGATGATGTACCACTTCATGTTCGGATTGCGCGGCTTCTCGGCAACGGCTGCTGCCACATCTTGTGCGGCCGGCGTTGCGCTTTCGGTTTCGTTGTTGGTTTTCTCGTCCTGCATAGTTATCTCAAAATTCCCGGCGCTCTAAACGTCAGCGCTTCGTCAAGTACTGAATCAGTTCTGTCACCGCGCGTCCGAGCGTGTTGTCCACGGCCCAGAAGTAAAACGCGAACAGAAATACGGTAATGATCACCACCGTCGTCGTGGCCTGAACTTCCTTCATCGACGGAGCGGTGACCTTGCGCATTTCGTTGCGCACGTCGTTGTAGAAGGCCTTGATCCGTTGCGGCCAGGACTTGACCGAACTGCCAAAGCTGTCGTCGGATGCGGCTGTGTTCGCCATTTTTTTTGTTCCTACTGCCATCACATCACCTGGCCTTCTGCTTCGTCTCCAACTCTGCGTTCAAAATCTGGCAGGGGCGGAGGGATTCGAACCCCCAAGTTCGGTTTTGGAGACCGACAGTTTAACCGTTGAGCTTACGCCCCTGTCTCTTTCTGGCGAGAGCGTCGGCTCCGTTCGGAGATCCTTCGCTTCGCTCAGGATGACGCCTGCGGGGCTCAGACGCCCCGCAAAACGGCGTCACTTCACTTCTTTATGCGGCGTATGCTTGCGGCACCGGCGGCAGAACTTCTTCAGTTCGATCCTATCCGGAGTCGTTTTGCGGTTCTTCGTGGTCGAATAGTTCCGCTCTTTGCAATCACCGCACTGCATTGTAATGATCTCTCGGGGCATAAATCCCAGCTCCTAGCATGTCTTCCTGAGGCGGCTTCCGCCGCCGAAGGACCTATGTATTTCGTGTGGCGCAGGCGCCCTCGCCCGTGCTCATTCAAATCACATCTTGATGTGATTTGTACTTCTTGTTGCGTTCCTTCCCAAAGAAATCGTATATCGACGACCACGGCGCTGCTGCAATCGGCGATATCAAGAGAATTCCGAGAATCCAAAATGCGTCACGCATTCACGATCCCGTTTCCTCTGCCGTCCCTACGGGACTCTGTCCTTCTTGCTACCTTTCCTAGGGCTTCCGTCCTGGGCTAAGCTCGTTCGCCCCTTCGGGGCTACATGAGAAATCAGGCTACTTAGCTCTTTGCTTTTGCCAACAACCAACAACCAAGAGCCAACAGCCGCTTTACTGAATAATCTCCGAAATCGCTCCCGATCCCACCGTGTGTCCACCTTCACGGATGGCGAAGCGCAAGCCCTTCTCCATCGCGACTGGTGTGATCAACTCAATCACCAATTCCACGTTGTCCCCAGGCATGACCATTTCTGTACCCGACGGAAGCTCCGCAACTCCGGTCACGTCAGTAGTACGCAGGTAAAACTGCGGACGGTATCCCTTAAAGAACGGCGTATGACGTCCGCCTTCTTCCTTGGTCAGGATGTACACCGACGCCTTGAACTTCGTGTGCGGCGTAATCGATCCTGTCTTCGCCAGCACCATGCCGCGCTCCACGTCTTCCTTTGCAATGCCGCGCAGCAAGAGTCCAGCGTTGTCCCCCGCCTGACCTTCGTCCAACTGCTTCTTGAACATCTCGACGCCCGTGACCACCGTCTTGCGCGTGTCGCGGAAGCCAACGATTTCCACTTCCTCGCCCACCTTGATCTTGCCGCGCTCAATTCGACCCGTCACCACCGTGCCGCGGCCCGAGATCGAGAAGATGTCTTCGATTGGCATCAGGAACGGCTTGTCCAGCTCGCGCGCCGGCTGCGGGACCGACTTGTCCACCGCTTCCATCAGCGCATCAATCTGCTTCTCCCACTTTGCTTCCCCGTTCAGCGCGCCCAGCGCCGACAGGCGAATCACTGGCGCATCGTCGCCCGGAAATTCGTAGCCCTTCAGCAGTTCGCGGACTTCGAGTTCAACCAGATCGAGCAACTCGGGATCATCCACCGCATCGCACTTGTTCAGCGCGACAACGATGTACGGCACACCCACCTGGCGGGCAAGCAGCACGTGCTCGCGCGTCTGCGGCATCGGGCCGTCGGTCGCAGCCACCACCAGAATCGCGCCGTCCATCTGCGCCGCGCCCGTGATCATGTTCTTGATGTAGTCGGCGTGGCCCGGGCAGTCGACGTGCGCATAGTGACGGTTCGCCGTCTCGTACTCGACGTGCGCCGTCGCGATGGTGATACCGCGCGCCTTCTCTTCCGGGGCGTTGTCGATCGAATCAAACGACCGGAACTGGATCTTCGGGTTGTGCTTCGACAGAACCTTGGTGATCGCCGCCGTCAACGTGGTCTTGCCATGATCGATGTGCCCGATCGTCCCTACGTTCACGTGCGGCTTTGTGCGTTCAAATTTCTCTTTTGCCATTTTTCTTCCTCAAAACCTGTCATTCCGAACCGCTTCAGCGGTGAGGAACCTGCTTTTCTGCCGTCCCTACGGGACTCTGTCGTTCACTTCGCCTACCCAGGGCTTACGCCCTGGGCTAATTATGTTCCGCCCCTGCGGGGCTGAGTTCGTGTGGCGCGGGCACTCTTGCCCACGAATTTTCTCAGTAGTACTGATAAATCTTCTGGAACTTCGCCCGAAGCTCCGGACTCACTTCTTCAATCTTGAAAAGGTAAAACTCTTTCAGTTGCGCCTGATCGGTGACTGGCAGACTCGAATAAAGAGCCCGCGCCCTTTGTCCCTTTGCCAGTGCCCCTTCGATTTGCTCAAACAAGCCTTTCGCCAGGATCGAATCCAGATCGCGAACCCGAATACCAGCGGTCGAAACCCGCTTCAGAAATTTCTGAACGTTCTCCGGAGAGAAGGCCGTCACAATCGCGCTCTTCAGCTCGCCGAATTCTTTTTCCTTCTCGACCTTGATCGTTGCCTGTTCGAATGCCACCGGGAACACCTGTTCAAATTCTGGAGCGGGAGACGGGAATCGAACCCGCGACCAACAGCTTGGAAGGCTGTGACTCTACCACTGAGTTACTCCCGCATTCCTACCTGCTGCTTTCCGCTTTGAGGTCCCTCGACTTCGCTCGGGATCTCGGCGGCGGGCTC
>JAICSO010000130.1 GCA_025936825.1 Terriglobales bacterium
GCGTCAAACTGACGGCACAGCAACTACTTTCCCGAAACGTAGCGGAAGCCATCGTCGACAAGGACAATCACGCGACGGACGCGTGCAAGTACTTGGTGATGAGCCATCCCGAGCCGACAGTAAAGACGATGCGGGAAATTGCCGCGGAAGCGATCGCGCCCATGGTGCAACAGGGAGACCTGAATTCGGCTGCAATCTGGTATCAGATTATAATGTCGGAAGAGGAAGAGCAGTACCAACCTGTCAGGCTCGGGCGGCGCCGTCGCCGTTAACGCCTACTTCGGGGAAGTTCTGAGCCTTCGCAGAATCTATCTTCCCGAACCCCGCCAGCTATACGAGCTATTCAGATCGTAAGTTATACGACCCAGCGGAGTCGTACGCAGCTCGGTGAGGTGATTGTTCTGGCCCTGCCGGTCTGGCGTACAGGCTCGCTCGTGTTCCGTCAACCCTACCTCACTGCACTCTTTAGGTGGCAGTTAACAATGAGTAACTTGTTTTTCCACAGATTCAAGACCTATTTTCTTAGAAGTACTGAACACTGGGCAGACGCGGTTTCGCACTGGAGTCGAAATCGTGGACAGCAGCCTTCTCCCGGGAAAGCTGAGGCGAAGTGACACTCAATATGGATTCAGAACACGACAACAACCAACCCGAACGCGACAACAACCGATGTAAAGGAATGACCCGAACGGGCAGGCCATGCCGAGCGGCAGCAACGGAAGGCGGTCTATGCTTTTTCCATTCCAATCCCGACAAGGCGGCCGAGCTAGGCCGAATCGGCGGCACGAAGAATCGTTACACGTTTGTCTCTGGAGATAGGCCGCCGCTTGCTATCGAGAGCGTCAAGGAAGTACAAACTACACTGACGCGTCTCATCGACGAGGTTTACTCCTCGAAGTTATCCCCCAAGACCGCTGCCGGCCTCGCTGCACTATTAAACCTACAATGGAGAGTAATCCGTTCGACGGATTTAGAGAGAAGGATCTCAAGATTAGAGCAGGCGCGAGCTCAATCGCAGAATAGTTGCAGCTCTCCAGCGGCTGCCGTTGAGTCTTCGACGCACAGCGCTGCGGTTAGGCATGATGGGTTTGATGATGAAAGTGTTCCCGAAAATGGTGGCTTCGACAGCTCGAGCTGATACCGTCGGAAAGAGCTGTCGAAGCTATGTGAAACTGTTCCAGCAGTTGGGCGCTGTTACAGATTGCCTCCATAAGGTTTGAATTGTGGGATGAAGGGCACCGCTAGCAAATGGAACTTCACATTACAGATCCACTCTCGGACCGGCGCTGGCATGCCCTGGCTAGCACGCACTCCAGCGCATCAGCATTCCACCAACGCGGCTGGCTAGAAGCCCTCCATCGAACGTACCATTACCGACCATTCGTACTGACGAGCGCGTCTGCCAATGCGCAAATGAAAGATGGTGTTGTTTTGTGCGAAGTGAAGAGCTGGATCACGGGAACCCGCGCCGTCTCGCTTCCTTTTTCAGATCACTGTGAACTACTGCTCCAAGGTGTTCAGCATTTTCCTGAAATGATCAGATACTTGATTGCGAATCACGAGCGCCAGGGATGGAGATTCGCCGAGATCCGTCCCCTGACAGAGCCCGGCAAGATGGAAGAACTCGCCGAGCCCAGCCGCTCGTATTGGTTTCATGAGCTTGATCTTCGGCCGAGTCTCGAAGAGCTATTTCGAAATCTGCATAAAGACTCGATTCAGCGAAGAATCAGGCACGCGGAAAGCGAAGGGCTCTCTTACACGAAAGGCCGATCTCCGGACCTGCTCGTAAGCTTCTACAGACTGTTACTGCTAACGAGAAAACGCCAAGGAGTCCTCCCTCAACCGTTCGCCTGGTTTCGGAATCTAGTCACTTGCCTAGGAGATGACGCCGAGATCAGGCTGGCAGCCAAAGATGGCACGCCGATTGGCGCCATTCTAACCTTGAAGCATAATACGACGGTCCTATACAAGTATGGATGTTCGGATGAGCGGTTTCACTCTCTCGGTGCGATGCCGTTTCTGTTCTGGAAAATAATCGAGGAGATTAAACTCTCGGGTGCTGAGAAGCTCGATTTTGGTCGTACCGATTTAACACACGAAAGTTTGATTTCGTTCAAAGATAAATTCGGTACACGGAAACGCTTATTGAACTACTATAGAATGCCTCAAGCGACGGGTGACCGAATTTCCTCTCGGGCTAACCATTCACTGAGGCGCGTTGTCTCGCTATTACCAAGCTTTGCGTCCTCATTGGTGGCTGACTTGGTTTATAGACACGTGGGCTGACATTCAACAACACTCCGGTGCTAAGAGCAGAGTCCATTGGCGCTCAGTTCCTCAGGTCAGTTTTTGCCAGACGCATCTTCAGTGTGGTCTCGAAGTGAATACCTCCATTCAGAGCGACGAATCGCTTGAATCATCTGCCGCGGTGATCTCAGATCATTTTCGCTGTCCTGAACAGTTGTTGAGCTTTTCTCTAAGAAAAGATTTGTCAACTGAAGCAAGCTGGTTTCGCTTGGGACGAGATGTTGTGTGTTGGGGTCGGTTGGCGTCCAGCCCCACCCCGTGCGAGCGATCACCAGAACACGATGTTCTTGGGCAGCTCAAAGTCGAAGATGGGAAGTTTGTTCTTCCTTTCAGCCCCAGTGAGATCATTGACAATTTGCGTTTAGAGCAATATGTGAAAAACGCCGATAGTCTCAACGCCCTGCGCAGACTCTATTACCTTTTGCGTCCGTTCATGGGACCTTCAATCCGGAGGAGAATTCAGAGGTTTCATGCGAGAGGTTGGAATCGTCTGAGTTTTCCTCGCTGGCCCGTAGACACTACCGTCGAGAACATTTGCGAGACTCTGCTGCTCTTGTCCCTCAGAGCTAGACACGTAACGAGGATTCCCTTTGTGTGGTTCTGGCCCAAACGTGCCCGCGGTTGCGTCATCATGACTCACGACGTGGAAACAGAGGCCGGTCTGGATGGCTGTGAAAGACTGATGGATATTGACGAGTCGTTCGGCATCAAAGCCGCGTTTCAGTTGGTCCCTGAGGGGCGATACCAGTATCGACCAGATCTCGTCGACAGTATGCGAAAACGAGGATTTGAAATTGGCATACAGGATCTTAACCATGATGGTCGGCTATTCGATCGTAAGCCAGAGTTCTTGCGCCGAGTGTCGCGCATAAATCAATATGCCGCACGGATGAATGCCAAAGGATTTCGGGCCGGTGCCCTCTATCGCAAGCCCGAATGGTACAGCCATCTAGAA
>JAICSO010000125.1 GCA_025936825.1 Terriglobales bacterium
AATAATAAGAAAATAGACTTTGGGAAGCTAAAACTGCGGAATGCCACAAAATCACCCATCAACTTTGAGATATTTGCAACAGTGCACAAGAATGAGACGAATCCACTGGCTGTCGTGCATTTTGGGGGAAGGGCGATGGCTCAAATCTATAAACGCTCGGTGGGTCACAAGCGCTTGCCGCTTATACACAGAATTATGGCACAACTTTTTCACAAATTGACATTTATTTTTCCCTGACATATGGATTCTTAGATGTGCCCAAAGTAACCGTTAATGCTGCCCGCCCTAGGCTGTGGGCTCGCCTTCGGATCAAGTGGAACTGGAGTTATTGTTCGGGCAGGACAGTCCAGCAGAGGAGAAGAGACGATTCAGGCTAAATTGCGAGCAGATTGTTGCCGGTTTTGCGAAAAGGGGAAGCATGTGGGAAGGGTGGCGATATTTGCGCAACCTTTGCTCCGAGGGGAGGTAGCAGACGTGGAAAAGGATTGGGTTTCGGCATGGCCACCTCCGAGAGCTGCCAGTTGCTGACTTGAACGGTAATGTCGCGATCATGGTCCAGTACGCATGCAGCTTGGGGTCTGCTCAATGCCCGCCACTTTGAAGGATTGACGCCGGATCTGGAATGTATTTCTGGCCCGCACGCACTGACATGTGTCTTGATGGAAAGAGCCGGTCCTTATTCAATCGAGCAATTCTCTTCCGCAGCCACTAGCTCATCTGGCTTAAAGCGTGGCGAATCTGACCTGCTGCGGGATAGTTTGGATTGAGCTGCAACGCCCGCCGCAAATGTTTGCGGGAGGCGTCTTTATTGTTTTGCTTCTGGTAGACCATGCCAAGATGGTAGTGATACGTGGGATTGTCGGGTGCCTTCTGAAGCGATTCCTGCAAGAGGTCCGCTGCCAGATCATATAAGCCCTTTTGGTAATACACCCACGCTAGAGTATCGGCGGCACTCGCAGAGTCCGGCATTTTTTGCCGCGCGATTTGGGCAAGAGAGAGAGCCGCGTTGAGGTCTTCGCCATTCCGCAGCATGAGATAGGCCAAATTGTTGGCAGCGGGACCGTAGTCGGATCGGATCTCCAGCGCTTTCCGATAGACTTCTTCCGCCTTCTGATCGTTACCGCGGAGCTCTTCCATGGTTCCGGCGAAGAAATAAGCGGCCACCTGTTTTGGATCTTTTGCAATCGATTGATATGCGGTGGTCAAAGCCTTATCTGTTTGCCCTTGAGCCATTTCCACCTTGGAAAGCAAAACGATGGCATCCTGGTTGGACGGGTTAAGTTGGACGGCTTTTCCGAGGGATGCTTCCGCGCCTATGAGATCCTGGTTCGCGACCTGCAGACCACCGAGTAACATGTAAACGGCATCACTATTTGGCAGTTTCGCGGCCTGCGCCTGAACACGCGCGATGGCTTTCGCGAGTTGCTTCTGGCCCGTCAGAATATTCACGATGCCAGCCAGCGCCTGGAATTCGTTCGGGTCCCGATCGAGCGCCTGTTCGTAGTATTTCTCCGCCTGCTCATTCCTACCCTGCCCGCGTAAGAACGTACCCATCGCGCCGTAAGCTGTCGAACTCTGGGGAGCCACTTGAATCGCTTTGTTCAGATCCGCTTCTGCCGCTGCGACTTGCTTTGCCAGAGCCTCGCTTTCAGCGCGCAGCAGATAACCGCGGGCATCTGAAGGATTATTGCGAATGAACTGCTCGGCTGTACTGCGCAGAAGTGTTGCGTCATTCCTTTCTCGAGCGACCTGCGCCAGAGCCATTTGCGGCTCGGTCATCTGGGGTGCGAGTTTCGCTGCTTGAATCCATTCCTGCCTCGCGCGTTCGGCACTTCCCGCATTTTTCAGGGCTATGCCGAACTGATAGTGACCGTAGGCGTTCTGGGGATCGTCCTTCAGGGCGTCTTCTAGGGTACGGGCCGCCTGATCGCTTTTCCCTTCTGCGTTTAGGATTGTGCCCCGAATGATTTGTGCTCCGGTGTCCTTCGGATAGGCCTTTAGAATTGCATCATTTAGGTTCTTGGCTTCGTCGATCCGATTGTTCGAGAGCAGGAGCCGGATATAGTCCTCGCGCGTTCGGAGATCGTCGGGATGCTGTTTTGAAATCGCGGCGAATTCTGATAGCGCCCTATCAGCCGCACCGATGTTGTTGTAGTATTCGCCCAGCACGCGATAGTTATCGCCTTTGTGTCCCAAATCCTTTTTGGCCTGAACCATGACCTGCTCCGCTTCAGCGGATCGCTGCCGCGAGTAGTACAACATTGCCAAACTCTTGCGCAGCTCGATTCTGTTCGGATCGACTTGGATGGCATTTCGCATTTGGCGTTCGGCCTCGGTCCAGCGCCCCGCACTTTGGTAGAGAGTGGCCAGTGCTTCAATCGCTGGCACGAACTTAGGATCGAGTTGCAGTGCCTTCTGAAAGCTGCCCTCGGCGGCGCTCACATTGGCGGCGCCACTTTGCTGCAGAGTGCCTAACTGCACGTACAACTGAGCGCGGTTCGGATCGAGAGAGAGAGCCTGTTGTATCTGTTGCAAAGCCAAATCGGACTTGCCTTGCACGCGGTACAGTTCGGAGAGAAGCAGAGGCGCATCCGAACCGTTGGAGTCATTTTGCTTCAGTTTTTCGACCAGAGACTCAGCCTGGCCGTAGTTGTGGCCGGCAATCAACATCAGCCCCAAATACAGCGAGGCTTTTCTATTCTCAGGCTCAAGCTCAACGGTGCGTCTCAATTCGCCGTAAGCGTCCGGAAAACGCTGCATCTTCAGATAGCATTGGGCTAGCTGAAAGTGGGCAGCAGCGAAATTCGGGTCCACCTGCAAGGCATTGGAGAACTCGATCACCGCCGCCGGGAATTCTTCCTTAGCGAAGTAACGGTTCCCACTCTCAAGGAATTTCTGCTTCCTGATGTTCGGATCCCGCTCGCAGCCGAGGAGAACGCCTATCAGGCAACTGAACAGCAGGTAAACGAGCGCACGACGCCAGGACATAAATAAGTAGGGGTTAAAAGCAGGATACGCCTAGGAGCGCATTTCGGGACGGTCGCGAATTCCAAGGGATCTCAATGACAAAACGAGCCTGACGCAAGTCAGGCTCGAGAAAAATCAAGTTGCACACATCACAAATCGATAGTCGCACGCTGCGTCTTTGTTGAGCGTCGCCGTACCTGGCTTCGCCACGCGAAGGCTAACCCTACCGCCAAGGTGGCCCCATATAGAAATACTACAGAGGGCTCGGGCACTGACGTCGGTGTCCCCCAATTTGTGATGGCGTACACGTTGCCAGTGGTGCGACCGGGAGGATTGCTGGAACCCAGAAAATCCCAGCTGCCCATTAGCGTGCAACCAGTACATGTAAAGTCGAAGGTGAATGCCAGAGATTGACCTGTACTGAGTATGGGAAGACCGTTAGTCCCCACCGTACCACTTTGCTTAACGCAAAATGCGGAACCGATGGTGCCATTGCAGCCCCCATTTCCGTTGTTCGTCTTCCCACGCAAGACCTGATAATCACTCGAATAGTCCAACCCGTTAGAACCCGTGACTGT
>JAICSO010000070.1 GCA_025936825.1 Terriglobales bacterium
CTAGTTGTGCAAGGAGCAAGATGTGGAGCGTGTCCGTCGAGACATTCATGCGCTCGTCATAGTCATTCCGCTGCTTATCGATAACGAAACCGCCTCAAGGACACCGCCTCCTCTGATGTGATGCAGCTGCCACGCTTGGACTCGCTCGATTGGCCGGCGAACCGTCCGGCGTCGATATGCCTGCTCTGGAAACCAATTACCCTTTAAGTCAGACGGATGCGGGAAAGATCGCCGCTGGCATCAAGAGCCATGCCCGGCACAGGGGCAGGGACCTGGAACCCGAGATCGACCGGGCAACGGCGTATAATTTCGGCATGCTTCGGGCACCGTTATTCATAGTTCTACTCGCTTCGGTGACCACGTTTGTGCACGCACGACGAGGAACGGGCATGACAGCGGTGCACGGTGGAGGTGAGGCGGTCCATCCTAACTTTGGCGGTCACTCCGGAACCGGCGGACACTCGCACGATTTTGTCCGAACTCCTGAGACGGGTCACGCACATCATCCACGGGACGGCTATGGGTACGGGGCGTTTCCGTATTTCCTTCCAGACTACGAGACTGGTTGGCCCGATGAGGAACAGCGTTCTCCGGAATCCGATCGAACTCCGCTGCTTAGGGTGAATGACGAGACCGGTCGTGAACTGGAAACGCCGTTGCCCGCCCAAGTGATTGTGATTCCCAACACAGCGAAGAGCGCTGAAACCAAGCCACTGCCAGCAACCGTCTTCATTCTCACCAATGGTGAAAGACTAGAGACGCTACGGTACTTGCTTACAGCAAACAGCGTGTCTCTAACTCTTCATCGCAATCGAAGGACGATTCCTCTGCAGATGCTCGACCTGGATGCAACTATTGCAGCGAATCGGGACCGCGGACTTGACCTTCGAATACCAAACGATCGCAGTGAGATCTCGTTGCGCTTCTGAGCACCGATTCAACGTTAGTGCAGCATTCCTATAGCGAACGGAGTGCGACAGTCGTCTCCAGCGGTTCACAGACGATGGCAAACTGCTGAGTGTTCATGAGCATTGTCTCGCCGAGCACAGCGGCGGCGTGCTCGAAAGGACGTAACCAAAGAAAAACGCTTCTGAGGGAATGACAAGAGCCGCACTTCAGGACGTCGAAACTGGTACAGTCAAATGCGATTTTGTCCACGAAATTTGCGCCAGGATGGAAAAGCCGCGCGAAAGCGGCTTCTCAGGTTTAGAGTTGAACGCACTCCTCGGTGGCGCGCCAGCCGTTTTCAACAAATGTCCGTTTCGCGAGCGCGGCTTTATCAACCGCGAGATGAAATATGTCTTCTTCCTCTTCGATCTCCACGATGAAGGATTGAATGTGCACACCCTTCTGCCACAAAGCGGAGGCTATCTCGCTTGGCAGTCCGGTACGTTTGGCGAGACGAAGCCTGAATTGTTTTAACTTTGCCAAGCGGTAACCGACCTACGAAAAAAGATTTGAGGGGACGCCTGCGACGCCCCCGATTATGACAACAGGAGCGGCCGGGCAAATTGCACCCCGCATAAATTCCAGCCATTGGAGAACGTGATGCGAACGACGCGTGCCTTCAGCAAGGGTATTTTGCGTCGAAACTTGATTTGTTTTGCCACGGGCGGAAGCGGTATTTCCAGTGATACTTTTGACCGCAACGGCAAAGAACGTCGTATCGCAAGAAGTGCTCCTCCAGCGCTTTCGTTAAGCAGGGTACAGAATTCCAAAAACTCCCTGCCTTGCCCGTTGATCCCGCGCACAAACACTGGGATGGCAAGGCAGATCCGTGCCCATCGACGGCGTTCCAGATCCTCCTTCGGCGAGGCGTGGCGTCGCTTTGGCATGCATAATCATACCGAGATTGCGGTTGCCGGAATAGGCGGGTCACCACGAATGACAACTTAGGGTGCGGGGTGCACATGTTGCCTGTTCTGGCTGCGGATAATTCATGATGTTCTGGGTTCCGATCTCGCATTTCTTTTGGCGGAAATTTAAGTGGCCACATCGGATCTGCACTAGCAACCTGGCTGGGCACTCGGAAGATGTTGTTCATAATCCGCTGCGCCTCTTAACGTGCAGACAATTCTTCTGGGGAGGGAGAATTCTGGAACCAAAATACTGAAAACCTGGATAGCACAGTGAGGAGCGGGCTGGATGCGAAAGAATCAAGTTCGCTGCAGGCGTTGCGTCCTCGGCATCCGCTATTTCCTTCGTGCTTACCCAAGAGAGGCACGAATGTTGGTCCCGGTACGCAAGAATCACGTGCAAAATTGTTTTCAGTTCCGGCACGACGGTATGCACAGCATCCATCGCTTCCCTATCCTGGAAAATACGTTCGCCTTTGCATTGATTAATCTGACATTTGACACCGCCCGTAATTCAGCCTCCTTTTTCGTTAATTTTCTGCTGAACACCCTGATAGGGACAGATTGTCCCGCGGCCTACTGAATTTGGACAAAATGGCCTACCTCCGCTGTCATCAAGATTCGGTAAGCTCCAAGTTATGAAGGATTTGGCATTCGTGCCGTCTGGTATCAGGCATGCACGTACAGAGCTGTAGTCCAAGTTGTGGCTTTGCAGCTGTTTTGCTTGGGGGAAAGATGAAAGCCAAACTCAACAATAAATTCTGGAGCGCCGCATGGGGTGGGTGTGTCACCGTGGCAGCTCTTCTACTCTCATCGGGCCCGGCGTCTGGTCAGTCGTCCAAATTATCTAAGGACTTGCAGAGCCTGCCGTCCGGAACACCCGTAAACGTGGTGATCCAGTACTATAATCCCCCAACTTCCACGGACACAAACTATGCCAGCTCAGTCGGCGCGACTCCCGGAAAGGCCTTGGGCTTGATCAAGGGCAACGGCTATGCGGCGATGTCCCCCACGGCGGCGACGAAACTGGTCAGCTTGGACACGAACGTCAAATACGTTTCCGTTGATCGCAAGCTGCAGATGGCCTCTGTGACCTCGAACGACAGCGCGATGAACACGTCGGTGAGCGCGAATCTCGCCCGCGGTATCGGGTATGACGGGACGGGTGTCGGAGTCGCGGTTATCGACAGCGGCGTGAATGCTACACCAGACCTTGGGGTACCCGGCTCAACCAAGAGCCGCATTGTTTACAGCGCGAACTTCGATCCTTCTGCCAGCACGACTAGCGACCTTTTTGGACATGGCACACACGTAGCCAGCATCATCGCCGGTAATGCGACCAGTTCGTTGTGCAGCAACTGCGACATTAACTACTATGGAGTCGCGCCAAACGCCAACATCATCAATCTACGCGCACTGGATGCGAATGGGCAGGCAACCGACAGCACGGTGATTGCCGCCATCCAGCAGGCCATTGCTCTCAAGAGCCAATACAACATCCGGGTTATCAATCTTTCGTTGGGCCGAGGCATCTTCGAAAGCTACAAACTGGACCCCCTGTGTCAGGCAGTCGAGCAAGCCTGGCAGGCTGGCATTGTCGTGGTGGTCGCCGCGGGTAATTACGGCCGCGATAATTTCAACAACAATAGCGGCTACGGAACCATTACGGCACCGGGCAACGATCCCTACGTGATCACGGTCGGTGCCATGAAAGACATGGGTACGTACTCTACTACAGACGACCAGATCGCGACCTACAGCTCCAAAGGTCCCACCATGGATGATCAGGTAGTCAAACCGGATCTAGTGGCACCCGGAAACCTGATCATTGCCGACTTGGCCTCTACATCCGACACGCTGTACGCGTCATATCCCGCGAATCTAGTCCCGGTTTCCACATACGTAACGTCGAACACCAGCAACATTTCGTCGACGTATTACATGCTGAGTGGAACGAGCATGGCGGCTCCGGTGGTTACCGCTGCGGCTGCGCTCTTAATCCAGCAGAATCCTGCAATCACGCCTGACCAGGTCAAGGCCCGGTTGATGTTGACCGCGTCGAAGACATTCCCGGCTTACAGCTCGTGGACGGATCCGGCGACCGGCATCACTTACAACGAGCAATATGACATCTTCACAGTTGGTGCCGGCTACGTGAATGTCTACAACGCTCTCACCGGCACCGCCATGGCTCCTTCCAACGTTGGAGCCGCTTTGTCGCCTACGGCTGCATACGATTACACTACCGGACAGGTCTATTTGGTGAACGGCTCGTCGGTAGTATGGGGGAGTTCCGTGGTATGGGGTTCTTCCGTAGTGTGGGGAACTTCGGTGGTGTGGGGTACCAATACCAGCGGCCAGTCGGTTGTTTGGGGCAGCTCGGTGGTATGGGGTACAAGCACCAATAGCGGCTTCAGCGTGGTGTGGGGCACCAGCGTCGTCTGGGGTGCAAGCAACTCGCAGGCGATGACGATTGCCGTCAAGGGCGAGAAGTAAATCATTAGGATAGTATCCGCGGAAAAGGGCATTGCTTCGATGAAAAATAAATCGCTAACAGCGATGCTGTTCATCAGCCTGATGGCCATGGCAGCAATGGCGGTCATTGGGAGGGGCGCATTGAGCATCCATCCGCTGCACCCATTCCAGTTCGCAAGCTTGCTGCTGCTGGGTGTCCTCACATCGCGTCTGAAGGTGAGGCTGCCAGGTCTGACGGGCAATATGTCGATGAATCTGCCTTTCGTATTGCTGGCGATTGTGCAACTCGGGCTATTCGAAGCGGCAGCCATTGCATTCGCTTCTACGCTGATCCAGAGCTTGCCGAAACGCGGCCTGCAGCTCCGGCCGACGCAGTTGTTATTCAATGTCAGCACCATGACCACAGCCGCCGGACTTGCATATCTGGTCTTTCATGAATTCGATGGCCGGCACGGTGCTACTGGCTCTCCTGCGCTGGTGCTCGCCGCTGCCACCTACTTCTTCATCAACACTCTGCCGGTCGCGACCATTATATGTCTCACTGAAGGAGCCAAGATCGTTCGCACCTGGTCAGGAATCGTGCATCTCTCTTTTCCTTATTACGTAGCTGGTACTGGAATCACTTCCATTCTGACGGGCAAGAGTGGTTACATGGCCTGGGCATTGTCGATTGGTGCGCTGCCAGTAATGATCAAAATTTATCGTAGCTATTGCACATATTTCGGTGAAATGGTGACCGCGCGACACGATTCAACTGAATCACGACCGTTGACAAAAGCAGCAGCGGCGCGTTGAGTTCGGCCGGAGGACCGATGTTGCACATGGACAGACGGCTTACGATGGTGACTCGTGCGTTCCTTACTCAATGCACAGAATACAGCCATGTGCTCTCGGAGAGAGCATAATTCTGATCATGCGGCTTCCCCGAAGCGGACGGCCTATACCGGGGAAGCAAGAGAACCGAGACGCGACTGCCATATAGCCCTCGAAGCGAAATGGGCTGAATTTCAAAGGCGTGCACTGCTTAACTCGCGACATCTGTAGACGCATAAGCGCCATTGCTCATCTGCCGCACCTTCCTCTACGCAACTGCGGCCCCACGCAACCCATCAACCCTGGCGCCATAAAAACTCGCGAAGGCCTCAGGCTCATTTGCTGCAAACACTGCGGGGACAGCAAACGGCAGCCTAGTAACCAGCTACGTGCGTAATGCGAACCAGAATCACATGTACAGCACGGCGGTCTCACCCTCCGGAAATGACGCTAGTGCTGTGTACTATTGCAATTGGTACCTGCAACAGTCAGCACTCAAGCTTTCCAATGCAGGTGGCTCGAGCCTTCTTTCTGAATCTCTGGATCTGACTTCCACGTTGCAAACTCCATGCCTTCTAGCGGACAAGCGCTCCAAAAGCCGTCCAGTAATCGGTCCTGCAAAAATTCCCCCCCGAGCCGAAGCGCCGGGGGGGTTGGAGTAGATGAAGCACACTAGCTTTTTGCTGTTTTGCGACGTACCAGTCCTGCGAGACTAGCCAGACCGGTACCCAACAGAGTCAGGGAAGCAGGCTCTGGTGTAACGGAATGTCCCCCGTCGAGAATCCCCGCTTCAGAGTTCGGAGTAATGTAGCTGACGATCTGCCCGTCCGGATTCACCACCAGACCGTAGAAAATGGTTCCCTGACCGACGCCACTAGCCGTGATCGACATCGGAATGCCGCTGATGAGCCCCACATTGGCATAACCAAATTGGATGTTATTGGCGGAAAAGCCCAGACCTGACCAGGTGCTGGTGATTGCACCCATGGCTCCGCCTTCTGGGAAGGTGGACAGCGACGCGAATGGGACGCCATTCACGGTTCCGGTAAGCCCGTTGGGAGCTGCAGCCAGAATGACTAGGTCATCGCCGGCGAACGAATGGTTTCCGTGAATGGTCACGCTGAACGTATTGCTACCCAGCAGGACGTTCACAGATTGGCCGGTGGTTCCCGTCCCGACAAAGTTCACCACGTCCGGGGTTGACTTGGCACAGGTGTAACTAGCGAAGGCGTTGCAGGTGTCCGCAACGGCTGGAACTGAGGCGAACAGCGTTAGGCAACACAAGAATAGAAACGGTTTGGCGGCGCGCATTGGAATTTTGCCTCCTGGAAGACACAATTTCGACAACCTGATACTTTGAGCACGCGCCTTGCCACGGAATTGGCTCAGTTTCAAAGACCATGGCGCTCACTCGTACTGAAATAAAAGGGGATACACGGCGGGTTACTACGGTTACCTGTGCAAGGATTTGAACACTACAACGCCAGCAAATTCCTACAATGGTTGCAACACCTTCGTGAGCAGATTAGGGTGCAAATGCGCGCACTCCGGCGCTGGCCCAAAGGCCGCCCATGCTAAGGCGGGCTAAATCAATCCGAAAACTGTCCTCGGTCATCGTGGTTGACCTCGGAATGAAGCAGGACTGCTCACCGATTTCTGCAACGTAATCAATTATGCCGCGTCGTCAAGCTCTTCAAATCGACGTTCTGCGAGTACTACTGCCATAATGCCTGCAGATGTTCAGCGGATCGAGTCCCGACAAAAGAAAGGGCGCGAATGCTGAGAGCATCCATCCCGGGCGTCACCGGTCCTCTGCGTGATTCCGAAATCAGTTCGAGGCAGTGTAGTCTCGGTCAAGGCTCAGTCCGGATCGACGCCAGAGGAACCGGCTCACCTGGCCAGATATTCTGCCAAACGTCTTTCCAGGCCGGAGTAATCGAGCCCGGTGCTGTTGCGCAATGCCTGCTCGCTCGACTCTCCTGTGCCGATGCTCTCAACCATGCGCGAAATCTCACCGAGACCGTACCGGTCGCGCAAGTACTCCACAGCCGCCAAGGATTCAGCGTAGGCAACTTCGGCCTGCAGGCTCGAAAAGCGAGTGAAGGAGCCCTCCAGTACTGGCAAAGGAACTTCTTTTCTGTCGTGGAACAATTGGCTCAGCTCATACCTCACGCCGGATGAACTGCGCCCTTCCATGATTTGGGCCAAGCCTTCATTCAGCCACGTCGGACAGCGGCCCGAGCCGAGTGATGCCACAAAGGAGTGCGTTAGTTCGTGCTTAAGGACGCGCTCCACTTCTAGGTTCATCGAGCTCAGACCACCAATTGGAATCCGCAGTTTGCCGTCATTGAGGGCGCCCGCCCATGACGGAGCTTCGGTGATGTCCACGAACTCTTTTTGCGTGTACAGAATTACGATGATGTTTGTCGAAGGCTCGTAGCCGAGTTGACGAGAAATGTCCTGATGCTCGGTTTCTAGCGAAGCCAACAACTCCGACTGCAACCTTGGAGATGTTCGGTCGCCCTGATAATGTAGCGTAAAGTGTCGGCTTTCTTTTTTGCCAGAACGCTCTTCCACGCGCAGTTCACGTTCGGCTTTGCGCAGCAGGTGTTCCGTCTTGGTATCGGGAGAGAGTTCTTGCGCTTTCTTCCAAGCCTCAATCGCATCGGCGGTGCGGTCGGCGTCGTAGCGCGCCATGCCGAGCAGGCGAAGCAGATCCACGGAGTCCGGCGTTAAACTGGTGGCGCGCTCTAGCTCGTAGGCAGCATCGGCATACCTGCCGAGTGAAGCGAGAGCGATGGCATGCCACTGTAGAAGATTGGGCTGATCGGGGGTAGCCTGGATGGCGCGCTCGAAATGCCCGTTGGCTTGATCCACCTGGCCGCGCTGCATCTGCATGACCCCCGCAAGGAAGAAGGCGTTGGCCGTGGCACGCGAGTCGTTTTCCCGCTCAATTTCAGCGAGACGCATGTTGTCGATGTTGTCTCCCGTGGTAATGCGGCTACGCAAGGCGGACCAATATTCCTCCGTGTGCTTGGGCGCTTCGGGAGTCGGCAGTGCCAGTTTTTCGTGTGTGGGTGCTAGGCCTGCAGTCTCTCTGCGTGTGAGATCTTGCACCATTCCAGATCCGGAGATAGGAAGCTTCGACGGTCCATTTCCAGCTTCAATCCGATCTACAGCGCTCTTTGCGATCGTATATTTGGTGCTGCCCACCCAGTACTCAATGTTGGCGTCCTTTTCTTCTGCTTTTTTGACAACAATGTAGATGCCATTCTTGAGATAAAGGGTGTCGGCCGACGCGAGCGTCGCAGCGGCCAGAAGAAGGCAGGGAGCCAATTGTGATTTGAGCCAGGACACATTTTGGTCCAAGGGGGGAGAACCGTATTATGGGCGCGCTTTGAGTCGTTCACAATGCCACTTTCGGGCGACCTCGCGAGCAAGCCGGGAATCAGCACAAACCACGTAGCCGATGAGGGATTAGGGGGAGGAACGACACGTAAATGGCGGTGGGTCGTCCGAAACAATAAGCTTGGCGGCTGAAGCAAGTCGGATGGCCCTCAAGCTATCGAGTCTCTCTCGCTAATTTTCGATCCGCTTAAGGCTCGACCGCGAAAGGAATTCGTATTGGCTGAGTTCAGGGGGCCGAGTTCAGGGGCCGAGTTCAGGGGCCGATTGACTCGCCTGTCCGGCTAGTCTACGCTTTCGGTGATTCAGCGGGCGTCCGTGCGGACGCTGCCCATCGCGGCGGTACTCATCCTAGGTTGTGGTGTGCCGTGCTCTAGCGTTGCGCAAGCAGCGGCCGAAGCTGCCATGGTTCATGCGAATTCGGCAGCAGCGCC
>JAICSO010000035.1 GCA_025936825.1 Terriglobales bacterium
CGCTCAATTTCGCCAACAGCAGTGACGGCGCTCTTGCGCAACCCACCACAGGTGAATTCAAACATGGACGCGGCGAATTTTTCGACCAGGAACCCTTTCATGGCCGCGCGGTCCAGGTGCGGTTCGTCATCACTCCGCTCACTCCTGACTCCTGTCGCTTCGAACAAGCATTCTCCGATGATGGCGGCAAAACCTGGGAAGTAAATTGGATTGCAACTGACACACGGATCAAAAAATGAATAGAACAGATCGCACTCAACTTCGCAGATTGCCAAAACGTGGTTTTCACGATTCCGCCACCATCAACCAAATCCTCGACGCTGGCTTTCTCGCGCACGTCGGATTTCAGGTTGACGGCCAGCCTTTCGTTATACCCACGCTTTACGGTCGGGATGGCGAAAAGCTTTACCTGCACGGTTCAGCCGCCAGCCGAATGCTCGGAGAACTCTCTCAAGGTGTACCCGCATGTGTCACTGTCACGTTGGTCGACGGCCTGGTACTCGCCCGATCCGCCTTTCACCATTCCATGAACTACCGTTCTGTGGTCGTCTTCGGCACGGCCCGCAAACTTGAGTACGAGACTCAGAAGCGAAGCGCCCTGCGCGTAGTTTCCGAGCATCTGATCCGCGGCCGCTGGGACGACGTACGCGAACCCAACTCCAAAGAATTGAAGGCTACATCAGTTCTGGAATTCCAAATTGAGGAAGCGACCGCCAAGGTGCGTCAAGGCCCACCCCTGGACGATGAGGAGGACTACAGCCTGTCGATGTGGGCAGGAATCGTGCCCCTGAAGCTTACGGCCGGAAATCCGGCCGCCGATTCCCGACTGGCTCCCGGCACTGCCCTGCCAAGCTATCTCGCTGATTTTTCGGACAAACACTAGTCCCGTTACTTCAGTTACTTGGACTTCACCCGTTCGTGCCGATATCTTTCAAAGTGGATTCTCCAGCAGTACCCGAGAAGAAGCTCTCAGTCTTTCATCAAGGCATCCTCATGGGCCGGAAACTCAGCACAACGGTAATCGTCGGCGGCACGCTCCTGATGTTAGCGGGGCTCATCTTCTTGGCCTCAAGCATTTCCCAGAAGCAGGATGAAGCGGTTTCGGGCATCGGACTCTGCGCTTTTTCACTCGGGGCACTTCTTTGTTCGACCGGAATCTATCTGAAAGCCAGGACTGCGCAGGCGGAGATCCCAGCTACAACCAGCAAAAGACCTGAGCCTAAGCAGCGTGGCGGATGCGATCTCTGCGGCACGGAAGTGCCCGCAGTGATGTGCCGCGTACATCAGTTGCATCTCTGTCCTAATTGCCTGGCCCGTCATTACGACACCCGTTCCTGCATTTTCATTCCCAGCACCCGCCGTTCTCCCGCCGCCAAGGCGGCAAGAGCGTAGACGGTTCGCAAAGATTCTCCTCACGACGTACGACCGACGACTCACCACGTCCGATCTGCGACGTAACTTACGGACCGGCCATTCATCTCTAGTCCCGAGGGTCGGACGCGCATTCTCTCAGGCTTATGGCATTTCAAGTCGCAAAAGCGGCGACTTGAGAGCGGGTCACCGGGACGGGGATCCGATGGGCCGAGGCAGGCTACCCCACTTTCCAATCCTCTTGCTCAGCGTCGAGATCCTTGATAACGTCCGGGGCATTGGGAGGATGTATGGTTGAGTCGACTTCAATTGAACCGGGCAAAGACTACTCCTCGCTTACTCCAGTTCTCGCAGCGGAGATGGGGAAACCGCCGTTTGAGCCTAAAGTGGCGGGGCGCATTGCGTTCTTCTTTGGGCCGATCGCTGGGGCACTGGTTTCCGTAGTAAGCCTGCGGCGTGCGGGCTATCCTCTGCGATCGGGGAAGATCCTGCGTTGGACGCTTCTGGTGTCGGCGGCGATGGCGGTGGTGCTGGTGATCTTGCCGGACGCTCTTGGCCGCCTGTTTGGATTGGCCGCGGAAATTACGTTTTACAGCGTGTATCCACGCTTGCAGCAGAAGGAATTTTACGAGTGGCAGGGAGCACATACGGAAATCCTTCCGGCCAATGGCTGGGGAGCAATCGGCTGGGGAGTGCTGGGCGTGGTCCTTTTCTTTGTCGTCGCGATGGCGGTCATTGTTCCGCTGATGATCCTGTTTCCGTCGTTGCAATAGTTGGCGGGCAAGCTGGCGCGACCCGCTGTCGTGGCGTCGTTGAGATTGCGTCTCACAGGCCGAGTATTTTCAATGCGGTGCCTGTCTGTGACGCATGAACACCGAACGCTGGGTTCCCGCGCACGTTTCGAAAGCCGCGAAAAGCCCGCCCTGAGCGACTGAATGCAGTGAAGGAGTCGAATGGGGTGGGGCACCTCAGAAAAGAAAAGGGCGGCTTGCGCCGCCCTTTTACCAGCCGTTATTTGACTAGCAACTATCCCCTAGCCACTGCATTGCGGACGCAAAGCGTCCGCAATGCCCTATGTTCCTTCACTCCACCCCGCCAGATACTCCTCCTGCTCCGGCGTGAGTTTGTCGATCTTGATGCCCATCGACTCCAGCTTCAGACGGGCCACGCGCTTGTCGAGCTCGTCTGGAACTTTGTAGACAGTCTTCTCCAGCGTCGCATAGTTCTTCACCATGAATTCACAGGAGAGCGCCTGGTCGGCAAAGCTCATGTCCATCACTGAGGGCGGATGCCCTTCAGCGGCGGCCAGGTTAATCAGGCGGCCTTCGCCGAGTAAGTTGATCTTGCGTCCATCCTTCAGCGAGTACTCATCGACGAAGTTGCGCGTGGTGCGCTTCGACGACGACATCTTCTCGAGCGCCGGAATGTCGATCTCCACGTTGAAGTGGCCGGAGTTGGAAATGATGGCGCCGTCTTTCATAACTTCGAAGTGGTCTTTGGTCAGCACGTTCTTGTTGCCGGTGACGGTGCAGAACACGTCGCCGAGTTTGGCGGCGTCGATCATGGCCATTACCCGGAAACCGTCCATGGTGGCTTCGATCGCCTTCGTCGGATCAACTTCGGTGACGATGACTTCGGCGCCCTGGCCACGCGCGCGCGAAGCCAAGCCGCGTCCGCACCAGCCGTAGCCGGCAACAACGAACTTCGATCCGGCAAGCAGGAAGTTCGTCGCGCGGACGATGCCGTCGATGGTGGACTGTCCGGTGCCGTAGCGGTTGTCGAACAAGTGCTTGGTGTCGGCGTCGTTGACGGCGATGATGGGATAACGCAGCACGCCTTCTTTCGCCATCGCGCGCAAGCGGATGACGCCGGTGGTCGTCTCCTCGGTGCCGCCGATGACGTCGGCAAGCGCGTCGGTGCGCTTGGTGTGCAGAATGCTGACGAGGTCGGCGCCGTCGTCCATGGTGATCTGCGGCTTGTGGTCGAGCGCGGCGAGAATGTGGTTGTAGTAAGTGTCGTTGTCCTCACCCTTAATGGCAAAGACCGAGATGTTGTGGTCGCGCACCAGCGAGGCGGCAACGTCGTCCTGCGTGGAGAGCGGGTTCGACGCGCACAGCACCACGTCGGCGCCGCCGTCGCGCAGGCAGATGGCCAGGTTCGCGGTCTCGGCGGTCACGTGCAGGCACGCGGCAATGCGGATGCCCTTCAGCGGCTGGTTCTTGATGAATTCCTTGCGGATGATCTGCAGGACCTTCATCGACTGATTGGCCCACTCGATCCGCTTTTTGCCTAAGTCGGCAAAATCGATGCTCTTGATGTCAGACTGCAAAGTTGTCGTCGTGCTCGTTGCCATATCTCTCCTGAGTTGCTAGTGACTAGTGGCTAGTTGTTAGTGGTACCAGAACCTGAACTGACCTGAACTGCAAAACCAAAATCTTGAACCGCAGAGATTGCCGAGTACGCCGAGAAACAAATAAAAGTTCTTCATATGTGACCAGGGAATCCCTGAAAACCTCTGCGATCTCGGCGTACTCTGCGGTTAATTGCTTTTGTTTTTCTCCGTATCTCCGTGGTGAACTCTACTTCTTCGCTCCCGCGAGCGCCGGCTCTCTCAGGCCCGCTTCGCTGGCGAGCAGACTGGCCTTGTCCGTCGCTTCCCACGTGAAGTCCGGATCGTTGCGTCCGAAGTGTCCGTACGCAGCCGTCTTGCAATAAATCGGACGGCGCAGCTTTAACGACTCGATAATCCCCTTCGGCGTCAGCTTGAAGTGCTTGCGTACCAGGTCCGAAATTTTTTCGGACTCGATCTTGCCCGTGCCAAACGTGTCGATCAGCACGCTGACCGGCTCAGCAACACCGATGGCATAGGCAAGCTGCACTTCGCAGCGGTCCGCGAGGCCGGCCGCGACCACGTTCTTCGCGATGTGACGCGCCATGTAAGCGGCCGAGCGATCCACCTTGGTCGGATCCTTGCCGCTAAACGCGCCGCCGCCGTGACGTCCCATGCCGCCGTAAGTATCGACAATAATCTTGCGGCCGGTAAGACCGGTATCGCCCATCGGTCCGCCAATCACGAAACGTCCCGTGGGATTGATGTGGTACTTGGTGTCTGCATCGAGCAGTTCGGCCGGAATGGTGGCCTGGATAACGTGCTTCAAAATGTCCGCACGCAGCTCTTCGGTAGAAACGGTTTCGGAGTGCTGGGTCGAAATAACCACTGCGTCAACGCGAACCGGCTTGCCCTTGGCGTCGTACTCAACCGTAACCTGCGACTTACCATCCGGCCGTAGATAGGGCAGCTTCCCATGCTTCCTTACCGCCGACAGCTTCTCCGTCAGCTTGTGCGCTAATGAAATCGGCATGGGCATCAGTTCCGGCGTCTCATTACACGCGTAGCCGAACATCATCCCTTGGTCGCCGGCGCCGCCGGTGTCCACGCCCATGGCGATATCGCCGGACTGCTTGTTGATGCTGGAGATCACGGCGCAGGTGTTGGAGTCGAATCCGTAGAGGGCGTTGTCGTAGCCGATGGAGGCGATCACGCCACGCACCAGCGCCTGGAGCTCAACGTAGGCCTTGGTGGTGATTTCGCCGGCCACGACCACCAAACCGGTGGCGGTCAGGGTTTCGCAGGCAACGCGGCTCGATGGGTCCTCGGCGAGGCATGCGTCGAGGACGGCGTCGGAAATCTGGTCGGCGATTTTGTCCGGGTGACCCTCAGTGACAGACTCCGACGTGAAAAGGTACCGATTTTTCGATGGCAATGCAGTCTCCTTCAAAGGCCCTGGGAGGGTTTTGCCTGGCGGGGTGAACAGGAACCGTTTCGCACCACAAGGGCCATGAAATGAATATGTTGCGGTCTTGTAAAGGCTATCAAAGAACCCCCTGGGAGGCAATGAATTTCGAGGTAACCATGGGGTCATGCAGCGGAACGGGGGTTACTTGCGGTGGACGGGGAGAGGAGGAGGGTGAATGGGGGACGGTAACTGGTCCTTGGTCCTTGGTCGTTGGCCGAAACATTTCACCGCGGAGTAAGCCGAGATCGCCGAGATTGGAAAGGCCAGCTTCCTTTGCGGACTTTGCTTTGGGGATCAAATTTACAGGCTGTGAACCGCAACCGACTAGTTTCGGAATTAAAGGCACACGCCGCCCCAATTCAATTTTAGGGAAAATTGCGCCGCGAGGGTGGGCGGAGGGCCCAGGAGGCGAAGGTGATGCCGGTCATCATGGAGAGGTATATCAATGCGCCGACGTCTATGAATCCCGCTGTCAGGTGGGAAGCGATCGCACCGGTGAAATTGAAGATTGCCCCGGCATAGGTCCATTCCTTCAATCGAGGAAACCTAGGAATGACCAAGGCAATGGCGCCGAGGAGCTTCCAGATCCCCAGGATCGTGAGGAAGTACTCCGGGTAGCCGAGCCTATCCACAGCCATGCGCACGTGCGGAACCCGGAGCACGTCCCAGATACCTCCCAGGATGAACTCGAATTCGAGCAAAGCGGTGGTTACCCAATAGGCAACAGTCCGACGTGTTTCGGGGCTCATGGAGAAGACCGCGCACCGAAGTTTATCGCAGGCACGATGCCTGGGCACCCCTTTTTCATTGGGTGTAAAGTCGGCCTGGAACCATCGGTCGGATTGAGAAATTTAGAAGAGGCTCTCCTCACATTTCGGGCAGATGCCCTTCAGCCACGGCGATGTGCGGCCGAAGAGCGGAGTGTGACAAGAATGGCAGACGTAGCCCCACCGGCGACAAAGCGAATAGTCGTACTGGAAGATCCTATAGATCCCATACGCTTCGCACGATATCACCCCAAGCAGGCACAACAGAGCCGAATTGTGATGGGTGCGACCATGAGGCACGAAGATGGCGACTACGAATAGCAACGCGAAGGTACCGCATGCCAACAGGATGACCAACTGGTTGTGTCTTTTCGCGATGGTACGGCGCTTCAATTCGAGATCGGGCGGCAGTACCGACTTTACGAGTGGCATAATTGAGAGTGGGGCTCCGGATCGATGCTATGCCGCTGTTGATGGAGCAGGAAGTAACTCTCGTAACGGCTGCAGACGACCTCAGGGGCTAAAGCCCGGCACCCAAAGGACCTTTTCGGCACGGCTGAAGCCGTGCCCTCCCGACTTGCTTCTCGGCAACGATTTCGCGGTCAGTCTGTAACGTCGACCAGGTTTGTCGCAAGAAGGATCAGAATTCCGAGTTCCTGAGCCCCACTTGCCCGCGCCTGCGTCGTTACTAAGGTTCATTGATCGGGGTTCCGAAGGGTGCCTATAATCACTCAACTAGCGGCAATTCAAGGACCTCATCGATGTCCCAAGCCACAGGAACGGAGACTGCCCGGCAGACGCAGGAACTGCACATCTTTCATGATGTTGCGAAGGCCCTGACGTCGTCGCTGGACCTTGCCTCCATCCTGCAGACCATCATGGAAAAAATGGCGGAGTATTTCCGCCCGGACACGTGGTCTCTGCTCATGGTGGACGAGCCGAAGATGGAGTTGTATTTCGCCATCGCGGTGGGCACGGCCTCGGAGACGCTGAAAAATGTGCGATTGAAGGTGGGCGAAGGCATTGCTGGGCACGTTGCAAAGTACGGCGAGAAGCTGGTGGTGCCGGATGTGCGCGCGGACAAGAGATTCACGAAGCGAATCGACGAAGTCACGCAATTGGAAACGCACTCGATCATTTGCGTCCCGCTGAAATCGAAACTACGAGTGCTGGGCGTGATTCAACTCGTGAACGTCGATATGGCGCGCTTCACGCACGAGGAGGAATTTTTCCTGCAGGCGCTCTGTGACTACGCCGCCATTTCCATCGAGAATGCGCGGGCAGTTGAGAAGATTCAGGAACTGACGATCACCGACGACTGCACCGGGCTTTTCAATGCGAGGCATCTCTACAAAACGCTGGAAACCGAAGTGTATCGGTCGGCGCGATTTGGCTACGAATTTTCTGTGTTGTTTATCGATCTGGACCATTTCAAGAGTGTGAACGACACCCACGGACACTTGATCGGCAGTAAGCTGCTGGCGGAGATTGGATACCTGATCAAAGCGCAGTTACGCTTGATCGATTTTGCCTTCCGCTACGGTGGAGATGAATTCGTTGTTCTGCTGCCACAGACGGGAAAAGATTCTGCTTTAGTTGTTGCGCATCGTTTGCGCGATAGCTTGCGCGCCAGTTGCTTCTGTAAAGAAGAAGGATTGAACCTTAATGTGCGGGCCTCGATGGGGCTCGCCACCTATCCACATGATGCGAAATCTCCGCACGATATCATCCGCCAAGCCGACGAGATGATGTACATGGTCAAGAACAGCACGCGCGACAATATCGGTATTGCGCAACGCGGCGTGGAGGAGTAAAGAGGCCTCAGGCTCCAGGCTCTTGTTCGGCGTTCAGTCCCAGATTGTTGGTATTCACAACAGGCTTAGCGATGCCAAATCGTTCATGTGTACTCCCGCCGACTGTACGGTCCGTTTTTCGATTGACACAAAAAATCCAGCCTGATAGTTTCACACCAATTCTCGTGGGTTCATATCGACGTCCGTTCGATTCATAAACATCCATAAGCAAGTCCGCAAAACGGCGCTGTGCCATTCATCTGATCGATCGCACTGATTCCGATTGAGGGTGAAGAATGCGCAACTGGGTGGCCCTGTTTCTGTTTGTATTCACGCTGTATTCCTTCGGTCAGTCCATCCCGCCACACGCTCCGAATGTTAATTACCTGCTCAAAGGCGCCGCGAGGGGTGACACGAAAGCCGAACTCATGCTCGGATTGGCGTTCGAGTTTGGCCGTGGGGTGGCTCAGGACTTCGTTGCAGCCGCCCACTGGTACGAGAAGGCGGCAGACGCTGGGGATTCGCATGCGCAGGCCCTGTTAGGAAACTTGTATGCACATGGTAAAGGGGTGGCGCAGGATCAGGCGAAGGCGTTGAAATGGTACCTGCGCGGGGCAGTCGACGGCGATTCAGCAGCTCAGACCAATGTTGGGTTCATGTACTTCAATGGCTCAGGCGTACCCCAGGACTATGGCGAGGCAGCACGATGGTTTGAAAAGGCAGCCGCACAAAACAATCCCCTCGCCCAGGCGAATTTAGCGACCCTGTATTCGGCAGGACTTGGGGTGCCGCGCGATCCGGCAAAGGCAGCGGATCTATACCTCGAAGCTGCCAGGCAGGGGAATTCGTACGCACAAGTGAAGCTGGCGTGGATGTTTGAGCATGGTGTCGGTCGGCGGAAAGATTTGGCGGAGTCGCTGCGTTGGAACCGCACGGCGGCTGAACACGGAAATGCCGTAGCCTTCAACAATCTCGGCTACATGTATGAGCATGGGATCGGAGTTGCAAGAGACCTTTCTCAGGCGGCCAGATTCTATTGCGAAGCGGCCAGTTCAAAGATGCTGGAGGCGGAGCACAACTGGGCGGTGATTCGGTCGGATGTGAAGGGACTGCCCACGGATTGCGAGGAGGCCGCAAGGTGGGTGGCGAGAGATGCTCCACAATCTTTCGGGAACACCAGCGAAAGCATTGAGATGGGCAGTACGGCTCCCGCCCACGGCAGCAATACCGCAAACGCTGTGCTGTCCGCAAAGAGGTGAGGTCAGGCCCTCGGCTTCCTAGACGCTGAAAGGCTGGCTACCATCGTCGCCCCCGGCTAGTTATGCGAAAGCCTGGTTCACGTTGTTGATGGCCTCGTCGATTTCGGCGGTGCTCTTGTAGCCCACGGTGACGCAGTCAACGCCGGCATTTCGGAATGCAAAGCGCATCGCTTTCTGGCGATCTTCGCGATTGAAGATGCCTTCCCCGATCAACTTCATCGAGATCACGCCCATTCCTTCCTTGCGAACTTCTTTGACGTGACTGACGACTTCGGGCACATTGCCTAACCCCTCGGTGGCGTAATCCTCGGCATCCATGCGGGTACCTTTGTGATTCACACGGATCATCGCGATGTCGAGCCACTTATTGCCTGGAACCTTTCGGAGTGCGGGCAGGCCGTGGACGGAAGCGCCGCGACTCACGATGACTTTCTTCGATTCGGCTTCCTGGATCGCGTCTTGCCAACGAGCTGTGTCGGTTGGCCACGTGCCGGTATGCTGCCAATGAAGCAGCATGATGTCGAAGTACTCGGTGTTTGCGAGCTTACGCAGCTCGTCGAACTTCTCCTGCGGATTTACGCCTTCATGAAATGTGGTCACCTTGGACATGAGTTGATAACTATCGCGGGGAATGCCTTTGAGCGCGACACCGAGCATGCGGTGCATGTCGCCGTAGGATTCGGCCGTCTCGAAGAAGCGGATTCCGTGGTCATAAGCGTAGCGTACAAGGCGCGTGAAGCCGTCTTGGCCCAGAGAGCGCTGCACCGCACCGCTGATGCTGCCGGTGCCAAACGCAAGGCGAGTTACCTTCACTCCGGAGCGGCCGAGCGTCACATAGTCGGTCGCGGCAGTCTTGGTTTCCGCAATGAGTGGGAAGGTGCCGGTTAGGGCGAGGGTTCCGGCGGTCAGCCCGGTTTTCAGGAAATCACGGCGGGTGAAGTTAGACATGCGGTCCTCCACGAAGCCCCAATTCGCGCAATGTTATCAGAAGTTGTGAGCAGATGGCTCAGGAAGATCGTTGAATTGACATAAGAGTTAAATCGTCGAGCAGAGGGCCATGCGAGAACGTGCGCAGGTCCTGCAAAGACGCCTCTATCACGTCCGCGGGAGGGCGTCCGAACTGCTGACGCACCAAGGCAGTGACGCGGTCGGCGCCATACTCGTCATCTGCGCTCCGGGCCTCGGTCAAGCCATCGGTGTAAAGGAAAAGCATGTCGCCCGGATCCAGGTGCAGCCGGGTAGTGGCAAACTCGGCGTCACAAAACATGCCCAGCGGCAGTCCCGTAGATTCGACACGCAGCACGCCTCCATGGCCGACGACGATAGCGGGCCAATGACCGGCATTGTGAATTTCAACTTCGCCGGTCGGTTTGGCGTGCCCGCAAATCAAAGTGGCATAGTGCCCTGCCAGCGCGCTCTCGCAGAACACGCGATTTGCCCCGGCGACGATCTGCCCAAGCGGCAGCGCCATACGAGTGAGAGTGCGAAACAGCGCGTGTAACTGGGCCATGAGCATCGAGGCCGACACGCCTTTGCCGGAAACATCACCAAGAGCGAAGAAGAGATTACCGTCGGCTTGAATCAGATCGCAGTAATCTCCACTGACCGGGCCAACCGGAGAGTAATGAAAGGCCGTCCGCCATCCTTCGGTATGAAGTCCCACTTCCGGCAGGAGGTTGCGCTGAACCTGTGCGGCAAGATCGAGGTCTAGCTGGAGAGCATTGCGCTGCGAATTAGTCAGGTGGTCGAGGCAGTAGCAGATCAGGGGATCGGCAAGGAGGCGGTCCTGCTCGATGCTTAGGTGGCACTCATCGCAAATGCCGTAAGTGCCCTTCGCCATTCGGTCGAGAGCTGAATCGACTTCATGGAGCAATCGAGCGAGACCGGTTTGCTGAGGCGAAAGCGTAATTGCCTCTTGCAGACGGCGCTTGCGCTCCTCCAGTTGGTCGTGCAGGAACGCCACTTCGAGGGTTGCCATAACAACGTCCTGCGATATGAGATTGTTGGTTCGAGCGTGCGGATTCAGGTTAAGCAAACAGCCGTCAGCCGCTAGGAGCTGCTTTTCTCTTATGGTGGTAGCGTGTTGTTCCGCGAGAGCCATTCAGGTCATTCATACGCGAGCGGAATCAAGGTTCAGGCGAGGCATATGAATGAGAAAGCCGAGCGCGGCGTCGTGCTAACTATGCTCGTGCAAACGATGACTGCGGACGTGGACGGATTCTGCGGGTTCACCCGGTTGAAACCTGCAGCAGGAAGCAATCGCAGTGCGTGGAGATTCGGAGATCGACAATCAGGCGTGGGCGGCAGAATTGCGCTGGGACTTCTGTGCGCGGAGCCATTCCATCAATTGTTGCCTGGCCGAGGATGGCATATCGAGAAAGCGAAGCCCGCCGGAGCCTTGGTAGTCCTGCCAAACTACTTCTGCCAGACAACGAATTCGATTGAAGTTTCCAGGTAACGCGAACTCAAGATTAAGCCCGTTCGTAGTTGGAAGATCACCACGTTCAAAGCGAATGGCGGCGCCGAATTCATTCACGTCCGCCAACAATACTTGACTCACCGATAGCCGCGCGTGGCGCGCGCTGATCCGCGCCGGCACCATCGCCGCAATGCGCTTGGTGCCGCGGCGCCGCTCGCGGCCCATCAGATTGCGAACTGCACGCAAGCCCTGGCGTACACGTTCCGACGAGAGCGGTTTATATAGAACAATCTGAGACCCGGTCTTAAACATGGCCGGCATCGCAATCTTGTGCTCGGCCAGCACAATGCGCACAGACTTGCTGCACGTGGTGTAGCCATGAATCTCCAGCAACGCCGCTTGCGCTTCCTCGAAATCGTCATCAAGAACAAGCGCATCGAATCGAGTTTCAAGGGCGCGCGCAAGGAAGTTGTCGTAGTCCGCGCAATGCTCCAGTTCGACTTCAAGGTCCTTGAAGCCGCGAGCGATCATCCGTACCGTGCTTTCATTGCGGCTAAGAATCAGACTGCGGAGCATATCCACCGATGCTAGGTGCGCCGTTGATGACCGGCAAGTTACTGAAGTGACTCGCAACGGGTGCCGGACGCCCCCTTCGAAAAGCAGTAGTCTCCCTCACTCGGCCAATTCCTGAATCCGGCGAAGTCAAGCGAAAATTCGACTTTGAGGCTTGCTCGATCAGAATTGATGGAGTATCGTTTGGGCGCCAATAGATTGCTGCGATTCCCAAAAAGCAGCCAATCGGCGTCCAGGACACGCGCTGGTTCGGTTTTCGATGTCTTCGGACCCAACGGGAGTAACTTTATGGCTTTCTGCGCAAATTGTGGAGCATCGGTAGCAGAGGGAGCAGGCTTCTGTGCAGGTTGCGGCAAGGCAGTAGGTCCGGCGGCCGGAGCCGTCGCGGGTGCGTCCGGGCAAGCTGCCGCACCAGCGCCTGCGGTCGCGACGGGAATGACATCGAATGTTGCGGGAGCCCTCGCCTATATCGTGGGCTTTATCACCGGCATCATTTTCCTATTGCTCGAGCAATACAAGAATGATCGCTTTGTGCGGTTCCATGCCATGCAGTCGATCTTCTATAGCGTGGCTTGTATTGCATTCAGCATTGCCTGGGGGATCGTCTGGGGCATTCTATTCGCCACCAGTACGTCGCTTGGGTTGTTGCTCGTTCCCATTCGTGCGGTCATATCGCTCGCGATGTTCGGTTATTGGCTTTATCTGATGTATCAGGCCTACAGCAACCGCGAGTATCGCATCCCGTTTCTGGGTGATTTAGCGGCGAAGCAGGTAGGACAGTAAGTTCTGAACGGCGATAAACGCCAGAAGGCCGCTAGATGCCTCTGGCGTTTGAATTGCTTGGAAAATGGGGCGGAAATCCTCGCCTTCTGCTCACGAACTTCACTCGAAACGACTGTGCAGCAATGACTTATAACAGCTCTCGAAATTTCGCAAAAAGTTCAATGAAAATCTTGCAGGTACCCCACCGCAAGTCGTACCATTCGCATCTGAGGGGTTTGTGGTGCGTCTCATCGTCATAGCCGCGCTGTGCGCCACCATTGTTGACGTCCTGTGGTTCCTAATCTTTGCGCGATATAACCGTCGCAAGGGCGCCTTGGTGCTACGCTGGGTAGAAGCCGCGTGCTCCTCTCGCGGTCGCCTCCTGCAGACTCAGTGGCTCGGCCGCAGTTGCCTCCAGGCTCAGTTAAGTTTTGCCTCCCACTGGTTTGAAAATGCGAGGGTTACAGTGCGATTGCTGCCCCGCCCCTTACTGGTGCAGTGGCTCGTTTGCCTGTGGAAGCGACAGCGCGAGACGGTTACCTTCGAAGCCGATTTAGACGATTCACCTGGATTCAACCTGGAAATTTCGCGTCACCGCTGGCTAACTCAGAAGCCGAAGGAGATTTCCGAGCGCACTCGGAATTGGACCATCTCCCGCCCAGGACCCGTGGTGCTCACCACGCGTACCGAATGGGCGGATGAACTCACGCCCTTGGTCAATACCTTGATGACCAGCCGTGGGCACAACCTGCTCACAGTTCGGTTCCGGCGAGAGTCTCCGAATCTCACCGCGACGATTCCGCTGGATGCGTTGTCCGGTGAGGAAACCACGGCCTCGTTCCTCAGTGTGCTCCGGGATTTGGCAGCGGGATCGTCTGCCTCAAGGCACTAACCTGCAAGCAGGTCCACACTAGCTACTCTGCGTTGGTCTCAAACCTATAGCCCACGCCGCGCACCGTGAGCAGGTGCTTGGGACGTGCAGGATTCTCCTCGAGGTAACGGCGCAGGCGGACGATAAAGTTGTCGATGGCACGGGTATCGGTGTCTTCCCGTAGCCCCCAAACCTCTTCCAGAATCGACTTGCGCGAGACCACTCGCCCGCGGTTGCGAACCAGGTGACGCAGCAGTTCAGACTCCATCAGCGTGAGATGAGTTGTGCTCTCACCGGTACGCAGCTCCAAGTTGCCGAAGTCAATAGTGCGTCCCGCAAAGGAGAACATTCCGAATTCGTTTTCCGCCGAGGTGGCCTGCTCAGCCGCTACGGGCGTAGTTTCGGCGTGAGCGACCCCGGCCTGGCGCATCCATTGACCGCGGCGCAGCAAGCCCTGCAGGCGCGCCAACAGAATGGGAAGTTCGAAGGGCTTCGCCAAATAATCGTCGGCGCCGGACGCAAAGCCCTTGAGAACGTCTTCCGGGTGTCCGCGTGCTGTCAAGATCAAAATCGGAATGAAGTTCTTAGCCGCGCGAAGTTCGGCAGCCACTGCGAACCCATTTTTCCCGGGCAACATGACGTCGAGAATCATCGCGTCAAACAGTTCTTTCCGCTGCAGCAAAACATCAGTGGCACTCTCGCCGTCGGAAGCCACCTGCACGGAGTGTCCTTCCGCTTGAATGTTGAACCGCAAGCCGTCGGCCAGATGAGCTTCATCTTCGACGATCAGGACGCGGCTCATGAAGCTCTCCGTGGCAATTCGAGCGTTACCTTTGTGCCTCGGCCTTCGCCAGCGCTCTCCGCAAACACCTTACCTCCATGGCGCTTCGCGATGGTTCGCACCAGGAAGAGCCCGAGTCCAGTTCCTCGGACTTGCGGAAGCGCTCGTCCCGGCACGCGATAGAAGCGCTTAAAAATGCTTTTTAGCTCGCCCGCCGGAATCCCAACGCCGCGATCCTGCACCGTTAATGTGAGCTGGCGCGAATCAGCAGAACTGAGTCGCACTGACACGTCAACCGTGTTGCCTGAGTATTTCACCGCATTATCGAGAATATTCGAGACCGCCGTTTGAAGTTCTTCAGGATCACCTGAAATGCTGGAGCCTTGGCCATTCAGCGTCGATTCAAAGCGCAGCGCCTCAGGCTGCAGGCGATAACTTGTGCGCGTACGCTCGACCGAGTGTTCGACCAGTTGAGCGAAATCCACCGTTGCGTGCTCACGCTTGTGAGCGCCAGCTCGTCCCGCTTTCAGGACCTGCTCAACCGTATTCATCAGGCGATCGGCATCGTCAAGCATAAGCCTGTAGAACTCACGCCGCTGATGTTCGGGCACGTCGCGCCGTTCAAGGGTCTGCAGGTACAAGCGAATCGAGGCAATCGGAGTCTTCAGTTCATGAGTGACAGAGTTGATGAAGCTATCGTGCTGCTCGTTTCGTCGAATTTCTCGGACAAGGAAACTTGTGTTCAGGACGAGGCCGGTCGCAATGGCGCCGAAGAAGAGAACTCCGAGAACAACTTTGACGTCATGTTCCCAGTTGAGGATGATCCAGCCGAAGCCCACGGCGACGGAGGCAGCGGCCAGCAACACTCCGAGAGTGAGGAAGAAAGCGACTTTTGCGCGCCGGCTGATGCGCATTCAAGAATTGTAGCGCGGCACGGAAAAGTTAAGCGCAGAGAACGCCGACAACGCCCAGGGAACTGGAAGAATGTGTTACCTGTGGAAGCAGATCAGGTGTTCGAACTAGCAATTGGAAACTTGAGACTCCCGACTAAACCGACACCGGTTCCGGTTCTGCAGGGACCAGCTTTTCTCGCTCGTGCTCGTTCAACTCAGAGAGCTTCACGCGATAGACGTGTCGAGCCAGGCCAAGCTTCTTTAGCGCCCAGATGCCGTACCAGTTCAGATCGAACTCGTACCACTTCAATCCGTGGCGAGCAGAGACGGGATGCGCATGGTGATTGTTGTGCCAGCCCTCGCCAAACGTGAAGATCGCCACCCACCAGCTATTGGTGGAGAGATCGCGCGTCACAAAGCGGCGCGTTCCCCAACTGTGAGTTGCCGAGTTAACCAGCCAAGTCGCGTGCAGGCCGATCACAGTACGGAAGAAGAGTCCCCACATCAGGAACGGCAGTCCGCCGATCGCGAGCAGCGCGAGACCGACCATGATCACCGGAACGTAGTGGTACTTGGTCATCCAAAGATGGAATTTGGATTTTGCGAGATCCGGAACGTAGCGGCAGAGGGTCTGGGTGTCCTGGTGAAGGCTCTTGCCCATGAGGATCCATCCCATGTGCGCCCACCATTTCCCGTCGATCGGCGAATGCGGGTCGCCTTCTTTGTCGGAGAACTGATGATGAATGCGGTGTGTCGCCACCCAGAAAATTGGACCGCCCTCAAGCGCGAGGGCTCCGCAGGTCGTCAGAAAATACTCTACCCATTTCGGAGTCTTGTATCCGCGATGCGTGAGCAGCCGGTGATAGCCCATGCCAATTCCGAGGCTACCCGAAACCCACCAAAGGAATGCGGATACCCAAAATGCTTTCCAGGTAAAAAAGAAGAGTGCCGCAATTGCGCCCACATGGAACGCGAACATGAATCCTGCTGTGACCCAATTGATCTGGTCGTCCTGACGAGAGCGTTCCAGCGCTTCAATCTCAAGGTTCATCCCACGAGCCTTTCCCAAAAGTACCTGTTTTAAACTAGCAGGGGGATCAGAGCTGGTGGGTAATAGTTCTGTAACAGGGACGTTCGCGCATTACGAACGTAAGCACGGGGCAAGCAGAGTTCGTTCAGTACGTTCGCCACGAGGGGATAACTAGATCCCGTGCTCGTGCGTGTTCGCAGGAGGATGCGGCCAGTCGCGCAGAAGATCGTCTGCGAGGCGAATCCAGCGCTCAAACGGTGGTTCCCACAGCTCGATTGGGTGTTGGGGTGCGTTACTCGGAACCTGCGGAGGTTTTGGGGAGCCGATTTTGATTTTGCGATCCATAAGTCACCTGGGTATTCAAACACTAAGATGAGTTGAGAGTCTCACGTAGTTGCAGAAAATCGCTAGCGGGTAAATTGCCGATTACTTTAGTACCGCGCCAGGATGGTGGCTGCGAGAATACACGGTTCGGAAAGAACAACTTAGAAATGTAAAGCTATTTATCAGAAAGCGAACGAATTCACCGCCGAGTACGCAGAGATCGCAGAGAAGATTTATGTTCACCTCACCGCCTTTGTCGACCTGTAATTGAAGCATTGCTTTCCTCCGCGTACTCGGCGATCTCTGCGGTGAAACGGTTTTGGTTTTCATTTTTGCGCTCGTTTGCCAGACAAGCCGGATCGCTCAGCGGGCCTTCGCGCGCGGATGATGTTTCTGGTACACGCTCTTCAAACGATCCAGGGCAACGTGCGTGTATACCTGCGTAGTGGAAATATCAGCGTGTCCTAGTAGCGTCTGCACAGTGCGCAGGTCAGCGCCATTTTCCACCATGTGCGTGGCGCAACTGTGGCGCAGCATATGCGGGCTGGCGTGACGTCCGGCTTGTGTGGAAGCTGCATTCACCATCTGCCAGACGCGCTGACGTGTGATCTTTTTTGCGGCCTGGGCAATGAAAAGGTATGGGGATGTCTTCCCTGCTGCCAAGATCGGCCGAGAATCGCGCAAGTAGGCAGTAAGGGAATCCTGCGCCGAGCGGCCTAAGGGGACAATGCGCTCTTTGTCTCCTTTGCCGCGAACGAGAACGTAGCCCATTTCGAGTTTCACATCTTCCATTCGCAGCGAGATGACTTCTGAAACTCTGAGTGCACCCGCGTAGAAAACCTCGAACATGGCGCGATTGCGGAGCGCCAGGGCATCGGCATGTTTTGAGTTCGGACGAGCGAGGGAACCCGCTGCGCCATTACTCGGTTCCAGCATCTGCTCGACCTCTTCTCTACCCAGAGATTTGGGCAGAACCTTCCACTGTTTTGGGAGTGGAATATTCAGAGTCGGATCCCGGTCAACCCGCTTATCGAGCAGCAGGTACCTGTAGAGATGCCGTAGCGCCGAAAGCTTGCGCGCGACAGAGCGCCCGTCCACTGAATTGGAAAAGAGTTGCTGAATGAAGGCACGCACGTCGTCACGGCGAGCGTTCAGCAATGTTCGTTTTTGCTTTTCCAGGAAATCAGCGAACTGACTAATGTCGCGCGTATATGCGGAGACCGTCAGTAAAGCCAGCCCCTTCTCAATCTTCAGGTAATCGATGAAAGAAGAGACCACTCGAGCATTGGCGTCGGAAGCCACGGAATCAGTATGAGCGATCCCTGAAATCCGGAGAAGTGCTCAAGCCGGTGCAACGCCGGCTTGCTTCAACACATCAACCGCATAAATCGCGCCTTGCGGCGTTTCCTCATGCTTGAAATATGCGTAAGTATCGCGGCCGTTCGAGAGATGTTCCTGCATGCGCCGCAGCATGGCCTGGCGCTCCTCGGGTGTGTATTCGGGTTTGCGATAACGGTAGTAGCAGAAATCAGCGGTGACCACGTCGGGCGTGGTGCGCTCCTCGGTCTCAGCGACACAGAGCGCGCGGTTGTGTTGCTTCAGGCACGAAAAGATGTCGTCGGCGAACCAGGACTCGTGCCGAAACTCGAACGCAGCTCTCAGACCCCTGGGAATTGTGGTCAGGAATTCCTGCAGCAGTTTGGGATCCGCCTTCATGTTCGGCGGCAATTGAAAAAGCACGCAGCCGATCTTCCCTGCCTGCGAAAGCGGCTCGATGGTGCTGACGAAGCGCGTCAGGAATTCCTCCGCGTTCTTCAGGCGTTTGATGTGTGTGATGACCTGGTGCGCCTTGATGGTGAAGCGGAAGTCCGGCGGGGTCTGCGCGATCCATTTCGCGGCAGTCGTATCTTTCAACAACTGGCGAAAGGTCAAGTTGACCTCCACCGTATTCAGTTGGCTGGCATAGTAGGTGAGGAATTTCGTTTGCGCAAGCTTTTCAGGATAAAAGGCGGGTTTCCAGCTTGGATAGGCCCATCCGGAAGTGCCGATGAAAAGTTGAGGCATGTGAAGAAGCGGTCAGCACTCAGCATTCAGCACCCGGCCAAGTGCGAGAATGGAATTATATCTTTTCGTCACGCTGCAATCATGTGTGTCGTCCCCGGGGGGACTCGGCTTATATACGAACACTACCCAGGGCTAATGCCCCTAGGCTATTTATGTTCCGCTCCTGCAGAGCTGGTTTTTCGCCCGCTCAACCTTTCCGGGTACGCTTCCGGGTTGACGATGTCCGGATTGTTGTTCCTTTGGACTTTATTGAGGCGGGCTTCGCACGCGCAGCGGCCGGCTTCTCCGCCTGCGCAGCCATCTCCAACCCGGTCTTAATCGCTTCGGCTTTACCGCCGTCGATGCCTTCGAGTTTCGGCAGTTTTTGCTTCATTGTGAGCACCGGAGCAAACAAGTCTCCCATCTTTTCCACTCGCTTCAGCACCTGGTCGAACTCGAACACCAGCAGGCTGGCATCCTTTTTCTTCAGCGTACGTTCGACTTCTTCCCATGTAACCGGCGTTGAGACCGTGGGACGCTCACGCGCGCGCAGGGAATAGATGCTAACTGTGGTCTTGTGTTCGTCGTTCTGGCTCCAGTCGACAAAGACTTTGTTCGTGCGGATGGCCTTCTTCATATCAGAGACCACCATGTCGCGATGCTCGTTCTCGAGCAGGCGCGCCATGGCATGGGCGAAGGGCTTGGTCTCGTCGTAATGCGTCTTCGTATTTAGTGGGACGTAAATCTGGAGCCCCTTGGAACCGGAAGTCTTGGGGAAGCTTTCGAGTCCGAAGTGCTCAAAGATGGATCGCAGCCACCTTGCGACTTGGCAACATTGCACGATGTTGGCGGGCGGCCCGGGATCAAGATCGAACACCAGTTGCCGCGGGCACATAATGTCTTCCGCATAGGAAAGCGAGGGGTGAAGCTCGATGGATGCGAGATTGGCGATCCAGACTAGCGTCGGCAGATCGTTACAGAGAATGTAGTTCACATTACGCTGGTTTCCATGACTCCAAATAGGAACGGTTTTCACCCAATCGGGGCGGTGCTTGGTAGCATTCTTCTCGAAGAAAAATTCTTCGTTGACCCCACCGGGGTAGCGCTTCAACGTAAGCGGGCGATTGGAGAGGTGCGGGACGAGCACGGGCGCAATGCGCGCGTAGTAATCGATGATTTGACCTTTGGTGAAACCGGCAGCAGGGTACAGCACCTTCTCCAGGTTGGTGAGCTTGAGGGTTCGACCGCCGATCTCGACAATTTGGTCAGATGCCATTGGAAAATTGCGTAATTGAGCAATCTGGTAATTGACGGCAACTCGACTGCCTGAGTTGCTTCAAATCCCCCAATTACCAAACTACAAAATACTCAATTTTTTACGCGTTTGCCTTCAGCATCTGCTCGGCATGTTTGAGGGACGTTTCAGTCAGCTTGGCGCCGCTGATCATGCGCGCAACCTCTTCGGTGCGCTCAGAGCCGGTAATCTCGCGAACGGTCGTCTTGGTGCGGTCGCCGGAGCGCTTCTTTTCGATCAGGTAATGATGGTCGGCGAACGTGGCGATCTGCGGAAGATGCGTAACGCAGAGAACTTGGCTGGTCCGCGACAGCGACTTCAGCTTCTTCCCTACTGCTTCGGCGGCACGTCCGCCAATTCCAGTGTCGATTTCGTCAAAAATGAGCGTGCGCTGCGCCCCCGAAGCTTTCTTGCGGGATCCGGCCTCGACGGTCGCCTTCAGTGCAAGCATCACCCGCGACATTTCTCCGCCGGATGCAATCTGATCGAGGGGATGCATCGGTTCACCGGGGTTGGTCGAAATCATGTATTCAACATGGTCAAAGCCACTCGCGGTCCAGTTTGCCTCGTCATCGGTTCCGCTGATCTCGATGCGGAACTGCGTTTTCATCGAGAGCTCGTTGATCTCAGCCTCGACCAGCCTTTCGAGCTTCTTGGCCGCCTCGTAACGCTTTTTCGACACGGTCCTCGCGATCTGTAGGTAAGCCTCTGCCGCCGTAGCGAGCTGCTTCCGTAGATCCCGAAGGATGTCGTCCTTGTTTTCGATTTCCGACAGCTTCTGCGTAACGTCCGCGCCAAGCTTCATCACCTCTTCGAGCGTCGGGCCATATTTGCGCTTCAGCCGATCCAAAAGGGCGAGCCGGTCTTCAATCTGGGCTAAGTGCTCGGGTGAGGCCTCGATGCCTCCGGCATAGTCGCGAAGGCTGGCGCCGACGTCTTCCACGCTGATGCGCGCCGACTCTAGTGATGCCAGAGCCTCATGGAATTTGGGTTCATAGCGGATCAGCTCTTCCAAATGCTTTTGTGCAGAGCGCAGAGATGCTGAGGTCGAGGCACTGCCCTCGTAGAGCAGGTCGAATGCCTGCATCGCAGAGTTGTAGATTTTTTCGGCGTTGGCGAGCACACGCTTCTCGGTCTCGAGCCGCTCGTCTTCTCCGGGCTGCAGTTTGGCATCGTCAATCTCACGCTTCTGGAAAGTCCAGAGATCGACAAGACGCAAGCGGTCCTGCTCGCCTGTCTCCAGTTCCTGGATCTTGTCTCGGACCTGCTTCCAGCCGGCGAACGCCTCGACTAAAGGATCAAGATGGGTTCCGGCGTACGAGTCCAGCAGTGCCAGCCGGACTACACCGTCGAAACTGACCAGCGATTCATTTTGGGCGTGAATGCTGGCGAGATACGGTGCAAGTTGCTTCAGAACCGAGACTGTCGCGGGCTGGTTGTTGACGAACACTCTGCCTTTTGCCGCGGAAATCTCGCGGCGCAGAATCAGGTTCTCATCTTCGGAATCAATGCCGTTGCTTTCGAGGATTCTTGCGACCACCTTTTCCGCGGCGCCATCGACTTCGAAAACGGCAGAGATCACTGCCCGATCGGTTCCAAAACGAATGATGTCCGGGGAGGCCTTGTCGCCCATCAGCAAAGCCAGCGCGTCGATCAGAATGGACTTCCCCGCCCCGGTCTCGCCCGTGAGCAGGTTCAGCCCGAGCGCGAACTCCACCGCCAGATGATCGATGACGGCGTAATTCTCGAGGCGCAGTTCGAGGAGCATGTTTGGCCCGTGGGAGTTGAGCGAAGAATAGCTGAAAGGACTGGCCAGTGGCTAGTGATTAGTTGCTAGTAGTGGCTAGTGGGCGGTGGTTAGTGACCACTCTCGGGAGTTCGCTTTGCACGGGCGAGGGCGCCCGTGCCTCCAGCCCCGATCAGTGGAAGCATAGATACCCTATTCCTACCCGCATGTGATGGAGCCAGCGGTCGGGCAGACTGGCAGCGATTGTGAGTCCCAGCGCTCCATGGATGATTCCGAGCGGATAGAGATTCCTGAAACGCCGGAAGAGTTCGCAGAACAGTATTCCTCCGAGGAGGGAAAGCGCCGTCAGCACGGGGCTGGGAAGGTGCGCGATGGCGAATAGTCCCGCGGCAGCCAGAACGGCGCGGCGTGATCCGAGCAGGGACTCCAAGCGCACAAAGAAAATGCCTTGCAAGATGAACTCCTGCGCCAGCGCCCAAACGACGTACTGCCACGACCGGCTTAACGGCAATGAGTTCCCTGCCGCAGCAAACCGAAGCGGGATTCCAATCAGCACGATTGCGCCACACAGGAGCGCGCCGGCCAGCAATATGTAACCCAATCCGGCCCACCGACGAGTGAGTCCCAGTTCAGGGGCCGACCATCTGCCCGCCATCGCAAAGGCAACGACGCATGCTGCCGCAGAAATGCTGACGCAAGCATTGAATCGACCCTGCGGCGTCCACACCGTGATCAAAACGAGTGTGAAAACAATTCCGATTTCGACCACGTCGCGGATGTGGTGCCACGAGGAGTGCGGCTCAATTCGCCTGCGCTCTGTTCGCAACTTGCTGCAATCACTGGCCGAAAAAACTTCCGACTTCTGGGGCATGAGCGAATCTAACTTATGTTCAGATGCGGGCCGCTCGTGGGCGGCCGGACAGGAGGGAGCCGTGAACGCTACGATACCCCGTGTTGTCATTGTCGGAGCAGGTTTTGGTGGACTCGAAGCCGCTCGCAAGCTGGCCAAGCTTCCCGTCCAGGTCACGGTCATCGACCGCAAGAATCATCATACTTTCCAGCCTTTGCTGTATCAGGTGGCGACAGCCGGAATCTCGCCCGGCGAAATCGCCGCTCCAATCCGTTGGATTCTGCGCGGGCGCAAGAACGTGGAAGTCCTGTTGGCCGACGTTCAGGGATTTGATCTCGAGCGCCGCAAGGTTCTCTGCCCTGACCTCGCCATCAGTTATGACTACCTGATCGTTGCCGCGGGTGCGGGCCACTCTTATTTCGGGCACGATGAGTGGGAGCCGATGGCGCCGGGCCTCAAGACCATCGAAGATGCTCTGGAAATCCGCCGCCGCGTGCTGCTGGCGTTTGAGCTGGCTGAAAAGGCGAAGCTGGCCGGAGAACCTGAGCTGCCACTCAATTTCGTGATTGTTGGCGCTGGCCCGACGGGAGTGGAACTTGCGGGGACACTCGCAGAGATTGCGAATAACGTTCTGAAGCACGAATTCGCATCGATAGACCCCAGCCGCACCAAGATCATTTTGCTTGAGGGTGGACCGCGAGTATTGCCTGCCTACGCGCCTGATCTCTCAGAAAGCGCGGTGCGGCAACTTGAGCATTTAGGCGTGGAGGTGCGCACCTCGGCGCTGGTCACGAACATTGAACCGGGAGCTGTCTGGATCGGGAGCGAACGCATTCCTGCCAGCGTGGTGCTGTGGGCTGCGGGAGTTCAGGCTTCTACTCTCGGCAAGCAGCTTGACGCACCTCTAGACCGCGCGGGACGCGTAATGGTGAATCGTGATCTAAGCGTTCCCGGGCATCCAGAAGTTTTTGTAGTAGGGGATTTGGCATCGTTGAAAGATGAACATGGCAACCTGCTGCCGGGGGTCGCACCCGTCGCCCTGCAGGAGGGTCGCGCGACTGCCGACAACATTAAGCGCGATCTGCAGCAACAGCCGCGTAAGGATTTCCATTATTTCGATAAGGGCAGCCTGGCAACTATTGGGCGCGCTGCCGCAATCGCACAACGCGGACGCATTCACATCTCCGGTTACTTTGCGTGGTTGGCGTGGCTCTTCGTCCACGTATTCTTCCTGATAGGTTTCCGAAACCGTATCATCGTCCTGATCCAGTGGGCCTGGTCGTATCTCACCTACGAGCGTGGGGCGCGGCTCATCACCGGTAAGACGGACCTGCCTGGGTGGCAGGGCATAGAAGATGAGTCCGGTGAGCCGGCATTACAAAAGACAAGATAGCACTTGGCAGCGTCTCTCAAGATGCACCAGAGATCCCTCGCCCCGTTCGCGAAAACGCGGGACTCGGAATGACGCACTCCAATTTAGAATGACTTCTTAACCCGGCAGTAGATCGACCCAATCGCATTGACGCAACCTCCTACTACGGATATCCTTAAGAGTAGATTGCTAGTTGCAACTCAGTTGCAATAAAAACCAGCTAAGGATACCGTGCTTCAAGCCTTTATCATCACCCTTCGCGAGGGGGTAGAAGCTGCCCTGATCGTAGGAATCACCCTTGCTTATTTGAACAAGATTCAGCGCACCGACTTGCGAAAGTCGGTGTATGCGGCCCTCGCGGCTGCGTTCGTCGCTAGCATTGGCGTTGCCATTGCGCTCTCCCGTCTCGACTTGAACGAAGACATCTTCGAAGGCTGGGTCATGCTGGGCGCGGCCTTTTTCGTGGTCACCATGATCATTTTCATGATGCGGACGGGCCGCAAACTCAAAGGCGAGATCGAAGGTAAGATCGGATCTCTTGCCGGGCGCGGATCGCAACTGGGCGTGTTTCTCTTCGTCTTCTTAATGGTGCTCCGCGAAGGTGGGGAAACAGTGCTGATCCTCTCGGCGGTCAAGTTGGAGTCGACCGCGCTGATGAGTTTCATCGGAACGCTGCTGGGAGTCTTTGCGGCCGTGCTGTTTGGGGTGATGTTTATCAAGGGCAGCGTGCGCATCAATCTGCAAAAATTTTTCCGCTTTACGACGGTAATTCTGTTTTTTGTCGCGGCGCAGCTTGTGATCTCGGGTCTGCATGAGCTTTCCGAAAATGGGGTGCTTCCCTCCTCCAAGCGTGAGATGGCGCTGATCGGACCGATCGTCACCAACGAGTGGTTCTTCTTTGTGACGATTGTCGCGCTTGCGGGACTGATGGTCCTGTTCGACGCTCGCCGCCGACAGCCTCAAGCGCTCCCCGGTGCTGGCGCAGAACGCCGTAAGGCACTGTGGAGCGCGCGGCGCGAGCGCCTGTGGATGGTGTCGGTCTATGCGACGTCATTCCTCTTCATCTTGCTGGTCACTGCGGAGTTCATCTACGCAAAGAGCGTGAACGAGCTCTCGCCTGCGACTCCGGTCAGCTTCAGCAACGGCGCGGTGAGCATTCCCCTGGCGCAGGTTTCGGATGGAGATTTACACCGCTATGTTGCGCGGGAAAACGGAACTGATGTCCGTTTCCTGCTCTATAAGAAACCGGACGGCAAGGTTGTAGCGGTGTTCGACTCGTGTCAGATTTGCGGTCCAGTGGGCTTTTTCAAAGGACCGAGCGGGATCGTCTGCAAAAACTGCGCCGCCCCGATCAACTCGCAATCCGTGGGCACACCCGGCGGCTGCAATCCGGTACCGCTAAAGTCCGATTCGACCTCTGACGCCATCGTGATCGAGGAAGCCGACCTGCTCTCTGGCGCGTCGATGTTCCAACACTGAAATGTTCGTCCGCCTCGTTTACGAATCCTTCCGCCGTCAGACCCGGCGCAAAGCCCTGGTTGCCGTGGCTGTGACTTTCGGAGCGGCGGTATCGACGGCCATGATCGGAATTGCCACCGGCATCGGCGACAAGATCACGCATGAGCTGCGGAATTACGGGGCCAACCTCATCGTCACGCCGGACTCGGACAGTCTTGATGTCGAGATCGGCAGCGTGAACTTGAAGCCGGCGTCCGGTGGCGCATATCTCGACGAAGGTGCGCTCCCGCAGATCAGAGGAATTTTCTGGGGCAACAATATTGCTGCCTTAGCGCCTGAGCTGCCGGTAAACGTGGATGCCGGCGGGCGCGAGGTCACGCTTGTCGGCACCTACTTTTCGAAAACATTGACGCTTGGTAAGGACCAATTCACTACTGGGGCGCCTTCGACTTTTCCCTGGTGGAAGGTGAAGGGTAATTGGCCTAAAGACGACAGCACAGATCTTCTCGTGGGTGAGAAGCTGGCCGAGTCCCTCAAGTTTCAGCCGGGATCGGAGATTACTCTCGCCGGAACTCCTCATCGCGTGAGCGGGATTTTGTCTACAGGTGGCAACGAAGATGGCCAGATCGTCGCGCCGTTGAATGTGGCGCAGACCTTGGCCGGTGTTCCCGGAAAGCTTCGCACGGTTTACGTCAGCGCCTTACTGAAACCGGAGGACGCGTTCGCGCGCAGAAACCCGGATACCCTGAGTCCTGCCGAGCGCGATCGCTGGTACTGCACTCCATATCCTCAATCGATTGCGTTGCAACTGACCGAAGCCATCCCGCACTCTCATGCCGAACAGATACGCCAGGTGGCACAGAACGAGGGTACGATTCTCACACGTATCGAAGGCCTGATGCTGCTGATCACTCTGGCCGCGCTACTGACCTCAGGCCTTGCAGTGTCGGCCGCAATGGCAACGGCGATGTTTGAGCGTCGAGTGGAAGTCGGACTGATGAAGGCTCTGGGCGCCGGACACTTTCCGCTCTCCATGATCTTTATCACCGAGTCGGTGCTCATCGCCTGCATCGGCGGGCTGATCGGATTTGCCATCGGCGCACTGCTCGCAAAGGAGCTGGGGCAAGCAATTTTCGGTTCGCAGATCGCGGTTCAGCCGGTGCTCTTCCCGGTGGTGATTGCGCTGGCAATTGGCGTGACTTTCGGCGGGAGCGCGGTGGCAATTCGGCGCGCCGTGAAGTACGATCCCGTGCTCGCCTTGCGAGGTGAGGCATGAGGAGCGGTACGAAGACCGCGATGTATTTCCGCATGCTTTATCGTGCGGCCATGCTGCGGAAGGGCCAAGCTGCCTCAGCTTTGACGGCCATCATCGTCGCGGCTGCTGCCGCCACCGCGATGCTGAATCTCTACGTGGATGTCCAAGCCAAGCTGCGCAAGGAATTCCGCAATTTCGGCGCGAACATCGTGGTGCAGTCCAAATCGCAGCAAGGATTCAGTCCTGCAGAGTTGCAGACGCTCAAATCTTCCGTTGGGAATCACGGCCTCGCAGTTCCCTTCTCTTATGCGGTGGCGCGCGATGAGCGGGAGCAGGCGGTAGTGGCAGTCGGAACGGATCTCGATCTTGCGCGCAAACTGAATCCTTGGTGGTCAGTTTCTGCGTGGCCGGCCGCAAGTGGTCAGGCGCTCGTGGGAGTACGAGCGGAACGTGTCCTAGGCTCATCCGACAAGGCGTTTACGCTTTCATTTGAGGGTAAGCGCCTTCAACTGCAACAAGCGGGAACCGTGCGCACAGGTGCAGGCGAAGACAGCCGGGTTTACATTTCACTTCCCCAATTCCAGGCGTGGACGGGTCTCGGGCCCACCGCGTTTGAGATTGCAGCTTCGGGAACATCGGACGAGGTCAACGCCCTGCTTCACAAACTTCAGCAGACGCTTCCAACGGCTGACGTTCATGCGGTTCGACAAGTTACAGAGGGGGAGGCCAACGTTCTCGGCAAGACGCGCTCGACACTTCTCTCGTCGGCAGCGTTCATCGTATGCACGGCTGCGCTGTGTGTTCTCGCCACGCTCATGGGATGGGTCTTCGATCGGCGCCGCGATTTCGCGATCATGAAGGCACTCGGCGCGTCGGACGGGTTGATCGCCATGTTCGTGGCGGGAGAAGCTGCAGCGCTCGCTTGTGTTGGCGCGATCGCAGGCTTCGCAGCAGGTATCGGTATCGCTGCGCTGATTGGACGCTTGAACTTCAACGCTCCCATTTCACCGCAAGTCAGAGTCTTCCCGGCGGTGCTCATCGGTGCGCTGGTGGTGACGCTTGTGGCTACGCTGCTGCCGTTGCGATTGCTGCGGCGAATCCAGCCAGCTATGATTTTGAGGGGAGAGTAATGATCCGTCTCAACCATGTCAGCCGCCTGTATCCCGCTCGCGCCGAGGCTCCGGGCGGCATGATTCGCGCGCTCGACGACTTCTCGCTGCACGTACAACCCGGCGAATGGATCGCCGTAATGGGACCATCGGGTTCCGGAAAATCCACTTTGGTAAACCTGATTGGCTGCCTCGATCGCCCCAGTTCGGGCGAGATCTGGCTGGATAGCGAAAATGTCGCTGGACTGGGGAACACGGAACTCAACCGCGTGCGCGCGGAGAAGATCGGGTTCATCTTCCAGCAATTTCACTTGATTCCATATCTTTCCGCGCTCGAGAACGTCATGCTTGCGCAATATTTCCACAGCATGACCGACGAGCAAGAGGCGTTGGACGCGCTAACCCGCGTGGGATTGAAAGACCGCGCTAACCACCTCCCTGCGCAGCTTTCTGGCGGCGAGCAGCAGCGCGTGTGCATTGCGCGGGCGCTGATCAACGATCCCAAAATCATTCTGGCTGACGAACCTACCGGCAATCTCGACGCGATGAACGAGGAGATCGTCATTGGCCTATTGCGCGATCTTCATGCCCAGGGACGCACGATCATCATGGTGACGCACGATCCGGTTGTGGCGCGACTTGGCGATCGCCGAATCGAGCTTCACCACGGCAAGATCGCGGCGCAGGAAGTCTTCGCGATGGCGGACGAAGAACAATTCGATGAAGTGCTCGAAGAACTCTGGGTTTTGGAGGAGCACGGCCAGTCGGCAGAAATCGAGCGCATGGAAGTGCATGGCGCGCTTCCGGTGAGCTTGGCAGTCGAGAAGATGCGCGAGATGGGACTGGTTACTACCTCGCCTCACCCGCCGGAAACACACGATCACAGGCCATTTGTTAATCCGTGCCACGACGCTCTGAAGCCGGCAGGCGTCTCCGTCGGCGACGGCAGCATGGTGGTGCAGTTAACCGACCGCGGCCGTCAGAAGGCGGGAGACATCATTCGACGTCATCGGTTGGCAGAGCGCCTGTTCACCGATAGCCTTGCCCTCGACAGTGAAACCGAGATCGAGCAGCAGGCCTGCAAGTTTGAGCACATCCTCTCGCCGGAAGCGACCGACAAGATCTGCACCTTCCTGAACCATCCCAAGACCTGTCCACATGGCGCGCCAATTCCTCCGGGCCAGTGCTGCGGCATTGCACAACCAATGGCTACTGCGATAGGCCGATCGGAACGGGTGCAATAAACGTGGCGCCCACGATTGGAGTCTTCGACTCCGGCTTTGGCGGCCTGACCGTACTTAAAGCTTTACTTGAAGTCATTCCACAGTCCAACTATCTGTATTTCGGCGACACTGCCCGACTTCCGTACGGGTCGAAATCGGTACAGACGGTTGCGAGGTATGCCTGCGAGGCGGCGAGATTTCTTGAACAGCAAGGCGCCGAAATGCTGGTGATTGCGTGCAATACGGCCACTGCACTTGCCCTGCCCCAGATCAAAGAAGCTGCGTCGGTGCGGGTGCTCGGAGTGGTGGAACCCGGGGCCCAGAGCGCGCACGCGGCTTCGAAATCGGGAAGAGTTGTAGTGATCGGAACCGACGCCACGGTTTCCAGTCACGCCTACCAGAAAGCACTTGCTTCTCTGAAAATCGAAGCGCGTGAGAAGGCTTGTCCTTTGCTGGTTCCGCTGGTTGAAGAAGGATGGGTGGATCATCCTGTGACCGAGCAGGTCGCGAGCATCTACCTGCAGGAAGCATTCAGCGACGGCTTCAGTTCCGCTGATGTCCTGCTGCTTGGGTGCACGCATTATCCGCTCATCAAGCCTGTGCTGCGGCGTGTAGTTCCGACTACGGTCACTCTGGTCGATTCGGCGGAATCAACGGCGCTAGCGGCGCGTGAACTTGTGCGTTCAACGTCGGAATCCAACTCTCAGGAACGTTCTGAATTGCGCTTCTTCGTTACAGATTCCGCCGAAAAATTCAAACGACTGGGCCAGCAATTTCTGTGCAGGCCGATTAGCAACATCACGCACATTGATCTGAAGGAATAAGGGCTCAATATCTGGCTTCAGCATGCGCCAACACGATCGCCGTAGCCTGCGGAGCCGAGTCGTAATATCCCACGAAACGCGCCGTCTCGAAAGATTTGTACGAAGCCAGATTGTGCGCCCAGCGGTATCCGATCGGCTGATACCAGAGCTCAGCACTGATTTGGAACGGCCCCTGCGAGCCGTGTGTATCGATGGAATAGCGCACCGTGTCAGCCCCGCCTACGAAATTCGGATCGCCGGAAGCGTCTCCGATAACCGCCACGTCCGGGTCGGCGTTCTCCTTGTTGAAGCCGGACGGCAGCAAGCGATTGTCTTTCAAGGAGCCAACTGCGGCTGCTAGGCCTGTTGTCACTTTTCCTTCCGAGTCCTTAAGAATGGGCTCGTAAATCTCGACTTGGTCGCTGCTGGTGATCTCGCGAAAATGCGGCTCAAAGCGAAGCGCGTCGAGATCATTCACGTTGCTTTCAATCGAGCCATTCGCATTCAGCGCTCCGGACTCGAATACAGTTTTGCCGTCCCGGTCTTTTATCAGAACATGCAACCAGGCGCGACGTGACGGGAACGCGGTGGGGAGCTTATGCCCTGTGAGGTTCTCCACCACAACATCCAGACTGAGTTTGCCGGCTTCCGCGCTAAGGTTTCCAATGCTCACGCGGGCCGCCTGGGTTTGGAGAAACTCCTCGGTCCGATTCGCCTCTTCCGTTAGTTCGTTTGGCAGCGCGGTTACGCCGAGTTCGTCGCGATGCTGGTTGAGCAAGCCGAGCACAAAAAAGTTGCCACCGGGAAAAGTATGCTGGTGCATTCCCGTCCGCGGCACCCCCAGCACAGCCGTAATGTGTACCGGTTCGTGAACTTCGGGCATATGGCATGCCTGGCAGGTGTAGCGCTGCGGGTAGTCGCTGTGCAACCACTCCTGATAGGGCACCTGCTCGGGAAATGTGCCCAGCACTTTCCCGCCGGGCGCCAGGGATTTCGTGTACAGCGTGTGGCAGGTCGCGCAAAGAGCGGCGTCGCGAATATGTGCGGCCTCGGTGGGCCGAAAGCCGCCAGTGGAGGTCTGCATGATGTGAGCGCGAGCGTTGTCCACGTCAAAGGGCCCGAACTCCGGATGATCATGTTCCGATTTCGGCGTTTCAATGAGAAAACCGCCATTGAAGCTTTGTCGCGTTCCAAAGTTGCTGTTCGAAACCTGATGACAAATCGAGCAGGTGACGCCATCCTCTGCAAACGCCGTCTTCTTAGGATCGCGATCGAACGGAAGATTGGCGAATACCTGACCCAACTTCCCTTCCAGCTTGCGTTGATATCGCGCCACGGGCATGTGGCAGTCGGCACAGCCGTCCTCCACTTCGGCCGCCGACTCGGGATGATCCATGTCCTCACGGCGAACGCTCGCCTGCCAATACGGATCGCGTGCGGAATTCGCCATAATGCTGGCGCGCCAATCAAAACCGATGGAAATGTCTTTTCCCGATGCAGTCTTCAGCTGGTTGTGGCACACCTGGCAGCGATCCGAAGTGTGAAATTCTGGCTTAGTTTCCTTTTGCGGACCAGCCGCGGGCAGCAGCACCGGCAGGAGCACGATGATCAGAAAGGCGCAGAATCCGGCACGTCTCCGCATCACCAACCCTCGGTAATCTTTCCGTCCTGCCAATCCCAAAGGAGGTAGAACTCTAGTTGGATGGAGCGTCCGGCGGTGTTGGTCATGGGAACCCGCACGCCCAGGTCGCCGCGAATATGCTGGCGATGGCTGATCGTCACCTGCATCTGCGGCAAGATGTCCCAATCGGTTTTTGCCCCATCGACCAGGTCGCGATCGGCGATGAACTCCACCATCGGAGACCAAAGTCGTCCCATGCCATGATCCGAAGCGAAGCTCTGGCCAAATGCTGTGTTGAAGAAGATAGATTGGGGCGCGATCTGGGTATGCCTTGGCAGGTCGGCACCGAGTTGCGTCTGTATGAACGTATTACTTCGAAGCAGCTGATCGAATGCGGCAAACGTTTCAAAAGTTGTAGTGCCGCTGCCGAAACCGCGACTCCTGTTTCCCGTGGGAAGAAGCACGCTTCCTTGCAAACTCAGAATCGATCCCGAGCGAAGGCTCGAAAACATCACGCGCTTGATGCCTAGAGTCGTGTCGCCGACACCTCCATACCAGATGTGGTTCTGGTCTTGGAAAGTGAGAGGCACGTCGACTTCAATCTGATTCTTCACTCCGAATCGCTGCTCGTGAATGACGTGCCCGCTGACGCTCGGACCGTCAGTAGCATTCGCTGAGGTTGAGATGACGACTTCGTCTTCCGGATAAGCTTTCTCCGTTACGAGTGCCCGGGGCAAATTCAATTCGCCACGCGGCCAGCCTTTGCCATGGCAAAAAGAACGCAGATAGGAGATGACTTTATCAATGTCCTGCGAGCTCAGCGCCTCGCCGAATGAGGGCATGATCTGCGCGAAGCCGCGGTACGGACCTCCATTGGTGATAACGGCTTTGTAAGCGATGTCGAGTTCGGCGGTGGTTTGATCGCAGCGCGTGAAATCGGGGAAGCTGTCGGGGCGTTCAAAGACCGTCGTGCTTGGTTCACCCCCGCGGCCATCGGAACCATGACAGGCTACACAGGCCGATTGGTAAATGCGTTTTCCCTGCGCGATGGAATCCGCCGAAGAGTCCACGGCCTGCGCTGAATTGGCGATCTGGCCCGCTGCAGTGCATGCGAACATGAGCCCAACTGCTGCGACAAGGCAGACACCTGCGTTCAGCGTGCGACACATTCTCGGCAACTTGCTCCGATGGATTTCGGGACGCGGGGTTGAACAGGAAAAGAAAAAGCCAGCCATTCGGCTGGCTTCTTCAGGATGTGTGCATCAGTAAAGCCGGAACTGGACCTCTACGTTGATGGCAACTGCTACCGGGCGGCCATCTTTCTGGGCCGGCTCAAACTTCCACTGATTGACGGCTTCAATTGCCTTTTCATCGAGACCGAGACCAAGGCTGCGAGCCACGCGGATGTCACGCGGCTTGCCATCGGGGCCCACGATAACGCTAAGTACGCAGGTTCCCTGGTACTTGGCCTTACGGGCTTCTTCCGAGTACTCGGGATCGGGGCTGAAGATCGCTTTGGGTGCGCTGACGCCGCCACCCACACGGAACACGCCGCCACCGATTCCACCGCCGCGGCCTTCACCGACGCCGGGCCCCGTACCTGACCCAATTCCACCACCTGCACCGGAACCAATTCCTGAGCCTGATCCGGTACCGTTCGAAGGCGGGCCGGAAGGCATCACCGCAGTGGGGTTGCCAAGGTTGGGAGCATTCATCGCGAGATGGACCTGCGGAGGCATAACCACCGTGGGCTCGACTGCGAGCTTCGGATGATCATTCCGAACCACGATCGCAGGCGGAGTAACTTGCTCCATGGCCGGCTTAGGGATATTTCCCTTCGGTGCCTGGAACTTGTCACGATCTCCTCCACCACCACCGCCGCCAGACTGCGTCTTAGCAGGCTTCATGATGGGCACGTCCAGGTTGGGAGCGATCAAAGTGACGGTTTCCTTCGCCTTCTCAACTACCTTACGACCGAACAAGATCGTGCCGCCGATCATCAAGGCAAGAAGCACGATGTGCGAAATCAGCGAGACAGTCGCACCTTTTCCTTTGTAGTTGTAGAAGCCCCAGATGTCCTTTACGGGAACTGGCTTCGAGGTCAAGACCAGTGGCGGAAGCTTCTCGGGGAAGAAGGTTTCCTTGAAGTTTCGACGAAGCGAGGACCAGGTTCCCTGCTCCGAGCCTTTCGGCATCAGCAGGTGCAGTTCTGGTTCCGGTTCGGTGGTGTGCGGCGGCTTAAATTCCAATGTGGCCATATGCTACCCGAGATCCTGCTAGTGAGCCAACGTTACTTCCATACTTGATGAGCACCCGGAGCGCCAAACTTGACCCGCCGGTTCTAACCAAGCCCCAAATGATTGCTGGCAACCCACTTAATTTCGGCGCAAAGAACTCTGTTCCTTACACCAGTTTAGATGCTCACTCTCGGGAAACGTAACTTTGCGAAAATTGTACACCCGATGGGTCATTTCCTGTATGTCGAAGTTCGGTAAATTTCCGCACCAACGTTTCATGCCCGATTAGATGCAAAAACAGCAGAAGAGCTGCACATTAGACGTTCCCGAGATGGCTCCCTATAATGAGAAAAATCAGCAATTTGGAGATACCCGCGAGTGCCCGTGGACTTAAAATCGTCGATAAACCTGCCTAAAACCAGCTTTCCCATGAAAGCCAACCTGCCGCAAAACGAGCCAAAAACGCTTGCCCGGTGGGAAGAAATGGGGCTTTATCACCGCATAAGGCAGGCTCGCAAAGGCGCAAAACAGTACGTTTTGCACGATGGTCCGCCCTACGCCAATGGCCCCATCCACCTGGGGCACGCGCTTAATAAGTGCCTGAAAGACTTCGTGGTGAAGTCCAAAAATATGGCCGGATTTGATGCTCCATACATTCCAGGCTGGGACTGCCATGGCCTGCCAATCGAGATCAAAGTCGACCAGAAACTGGGCGGCAAGAAGCTCCAGATGCAACCGCTGGACGTTCGCCTGGAGTGCCGGAAATATGCAAAAAAGTTTCTAGATTTGCAGCGAGAGCAATTTAAACGCATCGGCGTGGTCGGACGTTTTGAGAAACCTTATTCCACGATGACCCCGGAGTACGAGTCCGTGGTACTCGCAACTTTTTACAATTTTTTTGAAAAAGGGTTCGTATATAAGGGGCTGCGTCCGGTGTACTGGTGCATGCATGACCGCACCGCGCTGGCCGAGGCGGAAGTTGAATACGAGACACATACCAGCCCGACTGTATGGGTGAAGTACAAACTGCAGTCGGACCCGCGAACCATCGATCCAGCGCTGGCCGATGCGCGCATTCACAAAGACAAGCCCGTATTCACCATCATCTGGACCACGACACCGTGGACGCTCCCGGCTTCGCTTGCGGTCGCATTTCACCCGGATGAAGAATATGTTGCCCTGGAAGCGACCGACGGGATCTACATCGTTGCGGAAAAACTGGCGAAAAATGTTGCCGCCAAGTGCGGATTTCCCGATGCTCCTGTGATTGCCAGCTTCCCTGGCCGCCTCATGGAGAACACCTGGTTTTACCATCCGTTCTTGCCATGGGAACGCAGGAAGGTTCTGGGCGTGGTGGCCGACTACGTCACCATGGATACTGGAACTGGCGTCGTCCACACGGCCCCGTCGCACGGTGCAGAGGACTTCGCGACCGGCGTGCGCTACAAGCTGGATCCGACCTGTGAAGTCGACTCAGCCGGACGCATTCAGAACGGACTGCCGGAATACGACGGCCTCCTGGTTTTCAAGGCCAATCCGGTCATCATTGAACTGCTGAAGTCCCGCGGCGCGCTGCTGCATGAGGAGAAGGTTGAGCACTCGTATCCGCACTGCTGGCGCTGCCACAATCCGGTTATCTTCCGCGCAACCGAGCAGTGGTTCATCTCCATGGAAACGCCGATGGGCGGAGGCACCTTCCGCACGCGGGCGTTGGAAGAAATCAAGAAGGTGAAGTGGGATCCGGCGTGGGGCGAAGAACGCATTTCTAACATGGTCGACACCAGGCCGGATTGGTGCATCTCGCGCCAACGCGTCTGGGGAGTGCCGATCGCGGTGTTCGTCTGCACTGAATGCAAGAAGCCGCTGAACGATCCCGCGGTGAATAAGAAGGTAGTCGACCTGTTTGCGACTAAGGGAGCCGACGCCTGGTACACCCGTGAAGCCGATACTCTGGCAAATGGTGCGAAGTGCCCGTGCGGCGGAGGTTCTTTCCAACGGGAAGCCGACATCCTTGATGTCTGGTTCGAGTCTGGCTGCAGCTACCTGGTTGAGGTGGAGCACGAAGCGAATTACCCGTGGCCCTCGGACCTGTATCTTGAAGGCGGCGACCAGTACCGCGGATGGTTTATGTCTTCCCTGCTCTGCTCAATCGGAGCAAAGGGGAGCACGCCTTACAAGTCAGTCGCGACGCCAGGATGGACGCTCGATGAGCAAGGCCGCGCGATGTCGAAGTCGCGTGGGAATGACGTAGATCCGGCGGACATTGCCAACCGGTTAGGAGGCGAGATCGTTCGGTTGTGGGTTGCGTCGGTCGACTTCCGCGAGGACGTGGTCGGCTCGGAAAACCTGATGCAGCGCATTGCCGAGAACTATCGCGCGGTCCGCAATAATCTTTTCAAGAATTGTCTTGGCAATCTTTATGACTTTACCGCGGACAAAGCTGTGCCCTTCGAGCAGATGCCGGCGATCGATCAGTACATCCTGCGGCTGACTGCGGAGGTTGCAGCAGATGTGGCTCGCTGGTACGAGGAATTTGCTTTCCACAAAATCTACCAGCGCGTGAATCACTTCTGCACGGTGGAGTTGAGCGCCTTTTACGCGGACATCGTTAAAGATCGGTTGTATACCTACGCGCCGAACTCACTGGGCCGACGCTCGGCGCAAACAGCGCTGTGGCGCATTTGCGAAGCGATGGTCCGCCTGCTCGCGCCCATTATGAGTTTCACCTGCGACGAGGTGTGGCAGTATCTGGGAGCAATTCAGGCGCGCGAAGAAAGCGTGCATCTGGCCAAGTTCCCGAGCGCAGCTGATGTTTTGGGTAGTAGTTCCGTGAGCACCGAAGATGCGCAGCAACTCCAGGAATGGACGACCCTGCGCAGCGTTCGCGATCAGGTGCTGAAGGCTTTGGAAGAAGCACGCAACCAGAAGCAGATCGGAAAGAGCCTGGAAGCGCAGGTGAAACTGATTGCCAGCGACGCGATGTATCCGGTACTTGAGCGACATAGAGATGAGTTGCGCTACTTATTCATTGTTTCTCAAGTGACTCTGGAGAAATCCCCCTCCGGGAACGGCACGAATCCACTGACAGTTGAAGTCAGCAAGGCTGATGGTCAGAAGTGCGATCGCTGCTGGAATTACTCTGTTCATGTGGGAGAAGACAAAGAATATCCGACCGTGTGCGAACGGTGCTCAGCGGTGCTGAATGAATGGAGTCTGGCAGGTAAAGCCTGATTTTCCTTTGTGCGCCTTCGTGTGCTTCGTGGTTAAAGATCTTGATTTCACCACCAAGGACACGAAGGTGCACGAAGACAATCGAAGAATGCCCCGTCGTCGAATTATGCGTGCTTACAGTTTTCTGATTGCCCTTGCCGTTGTTGTCCTCGACCGCTACACCAAGTGGCTGGTTGCGACGCGCATTTCCCTGCATGACAGCATCACCGTCATCAAGCGGATTTTCTACATCACTCACGTCGAGAACCGCGGCGCGGCATTCGGCATCTTCAACGACTCGCCTGCACAGTGGAAGATTGGGCTTCTGGTGCTGTTTTCGATTGCCGCCCTCGTGATCGTCTCTGCACTCCTATGGAAGAGTCGGCATGCCATGACAGCCAGCGCAATTGGACTGTCGCTGATTCTCGGCGGCGCGGTCGGTAATTTGTGGGACCGCCTGCTGAGCGGCCGTGTGGTTGATTTTCTCCTTGTCTACATCGGTTCGTATCAGTGGCCAGCTTTCAATGTTGCGGACAGCGCGATCGTAGTGGGAGCGGGACTGCTGGTATTCGAGATTCTGTTCACCAAGGCGCCGGAAGCGGAGAAGACGGCGTAGCCAGCCATCAGCCATCAGCCATCAGCCATCAGCCATCAGCCATCAGCCATCAGCCATCAGCCATCAGCCATCAGCCATCAGCCATCAGCCATCAGCCATCAGCCATCAGCCATC
>JAICSO010000124.1 GCA_025936825.1 Terriglobales bacterium
CTGAACTGCCCCTGATGGAGGCGGCGGAACGGCAGCAAGTCCTGGTGGACTGGAACGCCACTGGCACGCTGTCGCCGTCCACGTTCTTCCATCAGTTTGTCGAGCAGCAGACCGCGCGTACACCGGATGCCGTAGCAGTGATTGACGGCACCAACCGTGTTTCCTATCGCGATCTGAACTCGCGCGCCAATCAACTAGCGCACCACTTGCAGAAGCTGGGGGTTGGGCCTGAGATCCTGGTTGCAGTCTGTACCGAGCGCTGCGCTGACATGATCGTGGCCCTGCTGGCGGTGCTCAAGACTGGCGGGGCTTACGTCCCGCTGGATCCGATGTATCCCAAAGACCGCGTGGCCAAGATCCTTGAAGATTCGCATGCCAAGGTGATGATCACGCAAGAGCCGCTGACTGCGATCCTGCCGTCACATTCGGCGGAAACAATCTTCATGGATCGGGACTGGTCACAGATTGCTACAGAGTCCGACGCCAATCTCGATGTTCCGGTTACGGCGCAGAACTTGGCTTACGTGCTGTTCACCTCCGGTTCAACCGGACGTCCGAAGGGCGTGGCTCTGGAACATCGCAGCGCTTCGATCTTCGTGCAGTGGGCGCAAACGGTATTCACACCGGAAGAACTCTCCGGCACTCTCTTTGGCACTTCGATCTGCTTTGACCTTTCCATCTTCGAGATGTTCGTGCCGCTCAGCGTTGGCGGGACGGTGATCATTGCGCAGAACGCGCTGGCGCTGCGCGATCTGCCGGCTGCGAATGAAGTCCGATTGATCAACACCGTGCCTTCTGCCATTGCCGAACTGCTGCGCATGAATGCCGTGCCCAGTTCGGTGGTCACGGTGAATCTAGCAGGTGAGGCGCTTCCCGAAACTCTGGCCCGCGAAATCTATCAGCAGACCAGCGTTCAGAAGCTCTACAACCTGTATGGTCCGACCGAAGACACCACATACTCGACCTACACCCTGGTGCCGCGCACTGGCGAAGTAACAATCGGCCGGCCGCTTTCGAACACGCAGGCTTACATCCTCGACGCACGCCGTCAGCCGGTTCCGATCGGAGTTCCGGGCGAACTTTACCTGGCGGGTGACGGACTGGCGCGTGGCTACTACGGGCGGGATGATCTGACGGCGGAACGCTTCGTTCCCAATCCGTTCTCGCAGGAGCCGAATGCGAGGATGTACCGTACCGGCGACAGTTGCCGCTATCGCGCGGACGGCACGATTGAATACCTGGGCCGCATCGACAACCAGGTCAAGCTGCGCGGCTTCCGCATTGAACTGGGTGAGATCGAAGCTGTTCTCAATCAACACCCATCCGTTCGCCAGAGTTTGGCGATGGTTCGTGAGGACACGCCCGGCAATGCACAATTAGTGGCCTATGTTGTCGCGGCATCTGCGGTCCCAGAGTTACCGTCGCAACTTAAAGCCCTGCTCTCGCAAAATGTCCCGAACTACATGGTGCCTTCGGCAATCGTGACTCTGGACGCATTTCCGCTCACGCCGAACGGCAAGCTCGACCGTCGCGCTTTGCCCGCTACCGACAGCAGCGCACAGTCTGCGGCTGAATTTGTTGCGCTAACGCAGACGGAAAGTGCAATTGCCGCGATCTGGGGAGAGGTTCTCCGCCTGGAGACCATAGGAGTTCGCGACGACTTCTTCGCACTCGGTGGACATTCGTTGCTGGCGACCCAGGTAATCTCGCGCATACAGCAACGCATGCAGCGCGAACTGCCGCTGCGAGCGCTTTTTGAGCACCCTACAGTCGAGCAGTTAGCCATAGCCGTAGATGATGCCAGCGCCAAAGCTGCTCCCAAGGCGAAGATTGCGCCGGTGAACCGGGCGGCATTTCGGGCCAAGAAGACGTAGGTTTCGTAGTAGCGAGAAAGAAGACAAAGGGGAGAAAAACGGCGTTTGTGTCGAGGTTTCCAATAACTATGGTCAATTCAGGACAGCCCTTCTTCCGAAGGCGCAAACCTGATAGTATCGCTGTACTCCCTCCCCCCTTTGGATTGACACTCATAGGCCGTCCCGAGCAAGATTCCGGGTTGAACGTCTTGTTTGCGATTTCGGCTTGAAAACGTGTGGTACGACCAAGTAAGAATTTCAGTATTCTCTAATGGATCCGACGAAACATCTGGAACCGAACATTGAGGAAGCTGTACTGCCCAATGGGGGCGATTCCTTCGCCTTCCCCGTCTCGTTTGCGCAAGGTCGGCTATGGCTGCTCAGCAAACTGATTCCCGACGCCAGTGTCTATAACATTCCGATGGCGGTTCGGCTTCAGGGGCCGTTAGATATTGAAGCGCTTCGTTCCAGTTTCGTTGCGATTTTGCATCGCCACGAGGTCCTCCGTGCCAGCTTCCATGAGGAGGATGGATCTCCTGTCCAGGTGATTCCGCCGGCGGTTTCGTTCGAGATCCCTCTGCTTGATCTTTCCCATCTCCCGCTCCACGATGCGGTTCGCAAAGCCCACAGCCTGGCGCAGGAGAGCGCCGCAACTGGCTTCGATTTGACTCGCGGGCCTCTGCTTCGCGCCTCGATTGTTAAGCTTACCGAGCAAGACCATGTCTTGATCCTCACGATTCACCACATTATTTACGATGCATGGTCGCGCGGGATTCTGTGGCGCGAGCTTTCGGAACAATATCGCAGCGTCACGATCGGCACCGCCCCGAACTTACCGGAACTGGAAATTCAGTATCCCGACTTTTCCGTGTGGCAGCGCGATTACCTGAGCGGCGAAACACTCGAAGAGCAACTTCGGTTCTGGACGCAACACCTGGCCGGCGCGCCCACTGCCCTTGAATTGCACACTGATCGACCGCGTCCGGCGCTACAAACGTTCAAAGGCACCGAACACGGAATTCTTGTACCAAAGCGGACGCTGGATTCATTGAAGGAGTTGAGCCGCCGAGAAGGCGCGACGCTGTTCATGACATTATTGGCAGCGTTCAACGTGCTATTGGCGCGCTATTCGGGCCAGGAAGACATCGTCGTCGGTTCTCCGATCGCGGGACGAAATCGCGCGGAACTGGAGAACCTGATCGGATTCTTCGTCAACACGCTTCCGTTGCGCACCGATCTCTCGGGCAGTCCCAGCTTTAAGCAGTTGCTGGCGCGAGTGAAAGAAGCGGCGTTGGGGGCTTATGCACACCAGGAACTACCCTTCGAAAAACTGGTGGAAGAACTGAAGCTCTCGCGTGAACTGAGCAGGAACCCGGTCTTCCAGGTCATGTTCGCGCTGCAGAATGTTTCGCAACAGAAGCTGGAATTTCCAGGGCTCAAGGTTGAACCATTCCGGTCCGGAAAGCGCACAACCGCAAAGTTTGACCTCTCACTAACCGCGAATGACGGTCCCGATGGCTTGGCTCTTGCGTTCGAATACAACACTGATCTCTTTGACGCGGGAACCATTGAGCGCATGGCACACGCATTCGGCGTGTTGTTAGCCGCTATTGGGGAAGATAGCACGCGTTCGATTTCTGAACTGCCCCTGATGGAGGCGGCGGAACGGCAGCAAGTCCTGGTGGACTGGAACGCCACTGGCACGCTGTCGCCGTCCACGTTCTTCCATCAGTTTGTCGAGCAGCAGACCGCGCGTACACCGGATGCCGTAGCAGTGA
>JAICSO010000098.1 GCA_025936825.1 Terriglobales bacterium
AACATGATTGCAAGTAAGAATCCTGTTAAAGCCCCGAGGACCGATTCCGTAATTGAAAGGCTGTTGAAAGTTCGTAGGCCCTGGCCGGTCAGGATAAACCCGGTGTATGCCATAGCTACTGTCCAGACAATTGCGCGAGCTTTCACGGCCCCCACCTCAGAGAATTTCCAGTATTGTAATCAAAATGCCCGTGGCCGTGGAAGATGCCTTAAGGGCGGACAGCGGCTTTCTCGAGATTGCGTCGCCGACGCCATCATAGCACCGGCCTACGCGAATTGCTGAAATTCGCAACAGTTCGTGAGTCCATAAATCGACCGATCAACTCATGTTCTGTGCGGCGCGTATTCAGTGGAGCTGTAACACGAAATAACGCTTGACGATCGCAACGATCGGATCCTAAGCTGAGCCCAATTCCCTACAAAGTTGTAGTTTCCCCGGAAGCATGATATGCCCCGCGTTGCTCCAGCCTCGCGTATTCGCCTTGTCGAAGCGTTATCTGGCCTTCAAAGACTGCGACGTGAGATGGCACGCTTGTCGCAAGGAGACAAGGCTTACGACAGTAAGAAACGCGCTCTGCAAACTGCAATTCAGGAATTACAAAAATGGCTTTCGGCGCATGCCTGATGACGGGGCACATCGCTTCTCCGATCGCTTCCAGTTTTCGTGTGAGTTAAATCATGACCGATTCACCGGGCTTCGCACTTACCAAATCATATCGGTGTAGTGTGTGTGCGGGAAAAGAGGGGTTTCGATCGCGGCCTCGCACACTGACGGAGCGCTACATTCTTCCACTGTTGCTTATGAAGCCGGTACGCTGCGCGGCCTGTTTTCATCGCGACTATCGAGTTATTTTTACTTTGGTGCGCGAGCGTTCAGACCGTCAGGATTCAAGCGCCAGCCTTAGCAATCGGAACGCTGCCTGAAAATGACTCTGGTTTCGTCTCTGATTTTCAACGTCTCACAATGCATTTCTTACATGCAGAACATCACCCTCAAAAAGAGCTTGCCCCTTCATCCGTCGAACGGAGCACCGCGCCAGATCCAACAATATCGGACCGCGCGTCGGCGTGTTTGCCTTCGATCTGCTTCGGAGACATGGACCGAATCGTCCCAACGATGAGCCCGCAGCCGTCAGCTGGCTCATCGGGCACGGGCAAAAAGTAGTTGTATAATGCGGCTTAAGAGACTCTCGTTCGCTTCCTCAACAAACAGATCAATGCGCTCTCTCTGCGCGATAGGTGAGCGCACGAGCGTAGCATTTGCGATCGCTAGGAGGTGCGTTATGAAAGAACGCACGCACTCAGCACATGCAACACCGACCCAGAGAACTTCACCTGACCACGGTAAGACAGCGTTAAACATTTCAGATCCGGACGACTTTGGCCTGGGATTACTTTGCATTCATGCCCTGGATGGCCACCTGCTATCCGTCAGCCCCGCCGGAGCAAAAGTGCTCGGGTATAAGCCTGAGGAGATGGTCGGGCGACGAATGCAGGACTTCCTTCATCCTGACGTACGCGATCAACTTCCGGCTTACCTCGACAAGGTACAAAAGGACGGCACAGCATCAGGGCTCATTCGCGTTCTGACGAAATCTGGGGAGGAAAGAATCCTCGCCTACTCGAATATCTCTCGTCAGGAACCCGGGAAAGCTGCGTACGTACTGGGGCATGCGGCAGACATCACAGACCTCAAGAAAGCTGAACAGCAGCTCCGTACCGCCGAACAACGGTATCGACATTTGTTGCAGTGCAGTTCGGACGTGGTCACGATTGCCCAGCCCAACGGAAGCATTCAATTCATAAGCCCCGCCGTGCAAGGTGTTTTAGGTTACTCGCCGCGCGATGTGGTTGGACGCAACATCTTCGATTATGTACATCCTGATGATGTGTTGATAGCGCAAGAGACGTTTGCAGCAGCCCTCCAGACAGCGGGTTATGCGAGTTCCATCGAAGTGCGAGTTCGCAAGCATGATGGTGACTACACCCCCTTTGATATCGTGGCCAACAACCTGCTTGCCATACCAGCGGTCGCCGGCATCGTTATTACTGCCAAAGATCTGAGCGGTCGTAAGGTCGCTGAGCGTGAGTTTGAAAAGGAGAAAGAAGAGCTGAAAACACGCGATCGTCAGCGCGCGGCTGAGTTGGCGTCAATCAATCAGAAGTTGATCGCTGAAATAAACGAGAGAGAACAGACCGAGAATGCGCTTCGTGAGTCCCAGTCGTTACTTCAGGCGGCTCTGGAATCGACTGCGGATGGCATTCTAGTAGTGGACCTGCAAGGGAAAATTGTCACGACCAACGGTCGATTTGCGGGGATGTGGAATATTCCCGAAGACGTTCTGAGAGAGCGGAGAGACGAACAGGCTTTAACCTTCGTTGTTGATCAGCTGAAGTCCCCTGGACAGTTCATGTCGAAGGTGAATGCGCTGTATGCGAACCCGAGCGAATCCAGTTATGACGTGCTGGAATTTAAGGACGGGCGGGTATTCGAGCGCTACTCACAACCACAGACGATCGGTGAGAGGGTAGTCGGGAGGGTGTGGAGCTTCCGAGATGTAACGGAACACAGACAGTTGGAGGACTATCTCAGACAGGCTCAAAAGATGGAGGCGATCGGAAGACTTGCGGGCGGAATAGCGCATGATTTCAATAACCTCCTGATGGTCATTATGGGTAATTGCGAAGAACTGAAATCAAGCAATGACATCGCAAAGATTAGGCACAGCACAGAGGAAATTCTGGCGGCAGCACTCAGAGCTGCCTCTCTGACGAAGCAATTGCTGGCTTTCAGCCGTAGGCAAGTTATGGCACCGCAACTTCTGGACGTGAATCTTACCCTCGGCGATCTCTCGAAGATGCTCAGACGATTGATTGGAGAGGATATAGAACTGCTCATCCGTTCGTCTGAATCTCCTGCCTACGTATCAACGGATCCTGCTCAGCTGGACCAAGTCATCGTGAATTTGGTTGCCAATGCGCGGGACGCTATGCCCAAAGGCGGGCGCTTGACGCTTCAGGTTCAAATTCGGGAGCTTGGCGAAGCTCACACAAGGGGTACGGCGTCAGTCCCACCCGGGAACTATGTTGTCATTAAAGTTAGCGACACGGGCACCGGAATGACGCGAGAAACTCTGTCCAGGATGTTCGAGCCATTTTTCACGACGAAAGAACTTGGGCGAGGAACTGGCCTGGGGCTGGCCACCGCTTATGGCGTTGTGAGACAGAGTAATGGATACATCCTTGTACAGAGTGCAATCGGGGAGGGTACAACATTCGAGATCTACCTTCCCCGCGTGAATGCGGCATCCAGCATCACTGTCGCACCAAATCCTCCTAGTGGTTCCTGCAGGGGGTCAGAAACGATCCTGCTCGTTGAAGACCAGGAAAGTCTTCGACTCCTTATGAAGTCTTTTTTGGAGCAACAGGGATATACTGTACTTTCCGCGGGGAGCGGCATGGAAGCACTATCAATTGTCGATCGTTGTTCCCTACCCATTCACGTTCTTGTGACGGATGTGGTGATGCCCGATATTCGGGGGACGGAGCTCGCAGAGCGCTTATTGACGTGCCGTCCGAATGCGCAGGTGATATATATTTCGGGCTATTCAGATGAAGAGATTAACGATTCCGCTGTCGCATTCCTTCAAAAGCCATTCCATATGCAGGAATTGGGAGCAAAGATTCGCCAAATTTTGAACGAAGGTCACGCTTCGGCAGCCTAAGCTGCCGCAGAAAATCTAAGTCCTATAGAGGTTAGATGACCTTCCGCCCCATCCATGGCGGCATGCCTGCCGTTTCGCGAACCCAAGGGCGCAGGGGCGTGGATATTGATGTTAGAATTCTCGTACTGAGTTCTGTTTTATGCGTGACTTGCTCCGAATGTAGAGGTAGTCCAGAAGGAGGCCTGCAAATGGCGCACCGATATGGACCTGAAAGTCTCGAGGATGAAGTAGCCGACCTTAGGGAAAAACAGAAACAACTCTTGAGCGCCCTCCGATTGCTTTTTGATCTTCTGGAAGAGTACGCGCCATCCTGGTACACCGAAGAACATCACACAAAAGCTTTGGCAGCTCTGCGATTGCAACCATGAGTCACCGGCATTTGCTCATGAGCTGTGCCTGCAGTGCCCTCTGGCGCTCTCCTGTGCCGCGGCGCGGCCGAAATCCGCCGAGGCGTGGCGGCAACTGATCTGCTTTTTCACATTCGTCTTCTCATTCCTGCTGGATTAGGGGGTTTAGCGGAGTTGCCAGGGATTATGAACCCGAGCACTTGCAGTAGTCAACAGGCGCCCTTACAACCAAGCTGACTCGAGATGCACAGGCGCGCTATCCAGCTCTGGATGTGGCTATACCCCTGCTCGCTTGAGATTTCCGTCCTCAGCCTTATCAGAACGTGGCGACTTGGCCTTCTGCGATCCAATCGTAAGTCGCGCGCCTTGTCGGTCGCCGATATCGGTAAAACTCCTCGACTCTGGTTCGGAATTGAATTTGGACCGGAAAACATACAGGCCGTCATCATTCTGCAGGCGCCGAAAAATTGGGATCCCGAAGTACTGAAACAGATGGTAGAGGCGGAAGAATAGGCGTTCTGATGGGCGACGCACACGGGCTTAGCACTTATGAGTAGTCAAAGACTGCTGGTGGTTCCGCCTCCGAGAGTATGCTTTAGGCACCTTCAAGTAAGTTCAAGAACACAGAACGCCCATTTGCCCAACGAGGTTCTCCCCGTTGGGCTTTTTTCTCGTGGAAAGTCGCCGTGTGCCCTCTCGAAAGAAAAGTAGATGTTGAGAAAGTCCTCGCTTCGTTGAATACCGTTGCCCGAAGTGCGGCAATGTCATTTCTCGCTATGAAATTGCGGGTCAGTTTCGATGAGATGATCTGCCCTGAGTGCAGAGAGAGATTTCCACCCCGGCGGAGTCGGCAAGATAGGTGAGTGGAGCGAATTTGAGCGTAATAGGGAGATATCACGTCAGTCATCCTAATGTTACGTAGATTATCCCCTAGCCCCGCCAACTGCCGCGTTTTTGCGATGCAGCTTGACAAGCCCCAACCAGCGAACATAATCTTGCGCAAGTTTTTGAGAAAGCTGCCCGTTTCTATTCTAGGAACCACATATCCGTCCCGATTTCGCTTAAACATTTCGGACCCCGCTGAAAGCTAAGGCGGTTCCCTGAGGAGAGATTTCATGAAGATCTACATAGCTCGCCTGGTGGCTGCCTTCTGGCTGCTGGTTCTTTCACTAACCTCACTGACCTTGGCACAGACCAACGTTACGACGACAGGCGGAACGGTCAACACCCTGCCGCTCTTCACACCAACG
>JAICSO010000006.1 GCA_025936825.1 Terriglobales bacterium
GCACCGAGCGAAACCAATCGCTCCTCGAGAGTGCGGATGGAAGCATGGCGACAGTGGTCACTCGGCAAGGAAAAAATCTTTGTCCAGCAAAATCGAAACGAATGCGCTTGACACAGACCGGCCTTCTCATGGAAGGCGATTTAGCAGAGTGCGCGTGAGTTGAGGACGTTCTCAGGGTTCAAGATTTTGGAGTAGGCTCCGCATTCACGAAAGGTGAGCTGTCCCGGCAATCAAAAAGAGAAGAATTACCAAGTGATCGTTACAAGTTTCTCCACGTAGCCGGTCCCGGGCGGAAATTGAACAATAATTTGGCCTGCAGACGCCGTTGCGCCATCGATGCGCAAGTTTCCCGTAAGATTTTGTCGGAGAAAAAGAGTTTTGCGGCTGCCTGCTGGGGCGGATAGTCTAAGCTGCAAAGAACGGTCAGCGTATTTCTCATCGATGACCTTGAGCTGCGATGTGCGCGCGCCGGGTTGGGGTGGTTCATGGCTCAGCCCAATCTCAACCGCGGGAAGTGGGATCAACAACTCATCCTTAACGACCTTCGCGCCGATAGCGTGAGATGCGAGCGTGACCGAACTTGCGGAGTTGGCGTCGAGACGCACGACGAGATGCGCACCAGTTCTCCGCATCGTGAGGTTCACGCGCGAGTTCCCGAGTGGAACACCTGAAACCTGGGCCTCGTCCCACTGCGCCGGCAGCGAGGGCGTGACCGTCAATTCGTGTTCACTCGAATTCCATTCCAGCCCGAAAAGACCGCGCAAGGCAGGCGTGATCACCATGGCCGACGACCATAGTTGATGCGAACTGCTTCGCCCCAGCCAGCGAAAGAACTCCCCTGAAAGCAGTTCGGTCACGGAGCCCAAGTCTTCGCTCCAGGTGAGGTCGGCATTCTGCATCAGGTGCGAGTATCCCGAGAGAATTCGGCCGGTGCGATATTCGCTTAGTGATACCCAGCCCGTAAATAGTGGCCAAACACTGCCCTCGTGATAGCTGATGGGATCGTAAAAGCTGACTTGCGGACTTAGATCGCGCGTACCCCAATCCGTGGAGAATTCCGCCGAAGCCCAGCGAGTGAGTGCTCCGTCTGGATGCGCTAACTTGAAGTTGCCATCCCACCACGCGACAGAAGGGTAAATTGTCGGACTGCTATCGCGGGAGCCGTCGGCGTTCCAGCTGAATGCGTAGAAGTTATTGGCGGGCTGGTAATACTCCTTCTCGATCAAATTCGCGATCCGTGCGGCGCGCTGGGATGCAGCCTGCGCAAGTTCCACATGTCCGGTTGCTCGGGAGAGTTCAGCAAAAGCAGCGCTGGCTTGTTGATCGAGCGCAGCCAGATAAATTTCCTGATGCGGCATGGCGGGAATCCATGATTCCACCCAGGCAGTGCCAAATGCGTTGTCGTAGATGCCGTCACCGTCTGAATCGTGGGAACTTTCAAAGTTCCAGGCTTTCGCCAGTGAATCCCAGTGAGAGTTCACAAAGCCCGTATCACCGCTGATTTTGAGGTAGTCGTTCGTCGCCATTAGCAACAACGGGGTCGCGTCTGCGGAAGCGTACTCGTAAGGCAGCGAACTCCAGTTCACCAGATTCGCGGTTTGCGACCACTCGTGCATGATCTTCCCTTCCGGACTCTGCCGCCGCAGCAGAAACTCGATTTCATCGCGCGTGAGTTGGAAATCGCCGTAACTGTTGACTGCATAGAGCGTCCACAATGAGTCGCGGCCGAAGAACCATCCAAAGCCCGGGCGAACTGAGTCGCCGGAGGGATAAAAGCCGGCTGCGAGCGCAGTCTCGTCGTGAGCCGGAGTCGTCTGCACCTTCAGCTGGTCAATTGCCACTTCTGCCCATGCAAATGCGTCATTGAAGTCTTTGTCGGGCGTTTTGATCGTCAGGTGATTCGAAAAAAAGCTCCTGTAGTACTCGGCATTTTGCTCGTACAGATTTTCAATCGACGCCTGCAGTGTTTCCAGCTTCTTTGCTAGGGCTGGAGTTCGCGAATCTGCGACTGTGTCCCCTGTGACCAACAGAAGCGGAAATAGTTTGTTGCCGTCGCGTGCCGGATCAAAATTCAGGACGAGTTGCGAAGGATATGACTTTGGCTGCTCTTGATACGGCGGCAGTATCCCTGCATGCGCCCCCGGCATGGCAATCGCGGCCGCATGATCGGGAAACGCGAGGTGCAAAACATAGAATCCGCCACTCGGGCTTGCGACCCATTCCGGAGAAGGGTAAGCGTCCGACGGCGCCGGCCACATTCGCTTCATCTCCGGAGTGAATTGGAACGTGAGCGTAATAGGGCGCGCTGATTGGATTTGAAAGAATGCCAGAACACCTGCACCGTCTGGCGCGTTATGTGGCGCAAAAAGCACTTCGCGTATGGTGAAAGCTGCATGCGAGAACGTGATGATCGTATGATCCGGGCGAACTTCAATGACCGCAGCTAGTGCGTTGACATCGATGGGGACTGGATAATTCTGCATCTCGGCAGTGATCCGCAGGTTGCTAAAAATTTTCCAAGGGAAAACCCAGGCTTCGCAGGATCCGTCCTGTCGCCCCAGAACGCCTCCGCGCGGACCGATCACAGTAAATGGGCGCGCCGGGACCGCTTCACGCACAATTTTCAGAGGCACCGTTTCTTCAAATGGAAACTCCGCAACCGGGGCAATGGATTGCGAGATGAGAGGCGTGACCAGTGCGCAAATCCAGAGGACGACCAACGACAAGAGTCTTGCTTTCATTGCTGTTCCTGAACCAGGTTAATGGGATATGCCGGCCAAAGGCCTTTTTGCAGAGATACGGTTCCTCTGATCAGTCGGAAGCGCGTGTAACAATTCCAGAAAAACGCCATTGGTCCAACCAAATCCGACGACGTTGGCGGAATATCCGGCGCCCACATGGGTCTCCGACGATCGAGTCACGACATTGTATTTCTCCCGAATGGTGCCATCTCGGAGGAAATTCTCGAGCACTGTAGAGAGAAATTCTGTGGAAACGCGGTTGGCCTCTGAGTTGTAACCGTACCGTCGCATGCCCTCGATCGCCAGCAACTGAAGCGGCGCCCATCCATAGGGATAGTCCCACTGCCCTTCGGATTTTTCCAGGCTGGTGACGATGCCTCCAGGCATCTCGAATCTCTGCAAGTTCCCCATCACGGTCCTTGCTTGTGCATCCGTAGCCAGCCCCGCCCACAAAGGATAAAACGTTGCCGCAAACAGGTAGGTTGATCTCTGGTTTAGGTCGAAACGGTAATCGAAAAACAGTCCCTGCTGCTCGTCCCAGAGATACTTCTGAATAGCTTGCCTGCGTGCTTCGGATTCATCGTGCCATCTTTGCGCTTCGCCGTTCTTGCCGAGCAGCCGCGCCATGCTCTCCAGATCACGCTCAGTTTTGAAAAGCAAACTGTTAAGACAAACGGGAGCATAGTGATGAGTCGCCGCGCCATAGGCTCCAAAGCGGAATGAAATGTCGAACCCCGACTCGCGCATCGACCGATCGCCCTTGTAATAGTCAGGCGTCAACCGGATCGAATAAACAGGGCCGCAATCCTTGCTCCCCTCGCGACTACAAACGCGCAATTCGTAGGGCTGCCCTAAACTCTTTTGACCTTGGGCGTCCGATGCAGGAACCGTGAAGTTGGGGACCACGGGATGTAGAAGGAAATACGTTGCGACCTGACGATACGTGCCGGCTTCCTCCTTGAGAGCCTCGATTGCCGGGCCATCGCCCAAATCGTAGTAGCGAGAGAGGCCAGTGTTACCGGCCAGATGCGACTCGCGCGTCCACATTTCATGATCGCGCTCGACGTAGGAATACGCACGTTCCATCCAGGCATGGTCATCTTGGTGAGCGGCTACTTCCGCATCGTGCACCGCCATGACCATGGAACTCAGAAATGGCGGCTGCGATCGCGATAAGTAATAGGTACGGTTTGCATTGAGCACGGCGCCATAATGCTCGATTTCGAAGAAGAAGTTCTCCACCATCCCGCGTGCTAACTCTACGCGACCATCTCGCAACAGCCCCCGAATGATGAAGTAGCTGTCCCAGCCATACATCTCATTGAAGCGACCGCCCGGAACCACGTATTTATTGGGCAGATAAAGCAAGCCGGCCGGGTGAATGGATTCCAGATGGCTTGCATCGGTGTGATTCGCAACGACCGGCAGCTGCTCGACATCCACGTGGCATTGCTCGCGCATGGTCCGAAGTTCGGCTGGATCTTTGAAGTCTGCTGGCAAATAAAGCACCGGGGTCGCGGACAGTTTCGGATCAGTGATTCCGGTGCACGACGTCGTCGAGCGCGTGAGAGAGTCCCAGGCACCGTGAATGTAAGCCACAATCTTGTTCAGACCGGCATCGGCGCTGGTATTGGGCTGCGCAGAGACGGATGGCTTTAGCAGTGTGAAAAAGATCGCGGAGATTACGAATCGTAGTGGCAGTTGAATGCGCGGCCGTCTATCTCTCATAGGATTGACTCTACAGATGCGAACTGCAGCATGGCGAAAGCAGTTTCTGTACCTTATTGGAAGCCGTTTATAGGAGTGCTGATGCTTCGTGGTGTCGTCCTCGACGCAGTTCTCGTATTCATAGCAGTTCTGGCTTCGGCAAACGAGATCCGCGCCACGCTCCGAACCTCTGATACGGTCCTTGAACTTGCGGCGGGGGAAAGTGCGCCTCGAGTTGTATCGCTCAGTAACGGCCAGCATCAGTTCATCAACTCGGCTCCCGAAGCGCTGATCAATCGCGTAGAAGTAGCAGGACGTTGGCTTCCGCTGCACTGGAGCTTCGTTCCTGAGGCAACCCAGCATGATTCCCATCGAGTGGCATTCGTTTACGAAAACCAATCGCCGCATTTGCGGCTCACTTGGGAATGGCAGGCGCGCTCTGGATTCGGTCCTATCGAGCACGCACTCCGAATCAACAATCTCGATTCGAGAGAAATATGGCTGCCGTTGCAGAGCAGCTTCCAATTCAGTTGGAATTGTCCAACGACGGAGGCGCTTGAAAACTCTTTTATAGAAAAAGGGGCGGGCAAACCCTCTCTTGTCGGAACTCACGTGGAACCAATCCCCGCCGGCTACAAATGGATTGGCACATCGAGTACCTACGCCCATCCCAAGGCGAACGAACCGCGGGAAATCATTCCATGGTTCCTGGTACAGGAGGCTAGTGGCGCGCGAGACGGCTGGTATGTTGGCGTCGAGTTTAGCGGACGCGTGCAAACGGCTCTGGAACGCGACAAGCGGCAGTTGAAGGGAACAGTCGGATTGAATCCGAATCCCGGTCCGCTTCGCACTCGCGTGACCGCGGGAGAGATTTTCGAAACTCCAACCGTTTTTCTTGGCGCGACTCACGGCGGGCTGGACGCCGCTGGAAATGTTCTGCGGCGCTGGGTGCGCGAGGTCCTGGGTAACCCGGCGACTTGGCAGAATCCCAATTTCCCGCTCTTGGTGAATAACAGTTGGGGCGGCGGGATGAAGGTCAACGAGCAAATCGCCGAAGCCATGATCCGCGATGCGACGGACCTCGGCCTGGAAATGTTTCACGTGGATGCCGGCTGGTTTCGCGGCGTGGGCGACTGGTATCCCGATCCGCAGAAGTTTCCACAGGGTCTCGCACAAATTGCGGACTACGCCCATCAGCACGGGCTGAAATTTGGTCTATGGGTGGATTGGACGCAAGCTGGGCTGGACGAAAATCCCGGAGCGCTGAACGCCAAAGACCCAAAGGTGCGGGATTGGCTCCTCAACGATCTTCCGCCTGATTGGAAGCCGGAGGAATTTAAAGGTGAAACCATCGATATCAGCGTTCCTGCAGCGAAGGCTTGGGCGCAAGACGAGGTTGAGCGAATCGTCTCTGATTACCACCTCGACATGCTGGAACATGACGGATATCTCGTGGCGCAAGGCTGCAAACGTCGAGACCATCCGCATGCCCCTCCCGGTGAGCGCAAATGGGTCTACAAGGACGAGGGCTTCTATTGGGTTGACAGCTCGAACTCAACCGATGTCAGTTACCACGCGACGCGGGCATATTACGACATCTATTCGCATTTGAGAAAAGAGCATCCCGGCCTCCTGCTCGAAGTCTGCAACGATGGCGGACGCATGGTAGATTTTGGCAGCGCAACACACGCCGACTACTTCTCGATCACCGATTCCTACGATCCGGTTTCCAATCGACAAGCGTTTTACGACGCCAGCCACGTTCTGCCAAGCGCAATGCTCGAAAGTTACGTGGAGAAATGGCCAACACCAAATCTTGGAAATTTCATTTACATGCTCCGCAGTGGAATGATGGGATGGCTCACCATCATGATCGACACAACCCAGTGGACTCCCGAGCAGCACGTGGCCGCAAAAGAAGAAATCAAACTATACAAGGCGAAGCTGCGCTCGCTGATTCGTGACGCAAATTTGTACCATATTTCGCCACGGCCAGACGGGATTCAGTGGGATGGTATTGAGTATTTCGATCCAAAGTCTAACCGTGGCGTGGTCTACGCCTTCCGCGGTTCCAAAAACGATGAATCAACTCACACCTACTTCCTTGAGGGATTGCACGCGGATGCCGAATACCGAGTCGACTTCCACGACAACACTGCGCCAGATCAGGTTTTGACCGGTCGGGAGCTGATGGACCGGGGCTTGCGAGTCACCTTGGCTCGCCCTGAAACTTCGGAATTGATCTTTCTAGAGCTGCTGCGCTGAACGAACTTGCCAGCATGTTTCTTCCTCGAGAAGGAAGCCATGCACAAGTCCGACAGAAAAACGACGGGCGAGCGCCCGTCGTTCCAGAACATGATCAATTATCTGAGTTGAACGATGGTAGTCTGCGCGCCATAAATGCTCTGCGCTCCACCTGTCGTGTTATTTGTGAGGAATTGAACGCTCAGGCTGTACTTCCCCAGCGGGCAAGTCTGAACCTGTCCCGAGGGCATGACACAGCTGCTGGTGTCCCAGTTGAATGCATACTGGCGACTGCCGTCGACGTTGAACAGCGGAGTGATCGGACCGGCGCTGCCATGCGCTCCCGGCATGATGGGAACGAAAACGGGGTTCCCGTTGGCGTCCTCAACTAAGGCAATCGACAAGAGCGCCACCGCGTCGTTAATGAATGGGCCCCTGCGGCAAGCATTCGGGTTAGTTCCCAAAGCTAAATTGAACTTCACCGCAACTGTGCTTCCTGACTTAACGATGGAAGCCATGGCCGTGTTCCAGCTGTTGAGGGTTCCCGTGAATGTATTGTTAACGGGTGGATTGAAACCACAGAAGGTACCAACCTCCTGGCCCGGCAATGTGCTCATCTGGCGCGCATTTACGAGGAAGATATTGCACCTGAGGGACTTTGCGCCACCTGTGGTCAGATCCGCCGGCAAGTAGCCACCAATGGGCCACGACCCGAGCTGTTGCAAGTTGGTGTGGCTGGGCTGGCAGTTCGTATTGGGGTCATCGCAAACCACGATTTCAGGATTGTTGACGGCCGGAGAGACGAGGTCTGAAACCTGGAAGTTGTTCGCACCGGAGGCACTGTTGCAGCCGTTCAGATTTGCAGTGCTGAATACAACTTCAAAGCCATCCAGCCCGAGATTGACCGCAGGATCCGCAGGAGTGCCGGAAAGACCGATCAAGCTATAAATGGCAGCGGGGCTGGCTAACCCAGCGAAAACGGTGCCACTGCAAGGCCCTGAGATCTGGTTCAATTCAAAGGCCGTGAACCCGAAGTTGAGGAGCACTGTTCCGTTCGAAACCGTGACAGTCCGCGCTGCCGTCATGGTTGGCGGCAGAGCGATTCCAACGGCGCCGTTTGGAACGGGATAAGTTTGAATCGCCTGGCAGGTATTCGCATTGATGCTGCGCACGGAGCCTGCCTGCGCGCCAGCCACGGCAACATACAAAGTGTTATCGAGGGCCATCTGCATAAAGTTCGGAACATCGGCGTCCCCGAAGGTTTGACACTGGGTACCATTGGCGCCCTGCGCGTCGAACTGCATAACGTTGTGTTGGCCCTGATTGCCGACAAAGACCCCGCCGTCGCCTCGGCGCGCGATGCCCACGGGTTGAGAAAGTCCGCTGATAAAGGTCGTGGTGGCGGGAGATGCAAGCGGAGTACGCAGAACGTTACCGTTTGTACGGTCGACCACAAGCAAGTCCCCAATGTTTTTTTGCGCGATTCCCTCACCGCTGCCTGAAATACCGACAAGCTGCGTGGGCGTCTGAACTCCGGAGCCTAGTGGGATGTTGGTGATCCCCGAGAAAACCCACAAGCCTGAGCCAGCCACGGTACTCGATACGACAAGATCACCGGTGGAGGTAATGCGTCCGCATTGCGGGTTTTGCAGCGCCCCGCCGTTGTAGATCTTTTCCAGAGTTGCGGGTGCAGCTGGATCGAAACGCCAGATTCGGCTGTTCGCGGGATCACAAACATAAACCAGGTAATGCGTAGTTCCGGCGGGATCGGCGGGAGGCAAATCGGCAACCGCGTTGTCGGGCGCCACTACCATCCCTTCGTAGTCGGCGCCTTCCGTAGAAACCAATTGAGTCAGATTGCCGTTTACGGGGTTGAGACTATAAATGGCGCCCGCGGAACCGGTCGAAACAAAAACTTGCGGCGCCCCCTGCGCCGACGCACCCACACAATAAAGACACACCACTGAGAGAACCCAACGAAGCTTGCACATGCGACTTTCCTCCTGGGAGTCCGCAACGGGAAAGGGGGGATTTGCCCGGCGAATGTACCCCAATTTGACATTGTTCAGCTCAGGCGTGTCAAGTTAAAAGCCCGTCCCGTGCGCCTTTTCCTGGTTCAGCAGAGGTTCAGGACCCCGGGCCAACACTGACTGGCTAGCCTTCTATCGAGGATATCTTCTCCGCAATTCCAAAGCTCCGGATCATAAACACCGTTTCCGCAACCTCCTGTGTAAAATTGCTGAGACCTTTTACTCCGCCACATGGCCTCGTCTACTCGCAATCTCAATCGTCCGACGGTCAAGGTGTTCGTTGCCACCACCGTCCTCCTCAGTTTCATTTCCTTCTGGCGCGCAGCAGCGATCGTGCTGTCAGACCTTGGATCCTCCGCTTACTACGTCGGCGGCGACGCGGAGAAGGTAATTGGCAAGAGCGCGCCCTGGTTCATTCTCGCGGTCATGTTGTTCGCGAACTGTGTGCGCGCGCTTTACGTTGAGTCAACCAGCATGTTTGTGCGCGGCGGCGTGTACCGCGTGGTGCGGCGCGCCATGGGCGGAACGCTGGCCAAGTTTTCGGTGTCAGCGCTGCTCTTTGACTACGTTCTAACCGGGCCTCTGAGCTCGGTTGTGGCTGGGCAGTATCTGGTTGGTTTTCTGCACGATATCGCGATTTACCTCCACCATCCATTAAACAATTTTCCGGACAATGCATTTGCGGCTGCTTTCGGCGCCGCGGTGGCGATGTTCTTCTGGTGGAAGAACATTCAGGGTATTCACGAGTCGAGTTCCACGGCCGTCCGGATCATGGCCGTGACCACGGTGATGGTCGTGATTCTGATCGTCTGGTGCACGATCACGCTGTTTCATGCTCCGTTCCAGATTCCGCCCAATCCTTTGAAGTTCGGTATCAGCTTGGATCATGAGTCCCTCGGCTGGCTCACGGCGCTGAAAAATACGTGGCTGACTCACTCCACGCTGTTCATTCTCCTGCTCGGATTCGGGCACTCGGTGCTGGCGATGAGCGGCGAGGAGACCCTGGCACAGGTGAACCGTGAGATTGCGCACCCGAAGTTGCTGAACTTGAAGAAGGCTGCGGTGGTCATTGGAATCTATGCCCTGCTGTTCACGGCGCTGACGTCGTTCTTCGCGGTCATGATCATTCCGGATTCGGTTCGGCACGAATTTTTCGGCAATCTGATCGGCGGCATCGCAATGCACCTGTGGGGACCGCTCTGGGCACGATTGATCTTCCACGGATTCGTGGTTCTCGTCGGCGTCCTCATTCTCTCCGGAGCCCACAACACGTCTATCGTGGGTGCGAATGGCGTTCTCAATCGTGTTGCGGAGGATGGCGTGCTGGCCGATACGTTCCAGAAGCCGCACAAGCGTTTCGGAACCAGCTATCGAATTATCAACCTCGTCGTAGGGCTGCAACTGCTCACGATTCTCCTCACGCGCGGGAACGTGTTCACGTTGGCAGGACTCTATGCTTTCGGCGTCATCTGGAGTTTTGCCATGATGGCGCTAGCCATCCTGGTGCTGCGGTACACCGAACCGGAAAAGCGCGAGTGGAAGGTGCCCGGCAATATTCCGCTCGGCAACGGCCGCGAGCTGCCAGTGGGCATCATCCTGATTGCCACGGTTTTATTCCTTACAGCTCTTGTGAACTTCTTCACCAAGTACGAAGCCACCGTGGGTGGAATTTCGTTCAGTCTGGTATTTTTTGCGATCTTTACCTACTCCGAGCGCCGGGCGGCTAGATTGCGAGCGGGAAAGCCTGAGGGTCTCGATCAGTTTCGCGTGTATGGCAACGAGGAACCGGCTACCGACACATTGGGGGTTCGGCCAGGAAACATTGTGGTTGCGGTGCGTGATCCGAAGAACCTGTATTACTTGCGCGATGTGTTGCGCCGTACAGATACTACCCAGCAGGATGTCGTCGTCATGACGGCGCGTTTATATCATCGCGAACACTCCTTCAGCGGCAACCCGGTTTTTGAGGCTAACCAAGTTTTTGACCACTACGAACAGGAGTTGTTCACGGCAGCGGTAGCGGCAGCGGAGAAAGAGGGTAAACCCACTTCCCTGCTGGTTGTGCCCGCCAGCGATGTGTTCGATGCCATCGTGGCAACAGCACAGCGCCTGGAATCCAGCAGGATTGTGTGTGGACTTTCCAACAAGCTCACTCCTGATGAGCAGGCCAAGTTGACGGGCGACGCCTGGGAGCGTCTGCCGGAACCCAGACCGCGGCTGATCATGGAAATTCGTCTACCCGGCGGGATTGCGCGTGAATACTCGCTTGGTCCACACCTTCCGCGGCTTCGGACGCAGGACCTGGACCTACTCCATCACATATGGCTCGAGGTCACGTCGGACCCGAAATTTGCAGGTGCTCATCACTACCATGTGGTCGCGGTCGCTCTTGAAGAACTGGAGCGCGAACTGAATAGCTCCAGTCGCAACGAGGTGCTCGATCGCCTCTGGCAGGAAATCCAGAAGCGCTCGGACGACAGCGCCTGAGTAGTGTCGTTCCCGTCAACCACTAGTTTGTTACCTTGCCGGTGAAGTTCCAAGCCCGTAGAATCAGAACATACGTCGAGTCGCGCACCAGCGCGAGCGGGGGACCCGCACCGGAAGCAATTCCGACGGGGCGTATCTATCAAACCGGCCCAACCGGCGATAGTAGGACACCTTTCAGTCCGAGCCCGACAGCTAACCTCGCAGACGTCGAAAGGAGTGTTTCCGCAACTTTTTCGCGGAACCTAATCTGATGGCCACTTCGCAGATCCCTCAACCTCGTACCGGACAACGTGTGCTGGTTGCCTCCAGCGCCATGCTTGCTTTCATTTCGTTCTGGCGAGTCGCAGCTATTGTGCTCAACGACATGGGTTCATCGGCATTTTATGCCGGTGGCATCTCTGAGCACTTTATCGGCAAGACAGCGCCGTGGTTCATCCTGGCGATCATGCTGATCGCCGGCACTGTGGCCGCGCTCTATATCGAAAGCTGCGGCATGTTCGTCCGCGGTGGTGTGTACCGCGTTGTGAAGGAAGCAATGGGGTCGGGGCTGGCCAAGTTTTCAGTTTCCGCGCTGATGTTCGATTACATCCTCACCGGCCCCATCAGCGGAGTTTCGGCGGGTTTGTATTTGGCCGGACTTCTGAATGAATTCTTTCCCTACGTGCACTTGCACGTTCACCTGCCCGAGAACGCAACGGCAGCGATTTTCGCGATCGCGTGCACCCTCTATTTCTGGTGGGAGAACGTCAAAGGAATTCACGAGTCCAGCGAAAAAGCGATGAAGATCATGGAGATCACCACTGTCATGGTCGTGATCATGATCTTGTGGTGCGTCTATACCCTGATGATTCGCGGTGGTCACCTACCGCCGCTGCCCAGCGCTCATACCATCACCTATTATCACGGCGAGCACGGCGGCGCGCTTGGATGGCTGCGCCATTCGTGGCTGCCCACGATTGGGTTGTTTGGGATCTTGATCGGGCTTGGGCATTCGGTGCTCGCGATGTCGGGCGAGGAAACTATGGCGCAGGTTTACCGGGAAATCGAACACCCAAAGCTCCCGAATCTGAAGAAATCGGCGCTCATAATTTTCTTGTACAGCCTGGTTTTTACCGCCGGGGTGTCGTTTTTCGCGGTGATGATCATTCCCGACTCAGCCCGCACCCAGTTCCAGGACAACCTCATCGGCGGGCTCGCAATGAACCTAGTGGGGCCATTTGCCCTGAAGCTCGCGTTTCATGCTTTTGTTGTCGTGGTAGGCGTCTTGATGCTGGCGGGAGCGGTGAACACCGCAATCGTCGGTTCAAATGGCGTGCTAAATCGCGTTTCCGAAGACGGAATCCTTCCCGAGTGGTTCCGAAAGCCACACAAAAAATACGGCACGTCGTATCGAATTCTGAACATGGTCGTCGCCCTGCAACTGATCACCATTATTCTCAGTCGCGGCGACATCTTCGTCCTCGGCGAAGCTTACGCATTCGGCGTAATGTGGAGCTTCTCCATGAAGGGCCTGGCGGTGTTGGTGCTGCGATACAAAGAGCCGGGTAAGCGCGAATATCGAGTGCCGCTCAACTTCCATATCGGCAAAACGGAAATTCCGTTTGGATTGGTGTTGATCACGCTGACCTTGATTGCGCTGTGTGCGATCAACCTGTTCACGAAGGAAGTGGCAACGATTTCCGGCCTGGCGTTCACTGTCGTTTTCTTCGCCGTATTCGAAATTTCGGAACATATCACACGCAAACAGGCGAACGCTCATGCAGAACTTGATCAGTTCAACATCGACCCGGGCGAGGACCTCACGCCCCGAGCGCTCGGAGTTCGTCCCGGAAGCATTCTGGTGATGGTGCGGAATTACAACACTTTGTACAACCTCTCCTCAACACTCGACCGTGTCGATCCGCGGAAACAGGATGTCGTGGCGCTGCATCTTCGGTTCTTAGGGCGAGCGTCGGGCGGCGAATACGAACTCGAGCCGCAACAGCTATTCAGCACTGAGGAACAAACGCTGTTTACTCGTGCACTTGGACTCGCAGAAAAAAAGGGCAAGACCATTCACTTGGCGGTCGCCGGCGCGACTGAAAAATGGGAAGCGATCTTGAAGTCGGCGCAGAGCCTGCAGTCGGCGGTCGTGGTGCTAGGCGCCTCGCCGACTAATCCGCTGACGGAAGAGGCGCGACAGGCGGGGCTTGCATGGGAGCGGCTGGCGGATCCGAAACCGCAGCTTACGCTGGTTGTGTATTTCCCCGGTGGACAGGAGCATGTCTTCTACCTCGGGCCGCATGCGCCGCACCTGACGCCCAAGGAAATCGACTTACTGCACGGCATTTGGCTTCAGCTGAGCAATGACGTGGCGCCGGCCGAACTTCACCATCATGACGTCATTCACTTCGCCCTCGACGAACTCAAGGGAGAACTCAACGACTCGGAACGCGAGCAAGTGATTGAACGATTGCGCCAGCATTTGAATGACATCAACGCCCGCCGCACAGCGCAGAACTGAAAAGCCTGACGGGCTATGGCTGCCCGGAGTGGGTGAGAACCATTAACGGGAGAGCTGCAGCCGCGGCGAGAGTGATCAGAACCAGGAATACCCAGCCGACCGCGCTGTCGGCCTTGCTGTTCACGTGCGCGCCCATAATCTTCTTGTCCTCGGCGACGCGCACAATGGGGTAATACGTGAAGGGCATCACCACCATGCCGAAGATGACGGAGAGGTTGATGAGTGTGAGCGGCCGGATTCCTGTGAGCGAGATGACCATCCCCAGGACGAGCATTCCCGTCCACGCGAGCGTATAAGCCGGCGCTGATTTTGCGGGCATGTCCTTTCCCCATTGCAGATTGAAAAACTGACAGATGTTGTAGGCGCCGGAAAGCGCGGTCTCGAGGGCTGCACCGCTAACGCAGGCCAGTGATCCCAAGAGAGCGATGATCAGTGCTCGTTGCGCAAATGGGAATACCTCCGCCATGAGGCTGGTGCTAAGGATTTCCGGGAAAATGCCATGCGGCCGAAAAACGATCGCGCCCAGGACGAGCAGGGCTGCAGTCAGTAATGCGCCGAGTGTTGCTCCAAGGCTCGCGACGAAAAAGTTTTCCGCAAGATCTTTCGTTTTCCAATCCTCTTCGATGGCGCCAGACGAATAGAAATGGACTTCGTAAACCATCAACACGGCGCTGAATACTCCGACGGCGAAGTAGCCGTACAACAAAGCCCCGTGGAGATCGTGGCGAGGCAAAGTAGGCAGTAGACCATGCGCGACCGTTGCCCAGTGCGGATGCAACATCACGGCAGATACCACGGAAACGATCATCAGCAAACCGGCAAGGCCGAACGTCCGCTCAATCCAGCGAAACTTAAACGAGTGCACAATCAGGCCAAGCGCAAGAGTTGCGGCAACGAGCAATAGCTTCTCATTCCATCCGCTCACCAGGTTCAAAAGGATAGCGACCCCGGCCAATTCCGCAGCGCATGTGATCAGGTCGAGGAGGTTTGAGGCAATCAAAGTAGCGAGCCCGGCCTTGAAACCCAGTTGCGTGCGAACGACAGAAAATACAGGCTCGCGCGCAACCACCGCAATGCGACCGCACATTTCCATGTAGACGATGATGGCTGCCGTCCCTAGAACAATCGCCCAGAGCAGCGCGTATCCGAAGAGTGCGCCGGCTTGCAGGGTGAAGACAATCTGGCCAAGGTCGATGAATCCTCCCAAGGCAGTCATGATTCCGAGCGTGATGCCCAGGATCTTTGTCATAAGGAAGCGCTGGCTTGCTTAAGCTGGCGCTGGATCTCCAGGATCGTTCTCTCGCGATCTTGCAGGGCCGGAGGCTTGCCCAGCGAATTCGGGATTTCCAGAACTTCGCGCCGCAATGATTCCAGACTGTCGTTGCACGTGCGCACTGCCGCAGGAGCGGCTGGTGCTTCGGCCATCTGTTTGAGTTCGGACTCGGACTGCTGGATGAGTTCCGACAACTGTTTCGCGTGTCCGGCCGCGTAGTTCACCGTCGCTTGACCATTGCGGACGAAGTTGACGAACAGGTCCGCTTCCGACGCCAGGGACATAGCCGATCGAAACTGCGAGCGAAGTGATTCAATGTCGGTCAATTTGGATTGTCCGCAACTAGCCAGGGCCATTAAGACCAGCAGCACCACGCCAAGTTTGCCGAAGCTGCGCACACGTCAGAGATGCTGGCAAAGGTTTGCTGTTTGCTTGCGTCGAGTCGAAAAAGGCCAACATCGGCCGCTAGTTTGTGAGCGGGGAACCGTGCCGATTGCAATTGAGCCGGCGAACATGTTCTTCTAAGTCCCGCATGGTGCAAGCAGATTCGCAGGTGGAAACGCCGGGACCGCGACATTGGCATGCGGTTACTGCGGCTTTTCTGGGCTGGACCCTCGATGCCTTCGACTTCTTCGTCCTGGTCTTCCTCGTAGATACGCTAGCTACGCAGTTTCATGTCAGCAAGCCACGCATTGTTTTCACAATCACGATGACTCTCGCCATGCGGCCGGTGGGAGCAATCGTCTTCGGCCTGCTCGCAGATCGGTATGGCCGACGCCGGCCGCTGATGGCGAATGTCATTTTCTTTTCCATAGTCGAACTGCTCTGCGGATTCGCACCGAACTACACGGTGTTCCTGGTTCTGCGCACGATTTATGGGATCGGAATGGGAGGCGAGTGGGGCGTCGGCGCATCGCTCGCGATGGAAGCGGCTCCGGGACGCTGGCGAGGGATTCTCTCCGGCATCTTGCAGAGCGGATATTCGATCGGCTACTTGCTCGCGGCTGTGGCTGCGCGATTTATCGAGCCTGCGTGGGGTTGGCGCGCCATGTTTTGGGCGGGCGGTGTCCCTGCCCTGCTCGCACTTTACATCCGCTGGACCGTTCCTGAATCAGAAGCGTGGAAGCAGCACCGCGCACCAACAACAGCAGCAATACTCGCGGTCGTCCGTCGTCATTGGCGGTCAGCGTTGTATCTCGTACTGATGATGACGCTGATGATGTTCCTGTCGCACGGCACGCAGGATCTGTATCCCGATTTCCTGAAGTCCACGCATCGAGCGTCGCAGAAGACGGTCTCGTACATGGCAATCCTCTACAACATCGGCGCGGTCGTCGGCTCGATCGTTTTCGGCCATTACTCGGAAATATCCGGGCGGCGCAGGAGCATGATCGCGGCGCTCGTGCTCTCGCTGCTTATTATCCCGGCATGGACCTTTGCCGGGCCGCTTGTAATCATCGCGGTCGGAGCATTCATCATGCAGGTTGGGGTACAAGGCGCGTGGGGGGTGATTCCCGCACACTTGAACGAGCTTTCGCCAGATGAGACACGCGGGTTATTGCCAGGATTAGCGTATCAATTGGGAATATTGCTCGCGGCGCCAGTGAACAATATCGAATATTTTCTGCGCACAAAGTTCGGATATTCGTGGGCACTGGCGGGATTTGAAGCAGTGAACATTGTTCTGCTCATGACGGTGCTGATGCTTGGCTCCGAACGCAAGGGACGATCTTTCGTCGGCGCGACAAACATTCGAGCTTGAGAATTTTCTGTGAGATCAGGGCAGGCTTTCGCACCTGCCCCGATCCCCTCAACATCTCAACTTTCGAGTCAGTTATTGAGCAGCAATTCCTTGAATACCGACGTTTACTGAAACCGTTCCGAGCGATGTCAGATTGCCGCCGTTAACGCCGAAGATAAGGACCTTCCCCTGCGCCGACTCATCGACGTAGAGAAACCGACCGTCGTCTGATAGCGCCGAATCAATGGGAGCTCCACCAGGATTCGCCGCGATCGCATCCAGCAACGTCACGGTGCCATTCACATCAATGGCAAAAGAAGACAGCGTGCCGCTCCCAGTATTGGACACCAACGCAAACTTGCCGTCGCGTGGCACCGAAATCCAGCAGGTCGCGGCTTGCGTGTCGGAAACCGCGCCGCTGATGGTATTGAGCGCGTCGGCTCCCACAAGTTGGTAGGAAGACATCGATCCGGCAGCCTCGCTGACCAGCGCGGTCTCATTGTGACCAAAGCGAATGCCGAAGGGTTGTGCACCGGCTGAGACCTGGGGCACCGGAGTGCCGGCAATCCCATTTGCCGCAACCGGGAAAATTAAAATCTGATTGGTTGCTGAAACCGCAACCAGTAGCTCGCTGCCATCAGGAGCAAAGCGCACGTCATTCCCGGCCATCCCCTCCGGAAGAGGCACGGTTGCAATCCAGTGCAGCACACCGTTCACGTCGAGACGAAAGCCCGTCACATTTGGCGCCTTGCCTTTAGAATTCAGGACGTAAACAAGATCACCTGAAATTGCAATGCTATTGGGGAAGTCTCCGCCTGACCGCGTCTTGCTCAGCCAGACCAGGCGCTCCTGGTTCACGCCCAGAACCGATACCTCGTTGCTTCCGGCATTCGCGGCGAGCAGGAAATGCCCGTCCCCAGTCAAGACCAAGGAATCCTGCGAGCCGAGAGGATCGGCTCCATTCGGGCCTGTGCCTTTGCCACCGTTTGCGACTTCCCGCAACCAAACAAGCGAGCCATCATTCATGCGTGAATATTGGATTACCGAGTTCTGAGGATTCTTGTTGCTCATGACGTAAACGAACTTGTCACCGTGCGAATCAGCTCGCAGTTTCGGGGACTGAAGGGCTACAAACAGCGCGAGTGCGAGAAATGGGAGAGCAATATTCTGGGCGAAGAGGTGGACCCGCATGAAATTTCCTTTCCTGAAAAGCTGGGGTAAAGCTGCAAGGGGGATGTCGCGTCTGTCAAAGCAATCCCCCTTTCAGCCATAAATTTATTTGTCAAAAGTTTTTGACGCGGATTGCACACAACGCTTGTGAACGTATTCCGCATCGCACGAACGTGCGTAAGTACGTTGCCGCCGTTTTTCTCATGACATCGTTGTCGGCCTGGGCGCAGGTTACTCCCTACGTAGGAGTCATTGGAGGAGTTGCGACGTTGTCGGGCGATGGAGGTTCGCAGCGGACCGCAACCGGGTTGAGCTTGTCATCTTACTCACCGGCGAACGGAGGCGCCCTGAATGCGTTTGCGGGCCTGGACCTGCATAATTATTTCAGCGTTCAAGGCAATTTCATCTGGAACCGAAACAGCTTGCATCTGAACTCCGCATCCTCCGGTGGAAGTTTCTATCAGGAAGATCGCAGCAGTTCCCAGGAAGCGGGAGTCCTGGATTTTCTCATTTATTTTCGCGGACGGAATAGCAAGATTCGCCCGTATCTGGGAACTGGGGCAGGCATCATTCACTTTGCGAGCAACCTCGAGCGCGTGGTCGCGTCCGGAGCCGCGCCGGTTTTGCCGCCAGGCCAGTTTTCGAACACCGGGCCGGTGTTTCGGTCGCATGTTGGAATTGACCTGCGCATCCGGCGAAAATTGTCGTTCCGCTACAGCTTCAGCGAGATGATTGGGCACAATCCAATCAGCAAGCAGCTGTCTCCGCCGGGACCGCGTGGGCTGAAAAACTTCCAGAATCTCTTCGGTTTTGTCACTCGATTCTAACGTCTCTATGATTCTTTGAATTTCACGTAAGGACAATTCAGCCAGAAGATCGGCGGATGGTCGAAATGTTCGGCCAAGACTCGCGCATGACAGGTCTGGCAGAAGAACGGTGACTTTGGCTTTTCGCCAACAGGAGCAATCTGCACCATCGTTTCGAACACGCAAATCCCCTGACCTGATGCCACCGAACGGTCGAGGCTTGCCAGGGCGCCGCCCTCGCGCTGCTTATGGACAAAATTGGTGTAAAGGCGCGCTTTGAGGGACGACGGAGCGCGTTCGAATTGATCTCCGTAGCCAGCAAACAAGTCGCGGAATTTCCTATCGTCATCAAGGCCTGGCATCGATCCACCTCCTACGAAAGCTCTGCCGCGCACGAGCCAGCAGTCGTTCTATTGCCTTCTCAGTTTTGCCGGTCAACTCAGCCATTTCACGCGCACTCTTTTCATCTCGGTACCTCCACAACAAGGCAAGGGAGTATGCCTCCGGCAGGTCCGCGAGGATCTTCTCAATGCGCTCCTGCTGTGTGGCAGAATCCAGTTCATCCTCAAACGCAGGCGTTATAGTGAGTTCCTCGGATCCGCGGTCTTCTTCGGCGAGATCCGTTTCCATAATGCGCCTGCGGTAGTAGTCGTCGAGCTTGTGGCGAGCAATTCCTAACACCCAACTGCGCAGGCTGGATTCCTGGCGATAACTCGGGAGCGCCTGCCAGGCGGCTAACAGGATTTCCTGCATGAGATCTTCCAAGAGTTCGGCGCGCGGCATCAGCCGGCGTCGAACGAAACCGTAAATCCAGTCGGTACATAACTCCACGAATTCCGCAGTCGACTTTCGCTCCTTGGCTAAGACCGCCTGCACGAGCCTTTGCTCGCTTGTTGCGGGCTGGACAGTAGCTGGGCCGGAATTGATGGCAGGCTGTATTCGCATACGAAGGAACGGAGGTGCAGCTTACCCTGGATGTCGTGCGTACACTCCAGAATCCCCCGCGTTGGCGGAGTTCGGCAAGAAGAAAGCTGTTGTCGGGGATCGGGCAGCGAAGTTGCCGCGGCAAAACAGTCTATTTCGCCATTGCTGACAACTGGCGGACGGTGCTGATGAATGTGGTCGTGGCGCGGGTGAGGGTGCGATCGCGGCGATAAGCCACACCGAGCTCCCGCCACAGCTCTTCGCCTTTGATGGGAATGAGTTTCACGCGCCCGGCAAGCACCTGGTCGCGCGCAAAGCTGGCGCTGATGATGGAAACGCCCAGGCCGGCGGCCACGAAGCTCTTGATCATGCCAACGCTGGGGAGTTCCATCCGAATTTGCAGCTGCCCTGCATAGGGGCGAAATAGCTTGTCCATCAAACGACGACTAAAGCCGGTCTTTGGCAAAAGAAGCGGCTGCTTCGCAATTTCATTCACTTGAACGACTTCCAATTTCGCAAGCGGGCTTTGCGGACTGACCATCAGCATTAATTGATCGCGGAAGATGGGATGCGTGCGGACATTGGAACTCTTCACCGGAAGTGTGACAATCCCTACATCAAGGGCTCCCGTTTCCAGCTTCTCGACGATCTTGTAGCTGAAATTGCGGTAGATGCTGATCTGCACGCCGGGATACAGGCTGCAGTACTTCGCAAAAACGTCAGGCAAGACATAGAGGCAGGTCGCTTCGTTGGCGCCGACAGTGATGGTCCCGCGTGGCGTGTTGCCCTGATCGGCCACTGCGAGCAGGGATTCGTCGCGCATCTGCAGCATTCGTTCCGCGTATGCAAAAAGAGCACGACCAGCCGGCGTTAAGGTCACATCTTTGCCGCTGCGGTCCAGCAAGCGGTCTCCATAAGCCTGTTCCAGTTGGCGGATTTGTGCGCTGACGGCGGACTGAGAACGGAATACCTTTTGCCCGGCCCGCGAGAAACTTCCAAGCTTCGCCACTTCCAAAAATGTGACCAGCTGATCGAAGTCCATTGTTGCCGGAATTATACAGAAACGCCCCGCCCGGAAGCTGGGCAGGGCGCGCCTAAGAAACGACATTTCTCCAGGACTAAGCTGCTCTGCGTTCAGTACTGGCTTGCGGATTGACCGCGGTTTCACCGATTTGGGTCAGCTTGGCATCAGCAGCTTTCTCCTCATTCAAGGTTTGCTGCAACAATGTGGCAGCCTCGGTGTACCCGAGTTGCTGGGCGAAAGAAACTAGCGATCCGTACACTGCCATTTCATAGTGCTCGACTTTGTTCCCGCCTACGATTAGAGCAGCATCGCGCAAGTACGAAGCGTCGATGTCGCCGATCATATCCTTCGCCGCGCTGGTGAGCTCGTCGAGAATGTCGTTATCCTTAGTTTTTGCATCTGCTCCCACGATCGAGAACACACGTTCCAAGCGGGAAACGTGGTTGCGGGTTTCCTGCAAGTGCTGATCGAGGGCCCGGCGCAACTCTGGCGACGTCGCCGACTCAATCATCGTGGGAAGGCCTTTTTTCACGAGCTTCTGCTCGCAGTCATAGGCATAACACAGCTCGGTTACAAATAGGTCGCGAAGATTCTCTATTTTCATCTTTAACTCCTTGGCTGCTGGACTGAGTTGGGTTTCTATCGATTGGTCTGACAGAATTGAGATGAGCCGCGTCGGGTTCGCGCTGTACCTTGTGAAACCTGTGGTGTAGGAATGCAGAGTAGGCCATCAACTCGCGACGAATGTACCTGTGCGGCAGAGAGAAGCAGCGGAACCCGGATCAAGCTGCCGATTTGTGACCTTCCTGACGAATCGCATGCTGGACAGCACGCCGTCCCTCGAGTTCGGCCTCTTCCCTGCTTCCTGCGCTGCCAGAATGCAAAAGCTGATTCACAGGCCTGACACGATAAACGTTGTATTTCCATCCGGTCGGGACCAGGGTGGCCGGATCGAGCACCCGTTCGACTTCATAAGCGTAATCACCTTCGTAGATTCGCATGGCTTCTTCTCCAAAATGGCGCGACTGAATCTCAGGAACTGGTTTGCATGTAACGGAACTGCTTCGATGCCGTTGCTGGCGTAACCTTTGCTCTGGGATGCTGGAGGTGATTTGCCCTTGTGACCAGAGTCACAGACAGGATCCTGCGCAATCTGGATAATGCTTACATCCCTCGTGGGAGTTGTCACAGAATGCCTGGCAAAAAATTATCGCCTGAATTGAACAAAGCCCTTCATGCTGCTTCCAAACCAATGAAGAAGAAAAAGGGGGATCTGCTTTTCCGTGCGGGAGAGCAGGCGCGAGGGGCTTTCCTGGTGAAGCGAGGCAAAGTGCAGTTGCAATTGGAGGGGGCTGCGGAACTCTATCCGACGCGCATGCTGGGTCCAGGATCGTTGGTGGGTCTGCCGGCAACGGTTTCAGGTGAACCGTACAGCCTGACCGCAGAAGCCGTACAAGATTGCCAACTAGATTTCATCGCTCGCAAAGATTTGCTTGCATTGCTGCAGAACAATACGACAGCCGCGTTGCAGATTCTGCAGATTCTAAGCGAAGAGATTTATCAAATGCGGAACACCGCCAAGAAAGCTTTGCCGGACCAGTACGAAACAGTTCAGTAGCAAGTCGCGCTGCCATCTAGTCCAAACACTCAGTTGTGACGCATCTTCCTGCGATTTTGCAGGATGTTCCGATACAACTCGCATTGTTGTGGTCGCAACCCGCCGGGATGGGAAACGATCTGGCCATCTCGGGTTATCGAGATGTAATTTTGTGAGTGACCGAACTCAGGCCACTTTGGGACGGATACGCCGTTGGGATCACCGGTTCTGGCGAAGTTCGTCCAGTAGGTTTCGACCCAATCGGCAATCTTGAAATCCACAGCTCCGAAGGGGCCCGCGATGTTCCCGGTTTTTGGGTAGAAGCCAAAAACGTACGGCAGGTCGGCGGAGTGCACGGCGCCATCTTTCTCTTGGCCGGGAATGGCGTGCTCGAGTTGATATTCGTAAACTGCATTCTTCGAAGCGTTATGAGTGATGGCTTGCGTGGTCACCGGACAGCGAAAGATCTGGTCCGCGAGCCATTGGTTGCCTACCGAACCGTAAAGTGGATCAGTTTGTCCTGCTCCTCCGTTCGCCAAGCCATAGAGTTCCATCGCCCGCGGCGCCAGTTCGCCGGCAAATTGCTCGATGAATTTTCGCAGCGCATCCGGCGGTCCGTCGAAACTGAACTCACGGTTCGTGCTTCCGATGAGTAGCGGGATATGAGCTTCACCAGCCTGCGCGAAAATGTCAGTCGGGTTTTCAGCAAGCACGTAGCCGTCAAGAATTGGGCCAAGCATCGGCGGAGCATTGGCATCCTGCTTGGAGGTAGCATCCAGGAGTTCGGGAATTGATAAGCCGCGCAAGTAGTCCACTGCGCCTTTCCCTTGCGGAGCCTTGAGGCTTGCGGCGAAAGTTTCGCCAGCTTTTTCGGCAGTGGCCAACCGCGGAAGCGGTGACATGAAGGCGGACCCGCTTTGCACAATCGCCCGCTCGAAAAGATTTTTTGACAAGGGCGAGGTCGTCAACAAACTCGTATCCTGCGCGCCCGCGGATTGTCCGAAGACGGTAATGTTGTCAGGATCGCCACCAAAGTTTGCGATATTCTTCTTTACCCATCGCAACGCCGCGATCTGATCCATCAAACCGTAGTTCCCCGACGACTTGTGCCCGGACTCATTTGTCAATCCGGGATGCGCGAGGAAGCCAAACACTCCGAGGCGATAATTCACGGTCACAAGCACCACTCCGTGATGCACAAGTGTTCCATCTTTGTAGAGCGCGGACGATGCGGTGCCACCAGCGTTGGCGCCGCCGTGCAGCCACAACATCACCGGCAACTTTGATTTCGGAGGCCACGCTGGAGTCATTACGTTCAGGAATAGGCAGTCCTCTTTGCTGGTCTCGGCATCGTGCTTGTTCCAATCTCCGAGGACAGGCTGCGCACAGGGGGCGCCGAACTTCGAAGCATTGCGCACACCGGCCCAAGGCGCGACTTCAACGGGCTCGTGCCAGCGCAACTTTCCAACAGGAGCTTGCGCAAAAGGAATGCCCAGGAATTCTGCGCCTCCGCTGGACCGAGCTATGCCACGCAATTGGCCGGCGAAAGTTCCCACGATGAATTGGTCATCGCTCGCTGACAACAAAGTCGTGGAAACAAGGAGAACCAGGAGTGCGAAGCTGAGGACTTTGAAACAACGAAGCTTTCCGATACCGTGCACAGTTCTTCCGACAGAAATGCAACGGTATTGTATCTGGCGTTAAGAAATGAGACGGAAGGGTGTTTACCAGGCGCGAGTTCGCTCGAATTCAATGCGATCGTTCTGCTGCTTCTGATCGTCATTGCGCTTCTTTTGCAGATATGACTGAATGGCGGCTTCTAGCCTGCCGTGATCGTCGCCGGAAAAGTCGATGAACTTGAAGGGCTGCAACTCCCATGACATCGGGGTGAGCATTTCTGCGGAGCCCAACACCGATCCTGCGGGCGTCAAAAACATCAGCTTGCCGACAGAACCCTGGCGAACCGGACGCTGCAACGAAAGGAGTCCACCGGTCAGAGAAACCACCTTCAGTCGACCGGACGTTCGGTTGCCATCGTTGAAGCGGACGACGGCGGGAATACTTTCGTCCAGGCGTACCCGTTCTGCCCGGCGTTGCGCGTTGTGTTGTGGAATAAACGGCATAAAAAGCTCAACAACAGTATGCGAGTGCCAAGGTGGCAAAGCGAGATTACGTAAGGCCAAAATTGCCTTCGCTGATGGACCATCTCGGCTGCGTAAAATTCTTAAACTCAGCTACAACTTTCGATGCAGGGCGAATCGATTTTTCAATCGTGATCCTTCCCAGTCAGCAAAAACCCGCGTCAAATAAGGGTTTTCGCCTTGACACGCAAGTTGTTTTCTTCTATCAAGGTAGACACTCTACGACGGGCGATTCGTGCGTCCGACCTTCTTCCCGTCGCTCTGCTCCCAGGAGGGCAAGATCAATGCGCAAGCTTCGTTGGGTAATTCTCCCAGTGTGTCTCTTCGTGTGTTTGTGTTGTGCAGGACTGTGGGCGCAAGGTGCGCCGCAAGTGTTCGTTTCGACCGGCACCGCAGGACCGATCTACAGCATCGACACGGCGAGTGGCACAGTGTCGTCGCTGATCGCGAATCCAGGGGCCGACTTTGAAGGAATGGTGGTAGCGCCTTACAACGTTGGCCAAAGCAACACCGACGAATCGACCCATTACCTCGTTTATGTGTGCGACACGGCAAACAACAAAGTGTGGCGTTTCGATCCGAGCAATCCAGCCGGTTTGGAAAAGATTTACGACAATAATGGCGCATTGACGAAGCCGCAGTGTGGACGAATCACTGCAACAGGTGACCTCGTTGTTTCGAGCACTGTAGCCGGTTCAGGGCTGTGGACTTTTTCCGGCGTGACGAACCTGGCGTTGGGCTCCGGCCTACAGACGCCGACCGCACTGGTGGGGGTTTCCGGCAGTAGTCAAGGCGTGGCGCAAAAGAACACCGGCGATCTATTGGTCGTCGATAACACCAACGGGAAGGTTTTGCGCACGCCGCTCGTGCCTGCCGCTACTTCCACCTTCATTAGCGGACTGTCGCAACCGTTTGGAATTGCACGTCGAGGCGACGGCGGAATTTTTGTCGACACCCAGGGAAACAAGCCCAGTCTCCTGCAATACAACGCACAAGGTACGGGCCCAACCTCCTGCATGACCTTTAAGAACAACACGCCGAACTTCATGCAGATGGCGCTGGACAACACGCTGTACGTTGCTGTCGCAGCAAACAACAATGGCACGGTTCGCAGCATCAACACGAATACTTGCCAGCAGAATCAGTCGTACTCGATTCCGCAACCTGCGATCGGCATCGCTCTCTCGCCCGCAATGACCGCGTCGCAGAGCGTCACAGCTTCGAACGGAACAGCAATCGTGAATTTCGGATTCACGGCTTTCGAGTTAAATCAGATTGTGGGCGCATGTAGCGGCAGCGTTTCTGTGGGGCTGGCGAGTCCTGCGGCAATTAACACACTGATTCTGAACTCCGGCGTACCTGCGACTCCTGGCGTGAACCTCGGTTTGGACGGCTTTGAAGCGATGTTCAGCACCGCCAATCTGAATGGCTGCGCCGCCGGAAATGCCACGAGTGGAGTGAACAACTTCCAACTCTCGAACCTGCTCTCGGCGGGCGTGGTGAATCCTGAGATCGTGGTTTGCACGGAGCCGAATGTCAATCCAACGAATTGTCAGCCGCAGACCACGACCTTGGCGCAAATCGGCGGCTGGCCGATTGGTGGGTATTTGCCGAACGACCTCACCACCGGGGGGGCGAAATCGTTGCGGTGTCGAATCTTTATGGCAAATGCTATGCCGACTGGTGCGCAGGGGCAGGAAGCTGGAACTTTCTGTGGGTTCCAATCACCACTCAGCAACACGTTCACCGGGGCTGTGAACAGTTGGAACCTGGCGCTCGCGGCCAAAATAACCGATGGCAAATCGATTCCGGTCAAGATCAAGATGGCGTCGGCGAACGGAAGTTGCCAGAATGGTCCCTACATCACTGACGCTACCGCGATATTGGCGGTGGCTCAGATTCTCGACACCAAGGGAAATGATGTGTTTGTTCCCATCGGGCTGGTTTCCAACGGAAGTTCGGGTCTCGGTCAACCTCTGTTCAAGGGTGATGGAAATCAGCAGTATCTCTTCAATTGGGACAGCAGCAGCTGCATCATGCCGTCCGGCGTAACCCAGGTTTGTCCGAAGGGAACCTACAGTGTTAGCGTTCTGTTCCTCACCAACAACACCGCGGGTGGCGCACAAAGTATTTACGGTGCGCAGACGACCCTCGTAACGCTGAAGTAGAAGAGTTCGAAACTGCAAAGGACGAGCCGTGCGGCTCGTCCTTTTTATTTGCCTCGATTATTCCGTGCTATCTAGGGTCTATTGCGCGATTGGCTTCAGGTCGCTTCGCTTCAGAATGTCGTCACTGCGCGATTCAGCGCGCATATCCTGCAATGCTTTCTTCGCCAGTTGCATATGGGCGTCGGCTTCCGCCGTAGCGCCGCTTCCCTTCAAAGTGACCGCAAGCCAGTAGTGAGCTTGCGGCAAAAGTGAGCGCAAGCCATCACTCTGCGCACGCCGTGCGACTGTTTCCAGCACCGGACGTGCCTGGGCGTAGTTCTTGGACTCGGCTAGAGCCTGTCCCATCACCAGCGAAGCCTGCAGCGACAAGGCATTGAGCCCAAGTCCATCTGCGCCGGTGACTACATCCTTTGTGCTCTTTGATGCTACCGCAGCCTTGCCTTGGGCGAGGTCGGTGCGTGCCTGGTTCAACTTGACCCGCAGAATTTCTCCGCGATCTTTCTGCTTGGATGCAAGCTGCATGGCCTGATCCAATGCAGTGCGAGCCGCGGCAAGATCGCCCTGGTAGAACGATCGCTCGCCTTGCTGATTCAGCAGCTTCTCGACGAGCACGTCGTTGTGTAGCGATTTGGCGAGCGCCAAAGCGGCGTCGAGATTCTTCTGAGAATCCTCAAAACGGCCGACGAGAGCAAGAATGGATCCGTAATTAGCCTGAATCTGCGCCAGATCGGCACTTTGCTGCTGCAGATCCTGCTCGTTCTTCAAAGCGTCCTGCTGCGCGCCCAGAGCTGCTCCGTTCCGGCCTTGGAGCGCGAAGAGGCGCGCCATTCCGTCCGACGTCATCGCGATCAGGCTCTTGTCGCCTGCGCTACGCGAGACTTCCAGCGCGTGCAGGTAATTATCAAGCGCTTTGTCGACCTGCCCCATGCGCAAATAGGTGTCGGCAATATTGTTCATGGAACGTGCAGTGTCGACAGGCGATTTTAATTTTTGTTGTAGATCCAGAGTGCGCTGGAAGTAGGTCAGGGCTTCGTCATAGTGGCCCTGTTCGATGTAAAGGTTGCCGATATTGTTGAGGCAAATACTTTGCGTCTCTTCGTCGCCGAGTTGCAATTCAATCTGCAGCGCGCGCTTGGTGATCTCGAGGGCCTTGTCGTACTTGCCCTGGGAATCCAGCATGTTGCCGTAATTCAGCAGAACGCCGCCGAGCCCGACCTGGTCGTTCAACTCAGTCTCGAGCTTCAGAGCTTCTTCATAGTTTTTGGCAGCGTCGTCGGGTTTCCCCTTCATTCCGTAGGCATCGGCGATCTGTCGCACACTAAATGCCAGGCCGCCTTTGTCGCCAATCTGCTTTTCGATTTCGGCGGCCTGCTGCAGATTCTGCAACGCATCATCCGGCTTGTTGGTCAGGCGATAAGCGGCACCGAGGGTTTGCAGAACGTTGGCTTTCCCCTGCTGATTATTCAGCTGAACCGCGAGGCTGAGCGCCTGATTCAAGTAGTCGAAAGAACCTTCAGGCTTGCCGCGCTCGATCTGCACGCCGCCAATCGCGAGTAATGCGTCAAGGTTCTTGGGATCGCTCTGCAGCACTTTGGCGTACAGATCGTAAGACTTGTCGTAGTTTCCTTTCCCTTCATAGATCGACGCCTCATCGGCCCAAATGGAGGGATCCTGCGGCATCAGCTTGGCTAGATTGTCGTAGGCTTCCAGCGCTTTGTCAGGATTGTTCTGGATGCGCGCGGTTGCTGCCTGGATCATGTACTTCTCAGCCGCAGGTAGGTTTGAGTCCAGGTCGGACGCCTTGTTCGAATACTCCTGTGCCTTGTTGCCTTCTCCCAGGCGAAGATAAGTTTGTGCGAGGCGCGCGTAGGCCAATGCGAAATTCGGATCAGCCGCAACCGCCGCCTGAAAACGTTTGACTGCCTCAAGATCGTTGTTCTGTCGCGATAACTCCAGCCCTTCGGTGTATTGATGCAATGCGTCAACCGAACTCGATGAAGGCGTAAACGCCGCCGCTTTCATCTGTTCCACCGCTTTCGATGAAAGCGTGAGATTGTCCTGCACAGACTTAGCGAGCTGATCGACTGCCTTGATCAGAGCTTTTTCATTAACAGCCTCCGCCTTGATCGGAATCACGCGCTCGGTTTTCAGGTTCTCGATTTGCGCGTCGATGCGAATCTGATCGCCCAGCTTAACGTATTCGCCCCAGACAATCTGGTCCGCGTTGGTGAATTCCGCGATGCGTTTGATCGAGGAGGGATCTAGCTCCGTGTCAGGGGAAACACGAAGGTCGGTAAGAATCTGATGCAGGCGGTCCGGAGAAACCGTGTGCAGGCTCTCAGACTGGCCGACATCGGTGCGCAGCATTTCGGCCAAGCTCTTGCCCATCCAATCGAGTGAAGGGTCGCCCGAGGCATTGCGCAAGGGCAAGATGGCCAGCGCCACCTGCGGTCCAGCGCTGCCAGATGATCCGGTAAATTTGCCGCGAAGCAAGTATCCCACCACCGCCAAAATAATCACGGCGGCGGCAATGCCAATGGTTGGCCACGGAATCGTGCGCGCCCACGGGCCAACGGATGCATTGAAGCCCAGCGTCGCGCCCGCACGCTTGCCCTGCCAAGCTTCAAGATCATTCAGCAGCTCAGTACAGTTCTGGTAGCGCAATTTCGGATCGCGCTCCATGCACTTGGCAACAACGTTCGCGAGGGACGCAGGAATGCTCTTGTCATGCTGCGTAACGGGAATCGCACGCTCCTGCGTACGCTTAATCAGACTGGCGAGAGCGCTGTCGGCAGCGAATGGCATCTTGCCGGTGAGCAGCTCGTAGAAAATCAGTCCGAGCGTGAACAGGTCGGAACGCTGATCCAGTTGGCTACCGAGCGCCTGTTCGGGCGACATGTACTCCATCGTTCCCACGAGCGCGCCGGTCTGGGTCATGCCGTTCGACTCGACAAGGCGTGCCAAACCGAAATCCATCACCACCACGCGGCCCTGGTTGTCGCGCATGATGTTCTGCGGCTTCAGGTCGCGATGAATGACGCCAACCGTGTGCACCGCTTCCAGAGCGCGGCACACCTGCAACATGATTTCGACAGCCTCAGCAGGGGAAAAACTCTTCTTCTCGAGAATGATCGAGCGCAGGTCGCTGCCCTCGATGTATTCCATGGTGATGAACTTCACGCCGTCGGCTTCGCCCAGGTCGTAAATGCGCACGACATTCTTGTGTGTGACCTGATGCGAGAGCACCAGCTCCTGCTTGAAGCGGTCGAGCATGGCGGAGTTGCCGGCCAGGTCGGGTCGGATGACTTTCAGGGCCACGATCCGATCCACTTCCTTGTCGCGAGCTTTGTAGACGGCACCCATGCCCCCGCGTCCGAGCACCTGCAGAATTTCGTATCGTTGGCCGAGAACGGCGCCGGGCATCAACAGTGATTGGCCGTCGAAATTCAGGTTAATAGGTGCTGGTGTCTGCCGAGGAGCCGGAGTGATGAGAGTGGGTGAATCGGGGCCGATCTCGACCGTCATCATCTGTCCGGAGTCGGTGCGACGGGAAGCCGGCGGAATCTCCACCGTCATCTGGTCGGAACTGGACGAGCGGCTGGGAGGGACATTCGAATCCGAGACAGCGGGGCCTACACCTCTGCCGTCGACTACGGTTTCAAACTCATCCGGACGGAGTGGGTCGCGTCCCCCCATCGAGTCTCCCAACGAATAGTGACCGAGACGCTAAGAACGCTTCAAGTCCATGAAGCGAAACAGAGTTGCCCGTTGGCAAAGTATACACCTCGATGAATACGCCGGAAGCGGTTGAGAGTGCATGTTTCAATGCCCTCGCGGTGAAAACACATTCGGGGGTTAACGTCGGAACAAGTAGCTGATCTTTACGAAGAACAGTCGCCCATCGTTGATGTAGCCGTTGGGCATGCGGAGCAGGCCTGGACCGGCGGGATCGCACTGGCCGGAACCGGGCAGGCGATCGCACAGCGCGGGGTTCACGTTCTCAAGATTCGAGTTGTATCCGACGTAAACCGCCGTCCCCGGGTGAAGGAGATACGTGAACAGCAAGTCCAGGTTCATGTTCTTCACCGTTTGCAAGGACGAGTACTGAGGATTCGCCAAGAGACCGTTGTATTGCGCGATGAACCGCAACGAAAACTCACGCGTGAACTGGTAATTCCACTTGGTCCGGACAATGTGGTTATTGAAAACGCTGCGATGAACCAGGCCGTTGGTGACCCGGTCAAGAATGTATTCGTTATCGATCTGTAGCGCGCCGGTTGGCTTCACTCCGATGGTCTGGAAAATCGCAGTTTCGTTTCCCGTGTAGGGCAACTGTCCTGTGGGCGGGACTACTACAACCGTTCCGTTGCGAAACACACGGGTGTTCCAGTTGAGCATGCGCCATGGGCTACCGCGAAACACAAGTCCGCCACCCGTCTGAGCATAGCCATGATTGGCGGACAATCCCGTGAAATCGACAGGGCGCAATACGTCCGACTCAAACAGCACTATTGGCGCGAAGATGATGTTTCTATGAAAACCGAATACATAGTCAAAGCTTCCGTTCGTGCTTAGCGTGGTGTTGCTGTTGTCCCACAACTGGGTGGCATTCTCTTCTGGACCGTGGAAGACCAGGAACTTCCCTTCGGGACGCCAATAGAAATGGCCGTACTGGTTCAGAGTCCTCTGGTCCACGCGGGGAACGAAGCCGGTCTCTTCGACGAAATGCGGCGTGATGCCCAGGTATTCGGCACTGAAGGTGAACCTGCGCCCGTTACCGATGACATTCGCATCGTGCAACTGACCGAAATGGTAGCCGTTGGCATCGAGAGTCGAACTCATATAACCGCGATACTGGGCATTCCAGTTCTGGTTAATCCGAAAAGTGCCATCGAGTCCTCCGACGCGATTGAATTGCCCCATGAATTCGCGATCAGTGAACATCGCACCCGCGCTGGACTGCTCGCCGATGTCATGACTCACGCGTCCTATCGCGAAATGCGCCCGCTTACCGTACGCCGGATCGCCGGGCAAGACCTCGAGGCCGGGAGAGCGATCGTCGGTAACCAGGAAGCCGAGATTCCACGGGCCTTGCTTCCCCGTGAGCCGGACACCATATGTCGGGTCAGCGATCCGTCGTGTAAACATGAGGCGCGGCTGAAAAAATGCACTGATCAGAGGGGCTTCGAAGAAGTTCGAGTTCTCCAGAAAAAACGGGCGCTTTTCTGGAAAGAACACCTCAAAGCGCTGATTAACCGTGTTTTGGGGTTCGTCGGATTCAACCTGCGCAAAATCCGGATTGATGGTCGCATCAAGCACTAGCGAATCGTGAAACACAAACTTGGCATCCAGTCCGGCTTTGCCGCGAAATCCTGCGGAATCCCAGCGCGGCTGAGTTGGATCGGTCAGATCAAGGGTGCGAAACGTTTGCGACGCAACATATGGAATGAACTGCATGTTGCGCCCGGGCGAGACGTTCTCAAACCCCTTAACCTTGGCTTCTTGATTCAACAGCCCGGAAATTCGTGAAGAGACACGCGGCCAGTAGTCGAATTCGTCGGCGCGAGCGTTGTAGCGAGCGATCGTGACTCCCCGGGTGTTAACACCAGTAGGGTGGAAACGCAGGCTGCGAAATGGAATCGCGATCCAGACGACGAAACCTTGAGAGGTAACCTTTGCCTTGGAATACCAGAGCGTGTCCCAGGAATAGTCGGGCCCTTGGCCTTCAGTCCAGAGCGCGTCTGCCTGCACGCCTTTCGGATTCACGTCGAACACAAACGCGTGGCGCTGGTCCTGAAACGTGTCTAGCGTGATTTCGACATGATCGTCGGAATCGAAGGGCGCGGAGTTGTTGTTGGGATTCCCGGGCTCGCGGCGGGTAAGGCTAGCGCGGACGGCGTGGTTGTGGTCCCAGCAGAGCGCAATCACGTATAAGTTCTGCTGATCGTATCCAAGATACACCTCAGTGCGCTCGGTGGCGGGCTTGCCGTCAGAAGGAGTGCGCTAGATGAAATCGTCGGCCCGGGCCAGCTCGCGCATATTGGCGTTAGGCGCCATGCTTTCGAGGTCCTCGATCTTGGGAGGGTTCGTAATACGAGGGATGCTGAGGGCCGTGTCCTCGGCCGTGGCGCAGATCCCCGCGGCAAGAACGTAAAGAGCGCTTAGGAAAACTGCAGTACGTCGTGCGTTCACAACTTACGGACACACTCCTGCGTGACATTCCCGACTGAGGTTAGACGATGTCTCTCGCTGCCGGTTAGCCGCATCTCCTGCTCAGAACCCGGGCGGACGCTCACCGGCAACATTGAAGGCCTGCTCGAGCGCCATTCCCACTCTGCCCAAGGTGCCTTCATCGAACAAACGACTGATCAGTGTGATGCCATGAGGAACCCGCCTTGGTGGAGAAAATTTTGGCAGGGGATGTTTCGGATCAGGGGCCCAGTCGCTGCGAGCTTCCGATACTTTGATGAATCCAGCCCGGAAGGTGAGCGATGGATGTCCGGTGAAGTTGGTGATGGTCAACATCTCATCGCGAAGAGATGGCACAAGCAGCATGTCCACTTGCGAGAAAACGCGAGCCATCTCTTGCGCCACTTTGCGGCGGAAGCGATCGGTCTGAACGAAATCGACCGCGGAGAGGAAGCGAGACTGGCGAAACACATTGGGCCATGCGTCCGGCACTTGGACTTTAAGTTCACTCAGCTTGCCGGAAAGCGTGAGCTCTTCGAATGCAGCTGCGGCCTCAGCGAAGAGGATGAGATCGAGCGAGTCGTAGGGCCAATCCGGAATCGTAACTTCCACCGGGACCATGCCGACCTTTTTCAGAGTTTCAAGTGCGGCACGGTCAACGTCGGTTGCGGGATTCTGCTTCATCCAATCGGCGATGTAGCCGACGCGAAGACCGTTTACGGTGGCATTCGCGTCAAAGTCGAGATGGGAAGAAACGCTGGCGAGGTCGCCGGGATCCGGACCGGAGATCGCGTGCAATACCATCATTGCGTCCTCGATGTAGCGGGTCATGGGGCCAAGCTTGTCGAGCGACCAACAGAGCGTCATCGCGCCCGTGCGCGGAACGCGACCGTACGTAGGACGAAGACCCGTAATCCCACACCGCATGCTAGGTCCGACAATGCTGCCGCCAGTCTCGCTTCCAATGGCGAACGCGACGAGCCCGGCCGCGGTGGCGGCGCCGGGACCGGCGCTCGAGCCTGAAGAGCCTTCTTCCAGCAGCCAGGGATTCGTGGTCTGACCACCGAACCAGATGTCATTCAGCGCGAGCGCGCCCAGGCTGAGCTTTGCGATCAACACCGCGCCAGCGGCGTTGAGACGCTTTATTACCGCGGCATCATCGGACGGCACGCGATCCCGATAAGGCTCCGCACCGTAGGTGGTGGGAATGCCAGCGGTGTCGAGCAGGTCTTTAGCGCCGTAGGGAATGCCGTGCAGAGGTCCCAGATACTTCCCTGCTGCGATTTCCACGTCCGCCTGCTTCGCTTGTTGCAGCGCATGATCACGCGTGAGCGTAATAATGCAGCGCAGCTTGGGATCGAACTGCTCAATGCGCTTCAGATAAATATTGGTCAGGCGCTCGGAGGTTAGTTTGCGCTGCTCAATCCAGCTCGAGAGCTTGGTGACAGGCGCAAAGGCGATGTCTTCGTCGCGTGATGGCAGTGGGCCGGGATCGGCATGGCTGCGAATGAACTGATCGCGCGTCGGCCCTGAGGACAAGCCCGGCAGCACCGGATTCCATTTCGTCGCCGGGGAGAGCGTGGATTCCAGCGCAACTTTGCGTGGGCCGGTGCGGCGCTCGTAAAGAGAAGCCATATTGGCACGCCAACTCGAGGCCGCCTGCTCGAGCTCCGCTTGGGAGAGTTCAACTTGCGCCAACTTCTCGGCTTCCGTGAATGTATTGACGGAAACTTCCGGTCCGACAAGCGGGCCGGTACCGAATGCGGGCGGAGTGCCGGGCGGCGGCTGAGTCGACTCTTGTGCCAGTGCTCGCGAAGCTCCCGCGGCGGCCAACAAGCTTAGCGAAGCGGAGGTAAGAAAATTACGCCGTGAATTAGACATGAGAACCCCAATGCTGAAGTCTCAGCAGTGTGCGAAAGAGCGAGAAAACCTTACCACAGGGGAACCAGAGGCACACAGAGGAGTGATGAGGAAGATTAGTGCGCTTTCCAACTCGATGGGTATTCGATGTAAGACGCATTCAATTCCGCGATGGTGGGACAGCCGAGAAGGCGCATGGTGCGCTCGAAATCATCGCGCAAAATCTGAATGGCCTTCTTGACGCCTTCGTATCCGCCGGCGGCAAGACCGTACGCGTAAGCACGGCCAACCAGCACCGCGCGCGCGCCGAGGCAAAGGGCTTTCACCACGTCGCTACCGCGACGAATACCACCGTCCATGAGTACTTCGGTCTGGTTTCCGACAGCTGCGACAACTTCCGGCAGTGCGCGAATGCTGGGATAGACCTCGTCGAGCTGGCGTCCACCATGATTGGAAACCACCACAGCAGAGGCGCCTTCATCCACCGCACGGCGCGCGTCGTCCGCAATCAGGATCCCTTTGACCACAATTGGTCCATTCCAGAGCTGGCGGATCCATGGGAAGTCCGCCCACGACACCGCGGATTGAGCGAGTGATGCGCTGACGTCGAGCAACTCCATGGGACCCTTGCCGGGGATCACGATGTTCTCTAGCTTAGGCAGACCGCCGTCTATCAGGAACCCAGCGAGCCATCGCGGATGCGACATGATCTCGGGCAGAAACGGCATCTTGGCGAAGATGCTGCCCCCAAGAAGTTCCTTCATACCGTTTCGCGGATCGCGTTCGCGCAGACCAGCAACAGCCGTGTCAACTGTGATGACCAGCGCCGAAAAGCCAGCTATGCGCGCTCGATCGATCGCGCCTTCGGCGGCACCGCGACCTCCGACCAAATAAAGCTGATACCAGGCAGGCCCGGACGTCGCGGCCCTCACGTTCTCCATCTTGTGGCCGGAAATTGTGGAGAGAATATAACCAGTGCCGGCTTCTCCCGCGGCACGCGCCGCGACCACCTCACCTCCCGGATGCATCATGCGGCTGTAACCCACCGGGGCCAGCATCGCCGGAAAGGAAATTTCCCGGCCAAGGACTTTGACGCTGAGACCGCACTGACCCAAGGCGACTGCCTGGCGAGGACGAAACAGGATGTCGCGGAAGGCGCGAGTATTTTCGCTGAGAGTAATCTCGCTGTCGGCGCCGCCGTCGAGGTAGTCGAACACCGCCTTCGGCGCCCGCTTTTGGGCGAGCCGCCGGAGATCGCTGATGTTCACCACTTCGGAAGGAGAAAGTTTCATTCGTTCGCTTGCGGCCCGGGCTACTTGGCCGGACGAGTTAACTCTACATCCAGCGTGATCTGAATGTCATCGCCCACCACGCCAGGCGCGCCGTTCACGCCAAAATCTTTGCGGTTGATCTTGGTAGTCGCTTCCGCACCCATGCGGATTCCGCCCATGGCCGGCGTGGGGGCTGATGGACCATCCACGTCGAGCACGACCTCTTTCGTCACACCGTGAATGGTCAGATCACCGGTGACTTTCAGTTTGCCTTGGCCCGCCGATTCTGTCTTCTTCGACCTGAAAGTGATCGTCGGATATTTTTCCACTTCTAAAAAGTGCGGGCTGCGCAGATCGTTGTCGCGCATCTGGACGCGAGTGTCGACGGAAGACGCGTCGATGGTGACATCCATCTGCGTCTTCGAGACATCGGCAGGGTCATACATAACCGTGCCGGTCGTCTTCATGAACTGGCCGCGAACCGTCGAAATGCCGAGGTGGCGGACGGAAAATTGTGAGGCCGTATGGTTCGGGTCGATTTGCCACGTCTGGGTTTCAGCAATGCAAAGCGATGCGCAGGCAAGCACGGCAAGAACAAAGAATTTCTTCATATATCTCTCAATCAATGGTTTTCCCACGGGAGCTGGGGTGATCCGATTATCGTGAAAGCCGCGACCGGTCGTCAAAGACGTTTACAGGAAATTACAAGGTGCGAAAAGTGCAGCCCCTCACACCTTATCGCGGTTCACGCGAGATTTGCCTCGCTGTGAAAGGGCGAGGCTTCGGTAATGCAGTTCACTCTTCGACATAAAATTTACAAAGTCATCCCGAAGGGCGGCGGTTTTCAGCCGACAGCGGGACCTCGCGTGGAGCATGTAGGGCAACACACATCCTGGAGCTGTGATGGCCCACGCCACGTCCTGCTGGTGAGTACGCGGGACTTCGGGATGACGCAGTGAATTATTCCCACGCTATGCGAGTGTGTACTTTCCGCGCTCGACTATCTTTAGCGCGATCTGTTGCTGTAATTCGATCACGTTATAGGGATCGTGCTTCGCAAGGCGGCGCAAGATGGAAAGCTGTGTTCGCAGCATGTCGCCGTCGGCAACCGCCGCGATGACCTTCCTCGCTGAACTTTCAATTTTGTCGGCGGCCTTCGCCAGGTAGAGTTTGGTCGCAGCGATCGGGAGCGCCGCAGCAGCTTCGCCTTGCGCGGTCGCAATCTTCTCGGCGCGAATCAGCGCCGACTCCATCGCATACACTTCCACTGTCATGTCGGCAATTGCGCCCATAATTTCCTGCTGGTCCTGAATGGCCTGCATATATTTCTGCGTGGCGGCGCCGGCGGCGAACAGTCCCAGCTTCTTCATGGAGGCAACCAGCTTCTGTTCTTCGGCCAGCACACCTTCAACTTCGTCGCCCATGGATGGCCCCGCGAGCACTTCGTCCATGATTTGCTTGATCGCGGGCATGAGCTGAAGCTGTCCGCTCATCGCGCGTTTGAGCAGAAATCCCGTAATGATGAGCCGATTGATTTCGTTGGTGCCTTCGAAAATGCGATTGATGCGCGCATCACGATAAGCCCGCTCCGCTGGGTATTCCTCGACGAAGCCATAGCCGCCGTAGATCTGGACGGTTTCGTCCACTACGAAGTCGAGCATCTCGGAAGCCCATACCTTGATGATCGAGCACTCGACCGCATACTCCTCGATGGCTTTCAGGGTTTGCTTACCCGCATCGGCTGCGGACTTGTCGACCGCCGCGAGGGCTGAGTCCATGAGGCCCACAGTGCGGTAGGTCATGGCTTCGCCGACATAAATTGAAGCTGCCATGTTGGCCAGCTTCTCGCGGACAAGGCCGAAGTCGGCGATGACCTTGTTGAATGCCTTCCGCTGCTTGGCATACGCGATTGCACTATCGAGCGAATTGCGGGCGCCGCCCACGCACATGGCCCCGAGTTTGAAACGCCCAATGTTAAGGATGTTGAAGGCGATCAGATGTCCTTTGCCGATTTCGCCGAGGACGTTTTCCGCGGGCACCTGGCAATCGTTCAGAATGATCGGGCATGTAGAGGAGCCGCGAATTCCCATCTTGTGCTCTTCGGCTCCGATCGAGAATCCCGGGAACGTGCGCTCGACCAGAAATGCAGTGAATTTCTCGCCATCCACTTTGGCGAAGACCGTGAACAGATCGGCGAACCCCGCGTTGGTGATCCACATCTTTTCGCCGTTGAGAACGTAATGCTTGCCGTCCGAAGAAAGCACGGCGCGAGCGCGACAGTTAAGCGCATCGGATCCGGAGGTCGCCTCTGAAAGGGCGTAGGCGCCGATGATTTCACCGGTCGCAAGCCGTGGCAGATATTTCTGCTTCTGCTGTTCGGTCCCGAAATACACGATGGGCAGCGTCCCGATTCCTGTGTGTCCGCCCCATGTGGTCGCGAAACCAGCGTATTTCGCGATGTGATCACAGATCACCGCGGCGGTGACTTTGTCCATCTCCAGGCCGCCGTATGCTTCCGGGATCTCGGATGAGCTCAGACCTAGCTCCCCGGCTTTCTTCAGAAGCTCGCGCGAGACAGAGTAGTCTTTGTGCTCCATCTTCTCGAGGTTGGGGAGGATTTCTTTTTGGGCGAATTCCTCGGCGGTTTGCGCGATGAGCTGGTGCTGTTCGGAGAAATCCTCGGGGGTGAAGACTTCTTCGAGAGCGCGGGATTCAAGAAGAAAACTGCCGCCAGGAAAGCGAGTGGGCACCGACGTTGCACTGGACATGAAACCCTTTTACCACGAAGGGCACGAAGGCACACGAAGGAAAACCAAAATCAGGGAAAAACCCTGTAAAGTCGAGATTCCTACTTCATCTCAGCGCGGTGCTACTTCCACCCGGTACCGTTCACGAACCGTTTAATGCCCTCTTTGAGATGAACGACATTGAAGTTTATAAGCAGTCCGAGGGATTTGCCACTGAGCTTGAGATAGGTGATGAGCTGGGCGTGGTGGATCGGGCAGATGGCGTCGACAGACTTGATTTCGACTACGACCATGTTCTCGACGAGCAGATCGAGTCGATAACCAGCGTCCAACTTGATCCCGCAATAGACAATCGGAACGGGAACCTCGGTAGCACAGGTCAACCCTGAACGCCGAAGTTCGAAAGCCAAGCAAGTCTTGTAGGCGCTCTCCAGCAGTCCCGCGCCGAGTTCCGTGTGAACTTTCATGGCCGCAGTGATCACCGCGTGGCTCACTTCCTGAGCGGTTCGAGTTTTGAGCGGAACCGAGCATGTTGCCATGCTCAAATTGTCTGTCGGAAAAACAGCCCTGATTCAGAAAAAACGACCCAGCGGTCCCATTTCTTCCCGTTTTGGCTTGTGCTTCCTTCGTGTAACTTCGTGTCCTTTGTGGTGGATGCTTTGCTACAATGCCTGCCATGCGTGGGAACGATAAAGTGCTGAAACATTTGAGCGAATCGCTGAAAGCTGAGCTCACCGCCATCAACCAATATTTCCTGCATTCCAAGATGTGCGAGAACTGGGGATACTTCCGCCTGGGCGCGTATTACCGCAAAGAGTCGATCGAGGAGATGGTCCACGCGGAGAAGCTGATGGACCGCATCCTCTTTCTCGAGGGCACGCCCAACATGACCGACGTTGGCCCGATTAACGTCGGCCGCAACGTGAAGCAACAGTTTGAGAATGACCTGAAGCTGGAGCTGGCCGCGGTCAGGCAGTTGAATGAAGCTATTGAAACGTCGGTAAAAGTGGGCGACAATGCTTCGCGGGCTCTTTTCGAGGACATTCTCAAAGACGAAGAGCACCACGTCGATTACCTTGAAGGCCAGTTGCACGCCATCGAGGAGATTGGACTCGACAACTTCCTCGCCCAGCAACTGCACAAAGGAGAAGACGAGAAGGATTAGTTTCTCGAGGCTAGATATGTCCAGGTTGCGCGAACTCTTCAAATCTGGGCCAGCCCCGGTTCAACCGGTGCCGCGTGTGACTGCGGCCGATATCGAACGCGTCGTTTATCGCGATTTTCCCCGGATTCAGATTGATGACGTGCTTGCGATTCTTGCCGAGTACGGTACGGAGATTTGGCACAAAGAAAGAGAGCGAGTGCGGCTCGCTGCCCTGAAACTTGCCAATGGCGATATCGGAAAACTGCGCAGCGCTATTGATCGCGCGAAGCTGGACTATCGCGATGTGCTGGCGCCAGCGGAATATCCCAAATTCATGCAGGAAGGGATTCGTTTTCGGCGCTTGAGATCCCGCGACCGTGAACTGATCTATACCGACGACTGGCAGCAGTACGAGCGCTGGCTGAAAAAAGGTTTCCCTCCAAAAGAGTAGGGCGGATTTTCGTCCGCCCTCGTCCACTCCCTCGACTTTGTCCTACTGCAGTTCGATTACGCGGTGAGCATAGACTTCCGGCAAGCCGCTGGTTGGGTTCTTAAGCACTAATCCTCCTACAGCAATCGGGGTCGTCCCGGCATTCGAGAGGCTCGACAATCCGCTCACGTTGAAGAAGAGGGTCGTGTTGTTGGTGTTCACCGTGAAGGGCCCTTGCGCCACCCATCCCAACAACCCATTGTTTTGCAACTGGAATGAGCCGGCGTTGCCGTTGTTCACGGTCACGCTGTTGGCTACCAGCAACCCGACTAGACCCTGGCGGCGCAGTGAGATCAAGTCAGGAGTGAAAGTGGTGGTTGAGCTGCTCCAGCTGCCGCCGACAAAGATTCGCTGTCCCGCAACCATGGACGAATTATCGAAAACGAAATTCGTCAGCCAATTATTGATGAAGGAAACATCGTAGGTCTGGACCGCGCTCACGTCGAACGTGACTACCTGTCCGAGCGCAAAATTACCGCTCATCGCAGGCAGTTCTTCGCCAATGTACATCGTGATCGTCTGCACCGGGCCTGAGCTCGGGTTAACCTGCAACAGCCGCCCTGAAATGAATGCCGTGTCGGTGGTGATTACTTCTACGGCCGAGGCGAGTATGCTACCGTCCGGTTGCACTTCTCCGATAACGGAAACGATGGCGCCAGCCGAGAGGGAACCCAGAGTCCAGCTGCCGTTGTACTGCGTCGAAGAGTTAACGGCGATCTTTTCCTGAAAGCCCCACGGGCCCTTGAGCAGGAAGGAATTGGTTGAACTTGTCACTGGTACCACGCTGCCGGTGAAGTCCGTAATTTGGCCATCCGCGGCAGAGGCCGAAACTGCCTTAATGAAAATGACAGGAGTGACCTGCCCAGTAACTTGGCCGGTCGGGTCCACTTGCAGCGAATCGCGGAGGTCGAAATCCATGTGCAAGCCGGCAAGACCATTTGGGCTAACCACCATAGCTTGCGGGAAGTTCACGGTCACGGTAGAGACGGTGAGAGTGCCCTGAATCGTGCCAAGCGATGGCGGGTTTGTGCTCAAGTTGACATAGTTAATAACGGGATTCGTGAGATTAAAGGTCGCGCTTGTATACGTCCCGGGAGCCACGGTACTGAAGCCTAGCAGCGAGCGCAGTCCAACCAGGCGGCCAAAATCCACCGTGGTGGGTGTGCTCAGAACCGTCACACTGCCGCTGCTGTTGTTCAGCGTGATGGAATTGATGGTGACGAAAAACGAAACTACCGAAGGAAGCGGTGCGTCTTCCCCGGTTATGAATACTGCTGTGGGATTGGAAGAACTGCCCTTCTGTCCACCTGACCCGGCAGGGCCTCCACCGCATGCGACAGCAATCACTAAAAAGCTGATTAATGCAGCAAAGGTAAGAATGCGCTTCATGTCTACTCCAAAGTACAAAGATTTTTCCGGGGGAGACAGCTTTTACTAACCTTGTCGTTCCAAACACAAGAGGCAAGGTGATGTTGCGGGTTATGAAATGAAAACTTGAATTGCTAACTTTCGCCCGTGAGGGTGCCCGCTGAGGCTAACTTACTGCAAAACAAGTTGGCCAAAGTGAATGAGGCGCGCTTGCAGGTTACGGGAGTACCCAGGAAACGCTTTAATCCCGCTTGTCCCTTCCATGATGTCATTCCGAGCAGTGGAGCCGCGGCGGAAGGACGAGGAAACTGCTTGTCCCATGCTACGTGGGTGCAGCCGGCTGAAAGCAGGTTCCTCACCGCTAAAGGGGTTCGGAATGACATCACATAAAAACGTGAGGGTTGGTTGCAGTGAGATTTGCAGCCTTGCGGATTGTAGTTGCTAAACTGCAATCTACAATCCAAAAATCTGCAGAGAGACCTCGCAAGCATCCTGTCGTACAATTCTTTTTCCGTCTTCCTCTCAGGAGCTGACATGCGCAAATATCTAGCTTCCCTACTGTGCTGCCTCGCAATTCCGGTGGCGGCGCAGACCGCTACTACCCACCACGGAACTTCGACGGCTTCGAAACCTACTGCGAAACCGGCTGCGAAGCCGGCGACGACAACCGCCCATCCGACGGCAATCATTGAAACCACCGCCGGGAACATGACCTGCACGCTCTTTCCCGACAAAGCACCTATCGGGGTGTCGAACTTCATTGGGCTGGCAAAAGGGACGAAGGACTGGAAGAGCCCGGCCACCGGTCGCATGATCCATGGCCAGCCGCTTTACAACGGCACCATTTTCCATCGGGTGATCCCACAATTCATGATCCAAGGAGGCAGTCCATCTGGCCAGGGAGATGGTGATCCGGGTTACGCGTTCAAGAACGAAACTTCGCCGGACCTGACTTTCGATCGTCCCGGCCGACTGGCCTATGCGAACGCTGGCCCTAACACAAACGGTTCTCAATTCTTTATCACCGAAGTCCCCTATCCCAGCCTCGATGGCAACTACACGATCTTCGGGCAGTGCGATGATGCCAGCGTGGAGTTAGTAAAGAAGATCGCTCGCATGCCGCGAAATGCGGATGATCGGCCGAATAATCCGGTGAAGATTAATAAAATCGCAATTCTGGGATCGAGAGCTGGCACTGTACATCACACAACTACCACCCACAAACCAATGCCTGCTCCCAAGCCGGCGCCGCAGCCGACCAAGCAGCAGTAGTCAGTGCGGGTGGTGAGTCTTGAGCGCGTAGTTGTGAGCGTCGCCGAAGGCGGTGACGCTCAGATGAGCAATGGAAAGCCAGCGCTCCATCTTGTGATGGCCGGTGCGATGGAACCAGTACGATATGCCGACTGAGGTCGCGGTGGCGGCGGCCTCCAAGCCAGTAAAACCGGCGTTGTTATAGACGATGTCGTCGGGGATGAGGACCTCGGTTCTGCCTCGCGCCAGAAAGTTTTTGGTGGACGCAAAATCGAGCGCGCGAAAAGCAGCCACGCCGGAAAACAGCAGCATGTTTTCGCGGTCCCAGAAACGGTGAGTCGCTGTAGGGTGATCTGGGACTGCAGACGGGATCACTGACGCCGGAGCACCAGCGGAGATCGCTGAAGGTGCATCGACAACGGTTCGGTTCTTGCTCTCCTGAGCACATGCGAACGGAACCGCAAGCAAGATCGTCAAACCGAGCACCAAGCGCATCATTTCGATTGTAGCTGGTCGGCAATAAACGGCTTGTCAGCAAATATTCAATTCCGATCTGACAATTTATAATTGTCGTTTTCTCATTCCAGCGGAGGAGCTTCATGGCGGATTCATACAACGGCGTGCCCGTGCCCCAGAACGGCGAACGCATCAGCTATAAGGATGGACGCATCCAGGTGCCTGCGCGGCCGATCATTCCCTTCATCGAAGGCGATGGCACGGGCCGGGACATTTGGAAAGCGTCAGTGCGGGTGTTTGACGCTGCGGTCGAGAAGGCATACGGCGGCAAGCGCAAGGTGGCGTGGTACGAGATTTTTGCAGGAGAAAAGGCGAAGGCCAAGTTCAACGATTGGCTACCGCAGGAATCCGTCGAAGCGATTCGCGAATTTCGTGTCGCCATCAAAGGGCCGCTCACGACGCCGGTGGGCGGTGGGATTCGGTCTCTGAATGTCACGCTGCGGCAGGTGCTTGATCTGTATGCCTGCATTCGCCCGGTGAAGTATTACAAGGGCACACCGTCGCCAGTGAAAAATCCCGAGCGTATGAACGTCGTCATCTTTCGCGAGAACACCGAAGACGTGTACGCGGGGGTTGAATGGGAGCAGGGTACGCCGGAGGTCGCCAAGCTGATCGAGTTCCTGAACAAGGACATGCTGAAGGGCGGCAAGAAGCAGGTGCGCACAGATTCGGGCATTGGCATCAAGCCAATTTCGGTTTTTGCGACCAAGCGCCTGGTACGTATGGCGATTCAACACGCGCTAGAGAACGGTCTCAAAACCGTGACGCTGGTGCACAAGGGCAACATTCAGAAGTTTACGGAGGGCGCGTTCCGCAAGTGGGGATACGAGCTCGCGACCGAAGAGTTCCGCGACAAGGTTGTCACCGAGCGCGAGAGCTGGATCATCGACAACAAGGACAAGAATCCGAACCTCACGGCAGAGCAGAATGCGGCTTTGGTCGAACCCGGTCTGGAGTTTGCGCCACCGGAGTTCGGCAAGTCGGTGGCGGCCGAAGTGCGTTCAGTGCTCGACAGTATTTATGCCACCCACGGTCACGCCGCGTGGAAGAAGAAGCTGATGATCAACGACCGCATTGCCGATTCCATCTTCCAGCAGGTCGTTACGCGTGCGGATGAGTACTCGGTGCTCGCCACACCCAACCTGAACGGCGACTACATTTCGGATGCATGCGCAGCTCAGGTCGGCGGACTGGGCATCGCCCCCGGGGCGAACGTCGGAGACGGATATGCCGTATTCGAGGCCACGCACGGCACGGCGCCGAAGTATGCGGACAAGGACGTCATTAATCCCGGCTCGGTGATGTTGTCCGGCGTGATGATGTTCCGCTTCCTGGGGTGGAATGAAGCTGCGGACCTGATTGAAAGCGGCCTGGAGCGGACGATCGAGAAGAAGACTGTGACCTACGACTTCGAGCGGCTGATGCAGGGCGCAACCAAGGTCAGCACCAGCAAGTTCGGGGATGCGATTATCGAAAATATGAGCGCCGGAGTGCTGGCGACGGCGTAAGCAACTACCACGAAGGACACGAAGTCTCACGAAGTATTTGGGATTGTATTTTTCTTCGTGTACCTTCGTGCCCTTTGTGGTTGAGTCGATCGAAAGGAAATCATGCGTAAGAAAGTAAGCATTGTGGGATCGGGAAATGTGGGCGCGACGGCCGCTCACTGGATTGCGTCGAAGGAACTGGCCGATGTCGTTCTCATCGACATCATTGAAGGCGTGCCGCAGGGCAAGGGCCTCGATCTGCTCGAAGCCATGCCCATCGAGAAGCGCGATTCGTACGTGACAGGCACGAACGACTACGCCGACACCGCGAATTCCGACATCGTCGTCATCACCGCCGGCATTCCGCGCAAGCCGGGCATGAGCCGCGACGACCTGCTCAATACGAATTACAAGATCATGGCGGACGTGGTCGGCAAGGTCGTGAAGTATTCGCCGAACTGCATTCTGATTGTGGTTTCGAATCCGCTGGACGCCATGGCGCAGGCCGCTTACAAACTCAGCGGCTTTCCGCGCGAGCGCGTGATCGGAATGGCTGGTGTGCTCGACTCGGCACGTTTTCGCGCATTCATCGCCGACGAACTTAAGGTCAGCGTGGAGAACGTTACCGCATTCGTGCTCGGTGGCCACGGCGACACCATGGTTCCGCTGTCGCGCTATTCGACGGTTGCTGGAATTCCGATCACTGAACTCATTGCGCCGGATCGTCTGGCACAATTGGTTCAGCGCACCCGCGATGGCGGTGCGGAGATCGTGAAGTATCTCAAGACCGGCAGCGCCTACTATGCGCCTTCAGCCGCGTCGACCGAGATGGTCGAAGCCATTCTGAAAGACAAGAAGAAGATCCTTCCCTGCGCTGCATATCTCGAGGGCGAGTACGGGATCAAGGGCTTGTATGTTGGCGTCCCGGTAAAGCTGGGCGCGAAGGGAATCGAGCAGATCATTCAGATCAAGCTGACCGCCGACGAGCAAGCGGCGTTGCAAAAGAGCGCCGATGCAGTGAAGGAGTTGGTGGGAGTTATTGGGGTGTGAGGCTTCGCCTCGCATTCCTCGTTCTTCTCTTCTTTTCTGCGGTGGCGTGCCATAAGGAATCGCCACCGCCTCCCGATCATCCTCGCCTCACGCCTAAAGTTCGGATGCAGGACGTCACCTTCCACAGCGCTTCCCTGCAGCGCGACATGCCCTACCGCGTAATTCTGCCGGCCAGTATCGCGGCTAATCAGAAACTTCCGGTTGTGTATCTGCTGCATGGCGGAGGCGGCGAGTATCGCGACTGGTCGAATTACTCAGACGTTGCCAGATTTGCGGAGCAAGGGCTGATTTTGGTGATGCCGGAGGGCAAGGAGTCGTACTACGTGAATGCGGCGGCGAGACCGCTGGATCGATACGAAGATTACATAACCAAAGACCTCATCAGTGACGTAGAAGGTCGCTTTCCTGCTGCGAGCGGCCGTGAGCATCGAGTAATCGTTGGTTTGTCGATGGGAGGCTTCGGCGCCGTCGTGCTAGCTCTGAAACATCCCGATCTGTACGCGTTCGCGGGAGGCATTAGTTCTGCATTGGATGTTCCAACACGTCGATTTTCCTTTCGACGGATGGCGCAGTATCGCGGGCATGCTCAGATTTTTGGGGCATGGGGAAGCGACACACGGCGTGAGAACAATCCATACGTTCTTGCAAACTCCGCCGACCCGGCGAGCGTTCCGTATTTATATCTCACTTGTGGAGAGCAGGAGGGACTGCTTCCTGCTAATCAGCGATTCGCAGCGTTATTGAAGAAGCGCGGATTCAAATACGAATTCCATCCCGGCCCCGGCGGTCACGATTGGAATCAGTGGAACAGAACATTGCCAGAACTGTTCGAGAGCTTGCGGGAACACCTGAATCTTGGGTCCTAAGCGTGAAATTGGTCGTCCCTCTGGGACTCACATGCTTACGCGCACTTCCCCAGCGCTTCCGCGCTGGGCTAAGCTGGGCCGCCCCTGTTCGGGGCTTTACTTTGCAGGCACTACTCACTTACCCTCCAGATACGAGTTCTCTCGCAACCCGAAGCCCTGTGACTGCCTTACCGCAGAGCACACTCGGCTTGATCGGTTCCGCAGCTTGGACGAGCAGGTACTCCCTGGGCTGTCACGACTTTGTCGCTGACACCGACCTCATAGGACGAAAATACGATGGGAGGCCGCGCTCGGACCTGCGCTGTTAGAAGAGCACCGCGGCACAACTGAAAGGTGCTCTCCCGAAAAGACAATTCTCCTTGTCCCACTACGCCTCTCCGTGTAGATTGGCACTCCAATATGGCTACTCAAGGACCGGCAGCGGAGTCGCTGCGAATCTCGGAACATTATCGGCAGTTGAGTGATGGCGAACTAATCGATCTGGCGCAGCATCCGTCGGAGTTGACGGAGATGGCTCTAACAGCGCTACAACAGGAGATCTCTTCGCGGCGGTTGAAAGTACCTCCTGTCGAGGAGCAGCGTGAGACGAACTGGGCCCCACCGCATAACGATGACTCCGATGACTCGCCTTATGCGGGGAAGAGCGCAAGTTGGTTCGCCTCACCACGGTCTGGAGTCGTCGCGATGCGGAGCAGTTGCAGGAGATCCTCCTGCAAGCGGGAATTCCCTTCTGCGTAGGGCCGGAAAAGGCGACCAGCGTCGATGAGGTGCGTTCAAGCTTTTCGGACGGGCTTGAGGTGCGGGTCATGAAAGCGGCGTTCCCGTACGTGCAAAGCTGTCTCCGTCATTACGAACCGCAAGACGAGCCACCGGAAGAGAAGATCGACGACGATCCCGATCTGGCGGTTCATTGTCCAAAGTGCCATTCGACCGATGTGGTGTTCGAGCATCTGGCTGGAGCGCAAGGTTCGGAGGAAGAGGACGACTCAGAGGAGACCGATGCCGACGAGGTGGAGAACGAGTCCGCCACTGCCGCGCGGAAATTCGACTGGACCTGCGCCGCGTGCGGATACAAATGGGAGGACGACGGGGTAGAAAGCAAGTAATGAGACTTCCCAAAACAAAGACGCGGACAAGAGTGTCCGCGCCACACGCAAAACTGGCGGACAGGAATGTCCGCACACACAATCACTAGACTCGCTCGATCACCACTGAGGTCAATTTCACATCTTTGTTGGGACGGTCCTGGCGGCCGCGCGGGACTTTGGAAATCTTGTCCACGATATCCTGCCCTTCCACAACTTCACCAAAAATCGTGTGCCGTCCTGTGAGCCATTGCGTTGGAGCAACAGTGATGAAAAATTGCGAGCCATTCGTATTCGGGCCGGCGTTGGCCATAGCGAGTTTGCCAGTCTTATCGAAGCTGTGGGGTGAGCCCTTGGTCTCGTCTTCAAATTGGTATCCGGGGCCGCCCATGCCGGTTCCCTGTGGGTCGCCACCCTGGATCATGAAATCCGGAATCACGCGATGGAAGATGGTGCCGTCGTAAAGGCGGTCATTGCTCTTCTTTCCTGTGCTCGGATGACGCCACTCGCGTTTGCCTTCCGCGAGATCAGTGAAGTTCTGAACAGTTTTGGGCGCTTCCTTCTCAAAGAGACGGCAAATGATGGTGCCTTCGCTGGTATTGAAGATGGCGTATGTTCCGGGCTGTCGAGCCATGAGGGCCTTTCTGAGATCGGATGATGGGCTGCCTTGTAATTCTATATGAGCCATCAGCCGTCAGCCTTCAGCCATCAGGAAAACCCCACAATGGACAATGTGATCGAGCGAACGCGCTCTTTCGCCCCTTCGGGGCTGAGTCACCGCCCCTCTCTTCCCGCGGCTCACGCCGCAGGCTTTATTCTTACGCCGCTTCGCGGCTGGTGGAGAACAGGCTGCCCATTGGTGCCCGTTGACATCCACAACTTTGTCCCAACGCTCAAGCACTGAGCTATATCAGTCGCGCTTCGCGGCTATTTCACCACGCGCTCGTAAATTTCGTGCACGGTGGTAAATGTGCGGGTCAGTTCCTGTTCCAGACCATCGGCGAATTCGCGGCGCAGAATTTGGGAGGTGAGCCTTTCGACAGCCTCGCGCGGGTGCTCCGCAGCTGGGAGCCAGCGCGTTTTGCGTCCAGCAACCAGGCGCATTATGTGCTCGACTGTGCGGCACAACTCGGCGGCATGATCCAGTGTTGCGGCGTCATGTTTTTTCAAGATGCCTACGCTGGCGCACCGCCACAGACGATCGCGCAGGGTTCCCGCTTTCGGGCGCACGCTATTGGAAACCAGCAGGAATCCTGACAAAAAATCGCCGTCGTACAAGGCCCCGGGAGCGGAACGAATGCTTCGTTCGGGAGCGCTGGCCAATTCGAGCCGACGGCGCATTTTGCGAACCTCTTCGGCAAAATTCGACGCGCCCGCAAACTTACGAAACAGGGTTTCGACCGCGCTCTCGACGCGGCGAGCTACGTAGGGATCACCCGCCACGAACCGCAACTTGGTGTAAGTCAGCGCCTCCCAGGGTTGGGCTTCATTCGCGAAATATGTTTCGAGTTGTGACGGCGTGACGACGAGTTCTCCTTCGTCTCCTCGAGGTCGAAGACGCGTGTCCACCGGGAAAACCAAGCCTTCGTGGGTATATGCCGCCAGCACCTGGATCAATTCTTCGGCGCAATGCGTGAGTGTCTGGCGATCGGCGTTCTCGTCACACACGAACAGCAAGTCGGCGTCGGAAAACAGGTCAAATTCCCTGCTGCCTAAACGTCCAAGAGCTAGCACGGCCAGCCCGGAAGGCGCGCCGGCCATGGAGAATGCTGCGGAAATGGCGTCTTCCGCGGCTGCAGTTGTATCGGTTAGACAGGAGTAAATTGGACGGCGCTCGATGACATCCCGCGCGCCCGATATGAACATGCAATGGCGGAAGTGGCGCCGCAGCATGGCAACTTTTTCGTCGTGCGCGGCCCACGAATCCGCCAGGTAAGTAAAGACAGGGTCACGCGATGCGAAGCCATCTTCTTCAGGCAGATTCAGTAATCGCCCGCCACTCCAGGCCGGCCTGCTCGGAGCAACTTCGGAAAGTGACGCAACTTCTTCCGGATATCGCACCAGGATGTCAGTGAGGTATTCGCTCGTTCCAAATACCGCAATTGCGCGAACGATGGCATCCTGATGGCGCAGCACGGCGGCGTATCGCTCAGAACTGGAGAAGGCGGCACCAAGGAAACGAAGCAGATTCTTCCGCGTCGCGGAAGCGCTTTCAACGGTGCGCAGTGTGTTGGACAGCGAAGGCGCATCCTCCGCCAGTTTTTGCATCAAGACCTGCGTCGACTGATCGCCAGTCGCAGCGACTCCGCTCTGCAGGCGGAACTCCGATTCTGAAGGCTCGAGTTCCTTACGCGCCTGCTGCTGAAAAATGATGCGATGATAAATCTCCGCAACTGCAGTCATTCGCTTGCGCACCAGCGATTCAAGGTGCTCAATTCGTGGATTCTCGGGGCTCAACGCTTCGATCGAACGCTGCAGAATCGCGAGATCGTTTGCCGATTGCGGAAGACGATGAACCTGCTGTCCGCGGCGAAGCTGCAGCCGGTGCTCGAGATGACGCAGGAAGGCGTAGGCTGAGGTTAGCTCGTGAAAGTCACGTCCGCTGATGTGCTGCTTATCATGAAGCTTGTGCAGCGAAAAGAGAGTACCTCCCGATCGTAGCCAGGGTTCTGAGCCGCCGTAGACGCGCTGCAGGCACTGCACCAGAAACTCGATATCGCGAATGCCGCCGCGATCGATCTTTACGTTGATGGCTTCATGACCCGGCGTAGTCTGAGAGCGGCGTTTGCGATCGATCTTTTCCCGTGAGAGAAGCGCAGTCTTTATCGCAGCGAAATTGACTTCCTCTTTGTAGACCTGCGGCTGCACCTCATGGATGAATTGCCGTGCCAGCTTTTCATCTCCCGCTGAGTAGCGCACCTTGATGAGTGCCTGCCGCTCCCAGTCATGCGCGGTATTCGCGTAGTAACGAAGGGCGTGGGATAAGCTCACCGCCAACTCTCCCTCATTCCCCTGTGGTCTGAGGCGTAGATCGATGCGAAAAACCGGGCCTTCAGGAGTCGGACGCGAAAGCACCTCGGTCACCTGCTGTGCCAGGCGGACAAAATATTCGCGATTGGAGAGTTCGGCATCTGGCATTTCCTGACCGTCGCCAAAAAGGAATAGCAGGTCGATGTCCGAACTGTAATTCACCTCGTTGCCACCAAGTTTGCCCATCGACAGGACCGCAAAGGTCGTGTCGGCGACGCGACCCTCGGCGTCGAGATGCTGCGGAGATCCAAAGCGATGCTGCATGGCGCTGGCAGCTTCACGAAGGGCCTCCTCGATCAGCACGTCGCTCAAGGCTGAAATCTCGGCCGTAGTTTCGGCTAGCGGCGCAATACGCAAAACATCGCGCAGCATGATGCGCACATACTCACGCCGCTTGAACCGCGCCAGCAGCAACGAGGGATCGCGCTCAAAGGAGCGCGATTGAAAGCGAGCGAGGCCTTCGGAGAAATCCTCCCGCGAACAACTGCGGTCTAGCCATTTGTCGCGCAAGAACGCGTGCAGGATGTCGGGATTGGCGATCAAGGTCTCGCCGAGAAACCAGCTCGTGCCAAACACCGCTACTGCATAATGCGCGACGAAAGGATGTTCTTCCAAAATCTCCATGACGTCCGGCGTGCCTTCAGACACCAGCCTTTCGAAAAGCAGAAGGGCCGAATCGGGATCGGGGCAATCCGCCAGAATTGAGATCAAGACACTCGCCAGGGTGTTGGAAATCCGCTTTGAAATTCGTTCGAAGGTGGAATGAGCCGCATCAGGATCGCCGAATGGTATGTTGGCAAGCCGATCAGCAGCATGTGCAGCGGATTGTGGGGAGGAGGGCATGGACGGGCGTCAGGCGTCAGGCTTCAGGCTTCAGGTTTCGGGTTTCGGGTTTCAGGGATCGGGCTGTTGGCTCTGGGCTCGGGGCTCTCTGCCGTTCTGGCTTCTGGCTTTCGCCTTTCAATCGGCCCAAGGCGCACGTCACGACTAATCCATGGGCCTACCATCTTCTTGTGCCAAAGTATTTCCGGACGCCGATCGTGTTGTAGCGGCCCCAAGGACCGTTGGCGCCGAGGTCGGCTTGTCCGAGATAGCGGCTGCGGGCGCCAAAGCGATCAAACAGGAAGTGCTGTGTCACCCTCATCTCAAATCCCTTCCCCATGTAGATGGCGGCGCCCCAGGAATGTTCGACACCGATAGCATCCGGTGACCACGTGTACAACGTTTGGGGAATATTCTTTCCAAATAGGAAACGAGGTTCTCCCCATAACATGAACCGCCGAAGTTGTCCGCGGCCAAAGGGACGCACCTCAAGCAGACCTGAAAGCATGTAGCGGGCAAACATGCTGCAGGGCGCATTGGTACCTCCATAGGTACCCGCATTGGCGGCGCAGAGGTTGGGATCAATTTCGTTATGAGAAGGCGCAATTTCGAACTGCGCGTACCCCCAAAAGGTGTCACGAGGCAGGAAAAACCGTTCCTGAGCACCGCTTGACGGTTGCTGGGCCTGGAGCGTAAAGCAAAAACAGGCTACAATGAAAGCAATTAAGGTTGTCTTCATAGGTCTCCCCTACGCGAAGTTCGGAGGCTCTCCGAACCGTGCATTCTGAATTAGTTCATTTGTTTTTCGAAGGCGCTGCGGGTCTGCATCCGAATGCCGCATTGTACATCTGGACGGCGTTTTGGGGTTCCAGGTACTCTTCTACGGAAATCCATAGCCCGCAAGCCACGTTTCTCCAAGTAGTTGGATAGTACAAAGGCACTACCGGCGTAAGTGCCAATGAATCAGCAATCTAGTTTGGCTATCCCCGTGCAACAACGATGGGCAAGGAGTAATTCGAGACAATATGGGGCAGGAAATCTCAGTTTCGTACCAGGCCGTCAAGAGCAAGGTGTACCGGCTCATCGATAGCCTCGTGGAAGACTCCAAAACCCAGGGCGAAGTGCAGGAATCAGTAAAGCGGTGGTGGAAGCTGGTGCACCCGGCGGACCGTCCCATTGCCCGCAAGTACCTCCTGACCGTGCTGGCCAAATCGAACGCAACCTTGGAAGCCATTTCGGATGGCTTGACCGACTTGCAGGATTTCGAGGCGCACCCCCATCCGGCAGACAATCTGTCGAAGGTGCACACATTGTCGAGTGAAGCTTGGGGTCAAAGACTGAAAGCTTCCATCTAGACTTCTGCAGCAATGAGCCAGGCCCGGCGAAAGCCGGGCCTTTCGTTTTACTGCTGACTCCTAATTGAATCCTAATCTCCAGGCGGAACGTTCTGGCCACTGCCGAATCGCGTTCTCCGCCCATGCGGTCGACTTCCCTTCATGACACGATGTACAGGGGTTGGGAATCTTGTATCTGTCGGTCATCTCCGGGCTGATAAATCGAAATGTGTGGGCATGAACCAGGGTATTGGGAGGGCCCTCCGTCTCGATCTCAGGCATGTGACAGGCCACGCACTGGCTTCCGGTAGATCCCGCCTTGTGGTGCGTGTGCTGCTCGATGGTGGTGGCGCGCGGGCCATTCGGAGACATCGGGCCGTGGCAATCGAGGCAAAGGGTCGCGGCAGGCTTGATCAGCTGTGCATAGTTGCCGGTGCCGTGGACATCGTGGCAACTGAAACAAGTGATTCCGTGTCGATACATGACGCTCTGAACAAAGTCGTTACCCTGCATCCGGTTCTTGTGCGCTGTGCCATCGGCGAAGTAGTAGAAATCGGTAGCGCCGAGAGTTGCTTGCTCCAGCTTCCAAAAGTCCTGGAGTTTGAGACCCACTTGATATCCCACCGGCCAGTCATAATATTTGTCTTCGATCGGCACGGTTAATGGACGGCCCTGAGAGTGGCACTGGATGCAGACGTCGCTGGCGGCAACATAGTCGGCATTTGAGGGATTGAAAGTGTTCCCCCGGGCGGGATGCGCGACGTGCTCGCTGCCGGGACCGTGGCAACGCTCGCAGCCCACATTCCATTCCGCAACTTGCTCAGTGTGGATGTTGTAACCAACCGAGTGGCAGCCGTCACAGGTTGGACCTGTTGGACGTTTCATGTTGTCGGGAGGATAGAATTGCGCCCACCAGTCTGTACCTGGACGTACGAAGTATTTACTCCACTTGTGATTCTTGATCTCCCATTGGACCGGCAGGGGGAAGTAATCGTCGCCCAACTTGGTGAAGTAACGCTGCTTCCAAATACTGCCGTAAACAAATGCCACCTGATCGCGTGAGAACGGCGCAACCGTGTTCGTTGCGAGGTCCGGAATGATGGCGTCGGGATGGTCCTTCAGCGTGCGCACGATGTTCGCCATGGGAGTGTTCTTCCATCGGGCGTAGATGTCCTGGTGACATTTTTCGCAGGCGGCTGATCCGACGTAGTGGGCGGAGGTGAGAGAGGCTTGCTCCGTTTTTTCGCTTCCGGAGAGCTGTCGCAGGCTGCGAACGTAAAGTACCAGCTGCCATATCTTCTCAGGCGGTTGGTGGGAGGTCCCCCAGGCAGGCATGCCGGTGAGTTGCACGCCATTCTGAATGATGTAATGGATTTCTCCGTCAGAGAGGCTTTGCGTTTCAGGGGAATGGAGATCAGGAACGCGTGGATAAAGATTACTTCCCACAGGCGTCTTGCCCTTTGCATCGACACCGTGACAATTCGAGCACTGGGTCAGGAAGAGTTCGCGGCCAGCCTGCAAATCCTTGTCCGAGGCCTTCAGGGGATTTTGCTCGCGACGCGCCGACCGGGGGATGGCAAAATCTCTTACACCACGAGCAATGATCCGTTCCGGTTTCGACGGCTCACTCGTGGCGCGAAAACCGCGATGTACGAGTGTGCCCACAACAATCGCAACAATCGATGCTGCGACGAGAAGTGCTATCAGGACCACCTTCACGGGCTTCATTCAGATTTCGCGCTCCCACGACCAGCAACAAACTAAGATCCCAAGGTTCAAGCCGGGCTCAATTCTATGCCAATCGTTCGCCGCAAGGGACGAACTGCTGTTGGCACCAGCGGCATCATCAACTAGGATTACAGGGCTTAAACATCCATCACATGTTGTAGAACTGCGAAAGGTCATGACCATGTTCCGCATACTTGCCTCCGTGCTTCTAGTATTCGCCTCGCAGGCATTCGCCCAAGTGCCTGTAGAGCAATTGGCGAAGCCACCCGCTAACGCCAGGACCTGGACAATAACTTCCAGCGGCGGCGCGGCGCGTCACGGACAAGTGTCGATGTGGACCAGCGCCGATGGGACGCATTGGTCGCGCTTCAGCATGAACCTGCGCGGGTTCGTCTTTGAGGTTGACGAACAGAACCGGTTCGCGCCCGATCGACAGTTAACGAGCATGATCGTTCGCGGAAAGGTGCCAGAGGGTGATGCAGCAGAAACCTACGAGGTAAAGGACGGAGCCTACAGCTTCAAGAGCCCGGTCGATCACGGGACGGGAGCAGCGCGTGCGGGCCTCGAATACGTAGCTTTCGGTGGAACGCTCGATTCCATTCCCTTCATTCTAGACCACCTGCTGAAAGCATCGACTCGCGAGGTTGATCTACTGCCGTCAGGCCATGCGAAGCTGGAACTGCTCACCACACTGGAAGTGTCGAACGGGTCGCTAAAGAAGACGCTGACCTGTTATGGCATCACCGGGTTCGGGCTGTCGCCTCAACCGGTTTGGATGGACGGAACAACCTTTTTCGGCCAGGCAGGCATTCTCAGTTTCCTGCCGCAAGGATGGGAAAAAGTCGAGGCAGCACTCTCCAAGGCGCAAGATGAAGCGCTGGCGAAACGGGCTCCGGCGCTGGCAGCCCAGATTGCCCGTCCAGTCCAGGGAGCGCTCGCGTTTCGAAACGTCAAGCTTTACGACGCGGACGCGCGGAAGTTTCGCGACGGCATGACCGTCGTGATCGCAGACGGAAAAGTGCTGGCTGTGGGTCCGACGAGCACAACCGAGGTCCCGACCGAGGCGCAGGTGGTAGAGGGCACCGGCAAAACTCTCATTCCGGGGCTCTGGGACAACCATCAACACTACGGGGATGACTCCACCGGTCCTCTGCTTCTTGCTACGGGAATTACCAGCGTTCGCGATCCCGGGAATCAGATTGACGAGTTGCTGGCGCGAAAGAAGCGAATAGATACCGGTCAGTTGCTCGGACCGCGCATTCTGCCGTCGATGTTGATCGACGGTTCTGGCCCTTACACGGCGCAAGTTGCAGTCGTCGTGAAGAATTTGGACGAGGCGCTCGCCGCTGTGCACAGGGCAAAAGATAGCGGCTACTTTGGGATCAAGCTTTACGGCACTATCGACCCCGCCTGGGTGAAGCCGATGGCCGACCTTGCCCATCAGCTGGGGCTGCGAGTGCATGGACACATCCCGCACGGAATGCGTCCGCTGGATGCGGTGCGTGCCGGCTATGACGAGGTCACGCATATCAATTTCGTGATGATGCAGGCCATGCCGGACGATGTGGTTGCGACGTCGAACGGCATGAACCGATTTATCGGAACCGGAAAGTACGCGGCCGACGTGGATGTGCATTCGCCGACCATGTCAGCGTTTTTGGATGAGCTGGCGACTCGACACATCGCCGTGGATCCGACCGTGGTGACCTTCGAGAGCCTATACGTGCCAGATCGAGGCACAATGCCTCCCGCCGAGGCGCCCTACGCAGACACGCTGCCTCCGCAACTTTCACGTGCGTTTCTCTCCGGCGGAATGGCGCCGACATCAGAGCTATCGCGCCAACGGATGCGCGCGAGCTTTGCGAAACTGGACGCCCTCATTCCCGAACTCTACAAGCGGCACATTCCAGTGCTGGCGGGAACGGACGGTTTCGGATTCGACCTCATCCGAGAGCTTGAACTCTACGTAAATGCAGGCATGACGCCGGAAGATGCGCTGGCGACCGCGACGATTATCCCCGCGCAGACGTTTCGCCTGGGCAATCAGACTGGTTCTCTCGCAAAAGGCAAGCTGGCCGAATTGGCTTTGATTGACGGCGATCCATCGAAAAATATCGGCGACCTGCGGCAGGTCGAGTTGGTGATGCGGGATGGCAAGCTGATGAAAGCGTCAGAGTTGAGAGAAGCAATTGGAATTTCGGGACCACCAAAGAAGGGGCAGTAGCGGAACGTAACAGTTGAATGTAGTAGTGGAACGCCGTGCTTGGCGCCTAATTTCTGCGAGCCATTCCACTTCCCTTCCTCATGTCATTCCGAACGGCTTCAGCGGTGAGGAACCTGCTTTTCGCTGACGACAGCGGTGGCGCACGGGACAAGCAGGTTCCTCGTCGTTCCGCTCGCTCCACTCCTCGGAATGACATCAGAGGATTAGGGGGCTCAGAAACATAAAAGGCCCGGCTTGCGCCGGGCCCGGAGCTAAAGGCTAATAGCTAAGGGGTTCAAAAATCCCCACATCTCGCCAAAAACGCGAGGCATGGCGCACCCCACTTATATTCCTACTTAACTTATTCCTAAATGTCGTAATACAGCGCGAACTCGTACGGATGCGGGCGCAGGCGAACCGCGTCCACCTCCTTCGAGCGCTTGTAATCGACATAGGTGTTGAGCAGTTCCTCGGTGAAGACGTCGCCTTTCAACAGGAACTGGTGATCCCGCTCCAGCGCATCGAGCGCGTCTTCGAGGGAGCCGGGCATCGATGGAACTTTTGCTAACTCCTCTGGACCGAGATCGTAAATATCCTTGTCGAGCGGCTGGCCGGGATCGATCTTGTTCTCGACGCCGTCGAGTCCTGCCATCAGCATGGCTGCGAATGCGAGATACGGATTGCAGCTCGGATCGGGCGGACGGAACTCCACACGCTTCGCTTTCGGCGATGCCGAGTACATCGGAATGCGACACGCTGCCGAGCGGTTGCGGCGCGAGTACGCCAGGTTGACTGGAGCTTCGAAGCCGGGTACCAGGCGCTTGTAGGAGTTCGTGGTCGGAGCAATGATCGCCGCCAGAGCCGGACCGTGCTTGATGAGTCCACCGATGTACCACAGCGCCATCTGTGAAAGTCCGGCATAGCCATCACCGGCAAAGAGCGGCTTGCCGCCCTTCCACAGCGACTGGTGAGTGTGCATCCCGCTGCCGTTGTCCTGGAAGATGGGCTTCGGCATGAAGGTCACAGTCTTGCCGTACTGGTTGGCAACGTTCTTCACCACGTACTTGTAGAGCAGCATGTGGTCGGCTGACTTCACCAGCGAATCGAACTTCAAGTCGATTTCCGTCTGCCCTCCAGTGGCGACCTCGTGGTGATGGCACTCGACGTCGAGGCCGCAGTTGATCATGGTCATCACCATTTCTGTGCGGAGATCCTGGTAGTGGTCCATCGGCGGCACTGGGAAATAACCTTCCTTGTAGCGCGGACGGTATCCCAGATTGTTCTGCTCGCGGCCGGAATTCCAGCGGCCTTCTTCCGCGTCGATGAAATAGAAGCCGTGCTGCTCGCGCTGATCGAAGCGGATGTTGTCGAAGATGAAGAACTCGGCCTCCGCGCCGACATACGCGGTGTCAGCCAAGCCGGTTGAACTCAAGTACAGCTCGGCTTTTTTGGCGATGTAGCGCGGGTCGCGGTCGTAACGCTGTTTGGTGACCGGGTCGATAACATCGCACACCATCACCAGCGTCGGCACCTCGGTGAACGGGTCCATCATGTGGGTGCTCGCGTCGGGGATCAGCAGCATGTCGCTCTCGTTGATCGCCGCCCAGCCGCGAATGGACGAGCCGTCCATGCCGAAACCTTCTTCAAACGAATCCTCGGTCAACTGGTTTATGGGGTAGGAAACGTGTTGCCACAAGCCTGGCAGGTCCGTGAACCGGAGATCGAGCAACTTGGCTCCGTTTTTATTCGCGAACTCCAGGACGGTTTTTGGATCAGCCATGGGAGAGCTCCTTATATAAGGTCAAGCGAGGGTGAACACGGGAGACCCGCGCGAACATCCTGATGCCGTTGCGTACAAACTTTCCTTGGAATCGGCAAGAATTGTACACCTGCTACAATCTGTGCAAAGTCTAGTTCTTCAGCCACGCCAGCGGAAATTGATAGTTTTTATGGTTGGGGTCGCCGTCTGTTTATGGCATGCTGAAAAGCAATCAGCACTCAGCAATCAGCATTCAGCCCATTGAGATTCGCCGCCGTAGAAGAAGCGTTGGGCTGCAAGACTTCGCTGTGCAAACTGGATGCTGAGTGCTGACTGCTGATTGCTTCTATGGATTTCGATCAACTAGAGACTTTCATTGAGGTAACGCGACTGTCGAGCTTCTCGCGCGCGGCGGAGAAACGTTTCCGCACGCAGCCGGCGATCTCATCGCAGATACGCTCGCTCGAAGAAGAAGTCGGCGCCAAGCTGCTTGATCGCTCAGGTGGAAAGGTCTCGCTGACCGCATCGGGGAAACTGTTTTTGCGATTTTCGGAAGACACGATTGATGCCCGCAAGGCGGCCATGACGGCGATTGCGGAAACCGAACGCGTGCCTCGTGGCGAGATCGTGGTCGGAGCCAACGAAGGCACGTGCCTTCACATCCTGCCCGAAGTCTTCGCTAATTTTAAGAAGCAGTATCCCGATGTGTCGGTCAACATCAAGCGGGCGGATTACTCGAAAGTTCTGGAATCGGTTATCGACAACAGCGTGGATTTCGGAGTCGTTTCACTTCCGGTGACAGACAATCGGCTCACGGCTGTGCCGATCCATAGAGATGAATTGGTGCTTATCGCTCCGCCGAAGCACCCGCTGTCCAAGCTCAAAGCTGCTACGGCGGAAGATATTGCGCAATACCCTCTCGTCCTGCCCAAGGTTGGGCACACCCGCGACGCCATCGAGGAGCTTTTCCATCAACGCAAGCTAAAGCCGCGCTATGCGATGGAGTTGGATTCGAGCGAATTGCTGAAACGGTTTGTCGCTGCTGATATTGGCATCGGGTTCATTGCCAGCTCCAACGTGCTCGAAGATGTGCAAGCGAAAGTGCTCTGCGCTGTTCCGCTTGCCGAAGCTCATATCCGGCGCGACCTGGCTTTGGTCTTCCGCAAAGATAAAGCGCTGAGCCGCGCGGCGCTGGCATTCATCGATATCGCAGTGAAAAGCAAAGTTGCGGAGCATACGGCGACAGGCCAGCGATGATTTGGGGCGAAATACGCTTCTACCCTGCCGTCGTCGTGCAATAAAACCGGTGCCGTCCCTCCGGGACTGCCGCGTTTGCTTCGCTTACCCCAGCGCTTACGCGCTGGGCTATTTAAGTTCCGCCCGTGATTGCGGGCTGAGGCGGCAGTTGCGACGGCTTTATTCCAGGCGCTGCCTTTCAAAACATCCTCCCAGGATCTGACCTTTTCAAAAATATCCTCGTCCTCCACGCTTGCAAACCAGGGTGTGGATCACACTCGCTTCTTCGGGGTATCAACTGGAGATTCGATCGTGTTCTAGCGCTGGGCCAGATCGACGTCTGAGCTCATCACCGACCAACTGGTCTGTGGAATTCAAAATACTTCTTCTGAAAATCGCAGCTTGAGCGATACAATTCTTCCGCTCAGCCTGGACCGGCGGACTCGTGCGACCCGGCAGGGCCACTTCGATGCGAGGAAAGCCACGCCTCGCCATCCTTCGTGGGAGAAAACATGGCAACTGCAGTCGTGCCTGCGCGCCGCGCGCGCTCACAGAAGAAAGTCATCTTCTTTTTGGTCTTCGCAGCGCTCACCGTATTCGTTACTTACATGAAGAACGCGCGGATCTTTGATCCGTCGTCTCCTATCGCGCAACACTTCGCGCCGGTGAAGTGGTACCTGGTGCTCCATGCATTTTTTGGAGCGCTGGCGATGGCACTGGGCGCGTTCCAATTTTCTAATCGGCTGCGGGCGCGCTACCTGACCGCACACCGCGTGATGGGCTACACCTACGTCGTCAGCGTGTTCATTTCAGCCCCGTTCGCCATACCCATGGCGATGAAGATTCATACCCTATCAATCGTGGGAGCGTCGGCGGTGCAGTCGCTGGGTTGGATGTTGACCACAGCCATCGCTCTGTACTGCATACGGAATGGCAATATCACGGAGCACCGCCGTTGGATGATGCGCAGCTATCCCTTCGCCATGGTGTTTACGGTGGCGCGGGTCATCATTCCGATCCCGCCGATTTTCAGACTTGGCGAACCTGGCATTGAGTTCGTGGTATGGACCACCATTGCGTTGGCTGCACTCTTGCCAAATATCTGGATCGAGTGGCCGCAAATTCGTGCCAAACGCAAAGTTGCTGCAGCCGCTTAATATCAGGCCAGCACGATTTTGGAATGGAACAATGTGCCCGCGACTCGGGTCGCGATGGCAATCAGTTCGCGCTGTCCGTAAAAGACTTTCACTTCGCGGGCGCGGGAAAGTTCCGGCAGGTTGACGGCTTGGCCGTGGCGGATGCGCGTGAGGTTTTCGTCGGTCGCAGTCACCCCGGGCATGTTGGGTAGCAGTTTGCGTGGATGGACCAGGATCGATTCCAGTTCCCCGCTCTTGACGGCCCCGTCGAAGTCTTCCAGTGTGTGCGCATCCTCGAGCGTGAATTCCGCCACTGAGGTTCGGCGCAGGGATTGTAAATGTGCGCCGCAACCGGCAAGTTGCCCGAGATCATGGGCGATCGAACGAACGTAGGTGCCAGAGGCCACAAGCGCACGAAAGCTTGCCTGTGAATCGTCGAGGGTCAGCAGTTCGAACTCCTTGATCTCCACCTGAACGGGTTGGAGCACAACGTCTTTCTTCTTGCGGGCAAGCTTGTAGGCCGGGACACCTTGAATTTTCTTGGCCGAAAATGGCGGCGGCATTTGCTCGATGATGCCGTGAAATTTCGCCGACATTTGTCGCAGCCGGCCGAGAGAGAGTGTCAGTTCCTGTGGGGTGCTGGCCGCCTCGCCTTCAGCGTCGTACGTATCGGTAGCGAACCCGAAGCGGATCACGCCCTCGTAACTCTTCTCCGATTTGAGGTAGAACTGTGCGATTCTCGTCATATTCCCCAACACGAGCGGCAGCACACCGGTGGCCATGGGATCGAGGGTGCCCAAGTGCCCTACCGAGCGCTGTCCCACAATGCGGCGCACCCGGTGCACGACATCGTGCGAGGTCAGGCCCGCGGGCTTATCGATGATCAGAACTCCGTTAGTCGATTGGGTCATCGAATCGTTGAGTGATCAATCATTGTAGAATCTGCATAAGTTGGCGGTTCGTCATTGATTCAATGACTCAATCCTCCGATGATTCAATCCCATGTTCTTTCCCATCCGCGACGACCAGCCAAGATTCAGTAAGCCATTCATAAACTATTTCATCATTGCGCTGAACCTGGTGGTCTTCATGTTCGTCGAACTGCCGATTCAGGCTCAGGGTCCACGCGCGATGAACCTGCTCATAGAGCAATTTGGGCTCATTCCGCACGATCTCACTCGCGCAATTGCTGGTGTACCGCAGTATCCGCTGGGAGCGAATATTCTGACAATTTTGACTTCGATGTTCCTGCACGGCGGTTGGTTCCACATCCTCGGCAATCTCTGGTTTCTTTACATTTTCGGTGACAATATCGAAGACCATATGGGGCATCTTCCTTACCTGGTCTTTTATCTCGTATGCGGGATTGCGGCGGCCTTGACGGATATCGCGCTCGCACCTACGTCGAATGTGCCTACGGTCGGGGCCAGCGGCGCAATTGCTGGCATCATGGGTGCGTACATTGTTCTGTATCCGCGAGCGCGAGTTCAGACGCTGGTTGTACTTATTGTGTTCTTCACATTCTGGTGGCTTCCGGCCTGGGTCTTCCTCGGCTACTGGTTCCTGCTTCAGTTCGTCGCAACCACCGTGACAGCCAGCGGGGCTCACCATCAAACCGGCGGGATCGCGTTTGCTGCGCATGTCGGCGGATTTGTTGCCGGGCTGCTCCTTATTAAAGTGTTCCCGCGACGCAGGGTGGCCCAAAGGTATGCGAGTTGGTGAGAGTTAGTGGCTAGTGGTCGGTGGCCGGTGGCGAGTTGCGAGGAGATCGAAGTGCATCTCTGGGATTGGAGATTTCGGATTGAAGATTTCAGATTGCAGATTGAACTACAGACGGTCTGAAATCTGCAATCCGAAATGTAAAATCTCCAATCTGCAATCGAGCTTCATCCTATGGGCCGCCCCGACCCGAGGTACACACATGGTTCTTACTGGCCACTAGCCACTGGCCACTGCTTCTATAATGTTTTTGTGAGCTCATTCGCAAAGCAGTTGGCGTCGGCGGACTTTCCGACGCGCTGGGGGCAATTCCGCATTTACGGATTCCGCCTGGAACCGGTGCAGAACGGCAAACCGGAAGAGGCGGTCGCGCTGGTGATGGGCGATGTGCATTCCGCGCCGCCACTCGTGCGGGTGCATTCTCAGTGCTTGACGGGAGATGTTTTTGGATCCTTGCGCTGCGATTGCCGCCAGCAGCTCGAGATGGCGCTGTCCCTCATCGCAGGAGAAGGCTCGGGCATTCTGATTTATGAGCAGCAGGAAGGCCGCGGCATCGGCCTGATGCCAAAGTTGCAGGCGTATGAATTGCAAGATGCGGGCTTCGACACGGTCGAAGCCAATGAGAAACTTGGATTTAAAGCCGATCACCGCGAGTTCGTGTTACCTGCTGAGATTCTGAAAGCACTGAACGTGAAAGCAGTTCGCCTGCTCTCTAACAATCCGGATAAGGTTGCGGCATTAGAACATGCAGGAGTGCGGGTTGCGGAACGCGTGCCCTGTGAGGTTGCACCCAGCACGCATGCGGAAGAGTATTTGAAAACCAAGCGGGAGAAGCTCGGGCACCTGTTCACCCGCTGATTTCACTGAATCAGGACGCATGAGCATCGCTGTTGGGACGATTGAGCAAAGCGATCACGCTGAGCAGAACTGCCAGACACCACAAAATCAGCGATAGCTCCCGCGCTTCTCTCACAAGGTCAAATCGCGCTGAGGTCCATGCCGAAAAAACGCAACCGAGAAGGAACTGGGCAAACAAGATGGCGAAAAGTAGTCGCTCGCGCCAACAGCGCACTTCCGACGCCAGCCCAGCCGCAAGCACCGCCCAGACAGCCCACGTCAGGATGTCCCACCAGTCATGGAGCCATTCATAATCACTGATGCTGATGGCAGCGTAACTCTTGTAAGCAAAGTACGCACAGACGACTATGAGGCCCAATGCCCAGCCGCTCCGACAGACCAGGTGGGCCGGTTTAATTCGCACAGCTAGTGTCCGGTCCACTTCGGCGGGCGTTTCTCCAGGAATGCTCGTATGCCCTCCCGTGCGTCCTCGCACTGCATCAACTCGGACCGATAGATATTTTCGGCCCGCGCCAGCCCTTTTTCAACGTGGGCTGCATCCCAGGAGTAAATCGCCTTCTTCGCGATGGCCAGGGCTGATGGGCTCAGGGATGAAAGCATCATGAGCTTTTCCTGCACGGCGGCACTGAGCTGATCATCGGGCACCGGGATGGTGGCGAGCCCAATTTCTGCAGCTTCTAGTCCCGTGATCGAGCGCCCGGTGAGTATGAGGTCAGCGGCACGCTTTTGCCCGACCAAAGCACCCAACGCGGCAGCTGCGACCGGCGGGAAGCAGCCCAGCTTGATTTCTGGGAAGCCCCAAGTCGCAGAGTGCGTGGTGATCACTACATCGCAAACCATGGCGAGTTCGGCAGCGCCACCCAGGCAATTCCCGTGAACGACCGCCAAAGTAATCTTCTTGGAATTCAACACCGCGCGGATTACCGCGTGAAACTTCTGCAACATGCAATCAATGTTGTCAGGGGTGTGGGCGGCCACATCTACGCCAGTCGAAAAGCACTTCCCTCCACCACTGATTACAACCATCGAGACCGTCGAAAGTGTTTCGACTTCCGCGAGTGCAGACGTCAACTCGTCCATCATTCGCAGGTCAATAACATTGACGGGAGGAGACGCGAGCGAAACGTGGGCCAGCGGTGGCGCGAGCTGGAGGGCGATGCGCTCGTACTGTGAGATCGTCGGTGTCACGCTTGAACGGGCGAGGCGCCCCTTCCTCCATGTTCTTTCTGATTAATGAAACCGCGCGTTGACAGGCTCCTGCGCGGTGTAGATTGTAGTCGATTCTTGAGCGGTTACGTTCGACGTCTCGATCGTCGAGTTAGTTACGGATATCAGCCATCAATTGCTCGACTTCGTGCTTCAGATCAGCAGTCAGTGGAAGCAGCGGCAGACGAGGCGGACCACCGTAGTAGCCGTTGAGATCAAGCGCGTACTTCGTGCCGGGGATGCCGATCTGGCTGGCCACGCGAGTCGCGGCTTTTACGATGCGCTCTTGTTTCAGATGGGCAAGTTCGGCGTCGCCCTCTTTCCACGCGGCGTAGATCTCGTAACACGCGGTTGGTGCGGCAGTGGAAAACGCAAGGACTCCTCCTACTGCACCGGCATCAAGACAGGGCTTCAGGCGCTGGGCGGTGCCCGCAAGGATCTGGAATCCAACTTCTTTCTGGCGAGTCTTGAGCCCGCCCAAGACGCTAATTGCAGACGAAGATGGCTCTGCAGAGCGAGTGGCGGTGGGAGGGCCTCCCTCGCCCATCCGACGGGGCGAATCTCCACTGTCGTCGTTTGTTCCTGCTAAGGCCCCCACGGGAATAAGCTCACCGGTAGCGGACGCTCGCTCAGGAGCCGCCGCTTTCAGCATGCGCGGAGTGACTGGGGCGAAGGTCTCGGTGACCGTCACTGACCGTTTCACGTGCTTTGTCGTGACCGCCAGACGGCGAACCTTTTCGACATCGCCGCTGGATTCTTTGATCCCGATGATATTGGGGTGCGAGGCCAGCTCAACAATCAACTCCTCCGGCATGTCGTAGTTGGTGAACACCGGAACGCTGTAAATCAGGACTGGAATCGGCGATCGGTCGGCGACCGTGCGATAGAACGTCAGCAAATTCGCGGGCTGCATTTGCGGGCGATAAAAATGTGGCGTGCGAACCAGAGCCACGTCATAGCCGAGTTCCGCGGCGTACTCGGTCGACCGCAATGTTTCAAAGGCAGATTCCGCGCCAGTTCCAGCGATCAGAACTTTGTGCGGCGCGCAAGCTTCACGCGCGACCGCCAAGACTTCGCGACGCTCTTCGTCGGAGAGCATGATCGCCTCTCCCGTTGAGCCGAGCACGACAATCCCTGCAGCCGGAGTCTTGGAATAACGATCCACGTTGTGTTCCAGCTTTTTCAGATAAACGCGTCCATCGGGATAGAAGGGCGTCGTAACCGGGGGGATGATGCCGTGTAGGAGCATGAGTACCTTCTTGTAGATTAGCAAAATTCACTTTAAACAAATGCGAATCAGAGCCTCGGATCGACCGGTTCGCTTTCGAGAGCCAGGACACCAAATACGCACTCGTGAACGCGACGTAGAGGTTCTTTGTGTACGAAGCGTTCCAGCGCTTCAATGCCCAATGCGAATTCGCGCAGCGCCAGCGAACGCTTCGCCCAGGCCACGACGTTTCAGCCTGGCCAGGTTCTGCGGAAGGCGTGTATTCGGGTCCGTAAATGATCCGCAGGTATTCGCGTCCGCGGACTTTGCTGTGTGTTTCGATAATATCGCGAGTCAGTTCAGTCCGACGGCGGCGTGGTGACTCTCTTTTGGCGTTGCGCGGTTTGCACTGGAACTGGAACAAAAGTCGACCTCGCGGTTCTAACTACTCTCAAAGTGCTCTGCTCGCGAAAAATTGTGTTGCGGCGCGTGGTCTGGCTCACGATTGGCTGCTTAGTGAGTTCGCCAGCCTTCGCTCTCCCGCATGCTGATCGCATTGTCGTACACAAGAAAGCGCACACGATGGAACTTATGCACGCTGGAAGGGTAATCAAGACCTACAAGATTGCCTTGGGACGCAATCCGATCGGGCCAAAGCAACGCGAAAGAGACTTTCGAACGCCGGAGGGCGTGTATGTCATTAATAGCCGGAACGCAAAGAGCCAATGTCATCGATCACTACACATCTCATATCCGAACGCAGCGGACCGCGAGCGAGCCCGCAGGCTAGGCGTCTCGCCAGGTGGGGACGTCTCGATCCATGGAATCCTTAACGGATATGGCTACCTCGGCGCGGCGCACCGTCGGTGGGATTGGACCTACGGCTGCATCGCGGTTACGGATGAAGAAATCGACGAAATCTGAAAGTTGGTGCCAAACGGCGCGCCGATTGAGATTCTTCCCTGACATTCCCAGTTCTCGAAAACCGCGAGAACTGGGGCACGCGACATTGGTCGATTTGCGTCATCCCGAACGGCGGCGTTCTTCAGCCGACAGACGGATCCTGCGGGGATCACATCACACGGCGACGCAGGAAGTCCACTCCCAACTCCACCCCGATGTCATCCCGCGCCAGCTCCCTCGTCCCGCTGGTGAAAGCGCGGGACTTCGGGATGACGCAGTTTATCAAGATCCGGTTGAATGCTGAGGACTGTGCCAGAAGCTGCGAAGTTGGGCTTCGGTACGACGGGCGTAGGCCGCCAGAGAAAAAGTCCCTCGACTGTCAGGCTCTCTGCTAAGCGCATGATTCCCGCCCTTGACATGACAAGCCCAAATGAAAAAGGCGGCCGGATGGCCGCCTTCCTTCGACAGGTTCTAAACTTACGCAGGGCGAACGTTCTCTGCCTGCCAGCCCTTGGGTCCCTTGGTCACGTCGAACTGCACGGTCTGACCCTCCTGCAGGCTGCGGAATCCGCCCGCCTGGATGGCTGAGAAATGCACAAAAACGTCTTCGCCAGACTGCCGGCTGATAAAGCCATAGCCCTTAGCGTCGTTGAACCACTTTACTGTTCCTGTTTCCATATGTGTTGTACTTGGTGTTCCTTTGTGAAGTTACGCTGGAGAGAGTCGGAAAAACTTGCGCAGAGACTTGCTGGTTGGCGAGAGCTGCTGAGCGACCGAATCGGTCTAACGCACACCTGAATACTACGTGGGAGCGCAGGAATTAGCAAATGTTTACACACCCCGCCCCCGTAACCCTCGTGTTTGCAACACATACATTCGAACCCCCAGCAAAATTAGGGCCTTCGGCGCAATGAGGAGTAATATGGAAGTAGACGAAACGGAGAGTTATGCGCCAGCCCAAGCAAGATCGACCCAGCAACGTGATTCCTGTGCGCAGTGAAAAACCAGATTCACCCACGATTCAGCACCTGATCGAACAACTGGACCGCGACCTAGAAGAGACCTTGCGCAAGACATCGAAAGCAAGCTAGCAAAGTCTCTTCAGCGTAGCCTCAACTCTTGACCTCGAAGACATCGGCTCTCGACTTTGCGGTTGAGAAGATCGGCCGAAAGGCAGCAACTCGTCGCGGTTCGGCAGGCCGCTGACCGGCCTTCGATTCGAGCATAGCAGCAAGGAGAAACCCATTATGTCTGCAATCAACGGTGATAAGGCACGATTTCACAGGAAGCGCAAAGCTGGGATCGCACGTCGCGCGCTTAATCGGCAACGCCTTCAGAATGCGAAACGGGGCGAAATAGGAACCCACGCCTCGCGGAAGAAGGCCTAGGGCGCGGCGCGCGAGTCTTGTTTTCCGTAGCGCTGGGCGCGCTGACACCTGAATCTCACAGTAATAAGGGGGAACCAATATGCCGCGAGGCCGATCGACTTTCAATAAACGGCAGAAAGAACAACAGCGCCAGCAACGGCAGCGCGACAAGGCCGAACGTAAGAACCTACGCAAGGAATCACGCGGGCAAGACGGTCCGGTAGATGAAATGGAAGAACTCCGCAGGAATGCCGAGGAGCAAGCGGCGTTGTTCCGTGTTGGTTCTGAAGATCAAGAGCGCTTTTAAAACTTCTTTTCTGGGGAAAGCACAAAAGATGACAAACACCAAGTTCGTGGTCAAAGTGAACCGTGGCGGCAGCCCACAATACGTGAAGCGTCTCGATCGCACGCCGATCGTGATGACCAGCGATCGCAAACTAGCGCTCCTCATGGGAAAACTTACGGCAGAAGACGCCGTCCTTGCCATCCAGAACTCGCGTTGCACGGCGGAGTTGGTCTCAGTCGAGTTGAAGCAAAAGAGTCGCTCGCTTGGCGTCACCGCCTAAGGATTTCGAGTCCAGGAATCCCCAATTTGGAGCCATCCATAACGCTCTTGCCCCGCCCCGTCCCTTTTTCTCACTTGCTTTGACGCAAGTCAGCTAAGATCGGGCGCTATGGCGATCATCAAGTTTCTTTCCCTCGGTTTACTAGCCGCTGGTGTGACGTTTCTCATCCCCTGTCGGGCCGAACAACCAAACAGCTCTTCTCCAGCGAACACTGTGCCGTGCACTCAGCCGGAACAGAAGCAGCTTGAGTTCTGGGTTGGCGAGTGGGATCTCACGTGGCCTGGACAGAACGGGACTGCCCCGGGGCACGGCACCAACAGCATCAAGCGCGTACTCGACGGGTGTGTAGTCGAGGAGAATTTCAACGGCGGGACTGCGATGCACTTGCGCGGCATGAGCCTTTCGCTCTTTGACGCGCGTTCAGGCAAATGGAAACAGACCTGGGTGGACAATGAGGACGGCTATCTTGATTTCGTTGGCGAGTTTAAGGATGGGCAAATGGTCCTGCAACGCGAAGCCATGAAACCCGATGGGACCAAGGTGCTCCAACGCATGGTTTACAAGAACATCATGACGAACGAGTTTGATTGGTCGTGGGAGCGCTCGCTGGACGGCGGGAGAACATGGCAGGTGCTTTGGCCCATCCATTACAAGCGAAAATCCTAACGAGCAACTTCGAAACCCGGCGATACCAGGCGCGGCACCTTCGCGGGCGGGCGCTCGGCAACGTAAATCACCTTGCTGTGATGGAGCAAATCGAACGTTCCGAACCCTGCACCAACGATCGCGGCCCCGAGAAACCCAAACATAGCGCCTCCCGCGCCTCCGGCGGCAATTCGGAACCCTTTGCATCCCTGACAATCGTTCCGATCGGTAATGGCTACGGCAGTCGCGCCGGCTATGCCCCCGATCACGGCGCCCGTAGTAAGCAGTTTGTGAGGATCTCCCAAATGCGAACGACGCAAATGGATCACGCGCCTGACATCATTACGTGAGATCTCTTCCATGGGCGTGCCGTCCCACAGCTTCACGCGAATGCCTGAACTGCTTGCCGATTCGAATTTGCCTACCACCGCAGGGCCGCTCCATAGCTCAATTTCCAAGGAGGTCCCGTGCTTCAGCTTTGGACCTTCGTCCAATCATGATTTCGTGCGAAGGCTTGCACAGAAAACGCTAGGAGCAGTAGGCCGATAATCGAGATTGCTCTCATGAAATGCCTCCTCATTTGGGCAACAAAGAGTCTAGAGAGCGATGAAATTGAGATCGAGGTCGCATGTGACACTTCCGCCAGTGCCACAGGGCGTTGAGCAGCCCTCATGGCACAATCGGGCCATGTAACGACCTATGGTCTCGGCGCACAATGCGGATAGGTAGGATTGCTCCCCGGCCGCGTCCACTGTTTGCTTCCCCCTGGGTCTGATCACGGCCAGGAACCAGTCAGCCGTCCCGCCTTGAAGAGGAAGCCGTCATGCGCAAGGTATTTGCGGTCGTCCTGGTTGCGTTGTGCACCTGGTACGCAAAACACGTGCTCGTTTTAGTGGACAGCGTCATCCAGCAGTTCAACCATTTCATCCACTGACGCACAAAGCCGTTGCGCTGCGGATGGCCCTGCGCTAGGCTGGTTGTGCTCTCGCGATTCATCCCCCTCCTTTCTGAACCAAGTCCCTGATCTGCACTGGAGCTGCATAGCCGCTGCCGGATGATGGGTTTGGGGCGAGTTACCCACAAGATATGGTGTTTTACTACTTGACCCGGTGCAATTTCATCGGTACAGTAGCTTCAATCTGTGCCCCGCCCTACCCAGCCAAGGACGGGTTCGCTTTGGAGCGAACTGGCGGAGGAATCAGCTTGGTTAACCCGTCCATCGTGTGCTGCCGTCCAACAGAATTGCACGACTTGTCACGGTGGTTTCTGGAATCGTCCCGCGTCAGACTTCGAGCGTCGCACGGCCAGTTGCACGCTTGCACCCGGGTTCCCGCACGACGTGGGACGGACGACGCACGACGTTTTGTCGGTTGGGAAGAAGGAGTTGTAAGTTGCTGAAACTAAAGAAGCTCCAAATCCTCGGATTCAAGTCGTTCTGCGATCGCACCGAGCTCAAGTTCCATGGGGACGGTGTGGCCGCCATCGTCGGGCCCAACGGGTGCGGCAAGTCGAATATCTCCGACGCCATTTCGTGGGTGCTCGGCGAGCAGTCGGCCAAGAGCCTACGTGGCGCGCGGATGGAAGACGTCATCTTCGCCGGCACACGCGATCGAAAACCAACCGGCATGGCCGAGGTGTCGCTCACGCTGATCGATCCCGATGTTTACGACGGCCCCGACAAGGCCGCTCCCATCGAGCTCGACCTTCAGGACGACATGCCTGAAGAGGATTGGGATGAGGCCGAGGTCCGCGCAAAAGCCGCCAAAGAAGTAGAAGAACGAACCGAAGATGCGCAGCCGGGGAGAACGGAAGAGCTTGCCGCCCCGCGTCGCAGAAACAATGTGGTTTCGATTTCGTCCGCGTTTCCGGAAGATGAGCCGATTTTTGCGAGCGCGGAAAGTGGAGAGACGGGCGCCTCGCCCGTCCAGGGATCTCCGAGCGAGGAGACTACGGCCGACGGCGGCCGTAGCTCCACGTCCGTTTCTGTGGGCGCTCCCGAGGTTGTGCTCAAAATTCGGCGCCGCAAATTTCAGCAACAGTTTCGCGCAGGGGAAATCAATGTTACCCGCCGGTTGTTTCGCTCGGGAGACAGCGAGTATTTGCTGAACGGAAAGCTCTGCCGGCTGCGTGATATTCAAGAACTCTTCATGGGCACCGGACTCGGACCCGAGTCCTATGCACTGATTGAGCAGGGACGCATCGGCCAGATTCTCAGCAGCCGCCCAACCGATCGGCGCGCAATTATCGAAGAAGCCGCGGGAATCACCAAGTTCAAAACCAAGAAGCGGCTTGCGGAAGCGCGGCTGGAAGATGCCAAGCAGAACCTGAATCGCGTGAACGATATCTTCGACGAAGTCACACGGCAGATGAATTCGTTGAAGCGCCAAGCGTCAAAGGCAGAACGCTATGCCAAGCTGCGCGACGAGATGCGCGCCAAGCTGCGCGTCGTGGTCGCAAGCAAGTTTTCTTGGTTTGATCAGCAGACGGCCGAACTGGATACGCAGATCAATGCCATCGCCGAGGAAATGCGTCAGCAAGGACTGGCGGTCCAGGAGATGGAAGCGGAACTGGGCGAGCGCACCCAGCGCGGATACGCGACTGAAACAGAAATCCGCGAGAACGCTGACCGCTTGAGCGAGATCAAGCTGGAAGTGGATCGCAACCAGGCGCAGCGCCGTCACAATGAAGAACGCTGCAATGAGTTGACGGCGCGTACGGCTGCGTCGGAAGGGGAGTTGGCGCAAGCGCGAGTGCGGCTTGCGTCTGTCGAAGAAGAACTGAATTCCAATCGCCAGGTGCTGGAATCGGCTGCGGCAGAACTTGCAGCAGCGCAGGCTGAGCTCGAAGCCAGCCATCGTCAGGCCGAGATGGCGGCTATGTCGTTGGCGGATCTAGAGAAGCAGCAGGAGCAGTCGCGTACCGCAATGTTCGAATCCGTCTCGGCGATCTCCAATCTGCGCAATCAGCTTACGCAGGCGGAGGAACGCATGGCTGCCGCCGACCGTGAAGCGCAGCGACTCCAGACCGAAATGGAAGTAGCTCGAACGCAGGCTGAAGCTTTCGGTGGGCAGCGTGGACAGCTGGCGATTGAGTTCGAGTCTGTTTCGCAGCGAGTGGAAGCACTCACGGAGGAAATCGCCCGCACTCGCGAACTGCTGGAACTCAAGCGCAAGCAGGAAGCGGAAACCAAGAGCCACCTGGACACCCTGCGCGCCGAATTCGCAACGGCTCTGGGTAAAAAGGGATCGCTCGAAGCCGTCATCGCCGAGCACGGATACTCGACGGAATCGGTCCGCCGCTTGTTCCAGTCGGGCGCACTGCAAGGCGGACGCGCACCCGTCGGCGTGCTGGCAGACTTCCTCGAGGTCGAGCCGCGCTACGAAGCCGTAGTGGAAGACTTCCTGCGCGACGAACTCAACTACATCGTGGTCAAGTCCTGGGACACGGTGGACGAAGGGCTCCGGGTTCTGCGCTCCGACGTGGACGGCCGCGCAACGTTTCTTGTGCATCCGGAAGACTCGCAGGCTCGATTCTCATTTGAAGTTCCAGACGGCCCGCCCAGCCCGCAACCGGATTCCATTCTCCCGTTGAAGAACACAATTCGCGTGCTGGATGGTTTCGGCAAATCGCTTGAGGTGATTCTCCCCAAGCTGCGCGACGGTTACATCGTCCCTGACCCGGCGTTCGCCCGCGACCTGGCGCTCGAAAATCCCGATGCGTTTTTCCTTTCACAAAGCGGGGAGTGCTTTCACAACGTGACCGTCACCGGCGGCAAGCAACGCGCCGAAGGGCCGCTGTCGATGAAGCGCGAATTGCGCGATGTGCTGCGGCTCGTGGGAGAACTCGAGCAGGCGCTGCGCAATGAAGAAACTCGGGTGCTGACTCTCGGCCGCGAAATCAAGGAACTGACTTCCCTGCTGGAGCGGCTCGAAGCTGATAAGCGCGAAGCCGAAAAGCAAGTGATGACTTCCGGTCACGCGCTCCGTCAACTCGACAACGAGATGTCGCGTGTGCGCGAGCGCTGCAGCATCTGCGAGCGTGAACTGGCGCGATTGGCGTCAGAACGTGCGGCGCAGGAAGACATCGTCCGCCAGAAGCAGGAAGGAATTGCCGCTGCGGAAGCCAAGCGCGCTGAACTGGAGCAACTGGCTGCTGCGGCTCAGGAGCAACTGACGCTCCTGCGAGAAAACCGCAACCAGACCGCGCTGACCGAATCCGAGCGCAAGGCCAATGTCGCTGCCCTCCAGGAGCGGCATCGCTCGGCAGCTTCTGGTCTGCAACGCATCGAGCATCTCGTGAACGAGATGAACGAGCGCGTCACTTCCCTGCTCGCGCAGATCGAAGCGGCCGCTAACGAGAAATCGCAGCGCGAGATGGACAATCTTGCCATCGCTTCCAAACTCATCGATCTCGACGCCGAGCGCAACGCTTGCGAAGCCCGTGCCGGATTGCTGCAGGTCGAGTCCGAGGAAGTCCGCAGCCGGCTTGCTGAAATCGATGGCATGTTGAAGCAGGCACGCCAGCTGCTCGATGCCTCGCGCGATCGCAAGGCTGAGCTTTCGACGGCAGCCGTCAAGCTGCAGTCTGACGCCGAGCACCTTGGGCAAACCTGCATCAACGATCTCGGAGTACCACGCGCGGACCTAAGGGCCGACACTACTTTGCCTCGTGTTTCCGGCGACGAACTCGCGGCAGAGGAGCAGACGACGCAGGAAATGCGTGCTCGCCTCGATGCCATGGGTCCGGTCAACATGATGGCTCTCGAGGAGTACAACGAAACGGCTCAGCGTCACAAATTCCTCGAAGAACAACGCAAGGACCTGGTCCAGTCGATTGAGAACACCACGGCGACGATCAAGGAAATTGACGTCTTCTCGCGACAGAAGTTCGAGGAAGCGTTCAACAAGATCAACGAAAACTTCCAGGTCACGTTCAAGAAGTTGTTCGGCGGCGGCCAGGGCATGATGCGCCTGACCGACCTGGAGAACAGCGACGAGAGCGGAATCGACGTGATCGCGTCGCCTCCGGGCAAGCGCCTGCAGAACGTGCTGCTGCTCTCTGGCGGCGAAAAGGCCATGACCGCGCTGGCGCTGCTGGTCGGTATCTTCCAATACCAGCCCAGTCCGTTCTGCATTCTCGACGAAGTGGACGCGCCGCTCGACGAAGCCAACATCGGACGCTTTACGGAACTGGTGAAAGAGATGAGCGTGCAGACTCAGTTCGTCCTCATCACCCACAGCAAGAAAACAATGAGCATCGCCCCGGTGCTTTACGGTGTCACGATGCAGGAGCCGGGCGTCTCGAAGCTCGTTTCCGTGAGGTTCGGGGCCACGGCGTAGAGTTCACCCAGGCCATGCGCTGGCTGTTGAGAATTGTTCTACGTGGTTTCGGGGGTGTTCCCGTATGCGTGACGCGAGCCATCGGCGGGTCTCCACAGGCTCACCTTTCGAACCGAAAGTAGGGATCTCACGAGCAGTGCGGCGTGGAAATGTCATCGCGGTTTCCGGGACGGCTCCGCTTGGGCCTGACGGCAAGACCGTCGCGAAGGGTGACGCCGCGGCCCAGGCTCGCCGGTGCTTGCAGATTATCGACACCGCGATTCGAGGTTTGGGCGGAAAACGGTCGGACGTGACTCGCACGCGAATTCTACTCACTCGCATTGAAGACTGGGAAAGCGTCGCAACGGTGCATGGCGAGTTCTTCGCAGGGATTCGTCCCGCTAACACAATCATGCAGGTGGTGCGGTTTATCGATCCGGATTGGCTGGTGGAAATTGAAGCGGACGCGGTGGTAAAAGACTGAGCTATTTTGAAATAGGTGCTTTCAGCCGAACCCTAAGCGGGATCGTTTCTGGACGGGAGGCCGTTTACCTTGGCATGTCCCCGTTGTTTTATGCCAAGGCTGACGCCGTGAAACTTTGGGTCCTCTGTGGTTAAATCTTCTTCAATGAAATCCAAACTCCTGCTGTGCGTTAGTGGGCTGTCCCTGGCTGCGCTGGTGCTGATTGCGGCCGCTCCTGAAAAGAAAACCAATACAGCCGAAGCGGCACGCCTGAACAATCTTGGCTGCGCATACATGAATCAGCAGCTGTTTGAGAAGGGACAGAAAGCTTTCGCGCAGGCGTTAGCGTTCGATCCGACCCTCGCGATTGCGAAATTGAATGAGGGCATAGCGCTCGCCGGCATCGGCAAGGCAGACGAAGCCAAGCAGGCGCTGACCGAAGCCGCCAAGCTGCTCCCTAAAGATCCGCACGTCTGGTATTCGCTCGGCCTGCTCGATAAGAACAGTGCCGACCCGCAGGATGCGGTCAACGATTTCAAGCGCGTCATCGAACTCGATGACAGCGACGCCGACACCTGGTATTTCCTCGGGACGGTTTATTCTCAGCTGCGCCAATTTCCGCAGGCGATTGAGTCCTTCCAGCACGCGCTCAAGCTGAATCCGAATCACGCCTCGGCACAGTTTGGACTCTCGCGCGCGTATCAGCAGTCTGGAGATCCCACCAGCGCCCACGAACACCTGACAAAGTTCCAATACATCACGCAGCACAAGCTCGGCTCGGCGATGAGCCTGGCGTATGGCGAGCAGGGGAAATATTCGCTGGCGGAAGACTCGCCAGCATACGCGCACAAGGTCCCGCCGCAAATTCCGGTGAAGTTCGTGGATGCGACGAAGGAGGCGGGGATTGTTACGGACTTCACTGAATCAGGGGTCACGCACGGCCCAACAAACTACGGCTCTGGAGCTTGCTTTTTGGATTATGACAACGATGGCCACCTTGATTTGTTTTTGCCCAACGCCGGTGCTCAGGGAGGCATGTCGCTGTTTCACAATTCCGGAAAGGGAGAATTTGAGGATGTAACAAAAAGGGCGGGTTTCGATCCTGGCGTTCACGCATTTGCATGCTCGGCAGGCGATTATGACAACGATGGGTTTGTGGATATTGTGGTTACGTCCGGCATCAGAGTATTCCTGTGGCACAACGAAAGGAACGGAACCTTCAAAGAAAAAGCGGAGGCAGCGGGTCTGAAGCCTGCGGCGTTGCTTCACGGCGCAACGTGGGTCGATTACGACCACGACGGCGACATCGATCTGTTCCTCAACGGTTTCATGGCTTCAAACCCACACAGCGACGAACTATGGCGCAACGACGGCAACGGAACCTTTACTGACGTAAGCGCGGAGACTGGGTTCCAGGGCCAGGGGCCCCACTACACAGCCGTGGGATCAGATGTCAACAACGATCGGGCTATTGACGTGCTCACAGGCGGCTTTGAACCGGTTCTTTTTCAGAATCCGCGCGAGGGGAAGTTCGTAGCGCAGGAAGTGTGGGATCTCTCGAAATCGTCCATCGCTTCCATTCCGTTCATAGATGGCGCAGCAGTTTTGGATTTCGACCACGACGCTTGGATGGATGTGGCGTTCACTCATCGGCCTAAAGACCCCGATGCTCCTGCTGTCACGTTGTGGCACAACAGCCATGGCAAGTCCTTCGAGCAGGTCAAACTTCCCGAGACGAATTGGGCTCGCGCCTACGGCATCGCGGCCTTCGACTACGACAACGACGGATGGGTGGACCTCGTCGCCGTGGGCGAGACCAAAGAGGGCAAGGGCGAAATCAAGCTGTTCCGCAATCTGGGGCCGGACGGATGGAAGGACGTCACCGCCGAGGTGGGGCTGGACAAGATTGCTCTTAAAGATCCACGGGCAATCATCACCGGCGATTACGACAACGACGGCGCTACCGACCTGCTCATCACCCAGAACCACGGCCCCGCCGTCCTGCTGAAGAACGAAGGTGGCAACAAAAATAACTGGCTGCGTCTCGCGCTCAAAGGTTTAAACGACAACAAGAGCGCGATTGGGACTAAGGTTGAAGTTTTCTCCGACGGCATTCGCCAGAAGTATGAAATCTACGGGTCGAACGGGTATCTCGGGCAGAACTCGCCGTATTTGACGGTGGGCCTCGGCCAAGCGAAGCAGGCGGATGTTGTACGCATGCTCTGGCCCGGAGGCGTGCTGCAGGACGAGATCGAAGTCGCGGCCAACAAGCAGCAGGACTATCTCGAACTCGATCGGCGCGGGAGTTCCTGTCCGACGCTGTTTGTGTGGAATGGAAAGCATTACGAACTAGTTGCCGATGTGCTCGGAGCGGGAGTTATCGGGCACTGGGTCGCGCCCGGTGAGCGGAACATCCCGCGTCCGGTGGAGTGGGTGAAGGTGGATCAGAAGCTCATTCAGGAGAAAGAGGGTGCCCCATCCTTGTCGCGTCTTGTGCGACAGGACAGGGATTTTGACGTTTGGTCCCGTGAAAATCAAAATCCCCGCCCTGTCTCGACAAAAGACGTCGAGACAAGGACGGGGCACTCGGGCTTAAGCTTCCGGTTGATGGAGCCCATGGAGGAGGTCGTTTACCTTGATGCGGTGAAACTGGTCGCGGTCGATCATCCGGCGAATGAGGACGTGTACCCCAACGAATATTTCGCCAGCAATCCGCCGTATCCGGAGTTCAAGGTCATCACCAGCCGCGGCGCGAAGCCGCCGGCGGGTGCGTGGGACGACAAGGGCAACAACTTGCTTCCCGATCTGCTGGCACATAAATATGTCGGGAAGTTTGATCTGCTTCCGTTCAAGGGCTTTGCCAAGCCGCACAGTGTGATTCTGGATTTGGGCGAACCGTATCGCGGAGGCCCATTGCGGCTGCTCATGCATGGCGAGATCGAATACTTCACTGCTACGGGCATGTATGCCGCATCGCAAGCGGGTGTCGAGGCGATGGCACCGTATGTAGAGGCACTGCAAGAGGGAGGTGCGGACGCCTCGTCCGTGCGGCCGGGCGAGGGCGCCCGGCGCTCCACAGTCCACGGCAAGTGGGTCCGCGTGCTCGACGACATGGGTTTCCCTGCTGGGCTGCCGCGCACCATCACAACTGACCTCAGCGGGAAACTGCCGATCGGCACGAAACGCATTCGCATCACCACCAACCTGCAAATCTACTGGGACAACATTCTGGTTGATCGCAGTCCTCTGCGAGAAGATTTCAAACTTCGCCAAGTCCCGCTTGCGAAGGCGGACCTCGGCTTCCACGGATATCCCAAGCAGATCGAAGACCTGCCTCCCGGCAACGTAAAGTATGTGTATGAGCAGGTGAGCCGCACCGGTCCGTATGCTCGACAGGCGGGCGAGTACACGCGCTATGGCGACGTACAGCCTCTGTTGAGCAGTTCCGACGACAAGCTCGTGGTATTCGGTTCAGGCGAGGAAGTACAGCTGGATTTCGATCCGTCGAAACTGCCGCCGGTTCCCGCTGGATGGACGCGCGATTACTTCTTCATGGCCAATGGGCATGAAAAAGACATGGACTTCTATGCCGCTGACGGGAGCACGGTCGAGCCGCTGCCTTTCCGGAGCATGGGAACGTATCCGTACCCTGGTAAGGCATTCCCACAGGATGCTGTGCATCGGGATTACATGTTGAAGTACAACACGCGCTTTGTATCGGGGAACGAGCCGCGGGGATACTCGTACGAGTATCGTAAATAGCCGACTTCGGTGTGCCGTCCCTCCGGGACTCGGGTTCTCTTTGCGATCGCTACCCAGGGCTTACGCCCTGGGCTAAGCTATGCCGCTCCTCCGGAGCTGCTGAAGTTGCGGGGACGTGAAGTAGTGGTGTCTTTACACATCAGTGAGAACGAGCACCAAACGCCAGCAGCCGGTCGTAGGTGACGCAGGAATGCGGCAACCACTTTGAGGGTCGCGTTTGAAAGGTAAGTTCTTCGCCCACCCGCATAAATCGTACAAAAGTAGGGCACCCCGATATTCATTTATAATCAGATTTTCCGCTGACATCTGGAGTTTCCAACACCATGATTCGTTTCATGCAAACCTCGGCGACGTTCAAGAAGTATGCGTTGACCGCCATCCTTCTGGTGATCTGCGTCGCTATGACCTGGTATCTCGTGCCCGCGTTTACCGGGCAAGGGATGGGGATCACCACTAACAACAGCGTGGTTGCCACGGTGGCCGGCCAGGAAGTGACGCCTGAGGCCGTCCGCAAAGAGGCCCAGCGCCAACTGGAACAACAGTTTGGAGGCAAAGCTAACGCCCAGGCCCGTGCCTTGTTGCCGTTTTTTGCAAATCGCGCGGCGCAGAGCTTAATTGAGCAGAAAGTGCTGCTCGTGGAGGCCAACCGGCTGGGACTCCGTGCGACCGACGAGGACGTCAGGGATTTCCTCCAGCACCAACTCGGCTCCGAGCTATTCCCGGGCGGGAAATTCGTGGGCGAAGCCGCGTATGAGGACTTCGCGTCTGCTCGTGGATTCACGGTTGTCCAGCTCGAACAGGTCATCAAAGACCAGATCCGCCTCCAAAAGCTGGAGGCTCTGATCACTGGTCCTGCGAGCGTCACCGACTCCGAGGTGCGGCAAGCTTTCGAGAAGCAAAACACCAAGGTCAAGTTCGACTATGCCGTCATTAAGAAAGACGACATTCTGAAGTCGTTGCATCCGACCGACGCTGAGCTCCAGGCCTACTACGATCGCAACAAGCAGACTTACGTCAATTCCATTCCTGAGAAGCGTCAGCTCAAATACGTAGTTCTCGACAACGCCAGAATGCTAGCCCAGACCCAGGTCACCCAGCAGGACCTCGAGGCATACTACGATCAGCATCGGGATGAGTATCGCGTTCCCGAGCAAGTGAATGTGCGTCACATCCTGATTAAGACGCCGCTGCCTGGCGCCGATGGCAAAGTGGATCAGAAGGCTATGGATGCGGCTCAGGCTAAAGCTGAAGACGTGCTGAAGCAGGTGAAGGCGGGGGGAAACTTTGCCGAGCTGGCAAAGAAGTATTCCGACGATCCCGGAAGCGCAAAAGAAGGCGGATCGCTGGGATGGATCGGTCGCGGCCGCACAGTTCCCGAATTTGAAAAAGCAGCTTTTTCGCTGCCCAAGGGCGGAACCAGTGATCTGGTGAAGAGCAGTTACGGCTTCCACATCATCCATGTGGACGATAAGCAAGACGCTCACATGAAGTCGCAGGCCGAGGTGAAGGATCAGATCGAACCGATCATCAAGCAGCAGAAAGCGGCACAGGCCGCACAAAAGGCAGCCGATGATCTGGTTTCGCAAGCTCGCGGTGAAGGGTTGGAGAAGGCAGCGGCAGCGAAGGGGCTGCAAGTGATCACCACCGATTTCGTGACCAGCCGTGACACGCTGCCGGGTATTGGCAATGACCAGCAATTTATGGCCGCCGCCTTCGCTCAGGAAAAAGGTGCGCCGCCAGATCTTGCCGGGCTACATTCTGGCTTCGCGGTTTACCAGGTATTGGCGGTCAAGCCACCGGCGACACCAACCTTTGCCGAGATCCGCGATCGCGTGGAAACCGAGTTTAAGAATGAGCGCGCGGGCCAGTTGCTGACGCAAAAGACTCAGGAACTCTCCGATCGAGCCAAGGCCGATCACGATTTGAAGAAGGCGGCCAAGGAAGCCGGTGCTCAGGTAAAGAGCAGCGATTTTGTTGCTCCGGATGGTCAGGTCCCAGATATCGGCTCGATGACCGGGCCGGCTTCGGTCGCGTTCACACTCAAGCCTGGCGAAATCAGTGGGCCTATAGACAACGGGAACACTGGAGCTGTCCTCTCAGTGGTGGACCGGCAGGCGCCTACTGATCAGGACTTTGCGGCCAAGAAAGATGGCATCCGCGAAAACCTGATTCAGCAAAAACAGCAGGTTCTTTTTGGAATCTTTTTGTCGAGCTTGCACGACAAGATGCAGAAATCCGGGGAAATCAAAATCAACCAGAAAGAATTGGACCTGCTGACCAAGGCAAGGAGCGAGGAAGAGTAAAAACGAGTGGCTAGTAGCTAGTTGCTGGTGACTAGTTGCTGCGTACGAGGAGTTTTGATCGCATTTAAAATACCCGACAGCAAACTAGCCACTCATCACTAGCCACTTCGTATGACTTTCCCCCGCCTGACTGGAATTCTTCTTCATCCGATTTCCCTGCCGTCGGTTGGCGGCATCGGCGATCTCGGCCCCGCGGCTTACGAGTTCATCGACTTTCTTGCGCATGGCAAGCAGGGGCTGTGGCAGGTGCTGCCGCTCAATCCACCCGCGAACGGTAATTCTCCGTATTCTTCCACGTCGGCCTTCGCCGGGAACCCTCAACTCATCAGCGTGGAGCGGCTGGCAAAGGCGGGCTGGTTGGATTCAACTGCATTGTCCGGACTGACTCGTGATGTCGGCCCCATTGATTACGAGCGCGTCAACCAGGAAAAGCTTCCACTGCTTCACCTGGCCGCTGTGAACTTTCTGAACCGGCATAGCTCAGATGCTCGCCAGCACTTCGATGCTTTCTGCATCGAGAACGAATGGTGGCTGGAAGACTTCGTCGTATTCGATCTTTTGCGCGAGCGGCACGGAGGGGATTGGAGTAAGTGGCCTGCGCAGTTCGCGCGCCGGGATCCGGCGGCATTGCATGAATTGCGACAGGATGCGAGTCCTGAGCTGTCGATGCGACGGGTTTTGCAGTTTTTTTTCTGGGAGCAGTGGCACGCGATTCGAAATTACTGCGCGCAAAAATCGATCAAGGTGGTCGGCGATATCGCGATCTTTGTTGATTACGACAGCGCCGACGTGTGGGCGCATCGCGATCTGTTCCGCCTGCGCGAGGACGATTTGCAGCCGGAGGTGGTTTCAGGCGTTCCGCCAGACTACTTCAGCGCTACCGGCCAGCGATGGGGCAATCCTTTGTACAACTGGGAGAAGCTTCGTTCGACTGGCTATCGCTGGTGGGTGCAGCGGCTGCGCTGGGCGACGCAGACGTGCGATTTTATCCGGCTCGATCATTTCCGCGGCTTCGCGCAGTTCTGGGAGATCCCCGCGAGCGAACCGAACGCGATCCACGGACGTTGGGTGGACGGCCCCGGCGACGAATTGTTCAACAAGATCAAAGAGGAGTTGGGCGGACTTCCCTTCTTCGCCGAGGACCTCGGCTTCATCACGCCGGATGTTGTTGCCCTGCGCGATCGGCATGACATTCCCGGCATGGCGGTCCTGCAATTTGCCTTTGGCGATGTGGGAGCTCATGCGTACCTTCCGCATCGTGTGCCGCAGAATCGCGTGATCTACAGCGGCACCCATGACAACGACACGAGCCTCGGCTGGTGGCGCGCGCTCGGCGAAACGGAACGACGCGCGGTGCAGGCGTTAATTGGTGAATGCGGAGATGGGCCAAACTGGGGACTCATTCGGCTGGCACAGAGTTCGCCGGCTGCGTTTTCGATTGTTCCTCTGCAGGACGTTCTGGGCTTGGGATCGGAAGCCCGATTGAACACGCCCAGCACGCATGTTGGCAATTATTACTGGCGCTGCCAACCCGAAGCACTAAAGCCGGCTCTCGCGCAAAAACTAGCTGCTCTGGCAGAAGTGACGGACAGATTGCCGCAAGCAGCCGGCACGATTTCAGCTGAGCATTTTCATGCTTGAACCGGTGGCCCTGCCCAAGGCCCGCGCTCTCGCTCTAAAAGTTCTGCAACACAGAGTGCCACTTCCTCCTGCCACGGCTGTGTCACGATTTGCACTCCGATGGGCAAGCCCTCATTCGACTTCGACATGGGCAGCACTGCGCTGGGCATGCCGAGGAGATTGAACCATTCGCAGTAACTCCAAGCATCCAGATAGTGGACTGCTCGTCCGTCGATTTCCCAATTGCGCTCGCCGTGCTTGAACGCGGGAACGGAAGCAACCGGGCAGAGCAACACCGGAAACCGCTGCATCTGTTCAAAAACAAGCATGCGCACCATGTCGCGCTGGATCCAACTGTTAAGCAGAGACTGGGCGGTGTGAGGTGGTTCCTGCGCGACCCAGTCGTTAAATTCTTTGAGAATGCGGCTGAGTTCGCCCTCGCGGCCCTTCAAGACGGGTCCGAGCAACATTGCGCCGGCGATACCAAAAAAGTTCCACCAGAGTTCGCGGGCTTTGTCGAGGCCATCGGGACAAAATCGCTCGACTTCGAATCCAGCTTTTTGCAGCAGGTCGGCGGCTTTGCGAACCGCAGAGCGAGTCTCTGGCGTCACAGGCGTGCGGCCATCATCTTCGAAGTAACCGATGCGCGGCTTGGCGGATGTGCTCTTAAGTGGCCATTCCGGCCAGCGAATGGGAACCGGCGTTGCTGAGGGATCGCCGATGTCGGGGCCTTGCAGCACTTCAAAAAACAATTTCAGATCGCTGATGGTGCGCGTCATTGGCCCGACGACTCCGAGCAACGCGAATGGCCCCACCGATTGTGGATAGTGGCCAGTCGCCGGAATTCGTCCCGGCGTGGGCTTCAGTCCGCAAGTTCCGCAGAAGTGCGCCGGCACGCGTACCGATCCGCCGCCATCGCTACCTACGCCACCGACCGAGCATCCTGAGGCAATAGCTGCAGCCTCACCGCCGCTGGATCCGCCGCTGGTACGCGACAGATCCCACGGATTGTTGGTCCGACCATAGAGCAAATTGTCCGTTTCCCACGCCATCAGAAATTCCGGCGTGTTGGTTGTGCCAAGCACAATTGCGCCCGCCGCACGCAACCGCTGCACCAGGGGCGCATCGACTTGCGCAACATGTCCGACGCGAAGCTTGGTTCCGGCTTCACAGCGCATTCCCGCAACTTCGATGGAACTCTTAATGCTTACAGGAACGCCGTGCAAAGGACCGATTTCTTCGCCAGAGCGAATGGTTTCCTCGGCTACACGCGCGGACTGCAAAGCGCGTTCGGCATCGACCTGCACAAACGCATTCAGCTTGGGATTGAGGCGCTCAATTTGCCCGAGATGCGCCTTGACAAGTTCAACCGGAGAGATGCTCCGCTGGCGAGCGAGTTCCGCGATCTGAATCGCGGAGAGAGACGTTAGTTCAGAGACAGTCAACAAGCGAGTCTAGCAGAACCAGGCGTCAGGCTTTAGGTTTCAGGTTTTAGGAAGGCAAAGCCCTGATGCCTGGCTTAGTGCGCCCCGGCAGTCGCTCGCCGGCTCTTTGCCGGTTCCATCAAAACGCGCACCGCGTCCGATTTCTTTGCATGATGCTTGCGCAACCAGGCTTGCAGATCGCGACGGCACGCTACCGGAATGTCGGTAAAGAACAAGCCCGCACGCCCGGCTTTGTCGGACCAGATAAAATCGCCGGTGGCTTTTACGACGTTCGTGGTGCCGGGCAGCAAGAATCGCAATGGTACTCCGCGGACCGGCATGAGCGGCTCTGCTGCTTGAATGGAAATTCCCTGCTCGGTGAGGTCCTGCACCAACGCAGGAATGGTGCCTCCGGGCAATTGCAAATACGCGAGTGTCTCACTGCGTTGCCGAGATGAGCGTCGGCGGTCTTTCTGCATAAATGATTCAGCCGCCCGAAACGAGTGCAGTACTTGGAGAAGATCCAACGGCTTGTACAAGACAAAATTCCCACCAGCCTGGAACACTGACGCTATGGAAGTTCCGTTGCCGATCATCCCGAACAGAACGGGCTTCAACTTCGCCGGCATGACCCGTGCCGCCCTCGCGACCTCAATCGCATGGGGCAGATCGAAGTCGACCACCAGCGCTGAATAATGCCCGGCTGCGATGCGCTCGAGAGTTTCGGAAGGAGATAAGGACACTTGGTACTCCACTCCCAATTCGGCGAATGCCGTAACTAGCGCCTTAATTGCACTCGTATTTCGGGACATTACCAGCGCGTTCATTTTCATGAGGGCAGATTAGATGCCGCCGCCGTACGGGTAAAGGTAACAGCTGTAATCCTGTCGAGGTTACTGGAATGGGGGGCCAACATGCTGAAAACGCTTGACAGAAAAGGCCGCCAGTAGCGGCCTTTGAGGCGTAAAGGGAACCCTCGGGCTATGCAGCTCGGCGCGTGCGTTCTTCGTTGGATTGTCGTTTTTCCGCGAACAGCTCAATCATCTCCCGATTAAAAGCCGGGATGTCTGAGGGCTGGCGGCTGCTGACCCAATTGCGATCCCGCACGACCTCTTCATCTCTCCAATTGGCTCCCGCGTTCCGCAGATCGTCCTGGATGGTGTGATAACTGGTCATGGTTCGCCCACGCACGCAGCCGGCAGAGACCAGGAGCCACGGCGCGTGACAGATAAAGGCAATGGGCTTACCCTGCCGATCCATTTCGCGTACGAACTCCTGCGCGTGGGGCTGGACGCGCAAGGTGTCAGCATTCAGAGCGCCTCCGGGAAGCAGCACCGCGTCAAACTGGGTAGGATCCGCTTGCGTTAAGCTCTTATCTACTTTGAAGGTGTCGGCCTTATCATGATGTTTAAACGATTGAATCGAACCCTCCTTTGGAGAGAACAGGGTGGTTTTGGCTCCTGCCTCTTCAAGAGCCTTTCGTGGTTCCCGCAGTTCTGCGTCTTCAACTCCGTCGGTCGACAGAACAGCTACACGCATTCCTTCTAACCTTTTATTGTTCACAGTATGCCTCCGTGTGTGTCTCCCATTCTCACGAATATCCCATGCTGGTTGGATCGGGGAAACACTGTATCTGAAAGGCGCGGCTGCCCGGGTTTTTAACGTGCTGGCGGGGCCGATTCTGCCGATGCTCGTTCGAATTCCCCGAGCCTCTGCTGGGCGTCTTTCGATTCATGAGAATCCGGCGACAAGCGCAAGTAACTCTGCATGTGCTGGACCGCCTCCGAATAGTTCTTCTTTGAGCCAAGTATCAGCGCATACAGATACTCCAGTTGGGGGATGCGATGCGCGGTATCCAATCTAAGTCCCCGTTCCGCACTGCTTTCAGCTCGCGCCAAATTATTCGAATTGTAGTTCGCGACAGAGTCGAGAAACCAAAATGCCGCCGACGACTCTGGCGCAAGGTCGACAATGTTGCCGGTTGTTCGCGTCAGCGCTTGCCATTCCTGGTTGGCTGCCTGGAGATGTGCCAGTTCAACGTACGCCGGCAGTAATCTCGAGTCCTGCGTGGTTGCGCTGACAAACGATTGTTGGGCATCGTTAATGTTGTTCTGGTGAAGTTGCGCGCGTCCGAGCTCAAGCCACGCCAAGGCATACCGCGGATATACCTGAATGGCTCTGCGGAAGGAATCGCAGGCAGCCGCCCACTTTCCTTTTTTGGCCTGATCTTGCCCTTTGGCAAAGTCCTTTTTTGCTTTACTTGGAGCCGCCAGCGAGGAAACACTCACAATTGCGTTAGCGCCCGGCACAGTCACGATTGGCGTCATGGTGATCGTGCCGACTGCAACTATGCCGCTTTGATTGCCCTGCAAATTCAGCGCAGTGGATTGATATCCGGGAGCCTCTGCACGCAGGGTACAAGCAGCCCACTCTGTACTAGCGCGGTCTCCCCCCCAGACCGCATTATCAGGGGAATTGCCGCTGTTTAGCATGAGCATGAAACGTCCCTTGGAATCAACGTTCGTGCGCGCCCGGTCACCGAAGCCGCAATCAAGCACCACGACGGTATCCTTCATAACGTTGGCCCCACCCTCGACTGACACTGTCCCAGAGAACGCGACCGGCTGTGCATCCAGCGGATTCATTTCGGAGGATTGCGCGCGGACCGGGCGATTGTCCGTAGGAAAGTTTTGAGCGTGGGTGTTGGCGGAGAGAACGTACAAGCTGGAGAATAGCGCAACGAGCAACCGCACCTTCATGACTTCTTACCTTGCGAACAAGCTGGTTTTCAGATGGGAAAGCGCGCGTGCTTATAACAAGAAAAAAACAGCAAAGATGCGAAAAGAAATTCGTAGGTTCCGCCCTTGAAACGCTGTATTAGACAGTGCACGCGTGACGCTAAGGTCAATCACTTAGGCGAGTAATGTTCCAAATAAAGCAGCTGCAATCCGGAACAGTTCGAATAAAATGAGTTTCACATTCGGCGTTGCGGGGTGTTGGGCCTGCAACGTTTTTGTGGTGCCGGTTGTCCCGTTCATTTGCGAAGAAACCCGTTCTGATTCGTGTGCTCTCCGAATCGAGGAGTTGCTGGCCACACCTTCTTGGGATTGCCGGGCTCAGCATTATTTCCCTCCCGCTCACGCTCCTTTATCCCTTGCCTTTGAAGGTGGTTGTCGACAGTGTGCTGGGGACTCAACCACTGCCACCCTGGCTCATACACGCGGTACCGTGGCTGCGTGGAAGAAGTGCTTCCCTCGAAGCTGCAATTGGGATCCTTCTCGGAATCGCGCTATTCGTAAGCTTGCAGAGCCTGGCGGCGTGGTGGCTGCAAACCTATACCGGAGAGAAGCTGGTGTGGGATTTTCGCGCCCGGCTGCTGAATCATGTGCAGCGACTTCCGCTGATGTTTCACGACCGCTATGGGGCCACAGATTCGGTTTATCGCATTCAGCACGATGCGCCTTCGATTCAGTACGTCACGATCCAAGGCCTCGTACCGCTGATGACCGCTGTTTTCACGCTCGTCGCCATGATCGTGGTCACCGCGCGCATGGATGTGATACTCGCTCTTATCGCCCTAACCATCACGCCGGCATTGTTTCTTCTTTCGCTTGGTTGCAGCCGGATTGTTCGTAAACGCTCTGAGACCATCAAGAACCTGGACAGCTCTGCTCTCGCAGTCATCCAGGAGGTAATTGGTTCAATCCGGGTAATCAAGGCCTTTGGACAAGAAAATCGCGAGCACGATCGTTTTGTCAGGCGGTCGGCAAAGCGAATGTCGCAGCAGGTACGGCTTTCGATTCAGCAGGCCGTATTCAATGTGCTGATCGGACTGACGATCGCCTTCGGAACTGCCGCGGCCTTGTATTTTGGCGTGCGACATGTTCGCGCAGGAACACTGACGATCGGTTCCCTGTTGATGATCATGGCGTACATTGCCCAGATTTATCAGCCGCTGCAAACGCTGACGGGGAAAGTGACTGACCTGCAGGTCTGGCTGGCAAGTCTCGATCGAACCTTCGCACTTCTCGATCAACAGCCGGAGATTGCGGAACGGCCCGGGGCGCACAGAATTGCTGCAGCAAGAGGAGCATTCGAATTCCGCAATGTCAGCTTTGCCTATGACGAAAGTGGACGCGGACTGCAGGATCTCTCGTTCCATATTCCTGCCGGCACGCGCGTCGGGATCGTGGGCGCAACCGGCGCTGGGAAAACAACGCTGCTCAATTTGCTGATGCGCTTCTACGATCCCAGCGCTGGGGAAGTCCTTCTCGACGGCCAAGATATTCGCGAGTATCGAATCGCAGATCTGCGAAAGCAATACGCGGTCGTGCTGCAGGAACCGGTGCTCTTTGCCTCCAGCATCGCAGAGAACATCGCCTACGGAAAACCCGATGCCAGCGACGAAGAAATTACTGCTGCTGCGACTGCGGCTGCTTCCCACGATTTCATTCTGAATTTGCCTGAAGGTTATGACACGCAAGTCGGTGAGCGTGGATCACGGTTGTCCGGAGGCGAACGTCAACGCATTTCACTGGCGCGAGCATTTCTCCGCAACAGCCCGATTCTGATTCTCGATGAACCAACGAGTTCCGTCGACGTTCACACCGAAGCAGCCATCATGGAAGCCACGGAACGGGTGATTTCCGGCCGTACGACTTTCATGATTGCCCACCGTCTGAGCACGTTGAAAACCTGCGACCTTATCCTGGTCCTTGACCAGGGCCGCCTTGTCGAAATCAAGGAATGTGCCCCGGAAGCATGGATGAAAGCGGCAGCGACCTAGGCACCGCATCTGGCGCGCGAAGAACACCCGTAAAACAAGAGCGCATCGGTCCTGCCTGCGCGGCCTCGTACCCAACTATTCCTGTACGGATTTGACTAGATTTCTCGGACGATCTACGTCCAGCCCTTTTCTGGTAGCGACATGGTAGGCGAACAACTGCAGCGGGATAATCTCGAGGATTGGCGCAAGCAGTTCCGGCGCGCGCGGGATGAAGATGGTGTGGTCCGCGATCTCAGAGATTTCAGTGTCGCCTTCCGTGGCGAGCGCGATGACCCTTGCTGATTGCTTTTTGAATCCGAGCACGTCAGAAACGCTTTTCTTATACCGAGTAACCGAGCCTGGATCGTTCTGATCGCAAGTGGCGATTATGACCACGGGAAGATTCTCGTCGATCAACGCGTTGGGCCCATGCTTGGTCTCGCCGGCCGGATATCCCTCGGCGTGGACATACGAAACCTCCTTCAACTTCAAGGCGCCGTCCATCGCGATGGGAAAGTGCACGGCGCGGCCGAGGAACAAGAAATCTTCGAAGCCACGGAACTGATCGGCGAGACGGCGGCATTGGTCGGCGCAGCGAAGAACGGTGTCCGCTTTCTCCGGCAACGCCAGCAATTCTTCGATCCAACCACGCAGGGCTTCGCGCGACAGGTTGCCACGGACCTGTCCCAGGTAAGTAGATAGCAGGAACAACACCGCCATCTGCGCGGTAAAGGCCTTGGTAGAAGCGATGCTGATCTCCGGACCGGCGTGAGTGTAGAGAACTCCGTCGGCCTCTTTAGCGACCGTCGACTTCATAACGTTGGTGACTGCGATGGTGCGGGAACCTTTTCGCCGCGCGAGTCGCTGCGCCGCTAGTGTGTCGGAGGTTTCGCCGGATTGAGTAATGACAATTGTGATTTCTTCCGGTCCGATCGGAGGATTTCGGTACTCGTACTCGCTGGCGTAGTCAACGTCGGCGAAGAGGTGCAGCAGGTCCTGGAACATGTACTGGCCGGCCATTCCCGCATGGCGACTTGTTCCGGAAGCAACGATGTTGATACGTCGCAAGGCGCGGAGTTCCTCGGACGAAATGCGAATCTCGTTTGCGATCCGGATTTCCGCTTCGGCCAAGGAAACTCGAGAGACGACAGCATCCTTCAGCGCCTGAGGCTGCTCGAAAATCTCTTTGAGCATGAAGTGGGGGAAACCGTCTTTTTCAGACACATCTGCTCCTGTGCTATATAGCATAAACGAATAACTACCTACTTGTAAATGGCTATGCCAGGTGATGCTATATAGCTGCAGGGGAAGTCGAAATTCGTACGGGTGCAGTGCGAACGCTGTTCGAGAAGAGCTACTAAACCCCGGGTTCGGAGCCGGAAATGAAGTATGCTTGTGCCGCCTGCATCAGTGCGGCGCGATCAAGTTTGGGTTTTTGCTGCGCGTAGCGAGCGGTCCACATGATCTGGTTTATCAGATCGCGCGGATAGCAGGGGCGCAGGGGCTCCTTGTACTGATTCTGCAAAACCGACATCAGTTCGTCCACAACCGCTGCGTCGTAGCTGAGGCCTGATGCGACACAAACACGACGAAAGATTTCGGCAAACTGCTGTTCTGTCGCCATGCCGACGTGGACCTTGGTCTGAATTCTGCGTAGAAACGCAGCATCGGCCAGATGAGACGGATCCATGTTGGTGGCGAAGACGACGAAGAGTTCGAATGGAACTTCGATCTTCTTGCCGCCGACCAGGGTCAGGAAATCGAACCGCCGATCGAGGGGAACGACCCAGCGGTTGAGCAGTTCCTCAGGGCGCACACGCTGGCGTCCGAAATCGTCGATGATCAGGACTCCATTATTAGCCTTCATTTGTCCGGGCGCTGCGTAGAATTTCGTCACCGGGTTGAACTGCAGGTCGAGCATCTCGATGGTGAGCTCACCACCGACAACTACTTTCGGTCGCTCGCAGTAGATCCAGCGCGGATCAGCGTTCGAGGGATGGGCGCGGTCAATTTTCTTATGCACGAGAGGATCGAACACCGTGATCACGTGGCCATCGCTCTCGACGGCGTGCGGGACCCAGACAGCGTCGTCAGCGAGCACGCGCGGAAGCGCCTCGGCGATCGTGGTCTTGCCTGAGCCAGTCGGGCCATATAGAAAGATCGAGCCGCCGGAATTGAGTGCCGTTCCCAGGCGCGTGAGTGTCTGATCGTCGATGACAAGGTGCTCGAATGCGCGCCGCATTGCAGCAGGGTGTACTTCCAGGCTGCGGACGGTCTGCAAGCGGACTTGCCGGACGTAATCTTCGAGCGAAACCGGCGCCGGCCCCGCGTATTGACTTAGTGCCATCCATTCCGCGGCCCGTGCCCTGCCCTGCGTGGTAATGGCCACACGTCGAACATCGCCGATCATCCCTACAACTTCACACAGCTGCTCCGTGCGGAGGCGGCGGAAGAGCTCGTCGACGATCATCGGACTCAGGCATGAAATATTGCCCCACTCAATCATCGAGAGTGGACCGGACATGTAGAGGATCTTGAGAAGAAGCTGTTCGAAGAAGGTCCTTCGATTGGAGACGTCTTCGATACTCTCGGGAGCAACAGGCGCGCTTGCTGAAAGTCTAGCTTCTAAAGTGGCGGATTCCATAGGGCACCCCAAACGGTACCCTCGATTGTGAGCCTTGGGACGCGGGGGCGCAAGTAACGGTTGCGTCCTTCCCTGGCCACCCTATTGCGTGCCGACGGTCATCGCGGCGCGGTGACCGGTGGCAATTGACCAATACTTGACCCATTGCTGCCGTATCCCGTTGACGTGATCGATCAACTCCTGGCTTGGTTGCTTGCCGTGTTCCACGATCAGGACCATACCAGTATTGAAGGCCCGCTGCGAGTGGTCGACGTCGGGCAGGCGAGGACCTTCGGCGGCAATCACGTCGCCGACTGCAATTTTGGTTCGATCGGATTTGAAAATGGGATGGCCGTTGCCATCCTTCCCTGCCGGCACCAGATTCCGCAGGATGAAGAAGTCGGGAACTTCCGAAGGCGAGATCAGGCCCATCAAGTATAGGTCGAGGTAGGAATAGCCCGTCGCAGGCACGTAATAGTCGTCGTCCAGCTGGGTGAAGGTTCCGTCATGATTGTCCTGCCACACGCTGCCGCCCATGGCCGAGGCCTCGGTCGGCCGCTGATAAGGAAAGGCGACCGGCGCGTGCAAACCGCGTGTCCAGTGCACTGGCCCCAGTACGATATCTTCGCCCTTCACCTTGGCAGAAACGGACACGCCCCATCGGTGTCCCATTTCGTGGCCGAGTTGCGACATTGCGTAGTTGTACGGAAGCATTTTGCGGTCCGGAGTGCTTTCCGAGAGCTGATGTTTGTAGAAAGTGATGACGTGCCCATCGCCAACCGGAGCGTCGTCGGGCGGCTGCTCTTGCATTTGGTTTGAGCCTGCATAGACCGGCTGCACATATCCCCACTGAAATCGGCCTTGCGTGCAATAGCCGGCAAGGTCTCCCTGCCTGTCGCCAATGCCGGTCACGTTGCCGCCGCGCGGGCCGTCACTGGGCGTGCCTGCTTCCTGGTTGTCTATGCGGAAGTCGGAATAATATGCAAGGAAGTCGAAATGATCACCGAGAGCTTTGATCACCGTGCAGGAGAGATCTTGCGGACTGGGCAGGGCGAGATAATGGAAAGATTCGTATAGCAATGAGAACGGGCCATCCTTCGGTTGCAACGCTGAGAAATGCACTTCCGGATTCTTGAGAACGGAAAGCTGAATGGCCTGGTGCGGCATTTGTTCAACAATCTTCTCGGGATTGCGCCTGGTAATTACCTGGGCGCTGACGGAGATGTGGTCTGCGCTGCGAAGAGACGTAGGCAGAATGCCGCGAATCGTAATCGTATTGCCGTGCACCTCTATCTTCTTCGAGACGCCGGGGCCGAAAACGAAGTAATTCGAATCTTTGCCCTGTCGCTTGAAACCGACTACGGTCCAAGTGACGTCCTCATCCGCCGGTCCCGGACCTTTGGCAGATTGCGGCGCAAATGAAACCTGGTAGGCGATATGTTGAAGGCCGGAATCGCCTGGTTTCAGCACCGGACCGCGGGTCTCGAATGTGGTTTGCACAACGGTTTCGTCGATTGTTGAAATCTTGAGATTGCGGACGTCGAGGTGATCAGGGAGTTCAGGGTGCGATTCTGCGGATACGGTCGCAAGTGATCTTTCTTTGCCGGAGATGGTTGGGTACAAACCGACAATCGCGTCCTTCGCAGCGATCTGCTGGTAGGAGAGGTCAATCTCACCGTCACGCTTGAGGACGGCTTGGAAACGGTTGGTAGTTTTGGACCACGTGAAATCCTGAATGCTGCCGAAGGGTTCTGTTAAGTCCCACGTAACTACAACGCGATCTGCCAGCTCTTTCGCGTAACGGTTGCCGGACATGCGGGGCTTGAAGAAGGCGCAAATGGCGGGAGCGCTATCGAAAAGCTCACCTGCAGCTTGGGACAAGGCATCGAATCGTCCGACGGAGACGCCGCGGTTGTTGTTGCCTTCGTCATCTTGACTTTGGCTTTCGCCGAAGCTGATCCAACCGGTAGTGCCGATACGAAAGGAGTTCCAGGTTTTTCCGGAGAATGGGAAGCCTAGGTTGTGAAGAGTGACATCGGAGCCGGAGAGTTCTGGGCCGAAGTTGGAATCCCACTCCAACGGAGAAAGTTGAACTGAGTAGCGCGAGTGCTGCGGAACGAAGCGGAGCGTGCGGCCGGCGAGGTCGAAGAGATTGGCTTGGCCCAATGCGCCATCGTCGAGTTCCATGAGGATTAAGTTCCCCAAGGTTGAGACCTTGCCAATGCTGCGGCCAGGGCGGTCTTCTTGGGCCGAGAGCGGAGATATTAAAAGGCAAAAAGCGCATATCAAGGAGCCAATAATGACCTGGGCAGGACGCATGACGAAGATATGTGTCTCCTTTCTGGGGAGGGAAAATGGTGGAAACGGCCGATTGGATAAAGTATCCTGAGTGGCGCCTTGACTGCAAGGACGCTGACATGAAATCTGAGAAGCTCATTGTTATGTGCGGGTTTAGAACCTTTTCCCTCAGTTTTACGTGCCTGTGGCTGATCTCTGGGGCCCTGGCGCAGACCCCACTTCTTCCGGCTCCTGACCGAAATGTGCTCACGATTTCTAAGCCCGAAGTTCGCGGCAATGAGCCGTCGGTCGCAGTGAACCCGAATAATCCCGAGCAGATCGTGGTCACCTTTCAGCCGGCAACAATTGCCTATTCGCAGGACGGTGGGAAAACCTTCTTGACCGCTGACCTGCCGCCCGTTGAAGGGTGGCGCGGTGGGGGAGATGTCTCGGTCGCATTCGACGACAAGGGACGCGCGTATCTGAGCACTTTGCATTTTGAGAAGCTTGGCAGCATGTCGTATTGGGCCCATGGCGCCGGCAAGAATGGAATTTTTGTCCGACGCTCTCCGGATGGCGGCAAGACTTGGGAGAAGTCAGCGGTACCGGTGAAGGTCTTTACCGGCGGCGAGCGCGAAGGCAATTACGAGCGTGAAAATGACGGCGATGGCGAGAGCCACATGGAAGACATGCCGCGCATTTTTGCCGACACCAATCCGCGGAGTCGGTTCGCCGGGAACATTTATGTAGGTTGGATCGAGTGGCAGATGGATAAATCCGTAATGCTCTTCGCGAGGTCCACCGATGGCGGTAAGAGTTTTTCAAAGCCGGTGCGAATTAGCACGCATGCGGGACTGCCGCGCGACGACAATGGCGGGCTCGTCGGATTTGTAGGTGTGGTTGCCACCGACGGAACCATCTACGCCATCTGGAATGACGGAAGCACGATTACGTTTACGCAATCGCACGATGGAGGCAAAACGTTCGCGCCGTCCCGAGTGGCGGTCAACGTAGCGCCTCCCTACTTCGGAGGAGCAGGCGGAGTGCCGGGAGTGTCGCGGGTCATGGGATTTCCGCAGATCGGCGTGGATTCCAGGAGAGCGAACGATCGTATCCTCTACGTGTCCTGGAGCGACTATCGAAATGGAGATGTGGATGTTTTCTGCGCCTCGTCGCAAGATCGGGGGCGGACCTGGTCACAGCCGGTGCGGGTGAACAGCGATCCGATTCACGACGGCGCTGATCAGTTTTTTCAATGGATGGCCGTGGATCCGGCGACTGGAGACGTCTATGTTCAGTTCTATGATCGGCGCGATGATCCCGCGAACAAGCGCACGGGATTCACTCTCGCGCGATCGACGGATGGCGCCAAGACGTTCACGAACTATGCTTGGGCCGAGAAAACCTTTGAGAGCAGCCAGCCGACATTTCTTGGCGATTACACGTGGTTGACGGTGCTGAACGGGAAAGCTTACGGCGCCTGGACCGAAGCCGTACCTGGTGAAGCGGAACCGCAGCCCGGACATCGCTCCAGACCGTTTACGGTGGTGCGAGTGGGATCAGCAGATTTTGGTAAACAGCCCAAGTAAAGCGCGTCGCCATTCACCCAAACTACTTAATTCAGTCAATCTCCTGTTTCAAGGGCAGAGATCGAGACGATCCTCCGACGCTGACGATCCTTTTTCCAGATGGCGTGATCCAGTTCTGGTCTTTGGTTGACCAGTACTGCAGCTGCCGATCTGGAACGTGAAGCATGACGGTCTTGGTTTGTCCCGCGCCGATATGCACGCGATCAAAAGCGACCAGCTTGCGCACCGGAAATTGCACCCCCGCGGGCGCATTGCCTGGTGCACCTAAGTACACTTGCGGCACCTCGTCCGATGCCATCGTTCCAGTGTTCCTGATGTGCACCGTCAAGTCTAGGCCGCCGTCAGAAGCCTTCGCCGCTTTCAATCCTGAGTACTCGAAGGTCGTGTAACTGAGCCCATAACCGAATGGGAACAAAGGTTCGATATTTTCTTTATCGAACCAACGATAGCCGACGTTTACGCCTTCGCTAAATGTGGTCTTGTGGTGCACGCCTTTCCTGCTGCGCTCGGGATATTTGGGATCGGTGGCGGGATAATCCTCAAGACGATTGCCCCATGTCACGGGCAGCCTGCCCGCGGGACTGACCTTGCCCAGCAGCAGGTTTGCCGTCGCCCATCCGCCCTCATCGCCTGGCCACCACATTTCGAGCACCGCTTTGACCTTGCTGCGCCACGGCATCGCCACGGGCTGGCTGGTGTTGAGAACCACAACCGTGTTTGGATTCACCGCGGCGACTTCTTGAACCAGCTTGTCCTGATCTCCCGGCAAGCCGAAAACCGGGTCTAGCCGGGTCCACACAAATACCACCGCAGTTTTCGCGTCCTTGGCGGCGCGAATGGCGGCATCGTGATCGGCCTGACGCTGCTCGGGCGTATACCAGTTCAGCCGCACTTGCGCAGGGGATCCCGAACTGTCGGGCGTAGTTGTTACTTCAATTTGGTGCGGGCCTGCGCTGAGTTGAACTGCACGCCGTACATTGTCGAGCCCGTCGAGCGTGGGCACTGCGTTGTCCTGGTCCGCCTCCAAGATGTCGCCATGGATTGCGCCCTGATAAGCTCCCGTTCGGGTGCGCCACTTACCGTCAATTGAAAGCGCCGCATTGGTCCCCAAAGCCTGCAAGTAAATCCAATAGTTCCCCGGATGAGGAGCCGTCAGAGTGCCTTTCCATCTCACTGTGGAGTTCGGCGGCAAGGCGTTGCCGCCTTTAATCGTGAAGTTGATCTCGGCATCGATCTGTTGAGGAGTTGCGCCGAGGCGCATGAGCCCCGGTTTGCCGTTATAGCGAAGCACAGAACTTGGAATTGTGACGCCGTTCATGTCATCGGCAGCGGCGAATTGAATGTTGCCATTGCCGGAAATCTTCTTCATCGCGGCAAGCGGACCGACCTGGCGCTGGGGCAAACCGACCGAACGCTCACCGCTAATGCCGATGGAATCCACTTCTGCCGCGGTCGGACCGATCAGGACTACTGAACTCAATTCACTGGCCTTTAGCGGTAGTGCGCGATCATCGTTCTTCAGCAGCACGGCCGCATCTTCGGCGGTCTTCTCGATAATCTTCGCGTTGGCCTCGGTTGCCTCGGGTGTGATCTCATGTTTTTGCAGACCGTCCATATATCCGAAGTGAACAATCTCGTAAAGGACTCTCCCGGAGGCTCGTGTAACGCTTGCTTCGCTGACGCTGCCATTGTTTAATGCCGCCCTCATTTTTTCCGGGCACAGCTTCAACGGGGTGTCGTCGCGGAATGTTTCCTCCTTCGGCTCTTCCGGAATGTGGCCTCCCAAGGTTTCCGCGTCCGCATTCAAAGCGCGCGAGTGAGGCGGCAACGAGAACGGCTTGAGATCGAAGAATGAAGGGGTTTCGAAAATGCCGCTGGGCGTCAATTCGCCGGGCATTTCCATGTCCAGGCCCGCATTGATGAAGTTCACGGCGTGGGTCGCGCCCCAATCCGAGGTGACGAAACCCTTGAAGCCGATTTCGTCACGAAGAATCCTAGTCAGCGTCGTTTTGTTTCCGCAGGCGAAATCTCCATTGACGCGGTTGTACGAACACATGATCGACGAAACTCCCGCCTTGACTGCCGCGTCGAATGGCGCCACGTAAACTTCATGTAACGTTTGGTCATCGACAAAGATGTTGCTGGCGTCGGAGTCGTAGGCGACATAGTGTTTCACTTGCGCCATCACATGCTGCGATTGAATGCCCTTGATCTCGGCCGCACCCATCATCGAGGTGAGATAGGGATCTTCGCCAAAAGTATTGAAGCCACGTCCGTACTGCAGATCACGATCGATGTTGACAAAAGGTTGCAGCGACACGTCGATGCCGAGCGCGCGAGACTCGCGGCCAATGACCACGCCATTTTCCTCTGCGTCTTTGACGCTGAAGGTGGCAGCCAATCCCATGGTCGCCGTTTCACCCTGCGAAGGATGGCGCGTCAGCACACCTGGTGGCCCGTCTGCGAAACGAAGACTGGGGATTCCGAGCCGCGGCACACCCGCAAGATATCCGGCCTGACCTTGATAGGCATTCGGATCTTCCTGCGTACCGTGAATGAGTGTGACCTTCTCCTCGAGGGTCATCTCACTGAGCAGCTTGTCTACACGCGGGTCACCAGTAACTACGGGGATCGGCTTATCAGAAGCTTTCGTGATCACCGCGAGCGTGATCACCATGAATAAGAATGGCGATTTCATCAGTCTTCAGGTTGGAAATCTTCGAACGTGGAGGAGTGAAAGCATTCTTGCGCGAGTTGGCGGTCGGGTCAAGAGTAGAGTTGCCAAGCTACTTACTAACGGCAGGACCTGCGCGGGATAAGCCCATCAATCAATGTCCGGTTGCTTGGATTGAGGAAAGACCGTGTGTTTTGGGCTGGGCATGGGCATATCGCCGCGCCGGTCTCGCCAGAGAATTTTGTTCAGCGCCGCAGTGTCTACGGCGTCGGGCTGGGTAAAGTTCATTTTGGCCGACTTTTTTCCGCCGGGCCGCTTGGCCGAGTTCGTCTCGTAGATCAAGCCGTTATCGCGATTGCGCCAATCGGCGGTGTACGCCGGGTGATTCCCTTCCCCGGAAAAAAGCGGCGCCATGACCGGAGCATAGGCGTCATTGTGATTCATGGGGGGCAAGCCGAGCAAACTCTCCATCGTGTGCACCATATTCACGGTGGTGTAGAAGCGGCTGTCGACAAATGGCCGCTCAGGCGTTGAGGGAGAGTACTTACTGATCGCAAATGCGATGGAGCGGTGGGCATCGACATGATCGGCACCGTTCTGCGCGTCATCTTCAACAATGAAGATGGCGGTGTCATCCCAGTAAAGGCTGTGGGAGACCGCGTCAATAACCCGGCCTAACGCGAGATCATTGTCGGCGACGGATGCGGCTGGTCGAGGCTTGCCTTTGGTCGTGCCGAGAGTGTGATCGTTGGGAAGATACAACAGCACGAACGCGGGCAACTCAGTTCCATGCCCCTCGCGCCGGGCGCGAACAAAAGAGTCAAACTCATTGAGAAATTCGTCGGCGCGCAGCTGGTCGGGATATTCCACATTGAAGTCAGGAAATGCAGGGTCAATATGGTCACGCAGAGAAGCCAGAGTTGGGCGCGCGCTGGAGAAGAGCGGCATTCGCCAGGGCCATGGGCTGTTCGATCCGTGGGGTTCACCCACGTTCGCGGGCAACGCCGAACCGTAGATGACGGAATCGCTTTTGCACGGGTGGCTGAACGCTAGGGGCATGCCTTCCGCCGGCGAAGCTCCGGCCTGTTTTTCCGGAGTACACCACGAGGCCACAACATATTCGCCGTAGTCGCGATAGGTGAGGTGGTGACTGGCAAGGTTATCCCAGATAAAACCTGTGCCAGGAGTGTTGACGTTGGACTCGCCGAGTTCGAGGGGAATTTCGTCGGCGACAGTGCCTCCGTAATCGTAAGTGTGTTCTTTACCCCGATAGGTGATTTGCCAGGTTTTCTCGTTATAGTCGCTGGTGATGGCGGCGTTCGACCAGTCATGGCCGTCGCCGGAAACTTCGCCGCTATCGTAGAAGTTGTCGAGCACGCCGAACTCGAGCGCGAGTTTGTGTTCGTTAGGAGTGACGTCGGCGCCATACATGGTGAGCGAGGGATCGCCGTTGCCGACTTTGGCGCCGTTCAGCGTAAGATCACCAAGGATCTGATCGTACGTGCGGTTCTCTTTCAGAATATAGATGACATGCCTGATCGGATTTGTGCCCGCATGGAATTCAATTTCTCCGGGATTGGAAAGCAGCAGATTGTTTTCAGCAACTCGACGGGTGAGGGCCGGAAGATCTTTACCCAATGAGGAAATGCTCAACTCTGCGAGCGAGCCGTACAACAAGGATGCGATGTACGGATGCTCGCGGCGCGTTTGCTTGCGGAGCTCGTCCATTCCATTGTTCGCAGTGACTCCTCTTCCCTTCGCAGCTGCAATTAGAAGATGATCTCCAGAAACAGCCAAGGCGCTGGGATACCAGTCAGTAGGGACGAATCCGCGGGCATCGTGGGATGGCGCCGGAGAAGATGGAATTTCCAGTTTCTCGCGATCAAAGATCCCGACCGCGTTTAGAGACGCGTCCGCGACGAAGATCTGTTTGCCGTCTGACGATTGAGCTAATGCATCGGGATAGCTTCCGGCATATTTCTGGTCTGCGATTCTGGTCGACGCTAAATGAATGACGCTACCCGAAGCCGTGTCGATCACTGCCAGTACGTCGGAGTTCGACAGGGTGACGTACAAGAGGCGTTCGTCGGGACTAAGGAGCAACGCTGTCGGATGAGATCCCGGCAAAGTCGCATCCGCGGGCGCCATCAGCGATACCTTACGCATGACGCGCCCGGAGCTCAGGTCGAGTTCGGCAACTTGAGAGTCATTCCACAAACTGCACCAGGCACGCCGGCCATCCCGCGCCGCAACCACGGTATAAGGAAAAGAGGACGGCACCGATTCGTGAGGGCTGACATCGAATTGCTGAACCGTCCTGCCGGTTTGAGCATCGATGAGAATCACGTTGTCGGAGAGATCATTCGCCACCAGCAGTTCATCATGACTCTGGCGTGAAATAACGGCGAGGCCTGCGGGATACGGTATGGCTGTTCCTGACGGAACGGCTTTCAGCGCGGACGCCACTTTCTTGCCTGGCGCGAGTTTCTGCGGAGCAATCGGCAGAAAGCGCTTCGCTTTGAGCTTGCCTTTATCAAACCGATACACAGCAATTCCGTTTCCGGTATCACCGTGTTTCGAGCCGGTCGGATCAGTGAGCGAAACAACTGACGCGTAGAGATACTGTCCATCCGAACTGAATGCGAGGCCAAGGAAGTAGCTTTGATGGGAGGTGGGCGACAGGCGGGAATCTGGAAAATCCTTCAGCTCCGATGTACTGAGGTTGAGAATGGCGATCGATTGGCGGCCTTTCGACTTCGGAGTTCCGTAACCGTCGTTCAACAACGCCGCGTATCGGCCATCGGGGCTGATGGCAATGGTCGCTGGAAAACTATTCACAAAGCTGAGGCGTCCAGGAGAGGGATCGACAAGCATCTTGGTTGTCGACAATGAAACGCGAGCCTGCGAATCCTGAGAAGAAGCCGGGGTGCTAAAAAACAGAACGTACAAAGCCAAAAACAGGATGGTCGCACGAGAATAGGACGAACCAAACTCAGACGCAACTTGGGGTTCCATGATCACTCACCGTTCCCCAGCAGTTTATAGTCACTCACGAGAGATCATGAAAACATTTCCGGTGATTTTCATAAAAACGTTCACGTCCGTTGGAGGCAATTTCACCCCACTGCCCCAGACCTCTTATACTTCTCGATACAAAATCTGACGTGCCCTGCCTTTTGGGTTGAGGCGGGCGCGTGGATGCATCGATTTGTAACTGGAGGTTAGATCGTGAGAACCGTTAAGGGTCCTGCGATTTTTCTCGCGCAATTTGCGGGGGACGAATCGCCCTTCAACAATTTGAACGAGATTTCGCGCTGGGCGGCCTCCCTCGGGTACAAGGGTGTGCAGATTCCCACCTGGGAAGGCCGGCTATTCGATCTCAAGAAAGCCGCCGAGAGCCGTGGCTATTGCGACGAGATCAAAGGAATGATGAAGGCAAACGGCGTGGAGGTGACGGAACTCTCGACGCACTTACAGGGACAGCTGGTGGCCGTCCATCCTGCGTATGACGAAGCCTTCGATGGCTTCGCGCCAGCTCCGATGCGAGGCAATCCCTCGGCCCGGCAGAAGTGGGGAGTCGAACAACTTCAGTTCGCGGCAAAGGCGTCGGCCAATTTTGGGCTCCAGGCCCACGTCACGTTCTCGGGTGCATTCGCGTGGCCGTACATTTATCCATGGCCGCAACGACCGCCAGGCCTGATTGAGACCGCATTCGATGAACTCGCCAAACGGTGGAAGCCGATTCTGGACACGTTCGACAACGCCGGCGTCGATCTCTGCTTTGAGTTGCATCCCGGCGAAGACCTGCATGATGGCATCAGTTTTGAAATGTTCCTAGATCGGCTTGGCGGACACAAACGGTGCAACATCCTCTTTGATCCAAGCCACTTCGTTCTTCAGCAACTGGATTATCTGGAATTCATCGACATCTATCATGAGCGAATCAAGATGTTCCATGTAAAGGACGCTGAGTTCCGTCCGAACGGGCGACAGGGAGTGTATGGCGGATATCAGCCGTGGATTTCGCGTGCAGGGCGGTTCCGGTCCCTTGGCGATGGCCAGGTTGATTTCCGCGGAATCTTTTCCAAGCTCGCGCAATACGACTTCGAAGGATGGGCCGTCCTCGAATGGGAGGACTGCCTGAAAAACAGCGAGCAGGGTGCAAAAGAGGGCGCGCCGTTCATTGCTCGTCACATCATACAGACGGCGGAACGCGCTTTCGATGACTTTGCCAAGTCTGGCGCCGACCTCGAAGCAAACCGTAAAATGCTGGGCCTGGGTCGAAAGGAAGGCAGCCATGGCGATTGAGAGCACGAGTCAAGGACATCGCCGCCGCTTGCGGTTAGGGATGGTGGGCGGCGGGCCCGGAGCTTTCATTGGCGCCGTGCACCGGATCGCCGCGCGACTGGATGATCGCTACGAGTTAGTTGCGGCAGCACTGAGTTCTGATCCCGAGAAGAGCCTGGCAGGAGCGAAGGAACTCAACATCCCTCGCGCGTACGGCAGCTTTCAGGAAATGGCAGTAGCTGAAGCGAAGTTGCCCCACGGTATTGAGGTGGTTTCGATCGTTACGCCAAACCACATGCATCATGCGCCTGCAAAGGTCTTTCTTGAAGCGGGGATCGATGTGATCTGCGATAAGCCCCTGACGACGACACTGGAAGACGCTCTCGACCTTGCCAATACCGTCAAGCGCACGGGCCTCGTATTCGGTGTGACGCACAACTACACCGGCCATCCGCTGGTTCGCCAGGCACGCGAGATGGTGGCGGCTGGCGAACTCGGTCCCATTCGGCTGGTGCAGGTGGAATATGTGCAGGATTGGCTTTCTACACTGCTTGAGAAGACGGGCCAAAAGCAGGCCGAATGGCGCACTGATCCGGCTCGCAGTGGGCCGGCCGGGTCGCTAGGCGATATCGGAACCCACGCTTATAACCTTGCGTGTTTCGTGACTGGATTGACCTGCGAAACAATTGCGGCGGATGTGAGTACGTTTGTTCCCGGACGGCGACTCGACGACAACGTCCACATGCTGCTTCGGTTCGCCGGTGGCGCGAAAGGAAGTCTTTGGGCGACTCAGGTAGCGCCAGGGAACGAGAACAATCTGCGCCTACGTGTTTACGGGGAGAAAGCCGGGCTTGAGTGGCACCAGGAGAATCCGAACGAGCTAAGTTTTACTCCGCTGGGGCAACCGAAGCAGATCATTCGACGCGGCAGCGCGGGTACGGGAAGTGCGGCTGCTCATGCGACTCGAATTCCAAGCGGACATCCAGAAGGATATCTCGAGGCCTTTGCGCAGCTATACAATGACCTCGCGGACCAGATTATTTCGCGGCGCGAAAAACGCGCTCCCAATCCACTGTCGCTCTTAGTGCCGACTGTTGAGGATGGAGTGGAAGGAGTCAGGTTCATCAAGACCGCGCTTGAATCCTCGAAAAACGGATCAACGTGGACCACGATTTCACGATAATTTTTTCGCTGAAGCTGCACTTCTGAATTGTGAAATTGCGGTGCTGCCTTTATCATTTCGCGAGATGGAAGGTTTTGACCGCGTAGTTCCCCACCAGGAAGGGCAGTCACGTTCGTCCACTTCCCTACTCAATCGGCGTGAATTGATTCGCGCCGCTCTGTTTGCCAGCGTCGCCACGGTCTTAGGACCAACTTTTTCCGTCGCGCAGGCGGTCTCATCAGGACTCACAGCGGCTGCGCGTGGGGAAGACGGGTCCGCAGTTCTCAGCGATCCAAATTGGAAGCCGGCATTTCTAAACGAGCACCAGAACGCGACATTGATCATGGTGAGCGATGTGATCATCCCGGCGACCGAGACTCCCGGGGCCAAGGCAGCTCTCGTCAACCGGTACCTCGATCTGCTTCTTTCGGTGCAACCCGCCGGGTTTCAGCAACGTTTTAGCGGAGCATTAGCTTTCATCGATGACGAGAGCCAAAAGGAATTCAAAAGTGATTTCGTGCAGCTCACTCCGGAAAACCAAGTGTGGCTGCTGAACCAGTGGGCTTTCGCTCGCGAAAACAGCCGCTGGACCGAACGCGATGACCGCCACGGAGAACCTGGCGACCCCGGCCAGCGCAACTTTCAGCTGCTCAAAACCCTGATCGCCACCGGATACTATGAGTCGGAAATGGGGCAAAAGGAACTGGGTTGGGATGGCGAGATGACTCATGGGCCCTACCTTGGATGTGAGCACGCCACCGGTACGCATACTTAACTCATGGCAAACGACCCGTTGCAGCAAATCTACGATGTGATTGTTGTCGGCTCCGGCGCGACTGGCGGCTGGGCGGCCAAGCGGCTCTCGGAAGCAGGCCTGAAAGTTGCATTGCTTGAGGCCGGCCGCACGGTGACCCCGCGGGAGTTCACTGAGCACATGCCCGTTTTCCAGTTGAAGTACCGTGGCCGCGATCCAGAAATCGCGAAAACGCGTCCCATTCAGCAGCAGTGCTATGCCTGCATGGAGTACAACTACGAATGGTTCGTCAACGACCTGGAGAATCCGTACAGCACTCCTACGGACCGTCCCTTCACATGGCAGCGGCTGCGCGTGCTGGGCGGCCGTTCGCTTGTGTGGGGACGACATAGCTATCGCCTAAGTGATGTGGATTTCAAAGCTGCAAGCCGAGATGGATTTGACGTCGACTGGCCGATTTCCTACGCTGATCTCGCGCCTTATTACGACATTGTTGAGAGATACGTTGGCATCAGCGGGGCGGCGGAGAAGAACCCAATGCTGCCCGATGGACAGTTTCTGCCGCCGATGAAGATGAGTTGCGGAGAGGTCCGCCTGCGCGACAGCATGCAGAAGAAGTTTGGACGCACCCTGACAATGGGTCGTGTCGCGATCCTTACCCAGCCGCACAACGGTCGTGCCCCCTGTCATTACTGCGGGCCTTGCGAGCGCGGGTGCTTCACGTTTTCCTACTTCAGCAGTCCATTTACGACGGTGAAGGACGCGGTGAAGACGGGCAATTGCACTCTGATCACCGACGCGATCGTCAGCCATGTTGACATGGACACGGCCAGCAATAAGGCAAGCGGCGTCACCTTCGTCACCCGAGCGACGAAAGAGACGAAGCAGGTTCGTGGCAAAGCAGTTGTGCTGTGCGCACAGGCGCTGGAGTCCACGCGCATATTGCTAAATTCCTCGACGCGCGAGTATCCCAAAGGCTTAGGAAATTCCAGCGGCATGCTCGGGCACCACTTGATGGACCACGTGGTCGGCGGTGGCGCCAGTGGTACGTTCGAAGATTTGCAAGGCAAGCCCAGCGCGAGTCCGCCGCACCGGCCAACGGGAATTTACGCGGTGCGCTTTCGCAATACCCCGGCGACAGGCAAATATCCGCACTTCATTCGCGGCTACGGATACCAAGGCTCTTCCATGCCGTCGTTCGACTTTGGCGCCCCGGGCATTGGAGCTACGTACAAAAGAGCTGTAAAGCAAGGCACGTATGACGTATCCCTCGGCGCATTTGGCGAGTCACTGGCGCGCTTCGACAATTTCTGCGAGATCGATCCCTATCTAAAAGATGCGTGGGGCATTCCTGCGCTGCGCATCAGCATGGCGCATGGCGCGAATGAAAAAGCGATGATGCAGGACGCGGCTGTAAGTGCAGCCGAAATGCTCGAAGCCGCGGGCGCCAAAAACATTCGCATCACTACTGGAACTGAGATGCCAGGTATGGCGATTCACGAGGTCGGGACCGCTCGCATGGGAACTGACCCGAAGAAATCGGTGCTCAACCCATTCAGCCAGTCGCACGATGTTTCGAATGTCGTAGTGGCCGACGGTTCGTGCTTCGTGTCGTCGGCGTGCCAGAATCCTACGCTCACCATGATGGCCCTGGCAGTCCGCGCGTGCGACCATCTGGCCGAGCGCTTTCGCCGTAACGAAGTTTAGAACCAGAACAGGCGGGAAACTATGAGCCGTGAATTTACGCGTCGTCAGTTTATCGAAATGGGAGCGGTTGCCGGGTTGAGTCTCGCTCTTCCCTCTGGCGCATGGGCGGCCGGGAAGAAGTCGGTGCTGGTATTCACCAAGTCTTCGGGCTTTGAGCACGACGTCGTGAAACTCAAAGACGGCCAGCCCAGCATCGTGGACAACGCCATTACTTCATTGGGACAGCAGCACGGCTTCAACGTCACCGCGAGCAAAGACGGCACGATTTTCGATTCCCCTGACTTCCACAAATATGCTGCCGTCGTGTTCTTCACCACCGGCGATCTGACGACCGCCGGTACTGACAAGAATCCGCCGATGTCGCCGGCAGGAAAACAGAAGTTCCTGGACGCAATTCATGGCGGAATGGGTTTCGTCGGCATCCATGCGGCCACCGACACCTTCCATACCCAGCCTGATCCGCAGGACAATTCAAATCGCTACGCAGCCCACGGCGAGCAATCGGACCCATATCTGCGAGTGTTAGGCGGCGAGTTCATTACGCACGGCAGTTCACCGCGGCTGCAGGACACGAACCTCGTTGTTGATGATCCGAAATTTCCGGGCCTTGAAGGCGTCTCCTCTCCGGTAAAGTTCAACGACGAGTGGTATTCGCTAAAAGATTTCCGCACCGACATGCACGTGATCCTCACGCTCGACACAAAAGGCATGACGGGCAAGCCGTACGAACGCCCTCCCTATCCGATGACATGGGCAAGGATGGAAGGCAAAGGGCGTGTTTTCTACACCGCTATTGGCGATCGGCCTGAGAATTGGTCCAGTCCATTCTTCTTAAATCTTCTAGGGGGCGGGATTCGTTGGACGATCGGCGATGCCAAAGCTTCTCTCACCCAAAACATCAAGCAAGCCGCTCCCGGCTACGCGGAAATCCCGCCAAAATAATTGGCGCCGGAACACTCCCAATCCTTGAACCGTTAGCCCAGCACGGACTTGCAAAAAACTGGCCAACGGCAACGCGCGGCGCAAGCAGCGTACTTACGACGGATTTTTCACAGAGCGCCTCGAGAATGTCTTTTCCCTCCTGCTTCGACTATGGATCCGAGGTGACTCACTCCTCGGTTCACCGCGTCCTGACGCGTCGTCGTACAAACTGGAACCACGACGGCCCGACAGCTGAAGGGGCTTGGTAGTACCCGCCCATTCCTGTTTTCGAACCAGAATGTTCGTGCTCACTTGTCGATGAAGGCTGTCTAAGAACTGGATGACCACATCAAAGCTCTGAGTTTCACTCGGGATCGGCCCCTCACCTACAGCGAGCAAGGCACCACGCCGCACCGTACCCTTCGACATCGACAAGGGATTCTCGAACAGATCGTTGAGGATCTGTCCGACGGGATAAGAACATGGGCCAAATTTGCAACTATCGGTCTCTGCAACAAAGTGCAAAGCAAGTTCGTGAAAAGGAGACCCCAAGGTGAACTCCACCAGGGTGATGTTGGCTTGCGCTGTGAGCTGTATGTTCAGGGCGTAGCCCGATTGCCAAGGAGAAAAGCTGAATACCACTGACGGTTCCTGGGCGGCTAAGATTTCCAGGGGGCACAGGGCCGGCTCTGGCAGCTCGACATCGATTCCCTCTTCATGCAATTTTCGTAAATGGGGTAGATCTCGCGCTATCTGTTCGGCGGTGAGGCGATTGAGTTTGCGAATCAGCATTTAAACTCCATGAAAGCTACAAACCCTACATACCTTACATATGTCATTCTGCTGCAGCATCTTGACGTGGGCAGTCCAGACACTTGTCATCGACGGGCAGCTCCAGTTGGAAACCGCTCGAAAGCCTGTGCAATCGTTGGCTTACTTCTCGAGTGAACTCTATCCGCTTCTCGCGTTGTGAACGTCGTCGGGGAATTCCTAGGTCACTGAGCAAGAACCCAACCTGCTCGCTTCGCAGATCGATCAGTTCCCCACGGTTATGTAGCAATGCGTTGAGCCGGCTAGCAACCTCGGAGACGCCGATTGGCTTGCCCGCGTGCATCGGGCCCCAAAGCACTTCCAGAATGGCAGACTTCGGGTCGCGAGAGCGACTTGCAAACTGCTGATCCTCTTGGGCAGTGAAGTAGCTTTTCGCATTCGTAGCTAGCTCTCGCATTCCGCAAAAATCGCCGAGTAGTTTTTCGGCGATCTCCTGTTGGGTGAGCCCCAAAACCGGCTCATTGTTTCGTATAACCTCAACCCAATATCGCAGGCGGAACAGCAGCCCAAGGCTCTGGAAATCCGAGATCATGTGGGTGAGGTTGTTTTCATAGCAAGACTGGCGGTTACACCTTGGGGGCAGGTTTATCCGAATGGCCAAATCAGTCCAATCGTCCTGGACCTCTTGGTCTCCAAGGAACAGTGCACGTGGGATCGCGAGGTTTAACAATGTGTTTCTCGAACCTGGAACTCGGAACCCTGAGTAGCTGGAAAACCTCAGCGTTGACAACAATTGCTGTGGCAGATCGTAGCGGTTGATCAACAGCACCGGTTGCATATTCAAGGGAAGCGACCGCAGGCTTGCCTGACTCAGGTCAGCCAGGCAAAGACCTCGCCGAACTCCGGCACTCATGAAACCGAGGAGCGCCATCGCAGGTTCCATGGATCCAGCCAACAACAGTGTTAGGGGAGTCCGATAGAAGTCCCACAACCATGTGTACACAATCCACATCGTCACTGCCGCGAGTTGGTACTCGGTGAGCTCAAAGCGCTTCGAGAGTGCTTCAGAGATCGCTGGTACGAATTCGAGATAATTTCTTGATTCATCCAGCCGAGCTGGAAGCGTAACGGCATTGCAGGCGAGGCTGTTCAGAGGGATGGGCTTCAGCAGCTTGCCTCCGACCACGATTTGGTCGCCAACAATCGAATCGCAACTGCCAAAAGCAAGTATTTGCGGAATAGACCCAGTCGGTGCCAACAGCTCCACCAACATGTCATCCACGACTTCTCCCCCTGAGCACTCAACTGCACTGCGTTCGGGATCAGTGGCACGTTCCATGTAAACTCTCCTCCGGATGCGCGATGGCCAAGCTCGGCGGAGTTCAAACGTGGAGACACGCCGGAACAACGTTAGGCCATTCTTTTGGAATTACTTTGGATACCGGTTGGAACGATCTTTACTGAAGACACCGAATCAGCGGTGAACACGCACTACCATCTATTCTGCCACATCGGCTGGGGAATGCAACAGTCGATTTCGCCTCTCAAGATCCGCTTGCGCTGGCCTAACCTCCAGCGCAGGACCGGCAGCTGCGACGCGCTATTGTGTATGCGAGGCCCGCTCTCAGGAAAACGCCCTCGGGAAAAGCGACATCGTAGTCGCGCGAGGGAAGCTGATCTCGGTGGCAAAGCCTTGACCAAGCCGGAGTACCCACGCGCAAGCCGCTCCCGGCTACGCGGAAATTCCGCCGAAATAGCCACGATCATCGGGCATGTTCGTGGACCCCTGCAGAGCCTTGAGAGCGCATTGACTCGCCCCTTTGCCGGAAGTAAGATTCGCGCCAATGGTTGGCCAAACCATCTCGCATTATCGTGTGGTTGAAGAGCTCGGCGCCGGCGCCATGGGAGTCGTATTCAAGGCTGAGGATGTGAGGCTCGGCCGCTTTGTCGCGCTCAAGTTCCTGCCTGACAGCCCGTCGAAAGGCCCGCAAGCTCTCAGCCGTTTTCAGCGGGAAGCCAAGGCTGCGTCTGCGCTGAATCATCCGAATATTTGCACTATTTACGAGATCGACGAGGCCGATGGGAAAACCTTCATCGCGATGGAGTTGCTGGAGGGCGAGACACTGCGGCATCGAATCAGCGGCAAGCCCTTAGACATCGACAGCCTGCTGGATCTCGGCATTCAGATCGCCGACGCGCTCGACGCTTTCCATTCTAGAGGCATCGTTCATCGCGACATCAAGCCCACGAATATCTTTGTGACCACGCGCGGCCACGCCAAGATTCTGGATTTTGGTGTGGCGAAGTTCTTTCTCAAGCCTGAAGGTGCTCCCACCAGCTCCAGTGAACCCGACGACCAACTCACGAACGTGGGGATCGCCGTCGGGACTGCAGCCTATATGTCCCCAGAGCAGGTTCGAGCGCAGGAACTGGACGGCCGCACGGATTTGTTTTCCTTCGGCGTGGTTCTGTACCAGATGGCTACGGGAAAGTTGCCGTTCCAGGGGCCCAGCTCGGGTCTCATTACGGATGCAATCCTTCACAGCGATCCCGTGGCGCCCCTTCAAGTGAATCCCGATATTCCTGAGGCGCTCCAGGATGTGATCCGGCGCGCCCTGGAGAAAGACAGAAACCTGCGTTATCAGCACGCAGGCGACATGCGGGCGGAGTTGCAACGGCTGAAGCGAGATACGGACTCTGGCAGAAGAGTTCCGCAAGAGCAAGAACGGGGATCAACCGGGAGTGCGGCCGCGACCAGAAAGAGAGAGCAGGGCTTCTCGACACAAACGGCGCTGCGTCCTCAGCGAATCTCGAAGATCATCGACTCGATTGCGGTGCTGCCTTTCAAGAACTCAAGTGGAGATCCCGAACATGAGTACCTCAGTGACGGCATCACCGGTAGCCTGATCAATAATCTCGCCACGCTGCCGAAATTGCGGGTGATGGCGCAAAGCACGGTTTCCCGCTTCAAGGCCAGGGACATCGATGCCCAGGCGGTTGGGCGCGAACTCAATGTGCGCAGCGTTCTCGCCGGAAGGATCATGCAGAGCGGCGGCTCGTTGCGCATTGGCACCGAACTGGTCGATGTTGCCACGGGCTCTCAGCTTTGGGGAGCGCAATACGACCGCAAACCCGGTGACATTTTTGTCATCCAGGACGAGATCTCGAACGAGATTTCGGAGAAGTTGCGGCTGAAGCTGACCCGGGCAGAAAAGAAACAATTGACCAAGCGCCACACCGACAGTACTGAAGCCTACCAGCTTTACCTCAAAGGACGTCACCACTGGAATCAGTGGACCGAACCGGGCTTCTATAAGGCCATTGAACATTTTCAGCAGGCGATCAGGCAAGATCCCAGCTATGCCCTGGCACACGCAGGGCTCGCCGATTGCTATGTTTTGCTGGGCTGGAACAGCTATCTCGCACCTAAGGATGCATTCCCCAAGGGCAAAGCCGCAGCCCAGGCGGCACTGCAACTTGATCCGGACCTGGCCGAAGCCCATACGTCCTTGGCCGCGGTGTTGTGGCTTTATGAATGGCAATGGGAAGCCGCTCAAAGTGAATTCAAGCGCAGCCTGGAGTTGGGTCCGGCGTATCCCACTGCCAATCACTGGTACGGCGAATTCGTGATGACTATGGGGCGCCCCGACGAAGCAATGGTCAGGCTGAAGATGAGCCACGACCTCGATCCGTTGTCGCTGATCATCAACGACGCCATCGGATGGCACCTGTATTTCAACCGCCGTTATGAAGAAGCGATCGCGCAACTGCGCCGAACCGTCGATCTGGATCCGAATTATCCGGTCACGTACTGGATTCTCGGCGTGTTGCTCAGGACAACCGGACACTACGACTCGGCCATTGCTGAAGGGGAGAAAGGTGTAACTTTTTCCGGCGGCAGCCCACTGATTCGCGCGGCCCTGGCGCACACTCTTGGGGTTGCGGGGAAAACCAGCGAAGCGCGTCAGATACTCGCAGACATGACCGAACTGGCGAAACAGAAATATGTCTCGCCTTACTTTTTCGCAGGCATCCACGTTGGCTTGGGAGAAAACGAACGCGCAATCGAATACCTGTTGAAATGCTACGAAGAGCATTCCCACTGGCTTATCTACATTGATAAAGACCCGAGTCTCGATGGATTGCGGGATAATCCGCGTTTTCAGAAATTAGTGCGGGAAATTGGCGTTCCTTCGGCGATCAATTCCAAGATCTAAATACCTGCTCTCATACGCTGCAACATCACTGCGTGCGATCGAGAAACTCCTCGTTCCACGCGGTTCGAATCGCTTCCAGTTTTCGTTTGTCGAAGGTATTGGAATCGTCAGCAAAGCCCGCGAGATTGGTGACGTGGCGGTGCAGGACGTCGAGATCAGTTGAGAGCGGATAAAGTTCAGGATGCTTTCGCGAGAGAAGCACTCCAATCTTGGCGGCATCGTCCCACGTCAACTTGTCAGCCATAAGGTGCTCCTGAGAATTTGATGGAATTATCCTACAGGGCAGCAACCTTATCCAAATCAGACATTCCTTACGATCCTGGATGTTAGAATTCAAATCCTCCCCGAGTCCCGGCACGAAACAAAAAGCCTCCTAACCTTTTTGGGGAAGCGTGCCCCTCGGGGATTTGCGTCATATCGTGCTTCTGAACGCGAGGATCAAAGCAGATTATTGTAGGCGTTCAGTCCGCGTTGCAGCCGTATTCCCTTGCCCACTTCTGGTAGTAAGGCGCATCTACATCTTCGAGCTTGGTCGAATTCGGCAGCGGCGCGCACGACTTCGTCACCAAACTGAAGTGCGACTCATCGCGTACGGAATGGGATTTTGCAATCCTCGATGATCCGGATGCGAATCCATGGTTCGTGATCGAATCACCTTCGATGGTCAGGCCGTCTCCGCCATTGGAAGCAGCAGTTGACTCCGCGGACAGTTCCGCCTGAGACGGTTCCGCTCGTTTGGCCTTTCTTGAGGAGTGCTTTTTTCGGGCAGGTGTATCGGCGGGATGAGCCGCAACAGGTACATCTACGCTCGCTGAATGAGTAGCATAGTTGGATTTTTGAACATAGTCCTTTATGCCGATGATCAGGGCCAGAACCGCGACAATTCCGGTGACCACTACCAGAAAGCGCGGCACAAATTCAGGCATAACATTACCCTCCGCAGAACGCGGTACACACCCCTACATGGAAGGACGCCGTCGGGGGAGAGGGGTCGACTTCCTTACAAGGTAACCATTGTCCACCCGACAGGCCCAAGGTTGCAATAGCCCGAAAGATGCACTTGAAGGTGGGGCTCGGTAGCAACAAGGAATGCTGCTGTGCCCTCGCTGACTGCTCAAGCACTTCGCAATTGCCTTTATGCGCCACTGGAAGGCCACTCGATTCAGCGAAGCCAAGAAGCAATTTTCGTCGGGAATTGAGAATTCGAGCCGCGGTCAGATTGGACAATGGGCGAAAAGAGTATGCAGGAGTATGTGTGAAACAGCTACTAGTTCTCGCACTGGAATAATTTTGCAGTCTGCTTTCGGTATTCTTCACACCCTGCGCGAAAGGATCCATCGCTCACGCAGGAAGTCGCGTGTGTCCGTTCTGCCCATTCGAACCCGTCGTGTTCTCCTGAGCCTTCATAGTAAGGATTCTCTGGTGCGGAGCAGTCGAGTGTCACCCTGTCGTTATCGTTCGGGTTCTGCTCGCTGAGAGAAGTAGTCGTTTCCCAGTTCACGAGCACTACACAGGCGAGCGCAATAGCAAACATGCTTAAGAATTTGACAAGACCAACGCGAGGCCGAGTAATCGCGGACCCGCCATGTTCCACCTCTTCTGTCTTTTGAGATGTTCTCAAGAATGCATGGGGCATTCGTCCTGCCACAGTTTCATCCACTGAGTCGGGAGATGACCCGACAATGACATCGCAAGATTTGGAAGGCATATTCATTTGTGAATGCAGGTAAACTGGCGCCCCGAGTACAAGCTTGAAACGCAGAGTTAGGCGGCCCGCCCCAACGGACCACCGAAGATCAAAGTGAAATGTATCGGTGAGGAGGACGTCTGTAAATAGGACATCGGTGCCATCATGCCGGTTACTTCTTGGCTGTCGCCTCAATGGCTAACGCAAAATGTGAAGTGGATTGCGACGTCGAGGCAGACTCTTACAATGTATTTCCTATATGTACTGAGTAATATATATTTTTCAATACGTTGCACACACTGAGTCTATGGGGAGTGTTGGCGACCATCGTGCTAAGGGTAACCCTGGGGATGTTACTAATTTAGGGAGGTAGTCGTGCGGATCAATGGTTCGAAGGTTTTGCTCTTAGCGGTGGCGCTGGTGGCCATCGCTCTCGTGCCCTCGGCATCGGCAACAACGTGCCCTGCGGGCGATGCGTGCTTCAGTTTGACACAAAGCAATTTGGGAAGCGGAAGTTTCGGAAATGTGGTGGTTGCACCGGGTTCTGGAAGTACGTTCACTGTCACCGTAACGATGAATCCCGGTTATACGCTCGTAACACAGGGCGGTTTCATCGGCGTTGACACCTCGACTCCGTTGAGCGTTTCGCTGAGCGGTTTCAGCATCAGCGGGATGAGCGCGGGTCTGCAACCGAACAATGGCGTCGGCGGTTTCACGTTCAGCGATCTGTTCAAGACCTCGTTGAACCACGGCCAGCAGTTCCCGACCACACTGACGTTCACGCTGTCGGGCGTCAGCAATATCAACCAGATTACCGGCTTTGGCTTCCATTTCTGCATTAACGGTGCAAATGGTAGCTGCTCCGGCAATACCGGGTTTGCAGCTACGGGGGGCGGAACTCCTCCGCCGACAGTTCCCGAACCCGGAACAATTGGCCTCTTGGGAACGGGCCTAGTTGGTCTCGCAGGAATGGTTCGAAGGCGGTTATCACGATAGGGGTACTCTGGCCCCTTTCGGTGACACCCCAGGTGCGTGCTCGTCTCGCGTCTGGGGTTTTCTATTGATCGGCAAACGCTTATTCGCACTCTCCGCCGGGCTTCTAAACCCATGCGGCGCGTATTCATATCCGCCTGCGCCAGGTATCCGAATCAGCACCCCGCCAAACCAAAGCTCCACAGTGCGTTAGGCCATCTCAGCATGCAAGCCCCAATCTTCTCCCCGATCAGGGTCGCTGGCGAGCCGGAGCGCTTGCCAGACGTGTTGATCTAGATTGCTTGGAGTGCGTCTTTCGAAACCGCCCGAATAAAGAATCGACTCGAAGTCGCTCCGAGCAAAATCTCCAACAGCTAGACGAAACGTTGATGCCCACATAAGTTGTACTGCAAGTTGCAACTTTTTGGGAATTGACCGCAAGCGTTTGCAGTCTTAGTTTCAGAAGCGCACCCGGAGAAAGTGCAGGTTCAGCGGTCCACAGCGACCCCGCAATGCCGTGTGCGCAACATCGCAGCGAAGGACTCTCGCCTGAAGGCGCTTCCCCCAAAGCCCTTTCCGCTGCGTAACCGCTCACCTGTCTCTGATTCGCGAAAAGGAGAAATAGCGCCACTATGACCTTCTCAAAGTTTTCCTCTCCCAGCCCCAGACTGTTTTGCTTTCTGGTAGTCACGTTAATCGCATTCAGCGTCGCTGCAAGCGCCGCCATCAACGGAGCTCTACAAACCACCGACCCCACGGGAACAGTGGTGAACTACAACACTGGACTGCCTTGCGATCAGGTCTACATCACAGGCGGTCCGCAGAATACCAATGATGCGGGTCTCGTTCCTGTTGGCCCAACCGTTACCTATTACTTTCAAGTGACGGATCCCGCGGGGAAAGTTATCTTATCCACGGACGCGGTGAGTAATCGGACCTTAACCTCAGGGACGAACTCCAGCGGAAAAGGTGTAATCACCGGCACTACAGGGACCCACCTTACCGGTGGCAACGGCCCTAGTGGCGAAACCACGGTACAACTTTTTCCTTTCACGCAAACACCGAACAACGGGGGAGTGTACAAGGCGTGGATTTCGACAGATCCGCTCTTCCAGAACAGCACAACCAAGACCGACAACTTCAAGTGCACTTTTGTGCCACCACCGGACTGCAGCGATCCTGTCTTTGCCGAAGAACACCCGGATGAGTGCGGAACACCTCCGCCACCGACCGCGGACATCCTTGGAGAAAAGTTCTACGACAGCAACGCCAATGGTCAGCTGGATTCAGGCGAACTGGGAATTCAGGGATGGCAGATCAGATCCCAAGAGGCTACTCTCAGCGGACAATGCACTCTGACGGATCAGTCGGGCCTCTACGCATTCTCGGTCACTCCGGACAGTGGTGATTACCACATTTCTGAAGATGACGCGCTGCAAGCGGCATGGTTACATACAACCGCAACCTCGGGCACAGCCACGGCGGGCGAAGGAACAATCCAAGGCCCGAACTTCGGCAACTTGTGCGTGGGCAAAGGCAACGGCCTCACGCTCGGTTACTGGAGCAATAAGAACGGCCAGGCTGCTATGGGATGCAGTGGAGCCGGTTCGCAAAAGTGCACCACGGAATTGACTTTCCTCTGCACGCTCAACCTTGTAGATGGTAACGGCAACAAGCCCAAGTTCTGCAGCAGCCTCAAGTACTCCGATTTCGCTAGCTGGCTGCTAAGCGCCAACGCGACAAACATGGCTTACATGCTATCCGCACAGTTGGCCGCGATGGAGCTCAACACTCGAGATGCGAATCCGTTGGTAAGCGGGGGCGCGCTCGTGTACCTTGGACCGCCGCCGTCATTAAGCAGCGGTACGTGCTTCGATCTCGCGGGAGAGACCTCTCCCAACAGCGGGAACTTCATCTCGATTTCGGATTTGATGAACGACGCGAAGATTGAGCTCGGAACCTATCCGCTTACGATCGGGTCGGGCGACACCCGTAGCTGCGAGCAGTACAAGAAAAATGGGCTCGACAGCGCCAACAACAACCTCAACTTTGTGCAGTCAGATCAGAGCAAGTGTCCGGCATTCACGTTTGCCAATACGTGTCAATAATGCCAACTTGGAAAGGGGTGGCAAAGGCAGCCGCCCCTTTTTTTTCCGTTCACCCGTTCGCGGTTATGGCGATGCTGCCGGCCTTCGTAGTTACTGGACTACGAACGTCGTCCTTGCGCCCGTCGTCGCGCTACCGCCGGCGGTGCCGAGGATTGCCATATTCGCGTTCGCGCCATAGGTCCCCACGACTGCACGCTTCGACAGCTTATAGCTAACCGACGCGACGCCGTTGCTGCCTGTCGTCCCACTCAAGGTCGTCGTTTTGCCATTCGGTGACACGACTTGCACAGTCACGCTCGTACCAGCATCGGGAGATGTTCCCGAGAGCACCGTCACGCTCGCCACAACTGTTTGTCCTGGCAAATAGCTTGATTGATTGGTTGCAATATTGATGCTGAGCGGCGTGGGCGTCGAAATCACATACGTTGCCGCGGTTGATGCTGTAGAAGTGGCGGCGGAAGCATTCGTCGCGCTCACCCCGACGTTGTAGAACCCGTCCGGTGTTCCGGCGAGGGAAGTCACCGTCAGTGTTGCCGAAACGCTAGCTCCGGGAGAGAGCGACAGAGCGGATGTGCTCCATACAGCTGTCCAGCCAGCCGGAATGCTGGCATTCAAGTTGAACGTCGCCGGCGCACATGAGGTACTGTCGTTGTCTTTCACAGTAAGCGTGAAGTTCACCGGTGTGCCGGAAGTTACGTACGCGCTTTGCAATGGCGAAACAGCAATCGTTGGATTAGCGCTCGTGCACACTGCCGGGCCGAATGAAACCTGCACTGTCGCTCCCGTGGTTGAAACCGCCGTAGGCGTGATCGTCACACCAAGCGCTGAATCCGTGTAACTCTGGCCCAGCACTAACGCAGGATGACTAAACGAAGATGGGCTGCTAGGAGTCAGGTCGAGTAGATCGCTGCTATTGGCGTTGGATGGGCTACCGAGGTGGAGCAGAACACCATTCATCACGTCGCTGGAAGTGGAAAGAAAACCGTCGAACCCAAGCGCCTGCCGCAGTTCAAGGTAGTAATACGAATTCGTTCTGCCAGACTGCAGGATCTTGAGCGCCTTGGGATTCGCATCCTGCCCTTCATACGGGCCGAGCTGATAGCTGCCGCTCGATGTCACCGTGGTGATCGGCGGCTGAACGCTGCTGTTCAGCCAGCCTAGCCGTTCCTTTTGAAATGCGTTGAAGTGGGGTGCTTTGTAGGTGGAAGCGCCCATGCTGTCGAATCCGTCGCCATACTCGCTCGACGTGCCGCTGCTGCAGAGCACCTGCGTGGCACAATCCACAGTGTGAGAGTGATATAGGCCGAAGTTGTGCCCCATCTCATGCGCGAATACGTGGACAGCGATGTTGTATTGCCCATTCACCCACACGTCGCTACCGCCGATGGTGGCCAGCCCCCACCATGCGGTGCAGCCTGTATTGCTCGACATCAGGTAAATGAAATGCGAGTAGCTGGCTAAGTTGTAGCCAGCCGCTTGGGCTGCCGACAAAGCATCGGACTTAATCGTGCTGGTCGCGCAATTCGTACTTGCTACAGGAATCGTGAACCACCCCGCAACGTCACCCGTTAGCCATGTGCTCTGAAAAGAATTCTCCAGGTCCCAGCTGCTGGTTTGCGTAAAAACCATGTTCTGAACCGCGGAAGGCGTCCAGGGTTGCGAGGTTGGTGTGTCTTGGAAATTGATCAGAATCACCAGCGTGTTTACAGCGCCGGAAACACCCGGGGTCGAGGTCGATGAGACTGTCATGGAGCTTGTGCCGCCACTCGTGCTGCTGGGGCTGGATGTGAGCGCAAGATCATTATTCACCTTTACGCCACTGACCTGGACAATCGATCCCGTCAGCAGAATCGTTGGCGCCTGATCGGAGAAGTGGAGCGAGAGCTTCCCCGCTGCGGTGGTCAGGCCATAGTGCATCTTCGATCCACTGGTGGAATCTTCGACCAGAACTTCCAGCACGCCCTGCGCTTGCACCGTCTGCTCGACATAGCTCTGTACGGATGCGGGCATGGTGCTGCGAATGTTGTTCGGCACTGCTATACGGAGCACGTCTGCGGGATTCGTTTGCATCAGCGAACTGAGCAACTGCTGGCGCTGGACGGCCATGTTGAGGAATGGGGTCAAGAGCTGCGGCTTTTGTACGGCCGGAGTTTGCAGATAAGCCGCGTTCATCTGCAGAAGTGATGTGGTGGCAGTCTCAGCGGCTTTGCCTTTGGGCGATTGCTGTGCGAATGCGGACGAAACGAGCGCGAACAAAGCCAACAGGACGGAGGATCTCCGGCTGGTGCGCATGGGGGCTTTCTCCTGCCGCAGCGGGCGGCTGTTTTCTTAGGCTAAAGAGAATTGGCGCTAATCCGAAGATTCCATTGGACTGACGTGCAATGGGAGATTGGACAGTTGTAGGAACGAGATTTGGTAACGGAACGGCTTGGTACTAAAGTTTCCGCAGTCGTCCAACGTGGCGATTTCGGTTTGCCTTGCCGTCTTAGGTTTCCGTTTTGTTCGACGACTGCTGCCATCGGGTGAGCAACCTGCAAACGTCGTAATCGAGGCGAGCGACTTGCAAACTGCGGCTGGCTACAACTTTCTGGCGATTTACATCCACAACCAGATCATTCTTTACTGTGGTACGCTACCGAGCTAACACACGGAACGGGAGCCACGCGATGAGGGATGCTTACGAAGTTCTCTATCAGAAGGAATCACACTTGGTTCGTGTCCGTCAGGAAGTGGAAAGCCTGAGGATCACGGCGTCGCTGCTCGGCGACGAAGACGACACATCGCAAGGTGCGGACCTTCAACCAAAGAGACCCCCCACACCGGCGTTCGAATCGCATTCTGAAAATGCTGCGACCGGAACCGATGGCCCGTTCCCGAATTCGCGTCAGCCGAGTTTTTGGGAATTCCTCAAACCTCTGCGGCGCTAGAAATACAGTATGCTGCGCGCTCATCGACTACTCGTACTTGCGCTAGGTCTATTATTCGCCCTGCCTGTAACGTGTCAGCACAACGAACCCACCGGTGAAGCGAAGACGTGGCGAGGTATGTGGATTGCTACCGCGGGCCAGCGAACATTTCGAGGCCGCTGGTGGGCAAGTGCGAACGACAGTTCACACAACGCGGATGGCGGCTCATGGACGCTGCTGAGCGATAGCAATCAGATTGTTCTTGAAGGCACCTGGTCAGCAAAGAAGTCCGCGCGGGGCTGGCAGGGCACGTGGTCAGCGAGAGCGAATGGAGGCTCTCCTTTTTCAGGTACCTGGACTTCCAACCTCCCAGACCTCGGCGCCAAGACCTTCCAGGACATTCTCACCGCAACGGTTCAGAAACAAGTGGCTGGATCATGGCGAAAGGGGCGCATGCAAGGGAATTGGTGGCTGCAGGCTGCCTACTAGTCGTGTAGCAAATCAACACAGCGCCTGCTGCAATCTTTGCGGGCTTGCTGCGGTAGGAAGTACTAACAGTTCCCGTCATTGATCGCCACAAAAGGCGAAGATTTGCAAACCCGCCACACAAAAGAAATGCCCCGAATGATTTCGGGGCTTTGTTTCAGATTGGTTTTCAGGATTCAGGATCAGGCGGCGGCTCTTTCGGCTCTGCCGATGACCTCGGCCTCCGCGCGGAGCCAATCTTCAACTTCGTGGCCGTCTTCGCGACCTCTCTCCTCATAGAGCTCGTAGGCGCGGCAACGGATTCGTTCCGCGACTGCCTCTGCTGCGGTCTTACCTGATGATATTTTCGTGGGAGCTCGCATAGATTGCTCCATTCACTCAGACCTGAACTCGTTCTCCCTGGTTCGAACGATTCGAAGCTCCTGGCGATAGATTCTCTAGATAGGTGTCACCTTTGGTGACACCCAGCACCTCAGCCTTCGCTTCCAGCCAGTCATCCAGCGCGTAGCCGTGTGCGTGCCCTCGTCTCTCGTACAGTTGATACGCCCGCTTGCGAACTCTGTCTTCCAGTTCAGCGAAGCCGACCTTCCCGAAGTCAGGGTGGGCCGGACTGAGTTGAAGCTGCATAATATCCACCTCGTCTTTCGTATTTATTTGCGAAGGTCTTGCCCGACGCCGCTTTTGATGCGCGTCCCCGCTGTGGAAAACCAGCAACTACGAATGTGATCTTTCCTCAGTGGACACGTATTTCCTTTAACTCACAGCCTTCTGCACCTCTTGAAGCACCTTGTCAGGATCTCGTTTCGGGATGACAGCGACTACCCCGAGTTGCTGTAGCGGTTCCCTGCTCGCTACTCGCGCGGTCGTGCGCAGAATTAAGCACGGGGTCAATGCACCATGAGGCCGAAATTCACGCACCGTGCTCTCGGCACGAATTTCAGGAGGGTGATCGGCGATCAGTGTCACGTCAAACGGCGTACTCCTGATGAGATTCTGTGCCTCGCCGCGATCCCAGGTGATGGTGGTATCCACTCCGCCATCTTCGAGCTGAAGCGCTCCGTGTTGCATTCCCAGTGATGTCGATTTCGGCCTGAAGCCAATCGTCCAAGTCGCTGCCGTTTTCGCGGCCACGCGCCTCGTAGAGTTGATAAGCGCGCCCACGAATTTGCTCTTCTAGCCTCGTTTCCGTTTGAGTATTGGAGAGTCTGGGGCTTTCTTTCATCTTTAGGACTGGCATAGATTCCTCCTCGTGGGGATTCTCTTGCTGGACACCACAGACGAAAGCGGCGTTCTAAACTCCTCACGCCGTGATTTTTTCAAGCTAGCGCTAATCCTGTATGCGTTCAACGCCCGAGTTTAGTGCAGTGGGAAGAATCGGAATTGCGGGTGAGATCTGGATCTAGCCTTCTAAGCTGAACCCAGTTGCGGGCTTGTACGGGACGACACGGGCTCATGCAAAGTTAGGCTGGCCGCTCAGGTCACCCGCCTGCGAGCGCATGGCGTATTCGGCTGCGTCTTTTCTCGATTCGTTACTGCATGCTGAAATTGAGCTTGTCCAAGTAGACGGCGTAAGGCGTCCCCGCAGAGTTTCCGTCGAGCTGGTAGTTGATTGTGATCCCATTCCAACTGGTTGTGCCCGGCATTTCGTAATGGTTGAGGGTGGCTGTGTTTCCATTAAGCGTAATCGACTTGAACAGCAGTTGATTACTCGAGGTTCTTTGGACGCTGATGACCAGGTGGTTCCACGCTCCGCTTATCGGGTTGCAAGGAACTCCAGTGGGCACCCATTTTTTATGAACGTTGTCATACACGTCCCACTCGTGTCCGCCAGCGATTCGGCACTCATGCCCCCAAATGAAAGAGAGTCCGCCCGTAAACTGATTGATATCGAATTCCATCGCCTGTGAGACGCTCGCGTCCTTCACCCAAAAGTAAACGTCGTAGGTAAAGTTGTGGATCGTCGGTAATAGCGTGTGACTGTAATCGGGCAGCCCTTGTGAAGAGAAGGAGCCGACGAGGTGGTTGTTCCACAGCACATCGCCCCACTTCACGCTTCCAGCCCCGTAATAACTCTTAACTGATAACCCATCCATGGAAGGCGAGCTGACGTTCTGTGTCCACGACCAGACCAACTCTGGGCCCGTGGAAGTACATGTTGAGCATATGCCCCAGCTCGGCGGAAGCAGAGCATAGCTCGACCATCCTGACTGGTTTTGCAGGTTATAGAACGTCTTTCCCGTATTAGCAGATTGGGTCACGCTGGACGATGTGACGGTCACCGTCAGCAGAGCCTTGGCTGTCCAGCCGCAGTTGTCCCACTCCTGAATCACGACGTTGTAGGTTCCAGCCTTCAAAGTGAGGTTCGTATTGAGAGTTGCCCCGCTAACGCTATACGCCAATGTGTACGGAGCGGTGTAGATTCCGATTCCAGCTACACCCTTCGAACATGCTGGCGATGTCGCGGTTGCCACGAAATGAACCGGAGAAGTCGCAGACGCGCTTCCAGCAACTGACACCGTGGCGGCAGAAGGCGATGAAACGTATACACCCGCATAGACGCGGAATGCTGCCATTAATAGGTATAGGACTGCAAAGAGCCTCCCGAATCTCATCCGTGATCTCCAGCGAAATAATTGAGCTACTTAGCTGGGACGGATTCTAGGTAAGCATCTACTTACCTCCAATGAAAAACGGCAAAGCACCGAGTCGGAGGTACATGCACTGTCGGTAGTGGAGATAATTGGGTTTACCACAGAGTACGCGAAATTGCTCCGTTCGGCGATATCTGGCGATAACCGGCGGCAATACTAACATTACGCGGATGTGAGTGGTAAGGGAGTGATCAAGACCGAACTGGACCAGGACTCGGGGGCAGGCTGCTTTGGCCTTCGCTCGCGCCCAGCGGGCCTGGGCGCCTTCCGGGCCGATTCTGAGCGTTCAGCCTTAGTGGTTTTGCGCCACCGGGCTTTAATCGCTTTTTGAGCGGTTACTACGCATCGCAGAATGGATTAATGTACCAGCTTTGATACTCCTGTAATATTTCCGGGGAGGAGCTCACTGTACCACTCCCGGGTACAGGTGCAACCTACAGCGCAAGTTGAAAGATAGCTGGATGGGCAATTCACCGCCCGGAAGGCGCAATCACGTTAGGAATCAAGCGCTCGTATATCCCCGGAGTACAAGTAACAAGCGCCAATCTGTGCACTTCGGCAGTCGCGGCGATCAATGCTTCGCGAAATTCCACAGGGCGACACAGAACTTCACTCCGACTCACGATGTCCGCATACATTTCGACAATTCGGCGTCCGATTGGCAGGACTCGGCGCCCAAACCGCGCAATGAAGTCTTCCCGTACCCACCTTCTAAGTTGCTGGGATTCCGGGTGGCTGGACAATCTGAGATGGTTCTCAAGATCAGCGATCGTGAGAACAGAGATAAAGACATCTTCCTCAGTAATCTCATGCAGCCACGCCACGAGAGATGGATCGGGGTCCTTTTCCATCGCGTCGAGGAAAATGTTGGTATCCAGCAGGAATTGCATACGTTTGAAAGCAGTCGGTCGCCTAAAATCGGGCTAGGGGAGAGCCTAGGAGAAATTCCGCGAGAGTACCTGTCTGCAGCGAGGCTCGTTCCCAATCCTCGGGCGAAATGATGAGTGCCGTCGTGCGGCCGTACTTTGTTATTCTCTGAGGCCCTTCATTCTGAGCTTGCGAAATAATTTTGCATAATTTCATCTTTGCTTCAGCAATTCCCCACCTGTTCTCATGCATTGGGCTGATCCTCGTTTCTCACGTTTAGCCATGATAGGTACTTTCACCATCAGATCACAAGTTACTATCGTGCGTCACAACCTAAACACTCCCAGGTAATAAGCTTCTGATAGCGCCGTGCATCACCGGCTGTAGACGTTGCCCGCAAAGCTGAACGCACTTCGCGTCGATTACGTTCGGGAATGCACCTTGGGTACCTGAGCGAGCTTCCGGATTCTTCGTATGATCGTACCCTATTAGCATCATCCAGCAGCCTTCAGGAGGCTGTCGTGCGCAAAAGAGAATGCATAGTCTCATGTTTATCAATGTCCGCCAAATATTCTGAGGGTGAGATGCCTTCCCATAGAACGAGGCGTGGCTTTAGCTTGATCGAACTGCTGGTTGTAATGGCGGTTATGTTGATCATCGCGGCGATTGCCACGCCCATAACCCTGAACACCATGGATGCTTACAAGCTCCGAGGCAGCATGGCCGGAGTCTCTGGACTTGCGCAAAGATGTCGGTTGCTAGCTCTCCAGAAAAACACCACGTCGCACCTGTATTTCCAGACCATTAATGGCGCGGTGACGATGTTCTGCAAAGCAAACAACGACCCAACCCAGTCATTGCTGCAATCGGATCCGCAGTTGTCGCTGGACACGAGATTCTCGATCGGTGGGACCCCGGCCAGCGCGCTGAGTGCTAGCACCATGTGGGGTTCGAGCGGGTCGACATTCAGCGCAAACTCGGATCCATATTTCAACTCGCGCGGTCTGCCGTGCAGCGCACCGAGCGCTGGTGCAGCGTGCTCAACCATTAATGGCTACGTCTACTACTTCAAATACAGCACCCACACCACGCGCTGGGCAGCAATGAGCATTTCACCTGCGGCGCGCATGCAGAACTGGTTTTGGAACGCAAGCAGTTGGGGGAACTAACTCATGAGCCGGACGATGCTTCGGAGAAAACTTCATCGTGAATCGGGCATGACGCTGATTGAGTTGGCAATTGCCGCCGTCGTGCTGATCGTCGGCATGCTGTCGATCATGGGCGTGCTGCTGGTGGCGGTTGGCAACAACGGCCGCAGCAAGATCGACAGCTCGGCGACCATGCTGTCGCAGGCCGTCCTTGAGCAGCTGCGTGCAAAACTGGCAGGCGGAGGCCCAGGTTCACTCACCGACAATGCAAACTGCAATGGCACTGGCACGGCACACCAAATCGGATATGACATCGGGGCGGCCGCCAGCGGTGGCGCAAACATTTCCGGCAGCGGCATCAACTTTTCGCAGTCGCAAGCCACTATTGGAAACGACGCTTTTGGGAATCCGTACTACATGAACTTCGTTGATTGCAATAACAACGTAACAATGACTTACGATGTGCGCTGGAATATTCAGGACCTGGGAAACTCCACCTATTTGGTGACGGTGGGGTCCCGCCCTGTGAGCGGTCTACCCACTCAGTATTCTTTCTCGCTTCCAGTTAATATGCGCACCTACGTCGGAGGCCTGTGATTCCTATGCCAAGCTTGCGCACATCTCGGAAGACGTATTTACGCCCGGTGGCAGCGGGTTTCTCGTTGATCGAAATGATGATCGTGGTTTTCGTGCTCATGATCATCATGGGTGCGGTCTTCCAATCGATCAACATGACGCAAAAAACTTCCAATTCGCAGCAGATTAAGCTGGACTTGACCCAGCAAGCCCGTGAATTCGTAGACCAAATCACCACTGACTTGAGGAACTCTGGCTACCCGTACAAGCGAAACATGACGCTGGGAACAGTTGATGCGAGTACTGCGCAAGCCTCGCCGTACAACACCTTCACGAGTGCATATGACGCGAACAATGCGCCCGGACTCATCTACGTAGACAACGGATCCTTGTGGTTTGCTGCGTCAATGGATGGCTCCAACGGGTCGAATGGCGCAGGAAGCGCAAATGTGAAGATCGTCCGTTATGATTACGCGGCCGCCGGCACAAATTGTCCCTGCCTGCGGCGTACGGAATTTACACGCAGTGGCGGCGATCCGCTGACGGATGCCCAAAACCCAGGGACGGCTCCAGCACAGTTGGAGATTCAAGGCGTGCAGGGTGGGACAAGCGCTTCTAATGCAATTTTTACAGTCTATGACGCAACCGGGGCGGCTATTACGCTGCCCATCGATTTTGATAACAACGCTCAAACGCTGGCGTCTATCAACTCCATCAAGATCAATCTGAGCGTCCAATCGCCTAACAAAGATTTTACTGGGGGATACCCCGTCACCACGGTGCAGTCCAGTATGGCGCTCATGAACAGCTGTTCCGAAGCGCTGCTCAATGGCTACACGCCACCGTTCTGCGAATAGTGAGTTTCGAAGAGAGGAAAGGTATGAGAACAAGCAATCCAATCCGAAATGAGCAAGTTTTGCCGGCGGTTGCACGCAAGCAACGCGGCATAGCACTTTTGCTGACGATCTTCGGTTTGCTTCTGCTCACGGCAGTCGCCGTCGCGATGTTGTACTCCTCCAACTCCGAAACTCTGATCGCGGTGAACTACCGCGACAAGCAAGTGGCAACCTACGCCGCGCTCTCTGCGCTCGAGGAGGGACGCCAGCGTATTCATCCGACCTTCGGTGACCTTGTCACTCTAGGATACGTGCCCACGCAGATACCTACGACGACAAACGGAGCGGTTCTGTACATTCTGAATCCCGATACCACGAACGGTGAAACAGCGGCCAGCATTGCTCCCTGGGATCCGAACAGCTCCTACTTTGACGCAGAGCTCTGCCAGGAAAACATGCTTGGGTTGACAGGTGTTCGCGGAGTAGCGTGCACCGGATCGACTGCAGTGCCGTCCTCCAATTGCTCAGCAGTCGGCAGTGGTGGTTCGGGCTGGTGCCAATACTACGACAACAGTGCACATGCTACGAGTTGGAAGCTTGCTGCCCCGCTCGACTACAAGTGGATTCGCATCACTCTAAAGCAAGACTGGAATACCCCTATGTACGTGTACCCGAGCGGCGGGGCCGCATCAGGTAAGCAGGTCTGTTGGGACGGCGGCTACCAGAACCAGATTCCCTCGGGCTACAACACTAGTTGTCAAGCGACTTCAGGCAATTCGGTCATTGGTGTCAACCTCATCAGCCCAGGGGCGGGCTACACGTCTGCACCTACAGTCACTCTTTCCGGCGGAGGTGGCAGCGGCGCGACGGCAGTTGCAAACACTGCGACCGCATCGGGTGTCATCACGAGTGTTACTTTAACCAACGGCGGATCTGGCTACACTGCCCAGCCGAATGTAACGATCTCCCCGGCTGGAGCCACATTCCAGGCTATCGTTTCGAGTCAGGCAGTCACTGGCGTACAGCTCTCTGGCAGCAACTATTGCTACAGCACAACTGCGGCACCGACTATCAGCTTTAGCAATAGCCCGACAGGGAGCAATGCCAGCGGTACTGTGAACATGAACACCAGTGCCAAGTGCGTGTACGCGTTCAATTACAGCGGTTCTTGCAAGAACACGACGGCGGGCAAGTTGTATACCGTTACCGCGAGTTCCGCTCCGGGGGGAAGCGGTTTTGCCGCGGGAACGGCGAGCTTCTCCAACGGTAGCGGCAAACTTAATGGCCTCACCATCTCCAGCGTTGGGAGTGGCTATACGAATGGTGGGACCGCCAGCATAACCATCGTCGACGATAAAGGGAACAATTGCACTGTGTCACCTACCATCGCCACCGGCAATCAGATCTCGAGTTTCACGATCTCCAGCGGCGGGACTTATATGAGCCAGCCGACCGTGACCCTGGGTAATGCAACCGTTGTCGGTACAGCGCCGACAGTGACAGCCCAGCCTAATCCCTGGCCTTCAACCTCGTCGGCAGTTTCGGCCATCAACATTCTTTCAGGTGGCAGCGGTTACGCGAACGGAAACTATACCCTGACGATTACTCCCAGCAATGGCGTGGGCTCCGGCGCAACTGCTTATGCGACGGCATCAGGCGGCGGCCTCGTGATAACGGGTTTCACGGTGACGAACGGTGGTTCCGGGTATACTTCAGCGCCGAGCGTCACCTTCAGTGGAGGGGGCGGTGGCACCGGAGTTAGCGCCACCTCAACGATTGCAGCCGGTAGTACTAACACATCTATGGGAGCAGTTTACCTGCTCACGTCTTTTGCGCAGACCAGGACTGGATCGAAATCAATGGCCCAGATGGAAGCCGGCGTGAGACCTCCGTTTACCATGAACATCGGCGGAGCCATCACACTGGCAGGTCCTTCGCCGGCCTTCATTTCTCCCAACTCGAACAACTTCACAGTGAACGGTAACGATGCGGCCGGGACGCTCAGCAGCGAGCCGACCGGCTGCAGCGGAACCTCGCCGGCAAAGCCGGCAATCGGCGTCTGGGACAGCACGTCGCAGACATCCGTGATAAGTGCGCTGGGCAAGCCAAACAACTACACAGGAGCTGGAGGCACACCCTCCGTTGAGAACGTGTACGCGTCGCTGGGCGGCGCTGACGTAACTCCGGCAAACCTAAACGGTTTTGTTCAGAACTTGCAGTCCTACGCTACTAGCCCAGTGTTAAGCGGCTCGGTAACGAGCTTGCCCACTACCACATCGAGTTCGCTCACGTACATTGATGGCAATTTGAGCTTGAGCGGCAATGTGACTGGATATGGTGTGTTGGTGGTCACAGGGACCCTTGAGTTTTCAGGCAACTTTACCTGGAATGGTATTGTGCTGGTGATCGGCAAGGGCGTTGTCATTCATGACGGCGGCGGCAATGGAAACTTCAACGGCGCGATCTACGTTGCGCAAACGGTTGATGCGTCTGGCAACCTGCTCCCGGTGGTTCCTGGCTCACCCTCATACACGTGGAACGGTGGCGGCGTTAATAGCATTCAGTACGACCACTGCCTGGCTGACGGCCTGCTGCAGAAGTACAACGGCAACCCCAGTTCGTATGCGCTGCAGGTACTGAGCACCCGTACGCTGCAGTTCTAGTTCGGTTCTCCTCAGCAGGGAAATAGGGTGGACAAAGGATGTCCACCCGATTCTTGGCCTCCCTTAGTAGACAAATCCACATTAAGCGGAGCGGCGTCCGGAGACCGATTTCACTGGAAGCTTGCGGTAATAGTCGTGTCTACATCCAGTGCGTTGATCGTGCACTGAAGTCCCGCCTGGGTCTGGCAATTTGAATATCCAGCGAAACTGAAAGTGCTGTTTGGCGCAGCTGTGAGCGTAATGGGCCCGGTACCGATAGCAAACGATAGGGTGCAATTCTGGGTGCATGTAACGGTAGATTGGCCTGGAGCGGAAACGGAAACGGAGCCATCACCCGCAGGTGTAATAAGAATCGTCAGGAGCGCAGTGTTTCCATTCGATCCGGTAAAGCAGACAACATTCGCGGTCATCTGACCCGTTACAATGGCGCCCTTTGAAGGCCGGTTTCCCGCGCTGGAATTAGTATTCACGGTCGCAAAGACCAGTGAATTCCCGCAGGCCCCCCCAACCGCACTCAGAACACCGCTAGGGGTAACCGTCACCATTTGTCCCTGTACATCGTCCGTTGTCCAAACCACCTGACTGGTTATGTCCTTTGTGACCGGAGGGTGAATGTAGTGGCCAAGTGCTCGCAGTTGAACGCTCAATCCTGCATCAGCCGGGACGGGGATATTGGAGGCTCCGAAGGTCTGGGTGTCTGGCTGTACGGTGATGGACACCAACTGTTGGTCGCGCGCGCAGCTCAGCGACATCGTCAGGGCGCCGGCAATAAGGAATGCGGCGAGCCCGCGTAGCAAGCAAGTTCTCATCGAACTAACCCCTCCCCTTTAAGGCAGGAATTCTAGCATTCGCGCGCTCAGGTGAGTACCCCGAAACTGCATAAGTTTCCTTGAGAGACACGAACCGCCGCAGCAGGTTCGTGCAACCAGTATTCCAATTAGCAATTGCCCCTTTGTTGATTGTTTTCATGTATTTGCCAAGCATCCAAGGAGCAGGCATCTGACGGCTAAAGAAGATTGTCTTCAGTTTTCCGGAGCACACTGACAACAGAAGTATCCAGTCACCCAGATTCAAGCAAAGAACTCAGATCGCCCCTACTACGATTTCGGAGCAGACTTCTGCGCCTTCCTTTTATGCCAGCGCGCCTGGGCCGCCTTGCGGGCCACTTCCGTGCGCTGCTCGGGGGTCATCTTCCTCGCGGTAGCCTTGCCGCCTTTTTGGCCCTGCTTCTTAAAGAACTCGATCAGCTCTGGCGGAAATGCTGGCATCTTGGCCATGTCGGAACGTTAACACCTGGCACAGGGGTCCGCAATCGAGGAATTCGGCGCAGCAGCAGAATCACCTTGACATGCACAGGGGGGTGCGCATAGGATACAGCTGTCCGAACGGCCCGACTAGGTGTTGGAAGCACCCAGCCGAGCCTAACCAAAGCGACCTAACAAGGAGGTCCCAATGGCTGATCGCAAGCCTACACTCGTTTTCTCTCCTGCGTTTTCCACAATTCACACCGCAGGCCGCATCGAGCAATTGATTCGCGAAGTTGACACTGTCGCCGACCGCGTCGAACAGGACGCGCAGCTCAAACGAACTCACGGCATGACGCGAAAAGATTGGGATGCTGCCTTGTCGCTGCATCTGCATGGAGATCTGCGATGAGAAGGCGTTCAGCACTCACCGATCTACGTCGTCAAAACAAAACCGTCGCCCACGCGATCTGGGGCGCTCTTGCGCCGGTTCTCGACCGGGCACTCGAGCAAATAACGAACAGATTTTCGTTCTGCATCGCAACTGGAGACATCATCCTGCTGAATGGTCGATGGTACGTGACGCACAGCGGACTAATCAGTCTTGCCTTTCGCGAAGGATGCAACGGAATCTCAACGTCCGTGGTGCGAAGGTATTCGGAAGCAGGTTCCCGAACTTGGACCTTTAGAGCAACCGTTTACAAGAAGAACGCAAAGCGAGGATTCGTCGGGTATGGCGATGCAGATCCATCAAATGTTTCGCCCTCTGTTCATGGTGCAGAAATGAGAGTAGCGGAGACTCGAGCAGTAAACCGGGCGCTCCGCAAAGCTTACGGAATTGGGATTTGCTCGATTGAGGAGCTCGGAAGTCAGAGATGTGACCAGGCGCCGCAACGCGATCTTCGGAAACTTCCGCCGGAGAAGGTCGATACGGGCAATAGCAACGGGAACGGCGCGCGTCTGCGCGACCGACTCTGCCAGATCATCCGTAAACACGAACTGGATGGTGAGCTGGTTAAGGCTTACGCCACAGATTTCTGTGGAACCAAGACTCTTCGAGAGGCTACTCGGGAGCAAGTCGAAGCCTTCGTTGTCCACATTGCCGACTGGGCCGAAAAAGACCGCAATGCCCTGCTCTGTCAGCTGAACAGCTACGCGCGGCCGCAGGCAGGTGCGGCATGAAGCGCTACGTGTCGGGACTCAGCAAAGCTGATCCGGCGCCAGAGCAGGGCATGCGAGACGGCATGTTCCTTGTTCGGGTTGAGCACGCCCAACACCGTTGGCAGCCTCAAAAGCCGTATTTTTCTGTCTTATTTCTTGTCCTTGAGCCAAATGAAACACGAGGCCTGCGGTTCTCCGCACGACTCTACGCCACGGCCAAAGCTCTCTGGAAACTCAATTGGTTTCTGCACGACTTTGGCTATGACGGGGAGCTGCTAGGACGGGACGAGATTGACGACAAGAACCTGGTCGGGCTCTCCGGAGTCGTCAAGGTAAGCCACCCCGTGGTGAACGGCACTTCCCTGCTCAACCTTGACGCATTTGCGACGAAAGACCGGTGGGCCGAATTAGGAATCGCTACAGGTGGGTTGGCCGACCCTACGCGGGTGGCGTCATGATCTACAGCTTCACCCAACTCAGCCACTACATCAGCTGCCCACGCCGCTATCGGCATCGCTATCTCGACGGCTGGCAAGAGAAAGACACACGGGCCGCCATGCTTTTCGGGCGAGCTTTTGAGCAAGCCCTTGCTGCCTACTTCCGCAAGGAAGACGCAGCCCCCACCCTCTATCGCGAATGGGCCGCCTACAAAGCACAACCACTTCACTACTCCGAGCGTGACAGCTGGGACGGCATGCTGCAGCAAGGCATTCAGCTCCTCGAACGCTTTTGTCAGGACGACCGGGTTCGTGTGCGGCAACCAAGAAAGAACCTGCAAATTAAGTTCGTCAGACCGATCGGAGACGGAAACGAGTTCGTGGCCTACGTAGACGCGATTGGCAAGCTCGACGGAACAGGATGCTTGCTCGAGTGGAAAACAACCTCAAGCCGCTATGCCGAGGAACCTCAAGGCCTTCTCGGCCTTGACCCTCAATTGCTCTGCTATTCGTGGATCACAGGAATCTCTGAAGTTGCGCAAGTCGTGTTCGTGCGGAAACGACTGGTCGAAGTCCAGTACCTTCGCACCATGATCACTGATGAGCAGCGTCGGGAGTTCAGTTCCCTGGTTCACGAAACCGTTCGGCAGATTGAATCCGCCCAGTTTCTGCCGCACAGCGGGATTCGTTTCCCGCAGAACCCATGCAGCACCTGTCCTTTCGTCGGGCTTTGCCTACATAAACCTCAATTGATCGATGCCGGCCTCATCCGCCGACCCGGAGCCCAGAACTTTGGTATGTTTGACGAACTTGCATACTAGTACACCTCCTATGCCGCCCAAGGTGAACGACAAGCGAGCGCTCTTCGTGCTGTCGAAGATTGACGAGATTCTCGCCTGGGAGAAGCGCCAGGAAGCAGAGAAAGATACGCGCTTCGTCGAATTGGGACGATATCTTTGCGAAGTTCGTGCTGGACAGTACTGGCGTTTGGAGAGATTGTCGTCGTTTGATGAGTTCCTCGAGAGACGCTTCCCAGAATCTCGACGCAAAGCTTACTACTTGATGTCCATACACGAACACCTTCCGCCAGAGGCGAAACGCGAGCTCAAGCAGGTGGGATGGAGCAAGGGTTTGGAATTGGCGAAACTGGCCCGACGAAATGACGGTCAGGATTTCGATTGTGCAACCTGGTTGCACAAAGCACGTGTACTTCCCAAAGAGCAGTTTCGCCACGAAGTGGAGAAGGAACTGACGGGAAAGGATTCAGAACCTTCCGAACTCATCTACTTCAAGGTTTATAAGAGCCAGATTCCGGTCATCGAGCAGGCACTCGAAGCCGCTTCCTTGATGCTGGGCACCGACAAGTCTCGCGGCTACTGTCTGGAGATGATCTGCGCAGATTTCTTAGCGGGAGCGAATCTCGATCACGCAAAACCCGAACAGCTCTTGCGTTCTGCCCTGCACTTTTTCAGGTTCCTACCTAGAGAGCAGCAACACTCTTTTCTCACATCAATTCAGACGAAACTGGCTTGAGTCCTTCATATTTCAAAACGACACCTATGCGGCTGTCGCCGACTGCGTACGAAACAGTCCGAAGACAGATCCTCGAACGCGACGGCTGGAGATGCCAATCCTGCGGATCAATGAAGAATTTGGAAGTCCATCATCAGCAGTATCGAAGCCACTCAGGGGAAGACACCCAAGAAAACCTGATCACGCTTTGTTCGAAATGTCATAAGTGCCGTCACTCATAGCACGAAAGGCTTCCGGCACAGACATTTCTGCACCAAACTTTTGGCGGCGCAACGCAATGAGGCGAGCGGCGCCGTCCCACAAGAGGCCAGGACTTCTCAATTCCTTGCCGGAGCTACTGAGCACACACGCACACGAATGGCACCGCTCTTGTAGTCCTCGTTTACTCTCAACACCCGACTGACATGAGAATCATCAAAAATAGGGTGGCCGACATCGTCGAGCACAATCACTCGATGGGAAAGAGCAAATACCGGTGGAATCACCCCACTATCCAAAGCCACCATCCGCGGAAGCAGGTTCAGTCTCACTTCTTGCTCCAACAGGTCTGGGCGCCGGCGGTATTGCAAGGCAAATCGTTGTCCTAGGGTCAAAATCGCGGAAGGAAGAAGACGTTTGGACAGTTGCATCTCAATCCAGCTCGAATCCCGCCCTGATAAGAACAGATACGTAGACTGACGTTCCCTCATGAGACTTTCGTCCCCGGGCCCCAGCAGGATTTCGGCTTCGGGTGTATACAGCACATGCGCCCGGCTCAGGAGCGGGACCGTGGTGCTAACGTCATCGACCTCTTTTGCCGGAGCTATCACCAAGTCTTCCGAACTCAAGTTCAACCCGCTCATAACCGAGGCAAACTGTCCAAGACTCGTGTTCGTTTCAGCACTCCTTCGGACAGCAGCCCAACTCGCCAGCACTCCATTCAGAATAAAGAATATCGACGCTGTTGCTGTCGCGACAGTGAAGAGACGTCGAGAAAAGAGATTTTGCGCCCAAAAAACGACTGCGCACAGTTCCAGTCCCAACGAAAGCTGAACAAAATATCCGGCGTGATGAGAAACAAGGAGGCGTGGGTCAATGAGGCAGTCGGCGAGAAGCAGGCAAACACTTGCCAAGCCAATAGCCGCAATCAACAAATGGGACGATCCTTTTTGCCGCACTACAAGCAGGGGAATGGCAAAAAGCAATAGCAGCACGACCGTACCACCGAAATCTGTCTGCAGCTGAGTAAGGTCGAAATGGAACAGAGGAATCGCAGTCGGGGCGGGTTCTGTCGCAACTCTAGCGTGCGGAACAACAAGCCACAGATACAGCGCGTCGGCGAGCAGTGAGAAGACGCCCATCGCGCCAAACTGCAGCACGCGTGTTCTCAAATCGAGTCTTTTCGCGATCAGCACCAGAAAAAGGAAGGTGGCCAATCCCATGAAAACGGAACCGTAGGGAAACGAAAGAAAAGTGGCAATCTGAATCAGGACAAGTGGAACAAAGTCTCTTATGTAGCCCCGATCCCAGGCCTTTTTACAAAAGAAAAAATAAAAGGCCAGCAAAGGAATGGCGATTTGCGGGAAGAACATGCGAATGAACGGCAGCGGAAGATCACCGGGAATACCGCCGGACGGCAGATGAAGCCAATCGACCATGTTGATCTTCAGCGTACTCAGGCTGAAGAAAATGATCATCGACGTTCCCGCAAACAGGAAGAGCGAGGAACCTTCTTCGAAAACCGCCCGTAATAGTAGCCACACACTGCACCCGATCAACACGCTCCAGCTGACACTCCAAACGATGGATGTAGCCACGTCACTTCCAAAAACCGATCGTGCCGCGCCAAAGAGCACGAACGCCGCCTTGAAGGTTGAGTGACCAAACTTCGGCTGAATGGGAACGCCATACCAAGGGTCGCGATCGGGAAAACCGGAGACAGTAAATACGTGTGAGAGGTTCAGATACGCATAGAAATCGGCGCCGAATATCGGTGGCAGCCCAGCTCTCGCGGAGTGAGAAGCGGAAATCCACGGCAAAGAATAAACAGTTGCAGTCAGCAGCAGGGCGCCAATTAGGCTGACATTTCTGAAGGTCCGCCTTCGGGTAATGGGCTGTATTTCGCGGCACGACGAGACCTCATCATTGCGCACCGCTACCATCGTTCCGGAAGCTGCCATATTCCGAGGAAAACACGTCTGCGAGTGGATAACTATTGCTAGAAAAGGAACGCCATCTACTTCCGCTGCGCTCGAAGCCCAGCCAAGAATTCTCGGCTTTGCCGTCTTCGGCCGCCGTGCCGCACGAGACCGTGCGTGCACTTCTTCTCGCCCGGGTACCGTGCTAAACTGCCGCCACAACGTGCCTAACCTTTGGCGAGAGCCCACTGTGCCGACAGAACAACAAACCTTGTTCGCACGGCTGACCTCTCACATACCTCCAGCCCAGTTCAGCCGATACACCCTGGTAGGAATCTGGAACACGATTTTCGGATATGGAAGCTATGCGGCCCTCACGGCACTGTTGATGCCACGCATGACGCATGGATATTTGGTGGCGGCTGTTCTTTCCAGTCTAGTCAGCATCAGCGTGGCTTTTCTGGGATATAAGTGGCTTGTGTTCAAGACTAGAGGCAATTACTTACGCGAGTGGCTGCGCTGCCACGTGGTGTATGGAACCGCCGCGCTGATCGGAATAATCGTTTTACCCGCATTTGTGTACGGCTATCATCGACTTGTTGGGCTTGAGGCTTCCGCGCCATACGTAGCGGGCGCAACCGTTACCGGATTAAACGTCATCGTTAGCTTTCTGGGACACCGACATTTCTCGTTCCGACGGAATTAGACGGAAGTTGATTTCTGTTCACGCGATTCCGGCACCTTCAGCGGTTCTCCCGGCCCATATTCAAAATTGATTCGTTCTTGCTCGACGACCAGAGGGCGGCGCTGGACGAGGGTATGAATTGTACCGATATACTCGCCCACCACCCCGATGAAGATCATCTGCAGCGACATGAAGAAAAAGATGCCGATGACAAGCGGGGCCAATCCTGCCGAAAACCGGCTCCAGAACAGAATCTTGTACACGGCATACGCCATCGAAATCAGAACGCAAATCCCGGCAGAAGCAAATCCAGCGAACGTGACCAGGCGCAGTGGGACCTTTGAAAGATTCGTAATGCCCAGCATGGCCATGTCATAAAGGGAATAGAAATTGTTTTTTGTGATTCCCCGCTTACGCAAAGGCTGGTGATATGGGATTTCGTACCGCGGCAACCCGATCTCGGCAATCATTCCGCGAAAATATGGATATGGATCGTCAAATTGCTTTACCAGATCCATGACCTTACGATCGTAAAGACCAAAACCAGTAAAGTTTTCAATCGTCTCAAGACCTGAGAGGCGTTGAATCAGCCGGTAATATTGCTTGCGAATCCAGAACATCAGCCCGCTCTCATCGCTCGCAGCCTTTACAGCGATGACTATGGGATACCCTTCCGCCCATTTTCGAAGGAATTCAACGATCATCTCGGGAGGGTCCTGGAAGTCAGCAGCAATACCGATAACGGCGTCGCCTGTTGCCTGATACACGGCATGCATGGGGGAGCGAATCTGGCCGAAGTTTCTTGCGTTACGTATTATCTTGACGTTGCTGTCCTGGGCAGCGATTGCTTTTAATTGTTGCCAGGTACCATCGCGGGATGCGTTATCGATGAAGATGTGTTCGTACCTGTAATTCCCCGCTTCGCTAATCGCCGCACGCACCCTTTCGTACATGTCGCGGACGTTTTCTTCTTCGTTGTAGCAGGGAGTCACCACGCTTACGGTTCTAGACACTTGGGCCTCCGCTCTGCGCAGTGACGATATTCTGACCCACACGCTTTTTCGCCAGGCACCAAACCACGTTTCCAGCTGCAATTTTGTACGGTCCGAAGCTGCATCCCTCGCCCGGATACAGTCCACTAGCCAGTACCGTAAACCCGCAGGTTTGCATGAGGGTCTCCAAAGCGCGCATTGAAAAAAAGTTTATATGCTCATGGACTTGCCGCAAAAAACCAAATGGCAGCATTGAGGCTGCGGTCGTGGGACGCCGAAAAAGCAACCACATTTCCTGCACCGCGCGCTTAGCATAGGTTCGCATTCCCATGGGATTCTCGCTGGGAACCTCCACAAAAACCAGAGTGGACGGAGAGGCAATGCGGTGAAGATCCGACACCAGATTTCTTGGATATGCCACGTGCTCGAGAACGTTGCTACAGCCGACAAGGTCAAACCCTACCTGGGTGCATTCGTCAACGGTGTGAAGCACCTTTACTCCCGGTGCGGGCTCTACACCAGAGATATCGTAGACGAAGGTTTGGGCTCCGGGCAGTAAACCATCAAAAAGGTCACCTCGATCGCCCCCAAAATCCAAAACTGATTTAATCTCTGAGGGAACGTGCTCCCGAAAAATCTTGGCCAGCGGGGCGCGGCGTTTCTCCATGGTTCCCGTGGACAGCTTGGCATTAAAGTCCGCGGTGTACCATGGCTCGTATTTCTCTCGCAGTGCCTGATAATCGTGACCTCGATACCCATCGTACAGTCTTCGTTCCTCGTCGGGATCGAAGCGTGAATCTGAAAACATAAAGTCACATTGACGGCACTTCATCAGCCGGATAGCAACTGATGTGCGCCGCCAGATCCGACTCCCGACGAACGGCGCAAACATAGCCCGGTACCGTTGAAGTGAATCTGCGCTACAAATCAGGCATCTTTCCGCCACCTGCATCTGCTTTTCCTAGGACACTGGCGTTTCGTCAAATCGCAAAGACTCAAGACTGACGCTGTGCTCTCGAGTCGCGTACCACTCGTACAATTCGGCAATGCACTTGCGCGTATCCGCAAACTGGTACGGCGAAACTGCACTCAGGAGCAAAGAGTTGTCGGCGGAATATTCCTGGGCCAAGCCCGGATCGCGGACGACGATTTGCGGGTTTCGGCCCGACACTTCTGCCACCAGGTCTGCCAACGCACTCAAGGCTATTCCTTCTCCTCGGGCGACGTTATATGCCTTACAACGCGGCTGGTGTTCCACGAACCACGATGTGATCCTCGCCAGATCGTCGACATAAAGATAATCGAAAATCACATCCCGCCTAATAACAATCGGTAGCCCTTTCAATACCCGGCAACAGGCGTTGGATATGAACCGAACGGTGTAATCCTCATACTTGCCGAAGACACCAAACAGCCGCAGGTTCACAATGCGATCCGAGCGATCGACGAGCTTAGCGCAAATATATTTTGAAAAACCGTAAGGGTCAGTTGGAACGCAAGTGTCGAAATACTCTTCGCGCACACGCGGAGGCAGATGTGCCAGACCGTATTCCGCTCCAGACCCGAAGTAAATCATCTTGCCGAACAGATTCTCGTTGCGGGCTAAGTTCAGAAACATACGGCAGTTGCGATCGAGGAGATCTGCCGGTGCGCCTATGCGCCGATTCGCTCTGGTTGTTGCCGCGTGCAGAACTGTGTCGGGCGAGTTTTCTCGGAGGTAGTTGCGGACAGCATTTGCATCGAGCAAATTCAGTTCCGTCTGAGAAGGCGCAAGAACGCGATACTCGTTCGAAAGCAGTTCCGCCAGATTACGACCAATGAAGCCTCCGCCTCCTGTAATGAGCAGCTTCATCATTGAAGTTTGTGAGCGGGGCGACCTTCTGGTATTGCGTAACAGACTAGGTCCCAAACTTCCAGCAAATGCGGACGCAGAAAAAATCTGTAGTGAGGATTGATCGAGTGGATCAGCAGCGGAACCTTCCAGACGTGATCTTGCTGATGATAGCTGCAAACCGATAGGACCGGTGAGTTGCGTTGAATGAGCCGTTTTGCCCCAGTCAATGCGTCCAGTTCCGCGCCTTCGATGTCCATTTTGATGTAGGTCGGATCGACGCTGCCGAGCGCATCGTCCAGCGTAACGGAATCGACTTGGATTCCGGAGCCACGCTGTGAAACAAACGATGATTCGTTGCCCGATGAGCAAAATGAAACCTTGCCGTTGAAGGCTCCGACAGCGGCGTTCGTTATCTTGATGGAATCACCTTGAGCATAAGTAGAAACCGTGCGTTTCAACTTCGCAAAATTTTCGGGATCTGCTTCAAAGGCGTGAATCTGAGCAGAGGACGCACCTGGTTGCTGCAGAAAAACTTGGATTGTATCCCCGTCGAAAGCCCCGCAATCGACGAATCGTTCGTTGGCTGCCAATTGGAACAGGTCGGGCGGAAAGTATGTCGGGTGCTTCACTGGATTGGGCAGGTTATCAAAGTCCGCAAAAAGTCTCCATCGCAATTGAGCCAGGTACTCCAAACGCGAGGCTTCGTCACTCCAAAGCGCGCATGCGCTCAGGACCTGCTCCACCTGTTCATGCACTTTGTGCGGAAGATCGGCAGCATAGTGCGGCAAGAACGTATCGGGAAATTTCCAGAACAGCGGAAGGAATGACGAGACGTGCTTACATCCCAAGCTGCGCAGCTTTTGCTCCCGTTGGCCCATTCGGTCGTAGCCTTCACCGGTCCAAATGGTGATCACAAAGACGGCCGTCACCCCATAGAGAGAAGCGGCCTTCTCCGGAGGCAGGACTAGGAGGTCCTCTACCTTCGTGTTCCATAGACGAGGGTTGCTATCGGTAAACGCGGCCGGCTGGATACCAATCTTTCGCAGTCCAGCCAAGGTCTTGCGACCGAGATTTCCGGCGCCGAACAGCACCACTGGTTTGTCGCCGGGTCCCGCGAGACTGTCGAATGCCGAGCGCTCGCGCTCGACAACTGCGGACTTCTCTTCCCTAAGCAGATCTTTCACTGCGCTCAACAGGGTTGCCGCACTCATGACCTCGGTACCGGACTGCATTACCAGCAACTCCTTCCCCCATCGACAACTAGATTCGCGCCCGTCATGTAGGACGACGCATCCGAGCACAAAAACAAGATTGCGCCGCGATACTCGTCCGGTTGTGCCATCCTGCCGAGCGGAATTCTGTGCGCGACTTGCTCGACAAAGGCTTCGTGCTGGCCGGCAAAGACACCGCCGGGAGAAATGGAATTCACACGCACGCCCGCATCGGCCCAGTAGGTTGCCAAATATCGCGTCAATCCGATTAACGCTGTCTTCACGACGGAATAGGTAACCGGCTTCACCGGCTGATTTTCCTCAGCAACCCCCGGCTGCCTGTAAATACGCTGGTCAGGCGCAATCACGGCGAGATCCGAAGCGACGTTCACGATGACACCTTTATGGCGGCGAGCCATCTCAACCCCAATCACTCGACTGCACAAAAACGCTCCCGTAAGCCCGACTGCCAGATCGGCATCCCATTGCGACAGGGGAAAGTTCTCCAGGCGCGTAAAGTTCTTGCCGGAATCGTTCTCCACCTTCGGATTGTTTGCGGCATTGTTGATCAGAATCTCAATGTGGCCGAACTTCGCCAGAACTTGATCTCGGAACGCGCAGATGTCATCTTCCTTGGTGATATCGAGATGCATTCCCCAGGCGCTGACGGAAAACTCGCGCTGGATCTGGCTGGCAGCATCTTGGGCACGCTCCAAACAAATGTCGGCCATGACAACCGTGCCGCCGGCGCTGGCAATTGCTGCCGCATGCTGCTTTCCGAGAAGACCTGCGCCGCCGGTAATCACTGCTACCCGGCCGGTCAAGTCGAACGTTCCGTTAGCAATTTGTGTTGTCATCTTCTTTCTGTTACACCCTCGGGGCCTGTTCTATTTCCACAACGCGCCGGCTCGAGATGGACTCTTTTGCCGCCAATGCGATGCGCAGGCTCTGCATGCCGTCGTCAAGCGTGATCATTGGCTGCTGTCGTGTTTTCACGCAATTCAGGAAGTGCGCCAACTCATCCAGGAAAAGCTGATTACGCTCAAATCCTTCATACTTGCAGCGCTCTGGAACCAGGTTCCGATCGCGATAGATCAACACTTCGTTGGTCACGAAATCTGCTGTGACCTTGCCGTTGTCTCCGACGACCTCGCACTGCCTGGTAGGCGGGTATTGCAGATAATCCAACTGCAAATGCACAGGTAAAGGCCTTCCACCCCAGCTGAATTCCATCAGCACACTGGCCGTATCTTCGACGTCAATGTCCAATTCGCTCCAGTGCCCTCCCATCGCGAACACACGGCGCGGCACGCCAAAAAGCGAGTAAAGATAATCCATTTCGTGGATCTGCGACAGGACGACACCCCCGCCCAAATCCGCACGCGCCGCGTACATTTGGCGATAGTCTTCATAACGGTGCCAGAACGGCAGGTACTCCCCAATGATGGCACGTACAGCAAGCACCCGGCCAATTGCCGCCTGCTTCAATACCGAACTCAGCTGCTTCAGGCATGGATGAAACCGTAACTGATAACCAACCATGGCAACGAGTGACTTCTTTCTTGCGAGCTGAATCAAGCTTTCAACACCCGCAAGACTGTTGGACAGGGGCTTCTCGATAAAAATATGGCAGCCCGCCTCAGCACACTTGAGCGCGATATCGACGTGGAGACCGCTGGGATTGCAGATGAATGCGAGTTCCGGACCTTCAGCGAGAGCAGCCTTCAGGTCATCGAAGACGCGGATCCCGTACTCCGATTCCGGATTTCTGGTTTCGTCGATGCCCAGAGTAGCGGTGATCAGATGTGAGAGCCGACGCGTGCGGTATGCCAGCAACTCCGCATTGCCGCCCAAGATGCTCCGCAGATTCCGCGCGTGGCGCTGCCCGATGCCGCCGAGTCCAATGAAAAGGATTTTCATGACGCCGACTCGTGAACTCGCTCGCGGACTGCCTCCAAATAACCGGTCACTATCTCGCGAACACTGCGCACCCACTCAACCTCGTGACTCGATTCGCCACGCGCGACCTGTAATATCAAGTCCCCGGAATAGCCGAGCCGGTGCAAACCTGCGAGCAATCCCCTGATGTCGGCATTCCCAGTCCCCAGCGGAACTGTACCCCCTCCCCGAATACGATCCTTAATGTGCACGCTGCCGATTCGTTCACCATAAGCTGCCAATTCTTCATGAAGCCCGTAGCCGAGCGAAGCACTGTTCCCGCTGTCGTAGTTCACCTTCAAGTTGGAGAACGGCAGCCTCTCGAGCAATTCGGCGAATTCTCGCGGCGGCAGCGAGGTTTCCAGGTGAATCTCAAGTTCGTATTTTGCGGCTAATGGCAAGGCCTCATCAAGAACGCTGATCACTTCCTGCATTTCCTGTTGCGATCGAATGGCGGAGTTGTCGACAAATGGCAGGACCATACGAGCGATGCCAAACTGTTGACAGCGACCAATAAGCCAACTGAGGTGTTCTGTACGATCCCGCCGGTCGTGGTCGGTGACACGGATCAGAGGCTTGTCCATGAAGTAGTCCGCACAGAGAGAAACAACCGCAACATTGTGGCGCCGAGCCAGGGCGCGAACTTGCTCCTCGCCGCGCTCCAGGACGAGCGGATTCACGTCTTGGCCCCAAACGTCATAAATCCACTCAATCGAGTCGAGGCCGCATCTGGACGCCAGTTCGAATTCCTCCATCCATCTTTCACGTGGGAAACACTGGAAGTGACCCGCTTCGGGAGGCAAGAGGCGTCCTTGCATGACGCCTATGTAACGAACATTCACCGGCGGCCCCCGTTTTCAAGCGGCGGGACGATCATATTGCTCGCAAATTCCTCGTCCGAAAGAAATGGCCACAAGTCTTCGAGGGGCTTGGACACGAAAGAACCGTCTGCGAGCTGCACGGATGTAACGCGGGGGGCGCGGACTTCGTCCGGAATGACTTTCACGTCACACACAACGGGACCAGGTTTCCGTAAGATCTTCTCCACTTTTTGACGGAGATTGCGCTGATTGGAGATGGCCGCGGTTCCTAACCCATAAGAGCGCGCGACTTTGCGAAAGTCAGGCAAATGCAGACCGCTCTTTTCGCCGCATCCGATGTTCGCCTGTCCGAAAAAATTGCTTTGTGAAGCGCGAATGGACGCGTATCCATCGTTGTTCAAAATAAAAAACTTTATGGGAAGATTGTGCTGCGCAATCGTAGCCAGCTCTTGAATATTGAACTGGAAGCCACCGTCTCCGTCTACGCAAACGGTCGGACGATTTCGGCCCGCAACCGAAACTCCCAGGCTAGAGGGCACTGCAAATCCCATTGCGCCAAGGGCCGTCGTATGAAACACCTTTCGACCGGCTTTCAATTTGTATGCGAGCAGGAACACTTCGATGCCGCTGCCAGAACTGCCCGACACGATGTATTCGTCAGCAGGAACGAGATCAGAAACAACCTCGGCGAGGTGATAGATGCTCACCCGCCCCGGCCCCCGGTGCTCTCGAAGAACTACCGGATACCTCTGCTTCCAATCGGCGCACCGGCGAAGCCAACAACTTCGATCCCGTGCTTCAATGCCATTGCTCTGCGCGAGGAACTCTCGCAGAAAAGCTCCTGCATCCGCACAGACAGGCATCTGGATAGAATCCCCAAACTTTCGAATCTCGGCAGCGTCGACATCAACGATGATTTTGTACGCTCCCCGTGCGAGGTGTTGCGGGGAGTAGCCGATGACGGGAATGTCCATGCGAGTGCCTATCGCAAGGAGAAAGTCGCAGTTCTGCAACGCAAAGTTCGCGCCGCGGGGAGCTACGGTACCGGGACGGCCAACGAAGAGGGGGTGATCCTCCGAAATGAGGTCCAGCGCCAGCCATGTGGTCTCGACCGGAACGTGGAGTCGTGAAACGATGTCATTGAATTCCTGCTGCGCGTGCGCCAGGCGAACGCCGTTGCCCACCATCAGCAGCGGCCGTTCGCTGGCGTTGAAGCGCTCGATGATTTCGCGAACTTGCTGGCCAAGATCAGCGGCCGGAGCGGGCGGAGGAAGTTCCGCTGCATCGAAGGCCTGCAATGAATTCTCGTCAACCGGCGCGCCTTGCACATCAATCGGGATGTCGATCCAAACCGGACCGGGACGCCCGCTGCGCGCCAAGTGGACGGCTTTTTCCAGGTGATAGCGAATGGAAGTTGGATCGAGAATAGTCGTGGCGTACTTCGTCAAAGGACGCACAACAGAAATGATGTCGATTTCCTGAATGCCTCGCTGGCGAACGCCTAGTGGCGTTCCGTCCGGTTTGAACATGCGGTCCGCACGCTTTACTTGACCAGAGAGGAACAGGCACGGAGTGGAGTCACACCAGGCGCCTGCAAGTCCTGTAATGGCATTTGTGCCACCCGGACCGGTGGTGACCATGCACACGCCTAGGTCGTTAGTCGCTTTCGCGTAAGCTTCCGCTGCAATCGCGCTGGCCTGCTCGTGATGGTTGCAGATGTATTGCAGATCGGGGCAGCGAGCCAGGGCGTCATTCAAATGCATAGCACCGCCGCCGACAACCAGGAAGACGTGCTTCACGCCCTGGCTGGCGACAAACTGCATTACATAATCGGCCAGTCTCAACGGTTCTGCTCCCCCGATCCGAACAATTGACGATCTACGATTTCGCAGAGAATGTGGCCCGTCAGGATGTGCGCCTCCTGAATGCGAGGCGTGCTGTCCGATGGAATCCGTATGCAGTACTCGGCCGCACTGCTGAGCTTGCCGCTGCGTCCGGTCAGCCCCACCGTCACCATCTGAAGTTTGCGCGCAACTTCGATTGCACGCAGCACGTTCGGTGAATTGCCGCTGGTGCTTATGCCGATTGCGACATCACCGGGCTTACCCAAAGCTTCAACCTGGCGCGCAAACACCAGCTCAAATGAGTAATCGTTGCCGATAGCGGTCAAAGACGAAGTGTTCACGGTAAGAGCTAAGCCGGCCAGAGGGCGACGCTCGATCAAAAAGCGGCCGGTGAATTCGGCGGCAAGATGCTGCGCGTCGGCGGCGCTACCCCCGTTGCCAAAAAATAATACTTTTCCACCTCTTTGAATGGCGTCTGCCAGAGCGCAACCGACTGCCGACACCATGGAAAGGTAATCCTGATCTTGAAACAGGCTCTCCTTCAGGGCGATGTTATCTCGCAAGGAAGTCAACGCAACCTGGCGAGCGTCGGAGGCCTGAGACGCGGAGATGTCGGCCATACCCCTTCTTTTTATCATCTCGGAGCGGCGGTACCCGCGGCTCGAGTCTGTGCCAGAATCATGTCAATAACTTCTCGCGCGGCGCCATTCCCGCCGTTTGCCTTCGCCACGTAGGCGCACTTCTCAATGACGACGGGTCGCGCGTCGGCAGGAGCAGCCGCAAGTCCGGCAATCTCCAGTGCGGCGAGGTCATTCACGTCGTCCCCCATGAAGCAAACTTCTCTTAGCTTGAGTTGCCTGCTTTCTACGAATGAACGGAGGGCCTGCGCCTTGTCTTTGCAGTTCTTGTAGACGTCGGTGATTCCCATCTTCCCGGCAAGTCGATCGACCAGTGGACTGTCTTCACCGGAAATGAGAGCCAACGTCAAGCCGGCTTTGCGAGCTAAGGAGAGCCCCATAATGTCGGCGAAGCAGAAACGCTTCCATTCTTGGCCGTCGGGTCCCCACCAGAAGCCGCCGTCCGTAAGCACGCCATCGACGTCAAAGGCGACTGCCTTAATTGGCACGCCCAGCTCCGACACGCCGCAGCTTGTGAATGATCGGCTGCTCGCGTTCCAGCACGCGTTTGACGCCGTCTCCCATAGACCGCTCGACCAGCCTAACATCGCGAACCAAGCGGCTGATGCCATTCGGCTCGAGCGACGCTGCGTGGTCGGAGCCCCACATTGATCTGTCCATCGTGATATGCCGCTCTAACATGCAAGCGCCCATCACGGCGGCTGCCACGCTCGAAGGCAAGCCGGTCTCATGTCCGGAGTAGCCAACGGGAACACCGTAGCGTTCTTTGAGCGTCAGCATGGCACGGAGATTTAGTTCTTCGTAGTAGGCAGGGTACGTGCTGCAAGCGTGGAGGATGAGCAGGTCTTCTTTGCCCAGCACATCTACGGCACGGTCAATTTCGTCCAGAGTGCTCATTCCAGTTGAGAGGATGATGGGTTTACCCACTGCCCGGGTGTGGCGCAGAAGATTATCGTCGGTCAGTGACGCAGACGCGACTTTGAAGCAGGGCACGTCAAATCTTGCGATCACGTCGACCGAGGCTTCATCCCAACAGGACGCGAACCATGGCATTTTGACCTCGCGGCAGTAGCGGTCGATCTCTTCGTATTCCTCTGCCTCGAACTCTAGTCCACGCTTAAGGTCGCCATTCGTGTTTCCGAAGGGACTTTCGCGGGGTTTTGCCAGTTCCGCCTGGGAGTAGACCACATGAATGGTGCGTTTTTGAAACTTCACCGCATCGCAACCGGCAGCGACAGCGACACTGATGAGACGCTTGGCCAAATCGATATCGCCATTGTGATTGATGCCGATCTCGGCGACGATATAGCAAGGTTGTCCATCGCCGACCAACTTCTTGCCCATTCGAATGGCTGGGGAGGAGCTTCCATTATTTGTGTGTTCAGACATGAGCGACAACTCTCCTGTTGGAAACGAACGAGTGAAACGATGTGGCCACATACTCCAGTGCGTCCGAGCTCAAACCCGGGTACACGCCGATCCAGAAAGCTTGATTCATGGTTACGTCGGCATTCGTGAGTTTGCCGACTACACGATGCCGGATTTTTTGGTACGCAGGCTGGCGAACCAAATTTCCACCGAAAAGCATTCGACTCGCAATCTTTTTCTGCTCCAGAAACGTAACGAGTTCGGTACGACCGAAAGGCGCGCCACTCCTGACCATCAGCGGAAATCCAAACCAGCTCGGATCGGAACCGTCTGTTGCCTGTGGAAAAACGAAAAATTCTCTCAATTCCGATAAACCGGCCATCAGGGTGGCAAAATTCTTCTTGCGGGCCTCGATGAAGCCCGGAAGCTTCTTCAATTGTGCCACTCCCACCGCGGCCTGCATGTCGGTCGCTTTCAGGTTGTAGCCGATATGCGAGTATATGTACTTGTGATCGTAACCATGCGGCAGTTCGCCGAGCTGCCAATCGAAACGTTTCCCACAAGTATCTGCCTTGCCAGGAGCACACCAGCAATCTCGTCCCCAGTCGCGGAACGACTCAACAATCGTGCGCAGCAGAGGCTTATTTGTGAGGACGCAACCGCCTTCGCCCATGGTGATGTGGTGTGCGGGATAGAAGCTGACGGTTGCCAGATCGCCGAAGGTGCCAACCTTCTGACCGCGGTAGGTCGAGCCTACGGCGTCGCAGCAATCTTCGATGAGCCAAAGATTGTGCTTCTTGGTGAATGTCGTCATCGCGTCGAGATCAAAGGGATTGCCCAGCGTATGAGCGAAGATCACAGCGCGGGTACGCTCCGACACCGCTGCCTCGAGTTGTGAAACATCGGCATTGAAAGTCGGGATATCGACATCGATGAACACCGGCACAAGGCCGTTTTGAATGATCGGGTTCACGGTGGTCGGAAACCCAGCAGCCACGGTGATCACTTCGTCCCCTGGTATTAGCCTGCGGTCACCGAGTTTCTCTGAAGTCAACGCGGAAACGGCAAGAAGGTTTGCCGAAGAGCCTGAGTTGACAAGGATGGCCTCGCGAACTCCGATGAACTTTGCGAATTCGCGTTCGAACTGATCGGCGAAGCGACCGGTGGTTAGCCAAAAATCGAGGGAAGAATCAACCAAGTACTGGATTTCTTCCTCGTCGAACACTCGCCCGGAGACCGGAACGGGAGTTTCGCCGGGAACGAACGGCCCTGCTGGAAAAACTTCCCGGTGGTAGGCGCTCACCATTTCCCGGATCTGACTGCGCAATTCCTTTGCTCGCGACACTACTGCAGCGCCTTTCGATACCAGGCTATGGTCTTCTCGAGCCCTTGATCCAGGGTGAACATTGGTTTCCAGTTTAGTTCCTTGCGAGCACGCTCGGCGCTGAGGAACTGATGGCGAATTTCGTTCGAGGCCTGATTCAGGATCTCAGGTTTCAGCTGTGAATCCAATTTAGCAAGAATCTTCTCAACGAGCTCAAGGACGCTGATCTGCGCCTCGTTGGAGAAATTGTAGGCCGCACCGCGAATCATGGCATCTTCCAGCAGACGTCGCGCCAGGAGCATGTATGCTGCTGCGCCGTCCTCCACATAGAAGTAGTCGCGAATGAATTGACCGTCTGATCGGATGATTGGGGGTTCGCCACGAAGCACGGAACGGATAGTTCCAGGAACGACCCGGTTCCAATTCAGGTCGCCGCCGCCATAAAAATTGCCGCAGCGGGTGATCCCCACGGGGAGCCCAAACGTATGCGCGTACGATTGCGCAATCAGGTCGGCACAGGACTTGCTCACATCGTAGGGGTGCCGCCCTTGCAAAGGCATGGCTTCGTTGTACGGAAGCGTCGCCTGGTCCCCATAAGCCTTGTCCGACGACGCCAGAACGATGGATTTCACCAGCGGCGAGCGACGGCACGCCTCGAGCAAGTTCCACGTACCCCGAATATTGCTTTCAAATGTGGACAATGGATTGCGGTTGGCGATCCCGACGATCGTCTGCGCGGCGAGATGAAAGACTACTTCAACTTCGTATTCTCCTAGTGCGCGCTCCAGCAGATAAGAACTGGCTAGTCCTCCCCGAACGATGTTGACCCGCTCGGCTAGCCCGGCGTGAACCAACTCACTGGCTGGGACCCAGTCGCGGACGAGCGTAGTCACGTGTGCTCCCTGATCGAGCAGATGCTTTGTAAGCCATCCGCCTACCAGGCCGGTCGCTCCGGTGACGAATACACTGCGATCGCGCCAAAAGCTCGACTTCATTCCTGCCATACTTTCCAAGGCGCCTGATTGGCGTTCCACAGCTGATTCAGGTACTCGTACTCGCGATATGTATCCATGGCGTAGAAGAAACCGCCGTGCTGGTAAGCCATTAACTGGCCTTCATTGGCCAAACGCTCGAGTGGCTCTTTCTCAAAAATGCAGTTGTCGTCGTCGATGTAATCCAACACGCGGCGATCCAAGACAAAAAAGCCAGCGCTGGCGCGACCGCTCGTCTTGGGTTTCTCCTGGAATTGGATCACGCGACCTATAGAATTTGACTCAATCATGCCGAACCGAGAGCTGGGGTTAATCGTCGTCACCGTGGCAAGCTTTCTGTGATGGCGGTGGAATTCGAGTAACGCAGGTATGTCCACGTCGCCCACGCCATCGCCATACGTCAGCATGAACTGATCTTCCCCGATATATTTTGCGATCCTCTTCACTCGGCCGCCAGTCATGGTGTTCAGACCGGTGTCCGCGAGCGTGACTCGAAAATCCTGCTCCCGATGATCATTCCTGTATTCGATTCGGGAATTACGGCCGAGGCAAATGGTGAAATCATTGTTCATCGCCTCATAGTTCAGGAAATATTCCTTGATCATGTTGCCGCGATAGCCAAGGCATAGCACGAAGTCACGAAATCCGCTGTGCGCGTAGATTTTCATGATGTGCCACAGGATGGGACGGCCTCCGATCTCAACCATCGGTTTGGGGCGAAACTCAGTTTCCTCACGCAACCGGGTGCCAAGCCCGCCGCACAGAATGACTACCTTCATCGAGTTCCTCCCCCGAGTTTGGCAACAACAATTAATCTATCTGCGGGGCTGGCTCAATCCAGCCTGTCGAATCGCGTCGCCACAGGCGAAAGCACGAACATACTCATCGGCAAATAACGGGGTTCGCTTCCAGACCCAAGTATTACCCCGGCCCCAAACTTCATCAGTATTATCCACTAGCAGCGCACTAATCCCGTATTGCCGACAAAGGTCATCCAATGTGGCATCTTCCGACGGAGTTGGATTTATGAACAGCGGCATAACCTCCTTGAAACGTTTGCCGCAAACATTGGAGTTTCCTCCAAGAGCAGAGGTGCAGTCCGGGCCGCCGACGGCTGCTTCGTGATCCGAGTAGATCTCGTGGGAAAGGAAGCTGATCGCATAAGGATTGTATTGCACAATTGAATTGACGGGCAGCAACTGGTTCAAATGTTCGTACGCTGACCTAAGAGCATAGGTGCGCTCCCCAACCTTCTGGTCTGGGTAGACCCAGTCGAAAAGGGTTGGATCAGCTTTCGAATAGTCGTGCAGGAGCGGATAGATGCGAAGCATCGTGACCTGATAAAGCGTCCCGACCACACCCAGGACAACGCAAACCTGAGCCAACCGAAACACAAAACGAGATCGGGCCGGGCGCGGACTAGTCCACCACTCTTCAACTAGCAACGCGCCCCAAAGCAGAAGGACCAATTGCGCAAGCAGAAAGCATCTCCAGCCAAGATCGTTCGAACCGATGGTCGTCGAACGCAGGAACGTCCCCACCAAAAAGCTCGCTAAAACCATCAGCCATGCGGTCGCTTCATTTTGCGTGATGGGAATACGACGTTTCCATAAAGCGCTGAACCGAATCGTTCCGACCAGGAAGAAAAAGCCGAGTTCCAGCAGATAGCCGATCGGCAAGAGACAATGAGACACAAAAAGCGAAGTGTCAGGGCTGCGGTGGAAGGTTTTTGCCAGCACCAAAACAGCGAGGGGAAAATCCCGGACGCTGAAGACTGCGAATGCTCCTCCTCCTGATGCACCGGATGGCATGGTCAGCATTTTAAGAAAAGGAAGCGCCAGCAACAGAGCAATCCCGCCCGCAGCAGTGAAACTCAGAATGTCATTGAACCACCTGCGGTAGACTGCCAACAGCAGGAGGAGCATAATAAATACCGCGAACGTAAAGGTCACGAGAACCGACAGGCCTGCGGCGCTAGCAAACGCAAAGCCGGCCAACAAAATACTCACCGTACGTTGACGTTTGCTCTCGACGGGTTCTCTCAACGCGAGAAAGCCCACGACACACGCGACCAGACACATCACGTGGTGAGGCGTCCAGAGCAGTGCGTCCATCCATGACGTTATCTGCACGTCCCACCATTCCATGTCCGCCGAGATCCAGTCTTGGCGGACATACATATATAGGGTGGGCAGGATGTCCAGTCCCGTCACCAGGAGTAGCCCGCATCCAATCAGCACCTTGCGTTCAATGTTCTCGCGCGCTCTAAGGAAGAACTTCACGCAAATCGCAATTAGCGACATCAGAATCATGCCGGCACAAACGGTGCCTCCGTACATGGCACTACGGCCTGAGAGATGTGCCAGCCGCATCGGCAACGCGCAGATCAGCATCCAGAAATAGTGATATTTAAGCGGAACTGGCGGAGCGCTGGCGAAGAACGGATTGCTGGGAGGGATCGTCCTGGCGGCTTCAGCAGTAATCGCGGTGCGGAGCGAATAATCGTATGCAGCGACGCTGTAATATAGCCGATGCTTAAACTGGAGGTCGGCCAAGGATGCAATCGCGATGAGAGCCCAAATAGCGGCAAGCGAAATCGCGACTCGGAACTCTCGTGGGAACTGACGGGCTTCTCTTTTCCAAACACCTTTCCAGTTTCGGACAATCACAAGCCCAAAGCCGATCCACGTCACGGCGAATACCGACCAAAGCAGCAAAGGATAGCGGCCAATAAGGTAAACAACAATGGGGATCACGGCCACTGCCAACGGAGTGCTCAAGACCAGTTGCGTAACGGCTCTCCGTCTCCGGAATGCGAACACATTGGTGCTCCAGCCGATTACATAGCCGGGCACAAACAGGAACAGCCCGAGCAGGATTGAAGCCTCGATGGTCCCCAGAACATCCGTGACGGTAAAGTTGGTCAGCATTTCTTATTTACAAAGTGGCACTCTCTGGGTCGCAGTGGAGTTGCCGCAAAAGACTGGTGTAGCTCTGCCCTGAAAAGGCTGGGACAACCATGGCAGCCTCTTAGTCCCACCGCCCCTTGCTGATTTTGCTTTGGAACCAAGTACTGACCTGAGATCAGAGGTTCCCACGCGGCGGGAATCATTGCACCTAATTGTATCCACTCGGACGTATCGATCAGACCTTACCGATGTACAAGAGACTCTGGAGCGTCAACAATTGGTCTTTTTCGCAAAAGCCTTTGGATAAATTCGGTTCTCAGCAGGCGACTCCGAGAGGATACAACTGTGCAGCTGTAATCCCGGAGCAGTAGCTCGGAAGGACGCCTACGTGAGCGGGATACCAAGCAGGATTTTCACAGAAACCGGCTGGTTATTGACCAGGGCGGGATGGAAGACCCACTTTTTCAGGGCGGCGGCAATGGGGTCGCTCACGCGCGGGTCGGGCGTGCGCTTCACCGATACTCCCGACACTTTGCCGTCTTTGCCCACGATCGCGTTGATGACGACTTGATGTTGCGCATACTTCTTCGCGATAGCCGGGGAGAGTTGCGGCCATTCACTGCTGGCAATCGAAGGTGGAACCACCTGCTGGGAGCCAGCCTCAGGAATGCTCCCGTCATTAACCACGGCATACTGCATTGTCCAAGTGGGATCGGCGAGGTCCGGCGAAGGCTTCACCGGCAGATAAACAGTGAAGATGCGTTCGTCATGGAAAACGCCGAAATCTTCCAGTCCGCCGCCACTGCTGGCAGTTGAAACGATCGTCAGGTTGTAAGAGCCTTGCGGTTCGATGGTGAAGGCGGGCTTGTCCTTGGCATTGGCCTGCTCATCCTCACCACCCTGAATCGTGATTCCCGGGAATGCGCCACTGCCGGAACCGCTGCCTGCACCAGCGCCACTGCCGCTTCCCTGCCTGCCTCCGGCGGCACCCGCGTCTTTGCCGGTTGCGCCGTGTCCTTTACCGGTGCCCGCGCCACCAGTGCCGGTGCCAACGGTTGCGCCAGTCCCCCCGCCAATTCCGGAAGTACCAGTTCCCGACGCAATCGTTGCGTGACCAGGACCACCGGCGCCCGATGTCCCCTTTCCGTTTGCGTTTCCGTTTTGCGACGCAACCTCACTGCCGGCGGCGTTAGGAGCTTTGGCGTTCTCTTGTCCAGTGCCGGGCGTCGTCGAAGGCATACCATTTGCTTTGCCCGGAGTGATCGAACTTGGATTCAAAGTGCCACCAGGAGCGATGGCAAATTTTCCAAGCGCCTCGCCATTGGGAACCTTCGCATTTGGCCCATTCGGAAGAGGCATGGGACTAAGCGACAGCAGAGGCTCCTTGGCTTTTCCATGCATCTGGAGCCGAGCGATTTGGGCCGTTGACGGGGGCGCGGTTTCCTTCCGCGGCTTCTCTGCGCGTTTCTCTGACGAGACCTTGATCGGTGTAGGCGAAGGCTTCTCGACTTCGCGCTTCTCTTCCTCCTGCTTAGGCTGTGGCTGAACCTTGGGAGCTTCAGGGAGAGGCTGTTCGGCGGCAGGCAGCACCGGCATTTCAGCTTTGGCAACGAGCTTCGGTGCGTTGACCGGAATGTCGAATTTAGCGTCACGATGCGCAAGCGAATCCTGCTTCACACGTATTGGTTTGGGTACTTCCCTCAGCTGCGGCATCACGGGCTTCGGCGCAAGGAGATCGCTGGGAAGCCGAGTTTCGGCATTCTGAACTATATTTGGCGCCGGGATCAGCTTCCTGATCGGCTCGGGATGGACGAGCAATGGACGCTGAATCGTTTGAAATGTGTTTGTCGGGTTGGGCGGGTTCGAAAGAATTGCCTGCTTCCCGGGATACGCGAACCCTTTGCTGGCTCTCGCGGGAGCCGCGGCGGGCTGCTGGGGAGCACTCTCGCCGGCACCGGGACTCTTTTCGCCTTCGGAGCCGCCACCGAGTTCAGGCAGAAAAATAACGCGGTCCTGAGGATTGTCCCGCGCGATAAGGCGCGGCGGGTGCAGCATGGGAAGTACGCGCGTGACCAACAGGAATAATCCGAAAAGTACCACTTCATGGCTAATGATCGAGTACAGCAGGCCCTTGCCGGGGAGATATCCGGAGCCGAAGGTGGCGAAGGTGGGCACCCACTGGCGTTCAGATGACGATAGGTTATCAACCGAGGCGGTGAGCGGCGCCGGTGCTCGGCGCCCCGCACGCTCCTTTTCTTCTTCAGCCAACTTGCGGCGCAACAGCTCGACACTGGCGGGAAGCGCGGCTGAAGCGACGGGCGCCTCCGCTCGTCGTGTTTCGAGTCGGCCCGTAGAGTCCGACTTTAGTGGTTCAGAGGTTGACCTTGCTCCATTCTTGCTTTCTTGGAGCGGCCCATTTGCCGCCAACCATGCCCGGAGCATTTCCGGTGATTGCGGCGGATCCGCTTCGTCCTCGAAGCTGTCCGCTTCAAACTCGTCGAACGGTGCTGAGGAATGGCCGTTGCTATTCGCGCCCGTTGCCGAGCCATTTCCATTGCTGGCGTTGGGCAAACCGGAAACGTGACGTTGCTGAGCGGCGATCGAGGCCGGCGCGACCTCAGGTGAGGAAGGACCAAGCGAGCTGGGCCCCACCGCGTTCGCCTTTTTATTCGAACGTGGAGACTCATACTTCCCTGGATCCGAAGATGCTGGTGGTTCGTCGTTATGTAGGCCGAGGGAAAGAAACGCCATGCGTCACTGCATCCAAACGTGAGAAGTTGAAACGCGGGGGAGCCGCCGGTAAACCGCGAAGCAGAGTTCTGAAGCGGGTTGCTCGACTACAAAAACAGCGATAGCCCAGGGGCCCGCTTCAATCGATAACGAGTTTGGGAGGATCTTCATTGGTACAAAGATGCCTTGTACACCGTGAGGACTGATGTCGGAACCAAGTCCATGTAAATGGACGCGTTTCCCTTCAATTGCACATTGTCTGTGATGATCTCGCCTAAGACGTAGGATGAAGTCCCTGTTCCTCCATCCATTACAATCGTGTCCGTGTAATAAGCCGTTCCCGTCGATGTGTCGCAACCAGTGGCTGTCCCTCCCGCTACGATGCCGGATTTGCATGAGTGAACATAAAAAGTGCCTGCCATCGCGTACGCACCTTGTCCGCCGTAGTTCACGGTAACGCCTGTCCTCGAACGGCCAACGAAGAATAGTATCCCGCGTTGCTGGCCCGGATTAGACGGTGGGGTGTTGCCCGCGGCCAAAAAGGGGTCTCCATAGGTCCCAGAGCAAGGAGCTAAAAGGACGTTGCCGGTGAGCTGGTTGGGCAGGTTAGTCGGCAGATTCGTGAGGGCATTACTATCACAAGCGACCCCAAGTGGCAGAACTCCACTGCCCAACTTAGTGTTGAACGGTTGAAGTGGGTCGCAGCGGCCTCCGCTATTTGCGTCGATGTTAAGCGTAGCACCGCTAGCAAAGTAGAAGATGACCCCACCAATGTGATTAGGTGAGGCACTCGCGTTCTGGCTTATTCTCAAACACGAGTTTGAATTTGCCGAGAGGTCACCCCCAAGATAGTAGAGACCTTCCCTAAAGATGGCAGTGCCATTGGCCGTGGACGCTGCACTGCCGCATCCCCCCCCGGCCTTGACGCAAATACCATTGGGGTAGTAGCCGGGAAGGAATTCGTCACAGTTCACTGGGCTGCCTGAGCCAGTCACGCTCGAGCACCCGGCACTGCCGTCTGCTACCGAAAGCGTAGCTGGCGCCGATCCCCCCGGGCTCGCTGGCTCTACCACGTTCTGCAAGGGATCGGAGATCGGACTCGAATTCATCCATTGCCCCGGTGCATTTGTGCAAAAACCGCTTGTGGGTACACCGCTGGAATTGGTGCCGCAAGCCGTAGGACTCAAAGGACCTCCGGATGTGCCGAAGCTGCTACCACTAGCACTCGGTCCGCCTTGAGTTAAATCAACAACCGAGCTCCCAGCGATCGAAGCAGCAGGGGAAAGCTGCGAGTTCACCTGGACGCTCTGCTGCGGCCCACCATAGATTCTTACCTTAGGGTTGCCCGTTACGTCGAAGGCGCTGGTGCTGCCGGAGGGATTAGTTGGGTCTAAGACCAGCAAAGGAATCGGAGCTGCCACAGAGTCTAGGCCACATTTCGCAAATGCGTGAATTGTTTGGGAACTCTTGCCTTTTAAGAACGGCAACAAGAAAGCGGGAAAGTTCTCGACGACATCCACCTCCATAACTCTGGTAGCGCTTACGCCCGGCGGCGCTGTGCCGTTGAAAATGACATCGATGTTGTCGCCAAGGACTCCCGCAGCCGCATTCACTTTGGTTATTGAGCTTGGATAGCCATTCAGTGCGGCGTAAATGCATGGCACGGGTGGGTTTGAGCCACTACCAGGCGTGTAGCCGTTCGGGGTAGTGGAGTTGCAGTTGAAGTTCGTACCAGGAGTAAAATACCCCGCAGTTCCTCCGTCCGTCACGATACGTAGCCAGTCCATCGCACCCGCCGTGCAGGCGGCATCAGCAGCGGTCTGGGCATTTTGACGATGAAACCACATGTTGCTCAGGTCGATAGCAAAAGCCATGGCCCCAATCAAAAACAAGGCCAATGCGAGCAGGACAAACAGCATTACCTGACCTGATTCTTTGCGTCCTCTTGGCCTTCTAAATTTGTTGGTCTTCATGGTGGTGTGCCCTCTGTTCCGTAGTTCTCGGATTGCTCGGTTTTCGAATCAAGCGCTCAGTTCATAATTGTACCTTCCGCAGATGCGTAAAGCGTGAAGTTAGGCCACGGGAGACCAAACAGTGGCGTATAGGGATGGCCAATGCTTACCCGCACAATGCATCCGGGTGCGCTGCACCCTGGATTAGCTGGCGGGGGTGACCCGCTGCCCTTCGTACAGGTGCCATTTGCGCATACTCCATTCTGGTCTTGCGGATTCCAGCTAACTGTCACCTCGCTGGTGGAAACATTCTGGATGGAAACCGCTGCGAAGTTAATCACCGCTGCCTGAACATTCGCTCCTAGCGCATCGGTGCAGGTTTTTGCCGGCGTTTGAGTAGGATCTCCTGGTCCGCTGCAGTTGCCGTTCTGGGTGCCGTGCACAATTGCGTAACGGACGCCTTCTTTGGCAGAATCGGCGAGCGTGTTATAGGCATACATAAGCATGATCATCTGCACCATACTCACGAACAGGAGAAAAATAAAGAAAGTCACCAGCGCAAACTCGACGAGGGCTTGTCCACTCTGTCGATCAGCAACCCGAGTTTGAAACGTTCGCGCCACTTTCCTCCTGCATCACTGCATCGAGCGCATCTCGGCGTGACGAGTTACGGTACAAGTCCCGGCGTTGCAGAGCGCCGAGGCCTGTAATGGGAGATTGAAAATTGTGCCGGGAATCAAAGTGCTGACGCTATACGAAATGTCGACTCGGTTGAGCAATGTCCCGAAAGTGGGGGCTTCAGGATCAACACTGGGCTGCGGAGAGCCGCCTCCCACGCTGCCACAACCCGGGTTGGCTGTGCTACATGTCACGCAGTTGGTTCGGAGAGTAGTTCCACTGCCATTGGTCCCCAGCTTGGTAGAACTGTCCAGATTAATGTCACTGCAAACTTGAACCGTAACGCTGGTAGGATTGCGGAGCGAACCAGTCAAATCTTGAAAAATGACGTACGCTACCGTTTTTGGGTCAGGTGTCGGATTGGAACCCCACGGAGGAGGCAACGCTGTTGCCGCTGGGGTAGCTGGGCCTTCAATGGCGTAGAGTGTGCTGCTTCTCGTCGCCCCAGACATGTTTACAAAAACGAAGAAGAAATAACCCAGGTTGACAACGTTGAACACCAGCAGAATCAGCAGCGGGAGCATGATAGCCGTTTCCACAAGGCTCTGCCCGCTGGAGGCATTCGTGCGAACTTTAAAGCGGCCTGTCATTTGGCTCTAGCTTCAGGCGTCAGGTACCAGGCTTTAGCCTCGAGCACCTGACAACTTGTGACTACAAATCTCCTACGCGATCCGAGCGTTCGGACGCAGCGGACGGCTCGCTGGAAGTCCGTGGCCGTTTGGACGGGAAAGGCGGGTTTCCGCGGCTTTCTCGTCCGGCGTATCGCCCTCGAGACGCAAATCGTCGAAAGCGGTGTCTGCTCCGACGGGGTCGTCCACGAACTCCGCTAATTCTTCTTGCAATTCTGGTTCCTCTTCCACGGCGTCGGTGACGCTTAATTGATTCAAAAGACGGTGCAAATAGCAGCGGCTGATACCCAAATCCTTGGCCGCTTGCAATTTATTGCCGCCATGCTTTGCCAAGGCCGACTTCACCAGGTCACGCTTAAAGGCGCGGAGGGCGTCATGAAAAGAGCCAGTCGGCAGCTCGTCGGAGGCGCTCAGCCCCTGAAGTTCGGGAGGCAGGTCCTCGATCGATAACTGCTGTCCGCCGTTCGCCAACACCACGCTGCGCTCGATCACGTTCTGAAGCTCCCGCACATTGCCTGGCCAGGAGTGCCGGGTTAGAGCATTCAGGTAGCCGGGCGTCATGCTGCGCTGTTGCTTCTTGTGCGCCTTAGCGAAAGTGCGCAGGAAAAAATCAGCTAGGAGCGGGATGTCGTCGGCACGCTCTCGCAAAGCCGGCATCTGGATCTTGACTACCGAGATTCGGAAGTAGAGGTCCTCCCGGAAGGTACCTTCGCGAACCATCTGCTCCAGGTTGCGGTTCGTGGCGCAGACCACGCGGATGTCAACTTCACGCGAGAGATTCGATCCTAGGCGCTCAACTTTTCGCTCCTGGAGCACCCGGAGCAGCTTTGCCTGTAATGGAAGCGGCAGATCGCCAATCTCGTCGATGAAGATGGTTCCAGCATTCGCCTCTTCAAAGCGGCCTCGTCGGCTCTGGCTGGCACCAGTAAAAGCGCCGCGCTCATGGCCAAAAAGCTCGTCATCGATCAGCGTGTCCGGAAACGAGCATACGGAAAACGCGACGAACGGCTTGTTCGTACGGGGACTAAGCTTGTGGATGGCATTCGCCACAACTTCTTTGCCCGTCCCGCTTTCGCCGGTTACCAACACTGTGGTTGAAACAGCTGCAACCTTGTGAATGACGTCATGAATCCGCATCATTTGCTTGCTATTCCCAAGCAGGCCATCCACGCGGTTGCTGATCAAAATTCGCTGGGCAGCCGCCAGCTCGCGAGCAAGTTCCGCGCGACGACACGCGCGATCAATGGCAAACCGAAGCTCCTGAATATCGAGTGGTTGCTGCAAGAAGTCGACCGCACCATCGTGAAAAAGCTCAAGTGCTGCTTTAAATTGCTTACGCCATCCAAAACTGATGATGGGAGGTGCAGATATGCGTTCCGCTGCAGCATGAAGCAACTCGCGACAGGAATCTATGGCATTGGGGCTGGAATCGAGGTTTAAGAGGATGACATCGGTCTGATCGCAATTGAGTTCGCCAATGGCGGATTCTGGTTTGAAAACCTGCCGTATGTCGTAACCCGCGCCAGCTAGAACCTCGCCTAGGACATTTCCGAATGCTTCATCCGCGTCAACTAGCACGACGCGCTTCGGACTTTCAGCAAGCGTTGGACTCGCCAATGAAAAACCCTTTCCGCAACTGCTACTGCTCAGCTCGCGATCTCTGGCGTCTGCGGAGGAGGCGGTGCAGCTAACTGTTTACACTCACGACGTGGTGACCGTGTCGTCTGCAAGACTCCACGATGACAATTCCCGGAGCTCAGGGAATGTGCAGAGAATAATACAGACAACTCTGTATGGCAATAGAAATGCCAAGAGAAACCGCTCTAAACAGGTGGAAACACAGGTAAATACATTAGCTGAGGCGAGCCGAGAAGTGTAAACTTCTGCACATTGCAACGAAACTGGTGCAAGTGGAATGGTAAACCGTCCCGCCTGCGCCCGACGGCGGCGAGAACTGTTTAGGCGCCGTTTGTGTGCTTGGAAATGGAATTGTGCTTGGAAATGGAATTGCACAAATCGAACGGGGTGGTTCGTTGACAACAGCTTCCGGGAGCATGGGGGCAGCAGGGGTGGACACAACAGCTGAATCCTTGCCCCGGGGGGATGTCCTTGATTTCGGCGCTGGCGCAAAGGGCGTACTTCGCGCCAGCACATCCTTTCTTGCGGTTCTTGTTCTCCTGCTCATCGGGCTTGAATTCGTTTTCAGCATATATAAGCCGGACATGAACGACCCGGATATTTGGTGGCACATGCGGAATGTGCAGTACTTGCTTCAACACCACCAATTTCCTCGAACAGATCTTTATTCGTTTACAGTCGCCGGGCATCCGTGGATCAATCACGAATGGTTGAGTGAGATTCCATATTACTTTGCCTTCCGTGCGTTCGGGCTTAGCGGTCTGAAAATGCTTTCATTCGCGGTTTGGACCGCGATTTTTCTTCTCCTGCTCCATACCTGCTTCAAAGAAAGCAGCAACTTCAAGGCGTCGGTCGTTTGCTGTAGCTACGCCATTTTTTTAGCAACGGTCTCGTTTGGTCCGCGAACCATTATCTTCGGGTATTTATTCATTGTCATACTTCTGGCGATCCTGCAGCGATTCCGCCGGGGCGAACGGGCTCTACTCTGGCTTGTGCCTATCCTGTTCTGCATTTGGATAAATACTCACGGTTCCTGGTCGATTGGATTGATTCTGTTTTTCCTCATCAGCATTTCTGGCCTAATCGAAGGCTCTTGGGGAAGAGTTGACGCAGTACGATGGAGCCCGACGCAGCTTCGCAAACTGATCGTCGTCGGTGCAGCATCCGTCGCGGCACTTTTCGTTAACCCCTTTGGTTGGCGCCTGGTCTACTATCCGTTCGACATGGCTTTCAAGCAGAAGCTCAACATAGCCCACGTTCAAGAGTGGGTTTCTGTCGATTTCCACGACTTACGCGGCAAGTTGGTGATGCTCCTGGTTCTCGGACTCATTGGCGGTGCTTTGCTACGGAGAAGACGCTGGAACTTAGGCGAGTTGTTGGTGCTTTTGTTCGCGTTGTATAGCGGTCTGACGTATGTTCGCTTCCTTGTGCTGCTGGGTATTGTTGCGGCACCAGTGCTAGCCAGAACATTGGATTTTTTTCCGCTCTATCGTCCCAAGGATGAAGTCTATGCGGTAAACGTGGGTGTGATTTTGGCGGCGATCGCGACAATGATCTATTTCTGGCCCCGCGAGCAACGGATCAGGTCCTCGATAAACGAGACCTACCCTGCGGGAGTGCTGTCGTACATCCAACAACATCCCCTTCAGGGAAACACTCTGAACTTCTACCTATGGGGTGGTTACCTTGAGTGGCATGCGCCCGCGGTCAAGGTCTTTATAGACAGTCGCGTAGACATTTTCGAATATGCAGGAGTTCTAAAAGACTATTTGGATCTTCTGGGCGTGGACACTGAGCAACATCGTCCGGATGCGCTGCTGGATAAATACAACGTTCGTTATGTACTCTTTCCGCCGAGTGACAGCAAGAATCCGCTTCACCCTGGCGGCTCACTCGTTTACGTGCTGCAAAACGATCCTCGTTGGAAGACGATATACCGGGACAACGTCTGCGTACTGCTCGAAAGGCAATAGGCTGCATATGTTTTTTCGGCACAGCACTGACAAATTGATCTACCCGCTACTATTTGTCGTCCTGCTGTTTTTCGTTTCGTATCGACCGCGATATCATCTGCGCAAAAACATGCCGACGGGTTTTTATTCGGACGCAAGCACCGTGCAGAAGCGTTCGACAGAGCAACGGATCGCATGGGCGTACTGGGAGAGCGCTCAGATGGATGTTCAATTCCAGTATCCCCACGGCCATCCGCTCCCGATCGAACCACCTCCGCAGTTTCACGTGGACGCTCAGGTTTTCGGTCCGGAAGCTTCTGATCCTGTGACGCGCAAGCGCTACTGGCAGCGACTGCAGGCGATTTGGGACACACCAGAAGCATGGGAGACGGGCTATGAATGGGATTGGAGCTGGATCCGTGATCCAATTGACTTCGGTGCCCAGTGGTTACGAGACAAGGCCCACAATCTCCTATGATTCAATCCCAATCAACAGATGCCCGTGAGGCCGCAGGTTGGATCCCCAACAATGGAATCGAGTGCTAGGCAGGCGACCGATAATCCATGCTTCTTTTAATTGAGACTGGCTTGGTTGTCATCGCAGTTCTGATCGCGATTGTCTACCCGCGCCTAGGAGAAAACTGGTTTTCGGCCATTGAAAGGAGATTCACGCAGCTCGCTCGCCGGCGCACCCTCTCCGTGTTCATCGTTGGCGCGACCACGCTCGGACTCCGTGTTCTCTTGCTGCCCGTTTTGCCGGTTCCGGAACCCGCAGTTCACGATGAATTCAGCTACCTCCTCGCTGCAGACACGTTCGCGCACGGCCGCCTAGCGAACCCTACCCACCCCATGTGGGTCCACTTCGAGACATTTCACGTAAACCAAAAACCGACCTACGTCTCGATGTATTACCCGGCACAAGGGATGTTCCTAGCACTGGGTCAGGTGGTGCTCGGGCATCCGTTCTGGGGTGTTTGGCTAAGTGCGGGTCTGATGTGCGCAGCAATTTGCTGGATGTTGCAAGGCTGGCTTCCGCCGGTCTGGGCATTACTCGGCGGTTTCTTAGCCCTGATCCGGCTGGGAACGTTCAGCTATTGGATGAACAGTTACTGGGGAGGGGCAGTTGCCGCCCTCGGCGGCGCACTCGTGCTAGGCGCTTTGCCACGAGTTAAACGACATCAGCGATTGCGAGATATCGTATTGATGGGCGTCGGTTTTGCAATCATCGCCAATAGTCGCCCCTACGAAGGCGTTTTCTTTTCGATCCCAGTCTTAATAGGGTTGACTCTTTGGATGCGCCGTGTCCGCACGGGGCCGCCATTTCGAACCATTGCTTTGCGAGTGATTGCGCCTCTTCTCGTGATGCTTGTTCTCACGCTTGGCTTCATGGGCTACTACTTCTGGCGCACAACCGGAAGCCCGCTTCGTACGCCGTATTCGGTCAATACTGAGACTTACCGGCCTACTCCGCTCTTCCCATGGCAGGTGGTCAAACCAGCGGGAGAATACCAAAATGAAGTAATGAAGAACTACTATCTCGGATGGGCTGTGCGGCAGTATGATGTTGCGCGTTCCCACCCGATAGTACTTCTGATTTTGAAGGCGATTGGATTCTGGTTCTTCTTTCTAGGACCGATCCTAACGATTCCGTTGATCGCCGCATGCTTCGTATTACCCTACGGAACGTCATTTCGCGATTTCAGCGGGCGAACGCAGTTTCTTCTCATTATCTGCGCAGCCATGGCGGTTGCTGCGCTCCTACCAGTTTGTTTTGATCCTCACTACATTGCGGCCGTAACGTGCGTCATCTACGCGTTATTAGGACTGGCAATACAGAGAGTGCGTAATGGGAAACTGAGATCCAAGCCAGTGGGGCTGGCTTTAGTTCGGTTCTCGTCTTCGCTCGCGATTTTGATGGTGGTGCTGCTTCTGGCGAGACCATCGTTAGCGCCCGCCTCAACTCCGGAAACGTGGTGCGGACCCGCACTTTTTGAAACTTACAGAGGTGACATCGTCCGACGTCTGTTAAAGACACCTGGTCGCGACCTGGTCATCGTTCGCTACTCACCTGCTCACCTCGTACAAAATGAGTGGGTTTACAACAAGGCAGATATCGACGATTCCGATATTGTTTGGGCGAGAGACATGGGCCCGGACAAGAATCTTGAGCTCATCCGCTACTTCAAAGATCGAAAAGTGTGGCTGGTAGAGCCAGACATGTTGGCGCCGAAGCTCACGCCATATCCGAATGCCGAAAACGTTACGTCAATCGCAGAACAGAGTTCGACCCACCACGAGGTGCGATAGCCGTGCTGCGGATCGAAACCGGCCTCGTGCTTTTGGCGTTGCTCGTCGCGTGGGTAAGCCCGAAAACTGGCTTCCGTTTCGGCTGCGCGATCGAGCGGTCACTCGCGCCAATCGCTCGTCACCGGTTTCTATCGGTTCTTGCCGTCGGTGTTCTCGCATTGGGCTTGCGCCTGGCAGTTCTGCCTGCCTTGCCCATACCCCAGCCAGTGATCCACGACGAGTTTGGGTATCTACTCGCCGCCGACACATTTGTTCATGGACGCCTTACGAATCCGACCCACCCTATGTGGATGCATTTCGAGAGTTTTAACATTCTTCAAAAACCAACGTATCAGAGCATTACACCCCCGGCGCAAGGACTGGTCCTCGCACTTGGAAAGGTGTTGTTCGGAAATCCGTTTTGGGGCGTCTGGCTGAGCGCTGGCCTAATGTGCGCGGCGATTACATGGATGTTGCAGGGATGGGTGGCACTCGAATGGGCACTAGTTGGAGGGATTCTCGCGGTGCTGCGTTATGGGGTTCTGACCTACTGGGCAGACAGCTACTGGGGCGGTGCGGTGGGCGCGATTGGTGGTGCGCTCGTGCTGGGAGCGCTTCCCAGAATTAAAAAGGAACCGCGCGTCAGTCATTCCGTGATGCTTGCGCTTGGTTTAACGCTCCTGGCCAATAATCGTCCATACGACGGCTTCGTGTTAAGCGTTCCTACGTTGCTCGTGCTTTTGATTTGGGTTTTTAAACGAGAGAGCCCGCCTCGCCGCGTGCTCGTGCGCCGTTTCGCATTACCGCTCGCAGCCGTTCTGGTTATGACCGCCGCTGGCACCACCTATTATTTCTGGCGAGTAACCGGAAATCCCTTCACGATGCCGTACCAGATCGAGCGAGAGACCTACGCTGTTGCACCCTATCTGCTGTGGCAGCCTTTGCGGCCCGAACCCGCTTATCACCACGTCGTGATGAGAAACATGTATATTGGCGAGGAACTTGTGGGTTATCGAACCGGCCGAACAATTGCCGGACAGATGATGAAAGCCTACTTTGCCTGGAGGTTTTATCTCGGGCCGCTGCTGACATTTCCTCTGATTGCCTTAGCTTTCGTTCTGCCGTACGGCTTCTCGTGGAAGCAGATTTCCGGCAGTACCCGCCTTCTTTTGATTACGCTGGGTATTTTTGCAGTTGGATGCGCCTTCGAATCATTTTATGTGGGCGCACATTATTCTTCTCCGGTGACAGGACTGATATTGGGGCTGGTTGTGCTCGCGTTGCAGGTACTGCGAAAGTCGGGAGAACGCGGCGTGTTTCTGTGCCGTGCTTTAGTTGCATGTGCCGTCACCGTCTTCGCGTTGCGAGTATTCGCTGGCTCCTTGCACATTCCGCTGACGAATGCGCTGGGAGTCGGATTATATGAGCGCGGGCCCACCAGTTTCGGGCGCAGCGAGATCGAACGACGATTAAAGTCATTTCCCGGCAAGCAACTCGTGGTCGTACGCTACGCGCTGACGCATGAACCCTTTGAAGAATGGGTTTACAACGATGCCGATATTGACGATGCCAAAATCGTCTGGGCGCGAGAAATGGACCCTGCTGAAAACCAGAGATTGCTGGCCTACTTCAAAGATCGGACTGCCTGGCTGCTAGAAGCGGATAAGAAACCGCCTGCCCTTTCACCTTACTTAACTGCAGCCCTTCCGAACGCAACTAGCGATGCTGCAAGACGTCCACAGGGTCGCGATGGAAACTAAGAATTCTGCGACCGACAAGACCTTGTCGCTGGCAAAACCTTTCTCCCCCACAGAATGGGACTCACACCAACCCGGCCACCAGCTTCTACGCGTCGCATTATGGATCGCCGCACTAAGCTTGGGTGCCGCCGATGCATGGGTTTCCCGTTACACAATGTACCCGGATGGCATTTCCTATCTCGATCTCGGAGACGCGCTCTGGCGGGGAGATTGGCACAATGCTATCAACGGATATTGGAATCCCCTTTACCCGGCAATCGTGGGTTTTTTCTTCAAGATCTTCAAGCCCCCCCTTCACCGAGAATATCCGTTCGTCCACGCGGTCAATTTTGGGATATACGTTGTCGCGTTGGTCTGCTTCGACTTCTTCCTCCGTCGGTTTATTGAAGTGCACACCAAACGAAACGCACGATCCGCCACGCACTCCGAGATCGGCGTTCCGATCTGGGGCTGGTATGTGGCGGGCTATTCGATCTTCGTCTCTTCATCACTGTTTCTCATCTCGACAAGCTTCGTTTCGGGTGACATGGTCATTGCCGCCGTCGTTTATCTAGCTTTCGCTCTGATCCTGAATGTCAGGAGCGGCAACGCGAATTGGAGGACGTTCGCCCTGCTTGGTGTGGTCCTCGGAGCCGGCTATCTGACGAAGACGGTAATGTTTCTTCTCGCGATTCCGTTCATTCTTACCGCGTGTGCACACAAACCCAGTTCAAAGACACTGAAGCAGGCTGCCGTCGGATTTGCTTTCTTCGCGCTGATCGCAGGGCCATTCGTTGTTGCATTGTCCATCCAGAAGGGCCGGCTGACTTTCGGGGACAGTGGCACTATCAATTACCTCATCAATGTCGACCGTGGGCAGTTCTATATTCCGCGCCAGGCTGACGCGAAACACGCCATGCGTAACTTGGGGTTCATACCCGAGGCGTATGAATACGCTAAGCGCGTCAGTGGAACGTATCCGCTGTGGTATGACCCATCGTATTGGCACGAAGGCATTCATCCGCATTTCACCTTTAAATTGCAGCTTCGCGCTATAGCCCTGTCGCTCGCGAGTTGCGCATGGATCCTATTCAACCCCTGGCTTGGGCTGGACATCACGGTAGCCATCCTCGCTTTGTACATGACTGCGCCGTCGCCATACGTATGCGTGAAGCACCTCAGAGCATACTGGCACCTTTGGGTCCCGGCGATAACCGGAATCTGCCTCTATTGTCTCGTTGTCGTTGAGTACCGCTATGTCGGAGCGTTCTTTGGTGTTCTTTGGATGATAGGAATGGCTGGAGTTCGACTTCCCCAGGCTAATTCTTCGCGCCGGATAATCTCAGGAGCGGTTTGTCTCTTGGCGATTACAACCCTTGCCACAGCGATGCGACAGATTGCCAGAGAGGCAGGTGGCGCGGATTTTGTCGAGCGGCGCATCGCGACAGCAGAAATTCCAAGAATAGCCGAGTTGCTGCAATCGTACGGAGTGCAACCAGGAGACAAACTCGCGGTGGTTTCGGATTGGCTTTTTCCGTCCCGCGAAGGTGCGTATGTGTGCCGACTAGCGCGGGCGCAGATTATCGGAGAGGTTCGCCCACAGCAATTCTGGTCGGCGGACGAGACCACCCGCGCTAAACTGATTGAAATCTACAAGAACGCTGGCGCAAAAGCTCTGTTCGCCTACGAGCCCTCGCGAGTGGAGCCCGGATGGGAGAGGTTGGGGAGCAGCAACTACTACCTGTATCTGATGCGCAGCAAGGCGCAGGAGGGTAGAACGGTAAAAGATGCCGATCGAGCTCCGCATTAAATGCCTCGCCTTAGCCCGCGTGGAGACACCGGTGCGTGTTCCGAAAGCGTGCGTCGGTGCCGAAATTGCACCAGCAACAAACATTTGATGAACCACTGTGGGTTAGGACTAGCAAGCGATTCAGATTAGTTCATCGATCGTTGTGTTCCAGTGAAGGTCGTGAGTAAATGAACCCAGTAATCGATTCTCGTCCGAAGGACGCGTTCTGTAAATGGCTCAATATCCTTTGTGCCCGCCTCGAAAAATACGAGGACAAAGACCCAACCCCGTTCGGGCCCTTAGCCCTTGTCTTTTGCTGCTATCCATTCATTTTACTCATGATCGGCAGTCACCCCCTCTGGCATGACGAACTATATACGTACTACATAGCTAAAGCTCCGACGCTCAAGCAATTCATCACTGAAATCACGCACCTCGACTTACAGCCTCCTCTAGGATACGTGCTCACCCGGATTTCGCTGAAGTTGCTAGGTGACAATCAGTTTGCCACTCGGATGCCGTCGATGCTCGCTTTTACTGGAGCGAGCATCTGCCTATATTACTCTGTCCGGCGCAGGCTCGGGCGGTTCTATGGCTTGCTTGCCACGCTGGTGTTCTGGCTGACTCCATTCTTGTACTACGCGACCGAGGCTCGCCCCTATGCGTTGGTGGTGGGTTTTTTCGCTTTGGCCATGTTGGGCTGGCAAGAGGCAACCGAGGGTGGTCGGCGCCGGTTCGGCCTTTTCGCAATTGCGTTTGGCGTATGGGGAATGATCGTGAGTCAGGTGTTCAGCCCCCTACTAGTCCTAATTCTCGGATTAGCAGAGCTCACCCGCTCTCTTGAGCAGCGGAAGGTACTGTGGCCTTTCTGGCTCGCCTTGCTCGCTCCCTGCGCGTTCGTAGTCATGTACATTCCGATATTCCGCCGATTCGAGGCCTGGACCGTGGTTCCACCCGAGTTTCGCGCTTCCCCCCTCAAAGTCCTCTTTTTTTACGGCGACATCTCGTCCGCGGTGAGTGTTGTTCTTCTGGTCGCGCTAACTGCGGCGCTCTTCGTATATCGCTCGCAACCGCTAGAACTTGCGCAATCTCAGTTTTCAGTTCGTAAACATGAAATAGCCTTGGTGGTCGGGCTTCTGTTACTTCCCGTCATCATTAATCTCGCCTTGATGCGAAGCGGCGGCGCGTTTTGGCCGCGTTATTGCATTCCCACGGGGATTGGCGTGGCACTGATATTCGTGTATGTACTGGCGAAACTCACTAACGGTAGCCGCGCAGCCGCGGCTATTGCCAGTGGCTGCGTGTTCCTTGGAATGATAATTGGAATTGTGCAGCAGGTGGTGCAACCACGCAGAAAGGCAATGGTCCCAGAGATATCGCTGGCACAACTGGATCACAGTTTGCCGGTGGTGGACGCTAGCGGTCTGACGTTCCTGGAAATGAACAAGCGCGAGAGCAATGAATCGCTATCACGCGTCTTTTATTTAACCGACCGCGGGGCAGCTATCCATTACGCTCAGGCAACGATTTTTGAGGGTACGGCCAGCCTTCGGCAGTACTGGCCGATTCGCGGCACAGTCATGCCCTATCAAGATTTTGTTGGGAGTACGCCTCATTTCTTCGTCCTCGGCACTCCAGACTATCCTGAGGACTGGCTGATTCCTAAGCTGCTGGACGACGGCGCCAAATTGGATTTCAAAGGCGAATTGCGCGCTAGCAGCTATAAAGACAGCATGATCTTTGAAGTAATGATGCCGCCTGCGAACAACTCGCTGGCCCCGAGAAAGTAACCAGCCGCCACAGTCGTAAATCGTGCCGGAGCGAAATGGCAGAACGCTGTTTTATTGCTCGGTGTTGTGAGAGCATGGACTGGATCTGCGGACGCTCTAGACTGCTGTTGTGAACGGCAACAACACTTCTTGCCCCTGATCCATGGTCTTTCTGGCAATTGAGCTTTGTCTGACGGCGATGTGCGTTGCGCTGGCGCTGGTGCGCCCCGCGCTGGGAGATATGTGGTTCAACTCGATTGAGACGCGCCTCTCCCACTACGCCGTGCATCGCGCTAAGACCATTGTCACCATCGGTCTGCTGGCGCTCGGGATACGGCTCGCTCTACTCCCCCAGCTTCCGATTCCCCAACCGAAGGTCGTGGACGAGTTCGGATACCTTCTGCTGTCAGACACCTTCTCGCATGGACGTTTGGCGAATCCAACTCACCCCATGTGGGTTCATTTCGAGACATTCCTGGAAAACTGGAATCCCACCTACGCATCCATGTACTACCCCGGGTACGGCCTATTCCTCGCCTTCGGCCAAAGTGTATTGGGACATCCGTTCTGGGGTGTATGGCTCAGCTCTGGCCTGATGTGTGCCGCGATCTCCTGGGCCCTGTACGGGTGGCTGCCTCCGGGATGGACGTTGCTGGGGAGCCTGCTCGCGGTGATCCGCGTGGCTTCTTACTCCTATTGGGTGGATAGCTACTGGGGGGGGACAGTCACGGCAATTGGTGGCGCGCTGGTTCTCGGAGCATTACCGCGAATCAAGCGAGAGCTGCGTGTGCGCGACTCGGTCTTACTGGGGTTAGGAATGACGATCCTGGAGTACACGCGTCCCTACGAAGGGATTTTCTTCAGCGTCCCCGCTCTGACAGTGCTTATGGTGTGGCTGCTTCGGCGAAAGTCACCTCAGCCGAAATCTGCTGTTGCGCATGTGGCTGTTCCGTTTCTCTCAATCATGGTCATCTCTACCGCAGCGCTTGCGTACTACTTCTATCGCGTGACCGGTAGTCCGTTCACCACTCCATACCAGGTGAATATGAGCACGTACGGACTGTTGTATTTCCCCTGGCAGAAGATCGCGCCGGTACAGTTCCACCACGAGACTATGCGGATGTTCTACAGAGGAGGAGCTGTTGTTGGCTGGTATGAGGTTGCTCGTCATCATCCACTGAAGCTGCAGTTTCTAAAACTGTGGGTATTGTGGCTTTTCTACTTTGGCCCAATCTTTACCTTGCCTTGCCTGGCGTGGATCTTCACCCGGCCAAAAGGCGCTTTGTGGAAGTCCCTTTCTCCGGAACTTCGTCTCCTGCTGGTGTTATGTGCGGCGACGTGGTTCTCCTGCGCGTTGACGATCTACGTCGGGCAACCCCACTATGTCGCACAGCTCACGGTTGTGTTTTATGCAATTATGCTGCTAATGATGCGAGACATCTATGAGAGTGGCAGTGCAAGCTTGAAATTTCTTGTGCGATCGGTCTCGTTCGTTTGTTTTGCCTTGTTTGTCGCACGCGTCGCTGCACCTGCATTTCATCTCACTCCACAGCCCAGTTGGACGCGCACCTGGTGTTCGCTGGACGAGCAGAACCTGGAGCGAGCGCGGTTGCTGAATAAGCTCGAGCAGATGCCAGGGCAACAACTAGTAATTGTGCGTTACGGCTCAGAGCACGATTTAATTCTGAATGAATGGGTGTTCAACAAGGCCGATATTGATGGATCGAAGGTAATTTGGGCGCGCGATATGGGCGCGCAGAACTCCGAACTGATGCACTATTTTTCGAACCGCCGCGCGTGGCTTGTAGAACCGGACTTAGAGCCGCCCAGGTTATCTCCATATGTCGAGCAATGAGGCGAAGGGGCAAGGATTCCGAATAGGCTTGAATGACGGCACGCTGGGTTTGGCGATGGCGGCGATCTTGCTGTTCACCGCCGTCTTTTGGTCAGCCCGCAGTCCTAACGTCGAAAAGGCTGACTTCTCCCTTACGTACGTTGGCGCGATGCTTGTCCATAACGGTTTAGGAAGCCGTCTTTATGATCTGAACCTGCAGAAGCAAACACGCGACGCGCTATTCCAGCACCCGAGCCCATTGTTTTTTGAACATCCACCGTTTGAGGCGCTAATCCTTGCGCCACTCGCGCATTATTCGTATCGAACTGCGTACATGATGTGGGGCCTCGCGAACGCGGCAGTCTGGTTTGTTTTGATGCTTCGCATGCGTTCCCACTTGCATTGGCCACGTGAAGACCTGGGTTACATCGTCCTATGGTTTCTGTTTGCGCCGATCGGTGTAGCCTTGTACCAGGGGCAATCCTCAATCTTGTTGTTGGGAGTTTACGCAACGTGCTTCCTGCAGTTGCGGAGAGGAAATGACTTTCTCGCAGGCTTACTGTTGGGATTCGGTCTAATAAAATTGCAGTTTGTTCTGCCACTCGTCGCCATAATTGTGATGCGCAAGAAATGGTCTCTCGTGGGTGGATTTGTGACTACGGCGATTTTTCTGGCTTTCCTCTCAATCGTGACGGTTGGGTGGCGAGGTGTTGTGGATTACGCGGGGTTTCTAGTCGCAATCGGCAGTCACCCAAATAACCTCTCGTTCGGTTCGGGAGTTGACATGCCGACAATTCATGGTTTCTTCTTTGCAACATTCGGACATTGGGTGAATCCATACGCCCTCCAAGTTCTAGTCGCAGGGACGTCATTGTTGCTGTTGGGGTGGGTCGCCTGGCGCTGGTATTCCATCGAGTCGCAACCCGGCACGGATTGGATGTTTACATCGGCCATCGCTGCATCCCTTCTCGCCGGTTCACATATGTTCACGCACGATTTCAGCCCGCTTTTGCTGGGACTGTTTATAGTGGGTGCCGGGCTCACGTCTCTGCAAACCAGAACGGCACGACGCCTTTTGAAAGTCGTCCTCGCGATTTTCTGGGCGTTTCCCGTTTACTTCTTTTGTGTGGCCTGGCATTGCATGTTTCTCCTATGTCCAATCTTGCTGTTACTCACATGGGTTGCCGCTGAGAGTGCTCGCAAAGCGGCGCGCAGCGACGCACATCACCTTGAGCTCGCAGTCAACGGATAGCGAATGTCGCTCGCATCGGAAATCTCGGTCCAACAGACGGGGCGGCGGCCAACCCCTTCCATGAGACCCTCCGTGAGAAATATCTGCCGCCCTGACCCGCTGATTAGCTTTGCCATTTTTCTGGGCTGCTTGGGATATCTGTGTTTATTTCTTCGGTATTCTTCCCTGGAACTTGACGAGGGAATTGTTCTACAGGGAGCTGAACGCGTTCTTCGCGGACAAATACCTTATCGCGATTTTTTTACCTTCTACACTCCAGGCTCGTTTTACCTCGTTGCTCTGGTGTTTCGCATTTTTGGTGATTCGTTTACTGTTGCCCGCTTTAGTATCGCTGTTTGCGGTGCGGTATGTTCAGTTCTGACATATGCACTCTCACGCCGCGTATGTGGCCGCGGAATTGCCGTTCTTTGCGCTATGCTTGCGACGCTGGCCGGAGCTGCTTTTCGCTTCCTGGTTTTACACAACCCGTACAGCACGGTGTTTGCGTTTCTCGCACTGTACGCAGCGCTCCGCGCCATCGAGACTCGCCGGTTGCCTTGGATGTTCGCGGCTGGTTCGCTGGCGAGTACAACATTACTCTTTGAACAGTCAAAAGGCGTTGGGGTCTTTGCCGGACTAGTTCTGGCGTTGGTATTGTTTAGGATTTTCGATAATGGCTGGCACGGTATCACCGACTGGGTATATGGATTACTCCTCGGTGGATGCTGGCCTCTTGTTTTAACGTGTTGGTTCTTCGGCGCGCACCATGCCCTTGGTGTGATGGCGCATGATTGGATCTGGCCCCTCCAGCATTATACGAAAGCCAACCATGTACCTTATGGCTTCCAGAACTGGTCGGACCAAACACGCGAGTTGATTTTCCACTCTGGACCGCTTTGGTTGCGCGTTGTTAAAGTGCTGACGGTTTCTCCGACAGTCATCGTTCCTATTTTGCCGCTTATTGCTATTGCGATCCTAGGTCGTTTGGCTTGGAAGGGATGGGCCAGAGATGTACGTTCGCAACAGTTCGCGTATTACATTCTCGTGTGCTCAGTTTGCGCAGGCCTTCTGGCTTCGGTGTACGTGGTCAGGCCCGATAGCTTGCATTTCATGTATCTGGCTCCGATTTGGTATGTAGTTCTCGCATGGATACTGGATGCACAAGGCGCGGGTAGTAAATTTCTACAAAATGCCCGCCCATATTTATTTGCATACGTAGTCATCTCATTCGGCATGTTGGCGCTTGCCAGTTTGTTGCCAGCCAGGGGTGCTCGGTATCGAGTTGAAACGCGACGGGGAATCATCAAAACGAACGCTGAGGACACGGTTGTTCCGTACGCGCAAGCTCACCTCGCAACCGGGGAAGAACTGCTTGTCTATCCCTACCTTCCGCTGTACAACTACCTCACAGGGACTCTCAGCCCCTCGCGTTACGACTTCTTTCAGCCTGGAATGAATACACCAGATCAAGCCGATCAGATCATTCAATCGCTGATTCCGGACAAAGCTGTTCTGTTACAACCGGCCTTTAGCGACACTATTCCTCACTCGTGGGCTGATACGCCTGTGAGCGCTATCGTTAATGATCCCGTCACGGACTTTCTGGTGCGGAATTATCGTACGTGCAAAGTCTTGAGGTCACCGGACAACTTGGGATTCTGGTGGATGGTGCCGAAGAACCGAAGATGCTCTTGATTATGTCTCAGGCCACTTCAAACGTGACACCGAGTGGTAAAGCGGATCCCGGGAAGACATGGCGAGTGCCATACTACGTACGTGGTTTGGCTCTCGGAGTTCCAATTTACCTTGCTGCAATCCACCTGTGGACCTGGGCTCTTTACGTTCCGGATTTCCTTGTGAGGGGAGGATTAGACTTCAGGCAGAGCTACTCCGCCGCATACATGCTCCGAACAGGACGCGGCAGCGAGTTGTACAACTATGAAGCACAGAAGCGATATCAAAACGTGCTGGTTTCTCAGCAAAACATCCCCCTGCCTTTCGTGGAACCTGCATACGAAGCAGTTCTGTTTGAACCGCTGAGTCGATTCTCATTTCGTGCAGCGTATTTCTTTTTCCTTGGGGTGAATGTGGCACTGCTTTGTCTCTGTTGTGGTCTTTTGAAACCGTGGCTGGCGAACCTGCACGCGGTCTACTGGTGGCTGCCTTACATAATGTTTGTTGGTTTTCTCCCTATCGCAGTCGCATTAATCCAAGGCCAAGACGCGATATTGTTGACCACTGGATTCGTAGTCGCTTTTGTCTTGTTGGTACGAGATCGGAAATTTCTGGCAGGTATAGCACTTGGGCTAACTATTTTTAAATTTCAAATCGTCCTGCCGGTAGCAGTTCTCTTTTTGGTCTGGCGCCAGTTGCGATTTGTGGCGGGGTTCGCAACGTCAGCGACGATAGCCCTTGGAATCGGGTTTTGGAGAGCCGGCATTGTGCAAACAAAGGCCTACTTCTCCCTTCTACTGTCCCTCTCAGGATTGAAGCCACCCTTGGCAGGCTTCGACTCATATCCCATTTCCTGGAATGGCATGTCTTGTGTACATGGGATCGTGTTTTCCTTTGGGCAGGGTCACGCGTCGCACAGGGCTTTGACTATCGTGTCCCTGGCGCTATCTTTTGCGATTTTGGGATGGACCGCTTTTCGCGGTTCGAGCATCAAATCTGCTGCCACACAATTACTTCTTGCCTGTTTGTGCGGCGTCCTAGTGGGCCACCACGTAAATATCTATGATTTATCTATCCTGTTGCTTCCAATCTTCGTTGTGCTTAACGCATTCCTTCCGAAGGAGCAGAGTGGACGACGAGTTGATCGAGCGATAGCGGTCGCTGCGGCATTGATGTTTAGCGCATCACTTGTATTTTCATTTTTCCCATCCCATTTTTCTTTAGCTGCATTCGTTGAGGTTTTTTTTCTCGTAGCCATCGCATTGGCAGGTGCTGAAGGCTTCAACCCAGCTCACAGCGAAGCCGCTGGATGAGAAGGGCCGTTTTTGGATCAGAACGCGAGCATTGAAGATGGTGAAGTCAGAGACTATCCGGCGATCAACTACGACGGCGGAACGAGAGGTGCCCTACTACGTCAAGGGTCTAGCGCTCGGCATTCCCATCTACTTCGTCGCCATTCACATGTGGACGTGGATCTTGAGTGTTCCGGTCGTTCTGCCGAAAGGAGGGTACGATTTTCGCCAGATCTATGCAGCAGCATACATGGTGAGAACAGGGCATGCACACAAGCTTTACGATTATGATACGCAAAAACAAATTCAGGATGAAACGGTTTCGCCACAGCCTATCGCTCTGCCATACGTCAGTCCATCGTACGAAGCTCTAGCTGTCGCACCCTTGAGCTGGTTCCATTTTCGAACAGCCTATTTTCTCTTCCTCGCCGTTAATATGGCCGCGCTCGGGTTCTGTTTTGTCCTGCTACAGCCCTGGATGCACTTTCTCCGAAATATTTACCCGTGGCTGCCGGCTGCTTTGTTTCTGGGTTTCCTTCCCATTGGTGCAACGCTGATCGAGGGCCAAGATTCGATTCTTCTCACCACATGCGTTGTCGGTGCCTGGGTTCTGCTTAACGAAGAAAGCCCCCTTTTTGCAGGCATAGTGCTAGGTATCGCGTTGTTTAAGTTTTCTATCGTTCTTCCGATCGCTCTCCTATTCGTCTTCTGGCGCCAATGGCAATTTTCATTGGGGTTCGCGGCTTCCGGAGCAACCTTCGCAGGAATCTCGATCTGGCTTACTGGAATCGCCCAGACCAAACTCTACGTCGAGACGTTGTTCTCGATTGCCGGTCTTCGTCCTGCAACAAATGGACTGTCGATCTATCCGGTGAGCTGGCAGATGATGGCTAATGTACACGGTTTTGTTTTTACACTAGCGAGTCAATGCCTTCCGAAGCACGTTGTTGAGTTCACCACAATCTTGATCTCTGTTCTGGTCATGGCTTGGACAATGATTTGTGGTTGGCGGTTTAGGCAGGCGTCGAAATTACTTCTGCTGGCAATACCGTGCAGCGTACTCATTAGCCATCACGCGTATTCTCACGATCTGAGCGTTTTGCTTTTGCCGATGATAATCCTTCTTGAGGATTTCCTTCCACGCGAGCCTCTGCCCCGGAATCGCGACCGCATGATCGCCGGATCGGCAGCGCTACTGTTTGTCGCGCCCGTCATGGAGTCGTACTCGCGGAACCACTTTTATTTTGTACTGATCCCCGTCGTGTTCTTTCTTTGGGCAGTTGCAGCTTCCCTTTCTAAGCAGAGCCTTCCGCCAGACCGGTCGACTCTTTAGTCTGCCACAGGCACCGCTTCGACCACCAAATCAGGGTTCAGCGAAGCAACACTGGGCGGAGCAAGTGTCGGGATTGAGGTCGTGCTTTTCGAAGCGAGTGAAGGAAAGATCCGATTGCGCAGCCTGAGCGCGGGAATCTCGACCAATTTCGACATCCCCACTCCTAACAGTATGGTCGAACCTATAAACAGCGGGAATCTGATGACGTGAGGTACCGACCGTAGTGCAACGTCGAAGAAGACCTGTGCGGCTCCGTGCCAGAGATAAATCGAGTACGAGTAATACCCGACCCAGGCGAGCGAGCGGAGGAGACGGTTGGCAGAATAAGCTTGATTGGCCGCCCACGCCACGATGCAGGCAAATGCCACATACGCAACGGTGACGCCCACTACCGTTCCTGGAAAGAGGAATGCCGGGACGGCCAACAAAAGCCCAAGTACCAAGACTAATTTTCTGCTGCCCTCGGCAAAGGAACCTGCGTCAAAATGGGCGTAATACGCCAGCGTTACACCGGCAAAAAGCGAGTCCATTCGGAGGTGCGTGGGAGCAAACATGTCATCCCAGGTGCGGGCATGGTGCGACGCTAGGGCTCTCAGGTATACACAAAGGATCGATAGGGCGATTGACAGGATCGGAAGGGCCCGGAAAGCTTTTGGAGAATGCCGGCCAATGGCCAATAAGAGCAGGAACAACAATGGCAAGGCAATATAGAAGTGCTCCTCAACAGCGAGCGACCAGCCATGCATCCACAGATGAGGAAAATAGTTCTGCACGAAGAAGATATCAGCAACAACTTCGTGCGGTACTCCACCTGTTATGAGCCACAAAAACAGAGAAGTCAGCAAAAGAAATGTATAAAACGGAGGGTATATTTTGAATCCGCGACGGACCCAGAAGCGCCAAACGTTAATGGTCCCAGTCGCCTTAAATTCTTGGAACAGCAAACCTGAAATCAGAAAACCGCTTAGCACGAAGAACAGGTCAACGCCGAACCCTCCAAATGACAGGAACGGGGAATAGTGACATAAGAGAACCAGCAGCACGGCAATGCCGCGCAGTACGTCAAGAGACTGGCTACGTTGCCTCACTCTAGGAGGGTTTGTGCAATCTTCAAACCAAACCCCATCGCCCAATCAAAGCCTGCTTCAAGAGTGCAGGCGGCTTGGAGAAGTCCGGGGAAATGGGCCATCGCGTCCGCCGACCCCAATCTCGCGACCTGGCAACAAACAGGTGACGACTGCTGTGAACAAAAGTACTCACCCCGTTTTGGCCCGAACTAACGAAAAGTACCCATCGCGAAATCCGTTGCAGCATGCGCTCAGATAGCGTCGAACAATGAGGCGTAGTCCTCAGTGCCGTGCAGCCGTGTTCGCTATTTGTTTTCTTCAACATAGCTTGGTAATAGTTACGATGTTCGGCTTGCTAGTACTTTGGCGACGTACTTGCCATTACGTAGTCGGGATAAGAATCCGTCGCGAGCCCCCCAACGCGTTGGAATCCACAAAAATCTGAGGAGACTACGATTATGATGACATTCGTTTTGAGTTCTTTGGCTCGGCTACATAGAGATGAAGAGGGCCAGGGCTTGGTCGAGTACCTGTTGATTCTGGCTCTTGTTGCCTTCGCTGCTGTCGCTGGCATGAACCAATTGGCAAGCTTCCTGAACATCGCTTTTAGCTCGATCGGTGCCGCCGTCAGCAAGTACACGATCTAGTTAGGTTTTTTTGTGGAGAGTTGTCGGGACGACCATCGCTCGACACCTCTCCACGCCAGTAGTGCAAAAAGTAAGCCCAGGAGAAAAACAATGAATGTCGTGCGAATTTTCCTTGCCACGCTGCATAAAGACGAAGAAGGCCAGGGCCTAGTTGAGTACCTCTTGATTCTGGCTCTGGTTGCGTTTGCCGCAGTGGCAGGAATGAACCAGCTTGCCAGCTTCCTTAACATTGCATTCAGTTCGATTGGTGCGGCAGTTAGCAGCTACACGATCTAGGCGTCGAGTTTTCCAGATACTTCCGAACCAGTGCGTCGGGGATTCTTGCGCCGGTGCATTGGTTCGGAAGCGGAACATTCTGCAGTACTGGCGGTTCGGCTCCGCCTGGGCTTAGAGTTATGGAAAATCGATTGTTGTTGCCTTCCTACCGCTACGGTGTCGTCGTGTGCACCGCCGAGAGTATGATGACATTTCTGGAGGTGTGTTACGGGCCTGCAAAGATTAATCACCGCATTGATAATCGCTGCGCTGCTTGCGGGGGGCATTACGTATTTGTTTTATCGCCGCATGAGCGCAAGGGTATCGCAGCGAAAGGCAGTACAGATTGTGGCTGCAAAGGTAGACCTGTCCGTTGGAGTAACTCTTTCCGCAGACAACGTCATGCTGCTCGACTGGTACAGCGATGCCCTGCCCTCCGGCGCGTTTACAAATGTCGCTGATGTTAACGGTCACCCTCTCCTTTATCCCATGTCGGCAAAGGAGCCGATTTTACAGCGCGACATAGGCGTGGTTGGCGCTGGTATTGGCCTCGCGGGGAAGATTCCGGAAGGCATGCGCGGCGTTGCAATCCGATCGAATGAAATCATCGGCGTTGCCGGTTTCCTATATCCAGGATCGAGAGTTGATCTGCTGATGACGTTTACTCCGCCCGGTGCGCCTCTGCCGGTGACGGAGACTGTTCTGCAGAATGTCGAAGTACTTACCGCTGGACAGACGATCGAACCTGATCCTCAAGGAAAGCCACAAACGGTTAACGTAGTCACGTTGCTGCTCAGCCCTGAAAATTCCCAAAAACTGCAGCTCGCCAGCGCTCAAGGCAATATTCAGTTCGTACTGCGTAGCGGAGCAGACCAAAAGGAGATCGCGGACTTGCGTCCGACCCGGCTCGACGAACTGGTGGTGGGTGGAAAACCAGCGCCGCCCCCGGTGGTTGCAGCCCCAGGCGTGAAACACACTCCTCGCAAGCCCACTACGCAGAACCCCATCTATTTGATGGAAGTTATCCAAGGAACACAGCGGTCGGTTCAGAAGTTCTAAAGGATCCTGTACCTACGAAGATGAAAACTCGCGCGTTGGGAAATACCAAAACTCTTATCCTCGCACTCGGAATCGTGGCTTTGCTTTACGCGACCCCGGTAGCGGCTCAGTCTGAGGGTCAGGAACTGCATGTTTTCGTTGGCAAATCCGTTGTCATCAATCTGCAGTCTCCGGTGACGCGGATCTTGTCGAGTAATCCAGCCGTCATTGAGACGCTAGCCACTTCTCCAACGCAGGTCGTTGTGGAAGGAAAAGCCCCAGGAGCAAGCAGTTTGATTCTGTGGGACCAGGCGGGACACTCGCAGATGCTGGATGTGACCGTCGACGTAAATATTGCAAAACTACGCACAACCATCGAGCAGACCTACCCGAATGAGCAGATTAGCATTCAGTCTGACGGAGCACATTTGATCCTCACTGGTACTGTTTCCGAAGCAAAGATTTCCGACGATATAGCGAAGATGGCAGCGTCCTATAACCCTGCTGTCGTGAACTCGCTCATCGTTGCCCCGGTCCACGAGCAACAGGTGCTGCTCGAGGTAAAATTCGCCGAGGTCGACCGAACAAAACTTCAACAACTCGGGATTAATTTCTTCAGTACAGGCGCAACCAATACCACTGGCAGTGTCAGCACACAACAGTTTTCACCACCTACTTTGACCCCAACCGGTGGCAATACCGGTTCCATTGCTCTTACGGATCCGCTGAACGTCTTTGCGTTTAGGCCAGACCTCAATCTTGGCGTGACGATCAAAGCCTTGGAAGGTAAGTCTGTATTGCAGATCCTTGCCGAACCCAACTTGCTAGCGCTAAATGGGCAAAAGGCAAGCTTCCTCGCAGGTGGAGAGTTCCCTGTCCCTGTAGTTCAGGGTGGACAAAGTATCGGGGTTGTCACCATTCAGTTCCGCCCGTTTGGAGTGAGGCTTGACTTTACCGCCTACATTGGGAAAGACAACATTATCCGGCTGCATGTGCTGCCTGAAGTGAGCACGTTGGATTTCGCGAACGCAGCTATTATCTCAGGCTTCACAGTACCGGCCATGTCGACTCGTCGTGCCGAAACCGACATAGAGCTTAAAGATGGCCAATCCTTTGGAATTGCTGGGCTTCTCGACAATCGCGCGCAAGTACAACTGAGCAAGGTACCGGGGATTGGCGACATTCCAATCCTTGGAAACCTATTCCGGTCTAAGAGCATCAGCCGGAGCAATAGTGAGCTAGTCGTGCTAGTGACTCCTCACGTAGTGGATCCTGCCAAGTTGAGCGGCCCCGGTCCAGCTACGCCAGCAAATCCCATCAAGTTCCTTGACAACAACAAGTTTGACAAAGACTTACCAAACAAAAGTGACCCCGCAAAAAGTGGTCAAACGAGCGAACCGACTCCGAGCACGAAATGAAACCAATGCCCATCCGAGAGACACCCAACGGCTCGCCGCGCGAAAGTTTTTCGACCAGCGAACCCATTTCGGTGGTCGGAGTCTGCCTGGACGACGAAACTTGGACGGCATTGAAGCAGTTTGCTGAGTCTGCCCCGCTGATCCAGCTGCGTTCACATCTTTCGGATTATCGGGTTCAGGAAAGTGAATCTCCTCTGGATTTGTTTGGCACATCCGTGCCGGACATCTGCATCATCGATTTCGACCGAGACCGGCGTAAAGCCGGTTTGGCTGCTGAGGTAATTCACGCGTCAGCTCATGATACTGCGCTCTTTGCTGTCTCCTCCGATCCGCAGCCGGACTTCATTATTCAGGCGATGCGTAGCGGGTGCAGCGAATACCTCCTTAAACCTGTTGGACGAGAACAACTCCTGAACGCCGTGGCGAGAGTAGGCGGACGCCGTCGCGAGCGGCTCCAGCCGAACAAAGCGCAAGTCTACGCCTTTATGGGCGCCAAGGGCGGATGTGGTGTTACCAGCCTCGTCACGCAGCTGGGCGCTCTTTTCGCCAGCTCCTTCTCGAAAAAGACTTTAGTAGTAGATTTGCACCCGGATTTCGGCGATGCGGCTTTGTACCTCGGGCTCACCCGTTACCGGTATCACTTTTTTGAGCTCGTCGAGAACACTGATCGGCTTGATGCCGAATTATTAGGAAGCTTCTTGGCTCATCATTCCAGTGGCCTTGATCTGATTCCTGCTCCCGAAGGCAACGACATGCCCAGACGTATCCAGCCGGGAGCGATTGCGCAGACTTTCGACTTTCTAAAAGCGCGTTATGACTACATTTTAGTGGACATGGCACCAGGCCTGAGTGATGAGAACCTAGAAATGATCCGCCATTGCGACCACCTGCACGTGGTTACGGTGGCTGAGGTTTCGGCGTTAAGAAATGCGGTACGTCACTTTGATTATTTGACTCGCAAGGAGATCCCGCGAGAGCGGTTCCGGGTGATCCTGAATCGACATCAAAAGCGTTCACTCATCGCTGATAACGAAATTGAAAAGACGATCGGACAAAGGATTTTCTGGAAAGTCCCGAATCAATACGCCCATGTCGTCAAGGCGATCAACGGTGGCGATCCAATTGCATCGCTTTCTAGTTCGGATGTAACAAAGAACCTCAAAGAGTTTGCGTCAACGCTAGGAGCAAAGCCTTCAACAGGTACGGAAAAGAGAAAAGAAGGCACAGGCCTGTTAGGACTTCTTGGTCGGTCGTAAGGGGGATGTATGGGAGAATTTAACTCGGTTTCGACTCCAATCAGCAGTTCCGGGATTGCGATGGCGACTGAAGCCAAGCGCACCGGGCTGAGCTTCAAGGAATACCAGGAGTTGAAAACCAGTGTGCACCGCGACCTGATCAGCCGGGTCGACCTGGAACGTGTAGCGACGCAACGTGACGAATACACCCGCGGGCAGGTACTCTCTGTCATACAGGATTTAGTTGCAAACCTGAAGACGCCACTAAGCGGCCGCGAACGAGAGCGACTGTCCCTCGAAGTTCTCGACGAAGTTTTCGGGTTGGGACCTCTCGAGCCCCTTCTGCAGGACCCCACTGTAAACGACATCCTCGTGAATGGCCCCAAGCAGGTTTACGTCGAACGCGCTGGCGTACTGGAAGAAAGTAATGTGATGTTCAAGGACAATGGGCACCTGATGAACATCATCGACAAGATCGTGTCTGCAATTGGTCGCCGTGTAGATGAATCATCGCCAATGGTCGATGCGCGCCTGGCAGACGGTTCCCGAGTGAACGTCATCATTCCGCCCCTGGCGATTGATGGCCCACATATTTCAATCCGCCGGTTTGGACACATTCCAATCACGGAAGACGACCTACTACGTAACCAAACCATTACGCAGCCGATGCTCGAGTTGTTGCGTGGCGCAGTAAAGGCGCGATTGAACGTGATTATCTCGGGCGGCACGGGCGCCGGAAAAACGACTCTACTGAACGTTCTTTCTGGGTATATTTCGGAGAAAGAACGAATCGTTACGATCGAGGATTCCGCCGAATTACAGATGAAGCAGCGGCACTGTGTTCGTTTGGAAACACGGCCGTCGAATATCGAGGGTCGCGGCGCAGTATTGCAACGGCAACTTGTGATCAACAGTCTACGTATGCGACCTGATCGCATCGTGGTCGGCGAGGTGCGCGGTGAGGAAGCACTAGACATGTTGCAGGCCATGAACACCGGCCATGACGGATCGTTGACTACCGTACACGCGAACAGTCCTAGAGATGCTCTTGCCCGTATCGAGACGATGGCAATGATGGCGAATTTGAACCTGCCGGAAAAGGCTGTGCGTCGACAGATCGCTTCGGCTGTTCAGCTTGTCGTTCAGATCTCTCGATTTAACGATGGCACACGCCGCGTGACGTATCTCTCCGAAATCACCGGCATGGAAGAGGACATCGTCAGCATGCAGGATGTGTTCGTGTTCGAGAAGCAAGGAATATCACAGGACGGACGGGTGGTTGGTTCGTTCCAGGCAACGGGTATTCGTCCAAAATTCGCAGACCGATTAAAGGCGTCGGGCATCAATGTTCCTGCCTCCTGGTTTGAGCACTCGTTTACGATTTAGGAAAATCCGAATGTTACTGTTCATATTTCTAATGTTGCTTTGCTTCGGTATCGTCTTCTATGTGCTACGGCCGACGAAGACGGAGAGTGCCGTTCAGCAGCATCTAGAGAACATTCAGGAAAGCCGCCCTGAAGCCATAAATCGGACGATTCTACGATCGGAGGGATATAGCCAGAATGCCGAAGTTACGGAATTCATCCGAGAACTTCCCGGTGCGCAAGAAACACTGAGTCTGATCCGACAATCAGGTGTGAACTGGACCGTTGCGCCGGTTATGGGAGCTTCGCTCCTTGCTACAGCTCTTACCGCCTGGATCGCGTCCTACTTTCTGCCTGGTATTTTGCTCGCGATAATCGTGGGAGTTGTCGCTGGAGCTGTACCGTACGCATACCTGCTGATCATGCGAGAGCTGCGCTTTCGCAAGTGCGATGAATTACTGCCAGAGGCAATCGATCTTATGGCGCGTGGTCTGCGGGCGGGCCACGCACTCACCGCAGTTATCGAAATGGTTGGAAGCGAAATACCCGATCCTATTGGGTCTGAGTTTACTCGCCTGCACGAGGAACATTCACTTGGCTTGCAACTCCGCGATGCCACGATGAACCTTGTGGACCGCCTGCCTCGCGACGATGTTCGGTTTCTTGCAACCGCCATTTTGTTGCAGAAAGAAACAGGCGGAAATCTTGCTGTGATTCTCGATAAGACTTCCGCGGTAGCGCGCGAGCGTGCGAGATTGCGTGGCCAACTCAAAATCTATACCGCGCAGGGACGTATAACCGGATGGATTCTCTGTTTTATGCCGTTCATTATGTTTGGCCTATTAAGCGCTTTGAACTGGAACTTTGAGAAGCTGCTTTTTACCGAACATATTGGGCGGGTATTGATTTACATCGGACTCACTTTGATGGGGTTCGGTGTTTTTGTAATTCGCAAGATTATCGACGTGAAGGTCTAAGCATGGGTTTCTGGATCCTAGGCATTTGCCTATTCGTGGGCTTTGTCTTCATATTCCTGCTGTTAGCGCCTCGCCCGACAGCGGCGGGAGCTCTTTTGCAGGAAGCAGTTCGACCTGTACGCGCGGCCGAGACCCCAGCATGGCGTGGTGCACTCGACGTCGATTTTGTGGCGAAGCCATTCACCTTTATTCGCTCACTGATCGCGTCTGAACCGAACCCAGAACTCGTCCGTCGACTGATGTTAGCCGGCTATAGAAAGCCAGCTCATGCTGACATATTTCTTGGATCTAGACTGGCCATTCCCGCGGTACTCGGACTTTTGGTAGCTCTTTTCATCAATACCAGCACGATCATTTTTTTCATGGTGGCGATTGGAGTGGGATTTTTTGCTCCGGATTTCTGGCTGAGCTGGGCCATCAACAAACGCCGTGAACGCATTCGGCTGAGTCTGCCTGACGGTCTGGATTTCTTGGCTATTTGCCTGGAAGCGGGCCTCGGCCTCGACCAGGGCATCATCCGTTTGGGTCAAGAATTGCGAGTGAGTCATCCGGCGTTGTCGGAAGAGTTGCTCCAGATCAACTTCGAGCAGCGAGCTGGAGTGCCACGAATCGCGGCTTGGAAAAGCTTCGCGGATCGAGTTGACTTGGAAAGCGCCCGTTCTTTTGTCGGCATGCTGGTTCAGACAGACAGGTTTGGCACTCCCATCTCCAAGTCTCTAGGAGCTTTCTCTGATTCATTGCGTACGCAAAGGCGTCAGAAAGCAGAGGAGCTGGCGGCAAAAACCACTATTAAATTGCTCTTTCCGCTGGCTTTGTTCATAGCTCCCTCGATGGGCATTGTGCTCTTAGGGCCTGCGTTTATATCGCTTGTGAAAGGCTTTTCGAGAGCTTTTGGGGTCTGAAACAAGTTTGGCAGTTCAATTCAAGGAGAGGTGACAAATGGATAACGTAACACTGATTCGCGTCGTATCGGGCGTGCTGGCAGTCGTCGTTTTCTTCACGCTGGTATACCGCATGAAGAAAAAAGCACCTCGCTAGACCAACTATCCCCACTTCGTGGAAGGACCACGTATGTTCGAGAAGCAGCGGCACGTTTTTGTCTATAACAAGACGAAGGAGACCTTTCTCGCCTTCAAGGTCAAGGTGGCCGACTCCATTCTGGGGCGGCTCGTTGGCCTGCTGGGGCGAAGGTCTCTACAGCCGGATAGCGGCGTCTGGATCGTGCCCGCCAATGCGGTTCATACCATCGGGATGTTGTTTTCCTTCGATCTGGTTTTGATCGACAAGGATTTCAAGGTGGTGGGCCTGCGCGAACTTGTGCGTCCTTTTCGGGTGACCTGGCCGGAACGCCACGCCGAAAGCGTTCTGGAGCTGCCTGCCCACACGATCTTCAGAAGCCGTACTCAAATCGGGGACCAGCTTCTGATTGAACGCTATGAGGCCAAGAAGCCCGTCGAAGCAAGTATTCCAGTGAAACTGGAGAGTGTCCCGCCGGTGGTGGAACGTCCGGATTCGCTTGCAGCGCGGACTCCGGTGGTTCCGATCGCTCCCCAGAGCGAAAGTGCGGATACCCAACGTTCCAGTTTCGCGGCTTCGAAAAACCGATAAGATTTGCCGCACTGCGGGCGGTGCGTCCAGAACCGCCCGTTCTCTTGCATTCCTGCGTCTTCCCGTTACAATCCTTTCGAATTCCTGAGCGCGTCCACTAACACGCGTCCGCAGGCATAAGGTGTCCGCAGTCATAAGATGGAGGTCCGATGAAGAACGAAAGCACGCGGCGTCATTTTCTGAAGTCATCCGGAACGGGTATAGCAACCTTGGCAGCGACCTCGATTCTGCCCGCCAGCATCGCCACAGCACAACCGACTGCTGGCAGCAGTGGTGATGTTTCGGTGTGGACCACCGGGGGCGAAGACAGGCTCAAGAAACAATCCGCTATAAAGTGGAAAGCCGTGCACGGAGCGGGCGGTGCCAACACCGTCGTAGTAGATCCCGGCAAGTCGTATCAGGAGATCCTCGGCTTCGGCGCGGCGTTCACGGATGCCGCGTGCTACACCTTCAACCGCCTGGATCCCTCTGCTCGGAAAACCCTCTTCCACGAGTTGTTCGATCCAGCGGAAATAGGGCTCAGCGTCTGCCGTACCTGCGTTGGCTCAAGCGATTATTCAACCGAAGCCTTCACCTATGACGAGGGCGATCCCGATCCCGAGCTCACGCGATTCTCCATCGCTCACGACCGCCCTTACGTTCTGCCGATCTTGCGGCAAGCGCGCAAGGTGAACCCCGATCTGTTCCTCTTCTCTTCCCCGTGGACCCCGCCGGGCTGGATGAAATCGAACAAGTCAATGCTCGGCGGAAATATGCAGCGGCATTACATGGCCTCGTATGCGAATTATTTTGTGAAATTTCTGCAGGCCTACGAGGCAGAAGGCGTGTCGGTGAATGCAGTCACTGTGCAGAACGAGGTCGACACCGACCAGGATGGTCGCATGCCCCAGTGCACCTGGCCTATGGAATACGAAGCCGACTTCGTCCGGCAATATCTCGGCCCGACCTTTGAGAAGAACGGGGTCAAGACGAAAATCTGGATCATCGATCACAACTACAATCTGTGGGGTCGCGCGATGGGGGAACTCGAAACTCCCGGCGTCCACAAGTACACGAACGCGATTGCCTGGCATGGGTATGTCGGTAAGCCCGAGTGGATGATGCGCGTCCTCCAGGCGTACCCAGAGGTTGAGATGTATTGGACCGAAGGGGGCCCGGAGTATACCGATCCGAACTACGCGAAAGACTGGACGACGTGGAGCAATACTTTCATTGGAATCCTGCGAAACGGATGCCGTTCAATTACGGGATGGAATCTTGCGCTCGACGAACATGGAAAACCGAACATCGGTCCCTTCAACTGTGGCGGGATGGTGACCATTCATTCGCAGACGAAGGAAATTACTCGTAGCGGCCAGTACTGGGCGTTTGCGCACTTCTCGCGCTTCCTCAAGCGAGGGGCACATCGAATTGAAAGCAGTGGTGCGGCGAATGTTGAACACGCAGCTTTCCAGAACCCGGATGGTTCGCGAGTGTTGGTCCTGGCCAACACCGGGCCGGCGCACGAAGTTGAGGTCCGCGTTGGGCAGAAGGCGACATCTGTTCAGATGGGGCAGAGTGCGGTCGCCACGCTCAGTTGGTAATCCTAGATTTTGACCTGCTGTTCAGGATGGCATCGCAGGTACCAGCATGGTTCCGGAGGAGGTCAAGCGTATACACCTTCGTCCCGGATGCCTCAACGTCGAACTCGGCCTACGAATGGGGCCTTAACATTCGTCCGGTGAGCCGAATAACCCTTGAACCGCATATCCTCGCTTGACGCGACAAATCTCTGATCGGACAGCGCGAACTGCAAAAATGTGCCGTGCTGAAACAAGTAGAGTTCGGAATCCCTCACGTCAGCACCTGATCGAGAATCTGCTCAACCGCCCGTTTGGCTTCGAGGATGGAGAAGCGGTGATCCATTGCTCCGGCTAGATCGGTGTTGGCGAAAGCAATGCGGTCAAACGGCGCTCTTCGCAATGTTTCGCGAGGCGCAGGCTTTCCCTCCTTACCAAAAAAGAACCCGGGTTGCGGGCTTAAGTAGGCGTGCCCCCAGCGATTCAGGATGATCCCAGCGATGTCGCGCTGGGCGTCGAACCCGTAGGGGCCAAACATATCAGTGAACTGGTCGCGAATTCTGGTTTCGTATTCGGCAAAGGACGTGCGCATCAACTCCGTACGTCCCATGTTGCCCTGGCTCTCGGTGGAATGTCCCGGATATGGAAACAACACCTTCAACGAGAGTACGATCGGCGAATCGGGGCCGACGGTTTCCGGCTCAATTCCCGTCAACGCGAGCTTGCGCACTTCCGCGTAATTCCCCACGCCTTCAAACCAGCGACATCCACTGATTCCCATTTTGTAAAGAAAGCGCCAGTTTCGCAGCGCGACATTCGCCATCATGCAAGGTGAGCGGTAAAACTGGTCGTATGCCTCGCGATGGGCTGCTGGAAGGTCTTTAACAATGTGCTTAGTCGTCCAACTTCCTCCCGCCATGACAACCGAGCGCGCCTTCAGCTCATAGAGCTTGCCCTCTTTCAGGTAAACGATCGAGACAAAGTTAGACTTACCCGACTCACCGTCATGCTGAACGTGAATTGCGGTCGCGCCAAGGCGGATCCGCGACGGATTATTTGCCACATCAAGCTTCGAAAAATTAACCCGATTGCGGCTGACGCTCTCGACATCCGGCTGTCCATCAATCGCGCCGGGGATAAGCGTCTTCGTCATAAGTCTGGCAATGGTTGCATTACCTCCGGGGAACATCTGGTCAGTGCCTGAGCTTTCGTCCGCCAACGGATGGAGCATTTCAAACGCATAGTCGGAGTAGGCCGACAACGCGTCGGGACCAAGTCCTGCGCCTCCCCCTTCCACCGGGGAGAGAATCGTGCGGACAAAGTCGCGGCTGAGTCCGAAGCGATCCATGTAGTGCTGCTCAAGAGTGATTGAGTCCAGGTATCGGGAGATGGCATCCCCCTCCACCTTGGGATGTTCGAAGTTCCTCTGCTTGACAGGCTGATCCTTCAGCCAGCGCAACCACTGCGCGCGCAGCTCCGCAGAGATGGGCGCGCCTGCAAGACTCCTTCCGATTGGGTCGATGAGCCACATTCCAGTCTTCTGCCCAAATTTCCGCCCGAACCAGAACCCGTACTGTCCGCGTTCGAGGCCGACGGCCTCGTAGGGCGTGCGCGAAAGAGCCAACTCTGGCTGCGGCCCGCTCGACTTCTGATAGGTGAGCCGCGGCGTTTTCAGGCCAATCGAGTCATAAAAATGCGCCAAAAAACTGAATGGATATTGCAGTTGGTAGATGGCTGAGCCTTGGTGCGCAATCAGACGCTGGCCATCAACCAAGAATTCGTTTTGCTTCGCCTCGCCGCCGAAAATGGGATGGTTTTCAAGCACTAGTGACTTCCTGTCTCGGCCAGCCTGTCGCTGGAAGAACAAAGCTGCGGCAAGCCCGCTGATTCCGCCGCCCACAATCACGCAGTCATACGTTTCGCCGGTGTCCGTGACATTCTCAGGAAGGGGATCGTATCGGTGGTCGCGAATCGCATGACCATCGCGCAGCACTGGAAAAGTGTTGCCATTGGACGAGCTGTACTCTCCGACTCCTCCGTAACCGGTGAACTGGTCCGTTTGCGCCAGTAGTTGCTGCGGAGTTGCGCCGGACAGGAGTGCTGCTCCGGAGGCCAGAAGCGTTGAACCAAGAAAATCGCGACGGGTGATGGAGGAATCCGAAGGCATTTGGTAGCAGGGCGAACAAATGCGATTGCAGGAATTATGGACGGTGAATCAACGTATTGCAATGCCCTCAGAGCAATACATTCAGTGACCGCGCACGCGATTCACTACAAATCACGAACCTGAGCGGAGAACTCCGTCGGCAAGTAAACATTACTTATGGTGAAATCACTCTCTGTGCCTGCACGATTTCGGCTCTTTCCGGTTTTTCAGCGTGAGCGCAAGCGTTCAACAGCTCGCCAAAATACCGGAGACTCGCCTTGGAATTTCCGCTGAGTTGGGCAGCTTGCGCCGCCCCATACAGCGCTCGGAAGCGTCCCGGCTCCTTGGTCAACGTTGTTTCGAATTGCTCCAAAGCCTGCGCAGGCTCTTTCATCTCCAGCAACATCTCTCCCAACAACTCCCGCGCCGGGGCCAGGGGACCGGGCGTGACCGCGCTCTTCTCAGTCCCATCTTCCAGCTCCGCTGCCAACTTCATCTGCTGCAGCGCCGCTTCCTTTTTTCCCTCTGCAAGCGCCGACCATGCGCGGACAGCAACCTCTTGGATTTCCACTTGCTCTGCCCAATAGTTTTCGCCGGCGTTTGAAAGCCGCTCTCGGATCTTTTGTAGCGCGGTTGCCGCCTCGTTCGCCGCTAGCGGTTGCCCGAGTCGTGCCGCACCTAATCCGCGAGCGAACCAGGTCATCGCATCCGTATGAGGAAACGCTGTTTCCCGGACGACGAGTTTCCTCGCCTGCTCCCAATCGTGGCGTTCTAACGCATAACGTGCCGGAATTGCTGCAAGAGCAAAATAGCCGACTGAAGGGCCTGCGGCGCCGCTCAACACTGCTCTGGGATCGAACCGTGACGAGATCTCCGGCAACGAGTCAGCTATTCGACGGGCGGCCTGGTCTCGGCCGGTCTGCAGGTAGGCGTAAATCTCATAGTCGCTAGCATGCAACTCTTCCGCCGTCTGCCCCTCGCGCCGTGCTGCCGCGGCCGCAGCGATATTGCTGTCGATAGACTCCTGCCAGTACCCGGTGCGCGTGAAAGTGTGCGATGGCATATGCAGCGCATGGGGTGAGTCCGGCGCGATCTCGGAGTAACGCCTGGCCGCTGCCAAGGCTCGCGTCGCTAGCGGCGGCACGTCGTAGGTATGGATAATGTAGTGCGCCAACCCCGGGTGTTCCGGTTCTTGCTCGAACAATTTTTCAAGCATCGCGCCTGCCCTGAGCCGCCCAGCATAGGTCTTGTCCGAGGGATCTTCCGAAGCCGCGATTGCCAGTGCGCAAAAGATTTGCGCCTCATGATCATCGGGATACTTCGTTGCCACCTCTTGCATGGCGTCGCGATAAGCGATCAGGCGCGCTCCCTGCGGTGTGCTCCGGAAGTTCTTGTACAACTTGCCAACGGCCGTGAGATACGCCCGTTCGCGGTCGGTCTTTACCCCCACTGTCTTGCCGCGTTCCGCGCTTTCATACCCTGCCTGTAACTGGCTCTGGTCTTTCTTTCCCGGCGCAAAAGGATTACTCCAATCGCTCAACGCGATTCCCCAGTAGGCGATTCCGCAGGCCGCGTCCGCTTTCAACGCGGCGTTGAATCCTTCAATTGCGCGGCTGAACTGGAACGAGTGCAGAAGGGCGACGGCCCGGTCGAATTCGTTTTGCGCCGACGCAGTGCACGAGGTAGCAAAGTGCACCACGCCCAACTTCTCGTCTGGCCCATGCTGGTGCTGTTGCGCGACGCCACTCGCAACAATCGTAAGTAAGCATGCGGCAATAATTTTCGTCAGCGCCATTTTGCTCCCCAAATCCCTCAGGATTATAGGCACTTTGGGCTCCTTCCAGAAGACGTCTTCATAAACGCGGGTGAGGATTAAGCAGAGCGGGGCTCATCTGTACGGAGCTTCAGACTTGACCGTGGAGGGGCTGGACTTTGAATCAATCCTCCCGAGTTGCCTGAGACCCTAGGCTCACACAACCCGGGTGCGGATCGAAGATCGTGCAGTAAGGTTTCCGATTTGCGGGGCCGCTACTGACCTTCGCAGCTAACGCGGTTGTTCCAGTCCACGAATGCACCGTTAGGGTTACCACGCCATGCCCAGACATGCAATTCGAATATGGCCGGGATGCCGTAGCGATTCGGGCTGCCGACAAATTGAAAGGCTTGGCCTTCGAGCGATGGCGGAACACCATTATGGTTGGTCAGCCAAGTCGCGGCGTCGACGATGTACTCAACCCCCACGAACCTGCGCTTGTCGCCCGCTGGTTCATAGATCAATGCTTCTGGACGAGCGGCATCAATCATGCCGTCACCCACGAGCGGACCGTTAATGTAGTGAATTCCCATTGCCCCGTGGTCCGGTCCACTGACGCAGCCAAATGCTGGCCCATAACCGCAGCTTGAGCTGCGTTGACGTCAATGAATTGCTGGGTAGCTTGATGAACAATTTGCACCAGCTTGGCTGGAGCAGAGTGATCGTGGACTACTTGCCCGGTCGCAACCAGCCGCATTCCATGATCTACTGGAGCAGCATCTCCGGCGGAATCCCGATCTGATGCGCCGCACGTTTTTCGTTTGAGGAGATATATCCGCCAGAGCTCGGCTGCCATAAAGATCCGCTCGCCACCTTCGGAACGCCGCTGGCGGGAACTACGCTTTTGCATATGTGCATTGATTACGACGAAATGGAAATCGCCCAGTGGCTGATCGCTCGGGGCATGGACGTAAACATCAAAGGCGCTGTCGATGCAGATGGTTTCGGAGGCCATACCCCGCTCTTTTGCACCGTGGTCTCGCAACCAAATTTTTGGATGAACCACAACAACAAGCCGCAGGTCGCGCCGTTCACGCAACTGTTGCTTGATCACGGCGCCGATCCGAACGCTCGCGCGGCGCTGCGCAAGGAGCTTCATCCCGGCTACGAAATACCTGGACTGTACGAATATCGCGACGTCACCCCGCTCTCATGGGGCAAACGCTTCCACTTTAGGAAGCTTGTAAGCAGGCCGGCGATGGAGTTGATCATTCAACGAGGCGGAGAACTTTAAGCCGATTTTCCCAGCCAATGTCTATATAACGGGCAAACCGGAAATTGAGATCCGCTTAGTTGCCTAGCCCTCAGTTTCTGGATCGCCGACCATCCAGGCGTGATTTCCCCTTGTCCGAATCGCGAGGCAGGGTGGGTGGAAGGTTCATTATCGACAGATTTTTGCGGGGATTTGAAGCGCAGCGGCTGCATCCGGGACTGAGCACCAGACTTCCCATGAAGGTTGAGACTCGATCAAAATGCAGCATCTTCTACTCTGATCTAAAGCGTTTCATCATTGACAAATTTTTGACATGCGAGTAACAATGCGTGTGCGTTGCGGGCGAAAGGAGACCTCGATGTCCCCCCTTGAGTCCTGTGGCAGTGACGCACCCGAGGCGAGCGCCCCAACGGGTGCTCCTAATTTTTCTTGGCGAACGCTTCTATCCCTCTCATTCTTCAGCCTGCTTTTAGCTGCACAACCATCAGCTGCACAGTACACCTGGCAAAACGTCCGCATGGTTGCGGGCGGATTCATCACCGGGATCGTGTATCACCCCAACGTTCAGAATTTGGTCTACGCCCGGACCGATATTGGCGGGTTGTACCGCAGCACGGATGGAGGAAGCAACTGGAAGCCGCTGCTCGACTGGGTGAACTGGTCGAATTGGGGCTACTCGGGCGTGCTGTCGGTGGCGCTCGATCCTAACAATCCGAACGCTGTGTATGCCGCGGTCGGCGGATATACCAATTCATGGGATCCGAACAATGGCGCCATTCTCAAGAGCACCGACCAGGGCAACACCTGGACGGTAGCTCCACTTCCGTTCAAGATCGGTGGCAACATGCCTGGCCGCGGCAATGGCGAGCGCCTCGCCGTCGATCCCAATAACAGCAACATCATTTATTACGGCGCTACTGGAGATACTACGGGCACCTTCGGACTCTGGAAGAGCACTAACGGCGGCAGCTCCTGGTCACAAGTGACGAGTTTCACCGCGATTGGCGATTGGGTGGAAGACCCTTCAGATTCAAATGGCTATCTCAGCGCTAAGCAAGGCATCTGGTGGGTGATCTTCGATCCGCGCACGGTTGTGAGCGGTGTGACCCAGAACATCTACGTTGGTGTGGCGACCAAGAATGCGCCTCGAATCTATCGCAGCAGTGACGGCGGTTCCACCTGGACGGCGCTAGCTGGACAACCGCTAACCGAATGCGGCGGAACCGGACTCCTGCCAACCAAAGCAGCGATCGAGCCGGTCAGTGGCACCATGTACGTGACTTACGGCATGAAATCGGGTCCCTACGATGATGGGAAGGGCGAAGTCTGGAAGTACAACATTGGGAGCAGCGTTTGGACCAACATCAACCCTGTGGTTAACGACTGTCAGCCGCCTGGGTCGGGAAACATTACCTACGGCTTCAATGGCCTCTCCATAAGTAAATCCAATCCAAACGTCATCATGGTGACCGGGCATAGCTCCTGGTGGCCTGACACTTACATCTACCGCAGCACCAATGGCGGCGCGACCTGGACTAATATCTGGCACTGGACGCGCTATCCGAGCATTGCTTACGAGATCGTCTATCCACAGGACATCACGATGTCGCCCTGGCTCAAGTTCCCAGCAGCGCCGGTATGTGCCGGCAGCGGCGGCGGCAGGCCCGGACCGAACGAAAATCCCAAAATCGGGTGGATGACGGCGGCGCTGGCTATAGATCCGTTTAACACGAATAACTTCCTATATGGCACCGGTGCGACACTGTTCGGCACTACTGACGCAAACTTGTGGGATGACGGCAGCACCAGTACGCCATTCCATATTTCGGTCAAGGCCAACGGGATAGAGGAAACGTCTATCACCGACTTGGCTGTCCCACCCTCGGGACCACAGTTGTTGAGCGGAGTCGGTGATATTCGCGGCTTCTATCACACCAATGTGACGACCGTGCCGTCAACGCAATATCAGGTGCTCACGTCAACCAACTCGCTCGATTTTGCGCAGAACGCCCCGGCAAAAGTGGTGCGCGCGGGCAACGGCGACAATAGCAATTGCGAAAAGAGCTTTGCTTATTCCACCGACGGCGGACAAACCTGGAAAATCGGCGGAGCTCAGCCGACCGGCGTCACCGGCAGCAATAACGACTCAATCGCCATCTCTGCGGACGGCTCTCGTGTCATCTGGGCTCCCAACGGAACCACAGCCGCATACACTTCAACCAACTGGACCGCTGCCAGCCCTACCTGGACCGTCGTTACTGGACTCCCGGCGCAGGCCAAAATCCGTGCGGATCGTGTGACCGCCAACAAGTGGTACGGTTTCGCCAACGGTGTGTTTTACGTGAGTACTAACGGCACGAGCTTCACGGCAACGCTGAGTTCCGGCTTTCCTGCGTCCGCAAAGATCGTCACCGTCTACAACAAAGCCAACGACGTGTGGCTGGTCAGCCCTGACTCAAGTACGGGTGGCGTATGGCACTCCACAAACGGTGGCGCCAGCTTTACCAAGCTGACGAACGTCGTCTTGGCCGATGGAATCGGTTTTGGGGCTCCGGGCAGCGGACAAACCTATCCCGCGATCTACCTCGCAGGCGAAGTCGGGTCCACGCGAGGGTTCTATCGTTCCACTGACGGTGGCGCCAGCTGGATCCAGATCAACGACACCAACCATCAATGGTACTACTCCGGTTTCGTCATCACCGGCGATCCGAATCGCTACGGTCGCGTCTATATCGGAACCAACGGACGCGGAATTATCTACGGAGACGGCCCATAGACCTTCAATTGGCGGGGCGGCTAAGCTGCCCGCCGTTCTGCTTTTCATCTATTTAAGGAAGTCGAGCGTTCTCGTAGGCCGTCTATCGGCATCAGGGCTAAAAACGCTCTAGGGAGGGAACATTCGACATTTGGAGCAAGGCATTTCCGAGTCATGGAACCAAGTATCGCAAGGAGGCGGTCGCCTAGACGCGACCGGTAAAAGGAATGAGCAAAAACGCAGAACGGAGTCCCTCAACTGTCGCAAATCACAAAACCGAATGGCTAGTATTTTTATTAGTAGTTCTGATCGGTCTGTACAGTAAGCAACTCCATGCAGCAAATGCTACCGTCACTGTAGATTACAACCAGCGGAAGCAAACAATCGCGGGATTTGGCGCCTCCATTACCTGGGTGGCTTCGGACCTTCCCAATTTTTCTTCAGCAAATCAAACTGCGATTCTGAATACCCTGTATTCAACAACATCGCCAAGCGCCGGGTTGAGCATTATCCGGGCCGGTTCCATGCTCTGCGAATTCAATCCTTCTCCAGGAACCTATAACTGGAATGCTCCGTTAATTCAAGGCGAAATCTCGTGGATGAATCGTGTGAAAACCACCTATGGGGTGAACCAGTTCCTGGTCACCACCTGGACGCCACCGTCCTTCATGAAAGACAACAACTCCTGCTCAAACGGCGGCTCCGTGCTGACCCAGTACTATCCAGATCTCGCAAACACGTCAGTGCTGTGGCTGCAGAATGCTAAGACGGCGCTTGGTCAGGAGATTAACGTTTGGAGTGTGCAGAACGAGCCCGCAAATAGCACCAGTTATGACAGCGCGATCTGGACTCCGGCACAATTCGACGCCTACGTGACTGGCTATCTCAAGTCTGCGCTTGTGAATGCGAACCTGACCTCAAAGATCATGGCGCCGGAGCCAGCCTGCTGGGGTGGCAATTCCTATTTCGACAGCAACTGGGGTTTCCCGCTGCTGCAAAACAATTCCGCCATGCAAGCCGATCTGGATATTCTTGGCACGCATGATTATTGTGCGAACAGTAATTTAGACGCTCCATCGCAGGCGGCTATACAGTACAACAAACCGATCTGGGAAACTGAGGTTTACTTCGGCAGAAACTATACTGCAACCATTTCCGATGGATTGGGGGTTGCCAACTCGATCTATCTCGCGCTCAACAAAGGCAACTTCAATGCCTGGTTCTACTGGTGGACGATGGATTACACCACCGGGAACGGTGGGCTGCTCTCTTACAGCAACACGGCTTGGACCTACCAGGTTCCAAAGCGCGCATATGCGCTGGGACAGTTCAGCCGCTTCATTCGGCCCGGATCAACCGTACTGGCGTCAACTTCCAGTAGCTCCAGCTTACAGGCGACCGCAGTGAGTCCCACCAGCGGAAACGTCGCGCTGGTTTTAACAAATAGTTCGAAGCAATCCATTACCGCGACAGTTACCCTCTCGAACCTGTCGTCGCCTCCAACGGCCTTGACTCCGTTCCGCACGTCCGGAACTGAGAACCAGGTTCAACTCAGCCCGGTTTCGGTCACCGGGGGGACATTCACGATAACCATTCCCGCGCAATCAATTGTTACTCTGGTTGGATAGTGTAAGGGCAAATCGCCGGACGACGATCGCCGGTCAAGCGATCGTCATCCAGCTTAATTGTTTTACAAACAGTCTCGTTGGCCGCCCCGTATCTGCCCGCACGTCGGGCATCGCTCGATCCGACGCAAGCTCTCAGATAGGATTGACTTCAGCAGTGGTGCCTTCGCCTCGGATCTGGAACTGGCGTGTCGGCGCAAAAAGCTTCTAGCCTGCAAGCATCCGTAATACCGGCTATTTACGATTCGATCGAGCCTCCTGCTGTATCGTTGGCGGATGACGGGCTACTCGGAATTGACCGGGAGCTGCACAACGCAGAAAAGGTTCCCGTCGGGGTCCTCTAGGACAACAAAGTCTGAACCGGGGCGATACCTCCATGGGTAGCGCCGCGCCCCAAGTTGCAGCAATCGGTTTACTTCTTCGTCCTGCCTCTCGGTATAAAGGTCCAAGTGAATCCAACTCCGTCGTGCCGCGCGCGTCTGCCTGGCCTGAAAGGATAAATTCGGCCCTTTTCCATCCGGATCGCGCAAAACGACCCATCCACCTTCTGCGGGTCGCCGGGGGACGTAACCAAGGGCGTTTTGCCAGAACGCAACCATTCGGTCAAATTCGTGGCAATGGATGACGATGGAACCGATTCTCACGCTGTCACCAACAAACTAATGATAGCCGTTGTTCACAGTCGCTATCATTCAGTGTCCCAAACGAGGACGTTGAAATCCGTGGTGAGCGCTATGGCGATTATCACGAATGGCGATCCTCTCAGCTTCCGAGTTGCCGACGATCCGCCCGAATGGACGAAGGCAGCGGTTCTAGAAGTCCAATTCGGCGATCAATTTCAGAAGCCGTACAAGTGTTGCGCGTTCATCCGAGGTTAATTGATGAACGACATTCTCATCGGCGGCCACCCGGGCCTTGATTAACCGTTCCCTATACCGGTTGCCTTTGGGAGTCAGCTGGACGTGAATTGCCCTTCCCGATTTTGCCTTTCGCTCCGAAACAAGTCCTTCGTGAGCCATGGTCTTGATCGCCCGGTGTACAACAGTTCGGTCGAAGCCTAAAAGCATGGCGATCTGATTCTGATTCAGCGTAGCGCCCCCTCGAAGCGTCGAGAGGATAAAGCCGCGAGTCGCAGAACACCCAGTTTTTCGTTCCAGCCTCTTGCCTACCGAAAAATAGGCCGCAGCGATATGGGCCAAGACGGAATCTTCTAGTATGTCTTCAGGAACCTCCTGCCTAGGAATCATGTTCATAGGATTCTTAGCGTCGCATCGAGAGGTCTGCGCCATTGGGGCGGTTCAACGTAGGTCTGCGATTTCTTTCCCATGGCAATCACCATCACAACTTCATGATAACGGGCGGACAAGCCGAGATACTTCGAAAGCCTGCGGCCGTCGAAGCCTTCCATGGGGCAGGTGTTGATGCCCAGTGCTTCGGCAGCGATCATCAGATTCTCGCAGGCCAGCGATGTACTCTTGGTTGCCCATTTGAACAAATCCCGGCGCGATGTGGGCGGCATTCCCATCATCTTCCAAAGATTCAGCAGCCAGAACAATCCCCCTTTTATCGCGCCAAAGATACCGAATGGCCCGTTCATGAACAGGATCCGGCCGATCTTTGCTGTCCGCTCGTAGTCGCGGATCTTCGCTTCACTGAACTCACTCCTGCTGCGCATCCATTCCAGTTGGCCCTGTGACGTTGCGGCCAGCGAACCGATGTCTGCGACTACCACTAGTAGCGCCGACGCGGTTTTCGCGGGCATCTGCCCCATGCAAAGTCTCGCCACGGCCGTGCGCTCTTCTGCAGTCTCTATCCAATAAAACCGATACGGCTGGCTGTTGAAGCTGGAGGGAGCATGACGGGCTGCGTTGAGCATTTGCTCGCGTATTCCCTCGGAGATTTCGACCGGGTCAAAGACTTTAACCGCTCTTCTTCTGAAGATCGCTTCCAGGACCTCGTTCATGTCCGCCCCATCTATGTTGCTATTACAGCATAGGAATGTTGCAAACGCAACATCTTGGACTACAAAGAAATGCTCGCGATTCTTCCTGGATCACGGGCAAACAGGAAGTGAGCGCTAGTCTCCGGATTGCCGACCATCCAGCAAGGAACGGCAGAAGATTGTGATGGAAGAATCGGAGTGGGGGGAAAGCACTACTGCACGTTGTCAATGATTCCGATGTTTTCCTGAAGGACCTGATGCGTTTGAAAGGCGATGTGAAGACCATCGGGAGAAACATCAAACTGGCTCCAGGTCCTCGAGTGTAGGTAGTTTGGACTGTAAAGAAGAGGGAGCGTGCCCGCGATCTGCAAAAGCCCTGAGCCGTCCCACCTCACCTTCCAAACTTCTGCGGTAAGGTCGGCTCTGGCTTTTTCAACGAAAATTTCACCCTTCGCATCCACGGCGAACCAGCACGCCCAACCGCTAAAAACCTGCCGCGGCGCTGCTTTGAAATCATTGACCCAAATTCCGGCCTCGGGATCATTTTCCCGCGAAGGGCTAACCAGATAAGCAACAGATCTCCCGTCCGGAGACCAGCGGAATAACCAGGCACCCTGTGGTACTTTGCCGAGCGTCTGCTCCTTTCCGTCTCGCGGATCGTAGGATCGAACCTCGCCGCTATCTTTTTGATAGAGCAACCGGCCGTCTCTGCCTACATCAGGGACACCGAAGCTCCCCCCGGTAATCGTTTGCGGGGCCCCTCCTGAAATCGCGACACTACGATAATCATAATTTTGGTCCTGGACTATTGAACGAGGTCCTCCATCACCGAATGAGAGATACACGATGTGGAGCCCATCGGGCGACCAGCGTGGAAAAATGTTTATGCGGGAATCCATTACTAGTTGCATCGCATTCGACCCGTTAGCGTCCGCCATGCCAATGCTTTCGTGTTCCACTCCCTTGAGGTTCGTAAAAAACGCAAGATGACTGCCATCAGCTGAATACGCTGGCCCGAATTCGTTACGCGCAGGATCACTCGTGAGGACTTTTATCGCCGGTTCTCCTGCTTTGGGCTGTGTGTTGAATTGCGAGAGGCCTATGTTCAGCCGCATTGTGGCAAAAACGAGACGTTTGCCATCACTGGAGACATCCAGTTCGCTATCATCGCCCGCGCCCGCTGTGATCTGCCGCAGCCCACTTCCGTCCGCGCCTATTTTCCAGATATTTAGTGTGCCGCCCCGGCTCGATGCGAAATAGATGAAGCGGCTGTCGGGCGACCAGGCTGGCGAAAGCGTTGTCGCGTTATACTCTGTGAGTTGTCGTATCTTCCCGGTGCTAATATCTGCAACGCCAAGTTTGCCAGTGGGTCCTCCCATAATTGGTCGAACTGCCATTGCGATCATCTTGCCGTCCGGAGACATGCGTAATTCGGTTGGGACCTCACCTTGTTCCATGTGCACCAGCAAGCGGGGGTTTTCGCCGGAGTTGCCGCATACCCAAATCTGGTCATGCGCATAGTTCGCGTAAATGAGCGAATGTCCATCGGACGTCCATGCCGGATCTGTCGCATTGAGGATCACCTTGCGCGGCGAGCCCCCAAGCGCTGCGATCTCCCATACGTCAAAGATCCCGAACTCATTGAGTTGCGCGTAGGCCAGCGTGCTCCCGTCCGGCGACCACATCGGTCGAGATTTCATGGCGGCATCATGCGTGATCTGCACAGGCTCACCGCCATGCACGAGGCCAACATAGATGTTGTAGTGTCCATCCCGATTGGAAATGAAAGCGACTGATCTTCCGTCAAATGACAGGGCGGGCTGCGCCTGCACACCCGCAAAACTCGTGACCGCGCTGAAATGCATCACGGGGGCTGAACTGGATCGCGTAATCCACCACGCAGCAAAGCCAACAAGTGCAGCGCCGACTATGAATCCCCCAACCCAGCCAATGAAGGAGAATCTGCGCGACCCTTTAATCTCGGTTTTTGCGGTGTCTTCATCATCAGCTTCGCCCTTGCCCGATAGCACTTCTTCGATCGTAATTCGCGCGTCCCCGATGGCTTGAAGCCGCTGCTTCGAGTTTTTCCTTAAGCAACGCTGCAATAGCGCCCGGACCGCTTTTGGCGTGTTGGCAGGCAGCAGGTTCCAATTGGGTTCGGTCTTGATGATTTCGGCAAGAGTATCGGTCACACTCTCGCCGCTGAATGCCATTTTGCCTGTGAGCATCTCGAACAGCACGCAGCCGAAAGACCATATGTCGGACCGGCGATCTAGCAATCGTCCCTTCGCCTGCTCGGGAGACATGTAGGCTGCAGTGCCGAGGATCACTCCAACCTGCGTCGCCATGTGTGTGAAAGTCGGCGAACTCGATATGTCAGTGTTTACGCCAACGCTATCGAGTGCTTTCGCTAAACCGAAATCAAGAAGTTTGACCGAGCCATCAGCAGTGAGCTTTATATTCGCCGGCTTAATATCGCGATGAACCAGCCCCTGCTCATGCGCATATTCGAGAGCATTGCAAATCTCTTTCGCAACCGTCAGAGCTTCTTCGAGCGGCAAGGGATGGGCGACTATGCGGTCCGCCAAAGTTGGGCCTTCCACCAGTTCCATCACCAGTCCGGGTTTCGTGGAATCTTCGAAGCCGTAAATGGAGGCGATGTTGGGATGGTTGAGCGCGGCCAATACCTTAGCTTCGCGTTGAAAGCGATCTAATTTTTCCGGATCTCTTGCGACATCGGACGGCAGAACTTTGATTGCAACTGAGCGGCCGAGCTTGGAATCCCGCGCGCGATAGACCTCGCCCATTCCGCCCGCACCCAGCGGCGAGATGATCTCATATGGCCCAAGTCGCGTTCCCGGCGCAAGACCCAATCCCACTCTCCTCAGAAGAGTTGCTGAATTGTAACAGTGCTAAGACCAACTGCGGTGATAGTCCTGCATGGCGCAGACACCGAGTTTCCTGGCGGATGACGGGCAATTCGGACGTCAACTTCTCAATTGCCGACTATACAGCCAGAGTCTCTCTCCGCTGCGACTGCGAGGTTTCAAGTTGCCATACTACGTATCAGATGTGGATTGATTCGGCCCGCAGATATTTTCATAGCCAAATCATTGTCGGCGGGGTTTTGCTGGGATTTGATTGTCGAATAGTGCCTACCCTCAGTTAGAGTGCGTACCCTCAGTTAATGTCCAGGGTTCCGAGTCGGTGAGAACCCATCAAAGGGCTCGGTCTAGCCGTCAGCAGTATGACTGTATGGCAACTGTTCAAGAATAAGTTGCGGAGCCGAAGGGACCAGACACATAATGGTAACGCTTGCGGAGCTCGCGCTAATTCCAAGCGGTAGTCAACTGATGAAATCGTGCGTATTTTGTATCATCTCGTTGTCGCTGGCCTGTGCATTCATTGGCGCGGGGCAGATAACGGCTTCCTCTGCTCAGGAGGATCTCCAAACCGCGTCCGCTCCGATGGGATCGCAATACACCATCGCCTTCAAGAGCTTCGCCCCAAATAACAGCGATATCTTTCTAGCCGACCAGGACGGCAGTCATATCCGCGCTGTGGTACCGGATCCCGCGCTCGACTATAACGCTTCGTTCTCCGCTGACGGCCACTGGATTGTGTTTACGTCGTACCGCGCTGGTTCTGCCGATATTTGGCGCGTCCATCCTGACGGTTCTGGGTTGCAGAGGTTGACGAGCGATCCGGGATTCGAAGATCAAGCCGCCTTGTCGCCCGACGGCAGATCCTTGGCCTTTGTCTCAAGCCGGAGCGGTCAGGCGGACATTTGGATCCTGGATCTGGTCACGCACAAGATGCGCAACCTGACCGACCACCCAGCGGGAGATTTCCGCCCGGCCTGGTCTCCTGACGGCAAATGGATCGCGTTCTCGTCGGATCGTGATCGACCCCGTGCCTGCCCGAATACTACCCGCCCTGGAGCTGGCTCTTTCGTGACGCCGCAGTACCGGGACATCTACCTCGTCCGTACAGACGGGTCTGGGCTGCGCAGGATTACGAACGGAACGAGCGAAACCGCAGGCACGCCTAGCTGGTCGCCCGACGGAACCCGCATCGTGTTCTATACCGGGGATGCTGAGCAAGTCTGCACGGGTGGGCTGGTCCTCGGAACGGGAACGACACAAATTGTGTCAGTAGAAATTGTTTCCGGTAAACGCGAAACCCTTACGACCGGGGATGGCTTGAAAGTTTGCCCACATTGGGTCGGGCGAGATGTTGTTTACCAGACGAAGGATGGAATTCGCTTCACTAGCGGACGTGAAGTTCACGGCATGTTTCAGGTCCCAGCCTGGTCGCCTGATGTTCGTCGCTTTGTCTTTCACGCCGAGACCGATCTGCGCGGCGATCGTGAGCGTCCGTTTCAGACATGGCCCAGCCTTGACCGTCGCTTCGCTCTCCTGCGGGTGCCGGACGCATCCTCCTTCTCACCGTCCGGTGAGCGCATGGTGTACATACTCACAAACTTCCACGGAGAGATTCGCAGTGGCAAGCTTGTCACTGCGAATTTGGACGGCTCGGATCGCAAAGTGCTTTGGGAAGGACCACTGACTCAGGACGCAGCCGGGCCGGCCTGGTCGCCGTGCGGCGACGCAATCCTAGTTGGAGTAGGCGGCTTATTTCAGCGCGCGCAGATCGGCACAGCGTCCCTGATGAGCGTAAATCCGAAGAATGGTCAGGCTTTGCAAATTACGCATGATGATGCCAACAATGGCATGCCAAGCTGGTCTCCAGATTGCCAGCAAGTCGTTTATCGAGTTGCGCGCGGAAGCAATCGTGAGCTGCACATCTTAGATCTCGCAACCGGAAACAGCCACAAGCTGGAGACCGGATCGGAGTACGATACGTTTCCGTCATGGTCCCCGCGTGGCGATTGGATTGTGTTCACCAGCAAGCGGGATGGAGATTACGAGATCTATCGCATCCGGCCAGACGGGACCGGGCTTCGTCGCCTGACGCATCTTCCGGGAAATGACGCGCACCCATCGGTTTCTCCAGATGGAGAATGGACCGCGTTCGCTACGTCAGCTCAAGGTTTTAAGGATGAAGCGGTGCAGCCGCTTTTGGTTGGCACATTTCAGCCCTACGGCGAGATAGGAGTGATGCGCATCGATGGCTCGGAATTTCACCTCCTGACGGATAATGCCACCGAGGAAGGGGCACCGGCATGGGTTCCATTAAAAACTCAAAAGTGAAAAATTGTCGTTCTTAGCGGAAGTCAACTTCCCAATTGCCGACAATCTGCCAACTTGGTTCTCAGCTTTGTCATGGATGGTATGCGGGAACGTTGAAATAAACTCTGAAGCTCACCGCAGGGGGATGCGATAAAGGTTGCGCTGGACTGTTTCTTTGACGAAGGCATACGTGTCCGGGGTCCCCCCATGTCCGATGATGCCTCCGGCGATGGTGCGTACGTTCTTCAAACTGGCGAGTTGCGACAAGTTCGATAAGCCATTGGGCGGCAGTTCAGGCGGGCTATTGGCAACAGCAAGACTGATGAGATACGTTAGCGCGCCTGTGTTCCTTTTCCCGGTGCCGCCGGTAGCGATGAACGATCTACCGTCATCCGACCAATAACCGATGGCATCTTTGCAGACCGGTTGAACACGCCTTCGCGCCCAGTCCACAATTTCCAACATCCATTCCGACCGCCCTTCGATCGGCAGGGTCACGGCGAGGTAGCGTCCATCGGGAGAAGTGGCAAGCGCCAGGATTTTTTCGTGCCAAATCTGTTCATCACCGCTGCCGTCACGGTGGACACGATGAACATACGCGCCGGCAGACGTGCGCCTAAGGTAGTAAACGAAGTCGGGTGTAAAGCGCGGGCTAGTCGCGGAGGGCTCTAACACACGAGGCGAGGAACTACGGTCGAGCGACGCCACCCAAACAGTTGGAGTTCCGTCATCACCTACAGCACTGAAGGCAATGTCGCTACCGTCCGGAGAGAGCGAAAAGTTGGAAATCGTGAAACCCGGCATGATTGCCTGTGAAGCGCCAGATTGCAACTCCAGCTCCCACAATTCACCCACGCCTAAGTCAGATCGGACTTCGCGCCCCGGTGTGCGGCGAACGAGGTAGTAGAGTTTTTTGCCATCGCGTGAAAACGGTGATCCGTTGCGAGGATCGGCCAACGCAGCGCTGCCTTCAGAAGTGAGCGTCCGGTCGCCATGGGAATCGTGCAGCCAAACGCTGGTTCTCCGAATGCCCACAGCGGTGACGATGGAGCCGGTTTCAGGGGAGACGGCGATCCCCTCTTCCTCTGTCGGCCCTGACGTGACCTGCTCAATCCTGCCGTTTGGGAACTGCTGTCTCCATATATGGAACGCACGACCGGAATTCGTGTTCAAGTACATCCACTTGCCGTCAGGCGACCAGGCAGCCGCGGTACAGATGGCGTCTCCGGGCCCGATCGGCGTTCCCGGTGTGCTGCCGTCAAAGGGAACAAGACGGCAACGTTGCCATAAATTTCCGGTCATCTCGACGGCGATCACCCATTTGCGGTCGGGAGACAAGTACGACCGGTGCACCATGCCGATTGAGGATTGAGGGGTATAGATGGTTTGCCGGTGAGCGCGGCTAAGATCGGAACGCACCAGCTCCATGTGATTGCCACTGGAGATCTGCGAAAACATCAGGTTATCAGCATCCAGCCAGGTCAGGCCTGAAGCATTGGGAAGCCACAGGCGTGCCTGTCCGCCAAGCACCGGCACGCTCCAGGTGTCCCAGGGGACTGTGTAGGCGATATTAGCACCATCAGGGCTGAAGACGGGACTCATCTTCGAAGTGGAGTCATCGGTGAGCCGAACCGGATTGCCGTGAGGTAAAAGCTTGACGTAGACCTGCCCGGGAGTCGTGAATGTGTCATTGCCCCGTAGAAAAGCCAGCATACGGCCGTCCGGAGAGAAAGCGGGTTGAGTTACCGAATCGGCAAAGTCCGTGAGCTGCTCCCATTCTGTGACCGGCACTGGCAAACTGGATCGGTCGTGAAGAAAAGTCACTAGCACTGTTGCTACCACAACTGCAGCGGAGATGGCTGCGTATGTCCAGATGCGGGATAACTTCTTGGACTTGGAAATTCGAGGCGCTGAGGAGGAGCTACCTGCTTCGGATAATGCCTCCAACGCAAATGCCAGGTCCGACGCGGATTGAAAGCGGCGTTCAGGGGCTTTTTCCAGGCAGCGCTGGACGATTTTCCGCAGCGCCACGGGAACAGCAGGCGCCAACACCGAAAATGAGGGAGGGTCTTCATTCAGAATCGCCCCCATCGTTTCTATAGAAGTCGGCTTTCGAAATGCGCGCTCTCCGGTCAATGCCTCATACAGAATCGCGCCGAAAGCAAAAATGTCTGCCCGCTGATCTGCCTCTTGTCCACGCACTTGCTCCGGCGACATGTAGCCGACAGTTCCCATCACAATCCCTGATTCCGTTCCCACTGTGGGCGCGGCGGGATCCGAGGGGCCCTGCTTCTGCGTGAGTTTCGCGAGACCGAAATCCAGAATCTTGACTCGCCCATCTTTGGTAACAAAGAGGTTCTCTGGTTTCAGATCCCTATGCACGATGCCTTTATCGTGAGCAGCCGCTAACCCCCGCGCGATCTGGACGGCGCAATCAACCGCTCTACACGGCTGCATAGGGCGCTTAATCAGCTGCTCGCGTAATGTGCTGCCCTCCAAAAATTCCATGACGAGGTAAGGCACTCCGTCATGGGTACCGATCTGGTGAATCGTGAGAATATTGGGATGGTTGAGGGCGGCTGCCGCTCGTGCTTCTTGCTCGAAGCGCCGCAATTGTTCAGGACCTTGAGCGAGAGATGACGGTAATACCTTGACGGCAACATCGCGACCCAGGCGCTCGTCTCGCGCGCGATACACTTCACCCATCCCGCCTGCGCCGATCAGGCTGACAATCTCGTACGATCCGAACCATGTTCCATTTGCGACCCATACACGATCCGGCGGCGCAGATTTGAGGAAGTCTTCTTCGTGGCCTGATCTGGAGGCGAGTAGAGATTCGACTTCGCGTTTTAACGACGGGTCCGTCAGGCAGGCCTGATCCACAAAAGCCGAACGTTCAGCAGGGTCCTTCTGCAAAACGCGATCCAGGAGTTCCTTGACCTGCTGCCAGCGTTCGGGATTCATGGAGTGCTCGTCCGCGCAATTTCTCGGCGTAGCCATAGGCGAGCCGTGGTCCATTCTCGCGAGACGGTCGCGGCTGAGATTTCAAGTGCCTCGGAGGTCTCCTCAATAGAGAGACCCGCGAAAAAGCGGAGCTCGACGATTCGGCATTGCCGTTCGTCCAGCGCCGCCAGGCGGCGAAGTGCGTCATCGAGGAGAATCACGTCTACATTTCTTTGCTGAGGAATACTCAAGGCTTCATTCAACGCGAGCCGGGGAAGGCCATCTCCACGCTTCGCTGCTGCCCGACTCCGTGCATGCTCGACCAGTATCTCGCGCATCAGTCGTGCCGCCACACCGAAGAAATGAGTGCGGTTCTCCAAGTCGGGAGAGCTCTTGCCCGCGAGTCGAACGTAGGCCTCATGAACGAGAGCCGCGCTCTGCAGCGTGTGATCGGGACGCTCCCGACGCAAGTAGCTGCGCGCGAGCTTGCGCAATTCCGCATAAACGAGTGGAACAAGCGAGTCGAGCGCCCCGAAATCGCCGTCCCGCCATCGCGCGAGTAGCTCAGTGACCTGATGCGATGAAGTTGGCGCGCTCATCTGGGTGCATAGCCCCTGGACGTGAAACTTGGAAAAAAGCGATGTGGAGCCAAGCTTATCTTCCTTCTAATTTGCTTGTCAATGAATGAAAACAAGCCATTTAGGCCGTTCCCACGCTACCGATTCTGGATCGCTAATTAGGGAGGACAGCGTTTTTTCTTTTTGTGAGGTGAATTCCGCTTATTTTTCGCATGCATTAAATGAGAGTTGGTTCGCCAAGCCCATCGGCTTCATGGTGGCTCTGAAGTGTTCGACGGCAAAGGAGAAAGCCATGGCTGATCTTCTGATTTGCATGACGGCACTGAGTCTTTGTGCTCTGGTCGGGGGGCCAGCGATCGCGCGCATTTGGACGGCACTCAGAACAAATCGGGATCCAATTCGCAGGTGGTAACACGCGTCAGAACGTGGCTCGTTGCGTTAAACAGCATTTCCAACGCTTGTCGTGAGGAGGATTAACATGAACCGCCGCAGTTGCATAGCAAAGCTTGTTGTATCCCTAACAGCACTGGCCGCGACTACCCTAGCGTGGGCTGACCGCCCGGAGGCGTTCACTAGAATTGATGTACCCGGTGCCGCTGTCACGGTCGCCTCCGGCATTAAGGCGGACGGTTTCATCGTCGGCTGGTATTGCCTGCAGGCGCCTTGCGACCCCACACGCTTCCGCGGCTTTCTGCGAAACCCTGAGGGCACCTACCAGGACATCATTGTGCCTACCACCGCCGATCATCCGGCGATCGGTACGCAGGCGCGGTACATCAGCCCGCAGGGCATCGTACTGGGCGACTATCTCACGCTCGAAGACGGAGCAACGATGGGCAATCCGCGCTTCCGCGGCTTTATGTGGTACCAGGGGACGTTTGTCTATTTCGACGCGCCGCCTCTGGCCGTTTACGACAATCCGTCGGGACCCCACAGCATCATCCCGCGTGCCATCAACGCAAACGGCGATCTTGTGGGCTGCATCCACGATGTAGATCAGATGGATAGCATGCACGGCTTCCGCTGGCTACATGGGGGAACTTTCAACCAGCTTTCCGACGAAATGACCATGAACAACGGCATTAATGCCGAGGGGGACGCTGTGGGACTGGATAATTCGAGCACCACTTCTTATCAGATCGACAAATTTGGCAACGTCGAACGACTCGCGTTTCATTTCGCTGACGGCACACTCGCCGACGACACGCTCGCGTGGGACATCAACACTAAAAGCGAAATTGTGGGCCAGGCTTGGACGAATGATTTCACGGTTGCGCATGCGTTTCTTCGCAGCCAGGGCGAATACAGGTTCATAGATCCACCGGGAGCTGTGAGTGCAGTTGCATTCGCGATCAGCAGCAATGGAAACGTGGTCGGCCAATATCGCGACTCATCCGGCACCCATGGCTTCTTGTTTCAGCAGGGCGGCGAGTGAACGTTCAAACGTCGGCATTGACACCCAGTCCGGTTTTAGTTCGTATCGGGACGAACGATGCACTCGCGAGTATTTGCGTCACAGAAATGACGAGTGCTCGATGTAAGAGGCAACGGACGGCTGATTTTTTGCGCATGTTAGCGGTCGCGCGCACGACCTCCCCTGAAATCCAGATTCGTCAAGAAAACTAGTCAATGGCTGGGTTTCCTGTATGCGACCGCGCCGTCACCGTTCCGAGCGGATAGCTCGCAAACCGGAAGGCAACTTCCCAATTGCCGACGACACGGGAGTGAAGCGGCGAGTTCGGCATGTACCATACCTCGTCTGACAGAAGTGTGTGCCGAGCAAGTAGGTCTTGCTATCTTGATGCTGTGGCCGCTTGCTGTATCATATGTGGTTCGGCATGGCCTCCACTATCGCGTCCCTCGCCGCCGATCGCTCGCGCTCGTTCTGGCGGAGCGAGACCGCCCTCCTCCTCTACATGGCCGCGGTGACCGTCGTCATTCACTGGATCGCCGCTCTCCACTCTCCCGGCTTTCACCGCGACGAGCTCGCCACCCTCGACGACGCCCGCCACCTCGCCTGGGGATATGTCGCCTACCCGCCAGTGACGCCGTTTTTCGCCCGCATCTCGCTCATTTTCTTCGGCACCTCGCTGGCCGGTTTCCGCTTCTTCGCTTCGCTGGCCAACGCGGTCGCACTCGTGCTGATCGGTTTGATGGCTCGGGATCTCGGCGGGCGCCGCGGCGCACAGCTTCTCGCTGCATTCGCCGGAATCCCCGCATGCATCGCCCTCGGGTCCATGATGCAGTACGTCTCCTTTGACTACCTCGCCTGGGTTCTGATCTCGTTCTTCATCGTGCGCCTGCTCAAAACTGAAGATCCGCGCTGGTGGCTTGGAGTCGGCGCCTCCATCGGTTTTGGCATGCTGTCAAAGTACGCCATACCGTTCTTCGTCGCGGGTGTGGTGGTTGGCGTGTTCCTGACGCCCGCGCGGCGCTATCTGCGCAACCGCTGGCTGTGGTTGGCCGTCGTCCTGTCACTGCTCATCTTTCTCCCGAACCTTATCTGGCAAGTTCGCAACAACTTCGTTTACCTCGATTTCGTGCGGCACATTCATGCCCGCGATGTGCGTATCGGCCGGACTGTTGGCTTCCTCCCTGATCAACTCAAGTTCACGATGTTCGCTGCGCCGCTGTGGCTTGCCGGCCTCTGGTTTTGTTTCTTTTCCACCGTTGGACGGCGTTTCCGGCTGCTCGGCTGGATGTACGTCACCCCGCTCGTCATCTTTCTAATCGCCAAGGGCCGCGGCTATTACCTTGCCGGCGCGTATCCGATGCTCTACGCCGCGGGCAGCGTCTGGGGTGAACAGTGGATCACCTGCGTGCGTAGCGGCTGGCGTACCCCACTCCGCGCGACCGCTGGGACCGCGCTGGCGGTCAATGTAGTGATCTTCAGCGCGCTGTTTCTTCCCGTTACCGGACCCAACTCGCGCTGGTGGCGATGGGCCGCATCCATCAATGGCGACTTGCGCGAGGAGGTCGGCTGGCCGGAACTCGTCGAGACCGTTGCGCAGGTTCGCGACTCCTTACCGCTCGAGCAGCAGCGTGCTCGCCTCGGCATTCTCGCCGGCGATTACGGAGCGGCCAGCGCGATTGATCTGTACGGGCCTACATACCGGCTTCCGCCGGCGATCGGCGGGATCAATTCCTTCTGGCAGCGCGGCTACGGCGATCCCCCGCCTGAGACGCTCATCATTCTCGGCGCCTCCGCGCGTTGGGCGGAGGAGCACTTTACCGGCTGCCGCATCGCCGCACGCTCGTGGAATTACTATGGCGTGATCAACGAACAGACCGGCGACCGCCCAGACGTCTTCGTGTGCGGCCCTCCGCGCCAATCCTGGCCGGACTTCTGGAAGACCTTCCGCTACTACGGCTGATCACGCCCGAGTCTCACGGATCTCGGTTCTCTCGATAGTGAACTATGTGCAGTAACCGTTTGTTCGCGGATCACGAGCAACCCGGAAGTCAATTGTTGCAATCAGGGGTTGTCGCTGCCAAGGTCGGCTAGTCACGATGCATGGTCCACGAACGATAGGGCCTGAACTCGCCGCCGGGCGCAGCGACATCGAACCGTCCGCTCACGCCGGTATCGTTAATCTTCTTATAGATCAACCGGAATCGCGGACCGGTACTATCCCGAGAGGTGATGAACGAAACTTCCCCGGGACCGTCTACTGCGACGTCATAGTAGATTGTGTGCGGTTCATTGTCCCAGTACGTAGCTTTCCACGAGCCCGAATCGCTGGCGTAAATCACCATTAAATCGCGGTGGTGCAGCGCTGCCTTTCCATTCTGTGGTGGATAATCGGCACGATTATTACGAACGAGGATGCTGCCGTCGAGATCAAAACGAAAATCGCTCGATCCGGTGACTCCTGGCTCATTCGGATTTGGATCGGCGGTCCAGTGACCGGCAAGAAACTTGAGAGGGGTCCAATCCGTTTTCCTCGGCGCAGGTACCTGGCCGTTTGCAGCAGCACAGGTGACGACCGCCATTACGACGACCCATCGCTTCTTCGTCATGAGCAAAAAAAGATTGGCCGACATTTTCTTCCCCCTTGAAATCGGGAAAATTGTACTCTCGTATGCCCTCTCAGCCCAACCTGCGCGGAATGAAAGGATGGTTTTGTGTGATCAATAACCCGCACAAAGGTCAGAGATCTATGGAGATTTTTCGCCCGTTGAGCGAAACAATGGGAACTTTGAATGCACGCTCGTGGCACGTTCACCTTGGATGCATACGATCCTGCTGGAAATCCTACGGCCTATATTGTTGGAGTGATCAACACAACGCGAATCACAACTGATACGAAGGTCAAGGATTTGATCGGATAGAAGTCTATACAGTTTTGGGGCGGCGGGTTGAAAGGAGCCTGCCGCTCGTTTTGGCCGGTCCCGTCAGCTGTGTTGGCGCGAAAATCGGAGCTCAACCCCGCTAGAATAGTCCTGCGATCTCGACGCGGTCTTTTCGTCAAAGCGGGGCTTCTCCTTTGCGGAAAGCGGAACCTCTCACCTGCTGTAACAACCGCCCAAACCATTGACAAATCCGGTGTCACGCGCATAAAGTAGGGTGGGTTTTCTCCTCGTTGTGTTCTCGGCGGTATTCCCCATGGTGTTCAGTAGTACTTCTCGGAACTCTAGGCCATCACTCGCGGGCTAGAACTCTCTCGCCCGCATGTGTGTGGGTTGAAGGAGGACGACAATGAACCAAGACAACGAGGACTACGGTCCTCGGAGGAAAGTACAGGAACAAAAATTCAGCCGGCGCACTCTGATCCGTGGAGCGGCAGGGACTGCGCTGGGCACAACTCTGTTGGCTCCTAAATTAACCAAGGCGATTGCCGACGCCGAAAGTGCCGCATGCGTTGGTCCTAAACCGATTCCCGGAGGTTTCCCCGGTCTTCAGCCTTACGGGATTTTCGTACATCACAACCCATTAAACCCCGCTACGCCGTTGGCAAATATCAGCGACCCGTCACAAATTACCGATTTTGATGGGTTCGTTGGTTTGACGCACATCCGCGGCGGGGGAACTGGAACCGACACCACAACTGGCGCC
>JAICSO010000072.1 GCA_025936825.1 Terriglobales bacterium
AAGACCGCGGTAGAGGACTTGATTCAGATCCGCGATCCCGTTATAAAAGGCGTCCACCACATCACCCTTATCGACCCGCGCAAACCAGATAACGGGCTGCACGAACAGTTTGTCGTAACACCAGTCGAATCCCCAACCGGCAAACCACAACCGGTGTAGCGCTTTTCCCACCGGAGTTGTCATCAGAGCGTCTGACCACTGGCGGTTGCGAACGTAGAACAGATACGCGAGACCCAGGCCGATGAGGAATGCCAATGTCACAAACCCTTCGGAACGCACTTCGGTGAGCGGACCGAAGCGACCCTGCTCAACTGGTGGCAAAGCCGAATCCATCCAGCGAGTGAACAACGGCAGATTTCCGAGCTCAGGTGGGAGATTGACAAATCCGCCGACCAGCGACAAAACCGTCAGAATCGTGAGCGGAACCTGAATCCTGTATCCCGTTCCCTGCGCCACTCGGGCTTTGGCCTCGCCAAAGAACACAAGAAAAATAACGCGGAAGATGTAAAGCGACGTCAGCAGGACGCCAACCACGCCTGCAAACCACAGGATGGTGCTGCCTTGTGGAGAGGCCCACGTCTCCCACACGATTAACCCTTTGCTGTAAAAACCTGCAGTGATTAGCGGCAGTCCGGCGAGGGAGCAACCCGCGATCAGGAAGGCTCCAAAAGCCAAGGGCAGGTCTTTGCGCAAGCCGCCCATCTTGAAGATGCTGTGCTCCTCGTGCGTCGCCTGGATCACTACTCCCGCCGCTAGGAAGAGCAAAGACTTAAAGAACGCATGCGTCATGAAGTGGAAAATGCTTGCCGTCCAGGCACCTACGCCCATGGCGAGGAACATGTACCCGATCTGGCTGATCGTGGAGTAAGCCAGCACCCGTTTGATGTCCCACTGGGTCAACGCACCGAATCCTCCCAGCAACAATGTGGCTGCCCCGATGATCGCCACCGCAAACTGCACCGAAGGAGCCAGCGAGAAGAGGGTGTGAGTACGGGTGATGAGGTAGACGCCAGCGGTCACCATGGTCGCTGCGTGAATGAGAGCGCTGGTCGGCGTAGGGCCGGCCATGGCATCTGGGAGCCAAGTCTGCAGTGGAAGTTGAGCCGACTTGCCGACCGCACCACCCAGCAACAAGGCTGCGGCTATCGTCGGGAGGTCTGAGCCCACGGGCCACCGTGCTACCGCCCGTCCGAGCAGTTCCTGGATATGCAGTGTGCCCAGGTGCTGGAAGAGCAGAAAAAGCCCAATCATCATGGCGGTATCGCCAACCCGGGTCACGATAAATGCTTTGCGCGCCGCCAGTCCATTCACGGAGTCGGCGTACCAGAAGCCGATCAAGAGGTAACTGCAGAGCCCGACGCCTTCCCACCCAAGGAACAGCAGCAGAAGGTTATCCGCCAGCAACAACGTCACCATCGAAGCGACGAACAAGTTCATGTAAGCGAAGAAACGGGAGTAGCCTTCGCTTTCGATCATAGATTCGGCGGAGTAAAGGTGAATCAGGAAGCTAACAAAAGTGACCACCAGCGTCATGATCAGCGAGAGCGCGTCCAGATAGAACGCGATTTGCGGTTGAAAGCCAGCAACATCGATCCAGGTCCACAACACTTGGGTGTACGAGGCTCCGGGTGGGGGAGAGACCAGGAAGTTCCAGGTAATCAGGATAGAAATCAATGTGGAGGCGGCGATCGAAGCGACACCGACCAGGGCCGCAGCTTTCTTGGAAATCCGCGAGCCCACCAGCGCCAGCACAATAAAACTGGCAAACGGGATCGCCGGAATCAGCCACAACAATCTGAGCACGCTATCCTCTCATTCGACTGGCCGCATCGGCATCCAGCGATTTGTAGCGGTGGTGCAACTGCAGCAGTAACGCAAGACCGACGGAGACTTCGGCGGCTGCCGTAGCGAGAATGAAGACGAACATGACTTGACCGTCCGGCTGCGCCCAGCGTGAGCCGGCAACCACAAACGCGAGGCCAGCGGCATTGAGCATTACCTCGATGGACATGAGGATGAATATCAAATTACGCCGCACGAGCAGGCCGGCCAGTCCCAGGGCGAACAGGATTCCCGCCAGCAGCAGTCCGTGTTGCATCGGAATCGATGACATCTCCGGTCTCCAATCGTTCTCGCTTTTGTTTACCTAAGTGATAAGCTCCAACCAGAGCACCCAGCAAAAGCATGGAAGCGAGTTCCACACCGATGACGTAGGGTCCGAATAGCGCCATGCCCACCTCTTTAGGACCAACGGAGGCGGTTCCTTGGCGGACTGCTCCAGCGTACGCCAGCAGGTATGCCACTTCTGCGATCAGAATCGCTGCAAGAATGCACGGCCCTATCCACATCTTGGGGTTGAGCCAGATGCGCTCTGTTTCGGTTGTTCTTGGACCCAGGTTAAGCATCATCACCACGAACACAAAAAGCACCATGATGGCTCCCGCGTAGATGATCACTTCGAGGGCCGCAAGGAAGGGCGCGCCAAGCGTGAAGAACACAATCGCCACCGAAAGCAGCGAAACGATCAGGTACAGCAGCGCATGCACGGCGTTCAGGCACGTGATGACCATCACCGTGGCTAAAATGGCCACTACCGCCGCGACATAGAACAAGGTATCCATAATTCCGCTTAGGGCATTAGAGTGTGGAGGTCAGTAGGGGGAGCCTCGTGTTCGGCCTCGCCCTTGTCCTTCCCGCCAATCTCGACACCCGACACGCGCCAGAAGTTGTAGCCGGGATATTTTCCCGGTCCGTTAATTAACAAGTGCTCTTTCTCGTAGACCATGTTCTTGCGGTGGTATTCGCCCATTTCAACATCCGGAGTGAGTTGTATCGCGTACGTCGGACAAGCGTCCTCGCAAAAGCCGCAGAATATACAGCGGGAGAAATTGATGCGGAACCACTCCGGGAAGCGGCGTCCGTTTTCATCTTCCGTTGCCTGAAGTGCGATGCAGTCTACGGGGCAGACTACGGCGCAGAGGTGACAGGCTACGCAGCGCTCCCCGCCATCCGGATCACGCGAGAGAATGATGCGGCCGCGGTAACGCGGGGCCAGGTACGCCTTCTGTTCGGGATACTGCACCGTCACTCTGGTACGAAATGCGTGCAGAAAGACGGCCCACAGCGTTCTTAGCAGACTCAGCATCGCAACCTTCTTTCCTGATCAATCTTGTTCCGTCCACCCGCTCTAGCGAAACGCGAGCACCGCTGCGCCGGTAATCAATGTGTTTGCCAGTGCCAACGGCAACATCATCTTCCATCCCCAGGACATGAGCTGGTCAAAACGCGGCCGCGGCAAGGACGCACGCAGCAAGACAAAAAAACAAATAAACAGAAACATCTTGATGAAAAACCAAACGATTGGCGGCAGCCACGGACCCAGCCAGCCGCCGAAAAACAATACCGCGATCAGAGCTGAGATCAGCGTGACGCCCAGATACTCGCCGACGAAGAACATGCCAAACTTCATTCCGGAGTATTCCGAGTGGTAGCCAGCAATCAATTCGCTCTCCGCTTCCGGCAGATCGAACGGCAAGCGGCGCGTCTCGGCAATACCCGCGATGAGAAACAACACGAAGCCGAGAAACTGTGGAATCACAAACCACATCTTCCTTTGCGCTTCAACAATCTTGGCCAAATCGAATGAACCAGCCAGCACCACCACTCCCATGAGAGATAGACCCATGAAGACTTCGTAGCTGATCATTTGGGCCGCGGCACGCAATCCACCCAGCAGCGAGTACTTGTTGTCCGAGGACCAGCCCGCAAGGGCCACGCTGTAAACCCCCAGCGAAGACATGGCCAGGAAGAACAGCAGCCCTATGTTCAAGTTGGTAACGATGATGCCGGGAGCAATGGGAAGCACAGCGAACGTCATCAGCACAGTCACCACGATGATGGCGGGGGCCAGCACAAATACCGGCTTATCAGCAAAAGGCGGAATCCAGTCTTCCTTAGTGAAGATCTTGATCATGTCCGCAACAACCTGGAGTAGGCCAAAGGGTCCGACGCGGTTAGGTCCATATCGGTCCTGCCACAATGCGAGGAGGCGGCGTTCCAGCCAAATCAGCCCTGTGGCAATGCTCAACGCTACGATAAGCACGCCGATGATAGTCGCGACGGGATAAGGGCTTGTCATGAGGTATGTGGCGACGTGATTTCCCGTTCCACGACGCTCCTGATGGGTAGACTGAATCTTGCCAAGCCGGGAAGGCCAACCGGCAGCCCCGCAATACCAAGAGGCAACTCCGCCTTGATCTGGGCGGGAAGACTGTGGGCCATGCCGTCCAGCTGTATCGTGACTTGTTCGCCCGCCTGGACTCGAAGGCGTTTGGCATCTTTCTCATTGAGAGCCAGGTACGGCTGGGGCGCAAGTTCGGCAACTGCCGGAGCCGAAAGGCTTAACTCTTCTGAGCCGAAGATGTGATAAAGGGGAACAATCAGCCATTCATCACTGCTCGGTGCAAATGCGGGCGGGACCTGATCAAAATACTTGCCTTGAAGGTCAGGCGTCGGATCCATCAACCGAACTCCAGGATCACCGCCTCGAAGTGGGCCAGCAATCTCGGTCTGATAGAAATTGGTCGCTTGGATCGAATTCCAACCCGGGGACCAGAAGTAGGGAATCAGTGCGGCAGGAGGCTGGTTGTGCGTGCCTTCCATGGAGAAGGAAAATGGCGTATTAGGATCAATCGGCGGCTTGGGTTCGTGCACGTCGATATTCGCCAGAATGGCCGTGCGTCCGCTGTAACGTTCCGGCTGTCGAGGAACTTTCTGGCCCGCGATCCGGAAGGTCGCGCCCGGCGCCGCTTGCTGGACTTGGGCCAGTGCAGGAATGGCCACAGCCATGGCCGCGATCACATCGTCGATATGCTCCCAGGCCAGACCCTCCTCACGTCCCTCAGCAGCCATCACATCGCGCAGCCACTGCCAGCTCGCTTGAATATCTCCTTCCGGCACAAAGACCTGATAGAAGCGCTGCGCGCGCCCTTCGCTGCTTACCAGCGTGCCATCAGCCTCCGCGAATGTGCCCGCGGGAATCGCGAGTGTGGCTCTCCCCGCAGTTGGATTGAGCAGATGGTCGAGAACTATCAGATCCTTCGCGGCGCTCAAAAACGCGTCGACCGATCGCACCGGTGCTCGCCGGTACAGATCGTTTTCCACGATTACGATCGCATCTATCGCTCCGTCTCGGACTGTTTTAAACGCCTGGCTGAGCGGCGGAGCCCCTATCAGCCCCAGTCCAAAACTATTGCACTCCGGCATGGTGAAACTCAGCCCCGCCCGCTGTCCGATAACACACAAGGCGCGCGCAACGTTCGCGGCTGCCTGGATAACCGCCTCGTTGTTACAACTGGGGCCTGAGATGACGAGTGGTCGTTGTGCCTTCTTCAGTGCCTGCGCGATGCTCTCGGCCAGGGTATGCGCCTCAGAGGGCAAGTCTGGAACTGAAGGCGCATTGTCATCGAGCAGGTGGGCGATGGCTAGACCGAGCCTAGCCACATCATCGGGAGCAGCACGGTACGTTTGGGTCGCCACGTCATCCAGCCGTGTTGCCGCAGGACTGGCTATAAATAGAGGACCTTTCGCATCCTGCAGCGGTTGACGTACGGCGTGATCGTCCCAGAGCGGAATGTGCATCTTGTCTGCGATCTGCATGGGCTCCTGCCTCACCGACTGACGCAGGCTCAGTGCCATTCGGGGGGCGACATTGGTGATATCTTCGCCCAGGATGAGCACCGCATCCGAGAGTTCGATTTCGTGCAGCGACGGGGAATGCGCGGGACCACCTCCGAGGATCTCGATCATGGTCGAAATCAACCGGAACTGATCGTCGGACACGCCGGCGTAGAAGCGCTCGCGTCCAACTAACGTGCGTAATAGAAAATTAGACTCCAGCGAAGCCCGCGGTGAGCCGATCGCGATTACTTGGCGCCCCTCTGCCAGCAGAGGGGCCAGACGCTCAATGACCTCCGCTTTGGTGATGTTGCGAGGATGGTTGTCGCGAGTGAGGCGAGCTTGGCGGATCCGGAATTCGCCGTTTACAAATTCATAGCCGTAACGCCCACGATCGCACAGGAAATACCCGTTGACCTCTCTGCTATAGCGGGTGACGATCTGGCGCAACCTTCCGTATCGCTCACCTGGCGTCGTGTTGCAGCCGAGGCCACAGTGGACGCAGACTGACGGCGCCATCTGCAGGTCCCACTTACGCGTGTAGTGTTGCTTCAGGGTTTTGTCGGTAAACACACCCGTGGGACAGACTTCCACCAGGTTGCCGCTGAATTCGTTCTCCAGTACGCCATCCGCTTGACGACCGAAATAAACCTGATCCCGCAAGCCAAACACATTAAAATCCCTTCCGCCCGCATACTCACGGTAAAAACGCACACAACGGTAGCACTGGATGCAGCGGTTCATTTCGTGATTGACGAGCGGACCCAAATATTGATTGCGGAAGGTACGCTTCTGGAAGGCGTACCTGCGATAGTCATGACCGGTCATGACAGTCATGTCCTGAAGATGACAGTGCCCGCCCTCGTCGCAGACCGGACAGTCATGCGGATGGTTGATCATCATTCCTTCAATGATCGCAGCTCTAAACGCGATTGCTTCCGGGTCTTGAATCGAGATCCTTGTTCCCTCTGCGGCTGCTGTCATGCAAGCCATCACAATTCTCCCGTGAGTATCCTTTTCATCTTTGAATTGCTTGACCGCGCACTGCCGGCAGGCACCCACAGAGCCCAAGGCGGGATGCCAGCAGAAATAAGGCAGATTGAATCCTAGGGATAGACAGGCGTGCAGTAGGTTCTGCTTGGGGTCCGCCTTGTAGCCTCGATCGTCAATGTAAATCGTCGCCACGCTATTTCCAGGGACAGCGATGCTCACGGATGTGCTGCTCAAAATCTTCGCGGAAATACTTCAGCGCGCTCTGGAGTGGTTCCATGGCGCCCGGCGCCAGTGCACAAAAAGTATGTCCGGGAGCATTGAATTTGGTCTGAAACTCCAACTTCTCCAGGTCCTGGGGCTGCCCTCGGCCTTCTTCCATGGCGCGCAAGATCCGTTCTGTCCAGTTGAGCCCGCTCCAGCAAGGAGTGCACCACCCGCAAGATTCCTGCGAGAAGAAGTGCTCCAGGTTCCAGACCATGCCAACCGGACAGGTGTGATCATCCAGCACAATCATGGTTCCTGTACCCAAGCGGCTGCCCGCCTTCTGCACTTCTCTGAAATCCATGCGGACGTCGAGATGTTGCTCGGTGAGGAAGTCGGTCGAAGCGCCGCCAGGAAGCAGGCCGCGAAGCTTCACACCATCGCGCATCCCTCCCGCGTGCTCTATCAGAATTTCACGGATGGTTGTGCCCATGGGCAACTCCCACAAGCCTGGCCGTTTGACTTTGCCACTTGCACCATAAAGCTTCGTTCCGCTATCGGCTGTGAGGCCAAGGCGGATGAACCACTCGGGGCCGTTGTTGATGATGTGAGGCACGTTGCAAAGCGTTTCTACGTTCTGCACGATCGTAGGTTTTCCCCAGAGCCCTGAGACGGGTGGAAACGGTGGTTTGGAACGAGGATTCGCGCGTTTGCCTTCAAGGGCATTCAGCAATCCCGTTTCTTCCCCGCACATGTAGCGGCCGGCACTGACATGGAGGTACATTTCGAGGCTGTAGCTGGAACCGAGAATGTTCCTGCCCAGATAAGATCTCTCGTAAGCCTCGGCAATAGCTCTGCCCAGCCGCTCTGCGGCCAGCTTGTACTCCGCGCGCAGGAAAATGTAGGCTATGTCTGCTTGGATGGCATACGCCGCCGCGATCATGCCTTCAAGAAGCTGGTGTGGGTCTCCCTCCAAAAGCAGCCGATCCTTGAAGGTACCTGGTTCCATCTCATCGGCATTGGCAACGAGATATTTGGGATGAGGTGCATCCTTGCCCATGGGGACGAAGCTCCACTTCATGCCCGTCGAAAATCCGGCACCGCCGCGCCCCCTCAACTTGGACTTCGTTACCAGTTCGGTGATCGCGTTCGGCGGCATGCGCAGAGACTTGCGCAGGCTTTCGTATCCGCCCGCCTTCTCATAGGCTTTGAGGTCCAGAGGCGCGTTGCCGTTGGACGGGATGTTTTTGGTAAGAGGCGTCTCCATTTGTCGGTTCACTTGTAGTTCGTGAGTACGTCGTCAATGTGGTCCGCTTCAACGTCGCGATATAGATCGTTGTCCACCATCATCGCGGGCGCGTGATCGCACGTTCCGAGGCAGACAATGGGCAGGATCGTGAAGCGTTTATCCGCGGTAGTCCCCCCGAGATCGACACCCAGCTGCGAGGTGAGGCGCTGACATAGTTTTTCGTAACCCATGATCCAACAGCTCACGCTGTCACAGATCAGAACGACATGGCGCCCCACCGGCCTACGAAAGACGAGATTGTAGAAAGTCGCCACCCCATCGAGTTCCTCGGCCGTCATATCGAGAATCTCGCCAAGATCACGCAGGCTCTCATCCGACACCCATCCGCGATGCCGCTGAATGATTTTCATTGCGTCAAGGCAGACCGCCTGCTTATGGGGATAGCGAGGAAACTCCGCTTCGATCTCTTGTCGTTCTTCAGGTGTCAGCATCGTTCGAAGCCCCTCATCGATCAATGTCCGCCAAAACGAAGTCAATACTGCCGAGGATCGCGAGCAAGTCTGGAACCATCAGCCCCCGGCAGATCACAGGAAGCAGCTGGATGTGTGGGAACGATGGCGTGCGAATTCGCGTGCGATA
>JAICSO010000034.1 GCA_025936825.1 Terriglobales bacterium
CCGCCCCATCACTTCCACTCGGCTCAGTTCCTTCCGGCTCAATCCCGTTCTCCCCAATCGCGGTTCCTCCTCGTCGGAGGAACTCTAAAGGGGACACTTCTAATGTGCTTTCAAGGGGACACTTTCAATGTGGTTCAACATCAGGCCGCTGGAACTCCGATCGCAACAAATACTGGAATTTTTACGGCGGGGTGGAGTAACGTAGCAGCCGGGCGGGACCAACCTGGATTTCCTGGTTTTGCTGGACTTCGGGCCTTCTTACGTGTTCATTATTTTCATTCACACTGTGGCACGCCGATGTCGAAGCTCCTGTTTTCCGTCGTACTCATCCTCGCCGCTGCGCTGGCGACGGCACGAGATAAACCTCAACGTTGGGCCGAGGTAAGCTCTCCTCATTTCACGGTGCTTAGCGATTCCGGTGAGAAGGAGGGCCGCCGAATCGCGGTTCAATTCGAGCGCATGCACGACGTTTTTCAGCGTGTGCACCCTGAATTGGAGCAAAGCGCAGAATTGCCAATCACCATTTTGGCGATCAAAGACAAAGAACTGTTTCGCACGTTAGAACCGAGCGCATACCTGAGAAAGGGCTCACTAGAACTACATGGCTTGTTTCTGCCGACTTCTAGAAAGAATTACATACTGATGCGGCTCGATGCGGAGGCCGGGAACCCCCTTGCCATCGCCATTCATGAATACACGCATCTGATGCTCCATCACTCCAGACGCTCGATTCCTTTGTGGCTCAGTGAAGGTTTGGCGGAATTCTATGCAAATACCAACATTCGCGATAAGCAAATTCTGCTCGGCCAAGCCAATCACCGTCATCTCCTTATTCTGCGTAATGAGAGATGGTTACCTCTTACCACCTTATTCACCATTGACGAACACTCACCCTACTACATCGAGAAAGGGAAGGGCTCTATCTTTTACGCAGAGTCGTGGGCGCTGACTCACTACCTCACTCTGAAGGACTATGAAGAAAGAACGTCAAAAGTGGAGCAATACACGAGACTGACTTCGGACTTCGACCCTATTGCCGCCGCCGTTGATGCTTTTGGTGATCTCAAGAAGCTGCAAACGGATCTCGAGAACTATGTCAGGCAGGACGATTTCGAGCAGTTCAGAACTGCCGCCGTCGCTCACATAAATGACTCGGAATTCGAAATAGAGTCGACTACTCCGATCCAGGCCGAAGCGATTCAGGCGGATTTTCTCGCATGCAGCGGAAGGTTAGCAGAGGCCCGAGCTTTCGCTGAACGTGTGTTGCAGGAAGAGCCGGAGAATGCGTCGGCAAAAGAAACACTGGGAATTCTGGATTCGGAGGATGAAGCTGAGGCTGAAAACAACCTGCGAAGTGCGGTGCAGCGAGGCCCCTCCTCTGCCTTGGCTTACGATCGCCTCGCTTCCTTTCTCTGGAGTCGCGGGAAAGACTTGAATCAGGCGAAGAAGTTTGAATCGATAGCGGTTTCCTTAGACTCCGGAAACCTCAAGTGCCGACTCAATCTCGCCAACATCCTTCTTAGTATGGGGTCGTTTCAATCTGCCGCGAAAGTATTACAAGACGCAGCTTTAATCGCCAAAACACCGCAAGAGACCAAAGAAGTCGAGCAGCGTGTAGCGGACGCCGAGAAATATGCTTCCAGCCGAGTTCCGGATACGAAGCAGGCTCAGGCCGGAGAAATCGCTGCTGTGGCCGACAAGGGGCCGTTGCAGCAAAACTTTATCTCGCGTGGACCGCGCCTCTTCCTAATCGGAGTACTTAAAGACGTGCATTGCACTCCGCCGGCCCTGGACCTGACGGTCACGTCTCGAGCCAAAAGTGTGACGCTCCATTCGGAGAACTACTACAAGATTCAATTCACAGCTCTCTTTACTCCGGATGGCGAGCTCAACCCCTGTGATGAACTAGAAAACCGGGCCGCGAAGGTTGAGTACTTCGAATCCGCGAATGCATCTGAAACTCCGCGCATCGTCGCAATCGAGCTTCATAAGTAGTCCCGATTTGCCCATTTGGAAGTTCTCACATGGATTTGGTGCGGCAACTTTTGTGCGCCGTGCTTCAGGGTGTTACGGGATCAACGGCTTCAGCTGATTATCCAACCAGTTCAGGTGCATTTCAGACCACTTACGGTAGCGGTGGGTCAGCTTTATCTGTTGTCTGTCGGGAAACTCGAGCGACTGCTTTTTTGTTGGGGTTTGAAGTCTGCCACCGCTCATTCTCTTCTCCCTTTAGGTATTTCTCTGCGTCTGCAACATCTCCGGAGGCACTTCCGGGCGGCCCCCGAACGACAGATCTCTTGGGCCCGGCAGTTCTGCTCTATTGCTCGTTCCAGGCGGTACACGTGCGCTCTATGGCTCACTGCAGAGTGCCTGCTTCTGTGTTGTGATGTCAGCGTTGGGGTAAATGGACGATGGCCCATTCAGCAACGGGTCTGCTGGCTCACCACGTAAATTCGCGTCTAGAAACGCAGCGACGTAATCTCGCACGGCAGACATCGTTTTCTGCGGACCCATTGGCCCGGTCCGCAGCGCATCTGGTGTCAGCCAGATCCAGTCGGAGAGAGCCACGTGCTCGGTGCCTTGCAAACTCACCGCGAGCCTTGAACCCTGGAGATGACTCCAGAGACGACATTCATTCGCAGTCCACTGTTTCCTGTCAGCAGCCAGGATCAGGACGGGCTTCGTTATGCGAGTTGTTAGTACGTCCGGCAGGACGGGATCGATGAGGATCGCGCCTTTGACGTGCGGATCCGACTGATTGGTGAGTAGCGCTGCCAGACCTCCCAGAGAGTGACCGGCAACAACAACCTTCGACAAATCCAACTTACCCACGAAGGGAGTACCTCGACGGGAATTCAGCCTTGCAATTTGGGTAAGCACGAATTTGATATCACGCAAACGAACGTCAACGGCAAAAGACAATGAGCGCAAGTCGCGTGGGACTGGGCCGCCAAGATGACTTCCCACAAGCGACCGCACGACTCGGCCGTCGGCAAATTGAACGGCAGTCGCCTCGTACGTATGGTTCACGGCCACCACGACATACCCGCGGCTTGCGAGGTCTTCCATCAGGAAGGTGTAATCCGTGTACGTACCGGTATACCCCGGCGTAAACACGACGACGGGGTGAATTCCTTCCGCAACAGCGGCATTCATGCAACTATTTGTAGCAACCGGGAAGGTGCGCACGCCGACTAGCTGGGCGAAGTACTTCCACACGCCCGAAGAGGCGTACTCTGCACTCTGACAGGTCTGATTAGACTGGCTGGACACGGGATACCACAGCCGGACTCCTAACAGACGCTTACTCCCATCCGACAGGTAAGGATCTGGACGACTCGCGTCGGCCCACTCAAGCACTCGCGTGCCGACGACGTTAGTGCCCGTTGGAGTAGGAACGGCTGCCGAGTTCGTGAACGCCAGAGCGTCTATGGCTTGGGTTCCATTGCCCAATCGGGGGGGTTGTACCGTGCCGGACAGCCTGAATTGCTGAGGGCTATCGGAGCTACTGTCCTGAATGACGACCGTACCGTTGTATGTGCCAGCCTTACCAGCGGTGAACGCTACCGTTATCGTGCATGAGGCTTTCGAGCCAACACTGGACCCACAACCATTGCTTTGGCTAAAAGAACCCGTACTCGAGATGCCCGAGATCGTCAGCGCCGTCGCTCCGGTGTTGGTCAACGTTACTTTCTGTGTAGGAGGAGGGCAGGTGAAACCTGCTTTACATGAAAAGCTGAGGCTTCCGGGAATGAGCCGTACTGTTCCGTTTGTCAGCGTGATCGCTGCGGTGGCGGATTTGCTTGGATCGCCAATCGAAACTGCATTGACACTCACACTGCCGCTCGACGGCATTGTAGCCGGACCAGTAAAGGTCGAGGTCGCACCGCTGGCCGCGCTCAAGGGGTTCATCGTTCCGCAAGCTGGTGAACAGTTTGCTCCGTTTTGCGTGAGCGTCCAATTCAACCCCTGACTTGTCGGGTCATTAGAGACGTCGGCCGTGAAGGCCTGTGCCGAACTGATGGGAATGATTCCACTCGTTGGCTCCATGTTGGAAACCAAAATCGCAGGAACGGTCGCACTAGTTGCGACGGCATTTGCTGGATTCGCAACGGGTGTAGCGATGATATTTACGGTCAAATCGGTCGACGACAGCGGTGGAGCTGTATAGGTAGTAGGGGCCCCACTCGCCGTGGAGGTAGGGGAAATACTGCCGCAAGGCGTTGGCGAACAGGATAGCGACCAAGTCACTCCGCCGTTGCTCAGATCGTTCGAAACCGATGCAGTGAACTGTTGAGTGCTAGTAGCGATCACGGTAGGGTCCACAGGTTCGACGTCTACCACGATTGCGGGAACGGTCACCGTTGCGACGCCGATCGCATCAGGATTGGCGATCGAGGTTGCCGTTACAGTCACCTGTAAATCATTGATAGGTGGAGGAGGGGCGCTATAGGTAGTCGCCATTCCCGCGGCGGTTGAGGCCGGCGAAACGGTACCGCAGGTAGCTGAAGCGCAGGACACGGACCAGCTAACACCTTTGTTACTCGCATCGTTCGTCAAAGTTGCTTTGAGAGACGTGTTGCCCGTACCCAATACCGTCGGTGTTACGGGAGCTACCGTTACCAGAACCGAAGGCACGAGCAGGGTTGCCGAAGAAGATTTGCTGGGATCGGTTGCCGACGTGCCAGTTAGCATGACAGTCAGGTTAGTTGCGGGAGGTGTTACGGGAGCAGTGTAGCTAATGGCCGATCCGTTGGTTGTGCTTGTAGCGGAGATTGTGCCGCAAGCAGGCGAACACGATGCGCCGTTCTGCGTCAAAGTCCAGTTGACATTTCCATTGCTGGCATCGTTGTTGACGACTCCAGTAACCTGTAACGAGCTGTTCACCTGTACCGTAGCGGATGTAGGGGAGAGAGCGACGGCGAGAGCTGCCACTGAAATAGTGGCCGATGCTGATTTCGTCGGATCGGCAACAGCACTGGCCTTGAGCATCACCGTCAGATCGGTTGCTGGCGGCCCGGGAGCTGTGTAGGTTGTCGCAATATCGCTCGCCGTGGCTTTTGGTGAAACCGACCCGCACGAAGTAGCCGAGCAGGAGACTGCCCAGGCCACGCCTTTATTTCCGGAGTCATTAACAACTGTGGCAGTGAACTGCGCCGTAGTGCTCTCCTGCACGGTTGCCGTAGGGTTCGAAATTGAAATGCTAATAGCGGGAGGCGGAGGAATTATCGACTTGCTCCCGCAACCAAACATGCCGACCGCCACGGTGGCAGCGCCGAATACACCCGCAACGCGGATGATACTGTTCGGAGACATAGAAGCCTCCTCTTCGGAATATTGAATTTCTTATGAATGCTCCTTGGGAGAGGGAGCATTCAGGCCCCAGGATAGCCCTACGTGAACGTGACACATGATGGTCCAAGCCTGAGCGTAAGTCAAGAAGAGACCGGATGCGCAAGCAAAGCACGGATGCCCAGAGGGATGTATACGGGCATTGGTCTAGAAAGGAAAAGGCCGCCAGTGATTCCCTTCTGACAGCCTTACCGACCAGCGAGCGTGGTCCCCACAAAGCGCAAGCTGTGCCGGGCCGCCCTCAACGTTTCATGAAATGCTTCTCGAACAAATGCTTCGATCGCCCGCCGTTCGCGCAAACTGGAGCGACGATGCAGCAAGCCCTGCCGATGGAAACAAAAAACCGCGCCAGGGTTGGCTCCTCTAGGCCATAGAATCAGATTCCAAAGTTCCTATTTCTTGACGACCCTCGATGCACCCTCCGCCGCGGCGGTATCCTCGATCACGGGGTTTACCTCCAGTTCGAGCATGTCCGCCCACTCAGCAACATGCTCGGCGACGGCTGTGGGATCGTCTCCTTCCAGTAGATGCCAACCCAGAATCGAACCGGGTACATGCCAGCGACCCACAGTCTTCAGTCCCTGAGGCGGCTTGCCTCCTGTTTTGAGAAACGTTTGAAGAGCTACATTGTAGAAACCGGGTCGCGTTCTCCAGGTAATCATGAATTTCATCAGATCTCTGCTCCGTTGGTTGGGAAAAGACAAAACGATTCTACGCTTCATCGCGCGGCTCCAGTACTTCTTGCCATCCTGGATGATCGGACACATCAGGACACCAGATGGCGGCTTCGGCCCTAAAGACCAGTGGTAACCATCTCCTCGAGTCGGCTGTACGCATCACAGATCCAGAGGTCATTCGACCCGCACGAAAATCCGTTGAAGGTTTGAGTCTAATGAACTAGGGCCGCAACGACCGAAGGCGCTCAACAAGATTTACCAGGCACCGAAGTTCGTGCAGGCAATACTTAGGAATCCACCGAAAAGCAAGGCAGTCCCCCCGAACATTCCCTGTCTATTTGTCGTGCAATTGGAGCGCAGGGACAGAGACGAAGAACTGGAGGCCGTTGCAGAAAGAGGGGCTGAAAAGGCGGCAAAGGCTCGAAAACACCCTCGCACCTGGATCCAAGACGACTTTGCCTGGCAGGTCCCGCGGTGCTGAGGTTTATTAGAAAACTACACTTTTCTAACACTCTGGAAAGCACTCCACAGACCAGTGTTTTCGCGAGCTTGCGTAGTCGAATTCCAGGAGGGTTTTCTAACGCCGATAAAAAGCTACTAGCGTCCTTTTTCAAGTTCCCTATTCGCTAATCTTCTGACGTTTCGTGGCGGAGAAAGCTGCATTCTCCGCTTCATCCACTACAGGTCATTGCGGATTCATCGACCGCCCAGGCGAAAAGTGGCAGAGCGCTCGAGTTCCCACAGGTCTAGCAGGGCATTGCACTTTGGTCCAGGAAAGCAGTTCACGTCATACACGGAAAGCCGCTTTCTCCGATTCGCACTAATGAGGCTCTAGGAACAGCACTTTTCGGTCGCGACCGTCTTGCAGATTTGCTCCTTCTTGACCCGTGGGACCAATGCACTCGAACTAGGAGTAAAGTACTAGATAATAATCGCGCCATGGAAGACATAAACAACTTCTCAGCCAAGGATGTGATCTTCGCCGCTGGTGGTATTCTCTGTCGGCATTCGCCACAGGGTGACGAGATCCTGCTCGTTCACCGCAAGCGCTACGATGATTGGACGCTACCCAAAGGAAAGCTGCAACCTGGTGAGACTTTTCGGACGGCTGCCCTCCGTGAGGTGAAGGAGGAAACGGGCTGCGTAGTTTGCGTCGACGGGTACGTGGGAGTCATAGACTATTTGGTCAACGACACACCGAAAGCCGTTTTTTACTGGCGGATGTCAGTGGTTGAACAAGAAGAACTGTCAGATCATGAAGAAGTAGCCGAAGTCGTCTGGATGTCAGTGGCGAATGCTGCAGATCGCCTGACTCACCCGAACGAAAGAGCATTTGTTCAGTGGACATTCGGTCGACAGTACGCATCACCAGGCCATATGGATATTCCGCAGGCAAAAGGATACCGGCGCTGGTTCTTTCCTCAAAGAAGCGATTATGCCCGCCTCCATCGCGAGTTCGATTCCTTCCGCATTGAGCTCGCTTTACTTAAAACACGGAGTCTGCGATCGGACAACTCTTGGGCACAAGCGGCCGACGATCAACTGAAAGAGGTTGAACATTACCTCAGAACACGGAGGAATGTCGAAGGAGGCTGGGTGTGTCTGCATGCGGCGAGAAGATGCGCTGTTTATGGACTCAGTGCCGCCGAGCTTGCTCTGCAAGCCTCAATGCTTCGAGCCGAAGCGCCGAAAATATCGTCCTGGCGCGGTGCCGAGATAAAGCAACAACTGGCGATCGACGACGGGAAACTCACAGCGGCTCCAATCGTCAATGCAATGGCGCTTCGCGACGAGTATTCCTCGAACCAGTATTACAAGATCTGGCTGATGGGCCATCAACTGACGATTCTGCTGATCGTATGTGCTCTCGGGCTGCTTCTACTCATTCCTTTGATTGCTTTCTTCTCTCGCTACCCCAACGGTACGATTAGTTCCGCTGCGGAAGGTGCCATCTCCCAGTGGAGCTATGAAATGGTGAGTGCGGTCCTGTCTTTCGGATTATTGGGAGCGGCATTCAGTGCAGCACTTTCCCTGATCAATGCCACTGGTGAGATCAAGATTCCGGAGCGAGTCGCTAATAGTTTCGTTACCGTTACGCGCTCGTTGTTTGGTGCAGGAGTAGGGCTCGCGGGCTATGCTCTGTACCATTCGAGGATTTTTGACATTCATGTAGGTAGCGGTGTGGATACGGGTCCGTCCGCCGCTCTGGCGGTTGCCTTTCTCTTTGGATTCGCAGGTGAACGACTGATTACGATGCTCCTTGGAAAATTAGGCGCGAGCAAATCCTGATTCCGCTGGAAGTCTCAGGCGCCCGGTGGTCGATTCTCACGATTAATCTGCTCATCGATTAACGCCCGCGGCTGAGCTTGTTAACTCAGCTCAGCCGATCGCCCGAGCCTACTCCGGACAGCCGATGACATTTCACTTGTGGCGAGCAGTCGACTGCCGCAACAACTTCCCCGCTATAAAGTCCCCATTTACAGCAGGGAATCCTGAAGCGAGATACCGAAAAGGTGCACTGTGCGTGCAGTCGCTTCACAACGCGAACCCTCTGGGAGTGTCTCTTCGATTCAAGTTGGTCAAAGTCCACATCTGCATGACACAGAACAACAGGAGTGAGGATGCTGCAGGATAACCTTTAATCGCGCGACGGCTTGATATCGTTCGGCCGATACTTAGGTCTCTTCTAAGTCTTTTGGAGTCAGTTTCCGGAAGAGAATGCCGTATTCTCCACCAAGAGTAGTTCCGAAAACGGATCTCCTCGACTGACTCCTACCACCCCATTTCTGACCAGCTTCCACATTGCCGACAATATAGCCAGTGACATCGGTTCGGGTTCGAACGCCGCGTCGGCACAGGAGTGAACATACGGGAGACTAAGTTTCCGGACGCTGGTTTGTGGGAATGACTACCTTGCCCGCCGACGGTGCTCGTTATGTCCATCCTGAAATACTCAGACCATCCGTCAACTGTTCCACTTTTGGAAAGGATTCGCACTTGCGGCATAGGTTTCTGAGTTTCTCTGGTAAGCTGCTATTCGCAAGAATCATTTTAAGCAGGACCGTTCGCTGGAGGTGCGATGACCCTAGTTATTCGAGGACGGATTGTCCCCATGAGCAAGGTAGATCCTGCAGCGACCTTTGCCGGAAACGTGTATCTCGGGGACGATGGACTCATCGAAGCCGTAACATCAGGGAAGTCCAACCCACCTGCAGGGTTCTCCAATGCACCTGTCGTTGATGTAGGCAATGCATTGGTGATTCCCGGGATCATCGACCTTCACAACCACCTTGGCTACAACGCCCTGCCACTGTGGTCGGAGCCGAAGCAGAAAAAACCGTTCCTGCACCATAACGACTGGACTGATGCGCCCAGTTACAAATCAAGCATCACCTGGACCTCCTGGGTGCTCGCCCACGCGGCACCCGAAGCGCTGTTGGCATACGTCCAGACTCGTGCTCTGGTCGGAGGAACTACAGCAATTCAGGGCTGGCCCGCTTACAATCGACCTCCGCAGATGGTGGTGCGAAACATTGATGCAGAGAAAGCAGGCACGAACAATCCAAATCTGATCTATACCTCGGCGCTCACGGAAAAGCCGCTTGATCTAGCGCAAAAGGCGCAGCGGATGGCGCACGGCTCTGGCTTCATCTACCACTGCGCGGAGGGGCAGCTGAACTCGATTGTCACGCGTGAATTCGCTGACGCCGCGAACGCCGGTTGCCTGGTTAAGACATTCATCGGAATACATTGCAGCGCAATTGCCGCATCTGACTGGAAGCGCTGGCAACAGGCACAGGCAGGCGCGCTAGTCTGGTCGCCATTTTCCAATTTGTGGCTCTATGGATCCACCACTGACGTTCCATCTGCCCAGGCGCGCGATGTCTCTATTTGTCTGGGCTCAGACTGGGGACCTTCCGGTACCAAGCACGTTCTGGCTGAAATGAAGGTAGCCAAACTTGCGAGCAAAAAGCTGGGCTACGGACTCACAGACAAGAACCTCGTCGCCATGGTTACTTGCAACGCCGGCGACGTCCTCTCGCGTTGCTGGCACAAACCGTACGGACGGCTTGTACAGGGAGGTTTTGGCGATGTGACGGTTTTGCGTCCACATGGAACAGGTGACGTCTGGTCACAGATAGTCAAGGCGACGGAAGCGGACATAATGCTCACAATTGTTAGCGGACAGCCTCGATACGGAGATGCTGACGCCATGACGGCTGCCAAAGCTGGCCCAGCGGGCAAGCTGACGATCGCAGGTTCAACGAGAAAACTGGCGATTCCTGATCCGAAGGACAATACCAAGGCCTGGCGGTGGGCTGATATCGTCGCCCAACTTGACGCTGTGCGCAAAGATCCTGCTGGTGCTCTTAAAAAGGAAGACGCTCACCGTCGTGCTTTTGCCGGACCTCGTACTGCGGACGAGGCGCCTCTGGAACTTGCGCTAGATATGCCAAACGGAGGCGCTCTGGCCTTTGCCGGTCCACCACCGGATCCCGCAAAGGTGGTGATTCCACCGTTGCCCTCTCTTGTTCACGACAAAGACTTCTTTGACGCCATTCATGGACACGGTTTCCACGGAGGCCTGCTGGATGGTCTTGCCAGATTTTACGGGAGCTAGATATGCCGTCGCGTCAAGTGACTCAACTCAAATCATCGGCCCTTGATCATCAGCGGGGCACGCCTTTATCGGACAGCCTGCTTCCCCTGCAATCACGCATTGCCAAACTTACCTGGGGCGAGCGTCTGGACATCCTGGATGCCTGGACTCTGGTACTAGACGGCACCTACGCACATCTTCCCCTCAAACAGGCGCTCTATGGATTCGATCCCATACGTGCCATTGAGCACCTACGCCAGCAGGTGCCCACGCTCAGCGACATCCAGTTCCATCGTGCACTCACGGCGCTCATCAATCGCCTGCGTGACGCCCATACCCAGTACTCCGGCCCGCACACGATCCAGAACGCAGTCGCGACCCTTCCCTTTCTGGTGGAAACGTACGGGCCTTTCGATAAATGCCATTATGTAGTTTCAAAAATCAGCGATAAGCGCCTAGTCGGCGATCTACATTTTGAGCCTGGCGTGACGTTGAACTGGTGGAATGGAGTGCCGTTCGATCGCGCCGTGGATCTGCACGCTGATAACGAGACCGGCGGCCGGCCAGATGCGCGGCGGGCACGAGCGCTTGAGTCACTCACGTTTCGCTCGCTGGAGTTTGGTCCACCGCCCGATGAGTACTGGGTCGATATCGGCTACACCGACTTGAAGAAGAAAGACCACGAACTTCGACTTCCATGGCGCGTAGTGCTTCCTAACCGCGCACCAACTGCCGGTCGCGGCGGAGCAATGCGCAGCCGTCGTGCAATAAATCCAGCAGCAGAGGCGGTGCGCCGCGCCAAGAAACTTTTGTTCAATCCCGCGCTTTGGCAAGAAGAGCAGAGACAAGTGAGCTCTTTGCGGCCCTCTCAAGGAACCGGCGTGGCAGAGCACTACAAAGACTTCCTCACCGCGCGCACTGTATCTACCCGACACGGCAAATTTGGTTATCTGCGAATTTGGAGCTTTGACGTTGACAGTGACACTGAGTTTCTTGAAGCCGCAAAGGAATTACTGGACAGACTGCCGGATACCGGACTGATTATCGATCTTCGCGATAATCCTGGTGGCTTTATCTGGGCGGCGGAACGCATGCTGCAGTTGTTCACCCCTAATCAGATAAGCCCAACCAAATTTGCTCTCCGCTCCACACCTCTCACTCGTGCGATGGCAAGCGCCAGATTCAATGACGGTGAGCTTGGGCCCTGGAAATCTTCCCTCGAGAGCGCGCCCTCGACCGGTGAGCCATATTCCACGCATCTTCCCATCACCAGCGTGGAGCAATGCAATGACCTCGGCCAGTATTACGGAGGTCCGGTAGTGGCAGTGGTAGACGCCAACACATATTCTTCCGGTGATCTTTTCACGGCGGGAATCGCCGATAACAGGATCGGACCGATCGTATGCATTGGAGAAGCAACGGGAGCTGGCGGTGCGAACGTTTGGACCTCCGACGATTTGAGCGCAGCGATGAAGCCAGCGGGACTTCCCTTACCTACGCTGGCGCACAGCGCCAACTTCACAATAGCACTGCGACGAGCCGTTCGCAGCGGCGATGCTGATGGCGTGCTGATCGAGGACAGCGGCATTCCCGGGCAGCCATACTCCATGACAAAACGCGACATATTCGGCGAAAACAAAGACCTGATCGAACATTGTGCGGCGATGCTTGCTTCCCAGCCGCTAACCCGGATGCATGTGGCGCGTGAGCGAGGAGCCCTCACCATCACAACTGCCGGGTTGGATTATGTAGATATTTTCATAGACGGACACCCCGCCTCCTTCCCAGGCAAGAAACTGGCCAGCGACGACGTCACCCATTTGCAGATTGCGGAGTACGCCGGTGAAGTTGAAGTAGTTGGATTCGCGGCAAACGAAGTCAAGCAGCGCCGACGTTTACCAGCACGGGCCTGAGCCCGATCCCTTCAAAGGCGTAAGCGTGAAAGTTGAAAAAGGAGAGAGCAAGATGCCAAAGAAGACCACGAAAACGAAGAACGGCCTCACACCAAAGTGGAAGCGCTCGCCTGAATCCAACGATCAATACGTGAATTCCGTCGCTATCTCCAGCGATGGAAAGACGGTGGTGGCCGGCAGCTATTTCTTTCAGTATGGTGCGGGAGCCAAACACAACCCTGCCGATGCAAAGCTGCTTACGGTGGGAACCTTCGCCTGGAATGCCACCGGAAAGACATTGTGGAAAGACGTATTTCAGGCCACGGAAGGCGTTTACTGGGTGGCGATCTCCCGCGATGGACAGTGGGCCGCGAGTTGCGGCCGTCTCGGCCCGGCTGAAGGCTTTATCTACATCTACAACGTGGCGAGCGGCCAGAGAGTATTCAGCTACTCGACCAAGGTGCGCGTCAATATGGTGGCATTTTCTCAAGACGGCTTGTATCTGGTGGCCGGCGCCGATAACACCTACCTCTTCTCTCGTTCAGGTTCCATCTGGGGACAACCACAGAAACTCGCTCCTATTACCACGCATGACAGCGTGATTGCCGTCTCTGTCTCGGGCGATGGCCAGTTGATTGGCAACGGGACATTCCATGGGTCAGTGAACCTGATCGAAAACAACACCGGCAGCTTCGGCGCAGTCGGTTCATGGCAGATGCCCAGCGGGGCCATCCGGTGGGTCGCAGTATCATTTGACGGTTCCGCGCTGGCCGTGGCAGCCAGTGACTCCAATTTGCGCTATTTCAGCACGGCTGGGTTCGGCTCTTCGATCTCTCCCGCGTGGACTGCGCCGATGACCGGCTGCAAGGATGTGCGGTCAGTTTCAGTCTGTGATGACGGATCGATCGTTTCTGCAGTCGGGAATGCAACCGGCGGAGGCAAGCTGTTTCTGTTTGCGAGCCAGGGAACATCGGGCAAAATGCTGTGGTCACATCCAACGGTGCACAGCCCCAACAGTACATCAATCGACTCCAGCGCGAAGTTCGTGACCGCTGCGGACGGATATCCTGACGGCAAGCCGGGAGATTTCTATCTCTTCAAAGCTGACGGTACGAAGGTGGGGAGGTACAAAACGGCAAATATGAGCTGGCCGATGCAGATTTCCAGTGACGGATCCGGCATTGCAGCCGGCAGCGACGACTCCTACATCTATTACTTTGCGGTGAAGTAGAAGAAGGCTGACTTATACAACACGCGAATCAACTTGATTCGGCTATGTGGGTTAACGGGAATCGTCACAAATGGCTACTTTTCACGTCCAGTCGTCTGTTCCGAAGGTGCAATATCGTGTCGTCGGAAACGGATTGTGGACCATTAATAAAAGCGGAAGGGACCTGATACCACGACGTGAAACCGAAATCTCCTCAAAGCCCTTGGGACTCAATAGCGCGGAGAGTGTAGTCTTCTCCGCCACGAGTAGTTTCCGAACGACGATCTCCTCGACTGACTTCTCAAAAACGCAATCTCTGACCAACTTCCGGATTGCCGACCATCCGCTCGCGGTCGCAAAATCTGGATTGGCCTATTCGCGAGCGCCAGATTCACTTGTCTATTACTTAGATATTCATTAGTGCTCGAAGACTCAGGTTGAAAGAGTCGGGACCCCGATCCGCAAGGGGGGAACAGTTTCGCGCGTCAATCAATACCTAATGTTCGACATTCTCCAACATCCAGATGCTGCCCGAGGTCTCTTCCATCAGCAGCGCCAACCGGTCCTGAGTAACCGAAAGCTCGGCCCCTTCTATCCGCTGTGAAATCATTAGGCTGGGTTGGTCAAATGCCGTCACTGGGAACGGCGTTCCAACTAGTATGCCTGTCGCTGGGTTGAAATGAACTCCCCAAACATTGAAGAAGCCGCTGCGACCGGAGATAAAGTAAATCGTCTTGCCGTCCGGAGACCAGCGGGGCTTGTCGTCCCAGTTCTTGCCTTGACGAAGCCGAACCCATGGTCCCCCAGCAGCGCGCGTCACGTAAATTGCAGAGTCCACCCCCGTCGGTGTATCGGCCGCTGTCTCAAAGGCAATCCATTGCCCGTCTGGGGAAAAGTGTGCTTGGTAGACGTTGGAGGTAGGACTGGAGATTATTTTTTTTGCTGCAGTTTCCGCATGCGGGGCGTCAGCGATGGGAACCAGCCATACTTCGAATAAGTGAGTATCGGTACCCTGCGACACCAATATCGCTTTACCGTCTGGTGACCAGTCGCTCACCACCTGCCAACCCGTGGCGCTCATAGATGCTAGTGGTTCTTCGATTCGGGTGTCTGCAGACCACATCATGAGTTGGTGTTCGTCTGGTTTTTCGCGCTGATAAGCAAGGTGCGCACCATCCGGAGACCATTGCGCCGAGTCTCGCACATATTCGTCGGTGATGATCGGCGCCTCATGCCCATCCACAAGCGATTTCTGCCAAAGCTCCCAGCTGCCGGTTCGCTCGACACCAAACGCTAATTTCTTGCCATCGCGCGATAATGTCGGAACGACGGCTCGACCTCCCGACGAGGTTATCGGCTTGCCGTGGCCGCTGAGCCGGGAACGGCTCAAGTCGAAGGGAAATAGCCAAGTGCGGACATGCTCCGACTTCGCTGTGAACGCCAGCCGCGTGCCGTCGCGAGACACTGCGGCTTCGGTGTCAGGCCCGGCCCCGGTTGTCAGGCGTTCGATCCCGACCGCTTTCAGCGTGTCTGGGTCCATGAGCAGCTTCCAAATGTTTCGCGTGCCTCGATAGGCGCGCTCGAAATAAATAGCTTTGCCGTCCGGCGCCCAGGCGAACGTGAAGTCCACGGGCCACTCTCCCATCACACCAGTAACGGCCACATCTCTGAGCTGCTCCTCAATTGCAGGAGCGATGTCTGACTTGATCGCCGGACCGCCCCCAATTGGCATGGTCCAAAAGGCTGGACTTCGCTCAGAATACCTGCCCGTCCTGCCAACCCAAACCGTGACTCGTTTTCCATCGGGATGCCACATTGCCGATGCCGGCCAAAGGTCATGCTCGGCTATGTTTTGTGCCAGGATTTCGCGGGGCTCGCCGCCGTCCACCTGCGCCACGTAGAATTTATCGTTCGCATCCAGCCAGGTGAAATGCGTTTGGAACAATATTTTCGAACCGTCGGGTGACCAGCGCGGGTGATAGCCGAAAAATGACATTCTTCGTTCTAGGCCGGCCCCACCCAGTGCGGGAATCACAAAGAGACCGCCTGCTCCATCTTCAGAACGATAGGCGATGTATCTTCCATCCGGCGACCAGTCGGGCTGCCAATTATTACCTTTTCCTTTGGTGATCTGAATTGGGTCGCCACCACTTACTTGCTTCACCCAGACGTCTAATTTACCGCCGCGGTCGGAACTATAGGCGATGTAGCGGCCGTCCGGCGACCAGGTCGCACCGAACTGTAAGCCATCGTCGAAAGTCAGGCGAGTGAGCGCCCTTTGGGCAGGCGGCGGTGATTTGTGAAGAATCCAGGGAACTGAAAACCCCATCAACATCAAAAGGGCGGCAATGGAATAGCCCAGGATCTTTGAAGGGGTCGGGTATTTCCCGGAGGTGCGGTTCGCGGTAGGTGCGGAGACGACAGCGGTTTCGGCTGCTGCGGGATTCGCCGGTACATGCGAAGCTCCGTCGACCGAGGCGATGAAACGATAACCGCGCCGAGGCAAAGTTTCCACAAAGCGCGGGCCCTCCGCCGAGTCGCCCAGCACCTCGCGAATCTTATTGATGGCGGTGTTCAGATTGTGGTCAACATCGACGAACGTGTCTGGCCACAACCGCTTCTGTAATTCGTCCCGAGTCACGACTTCACCGGGCTGCTCCAGCAGAATCGTTAAGACCTGAAACGGCTGGCCGGTAAGTTTGAGCTTAGCTCCGTCCTTGCGCAATTCTCCTGCTCGAAGGTCAACTTCGAAGGCTCCAAAACGGACCAACCGAGCGGCGCGGACAGCTTCTTCCAAAACGTTTGCCCCAAATCGCACCAAGTCTAGCACTGATTAACCCTGAGCAACGGCGCCTGTGGGCCTTCTCCAAAATGGACCCGATCTTCTAAGTCAGTTCCATTGATGGAGTTGCCCACGAAATATTCTTTCGACCTCTTTTTGACCCTCGTTGGAGAGCTCATGCATTGAGGTAGCCAGCCACGAAGCCCAAGGTCGTCCTCACCGCGAAACACGCGGAGGAGGACGACATGAAAATCATCATCGGCCGACAACATTGGGCGTTCGAGGAGACTCACCGGCGTAGGTTTTCGCGCTGTTTTGGGATTAGCCGTGGGAGGGCGTTGAGTACGGCCGCTATTCTAATAGCCTTCACCGTCGCTGGCTCGGGATCGTCCGCAGCAAAGGAAATAGGAAGCGCTAAGAGGCAAAAGACCGAGATTCCGTTCGATCTCTATAACCGTAATCTGGTAATCGTCAAAGCAACAGTTGGGTCGGTCAAGAATGTGAACTTCATACTTGACACGGGCACCAACCCGACGGCGATCAACCAGGTAGTGGCCGACAGTCTCAACCTACGAGGGAAGGCTGCACTGTTGCAAACCCTAAATGGGACTATTCAGGTGCAAAGTGTCACGTTACCGCGCATCGAGATTGGCCCGCTGCACGTAGATTCCATCACCGGCGTGGTTGAGGACCTCAGCTTCCTGGAACGGAAGTTGGGCATTCACTTAGGGGGAATTGCTGGCCTGGACATCCTGCGCTCCAGCAGCTTCGCGATTGATTACCGCAGAAAAAAGATCATCTTTGGACCTATCGCCGCAAGTAAGAAAGCAGTTCATTTTGAAACCCAAATTCCCTACCTATCGGTGAAGGCAAAGATCGCTGGACAGGAGGTCCGCTTAATCGTTGATTCGGGGACCGGGGGATTGCTTGTCTATCGCAACCGGTTGAGGACTGCGCCGGAAGAACTTCATGTCGATCCGAACGGTTCAATATACACGCCGGCCAGCGGAGGGACTCATGTCAGATGGCTTTCTAGTGAAGTCTCGCTCGAAAGCGGTGGTCTCGGGATACGCAATGTGGCCATCGCTGATGTCGACTCCGACCCCCAAGATGATTTCGATGGCCTCTTCGGACTCGTAACAATGGGATTTCGCAGGGTGTCTTTCGACTTCGAAAATGGGCTGTTCGCGTGGGAATGATGGCAAATCAGTTCATCAGATGCGGCATTCAAGAACCCGATGATTGCTGAATTGGTCGCGATTCAGGGTATCTCCACTTCGGCGCGTTAGCTCTGGTATTGATGCAACCCGAATCACGGGCAAACCAGAAGTTAACTTCACAATGGCCGACGATCCGCGAGTTGCATGTCAATCGAAGCTGGTTTGGAGCAGTGGCTCTTCTAGCCGCTAGGACCAACTCGCCGTTAGCAGAACGCTATTCTTGGTCGCTGGTCAGCCCTTTCCCCGATTCCACAGTCCTTCCTACGCGATCTCCACCATGTCGCCCTCCGAGATGGTCCCGGGTTGCATGACTTGGGTCCACATCCCGGCTTTGCCCCCATGGGTTCGATGCAGCGTCTTGAAGATGTTTACATCCGTGTCCAGACCCCGTTGGGCGCGGTTGACCATCGTGCAGCGTATGCATCGCTGACGTGGGATGAGCTGTGCCGAACCGACGCTAAGCTGACGATCTGCCCACGCGTCCTCGGCCCACCCCTCGCCATTAAGCTGGATCAAGATATTCGGGCGGAAACGACGCACGTCCCAAGCGCCAGCGGGATAAGCGACTGCACCGCTACGCAAGCCGGCGGTGCTGATCACTAGGACAGGGAACGCATCAACGAAACGCCCCTTCGGCATCGTCCATTCAATCGCTTGACTCGCGTCGTCGGTGGCGTCGGCAAAGTACTCGGCGCGTGCCGTGTCGCTCTCCGAGGCGGCTACTAAGGCGACGGGCTTGCCTAACCATGCTGAGAGTGCGGCATCTGTTACGGGACCTGTTCCAGCCATCTCTTCGCCGTCGGGTAGGGTGATTACGGGAAGATCGCTTCCAGCCAAACGCGACGATGCAAATAGCAGGCGCGGCTCACGCCGGGCGGTGAGGATTCGACCATCGCGACGATCCTGAATGCCCCACATGCGGTCGCCTTCGATCCCATCGTCCACCAAACGCAGGGTGGGCAGCCGTTCTCCTAGGAGAGATTTCACTGGGTAGCGCCAAAGCTGCGCAATGCGCATGCTTGCTATAGCGGAACTCGCCTGATGCACAACGGGCACCTGAAAATTGCTGTTGCTCATGGTTCCTCTTGGCACATCTGGGTGGTCGATCTCAGTCGGTTCTTCGGGCTTGGCATGTTGCTCGCTGAGCGAAATAAGAACGCGCACCGCCGCAGCAGTAGTTCTCCACTTGCTCACAGCTTCGATACGTCGAGAGGAGGTCCCAGCCACTTCATGCCGTGTGCCTCAGCGATTTTCGCGTCCACTGGCTGCTTGCTAGAAAGAGTGAAGAAATCCTCCATACTCCCAGCCGGCGTGAACCCCATCAGCATCCGTCCTGGCTTCTCACCGACGTAGGCCCATACATGAGGCACATTTCGTGGCGCGAGTATGGAATCGCCAGGACGAAGCGTGAAGCGCTGTTGGTCCACCTCGATCACCACCTTGTTGCCCTCAATGAGATAGAACCATTCTTCTTGTGCATAGTGTAGGTGGCGCACCGGGCCGCCTTGCGGAAGGTTGCGATGCTCTATCAAGAAGAAACCGTCTTGGGTGTCTTTGGTAAGGACCTTGAAATCCAGGTGCGTGCGAGCGCGCGGCCCATGATGCTCTGCCCCAGTCGCGTCCGTGCCCGCAGCCACAAACACTGGCTTTCCCGACGGGCTTGCAACTTCAGCGAACGTTCTCAACGGCTGGGCAAAAGGCACCCCCACCGCTACCTTTAAGAAATTACGCCGTTCGACGCTTTTCATGGCAGAAATGCTACTCCTGGCACGCGAGACCTGCACGCGTGCCGCGCACAATTCAAAGGACCGGTGGCCAGCGCAGAATCTAGCTCCAATAGTACCCAAGCTGCAAACTGCACGACACCGCCACTCATCCAATTTCTTGAACTTCCCGGATCACGAGCCAACCGGGAAGTTGAAACCGTAAACCAGAGCGTACTGGATTCGATGTCTGCCGTCGTTAGGAAGGGGACGCAAAAGGGGCCGGCAAGGGACGTGTAGGGAACTGATTCGTGTGCGCGGAAATGTGAGCAGTTGTGGACGGAGTCTACGGAATACGCTGCAAGTTCAACCTAAACTTCCGAAAATGAACTGTTAAGGCCAGACGATCCTAGAAGGTATCGAATAGCTATTGATCCGAGTTTAGCCTGGTTGGCTACGCCTAGGTGCCTAAATGATTCTAAACGTCAACGCAGTGCATATTCACTTTACCCCCTTCGGAAGTGCCCCGGGTCGGCCACCCATAACAAACTAGTAAACTACGCAGAAATGATACCGGAGACGTGATACCGCGTCCCCCGGCAAGCGCTTTGTCTTGAGATCCAACGGGAGAGCGTCGGATTCGAACTTAGCTCATAACGTAGTTTCAATAACATAGAGAACACGGCGGGCACTGTAAAAGCGATAGAAGACAGTGGTAAGCAGTGCTGACGGATCACAAACGGATCACGGCTGAGTGATCACTTGGAAAGCGCCAACGGTAGCCGAACATTGATGTGCCGCCGCTTGCCGTACGGATAGTCGGCGTTTTCACTGCGATCGCCATTGCTGGCAGCCCACGCCACCACCTCCGTCACGGATGGGCGTTCCCTGGTGAGCAGAGGCCGGCGCTCATCTTTGAGGCGCTCCATCCCGCTCCGCGTGATGTAGTTCTTGCCTGGCGTCGCAGGCTCGTCCCTTTGTGGTTTTCTCGTAAACCCTTTCGCATCTCGTAGTCCTTCCAGGGCGAATCCCAATGGGTGCACCAATGAACACGGATGAACGCCGATAGAAAACACTGTAGGTCATCTGGCGGGTGGGCCCGGCCTTCAAACTGCAGAAGCCACCACAGCTGCGAGCGCCCCGTCCTTCGCGTACTTTGCGAGAGCGGGTACGACGACGGCATACACCCCCCGGGTCGCCCGATGGGCAGGAGATTTGTTTCACCTCGAACCACGACAATGTCGAGGGCCACTTCCACTAACAACTTGGAGCGGTCTCATTCCGCTCGCAGTACATGCAACGGATCCACGATTGCAGCTTTCCGCGACGGCACGTAGGTCGCAATGCACGCAACGATAAGAATTGAAACCGTTGCTACTAAATAAGTCCACGGATCCACAGGGCTCACGTGATACAGCAGCGAACTCATCAGACGCATCGTTGTAAGAGCAACGGCAACACCACCGACCACGCCAATCACTGTTAGTAGCAGTCCTTCGCGAATATACATTCGGGTGAGTGCCGCACGCTGCGCACCCAGAGCCATACGGATGCCAATTTCGCGTGTATGTTGCGAGATTGCATACGCGATCACGCCGTAAAGTCCAATGATGCCTAATAGCAGCGTCATGGCGCCTGCAACCGACAGCAGAACCAGAGTGAACGAAGTTCGCGCCATCGATTTGGTGTACAGCCCACCGATCGTCTTGTTATAGGCAAGCGGCAGATCATGATTCACTGACCACACTGCACGTTCGCTATCGCTGAAGAATGACGCAGACCCGGCGCGCGGCGTGCGAATTACATAGTGTACATACCGGCGCACGAGTTCTTTTTGCGTGGCGAAATTGTCTTGGAACAGCCCCCAATAAACCGCAGTGGGCGGATCCTGATTTACGCCGTTATCGTACACATCACCAGCCACCCCAATGACTTCGTGCCAGAAATCGTTCAAGCCGACGTGTACCAGTTTCCCGATAGCAGCGGCCGACGAGCCCCAGTACTTGCGAGCAAGATTTTCCGAGACAATGACGACTGGACGTTTCTCAAGCTCTTCCTGCCAGGTCATGTCTCGTCCCGCGATCAACGGGATGCCCATGGTCTTAAAGAAACCCGGCGATACGAACTTTTCCATGCTCAAGGGTGGAAGCTCGCGTTCTTTATAAGTGCGGTCGCTGGCATAAATAGGATCAAGAGGATGGTCCTGGATCATCGGCAGGCTTGATGAAATGGCAACTGAACTCACTCCGGGGACAGCGGCGAGTTGGTTCAAGATGGCCTGCTGCATGCGCAAAACATCGATCCGGCTTGTGTCAGGAACCTGCGACGTGGGAATAAAGATGTCGAACGATGCGATGGTATTCGGATCGCTGAATCCTGGGGAAACGCGGGTGAGTGCGCGGAAGGTGCGAATCATCAGCCCTGAGCAAATCAACAAGACCAGTGTCAGCGCAACCTGGACCACAACCAGCGTTTTGCGTGCGCGATGCCGCTCTCGGCTTTGACTGAGGCCGCGCCCGCCTTCACGCAAACCGGTTTTGGCTTTGATACCTGAGTGTTTCAGAACCGGAATCATACCGATGACAAGGCTGACGAATACTGCCAGGCCTGCCGTAAAAAGAAGCCCAGGTATATCAATGCCGATCTCATGCAGGCGCGGCAATCCCGTAGGCGCGGCAGCAACAATCAAATTTAGAGCGCCGTACGCGAGGCCCAGCCCGATGGCGCTGCCCGCGCATCCCAACATCAAACTTTCCAGCAGCAGTCCCGCGACCATATGTTTACGATCCGCTCCCAAAGCCGCGCGAATGGCAAGTTCCTGACGGCGGCCTTCGATGCGCACCAGCAGCAGGTTAGCTACGTTCGCACACGCTACCAAGAGAACGATAGCGATGCATCCCATCAATACCCAAAGCACATTGCCGATGTCGCCGATGACATCAATCTTCAGCGGCTAAAGAGTGGGAGTGAAATTTGCTTGTTCAAACAGCGCTATGCTGAAGTCTTTTGGCGGGGGAAAATTGTGCGTAGCAATCGGAACCAGGCGGGTCAAATCGGCCGTGGCTTGCTGCAAAGTAACTCCCGGTTTCAGGCGTGCCAAGCCGTTGGCACTGAAGCTGCCGAGTGTCGTTTTGGTGCGGTCAATTTGCCTTGGCACGACAACATCCACATCGGAACGATCCATGAACACGAACTCGGCCGGCAGAATGCCGATAATTTCGTGCATCGCCCCATCTAACTTCAGAGTGCGGCCGACCACCGCAGCATCGCCACCCAAAATGCCGTTGCCAGAAAGCGTAAGTAAGAATGACGGTCTGCGGCGTCTCGGGCGAGTCATCCCGCCTAGTGAATAGGCGCCCGAGGGCAGGACGAACACCGAGAATGGGCAATGTGCCATCTGTCACTTGCAATCCCTGGACCGGCTCCGGCTGAGCGCCGCCCGTGATGTGAAACGACAAGAAGGCATAGAGACCGACATCGAAAAGTGGCGCGCGGCCAAGTCGCCGGAAGACCTGCTTGAGTTGGCTAATAAGCGACTCCATGAAGTCTCCTGAAAGGCTTTTAATTTTTGCGGGCGTTTCCCAGACGCCAGAGATGAACCTATTTGAGCGTGCAAATCGCTTACCAAGGCTGCGCCGCGCAAATGTAACATTCCAATGGCAGACGCGTACGCAAACCGCCTGAACACGTTCGTTTTCGGATCGAAGTGTTCGTTCCTGAACAGCGCGTACGCATTCTGATACGCGGCTATCAAGACTTCGCATGATAAAGCTTCCGGCTTGGCGCCTGGCAATGTGTTACCGCGGAAGTGGTGCAATTGAACCCGACGCGAGAGCTCGATCCAATCTTCGTCAATCTACTTATGCATTTTCTTAGGAATGAGTGCCGCTGTCGTAAGAAGTGCAACGTCGAAGCTTGCTTCGTGAAATCGATTGGTCCAGGATGTCACAAAACGACAGTGCGAGATGACGATTAGCAACGTGCAGTTCGTGTGATGGCGCAGTGAACTGAACCCCTACTCACCTGGCCCGGGAGTGACGCGTTGTCCGCTGCTCCGAGTCCGGCCTAGACTGAACTGCGAACCTGCAAGCCGTGAACCGCAATCGGCACGACCTCCGGTGTCGCTTTTTGTTCGGCGCTCCAGAAGCGGGCGCGACGACCTGAGTCTGGAAATTCTTCCTTCGGCGGCCGACAAACTGGTTCCCAATCGGTCGGTTTTTAGCCTTAACGGCACGCACCTGGGCGTTGCAAAACTGCATGTCACTCATTGGTCTTGGCGGGCTGATCAAGCAGCTTCGAGCGGAAGGGAGCAATGATCAATGCATTTCCGGTCTTAGGACCCTTCGGACTCTCAGTTTCACTCTGCGAAACCGCTAATTGATGCGTTATCCTTTGCCCCATGCCGTATCGCCGAGGACGTTGTCAATCCGTGCGAACCGCATGCGACAACGGCGGGCAAGGTCGAGTCGCAGCCTCACGGTTTGCGATGCTGCGCCTTCAATCATGAACATGATTCGCAGGAACGTCCGATGGGTTCTCGTCGGCTTGGTGTTGGTGATCAGCGCGGTCTCTTATCTGGATCGTGTAAACATCTCGATCGCCGGCCCTTCGATTGAGCGCGAGTTTCATCTGGATCACATTCGCCTGGGCTGGGTTTTCAGTGCATGGGTGCTAGGATACGCGCTTTTTCAGGCGCCAAGTGGGCGTCTGGCGGACCGCTTTGGGCCGAGAAAGATTTTACTGCTGGGAACGACGTGGTGGGCAGTATTCACCGCACTCACGGCGCTGGCGCCAGCCAATGTGGCGGGATCACTTTCCATCCTGGTGGTGGTTCGCTTCTTACTGGGGGTGGGGGAATCCATCGTCTATCCGGCCGGCAACCGTCTGGTGGCAGCGTGGATCCCTTCACAAGAACGCGAGCGGCAGTCACGCCGCCATTGATTGCATACATCATTTACTACTACGGCTGGCGCTTGTCGCTCTGGACTTGCGCATTCATTGGGCTGCTAATTGGTGTGCTCTGGTTCTTGATGGCGCGCGATGAACCGGAACATCATCCGTGGGTGAGTCCGGCAGAAGTTTCCCTTATTTCGTCTGGCTTGCCAGACGCAACCAAGAGCGCGGAAAGCCAGTTGATGCCCTGGAGGACCATCCTTGGCTGCAAGGATGTCTGGGTCGTCACTGCCAGCTACTTTGGTTTCGTGTACGTCGCTTACATCTTCTTTACCTGGTTCTATACCTATCTGAACATGGTCCGTGGCCTCAATCTGAAGGCGAGCGCCGGGTATGCCATGCTGTCCTTTGCGGCCATCGCCATCTGCTCATCGCTCGGTGGCCTGATTAGCGATGGGTTGACGCTGAAGTATGGCAAGCGCATCGGACGTTGCTATTCAGCCAGTGCTGCTACGCTCGTCGCTGCGGTGTTTGTCGGACTGGGGACTCATGTGGGAGATGCGCGACTGGCCAGCGTTGTGCTTGCGGGCGGCGCAGGCGCTTTATGCCTTGCGCAGAGCGCATTCTGGTCGGTGAGTTCCGATATCGGTGGCCGCTCGGCCGGATCGGTTTCCGGACTGATGAACATGGGCGGCCAGTTCGGGGGCGCCACTACTGCGAGCTTGACGCCCTTTGTAGCCGAGCATTTTGGATGGGACATGTCGTTTTGGGTGGCAGCTGGTTTGTGTTTTCTGAGCGCGGTTGCCTGGCTGATGGTGAATCCGAACCAACAACTCAAGGCCGCGCCAACGCAAGACGGGTAGATCCAAACGATTTGCAATGAACAAATAAAGGAACAAGAGGATGGCCGAATGAGTCTACTCACGCGCAGGAAGATGCTCAAGAACGCAGCGTTGCCAATTGCCGGTACTTTTGCACTCCCCACTTTGGCTGCGGCAGTCCAGGATGCAAGCACTCCGTATCAGCGTCCCAAACTGAAGATTACTGACGTACGTACGGCTGTGGTCCGTGTGCATGGACTTCAAACGCATATCCGTGTTTATACCGATCAGGGGTTGTACGGGCAGGGCGAATCAACCGATGCGGCAGTCGGAACCGTATCGCTGATTAACCAGTTCCGTCGTTTTTTGGTTGGACAGGACCCCCTGAATGTGGATGCCCTGTGGGAGAGGATCCGGGTCTCGGGAATCTTCGCGGGTGCGCAGGGCGGGCAATATGTGACGGCATTGACGGGTCTTGAAATCGCTTTGTGGGACTTAGCAGGCAAGGCTCTGGGCCTACCCGTCTATCAACTATTGGGTGGGAAGTTCCGCGACAAAATACGTATCTATTGCGACTCCGACATGGAAGATCCACTAGGCCCGGAGTCTGACCGGAAGCTTCCCTGGATTAAGAACCAAGGCTTTACAGCCATGAAGATCGACCTCGATGATGCCAGCGATCCGAACCGTTTCGATCGAGTAAACTGGACGGCCAATAACGCCGAGGTAGACCGCATGGTGAACTGGGTGAGGCACGTGCGGGACTCCATACCCAAGGAAATGGAACTCTGCTGCGACATGCATGGCCGGTACGATGCTGGGACGGCGAAGCGGGTGGCAAAGGAACTTGAACCGTTCCGTCTGCTCTGGCTGGAAGAACCTGTTGCGCCTGAAGACATTGATGCCATGGCGGATATTCGCCATTCGACGTCAACGCCGATTGCTACCGGGGAGAACTTGTACATGCGCTGGGGGTATCGCGAGCTACTGGATAAGGGCGCGGTAGATATCATCCAGCCAGACATTCAAAAGACCGGCGGACTCTCTGAAGGACGAAAAATCGCCAATCTGGCACAAACATATTATGTGCCGGTTGCGCCCCATTGCGTCGTATCGCCCATCGGCATGATGTCCACGGCACACGTCTGCGCCTCTATTCCTAATTTCCTGGTCTGCGAATGGCACTGGATCAACTTTCCCGAGCTTTGGAAGAACTGGGTGAAGGAAGGAGAGATCATCCAGAAGGGATACGTCACTGTCACTGACAAGCCGGGCATTGGGCTTGAGATGAACGAAGAAGTGGCGCAAAAGTCCCAGATCCCGGGAACGACGTGGTTTGAGCCAACCAAAGCTTGAGAAGACAAACTGGAGCGAACGCGGTCATGACGAGAGAACTGAGTCGAATTTCCTGCGCAACTCTGTATCTGGTGCTTATCGCGGCGATTGTGCCCACTGCGCCCGCACAACAGGGGTTCTTTACTTCTGGGGATGTACTTAAGTACACGCCGGATTGGCATGGGGAACGCTTTCCGGATGGCCGTCCCAAAGTACCGGACGACATTCTGGATCGCATGAAGCCAGTAACACTCGAAGAAGCCTGGGCGGTGCTTCAGCAAAACGGCTTCATGCACCAGTACGAGGATGGTTGGCTGACCATTCACGAGGGCAAAGTGCTGGTTGGTCGAGCGCTTACGGCAACGTGGATGCCCGGCCGGCCCGACGTACAAAAGTTGATTGAAGAAGAAGGCGAGAAGATGCATAGGATCGGCGGGATGAATGCCTGGCCAGTTGACATGCTGCAAAAGCGCGACGTCTACACCTGCGACCACTTCGGGCTGAAAGAGGGTGGACCTTCTATAGGTGACAATGTCGGGAATGCGATCTACGCCAAGTCAGGCAACGGTATTGTTTACGATGGCGCGGTGCGCGACATCAACGGTCTCGATGAATTGCCTAATTTCGTTGCCTTTGTTCGCTATTACGATCCGTCGCATCATTATGGATCCCTGAAGACGGGCAAGCTGCTCAACTCAACCATGGTCGGTATCAATGCTCCGACGAGGATCGGCCACGTGATGGTCATGCCGGGTGACGTGGTGCTAGGACGAAACGGTGGGGTTATCTTCATTCCGCCGCAACTCGCTGAACAGGTAGTTAAGTCCTCAGAAGAAACTCACCTCCGTGATCTTTTTGGACACCAACGGCTGCAAGAAGACAAATACACCGCCGGACAGATTGATGCCCGCTGGACTGATCCTATCGAGCAGGATTATTTCCTGTGGCTGAAGCAGAATGAAGACCATCTGCCTTTTCCGAAATCTCGTATCGAGGAGATTCTGAGAGAACGCAAGTGACCTAACGGGCTGGAATGCAGCGAAGAGTGGCGATTAGAAAGCACGGTCCTAGGTGTCGAGGTCGCCAACGGTGACAACCCTATGGCAAGAACAGCCGTTGAACTGCACTTCGGCCTTCATGTGGCTTCCAGTCTAGCCCTTCGTAATTGGTGCGTTATGATGCAGCGGTCCGCAGCAAAAAGATCGTCAATTTTGTACAGAAACTAGGGCAGGTTGGCGAATATCGCGGTTACACTCACCTGCCGTTAACCGGGATCGGCCCGTTCTCAGTGGGAGTTGCCCTCTGAGTTTAGGATGCGCCTAGTCTCACTCCGTTTCCACCTGAACCATAGCGGCGTCATCCCTCGCAACGCTCATTGCGCTCTTATAGAATGACGCGAAATATCTTTTGGGAGAATCGCTTCAACATGAATCTGACACGTAGAGACCTCGCCAGGCTGACCGCGCTCGGCCTCGTCGCCCGATTTGTCCCGAGTCTGTCGGCCAGCACCCCCGCAACCAAGAAAACCGGCTACTGCGTCATCGGGCTAGGCCGCATCGCCGGACACTTCATGCCCGCCGTGCGCAACACCACCACCTCGCTGATTGCCGGGCTGGTGAGTGGCCATCGCGACAAGGCGGAGCGCATTGCGGCCGAGTACGGCGTTTCGCCAAGCTCGATCTACAACTACGAAAACTTCGGTGACATCGCGCGCAACCCGGCCATTGATGCGGTCTACGTGGCGCTCCCCAATTCGATGCACGCCGAGTACTCGATACGCGCGGCCAAAGCCGCCAAACACGTGCTTTGCGAGAAGCCGATGTCGACCAGCGTGGCCGATGCCGAGGCCATGATCGCAGCCTGCAAAGCGGCCCGCGTCAAGCTAATGATTGCCTATCGCTGCCACTACGAGCCCACCAACCTGAAAGCGGTCCAGCTCATCCGCCAAGGCGCGCTGGGCCAGGTGCAGGCCATTGAGAGCACCTTCGGTTTTAACATTGCCCCGGGCGAATGGCGGCTGAACAAAAAACTCGCCGGCGGCGGGCCGCTCTTCGATGTGGGAATCTACTCGCTCAACGCGTGCCGCTACCTGACCAGCGAAGAGCCGGAACACATCTCGGCCAATGCCTCGATCATCGATCACGACGGTCGCTTCAACGAAGTCGAGGAGAATGTTTCCTGGACGATGAAGTTTCCCTCCGGAATCGTTGCCAGTTGCAACACGACGTACGGCGCAAACATGGAAGGCTTCTACCGCGTGCACGGATCCAAAGGCTGGCTTCAGGTCGATTCGGCCTTTGTCTATCAGGGGTTGCGGCTGCGCGCGGATTTTGCCGGCACTCAACTGGACGAACTCAACCCGGCCCGCGACCCTTCGCACTTCCAGGCCGAAGCGGAACATTTCTCCAACTGCATCCAAAATGGTCTGGAGCCGAAATCCCCGGGCGAGGAAGGCCTGCGCGACATGCGCTACATCACGCAGATTTACCGCTCGGCGGGAATTGCAATCTAGATGCACTTTCGATCACGTATACGTAGGCAGCTCAGTTTGCCCGCCGAGCGATTTTGCAGTATGGCTGGCGACAGACGGCGGAGTTCTTCGTGGAAAAATCGGTACGGGTGGAGGAGTCGGACTTTGGCCTAACCCGCAGTTCGAGGGAACGATCGACGGACTAGAGTGGAAGCCTGCAAACCTTGCTCTTGAAACTCAGAATGTTCATGCTTTGACTCTGGTCAAAGGCACGAGCGATGCGCTGCCTAGGATTTTGTATGCGACAGGCGACAGCGACGGTTGTTGGGGGAAGGTGTTTGGGCCATGGACAGGAGGAGGAACAGCCGGAGATGCTAATGGTGCAAAACATCAGGGCTTACGCAGCCGGATCCTTTTTTCCAGGCTGGACCAGCATTCAATCAATCCCCGGGGGCATGATCTACCGAAATGCTAGTACCGGGGCAACCGCGATCGGTGAAATCGATAGCGCCGGAAATCACGTCACAAAGTGATTCTGAAGCTTCAAGATCGGGGCAGTGTTCGAGTTGTACTACGACAAACGAATCACTGCCCTTATTTGACCAATGAATTAATGCAGGCATCGATGCCACTGGGCCACGCGGTGAACTGAACCCCTGGTCGCCTGGCGCGGAGTGTCGCGTTGTCGGCCGCTGCCCCGAGCCCTAGGAACTGAGCAGCGAAGCTGCAAGCCATGAGCCGCAAACGGCGCGACGTAGGTGTGGCTTTTTTTTCTGCGCTCCAGCGGCGGACGCACTGACTTGGGTCTGCAAAATTCCTCCGTTGATCGAAAAACTGATTCCCAATCAGTCAGTTCTAGCTTTAACGGCACGCACTTGGGCCTTGCAAAACTGCATGTCACTCTTTCCAAAGACGAAACCCGCCCTTGAGAGTGGGTCATGATGAACCTGAGGACCCTAGGCAACTTCTTTATATTGAATAACTTGACGGAGAGAGTGGGATTCGAATCCAGCTTATAACGTAGTTTCAATAACATAGAGAACGCGGCGGGCACAGTATAAGCGATAGAAGACCACAGTAGGTAGTGCTAACGGATCACAAAACGGATCACAGATCTGGCATTCGAGAAGCGCCAAAGGAAAAGGAAGAGGGCCCCCCAAACATTGACATTCCCGCCTCATTCGCTGTCGAGGAATTCCGGACTGTTAGGCAGCTTCGGAATCAGATTTTCAATTTCTACTGGCGACAATTCAGGAGGGATAGCGATAAGTTCGCTTTTGAGAACTCATTCTTTCCCAGTTCGCGAGACGAGAGCGAGCCTATTACAGGCAGTGGCTTTTCAGCAGCTGTGCCGAATCATCTAGGGAAGTGAATATCCCGACGAGCCCCCTCACGCGCTCTGCTGGCAAAGGCATCACGAACGCGTAGAGGAGGTCTGCTGGAACTCAGCCGAAATACGCCGCACACTCGCCGCTGCCGGGTTTGACCGAATACGTGCATGGGACGCGACACCGTTTTTTAAAGACAATCGGCTGATACGCCCCGGCTGCCGAACAGTGTATTTGGCACGGAAACCATACTGCTCCGCCCCACGCCGCACGACCTGACATTACGACCAGCATTAAGTACATCCGCCCTACGACTGCGACTACGGGAAGCGTGCTTTGGTCATTTGTGTCGGTCGTGTTGAGCGCGGGAAACGGGGACGTACGCGAAGCTGTTGTGGACCAACAACTCCCTTTTCTCGTGCCCACTTTGTCAGCACTCGATCCGCGCGGTCTGCCTCTAGCTGCGATAGCTGGTCACGGCGTAACCAGAGTCAGGGTGCGGGTGCTCGAAACCGATTCCAAATCAGTCGGTCTTCACCTTAACGGATTGCACCACCGGGGACAGACGGGAGTATATCAATTCCCATGCCTCTGGTATTCGACCGTTTCCATCCCCCCACCCTATCGATTCTGATTTTGAAAATGGAAGGAAGGATGAGTTGCTTTGAAGGGGAACGATCCCGATAATTGCGCCTTATGAAAATTCAGGCAGAAAAAGGACTCGCTCTGTTCCTGCTGATAAGCGTCAGTCTGGTTTGGGGACAATCCACCACCGGCGGGCAAGCCGACGATTTTTCCGCGCCTCCCTCTTCCGTTCCCACGTCATCTCCAGCCGCCCTCGCCACCGCCGCACACCCGATCTCGGGACGGGACCCCGGCCCCTCGGGCCCGAGTCCTGTCACTGACCTGCTGAAGCTGCTGCTGGCCAACGTCAACTCGACGGAAGCCTTTACGAACATGGAAGCAATCTGGGCGACCGACCGCTATTTTGACTTTGCCAGATTTCAGCAGACCGCAAAGAATGTCGCGGAGATGATGCGGAAGGCAGGACTGGACGACGTCCAGATAGGCCAGGGGCCCGCCGACGGTGTGACGCAGAACGGTTTTTGGACGCAGCCGATGGCGTGGGACGCGCATTCTGCCACACTGGAAATCGTCTCGCCTCAAGTCCCAGAGGATATGCGCGTTCTTGCCGACTATCAGAAAATTCCAACCTCGCTCTGCCAGTGGAGCGGGCCCACTCCGCCGGGAGGCGTAGAGGGTGAGCTCGTGCTGCAGCCCAAGGACCTTCGCAATGCAGACCTGAAAGGCAAGTGGGTGCTTGGCCACCGCATGTCCAAGACTGATTTGAAGCAGGCGGGTGCGTTGGGCATGGTTCGCGAGAGCAGTGTAAACCGGATGCTGTTGGACGAGCGGGACTGGGAGAACGATTTCGGAGACAACGGCTGGGCCTTCAATAAAAGTGACACGCCTACGGTATGTTTCTCGATCACCCCGCGACAGGAGCAATATCTAAATGAGTTGCTGCAAAAGGGGCCAGTGAAGCTCCGTGCCAACGTTGACACTCGTTACTACAGCGGGACGTATCCGTATGTGACCGGCACCATTCTTGGTAGCGACGGCGCTGGCGCGGAGGAGGTGCTCTCGCTCGGACATCTATATGAAGAGGGCGCCAACGATAATTCCAGCGGTGTCGCTTCCATACTTGAAGCCATAACCACCCTCAACCGCTTGATTAAGGAAGGTAAATTACCCAAGCCTAAGCGGACCATACGCATGCTGGCCATGGGCGAGCGCTATGGCACGCTCGCGTATCTTGATTCCCACAAGGATCGAACCAAGCGAACCATCGCCGCCATGTGCATCGACACACCCGCCGGATGGCAGTACATGGCAGGAACGCAGTTCATCTGGTCCATGAATCCGCAATCGGCCAGTTCCTTTGTGGATGCATTCACTGTGCGCCTTGCCGCGGAATATTTCCCTATGGTACGCCGTCCGCATTTATGGAGTGAGTACAACCGGGGCGCATACTACGGCGGAACCGACGATGATCTCGGAGAGTCGATGATCGGTATTCCCACGACCTCGGTGAATAGCGGCCACGGAATCCCTGCCCACCACACCAGCTTCGATACTCCCGCCCAGGTCGACCCTAAATCCCTGCGCGACCTCGCTGTGATGAACGCGGCGTACGCGTACTTTCTCGCATCGGCGGGTCCGGACCAGATGCACTGGATGGCTGAGTTGGCTGTGGAGCGCGGATACGATCAGATCAATTCGTGGACGGCAAACAGCCTGGACCTGGTGGCTGCGGCAAAGGACGCCGACAGCCTGGGCCATCTGCTTTACTGGGAGAAGGCTCGCGTCGATTACAACCTGGCACGCGAGACCAAGGCGGTCAAACAGGCTGCCGATCTCCAGCAGGAGCTGGCCGCGCTTGCCTCCTTTGCCGCTGCGCAGAAAGTGCGGATTGAAGGCGCCGTAAAGCACCGTGCAAAGCAACTGCATTCGGGAACGATAAAGCCCATAGCTCCCAACTTCGGTCCCGAAGCCGAAAAGATCGTCGTTCGCCGCAAGCGAATGGGCGCTCTCCCACTGGATGAAATCCCGCCCGATCAACGGGAAGGATTTCCTGACAGCGGCTTCTGGTCGCCAACCATGGCAGCACTTTATTGGTGCGATGGCAAACGCAATCTAGCCGAGGTCATCCAAAACACAGAAATGGAACTGGGCCCGCAAAGAGATTTTGATTGGGTGGGTTATTTCAAATTCCTGCAGCGGCACGGTTACGTGGACTTCGTGCGGCAGTGAACTGCTTGTTTAAACCAGGTGTCTACAGTGAACTGACCGTGAAGGCGAGTGAGTGGGCATTTTCGTCAATTGACATCCGGTGCTCTGTATAATCGCTCGTAATAACACAGGTTCCGCAACCATCCGGTGATCAGGTACTCGTGGAATGTTGGTCTCTCGAACTACTTCTCCGCCACAACCTCCAATCTCTCGTGCATCAACAACTTCGACTCACCACCGATCAGCCGCTTTGCGCCCAATAGTCCGACAATCCTACGCAGGCCAGTGGGACTGAATAAATCCAATCGCTCAACTGGTTTGATACGGCTCGACAATTAACCGAACGCGGCGCAATCAATATGAAGCGCAGCTTACTTAAGATTGGATTGATGGCTCTTGGAATTTGCCGTTAGACTGTGGGCGACGAAGATGCGGCCCTCGACCTCTCCATCATCAGCGCGATCACTGTGGCTGATCTTTTTGCTGATGGCAGTTGTAGTCCCCGCCGTATTGTGGATTTATCGTTCAAGAGTTCCAACGAACGTAGCCTATGTTTCCGAGGAAGACGGTGCAATTAGCGTACTCGACTTAAAAACGTTGAGCGTAGTCCGGCGAGTTCAGCCGCAAGATGTCGCCCCGCGTGGCCTGGCAGTGACCGCGGATGGGAGATATCTCATAACCTCGAACAAGAATACTAAGGATGCGGCCGTCTTCAGCACTCCCGAGCTTCGTTTGGTGCGACGGTTAGATCTCGGAAGCAGCCCGGAATTCCTTAAGCTCAATCCATCCGGAGACCGGATATTTGCAACTTTCGAGCCAAGCTCAGCGGGTGGACCGGGGAGACCTCCAGCAATTGGGGCTACAGACGATGAGACAAATGGTCCGCCCGCGCATCACAGCCGCGAGAAGGCCGATCCCGCGGCCAAACAAGTAATCGCCGATTTCGGCTCAATCTACGTGCGCTTGCCGAGTGGATACTTCGGCACGATTCATGGCGCGAATCACTTCACCTTCAGTGATCAAATCTTGCTGAAGAGCCGTCTCGTCGTCTCCGCGCTTATGGCCGTCCGCGTCTTCGGCCATTTGGAACCTCGTCGAGGCCTCTCTATGACCACCGACTACGTCCATACCTTCTTCGATGTTTACCTCAAAGGGGCACCACCATCGCAGCTCGCAGGTCTTGCCGCCAAATACCCTGAAGTCCAAACCGAGTCCCACTAGAGGTACCCAGGATCGCCAGCTTCCAAACTGGTATCACTCGCGCTCGCGGCATCCTGTATCCCGTACGCCACGCCACACGCGTCGTTTCCATACTTGACCTTCGTTGGGAATAATCGCGGCGTAACCATGCACAGGGTAGGTCCCGCTAAGTCTTAGTGCAAGTCGGCTTGTGGAACGCATTGGTTCTCAGTTGCGGTTTCGCATTGCTCTCATTGGGGTGCTGAACTCGACTGATTCAATTCTCGCTTCAATTGCAGCAATTGCCGAAGTTCCTCTGCGTTGGTGTTCAGCGACTGCGAGCTGCGAGCATTTGACGACCCCGACGCTGAAGCGACTTTTGTCGTCTGTTCCAAAACAACGTAGATCGGAGTGTCGGCAGAAACGGTGACCACGATGCGCGAGGTGATTGCCATTCGGGATATTTCCTCATCTGAGGCCTCGCCGATGTTGTTACTCACTCGCTCTCGCATTAGGTCCGACTCGCTCAAGGGCTGCCCCAGGCTGCCCCGTCCCAGCAATAGCGCACCTGCCTCCCCGATCCCCGACAGCGATCTGACGAGGACGTTCTTGCCCGTATTTTTGCCTTCGACTTTACCTTTCAACGGGCGCAGGTCCAGGTCGGTCGCGACCGCCTGGATTGGAACAGTTGCGCCATCCGGCATCATCAGGGACTCAAATTGAACGCGGACATACCCCGACCGGTCCGCTTCTTGTATGCGCCCCACCGCTTTCGCCCCAGCGGGAACAATGATTTGTCCGTCCCGTTCGTAGGTGTATTCGATGACCGCCAAAACCGGGGCACGCACCGCGGTGCTGGCAGCGGATTCAAGGCGAGCGCGCAATCGAGTGCCTGTAGCTAGCCCGAGACCGATCTCTTGCGTCGCTATACTTGGCCTTTCTCCAGAATCGGCTTTCGAGGCGGAAGTGTTTCGGACGTAAACCAATGGCGACTTCTCCATTGCATCGCGTTCAGCCTTTCCGAGATCGCTCCCGTCGGCCCCAGCGGCGGCCGTGCCGGCTTGATACGGGGGCGCCTGCCATCCCTGCTGATCCGGACCGAAAGGTGGTATGGATCCGAGAGTTCCCGGCGCGTTCGATGGCGCAGCCTGAATGGAACTCGGGTGAGACCGCCGAGTAACAGAACGCTCCAGGTCTTTCTCGTTCAGAAATCCCTCGTGCGCTTCTTTTGCTGTGGGTTTCCCTGAATCTGTGATAGGAAAGAGGCTTCGATCTACCGAAGTATTCGCGGTTTGCGTCTGGTCTTCTTTTACCGCAGCTGTTCCAAGCTTCGTCTTTTGCGTCGGACTCTTATGCGGCATGGACGTGGCGACAAAAATCAGCAAGGCTACAACAAGTGCGCCCGCGCCGATGATGACGAACCGGTTCTGCTGAAATTGTTGTCGAGCTCTGAGTTTGGCTCTGGTTGCAATATCGATGGGCTGTTGGTAAGTGGTCGGCAGCTCCGGAGGGGTTTTGATGCCCTCACTCGGAGCGGGTGCGGGAATGGTCGCGGTTGAGGGATCGTGTCCGTTGGGGTGGATCATTTCGCTGCTCCTTTCACTGGAGCCACAAATGCAATCGGCACTAAAACCGGCCGGTCGACTTCCTCTGCTTGAGCGATCTGGAGCACCAATCGCTCCCGAGACTCCTTGAAGGCTGGCCGCTCGAAAACTACTGCGCCTTCGGTCGTTGCTCCCGGTGGCAGACGTCGCGAGGTCATTCGATAGTCTTTGACCGCTACCGGTTCGGCCTTGATCGCCTTGTGGTGCTTTTGCTTCGCTGTCCCAGACAGCTGCACCTGCGGCGGCAGCAATTCAACGGTTCCCGATGACGCATTTACCACGCTAAATGCGACAGTCATGTCCGAGCCTTTTTCCTCCGTTCGTCCGACTGCCACCCGCAGCTGTTTGCCGTGCCAGACAAGGGGCGTCGCCAATTGCTGGCGGGGCTGCCACCGCTCGTCGCCATCAGGCTTCGGGGAGTCACTTGGACTCGCTGGCCTTTCGCTACCCAGACTCTTGGTATCGCCGATCAGAACAGTCGGGTATACCGAGGAAATCAGAAAGCTACGCTGCGGCTGGTATTCCAGTACGTAGTCGACCGCCTCGGGGTGCGCCGAAGCGCCATCGCTGACTAAAGTCAATGAAACTTCGCGACCGCTGCGCGTGGTGATGAGGGCGTTGCTCTTGCCCGGTTTTGGATTCGCAGGTTTGAAGAAAACTAGGCGTGGCTCAGCTTCCGAATGCTCACCTCTAAACGCCGCAGGATCGCCCAGGACGACCGAGCTGACCTCCTCCGGCAGTCGCACCGAGCTGACGAAGCCCGGGTGCAGGTGCAACACCGTAACGATTTGCGGATCTAGAGTGAGACTGACGATGTGCGCTTGCGGTGGTTCGTTCTGCGCCAGTCCTCCGTAGGTCAGGAAGCAAAGCCCTGTGAGATGCACCAAACTCGTCCGAATTTTCATCGCATAACTCTCTTCGAAGTAGGCTTTTCAGGATCGTCCGCAACACCGGCTTGCAAGACATAAGTGGCTCTGATTCTCGCCACATACGACACGACATCTGGGTTGTGGTAGGAGAGGCCGCGGCGAGCAACGATGTCCTCACCCGCGTAGTAACCGGCGGCAACAAGCCTGAGATCGTTATGAAACAGGCGCATCAGCCAGGCCAGATAGCGCACTCCGCCCGAGATGTTTTGGTTGATGTTGCAGCTGTCCGTGACACCTAATCGGTGGGCGGTCGCTGGCATAAGCTGCATCAACCCCTTGGCGCCCTTTGCTGAGACTGCACAAGCCCGCCAGTTCGATTCCCGCTCGATAATCGCGCGTACGAGGAGAACAGGCACGTGGTAGTGCCGGGCATACACGGAGATGTAGTATTCGGCTTCACGACGGTCTGGGGGATGACCTGATTTGCATGATTGGGCAGAGAGATCGGTAGCTACGAGCAACAAGAACGCCAATGAGAAGAACTTTGTCATACAGCGCTCCCTTCCAGGCTTTGCGCCGCGTATTGCTGTGCATCGTAGACGAGGCTGGCGAAGCCATCTCGCAATAGCAACTTGCGGCGGTCCGCTTCGGTCTTGGCCAACAGCGGCAGGAGAGTGTCTCTCATCTCGGCAGTGACTTTTTCAGCGCCGAGAATTCTGAGCGCCTGGGCGAGATCGAGAATCTCTGAGACAGAAGGCGGCTTTTCCAGGCTCCAGCCACGCAACGCCTTCGCCAGACCTGCCATTCCTGCATGGAAATCGGCGACAGCATCGGGAGTCCTCATGGCAACGATTTCCGCTTCTCGTTCCGCGGTGGGGTGCTCCACGCGCAAATAGAAACTGCGCCGGCGAAGCGGATCTCCAATTCGTCTTTCTTCGTTCGATGTGAGCACAACGAAGGGAATGCTCTTCGCCTGGATTGTTCCGAGCTTGGGTATACTCAACTGCCACACGCTCAGGAGCTCTAACAGCATTGCCTCGAACGCATGGTCTACCTTGTCGAGCTCGTCGATGAGCAGGACACAAGGCCGTTCGTATTGCAGTGCGCGAAGAAGGGGTCCGGCGCTGAAGAACTGCTCGCCGTGTAATTCGTTCTTTAGCAGCTCCCAATCGACCCCCGAGGCCTTGGCTTTCAGCTCTACGCACAGCCTTTGCAGAGATTCATCAAACGTCCCGATGGCCTTGTCTTCGCCGATTCCCTCGTAGCATTGCAGGCGCTCCACGCTGGTATTGGCGGCTTGCGCTACGGCGTACGCAAGCTGGGTTTTGCCGCTGCCAGCAGGCCCTTCAGAAAGAATCGGCCTGTGCAATGAACCGGCAAGAAAAATGGTCGTGATAGCAACGGGATCGGCGATGTAGCCCGCGCTTCGTAGACCGTCGCTGACTTCCTGCACGGATGAGAACACTCGTCTCCTGCCACGGGGATTCTTCTGCCAACCGGCAATAAGCTAGGGCCGAATGAAATTTCGGTCAAATCGACTGGCAACCTGCCCTTTGGCTCCGGATTTTTCGTCTCGGCGCAGGCAACGTCAGATTCGAGAATTGGCCCAAGGATCGTTTACGCCTCAACCGGATTGTTCGACTTGCCCCAAATTCCAAATACATCTACGTTGCGCGGAAATGTGGTGCAGAGGTGTCAAATGAGACCAGCCGACAATGAGGCCCTGCAGGTCAGGCAGATTTCTCCTGGCGTTTCGGGAACCCTTCCAACCGAACCGTTTATCAACGCAAAGCAAGCATCTGGACTGCTGCACCTGAGCGCGAAGACCCTACTGAGATTCGCTCGACAGGGGATCGTTCCAGCCCATCCCTTAACGGGGAAGACCCGCAAGCAATGGCGCTTCTTGGAATCCGAGCTTTACGCCTGGGCTCACGAACGGGTAAATTTAGTGACGAGCGACCCGTGCCTAAATTCAAGGAGAAAATGAATGCAGGCACGATATCAGAATGGCTGTCTCACAACCATCATCCGCAAAGACGGTATTGAACGCTGGCAATTTCGCTGGCGTTCAAGGTACCCGGATGGCAGCTTGCGACCCTGCAAGAAAACCATAGGTCCCGTTAGCGAATACCCATTGAAGAGCAAGAAACTGCAGGATGCTTTGCTTGGGCTGCGAATGAAAATCAACATGGAGCCATCGACCAAGCTCAGTCCGATAACCATCGCAGCTCTGATCGAGCACTACGAACGCATCGAGCTTGCTGAACCGGAAGACGAAGAGTCCGGCAGAGCTCATTCCACCCGCAGCAGGTTGAAGTGGCTGCTCCATCGCTGGGTCGTGCCGCGCTGGGGCAAGCTGAACATTAACGATATAAAGGCCGTGGCAGTCGAGCACTGGCTCAGGAACCTCGTGAAGAAGGACACCCAGGGAGCCGAGCGTTTGGCTCGTGGGAGTAGAGCAAAAATCAGGAACGCGATGAGTGCTCTCTACAACCACGCCATACGCTGGGAATTCACGGATAAAAATCCGATCGCCGGACCGGTGAAGGGCTCAGGCGTGAGGGTGAGTTCGAAGAGGATGAGCATTCCCGACATCCTTACCATCGGCGAAATGCAGAAATTGATCTCTGCGGTTCGTCTGCGAGAGCGTGTCTTGATCTTCTTGGACATGGCCACTGGACTGCGGCGAGGGGAACTGGCTGGTTTGAAATGGGCGGATATCGACTTTTTGAACCTGCAAATCAATGTGAGCCGATCAGTCGTCGAGCAGCACGTGGGAAGGTGCAAGACGGAGGTCTCCCAGAAGCCGGTCCCGATCGATGAATATATTGCAGCCGACCTGCTTGAATGGTACCGGCACACGCCGTATCACGCTCCCACCGACTGGGTCTTCGCGACTGACAGCAACCGCGCGGGAAGGAAGCGCGGGAAACAACCACTTTGGCTGTGCAAGATCATGGGTTATCACATTCAACCCGCGGCCAAGAAGCTGAGTATCGAGAAACGTATTGGGTGGCACACCTTCCGCCGCACCTACTCAACCCTCCTCAAAGACAACGGCGAGGATGTGAAGGTAGTGCAGGAGTTGCTGCGCCATTCTTCGATCAAGATGACACTGGACGTCTACGCGCAGGCGCTGACACCGACAAAGCGGGCGGCGCAGCGCAAGGTCGTCCACATGATTCGGGAAAATCTCGGTGTACCGCAGAGTGTACCGCGAGGAATGGGGACATCGGCCTAAATCGGCCTAAGTGGTTGATTAGATTTGGCGTCCCCGACGGGATTTGAACCCGTGTTACCGCCGTGAAAGGGCGATGTCCTAGGCCGGGCTAGACGACGGGGACAATCTGCAGCAGGAGTGCGGGAAAACAATTCATCGTAGCAGTGGCATTCGAGTGGTGTCAAA
>JAICSO010000062.1 GCA_025936825.1 Terriglobales bacterium
AGCCAGCGTATGCTGCTATTGAATGTAAGCGCCTGTATGGGCTTTCCCTCCCCCCAAATGTCCCTGGAGCCATGGCGGGCTCTTGGGTATTCGAAGCGCATCGACACCATCAAAACGACTGGACAATTAATCTGCCGGGGAGGCAGTAGTGCACGATCGTAACGGACGAAATCATGCAATTCATGTATTGGTTGCCGATAATTCCCCCTTTCACAACCAATTGCTAGTGGGAGCACTCAGTCAACAGCCCGACCTGGATGTGTCCAGTTCGGATATGAATACTGCAAGCGTAGCGGCGGCGCTTGCCAAGAGAATCGACGTGGTTGTTGTAGGCGCCTTTCTGGATGAAGATGCGGAGCGAGGGTTCAGAATGCTCCGGGAACTCAGGGGAACTGGCAACAATCCTCGGTGCGTCATATTGCTGGATTCTTCTAAGCCAGAATTTGTGATTGAAGCGTTCCGGGCTGGCGCTCGCGGCGTTTTCGATCATCGAGAGTCTCCCCAGGTGCTCTGCCAATGCATTCGCCAAGTGAACGATGGGCAAATCTGGATCAATAATGAGCAAATCGCTCTCGTGCTCGAATTGTTAGCTTCCACTCCCAATGTCAAGACAGCGGATGCCCAACGCATGAGCCTGCTTTCGAAACGCGAAGGGGATGTGGTAAGGTGCGTGACCGAGGGATTAACGAATCGAGAAATTGCGGTCCGGCTCGGACTCAGTCAACATACCGTTAAGAACCACCTATTTAGAATCTTCGACAAGTTGGGGGTTTCCAACCGCATCGAACTCTTATTCTTGACACTCAGCCGTACCGCAGCACAATCGCCCACCCAAACCCCGGATCTGCTGACTACCCCCTACGGCGAGTTTGACGAAGCCAGTTTGGCTGCATGCGAAAAGGCGGCAGAATACGGCGTTCTTTCCGCACAATTGACCTTGGCTCGCGCGTCCCTGGCGGGAGCGGCTGATGACCACAGCGCCGCCCGCGCCTATGTGTGGTTCTCGATGGCGCTGGAACAGCTTGCCCGCTCGAGGAACGATGCAAAAAGAGCAATGACTCCAGCTCGATTGGCTGAGGCCGATCGCCAGATTCGGGATCGGCTGACCAGAGCGAAGATTGTTGAACGGACCAATGCGTCGCGACGGCCTTCAGAGTTCGACTATGGCGTCGTGGCTTAGCCTCCCGAACCAGTGCGAACATGGCTTTGCCTGATTGTTGCTGAAAAGCAGCTAAATTTCTGCGATCAATTCTAGCTAGAGCTTGCAGAGAACGCATCCTTTCCAGTCACGTCCGCTTATTCCAGCTGAATCGTTGCTAGCAATTGACTTTTCCTTGGTCTCATAAACGTGCTTATTACGAAACTGGAGGAGACTCTGGGATCAGTGATGAACGAGGTCAAAGGTAACGGCTGTGGCTGACGCACCGATATTCAGGATCGTCACAGCTCGTTCGAGCTTGTGATGCCCGGATCGGTGGAAAAGGTAACTCACTCCAATCACCGCCGCGGTTTGTCCGGCAAAATTCGTGGCCAGGCCGGCAGAGGTGCTCCCAAAGGCGCGCGTTACTGGGTTCAATTCCTGACCTCCCTGGCATAAGTTGTGTCGAGTTGCCCAAAAATCGGCTGTACTCAGCACCGCGGTGGTCGCGAACAAAAAACGGTTCTTGCGATCCCAAAATCGATGGCTGAGGGTCTCAGGTACTGTCGGCTCCGCTGCTTTCACGAACGGAAGAGGTTTCATCGCTTCGGGCTGCAGGCCAGCGAGAATCTGCTGCCCGGCGGCCGGCCAGCAAAGACCAAACAACATAAGCAAGAGGGCTGCTTTCCAGTTCAGAAGGCTACCAATCGAAGATGTCGACATACCGTTAGTGATGCTTCACTTGGCTACTCGTACTAGTACTAACGGAGTGCCGCGGCTTTAAGAATGGCTCCTCCGTGCCACCTGGCGCACCCGGCTAAAACCAAAGGGAGTTACGAAAGCGTTGGATTTCATCGCGCTTCTATGCGAGAAAGTTGCAGGAGGTTGCAACCCCTGTGACAAGTCTTGCATAGCGCCAGTCTCGCTGATAAACTAGTGTTTGTAGAGGGTTTAACGCTTTCAAGGCCTTGTGAAGTTGGGCGCGAGCTTCAGAGATGAATCGCGCCGAGTTGCCGAAGTGCGACATCCGCAGTCTTCTCTTCCCCTGAGATTCTGCACCTCATTGGCATCGCCCTTGAGCTTTGTCTGCGGTCGCAGACTGTGACGGCTATCCGCCTTGCTGGAGTATTCTCATGGAACCTGCTCCCCACACGCCGGGCAAGATCCGCGTAATGGTCGCCGATAGTTCCCGAATTCATACGCAATTGTTATCCGGCATTCTGCGTGGCGATCCAGATCTGGAAGTGATCTTCTGGGACACTGAGCCTGCAACACTCGTCTCGACTGCGGTAACGCACGATGTCGAGGTTCTTGCAGTGAGCTCCAACTGGGCCGGCAACGTGCGCGACGGCATAGAGGTAATCCGCGAAATATCCTCTGCTAAGCCCGAAACTAAGATTGTCGTTTTGCTTGATTCACGGAATAATGAATTGGTTCTAGAGGCGCTCCGCGCGGGCGCACGCGGAATTTTCAAGAAAGACAGTTCGTTAGAAATGCTCCGCAAGTGTTTACACGCAGTTCATCGCGGAGAGATTTGGATCGACAGTGGTGATCTTGCCCGCGTCATCGATGAGTTGGCATCCATTCCCAGCATCTCGAGAATTCAGCCACAACGACTTGAAAATCTGACCCAACGCGAGTGCGAAGTTGTGGACTGGCTGGTGCAAGGCCTCTCTAATCGTGAAATCGCCCAGCAGATGCGTCTCAGTCAGCACACGATCAAAAACTATGTTTTTCGAATCTTCGAAAAAATGGGCGTTTCCAATCGCGTCGAACTGCTCTTCTTTGTCTTGAGCGAGAGCAGGAGCACGGATCCAGAGGTCTCGAACAACACTCTCCTGCAGGATCAAGTCCAGGACGTCAAACTGCCAGCTCTGATTGAGGAGGCAAAACAGGGATCCTTGACGGCACAAGTTGCTTTGGCCCAGGCATACGCGAAAAAACGTCGCAGTGCGTTCGACGCCGGGAGTGCTTATAAGTGGTACCTGATCGCGTCAGAACGAATGGCGGAAGCTCAAGCGGCAATCGCAAAAACGCTCACTCCGAGCGAATTCGAACAGTGTGAAAAAGAAGCCAAGCGCTGGCTAGCCGAAACGAAGCGCAATCGTCCGTCCATCAGCCCTCCTGAAGCCAAGGTGCTTCGATTGAAGTCAGTCCGCAATGCTCGAAGTTCTTGAAGCTAAACCGCCAAAAGAAGTGGGCTGTGCTCTCGCTTGGTTTCGGAGGGCGGGGTTCGAATCGCTCGAGACGAAACGAGGCGATTCCAATACAGCCGGTAAGACCCGCGGCTTAATGCCTTTTGCACACCAGCTTAGAACTCTCCGCTGTATTCAACTCAGCGCACTACGATAGCATCCTCTTGCTCAAGGTGCTGCGGAGTTTCTGCCCTCGATCTGTGTTGCTGGGCTGATCTCTCTTCGCCGAACAGAACGTGGCTAGACGAAAAACCGTTTGGGCGGACTCCGAGTTGCTGTCAATGAAAGACCAAGTGCCTGTAAGGTGGACAGATTCCAAAGACCAAGTGCCTGTAAGGTGGACAGATTCCACAGTCATCGTGCGGCCTGAAATCCGCGATACGCTAAACCGGCTACTGAAGCCGCCATGAGCAGGTAAGGCCACAATCCGAGAGCCCGTCTCAGCAACGATGGCGATGAATGTTGCGCTATTGGACTTTGCATCTTAAACGCCGCCAGCGACCGAAGATTGAAGATAAGGATACATGCGGGTCTGTCGCTTCTCAAGAGTTTGTAATCGATCTGGTAAGCTGCTGGAATATCGGTGTCCGGCAACCATGACCCGAACGAGACGAGTCGGAACTTCAATCAGCATACCGCGATGACGTGAACGCTAGATGTGGTGGGTGGGCGATTGGAAAAACACTGGACGGGAAGTTACATAGACTCACGGCGCATCGGAGTGGATTTACTGCTTTTCCCTGGTTTTTACTGTCAACTCAGGGCATAATCTGCGAAGCTGTTCAATGCGCTGTGTTGGGCATTTATGCTCGAATCGAAGCTGTTCTCGCATCCTCAAAATCCTGTTTTGAGCTCAAATCTCTCGCAGACCACAAACCCCAGAACTCAGCAGCGCCGGATGGCAATGGCTTTAATCCTGCTTGTGTTTGCGCTTGCCGTCGTTATTTTTCATGAGCGGGATTTCTGGTTTCCTGACGAAATGCAAGTACAAGATGACACTCAGCAAGCTTCGTTAGCAGCAACCGCGAAAGGTATTCGGCAGAGGCATCCCGCGTCAAAGGCACACGGCAGGGGACGAATTCGCCCCCAACCTGCAGTGGACTCAGTAGCGTCGGCGGGCATGGGTCCATCTGAGGCTACGACCAGAATGGTCTCGTCGCCGCTGGAAGTTGAAGTTCTCGCTGCAGACTACCATCGCCGACTGCGCCTGGGGAGCAATATTGTGCAGGTGGATTTAGCGAGGGCATCTTCGCTATCCGGAGCCAACCCCAGGGTTTTTGTAGATTCCAGCCCATCCGGGCTGCGGTGACGATCAGTTCAGCAGAGCGCCCTATTTGTCACTGCTAGTCACGGGAGTATTTTTCCTAGCCGAGGCTGGCGCTAGCGTATCCGCCAACATGCATCCTCTGTGTTGCTGGAAAGCCCGAGGAGGGCGAAAACGCCCGCAACATAGTAGTCCTCCGCCCGATTGGGTGTTCGCCGCGATAGAGCGACGATGGGAGCCGGTTCGCCTCAATCTAGGGCTATCAAGATAAGCGGTAGTGAAGAGATTGCGAGAAAGGCAGTCGAAAATGAAAATGACTTCTTGGACCTTCGGATCGGTTCAATCTGTCGCTCCCTAATCATAGGTTCAGGAAGTCTCTATCCCCTCTGTTGCAGAGTTGAGCCAGGAGTGCCGTGTTCATGTTCAGAAAATGGAACGTGGCGGAATTTTTCTTCGTACATGTTTTGGTCGGCAAGATCGAGCACTTCGTCCAACGTTTTGCCATCCATCCATTCCGCCGTGCCGATACTGAGGCTTACCGTAAAGTCATCTAAATTGCCCGACTGATTCCACTCCTTCAACGAATCCTGAATCCGATTTACTACGGTCGCTGCGCCGACTGCATTGGTGTTGGCCAGTGCAATCAAGAATTCGTCGCCTCCGTACCGAATGGCAACGTCTGTGCCTCGAACCGACCCTTTTAGCAACGTGGCTATCTCGGTGAGGACATAATCGCCAGTCAGGTGTCCGAATCGAGTATTGATCTGTTTAAACCGGTCCACATCAATCAGCAAGAACGAGAGTGGCTTCCCTAGGCGCCTGGCTTGTCCAATGAAGCGGCCGGCCAGTTCCTCGAGCGAACGCCGATTGTAGATTTCGGTAAGCGGGTCTGTAAAAGACTGCAGGCGAATCAACTCATTCTGCATCGCGGTCGAAATCGTCTTCTGTCGGAGGTGCCGGAACTCGATGCGGCGGGAAATGATGTAGGTATTGGCAAGGGTCAAAAGCACCAGCAGACCGCAGGCCAGTTCCTTCGATACGGTGATCTCGAAATGCAGGCTGCCGGGCTTCAGAAACGCGGAAGGCAGCAGGACAGCCAGTAGGCCAGCGGCCATCAGCACCCCGGTGGCGGTCACAATCAGCCACAGTTCCCAGTCGCGCTTCTCCAGCTTTCTCAGCTCCCGATTAACATTGGCCAAAACGTTCTCGGACTCACCAGGTTGTGCGGGTTTGGTCGAGTCTTTCACGTGATTTCGGGAGCGAGGTTGGGGGTTGCCTCGCAAGCTCGCCTCAAGCCTGCGCCTTTCCTGGAAAAGGGCTACAAATTCTTCTGCGTGTGAGGCGTCCGTTGAACTCGCCGACAATTCTCCGAGTCGTCGGCTCAAAGCGCCAAGCCGTTGTTGCAGTTCCCGCTGTCTGTCGTTCGTAATCAACCAAGTTGCCCGATCAGAAAGACTAACTGGGCAGCATCAGATTGGAATGTAACGAAGGTAATGAGCAGCCAAGCCGTCCCTGTCGCCAGGACCGGGTCTCGACTTTCCCCCTCACCAGCTTCCCTACCCGAGTCTGGGCTCCTGTCGGCGATTACTAGGGAGACGTGAACTTCCAGGCTAGAGTGGGGTATACAGGATCCTTGGCGGGATTCATCAGCGCCTTAATAGGCAGCTGCAGACGGTCACCCTTACAACTGGCTCAAACATTCTCAGGGCCCGCAGCTGGCCGCGTAGCCGTCTTTTTAAGTTTGCCTTACTGAAACCGATGCCTGCTTGAGCAAGTGCTGCGCAGCCGCTCTCGGCTGGCAGACCATGTACAACCACCGCGCATGGAATGGTCTCAACTGCCAATCAGGAATATCGCGATAGACGGGGTGGAAAATGCGTTTCCCATCGGGCTGGCATGCTTCGAGTAAAATCACGGAAAATGGAACTTCGACACCAACAGCATTTAGAGTCCTATCCGCTGCTCGCACCTCCTGAGTGGATGGATCGGCCGCCCACCAGGTTTGATGCCGCTCATCCTTTGCGATCCTCGTCCCGAAGATTTTCGCCATCGTCGGCAGGCGGTATTCAACGAATCCTATCTCGGGCGGCCCGAAGCTGGCGTAACGATCGACAAACGTGCGCGGCAGACAGGCAAGAATAAGCAGAGACGCAAAGAGGCCCCCCTCGTATCCGAACTCCGTAGCAATGTGCTCTCGGAATGCATCATATTTCCGCCTGTGCCCGTTTGCCGGTTGGACCCACGGCCACCAAGCCTCGATTTCCTTCACAGGCCGGTAGCCGGATAGCCGAAGCTCGTCCGCTTGGAGATCGGGGAAAAGTGTTGCAAGGGGAGTGAGGGCCAGCAGATCCCAGTGCTGCACAAAAATGCTTTCCCACGAAAGCCGATGGCCGCGATCGCGATACCACCGCGTAATCATGCAATCAAAATTCATCCGCTTCCACTTGGAATCGTTTCGCTCTGGGAAGCTGTAGAAATCATCCAGCCACGGCGAGAGACAGGATTTTGCCTCCTCTTCTTCTGACGATGGTCCACTGTACAACCCATAGACCCTTACATGACGGTTCATCTCGCGAAGGGAACGCAACCGATGTGCGCACATGGCAAAGCGGCTGTAAAAGCAAAACAGAACGTCAGGGATCACACTCCACCGCCCCTGCCCCATGATCGGCGAGTGGGGAGCACCCGAGTTAGCCAGCCTTCTGCTTGATCTCGCGAATAGATACGCGAAGTAGTTGATGTGATGCCCTGAGTTTGGTCATACCCTCAAAATAAAAGATAGTGGCCTTTCTTCTACTTATGTGGCTTGACCGAATTGTACCGCCTATGTAGATTTACCACCCTGCGAAACGGGCCACAATTAACCACACAGGTTCTAAAAGTACTCGGCACGCTGTTGAACAACGTTGCAGTCACCCTGCTGCACCGCCTAAAGGCAAATAAACCCAGAGGCATTCGGGCCGCCTTCTCCATCCCTTAAGGAGTTGTGCCATGGCATCCCTCGATCGCCTTCGTCTCAAGATTTCCGCGTTGCTCCTTCTCAGTTGTATCAGTTGGCTTTCAGTACCAGCATTTGCTGACTCCTTCGATGTCTTTGCCACACAAGCAGGCGGTTTGGGGGACATTCAGTTAACCGCGAACGGGAACCCTTTATTACATGGATACCTCTACCGTCACCGTTTTTCACGTTTTGAGCTCTTCTCTTTTATGTTCCCACTTTCTCCCCCATTCTTCCGGAGAACGCCATTTCAATGGTCGGAACGGTTGGGGGGAGATGTTGGATGTCTTCGACACAACGCAGACCTGTACTCCCGGATTTCTGTGCGCGTTTGGCGTCCGGTTCTTAACACCTATCCTCCTAACACCCGTCAATGGCGTAATCACGGTGGGCGTCAATGGTGAAGCGGAGACTTTCCATTTCAGGTACGTCACTGGGCCGGTGACGGTGACACCCGAGCCGAGTACGCTGGCGCTGTTCGGGACCGGCTTGGCGGCGATTGGTTGCAAGATCAGAAAAATGCAGCGTAGACAAAAATTTCGATCACCTTCAAATCCATTCCCCACAGAAGTTGAGCTTTTAGGAGTTTAGATGGCCTTTCTGTCGGCGCTCATCTACTTGACCTTCGGTCCATTCTGGGTAGGGGAACTGGGCTAAGTTGGGGTAGAGATTTGGACCCACGGCTCGATCTGTAGACATGACAGAAATTCGCTTGTGAGTGGGAAGGACGGGACGGCCTGCTGCTCTGCTGTTCGCGCAATGGGTCGATCAACAAGGGTCCATGAATCTGGTGCTCGTGAAAATGGCGCTGCTTGTCCCGACTGCCGTGAGCGTCCTGCAATCGAGAATGCCGCCCTGCAAATGCTGTCGGCACCCATGGCACCGCCGAGCAACGAGTTTGAAGCCGAAGTACGAAGGAACAAAGCGCCGTGCGATTGAAGAGCACCGTCAACGCGAGGAAGAACCGCACCGTGCCCAGGAACAAGCCCGGCATTTCTGGACTCACAACGAAGGCGGATGACTAGGTGGTCGGGGGAGACATGCCAGGGAGGTGACATGTCAAGCATTCCCCCGACCATTTCCCAGACGGCATGCCCGACTCCCCCTGCGAAGTCGAGGCGTGGCAATCGGATACGATCTTAGGAGGCAAAAATGATTTCAGAGTCATATTCGCATTGCAATACGGCGAACACCTGAGGCTAAAGTTTCCAAAACGTGAAATTTAGGAGAAATGGGTCAGTCGTAAACAGAACGCACCGGCGAAAGCCGCAAATATATGAGTTTCAAATCAAAACCGATTCACCGCGACGAAGTAAGCGGACTATTTCACCATCACGATATTCAGAGCGGAGCGGTTAGCGTCAACGCGCTCCCGCGCTCGAATGCATGCAAGGCAAGCGGCCATCAATGAGGCTCACAAAAAGGACTGGAGCGACACTAACACGGTCAACAGTCCGGCTTATGGGAATGCCTTGAGCCGTCTTCCGAAGCCGTCCGACTACGTTGTCCGATAGCAAGAGCGCACGCTTTGGCAGGGCCGACGAGAACGAGGCCGACGCGACCAGGGGCGGGCAGCCACAGGAGCCGAGCAAACAGGCTGTCATTGAACCACCCAGCAAGCACAGCTAAACAGCAAAAGGGGACCCCGTGTCGGGAAATGGTCCCCTCTTGCACCTATCGGCCAAATTTTTCTCAGAGTCTACAGCGATGGGAAGAAAAGGCAAAGGCCGCCAGTTATCCCGCCTGGCGGCCCTACCCCTCATCTCCGGTTACAACAAGGTACGAGATTCAGCCTACGCGATCGAGGGCAATCGCGTCTACCACACCGAAGTGCCGTCAAATCGGCGGCCCTTACTGCTTGGAGTAGTACAGGAGCAACGCAAGTAGGAGCCACACCAAGGCAAGGAACAGCACGACAGTCGCTACAGTGTGCAACATAAAAAAGCGTAAGGCCCGCGAAAGCACGAAGCGGGATTCTCCTCCCCCGAAGAGATCCCGCTTCAAGAGCCGCCCCAATCGTTAAGATAGCAGCTCAATATTCGACCCTAATTTTACGCTCACGATAAGAAAATAGGAGGAAATCCGCAAATTCCCGAGAAGACCCAAGGGACGGCTATCACGGATGGGGGAGGTTCGCCGCCGCTGTCGGCTGGCCCGAACAGCTACGGCCGAGTGATAGCCGCCCTGAAGATGACTATAGCACTGCCGCTTACCTCAAGTTATTCTTAATCCACTCGTCGTTGTATTTGCGAAGCCCGATGTTGTCCCTGATGTAACGAAACATAGAAAAGGGGTTCGATTTGCGGCAAGGTTTCTTTTGGCGTGGCACGTACACCGGGGATTCGTCAGGGCTTGTCTGCGCTAGGACTTCCATTGGTTCCGTTGCTGCTTTCGCAAGTTGCTCACTCATCAAATGAGCCTGGGCCTTGCAGTTCAGAGCGGTATCAAACGCCCGCATCAAGCCAGCAAGACGGTCGGGGTTTGGGTAGTCCGCCATGCGACCTCCAACATTTTGCGGGCCAACAGTAGCACCGTCACTATTGGCCCGTCATTGGGAATACCGACTATTGAGTTACGTTAGTTTTGCATCGGGCATTCCACTCCCCACCCCACCAACTAGCACCCCCGCATAGAGGCTTTGGCCTTGCGGGTAAAAACCTTTTTTACTGGCGAACCATAGTCCAAACGCTGTCTTTGACAGCAACAAAGTTTTCTTTTCGCAGTGCTTCGAGTACGGTCCGTATCATGCTTTGGGGCTTCTTGAGGTGCTTTGAAAGCTCCTCGATTGTTTGACCACTTTTATTCAACTGCAAACGGTTCATTATGTCCGTTTCTAGATCACCCGGTTTGCTCACTGGATTGTCCTCCTTGGGCGAGTTCGATCATAGTCCCTCGGTACTATCTCGTCGTTTAGACTTCACCGTCCCACCATTCAATCTCCGCCCATTCGTATTCTGGAGCGTATCTGCGCGACTTATCCCAAGCGGCAGACTTCCGCCGCCGCTCCCCACGTTCGGAAACTTGAATCTGTATCGGGCGGCCCGACTTATCCGCTATATTTTTCAACTACCACCTTCGGGATTCTCAGAACGCGGTACTGCCGCCGGTTCCGTGTTTCCGCTTTGCCCAGGTCAATCACCCCTGGCATTCTTGCGAACCGCTTTACTACGGAATCGGAGAGCAAATTGGAAGCACGGTCTCTATTCCGCTGAGGCAAAAGCGGAGAGGCGCCTGTTCCGAGAATTCTTGGAAGATTGTCGTCAGTTTCTCTAAGACCTTGAGTCGATTTCCCGGAATTCAGTAGCAGCACTCTTAGCTTGTCTCGGGGTGCATGGGGTTCATTGCTGCGTTTTTAGTCCATACCCCACCCTCCGGGGTCATCCTGCGGGAAACCTTTGGCGTACGCCGTCCCGAGACGTGCACGGGATTGTGCCATGGTCTTGTTCATGGCGGCGCGTGCCACTCTTCTCTCTTTTACAAACACGCCCGTTACGACTAGACTAGCGGCTGTTTTTATGCGGTATTTCGGACGCAGGCTGAGCAAAGGAATCGCCCCCACCCATCACTCGAGGAGGCTCCT
>JAICSO010000110.1 GCA_025936825.1 Terriglobales bacterium
TAGCGCCTCATTGATGGCGATTCTCATCAGCCAGGTTGAGAATCTGGAACCGCCGTGAAACTTGTTCAGGTGGACGAAGGCCTGCAAAAGCGACCTCTGGACCACGTCTTCGGCGTCCTCCCGATTTCGAGTTATGGCCAGGGCCAAGGCCAAGAGCCTTCCTTGGCACGGACCCACCAATCGGGCAAACGCGGAGGAGTCTCCTTCTTTGCTCGCTTTCACGAGTATGGAGTCAGCATTTGCAGTCTGCTCGCTCAATGCTGCAACCACCCTACAATTCTGTTGCATCGTTTCCAGTGTCCTATTTCCGCATTCCGTGCGCCTCTTTGAAATAGTTCATTCGTACTCGTGACAGAAACAAGCATCATGTTTGGGGGAGATCCAGAAAAGCGGGCGCACGACAGAGTTTCCGTCGTTCGTCTTTAAGTGTTTTCGGTGTCTCGGCGACGTAACCGGCGTCGCTACCCGTGCTGGGAGCCAGCAGCCGCGACAGAACCAAGCTGCAATCACACTTCCTGGCCGCGGCTACTCGACAGTCGGCAGCTTATCAATTTGATCAAAGAAGAATTCGCATTGATCATGAGTACCAGGGCCGGCAAGCCAATTCATCCGTGCGACAACCTTGTTTCGGCCTTTTCATCGATTCTTCGCGCATCGCACCACCGAGTCTTGTCTCGTCCGGCCCTTTTCCGCTAAACATCCTTTAGTTGATTCTCATCCATCCCGAAATAATGGCCCAGTTCATGGATGACCGTCAGACGGATCTGTTCGCGGACTTCCGCCTCGCTGGAGCAGACCGCCTCAATGTTTTTCTGATAAAGCACGATGTAATCGGGCCCCGCAGGTAGGTCAAATATGCTTTTCCTGGTCGTGGGCACCCCGTGAAAGAGACCGAGAATCAACCGCCTTTGCTGCCCCGACCGCGGCGATGGCTGGTTCGGCGGCTTATCCTCTACCAGGACAGCAACATTACGAATGCGACTGCGGAATTCTCCCGGGAGTGAGTCGAGTGCCTTCTCGACCACCTTGACGAAACGTTTACGCTTCATCCTTCTCACCCACTGAAATGCATAACCGACGCCCACGACCACCTCGCAGTGGCCTGTCCATTTTCTCACCGGCGGAGATAAGAGAGGACGCAGTGAAGATTTGAGCGACAAAAGGGAGCGAGTGGTCATGGAAACACCGAACGAACGCAATCCCGAAGAAAATTCAGCCGAGGCGGAAGAGCACATTGCAAGCGCTCACCAGTTCTAAATGCGTTGCAACAGAAAATCGGAGAGCATCCAGACATCGGAGCCCATCACGAAGCTGGAGATGGCGCTGAATGCTCTCGCAGTGCGGACTGGCACAAATGTGGACATGCTAAGTCACCCTGAAAAAAAACGCCCGAAACTCTTTCGAGTAACGGACGCTTCGTTGGACAGCCCTCCCCCAAGTGCTGCTCAATTCCAAAACTAGCCCTAACCACCAACTTCGTGAATAGCTCCTTCGTGCCAGTGGCGGCCGTGCTGTGCTTCAAATCTTAAGATCCGATGAAGCGACCATCAAGCTGATTGGAGAGGGGGAGTTTGATTGAGCACGCAACCGTCGAACCCGGAGACGAACCGCTCTCTCCTGCGAACCTCGCGAAGACACAAAACATCGTGGGGGCGTGGAAGAGGATCCTCGGGAGGACGAAGAAGCACCACCTCCGAGTGGCATTCGGGACGGATCTGCTGTTTGATTCCGCGGGTACCCGCAAACGGGCTTTTCACAAATCTACAGCAACGTGGAAGTGCTAAAGATCGCTACGTCTGGAAATTGCGAGCTGTTTGCTCGAGCGCCAAACCTCTACAAAAAAGCTAAACCTCCTTCAGGAAGGAGCCCGGACTGACATGCTGTGGGTCGACGGCGATCCTACGAACGACATCCACGTGCTGGCGGACCCTGAACGTAACTTCGTAGTGATTATTAAGAACGGAACGATTTACAAGAGCACGCTTCAGTGAGAGAGAAATGGAACAGCGATTTTGTATTGACCTTCAAGCCTGGTCATCAGTGCTGGACCCCTGCTTAGTTTGGAAGGCTCATTCAATCTCTTTCCCGATGATGCATCGCGACGTTGAGCCGAGTCTCACTCAGGTCAAGCTCATGTTCCATCTCGCGTAGCACTCCGTCGTCGATACGCCGCTTATCGCGCAACAGCAAGATGGTTTGACGCTCCTTGTGCAGAAGCTCCCGAGAGAGATCAAGGTAGCGATCGTGATATTCATGCTCGGGTCGATCCCGATCACCTGGGGAATCTCCCAAGGCTGCCAACCGGTGTTTATAGTGTTGCTTCAAATCAAAAACAGGCAGGTCAGTTCGGCTGCGACCTTCGAGATATTGCAGGGCCGCTTCCAAAACGGCCCGACGGGCTTCCGCCTCTCGACTATGCTGGCCCGGAGCGTCGGCGAAACCAAGCGCGCGGATGAGTGGTGGAAGGGCAGGCCCTGACGCAAAATGTGAGAAACACGATCAGGTTACGGTGAGAGAACGAAGATCCACTCGCGACAACCTCCGGGAATGATATAGCAGCTGCGAGCGCAACGACCCCGCGCGTTCCGGTCCAGCCGATTACGAGTAGCTCACGAGCTCCGGGTCGCTCCTCTTTCTGACAGAGAAGGTGAGTGTGGATGAAATAAGACACACGTGCGCTGGGAAAAGTCCAAAGCAAGCGCAGAAGAATAATCAGCGCACTAAACAGGCCGCCGTAGAGAAGAAGATCGGTTATTGGGATGCCTTCAGTCTGGCGCAACACGTAGGGAAGCTGCAAACCGATTACCACGAACACGACTCCGTTTAAGATGAAGACCAGCGACTCCCAAACCGCGTTCGCTTGTAAGCGCACCGGAGGGGAGAAAAAACGCGAACTCTTGTGGCCCAGATAGAGTCCGGCGGCAACCACAGCGAGTACGCCGGATCCGCGAATCGCTTCCGCCGCGAGGTACGCCGTATACGGAACAAAGATACTCACCGCGATCTCGATCGGAGCATCGTTGATTCGGTGTTCAAACCACTCGACGATGCGTCCCAGGATTAGACCCACCGCGATACCGGCGACAATCAGTTACACCAGACGCAAAACAGCCGAGGAAATCGTGGGTGTTTGGCCGTAGACCACGATCGCTATGGCAAACTCGAGGGCAAGCAAACCGGTTGCGTCATTCACTAAACTCTCGCCTGTGAGCACATCTACAATGCGCTTCGGCAATCCGACTCGCTTCGCGATCGATGTGGCAGCGATTGCGTCGGTCGTTGCAACCACTGCGCCGAGAACAAAACCGATACGCCAATCAAAGCCTGGAAAGAGCCAGGAAGCGACAGCGGCAACTCCCAGCACGGTGAACGCAACCAGGGCGATTGCCAATGAAGCAACGCTCACAAGGTTGTGGCAGAAATCTCTCCACACGGTCAAGGGAACGTACCGTGCTCGGGGTCTGTTCTGGTGTGTAGAACACGCGGCAAGAAATAAGGCGATAGCCGCCAACCATCCTCGATGCGGTTTAGGGACGAAGAATTGCGGTACGTCGTTGTGCATGCGCTGATGCTAACTCAGACGGGCGCCGTCAAAGCACTCCAGAAGCCACTCTGGCGGGGGTGCTAGATAGATGCCATTCATTCTCTGCTTTACCGTCCTTGCCTCAGTCGGACTCGGCGTGTTCGCCGCTTACGTCGCAGTCTTTGAGATGTTTTTCACCTTCAGCCGTCCCGCGCAGAGGATCCGGCCCCGGCGGCGCCGGTCTTGGTTCCCACGCAGATTCAAGCCAGCGGCGATTAGGCGGCTGACGCGGAAACAGCCAGCTTCGGCTGTCTCCAAGTCCCGCCCGGATCGCAAACACATCGCCTTTAGAAGTAGATTTTGGCGCCTAGTTGAATTACGCGAAACCCTCCCGGCCCTGTGCCATAGGTATCGGAGAACGTTCCCCAATTGTCATTCTTCGTGATAGTCAACGGATCGGTGGGACTGGCGTAAGCCCAGGGACCCGTCACATTCGCCCCATAATTCTTGTCCTGGAAGTTGGGGTGATTGAAAACGTTGAATGCCTCCAGTCGAAGTTGGATATAGCGCGCTTCATTCTTCCCCAGCGGAATATTCTTGAACAAAGACATATCCCAAGTCTGCATACCACCGTTGCGCAGCAGGTCGCGGGTTCCACGCCCGGGAGGGCCAATGGTGGGCAGCATCGGGTTCCCGCGCGCATCAAGAGTGTAGTAGAACGGTTGAGCTCCGTACTGGTCTGAGCCGGTTACGCTCCCTGGCGGGAACGAATAGCTGTTGTTCAAATCAACCGGCGTTCCCGTCATGAACTGCGTGATCCCGCTCAACTCGTAATTATCGGTGATGTAAGCCAACCACTTCGGCCCGCCGAAGTGCTTGGTGACATTCGGCAGATCGTAAACATAGTTGGCCGCGAACACATGCGTACGATCCCAGCCTGCAGTTCGGTAATCGAGTAAGGCGTTAAAAGGGTCCTGCGTATCCTGATCAGAGTTCGCGGTGGTCAGCGACTTCGACCAGGTGTAGACCACACCAAAGGTCAGGCCTTTGCTGAAGCGCCGTTGCAATGAAGCTTGCAGCGCGTTGTAGTTCGATGTCCCATTGAATTCCAGGTATGGAATCTGTCCGTAGCCCTTATAAGGCACCAGAACCGAAGAAGTGAAA
>JAICSO010000105.1 GCA_025936825.1 Terriglobales bacterium
ATCTGGTAGAGGGTGCAGGAGTCGAACCTGCCTAGCCGCGCTAATCTGGCGCCGAAGTGGGTATAAGCCACTGCTCCTCCCGGAGGTCCCTCCACTGGTGGCTCGCGATGGATTCGAACCATCCGCGACGGCTTTATGAGAGCCGCGTTCTTCCTACTGAACTAGCGAGCCACGTCTCGAAATCTGGCTGGCCGGGCAGGATTCGAACCTGCGCATGGCGTGATTAACAGTCACGTGCCTTTCCAGCTTGGCTACCGGCCAAGAAACATCCGCAAAAACCAAAAGGCCCCGACTTTTGTCGGAGCCTTCGAGAATTTGAATCTGAACTTAGTAGTGCTATGGACAGACCAATCCCGAAGGCCGAGCGCGATTGACGCGCCGTCTCATCATGGATTTGGTCTTTATAGTCATCTTCAGAACGGAGTATAGCACGATTCTCATCGGGCGAAGGACAGATTAAATGTCCAGTTACTACTTATTATTCGAGAGAGTTGGCTTGCCGTAGAACTGTACTTTGCCGTCCACCACAACAGCAATATAGCGGCGCTGTTGCAGGAACTGCATGACTTTCTTTCCTTGACGCGCTAACTGCGCCCACCGAGAGGCTGTCTCGGTATTCTGTTCGAGACCACGAAGCTGGTGACCTTCAAACTCAAAATCCACTTCGCGCAATCTGGACCGGCTCGTCCGGCGAACTGGAAAACTGCGGTCCTCAAGCGACACGCTCCTAGCATTTTCAGCCAAAGCCTGTTGCCAGACGGAAATTAGCGTCTCTTCTAAGCTCGCGGCCATCGTTTATCGTCCGTTGAATTGCCGAACGTGCCGTCGATCCTTCTCATGATACGTTCGGCCCATTGCACGGCGGACCCGACCAGTGACTCGGTTCTCGGACTCGGCCGACTATCGTGCAGGTCTTCTGTCGTCTTTAGATGACGGGAGACGAGAATACTCGCCATGATTCCTAGCACGCGTTTTCGTCCTTCTTCCATCTGATTCACCATCACGCCTGAACTGGTGTCGCGAGGCCATCCCAAAGCGGCCTTTTGCTCTTTCTTTCTAGGCGCTGCCTCCGATGTTCAAACCTGGTATTGATCTCGCGATATGGCCCTGGGGCGATGTCGCCCGTTTGGAGTGCGCGACGAAGTTCATTGAGTGCCTGCTGCACGATTTCTCGAGCTTGCTCTGGATCGCGTGCGGTGCGTTCGTAATAAATTGCGAGTTGTTCGTATGCTTCATAGCCATGCCGCGAGTTTCCGACCGCGCCTTTCCAAAGTTCACAAGCCAATTCGAAATCACCTTGGCGCTTGGCGAGTCGCGCGAGCGATCGCCGCGCCGCTCGATCTGTTTCAGTGGGCAGAAAGGAAGTAATGGATTTCTCGTAGAGCGTGCGAGCTCGAATCTCTTCCCCTTGCTTTTCGCAAATGCGAGAGACGCCAAACAGTTCGAGTCCATCTTGTCCCAGATTTTCCGCATCGCTGAGCAAGGAAAGAATCCGGCTGGAGAGGGCTGCGAGTCCACGCAAGTCCATTTGATTGTGGTTGAGCACAGGAACCAGCCGTTCGGGTGGACCTCCGCGCAAGTAATCGAAATAGATTTGTGGAATCAGGCCCGAAAGCAGATCGGCTCCTCGATCCCAGCCCAGGACGTGACGTTCCAGTTCGGAAAGGCGCACTGAACCAAGTCGTAGTCGCCATAGATTCCGTGCCGGGTGAAGGAAATCGAGGTGTGCTCGTGGAATGGGTAGAGAAAGCTTGCGGCTCATGCGATAGCGAGTTTCGAGAAGCGGCCAGTCGAAGCTCTTCCCGTTGAACGTAACGAGGACCGGGCGTTGGGCGATTCGTTCCCGCAATGCAAACAGCAGAGAGCGCTCCTCGCTGTACTCCCGCATGAACAGCTGCTCGATCTCAAGTCCTCCACCGTCCCACCATGCAAGGCCCACGAGAAAGGGATAGGTGCCGCTCCCACCAGAAAGGCCAGTAGTTTCGGTGTCGAGAAAAAGCCATTCGTCGGGATCGGCTATCTGGCCCGGCGCTTCTGGCAATAACAATTTCAGAGCGCGGGCATCAGGCGAACACGCCGCTGGCTGAGCACACCAACAACGTGCCGAAAGGTGTTCACCGTACTGATTGGTTTTTGTTGTTGCCCCGAGGATCTGGGCCAGACGCTCAACGTTCGGGCGGACGGGTTGGGGCGATATTCCATCGGCATCGCTCAGCAGAGTCGGATATCTAGTGCTTTCGTCTGGCGCTGAACGTGGAGGCCGCTGCAGAGCCTTGATGCTGACGTAGCGCGTGCTCATGCGGTCCTTGCCGTCCTTTCCTCGAGAAACTCAGTGGTTCCGCACAGTCGGCCAAGAATCTCAAGCGCAACTTCTTTGGTCCGCTCGCTTCGATCAGCTGTGGGCCCGACACAGGAGGGACATCCGTTTTCACAAGAACACGCGGCAATCAATTCGAGTGTGCGGTTCAACAGCGCGTCGCAAGCCTGGTATAGCGGCTCGCTAATTCCAATACCTCCTGGGTAAGCGTCGTAGATGTAAAGGTTGGGCTCAAAGAATTCTTTGATGTCAGACCCAGCTGAGGGCCCTGTGGCAAAATCTTCCCACTTGATCTCGCTCGCCATGCTTGGAGGACGTTCGCCGACGGCTGTACCGAGATCGCGGCGGTCGCACATCATCAGAAGTGTCGCCATTGACCCAAGCGCGTACAGCAAACCGAAGATCCCGTTCTGACGTTCAGAGAGACTAAACGGCAAATCTGCAAGCATGCTGTGCCCGAGCGTTAACCAGAACGAAGTCGTATGCATCTCGTTCTCCGGCAGTTCGAGTTTCCCGGAGCCGACGTTCTCGTTGGTAAAGAATTTGATCTTCTTGAAACCCACAACTTGAGATCGAACGAGAACGTCGCCATGTGCGCGTGCTGCTGGTCCGGAAATCGCTTCTTCCTGAGCGACCTCCAGTACACGAACCTGCGTGTAACGAATCGCGTCCGTGTAATAGTCCACGTTCACGGGTTTCACATAGGCTTTGCGCTTGTCGAAATCCAGGTGGTCGACGTGATACTGCTGCCCCTGGTGGATGTAGATTGCTTTCGGATGGACGGTGGTTAGGGCAGATGAAAAATCGACCTCGCCGATCACCTCCGGCTTGCCCCTGTCTTCGCCAGTTGTGTCGATGATCACGAAGTTGTCGGACGTCACCGATCGCAAGCTGATCGTGTCCGCCGGATAAGCTTCGTCGATCCAGTGCCAATCTCCGCCACTCTGATGCAGAAATCCTGCTTCACCGAGTTGTTCACATAGTTCGGGAAGATCGACATTGCCAAATGTCTCATCCGGCGAGATTGGCAATTCAAATACGGCGCATTTCAAGTGATTGACCAAAATCTCAAGGTTGTCTGGTCGGATGTGGGCATGTTCGGGCGACCTACCGAAGAAGTAATCGGGATGTTGCACGATGAACTGATCCAGCGGCGCCGATGATGCGACGAAGACAGCGCACGAACTCCCGGTCCGTCGTCCGGCACGTCCCGCCCTCTGCCAGGTGGACGCAATCGACCCCGCATATCCAGCCATTACGCACGCATCGAGCGAACCTACGTCGATTCCAAGTTCAAGCGCATTCGTGGCGACCACTCCGAGAATGCGGCCATCGCGAAGACCACGTTCAATCTCGCGGCGTTCTCCTGGCAGATAGCCTCCACGGTAACCGCGAATCGGTTCCGGCTGACCTGGCTTCGGAGGGTTCGCCTGCTGCAAGTAAGTCAGAATGACTTCTGTATGCAGGCGGCTATTCGCGAACACAATCGTCTGCAGCTTCCGGCCGAGAATCTCTTTGGCGACCCGCGTTGCTTCATTGATGTAGCTGCGCCGGATTCCGAGATTTCGGTTCACCATCGGTGGGTTGTAGAACACGAACAGCTTCTCGCCCGCTGGCGCTCCGTTCTCTTCGACAACTTCCACTTCTTTCTCTATCAACTGTGAGGCAAGTTCGCCGGGATTCGCAGTCGTGGCTGAACAACAAATGAATTGCGGGTCGGAACCATAGAATCTCGCAATTCGCCTGAGCCGTCTAAGTACGTTGGCGAGATGGCTTCCGAATACGCCTCGGTAGGTGTGCAACTCATCGAGCACGATGTAGCGCAAATTCTCGAACAGGCGCATCCATTTTGTGTGGTGCGGAAGAATGCCGGTGTGCAGCATGTCCGGATTGGTCAGGACAATGTGCCCGCGCTCCCGAATTGCCTTTCGCGCATCGCTCGGCGTATCACCGTCATACGTGAACACTCCGAAGCTGTCATCGAGACGCTTCGCAAGGTCCTGCAATTCTGCCAGCTGATCCTGGGCGAGTGCTTTGGTTGGGAACAGATACAACGCGCGGGTATCCGAATTCTCTAACACTGCATTCAAAACCGGCAGGTTGTAGCAGAGGGTCTTGCCGGATGCGGTCGGCGTCACCACAACCACGCTCTTGCCATTGCGCACCAGTTCGGCGGTCGCCGCCTGGTGCGAGTACAGCTCGCGAATTCCTTTGGCCCCATATGCCTCAGCCAAGACACTTGTCACCCAAGTTGGCAGGGGGAGAAACTTGGCATCTCGGGCGGGAATCTGCCGTATTGCAGTGAGCACTTCCTCCTGGTGATAGCGCGCGACGAGCGATCCCAGGATGTTGTGAACGGTTTCAAGACTTGCTGGCGAGCGCGGTGCTAGGAACTGGAAGGCAGACATGAGGGACTCCGGTAGTATTCGCCTTTTATTCGCCTAGCCTAGCATCTCACCATCCGTCGCGCAATCCCCTACCTTTAATCTTGACCACTAGGCTGACAGGGGGAGCTCCATCTGCCGTTCTGGTCCGAGCTTCCGAACATATTTCCTGAGGAACGTG
>JAICSO010000054.1 GCA_025936825.1 Terriglobales bacterium
TGCTTCAGGCAATGCGTCTGCACGTTCAGGAAGAACGCTGCTGGCAGGCTCAGACAGCCGATTTGTTTGGGCCTCCATCGCTCACATTTACGGGATACCGGGAATCCCGGAATGGGCGAACTGGTTTGCGGACGAGCTGGGTACGCATCATGCGGTCATTCATGCGCTCGGTATTGGATGTAGTCCGGTGATTGTCAAAGGAGAGAAAGAACAATTCCTTGACTGGCTCAGCTGGGGCGTCGAAAGCGGCGCGATCCCATTTCCCGCACAAACAGGTTCGATCCGCTGGCCGAACGTAAGTCTCAAAGACATCTTTCTGAAAGCTGAATAGTTTCGCTCACTTTCCACTCCTTCTCTTTTCGCGCTTCTCGGTTTGTTCTGTCCGTACTTCCCTTTGTATGAGAGGGTTTCCATGCCCGAACTGTCCACCATCTACGATTACATGAGAGCCAACGCCAGTCTTCTGGGTGAGCGCATTCTTCAGGACTATCCGGCACTTCACCAGTTCGGTGATCCAGTTTCGCTTCGGATCGAGGGGCTGTTGCGAAGGCCCTTTCCTGCGCAAACCATCGCCATCATGGGGCTTTCCAAACGCTGGCAGCAGGCGCGGACCGGAATGGTCGTCGCGGAATGCGGCACCGGCAAGACTCTGATCTCACTAGGAGCAATCCACGTCCACGCCGAAGGAAGGCCATTCAATGCTCTGGCGATGGTGCCGCCACACCTGGTCGAGAAGTGGGCGCGGGAAGCATTTCTCACGTTACCTGGGATACGGGTGTTCTTGATCGATGATTTGCGGAATGGCGGAGACGAGAACAAGTGTCACGGAGTAAACGAAGTTCGGCTCAGGCTTGGCCGCATCGTGCGCGAGGGATTCCGCACAACGTTGAGCGAACTGCGACTACGGAAAGAATCGGCCAGCCCAAAAAGACGCTGGTTATCGCTCTGTGGGAGGCCCTCACTGTTCGTCGTGGGTCGGGAGCGGGCGAAGCTCGGCTATTTCTGGCGCCACGCTTACCACGTGCCGCGCTCCGGGCCCTATCTGGGATGCGTGGTCAATTCCGACACGGGTATGCCGGTATTTGTGGATGACCGGCGGTTGACCATCGCCGAGTTTGAGAAGGTCAAGATCGCCGAAACCATCGAGACCAGGGAAGGGAAGTCCTGTCGGCAGATTCACAGTCCTCTGTGGCAGGCCGATCCCGACAAGATTCGCCGCATGGCGCCGATTGAATTCATCGGGCGCTACATGCAGGGATGGTTCGATTACGCGATTTGCGACGAGATTCACCAATTGGCCGGCGACACCGCTCAAGGCAATGCTCTCGGCACCCTGGCCTCGTGTACAAACCGGATCGTGGGACTGACGGGAACTCTTCTCGGTGGATACGCGGATGACCTGTTCAACACCTTGTTCCGGCTCGAAGCCGGAAGGATGAAGGAGCATGGCTACGAATGGGGTACCACGGGACGGAGTTCCTTCACCCAAGACTACGGCGTTCTCGAGACGATTACGAAAGTAGAACCTGCCGAAAACAGGTGTTCCAAATCAAAGACCACCAGCACGGTTCGCCGCAAGCCTGGGGCCTCTCCTCTGCTCTTCGGCGAATTCCTGATGCAACTGTGTGCCTTCGTCTTCCTGGAGGACATCTCGGGCGAACTTCCTCCTTACGAAGAGAGTTACGTGAGCGTCTCTATGGACCCGCTGATGATGGCGGCATACCGGGAGCTGGAAGATGCGATTCGCCAGGCGTTGAAGGAGCACAAAGGGAACCGGTCCGTTCTGAGCACAATGCTGAACACGCTGTTGCTCTATCCGGACCACCCCTATGGCTTGAGAACCCTATATGGCAAAGAGTTCGACCAGGACCTCAAGCGTAATGTTTCGTTCATCATTGCCGAGACCCGGGACCTTCCGGAAGACCAGCTGTATTCCAAGGAACGCAGACTGATCGAGGAGATCAAGAAGGAGCTTGCCGAAGGCCGCCGCTGCCAGGTGTTTGCCGTCTACACGCAGAAGCACGACGTCACGGCCCGGCTGGAACGGATTCTGAGTAACGAAGGAATTCGCACCGCAGTGCTACGGGCGAGCGTGGATACCTCGAAGCGAGAAGCCTGGTATGCGCGGCAGATCAGGGAAAGAGTGCAGGTTGTAATTTCTCATCCCAAGCTCGTCGAAACTGGCCTCGATCTGCTGGACTTTCCTACCATCATTTTCTATGAGTCGGGATACTCCTTGCACACCTTGCGGCAAGCCAGCCGCCGATCTTGGCGCATCGGTCAAAGACGACCGGTGCGGGTGAAGTTTCTTTGCTACGAAGGAACCATGCAGACGGCCTGTTTGCGGCTCATGGGCAAAAAGCTTCTCGTGGCCCTGACCATGGAAGGAAAGTTTGCCGGAGAGGGACTGCAAAACATCGACGAAGACGACGACATGCTCTCGGCGATGGCGCGGGAACTGGTCGAGAGAAGCGGAATTGGCGAGACTGCCGACGCTGTTTGGAGAGCTTTGAACATCGAGCATCAGAAGCTCTTTCCAACGAATTCTGATTCCGATCACCTCCCCTTGATCGAAGCGCCGGCTGCTTTGCCGGGCACTGGGAGCGACCCGGCGGCCCTGGTCGAAGAAGCCATCGAGAGCGGTTCGATATTGATCTTTGGACAAAGACCGGGGTCGCCGATAGGCAGAAGACCCCGCGGGAAGCGATCGGTGCCCGAACAGGCAACCTTATTCGGATGAACTGACCTGACTTAGGTCCTCAGAAGTAGTCCCCACCTTTCTCGCATCTGCAGGAATCACATTTCAAATCACTAAAGGAGGAAGAAGTATGTCAGAAACTAGTACGCTCATTGGCTACGGCGGCCGGACCATCGGCCGCGAGGAATTAACCCTGGTGCCGACACCACCGGCAACCGAAACTCACCGTCCGATCCCGCACCAAGAGATCGTACAAGCTTTGGTAGAGACCCTCGGGTTTCACCACATCGGAGTCGTTCATGATGAATACGCGGTGTCGCCCGACGGCATGAAGGTCTTCGGTGTCCTCGATCTCGAAACAGAGATGGAGGGATGTCGTTTCTCGATCGGGTTGCGCAACTCGCACGACAAGAGCATGCGGTTGGCGATGACCTGTGGCTATCGCGTGTTCGTGTGTTCGAACATGGCGTTTGCCGGGGATTTTACGCCGGTGCTTGCCAAACACTCGAAGTCGTTTTCGTTAATCGATTGCGTTTCGGTTGGCGTTGACCGAATGCAGAGGAATTTTGAGCCGATGCGAAAGCAGGTGGAGGCATGGCAGAAAAGTGAACTGACCAACGTCACGGCCAAGGTGGTCATCTACGAGGCGTTCGTGGAGGGCAAACTCGAAGCGCCGAAACATCTTGCCCGCCTGGTGCATGATCTGTACTTCGAGCCGAAGTACGAGGAATTCCGGCCGCGGACGATCTGGAGTCTCTCCAACGCCTTCACTTCTGCATTCAAGGATTTGGAGCCGATTCCGCAATTCAAGGCGACGGCGAAGCTGGGTGAATTCCTGGAAGCCCGGTTCTCACAGTCGTTCTAGCCCGCGGGGGGGGGTGGCGGCCGGCCGCCCCTTTTCAGCTAGTAATTCCTTACTTGCTTCAAACCCCCGACGCAGGGGGAATTTGCCTGTTCGTTCGTCTCGATACTCATTCACCGAGATCAGAGATATCCCACTTCCGTTGCAAGTAGTGATGGCGGTCACTCTCGAAACGTACGTTCGACGTCGGTCATCATCTCGTGCACTTAGATTGGGCAATGTGCAGCTCGGGCTTCGAGAAGCGGGCCCGGTAACCGAGTAAAGTTTCGGGTGGCATAACGGACAGCCACCGGCTGAGATGGAGCAGCAGTTCATCTCGTAGCATCGACAGCGAAGACCTTTTTTGGATCCAGGCAGCGAAGGGCGCCGGATCCACTTCCAACGGGGCCTTTCTGCCGGACATCATGAAGAACGGCAAGGTCGGGTGGCTCTTGCGAACCGCTGCGGCAAGTTGCAGGCCGTTCATTTTGGGCATCTCAAAATCGGAAACCACAGCGTTTACCTGCTTGTTCTGCAAGACGTCTAACGCTGCTTGGGCGCTGTTGACGGCAATCACCGCAAGTCCCTGGGCCGAGAGATAAGCTTCAGTTGCTCCTCTGGTCATTTCGTCATCGTCAACCAACAGAACGACAGGACAGCTCGGAGACATACGCACCCCCCCAAAGCCACGTATGCAGCCTTGCCACTCTCTCGCTAAGCGCAACGGCATTCTATGAATGCGGATCGCCGAAAGGAAGATTTATCCACTGGCCGCTCGACTCGGCTAATCACCGAAGCAGACCGATCGGCAACCACGCTGCTTTTGCCAGAAGAGTATTGACGAGTTGTGTGAATCCGGTCACAGGGTAACCGTGCGGGATGCTACATCGAGGGAAGCTGGAACAAAACACACAGTCCACCGTGAGTAGGCGATTATCGCCAGATCTCACCTCGCCACAGCTCTGGAAGCCTAGCCACTCTTGGCGGGCGTGGTTATCGTCAGGCGCTCATGACGTATCTTGCGAGGGGCAAGGCACGAACAGAGATGCCCGTTCACGCGAGGGTTCCGATTGGGAATGCGCGATGCTTCGACGTCTTATTTAGTTTTCGAGAGCAAATCGAATGAGCAGGTTTTATCGGGTATAGAAAGCCAAGAGTGAACGACGTACGCGTATCGGCCGACTTCTGAGGTTGTAATCTATGAACCCAGCGTCTTTAAACTTCTTCATGAAGTGGCAAACGCGCGACCGCGTAGTGCCTACCATTTCCGCCAAGATTTCATGGTTTATCCTCGCAAACACAGTCTGAACCGAGGATTGCCCATCAAAATGAGAGAGCAGCAAGAGAATGCGCGCTAGTCTCTTCTCGCTGGTATTGCAACGCTGATCCACTAAATCCTGCTGGTAGCGGATGTTCCGCGACAGTACATATGCGCAAAACGTATTTGACAATGTCACTTCCTGCGTAAGTGCGAGCATCATCGACTTCTTTTCAATTCGCAGGAGGCTGCAGTCTGTGAGTGCGCTGGCGGAAGCTGTGCGCATAGGCTGACCGGCAATCGAGTCTTTGCCAACAAAAACCTCGTCGCCCAATATGTCGAGCGTTGCTTCCTTCCCCCCTTGGGACCTTGCACTGAGTCTTACCACGCCTGTCTGGATGACGAACACTGCGTCAGCCACGTCACCCTGGGCAAAGATCATCTGTCCTTTCCGAAAGGACCTCATCTCCCTGCCCCTGCCGACCTTTGAGAAGAAGGTCTTGGGGTTGAAATTGCGTCTTTGCTTGGCCATAGCTTTGCACTTCATTGTTGAAACAACCCTAGGATTCGAGCACAAGAACTAAGATAAGAATGTTCAATATTGCTCATTGCTGCCGGTGTCCTCTAACTATCAATGTAGATGGATTGATTGCACATCGGTGCAACGCTAGGAAGAGTTTTCTGAACAAGTCTCTGTGATCAACTCAGGGAATGGTCGATCATTTCGGGGCAAGCGCCGGATTCGGTATTTCACCTGTCATCCGCCGGCGCAAACCGCAATCAGCAAGCTGCACAGCCCCAAGCCAGTGCAAGAAGAAGCAGCCTTTTCCGTAGCAGGTACAACTTCACCAGCGCGCACATTGCAAACAGCTGGTTGGCATTCTTCTTTAGCAGCCAGAATGTGTCCTAGTTTGGAAGTTACTGGGACCCCGTGCTAGCATCCCTTCAGTCTTGGATTTCCCGCACTTTCAGTCGCTGTTGCCGCTGCAGACCAACACGAGCACCCTTTGCCCATGCAGGGCAGCGCTGAAAAGGATTCGGCTTGGCTCTCGGCGACATTGCGAAACTGATTGTTTCTGAAAAGGAAAAGGGCTATCTCACCTACGGCGAGGTGAATGACCTGATTCCCCAGGACGTCCATTCCCCAAAGGATTTGGAAGACCTGCTCGCCACGATCGGCACGCAGGGCATTGAGGTGCTCGAAGGTCAGCCCAAGCTATCCTCAGCCCTCGAAAAAGGGTTGGAAAACGAAGTGGAGGGCGATGAAGTTCAGCTCGACCTGACGCCAAACGCGCTTGAAAAGACCAACGATCCGGTACGCATCTACCTACGCGCGATGGGTGCGATACCACTGCTCACCCGGGAAGGGGAAGTGGACATTGCCAAGCGCATCGAGCGCGGGCAGCTGCAAGTTCTGAAGGCGCTTTCTCGCTCGCCTTTTGTAATCCGACAGGTCCTGACCATTGGCAAAGATTTGAGGCGCGGCGCACGCTCGATCAGGGACATTGTTGTTTTTGACGAGGAGGAGATCACCGAAGAGATTCTGCAGAACCGCGTCAAGGACCTTACGCGCCGCATCGACGAGGTGCAAAAGCATTGCAAACGAGCAGGCCAGCTGGCCGAACGGTTAGCGACCATCGCGGCGCAAAAGAAAGCTCACCAATACAGTCACTGCCGCCGCAGGCTAGGGCGCGAGATGGTTCGGGTTTCGCTCATCATCCGCGACCTCGGTCTTTCGAATTGCGAGCGCAAACGCTTGATCGATCGAGTGAATAAAGCTATGGACATTATGCGCTCGCTCGACCGCCACGTCAGCGACCTGGAAAAGAAGATTGAGAGCACGCACAGCGAAGAACTCAAGAAAGACTACCGCAAGACACAGCGACGGCATCGCGCGGATCTGGTAAAGCTGGAAAGCGATGCCGAGGTGAGCTTCCAGGAGCTGCGCGGCACGCAGCGGAAAATCATACAGGGCGAGATGGACGCTGAGCAGGCTAAGCACGAGCTCATTGAAGCCAACCTGCGCCTCGTGGTTTCGATCGCCAAGAAGTACGGCAACCGCGGACTGCAGTTCCTCGATCTGATCCAGGAAGGAAACGTCGGCCTGATGAAGGCGGTGGACAAGTTCGACTATCGCCGCGGCTACAAGTTTTCCACCTATGCGACGTGGTGGATCCGCCAGGCAGTCACACGAGGCATTGCCGATCAGGCGCGCACCATCCGACTCCCAGTGCACATGATTGAGATCGTCAACAAGCTGATTCGCGTCTCGCGGCAACTGGTCCAGGAGTTGGGCCGCGAACCTACCGCGTCAGAGACTGCCAAACGCATGGACATTCCCGTGGCCAAGCTGCGCAAAGTGCGCAAGATCATGCAGGTACCGATCTCGCTCGAGACGCCAATTGGGGAGGAGGGGGATTCCCATCTCGGCGACTTCATCAAAGACACCGCTGTGCTCGCACCGGACGCTGCTGCCATCAACGTGAACCTGAAGGAGCAGACCGGGCAGGTGCTGCACACTCTGACTCCGCGCGAGGAGAAGATCATGAAGCTGCGCTTTGGTCTGGAGGACGATTCGGAGCACACGCTGGAGGAGGTTGGGCGGGCGTTCGCCGTCACCCGCGAGCGCATTCGCCAGATCGAAGCCAAGGCCCTGCGCAAATTGCGCCAGCCTTCACGCTCCGGCAAGCTCAGGTTATTTCTCGACGACGTGCACGAATAACGCCGCGGGCGAAACCTGTCCCCTGGGAGAGCCCAGGAAAGGGATGGCGCAGCCCCAAAAATCGCGAGGCACGTCGCAACCAGTGCGAACAACAGCGCGAATGACTCAATGATGCCGCGCGTCTTAAACGATCTTGTGAGTTCTCGACGTGTAACAAAGAACATCGGCGTAATGATGAGTACGCCCATCGCGTCGCCAAGCCACCAAACCTGCCATGCCGTACTGAAACCAGACCAGGCACGCACGTGTGTCAACAGAAGTGTTGTCACGCCGACAGAGGCGGCAATCATCGGAGCTACTGCAGCACCCAAAGCCATCAACCCCAAAACGTCCCGTAGCCGTTCGAAGGAGAGTCTGTCCTTGAATCGGCGCATCAGATAGCCGCCCACTAGAGCGCTCGATGTATTGCCAAGTGCGATTCCGACACCCGATAAGCTGGGAATGGGGCTTAGAAAGTTAACCAAAAAAGCGGCCAAGGCGATCGCAGGCCAGACTTCGTAACCCCAGAGCAATACGGATGCCAACGCGACACCTGAAGCGGGCCATACCGGTGAGACGTTGCCACTTGTGAATGGCACGGAGAGACCAAGTTTACCGGCAGCCAGGTACAGAACGAAGACGAGCGCTAATCGCACGGCATAGCTTTGGAATGCACCAGGCGAATGGTCGTGGCGCAAACGATGCTCTGCCTCGGCAACTCCGTCGATCGTGTGCATCTGAGAAATCCAAAACTAAAGGACGGGGGGACTTTCAAGTAAGACAATGCTACTACATTGCGGGCTGCTCTAAAACATGGAATTGGCGCGGCTTTTGCCGGCTTGGCCACGATGAAGAAAAGTCCTCTGAGGAACCATTCTATTCCACGAAAACGGCCATCCGGGTTTTTACTGAGGTGGACAGCGCTGCTCACTCGAACCTTGGCTAGAACGCAACACAAAGAAGCCCAGGGCACTTAGCCGATGACGGGCAAACCAGAAGTCAACTTCCCAATTGCCGACGATCCAGCAAGGGCACCCGAAGCCGCACCGCCGAATCGCTGTCAGCGTCGCTGAGCTGGTAGGTCATCCCTCAGTTCTGTTCGCCTACGATGCGCCGCATGATGCTCTCTAGAGTTCGGATGCGTTCAGAAACTCGGCGTAGATCAGCGGATACCCCTATTTCGAAGTACTCCCCGGATTTGCTGTCAAACGGAGGCAATTGGGGCGCACCATCGAAATTGGGATCGCACAATTGGCCTCTGGTGCGGAAAGACCCATCCATGATGGCTTTCTTTCCAGTCAAGCAATAAGCCAATGTGAAAAAAGCTGTCTTCAGGTTGTCCAGCGGCGGCGGCACGTTTGAGCGCCCCCTGCTCGGGCGTATACAAACTCAAGGCCATTCGATCACAGGGAATTGTCTCCTTCACGGCCCCATACGTTCCACGGAAAAGTTCATTTAAGTCCCGGTTCGGTGAGTGCCGCTCGGTTGACCTGGAGTATCGGCGCATACCGCTGTGCCATTCTCAATCGAGTCCCTGTTCATGCACGCGCTATACGAAATTGACCGCTCTCGGTATTTGTAGCATGCGCGGTGCTCGCCGAAAAAGCCACCGGCCAGCGTTATTACGAAATCAGAACAAAGGCAGGGGAGCAATATGAGGCAGGGCCAAAGCGTGCAAAAATAAATTGCCAGGTGTAGTCAGTTACGCAGAAGCCAAAAAGAGCGAAGAAGAAGCAGAAGCAGCCATACGAGAAGCCAACAGCCATAAAATTAACCTCGGAAGAAGCAAAGCTGAAATTGCTCGATCATGCGAGAAAGGGCGCTGAGGGAGCCCTGGAACTTTTGCAACGAATGTTCCCGGAAGAGGCGTGCAAAATTTGTGAAAGTAAGAAGAAGTTAGCCTGAAGATGGAAAGTGACAACACGTACACGGAGCCCGAGAAGAAACTCTTAATGACGAGGGTCGCCGTTCTCTTATTTATGGTCGCGATGCTTTTGGTTATGCCCACCTTGGCCATAGTGGCAGCGATGGACGGAGGAAATGCAGCAGTATCGCGCGACCTGCCTTCGCCCCATGCAGCGCTGTGGGTCGCCTGGGGCGTGTTCTCGTTCTGGATAATTTTCGATACGAGAAGGTTTCTTAGAATATTAAAAGCCTCGGTTGATCCTCTCGGGGCAGAAGAAATTGCATTGACTCTAGCTGGAATAGCTAATAGTTGTGCTTGCTATATGTTTGTCCATCGTGGATTTCTAATACGTGTTTCCTCAATTGCGCAAAAGACCGCTGCTACGAATCTGTAGACGCCCGTTTATCGTTGGTCTTAGCCCGTTGGTCACGTCGAAAGCGTACGCGGACAACATCCGACGCACACGCCGCTTGCGGCGTCTGAACCAACGCGCTCAGCCCAGTGAAGCCGCGCCGCAAGTCAGTGACACCTACCGCGATCCAGATCCGCGTCTTGGCTGGCAGCGCAATCATCGCGTGAGACACTCCAGCAATACGCGAACGGACCCTAGATCGGCGGAACCTCTAATGCGCACCTGCGCCTGGCGCAGCTCCATCTGAATCGTGACCACAATGGGCTTTGGGTTCGCGACCTCGATCAAAACCGAACCTGCGCCAAGGCCGCGACGCGGCCCGAGGGTTCACGACCTTCACCTTGAAGGTTGGTTTTCTCTCCAACCCTCCGGTTGCCGGATGGCTCTTTGGAAACCATCGCTCCTGAGGTCTAAGGGGCTGTGTGTAGGCGATTTTGCTGAGGGCTGATGCTGGATCAGCCCTCGATTGTTGATCCGGGTTGTTACTGCACGGTGAGCACAGCTGAGCCGGTAACTCCGCCTGAGTTGGCGCCGATAGTGCTCGTGCCGGCGGCGTTGCAATTTGCCAGACCTGCCACGCTCGGAGCGTTGGCAATGGTCGCAACGGGCGCCGAAGACGAACTCCAGTGGCTGTTCAAGGTGATGTCCTGCGTGCTGGCGTCACTGAATGTTCCGGTTGCGACAAAGGGCTGCGTGCCGCCCGCCTTTGCGGTCACAGTTGCCGGAGTAACGGCAAGCGACACAAGCGTTCCGGTGCCAACCGTCAAGGTCGTGCTGCCGGTCACGCCTGAGGAGGAGGCTGAAATTGTCACTGTGCCTCCCTTCTTTCCATGGGCGATGCCGGTTGAACGGATGGAAGCCAGATTCGGCTTCGACGACTTCCAGGTGATTCCGACCAGATTGCTGGCTACGCTGCCATCGCTGAAGGTTCCGCTGGCGGTGAACTTGAGGGTTGTACCCTTCTCAATTCGCGGGTTGGCAGGGTTTACAGTGATCGCGGTCAGGTGCGCGGTGGAAATTGTGAGCCCGGTTGATCCGCTGACGGAACCCAGGGCAGCTCTGATGGTAACGCTTCCGGTGGCGAGGCTCGACGCCAAACCTTGCGCATTGATGGTGGCAGCGGAAGGGTTGGAGGAAGTCCAGAGGACGCTCGCGCTGATGTCTTGCGAGCTGGAATCGCTGAAAGTACCGGTCGCGGTGTATTGCTTGATGGTGCCGACGGCCATGGTGGAATTGGCGGGTGTCACGGCGATTGAAACCAGGGTCGCTCCGGTAACCGTGAGCGATGAGGTTCCGCTGACCGAACCAGATGCAGCGGTGATGGTGGTGGTACCCGCAGCAACGCCGGTCGCAAGTCCTGTGGAATCGACGCTGGCAACCGAGGAGGAAGTCGATGACCAGGTCAATGAAGGCAATAGCTGCGTGCTGCCGTCATCAAAGCTTCCGACGGCACTGAACTGCTGGGTTGTGCCTTGCGCAATGGACTGAACTGCGGGAGTAACGGCGATTGAAATCAGATGCGCCGGAACCACAGTCAAGTCTGAAGTGTCGCTGAACGCGCCGACGGTAGCGGTGATGGTGGTTGCACCGGCGGCGACGGTCGTGGCAAGCCCGGAGGTATTGATGGTCGCAACCGCAGGAGAAGAGGAATTCCAAGTCACTCCAGCAGCTAGATCGGCACTCGTGCCGTCGGTGTAAGTGGCGGTCGCAACGAATTGTTGATTGATGCCGATGCCGAGAGTCAGACCAACAGGCGTAACGGAAATGGAAGCGAGGGCCGGCGCTGTCACAGTAAGGCTGGTTGATTGCGAAACACCGGCATACTTGGCTGAGATGTTTGTGGCCCCGGCGGCGGCTCCCGTGACCAGGCCACTTGAGGTCACAGTGGCAATGGATGTTGCGGAAGAACTCCACGTCACGAGCTTCGTGATGTCAGCGCTGGTTCCGTCGCTGTAATTGCCTGTCGCCGTAAACTGCGCCGAGGTGTTCACAGGCAGCGAAGACGCGGCCGGAGCTATCGCAATTGAAGCCAAATTCACTGCAGCGCTGGAAACCTTGAGACTCGCCGATCCTTGCACGCTGCTCGATACAGCGGTAATGGTCGCGCTGCCCAGGCTGGAGCCGGTGGCCAGACCAGCGGCGGTGATGCTGGCTACGGTGGAGTCAGAAGAACTCCACTGCGCGGTGCTGGTGACATCCTTCGTGGTGCCGTCGGAAAAATTGGCCGTGGCCGTGAATTGCTGCTTGGCACTAATACCAATGGACATGGTGGCAGGAGCGACCTGCACCGAGGAAATGGTTGGAGAGCCAGAGGTTGAGCTGCTCCCTTTGCCGGTGCTGCAACCGATAAGGGTAATCAGAAACACGAGTCCGCAGCAAAGTGCAGCTTTCATAAGAATTCTCCAATGGCTTCGGGCAGAGAGGGATTGATGCCCGCGCGAAGCGCCCCAGAGCGATGGTAGGGATTCCATTTGGAGAAAGGTAGCTTTTTGGGACGCGCAGCATTACGTCAGTAATGGATTTGGCCGTGAGTTGCTGGGATTGCGAGCTTAAAGTTGCGATTTGGGATGGGCAAGCGGAACAAAAGAGGTTGGCAGACGGCGCTGCCGACTTCGGGCCGGACAGCCGGAAGTGGGCGCGAACACGACAGCAGTGACACTGTGAGTCGGTACTGCAATCGTCGCCCAAAAATAATTGAGCTGGCCCTTACAACGTGTCAGACCGTGCTTATGAAGATTCGAAAGGCAACGCCAATGATTCGATGTGCCACTAACTGTGGCAGCTTTTTGTTATGAAGAACCTCCAACCTAGCCGCTCCACAAATGCGAAGTCGAAACTGCTGGTGCTCGTGCCTCGTTTACTAATCGTCATTGCTGTGATCTTGTGGCTGGATCTCTTCGGAGGATTTCACCGGTAGAGCTTGACACAGCGCACAGCCGATGCCTTAAAGCCATTTCAGAGGGCTGTAAGCTTTCAGCAAAGCGGCTCAGGCAACAAGAGGCATTGAATCGAGCCGCTATTCGGGCAACTCGCGGGGTCGGAGCCGGCGTCGATTCGTTCACCTTTACCATCCACACCGGCTGCTATCGAGCGAACCCTGCCACGTCGCGTTCCTGCTGAGAGGGAACAATGACGCCCGGCAGGAGACGTGGGAGGACTCGCCCGCCGCACTCGCTGACATCGGATTTGCCAGCGCGAACAGTTTCGCGAGTAGTTTTCTGGGCTCTGCCCCTGATGGATCAAGTCGAGACTGTCGATTACGCACTGCATATCAAAATTTCTCCAATCGAGATTGCGCCTCCTGATGTGAACTACAGGATTTCAATGCTTATTCATGGGGGAGTCAGTGATGTTCGGTGAGGGACTCACATATGAAGAAAGCATACCTGCGCAGGTCGCGGCGATGACGGGGATGCAAGCCGGCAATCTGGCGGTCCATGGCTACGGCAAATGACCAAGCGTACTTGAGGCTGCAGTCGGAACTGCCTCACTTTCGCTGTCCCGTGGCCATAGTGTCGCTGTTCATGACGGCACTCTTCGGGCGGAATCTCGATCAGGATCGACCGCACCTTGGTCCGGGTCTTGTCTGGTTGCCAGCAGAACAGCGCCCGCGCCTCGCATCGCTCGCGAAGTTGCTCGCGCCGTACCGCGCCGACACGACCGTCGACCGCGGCATAACGGTGACCCGGGAAGTGCTCCGTGCCACCCGCGAACTGGCACGCGCACACGGGGCCACGCCGCTGCTCGTCGTGCTGCAGTTTGGGCTTGAAGAGCAACCTGAGGAGTTGTTGCGTCGCCGGATTCTCGACGACGCGAGCATACCTTATGTTCTCGTCGAAATTGATTCCTCGTGGCGTCTACCTTGGGACCGACATCCCAACGCGCGTGCCGCTCGCGAAATCGCAACTGCCATCAGCAGAGAGTTACGAGGGCAGCTTACCGCTCCAGCTTCGTCAACTAATGGTCCTGGTTTTAATCGTCGGTCTCCAAAGAAGCACTCCCCCGGAGAGATAAAATCGCAAGTCCATTCATTCACCTTCCCGCCGGAATCGAGGTTTTAAGAGCAGCTGGAGAAAAACTCATCGGAGCAGGCGCAGCCAACAGCAATGATGCGAATTTGCAGCGCCTGTTGGGGCAACTAAGAAACAAGGGCTAGACCGGCAGAAGGCTGAAGAACTTCAGCAAAGTGTAGACAAGGCACGAGAGCAAGAACAAGAGACTGAGGAGCGCGTCCAAAATACTTTCCCGGTAGTGCATGGAAAAGTCGGTTTTGGGGCAAATGGTTACGGTTACGGACATTTGGTCATTAATAGGGACAGCGCGGTTTATGAGGGCACGGATGAAAACGTCCGGCTGGCCGTGTCCGAAATTCGGGAGGTAAAAGTCGCGTGTAATACTGATGCGTGCGGTATGTATTTCACTCCCAAGAGCGGAAGGAAATTCTTCTTTCTCCCGGTTACCGAAGAAGCAATCGCCAACAGGACAGACAAGGGCAAGATATTTCAGAAGCCAGCCGTACTGGGGAATGCTGTTGTTCGTAGATGGGGATTTGTGAAGATTGATGACAAGACTCTCGGTCCGCCCCCGGCAGGCTCAGCTCCTGAAACTCCAAAAGCCCAGGCGTCTGCGGTTCCCAACCCTGGACCCGTGAACAAATCCACGCCAGAACTCACGGCGCAAGCGGCGAAGAGTCCTGTTCCGATGAAGGATTCTGTGCCGCAACCCCCAGCACAAGTTTCACAGAGCTCTGTTTTTGCGAGCAATCTAGCAGTTGTTAGAACGGCGGTCGGGACAGCTTCAAATACCGCCATCCTTCATCTCTATCGCGTTCACCAATTCGGCGGCTTAGGATTGAAAACTAACATAGACATCGATGGCAAAAAAGCTACTCAGATCGAGAATGGACAGGCTATTCGAATGCTGATTGCGGCCGGCAAGCACAACATCACCGCGTCGGCCAGAAAGGCAAAAGCTGACCTTCCAATTTACGACCTTGTTATGGAAGCCGGGAAAGAGTACTGGGTCCGAGTTGATTTCTCAGTAGGATTGTTAACCCACGTGAAGCTGTATTTGGAGCCAGCCGAAAAGGCACAGTCGGAGTCCGGGAAGCTAGAAGAAATCACGCTTGGCGATCTGTCGATCAACTAAAAGCTCCTAAATAGACGTGAGCCCATGGCTAGGCTTCGCATGGACCGCGAACTATCGAGATGGCACCGGGTGTCGAACGTCACTCCGCCCTCAGAACGCTCATGAGGTCTATGGAAGCTGCGCGTCGCGCGGGCAGCAATGAAGCGACCCATGCCAGGAGTAGTACGAGGACCGCGGCCAAGCTCAGCACCAGTGGATCGAGGGGACTGACACCAAATAGGAAAGAGCCCAGCAGCCGAGAAACCGCAGCTACGCCCAACAGTCCTATCGCACACCCGAGCATAGCCACTTTCGCTGAAGATGCAAAGACGAGGCGCAGAATGCCGGATCGTTGCGAGCCATGCGGATTGCCATCTCTTGTACGCGCAGAGCAGCGGAGAAGGCGATGACGTTGTACATGCCGAGTGCCGCCAGTAGCGACGCCACCATTGCAAAGGCAGAGATGAGCACGGTATTAAAGCGGCGTGGAGCTTCGCTATTGGAAACTGCGCGTCCCATGCTTTGGACCTGAGCGAGTGGTAACTGTGGGTCAATCGAGCCGACTGTCGCACGCAGAACATTCGCCATCTGCTCGGGCTCCATAGTGGACATCAACTTCACATCCCACGCCGGACCGGCGGGCAAGCCGATCATCCAGTACGAAGACAAAGACGACGGCTCCGAGTACGTGTACACGCTGTTCGTACCGATGGACGCGAGCATGGCATTTCCCTGTTCGATCAGCCGGACATTAAGGGAAGGTTCCAGTTCACCATCGATGCGCCAGGGGATTGGAGCGTGATCTCGAACACCACAGGCAAGACGAGCACGCCCAACGTATGGGAGTTCCCTGAAACATTGCCGCTGCCGACCTATCTCGTCGCCTTCGCCGCCGGGCCGTTTCAAAAGATCACACTGGCGGGCGAACCAACGGTCTATTTTCGCAAATCGCAACTAGCGCGAGCGGAGCAAGAAGTTCCGGAGTTGCAGGAAATTAGGGCAAAAGGAATCAAATTTCTCTCTGACTTTTTCGCGCAGCCTTATCCGTTTCCAAAGTACGACATGGTGCTCATCCCGAGCATGGCGTACGACGGGATGGAGCACGCGAGCGCGACGTTTTTGCGCGAAGAATCGGTGCTGTTCCGCACCGCGACGACGCACTCCGACATTTTGGACCGCGATATCCCGACGCTGCATGAGTTGACGCACCAATGGTTCGGCGACCTGGTGACAACCGAGTCGTTGCGAGGACGCGTAGAGAACACGGTAGGTCGCATCAGGGTCGTCAAAGCGGTTGCCAAAGGTTCCGCCAGGCCCCGCTGAGGCCCA
>JAICSO010000120.1 GCA_025936825.1 Terriglobales bacterium
AGGTTTACATTCGGTGAGCTTAAGCCGCATGTGGCCGATTGCGGCGCTCCACTGCAGCTTACTTGAACCTGCCCGGAGAACGTGCCGACCGCTGTGAAATCGAGGGTGTATACGGCCGTCTGTCCGGCAGTCACGGTTGCGCTCGCGCTACCCGGCGCGCTTACGTGGAAGTCAGTTCCCACTCCGCTGAATTGAAGCGTCTGCGGGCTAGCCAGCCCGTCGTCGCTGACTGAGAGGACACCCACCCGCGTACCCACGGCGGTGGGGGCAAACTTTATCGTCACCTGGCAACTGAATTGCAATGATGCCGGGCAGTCATTCGTCTGCGTAAAGTCTCCGTTCATGGAGACGTTGCTGATGTTGAGAGGCTGATCGCCACTGTTGAAAATCGTTACGCTGAGTGCATTGCTGGTAGTTCCCAGCACTAACGAACCAAACGTTGTGGAAAGTGCGGACAGTGACACCATTGGCCCTGTCCCTGTTCCCGAGAGGCCCACTACATATTGCCCGCCATCAGCCAGAGCGAGGTTGAGAGTTCCGGCCACAGGAAACTGCGTAGTCCGCGGAGTGAAACTTACGTGTAAGACACAACTTCCGTTGCCCGGCACCACTCCACCGCATGAGTCAGCCTCACTGTACGGGGTGGCTGTCGAAATCGAGCTGATCGCCACCGCCGCTGCTCCGCTGTTCGTCAGCGTCACATCCAGGGTGGAACTGGTCGGGATTTTCGTGAGGGGAAAATTAAGTTGTAAGGGTGAAGCCGAAACTGTGGTCGCAATGCCGTTCAGAGTGACCACATCTTGTTCGGTAATACCTGCGTAGCTGATGGTAAAAGTTCCTTGTTGTGGGCCCGGGGTCGTCGGCTGAAACACGATCGTCGGCGCACAGCCGGTTGTTCCATTTGGAGGCATGGGTTGAGGACAGGGATTTTGTGAAATGGCGAAAGCTCCCGTTAACGTGAATGTGTACCCTTCGGGCACGAATAGCCGGTTCCCCATACCCACTCCTTGCTCTGTACTCGTTCCCCCAACAGGGGCGGTGAAGCTCAAGCTTGTCGGGTTCACTGAGAACGGCGTCTGGCCTTCACCGGTCAGGGTCAGCACCTGCGTGGTCGCGCCGGTCAAGTTGACCGTCATCGTGCCATTGCGCGACCCAACCGCCTGCGGGACAAATTTCACCTGCACGGTGCATGACCCGTTCGCCGGAACCTGCCCCACGCAATCGTCTGTTTCGGTGTAGTCGCTCAGCGAAAACGTGATGCCGGTAATCGGGATTGCTGTGCTGAGAGTATTGGTCAGCGTCACTGGAAAAGTTTCGCTGGCAAGATGCACCACGGTGGGGAAGAAATCCTGCTCTAATGGCGAGACCTGGACTGCGGAGTTGATCTCTCCCGGCGCAAATAGCTGCACCGTACTGCTGCCAATTGTTAGCTGAGCACTGCGATTCCCGTTGATCACTGGTGTGAACACCACTCCCACTACACAACTCTGGCCGGCGGCTAGTAGTACAGGGCATGTATTGCCTGCAATGCTGAACTCCGAATCGCCCGTCAATGATGGCGATGTGGAAACATCGCTGTTGCCGGGATTTGTGACTGTAATCGTCCTGGGAAGCGACACCCCTCCCACGAACTGTGTTGGGAACCTGATCCCTGCTATCGACAAGAGCGGGTTTTGATTCAGCGCTGGCGCAAAAAAATCAACCGACTTCTGGGCACCGTCATCGAAGAACACCGTCATGAACGCGCTGGGTCCGCTAAATGTCACATTGACAATGCAGCCTGCTCCCGGCGCCAGAGTTGTCCCGCAATTATTCGTTTGCGAAGCCGGCTGGCCAATGCTGATCAGATTGATTACGGAGCTGGCTGTGCCCACATTCCAGATATGAAATGGAACCGTCTGCGTGCCACGGATCGCCCCCACTGGCGGATCATCAAACCATAAAAAATCGCCAATCGGCTGTCCGATTTCGGCCACTGGTACGACGATGTTGGCTGTTGCCACGCCTTCTTGTGCATCGCTCGTGATGGTGAGCGTGCCGGAAGCCAGCCGCCCAAGAGAGTCTGAAACAGTTATGACGCATGAGGTGCCTGCGGGCACGGTCGAGCCGCAATTGCCCCACGTGCGACCTCCGGAAAACGTTATGCTGCCGATATGAAGGTCTGACGAACCCGCGTTCCGTAGAATCATGAACGGAAAACCAAGTGAGTTCAGGCTGATCTGCGGCGCATTCGTGGGGCTGACCTTTGCGAAGAACAGCCCGAAGTTGCCGCCGGTCAAACCGTTTGCAAAAGGCGGACCCACCAGAATGGGATCGGGCTGCGGGACTTCATTCTGGGGCGATGTTGCGCCTGCAATAAAAACGCTTCCTGCCGCATCGGCGGTTATTGCTGTTGGGGTCTCATCCGTAAGATGTCCCCCGAATCTGCTTACCTTCACCGGATTTCCCGCCGCGTCCAGTTCCGTAAAAAAGCCGGATCCGGCCTGGCCGATATCGGACACCACTGCACCCTCAAGGGGCAGAATTCTGCTCGCGGAACCTGCGATATAAAGATGATTATTGGCGTCCAGAAAAACACCAGTAGCAGACCCGCTTGCCACGTAAGTTGAATACGTGAATCCATTCAGCGCGGGATTTATGGCGCTGGCAAAAGTGACGATATCTCCTTCCGGCAATGCTGGATGCCCGGCAGCATTGATGCTGTAAGGATAGTCATTGCTCTTCGTAGTTCCGATGACAAAAACCGTGCCGTCGCTTCCCACTTCCAGGCCAACTGGCTGTTCGCTGCTGCTCCCGCCACCAAGGTCGGTCGAGAATTCGAGCGTCTTTCCGTCCGGTGCGAATTTCGCCAGGAAGAGGCCGCCGCCAATCTGCCATGCCTTCACGTGTGGGACAGTGGCGCTGTTTCCCTGTCCCATGAGGAAGATGTTGCCTGCCGGGTCGAGCGCGATGCCTGGATTCACCCCGGCTGTTGCTCCGACGAGCGTGGCTGTCGCTGGATCGTAAAAATAGCTGGCAAAAATGTAAGCGGATCCGGTCGGGTCCACTTTGGCAAAGAACTTGGCTCCACAGGTTGGGCATGGCGGTACCGGCTGAAACGCTGCCGCAGTCGTCTGCAGCGTTGGACCAGCTTCACCTATAACGTAGGCATTGCCCAAGCTGTCCGCGCGCAGCCCGCGTGGGAATGCCCCTCCAAGAATGCTTGAGTAGATCATCGTGCCGTCGGCCGCAAACTTCGCCAGAAAGCCTCCAGTTGTCCCCAGCGCTGTCGTTGTCACGGGAAAATCGCTTCCGCCGGGCTCGCCAATCAGGTACGCATTGCCGTTGCCATCCACTCTCAAGCCATCCAGCCGGCTGAATCCCGAGCACGGAATGTATGTGGAGAAAAGAATGGTATCGCCGGCCGGATTGATTTTGGTTAAATAAACTTGGGTGGAACCTGCGGGGAATTTTCCTGGCTGGCCATTCACTACAGGATAGTCGCTGGCGAACGTGGTTCCGGCAATGTATAGATTTCCGGCTCCGTCCAGTGCCATCCCGTTTACCTGCGTATCATTGTTCAGGCCAATTATCTTGGCGTACTCAACCACCGGATCGATTACCAGTTTGGCTGAACGATCATATGATCCAATCACAAACTTGAATCTATTTGTGCTGGTGATTTGATACCTTACGGATACCGGCTGCTTTACTCCCTCCTTGAGTTGATATGCTGCCGGCGCAAGCAGGTGCCACGTCTGTTTTCCCGCATTTATCTCCAGACCTCCGTCTACGGCGACACTTATCTTTTGAGCCCCTTCGACAACCAGTGCGATCTTTTCCGGAGAACTTCCCGGAGCAATCTCAAAGTCATATTCCAGCGCTCCATCATTTCCATGGAAAACTACGTCTACGCCTGGATGAATGCTTGCATAGCGCACGCGCCTGAACATGGGAATCCCGGTCA
>JAICSO010000012.1 GCA_025936825.1 Terriglobales bacterium
AGGACGCTGCGCTCTGAACGCGGAAATCGTGGTTCGAGTCCACGGGAGGGAGCCGGAGCTATGGTCTATCGGCAGGATGGCTGATTGTCTCTCAGCAGGGACGGGTTCAACTCCCGTTAGCTCCGCCATAAGTTTGCGGGAGATTCGTCCAGCGGCTAGGACACTGGTCTCCAAATCCAGTTACGAGGGTTCGAGTCCTTCATCTCCCGCCAAGAGCGAGCATGGTATAGCGGCTGGTGCCTCAGCCTTCCAAGCTGATGACGCGAGTTCGACCCTCGCTGCTCGCTCCACGCGGAGTTCGTATAGGAGCAGTACCCCGGATCGCCAGTCCGGAAGCACGGGTGCAATTCCCGTACTCCGCTCCAAATGTTCGAGGCGGTGTAGCCAAGACAGCAAGGCGTCTGCCTGCAAAGCAGATCATCGGGAGTGCAATTCTCCCCACCGCCTCCAGAGTTGTTAAGGAAGTTTTGTGCTGGTGTAGCTCAGTAGGAAGAGCGCGGGCCTCGTAAGTCCGTGATCGGCGTTCGAATCGCCGCGCCAGCTCCGCTGGTATAGCTCAACGGGAAGAGCAGGCGCACGGTAAGCGCGAGACCGCAGTTCGAGGCTGCGTGCCAGCTCCAAAAGTTTTGCTGGTCTAGCACAGTGGCAGTGCAGAGAGCTTGTACCTCTCCGACGAGTGTTCGATTCACTCGACCAGCTCCAGATTGTTTTATGGCGGGATTGGCCGAATGGTTTAGGCACTGGATTGTGGCTCCAGTCACGAGAGTTCGATTCTCTCATCTCGCCCCAAATGGGCGGTTCGTATAAGGGGATTACCCACGGCCTGCACCCGTGAAATGCGAGTTCAAGTCTCGCACCGTCCACCAGATTTGGCTCGTGAACTCGACGGAAGAGTGCTGGTCTGAAAAGCCGCTGGACACGGTTCAATTCCGTGACGAGCCACCAAGATCGGGGAGTGGCCTAGCTTGGTTCAAGGCGCGTGCCTTGGGAGCACGAGATCGGGAGTTCGAATCTCCCCTCCCCGACCAGCATTTAATCACGCACAAGGTTAGGAAACGGACTACACAAAAATGCTCGGAGACAAAAATGCAAAATCAGGACACTCGACTGCTATTTGATAGGTGTGTGAGGAATGCCCGATGTTTGCTCGATTCCGCAAAGGACCTTAGTCACGATGATAGCCGACTGCATATTGCTCACCACCTGACAATCTTGGCGCTCGAAGAGATCGGAAAGGGAGTAATCGTCCTAATTCATGGTGAGGCACTTACCGACAAACTAGGGTGGCTGGATGATCATGTAAAGAAAATCTTTTGGGCGCTCTGGTCCTTTGCCTTGAGCAAGAAAAGCGTCAGCTCAAGCGAAATTGCGACTCTGAAACACGCTGCGCGAGGCATGCATGAATTTCGACTGCGGGCATTATATGTGGACGTCGCTCGCGAAAAGAACGAAATCGTGGATCGGGCGCTATTGGACAGCCTACTGGCGATTACAGAAGCGCGCCTCTCGTCTGAGGAAATCGCGCATCCGGCCGAGCTGACCAGTGATGAAAAACTGATCCTCGACTGGTTCTTGGCCCACGGCGACGATCCGCGAGTGCAGTCGATAATGTATAGCAGCGAGAGTTTTGACTACTTAGATTCTGCACAGGGCAATGTACGCGCCTGGATCAAATGGATAAAGGACAAACACGAGTATTGGGAGCAATTCAATCTGGAACTGACGAAGAAAGAGATGTCGAGAGTTCCGCAGGAACAGGATACAAAAGTACCAAAGTGGAGAATTGTCGTTCGGCTGCAGGCGTTAGCACACACCATGAGGCAAAAGGTGTTGGTTGAATGGAATAAGCAAAAATGGCATATCACCCTTTCGGGAGGATCAGGGCAGAAAGAACTTCGGGTTCAAATTATCTTTCCAAAGCAGATTCCTTTGGAGCATCTCTGGGCCGTCGCATTCAGCGATGTCATGGCTTTCGTTGCGGCTCTGAATATTGGTTCTCGGGGAATGTTTTGGTGGTACACGCCAGAATTCACCACAGAGTTTTACGAAAGTCTTTACGACGTTGAAAATAACGCTCCCTTCAAAATGAATGCTAGTCCCTCGCCTGCTCCGGTGTGGGATAAGACCGAACCAATCAATAAACTTGACATCATCAACATCCAGGCTGTCTACATATACATTCAAAACTCGCAGAAACACGATCCTGTGATTTTCCACCGTTATCTTAGGGGTCTGGCTCTATTGATGAAGAGCGACCTTTTCCACCCGTTTGCCGGCGACTGTATCCAGGAGTTCTATTTGGCGCTCCAAGCGTTCTTCAAACAACAGGGATTTTGGGATGGCAGAACAACATTCGAGGATGCGGTGATCTCCAAACTTAACGTACCGGACGACTTGAACTTTCGGAGACTGGCGGGGTTAGCCGAGAGTGTTACTAGCAACCCGGCGGCATCGCAGGCCATAACTGGCAGCGATGCAGCAATGGCAAAGATGTACTTTGATTCGATCATGATCGGGTGTGCGCGCGATTTCTTGAAAGAGACGTTTGGGAAACAGGTCGATAAGGGTGTGCACCAAGCCGAAACCAAGCCAGCAGGCGCTTGATGCGTGCGTCGGCCTGATTTTCGATTTCGTGAACTAAAGGGTAAGCCAGAGATGGCCGAAAAGCCCTCTCTTAAAGATCCGGGCGTAGAGTAGCGCCCACCCACATGCCTTGGGAGCATGTTCAGGCAGGTTCAACTCCTGCCACCCGGACCATAGTTTCAACCTTGCTTTGCACGTGGAGATGAACTGCACATTCGTATAATCCGACCATGCTTCTGACGATCACAACGACGCACCAGCCCGCCACCGACTTGGGGTACTTGTTGCACAAGAATCCCTCGAAAGTGCATTCCTTTGAACTGTCGTTTGGGAAAGCTCATCTGTTTTATCCCGAAGCCACACCCGAGCGATGCACGGCGGCGCTGCTACTTGACGTAGATCCGGTCGGCCTGGTTCGCGGAAAGCGAGGACAGCACGACGGAGGAACGCTTGATCAGTATGTGAATGATCGTCCGTACGTTCTTTCTTCATTTCTGAGCGTTGCAATGGGACGCACTCTGGGAACTGCGATGACGGGACGTAGCAAGGGAAGACAGGAATTGGCGGATCAGGCCATTCCGCTTGTCGCCAACTTGGCAGTCGTGAGCAGTCGTGGAGGTGAGGGGCTCATAAGAGAACTTTTCGAACCTTTGGGATACACGGTCACGACCGAGCACCATCCGCTCGATGAGAAATTCCCCGAGTGGGGTGACGGGCCGTATTACGCGGTAAAGCTCGAAGGCACAGTTCGCCTGAAAGACTTACTCAATCATCTGTATGTGCTCGTACCGGTTCTCGATGCCGAAAAGCATTATTGGATCGGCAAAGACGAAGTGGAGAAACTGTTGCGCAAAGGGCAGGGTTGGCTTGTCTCACATCCGCATAAGGAAGCAATCGTCAGGAGATATCTGCCGCGGCAGCGGCAACTGGCGCGGGAAGCACTTGCACGCTTAACAGAGGAAGACAATCCAGATCCCGACGCAGCTGAAGAAGCCCATGCAGAGGAAGAGATCAAAGTTGAAGAGCCGATCCGTCTGTGGCAACAACGAATGGGCGCGGTTGTTGCAGTGTTGCGATCTGTGGGAGCAAAGAGAGTCGCGGACTTGGGATGCGGCGAAGGCAAGCTTCTGCGAGCACTACTTGATGAGACGTCGTTGGCCGAAATTGTTGGCATGGACGTTTCTTATCGCAGCCTTGAAATCGCCAGCCAGCGGCTGAAACTTGACCGCATGCCGGCAAAACAGAAGGAACGCTTGAGGCTGATCCACGGTTCACTGATGTACCGCGACAAGCGTTTGGGAGGTTATGACGCGGCGACCGTAGTCGAAGTCATTGAGCATCTTGACCCGCCCCGCCTGGCAGCCTTTGAACGAGTGCTATTTGAGTCGGCGCGTCCTAAGACGGTCGTCGTGACGACCCCAAACGCCGAATACAACGTCAAGTTCGACACTCTGCCTGCGGGGCAATTCCGCCACAAAGACCATCGCTTCGAATGGACGCGGGAGCAATTCCAGGCTTGGTCTGGTCGGATGGCAGAACGTTTCGGATACACCGTTCGCTTTCTGCCGGTGGGCGAAGAAGATTCTCAAGTTGGCGCGCCGACTCAGATGGGAGTATTCGATCGTGCGTGAACGCCACCCCAATCTCATTGTGCCGATCGGCACCCAGGTCGTGACTCGTGTTGAGGTCGTTCCCTCAGGTGGCGGGACGACCCTGCCGAAAGGGATTGTCGGCGAACTCATCAAAACTCCCGCCGACTCGACTCATGCCTATCGCGTGCGCTTTCCAGACGGCGCGGAGGGAAATCTGCGTCGGCACGAATTCTCGTTACTCAAGCACGTCAAGACTGGACCATTGGGTGACCGGGACCGCGTGCTCAAAGAATTCGACCTCTTTGAATTTGTGATCTATCGCTGCATCGTCGGATCACATGCGTACGGGTTGAGTCACGAAGAATCGGATGTTGATCGCCGGGGCGTTTATCTGCCTCCCTCCGATCTCCAATGGTGTCTCTATGGGGTTCCTGAACAACTGGAGAATCCTGAATCCCAAGAAGTCTACTGGGAATTGCAGAAATTTCTTGTTCTGGCGTTAAAAGCAAATCCAAATGTATTGGAATGCCTTTACACGCCACTGGTGGAGACCAAAACGCAGCTGGCGAGTGAGCTACTGAACATGCGTGAGGCATTTCTCTCACGTCTCGTGTATCAGACGTACAACGGATACGTCCTGTCGCAGTTCAAGAAATTGGAACAGGACTGGCGTGCACTGGGCGAAATCAAGTGGAAACACGCAATGCATCTGATTCGCCTGCTGCTTTCCGGTATCACCGTTCTGCGGGAAGGATTCGTACCGCTTTCGGTGAAAGAGCACCGAGACAAGCTGCTGGCCATCCGTCGTGGCGACATCGCCTGGGACGAGGTCAATGCGTGGAGGCTGGAACTGCACAAGTGTTTCAACCATGCGTATGAGAGGACCAAGTTGCCCGAAATTCCGGATTATCAGCGCGTCAATGATTTCTTGGTTGGAGCGAGAAGGAGCATGGTGCGATGACGTTTTCAGTCCCGATTCAGGTAAGCCAAGCCGTATCCAATCATCCGTATCCACTGATATTTGCAACTGTCAGTGGTGCGCACCTTTACGGCTTCGCGTCGCCAGATTCTGATTGGGATCTGCGTGGCGTCCATCTTTTGCCCGCGGCCGAGGTACTCGGGCTGTTTGATCCTCAGGAAACAATTGAGCAGGAACAAAAAGAGGGTGGAGTCGAGCTCGATCTGGTGACGCACGACGCCCGCAAATTCTTCGGTCTACTTCTAAAGCGCAACGGTTACGTGCTGGAGCAACTCTACTCGCCTCTGGTTGTCCACACTTCGCCGGAGCACAAGGAACTGAAGGAGATCGCGAAGGGCTGTATCACTCGCTACCATTCTCATCATTATTTGGGGTTCGCGGCCACTCAGTGGGAGTTGTTTGAGAAAGAGCAACCTCGACGGATCAAACCTCTGCTGTACACCTATCGTGTGCTGCTTACGGGTATCCATCTGGTGAACACCGGGGAAGTAGAAGCGAATCTCGTACGCCTCAATGAGGAATTTCGCTCGACCGGGATATCAGAGCTAATTGCTCGCAAGAGCTCTGGCAAAGAACAGTCAACCTTGGCGGATGCCGATGTTGACGCGCACCGTCGCGAGTATGAGCGCCTGCGATCTGAATTAGAGGTTGCGGCCGAGCAGTCTCATTTACCGGAAGCCCCGAGCGCGAGGGCGGCTCTGTCGGACCTTCTGGTTCGGCTTCGCCGCACCACCTACGACCACGGGGCTCGGAGGCAGCGCTCTTGAAGATCACTATCCCCGAACTTTCTCTCGTCGTGCTGATCGGACCCTCCGGATGTGGGAAGTCGAGCTTCGCACGCGCTCACTTCAAGCCTACAGAAGTCCTCTCTTCCGATTTCTGTCGCGGACTTGTGTCGGATGACGAGAATGCTCAGGCAGCAACAAACGATGCATTCGACGTGCTGCATTACATTGCGCGGAAGAGGCTCGCTAGTGGTCGACTTGCCGTAGTCGACGCGACCAACGTGCAGCCGGAATCACGCAAACCGCTGGTCGAGTTGGCCCGTGAGTTTCACGTTCTTCCTGTCGCAATCGTGCTGAATATCCCGGAAAAGATCTGTCACGAGCGCAACCAGAACCGTCCCGACCGGCAATTCGGCCCACATGTTGTGCGAAACCAATCTCAGCAACTTCGCCGTTCAATTCGAGGATTAGAGCGGGAAGGGTTCCGTCATGTGTTCGTGCTCTCCTCGCCGCAGGAAGTGGCCGCTGTCGAGATTACGCGGCAGCCGCTCTGGAACAACCTGAAGCACGAGCATGGCCCCTTCGACATCATCGGGGATGTTCATGGATGTTATGAGGAACTTACCACTCTGCTTGCCCAACTCGGCTATGGCATTCAAGACGAGCCCAATGGCCCCAAGGCAATCCCGCCTGATGGCAGGACGGCTGTCTTCGTTGGTGATCTTGTAGACCGCGGGCCGAGGATTCCAGAAGTGTTGCGCCTCGTCATGAGAATGGTTGATGAAGGGACGGCATTTTGTGTACCAGGCAATCATGACATGAAGCTGATGCGGAAGATGAAAGGGCGCGACGTGCAGCTGACGCACGGACTTGCAGACTCAATCGCGCAACTCGACCGAGAGACTCCGGAGTTCAAGAAACAGGTCGTCACGTTCCTGGACGATCTTGTAAGTCATTATGTGTTCGATGATGGAAAGCTAGTTGTCGCGCATGCCGGAATGAAAGAGGAAATGCAGGGACGCGGTTCCGGCAAAGTGCGCGACTTCGCGCTTTATGGCGAAACCACCGGCGAGACCGACGAATACGGACTTCCAGTTCGTTACAACTGGGCCGCAGAGTACCGCGGCAAAGCTATGGTCGTTTACGGTCACACGCCTGTAGCAGAACCGGAATGGCTCAACCGAACAATCAACATCGACACAGGATGCGTCTTCGGCGGTAAATTGACTGCGCTGCGATATCCGGAGCGCGAACTGATTTCCGTTCCGGCGCTGAGGACGTATTACGAATCTGCAAAACCGTTCTTGGCGCCGACAGATGCCGCACCAGCTCTCAGTGCGCAGCAACAGCAAGACGACTTGCTCGACATAGAAGACGTTCTGGGCAAGCGGCTGATTCACACACGGCTTCATCGGAACATCACCATTCGCGAAGAGAATGCCACGACAGCTCTTGAGGTCATGAGTCGTTTCGCGGCAAATCCGAAGTGGTTGATTTATCTTCCACCGACGATGTCCCCGTGTGCGACGAGCAAGCGCGCCGATCTGCTGGAGCATCCCGAAGAAGCTTTTGCTTACTACTTCCACGAAGGAGTGCATAAAGTCGTCTGCGAGCAAAAGCACATGGGATCGAGGGCTGTAGTTGTGATCTGTCGCGATACAGACACGGCACGAAAGCGCTTCGGAATCCTGGAGCCAGAAATTGGTGTTTGTTATACGCGGACGGGACGCCGATTCTTCAATGATCTTTCATTGGAGTGCCAATTACTGGAGCGCGTGCGTAGTGCCGTCGAACGAGCCGGGATCTGGGAGTCCCTCAAAACAGACTGGGTTTGCCTCGATTGCGAACTCATGCCGTGGTCCGCTAAAGCGCAAGAGCTATTGCGACAGCAGTACGCGACAACGGGCGCGGCTGCACGAGCGGCATTACCAGCCGCGATTGCGGCATTGAGAAACGCGCAGCAAATTCCAGAAGCGGCTTCGCTTCTCGAAAGCTACATACAGCGAGGCGAAGCGGCTGAGCGATACGTTGATGCATACCGGCAATACTGCTGGACGGTAAACTCGCTCGCAGATCTTAAGCTTGCGCCTTTCCATTTTCTCGCCAGTGAGGGTGCAGTGCACACCTCGAAAGACCACATCTGGCACATGGAAACGCTCGCCGGAATCTGCAAAGCCGACCCGGAACTATTGCTAGCAACGCCGTTTCAGGTGGTCGATCTGACTAACGCCGACGACCAAGCAAAAGGGATTCAGTGGTGGGAAGAACTCACCGCGCGTGGTGGCGAGGGCATGGTGGTGAAGCCTCTGGAATTCATCGCAAAAGGTGCGAAGGGTTTGGCACAACCAGCTGTAAAAGTCAGAGGGCGTGAGTATCTACGAATCATCTACGGGCCGGAATACACCCTTCCGCAGAACTTGAGCCGGCTTAAGAGCCGAGGCTTGGGTGCGAAACGATCGCTGGCTCTTTCGCGGAAACAAATCACGGAACAATTCTTGGCCAGTGATCTGCATACATCAAGAAACTGGCCGCTGATTTTCGGTTGACGATAGTCCCGAAATCAGCGGTCAATTCCATCTCACTCCGCCGGCGCGTACACCAAAACCGAGAACGTCCCCGGTTTTACGCTCGGCCAACGCTGGCCCTCCGCGGGCGGACCTAACTCTGCGGTGGGAAGAAACACTCTGTGCGACTTCGGATCCACCGCCATGGTTCGGGCGCCCAACTGCGTCGGCACGTTTCCGGCGACAACGTACTTCCCGTTCTCTTCCTTGACCACGGTGAGCGTGGCGTCACGCCCGTTGGACGCGAATGCGTAGCCCAATCCTGGATCGAACCCGCCGCCATCGGTGCCTGCTCCGGTGTCGAGTGTCGCGAGTATCTGCCCGCTGGTCGCGTCCACTACCACCATCTTTTTGTTGTCGCAGACGCTGAACAACCTGTGCTGTTTCTCGTCGATTCCCATGCCCGACGGCTCCTCGCATCCCGTCAACTTCCAGCGGTGGTCTTCGTTCCACGTTCTTGAGTCGATCGACGCAATCTCACTCAAGTCTTCCACATTGACGTAGACATGACCGGGCTCGGCCGTTGCCGCCTCCAACTTGCCGCCGAGCGGAATCGTCGCCACCACTTTCAGGGTGTCGGGATCGATCACCATCACTTCTTTGCTGCGGCCATTCATAACGATTACCTGCTTGGAGTATGGATCGTAGATGATGGCATCCGGATTCTGGCCTGCCGTGATGTCCTGCTTCACTCCCAGCGTTTTCAGATCGAACACCGTTACCGTTCCCGCGCGGCCATTGGTGCTGAAGCCCAGGTTCTTGTCGGGCACGAGCGCAACCCCATGAGCGCCGGTCGCTGGTATGCTGCCTGTCTTCTTCCCGGTGTTGGCATCGACGACGGTAATCTCGCTGTTGTGTCCTACGAACACGCGATCTCCAATCGGATCGTAGGTGATGTAATCCCACCCACCTTCGCCGCCAATCTGAAACTTAGCGATTTGCTTGTATAAGGCTGGCGATTGCGCGAATCCTGCTGTCGTCACAATCAGCACCACGAATAAACTTGGCCAGAACCTGGTCATTTGCGGTTTTCTCCTCGGCATCGAAGATACTCTAGATAGCATTTTCGCGTGCAGATTCAAGCCATCTCGCACGGTAGCATAAACACAGCTCACAAAAAGCATCGCACTTGCGGCTGAAACTTACCTGAAGAATTGAAGGAACTTCCGCGAGGACCGTACGCATTTGCTGGAGCAATTTCTGCTGTGCCCTGCGAGCGGGGAAGTCGTACTTCGAAAGTCGAGCCGTGGCCAACAACGCTCTCGACACGGATCGTGCCGCCGCTCTTCTCGACGATCCATTTCGCAATTGATAGTCCCAGGCCGGTGCCGCCCATTTCGCGAGAGCGCACCTTGTCCGCCCGCCAGAATCGGTCGAAGATGAGCGGCAAATCTTCTGGCGCAATTCCGATCCCGGTGTCCGCCACGTCGATGATCACCTCGTCCCCATCAGCGCGCAGATAGATTGTGACCGTCCCATTCTCCGGCGTGTACTTGACTGCATTTTCAATCAGAATGAACAGCATCCGCTGCAGCAGGGTCGGATCGCTGGTCACGTATAGCGTACTGCCGTCGAAGTTGCCGGTGATGCGGATGTTCTTGCTGCCAGCGAATTGCTTTAATCTTTCGGCAGTTTCGCGCACCGCCGCGTCCAGGCGAACTGAGCCGAGTTTTACAATTTCACCCGAATCAGCCCTTGCCAGCAGTAGTAAGTTGTCGATCAGTTGAGAAGTTCTTTGAGACTCGCGCAGGATGTTCTCCATCGCCTCGGTCAGTTCTTCCCGCGATCGCTCGCGGCGGAGGCTGTATTCCGCTGCCGTCTGAATCAATGTTGCCGGTCCGCGCAGTTCGTGCGAGGCGTCAGCGGTGAACTGCTTGATCCGCGTCACGGAAACTTCGATCCGGTCGAGCATCGAATTCAGAGTCTCGGAAAGGCTCCGGAGTTCATCCCGCGCCGCAGGTACAGTCAAGCGTTGCGACAACCGCGAGGAATCAATCGCGCGTGCCTCTTCCACGATCTGGTGCACCGGCGAGAGCGCCTTGCCGCTGAGCCAGTACCCGCCGAGTCCCGCAATCACCACCAGCAAGGGAATTAGGATTAGTAGAGACGCCGCGAATTCCCGTAAAGACGCGTAATGAAATCGCAGCGGCTGGGCCACTTCGATAATAATTGTCTGTCCTGCCAGCTTGCTCCTCTGCGCCGCCATTCGTGCTGGCCAACCCAGCGTCCCTGATTCCTCGTACACGATGGTTTGGTCCGAAGACGGCGGCGGGATCGGTTTGACACGGTGTTCGGCGAGAACCGGCGATTGGTAAACCATCCTGCCGTTCTCATCCAGAATCTGGAACAAGACATCTAATGTGTCCCACCGCGATATGACTTCAGGAAGTGCTTCGATACTCGCAATTGGCTGCGACTCGGAAAGCTCATCTTCCACGCTGGCAATTCGAAATCGCAAGTCAACATCAACTGCGCGATAGATGCTCGCGCGCATGACGAAATAACTTGCGACCGCCAAGCCGCCCAATAGAATTACCAGACTCAGCGCATACCAGGCTGTCAGGCGGATGCGAATGGAGAGGCGCGAGAGCATTAGTGGTCCCTCAAAGCGTAGCCCAGCCCACGTTCGGTGTGGATCAATCTCCTTTTCGCTGGGATGTCGACCTTCTCTCGCAGGAATCGCATGAACACTTCAAGATTGTTGTCCGTAATCTCACGCTCGCCCCAAACCGTGGTGATCAGATGGTCGCGAGTCACCACTCTGCCCGCGGCTCGCATCAGGCACTCCAGAATCGAGAACTCCGTACGCGTAAGCTTCAGGGTCTCGCCTCCTCGAAATACCTCGCGCTTAGTGATGTCCAGAGACAGGTCCGCATAGCGGAGCATGGTTGTGCGGCGATCGCCCGCAGTTCGCGTGCGAGCGCGAATCCTTGCCAGCAGAACATCAAACGAAAAAGGTTTGGTGAGATAGTCATCGGCTCCGGCGTCCAAGCCCCGCACGATATCTTCGGGCGCGTCGCGTGCAGTCAGCAGCAGGATTGGTGTGCGGATGTTTTGCAACCGCAGCCGCTTCGTGACCTCCACGCCATCCAAAAAGGGCAGCATCACATCGAGCACGATGATGTCGAAAGCGGCGACTTCGGCGGCCTTCAGCCCCGCCGAGCCGTCAAAACACGTTTGAACAGCGTATCCTTCCTCTTCCAGTCCTTTGCGGACGTATCCCACCAACTCCCGATCATCTTCCACCAGCAGAATGCGCATGCAATCCCCGAACCGCGATGTCTAGCTAACCTTGCCCGTTGTTGCTGTTTGCGGATGCATCCCAATTTTTGACGTTACGACGTCAAACTGAAAGCAAGCTTAAACTCCCCGAAAGCGTTGTGCCACTCGCGATTGGTGACCTGACTACAGTTCCGTATTAATCTTGCCAATGCATTCGTGGGTCAGTTCTGCGGGAAGGGAAGCTATGCGTTCTGCAATGTTGTGGGTGATCGTTCTCCTCGTGCTCTCGTCTTGTTCAGCGTATGCGCAGTTAGGTCCGCCGGAACCGCAGGGCTCGGGCCCGAAGTTGAATCCGCCAACCGTCTTCCCGCTGCCGGGCAGTTATCCGACAACGGAATCGGTCACGCTGCTTGATGACGACCCGCAGGCGACAATTCATTACACCTTCGACGGCAGCACTCCCACCTCAAAAAGTCCCGTTTACGATCCGCTGCAGGTCCTGTTCATTGCCGGCATCTACGACGGAAATCACGGTTTGAAAGCCGGCTATACCATTTGCGCGGTTGCCATGCGGGAAGGACGGACTAACAGCGACGTTTCGACTTTCCAGTTTGTAGTCGACCGCCGCGACCGCATTGCCTACGTTTCGGAAGAAGTTCTGCCCGGCGTGCGGATGATTCGCGATTCGGATAACGACAAGATGTTCCTCGTCAAAGGCGCGAACAAATACGCGCTCATCGACAGTGGGATGGGCCGTGGCGCGCTGAAAGATTACATCTCCCAATTCACCGGTGGGATGCCGATCGAAGTCATTTTCACCCATAATCACGGCGACCATATCGGCCAATCCGACCAGTTCATCCGCGATAGCGTCGAGCACATCGGAGAGGCTGACAAGCCCGGGCTGGAGCAGTTTCTCAAGAACCACAGCATCCCGGACGATGTCATCGCGAAGAACGTAGCTGCAGTTCACAATGGCGACCATATCGATCTTGGAGATCGCGCGCTGACCATTTACACCGCTCCCGGCCACACTCCCGGTTCGCTGGTGGTGTTTGACGAGCAGACCGGGAACCTCTTCACCGGAGACTCTTTCGGCAGCAATTCGCCCACTATTCCAGACGCATTGTGGCTGCAGTGGAGCCAGACGCCGCTCGATGAATATTTGTCCGTGGTGAAAAGTTGCCGTGCGAATTTTCGTGGCAAGGTCACGCACCTCATGACGGGTCACAACGATCACCCGCTGGATGGCAAGAAGTACCTCGACAACCTTCAAAGCGCGCTGCAGGAATTGATGGACAAGGGCGACGCCGCCCTGGTCCCCTCGTATCGCCCGGCGGGATTGAAGCAGGTGGTCGTTGGCGACCGCCTCCACGATCCCGACTGGGTGGCGATCAACGTAAACCAGAAAACTTATCTGCCAGCTTCCGTAGACAAGATCGACGGCCTCACGCGGCTTGCAATCGATGGCGCGCAGTTGGCTCCTGCGTTCTCGCCGCGCGTTCACGAATACACAGCAACCGTTCCGCGCAAGATTTCGCGTCTCGAAATCACCGCCGAACCGACCTCAACCCGTTCCAAGGCTCTGACCATCGACGGGCAAAACGCCGCGCCGGGCAGACCAATGACCGTCGTCCTGAAAGGGAAGACGTTGGTCGTTCATGTCGAGTCGCCAGATGGCACAGAAGGTTCCGACTACAAGGTGAGCATTGTGCGCTAACGATTCGCGCCAACTTCCCGTTTTCGCATGCAGGCCCAGCCCTATAATCCAGACATGTCTCTTCGCGTTTTCATTTTCCTATTTTTTATCGGCAGTAGCGTCGCAGCCGTCGGCTCATCATCATCGTCATCCTGGACTGGGACGCTTCGCAACCAGCAGGGAAGTGTCGTCAGCGGAGCTGTCCTGGTCGTGGATTCTAAGAGCCTGAACCAGCAATACTCCGCCACAACATCGGGTGACGGGCGGTTTTCATTCCCAGCTCTTTCTTCCGGTGAATACGATCTGAAGATTACCTCCGGCGTAAACACCTATGTTGCGGATCAACCTGTCCATGTCAATGGGACGGCTAATCTTTCGCTAAACCTTCGGCTTGCAGATCAAGGCGGAGTGCTTCGCGTCGCGATCGATACTCCCGGCGATCCTCAGGCGCAAACTGCAAGCTCCTCCGGAGGCGAGCACCTTTCCGGCAGCGAAGTTTCCAGTTTGCCGCTCAATTCGCGTGACTTCAGCAAGCTCTTGCTGCTTGCCGCGGGAACTATGACCGACGCCAACGGCGCTGCCAATTTCACACAGCAGTTTGCCGTCAACGGTCAGCGCGGCTCCGCAACCGTTTTCTCTCTGGACAGCGCGGATACCACCGATCCCGAGATGGGCGGCGCCACCTTTTCCAACTTCAACGTTGACGCCATCCACGAAGTGCAAGGAAATGCGGGCGTGATGTCGGCTGACATCGGGCACGGCGCAGCCAGCTACACCAATGTGGTTTCCAACTCCGGCACCAACAAGATCCATGGCACCCTCTTCGAATTTGTGCGCAACGCTGCCTTTGACGCCCGCAATTATTTTGATCCCCCCAAATCAGTCAGTGGTCGCCGCATTCCGCCCTTTGTGCGAAATGAATTCGGGTTCACCATCGGTGGGCCGGTGGTGCTTCCGAGCTATAACGGCCGGGACCGTACCTTTTTCTTCGGCGAATATCAGGGATTCCGCCAGGTCCTCGGCACTACGCAGGTTGTTCGCGTGCCCACCGTAGCCGAGCGACAGGGAATTGATACCACTACTTACCCCGGCGACACGCTTACCGTGCCGGTGAATGCTGCGGTCGCTCCAATCTTGAATGCCTATCCGCTTCCCAATACGCCGAATGGAAGCTTCGGCCCGCGTACGTATGCGACGTCTTCTAAGGTCGTAACCACCACCGATCAGTTTTCCGTTCGCGTGGATCATCGCCTTTCCGACAAGGCGAACCTGCTCACCCGCTTTAGTCTCAATCAGGTCACAGGGCCGACAAACAATCCGGATCAAACCGCAATCAATCCAGGCTTCGCCGTACAATTCTTCGATCATCAGCGCAATGCTGTCGTGAAGTACTCGCGCAGCATCAGCCCTCACTTCACATCGGATACATCGATTGGTTACATCCGCAGCACGCCGTTCTTTCCTGCGAGTGACCACACCAACCCCGGCATTACCTTTGGCGACGGTCTTTACGAAGCCTTCAACGCTCCCGCGGGATCGATCTTCGGTTCGTACGGCAACCTCTATCAACTGAAGCACGATATGCTTGCGATTCGCGGCGCCCACAGTTTCAAGTGGGGCGTAGAGATTCGTGTGAACCGCGATTCTACGATTTTCGGGATCGGTACGAACGGAAGCTACACGTTTGGAGGCGGTGCCGCTTATTCGCCTGTATTCATTCCTTCGGCGAGCGGAACCCACAACATCAATCCCGGCGACAAGTTGCCTGACTCTCTTACCGCTTTGCTCACGGCGACTCCTTACTCCTACACCATATTTGCGGTGGCGCCGATCACTCCCATTGGCAACCGTTTCAATGAAGCCGGCGTTCGCCGCGAGGCCTATAACTTTTATTACATGGATGCGTGGAAAGCTACGCCGCATCTCACGCTGACCTACGGTTTGCGATACGAGGTAAACAGCCGCATCCACGAAGCCACTAAGCGCACTTCGACCACGGTCTTTACCGATGCGAGCGGCAAACCCGCTCCTTACTGGGACCACACTGCGCATCAGAGTTTCCTCGTTGATCCGCAGCCGCCGTATAACCAGGACTGGTCCGGCTTCGGTCCTCGGTTGGCGCTCGATTATTCAGTCTCGTCTGAAACGGTCGTGCACGTAGGAGGCGCAATTACAACCCTGCTGCCCAATTTGTGGCAGGACAACTTCCTTACTGCCGGAGTTCCTTTCGTCTATCCTGCATTTGTCAGCGCGACGCCCACCATTTCCGTTCCGTTCAGCAACGCAATCGTTCCCCTGCAAGTTCCAACCGCCTACGCCACGAATGGACAACCTGTGTTTCCTGGAGGAACGTCGCAGAGCGTTCGGCCCAACACTGTGCTCGATCTGGACCGACTCCAGGCGGACATAACCGCTGAAGTACCCGGGCACCAGGTGCAACTGGTTCCAGTCAGCGGGCTGGCGCGCAACTTCCGCAATGGGTATGTCGGTTCGTACACACTCGGCGTCGACCACGACTTTCGCGACGTAAAATTGAGTGCAGCCTACGTTGCCACGACCGGGATTCACTTGCCCAGCATCTTCTCGCCGAATGGATACGGTGGAGCGGATCCCGCCTTTGCTCCTTACACACGGTTCGATTCGGCGGGCAATCCGACCGGAGGCTATGGCGCGGAGACGATCATTACCAGTGGCTCCCATTCCAGCTATCACTCGCTGCAAACCAGCCTCACCAAGAACTCGCCGCGCCTCGGACTTGGTCTCCAAGCCAGCTACACATTTTCCAAGGCGCTCGACGACACCAGCGCTGTGCTTGTCGGCGCCGGTTCGTCGGCAACGGTTTTGCAGACCGGTCCCCAAAATCCCTGGAACCCAAGCGCGGAGAAGGGGCCTTCCACCTTTGACGTCGCGCATGTGTTTACCGCCAGCGTGATTCAACTTCTGCCGCTCGATCACGTCAGCTTCTTGCGGCCATTGGGGAAGACTCTGACTTCAGGATGGCAATTTCTGAATGTGACCACGCTGATGACCGGCTCGCCGTTCAGTGTCTATTCTGGAATTCAGCAGACAGGAGCCGGGTCAGGAGGAGCAGATCGTCCGGACCTCGTCTCCATGCCGCACTTTTCCACTAGCCGTTCCGTGCGTCAGGACTATTTCGGTCGCGGCACCAACAATGAGTCATTCTTTTTCATTCCCATCAATCTGCCCGGCGGCACTGGTCCCAACCAAGGCCGCTTCGGAACTCTGGGCCGCAATACCTTCCGCGGCCCTGGCTTTCATAATTTCGACGTTGCATTGATCAAAGACACGCCCTTCGGCCACCGTGGCAATGCCGAGCTCGGCACGCTCGAGTTCCGCGCCGAGTTCTTCAATGTCTTCAACATCGTGAATTTCGGCTTGCCCAATAACATCGTCACCGGCAGCGGCTTCGGCATGATCAGCAAAACCGCCGGCAGCTCCCGGCAAATCCAGTTCTCGCTGAAGGTGCTGTATTAGCGCCCTTGTTGTCTCATGCCACTGAGGAGATCTGTTTCATTCGATCAAGTGCCCCTTGGAAAAAAGAAAGCCTGAGACGACGTGAAGTCATCTCAGGCAGGAATCGCCAATTACTGAAACTCTCGTTTGGTTATTCCGGCAACGTCTTCGTCCCTTTCACCTGGAAAGTCCCTGCAACCGTCGGCGCTCCGGTATTCGGCTGTCCTCCACCAATCGAAACCGAATACTTTCCCTCCGCGACGATCGGCTCACCCGCTTCGCTCACCATACTCAGGTCGCGGTCTTTCAAATCGAACCGCACCTTTTGCGACTCGCCCGGCTTCAGATGCACGCGTTTAAAACTGCGCAATGCCCGCAGCGGTGCACCCGCCACATTGGGGAACGATAAGTACAGTTCCGCCACCTCGTCGCCTTCAACTTTGCCCGTGTTCGTGACCGTCACTTCCGCCGTCAGCGGATCGCCCGCCCGAATGGCGCTCTTACCAAGCTTCAGTCCTTTGTACGCGAAGGTGGTATAGCTCAGCCCATAGCCAAACGGATACAGCGGCTTGCCTTCGAAGTAGCGATAGGTGCGGCCCTTCATCGCGTAATCTTCAAACGGCGGCAGCTGATCTACGCCGGTATAGAACGTGACTGGCAGCCGTCCCGCCGGATTGTTCTTCCCGGAAAGCGTCTGTGCGATTGCGGTCCCGCCTTCCTCGCCCGTGTACCATCCGTCGAGAATCGCATTCACATGTTCGTTGGCCCAGTTCACCGCCAGCGCGCTGCCTCCGGAGAGCACCAGTACAACCGGTTTTCCGGTTGCGGTCACGGCTTCCAGCAACGCCTCCTCCGGTTTTGGAAGATCGAGGCTGGTGCGGTCGCCGCCCTTGAAGCCTTCTTCGTTGACCGGCATCTCCTCGCCTTCGAGTTCGCTGGTGATACCCATGACCGCAACAACCACGTCGGCGTTCTTCGCTGCCTCGATCGCTTCAGGAGATGGAGTGGGATCGTACTTCGACCAGATCAACTGAGCGCTCGTCGGTCCTTCCCCAAATTGAGCGTAGTCAACTTTCAGCGCTACTTTTTTCCCTTGCTCGAGATGGATGCGTCCCATCTTCGCCTGTGGACCATCCTGCTCGCCGGCCCATCCTTGCGCGATTTGCTTGCCGTCCACGAAGACCCGAACGAACCCGGCCTCGAACCGCAAGCCGATGCTATATTCTCCGCTCTCCGTCGGCGTGAGCAGCCCATTCCATTCCACCAGCAACGGATGTTTGCCGGCAGCTTCGGCGGGAATCTCTGTCGCTTTCAAATCAACTGTCTTCACCTGTTGACTCGCGAGCGGCGTGAACTTGCGTTCAAACAGACTTCCGGTGGAAAAGTGGGCAGTGACCCCCGGCTGTCCTTCCAGTGTGCTCAGGGCAGACGCAGGTACCGGATCTCCATCCGTGCGCAGGAACTGCGTCCCCGGCACAAATGTGATCTGCGCGTCCGGAAATTCCTTCTTCAGACCTTCCATGACCGAGACCGTGTGCGAGGGCGTCCCGTTGTAATTGCCCAACAGATACCTGGTCTGGTCCGCCAGCGGCCCAACCACCGCGATCTTATTGACGCCCTTCTTCAGCGGCAGCGTTCCGTCATTCTTCAGCAGCACGATCCCTTCGTTCGCCAGCTTAAGAGCCATGGCGCGATGCTCTTCGCTCTGCAATTCTTTCTCGTCGATCTTGGTGTACGGAACCATCTCCGGCGGATCGAACATGCCCAGCTTCATCCGCGCGGTGTAAAGCCGAACCAGCGCTTTGTCGATGTCGCCCTCTTTCAGGATTCCTTGCTTGTATGCGTCGTAGTAGGGCTTGTAATCGTGATCGTCAGTGACTTTCTGAGTGAAATCGATGCACTCGTTGTCCATGCCGCGTTGCAGCGACAGCGCAGATGCCTCCGGCTGCGTCTTGGTGAACTTGTGTCCTTCAAACACGTCGATAACTGCGCCGCAATCGGAAACGACGTAGCCATTGAATTTCCATTTGCCGCGCAGCTGATCTTGCAGCAGGAACTCGTTCACGCACGCCGGCTGTCCATTGATGCTGTTGTAGGCGCACATCACCGATCCGGCTTTCGCTTCGGTCACGGTCGCGCGGAAAGCGGGCAGGTAGGTGTCCAGTTCATCGTGCTTGCTGACCTTCACGTCAACGGTATGCCGCGTCGGCTCGGGCCCGCTATGCACGGCGAAATGTTTTGGCGTCGAAATCACGCGGTAGTATTTCGGATCATCCCCCTGCATGCCGGAAACATATGCCACTCCCATCCGCGACGTCAGAAACGGATCTTCGCCAAACGTCTCCTGCCCCCGACCCCAGCGTGGATCGCGAAAGATGTTAATGTTCGGCGCCCAAAAATCCAGGCCTTCGAAAATCTTGCTGTAGCCCCCGTTCTTTTGGACCGCTTGCGCATGCTTGATTCGGGCCTCGGTTCCGATCTGGATGGCCATCTTGTGAATGTTGTCGGTGTCGAACGTCGCTGCCAGCGCCGTAGGGTTTGGATACTCCGTCACGCCGGCAACCGCGACGCCGTGCGATGCTTCACTCCACCAGTCATACGCAGGCACGTTCAGCCGCTGAACTGCACGCGACTGGTTGACCAATTGGGTGACCTTCTCCTCGACGGTCATGCGGTGCACGAGGTCCGCCGCTCGCTGTTCCGCAGGCAACGCTGGATTCAGGTACGCCGGCTTTTCCGAATCCTGGGCCCACAGCCCGCCCACGCAACTGATCGCAATAATAACTAGGAATACTTGAGAGATAGCTTTCCGCATGTAGCTCCCCCGATGATGAGTGTGTGCAGCAAACCGATTATCTTAACGCGAACGACGCACCACCGTTTCGCAATAAAAAAATTCCAAACTCCGGGATGCCGCCAACACTGCAGTACGGCTTATCATGTGACGCGGCGTTGGAGGTTGCTCATGAAAGCAGGAATTCGGATTCCTTTGCTGTTGACGTGTTTGGTTGCATCCATCGCCAGTCCGTACCTGGCCGAGAGTCAATCGAAGCCCTCGCATCTGACCTGCGAATCTCTAACCACACCTCTGGGGATGGATGAGCCCAACCCTGCCCTTTCATGGCGGCTCGAAGATGCCCGTCACGGTGCCGCTCAGACCGCCTACGAGATTCAAGTTGCCACCTCGCCCGCACTGCTCAATTCCGCCAAGCCCGATGTATGGAACAGCGGCGAGATCAAGTCAAATCAGTCCGTAGACGTCCGTTATTCCGGCCCCGCTCTTGCCGCATACACACGCTACTACTGGCGCGTCAAAACCTGGGATCGCGATGGCAAGCCTTATCCGCCCAGCGACGTAACCTGGTGGGAGACGGGCGTCCTCCAGCAGGAAAATTGGCAGGCCAAGTGGATCAGTTACGAGGACGATGAGCACCGCAGCGTTCGCGAAGCCAATGCCGAATGGATTACCTCTTCAACGCCCCCACCCGCAGAAAAGGAAACGCATCTTTTCTTCCGCTTCAAATTCGAATTACCTGCCGACGCCCGCGTGGCTAAGCTGCACATCACCGGCAAAGATACGGTTGCGGCGTGGATGAACGGCAAACAAGAGTCCCAGCTTCAACCCTGGCCAAAGTGGAACAACCTTCCCTGGCGCACCTATTCCGTCTATGACATCACTAGCGAAGTTCACAGCGGCAACAACACTCTTGCCGCTGAGGTTTTGAATTACGACAATGGCCGCCCATCACCCACGCTCTTCAGTGCCACGATCTTCGTTCAGATCGCCGACGATAAAGTAATTACTTTCAAAACCGGTCCGGAGGGCTGGAAGTGCTCCACGACTGCTGCCGACGCCTGGACCGCACCTGAATTCGATGACAGCTCATGGCCTGCAGCCATAGCCTCTCCCGAAAAAACTGGCCTGCGCAGCGAGGTAGCTGGCAACCCGTGGGCGCCGGGCCCGGTCGTCAGCCTGCGTAAGAGCTTCGACGTTTCGAAGCCGATTACTTCAGCGCGCTTGTACGCCACGGCGCTCGGCGCCTACAAGTTCCATATCAACGGCAAAGTAGTTGGCGAGCAGATTCTCGCTCCCGGATGGATGGACTTCCGCCACCACGTTCCTTATCAGGCGTATGACGTGACAACGCTTATGCAATCTGGCACGAATGCGATAGCCGCTTTGGTTGCGCCCGGGTGGTACTCGACGCCGCTCACCTGGGTTGCGCAATCGAATAATTACGGCACCGCTCCGCCATCCCTGCGCGCGCAGTTGCGGATCGAGCACAGCGATGGTTCCGTCGACTGGATCAATACCGACGAAACCTGGAAGGCCGACAACTCCGCTACGACTTCCGCCGAGATCTACAATGGCGAAACCTACGACGCTCGCCTCGTTCAGGCCGGATGGGACAGCCCCCATTTCAGCGACAGCGCATGGCACGATGTCCAGTTGTCCACTATTCCCGACATGACGATAGAGTGGCAATCCTTCCCGCCAATTCGCATCGAGAAAGAACTCATCGCCAAGAGCATGACGACTCCGAAGCCGGGCACGTATGTTTTCGATTTCGGCCAGAACCTCGCAGGTGTGGCGCATCTCCGCGTGCAAGGAACGGCTGGAACCACGGTTCAGCTTCGTTTCGCCGAACTCGGCAACAACGACGGCACCATCTACACCGAGAACCTGCGCAACGCGCAAGCGACGGACCGAATCACCCTCTCCGGTCGAGGCATCGAAGAATTTCAGCCTAACTTTACCTTCCATGGTTTTCGCTACGTCGAAGTAACCGGCCTGCCCACGAAGCCGGCACTGAATGACTTAAAAGTGAAAGTCTTTAACACGGATGCTCCATTTACCGCGCAATTGCACACGGGCAGCCCCATGCTCAATCAACTCTGGAGCAACATTCTCTGGGGCCAGCGCTCAAACTTTGTTGGAGTTCCCACCGATTGTCCGCAGCGCGACGAGCGCCTCGGCTGGACTGGCGACGCGCAGGTCTTCTGGCGCGCAGCTGTCTTCAACATGGGGATCGAAGCGTTTTCGCGCAAATTCGCCGGTGACCTTCGCATCACTCAAACGAGCACGCCCATGTATGCCCAATACGCGCCAGGCGTCTTCTCCGAGAATGACGGTTTCGCTGCCGGATGGGCCGATGCGGGCGTCATTATTCCCTGGACGGCGTGGATCCAATTCGGCGACAAGCGCATTCTCGATCAGAATTGGGACGCCATGCAGAAGTATCTCGGGGCGATCGAAGCTGCGAATCCCGATTACCTATGGCGGAACAACTTCGGCACACCGTATGGAGACTGGCTCTCCATCGAAGGCACCACGGCAGAAGATATTCTCGCGACTGCTTACTGGGCCTACGACTCTTCTTTGATGGCCCAGATGGCTCATGCTTTGGGACGCAGCGCAGACGAGCAGCACTACCGCGACAATTTCGAGAAAATCAAAGCCGCATTCATCAAGGCGTACGTTCACGACGACGGCACCGTCACGCCGAACGTATCTTCAGTTCCTTCCATCCCCGCTCCCGGCGACGCCGCTGGCAAAATGCTGCATGAAAGCCAGACTGGCTACGTTCTCGCGATTCACATGAATCTTCTTCCTGAAGAACTGCGCGCCAAAGCTGCCGACCACCTCGTCCGTCTTCTGGAAGCAAACCATTGGCGTCTCGGCACCGGGTTCCTGGGCACGCCCTATCTGCTCGCGGCCCTCACCGAAACCGCTCACAGCGATGTTGCCTATCGCATCTTGCTGGGCACCGCCTATCCATCATGGGGATATCTGGTCGAGCACGGGGCGACCACCATGTGGGAACGCTGGAACGGCGACGAGAAGAAGAGCGATCCCAGCATGAATTCCTATAACCACTACGCCTATGGTGCCGTCGCAGATTGGATCTACCGCTATGCTGCGGGGATTGACACCACCTCGTCTGCTCCCGGCTTCAATACGATCTACCTGCATCCGAATTTCAGCGCGGCACTGGGCCAGATCGATCTCTCCTACGATTCGCCCTACGGTCGCATTCACTCCGCGTGGAAGGTTGATGGCAAAACCGCTGTTTGGAATTTGACTATTCCGCCGAATGCCACCGCCGAATTGCCGCTCAAGGCAGGAGAAACTGAGCGTTATTTAGTGAATGGCAAGCCCCTCGCGCAGAGTAAAGATGTGAGCACGTCCGGCAACCCTAGTGTCTATCGGCTTGCCGCTGGCACGTACACCCTCACTGTGCATTTAGATTGAGCTTGGTGATAGTGTTCTAAGAATTTCGCGGGACTGCCAACTCGGGCGTTGATCTTACGAGTAGCAAGCCTCGGCGAATCGGAAGCCAACCTACTCGTAGCGTAGCGCTTCGGCCGGCAAAATCTTCGCCGCCGACCACGAAGGATAGATCGTCGCTATCAGTGACGTCCCGATAGCGATCACCGCGACCCAAATGCCATCGAGCACCCGCGGCGCAAAGGGAACATAGTCGATTGAGTAGACCTCCGCGGAAAGCGAGAACAGGTGATAGTGTCCCCCGACCCACGAGAGAACGTATCCGATGACCAGGCCGAGCACCGTGCCGACAACTCCAATCAGCGCACCCTGGGCGATAAAAATTTTGCGCACTTGCGATTTTCGCGTGCCCATTGACATCAGCACCGCAATGTCGCGGTTCTTCTCCATGACCATCATGGTGAGCGAGATCAGGATGTTCAGCGCGGCGACAAAAACGATAAGACCGACGGTGATGAAAGTCACCAGTCGCTCCAGTCGCAGCGCGTGAAATAAAGGCTTGTTCTGCTCCATCCAGTTCGTCGTCTGGAACCCCGCGCCAGCTGCGTTCTCGAGTTCTTGCCCGATTTCGGCAGCTTTGTAAATGTCGTCGATTTTGAATTCGATGATCTGGATTACGTCGCCCAGAGCGAACAAACGCTGCGCGTCCGATAGCCGTATAAAGGACCATGACGAGTCGTAGTCGTAGAATCCTGAATGGAAAATTCCAGCGACCCGAAACCGGCTGTACTTCGGCGCCATGCCATACGGAGTCAGTTCCCCCTGTGGGCTCGTTACCAGCACCACTGAGCCAACCTTTGCTCCCAGTTCATCGGCCATATCTTTGCCAAGCAGGATCGGAGGCATCGCGGCCCGCCGCTGCTCCACTTCTCCAAGCAAATCGGGATTTTCTTGTGTAGGTCGGACATTCCCTTCGGCTTCGCTCAGGGCATGCTTGTCCGACAAGGCTGGTACGGCTGCACTTGGCCGTCCTGCAGGTTCGTCTAAGGCATCCGCCGACCCCTGCTTCACGCTGTTCAGCAGATCGCTGACCTTGCGCTCGTCTTGCGGAATAATTCCTTTAAGCACAGCGCCACGCGCCCGTCCACCAAGCGAAATCAGGACCTGCTCGTAGATAATCGGCGCCGCTGCTACCACGTGCGGCTGCTTTTCCAGCCTGTCCATCAGCGGACGCCAGTCCTGGATGCCGTCGTTCATCGTCCGCATCAGGTTGATGTGGGAGGTCGATCCCAACAGACGTTCTTGCAGGTCCTGGCGAAACCCGTTGTTGATTGCGAGCGCAATCACGAGCGAAGCGACGCCGGCGGTGACGCCGGCAATGGAGATGACCGTGATCACTCCAATTACCGCCTGCTTCCGCTTGGCCCGCAGATATCGCGACGCTATGAAAAATTCGAACTTCATTCGCAGTGCCAGTTTACAACGACATGTATTCTCGCCTTCTACCGTCCATGTGACAAAGCAGTTGACGTTGACTCGTATTAGTATCACAATGTAGATCATATGGTTGGCGAGTTCGAATATTTGATCCTTACGGCTGCCGTCCAAGTCGGGGAAGAGGCTTATGGTGCGGCCATTCGGGCGAAGATCGAGGAAGCCACAGGGGCGGCGTGTTCCATTGGAGCGCTGTACACCACTCTGGATCGTTTGGAAGAGAAGGGCCTGATCAAGACCCACATGGGGAATCCCACGCCGGAACGCGGAGGGCGAGCCAAGCGCATGGTCCGAATTACGGCAGCGGGCGCGCGCGCGGCCGAGGACTTCTATTCGGCGGTCATGAAGGTGACGAAAGGCGTTTCGTGGCAAACAATCCGAAGTCGCGGTTAACGAAATTTGGAGCCTGGATTACCGAACTTGCCGCTCAAGCCCTAGATCACGAGGAGCGCGAAGCGGTATTAGGCGATCTGGAGGAAGCCGGCGGGAGTGAGTTCCAGAACTTCCGCGCCGTCGCGGGTTTGGTGTGGCTCCGGCAAGCGATAGAGTGGCGACAGTGGCGCCCATGGATCGCATGCCTTCTTTTGATTTTGCCGCTTGGATTGTTCTTGTCGGCAGTGTCCAGATTTACCTCGCAGCAAACCTCGGTTTACCTTTGGCTCTATGTGAACAACCCTGCCTGGGACTTGCTTCACAATCGGGGATTCTGGTTTGAGCTTGGCAACAGCGCGCTCCTGGTATTTGCGGTTTTTATGAAGCTTGCCTGCTGGGCGTGGGCTGCTGGGTTTGTTATTGGATGCGTCACCAGGAAGATCTGGAGGTCGGGCTATTTCTCGGTTGTGATGGTGCTGTTTGCCGGGATGGTGTGTGCTTCCATTTATCTTTCGCCGTACCTGGAATGGGTCCTGAGCGGAAGGTTCCCGCAGGACTTACCTGCGCATGATGATCCCGTATCGCAAATTGTTTTCTATCGCTCGTTGTTGCCGATTATCGTTCAGGTGTTCATCGTGGCAGTTCCGGCAATCGCGGCCATGCCTCGTGGTCAAGAAAGATTGCCCTCGATTTTTCGGTACAGCGTGATCGTGTTATCGAGCCTTGCTGTGGGAGACATGTTGCTGCACAACTCGATTCTCTGGATCAAGTTGTGCGGTGGGCCGTCGGGCCAGTTTGCTCGGGTTGGCCCGTATGTGGGTGCATTGAGCGTGATTGCATATTGGCCGTTTGTCTATTTACTAATCAGAAGCCTAAAGCAGCATCCACGGCGAGTTGCAGGCTAGACACAGAAAGCAAGGATTCATCAAGGAGGGCTTCATGCGACTCGGCGTTTCAAGTGTGCTTTTGCGCAGTTCCGGGGCAGCGGTTTTAGTCTTGGCATCCGCAGTGTTGCTCGCACAGGAATTGGGTTCACGCGCCACGCTGGTACCGTCTGCCGAGCGCAAGCCTGCGCCGGATTTTGCTTTAAAAGACAGCACCGGCAAATATTTCTCGCTGAAAGATTATCGAGGCAAAATTCTGCTGCTCGATTTCTGGGCGACATGGTGTCATGGCTGCAAGCAAGAGATGCCGTGGTTCGTTGATCTCGATCGGAAATACCGTGCTTCCCGCCTTGAGGTTGTTGGCGTGTCGATGGACGATGACGGTTGGAAGGCGGTAACGCCGTTTATCAAGAGTGCTGGAGTGCCGTATCAAATTGTTCTGGGCGACGAGAAGACGGCAAAGGGTTATCACATTGAAGGCATGCCCGATACCTTTCTCATTGATGGCGAAGGGCGAATCGCAGCTATCTACAAGGGGATGGTCGATCGAGAAGACATCGAAAAGAACGTTCAATCACTGTTGCGAAGTATGCAGTAGCAACAATAAACGGGGGCTTATTGCGCCCCCGTTCCTAGTTCGTGCTACCGGTGCGACTTTATCCTTGCGTCGGGTGCAGCACGCGATACGTGTTGCCGCCGTTGGACCACACCAGCACCAGCGCGTCCTGGCCTTTCGGAACGCTGCTGAGAGCCTGTTGGACGTCCTGGGCCGAGTGTACCGGCTTGCGGTTCACTTCGAGGATCACGTCTCCACGTTGGAGTCCCGCATTTTCAGCAGAGCTTCCGGGCTCAACGTTGGCGACAACTGCGCCATGCACATCGGCCGGCGCCTGCAGTTCCTGACGCAGGTCGGGCGTTAGATCCTGGAGCCCGAGCCCCCAGCGCGGTTTTTGCTGGCCGTTGTCGCTGGTCGTCGTCTTGTCGCGGCTGCCCATGGCTTCGAGCGTGATCGGAACCGTCAGATTCTTGCCGTCGCGAATTACGTCAAGCTTTATGGCCGTGCCCGGCTGACGCTGCCCCACTTCAACCTGGAGTTCGCCGGCATCGTTCATCGACTTGCCGTCCAGGCCAGTGATCACGTCGCCAGTCTTCATGCCCGCTTTTGCTGCCGGTGAATCCGGCTCAACCTGAGTCACCAGTGCACCCGCGCTCTTCGACAGGTCGAAGAACTTCGAGTTTTCCGGCGTAACGTCGGTGATGCCAATGCCCATATATCCGTGCACAACTTTGCCGTGCGCGATCAGGGCGTCGATCGTCGGCTTGACGATCTGCGTGGGAATCGCGAATCCCATGCCCGAGAACGAACCGTTGTCGGAGACGAGGAATGTGTTGATTCCGACAACTTCTCCGCGAGCATCGACCAGTGGTCCACCCGAATTACCAGGGTTGATCGCCGCGTCAGTTTGAATGAACTGCCCAGGCTTGCGACGGTTGGTTGGATCCGGGTTCGGGCGATTCAGTGCGCTGACAATCCCGCGGGTGACCGTGAAGCGAAATCCATAAGGATTGCCGAACGCCAGCACGCTCTGTCCGGGATGCAGCTTCGTGGAATCACCAAGCGGAACGCTGGGGAAATCGGAGCCGTTGATCTTTACTACTGCAAGGTCGGTCAGCGGATCGGTGCCCACCAGCTTTGCGGAGTACGTGCGCTTGTCGCTCATGGTGACTTGAATGTCGACTGCGCCTTCTACCACGTGATTGTTGGTGACGATGTAGCCGTCGGGAGAAATAATCACGCCGCTGCCGAGGCCGTGCTCGATCTGCGGTCGGCCGGGCTGTCCAAAGAAACGGAACGGGCCAGAGCCAGGGCCGAAACCAAACGGGCCAAACTGCTGCGTCGGATTCTGATCGGGAGCTTGACCATCATCGTCGTTGTCATCGCGCTGCTGAAGTTGACCCATCTGCGGCTTGTGCTTCGATGTCACCGTAATGTTCACCACTGCGGGCGTGACGTGAGCTGCAAGGTGTTCCATCGCTTGATCGAGCGCAAGCAGGGCACTGACGCTGCTGTCATCGAGCGGCGCAGCGGCAGGGGCCGGCGTAGGCGACGCAGCCCGGACGGGACGAGCGAACTCGTATACGCCAAGCGAAATCGCCATGGCGCTCGCCAGTGCCATCGTCAGCAAGCGCTTGGAAAATTTTTGTTTCATCATTTCTTTCAAATTACTCATGGGTTCTCCTTGTACAACTAAAGAATTAGTTGATCTCTGCAAAAAATTTTTGCTACGTCTGGTGCGGCGGTACTGGGCTTGATGCCCGCAATGGAGCGGGCTTCATCACCCGAATGCGCCAGATGGAAGTCATAAACGTCACGTTGCCGAACGCGTCATATTGCTCGGTTTGCGTGACCAGGTAAACAAAACTGGGAACTCCGGTGTCGCTCATCGCCGCATTCACTACCATTGGGACTCTCTCGTTGATGCTGCGCGCTTCCTCAACCTGCGGTGCTGGCGCCCGATTTGCTCTGTGTTGCACCTTCTCGACCGGCTGTTTTCCAGCTACCGGCACGCGTGCCTTCAACGGAGTTACTGCACTCGCTCTGGGCGCGTGCAGCGAGGCATTTACTGCCTTCGCGATCGGGCCGTTCGCATTCGCTACGTAATCGAACCGTTTCGCGGATGCCGTCCTGACACTCACTGGATCTTGAAACCCCACCAGTTGCGGGGTACGCTGAACCGCAACGAAGCTTACTGCGCCGAAAACTGCTGCGGCCGCAACTGCGGGTTTCAGCAGAGGCTTGTTCGTTCTCTCGTGCCCGTCAAGAATTTTCGAGATTCTCTGAGCCGTATGCTTCAGATGACTCACTGCTGCCTGTACCAGAGCGAGTGATCGGTGCGCACGTGTCTTCTCAGCCAAGGAGACCAGGCACGCAGCGTACTGTCGAGCGCTCCGTGACCGGGCCAGCACCATGTCGTCACACGACATTTCACGCTCGATCGACAGTCGGCTATCAATCCACCAGACCGCCGGATGGAAAAACAGCACTGCGCGAAGAACCTTCTGCAAAAGGTTCGTCCAGTCATCCCAGCGCTGCAGATGGGCAGCCTCATGCAGAACAATCGTGTGCAACTCCTCACGAGAGAGTTCCCGCACCGCCCACGCTGGTAGCACGACGACAGGTCGGAAGAATCCTAATGCGGCTGGAACTCGCACCTCCTCCGAAACGCAGATAGAAAATTTTCGCGAACCTTGGACCGATTCATCAGAAAACGAATCCAGACCATCCACCGGAGCAGAGCTATTCTTCAGCAGCCGCACCCGCCAAAGCCCGCGAGCTACCCGTGCGAGCCCGAGTGCAGCAAAAAATACCCAAGCGCTAAAAATGTAAATGGCCCACTCGGGACGAAGCGAGATATGGGCGGAGCCGATGTGCGTTGCTGCGCTGTGACCGATCGGTCTCGAGAAGAAAAACAGGGAAGCGATCGCAATTAGGCCGGCGAACCAGATCACGAAGCGCATGGCGGACCTTTGGCGCCTCGCCAGAGTGCAGCCCGCTCCCGCCAGGGCCGCAACGGCAATCCCGACAACGAAGCAATTTGCGATTTGAATGCTGGTAAGCTGGGCCAGACTCTGCAAGGGACTCATTTCGACTCGCTCCTTTGCAGAATCTTCTTCAGTTGTTCGAGTTCCTCGCTGTCCAGGCCGCGGTCCTCCAGAATATTGAGGACCAGTTCCTCGTGCGAATCGCGGAAAAAGCGGCTCATCAGGTGTCGAATTTCCGAGCGAGTAGCATCTTTGCGTTCCAAAAGCGCCTTATAAACGTGGGCTCGTCCATCCTTGACGTGCTCGACGTAGCCCTTGCGCTCCAGAATTCGAATCGTGGTCAGAACCGAGTTGTACGCCAAGGCGGGCTTCCCCGGAAGCGCGTCAAGTACCTGCTGGACTGTCCCAGGCCCTTGAGTCCAAAGGATTTCCATGATCCTAAGCTCGGCTTCGGTCAGGGTTGTTGATGGCTTTGGCGGCACCGCGTTTGCTCCCTAACTTTATAGACGTGCAACCTTGCAAAAGGTAACTAATTATTTAGTTGCGAGCGGGATAGCGGATGGTTGCCATACCCAATTGCTTTGAACTTGGGCTAACGCGAACGCTTCCGTTTGCGGTCGACTTCGGGCCAATACTGGAACTCGGGAACGAAGAGCTCGCTTTCCAGTTCCGACACTCTCTGCGTGAGTCGCGCTTGAACGTCGGCCACGGCGCGGTTGTAGATGAGCGGTCCGACTTCTTCCACGAAGAAGGTGAGCAGCAGCCCAGCCGGCAAGTCGCCGATTGGTTCCGACATGTTCTCTTCAAAGTAGCGCTTGATGGAAGCGATGGCGTCCTTGCGTGCTTCGGGCGAGATTTGTATCACTGGTCCTTGCTCCTGATCGGCAGCTTACCATTCCAAGCATCAGCACACAGCAATCAGCATTCAGCCAGTCCGGATAGGTGCAGCCGGCAAAATTGGGACTCGCTGAGTGCTGACGGCTGAATGTTGTAGTGTCTGTCCCCAGAGCCGACGTTATGAACCTGTGTTATCCTCGTGCGCATCGCGGCTCGGGCAAGGAGGTCGTATGGATCGTCGAGACTTCTTGAAAAGGGCCGCTGCCACGAGTGTCTTTACGTCCCTCTATCCGCAGATCTCCCACGCAGCCGACACTCCGATTCCGCGCCGCACCCTGGGCCGCACAGGCGAAAAAGTTTCGATGATCGGTATCGGCGGATTCCACCTCGGAAAGATGTCGGACGAGCAAGAAAGTATTCGTCTCGTTCGCACCGCGCTCGATCAAGGCGTCAACTTCCTTGACAACTGCTGGGATTACAACGGCGGCGTCAGCGAAGAGCGCATGGGCAAAGCGCTACGCGACGGCTATCGAGCCAAAGCTTTCCTCATGACGAAAATTGATGGGCACACAAAAACCGCGGCCACAAAACAACTTGAAGAGTCCCTGCGGCGCCTGCAGACCGACCACGTCGATCTGCTCCAATTCCACGAGATTATTCGTGACAGCGACCCCGATCAGATCTTTGCGCCTGGAGCAGGTATGGAGGCGGTCCTTGAAGCCAAAAAGCAGGGAAAGGTTCGCCACATCGGCTTCACCGGGCACAAGAGTCCTGAGATCCATGCCAAGATGCTCGAGGTTGCGTTTAAACACAACTTCACTTTCGATACGGTGCAAATGCCGCTGAATGTGATGGACGCCCATTACGACAGCTTCGAGAAGAAGGTCCTGCCCATCCTGGTGAAGCACAATATCGGCGTGCTCGGCATGAAACCCATGGGCGACCAAATCATTTTGAAGAGCAACACAGTCACTGCAATCGAATGCCTGCATTATTCGATGAATCTGCCCACCAGCGTCGTGATCACAGGCTGCGATTCCATGGCGATTCTGCAACAAGCGCTCGATGCCGCCCGCAGTTTTAAACCAATGGGCAAAGAGCAGGTCGCTGCGTTATTGCAGAAGACCGCGAGCGCCGCTGCTAAGGGCGAGTTTGAACTCTACAAGACGTCCCACAATTTCGACGGCACTTTCCACAATCCGCAGTGGCTCGGGTGAAATCACCCATCTGTTTGTCTACGAGTTCGACAGACGCGAAAAGCGTAATCCTTCGGCCCCTGTTGCTTCTTTTATTTGACTCCGCGTTACCCGTGTCCTACTATGTCGCCACGAGTCCTGCACCGCGCCGCAATTGCCTTCCTATTCCATGATCGGAACAACGATTTCACATTACCGCGTTCTCGAGAAGTTGGGCGGGGGCGGCATGGGTGTGGTTTACAAGGCCGAAGACACCAAACTGGGCCGGGCCGTCGCGCTCAAATTTCTTCCTGATGACCTCGCGCGCGATCGCCAGGCACTCGATCGCTTGCAACGGGAAGCCCGAGCCGCATCCGCGTTGAATCATCCGAACATCTGCACAATTTATGACGTCGATGAAGTGGATGGCCGGGCTTTCATCGCCATGGAGTTTCTCGAAGGAGTCACGCTGAAGCACCGCATCGACGTGCGGCCGCTACGTACGGAAGAACTGCTTGAGCTTTCCATTCAGATTGCCGACGGGCTTGATGCGGCGCATTGCAAAGGCGTGATCCATCGCGACATCAAGCCGGCGAACATTTTTGTTACTTCGCGCGGCCAGGCGAAGATTCTCGATTTCGGCCTCGCCAAGCGTGCCGCGGAGCCCATCAGGATCGGCGAAACCGTCGCCGCTGCTGCCACGGTTGCAACCGCCAACGAACTCTTAACCACTCCCGGCACAGCGCTCGGTACCGTCGCCTATATGTCGCCGGAGCAAGCGCGCGGAGAGGATCTCGATCCACGCACCGATATCTTTTCGTTTGGCGTGGTGATGTATGAAATGTCCACTTCGCGGCAGGCGTTTCCGGGTGGAACGTCGGCAGTCGTTTTTGACGCCATTCTGCATAAAGCGCCAGTCTCGCCCGTTCGTTTGAATCCTGAGCTTCCGCTTGAGTTCGAGCGTATTGTCAATCGGGCGTTAGAGAAGGATCGTGATCTGCGCTACCAATCCGCTGCTGATTTGCGTAGCGATCTGAAGCGGATAAAGCGCGACACCGAGTCTGGCCGGCTCGCTGCCACTTCAGCGTCAGGGATTGCTACTGCGGTCGCCAGCGCTGAGTCAGCATCACGCATCGTCGCTACAGCTCAGGCAGCTCCGGCAAAATCTCGAAGCAAGACTTATGCCTTAATTGCAATCGCCGCAGTCGTGCTCGTCGGGGCCGCGTTGGCAGCGTACGTCCTGCACTCTCCGTCCAGCGGTCCGGCCACCGTCAAGCAAATCAGTCATTGGAACAAGCCAATGATCCGCGCCATTCTTTCTCCGGATGGCCGCACCGTTGCGTTCACCTCGCCAGTGAACGACGTTGACCAGGTCTTCGTAATGCTTGCCTCCGGTGGCGAACCTCTGCAGCTGACCAGCGATCCGTTAAACAAAGTCGTCGACAGCTTTTCACCGGATGGTACCCAGATCTATTACGACCTCAGTTCGATTGAAGCGGGGATCCATGCAGTGCCCACGTTGGGCGGATCGAACACGATTGTTGCCGCGGGCTACGGCTTGGTGACATCTCCCGACGGTGCCACCTACTACTACCTCAAAGGTCGTTGGCAGAATACCGTCGTGAGTCGCCCGAAGATGGGAGTGGCAGAAGAGGTTGTATTCCGCGGTCCTGCCGGCTGGCTGCCTATCGAGATCCTTCCATACCCTGATGGTCGCACCCTGCTCGTCACTGTCGGCAGCGATCTCATCGCCGGGTCTCCTGTCCTGCAGCTTCATCGGGTCGACTTGGCCACCAAGACTTCGCAGAAAATTGGCGAGATCTCGGGTAGTCCCACAGGTATGGTCTGGGACAAACCCGGTGAGACTCTTGCCTGCAGCCGCACCATCAATGGTGTGACCAACATCTGGGAGTATCAGCTTTCGAATGGCGTTCTCACTCAGAGAACATCGGGCGCGGGCCCAGACTTCGCACCTATGCCCGATCAGCAGCAGCACGGATTGTATTTTGTGAACGGTCGGCATTCTGGTAGCTTGACCGCCTATCATCCGAAGACAAAACAGTCGGTCGACCTCATCAACGAAATGGCAACGCAACCCGCTATATCGCGCGACGGGCGCCACGTTGCCTACATCACGATGACCGGCAATGCGCAACAGGGCGAGCTCTGGGTTTCCGACGTCGACGGCGAGCACCGAGTGAGGCTCGCATCCGGCACGGAACTTGTGACCCTGGCGTTTTCCAGCGACAGCTCGGAGTTTCTCTTCTCGCTCACCGAGGGCGGAGATCCCAAGGTTTACATGGTTAAGACGGACGGAACCGGATTACGCCAGGTGCCGTGGGAAGGCTCAATGGCCGGCTACAGTGCCGCTTCGCCGGATCCGAGTGTCATGTATCTGGGAGGGAATGAGAAGGACGTCACCAAAGTGGTGACGTGGGTGCTCCGCGACCATGGGGCAAAAGTGGAGAGACTCAATGAAAACTGTGGCGCCATCTGGGACACTTCGCCCGATGGCAATTATCTTCTCGGATCGCTCAATGGAGGGGCAGAGACTCTAGGTATCAGCGAGTACTCTCTTGCGGACCACACTTGCACGCCGATACTGCCGCAACTCAACAGCCTGGTTGTTCATTTCTCCTCCGACGGCAAGTCGATTCTTTATCTTTCCGCATCGCCGGGTGAAACCGTCATCTATCGCCAGCCGTGGAGCAACGGGAAAACTGTTGGAACTGCACAGCCGGCTGTCAAACTTCCTTTCACATTCCGCCACAATTTTGCCGGCAATGCGTATGATTTCGCTAAGGATCTTTCTACGGTGATTTACGCTCGCCCCAGCGGCCAGGCCGATTTGTACTATTTGAGCCAGAGGTAGAACCGTTGTTGGTTACTGGTTATTGGTTGTTGGGAACAACTGCACCCTCCCGAATGTTGCCGACCGCTTCTGAGAGATAGTTGATGAGACCACTCAGGCTCTTGCCAACACCAGCCGCGCGGTCTAAAAGCTTGTTTGTATCTGCGTCGGACAGATAGCCGAGATTTTGCGCGATCATAATCTGTGTCTGCAATTCCAGCAGTGATCCTCGTGCATTGAATAGGAACTGTCGAAAGTCCCGTTTCGACCCACGGCCTTTTCCCTCTGCGATGTTGCTTGGAATTGACACCGCCGCGCGTCTCAATTGCTGGGTGAGCGAATAAATCTCTTCGTGTAGGAATGTTGCCGTGCTGCGGTATACGTTGACCGCTAACTCCATTGCGCTTCGCCACACCCTCAAATCGTTGAACGCAGAACTTGGCATGGTTGTTCCTCCGACGCCACTCTATCCGAGCGGTCGTGCGGGCGCACAAGAAAATCGCTTCTCTTCCCAGTTTGGGAATCATGTGTTTCTTGTGGAATGGAGGAAGACGAGAATAGTGAAAGATTGTTGCTAAATCGTCGTTTGGGTGGGACTAGGTTCTCAAATAACCAACAACCAACAACCAATAACCGGTTTTCCTAGCTTCCCGCCGCAAATCCGCCGACGTGCGCGTAGGTCACACGCAGATACTTATGCGGATTCACAGGGACGTCGTTGATGCGGACTTCGTAGTGGAGGTGAGGCCCGGTCGAGCGTCCGCTGTCGCCAACGTAGCCGATCGTGTCGCCGCGGTGGACGTGCTGTCCGGGATAGACCGCGAAGCTTTTCATGTGGCCGTATCGGGTGGTAACTCCGTGACCGTGGTCGAGAATGACTGCGCGTCCGTATCCGCCCATGAAGTCGGCGAATTCAACAATCGCGTCTGCCGGCGCGATGATCGGCTGGCCATAGATTGCGCCGATGTCCACGCCTGAGTGGAATGCGCCTTCACCGTTGAACGGATCGATGCGCTCGCCAAATGATCCCGTTACAGGACCTTCAACCGGCCAAAGATTCGGCGCCGAGTTGGCGCGAATCCAGTCCGCGGTGGTCACGTTCTTGGTCAAGCCCATGGAGATTCCCGCGCTGGTTGCGCCCGTCAAAGCAGCAGTCTTGAGCGTGTAAAGGCGGTCCAAAGAAGAGCTCAGTTGTGTGGGTTCAACTTTGTCGGAGGAGGCAGCTTTCATCAGTTCCGGCTCCGGCTTTAGACCATACAAGGAGGAAACTTCGCTCGCCAGTGATCCCAACGATGCCACCTGGATGTCGCGCTCTTTCGAAATTTGTTCCAGATGATCGTAGCGGGTTTTCAGGTCCTCGCGCTCGGCCCGCAGCTGGTTGTAGCTGGAAACCTTCATCAGCATGCGAACGTAGCTGCTGCCTAGGCCCATCAAGCCCAAAACGCCGATCAGGGCGCCCACAGCGACGACGTAGAGATAGTGGTGCGGAATGGGGATTTTGCGCAGCTGCCCGTCTTCGCCGCGGGCCACAAAAAGGATGTAGAAGCGCTTAGACAATATCCATTCCTCTGTTGTTTATTTCCAGGAAATCCCGGGTCAAACCCCGAGCGCTCGTCGCAAGAGCACCTGGCATTTGATCCTGGTTCCCCAGCTACCTACCGCAAAACCCGGCTGGTAGCCAACTTCAGCGTTTCCCTTGTGGGACAAGGCCGAAACGCTTATTGCCTCAACTGGAACCAGAAAGCCTTAAATCTCCATCAGCCGTAATCCAAAGCGGATTCGGCACTTAGCTCATCAGACGTGTCGTGAGATCGATAGAGAACGGTAACAAAGCTGGTTCCCCGTGTCAACGTGAGAAGGACTTAATTTTCGTTACCAAGGATGCGTAATCGCTGTGGCACCTCCGGTCAGATTACGTTACCTGGCCTCCTGGACCAGGCTTGAAAAACAGGGACGAAAGGCGTATTCGGGTGATTTCTAGATGAACAAGGGATCGCCTCGGTTGCCAGTCGGCGTGTTGTGGGTCGGACATTCCTGTCCGACAATATGTCCGCATCCGCTACTTCGTTACAGACCCCAGGGTCGTGAACACATCGAGCCCGCTGGACCGAGAGCACCGCAATTATTTGCGAGTGGCATTTTATGACGCTTCTGTGGAGAAAGTGTCTGTAGCATTCTGATTTTGCTCATCAGTAAGACAGCAGTGAGCTGGAGCTGGCCTGTTTAGTGCAGAAAGATCGCACTGGGCAGGCCGGACTCATTGAGAGGGTCCCGTTATGGACAACGCTGTCGGTTCCGCCGCACGCAGCGCACCCGTCGATTGGCGCGACCTTTACCTCCAAGCCCTTTTTGAAACGGACCGCAGCCACATGTATTCGCGCATCGCGGAGGCTGAACGCGTCCTCTTTCGCCGGGAGCATGAACTCTTCACTGACTTAAAGGGCAAAGCAGAACGTGAAGCGGTCGCCAATGCGCTGAGTGCTCTTCGTGCGCTGCGTAGCTGCTTAGGCTTTGAAAGTACTGTGGCCGCTGCTTGAACCTCCTACTTCCTCCCCAACATGTTTCAACCCCGGCGGTCGTGAAAACGGCCGATGTTCTTTTTGCACAAATCCGGCTTTGAGCAGAATTTGAAATCATGACGCTTTTTGGCGCTTCCGTGTCTCACGGCATGGTTGATGATGTGAGCACCACGTACTAGGCGCTGTCTCAAAAGCCGACACCCTGATCGTCGCCTCGGGACAGCACCTGATTCAGGTGCCCTCCCCCGAATTCACCAACACTCGTCTGTGCTGCTTCCCGGTTGCACCCCTTCTCACAACCGTTTCCGCATCCAAGCTCCAACGGTGAACCATGGCGCACAGAGACATTGTTGTCATCGGCGGATCGGCGGGTAGCCTGCAAGTGCTGCAAACAGTTCTGTCGGCACTGCCTTGGGATTTTCCAGCTGCGGTTTTTATTGTTCTGCACACAACTGAGGACAGCCCCGGCCTGCTTCCCGAGATACTGAACCGGCACAGCAAGCTTCCAGTGATGTACGCCGTCCACAATGCTGAAATTCTGCCGTCCCGGGTATTCATTGCTCCTGCTGGACAGCGTCATATGCTGCTCGACCGCGGCAAAGTCCGTTTGGACCCTGGACCGCGCGAGAACCGCAGCCGGCCGGCCATTGACGCTCTCTTTCGCTCCGCCTCCTATGCATATGGCAGCGAGGTGATCGGGGTAGTGCTCAGCGGGAATTTAGATGACGGCACTGCTGGCCTCATGGCGATCAAGAGCCGCGGTGGAACCGCAATTGTGCAAGATCCCGAGGAGGCCATTGCACCGTCTATGCCCGCGAGTGCAATCGAGGCTTCCGATGTTGATTTTGTACTTCGGGCTGAGGAAATCGGCCCCAAACTCGCGGAACTAGCTCCCACTGATGGAGCCGAAAAGATTCGCAACATTTCCAACGGAGACAGAACTATGCCTTCAACCGGACAAACTTATTCCTGCCCGGAATGTGGAGGTGTTCTCGAGGAGGCACAGGAAGCTGGTATGTTGCGTTTCCGATGCAGAGTAGGACACCTCTACTCCCCAGAAAGCCTGCTGGCCGACCAGACAATGGCGGTCGAGAAGGCGCTCTGGGCTGCCATCCGCAGCATGGAAGAACAAGCGGAATTCTCGGAGCGGTTAGCCAACAATTCTCGACAAAAAAAACGCCCTCGCCTGGCACGGCGATTCACCGACAAGGCTGATGCCAGCCGGGAGAACGCCAATGTGCTTCGAGATCTTCTGCAAAGGACCTCTGACGAGACCTTCGAGATTCCGTTACAGGACGGCGCTGCAGAGTACGAAGAACGGACCGGTACGGATTGAGGTGGTCAGTGACCAAGTTGGGTAAAGAGCGGCGGCTCGTTGCCGATCGCGTGAAAAAATTCGAGAAGACCGCGCACGAGATTCTCAGTGGGATGGCCGACAAGCTCCACAAGAAGATGTAGCAGTTACATCTGGAGACGATTGCCACTCGTGATCGTGCCCGCGCTGCCCGGGAAAAGGCTGAATCCAGAAGCACGGAAGCGCAAAAACTGAGCGCGAGACGAGACCGGAAAGTGAGCTAACGAACCAGGGGTATGCGCCTGGTTCTTCACAGAAGCTTGATTCATCAAATCTGGCGCGCTAAATCTCGCTTGCCGTGGTAGTGCACAAGTCCAAACCGCCGAAATCGTCCCCGACCTTCGAGAAGATGAATCAGGAGCGCCTGAAAAAATGCGCGGAGACGGCCGAATCAGCTCGCATTGCGATAGAAACGAGTAAGAGACTTACGGAAGCCTCTCGCGAACTCGTGGATAACATCCACGAACACCGCAAGAAAGCTGGATAGCGGCGCGGCCCTATTGCGAACCATTTGTCTTCCAACCCCGCGACAACCGTACTAGAATTGCTGCGCATAGGGCAGAGTGCCTTCTCCTTCCAGAAAGCGTCGTTCTTCGCGTACCAAGTGCGAATTGATCGCTATTGGCGCGTCAGCCGGTGGCCTGCCCGCTCTCCTGAGGATCGTGAGCAACCTTGAGCCCGGTGGCCCAGCCATTCTCATCGTGCAGCACCTGGATCCGCGGCACAAAAGTCAGATTCCTCAATTGTTGGCACGCCGAACCGCTGTTCACGTCAAAGAGGCGGAAGACGGCGAACCGATTTCCCGTGGAACGATCTATGTGGGCCCGGCTGACGAACACTTGCTGGTAAGCGGCGGACGTATTCAGCTTGCGCATTCCCGGTTGATCCGATTTTCGCGGCCTTCCATCGACGTGATGTTTGCTTCCGTCGCCGCCACTTACGGTGATCGTGCGGCCGGTGTTATCCTGAGCGGCTCAAACCGGGATGGCGCCGATGGTATTGCCGCCATCAAACGGGCTGGGGGCACGACCTTTGCTCAGAGCCCGGAAACCGCCGAGTACCGCGTGATGCCTCAGGCCGCAATCGACACCGGCTGCGTTGACCGCGTCGTTGCTCTCGATAAAATGGGGAAGGCTCTGTCACGGCTCTCGTAAGGACACAACGGAAACATGGCCAAGGATCTGACTTTAAAAGACCTCTTGCAGGAGTTGGCGGAACAGCGCAACTTCGATTTCCGCGGATACAAAAAAACCACCTTGGAGCGCCGATTCCGCCGCCGTATGTTTCAGCTGAACGTGGCGGACTACGAGCGGTACGGCGAGTACATCCGCAAGCATCCTGACGAAGTCAATCATCTGCTCAACACCATCCTGATCAATGTGACGGAGTTTTTTCGCGATCCTCCCGCCTGGGAAATCTTACGTCACGAGATCTTGCCGAATCTGCTGAAGAGCATCAAGCCGGGTCATTCCTTCCGCGCATGGAGCGCCGGATGTGCCAGCGGCGAGGAAGCTTATTCGGTTGCAATCTTGTTGGCTGAGCACTTCGGACCGCGGATTCAGGAATATGACATTAAAATTTATGCGACTGATATCGACGAGGACGCGCTCAACTCCGCCCGCAGAGGCGAGTATTCTCTGGACGCCGCGCGGCACGTTCGCGCCGAATGGCGTGAGAAATACTTTCATGGAAAAGGCTTGCTGCGTGTGAACCGCGAGATTCGCCGTCTCGTGATTTTTGGACGCAGCAACCTTGGCCAGGATGCTCCCATTTCCCACGTGAACTTACTGGTGTGCCGCAACGTACTTATTTACTTCGATTCGCCTCTGCAAAAGCAGATTCTCAGCCGGTTTCACTACGCTCTCGAACCCGGTGGCATTCTTTTCCTCGGTAAGTCCGAATCGCAACTCACCAATTCGCCGCAATTCCAACGTATGAACGGACGTTGGCGTATATTCCAAAGAGTCACGTCTTCTCCACATAATGACGAACGGCCGGCCTGGCGCGACGAAGCGGTAAATATGCGTGAAGGCCATGGGCCGCGTAACAATCTTGAATTGGAAAGCGTGCGCCAGCAGCACCGCTATCTGATGGAGACGCTGCGTATCGGCGTCTTGTCCCTTTCTTTGGACGACACCATTGCCCAGCACAACACTGCGGTATTAACGTTGTGCGGTTTGGCCCCTGCCAATCTCATCGGCAAACGGCTGTCCGACACTGACTTTGTGATTCGAATTCCGGAGCTCGGGGCACAGCTGCAGGCGACGCGCATCAACAATGAGTCATCGCGGTTCCCCACCCGGCTTAAGACCGGCGGCGAAGAGAAACTTATCGAGGTCACCATTCGCCCCCTACTCGACGACCGGGCACAACGATGCGGAACACTCATCTATCTTGACGATCAAAGCGTGCAGGAAAAGCTGCAGACCACGGTAGAAGAGCTGGAATCGACCAGCGAGGAACTGCAGTCGGCCAACGAGGAACTCGAAACCACCAACGAGGAACTGCAGTCTACTAACGAAGAGCTTGAGACTACGAACGAGGAATTGCAGTCTACTAACGAAGAGTTGGAAACCACCAACGAGGAACTGCAATCGCTGAACGAAGAGCTCGAGACCACAAACCAGGAACTCGAAGAACGCACCAAGGAACTCGATCAGGTGAACAGCGTCTATGCCCAAACCTTGGAGAAGATCCGACTGCCAGTAATGCTGGTGAACCAGGAGCGGCACATCGAATTCTGGAACCAGATGGCCCTGCGGTTGTTCGGGTTCAAGAGCAAGCCGCCCGTGGATCTGACGATCGACCAGTTGCCTTTATCCGAGAGCATGCGAAGCATGTTGATTCGTCGCCACCGGGCAGTCCTCGTAAAGGAGCAGCCCATGGTGGCGCGAGGGCAGGATATGGGGCCCCGCTATGGCTCCCAGGCCGACGTTCATTTCAGCCTGATTCCGAGGGAAGACCGGACACACAACGTCTTAATTATGTTCGAACCGCAGGCCAGTGGCGGCGTTGCCCCCGCGAAAGCTGCTAAGAAGAAGAAACGCTGATCCAGCAATTTGCATCTATTTTTTTGTTGGATTACCGCTCAGGGGCTAAACTTCTCGAAGGAGCAAATCGGAAATGATCCTCAGCGGCTGGAAGGAAATCGCACAATATCTTCACTGCGGCGTGCGCACCGTCCAGCGTTGGGAGGGAGAAGGCCTGCCAGTTCATCGCCCATCCCCTCACAAGCGCAGCCACGTCATTGCTTATTCTGAAGAGTTGGACCGGTGGATCAGGACAGGAAGTGCACCTGGAACGGAATATCCGAAACTAAGTACCTCGCTCATGATGGCGCAGAAACTTCGCCTTGAGAACAAGACCAGAATGGTTGAACTTCGCGCCAGGCTGTTCCGCTTACGCCAGGGATTGCGGGACTTGCGAGCACATCGAACGCGCAATCTGATCGTAGCTCAGACGGCTGAGCATCCGGCGACGGAACAGCGGCTCAACTAACGGGCGAAACCTGCTCACAAAGGTTTATTTTACCCGCGCCCTCATGCGAAGGATTCGCGCCCGCATATCTTCTGCCTGGCGGCGCTGGCGTACACTGGTTTCTGCAATTTGGCGAGCCAAGTCCCTGGCGGTCGACAGCAGGCGTTGTGCATTCTCGATGGGCGTTCCTGGCCTTGTGACAAGAACCGGGCGCGGCTTCGGAGGCACCACGTGATTGGTTTGACTCGGGGAGTCGCCATATTCCTGACGCGCGATGTCTGAGGTGTTCAGCCAAAATCTCAGTTCCGCGACGTTCGCATAAACCGGGCTCCGTTTACCATGGCCGATGCGGTGCACGGGCAGGTGCAAGTCGCGCTCCCATCGCTGGACGGTGCGTACCCCACGATCAAGATAGTTTGCTATTTCTTTCCACGAATTCAGGATGGTTGGGGCGGTACTTTGATCTTGGCGCGTAACGGCGCACCTCAGTAAGACGCGAGTGGGTTAGATTCGTTTCCTGAGCCCCAAGGAAGTATAGACCACAAATTACTTGCCTTAGGGGACGATTTTTCTGGATTCGGGATTTCGGGAAATGCCTCTCTCAAAACCCATTGAGGAACTTTGCCAGGCGGTCAGCCAGGAAGCTGATGGTGAAAAGCTTCTTTCTCTAGTAGATGAGCTCAATAAAGAGCTGGAACACGCGTCGGAGGCTCGACCCCAGGGCGGCCTTCCGCAACCCTCTCCATCAGATAAGGATAACGCCCCACAACCCTCCCACTCGCAAGAAAGCAGGGGAGGGAAGCCCAACGCGGCATAAACGCCAGAACACGATTCTCCTGTTGCTAGCGCAACCCCACGGTCGGCAATCCCTTCCAAGAGTCGGTGAGCGGGGATGTATGGCGAGACATTAGCTCGCTGCTTCTGCCAATTGCCTGCCCCGTTCACCCGTAATTTTCTCCCCTTGTTTTCCGAACAAAGTAGGTAAAGACTTATCCCGGCTTGCCGGTTATCAGATTGTGTTGGAGATGCGCTCGGCCGGAAGACCAACCAGCCCCTCAGGGGCGTAACGAGTCCCGAAGGGACGGCACAAACCACAGCTTACACATCCAACGTCCCGTGCTGGTCCACGCCCACGGAGGAGCGTCAGGTATTTTACGCCGTCCCCGTTCTCGTGTAGGGCTTGAGAAATCTTGAATCCGCGTTGATCCGCGTGAATCCGCGGAGATGAAGTTCTTGTCCGCTACTTCCTAGCCCGCGCCGCTGCCGCGAGTTCGCCGAGCAACTCTTCGGTCGTCTCCCAATCAATGCAGGCATCCGTGATGCTCTGGCCGTAGGTCAATGCTTTCCCTTTAGACAACTTCTGTGCTCCTTCGACAAGATTACTCTCCAACATCACTCCAAAAATCTCTTTACTGCCGTTGGCGACCTGTTTGGCTACATCGCCGCAGACATCCGGCTGGCGTTTGTGATCTTTGTTGCTGTTCGCATGGCTGCAGTCGATCATCACGCGCCGCGGCAGACCGGCTTTGTCCAGAATCAAACAAGCTTGTTGGATCGAAGCCGCGTCATAGTTCGTGGTCTTGCGCCCGCCGCGCAAGATTACATGGCAATGCGGATTACCGGTCGTGAAGAAAATCGCCGACTGTCCATTCTTCGTGTGCCCCAGGAAAGTGTGCGCATGTCCGGCTGCCTGCACCGCTTCCACCGCAATCTGCACGTTGCCAGAGGTTCCATTCTTAAACCCGACCGGACAGGACAGGCCCGAAACCAGTTCCCGGTGTACCTGGCTCTCCGTCGTGCGCGCCCCGATCGCACCCCAACTGACCAACCCGACCATGTACTGCGGGATGATCATGTCGAGGAATTCGGTGCCTGCCGGCACACCAAGTTCCGCAAGATCCAACAGCAGGCGCCGTGCAATTCGCAACCCATCGTTGATCTGAAACGAGCCGTCCAGATGCGGGTCGTTGATCAGCCCCTTCCATCCGACCGTAGTCCGCGGCTTCTCGAAGTACACCCGCATGATCACGCACAGATCGCGGGAATATTTCTCGCTCGCTTGCTTCAAAAGCTTGGCGTACTCGATCGCGGCCTGAGTGTCATGGATCGAGCAGGGCCCGGCAATGACCACCAGACGGTGGTCTTTGCCTTCGAGAATGCGGGTGACCTCAGCCCGTGCCCGATAAACGGTTTCGGCTGCCGTTTCAGTAGTAGGCAGCTCTTCCTCCAGAAAAACAGGAGGCAGAACAACCTTGGTTCGTTGAATTCTTAGATCTTCAGTGCGGTGCGACATGATTGAGTGGATGACATACATCTTACCGTGCCGCAGGGGAAAACCTACGAACCACGCCGGAGCGCAGAGATGTTATGCCAGTGGGTTTATGAAAGCGGGAAGTGCCTAGTGTACGGTCGCGGAAGCCTGCTTCTTTAACTGCTCAATATCCGGCACAGTCCACTCGTTTGGGTGAGAAGTGCGCTTGATGTTGAGGAGCTCCGGCAAGCCAACACTCAGTGAAGGCAGAATTGTTTGGATTGCCCAAACGCATCGTAGTACCTGCTCATCCACGATCTGCTCCCGCGCACTCGGGTCGAGATGCCGCCGGTTCATGACGACATTCAGGCTGTTGTTCAGGTGATGCGACATCGCGCGAATCACGCGTTTTTCCGCCTCCTCGCGAATCTCGTTAACCTGCCAGAACAAGGCGCCGACAACGCCGATTAATACGACCATGAGATAGCGCATCCATTCGATGTCCAGGCTTGCGGCCAGGCCAGCGATGATTCCAGTGGCAAGCGCCATGATGATAATTCTGCGATGGGGAGGCATGATGCTGGAATGCTAGGACTGGAAAGCAGAGTCAGTCAAGAGTAATAGGGGCATCTTGGCAGGATAGGCAACAATAATTTTGTAGCAATAACGTTGAGGCTAGTTATCGAACAAATCAAAAGGCCCTGCTATAGAGCAGGGCCTGATTTGCCGAAAGCCTAACGCCTGAAGCCTAACGCCTGTTCTTACGCGTTCTCTCTCTTCCAGTTCAACATCTCGCCGATGGTCGAACCGGTGCTCGAAGCCGGATGCTTGTATGCCTCAACTTCATGGCGCGAAGCTTCTTCGCCCGCAGCGCGGATGCTGAGTCCTACCTTCTTCTCTTCTGGGCTCATCTTGATGATTTTGAAATCGTGCTCAGTGCCCGGCTCAAGATGGACTGGCTGGCCGTTTCCATCGACTGCTTCGGAGTTGTGGCACAAGCCCTCGACTCCTTCCGCAATCTCGACGAATGAGCCGAACGCCGCCACACGCAGAACCTTGCCGTGAACGATGTCGCCGATCCGGTGCTGCTGGAAGAACGACTCCCAAATGTCCGGCTGAAGCTGTTTCACGCCCAGCGAAAGGCGCCGCTTCTCGGAATCGATCGCCAGAACCACGGCTTTCACGCGATCGCCCTTCTTCAACACTTCCGAAGGATGCTTCACGCGCTTGGTCCAGCTCAGGTTGCTGACGTGCACCAGGCCATCGATACCCTCTTCGATCTCGATGAATGCGCCGAAATCCGTCAGGTTGCGCACACGGCCTTCGACGCTCGCGCCGACAGGGTACTTCTCGATCAGCGAATCCCACGGGTTCGCCGCGAGCTGCCGCATACCCAGGGAGATGCGCCGCTCCGTCGGATTCACACTGAGCACCACGCACTCGACCTCGTCATGGACGTTGACCAGTTTCGATGGGTGCTTCATGCGCTTCGACCAGGTCATTTCGCTCACGTGGACCAGGCCTTCGATGCCTTGTTCCAGCTCAACGAAAGCTCCGTAGTCGGTCACGCTGATCACGCGTCCCTTGACGTGCGCGCCCACCGGATACCGGTGCTCGGCATCGAGCCACGGATCGGGCGTGAGTTGCTTAAAGCCCAGCGATACGCGCTGTTTTTCTGGATCGAACTTCAGAACCTTTACTTGAATCTGATCGCCAACGTTCACCAGGTCGCGCGGGTGCGTCAGGCGTCCCCACGACATGTCGGTGATGTGCAACAGCCCATCGATGCCGCCGAGATCCACGAAAGCTCCGTAGTCGGTCAGGTTCTTCACCACGCCGGTGAGCACTGAGCCTTCCTGCAGGTGCTCCATGAGCTTGGACTTCTTTTCGTTCTGTTCGGCTTCGAGAAGCTGCTTGCGCGAAACCACGATGTTGCCGCGTTTCTTGTTCAGCTTCACGATCGCGACGTCAAAACTCTGTCCCTTGTAGGCGTCAAGGTTGCGCACCGGCCGCAGATCCAGCTGTGATCCGGGCATGAACGCACGCGCACCCATGATGTCGACAGTCACGCCGCCCTTGGTCCGCTCCACCACCGTCGCCTTGATCGAGTGGTTCTCGCTGTACGCCTTCTCGATGTCATCCCACGCGCGCAGACGTTGGGCTTTCTGGAACGAGAGATTGATGTATCCCTCTTCCGTCATGCCCTTCTCGCGCATCACGTCGATCGCGTCGCCTGCCTGGAACTTCGGCTTGCCTTCGTGATCGAGGACTTCGGCGATCGGCAGCGCGCCTTCCGACTTCGCGCCAATATCGACGAATACGTAAGATCCGGACACCTTCAACACGGTGCCATGAATTACGTGGTCTTCGCCGGCGGCTTCTTCCGCCTCGGTCGTGAAGCTCTCGAGCGCCGAAGCAAAGTCCTCAACGGGCTTCTGCTCGTCTGCCTGAATCTCGGGGGCTTGGGTCTCGGCGGCGGGTGCGGCCTGCTCGGTTGGCGTTTCGGTTGTGGTCGGCTGTTCAGTTAAGGTTGCGGTGGAAGAATCGTGGGTATTGTCGTCGAACAAGGTCATGGCCTCTCAGCGGTATCAGAGGACGCGGGCTGGTTTAGCGAACTGCTGGTGTGACCCTAAAGTTAGTTAGTGTTGAGCCTACCCTGGCGGATAGACTTTCCAGCGGCCGAAAGAGCGAACCCGAATCCAAGGGAACATTTCGACTATAGCAATCGCTCGGAAAGGGTGTCAAACCCGGAAAATCCCTTTTGGCCACCGGTTCAAACAGAGTTTCAACAGTTCTTCATTCATCGAAAAAAATAATTGACGGTTTAGCCGTTTTTTCTGCCCATTTCCCAGGCTTTAGCGTATTTCCAAGAGACATATCCGGCGTGATACATGTGCAGCAGGAGGCCTTCGCGGCCGTCAAGAAATCCCAAGCGGAGAAAATAGTTGTAGATGAAAGTCGCTAACGGCCGCAGCACGATGGCATTGATGCTGAACGGCTGAGGCTTTGCTCCCGGAACGCGATTCCACACGCTCGAATACCGGTTCATGTGCTCCAGATAGAGAATGAGCGTCGGATACGTGTGGTGAATCATCGCACCCTTGAGCCGTGGAGTACGTTCACCGCTGACCATCTCGAAACGGTCGTGCGGATCGCGGCCTGTCGAATACGCCGTTCCGCGCCGGAAAAGGCGCAGCTTAGGATCGGGATAGAAGCCCCCATGTTTCATCCAGCGGCCAAGGAAGAGATTCTTCCGCGGAATTGAATAGCCATCGAAGTAGCCGCCAAGCGGCATCGAGCCAGCGAGCACCTCACGTATTTCTTGCGCCAGTTCCGAACTGACTTCTTCGTCAGCGTCAAGAGAGAGAATCCAATCCTTCGTGCACAGCTCCAGGGCGTAATTCTTTTGCCCGGTATAGCCTCGCCACGGTTCGTGGATCACGCGCGCCCCGTATTCGCGGGCAATGTCGCAGGTGCGGTCCGTCGAGCCGGAATCAACCACGACGATTTCGTCCGCCCAACGCACGCTCTCGAGCACACGGCCAAGATTCGATTCCTCATTGAGCGCAACAATGGCTATGGAAAGTGTATCCGGCATCGCGAAGGATGTAGAGACAGCCGCCCTCGGCTGTCGAATCGAGCGTAGCTCGACAGTCGGTATTCTCGCACAACGGCTCCGTGGGGTAAGCCGGACGGTTCAGGCGAGGACTCAGCTACTCAGGGAAAAAAAACAAAACCTCACCACAGAGGTTCACAAAGGAAAACCACGGAGGTGAATCCAACAGCGCAGAAACACAGGGACCGAAACAGAGGGAACCGAAACACAGGTACCGAAACACAGGTTCAAGCAGAAAATAACTCTTTGGCCTGAGGTGTATTCTTGCGTACGTGTATTCCTCTGTGGCGTTCCTCTGTGAACCTCTGTGTCCTCTGTGGTGGATTTCCTTCGCGCAAAGCGCGTGAGACAAAAAGACAAGCCCTGCCTTTCGCCAGGGCTTGGCCTGTGTGTAGGTTTATTACTGTGCGGGCGGCTGCTGCGGCATCACCGACTGTACATCGGTCCGCGGCGCCACATACGGAATCTTAGGCGTGTGGGTCACCTGACCTTTTTCGGCATCGCCCATATCAATTCCTGCATGTTCCAGAAGCAGTCCAGTGGCGCGATCGAGCTCAATCTGCGCTTTCTCGTACGCCGCCATCGCCGAGACCAGGTTCGATTCGGCGGTCGCGAGCGCCGACTGGTTCTGCAGAACCAAGGTCGATGTCGAGGCACCGAGAGCGTACTTTTTCTGCTCGGCATCGAGCGACTGCTTCGCCAATTCGACCGCGGCTTGCGATGATTTCACGGCAGCGTTGTTCTGCGTCACTGAGAACTGCGCGTTATGAACTTCGATCCGCACCTGGTTCTCGAGTTGCTGGAGACGCATTTGCGCCTGCCGGTATTCCAGTTCCGACCGGATCTGCACGGATTGTGCTTGCCGATTGCGGATCGGAATGTTCAGCGTTACTCCCATGCCCTTATCTGGCGCAGTGGAGTTTACTAACTGATTCAACGTGCCGCCGTACGAGACTGGTGGGATTGGCGAGAAGCCGGTGCAGAACGGAGAGCTGCCACCGCCCGGCTGTAAGCATGTGTAGTTCGGGTTTTGCGAGCCACCGACGCCCGATCCGCCGTAATACGCGAACAAATCCAGGCTAGGCAGAAGCGCGTTTTTCAATGCCTTGATGCTGATGTCGCGGTTCTTCAAATCCATCCGCGTTTCGACTAGCTCCGCCCGGTGCTGCAGTGCTTCATTAATCAGATCCTGCGCCGGAGTGGCAGGTTCCTGCTGCGGCAGGGCCATAGTGGTCGTCGGAATCACTTCGGCGTTCACCAGCGTTTGATCCTGCAAAGTACGGCTCAAAGCATTCTTCATGAGCAGTTGTTGCAGGTCCAGGTTCGTCTGGGCTTGGATCAAGCTCTGCTGGTCTGCCGCCACAGTGTTCTGCGAGCGTACCACTTCGATGGGCGCCAGGCTGCCGATCTGGACTTGCTTCTGCGTATCCGAAAGCGTCTTCTGAGCGAACGCTAGAGATTCCTGCGCCACGCGCACGTTTTCATACGCATACACAAGGTTCCAATAGAGGTTTTCGATCTGGTCTACCGTTGTAATGACTTGCAGACGAAACGCTACGTCAGTAATTTCGCGGTTGTTCTTTGTGATTCGAATCAGACGATTGTTAGGCGTGAATCCAAAGCCCTGCAAGAGATGCTGGGTGAGGCGGAACTGAAAACTGGAACTAAGCGCCGGACTGACAGTCTGAAAGAAGCTGTTCGATGTTGAACGGCTGTTGTTGAAGCCCACGAGCATGTTCGTGCCCGACTGAAAGCCCTGCTGATAGCTGAAATTGCCAGTAGTGGTGTTGGAGGCGCTGCCCTGGAATGGGCTCGTAGTTACGAATCGTGCATGATCCCACTGCAGGGTTCCGGTCACGATCGGATCAAAGCTGGTGATGAATGGTCCTAAGCCTTCTGTGCTGGTGATGCCGAGCGATCCCGCGCCAGCGCCGCCGGCTCCCGCGCTGGTTCCTCCTGGGCCTGAACCTACCGATCCACTCAATCCTCCCACGCCACCGCCCGGAGTGTTTTGCACGACTCCGAAATTAACTCCGAAGAATTGGTTCGCGCCCGATTTCGCGCGCATGATTTCTGTGTCCGCGATGCCTGCGTTGTAGCGCTGAATTGCGATATCGAGATTGTTTTCCAATGCAAGCGCCACCGCATCATCCATCGACAAATAGATCTTGCCGTCACGCATCAACTGATCGAGGCTCGGCGAGTTGGTTAAGTCTGGCGGTGCGATCTCCGTCCCGGTGTAGGGAGCGATGGGGTTGGGGAAGTACCCCTTTGGTTTCGCGTAATTGAACATTTCATTGCGCGGATGAGACGGTGCCGCCGGCAAACTGGACTGCGAAGACGTCGTCGCGGCCTGGGGCTGCGCCGTGGTTTGCGCGTCCTGCGCGATTAGCGACACAGGGAAAACACCAATCAACCCTATTGCCAGAGACTTGCGAAACAGACACTGCAAGAAAGATAAAGGCATTCCATCCTCTCCATCTATGACATGCTGAAATCTGGGACAACCCTGGGACTTACCCGCTCAGTGCGGCCAAACGACGCCCCAACAAATCCTTGTTACGCAAAAAGAGATTGCCGGGTTCCACGGTGGTGCGAAAAACTGCACGAGCACCCAGCACGCAAAGGCCATTCACGGGAACGCAACAGTATATCTGAGCAAACGTTGCTCTCGCGTAAATGACTGTAAACAATGTAATGTTGGATGCACCGGCTTTCTGCAGGATTCCTTTTTCTCGCATGCGGAACCTGAAAATCACCCTTGCCTACGACGGCACTGACTTTTGCGGCTGGCAAGTCCAGCCCGACGCGCCTAGTATCCAGGGCGCGGTGGCTTCTGCTATTGGACGTGTTGCCGGCGAAAAAGTCCTGCCCCAAGGTTCCGGACGCACCGACGCTGGAGTGCACGCGCTGGCGCAGGTCGCGACTTTTCCCCTCGAGTCGGTCATCCCAGCGGCGAATTTAGTGATTGCGCTGAATGATCTCTTGCCCTCTGCGGTGCGAGTGCTGGAGTGCGTAGAGGCTCCGGCAGATTTCCATGCCCGCAAGTCAGCAGTCGCGAAGACTTATCGATATCGGATGTACCGCGGCGACATCTGCCCGCCGTTTCTGGCGCGCTATGTGTGGCACTATCCGTATCCTTTGGATTTCGCCGCGATGTCCGAGGCAAGTCGATTAATCGAAGGCGAGCATGACTTCACGTCCTTTGCCGCCGTCGACCCGGAGCGGGGAAAAGACGAGCCCGTCCCGAGCGTGCGCACCGTGTTTTCTTCGCGATGGGTTCAGCAGGATCAGGAATTCCTCTACGAGATCCGCGGCAACGGCTTCTTGCACCACATGGTACGCAACCTCGTCGGGACGTTTTTGCTGGTGGGGAAGAGCACGCTCAAGCCGGAGGACGTGACGCGAATCTTGGCTGCTCACGACCGTTCCGCTGCGGGCGCAACCGCCCCCGCCAGCGGACTCTGCTTGGTAAATGTCGAATACTGACCGTGGTTCCTTCGTGGTGAATGAGCTACCGCACCTGCCCCGTTCCAATAATCTGATACTTCGAGGACGTCAGCTCCCTTAGCGCGAATGGTCCCCGGCAGTGCAGTTTTTGCGTGCTGATGCCCATCTCTGCGCCGAACCCAAATTCTCCGCCATCGGTGAACCGCGTGGAGGCATTCCAATACACCGCCGCGGAATCCACCAACTGCAGGAACTTCTTCGCGTTCTCCTCGTTGGCGGTGACGATGGTTTCGGAATGCTTGGTTGAGTAGCGGTTGATGTGCTCAATCGCCTCATCCACGCCGCCGACAATGTGAATCCCCATGCAAAGTCGCAGGTACTCCTCGCCCCAGTCCTGTTCGTTGGCAGGAACAATCCCGGAAGCAAGCTTCCGCGATTCTTCATCTCCACGAAGCTCTACACCTGCATCGGCCAATTGCTTCGCAATCTCGGGCACAAACTTCTGTGCGACGGCGCGATGCACAATCAATTTTTCCGCCGCGTTGCACACTGAGGGCCGCTGGGTCTTCGCATTGATCGTGATTCGGGCCGCCATATCGAGGTCCGCAGACTCATCCACAAACACATGGCAATTTCCTGCACCCGTCTCGATTGCCGGCACTAGTGCGTTCTCGACCACGTGCGAAATCAGCGCCGGCCCGCCGCGCGGCACGATGACGTCCACCAGTCCGCGCGCGGTAATCAGTTCCTGTACGGTTTCGCGCGTGCTCGAATCCAGCAATTCAATCGCACCCGCAGGCACACCGGGCACGTTCGCCAGGATCGCGACCAGAACCGCATTGCTCTTTGCAGCCTCTTTGCCACCGCGCAACACAACCGCATTGCCGGTCTTAAACGCCAGCACTGCTGCATCCACGGTCACGTTCGGCCGTGATTCATAAACAATCCCCACCACTCCCAACGGCACGCGTACCTTGCGGATCTTCAAACCATTCGGACGAGTCCAATCCTCGATCACCTCGCCGATTGGGTCTGGTAGTCCCGCCACCTCTCGCACCGCTTTCGCGACATCTTTGATTCGCGCGGGCGTCAGCAGCAATCGATCGCGCATCGCGCCCTGCAAATTAGAGCGCTCAATGTCTTCGGTGTTGGCAGCCAGGATTTTAGCCGCGCTGCCTTCAATGGCATCGGCCATCTTCAGGAGCAGGGAATTCTTCTCGCCGGTCGAAAGCTGCGCCAGGCGAGCCGAAGCCGCGCGTGCCCGTTCCAACTTCTCGCGAGTGGTTGAACCAAGTGCAACCGTTGTAGCCATAACTAATCCCGTTTCCCAGCAGGAGGAAAATAAGTCCCGATCTTACATGCCAGGGCGTGTTCGATCACATGCGGATCGCGTCCATTCACGATCGCGACATTCACTCCCGCTTCGCTGGCGCTCTTTGCCGCGCGCAATTTTGACCGCATTCCACCGCGTCCCAGCTTGCTATGCCCGTTGCACAAGGCTTCCATCTCTGGCGTCAGCTTCTTGATCGTGCGCACCAGGCGCTGCTTCTTGCCGTCCGTCTCGTAGAAGCCATCAACATCCGTCAGCAGGAGCAGCCAGTCGGCTTCGACAGCGGCGGCTAGCAACGCACTTAACTCGTCATTATCACCGAACGCCCCCACCAGTTCGCGCACGGAGACGCTGTCGTTTTCATTCACGATCGGTACAACCCCGAGCTTGATCAACTGCCACAGCGTGTTCTGCAGGTTCTTGTACCGGACCGTGGTCGTGAAGTCATCACTCGAAAGCAACAGTTGCGCGACCGGTTTCTTGCCAAAGAAAAGCTGCTCGTAAGTGTGCATCAGCGCGCTCTGCCCGACCGCGGCGCAAGCCTGCATCAGGGGCACGCTGTTCGGCTTTTCCTTGAGCCCGAGGTTCGCCATACCGGACGCGATGGCCCCCGAACTGACAATAAGAATCTCGTCGCGCTTAAGATCCAACTGGTCAATCAGAGCCCGCAATTGGCGCGTATCGATGTTCCCACCCGGCGCGATCAGGCTGGTCCCCACTTTGATAACGAGGCGCATGGATGTACTTACTGTAACAAGTTCGACGCGGCTGGTACACCGTGCGACTCTGCGTGATGTAATAGACACATGCTGAACTCCGCGCCCACCGAGCGTTTCTCTTCGCGGGTCGAAAATTATGTTCGGTTTCGGCCGTCCTATCCCAGGGAGGTTATCGACCTTTTGCGGGAGGAATGCGGTTTCACGCCGAACTCCGTTGTGGCCGATATCGCTTCCGGCACAGGGTTGTTTACACGTTTGCTGCTCGAAAACGGCAATCGTGTTTTTGGCGTAGAGCCCAATAACGACATGCGCAAAGCCGGAGAGCACTACCTTGCCGGTTTCACGAATTTCGTGAGCATAGCTGGCACCGCGGAATCCACGACGCTGCCGAACGAAAGCGTCGAACTTATCACCTGCGCCCAAGCCGCTCACTGGCTGAAGCGAGAGGAATCCCTACAGGAATTTCAACGGATTCTGAAGCCAAATCATTTTGTCGTGATTCTCTTCAATGATCGCAAGGTAAAGGGAAACGCGTTTTCCGATGACTATGAGGAACTCGTGGTGAAGTACGGCACTGACTACAGCGAAGTGCAGCGCTTGGGGCGCATATTCGAAGGGCTCGAATTCTTCACCCCTTATTCATGTGAGAAACGCACGCTGCCGAACTATCAGGATTTCGATTACGAGTCACTCGAAGGCAGGCTGCTTTCATCCTCGTATGCGCCGCAACCTGGCGATCCGTCTTTTGATCCGATGATTGTGGGCTTGAAGCGAGTCTTCGAAAAGCACCAGCGCAGTGGGCGCGTTCGTATGGAGTACGACACCAACATCTATTTCGGCAAGCCGCAGCTCCCCGCCGAAACGGCCCGATAAGTAGAATCGGGAAGGGCGCGAGTTCATTCGTGCCGCCAACACGATAACGAAGCACGTTCGCGCTTTAGCGCCTGAGGTGCGGTTTGCCTTCGCCCCAGAGCGTTTCCCGCGTGCCAGGAGAAATTTTGCATGGCTACAAACGCACCAGCAAAGACCTCGTTTCACATGACGCCAGAAGAATTCCGCAATCGTGGCCATGCGGTCGTGGACTGGATCGCCGACTACTACCAGAAGATTGAAGCATTCCCCGTGCTGTCGAAGGTTGAACCTGGAGACATTCGGTCACAGTTGCCCCAGGAAGCGCCAGCTCACCCCGAGCCCTTCGAGCAAATTCTCGCAGACGTCGAGAAACTCATCGTCCCTGGCATCACCCACTGGCAATCGCCAAACTTCTTCGCCTTTTTCCCCTGCAACGCTTCTGGTCCTGCGATTCTCGGAGACCTGCTCTCCTCCGGCTTTGGCGTCCAAGGAATGCTCTGGGCCACCAGTCCGGCCTGCACGGAGCTGGAGACACACGTTCTCGATTGGCTGGTTAACGCACTCGGATTGCCGGAGAAATTTCGCTCTTCAAACACCGGGGGCGGAGTCATCCAGGACACCGCCTCGAGCTCTGCCCTGTGTGCCGTACTTGCGGCTCGCGAACGCGCGACGAAATTCATCTCCAATCGTACTGGCGCGAAACAGAAGCTCGTCGCCTACACATCGAACCAGGCGCATTCGTCGATCGAAAAGGCAGTTAAGATTGCAGGCGTCGGCAGCGAAAACCTGCGGCTTGTTGCGGTCGATGAAACCCTCGCCATGCGTCCAGAGGCGCTCGTCGCCGCCATTCAGCAGGACAAGGCAGCCGGATCTACTCCGTTTTTCGTCTGCGGAACCGTAGGCACCACTTCGTCAAACGGGATGGATCCGCTCGACAAGATTGGCGCGATCTGCCGACAGCAAAACCTCTGGTTCCATGTCGACGCAGCCATGTCCGGCACCGCCGCACTCTGCCCCGAGTTCCGCCACTTTCAGAACGGACTCGAGCACGCCGACAGCTACTGCTTCAACCCTCACAAGTGGATGTTCACCAACTTCGACTGCGATTGCTTCTATGTGGCCGATCGAAAAGGTCTGGTCGACACACTCAGTGTTTTGCCCGAATATCTGCGCAACAAAGCAACTGAATCTGGCGCTGTGATCGATTATCGCGACTGGCATGTGCCGCTGGGCCGCCGTTTTCGCGCGCTCAAACTCTGGTTTGTACTGCGCTATTACGGGATCGAAGGCCTGCAGTTCCACGTTCGCGAGCACGTGCGACTCGCGCAGGAGTTCGCCGCCTGGGTGCGAGAGGACAAGCGCTTCGAGCTCGTCGTCCCGCCTCCGCTCAACCTGGTGTGCTTCCGTCTCAACGGCAGCGACGAACTCAATCAGAAGCTGATGGACGCTCTTAACCGCAGCGGCGATCTTTATCTGACCCATACAAAGCTGAACGGCCGCGTGGTCCTACGTATGTCCATCGCGCAAACCAACACAGAGCAACGCCACGTAGAAAAAGCCTGGAGGCGCATCCGGGAAGAGGCCTCCAGGCTCGCGTAAACAATTCCTGTTATTGTGCTCCGGCGATCTGGTTTCCGATCGACTCGCCGCTCACTACCAACTCAACCCGCCTATTCTGTTGCCGGCCCGCCGCGCTATCATTCGAAGCAATTGGGTTCGCCTGGCCGAATCCGTGAATCGAAATTGAACCGCCCGGAACGCCCTGTTGCGCCAAATAACTCTGCACAGAAGCGGCTCGCTCCTGCGACAGTTTCTGATTGAACATAGGGTCACCCGTGCTGTCCGTATAGCCATCGACTTCTACCTTGATATCAGGATGAGCAATCAGAATCCCTGATACCTTGGCCAGCCGCTCGCGCGCGGTTGACTTGAGGTTTGCGCTGCCAGTGTCAAACAGTACGTCAGGCATGCTGACGATTAAGCCCCGCGCAGTATCTCGAGTCTGAAGAATCTGGTTCAGTTGATCTCGAAGTTGCTGGCGCATTTGTTGCTGCTGAGTTTCAGCGGCTTGTGCCCGCTGCTGAGCCTCTTGTGCCTGTCGTCGAGCTTCGTCCACCTGCTGACCGCTTTGTTGGGCTTGCTGTTCCGCCGCAGCGCGGCGTTGAGCTTCAGTCTGGGCTTGCTGTTGCGCCTGCTCGGCCTGCTGACGCTGCAATTCAGCCTGCTGCTGTGCTTCCTGTGCCTGTTGCTGTGCTTGAGCAGCTTGTTGCTGCGCCTGCTCGTTCTGCAGCTCTAACTGAGCTCTGCGCTGAGCTTCTTCTTGTGCTTGCTGCTGGACCTGCTGCGCGTGTTGCTGTTCCGCTTGGGCGCGTTGTTCCGCTGCTTGGCGCGCCGCCTCAGCCTGTTGTGCCTGCTGCTGTGCGCTCTGCGCTTGATTCTCAGCCTGCTCAGCGCGCTCGTGCGCTTCCTGGCGATCGCGCTCCAGCTTTGCCTGGTGCTCCCCGCGCACACCCAGCATACGGGCCTCTTCCGCCGATTGAACGGCGCTTCGGGCGGAAGTCTCTACTGTCTTATCGCTGTGGTGCGAGTTGAAATCGTCTTCGGCCTGCTGTAAGAGTTGCTGCGCACGTTTCAGAGCGTCCGACGCATATTCGTCCGCATGGCTGCTCTCCGCAATTCGTACCGCATTACGTGCTTCCAGCAGATCCAGAGGTGCGTTCTTATGGTCACGGTAGATGTCTGCCGGGGCCGGCGACGCCTGCGAGAAATAGGTAGACCGCGGGAACACCTGGTAATGCACGTTGATTGGCTCCGGGGACCCTTTCGTCGTCGCGTTTAGCGTGTTCTCCGCGACCACCAATTCGCTCGGCTGGGTCACTGCAAAATCCGGCTCTGCCGTAATCACGAGCGCAAACGCTTGAAGGTTGGTGGTTGTGTGTAGCGAGGATTTACCGTCCTTTTCTACCAGCTCGCCAATGTTCTTTGCCGTACCTTCCGGACTGATCGCCCACAATACATAAGTAAGGTAAGAAGCATCGAGGGCATTCGCCGACTTCAGGTTTTCCACATTCACGTGAATGTCCGTCAGCCCACGCTTATTGATGATCTTTGCTTTACCGGTAACGTTGGGGGACAAATCAGTTCCCGTGATGTTCACATCCGTGTGATCTCCCCTGCGGTAATCGATCGCTTGCGTATTTCGAGCAATGGTTTCTACCCCGGAGGAGGCAGTGGATTGATCTTGCGCTTGGGTTGCAGCGGGCAACGAGAGCAGGCCCGCTAAGGCCAGAGTGCATACCAGAACTCGCATAGCAAACCCCCAAAACTTCCAATAAATTTCGATTTAGGTTAAATTGGAGCGCTACCTACAATCGATACGTGTCTTACCGTAAACCGATACTCAAATGACCCCACCCTTGGTGTTCCGGCGTGAGCTGGCGTGTGCGAACGAACTCACCATCCGGTACAGGAGTATTTCCGTGAAAAAACTTTTCGTCATCATTCTGTTTGTAGCGTTTCTCCCTCCCGCTGTTGCCCAACAAAGTGCGTCACAGCCACAGTCGAGTGCTGATCTCGCGAATGCAAAGTTCCGCAATCCTGCTCTGCCCATCGATGAACGTGTGAACGATCTGATCTCGCGCATGACTCTGGAAGAGAAGGTGTCGCAGATGCGAGATCATGCCGTCGGCATTCCGCGGCTCGGAGTTCCTCCGTACGAATGGTGGAACGAAGGCCTGCACGGTGTTGCCTTCTCTGGATACGCCACCAACTTTCCCCAGGTGATCGGGATGGCGGCAACCTGGGACAGCGACCTCGTGCACCGCATGGCCGAGGTGATCTCGACCGAAGCTCGCGCCAAGTACAACCAAGCCATGCGCGACGACCAGCATGAGCGCTTCTTTGGCCTGACCTTCTGGGCCCCTAACATCAATATCTTCCGCGATCCCCGCTGGGGACGCGGCCAGGAAACCTATGGTGAAGATCCCTTCCTGACTGGACGCATGGCTGTGGCGTTCGTCAGCGGAATGCAGGGCACCGATCCCAAGTACTTCCGAGTGGTTTCGACCCCGAAGCACTACGCCGTGCACAGCGGCCCCGAGTCGTTGCGCCACCAGTTCAACGTCGACGTCTCGCCGCACGACCTCGAAGACACCTACCTTCCCGCATTTCGCGCCGCAGTGACCGAAGCGCATGCGCAATCAGTGATGTGCGCCTACAACGCCATTGATGGCGTGCCTGCCTGCGCCAGCACCATGCTGCTTCGTGATCACCTGCGCAGCGCCTGGCACTTCGATGGTTATGTCGTGAGTGACTGCGCCGCGGTTGCCGACGTGAGTTCGGGACATCACTATGCTCCCGACTTCGCCCATGGTGCCGCAGTTGCCGTGAAAGCGGGTACGGACATTGAGTGTGGCTATGGCCAGGGCAATGCGTTTCCGGCCCTGGTTCAGGCCGTGCACGACAAGCTGATCACGGAGGCTGAATTGGACAATGCGCTGCGGCGACTGTTCCGCGCCCGCTTCAAACTCGGCATGTTCGATCCGCCCTCCAGCTTCGCCTATGGTCAGATTCCATACAGCGAGGTAAATTCACCCGAGCACCGTCAGCTGTCCTTGCAGGCGGCCCGTGAGTCCATCGTGCTGCTGAAGAATGATGGCACTCTGCCGCTTAAATCGGGTATCGCGAAGATTGCGGTCATTGGTCCGACCGCAGAACTCGTTCAATCGCTGCAAGGCAACTACAACGGGCCGCCGCCGTCGCCGGTTTATCCCTTGAACGGAATTGAGAAGCAGTTCTCATCGGCGCAGGTTTCGTACGCGCAGGGATCAACGCTAGTAGCGGGTGCAGCGGTGCCCATCGAGCACACGGCCTTGCATCCGGCGAGCGGATCGGGATTCGGTTTGACCGGCGAGTACTTCAACTCCAAGGACCTCAGCGGCAGCCCAGTTCTCAGCCGCACCGACCGCAACATCAATTTCAATTGGGACAAAGTTGTTCCGGTCGAGGGCCTGCAGCGCAACGACTACTCAGTCCGCTGGAGTGGTACATTCGTTCCGCCTGCGCCTGGCGAATACAAGCTCGGTGTCCGCGTGAATTACTGCTACGCCTGCGAGAACGCGGAAGGCTTCAAGTTGTTCTTGGATGACAAACTGCTCGTACAGAGCGACGACAAAAAACAGCCCGAGCGCGGTCAAGTAGTCGACGCCACGGTTAATTTCAGTGACACGCAGCCGCATCCGATTCGCCTTGAGTATTTCCACGGTACAGGCACTGCGGGCATTGATCTTTCGTGGCAGGCTCCGGCCGATGTGCTGCGTGACGAGGCCGTTCGCATCGCGAAGGATGCTGACGTGATCGTTGCCACGGTCGGCCTCTCTCCGTCCCTTGAAGGCGAAGAGATGCCGGTGAAACTCGAGGGCTTCAGCGGCGGCGATCGCACCAGTATCGATCTGCCCGCCGCGCAGGAAGATTTGCTCAAGGCGCTGGGCGCGAGCGGTAAGCCGCTCATCGTGGTTCTGCAGAACGGAAGCGCGCTGGCCGTCAACTGGGCGCAGAAACACGCGAACGCGGTTCTTGAAGCTTGGTATCCCGGTGCGGAAGGTGGCACCGCGATAGCTGAAACGATTGCCGGCGACAACAATCCCGCGGGCCGACTGCCTCTGACCTTCTATTCATCGCTGAGTCAGGTGCCTGAGTTCACCGACTACTCGATGAAGAACCGCACCTACAAATATTTCTCCGGCAAACCGCTCTACGGTTTCGGCTTCGGTCTGAGCTACACGAAATTTGCCTACAGCGGACTGAAGCTCCCGGCTAGCGTGAAAGCGGGCGATCCTGCCTCAGTTGAAGTGGACGTGAAGAACGCTGGCGCTGTGGCGGGCGACGAGGTGGTCGAGCTTTACCTCACGCAACCGAAGCAGTTCGAGACTCCGATCCGTGAACTCGCCGCATTCAGCCGCATTCACCTGAATCCGGGCGAGTCGAAGCATGTCAGCCTGACAATTACTCCGCGTTCGTTAGGTCAGGTCGACGCAAACGGAAATCGCGTAATCGTTGCGGGCGAATACACCGTCTCTGTTGGGAGCACGCAGCCTGGTGAGACTGACGCAGTTCAGACCGGCAAGTTTGTAGTTAAGGGGCAAACAACACTTCCCAAATAGGGGCCGGAAGTGTTGCTCCAACGTGACCGATGTCACGATGGATTCGTGTATCGCTGTGATATAGTTCGCGTCTCTAACAAAATCAACCCAGATCCGGATAAGTCTGGGTCGAAGATCGTGCGCTCGGCTCTACCCACACCCGTTTTCCATACGAAGGAGATGTAAGTGGCTTATAGCAGGTCTGCAGCGAGCAAGAAACCAGCCAAAGAAAAGTCATCCAGTCTCCTGCCGTATCGCGATCCCAATTTGCCGGCGGAGAAGCGCGTTCGCGATCTCCTGTCGCGTATGACGCTCGAGGAAAAGGCGGTCCAGATGGTCTGCCTGTGGCGCGAACGCCCAAACACAATGTTGAACGACGACGGCGAATTCGACGCTGCCAAGGCCAAGGCTGCATACAAGAAGAAAAATGGTCTCGGTCAGGTCGCTCGCCCAAGTGACGCGGGCAAAGGCAAGAACGCGCGCCAGATGGCAGAACTCACCAATACCATCCAGAAGTTTTTCCTGGAAAATTCTCGCCTCGGAATCCCCGTCATGTTTCACGAGGAATGCTTGCATGGACATTGGGCCATCGATGGCACCAGCTTTCCTCAACCGATCGCATTGGCCGGCACTTTTAACCCGGTCCTGGTGGAACGCCTGTTCGCGATGACCGCCGAAGAAGCCCGCGTCCGTGGAGCTCACCATGTGCTCACGCCTGTGATCGACGTCGTACGCGATCCCCGCTGGGGCCGCTGCGAAGAAACCTACGGCGAAGATCCTTATCTTGTCTCGCAGATGGGGATAGCCGCCGTCCGTGGGTTTCAGGGCGATGCCAACTTTCACGATCGCAAACACGTAATTGCCACCCTCAAGCACTTCACCGGGCACGGCCAGCCCGAGTCAGGCATGAACTGTGCTCCCGCCAATGTGTCCGAACGCGTGCTGCGCGAGGTCTTCTTTTATCCCTTTAAAGAGGTCTTGAAAAAGGCGGGTGCCATCAGCGTGATGGCCTCTTACAACGAAATCGACGGCGTCCCGTCCCACGCCAACAAATGGCTGTTGCGTGATGTGTTGCGCAAAGAATGGGGATTCAAAGGCTTCATCATTTCCGATTACTGGGCGCTGTGGGAGTTGAGCTACAAGCCCGACACGCACGGGCACTTTGTCGCTGCCGATAAGAAGGAGTCGGCTCGTCTCGCGGTAGAGGCCGGAGTGAATCTTGAAGCCCCGGATCCGGACATCTATTTGAATCTGGTAGAGCTCGTAAAGAAACGCGTGCTCAAAGAATCGCAACTCGATGAACTGGTCGCTCCGCTGCTCTATTGGAAGTTTAAGTTTGGCCTCTTCGAAGATCCGTACGTGGATCCGGACGAGGCAGACCGCATCGTGAGTTCTACCGCGAACCGCGAGATTGCGCTCGAAGGCGCTCGCGAAGCCATTACGTTGCTGAAGAACGACAACAATATTGCGCCGTTGAATCTCGAGAAGGTCAAGACGATTGCTGTCATCGGTCCCAACGCGAATCGCAGCATGCTCGGCGGATACAGCGGCGTTCCGCGTTACAACGTCAGCGTGCTCGATGGAATTAGGGAGCGCGTCGGTAACCGCGTCAAGGTGCTTTACAGCGAAGGCTGCAAGATCACCATCGGCGGCTCCTGGGGCGAAGACGCAGTCGTGCCCAGTGATCCCGAAGAGGACCGTCGGCAGATCGCGGAAGCCGTCGAAGTCGCCAAGCAGGCCGATGTTGTCGTGCTCGCCATCGGTGGCAACGAGCAGACTTCGCGCGAAGCCTGGGCGCGTACCCACATGGGCGACCGCACCAGCCTCGACCTGATTGGCCGTCAGGAAGAACTGGTCCAGGCCATGGTCGCGACGGGCAAGCCGGTCATCGTTTTCCTCTTCAACGGGCGTCCGCTCTCGATCAACTACGTCGCGCAAAATGTCCCCGTCATTTTCGAGTGCTGGTATCTCGGACAGGAAACTGGTCGCGCGGTTGCCGAGGCCCTGTTCGGTGACATCAATCCTGGCGGGAAACTGCCTATTTCCGTGCCGCGTTCGGTCGGACATCTGCCGGCGTTCTATAACTACAAACCATCGGCGCGTCGAGGATATTTGTTTGACGACGTCTCACCGCTCTTCGCTTTCGGCTATGGCCTGAGCTACACGACCTTCTCGATCAAAAATGTCCGGCTGGAAAAATCAAAGATCAAGCGCAACGGATCGACGCGTGTATTCGCCGACATCACCAACACCGGCAAGCGCGAAGGTTGTGAAGTCGTGCAGATGTACATCCGCGACGTCGTCAGTTCTGTCACTCGGGCGGTGAAGGAATTGAAAGGTTTCGACAAGGTAACGCTGCGTCCGGGTGAGACGAAGAAGGTTGCGTTCGACATAACCCCCGATTCGCTCGCGTTCTATGACATCAACATGAAGTACGTGGTCGAGCCCGGCGAGTTCACGATCATGGTCGGTAACTCTTCGCGCGACGAAGATCTGCAGAAGGTCACGCTGACGGTGAGCTGAACTCAACATCAACGAATAAACGAGGCGCCATGCCTGAAACCCAACAATACGTCCCGGTAAAAGAAAAAGTCGGCTACGCGATGGGCGACATCGCCACCAACTTCTTCTTTCAGTCCATGATCCTGTATCAGACCCGCTTCTACACCGACACTGCGGGACTTTCCGCCGGCGCGGTCAGTTACATGCTTTTCATTCTGCGGATCGTTGACGCCTTTGTTGACCCGTTCGTTGGCGGCTTGTCCGATCGTACCCAATCTCGCTGGGGGAAATTCCGCCCCTGGATTCTCGGGACTGCCTTGCCATTCGGGCTGATCTTCTGGCTCACCTACGTTACACCCGATTTCGGCCCCAGCTCAAAGCTAGTCTACGCGTACATCACCTACTCATTATTGATGATGATGTATTCCGCGAATAACACTCCGTATTCCGCGTTGATGGCGGTAATGACGCCCGACTCCAGCGAACGTAGCAGCATTGCCAGCTACCGTTTTGTGGGGGCGTTGATCGGCCAGTTCATCATCCAGGGCCTGCCGCTTCCGCTGGTGGCGAAGATAGGTCAGGGCAATTCGGCCAAGGGGTGGGCGGTTACTATGTCCATCTTCGCGGCCCTGATTGTGATTCTGAACCTGATCACATTCCTCAGCACCAAGGAGAGATTGCAGCCGCCTCCAGGAGACAAACACTCCGTATGGGCCGATGTTAAGGACGTATTTAGTTGCGGCCCCTGGGTCGCCATGTTCGTCCTGACTCTACTGGTTTTTACCATGCTGGTGGTTCGCGGGAGTTCGACCAATTATTTGTTTGCTTACTACCTCGATCATGGACAAATTCGAGAATTTCTCAGCAAGTTTGGGCTAGCTGAGGGAGCCAGCATTTCGGGGATTTGGGCTTCTACACTGAACGCCTTCGGGCTGCTGATCAAGCCCGACGGTTCCAATGCCGCTGACGTTGCGTTCAGTTTGTTCTTCGTCGTCGGCAGCATCGTTCAAATCGTCGGCATCATCTTCTCTAAGCCACTCGCCGACCGTTTCGGCAAGAAGCCGGTTTTCATCGCCGGCGTCGCGGTCACAACAATTGCAACCGTGTGGGTATTCTGGGCCACTCCGTCGTCGATTGAGATGCTCTTCGCATTAAGCATTCTCTGGGCCGTTGGGTGGGGACCAACAGTTCCACTGCTCTGGGTAATGATCGCCGATGTGGCTGACTATTCCGAGTGGAAGAACTATCGACGCGCGACGGGATTTATGTTCGCTGGAATCCTTTTTGCTCTGAAGGCGGGGCTCGGAATTGGCGGCGGACTCAGCGGGCAAGTGCTCAAGTGGTATGGATACGTTCCCAATGTTGCCCAAAGTGAGCGCTCTCTGCTCGGCATCCGTTTGGGCTCGAGCATTTTTCCGGCAATTCTTTTGGGTCTGGTCATCGTCTGTCTCTTCGCTTATCCGATCAGCAAATCGTTGAACGCCAAGATTCAGGATGACCTCACCGAGCGCAGAAAGAAATACGCAACCATGAACGCGCAAGCCACTTCTTCATAATCGGGGGTGATATGTCGTTCTTTGCCACGAGAGCTTCGAGAGAGATGCGCGCACGCGAAGGGCACGACTTCAGTCGTGCCGATAGATCTCCGAATAATCCGATTCCGAGCGGGCTTCAGCCCGCGAGGAATCTGCAGTTCACCTGCTCGCAACAAAGGGTCGCGATCTTCATTGCACTCCTCTGCACGTCCATCCTCGCCACTGCCCAACAGCCCACGCTGAAACAAGCATACGACGGCTGCTTTGTGGTCGGCGCAGCGCTCAATCCGTCTCAATTCACCGAGAAGAATGAGAAGGAATCTGCGCTCGTCAAAGCGCAATTCAACAGCACTACTCCCGAGAACGTGCTGAAGTGGGAAGCCATTCATCCTCAGCTTGACTCCTATAATTTCGCTCCCGCCGACCAGTACGTCGACTTCGGTCAAAAGAACCACATGTTCATCATCGGCCACACCCTCGTCTGGCATCACCAAACGCCGAAGTGGGTGTTCGAAGACGAGAAGGGAAATCCGGTCAGCCGCAAGGTCCTCCTGAAGCGCATGCACGATCACATTACGACCGTTGTCGGCCGCTACAGGGGCCGGGTCAAGGGATGGGATGTTGTCAACGAAGTTATCGACGAGGACGGCAGCCTCCGCAAGAGTCCCTGGTTCAACATCATCGGCCCCGACTACATCGAGAAGGCCTTCGAGTACGCGCACAAAGCCGATCCCCAGGCTCAGCTCTACTACAACGACTACAACCTCGAGACTGAAGCCAAGCGCAAAGGTGCATTGGAACTGGTCAAGAAACTCAAAGCCAAGCACGTGCCCATCACCGGCGTTGGTTTGCAGGACCACGTGAATCTTGACGGCCCTAGCCCCGACGAGATCAACGCAGCCATCGACGACTTCGGAAAACTGAGTATGAAAGTCATGATCACGGAACTCGACGTTACCGTTCTGCCGTGGCCGACTCCCCAGCAGACGGCGGATCCATCAGTGAGGGTGGCGTCCAATCCTAAACTGAATCCCTATCCCGACGGGTTGCCCGATTCCGTTCAGCAGCAGCTTGCAAAGCGCTATGGGGATCTATTTCATGCCTATGCCAGTCACTGCGGAGTGGTCACGCGCGTCACTCTGTGGGGTGTGAGCGACAAGAGTTCATGGCGGAACGGTTGGCCGATCCCAGGCCGTACCGATTATCCACTCCTGTTTGATCGCAATGACGAGCCCAAGCCCGCTTTCAACGCGGTGATCGAGGCTGCGCCCAAGAAGCCGTAGCAACGCGAGACAACAGTCATTCGACCTGATACCCTCCTTTTCAGCAGCGGGCGGAGCAGGCGCTCTTAGTGAGCGTCAGCCGCGAAGCGGCGCCAGAATAGAGCCCGAGGGCGTGAGCCCTGGGTAGTATTAACAAAGAACAGCCCCGAAGGGGCGAAAGAATGGGTTGCTCATGGTTCCAATCACGCGGATTTTGCCCCTGATTACCCTTGCTGCGGTCACTGTATGTGTGTTCGCCGAGAGCGACGCGAACGATGTTAACGCCGTCTTTCCTGACGCCCGCGCACTCTACCTCGATCTTCACCAGCACCCGGAACTCTCAAATCACGAGGCCCAAACCGCCGCGACCATGGCCGCCAAACTCCGCGCTCTCGGCTATGACGTTACCGAACATGTGGGTGGAACCGGAGTCGTGGCGCTTCTCAAGAATGGCGCTGGCCCAACCGCCATGCTGCGCACCGAACTTGACGCGCTTCCCGTCGAAGAAAAAACTGGCCTTTCTTATGCCAGCAAAGTTCGCACCAAGGATGATTCCGGCGCCGATGTTCCTGTCATGCACGCCTGCGGCCACGATGTCCACATGGCAGCGCTCTACGGCACCGCTGCAATCATGGCTCGCACAAAATCTACCTGGCACGGCACATTGATGTTGATCGGCCAACCTGCGGAGGAAACCATTGGCGGCGCAATCGGAATGGTGAAGGACGGTCTATTCACGCGTTTTCCGCGGCCCGACGTAGCCATCGCCCTGCACGTCTTCAACGAGTTGCCAGCGGGAAAGGTTGGTGTTGTGCCGGGGATCTATGACTCCAACGACGACTCTCTCCGCCTCACCATCTACGGAAAGGGCGGCCACGGGGCCCGCCCGGATACCACAGTCGATCCCATCGTGATCGCCGCTCGAACCATTCTGGCCTTGCAAACCATTCCTTCACGCGAAGTGAAGCCTGGAGAACTGGCGATCATTACCGTGGGATACGTCCACGCCGGCACCAAGAACAACATCATCCCCGATCAGGCTGAACTCGGATTAACTGTGCGTACCTATAAGCCGGAAGTCCGGACCCAGGTGTTGTCCGCTATTGCACGTATTGCTAAGGCTGAAGCAGAAGCTGCCGGAGCACCACGCGAGCCCTCGATCGTGAAATACGAAACCACCGACGCTGTCTATAACAATCCTGCGCTGGCTGAGAGACTAAGGGTTCCTCTGGAAGCCGCACTGGGTCACGACAATGTCAGTGTCGAGGCGCCAAAAACGGGTTCCGAGGACTTCTCTGTCTTCGTCGAGCAGGGAATTCCCGGTTTTTACTTCAATCTCGGTGGCGCTTACCCCGATAAATTTGCCGAAGCCAAGGCCGCAGGTGTGCCGCTGCCGTCCAACCACTCTTCTCTCTTCGCACCTGACCTCGATCCCGCTTTGCGCACCGGCATTACCGCCGAAATCGCCGTGCTGCAAAACCTCTTCAGTTCCTCGCCGGAAGACCTGAAGAAACTGACCGCGGAAGCGCCGCGCTGATGGCGAATAGCTTCCTTACATTCGCGTTGATCGGTCGCCCAAACTCAGAACAGCTTTCCCATCCGGATCAGCTTCGCCGGAACTCCCGAACAATCCCTCTCCACAACGGAGCGCCTGTAATCCCAACCAGAAGGAAGGCGGCGAAAAGGACCACAGCATCAAGGCTGGCGCGGCCTTCTCTTGCCCAATAAACATCCCGAAGGTTCAGCCACAGCGCAAATTCATCCAGCGTGAGCGCCGCTGCCGCACCGTAAAAAACGCAAAGCAGCCGGCGTGCCGCCAGTCTCCACGACTTGGCTTCTCCTCCCGCATCGATCATCACCCGTAGCCAACCAAGAGCAGCAGCAAAATGCCCCACACCAGATGATGGATATGCCTTCCGCCCATGTGAATGTCGTGAAAGGGCCCGACATTGTTGTGAATCGACCAGGTCAAGGCCCGGACTCCGGCAAACGTCAGGAAGAATGCGATGGATGAGAGAAGGATGCGTCGACGTGGTGTGTCGGGAATGTGCCGGTGGAGCAGTTCGCCCGCGCGCGTCCAATGGAGCAGGCCGACGATTGCCGCCGAGACAGCAGCTACGAATATGAATACGATCCACGCACCGGTCATAACAACCACGCCGGACTATTTTGTAGCACGAATCAAGTTAGTAAAAAGTGGGAAGCATGCTCGTTTGCGAGAGCTGATTCGAGATGGGGACTTACTTTAAGAGGCTGCCGGAGTAGCTATCCGTTCCTTTTGCTGCTCTTCCTGCAACATGAACTCCAGCACTTCCTGAGGTACCGGAGCCTGCCAAACGGGTGCGAATGACTGCCGATGCAGGGGAGATGGCCCATGCTCGCGTAACGCCGCAAGGTGTTTGGGAGTGCTGTATCCCTTGTTCGACTTGAGACCGTACACCGGAAACACCGGATCCCACTCGGCAATCATCCGGTCGCGCTCAACCTTGGCCAGGATGGACGCTGCCGCGATCGATGCCGACAGCGCATCCCCATGAATGATTGCGCGCTGAGGAATTTCGAGGTTTAGCTTCATGGCATCGATCAGAAGGTGATCGGGCGCTGGCTGCAGTTTCTGCACCGCCTCATGCATGGCCAGCTTGGAAGCGTGGTAGATGTTGATCTGATCGATGCGAGCCGAGTCCACCGCTGCGATCGACCAGGCAATCGCGTGCTCGCGAATGCGCTCCGCTAGAACTTCGCGGCGTTCCGCGGGAAGCAACTTCGAATCGCGTAATCCCCGAATTCTGTAACTCGAGTCGAGCACCACGGCTGCGGCCACGACCGGCCCGAAGAGCGATCCGCGTCCAACTTCATCGACTCCTGCCACCAGCGTCGCGCCCGCGGCCCATGCGAGCTTCTCGTACTTGAGCGTGCAGCGCAGTCGCTTCAGCAGGCGCAGCTTGGCTGCCGACGGCGAAATCTCGTTATCTGGGCGAGGTTGAGTACGCGTGGCCACTAAAAGGATGTTGGCCCACTTCGCCCTGTGTGTGCAAGAGGAAAAACTCGTGTGGGTCGGACATTCTTGTCCGACAAATAGCCAAGCAAGGCCTAGGCCACTTTAATCAGCATGCACGTAATATCGTCGTGCTGAGGCGTGGATCCAACAAATGCATTCACATCGAAGATCATTCGGTCGAGAAGTAGGTCCGGTGTCATTCCTATATTCCCGTTCAGAATAGCTAACATGCGCTGCTCGCCATATTCCTCACCGGCGTGATTCACGGCTTCAACCAAGCCATCAGTGAAGATGATCAGCCAATCTCCGCTCGCCAGGGTGACTTCCCCGGATGCATAACTGACATCCTGCTGAATCCCGAGGGGCAAACCGCCGGCATCAAGCCGCTCGACCACCCCAGAACCTCGACGCAGCACCGGATTGTTGTGTCCCGCATTGATGTATTTCAGTCGACGATTGTCAGGCTCATACTCCCCGATGAATGCGGTCGTAAATCGCAATCCGCCCTGGCTGTTGCAGCAGGCGTAGTTGTTCATGCCTGCGACCAGTTGCGGCAGCGCACATCCCGTAGACGACAAAGTCTTGAGGCTTGCTTGAAACGTGGCCATGAGCAACGCTGCCGGAATGCTTTTCCCGGCCACATCCGCGACCGCCAAGAGCAGCGTTTGTTCTTGCGGTGTGAGCGCTTGCCGCGGAAAAACGTCGTAATAGTCGCCCGCAACAGTGTTCGCCGGGCGAGTGGAGAACGCGATCGTCAGCCCAGGAACCAAGGGAGGAGTGGCAGGCAACAGCCAGCTCTGGATGTCGCGTGCGATCTCAAGATCCCGCTTCATCACCACGCGATCCGCAATCTCCAGGATGAGCACAATGAACAGCGCCACCCCGCCCCAGAACTGAAAATTGGGCGTCACGATCTGGATGTCGTGCTTGCCCTCAAAATGAACACCGCCACTGGGCAGGATGAGCAGCACAACCCCGATCAAGAGTAGGATCCTGCGCGCCGGCGTGAGCTTCTCCAGTACAGCCCACATGAACGCCTTCAGCTTTTGAATGAAAGCCCGCCCTTTCGGCTGGCCCGTAGGTTGTTCAATATCAAAGTCGCGCTGATAGAACTTGTAGCCGCTCTGCGCATCGCGTTTGAACTGCGACCACAGTTCCGTCATTTCCATTCCTGCGGTCACGCGTTGCCAGAACCGATCAAGATTGTTCAATGCGCGAGGGCGCCCGTTGTGCGGTGGAGGCGCATTGCCTGGCCGTTGCCAATCGCCCCGCGGGTCGGGCGTAGATGTCTGCTGGTTCGGCATTTTGAGGGATGCCGAATTATAAAAGGAATGGAGGGTAAGGAGCCACGATGGACGTTGCGATTAAGGCCGTGCTTCGTTCAATTACTTCAGCGCTGCGAGTCGCGCTCCCAGACGCGATTTGTACCGTCCGGCGGTGTTCTCGTGCAACACGCCCTTCTGAATGGCCTTATCGAGCGCGGAGACAGTCTTGCGGTAGGTCTGCTCAGCAGCAGCCTTGTCACCCTTAGCCAGAGCTTCTCGCATATCGCGCAGGGCGGTACGCAGCCGCGAAGTGTTGCCGCGGTTGCGTTCGGTGCGACGTTCGGTCTGGCGGGCGCGCTTAAGCGCAGAGAAATGGTTTGCCATTTACGTAAATGCCTTTGTTTTGAGATGTCCGGGGACTATGCAGGCCTGCCGGAGGATCGAAGTATCATTTTACGAGACTCTGGGTGCTACGTCAAAAACATCCATCCAGCATCTTCTCAGCCGATTGACTCCCGCTCTGCCCCAGCAGTACGCTTTTACAGAACTGTTATCTACCTACCTCATGGGGCGAAGTACAATCCGGAACAGGGGCTCGAAAGTAGCGTCTCCGGCTGCTCTTACGCATCTAATCACTGCCCGAACCGGCGCTTCTGCGCCCAGGAGTTTCCATAAGAAGCTGAATGAAGAAGAGTATTGAGATTAGCCCGAATATCGAAACGCTTTTCGGCACCAGGGACGAGAACCTGCACGTCCTCGAAGATGGCCTCAACATCAATATCGACCTCCGCTCCGACTCGCTTGAACTCGAAGGCAGCCCTCGCGATGTAGCCCGCGCCGAGCAAGTTTTCTCTGATTACAACGAACTACAGCGCTCGGGTCACGTTTTCAACAATGGCGACCTGAACAGCATGCTCCGCGTGCTGGTGGCTGACCCCAAGGTCACTTTGCGGGGTTTGGCGGAAGCTGGACGCCAACGTGCTTTTGGTCGGCGTACGGTTCAGCCAAAGAGCACGAATCAGCGGAAGTATCTTGACGCGATTGAGTCGCACGACATGGTTTTCGGCATTGGGCCCGCAGGAACAGGGAAGACTTATCTAGCTGTCGCCATGGCCATTTCTGCGCTGGTGGCGAAGAAGGTGAATCGCATTATTCTCGCTCGGCCCGCAGTCGAAGCCGGCGAGCGGCTGGGGTTCCTGCCAGGAACGTTGCAGGAGAAAATCGATCCGTATCTGCGCCCGCTGTACGACGCTTTGTACGACATGTTAGACCCGGAAAAGGTCGATCGTTATCTCGAAAAGAATGTCATTGAAATTGCCCCGATCGCTTTTATGCGGGGTCGCACATTGAACGACTCGTTCGTCATTCTTGACGAGGCGCAGAATACGACTTCAGAACAGATGAAGATGTTCGTTACGCGCCTGGGCTTCAACTCCAAGGCAGTGATTACTGGCGATATAACCCAGATCGACCTCCCGAATGCGCGCCGCAGCGGATTGCTCGAGGCCATCGACGTACTCAAGAATGTGCAGGGTCTCTCGTTCGTGTACTTCGATGAATCGGATGTAGTGCGCCATCATCTGGTGCAACGGATCATCCGAGCGTACGACGAACACAAGACCAAGGTCGAAGAACAACAGCAGTTAGAACTGCTCGACGCAAAGGCGGCCGGGAACGGCAGTTCGGTGAAGAGCGTTCCCACACCGGAAGCAGGGATTTCCACTGAAACAGCGCAATAGAGTCGAGTCAGTCCAGATGGCTGCGCCCTCTTTTCTTTTCGTCGAATGAAGATGTCACCAACGGTGGTGCTGAATCGGCGCGTTCCGGGATTGAGTGAGCGCGGATTGTCGAATTTTGTCAGCAGCGCTTGCCGCGCAGCCGGACTGAAAGGCACTCCGACGCTCCTGGTTACGAACAGCCGTCGCATGCGCCAGTTGAACGCGCAGTTTCGCGGCAAGGACCGCGCGACCGACGTGCTTTCGTTTCCATCCCCGATCTTTGTTGAGGGTTACGGCGGCGACATTGCCGTTTCGGCTGACATCGCGGCCCGCAATGCCCGGGTGCTCGGCCACTCCACAGCCGCCGAGGTGAAGATCCTGGTTCTGCATGGAGTTTTGCACCTCGCGGGGTATGATCATGAAAGTGATAACGGCCAAATGGCAGAGAAGGAGCTGCGGTTGCGGCGAAAGCTTGGGCTCCCGGCCGCGCTTATCGAACGTGCCGCGGTGAAGCGCCGCACTGCAGCGAACCTCCGATCACGCACATGAACCTGGCTATCGCCATTTCGCTGCTGGTTCTGCTCGCTTTACTCACCCTCTCTTCATACGTGGAGCGGGTTTACACCGAGATCGGCAAGTTTCTTTCCCGCGAATTCCAGGACAACATAGACAACTTCGAGCAACTAGTCGAGCCAAAGTTGAAGGTGAGCCGCTCGCGAGCTGCGCTTTCGTTTGCTGTATTGACTCCATTACTGATGGCGGCGATTGCATTGCTGGTCGGCTTTAGTATCTTCCGCCACGGCGACTGGTCGATTGACGAAGTGTTGGAAGCCGCGTTGTCGTTGCTGCTGATTGTCATCATCTTCAATCGATTTCTGCCGTTCGTCTTCTTCTCGCGAACCGACGGCAAGTTTTTGGTGCCTTGGACCCCGCTGTTGCGCGCGCTCATCTACTTGATCTTGCCTATTACGCTTGTGCTCGGCTTCCTGCAATCGGTGACATCCCTAACCAGGGAGCATGCCGATCAGGAGCCAGAAACCCAGGCCGAGGCTGTCGATGCGCTCATCGAAGCCGGCGCCGAAGAGGGCATTCTCGACGAGAGCAATCGCGACCTCATCCAGTCGGTCGTTCAGTTCAGCGAAAAGACCGTTCGCGACGCGATGAAGCCGCGGCCCGAGATGGTGGTGGTTCCCGCCGATACCAGCGTTGAGAAGTTCATCGAGTTGTTGCGCGTGAGGTCTTTCTCGCGAGTTCCTGTCTTTGAAGGAAGTATCGACAATATCGTGGGTCTGGCTTACGCCAAGGATGTCCTGCAGGTTGCCGATTCCGAAGCGCACGCACGCCGCGTTGATTCGCTGATGCGCAAGGACCTCTACTTCGTTCCAGAAACCAAGCTGGCCGCCGATCTTCTTCGGGAGATGCAGAAGAACAAAATCCGCATGGCAATCGTAATCGACGAATACGGTGAGGTCGCCGGCCTGGTTACTATTGAAGACCTCGTCGAGGAGATCGTTGGTGAAATCAGCGACGAACACGAGGCTTCACAGGTGGTTCGCGAAACCGAAACATCCTACGTCGTGCCCGGGAACATGGACGTTGACCGCCTCGAGGAACTGCTTGGCGTTCGGCCGGAGCGTCGAGGCGCGGCCACGGTCGCAGGCTTCGTCAGTGAACTGGCCGGTCGCATTCCGCAAAAGGGAGAAGTGATCACGCAGGATGGTTTACGCCTCGAAGTGCTGCAGGCCAGTGAGCGCCGTGTCGAGCGGGTGCGGGTGTCGTTATCGCATCCCGAGGAAGTGAAGTCCGCTTAAACCATGCCTTTCCGCTCTGGTTTCGTTTGCATCCTTGGCCGCCCCAATGCGGGCAAGTCCACTCTGTTGAATGGGCTTGCCGGCGAGAAGCTCGCGATTGTCAGTCCGAAGCCGCAAACCACGCGTAATCGCGTGCTTGGCGTTATTCATATTCCCAAGAAAAAAGGGAAGTCTGGCGCGCAGGTGGTTCTGATTGATACGCCCGGAGTGCACCGACCCGATTCGAGCCTGGGCAAGAAGATGATGTCGGAGGTGCGCGAGGCGCTAAACGGCTGCGACCTCGTCCTCCTGATTGTGGATTCAACGCGAAAAGACGAAGACCAGTTCTTATTTAAGTTGCTTGCCAAATCCCACACGCCAATTTTCCTGCTGCTGAACAAGATCGACCTCCTTGGCGGTGAGAAGCGCAAGCTACTTCCGCTGATCGAGCAATACGCGAAACTGCATGGCTTTCGCGAGATCCTCCCCATTTCGGCCAAGAAACGCGAAGGTCTGGAAGTGCTATTAGAAAAGGTGGTGGAGTCGCTTCCAGAAGGGCCGCCATACTTCCCTGAAGACCAGATCACCGACCAGCCGGCCCGTTTTATGGTTTCAGAACTGATTCGCGAGCAGGTCCTGATGAATACTGCCGAAGAAGTGCCGCACTCGGTGACGGTACTGACTGAATCGTTTGAAGAACTGCCGAAGCTGACGCGCATTGCGGCGGCAATCTACTGCGAACGCGAAGGGCAAAAGCGCATTCTTATCGGCCACCAGGGACAGATGTTGAAGAAGATCGGCACGGCCGCGCGCCTGGAAATCGAAAAGATGCTCGGCACCAAGGTTTTCCTGGAGCTATTCGTGAAGGTCCGCGCCAACTGGCGCGAAGCCCGCGGCTTTGTCGAAGAACTCGATTGGCGCAAACAGCTGGAGCATCTTGTTTCACCTGACCAAGAAGGCTGAAGCCTCAGGTCAAGAGCCAACAGCCAACAGCCAGGAGCCAAGAGCCAAGAGCCAAGAGCCTTTCTACGCTCCCGCTGCTTTCTGCTGTCCCCGGTACCAGTCCACCGTCCTCCGCAAGCCTTCTTCGAAGCTCACCAGAGGTTTGTATCCCAGATCCTTCTCCGTCCGCGATAGATCTGCTAGTGAATGCTTCACATCGCCTGACCGCTCCGGCCCATACTTCAGTTCGCCCTTGTATCCGATGATCTTCTTCAGTATCTCAAAGGTCTCGTTCAGATCCACGCGCGTTCCAGTCGCCACATTGAAGACTTTTCCTGCGGCTTCGGCAGCTGGAGCTTTTGCTGCAAGCAAATTTGCGGACACGACATTGTCGATGTAGGTGAAGTCCCGGCTTTGTTTGCCATCGCCGAAAGCAGTTGGCTGCTCGCCGGCCAGCATCTGCGTAATGAATTTCGCTAGCACGCCGGAGTACGGCGAACTTGGGTCCTGCCGCGGCCCGAAAATGTTGAAGTAACGCAGGCAGACCGTCTCCAGGCCGTAGCAGCGATAAAAAGAAGTCATGTAGTACTCGCTGGCCAGCTTCGCCACGGCGTACGGCGAAATCGGATTCGGCGACATGCCTTCATGCTTCGGCAGAGTCGGCGTGTCCCCGTACGCGGACGACGAAGCCGCGTAAATCACGCGCTTCACCTTCGCGTCCTTAGCGGCGATCAGAACATGCATGGTGCCGTCCACATTGGCGCGATTGCTACCTAGAGGATCAAGGACCGACTTCGGCACCGAAGGTATGGCCGCTTCGTGATAGATGTAGTCCACTCCGCGGCAGACCTGGTGCAACCCGTCGAGATCCGCCAAATCCATTTCGCGGAAATCAATCTTGTTCAGGATTTCTGTGATGTTCTCGCGCTTGCCGGTAGAAAAGTTGTCAATGCCGCGCACCTGGTCGCCCTGCGCCAGCAATCCGCGCGCAATCGATGAACCGATGAAGCCGGCAATTCCCGTGATCAGGTATTGAGCCATGCTTTCAATATACCGAATCACCGCGTCCGGCTTGCAATTCCAAAGGTAATGACTGTCGTAATCTCGCTTTGACTCTGTCCGCAATCAAACCTTTGCAATCTGCAATAGGCGAGTACAACTCCGTGATTGACACGCGTTGTCCCAGCCCTTAGCATGCCCTCTCATACGCGCAACTCCTTTGATCAGGCGCGACGAGTGTAGACATGAGCCTTCGTGATTTCATTTCCAAACAATTCATTGATGTAATCGAATGGGTTGAGCCCGGTGATGGCATTCTTGCCTACCGTTACCCCATGCAGGACCGCGAGATCCAGAACGGTGGCAAGCTGACTGTTCGCGACTCCCAAATGGCAGTGTTCGTGAATGAGGGCAAGGTGGCGGATGTCTTTGGCCCGGGTTTGTACACGCTCAACACGCAGACTCTGCCCATCCTCACTTACTTACGCAACTGGGACAAGGCATTCAAGTCTCCCTTTAAGTCGGACGTCTATTTTTTTTCGACTCGCCTCCAGACGAATCAGCACTGGGGCACGCCCAACCCGATCACGATTCGCGACAAGGAGTTCGGCGCGGTGCGGCTGCGCGGCTTCGGCATTTACACCTATCACATTGCCGATCCTAAGGTGTTCTATACGAAAGTTAGCGGCACGCGTGACCTATACTCAGTGCCGGATCTCGAAGGGCAGTTGCGCAACACCATCATCGGTCGCCTCACCGACACCTTTGCCAACAGCCAGGTGCCGTTTCTCGATATGGCGGCCAATCAGGTTGAGCTCGCCGACAAGATTTCCGGCCAACTCAAGCCCGGCTTCGTGGAACTCGGGCTTGCCCTCGACAACTTCGTGGTCGAGAACCTCTCGCTACCCGAAGAATTGCAAAAGATCCTTGATCAGCGCATCAGCATGAACATGGTGGGCGACATGGGGCGCTACACCCAGTTCGAAGTGGCGCAATCCATTCCGACGGCAGCGGCGAATGAAGGCAGCGGCGGGGTTGGCCTTGGCGCAGGACTGGGGGCCGGTGTGGCCATGGGGCAGGCCATGATGGACGCAATTAAGCAGGCGCGCGCAGGAGCAGGCAGCGAACCATCTGCACCGGCAGGTGCCGCTCCCGGAGGAGCTGCGCCAGCGGCCGATACCAAGTTCTGCATGAATTGCGGCAAGCCGATTCCGCGGGCGAGCAAGTTCTGCCCCGAGTGCGGACACGCACAGCAATAGTTTTTCGCGTTGAACTATGAGTGGGATTGAGTGGGTTGTCGATGCGCAGGGGTGTAGTGCGGAATCTTTACGGGACCCCGAACTCCTTCGCCGACTTTTCGACAAGTTGATCGTCGACCTGCGGCTGCGTCCGATCGGCGCCACGCAATGGCACCAGTTTCCGGGCAGCGGCGGTATCACTGGCCTGTGCTTGCTCTCCGAATCTCACCTTGCCTGCCACACATTCCCTGAGTACGGCTCGCTATGCCTGAACTTATTCTGTTGCGTCCCCCGCGATGCCTGGGATTTCGCGTCACGGCTTGAGGAGATGTTCTCCGCCACTTCCGTGCAGGTTCGCGTCGTCGAGAGATCGTACAGTGCGGCCGAGGCTCTCGTAGCCGGAATCGGAGGCCGCGCCAGGTGACACAGCCCACCGCCAATTGCCCCAACTGCGGCGCGAAGATTACCTTTCGCTGGTCGGCTAGCGTGCAGACTGTTTGCGAATACTGCAAATCCATCCTGGTCCGCACGGATGTCGATCTGCAAAAGGTCGGGCAAGTCGCCGACCTGCCACCGAACAGTTCGCCGATTCAGATTGGCACCGAAGGCATCTATGGCCCACACTCCTTCGTTGCGATCGGCCGAATCATCTACGAGTACGACCAGGGCAACTGGAACGAATGGCACTTGATGATGAACGACGGCACCAGCGGCTGGCTGTCCGACGCACAAGATGAGTACGCGGTGACCTTCGCAGCGCCGGGCCGCAAGTTGCCGAAAGAGTGCGAGGTCGGCCAGCAATTCGCGTGGGACAACAATCCATACACGGTCAGCACCATCACCAAAGCGCATTATCGCGGTGTCGAGGGCGAACTCCCATTTCAGTATTGGGACAAGGCCGATGTGGTTTTTGCCGACTTAATGTCGATTACAGGCAAGTTTGCGACGATTGATTACAGCGATGACGAACCGGCGCTTTATCTCGGGGAATACGTCGACTTTGACAGCCTGAAGCTGAAAAATCTCCGCAGTTTTGAGGGGTGGGCGTGAGTTCCAGCGGCCCAACTCCTGCCGGGAATCCGCAAGTTAAGGCGCTGAACTGTCCTAGTTGCGGCGCCGCGCTGACCCTGCGCTCGTTCAGTCAGGCAGTAACCATCGTCTGCGACCACTGCCATTCCATTCTTGATGCCCAAGATCCGCGCCTCAAAATCCTGCAGAAGTTCAACGTCGAGACCGGTGAGGACCCGCCACTCATCCCGCTTGGCAACCGCGGTACCATCCGTGGCGCGCAATACGAGGTCATCGGATTTCAACGCCGCACGATTATTGTCGACGGCACTCCCTACAGTTGGCACGAGTACCTCCTCTTTAATCCATTCAAAGGATTTCGTTATCTCACCGAGTACCAGGGCCACTGGAATGACGTGAGTGTGTTGCGCGCGCTCCCGATCACCAGTCCCGGTGCCAGCACGCTGAACTACTTGGGAGAAACCTACCGTCATTTCCAGACTGCCACGGCTGAGACCAGCTATGTGCTGGGCGAGTTCCCCTGGCAAGTACGAGTGGGTGAATCGGCTGAGGTTTCGGATTACGTCGCGCCGCCCCGCGTTATTTCCAGCGAGAAAACTGGCAAGGAAGTTACCTGGTCAATGGGCGAGTACATGACCGGGAGCGATGTTTGGAAGTCATTCAAGCTGCCAGGCAGTCCGCCAGAAGCGATCGGAGTGTATGAAAACCAGCCCTCGCCGCTAAGTGCGGACGTCACTTCCGTCTGGCGCATGGTTGGCATTTTCCTGGCGCTTCTGGTCGTGCTGATCATTGCGTTTTTTGCGATGGCACAAGATCAGCAGGTCTTTTCACAGTCATACACGTTCAACACCAACAATCCGAAGGGAGAAGCGTCGTTCGTTACAGACGTATTCGAGTTGAAGGGGCACACCTCCGATGTGGAACTCGAGTCCTCCGCCGATGTCAACAACAACTGGATTTACTTCAACTACGCTCTAATCAACGAGGACACTGGACACGCCTACGACTTCGGCCGCGAGGTCAGCTATTACCACGGCTACGATTCCGACGGATCGTGGTCGGAAGGTGGGCAAAAGGATTCCGTCACCATTCCCAGTGTTCCGCCCGGGCGTTACTACCTGCGGGTTGAGCCCGAGACTGACTATTACCACGGCACGATCTATTACTCCGTCACACTCCGGCGCGATGTTCCGCAGTTGAGCTTCTTCGGGCTGGCCGCACTCGCGTTGTTGATTCCAGCAGGATTCATTACTTGGAGATCGATGAACTTCGAGCACCTCCGCTGGGCCGAGAGCGACTCCGGAGATCCGTCCTTGTTGGGCGCGGTAGAAAAAATCAGAGACTCGATGCAAGGGGACGACGACGATGATTCGTAGCGCGCTGTTGATCTATGGAATTGCGGTTCTCTCGGCCTTTTCCTTGGCCGAGTACCGGGGCTGGAGCCTGAACCGCGTCAGTGAGATTCCAAACGTACCCCGGTCCGTGCGCGACAACCCAGGCTCGTATCGTTCCGTTTATGGCTACTACCACCATTACACAGGAGGGAAGTGATGGGCATTCAATTGACGAACGTGGTGAATGCGATTGTGTACGCGGGCATTGGCATTGTGATCTTTGGCCTCGCGTTCCTCATCATCGACAAGTTCACTCCGTACAACCTCTGGAAAGAAATCGTCCAGGAACACAACACGGCGCTGGCCATTTTGCTTGGGGCCATGTCGCTCGGCCTCTGCGTAATCATTGCGGCGGCGGTCCATTAGACTTTGGGAATCCTGCTTTTCATTACCGTTTTGCTGATCGCCGCCTGTGGGCTCATTTATGAGCTCATCGCCGGCACGCTCGCCAGCTATCTGCTCGGGGACAGCGTTCTTCAGTTCTCTACGATCATTGGCTGCTACCTGTTTGCCATGGGGGTCGGCAGCGCGATCTCTCGCTACATCGATCGGGGCCTTGCCTATCGGTTTGTCTGGATCGAACTGTTACTTGGCGTGATCGGAGGTTTTTCTTCGGCCCTGCTATTTCTCGCCTTCGCCTACACCCAAGGATTCCAGCTTCTGATGTACGCATTGGTTGTGGTCATCGGAATTCTCGTAGGTCTCGAAATCCCGCTGCTGATGCGGATTATCCGCGGACGCTATCACTTCCGCGACGTGATCGCACACGTTCTGACCTTCGACTATCTGGGCGCCCTCGGCGCTTCGCTGCTGTTTCCCATCTTGCTGGTGCCATACCTCGGGCTTGTACGCTCGGCGATACTTTTCGGGATCTTGAATGTAGCCGTCGCCTTGTGGAGCACTTTTCTCTTTGCAAATCAATTGCCCCGGGCACAGGTTCTGCGTGGCATTTCCTTCGTCGTACTGTGTGGCTTGGGCTTGGGTTTTGCCGAGGCGAAGAAGATCACAATCGCCGCCGAAGACAATATTTATGCCGACGAGATTATTCTGGCTCGTGATACCCGCTACCAGCACATCGTTCTCACTCGCTTCAAAGACGACATCCGGCTCTTCCTGAACAGTCATCTGCAATTCAGTTCTCGCGACGAGTACCGCTATCACGAAGCGCTCATCCATCCAGGATTGTCCGCAGTGCCTGTACCGCGCCACGTTTTGGTGTTGGGCGGAGGTGACGGGCTGGCGGTCCGCGAAATTCTCAAATATCCGCAAGTGGAGACGATCACTCTCGTCGATCTCGATCCCGAGATGACGCACCTGTTCTCCACGCACCCCATGCTGACTGCGCTCAATCAAAAGTCATTCCTCTCGCCCAAGGTTCACATCATCAATGCCGACGCATTCCCCTGGGTGGACTCGAACACCGACAGCTTCGATTTCATTGTGATCGACTTCCCCGATCCCACGAACTACTCGCTGGGCAAGCTCTATACGACGACTTTTTACAAGGCAGTAGCCCGTCACCTGAGCGCGCAAGGATTCATGGTGGTCCAGAGCACGTCTCCCATGTTCGCGCGCGACTCGTACTGGTGCATCGCGAACACGATTCACGATGCCGGCTTGCAGACCTATCCTTACCACGTTTATGTGCCCTCATTCGGAGAGTGGGGATTCGTGCTCGCTGGAACCCACAGTTACTCGCCGCCAACGACGCTTCCGTCTGGACTGCGCTTCGTCGATGCTCAAGGTTTACCTGCACTGTTTCAGTTTCCGCCCGACATGTCTCCCATGCAGGTCCCCTCGAATCACCTGAACGATCAGGTTCTGGTCCGCCTCTACGACAAAGACTGGAAGGACATCAGCCATTGAGCCTCTCGCGGCGGAAGTTCCTGCAATCCTCCAGCGCCGCACTGGTCGGGTTATCGCTCAAGAGTGATCGGCCAATAGCCGGCTCCTTCGTAAACGACTCCTTCCAGCAGGGCCATCTGCTGCGCGATCGCGCCAGCTTTCCTGCGCCCAAGCAAAAGCTGAAAATTCCTGTCGTTATCGTTGGCGGAGGCATCGCCGGACTCAGCGCAGCGTGGCGCCTGAACAAACGAGGATTCAAGGATTTCGTTCTTCTCGAAATGAACGATCAGGCCGGGGGCAATTCCCGTTGGGGGGAGAACGAGATCACCGCGTATCCGTGGGCTGCGCACTATGTTCCAGTTCCCGGACCGAAGGCAATTTACGTCCGCGAACTGTTCGAGGAACTCGGAGTCTTCAAGAACGGCAAGTGGGAAGATCGCTATCTGTGCTTCGCGCCCCAAGAGCGCCTGTTTATGTACGGCCGTTGGCAGGACGGTATTGAGCCAGCAGTTGCGCTCACCGCGAAAGATCGTGAGCAATTCCAGCGTCTCGAAGATCAGATCCACCAATTCCGCGCGACCGGCAAATTTACCGTCCCTATGGAAGTTGGGTTTTCCGACTCGACCGCTGCCCACGATCAAATGTCGTTTGCCGACTGGCTCCGCCAACATCACATGGATTCCAAGATCCTCAACTGGTACATGAACTATTGTTGCCGCGACGACTACGGCGCGACCACCGATCAGACTTCCGCGTGGGCGGGAATCCAGTACTTCGCCTCGCGCGAGTCGGAAGAGAAAGGCCCACTTACCTGGCCGGAAGGCAATGGCTGGATCGTGCGTCGACTGCTGGAGAGAATCGGCCAGTTCGTCCGCACCGGACAGATGGTCCGCCAAATTGTGCCCGAGAAAGCTGGCGCAAGCGTGTTCGCAGGTGATACGCAATATCAGGCCGAGTTCGTCATCTTTGCCGCTCCTACGTTCCTCGGCCCATACCTGATCGAAGGCATGCCTCGATTGCACGACTTCGAGTACTCACCCTGGCTCACGGCGAATCTCACGCTGGACCGAATCCCGGCTTCCTACGGTGGCGATCCCACCTGGGACAACGTCTTCATGGAATCCCCAACCTTGGGCTACGTGGACGCCACGCACCAGAGCCTGCGCACGCACATCGATCGCACGGTCTGGACGTTTTATTGGGCGCTAGCGGAAGGAAGTCCCGCGCAGAATCGGCAATTCCTGCTCGACCACGATTGGAAATACTGGAAGGACGCTATCCTTCACGACCTGGAGCGCGTGCACACCGACATTCGCCAATGCGTTTCGCGCATCGACATCATGCGTTGGGGACATGCCATGGCGAGGCCAAAGCCTGGTGCGATATATTCCGCCGAGCGCATGAAACTCCGAAAACCGCAAGGTCCACTTCTGTTCGCCAACTCCGACCTCAGCGGCTTCTCCATCTTCGAAGAGGCGCAGTACCGCGGCGTGGCGGCCGCAGAAGCGGTTTTGCGCAGGCTGAGTTCGTAACCATTCAGCAGGTTTTAACCCACCGCTGTACCTGCGCAGGAAGTTGACGAGACCCCGACCCCCAGTACAATGAAAGCAGCACGGGCGCGTAGCTCAGGTGGATAGAGCATCTGCCTTCTAAGCAGAGGGTCGCAGGTTCGAGTCCTGCCGCGCCTACCATTGCTGCGCCCTTAGACGTTCCCTACTGCATAATTCCTATAACCAATCTACAGGTTCTCCCTTGCAACTCACACCCGCCTAAATTCGTCTATCCAGCGCACGTGCCTTTTCGCCGCGAACACAGCGCACGTCACTCCCACATGCTTGAACGCTTGTAGGCGCGCCGCCTTCGTGACACCTTCAAGGACGAATCAGCATGGAACTCACTGTGCGTCATCACATTGAAAATCTTGAACGCAGGATCCAGCAACTTGGGACAGAGTTGATGAATGCCCGCGATCACTCCCGTTTGAACGATCTCGAAACTGAAATTCGTGTTGCCAATCTCGCCCTCGAGCACTATCGAGAGGCTTTGCGCCTTGAGTCGACACTCGGGAAGTAAAATTGCCGTCCATCTGGGTTCTGAGGGAAACGTTCTCCCATTACATTGCATCTCAGAGCACTTGCACCGCTAAAGTTTATCTGCTGCATCCACAGTTGTATGCCATTGAGCGAAGTCACTTCGGTTGCCGGATTCGGCGAAGGCGCTAATACCCACTCCGCCCACCGGGTCCAGTTCTATAACCACGACGGATACCTGATTTCGTCCGTTGTCGAACACCTATCCAGCACATTGCTACGCGGCGGAGTAGGACTGGCATTTGTTACCGAGCCTCATCGAGAGCAGATTTGTGAGCGACTGCACCTTTCCGGTGTTCCGTCCGAAGTAGTGGAAGCTCATTGCATCCTGGTGGACGCAGCCTATGGGCTGTCCTGCTTCATGCGTGGCACAGCGCCGGATCGGCGGCTCTTTAATTCCACGCTAGGCGATTTCCTGGCGCCGCATTCCACGGCTGCTGCACAAGGGGTCGCGGCTTTCGGCGAAATGGTGGCTCTGCTTTGGGCGGAAGGTAAATACGACGCCGCCATCCAACTTGAGCAGCTCTGGACGGATTTCACCGACCAGCATGCCGTGCAATTACTTTGCGCCTATCCTCTTTCTTACTTTTCTCGTGCGGATGACGGCAAACGTTTCGCTCAGGTCTGTGCGCACCATTCCTCTGTAATCCCGGCAGAAAGCTTCATCTCGGGAATTGTCGAAGAGGACCAGGCTCGTGAAGTCGCCGAACTTCAGCAGCGGGCCGCGGCCCTTGCCAAGGAAGTCGAGGCCAGAAAGCACGCCGAAGCGCGCCTGCGCGCAAATCAGGTCGAACTCGAATCCATTGTCCAGCAGCGCACCGCTGCTTTGCGCAAACTCTCCCTTCAACTTCTGAAGTTGCAGGACATCGAGCGCCGCCGGGTGGCACGCGAACTCCATGAGTCCGTCGGCCAAGACTTTGCTGGTCTGAAAATGAACTTGGATCTGGCAAGGCATTTTCCGCACAACACCGAGCTCTGGGACAAGTGCGACCAACTGCTCGAGCATTGTATTCACGAGGTGCGCACTCTTTCGAACTTGCTGCACCCACCCATCATTGAAGACGCCGGCCTGCCGTCTGCCGCTGAATGGTATGTACAAGACTTTGCAAAGCGCAGCGGTATCCGGGTGAGCTTCCATGGCCTGGACGCTTTAAGTGTTCTGTCGGATCAATCTCGGCTTGTGGTCTTCCGGGCGCTGCAAGAGAGTCTGATCAACATCTACCGTCACGCCCGGGCAACGCACGCTGAGGTCTCATCCAGCAGCGAAGAGAACTCGATCACTTTGACAGTTGCCGACAACGGCGTCGGCATGGATCTCAAGAAAGTTGAGCAATTCAATAGCTCCGGAGCAAGTACGGGTGTCGGACTCACCAGCATTCGAGAGCGCGTTCGCGAACTGGGAGGACACTGCCACATCACCTCGAGCCCCCAGGGCACAAGCCTTACCATTTCTCTGCCCAAATAGTAGAACTCTCTCTGGACCCCGATGATGCAGAAAGAAGATGTCTAACGAGTGTTGAGCGATCCGCTTGCGCAAGAGCTAATCCAGTCAGGTATTCCGGCGCGATTGGCATATGTCGGCCCCGACGGGTTTCCGCGGGCGATTCCCATTGGCTTCCATTGGAATGGCTCAGAGTTTGTGGTCTGCACCGTTCCTCACGCGCCCAAAGTGCCGGCTCTGCAGGCAAACCCGAAAGTCGCGTTTACGGTTGATACAAACGCGTTTCCACCCCACGTCTTGCTGGTACGAGGGACAGCTTCGATCGAGGTCGTCGATGGCGTACCGCCCGAATATTTTGCTGCCGCCAGAAAAAGCATCGCACCGGACCAGTGGGAAACTTTTGAAGCGCAGGTACGTGGGATGTACAAGCAGATGGCGCGCATCAAAATCAACCCACTTTGGACGAAGTTGCTGGATTTCGAGACCCGGTTTCCAACTCCAATCGAGAAATTGATGCGCGGACAGAAGTAAGAAGATTCGCGTGTGAGAAGATGTTTCCGGAGCACGGAAAGCTTGGTCCTCGTCATCATGGGAGTGGTCGGTTCCGGCAAGACCACGGTCGGGACGTTGTTGGCTGAAAAACTCGGTTGGGAATTCTCCGACGCCGACGACTTTCATCCGGCTGAAAACATCCGCAAAATTAGCGAGGGAATTCCCCTGATCGACGCCGATCGTGCGCCTTGGCTCGCGGCGATGCGCCAGGCCATCCAGAGATGGCAAAAAGAAGGGAAGAGCGTTGTCCTCGCCTGCTCAGCGCTTAAGCATTCCTACCGTGAGGAACTGCGTGCAGGTCATGTCCGGTTCGTCTACTTGAAAGGGGACGCCCAGCTAATTGGGCAACGTCTCCACGCGCGGCGGGGCCATTTTGCCAACGATTCTATCCTTGAAAGTCAGTTTGCCGATCTTCAAGAGCCACATGACGCGATCGCCGTCAGCATTGCTCAAACTCCCGAGGCGATCGTCGCCGAAATAATTGACAAGCTGAAAAGGGCGCCGGTGTCGTATCCTGATGCGGCGCAAAAATGAGCTCCCCAATCCCCAATACTGCTGTTGCCTCCGGTGATCTCGAATCCGTAGTAGTCCGCAAGCTGCTCTGGCGACTGCTGCCCTTCCTGTTCCTGCTCTATATCGTCAATTACCTCGACCGCATCAACGTCGGCTTTGCCGCGCTGCAGATGCGCACGCAACTTGGCTTCAGCGACGAGGTATTCGGCACTGGATTCGGTATTTTCTTCTGGGGCTACATGCTTCTCCAGGTGCCTAGCAATCTTGCCCTGGCGCGTGTAGGAGCACGGCGCTGGATGTCGGGAATCATGGTTGTGTGGGGGATTGTCTCCTGCCTAATGATTACGGTGCGCTCGCCCCACAGTTTTTACGCGATGCGTTTCATCTTGGGAGCTGCCGAGGCAGGATTTTTCCCTGGGATCATCCTTTACTTGAAGAACTGGTTTCCAGCGACCGCCCGCGGACGAGCTGTGGCCCTATTTATGACTGCCAACCCTCTCGCGGGTGTCATCGGTGGACCGATTTCCGGGGCACTGCTCAATCTGCATCATTTCGGCCTCTCCGGTTGGCAATGGATGTTCATCCTGGAGGGATTTCCCGCCGTGTTGCTGGCCGCAACTGTGCTCTTCACTCTGAAAGATCACCCACGCGATGCGACGTGGCTCGAGGAACACGAGAGGTTGTGGCTCACTGTCGTCCTGGAAAACGAGCATCGGGAAACGGTAAAGGTCAGTCGCTCGGATTTCTGGGGCGCTGTTGTCAACTGGCGCATCTGGCTGCTGATGATTGTCTACTTTGGCCTGACCGCCTCCGCATATGGTCTGATTCTCTGGCTGCCCAGCTACATCAAAAGCCTCTCCCATCTGGGAAATTTTGGGATCGGCATTGTTTCGGTAATCCCGTACGTTGTTACCGCGCTCGCAATGGTAGCCGTCGGCGCAAGGTCCGACAAATCGCGCAAGCACCGCATGTACCTGGCAGGCTCAGCGTTCTCGGCTGCCGTGTTTCTTTTCATTGCAGCACAGACTGGCTCGATCGTCTCCGGATTGGCATTCGTCACCCTGGCGCTGGCCGCTACCTTCTGCATGCAAGGGCCTTTCTGGGCTACAGCTACCTCCCTCATGAGCGGAACCGCGGCTGCAGTGGCGATTGCGCTGATTAACTCCTTTGGCAATCTCGGAGGATATTTCGGGCCGTACATCATTGGTGCCAAACGCAGTTCGGGTGCTGGGTTCCGCGGTGGCATGCTGGTAATTACCGCGAGTCTTGTTCTGGCGGGCATTTTGTCTCTCGTGGTTCGCCAGCGCGGCCAACGCCCTTCGTAGCTGGCCCAACTTCCTTTACAATAAAGTGCTCCTGTACCATTCCGGTCGCGGGTGTGCGAGGCTACCCTGGTCGGAACTAGAATGTGGAACTCAGTCCCGCTAGGGACATTGCGCTTTCTCGAACTACCAGGTCGAAATTGGTCCAACAGAATCCCAATTCCAAGTACGTCTTCTGGCGCGCCGAAGGCAGCCTGCTGGAGTTGACCGCTGTCCGGACCGTGGCGTTCTTTACTTGGAATGCTCAGACTTTCAATGAGCGCGGTTGGCGCCGCGGTTCGGTTCTGCTAACTGCTTTTGCGCGGCCCTTCCTATATGCCATCAATCGCCGGTTCGCCACACGGGTGCTCTACGCCGTATTGCGTGGGATCAGCCGCGACCGTCTCGACCTTCTCGGAGAAGAGTTTTTCCAGTACAAGTTAAAGCCTCACTTGAAGGAAGAAGGCGTGCGGAGAGTGAAGGAGTTGGTGGCCTCAGGAACCGAGGTCATCCTGCTGAGCCATGGTCTGGACCACGTGATCCGTCACTTGGCCCAACACCTTGGCGTGAAGCACATTGTCGCGAACCGTCTCGAGTTCCGCGATGGCATTGCTACCGGCCGCCTGATCGATCCCGTCGTTCGACCTCGAGGAGTATTTGCACGGCTCGCTTCAAAGGCCGACGGCACTCGCACCATGGCGCAGGTCGCCGCCGACCTCGGCTTCCACAATGCCCGGAGCGTCTCCACGGTTACGCAACCTGCCGAGCGAGTGACCCCGTCGCTGGAACGCCCGCTGGTCGACTTCGACGGCACGCGCCAGACCTCACCCCTTTCGGTGCGCTCCGCTCTTCGCGGCAGGCACGTAATGCTGATCGGCGTGACCGGTTTCATCGGCAAGGTATGGCTGGCCAATACCCTGATGGATCTCCCCGACATCGGGAAGATCTATCTACTGATCCGCCGCCAGAAGTCCAACCCCGCGCAGAAGCGCTTTCAGAAATTGGTTGAAGATTCGCCTGTATTCGATCCGCTTTACGAGAAATATGGATCGAAGCTGTTGCAGTTCATCAACGACAAGGTCGAGGTGGTCGAAGGCGACGTCACTCAACCAGGACTCGGGATCGATGCTGAGGTTTCCGCCGGGCTGCGTTCCAAACTTGATCTGATCATCAACAGTTCTGGACTCACCGATTTCAATCCTGACCTTCGAGACGCGCTGGCGACCAATGTGGACGCCGCGGTCTACGTCACTGAATTCATTCGCCAGTGCGATCATGCGGGCTTGCTGCATCTCTCGACCTGCTACGTCGCGGGCGCTCGCGATGGCCGTGTGTTCGAGAACGTTCGGCCGGACTACACCCCTGCGGGCGTGACCAACTTCGATGCTGAACTCGAGTGGCAGTCGCTCCACAAGTTAGTTGACGACACAGAGCGCCGCGCCGAAGGACCTGAGGTAACGGAAGAATTGCGCCGTCAGGCCGTGGGCAAGGAGCACGCGGCCAAGGATCTCCAGGGCGCTGCGCTGGAGAATCAGATTAGGAAGAACCGCGTTCGCTGGCTGCGCAATGAGTTGACCGAAGCGGGGAAGCGCCGCGCCAACGAGCTTGGCTGGCCGAATACTTATACCTTGAGCAAGAGCTTGGCGGAGTCGCTGCTGGTAAAACACGGCTCGGGACTTCCGATTGCCATCGTCCGTCCCGCGATTGTCGAAAGCTCCACCGCGCAGCCGTTCCGCGGATGGAATGAAGGGATCAATACCTCGGCTTCGCTGTCATATCTGCTCGGAACGACTTTCCGGCAACTCCCCAGCAATGAGCGCAAGCGCCTCGACATTATCCCAGTCGATGATGTCTGCCGCGGCATGACTCTGATTGCCGCAGCGGTAATCGAACGACGCCATGATCAGGTGTACCAGCTGGCCACTTCCGTCACCAACCCGTGCGACATGCGGCGCTCCATCGAGCTTACGTCTCTTGCGCACCGCAAGCACTATCGCGCGCAGGAAGGGATTGAATACTGGTTGCGTCTGCGTCTCGATGCGATTCCGGTTTCCAAGGAGCGCTACAACCGCATGTCGGCTCCCGCGCAGCGGGCGGTCGTGAAGGCAATTCAGACGATTGCATCGCCGCTTCCACTCAGGAAGGCGCCGCTTGCGAAGGCGGAACGCAGTTTGGAAAGAGTCGAGAAGCTGATTGAGCTGTTCGAGCCTTTCATCCTGCTCAACGAGCACGACTTTGTCGCCGAGAACGTGGAGAAGCTGTCGCACGCGCTGGTTCCCGAGGAACGCGCGCAGTTCGGTTACACCACCTCTTCGCTCGACTGGTACGAGTACTGGATCAACATCCACATCCCGGCGCTGCGCAAATGGACTTATCCGCTGATCGAGGGCCGTCCGCTGGAGCCGCGGCCGCCGCGCAACCTGCAGACACCCAACGAAGCTGAAACCGTTAAAACCGGAGCGAACGGAGCAACGTGGCGATATTCCTGACCGGCTCGACCGGATACATTGGCGCGCACATCGCCGCCAACCTGCTGCAGAATTTCGGCGCCCCCATCAATGTGCTGGTGCGCGCGAAGGATCCACACGAAGCCGAAGAGCGGCTCTGGCACTCGATGCAGCTGCATTTCGATTTCAAGACTTTCTACGAGTACCTGCAGACTGGCATCCGCATTTATCGAGGCGATCTGACCACCGAGAAGTTTGGTCTCTCGCAAGAAGATTACGAGCGCCTGGTTCACACGACGGATTCAGTCATCCATTGCGCGGCATCGCTGAACCGCAAGTCGGAGAAGAGTTGTTTAAACGTTAACCTTCGTGGAACGCTTGAAGTCATCAAGCTTGGCCAGCAGGTGGACTACTACCACGGATTGCGGCGCTTCAGCCACGTGAGTACGGTGGCGGTTTGCGGAAGGCGCCAGGATGAGTTGGTCACCGAGGACAACTCGGTCGACTGGAACCGCTCGGATTACGATCCTTACGCCCGCACCAAGAAGTTCTGCGAGCACATGATCCGCCAGCTTCTGCCGGAAGTGCCCAAGACGATTTTTCGCCCCAGCATTGTTCTCGGCGACAGCCGCCGCGCCGAAACCACGCAGTTCGACATGGTTCGTGCCTTCGTCTTCCTTGCGGGACTGCCCGCGCTGCCGCTGCGCTCGAAAGATCGCGTGGACATTGTCAACGTCGACTTCGTGGCGGACGCCGTCGCGACCCTGCACATGAAGGAAAAGACGAACTACGACACCTACCATCTTTCGTCCGGCCGCGACTCGCAGACATTCAAGCAGATCACGGCTTCGCTGGCTGCTGCCCAAGGCAAGCGCGGCCCAGTTTATCTCCCCTTCGCGCAGAAGCCGTTTTCCGGAACCGTCGACATGCTCGCCAATCGCAAAAGCACGGTTGGACACATCGCAGCGCTGATGAAAGTCTTCCTGCCGTATCTGACCTTTAACACCGTTTTCGACAACACGCGCGTGACCACGGAACTGGGCCGCAAGCCGGTGCCGTTTTCGCAATATAGTTTTCCCTTGTTGAAATTTAGCCGCGAAACCAATTTCACCTATCCGTATCAGGCCTGGCCGGCCCAGGTCGGAGGCTCCGCCGCATGATGGACTTCATGTTGCAGGCCTGGGTCAGCTCAATCATTGAACGAAAAAAAGCCGCGTGGGTGCTGGGCAAAGGCGAGCGTTGGGCGCCGGGCAAGAAACTGAAGCTGCTCTTCGCTGGATACAACGGCGCGCGCAACATGGGCTCGGACGCTCGCGTCGAAGAGATGATTCGACAGTTACGCCATGTGCTCGGCCCGGAGAACGTCGAGTTCAGCGTCATGAGCCAGAATTTCAAGCTCACTGAGGGATACTTCAAAGACACACGCCAAGTTCATCTTCCCGACATCTTCCCGCCGTTCCTTGCCAATGAGGTTCCTCAGAATCATGGCGTCGTGGCTTGTGAAGGCTCGATGTTCAAAAGCAAATTCGCCAACGCCCTTGCCACCATGATGATCGGTTCTCTGGGGATTGCGGCAGCAGAGAACAAGCTTTCTGTGGGCTACGGCGCGGAAGCCGGGCACATGGACACACCGATTCGGAAGATGTGCGCGCGCTTCTGCAAAGACTCTCTCGTCATTACGCGCAACGAAGAATCCCGCACGATCTTGCGCGAACTCGGGGTTCCGACCGAACTTGGAACCGACACCGCCTGGACCTTCGAGCCGCGCGCGCCCGAGTATGGACGGAAAGTTCTCAGCGATCACGGCTGGGACGGCCGCAAGCCTGTCCTGGTCATTTGCCCGATCAATCCGTTCGAGTGGCCGGTGCGCGCTGCGGTTGGCAAGTTGATCGCGATGAAGACGACGGGAGCGCACAAATCGAGCCACTACCGCGGCCCCTACTTCCACAACTCTGGTCCGGAGGCAGATCGCAAGTATGCGCACTACCTCACCGCAATCGGAAACGCAGTCGACGCTTTCCGCAAGCGCCACGATGTTTTCGTAATCATGGTTGCAACCGAGCGCTTGGACGCGCGCCCCGCAAGAAAAATTTCAGAGCGGTTGGGCGGAGTTCCTATCCTGACCTCCGATGACTACAACATGTACGAGATCGTCAGCATTTTGCGCGCATGCCACCTGATGGCGTCATCGCGTTTTCACGGGATCGTGACGTCCATGCCAGGCTTGGTGCCGTCGTGTGGCATCACTATGGACGAGCGCATCCGCAACCTGATGAAGGATCGTGGGCATGAACATTTGCTGATGGAAGTGGATGATCCGGACCTGGAGCCCAAGTTGCTCGCGGCGTTGGAACACCTGGCGGCCAATGGCGAGAAGATTGCCGACGGGATTGGTCGTACGGTTGTAAAGAATTTGAAGTTGATGGCGCGCATGGGCGTTTACTTCGAAGAAGAGGTGCACAGCCGCTATCCCGAATTCACGACGCGCAAGGGCCAGTGGGGCTGGGAAGATTACCTCCCGCCCATGGACGCCGGCCTGCATCGCCTGGTCGGGATGTATAGCTGAGCGAATTTCAGATTGTAAATTTCAGATTGCAGATTGAAGTCCAAGCATTCTGAAATCTTCAATCTGAAATCTTCAATCTGAACTGAATCGTGTCCTTTCTCGATCAAATCTTTGCGCGGCTCGAAGCGTCTGCTGATCAGGCGCTCCTGACCGAACTGCACGATTCTGGCACGATCGCATTTACCGGCAGCGACCTGCTTGCGAAAATTTCCCAAGCCCGCGCATTCCTGGCGGCGCGCGGCCTCAATAAGGGTGATCGCGTTGCACTCCTCGCCGCCAATGGCGTCCATTGGATTGTGATGGACCTCGCGATTATTGCGGAGGGCCTGGTCGTGGTGCCGCTCTACTCGAGGCAAGCGCCGTCCGAACTCGTCACCATGATGAAGGACGGCTCGCCCGCGCTAATCTGCTGCGGGGATGCGGCACTACGGGACTCAATCCTCCAGGTCTGGTCGCAGGCGCCGGCGCAAGCGCTGTTTGACGAGATTTTCGCCAACGAAAGCACGACGGCGGCCGAGGCGCCCGCTCCGTACCAGCACGCCGATTCTGACCTCGTTGCGATCATCTACACCTCAGGCACCTCCGGCGAAGCCAAAGGCGCAATGATCAATGCCGGCAACGTGGGCCACATTCTGCAGTGCACGTCTGAGCGCCTCGACCTCCTGATGAACCGTCGCCCAGGGCAGGATCGTGTGTATCAATGGGCACCGCTGAATTTTGCGGCCGCATGGATCACGACCCTCACCGGTCTTCTCCGTGGAAGCACCACATTCATGAACACCGACCTGAACCGTCTGGCGAGAGAAATTCGCGAGGTTCAGCCCGACTACTTCGTCAATGTCCCCGCCCTCCTCGAACGCGTCCGCCGCGCGGTGGACGAGCAAATCTGGAAGACCGGTGGCATCGTCAGCACGATTTACACCAAGGCCAAAGCCGCTTACATGCGCAAACATGAGGGCAAAGCCAGCGCTGTCGGCTCAGTCTGGCTTGCGATGGCTAATAACCTCGTGTTCCCGACCATCCGCAAAAAGATGATCGGCGGCAACATCAAGGCGCTCATTTGCGGATCGGCGCCGCTCAACCTCGAAACCCAGCTTTACTTCATGATGCTGGGCATTCCGGTTTTGCAGGTGTACGGCCTCACCGAGACCACAGCCATCTGCACCATGGACGACCCGCGCAGCTTCGAACCGGGCCGCGTCGGCAGCGCCGTGCCGGGAGTCGAAATGAAGCTGGGTGAGAACGACGAGATTCTTGTGCACGGACCCAACGTGTTTCCCGGGTACTGGAATCGTCCCGAAGAAACTGCCAAAGTTCTGCGCGACGGCTGGTTCCATACCGGCGATCAGGGCGAAGTCAGCGCGGCAGGGAACTGGAAGATTTCCGGTCGCATCAAGAACCTGATCATCCTCAACTCCGGCCACAACATCGCTCCCGAGCCGATTGAAGACGAGTTGCTCAACCTGCTTCCCACCGCGCAGCACGTCGTGCTCGTCGGCAATGGCCGCAGCTATCTTTCTGCTATGGTTACGGGAAGCGTGAACGCCGAGCAGGTGCAGGCAGGAATCGACGCTGTGAATCCGTCTCTGCCGCATTACAAACAGATACGCGCATTTCGGATCACGGACGAGGCGTTTACGCCGGAGAACGGCCTGCTGACGGCCAATGGCAAGCTTAAACGCGACGCGATCGCACTGCGCTTCAAACAAGATATCGAGGAGATGTACGCAGTAAAGAAAGCTGTTTAGATTCCTTCGTGTACCATCGTGCCCTTTGTGGTTGGTAACTTCTCTCACCACGCAGGACACGAAGGTGCACTAAGGAAAACCGAGCAGAATGCACAGTTACAAAGGCAACGCGATTTCGTGGGAACTGGCCAACGGCGTCATTGAACTGGCGTTGCACCGTGAGCCTTGCAACGAACTCGGAACGAAATCGCTGGACGAATTCGAAAAGTTCCTCGCCGCTCTGCCTGACATGGAAGAGCATGCCCATGCGCTCATCATTCATAGCGAGTTGAGTTCCGGATTCTCCGCAGGCGCCGATCTCCGTGAAATTTACTTTTCCACTCAGGGCATGGAAAAACAGGCGGCTGCGGCGCACGTACGGCAGCTGCTGGAGCGCGTTCACCATGTCATGAACACGCTCGATGCCTGCCCGCTCACCACGATCGCTGCAGTTCATAGCGTGACCTTTGGCGGCGGGCTTGAGCTCGCCCTCACCTGCGACATGATCATCGCGGACAAGACAGCGCGTTTTTGCTTCCCCGAACTGCGTCTCGGGCTGATCCCCGGTTTCGGTGGAATCCCTCGGCTGAAGCGGGATCTCGGCAATGCCGTAGTCCGCGACCTGTTACTTACGGGGCGCAGTTTCAATGTCACCAAAGCGCAGCAGATTGGGTTGGTCAGCCAAGTGGTAGCGGAAGGGCACGCGCTGAGAGTCGCGCGAGGCACAGCGGCGCAGCTTACTAAGTTTGACCGCGGCGCCGCCGCCGAGGCCAAGAAGTTCATCAAGCCGATTCCATACGACGAGCTTCGCCGCGAGATTGACATTTTCTGCGAGCTGTTCGCGCTGCCTGCGACCGAGCGCGGCCTGAAGAAATTCGTTGAAAGCAACGACGCCCAGCCGTATTTGCCATAATAATGACCATGCGAACTCCGCAACAGACCACCGAAGAAATCCTTGACCTCGCCGCCGCGCAGTTCAAGGTGCCGCGCGAGAGCCTTTCGCCTGACGACGACTTCTTCAAGAAACTCGGCATCGACAGCCTGCAAGCGCTGAGCCTTCTTACGCGCCTCGAACAGCATTTCAACGTGGAACTGCCGGACTACGAACTGCAGGGCGTGACCGATTTCCGCACTCTCGCCGAACGGATCCAAAGTAGGCTGTAAAATCAATATTCACCACGGAGACACGGAGCCACAGAGGAAGAGAATCGTGTCTTTGTCGTGGACGCTGGGGCATCCGGGAACCCACTCAATCACGTAGTAGTTCTCCGTGTCTCTGTGTCTCCGTGGTGAAATAGGTGTGAGAGGCTCCAGACCACCCGATCACCCGATAAGATGATCGATCTCGACCAACACTCATCGCTCGGCTCGGCGCTTCGCGAAGCGCTCGACACCTTCGCCAATGAAACTTGCCTGATCGAAGCCGATCGCGACCGTGAGCGCACGCGCCTCACATATTCCGACTTCAACCACATGGCGCTGCCGCTAGCTCGCGCCTTGCAGGACGCCGAGTTTCGCCCCAACGACCGCTGCGCCATCATCATGACCAATCAGTCCAAGTGGCTGATTTCGGCGTATGCGCTGCTCTATACGGGTGGCGTGCTGGTCCCGCTGGATTACAAGCTCACAGCCGGCGAGCATCTGGAACTGTTGGCCCATTCCAAAGCGAAGTTCCTGATTATCGAGTACCACTTGTGGCGCGCCATTACCCAGCATCCAGAATTCGCCAATCACAAGGTGAAGATTGTTCTGGTGACAGAAGCGCCGCCAACCGCGGATCTCAAAGGTGGTTTTCGTTGGGAGGAATTTCGCCGCAAAGGTGATCCCAACTTCATCAACCGCAAGCGCGACGATTGGGCCTGCATCGTCTATTCCTCCGGCACCGGGGGCCGTCCAAAGGGCTGTGTTCTCACTCACAACAATTACCTGGAGCAGTGCAAGTCGCTTACCGCCTGGTATCCCTTCTGGCCGGGCGTGCGCTACCTCAGCATTCTTCCGACGAACCACGCGATCGATTTCATGGTCGGGTTTATTGGTCCGTTTGTTTGCGGAGCCTGTGTGGTGCACCTCCGCACGCTGCGCCCAGAGTTCGTGCGCGACGCATTCGTTCGCTACAAGATCACGTACGTCAGCCTGGTCCCGCTGGTGCTGAAGAACCTCGAGCGAGGAATTCGAGGTAATTTCGAGAACCTTTCCCCGTCGAAGCGCTTCATCCTCGACCGCCTGATTTCGTTGAACAAACTGCTCACGCGCAAGCGCCCTAACGTTCCGCTGAGCCGCAACCTACTGCCGCAAGTTCACAAAGCGTTCGGCTGCGAACTCCTGGCCCTCATCACCGGGGGTGCGTTCATTGAGCCTTCGACCATGCAGTTTTTCTACGACCTAGGGATTCCGGTCGCGAATGGCTACGGCCTCACCGAAGGCGGCACCGCGCTGACTCTGAATGACTTGAAACCATTTCGTGCTGACACAGTGGGCAAGCCGCTTCCGGGCGTTGAACTTCGTATTCTCAATCCTGATGCGGATGGCATCGGAGAAGTCGCTGCCAAGAGCGCAACCGTGATGTCGCATTATCTCGATGACCCCGAACTCACCGCCGAAACCATCGTCGACGGTTGGCTTCTCACCGGCGATCTCGGCCGCTTTGAAGGTACGGGGCACCTCCAGTTGTTCGGTCGCAAGAAGAACATGATCGTCACCGAAGGCGGCAAGAACATTTATCCCGAGGACATTGAATCCGCCTTCGAAGGAATTGAGATCAAGGAGCACTGCATCTTTGCGGCCAACTTCATCTGGCCGCAGAAAGAGCTTGGCAAGGAAATGCTTGTGCTGGTGCTGCACCCCGACCTGAACCAGGAAGTCACGACCACGATCCTCGATGACATCTCCGCGCGCAATCGCCGCCTGCCGGATTTCAAGCGCGTCGGCGGCTACTTGGTCTGGGACAAAGACTTTCCTCGCACCGCGTCCATGAAAATCAAGCGCAACGAACTGGCGGAGCAGATTCGAACATCAGTGGAAAGTAGCGCAGTGAAGGCACTCTAGTTTCCTTCGTGGGGTTCGATGATTCGTGGGAGCGAAGCTTTCATAAGCGGACTGCGGTTCCAGATCTGTGGGTTGAGCGGAACTTCCACGCAGACGCTCAAATCCGAAGGATCGGCCCAGCTTAGCCCAGGACGGAGGCCCTGGGTTGCCGAACAAATATGTAGTAGTCCCGGGGGGACGGCACACCGAACGTGGAGTTGCGACTCACATCCCGCTATCTCGCCATCGTCAATCCCGCTGCTGGAGGCGGAAAGACGCGTAGCCTCCTTGGCCCAGCGCTCGAAAAACTCAAAGCCTCCGGAATCGAAGTTGATGTTCGAGAGACCTCCGCTTCCGGCCACGCGAACGAAATTGCTCGCGATGCCTGGCGCGAAGGCTACCGTAAATTTATTTCCGTCGGTGGAGACGGCACCTCGTACGAGATCGTGAATGGGCTTTTTCCGCTCAGCGATCGCAGCGAGAAGCCCACTCTCGCCTTTCTTCCGCTCGGCACCGGCAACTCATTTCTGCGTGATTTCAGCGACCGCGGCGTTGAGTACGCGATGGAATCCCTCATCGCCGGCCGCTCGCGCTACTGCGACGTGCTCCGCCTAACGCACAAAGACGGCGTGCTGCACTACATCAACATCCTGAGCATTGGCTTTTCCGCAGATGTCGCCACGCTGCGCGCCCGCCGCTTCAGCCATTGGGGCGAACTCGGTTATCAGATCGCAATTTTCCTGACGCTCGCCCGATTCCGCCGCCGGGCCTTTCCGCTGAAGGCCGACGCCGATCACCAAATCGATAACCGTCGCTGCCTGTTTCTGACCTTCAACAACAGCAAATTCACCGGCGGCACCATGATGATCGCGCCCACCGCGGAGACCAACGACGGCTTGATCGAATTTGTTCGATGGGGCCCGATTGGCCGCGTCGGATTGATTCGCAACCTGCCCGGCCTCTATGACGGCACCCACATCCAGCATCCGCTGGCAGAAGTCCGCAAAGTCCATCGGGTTGACTTCCAACTCGATGGACCAGTTGATGTGATGATCGACGGCGAAGTCGTCACTCTGCATTGTCAAACTTTAGACGTGCTGCCATGCGCGCTCACGGTCGTGGTATAAGAACGGAATCTGCCCATGTCCAAACTGAGCGAACAACGCGAGCAAGAAGCCTCAACTCCCGAGAAGAAAGGTCCGCGCTGGCTCTGGATCCTGATTGCGATTGGTGTTCTTCTCGGCGCCTGGGCGGCCTACGATTACCACTCCTACAGCAAGGTCAGCACGTTAGATAACTTCGCAAAATGTCTCAGTTCCAAGGGATTCCACATGTACGGCGCGTGGTGGTGTCCGCACTGCACCGAACAGAAGGAATCATTCGGCTTCGCGTTTCAATACGTGGCTTACACCGAGTGTGGCATTGAAGGTCAGACGCACAGCATGAATGAGCAGTGCAAGAGCGCCGGCATCCAGCATTTTCCGACTTGGCAGTTCCCGGACGGGCACCGCGAGGAAGGTGTCTTGCCGCTTCCAACTCTGGCAGAGAAGAGCGGATGCAAACTGCCGTGACTGCACCGTCGGCAGGTAGAACAAGCAGAATCTATCCGGCGATCGCGCTGCTCGCTTTTGCCGGAATACTTGTTTCGTCGATCTCTCTCTACCACCACTTCAGCAAATCCAAAACGTCGTTCTGTGATATCGGGCAATCGTTCAACTGCGATCTGGTGAACCGCAGCGAATACTCCATGTTTCACGGGATTCCAGTAGCCCTGCTCGGAATCCTCGGCTACTTGCTCATCCTCGCGCTTGCGACCGTGTATCGCGAGAAGGCCGAAACTCCGTTCATCCTCGCCGGCACTACACTTGCCGGCCTCGGATTTGCGCTCTATCTCACATACATCGAGGCGTTCGTGCTCCACGCCTGGTGTATTCTGTGCCTCAGTTCGCTGGCACTCGTTGCCATTGCGTCCATGCTCAGCGTTTGGAACGCAGCCAAAGCTCTCAAAGCTCAGTAAATCCAGGCTGGTTTGCCGTCCTTGTCACGAAACGTATAAGTCTCGTCGCCGTGCTTTACCGCCCGCGCAAAGATCGTCTGCACGCCTTCGAACTCGGTCTTCCAGCCGGTAACCTCGATGGTGTCGCCCTTTTGCAGGTGCATGTCCACGAGCTTGACGAAGTCGGTGGTGGCCAGGTGGACTTCAATCACCTCTCCACTTTCCAACTTGAACATGATGTGCGAGCCCATTCCCCCGCTCACTGGACACTGCCGATCCTTCAAATCATCGACGGTGCCCTTGTAAACCGCTTCGGCGGCCGCATTGTATTTTGGGGCCTTGGGCGATGGATTCGGCTTGGGGGCAGTCTGCGCAACCGCAAGCGACGCCAGCACGAAGATTGCAATCAGGAGTCTCATAAGTTCCTCCTACAGCGCCTTCCTGACTCTCTGCGTCTATCATCGGCCCACCCGCCAACACCCGCTGTGATGGCGGTCACAATGCGCTGTGCTCGCAACCCTGACTATCGAGGCCTTGCGCTGCGAGTCGAAGGTGGGTGGCCCACCCCCGCCTGAGGAGCGAAGTTCTAGTTTCCGGTGCTGACAAGTCATTTGGAATTGAGAATTGGCAACCGGCCACACCTCCACCCAAATCGATTTGCTACTGCGGAATTTTGAATGTTAAAAAAGGCGCTCACATTTGCCCGCGCCCTCTGCCGCTGATAACATTATTTGTTTCCCTTCAATTGCAATTCGCAGTCATACATTCATACGGAGGCCACATGGCTATCAAAGTAGGTATCAACGGTTTCGGACGTATCGGTCGCAACGTCTATCGCGCTTCTTTGAACGATCCCAACATCGACATCGTCGCCGTCAACGACCTGACCGAGCCCAAGACTCTGGCTCATCTTCTGAAGTACGATTCAGTTCTCGGCAATCTTCCTAACAAGGTCACGTCGGGTGCGGACTGCATTCAGGTCGACGGCAAGAACATTCGCGTGTTCAAAGAGAAAGACCCGGCGGCGCTGCCCTGGGAATCGGTGGGCGCGCAGGTTGTGATTGAGTCCACCGGCCGCTTCACCAACGCGGAAGATGCCAAAAAGCACCTTCGCGGGTCGGTCAAGAAGGTCATCATTTCGGCCCCCGCTAAGAATGAAGATGTCACCCTCGTGCTCGGCGTGAATCACGACAAGTACGACGCCTCGAAGCACAACATTATTTCAAATGCGTCCTGCACCACCAACTGCCTGGCGCCGATCGTGAAGGTGATTCACGACAACTTTAAGATCGTCAGCGGCACCATGACCACGATCCACTCCTACACCAACGATCAGGTCATCCTCGACTTCCCGCACAAGGATCTGCGCCGCGCCCGCGCTGCGGCCCTCTCGATGATTCCGACGTCGACCGGCGCTGCCAAGGCGTTGAAACTGGTGATCCCCGATATGGCGGGCAAACTCGATGGCTTCGCCGTCCGCGTGCCCACGCCGAACGTTTCAGTCGTTGACCTGGTCGCAATCGTCGAGAACAAGGCCTCGAAGGAAGAAGTCAACGCCGCGCTGCAGAAGGCTTCGGAAGGCGGTCCGCTGAAAGGCTACCTGGGCTTCGAGACCAACGAACTGGTCTCGTCCGACTTCAAGGGCGACTCGCGATCTTCGATCGTGGACTCACCGTCCACACTGGTGGTCGGCAACCTCGTGAAGGTCGTCTCCTGGTACGACAACGAGTGGGGCTACTCGTGCCGCGTGCGTGACCTGATCAATTTCATCGGCAGCAAAGGGCTGTAAAAATCAGTGGCTAGTGGCTAGTGACTAGTTGTCAGTCTCAGCGGTAGCGCGAAAAACTGACTGCTAATCATTAGCCACTAGTCACTAGCCACTTCCTCAAAGAGGCCCATCATGTCGAAATTATCTATTCGCGATCTTCCGCTTAATGATCATAGGATTTTCATGCGGGTCGATTTCAACGTCCCGCTTGACGACAACGGCCGCGTAACTGACGACACCCGCATCAAAGAAACACTTCCCACAATTGAGTATGCGCTGCGCCACGGCGCGCGCCTGATTCTTGCTTCCCACCTTGGACGTCCAAAGGGCAAGCCCAATCCGAAAATGAGCCTGAAGCCGGTGGCCGAGCGGCTGCGCATGCTGCTCGACAGGAACCTGGCTTCGAGCGAAAACGTTGGCTTCTGTCCTGACTGCGTAGGGGTTGAAGCCGAGGAAATGGCAGGCAAGCTCGAAAAAGGTCAGACGCTGCTGCTCGAGAACTTGCGTTTCCACGCCGAAGAAGAAGCCAACGACGAGAAGTTCTCGAAACAATTGGCTAATCTTTGCGACTACTACGTGAACGACGCTTTTGGCACCGCGCACCGCGCGCACGGGTCGACAGTGGGCATCACCAAGTTCACGCAGAAGTCTGCGGCGGGCTTGCTGATGGAAAAGGAACTCGATTACCTCGGCAAGGCCATGCAGCATCCGGAGAAACCGTTTGTGGCGATTCTTGGCGGTGCTAAAGTCAGCGACAAAATTGCCGTGATCGAGAACCTGCTGAAAAAAGTCGATACCCTGATCATCGGCGGCGCCATGGCCTACACCTTCCTGAAAGCCCAGGGCGTGCAGGTAGGGAAGTCGCGCGTGGAGGAGGACAAACTCGATCTCGCCCGCCAGATCCTGGCTGATGCTAAGGCGAAGAACGTGAAGTTTCTGTTGCCAGTCGATCACGTTGTCGCCGACAAGCTCGACGCGAGTGCAAAGGCCCAGAGCATAGGCAAGGGACAGCCAATTCCTGATGGCCTGATGGGACTCGACATCGGTCCGGAGTCGGTCGAGATCTTCTCTGAAGAGATTGGCCGCGCCGCGACGATTGTTTGGAATGGACCGATGGGCGTGTTCGAGATTCCTCAGTTCGCCAAAGGCACGTTCAAGGTGGCGCGGGCTGTGGCGGAGAATGCCGGAGCAACGTCGATTATCGGCGGCGGAGATTCCGTTTCTGCTGTAAAGGCAGCGGGAGTAGCGGACAAGATCTCGCACATCTCGACCGGAGGCGGCGCTTCACTCGAGTTCCTCGAAGGCAAAGTGCTGCCCGGGGTGGAAGCGCTGACAGACAAGTAGGCTGGTTGGGGCTCTGGCGTCGTTCTCGAAGACGGACTGCTTTCGTAGGAGGCGCACCAGCTCCGCAGGAGCGGAATATAAATAGCCCGGGGGCGTAAGCCCCGGGTAGGTTGTTTGTACACGCGAGTCCCGAAGGGACGGCACAAGAAGAAGCACGGTGCGAGAAATCAGAATTCATCTCATTTCCGCCCCAAAAAAGGCCCTTGAAATTTGCGGCCCTGCGGACATTACAACGGAGCAAACAGAAGCCATTGTGAACGCCGCAAACTCCCATCTCATAGGCGGTGGCGGCGTGGACGGCGCCATCCACGATGCGGGCGGACCCTCGATTCTGGCCGAATGCCGGGCGTATGTTTCGAGGCACGGCAATTTGCCTCCCGGAAAGGCGATGCTTACCTCCGGCGGCGATCTCCCGGCGAAGTTTGTAATTCACACCGTGGGCCCGGTTTATCGTGGTGGTGAGCACGGCGAAAAGGAACTACTGGCAAGCTGCTATTGCGAATCGATTCGGCTCGCCGACGTGCACGGGATCAGTTCGCTGGCATTTCCCGCAATCTCGACCGGAGCTTACGGATACCCGCTGCACGAGGCTGCGGCCGTGGCGGTGAAAGCGGTCTTGGACACACTCCGAGCCGCGAAGTCTGTCGAGCGAGTTCGGTTCGTGCTGTTCGACCACGGCGCGACCAAGGCATATACGCGTGCGGCTGAGAAGTTGCTGCATGAGCGAGGTCGGGGCGACTACGCAATCGACAAGGTTGTTGCACCAGAATCTGACGCATGATCTTCTTCGACATCGACGGTACCCTGATCGACCATCTCAGCGCCTCCGCCGCTGCAAGCCTGGCGCTTTACGATGAATATCCCGGCCAGATTCCGTTCTCGCGTGCCGAGTTCCCTGTGGTCTGGGAATCGATCATGGACGTTCACTACAACCGCTTTACACGCGGCGAAATCTCTCTGTGGGAACAGCGGCGCGCGCGCATCCGCGATTCCTTTGGCTCCCCGGAAATGACCGACGCCGAAGCCCACGAGAGATACTACGTCTTTATCCGCGAGTACGAGAACCTCACCCGTGCCTACGACGACGTCGCCCCTTGTCTGGAAAAGTTAGCCGGCCATAAGCTCGGCATCATTTCAAACGGTGTCGGCGATCAGCAACTAGGCAAGCTCCGCCGCGCCGGGATTGTCGACCATTTCACGGTCATGGCCTTTCCTGAAGACACAGGCTTCGGCAAGCCGCATCCCAGTATTTTTCAGGAAGCCTGTCGTCGCGCCGGCGAAGATCCTCGCCACTGTATTTATGTCGGCGACGATCTGATCAACGACATTCACGCTAGTCACGCGCTTGGCATTCGTCCCATCTGGGTCGATCGCGTGGGAAGCACAACCAGCAGCGTTCCAGCTCAAAGGATTACGTCGTTAATCCAACTCGCCGAAGTGCTGGAAGGATTAACTGATACAAGCTGCTTGAAAGAAACCGCCTCACCACAGAGGACACAGAGTCCCACAGAGGAACTGCCACAGAGGTCTGTTCCACAATGAAATTCCTCTGTGGCGTTCCTTCGTGTACCTCTGTGCTCTCTGTGGTAAAGGTTTTGTGCTTCTGTGTTGAAAAATCTTAATAAAGGACTCGTTCATGGCTCGTAAGAAGCTAATCGCCGCAAATTGGAAGATGTACAAGAACCCGGAGCAATCGAAGCAGTTCTTCACCGATTTCCTGCCGATGGTGCAAGGCCACGATCGCGACGAGATCGTCGTCTGCCCACCATATGTAAACCTGCACGCCGCTCTCGAAGCTGCAAAGGGATCGCAGGTCGCCATCGGCGCACAGGATGTCTACTGGAAGGAAGAAGGCGCCTTCACTGGGGAAATTTCCTCGACCATGCTTGTTGCGGTTGGCTGCACCCACGTGATCATCGGACACTCCGAGCGCCGCCAGTACTTTGGCGAGACTGACGACAGCGTCAACCTGAAGCTGAAGGCCGCCCTGGAGCACGGACTCACTCCCATCGTTTGCGTCGGGGAAGTGCTTGAAGAGCGCGAAGCGGGACTCACCGAAGATGTTCTTCGCCGCCAATGCGTGCGGGCGTTCAATGCCCTCTCCGCAAGGAAGGCGGCGAAGTTGGTCATCGCTTACGAACCAGTCTGGGCCATCGGCACCGGAAAGACTGCCACGCCGCAAATGGCTTCCGACGCGCACGTGATCATTCGAGCCGAGGCCGCGAAGGCGTTTGGCGACGATTTTGCCGCGGCGCTGCGCATTCTCTACGGCGGCTCGGTGAAGCCCGACAACGCACACGCACTCATGGCTGAAGACGAAATTGACGGCGCCCTGGTCGGCGGCGCCAGTCTGGATCCAAAGTCGTTTACCGCGATTGTGAAGTACTGAAGGCAAGTTGCTAGTGACTAGTGGCTAGCATCCCTGGTTCTGCGTCATCCCGAAATCCCGCGCTTTCACCAGCGGGATGAGGGATCTCGTGTGCACCCCGTTGCTCCTTGTGGACTTACCCTCTACTACGTCATCGCGAACACCACGACGAGAGAAATCCTGCGTGCAGCACCGCTGAACGCCTTGTCACCACCCAAGAGGTACTGCTAGCTGATCTCTTTCGCATACTCAATTAGCGTCATGCCGAAGAAATCGGAAATCTTGCCCGTGCGCCGGAAACCGTTCCGCTCATAAAACCGCATTGCTGGGATCAACGGTTCCGTCGTATCCAGCGTGACGCGCTTGCAGCCGCGTTGTTTCAACTCAGATTCCGCACGCTCCAACAACTCCTTGGCGATACCGCGCCCTTGCCATTCCGGCAACACACTCATGCCCCGCAAGTGACCTTCTGCGTCGCCAATCACGCCGCACGCGATGGTTCCGACGATCTCTGATGAGCCTGTTTCGGCGACGAAGACGACCATATCCCTCAACCTCTGATCCAGCAACTCAGGGTTGAGCACGGTGTCTTCGAAAGCTGCGGGCGTGTAGAGGGTCTGATACGGTGCAAAAGCGCTTCGAAGGCACACAAGAACGCCATCTCGATCTTGCGCCACGGCCCGTCGGACGCGAACGACCAACGACGAACGGCCAACGACGGCGTTCACCTCAGCCACTCTTCCAACTCCACACCCTTATCCGTCTTCTCGTCGCGATATTTCACGATCACAGGCGTGTAAAGCGAAATGCCCCATTCGGCAGCCTGACCCTTTTTGACGGTACGAGAGCCGGGAACCACGACAGCCCCTTCCGGGACCTCAAGCGTGCCGTTCTCTCCTGCGCGGACCACCTGGCCGTGAACTAAGTCATAGAGCGGCGTCGATCTGGTGAGGATTGTTCCTGCCCCAAGTACAGCGCGTGTGCGCACCAGAGTTCCTTCGTATACACCGCAGTTTCCACCGATCAGAACGTCGTCTTCAATGATCACCGGGGCAGCATTTACAGGCTCGAGAACACCGCCAATCTGGGCGGCGGCGCTTACGTGCACGCGCTTGCCGATCTGGGCGCAGGATCCCACCAAGGCGTGAGAATCGATCATCGTGCCTTCATCTACATAGGCGCCCACGTTGATGTACATAGGCGGCATGCAAATTACCGAAGGAGCTACATACGCTCCGGTCCGAACCGAAGACCCGCCGGGAACCACTCTCACCCGATCTGCAGCAGAGAACTTCCGGGCAGGGAAGGTGTCCTTGTCCACAAAGGAGAGACATTCCCCACTGCTCATCTGTGCCAACTCGCCTAGTCGAAACCCAAGCAGGATCCCCTGTTTGACCCAGACATTCACCTGCCAGTGCCCGTCCTTCTTCTCTGCTGCCCTGATCTCGCCCCGGGTCAGGGCCTCCCGAAATTGCTCGAAGATGGGCCGAGCGCTCCGGTCTCCGGATGCCGTGGGAAGACTAGCAAGTCTTTCAATTTCTGCGCGTATTGTGCTCATGGAAAACGAAAAGTATATCGAATGATCCTGGTTCGGGTATCAAACCGGCCCAAAGTACTTACCTTAAGCCCCACAACAACTTACCTTGAGAAAAATTGCTGGCCATCAGTTTTTCTCGGCATCTTAACAGTCCTTTAACAGCATCATACTCCCGCTCGGATTGTGCTCAGGGGGAACACAAGGTATGAAGGAAAAGTCCGGTGTTGGACAGGTAAATCCAACCGCAGTAGCCGCTACCGTTAGAACAGTCATTGACCATCATCAAACGAAATTGAATGCTGCCGAGGCGCAGTCCCCGGCATTGCCTTCTCTTCAACCCAGAAATGTTAACTATGCTGTGGCGGACCTATTCGGCCGGTGTTTCCTGAGGGTCTGCTATTGGGTGGACGTATTCTCTTCCATGAGAAGGCGTGGCGAGCCGTTGCCCTATGTCCCGTTCACACATCAGCCAATACGCTCTTTGGCGGCAATGCAGCCCACCCAAGGGCTAATAGAAGCTGAGTCAGCGGGGAAGGCGATTGGAACCCCACCGGTAGCAAGCGCCTAAATGCACTTGCACTCGCTGCGAATCAGGACATTCGGCAGCGTCTGCGTGACATTCCGCGCCTCACCTAGCGACGAGTAAGGGCCATGCCACCGCGCATGATTGGCGGAATGCCCCGAGGGCCGGGCTTTGCCGCCGTTGCATTGTCCACAGTTGGCGCGGTGAAGGACGGCCTTGTGCGGACCGGCCGCCCAATTCTCATAGACGAAGAAGCTTGGCGTATTCGGAGTGGCAGCCGCGGCAGTCGCTTTGGCAACCAGTCCTAGGTCGCCCGCAATCCTTTGTAGCTTTGACCGCGTATCGCGTCTAACCGGGATCATCGGCAAGCGATACACCTCTTCGATCCTGCCCATCATCGCCAGCACCGCTTTCACCGGCATGGGGCTGGACTCGATGAAATTCGCCTGCATCAGCGGCAAATATTTACGGAATACCTGTCGCGCTGTACCCCAATCATTATTCAGCGCGGAGCGAATGATGGCAGTCATTTCCGCCGGGATTTCATTGGCAGCAACAGAAATCAAGCCTACCCCACCGACCGATATCACCGGCAGCACGGTGGCATCATCGCCCGAGAGCACCGCGAAGTCAGGACGCACTGCCGCGCAGATTTCCGCCACTTGGGTTAGATTGCCGCTCGCTTCCTTCACGCCGGCGATATTCGGAATCTCAGCCAGGCGCGCGACAGTACTCGGCTCCAGGTTCGCTCCGGTCCGTCCAGGAATGTTGTAAAGCATAACCGGCTTGCTTACCGCTTCGGCGATCGCTTTAAAGTGCTGGTACTGTCCTTCCTGAGTTGGCTTGTTGTAATACGGAGACGCAGTAAGAATTCCATTCACGCCTTCTCGCGAACTCAGTTCCTGCGCTTTGGCGACAGCGTCTTTCGTATTGTTCGATGTTGCGCCCGCGACGATCGGCACTCGTCCGGCTGCGACTTCAATCGTGACATCGATGACGCGCAGCCACTCTTCGTGCGTGAGGGTGGGCGTCTCGCCAGTCGTGCCACAGGGCACAAGGAAGTCAATCCCCGACTCGATCTGCCACGAAACAAGATTCCTTAACGCTTGCTCATCAATCGAGCCATCTTGATGAAACGGAGTAACTAGTGCTGTGCCGCATCCGCGAAATTGCATGTAGAAAGGATAACGCGGAAAGCGGGCAGACGGAAACTGCCCGGAGACGACTTATACCTCGCGCCAGATGTCCTTGAACTCGTAGAAGCCCTTCTTGCCCATCAGCCATTCCGCTGCGCGAACCGCTCCTTCGGCGAAGCCCCGACGGGATTTAGCGTCGTGGCAAAGGTAAATCGTGTCAGCCGCCGACTCCAGCGTGAGCTCGTGCATTCCGACAACGTCGCCTTCGCGGAATGAAGTGATCTCCACTTCTGCGTCGGAGGCATTTTGCAGAATCTGCTGCATCGTCGCGGCAGTACCCGACGGCGCATCCTTCTTAGTCACGTGGTGGCGTTCGTAGATGTGGCCGGCATAGCCCTGCTTCAGCGCCGGAGCAACGGTTTTCACCAGCTCGAAAAACATGTTCACGCCAACCGAGAAGTTGGAACCAAATACAAACCCTGTGCCCCGCCGCTCCACCTCGGCCTTGATGTTGGGGATTTGATCGTACCAGCCGGTGGTCCCCACAACCATGTTTTTGCCGTTCTCAATGCAGGCGGAAATGTTGTCGAGCACGCAATGCGGCGCGGTGAAGTCTACGACCACGTCAAATCCAGCAAGCCGATCCTTCGTCAGTCCTGCCGCATTTGCGTTGTCATTCTCAAGCACCACATCAACTGTGTGACCGCGTTCCATCGCGACGTCGCGCACCAGCGATCCAGTTTTGCCGATTCCAAGGAGAAGGATTTTCATGGATGGGAATAGTGTAATCGGGATTGCTCCTGTTCTATTTCTTCTCCTGTGGAGATCGCCTGGCTGTGACTAGTAGGTATTGAAGCCACCCCATAAACCATGTCATTCCGAGAAGCGCAGCGACGAGGAACCTGCTTTTCGCCGGCAGCGGTGGAGGAGCATCGGAACAGCAGGTTCCTCGTCCTTCCGCTGCGCGTCACTCCTCGGAATGACATCCATTTGCGAATGTTATTCGTGAATAAAACCCTAGGCGAATATTTCCGGATCCAGCTCCGCGAAGAACCGCTTGTGCAGCCGCTGAATCACGCTCGGAACCTGGTCTTCGTCGATCACGAACGTCAGGTTGATCTCCGACGCGCCTTGCGAAATCATGCGTATCTTCACATCAGAAAGTTCGCCGAAAACGTGCGCGGCGATGCCGGGGATTTCCCGCAGGCTTTGCCCCACCAGGCAAACAATTGCCTTGCGTCCTTCGTATTTCACGTCTGCGAGCTTCGCCAAGTCCGCGGCCAGCGCGGGAATCGACTCGTTCGAATCCACAGTCAGCGAAACGCTCACCTCTGAAGTCGAAACCACATCCACCGGAATACGGTGCCGATCGAATGCCTCGAAGATTGATTTAAGAAATCCGTGAGCCAAAAGCATGCGCGGCGCGGCCACGTCCACAATCGTGATCCGCTTCTTGGCCGCAATTGCCTTGAAGAAATTCTTGCAGTGCGGCGCGCGCGCCGTGATGCGAGTTCCTTCACAGGAGGGATTGCGCGAGTTCAGGATGTAGACCGGAATGTTTTTCTGAATGGCGGGCAGCACAGTCGCGGGATGCAAAACCTTCGCCCCGAAATATGCAAGCTCCGCGGCTTCCTCGAAGCTGATGGTCTTGATCCGGCGCGCATCGGGGCAGATGTTGGGATCGGTGGTCATCATGCCGTCGACGTCGGTCCAGATTTCGATTTTGTCAGCGCTGAGCCCGGCGCCCACGATTGCCGCCGAGAAATCCGATCCGCCGCGGCCGATCGTCGTCGTCACGCCTGCTCGCGTTGCGCCGATGAAGCCGCCCATCACCGGCACTTCCCCGCGATCGACCACGGGGGCAACAAACTCCCTCAGCCTGGCATTGGTGTCGTCGAACAGCGGGGAGGCGCGCATGAAAGTCTCGTCTGTCACGATGCAGTCACGAGAGTCCACGTGTGCCGCCGGAAGATTATGAGCAGAGAGCGCTGCTGTCACGAGTTTGCTGGACAACACCTCGCCGAACGCAGCCACATGATCGGTGGTTCGCGGCGTGAGTTCGCCGACGGCGGCAATTCCTCGAAGCAATTCTTCTAACTCTTCGAACTCCGAGCCCAGATCGCTGTGAAATTGCGTGAAAAGAGCGGTGCCGAGCAGTTCGCCGGCGGTGTTGTAATGCCGTTCGCGGCACTCGCGAGCTAGGATAAGCGCCCTCTGACGATCTCCATCACCTGCTGCGCGCGCCATCTGCAGCAATTGGTCGGTGACCTTCGCCATAGCGCTGACAACCACGATTGGCCGGTGCGGCAAGCGGCCACGGACGATCTCCGCGACTCGGGCGATCGCCTTCGAGTCGCCGACTGACGTCCCGCCGAATTTCATGACGACGCAGTGAGCAGCCATTAGCGTTTAGCTGTTAGCTTGACCCGCAATTTTAGCAGGCGCTCTCGACAGAGTTGCTTGTGGGAGCAGGCGTTGTCGAACTCTAACCTCGAGACACTATCTGAAATTTAGGCGGAATAGGAGTTAGCTCCCATGCGTGAGCGCGATTCGACATAGAAGCCGCCAAGCGGCGCAAGAATAAAGCCCCGGCGTAAGCCCGGGGTTAGGAGATTAGAGGAACCAGCCCCGAAGGGGCGAAAGAGCCCAAGCGGTGATATACCTAGTCCAGGTATCCCTCTTCTTTCAACAGCTCCGCATTCAGCAGCGCCGCTCCCGCCGCGCCGCGGATGGTGTTATGCGAGAGCACGGTGAACTTCCAGTCGAGCACGTTGCACGGACGCAGGCGTCCCACTGTCGTCGTCATCCCGTGGCCGAAGTCCACGTCAAAGCGCGGCTGTGGGCGATCGCTGGCATTCACATAGCGGACCGGAATCTCCGGCGCCGTGGGCAACTTCTTCTCCTGCGGAATCGCGCGGAACGAGGACCACGCCTCCAGAATTTCCTCCGCGCTCGCCTTCTTCTTCAACTTGATCGAAATGGACTCGGTGTGTCCGTCTTCCACCGCAACCCGGTTGCACTGTGCGCTCATCTTGAAAGGAGCGGGAATAATGCCAGCACCATTCAACTTGCCGAGAAGCTTCTGCGTCTCCTCCTCCATCTTCTCTTCTTCTTTCGAGATGTAGGGAATGACGTTGCCAAGAATGTCGAGCGAAGCCACGCCCGGATATCCGGCGCCGCTCACAGCCTGCATGGTCACCGCCATAACAGTTTCCAATTCGAACTTCTCATGCAACGGCTTGAGCGCGAGCACCAGCCCGATCGCCGAGCAATTGGGATTGGTCACGACGAACCCGCCGTTCTTCCGCCGGTACGACTGGCATTCGATTAGCTTCACGTGATCGGGATTGACCTCGGGAATCACCAACGGCACATCCTTCACCATGCGCAGCGCGCTGGAGTTGGTGATCACGGCGTGACCCGCCTCGGCAAAGCGAGGCTCAAGTTCAGCGGCGATGCCGGAGTCCAAAGCGGCAAAAATAATCTTGGGGGCGCCGTCCGGCTTGGCCGGAGCGACAACCATCTTGGCGACATTCTTCGGAATAGACGTCTTCAGACGCCACCGTGCCGCCTCCGCGTAGGGCTTACCTTCGGAGCGGTCCGAGGCCGCCATCCACGCTACTTCAAACCACCGGTGATGCTCCAGCAACTGGATAAACCGCTGCCCGACGATGCCGGTGGCACCGAGAATACCTACAGGAATTTTGTTTGGCATAAATCTAGAGGATCAGTGGCTAGTGGTTAGCGGCTAGGAAAACTCGATGTCACTAGCCACACGTCACTAGTCACTAACAACTACACAGGGATAATTTTACAACACCGCCATTCATGGCCGTGGCGTGGTTTCGGTTAAGAAGGAGTATTCATTGAGCGGCCCGAAACGCTTTTTCTCTGCGTACATGCGCCATCTGCGCCAAACGATGCGGAGGCTCGCCATCACCGGAATCGACAGGTAGACGCCCAGCACGCCCGCGATTTCTCCGCCGGCGAGAACTCCAAAAATCGCAGCCAGCGGGTGTAACTCCATGGTCTTGCCCATCACGCGCGGCGAAACCACATAGTCCTGAATCAAGCGCCATGCCAGCAGGAAGATGAGCACGACCACCCAGTGCGGATACCCCGTGAGCAGCGCGACGCCTGTGATTAGCACCGTCGCGACCAGGGGACCAACGACCGGGATGAATTCCAAAATGCCACCTGCGCTGGCCAGCATCAGCGCATACGGAACCTTCATCAGGCCGAGAAAAGAGCCATAGGCCACCCAGGACAGCGCCGCCAGCGTCAGTTGCGCGCGAATGAACTGCGCCAACATCAAGTTCATATCGCTGATCACGCCCTGGAGGAACTCGCGCTGCGCTTTGCTGTGCATGAACGAGAGCGCCACCCCGCTGAAATTGCGTGCGTCCTTCAGGAAGAAAGCAGCCAGGATTGGAATCAGGATCAGCAGCCATGATTCCTGCGCCACTTCAGCCAATCGAATTCCAGCGTGCTGGGCAACCTTCAGCAGGTCTCCCGTATGCGCTTTGAGGAATAGCTCGAGTTGATCTCGCGTCGTCTTGTTCAGGCCATGCTCGACGCCAATGTCTTGCACGATTTGGCCGCTATTTATTCGTTCGACAAGAGAAGGCAGCGAGTCTGTGAGCTTTTGCGCCTCATGGCCGATGCGTGGCCCAATGAAGAAGAAAAGCGTCCCCAGACCAAGCACGATCAGAAGATAGATGATCGCGATAGCACCGCCGCGGCTTTTGGTCCAGCGCTCAATGCGCGACACACCAGGGTCGACAAGGTAGGCGAAGAAGACCGCGAACAGGAAGGCGATCAGGGTACGGCGGGCAAAGTACAAGAATGCCAGCCCCATGGCAAATAACAGGACCGTGAAGATGATCCGAGTCGCGCGTGAGTCAATGAGCGCCGTCATGGGGCTGGTTCACAGGCGGGAACGGTTCGCAAATCAGTCGCGGACCACCTCGGTCCCGCCGTCATTCAGTAATCGTACAAGCTTGAAGTGATCGTCAAGCCAAAACGCCCAGTCGCCCATGTCGGAGCTCAGAATAAACTTGCTGAGCTCAACCTGGGATCCGCGAATCGAAACTTTGTCCCGCCCTGCGAACTCGATCGCCACCGACATGGAGGTCCGGGCATGCGGATTCAGAGCCCCGAACTGCACCTTTTGATGCAATGGGCAGTTCGGCGCACCAGCATTTTGTTTGCATGCAGAGGCCAGGTATTTCCACGCCAGGATTTCGCGGTGCACGAAGAAGTAATCGTCCAGAATCGTGGTCGAGGCGGGAAGCAGGAAATTCTGGTCATGCGTCTTATTGTCGGAGCCATTGGTAAACGTCTCGACCAGAAAGGCGTCATTCGGCGCGACCGACGCCGTCATCTTCTCGGGAGCAGTTTCTTTCCATTCGTAACTACGGAGTTCTGTGGATGGCGTGAGCACGATTTCCGAAGTCTGGTCTGCAACCTGTTCGCCTTGGCTCGACTTGAATTGCGAAGAAATCCTGCTTCCGGTGGCACTCTGTTCGATGGAGAAGGTTTCTGTGGCTACGCGGGTTCCTGACGAAAACACGCCAAAGGAGCCGGAGTCTACCACTTGCCCTCCTGGTTGCTTCTTTTCTTTATCCTTCGCAGCAGCAATGCTGCCGACGAAGGCGCACACGCAAATCAGCGACAGGACTTTTTTGAACAAACCAGATTTCACTCGGCACTCCTGGGTTCTAAAGCCAGCCTCAAGGTAATTTCTTCGGCAATGGCAGAGATTTCCTTACCTTTTGTTATCACATGGAGGTCGGCTTGGCGATATGACGAAAGCCGCTGTTCATATAGTTTCGTGAACTGTTCGGGGTCTCTGCGGAGAGGACGAACCACCTCCGGCTGATCACAGCGGCGAAACAATTCTTCCGCAGGAGCATCCAGCCAGACCGCTGCTACATACCTCTCGCGCAGAAGCGCGCGAATTCTTTCGACAACGAAAGCTCCGCCGCCGAGAGCGAGAACCAAAAATCTCGAATCGGAAGCGGCGAGAGTCTCCCCTAGAACACTTAACTCAAGGTCGCGGAAATGCTGTTCTCCGTCCTGCTGGAAAATCTGCGGAATGGCACGCCCTTCGCGGGATTCGATGAGGTGATCGAGATCGGCGAATCGCCAGCTTAGGCGACGGGCCAATTCCTGGCCCACGCTGGTTTTGCCTGCGCCCATGAATCCAACCAGCGCGACGGTGTACACACAGGCCTGCTCGCGCCGCGACCGCGGCAAAACGGTCTCGTCTGTCATGTGCAGCAATGCTTGTCCAGGAAAACGCCAGCGTTACTGGCGTTTCTTGAGGTGGATTTTACCACTGAAGGACATCAGCTTTACCGAAGAAGCCGCCTTCCCCAGGGTGCCTGAGAAGTAACTCCCAGCCTTGGCGTAGAACGGCGTGTGCTTCGGTTCGAGGGAGAAATCGCTGTCCACGCGGCCTTGGCTTGAGCGCGCGGTGACATCAATGGAAGCGTAAGCAGGCGCGACCGCCTCGATGTTTCCGGCGTAGCTGGTGAAGCTGTACTCGCCTTCTCCGCCGAAGTCCCCAGCGTATTCAATCTTGCCAGTATTCGAGTTCACCGCCACATACGGTCCGGAGACGGAGGTCAAAGATACGTCCCCCGACATCGACACCACTTCCACGTGGCCATTGCGAACGTTGCTGATGGTCACCGGCCCGTTGAGGGTCCTCACATGCACATGACCGTCTCCGCAATTCAGGACTTCCATTGCGCCATTGCCGCCCTCGAGAGCGAGATCGCCGTGCAGGTTCTCCGCGTGTACAGGACCATTTTCGGAGTGAATGCTCAAACTGGCATCCGCGGGAACTAGCACCTGGTATTCCACCACCCCGCTGTATTGGTCCGCGCCCTGCAGAAGATGAGAGATGATGTCGATTCGGTTATGGCTCTGGCTCTGATCGATCTCGACTTTATCGGAATGCAGAATCGCGTTGATGATGACTTCGTGCGGAGCCCCAGCTTTTACCACCACAGGACCGTAGGGATTGTTAATCGAGATGGCGGGGTGCTTGCCCACCTTGAAGTGCAGGTCTTTGCGACTTTCGCCGGCGGCAAAGGCCACCCCGGCTAGCGCTAGTACAGTGACGAATTTTGCGGCGCACTTCGCGGTACTCATGCTCCCCCCGATCAGTGACTGCTGTCATCCACTACCAACTCGTACAGCATCTGCTTCTGCTCGTACGCATTCATCAACATTTGCTGCATGTAAACATCATTGGGATCCTGTTGCAATGATTCCTGCGCATCTTCGATGAATGCGTTTGCCTGGTCGAGATCGGACCGGAACTTCGCCAGCTGTGCCGGCGGCCGCGCTGCCACTGTACTCAACCACTGCTGATCCTCATGCGACAAGGCAGGTTTGCGTTTCGCGCTAGCGTTCTTAACCGGAGCAGTTGAGGCGATGGGCTGCTGCACCTGCTTCGCGTCGTCATTGTTCAATCGCGTCGGATGGTACAGTTTCACGACCGCAACCACCGCGAGCGCTGCCGCTACGGGCACGAGCCACGCTGCGCGCCAGCGCTGCATGAAACTTGGCTTCGCTTCAACCGGGAGATAAATGGGTTCGGAGCGGCGGATCAAACCCTCGCTCCGAAGCCGCTCCTCAATTGCATTCCATACCGCAGCGCTGGGTTCCTCTGCTGCGGAAAGCATCTTGGCTTGTGAGGCGATCGAATTCAGATCCAGCAGGAGTCCTGAACACGTGGGACACGAGTTCAAATGCGCCTGCTGCTCGGGGGAAGGCTGTCCCTCGACGCATTCCGGCAGATCGCGCTCAAACTCTAAACAAGTCATTCCGACCTCTCTCCCCGATACCGCGTCTGGCTCCTCATTTTCTGGCCTTTTCAGCTCTATCAACTCTGAGGAGCTCACGTAATTTCAGACGAGCCTTGTGCAGCTGCGACTTACTGTTGCCGATGGAGCAGCCGACCATTTCCGCAATTTCGTTGTGCTCGTAGCCCTCGACGTCGTGCAGTACAAAGATCGTACGATAACCCGGAGGTAGTTCGTCAACCGCTCTTTGCAGCCGTAACCGATCAATCGAACCTGCCAGCCGCTCGTCAGGAGCCCCTGGCTCCTTCTTGATCGTCCCTTCCTCGTCGCCCTCAAGCGTATCGTCGATAGGAACGATGGGCAGGTTCTTCTTCCGCAGCTGCATCAGGACGACGTTCACCGACATCCGATGCAACCACGTGGAAAAGGCCGACTCGCCGCGAAACGTTCCAATCTTTCGGAATAGCTGGAGGAAAGCTTCCTGCGTGAGGTCTTCTGCGGACGCCGTGTTTTGCGTCATCCGCAGGCAGAGCGAGTAAACACGCCGTTTGTGCAGGTCGTAGAGGACTTTGAATGCCGCTGCGTCGCCCTGCTTGGCCCGCTCGATGGCCTCAGCTTCAGTTAACTTTTCGCCTTGTTGTTTTCGCGCGTCGGTCAAGTTGCCTTTTCCGGCCGCAATCGGTGTGATGCGGCGTAAACACCTTTTCGTTGTACTGCTTGCAAGGACTGGAAGGGTTCAGAAGTTACCCTGGTTTGCTTCCAAAAAACGTAAGAACCTGCTGATTTCTGTATCCTCGGTCGAAGCCTAATGGGTACGGCGGTTGGCGTCAATGGCCGGACAGTGCTCTCAGTCCCGCCACCAGCCCTAAGTGTTTGATGTCACGACGACTGCTGGAGTTCCACACTTCCAAGCCCACCAGCTCACGACACTCCCGCCATCAGCTTCTTGGTCGGCCGGATCAGCAGCGCCAGCAGGATCGCTGCAATAAATGGAATCACTGCGCTGATGCCAAACAGCTTCGGCAGCGGCATCGAGCTGAAATAGGACCCCGCCTTCCCCGCCAGCCATTCGCCAATGCTGGTCGACAGGAACCAGATTCCCATCGCAAACCCGGCCGCGCGCGCCGGCGCCAGCTTAGTGAAGGCGCTCAGCCCTACCGGGCTCAGGCACATCTCGCCCACGACCCCGAGGAAGTAGCAGGTGTTCAACCAATTCGGCGACACTCCCATCCGATGCGACGGCGGCACCAGGATCAGAAAGCTCAAGCCTATAAATACCAGCGCGACCGAAAACTTCGCCGGGCTCGACGGCTCCCGCTTGCCCAGCTTGATCCACAGCCACGCAAAGAACGGTGCCAGGATCAGCACAAACAGCGGCTGCACCCACTGAAACCACCCGGCCGGGAACTCATAGCCAAACACGTGCCGGTTGGTATTGATATCCGCAAACAGATTCAACGACGACCCCGCCTGCTCGTACGCCCCCCAAAAGATCGCGGAGCCGATCGCCAGCACCAACATCGCGCCCGCGCGCTTCCTCTCGATCGCCGACCAGCCTTTACCGAAAATCATCCACCCAAAAACGGCGATGAAAATCACCGCCAAGGCGACTCCCAGTCCGTTCGAGATCGACTCCGCAGTTGGCTGAATCCAGCCCTTCGAGCTCGCAAAGATCATCGCCGCCACGCCTACCGCCACCAGCAACGCAATCCCTCCCGCAATGCGCTTCTGCCGCCGATCTTTTGCCGGATCGTCCAGCGGAGTCACGTGCAGCCCCGCCTCGCCCAGGTATTTGCCGGTCACCAGGTATTGCACGATGCCAAGAATCATCCCGACGCCCGAAGTGGCAAACGCCAGGTGCCAGTTCACTTTCTCTCCGACCCAGCTCACCAGCAGCGGCGAAAACGCGCCAATATTGATCCCGATGTAGAAAATGGAGAATCCCGAATCGCGCCGCCGATCTCCCTGCGGATAGAGCTGTCCCACCATGGTGCTGACGTTGGGTTTCAGCAGGCCGGTGCCGAACATCAGCAAGCCCAGCCCGGCGAAGTACAGCGGTATTCCTGGACTGGCGAGGCAGAAGTCACCGCAGGCAATCAGGATCCCGCCAATCAGCACCGCCTTGCGCTGGCCGACAATGCGGTCGGCAAACCATCCGCCGGGCAGGGACATTAAATAAACTGCCGCGGTATAAAACGCATAGATGTTGCCTGCCTTGGCGTCGGTCATGCCCAGCGCCCCGGTCGCCACCGCGTGCGTCATGTAGAGCATGAGCAGCGCGCGCGTTCCGTAAAAGCTGTAGCGCTCCCACATCTCGGTGAAGAAGAGCGTGGCCAGCCCGCGCGGATGCCCGAAAAACCGCGTGTCGTATTGTGCGATGGAGTTGGTGGTGGTGGTTGCGCCGTCTGCCATGGCGAGGAGTCCCCTTGGTGCCCCCGTGGAAGATAGCAGAAGGAGGGCCTTTTCGCACGTGGGGGATCAGCGTGCGGGAGTTCTCGGCTGCTAGTTGGGAGGCAGCGAGTACTTCTCCTCGCGTTTCTTGAACGCTTCTGAGCCTCCCTCTAGAACTTGGCACACGCGTTCGCGAATTCCCCAGCAAGCGGGGTTAGTCGAGGTGTTTTCGAGTGCTCCGCTCGTGTACACGATTCGTGGTTTCCGCGATCCGTCGAAGTCAGCCTCGATCACCTGTTCAGAGTCGGTGTTAACAACAAGGTTGGGATTGTGAGTGCCTCCGGACGAAAGTGTTCCCAGGCGAAACTCGATATTTGGAAGGATGAGGGCAATATTCTGCAGTTTCCCTAACCTCCGCGCCTTTTTCTTTTTCCACGCAATCTTCCCATCATTCATAAGGGGCCGAACCCATGGCAAAACACAGCCTTGATGTTTTTGAGCACTGCAAACTCCGAGGAGAACTCGCCGAGCTGGCTTTTATGTATCGCGCCACCAGCGAAGGCATCACCGTCGCCAAACCCTGGGGCGACAGCCACCACTACGACTGCCTCGTCCAGTACAAATCGCGTCTGCTGCGCGTCCAGGTCAAGTCCACCTTCCGCCCGCCCCAGGGCAAATACAAGCACACTTACAAGGTCATTGTTGCCAGGTATGTACAAGGCAAATCCTTCTATTACACCTCCGACGAAGTGGACTTCATGGTCGCCTTCCTCGCGCCCTGCGACTGCTGGTACATCATCCCCATACAAGATCTCCCCAGGCGCCGCGCCATCTGCCTCTATCCCAACGGCACCCGGATCCATGCCGGCGGATTCTACGAGCAGTACCGCGAAGCCTGGCACCTGCTCAAAGGCGAACAGCCCCCTACCGATATGTCGTCAACGATTGCCGAAATTTCGGCAGCGGCCAACCGGACGTCGGCATTTAGACATGATGAACTCCTGTCCCTCGTGGGTCAGGAACTGCAGCCAACGTGTGGCTTGCGGGAGGCTTCGCGAAACTCAATCCCGATTCTCAGCAGCGGGTAGTGCAGTTTGACTGAACTACAAGCATTTCAATTGCGCGCACTACCAAGCAGCGGGATTATTTCGGATGCGATGTTGACTTCAGGTGCCGAAGCGTTGAACAACTATCCGTCGACCGGGAAGGGCACGAGTTCCACTCGTGCCGAAAAGGCCAACTAAACCGCAACGGCTTTAGCCGCTGAGGTCGAAAACACCGTCGATCGGGAAGGGCACGAGTTTCACTCGTGCCGATCAGAGCCCATAAACCCGACGGCTTTAGCCGCAGAGGGCCAGCGGCATCTTCGACGAGCCCACCTCAGGGGCTAAAGCCCCGATCAGATTCAATCTTTTTCGGCACGGCTGAAGCCGTGCCCTTACCGGTCGTACTCCCGGAAAGAATCACGAAGGGACACACGAACAAGAAACCCATTTTGGCAAAGGGTGGGACTCCGCAATCATCATTCGTGCCGACACTCTCGCCACCATCCGTCACGGGAAGGGCACGAGTTTCACTCGTGCCAACCACGTGCGCATCGCCGAGCGGCTTTAGCCGCTGAGGGACAACGCGCTCACAAAAATCAAGCCCCGACCCCCGCAAAACCTTGACCATCGTTATGATCGGGACAGGTCACATTAGTTACCTTGCGCATTACTTTCTCAAGCCCCATACTTCGATTAAGATGTTGGAAACTGAACAACTTGTGAGCATCGAGCCCCAGGACAGCAGCCCCGAAGCGATTTGTGCCACCGTCGCCGCCGTTTTCAAGGTAAGGAAAACAGAAGTGGCCCTGCTGGAAGTGTCTGGCAACGTTCTGAAGTTCCTTTACCCGGCGGAACTCACCAAGGTGGGGGCGATCCCGCTCTCCAGTTCCGCGGTGGCTGCCCGGACAGCGCGCACCCGCAAGTCCGACCTGTTCAACACCTTTACCCGCGTCAAGCACTCCAGCGTATTTGAAGTCGTGAAACTGGGCGCCACCAGCGAAGACACTGAGGTCATTCAGAAGCTCATGACGGTGCCTATCCTGAATAGCGACAACCGGGTCATCGGGGTCATTCAGGTCTCGCGCAAAGCGTACTCGCCCGCGAACGTGGGCGCCGACTTCACCACAGAAGATCTTCGCAAGCTGGAAGCCGTGGCGGTCGACATCGCTAAACTGCTGAAGAAAAGCGATCAGTAAGCCGACCTATTTGCGCGCTCCGAATACTTCCTGCAGCAAGGCTGTGGTTCTCGCCGCCGGATTGCTGCGAATCTCTTTTTCCTGCTGACCCAGAACATAGAACAATCCGTCCAGCGTCTTGCCCAGGACGTAATCGTCCATGTCGAGCCCTCTCGATTTGAGGATTGGTCCGGCGAGCGAATTCTTGGCAAGCTGGTCATACTGCTTGATGACGCCGACTTTCAACATGCTGTCGTGCACGATCAGCTGATCGGAACTGGTGCGCCGGAAATATTCGGTGGCCGCGTTGTCACCGCCGGTGAGGATGCCACGCGCGTCGTTGATCGACATCTTGTAGAGCGCGTCGAGAAATATCTGCTTGGCAAGCGGCGTGGCCTGCTCGGCAGCGCGGTTCATTCCAACTTCCAGTTGGTCCAGCTGCGGGCCCATTCCCACCAGGCGCAAGCCGCGGCTGGCAGTGCGCAGCTTGTCAGGAAGGAGAATTTTGATGGCCTCATTCTTTAGGAAGCCGTCAGGCCGGCCGGTCGAAGCGACCGCTTTTCCGGTGCTGACTTTCAGCGCCTCCTTCAGTCCCGCTGTGATCTTGTCGTTGCTGAGCGAGGAGATGCTGGTGTTGCCTTTGGATTTGGTGATGCTGCGCCAGATCTGATCGAGCGGCGACTGCGCTGCGGCGGTGCTGACGAGAATTCCTAGTATAAGGAAGGTAGAAAGTCGATGCATTACATATCCCCTGCGCGTGAAAAGCGTGTGCCCAGAATTGTACTCGCCAGGATTTCGGACTCAGTGCAAATTTGAAGTGAGGAATTAGGAGAGGAAACTCGATTAAGCGCGGCCTATTCGGCGGAGATTGCGGAGTGCGGCGTCCATTGCGCAATGATCGCCCAGCGCCGGGTTTCGGATGCTCTGCTCGATGCGGTTCAGAATCGCATTCTTAGCGATGGCGATCCGCTCAGGCAACTTCTTCCGATCGGTCTCGCGAATCGCGACTTCATAGAGCGATTTCCAGTCGGAACTCGAGTGGCTGGGCTGCATTTGAAGAATCCGTTGAACGAATCGTTACATGTTGCGCTCTAGGCGGCAATTCCACGAAAGTTGTAAGGGTCAAGAATTTTAGACACGAAAGTACATGTGATTCTCGGTGAATAAGCAAAATCGGTGAATAAGCAAAATAATCAGGACGCTCTCGATTCGGTGGGCCTATGCGCCTCCTGTGAGCACATGCGCCTCATCCAGTCGGACAGAGGGACGAAGTTCTACTTGTGCCGCCTGTCCGCCACGGATCCGAGCTTTCCGAAGTATCCGCGTCTCCCGGTGCTGCAATGCTCCGGCTACACCCGCGAGAGCGGTGTGCGTGGGTCCTGATCACCCGTGTCGTTTAGGTTGTTTCAGGAACGCGCTGGTACACAAGATTTGGGCTGTTTCAGGCACCTGCTGGTGCACAAGATCGGGGACAAGAGCGCGGGAAAAAATATAGGGGAATTCCCGATTACTACTGGCATTCACTAAAGGAATCTTCACCTTACGCCCGCAACTCACGAAAATGTCAGCATTGCAAGCATTTCGGGGCAGTTCGGATGCCTCGAGGGGGTTGAACTCACAATGAAAGTCCAACAGATTCTTACACTTGCGCTCTTGACGGCAGTAGCCCTGAGCCCAGCCGCACAAGCTAAAGAGAAGCATTACCAGTCCGGAAAGCTGCTGCGCATGGATTCAGCGCCTTGCGGGATGGACCAGAAGAACGGCAAGAGCCTCGCCGGCGAAATGCTCGGAACTGACTCCGCCCACATGAAGACCAAAGAACTCCTCTGCCCTGAGTATGTTTTGGAGACGGAGAAGGTTGTTTACCACATCCGTCCCAAGGACGATAAGCACCCCGCGCTGCTACCCATTGGCGAGAAGGCGCAGTTCCGTCTCGACAAGGACAAGATGGTGTTGCGCGTTGAAGACATGGACGACAAGGACCGCGATTACATCGTCGTGTCCATGACGCCGAATACGTCCTCTGATCGCGACGACTTGAGCCTGGTTAATAGTCGGTAAATTGCTAGTTGGTTGTCCGAGGCGCAGAGCGAATTGCCAGGCTCTGCGCTTTGTTCTTTCATCCCTTCTAATGCATTCCCCTCAGCCAATACATTGAAAAACCTAAGGGTTAACAGCCGTGCAGGTGTACCCAACCAGCGCCGAAAGCGTCGCATCCAACTTTTCGCCTGCTCCCTGACGGGTGCTGCTTCCAGGGTTTGCGCAGGTGGCATCACATTCTGAGGAGGAAGGAAGAGGTACCCATGAAACGCACATTTTGGTTCGCGATCTTGAGCGTTTTGCTAGCCGCGCCGTCGTGGCTGGCCGCGCAGGAAAGCCACGGAGATTATGATCACGGGAGCGTCGGAATCTTTGCGGATTACTTCCGCTTTGCTCCGACCTCGAATTCGCACACGAATTTTATTGGTTTCGGCGCGCGCGCCGGTTTCAACGCCAATCGTTTCGTCGCAATCGAAGGGGAAATGAACTACGACTTCGAGCGCAACTTCACGAATTTCACGAATAACGGCGGCAGCACGTCATTCACAACGACCCGGCTGCGTCCGCTGACCGGCTTGTTTGGCCCGAAATTCCAGACCCCGGGTCCGTTCAAGTTCTTTGTGACCGGCAAGGTCGGATTCGTGAACTTCACAGAAAGCAACTCCGCGGTGACTCCAGGCAACGTCGGCAATGCGATTTCCAGCGTTGGCGGCCCTGGTACGCACTTTGCGGTATATCCGGGAGCAGGACTCGAAGGCTTTTGGGGGCCGTTCGGCTTGCGAGCTGAAGTGGGCGACTCCATTTACTTCGCCAATGGATCACACAACAACCTGCGGATAACGTTTGGGCCGCAGTTACGGTTCTAGCGTAACTCTTGAACCCTGAGAGTCGGCAACAGGCCAGCCCTGTTGCCGGCTTTTCGTTTGTGTCCGGCTTTTGAACCAAAATTGATTCTGGCCCGCTGTTTGCTAGCGCCTCCCCCCTCAACACTACTCTTTCAGGCAACCCCAAAGCAGAACTGTTCCTCTTTAATGAGTCTCGATTTCACGAGCTCTCGACGGCCATGCGCACACGACAAACCTTCGTCTCCATCACTTTTGCCCTCAGTTTCCTGGCACTATGCTCAACCGGCTCTGCACAAGCCGCATCGCCATGTCCGCTGAGCACCACCAATCCGTCCGTAACTGTTTGTACGCCTACGCCGAATGCGCTGGTGCAGAGCGCAGTCAACGTCGTTGCCGGTACGACCGATACAAACACCGTCACAGCAGTGCAGATCTATCTCGATAACAAGCTGTACACGACGGTTCATGCGAACTCCATTAACACGTTCGTGACTGTTCCTATTGGGTACCACCTGATCACCGTGCAGGGGTGGGACTCGACAGGGGCAACATTCAAGACCAACGTTCCGGTGGCCATGCAGCCGCCATGTGCATTGAACCAGGCAAACCAGAGCATGACGATCTGTTCACTGGTGCCAGGATCAGTCGTGAGCCAGCCATTTCATGTCGTCGCGGCTGCGAACGACACCAACCCTGTGAAGTCAATGACGCTGTTCATTGACGGGGTGGGTAAAGGCGGAATTTCCAATTCTGCGATTCTCGACATGTATGTGAGTAATCTAACCGTCGGTTCTCATTCGATTGCCGTGCAGGCTCAGGACAGCACCGGAGTGCTGTTCAAGCAGCGCTTCGACATCAAAGTGACCGCTGCCTCGCAAGGGCTAGCGAATCTGAAGCACATCATTTTCTTCGCGCAGGAGAACCGCGGATTCGACGACTACTTCGGCATGCTGGGGCAGTACAAGGCCTCTCTCGGATTGGCAAATGATGTCGATGGACTGAACCTCAATGCCGCCATTCCCAATACACAAGGGCAGCTTGTTCATCCGTTTCATTACCAAACCGTCTGCACCGAGAATCTCAGTCCCTCGTGGAACGAAAGCCACGCGGATGTGGATGGTGGCCTGATGGATGGCTTTATGAGGAGTTCGACTTCGGTGCCCTCTACGATTGATCCCACCGGCACCCGCGCCATGGGCTACTACACTCAGGCGGACTTGCCTTACTACTACGAGTTGGCGGCGCGGTTTGCCACCAGTGATCGATGGTTCTCGCCGGTTTTGACCAACACAATTCCCAACCGGTTTTATCTGTTTACGGCGACGTCATGGGGCAATGCGTTTCCGGTAAATCCGCCGTCGGGTGGATTCACGCAGCCGACGATCTTCGACCACCTGGATCAGGCAGGGGTGAGCTGGCGTTACTACTACCAGGATGGGCCTTCGTCTGCGCTGATCCAGCAGTTCTCGACTTATCGGCGCGACGCGGCCAAGGTGGTGCCGATCAGCAACTGGGCGACAGACCTTCAGAATCCTTCAACGTTGCCGTCGGTGATCTTTATCGAGCGCGCGGGAGTTTCCGGGCTGGATGAGCATCCGGGCGCCAATATTCAAAAGGGAGCGGCGGACGCGGCGAACATCATCAACACCTTCATCAACAGTCCGTCGTGGCCGACATCGGCGTTCATCCTCACTTATGACGAGGGCGGTGGCTTGTACGAGCATGTCCTCCCCGGACGCGAGATCAAGCCGGACAATTTAGCCCCGATACTGCGATCAACTGACAAGCCGGGCGATTTCAACCAGACGGGATTCCGCGTACCGCTGGTGGTCGTCTCGCCATGGGTGAAACCGAGTTTCGTCTCGCATACGACGAGAGATTACACGTCGATCCTGCGTCTGATCGAAGATACGTTCAATGTCGCGCCGCTGACGCTTCGCGACAAGAACGCGGACAACATGATGGAATTCTTCGATTTCTCAGCAGGGCCTCGTTTGCTGACGCCTCCACCGCTTCCTGCGCAGCCGACGAACGGGACCTGCAATAACAATCTAGAGAAGGCGCCTGGGTTCTAACGGCGCGATTTTTTTTGCCTTTGTCCAAAGGTGAAGCCATCTTGGCATGGGGGGCCCATGCCGGGCCTCCGCTTGTGGAAAACCTGCTTGTCTTCCTGCACTTACGGCTGTTTGCCGAACCTATGTAGCTAATACAAACCGTAGTGGTCCCTGCTAAGGTGAACGCAAGCGTCTCAAATCAGATTGAGACAGGTTGTGGGCACTCTGGAGGGCTTGCCGGATGTTGCGTTATGTCCGATCGAGTTCCGTTGTCTCGCGGGTGATTGCTGAAGAAACCCTGATCGTGCCGGTCCGGCGCGGCGTAGGCGACCTCGCTTCTATCTACAGCCTTAATCCTGCCGCGAGTTCCATCTGGAATGCCATCTCAGAGCCTCGTACCCAAAATGAAATCATTGAATTGCTGCAGCAGGAATTCGATGCGCCAACAAAAGCGGTGGTCTCCGACGTGGACGCATTTCTGTCAGAGATGAGTGCGGCTGGCCTGGTTGAAACGACCGAGGTCGAGGTCGCTGCATGACGCTGACGAAGTCATCGTACGGCGAGTTTAGCCTCGATCTGCACCAGCGCGTAGGAGAGAAACGTATCCCGATAGAGGTTTCTCTCGAAGTGACGCGACGCTGCCCGCTCGAGTGCCAGCACTGCTACAACAACCTGCCCATGAGTGATCTTGGCGCGCGTAATCGCGAGTTGAGCAAGCAAGAGTATTTCGCATTGCTGGATGAACTCGCGGATATGGGCGTGTTGTGGGTGCTTTTCACGGGCGGCGAGATCTTCGCACGCAAAGATTTCCTTGAGATATACACCCATGCCAAGAGCAAAGGATTTCTGATTACGCTGTTTACGAACGGCATCCTGATCAACGAGAAGATTGCCGATTATCTGCGCGAATACCCGCCGTTTGGAATCGAGATCACCCTCTACGGTCGAACCAAAGAAACCTACGAGACCCTCACCGCCATGCCCGGCAGCTACGACCGTTGCATGCGCGGCATACGACTGCTGTTGGATCGTGGGCTGCCGCTGAAACTGAAGACTGTAGGTACGAGCATTAACAAACACGAAGTTCGCGAGATGAGAAGATTCGCCGAGGAGGAACTCGGCGTGGAATTCAAGTTTGATGCTCTTCTCAATCCCCGTATTGACTGTTCGCGTGCTCCGCTGGGTATCAGGCTTTCGCCGGATGAGGTGGTTTCTCTGGATCTGCAGTGGCAGAAACTGGCGGATGCCCACCGACAATCCTTGGATCGAGAATTGGCCTCTCCCAATTACGGCAGCGATGCCGTTTACGGCTGTGGAGGCGGTATAAAAAGCTTCGCCATCGATCCGTATGGAATGATGAGTATCTGCGTACTCTCTCATCGTGACACCTATGACATTCGCCAGGGCAGTGTTCGCGCCGGGTGGGAGAAATTCTTATTCGAGGTGCGTGAGAAGAAGCGTACTCGACCTTCGAAATGCATAACCTGTCGGCTTCATTCGGTCTGCAGTATGTGCCCGGCGAACGGTGAACTCGAAAACGGCGATCCGGAGTCCCCGGTGGAATTCCTATGCGAAGTAGCGCATTTGCGGGCGGCGGCTTTGGGATTCACCGTGCCCGAACACGGGGAGTGTGAATTGTGTAGCGCTGCCGGGCGTGTCCTTCTGCGGGAGCGTGCCGATCGAGTTTTGGCCGGCAGCGATCTTCCCGCCTGGAATCGGAATTCGACCTTGCTGCCAATATTGAGTAATTCGGCGGGCATTTCCGCGGGCTGTGGGGGATGCGCGGCGAGTGCGTAGATGTCGAGGGGGCAATCATGAGTGACAACTCGGAGCAGCGGCTCAAGAAAAAGTACGAGCAGCCGAAGATAACGGTGATCAGTCTGCGGCCGGAGGAAGCCGTGCTGGGGCACTGCAAAAATTCGGGGATGGCTGGACCTGTGGGGACGAACTGTACTGCCGTGGGTTCATGTAGAACACCGGGCTCCTAGATCTATTTGGCGGTTCCTTCATGCTTGTGGAAGTCACGTCGAATGCAGCAGTCCTGCCTCCGCAAACTTTGCATAACTCTCTTCACATCGGTGGCGTCAACTTGGCGCTGTGTGGTCAGTCGGCAGAGGAGATAAGAGTCAATGAGGAGTTGCGTCCTTTTTTGGGCGACAGCAGTTCTGCAGACATTCACGTGTCTGCGGAGTTTGTCGACGAATTAAAGACTTTTCCAGGAAATCCACAGTTTGATTCAGGCGCACTATGGCGCGTGTTCTCGGAGAAAAATAGTTTCACATTTGATTTTGTAAGTGACCTACTGGGGAGCCATCCTTATAAGCGCCTGGTTGTGGACCGTGCTTTTTCTTCGGCACAGCTATCCCTGAGCAACACACTGCTTGCGCCCTACGCTCCGATTTTTCCTTTGGAATATCCCACGGACGAATTGCTGATCACTAACTATCTGGCAAGCCGCAGAATTGGAGTTGAGGTGCACGGGTGCGGCTTGATCGATTCCATGGCAGGCGGACAGTTATTTCTTGGGCATTCCGGTGCGGGAAAAAGCACGACGACGCGCATTTGGCAATTGCCCAGGAATCCTTTCATCCTGAGCGATGACAGAATTATTCTCCGCCTGGATGGCCAGCAATTGCGCATGTACGGGACGCCATGGCACGGCGAGGCTGCATTCGCGGAGCAGGGAAATGCGCCGCTGAAACGAATTTTTATATTGCAACATGGCACGCACAACCGCATCCGCTTGTTACCCAAGGCGCAGGGGGTGGGTGAGGTGTTCGCACGAAGCTTTCCTCCGTTCCATAGCGCAGAAGGCCTGGAAGGCGCGCTCGAGTTCATCAATCGAGCCTTGGATGCAGTGCCATGCTACGAATTCCAGTTTGTTCCGGATGAGACCGCAATTCAAACCGTCCTCGAATTTCATGATTGAACCGCGGCAACAGAGCGCAGTATTTGGGACTCTCGCGCGCGAGTTGATCGCGCACGGGAAGGGGTTCCGGTTTTGTGCGCGCGGCCGAAGCATGTGGCCAACGATCCAGGATGGAGACATTCTGCATGTAGAACCATTCACGAAATCGCCTAAAAGGGGCGATATCGTGTTGTTCTTTCGAGAAGGCAAGTTTGCGGCGCACAGGATTATCGGGGGGGCCGATAACAACTATGTAACGCGCGGAGATGCAGGTATGGAAATTGATGGCGTCGTGCGAAGAGAAGAAATGATTGGCAAGGTTGTGGCCAAGGAGTGCCCCCCCACCGGGCAGTTGACAAATCTCAACACCGGAGGAGAACGAGCAAGCTTTTTGGGTAGAAGATTGCGCGGGTACGCTGTGCAAGTTCTGCGGCGTTGGCAGCTACTTGCCTGCCAATTCGCATTGCTTGCCGCGCTTGTCACTCAAGTTCAATTATCGGCGACACAGGCGGGCGTCGCGGTAGATCAATCTGCCCATGAGCAATCGAATCTGAGTTGCGCCGGTTCTTGCTCAGCGAACTTCACCGCGCCTAGCATTGCCGTGACCAGTGGCCTGTCTGGACCAATTCTGCTCGTCGGGTTCAGTATGCAACTTAATGGAAACTCGGGTAGCGCCGAATCCAGTGTCACCTATAACGGTTGCGCACTAACGCATGATGTTTCGGGGGTGAACGGCGACGACTATGTGGCGATCTGGCATCTCGTACCGACTGGGACTTGTCCGTCTCCCTTCGATGGAACTGCCCATACTGTCAACTTTACCGTCAGCAAGCAGAATAACAGCAGCATTGGCATCGTCGTGGGTGCAGTGTCTTTATTCAATACCAGTCAAACCATCCCCCATACGGCTATTAATTGCAACGGTGGCCCGCCCACTTGCACGGGCGGTGCAAATACCACGCCGAGCATTACGATTCCCAGTGCATCTTGTGACGGTGTGCTTGCCGTACTTGCCAATAAGGGAAGCATAGCGGTGACGGCCGGAGTCAACCAGAATGTAGTTTGGAACAATGCATCTGGCACCGGAGGCGGCGCTTCCGGCAGTGGGTCGTCGAACGACTCCAACGGATTCGGTGCCCTTAAGGGCGGAGATGCCAGCATAACAATGACCGAAACTCTAAACTCCAATGCTGCCTGGGAGTTCGGCGCAGTCGACGTGGGGGTATCGGCAACTGCCTGTACGACGGCTGCTACGACCAACTCTTTTTCTGCGGCTCGCAGTGGAAGCGGGGTCATCGCTTCGTGGCGAAGCAGTGCGGAAGTGAACAACCTTGGTTACAACGTGTACCGCGATGTGGCTGGGGTTAAGACAAAGGTAAACGCATCCCTCATCTCTGGTTCTGCTCTGCTGATACGCGATGCCCTTCCGCAGCACGGAGCTAAATCTTATGGCTGGATTGACGCCGCCCCGGTTCCAGGCGCGGTCTACTGGTTGGAAGACGTCGATTTGAATGGAACCAGGACCATGCACGGCCCGGTTTCAGTCGAGTCGGCTGCAGTGGCTACCCAGCCGGTTGTCTCGCCGGCCATTAGTTCTTTCACTCGCATGCGGTCACAGAGCATCGGCAACATCGTTTTGCAGCCGAATGCCGGATCGCATGTTCTCGAACGCACTGCGGGGGCCAAGGACATGTCATCTTCCTCGCAGAAAATTGGTTTCCAACTCGCAGCGAAATCCGGGATCAAGATTCTTGTCGACCACGAAGGCTGGTATCGCGTCACGCAGCCACAACTGCTTGCTGCGGGATTACGACCGAATGCCAACAGCAATTCGCTGCATCTTTATGCCGAAGGTGTCGAGCAACCGATTCGAATTACTGGCGGCGGCGCATTCGGGCCACAGTCGGCCATCGAGTTCTACGGAACCGCGATAGATACGCCATATTCCGGGCAGAGGGTCTACTGGCTTGCCGAGCAGGGTGGCATTGGACTGCGCATACCTGAGATCTCGGGGCGCGGCACGGCGGTTCCGCAATCGCCCTCGTTCACGCAGACGCTCGAACTAAAACCCAAAACCACTTACTTTGCGGCCCTGCTTCGCGACAACACGGACAACTTCTTTGGTCCGCTGGTGTCGCCCACTCCAGATGTGGAAACAATGAACGTAGCCGACCTTGCTGCCGGCGAAGCCCAAGTGACGGTTTCACTGCAGGGAGTGACGACCGGGCAGCAGCACGACGTCACAGTGATGTTGAATGGATCGACGTTAGGCGATGTGACCTTTAGCGATCAGCAGGAGGGCAGCGCCGAATTCGCGGTGCGTGCCGGCATTCTGCTCAATGGTGCGAATTCGATAACGTTGACGGCGCAACAGGGATCGAATGATCTCAGCCTGGTGGATACGATCACGCTGAGCTTTGCTCACGCCTACACGGCAGAATCCGATCTGCTGAAGTTTACTGCGGGTGCGGGCCAGAGCATCGCGATTTCGGGCTTCAGTCGGCCTCCGAGTCGGCTGGTTGACATCACGAATCCGCTGCGGCCGGTGCGGCTGCAGTTCTCTTCAACCGCGCAGAACGGAACCTACACTTTGCGATCGGCGGTCCCGTGGACTACAGCGGGAGAGCACACGCTGCTCGCGTTGTCTGATCTGCAACTGGGCAGCCCGGTAAACATCGTGCCTCACGCGCCTACCCGCCTGCATGCGCCTCAGCGGGGGGCGGAGTTCGTGGTGATCACTGCTCCGCAATTCAATGCGCAATTTCAGCCGTTGGCCGCGCTGCACGAGGCGGACGGCGGTTCAGCCGCCGTGATCAACGTCAGCGACATTTATGACGAGTTCAATTTTGGCGAGCCGAGTCCATTTGCGGTAAAGGCGTTTCTGAAAAACGCGACGACCGCGTGGACGGCGAAGCCACATTATCTTGTGCTCGGCGGTGATGCGTCGGTTGATCCTCGCAATTATCTAGGATTCGGTTTCTTCGATTTCGTACCGACCAGAATCGTATCTACCTCGGAGTTGAAGACGGCGTCGGACGATTGGTTCTCCGATTTCAACAACACAGGGGTTGCGACGATCGCGACCGGCAGAATGGCGGCTCGCACCGCATCCGATGCGCAACTGATGGTCTCGAAGACGGTTGCGTATTCTACCGGGGCTGCTGGAAGTTGGAACGGCCAGGCGCTGCTTGTGGCGGATACTGACGATCCCGACATCAGCTTTACGCAAGCGGCGCAATCGGTGCAGGGGCTGTTGCCATCAACTTTGAATGCGACCGACGTGTTCGCCGGAACCCTGGGAACTTCGACAGCGAATCAGAATATTCTCAGTGGAATCAACAGCGGGCAATTGCTGGTGAATTACAACGGGCACGGTTCAGTGCAGGTGTGGGGTGCTGGCGGCTTGTTCGACGACACAATGGCAGCCTCGCTGACCAATGGCAACAAACTCCCGTTCTTCGTGATCATGAATTGCCTCAACGGCTTTTTCCAAGACGTGTACACGCAGAGCCTCGCGGAATCACTCATGCTGGCCCCCAATGGCGGCGCGGTTGCGGTGTGGGCGTCTTCAGGGCTCACTAATGCGGAGCCGCAGTTCCAGATGAATAACCAGTTGATGCAGGCGTTGTTCTCGCAACCTTCGCCTGCTTTGGGAGATGCAGTACTCACTGCGAAGTCGGGGATTGCAGATATCGACGTTCGCAGGACCTTCATCTTCTTCGGCGACCCTGCAATGCGGCTGCGGATGCCCGGAAGTACTGGGGAAACGCTCGGGAGTTCTCACCTGCGCACAGCGATTTCGGCTGGCGAAAAATCTGAGCGCTAGCTCAAGTTAATAGACAGCGCGCGGTTTGCAGTGGTCTAAGATGTACAACGCTTATGCGAACCCGACCGGCCTCGTGCCTCGCATTTCTCATTGCGCTGTTTCTCTTCGGAGTGGCGCAGCTCTCTTCCCAATCAAACCGTTGGGCGGCACAGTGGATCACCGCGCCGGATGTGCCCCAGCGCGACCAAGCGGTTCTGCACTTTCGAAAAGTCATACAACTCATCGCGAAGCCACAGCACTTCTTAGTAGACGTCAGCGCCGATAACCAGTTCATCTTGTATGTGAACCAGCAGCGCGTCGGCAGCGGGCCCAGCCGCAGCGATCTTCACCACTGGCGTTACGAGACATACGATATCGCGCCGATGCTGCAAGCGGGCGACAACGTGTTGGCTGCGACTGTCTGGAATTTCGGGACGAATGCGGCAATTGCGCAGTTCAGCGACCGCATCGGGTTTCTGGTTCACGGCCATGGCGGTGCGGAGCGAACAGCTGACACTAACCCAACGTGGGAAGTCGAGCAGGAGAAGGGAATCGAGCCATTCAAGGAAAAGGTTCCCGGCTACTATGCCGCTGAACCTGGGGAGCGATTGGATGGTGCCGTATTCGATTGGGATTGGCAGGATCCGGCGAAGTCGAAAGGTAAGTGGGTCTCGCCAGTCTCGTTAGGGCGCGGTGCGCTACGGGAAGAGACAGACGCGCCCAACAATTGGCAACTCGAGGCTGATCCTTTGCCCCCCATGGAATACCTGGAAACTAATGAACTGCGAATAGTGCGTTCGAACGGAACTCAGCGGCTTACTGGATTTGCGCCAAACCAATTCATGGTTCCTGCCCACACTAAAGCCAGCATTCTGTTCGACGCCGGGCATCTGACGACGGCCTATCCATTGCTAACTGCTGAAGGACAGGGCGCGAAAGTGCAGTTCACGTACGCCGAGGCTCTTGTGGACGGCAAGGGCCAGAAGGGAAACCGGAACGAAACCGAGGGGAAGCACATTGTGGGAGTGACGGACGAAGTCATCCTAGGCGACCTTGACCCTTCTGCGTTCATGCCATTGGCTTGGCGGACGTGGCGGTATCTGCAGCTTGATATCGAGACAGCCGATCACCCGATGATGTCACCACTCTTGACCGCGTACTTTACAGCCTTCCCTTTTGTTGAAAAAGCGAAGTTTGAGTCCGATGATCCAACACTCGATCAAATTTGGGATGTGGGTTGGCGCACGGCGCGGCTCGATGCGCACGATACCTATATGGACACGCCCTACTGGGAGCGTCTGCAGTATGTCGGTGACACGCGCATTCAGGCACTGATCTCGTACACGGTGGCAGGAGACGACCGGCTCGCACGCCAGGCGATCAATGCGTACAACTACTCGCGAATTGCAGAAGGCATCACGCAGAGCCGGTATCCTTCGTCGCTGACCCAGATCATCCCGACATTTTCATTGCTGTGGATCAGCATGGTGCACGATTTCTGGATGTATCGCGGTGATCCTGAGTTCGTGCGGGAGCAACTCCAGGGCACGCGTTCCGTGCTGGATTGGTATTTGAAGAAGCAGCGCGCGGATGGATTGCTGGGCCGAATTCCGTGGTGGCCTTTCGTCGATTGGGGCAAGGATTTTGGTTTTGGCGAGCCGCCGCAGGAACCGGATGGAGAATCGTCGGTCATCACGCTGCAATTCATCGAGGCGCTTCGCTATGCGGCGGAAATGGAAGCGGCTGTCGGCGATTCGCATCACGCTGCCATGTATCGGGCTGCTGCTGACCGCGCGGCTAAAGGGGTGTATGCGCGCTGCTGGAATGCGCAGTACGGTTTGCTCGCGGATACTCCGACGCAGAAGCACTTCAGCCAGCACGCAAACATTCTCGGCATCTGGCTGGATGTAATTCCTATGGCAGAGCAGCGCAAGGTGCTCACGAAGGTCCTTGCCGCGAGCGGCGACGCCGGTACGTCGGGAGTTGGCGAGCTTCCCCCCATGACTGCTGCCACCTACTACTTCCGCTTTTATCTTGCGCGTGCTTTGGAGCATGCCGGGATGGGAGATCAATATCTCAACCTGCTCGGCCCATGGAAGACGATGCTGAGTCTGGGACTGACGACCTGGGCAGAGCAGCCGGAGCCTACGCGCTCGGACTCGCACGCCTGGAGCGCGCATCCGAACTACGATTTCTTGACGATCGTTGCGGGGATCCGGCCAGCAGCGCCCGGGTTTAAGTCAGTGACGATCGAGCCGCACCTGGGCGACCTAAAGCATGTGAACGCAGCTATGCCGGTGCCACAAGGCGAGATTGATGTGGAGTACACGCGCACGGAAAAAGGAACCCAAGCGAACGTTTTGCTGCCGGCGGGTGTTTCGGGAAAGCTCATCTGGAAAGGGAAGGCGATTCCCATCAGCGAGCACACGCATTCTTTGACGCTGCCGTAGCTTGCGAGCGATGACATGTGCCGTCCCTTGCGGGACTCGCGTGTTTGCTTTCCCTCACCCAGCGCTTACGCGCTGGGCTATTTAAATGCCGCCCGCGTTGCGGGCTGAATCTCCGCACTCGGAGAGTTTTTTCAGTGCTCTGAGTGCCGTGGTCTAAGAAAGATTTGTTATCTCAGGCGTGGTCGCCGCACGAAGAAATCCTAGCGTCGGTTTTGGTGCCAACCTAGGCCAATATCGACGCAACTCTTAGTGCACCTGCGCAGCCAGCTTGGCTGGTGACGCGCTTGCCGCTGTCACCTTGGCCAGTTCCTTCCCCAATTGATCGGCGCTAAACCCGAACGGGCCAGGCTTGCTCTTGTAGACGACGCGTCCGCCAGGTTGCAGCAAATAAATGCGGTCGGGCCATCCCGTGTAGGCCTGTTCGGTGGAATTGCCGAACTCATCGAGCACGGCAGGATATTTGATGCCTAGCTTGCGCACGCACGCTCCAGCCACAAACCCGCGCTCCTCTTCGGTCTTGGGGCTCGCAAACACGACTTTGTCTTTTACATTGCTCTGCATCTGCCAGACGTCGCTCGGATGAGCTTCGGTGATGTACACGACCAGGAACGAAACCTTCCCCTGGTATTTATCGTAGAGCTTATTGAGGGCGGGAACCTCCCGCCGGAAGGGCGGTCAAGTGTAACTGCCGAACACCAGCACGACGGGTTGGCTCGCGTTGAGCTCGGCAAGGTGCACGGTTCCTGATTTGTCGAGCTTGGTGAGGGTGAAGTCCGGCGCTGAGTCGCCCACGTGTACAGTACCGGCGCGCGCCCGCGTCCACAGCGTTTCGAAGGGGCAGATGAGAAATACTTCCCATGGGAGGTGCATCATCACGCGCCCAAACTGTTCGGGCGTGCGATGCATGATGCGCCACATGAAATACACAAACCCGGCCCACAGCACAAACACCACGACCAGCACTCTTGCCGTGATCTTCAGCCAGCGGCGTTTCGGTTTTGGAGAAACGGAAATTGAGGTTGTTTGAGTGCCCATAAATTGAGCCTTCCTCAGGGGCTAAAGCCCCGGTCCATCTTTGTGGCCCCGGCGGCACGGCTGAAGCCGTGCCCTTCCCGGAATTCTTAATCTAATCACTTCTTTTTATTCTCTTGCCGATCACAATCGCTTTTGAGCCGCCGCGATCGTGGTGCTTTCCCACAACTCAACTAGAACGACAAACGTGCACTCAATTGAATCTGGCGTCCCGGAGTTGTCGCTTGGGTGATCGTTCCAAACTGCGGCGTATTCACGAAGCGATCCGGCGTCCCCAGGTTCGTATGATTCAGCGCATTGAAGAACTCGCCGCGGAACTGGAACTTCGCGCGCTCGGTGATGGTGAAATCGCGAGCCAGGGCCAGGTCCAGAATCTGCATTCCAGGTCCGTATACCGAGTTGCGGCCTACGTCACCGAAGGTGAATGCAGGAGGAGTGGCGAATGCTGCCCGGTTGAACCACTGGGTAGCGGTACGAGTGCCCGGCCCAAAGATTGGTTGACCGGTATAGTTGGCGCGATCAGGATTTTCGCCCAGCGCCGTTCCGGTGTTGGCGGTATCGCCAAACACTGAAATCGTGAAGGGGAAACCGGTCTGCACCTGGTACACGGTCGACAGTTGCCAGTGGCTGGTGACGGCGCTCGCCCATTTAAGATTGTTGATCCCGGGCACGTCGTAAACCGCGCTCAAGGCGAAGCGGTGACGCACATCGCACGACGGCCCTTTCTCGGCGGCGAGGTCGTTGTTGTTCTGGGGAATGGCTGATTCAAACATAGGCGAGCGGAAATCGGGAGCGTCGCTCAGGTTTTTCGACCATGTGTAATTTGCGAGAAGGGTGAATCCGTGCTGATAGCGGCGACGCACGTTCACATATCCCGCGTCATACCAGCTCTGCGCGGTGTTTTCGAGTAGGTTGATCGTGCTCACGGGGAAGCACATCTGCCCCGACGGGCAACCCGCTGCTGGAGCGACATAGGTGATGCCAGCAGGCACGGTCGTGTTCGGCACAAACGAGATGATCGGGAAGGGACGGCGCGGTCCAATCGCACCCGGTCCCGGAGGCGCGTTGTTGATAAGGTGCGCGCGTTGCAGATGAACGCCATGCGCTCCTAAATATCCAATTTCCAGCGTGGTCGCTTTGCCCAGGCTCTTCTCGATCGATGTGCTCCACTGTTCGACATACTGAGCTTTGGCGTGCGGATCCATCCCGGTAAAGCTGACGGTGGTCTGCCCCAGGACCGGCTGTCCGAAATTCAGCTGACTCGCGAGTAGCGTGGCGGGAGGCGTGAAGTTATTGGCCTGTTGGGTTTCCGGGAACACATAAGGCACGTTGTGGCGCTGGTTGCACCACGTGTTCATGTCCACCGGCGTGTAGAAGATGCCAAACGCCGAGTGGTACACAATTCCGTGCCCGAGTGACTGGGAGACTCCGAAGCGTGGCGCGAGGTTGTGAGTATTCGGATAACGGAGTCCCTTCGGATAACCATTCTGCCCGCCTACGAAGGCCTCAGGCGCAGCGTTCAGGCCATTGGGGAACGTCAGGTTCGTGTTGGTGTAGCTGATGTCCACTAATGGATCCATGAACTCATAACGCAGTCCCATTTCGATGGTAGTTGTCCGGGTGAGACGGAAGCTGTCTTGGGCGAAGCCCGCGGCGTACCACTGCCGAAGCTGCATCTGAGGAATGCCGGCCTGACGCTGCTTGACTGCGGGTAGACCCAGGAGGAATGACGCGAGCGCCGAGCCCGTGCCGTCGTTGGTGCCGTTGTCAGTGGTGAAACCGTTGGTGAACTGGTAATAGCCGCGGTTCTGGAAGAATCCCCACATGGGCCAGATGAACTTGCTGTAGCTGGCTCCAAATTTGAAGCTCTGCCGTCCGTGTTGCCAACTGAAGGTGTCGCGGCCCTCGACCATGGTGTCCCAGGCCTTCATAGGTGTCGCGGAATAGTTGTCGCCTAAGGGCGAGTAACCCTGCACGTTGAAGAATGGGGCACCGAAAGCTCCTGCGCCACCGAATCCGATTCCTTGGATCCCAAGCTGCGAAACGATGTCATTCTTATTGGCATTCTCTTCAAAGCGGTTCATCGCCAGGCGGGAGAAGGTGATGGCGGCGGTGTTTACCATTGTCGGGCTCAACACCTTGGTCCAGGAGATATTGCCTTGCTGCGAGAAATTGTTGTTGAACGATCCGAAACCGGGAAGTAGCGAGCCAACTCCTCCCGGCGGCATCTCTCCGGGCATGAAGCCGGTTTCAGAACTCAACGAGTAGCGAGCTGCGATACTGTCGCCGTTGGAGAGTAGCTGATCGACGCGAGCTGTGCCCTGATTGTTCACAGCGAGCTCATTGCGCGCATCGATGTAGTTATTGCAATCAGCGCCTGCGCCGGGCATCGGGGTGCCCATCATGGCGGCGCCGCAAGGCATCGTCCCCATGCCCATTCCCATCATTCCTGCATTGGGACGCGGCACATACTGGAGCAGAAACTGCTGTGCCGCTTGATTGATCCTGCTGGGATCAATGACGTCCATCATTCCGTTGTACTGAAATTCCTGACGGCCGTTCGCCGGATCAAAAATGCGAATCGGGGTCATATTCGGTCCCGCCATGCTGAAATCGCCATTGATTTCGGCGAGGGTCGGGACGGTGTCGATCATGGTATCGGTCATCGCGTGGCGGAAACCTTCGTAGTTCAGAAAGAAGAAGGTCTTGTTCTTGACGATGGGGCCGCCGAACGAGGCACCGAAATTGTTCTGCACCATGTGATTGTTGCCCATGGAATTGAACGAAGTCGCATCCATGAACCCGTTGCGCAGGAACTCGTACACCGTGGCGTGATATGCATTGGTCCCACTGCGCGTAACGATATTGATTTGCCCGCCGCCGGCGCCGCCCATCTCAGCCGAGTAGCTGCCGGTGTCGACCTTGAATTCACGGACGGCATCCGGTGAGGGGCTAAGGTTCTGCGTATTGAATGTGGGGTCGGTGTTGGTGGTGCCATCCAGCAGGAAGTAGTTTCCGTTGGGACGGCTTCCGCCTACGCTGACCGCGGAGCGCTGACCGGGTCGCCAATAGAGCGCGTTCATGCTGCCCGTCTGCGCGCCATGGCTTACGTGCGCGCCGGGAACGGTGAGAACGAGATCGATGAGCATGCGCCCGTTGAGTGGCAGGTTTTCGATCGAGGTCGGCTCAACCACTTCGCCGATAGCAGCCTCGTTGGTGTGGATGACTTCAGGGACGTCAGTGATCTCAACAACTTCTTTGCGCGCTTCAAGATTCAATCGGAGGTCAATAGCGGCGCGCTGCCCGACTTCGAGTCGCAGATTCTGGCGCTGGGAGGCAAAACCGGTAGCGCTGACAGTCAACTGGTAGTCGCCGGGCTGGAGGCCGGGAATTTCATAGATTCCCAGGGCATTGGTCAGAACCTTCCGGATGGCACCCGTGGTCGTTGAAGTTAAGACCACAGTGGCAGCTGGGAGCGCATGAGACTGAGGATCCGCCACCGTACCGCTGAGAACGGCGTAATTGCTTTGCGCAGCCGCAGAAATCGCTAACAGGCTGGCCAAAAAAAGAATCGACAGCGCTCGTTTCACAACGCCTCCACATCCGGGGAAATAGCCAGGGATTGAAAACGAACCGCTTAAGGTAGAGCAAGGAAGCAGAGTTCAACCCCGAGTATTTAGGACTGTAGGGGCAGAGCAGGCCAGCAGCAATAATGCAAAAACATTACAAGGTGCAAAATGTTTGTCAGCGAGGGCATTTCCGAGTCCAACCCCCGAGGATGCAGTTGCCATCTGAGCATACCTGTTGCAGAGCATAGCCGCTTCCGCGGTAGCGTCGCCCGCCTACTCGTCGTCTAAAGGAGCCCCGAAAAATGGATATCCGCAACCTGATGATTTCAGCCTCTATTCTGTGTCTGAGTATTGCGTTGGCAGTTGCTGCCGGCGCGCAGAGCACGACGGCTACACCGTCTAGCCCGGACACACACGCGCAGTCGGCTCCCGGGACTCAGCCGCCGACGTCGCCGGCCCCGTCAACTGACAGTCAGAGCAGCACCGGTTCACAAAGCGCTGCACCCAGCCAGGGTACGACCGGTTCCGCGAACTCAGGACAGAGCGGCTCGAATTCCGTGGAAGATGAATTGAACCTCACGCAGGACCAAAAGCAAAAGATCGCGGAAGTTGTCGACGATGAGAACAAGCAGATCAGCACTGTCCGCAACGACACCTCCATGAACATGCAGCAAAAACAGCAGAAGGTCATGCAGATCCGCCAGGAAGGCGCGCCGAGGATCAAAGCGATTCTTACCCCCGATCAACTGCAGAAGCTGGCGGCGATCCAGCAGCGGATGAGGGAGCAACAGCAGGGGGGAGCGGGAGCGAACGCACCGCAGTCTTCGCCCCAGGGCACAGCTCCGCAAAGCAGTGCTCCGCAAAGCACTACGCCGCAGGGCTCTTCTCCCCAGCGATAGCGGATTTCGGAAGACCAAGGCGCGGCAATGTCCGCGCCTTTTGCTTTTGCCAGAACTCTCGTGCTCGAACAACCTGAGCACGATTTTTTGCTTCTAGAGCTTTATGCAAATCAAAGCAGCTCTCGTGTTGCTTGTGCGGAGCGTTGCGTACGTATGCGCGACGACGTTGATCCTTTGTGCTGTGACTTTGGCGCAAGTCACGATTGCGCAGATCAGCGATACACACATCGGAGAAAAGCGTGCCCCGCACGCAGCGGACAACCTGAAGATGGCAGTGCAGATGATTAATGACCGCCATCCTGATGCGGTGATTCTTTCCGGCGACATTGGCGAGAATCCAGAAGCTTGGGAAAAGGCGAAGGGAATCCTGAAGCACCTGAAGGCGCCTCTTTATTACGCTCCAGGCAATCACGATGTACACAGCAGCGACGTGGATCGTTATCGAGGTGCGTTCGGCAAGGACTACTACACATTTCGCGTCAAGGATGTCGAATTCGTTGTGATCGACTCGGAACTGCTGGGAAACTTCGATTCATACGATGCGAAGAAGCCGCCGCCGCTCCCGCCAGCAACCGAGGAAGAATCGGAACGCATGCTGGACTGGCTGGGTCACCTTCGAGATGAAGGTGACACGCGCACAGCGCGCACGATTATTGGCATCCAGCACATCCCGGTGTTCCACGACCGCGGATTTCCCGATCCCAAGCCGTATTGGGTCATCAACGATCCTTACCGTTCCAAGGAAATGAAATTGCTGCATCAACTGGGTATCAAGCACATGCTGGTCGGTCACTGGCACAACGGGCGAGTCTTCGAACGCGAAGGAATCACGTGGCATGTTGCGCCTTCTACGAGCTGGCTGCCTTGGGGCGGCGAACTTGGGTTCGCGACGCAGAGCATCTCTCCTGACGGAGACGTGCACACGGAATTTGTGCCGTTACCTGGCGCGACTCAGTGATCAGGAGTTAACTGCCGTATGCGGCTCGCCATTTGAATGCGCGGCCCGGCTGCGGAACTCTATTTGCGAATGAGTTTAGATACCCGCCTCATTGTCTGTATTGTCTGCTCTGGCAACCTGCCGCTGGTGTCTGGAGAGAGATTCAGCAGCAAGTTGGATTTGCGCTGCATGCAGTCGTGGTACCAGCCGGCAATCGTTTCAGCGCTTTGGCTGACGAATCCCTCGCGCCAGAACCAGCTGTGCATGGGCGGCATAGGTTTGTACGGTGGACCGATCGGCATCCAGGCTTCCATGGGTAAGTAGTAGCTCTTGCCCTCAACAATGATTTGGGGATTGTGGCCGTCGGGCGGAGGCAGCGTGTCTTCACCGTTAATCACGTCGGTAGGCCAGCTTTTCGGCTCGCAGATGAGGCCCAGGTTTCGCTTGCTTTGATAGTAGGCCTGGTTCATCACCACAATGCAGTCGGGGCTGTACTTCTTGATCAGTTTGTAAAGCTCCCATCGCTGCTCTTGCGAAACTTTCCAGGTGATGTCGAGAAGTTGATAAAAGGTGTTGGGGTATTGGCTGTGCAGTTCGGTGAGCTGCCGCTTAATGAGTTGGTAGTAGTTGTCCTGAACGGGCGCGTCCCAATCGAACTTGCCTTCGTTGTGCGGGTCGAGAATGCAGTAGTAGAAGCCAGGTTTTAGACCGAAATGATGGCAGGCCTCTACGAATGCGGCGACCACATCGGTCTTGTTTTTACTTGCGGCTACGTCGTAGTCATAATCCTTCGCGTCCCATAGGCAGAAACCGGACATGTGTTTGGCGGTGAGCACGGCATAACGCGCGCCGAGTTCGTGGGCGACGCGGATCCACTGGCGAACGTCCAAATGCGTGGGATTGTAAGTGGTTGCGGGAACCGAACCCGTCTCGTAGTCGTTTCCGGTGAAGGTATTCATGCTGAAGTGATACGAGACGCCAAATTGGAGGCGGTCAAATTCGGCAAGAGCTGCGCTACGAGTGGTCGCGGGAGAAGCGCCAGGTTCCGAAGCGGCACGAGCGAAAGTTGAGCTGAGTGCGGCCAGGCTTGCCGATTTCCAGAGTAGCTCGCGACGCGTAATCACCGCAGGATTATAGACCGGGAAGCGCAGTGGTTCTTGGGCCCGCACCGGTTCAAAGCTGTTTTTCCAGGCAAATACGGACGTGGTACGCGTCATCCCGAGAGTCAGCGTTCTTTAGTCGACCAAGGGATCTCGCGTGCATCACCCTTCGCTGCCGCTGCACGCCAGATCCCTCGCCCCGCTGGTGAAAACGCGGGGCTTCGGGATGACGCCCATTCGAATATCGGATCAAGGCATGTCTTTGGGGAGATCTCAGGCATCGACGCCCAAGGCCTGCAAATCGCGACGAAGTTGCTGCGGGTCTTTCATGAGCACCGTCGCAAATCCTGCTTTCGCAGCACCGTCGATATTGGCTGGACGGTCGTCGATGAAGCAGCATTCCTCGGGCGTGTGCTGCGTCAGGTCCAGCGCAAGCTTGTAAATCCGCTGGTCCGGTTTGCGAAGTGCGACATAGCATGAGCTGACAAACACATCGAAATACTCCGCCAAACCGAAGTTCCGGATGCGGTATTCGTTGAGTTCGCGCGATTCATTGTTGATCGTGCCCATGAAGTATTTTGCCGAGAGAGCGCGCGCCAATTCGAGGCTCTGCGGCTTGGGCTTGGAAAGCGAAAACATAAATTGCTTGAATTCCTCGCGAGAAAAGGTGCGCGGCTGATAGAAAATGACCCGATCCAGGTATTCGTCAAACGTCAGCCTGCCCTCCTCGAACCTGGGGACGAGTTCTTTATGGCGATCTTCAAACTCGGTTTTGCTCAGCAGGAAACGCTCAACCGCTTGATCGCGTTCTTCGTGGTCCCACGCATTGGTGAGCAGCACTCCGCCGACATCCCAGAGCAAGGCGCGAATCTTCTGCACCGTGGTCCTCCACATCCGCACAAAGCGAACGAGTGTTGATGATAAACGGTTTTGAGATGAGGGTAGGGGCTGGTCAAGCTGCTCACGGCACAGCTTTCTGCTACGAGAGCTGCGCGTTGATGATGACCCGCTAGAACTTTCCTCAGTTCACGGCTCCGTACACCATGTGCTGTGTACGGTAGACTCTTCGGCATGCCAAACAAACCCGACCGCGCGGACTCGTCTCGGCGGAGTCAGCAGCAGCGTAAGTCGGAGGACGGAGAGCTGACCTCACAGCACCCGCAAGCTACGCGGCGAGAGTTCCTGGCTACGACATCGACAGTGGCCTTGGGTCTGGCAGTTCCTTCATCCGCCGCTCAGAGCACAGCACATTCTTCCGAAAACCGCAGCGAGTTCTCTCGCGCGGAGCTTTTCGAGCCGGGGTCATCTCGAAAATTCAGTGGGGAGCGAGCCACGCAGGTCGCGATGCCGGCGGGCGGAATTGGTGCCGGCTGCGTTTGTCTGAACGGATATGGCGGCTTGCAGGACTTCTCGATCTGGAATCATCCTGCGACCACCGCGCTGCCGGAAGGATTTGCGGGTTCGAAAGCGGCTTTTGCAATTCTCCATATCAAGGGTGCAGCGGCTGTTACCAGGCTGGTGGAAGGCCCTTTCCCGGCACTCAAGATCTACGATCAGGGGCTCCAAGGTGAAGGCTACCGGCGCGGAGGGTTCGAGGGTTTCCCGCGATTTACGAAGAGCGAATTTCGCGGGGAATATCCGATTGGCGAGGTTACGCTGACCGATGCCGCAATTCCGGTGGAAGTCACCGTGCGTGTATGGAATCCTTTTATTCCATTGGATGACAAGAACTCGGGAATTCCATGCGCCCTTCTGGAGTACACGTTTCACAATTCTTCTGGCCACGACGTCGAGTACGAATTTTCCTACCACCTGTCGCATCTTGCATCGGGATGCGCCAAAGATGAAACCAACAGCAGAAACACGGTGATTCCCGGGCGGGGTGTTTTCCTTCATAACGTGGAGGAACAAAATTCCGAGGGCTTCGGCAGTGCTTGCCTGGTCGCGATCGGGGGCACGCCGCGCATCAAGGGAATGTGGTTGCGCAGCCCTGGATGGGAGTTCGATTCGCTGTCGGCGCTTTGGCGGGAAGTTTCGAGTGGCACATTTACTACGAATGACGGATCGAATGCGACTGATACGGCAGGTCGCAACGGCTGCTCCATTTTGTTTGCGGACCGGCTGTCCTCACGTGATTCTCGAACGCACACTGTGGCAATCACTTGGTATTTCCCTAATGGTTATGTGCAAGCGGGAGGAGTTGCCGCTGACGTTGCAACCACGTCGGGTGCAACGGGGTGCCGCACGGTTTCGCAAGCAGGCTCCCCTCCTTGGCGGCCCTACTACACTTCGCTTTGGCGGGACGCTCGTGAAGTAGCTGACTACCTCGCGGAGAACTATGTCCCACTGCGTGAGCGCACGCTAGCTTTTAAAGAGGCGCTGTTCTCATCGAGCTTGCCATCCTTCGTCGTGGATGCGGTTTCTGCGAATCTGGCGATCCTCAAGTCTCCGACCGTGCTGCGCCTGCAAGATGGCGACCTTTGGGGATGGGAGGGCTGTTTCCCGGATGCCGGTTGTTGCCACGGTTCGTGCACGCATGTTTGGAACTATGCCCAGGCGTTTCCGAATTTGTACCCAAATCTGGAGCGCACGTTACGAGAGTCGGAGCTCGTCAGGTCCATGGATGAGAACGGGCATGTGACTTTTCGCTCGGCGCTTCCGGAAGGTCCAGTCAAACATGATTTTCATGCCGCCTCCGACGGGCAGCTTGGCGGCATCATGAAGGTTTTTCGCGAGTGGCAGATTTCGGGCGACCTGGAGTGGCTCAAAAAGATGTATCCGCTTGCTAAACGCAGCTTGGACTACTGCATTCGCACTTGGGACCCGGACCATCGCGGTGCTTTGTTTGAGCCGCACCATAACACGTACGACATCGAATTCTGGGGCCCGGATGGCATGTGCACGAGCATCTACCTGGGCGCGCTTTGCGCATTTGGCAAGATCGCCATAGCCGTCGGCCAATCCGAGGAGGCGAAGTTCTACGAAGACCTCGCGCACCGTTCGGCAGCGTTTATGGATGAGCAGCTTTTCAATGGGGACTATTACCAGCAAAAGGTCCAGTATGAGGGCTTAAGAAACACGTCTTTTGCCGAACTCGTGGCCCACGTCGATGAAAACAGCAGCGAAATGCAAAAGCTGCTTAAGCGTGAAGGACCGAAATATCAGTACGGCAGTGGGTGCCTTTCGGATGGCGTTATCGGCGTGTGGATGGCCCGGATTTACGGGATCGAAACGCCGCTCCAGCAGGAAAATGTTCACAAATCCCTGCAGTCCATCTTTCACAACAATTTCAAGATCGACTTGAGCGAGCATGCGAACGCTCAGCGCCCGGGGTACGCGATGGGACACGAACCAGGATTGCTGCTCTGCACGTGGCCGCGAGGAGGCAAGCCGACGCTGCCGTTCGTCTATTCAGACGAAGTATGGACGGGGATTGAATACCAGGTGGCATCGCACATGATCAGCGAAGGCTTGGTGGAAGAAGGTCTCACCATCGTCAAAGCGCTTCGCAGTCGCTATGATGGCCGGGTACGGAACCCCTGGAACGAATACGAGTGCGGCAACTACTATGCCCGTGCCATGGCGAGTTTTGCTCTGCTGGCGGCGCTCTCAGGGTTCCGCTACTCGGCGGTGGAAAAGACTCTTTGGTTCGGACCCAAGATCGATGTTCGCCCTTTCGAAATATTTTTCAGTACTGCAACTGGATTTGGAACCATCCAGTTGACGGAGCGGCAGGTGGAAATTCGAGTGATTGAAGGTCATCTCCAATTGGAGAAACTCGTACTAACTCACGGGTCGCAAACCAACACTCTGGAGTGGAGGGTCACAGTTCAAAGAAATGTACCCGCGCTCCGCAATCTGTAAAGGCGTGACGGATGACAGTTCACTTGCTGCTCGGCACCCTGTACTCGTTCTTGATGAACAGGAATGGGAACACAGTCCCAAATCCGTTCTGATTTCGTAACAACCTTCAAATAGTAAACACTCATACATGGTTCTCGTGTCACGATACAAATTGGAGAGAGACCGCCTTGAGGAGTGGAAGTGAAGTTCAGGAAACAGAACGGCACGCGTTTGCAGTTAAGAGACCTTCTTAGAAAGCTACCCCTGAGGCAAGAGCGCTGGTACTCGCTAGAGTATGCTCGAGAGTTTCTGCATTGGATATCGCGGGGGCGCTCGCGAGAGCGCGCGACACGAGCTGTGCCTGCAACCGTGTACCATCCACCGCGACTGACTCGACTCACGCCGGAACAGGCAAAATTAAAACTGCTCGGGCATCTCAGCGTGGGAGATCCGGGCGCAAAAGATCTGCTGGACTTGTTGTTTCCGGAACCCATCGGAACCGCAACACATCGACAGTCAGGCCAAACCTCCGATAGCCCTTCGCCCCTGCGGCGCAGTGAATAGAAGTATCTCTTACTGCGTTCCGGCGTTTTTCAGCTCTACATAAACACCGTCGAACGATTTGTCGGAGAGGTTTTGCACCTTGTGCTTGAATGCGGGAAACCACCGCGACTCGCCAGCTTTGGCATTGGCTTCGATCACTTTTCCGTGTTCATCCGTAAATCGGAAATGGCCTTCGGTGATGTACACGATCACTCCAGCGGGGTGTGAGTGCATGTTGGAGGTTTCGTGCGGACCGTAGTGTATGTCAATCACGCGCACGTGCTCGTTCTCAAATGCGACGTGGTAGTGTTTCGGCTCCGCTGAGGTGGCATCTTGCGCGACCAGGGAAGCAGCGAACAGCAGCATTGTTAGCGTCCCTAAGAGTTTCAGCATGTCGTCCTCCTTGCCAAGTTAAAGCGCGCTAATCCTGAAAGATTCGAGCACAGAAGCAATACCTACGCCAGTGCACGACTGGAGTCCGCTTTCACGGTAGCAAAGTGATTCTAGAAGGGCGACGTTTGGGCAGAAAAAAGGCCGGACTCTCGTCCGGCCAACAGATGAAACGAAACTAACTAATCTGTGCTGCTCGCGTTGCGAATCGTCGCAGGGGTTGCCGGCCTGGCGGCGAAGAAGTCGTGGTCATACAGATTGCGGTACATGTGGCCGGCAATCTCCGCTGCTTTGGGACCGAAGGTTGGGCGTCCGCCTTCGAGGAACACGACGATGACAACTTTGCCGTAGCTGGTATTGGCATAGCTGGCAAACCAGCCATAACGAGTGCCCGCGCGCGAACACGTCCCGGTTTTTCCGAGCACCTCTTCTTCATTGAAGTTCACTAGCAGGCGGCGGGCGGTTCCATAGTTCACGGCTCCGGCCATGCCGTCAGAAAGTTCTGGAATCAATCCGGCGATGTCGAGGTGGCGCTTCACGATGGGCTGGAAGTTGGCGACTTCAGCGGCCGTTATGGGGTGTTGCAAGTAGTACATGGTGCCGCCATTGGCGATAGCGGTGACAAGCGATCCCAGCTGCAGCGGGGTCATGGAGATGCCTTCGCCGAAGGAGCACATCTTGCCAACTCCGCCGAGCTTGGCGGGAATTTCTTCATCCGGATAAACACCAGGCTTTTCGCCCGCGATGTGATATCCGGCAAGCTCGCCGAGTCCGTACATGCGGGCGTAATGCTCGACTTTGTCGAACCCAAGCTGGCGGCCGAGCGCCTCGAAGTAAGCATTGTTCGAGTGCGCCAGCGCCAGCGTCAGATTCATATGGCTGCGGCCACCGAGTCGGACTTGAGTTTCTTTGGTGATGATTCCCTCGCTGAGTGCGGCGAGAGCGACGGAGAGCTTGATGGTCGAGCAGGGCTGTGCTCCGCTCGACAGGGCCATCTTCTGATTGACCATGGCTAGAATGCGGCCGCTGGTCGGCTGGATCGCGAGCACGGTGCCGTTCATGTTGCCGAGCGCGTCGATCGCTGCTTGGCGAACGACGGGATCTTCACCCGAGGTGACATCGCCGTCAGTAATGTCGTCGGCGTACGAGCTTGCCAGGAAACGCTCGTAATGCCGACGGTGCCTTTTCGCAAGCACGTGTGTCGAACGAACGCGCCGGCTGCGTGCCAGATGGCGCATGTGACGGCGAGCGTGCGGATTCTCCTTCACGCTGCGCTTGCGAGGAGTTGTCAACGGCCGCGGATTGATGGTGGCGGCGATGGCAGACTGCACGAACAAGAAGACGATGGCGACGACGAAGAGGCTAGTAAAGCGGCGCACGGTCACGTTCCCGATCCTGTCCCGGAGATTGATTGCGAAACGGTCCTGGCTGGAAGCTGCAACCCTCATGAACTACTTAGATTGCAAAATGGGGGCCAGCGCTCCTAAGCCAATGAAAGTTCCTGCAATAAATTGATAGTAGGCGAGTTGCTGCAGCAGGCGCAACGAAAAATTGCTTATCTGGGTAACCATGCGGATTCAATGTAAGTAGGTGATGGCACGAGGTTTGCAGCTGAATCGCTGAAAGTGCGAACACTTTGGTAACGGGTGACCGTTATTTACTGGAAAGTAAACGAGGTGCAAGGGATTGCACAGGGGCGGAACCAGAAGTCGAACGGGACTCTCGAAAATCCGTATAGATCAGTCCGTAGCGACGATGCATCGAACCTACTCTACTCCTGGCAAAATCCTCAGCTTGGTTGGAGGAAACTTCGGCGCAGTTTTTGCCACTAGAGATTTGGTTCTGGGGGTGCCCTCCTTGCCGTGGTGTGTGGCAAGGAGGGAATGAGAAGTTGTGTCCTATCGTGTTGCGCGTTACTTCTTGCCGCACTTCATTGCATCCATATCTTTCATCTCGCCTTTGGCTTCGGACTTCATCGAAGACATGGAGTGCATGGCGCCACCACCAACCGGAATCATGGCGTGAGCATAAGGCGTTCCCGCCCACATAATGTAGGGCTTGGTAGGATCGGCATCGGGAGAATCCGGTAAGCCGAGATCTTTCACCCCTGCCCCGACGATCATGATGTGCGGTCCGGTGACCACCCAGTGATTGTCAGCAGTCTTCTTGGTTGCGGACGGGTCTGTGTTGCTCGCGCCCTGGTCGCCTCGCAACATGTACGCGAGGCCGAGCTTATCAGGTGGATTCTCCTTCTTCATTGCCGCGCCGAAGAAGGCCATGCTATTGGCGTCGGCGCACATCATGTTGTTCATTAGGACCATGCAATTGAATCCATTCTTGCTTTCGCGCAAGGTTTGCATGGTGTCATCTTCGGCTAAGCGAACAACGCCAGCGCCTTCTTTAACCCCGGCGGGCGCGGCCGAGAGGGCTTTGGCCGTGTAAGCGGCGTCGGATGAGCCGGCTTTCTTGGCGGCGGGTTTGTCTTCCGCCGTGGCAAGACAGGCCATCAGGAGGAAACAGACAGCGAGAATTTGATTGAAACGCATGGACTACCTCCGTCGTGTGAGATGTCGGTCGTTTTCTGGTGTCCAACCCCGAGCGGGAAGCATTGTACGCCAAGCTGTCGAGGGGCGGCATTCCCTTCAGTCGGTTCCGGTGCTCAGACATTATTAGGGAGGGTCAAATCTCCAGCCTGCCGTACAAAGAACGCCGGACAAGGTGCAAACCCCCGCGTGAGCAAAACTGCCGGACAGGAATCCTTCGACTTCGCTCAGGACAGGTCGTCGGACCTACACGGACTATTCGGTCGGTTGACTCCATTCAGGCGTTGTTGGAAGAATGTTGGCCTGTTCAGGAGAGTGTATGCGCTACTGCTGCCTGCTGCTTCTTGTTGCTACTTGTATTCCTTGCTTCGCTCAGAACACTCAAAGCACGGCTCAGCACGGAGTTTATGTCAGCGACATGGACCGCGCTGCTGACCCCTGCAATGATTTTTTTAACTACGCGAATGGAACGTGGCGCAAAGAGAACCCCATCCCTGCGTATATGGACCGCTGGAGCCGGCGGTGGAAGGCGGGGGAGGATGCGAAAGATCAGTTGAAGGTGATCCTCGAAGATGTTTCCAGCCGGACGGATTGGCGGAAGGGAAGTGTCGAGCAACTCGTGGGCGATTACTACGGCGCGTGCATGGATGAGAAGAAAGTCGATCAACTGGGCTTCACGCCAGCGATGCCAATGCTGAAGGAGATTGACGCGATCAGCAGTCAGGCGCAGTTGCAAGCTGTCATTCTCAAGTTGAATGAAATCGGGGTCTTCGCGCCATTTGGCACGTCGTCGGAACCCGATTACCACAATCCCACAGACACCATCGCTCAGTTATCAGCGAGCGGACTAGGCTTGCCGGACCGCGATTACTATCTCAAGTCCGAGCAGAGGTTCGTCGACGCTCGGGCCAAGTATTTGGTTCACGTTGCGAATATGTTCAAGCTGATTGGGTACGACGAGGCGACCGCCGAGGCCGCGGCACAAACCGTGTTTGCGTTTGAAAAGAGCCTGGCGGAAAACTCGCTGGATAACGTAGCGCTGCGCGATCCGGCTAACACCGATCACAAAATGAGCTTTGTTGATCTGAAAAAGTTAAGTCCGACATTTGATTGGGATCGATTTTTTGCGGGCGCGGGGCTGCCGCGGGCGGAGATGAATGTCGATCAACCGAAGTTCATGCAGGAGGTCGATCGGCAACTGCGCGCGACTTCGATGGCGGATTGGCGGACTTACCTGAAGTGGCAACTGGTGCACGGGCAGGCAGACATTCTTTCGAAGCCGTTTGTCGACGAGAATTTCGCATTTTATGGCGCGTACCTGAGTGGGGCCAAGGAACTGAAGCCTCGCTGGAAGCGGTGTGCGGAGTCTGCGGACCAATTGTTGGGCGAGGCGTTAGGGCAGAAGTACGTCGAAAAATATTTTCCGCCGGAGGCCAAGGCGCGGGCGCTGGAACTGGTCAACAACATCCTCGCGGCGATGCACGACACCATCGATGGTCTGGAGTGGATGGGGCCGGATACAAAGAAGAAGGCTTTGGCAAAGTTGGCGGCGATCAACGTGAAGATTGGCTATCCGGACAAGTGGAAGGACTACAGCAGCATACCCATTAGCCGCGATTCGTTTTGGGATAACGAGGTGGCGGCCGCGAAGTGGAACGTCATTCAGGACACATGGGCGTTGGCAGGAAAGCCGACAGACCGCAGCCGCTGGGGCATGACGCCGCCGACATCGAATGCGTACTACAATCCGCTGCTCAACGAGATTGTGTTCCCCGCCGCGATTCTGCAGCCGCCGGCGTTCGATGTGAATGCGGTTGACGCAATTAATTATGGAGCGATTGGTGTGGTGATCGGACACGAGATCAGCCACGGCTTCGACGACCAAGGCGCGAAGTTCGACGCAGATGGACGGCTGAAGGATTGGTGGACGTCAGACGACGAGAAGCGATTTGAGTCAAAGACTATGTGCGTCGCGCACCAGTTCGACAATTACTTCATCGAGCCGGGGATTCATCACAATGGGAAGCTGGTGCTGGGCGAAAGCATTGGCGATCTGGCAGGGGCGAAGATTGCGTATCTCGCATATCAGAAAGCCAAGCAGCAACATCCGGCGCCGACGCTCGACGGATTCACGCCGGACCAGCAATTCTTTATTGCCTGGGGACAGTTCCGCGGTGATGAGATCCGTCCAGAGACGCAGCGGAGAATGGTGCAAGGCGATCCGCATCCGATTGCGAAGTATAGGGTGATTGGACCGCTGTCGAACATGCCGGCGTTTGCGAAGACATTCAGCTGCAAAAAGGGATCAGCGTTGGTGCGGCCAGAAAAGGAGAGGTGCGAGGTGTGGTAAGGGGCGCGTTCAGATGCGCTGCTTCCAGAACCCAGGTTTTCGACTGGTATGTGCGACGGCGATGATCTGGACAGTTCTCGGAGAGAGCTCTCGATAGATCAGGAGGAACGGAAACTTCCGCAAAAGATACCGACGGCTGCCAGACGGCCCAGTCGTCCAGCGTTGCGGATTTTCGAGGATTTGCTGCAGAGCGCGATCTACTTCAGCGTCAAATCTGCCAGCTGCATCCGGGCTTCGCTCCACATACCAATCGAAAGCTGCGTCATACTCCGCAGCCGCCTCGTCGTGAAACTTAATCTCGCGAGCGGCCATCAGGGAGTTTGGCCAAGTTACGCCTTCTTACTTCAGACCAAGGGACAGCCTTAACTTCGCCGGAATCCAATTCGGCCACTCGTTTCGCAATTTCAGTTTCCCAGGCTGCCTGCACGTCCCCGTCGACTTTGTCTCCAAGGCTCGAAATTAGAGATTCAGCAAGCGCCTCCTGCTCCTCGACAGACAGAGAGAGGGCCTTCTGCAGCAACTTGGAAACTTCATTGGTCATCTGGGCCACGGGCACCTGAGGTGATTTTACTCCTCGCAACATGATTACTGACACGGAATGGCGGACAAGAATGTCCGCCCGACACAAAAACGGGTCGGACAGGAATGTCCGACCCACACAAGCTTGTTCCACACTGCTTCTACATCGTCTCGCCGCGCTTGCGGAGGAACGCCGGCACGTCGAGATCCGCTTGCTCGAAGTTGCGGATCATGGCGTCGCGCATACCGTCAAGGGCGATGACTTCGGGCGCAGGAGATGTCGCGTCTACGGTTTGCGTTCCGCCGAATGACGAACTCAATGATGCCGTCGAGGCTATCGGCTCGTCGTGCGATTGCATCACCATTGACGGGGGCTCGGAGATCGAGTCGAAGTCGTCGGAAGATGTGCTCACGGTAAAGCCGGTCGAAGTCTCCTTGCGAATTCGTGGACGCTCTTCTTCCTTGAATCCAGTGGCAATGACGGTGATCTTCACCGCGTCCTTCATCTTCTCGTCGAGAACCGCGCCAAAAATAATGTTGGCATTTTCGTCGGCGGCATTCTGAATAATGCTGCAGGCTTCCTGGACCTCGGCCAGCTTCAGCGAAGCGGAACCGGTGATGTTGATCAGGATGCCGCGCGCGCCGTCGATGGCCCCGGCTTCGAGCAGCGGAGAAGCGATAGCCTTCTGCGCGGCTTCGATTGCGCGGCGCGAACCATTAGCAGTCGCGGTGCCCATGACGGCGTAACCCATGCGGGCCATGATCGCCTTCACGTCGGCGAAGTCGCGGTTGATGATGCCGGGGATGGTGATGATATCGGAAATGCCTTGCACGCCCTGGCGAAGGATATCGTCGGCGACGCGGAAAGACTCGAAGAAGCCGGCGTCCTGCGCGACCGCGAGAAGTTTTTCGTTGGGGATGACAATGGTGGTGTCGACCGAGTCCATGAGTTCGGCGACGCCGCGCTCGGCTTGCTGCATGCGGCGCTTGCCTTCGAAGGCGAACGGCTTGGTCACGACCGCTACTGTGAGTGCTCCCATCTCGCTGGCGAGCGAGGCGATGATCGGAGCAGCGCCGGTGCCGGTGCCGCCGCCGAGGCCCGTGGTCACGAAGACCATGTCGGCGCCTTCGAGCGCTTCGATGATCTTGTCGGAATCCTCGAGAGCGGCTTTGCGGCCGACTTCCGGGTTCGCGCCCGCGCCGAGACCATTGGTCAGCTTCACGCCGAGTTGAATCTTGGTCGCCGCACGCGACATGCGGAGAGCCTGCAGGTCGGTGTTGGCGACGATGAACTCGATGCCGTCCATCCCGGCCTCGATCATGCGGTTGACGGCATTGCCGCCCCCGCCGCCGATGCCGATTACCTTGATGCGAGCGTCGTTGCGGGAATCGTCTGTGTAGTTAATGCGAATTTCGTTGGACTCTTTTTTCATGGACATCACCTCAAATGAGCTACCAGCTTTTAGCTCTTAGCTTCTAGCGAACTTCAAACGCAAATCTCACCACAGAGACACGGAGGCACAGAGAAAACAATTCAAAATTCTCTGTGTCTCCGCGCCTCCGTAGTGAAAACTCTTCATGCACCCTTCCCTACCAGCATGGCTTTCAAACGCGAACTCCAGCGCTCGTCCTGGATGCCGCGGGCGGTGCGGGCGCGGTGGCTGTAAGCAACCATGCCCAGCACAGTTGCGAATTCGGGCTCGGCCAAGGCGGATGGCATCTTCGCGATCGGCACCGGCCACGCCACACGGATTGGCTTGCGAACCACTGAATCGGCAACGTCCATGATTCCCGGCAGGCGTGCGCCTCCGCCGCTCAGCACAAGTCCGGCGGCGCAAACTTCCAGCATTCCGGAGTGGCGCAGGTTTTCGCGCAACATCTCGAAAAGTTCACGGGCGCGCGGCTCAAGAATTTCGCCGACCATGCGCTGCGAAACCAGGCGCGACGGGCGATCACCGACTGAAGGCACTTCAACTTCGTTGCCTTCGGGAATGAGCGTCACCACAGTGTTGCCAAATCCTTTTTTGATTTTTTCCGCTTCAATGATCGGGGTGCAAAGGCCGACAGAGAGGTCGCTGGTGAAGTGATCGCCGCCGACCGGCAGCACGGTGCTGTGCGCGACCGCGCCTTCCTGAACCACAAGAACGCCGGTCGAGCCTGCCCCGATGTCGACGAGGCAAATTCCCAATTCGCGCTCGTCAGAACGAAGCACTGAGTCGGCGCAGGCGAGCGGCTCGAAAACCGTGTCGTCGACATGAACCCCGGCGCGGTTCACCGCAGTAACGACGTTCTGCGTGGCCGAAGTCGCCGCGGTGATCATGTGCACGCGAACTTCAAGGCGCGTGCAGATCATGCCGAGCGGATCGTGCACGCCGGACTGCTCGTCGAGGATGAATTCCTGCGGAAGCAGATGGAGCACTTCGCGGTCGGGCGGAAGCGGAATATTCTTCGCCTTCTCGACCGCCTGGCGAATCTCTTCGCGTCCAATCTCGCGCGAGCGGCTGAAGACCAGACCACCGTGCGTGTTAATCCCGCGCACGTGCGCGCCGGCGACGCCGAGGGTGGCGTGCTCGACCGGGATCCCGGCAGCATCCTCGGCGCGCTCGACAGCCTTGGTGATCGATGCCACTGCCTTGTCGAGATCGACAATGATGCCCTTGCGCGAGCCGCGCGAATCAGCCAACCCGTGACCGCGATAGCGCAGACCGTTCTCGGTGATCTCGACAACGAGAACGCAGGTTTTCGCGCTGCCTACGTCGATGGCGGTCAAGAAATGCTCGGTCGGCCTGTTCATTAACGGCTGTCCTGTCCTTTCGCGATGGCTGGGCTGGGTTTACTGGAAATTACTTGTCGAGCTGCGCTCGGCCGGACAGCCGAGGCGGCTGTCCCTACGTGCTTTTTGCTGGCGACTGGCTTCGATGTCTTTGCCGGCGCGTGCACTGCGGCTTTGTGCACCGCAGGATGCCACTTTGCCGCAGGATGTTTGGCGGCGGTCTTCAGCGGAGCTTTTGTGCTTGCGGCTGGTTTCCTCGTCGTAGCGATGTGAAACGGTTGTGGCGTCGGCTTTGGCTTCACAGGCTCGTGCTGCACCAGAATGGCTGGCTTTACTCCTGCAGCCAGTGCAGCCTTGACGGCCCTCGCCAAGAGCGCGGGTTGCGCCTGAGTTCCATGAAGATCGGGATTGACGATGATCTGGCGGTCGTAACGCAGGTCGACAGATTCCAGCTTCGGAAACTGCTGGCGCCATTCGCGGAGGTGTCCAACATATATTTTGTAGCGATCCAAATAGTTCGACGAGCCGAGGTGAACCAAAACTTCACCGTCAGGATCGTTGGTCAGGACCTTCACGTCTTCCGGGTCGGAGAGATCGACTTCGCTCAACTCCTGCGAGTAGTGCGCACCACCAGAATCCAACTCGTGGACGACCTGGCTGTAAATCTTCATTTGGGCCGAACGCGTAGAGAGCGGCTGGCTCGAACTCATGCCGAGGATCACCGGAAAGGAGTACTTCTTTTTCGACGAGAGCTCCATCAGGACGCCGGTGCTGTCGACGAGCATGATCTTGGAGCCGATCTGCGCGAACGCGACAGGCGTGCGCTCCTTGATCTCAATCTTGATGCGGTCGGGGGCGAAGCGCATGACGCTGGCGGATTCGACCCAGGGAATCTGCTGCAGCTGTTTTTGGCGCTCGTCGAGCGGAATAAAGAAGACGTTGCGGCCGATGTCGCCGCCCATGACTTCCATCACCTGGCCGCGTGTTACGTTGCTCAGGCCGGTCATTTGGATGTCGTCGCTGGAGTTCAACCTAAAGCGCCAGGAATGCTGGCCATAGTGATAGAGCCAAGAGGCGCCGATAGCGAAGATGCAAGCGATCACAATTGCAAGCAGAGCCCAGAAAATCTTGGTTGCGGTCTTCTTTGGCAGGGGACTGCGGCGGGCGGGAACGCGCTTTTGCGCGCGCAAAAATGGGGATTCCTTCTCCGCGTCCAAGTCGAGCAGGCGAGCGTCGTCCAGTTCTTCGCGCGCCGGTTCTTCGGGCGTGGAGTACAACTCTTCCTGGATGGTGGCAGATCCTCTTCTGGCCATCAACCGGTCAGTTGTCGAGGAAACCGCAGAGCAAGTTCAATATAACTTTATTTGCAGTGCGATAGGAAGAATAAAGTTGGTGCGTTTTGCACAGGGGAGCTGGTAGCCATCCGCCATCAGCCATCAGCGGTCAGGAAAAGCAAACCATCTAGGCGCAATGTTTGCAGATGAGCAGGAAACACAGATTCCTCTCGAACCTGACGGTTCGAGGAGTGGCAATCACATTTGGTGTGGCTGATGGCTGACGGCTGATGGCGGAAAGCTGTTATCATTCTCGACTTCTTACCATGCACCCGATACTTCTCAGTTTGCTGCTGGGCCTGACAGCGGCTGCGGCCAACGTGTTCGGCGGGACGATGATTGTCCAGAAAAACTGGGAGCGCTCCTACTTGAAGTATTTCGTCGCGCTGGGAGCGGGGTTCATGCTGGCGACGGCGACCATCGAAATCATTCCGCAGAGCCTGGCCCTGGCAGGGCAAAAGGCTGCGCTCCTTGTATTGATCGGTTACCTCATCATTCACTTCTTCGAGCACACCATCACCCCGCACTTTCACTTTGGTGAAGAAACCCACGCGGACGAATTCGTTGCGCCGCATAAAAGCGCCTCCGTCCTGCTCGGGCTCGTGATTCACACCTTCTTTGACGGGATTGCGATTGCGTCGGGATTTATCGTGTCCAACTGGTTGGGGTGGGTGATTTTTCTTGCGGTGTTTCTGCACAAAATACCTGAGGGATTCACGGTGGCGTCGGTCATGCTGGCCAGCGGGCAGAGTAAGAGGCTGGCGTGGGGGGCATCGGTATTACTGGGGGGCGCGACCTTGGCCGGGGTTTTGAGTATGGCCGCGATGAAGCAGCATATTGGGATCGGTTTGCCGCTGTCAGGTGGCGTGACGATTTATGTGGCGGCGTCGGATCTTATGCCGGAGGTCAACCGCGAGCCTGGAGTGAAGATGGCAGTGGTGGTGCTGTTGGGAGTGGCGGTGTTCTTTGTGTTGGACCGGTTGGTGCACTGAAGCAATTGAATCATTGAATCATTGAGACATTGAATCATTGAAAAAACGCACGAACACAAGTCTTCAATGATTCAATGATCCGATGACTCAATGATTCAATTTTGCAGAAGCTGTATCGCTACTCGACTGTGTGCTTGGCGGTGTAGCCTTCGCGGGCGATGACCTGGTACTTCACGTCTTTGCCCTTCTGGTCGCGAATCTTCAGCGGGCCACCGTCAGGAGCTACGACTTCCACTTTTAATTTGCGGTAGGTGCCGTCCAAAGCGGTGTTGGTCGGGCGATACACGAGCGTGTACTCGTGGCGAATGTCCTGGGCCAGTTCCTTGAATGCGTCGACCATATCACCGGTGAAGCGGGGCTGGAAGAAACGTCCGCCGGTCAGTTTGGAGAAGGTTTGCAACTGATTGTCGGCCTGCAGCCAGTCGATCTGGCTCATACCGTAGCTTGCCATCCCGTGACTCATGCCGGTGCAGTTATGGGTCTCGCAGTAGTTGCGAAGCACCCAGCCGATGCTCATGGTGAAGATGGTGACATCCTTGGTGGTCTTGACCTTTTTCAATACCTCATCGAGCCGCAACTTACTAAAGGTGTCGATGCCGGTGCTGATCAGGATGAGGTATTTGTGACCTTCTATACGATCGAGGCGATCCAGCGTGTCGTACACCGCGTCGAACAAATTAGTTTCGGAGAAACCCGGAATCCGCAAACTATTTAACGCGCCTTGTATCGCCTGTTTGTCCTGGGTGAAGTCCACGAGGATGTCGGGCTTCATGTCATAAGAAATGACCGCGACATAATCCTGCGGCTTCAGGGTGCTGGCGAAGATGTACGAGGCCTGGAGCGTGTCGTACATCAGGTAGTAGTTCGTTGATGCGAACTCTACCAGCAGAACCGCGGTGATGGGCGCTTCCTCAATCTTGAAGTCGCTCAAGGTCTGTTGCTTGCCATCTTCAAAGACTCGGAAGTTTTCCTTCTTGAGATTCGGAATGAACTGGCCATCCTTGGTGGTGACCATGACAGGGATAGTCACCAGCGGCACGTCTACGTGGATGGAATAATCCGGCATGCCCTCGATCTTTTTGGGCTTCTCGACCGGCGGCGGAGGCGGTTCCTCGGTCTTCTTCGGGATCGCGTAAGGGCCGGTACTCCCATTGGGGCCGCCGGCTTCGGGGGGCGCTTCCTGCTGGTTGGGGTTCTGCGAACCGGACTGTGCACCTGAGCCTTGCGAATTCGACCCAGACTGCGCGTTCAGGTGTCCGGGGAACACGAACAGGACTGCAACGGAAAAAGTTAGGAATAGTGCGCAGAATTGTGCGCTGCGAATGAACTTCTGAATGCAACCCATCGAAAACATTGGGGTCCTTCCGGCAACTCCCATGCTAGTATAGACGCACGGCTTCGTGATTGGGATGTTTTGCCTTGACCTCCCCAGCGGGCAAATCAACAAACGAAGTGAATTCCAGTAATTTGGGACCTTCCAGGTGGTCCTGAGGGCAAAATGAGAAAAGCTGCTCTCGGCGTCGTGGTAGTGTACGGTCTTCTACTCTCCTCGCTGACTTTCGCTCAAGATAGCAAACCAGTTAATACCTTTCCCCTCGACAAAATAGCGCCCGGCATGCACGGGATCGCATACACAGTCTTTCAGGGGACCACGCCTGAGCCGATGGATGTCGAAGTCCTGGGTGTGCTGAAGAATGCCAACGGGCCCAAAGGCGACATTATTCTTGTGCGCCTCGGAGGGGAGAAAGCGCAATACACCGGCGTAGTTGCCGGCATGAGCGGCAGCCCGGTCTACATCGACGGCAAATTGGCTGGTGCCGTCGCGTTCCGTATTGGCGAGTTCTCGAAGGAGCCCATCGCCGGGGTGACGCCGATTTCTGAGATGCTGGAGATCAGCGCGCTCGATACCACGCCGACCAGCGTTCCGGTACAAGCGAAGTCGCTGCCCTCGTTAACTTCGAAGACATCAGGGCCGGGCGTTTCCAGTGTTCCGGTGCAAAGCTTCGCGAACTACTTGAAGCCGATTGAAACGCCGCTGGTGTTTAGCGGGTTTTCGGAAGATGCAGTTCAGAGGTTTGCCGGCCAGTTTGCCTCGCAGGGAATTGTGCCGGTGATGGGTGTTGGCTCGGCGAGTTCTGTGAAGCAGCCGGAACCGCTGGTTCCGGGATCGGCAGTCAGCGCGGTGTTGGTCAGCGGCGACATGAATATCGCTGCGACTTGCACGGTGACTTATCTAGACGCGACACACCTCCTTGCCTGCGGCCATCCGCTGATGCAGTTTGGCATGGTCGATCTGCCGATGACCAAGGCGCAGGTGCTGGCCACGCTGCCGTCGCCGCTGAACGCTTTCAAAATCGTGAACGCGACGGAGACCGTCGGATCATTCGTCCAAGACCGCCACAACGGAATTCTGGGTGAGTTCGGCAAGGCTGCCGAAATGATTCCGGTGACTTTGACCATTCACGGCGGCACCACGCCAAAGGTCTTCCACTACGAAGTGCTAAACAATGCGCGCCTGAGCCCGGTGGCAATTTCGACCACGGTGTATAACGCGCTTCACGGTGTCAACGAATACGGCGACGAAACCACCTATTCGATGAAGGGCATCATTAACGTTGGCGGATTTCCTGAAGTGAAGCTTGAAGATATGTTTTCGGCTAGCGCCGACGGGATGCAGCCTGCCGCGATGATGGCGGCGAGCGCCATCGGCGGAAGTTTTGGGCGAATCTATGACAATCCTTACAGCACGCCGGACATCAAGGGCTTGCAACTGGATTTCGAGGTCACCAACGAACGACGTTCGGCGCGGCTGGAGAGTGCGCGGACGGATGTTAGCGAGGCGCGTCCCGGGGATGAAGTGATGGTTGAAGTTTTGTTGCGGCCGTATCGCGGCGACGCCATCATCGAACACGTGCCGGTGCACATTCCGACATCGGCATCGAAGGGCTCTACGCTACATGTCCTGGTCAGCGACGGTGACATGCTCGATCGCCTGCGCCATAGCCCGTCGGGACAGAAGCTCGACTTGGCTTCCACCATTGGCGTACTCAACAAACAGCACGTGAATAATCGGGTCTACGTTTCGGTTCTGGACCAGGATCCGGAGGCCATGGTTGCCGACAAGGTGATGCCGGCGCTGCCGCTGTCGGTCATGAACGTCATGGACGGTATGCGCGGTACGCAGGACATGACGGTTTTGGGTGAGTCGTCCGTCAGCGAGACGGCGACCAAGCCGCTGGATTACGTGGTCTCCGGAGCACAGTTGCTGTCGGTGACGATTAAGTAGGATAAAGTTCGGTAGATGGTAAGGACCGCCGCACAAGCAGCGGGCTTTTTATTTTGTGCTCACGTCTATAATCCTCCACTAAGTTCCTGCTGACTGGAGGGGGTACATGATTCGTCGCCTCGCGATCATCTTTCTACTGTTAAGTGGCATCTGTGTCGCGCAAGACCCATCGCGCATGGAGCAGGTTATTCAGTCGTATGTTGCGGCGAAGCAGTTCATGGGTTCTGTGCTGGTTGCGAAGGGTGACCAGATCATCCTCAGTAAAGGTTACGGATTTGCGAACCTGCAGTGGCAGATTCCGAACTCGCCTGAATCGAAGTTCCGCCTCGGTTCTGTAACCAAGCAATTCACCGCGGCCTGTATCCTGATGCTCGAGGAACGCGGCAAGCTAAAGATCGACGAATCGATAAAGAAGTACATGCCAGACGCACCCGCCGCATGGGACAAAATCACTTTCTTTCACCTGCTGACCCATACCTCAGGCATCCCGAGCTTCACCGGATTCGCAGACTACGCCTCGACCGAGGCGATTGCCACGACTCCAGAAAAGCTGGTTGCGCGTTTTCGCGATAAGCCGCTCGAATTTCAGCCGGGCGAGAAATGGAATTACAGCAACTCCGGTTATGTCCTGCTGGGATATCTGATCGAGAAAATCAGCGGCGAACCCTACAGCCAGTTCGTTCAGGAAAATATCTTCACTCCGCTTGGAATGAAGGATTCCGGCTACGATTCGAACAAGGCGATCATTCCCCACCGCGATTCCGGTTACACGCCCAACGACAAAGGAGAGCTGCAAAATGCGGGCTACATCGATATGACAATCCCGCTTTCAGCGGGCGCACTCTACTCGACGACGCTCGATCTGCTGAAGTGGGAACAAGGCCTGTTCGGCGGCAAGCTCATTTCGGCCGCATCCCTGCAAAAGATGATTACCCCCTTCAAGAGTGACTACGCCTTTGGTTTGGCTGTTCGCGAGTTGAAAGGGCACAAGCTGATTGAACATGGCGGAGGTATCGAGGGTTTCAACACCGAACTAGCCTACTACCCAGAAGAAAAGCTTACAGTCGTCGTTCTGTCTAACCAGAATACCGGCGCAACCGGCGATATCGCGATGAAGTTGGCATCTGTCACACGCGGAGAACCGGTGGTCCTGGTTTCGGAAAGAAAGGAGATCCAGGTTTCACCGGCAGTCCTGGAGAAATATGTGGGTACCTATGAACTCACGCCGAATTTCAGCATAGTCATGACCGTCGAAGGCGGACACCTTATGACCCAGGCGACCGGGCAGCCTAAATTCCCCCTCTTCGCTGAATCGGAAACCAAGTTCTTCCTCAAGGTTGTCGATGCTGAAGTGGAGTTTGTGAAGAACGACAAAGGTGACGTTGATTCCTTGATCCTGCATCAAGGCGGCCGCGATGTGAAAGGGATGAAGAAGTAATGCTTCAGAAGACGGACGAAGCCACAAGAAACGCAATTGCGCTTGCCGGATTGCGAATCGCGATCGGCTTCCTGTTTCTGATCTTCGCTCAATACAAAGTTTTCGGAACAAAATTCACCTTGGGCGGCGGATTTCAGTCGTGGATCGACCGTTTCCTTCAGGACGGCGCTGCGTACCCATTCATGGTTCCGGTGCTGCAACGATTTGTCCTACCGCATGGCACAGCGATCGCATTCCTGGCCGCGTATGGAGAACTCGCGATTGGTCTGGCGCTCGTTGCGGGCATTTGGGTCAGACTGGCCAGCGCTTTCGGTTTTGTTTACATGCTGACCCTTCTGTTTTCATCGAACTACCCTGGAACGGGTGCGCCATTGTGGGAGTATTTCGGTGCTGCGCTGAACCACCTCGTCCTTGCTCTGTGCTTTCTGACATTCCTGGGTAGCCGCAGCGATGCTGTTCTGTCAGTCAGGCGGTGGAGCATGAGAAGTTCCTCATGAACGTACCCGGCTCATGGGCGAAAGCTTAACTTAACTGCGACCCCAATATTCCAATTAGACTCGACGCGTTCCGGATTCAATGTGCCATTTTCCATCCGCAACTACCGGGAAGAAGATTTCAAGATCCTACTGGCGATTGATCAGTCATGCTTCGCCGCTGGGATTGCCTATTCTGCCTTCGAGTTGAAGTCCTACATCAACCGTAGAGGTTCGTTCACGTTTGTCGCAGAATCTTCAGAAGATGACAAAAGGGTAAACTGCGGAACTTCAATTATTGGTTTCATTGTCGGCGAGCAAACTCGTGGCACGGGGCACATTATCACAATTGACGTTCGCGCCGAAGCACGCCGTCATCGTGTCGGGTCCGCGCTCCTCGAATTGGCTGAGAAGCAACTGAGGCTGTGGAAATCCAAGATTGTGCGCCTTGAGACTGCTGTCGACAACATCTCGGCTCTCTCGTTCTACAAGCGCCACGGCTATCATGTGATAAAAACAATTCCACGCTATTACTCGAGTGGAGTGGACGCGCTTCTGCTTGAAAAAAATTTGCTTTCACCGCCTGCGTCCAGATAACTTGCTCCAATGAAAGTTGCGATTCAGGGAGAGCCGGGTTCTTTCAGCCACGAAGCCGCGCGCCGCATGGTGCCGGGTTGCACGCTGCTACCGTGCGCGCGATCAGTTGAGGTTTTCGACCATCTTGAAGCTGGGGACATTCCGGTTGCGGTAATCCCGATAGAGAACACGTTAGCTGGAACTGTGACCGAGCACGCCGATCTGCTATTGGCTCGCGATGTCTTCATTCAGCGCGAATTTCATTTGCGCATCATTCACAACCTGATCGCCGCTCGGGGTGTGAAGAAACATCAGCTGCGCCGCGCGTTCTCTCATCCCGTAGCGCTCGATCAATGCAGAGATTTCTTCAAGAAGAACCCCCAAATCCAGTCGACTCCTTTCTACGACACGGCCGGCAGTGTGAAGCATGTTGTCGAGGCGGGTTTGCGCGATGCCGCCGGAATCGCGAGCAAACACGCTGCGGGCGTCTACAAGGGGCGGATCCTCGCCGCTGGGATCGAAGACGATAAGCGCAACTTCACGCGGTTTTTCCTGCTGCGCCGAGGCAAGCAGAAGCGCATTCTGCGCGGTGCAAATAAGACCTCTATTGCTTTCGGGCTGAAGAACGTTCCTGGCGCTCTGTACAAAGCTTTGCGCGTCTTCGCCGACCGGGACATTAGCCTCAGTAAAATCGAATCGCGTCCTATGCGCGGCCGTCCATGGGAATACGTCTTCTATGCGGATTTTTTGCGTGGAGACGACAAACTGGCCCGTGGCGCGCTGATGCAGCTCAATGCCGTGGCGGACATGGTGAAGGTCTTAGGCGTTTATCCCGCCGCGTAGGGCGGCAACGGGGCTTGGCCAGATATTTTGAGGTCACGCCAGCGGCTTGTCACAACGCCAAACAATTCACCACAAAGGGCACGAAGGTACACGAAGCAAAACAACAGGAGGCCTTTACCTTTTGCTAAGTACTCCTTCGTGTACCTTGGTGCCCTTCGTGGTGGAAATCTTCACGTTACCAACGAACACTAAACCGTGTTGAAGGCAAAGGCAAACCCTTGAAAACAATAGGAAACTTCCGCAGAAAATCTTAACTTCCGCAGCCTTTTAGCACGTTTTAACCCAGATTTTGGGGAGAAAGGTTACTTCGTGTCGCGTGGTCGGTTCCAGTACGCGGACTTGCATTTCGCGCAAGCCACAGGCACGGGCTGGACGAGCTTGCCGCCTTCGAAAGTGAGGGCCGGTATCCATAGGTGCTTGCACCGCTCACAGCGGCACACCTGAACGTCGAACCGTTTAGTCTCAATCATCCGCCCAGCATAACACTACCTCAGTAACTACCCAAGGTAAAAATAGTTCTTGACGGGACTCCTCTGAGGCACTACTGTAGTAGCGTAGTAAGTAGCTACCTAAGGGAGGGCATATGAAAGTCACGTTGAAGGATGAGGTCGCAGAAATTCTGAACTATCTAGGGCGGTTGAAGTGCGAGACGGTCGATGAGTTGGTCGGTTCCATTGTCGAGGAGTGGCTGGATTCCAACTATTGCAGCCACGTTGACCCGTGGGAACACGCATTCGGCCTGCCTACCACCATCATCGCGAACCGCAAGGGTGAACTGAACGAGAAGGCGGCGTATCACGTTATGAAACAAAACATGCGGCGGCTGAGTGCATAATGAACCGACCGTATATGAAAGGCACTGCACTGTCGAAGGCTCGGGAAGCCGCCGGTCTTACGCTGCGTCAAGTCACAGCCGCGACCGGCGTTCCCCACACTCGATTGTGGGAGTATGAACGCGGCCTGAGTGACCCGCTGGTTTCAACCGCCATTCGGATCGCTCGCTTTTACGGTCAATCGGTGGAGGAATTGTTTAAGGATTTCTTATCGCGCTAGGCCAGAGGGCCGGACTGGGAAGCGGCCTTTGTTGGTGGAGCGGCTTGTGGTTACCATCGTGCCTTTCGTGTGCGATGTCGCTGCCCTAAACTTGAATGAATGGGAGACCCACCTCTGGTGCTCGGTGGTCTCAACCCGAAAATAAAACGCGACAAAAGCCCGCCCGCAAAAGCGGGCTTTTGCTTTTTGTATCGATTGGAGTATGCTTTTGTAAGTCTCTCTGAATGGCGAGCTGCCCTCATTTGTGCCACTGGGGCGGCTGCCACGCACGGACCCCAAAGCCCCGATTCGCTACCCACACCCTGATTGCGTTTCGGGGCTTCATTTGTTTTTGCTTACTGAACCAGCGGAATCCAATACTTTGTTCCCGCAAGGTCAATCTCTAAGTACTTAACTACCGTCTGTGGCGTGGCAGGTCCGCTGCCCGTGCCCTTGAGGCTTGTAGTCACCGCCGTACCGGAGGTGCCGTTGCCGAAGCCCGTCGTATTGCCGATGCCAAGGCTGGACCCGCTTCCGGTCGGTGTAGCACTCTGAACCGTCAACGTGCCAGGAATCGTTGCACCGCTCGATGTGAGCTGTAACATCGTGGTCGAATACGTCTCACTCCCCACAGCGGCGTTGCTG
>JAICSO010000058.1 GCA_025936825.1 Terriglobales bacterium
CACGTTTTCTGTAATGCCTTCAGATTCAATCATGATCATGTAGGCCCCGGCGTCCAGGAATCGCTGCGCCAACCGGATAGGCCATTCTGGATCGCGGGTCCCTTCTGTCTCCAGATCTTCAGCGCGCGTGGCACCGCCCGCTCCAAACTGAATGCCGACCTCGGGCTTAGCCTTAAATCCTGCCTTTTGCACATCTTCTACCAGCCGTAACCAGTCGTCGGCGGGTAGGGTAATAAAACCGCTGGAAATCTCGATCGTGTCAAACTCCAGTTCTTTACACTCCCGGATATAACTCTTCACCGCTTCCGTGCCCTGCATGAGCACCTGCTCGAGGAAACCTCCCGTCGATACAAGCACTCCGTGCTGGTGACACAACTGAATGATTTCTCCAACCGCACGACGCGGCATCAGTGTGAAGGAGCCTCCGGCAAACTTCAGCGAATCCACATAGTTGCCCATCGTGTCGAGTACGTCCTCGAGGTATCGCGTTCCCATCGGGGTGTAGTATGGCCCACGGATTTCCGTGATTCCCTCGGTCCTCGGCTTGGGCTGCCGCTCATTCACTCTCAGGAAGGAAAAAGCACGTTCGTCTGCGCTTTGAATCGTTGCCATTCTTTCACCTCTCCTTCTGCTCACCTGCAACCGTTGCCAATTCAAAATTTCTTATGCTCAGCGACGATCTTCACGCGCTAAGCCCCTGTGATTCGGCCGCTCCAATCACACTGCGACGGGGTTTCGCACTCTTTAGCAGCACAACAGCCAGGCCGCGGTGCGGATCGAAACTGAGAGTCATGGTCGAGCAACACTTCTTGCACAGCCAGAAAAAGACCGAATTCCGGCCTGGCTTCAGCTCGCTATTCTGCTCGGGAACATCTCGCCGAGGCGCACGTGGCACTTTCACATCAAACCGAAACAGCTTCCCGCCTCTCCAGTAGAGGAATGGCGCAGCGCATGCAGGATTGGCACAAGTCTTAACCATCCGGAAGTCCTTTCTCACTCTCCCACTCTCCATTTATTCACTCCGGCCGGTTCTTTGAAATAGTTCGTTCGTACTCGTAGTGGAAACAACCATCATGCTGAACGACGCCTGGATCAAGAGAGATCTCGAGCCTGGCATCCGTTGTGCAGATGGGAGGAACGGTAAGGAACTAGACCAAGATTGCTCTGAATGGCGTGCATTCCCGCTTCCGGGCAGTTTTGAGTCCGCGGCTTCTGGTTGACGTGGTGAAGGGGATTGCGCAGGGGTTGGGACGCTCATTTCCAGGCGCTTCGCAATTTCGGGGGGGTTCTTTATTGGGTCGGATCTGGACGACGTTCTTCCCCTTCGCCGAGGCGTTTGTCGCGCGCGGCGAATCCGCACCCGGATGAATTGACTGTCGGGTGGTCGCGCCTACCTGGATCCATTTCGGAGCGGTTTTGGTCAACCGTGCTGGGGCCCTACGCTTCCGGCTGAGCGAGAAAGCGCACCGTTTCGATGCCGTTGGAATGTCGGAAGTTAAACCCATAATCGAGGCACGTTCGCAGGTTCCAACAAGTCTGCCCGTGGAAAGCCGTGCAGCCGAAATCCGAATGGTTGACGCTTAGTTGCCAGGCGAGCCGCTCACGTCAAAGGTCGATAACAAGGTCATCCTTGCCCGTCGCCATCAACGTTGAGCCGCTGCACCATGCGATATCACGCGGAAGGCCAACGTTAACCGAGACTAGTCGTGCCATTCCCATTTTGTTAGTGCAAAGCGCCACCACACCACAGGCGGGCGCCACCGCCGGTGGAGCGCATCCTTCCCAGATTGGACTGCGGCGTTGCGATCGGGAGTCATACTATCGCGGTCCCTGCCAGGAAGGTGCGGTTCCGAGGCGCTGAGCTCTTCAATCTCTACAGCACAATGGCGGTTCATAATCTTAGCCGCGCCGACATTGTGGTAAGCGAGACAATCCTAGTAGAGGCACTGTGGTTGTACTGCGTGCGAAGCGGTCATCGGTGCATTGATCGGAAATGAACACATTTTCGTTTCTGATTTCCTTGCGGTCCTTGACCTTGGTGTGGCCAGAAAAGTAATGGTTTCCGCTGTGAAGCTGATGCGGCCCGGATGTGTTTGGTTCATCTGCGAGTTGCGGCAAGCTCGGCGGACATCGCAGATTAGTTCGTGGCCATCCTCCGTGATGCTTCCGACCTTCACAAACCCGTTCTGGAGGAAGAAAAGCGTTTGGTTTTCCGCCCCGTACGCAAATTACTTGATCTTTTTCGAAGGTCGCCACGCTGCGATCCCGCAAGATGACATCACAGAGCTTTCCTCGACCCGTCCTTGCCAATGCGGAGGAGAGAGGCCCGTTATGTGTTCCCGAATCACTGACTGAGTGCATTTGGTTCAAACTCCATAAGGTTCGCGAACCCGCCCATTTTCTGAATGCAATAACAAAACAGCTGGATGATCCCGTTGAAGCTTGGCTCACAGCGAGTCCGCTGGCCAAGTTGCCAGTTTCCAGGCTAGAACACACTGGGTTTTGCTTGAATAAGCGAGAGAAACTCGTCCCGTGTCTCTTTCTCACGGAACGTGCCCAGCATGGAAGACGTTATTGTGGAAGAGTGCTGCTTTTCGATCCCGCGCATCATCATGCACAGATGCCTCGCTTCAACCACGACCCCCACGCCTAGCGGCTTGATCGCACTCTCAATGGTTTCAGCAATCTGCGTTGTAAGACGCTCTTGCACTTGCAACCGGCGCGCAAATACGTCCACCAGGCGAGGCACTTTACTGAGCCCAATCACTTTCCCACACGGAATATAGGCGACGTGCACCTTACCGAAAAACGGCAGAAGATGGTGTTCGCAGAGACTAAACATCTCAATGTCCTTGACAATCACCATCTCGTCGTAAGCTACGTCGAACATCGCGCCCAGCAGAATTTCACTCGGGTTCTCATGGTAGCCTTTGGTCAGATACTGCATAGAACGTTCCATGCGCTCGGGGGTATTCCGCAGGCGATCACGCTCTGGGTCTTCGCCGAGGCGCAGCAACATCTCTCTCATCAGTTCCTGCGGGCTGGCATCGGCTAACGACTGGGTTTCAAATATCGTTTGCATCTCTTCTCTCAATCCAAAAAACGCCTTTGGAAATTATTAACTGCTTTGCCAGTATCACAATGCCTAATGTGCGAGCACTCGCATCAAGCAGCAATCGCTCTTACAGGCTCTTCGTTGGGTGCGGCGCTCTGGAGGGCGTCGCTGCGGGCCTCAGTCATGCGCGCAAGCACAAAAGCCGCGAGTGCCATCTCTATGTCCCGCACTGCGATATCAAAGAACATTCCCGTCGAGACCAGGTTGATGGCGATAAGTAGCAGCCATGCCGAAGCGACATACGCCCCAATCCGCGTCCATTTGGTCAGAATCGCCAGTCCGACGATCATCTCAATGACACCGACGATGTGCATGAAGGTTTGTCCGCTGAACGGCAATATCTTGAGGGCAAGCGGACTGATGTACCCGGGCCAGTTGGTTAAGAGGTTGAAGTATTTGTCGAGGCCTGCCAGGAACGGTCCGACCCCAAGCCCGATCCGCAGAACCCACCAACCCTGATCCAATCGTGAATCAAATCCCTTGGCCATATGTGTCTCCTCTAACAGAATGGAGTTCGCAGAAGCGAATCGGTTACGGGCCGACGCATCGATTTCTTTTTCTGCGCCGCAGAGATTTGATCTGTAACCTTTATTGCTGTATCGACTCCATCCAATGGAGGGTTTGTATGGTCAACCCAGCGGAAGTGACCACCTCGCAAGAGCCCTTGAGTGACGAGGAAGTAGTGGCCCGAGTGTTGGCGGGCGAGACGGGGATGTTTGAAATCGTCATGCGCCGTCACAACCAGCGCCTCTACCGCGTAGCTCGGGCGATTCTCCGTAATGATGGCGAAGCCGAAGATGTAATGCAGGACGCCTACGTTCGCGCGTACGAACATCTGGACCAGTTTGCCGGGAGGGCCAGGTTCTCCACCTGGCTGACACGCATCGCAGTGCATGAAGCGTTAGCGCGACAGCATCGCGAGAACCGATTTCAGGAGTTGGAACCAATGTCAGAGCGGGAGGGAGACCCCATGGATAGGTTTGCCTCTGTGGCACCGAGTCCAGAACAGCAAGCGTCAAACTCGGAGATTCGCAGGCTGCTGGAAGAAGCGGTCGAAAAGCTGCCGGATGCTTACCGGACCATTTTCATGCTGCGCGACGTAGAGGAGATGAGCACGAGCGATGCAGCGGATGTACTCGAAATCACCGAAGACAATGTCAAAGTCCGCCTCCATCGAGCGCGTGCGTTGTTACGCAGGAGTCTTTACGCGCGTGCTGGAATGGAAAGGAAAGAAGCGTTCACTTTTCATGCCGTGCGATGTGATCGCGTTGTGAAGAATGTGTTTGAAAGAATTCAAAAGCGCGGCGCGAAAATGGAGAACTCTGCGGCGAGCATGCCGTGACATTGGGCTAATGCTCCGCCGGTAAGAGAAGTACGCCGCTTCGCTGGGTGCGGCCTCGCTCAAAGGAACTCTCCGGCTGCCAGCGACCCTGCTTACCGGCAATGCCGATGGCATCGTGCACGCGGTGATCGACCCCTACTGTGCTTCCGCTTCACCGTACGAGGCGTTTGTTTCGGGGCGGCACAACGATGTTCCCGCTGCTAATCGGTTCAACCGTCGAGGAAGAGCGTGCGTTGGTGGATGTTGGCCAAGTGAAGGCTGCGCTTTCGAGCGACCTGGAGCAGAGCTTCGGCACGTTGCCGCCTTCCACCGCCGTGATTGTGCATCTTCTTAAACACTGCTGTATTTGCGTGCAACTCGAAGCCGCGAACCCCGAGAGGATGATTCAGATCCTACCGGGGACCGGAGCCGAAGCCATGGGGCGAAACTGAAAATGCTGTGACTCTAACTCTGCTCACGGTATCCTTTCTGCGATATTGCGTTGTATTTAATATCGGGGTTGCGACCTTCGGGTCGTGATCAAGACCGAACCGCAGTTTTCTCTGTTTTTATGAGCTATCGCGCCATCGAGAATTACGGCATCATCGGCAACATGCAGTCGATTGCGCTCGTTGGCATGGACGGGTCGATTGACTTTCTATGCTATCCAGAGTTCGATTCCCCGAGCGTGTTCGTCGCACTTGTCGATGATAAAAAGGGCGGCCGCTTTCAGATCGAACCCCAACTGACGAACATGCGCGTACGCCAGCTTTATTTACCCGATACAAACATTTTGCTGACGCGATTCCTTGCCGAAGAGGGTGTGGCTGAACTAACTGATTACATGCCCATAGAGAAGGACGGCAAACAGCCGAATGAGATCGTTCGAACAGTCGCAGTGATCAGGGGCAACGTCCAGTTCAAAATGCGGTGTCAGCCCCGGTTCAACTACGCCTCCTCGACGCACCGGACGGAGATCTCAGACAACTGCGCAACGTTCTTTCCCGCCGACCACATCTGCCCGCCAATGTCGCTGTACTCTACTATTGCCTTAAAGCAAGACTCACAAGACGTGGTCTCGCATTTCAACTTAAAGGCAGGCGCTCGAGCGACTTTTCTGCTTGGCGGTGTGCACAGCAAAGAACAACCACTGGAAATGGAGTTGATTGGGCGGCGCTTCCATCGAACGGCTCAGTTCTGGAAGTCGTGGATTGCGAAATCGAACTACAGGGGCCGATGGCGCGAAATGGTGAACCGCTCGGCTTTGATGCTGAAGTTGCTAATCAGCCGGAAACATGGGTCGCTGATTGCGGCGCCCACGTTTTCACTGCCCGAGCATATTGGAGGAGTACGCAACTGGGACTACCGCTTCACCTGGCTGCGTGATGCAACCTTCACGCTTTATGGGCTGATTCGCCTAGGTTTCGTAGAGGAGGCGGAGGCATTCATCGACTGGCTGAAGGGAAGGCTCGGCGACGACGCGCAGCGCGGACCATTGCAGGTCATGTACGGGATCGATGGCAGGCAAAAGCTGGACGAAATTACTCTCGACCATCTCAGTGGTTACGAGAATTCGCGACCGGTGCGCATTGGAAATGCCGCTTATCAGCAACTGCAACTCGACATTTACGGCGAAATGATGGATTCGATTTACCTGGCAAATAAATACGGCCATTCGATCAGCCATTCGGGATGGCAGGATGTGCATCGGATTCTGGCGTGGCTAGGCAAGAACTGGCGGAGGCCTGACGAGGGCATATGGGAAGTCCGCGGCGGAGCAAAAGAATTCCTGCACTCCCGTGTGATGTGCTGGGTGGCATTCGATCGGGCATTACGCCTCGCTCTGAAGCGTTCGCTCGATGGACCTCTCAATGTGTGGCGACGAACGCGCGATGAAATTCGAAACGACATCTTTACGAATTTCTGGGATGACGAACTGCAGTCGTTTGTGCAGGTGAAAGGGACACAAAATTTGGATGCGTCCACGTTGCTGATGCCGATGATGAGGTTCATCAGTCCGGTGGATCCGATGTGGCTATCCACGATGAAAGCGATCGAAAAGCGGCTGGTCGAGGACACGCTGGTTTATCGGTACGAAGCCGAACACACCCACATCGACGGACTTCCGGGCAGGGAGGGCAGTTTTACCGCTTGCTCGTTCTGGTATGTCGAATGCCTGGCGCGGGCGGGACAGTTGGAAAAAGCGCAGTTGTTGTTTGAAAAGCTTTTGGGATATGCCAACCACCTTGGGCTGTATTCAGAAGAGCTGGGTTCAGACGGCCGCCATCTGGGGAACTTTCCTCAGGCGTTCACGCATCTGACGCTCATCAGTGCCGCGACGTATCTGGACAGAGCTCTCTCTGGCACCAATAACGCAGTGTGGCGGTAATTTGGAAGCGGGGATGGAGGGTGGCGACGTCGCTCAGAGCTTATGAACATGCTGGTCGACGCCCGGACGCGGACGATGCCCTACGCGTGAGCGGGATGAATCGGCCAAGAAAACTCCAAAGAAGAAATCCCCTCCTTAACCGTGGACTGGCCCAGGTCAGGCAAACAAAAGTTCGTTTTCGAAGCGCGCACTTGCTCTGGAAAGGTTCCCGCTGTTGCCGCCGAATCCCTTCCTTGGTTTGATCACCAGCGCTTCTCGTCCGCGCAGAAGTGAAAGGTGCGCGCTTCTCGAATTGCAAGGCTAATTGTCCCTTCGCAGATTTCTTCGCGGTTTTCGAGCCGACTGAAGTAAACGGGCATCTTTCAGCACCGAACAGCAACTCGATGCATCTAGTCCGGGAGCCATGAAAGTAGAGGCACGGATTGAACTCCATCAGAACCCCGGCAGGATACCCGTTGCTCGATCAGATCATTCTTTACGAACAAAGGATTGAAGTCTTGACCGGGAAACATAGCTCGGGCCTACGCCACTAGAAGTGTCAAAAATACAAGCGACTGGCATGAATCGAGAAGTTCCCTCCCTTGGGATCCACTTGAGACTGCGCCGAATCCAAGGGTCGCTCTATCAAAGTAAGAAACCGTCTACTCCCGGCCGCATTCGGGTATGCTCATAGCTGCAGCGGTGCCCATTTCTTTAGGACGAATGCTTACACATCCTCGTGCTGTACACTGACGGAGTTTACTGACGGTAGCGCCGAACGAATGGGAGAGCAACTTGAGACAGTTTTGCGTGAACGCTATCGGCAAAATCGGCACGAGACATCTGCAATGCAATATTGCAATGTGCCGGGGAAGGCGAGGAATGGTTACGTGAAAGCGGTGATGAGGATCTGATCGACGACGGGAACCGTGTTTATCATCAAGCGATCTTGAAACATCCCAGCAAAAGCTCTCGCCGGATACTTTCATCAATACTGCAGCTTGCAGGAGAGATTTGTGGGCGATGCGGTCAAAGTTTTCTTGCTTACATTAAGCGCACTGTTTCCCATTGTCGATCCGCTCGCGGGGAGCCCGATCTTTCTGGCAATGACGGGGGAGTACTCAAAGGAAACACGAAGGGCGCTCGCCTGGCGGGTTGCGCTAAACAGCTTGCTGCTCATGGTAGGCTCCTATTTTGTCGGGGCGCACGTTCTCAATTTCTTTGGTGTGTCGCTTCCAGTAGTGCAGGTTGGCGGGGGCTTAGTAGTTGTATCGATGGGTTGGGGCATGCTGCTGGAGAAAAATGAGACGTATGAAACCACGCGAAAGGATGTGCAATGTTCGGATGCCCTGCGCAGCGCGTTTTATCCCTTGACGCTTCCTTTAACAGTTGGGCCGGGGTCGATTTCTGTAGCCGTCACCTTGGGTGCTAACTCAACACGCCGCTATGGTTTCCACGTCGCAATAATTATCGCTGCGCTCATCGCCATGAGCGTTGTTGCGATTAGCGTCTTGCTCTGTTACGGACTCGCCGACCAAATCGCCAGAGTGCTTGGAAAGACGGGAATGATGGTGATTGTAAGGCTGTCGTCGTTTCTGCTGGTTTGCATTGGCGTTCAGATTATGTGGAATGGGATCAGCGCGCTATTGTTGTCTCTGCACGCTTGAAGACTTTCTTTTTCAGTATACCTGATTCGTAAGTTTCAGGATGTGGTTCAGCATCAACAATGCTGATCGTGTGAGTACGGAGGCGTGAGCCGCGATGATGGCCCGAGTTCACCGAGACATCACCCTCATCTTAGATCGCCTGCTGGCGATACGCCGGCCCGTGGTTGGATATTGGGCTCGGATACCCGCCGCTTGGCTAGATCCTCTTTACGAGCAGAAGACCGGAAGTGTTACCCGCAAGGACAGCGTCGATCTACGCCATTGAAGGCTGAGACTTCACGCGATATCGGAGGTACAAGTGACTGGCTTGTTGCCTGACACTCTGAAGATCGAACCACGGCGCCTCTTGCGGTGAGAATTCCACGCCTTCAACGAGTCCTGGGAGTTCGTGCCGTATCTGTACGCATCCGAAACAAACGAACCGTTTGGTGCAGTGCAAGCGGTGTCGCGTAGCGTGGTCCGCGCATCGACACTCCGCGTACGCTTCCTAACGTCGTTCATCTGCGAGTTCGCGCCAACTCAGCCGTTCTTTTTCATTCGTGCTGCGCCGCCCTTGAGGTTGCGGTAGCGTCGAATAAGCGCGTTGGTCGAGCTATCGTGCTTCAGCGATGGCTCCTCGGTTGCCTCGAGTTCCGGTATGATCCGCTGGGCCAGGACCTTGCCCAGCTCGACGCCCCACTGATCAAACGAATCGATTTGCCAGATCGTTCCCTGTGTAAACACACTATGTTCGTAGAGCGCCACCAGCTTGCCCAAAGTCTCAGGAGTCAGGCGTTCCGCCAGGATCACGTTCGACGGGTGATTGCCTTCGAAAGTACGGTGCGGAACGAGCCAGTCGGGCGTTCCTTCCTCCCGGACCTCTTCCGGAGTCTTGCCGAACGCAAGGGCCTCCGCTTGTGCGAACACATTGGACATCAACAGATCGTGGTGATCGCCAAGGGAGTTCAGCGTCTGAAAGAAGCCGACGAAATCGCACGGGGTGAGCTTCGTTCCCTGGTGAATGAGTTGATAGAAAGAGTGCTGGCCGTTCGTCCCGGGCTCGCCCCAGAAGATCGGACCGGTTTGGTATTCCACGCGGGTGCCGTCCAGAGTCACGCGCTTTCCGTTACTCTCCATGGTCAACTGCTGCAAATAGGCCGGGAAGCGCTTGAGGTATTGCTCGTACGGCAGAACGGCGATTGTCTGAGACCCGAAAAAGTTGTTGTACCAGACGGCGAGCAGCCCCATCAGCACGGGCAGATTGCGGTCGAAGGCCGCAGTGCGGAAGTGCTCATCCATCGCGTGGAAGCCAGCGAGCATCGCGCGGAACTGGTCGGGCCCAATCGCGATCATCGTCGACAGACCAATCGCCGAATCCATCGAGTAGCGTCCACCGACCCAATCCCAGAACTGGAACATGTTGGCGGGATCGATGCCGAACTTCTTGACCTCGGCGGTGTTGGTCGAGACTGCGACGAAGTGGCGCGCGACAGCCTTCTCGTCTCCCAACGCCCGGAGCGCCCACTTGCGGGCCGTGCGTGCGTTGGTCATCGTCTCAAGCGTTGTGAACGTCTTGGAGGACACGATGAAGAGCGTCTCGTCGGCACTTAAATCGCGCGTAGCCTCGGCAAAGTCCGTGCCGTCCACGTTCGAAACGAAGCGGAAGGTCATGTCGCGCTGGCTGTAGTACTTCAGCGCCTCGTAGGCCATGACAGGGCCGAGATCGGAGCCGCCGATACCAATGTTGATCACGTTGCGTACGCGCTTGCCGGTATGCCCTCTCCATTGGCCGCTGCGGACCTGATTCGCAAATCCCGTCATCTGATCGAGCACGGCGTGGACTTCGGGTACCACGTTTTTGCCCTCCACCATGATCGACTCGTCCTTCGTCGCTCGCAAGGCAACGTGCAGAACGGCGCGTTTTTCGGTGACATTGATCTTCTCGCCGCTAAACATGGCGTCGATCCGCGCGCGCAGGCCGGACTGATTCGCCAGTTCGAGCAGCAGCCTGACCGTCTCATCGGTGATGCGGTTCTTTGAATAGTCGAAGTAGAGACCTACGGCCTCGAACGCGAAGTGCTCGGCGCGCTGGGGATCCTCCGCAAACATCTGGCGGAGGTGCGCATTCTGTACCTTGGCATAGTGCTGCTGCAGCGCCTTCCAGGCTGGCCGCTCGTACAGCGGAATGATTCCAGTTTGCGGTTGCGGGATCGTGATCATTTTTCTATTCCTCCGCAGGATAAAAGAGGTTGTTCGAGACGAACTAGGATGTTTTTCCTCGAACCCTGGCCCATCCTGGGTCCATCCTTTGTTGGTTTCATCGCTGCGGATCTCAACCCGCGGCTTTGAGCGGAACGTCTTTCGACGCGATAGAACCGAGCAGCTCCTTCCAGGATTTGACAAACGACTCGGTGCCTTCGCGCTGCAGATCGGCGGCCAGCTGGTCATAGTCGATCCCCGCTTGGCCGAACTTGGCGATCATCTTGTCCGCATCGCCGCCGTCGACGGCCAGAAGCTTACCCAGTTTGCCGTGATCGGCAAAAGCAAGAAGTGTCGCATCCGGAATCGTGTTGATGGTGAATGGAGCCGCGAGCGCCTTGATGTAGAGAACGTCGGAAGCAGCGGGGTCTTTGGTGCCTGTGCTCGCCCAGAGCAGGCGTTGCGGATGCGCACCGGCATTGGCCAACCGCTGCCAGCGCTCCGAATCGAGCAGTTGGCGGTACGCTTTGTAGGTCCGCTTGGCGACGGCGATCCCGAGATGGTCCTGCAAGTTTCTGCGGACCTTCCCCATCGTCGCCTTGTCCCAACGGCTAATAAATAAAGAGGCTACAGAGCAAACATCCGGGTTCAGGCCCGCTGCGATGCGTCGCTCAACGCCACGCATGTAGGCTTCAGCCGCAGCCAGATATTGCTCGCACGAAAAGAGCAGAGTCACATTCACTGGCACTCCGGCGAATACAGTCTCCTCGATCGCAGGCACGCCTTCTCGAGTACCGGGAATCTTGATGAAGAGGTTGGGGCTTCCGGCGTGAGCATGAAGCTGCTTAGCCTGGGCGATCGTGTGTGCCGTGTCATGAGCGAACAAGGGAGAAACCTCCATCGACACCCAACCGTCGGTGCCATTGGTCCGGTCGTAAATCGGCCGGAAGAGACCGGCGGCCTGCCTCAAGTCCTCGAGCGCAAGCTCGAAGAAGAGCGCCTCACCTGACTTGCCCTCCCTCATCTTCTGGCGGATGGCGTCATCGTAGAAGTTCGAGTTCTTGATCGCATGGTCGAAGATCGAGGGATTTGAAGTGAGCCCGGTGATCGAGAGTTCGTCGATATAGCGGCGGAGCGTCCCGCTCTTCAGAAGCCCACGGGAAATGTTGTCAAGCCAGAGACTCTGACCGAGGTCGTGGAGCTGCCGCGTCGGTTTCACATTCTTGCGATTGATTGCAGGGCCAACACCCCTCTTCCGCAATCCCTTTGACCTTGCGACGCCGACGGTATCCCGCGGAGCAGCCACCAAGGCAGACTTGACCGCGTTCACAATGTGCCTGGAGGAAATGCTGTACTTTTCGATCAGTTCCTTGGCTTTTCCGCTGTGAGCGATCTCCCGTACAGCCAATTTGTAAACTCGAACGCGCTCCTCAGCGAGGGCTGAGAGGACGGCGTCGCCGAGTCCTCCGTGCTCATAGTGATCCTCGACAGTGATGATGAGCCCGCCGACGGCTCGCGTCGAAGCGATCAGCTCCTCATGATCGATGGGTTGCACGCTGAACAGATCGATGACGCGAACCGAAGTGCTCTCTTCTCGAAGCTGATCGTACGCGGCCAGAGCTTCAAACACGGTGATGCCCCCCGCGATAATGAGTGCTCTGTCCTCGTCGCTTTTCCGGAGGACTTTGCATTTGCCGATCGCAAACTCCTCGTCCGCACTGTAGAGAATCCTCGAGTTCGGGCGCCCCAACCGCAGGTAGCAGGGGCCGGGTTTCTCGACGATCAGTCCTGTGGCCTTCCAGGCACTCGTAGCATCGGCGGGATAGAGCACCGTGAAGTCTGGTTGCGCGCACATCATGGCGAGATCTTCAAGCCCCATCTGTGATGGGCCGTCTTCGCCGATGGACACCCCACAGTGCGTGCCCACAAGCTTGATGTTGAGCTTGCTGATTGCTGCCAGGCGGATGAAGTCG
>JAICSO010000011.1 GCA_025936825.1 Terriglobales bacterium
CATCGGAGTTCCGGGCGAACTTTACCTGGCGGGTGACGGACTGGCGCGTGGCTACTACGGGCGGGATGATCTGACGGCGGAACGCTTCGTTCCCAATCCGTTCTCGCAGCAGCCGAACGCGAGGATGTACCGTACCGGCGACAGTTGCCGCTATCGCGCGGACAGCACGATTGAATACCTGGGCCGCATCGACAACCAGGTCAAGCTGCGCGGCTTCCGCATTGAACTGGGTGAGATCGAGAATCTGTTGGCTCAACATCAGTCAGTCCAGCAGGGCGTGGTCGTGGTTCGCGAAGACAGCCCTGGCGACAAGCGCCTGGTGGGATACCTCGTTGCGAAGCCGGGACAAAAGCCGGACACCACCGAAGTTCGCGACTACCTGAGACAGGGGCTTCCTGAGTACATGGTTCCGGCAACCATGGTCGTGCTCGAGACCCTTCCCCTTACCGCAAACGGAAAGATCGATCGCAAAGCCCTACCGCGGCCCGAATACGGCGCTTCCGAATCGAGAGGCGAATTCATCGGACCACGAACGCCTACAGAAGAAATCATCGCTGGCATTTGGGCACAGGTACTGAACAGTGCCCGAATTGGCATTCACGACAATTTCTTTGAACTCGGCGGACACTCGCTGCTCGCCATGCAGGTCATCTCGCGCATATGCCAGGCGTTTTCGATCGAGTTGCCTCTGCTGGCCCTTTTCGAAGCGCCTACAGTCGCGGGCCTCGCCGACAAGATTGCCGCCGTCCAGTCAAAGAAGAGTGCGATGCACGCCATTCCACTGGAACGTGTTGCGCGTGATAAGTCATTGCAATTGTCTTTTGCGCAGCAGCGCTTGTGGTTTCTGGACCGCCTTGATCCGCACAGCGCCTTGTACAACGTACCTCTAGTGCTGCGGCTTAAAGGCACTCTGAATCTTCGAGCTCTGCGGAATTCATTGAATCGCATTCTTGAGCGGCATGAGTCTCTGCGAACCTGGTTCCGGAGCGAGGCGGGCACTCCGGTACAGATGATTACGCCCTCCCTCGAGGTGGATCTCGGGGTCATCAGCGTGATCTCGGTTCCGGAGAGAGTACGCGAAACCGAAGCACGCCGGTTGATCGCGGCAGAAATCAATAGTCCATTTGACCTGTCAACGGGTCCGCTTATCCGAATATTGCTGGTGGAGATCTCCGCGACCGATCACGCGTTGGTTATCAATACGCACCACATCATTAGCGATCGCTGGTCGCTTGGAGTATTGCGGGAAGAATTGATTCAGTTTTACGAACAGGAGATCGAGGGCGATATTGCGGACTGTGCTCCTCTGCCTATCCAATACTCTGATTATGCAGTTTGGCAGAGGCGGCTACTTTCCGGCGAGGCTTTGGAGGAGCAGTTAGGATACTGGAAACAGAAATTACTCGATGCTCCCAGCAGCCTTGAATTGCCTACAGATCGGCCGCGACCGCCTGAACAGAGCTACCGCGGCGCAAACTCCGTCTTTGATCTGCCAAAAGATCTCACAAACCAGTTGCTGGCACTCGGGCGAAACGAAGGCGCGACACTGTTCATGACACTGTTGGCGGCATTTGATATTTTGCTGTCGCGTTACTCCGGCCAGGACGACATAGTCGTGGGATCGCCAATCGCGGGACGTTCGCGTCCAGAGCTCGAGAAACTGATCGGATTCTTCGTCAACACTCTCGTGCTGCGCACCCAAGTTAATGGGAGCGAAAACTTCCGCCAGTTGCTCGCGAAAGTGCGCGAGACCGCGATGGGAGCCTACGCCCATCAGGACGTACCGTTTGAAAAGCTTGTCGAGGAACTCAGGCCCGAGCGCGATCTCAGCCGCAATCCACTGTTCCAAGTGATGTTTACCGCACAGAAAGCCGCGGCTGCTCAGCGGATGATGGGGGGCCTGCAAATCGGCGGCATGCAGAGTTCGGGTACGACCTCGAAGTTTGATCTTACCGTAACCGCCACAGAGCGCGAGGCCGAGCTACGCCTGCTGTTCGAATACTCCACCGATCTTTTCGACAAGAACACCATCGAACTCATGCAGCAGCATTGGCTCACGCTGCTCCAAGCGATTGTTGCAAATCCGGATCAGGCAATTGCTGATCTGCCGCTGCTCAATGCGGCGGAACAACATAAGCTCCTGCACGAATGGAACGCGACCGATCGTGAATTCGAGCGCGGCATTTGCGTTCATGACCTGGTAGCGCGCCGGGCTGCGTCTACGCCTGACGCAGTAGCGGTCGAAATGGGCGGCGAGCAGCTAACCTATGCGGAATTGAACGCGCGGGTCGACCGATTGGCACAGCACCTGCGCGCAAAAGGACTCGAGCCCGAAGCTTTGGTAGGCATTTATCTCGAGCGCTCCATCGACATGGTGGTGGCGCTCCTGGGAACTCTCAAGGCGGGTGGAGCTTATGTTCCCCTCGATCCCGCGTATCCGGCAGATCGCATCGCCTTCATTGCGGAAGACTCCCGGCTCAGCTTTTTATTGACGCAACCTGAATTAGCGCAAAAATCTCCAGCTGATCGCGCTACCGTGATTGATATTCGGACAGCATTAAACGCTGGAGAAGATGCGGCACCAGTCGTTTCACAATCGCGGCCTGAACATCTTGCCTATGTGCTCTACACCTCGGGATCGACGGGGAAACCTAAAGGTGCACAGATCACCCACGGCAATCTTACGAATTTCCTGCAGAGCATGCAGCGTGAACCTGGGTTCACCGCGGGCGATACGCTGCTGGCGATCACCACGCTTTCCTTCGACATCGCAGGTCTGGAACTTTACCTACCTCTTGTCAGTGGCGGAAAGGTGATCCTTGCCTCGCGCGAAGACGCATCGGATGCGCGGGCACTTCGGTATTTACTGGAACTGCACCGCCCAACAGTAATGCAGGCAACCCCTGCTACCTGGCGCATGCTGATTGAGTCCGGATGGGACGGCCAACCAGAAATGAAGGTGCTGTGCGGTGGCGAAGCATTGCCATCGGACCTCGCATTGCAACTCATTCCTCGCTGCGCCGAACTGTGGAACATGTATGGGCCGACCGAGACCACCGTGTGGTCGTCGGTACAACGGGTGCGTGAAGTCGCAGGTACAGCCCCGATCGGCCGCCCGATCGCAAATACCACTTTTTATATTCTTGATTCGCGGCAGCAGCCGGCACCGATTGGAGTGACGGGAGAACTCTACATCGGCGGAGAAGGTGTCGCACGCGGCTATCTCAACCGTCCCGAACTTACGACGGAACGATTCGTTCGAGATCCTTTCAGCGCGAAAGCGGGAGCCCGCATGTATCGCACCGGGGACTTGGCGCGATATCTGCGCGACGGAACCGTGCAGTACCTGGGGCGTACCGATTTCCAGGTGAAGGTCCGCGGTTTCCGTATTGAGTTGGGCGAAATTGAAAATCAGCTTTCCAAGCATGCGGCGGTACAGCAGGCCATTGTCATAGTGCGAGAGGACGTGCCCGGCGACAAGCGTCTGGTCGCGTACGTAATCCCAAAACCGGGTGAACACTTGTCCTTTGCGGAATGCCGCACTCATCTCAAGCAAAGCTTGCCCGACTATATGGTGCCGTCCGCGGTTGTGGAGCTTACGGTTGTCCCGCTGACCCCGAATGGCAAAGTCGATCGCAAGGCTCTGCCCAAACCAAACGTAGCAAGCGACGCAGCATCGGGATCGGCGACTGCACCGCGAGATGCCCTTGAAGAAAAATTGCTAGCTTTGTGGAGACGCGTACTCAACAATTCATCCATGGGAGTGACCGATAACTTTTTCGATCTGGGCGGACATTCGCTCCTGGCGGCACAACTCATGTCGGAGATTGAGAATTCGCTAGGACGAAAAATCCCAATGGCAGTGCTCTTCCGAGGCGCTACCGTAGCGGAAATGGCTGAGGTGCTTCGCGACGGAACTGAATCCAGCGCTGAGCCTATCGCAATGAGGGTGCAGCCTGGACGGACGACGCCTTTCTTTGCCGTGGTTGCTCCCGATATGGATTCAATCGGCTACGCCGCCCTGGCTCAGGCCATGGGACCACAACAGACCTTCTACAAACTGCAGTTGCATCGAGCAGTGAGGCCGGATGCGCCCATCACCCTGGATGAAATGCGAGCCATTGCACGCGATTATGTGCAGGCGATGAAGACGGTTCAGCCCCGAGGACCGTATTACATCGGAGGAATGTGTGCCGGCACCCACATCGGAGAGCAGATGATCCTGCAACTCGAGGCTGAAGGAGAAAAAGTCGCAGTCTTCGCAATCTTTGACACCTGGGTGCGGCAGAATTCGCACGTACGTTGGAAATGGCGCATTTACTACTATCACCAGAGACTGCGCGGAATGCTTCGTATGAGTCTCCGCCGGCAATTGAAAATGATTGGGGATGCCCTTTCGAAGAAGCTTCAGCGTGTTGCAACTGGGCAGAAACGCACCGAAACGTCGTTCGCGAAACTTTACTGGCCCGGCAAGGATTTCAGGACGCCACATTTCCAAGCCCCGGTGGCACTCTTCAAGCGTCCAAGGCAGCCCTTTTACTACATCAAGGACGAAACCATGGGATGGAGCGAGCGCTCACAGGGCGGCGTTCATATCTATCGCATTGACTTCCCACACCAAATGTTGCGTGAGCCTTATATTCGCGACGTGGCAAAGCGTTTGCTCGAATGCATTTCCCGAGCAACGCCCGCGCCAGTCGAAAGGTTGCAGGTCTGGCCAAGAGTAAGCGACCAAACCCCATCCGCGATTGATGTCGAGGCTTGAGTTTGCCTGGTGAGCACTCTTCCCGATCCGCGATTCACCCTAACGCCTGGTGCAGTCCACATTTGGCACGCGGATCTCGAAAGCCAATCCACTGCGCAGCGCCTGGAACCGCTCCTCTCTCCCGACGAACTCGAGCGTGCTCGACGCTTTCGCTTTGCGGAGCATCGACGACGATTTATCGTCGCGCGTGGCTGCTTAAGGCAACTACTAGGGGCGTATCTTCAGAGCGATGCCGACGAACTCGTTTTTTCCTACTCCGCTGAGGGGAAGCCCAGCTTAGATGTTCGCCACAGAACAGACCTCCACTTCAACGTTTCGCATTCTGGGGAAATCGCGGCGTACGGCTTCGCCTTTGGACGAAATATAGGGATCGATGTTGAACTGATTCGCCACGACGTAGACGTCGACGAGATTCCCAAGCGTTTCTTCTCGTGCGCGGAGCAGAAATGGATGAGCAGCCTGCAAGGCGAGGCCAAATATCGCGGATTCTTTCATTGCTGGACCCGAAAAGAAGCATACGTGAAGGCCCTGGGTACGGGTCTGTCCTTGCCGCTGCGAGACTTCGATGTTTCCTTGATGCCGGGACAACCGGCAAAGCTGTTGGCCACCCGTCCGGACGCGAGGGTGGCTGATCGCTGGCAGATGGCTTCGCTTGACTTCGGATCGGAGTACGCTGCCGCCGTGATCGTGGAAGGCGACATCAATAAGCTGGAACAGCGAGAATTCACCCCCGGTTGATCAACAATTTTGTCCATGTGACTTCCGACACGAGGTTTTTCAGCTAAGTTAGTGCACAATTAAGCTTCCCATGAATCCCGCCTCCGAAGTTCCGCCCAGCGAACCAGTTGCGCCGGCAGCGCCCGCCCATGCCCAACTGGACGGCACTCTGGTGCGCGGCTTGGCGTGGACTGCCGGAATGAAGTGGGGGGCACAGATTTTTTCATGGGCCTCTACGCTGATCGTTGCCCGCATCTTGAATCCGCAGGATTACGGTGTGGTCGGGATGGCAACGGTGTACCTGGGCTTTGCGAACCTAATCAGTGAATTTGGCGTCGGCACGACCGTAATCACGCTGCGCGACCTCGCCGAGGAAGACATCGCGCAATTGAATGGGTTCGCCGTCCTGCTCGGGATTGCCGGATTCCTGCTCTCTTGTGTCGCAGCCGTCCCCCTGGGAAAGTTCTTCAAATCGCCGGAACTGCCATGGGTCGTAGTGGCAATGAGCACAACGTTTCTCATAAGTTCATTTCAGTCGGTGCCGGCGGCATTGCTGCAACGTGATCTCCGGTTCAAACTGATGAGCCTCATTGATGGGACCAAGAGCTTCGCCATGGCATTGGTCGCCGTAATTTTTGCGGTCCTGGGCTTCCGCTACTGGACGCTGGTATTGGCGGGGGTCTCCAGCGCGGTTGTTGGGACTGCGTTGGTCCTTTCCATGCGACGCCACCGCATTGCAATGCCACATCCGAGCCGACTGAGCCATGTTCTGCGATTCAGTTGGCACGTGATCACCGGACGGGTTTCCTGGTACACGTATTCGAATGCGGATTTCGTGGTCTCGGGAAAGATTCTCGGACAGGACGCACTAGGAGCGTACACCGTGGCATGGAACCTGGCGACGGTTCCAGTCGAGAAGATTACGGGAGTGTTGAATTCCGTGACACCCGCGCTCTACTCTGCTGTTCAAAAGGACAAAGCCGCCCTGCGGCGCTACATGCTCACGCTGCTCGAAGGAATTGGCCTAATAACTCTTCCGCTCAGCGTTGGTATCGCGCTGGTAAGCCGCGAATTTGTGCTGGTCTTCCTCGGATCCAAGTGGGCGACTGCGATTTTGCCTCTTATGTTCTTGGGTTTTTATGCCAGCGTCCGCTCACTTATCCCGATTATTTGGTCGATTTTGAATGTAGTCGGCGATTCCGCATACAGCATGTGGAGTGCGATGGCCATGGCTCTTGTATTACCCTGCGCATTCGTGTTCGGCAGCCACTGGGGAAATGCAGGTATCGCAGCAGCATGGATGATCGGATTCCCGATCGTGGGAATCCCAGTCACGGGGCGCGTTTTCTGGAGAATCGAGATGTCATGGACAGAGTTCTTTCGGGTACTCATGCCGGCCATCATAGGTTGCTTGATGATGGCCGCAGCGGTGCTGGGACTAAAGAGTTTCTTGCCATCTAACTTCAACACGGGGCTGCGTCTGGCGTTCTGCGTTCTCGCCGGGGCGATTGCTTACATTCTGGTTGCTGGCGGCCTGAGCTATTCAAGACGGCACGCGCTGAAGAAGGCTATCGGACTGCTACGCAATCGTGGCGCAAGCGCCATTGCCTAAGCCCAGTTTCCAACAACTTGCGGGCAAGATTTCGGTGACCTTTCGCGTGCTCCTTTTGTAACTTGGCGAACCCCTCGGGAGTCGCCTAGAGTCAAGCCATCCACGGAAAGCCGCGCCCCCGGCTAAATTCATGCATTTATTGCCCCTGACCGGAGTAGGGTCTTCGGCAAACGACGTGCATCCAATAGCTGTAGGCGGCCTGCGGGCCATGGTTATTTGTGCAATTTTTGGATGGTTGGGGAATGAAGTACATAGGTCTCATTCTGTGTCTCGTTTTGACGGTCTGCGCCGGCTACCCGAGCATGGCTCAGCAGACGCAGGCCTATGTCGCTCCGGGGCTTTCAGTTAGTTCCACCGGATACAACGATACCTCGACTGACGTCATCACGATCCAGAAGCGGGTCGACGAAGTGAACGTGCTGTTCATTGCCATGGACAAACATGGCAAGTTCGTCCGCGACCTCAAAGAGGGTGATTTCCACGTTCTGGATGACCACAAGCCTCCGCAATCCATCGTGCGTTTCAGTCAGCAAACAGATTTGCCGTTGCAGTTAGGCTTGCTGATCGATACCAGTGGATCCATCCATGGCCGCTTCGAATTCGAGCAAAATGCGGCCGCCGGATTTCTGCAACATACGATCCGCGCCCACTATGACCATGCATTTGTCATGGGATTCAACACCCGCAGCAGTATCTCGCAGGAGTACACAGATAACGTGGCGCTTCTGCAAACCGGGGTTCATCACCTGGAAGACGGCGGCGGAACGGCGCTATATGACGCCATTTATAGCGCCTGCAAGACGCACATGATGAACGATGACTCCGATCGCCCCGTCCGGCGCGCGCTGGTCGTGGTTAGCGATGGCGAGGACAATCAAAGCGAACATTCCCGCGCGCAAGCCATTGAAATGGCGCAGCGGGCACAGGTCATCATCTACACAATTTCAACCGACGACAGCGGGTTGATTCTGCGCGGCGACCGAGTGCTTCAACAGCTGGCGGACTCGACCGGCGGCCGAGCCTTCTTCCCCTACAAGATGAAGGACATCAAGAATTCCTTCGCTGCCATCGAGGACGAGCTGCGCAGCCAATATGTGATCTCCTACCATCCGGCGGACTTCGATGCTGATGGGCGCTACCGCTCGATTCAAATCACCGCACTTAAGAAGGACCTGCAGGTGCGGGCTCGCACTGGCTACTTCGCTCCCAAGCAGTAATCACGACCTTCTTACGATCAGTGCTAGAATCGCATCCAACGTTACAAGAGTTTCTCCATGTTCTTCCGTCAATTCACCGCCGCAGCGCTAGCTTTAGGACTAGCGGTAACTGCGTCAGCAGCAACGCAGCAACGTAAGGCTCACAAGCCGAAGGCTTCCAGACCAGCGGTTCAGCCGCAATCAACACCCGCTCCACAACAACAAGCGGCTCCGCAGCCACCGCCTCCAACCCCAGAGCATGGACCTTCCTCGCCGCCCGACGTCACATTCCGCAACGGGCAGCTGACCATTGTTGCGAGGAACTCGACGCTGAGTGACGTGCTGAACCAAGTGCGAAGCAAGACCGGCGCCTCGATCGATATGCCCGCAGCTCCGTCAAATGATCGTGTCGTAGGGCAGTTCGGCCCAGGAGCTCCGCGCGATGTCATGGCGCAACTCCTCAACGGATCCCATTTTGATTACGTTATGGTGGGATCTCCGTCGGATCCTTCGGGACTAAAGAAAGTTGTGCTGACCGCAAAGATGAATGGCCCCCTGCCAACCCCGCCGCAGCCGAACAATCCATCGGCGCAGGCCTACAACCCAGGCATACAGGCCACTCCGCAGATCGACCAGGACCAGCAGGACCAACCTACCGAAGACAGTACGGATGTCCAGCCCGATTCGGCGCCCCCCTCTGAGCAACAGGAGGAGCCGCAGGGCGAACAACCGCCACAGCAGCCCAATCCGAACGGTGGGCCAGTGGTGAAGACGCCAGAGCAATTGTTGCGCGAGTTACAGCAGCAGCAACAACAGCAACAGCAAAATCAGGGACAACCGCCGCAGCAGTAATTTTGAATATGTTTGAATCCGATGGAGGAAATCCGGGGTCAGTCTGCCCCAACGTGGCTTTCGGTGTGGACCAGAACGAGTGCGGGCTTGGGGGCGCGATCACGGGCGGCGAAGGCGTGCAACAGGGCAAGAACACCGGTATAAGCTAAGCTAATTCCGAGAACCACGGATCCGGCGACGGTCAAGATCATGACAGCAACTGCAAACAAACTCCCCACGTTCGGCCCGCTTTCCCGTCGACAAGCGGCAAAATCAACGGTTTAGATCCGGTCGCCTCGGTTGCGCGAGGCCCGGTGCGCTTAACTCTACCCGCGTTGACCCTGGCCGCTGTTTACTTATAAGATACGTGAGTAGAACTGCGCATCTCCACTCTCCATCATTTCTGGTGCCCCGTCCACGTTACGAAGGTGCATTACTGTTGAGTCAAATGGCCATAAGGGAAATCTCAGTTCGCGGTGCCCGGCAGCATAACCTCAAGAACATCAACGTCCAGATACCGCGAAATACGCTGACGGTTGTGACTGGGTTGAGCGGCTCGGGTAAGTCGTCGCTTGCGTTTGACACCATCTATGCCGAAGGCCAGCGGCGTTATGTGGAGACGTTGTCGGCCTATGCTCGCCAGTTTCTGGATCAGATGGAGCGGCCGGATGTGGACTCCATCGATGGCTTGAGTCCGTCCATTTCGATCGAGCAGAAAACCACCAGCCGGAGCCCGCGATCTACAGTCGGGACAATCACTGAAATTTACGACTACCTGCGACTGCTGTACGCGTCGATTGGCGTGCCGCACTGCCCAAAGTGCGGGCGGGGAATTTCGCGGCAAACGGCCGCGCAGATCGTGCAGCGCGTGATGGCGCTGAAACCGGAAGATCGCGTGATGGTGCTGGCTCCCATCGTTCGCGGACGAAAAGGCGAGTTCAAGCAGGAACTGGAGAAGCTTGTCCAGCACGGCTTCACACGCGCGCGAATTGACGGCGAATTGGTTGGGCTTGAAGACCGCATCGCACTGGACAAGCGCAAGAATCACACGATCGAGGTCGTTGTGGACCGTCTGCTAGTGAAACCCGGAATCGAGCAGCGGTTGGAAATGTCCGTTGGCTTGGCGATGAAGCTGGCGGGAGGTTTGGTGCAAGTGGCAATTGTCGGCGGTGAAGAGCAACTTTACTCCGAACGCTTGGCCTGTCCAGATTGCGGCATCGATGTTCCTAAACTTGAGCCGCGCTCGTTTTCTTTTAACAGCACTTATGGCGCGTGTCCGGAATGCCACGGGCTGGGCAGCAAGTTTGATTTCGATCCCGCCAAAATCATCAACGACTGGTCGAAGCCGCTGCTGGAAGGCGCTCTGGGTCCTGGATCCGCTTCGCAGAACCTGATTCACCAAGTCAAGATTGTGGCCACGGCATATGGCATAGATCTGAGCACGCCCTTCGAAAAACTGCCGGACAAAATTCAGAACCTCTTTCTTTATGGGGAATCCAATGGCCGCGGTAAGACAGGGTTCTTGGGTGTTTTCGGTTACTTGAAGAACGCGCTCGACGAATCGACCTCCGATACTTACCGTGATTGGCTCATGGAACACATGTCCGCCACCGAATGCCCGGTGTGCCACGGCAAGCGACTGCGTCTCGAGAGTCTCGCGGTTCAAGTTGCCGACGGGTCAATCGCGGACTTCACAGCCATGCCAGTGACGCGAGCTCTAGAGAAGGCACGCAGCATCAAGCTCACGGGACGCGAAGAGCAAATTGCCGGCCGCATCATGCACGAGATTGTCGAGCGCCTGCAATTCTTGAACGCAGTTGGACTCGGATACATTTCGCTGGACCGTTCCGCAGCGACTCTTTCTGGCGGCGAAGGACAACGGATTCGCCTCGCTACACAGATCGGCTCGAAGCTTCGCGGCGTGCTCTACGTGCTCGACGAACCATCCATCGGACTTCATCATCGTGACAATGGGCGTCTGTTAACTGCGCTGGAAGAGTTACGCAATCTCGGCAACACGGTCTTGGTCGTCGAGCACGATGAAGAAACCATCCGGCGCGCCGACTACGTGATCGATCTTGGCCCGGGTGCAGGGCGTCACGGCGGAGAACTTGTCGCGCATGGCACGCCGGAACAGATCGAACAGGTTCCCGAATCACTGACGGGCGCATATATCGCGGGCAAAACCAAGATCGAAATGCGTGCGGAACGCCGGCGAGTGAACGTTGCGGCCATCACTATCCTTGGCGCCCGTGAGAACAACCTTAAGAATGTTGACGTGACCTTCCCGCTCGGCCTCATGAACGTGGTGACCGGAGTTTCAGGATCAGGAAAGTCCACCGTGGTGAACGACATCCTTTATCGCGCTTTGGCCAAGGTCTTGTACCGCTCGCGCGAGCAGGCAGGCGAGCACAAAGCGATCAGCGGCGCGGAGAACATCGACAAGGTCATTCGCATCGACCAATCTCCAATCGGACGAACTCCGCGATCGAATCCCGCAACCTACACCGGGGTGTTCTCGCATATTCGTGATCTCTACGCCATGCTGCCGGAATCGCGCGAACGTGGCTACAAACCCGGGCGTTTCTCGTTTAACGTAGCCGGCGGACGCTGCGAAGCCTGCCAGGGTGAAGGACAGCGCCGCATCGAGATGAACTTCCTGCCGGATGTCTATGTGGTATGCGAGGTCTGCGGCGGACGGCGTTACAACCAGGAAACGCTTTCGGTGAAGTACAACGGTTGCTCGATCGCCGACCTGCTGGAGACGCCTGTATCTGAAGCGTTGCCGATTCTTGAGAATATTCCGCAGGTGCGGCAACGACTCCAAACACTCGTAGATGTTGGGCTTGGCTACTTACATTTAGGGCAGTCAGCCGTGACTCTCTCCGGTGGCGAGGCGCAACGTATCAAACTGGCGCGCGAATTGAGTAAACGCCAGACCGGCCGGACGCTGTACCTGCTCGACGAGCCGACTACCGGTCTTCACTTCGATGATGTCCGCAAACTGCTCGACGTGCTGCACCGGCTTACTGATCTTGGCAACACGATCATCATCATTGAGCACAACATGGATGTGATCCGCAATGCTGACTGGATCATCGACCTCGGCCCCGAAGGTGGAGAAGACGGTGGCCGGATCGTCGCCCAGGGAACTCCGGAACAGGTCGCGCGTAATAAGAAGTCGTATACCGGGCAAGCGCTGGCGGAATTTTTCGCCAAGCATGGGAGCGGCGCGCCGCATTCGGCGGCAAGCTAGAACCTTCGCGCCAAACTGCACGTCGTAGCTTTTCGTGTAAATTCAAGTCATGGATCAGAACCCCGAGTTTGAAACTCAGGAATTGCCCGCTCCACCTGCCCCGGAACTCGGTCCCAAACCGTCGAAGGTAGCATCAGAAAATCCGATTTGGAATGGTTGGGATGTGTTTCTGCTCGCCATCATCCAGTTCGTAATTCCGTTCGTAGTCATCATTCCTATCGTCGTACTGGTCGCGGCAAAGACTCTCTACCCTACATTGACTTTCATGCAGGTTGCGCAGCAGAAGCTGTGGATCGCACTCTGCACTCAGTTCGCCTGGTACGTCGTGGTGCTGATCTACATGGTGATGTTCATTGAAGGCACGTATCGGCGCCGCTTCTGGGATGCTATTCAGTGGAAGTGGCCTCACAAGACCTGGCAATTCCTCGTGCCCTTGGGAATGGTTCTGGTCCTGCTGCAGGGCATGGAGAAGTTCTTTCGCATGCCCAAGCACATTCCGATGCAGGAATATCTGAAGACCCCGTCCATTGCCATCCTCACAGCCATTTTCGCCGTGAGTTTGGGACCGCTGATGGAAGAACTTTTCTTTCGCGGCTTCCTCTATCCTGTGCTGGCAAGACGTTGGGGATTGCTCGCCGCAATCTCAATCACGTCGATAGCATTTGGGATGATCCATTCCGCGCAGCTGGCATTCTCGCCGGGGCTGGTTCTCATCGTTTTTCTTGTTGGACTCGTGCTCACCATCGTTCGTGCAAAAACCGGATCTGTCGGATCGAGTTTAGTCGTCCACATCTCTTACAACTCGACGTTGGTAATCCTGGGCGCGATCGCCAGTCGGCACGGGCTGACGCCCTAAGGTTCTTCTTCCGATTTTGAGATCCTGCGCTTTTTTCGAATTTCTTCGATCCTTTCGCGGATGCGCTTCTCCACTCCCTCATTGGTGGGCTGGTAGTAAGTGCGGTCCTTCAGGTTATCGGGCAGGCACTGCATCTCGGCGACCTTGCTGTCGAGATCGTGCGCGTACTGGTATCCCTTGCCATATCCCAGATTCTTCATCAGCCCAGTCGGAGCATTGCGAAGATGCAGAGGCACAGGCTCGGCGGCGGTTCGTTCTACATCGGCCTGAACCGCGCCGTAGGCTGTATATAGCGCATTCGATTTCGGCGCGAGCGAGAGATAGACGACGGCCTGCGCCAACGCAAGGTTTCCTTCCGGCATTCCGATAAAGTCCACCGCATCACGCGCGGCCATGCAGAGAGCAAGAGCATTCGGTTCGGCCAGTCCGATGTCCTCGACCGCCATGCGGACCACTCGGCGCGCGATGTAAAGCGGGTCCTCTCCTGCCTCGAGCATGCGACCAAGCCAATACAAGCTTGCATCGGGATCGCTGTTTCTCACAGACTTGTGCAGCGCAGAGATGAGGTTGTAATGCTCTTCGCCGGACTTGTCGTAGCGCAGGATCCTCTTTTGCAGGGCATCATGAATAATCTCGGGCGTGATCTCCTGAGCTGTCGATGAACTTGAGGGTGCCCCGCCCTCTTCCGTCCTTTGGGCCGTCGCACGTCTCACGTCGTCCGTCGTGCGCTGAGTTTCGGGTGTTGCGGGCGACGTGCGACGCTCGACCTGCGACGGGTGCTGAGTCGAATTCGCTAGCGCTGCGGCCACCTCCAGCACGTTATACGCACTGCGCGCGTCTCCGCTGGAATAGACAGCAATTTGTCGCAATACTTCATCCGATGCGGAAAGATGCATCTCGCCAAGCCCACGCTCGTTGTCTTCCAGAGCTCGCCGCAGGAGCATCACAATCTGATCTTCAGTCAGCGGATTCAGAACGTACACGCGGCTACGCGACAGCAGCGCCGAGATGATTTCAAATGATGGATTCTCGGTCGTCGCGCCGATCAGGCGAATGCTGCCACTTTCGACGTAGGGCAGAAATGCATCTTGCTGGGCTTTGTTAAAGCGATGAATTTCGTCGATAAATACGATCGTCCGTGTGCCGTATTGCCGCGCTCGCTCGGCATCGGCCATCACCTGCTTGATTTCCTTGATCCCCGAAAGCACCGCGCTGAACTCAATGAAATCGGCGCGAGTCATGCGGGCAATGATCTTGGCGAGGGTAGTCTTCCCTGTTCCGGGCGGTCCCCAAAAAATCAGCGAACTGATATCGTCGCGATCAACCTGCGCTCGCAGAGGCTTACCTGGAGCAATCAAGTGCTCTTGGCCGACGAACTCGTCGAGCGTTCGCGGGCGCATGCGGTCGGCCAAGGGACGCGTGCGGTCACCGGAGCTATCGGAAGATGGATTGGTAGCAAAAAGGTTCAAATGATATTCACCACGGAGGCACGGAGACACGGAGAAAAACACTTCGACTTCACAAAACCCTTCTTACAATTCCGTTCTTTAGTACCGCTACGTTGAAATTGATCAACAGCCCAATTTTCATACCGCTGGGACGTAGATAGGTGAGCAGTTGAGCTTGATGGATCGGGAGAAGCTGTTCGATTGACTTCAATTCAAGTATGACCTGCTCTTCTACAACAACATCCAAGCGGTACCCGCAGTCAAGTTTCAGCCCCTTGTATCCCACGGGCAACTCGACTTGACGCAGAAAATGCATGCCGCGGAGATGAAACTCGTGGCAGAGGCACTCCTCATAAGCCGTTTCGAGCAGGCCAGGACCGAGTTCTCGATGCACATCAATGGCTGCGCCAATAATCGACTCCGTTAGGTGTTCCTGCTCCAGCATGACTTCGCGTTCTCCGTGCCTCCGTGTCTGCGTGGTGAATTAGCGACCCTGCCGTGCCGCCTCGTACAGCACAATGCTTGCGGCGACGCCGGCATTCAGAGAATCAACCTTCGCTGAATGCGGGATCATTATCAGTTCATCCATTTGCGCTAGCAACTTCTTGTCGATGCCTGCGCCTTCATTTCCGATGAAGATGGCAACCGCATCGCTCAAAACAATTTCCGGAAGTGCAGTTCCCTTATGCGATGAGGTCGCCAGCAGTCGAAAGGAAGCCGATCGCAACAGTGCAATTGCCGGTTCCATGCCGACCTTGGCCACAGGCACTCGAAACACTGATCCCGCCGAAGCTCGCACGACTTTGTTGTTGTGGGCGCTCACCGTTCCTTCCCCAAGCAGGATGCCCTTCGCGCCGAACGCTTCCGCCGAGCGGATGATCGTCCCCAGGTTGCCGGGATCCTGAACGCCCGCGATGACCAACACGGGGCCTGCCGAAGGGCTCCCGACTACCTCATCCGCGGTGAATGACTTCACGTGGACCAGCGCGGCAACCCCCTGCGGCGTCTGGCTGGGCACTGCGCTGGCAAACAGCTTGTCCGGAAGCATCAGCGCTTCGGCGTGGGAAGCGATCTGGGGCAGCAGCTTATGAGCGCGTGGCTCAGCCGATTCGGCGAAGAATATCGTCCGAATCCTCAACCCGCTCCTTACTGCCTCTTCGATGACGCGAAACCCCTCAATCGCACACTCGCCCGAGTCCGTCAGTTCACCTCGGCTGAAAGCCTGACGCAGTTCTTTCACCAGCGCATTGTGCCGGCCCTCTACTCGGCGCAGCCGCTCAGACTGTTTAACTGTCTTCAAAACCTATTCCTTCTGGATGAAATCATACGCGAGGCGCCTACCCCTCCGCCTGCGCAACGGTAATCCTCAACAAAGGCCAGCGGCGTGTTATCTTTACCTTTCGCAAGTACAACGAACCTGGGAGAAGCCTGTGCGCGTAGAAATCCTCAAGATCAACAGTGAGACTCCGGAAACTTCGTTGATCCGCTACGCAGCCGACCAGATTCGCGCGGGGCAGGTGTTGGGGATGCCAACCGATACGTTCTACGGCCTCGCCGCCGACCCATTCAATCTCCGCGCGGTGGATCGCGTGTATGAAATCAAGTCGCGCTCCCGCCATAAGCCCCTCTCGCTCTTAATCGAAAGCGTGGACCAGGCGCGGGAGTTGGCCAAACCGCTTCCGGATGAGTTTTATGCGCTTGCCAAAAAGTTCTGGCCGGGTCCGCTGACGGTCATTGTGAAGGCCGGATCGCGGCTTCCGCTGAAGGTCACCGCCAACACTGGCAACGTCGCGTTGCGTGTGCCCAATGCGAAGATTCCGCTCGAAGTGGTGAAGGCTGCGGCTATTCCAATCACCGCTACCTCCGCGAATCTGAGTGGCGAATCCGAGTGCACCACCGCAGAGGCTGTGAAAGAGCAGCTTGGCGTTCGCATTCCGATTATTGTGGATGGCGGCACCTCACCCCGGGATGTCGCGTCCACGATCGTGGACCTCACCGATGACGATGCGCGCTGGAAGGTTTTGCGCGAAGGCGCGATTCCGGCAGATCAGATCTCGGAATTTTTCGCGCAGGGGTGATCGAGACGCTCTCGACCCAGGCCGCCAATCCGCCCGCCGCTTCTAGACAGACCAGTCGAAGAGTCTGGATCTTCTCCGTTCTGGTCCCGCTAATCGCATTAGCGCTAATCTTCGCCTATCTAGCCCATGCTGTGGTCCATGATGCGCGGGAACAGCAACTACAACCTGCGGACGCGATCATTGTGTTCGGCGCTGCCGAATACGACGGGAGGCCATCGCCTGTGTTCAAGGCGCGCCTGGACCACGCGTATGACCTCTTTCGCAGAGGGCTCGCGCCAATGGTCATTACTACCGGCGGCGCGGCTGCCGACCCCAACTACAGCGAAGGCGGAGTAGGACACGACTACCTCATGCGCCGCGGCATTCCGGAGATGGCACTCATCGCGGAGACACAGGGATCCGACACCTCCGAATCGGCGCAGCGCGTTGCCGTCATCATGCGTGTCAACGGTATGAAGAATTGCATTGCAGTGAGCGATGCCTACCACGTTTTCCGTATCCGCAAGATGCTGGAGCATGAAGGATTGGAGGTTTATGTAGCTCCACGCGCTGATTCCCGCCCGAAATCATTTTGGCAGCGCGGCACGGCAATTTTGCGAGAGAGTGCGAGCTATCTGGTCTGGCGATTGGGAGTGCGAGGATAGCACCTTCTCACCACGGAGACACGGAGCACAGAGAAGGCCACGAAGCCAATGACAGAGATGAAACTGAGTGGTCTCACAGAAGAGGCTCGGTGAAATTGCCAGGTGGAATCCCGGATCATCTTGGTCTTCTCCGCGACTCCGTGTCTCCGTGGTGAAAAGCCCTTTACCACCCCATTCTCTTCCTCAACTCGGTGACGTGCGCCACATGGTGCTTTCCATGCCATGCGTAAAGCCCGACGTTCTTTCCAGCGGAACTACGCTGATTCTCGCCAGAAATCATTTTGGCAACGCGGCACGGCAATTTTGCGAGAGAGTGCGAGCTATCTGGTCTGGCGATTGGGAGTGCGAGGATAGCACCTTCTCACCACGGAGACACGGAGGCACAGAGAAGGCTACGAAGCCAATCAAACATAGGAAATCAGCAGTCTCGGGCAGGCTGCTTACCGAGAATGCGTCAACGAAATCCCGGCTGAATCCTGATTTTCTCCGTGGCTCCGTGTCTCCGTGGTGAAAGCCCTTTACCACCTCATTCTCTTCCTAAACTCCGTGACGTGCGCCACGTGGTGCTTTCCATGCCAGGCGTAAAGCCCGACGTTCTTCTCCAGCGCGACTACGCCCAGTTCTGGATGCCGGAACTGCTTTTTCCAGTCTTCCGGCGTCAACGCTTGCAGCAGCCGCACCCATCGATCGTGAAGCGATTCCAGCAGTGCCAGCGACACTTCAATCGGGGTAGATTTCGAGTCGGCCAGTTGTGCCCAGCGGTCCTCGGCGTAGGTCTTAATTGTCGGCTCGTCTTCCGTAAGAGCCAGCTTGAAGCGGACATAGGCGTTCATGTGGCTGTCGGGCACGTGGTGCACGACCTGCCGAACCGTCCATCCACCCTCGCGATACGGTGTGCCCAATTGCTCGGGCGACAAACCGTCAACGGCGGCACGCAAAGCCGCAGGGGTGTTGGCAATATCTGCGATGAAAGCTTGCCGCTGCGCCCCGCTCGGAGGCCCTTCGTAGTGGAATTTTCCGATGGGAAATCTTGGATCGTGCATCTTGTCCTCAGAAAGCGGACTTTCAGAGTAGACGGCGATGGAAGTCACAAAGTTTCAATTTCTGTGGTCCGCCGGGCGTGACGCGAAGGCATTCGCCTTTACGGCTGCGGATGCTGGTTGAAGAAATCCCAGATAATGTCGTTCTCGTAACCGGTGCCCCGGGGCGGCGTGGAGTTGGGGAAATCAGCGCGGAGCTGCGCATTGTAGGCTGTAGATCGGGAGTTAGAGATGTCAATATTGTTGTACGACTGGTGCTGCCCTCCAAACATGCGATAGGCGTAAACGACAACTCCTTCATCGCAACCTGTTGCATGCTTGTAAGACTCGGAACTCCTTCGGCAGCCACGCCCCTCTCCGGCCACAAAATTGCTCTTCTGGCACATCGGGCTCTGGCCAGCGACATACGGACAGAAGGGTTTATCGTTCGGTGTCCTCTTGGAGCAATGAAACATCTTGGCGTAAAAATCGAAGGATTCGCCGAGATTCGGCGCATTATTTAAAATCCCCGGGGCGGGCCCGCTGCAATCCGATGTGTACGGATCATCCGTTCCCATCATGATGAACATCGACACCGGATAGTTCATCTGAGGAGTCGGTAAATTGAGAGGGGGAAACGACCACGCCTGCGGATAATTCGAGGCGGGATTACAAGGCAAACCCGTCCTGCCATGGCAAACGTCATGATCGGTTCCGTATGTATTTCCCGGCGCTTGCGACGCGGAAGCCACCAGCGCGCCATCTTCCACAATGACACGACTCTCGAGCATGGTGCCGGCGGATTGCCCGGTAAGGTGATTGCGCTTTGGGTCGAGATGCAGATTTGTGCTGAAGTCACTCAAAATAGCCCAGGCCAGGCCGGAATCGTCGGGAGATGCTTCCAAGGGTTCATGGATACCTCCACTCGCCGGCCAAAACCCGTTCCAACTTTGTTTTCCTCCTCTGTTAAGTGCGCCTTGAGGACATGCCACCACCCAGCCATGCCGGTCCACTTCATTTTTCCAATCTCCATTCATCAGGGTGCCGCAATCGCCGGATGAGCCACCCGCCCCGTGAAAATACAAAATGCCACCCTTCGTGCCGTTTGCAACAAATCCTCTTCCGATGTGAAAAATGACTTGCCGATAGCACGGACCATCCGCCACACCGATGTTCGGCCGGCATCGTTCCTCAATCCCATTGTGGAAGAGGTGATAGTACACAGTCTTGTCGCCCGGGGTGGCGATCAGCATCTGCCAATTCACAGGTGCGCTCGAGCTTGGCGGCCCGCCGGTTACAGTCCAGTGCACGTTGCGGCTTGCAGTAATTTTGGCTGAGCCGGACTCTTTCGGTTCCTGCTGCGAGATAGCTTTGACCTCGAAAGTTGATGGATTGGGCAGTACAAGTGGCGCGGTGTAGTCACCATCCTTGGTAATCGACCCATACTGAGACCACGTTCCCGGTTGATAGCACGTGTTGCCGCTGCAAATCTGCCAGTTGACCTTCTGTTCGGCCGTTCCTCGAACCCTGGCGGCAAAATGCTGCTTACCAGCATTTCGTAAGGTGCTGTCTGCAACGTTCACAGTGGCTGTCGCCGGGGATACCGTAACCGAGATGGCATCCGCCGTGACCTGGGATGAATTTCCCTGGGCTGCTGGCCCAAGTAAACACAGCGCGACACATCCAACATTGGACATTACAAACATTACTGCCACGGTGGCCGTCCACACGGAACTGCGGGGCACTAACCACAACAGAGAATTGAATCGAATGTATTTCATGGTCACTCGCACAACGATGTCGTAAAAGCGGCTCCGCCCACAGACTTAGTGTCGTTCAGATGGTTTTCAACATCAATATCGCATGGACACTCTCGCCATCTTTCAGAAACTGGCGCACTACAACCGGATTGCGAATCAGCGGCTTTATGAATCTTGCGCCCAACTCCCCGAAGAGGAGTACCGTCTCCAGCGAGCTGGCTCCTTTGGAAGCATTCACGCATTGCTGAACCACGGCCTGCTTGCCGACCGAATCTGGATGTCGCGTTTTTCGGGCGGCGGCGAAACTACGCCACCGCTTAATACGGTTCTATACCAAGATTTTCCGATGCTGCGAAGCGCGCGGGAGCAAGACGATCTAGCGATGGAAAAGTTCTTTCAGAACGCGCCTGCGAGTTTCCTCACGCAGCGATTGTCATATACAAACAGCAAAGGCGTGCATTACGAAGAAGCACCCGTTCCGGCCGCGCTGCACATGTTCAATCACCAGACGCACCATCGTGGACAGGTGCACGTCATGTTGAGCCAGTGTGGGGTGCAGCCGCCATCGCTGGACATGCACAGGATTCTGAATCCGTAATCACAGCGGACCGTGGATTTGTCAGACGGGAGGGCTTTCAGCGGTGCCGTAACTCAAACTATTCTGCATACGGCACTGCTGAAAGCTGTGCCCTCCCGATCTCGTAGTGGAATTCGTCACTAACCAAGCATCTTCAATTGGCAATAAGCCATGCGAGAGTTGCCGCGGCTAGCGTCGAGAGAAAGTTCACCCCGTTATTTCCCAAGGCACCTTTCCGTTCCAGGGTCGCGCCGAGGAGGCTGTCCACGAGCGTTCCGAGGATTGCAGCCGCGATGCAACGGGGACCAGTTCGAAATGCATAGAGTCGGGTAGCGCCGCCGACCATACTGACCACTGAAGCGGCGGATAGAGCAACGAGGGTCCCGAGCCACGTGATCGCACCATCGGTCCCGGGAGGAACCGTTTCCCAGGTTGTTACCAGGCGCGGAGTGCCGCCCAGGAAGGTCCCTATCTCACTTGAAAGGGTATCAGCGGCGACCTCGCTCAGCGCCGCAGCCATTGCCAGCAGGAATCGTGGATCATGTACCCAGACATAGAGCAGTGCTGCCACAGCCGGTACACCGAGATTGGCCAGCACCTGCCCGGCGTTTCTCCCGCTGCGCCGTTCTGCCGAGCCCAGCTGCTGTTTACGCCGATAACCGAGACGGGTCCCCGCCCAGGTAATCACGAAAACCGTGCATAGGGCGGCGAATCCGCCCCAGCCAGCGGCGAGCATCAGAACGAAACAAACCGCACCGCCAACAACCGCCCCGGCCGTTGTTACCCCGCGCAAGAGGTGCGCAGCCGCGGCAAAACCTACCGTCGTGAGCCCAAAAACCGCAATTTGAGTGCAAGATGGAGGTAGTAAAACGGCAGCGAATAACTGTAAATTACTCATTTCAGACACTTAACAACACGCCATGTAGGCGCGCTGAACCAGGAGGCGCCGCATCAATGCTGTAAACACCACATATGGGGAGGCGCAAACCACGGCCCCAGTTATCTTGCTTCGAGATTCGATTACCTGCACAATTCCAGTGCATCAAAGTGCCTGGGCTAGTCTAAACTGCTACCCGGCGTTTCTTGGCTCTGGCAAGATTTTGCGCGCCACCAATGGCGCGCACAACTCGAGGGAAACACTCATGGCCGCTTCCGTCTGGTCGGGATATCTGACATTTGGCTTGATCTCAATGCCGGTGCGACTTTTTTCAGGCGCGCGCAGTTCTGGCATCTCTTTCAATCAACTGCACCGCACCGATCTCCACCGCGTCAAGCAGCAACTCATTTGCCCTCTCGATAACCAGGTGCTTGAGCGCAGCGACATCGTGAAAGGCTACGAGTATCGCAAAGGCGAGTACGTCGTCATCGATCCCGAAGAGATCAAGAAGATCGAGCCCAAGACCGCAAAGACGATGGAAATTCTGGAGTTCGTGAAGTCCAGCGACGTCGATCCCGTCTATTTTGACGCCTCGTATTACATGCTGCCCGAAGAGGCCGGACGACGACCCTATGCGCTTTTAACCAAAGCACTAGAGGAAAGCGAATACGTAGCCATCGCCAAGCTCACCATGCACAACCGCGAGTACACGGTGTTTTTGCGTCCTCACGAGGGCGGACTAATGCTCCACACCATGTATTACGAGGAGGAAGTGCGCAAGGTGGAAGGCTTTGGAGCACCGGACGTGGAGCTCAAGGATGCCGAGGTCAAAGTCGCGCACCAACTGATAGAAGCGCTGGCCGCAAAGTGGGAGCCCGAAAAATTTAAGGACGAATTCCAGGAAAACCTTCGCCAGTTGATCGAAACCAAGCTGGAAGGCGGCGAAGTTGCCGAGGTCGAAAAACCGAAGAAACTGGCGCCCGTGGTCGATCTGATGGCCGCCCTAAAGCAGAGCTTGGCGCAAATGGAAGGCAAGAAGAAACCTGCGGCTACAGTGCCCGAGGCTCCGGCGGCCAGAAAGCGCACGCGAAAATAGGCAGTTTTTCAGCAAACATAGATTGGGCGGCAGAACTTTGCCCCGCAAATCAACTTCTTTGTTCAATCGTCGCTTTTCCTGCATCCTACTCGGTAGCGCGTATCGCGTTTCACCTTTAAAATAAAAGCTTTTCAGGCGAGTAAAGACTAGATGACTTCTGCTTATCGTTGCTGGCGGGAGGACGCGCGTTTGCGCGTTCAGTTCCCTATACGCATAGCCCTGCCGATTTTGCTTGTCCTCTTGGGCGTCAGTTGCGGCGATGTCTACCGCCCGGTGGCATTGCCGATTCCCGGGGCTTCACCGTCCCCCGCACCCATCGGACATATCTCGGCAATCTCCACAAACGGGACTGGGCAAGCGAACCCGTTCCTGAACTCCGGATCGTTTAGCCGGATTGATGTGGCCGGCGACTCGGTTGCCTCGGCTGGTTCTACAGGTCTGGCGCCGACGCATGCCATGCTCACGAATAGTGGCCGACTCTATATCGCGAATAGCGGCGATGACACCATTTCGATCAGCGCGCTCACAGCCACCACGCAAGGCACGACCATCAACCTAGTGCAGCTTTGTGACAGCCTTGGTTGCCCCCCCATCACCCCGATCTTCGTGAACAGTACCGAAGCGAACCGGGTGTACGTCGCTGACGCTGGAAACGGCTCCATTTCTGTGATCGACACGTCGCTCAACGTGGTCGCGAACACCTTTGCGGTCTCTCCAGCCAATGTGGGCAGCCCATTGCCCTCGCCGGATCGGGTGTCACAGCCAATCGCGCTTGCGGAATTGCCGAACGGAACGAAGATCTACTCGGCGAATCAAGGTACGAACTCAGTTTCCAGTATCAATACCCAGGATGGGACGATTAATCGCTTGATCTCTTTGAGCGCGGCTCCTGTCTGGATTGTCGCCAATGTGGACAACACGCACGTGTACGTGCTCGACAGTGCGGATACTATCTCGGTGATCGACGCGACTACTGACACCATTGTCTCGTCTGTTTCCGCAGGGTCTGCCGGCGGCAATCTGAACCAACTGGTTTACGAACCGGTGACAAACCGCGTATTTGCCACAGATGCGAATTCTCCTCAGCCAGCACTGGCATTGTTCGATGTTGCAAGTCAGGGAAATCTGCCGAACAGTACTCTTGTCCCACATGGGCCAGGAAAAGCGCCAATCGCGGTCGCGACAGGATCGACATGCGCCAGCGTTCCAGTTCCCACTTCTGTGACCGTGCTTGGGGACGGCAGCCGCGCCTACGTCGCCAGCTATCAAAATGACGGGACTCAAATATGTACTCAGGCGACGGTCGTTGATACCGGCACAGGGCTGGTCACAAAGACGATTCCGCTGTCACAGACGGCACTCTCCCCTGCCGTCCTGACACAGACGAACTGTGATCTTGCACGCTTCCGGGTGTTCGCTGCGTCCTCTACTGGCGGAGCAAACAGCAACTTCAAGGTGTACGTATCGCAGTGCGATGCCGGAACAGTCGGGATCATTGATGCGTTCGCACTTGGCAGCGGACCGAATCCGCACCCGGCGGATTGGTTTTCCGGTTGGGTTCCGGCAGTAGTGAGTTCATTCCCATCATCGCAGGTGAGCATCTCTGCCGTCTCCGCGCCGCAGGTGAAATCCTGCCCAGCGGCTGCCCCCGCTGCTGTGACCTATAACTATTCGCTTTTGAGTGGACCAGTGCTTCAACCCGGAATGACGGTGTACGTCACGGGAATGAAGAATAGCGCCAACGATGGTGCTTTCCCGATCACCGCAGCTACTTCGTCGACTTTCACCGTAAACAATTCTTGTCCGGCCGTCGACAGTTCCGCCCAGAGCGGCAACGGATCAGTCATACCGCCGCAGAACCCTGTCTTTCTGGTTCCTGGGGCTTGATGCAAACAGTTGAATGAAAGTGTGACGGAATGGAATCGAGTCTCAGCTCGATTTTGCTGGTCGATTCGGGCGATTGATATGCATCCGGGCAGGTCGCCGAATTTCCCTACGCCCCAACTGCAGACGCCTGGGCTGTCGGATTGTGATAGCGCAGGGCAATGTTCATAAAGACGGGCCCGTCCGCAGTATCGAAGCACAGAACCAGAGCCTCAGTATCTTCCGTGCTCTTCGGCCCCTGCTCGGAGGTGTGGAGCGCGGGCGGGTGCACGCGGAACTTGAAACCCTGATCATTCAGTACGGCCACGGCGTTGCCGATGACTTGATTGGCGAGTTCGCAAACGGCTTCGCGCACCAATCCGTCGGTTTCCGGCAGCTCGGTGCCGGCGAAATGGCTGGCTACGCGCGCAGCGGTCTTGGGCGCGAGATCGAAGATGATTCGACCTTCGATGTCTCCGCTCAATTCGATCATCGCCGCCACGCCTTTGAACCGATAGGCTTCCTCTTCCATGGAGAGGTTTTCAATCGCCATGGGGGACTGCAAGCCTTGCGACAATACGGCGTCGGCCGCATTGATAAACGGCTGGATCAACTCCATCTTCATGGTTAGGCCCCTGCGCCGGCAGCACTGGCAACTGCGCCGTCTTCTCCCAGCACGTACTTGATCACTTCGTAAAGTACTTCCGGCTTCACCGGCTTCTGCACAAAATGCCGTGCGCCGCGCTGCAATGCAGCAACAATGTTCTCCTGATATCCGACGGAGGACACCATCACCACGCGTGCTTCAGGGTTCTTCTGCACGATCTTTTCGGCAGCTTCGATCCCTTCCATCTGCGGCATGGTGATGTCCATGAGCACGATATCCGGTTTCAAGCGGTCGTATTCACTGATGGCGGTGAGACCGTCGCCCGCTTCTCCCGCTATCTGGCCTCCGAAGCTTTCAATGATCCGGCCCAGATTCTTGCGGGCGAAGACGGAGTCGTCCACGATCAGGTACTGGACGGCCTGTCCATCTTTGCTTCGCTTCACTGGTGCAAACTGCTCCATACCCCCTCCTCTGCTGCTAACTCGGTTCGAACCCCGGTCAAAATTCCCCCGGGTATAACAAAAAATCATTCTTTGCCCGCGCTGGCGGCCTTGCTGCCCTGCTCCGCGCGTCCGGGCCGGCAGTGCGCCTGGATCGTCCCTGCGAGGGCATCCAAGTCGACCACGCGCATCGCGTGTCCGCGCTCGATAGCCGCCTTCGGCATCCCAAACACAACGCAAGACTGCTCGCCCTGAGCGATTGTCATTCCACCTGCGGCTTTGAGCATGCCGAGACCGTTCGCGCCATCTTCGCCCATCCCGGTCATGAGGACGCCAACCGCTTTAGGACCAAACTCCTCGGCCACACTCTTGAACATCACATCGGCAGAGGGACGGTGTCCATTTACCTGCGGATCGTCGCTCAAGATCGCAATGTCGCCCAAAGGTAACTTCTTCACCTTGATATGGCGGCTACCGGGGCAGATCAGAACTCGTCCGGCCTGCAACAGATCGCCCGATTGCGCCTCTTTGACATTTAGGGAGCAGCACTCGTCCAGGCGCCGCGCGAACATGTCGGTAAAACCCTCGGGCATGTGCTGCACGACCACGATACTGCCGGGAAAGTCTACCGGAAATTGTGCAAGCATGTACTGCAGCGACTGCGGCCCTCCGGTCGAGATTCCGATCGCCACGATCCTGGTCGGCTCCTTGGGAGCTCCGGGCTTGCCTTTCGCACGAGGTACTGGCAGAGGCAGATCGAGTTCCGATTGAATCTGGATGCCTCGGCTCTGCGCTGCAGCCTTAATCTTCGAAATCAGCTCACGCGCGATCTCCTGCATGCGCGTCGAGACGTCGGTCGGCTTGGCAACGAAATCGAAAGCTCCCAATGACAGCGCTTTCAATGTCACAGAGGCACCCTGGGTGCTGTGCGAGCTGACGACAATCACGGGTACTCGATGGCGACGCATGATCTCCTTCAGCATCTCCAGGCCACCCATGCCTGGCATTTCAAGATCGAGCGTCACAACTTGCGGGCGGAGTTCTTCGAGTTTCTTCAAACCGAAGTTGCCATCAATGGCTGTCCCGACCACGTGAATCGAATTGTCCGTTTCGAGGATCTGCGGAATGACTTTGCGCATCAGCGCCGAATCATCGACAACCAGCACGCGAATTGGCTTAGTGCTCATTGCCGCACCCCCGCTCCCGCTGCCGCTGCGCGCTCTCCATCGGCAAGAAACAGTCCCGAGGGAGCCGTAGTCGTTAGCGCTGAAGTAAAGCGGTCTACAACCGCCGGCAAGTTAACGATCAGAACGACTCTGCCATCGCCGAGGATGGAAGCACCGCTAACAAGGTCCGTCGCAATGGTCTGATCGTCCAGGGCTTTGATTACAAGTTCTTCTTCCCCTTCAAGGGCGTCAACAATGAGACCGAGCTTGCGGCTGGCAAAGTTGATGACCAGTACAAATAGCTTGGCATGACTGCCCACCTCGTCTTCGGCAGGCTTCTGCCCAAGACGCATCAGCGGCAGTACCTGGCCTCGGAGTTGCAGCACTTCCCAAGTGTCCACGTGGTGCAAATCTGATTCTTTGGCGCGCGCGATTTCCGCCACCGTGTTGAGCGGAATCGCATACAAACGCTCTTCCACCCGGAACAGCAACGCCTTGATAATCGCCAACGTCAGGGGCAACTTGAGACGAAACTTGGTACCGAGACCGGCATGCGTTTCCAATTCGACAGTTCCTTTAAGCCGGTGCAGCACGCTACGCACGACGTCAAGTCCAACACCCCGTCCAGAAATCTCGGTGATCTCGTCCGCAGTGCTGAAGCCTGGCCGGAAGATCAGGTCCAGGATTTCCGAGTCGGTCATCCGGGCCGCTTCGTCGTGTCCGACAACTCCGTTGCGAATGCCTTTGGCCTTGACCTTCTCAACATCCACGCCACGGCCGTCGTCACTGACTTCAACGATCAATTGGTTCGCCTGGTGATAGGCATCGAGCGTAATTGTTCCGGCCGCTGGTTTGCCCGCGGCTTCGCGCTCAGCGGCGCTCTCAATACCGTGGCTGACAGCGTTGCGGACGATGTGTGTCAGCGGCTCGGCGATGGCATCAAGGAGGCTCTTGTCGAGATCGGTATCCTGACCCGTGACCTGGAGGTTCACTTGTTTGTTGCAACGCTGGGCCGTGTCGCGCACCATGCGCGGAAAGCGCCGGAACAACTGCTCAACCGGCACCATGCGGATCTTCATCACCGAGCGCTGCAAATCATTTAGCACGCGCGCCTGGAAAGACATCGCATCACCAAAGCGCGCACGCAGTGGATCTTTCGGTGATCGACGCGCATATTCGTGGATGGCCTGTTGCATCATCGACTTCCCGATGATCAGTTCGCCGACCAAATTCAAAACGTTATCGATGCGCTCGGCATCCACGCGGAGAAGCGTCTGCGAAGCCAACGTGCGGCGGTCACGACTGCCGTCCTGATCACCTTCGGTTTTTGCTTCTGCAATGGACTGCTCTGTCTGTTCGCTTTCCTCGGGGCTCTCCGATGCGGACTCAAAAACCATCTCCGAGCAGGTCGCCTTACCAATCACGGTCGGGATCTGACACTTTGCGATAATTGCAGCTTCGCTATGCGATGTCGCGAGCAACAGGTCAATACTGGTCCCCTGCACTGCCGCTCCAGCCTCGGGCCTGGACGCGACGATTTGCGCAATGCTGCTGACTGCATTAGCGACTAGCTGTCGGGCAGCAATCGGCATCGCGCAAAGTGGGTCGATATGCGCAACCACGTGAAAAACTCTTTTCCCTTGTGTCCTCGCCTCTTGCGCGGCGAGCCGCTCGTATTCTGTCCATACGATGTGGGCCGGGGTGTCCGGCGATTTTGTGCCGGCATCGGATGAAGCGGCGCTCGACGCGAGCTGTTGCACCAAATTGCGCACAGCACTCGAATCGGGAAGAGCGGTTTGCTGACGATACGCGACCAGCATCGCGCCAAAAGTATCTGCGGCGGTGAAGCCGATTTCTGCCAACGAGACATCGGCGGAAGCCTTTTCGACCGCCAGCGCATCCTCCAGCGTGTGCGCCAGTTCGCTAAGCTCGTGGAAGCCGACGGCGGCAGAATCGCCTTTCAGCGTGTGCACCGTCCGGCGGATGCTGCGGATGATCTCGCGGTCCTTCGGATTGCGCTCGAGCTTCAGCGCATCTTCATTCAGAGACTGCAGGAGTTCCTGCGCGGTCTCGAAGAAGAGGTCGCGAAGCTCGGAGCCGCGTTCATCCGAAAACTGGGTCACTGCGACACCTCGACGCGCTTGTAGGCGGTCCCAGAGTTTTTGTAGACCATGACGAACTTGTCGGTGAGGCCCAGCAAACTTTCTGCATGTCCAACCAGCAGGTAGCCTCCAGGGCTTAAGCAGCGGTAAAACTTTTCCAGCAGACGGCGCTGCTCTGCCTCATCGAAATACATCATCACGTTGCGGCAAAAGATGACATCGTTCTTCTGCGGCAAGAACTCGGTTTTCAGATTATGGAAGTCAAAGTGGATGAGTTCTTTGATCGGCTTTTTGATGGCATAGCGTTCGCCGACCTTGTCGAAGTAGCGGAGTCGGTAGGAATAGTCCACCGACGACATCTGATGTTCGTTGTAAATCCCTTCCTGCGCAGCACGCAGGACGGTGTAATTAATGTCGCTGGCTGGAATTTCGACCCGCCACGGAGGAGAAATCAGCGGCCGGGGCCATTCGATTTCGCCCGAAGCCGGCATGCGCAACTGGTGATAGGCCAGTGCGTCCGCGAGCAGCATTGCAATCGTGTATGGCTCCTGCCCGGTCGAACAGCCCGCACTCCAGATCCGGATCTGGTGATTGCCACTTTCCTGCTTCTGGGTGATGAGTTCTTCAAGAATGCCCTTGTGGAACAACTCCAGCTGGGCCTTGTTGCGAAAAAAGCTGGTTTCGTTGACCGTGAGGTTTTCGACCAGCTTCATGAGTTCCTGCCGGCCTTCCGGGCTCATCAGCAGGCGATAGTAGTGATAGAAGGAATCGACCCGGCACTCGCGCAAGCGCCGCTGCAGGCGATCCTGCAGGAAGTGAGCGCGGCGCGCATCGAAATACATGCCGCACTCCTGATACACGAGTGTCTGCAGTAGCCGCATCTCTGCTTCACTAAGCTGAATTGCCAGAGCTGGAGAACTCATGATCGTCCTTTGGCCTTATTTGCCTGCTGCTGCGCGCCGTGTTTCTGCATTGCCTGCGGTACGTCCCTCGGACGACGCTCTTTGCGCCATACCGAGATCCAGCAGCCTGGTCATATCAAGCAGGACGATCAGGCGTCCTTTATATTTCCCCAACCCTGTCACACAATTCGCACGTCCCTCCTGCAGGGTTGTCGGCGAGGCTTCCACATCGTTGGCGGGAATCTTCAGCACTTCAGACGCAGAATCGACAATCAGCCCTGCAAGGCGTCCATTGTGCTCTACCACCAGGATGCGGTTACGCCGTCCAAACGTGACTTTCTTTTCGCCGAGACGTTTGCGCAGATCGATGACAGAAACGATCTTTCCGCGCAGGTTGATAACGCCTTCCATGTACTCGGGGGCGTCCGGAACTGCCGTGATCTCCGGCACGCGCACGATCTCGTGCAATGAGGTGATCGGCACTCCGTACGTCTCGCGTCCCACCTGGAACCCGACGATGTGTAGTTCACGGCTCATAGGTACTCCCGTTTATCCACGAGATCCGGCAGCAGCTCCACGTGCCCGGCGAGATCCGCCATCTGCGAACCCTTCACCCTGGCCTACGCTAAACGTGTTCATTGAATCCAGGAGGTCGCGAGACATCTTGGACATCTGCTCGGCGGAAGCAGCCAGCTCCGTTGAGCCGGAGGTCGTCTGTTGTACCAGTTCACGCATACGTTCCATGGCTTTCACCACGGCATGCGCGCCAGAGGCCTGCTCTTCCACCGCTGAGTTGATTTCGTGGGTGATTTCGTTGAGCCGCGTTGTCGCGCGAGCAATCTGCGTCGAACCGTGCGATTGCTCGTTGGTGGCAGCCCCGATTTCCTGGGCGAACTTGTAGACTTCGGTGACGACGTTGGAGATCTTGCGCAACGCCGTGTTGAGGTCCTCGCCAAGGCTCAGGCCTTCATTCACGATGCTGGTGCTCTGATCCATGTTCTCGACTGCCTTGCGGGCTTCTTTCTGAATGCTCTGGATCAGTTCGGAGATTTCTTTGGTGGACTGCGCAGATTTCTCGGCAAGTTTGCGAACTTCGTCGGCAACTACGGCAAATCCCAAACCGTGTTCGCCCGCTCGCGCCGCTTCAATGGCAGCGTTGAGAGCGAGAAGGTTGGTCTGCTCGGCAAGATCGTCGATCACTTCGATGATCTTTCCGATGTCGTCAGCGCGCTGGCCAAGTGCACCGATAATCTGGCCGGATGCGCCGATCGTGTTGTTGATCTTGTTGAGGCCTTCTGTCGCCTTCTCCATGGTCGAGATACCGCTGTGCACTTCCTCGCGCGAGCGGTTGGAGATGTCGAGCAGGACTTTTGCGGTATCAGCAACACGCTGAATCGAGGCGACCATCTGATCGATGGAGGCAGAGGTTTCGCTGACGCTCGAAGCCTGCACTTGCGTGCTCTTCACCATGTTCTGCACGTTGACGCTCATCTCGTGCATGGTGCTGGTAACTTCGTCGATGGCAGAAGAGGTTTGAAGGCTGATCTTGGCGGATTCGTCGGACGCGCCCGCAACCTGCGAAGAAGCGCTGGCAACCTGCGATGCAGCGTCGCGAACGTTGCGAACCAGGCCGCGAAGGCCATCGGTCATCCTGGCAAAAGCGTTGCCCAGTGTGTCGTTAGCGGAACGCGGCTTCACGTCAACGCTTAGGTTTCCGCCCGCGATGGACTCTGAAACCGAAGCCATCTCTTTGAGATAGGTGACCATGCGGCCAAAAGTGCGGCCCAGTTGTCCAATCTCATCATTACGGCGAATATCGATCTCATGATCCAGATCGCCGCTTTCTCCAATCTGCGTGGCAACCCTAATCAGTTCCGTGAGCGGCTGAGTGATGGATTGGGCTGTGCGGAATGCAATGCCCGCACCGAGAACCACCGCGACCAGCGTGGCAATTCCGGCGATGATCAGAGTCCAACTGGCGGCACTCTTGTCAGCGTCCTCGCGCTCTTGGAGCGTCTGGTGCGCATCATGGTCGGCAATGTCCAGGGCATCAATGGAAGTCTTCAGCCAGGTATTCGCATCCTTCTGCAGGTAGTAGATCTGTAAGTCGGCGACGGTGGCATTGCCGGAATCAACCTGCTTGCGTTTCTGCAGCATTGGCTCCGCGAACTCAGTTACCCAACCCTCTTCGTTCTTCTGCACCGTGGAAATCGCAGAGCGCTGCTCTTCTGAAGTGGCGAACTTCTGGGCCACCTGCAACTCATCCCGCAGTTGCTGCACACCATCATTCATGTGCTGAACTTCTCGGCCATCTCCGCTCAGCAGATAGTTGCCCAGGAACAACCGGTTCTGCATAAGCTGAGAGCGCACCTTGTCGGTGTTGTCGGTCATCTGCATTGCCTGGGCCGCTGCTGCTTTCGCCGTGTGCTCGCGCTGGACGGCAAACACGATCACCAGGAACAGCAAGATGACCATCGCCAGGATGATGCCGAAATTCACATAGAGCTTTTTGCTCATGGACATAACAGTTTCTCCACGCGCCGACTCGTGTTCCTGGCGCTAATTGACCGACGGATCGAACTTGAACTCGATGACACCCACGCTTTCGTCGCTGGCGGCCTCGAATCTCCATTTTTTCACCGCATCTAGCGCAGCATTGACAAGAATCGGATTGCCACCGATTACTTTGGTGTCTTTCACTGTGCCGTTGGGCGCGACTGTGACTTCAAGCTTCACCACGCCGGCGAGATTCATCTTGCGGGCGATTTCGGGATACGAAGGGCTGACTTTGCTTTTGACACGTCGCTCCAACGAATCCTGCGCGGACGCAGTTCGGACGGAAAAACCGGCAAACAGGCTTGTGAAAACGATCGTAAGAACGAGCGACTTGCACACACTACGAGTGATCTTTCGAAGAGACACAATTCCCCCCTCAAAGTAGGAAATGCCCTTCTTAATGCAAAGCAAATTCCACGAAGAGAACCGCTTCGCTCGAAGCTCTCTACGTCTGATTTTTCAGGTACTTACGTACGGTTTTGGGATGGAGATTGGTTTCTCCGACACCGGGAAATCGTCTCATTTGGGATTCCAATGTCTCAGTACGAGACAAATCGCAGCTATGTAGATGAAGGTTACGCGGTACTCAGGTAGCGCCTTTTTCTCCTTGACTCAAATTGAGATTGCACATAGATTCATATTTATCAATAACTTGGACGCGCTACTTACGATTTGACAGGGGGAAGTCTGACCATCGGGTCCGAACAGATTCTGCATTCCTACCCAGGTGGAACGGAGGACGACTCTTTTCAAAATCTCCTTTTCGAGTTCTCCACTGCGGCTGCGAAGGCTACCTCTTCTTCCGACATTTTGAAGCTGTTCTGCCAGGAAACTCGCCGCTATTTCCAAGTCAGCGGAACGTACGTTTGGCAACTCTTGCCGCCCGATCAATTAGTGGGAGCAGAAGCGGATGGTTGGATGGCGACTGAATTCCGAAGCGCGCACATGCGCACTTACGAAACAGCGATCGCCAATGAGGCCATTCAGAGGAAACAATCGCTGTTCATCAATAATCTCGACACGTCGAATTACCCGATGGCCGCGGAATTTCGTGTCCGCTCGATCCTGGCAGTGCCGCTCATTATCTCGAACGAGGTGCTCGGGGCCGTCGCTTTTGTACACACCTGTGACCCAGACTTCTTCAGCCGTGACCACACTGCCAAGGCGAGCATCCTGGCGACGCAACTCGGGGGACTTCTCGAAGCGATGCGTCTTTCGGAGCGTGCGCGCGAGGAGAAACGCCGGGCCGGCATTCTTGCCGAAGTTGCGCAGAGCCTGCATTCTGAGCCTGATCTCGGAATACTTGCTGACGCTGTTGCCGATCGCCTTCGCGTGTTGCTGCGCACGCCATTAGTTTGCATACTTGCGAGAGGAGACGCGGGCTTCGACTTGTGGGCGGCTGCGACAGAAAATCCAGCCACCGCTGTGTCTGTGCGTGCGCGTTACGATCGCAAAGATCTTCACTTCGCGTCGGATTTGGCCAGCCGCGCAATCGCAGCGGGAGAGCCGATCAGCGTCGCCATCAATCCTGCTGGACATTCTCTCGGCGACCTCGTTCCTCCCGGATCCCTGCTGGCCGCTCCATTTCGAACGTCCACTCGAGAAGGTGCCGTGCTCGTCTATCCCAGGCGAGAAGGGCCTTTCACCGTCGAAGAAAAGTCGCTGTTGCCGATCATCACCAGCTTTGCTGCGGTCGCAATTTCCAACGCGGAACTCTATTCGACTGCGCGAGCGCAAGCCCACGAACTTCATCAGATCCTGAACATTTCGTCGGAACTGGGATCGATTGCTGATATCGACCGGTTCATGAACCGATTTCTGCAGAGGGCGAATGATTTCCTTGGCTACGGGCGTGCGTTTGTCGGTCTGACCGAAGAGCAAGGCATTCGAATTCGATGGAGCTTGCGTGAAGGCAAACCGGGAGCAATCGGATTCTTAATACCCGAAGGCAATGTCACACGCGCCATGCGCAACCGGGACGTCTTCCGCGCCGAGGATGCGAGCCAACTCGCCGGAGCCCAGGTGGACTTCCTTTCACAATATGGTGTGCGCCAGATGCTCGCGGTGCCGCTGATGGGAATCGACGGCCAGTTGTCCGGAATCTTCGGCATGATGGACCGAAGTGACGGACGCAGCATTTCCGAGGAAGATGTGCGCCGGGCCAGGGCTCTCGCGGCCCAGGTGATGGTGGCACTGGAAGTCAGCCGTAATCTTGCGCTGTCACACCAGCATCGCCGCAAGTCGGAAGCCCTTACCACCTTGGCGCTAGAGATCAATTCCCTCCTGCGTGGGCGCGAGTTTGCGCGTACATTCGTCTCACGATTCGCGCAGATTATGGACGCGCCTGTGGCGGGCCTGATCATCGACAACGGGTCTCCGAACTGCGTATTTGCACCTAGTCCGGCATCGCAACCTTTCGAGTCACTACAGGCGAGCTTCTCCCGAGCGGCTTTGACGGCGGTCTCTTCAGCCTCTGAACTGGTCGCGGTTGTTCCTGCCGAGAGCTTGATCGGGGAAAAAGTGGCCACGGCTAACCACTGGAGCGAGATTTTGATTGCAGGTCTCCGTGGCACTTCGGGCGAACTCCTGGGGGCACTGTGCCTGGTCGATCCGCCAGCGCCGTTGTCCGAGGCTGACCGCCAGCTGCTGAAAGCCATCTGCGGTCAGGCTTCGGTCGCGCTCGAGAATGCACGCTTTTTTGTGCGAATGGAGCAGGCGAATCGCCATTGGATTGAAATCTTCGATGCGATTCCCGACTTCATCGTGGCTCACGATCAATCAGGAAATGTGTTGCGCGTGAACCGTGCGCTGGCGGACTTCATCGGAATTCAGCCCCAGCAATTGATTGGTATCAATATGGGCGCGCTGTTGGCGCTCGGTGGAAACCCGCCGTCACGTGCGTGCCCGTTCTGCCGCAGCACGGGTGCATTCACAGATGAATATCTTCACCCTGTTCTCGAGCGAACATACCTCGTGTCCACTTCGGAGGTCCACGCGGCGAGTAGCGAAGGGCTGCAGACCATTCACGTCCTAAAAGACATTACTGACCGACGTGAAGCGGAGCGGCGTTATCGTGAATTGTTCGACAACATCCAGGAAGGGCTCTTCTTCTGCAGCCCCGATGGACGCTTTATCGAAGTGAACGACGCGCTCGTACGCATGCTGGGCTATGAGAGCCGCGAGGAACTGCTGCACTCCGACCCCAAACAGTCCGTCTTCCCTGTCGCTGACCGCCATCGCGAGATGTTTTCAGCGCTCGAACGCGAAGGCATGTTGCGGAACCGCGAAGAGGTGCTGCGGCAGAAAAGCGGCACGCCGGTCCATGTGCTGATCAACGCGTTTGCGGTGAAAGATGCCCACGACAACGTGCTTCAATATCGCGGACTGATGCTCGACGTAAGCGGCTTAAGAGCCTATCAGTCCGAATTACAACGGGAACGCGACTTCTCCAGCAAGATCCTGAGCAACACGCAGAGCTTAATTCTCGTTGCCGACACCGCAGGCCTGATCAGTTATGCGAACCGTCGCTGGAAGGTACTGGGCTACGAACAGCAAGGAATTCTTGGGCGACCTCTGGAAAGCGTCATTGCGCCTCAGAAGCAGGATGCGTTCAAGGAAGCCTACGCCGCGGTTCTTGACGGACGGCAGGTCGACAACCTCGAATTGCAGGTTTTACACGCGGATCGCCGCATCGGCCAGTTTTCTATCAATTTAAGCCCCATGCGGGATGAGCAAGGGCAGGTCACGAGCATCATCGTCGTGATGTCCGACGTGACCGACGCCGCGTCGCTGCAGGCGAAATTAATGCACGCCGAAAAGATGGCGGCAGTGGGACAACTCGTCTCCGGTGTAGCCCACGAAGTCAACAATCCGCTCACCGCGATCCTGGGCTTCGCTGACCTGCTGATGGAGAACCCCGAACTGCCGGACAGTGCACGCAAGGATCTGCGAGTGATCCTGCAGGAAGCGCAGAGAACGAAGCAGATCGTGCAAAACCTGCTGAGCTTTGCCCGCCAAATGCCGCCGCAGCGCAAGCCGGTGCAACTCAATGCAATCCTGAAGCGCACGATTCAGTTGCGGGCCTATGACTTTCATAGCCGCGGCGTTGCCGTCACGGAGCATTATCAGGACGACCTGCCGTTTGTGATCGGTGACTCTCAGCAGCTACAGCAGGTGTTCCTCAATATTCTGAACAACGCCTACGATGCCGTTCGCGAGGCCGCTGGCGGTCCACGCATCGAGATCACAACCTCGCGGAAAGGGGATTTCGTCGAGGTCTCATTCCGCGACAACGGCCACGGAATACATCAACCCGACCGCATTTTCGATCCATTTTTCACCACCAAGCAAGTTGGGGAGGGTACAGGCTTGGGCCTGAGCATTTGCTACGGAATTGTGAAAGAGCACGGCGGAGAAATTCTGTGTACGAATAACGGCGCTGAGCCGGGAGCGACGTTTACGGTACGTCTGCCGTCGGTCAGCGAGTTCGCATCCTTGTCCGCGGTCGCAGGAGTGGTGAAACCATGAGTACACCTGCCCCAAAGCCGTCAAGTCTGCCCGTGCTGCTCATCGAAGATGAGCCCGCGGTGATGAGCTATGTCCGCGCAGTCCTCGAACGCAGCGGCTACTCGGTCGTGTGTTGTGAATCCGGAGCGGACGGCCTGCGCCAACTCGAGACCGGAGAATTCCTCGGCGTCGTCTCCGACATGCGAACACCCGGCGGAGTGAATGGCGCTGACGTTCATGATTGGATAACCGCGAATCGCCCGGAACTGGTGTCTCGCCTGGTGTTCATCACAGGCGACATTGCCAACGAAGACACCGCCTCGACCTTGCTGCGCACGGGCGTGCCTTGCGTGGAGAAACCATTCCGCGTGCAGCAATTCATTTCAGTGATCGAAAAGACCATGGGGAAGCCGATTTGAGCCAACGTTTCGCAATTCGTTTTCTAGTCGTTGATGACGAGGAAAGCATCCGCCGTTTGTGTGTCACGGTGGCCGAAGGCATGGGATTCACCTGCATGGAAGCAGCCACAGGTGAGGAAGCACTTGCCCTGCTCGAAGAAAATCCGGCGCACATTATTCTGACCGACCTTGTAATGCCCAGAATGTCGGGATTGGAATTTCTCGAACGGGTCCGCACCATGCTGCCGCGGGCTGAGATCGCCGTCATGACCGGCCACGGTTCGGTAGAGACTGCAGTTCAGGCGATGAAACTGGGCGCCTACGACTACATCACCAAGCCGTTCACGCCGCTGGAAGAATTGCGACTTTTCCTGCGCCGGATGGCAGACAAGGTCGAATTGGTCGAGGAGAACCAGTTCCTGCGCGAACGCGTCGATACCGAAACTGGCTTACATGGCATCGTTGGGACGACGCCAAAAATCCAGGAAGTGCTCCGGATGATTGCACGCTTGAAGGACACGCGCACTCCGGTGTTAATTGTCGGAGAGAGCGGAACCGGAAAAGAGCTTGTCGCTCGCGCCATCCACTTTCGAGGCGCGTTTGCGAATCGGCCATTTGTTGCCGTCGACTGCGGCTCCCTAGTTCCTACGCTCATCGAAAGCGAGCTCTTCGGTTACGAAAAGGGCGCATTTACCGGAGCAGTGCGTTCCAAGCCAGGTCTCTTCCAGTCCGCGAATGGTGGAACCATCTTTCTCGACGAAATTGGCGAATTGCCGTTAGAGATGCAGGCAAAACTTCTCCGCGTGCTGCAGGAAAAAGAAGTGCGCCCGGTTGGCAGTAATCACAAGATCAAGGTCGACGTGCGAGTGATTGCCGCGACCAACCGTGATCTCGAAGCTGAATATCGAGCAGGTCGTTTCCGCAAGGATCTTTACTTCCGCCTGGACGTTGTGACCATTCGCCTGCCTGCCCTGCGCGAGCGCCGCTCTGATGTTCCCATGCTGGTGCACTGGTTCCTGGATCGCCATGCGAACGGATCTGAAGTGCAGGTTACTGGCGCTGCCATGAAGTGCCTTCTGCAATATGACTGGCCGGGAAACGTGCGTGAACTCGAGAATTGCATCGAGCGCGCCACCGCACTGGGTGACGGCAAGATCATCGATGTCGCCGATCTGCCACCGAGCGTGTTATCCCAAGCGCCGATCGATATGAATGCTACACCCACTCACAGTTCGGTCACCTCGACCGATCTGGAGGCAATCGAGCGTGCGACTATCCAGCGCGTCTTCGAGCAGGTGAACGGGGATAAAGTCATGGCCGGCAAGATGCTCGGCATCAGCCGCGCAACCCTGTACCGCAAGCTGAAGCGCTACAACATCGGCCCACAGCAAGATGTTTCCCCTGGCAGCCAGCAGTTGCAATAGCCACCGCTTGTGTCATTGTGAGACGCAGTTGGAGCATCAATCTCTGCGCTTGAGACATTTCCCTTCGCTTTATCAACAACTTAGGCTGTGGGTTTTTGGCTCTGGTCGTGCATGGTCTCATTCAGGCCCACGTGCGTCTGCGAGGGCTGGGAGTCGTATGGCGAAAGCGGAAATCGGCACGGCGGCTCGATGGCAAGCCTGGCGGCGCCTGCATCCGGTGTATTGCGCCCTGGCGCGCGAGTTCGTGCTTGAGATTCCTCCCTGTGAAGACTTAGCCGCGGTTATCGAGATTCCCTCGGCAGAAAACGTTACCGAAGCCGAAAGATGGTTTGCAGCGATGGATGGCCGCATTCACATCCATCATCTGCGGCATTTTGCCCAGACGTCGCCCTTAATGAGTGAAGAGGCTATCAGGGATTTCTTGTCGCACTCTCTCAGCAACCCGCACAAATCGGCTGACGATCGCGACAAGGTCGACTTCCTGGTGGTGCAGTTGGTCGCCATGCGATTACCGCCTAGGACCGCAGGACCGGAGATCACGGCAGAGAGCGTAATGAAGCTCTTGGAGCCAGCCGTAGGCTCGGCCGACGGCGAGGCACCGAAATTCGTAGATGAACTCGAAAGCATGATTGCGGAGATGAATGGTGCCAAAAGCCTGAACGCGTTCTTCACTTCCCGCATTCTTGAGCGTAGCCGGGAGATCAAACAATCGAGCGGCGACGACTTCTTTCAGCCATGGGCATTAGCCGCCTTCGCACGCTTCGGATACCTCATTCGTCGACGCTTCTTCCAGCTCATGCAGCAGGACTTGAATGCCACTCTCGATGGATTGCGAGAACTTGAGGCGCGAGGCATTGCGACTATCGATTGCCGGAAGGCACAGTTCAGTTCAGAAGAACCACTGCCCCGCATTCGCATGATTTGCCAGTCGTGGCGAGTCATGTTTCAGGCGGAATATTCTTCCGGCCAGCCACTCTGCTTGTTAGTGGACTTAAAGACAGCGATCGAACAGGCGCTCATGCAAAACAGAGGTTCACAGGCATCAAAGCTCGCGGCAGCATCGGCTGTTGGCGCTGGTGGCGGGGTTCATAGATAGAAAGTTAGTTTGGAGTCTTGAAGTGGAACGACCAACTGTAGCAATCATTACCGACGACGCAGCATTCGCAAATGCCCTTACCCGGCGCTGGCTCACTGAGCGGGAAGTCCCTGCCTTCGTCCTAGTGCAGGGCGACTCCGATTTTCAGAACACTTTGGATTTCGACCTGGCGGTGGCAGTTCGACTCGCGCCGGAGAACCTAGCCGCGGCAGTCAATTCGCTTAACGCCACTAACAAACCGGCGATCCTGGTTTCCTCGTTGAACGGGAATTCTCCACATGGTCCGAAACTGACGGTACTGCCGGAAGTACTGGAGTGGCCAAATCTGGTGGTGCTCGTTTCCCAGCAGATGCTGCAACGAGAACGCAGCAAGCAAGAATTAAATCGCTTTCAGCAAACCATCGCCGAACTGGAGCGGGACGCATCTCTCGGCCGTTTCATGCTCGAAGTGCGGCACAACCTGAATAACGCGCTGACCTCAGTTCTCGGGAATTCCGATCTGATCCTTCTCGATGCCGAGCAACTACCTGCAACTCTTCGTCAGCAAGTCGAGACCATCCGCAATATGAGCATGCGCATGAATGAAATCATGCACCGCTTTTCGTCTCTGCAGAAAGAAATGCAACTCATGGAAGAGCAGAGCATGCAGAAGGTATCGAAGGCCGCTGCGGGACGAGGGTAGGTCTCAGGTCTCAGGTCTCAGGTTTCAGGTTTCAGGTTTCAGGTTTCAGGCTTTCGGCTTTAGGCTCTCGCTTTAGGCTCTGGGCATTGGTCCCTTGGCCCCCAGACGGCGCCCCCTTCCTCCCAGCACCCACTTCCTAAAATGTCATTCCGAGAACCTTTGGGTTCGAGGAATCTGCAGTTATGTTTGAGTTACGGACTGCAGATTCCTCACCGCTGAAGCGGTTCGGAATGACAAGTAGTTGCTTGACGATTGTTGGGATTGAACGCTCCAGCGCCCCGAGAGGGACTCCTGTCTGAGCGAAAGGCTAAGAGTTAGTAGCTCTTCTTGACTGAATGCTGAATGCTGACTGCTGAGTGCTCTCTACGCACTCACCAGCGAACCAATTTTCTCGCCGCTGAGAACCTTCCGAATATTCCCGTGGCGGTTCAGGTTGAAGATGATGATAGGAAGATTGTTGTCTTTGCACAGCGAGATCGCGGTCGAGTCCATCACCTTGAGGCCGCGCTTGAGCACTTCCAGGTACGTGATCTCGGTGAACTTGGTCGCATCTTTCACGACCATCGGGTCGGCGTCGTAGATGCCGTCAACTTTCGTGGCCTTGAGAATGGCGTCCGCTTTGATTTCCATCGCTCGCAGCGAGGCAGCTGTATCGGTGGAGAAGTAGGGATTGCCCGTGCCTCCGGCAAAAATCACGATGCGTCCTTTTTCGAGATGGCGGATGGCGCGGCGGCGGATAAACGGCTCCGCAACCTGGTTCATCTCAATCGCGGATTGCACGCGCGTATGGACGCCCTGCTTTTCGAGCGCGTCCTGCAACGCGAGCGCATTAATGACCGTGGCCAGCATGCCCATGTGATCGGCGGAGACGCGGTCCATGTCGCGCGCCTGCTCGGCGACGCCGCGGAAGAAATTTCCGCCGCCCACGACTATGGCTATCTGCACACCAAGGGAGTTCACGTCGGCTAGCTCAGCGGCGATTTCGTGGATGCGGGAGGTGTCAACGCCGAAGCCTTTGTCAGCGGCAAGGGCCTCGCCGGAAAGCTTCAGCAGTACGCGCTTGAAGAATGGTTCAGGCATGCTGCTTTATATTACCGCGCTGCGTGCCCCGGGGGCTAAAGCCCGGGTGGTTTTGGTGGCTGTTCGGCACGAGTGAACTCGTGCCCTTCCCGGTCGCGCTCGATACAGGCCACTTCTAGTACGACCGATGATTGAACGGGTCCTGCAGGCGCAGGTCGCCTTCAACGGTCTGCATGTCCTCGACGATGGGGGCCAGGCGTACGCGCTGTGGGGCAAATAACCTACGATCGAGCAGTTCCGCTTGCCACTGCGGCAACTCCGACATCTTTGCCCACACTAGGCGAAGAATTGGCTCCGGCGCTTTTGACAAGTAATTCTGGTACGCGCAAGCTCCCCATTCGCGGTCAGGGTGATTGAAGTGATCTCGCAGGACTTCCGCATACTTTGGTGGCAGCCAACGACAAAAAGCGCGAATACGAGAATCATCGGAATCCCACGTAACCAGAGTACCCCAGGTTTCGAGTTCATCTTCCGGGACTATTTCGGCCAGACGGTCCAAAACCCGTTCCGAAATCCAATCATCGCGAAACATGCCTGAATTAAAGTAAAGCTGCTGCCAGTCATTTTTGCCGTGCCGCCAAATCCACAGCGAACGTGCAAGGAACTCATCTGTTCCTCGTTCGCGACGAATCTTCAACAGGTCGCAACCAAACTCAGCAACTTCCGCAAATGGTGCGGACGCGAGAACAGAATCCATCCACGACTGGTACTCTTCGGGCAAGGCGTGAGGGCGTACGGCTACAGGGTTTTGGATTGCGATATCTCGCAGGAGGTATGTTAAGAGCCGAAAGCCGCTTGCCTGGGCACTTTCGCGGACGGTCTCATCTGCCTCATGGAGCACGGCGATGCTTCGCTGAAGCGAAACGAGCATCGGCTGATAACGAGATTTGATGTCGGTCGAGCGGCGATAGAACTCATCTTCTGGATCGTGAAGCCAGCAGATGTCGTGTTGTTTGAGTGCCGGACTCCAAACGTCGCGCCAGTTAAGAATCGATTCCAATCTGTCATTAGGGCATGTGTCACACCAGGCCAGCATGAGCGCCTGTATAACCATCCGCCGGCCCCAATGCCCCGGCGTATCTGGGGTGATCGGGAACGTCGTCAGTTCATTCCGTCGATCTAGCGGCAGGCGTCGCCCCCACCCGTAGATTGCGAGTTCCTCAGTCGGGTACGGTTCGAACAATTCAAGACCAGCTGCAGGTGCCAGACGATCCAACAACCAGACGAGCCGTCTGCGACGGAGACTGGCTTCGTGATCGCGAGCTTCGGGCACACGATTTGAAGCAAACTCATTCTTGGTTGCGGATATTAGTGCGTCCAGAAGTGCAGGGGCATTTCCGTCCCAGCGATGCCAGATGGGGCCCCCTGCTTCAAGTAGTCTCTCAAGGAACGCAGAACCATTCAGTTGTGACACGCGAAGTAGCGATCCGTCGCGGTAGCGACCTGTCGCTCAAATTTGACTTTTAGTACATGCCGCAAACGCCAAGGGCGCCTTGCGGCGCCCTTCAATTTAGTCAGTCTTTGGTTCCGGCTTCGATATGGCTATTGTCTCGCCGGCATCGCCGACTTTGAATCGGGCGAAGCGCTTGACCGAGATGTTCTCGCCCAGCTTGCCGATCTTGGTCGCGATCAGTTGCGATATCGAGATGGTCTGGTCCTTAATGAAGGGTTGTTCGTAGAGGCAAACGTCTCCATAGAACTTTTCCATCCGGCCCACAACCATCTTTTCTGCGATGTTGGCGGGCTTGCCGCTCGCGATCGCCTGTGCCTTGTAGATTTCCCGCTCACGCTCGAAATCCGCGGCGGAGACGTCCTCTTTCCGAATGTACTTCGGATCGCTGGCCGCGATGTGCATGGCGACGTCGTGCACCAGTTCCTTGAAGTCGTCGGTGCGGGCGACGAAATCGCTCTCGCAATTGATTTCAACCAGCACGCCAATCTTGCCGCCGGCATGGATGTAGCTGGCAACGGAGCCTTCGCTGGTCACGCGCGCGGCTTTCTTCTGCGCGCTGGCTGCGCCGGTCTTGCGGAGAATGATGACGGCCTTCTCCATGTCGCCGCCGGCCTCGGTGAGGGCCTTTTTGCAATCCATCATGGGGGCGCCGGTGAGATCGCGAAGTTCTTTGACTTGTGCTGCGGTAATGTTGTTCACAGTAGTTGTGCTCATAATCGTCGTTGGTCCTTGGTCCTTGGTCCTTGGTTGTTGGCAAAACCTGAACCAACAATTGTCCTTACAAAATTTTACCCGCGCCTACAGCTTGCTCGCGCGGGCCCTAACCTTCTGAATGATTAGATTCGTGCCGTCCCCTTCGGGACTCAATCGTGGTGCGAGCTTACCCAGGACTTACGTCCTGGGCTGTTTAAATGCCGCCCTACCGGGCTTGGATTAACCATGGCAATCGGGCATCGTTCAATTGCAAAATCATTGTGGCTTTCTGCGAATACCTGAGGCCGCTTTTGCGTACGACGTACGACGGAGATTCCCAACAGCCAACAGCCGATTTAGAACGTCTGATGCTCGACTTCCGGCGTCTCGGTCGCCTCAGCACTTTCGGCTGTTGCCGCCTTCTTCCGCGTCCCTGGCCCAAGCACGTCTTCCATGCTGATGTCCTCGGGATTCTCTCCCGGGAACTCGGCGCCTTCTGTGCCGTAGGAAGCAGCGCCTTCAACCGGAGGCTCAACCGCGGCAGCTTCTGCCTGCTGTGCTTCGCCAACGCCCGCCGCCAGGTCAGCGGTCTGCTTGTCATTCAGCAACTGCGAGCCTTCAACCACGGAATCCGCAATCTTCGACGCGAACAAACGAATCGCGCGCAGCGCGTCATCGTTGCCTGGGATCACGTAATCCACTTCGGTCGGATCGCAATTTGTATCAACCACGGCGACCACCGGAATGCCCAGCTTGCGGGCTTCGCGCACGGCGATCTGCTCTTTGTTGGAGTCGATAACGAACACCGCATCCGGCAACCGGCTGAGGTTCTTGATGCCCGCCAGGTTCGCCTGCAGGTGCTTGCGCTCGCGTTCCAGCTTGATAACTTCTTTTTTCGGCAGCAGCTCGTAGCGGCCATCGGTCGCCATGTCGTCGAGCTCTTTCAGCCGCTTCACAGACTTCTGCACAGTCACCCAATTGGTGAGCAGTCCGCCCAGCCAGCGCTGGTTGATGTAGAAACTTCCGGCGCGCGTCGCTTCTTCAGCGATTGCGTCCTGCGCCTGCCGCTTGGTTCCAACGAAGAGGATCGTTTTGCCCTCAGCCGTCAGGTCAGCGACGAACTTCGACGCTTCTTTGAACATCTTCAACGTCTTCTGCAGATCGATGATGTAAATGCCGTTGCGCTCGCCGAAGATGAACTCCTTCATCTTGGGGTTCCAGCGCTTCGTCTGATGCCCGAAGTGAACACCCGCTTCGAGCAACTCTTTCATGGTGATGTTAGCCAAACGACCTCCTTTGTAGTCTGCATCCGGGGAAGTCAGTTTCCAGTTTCAAGTTTCCAATTTCAAGAACCACCGAAACCGAAACTTGAAACCCGAAACTTGAACCCGTTCCGGATTGCTTTCCCGTCCCCGCACTCTGGAGCACGGGAAGAATAAATTCAGCTTTTAGCTACTAGCTTTTAGCTCTTAGCTAAAACACAACCTCTCATTCCGAGCGAGCATTCCAATGCGCTTGCGAATCGGAAGCGCAGTCGAGGAACCTGCTGTTAACGCTTCGAGACTTCGAAGGTTTCTAAGGTTTCGCCGGAGTTCCGTTGAAACCTTGAAAACCTGCAAGCTATCGCTTGCTGAACTGGAAGCGCTTTCTCGCGCCCTTCTGGCCGTACTTCTTGCGCTCTTTGCCACGAGCGTCGCGGCTCACCAGCCCTTCGGACTTCAACTTCTTGCGCAGCTCGGCGTTGAACTGCATCAGCGCGCGCGCGATGCCCAGCTTCACAGCATCGGCCTGACCATTGACGCCGCCACCGGAAACGTTCGCAAGCACATTGAACGTCGCCGTCGACTCGGTCGAAACCAGCGGCTGCTTGGCCGCCGAGCGCTGCGACTCAGTCACAAAATATTCTTCGAATGCGCGTCCGTTGACCTTGAAGTCTCCACTGCCCGGACGCAAGAACACGCGGGCCACAGCCGTCTTGCGGCGTCCGGTGCCATAATATTGAACTAGTTCAGCCATTCTTTAGCATTCAGCACTCAGCAATCAGCACTCAGCCAATTCCAGCGCTTTACCTTTCCTGAAATCAGGGTTTCGAAGGTTTCAATGTTTCAAAGGTTTCGCGTCTGACTTTGAAACCTTGAAACCTCCGAAACTTTAGAACTCGTTTGCTTCAGCTAAGAGCTAAAAGCTAATAGCTAAAAGCTGCAGCTCGCTACGCGAGCTGCTTCACTTCCGGCTTCTGAGCCGCGTGCGGGTGCTTGTCACCCTTGTAAACTTTCAGCTTGCTGAACATCTGCACGCCGAGCTTCGTCTTCGGAAGCATGCGCTTCACTGCATCTTCAATGATCAGCTCCGGCTTGCGGACCACGCGCTTCTTGAACTCTTCCGTGCGCAGGCCGCCCGGATACCCGGTGTAGTGCTGATAAACCTTGGCGTCAGCCTTGGTGCCGGTGGTCTTCACCTTCTCGGCGTTGATCACCACCACGTGATCGCCGGTGTCGAGAAACGGCGTGTACTTCGGATTCTCTTTGCCCATCAAAATGCGGGCTACTTGCGACGCGACGCGGCCCAGGGCTAGGCCCGAGGCGTCCACGACATACCACTTGCGCGCAATTTCCCCCGCTTTGGGGAAATACGTTGACATGCTGCTCTCCCAAGAATGAAAACTGAAAGAAGACCGCTGAGTACCCCAGGGATCACCCCAAACGTACGGCTTCAAATCGGGGACCCCGTATCTACAAGCGCCGAAGGCGCAGGGTTACCGGGCGGGCAACCGCAGAACTACCCACCTAAGGATAGAGAAGGAAGTGCTGGATTGTCAACGAGGAAGGTGGGCGGGTTAGGCATCAGGCCCTAGGCTTCAGCAGAGGTCGTGTGTGGACGGGCGCCCGACTCTCCAGTCGTGCCACAAACGCCGGTCGAGCGCAGAAGTCCCACTCAGGTACATAGGCGTCTAATTCAACGACGCGCCCAGGCCGATGAACTCCCTAGGAGGATCTCGGCCATGGAACTCTCGTTTTCTTCTTGCTCGCATATGCGATCCTGGGCTGGGCAAGCTTTGCTTCTTATTGCCGCGATGGTTGCTCTGGTGCTCTCACCCGCCGTCGCCTCGGCGCAGAACAGCTGCAAGAATTGCCCGGTGGGAAAAGCGCTAGAAGAGCAGTTCCCGGAAGCGCCGGAGCCGGTTACGCGGCGCGCGGATGGTGGGCTCAAGCACGACTTGATGGAAAACGCGCGGATCAGGAGAGCGGAGCGATCGTACATGCGGAAGTTTTGGATTGCGCACGGAGTTTTCCTCGCCACCAATGTTTTTGATATCGAAATGACGCATCAGCGAATTGCACACTACAAGTGCGTTGAGGGCGGCGAAGGGATCGTGGACCCGCACGCATCGCGTGGTGAAATGTACCGCAAGGACATGATTGTTTTCGGCGCGATCACGGGAATGGATTTGCTCTTTGCAAAAGCGAGGCCGCCGAAAGCTTTTAAATGGGTACCGTTCATTGGATCGAGTTACGGGACCGTGATGCACCTCCGCGCTGGAATTCGCTGGCGGACTGGTTGCTGGTAAAGCCTGGCAGTGGCCCAAGTCTATCGACGATTCTACAATGCGGGTGCGCCATGTCTCGCGGTTTTCGACACATGGGAACCTCAAGCCCGAACACCAGCGTGTTCGTATTTCCCACTTCTCGAACGGCGCCAGAAGTGACGCACCCACGTTGCGAGTTACTTCTTGTCAGCGGATTTCGCAGTCGACTCAGCCTTCGCCTTGCTGTCCTTCTTAGCCGAATCCTTCCCCGAGTCGCTCTTGCTCTCGGACTCGGACTTGGAACTCGATCCCGCCGATGACTTCTTGGCGTAGTCGGTCACGTACCAACCCGATCCCTTGAACTGCACGGCGGGCGCGGAAATCATCTGTTCAACCTTTCCGCCGCACTCGGGACACTTCTTCACCAGCGGGTCGGAAAACCTCTGGATGCGTTCAAAGCGATGACCGCACTTCTGGCACTGATATTCGTAAAGGGGCATTGGGTGTGTGGCGCGGACGCCCTCGTCCGCGGTGTGTTTTGATTTTAGCATTCAGCAATCAGCATGCTGGCGCTCTACGCCATGAAAGTGAGGTTTCAGGTTTCAGGTTTCAGGCTGCGAGTTCCAGGTTTCAGGTTTCCAACTCGCGAGTGAAACCTTGAACCTTCAAAACTTTGAACCTCAGCTGCCCCTGCTTTTCCCCCAGCCGTGAAACGCCCAGCCGTGTCACGTCACCATATGACATCCGAAACTCGAAAGGCCGGAGGAAACCATGTCCACTCAACCTGTATTTGGTGCATTTGATCAGGGGCAAGTCCCCACCATCGCCTGCTTCAACAAAGCCACCGTCGCGCTTGGCGTCGATCTGGGTGCGCTGATCACCGCCATGCAAACCTACATCGATAATTTCGTCGCCCCGGTTTGGGGCACGCCGGCAAAGCTGGTCAGGACGACAGATTTCCAGAAGGGCGCCTGGGCCATGGTGTTCCTCGACAACGCCGACCAACCCGGTGCGCTCGCCTATCACGATCTAACGCCCGATGGCCTGCCCGTTTCAAAGGTCTTCGTCAAGACCACGCTGGATGACAAGCAACTAGTCAGCGTTTCCGCCTCACACGAACTGGTGGAAATGCTGGTCGATCCCGCGATCAACATGCTGACCACCGGCCCCGATCCCAAACTCATCTACGCGTATGAGAGCGCCGATCCGGTCGAAGAAAGCGATTTCCCGGTGAACGGAATTGCCATGAGCAACTTCGTCTACCCCGCGTACTTCGAGACATTCCGCAGGCCGGGCTCGGCGCAGTTCGATCACATGGGAAAAGTGAACAAGCCATTCCAGATTCTTTCCGGTGGTTACCAGATCATTCTCAAAAACGGAAAGTGGACCCAGGTCTTTGGCTCCGAAGCCAAGAAGAAACGGTTCCAGAGGGAAGATCGTCGCGGTCATCGCAGCGAGACGAGAGAAGAAGGCAAGCTGCTGCGCGCAGACCTGACCAAAATTAAGAAACTGCAGGCAAAAGCTGCAGCCCAGGCCGCGTAAGTGTTTCAAACCCAGGTTTCAAAGTTTCAAGGTTTCGCGGTTTCAAGTTCAAGGTTTCAACTTCTAAAGGCTCTGACCTTCAAGTTCGGAACCTTGAAACCTGCGGACTTTGAAACCGTTTCTGCGAAGCGCCAATCAATCACACTGATTTCGCGCTAACGGCCCGCCCCTAACAACTCGAATGCTACACTCCCCGGTGTGACCGCAGAACGCGAGCTTGCGCCGGGGCTGTACCTCGTCGCCACACCTATTGGCAATCTCGAGGACATCACGCTGCGCGCCGTTCGCGTGCTCAAGCAGTGTGACCTGATCGCCTGCGAGGACACGCGGCAGACACAAAAGCTGCTGAATCACTTCGGGATCGAAAAACCCACCATCAGCTACCACGAGCATAATGAGGCTTCGCGGGCTGCGGAGTTGATCGAGAAACTGGCGCACGGCGCTCGGATTGCGGTGGTCAGCGACGCAGGTATGCCGGGAGTTTCTGATCCAGGATTTCGTATCGTGTCGCTCGCGATTGAAAACAGTATTGCAATCGTGCCGATTCCTGGGCCGGCCGCATTCGTTTCAGCGTTGGTGGCCAGCGGGCTACCGATTGAATCGTTCGCTTTCAGGGGATTCCTGCCGCCGAAAAGCGGGGCACGGAAACGAGTGTTAGAGCGAATCAAAGAGTCTTTGCAGACGCAGGTCTTCTACGAAGCTCCGCATCGCATCCGAGAGACGCTGGAGGACGTCGTGGGGGCGCTCGGATCCAATCGACGCGCGGTCATCGCTCGCGAATTAACCAAAGTCCACGAAGAGTTCCTGCGTGGCACCGCGGCGGAACTGGTCGCGATCCTGAATGGCCGCGGTGAACTGAAGGGCGAGATCGTGCTGCTAATCGGGCCTGCCAGCGAGGCCGAAGCGCCTACCGCTGCGACCTCTATTCGAGATCGTGTCGCACAGCTCATGCGCGAAGAGAAACTGGATGCGAAGGCCGCGCTTAAGAAAGTGGCGAAAGAGCGGAGTATTTCGAAAAGTGAAGTGTACAGGGAGTGGCAAGCGACAAAAGCAGGTTCCTCGACTGCGCGTCCGATCCGAAGCGCGGATCGGAATGCTCGCTGGGAATGACAGTTTCATAATGATGCTGCATAGTGACAGCCGCACTCGCTAGCCGGGCGAGCCACGCTCGCCGCTTTTGCCTCGCCTGAAGATCTAGACAAACTTCTTGCGTAGCTTCGCTCCGCAGGACAGCCGAGGGCGGCTGTCCCTACGTGCATGGAGTTAAATCTGCATCAGCTTGGTGAGTTCCGGCGAAGAAACGCAATCATCGAGAAAATTGAAAGTTCCTGTCGCCTGTACTTCGCGAATCGCGGTCAGGAACCCGGTCATGGCCGCCCGGTACAGCGACGTTGCCAGGCTGATCCGCTTCACGCCTGCCGCCGCGAGTTCAGCGACCGAAAAGGATTTCCCCTTAATTCCGGCCATGAAGTTAAACGGTTTTGAGATCGATGCGCAGACAGTCCGAACCGACTCCAAATCAGGCAGACCGGGAGCAAAGAGCACATCCGCTCCGGCCTTTTCGAACGCCTGCAGCCGGCGAATGGTTTCGTCCAAGCTTGGATCAGCGAAAAGGAGATTGTGCGCTCGAGCGGTCAGCATGAAAGGAAACGGCAGCGCGCGAGCGGCTTCCGCTCCTGCGGCGATTCGCTCTACGGCGAGTTCGAATTCATAGAGCGGCTGGCTGGGGTTTCCGGTTGCGTCTTCGATCGTGCAGCCAACCAATCCGGCATCGGCGGCGCGGCGAACAGTTTCCGCAACCACCTCGGGGCGATCTCCGAAGCCATTCCCCAAATCCGCGGAGACGGGAACGTCGGTCGCATCAACGATACCTTTTCCGTGGCTGAGGGCTTCTTCTCGCGTGAGCGCATGGTCCTTGCGCCCGACCACATTAGCTGCGGCGGCACTCGATGTTGCTAGTGCTTGAAAGCCCAATCCGGCAAGAACACGCGCAGACCCGACATCCCAGGGATTTGGAATAACAAAAGCGCCGGGGGCTTGATGCAGAGATTGAAAACGATTGGCCTTCTCGGCCTGACTTACGGACATAGGTACTCGCACCTGGGAATGAGATGACGGGCAGGTCGAATCGATGCGATTTACTTCGACAATTCCTTCTTTACTGCATCGCTGACAACCTTCCCGTCCACCCGCATGCCTTGAGCGGCGAATTTGGCCATGGCATTCTTCATCACGGTACCCATGTCCTTCATCGTGGGCGATCCCATTTCCGCGATCACCGCTTTCACGCCTGCCTCGATCTCGGCCTGACCCGCGGCTTTTGGCAGGTAGGCTTCGATTACGGAAATCTCAGCCGCTTCCTTGTCGGCCATCTCCTGGCGGCCACCCTTGGTGAACTGCTCGACGGAATCCTTGCGCTGCTTGATCAGCGTGCTCAGGACCTGCTGCGATTCCTTGTCGTCGAGATCTGCCATTTTCTCGATCTTCCGGTTCATGAGCGCAGTTTTGACCATGCGCAAGGTGGAGAGACGCGCTTCGTCGCGCGCCTTCATGGCAGTGACAATGTCTTTTTGAATCTGATCTACAAGGGACATGGGGGAAGTATAACAACCGTTGTTGGTTATTGGTTGTTGGGCAAAACCTCGTCGTACGTCGTCGGTCGTACGTCGTAGGGCTCTTGGCTCTTGGCTCTTGGCTCTAGGCTCTTGGCTCTTGGCTCTTGGCAAGATTTCAGAGCGATTACGCGGATTGCAACTGTTTTACACAAAAAAGGTCCCCAGCGACTTTGCTGGGGACCTCGGGACTGTACGTTGGACCGTTTATTGCAGCGATTTCGGATCCGACAAATTCTTTGGCGAAGCCTTTTGCAGAACTGCGTCCAGTTCATGGCCTGCGGCCGGAATTCCGACTTTGCCTTCACGGAGAATTTCTTTCGCGGTCAGCTTCTTGCCATAGAGCTTCTCGTTCGCGCCGTTGTCCGGACGCAACGTCGACCCTTCCAGCGACACGCCCGCAAAGAGTCCACGCGAACGCGAGTAGGAAAGAATCTCGGCACGCATGACCACGTCAGTTGCGGCAGTTGCAGCACGGCCCTTCGGACCGGCTGCGGCGGCGGCATCGGCGCCGAGCTTGACTTTGCTGCCCATGAGCGACTCGGCTCCGCGCGGGTTCATCACCAGCAAAACGAAATCCGTCGCCTGTCCTCCCAGCTGGAAGCCGATGTTTCCGCCTTCGAGCGCATACATCGCCGGCGCACCCCACGAGCCCGTGTAGTGCTGCCCACTGCGGCAAACCATCACGCCACGTCCGAAGCTGCCGCCAATGCCGATGGCCAACTTCTTCACCGAAGGCAGAACAATGACGCACTCGGCGCGATCAAGCAGATCTTTGGGAATATCGTCAGGGATGTTCAGGATTTCCTTGAGAACGGTGCCGGAGTCCTTGATGCGGTCGACTTCTTTGATGTCGCCCGCGGCAAAACTCAATTGCGCAGAAAGCAACGCCACCAGAACGAACAGCAGCTTCTTCATGATCCCTCCTCAGCAGAAAATATTCTACTCTGGGAGGATTTATGACTGCGCCCACTTCTCCCAAAAAACGGGAGAAGTGGGGCACCCTTTAGTACATGTATGGTTACGCCCCGGCGGACAATGCCGGTTCAGGGCTAACGCCGATGAATCCCTCGCGCTCGAGGTGCAGGATGATCTCCTGCGCCGCCTCTTCCGCGGTGAGATCGGCGGTGTTGATCACCACTTCAGCATCGGCGGGAACCTCATATGGATCGGAAATTCCCGTAAACTCCTTGACGATGCCAGCGCGCGCCTTTGCGTAGAGCCCCTTGCGGTCGCGTTCTTCGCAGGTTTCGATCGGGGTTGCAACATGCACCAGGATGAAGCCTCCGTAGGGTTCAATCATCTGCCGCACGTGCTTGCGGGTCACGTCGTACGGAGCGATCGGCGCGCAGATTGCGATGCCGCCGTTCTTCGTAATCTCCGAAGCAACATAGCCGATACGGCGAATGTTGATGTCGCGGTGCTCTTTGGAGAAGCCGAGTTCCGAGGACAGGTGCTTGCGCACCAAGTCGCCATCGAGAATGGTGACCGGACGGCCCCCAGTCTCGAGAAACTTGGTCAAGAGCACATTGGCGATTGTGGACTTTCCAGAACCGGAGAGCCCGGTGAAGAAGATCGTCACGCCCTGCTGATGGCGTGGCGGGAAGCTGCGGCGCAGCTCACGCACAACCTCGGGATAGGTGAACCATGCAGGGATATCGCGGCCTTCGTTCAGGCGATCGCGAAGCTCGGTCCCAGAAATGTTCAGAACCCGCGCGCCCTGCGGGACTTCGTTGTCGGGCACATATCGGTCCTCGTTTTCGAGGTAGACCATCATGCTGAACGGCACCATGGTCACGCCGATGTCCTTCTCGTTCTTCTTGAAGAGCTCCTGCGCCTCGTAGGGACCGTAGAACGGCTTGCCGTCCTTATCCTTACCCGGACCGGCATGATCGCGGCCAACAATGAAGTGGGTGACGCCGTGGTTCTTGCGAATCAGTGCGTGCCAGATTGCCTCGCGAGGTCCGCCCATGCGCATGGCCAAAGGCAATAGCGACAGCTTCACCGTTCCCTGCGGATACTTGGCCAACAACAGTTGATAGCAGCGCACGCGCGTGAAGTAGTCCACATCGCCAGGCTTGGTCATTCCGACCGAAGGATGAATTAAAAGATTCGCTTCGACCGTCTTCGCCGCACGGAACGTCAGTTCGACGTGCGCGCGGTGCATCGGATTTCGGGTCTGGAAAGCCACTACACGCCGCCAGCCAAGCCGCGCAAATTCGTTACGCAACTCAGCAGGCGTCAGTCGCAGTGCTTTGAAGTCGTAGTGCGCGGGCGCCTGCAGTCCTTCGAGTTTCCCGCCGACATACCAAGCATTTCCGCGATTGAGCAGATAATCGACGCCCGGATGCGCGGTGCTGGTCGTGCCGAACACGGCTTTCGCTTCCGCCTGGCGATCTGGCTGCCAGACTTCTTCCACGTGCAACACCGCGACCATTACGCCTTCCGGATCGCGTAGGGCCACCTTGCTAATCCCCGGCTGCAACTTCTTGGCGAAATCCTCTGTCACGTCGAGCGTGATCGGCATTGGCCATATCACGCCGCTGCTCAGCCGCATGTTGTGACACACGCCTTCGTGGTCGGCGCGATTCATAAATCCGCGCAGGGGTGAGAAGCCGCCGCTCAGCAGCAGTTCGAGATCACACAACTGCCGTCCAGAAAGGTCCCAGGAAAGCCATTCACGCGAGTGAGCTTTCAGTTCAGCGCTGCGCTCGGCAGACGCGATGAGTTGTACCAATTCGCCGCCGTGGGCGGGGATAAGGTGACTTGTCGAAGCCAAAATACATTACCTCCATAGGTAGATTTTCATTACTGGATAATGAGCTCGGGCTACAGCGAAGGGGGTTGGGAGAGGGATCCCCGGCGACTAGCGACAACAACAACAACAGTAGTCGTGAAAAGTGAGCACCTTAAATAGTATCAAAAACTACGCTTACTGTCCGGTCTTCCTACCGAGCCAAGGCAGCAGTTTGGGGCAGAACCTGACGCCGATCTGGCGCCGCCGCCGTTGTTACGAGGTCATACCCCAGCGCAAGCATGAGATGTCCCCAGGCAGCCTCGATCTTGGCGACGCCGCGTTCTGGCAACTTTGCTTTCCATCCGCCAGCTCTTGCAGACCCCACGAAAGGGATATCTTTGCGGTGCTTTCTCGCGCCAACCCATTGGTCTTGCTGCTTTTTCTCGAGTTCGCGCATACTGTCGGCCGAACTGCGGCGGATCACCTGCTCCAGGATTTCAAGTGTAGCCGGCACCCCTAAGAAATCTCCCAAGCGCTTAAGCTCTTCATGTGGGTGCTGCAGCATATCTTCGAAGCGGACCAACAGAAACGATGGATGTCCAGAGCGGCTGGAGAGCCAACTGCCCACGTTCTCGCCCCACGTTCCCCAGGCCCTTTCGGTGGACCTACCCACCAGGAAATCATCGACGTACTGTTCGAGCGGATATGCGTCCGGAATCTGCCGATACTTTCTTTGAAAGTTGTGGCAGGAAAGCACCACATCGCGTGGATCGCGGACGATGTAGACCACTTTGGGATAGCGATGGTCGAAATACTCGTGCGTCTTGATAACGCGCGGTCTGGGAATTCGCTTCAGCCTCAGACTTGAGATCGTCGTGGTATCCGGGATGAGGCTTTCAATATTTAGAAAGCTTACATCCTTGGAGGGATGCAGGAGATTGGCGATCAGGAAGCGCGTCCAAGTGTTACCAGACCTGGGGTAGGAAACCACCATTGTGTCGTCAGGAAAGACGGCGAAGTTTCTGCCCGCGTAATCCAATCCCGTCAAATACTTCAGAGTGTGCGTAATCCGATAGATCATTGGGTTTTCTCCCGTTCTCCAATATGAGGACCAACAGAACGCGCTTGGCCGCAGCCTCGCCAAATGCGGCGACTTGAGTCCTGATGGGAATATCTGTAGAGAGACGGATCGAAAACCGGTCCCCTTCGGGGACACTGATCGAGAGAGTGCTTAAGAGTTGCAGATCGTGGCGACATGAGTGAGGTTTTAATTACTCATTTTCCTCCGTTTGGACTTGGCCCTGCCCCCCAATGCAAAGGACGTCCATCCCCATTTCGCCGCAACGTGGACGAAATGCTGGCGCACGAGAATTTACTGCCCTCACCTTAACGTACTATGGAAGCTAATCGCAAGCACAGTATCGCGCCACGAGTTTACGTGCAACCTAAAGGCCACCGTGGCGACAGGCATAACTTCGTTTGTTAGAATGGCGTGGCCGCCTTGATCGCTGCATGGTGTCCTCGGGTCGCTGCTGACAGGTTGCAATCTCTTGCACACACGTAGTCCAAAAAAACTAGGAGAGAACCATCTGAATCAGTTAATCGGAGAGTTCCTGCACCGAATTGATGTCGCGCTGCACGAGGCTTGCGCAATCTTTGAACACTTCACCCCGGGCAAAGTGGCCACGGAATACAAAAGCGGGAGCGATCCCGTCACCGAGGCCGACCGTCAACTCGATTCAGCGTTGCGAAAAGCTCTGTTGCGCGACGGCGAAGGCTGGTTGTCGGAGGAAAGTGTGGACGATTCTTCCCGTTTGGAAAAACAATACGTTTGGATCGTCGATCCGCTGGACGGCACGCGGGAATTTGTGACGGGAATTCCAGAATTTTGTGCATCAATTGGACTGGTAAAAGACGGGCAGCCAATCGCTGGAGGAATTTGTAATCCGGCTACCGGCGAGTTCTTTCTAGGATCGATTACAGGCGGCCTGCAATATAACGGGAATCCCAAACAAGCCAGTTCGCGGTCGGAATTGCAAGGCGCCACCGTGCTCGCCAGCCGCAGCGAAGTAAAGCGCGGCGAGTGGAAGCAGTTTGAAGACGCCCCCTTCAAGGTCACCCCGATGGGTTCCGTTGCATATAAACTGGCGCGGGTGGCCGCTGGTTTGGATGATGCGACGTTCACGCTAACTCCCAAGAATGAGTGGGACATCGCGGCGGGAATTGCTTTGGTGCTCAGCGCTGGTGGATTTGCGCGGCCGCTGCATCAGGGCAGGTTCGTTTTCAATCAGCGCTCGCCGTTGCTTCCCGGGCTGATTGCGTGTGGAGCAGGGTTGCGGGAACCGTTGACGGAATTCCTCGGGAGCAGAGATCAGATCCAGGTCGGGTGAGTTCGTGGATGCTCTCAGGTGGTAACCGCGGCCGATTGCTTTGCTGCAGCCAGCACGGCTGTGTCGCGGTCTATGCAGACTCGCAACCAGGTTTCAAGATTTAGCAGACGCCAGATTCGATTGCCATGATCACGGCGATTGGCTCGGTGTTCGGCAAACATCTTCTTCACGGCCGCAGGTCGGAAGAAGCCGCGCTCGAGAGTGCGCGGGCTCAACAGGATTTTTTCCAGATCATTCAACTGTGGTCCCGCGAGCCAGTATGCCCACGGCGTTGGAAAACCCATCTTCTTTCGGTAAATGATATCGTGCGGGAGCAGGTCTTCGACCGCTTCTTTCAAAACTTGTTTTCCTGCCAGACCATGAATTGCATGCTTTGCAGGAATTCTTGCGGTGTACTCAACTAGTACGTGATCTAGAAAGGGTACGCGGCTCTCGATGGACGCCGCCATGCTCATCTGATCCTGCTTCATTAGCAGTTCGACTAGGTAGGTCTTGATGTCGGTGTAGAGCAGCCGGTGCAATAGATCGCCGGATGAGTGCTCCCAGTGCTTCATGGAACCGGCGTAGGCATCACGCGTGATGGACTTGGCACTTGTAGTTAACAGGTCATCTTGTTCCTGGGCTGAAAATGCGGAATAAAAATTGTCGAAATAGAACGAGGGCCAAGAGGCGCCGTCTCGCACCAGAAACGTGTGTTCCAGCTTGCGACGGAGATTGGCAGGAAGACCACTTCCGTTGATCGCGGCCCGAACGGCGCGACGAAGCGCATCGGGGGTGACCGAGCGGTACACCTTGTCAAGACCGGCGTTTTTGACCGTCCATGCATAGCGCGTGTATCCGGCGAGCGTTTCATCACTTCCCTCTCCGGTGAGGACGACGGTCACGCGTTCCCGAGCCAGTTTGGCGACAGCATACAACGAAATGCTTGATGGCCAGACAATCGGCTCATCCTCGTGCCATATGAGCTTTGGCAGATAATCGAAGAACTCCTGCCTGCTGAGGCGAACCTCGTGATGCTCCGACCCGATGTGTTTTGCTACCTGCCGCGCAAAGGGCAGTTCACTAAAAGCTTCTTCGCCGTAGCCTACGGCGAATGTCCGGATCGGTTCCTGGCGGCCTTTCGCGGTGAGTGCCGCAATGACGCTGGAATCCAGGCCACCGCTGAGAAACACCCCGAGTGGAACGTCGCTCATCAAATGGCTATCCACGCACTGCTCCAGCAATTCGCGATAACCCTTCACGTAATGGCTGCGAGGTTTGTTATCCGGATCCGCAGCAACCGAAAGATCCCAATAAGGCTGAATTGAAATGGTGCCCGCTTCATCCGCTTCGAGCGTGTGCCCCGGCAACAATTTCTTAATCCCTGCATAGAACGTGTCTTCACCGGTGAGATAGCCGAAGGCCAGATATTCTGCGAGCCCCGCCTGATTGAATTCGGGTTTCACTCCCGGATAAGCGAGGATCGTTTTGACTTCCGATCCAAACAAAAACTGACCGTTGGAATAGCGGTAGTAAAGCGGCTTGATGCCTAACCGGTCGCGTGCAATGAAGAGCTTGCGCTTGGGGCGATCCCAAATGGCGAACGCAAACATCCCACGCAGATGATTCACGCAATCGCGGCCGTACTGCTCGTAAAGATGGACGATCGTCTCTGTATCACTTTTGGTACGGTAGCGGTGGCCGGCGGCCTCGAGATCAGCGCGCAACTGTTGATGGTTGTAGATCTCGCCGTTGAAGACGATCCAAATGTTCTCATCCTCATTGGAAAGCGGCTGGTGGCCGGTCTTGACGTCGATGATGCTCAGGCGGCGCATCGCAAGGCCAACGCGGCCTTCCACGAAGAGACCACCGTCATCCGGACCGCGATGAACAATCTGATCATTCATTGCAGCCATGCGCTCGCGCTCCACTCGCGCGTCGCGGTCCGCCAGGAACATTCCGCAAATTCCGCACATAAATTACTCGCTCACCTGTTGCCGCGTTGAAGTCGACAGCACAGGTTCGGCCGTCAAACTGCGAAGCGCCGCGTCATAAATCGTAATTCCATCACCGCCGGCCGCCAGCGCTTGGGCACTACCATTCTCCCAAAGAACTTCGCAGAAGGAACCTTGTTTTGAGCATTCCACAATGGCCTGGCCTGCGGCGCTCACCTTCGTTCCGCCACACAAGACCAGAAGACCCCTGTCACGCTTGCGATCATATCCCCAATAAACGAATTCCGCGTCACTCGACCAACCGTCTACGTTCCAGGCTTGGCTGGCGTTCGCGAAAAAAAAACTGTGCTCCTCTTCCCCGTCAGCATAAACGTAGCCACGCTCCCGCGAAATCTGCCCGATCGATTTCAAGGTCCCCGGTTGCGAACTCGCGGTCTTCCTTGATCTAAACAGGGTGGCGAATTCTGTAGGGAGGGTGGCAACGGCACTGAAATGCAGAATCGGCGCGGGTTGTGCTTCGCCGTATGCTGGAGACCATTTGCCATTTTCAAGTTGCTGGCTCCAGTTGTTGTCGCCGGTGCTCACGATGTCGAGCGTACCGCCTTCGGATCGAGAAAAGCGTGCCAAATCCGAAGCCGTGAACCCGGGAGCGAGATGCCAGTAAGCATCCACATTGTGCTCGCCGGATCCTTCGACCACATCGCGCACGAACCAGAAATCTGACTTCCGCGAAAAAACAAAACGTCGATGCGTTACAGGAGAGTACGCATCGGAATTCCCGGCAAAAAAGTCGAACTGCTCGCCGTTGATCCACTTTTCGGCGACGGTTTTTGGGTGGTGCGACCAAACGAAAGGCCCCCGTGACGCAGGCTGACTGACGCCGTCAATCGTCAGCGTGTTGTGTGCGGCTGTACTGCGATACTGCTCCCGTTCCGGACCATCAGCTACGTACTCGAATGTTCCGCCGTCGATCAGCACAGGGCCGCTTTTGTCATTCGCGCAAATGCTGAGCGCATCGGCGTGGCCATGGCCTCCGCTGCCTGCGCCGAGCGGCCCGGCATCAATCACGATCTGATGGTTTGGACCATTCATGACGTACAAGCCCGCATCAACGAAGGCGATGGGATCTAGTTTCGGCCGCTGCTCCGCGATGCTGTCGAAAGTTCGTCCAGCGTGAGGCCCAAGAAGCCAGAGCGTCTCCTCTCGCAAGCCATGTACCAACTCCTTGAAGTCGCCACGGCTGTAGAGAATCGCTCCGGTCGCCAGCGGATCCAGCATGTGCTCAGGTCGATTGCGCTGGCCATCGAACAATCGCCCTCCATCATCATCGCCGAATCGCGGCACGTTGCCGGTGCGGCCAAGGACAGCAAGGGCGCTCAGCATACGTTCAATCGTTGCATCGTAATCGGCGGGAATTTCAATACCATTTCGTGCCGCAAGCACACGCGCGTGCAGGAAGAAATCGACGGCATAGACGTGATAGTAAAGCGACTGCTCGAAGTGCAAGCCGTCGGTACGAACCTGCCGCTGGGCTTCCTGCAACGTGGTCTTCCACCCAAGGTTTCTCCAGCGTTGCGATGAGGGCAGTTCAGGGCAGAGCAGGCCGATGAAAAACAACGCCACTGTCTCACCCAGCAGATGAGTGTTGGGCGAAAAATACGTGGACAGGTAGCGCTCAATGGCCCGCCCGTGAACCGAGATGGATCGCAAAAAGTGCTCGCGAAATCCAGACCGCTGTTGAGCCGCATCGCCAAGCAGGTAGTAGGTCCACAGCCAGGAGATGCCGCGGAACGCGAACTCAAGACTGCTCGCCCAATTCACACCATAAGGAAATGGGTTTTCGCGATGCCAGTATTCCCACTGTAGAAACAATTCATCCGCAAAGCGCCGATCGTTGGTAATACGAAAAGCCTTCGCTAAGGTGACGAAGTGCTGGTGCCGGTTTAGTTCCCAGGTGACTTTAACGTCGCCGCATTCTTGAAAGTCGAGATACGGCAGTTTGTAGAACAGCTTTCCCGGGGCACGCTTCCCGTGCACCCGATCCAGACTCCAGTCGATTTCTCTTCCGTAGTCGAGATCGCGATATCCAAGCAGGTCGAAATGATGCGTGCAGATGCGCTCGGCGCGAGGCACAATCGCGTTGTACTCATCCGGAAGACGCTGCTTCAGGAGTGAGAGGATTCCGGGAACATCTTCCGGATCGAAGAAGAATTTCAGTTTTGAACTCGCGGCCCGCGGTGTTTCCGAAAAATCCTGCCCCGCGCGCGCCAGCACACCGTCAATCCGCTTTCCAAGTTCCTGGCGCGAGCGCGTGACAAACTCGTCACTGCTCATCGAGAACACACGCCCCAAGCGCCGCCTGACTGCGTTATCCGACACGCACAACCTCTTGCCGTGCAGGAGCAGTACTCTCGCCGGTAAGCCAACTGGCCATCAGTCCGACGTTGTCCTCCGCATTGGACAGACAGGTTTTAGCTTTCACCTGCGGGTAGTTCTCTGCCAGGAAGCGAAGTTTCGCAACCATGTCGTCGGCATTCATCTCCTCGTAGGTGATGACGCCGGCAGGACGTCGGCCGTTCTCACTTGCCACCACCGGGATACCGAGAGTCAGCGATTCCAGCACTGACGCAGCCACTCCATCGCATGCAGGAGTTCTTAGGCAAGCAAACGACCGAGACATGAGAGTCAGGAACTCGTCGTGCGCAAGATTGCCGATCAGCAGAAGACTTCCGCGCTCATCGGCTGGCCAGTCCTCTACGAACTTGCGCGCTGCCGGCATTTCCTTCTCGGGAAACCCCAGCCAGACAAATCCCGCACGCGGATAGACCTTGCGGAACTTAGCCATGCCTTCGCGCAAAACCTCCAAACGGTACTCCGGCCGGAACGAGACGTAACAGAAGAACACCGGATCTCGCTGCGCCAGGAAAGTTTCGATCTCCGCCGACAACTTCACGGGCGTGAAATGCAGGTACTGCGTTGAGAAGGTCGCTATGGAGCTGACCTTCTCGGGTCTAATTCCGTAGTTCACAATCGCCTGCTTAATCTCATTGCTATCGCACGCAATGGCACCCGCCAGCATGAACAACAGCCTGAACGCAAAACGCAACCGCGGCGAATCTGTGCGCGGGAAAAAGTCCTGCGAGAGGCCGCCGTGAAAAGTCACAAGCGCTGGATGAAACACCAGCCGTCCCGCGAGTACTGCGATTAACGCGAGCACGTAGCCCTTCTTTGACATCCCGTTCACGTGCACATTCAGGCGGTACCCGCGAAACGCGAAACGCAGAACTTTGAACAAATAGTCGCGCCCGTTCTGCACATCTATGTAGGTGGGATCCTTGATCTGGCGGCCTTCATTGATTTTGAGAATGTCGCAGACATAGCCGCGACGGCGAAGCTCATCGGTGACGAGCTTCGTCTGGATTGCCCATCCGCACATCGGCGGCGGATAATTCCCGATCTGCAGGATTTTGGCCTTGCCGTTCATGCGTGCCCTCTCGCCTGCAAGAGCTCTTCGTAAAGGGCTCCGACCTCACGCGTCAGGCGATCGAAGCTGAACTTCTGCTCGACCAGTTCGCGTCCTTGCCGAGCCAACCGTAAGGCTAGAACATCATCGGCCAGCAGGCGCGACAAAGCTGCGCTGAGCGCAGCCGCATCGCCAGCCGGCACCAGCAGGCCCGTTGCGCCATCGGCAATCACTTCCAGATTTCCACCCACCGCACTGGCCACAACCGGCAATCCGGCCGCCATATATTCGAGGACCGCGTTCGGCATACCCTCGGCCGCCGACGGCAGCACCGCGATATCGCATGCTGCAAGAATGCCTGCGACGTCGTTACGCCGTCCCAGGAACATGAAATTGGCGCCCACGCCCACAGCCTGAGCCGCAGCCTCAAAGTCTTTTCGCTTCTCGCCGTCGCCTACCAGAACAAAATGGGCTTGTGGGAATCGCGAGACTATTTCTGGTGTTGCCGCAATCAGCGTCGGATGCCCCTTGACCTCGGTGTGCATGTTTCCCACCAGCACAATCAGCTTCGCGCGTTGCATCCCTGGAAAAAGCTTGGCCCGCATGCTGGGCGAAGACTCAAAACGCTCAAGATCCACACCGTTGTAAATCACTCGAACTTTATTGGCGGCAAGCCCTTCATCGCTTACCAAGCGTTCACGGATCGTGCGCGCGTTCGTCAGGACCGCCGACGACGCATTCTGCGCTTTCCGCAGCCACCTCTTCCGTTTGCTCTGGTACCAATCGCCATGAGAAAGGTCGCGCTGGCTGGTCACGATGACGGGTACTCCGGCAATTTTCCCCGCAACTACCGCAATCATGTTGGACCACAAATCATGCGCATGGACGACGTCGAACTTTCCGCGTCGCAAGTAAGCGGCCATTCGGGCCACCTGATACAAGCCTCGCGGAGAATCAATGCCGCCCTTGGGATGAAACTCGACTACGTTCACTGCCGAACCATTCAGTCGCTCGAGCAGAGGCCCTTCTTTACGAAGACAGGCCAGCGTGATGTCATACTTCGCCGGATCCATTCGACGCGCGAGCTCAACCGCTTGAGTCTCAGTACCGCCAACGCTGAGGGAATCGACGAGATAGAAAATTTTTCGTTTTCGCGGGAAGTTCACATCGCGCACGGGAGTCGGCGGACTCGCCTTCACTTCGCTCTTTTCCTGCTGCGCCGTGGCCATAAAACTCGAACCCCGAAGGTAATCTTATCGCGCCCAGTTAACTTTGCTAGAGTTGCGAGTGGCACCGGAACTCCGAAGAAAACCAGTTGACTGTGCAACTGTTTGCATACCATTTTTGTCCTGATCTGAGGGCCGCTTGAGGGCGGTCGGTTCAGATCTAAGCTGCTGAAAATACAATACTAAGCAAGAGTGCGCTTTCGGGGGAATGGACTCTTCGGCAAGTGAATTGCGGTACTGATTGGTTCCGAATTCACAGACTCTAGGTGTATCAAGGATAAAGCACGAATTATGAGCCGGTCTATCAGCGTTTTTGGCCTGGGTTACGTCGGTACTGTCACGGCAGCCTGTTTAGCCAGCAAAGGAAACCGAGTGATCGGCGTGGACCTCAGCCCGATCAAAGTGAATGCCATGGAGTCCGGTAAGAGCCCGATTGTTGAGCCGCGCGTCTCCGAAATGATCGCGGAATGCAACAAGGCTTGCCGCCTGCATGCGACCAGCAGCGCCGCGGATGCGGTGATGCAGACAGAAATCTCGTTCCTGTGCGTGGGAACGCCGAGCCTCCGCAATGGGAAGCTGGATCTCGGGCACATCGAACCGGTCTGCCGCGAGATCGGTGAAGTTTTGAAAAAGAAAGATTCCTTTCACCTGGTGGTATTGCGGAGTACGGTTCTGCCGGGAACCGCCGAAAAAATTGTCGTACCCACGCTCGAGAAAGCCAGCGGTAAGAAGTTGGGCGAGGGCTTCGGCGTTTGCGTTAATCCAGAATTCATGCGCGAGGGCACGGCAGTCGCGGACTTTTTGGAACCGTCGATGACTGTGATTGGGTCATCCGATCCGGCGCACAGCGCAATCCTTGCCGATCTTTATAGCTGGGTGCCTGGTCGGGTCTTCCAGACGACATTCACCACTGCCGAAATGGTCAAGTATGTCTGCAATGCCTGGCACGCTGTGAAGGTCGGCTTTGCGAACGAGATCGGCACTTTGGCGAAGCACCAGAACGTTGACGCTGAGGCCGTAACGGAAATTTTTACTGCCGACACCAAACTCAATGTCTCGCCAACGTACTTGAAGCCCGGATTCGCCTTCGGCGGATCATGCCTGCCGAAGGACGTGCGCGCGCTTACCTATCGCGCAAAGGAACTTGACCTCAGCTTGCCTCTGCTCGAGTCGGTTATGCCCAGCAACGACGAACATCTGGAGCGCGCGATCGAGTTGATTCTCGAAACCGGCAAGAAGAAGATTGCGATGTTAGGCATCAGCTTCAAAGCTGCAACCGACGATCTGCGAGAAAGCCCGCAAGTCCAGCTCGTGAAGCGCCTGCTCGGGGAGGGCCGGGATCTGAAAATCTGGGACGATAACGTCTCCCTTGGGCGCCTCATCGGATCGAATCGCCAGTACATCGAAGAAGTGATCCCGCATATCGGATCGCTGCTACGCCCAACGCTCGACGAGGTGCTGCAGGATGCTGACGTGATCGTGATCGGCACGCGCGGGGTCAAGCGCGACGAACTGCAGTCCAAGCTCAAGCCCGGGCAGGTTGTTATTGATCTTGTGAACCTCGAAAAAGATCGCAGGCTAAAAAGCGCGGGAGCCTACGCAGGGATTTGTTGGTAGCACACCGGCGCTTTAGGAATAAGATTTGATCACCGCGCAGCTCAGGCCATGCGAATTCTCTGGGTCAAAGCCGGCAAGTTGCTTCCTGTCGATACGGGCGGGAAGATCCGTTCCTTCAACATCCTTAAGAAACTGGCGCGCCACAACGCCTTGACTACCTTGTCCTATTACGGCGGCGCGAAGGATCTGAGCTACGAAGCAGCACTGGCTAAGGAACTGCCGGGAGCGCGTTGCATTCACACCGCAGCGCCGGAAGGTGGACTCGCACAAGCCTTCGATTATTTGCGTCGCTTGCCGAACTCCGCGCCGTATGCAGTGACAAAATTCACTGACCCAAAAGTTCAGCAGACCCTTCGCGAGTGGCTGCAGGCCCGCCAATTCGACGTTGCAGTTTGTGACTTTCTCTCGGCATCACTCAATTTTCCTCAGCAACTGCCGCTTCCGTGCGTGCTGTTTCAGCACAACGTGGAAAGTTCGCTCTGGGCGCGAATGGCGAAGACAGAAGCAAATCCGGTGCGAAAGATGTCGTACAAAATCGAAGCCGGCAAGATGGAGCGCTATGAGCGTGAGGCCTTGCGCCGGTTTCATCACGTCATTGCGGTGTCGGAGACTGACAAGCAGCAAATGCTGGCGATGGATCCGACCTGCTCCATTAGCGTGGTACCGACCGGAGTGGACACGGAGAAGTACCAAGTCTTTCCTTCCGCCAGCGGCGATCCACCGCGCGTCGTCTTCACCGGTTCCATGGACTGGGAGCCCAATATTGACGCCATGGAGTGGTTCTGCCGTGAAATTTGGCCGGCCATTGTTCGGAAATTCCCACAAGCGAAGTTTCAGATTGTAGGTCGCAATCCGCATGCACGAGTGAAGCAACTGGCATCCGCAACCGTTGAGGTCACAGGCACCGTTCCGTCTGTTTCGGATTATCTGCGCGACGCCGCGGTCGTGATCGTCCCTTTGAGAATCGGCGGCGGTACGCGCCTCAAGATTTTCGAAGCCATGGCGATGGGTAAAGCGCTGGTGTCGACCACCATTGGTGCCGAGGGACTCGACGTTACCAGCGGCGAGAACTGCATTCTGGCGGATGAACCAAGCAACTTCGGTGACAGCATCCTCACGTTGCTGAGCGATATCCAACTGCGGCGCAAGTATGAGAAGGCCGCGGCGGCCCTTGCGGCACGCTACGATTGGTCGAACATCGCGCGGCAATTCGAAGATGTTCTGCAGAACGCAATCGGTGCGGCGCAAACTCCGCAACTGGTGAATTCATGAGAGTCCTGGTGCTCGATGGGAACCAGAACCAGGCAATCGCCTGCGTGCGCTCGCTCGCAGCGAAAGGACATACAGTTCTCGTCGGGAACACTTCGAATTGGAGCAAGGCCGGATGGTCGCGCTCCTGCGCAGGCACGTTTGTATATCCATCCCCACGCGATGGCAATCGCATGATCGCGAGCCTTGCCGAACTGGCACGGCAGGTACCCGGAACATTGGTTCTGCCGATGTCGGATGCGACCACGCTGATGATCTCTGCCAATCGTGAGGCCTTGCTAGAAGCCGGCGCGAAGCTGGTTATGCCGGCGCACGAGGATGCGATGCACGCCGCCGACAAAAGCTTCACGACCGAGCTTGCGCAGTCGCTTGGCATCGCCGTCCCGCGCAGCGTGGCCATTTCCAGCGCTGCGGAAGCGCGTGCACAAGCCACCTCGCTTCCCTATCCTGTCGTCCTCAAGCCGCGCAGTTCTGAGGAACAGGAGGGTAGTGGTGCTTCCCAAAGCACGGGGCGTCCGCTCTACGCGCGTAATCAGCATGAATTTCAGCGTGCTTATGACGAACTGAGTAAGCGGGCCAACTCTGTACTCGTACAGGAATTCATTTCGGGAGGCGGTACCGGCTATTTCGCGCTAATGCGCAACGCCGAGTTGCGGCTCGAATTCGCCCATCGTCGTATTCGCGATGTGCACCCCACGGGCTCGGGCAGCGCGGTGCGCGCGAGCATCAAGCCTGATCCCAAACTCCGCGAGGCTTCACTCGCGATTTTAAAGGCTCTGAACTGGCATGGTGTGGCAATGGTCGAATTTCGCCAGCGTCCCGATGGCGAGCTCGTATTCCTGGAAGTGAATGGCCGGTTCTGGAACTCTCTGCCGTTGGCCTGCTACTCGGGCGCGGATTTTCCTGCGGCGCTCGCCGAAATTGCGGAGCATGGCGACTGCCCGATGGTTACGGGCTACAAGGTGGGCGTCCGTTGCCGCTGGCTTTCTGGCGACTTCCGTCACCTGCTCGCAGTTTGGCGTGGAGCTCCCGAAGGATATCCGGCGAAATTTCCCGGGCGGATGAGCACGCTTATTAACGTACTCACCCCGGTACCAGGCACATATCACGACAATTTTCAGTTAGGCGATCCTTTGCCCGAACTAGGTGACTGGGTGTCGATCGTGCAGCGCGTTTTCGAAAAGAAGAAAATGAAGGAACAGTTGAGTGCTGAAGGGCGCTATTCACATTCATAGCACGTACTCTGACGGTGAATTCACGTTGCCGGAGCTGCGCGCGCTTTTCACCGCCGAAGGTTGCCGTTTTGTCTGCATGACCGACCACGCCGAGTGGTTCGATGAGCGCAGCCTGGCCGCCTACATCGCGGAATGTGCAGCATTATCCGACGACAAATTCCGATTCGTGCACGGAATGGAGTATGAGTGCGAGCAGCGCATGCATATTCTCGGATATGGTGCGGAGAAGCTGGCATCGACGCAAGACCCTCAGCAAGTTATCCGACACATAGACGCGCAGAATGCGATTTCAGTGATTGCGCACCCGAAAGACGTCTTCTTTCCATGGATTGAAAGCTTCGAGACGCTGCCAGCCGGCATCGAAACGTGGAATTCCAAGTACGACAGCCGTTATGCACCGCGTCCAGGAACTTTCGCCTTGCAGCAGAGACTTCAGCAGCGCAAGCCCGGCATGCTTGCTTTCTACGGGCAAGACTTGCACTGGAAAAAACAGTTTCATGAGCTTTTTGTAGAACTGAACTGCGAGTCCAACAACTCCGCGACGATTCTCGAGACGCTGCGTCGCGGCAACTACACCGGAATCAAAGATGACCTCTCGCTGCCTTCCAGCGGCAAACTTCCCGGCGAACTGCTTGCCGAATTCGAGCGCCAGCATCGCAAGTCGGACCGCATGCGCAACGTATTCAAGTCGGGCAAAAAGGTTCTCGACCGCATCGGCATTAAGGTCCCAGCGACCGTGAAAGCCAAATTGCGAGGAATCTTCTGATGAGTGCCGGGGGCACAGTTTGCCTGATGTACCACGAGATCCAACTACCCGGGCGAAAGCTCTGCGACTCTGACCCGGGGTACGCGAAATATGCAGTGAGTATCACAAGTTTTCGCGAACAGATGCAGTTCTTGAAGGATTCAGGCACGCCCGGCATCAACATTTCTCAACTGCTTTCCTCCCCAGGCAACGGAGTTGCGTTGACCTTCGACGACGGTTGCGAAACTGATCTGATCACGGCCACGCCACTGCTCAAGGAACTCGGATTTAGCGCGACCTTTTACATAACTGTCGGTTTTCTCGGTAATCGCGGCTTCATGTCGAAGCAGCAGGTGCGGGGACTCGTCCAATCTGGGATGGAAATCGGCTGTCACTCCCTAAGCCATCCTTACCTCACCGATCTCGATGAAGCAGGTCTTCGCCGGGAGATTGCGGACGCCAAGAAGCAACTGGAAGATATCTCTGGTATATCGATCCACCACTACTCTTGTCCCGGCGGCCGTTGGGACGAACGGGTTGTGGACATCGCCAGGCAGGCCGGTTATGAATCCATCGCAACGAGCGAGATTGGACTGAATACCTCCAAAACAAACCGATACTCACTGGCGCGAATCGCGGTTACTGAAGAGGTTACCTTGACCCAGTTTCGGCGTTTGTGCTCTGGAAGTGGTCTGTGGAGCAAAGGGCTCAAGAGTGGAGGCCTGAAGATCGCCAAACGAATGATGGGCAATTCTGCTTACAACCGCGTACGGTCCGTACTACTAAAGGACTCGTAATCTCTGAGCTTTGGATTTTTGAGCCCTTCACTAGCACCAAAGTTTTACTCATGGTACAAGGAAGCTAGCCGCTTTCGTCAGACACCACATAGACTGAATAAGGGAACCCGTTTTGAGTCACTTGGAAAGCGCCTTGTCTCCTCCGGATCGTAGTCCGGGAACGACAGAAATACCGCCACCGGTTTCGCAAGCCAACGACTCAGTTCTGGTCAGCGTAGTGATTCCTGCCTATCGCTGTGCTCAGTACATTGTGCAGGGGATCGACTCGGTACTGAACCAATCGTTTTCCAACCATGAGATATTGGTTGTCAACGATGGCTCGCCCGACACGGCGGAACTCGAGGCCGCGCTAGCTCCCTACACAGGAAGGATCCGCTACTTCAAGCAATCCACCAAGGGTCCCTCCGGTGCACGAAACACCGGTATCCGCAACGCCTTCGGCAAGTACGTCGCTTTTCTGGATGGTGACGATTATTGGACGCCGGATCACTTGGCCAAGAACATTAGTATTCTCGAGCGCGATCCAACCCTAGCACTGGTTTACTGTGACTGCATTCTAGTCAAGAACGACCAGCCGTACAGCCGGGTGTTCTACGTTCAAAATCAACCGAGCACGGTGACGTTCGAAACTCTACTCCTGCAGAGTTCCACAATCAGCACGTCGTCCGTCGTGGTCTCACGCGACGCGATTCTTGCCGCTGGCGGTTTCGATGAAGCGCTCTACCGCTGTGAGGATTTCGATATGTGGCTTCGGTTGGCGTTCTCGGGTGGCCGAATGGCGTACCACCCGGACGCCGAAGTCTATCACCGCATGCACGAAATCAGCCTGTCGGCCGACAGCCTCGCCATGATCAAAGATCGGGTTCGCGTCTATGACAAGACTGCTTCTGCCCTGAACGTTTCGAAAGAGCAAAAGCTGATCATTCGGCGGATGGTCACGAAATCTCAAAGCGACGGCTACATTGAACAGTTGAAGGATGCTCTCGATCGCCAGGATTATGCTGAAGCTCGTGAAGCCGCGGAGCGGGCCCTTTCCGTGGAGAGCACATGGAAGCTTCGATTGGCAAAGCTGGGGTTGCGCTTATCGCCGCGTGCCTTTGGACTCTTCCACCGTTCGCGATCGATCTTCCTGCAGAAGCGGCAACAGGATATTGATTCCGTTGTCAGTAACGGTCAGCCTGTAAGCCAGGGGTAGTGCACTCGGCCCGCGGTCTACAAAAACTTAAGGAGTAGTTGAGTGCGCCACAGCAACCGCTTGGGTGTGCTCGCGTATCGTGGTGCGCTCAAGGAAGTTTCGGTGCCAGAGTTCGAAGATCAGCAGCAGCCATAACTCCTGGCCATAGTCGCGACGCCCGCTCAGGTGTTCATTCACCAACTGGCGAACTGCGGGCGGATTCAAATATCCTCGCTGCAAAGTTTTTGGCTCAAGCAAAATCGGCAACAGCGTGTCTCGAAGTTCCCCCTTCCACCAGTGCGTCAGTGGCATAGCAAACCCCTGCTTAGGACGATCCAACCCGGGAACTCCAAGGCGCTCCGCCAGTTTTCGCAACAGATATTTGCGAACACCATTCCGATATTTCCACTCGGACGATAAACCGGTGACCCACTCAATCAGCACATGGTCGAGAATTGGACAACGCACTTCGAGTGACGTCGCCATGCTCATACGATCCACTTTGGTGAGTACATCTCCGGTAAGATAACTCTTGGTGTCGAGGTAAAGAAGTCGGCTGATGCGGTCGGGCGCGCTCGCTTCAGAATACAAATGCCGGACTTCGCCGATCACGTCTTTCCCATTTGCTGCCGCAAGAAAATCCTTGGAAAACACGCCGCGCTCGCGATCGGTCGTGAGATATCCAACTGTATCCAAGTAGCGATCGCCGCCCTGCAATGATGCATTAAACAAGAAACGCCGGCCTTTGAAAGACGGCCCCAGCGCCGGATAGATGAAGGTTCGGAACGCCCCGCCAATCCAGGCCGGGATACGTTCATAGGACATGCGGTCGAGGTGCACAGGATAGCGATCGTAGCCAGCAAACAATTCGTCGCCCCCGTCTCCGGTCAGAGCGACAGTCACGTGTTCCCTGGCGATGCGGCTCACGTGATATGTCGGAATCATGGAGGAATCGCCGAACGGCTCCTCCATCATGCGCGTGAGATGGTCAAGGGTTTCGGTAACATTGGGCTCGACGACAAACTCGTGGTGCTCGGTACCGAATTTCTCGGCGACAGCTCGCGCGTACGGAGCCTCGTTGTAGTCCTGCTTGCCGAAGCCAATAGAAAACGTCTTAACCGGCGAACTGCTGGCTCGCGCCATCAATGCGACCACCACCGAGGAGTCCACTCCGCCGCTGAGCAGGGCTCCTAGAGGAACGTCGCTGATTAAGCGAACGCGGACTGCCTCCGCAAGCTGACGCTCCAGTTCCTCAAGACATTCCTGTTCCGACGTAACCTTGGCGGTACCGTAGGCGGGCAGGTCCCAGTACTTCCGAATCGTGACCTGGCCGTTCTTGTATTCCAACAAATGCCCCGGCGGCAGTTTGGCAATGTCGCGGTATGCGGAATTCGGATCCGGGATGTACTGCAACGAGAAATACTGCAGAAGCGCGCGGGTATCAATGTTTGAAGAGAGCTCTGGCGCGACAGCCAGAATGGTTTTGATCTCGGAGCCGAAGTAGAGTCGCCCGTTCGTCTGGGCGTAATAAAGCGGCTTTTTCCCCAGGCGATCGCGGGCGAGCAGCAACGTCTGCCTGCGCTCGTCGTACAACGCAATCGCGAACATGCCACGCAATTTCGCGATACAGTCGGCGCCTATTTCTTCATACAGGTGCACGATGACTTCTGTATCGCTATGCGTGTAGAACTTGTGGCCGCGCTGTACCAGGCCTTCCCGCAACTCAGGGAAGTTGTAGATTTCACCATTGAAGACGATCCAGACGCTTTTGTCTTCGTTGTGAATGGGCTGGTGGCCACCGGCGAGATCGATGATGCTGAGCCGGCGCATGCCGAGACCAACAATTCCGGCCGCACGAACACCTTCGTCATCCGGACCGCGGTGCACGATGGTGGCACACATCTGCCGCACGGTTGCGGCGTCTATGGTTTCATCTTTGCGGCCTACGAGGCCAGCTATCCCGCACACCGTTCCACCGCCTCAAGGCTCTCTTCGGACCGCGCTCTCGGCGTACGCGGCGCCGTTCCGCGAACTGAGATTTGAACGTTCGCGACGTGGAGGTCTTCCAGTCCGCAGCTTTCGAACCAGCGGAAGACTTCCTCGTACGTGTGCTTTGATTGATACCAGGGCGAGTACCAGTCGAACGTGTCAAGCACGCGCCACTCGGGATCGGGATCCTGGGCCAGCGGGAGGACCATGCGCATGGTGCCGCTGATAAAGCGTCCGATAAGCGGAACTTTTCGGATGGCATTGTCCACGGTGTAAAAGGGCACCGCAATCTTGCACAGCCGATGCAGAGTCTTCTGCGACATCTTGCGCGTGTATTTGCGATAAAAATCGCTGGCGCGATACCAAGGGTTATAGGCGCTGTACAGCCAGATCGCGATCCGACCGCCGGGCTTGAGTAGCCTTGGCAGACTCTTAAACGCCTTCTCGCAGTCGGGTGTGTGATGCAACACACCCAGGCTGTAAATCATGTCAAAACTCTCCGGCGCGAAGGGAAGCTTGAAAACATCGGCTTGGATGATGGTGGCGTCGCGATCCGCAAGATTTCTCGCGGCCGCCTCGACCGCCCGGCTGAGATCGATCCCTACGACATGCGCACCCCAGCGGGTGATCACCTCGGCGTAGCGTCCCATGCCGCAACCGACGTCCAGGACGAGCTTCCCTGCGAAGTCTTCGGGACCAAGCCCAGTCTTTTCCATGAAGTCGAGTTCCGACCTCCGGCTATTTTCGCCGTCGAGTTGAGTGCGATCATGCTTGAGCCACTGGAAGCCAAAACTTCCGGCATACTCCTGGGCATTTACAAAACGGACCACTCCATCCACCCATGGATATTCGCGTCCACAGTCCGAGCACGTCATCCCAGCATCGGTGGTTTGGAGATGTCCCTGGCAATCGATACAGCGAAAAATGCCGGCGACCCGATCCGAAAAGCCTGTCCAAGCTTTCTCTTTGGTTTTGATATCCATGAAGTCCAATCCCCGTTAGCGGTTCAGTCTTAGCGTTCCTGCGGCGTGCAAAAGATGTGGCTTGGGCGACGATCGCCAAGGGTCGCGCGCGTTAGATAATCCTGGTGCTCCACATCGTAGATTTTGTATCCGTGCTCCTCCAGGAAAGCGGTTACGGCCTGCGAATTTTCGGTCTTCTCCTTGAGAGTGGCCCCGTGCATCTCGATGTACAACTCCGGCCGGCGCTCGCGAAGCAGTCGTTGCATCCCTTTCAGTGCGTTCAATTCCATGCCTTCAATATCGATCTTGATCATGTCAGGCAAGGGTAGCGAGTTTTCTTCCACTTCGGTGTCCAACGGGCGCACGGCAATGGAAGTGGTTTGCGCCGACTTCACTGAACCGCCGATCTGATTTTTAATCGCTGCGTCTCCCGAACCCGCACCGGGCATCAGGGGATCGTAAACCAGTTCAATGCTCCCGGGGACGTCAGAGATTCCCCGCTGCAGAATAGTCACATTGTTCAGGTGATTCAGTTTGACATTCACAATCGCGCGGCCATAGTTCCGCGGATTCGGCTCCCACGAGATCACCTGCTTGGCTTTGCTCGCGAAAAAAAGCGTGACCAGACCTTCGAAAGCCCCGATGTCGTAAACCGTCTTGCCTTCCAGTGGCAACTGGCGCAGAAAATCTGTTTCCGCGGTGTCGCTGGCTTGTCCAGGAAGAAAACCGAGTCCCCCACGACGGCGCATTCCCGTCGCCAGCCCATGCCGGATGGTATATGTGTAATTCCCAAACAGCCTTTGACTGAGAAATGCCACCACCAAGTGCCGCAGCCCGAAATGCCCACTCCTGAAGCTCTTCATCGTCTCCCGCTCTGCTGTTACAGCCTCGGAATTGACCACGTTCTCCCCTTGACCGATCGATATAACTACATGGCGTCCGACGCCACGCGAGCGCTGCGACTCTAGTAGGTGCGCGCCAAAGAAGGCTGGCGGTTCTTATATGGAAGCCCCTTGCTCGCACTTAAAGATCCATTCCCCGTTGGTTTGGATGGAACCGGTTCTGGCTCCGCAGACAAACCGATGCGGTAGAGAGCAGCTACGTATCCAACCATGAAATAAGGAAAGAGATTGTAGGTCGTTGATGCAAAGGCGGCGCCGACAATGTAGGCGAACATCCCCGCCCGTAACGCACTCGTAAATAACCGTAGTTGCGGATCAGTTTCGAACGCCGCGCTCTTGCTCACATGCTTCAAGTTTCGAAAGGTGAGCACAATAATCGTAAGGAACAGCGCAAGCGCCGGCAGACCCGCTTCAGAACTCAGCTCTGTGTAAGTATTGTGGGTGACGTGCCAAGATTCAGTAATCGCCTGAAAGTTGCCAGGGCCGACGCCAAAAATCGGATGGTGCAAGGAAACTCGAATACTTTCCATCAACAACTCGCGGCGTGCATCGAGTGACCCGTGGTCACCCGAATTCTCCACCTCACCGCCTTCCACAAGAGTCTTGATTCGAGCCGTATAGTTTGGCTTGGTGAGACCCACACCCAGTCCTAGCATTACGACGAAAATTGCGGCGGCAACGACTTGCGGTCGTTTACCTCTAATTCCGAACTCCCACACGCAAATCATGAAACAAATCACCATCGCAATTAGACCGCTGCGGGAATAGGTCGCAATTACCCCGTAGAGCAAGAACAGCAAGGCCCCGCCCCAAAGTACCTTTTTGAGGATCCCCTTCGTGGCGTAGAAAAACGCCAAGCACAACGGGAAGTTGATTGCGATGTTGATCGCGAAATCGTTGGGGTTCGAAAAAACGCCTCCCAGTCCCCACAATCGATATTGCCCGGTCAAACTTGTCTGTGGGTGGATGATGATGGAAGCAATCGTCATCACAGAGACTGAGACCGCCTGCACCCAAAGGAGGCGTCGCAGATCGTCCATCGAGCCGACGATCATGCTGATCAGCAAAGCAACGATCACCGCTTTCGAGAAGTCGTCTCGCACCACTTGGAACGCTCCCCCTCGCCAAAATGCGAAGGGCACAGTGAGGCACATGTGCACAAACAGCACGAGCACAAGCTTGATCACAAGCGGCATCTTCGTCTTGAGCCGTGCCCAACTTAACAGCAACCCGGCGAGCGCCAAGCCTCCAGAGATTTTGCCAACTGGGATGATGGCCATTCCCGGGATAAAGTCTTCCGGGCGGGCATAATACAGAAAACTAAAAGTCAATAACGCGCCATATGCTAGTGTCGCGCGTCGCTGAACGAACTTCGGCGAACTCGCGACGCTCTGCGCAGCCTTCGCTTGGACTGGTGAAGTACTCGTTGATTTCGGTGTCAACGCGGGCTTCTTCGCGATGGTTCCGTTCCCGAATTTCTGATCATAGAACGTCATCTGGTCCAAACCGGCTTTCTGCCGCTCACGAATTTTGCGAACGCAACCAACGCCGCTACATTCAAGAGCACAAATGTGAACGCCGCATCAGCGCCGCGCGCGAGCAGACCACGTCCAGCTTGTACAATCGCCAACAAACCGAGCGCGTAAAAGGCTAGCTGAAGGAGTAGTAGGGTTCTGAAGAATGCTCCACTCAGCAGCGCCGACGTCACCAGTGTCGTCGCAAGCGCAAACGGCATGATCAACCGGCAGAGCTTGTGGCTCACAAACTCGAATCGGATCGGATTCTGTCGCGTCAGAAGCCAGGGCGCAAGTTGCAGAAGTTGATAGTTGCCGGTAAGCGTCCGCACCTTGCGAGCAAACTCCCGGCCCGTACCCTGACTGGCCAGATCCCACGCATGAGCGCGTTCATCGAACACCACTCGGAAGCCCTGGCGAACCACGTTCATCGGAATAAAGACGTCATCCAGAATCGTATCGACCGGGACTGATACAAGCAGCTTTCGGCGCACCGCATAGAACGCGCCCGTCGCGCCCACGACCGAGCCGGATGCGGATTCTGCCTGGCGAATCTGCTTCTCCATGCGCCAGTAGAGGCCGACGCCGCGCGCAGATTCGCCGGCATGCGGATCACCCAGCAACAATTCACCGCTGGCGCACCCGACAGAAGGGTCCGCGAAATTCTCCATGAGCAACTGCAACGCTCCGGACTCAATCTCCTGACGAGCGTCGGTAAACACCACCACGTCATTCGTTGCTATGTTCAGCGCTTCATTTAGCCCCGCGGCCTTACCTCGTGCTTCGGTCAGAAGTACCGACCGGATTCGGCTCGAAGCATGCTCCCGAAGCGCACGCTCTGTACCGTCCGATGATCCGTCAGAAACGATCACGATCTCACATTTATCAGCGGGGTAGTTCAGAGATAGCAGGTTTCGCAGTTTGCGGTCGAGGATTGCCATCTCATTGCGAACAACCATCACGATCGAAATCGACGGTAAAAATTCCGCGCGACGAACGGGAGCCGATTTCCATCTCCCGCGTACCCACAGCCACGCCGGATACCCGAAGTAGGTGTAGGCAATGACCGCAACCGAAGACCAAAAAAACCATCTCATTGCGCGCCTCGCCCAAGCAGCACAATCTTGACGGTCTGGAACATGATCATGAGATCAAGTCCGAGCGAAGCATTCTTGATGTAGTAGAGATCGTATTGCAGCTTCTCTTTCGAGTCCTCGACGGTGTTCCCGTACTTGTACTTAACCTGCGCCCAACCCGTGATGCCCGGTCGAACCGCGCTGCGAACAGGGTAATACTGAATCACCTTGGAGAGCATTTCCACGAATTCCGGCCGCTCGGGGCGTGGTCCGACAAAGGCCATATCGCCTTTCACGACGCACCACAATTGCGGGATTTCATCGAGGCGCGACTTGCGCAGAAACTTGCCAACTCGCGTGATCCGCGGATCGTCATCACCTGCCCAGGTAGGGCCGGTATCGGATTCCGCATCCTGTCGCATGGTGCGGAATTTGTAGCAATAAAAAACTTTGCCTCCCAGCCCGACGCGTTTCTGCCGATATAAGACCGAGCCCGATGAATCCAGCTTAATCGCGAGAATCACGAATGGGATGATTGGCAGAACCACAAGCAACAGCACCGCGGATGCAAGAATCGCAATCAAACGCCGCACGACGAGAAACGTTGCGCTGAAGCGAAACCCTTCGGCGAAAATGAGCCAGCTGGGGTAAAGGTTATCAACTTCAATTCTTCCGGAAATCTTCTCCAGCCATGAGGTAGCCTCCTCGATTTTCACGCCGTTCAGACGGAGGTGCAGCATCTCCATGACTGGCAGCGTGCCGCGACGGTCTTCCATGGCGACGATCACGCGATGGACCCGATGCCCTCGAATCAATTCCATCAAGTGAGCGGCGATCGCTTCGCGCGTCGGAGCGCCTTCCACGTTGCCACTCCATCCGGCAACTTCAACCCCGAGTTCCGTACGAGTGCGAAGTCCGTTCACCAATCGTTGCGCACGCTCACCAGTGCCCAACACGTATACCCGCTCGCGAAGGTAGGGTCCCTGTGCCAGCCAGGCGTACGCCAGACGCCACGTGAACAGCGTAGCGGTAACCAAAAGCAGCGCCAGAACAACGGTGTTATTGCCAATCAGGAGATTCGGGAAGATGTAGGCCAGAGCCGCGGTCAGCAGCGCCAGGATTCCAGGCACCATCAGCAAACGGAAATACAGTTCGCCCCGCTCGTTCCATTGCACTGGCTCATACAGATCGAACAAATGCGAGAAGATGAGTACCGCAACGGTCGCCACTACGATCTTCAGATACCCGCCCTCGTAGTTCAGCAACACGTAGGCGCTCTCTGGGTGCTGCCAAATGGTCGCAACCAGAAACGAAATCCAAACCAGCAACGCCTCGCCGCCCAAAAGCACAAGCGTGCGGATCGGATAGTAAACATTGAACAGTCGGATCAAGGATTCCCCTAGTTCTTGCTTTCAGCCTGCCCATCGCGACCGTAAGCCGCGTAGTAGTACTGCATGTAGGGGGCGAGTTCCGGAGTAATACCATTCAGCACGACGCCGATTACGTTGCGCTCCGCGAATTCACGGCGAGCGCGGCGAGCGGCGTCGGTAGGCGTACTGTTGGAACGCACCACGAGTAAGACCCCATCGCAGTCGTTGGCCATCAATACAGCATCGGTCACAGGAACTGCGGGCGCCGAGTCGACAATGATCCAGTCGAATGTCGCTTCCAAGCGGTTCAGCAGGTTCCGCAAGCGACCATTAGCCAGCAGTTCCGCCGGATTGGCGCTGTAATTCCCCGCCGGGATGAAGAAGAGGTTTTCCAACGGTCCGCGCTGAAGAATCGAGAATTCGTCCGCCTCGGAGCGAAGATATTCAAACAGGCCAGGCCCGGCATCGGTGCCAAGCAATTTGTGCAATTGCGGATTGCGCAGGTCGCCATCGATCAGGAGAACGCGGCGGCCGTGCTGGCGAGCGAGCACCTGCGCAAGGTTTGCCGATGTAAAGGACTTCCCTTCCTTGGGCAGAGCACTCGTAATCAAAATTTTCGAGAGCGGCTGTTTCTCGCGCGCCTGGTATAAACGGCTGCGAAGGGTCCGGAACTCTTCCATGCCGGAGGCATGCTCCTCGGAGTTGAAGAAGAGCATGCAGTTGGTATCAGGAGCCCAGCGAATCTGGCGAGCTTGTGACAGAACAGAGTCCGCGTTGAACGACATCCCCGGTGCCGTGCTGAGGGCAGGCATAGCGGCCGTGGCCGCCTCGGCCACCTCTACAGCAGCGGGCGTGGTCTCGACTCTCGATCCGGGCTGAGACATCGCCTTCTCCTGTTCGGCCTTCTTCAATGCTTCGTGGATGCGGCTCATAGTTTTCCTTCCTTGGGTAACTCGCGCTCGGGCTCTTTCAGTCGCTCTGCAAGATTAGAAAGCGTCTTCAATGCCTCGGTCAGGTCGAACTTATCGGGACTCGGCACGGGAGCCGGGGGCAAGCTTGCGTGGTTGTCGCCCAAATCAAAATCCCTCGCCACAGCGTCGACGATTGTCGGGCCAACCACCTTCTGCTGATCAACAAATGCGCTGACCAGGCAGTGTTCGCAAATAAGGTTCACGACTCGCGGAATCCCGCTCGAATAGCGATGGATTGCCGTCAAAGCATCGGCGTCGAAAATCTGCTGCCCATTCGAACCGGCGATCCGCAAACGTTGCTGGATATAGGCCCTCGTCTCATCGGCGCTGAGCGGATGAGTCTTCGCTCGCAACGTCAGCCGTTGGCGCAACTGCCGCAAGTGTGGCTGCTTGAGTTTCTGCTCCAATTCCGTCTGGCCAACGAGTACGATTTGCAGCAACTTCTCGGTGAAGGTTTCCAGATTCGTTAACATTCGAATCTCTTCGAGCACTTCATCGGCGAGGTTCTGAGCTTCGTCAACGATCAGGACGGCAGTCTCACCGGCGCGATAGCGTTCCAGGAGCCAGTTATAAAGCCGCATCAGTATCTGACTCTTAGAGCGGGTTTCGCACGGAATGCCGAAGTCAGCCATCATGTAGTCGAGGAACTGCGGCACGTTCATCCTCGAGTTGAATACGAAAGCTGTCGGGACCTGCTGAGCCCGCAGCCACTCGAGTAGTTTGTTGATCAGCGTCGTTTTTCCCGTGCCGACTTCGCCGGTAAGCAACACAAAACCTTTGCGGCTCTGGATGCCGTAGGTCAGGCAGGCGAGCGCTTCCTCCGTGTGCCGCGTCAGGAACAGATAACGCGGGTCCGGATTGACATTGAACGGGTTTGCCCGAAGGCCAAAGAATTCTTTGTACATTCGCGGTTAGACCCCTACCGTTTCTTTCTTGCGAGACTTGCTGGTGCCATTGCCATTGCTCGCTTCCATCCCGACCCACGGAACTTGAGTGAGCACGGGCAGATCGAGCAGTGCCAATACATCAGCTTCGTTCCGGATTGACTGGTCGCGGAATTCGAGCCACGTCGCCAGTACTAAACCGAGAACAAGTCCAGCGCCGAATCCACCACCCGCAAAAAGCACACGATTGGGAAAACTGGGGGAATCGGGCAATCCAGCGGGCTGAAGCACGTGCATCTGCTCGCCCTGTTGCTCGCGCTCCATATCGATCTGCGTATCGGCCCTGTTTTTGTTCATGAGCAGATCGTTGTAGTTCTTCTGAGCTGTGTCGTAGTCGCGCGTCAACTCTTTGTATTGCTGGTCAATCGCGGGACTAAGAGCTACACGGCCCTCATACACTTTGATCTCGCCCTGGATCTTCTGCTGCGCACGAGTGGCCTGCGTAATCGTGTCCTGCTGTTGATGGATCTGAAAACGAAGCTGCTGAATCTCCGGCGGCTCCGCAAGATTGTTTGTATTGGAACTCACGGTCGCCGGACTCGCGGCAGCCGCGTTGGCTTCATCAATCTTTTTCTGCAGCGCCTTGACATCGTTCTTCGCCTTTACGACCTCCGGATAATCGTCGGTGTAACGGGTCTTGAGCTGCAGTAGTTGACTCTGCAAATCGGCCATCTGCTTCTGCAACGTCTTGGGATCGGTACTATCGGGTGTCGATTTCCACGCGGCCAACTGTTGCGCCAGCATTGATTCGGCGTATGCCTTGTCCTGCTGTGCCCGGTTTAGCTGTTGCGTATTTGACTCAAGTTGTGAATTCAGCGCCATCAGGTACTGCATGTTCTTGTCGGAATCCGTCGGCAGCTGCCCTGGATAACGCGCCTTGAACATGGCCATTTTGCTGTCGAGTTCGTCGAGCTTGTTTTTCGCATCCTGGACCTGCCGTCCAAGGAATTCCGCCGTTTCCTGAGCGATGTGTTCGCGATCCGCAAAATTCTCACGGATCATGATGTTGGTGATCTCGCTGCAGATCGCCTGCACCGTCTTAGGACTGTTGCCGGTGAAGTTGACGTTAAAGCCCGGCACGTCGCCTTTGTTCTGCCAGGCAGGTTGCACAACAACGGCTTGAACCGCCTGGATACTTACGCCCTTGCGAATCTGCTCCAGCGACATCCCGAGCGGGCCTTCCGAAAGCTTCAGCTTCTCGACCATGGGACGGAGCTCTTCTGTGCTCAACGCCCGCTGCTCAAGTCGCGTGATCCGCTGGCTGAGATCTTCAGTCACCACCGGTTTCACATACCCCTCTGGGACCTTTTGTTCTTCGACCAGCACGACGGCCGTCGAGGTGTACCTGGGCGTAAAGGCGTATGAAACGGCAAAGCCGATCGCAGGCGCCAACACAGTGGGCAACAAGATCACCCACAGGCGACGCCGTAACATCGCCAGATAATCGTCCAGAGTCAATTCGCGATTCATCATCGTTAATTTCCGTTCTGCCAGCATTGGGCTGGCGCAAACCTAATCGAGGCGGATCGGTCTCGGGTGCCAATTAATTCCGATCTGCCCGGTATGACGCAGCGCACTCAAACCGCAGACACTCCCAGCTCCGGTGCACTGTCCAACGCCCATATCGTTGAACTGGTAGCTCACAAAGACGCTGAATTGCTGGCCCAACTGTCGCTGCAACGAGCTTCCCGCATACCAGAACTGATAGCTGCGGGTTTGAATCCCGGCTCCTGAAGTCGTTGTTGACGTCTGCAGGTTGGAGTTATGCGAGTAGCCGACGTCAGTGTTCGTAGTCCAATGCCGACCTAACCGATGGCCCAGGGTAAACCGCGCCGCATTGGTATTTGCGCCGGCAAAGAACCCTGAACCCGGCGTGACGAAGCGCTGATACATAACCGTCGCACTGGTCCGGGAAGAGACGGTGTAATTAAAAGTTAATGAACCATTGGCCGAGACCAAGTTTGAACTGGTCGCGGATGGGTTGCTGGCAGTCACCTGATTTTGCACTTTAACTAATTGTGGGCCGCCCGCTATGGCAAGGTTCAGCTTTCCGGTGATTCTGCGCCCATAAAGAGCATTCCATACATGCGCGGTGATACTGCCGCTTCCTGCCCGCGGGAAGTGAAATTCTTGAAAGGCATACTGCACGCCCACTTGGTCCTTGCGTGTGAGCAAGTGGTTGAACCCAATTTGTCCTGTAGTCTGCTGGCTGTTGATGATCTTGAATGGCGCGGTCGAGTTGTTCACATTCAGATAATTCGTGAGGTCGTAGCCACCCGCGAGAGTGACCGTGCTGCGCGGGGACAGTCCCTGCGTGATATCGACGATCGTGTCATTGCCAATTCGCGGTTGGAACCCAAGCGAACCAAACTGGCCGCCGCCGAAAAGGCCTGCTGGACTACCGCCTGAAATACCTCCGCCCAGACCTGTGCCGGCACCGCTTCCCGAGATGCCGCCGAGCGCCGAACCGACGCTTCCGGCGCCTCCATAGGAACTGAACCCAAATGTGCCCTCGGGAAGATAGTCAAAACTGTCCCGAATGACCAACTGCCCGGTACGCCAAAGAATCCGCTGATCCGCGGCCAGCGTGTGGTTTTGCGTAGCCCGACCCTGGCCTGAAAGTATGGTTGGGCCAGCGTAAAAGTCCCCGCCCGCGATGTAATCCAAGCCGAACTGGTATCTCCTCCATATCTTCTGCATGTCGACAGAAGCTAGAGCGCGGGAAATTTCGGCCATATGATTCTTGCTGCCGCTCGCGCCGGCTGCATTCGAATCCACGGATTCGCTTAACTGCAAACCCGGAACCAGGTAACTCCTGCCACCGAACGCTGGTTCGGCAACCGGTTGATCCAGCCCAGAGAGAGGCGGGTTTTCAGCGTTGTTCTGTTCCGCGGGCGCAGTTGCCGCAGGAACCGCTCCGGCGTCATTGGATCCGGAACCATCCTGCGCGGCCGCAATCGAGACGCAAACAGAGGCGCTCAACAGCAGGAGGAGTACACGCCGAACTGTAATCGTGATTTGGTTCATATCAATCCTACGGGACAACAATCGTGTCTCCGGGTCTAAGCGTTATGTTCTGCTCCATGGCCTCTCCCTTGATCAGCTTCTTGTAGGGCACGGGAATCTTCTTCTGGGCGCCATTCTCGTTGCGCAGTACGTAAATCCCCTTGGTATTCGCGAATTGAGTGAAGCCGCATGTTGCCAAGGCTTGAAGCACAGTCATATTGGGCAACAGGTTAAGGGATCCTTGGTGCAGCACCTCCCCCATCGCATAAATACGCTGGCTGTTCATCTGCGTCACAGTGACCGTGACGTGCGGATCAGAGAGGTACTTCTTGAGTTTCTCGGTGATATCAGCCGCCAACTGCATGGGAGTAAGACCAGCCGCCTTGACGTCGTTCAGCAGAGGCATGGAAATCATGCCGTCCGCACGTACCGGCAACGTAGTGGTCAGATCGGGCTCTTTCCACACGTGGATAGACAACATATCGTCGCCGCCGATGACGTAGGTGGCATTATTGGCTTGCGGAAGCGGCATGGCTTCCGCGGCCTTCGAGGCTGGAGGATTGTTCTGCGCTAAAGCTGGCGGCAAACCTCCTATTAACAGAACCATGAGATAAAGAGGAACAGTACGCTTCATGTCTTCTCCTGGCTACGAAGCTCCAAACTCGCTGTAGCCAATCTGCTTCAGCTTATAGAGCAGAGCCTTGTAACTGATTTGTAATTCCTGAGCCGCGCGCCGGCGATTCCAGCGCGTCCGGGTTAGTACTTTCAAAATCAATTCCCGTTCGGCTTCACGAGAAGCCGCACGAGATGCCTCTTTCAACGACGTCTTTTCGCCATTGGAACGAGAATCGCCGCGCGTCAGCAACGAACGCAGCCCTCCCATAGCGACCGACTCATTACCCACAGCGACGATGGCGCGAACTGCGGCTTCTAACTCGGGAAGGTTCCCGGGCCACGAGTGCTCCAGGAACAGCTTGTGAGTGGAGGAACTCAGCGTCGGCAGCGGCCTATGATATGCCTCGGAATATCGCTGCAAGAAAAACGTGATCAGGTGCGCGATATCTTCTCGGCGTTGGCGCAACGGCGGAACACGCAAGCACACGCCGCTGATCCGGTAGTAGAGATCTTCGCGGAAGTCGCCGGAACGAACGTCTGCATCCAGGTCCCGTGAGTTCGCGCAAATGATTCGAAGTTCGCGATGGCCATTGCCATTGCTTCCCTGCTTAGCCAAAATCTCAAGAAGCTTTTTCTGGCAATCATCGGGCAACTCGCTGATTTCAGACAGGTAGAGGGTGGCTGCGGGCGGCAGAAGCTTGGGATCGAGCCCGTCAGGGGTCGATTCGGCGCAACTCCGGACCTGGAACTGATCGAGCGTGCCTCCAGAGTTCAAATGAATAGCGTGGGCAATGCTCTGTTTACCCGTGCCATGCTCTCCGATCAGTAGCACCGGAACATGGCTCTGAGACAAGTCACGGATAAGAGCCACGACCGCTCGCATGCTGGGACTGATGGCATCCAGCAATGGAAGGTCGACGAATTCATCCTCCCCGAGAGTTGCCAGGGGTGACACCTGTTGGTAGTTGTGTTCCATGATCTGGTCGCGAAAAGGTTGGGGGGAACACACTTCGCGAGGCGGTGAAAATATCTTTTGCACGGCGTGTGCCACATGGGCGTCCGGGGTCACGAACAGTCCAGAAACACAGGTCGCCAAACCTTTTCAAAGACTTGCAGACACAAAAGAACAAGCCCCTGCTCCAGCTAGAGTACTTGAGGTGTGCAGAAAAGAGAAAAGTTTTTCCCACCCCGGGGTGACCTGCGCGAGGTAACTTTTGTCCTACCGGGTTCACCGAGCTGCATAAAACGTTGAAAAACAAAGGAAATACTTGGAAAAGGAAGTTAGCCAAAGTACTTCCAGGGGTGGAAATGAATTATCCCTTCGAAGGAGAAGGTGCGTTACAGTGGTCGTCGATGAGTACCCGGCCAAGTGACGAGAATCAAGCACTTGCAAGGTAAAGTCGCTTCCGTTTTCGGTTTGCGAGGCCGCTCTGCACGGCTCCAAAATTGCAACGTCTGTACAAGGCAAACCGGGACAATTTGCGCCCATTGATGGCTGAACTAGCACAAACAGTCGAATTCCCACGCCCGAGGATTTCCTGGCCGACAAAATGGCCCTTTTGGCAGCTTGTGGTGCTGATGGCCTTGGTCTTCTGGATCTATGCCCCGGTTTTAGGCCGACTTGTCCGTCAATGGTGGACAGATCCCAATTTTTCCCATGGCTTTTTCGTACCTGCATTTTCGCTTTACGTTCTGTGGCAAAACCGCGAGAAGCTTCGGTCAGTGCCACCTAGTCCGTCCTCGTGGGGCCTTGGACTAGTGCTCCTTTCTCTATGCACTTTGATCCTCGGGGTATTCGGGGCGGAGCTTTTCCTTTCTCGGATTTCCCTGGTCTTTTTGCTTGCCGGCATGATCATTTTCTTGTCCGGCTGGCAGATGCTCAGGGCGGTGCTGTTCCCGCTGGCTTTCTTGGTCCTGATGGTTCCAATTCCGTCGATAGTTCTGAACGAGATCACGTTTCCCCTACAGATCCTGGCGTCAAAATTGTCAGCATCGTTATTGCCCCTGCTCGGAGTACCCGTTCTTCGCGAAGGGAATGTGATCAATCTGCCCGCGATGCCGCTGGAAGTCGCGGATGCCTGTAGCGGCATACACTCGCTGCTTTCCCTTACCTGTTTGGCGGTGATGTACGGATACCTGCTGGAGAAGCGAGTGGGTATCAGAGTCATTCTTGCAATCGCCTCCATTCCGATTGCAGTCGCGGCGAACGCATTTCGAATCGTGGGGACTGGATTACTGGTGCAATATTGGGACCCGGACAAAGCCGAAGGATTTTTCCACCAGTTCACCGGATGGCTCATCTTTGTCGTTTCCTTGCTGATGCTGTTTGGCCTGCATTTTCTGATCACGTTTAATGCGCGACGAAGGGAGCAGCGGGCATGAAACGACATTGGCGTTTCACTGTCGCCGCCGTTCTCCTGGCAGCTACTGCCCTTGTCCTGCAAGCACGAAACGGCAAGGAGATTATTCCGCAGCGTCCGCCACTATCGTCTTTCCCGCGAGTTCTTGATGGATGGAACGGAAGCGATGTCCCAATCACACCGGACGTCCTTGAGGTGCTGGGGCCTGGGGACTTTCTGCTGCGGAACTATCGGGACCAGGGCAACACACAAAAACCAGACGTCTATCTGTTCATTGCCTATTTTCCAAGTCAGCGTGCCGGAGACACGATCCACTCTCCAAAGAATTGCCTGCCGGGAGCGGGGTGGGCGCCGGTCCGATCCGACCGGGTCACCGTTGACGTAGCCCATCACGCGCCCTTTCTGGCGAACCGCTACCTGATCGCCAAGGGCGATGATCGGCAGTTGGTCTTGTATTGGTATTGGGCGCATGATCGGGCCGTTGCTAGCGAATACGCTGCGAAGTTCTACCTGGTTGCCGACTCCATCCGCATGCATCGCACGGATGGTTCGCTGGTTCGTCTCAGCATGCCCCTGGCTCCGGGAGCAAGCAGTGAGAGCGCGGAACGAGACCTGATCGCTTGGGCGGGGAGAGTTGTTCCCTTGTTGGACACTTATGTCCCGAGATAAGTCGATTGGCAAGTGGGTGAGATCTCAAGCCGTGACGCTAGTAACTTTTGAGTAATGGTCCATTGCAGTACGGTAGTGAATTGATGAGATTTGCCAACGAGAGCGCCCGATGCGCTCATGGGAGAGTAGTAATGAAGCGTTCTTCAAGTTTGCGTCTGCTCCTGGTACTAGGGCTCGTGGCCGCGTTTTTTGCCGGCTGTTCCCGCGATCCCAATGTCCGCAAACAGAAATATTTCGAGAGCGGTGAGCGCTATTTCAGTAAGGGGAGATATCGCGAAGCGATCATCCAGTACCGTAATGCGACGGAAGTGGATGGCGCTTTCGCCGCAGCCCATTACCAATTAGGGCAGTCATACCTGAAACTGCAGGACTGGCAACATGCCTACGCCGAATTCAGCCGCACTGTCGAACTGCAGCCGGAGAACTATAAGGCGCGATTAGACATGGCAAACCTGCTGGTTCTGGACGGCCAACCTGACCACATCAAGGCGGCTCAGGACCAAGTCGATGTGCTGCTGGATAAACAGCCTAACGATCCCGATACGCATATCGCTTCTGCAAGTATCCTTGGCAGAGAACAGCGTTTCAACGAGGCGATTGCCGAACTTCAGAAAGCGATCGCCATGGCTCCAACCAGAGGCGACGCATATTATGACTTGGCGATCATCCAAGCGCAGGCAAACCTCCCTGACGCCGCCGAGACTAATTTCAAAAAAGCTATCGACCTTAAACCAGACGGCTTGAATCCACACCTTGCGCTAGCCGGGTTCTACCAATCGCGTAGCCGGTTCTCAGACGCAGAACAGCAGATTCGTCAAGTAATCGAGAGCTCTCCCAAGGATGTGGACGCGCGCGCGGCCATGGCGAAGCTTTATATGTCAGAAGGCAAGCGCAGCGAGGCGGAAGCCTTCTTGAAACAAGTGAAACAGGATTTCCCTGACAACTCAGTCGGCTACCGCATGCTCGGAGATTTCTACTTCGCGATCGGCGATCTCGACAAAGCTGCTGCCGAGTACGAATCGCTGTACCGCGACCATGCGAAAGATGTGCAGGTGCAGAAGAATTACATTCAGCTGTTGATTCTTAAAAACCGCACCGACGAGGCGAATAAGCTCAACGAAGAATTCCTTAAATCCCACGCAAAAGATGAAGAAGGACTGACCTATCGCGGCGAAATCCAGATGGCGCAAGGCAAAGTCGCAGACGCCGTCCGCACTCTGCAGGCCGTGGTTACCGAAGATCCTGATATGGCCGTCGCCCATTATCAGCTCGGCATGGCGCTGAACCGAAGCGGAGATCTCGACCATGCTGCAAGCGAATGGCGCGAGGCAGTTCGACTTCGTTCCGATTTGCTTGACGCGTACCGGATGCTGGCCCTTTATTCCATGCAAAAGGCTGATCTCTCAGCGTTGCAAGGTTACGCCAGCACGATTATTAAACTTGCTTCCGGCGCTCCTGAGGGCTATGCCATGCGCGCGGTGGCGCTCATGGGGCAGAAGCAATATGTTGGAGCGGAACAAGACGCCCGCCAAGCTGTGCAGTTGGCTCCTCAATCGCCAGCCGGCTACGTGCAAATGGGAAATCTGAACGCCTTACAACAGAAATTTCCCCAAGCCGAAACCTGGTATAAGCAGGCGCTAACCCGCGATAAGAATTCAAACGACGCCCTCCGTGGACTCGTGAATGTCTATCTGGTGCAGAAACAGCCGGACAAGGCTCTGGCTGCCGTAAACCAGCAGATTGGACAAGCGCCGGAAAATAGCTCCTTTTATAACTTGCTCGGTGTGGTCCAAACCAACAAGAAGGACTATGTGTCTGCGATTGCCGCATACAAGAAGGCCGTGGGACTGGACAAGAACAACGCAGACGCTTACATCAAGATGGGTAGCTTGCAGGCCAAAACCGGTGCCATCGACGATTCTTTGGCGACCTGCAACGAGGCTATTCAGAGTAACCCGAACGAATACGGCTTCTATATGTTGCTTGGCGGGGTTTACGAGAAAAAGAACGATCTCCAGAAAGCCCGCTCTGCTTACGAAAAGGCCTTGCAGCTTAAGCAAGACGACCCCCTGGCCTCAAATAACCTCGCGTATATTCTGCTCGAGACCAACAGCAATCCCGATCTAGCGTTGCAACTGGCACAGACGGCCCGCCGAGGCCTTCCAGAATTGTCGAACGTTGCGGACACCCTGGGTTGGGCTTTTTACCAAAAGGGCATCTATGGTTCGGCGATCAGCATGTTCAAGGAGGCTATTCAGCTAGCCGTCAAGCACAAAGAACCGGAGAACGCCACCTACCACTATCACCTTGGACTTGCTTATGCGAAATCGGAGCAACCTATGCTTGCCAAGCAGCACTTGGAACGCGTGCTAAAGCTGGATCCGAAGTACAGTGACGCCGATGACGTCAGAAAGCAATTAGCGCAATTGAAATCGTAAAGGTAAACCGATTCACGGAAGCATGAATGAATAAGGCGCCGCAAGGCGCCTTATTTGCGTATATGGAAACTAGTTCTGAAATTACGATGCGCCAGCCGACAAGCGATGCGTTTTCGACTGCGCAATTCCGTATTGGCGAATCTTGTAGAGGAGCGCCTTGTAACTGATCTGCAGCAGCGCGGCAGCTTGCTTGCGGTTCCAGTTGGTCTCGTCCAGGGCTTTGGCAATTGCTTCCGCTTCGGCTTCGTCCTTAGCGCTGCGAGCCAGCCCTTTTAAGCCACCAGGATTTTCTGGAGCCCCGCCGTTGGCGCGTTGCGGTGTTGGATCGAACTGCGCACCCGAACCGTCACTGCGCGGTTGAAGCTCGTGGATTGCAAGTTTCTCGTCGCCAAGCACCAGATATCGTTTCACGAAATTGCCCAATTCGCGCAGATTGCCGGGCCATGGATAATTCAGGCAAGCCTGCAGAAGCTCCGGCGTGAACGGCAGAGGCGAGCGGGCATACTGCTCGGAGAGTTGCGTCATGAAGTGCTTCAGCAGAATCGGAATTTCTTCTTTGCGCTCGCGCAGCGGCGGAATGTGGAGAGTGAACGCATTCAGGCGGTAGTACAAATCTTCGCGTAACCGTTTGTTGGCTAGCGCTTCCGGAATGTTGATGTTGGTCGCTGCGAGGATCCGCACGTCGACCTTGAGCACCGAGCGACTGCCTAATCGAGAAAACTGCTGATCCTGCAAAACGTGTAACAGCTTCGCTTGCAGCGACGGCGGCATCTCGCCAATCTCATCGAGAAGGATCGTGCCTTTATTGCAAAGCTCGAATTTCCCCGGCTTGGCGTGAGTCGCACCAGTAAAGGCACCGGCCTCGTAGCCGAACAGTTCGCTTTCAAGCAGATCAGCCGGCACCGCGGCGCAATTCACTTTTAAGAATGTTCTGTGAGCGCGTGGAGAAAGCTTGTGAATAAGGCGCGCCATGACCTCTTTTCCGGTGCCACTCTCGCCGAGCATGAGCACAGGAATGTCGACATTCGCAACCAACGCCGCTTGCGACCGCAGCTTGCGCATGTTGGCGGAAGCGGCAACGAAAAACGTCTCGTCGCCAAGCTCCTCGACTTCACCCGCGTAATTCTGCTGATTCGTCCCCAGGCATTGATCGATGACGTTGTCGAGTTCGGCCTTCTGAAACGGCTTCGTGATGTAGTCGGCAGCCCCCAGGCGAATCGCCTGCACAACCTTCTTGGTATCGTTGACGCACGACAGCATGACGACCTTCACGCCCGGACGAATCTTGCGGAGATTCTCGAGCGTTTCCAACCCATCAATCCCGGGCATCAGCAGGTCCAGCAGCACGAGATCGGGGTTCATGCCTTTTTGCACGATCTCTAGAGCTTCTTCACCGGTAGAGGCGGTTGATACATGGTGCTCTTCCACTTCTAGAAGTGTTTTGATGTACCGCAACATCCCCGGTTCGTCGTCAACGAGTAAGATTTTGGCCTTGTCGCTCATTTCGCCTTTCCTTCCGCTCTCTTGTCGTTCGATTCACTCACAGGCGGCTTCAACGGAAGGATGAAGGAGAACTTGCATCCAGCACCAGGCTCGCTTTCAACCCAGATCTTGCCGCCCATGCCATTCACCAGCCTGCGCGCGATTGCGAGGCCAAGCCCCATTCCTTCCGTTTTCTCGCTGGAAGGCAAGCGAAAGAAATCGTCAAAGATTTCGAGGTGATACTCGGGCGGCACTCCAGGCCCAGTATCGGAAACACTGATCTTCACCGAATTTGGTGTTGAAAGTGGACGCCGCCGGCGTTCCTGAGTTGCGGGTGGAACAGCTGCCGTGCGGCGTTCCCACATGTACGGCTCCGCGTGCAACCACACCGTCCCGCCCGGGGGCGTGAACTTGTAAGAATTCTCCAGGAGATTCGAAACGATTCTCTCCATCTTGGGCGCGTCAAACGGGAACTCAATGACTTTTTCGTTCGCGAGAAAGTAGAGCGCCAAGCCCTTTTCCTGGAATCGCGGCGACCACAGCCGGCAAACTTCCGATAAGCACGAGTTCACATTCGCAGTTTCAAACCTCATCCTCAGTTCGCCCGTTTCAAGCACACTGAAGCTAAGGAAATCCTGGATGTAGTGCTGCAAGCGATGCCCGTTGGAACGCATGTCGCGCAGAACCTCGCGCTGACGATCGTTCAATTCACCCAGTTTTTCGCTCTGCAGAAGTTCCACGTAACCGTTGAGGATTGCGAGCGGCGTCTTCAAATCGTGAGCCGCAGATGCCAATGCATTCGTGGTGCGAAGATAGCGCTCGCGGAGTTGCGAATATTCCTGCATCTCCTTCGATTCCTGAATGGCACTGGAAAAGCCAGATTCACTCGCCGCCGCCGCTGCGGATCCTTCTTTGGCTGGTATAGAAGACACGGAAATCTCTTTCGACACTATGGGATAACAACAATAGCGGGGGAGGGAAACTGCATTCAGGCCGGTCTCAAAAACAGCTGAGTACCAAACGAAATGCTAGGGTACACAGCCGCTTGTGTCAATGGAAAATGCAAAAGATTAGTCACTTTCGGTAAATCCTTTCCGTGACTCGAGTGCGGGAGCCCCCTTAGAGTTCGTCTACAAAACGCCAGCAAGTGGCTGATTACGCAGGAAATATCGCATCAGACGCGGGCTATTGAATCCATTGTCCCGGGTTCCCAGATGGTGGCCCGAGATCTGGAATTCGTTTGGCCCAATAGGTGCGAGAAGAACGTTTCCGTAACCACTCATGGGGGCTCCAGTTTGGATCAGCGTAAGGCGGGCATAGAACGTCGTGAGTGGGTTCGGTTGCCGCTCGCTATTCCGGTTTTTGTCCGCAGTCGGGACCAGAGCGGTAAGGACTTCCTGGAATTCGCTACCGCCTTGAATGTCTCCGCTGGGGGAGCGCTGGTCGCGGTACATCGCGCTCTCCGGCCAGCAGCGCAGGTTTCGCTCGAAATCCCAAGCGCCCCTCTGGCGGCTTCAGCGCCGGTAACAAAAAGTGCGAAAAACATCCGCGCCAAGATTGTTCGTGTAATCCACGGCGAAGGCTACCATTTATTAGGCCTCAAGTTTCAGCACCCCCTGCTCAGTCCTGCCATGCAGAGAGCCAAGACCCGAAGGAAAGTTGCTTCTTCTGTGTGAAAGTTTTTTCCCACTCAAATTCTTGATTTTCAAGCGCTATCAGCGCCTCCGCGCCAGGGCCAACACCCATGCGCATTACGAGAGGCATAGATGCAAGCCATTGCAGTCACACACCTTTAACTAAATGGCTCCACAAATGAACCTTTGGGTGAGAGGTTTGGCGCCTGGGATGCACCAGAGGGTTATGTCAAAGGAGCCTCAGATTCCCTATGGCAGCTACAGTGACAAATTCTGTCAGTTCCCTGGTTCAGGCGATCGGCGACATCCCGCCCGAGGCCATCGTTTTCGGGAACTCTGAGGCCATGCAGGCCCTCCGTGACCGCCTCTCAAAGGTGGCTGGCGCCAACGTTCCCGTACTTATCCATGGTGAAAGCGGAACTGGTAAAGACATAATTGCTCGCCTGGTTCATGCCTTGTCTCCATGGAAGAGTGGCCCGTTTGTGAAGGTCAACTGCCCTGCGATCCCTGGAACGTTGCTGGAAAGCGAACTCTTCGGATACGAGCGCGGCGCGTTCACAGGTGCCTATGGTTCGAAACCTGGCCGTGTGGAGATGGCCCACCGCGGGACGCTGTTCCTTGATGAAATTTCCGAACTCGATATGCCCCTGCAGTCGAAGCTGCTGCAGCTATTGCAGGACGGCCAGTTCTGCCGCATCGGCGCACAGGCTGACAAGAAGGTGGAAGTTCGCATCGTATGCGCCACAAATCGTCGGCTCGAAGAAGAAATCGAGAACGGGACCTTTCGCCAAGACCTCTTTTACCGAATCAATGTGGTGAATCTCTATATGCCGCCGTTGCGCGAGCGGCGTGGCGATATCGATCCACTTGCTAACTATTTCCTCGAGTTCTACAACCGCAAGTACAACTGCAAAGCGCGTCCGATCTCCGCGGAACTTATGGAAGTTCTGCAGAAGTACCACTGGCCGGGCAATATTCGCGAGCTGGAAAATCTGATGAAGCGGTACGTCATTCTGGGCAGCGAGGACGTAATCAGCGCCGACTTACAACCGCGCGAGGCCGACCTGCTGACGCCAGAGATCAATCTCGACGGCCCTATTTCGCTCAAGAAGCTTACACGCCAGGCGACCCGTGCGCTGGAGCGCAAAATCATTCTGAAAGTCCTGCATAACCATCATTGGAACCGCAAGCAGGCGGCGCGAACTCTGAATATCAGTTACCGCGCACTTCTATATAAGATCCGGGACGCCGGCCTGCCTCCAAACCGAGCTCGGCGGACAGAAGACGCCAAGAGCCAAGTCGCGGCCGACTAGCCGGCAATTACCTTTCACGTTTTTCTGGCGTTATCTTTTCAGGTACTAACTTTTCATTGACGGACCAACCTTTCCGTACTATATTTTCCTCCCCACGCAAGTAGCTGGTTTGCTGTCAAACAATACTGGCCCTGCCGATGCTCTACCGGGAGAACCCGATGAAACCCCTACGATTGCTATGGTTCACACTTGGCGTTTTGTGCCTTTTTTCGCCAGTCGCTCGGGCGGAAGATCACCCCGCAATCAATCCAGAAGATCTGAAAATGACCGCCGACCCCGTTGCGCCAGGCGCATCCGCAATTATTCTGTACCGCCAGGTCGATCGTGACGACCGTCAGGACGCCACTCACGAGATGAATTTCGTCAGGATCAAGATTTTAAAAGAGGAAGGCAGGAAATACGCAGACGTTGAAATTCCCTACGACAAGGGCAGCAGCACCAATATCGTCAACATTCAAGCTCGCACAATTCATCGCGACGGGTCAGTCTCGGAATTCACAAGCAAGCCTTTTGACAAATCAGTTGTCAAAGCCAGGAGTCTAAGATACATGGCCAAGACCTTCACGCTGCCTGATGTTCAAGTTGGCTCCGTGATTGAATACTCCTACACTCTCATCTTGCCCGATGGAGCGCTTTACGACTCCCACTGGATCCTTAGCGATGAGCTGTTCACAAGAGATGCCAAGTTCTCACTGAAGCCTTACTCAAGCCCGTACAGCGGTGTGCGTGTGCGCTGGTCTTGGCATCGTCTGCCTCCTGGCACGGCAGAACCTCAAGCGGGGAAGGACAACGTAATCCGCCTAGAGGCACAGAATATTCCCGCATTTCAAACAGAGGACTATATGCCTCCCGAAAACGAGTTGAAGTCGCGGGTGGATTTCACATATACAAGCGACCCTGAGATGGATTCAGCAAAGTATTGGAAGAACCGCGATAAGGAATTCAATGGTGCCGTCGAAAGCTTTGCTGGAAAACGAAAAGCGATGGAATCCGCGGTTGCCGAAATTGTTTCTCCCAACGACGGACCCGAAGTAAAGCTTCAAAAGATCTACGAACGTGTTCAAAAGATGCGGAACCTCTCATATGAACAATCTAAGACACTGCAAGAGGAGAAGCGAGAAAAACAGAAAGATAACTCCAATGTCGAGGATGTTTGGAAGCATGGGTACGGCTACGGTCGGGAGCTGAACTGGCTCTTTTTTGCATTGGTCAAGGCCGCGGGATTCGATGCTCATGTTGTGTTCGCTTCTGATCGTTCTCGCTACTTCTTTGATCCCGCCTACCTTGATGCGCAAAAACTGAATACCGACCTTGTTATCGTGAAGCTTAATGACGCAGATATATTCTGTGATCCGGGGGCGGAATTCACTCCATTTGGTTTGCTAATGTGGTCTGAAACGGCGATTCAGGGGTTGCAAGTGGACAACGAAGGCGGCGCTTGGCTCAAGACAATGACACCCAAAAGCAGCGCTTCTCGGACGATCAATAAGGCCGAACTTACTCTCTCGGATACTGGAGACTTAGAAGGCAAGCTCAGTGTCACCTTCACGGGACTGAAGGCCATGGAACTCCGAACCGACGAGCGCAACGAGGACGAGGCTGATAGAAAAAAAACGTTAGAGGACGCGGTCAAAGCCGACGTACCGACCTCGAGCGAAGTCGAACTCACCAATAAGCCAGACTGGACCAATTCTTCCACACCGTTGGTTGCGGAGTTCAAGTTCAAAGTTGAACAGTGGGCATCCCCTGCTGGTCGAAAACTGATGCTTCCCCTGGGACTGTTCTCGGCTGGGGAGAGGAAGTTGTTTGAGCATCAGGAGCGCATTCATCCGATTTATTTCCATTACCCGAGTGAACAAGACGATGACATCGTCGTCACACTACCTACAGGGTGGCACGCGGTCAGCTTGCCCAAAGAGGTCTCGCTGGATCAGCAGGTGATTGTCTACTCGATGAAAGCCGAGGACAATAAGTCCTCGCTTCGGATTCGACGCAGCCTTAGTATTGACGTGTTGTACATGCTGCAGAAATATTACCCAGCTCTGCGAAACTTTTTTCAAAACGTGAGGACGACGGATGAAGAGCAGGTCTTGCTACAGCCAGCCAGCACGACAGCCAGTAACTGACCGGGAATTCGTTTCGGTTGTTCTCGCAGCCTTAGTGTGCGTTATCGCTTGCGAGGCTCGCGCACACGGTGGCGATGCTCCGCGATGGATGCACGCAGCGGTAGATTCCCCGCTGCCCGCACACGATGAACAAACCAATGCGGTCCTTCTTTACTCGGAGACTGACGTCTCGGTTATTTCCATCGACAAAATCAGAACCGTGGAGCGTCGCGTCTACAGGATCCTGCGCCCAGAAGGTCGCGACTACGGAACTGTGTTAGTTACGTTTCGGTCACCAGGAGAGAAGGTCAACAACATTCATGGATGGTGCATACCTGCCCAAGGGAAAGACTACGAAGTCAAAGACAAAGAAGCCATTGAGGCCTCATTGCCGAAGGTGGAAGGAAGCGAACTCATTAGCGACGTTCGGGCAAAGATCCTGGGAATCCCCGCACCTGATCCTGGCAACGTGGTCGGCTATGAGTATGAATTGGAGGAAAACCCTCTGGTCCTTCAAGAGAGCTGGGTCTTTCAGCATCAGGTTCCGGTCCAAGAAAGCCACTACTCTCTGTTACTGCCACCCGGTTGGGAATACAAAGCAGGTTTTCTGAATTATCCGGAGGTCCAGCCTGTCCATTCAGGTGACAACTCATGGAACTGGGTCGTCAGGGACATCAAAGGGATCCGACATGAAGAGGATATGCCCCCTGTCCGCGGCGTCGAAGGGAGAATGATCGTTAACTTGTTTCCGCCGGGGGGGCCGGGCAACAAAGGATTCTCTAACTGGAGCGCGATGGGAGCGTGGTACTCAGCATTAACAAACGGTCGTCGTGATCTCTCTCCAGAGATCAAACAAAAAGTGTCGCAACTGACATCTCCAACGGCAACTCCAATTGAGAAGATGCGGGCGATCGCAAGCTTTCTGCAGCACGACATCCGATATGTCGCGATCGAACTTGGTATCGGTGGTTATCAGCCGCATCCTGCGACAGAAGTCTTCTCACATCGATATGGGGATTGCAAGGACAAGGCAACGTTGATGTCAGCTATGTTGCACGAAGCTGGCGTCGACTCTTATTACGTGGTGATCAACTCGGAGCGGGGATCAATTGTTCCGCAAATGCCAGCCGACAGTGGAGGCTTTGATCACGTGATCCTCGCAATTCAACTGCCGCAAGGTGCATCCCTGAATGGCCTCGGGCCGGTCATTAAGCATCCCAAACTCGGCAGCCTGCTATTCTTTGATCCAACGGATGAACTCACTCCTTTCGGGCAGATTAGTGGCGCGTTGCAAGCCAACTACGGATTGCTTGTCACGCCCGACGGGGGCGAACTGACTGAAATCCCTCAGCAGCCTTCAACGATGAACAGCGTTCGACGCACTGGCAAGCTCACGCTAGACACGCAAGGCAACTTAACTGGAGACATCGAAGAGGTTCGGCTCGGAGATCGGGCTTGGCGACAACGTTGGGAACTGCGGACGGTCACGAACAATAATGATCGGATCAAACCGATAGAGAACATCCTGGCCGGTTCGCTCTCGAACTTCGGGATTGTAAAAGCGAGCGTGCTAAATCTTACGCAATTCGATCAACCCTTTGGCTACAACTACAGCTTTCAGGCATCCAGCTACGCGAAAAATGCGGGCAGCATGCTGCTGGTGAGACCGCGCGTCATCGGCGTGAAAGCACAAGCGATCATGGAGACAAAAGATCCTCGGCAATATTCAATCGAATTTGAAGGACCTGTGCTCGATACCGATACTTTCGAAATCACACTGCCACAGGGCTACGTGGTAGACGATGTACCGCCCGCGGTGGACGCCGACTTCGGATTCGCCAGTTATCACTCGAAGACCGAGGTCAAAGGCAACGTTCTTGCTTATTCCCGCAGCTTCGAGATCAAGGAATTGAGCGTGCCGGTCAGTCGAGCACAGGATTTAAAAAAATTCTATCGCATCATCGCGTCAGACGAACGAAGTACGGCGATTCTGAAACCCATTAACTGAGCGACAGTTCGCGCTGTGCAAGGGCAGAAGTCACGTTACTGCACAACCAACGTAACAGTCGTAGAGCGATTTGCAGTTCCCGACGTCGCACCAATTGTCACCGTGTAGGTTCCCGCCGGCGTTCCCGCAACAGTTTTCGTGTTTGATCTGTAATTGCTACACCCAGATTGAAGCAGCATCACTGCCAGCGCAGCGGCGATAATGAGACCCATAACCCAACGCCGCTTGCGTGTCACCCCAGCACCAATGAATGCCAATCCCGAAATTGGCAGCCAGAATCCATAAAAAATATCGCTGTGGCGGAAGAGGCTCGCCGGGGTGGTAACTCGCGCAGTCGTGGTGATCTCCATGGTGCGGTTCTGAGCGAGATTATTCAGATTCGGAATCGGGTTCTGCGCAAACGTGCAGCTAGCACCTGCCGGAAGACCAGTACAGGGACCAAGTGACACCGAATTAGGGAAGATACCCGTAGGAGTAACCGTAACCGTGTACGTTGCCTGATTGCCCGCCGTGACGGTCTGGGTTGCGGGAGCCGCTTGAACGTTGAAGTCATTGACCTGGGCTTGTTGACCTAGAGTCGCTTGGAACGAGCTTCCCGCAATGTTTAATACACCGCTGTTCCCAATCGTGGTGGTCGAAACGAGCGGCGGGTTGGGTGCCGTAGGGGTAACAGTTATTTGCACCGACGAGGTGCTAGTTAACGTTGTGGTTGAACCGCTTGTGCTCACACCCGAGGTATTCAGTGTACCGAGATTGCAAGTAAAGCTACCGTTTGCCGCAGAGTTGGAACTCGCACATCCAGAACCGGATGCACTGTTTATGGTCGATGTAGTCCCCTGAACGCTCGACGTAAATACTGCTCCAACAACCGGATCTCCGGTGTTGTAAATGGGATAAGTAAACTTCACCTGGTTACCTACGCCAACAGGTGAAGGACTGGCTGTGGGCGCTGCCGGACTGCAAGCAGTGACCGTCGATCCATTCACGACCGCACCGACCGGGCATGTAAGCGTCAGACCGGAAATCGTCGGACCGAGTTTGCTCAGAAAAGCGTCGCTGGGGCCGGAAAGCGAAGTTTGAACGGCCGTGACTTGTGGTTGGCCAGCGGAGGCTGCAGTTGGGAAATTACCTGAATTGGTTTCTCCGACGACGTAGTTATTCAATGACACGTCGGTCGCGAGGCTTGTGCCAATGTCTGTTCCCGAGCCACCGAGAATGCTGGTTGCTGAACCACTGCCCGAACTGGTAGCAATCCGCGCGAGGAAAGCGTCCGTGCCGCCGCCTGTCACGCCCGGCAACGGGTCGGCATTCAGGGTGTTGCCCGAGGTCGTTAAGCCAGTGATGCGAACGTTCTGGCTACTGTCGACCGTGATACCTAACCCAACATCCGTGCCACTTCCGCCAAGATAACTAAAGTAGTTGAGGGGGACCGTTCCCTGCGTAGTCCCGGTAACAACCGGGGGTCCGAACCTGGCGGCAAACGCATCGGTACCGCCGCCATTCGTAGACTGGAATGCCGTCGTGCCGGTTGGAATAGTGAAGTCCGTCGAAGTTGTGGAACCTGTAATGTACGAGTTCGTCCCATCAACCGCAGCTACACCATAGGCAACATCGTCGCCAGTTCCGCCCAAATAGGTTTCATAGACCAGCGAGTATTGCTGGGTGTTCGTGGTTGGCGCCTTCAGCTTGGCAGCCCAAATGTCGATCCCGCCTTTGAGCGTGCTTGCATACGCATTCACCACGGGCATGTCGGTGAACGTGGTACCGCCGGCGACATAGACGTTCAAGTTCGTGTCAACAGCGATGCCGCCACCTGAAACAGCTCCCGAAGTGGGTGTAGTGCCACCGAAGTATGTGAGATAGAGAAGGCTATTGGCGCCAATCTGGGCTGGATCAAGCTTGGCGAAGTAGAACTGGTTGGTCACGCCCGCGGGATACGCGGGCTGCAGTGCGCCGGGGGTCGTCGGAAGATCCGAAGACGAACTGATGCCCAAAACATAAGCGCGCCCGCGGCTATCGACAGCGAGGTCGCTAACGCTGTCCGCACCTGAACCTGCGATGTAGGTTGAGTAAATCAGGTTCGCGCCCGGATCCAGTTTGGCGACAAAAGCGTGATTGCCGCTCGAGGGCACTCCGGAGAGGCCATTCGCCATCGGGAATTGCGCCGAATCCGTATTGCCCGCGACGTAGACGTTGAAGCCGCTGTCCACGCCGATTCCGGTCGGATACTGCGTTCCCGTAGCTCCAAGATAGGTGACGTAGTCCACCCCTAACGCAGGGATCGCACCAGTGCTATTGACGCTAATGCGAGCTACGAATACGTCGGCAGTGCCGTTCAACGTCAGCCCGGGTCCAGCACCCGGAAACGAACTCCCCGGTGAAGTGGTTGCGCCCGCGATGTAGACGCGAGAGGCGGAGTCAACGGCTACTGCGGGACAGTGCGGAACGAATGAGGTCCCCGCGATGGTCGCGCAGCTCTCATCTCCTGAGCCCCCGAGATAGGTCGAATAGGTCAGAACCGGATCAATCACCAGCGCTCGGCTTCGATCATACGGACCCACTTCAAAGCCCGCGCGGCCCTTGGGCAATAGCACGAAGTTACCGGCAACCACGTCTTCACCGTTTCCGGACTTCTGATAGATATGTGGCGCCTGAAACCGAAGTTCGCGGCCTGCCGCAGAGAGCACCAGATCGCCGTTGGCAGCGAGGTGCGTATCATTCGAACCCTGGAATTGAAGTTGAATCTGGTGCGGGTCCGCGCCAGGTGCAACCGTGAAGTCATACTCCAAGCGCCCTTCTCGACCATAGAAGTCAAGGTCAATTCCGGGATAAAGGCCTGAATATCGCACACGTCCAAACTGCGAAACGTCACGCAACCAGCGTGAGGGATCATTTCCTATGAAATAGTTGGTGTGGCCCGGCAATTCCTCAGTCGCGGCAATATCGGAAACCGCATTAGCGTTCGCAAACTGCATTCTGACCGAGGTCGCCGCCTGCCCTTTTCCGCTTCCAGACAGCGTCAGCACCGCCTCCTTGGAAGTCAGAAACAGACCGTAGCCGCGCCCACGCGCGAGGAACTTTACCGGTTCCGCAGACTGGCCGACATTAGGTTCAAAAGCGAGGGGAAGGCGCGCCAACAAAGACGTCGCCACAGTAGGGGTCAGACGGGCAGAGTGTACGGATGGGGTTCGAGCATCGTGCCGAATCAGGGCGACGCCACCGAGAACCAGAAGAGCACATGCAACGGAGATGCGTCCTCGCCTGAGAACCGCTCCCCACCGACCACAATTAACCATTAATACCCCTCCGCGTTCTCGCTGCTGGAGAAAAAGAGAATGGAGCTGAAGCGAATCCCAACTGTACATGGCAGACGGGATGAGAGAGCTTTGCCCGCAGCCCTATGCCCATCGCCTGAATGTTCCTAAAGTAAGTAATTACTTAAACATCTGGTGAATACGGTGTCAAGTTGCGATCCCCGGAATTCGCGCCGCTGAAACGATCTCAGATGGTCAGATGCAAGCTGGTTCCTCCAGAGATGCCGGTTCTTTAGAAAAGGCGAGGTTCCCGGTCGCGCGCAGGTGGGTGAGAAAGCGCTCCAAAGTTGCGCTCGATCTGCAATGGATTGCAGACGCAGGGTTGTGACGCGACGTGGGAGTATATTTTTGACGCAAAAAGTGACTGCTTTCGCCGGATCGGATGGCAGTTCGCATGCTCGTTGATCGCGTGCGCCCGTGTGGCGCCACCCTCCCCGGCAACCGGAGGCGTTAACCGACGCTATCCCCCTCCGGTGTTTTCTGATTGCTATAAACATCGGCTTCGGCAAGGCTGGTACAGAACGCTTCTGTGCCGGCGCTCGAAACACCAAATGCTCCTGCGATACGGCCCGGAAAACAATCCCGAACGCCGCGCGATGCGCCGATTCAGCATGCGCTTGCCTGCCTCGGTGCGGGTTTCGGGTATCCCTGCCCCGTTCGATGTTGAGTCGGAAAACGTCAGTGCCCGAGGGATCTTTTTCTACATCGACCGATGGATGAAGGTCGACGCCCAGATTGAGGTCACGATGGACTTCCCTTCCCAGGTGACGTTAACGGACGCGCTTCGTGTGCGATTCCTCGCCCGCGTAGTCCGGGTCGAACCACAAAATGGCATGCGGGTCGGCGTCGCGGCCGCGATTGAAGAGTATGAATTCTTGCGTTCCGAACAGGAAGGCTCGGCGGAATTGCAGCCGGGGTGGAAGTTTGGAGCTAGTGGCTAGTGGCTAGTGGCTAGTGGCTAGTGGCTAGTGGCTAGTGGCTAGTGAGACGCTACAGCGGTTTACGCTTGATCTCAAAAAATTCCAGAGAAGAACCAGAGTCACCAACGCTCTCAGCTAGCCACTAATCACTAGCCACTAGCCACTTTTCTTCAGCCTTTCAATCTCTCTCCTCACCCGCTTCGCTTTGCGCGCCAGGATAAAGAGATAGGTGCCATGAATCGCCCACGTCACAATGTAGGCAGCGTAAAGATAGTGGTTGGGGTTCATCGGGTACCCTCCATCAGCGATTGCATGGCTTCCACCTCGTGGACTGCGCGCTGCGCAACTTCAAGCCGATAGCGCGTCCAGCAGACGAGCCAGGCGAGGCACATGAAGGCAATCCAGTTGTAGAGAAGAACCCATCCCATGCGTGGATCGAGTGAACCTCCACCACCGATGACCGGCGCTGGATGCTGGGTTCGAAAGAACCAGATCGAGAAGTAAACCAGCGGTACATCCAACGCGCCAAACACCGCCAGCACGGCGGCGAGCAGCGGCGTCTGACTGCTGGTTGAAAAACGGCGAAGTACCAGATAACTGACGTAGATGAGCCAGAGAACGAGCGTCAAGGTGAGGCGCAGGTCCCACGTCCACCAGATGCCCCATACGGGTCGCGCCCAAATGGGCCCAGTGATCAAGACGACGGTGCAGAATACGACTCCAACCTCGGCCGTTACCAAAGCCAGGATGTCGGCCTTCGCGCTTCGGCGAACCAGGTAAAAGACGGACGCAATGAAATTAATGAGAAATAACTCGAAGGCGACCCATGCCGACGGCACATGGTAATAAAAGATGCGCTGCACATTGCCCATTGTTTGTTCAGTCGGCGCGATGACCAGTGCTGCATACAAGGCAAAGCTCAGCAATACGGCAGTAACAATGGCGAGAATTGTGAATCCACGTTTCATTCAGCTTCCAGTACCGCCTCGAACATCAGCAGGCAGGCGGTCGTAAAAACGACATCATACGCCACCAGCAGCGCAATCCAAAAGGTAGGAGATGTCTCTCCTGTCAGTACCGCCGCCGTAGAATTCACCATGCCCAGCAACGCTGGAATCGACAGCGGAAACAAAAGCAGCGGCAACATGATTTCTCGCGCGCGAGTGCGGAGAGACATCGCGGCGAAAAAAGTCCCGTTCACGACCAGTGCCCACGTGCCTAGGACCGCGATGGGAATAAGTTGCCAGCTAGGGCCAAGTGGACGCAACTTATAAAAGGCCACGAACAACGGCGTCATCAGCGCTTCTAGCACCGCTACGAAAATGAAGTTGCCGAAAGCCTTCGCGATGAATAATGGTGTGGCCGGCGCGGGCGATACACGGTACGCATCCAGCACCTGGTTGCGCAGTTCTCTCGCCCACGTCTGATTTAAGGCAACAATCGCCGCGAACAGGAACGCGACCCAAACCAGCCCGCCGGCGATTCGGCGCGATTCTTCCGCGGTGGGATCGAATGCAAAGCTGAAGATCACGACTACCAGCAGCGAGAAGAACAGCATTGCATTGATCGCATCTTTCGATCGCCACTCCAGACGAATGTCCTTGGCGAGTGTTGCACGCGTGATGGCAAGGAAGCTCATTGCCGTCCCCCCCGCGTCGCGGTGCGATCGACGATTCTTCCCAACTCCATCCAGATAAATTCGTCGGCGTAGGCTTCGAGTTGTGCCGGTTGGTGGGTGACTACGAAGACCGTCTTTCCGCGATCACGCGCTTGCGCAACAAGAACTGCCATTTCCGCAGCCGAACGGGCGTCGACATTAGAAAACGGTTCATCGAGCAACAGCAGTTTCGGATCATTTAACAACGCCCTTGCCAGCGACATCCGCTGCCTCATACCTTGCGAGTACTGCCCCACCGGACGATCGAGGTCAGGATCGAGTTTTACCGCGTTGATAGCATCGCGGCATTTCTTATCCACATCCGCGGCAGGAATTCCATATAACTCGGAAAAATACCGCAGATTCTCCATCCCACTCATCTCGTCATAAAGAAGAGACGGGTGCGCCATGTAGCCGATCTGCGAACGCGCTTCATTTATATGTGCGAAGCCGAGGACGGAGATCACGCCTCGCGTCGCGTGCGCGAGGCCGGCGATCGTACGGAGCAATGTGGTCTTCCCTGCACCGTTGTCACCGAGGATGACGTAGAGCTTGCCTGCCGCAAATTCGCCGGTGACCCCACGCAGGGCTGCAAAGCGGCCAAACTGCTTGATCAGGCCGTCGGCCACCACCACGGGCGTGGACTGGGTCTCGCTCATTCAGCAGGAGGAAGCTCTTTTATAGCATTGACGTAAAACCTCTACCACAGAGGAAAAGGTTAAGCAGAAACCGCAAGGAAAGTCTTCTTGCAGAGAACTAGGGACCTCCGTGGCGTTCCTTCGTGTACCGGAGCCTGCCCTGAGCGACTGAGCGCAGCGAGAGAGTCGAGTGGGTGTCCTCTGTGGTAGGGTTTTCTGCCGTGACCGGGTCTTGCCGCGCACCTCTCGGACGATCTGCTACTATTCCCGCACTTGGGTCATCAGATCAGCAATGCACGTTGCCGCCGTCATCGCCGGAGCCCTCATCATTATTAGCGTTCTTCTCGACGCATTCGAGACGATCGTTCTGCCCCGGCGCGTACGCCGCCAGCATTTTCGCATCACCAGTTGGTTTTATCCGCTTACCTGGGTTCCAGTAGCCAAATTCGCCAGCCGCGTGAAATCGCCGGCACGACGCGAGACTATCCTCGGCTACTTCGGTCCCCTGTCAATGATCGCCCTGCTCGGAATTTGGGCCTGCGGGCTCATCGTGGGATTCACGCTAGTTCAGTGGGGCGCCGGAGAACATCTCTCCTCCAACCTCCCGCTGAATTTTGGGGCATTGCTCTATCACAGCGGCGAGACGTTCTTCACGCTGGGCTATGGCGACATAACCCCTGCCTCGCCGTTTTCAAGACTTCTGTCTGTGATCGAAGCCGGAATGGGCTTCGCATTTTTAGGCGTGGTGATCGGATATTTGCCGACGATCTACGGCGCGTTCTCGCGGCGCGAGATTGAGATATCTCTCCTGGACGCACGCGCCGGCTCTCCCCCAAGTGCAGCCGAACTTTTGTCGCGATCCGTGAATAGCCTCGATCAGGGCACGCTCGACCGCCTATTCGAATCATGGGAACGATGGGCAGCAGAAGTCCTGGAAAGTCATCTTTCTTATCCGGTATTGAGCTTCTATCGTTCTCAGCACAGCAACCAATCTTGGCTTGGCGCGCTGACGGTCATCCTCGACGCGACTTCGCTGGTGATCACTGGCATTGACGATATGAGAAATGAGCAGGCGCTTCGTACCTTCAAGATGGCGCGCCATGCGTTAGTGGATCTGGCGCAGGTTGTGAATGCTCACTACGATCCGAATGTTTCTGACCGCCTGAGTGCCGCCGACGTCAGCGAGATCCGCGGACAGTTGGCGCAGAAGGGCCTGAAGCTCCGCGAAGGCGTCGAAGCCGATCAGAAACTTGCCCAGTTGCGCTCCCTGTACGAACCATATGCGCAGGCTATCGCGCGCAACCTATTTATTCAGCTGCCGCCGTGGATTCGCCACGACACCATTCGCGACAACTGGCGCGGCGGTCCTTGGGACCGAATCATTCAGGCGCAAGCCCTGGGTCGCATTGGATCCGCTCAACGCGGCGGAGTGGACGAGCATTTCTAAACGGGGCTACACCCGCGCAACAATGCGATGTTCGCAGGTTGCCGCGTGGCACTTGCGGTGGCGCGCGACCCAGCTGTATCCCGCGTGCATGAGGCGCATGAAGCCGGGAATTCGTGACATCCAAGTCAGCGGACGTGCCCACCAGAATTCACGTGAGAGCGCGACCAGGGCGTTCGCACCCGAATAAGTTGCGCCGTTGGGCGCGAGATAACGCACCGCGAGCAGCAATTGGTCCGGAGGCATGCCGAGCAGGCTGATCACCCGTGGATCTTGCAACGGTGCGACCCCCAATCGCCGCCGCCGCATAGGTTTTGCTACGAATCGAGCGATGCGAGTGCAGAAATCACACTCGGCATCGTAAAAGAGCCAGCCGCGAGCGTGGCGTCCTTTGCAGTCCGTCATTTCCGATGCGAGGGAAATCATGATTCCCGTCCTGAGCTTTCAATCCACGAATGAGGGTGCCCCAAGTTTCGCGTTTTTCGAAACCTGGGAAGGAGTCTTCTTTGATCCAGCGAAGAGAGACTTGATCTTCCCTCGCAACCGAGCCATGCCTTTCAGCGCAGGAGCAGGCAGGTGCACCACCTCGTCGAACAGTGACGAGGTAATGGTGAGAAACTCAAGCATCTCTTCGAGTCGTTCGCGCGTGTAAGCGCTGCCTGCACCCGCGCCCTTCAAATCGTCCACGCACTCGTGCAATACGTGCAGGGTAGGATCGATCTCCCGCCGCTTGCGTTCTTGCGAGACGATACGGAACATTTCCCAGACATTCTTCAGCGACTCGAAGTGGTCGCGCCGGTCACCGAGTACGTGCACCACGCGAACCACGCCCCAGCCCTGGAGTTCACGAAGGCTGGTGCTGACATTTGAGCGCGCCACCGACAGCGTGGTTGCTATTTCTTCGGCATGCAGTGGCTTGGAAGAGAGAAAGAGCAGGGCGTGGACCTGGGCCACGGTGCGATTGATGCCCCAGCGAGTGCCCATTTCTCCCCAGTGCAGGACGAACTTCTGTTCGACAGGCGAGAGCGCCATATTCAGTAATTTCTGTACATACAGAAATTACTGAATTAAGCTGTATTTGTCAAGCCGTAACAGCGGGTTACGAAGGGGACCGCTAAGTTATGCGAGAAGACAGCCTTTCGCGACAGAGGTTCGCACAGATACAACAGTTGTTACCTGCCACAAACAAGGACGAAGTCTTAAATGCGCCACCGATGGCTAATGCTGCGCGGCCTATTGGTCTGGAGCAGTACTACAGCGAGGCAGGCCCAGATTATGTAGCCTGGAGCCCCGAATTCAACATGCACTTCGGCTATTACCGGGCCGGCGCCAATCCGTTGAATCGCGAAGCCATGCTGGAGCAAATGAATGCAGAGGTGCTTGCCCGGCTTCAGGTGGACGGGATAACCGAGCCGCGACTCCTGGACTTAGGCTGCGGACTCGGCGCAACTCTGCGCAGCTTCGCGCGTCGTCTGCCGCATTCCGAGTTGTTGGGAGTGACGCGGGTTCCGTGGCAAGTCGAGCAGGCACGTGCGCTGAATGCGTCAGCCGGGTACCGCGATCGCATTGGCGTTATTGAGGCGGACTACGAAAACACGCCTTTGGCGTCCTCCAGCTTCGACGGCGTCTATGCGCTGGAGAGCAGTTGCTACGCGCAAGGTAGCGACAAGCGCAGGCTGCTAGAGGAAGCGCACCGACTGCTGAGGCCCGGTGGACGCCTTGTTGTGGTTGACGGCTTTCTTCGTGGCCGTTTCGTTAGTAGAGCGCAGCAGCGTATCTACCGCAAAGTGTGCGCATGCTGGGTGGTCGAAGATTTCGCCGAACGACAAGCGTTCGTGCGGCGCCTGGAAAAGCTCGGCTTCAGGGAAATCACAGTTGAGCACCTGCAGATGCGAGTGGCGCCTTCCGTCATGCACGTCCCATGGGTCAGTTTGAAATTCTTGCTGACCGATGTTGTCTTCGGCACCCGGCCGATGACGCGCGCACGCTGGAACAATGTGCTGGCGCCGTTGCTATTGCCGCTAGTGAGCGCCCCGCTCGGTCCCCTGACTTATTGCATGATCACTGCGATGAAGAGGTAGTTTCCCGGCGTGAATGTTGCAACTTCGAGACTGCCAAGGGCGGACAAACGTATGACCCGCCCTTGCCTGATTTGCAACTAGCCTTACTGCAACAATGCACGCGCCTGTGAGAGCTTGTCTGCGAGGTCTTGTTTTTGCTCCAGGACCCGCTTCGGATTGGGAATCAGATTCGCTAATTCCGGAGGGGCGCTGCCGATAGCGTCAGTCAGCGTTGGAAGTTTCGATTGGTCTTTGAGGAACGCGCTGTAGGAACCAACAATGCGGTCCAGGGCGGCGGAAGTCCTTGGGTCAGCAGCACTGTGCGTACGCAATGCTTCCAAATCCCTCCTTGCGGCACTAGCCCAGTCGAGACCGTCGCCCAACGCTGAGACCGCATTCTGCAACTCCGATCTCTGTGACGTAGAAAGCGTTCCCATGCGGAGACCATCAGCGGTCGCTATGAGATGTGTCACGAGCAGGTCTTTCGCAACCAGCGTTGCAAAGAGCGAACCGCCATTGGCCACATCGTGCGAGAAACGCAAGCCAGCCGCAAGTGCGCGAACCGCACCGTCCTTATCGCCGGAGTGATAGAGATTCATCACATAAAGGATGTTCAACCGTCCGAGCACCAATGCCCTCCGCGCATAATCGACTGGAACGCTGTCTCCAAGCCCGTAGTCTAGTCCCCAATCACAGGTTGGCAGGGATGTTCCACGCGCCATGACTTGAAGCGCTAAGGTGTTTTTCTGGACCAACTCCTTGTATTTCGACATGTCAAACGGACCCATCGTTTCCAAGGCTGTGTTCAGTTCCTTTGCGTCCTGGTCAGACATGCCGGAATCTTGGATTTGTGAGAACGCAGCCCAGTAGCGCAAAGCTGCATTGTCACCGGGCGATGCAGGCCGCTGAGCAAATGCAGACCCGAGCGCCAAGAGCACCGCAAAGACGATTGGTGTGGTGTTTTTAATGGATTTCATAGTTTGATTTTCTCCTTCGAAAGCACTGCCACGGCGCTTTGTTGATCCTTGGGAACGGTTGAACCGCGGGCATGGAAGGCCATCTCGTCGAGCGCCGACTTGTAAGACGGTGCTGTGGCAAGCAGGGAGTTGGCGTCGCGCATCGTCAGCGGGCGCACCGGCGAGGTCAAGCCGACCCGTTGCGGATTGCCAGGCTGCCTGGGAACTCGGCTCGGGATTACGCGAAAGCCAATTACGCCCAGGATGATCACAGCCGCAGCGCTGGCGCTCCATAACCCGAATACCCAATAGCGCCGCGCACGTTGCGGCGTGCTTATGGGCAACGCATCGGGAAGAAGCGGGCGAAATTGCTTCAAATAGTGTTCGAATCGCTCATCATCTGGGATCGGCACACGAATTCTCCTTTGCTGACATTTCGTCCCTCAACTTCCCTAACGCGTATCGGTATCGCGAAGCTGCTGTGTTCGAATTGATGCTCAGGAGATCCGCAATTTGCGCAAACGTGAGGTCGCCCCATATGTGCAGGACAACGATCTCCCGCTGGTCATCCGGTAGAGCCGCGAGTGCCCGCCGCAAATTCCGCTCTCCCGCGATGTCTCTATGGGGAGGACTAAACCAGGCTGCGTCCATTTCAAGCGGTTCATGGCGGTCCTGGAACTTGCGTTCATTTAGAACTGCATTTCGCGTACACGCAAAAAGGTAAGCTTTCTTGTCTTGCGCTCGGCTGAGATCGCCGTTCGCAATCAATTTCAAGAACACCTGGTGGACCGCATCTTGAGCGCGGCTTCGTTCGCCCGTGATCGTCGATGCGAACAGCACGAGTGCCGCCCCGTGCTGGCGGTAGAGGAACTCGATGTCCCCGCGACTCCCCTCAGTTCGGTCCATGTTAGAGGTCACAATGGTAAGACAACCGAGCCAGCAGAATTTGTCTAGAACAGACGCAGGGCAGGAAGTTTAATTTCTAGAAAAGGCACTTTTGTTGAAGAAGTGGGGTCTGAGGAAGGCAAGCCGCGCAGAAAAGGCGCACCTTGTCGGGCACAGGAAGCGAGCTGTGCTCCGAAAATAAGGTGCATAGGTCCTTCGCTGCGCTCAGGATGACAGTCCCGCTTTCCTGAAGGCTGATCGCTGAGAGCTGACAGCTGCTACTGATTTTTGAGCCGCTGTCTCGCAGTCAGGCGGTTGAGTACGAATTCCTGCACCAGCGTGCTCAGCATCCGCTCCCCTGTCGTGATGGCGAAGTTCTGAAAAATCAGGTTCGCGCCGCGGTCTGACTGCGGGTAATACAGATTGGACAGAGCCGCCGATCCCAGGTCGCCGCCCACACTAGAGTAGTTCGGCTGCAACTTGCCATTGTCTCCTCGGCAGATGAAGGGGTATGAGATGGCGTGAAGAACACGCGACTTCGTGGTGCCCGTCCCTTGATAGTAATAGCGCGGGTCCTGACGCAGCAGCGAGGGCAGGATCGCGCCGCCGATCATGATGTCGGAAAAGCCATCCGCTGCCGCCGCACCAACGCGCTCGCCGTATCCATTCCATCCCTGAACGTAGTTCGGCCGATCGCCTGCCTGGTTGATAGCTGCAAAGGCGCCCACTCCGGCAACCGTGAAAGGATCGGTAGAGGTTTTGAGAGCCAACCGGAACTTCAACTTCGCCGTCAACGGAGCCGGGTTGGGACTGTATACGACGTAGAAATTGGGGATGATTCCGAAGACGCGCTGCTTCTCCTCCTGCTTCACCTCTTCGAACGCGATTTCGTCCGGGCGGTAGGCCACATTCACCGTGGTTGCTACTTGTGAAACGCGGAGTTTGCAGTCGGAAACAATCATGTATTGGCCGGCGGTGAGCGCCAGGTCAGGAGAACTCCAGTCGGAGAAGTCCGCTGCAGTGATTATGAGGTGATACGTCCCGGGCGGAAGCTGCTTGAAGTCGAAGAAGCCGTTGTCATCGGAAGCCAGCTTCAATGGCTGAGCGAGTTCCGGTCCCCGGAGTACGACGGTGGCGCCGGAAAGGGTGTCGCCGTTGACGTCCATTACGGTGCCGGTGATGTGGGCGCTTGCCGGTGCTGCGAGGAAATTGTCCTGCGCAATGCAAGTCACAGAGAACAAAAGCACGACTGACGAGACAAGAATCCTTAGGGTTCTCAAAACTAGAGGCTCCAATTGCGAAAGTAGTTGAATTTTAGGGGCTGAACTCCGGCACCCCAAGTTCCGGAAGTTCAATAGGCGGCCAGGACTTCGATTACGTCAGTAAGTGGCAGAGATTGCAAGACTTACTCGTGGTGCGCGAATCCTTTGCGGCGCTGTTCGCTGTAGCGATGGAGGGCATCGCTAATAATCGGATAGGCTTCCACCGCTGGCCGGATCTCATTAACCTCAACCGCCTTTCCTTCCAGCAGCTTGTAGTCCTGAAAGAAGCGGCGGAGCATTAGCAGACGGTGCGGCGGCATTTCTTTGGCTTCCTGGTAACTGTTGAATTCAGGGTCTTTAGTGGCGACCGCGATGATCTTGTGGTCCTTCTTGCCGGAGTCAATCATGGTCATCAGTCCAATTGCGCGAGCATAAATCATGGTGAGCGGAACCACAGTTTCCTGGCATAGCACAAGAACATCAAGCGGGTCGTCGTCTTCGGCAAGGGTCTGAGGAATAAAGCCGTAGTTTGCGGGATAGTAAACGGCGGAGTAGAGAACGCGATCCAGTTTAATCAGGCCGCTGGTCTTGTCCAGTTCATACTTCACGCTTGAGCCAAACGGAATTTCCACGATGGCGTTGAATTCGTGCGGAAGTTTCCCTCCGGGTGTGACGTCGTGCCAGGGATGAATCATAAGATTTCATTGTAGCGGACTGAGATTGCTTGCCGTATCGCTAGGCACCGGCGCGAGCCCGGTACCTAAGTTTTCACTTAACGTCTCCACCTGCACTGATTCCGTGAGTTTTCTCTCAAGATTGTTTTTCGACGACCGATGACATAGGTATGCTTCCCGCTCCTTCGCTCGCACCGGCAACAGCGCAGCGGCCCATCCCCGACGGACGTGCTGGTCAGAATTGGTCTCGCACAAACCCGCGACAAGAGCCGCAACAACTGCGCGTATTGTTCGTAGAAGATCAACCGGCGGACGTCGAACTTGCCCGACGCGCATTGCGAGAGCACGGCTTTGATGTTCAAGGTTGTGCGGTGCAGGACCCGGAGCAATTCCTGAATGAGATTCGCAAAGGCGTCTACGACATAGTTCTAGCGGACTACAACCTGCCGCAATGGAATGGTATGGAAGCAGTATGGCTGTTGCGCCGTGAAGGGCTGGATATTCCGGTAATTCTGGTGACTGGAGCGTTGGGGGAAGCAAGAGCGGTGGAGTGTCTGAAAGATGGAGCTGCGGATTATCTGCTTAAAGAGCATCTCACCCGCCTGCCGGAATCGATCCGTCAAGCTTTGCGGGAAAAAAAGTTGCGCGAGGATAACAAGCGCTCGCAAGAAGAGCTGGCACGTTCGAATCGCGAACTCGAGCAATTTGCCTACGTCGCCTCCCACGACCTCCAGGAACCGTTGCGCATGATTGCCAGCTATACGCAGCTGATCGCAGACCGTTACCGCGGCAAACTCGATGACAAAGCTGATCGGTATATTCACTATGCCGTCGATGGCGCTACTCGCATGCAGGCTCTGATTGATGACCTGCTTACGTTCTCGCGCGTAGGACGCCAGGGTTTAGCGCTGCAAAACTCCGACTGTAATGAGGCAATCGAAATTGCCTGCAAAAACCTCGAAAACGCGATTCGCGAAACCGGAGCTCAAGTCGAACATGATCGTCTTCCCGTGATCGTGGCTGATGGCCGTCTGCTGGTGCAGCTCTTTCAAAACCTCATCAGCAATTCCATTAAGTTTCGCGGCACCGAAGCTCCTCACATCCAGATTTCTGCGGAAAAGCAGAAACGGGAATGGATTTTTGCGGTGACTGACAACGGAATCGGTATTGCACCCGAGCACGCACAAAGCATTTTCGGCATCTTTAAACGCCTGCACACGCATGACGAGTACCCCGGCAGCGGAATTGGTTTGTCCATCTGCAAGAAAATTGTGGAACATCATGGGGGGAGAATCTGGGTGGAATCTGCACCTGGTCGAGGTGCAACCTTCATGTTTGTTTTGCCAAGCCTGCTGGCAAAGCATAAGCAGGAGAAAATTCCGTGACTCCCGATTGTGTTGACATTCTAATGGTCGACGACAATCCTGCCGACGTCGACTTGGCCCGGGAAGCGCTGGACGAAACGCATCGTCCTTATCGTCTTCAATCGGTATCGGACGGAGAAGAAGCGCTTTCGTTCCTCACCCATAAAGGTGCATACACGCAAGCTGTGACTCCCGATCTGCTTTTCCTGGATCTCAACTTGCCGCGCAAGGATGGACGACACGTGTTGGCAGAAATGAAACGAGATCCGCAGCTCGCGAAAATTCCGGTGGTGGTCTTCACGACTTCGCGCGCGTTTTCCGATGTGGTCAGCAGCTACGAGTTGGGTGCCAATTGCTATGTGCGAAAGCCGGGAACATTGCCGGAGTTCCTGGCCACAGTCCGCGAGGTTTCCGACTTCTGGCTGAGGCACGCGATTCTGCCGCGAAAGGAGAACTCATGAGTGGTCCCTCCCCCAGTGTATTGCTCGTCGAAGATAATCCCGGCGATGCCGAACTGGTACGCGTGCGACTCGAAGAAGGCCAATCCGCTGGCGAAGTGGATTGCGTAACCCGGCTTTCTGAGGGGTTAGCGCACTTAGGCCGCAAGAAGCCCAGTGTGGTGCTGCTGGACCTCAATCTTCCCGATAGCCAGGGGGCAGACACCTTCCGCAAAATCGTAGAAACGGCGCCTGGCGTTCCCGTAGTGGTTCTTTCCGGGCACAACGATGATGCGCTCGCGATGAAAGCTCTGGATTCCGGGGTGCAGGACTACATCGTTAAAAAAGACCTGACCAGCCAAGGTCTATCGCGCGCTATGCGCTTTGCCATTCAGCGCCAGGCCCTGTTGCGATCTCTGGATACGAGGCGAACCGAGCGAGAAAATCTTAAGAAACAATTTCTCGCAAACCTGTCACATTTGGAACCGCTCCTGGTACGCATCCGGCGCTACGCGACGAATCTATTGGAGGGTGTCACCGGAATACTCAGTCCCGAGCAGCGCGACCACTTGCGAACCATAGTTGATTCGGTAGACGAACTGAGTGCCATACTCCGTGATCTGGAACAAACGACATTTGCTGAATCCGACAAACTACAGATCGAGCAACGATGGGCAGCGGCGGCAAGTCTCGCGGGAGAGTCGCTCTCGATTCTTGTCGACCAAATTCATCGCAACAAGTTGTCACCCATGACCGATGTGGATCAGGACCTGCTCTTCGCACTGTGTGACCCGGATATATATCTCAGAAAAATTTGAGTTGGCAAACAAGCCAGGGCCTTGCTGTGCACCTCACATCCGAGTTTCATTTTGGGAAGCCGATCCCTTCGTAAGCAGATTCTTGTGATCGTTTTTGTTACCGCCTACCTATACTGGCCTGTCAGCGCATAACTATTCCCTCGTGAGTGGTGCCATGAGTGATTCCATCGATCGTGCGATTGCCGGGCGTTTGCGAATCTTGTCGATCGCCATCAGCTTTCTGACAATGTTGTTCGGTCTTTGTGTCTTAGGTGGCTGGGCCTTCGATATTCAAATTCTGAAAACAATCGTGCCTGGCCAAGTGGCGGTCAAAGCAAACACCTCCGTGGGATTCATGTTGCTCGGCTTCCTGCTGTGGCTTCGGAATGCACCCGCATTGGTTATGAGATATCGCAACACCTTGTGCGCTGGCGCGGGGTTTGTGGTCGCCACCATTGGCCTTGTCTCGTTCATAGAATTCCTGACTGGGTGGAACCCGGGGTTTGATCAGCTTCTGTTCAAAGTCCCGCCTGAAGATGCGTACGGCAGCATCAGGGCCGGCCTGATGTCTCCCATCGCAGCGGTAGCGTTTTTCCTGCTGGCGCCTTCTTTGTGGATGATCGGAAGCAAAAATGCGATTTTGCGCTGGAGCAGTTATCTGAGCCTGCTGGCAGTGGCGATCACGTCTACTTTCGGCGTGTTGGATTTTGTACTGGACCCGAACCTTTCGCATACTTTCATCTCGCCGATCACAGCTCTCGCTCTTCTGCTCCTGACGTTTGCCATTCCTATGTCAATGCCCGACCAGGGCATCGGTTCGCTGCTCTCCAGCGATAGTTCAGGGGGCGCATTGATTCGGCGCTTGCTGCCTGCTTCCATCATCATCCCCGTGTCATTAGGGTGGTTGCGGTGGCAGGGTGAAAAGGCAGACTTGTTTTCGCCATGGATGGGTGTAGCTCTTATGGTTGTTGGCACCGCTGCTCTGCTTGCAGGCGTTATCACGTGGACAGCATACATTGCGAACAAGGCAGACTGGGACCGCGATCGCGCACATGGCAATAATCTCCGGTTAGCGTCGATTGTCACCTGCTCGAATGAAGCAATCATTGGAAAAACCATTGATGGATTTGCCACTTCATGGAACCCGGCGGCGGAGAGCATCTACGGCTATACCGCACAGGAGATGATTGGAAAGCCGGTGTCTGTGCTGATTCCTCCCGAGCACCGCGAAGAGTTTAACTCCATACTGCGAAAAATTAGGCAGGGTGAAGAGGTGCAGCACTATGAGACGGAACGTCTGCGGAAAGATGGAACCCGGATTTTTGTCTCTATTGCCGTTGCACCAATCCGCGACGCGGCCGGAAATCTCCTCGGCGCTTCGACGATCGCGCGCGACATCACCGAACAAAAGAAGGCGCAGGAAGAGCTCAAACGAGCCTCTCTTTACGCGCGCAGCTTGATTGAAGCCAGTCTCGACCCGCTGGTGACAATCAGCAAAGACGGCAAGATCATGGACGTAAACCGCGCTACGGAACAGGCAACGGGCGTGGCGCGTGACGAACTCATTGGCAGCGACTTCTGCACTTACTTCTCCGAACCGGAGAAAGCCAGGGCCGGTTATCTCCAGGTCTTCGCCGAAGAGACCGTTCGTGACTATCCGCTTTCGCTTCGTCACCGCTCGGGACAACTCGTAGATGTGTTGTATAACGCGAGTGTTTTTCGAAATGCCGCGGGAGAGGTGGAAGGAGTCTTTGCCGCCGCCCGCGATGTGACAAAGCGCGAGTCGGCGGAGAAGGCGCTACGCCAGAGTGAACAACGTTACCGGTCTTTGGTTACTGCAACCGCGCAAGTCATTTGGACTACCGACGCCCACGCAGAAGTATTTTGTGATATGCCGTCATGGAGATCTTTCACTGGGCTCACCTACGATCAGATCCAGGGTTGGGGATGGCTCGAATCGCTCCATCCGGATGATCGTGAACGGACTGCAGAAATCTGGAGAAGAGCGGTTACGAGCCGGAGTCTCTACGAGACCGAATATCGCCTGCGAAGGTTCGATGGCGAGTACAGACACGTTGCCGTACGTGGAGTGCCGCTAACAGATGACAACGGAGACGTTCGCGAGTGGATCGGGGTCTGCACGGACATCACGGACCGCAAGCGTGCCGAAGTGGAATTGCGTGAAAGCGAGGAAGCGTTTCGCACGCTGGCTGCCCTAGTGCCACAGATGGTGTGGATGTGTACGCCGGATGGCCTCAACGTGTACTTCAACGAGCGCTGGGTGGAATACACCGGCCTCACACTGGAAGAGAGCTACGGCTGCGGCTGGAATACGCCCTTCCATCCTGATGATAAGCAGCCGGCCTTTAAGGCATGGAACAGTGCAGTCACGACTGGAGAGACCTACACGATTGAGTCGCGGCTGCGGGGCAAAGATGGCACGTATCGGTGGTTCTTGATGCGCGGAGTTCCGTTGCGGGATGGCTCCGGAATAATCGTCAAATGGTTTGGAACATGTACCGATATTCACGATCTCAAGGAGGCCCAAGCCGAACTGAAGCAACTTAACCAGGAACTGGAACAGCGCGTCTCGAACCGCACGGCTCAATTACAGGCGACCAACCAGGAACTGGAAGCATTCACATATTCCGTTTCGCATGACCTGCGGGCCCCGCTCCGGCATATCAGCGGGTTTTCCAAAATTCTGAGCGAGGACTTCGCTCAGGTCTTACCTTCCGAAGCGCAGCACCTCCTTGAACGCATCGGGGAAGGTACGCGTCGTATGGGCATGTTGGTTGACGATCTCCTCAATCTTGGGCGCATTGGCCGCCATGAGGTCCGCCTGCAGGTTGCAGGCCTGGACAGCCTAGTCGCCGATGTGCTCAGAGAGTTGCAACCGGAGGCGCAGGCTCGAAATGTTCAGTGGAAAATCGGAAGGCTGCCTTACGTCGAATGCGATCCCGCGCTGATCAGGCAGGTGTTTCAGAACCTGCTGTCCAATGCGTTGAAGTTCACGCGCCCGCGGGAGAAGGCAATCATCGAGGTCGGACAGGAAATCCGAGATGGTGTCTCCGTGGTCTATGTGCGTGACAACGGCGTGGGATTCAGCATGAAGTATGCCGACAAATTGTTCGGAGTCTTTCAACGCCTGCACCGGTCCGAAGACTTCGAAGGCACGGGCGTGGGGTTGGCGACGGTACAGCGAATCATTCGCAAGCACGGAGGCAAAATCTGGGCGGAAGCGGAGTTGGATAAGGGCGCCAAATTTTATTTCACCCTTGGAACATCCGAGGAAGCTTCACAAGATTACCAGGCAATCAAATCGGAGAACATTCATGAACTCACGAGAAGTTGACATTCTGTTGGTAGAAGATAATAAGGACGATCTCGAACTCGCATTGCATGCGCTGCGCCGAGAGAGGCTCGCCAATCGCATTTAAATCGCCAGAGACGGTGAAGAGGTGCTCGATTTCCTCTTTTGCCGCGGAGAATTTGCAGACCGGTCAATGGATCAACAGCCTCGGGTCGTCCTACTCGACCTCAAACTCCCCAAGGTGGATGGTCTGGAGGTTTTGAAGCAAATCAAAGAGGATGCGCGCACAAAAACCATACCGGTCGTCATTTTGACTTCGTCGAAAGAAGAGCGCGACCTGGTCAGCAGCTACCGGTTGGGAGTGAACAGCTACATTCAGAAGCCCGTCGACTTCGACCAGTTTCGCGACACCGTCAAGCAGCTAGGACTGTACTGGCTGGTGGTGAATCAGGCTCCGGTTCCCGATCCGCTGCTGCAGGAGAGCCTACACAGGTAGCGGAAATTGGGGGAGAACGGAACAGAGCCGGGGATTTAAGATACACCCGTGCCGCTAGAAATCTCCTGTGACGAGGGTCGCCGGAGTAGTTGCTGGATCTTTCGCAACAGGTCGTGCAGGTAAAACGGTTTTTGGAGGAGAGCGACGTCGGTGTCACTCGAAATACTCTGCAGCTTGTCATCCGTATATCCCGACATGTACAAGACCCTCACTTCAGGATGAAGGTCTTTGATGTACTTCGCTAACTCTGGGCCGTTCATTTGCGGCATGATCACGTCTGTCAAAAGTAACTCGATTCGTTCTGGGAACTGATCCGCCATATGGAGCGCGTCTATCCCGTTCTCGCCGACGAGCACTCGGAACCCGGCGGCCTGCAAGCCTTCAGTCAAGAGATCTCGAAATGCGGGCTCATCCTCCACCAAGAGAATCGTTGCCGTTTGGTTTGTCAGTATCTGCGACTTCGTTACGGCAGTAGGCTCGGATTTTGCGGCGACGCTGGGGAAGTAGATCTTAAAGACAGTTCCCTTTCCGACTTCACTCTCCGGAAAAATGAAGCCGCCACTTTGCTTGACGATCCCAAAAACCGTCGCCAGGCCTAAGCCCGTGCCTTTGCCGACCGGCTTCGTCGTAAAGAACGGTTGAAAAATATTTTCCAGGGTTTCAGCGTTCATGCCTTCGCCTGTGTCCCGTACCGAAAGGAAAACGTAAGTTCCGGCTGGAATAACCACGCTCTGAATAGTCGTTTCTTCCGTGAAACTTACCGGCGCGGTCGAAATCGCCAGAGTGCCGCCATTTGGCATGGCGTCGCGCGCATTCACCGCGAGATTCATGATCACCTGCACCAGCTGGCCCGAGTCCGCTTTCACCATGCCGATATTTGGATCCAATTCCAGCCGGTGCTTGATATCAGCGCCTAACACGTGCTCGAGCATCTTATTGGTTTCGGTGACCAATGAATTCAGATTCAGCGTTCGCAACTGCATCACCTGCCTGCGGCTAAACGCCAATAACTGAGCCGTCAACGACGCCGCACGCTCGCCAGCCCTCTTGATGATTTCGACTCGTGATTTCGCAGGATCATTGTCCTCAAGTGTTCCGGCGAGGAGTTCGCAATGTCCGATAATGACCGCGAGAAGGTTGTTGAAATCGTGAGCGGTACTGCCGGCAAGCTGTCCGAGAGCTTCCATTTTTTGTGCTTGCCGCAGTTGGTCTTCGAGGGCACGTCGCGTGGTCACGTCTTCCACGATGATCTCGATCAAGTCGCCACGCTCACCCCCGAGCCTTCTGCCACTGGCGCGCAGCGAAATTGGCTTACCGTCACCTCGTTTCCACGTAAACTCGATGTCGCGGAAGAAGTCAGCCCGCGTAGGTTGCGCCCGAAATCCCGCGGACTCTCCTTCCAGATAAAGATCGCGCGACAAATTGAGGGCCAACAGCTCGCCTTCGGTCTTATAGCCGAGCATTTTCACCAGTGCCGGATTGGCGCTCAAGAAACGGTCCTCTTTCACGCTGACGCGAGCGATGCCATAGGGTGCATTTTCTACGAACGAACGAAGTTGCGCCTCGGAGCGTCGCAACTCGATCTCCGCCTGTTTGCTCGAACTAAGGTCGGTGCCAATCGCGGTGATATACGGTTTACCTTCGAGCTCGACGCGGAGCGCGTTCCAGTAATAAGGAGTTACGCTGCCGCTGGCATTCAGCATGTCTACTTCTAACTCGCCATGTCCTCTGGCGAAGGTTTCGCGGCGGGCTGTTTCAGCGGCCTCCCTGTCGTAGTCGGCGACATTCTCGAGCTGCGAAATTCCTTCAAGCCCAAACCTGGTCAACTGATCAGCGTTCTTATTCCACCGAACATTCTTGCCATCCTCGTTCTGCATGATGAACAAGCCGGGTAGACTCTCGATGACCGCGTTTGCGAGCGTCTTCTCCCGAATGAGTGCGCGTTCGGTGCGCTTAAGGCGTGTCACGCTTACGATCAATGCCATCACGAGCGAGGTTTCGACAATCGCCAGCCCCACACATGCAAGAATGACAATTCGATATCGCTCCCAGGGGCTGGGTTCGCGGAATAGTTCTACGGCGCTCGCCGGAATTCTCGTCTCACTGATATTCCAGCGTTGCAGTTGGCGCCAGTCCACCATGTCCCGGGCGGAAGTATCCCCGACAATCGGCACGCTGGACGCGTTCTCGCCATTTAACACCCGCGCCGCCGACCCAGCCGCCATGCTCCCTAAGCTGGCAGCGTTCGTCATGTACCCGCCGACAACGTCGTGGCCAATGTAGGTGTCTTCGATTCCATAAATCGGAACCGGCGAAACACGAGCAATGATGTCCAACGCTTCTTCGGGCAGGAAAAACTGTCCACTACCGTCTTCAAAGAAGTACGTATAAAGAATGACCGTGTGCGGCGGAAGCATCCGGACCTTCTCCAACAGCACGTCCATGGGCATGTCGTTGAAATAGGAAAACTCGATGTGATGTTCATCCGCGACGAAATCTCCCTGGAGTTCCTGCAGCCACTGATGTTCACGCGCTGAGGAACCGGTGATCACTACGACTCGCTCGGTATCGGGTTGCAGTTTCAGCGCAAGGTTGAGCGTGCGCAACGGTTCGTCGGTAGTAGCGATGCCGGTGACACCGGCCCCCTGGTTGCGATTAGAAGACGCGAGTTTGATAGCCTCGGCGCTCCGCGTATTGAACAGCGCCACGACCGGCACATTGGCAAATGGTCCGCGGGTCGTCCCCTCGCCCAGAACAAACTTTAGAGCCGCAAACGATATTGGGACCACAAGATCGGGCTTTACAGTTGAATATTTGGTGCTTAACAGGGAAGCCAGTTCGCGCTCATGCTCGGGAGAGTTGAAGCGGATGATGTCGAGGTATTCGGTAAAAAATTCGACGCGATCATGCGTCTGGCGCGTGAGTTCGGACCGAAACGCACGGTCGAATTCTTGAAAAATTCCCTCCTCTCGGTCGTAGGAATAGAGAACGAGGACCCGCTTGGGATGGTCTTCAGAAGTTGCCCTGACGGAGAACCCGCCAAGAACCACCGCTATACCTAACGCGAATCGAACCAGCCAAAACGGTCGAAATAACACGGAAGCCCTCACCGCGCTCAACCCCAACATGACGGCACCTTCCGACGCCAGGAAATTCCGTTCGCGCTTCGGAGTGGGACAATCCTAAGGACTGCTCCCCAGCTGGTGGCATGGCACCAAGAATTCCGGCTGCTTCACCTATGTAGGTGTGGATCATAACCCATTTAGAACCAGTTGCCAACAAGTTACCAACGCGTCATTTTCTATCCCTGTTCCTGGGGTCATGCGTTCTGTGGAGATTAATCTGGGTTTAACAATCGAATTCTGCGCCTCGTATAATTGCGCAACTCATAAATCCATGGTCGCCGCATTCGTCCGCCGCAAGGTTCTGTTGCTGGAAGATGACTCAGACCTACGTCACGCGTACGCATCTCATCTGGCCGCTAACGGATTCCTCATCTTCGAGGCAGAAACCATTTCCAGCGCCCTACAGAGTTTCGAGACCGTTGCTCCCGACATCGCGATTCTTGATTTCCGTCTCAGTGACGGAACAGCGTTACAGCTCCTGCCCAAGCTAAAAGAGCTGGACCCGACAGTGCCGGTCATCGTGCTCACTGGTTTCGGATCCATGGAACTCGGTGTTTCTTTGATTAAAGCTGGAGCCGAGCAATGTCTCGCAAAGCCGCTCGAACCTTCGGCGTTGCTGCTGGTTGTAAACAAGGCGCTTGAAAATTCGCGAAATCAACAAAGGCAATTGGCCAGCAACACTCGGCGGCGAAGGGTGGTCCTCGATCCATTTCTGGGCAAGAGTTCGGCGATCAAACGTCTTGCCGACACGGCTTTGAAAGTCGCAAAAAGTCAAAGTCCTGTGCTACTTCAGGGCGAAACCGGAACAGGCAAGGGTGTATTGGCCACCTGGCTTCATGAAAATGGACCGCGTAGCGAAGAATCTTTCGTCGATCTCAACTGCGCCGGACTGACCCGCGAGTTTCTCGAATCCGAACTTTTTGGATACGAAAAAGGCGCATACACAGGCGCAGTCAACTCCAAGCCTGGTCTCTTTGAGGTGGCTCATCGTGGAACGCTTTTCCTTGATGAGATCGGCGACGTCGATCTGAATGTGCAACCGAAACTGCTGAAGGTTCTGGAAGAGAAGAAATTCCGCCGAATGGGAGACGTGCGTGACCGCGTCGTAGATGTGCGCCTGGTCGCCGCAACCCACCAGGAACTGCATCGCCTTATCGATTCGAAAAGTTTCCGCAGTGATCTCTACTTCCGGATCAGCACGGTTCCCCTTGCGCTTCCGACCTTGCGCTCGCGTCAGGAAGATATTCCGGAGATCGCCTCGACCCTGCTGCAGCGGATTTGCTCCGATATGGCTAGGCCACAAGTTGAGCTTTCGACTAAAGCGATCGAGCGATTGCAATCCTACTATTGGCCCGGCAATATTCGAGAACTGCGCAACGTTCTGGAACGTGCGCTTTTGCTGCATGAAAGTAACGTGCTGGAAGCCAACCACTTCGGCTTCGATTCTCCTCATCAGACTCAGCCAGCGTACAACGCGAATTGGACGCTGGAGGAGATCGAGAGCTTCCACATCAAGTCGACCCTTTCAGCCGAGAATGGCAATGTAGAGAAGACCGCGAAACGCCTGGGCATCGCGAAGAGCACCTTGTATCAGAAGTTGAAGGCGCTGAACCTCACTTAGTGGTTCCGTTCGATTTCCAGACTGCAGCGTTCGAAAATCAGAAATCCTATTCGCCTGCCCTTGCCCTTCTACTCCTTCGAGTAACAGCAACTCCTTGCTCCGCAGCAACTTCATGCGTTCGAGTTGCGGAACAGCAACTTTGGCAGCACGTTTGCCTTATCTCCTAGAAATAACCCGTGGGTGTACACCCCATTTGTGAATCAGGAAAACCCAATGCCTAAAAAAGTTCTGCTCGTGGACGATTCAACGACCACTTTGATGATGGAAGAAATGATTCTGAAGCAGCGCACGACTTACAACTGTGTGACTGCAAAGGACGGCCTCGACGCCATCTCGCGTGCCGTGGTTGAGTCCCCGGATTTGATCCTGATGGACGTCGTCATGCCACGCATGAATGGTTTCGAAGCTTGCAAGCGCATGCGATTGGAAGATTCGCTGAGGGAAGTCCCAATCATCCTGGTCACCACACGAGGCGAGGAAGAATACGTCGAAGCCGGATATCAGAGCGGCTGCAACGACTACATCACCAAGCCAATCAATGGTCATGAACTGGTAACGCTGCTCCACAGCTATTTGGGAGAGTAGCCGGCCTGCTATGCAGGGGGACCCATTCTGTTTGGACATAGCATGGCAAAACATTTTCGCTCCAAGTCAAAGATGAACGCACACGACACAACCCACGATCTGACCAACCAGGCCAAGGTGTATGCAGCGCGCATGCGTCTGCAGAACACTATCGATCAGGCCGACGCCCTGGACGCCATTCGTGAAATCGCCGGAAACCTGATTGGGACTGAGCAGGTGGCGGTTTTCAAAGTTGATAAGCGGCGGTCTGAGCTTTGGCTTTATTGGTCGTTCGGAATCGACCCGAACAAGCATGTACTGCTCGACGTTCGCCAGGAACCGCAACTCCACCCGGTGCTCAAAGGCAAACCGGTGTTTCGCGAACACCCTGGCAAGAACCTGCTCTCGACCGACGAACCGGTCAACGCCATCGTGCCGATTCTCGTGGATGGCGCGGTTGCGGCTGTGGTGGTCTTGTTTCGGCTGGTGACTCACAAACCTGCTTTAGAACCTGTCGACCGGCAAATTTGTGAAGTGCTGTCGAATTGCGCGGCTCGGGCTGTTAGCCCGCAGTTCGCGAAGTGAATGGGAAGGAATGTTCGCATGAATTCGCACTCGAAACCTCCTCAGTTTAATCCGGCTGTGCTGCCCATGGAGTTCCGCCCGCGGATGGCATACGTGTCCGACGAAAACCACACCAAGCACTACCTGATTCCCGGCAAGATTTTTGCCAGCGCGCAGCCGTTTGCGATCAGCACGATCGTCGGCTCCGGGGTCGCCGTTTGCTTGTGGGATTCCGTACATCGAATTGGCGGCGCTAATCATTTCATGTTGCCGGAAGGTCCGGAGCATGGCGACAACGCAGCTCGGTACGCCAACGTCGCCAATCCCGCGTTGTTGCAGCGCATGCTCGAACTTGGCGCAGAGCGCAAGAACCTGGAAGCGAAGGTCTTCGGCGGCAGCGTTTCCGGAATCAATTTTGGCGGCGAAGGTGAGCGTCTCGGCGAGCGGAACGTCCAAGCGGCCGAGCACTTCCTGCGCATGAATGGAATTCGAATTGGCCACAACGAAATTGGCGGCACGCACGGCCGCAAGTTGGTCTTTCAGACCGACGACGGAAAGGCTTGGTCCGAAGAACTGTGATGGGCGCCGCTGATTTCAAGTCTCGCCCGGACCGCCTGATGGTTCCCGCCAACGATTTTGCCGAGGGGGCCGTCCCGGGAACCCGGCAGCGAGTGTACCTCCTGCCGGGCCAGCTTCTCGCTAGCGCGGGACCATGTCGGATCACGACCATTCTCGGATCTTGCGTGTCGATTTGTTTGTTCGACGCCACGCGTTTGGCCGGAGGGATGAATCATTTCCTCCTGCCAATCTCTCAGAACGCCGAACCGGGGTCGCTCCGTTACGCAGACCACGCAACCGTAGCGTTGCTGGAAAAGATGATGGCGATCGGCTGCCGTCTGGAAAACATGACAGCAAAAATCTTTGGCGGAGCGGCGTTGTTTCAGAGTGCCGGCCAATATCCCGACAGTCTCGGCGCAAAGAACGTGACCGCCGCCATTCAGATGTTGAGAAACGCGGACATCCCGATCGTGGCGCGGGAAACCGGCGGAAAACATGGCCGCAAAGTAATTTTTGATACGGAAGAAGGCGTGGCCTGGGCCCGCCGCGTATAAACACATGGACTTCGATCGCGAAAAAATCGTCGCTTCGTTTCTGGCGGAATCCGAAGAAGGGTTGGATCGGACCGAGCAGTACCTGATTGCTGCCGAAACGGACCCCGAGAATTCCGAACTTCTCGAGGAAATGTTCCGCGTCGCCCACACCATCAAGGGCAACGCCGCAGCGCTTGACTTCCCTGAGCTCGCCGGATTCGCGCATGTCATGGAAGACCTGCTCGAGTCAGTACGCGCCCAAACGGTGCCGCTCTCGCATGATGTGGTTGCCCTTCTATTGCACGCGGTCGATGCGTTGCGCGCGCTTGTACCCGCAGCCGGCGAAGGAAACGATCGGCTCAGCCCATCGCACCAGGAAGTAAAGCGCTTGATGACCGCGCACGCTTCTGGACTAGCCGTGGCTACGCAACCTTTTCCGGATTCGACTTTTGCTGAGGTGCCCTCCCCGGCACCGGTTCCGGGAGCCGCAGTACTGGGCTCCCGGAGCCGTACCCTTCGCGTCGACGTTCAAAAGCTGGACGAGATGCTGAACCTGACTGGAGAGATCGCTGTTGTCTGCGGACGCGTCCGCAGCATGATTGCCGACCTTCCTGGCGAGCAAGGGCGACGCCTCCTCGACATACACCGCGAGGTAGAGGACCTGCAGCGCAATCTGCAAGAGAGCGTCATGGGTGTCCGCATGGTTCCGATCGGGCCACTGTTCCAGCAATTCGCGCGCTCGGTCCGCGACATCTCGCGATCTCACAACAAGCTGGCCCGCCTGGAAATATCAGGCGCCGACGTGGAAGTCGACACGCGGGTGCTCGAAAACTTAAAAGATCCTCTGCTTCACATGATCCGCAACGCAATTGACCACGGCATTGAGATGCCGGACGTGCGTCACGCCAAGGGCAAAAATCCTTGCGGGCTACTGAAGCTGAGCGCGTCGCACTCAGCCGGAACCATTGTCATCCAGCTATCCGACGATGGCGCAGGATTCAATCGTGACCGCATTCGCAGCAAAGCTCGTGCTCTGAACCTGACCTCCGAGGAAGAGCGACTTTCAGATCAGGAACTTTTCAACCTGGTTTTCACCGCTGGTTTCTCGACCGCCGATCACGTCAGCGACCTTTCCGGGCGCGGCGTCGGGATGGACGTGGTTCGCCGGAACATCGATCTTCTCCGCGGCACGATCGAGATACGCAGCACCGAAGATCAGGGGACAACGCTGTTCGTCCGTCTGCCGCTGACGCTCGCCATCATTGACGGCTTTTCTGTTGTGGCCGGCGGAGAAACATATGTCATTCCTCTCGAACTGATTAAGGAATGCGTGGAACTTCCCGCAGATCAAATTTCGCACGAGCGGTCAGGAGTTATCAACCTGCGCAGCGAACCTTTGCCGTTCATAAGGCTGCGCAAAGCTTTCGACTGCTCTAATGGCGCGTTGCCGACACGGGAAAACATCGTGGTTCTTCGTCATGAAGACGATTTCGCCGGCATTGCCGTCGACCAACTTCTCGGGGAATGCCAAGCCATCATCAAGCCACTGAGTCGCTTGTTCCGTGACGTCCGCGGCGTTTCCGGTTCGACCATTCTCGACGATGGGCGCGTGGCTTTGATTTTGGATGTGAGCACGCTGCTGCGTGAGTTCATTTCCGAGCAACTCCAAGTGACGGGGTGATTTTCAATTTCGGCGCTAGCAGCGCCACGAAAGTCTTTTGCAAAGTTTATTAAGGAAGAAAAAGGGGAGTTCAATGATGCGGAGAGTCGTAGTTGGCCTGCTTTTGTTATGTGCGTCTTCGATGTTCGCGCAAGAGCAGGAATTATCCAATATCCAGATCCATGGATTTGCTGCTCAGGGCCTGCTCTATAGTTCGGCCAACAACTATCTTTCGACGAGTTCGAGTTCTGGAAGCCTCGCGTGGACAGATGGCGCGGTGAGTTTCAGCGATCAGGTTTCCGACAAGCTGCGAGTCGGCCTGCAGATGCGCGTGTCTCAACTTGGTGAATTTGGCGGTTCCAATCTTCAGGTCGACTGGGCCTCGGGTGACTATCGCGCCAACGACAAGCTCAGATTTTCCGTCGGAAAAGTGAAGACCGTTGTCGGGCTGTTCAACGACACGCAGGATGTGGACGCAGCGCATCTTTGGGCGCTCCTCCCCCAGGACGTGTATCCCATCGACAACAAGAGCTTCGACCTGGCGCACTACGGAGCGGACTTCTACGGTGAGATCGCGTCTGGGAATCACGCCGGAACTCTCTCCTATCGCGCTTATGCCGGATACCGCACTCTGGATTTGGGCAGCGGTTATGTGAAAGAGATCAATCTCACTTTGCCGTCGCTGCAACAAGCGTTCGGACTTCCTGACGCTCAGATCACGTCTTCACCAAGCGGCAAAGTCTTCGGAGGCGACCTGCGCTGGCAGAGTCCGTTGAAGGGACTCCTGATCGGCGCCAGCGCTTCTGCTGAAGATATGCAAGGGAGCGCCGGAGCCATCTCTTTTCGTGCCGCTCGCAACGTTGTCACCCAGGAATATGCAAAGTTTGAGAAGGGGAAATTCTTTACCGCTTTCGAGATCAAGAGAATGCCAGTCGGCTTTTCTCTGACTGCGAATACCGCGGGAGGCCTATTCACGGTTCCGAATCCTGTGGACTGGCGCAGTTGGTATGTCATGACAAGCTATCGCGCGACGGAGAAGTTTCAGTTTGGAACTTATTACAGCCACCTGGTCGACGCCGGCGGCGGACAAAATACTTCGCTGAGCGGGAATCACTCCAAGGACTGGACCATCTCCGGCCGCTACAACTTTAATCCTCATTTCTACGCCAAGCTGGAAGAACACTTTGTTCATGGCACCGACACCGGGTTTTACTCCGATTCAAACCCGAATGGAAAAAAGCCGCGCACCAACATTCTGGCAGCCAGGATTGGAGTCGCTTTCTAAGCGAGCCTCATAAGACAAGAGGAAATCATCATGAAGCCATTACACGTTTGCGCCGCCGTCATGTTCCTGAGCCTTGCATCAGCCACCGTTGGGGGACAAGACAAGACCTACAAGATCATCGTGAACCCATCGAACCCGATGGTTTCGATCACCCGGGAAAATGTCTCGCGCATTTTTCTGAAGAAGACGACCAAGTTCCCGAATGGACTGAATGCCTCGCCCGTCGACCTGCCTGCGAATTCCGGGACACGCGAGAGCTTCTCAAAAGATGTCCTCGGCAAGACGGCCGCATCCGTCGAGGCTTATTGGCAGCAACTGATCTTCTCGGGCCGCGATGTTCCGCCTCCCCAAAAGAAAGAAGGTGGCGTTCTCGATTTTGTTCGCTCCAACGATAACGGCATTGGTTATGTGTCGGCCAGCACCGACACAACCGGCGTGAAGGTGGTCACAGTCACGCAATTCTGACCTTCGGGCTGCACGCACCACCAGGGTTTAAGGGTGAGCAATCGCCTAAGCATTGAGAAAGGGAAAGGAACCATGTTCAACAAATCATCGATTGCAAAACGGCTCGCCATCGGATTCGGCGTTGTGCTGTTCTTGCTGCTTGTCGTAGCAGCTGCGGGATATTGGGGGATGCAGTCCGTCACTCAGGAAACCACAACCATTCTTCATAGAGATTACACAATCTCTCAACTTGCTGATGAAGCCAAGTTCGCCACTCTGGAACTTCGCCGCTATGAGAAAGACAGCGAACTCAACATGGATGACAAGTCCGTGATGAAGAGTTACCAGGAGAAATGGAAGGAACAGTTGGCGATCCTGCGGTCCAAGATCAGCGATCTTAAACCGCTGGTCGCGTCGTCAGACAGCAAGGAACTTGTGGCTTCCATGGATCAGGACGTGGATACCTACGCCCGTGGGATGGAGTTGGTTGTCGCGGGCGTCGATGACGGCAGCATTAAGACGCCGCAACAAGGCAATGCCACCATTACCACCTACAAAGATGAAATTCACCGCATGGAAGCGGCGGCTACCGAACTTTCAGACAAGCACGAAAAGGTGATGACGGAAAAGGAACAGGTCATCAACGGCTTTTCGCGGCAGACGGCGTTCGTAATGCTTGCGGTGGTTCTAGTCACCTTCATCGTTGCCAGTCTGGTCACGTTCTATGTCTCGCGGGGTATCACCCGGCCCGTGACGTACATGGCCGGTCACCTGGCAGAGATGGCGCAGGGCAGCGGGGATCTGACCAAGCGAATCGAGGTCCTGTCGCAAGATGAAATTGGCGACATGGCGAACTCGTTCAACCAGTTCATCAAGAAGTTGGAAGAAATCATCACCGAAGTGCGGACCAGCAGCGATGGAATTGCCAGCGCAGCATCGCAGGTCGCATCTTCAGCTTCGTCACTTTCCCAAGGCACCAGTGAACAAGCTGCTTCCATCGAGGAGACCACTTCCAGCCTGGAGCAGATGAGCGCTTCCATCGCCCAAAACGCCGAGAACAGTCGTCAGATGGAACAGATGGCCGTGAAGGGTGCGAAGGACAGCGAAGATTCGGGCAATGCGGTCCGCGAGAGCGTCGCGGCAATGAAGCAGATTGCCGAAAAGATCTCGATCATCGAAGAGATCGCTTATCAGACGAACCTCCTCGCCTTGAACGCTGCTATCGAAGCCGCCCGAGCCGGAGAGCACGGCCGCGGTTTCGCGGTGGTTGCAACTGAAGTCCGCAAGCTCGCTGAGCGCAGCCAGACCGCAGCACAGGAAATTGGCGGACTGGCGACCAACAGTGTGGGAGTGGCGGAACGCAGCGGCGCGCTGCTGCAGGAATTGGTTCCGGCCATCAAGAAGACCGCCGAATTGGTGCAGGAGGTTACTTCCTCCTCGCGCGAACAGTCCAGCGGCGTCGCGCAGATCAACAAAGCCATGACTTCCGTCGACACGGTAACTCAGCGGAATGCATCGTCCGCAGAGGAATTGTCCAGCACTGCCGAAGAATTGGCCGCGCAATCGGAAGCTTTGCAGCAGTTGATGGGCTTCTTCCGTGTCGCCGGCGAGAGAACGACAGCATCTCGCAAAACCGCAGAGCACAAGCCAGTTCATCATCAGCAACAGCACTTGACGCCCGCTGTATTGCCGCACGTCAAGCCGAACGGCTCGGCTGTCGAACACAACTTCACGCGATTCTGAAAGGCAAACTTCAATGCAAATCACAAGAGATGAAGAGAACCGCGTGAAAGAGCAGGACGTGCAGCAATACCTCACGTTCATGATTGCCGGCGAAGAGTACGCAATCAGCCTGCTCAGGGTGAAAGAAATCATCGAGTACGACACCGTCACTCCGGTGCCCAAAACTCCGGAGTGGGTGCGCGGTGTTATCAACCTCCGTGGCAGTGTCGTGCCCGTGATTGACCTGGCGGTGAAGTTTCGCCTTCCCGCCAGCGTCGCCGGCCGCCTTACATGCATTGTCATCACCGAAGTGGAATGCGGCGGAGAAGCGACCATTATGGGTGTTATGGCGGACTCGGTACGTCAGGTCATCGATCTCAAGCCCGAGAATGTCGAACACCCGCCAACTTTTGGCACGCGCGTCAAGGTGGACTACTTAAACGGGATGGCGCGCTCGGGCAAGAAATTTTGCCTGATCCTGAACACGGAAAAAGTTCTGTCCACCGACGAATTGCTGGAATTGTCGGAAGCCGTCGACCAGCCAGCGGATCCTCAACTCTCGCCTGAACCCCTGGTGGCTGCCTCGCAAGAGGCTGCCACCGAGGCGAACCCGGAGTAGTCGAGCAATGTCAAGGAGCGACAGCCGTCCCCGCATGCCCGGAAATTGTGGCATTTCCGAGGCAATCGAGGAGTTGTCGCTCGCTCCGGTGCTCTTTTCCCGGTTTCAGAAGCTCATCTACAACGAGTGCGGCATCTGGCTGGGTCCGCAAAAGCAAGCCCTCCTGACCAGTCGCCTGGCGCGGCGATTGCGCACCCTGGGATTGAGCACGATGAGCGAGTACTTCCGCCTCGTTACTCAACCCGATCAGCAGCATGAAAGGTCCGTGATGCTCGACTGCATCACCACCAACGAGACCCATTTCTTTCGTGAGCCACGTCATTTTGATTACCTCGCACAAGAAGTCATTCCCAAGTGGAAGCGAGAAGCCGAAGCGGGGAAACGACTTCGCCATCTCAGTGTCTGGTGTGCCGGCTGTTCGTCCGGCGAGGAACCGTACTCGCTGGCTATGCTCTTCTTGAAACACCTTTCAGCGGAAGCTGGTTGGTTCCCTCAAATCCTGGCGTCCGATATCTCAACCCGCGTGCTTGAGAAGGCTCGCGAGGCGACGTTTCCCATCGAAAAAGCACAAGAGATTCCCAAAGAGTACCTGCGCAGCTACATGTTGAAGGGCACAAAAGAATCGACGGGAACCATGAGGGTGGTTCCTGAGTTGCAGAAAATTGTGCGCTTCGCGCGCATCAATCTTTTTGCCGATTCTTACCCAGTGCAGGGCACCTTCGATCTTATCTTCTGCCGCAACGTTCTTATCTACTTCGACGATCGTTCGAAGGAGAAAGTCCTCGCGGGGCTGGTGCGCCACCTCTCGCCTACTGGCCTGCTTTTCGTCGGACATTCCGAGCATTTGAACGGGGCGCGTGAACTGAGATTAGTGGCGCCCACTGTGTACGCATTGAAAAGCGCCGCTGCTTGAACTGGAGAAAAACGCACCGTCAGCAAGCTAGAAAGCCAATTTAACGAACCTGGGGATATCTTGAACAATCTGTCGCGTAAACCACTTGAACCTGGAGAAAAACTCAGAGTCCTTGTAGTGGACGATTCCGCGGTCGTCCGCGAAGTGATGCAAGCCGTGCTGGGCGCCGATCGCAATATTAAAGTGATCGTCGCGGCCGATCCGCTGATTGCCTTCGCCAAAATTGAGCGCGAGCAGCCTCACGTCGTGGTCACCGACCTCGAGATGCCGCGCATGGACGGCCTCACATTCATTCGCACGATCATGGCGCACCAACCGTTGCCCATCGTCGTATGCTCGGGCTTCGCGGAGAAGCGAATGGACCTGGCCATTTCAGCTCTGCGCCTCGGCGCTGTCGAAGTAATCACCAAGCCCAAGTTAGGCGTTCGCGACTTTCTGCACGAATCCGCGGTCATGCTTCTCGACGCCGTTTGGAGTGCCGCCAGCGCACGCGTCATTCCTCGCGGTGATTTATCGGTTGCGCCAAGGAACACTGCCGATGTAGTTCTGCCTCTGGGACCTCCTCCGCGTTCCGCGAACGGAGGCGAGAAGTTCATCGCCGTTGGTGCTTCCACCGGAGGAACAGAAGCCATCCGCGAGTTCCTGCAAGCGATGCCTCGCAATTGCCCCGGCATCGTGATCGTGCAACATATGCCTGAGATGTTTACCCGAGCTTTTGCCGAGCGTCTTAACAAGGATTGCGCGGTCGAGGTAAAGGAAGCTGCAGATGGAGATCGGATCGAATCCGGGCGCGTTCTTATTGCTCCCGGAAATTACCACCTTTTAGTTCAGCGGAGCGGGGTATCCTACATGGCGCATGTTACGGACGGACCTCTCGTCTCCCGCCATCGCCCGAGCGTCGACGTATTATTTCGTTCTGTCGCAAAGTCCGCTGGAAACAATTCTGTCGGAGTGCTGATGACCGGCATGGGAGATGACGGCGCCCAAGGCCTGTTGGAGATGCGCAACGCCGGCGCCCACACGATCGCGCAAGACGAAGCCACCTGCGTCGTATTTGGGATGCCTAAGGAAGCAATCTCCCGCGGGGCCGCAAAAGAGATATTACCGCTGCGACTGATCGCGGCCGCCGCCATGGGGGCTGCAAATCTTAGCAAATCGAGATGAGCGCCTAAGCATAGTTTTTACAGCCGGCATCTCCGCCTGCACGGTGCAAGCCGACGTGCGAAGCGGAAAGCCGATTGGCCGATTGTGCAACGAGACCTCAGAAGAGAAATGAATCAACAGGTCTCGATTCAATAAATAAGGGGAACTGTGGCTAGTTCCCCTTATTGGACAGTTTTGGACAGCCGCTACAAATGCCGAGTTGCCCGTAACCCTATGAGTTCTTTGGTTGCGGGGGGTGGATTTGAACCACCGACCTTTGGGTTATGAGTGTGACTGGAACTTGTAAGAAATTGAAACTACGGACACGAGTGGCGCTGTAAAACACGCAAAAGCATCCTTGGAAACGCTTATTGGGGGTTTAAAGGGGTCGATTAGACCGTCGGCAACCAACCCCGAAGGTATCAGATCGGACGCGCTTTTTCGAGCCGGACCATGCGCTTGTACGCGAGATCCATTGCAGTCCTTGACGGCGTGCATATTTCTCTTGCGCGTCTAACACCGCGGTTGCAATGCCGTGCCCACGGACATGCAACTACTTGCTTTTACAACTATCCCCCGGAACTCTGGTAGTACCTCAGTTTGAAAGCGGTGCCAAACAACCGAAGGGCAGCGAAGACAGCTGCGCTCAGGGTTGAAGTCCAAAAAAGGATGGTTAAGGTCGCCCACTAGAGCCGACTCGGCGTAATGATTTCAAAGAAAAGAACTACAGCAAACTGACGCGTATTTCGAGCAAGAAATGCAACAAGGCGTGTTTACCATCGTTCAACGTTAATTTGGATTGGAGGAACCTGACGATGCGGCGTAAACTGAAGCGTTGGAGCCGCCCACAAGAAAGCTCCCCAAAAGGAGCAGGAGCGGCTCCCGCTTCCCCACCCAACGAATCACGCCACGGTGACTTTTACCGTTGAAGTCTTGGCGTTGAGCTCGGCGATCTGCCACCTGCTTGCAAAAATCTAACTCCCTTTGTACCACTGTTTGTTGTGGTCGCTGATCGCGTTCGGCAGTCCATCTTAGGCCCGAAGAAGCACCCGCCTGAGCAGACTCCGAGACCCGATGGTACTGAGTTTTTGCTCCTGTGCCGGCTTGCTTCAATCCAACTCTCGCCTATTGAGAAGCAAGCTACCGTCTCAATCTCTCTGCCGCAGCTTTTGTTCAAGCTCCCGAATCTTGAATTGCAGATGCAGCGCTATACGCGTAACGTGAGCATAATCATGCGGCACCCGTTGAAGATTCTCGATAGCCCGCAAATTTGCTCGAAATGTATTGAGCAAAGCCAAATCCCTTTCGAATTGCGCATCGTTTCTCATGGCGCCCAGCGTACGTAGAACCAAGGGGAGTATACGATCCGGTACATTATGTACTTTTCCCGTCGAGCCACGAATGGTCACCAGCACGTCCCAAGTTCACACAACCCATTGACACCACACAGATTAAGAGGACACGATTTGGGTGAGCACAGCTAAGCGATGTCCGTCATCGATGCCAGTTCGCAAAGGGCTCCGGCCACGAAACAGACTATTACGCCCTCCAGCGGTGGAGAAAAGACGAGTCCCGCGTGGTTGAACCCGTCACTGGTGTGAGCCGTCATCAGCTCTTCGACTCCATGCGCTTGTACGCGAGATCCTGGAGGTTGTGGAGATTGAGCGAAAGCACCGGGAATCCTTGCCATCGAAGAACCGTTTCGGTCGCGCAACGGTGGGCAAAGGACGGCATGCCTGCGACGGCAAGGGCACTTCGTGACTGCGAGTCCGAGGAGTTGAATAAGTGGTTAGGCACGGAGGTTGGCGGCGAGCCCGTGCAAGTTGCTACCGCAGATGATCCTCCAAAGAACTCAAACGTGGGCTCGCGTTCCTTCGTCAGCGAAAAAAACGCTAATTCTTAATCCCTACCATGGTTGCCACTTATCGCGGTCCTGTTTCAGATACCACCGGTCCATCCTTTTTGCGAGCCTGAAAGCGAAAAGCATAGGGATTCAGGTCCACGCTCACAGCATCGAAACCAGCCGCCTCCAATCGAGAGGCAAAGGTATCCGGCGAAACTGGGACACAGGTGTCCCACCAGTGCAGCCAACGGAATGATTTGCGGTCGAGGCTGTCGGTACCAGCGAAAGAGCCGCCGGGGCGCAACACGCGGGCAACCTGTCGCAGCAGAGCATCTTGCAGCGACTGCGACGGAACATGATGAAGCATGGTGAAACATACCGCGCTATCGAAGCTCTCATCTGGGAGTGTCATCTGGGTCGCATCCTGACAGATCACTTTCACATTCCGCCGTTGCATTTTGTGGCGCAGCGTCTCGGCGAGCTTCGGATCGATTTCAACACATGTGAGTTCTTTTGCCCGAGTGTAGAGTATGTCCGTAGTGGCGCCGTATCCCGGCCCTACCTCCAAAACGTTAGAGCCAAGCTCAATTCCATCCAATACCCACGGAACGATAAATTTCTCAACCGTTCCTTTCCACGTCGAGGATGCACAAAACCAACGATGCAGAAGATTCATAGCTCCACCTCCGGATGTTCCGAGACGCTGAGAAGATTGCCGTCCGGGTCTTTGAACCAGGCAACTTTCGATCCCGTGGGCGTCGTCCAGACGCCGAGGTGATCTTGTGCCATACCTGGATATCGTTCGAACGTGACGCCCGCTGCTGATAGCTCGGCAACCGTCGGCGCGATATCTTGCACGCGCCAACCCAGGGCCGTGCCGAACCTGGGAGGAAGCTCCTTCGCCATCACCAGGCGCAGCATGATTCCATTTGCGTTGAACACGAGGGCGAATGGAGGCTCTTCGCTTATGAGCTGCAAACCTAAGGTCTCGCCATAAAACTGCCTAGCGCGAGGCACGTCCACAATTGGAAGAAATCCAACGATGTCGAACTTCGTGAGTTTCGTTTGCTGTGTCATGCCGCCATGATCGGTCAGGTTCCGGAGTGGCGCAAGCATGCTGGTACGTCATAAAATATCGCCCATGCGACAGGCAAGAATTCTCACTGAATACGACCCTAAACGCGGCGTCTCGGTGGCTACTCTCGCCTACGAGTACCCGAAAGGCCACGAAGTTCCGGAACACGCTCACGGATCCGACCAATTGATCTATGCCATTCGCGGGCTGATGCAAGTGTCTTCGGACAATTGCACCTGGCTTATTCCGCCTCATTTTGCCCTGTGGATACCGGCCCGGAAGTCTCATCGGTTGTCGATGAGTTCCGATGTTTCCATGCGCACGCTGTACCTGAAACCGGGACTGGTCCATCGTTTCGGCAAAGGCTGCTGCGTTCTCCACGTGAAGGGCCTCTTGCGCGAAGCCATCCTCGAAGCCGTGGCGTCCGGGCAGCTGAGAAATAGAAATGATTATGAGCCTGCCCTATGTCGAGTCCTGATTCGTTGCCTGGAGAAGGCGTCGCCGCTGCCGACCATGGTCACTATGCCAACTGATGAACGCACTATGAAGGTGGCTCGCGCGGTGCTTGCACAACCGGGTGCACCGCGACCGCTGGCTGCGCTGTGTGCCCAGGCCGGAGTAAGCGTCAGAACGATTCAGCGGTTCTTCCGTAAGGAAGTGGGAATAGATTTCGAGTCTTGGCGCCGACAGGTTCGTCTCATGAAAGCCATTGAACTGCTGATAGCGGGAAGCTCGGTCAAACAGACGGCTTTCGAAGTCGGTTACCAGCAACCTAGTGCATTTGTGGAGATGTTCCGGAATGTTTTTGGAACGACTCCCAAGGTGTGGACGCGCTCGCTGCGGAACCAGGCTGCAGAGAAGCCGAAGGCGAGCTGAGCCACCGCCATTTGAATTCGTTTTGTTTGTCGGCTAACAACAAATTACGAGCCAGAACTCCGATTGTTCCAAGTAGAGGCCACGCTTCTTGGGATCAGTTCAAAAATGAGAAAAGCCCGTCGCTCCCAGTCAACGATCTCCGTCCCTGCGTGGGGATTTCAGTGCAATCTCGGCTAGGCGAATGTAGTGCTGTACCTTTTCTGAATGTTGCTGGTTTGGGTCTTCGTCTTCACGAGGAGGAAGCCGTGGCCGCTCGTCACCGGCTGACGGTTGATCTGGCCGATCGTTGCAGCCCTTTTCCCAGAACGACGCGGTACAAGTGTCAGAGAACAAACATTTTGGTGAGGGCAATACAGAAAATCCTGTACTCTGGTTCGCTAAGACAATTCACGACCGTTCCAGAAGCAGCCGTTAATGAGCGAAGATGCTAGATAGCAAGGATGCCTTTTTTCCTGTACGTCACAACTACAGGTGATCACCCGACACGTGCGAGTAGTCATTGCTGTCGTTACGCGGCCAAACCATCGTGAAATCATAGCCGCTCACAATCTTCTTACTCATACCTCAGCGCCACCGTGGGATCGATTTTTGTCGCCCGGCGCGCTGGCAAGTACCCCGCAAACAGAGCGACGCATCCCATGGCAAATATGGCCAGCGAAATCGAAGTCGGATCGTATGACTTCAGACCATACAGAAAGCTGGCAATCAGGCGGCCGCACACGACGGAAAGACCTAGACCGACGGCCATACCTAACACGGCGAGCTTTAGCGTCTCTCCCAGTACTAGCCAAAGCACGTGGACGCCCTCCGCACCGAGCGCTATACGGATGCCGAATTCACTCGTGCGTCGCGTCACGCCATAGGACATCAGCCCGTAAATTCCGATGCATGCAAGCGATGCAGCGAGCACTCCGAAAAAGGCACAGAGATCTGCCACAAGACGGCGGTCCACGACGGAGTCGTCCACAAGCTGGGACAGCGTACTGAACTCGCCGACTGGCAAATTCGGATCAATTTCGGCGATGGCCTTGGTTATTGCCGGCGCAACCCACTTGGAGTCCCCATCGTAGCGCGCAACAAAGGTGTAGAGGAAGCCGGGGTGCTGTGAATGGGGATAGAATGCGGCCGCAATCTGGTCTTCATCGAGCCCTTGATATTTGGCATCTTTCACTACGCCTACAACTTCGAGATTCAACCACTCGGGCGTTTGTTTTTCGAGCTTGTTCTTGTCACCCACGCTGAAGGTCCGGCCAATAGGATTTTGGCCGCCAAAGTATGTGCGCGCCATCGTTTCGTTGATGACTGCGACCTTGGCGGACGTGGCTGTGTCCTGCGGCGTGAGGGAGCGCCCAAGGACAATAGGCATTCCCATGGCTTCGAAATAGTCCTGCCCCACGATGTTGTGATTGACGATGCCATCTTTGTCCGATTTCTCGTGTCCTGGGACAGCGACGTTGGTCGTCCATGCCCCGGAGTTGAATACAAAGAACGCGAAGCTCGAACCCTTGACGCCGGGAACCGCATTCACGCGTTCCTCGATGTTCTGCATTACGCTCTCAAGGTGCGCGTTAGCTCGGTAGCCAGCCGCGACAAAGTCGAGACTGGTCATCAGCACGTTCTTCTTGTTAAACCCGGTGTCTACGTTCGTGAGGTTCTTGAGGCTGCGGAGAAAAAGGCCTGTACCGACAAGCAGGAGAAGAGACAACGCGATTTGGCACACGATCAGGGCGCGTGCCAGCCGCCTATGCGAGTGGGAAGAGATGGAGCCACGACCTTCCTTCAGCGAAGGCGCCAGCTCGACGCGCGTTGCGTGCCAGGCGGGTGCAACGCCAAAAATCAATGTCGTAACAGTTGCGATCGTAAATGTGAAAAGCAACGCCTGGATATCCGGAGTCACCTGCAGCGGAATTGTTGTCGTTCCAGTAGAAGCCATCCGTAACAGAGCTTGTGTTCCCCACCACGCGAGCCAAATACCGGCAAGCGCGCCTGCGAGTGCGAGAATGAAACTTTCGAGTAGCAATTGTTTCATGAGGCGTACGCGTCCCGCCCCCATCGACATTCGCACCGCAATTTCGCGCTGGCGCGCAGTGGCTCGCGCCAGCAGCAGGTTGGCGATATTTGCGCACGCTACCAGAAGCACCAGCGCAACCACCGCCATAAGGATCTTCAGCGGCAAGGAGAACTCGTGTCGCAGCTGGGATAAACCAGTCGCTACGGGCGTCAATTCGATTTGCGCATGGCGAATATCTTCGAGGGTCTTTGAGTCAGGCTGCTGCCCTGCGTAAACCTGCAGAATCTGCTTGAACAATGCATTTGTATTTGCACTTGCCTGGCTGATGCTGATCTCCGGCTTTCGCCGGCCAATGATGTAAAGCGACTGGAACAGCTTGTCTTCCAGGCCATTCCATCCGGGAGAAATCTGCTTCTCCATTGCGAGCGGAATCCACACATCCGGTGACTGGCCGACGGTTACACCGAAGAACTCGGACGGCGCTACGCCGATGACGGTGTAAAGGGTGGATCCGATTTTGATCGTCTGGCCGAGGACGGAGGGGCTGCGTCCGAAGCGCTTCCGCCACCATTCGTAACTGGCAACCGCAACCGGATGCGCGCCCGGCGTTTGATCGTCGGACTCGCTCAACACGCGGCCAAGCGACGGACCGGCACCGAGTGTATTGAAGTAGCTGCCCGAGACAAGTTCCACGTCAATCCTCTCCAAGTTGGCTCCGCCACTGACCCGGCCATGCGTGCTGAACAAAATGCTGCTGACCGCAGCCACATCAGAGAACGATTGATTTTCCTGCCGGAACTGCCGGAAAAACGGATAGGAAAAGAGTTGCCAGCTTCGGTTCGGCAATCCATTTACGCTGCCTATCCACTCTCCCTTGCCAAACAAAATGAGCTGTTGCGGCTCGCGCACGGGCAACCGCCGCAACATGACCGCGTTCAATAGGCTAAAAATCGCCGTGTTCGCGCCGATGCCGAGGGCAAGCGTCACGACGGCTACTGCGGTAAACCCCGGGTTCTTGCGCAACTGCCGGAATGCGTAGCGAAGATCTTGACCTAGTGCTCCCATCTCGATTGGTCCTCCAGTTCCCGGAGCAAGTGCCACAGGATTTTTGCCAATCCCAAGGCGAACATTCCGAATTGATCCCCTCCAGCAAAATCTTTTCCAATCTTGCGCCAAACGTAACCGCTTGGTTGCAAAGCACAAATGAATATAGAAGTCGAACCAGGTGCTTAAAATGTGTTCGTCTCCGCAATTTAATTGTCCGGAATCGAACAGGCAACGTTCGTAGATCGCGGTGTAAGAGAACCATGTCTACATCCAGAGCGCCTCGATTTGTCAGTAGCAGTCTCTACGATTCATCCAACTTAAATCCGCGAATCGCGAGTAGAGAGGGATCTTCAGGGCACCCCTCTCTGCAGAAACATATGTCCCCGACGAAATCAGGCGGCCAGCGCGACTGCCTGCCAACTCCCGGTTGGTCGGCTATCCGGAAATTGGAAAAGTAAGAGCGACCGGACCCACGATCCTTGGCACAGCCGGTTTGGTAGTCGGCACCCGAGTACATCATTGTTTCGTATCGGGTGCCGAACTCCTACTCCTTACGATTCGTCACCTGTGTGCGGAAAGAGCATAGCCTCTACTCTAGCTGCAGCCTCGTCCTGCATGTGCGGAAGCACATGAGCATACGTATTCAACGTGAAGGCCATGCTCGCGTGTCCAAGCTGCTCAGAAACAACTTGGGAGACACTCCGGCTGCCAACGCGATAGTGGCCGCCGAATGGCGCAAATCATAGAGCCTCAATCGCGGCACACCCGCAAGGTCGATTATTGATCTGAAGTGCTTGGCGAGATAGTCGGCACTGATTGGCAGTCCCGACGGCGTTGTGAAGATCAAGTCACGTGCCTCTGAATAGAAATCCTGCGGCCCCACTTTAGTGTGCAGATCATGAAGAAGTGAAACAAACCCAGCTCTGCAACTTGATTGGACGACGACTTCTCAAACGCTTGGTATCCGAGAAGCAGCATGTCCCATTCAGCCTCAGGATGCTAACCGCCTGCATGATGTCGAAGAGAGATTGGCGAGATGGCTGCTAATGAGCCATGACCGGATTGGTAACGGGACGATGCCGTTGACTCAGGAATTCTTAGGGCAGATGCTCGGAACCCGCAGGTCGAGCGTCAGCATGGCGGCGAGCATTTTGCAGAAGGCAGGTATGATTACCTACACACGAGGAAACGTCACAATCGAGGACAGACCTAGACTGGCGGAAGCCGCTTGCGACTGCTACCAAATAATCCAAGACCAGAGAAGCAAGTGGCGAGGGGAAAACGCCTAGGGAACAAGGCTGGACCAGTCGAGTCCCCCGAAATTTTATAGAAGCTGCATGCTTGCCGCTGCCCTCAACCCTGTTTCTGTTCCAAAGAACTTAGCGGACCCCGGGGCTTGCCTCAATTCCGATTCCCCAAGCGGCTCGATTGCGCGTGGCATTTCTTGACGCTTTGGTTCGCGTACAGGTTTCCTTCACTCTGGTTAGTTGCGGGTTTAAAGCTCACTCCGAGAGATGGGGGGTAAGTAGTGCCTATCAAACGTGCTCGAATACTCCGTATTCAATCTGCTGAATTGCAAAAGCGGTCTACTCAAGTCCTTCAGCGTTCTAAAAAGCTTCTCCAGCAGTCCAAAGCGCTAAAGTCCAACCTCAAGGCCCATGCCGTCCCCTTGGTGGGAGCGAGTCGATAGAATGTGATTTCCACTTCGTCACCGTTTCAGAAACTTCGTAATGCCAAGGCCCGTATTCTTAGCGTGGGTTCTTAGGCCCCCACTCTGAAAACTTGGCACATGTTGCTCGAAGCTCACGGCTACGTGGCAATCTCGTGTATCCCGAAAACGGGGTCTGGCGACCTATTCAAGCAGACTCCGTTCGATGTCATTATTCTTGGGCAGTCAGTTGAGGACGACGAGAAAAGGAACCTTGTTGAAGCCTTCCGTCAGTGCTCGTCTGCGCCAATCATCTCAGTTCCTTCGAAGGATGGGAAACCAATTGACGGTGCAGACATCCATGCCGAACCTGACCCGGAGGAATTGCTGAGTCTCATAGCAAATCTTGTCCACGGTAAGAATCCAGCGTCTCGATAAGCCTTACACTTCCGCAAATAAAATAGCATCTGGCAGCCCGAAGTAGGATCGCAGCCTCGCGGAAATTGGCGCCTTAAGGCTAGGAAATAGCACGCACGTAGGCCCGAATTTTTCAACCCTCATGCCGTTATGTACGTTCGCTTGCCAAACGTCTAGCTGGGTGTAATGATCCGGCGAGTGCTACGTGCGACAACCCGGATCTGCCGTGAGAAGCAACGTGATCGTTCGGACCGCGGTCGCGGCCGAACGGGAAGTTCTTGAAGCCCTTCAACTCCGTGCGTCGCTTACGAATGAAGGTGATCGTGAGGCCCTGCTGGCGAATCCAGACGCGATTGCAATTCCATCGGAGCAGATCGCAGCCGGGCGGGTATTTGTCGCGGAGTTGAGCGGGGCAACAGTAGGCTTTTCGGCAATTGAATCTCGCTCGGATGGCGGAATCGAACTGGATGCTCTTTTCGTCGACCCAACAATTCGCCGACATGGGGTAGGCTGGTTGATGGTCGAGCACTGCGCCGCGGTGGCACGCAAACAAGGATCAAAAGCGTTGCATGTGATTGGGAATCCTCATGCCAGGGACTTTTACCTGGCATGCGGCTTCGAGCAGACTGGAACGATCGAGACGCGATTCGGTATCGGATTGCTAATGCGCAAAGTTGTGGGTTGTTGCTGGCGCCGAAAAGCCCATGATTCTCGCCACTTGCGCCAGCGGTGAAATAGAGGGTGTTTGCATTGCCCAATCCATCAGCACGAAACACCAGAGCCCAGAGCCCTGGATTGACGATGACGTTGCCTTTGCGGTCTTTGATCTGGCCGAGAAACGCTCCAGTTAGCGGATCGAAAACATTAATGATTCCGTCGCCAAAGTTGCCAATTAGGATATCGTTGCTGAAGGGCCCGAAATTAGCACTTGCCTGCGCAACTCCCCAGGGCGCATTCAGCGGCCCGTTCGAAGCAAACCGCTGGACGAAATTCCCTTCCGTATCGAAAACGTTCACAATCCCATTTCCCGGTCCGATGATCGGATTGGTCGCGGATGCATCCTGCAATGCGTAGGTCACGAATACCTGCGTGCCGATCTGCTGGATGTTGAAGGGAGCATAGCCGGCCGGAAGATTCGAATCTTTGAAGGAGCCCAGCGTGGCGAGCGGACTGAAGCTGATGTCGTAAGTCGCCACAAACCCAGCATGGAACTCAGCCAGAGCAAGATACTCACGGCAGCATTGAGGAGTCAGGATAGAGATACCCTTATATATAGCTCCGCTGGCCGAGTCATCACGCGCGAGGAGCGCGAAACTCGGATTGCTGCCATTGATGGAGGCCCATGTCGAGATCGTTCCGTCTTCTGTGGCGAACAGAAACTGAGCAGGAGTGCCCCGAACCATAAAGTCTTGGGAAATGGAATTAAACACGATGCCCGTTGGTTTGGATGGCGGAGCGCTCCCCGAGGGAATTGGAACACCGACGACCGCTGGAAGCGCTGAAGTGCCCGATGGATCGACCACTTTGGCGTTTCCGTGGCCGTTATTGGCAATGAAGAATGGCCCGGCCGGTTCGAAGGCGATGCCCCAGGGATTCTGGAGTCCTAGATCAGTGTGCTGTGCGGTTCCACCTATATCAGCGACCAAGCTGATCTGTTGGAACCCTTGGCCTATTGCTGTAGGGGCTTGCACTTGCATCTGCGCGGCGTTGCAGGCGAGAAAGGTTGCAAACATGCACAAGGAACCACAAAGTACCAGAGTTTGTCTGACCACCAGAATCGCCTCCCACTTTCTACTCGGTTAGACCTTCGAAGGCAGGAAACAGAGACATAGGAACTGTTAAGAAACTGTCAAAACAAACACGACGGCACGGTGCGTCCTTGTTGGTGAGATTTCGCCTCGAAGTTTCCGCCGCGCCCACCTGAGGCCGGGAACATTATGCTCGGGTTTTCTGGTTTGGCGCTTGCGGCGAGCAGTCGATCGCAATGCCGCGCCCGCGGTTCAACCATCGGATCCGATTCTTCATTTGTGCGCTGGTAAATGCCCGGTCAACCTCGGCTCGATCTTCCGAGAAATGAGCCCAATCCTCAAAATGGATAGGAACGATAACTGCATTCGCAAGGGCATAGGCAGCTTGCACCGCTTCCTCGGCCGTCATGGTGAGATGAAACGGGCCAACTTCCGGGACGCGGGCAGCACCCAAGTGCAACAGTGCCACCCGAACATTGAAACTCTTCGCCACCTCTTCGACGCCTGGGTACCAGACGGTATCACCAGAAATATAGATGACGTAGTCAGGTTGGTCGGCGAAGAACAGGGCAAACCCGTTCACCGCCCCGCGACTGAGGCCCTCAGGCCCATGCCGCGCAGGTGTCGCTACTACTCGTAAAGTCCGTCTATCCGGGGCAACACAATCAAAACTCTGCCAATCCTTCAATCCGATGCTGTTGCCAGCGAGCCTTTGAGCGCCGTCAACGGTCGTCAGGACGCCCTTTGCGTTCGCAAGTATTCGACGGCCAGCGTGGTCAAGATTGTCCGAATGATGGTCATGGCTCAAGAGCACGTAATCGAAGGAACCGAGATCCTCCGCATTGATAGCAGGGCCGGCAAGCTTATGAAGGGTGACCGGGCCTGTACTATACTCGGCTCCAGCGGGATCAAAAGTGGGATCAGTCAACAACCTCACGCCGCCAAAGTCCAAAAGGCAAGTAGGGCCGCCGACATACGTAATTCTCAAGGTTGGAAATGTCATGTGGGGTTGGATTCTGCAAAGCAACATTAGGTGCATCTTGCTGAACGCAGGCTGTAATTTCTGAGGGGACACACGAACCTTACCTTTCAACTGTGACTCTCGCGTGTCCACCCGACATACTTGCAGGAACGCTGAACCTCTTATTCGCTGGCGTGAAAGAAAACGTAGTCAGCCGTGTAGGGCTGAAGTTGGGTCTGACCGACAGTGCAAGCCGTGGTTGGGGCTGCCCCGCCTCTCGTGTTCAAACGTTGGACAAAAGTAGTCTTGGCGAGCAATTGCCCACCCGTTGGTCCTTCCTGATTTCCGACGGATTGCAACAGAAGACAAGGAATTGCTCCGGCGTTGGGGCAGATCTTGTCAGTGCCAGCGTTGATGTGACCTGTCGCTACAGCCCAAACCTTGCTGCTGTCCAGGGAACTCTGCCAGGTCGCATTGCCGCTAAGCGGCGGCGGCTTGACGGAGAAGTCATTAGGCTTTGCATCAATGCTGGTGAAGTGAGTGATAATCTGCACCGGCTGTCCGAAGAATGTCGCAAAAAGAGTCGCTTCGGGACGAGCGGTGGTGCTCCAGGCTGTCCCGCCTGTGCTGGTAGGCAGGCATGTATACCCCTGAGTTCCAAATGCGTGTCCCTCTAGGAATGGCGTGTTTCCCGCAAGTGGCGTGATGGCGGGAGGCGTAGACGGGAAGGTTCCTGTCTGTGCTGTAGCCCGCGTAATGGTGAGGGATGCACATCCCACGACGAACACCATTACGAACAGTTTGTGAACTAAAGTAGCTCTGTGGAATTGATTAACGAGCTTGCATTTCATTGTTTGTCTCCATGTGTACTGTGGTTAAAGTGGTTGCGAACGGTTGAGGTTGTTGAGACACACAAATGGCTTACTGGCGTGGAGACTGTGTTGTTTCAGTCAATGCGCCTCAAATCCGGCCATTTGATAGTGGCTCAGTTCCGGGGAGCGCGGGCAAAAGTTCGGACGTTCTTTTTGAAGTAAGGGGTTAAGTAATGACGAAGCTGTAGGCGCGCTCGCATCAGTCGCGTCTTGACCGCAGCCTGAGTCAGACCGAGAGCTGCTGATGTCTCGTCGGTGGAGAGACCTTCAACATCTCGCAGTACGAAGACCAGACTCAAGCCCGACTGCAATGTCTGCAGGGCGTTGATGAGGATTGTCCTCAGTTCCGACGACCGGTATCGTTCTTCAGGATTGGGAGCCCAATCAACAGCATCCAGTGAGAGTTCGCTCAAATCCTTCAATCCTTCTTGGTCAACGCACACTTCTTTCTTTCTGTACGCTTTGCGCATTTTCATGAGCGACTGGTTTATGGTGATGCGAATCAGCCAGGTTGAAAGTTGTGAATTCCCCTGGAATTGGTCCAGGTTTCGGAACGCCCTTAGAAAGGCTTCCTGGACGACATCCTGAGCGTCTTCACGGTTCCGAGTGATGTGTTGAGCGATTCTGAAGAGTTTTCTGTCGTATCGCTTAACCAGTTCCTCGAATGCGCTGACCTCTCCCCGTTTGCACGCTACAACGAGCGTCAGATCGTCATGTGCAAGGTTCGACGCGCCAGTTGGTCTTGGGTCACACACCATACAAGTTGCTGCCATCTCAGTTTCCTTTCCACGATGCGAACAAGGCCATCTCGCCGGTCACAGTAGAACTGTGCCTTGATCGGAATCTTCCACTCTAGGACCTGCTCTCCGCGTACTTGTCTGCTGCGTGTCGGAGATTTGCCATTTTTTCTGAAACGATTACTGCGCCTGCAGCGCCGTCGTGGTTGTACATTGACCGAAGTCCTTGCTCATCTTGTGGACCTCGAATATTGGTTCACCAGACGCATCCTTACGCTTTTTCCCTGACAATTCCACGCGCTCGCCAGGTTGTAGCATTTTGCTCTGCTTGTTAGTGAGGCTATAGGTTTGGTTGTCCTTTTCACTAACGAGCTTGTCTCCGGTACCAGCGAGGCAGCCTTGCACTGTTGTTCGCTTGTGTAACTTCCAGTAAAGCAGCCCGGCGGCGGCGGCTCCGCCCGCGATGGCACCGATCACTGCACCCTTAGATCCGTAACTCGGGTAGGAGCCTGAGCCCCCGGTTCCACCACCGCCGGGATATTGAGCCAGCGCGGCAGTAGGAGGCAGGGCCAGCAGGATGAGCGCAGCCAAGGCTCGTCGCAGATGTCTGTTGAAAAACACTCGCGAAGTCAGCGAATTTTCTTTTGTTTCATAGATCGGTTGATTCATTGCAAGATTCTCCTTTTTGAGAACTATCGATTTACGGCAAAAACTTGTATCCAACGCTGTGGATGGTTAGAAAGTGCTTCGGGCGCGAGGGCTCCACTTCCAGTTTTTGTCGCAGTCTCAAAACGTGATTGTCAACGGTGCGACTGCACGGATAATTGTCGTAGCCCCATGCTCGGTTCAACAGTTCGTCCCGCGAGAGAACCCGCCCAGGATTCGACACAAAGAATCGGAGAGTCTTGAATTCCTGAGCCGTCATGGGAATCTGTTCTCCGGAGGACCGGCTCACTTCCATGCTGTAGAAGTTAATGCAGATGTCACTGAACTGAGTCACCACGCCATGCTCACGCGTGACATCGAGGAGCGAGCCGACGCGCGCCACAAGTTCTTCCCAACTGAACGCCAGGACTCGCGCCTGGATCGGAGTCGGAACTGAGTTGGACTTGAATCCTGGGATGAGATTTCCCCGCTTAGGAAAGGTAATCACCGCCTGCATTCCGTCGCACTCGAAAACTTGTCTCAAAGCGCCTGGTACCGGCTCGTCGGAATAACCCGCCGGAATGTTTTCGGTCTTAGTGATGGCAATTGCAAAGAGTTCTGGTGTGACCTTCTTTTCGCGGCCGATGAAGCTGGTGTGTATTGGCGCTACACAAGGCTCGTCTGAAAGATTCAATGCGCTGTTGTAAGCCATATCTTTTCCTTTTGGAGGTCTGTTTGATCGTTCCCGATCAGTTGGGCGGCGCTCACAGGTTGCCCGCTCTTCACCACAATCTCGTACTCGACAGATGCTTCCTCGGGTGTTGCTCTTCTGCGATAGATGGTCTCTATGTCCCCAGTTTCAGGATTGCGACGCACTGTCCTGTCAACAACCACTCGGGGGCCAACCAGTCTGCTGTGATTTCTCCAAACTATTTCCAACACGTGATTTCCTCTGGGCCAGCCCTTTTCAGGCGGTCTCGCTGTGAAGTGATCGCAGATTAACCGCGTTGCATTTCCAAGTCATGGCGTTTTGGTGTTGTTGTTGTATTGTTTTGCGGCGCAACGTGGCAGGCTGAACGTGAGCTTTGTGCTGTTAATTCGCGGCTTTGTGTCGCGCAAGAAAAAAGGGGTGAGAACCTAGCTTCGGTTCCCAACCCCTGGGGAGTCTAAAGATCGAGTGCCCGCTACTGAATTGCGAACAGTGGACCGGTTGCGTCCGGGAAATTCGTAGTGTTCAGTATCTGGATTCCAGCCTGATGGTCGCCATCAAATGGTGTGACTGTGCTGGGGCAGCCAGCAGCGACAGCGGCATTGGGCTCAGCGAACCAAATTCCCATGTGGTAGATCTGCACGGGAGGAGTCGCCGGATTGGCAGCAGCGTCGTCTCGGAACACCTGCGGCGCTGGGGCAACATTGGGAGCCATGATGAAAGTTTCTTTGCTGAAAATGCCAGCGAAGTCTCCAACTGCCCTTCCATCTCCATTTGTACGGATGTCGCCCTGATACCAGGACAGCCCGAATGGACTATGTGGAACCTGCAGCAGGAACACCGAAAACTCCGTATTGGGGGGCAGGTTTGCAGTTTCTACGTGAAGCTTCTGGACCAGGCCCAAATCCGTGATCGTGACCCGACCCTCAGCGGTGGTCTTCAGGCATGCCGCTGCACCGGCAGAAACCTTCATTTTGAAAGTGATGCTATCGCCATCTGCGGCGTTAGCGCGCGGTGCGATCGCAATCAGAGCGATGGCCAGAGTCATGGCGGGTGTCAATAAAACCTTCTTCATAGAGACGTTCTCCTTTTATTTTGTGGTGCTGATTGGGTGTTCTGATGGGTTCTGCCTACGCAAGCTCATCTGCCCCCATTTCGGTGTCCGAAGCCACAGGCTCCAGCATTTTCAACAAGATCTGCGGAAGTTCTTCAACGGCATGGAACAGTGCAGTGCGTCCGGACGCCACGTGCTCAACTCGGCCCGAAAACCTCTCAGCGGTTGACTGATCGGCGCCCCGGAACTGGATCACGAATGCATTTGCGTGTTGCAATCCCTTCATCACAGGCCGAGAATAGCCGCAGGGTTGAGAGAGAGTCATGACGTACTCGTCACGTTAAGGTAGTGTTTCCGTGGCGCTTCAATTACGTGCCGAGTATTGGGGTCGGAGCGCAGGCTTCCGCGCATTCGGAAGATGAACAATTCTTTGAACCCCACTGTCAGCTAGTTCATCAGTGTAGAGGCATCACATCACACCGTCCTGTAAATGCAAGCCACAAGAGAGATCGCGTTCGGGCAATTTCGCCTGGACCTCACCAACGAGTGCCTTTGGTGTGGCACGCTGGCCATCTCTTTGCGACCGAAGGCCTTCGCAGTTCTCAAGATCCTGATTGAAAATTCAGGACAACTGGTAAGTAAGGAAAACGTGCTTGACACAGTTTGGCCCGGTACGTTTGTTGGCGACGCAGTCCTGAAGGACAACATCCGGCAACTTCGAGAGGCATTGAACGACGATGCCGGATCACCCATCTATATCGAGACCGCACACCGCCGTGGTTATCGCTTTATCGGGAAGCCTTTTGAATTGCTTCCAGGCAAGCCTTCCGCTGAAGCCATGCCGGGTATGGCGTTTTCACAGACCGTCCGCCGAGCCGACTTCGCAGCCACTGAACCCCGAGTCCTCGGTCGACAGACTGAATTGGCGAAGATGGGGGAGTGGCTGGATCGTGCCCTCGGCGGAAACCGTCAAGTTGTGTTTGTCACCGGGGAAGCTGGAATCGGAAAAACCACTGTCGTCGAGGCTCTTCTCGAGGATGCTGCGGAATTGCCGGGCATTCGCATCATGCGAGGACAATGCCTCGAAAACTACGGCGCGGGCGAGGCGTACCTCCCCTTGCTGGATGGGTTTTCGCGACTCTCCCGGTCTCCGGGTGGAGACCAGGTCGTGAACTCATTGCGTCATCAGGCTCCCGCCTGGTTGGCGCAAATGCCTTCCCTGGTTCCGCAGTCTGAAAGAGCCGACCTGCGATCCCAAAGCACCGGCGCAACGCGCGAGCGCATGCTGCGCGAAATAACGGACGCCATCGAAACTCTGTCGTCAGAGACTCCTTTGCTGCTCGTCCTCGAAGACCTGCACTGGAGCGATTACTCCACCCTGGATCTGATTTCGTACCTGGCGCGGCGTCGGGACCCCGCGCGCTTGATGGTCATCGGCACCTATCGTCCGGTTGATGTCATCGTGGCGGACCATCCCCTCAAAGGTGTCAAACGGGAGTTGCAAGCGCATGGATTGTGCCGCGAAGTGGCACTGGAATGTCTCTCCGAAGAGGTCGTTGGGGAATACTTGGATGCGAGATTTCCGGGGCATCAGTTTCCCGCCAGACTGAGGCAGACCGTTTTTCGGCGTACTGAAGGTACACCGCTTTTCATGGTTGACCTGGTGGAGTACTTGGCGGATCAGAAGGCAATCGTTGAAGAACAAGGTACCTGGAAGCTGCGAGTTGATCTCTCGGAGGTCGAACAGCGGGTCCCCTCCAACGTCAGAGACTTGATCCAAAAACAAATCGAGCGTTTGAGCCTTGACGAGCGCACGGTTCTGGAGGCCGCCAGCGTGGCAGGAATGGAATGTTCGTCGGTTGCCATTGCTGCTGGCCTCGAGAACACCGTGGAATGGGTTGAAGAACATTGCGAAGAATTGGCGCGACGTCATCAATTCCTGTCGCCGGCGTTGTTGGTGGAATTGCCGGACGGTACCGTGACTCCGCGCCATCGGTTCATTCACGTTCTGTATAGGGACGTGCCCTACCGCCTGATGACACCGAGGCGCCGTTCGCAAATTCACCAGCGAATTGCCGAACGCGGGATCGCAATTTATGGTGATCGCGCTCGTGAGATTGCCGCCGAATTGGCGATGCACTTCGAGCAAAGCCGCGACTGGCCGAGAGCAGTTCAGTATCTGACCCAGGCGGCTGAGAACGCAATTCATAAATCTGCCTATCACGAAGCCGCAGATCTTGCGGAACGGGGACTCGTGATACTGAAGGCATTGCCGCAGTCTACCCAGCGGAATCAGCAAGAGATCGCTTTGCGCATAGTCCTGATCCTGTCTCGCGGTGCCGTTAAAGGTTTTGCGTGGTCTGGGGTGGAATCGGCGCATGCCGACGGAAAAGATCTGCTGCGTTTGAGCAAGCCGTCGCCTCAAGGATTTAATTGGCTCTATCTGCTTGGCCTGTTCCGGATGTTCCTGGCAAATACCCGGGGTGCTTTGGAGATTGCCTATCAAGTGATAGAGCTTGCCGAGGAACTCGAGGACCCAAGACTGATCACGGAAGCCCACCGCGCCATGGGTTCCACACTATTGGAAATAGGCCGATACGCCGAAGCGCTTGAATACGTGAATCGGTCCTCGCAGCTTTACTCTGCGAACCAACCCTTCTCCCAAACTCTGATCAGCGGCCGTGATTGTAAAGTGCTCAGTGAATGCTCTGCAGGGAAAGCATTGTAGCCCATGGGGTTCCCTGATGCTGCCATACAACGAATGCAGGCCGGATTGGACTTCGCGAGGCAGCTCGCTCACCCCCAGAGCCTGGTTTATGCGGCTCGTTTTATGTGCCAGTTGCATCAGTTAAGAGGCGAGCCGCGGCTTGCGCAAGAACGCGCAAAGGAAGTCATCAGAATCGCTGAGGAATATGGTCTGGAGCCTTGGGTCGCGTTCGGCAAGATCGATCTTGGTTGGGCTGACGCGGAACTCGGCGAGGTCCAGCAGGGGATAGAGCTGATGCAGCAAGGCCTCTCGCTATACGAAACCACTGGAATCAGACTCTGGTATCCAGTTTTCCTGGGGTCCCTGGCTGATCAATTAAACAAAGCGCAACGGATAGAAGAAGGACTGGAGCGGATCGAGGAAGCCATAACCTGCGCCGTGCAAACCGGAGAGGGATATGCGCTGGCGGAGTTGCACCGAATCAAAGGTGAATTATTGTTGAATCGCTGCGGGGCGCTACTTGCTGGAGACCATCCCTGTGATTCAGCCAGAACTTCGATCTTGTCCGAAGCGAGAGCGTGCTTTGGCGAGGCGTTGACCATTGCGAAGCGCCAAGGGGAAGATCCTGGGAATTGAGGGCAGCGCTTAGTATGCTGCGACTTGAGAGACAATGCGGAGAGCCAGATCAAACGCAACTGGCCGAGATCCATGCCTCCTTCACTGAGGGATTCGAAACCGCAGATCTCAAGTTGGCCAGGGAACGGCTGAACGCAACAAAAGCTGGGCAGTTCATGAACTGAGTGGTCATTTTCGAGTGAGTCCGAGGTCCGTGATCCCAGTGGAGTGTGAATGCAAGTTGCGAAAGAGATCGCATTCGGAGAATTTCGGCTTGACCTTCTCAATGAATGCCTGTGGCAGGGCACGCGAGCGATTTCCTTGCGGCCGAAGGCATTCGCGGTCCTGAAATTATTGGTCGACAATCCAGGCCTCCTCGTCACCAAGCAGCAGGTGCTGGAAACCGTCTGGCCCGGTACTTTCGTCGGCGACGCCGTTCTCAAAGACAACATCCGGCAGCTGCGCGAAGCATTGAAGGACGATGCGGCCTCGCCGACTTATATCGAGACCTCCCACCGGCGTGGCTACCGCTTTGTTGGGAAACTCTCCGAAGCGGCCTCAATTTCTCAATCCATCGCGCCACTACCTGCCCCTCAAGTTGCCCACGCAGCTTCTAACAATCAACCGAGCAAGCGCGGCCTTCTGGGACGTGAGGTGGAGTTAGCCAAATTGCGGGCGTTGTTAAATCGGTCCTTGGCTGGAGAACGACAAACTGTCTTTATCACCGGGGAACCTGGGATTGGGAAGACCAGCATGGTGCAGGCTGTCTTGGAAGCGACCGCGGAGGTGGGGCGACTTCACGTGGCGCACGGGCAATGCTTGGAGCACTATGGCGCCGGTGAGGCTTACTTGCCCGTACTCGATGGATTTTCTCGCCTTTGCAGATCAAGCGATGGTGATCAGGTGCTGAACTCATTGCGTCAACACGCGCCGGCTTGGGTCGCACAAATGCCGTCGCTGCTTCCGGAAGCAGAACGGCGGCACTTGCAGTCTCCAACAGGAGACACCACAACGCGCGAGCGGATGTTGCGAGAAATGGCAGAGGCAATCGAGACTCTGACGGTCGAGTTCCCCCTTTTGTTAGTCCTTGAAGATCTGCACTGGAGCGATCACTCGACACTCGATCTTGTTTCATATCTGGCAAGGCGCCGAGATCCCGCTCGTTTGATGGTGATCGGCACTTATCGCCCCGTGGATGTCGTTGTGACTGACCACCCCATTAAAGGGGTCAAACGGGAGTTGCAGGCGCACGGACTGTGCCACGAGGTTGCACTCGAGTGTTTGGACGAAGCGTCGGTCGCGGAGTACCTGGCAATGCGGTTCCCTGGCCACCACTTTCCAGCCGGGTTGAAGAAAACAATCTATAGGCGAACTGAGGGAAATCCTCTGTTCGTTGTGAATCTGGTGGAGTACCTGACCGACCAGAAAAGAATTGTTGAAGAGCAAGGCAAGTGGAAGTTACGCGTTGACTTGTCAGAAGTGGAACAGGACATTCCGGTGAACATCCGGCAGTTGATCGAGAAACAGATCGAGCGTCTCAGCGCTGACGAGCGAACGACTTTGGAGGCTGCCAGCGTGGCGGGGATGGAATGCTCGTCGGTTGCTATTGCTGCGGGGCTTGAGAACACGGTGGAATGGGTCGAGGAACACTGCGAAGAATTGGCCCGACACCATCAGTTTTTGTCACCCGCATCGCTGGTTGAACTGCCGGACGGGACCATCACACCTCGTCATCGATTCATTCACGTGCTCTACCGCGACGTACCTTACCGGTTGATGCCGCCGATGCGCCGGTCGCAAATTCACCACCGCATAGCTGAGCGTGGAGTCGCGATTTACGGGAACCGCGCCAACGAGATTGCTGCTGAACTGGCGATGCACTTTGAACAAAGCCACGACTGGCCGCGCGCCCTCGAATACCTTCTTCAGGCGGCTGAAAACGCTGCCACGCGTTCCGCCCATCACGAGGCGGTCGACCTGGCGAATCGCGGTCTGGAGGCACTCAAACTCGTTACCGCACCTGCAGAGTATTCAAAGCAAGAAATGAAACTGCGCACGATCTTGAGTGCGTCCCTGATGGCAATCAAGGGGTTCGCGTCGCCGGAAGTCGAAGAAATCAATGCGCGCGGGCGCGAATTGTTCTGGCGCCACGGGCCCTCTTCTGAGTTGTTCTACATGCTCTGGTCGCTGAATATGTACCAGCAATTCAGCGGCAACATGCTTACATCGATAGAGATCTCGAATCAGATGGTGGAGCTCGCAGAGAAGCTCAAGGATGACGGGCTGATCAGGGAAGCACATCGCTCCCTAGGATCGGCGCTTCTGTTGTCCGGCCGATGCGCTGACGCACTCGACCACCTTGAAAAGAGTGTCGCGCTTTACGACAGAAATCTCAATCAGCACAACCGCATTTTCTTCAGTTTCGATAGCAAGGTGATCGTTGAAACGTTTATTGGCCTGGCGCTTTGGCAGCTTGGCTATCCAGATCAATCCGCGAAAAGATTGTCATGGGGCTTGGCGCGGGCGCGAGAGCTTGATCATCCAGAAACTTTAGTTGTTGCGGGGCATGTCGCGGCGCAAATGTACCAGCAGCAGGGGAACGCCCATCTGGCACGCGTGTTCGCGAAGGAGGCATTGGAGGTTGCGGACGAGTATGGTTTTTCGCTTTGGGTGACTTTTGGCTTGATTGAACTCGGCTGGGCAGAAGCTGAACTCGGTGACGCTGAAGGCGGAATCGAAAAGATGCAGCGGGGTTTGGAGCAATACGAATCATTAGGTGCAAAACTCCGGTGCCCGTACTTCTTAGGGCTACTGGCTGATCAACTCGGCAAGGCGGGACGGATGGAAGAAGCTTTTGAAGCCGTCACAAAAGGCATAAGAGTTGCCGAGCAAACCGGAGAGGGATACGCACTTTCCGGGCTGTATCTGACTAAAGGCGAACTATTCTTGAAATTTGTAAAAGGGGAAGGGCCCCCGGGCGAGTCATCTGGCGTTTCGACGATGTCGGAAGCGAGGGCCTGCTTTAGTGAAGCCTTGAGCGTCGCGAAGCGGCAAGGAACAAGAGCATGGCAATTGAGAGCTGCGGTGAGCCTGTATCAGGTTGATCTGACGCGTGGGAATCCAAACCCCACGCAACTGGCCGAGATATATTCCTCCTTCACAGAAGGTTTCGAAACCGACGATCTCAAGCTGGCGCGGGGACATTTGAACGCCACGCGAGGTCCATACCCATTCTTCCGGGTTTCCCAAATCTAAGAAATTCGGGGATATGAACAGCATTCGTAACGGCACGTAGTTCTCCGTTATCCGACAATCTACAGTCGAAGGTGCGCCAAACACGCTCGGCAATTCAGATCATCTACGCAAAGTGTCCGGGACAACCGTTTAAACAGGATCATCAGATCAAGAAGGTGAAATTACCGTACATGACAGAGTTATTTTCAACGAACCAACACTGCAGGGTGCAGACGGGCCAGCTCAGGTGCTAACCTCTTCCTGAGGAACGCAAAGATCCAGACGTTAGAACTTCTCGCCATGAACGATGGCCAAATCACAGCAGGCGCCTTGGAGCGCGGTCGCGTACTTTTGGGTCAAAAGGCGTGGACCGCAGCGTGGTTCCGGAGCCCAGGAAAGCATCGAGAACCACATCACCGCGTGCAGAACAATCAAGCAAAGCATCGGCGACCAAAGCGATGGGCTTGACTGTCGGGTGTAGGGCATGGAGTCTTCCTTCGTCGGTGTTGTGCGAAAGCGTATTCGCCCCGGGATACTCCCAGACGTTGGTCCGGTACCGCCCGAACTGCCCTAGTTGTACGTTGTTGCGGTGCTTTCCTTTCCCGTTCTTGAAGACAAAGATCAATTCATGACGCGATCGATAGAAGCTGCCCTGCCCACCGTTGTTCTTGACCCACACGCATAGGTTCATGAATTCCGAGAAGACCCGTTGCCCTGCTTCGAGCACCTCTGCCATGTGCCGCCAATCCATGCAGACGAAAACAATCGCGCCGGCAGCACTGAAGCGACCTAGAAGACCCAGGGCAGAGACAAGGAACTTCGCGAACTCGTCTGGTTTCATTTCACCGGAGGCCATAGAGAACTCGCGATGATGAATCGAGCCTTTACCACACACGTTTCCTGCGATTGGAATGTTGTACGGCGGGTCCGTAATGACAACCTGCGCTTTCCTCTTCCCCATCAGCGCCCAGAAACTGGATTCCTCTAGTGAATTCGCGCAAATCACACGATGCTTCCCTAGACTCCAACGATCGCCAACGCGATTGATAGCTGCGCCATAAGGGACCTCTATAGCTTCGTTTTCCTCTGTATTCTTGGTGGTTGCCTCCTCAATGATCAGGTCGATTTCAGGAACCGTGAATCCCGTAACGCTGATGTCAAAGTCCTCTACATCAAGCAAGTTTTGGAGCTCGATGGCGAGAATCGAACGGTCCCAACCAGCGATTTCGGCCAGTCGGTTGTCGGCAACCACATATGCTCGTATTTGATCCGCCGACAGGTCCTCAAGGGTGATCGTCGGAACTTGAGGAAGTTTCAAGGATTTCGCTGCCGCGAGCCTCCCATGGCCGGCAATAACGGTTCCGTCCTTCGCAATCAGAATTGGGTTCACAAAGCCAAACTCGTCGAGGCTTGCCGCAATCTGCCGAACATGGTTCTTTGTGTGCGTTCGTGGATTCGTAGGGTTCGGTTTCAATTCCCCCGTAGGCAAGTATCGGACGGTCAATTCCGGTGTGCTCATTGGCCCTCACTCAGTCAATTTCTAGTTGTGAGGATAGCGAAATTATGCTCTACTTGTCTTGCATGACAACTGTAGAGCGCTTTTGGTCGGCTTTTGCCTGGGCCGAGCCCATGCAAGACAATGAACTCCACCTGATTACGATTGGCAATAAGCTGCAGATTTCTGGCTTTTTCCCGACCTACAAGAATCGAAGCCGCCCCACAGACCTGCTTTCTTGGTATGAAGCGCTACGCAGAAACCGATCAAGAGGCAAGCCAAACTCCGAGGAGGACTCCCCGCACGTTGTATTCGCGAACGCGGACAACGATGAAAAGCTGATTGCATTTGTCAAAAGGTTTGGCCCGGTTGTGGCGGAGTTCGTTCATGAAGAGTTCGGGCCGCCACACCTGTTAACTGCGAAACAAGACCTTGCAGAACTCAGGAGAGAACGCTTCGTGTATTGCTCAGCTCTCTCTCTCGTCTTGGAGGTGAAGCGATCACTGGCAAGACCCAAGAGGCGCTTCGACTTCGGGAAATCCCTGATTAGGGACATCGTCTCCAATACGAGTCATTGGCCGGAGCAATGGGAGCGGGAACGCAAACTGCGCAAACGGGAACCTTCATGGCGGCCAACGGAACTCGATCGAATTCAGCAGATAGCAGTATCCGGAAAAGACCCATTCTTGCCGGCGGATCTCGACGGGCGCATCGTTATTTGCGAATTGCTGAATACCTTCCGATCTCTCGTGTTCCCCAATCCAACAGAATTGCATTCGAGCATTCGATACGGCATTCGGCCCCTACTTTATGCGATCCTTCGGACCGAGTTTCTGCACCCTCGGGAGACAGGCGTATGTGAGAACACTCGATGCAGGAAGTTTTTCGCGCTCAAACGTACCGATCAACAGTTCTGCAGCTCCCTTTGTTCACGTCATCAGCGCCAACGAGACTATTGGCAAGAAAGCGGGAAGGAGCGTCGGGCTGCGAGGATGGACCAGAAAAGAAGGTATTCACGCTAAGCTGCCGTGTCGGCCCGCAAATTACGGTAAACAGCGTTTTCGAGTTCAAGACGTTTGCTATTTGCAACCGCCTCCTGCCTCGACTTGATTCTTTGCGGGAACGGAGCGTCAATGTCGATTGGAGGCAGTATGCCAGATCTTATAGCGGAACGGCTCTCATCATTGCCATTCCTGGACAAAACGGTCCTTTGCCGCTTGTGGCAGGAGTTTTTTGACGCCCAACCATCACCAAAGCTTCGTAGGGATTTCATGATCCCCATCTTGGCGTACCGCATACAAGAACGGGCTTTCGGAACTTTAAGACCAAATACACGTAACCAACTTGATCAGTTAGGTCGCAGTCTTGATACTCGGCCAAACTCACGGTCCGCATTCACCCCACAACTGAGGGCGGGAACGCGACTCGTGCGACGATGGAAAAACGACATTCACGTTGTGAACGTTGAATACAGCGGGTACGAATACAGGGGAACTCGATACCAGACCCTTTCCCAGATTGCACGTCTGATCACAGGAACGCGCTGGTCTGGTCCTTTATTTTTCGGTACAAAACACAATCAGAAACAGAGAGCCTCCACACAGGGGGTCGAATGAACGCCGCCCGAGAACTGCGATGTGCGGTATACACGCGGAAGTCCTCTGAGGAAGGTCTTGAGCAGTCATTCAATTCCTTGGACGCACAGCACGAGGCGTGTGAAGCATTCATCTTGAGTCAGCGTCAAGAAGGTTGGCGCGCGCTAAAGACTCGTTACGATGACGGAGGCTTCTCCGGAGGTAACACCCAGCGCCCAGCTCTCCAGCTCCTGCTCGAAGACGTCAGGGGCCGAAAGATCGACGTCATCGTCGTCTACAAAGTCGATCGCCTCACTCGCAGCCTGGCGGATTTCGCGAAAATTGTCGAAGTTCTAGACGCGAACCATGTCTCATTCGTTTCCGTCACCCAGCAGTTCAATACAACGACCTCAATGGGGCGCCTGACGCTAAACGTCCTGCTTTCGTTTGCGCAGTTCGAGAGAGAGGTGACGGGGGAACGAATCAGGGACAAGATCGCCGCTTCAAAAAAGAAGGGAATGTGGATGGGAGGTCTGGTGCCGCTAGGATATGACCTCCGCGGGCGAAAGCTAGTTCCAAACACAAGAGAGGCGGCACTGGTTTGCCGGATCTTTGAACTTTACCTGCAATTGGGATGCGTCTCGAGATTAACCGCACAGCTCCGGCAAGAGAAGGTCAAGAGTAAAGCGCACCAGACGCGGAGCGGATGGCGCCGAGGTGGAGTGCCGTTCTCTCGCGGAGCCCTGTACCATCTTCTGCGCAATCATCTTTATATAGGTGAAATTCGGCACCGGGACGAGTGGTTCCCTGGCGAGCACGAAGGCATTGTTCCTATCGAGACTTGGAAGGAAGTTCAACGGCAATTGACCGGGAATGTTTCCGTTCATCGGCACCGCCTGCAAGAGAAGTCGTCGAGTCTGCTGACTGGAGTTCTAGAAGATGGCAGAGGCATTCGTTATACGCCGTCCTTCACCAAAAAGAATGGGCGGCGATACCGGTATTATGTGTCCCAGGACGCTATCCAGAACCCCGGCGCTACGGTGTCTCCCATCAGACGACTGCCTGCCGCGGAAATCGAAGCCGTGGTTTGTCAAAAATTGCGTTCTTTGCTGATGTCTGAGGCAGACCTGTTCGATATCGTCGGGTCGAACATTGAGAACCCAGGATCGATGAAGCAACTGATCGCATCAGCGAAGAACCTGGCGCAAAACTTCGCTACTCTTCCCTTAAATAAGGTACGCCCAATCATCCTCGCATTTGTGCGAAAAGTGGTGGTGAAATCAGACCGTGTTCTGATCATCATCAGCAGGTTAGGCCTACGGCATCTCCTGGAAGCCCGAGGAGAGATTTCGGAGTCTGCAATCGATGGTGCCGGACCTGACGATCTCGTCGAGTTATCTGTTGAGGCTAAACGTGAGCGCCACGGCGGGGAAGTTCATCTCACGCTTGCACCCACTGCTTCTCTTCGCAATGCGGAGGTTAACGTTTCTCTGGTGAAGGCCGTAGTTCGCGCCCATATGTGGTACCAGCGAGTGCTGAGAAATGAAGCACTCGACCAGCGTGACCTCGCTCGCCAAGCTGGTCTCACAGAGCGATATGTTGGCAGGGTTTTCGCCTGTGCCTTTTTAGCCCCGGATATTGTCGAGGCCATTCTCGAAGGGCGTCAGCCACGCCACCTCACCTTTGAACAGCTCACGAGAAACATTCCTCTGAGTTGGGCCGAACAGCGCGAGAGGTTCGGATTCTAAGATGGGGCCGTAACTACCGGATAGCCGTGCCGTGCTATGCCTTATCGAGCTGGAAAAATCAGATACTCCAGGTTTTTGTGCCATTCAGGCATATCACACCGGTGTTTGTTTTCCCTCAGTCCCGGAATCAGCAACGTCCCATGGGAAGGCCGCCGACGCGCGCAGTCCGAGATCACCTGAGACAATCGTGCGACCTAAGAACATCTCGCTGCAATGAGGGTTATGTCGTCGTTCTGTTGCCCATCGCTGAATCGTTGAACGTCTTGCACGATTGACCGGATCATTGCTTCAGGAGCTAAACCGCTGTACTTCTGAAGCGCATCAATGAGTCGCTGTTCACCAAATTCTTCCCCTGCACCATCGAAGGACTCCGTGACTCCATCCGAGTACAAGAGGAGAATGTCACCTGAAGACAGTCCACACTCTTGAGCAGAGCAAGTCCAGTCTTTAAACAGGCCCACTACTCCGCAACTGGAGTTAAGGCTTTCCACCCTCTCATCACGCCGCAGAATAAGCGCAGGAAGATGTCCGCAGTTTGCGTACCTCAACCATCTGTTCGCATTGTCGTATTCAATGAATAACAGTGTCGCGAACGCTTCCTGTGACGTGGTCTCACAAAAAAGCTGATTCACAGCTTGCAAGAAGCGCTGTGGCTGCTCGATAACAATAGGAATATAGGGTCGCATCGAGTAGCTCGCGCAAAGGTTGCGCACATGAGCTTGCAAGTTTGACATCAGGAGCGCGGCTGGCATTCCTTTGCCGCATATGTCGGCCACAACGAGCCCAAGCCGCCCATGCCCCAATTCGAGAAAATCGTAATAGTCGCCACCCACATGCCGAGCCTGCACACAAATGCCAGCGTAGTCGAGGCTCGACGCGTTCGGCTTCGTTTGCGGAAACAGTCTTGACTGGACTTGTCTCGCCGCTTCCAACTCCTGCGCGGCACGTTTGTAAGCCGTGATTTCACGGCTAGCTGAATCGAGGCCTACGAGCGAAAAGCGGTTTCCATCGATATCTTCAAAACCTGTGACGACCCCGCCCCACTCTTCGGCTTGGGGCGGATGAGAAAACCGAACACCTCGGCTGAGCCATTCGCCAAATTTGGCGTGAACGTCGTCACTGAGAAAGACCACGAATCGACCTTTTCCCACGAGGGCATAGTCTTCGGTGTCTTCTTTAGGCGCGATTAATGCGAGGACAGCGGTTCCGTCAGGCGGGGCAATCGTTACGTAGCGCCCTAGGTGATGAGTGGAGTCAGACAACACTTGAAAGCCAAGCTGCTCCACGTAAAACTGCAAGCTTTGTTCTATGTCGCGGACGAACACCGAAAGACAATGAATCCGCAGGTGCGGGCCGTCGGGCTTGGGCGCATTCCGTGAAGCCTGCGGTGTTGGAAACGCCGCTTCGAGAAGATAACGAATTTGCTCGTGCCCCATTCGCGTGATTCTAGCAAAACCTCCACCCGAATTTGGGTGGATCTTTCATCTTGGCGTGTCACCCGGCGGAAAATTGTTCCGTTGCATCGATCGGGCGCCCGCTCAACACCGCGTCGCCAGCCTGACCCACGTTTGCATGGCGTGCACAGAAGCGGTGCGCTTCGTTCCGCCCAACCAGATCTCCCTTGTATCTCGAAGCTCAGGCTCTCGCTAAGTAGACCGTGGCGTCGAGCCTGATGGGATTGCTCTCGCAGCCGACCGGCCACCAGCAGTCGTTGAAGCCCTTAAAATGTTCTGAGACTCATGATCCACCGGGGACGGGAGCTCCGGACTCCTTCAATATGCGCAGTATTTCCTTTCGGATTTCCCCGCCGCGCTGCTCAGTGTCAGACCAGGACGATGCTGGCGCTCTATGGGAATCGAGGAGATTCAATGCCTTTTCAGCGTACTCCCGTGCCAGGTCTTTTTGCCCATCTGTTAAATAGGCATCCGCGAGATTCGAGTGCGCATCGGCGGAATCGGGGTAAGCGAGAAGATTGAGTTTAAAGACCTCAATTGCATCCTTGACATCTCCGCCACGCTGATAATGTTCGCCGATTAGATCGGCGGCGACTTCGGGCCACAACTGCACCTGAGGGTCGTTTCCTCGCGCTTCCAAGAACCGCCGCTTGACTTGTTCGCTGCCTCCGGGCGTTTGAAGAAGGTTCAGGGCTGGCCCTGCTGCGAGCGCTTCCGCCGGCGCGTGACCAGGAGTCTTAACGAGCGTTGTCACGAACCAGTGCACGATGATGCTCGGCAGTTCGGGATGAACGCTGAACATATCAGTGCCATGCCCTCCATGTGCGGCGACCCGGCTGGCGTCTGAAGTTTCATACCAGAGCCACGGGGCATCTTCAGACGATGAATAATGCACCAGCTTCTTGCTGGAACTGGAAGCGATGAGGTATAGCAGCTTCATCGCATCTTGTGTTGGCGGGTATTCGTCGTCATCGGCAAAAACGAATAGCTCCGGCAGTTGCGAAGCCTCCCGGAGAAAGTTCGCGCCGTCGAGTTCAGTTTCCCCCGACATGAGGACCAGCGACTTTACTTCAGCAGGGTGCCGGCGCGCAGCTCCTACGGAAAGGAGAACCCCGAGGGCCCCGGCTCCGCCGACGCCTATCACTGCACGATTGAGCTTCGTCTGCGACCGCAGGAATTCGAGCGCGGTGTCAATATCTGAATAACCTATCGCCATGGGCCAGCGCTTTTCGCCGGTGCTTTCACCAAAGCCGCGGATATCTAGAGTGAGCGTGTTCATCCCTGCTGTTGCAAGCTGTGCCGCCACGGGGGCCCATGACTTGCGATCGCGATTGCTCTGATGCAGCAGCAGCACACTCGGGCCGGGCTTCCTAGCGGCAAAATAAGTTGCCTTCAGTAATGTGCCATCCGATGCTCTCAAATCAATTACACGCGGCTGCGGTTGTGGTTCTTGGGCGCTTGACGCGGCTGCGGTCGCGACAAGCAGGCACCCTAAGAGCGCACGGGCAACGGGTTTCATTTCGAGACCTCCTCTCGCAAACTTGTGGAACTCCGCGATTCCGAAGCAAGGTCATTCCTGATTACTGTTCCGCCTTTCATGACGAATCGAACTCGTTCGAGTTCATGAATGTCAGCAACGGGATCGCCTGCGACGGCGATGAGGTCGGCAAATTTGCCGGGATCGATTGCACCGATGCGGTCTTGCCAGCCCAGCATCTCTGCCGCAGTCACTGTGACCGCGCGGATCACCTCAAGCGGTGGCACGCCGGCATCACGCATCTTGATTATGGTCGCAGCGGTCGCTTGGCCCCGCGTCTTTCCCGGGTAAAACCAACACATGTCTGAGCCGACGGCAAACCTAACGCCCGACTTCATAACCCGCTGCACCAATTGGTCGTAGGTTTGCTTACGAGTTGAATTGCGGCTGACAGCAGCAGCACGCGAATCAGGGGACATGAATATGAGCGGCTCGCTGATTTTCAAGTAGAACAAGTCATTAAATGTTGGCGTCAGGTCGAGAAAGATTCCTTTGTCACGCATTTGTTTTAGCTGCTCATCCGTCGCATCGTTGCCATGCTCGATAGAATCGGAACCGGCATCGATCGCGGTTTGAATGCTGATCTTGTCTGCGGCGTGCACGGCAACCTTCAGGTGCTCGCGATGTGCTTCCTCTACGACGGCAGTAAGCTCTGTAACGGTGAGGTTCTGATCCGCCGTGACCTTGATGACGTCGACATTTTGGAATGCGTTCCGCCGCACAGCTTGCCGGGCCTGGTCTGCGCCGTCAATGAGTAAGAATTCCTGCTGCAGAATTGCATCAGCAAGAGCGGGATTCAGTTCCTGAACGTACGAACCGCGCGTGATGAGTTTTCGTCCAGAAGCGAGGAGTCTCGGGCCCGGAACACGCCCCGCAGTGATGGCATCACGCAGCTCGGTGTCTCCATCTATTCCGGAGTGACCTAGATTCCGGACCGTTGTGAAGCCGCTCTCCAGATCTTCGCGAGCCAATTGCGCGCCCATCAGCACGCGTTTGCTTGGCGACTCAATAACTGCCAGCAACATGCCCGGAGCGAACAGTCCATTTAGGTGTCGCTGTTGCTCCAGTTCCGGAGGAATAATGATGTCGAGAAATAAATGGGTGTGGCTGTCGATCAAACCTGGCAACAATGTCGCGCTGCCCAGATCGATGATTTTGGTCCCACTTGGAACCGTGATTTGCGAAGGCTTGCCAATCTGCTTGATCTTCTCGCCTTCGATCAGAACCGCGGCAGGCGCCAGGATGTTACCGGTGCGAGGGTCGAGAAGGCGGCTCGCTTTCACCAGAGTGGTCTGGCTGGAGGATCGCGCGGCTGATTGTTGCGCCGCCGCTTGTGTACCGAGAAGCAGCACGAAATATACGGCCAACCTCGCCACTTGGGCACATTCGACATTGCGACCACACGAGTTTGTCATGGCAGCGAACTCCTACTACGTTGCGTCGTCCATCCTACTACAGTGTGAGTAATTGACGCAAAGGCGTCACGACGACTGAACCGGCTGAGAGGTTACCGCTTAAGGATGAAGCAGCAAGCCGTGTGCGCGACGGTCTCAGCGATTCCACCGACGACAATAGTGGTGAACATCAGTGACATTATGAGACTCGCTGTACGGGCGGGCTTTAGTGACTGTTGTTCCAATTGCGCCAAACGATAGCTCAGGTGCGATGAGGCCGTCGCTTGCAGAAACACCGGTCCTTTGGGAATTGCAAGTTTGGCGAGGGCTGAAACTAGTGCCTCTCCGTGCGCGCTGCGAATGACAGATTCGTCGCACGAGAGCTCGCGATAACGTGCCATACGCGCTCCAGCTAGCCAGACGAGCGGATGGAACCAGAGAGCGCAGAGCGAAAACTCATAGAACAGACGAATCAGGTTGTCACGTCTGCGAGCGTGCACTACTTCGTGAAGCAGAACGGCCCGAAACTCCCGCTGATCGAGCATGCGGTCAATACCAAACGGAAGCAGGATATGTGGACGAAACAAGCCATTGACGGCCGGCGCAGGTCTGGCAGCAAAACATACCGGGACGCCATGGGAAACGAAGTTCGAAGTCACTCCCCGACCGGGCAGATCGACTATCTCGTGCTTGCGTTCTTGCTGTATTCGCGCAACCAGTCGGACCGACATTGCGACTGCGCCAATTATCCACACGAACGCAAGCACAATCGCCGTCCAGCCTTGGGTCATGTCCCACACAAGGCCACCGACGATACCGAGCGGCGCCGCCCATTTCAGATGCGGTGCCCACATCTTATCGATCAGCGCACCGATCGGCACCATGAAATTGGTGGCTGTGGTGACCCAAATCCAATATTTCGTGGTAGCGCTCCCGCGCTGTACGGAAGTGAGCAGCCAAGCGGCCACAGCGACGGTTGAGGCATACATCAGATGCACGCTGAAGTAATACATCGTGCGGGCAATGTGCTCATGCATCGTTGGCTCCGCGGGCGCGAACGTTCTTTTCTCTCTGCGCCGAATTTTGCAATACCTTCAGGTCCTGCAAGGTAAGCGTGCCGCTCTCGATGAGATTGGAAACCAGAAGGCGTGGCGAACCGCCAAAGAGACTCAGTAAGTCGCGTAAAATCCTGCCTCGGTACTGGCTCTGATTAATCCTGGCCTCAAAAAGCTGAGCATTTCCAATCTTCTTGACTTTTCGCAAAGCACCCTTCTCCTCTAGCCTGTAGACGAGTGTCTGCACGGTTGTGTAAGCAACACGCTCTTGTTCAGGAAGACTCTCGAGGATTTCCCGGACGGAGGCAATGCCCAGCTTCCAATACTGTTCCAGAATGCGAGTTTCGGCTTTGGAAAGGCGCTGCTCTTTCATGATCTCCTATCCGTTTCGGCGATGCTACTACAAGTAACGTTGTGTTATCAATTTCAGAATTGAGCTCCTTCTGAGAGCACTTGGCCCCCAGGTCATGTACTGACGTATCTTTCGAGGTAGGCAGAAAACGCGCTACGATCGTTCAATTTCGTCGCAACCTTCCGACTTGAGATGAGTATTTGAGTTCTAAAGCACAATGGCCCTCTTGGGTGAAAGTTTTGCGCGGGTTCGGCCCCATCCTCATCTTGGGTGGAGGGCTTTTCCTGCTCGATGGTGCACGGCAGCTCTACCGCGAACATATTCAGAGCACAAAATGGCCAGCTGTGAACGCGCGCATCG
>JAICSO010000025.1 GCA_025936825.1 Terriglobales bacterium
CCCCGCCAAGCGCCTCTACTTGGAAGGCTGTTACTCTACCACTGAGTTACTCCCGCATTCCTACCTGCTGCTTTCCGCTTGAGGTCCCTCGACTTCGCTCCGGATCTCGGCGGCGGGCTCAAACGCCCGCCAAGCGCCTCGACTTGGAAGGCTGTGACTCTACCACTGAGTTACTCCCGCATCCCTACCTGCTGCTTTCCGCTTGGAGGTCCCTCGACTTCGCTCGGGATCTCTGCGGCGGGCTAAAACGCCCGCCAAGCGCCTCGACTTGGAAGGCTGTGACTCTACCACTGAGTTACTCCCGCGTGAACCTCAGCGGCTAAAGCCGCCTTTATTCCGCACTCAGCGGCACGACTAAAGTCGTGCCCTTCCCAATTTCTGGAGCCGATGATCAGGATTGAACTGATGACCTCTCCCTTACCAAGGGAGTGCTCTACCAACTGAGCTACATCGGCCCTAAACACCAGCTGTCAGCCATCAGCCGTCAGCCCTCAGCAAAAACTACTCACTCCCACTTTCGCCATCCGGGTGCATGAAATCCTTGCGCCGCACCCAAGTCTTCACCGCGAACATCGCTAAGATCGCCAACGTCCCAAAACGAAATCGCGGATCTGGCAACGTCGTGAACGCCAACACACCAAGCGCGGTGTACGCTGCGAACGCGATTGCCAATCTCTTAGTCACAACCAAAACTGGTGCACAGGGAAGGATTCGAACCTTCGTACCTCGCTAGGAGGGACAGATTTACAGTCTGTTGGCTTTAACCACTCACCCACCTGTGCAAACTCATCGGTGAGCGTTGAGCAGCGAGCATTGAGCAATCCCTGCCTGCTCGCTCTATAGCTCATTGCTCACAGCTAGAAGCTCATTCGGACACGCCGCAACCATCGTTGCCCTTTTGCCCAGATCCCTCGACTTCGCTCGGGATTTCGGCTCGCGGCTGCAAACGCCGCGAAAGCGCCTCAACATCTGGGAGATCAGAAATGCGCGTGAGAACAATCCGCGCTAACAGCTCTGGGAATTCCCTTATGGAGTGCTGATGGAAAAACTGTCCGCCGCCCTGCAAACCCTGTCCCGAAACCTGGAGCGCTCAGTTCCGGCAATTTCTGGAGCTGGCGAAGGGATTTGAACCCCCGACCCTCTGATTACAAATCAGATGCTCTACCAGCTGAGCTACGCCAGCAGGCAAGAATCGACGCCAAAGGCTCGACTCTCACACTAATCCCTTCTTCTTCAACGGGACAATTATAGAAGTTATCACAGTTGGAATTTGAGGTGCAAGGGCAGGGTGAAATCGCCAACGGCCGCACGCCGCTATCATGGAGCGCAACGCGCCGTACCTCCGCAACCCTCTCCGGATGCTATCATTCTTACCCATCCCGGAATGCGACTTCGTCGAAGAATTCCTGTCCTGATCGGGCTGCTGGTGGTTCTGGCCGCCATTGCCCTGGTGGTTTTTCTCCGCAAGCACGCTCCGCCTGAATCCGCCCGCCTCTTACCTGGGGCTGACGGCTTCATCTACGCCAATCTGCAGTGGATGCGGCGCACCGACGTGGGCAGCCATTCCTCGCCAGTTCAGCACGATCCCGAATACGAGCGCTTCATCCAGGAGACCGGGTTCGATTTTGAGCGCGACCTGGCACAAGTGGCCATTGCCATTCACTACCCCAGCCCTGCTACCGGGCGCGAGACGCGCTTTTCGGAAGTCCTAGTGGCGCGCTTGAATGGGGACAAACTGCGCGACTACTTAAAAAAGATGGCTGCCTCGGTCGAAGACTTCGAGCATGTCGAGATCTATAGCATCCCGGTTGAGGGACATATATTTCGAATCGCTATTTTGGGTGTCGAGGTTTGCACACCCCACCTGTGCACGATGGTGGCAGGGTCGAACCATCCCGACCCCGATGTAATTCATGGCATGATCACCCGTACGCACAAAATGGCATCGCCATTTGCCGGGCCGGCGCTGCTCCGCCAGTTCTATAAGCGGGTTCCGCAGTTGCCGCTGCCGAGTCTCGGATGGGCCATTTTCAAAGTGAATTCTTCTACGCCTTCGGTTAGTGCGCCCCTGGCACTCTCGGGCCCGGTGACCATTGTGGCCTCCGTTCAGTACCTCGGTGACGTGCGATTCCGGGCCGAGGCATTCACTCAGAACGACGCCGCAGCCCAGCAGTTAGGCCTTCAGGCGAATACGTTCCTGAAAATCTTCGAGTCGGCCGAAATTTCTGTTTCCGGCCAGCAGCCCGATCCCGACTTCGACAAGGCCATGAAGAGTATCCAGGTCGAACAAAAGAAGGATCGAGTCGTGCTCACAGCGAAGATCCCGTCGGACCTGGTTCGCAAGCTGGTGTCGGAAGCCCCCTTAGGCCTAACCCCGACCAGTCCAGCAAAGTAAGAGTAACCGGAGTTCACGTACCTGGCGTCCCTCCCTGCGTAACGAAGTCCGCCACTACCTCTCATTTCAGACACGGGTACAATGATTGGGAATGACGAATGTGGGTATTCCTGCCGCGTTTGCTGCTGGACTTGTGTCCTTCCTCTCCCCCTGTGTTCTGCCGTTGGTGCCGGGATACGTATCGTTGATTTCTGGCGTCGGAGTTGAAGAACTCAAAGCGCAGGAAACGGCCGTGTTGCGGCGAGTAATGCTGAACTCCATCGCTTTTGTTCTGGGTTTCAGCATTGTTTTCGTTGTACTCGGCGCGCTTTCGACGGAAGTCGGCCAGATTGCGTCACAGTACAAATCCGTTTTGGCGCAGGTGGCCGGCGTGCTGGTGATTGTGTTCGGCCTGCACCTGACCGGCATATTACGGATTAAGGCTCTGTACGCCGACAAGCGCCTTCACAACGTGAAAGGCGGCAACACTCCTTGGGGAGCGTTTGTGATCGGCTTCGCTTTCGCTTTTGGATGGACGCCGTGTGTAGGCCCAATTCTTTCGGGAATCCTGGTGATCGCGGCAGCGCAGAATTCCGTCGGCAAGGGAATCCTGCTGCTCACTGTCTATTCTCTTGGACTGGCAGTACCTTTTCTGCTGACGGCGTTGGGGATTGAGCGCTTTATGAAGTTTTATACTGGCTTCCGCCGTCACATGCACGTGGTCGAAGTTGCCAGTGGCGCGCTTCTAATTGCACTAGGGGTCCTTCTAGTATTTGGGAAATTCACGCTGCTCTCGCAGTATTTCTCGTTCTTGAATCGGTTCGTTCTGTAAAGGAGTTTTGTGAAACGCGATCCTGTCATTTTGATCGTTGTAGCCGTTGTCATCTCGCTGATGCTGGTGTTCGGCATTCAAAAGACGCGCCATAGCCGGCCAAACAGTGCCAGCGCTCTGCAAGGTAAGCCTGCGCCTGATTTTTCACTCGCATCGCTCGATGGCAAGGCGACGTTGAAGCTTTCTGACTTTAAGGGCAAAGCCGTTCTGCTGAATTTTTGGGCGACATGGTGTGAGCCCTGCAAGATCGAGATGCCGTGGTTCGTGGAACTGCAAAAGCAGTACGGGCCGCAAGGATTGCAGGTGCTCGGTGTGGCGATGGATGATACCGATCCCAAAGACATCAGCGAGTTCGCGCACAAGATGGGCGTGAATTATCCAATTGCCGTCGGCAAGGAGGCAGTGGGCGACCAGTACGGCGGAATTCCATACCTGCCCTCGACGTTCTACATCGACCGCGATGGCAAAGTTGTAGACCGGGTGTACGGTCTTGTGAGCCGCTCGGAAATCGAGGACGACATTAAGAAGGCGCTCTCCTCGACCGGGCAGGTGGCACAGAATTGAAAGCGCGACGCATCATTGCGGCATTCGCCATTATCGCGGCGTTCTCGTTCGCCGCGTGGTCGCAGAACTTTGCCGGCCACCAGCCAACGATCGTTTATCATCCGCCGGAGATTACTTCCATCAGCCGCGGACATCTCGGCGGCGTAGTCCTGCAGTTCCGGATTCCTGGTGGATTTCACATCAATTCCAACCAGCCGAAGCAGGACTACCTCAAGAAGACCGAACTTAAACTCGATGCACCCACCGACATTGCAATTGCTGGTGTCACCTATCCCGCAGGCGAGGATCGCAGTTTCCCTTTTGATCCGAATGAAAAGCTGAATGTTTATACGGGAGACTTCGCCGTTAAAGTGCTTGTGCGTCCGCTCAGAACTGTGATGCCGGCGAAATACGCTGTGCACGGGATGTTGAAGTACCAGGCCTGCGACAACGCCGCGTGCTATCCGCCCAAGCAATTGCCCATCAGTTTTGAGATCAAGGTGGTCAAGGCCGCATCCGAGACCAGGCACCGCAACCCAGCTCAAAGCCCGAACATTCACTAGATCGCTTGTTTCGACTAAGTGGCAGTTGAGACGGCGCCCATCAATTGCTCGACGTTTTTCATCCGGACAACGGTGCGATCTTTGCCAAGACTGCACATGACCGCGAATAGACTTGGTGCGACTCCCTGTCCTGTGAGCGCGACTCGTGCCCCATTAATCAGCGCGCCTGCCTTGACGTTCTTCTCGACCGCAAACTCGCGTAACACTCGCTCAGTCTCCTGCTCGGTAAACTCTGGCAAAGCCGCATAGCGCTGAGCGAGTTCGATGAGCAAGTGGCGCACATTGGCATCTTTTAGAAACTTCTCCACCGCTGCGGGATCGGCCTCGAAATTATCGGCAAAGAACGCACGGAATGATCCGGCAAAATCCTTTAGGCTGCGCGCTCGTGGCTTAAGCAGGTCAATGGTCGAAAGCAGCCACCCGCGATCGTGCGGCCCAGGATTAATCCCGGCGCGCTTCCACTCTTCTTCGATCAATGGCAGCAATCGTTCCGCGGAATATGCACGAATGTATTCCGTGTTGAACCAATCGAGTTTCCCGCGATCAAAGACGGCATTGGATCGCGAGATCGCATCGAGGCCAAAGAGCCGAATCAGTTCAGTATCATTCAGAATCTCCGGCGATCCCTCGGGTGGAGTCCAGCCGAGCAATGCGAGAAAATTCCGAAACGCCTCGGGAACGATTCCTTCTTCCCGGTACGCCATGACGCTGGTGGCGCCGTGGCGTTTGCTAAGCCGCGTCTTGTCCGGTCCGAGTATTAACGGCACGTGCGCGAAAACCGGCAACGGAGCCCCCAGAGCCTTGTAGAGCAGAACCTGTTTGGGCGTGTTCGAAATGTGGTCGGCGCCGCGAATGATGTGCGTAATGCGCAAATCAATATCGTCTGCAACTACGCTGAGGTGATAGGTGGGGTTGCCGTCGGACCGCAGCAGCACGAAATCCTCGAGTTCCGAGTTGGCGAATTCAACTTTTTGAAAAACCGCATCATCGAATGATGTGCTTCCACCTTCTGGAATTGCGAACCGTAGAGCAGCCGGTTCTCCTGCATTCTTCCGGCGCAGTGCTTCCTCGCGAGAAATCCCCCTACAGGTACCTTCGTATCGCGGCGGACGGCCCTCCGCAGTTGCCGCGGCACGCCGTTTTTCCAATTCTTCTTTGCCGCAAAAGCAGTAGTAGGCGGCTCCGAACTCAAGCAGCTTTTGTGCTGCCGCCCGGTACAGATCCATGCGTTTCGTCTGGTAATACGGCCCCTCGTCCCAGTGAATTCCAAGCCATTGCAGGCCCCGCAGGATGCCTTCGACCATCTCCGCTGTGGACCGCTGCAGGTCAGTATCCTCGATCCGCAAAACGAGCGTTCCATCGAAATGCCGGGCAAAGAGCCAGTTGAAAAGCGCGGTCCGGGCTCCTCCAACGTGGAGGTACCCGGTAGGCGAGGGAGCGAAGCGAACACGCGGTTTCGCGGACGATTGTGCGTCAAAAGGGGGGTTGGCTGGCATCTTTGGTAACCAGTTTGCATGTTACGGTCGGTAATCGGGAGCGTCAAGCAAACTACCCGATGCCCCAAGTAACGCAACCTGCCCCCAGATCACTATTGTTTCAGCATCCAACCTATGGAAACATTAAAGACGCGTTTCCCCGCGGAAAGACGAGGCCAAGTCCTCGCCTCATGACTAGTTCAATAATCGCAAGTCTAATACTGCCGGGAGTTGTGCCGCTCCTGCTTTTCCTGCTTTTCACGTACCTCTACGTGCAGAGCCGGCAGCCCTATTTTCGTGCCTGGCAGATGGCATGGGCGGCGTACACCCTGCATTTCGGGCTCGACGATTGGTCAAAAGCCGCTCCTGGAAACCGGCCTCTGGAACTCGTCGCTTCCCTGCTGCTGGTTGCGATGTCGCTCTGCATCCTGGTCTCTACGCGTGTGACGCGGCGGATGACCAGCTCCGAGCGTGCGGTAGCTTTACACCCTCGATGGTATGAGCTGCTTGCTGGGGCTGCTTTGATTGGCGTCTCGGTGTGGGACTTTCTGTCTCATGGTTCCTCCACACCCGCCGACGCTCACGTCCGCTTGGAGTTCGGCATCGCGGCGGTGCTGATCTACAGTTCGTTTCATTTTTATCTGGCCGCTCAGCGCAGGAGTTCCCCGGCGTTTTATCTGCTTTGCCTCTCGTTGGCGTTTTGGGCTGTGCTGATGCTGCTCGGTCAGTATCGGCCTGGTTTCTCCGACATTTTTGGCGTCTCGGGCCAGCTCGGCCCTATTCCGCAGATGCTGCTCGGCATCGCCATGGTGATGGTGCTGTTTGAAAACGAGCGCAATGCCGTCCAGGAAAATGCGCTGTCGTTCTCGACCCTGGGAGTTGATCCCATGCGGCTGCTTTCCGCCGCAGACCTGGGTCCCGCGATGCAGGACATCCTCGACCGCCTTGTCGCTCCCCTGCCCACCAATCGCGCGGCAATCTGCATTTCGGAACGATGGCGAGCGGTTTTGCCGTCGGCACAGTTGGGATTTTCTACGGAGTTCGTAACCGCCTTGGACTTAAGTGGGGCCGGCGAATACGTTTGCGAACTTGCCTATAGACGTGGCGGTTTTGCGACCTTCCGTAGCATTGCCGACATGCAGGAACCTCTTCCAGTATTCCCCGGAGGACGCTTTGAACAGTTTCGAAAGGTGATGGCGGCGCAGAACATTCGCAACGTTACCGCTGTCAGCCTGCAGACCCGCGAACACAATTTTGGAGTTCTCTTGTTCCCGCACGCCGAGCGTCACCTGTTCGGCGCCTCGAATTTGCGCTTGCTGATCGGCCTCGCTTTGCAGATCGGCCTGACGCTAGAAAACTATGTTGTCATGCACGAGGCACAACGCCGCACGAAGGAATATCAACTGCTGACTCAGATCGGGCAGGCGATCAGTTCCCGGCTCAATCAGCAGGAAGTATTTCGTACGCTCCAGAAAGAATTGGGGCAGATTTTCGATACCTCAAACTTTTACCTAGCCTTCCAGGAAGGTGACGACATTGTCTTCCACTTGGAGGTTGAAGGTGGAAAGCTCCTGCCCCGCCGGAAGCGCAAGGTCGGTAATGGTCTGACGGAGTACATCCTGCGCACCGGGCAGCCGTTGCTGATCCGTTCGGACCTCGAGCGTGCACGCGAGCGGTTGGGCGTGACTTTCATGCCGAGCCGTCCGGCAAAGTCGTTCTGCGGTGTCCCGATTCTGATCAATGGAAAAGCCTCAGGCGTCATGGTCGCGCTTAGTACGGAGCGCGAGCACGTTTTTCAGCAGCGCGACTTGGATGTGCTGAAGACCGCGGCCGGGCAAGTGTCCGTTGCTATCGAGAATGCACGTTTATTCGGCGAAGAACAGCGGCGTTCCCACCAGTTTGCGTTCTTGAACAGCGTATCGAAGACAGCGATTTCCAGTGAAGACGCCGAGCAAATGCTGTCCGAAATTGTTGGCCACATCCAGAAGAACTTCCGCTTTGATCACATCGGAATCGGCATTCTGGATTACGCCACCAAGGAGATCGAGATCCGCGCTGAGGCCGGGACCACAGCGCACGAGAAGGGCAAGAAGATTCCTGTTTCGGCGGGGATCGTTGGTCGAGTTGTACGCACCGGAGAAACGGCTGTACTTCACATCAGCACCGACAGCCAAGTACGGGGCTTGTTGGCGAGTTCCAGAAGCGTACTCTGTATTCCGATTATGTACGGCGAGTCGACATTGGGAGTCTTAAACGTCGAAAGCGAACAGGACCACGCATTCTCCTCGGAAGACCAGTTGGTCATGAACACACTCGCCGATTTGCTGGCGACCGCGCTGCACAATTCTTTCGTCTTCCAGAAACTGCAACAGCAATCGATTACAGACGGTCTCACCAGCATTAAGACCCGGCGCTTCTTCTGGGAATCGCTTACTGCCGAGTGGAAACGCGCATCTCGATCTGGGCGCCCCTTTTCCGTGGTGCTGGTCGACCTCGACAAGTTTAAAGAGGTGAACGACAACTTCGGCCACATGGAAGGTGACCTGGTGCTGGCCCGCGTTGGCCGCCTGCTTGAGCAGAAGTGCCGTCAATCAAACGTGGTGGCGCGCTATGGCGGCGATGAGTTCGTCATCCTGATGCCGGAGACGGGCGTTGAGCAAGCCCAAATTCTGGCGGAACGCCTGCGCCTGTGGCTGGCCACCGACCCGATGCTAAGCGAACATCACATCACCGGCAGCTTCGGCGTTGCAACCTTCCCGCTGCACGGATTCTCGGCGGAGGACATCATCCGCGTGGCAGATGCCGGCATGTATGTATCGAAGCGCGCCGGGGGCGACCGAGTTTCGACCGCCGAGGAGGTCAGCACCGACCAAGCCTCGGTTATACAGCGGCAATTAGTTTCCGGTTACGTAGAAGGGTTCCTGCAGCGTGAGCGCACCGGACCGGAGCAGGTCGAGGAACTCGTGGGAACCTTGCGAAAGCTCTCGTCGGGCTCCGAACAAAAGAATTTACCGCTTCTGCGGGATTCCATTGAGGCTCTCGCGCGTGCGGCGGAATCACGAGAAGTCAATGCTGCGGGACATGGCGAAGCGGTCGGTCGATACTGCGAAATGCTTGGCCGGGCACTCGGAATCCCGGCAGACGAACTGCGCGAACTCGCTTTCGCCGGTCGCGTTCATGATGTCGGGAAGATTTTTATTCCCGAGCGTGTCCTGAACCACGAAGGGCCCATCCCCGAAGAAGAATTCCATTTCCTTCGCATGCATCCACGCGTTGGAGCCGAGATCCTCTCTACTTTACCCAACAGTGATTCTGTGCAGAAGGCAATCGCCTATCATCATGAACGCCTGGATGGCAGTGGATATCCCGAAGGGTTAAAGGGCGAAGAAATCCCTTTGTGGGCTCGGATCGTCGGCGTCGCCGATGCATTTGTAAACCTGACCAGCGATCACGCACTTTCCTCAGGCAAAACCCGCGAGCAGGCGATCAGCGAACTTGAGAAACAAAGCGGCACGCTATACGACGGCATGTTGGTCCGAGTGCTGGCGCGCGAACTGAAGTCGGAAAAGGCATTGTTTGGGGAATAGACGCTCGCCTGAAAGATTCACTTCCAGTTGAAAGTTCATCCGATCAGTAAACTCTCTAAGCCCCAGGCCGTAGTAGATTTTTATCCATGGACTTCTCCTTCGACGCAGAGCAGCTGGCATTTCGCGACTCGGTAGTAAAGTTCGCCAAAACCGAACTCCACGATGACGTCGTTCAACGCGATCGCAAAGGCGATTTCAACGCCGTAGCCTTCAAGAAATGCGCTGAGTTCGGTATTCAGGGCCTGCCTATTCCCGCTGCATACGGCGGATCGGACGCCGACCCTCTGACGGTTGTCATCGCCATGGAAGCACTCGGCTATGGGTGCCAGGACAATGGTCTGCTCTTCAGCATCAACGCGCAGATGTGGAGTTTCGAACTTCCCATTCTTGAGTTCGGCACCGAGGAGCAGAAGAAGAAATATCTGCCACCGCTATGTCGTGGGGAAAAAGTGGCCGTGCATGCCATGACCGAACCCGAAGCCGGCTCCGACGCGTTCAGCCTGCGTACGCAAGCGGTGAAGAAGGGTAACAGATACGTCCTGAACGGCACGAAGATGTTCATCACCAACGCGCCCATCGCAGATTGGATTCTTGTCTTTGCCACTCTCGATCGGGAGAAAGGGACGGAAGGAATCTCGGGATTCATCGTCGATCGAGGGACCCCGGGGCTGAAGACCCCACATCACCTCGACAAGATGGGCCTGCGCACGTCCCCAATGGCCGAGGTCATCTTGGAAGACTGCGAAGTGCCGGCGGAAAATCGCCTTGGCCCCGAGGGCGCGGGGGCGGCAATCTTCAATTGCTCGATGGCTTGGGAACGCGGAGCAATTTTGGCGAGCTATCTGGGCACTATGCAGCGCCAGATCGAAACCTGTGTAAAGTATGCGCGCGACCGCAAGCAGTTCGGGAAACCGATTGGCCGGTTTCAGGCGGTGGCGCATCGCGTCGCGAATATGAAGGTTCGGCTCGAAGCGGCTCGCAATCTGGTCTACCGCGTCGCATGGACAAAGCAACAAGGCAAGTCTGCGGTGATGGAAGCCGCCGTAGCGAAGTTATTTGTAAGCGAAAATTTCGTGCAGTCCTGCCTCGACGCCATTCAGATCCACGGCGGATATGGCTACATGACGGATTTCGGAGTAGAGCGCGATCTCCGCGACTCGATTTCAGGAACGATCTATTCCGGGACTTCCGAAATTCAACGCAATATCATCGCTGCGATGCTGGGATTGGCAAGGGTCGAATAATTGGGGCCGCGGGCACTTAGGGCCCCGCCAACCTAGCTATTATTTGCTCGCTTCCAGCAAACTGCGAGCTTCTTCTTCCGACAATCCTTCCACTTCGCTGAGAATCTTTGCGATGTCTTCCTGCTCGGCGCTTTCCGCGCTGTGCTGCTTGACGACCTCCGCCAGTCCCGCCACAGTTGGTGCTTCAAAGATTGCACGCAACGGTACGGGAACGTCGAAGGCCGATCGAAGCCGCGCGATAATTTGCGTCGCCAGGAGGGAATGGCCGCCGAGTTCGAAGAAGTTATCGCTTAGTCCAACTTCGCGCCGCTGCAGCACCATGCACCAGATTTCGGCAACCTTTACTTGCACCGTATCCATGCCATTGAATCCCGCAGAGATCGACGCAGCCGCCGGAATCTGCTCCGCAAGAACGCTCCTGTCGGCCTTGCCGTTTGCATTCAACGGGAATCTGTCCACGTTTACAAATTGCGAGGGCACCATGTAGTCAGGAACATACCGCAGCATGAACTCACGCAATTCACTATCAGCAGGCTTATTCGGAGCGATAGTGAATGCAACTAGCTTTTGATCTCCATTCAAGAAATCTTTGAACACAACTACGGCCTGCTCGATTGCAGGATGTCGCGAAAGCACAGCTTCGACTTCACCCAGCTCAACTCGAAATCCGCGTACCTTCACCTGGTTATCCTCACGACCTAGGAATTCGATGATTCCGCCAGGAAGAAAGCGCGCGCGGTCGCCGCTGCGATAAAAACGCACCCCGCTTCGAGGATTCAGCGGATCAGGCATAAACTTCTCGGCCGTGAGGTCAGGACGCCCGAGATATCCGTTCGAAACTCCACGTCCGCCGATGTACAGATCGCCAGGTACGCCGATTGGCACGGGTTGCAGGTCTTGGTCGAGAACGTACACCTTCATGTTGGCGATTGGGCGGCCGAGCGGCACCACGGCGGTGACTGCCGCGAGCGCACTATCAGCTTCGGTTTCAAAGGTGAGGCAGCCGATCGTCGTTTCTGTCGGGGAATAGTGATTCAGAATCTTGCACGGACTTGACTGGCGAATTTGGCGGACAAAATCCCAGTGCAAGGATTCTCCGCCAATGACCAGGTGCTTCGGTGGGAGGACCTTGCCAGGATCGCCGGTGGCGATCAAAGCACGCAGGTGCGATGGCGCAATCTTGAGCAGATCGATCTTTTCGCGAAATGCATATTCGCCATACAATTTCCCATCGAGCAGCACATCATCGGGAATCATGTGCAGGCAGCCGCCAGAGGCGAGCGCAGCGCAAATTGGCGTATTGCCTAGATCGGCGCTCAGGGTAGACACATTTGCCATGCGCAAGCCCCCGCTCGCCTCGAAGTCGGCGAACTTCAGCTTGCGCATAATGGATTGCGTGTAGTTGACGACGTTCTCGTGGCGGGTTGCCACCGCTTTGGGCATACCTGTCGAGCCAGACGTGAAGATCACGTAAATCAGGTCTGTTGGCGTCGCGTGCCGCTCCAGGTTTGTGACAGGCTCGCGCGCAATAGCGGGTTGTTCTTTCTCAAGGCACACAACCTGGCAGCTAACTTCTGGCAGACGCTCCACTAGATCTTCTTGCGTGATCACGAGCGGCGGCTTCACCGTTGCAAGCTGTTGTTCCAATCTGGCTTTAGGAAGATCAGGGTGGAGCGCAACGTAGGCGCCGCCGGCTTTCAGAATACCTAGCAAAGCAATGATCATCTCGTCCGAGCGCCATAGGAATAGCCCTACAGGAGTGCTCGGGGCCAGACCTTGCGCACGCAAGTAACGAGCAAGCTGGTTGGCGCGGTTGTTTAACGCGCGGTAGGTGAAGCGATGATCTCCGAACACAAGCGCTGTGCGTTCTGGAGTGCGCTCAACTTGTTCCTCAAAGAGTTCGTGGAAACACAGGTGCAGCGGAAAGTCCTCATCGGTGCGATTGAATTCTTCCACAATCTGCTTGCGCTCGTCGGCGCTTAGCGTTCGTATTTCTGCGACAGTTCCCACAACTCCTCCTTGATCCTTTCCAGCCTCGCGACCAAACAGCTTATGAGTGCCGGACTGGGTAGACACCCGTGTTCTGCGGAATATGCGCGGCCAGATACCGCGTCGCCTGGCACCAGTTCGGATCCATCTTGTGCAGACCGCCCGACCGCACCATGACTTTTCCTATGCAACCACCGGCACAGTGCCGCACCACAGGGCATCCTTTGCAGTCTCCCTGCGACAGGTGCTCAACGTTGCGGTCCTCGATTGACTTCTTCTTTTCGGGGAAGTACACAATCTGCTTGCTTCCCTTGTCCCACTTGCCGTAGATCAGGTCCTGGAGAACCCCAGTCAAGTATTTTTCGCCGAAGCACGCCCAATCGCAGCAGGAGACGTAGCCATCCGACGTGAGCTGTGGACAAACCGGCGTGGTGCAAGCCCGGCAGTAGCAGTCCACCTCTTCGTCGAAGTTGACCATGAGGTGCGTCTGATAGAACTGGCCATTCTGCTGCGCGTGATAGAACGCGGGCACAAACTCCTGCGCAAATCGCACCAGCATCGGAACCGGCGTGTGATCGTTCACGGTCGAAGAATATGCTGGGGCCCCGCAAACGTACTTCAATCCCAGCGAGCGGAAATAGTCGAGCACCTCGATCTGTTTATCGAAGTTTTGCGATAGGAAGGTCGCACGCGCGCCCACCTGCATGGTGGGATGAGTGGCAAAGCGTTTGATGTTCGCTTCGACCAGTGGACTCGATCGCCGGGAGCCATTCACCGATGGCCGTTGTGCGTCCTGGTACTTTGGCGGCCCATCGGAGGATATCCAGAGGATGTCCACGTTCTCGCTGACCCAGTCGGCGATGGCCGAGTTGAAGTAACCGTTCGTCTGCAGTTCCACCTGCAGGCGGTCGCCGACCAGCTTCTTTCCTTCTTCAACGATCTCCGTCATGCGCTTGAAACCGATCGTCGGCTCACCCGCAGCAAAGAAACGGATCGCCGGCTCTGGCGCCCAGGAGAAAAACTCTTTCATGCCGGCCACAGCAAATTCCAGGTCGATCGTACGATCGCAGGGCTCGACAGTTTCACCCCAGTGTGGGATGTAACAATAAGTGCAGTCGAGGTTGCAGGTACTCGACATCAGGAAGCTCATGCAATGCTTTCGAAAATGACCCATACACTTCTCCCCTGAGCAGTCGGCTGGTGTGAAGAGGAGGCCGGGGGTGGGCCGCGAAGCTTGAAATCGCAAAACCGCCTCTTCGAAGAATTTCAGATGAGCACGAGCGCAACCATTTTCGCTTCGGAACTCACTCTTTAGTTGTAGACGTGCGAAGCACTTGCAGACCTCGCACAGTCAAATTCAAAGATCTGTGCACTTTCCTGTGCAACGCATTGCAAGTTGCCGAGCCGCAAAAACGAATGATTTTCTTAGCGCGGCCTAACGACTCGCGAGCACAAGAAACAATAGCGGGAATGCGCGGGTTTGGATGTGATTGTGGTCACGCGAGAGGGATGTGATTCAAATCACATTCAGCACTTCAGCGAAGGCGTCGGGTGTTGGTGCGTCTGAATCCTGTCGAGCGCTCGACAGATCGAACCTTGCACATTTCTCACTCGTGATGTCATTCCGAGCGAAGCCGCATGATTCGCTGCGAATCATGCTGTGAAGTCGAGGAACCTGCTTTTCTCGTTCGCTAGCCAACAGCAAGGTTCCTTCACGCGCAGGAGCATCGGCTTGCGCCCGATCCTGAGCTTGCTCGGAATTGCATCATGCAGGCTTGCAATTAGCATCCAACTCACGACCCAACGCTCAGCCAAAGTTAAGAGCTAGTAGCTAAAAGCAGATGCAAAGCGGCTGCTAGAATATCCACCAGACTTTATGTTTGAGAACCTCCAGGAACGGCTTCAACGAACCTTCAAATCGCTGCGCGGGCAAGCAGTCCTCAACGAAGAGAACATGCAGGAGATCCTGCGTGAACTGCGCCTGTCCCTGCTCGAAGCGGACGTCAATTTCAAAGTAGTCAAGCAGTTCATCGACCAGGTGCAGGCTAAGGCTGTCGGCCAGCAGGTGTTGACCGCGCTCTCTCCGGGCGAGCACGTCATCAAGATCGTTCGCGACGAACTAGTTGAAATTCTCGGCAAAGATACCGCCCGGGTGAAGTTCGCGTCGCAACCACCAACGGTCGTGCTCATGGCCGGCCTGCAGGGTTCCGGTAAGACCACCACGTCAGGCAAGTTGGCGCACTGGTTCAAGAATGGCGGTCACCGTCCGCTGCTGGTTTCGGTTGACGTCTATCGCCCCGCTGCCCGCGAGCAGTTAAAGGTGGTGGCGCAGGCGATCAAGGCGCAAATTTACCAGGGCGAGGTCTCCGAAGCGAATACCGCGACGGTCGAACGTCTGGCCAAGGAAGCGCGACGTGAGGCGATCAATTCCGGTTGCGACGTGCTCATCGTGGATACTGCCGGCCGTCTCCACATCGACGATCAACTGATGGAAGAAATGCAGTCGCTGAAGAAGCTACTGAATCCATCCGAGATTTTGTTTGTCGCCGACGCGATGACCGGTCAGGACGCCGTCCGCTCCGCGGATGAGTTCCATAAAAAGCTTTCGCTCACCGGCGTGGTGCTCACCAAGATGGACGGCGATGCCCGCGGCGGCGCTGCTCTCTCCATCCGTCGGGTCACGGGAGCGCCCATCAAGTTCATCGGCGTAGGTGAAAAATACGACGCGCTCGAACCCTTCCACCCCGACCGCATCGTCTCGCGCATTCTCGGCATGGGCGACATTCTGTCTCTGATCGAGCGCGCCGAGCAGACGGTCGACAAGAAGAAGGCCAACGAAATCGCCGCTCGCGCTCTGTCCGGAGATGGATTCTCGCTCGAGGATTTTCGCGATCAACTTCGTCAGGTTCGCAAGATGGGCTCGCTGCAGAGCCTGATGGGCATGCTGCCCAGCATCGGTCCATTCGCGGGACTGCAGAAGCATGCGGATAAAGTTGACGAGAAGCAGATCAACCGTGTCGAAGCAATCATTAACTCGATGACTGCACACGAGCGCACCCATCACGACGTGATCAACGGCAGCCGCCGCAAGCGGATTGCGCGCGGATCAGGAACGACCGTGCAGGAGGTAAATCACCTTCTCCGCCAGTACGCCCAGATGCGAAAGATGTTCAAGCAAATGGGCAAAGGCAACATGATGCGCAAGCTGGCGGGGATGAGGTTTTCGTAGGCTTTAGGCTTTAGGCTTGAGGCTTCAGGTTTCGCGTATGATCAGCTTTGCCTTGAAACCCTCGAAACCTTGCGACATTGAAACCTGGAATGAGTATCTCCTTCCAAGTCGAATCCATCCGCATCGGGTCGGGCAATCTGTTTCTGATTGCCGGCCCATGCGTCGTCGAGAGCGAGAAGCACGCGATCTTCATGGCGGAAGTCATTAAGGGCGTGACTCGCTCGCTTAACGTTCCTTTTATCTTCAAGGCTTCCTACGACAAGGCGAACCGCACGTCGATTCGCAGCTTCCGCGGGCCGGGTCTGGCCGAAGGTCTCCGCATTCTGAAGAAGGTGAAAGACGAAGTGCATGTGCCGATACTGACTGATGTGCACGAGGCGAAAGATGTCGCTAAGGTTGCCGAAGTTGCGGACGTTTTGCAGATCCCAGCATTCCTCTGCCGCCAGACAGATCTGGTCGTGGCTGCAGCCATGACGGAGCGCGCGGTAAACATCAAAAAAGGCCAGTTCGTCTCGCCTTGGGACATGAAGCATGTCGTCGAGAAGGCGCGCTCGGCAGGAAATGATCGCGTATTCGTCACCGAGCGCGGCGCCAGCTTCGGCTATAACAATCTCGTCGTGGACATGCGTTCGTTGGCGATCATGCGGAAATTTGCGCCTGTAGTGTTCGACGCAACCCATTCGGTCCAACTTCCATCTGCCTCCGGCGACGGCGATCATGCCGTCAGCGGTGGCCAACCAGAATTCATCCCGCTTCTTTCCCGCGCAGCCGTTGCCGCCGGTGTAGATGGTGTGTTTATGGAAGTCCACGACGATCCCAAAGAAGCGAAATCCGATGGAGCGAATGCGTTGGAATCGACCAAGCTGCGCGGTGTGCTGAAGGAACTGTTAGCCGTGCAGAAAGCGGTCGCCGAAGCGCATAACACTCCGTAAAAGTGGCTCCGCAGGAGCGGCCGAAAGAATGCGCATGGGTCGTACTGCCAGGACTTCCTCCTCAAGTGATGCTCACCCAGGACTGCCGTCCTGGGTCAAGATCGTTCGTCCTTCGGGACTGTACCGCGAATCTTCATCACACGCAGGCATTTTTCATCACAGTTCTCAATCCTGATTCTCAATCTGGAACCGCGATGCAGCGCACGTTTTTGCGTCCTTTCCCCGCTTCTGCGAAACTGGATGAGCGCAACTGCGCTTTCTGAGCACGATTGAATTCCGACCAACATAAGTCCTCCGAATTCCTGCCCCAGATGACAGCTATCGCTAGTGAGGCCGGCGCGCTGCTGATGGAGTTCTTCGACAAGAACATCCGCATTGAGTACAAGGGCGATGCTGACCTGGTGACCGCTGCAGACCGCAAATCAGAAGCTCTGATTCGCGAGCGCATCCGGCAGACTTGGCCGGGTCATGACGTGCTCGGGGAAGAAGAAGGCCTGCGCGACACCGGCAGCGAGTATCGCTGGTATGTTGACCCGCTCGATGGGACGACAAACTTCGCGCATGGGTTCCCGGTGTTCTGCGTCTCGATGGGACTGCAGCATAACAACCAAATGATTGCCGGGGTGTGCTTTGATCCCACACGCAAGGAGATGTTCGCAGCTGCGCGTGGCGCCGGAGCGACGCTGAATGATCGTCCGATTCACGTCTCCGCGACCAAACACCTCAAAGAATCCTTGGTTGGGACGGGGTTCCCCAGCCACAAGCGCCACAAGAATCCCAATATCCACTTCTATCACCAGATCACGTTGCGCAGCCATGGCGTGCGGCGCGCGGGATCGGCGGCCTTGGACCTTTGCTACGTTGCCTGCGGACGCATGGACGGATTCTGGGAGTTCAATCTCAATCCCTGGGATACTGCAGCCGGAGTGTTAATCGTGGAAGAGGCTGGCGGTCTCGTCACGAACTTCAGTGGGGGCCCGTTCGAACTGAACAGCCGCGAAGTGCTGGCTTCCAATGGCGTCCTCCACGAGGAACTCGTCCGCGAGTTCCAGGAGATCTTTGCAGGCCGTGGAGTAGAGCCACTCCCCGACCCGCGGGAATACGCCGACAAACCATAAAAATCGCTGAGATCGAAGAGTGCGCAGAGAAAACCAACTTTCTTGCCGCGGATTGACACGGATTAGCTCTAATTAAAAAGCACCCTGAAATCACCGACAAACGGCCAAGGTGGGTTGGAACCGGTGCTCGACGCGAGAGAATACGCGAAACCCTAGCTCTAGCCCGCCGATCTTCGGCTTTAAGGTGGTTCCGGCATCGCCGACAATGTAGCTCTCTTTTTTGGACCCGGCACAGTGGCCCGGTTCCAACCAATCCAGAAATCCGCGTTCATCCGTGTGAATCCGCGGCGAAGAAGTTGCGCTTTCTCTCTGCGGTTGAATCTGCCTCTCGCAAGCGGCGTAAAATATTCAAGGGCCAAGGAGATCCCGCGATGGACGCACTCCTGAACAGAATCGTCGAAAAGCGCCCGTCCACGGTGCGTTTGCAGGGGCGCATTCTTTTCCTTACCGAAGATCCTGAGCTGATCAAAAAGCAACTCGCGGGCGAAGACCTGCCCTGGGACACGCGTAATCCGCAGAACAATCCCAAGCTGCGCGACGATATTTCGACCGATGAGATCACTCCGGCGCACATCTGCTTTTTCTTCGATGAGACCCTGGGCGAGTTTCCATACACGGGACTCAAGGCGGGAAATGAAGTTCCCATTCAGCGTGGAGACGTCAAGCGTGGCGGCTTCGTCGCCGCTGTGAGTGGAAAGCGACGCGGGAAAGGATCCAGCCGCGAGCAATCGCCGTATGCAGAGTTGTGTGCTGGCATTAAGCTCGTCATCGCGGAAAACATAGAGCGCATTTACAAACAGAATTGCCAGAATCTAGGCGTGCTGACTTCGACGGACTTTTCACTGATCGAGAAGATCCGCGGGGGAGAAGAGATTCCTCTTTCCTTGTTCACAGCAGGCGAAGACGAGATTACGCGCCAGATCATTGAGTACGGCGGACTGTTTCAATTCAATGTCGCGCGCATGCAGGGGAAAGTTTCGCTTCCTGCGATTCGGACCGCGGGCGAGGGCGCCCGCGCCACACGTCCGATGACGATCGCAGAGAAGATCTTTGCGAGACACATGATCAGCGCGGATGACAAAGCAGGCGTCCCGACCGTCAAGCCTGGTGACGCTGGCTTCGCTCGAACCGACCTGCGTTTCAGCCATGAATACGTAACACCGATGGCGGCGATCTTCTTTGATCAACTCGTCGGAAAGGATACGCCCGTAAATGATCCGTCGTCGATCGTGTTCTTCCGCGATCACCTGACGTTCCTCGACGAAGTTCTCTCTGAGCAAAAGCGGAAGATGGGCCTGCTCGACTTGGCCACGCAGCTTAAGTTGAAGCAGGGCGAATTTGCGCAGCGCAAAGGAATTCGACTGCACGGTGAATTGAGAGACCGTAAAGGCTCCGAGGGAATCTGTCATTCGGTCGTGCTCGAGAGCTATGCCCTCCCGGGCCAGCTTGTTGTGGGCTCCGACTCGCACACGCAGCACTCCGGCGCGATCGGGTGTGTGGCGTTTGGAATCGGCACGACTGACGTTTTCAATTCCTGGATCACGAAAGATGTCCGGGTGCGCGTGCCGGAATCGGTGAGAGTGGCTGTTCGCGGCAAGAAGCACCCGAATGTCACCGCGAAAGATTTCATCCTGAAGATTCTCAGCCTTGACTACGTCAGGAGCGGAAAAGCGCTGGCTAAGGTCATCGAATACGCGGGCGAGGCGATCGAAGAACTCAGCGTCGACGAGCGCGCTACCATGACCAACATGGCGGCGGAGATCGGCGGGTTCACCGGCATTGTTGCGCCAGACGGGAAAGCTGTCGAGTTCCTGATCCAGCGGCGTGGCATGAAGCGCGAGGAAGCGGAACAGATGATTCAGGGCCTTTCTAGCAATCCCGACGCGCAATATGCGCACGTCATCGAACTCGACGCCAGCGAGATCACGCCAATGATTGCCACGCCTGGCGATCCTGGGAATGGGAAGTTTATTCGAGATATGAACACGCCGGTGCCGGTGGAACTCGCGTATGGCGGCACCTGTACGGCAGGCAAGAATGAAGACATGGACATGTACGCGCGCGTGCTAGCGGATGCGCTGCAACAAGGCAAGCGCGTTGCCGATTCAGTGCAGTTTTACATCCAATTCGGATCGCAGGAAACTCGCGACTACTGCGTACGCAAAGGGTACCTCGATATTTTCGCAAAAGCAGGAGCGCATGTTATCGAACCGAGCTGTGGTGCTTGCATTAATGCGGGGCCGGGCGTTTCCACCCGAAACGATCAAGTGGTGATCAGCGCGCAAAATCGCAACTTCCCCGGACGCAGCGGGCCGGGACAGATGTATCTCGCAAGTCCATTGACGGTCGCGGCCAGCGCGATTGCGGGATACATTGTCGAATACGAGCCGAGCAGCGAACTGGTTTCTGCGTAGATCGACTTCACCGGGGCGCCGGTGCAGCGCCCTTCAGTCCTTTAATTGCCAACGCGCCAAGAATGACCACCGCCAGCACCATTGCAGCCCACAGTACGAATGTGTGCCGCTCGGACCAGGGCCGATCATCCGGACGCCCCGCATATTGCGGGTTGGCCTGCGCGGGGCCGAGTTTCGCGACTGCTGCATCTGCTGACTGCTGAAAGAACTTGGCGTAATCGTAGCTCGGAGCCTCGAGTTTCGGATCACCGTAGTAGAGCTGCAGGGAGCTCTTCCCTTTTGGATCGAAATACAACCGCCGCTCGACTGACAATGGTTTGACGGTTTCGATTGGAAGCGGCGGGTCATCGCCGTTTTCGATACTGATGCTGATCTGATTCGCGGTGTGCGCATAGAGGTCGATGTCCAGATCCTCCGACGTAACCATTTGCCCGGCGCGATTCATGCGCACGCGGCTGATCGCGCTGCGCTGGAATTCATTGTCGTGCTCATCGGACAGAACGACCGTGCGATTGAAATTCACGCTGCTGGCTGGGATAGAAAACGCCACCCGCTCCACCGGCATTCCGGTTGAAATCGCGCACTGGTAAACAGTTGCTTTAGGTTGAGCCGAGGCAGGATTGCATTGGCCCGCATTCGTCCAAGCCGCCTTGGTTTCAGAGAAGCTGGACAGATATGCTCCCTTCACCTCATCGGGCCGAATGCCGGGGCCGAGACGCACGTGCAGGTACGGAAAACTCGCGGCCGAAAACTTCAGAGTGAAATTCGATCCCAGACCTTCCTTGGTGAAGTCGTAGAGCGTGCTGGTTCCGAGGTTCGTCCCTGACTTGTCCTTCGGCGTGCGGCGGCCTTCCATTTGCGCGCTGTTAATGAAGTTCTTCGCGTTGAGTTGCAAGCGCACGCGGTCATATTCGTCGAAGCCGCTGGTATCGATATCGAACTCCGCCCGGCCAGCGACAGAACCCAGGTTCAGGAGCTTTGCCTGGCTCTCCTGCGTACTGCTGCCGCCGCTCTGCCGGACCGATACGTATGGCACTTGCGCCTGGCCGTCGTAGATGCGGACATCGGAAAGATCCGGCCGCGCATGCGCGAAAACGTCAGCATCGAGGGGGACATAGTTCTGCTTCTCCGGAGCTCCGATGCTGATGCTGCGCGTTTGGCTGAAGTATGGAACCGCGGCTTCGTATCCCGTGGCCGCAAAGGTCACAGACGCGATCACAACAAGAAGAGCTTTCATGATCCGGGCTGCTCCGCCATTTTCCTGGAGGAAAGTTTGAGCCAGTCGCGCTGATATGCAAACGAAATCGCGAGAAGCAGAATTCCCAACACGCCAAAGCTGAGAATGCGGTACACGCGGTCCAACTGCGAAACGTCATAAACAAATACTTTAACGATGGTTGCGGCGATGAGCACCAGCGCCTGCCAGCGCACAAATGCGGAGTTGCGCAGGAAACCGACGATCATCAGCATCGCACCGTACGCCATAAACAATGCCGAGTAGGTGAACCCACGCGCGATTTCGATGGCGCGCATCTGCGACCAGTGCTCCGGAGCCCAAAACGCGGGCGCGGGAATCCCAGTGGCGATCTGGCGCGAGTAGTAGTCGTGGATCTCGTAGCTGAGAGCTACCAGTGCCAATGCATTCAGCGCCACTGTAGCTATGGCGCCAATGTTGCGAACCTCTTGGCTTTCATATCCCGAAGCGTAGTACGCGACGAGTGCAAGAACCGCAATGGCAACAACGTACACCAACATGCGCAAATTCAAGATCAGGGTTGTCGTCGTGAAGTTATCGAAGAACAGCAGGCGTCCGACTCCGAGCGCGAGTGCGGCCAGCGCAAAGATGTTCAGGAGGTTCGACTTGATGCGATTTCCCAGCCACAACAGCGCGCCCGATTCCACAAACCAACCGATCGTAATCCAGTGCGCATTCAGGCGAATCGGGATGGCAACCGTGATCAACGCGATCGCCAGCGCGAGATGCATCAGCTTGAGGTTCGCCTCCGCGGCCTTATCGGACGATCGCGGCCTCGCAGCATTCAGCCCGAGATAGACGGCGGCCAACGCCAGGGAGAACCAAGCCATCGCGGTGTTGCTGATGTCGGAGATCATCGCGTAGGCTTGCAGGAAAAATGTAACGGCGTCGACGAAGGCGAATGCTAGCGGCATCGTTCCCACGCCGCATTCCTGGCGAAGCATGAGGATGGGCGCGACCGCAAATATGGCAAAGAAGATAGAGGCGAAAATAAGCGTTGGCTCAAATTGCTTGCGGTCGTAGTACTCCGCATACCATGCGAGATACAGAATCAAGGTGCCCGCATAGCCAAACCACAACAGGCGCCGCCATGGCTTGAATGCGACCAGCCCTAGGATTCCGAGATCGAGCAACGTAACGTACGAGAACAGCGCTATCTCGCGATTCACACCGGTCGACAGCAGCAGCGGAGTGGCAAAGCCGCCAACGATCGAGTAGACCGCCAGGATTTCAGCATCCTGAGTGAGCGCCATGGCGCAGGTGGCGCAAGTGACCACCAGCATGCATGCAAACACAACCTCCGAAGGCATCAGGTGATACACCTGGAATGCCGCCCAGAGCGACAGGTAGAGAACGCCAATTCCGACCGCTTTCAGGGAAAACGAGAACAGGCGGTAGCCCTTGCTGCGAAATCGCTCGCTCCAGAGAACGACCGCGATGCCGGAGATCAGGCCGATGGCGATTCTTCCGGTCTCGCCGATCCACTTGTTATCAAAAGCGTACTTCAGGAAGTAAGCTGCGCAGACAAGAACTGCAGTGATTCCGATGCGGTTCAGCCAATGCGAGCCGATCCGGGCCTCGAGGTCGATCCTTTCCTGATTGTCGGCACCTGGGAACACTGCCGACAACGGACTCGTGGTCTCGGGAGATTTACTCGCTGGCGTTGCTTCGACGACTGCGGGTTGGTGTTGCGCAGGAGTTGTCGGCGGTGGCGGCGCAGGAAGGGGTTGGTGTGGAACCGTAGTAGAACTGGGCGTCTGCGCGATCCGCAAGAGTTGCTCAACTCGATGAACGCGCGCGGTAAGTTCGCGCACTTGCTCAAGTAACTGCTTTAATTCTTCCGAAGAAGTGTCCAATTTGGTCGCTCAGAAGAAATCGTACAAATTATCGGTGAAACCGGCAAAGTTTTCACCTTTGGTTTGTTAACGGTACAGGTGCGAATCCTAACCGTGCACGAAAGGTCATGGTCTTACGGATGGCTTTGCCTTGAGAATGCACCCTGTCCAACGCTCTACTCACTCATGTTGTCGAGGTTTCCTGCCGATAGCCATCGTAGCCCTTTACAACCTGACTAGTGCTCGCGCAACCCAGGGCTGAGCACAATGTTCAGGGGAATGCGAGAATGCAGATGCTTCCGGTGGCCGAGTACAGCGCAGAATCTACAGTAGCGAGCACGCGAAAACACGCGCGCTCACTGTTCAGCGTGCCGTTTGAATTGAGACAACTGGAGGGACCGGCCCCGCACCCGCTCCACGCTATCAGCCTTGACATCAGCGAAGGCGGAATTGGAGCGCTGGTGCAAGGCAATCTGAGTATTGGGGAGGCCGTACAAGTAGATCTTCCTTTAGGAGGAGCAACCATCCGCATCGTGGCAGTCGTGCGCTACACTTCAGCGCTTCGCTCCGGTTTTGAATTCCTGAGGCTGAGCGATGGGGACCGAAAACAAATCACGCGAGCGGTGGGAACTGCCTGAGGGGAGAATTGGAAGAGTCGATATTGGTGGCGGCGAGTGGACTCGAACCACTGACCTACGGATTATGAGACCGTCGCTCTAACCACCTGAGCTACGCCGCCATAGTCAAAATTGTAATGGGAGCGCGAGAGAAAAGAAATCGCGTTCGCGCACGCTCACTGCTCTATCAATTCTAAGAGGCTGCGCCAAGCGCGGTCAAACGCGGGCGATCGCAGCTGAACGTGACAACTTTCTCTGATGCCGAAATTCAAATTGGACTGCGCTCAATTCCTGCGTGTTGACATCTCTTTACTTTGTTTGACCACTCTTTACTCTGCTCCAGCAACTTACGTTCACAGCGAACGCATCGATTAGCAGAGAGGTTGCCACCTAACTTTATCCTTTAGGAGCTATGCATGCGTCCGAAGTTGTTTTGGGCGGTACCGATCAGTGTGTTTTGCGTATTTCTTTTTGCTACGGGCTGTGGATCGAGCACTGCTCACGTAAGAATCCTCAATGCCATTCCTATTCAGTCGAATATTGACATGCTTATCGACACCAAGGACGTTGCGTCAGCCATTCCTTACGGATCGGCGTCGGCTTACATCAGCGAGAGTTCTGGCTCGCGACATCTTCAAATCGAGCCCACTGGAGTTTCGACTCCGTTCGTCGATCAGAACATTAGCCTCTCTTCCGGCAGCTACAACACAGTACTTGATACCGCCAACGGAGCTACCGTATTCACCGACAGTCACTCAACGCCCTCATCTGGAAACGTCAGCATTCGCGTGATCAATGCCTCTTCGACTCTTGGTCCAACGGATGTGTACCTGGTGACCTCCGGAAATAGCCTCGGCACAACACCGACGTTCTCTAATGTGGGGGTTCCGACGGCAAGTGGATATACGACCGTGGCGGCTGGGAGTTACATCATCTATTTCACACAGCCGGGAACCACGAACGTGCTGCTGTCTACAGGCACACTCACGCTTTCCAGCGGGCAGGTACGCACCGTGGCCGGGATAGACGGACAGACTGGCGGAGTGACAACTACCGTGCTAGCTGATCTGAACTAGGCACGCGCTTCAGCATCCTGCGCTGCGAAAAACAGCGCAGGATCCTCACGCCTTGGCGGCGCGAGAACGTTCGACAGAAGCCTGCTTCATCTCGGTGCTCGCCTCGCGAGTCAGGTCTTTGGCGCCGAACTCGACACCGATTTTCTTCAAAAAATCGTTGGGCGGAGTGCCGCCGGCGAAGATCCACACAAAATCGTTAGGAATTTCCTGCGTTTGCCCATTCGCCTGTAGAACAACACTTTCAGCTTTGAATTCCACCGGAGAGGAGTTGAAGAGGACTTTCACCTTTCCCGCGCGCATGTCGTCCTCGATGCGCTTGGCATTGCGGTCCTTGATACGGCTGAACTGGGCTTGACGGTACGACAACGTGACCTCGTTGCCTACTTGCCGGGCTAGGCCCATGGCAGCTTCAACCGCACTGTCACCGCCGCCAACGACAAGGATTTTCTTGTTCACGTAATGGTCGGCTTCGATCAGGCGATACATCACTTTGGGGAGTTCTTCGCCTTTCACTCCAAGCTTGCGCGGATCGCCGGCGCGGCCGAGCGCTAGAATCACAGCGCGAGCACGATACTGATTGTTGGCAGAGCTGATGGTGAAAACGTCACCAAACTTTTGGATGTTTTCGATTTTCTCGCCGGTAACCGCATTGAAATCGGCGCGGTTCAGCACCATGTCCCAGAAGGCGAGCAGGTTCTCTTTGGAGAGTTGCAGCTTTTCGAACTTGCCGTACATGGGGAATTCAACCGGGCTGGTCATAACCAGTTTCTGGCGCGGATACTTTGAAACCGTGCCGCCAACTTCATCTTTCTCGATAGTCACGAATTTCAGCTTCTTCTCAATGGCGCGCAACGAGGCACTGATCCCCGCAGGCCCCGCGCCAATAATGACGACGTCATGCACGTCTTTGTCAAGCGGGGGAGCTGTGGCTATCCGGCGCGCGATCGTATCGATGCACTCGCGGCCTTGATTGACGGCGTTCTTGATCAAAGCCAAGCCCCCGAGTTCACCGGCGATAAAGAGATTGGGGACGTTGGTTTCGAACTCCGGCGTGAGGCGCGGCAGGTCGGCGCTCATGCTGGGACTCGTCATCACCATGGTGATCGCGCCCACAGGACACGCCTCGGCGCACAGGCTATGCCCAATGCACTTGTAACCGTTGACGATCGCCGCTTTGCCGCCGAGCATGGCGAGTACATCGCCTTCGGGGCAAACGTGCGTGCAACTCTGACAACCGATGCAGTAGTTCACATCGATATGCGGGTGCTGGGCCCTCGGGCCTTCGGACATCAGCTTGCCGTTCTCCGCCGATTTCTGCGCCTTCTCTTCACGAACTTTGAGGCTTTTGAGATATCCGCGCAGGAAAAAGGCGCAGATGGCAGCCGCAATGGCAATGGTGATCAGCGTGTCCATGGAGTTCTAGAAGTATCCCATCATCATGACGACCACAATGTGGATCAGCGCTAATACTGCAAAAGAGTAGCTGAAGGGCTTATGCACCACGTGCCAGAGGTGGAAAACCTGTTGCGAGCGCGAGAGAAATAGAACGCGTTTGGCGAGTGATGCTTCTTCCCGGGCAAGCAACATCGCCCTTTCAAGGCCGATATTGCTGGTCGGAAGAAATCCCGCCAAGGTTGTGAGTTTCTGACCGAAAGGCAATGCATGGCGACGGATGCTGGCGACTCGGAAGACGCGCGCAATGTCTAGAAACATCATGTAGACGAGCGCAATCGGCATCGGAAGGCGCGACACGCTTTCCTTGCTGGGAAGGCGCAAGAGCGAACGCAGGTCTGTCTGCGGCAGCAGTCGTTGCTGCGCCAGTTGCTGCGAAAGCTGAGTCTGGATTTCCTGCAATTCCGCCATCGAGATTTCAGCCGCGTTCACGCGTCGTGGAATTTGTGAGTAGAGGTATCGGCCGATCAACCCGCTCAGCGACACCGAGAGCATGATCCAGAAGGCGATGCCGGCAAATCCGTGAAATTTAAACGACGAATGGAACGCGATCACGAATGGCGCGCTTACGCCCAGCAGTACGTGAAAGTCCAGCCAATGGCGCGCGCTTCCCTGCTGGCCCAACCACGCCCACTTCTTGCGCAAGGGATACACAAAAATCGCGAGGAACATGCCCAGGCCGAGAAAACCGAGTTTGAGCCCGATCGTGCCGCTTGGACGCAACACGGCATGTTTTGGTGAGAATGGGCGCGCGGCCGAACTCAAGGTGTAGTAGTCGTATCCGTATGCGGCCAGAGCGACCACCAGCAAAATGGCGAATACCCACCCGGCGATTAATCGCGCGCGATGGGAGCGGTCCTGATTCGAAATGGCAATAACTGCGGAAGAGACGGTAGCGTTCATTTTTCGGCAACCTTTTTGTCGTGTTCCTCAGAACTCACGGAGAAAGCCTTGTAGTCAGTAAAGCGGTGCGTGTTGTGCCAGTGCTGACGCGGAGTTTCCACATCGACGCTGGCCAGCGACGGCAACCAATAATCCTGCGTCCCGAATTTCTGCGGAATGAATTCGATTTCAGACCGTAGCGACTTCAACCCGACGTCGGTCAGCGTTTCGCCGATGCCGGCTTCGATCTTGGCAATGTCGCCAGTTGCGGGATCAATCCATGCGGTTCCTGACAACTCGAGCGGAGACTCCCGTCCGCGCAGTGCGAGCGCGGCGGGGGAGCGCATGCCAGCGACATGCTCAAAGGCAATCTTTTCCAGCACGCGGCCGCTCAAGGTTTCCGCGCCTGCGTCCGTGAAGTGGAAGCTCCCGATATATGCCGAATGAAAAACAAGAAACAGCGTTGCGAATCCATTGCTCAGCAGCATTGGCGTATTTTTCTTGTCGGCTTTGGCTTCGTGCACGGCGATGCGAGATTCCTGCAGGGTCAAGTCGCCGCCGTCGTCCGATAGAAGAATCACATAATTGAACGTGGACTCTTCTTTTCTTTCGACCTTGCCGTCAGCCCGAAGCTTCTCTTGCTGCACCTGCTCGATGCACTGAACGTTGGAAAACTGATCGACGAGCTTGGTCACGTGAGTACTCGTGCGCGACAGGAGATCATCGAGATTTACGGGAGAGGCATGCGGAGCGGCGAGTAGCAGCGCCGGCAGTGTCAACAGGATTCCGATGGAAACGAGATGGAATTTGCACTTCATTGCTGGTGCCTCTTGGAATCAAAGCGATAGCCGAGCGTGAACATCCACTGGTCGTAGCTCATTTGTCCGCGGTTGGTGGTGAAGCTTCCCTGCACGAAGTAGTGCGCGCCAACGTTCAGGTCGAGGCTGTTCATCACGAACCATGTGCGGCCGGAGTTGGTCATCAAACCGGTGAACGATTGCTGTCCGGCCATGATTTCAGCGTGCAAGTCATCTGTCAGATTTCGTGATAGCGAGAACGCTTTGTATTTTCCGGAGCCGAAGGAGCTGTTGAATTCTGCGTAATGGAAGTCGGCGCGCAACGCCCACAACGGCAGGTGCGAAAACGTGATCCCGTACATCTGGTTGAGCGACGCGCTGCTGTCACCGCTGCGACTGCTGCGGCCAAGCTGCGTGTAAACGGTCATGTTTTTGATGAACTCGTAGCGAGCGCCGGCGCTGAATCCCTGGAACAGATACTTATCGAGCAAGCCGGTACTGATCAGCGTCGGATCGAACGTAGGGATGTCGCGGAAATATGTGTGATTGCCATCGAGTTCCAGGCGCGGCGTAACCTGGAATCGAACAGTGAAGAAGTTCCGGCTCAAACCGACCCCGGGCGCAGGAACCGCTGGATTTCCCGCCGGGCTATCGACCTGGAGCGCGTCATAAAGGGAAACACGCTGCGCGTAGGACAAAGAATTTTCCAGGAATCCAAATGGGCGATCGGGCTTCCACTGCAACATGCTCAGCCCCGCGCCGAAGGTGCTGCTGTAGTGAAATTTCTGGAAATCGCCGCCGGCGAAATTGACGAAGGCGCCGCCGATAGATCGGTTGGGCGCGTAGTCGTAGGAGGTCGGATCAGGAGTCGATCCGCCAAAAATGCCGACGGTCGCGGTATCAGAAACTTTCCTGCCCACGTATCCACCGTCGATGGTGTCCAGGCTGCTGGCCCAGGGCAGGTACAGACGCCCGAATCCTGCAACCCAATTCGAATTCGGATTCGCGTAAGTCATGCTGAGGTGATAAGTCCGGTTGATCAGATCCTGCAACGTGGGAGTGCCGGATGACGATTGCGAGGTCAAACGCCCACGCCAATAGCCGCTCAGGTTCCAGTAGGTGCCACCAATGCGCGTAATGTCTCCGCGAAACATCATTCCGAGAGAAGACGACGAGGCAGAACTCGAACCGTAGCTCTTGGTGCCCATGTAGTCGAATCCAAAGCGTCCGCGCGCCCGGTTGACGGATGGCAGGGGCGGCTTCGGCATCTCGTCACGAACTTCTTCATCTTCGGGATCGCCTTCTGTGAAACTGATCACCGCCGGGTATTTCCTGCTCGGACTCAAGGCGTTCGCCTGCACGAGCGCGTCGGCGTCGGCGGAAGAAAGATATGCGAGGTCGCCCACTTTGACCGGCCGCTTGGAATCGTGGATGTCAGTGACAGAAGAGCTTTCTGCGACTGCGCTGATTTCAAGTTCCGCCACGACGCGAGGGTCGGTAGGAGCAACGGAGGTGCCGTCTTTCGCGGTGCCGTCGGCGTCGCGGATTTCGAGCTTCACGCCTTCTTTCAAGCCGGCATTGCGGCCACCATCGAGATAAGCCACACCATCGGCGACATACTTGACGCGGAAAACAGTGCGCAAACTGGGATCGGCAGCACGAATCGCGAGCCGCGGGTCCGTGGTGTTGCTGGCCATCATCGTGGCGTCACTCGGCATTTCTCGGGATCCGGCTGGCTTGAGTGGTTCTGCCGGTGCTTTCGACGCGGAAGCTGCTGTTCCCTGTGGCTCTGACGCTACGGCACTTAATTCGACGGGCGCGGTGGTAGCGGTCACGGCCGAAGGCTCCGGTTGACTGACCGTCGGAATCGCAGCACTGCTTACGGTCGCATTTGGCGTGGATGCAGGTGTGCTCACAGTGGAATTTGCTGCCGTAGCGCCAGAACTCGTCGCGGCATGCTGACTCTGCGGTGAGTTCACAGATCCTGTCCCGGGCGCGGGCTTCGGCGAAACCGATGGGAAACTCAGGTTCGCACTGGAATGGTCTGACGCAGCGCGGGACTGTGATGCAACCGAACCTTCTTGCGGCATTTTTGGCGCCTTCTGCACACTGCCGCTGGTGGGAGGCTGCGAGATCTGCCCTCCCGCAAGGCTTCCGCCAGTAGCTGCGGCCGGAGTACTGTGCGCTGATTCAACCTGGACACCGGGGACATCTTTCTCGTGGTGGAAGATACCAGTCAAAGTTCCGCGTTTTGCGGCAGTGAGCGCGCCATCGGAACTTCGGCCAACCGGCATCAGCACAAAGCTGATGTGCTCATCCGTCGCGCTCACGCTGTAATCCAGGGGATGATCCAGTTCGACGACGATTCTGGTGCGCGTTGGATGGGTTAACGAATGCACGATCTCAATCGTGCGCACTCCACCGGCCTTGATCTGCATCTTTGGCAGATTGCTGCCATCGATCGTATTGGGGAGCTCAATAATCAGGCGGTTGGGATTGACGGCCGCGCTCGTCGATGGCTGGACTAGCGCGGTCAGCACCAGTTCGATCTGTGGACGTCCGCTATTCTCAGAGACGAGAATGTCCCGGAGCACGACCAGATCAGTCGCGGAGTCCTGCGCGGCCGCGCCAGAAGCCAGCAGCAGCAACGCCCATCCAAATTGCCTTTGTATCGCCCTCATCACTCTCGTTCATAAGTGCGCCTGAAGCGCAGCCGCCTGCTATCCCCCTCCCCCGGTCGGGTGGCACTGGTAGCAGTTGATGCTGTTGTAAACGTAGTTCCGCACGCCCTGATGGTTCGAATCCGTCTGGCTCTTGGTGTGGCAATTCGTACATGAAAAGACGGTGTAGTCGTTGGGATTGGTGTGGCACGTGGAACAAACGCCATTCGCGTTGCCGTGATTGGTCGGGAACCAGGTGTGGTTGAAGACTGCGCCCAACCAAGAAGTGGTGTTATGGCATGTCTGACAAGTGGTCGGGAACCCCGCCGCAATGTGGTTTGGGTTGTTCGTTCCCTGGTAATCCGTCTGATGGCAGCCGTAACAAGCCGTTGGCAGCGTCGTGTAGTTGTTGTTCACGTGACACTGCGCACAGGGGACGTTCACGTGAAAGCCCGTCAGCGGAAACGTTGTCAGGTTATGATTAAACGTCGCCTGCAACCACGACGTGGTGTTGTGACACACCTCGCAAGTGTTCGGGAAACCCGCCGAGGCATGTGGAGGGTTGTTGGTCGCGTTGTAATCCGGCATATGACAAGCCGAGCAGGCCGGATTGGTCAGGTTGTAATTCCCATTCACATGGCACTGCGCGCACGGAGTAGTTAGGTGCATGCCTGTTAACGGAAACCCAGTGTTGTTGTGATTGAAGGTCGCCGTCAGCCAGGAAACGGTTGAGTGGCAGATCGAGCAGTCCACTGGGAACGCAGCCTGGACATGGTTAGGATTGGTGGTGCCGTTGTAATCCGGCATATGGCACAGATTGCAGGCGCCGCTGGTCAGGTTGTAGTTGTTGTTGACGTGGCACTGCGCACACTGCAGGTTCGCGTGTCCATTCGTAAGCGGGAAGCCAACTGAATTGTGGTCGAAGCTCGCCTGTAGCCATGAAACCGTGTTGTGACAGGTTTGGCAGGTGGTCGGAAATCCTGCTGCAGCGTGATTCGGGTTATTAGCGCCGTTGTAATCGGGCATGTGGCACTGGTTGCAAGCTCCGCTGGTCAGGTTGTAGTTGTTGTTGACATGGCACTGCGTGCACTGCAGGTTTGCATGCCCGTTGGTCAACGGGAAACCAACCGAGTTGTGATCGAAACTAGCAGGCTGCCAGGCCGTTGTGTTGTGGCAAAGCTGGCAAGTAGTCGGAAAATTCGCCGAAACGTGATTCGGGCTCGTGGCCTTCTGATAATCCGGCATGTGACAACCGCTGCACGTAGCCGAAGTGCCCTTAAATTGGTTATTCGCGTGACACGCGTTGCAGGCTAAGGTTGCGTGCGCGCCAGTTAGCGCATAACCGGTGAACTTCAGGTGATCAAAACGAACGTTGAACCAAGTGTCGAACCCGTGGCACTGTTCGCACGACGTGGAAAATCCAGCCGCGGCATGACTCGGACCGGTTGTTGCCTGAAAATCTTTGGCGTGACAGGAATAGCAAGCGGTCTGGAGTCCCTGGAATTGCCCCACGGCAGCGCTCTTGTGGCACGAGTCGCAGTCGAGCGCAGCGTGCGCGCCCATTAGTGGAAAACGGTTCTGGTGGTTCTGTATCTGCTGCACCGATACCTGCCATCCCTTGACCGTGTGGCATTGTTCGCAAGCGGAACCAAACTGACGCTTGTGAATATCGGCATGGCAGTCGGAACACTTCGTGCTCACGTTGCTGAACACCAGCTTCGTGTGGCACGACATGCACGGCACTTTCTCATGCATGCTGCGCAAGGGATATTTCGTCTGGTTGTGATCAAACTCGGGCACGCTGCGGATCGGCTTCCATCCACTAAACGTGTGGCAGTTCTGGCATGGAATATTCAACGGCCCGTGTGGACTTCGCGTAGTCTTGCTCCCCTGGTGCGCAGGCATACTCGAGGCACACATCAACGCAAACAGGATCAGCCCCACAAAGAGTCGGATTGTTCCAAGCCCACGTTTCCGCAAAAAGCGCGGAAGAATGGGGTCGCGTTGAGACACGAGTTCTCCCCTCGAACTATCCGCACGACTTTTTTTAAAAAATGATTCCGAACTAAGGCGAACAATGACTTCCGGACTGAACTGGTGGCAAAGTGATTAACGGCTCTACTGCAATTCGACGCCCAACCAGAGTAGAAGGTTGTGCAGGTCAGAAAAAGTCACGAAAGGACGCTGCCCGAATCGGCGGTACACGCATTGTCTGAATTCTCGGCGAGTACAACAGAGCAGACGAACAGAATGTAAGTTCTTCTGCAGCTTTCGCAATTCTTACGTTGTTAAAAATCGCAACAGTTGCGGGCCATCGAGGTCATACATCGGCCTATTACCCCGCTGTCGCTAGCTGACCTTTTCCGCGCCGTGGCACGCAGCACATTCTTTTGGCGTGGGCTTGTAGAACAGGACAGGTTTGCCTTCGACCTGACGCGTCAGTTTGTGGCAATCGGCGCATTTCACGTTCGCGTGCACGCCTTGCAGCGGGAAAGCGGTGCGCCGGTTGTGGTCGAAGAGCGACGGTTTCCACTTGGCGCTGTTGTGACATTCGGCGCAGGGCGTGACGTCTCCACGCGCGAACTGCTTGCCATGGGGATCGTCGTGGCACTGCTCGCACTGTTTGGGAGCGGCTTTGAAGTCGACGTGCATCATGTTGGTTTCGAGATTCGGCGGTTTGTGGCAATCGATGCACGCGGTGGCGCGATGCGCACCCAGCAGCGGGAAACCTGTCTTCGAATGATCGAACTTGCTCAATTCCCTCCAAGACTTCGTGGAATGGCAGGTCTCGCACCCGCCCGCACCTCCCGCAGCCTTCGCCTGCTGCATGCGCTGATTGAACTGGCCACGGTGTGGATCGGCGTGGCAACTGGTGCAACTCAAATTGGCCCAGTGATAAATCGCCGTGGGCGGCTTGAGGTCGGCAGACTGCTTGTGGCAATCGGCACAAGGCACCGCGATGTGCTCGCCGGTCAGAAGAAAGCGTGTTTCTTTGTGGCGCGTCAACGAAAACGTGGACGGCCGATACGTTTCAACCGTGTGGCAACGTTCACACGCGTTGAAATATGGCGCTGCTGCGAACTGGCCGGAGTGCGTGTCCTCGTGGCAGTCGGTGCAGTGCTCAAACTTCATCTTGAACACCGTGTCGGAACCGCGAGGGATGTGGCATTTTTGGCATCCCACTCTGGCGTGAGCACCCTGCAACGGATATGCAGTAGTGGCATGATTCGTGACCGTAAAAGTTGACGGTTTCCAGCCAGCCACCGTGTGACACCCGGCGCATTCACCGCCATCGGGACGCTTTGCGAACTGCCCCTTGTGGGGATCGGGATTGTGGCAGTCGGCGCATTTTCCAAACGCAATCGGTTTTTTAAAATCACCACTCCCGTGGCACTGAATGCATCCGACTGCTGCGTGTTTTCCGAGTAACGGGAACTTGGTTTTCGAGTGATCGAATTTCTCATTCAGCCCCGCGGCAAGCTTCTTCCACCCACTGGTGTTGTGGCAGGATTGGCAAGTCTGGGTGAATGCCCCGTGGTGCGGATCGCGATGGCAATCCGAGCACTGCCCGAACGGAATGCCGCTGTAACGTGGCTTGTTGTCGGGACCAGGCCTGTGGCACTTTTCGCAGGTAACCTGCATATGCATCCCGGTCAATGCGTAGCGCGTTTTCGAGTGATCGAATTGCTGCGGGCTGACCGTCTTCCAGTCAGTCGAGTTGTGACACTGCGCGCAGTTGTTGCCTAAACGCCCCTGGTGCGCGTCCTGGTGGCAACTTACACATGATTGCGAGAGTCCGAGGAACGTGCGATTAAGATCTTTGATCTTGAGATTGGCGCGCTGAGCTGGCGGAATCTTTTCCGCTGTATGGCATTGATTGCAGGACAATCCAGCATGCTTGCCTTCCAGCTTGAATCCGCTGAGTGCATGATTGAAGTTTTTCGTGTCCCACTTGATCAGCGGAAAATTTTCGCCATTATGGTCGGAGTGGCACGTTGGGCATCCTTGGCTGGATCCAGGCTGAATGTTGTAGGTGGCGTGAAGGCCTTTATGCGCGGCAACGCGAGACGCGATCTCGGCATGACACTCGAGGCACTTGAAGGTGCGCTCGCGCCCAAGCGCATGGCAGGTGGTGCAATTTGCAGAGCCGTTCAGCGACTGGTGCGCCCCTGCGAGCGGCCCAGGAGAAATCTGCGCGGGCGCCACGCCATGCAGGCACACTGCGGCTATGACTGCGAGAAGACAGGCAAGAAGTGGATGCTTCGATCTCACGTCGTACATGAGTCCACTTAAACCGCGTTCAATTTTTGCGTCGAAATTCCAGGCACGACTGAAGGGCGCGAAGGCAGTATTGCGGCCTAGCGTAGCACACGGATTGCCAAACGCTGAGCATACGGTCACCGCACTGGTCAATGCGCCTGTTGTGTCTGCGATGTTAGCGCTTGTTCGTGACGGTAGCATAGTTACGTTAGCCGCAGAGCCAAGCCGAAGTTCACTGGACGGTAATCACAGCTTGCACAGTCTTGGTGAGGTGATCAAATGCGACGAATTGCGAGGCTCCGAAAGTGACGTGGTATACACCCGGGCTGGACGGAGCATAGTACGTCGCGGTGCTGGGAAATTGCGTGACATCCTCGAACATCACGTAACCGTAAGGACAGCCTGACTGCGGAGGGTTTTGGCTGGTCAGCAAGCCGCAGTCGTTGATGAAGTCGATATCCTTCGATTCCTGTATGTACCAGTCCACGATGGGCCCCGTAGTGAACCCTGTAGCGTTTCCGGTCAAGGTGACGGAACCGCTCGGAGTGATCGTCGCGCTTGACGGTGTGACGGTCGCAGTCACCTGGTTCGAGTGGGGCAGGCTATTCCCACCGCAACTCAAGAGCAATGCGACAACTACAGTCGCGAGCAAGGGACGAAGAAGACGTGACCTCATGGTGTTTCCTCGGCGACGGCAGACTAGTCTGGAGTTCAAACTCCGTCAGTGATACGGGTCACATCGCTTCTGCAACTGTTACCGCGACTGCCTCCCTTTCGGAAATAACGCTCATCTGATAAAACTGTCCGCGAACACGGGAGAACATATTCATGAAGAGATTGATGCCATTATTGATCGTTCTTGCTTCGACACTTGCCGTCACGGCTGCATTCGCCCAGGGGGCTCCTTCGAAGGGCCTGGCGCTTACGCCTCCGATGGGATGGAACACATGGAACAAGTTTGGTTGCAACGTCAGTGAAGACCTGGTCAAGGGCGCGGCGGACGCCATGGTCTCGTCGGGAATGAAGGACGCGGGATACCAGTACATCGTGATCGACGACTGCTGGCAGGTTAAGCGCGACGAGCACGCGAATATTGTTCCCGACCCACAGCGTTTTCCGAACGGAATCAAAGCGGTGGCCGATTATGTTCACTCCAAAGGCTTGAAGTTCGGCATTTATTCCGACGCGGGGACTAAGACTTGTGCGGGAAGGCCGGCGGGTTTAGGCCACGAGTATCAGGATGCCTTGATGTATGCGTCGTGGGGCGTCGATTATCTGAAATACGACTGGTGCAACACGCTTCCTGGACAGGATGCGAAAGCTTCATACCGTAATATCCGGCAGGCCCTGGATGCTAGCGGGCGACCGATTGTGTTGAGCATCTGCGAGTGGGGCGGCCGGCAGCCGTGGTTGTGGGGCGAGGAAGTCGGCGGCAATCTGTGGCGCACAACTGGCGATATCCAAGACCACTGGGCCGGTCATCACAAGTGGCCGGATGGGAGTTGCTGTTCGAACGGCGTGCTGGACATCGTAGATCAGAACGAACCGCTCTATTCCGCTGCCGGCCCGGGCCACTGGAACGACCCCGACATGCTGGAGGTCGGCAACGGGGGCATGACTAACACGGAGTACCGCGCCCATTTAAGCCTTTGGGCAATCATGGCCGCGCCGCTGATAGCCGGAAACGATATTCGCAGTATGTCGCCCGAAATTCGCGAGATTCTCACTAATAAAGAAGTGATCGCGGTTGATCAAGACCCCCTTGGGCAGCAGGGACGTCGCGTGTGGAAGGATGGCGACCTGGAAGTGTGGTCAAAGCAGTTGCAGGATGGCAGCCGCGCGGTGCTGCTGCTGAACCGCGGTTCTTCGCAGGCGACCGTGACCGCGACCTGGGAGCAGATCGGCTACCCGGCGCACCTGAGCGCCTCGGTGCGCGATCTATGGGCGCATAAGGATTTGGGCAAGTCCTCGGGAAAGTTCTCAGCGCCGGTGGAAAGTCATGGAGTAGTGGTGGTAACCGTCAAGCCGTAATCACTGAACAACCAACCCCTGTCATTCCGACCGGAGTTGCATCATTCGCAACGCGAGTGATGCAACGGAGTGGAGGAACCTGCTTTTCTCAGTTACGAAAGAACAGCCGGTTCCTCGATTGTGTTGCGTCATCCTTCGGCTGTCGCAACTTCGCTCGGAATGACAATGTGAAGTTTCTAATTGGTGATCCGATAGAGTCTCGGCTACTTCTTCAACCAGCCTTCCATCTCCATCCACTCGGCAAAGCGGTCAATCCAGTGATCGGTGGGCAGGCCGTGTGGGCGCGCGCCAAAGCCGTGACCTCCTTTGGCGTAGATGTGCAGTTCCGCGGATTTCTTTGCTGTCAACCATTTCATGTAGAGGCCAACAGCAGCCGGCGCAAGACCAAATTGGTCGTCAGATGCTACGACCATGAAGATTGGCGGCGCGTCGGCGGGAACAGTTGCGTCTTTGAACGATTCTCCCCCCGGATAAATCGGCGCGACGAAAGCTGGGCGGCCTTCGGGCGAATACTTGAAAGCGACACCTGCCGTCACGGCTCCCCCCGCCGAGAAACCCATAATTCCCACGCGATCGGGAGAGACGCCAAACTCTGACGCATGCTGGCGCACGTATTTCACCGCCGCCAAGCCGTCATCAATTGCGAGTGGAACGACAGCACTCACCGTTTGGTGGAACTTCTCCCGGTCGGCAACAGCGGTCACAAATTCCTGCGTCGCATCTTCTCCGGTGTGCGCGAGGCGGTACTTCAGCACAAATGCGGTGACGCCCCTCTTAACCAAGTATTGCGCGACTTCGGTGCCTTCGCTCGCGATCGAAAGCGCCATGAAGCCGCCGCCCGGGCAAATCACGACAGCCGTGCCATTCTTCAACTCCGCGGAAGGCTTGAAAACCGTCAGGCTCGGCTTGGTGACGTTGCTGACCACCTCGGTGTTCCAAACCTTCGAGAAGTATTGCTTCTCCGGGTACGTCTCAGCACTCGAGCCTGGCGGCGTACCGGGATAAAGGGGGATCACCTCCTGGGAGAAGGCTCCCGTTACCAGAACAATGACGACGCAAGCAATACGAAGCAAAGGGTTTCTCATGGCCGCATAGTCTAGCAGAGCAAAGGGGAGCCACGGAATTTTCGTTGTAAGATTTCGCATCACGAACTTGGCTCAAAGTCTTCAATTGTCGAGTTGGTAAACGTCTGCGATAATCGTTTGGCTCTGGTGTAAACGCGTTGGCGTGGAATGTGGCGGAAAGCGCTCTTGCGAGCGCGAGCCGAGCAAGAATGCCCGGCCCACACGAACCGTGCCATTTATGAAGTTCATCGCGCGTGTTTTCAATCCGACGAACAACCGGCGGCTGAATGAGCTGCTCGGGTTCCTGCTGTGCGTCTCCGCGCTTCTCCTTTTCCTTGCGCTGGCTTCGTACTCCCCGCTTGATCCGTCGCTGAATAGCGCTTCGGTGCTCACCGGTTCGCGCGTGGCGCGAAACTGGATCGGCATTCTTGGAGCGATCGGCGCTGACCTGCTGCTGCAGTTCTTCGGCATCGCGGCCTTTCTGTTGCCGGTGTTTGCTCTTGGCCTTGGGATTCGCTGGTTCCGCTCCCGGAAGGTAGTCTCGCCAGTCGCCAAACTGCTAGGCGGAATCTGGCTGCTGATGTTTGTCCCTGCGCTGCTTGCGCTTTTGCCAGGTCAGTGGCGATGGTTTGGCGGACCGCCGGCAGAAGGCTTGCTGGGACGGGTATTCGGCGACTTCCTGATCCATTACCTAAACCTGATTGGCGCCTACATCGTCTCGACCAGCATGTTGGCGGTGGCGCTCTACTTCTGCACCGCATTTTCGTTCTCGCAAGTTCGAGTTTGGGCGACGACCAGGTTTGCTTTTGCACTTGCCCTGCGCGACCGCTGGAAAGACTGGCAGGAAGAGCGGCTGCGCAAGAAGATGCAGAAGGAACTGGAGAAGCGTCGTGCGCAAAAGCCGGTGGTGCAGACACAAATGGTTCCTGCCCGGGCAGCAGCCGCGCTTCCGATACCGCAAGTTCCAGTTGAGCCCAGAAAAACCGGCATTGAGCGATTCGCGGAAGAAGAGATCGCACCCGCAAGGACTGGAACTGACGACCTCGCGGACAGGAATGTCCGTCCCACACCAGCACAACCGACGGTAGAGGTAGCAGAACGCGCAGATAGTTCCGCGAAGCCGAAGACCACGATGCCAAAGCTTGCAGGAAGCTTCAAGCTTCCGCCAAGCAGCCTGCTGCACCGTGCGGATGAGCAGCAGGCCGTCGATGCCGACGAACTGAAGATTCTTGCGCAGGTTCTCACCGAAAAATACGCTGAGTTCGAGGTCCACGGGCAGGTCACGCAGATCAATCCCGGACCCGTGGTCACGACCTTCGAGTTCAAGCCGGAAGCGGGCATCAAGTACAGCCGCCTGACGGGTCTCACCGACGATTTGTGCCTTGCCTTACGTGCCGAAAGCATCCTAATCGAGCGCATGGCGGGCAAGAGCACGGTCGGAATTCAGGTTCCAAACCGCGAACGCGAGATCATCTGGTTGCGCGAGAACATTGAGTCCAACGAATTCATCGGATCGAAATCGAAACTGACGTTGGCGCTTGGCAAAGATATCAACGGGCGCATTGTTACGGCGGACATGGCTGGCATGCCCCACCTGCTGATCGCCGGTTCGACTGGCTCCGGCAAGAGCGTGGCCATCAATGCCATGATCATGTCCATCCTGTACAAAGCGACTCCGGACCAAGTGCGTTTGATTCTTGTCGATCCCAAGCGGCTGGAACTTGGTAATTACGAGGGCGTTCCGCACCTTTACACGCCCATCATCACCGAACCGAAGCTTGCGGCTAACGCTCTGCGGAATGCCGTACGAGAGATGGAGCGCCGCCTGAAGCTGCTGGCGGAAAAAGGCGTTCGCAATATCGAGGGATATAACAAACTCTTCGACGATGCTGATACGCCCAGCTTGTTCGGCGAGCAGAGCGAAGAGAAACCGATTCCGTACATCGTCATCATCATCGACGAATTGGCCGACCTGATGATGCTTGACGGCAACAACGTGGAAGAATCCATCACTCGTCTGGCGCAGATGGCGCGCGCGGTGGGAATCCACCTGGTGCTCGCGACACAGCGGCCGTCGGTGGATGTGATCACGGGATTGATCAAGGCCAACTTCCCTGCCCGCATGTCGTTCCGGGTGGCAACCAAAGTCGACTCGCGCACGATTCTTGACGCCAACGGCGCCGAAGCCCTGCTTGGTCGCGGCGACATGCTGTACCTGCCGTCAGGATCAGCCCGCGTTCATCGGCTGCATGCACCCTTCGTTACGGAAAAAGAAATTGCTGCCGTTGTCGAGTTCTGGAAGTCGCAAGGCGCGGCTGAATACGAAGCCAAGTTCCTTGAAGCTCCGAAAGAAGAACGCGAGGCCGGAGCGGCGGGTGGTGCGGACGGCGAGATTAATGGCGACGAAAACGATCCGATGTTCGAGGATGCGGTCCGCCTGGTTTTGGAATTCGGGAAGGCATCTACTTCCCTACTGCAGCGCCGTTTGAGGATTGGCTACGGACGCGCGGCGCATCTGATCGATTTGATGGAGCGCGACGGAATCGTCGGTGCCGCGGATGGTCCGAAGCCGCGAGAGGTGCTCAAGCGGCCCGACTGGTACAACGAAGTCGAACAGTCGATGCGATAACCCCCCTGCGTGAGAGAAACTATTCCTTTGAAATCGCTGCTTCTTGAACTTCTTGCGATAAAAAGTACTCTCCCTGCTTTGCCACATCGGGGTTGTGGCTGCTCTTGAGTTCCTGCAACAACGCCACTGCCGCAGCCCAGTGATGTTTCTTGATTTCGAGATCTGCGAGGGCAAGTTCGTAAATTTCGCTTCGTGGGGCAAGAACAGAAGCTTTCCGAATAACGGCCGTGGCTTGATCGAATAGCCCTGATCGAGACAATGCCAGCGCTTGCAACCGATACACATCCGCAAAATCGGGATCGAGTTGAACGCAAGCTGCCAATTCACGATCGAGCAAGCCTGCAAACTGACGCCCCGAAGGCTTGTCACCATCACTCAGGAAGGCCAGCGCCAGCGCGTAGTGGTTCAACACTTCCGCCGGTTCGGCCTTCACTGCTCGCGTCAGAAAATCGAGAGCTTCCTCCTTTTTCCCGAGCAGGACCAGAACCATCCCAAGTTGTCGAAGTACCACTGGATTACTTGGCTCGTCCTGCAGGAGGGCGCGCAGGTCTGCGGCATGGAGTTCAACATCGGCGTCAGAATGCTGCAATTTCGCATGCCAGCGCACATCCGCTGCCAGGGCCTGAGCGGTCTTCCAAGTTAATTCATTGACAGTGGTTTCGGCTGGTATATCCGTTGCCGGCAGTGAGAAATAGCGAAAGCGCTCTCCTTTCGCGTACTCCAGCAAATCGGACTCAAGACGAGCGGGAGACATGCCGAAGTCGGCCTGCGTTGCCTCGTCCAGAGATGTGCCACTTGCCATTCGGGTGAAGAAAGACTCAGCGTGCGAAATCAGCTGGTGATCAAAAAGGTAATGAACCAGCAGCCACGATTCGGCATAGAACATCGCAACGGTGGTCCCATTCTGGTTGTAGGCGTGCGAATCCTGGCGAACGGCAACCAGGTCAGACAGCCGCATGAGCTTGCCATTCCTCCGCAGAAACTCAAGCTCAGCCACGGACACCATGCCGAGTCGAGTTCCCTTTGAAGTAGCTTCCAGGGTCGAGAAATATTCCGCAAAACCTTCGTCGAACCACGTCTGAACAGCTGTACTGGTATTCGCGTTCAGAAGCTCGTGAGCGTATTCGTGATAGACGGCATGCCATGGATTACCCGAGGCGTCGAGCAGAATGAAACTTTCGTCCGTGCCGGGCAAAAACAGTCCTGTGTGCTTGCCGCGGTTCGCGTCGCCGGCAAACTCATCGACCTCTTTCTGCCCATCCAATGCAAAAATCAGCAACGGCGCAGGATCGTGGGTTCTGGCACGGTTCATCAGCAAGGCAAAAGCGGAGCGCATCTGCTCGCAATGGCGCGCAACTTCAACACCGCGTTTCGAACGTTGAACCAGTGTTTGTCGGACGAATGCGCCGGTAGCGCACACAGCGAGGCAAGAAGTGAAATGCAAACTACGTTGAAACGGCGCATTGGAACAACTCCGGCCAGAGTTGCTCGCCAGTTTCCCACGTATGTTGCCGCTGGGCAATAACAATGTTGCGGGAGCGGCGGTGGAAAAGCGCAGTTCTGAACTAATTTCTAAGAGTTTTGACCTATTTAGGGTACTCGAGAAGACAGAAGTGCGACAGGGAAGGAGCGGAGAAGTTCCGATACGCGCAAACGTGCGCCGGACGCTTTATGACGCTCTCCGGTGAAAACATTCAACCATTCACTGCCAACCAGGTCTTGCAATTCGATTTCGCAATCGCCCCAGACCTGTTGTTCGAGAGGAAGTCGTAATTCGCCGGCGGTCAATTGAGAACAGAGCCGAGGAACCACCACCAGAACCGCTGCCCTCTCTGACTTCCGCAGAAAAGCCAGAGCGTGCTTTGCTTTTTCTCCAGTGACTGGGACAGGAATGTATGTGCCTTCTTGAAATAATTCAGGCATCCGGTTGCGCAAGTCCAGAGCTTGCCAGAGGACGTACATCTTTATGCAGCCGTCCTCCAGGTTTGCGGTCAAATTTCGCACAACACCGGCACGCTGTGACCCCGAGCTGATCATCTGTTGAATCTGCTGCAAGCCTTTTTGCTTGGCGTCATAATCCACGGGCCGGCGGTTGTCGGGATCGACGAGGCTGAAGTTCCAAGTCTCAGTTCCCTGGTAGACATCGGGGACACCGGGGACCGTAAGCCGAATAAGCATCTGGCCCAGGCTGTTTAGCATGCCGAAGTACGATACCTTGCGCTGGAATGGCAGGAAGTCGGCGCGGAACTCTTCGGAGCAGATGACGGCTTTCACAAAATTGCCGACGCCTTCTTCATACGCTTGATTTGTGTTGGCCCAGCTTGTACGGTCTTTTGCTTCGCGGAGAGCTTTGATCATGTATTCAGTAATTCGCGGCGCAAACGACTCGGGAAGGCAATCCCTCTCCTCCCCCAGCGGCCACGCACCGATCAGCGTTTGATAGAAGAGGTACTCATCATTAGCCGAAGGCACCTCACTCGCGAACGAAGCTCCAGTGCTTTCGCGGATTTTGAATTTTTCATTCAATTTCCGCCAGCGGCGCACATGGCCGTCCCATTTATCCGGCATCTCCGAGAGCACATTGATGCGAGCGCGAACATCTTCCGAGCGCTTGGAGTCATGGGTTGAACCAGACAGCATGCTGTGCGGCCACAAGGCAGCGCGCTGTTGCGTTTCAGCGTGGAATTCTTCAGGCGTGATACCGAAACGCGTGGGATCGCCGCCGACATCATTCAGCGAAACCAGCCGGTTGTAGCGATAGAAACTCGTGTCCTCGAGACCCTTGGCCATCAACGCGCTCGTGTACTGCTGAAACCGCATGGCGAAATGAATGACCGAGCGCTCGTAGTACGGCACATGGCCTTCTGCCTGCCGCGTCAGGAGAATGTCGCGAATAAAATCGAAGACCGACAGATCCGCCGCAGCCGAACTCAATTTCGCACACTCGACCGCCTCGTCGATGTACTTGCGATCCGTTTCCGACACTTCGCGCTCGGCTACATAGGTGCGATACACGGGGAAGCAGGCGACGATCTCGGTGAGCGCATCGCGCAAGCTTTTCACCGTGAAGTCGCAGGTGTGGCGATCCGAAAGAGCAATACGGCTTAGGTGATTCGCGAGCACGTTCAGTTCGCTGTTCAGCGAGCGATCCATCACCAGCTTTTTGCACTCATACACAAGTTGTCGGAAATCGACGTGCTCGCCGATGAACTCCTCGTAAGTACGATCGAGCGCTTCCTCAGCACCGGGGTCAATGAAAAGGCCGTTTACCAGAGTGGCAAATTCGTATCCTGTGGTTCCGTGGATGGGCCAGTCTCGGGCTAATTGCTCGTCGTCGGTCAGAATCTTTTCGGCGATCACGTAGTGTGGTTTCGCACTGCATGTTTGGCCATTGGCCATGGCTTCGACACCGCATTGCAGGCGGCCAAAGTATTCGCGCGGATTGTAGAGCCCATCAGGATGATCTATTCGCAGCCCATCAATTTTCCCCTCGCGAAGCAACTGCTCCACGAAGGCATGAGTCTCGGTGAATACCTGCGGGTTTTCCTGACGGAGCGCGGCAAGATCATTGACGTCGAAAAAGCGGCGGTAGTTGATGTCATCAGCAGCAACCCGCCAGTAAGCGAGGCGGAACGCTTGCGCTTTGATCAGCTCATGGATTTGCTCAAAGGAGGCAGGATCCCCCGCGGAGCCGTTGACGGATTGCAGCGTTTCGGCAATGGACTGAACCGTTTCGTGCGATCGCTCACACAACGCCGCAAGGCGCCGCTTGTGAATTTCTTTGTCGCGCATTCGCTCCGCGCGTTTCTCGGGCTGCTTCTCTTCGCGGCCGGGCAAGTGTCCGAACGCCGCAATTAGGCTCTGCAATTCAAGTAAATTCTCATTCTGAGGGTCTACTCGTTTGGCGAGGCGATCGGCAACCGGAGTTAGAACCCGCGGATACTCCCTTGGGTTCACAGGAAATCTGTGCTGGAAGTAGAAGATGCTGAACTCGCCCTTGGACTCGTCAAATGTCAGCTTGAGATCGCCGCGCTCGAGAATGGTTCCGTACTGATCGCCGAGGACGGGAACGAGAACCTTGGCTTGCAGTTCGTCCTTCAACGGTTCCCAGTCGATATCGAAAAACTCGGCGTAATTGGAAGCTTCGCCATTCTCCAGAACATCAAGCCACCATGCGTTATCGGCACCCATTACTCCCATATGGTTTGGGACGATGTCGAGAATCTGCCCCATGCCACGATCATGCAAAGCGGATACGAAGCGCTCGTATTCCTCCGGCGAGCCGATCTCCGGGTTCAGATTATGGTGATCAATGATGTCGTAGCCGTGCATGCTGCCGGGACGCGCGCGCAGGTAGGGAGACGCGTAGCAATGAGAAATACCAAGGGCAGCGAGGTAAGGGACGATCTCCGCAGCTTGCGCGAAAGTGAAGCTGCGGTTGAACTGCAAACGGTATGTGGAGATCGGGATGCGCGTCATTCGTTCAGCGCCCATACGGCCGAGAGCGGCGGTAGAGTTTCCTTCTGAGCCGCTGTTTCCGGCTCACTGTGCAAAATTCGTCTCCCCGCCTGTGCATCTGGGATGCGGGTTTCAGCGTCCGCGAAGTTGGCACGAAGGTGCAAGCTGCCTTTGCGAAGCGGCCAATCCACCGAAAGAGCGCGGTTGCCGTACGTCTTATATTTGGCTCCGCCGAGCTGGATCTCAGGTGTGCGCGGCACGATTTCACGTCGCCGAATATCCAGCATATGCCGATAAAAATCCAGCCACTGCCGGTGTATTGCCCGGTCAACCGACGCCCAGTCGAGCTTAGAGGCAAGAAACGTTTCGATATCACCGGGATCAGGAATTCTTGATTGCGCTTCTGACGAACTGAATTGCGCAAATTTTGCGAATTCCGCGCGGCGTCCTTCGGTCACCTTGGGAGCGAGGTCCGGACCGAAATCGCAGAAGAATAAAAACGGCGTCGTGGCACCGAATTCCTCCCCCATAAACAGCAATGGAGGTGAGGGCGCGAGAAGAAGAACGGTCATCATCGCGCGCAGCGTAGCCTGGTCAGCCAACTCCGAGACCCGCTCGCCAAAGGCACGATTGCCGATCTGGTCGTGATTCTGAAGGAATGCCACGAATGCCTCTGGGGGCAAGTCGCAGCTTGCTTCGCCGCGGCGCGCACCATCACGATAGTCGGAAGCATCGCCCTGAAAGCTGAAGCCTTCCGCCAGGCAGCGCGCAAGATGTTCCGCGGGATTCTGCGCGTAGTCTCCGTAATAGCCATCCGACTCGCCGGTAACGAGCACGTGGGCAGCGTGATGAATGTCATCGTTCCACTGGGCCGAGTAAAGTACCGGCTTGCGTCGCGGGTCTCGGCGCAGGTAGTGGGCAGCGTTGTCGTCATTCTCGAGCACGAGATGGACGTGACGCTTGCCATCGAACTGCTGGTGAACGGCTGACGCAATCTCTTCCAGGATGTCAGGATGCGAGTCGTCTTTGATCGCGTGCACCGCGTCGAAACGCAAGCCGTCGAAGTGGAATTCCTCAAGCGAGTAGAGTGCGTTGTGGATGAAGAAATCGCGCACGGTGCGGCTGCATGGGCCATCGAAATTGATTGCCTGCCCCCATGGAGTTTTGTGGCGATCAGTGAAGAACTGCGGCGCATAAAGCGGCAAGTAATTCCCTTCCGGTCCAAAGTGGTTGTAAACCACATCAAGGAAAACCATCAGGTTCTTCGAATGCGCGGCATCGATGAAATGCTTCAGTTCCTTCGGACGCCCGTATGCGCTCGAAGGCGCAAACGGGAGCACGCCGTCGTATCCCCAGTTGCGCATGCCAGGGAAACTCGACAAGGGCATCAGTTCAACCGCAGTAATTCCTAAATCGGCCAGATAGTCGAGCTTCATTTCTGCTGCGGCAAACGTGCCCTCTGGCGTAAACGTTCCGACGTGAAGTTCGTAAAGAACAGCCTCTTCCCAGGGACGACCGCGCCAGTTCGCGTCACTCCAGTCGTAAGAGTGAGGGTCGATCACCTCGCTCGAACCATGTACTCCCTCAGGCTGAAAGCGAGAGGCGGGATCGGGAACAAGTTGGTCGTCATTGATTCGGAACTGATACCGTGCGCCCGCGTGCGCACCTGACGTCAGCTCGAACCAGCCCTCACCCATGGAAGCCATCGGAACATCGATGTCGTCGCCGTGTAGGAACAAGCTGGCCCGCGACGCCTGCGGCGCCCACAGTCGAAAGCGAACGCCGTCCGGCAGACACGCGGCGCCAAATTGCATTCCGTGCTTGCGCTTCATGCCGCGGAGGAGCGTCTCCGATCCGTCCTGCGCACGCGATTGGGATCACGTTCTACCAGGAGCGCCAGAGATCTGGCCTGCAATGGATATTTCGCAGCCGCGGGATAATATGCGTCCGGATTGCGCGTGGTTTGGCAGGAAGTGTCGAGAATCGCGAACCAACCCGATCCTGACGGAGCCTCCGGCACGACGAAGGGGATCTCCTCGTGGTGAGCATTCATCAGCAGCAGGAAATTGTCATCATGAACCGGTTGACCACGTTCATCGACTTCATCCGCTGCCTGCCCGCTCAGAGACACACCGAGGCAGCGGGCAAATTCCTGGTTCCATTCCTCGTCGGTCATCTCCTCGCCATCGGGACGCAGCCACGCGATGTCCTTAATCCCCGCACCACGAATTTGCCTACCCTGAAAGAAGTTTCTGCGGCGAAAGACAGAATGATCCTTCCGTAGCGCGATTAAGCGTCGCACGAACGACAGGAGTTCGGTGTCCATGTGCTCCGGCGACCAATCCAACCAGCTGATTTCGTTGTCCTGGCAATAGGCATTGTTATTCCCCCCCTGTGTATGGCCGATTGCGTCGCCGGCAAGCAACATCGGCACTCCCTGTGAGAGAAACAATGTCGCCAGAAGATTCCGCTTCTGCAGCGCCCGCAGCCGTTTGATTTCCGGATCATCGGTCGGGCCCTCGACACCGCAGTTCCAGCTGCGATTGTTGTCGGTGCCGTCCCGATTCTCTTCGCCGTTTGCCTCGTTGTGCTTGGAGTTGTAGCTGACCAGGTCCTGCAATGTGAAACCGTCGTGGGCAGTGACGAAGTTAACGCTGGCGTAGGGACGCCGACCGCTACGCGCATAAAGGTCGCTTGAACCGGTAACGCGGTAAGCGAGTTCTCCGATGATGCCGCCATCACCTTTCCAATAGGAACGGACTGCATCGCGATACTTGTCGTTCCACTCGGCCCAGCCCACGGGAAATTTGCCGACCTGATATCCGCCTTCGCCGAGATCCCAGGGCTCAGCAATCAGCTTCACCTGCGAGAGCACCGGGTCCTGATGAATGATGTCGAGGAACGCGCCGAGCCGATCCACTTCGTGTAATTCGCGCGCAAGGGTTGCCGCCAGGTCAAAGCGGAAGCCGTCGACGTGCATTTCGAGCGCCCAGTACCGCAAGCTGTCCATGATCAACTGCAGCACTCGCGGATGGCGCATGTTCAGCGTGTTGCCGGTGCCGGTGTAATCCATGTAGTAGCGCGGATTATCTCCAACCAAGCGGTAGTAGACGGAGTTGTCGATACCGCGGAACGACAGTGTCGGGCCAAGCTGATTGCCCTCCGCCGTGTGGTTGTAAACCACGTCAAGAATGACTTCGATTCCGGCGGAGTGAAGCGTCTTCACCATCGTTTTAAATTCATTGACGGATCCGGTAGCACAATAGCGCGGCTCCGGTGCAAAGAATCCGATGGTGTTATAGCCCCAATAATTGCGTAGCCCACGCTCGATCAGGTGCCGGTCGTCGATGAAGGTGTGCACCGGCATCAATTCAACCGCCGTCACACCGAGCCGAGTCAAGTAGTCAATCACCGGCGCTGTGGCCAGCCCGGCATAGGTGCCGCGGAGCGCGGGCGAGACATCAGGATGGCGGGCCGTAAATCCCTTCACATGCACTTCGTAAATCACTGTGCGATGCCAGGGAATGTTGGGCGCGCGATCCGAACCCCAGGTGAACGCCGGGTCAATGACTACGCTCTTCAGCATTCCCGGAGCGCTGTCACGACGGTCAAAGGACAAGTCCTCGTTGCGATGTCCCACGCGATATCCGAAATGTGAATCGTGCCAGCGAATCCCATTGCGGATTTGTTTCGCATAGGGATCGAGCAGCAGCTTGTGATGATTAAACCGCAAGCCTTTCGATGGCTCATAAGGTCCCCAGACGCGGAAGCCATACAGTTGCTCCGGACGAGCTTCGGGCAAATAGCAATGCCAGACCTGGTCCGTCTGCTCGCGCATCATGATGCGATGAATTTCGCGACGGCCTTCCTCGTCAAAAAGGCAGAGCGCAACCGCCTCGGCGTGCTCGGAAAAAATCGCGAAGTTTACGCCTTCGCCGTCCCAGGTAGACCCCAATGGGTACGGCTTCCCCGGCCAAACAATGAGTTCGGAAGGTTTGGACAAAACTACCTCAGGCGAGAAATGTGTTTGTACCGGATTAGGATGCGCAGACAGCGAGCTTGCAGACGGCCGAACGCGTCGCCGGAACTCGGCACAAAATCTAGTCTATGGAAGGTAGGCGTAGCGCAGTATCGGGGAAGAACAGTAAGTACCTTACGGACTTTCATGTAGCTCTGCGCGATGCAGTTAGATGCGAGCACAAACCGACTTTACTTCGGTGTAGAGTTCGATCGCGTCAAAACCCATCTCGCGGCCCCAACCGGATTGCTTGTAGCCGCCGAACGGCAGCACGGGATCAAAGACGTTGTAGCAGTTTATCCAGACCGTACCGGCTTTCAATTTCGCCGCGAGTTGGTGAGCTTTGCTGATATCCCGCGTCCAGACGGCGGACGCCAGGCCGTAGGCCGTGTCGTTGGCAAATGAGAGCACGTCATCAGGGCTGTCGAAAGGAATGGCGGTAACCACGGGGCCAAAAATTTCTTCCCGCACAACTTTCATCTCGGGGTTTACGTCGACGAGAACTGTGGGTTCGACAAAATAACCGGGACGGTCCAGCTTGCGGCCGCCGACAACTGCCTTGGCACCGTCACGTCTGCCGGAATCCAAATATCCGCACACGCGCTCGAGTTGCTCCTTCGAGACAACTGGTCCTTGATTGCTGGCTGGATCGATGCCGGGCCCGAGTTTGAACTTCTTTGTCTGCTCGGCGACACCGTCGATGACACGGTCGAACACGCTCTTTTGCACAAACAGGCGAGAACCTGCCGTGCAGCTCTGTCCCTGGTTGTAGAAGATTGCAGCGGCACTTCCGGGGATGGCGCGCTCAAGATCGGCGTCAGCAAAAACCACGTTGGGAGATTTTCCGCCGAGTTCGAGTGAAACTTTCTTTAGATTCGCCGTCGCAGCTTTGGCGATCAGACGCCCAACCTCCGTAGATCCGGTGAACGCAATTTTGTCGACATCAGGATGAGCAGCAAGCGCGGCTCCGGCAGTCTCGCCGAAACCGGGAACAATGTTCACGACCCCGTCAGGAAATCCAGCTTCCAGGATCAATTCGCCAAGCCGGAGCGCTGTAAGCGGTGTTTGCTCGGCAGGTTTCAAAACTACTGTGCAGCCGGAAGCCAGCGCAGGCGCCAGCTTCCAGGAAGCCATCACCAGCGGGTAATTCCACGGAATGATCTGGCCGACAACGCCGACCGGCTCACGACGCGTATATGCAAAGAATTTGTCGGGCTCCGGCGCGGAAAGAGGAAGCGTGCTGCCGGAAATCTTATCGGTCCATCCTGCATAGTGTCGGAACATGTCGGACACAGCCGGGATGTCGCCTTTGCGGGAGGTCATGATCGGCTTGCCATTGTCCAGCGTCTCCAGCTGCGCGAGTTCTTCGGTGTGCTGATCAATCAGGTCGGCAAGTTTCCACAGCAGCTTTCCGCGCTGTGCTGGCGAGATCTTTGCCCACTCGCCCTTCTCAAAAGCAGCCCGCGCTGCTTTCACCGCGAGGTCGATATCTTCCCCGGCTCCCTCGGCAACCCGCGCCAGAACCTCGCCAGTTGAGGGGTCGTAGGACTCGAACGTCTTACCGGAAACAGCTTCCACCCAATTTCCTCCGATCAGCATTTTGCGGGGGATGCGCAGAAATTCGGTGACACTCGACTCGAGTTGAACCGGAGCGGTGGTTGTGGCCATGGTTCCTCCTAGGAGACCGGCGGCGCGCGAGCAGCCTTGGCAATTCTAGGACGAAACCAGAGAAGCCGTCAGCCGACGTCCCGGCGCAAACACCGCCGCGCTTCTTCCGATATTCTTATGGGTTCTCGCCGACGGGAGAAAGTGGGCGTTATGAAAGCTCTGGTCAAAAGCCGCAAGGAAGCGGGATTGTGGCTGGAAGATGTTCCTGAGCCGCAAATCGGCATTAACGACGTCAAAGTTCGAGTGCTGCTCACGGGAATTTGCGGCACCGACGTCCACATTTACGACTGGGACGAGTGGGCGCAAAAAACCATTCCCGTGCCGCTGGTCATTGGGCACGAGTTCGTGGGTGAAATTGTGGAGGTCGGATCCAACGTCAACGACTTCCATCAGGGCGAACTGGTCAGCGGCGAAGGGCACGTGGTTTGCGGGCGTTGCCGCAATTGCCTGGCGGGCCGCAGGCATCTCTGCGCCAACACGCAGGGAGTGGGCGTGAATCGCGCGGGCGCATTTGCCGAATACATCGTGCTTCCCATGAGCAATATCTGGAAGCACAGCCCTACCGTTCCGCTGGAAGTGGCAGCCATTTTTGATCCATTCGGAAATGCGGTCCATACCGCGCTTTCATTCCCAGTCCTTGGCGAGGACGTGCTCATCACCGGCGCAGGGCCGATTGGGATCATGGCGGCCGCGGTGGTCCGGCACGCAGGCGCGCGCTACGTCGTGATCACCGACATCAACCATCACCGGCTTGAACTCGCGCACGAGCTGGGCGTAAATGTTGCGATCGATCCCAGCAAGAAGTCGTTGAAAGAGGTTCAGAAAGATTTAGGGATGCACGAAGGATTCGACGTGGGCCTGGAGATGTCCGGCAATGCTTCTGCTTTTCGCGACATGCTGGCCAATATGAGCCATGGCGGCAAGATTGCGATGCTCGGCATTCCGTCAGGAGAAATGTCGATCGACTGGCGGCAGGTGATCTTCAACATGCTGACCATCAAAGGCATCTATGGCCGCGAGATGTACGAAACCTGGTACAAGATGACGGTGATGCTGGAATCGGGACTGGACATCTCCCCAGTGATCACGCACCGCTTTGGCTATTCGGAATTCCAGAAAGGTTTCGATGCCATGCGCTCAGGGAAGGCCGGCAAGGTGCTTCTGGACTGGAGGAAGTAGCTGCAAAAGTGTGTGAAAACACCAGAGCCATCGACGCAATCCAAATGTGCGGAGAGCCCAATGCCAAAGCACACTCAGAGCCAGCCGAACGTCAATCCTGACCAGACTGACCTCAACCCAGACCAGAACGAGGCGCGCAGCGGAACGGAAGACGACGAACCCATTTATGAGCATATGGAAGGCGCCGACACGGGGGAGAATCGCACTCCTCGCAAGACGGACACGCGACATGTACGACGCAACACAGAAGAACAGGATGTTGCGTACGGAGGCTCGGTAGACACGCGCACACCACGGAAGCCCGCGCAAGGGATTACATCGCAATCGAGCGAGGATGAGAGTTCACGGCAGCAGAAGGTCGTGAATGAGAGGCCGGACGCTCAGCCTGGAGTTAATCACGCGAAGAAGCGTTGAGAAATCCCGAGCAGTGAGCGCGGGGAAAATCGTAAGGCCAGCTACTTCTCAGGCGAAGGTTTCAGCATCTCGAAATCGCGTGCCCCGCTGATCTTTGGGGGACAGCAACGGGTTCTGAGCCCCCCACCCGATCCCCAGATCGGGATCATTCCACAAAATCGTGCGCTCCAGTTCCGGGTAGTAGAACTCGGTAGATTTGTAAAGCACATCAGCGTTTTCGGAGAGGACGTAAAATCCATGCGCCAGACCGGCGGGAATCCAGGCGAGTAGTTTGTTAGCTGCCGAAAGCTTTGCCGAATGCCAGCGGCCAAACGTCGGCGAACTACGGCGTAAGTCGACGAACACATCGAGCACTTGCCCGCTTATCACACGAACCAGCTTACCCTGGGCCTTCTGGACTTGATAATGCAATCCGCGCAGCACGCCTCGTTTCGATGAGGAGTGATTGTCCTGCACGAACTTTTCTTTGATTCCAAGTTCGGCAAAAGTTCTCTCGCTGTAACTCTCAAGGAAGAACCCTCGCTCGTCAGCAAAGACTTTGGGTTCAATAACCAGCGCCCCTGAGATGGATGTCTGGTGAACCTTCATTGGGATCAGAACACCCGTTCCTTGAGCATTTGCAGAAGGTAATTGCCATAGCGGTTGTTCTTCATGGAAGTCGCGACCCGTTCCACCTGCTCCTCGGTGATGTAGCCCTGGCGATACGCAATTTCTTCGGGACAAGCCACCATGAGGCCCTGACGGGTTTCAATGGTCTGAATAAAGAGAGAGGCTTCCAGCATCGCCTCGTGCGTTCCGGTATCGAGCCAAGCCATGCCGCGTCCCATCACAGCCACGTCGAGCGTTCCGCGTTTCAAATACTCTCGGTTGATATCAGTGATTTCGAGCTCCCCGCGAGCGGAAGGCTTCAGCTTCTTCGCGATCTCAACCACCTGGGAGTCGTAGAAGTACAGGCCCGTTACCGCGTATCGTGACTTCGGCACCTTCGGTTTCTCTTCCAGGCTGAGTGCCTTGCCTTGTGCGTCGAATTCAACTACGCCATAGCGCTCTGGATCGTGCACGGGATATGCAAAGATGCGAGCACCGCGTTCGCACTCGGATGCCGATTGCACGGCCTTGGCAAGATCGTGCCCGTAGAAAATGTTGTCCCCCAGAACCAGCGCGCAGCAACTGCCGTCGATGAAATTCTCAGCAATGAGGAAAGCTTGCGCAATGCCTTCCGGCTTCGGTTGCGCGACGTAGGAGAACGTGAGGCCAAAACCTGATCCGTCGCCGAGAAGATGCTCGAACTTTGGCAAATCTTCAGGCGTCGAAATCACCAGAATTTCGCGAATTCCCGCCAGCATCAGCGTGGAGAGCGGGTAATACACCATGGGCTTGTCGAACACCGGGAGCAAGCTCTTCCCCACGGCGTGAGTGACTGGGTATAGACGTGTGCCGGACCCGCCCGCAAGAATGATCCCTTTGTATTTGGAAGAGCGCTGAGGATTGCTCATGAGCACTTGCTATGTTCCATGCCGCAGGGTGTTGCTGTCAAAAGGCTAGAGCGAATACTGCTTGGCCATCCACTGGCGATAACTGCCGCTGGTGACACTCTGCACCCACGCTTCGTGCTCGAGATACCACTGCACGGTTTTGCGAATGCCAGTTTCGAATGTCTCCCTAGGCTTCCAGCCGAGTTCGGATTCAATCTTGCTGGCGTCCATCGCGTAACGGCGATCGTGGCCGGGACGGTCCGTCACAAACTTAATTAAATTCTGATGCGGGACCACCGGATCATTTGGACGAAGTTCGTCCAGCGTGCTGCAAATGGTACGCACCACATCCAGGTTCTTTAGTTCGTTGCGGCCGCCGATGTTGTAGGTTTCCCCGGTTCTGCCCTTCGAGAGTACGGTGCGAATGGCCTCGCAATGATCAGCCACGTACAGCCAGTCGCGAACGTTTTGGCCGTCACCATAAATCGGGATGGGCTTGCCGCTGATCGCATGAAGGATGACGAGAGGAATCAGTTTTTCAGGAAACTGAAAAGGCCCATAGTTGTTCGAGCAATTCGTCGTCAGGACCGGCAGGCCGTAGGTATGGAAGTACGCGCGAACCAGATGATCGGAACCGGCCTTCGACGCCGAATACGGGCTGTTCGGCGCGTAGCGCGTGTTTTCCGTGAATGCTGGATCATTTGCTCCCAAAGAGCCGTATACCTCGTCGGTCGACACGTGCAGAAACCGGAACTGATCGTGTGCCGCCCCACTCAGACCAGACCAGTAGGCCCGCGATTCTTCCAGCAGGCTGAACGTTCCATTCAAGTTGGTGCGGATGAAGTCGTCCGGCCCGTGAATCGAGCGGTCGACGTGACTCTCCGCCGCGAAATGGACGATCGCTCGCGGCCGATGTGTGATCAACAGCTCGGCAATGAATTCACGATCGCAAATGTCGCCTTGCAGAAATCGATATCGGCGATCGGACGCAACATTGGCGAGATTCGCGGGGTTTCCTGCGTAGGTCAGCTTGTCCAGATTGATGACAGCGGCAGTTTCCGCAGCCAGCCACTGCAGGATGAAATTCGATCCGATGAAACCTGCCCCGCCGGTGACCAGAATGGTGTCCGCTTGCATGAGGAAGAGCGTGCTCCGAAGGGCCTATTATCGTGCATTTTGCACGGTTTGTCCGCTTGCGGCATGCGCTGCCATAGCTTCGGCGCGCATGTATCGGTCCGCG
>JAICSO010000002.1 GCA_025936825.1 Terriglobales bacterium
CCAGGGCACGACGGCAAGTGGCATAAGATAAGAGTGAAGCTGCTGCCGCCGAAAGGACTGCCACCGCTCCATGTCTATGCAAAAACTGGGTACTACGCTGCGACGCAGTAGAGCGCCTATCAGAGTAGTCTCTGGATTCCTATTTCTTATTGCAGGGCTTTCATGGGTGTGCTTCGGGCAAGTGCAGGGGACTGCCGCGCAGCAGCCAAGCGCTTCGCAGACGCAGAACGCTGGCGGTCCAGCGGCGAATGCCGCTTCTTCACCCGCCCAGCAGGAGCAGTTGCCTCCAGAAGCCCTGGGACCATCAACCAATCCGCCGCCTCCGCCGCCGGTGGTTGAAGCGCCCCCCACGCCGGGTGCAAACACAGGACAGCCCGCCAATGGACAACCTCCAAATGCTCAGCCTTCCGGTCAAGCGCAAGGTGGACAGGGCAGGGGCCCGACAGCAACGAACGAGGGTATTTACGTTTTCACAGCGGAAGCGCGGGAAGTCATGCTTCACGCTACGGTGATTGACGAGAGAAATCGTCTCGTAATGGATCTTACGAAACCGGACTTCACGGTCTACGAAAACGACCAGCCGCAGACTATCCGACTCTTCAGGCGCGAGGATTTCCCGGTTGCGATGGGCATCCTGGTCGACAATTCCGGTTCCATGCGCGAGAAACGCGAAGAGGTTAACAAGGCTGCACTGAACCTGGTGCGTTCGAGTAACAAAGATGACCAGGTTTTTGTGGTGAATTTCAGCGACGAACCGATTCTCGATCAGGACTTCACGGCCGACATTCACAAGCTTCAGGGCGCGCTCGAGCACGTTGAGGCGAGAGGTGGAACGGCGCTCTACGACGCCATCGTTGCGGCTTGCGATCACCTCACAGAATCGAAATTGCAAAGGAAGGTTCTCTTCGTAGTGACCGACGGAGAAGATGACGCCAGCCAGGAAAGCATCGAAGAAGCCGTCCACCGCGTCTCTCAGGAAAACGGGCCGGTTATTTATGCGATCGGATTGCTAGGAGACGAGAAGAGTCGTAAGGCCAAGCGGGCTCTTGAGACCTTTGCCCAGCGGACCGGCGGCATCGCGTTTTTCCCACCAACCCTGACCGATGTCGACGAGATCAGCAGCTCTGTTGCACACGATATCCGCAATCAGTACACGATCAGCTACGTGCCTACCACGCCGAAAAGCGCTGGGGGATATCGCGCGATCCGGGTAGAAGCTCACGCCCCCGGCCACAAAAAGCTGACCGTCCGTACCCGCAGCGGATACTACCCTGGACAGGAAGGAACGATGAAGTAGCCAGTTTCAAGTTTCGAGTTTCCAGTTTCCCAATCGGCTAAGCAATTGTCGGCCAGGTAACAAGCGCCAGAAACTAGAAACTCGAGACTTGAAACTGCTGTGCACCGTTGACCTCTCCGTTCCACTTCCGTACCCTGTAGGGTGCCTTTGACGACTTCACAGCTCCGGGTAGCTGAAAATATCACCGAACTTGTTGGGCTCACGCCCATGCTGCGGCTCCGCAATCTGCCGGGGCAAGGCTCAGCAGAAGTCTTCGTCAAACTCGAATACCTTAACCCGGGCGGTAGCGTAAAAGATCGCGCAGCGATAGGCATCATCGCCGCCGCGGAGCGAGAAGGTAAGCTCAAGCCGGGTGGCGTTATCGTTGAGGCCACCGCCGGAAACACCGGAATCGGTCTCGCCTTGATCGGAGTCAGCCGCGGATACAAGGTTGCGTTGTTCGTCCCCGAGAATTTCTCCGAAGAAAAAGTGACGATCATGCGTGCGCTCGGCGCCGAGGTGACCCGCACGCCAGAAGCCGATGGGATGCAAGGTGCTATCAATCGGGCAAAAGCACTGGCATTGCGAACTTCGGGCGCATTCATGGCCGCACAGTTCGAAAACCCTGCCAATCCGGAATTTCACTACGAGACAACTGCGCAAGAAATTTTCGAGCAGATGGACGGCAAAATTGATGCGGTGACCATCGGTTCAGGAACTGCGGGTACGTTTACCGGTGTGGCGCGATTCCTTAAGGAGAAACTGCCACGCGTCTACACGGTGGCCGTCGAAACGCAGGGCTCGGTACTGGGCGGCGGCGCTCCCGGTCCGCACAAGGTCGAAGGCATTGGCGCTAGTTTCATTCCTAAGAATTTTGATCGCTCAGTCTGCGACGAAATCCTGATGGTCTACGACGAAGATGCATTTCGCACCGTCTCAGAACTCGCCGCCAGAGAGGGCGTACTGTCGGGTTCGAGCGGCGGTGCGAACGTTTTTGCAGCTTTGCAGATCGCCAAGAAACTCGGAGCAGGGAAGCGGGTGGTGACGATCATTCCCGATTCCGCCGAGCGCTATTTGTCGAAGAAGATTTTTGAGGGCGGGATTTAGAAAGCGTCCTTGGTCGCAGGCCTTCGGTCGTCGCCAAAAACATCGGTGGTCGTTCGTCGCGCGTCGCACGCGCTGTACGTCGCACGGTGTACGTTCAGAACCCGCGTATGATGCAGAATGCGCGCCAGCCCTCGAAGAGGGCGGAACATAAATAGCCCAGCACGGTAAGTGCTGGGTCGGCGTTCAAGAGAGCGCAGGGACGGCACAGGCACGATTCAAATGAAGAAGGATTCCCCGCTTCCCCAAAACACTCGGGCACGACGTGCGACGGATTGCGTGCGACGCACGGGCGAGGGCGCCCGTGCCTCCACCAACTCTCCAAGGGACGGCGCACGACGTGCGACGCGCGACCCGCGACTGTCTAACCAACAACCAACACCCAAGAGCCAACGGCCAGGTTTCTCCACCCGCGCCATCCACGACGGTCAGGAACCCGAGCCCCTGACCGGTTCCGTGGGCGTGCCGATCTACGCGACCTCCACCTACGTTCAGGATGAACTCGGCAAACCGCGTCAAGGCTACGAGTACGCGCGCGTCACCAATCCCACCCGCGATCGGCTCGAAAAGAATCTCGCTTCTCTCGAAGGCGGTGTCGCGGCGCGCGTCTTTGCCAGCGGAATGGCCGCCATCAACGCCATTTGCACCATGTACAAATCCGGCGACCACGTGGTTTGCGGACACAACCTCTACGGAGGTGTGCCGCGCCTGTTCAATCAGGTGCTGACCGGGTACGCGTTTCAGTTCACATACGTGGACACGTCCGAGGCGAAGAACGTCGAGCGCGCCATCCAGAAGAACACGCGCATGGTGTACGTTGAGACGCCAACAAACCCTCTCATGGCGCTGAGTGATATAGCTGCAATTGCGGAGATCTGCCGCCGAAAGAAGGTTAAACTGGTCGTCGACAACACCTTCATGTCGCCATTTTTCCAGCAACCAATCGCGTTGGGGGCGGACATGGTAGTTCATTCGACGACGAAATTTCTCAACGGTCACAGCGATGGATTAGGCGGCGTGGTCGTTTGCACCCGGCAGGAGCAGGCCGAACAACTTGGCTTCGTGCAGAAGGCTGCTGGCGCGATTCTTTCTCCGTTCGAATGCTGGCTGGTACTACGTGGCGTGAAGACGCTGGCCGTGCGCATGTTGCAGCACGACAGCAACGGGCGCAGGGTAGCGGATTTCCTGGCATCGCATAACAAAGTGAAATCGGTCTTTTATCCAGGACTGAAAGACCATCCGCAGTACGAACTTGCCTGCCGCCAGATGACCGGCTTCGGCTCGATGATTACGTTTGAAACCGGCTCGCTCGCCAACGCTGCTCGCCTGCTCAAGCGCGTTCGGGTTTGCACGTTAGGTGAGTCTCTAGGCGGAGTCGAAACCCTTATTTCGCATCCCGCCACTATGACGCACGCCGCGCTGGGCGAAAAGGGAAGGGCCGCGATTGGCATCACCGATGGAATGGTGCGCATCTCTGTCGGCATTGAAGATGTCGACGACATCATCGCGGACCTGAATCAGGCGCTCGGGTAAACCGAGCTAACGAGTCCGCGAAAAGCAACGCTTTTCGAACTATTTCGAGGGAAGACGCACGATGAAATACCGATCTCTGGGCCGCACAGGATGGAATGTTTCCGATATTAGTTTTGGCGCATGGGCCATTGGAGGCGCCTGGGGACATGTCTCCGATGATGAGTCCATGAAAGCGTTGCACGCCGCTGTCGACGCGGGCGTGAATTTCATCGACACAGCGGATGTCTACGGCGATGGCCGCAGCGAGCGGCTGGTTGCGCGGCTCAAGAAGGAGCGCAAAGAAGAAATCGTCGTTGCCACCAAAGCAGGACGCAAGCTGCCCAAGCAAGTCACTGAAGGTTATAGCCGCGAGAACTTGACCAAATGGATCGATGACAGCCTGCGAAATCTCTCGGCAGACTCGCTTGACCTTCTGCAGCTGCATTGTCCGCCTACCGATCTTTACTACCATCCGGAAGTGTTTGGAATGCTTGACGACTTCGTCAAAGCGGGCAAGCTGCGTTATTACGGTGTGAGTGTCGAGCGTGTGGAAGAGGCGATCAAGGCAGTCGAGTTCCCGAACGTGCAGAGTGTGCAGATGATCTTCAACTGCTTCCGGCAGCGCCCGGCTGGAGTGTTCTTTCCGCTTGCAAAGGAGAGAAAGGTGGGAATCCTCGCACGCGTGCCGCTGGCCAGCGGCATGCTGACCGGGAAGCTAAAAAGAGATTCTCAATTCGCAGCAGACGATCATCGCAACTTCAATCGTCATGGCGAAGCGTTCGATGTCGGCGAGACGTTCTCGGGAGTCGACTATGATCTCGGTCTTAAGGCAGTCGAAGAAATTCGCGCGTTTCTGCCCGCGGGTATGACGATGCCGCAATTCGCCCTGCGCTGGGTTTTGATGTTCGATGCTGTAACCTGCGCCATTCCCGGAGGAAAGAGGCCCGACCAGGTGACGGAGAACTGCCGGGCGTCCGACCTGCCGCCCCTCAGCCGCGAAACCATGGCAGCGGTCGAAAAAACCTATAACGAAAAGATTCGACCTCGGGTCCATCAGCGCTGGTAAAAGCAATTGACTCCCGCACCATTCAGGGCTACAGTCGCGGGATGTAGGGAGGTCCTATGAAATATCTCGGGTTCGTAGCCCCTGTGATTCTGATGTGCGGGTTGAGCGCAACCCAAGTATTCGCGCAAGCTGCGGCTGAATCCGTATTGACCCATGGCCTCTCTTCTACCGCGGGCAGCAGCCTCGGGAAAATGCTGGGCAATGCGATGGGCAACGCGGCAAGTCAGTTGGGCGGCAGGCTCGGCCAGCAGACCTCGACCGCTCCTGCAGTCCAACGAGTCCCGGGAACCAGGGCCAAGACTGCATCTGTTCCTCCGGTTGCGGCTACACCCGGCAGAGCGACGTCATCGGGCTCACTGATCGCATCGATTCAAGGTGGCGCGACTTCATCGCCTGCCGCAACCTGTGCGGCAACGGCGGCCTCGGTACAGGCCAACTCATTGCAGAGCAGACCAGCGCCTATCCCTGTGCCGGCTGCAGGAACATCCGCTCCGGCAGCAATCGCTCCGGCTGCTCCGGTGAGGAATTGTCAGGCGGCACAGAACACGGACAACCATCCTGCGGTCGTCAACCTGCCTGCGGCGAAGTGAAACCGAAAGCTGTTTTGCATTCTGCCTAGCATCAGTCATTTCCGTATACCGGAACCGACGCGCCGTGAATGAGGCGTGCCGCGTCACTACACAGGAACAGAATCACCCGCGCGATCTCTTCGGGTTTCGGCCACTTCCCAAAATCCGCGCCCGGCATGGCGCGACGGTTCGCTGGCGTGTCAATGATGCTGGGCAACACTGAATTCACTCTCACGCCTGTGCCCTTCAAATCTTCGCCGAGACAATCCATCATCGCGACTGCGGCTGCCTTCGAAGCCGCGTAGGCTGAGGCTCCGGCGGCGTGATCAAAAGCAGCTCTTGCTGCGATGTTCACAATCGCGCCGCTCTTCTGTTTCAACATCACGGGAACCACGTTGCGCGCGAGCACATACCCGGACCGAAGGTTCAGGTCAAGCATTTGCGAAAGCACCTGGGGATCGGTTTCCCACAATTTCAGCCCACCGGCATAACCGCCGACAGTATTGACCAGGATGTCGATCCTTCCATGTTTTGCAACCAGCGTCTCCACAGCGCTCCGCACCGATCCGTCGTCTGTCACATTCACCGCGTGCGTGCTAAGGAGAGCCGCGCGATCACCAGCTTCATTCCGGAGCGCCGCAATCTCGTCATCTCTAATGTAGGTCACGGCGACCTTTGCTCCGGCATTTAAAAACGAAAGCGTAATTGGTTTTCCTAAACCACCTGTGCCACCTGCGATCAGAGCGACCTTGCCTGAGATATCGAGATTCATAAAGTCCCTCGGTGCGAGAGTCGAGTTCGGAACCATAAGGGAACTGAAAAGAACGCGCACTTCTTTCAGGTACTCACCCCCGCGAATACCAGTCCAAAAATTTCCTGAAGGCTTCGCCGCGATGGCTATAGTGTGCCTTCTCTGCGGCGGTAAGCTCCGCGAAGGTCTTATTTATCTGCGGAAAAAAGAACAGTGGATCATAGCCGAAGCCGTTCGAGCCGATCGGGGTTTCCTGAATAACTCCTTCCGCGCTTCCTTCGAAGACGGCGAGAATCTTTCCGTCGCAGGCCGCAGCAATCCAACAGACGAATCTCCCGCCGCGTTTTTCTGACGGCACGCGTTTGATCTCGCGGATCAGCTTGGCATTATTTGCCTCATCATCGGTATTTGCATCCGCGAGGTGCGGTTCGTCAGCCGCGTAGCGGGCGGAGTGAACTCCCGGCGCGCCACCGAGCGCGTCCACTTCGAGTCCAGAGTCGTCGGCAATCACGATCTCGCCCGGAACATAGCGGCTATACTCTTCAGCTTTCTTACGCGCGTTCGCTTCGAAGGTCTGTCCATCTTCCACCACCAGCGGTAGAGACGCAAAGTTGGGGATTTGTGCCACTTCGATACCAAAATGAGAAGCTGCACCCGCAAGGTCGCGGATTTTTCCCGGATTCGATGTGGCGACGAGAACGTGTTTGGATGGCATCGGGCGTCAGCCCTCAGGAACTGCCATTGAGGAGCGACTTCCTCTTTTGTACCAGAGTGCGATCGCCAACAGAGTGGTGAATGACACTACAGCGCCGATGCGCCGGTCCCATCCCTCATGGAACCTCAGGTCGATTCTGTTTTCTCCACGCGAAATTGGCACCGTCATTTGGTAATGCTGCGTCATCCCGGCGTGCTCATGACGGCCATTTACGGTCACTTCCCAACTCGGGTAATTGAAGAGCTTCAGAATCAATTCACCGGGTGCGCTGGCCTGCTCAGTAATGACGCGGTGCTCTGCATCCCAAAGCTGGATCATAATGTTTGCCGCTCCGTCGCCTTCGAACTTAACCAGCGGTGCATTTTGATCGACATCATACGGGTCGGTACCCGTCGGCGCGTATTCATCCACCCCTTCGTTGCCAATTCGGTCGTGTTGATTGTCGACCATTTCCCAGAGATCACCGGTGTGGTCCCACCACGGCGCGAGAATCCGTTGCGCGCCAACCAGAACCGATACCAGGAGCACAAGGCAAACCAAGCCTCGGGCCCACCACTTCTGAATCGCGAAGGTGACTGCCAAGGCCAACGCGACGTTAAACACCAACAACCATCGCCAGGGAAACTGGACGTAACGCAATTCAGGCAAATACTTCCATAGCGGAGACGTGATGAAGAGCATGATCAGCGCAGAAAACGCTCCGAGCACGAGCATCGTTCGCCAGAATCTTGCCGCCCTTTTCGCGCGCGACAAAAAAAGCATGATCGCAAGGACCGCGAATTCGCAAACCGCCAGCCACGAAACCAGATGGTTGAACTTGTCGTGCTCGACATCGGTGGTGTGGGCGAAAATGAAATTTTCCTGTGGACGTACACCCGGCGATAGCACCTGATCGAGGCTCACCCAGGTCCGCTGATGCCAAACAGGCAGCAAGTAGACTGCTGCAACCGCCGCCCCGGCGATCACCGCGATGGCTGCATAGAAGAGGACGTTCCACCGCCGACTGGAAATCGCGATCCAAATGACGAGTACCCCGAGCATGTAGTGCATCATCACTGCGCTTGGAATATTCGTGAGCCAACCCGCCGCCAACAGCAGAGCAATTGGCGCAACCATCCGCTGTCCCCGCGCTTCGAGTCGAAGCACGCAGAGCAGCAGTAACGGCAGATACGTGGCCGCGAGCAATTCGGCGAACGCGCTCCGCCAGTAAACAATGATGAGGTGATACGGATTCAGCGCGTAAACACTTGCCGCAATCAACGCGTTGTTTGGCGAAAGCCAGTTCTTCGCTGCGGCAAACATCGATAGCCCTGCCAGTGTTAATGCCAACCAAACGAATACTCCGGGGACGATCTTCCACGGAAGAAGGGCACTCAGAATCCCGCCGAGGGTCCATGAGACGGGTGGATAGAAAATGAACCGGGCCTCGCCATATCCGTAGTGCGCCCACGCTGCCCAGTGCGGATAAACAACCCCTTGCCTCCAGTGATCAAGCACTTCTACCCAGGAGTTGAAGTGAAACTCGAAGTCGTGGCCCGAAGGAATGCCGTAGTGAAACCAGGGAACCAGAGCGCAAAACGAGACACACGCGAGCACAAGTATCGCGGCAAGCCAAAACCGTAGCGATGTTTGTCCCCCATCCACTGCCCATGAGAATACAGGACTGGCGGCTCGCGACTCCCATCAACCCCTCCTGTGATTCGGGTCACAGCCTGAAGCGCAAGTGCCCCATACAGTAAACCCAGTGCCCATGCGTTATCGAGGGCAAAGCCTGTGTGCGGCGTCTCGAGGGGCGACCATGAATATGCGGGAAAACGATCGTGCTGCGTGGCTGTATGGACCTCTGGCCCGCTGTCGGGCCGTGTTTGCGACAAAGTCCGTCCCGTGGCGCATCGTCTTGCTCGGACCTCCGGGAGTCGGCAAGGGGACGCAGGCCGCATTTCTTACCCAGCAGCTAGGCGCGTGCCATCTTTCCACTGGCGACGTGTTTCGCGCGGCGCGCAGCCAGCGCGATAAGACACCTTCGCCGGTGATGGCTGCTGCACTGGAATACATGAGCCACGGACATCTCGTTCCCGATGAAATTGTCTGGCAGATGGTGTGTGAGCGCGTCACCTGTTTGCGGTGCCAGGGTGGCTTCGTGCTCGACGGCTTCCCCCGCACGCTTGCGCAAGCCGACTCACTCCGCAAGTTGATGGAGAAGGAGCAACTCAAGCTGGACGCGGTGGTGAATTACGTTTTGCCGCCGGCCGAGATCGTTGCCCGCATCAGTGGGCGTCGCACCTGCGACAAGTGCAAAGCAATTTTCCATGTGACCTCGCAACCTCCCCTACTCCAGGGAATTTGCGATCACTGCGGCGGTCGCTTGTATCAGCGGGAAGACGATCATCCAGAATCGAGTGCCGTTCGCCTGGACGCCTACGAAAAGAGCACCGCGCCGCTGATCCAGTTCTATCGCAACCGCGGGTTGCTGGTGACGGTCGTGGCTACCGGATCTCCCTCTGAAATCTTCCAGCGCACAGCGACAGCATTGCAGGCGCGCAGGGAGTCGGGACAGGCGTTGCGACCGGCGACATCGGTCGCATACTAAAACTGCGTCCTCTACCCTACCTGCGGAACTCAGCGCGATGTCGCGACTCTTTGTGCGTTTGGCGCGCGTTAAGGGGCGCTGTCGTGCGCCATCTTCAGTATGGGCAATGGGATGCGGATGCGCTTGAGTTGTCCGGATTTTGTTTCGACAGCATCCACGAGAACCAATTCGGCGGTGACCACGATTGGTTCTCCGGCAACTTCGAACTTCTCGCCATAGAGTTTCATCTGACTTCCTTGCGTGAAGCCCAAGTGCTTCAGCCGAGTACTAAGCGGTCTCGGCGTCGGTACCATGGAGGATCCTTTCAGGAAGAGCTGGGAACGGAAGCGGCAGCCCATTATAAACACGGTGGCAGCAATCGTGCATAGGGGCCCCCGAGGTTTTTCCCAAGCGCCGAAATTGCAACTTCTCTATACCGCGCTAGGGTTTGGGCTTTTCAGTAGGCAGAGGTACGTTGGGCCGCAGCAGGTACGTACGCTGGCTGTTATGAGGATCGTGGCAGGAAAGGCATTCACCCTTCATATACGGGACCTCATCCATGGCCGCTTTCTCGTGGCAGGAGTAGCAGATTTTGTCTTTCGGCAGAACGAGCATGATGGAAGTCTTTCCATCCGCAATACTGACCACATGGCAAACGGTACAGGCGTGAGCGAAATCGAAGTGAACGGATTGACCTTTCGTCCTCTCCGCGTGGCAGGAGAGGCACTCGCTGCCTGCTGGAAGGTTCCGATGATCGGCGGCTAAGGCGGGCGCAGCCAAGGACAGAATACAAACAACGAAGCACCACAGGATCTCGACCGAAAGCCCGTGAAACGGACGGCCCAGCTTAGCCCAGCGCGGCAGCGCTGGGTAGAGTCGCGATGAACGAGCTAGTCCCAGAGGGACGGCCAAGCGCTCCGAGGGTAAGGCGCCACTCACCTGGCATCTCCTGTCGGCGTGAAGCTCACTCCCGCAATCGTGTCCCCGGATGCTAGATACGCGCGAATTTTGGCACGATCAGCGCCGGATGCACTGGCCGCCTCCACGAAAACATTCAGAGCTTTCTCCAAAGGCGTTCCTTCCGGCAAGCGGAAAATCCACGGGACGTTTGTCGTCGTCAGCATTCGGTCCGACGAAATCGCGATCACCGGAACAAACGCCTTCGACCCGATCTGCTCGGCCAGGTGCGCAGCATTGCGATCCAGCGCGATCACGCCGACGACGCCTTCCTGATACACAGCATTTACTAAACCGGTTGAAGCCTTGCCCCACGCAACATGGCTTGGAACGGCGACAAGTGTGTAGTGACGTCCCGACGTCTCCAACTTCTGCACAGCGTTCACGGTTTCAGGCAAAGCAATCGCCCTTTCCGCACCTGGCCCGAACACCGCAATCTTGATCTCCGGCGAATTTGAGAGCGGCGTGGTTGCTGGCCCGTAGTATTCAACGCCATCTTCACCAACCTTCGCGTATGCCTGCACCTTTTCCATCGTGATGCGGCGGTAAGTGATCTTGCCGTCGCGTACTGTCCCTAGAAACAGCGGGCTGATGTTCTTGCAGTTGGGATCGAACACCATGTGCCCGGTGACGCCGTCATATTCAGTCACACCGGTGAGCACATCGCGAATCCGCCCACGGTTGAGACCTGCGCGACAGATCGACTGCAGCAGCACCTGCATGGCGTCATACGCAAGCGCGGCGAAATGGTCGGGCTTTTCGTGGTATTGCGCTTCAAACCGGGCATTGAATTCCAGCCACTTCTGCGTACGCTGGCTGGGATCATAGGGATAAACCGCCTCAAATCCTTCTGCGGCAGGTCCAGCGGCTTTGATTAATTCATCGCCGACTGTGCGATGGCTGCCAAAAACACGCTGCTTCATGCCGAGTTCGCGCATTTCTTTCAAGATCTCAGCCGCGGGCCCCTGGTCGGTCCACAAAACAATCGCATCGACGCCGGTGTCGTTGATGACGCCGAGCTGGTGACGAAAATCGGTATCGCCGGGGAAGAATTTTTGTTCGATCGCGACGGGATGTCCCAACCGTCGCGAGGCATCGCGAAACTTGATTACGCCAAAGCGTCCATAGCGATCGTTCACACGTAGAAGGGCGACCCGCTTCAGTCCGAGGTCTGTGTAAATGTGCCGCGCCAGGGTGTATCCCTGCACACGGTCATCTTGGAGGTCGGTGAAGTACCATGGAATGATCGTCTCGGGAATCGTGGGGTCGGTAGACGCACTGTTAATCAGCGGCGTCTCCGCCTTCAGCGTAAGGCGAAGGGCAATGTGAGTAGATTCCCCGCTGATCGAGCCGAACATGGCCCAGACCTTGTCGTCATAGATCATCTTCACAGCGTCGTTTGAAGCCGAGCCCCAGATTGCCGAATCCTTGTCGGGACCTTGCGTCGCCAGCCGGCTATTCTGCCAGTTGTCATAATCGTTATGCGTGATGATGCGAAATGGTTTGCCGCAATAACCGCCGGCCGCATTCGCCTCGTCCACGGCCAACTCCGCGCCGTTCAACATGCGATGACCAAGCGCCTGATCGGGATGATCGTACAGAGGCGCCAGAAAGCCGATGCGAATCTCATCCAGGGTTTTGAGATCAGGGTCGGGAATATCCCGCGCCGCACCGTTGTACTCGATCAGGTCGTTATAGTGCTCGTAGTACGGCTTCTGAAACTTCGCGTATGGGCGCAGATCGTCTGGTGCGCCGGCGTACGGATGCAATGACCGAGGAGCGGGACGCTCTGGGGGATTGCTTCCGCACGAGCAGGTGCCCGTCTGAGCACCTGCTGCGCACGTCAGGAACGCGGAGAGCACAATGGGCAGTATGCGGCGCATGGTGTTACTCCTGAGGACTGGGCTTCTGGAAGATGGCAATTGCTTCGATCTCCACCAGTAAGTCTGGCCGGCAGAGAATCGCTTGAATGCCCGTGGAAGCGGGTACCGGATTAAGACGCTGCTCTCTATACAACTGTGTCCGCTCCTCATTGAAGGCTTGATAGTCGCGCTCGATATCGCGCAGGTAACAAGTGGTGCGGACGATGTCTTTCCATGTCGCGCCCTCCGACTCCAGCAGCGCGGTGATGTTGTCGTATGTGCGGCGCACTTGCGAGCGTAAATCGCCGACATACAGCGTGCGGCCGTGATCGTCGATGCTTGCCGTGCCGGAAATAAACAGCACGACAAACTTGCCGAGTTCAACACGCATGCCGCGCGAGAACGCGCTTCCGTAGTCATAAGCCTCGTTCAGCACGTTCAAGTTGGTGATGGCGCGCTTCTCAATAGGCGCGGTTGTGATTTCGTGAAGTAATTCTGCTAGGCCCATAGGTTCTCCTTTGTGTTTTGCCGCTACCGCAAAGTCTTTGCAACCCGCATTGCTGATTTACCCTGTCTTCCTTCGTGTGCCTTAGTGACCTTCGTGGTGGAATTGTCTTTGACCCGAATTCCGTGACTCAATCCCTCAGCTGTCGCCACCCAGATGTCGTCGCCCTGAAAGTCCACGCCGAGGATATAGTTGTGCGCCGGGGCAGTCGTGACCGCGATTGGCGTGATGTTTCCGTCCGCATCGCGCACCAGCATCTCCGGTCTGTGGGTGTCCATTGCGGGACGATACACAGCCCAATTGGTGCCGTCGTAATAGGCGAGGCCTTTGTCGGTTGAAAACCACGCGCGATCGCCGTCAACGCCTTTCACCTGGCTGGTGAAGTTGCTGGGCAGTCCGCTGTCTTTATTCAGGAAGTTGTGCCAGTTGCGGCCGTCGTACCGGCTGGCACCGAAGTAGGTCGAGACCCAGAGGATCTTGTTCACGTAGCTGACCGAAGTGGTGATCTCGTGAATCAGCCCCTGGTCTTTGAAGAGCACCAGCTCGGTCTCGCCGTCGGGATCGTTGTAGTCCTTCCAGCGCTCGGTCTTGACGTCGTACTCAAGAACGCCTCCGCCCCAAACGGCGTAGTACACCTTATCTTCCGCAGGACTGACGGCATAAACCCAAATCTCGAACATCGGCGTGTTGCGTTCGTTAAACAGGGCCCACTGTCCGGTACGAGTGTTGTACCGGCTGGCGCCAGCAGCGGTCGCGGTCCAGACGTAATCGCCGTAAATGCCAACGCCGTACACGATGTCATTGCTGAGACCTGAATTGAGCTGCGTGAAAGTGTCGATGCGGCCGGGGGAGATTCGGTTCAGTCCGCCCATTGTTCCGGCCCACACGTCCCCTGTGTTCTTGTCGAGCGCGAGTGAGAGGACAGCTTGATGGGCCATGCCGTCCGCCGGGCGATATATCTTCCACTTACCGTTCTCATAAACGCCGAGTCCATTGTCGGTCCCAGCCCAGACACGATTGCCGTCGACCAGGACGCAAAAGACGTGGTTGTTGGGCAAACCATCCGCGATCGTGAAATTCTCCCAACGGAACATCGGCATATTGGGCGGGGCCGCCACCGCAGGAAGCGCGAGAACTGCGGCGGCGGTGAGGTAAAGGATTGTTCTTCTCATAACGTCCTCAAGTACTCAATAAGGTCGTTCAGTTCATCCTTTCGTCAGATCGTTGGTCACGCCGTGCTGATCCTTGGGATTGAAAATGGTCCAGATTTCCTCCAGCGACCGCGCGGCTCCGTCGTGCAGATAAGGAGCGGAATAGGCCACATCGGGAAGTTGCGGGGTATCCACAAGTGACGACCGGTCTGTCGCGCGACCAGTGCCAACGTCGAAAGACGTACTTCTCGGTGCGCGGGCCGCACTCCGTCGGCAGATCGGGATTGCCACCGTTCCACTTGTAAGGCTGCGTGCCCATCAGGTTTTCGATCGATCGGTTATCGACGATGTCGACGCCGAAGCCGTCCGGTTCCAGGTCCCACTCCAGGCCATCGAAGGTCGTGTCGAGATGGCAACTGGCGCAGCTAAACTGTCCTTGAAACGAGAAGCGAGCGTCATTGAACAGTTGCTCGCCACGACGCAGTGGGGTGGTCGTCTTCGGCCCGCCAAGATCGAAATTAAAAGCAACTTTGGATGTGGCGGTATTGAGAACCGAGATAGTGTCATCCATACGATTCGCCACATAAAGGCGGTGGCCGTCAGGGGAGAGCACGATGCCCCGCGGATTGCGACCGACGGGAATTCGCGTGATGACGTAGTTCGAGGACGCGGAGAGGTCATTGGTCGCGTCCTTTCCATGTGTGCGCGAGAACTTCAGCAGTGCAGGCACATTGATTGCCGTGATCGTGTTCGATCCTGCAGCGCTGACGAATAACTTCGTGCGGTCCGGGGTGATCGCAGTGCTGAACGGCAGTGCAAAGTATCGGTCAAGCTCGTCAATAGGGAGGGGAACTGCGCTCTCGAAGCCTGGCCCAAAAAGAACGATCGAATTGACGAACGCTCCTCCATGCTCCACGTGGGCAAGCGGCACCAGGTTTCTCGGGCGAAGCACTGTGGCAGCCCCGAGTTGACCATCAGACGCAATCGCGAGATGAAATACACCCGCGGAGTTGTGCAGCGGAATGCGGTCTATCACGCGCCGGGTGATCGTGTTGATAACCGTAATCTCCGACTCGGGCGGACCTCGCCGCGCATTGATGGCCGGGTAGATATGACTGCAGTACAAGCGCGTCCCATCCGTCGACAGAGCCAGGTAACTTGCACCGCGTCCTCCCTCAAGCCGCTTGAGTTCTTTTCCAGTTCGAAGGTCGATGACGGAGATGTCGCTGCTCAGGCGATTGGCTACGTAGAGCACTTCGCCCTTCTTGTCTGCCACGGCACTGATCGGCTCGAAGCCAGCCTTCAGTGTCGCGACGGTTTCCAGTTTCTGCGTGTCGATTACTGAAACCGTGTCATCCCACGAGTTCGCGATGTAGACTTGCCGGCCGTTGGCCGAGACACTCAGTCCGCGCGGAATGTGACCGACACGGATCACTTTGACCACGCCGCCCGTTGTCGTGTCTACAACGCGGAGTTCATCGCTATTTTCGCAAGCTACATACAGCCGCCGCCCGTCAGGCGACACCGCCAATTCGCCAGGCGAGAGAAACTTCAGCAGCAGGTCGCCAGGTCGAGTGGCCGCGGTGGCCGCCGCGCACAGCAGGAAGATGGAGAAGAGTCGAATCACTTCGGCTCCTCCACGGTGATCACCCGATCGAGGGCGGGATTGTCAACGACCTGCTCGCGCCCGCTCGGCCAGCGAATCGTGATCTTGTCGATGCTGGTCGCCGTGCCGAGTCCGAAGTGCAGCCGGCCATCGTCTTGTGAGAGGTATCCAGAACCGGCCACGCGTTCCGCAATCTGCTTCTTGCCATTGACCGTGAGTTCCGCACGCGCGCCGATCCCGTCGCGATTGCTCTTGGTCCCCCTCAGCGCGATGGTGATCCAATGGTTCTTGTTTTCTGAGACATTGTGGAGAAGCGTCCCTCTCGCTCCCAAGTTCACCACGTAGGCATCGACCTTGCCGTCATTGTCGTAATCCGCAAAGCACGCGCCGCGCGAAACCGTTTTCACATCGAGCACCGGCCCGGCTTCGCGAGATACATCATCAAATTTGCCATCGCCCAGCCCCCGATAGAGCGACTGCTCCTGCGGCACCATGTGCACCAGCCCGCCGTGAAAGACAAGGATGTCGAGCCATCCGTCGTTATCGAAGTCGTAGATCCCGCTGCCCCAACTGACGTACTGGCCAGTAGTGGCGGAAATCCCTGAACTCGCACTGATGTCCTCAAAACCCTGCTTTCCGCGATTGCGCATCAGCCGGTCGTACTTCGAATCCGTAACCCAGAGATCAAGCAGTCCGTCGCCTTCAACATCGGCGAAGGTCGGTCCCATCGACGATGTCATCTCGCCGTTCTGGCCGTAAGCAACTCCGAGATCGCCTGCAATCTCCTCAAACGTGCCATCGTGCTTGTTGTGGAAGAGAAAGTTTTCAGTCTTGTCGTTCGAGACGTAAATGTCGGGCCAGCCGTCGTTGTCGAAGTCGGCGGCGCTCACACCCATCGTGCGGCCCTTATAGGCACCAATGCCCGACGCATCGGTCACGTCGGTGAACGTTCCGTTGCAGTTGTTGTGATACAGACGATTGGTGGTCGGCGCGTAGTCGAGTGGGCCAGGATAGTTGTCGGCGGGATAGTAAGCGCGATACTTTGGATCGAACTTCACATACCGGCCGACGAAGAGATCGACGCAACCGTCTTTGTCGAAATCGAGCCACGTGGAGCTGATCGACCAGCCGTCGACATTGATGGCCGCCTTCTTGCTTACATCCGTGAAGGTGCCGTTCCCATTGTTGTGATAAAGGATTGCCTGGCCATAGCTGGTCACGAACAGATCGACGAAGCCGTCGTTGTCATAATCGGCTGCGATTGCTGCCATCCCGAAGATGTTTGCCGCGACGCCAGCCCGCTCGGTGACGTCAGTGAACGTTCCGTCGCCGTTGTTCTTGTAGAGATGGTTGTGGGGAGCAATATCGGGCTGCTTCTTCAGCGGATATGGATGGATGCCTTCTCCAAGCGACTTGCCGCTGACCACATAGAGATCGGGCAAGCCGTCATTGTTATAGTCGAACCAGACGCAACCGCCGCCGGTGCTCTCAAGAAGCGATCCAAGCTTCTCCGCGCCGAAACTGTGGATGAAATCGGTACCAGACCTCGCGGTAGCGTCTTCAAATCGGAAGGATTCATTGCTCTTTGCAGGCGTGGCATTCTGCGCAATTGCTACCGAGATCAGGAGGATTGGGAGTGCGAGGCGAGGGAACATCAATGCCCTCCTGTGGCGTGAGCTTGAGTTTTGTGCGGAGATGTGAGGTCGGCTGCGACAGTCGAGCGTTGCAGCACCATGGGAACGGAATTGTCCGCCGCGCGTTCCGGACCGGCATGGCACCCTACGCAAATGCGTTGTTCGCCCTTGCGCAGCCAGAACCAACCCGCTTCGGATTTCACGGTTTTGCCGGCGGCATTCAGCAACTCAATCCGCAACGGTACATCCCCGGGGACGCGCAGGTAGAAGGAGCCGTCCTTTTCTACCTGCGCTGTCCCTTGCACCTGAGTGCCCCCCTGAGCGTCGCGTGTGTACAGGCGGACGGATGCGATGGCTCCCTCAGCAATGTGATCTCTTGATGTGTATGCGTTAAGGCAAAGAGCGTTTGCATAGTTCCATTCGTGCAGGGCGGAAGGATGCCGATTGGGTATTGGCCGTTCCGCCAGCAGCGCCGGTTGCAGGAGATTTGCTTTCGAATCGCGCACCAGCGAGAAGGAAGTCGCTGTCCCCGGCTTCCACGTGCGAAGCTCAAAATGAGTTCCGGACGACGTGTGCGCACTCACAATCCACTCGCCGTTTGGAGTTTCGGCAACGTCGCCCGCGTAGGTGCCCGCCGGCGCTCTCACTGGGACCTCGTGCGCCAGCGCCGATGTGAACCGGAACAGTTTGCCATCGCGGGTGAAGACCACATCGCCAGAAGGAATCTGCTTGCTGGACTGCCGCGAGTGCCCGTGATCACAGCGGTACGCCTCAATTCCGCTCCCGTCGGTGTAGACGGTATAAAGCTCCGCTGTCGTCCCGTCGTCGAGAGGGAAATCGCTCGCGAACAAAATGCGGCCATCGCGGAGCACGTCATTGGGAATGGAATCTCCCAGCGCGTGTGTCAATTGAAGCGGCGCAGTTTCGTCTTTCAGCGAAGCGATCTGGATCGCAAAGTGACCGGACGATCTATGCGCGTATACGAACCGCTCTCCAGGAACGTAGAGCGGCCTGATGCAATCGTCATCGCACTGCGTGACCTGGCGCGGAATGCCTGTCAGGATAGCGACTTCCCAAACCTGCCAATGGTCCGCCGCCTGCTTCTTGCCAGAGAACAGCACCGATTTCGCGTCGAAAGAAACATCCGCATCCGCAGTAGCGAAGAAGCCTGGCACCACCGGCCTTGCCGGACCGTTCGATTTCATGAACACGGTCGCGCCTTGCGGAAACCGATCTGCACCTTCCAGCCATGCCAGCCGCTCGTATCTCGGAGTGGATGTGTACAGCAAAGGCGCGGAATTTGGCCGCCGTGCAGGTTGCTTCTCGGAGCCGAGAAGAGACGCAGAGAAAATAACCGCAAATAAAAGGACAAGCAGGCGGACTCGCACGCTAGTTGGGCCCTCCCGCTACCAGGAGTTGAGGCCCCACGATGTCGAATACAGGAGCGAAGTGCACGTATCGCCGCAAGTCGCGCATCATCTCGTCGAATTCCTCGAGGCTGAGCGTCTGTGCGGCGTCGCTCCATGCCTTCTCAGGCGTGGGATGGGCTTCGATGAGCAATCCATCGGATCCAATCACCGCGGCTGCACGCGCCATGAGTGGAACGAGGCAGCGAATGCCGGTCCCGTGGCTGGGGTCGACAATGACGGGCAAATGCGAGACCGTTTTGAGTACGGGAACAGCAGCGAGATCAAGCGTGTTACGGGTCGCAGTCTCGAATGTGCGGATTCCGCGCTCGCAAAGAATGATTTCGGGGTTTCCAGCCTCGGCGATGATCTGCGCAGATTGCAGTAGCTCTTCCAGTCGCGCTGTCATGCCACGTTTCAGCAGTACCGGTCGTCCGCAGCCTCCCAGCGCTTCGAGCAGCGAGTAATTCTCCATGCTGCGCGTGCCCACCTGCATGATGTCGGCGTACTCGGCAACGATATCGACGTCTTCTTCGCTCATCACCTCGGTGACGATGGCCAGGCCGGTCTCTCGCCGGGCCTTGCTGAGAAGTTTGAGACCATCAACGCCGAGTCCCTGAAACGAATAAGGGGACGATCGGGGCTTGAACGCGCCGCCGCGAAGCACCTGCGCTCCAGCCTGGGCGATGGCTTCCGCTGTCGTCAGAAGTTGTTGTTCTGATTCCACCGCGCAGGGGCCAGCCATTACTACAAAGGCACTATCCCCAATTGTCAGTTCACGAATGTGGATGACAGTGCGGCAGCGTTCGGCGGTCTTGGCGACGAGGTCGAACCGGGAGAATTGTCCGTTCCATTGGGAGTTCGGGGCCACTAAGTGGAGGGTAGTAAGTGGCTTGAAATGTGTTCTGTGACATAGCTAACAGGTAATTGTGACGAAAAGCACAAAAGCCTGAATTCAATAGCATGTTCATATTACGTGCTCTAATACATAAGCACTAAGTCGAAGAAGTGATTACCAGATAGTAAACAGTGCGGCGTCTTCGCTCGCCAGATCACCTTTTCAGTTCGGCTGACGAGGGTAGCTGGGCAAACTGAGGCTTGGTGACAAACTCGACTCCGTAGAGGTAGAGCGCACGGTGGCGGATAATGCCGCGGATGCGGTATCTCTGTTCCGTATTAGGAGAGTCGAACTCGACTTCAACATTCGAGCCGATGTGCAGGTTGGCGACGGCGAAGAGTCCCATGCCGCCCACACTGATATTCATCCCGAGCGCCTTCACGTGGGCCGAAGCAGTGAACACTTCCACCGAGTTGTTCCACCACTGGCGCGGCCAGCGGCGCTCGGCAGAGTAGTTGGTTCGGAAAAGCATGCGACGTAAGCAGAGTAGCTGGTGTGAGTTGGCCGGCGAAGATGTCGGAAGGCCATCACCAAAGTTCATCCCCGACGATGACCCAATGCCCGTGACGAACGACGACGTCGTTTTCCATTCCCATTAAATCTCCATTTCCGTCTACAATCATTGCCGCAATTCACAACCGCTCGGAGATACAATGACAAAACTTTCCATTTGCGTGGTGCTTGTCCTCATGGCTCATTCCTTCGCGCAATCCACACGCCCGAAGATCACGGCGATCGATCACGTCGACTTCTATACCACGTCGCCAGACGCTAACCAGAAGCTCTATGCAACCGTCCTCGGGCTCGCAACTGCCCAGCCGGTAGAGTCGGGACAGAAACAGCGATACCTGGTCGGATCTCAATGGGTGGGATATAGCGCTGCTCCTGACGCGAATCCGACAAATCGTCTGGACCACGTGGCCTTTCGAACAGAAGATGCCGATGGTTTGCGCAAGTACCTCGCGGCAAAAGGAGTGAAGACTCCAAACTCAGTCGACAAATGGAAGGACGGTACCGTTAGCTTCATGGTGAAGGACCCGGAAGGGAATTCGATTGAGTTTGTTCAGCCGGCGAAGTCCCCGGTTCCAACAACGGGGAATGCCGATCCCGTCTCCCGTCGCATGATTCACGCGGGCTTCATCGTGCACGATCGCGCTGCTCAAGACCGCTTCTACAAGGACATCCTCGGGTTCCGTCCCTACTGGTACGGCGGCATGCATCCCGAGCGCACTGATTGGGTTGCGCTTCAGGTCCCCGATGGTACGGACTGGCTCGAGTACATGCTGAACATCAAACCCGATGCAGATCTCCGCACAACCGGGGTGATGAATCACATTTCACTTGGCGTGAATGATATGAACGCGGCGCAATCGAAGCTCGAGTCCCATGGCTGGCAATCGAGCGCCAACGAGCATTCGCAGATCGGCAAAGATGGCAAGCTGCAGCTCAACGTCTTCGATCCCGATCTGACGCGAATTGAGCTGATGGAGTTTCGGCCCGTCGACAAGCCCTGCTGCTCGGAATTCACTGGCCCGCACCCCACAGAAAACGAACAATGATCAAACCAAAGTTGAACCGCAGAAAATTTGCGCAGACGCTGGGAGGCGGGTTGCTCACATCCGCGATGGTGGGCTCCGCTTACACCAGTGTGGCGCAGTCCGAACCGAGGACTGCTTCGGAGGGAGCTTACGGCCTTTCGGTGATGCTGTGGACCATCCTCCGCGACCAACCCTTTGAGCAGCGCCTTGAAAAAGTAGCGCAGGCGGGATATCGGAACGTCGAACTTGTGGGCGAATACGCGAAGTGGAGTCACGAAGAGTTCACGCGCGCGATCGCCAAGCGCAAGCAACTTGGCATGCGGTTCGATTGCACTGCTGGATTGAAGCACAGCTTGTGTAACCCCGCCGAACGTGATGCGCTCGTCTCTGAATTCCGCGCAACTCTGCCGATCATGGAGCGGCTGGAATGTCCGGCGATGATTGTGCTCTCCGGGAACACAGTTCCAGGCATGACGTTTGAGGGTCAAGCCCGAAGCTGCGTGGATGGGCTCAAAGCATTGGGTGCAGTCGTCGATGGCAAGAAGATCAGCGGCGAGTCAGTCCGCCTGCTGCTCGAAAATATCGATCCAGAGGAAAACCCTAAATACTTCCTCACCTCAGTCGCACGCGGGTTCGACATCATCAAGGCTGTCAACCATCCGCAGGTACAGTTCTGCTACGACTTGTTTCATGAGCAGATTGCGGAAGGAAACCTGATCGAGAAGCTGGAGAAGAATATCCAGCACGTCGGATTGATTCACATCGCAGACGTTCCCGGCCGGCACAAACCAGGAACAGGGGAAATCAACTTCGCGAATATCTTCCGCAAGTTGCGAGACCTGAAATACGACCGCATGGTGGCAATGGAGTTCCTGCCGACGGGAGATCCTGTGGAGGAGTTGCGCGCCGCACGCGAGATGGCCGTCGCAGGCTGATCCTTCCCCTCAGCCTTCTTATGCTTCACGCGAGATCCCTCGCTCGGCTGAACTGCGCCGAGTTTCGGGATGACGCCAGTTTAGGGTGCATGACGGAACCCGTTAGAGTGCATCACGGACTTGCGTCATCCCGAAGCCTCGGGCTTTTACCAGCGAAGCGAGGCATCTTGCGGGCACGACAACAGGGGCCGATCCTTTAGTCGTCAGCCAGGCCCGAAGCTTGCATCGTAAAGCTAAAAACAAGAGCCAAGAGCCAAGAGCCGACAGCCAAGGGCCCTCTTCCCCTACTTACATATAGACTCCGGTTCCACGCTGAGCTGTGGCTGGGGTGACATCGGAATGTGGCGCTCACCGGCAACTCCTTCCAGCATGTCTGGCGCAGGAGGCAAACTCAAATCGGTTGATGTGCGGTAGAACTCGTCGCTCTCCGCTTGCTGGAGCGTTACAAACTCAAATCCTCTGGATTTGTACAGATCCAATAATCGCGGCAGCATTTCTGCATCGAGAGCCCCGATGTGCATCAGCAGCACATATGGAATGTCATGCCCGTACAAGCGCTGCGATAGCTCGCGATAATAATCAATGCTCTTATCCGCGGCTTCAAGATACGTCTGTTTCAAAGTTTCAATCGCCTGCGCGTCCCACTTGGCCTTGCATCGCGCGTAAGGTTCAGTCCAGCGATAGTCGCCGAAGCTCATGGTTACGTCGGCAATGCGGTATCCATGTTGCAGGAAGAATTTGCGAACTGCGACGCGCTTTTCCGGCGTGTCGCCTTCCGCCAGGAATGGATATCGGAACCAGTGCCAATCTGCTCCTTTCATTAGCCGCTCTATTGTCGGTTCATCACGCAGCACGTCAGCCTCCCAATCCTGGGCCATGTGCTGGTTCAGGTTCATGTGCGACCACCCGTGATTGCCAAGCGGAAATTCAGCGGCCCGCCAGGCTTTCAGAACCTCGATGTCATCAGGGTGCTTCTCGAGGTCCACAGCGTTTACGAAGCCGTAGACATCCGGCACGTGTGCGGCGCGCAATGCAGCAATGATCTTGTTTGCGATTTCCAGGCGCGTGGTACCCACGGGCAACGAACCATGCGCCGGCAGATCGTCGAAGGTAAATGCAATTTGCGGTGCAGGCGTTGGCATAAACCACGCGAGCGGCACAGCTTCGCCCATGGCTGCGTAACCCGCAGGCGAGGGATGAAGATGATCGCCACTATCGTACTTTGCCGCCAGCCGATCGTGATGATCCGGATCGCGCGTGAGTTTGTCGAAGTCAACAACCCCATCGAAATGGCCTGGTGTGCGGATCCACCCGTTGATGGCCTGGCGATCGGCCTCGGTCTCCGGGCCGGGATGGTAAAAAGCTGAGCCTACAAAAGGCATGATCGTCGCGCCGAAGACTCTGATGCCATGGGCATGAGCGCGCGCCATCATCTGCTCATATGCGCCGGTGATTCGATGCACCTCCTGCTGGTGCTCGGCGGGAGGCATATTCGCATCTTTGGTGAACATGCCAAGATCGTTCACGCCTTCAAGGACGATCAGGTAGCGAACTCCCGGCTGAGCGAGCACATCGTGATCGAAGCGGGCCAGCGCATTAGGCCCCAGGCTGTCGAGCAGTAGCCGATTCCCACCGATCCCGTGGTTCAGAACCGCGACATTCTTCGTGTCCGCCTGCGCCTGCAATCGCCTTGCGAGAACATCAGGCCAGCGGTCGTTGCCATTGGTCGTTGCACCATGACCGTCCGTAATCGAATCGCCGAGCGTGACGACTGCCGCGGAGTACGATGTGGCGTCAACGTCCACGCCCGCAATGAAGTACCAGTGCTCCACCTTCTTCGGATCTCTAAGATCCGCGGCAGAAAGCTGATCGCCATGCACAACGTATGTCGTGGCGCGGGATCCAGGGTGGCCGGTTTGCTGTGCAGGCGGGGCATCGATGTGCAGCGTGATCGCGAGGTCGGAGAGCGGTACAACAGGGAAGTGGATGGGATCCGAAACGTAATCTGCGCCGGCTGGGACGATTACATCCGCTGCTCCCGAAAAGGTAAGCGCTTTATCGCTTCCCGCGACAATCTTGGCCGACGCCGCGGATTCGGGCCGCGCGATGTGTACGCCGGTGAAGTGTAGCGGCTCCGTGCCAAAGCGATTGGAGATTATCACCCGCAGAGTTGATCCGCCGAGCGTTAACTGCACAACTTGCCGCAAGGTGGCATCACGGAGATCGTCAGTTGCTAACGAATTACGTGGCTCGACCGATTGCTGCGACGCCGCCCAGGACCCCACCCAATGGCTTTGAGCGTGCAATGAATGGAATGCGACCACTCCTATCGCGACGCACAGGACGAAGCGCTTAACGTTCAGGCGAAACTCCCGAGCGATCACGAGCATTCCTTATCCAGTGATCCTCTTGTTGGCGGCGTCCCACATTGCCGGCTTATTGTTGAAGTACGAGTAGTTCGCCAGGTGGCAGCCAATGGCGGCGTGGTTTCCGAATTCCTCGTTCTCAACGACTTTATTCCGTGTGCGAACCGCGCTGAAGAAGTGGGCCTGATGATCTACAAGATCGCTGTACCCCTGCGGCACGCCGAACACCTTCGTCGCTTCGTTGATGGTTACATTTGAAAGCGGGTTCTGCTTTTCGAATTCGGCGAGATACTGGTCGCGCAGTTTCGCTGGCCAACCATAAATCGAATACCCTTCCGGCTGTGGACGCGTGTCCTGCGGGGTGAAGGTTAGGCTGGCGCCGCGAATGATGGCCGTACCTTCAGTTCCGTAAAATCCGATGAACTCGCCCTGGTCGTTGTTCAAATTGCAGCGCAAATACACTCTGAAGTTGGGATAGTCGTACAGAGTCTCGATCAAGTCCGGGAAGTCACGGCCATCCTTGAAGTGATACAGGCCGCCCGTCGACTGAGCGCGCGACGCGACGATGTCGTTGGTCTTGTCGCCTCCAGTGATGAAGTGAATTCCAGAGATCAGGTGAACGAATAAATCGCCGGCCAGTCCCTCGCCGTAATCGGTGAAGCAGCGCCAGCGGAAGAAGCGCTCTTTGCTGAAGGCGCGCTTAGGAGCGTCACCAAGGAAGGTGTTCCAGTCAATGGTCTCTGAGCTGGCATCCGGCGGGATCGGATAGACCCACGCCCCGCTCGGCGAGTTGCGGTCCCAGTATGCCTCGATGCTGTAAACGTCTCCGAGCTTGCCGGATTGCAGCAATTCCTTCGCCTGGGCATAAACGATGGAGGATACGCGCTGGCTGCCAATCTGCGCGATGCGGTTGTACTTCTGCGCTGCCGCAATCATCGCAAAGCCGTCTTCGACCTTGTGCGACATCGGCTTCTCGCAGTACACATCTTTGCCGGCGGCGCAGGCGTCTTCAAAAATCTTGCGATGCCAATGGTCCGGCACCGCGATGATCACGGCGTCCACATCCTTGCGATCGAGAATCTCCTGGTACTTGCGCGTGGTAGGAAGGCTGGGATTCTTAACGGATTCCTGCGCAGCGATATGGCGCGAATCGTACAGATCGCACGCCGCCACGCACTGGACTCCTGGGACGTGAAGCGATGCCTGCAGCAATTCGCATCCGCGAACGCCGGTTCCGATCGACGCGAAGCGAACCGTGTCGCTGGGCGCGACGGGGTTGGGCGATGCCCAAAGCGGCTTCGGCTGCAGAAGAGTGAAATTCGCTGCCACTCCGGCGGCAGTGGCTCCCGTGCCTACGCGGATAAAGTCGCGACGAGTCCATGCAGGATGTTTCATTACAGCCTCCCAGAAAAAATACGTGCGCCCGATTTGAAGAAAATCGTTGCGGCGAGATTATCGCACAGAGAGCAAGAACGATGCCTCGCGTTTCCTCTGTGTCTTCCTCTGTGGACTTCTGTGTGCTCTGTGGCAAAGGTCTTGAGAATCTACCACAGAAAACACAGAGGTCCACAAAGGAGCTGCCAAAGACGAAAAACAAGACGACAACTTTCTTCGCGATCAGCCGTACAGCACAACGTTCGACTCTGCGTTTATACTTGCGCCGACGTTCTTCTTTCGCGAGGCGCTATGAAATGTCTCTTAATTTTGTTGAGCGCACTGATTCTGACGGCAGCCGCTGAGGCACAGACCATGTCCGCGAACAAAAGCTTCAATCCCAAGTTCCTGGCTCTTTACGACCAGTTCGTGAAGGAGTCGCTGGCGCTTTCACCGGTGGGTGCGTCGCAGGCCGGATATCACAAGCACGTTGACCCCAAGACCAAGAAGACCATCGAACTCGACGCCGAACTCGACGATGTCAGTGCCAAAGCCTTCGACGAGCAGCTGCGTTTCTATCGCCAGTGGCGCGAGCGTTTTCAGAAGGACACTCCAATCACGTCGCTCAACGCTGAAGATGCCGCCGACTATCGACTCATTGACGACCAGATTTCGCTAGGGCTTCTAGAGTTGGAGAAGATTCAGAACTACAAGCACAATCCAACCGTTTTCGTGGAATTGCTCGGCAATGGGCTCTTCCTGCCGCTCACGCAGGATTACGCGCCCAAGGACGTCCGCGTCGGCCACGTGATCTCGCGAATTGCACAGATCCCGCGGTTCCTGGACCAAGCGAAATCGCAACTTGCCGACGCGGATCCGGTTTTCATCTCGACTGCCGTTGACGAAAACGAGGGGAATATCGGCCAAGTTGAAGACGTGGCGAAGGAAATCTCTCCTGGCTCGCCGCTCAAAGCCAAGTACGACGCGGTGGCTCCCGCTGCCAAGAAGGCGCTCTCCGACTTCAACGACTGGATGAAGAACGATCTTGCTAAGCGTTCCGCCAATGGGCGCACCTGGCGACTTGGCTCCGACTGGTATGCGCAGAAATTTCGCTACGTGATGGAGACCTCTGTTGATCCGGCGCAATTGTTGAAAGATGCCGAAGCCGAGCTGGCGCGCAATCGCGCCGAAATGCTGCAAGTGGCGCTCCCCCTTTACAAGGAAATGTTCCCCGGCCAGGACGACTATGCCAGTCTTTCCCAGCATGATCGTGAAAACAAAGTGATCAAGGCCGTGCTAGACAAGATCAGCGAGGAACATCCGCAACGCGGCGACTTACAGCGGGCCATCGAGGCGGATCTGGAAAACATCAAGCAGTTCATCCGAGAAAAAAAGATTGTTGCTCTCAGTCCTCGCGACAACCTGAAAGTCATTCCCACGCCTGAGTTCATGCGAGGCATTTACTCGGTTGCGGGATTCCATAATGCGCCTCCGCTCGAGCCCACCGCCGAAGCGCAGTATTGGGTAACACCAATCGATCCCAAAATGCCCGAAGCCAAGGCCGAGAGCAAGCTGCGCGAGTACAACAATTACACGCTGAAATGGCTCACGATTCATGAGGCGCTTCCGGGCCACTACATTCAGTTCGAACACGCAGACGATGTTCAGCCGGTCACTCGCCGCCTGGTGCGCAATCTGTTTGGCAACGGCCCTTATGTCGAAGGCTGGGCCGAGTACATTGCCGACGTGATGACGCAGGCAGGCTTCATGGACTCCAGCCCGAAGTTCCGCCTGATGCGCATGAAAGTGTGGCTGCGCGCGACCGCCAATACCATCCTCGACATTCGCCTTCAGACCATGAACATGACCGACCAGCAAGCGCTGGACATTATGCTGCAGGATTGTTTTCAGACCCAAGCCGAAGCGGATGGCAAGTTGCTGCGCGCAAAGCTGAGTTCAACCCAGTTGCCGACGTACTTCCTGGGGAATCGCCAGTGGTGGGAGCTGCGCAAAAAGTATGAGGCTGAGAGGGGAACTGCATTCAACCTGGAGGAATTTCACAATCGCGCCCTCGACCAAGGGCCATTGCCGATCGAGTATTTGGAAAAGATTATTCTGCCGCAGCAATGAAGAAAGTTCATGCAATTTGCCCACAGGGTTTAACATAGGCGGCCTATGATGATGCTGAGGGTTGTTATCGCACTGGCTATGACTGCAACCGCGCTTTCGACTGCAACTGCTCAGGAAATCCAGCGGCTTGACCCAGCGCTTGATCAACTTGTCCCCACGACTGCCAAACTCGAAAAAGTTGCCGGCGGATTCGACAAGTGGACCGAGGGGCCGGTGTGGACACACCAAGGCAGCCTTCTCTTCGCTGAAATTCCGGCAAACCAGATTCGGATTTGGAAGCCGGGTCAAAAAGACGCCGAAGTGTTCATGGAGAAAAGCGGCTATGTCGGGGAGAAGCCCTACGCCGGACCGGAGCCTGGCTCCAATGGAATGACGCTCGATCGCGACGGCCGCGTTACGGTGGCCGGCCACGCGCGCCGCAACGTATGGCGACTGGAAACTCTCGATCCGCACGGCACGATTACGGTGCTGGCCGATTCCTACCAAGGCAAGAAGCTAAGTAGCCCCAACGACCTGGTTTATCATTCCGACGGCTCCCTCTACTTCACCGACCCGCCGTACGGCCTGCCAACGCAGCAGGACAGCGATCCAGAGAAGGAGCTCAAGATCAACGGCGTTTACCGCATTCCCAACGCGCGGCAGCATAAAGCCGGTGCGCCGCCGGATCGCGATAAGTTGCAGCTCATCATCAGCGATCTGCCGCGTCCCAATGGGATTGCGTTCTCGCCGGACGAGAAGGTCTTGTACATAGCCGATTCCGGAAAAAAGGTCTGGATGCGATATAACGTCCATCCCGACGGATCCGTGAGCGATGGCAAGCTGCTGCTGGATGCTTCCGGCGAGAAGGCGCCTGGCGGCCCGGATGGCATTCGCGTCGATAAAAAAGGCAATATCTACGGTTCAGGTCCTGGCGGCGTCTGGATCATCTCGCCAGAGGGCAAGCATCTCGGAACCATCAAGGTGCCGGAAGTTGTCGCCAACGTTGCCTGGGGCGACAAGGATGGCAAAACCTTGTACATTACCGCCAGCACCAGCCTGTACCGAATCAAGCTGAGTGTGCCTGGCGTGCGGAACTAGGTAATTTGAGCGACGATTCCTGAATTCGGGCGTGGATGGGGCCGCCTGCCCCTTCCCCCGCGCCCGGTTTGCTGGCATTATGCTTGTACCCAGGCCTTCGCGCTATGTCTTCGTCCTCTGCTCAAACCATTGTCGGGGTACCCATGAGCGGTCCCGCTTCCGGGATCGGCTCGGGTGTCTTTCCCAGCCTCATCTTCGTCCAGGGGAATGAGCAGAAAACCCTCTTCCTTGATCACACCCCATTCACGATCGGCCGCAAGATGGAGAAGGACCTCGCCATCGCCGACCCGCGAGTCTCGCGCGACCACGCGCTGATTATCTCCGAGAACGGCAAGTTCTTCGTCGAGGACCAGGGCAGCAAGCACGGAACCTTCGTCAATGGCGAACGGGTGCAGCGCAAGCCCTTGGAAAGGAATGATCGGCTCGAGTTTGGCGCGCGCGACACGATCTACGCAGTCTTCCACCCTCAACAACGCACCACGAATACGGCCCGCGATTTCCTAAGCCAGATCTCGGGAATTCAGATTTCGAATGAGGTAACGGACCTCGAAAAGCTCACGATCTTCTTGGAAGCTGCACGCAAACTGAATACCACCGGCGTGCTGGATGAGATCTTGCTGACGCTGCTCGATGTGACGCTCAAGCTCACCGGTGCCGAGCGTGGTTACGTGTTCCTGAAAACGCCGGAAGGAAAATTGCGCCTCGCGGCCGGCCGTAACTCGCGCGGCGAGATTCTCCTCGACGACACCACAATTTCGCATTCAATTCTCGAGGAATCGCTCCGTGCAAACTCGGAATTCCTACTCAGCGATACTAGCCGCTCTCTAGATCTGACTGGAAGGCAGAGTATTGTGGCGTACGATCTGCGCACCGTCATCTGCATCCCTCTTCGCAAGCTGCAGGTGCAAAGCAAGACTCGCGGTACTGCTGGCGAACCTTCCCCGACGGGGGAGACGCTGGGGGCGTTGTACGTCGATTCCCGCTTTGCCTCGAAAGACATCTCTAAAGTCAGCGGTGACATCCTGCACGTGGTTGCCACCGAAGCCGCATCGCTGATAGAGAATGCTCGCTTGGTCCAGGCGGAAGAGGAGTCCCGCCGCTACCAGCAGGAGCTGGCCATCGCGGCCACCATCCAGCAACGGCTCATGGCGGTGACCATCCCCGAGGTTCCTTACGCCCGGCTGAATGGAAAGAACATTTCGTGCAAAGACATTGGCGGTGACTTTTTCGACGCGGTGAATACCGACGATGGGCTCGCGGTTGTACTGGCAGACGTAGCCGGAAAGGGCGTCTCCGCAGCTCTTCTCGCATCGACTCTGCAAGGCATGATCTACTCGCAGTTAGTTTTGGGAATATCTCTTGCCGACATTGCGGCGTCAGCCAATCGCTTTCTCACCAGCAAGCACATTGGCGAGAAGTACGCGACTGTCGTCATTGCTCGCCTGCGCCATGATGGAGAACTGGAGTACGTCAATTGCGGCCATATTCCGCCCCTCTTTGTGTGTGGAGATGAAGTCATTCGTCCTTCGCACGGCAATCTTCCCGTCGGACTGATGCCCGATGTGACTTACGAAAGCGACCGCTACAGTCTCCACCCCGGAGACCGCCTGGTTCTCGTAAGCGACGGCGTAACCGAGGCTGAAGATCTTAGCGGCGAGTTCTTCGACAACGAGCGCCTCGAAGTTGCTGCGAAAAAGGGCACCATGAAGGACATTTTCGATGCTGTGTCTCACTTCTGTGCCGGCAATCCCCTGAGCGACGACTGCACCGTGGTCGAGTTGCACTATTCCGGGGGATAAGTCTAAAACTCCGGAACTGCCGGGAGCGAAATCCCGTATTCTTCTTTACCCATGGCCACGACCACCCGCACTGTACTTGCACCCTCTCAGAATCAATCTCGATCGTTCCTGAACACCGCAATGGCTCTGATCTGGGCCATCGCGATCGCGCGATTCTTCTTTCATCTTTACTTCAACAACCGCTACGGGTACTTCCGCGATGAATTTGACTACATCGCCTGCGGCGACCACCTGTCCTGGGGATACGTCGACCAGCCGCCGCTTATCCCGTTTCTCACTCACATCAGCCGTGCGGTGCTGGGCGATTCTCTACGTGCGATCCGGTTCGTTCCTGCCGTGGCTACTTCGCTGTTGGTGGTTCAGGCTGCGGCGATCGCGCGCGAGCTGGGCGGCAAAACCTACGCCATGGTGCTCACGGCCATCACGATCGTGGTTGCGCCGCAATATTTGTCGAACGGTAGCCTGCTCACCACGAATTGCCTTGAACCAAACCTCTGGATGGCCTGCGCGTACTTCATCATCCTGGCGATCAAACGTGATCAGCCGCGCTATTGGTTATGGGTTGGTGTGTTCGCCGGCATAGGCCTGCAAGAAAAGTACTCGATTGCATTCTTTGTTATCGCAATCGTCGCGGGTCTCCTCTTAACGGAGCAGCGCCGCGTCCTGCTGAATAAGTGGATCTGGATGGGCGCGGCTGCGGGCTTCCTGATCTTCCTTCCGAACCTGCTCTGGAACATTCATTACCATTGGCCATTCCTTCAGTTGATGCACGGCATTCGCGCCGAGGGGCGCGACGTCGTACTGCCGGCCGGCGAATACTTCCTTCAGCAGGCTTTGCTGATTCTCCCGTTGACGGCGCCTATCTGGATTACCGGGCTGATCGCGCTCTTAATTCATCCGCGGCTTAAGCAGTATCGCGTTCTTGGCATCAGCTATCTCGTCTGTTATGCCATCTTCTTCGGACTGCACGGCAAGGTTTACTATCTCGCGCCCATTTACCCAATGCTTCTTGCCGCGGGTGCTGTGGTGCTCGAATCAGCGTTAACGCGCCGCAACTTCGGCTGGTTGGAGCCGGCAGTTGCAGTTGTTCTATTGCTAGCCGGTGCACACGTCGCGCCTATGGTGGTGCCTGTGCTTTCTCCTGACGGGTTCCTCTCCTACATGAAATACCTGCCGATGAAGCCGCCGGTGATGGAGCACTCCCACGACCGCGTCCCGCTTCCGCAGTGGTATGCCGATCAATTTGGATGGAACGAGATCGTCGCCGAAACCACAGTTGCGTGGAACCAGATCCCTCCAGAAGAGCGCCACGATTGCGGCATCTTCGCCCAGGACTATGGTCAAGCTGGAGCGATAGATTTTCTGGGGCGGAAATACGATTTACCGCCGTCACTTAGCGGCCACCAAACTTGGTGGCTCTGGGGACCTCGCGGGTATTCAGGCAACTGTCTGATCGTCTTGGCCGATAACGAGCCGACACTACGGAAGCTCTTCAATACCGTTCAGTATGTCGGCGCCTCTGCCGACAACCCTTATGCGCTGGAGAAGGACATCCCTGTCTTCATTTGTCACGGCTCCAAGTTCGGCACCATGCAGCAGCTCTGGCCGCGCTTGAAGAAATGGCGGTAATTCCCGCCTATGCGACTCCTATCCAGGTATCCACTGGATGAAGTTTTTAAAAAGTTAGGGTGTGCCTCTCTGACGCAACTATCTGCGCAGTCACCGTGGTTTCCGGCTAAGACGATTTCCTCTGTGGCGTTCCTCTGTGGACCTTGGTGTCCTCCGTGGCGAAGGTTTTGCTTTTGATGTCCAGCGAAACGTTTTTCTCAATACTTCTTCTACTTTGAAAATGATATTCTCCTGTGTCCCGTTGGAGGTTCACTGCTATGCGTCACAAGCTCGCCCTCATTGTGTTTGCCATTTTTTCTGTCGTTCTGCCGGCTACCGCTCAATGGACCAAACCAGTTTTAATCACAAAGGTCACCAAGGAATCCGACGGCCTGCGCGTAACCTTCGAGTCCGGCGCCGTGCTGAAACTGCAGGTTTGCTCGGACTCGATCATCCATGTCGTCTATTCTCCCAGCACCAACGCCCCGAATCATCCCGACTACGTTGTGATTAAGAATTCGTGGCCGGCGGCGCAATTCAACCTCGAGACCTCCGGCAAAAACACGGTGCTCTCCACTCCAACTGTGAAGGCCACGATTGATCAGGAAACCGGCGGGATCACGTTCTCCGCTGGCAACGAGCAGCTATTCACCGATGCTGACAATAAGCTAATCCCAGTCCCAGTGAACGGGGAAAAGACCTATCGCAGTGAAATGGTGGTTGGCATGTATGGCAGCCACGAAGGCTTTTACGGCTTGGGTCAGCACCAGGCGGGGGTCTGGAATTATCGCGGCGAGTCGGTGGACCTCTCGCAGGAAAACACGAACATTGCCATCCCGATGCTGCTTTCGTCCAAGGGATACGGCATCTTCTGGAACAACGATTCGCGCACGCGCGTCAACAACCGCTTTGTGCACGTCACCTACATCAGTTCCGAGGTCGCGGACACGATTGATTACTACTTCATCTACGGTCCCGACTTCGACAAAATCATCGCCGGATATCGCGAGCTCACCGGTGCCGCGCCGATGTTTGGTCGATGGGCCTATGGCTTCTGGCAGTGCAAGAACCGTTATAAATCGCAGGCGGAGATCACCGGGGTCGCGCAGAGATACCGCGACCTGCACCTGCCCGTCGATGGCATCGTGCAGGATTGGTTCTGGTGGAACCGCAAAGGCGAGCACATCTTTAACAGCAACTATCCCGACCCGAAGGGCATGGTCGACAAGCTGCACAGCCTGAATTTCCATCTCATGATTTCTGTGTGGCCGTTCTTCGAACCGGGTTCGAAGGAGTACGACGAGATGGATAAGCGCGGCTATTTTATCGATCGCACCAAGGTTGCGCATCTGCCTTTTCACCAGAAGGGAATGGCGGTGTACGACGCCACCAATCCTGAAGCGCGCAAATATTACTGGAACCTGATGAACGAGCACCTGTTCAAAATCGGCGTGGACGCGTGGTGGCTCGACACTACCGAGCCCGAGACCGAAGGCCAGGAAGAAAATATTCTGCTTGGTCACAAGCTGTACATCGGCAGCGGCGATCGTTATGCCAACATTTTCCCTCTCATGACGACCAAAGCGGTGTATGAAGGCCAGCGCAGCGCCTCCGATCAGAAGCGCGTGTTCATCCTTTCGCGCTCGGCGTTTTCGGGAGCGCAACGGAACTCCATTACTGCATGGTCCGGCGACGTGCTGTCGGATTGGCTCAGCTTCAAACGGCAGATTCCAGCGGGGTTGAATTTCTCCGTCTCTGGCCTGCCCTATTGGACGACGGACATTGGTGGATTCATCTCCGGCGGCGATCTCAGTGATCCCAAGTTCCGCGAGCTGTTTGTGCGCTGGTTCCAGTTCGGCGCGTTCTCGCCCGTGTTTCGCGTGCATGGGACGCGCTACAACCCGGATGAGAACGAGCTGTGGTCCTATGGACCCGAAGCAGGGAAGATTCTGTTGCAGTATGACAACCTGCGCTATCGCCTGCTGCCGTACATCTACTCGCTGGCATGGAAAACCACCTCTGAAAGCTACACGCCGATGCGGCCGCTGGTCATGGACTTCCGCACTGACGTGAACGCGCAGAATGTTGGCAACCAATTCATGTACGGTCCGGCGTTCCTGGTGAATCCTGTGACTGAGCAGGGCGCGACCACGCGCCGTGTGTATTTTCCGCAAGCCAAGTGGTATGACTTCTGGACGGGAGCCGTTGCGGATGGCGGGAAGTTTGCCGACGTCGCAGCGCCGCTCGACCGCATGCCCTTATACGTTCGCGCGGGATCGATCGTGTCGATGGGTCCTGAAGAGGAGTATGCCAGCCAGAAGCCTGACGCCCCCATTGAGCTGCGCGTCTATCCCGGCGCAGATGGCGACTTCACGCTTTATGAGGACGAGGGCGATAACTACAACTACGAAAAAGGGAGGTACGCGACCATCCCGATCCACTGGAATGACTCAACTCGCACTCTGTCAATTGGCGAACGCAAAGGCTCATTCCCAGGCATGGTTGAGAATCGAACGTTCAACGTGGTGATCGTCAGTGAGAACCACGGAACGGGGGTGGATGCGGTAGCCTCACCGGACAAAACGGTGCAGTACTCGGGCAAAGAAGTGTCCGCTTCAATGAAGTAAGAAAGAGAGTGCGGTGTCCTCGAAGCCCAAGGAATGTGGTCATGTAGCTACGGCGAGTGAAACATTTAGGAATCAGGGTACCGTCTCGGTTTGGAATTACATAGCTGCGTCATCCCGAAGTCCCGCGCTTTCACCAGCGGGACGAGGGATCTCGCGTGCAGCATGGATGCTCCGCGCAAGATCCTTCGCTCCGCCTGAAGACCGGCTTCGGCTCAGGATGACGCCAGCAAGATGAATTCACATTGTGGCATTACTGACATGAACACCTTCTCTGTCGCCACTCATCTGGTCTTTTCTGTCACTTCCGCCGGACTCGCCACTTCCGCCTTGGGCAGCCGGAACCAGAACGTTGAGCCGTGTCCTAATTCGCTGGTCACGCCCGCCTCGCCCCCATGGTTGAGAACGATATGCTTTACGATTGCAAGGCCCAATCCTGTTCCGCCCGCCTCGCGGGAGCGCGCTTTATCGACGCGGTAAAAGCGCTCAAATAGGCGTGACAGATGCTCGGAAGGAATTCCCGGCCCGTGGTCGCGGACGAAACATTCGATCTGTCGATCGCGTTCAAGTGCGCCGATCTGGATACTCTTGCTGCCGGACCCGTACTTCAAAGCATTGTCGATCAGGTTTACGAACACCTGGTGGATGGCGTCGCGGTCGGCAAGCACCTGCGCGTTCGGTAGATCGATGACTTCAAGCGCAACACCTTTATTCTTTGCGACCTCATTAAAGGAAATCTGCGCGTCCTGCAATAGCACGCTTACGGGAATGGCCCCCTGCTCCAGCGCATATTCTCCGGACTCAACTCGCGCCAGCGTGAGTAGGTCCTCGGTCAACCGGCTCATGCGCTGCGCATTACGGCGAATGATTTCCAGGAACTCACGATGTCGACCGCCTCCGTCCTCGTCAAGCAGGGTTTCCGTGTATCCCAGCAGCGAAGTGAGCGGCGTGCGTAACTCGTGCGAAACATTCGCGATGAAATCCCGGCGTGTTTTCTCCACGCGTGCGATCTCAGTTGTGTCGCGCAAGACGCAAACGGCGCCCCCATCGGGCAGAGGAGCGGAGGTCATGCCAAAGGTGCGTCCCGGAGTGACGGAGTAGAGCGTCACGCTCTGCGTCTTGCTTTGCTGGATTACATCGTCGACGACTCGCAGGAAGTCAGGGTCGCGCACCGCTCGAATCAGCGGTGTACCCACAGCGATGTTGCTGGCCGCCATGCGTTTCATCGCGCCGTTGTACCAGACGACTTCATGCTTGGGCGAAACTGCGACCACAGCATCTTCCATGCTGTTCAGCAAGGTGTCGAGTTGCTTGCGGTTGTTTTCGAGATTTCGGAAGTTGGTTTCGAGCTGGCGCGCGGTTTTATCCAACGTCATTGCCAGTCGGCCGATCTCGTCGCCACCGGAATCGGGTAATCGGGCTGCGAGATTTCCGGCGGCAATCTGCTCCGAGAACGCAACGATCTTGCGCAAACGGCGGGCCACGCTTTCTGTACCGATCAGAGCGATGACGAAACCAATCAGCAGTGCGATGCCGGAAGCTTCCAGCAACTGCATTCGCACGTGATAGACTGCTGCGCGGATCGAGGCCAACGGGTACGCCAGCCGCACAGCTCCGAACGAGGTCGGGGCCGCGACATACAGGAACTGGATCCCCAGCGTATGGCTGGTGCGGCGATTGCTACCAAGTTGCCCGTGCTGCAGGGCTGCGATGAATTCCGGCCGCGTGGCGTGGTTCTCCATGGTCTCGCTGTCAGCTTGTGAATCGGCGAGTACCTTGCCAGAGCGCTCAATGAGGGTAGCCCGAGCGCGAGCATCGGACGCGATCTCGTTGGCCAATTGCTGGAAGGGAATTGTGCCGGCCTCGCGGTTGGCGCGAGCAGCGAACATCCGTACTTTATCTTCGAGGTCGTGTTGAAGTTGGGACTGCAGCGACGACTCCCAATTTCGCCGCACAAGCAGGTCGAGCGCCGCAGTCGAAACTCCGACCACGACGATCAGAAGCAACAGAAGTTTGAGGAAAACCCGTTGTCTCACAGGGAATCCGGTTTGTGCGCAGGAACGCGGTGTGAAGCTCTTAGCTTTTGGCCTTTAGCTCTTAGCCAAACCGGTCCAACTCGGTTCAAGTTAAAGGCTAAGAGCTAATAGCTAAAAGCTTCTTACTTCCTCACCTCAAACATGTATCCCGCCCCGCGCACGGTGTGAATATGCCGCGGATGCTCGGGATCACGTTCTATTTTCTCCCGTAAACGACGAATATACACGTCCACAATGCGCGGCGTAACGAAGGCGGTATCGTGCCAGACAGCGTCGAGCAAGGCTTTGCGCGTGAAGACACGGCCTGGATGGGTGGCAAGGAATGCGATCAGGCGGAACTCGGTCGCCGTCGTGACAACCTGTTCGCCGCGAGTGGTGACGCGCATCGCCGCCGTATCGATTACCAGATCGCCGGTCTTCACGATCTCTTTCTGCATCGGCTGTTCGAACCGGCGCAGCACGGCCTTTACTCGCGCGACCACTTCTTTTGGACTGAAAGGCTTGGTGATGTAGTCATCCGCGCCGAGCTCAAAGCCCCGCAGGCGATCGGATTCCGCAGCGCGTGCGGTCACAAACACAATGGGAATTGGCGCCAGGGCAGAATTGGCGCGAATGGCCTTCGCGATATCAAGGCCGCTGTTCCCGGGCACCATAATGTCGAGTATGACGAGTGCGGGACGGCGCGCATGCATTTCGTCCATCAGGCCAGCGCTGGTGGGGAACCATGAAACGCCAAAGCCCGCGGTTTGCAGGTGATGTTTGACCAGCCCTGCAATGTCTGGATCGTCTTCGAGAATGAAAATCGTTGGGCTGACAGATTGCGACATGCTGTCGTCAAATCCGCGAAGCGGTCTGCCCCGCGTGGTGTCGAACGTCGGCTCCGCGTATCCAGAATATGACATCTTCGGCAATGTTTGTGGCATGGTCGGCTACTCGCTCCAGGTTTCTGGCGATTGAAAGTGCGTCCAACGCTTGTGCGGCGCTGTCAGGATGATCTTGCATGCAGGCGGAAAGGTTCGCGAACGCCTCTTTGTTCATCCGGTCGACTTCATCGTCGGCTTCGAGTACACGTTTAGCGAGGTCCGCATCGCCCTCGATGAAGCACTGCAAGGCATCACGAACCATCTTGCGAACTTTCGACGCCATTGCGGGAATATCAACCGGCAGGTCCTTTGGCGCGTATTCGACCAGGTGCAGGACACGTTGCGCGATATTGACCGCCTGGTCGCCAACGCGCTCAAGATCGGCATTGATCTTGATGACCGCGAGAATGAAGCGCAGATCGATTGCCATCGGCTGCTGCATGGCCAGCAGATCGACGGCGAACTCATCCACTTCGCGTTCGGCACGATTGATGGCGGGCTCGTTGTTGAGCACACGCTGGCACATGGCGATGTCGCGTTGCGAGTACGCTTGCACCGCGAGATCGACTGCCTGTTCCGCCATTCCCGCCATCGCCAGAATGCGGTGCTTAAGTTCTTCGAGTTCCTGATGAAAACGAGTGCGCGTCATCCAAACCTGCCCGTTATGTAATCCTCGGTCCGCTTGTCCGAAGGATTGGTAAATATTTTTTCCGTTTTATCGAACTCGACCAGGTTTCCCATCAGAAAGAATCCGGTATATTCGGCGACGCGCGAGGCCTGCTGCATATTATGCGTCACAATGACGATGGTCAGCTTCTGCTTCAACTCAAAAATCAGATCTTCGATTTTGGCTGTAGAAATCGGGTCCAGCGCGGAGGCCGGCTCGTCCATCAGCAGGACCTCAGGATTGACTGCCAGAGCACGGGCGATACAGAGGCGTTGCTGCTGGCCGCCGGAAAGGCTGGCACCTGATTTCTTTTTCAGCACGTCTTTTACTTCCTCCCAAAGCGCCGCCTGCTGCAGCGACCGTTCCACGCAGTCGTCGAGCGTCGTGCGATTCCGAGTACCGTTAAGCTTGAGTCCGGCAGCGACGTTGTCGTAAATCGACATTGTTGGAAACGGGTTCGGCTTCTGGAAGACCATCCCGACTCGCCGCCGCACATCGACCGCAGGCACGTCGTAAACATCCATGCCGCCGATGCGCACTTCGCCTTCAGCCTTTGCCTCGGGGTTTGTCTCGTGCATTCGATTCAGACAGCGAATAAACGTCGACTTTCCGCATCCTGACGGGCCGATGACGGCAGTCGCGTGGTTCGACTCGACCGACATGTTGATGCCGTGCAGCGCCTCAGTCTTGCCGAACCAGGCTTTCAGATCGCGCACCTCGACGGCAGTGCCCATAATTATCGCGCTCCTCCCAGCATGCGTCGCAGGAATACGAAACGAACCAGTGTCGTGGTTCCAACGATTAACAACACCAGTACCAGCGCGCCGGCCCAGGCCTGACGGTGCCACTCGTCGTACGGCGAAAGCGCATACGTGTATATTTGCAACGGCATGGCCGCGATTGGCTGACCGGGGCTCAGATTCCAAAACTGGTTCCCGAAAGCAGTGAACAATAGCGGCGCGGTCTCACCCGCTATTCGGGCGAACGCAAGCATCACGCCCGTGAGGATGCCTGCTCGCGCGCTCGGTAGCGTGATCGATAGCGTTGTGCGCCATTGTGGAATGCCCAGGCCAAACGCGGCCTCGCGCACTGATTGAGGCACGAGCAGCAGCATTTCTTCGGTGGCGCGAGTCACTGTGGGAATCATCATGATCGCCAGTGCGACTCCGCCGGCGAAGGCCGAGAAGTGTTTCTGCCGAACTACCACTAAGCCCCACGCAACCATGCCGATCACAATGGATGGCACGCCGTTCAGTACGTCCGCAGTGAAGCGCACCAGTCTTCCGAGTCTGCCGCGGCCAAATTCGGCCAGATAGACGCCTGCGCCAATCCCCAGCGGAACTCCCATGCAGCTGGCAATCACCAGGATCATGATTGATCCGACGATGCCGTTTGCCATTCCCCCGCCGCTTTCGCCCACGGGTTTCTGAATCTGTGTGAAGAACGCCCAGTTCAGCGATCCCGCGCCTCGCAATACCAGGTACGCGAAGATCGCCACGAGAGCGCCGATCACGACGACCGAAAGTCCAGCAGCAAGGCCGGTGAAGAACCGATCTGTAACCTGGCGACGCAGTTGTACAAACTTACTGGGCATGCGACCTCGCAGGGTTCCCGCGCGTGACTGTCCACACCATCAGTCCAGCCAGAATGTTGACCAGGATCGTAACCAGGAAAAGCGCGAGCCCAACTTCCATCAGCGCGCTACGATATAAGTCGTCCGGAGCTTCTGCGAACTCGTTCGCGATGACGCTGGCCATGGTGTATCCCGGCGCCAGCAGGGACTTCGCAATCTGCGGGGTGTTGCCGATCACCATGGTGACGGCAATGGTCTCGCCTAATGCACGACCCAAACCCAGGATGATCGCTCCTACGATTCCGGCGCGCGCGTTACTTAATACTGCGACGCGAATCATCTCCCAGCGGGTCGCACCTAGCGCGAGCGCGGCTTCACGTTGATGCTGGGGCACAACGGAGAGCACTTCGCGCGTGATCGAGGAGATGATGGGAATGATCATGATCGCGAGCACGGTCCCCGCGGTCAGCATGCCAATACCAAACGGCGGCCCTTCGAAGAGTCCGCTCCATCCCAGGTACTTCATGCACCAAGGCTCGACATAGACGCGAAACAGCGGCACCAGGACAAACATCGCCCACAATCCATAAATCACGCTAGGAATCGCGGCGAGGAGTTCAGTCGAGTACGCGATCGGCTTTCGCAGTGGCTTTGGGCACATTTCTGTGACGAAGACTGCCACGGCGATCGCGAGTGGAACGGCAATGACGAGCGCGATCAGGGAAGAGACCAGCGTCCCATAGAGGAAGGGAACCGCGCCAAAGCTTCCTGAAACGGGGTCCCATTGGCTTCCAACAAAGAATTTCAACCCAAACGCGTGCCAAGCTAAGGACGATCGCTGCATCAGTTCGGAAACGATCAGTCCCACAATCCCGAGCACGCAGAGTGCGGCCAAGGTCATCAAGCCGCGAAAGCCATTGTCTAAGGTGAAGACTGTTCGATACCAGGGCGGCGCCTTGCGGGCGGTGGTTACGAGCGCGATCCTGGGTGAGTCCGGTGTGCCCATTGGTTCTGGATGGCTGGAGTCCGCGGTCCTTCCGCGGCTCGGCTTCGGCATCGAAAAGCGCTTCTCAGGTACTGCTCCCATGCATTTCCGCTCTCGTTCCCTGACACACTTTGGGCCGGTGGATCTTGGGCCCACCTACAATTAACCGTATCAATGCCGTGTTAAAGGATGATGAACAAGGGCCCGATGTGCCGCCGGGGGCAAGGCAAGCACACCGGACTCTAGCGGATTGAACTAATTGCGGACTTCTCCTTCTCCTTGACTGAGTCCGGCAGAGGGGCGTAATAGAGCTGGGTCGTCATGGACTGCCCCCCATCGAGCATCCAGTTCAGGAATTCCGTGACCGCGTTCTTCTTGGTCTGATCTTTCCACTGCGTGGGGATGAGCAGGTACGTAAAGGTGGCGATCGGGTACGCCTCTTTTCCGGACGCATTGGTGATCGATACCCGGAAGTCCTGGCCGTTCATCTTCGCCGATGCGGCAGCCGCGGTCGTGGACTCCAGGCTCGCCTTGACGAAGTTTCCAGCTGAGTTCTTCACGGCCCCATAAGTAATGTGATTTTGCAGGGCGTAAATCAATTCGACATATCCGATTGCGCCATCCATCTGGCGAATGAATCCGGCGACACCCTCGTTACCCTTGCCACCGAGCCCAACCGGCCAGCTGACTGACGTATTGCTGCCCACGCGGCTCTTCCATTCCGAGCTGACCTTCGAGAGATAGTCCGTGAACACGAAGGTGGTTCCCGAGCCATCCGAGCGGTGAATGACGACAATGCTCTTATCCGGGAGGCTCACTCCCGGGTTGGCCGCGGCAATCGCCTTGTCATTCCATTTGTTGATGGAGCCGAGGTAAATCCCCGCCAACACGTCGGGTGTGAATTTGAGCTCGGTTTTTACCTCGGGGACGTTATAGGCGGGCACCACCGATCCGAGCACAGTAGGCAGCTGTAGGAACGGCATCGGCATCTGTTTGACCTTCGTGTCGTCAAGGGGCATGTCGCTGGCGCCAAAATCGACTGTTCCGGCCTTCAACTGGGCAATGCCGCCACCGCTGCCGATGGACTGGTAATTGATCTCGACGTCTGGATGCATCTGGTGGTATTGGCTGAACCACTTGGAATAAATCGGATACGGAAAGGTAGCTCCTGCTGCGTTCAGCTTGGTTTGTGCTAGTGCGGGCACGACAAGCAACGCCAACAAAGGAATGAGCTTCTTCAAGGTGTTTTCTCCTGAGCGTTTCGTTTCCAACTCTAGATTTAAGAGGTTCGACCGTTAAAGGACGATGAATAGCCGGTTAACTGTTCAGAAAATCCGCGGTTCAGAGCGGTGGAAAGGGAAGCCATGGCCTTCCGACTCGCGGGTTGAGGCTGTGATGACGGTTCAGCGTTTAGACTAAGACATTCGAGGTAGAAGCTCAGCCTCAAGGCTATTCATGAGAACCCACACATTGAGAGTCATTTCGATTGCTGCTCTCGTCTTGACTGCATTTTCGCCAGCAGTGCCCCAGACCACTGCCCCGGCCCAACCTCCCGCACCGACAGCAGCTGCGACCAATGCCCCTGCGGCTAATGCTTCTGCGGTTCCACCTGCCCAAATTATCGAGTTCCTCAGCCGCACCATTGCGTGGTATCGCGAGTTGCCTGTTCAGCAGCAGCTTGCCACTGAGCCTGCAGATCTGACGTATGTCCAGGAGAACCGGACGCTAGCCAACCAGGTTGTGCAGTTGGCTTTCGACTATGCGCGCGCTCAGGCGCAGGCTCAGCCTAAGCAAGTGAAAGCCAACTCGGACCAGGCGCAGCCCTCGCAGCAGTACCAGCGCTTGACCCAGATGGCGCAAAAAACGGATCAGGATCTCGAAGACACGCAAAAGGAGCTCCAGGACACTCGCGACAAACTCGCCCACGCCACAGCTGCGAAACGCAAGCTGCTGGAAGCCCAGATCGACGAACTGGAAAGCGAGGTTAATCTGCTGCAGGCGCGCCGGGATGCGCTGAACACCATGGTGGAGTTCGTGGCCAGCAGCACCAGCGGCGGACTTGGACTGCGCGCGCAGATTGAAGAGCTGGCTCACTCGGTTCCTGCATCGATCAGTCACCCGCAAGGGACAAATGCCACGGGAAACACTCCGGAATCGACGACTAACAATCAGGTCACGAGAAAGGCGCCGCCGACTGGCATCTGGGGACTCTCAGCCGACCTGGTTCATCTGTCGTCGAAACGTAGCACATTGTCCAACCAGTTGAGTGCCACACGAGAGCTTAGCGATGCTTGCAAAAACATGCGCAAGCCTCTGCTCGACAGCCTGCGCAGCCTGATGACCCAGGGCGATCAGCTGTTCAATGCGGCCGACACTGCCGATCCGCAGCAACTGGCGCAAGAGAAACAACAGCTGGACGTCATCACGGGACAATTCAAGCAGACCTCCGCGGGGATGCTCCCGCTCAGCAAAATCATCGTGCTGCTTGATATTTACCAGCGTACGCTTACCAACTGGCGGGAGGCGATTGGCAGTGACGTCCACGAGGAAGCGCGGGAACTCCTGCTCCGCATTGGCGTCCTGCTGGCTCTCATCGGAGTGGTGCTCGCCATCGGAGAGATCTGGCGGCGGACGACGTTCCGCTACATCCACGAAGCTCGCCGCCGCTACCAGTTCTTGCTGCTGCGCCGCGTGGTGATGTGGGTGGCGATCATTCTCATCATCGTGCTCGCGTTTGCGACACAGTTGGGCTCGGCCGTTACCTTTGCCGGATTACTCACCGCGGGCGTCGCCGTCGCGTTGCAAAACGTGATCGTCTCCGTGGTCGCATACTTCTTCCTGATAGGGAAGTATGGAATCCGCGTTGGGGACCGCGTGCAGATTGCTGGTGTGACCGGAGAAGTCGTCGATATCGGTTTAGTTCGAATTCATGTGATGGAACTCGGCGGTCCCGGAGACTCGCAGCCTACGGGACGGGTGGTAGCGCTGTCGAATTCCATCGTGTTCCAGCCAACGGCAGGCTTGTTCAAGCAAATTCCGGGCACTAATTTCTTGTGGCACGAACTCAAGCTTACGTTGTCTTCCGAGACCGACTATCACGCCGCCAAAGAGCGTATTACACAGTCGGTCAACGAAGCTCTTGGTGAGTACCGCGACAGCATGGAAGCGCAGCGCCGCTCCATGGAAATGAGCCTGACAACAATTTCACCCACAGAGCTGAAACCGAAGATTCGTCTGCACTACACGTCGTCAGGAATTGAGGCCGACATCCGTTATCCCGTGGCGCTGGATAAGGCCGGCGAAATGGACGACCACCTCATGCGGGGTGTGATGGCAGCGCTCGACAAAGAACCGCGCCTGAAACTGGTCGGCGCCGAAATGCCCACCGCCAAAGCGGGAGACTAGGGACCGAAACCTGAAAACGAAAACCTTCACCACAGAGGGCACAAAGGTACACAAAGGAACGCCACAGAGGGATTTCAGAGCGGACAAATCCTGGGGCTCTCCAGCTTCCTCTGTGTCTTTCCTCTGTGTAACTGCGTGTCCTCTGTGGTGAAGGTTTTTCAGGGCGGTAGCGGAAGAGGATCCGCGTTCAATGTTCTATCTCAACAATTCCACCGATCGGCTTGCGTATTCGAGCACACGATTCGGCAGGACGCCGAGATAAATCGTCGCCGCTAGGCTTAACCCTAATGCAAAACCCAAGCCCACCGGAATGGGCGCAACCGGGATTTCCTCGCGCGGTTCGCGCATGTACATGACGACGATAATTCGCAGATAGTAATACGCGGCAATGGCGCTGTTGATCACGCCAATGATGACCAGGCCCACGAGGTTCTGCTGCAGCGCGGCGCTGAACACGTAGAACTTGGCAAAGAATCCGCCGAACGCGGGAATGCCAATAAGCGACAGCAGGAACGTGGTGAATACCGCTGCCAGGACCGGCGATCGCTTGCCCAACCCGGCGTAGTCTTCGATGGTCACATAGCGTTCGCCCTGGCTCGCGAAGTGCCCGACAACGGCGAAGGCACCGACATTCATGACCGCGTAGGACGCCGTGTAGAACATCGCCGCCGCAATGCCATTCTTCGCATCAGCCGAAGGCCATACCGCAAATGCCACCAGCAAATATCCGGCATGCGCAATCGACGAATACGCCAGCAACCGCTTAACGTTGTCCTGCACGAGGGCTGCGATGTTGCCAATGGTCATGGACAGCGCGGCAACAACCCAGATGAGCCATACACGCCCCGGCACATGTCCCTGGAACATGATTCGCAATAGGACCGCAAAAACGGCGGCTTTTGGTGCCGTGGACATGAATGCAACCACCGGTGAGGGCGCGCCCTCGTAAACGTCCGGCGTCCAGATGTGGAAAGGCGCGGCAGCAACTTTGAATCCGAGTCCGACAAACATCAGCGCCACGCCGACATAAGCCAGCATCGGCCCGTGTCCCAGTTCAAACTGGCTCAAAGCCTCGCCTATCGTCGAGATGCTTGTTGACCCAGTCGCGCCAAACATCAACGCTACTCCATACAGGAAGAACGAAGTCGCGAACGACCCCAACAAGAAGTATTTGACGGAAGACTCGGCGGAGATGGCCGACCGACGCCGGAATCCCGCGAGGATGTAGGTCGCAATCGAGGAGATCTCCAGCGCGACGAAGATCAGGACCAATTCCACCGCCGAAGACATCAAGTCCATCCCCACTGCGCCGAACAGCAACAGGCCGTAGTATTCGCCGGCTCGAATCTGCTGCACTTCCATGTATTCATAGGAAGCGAGAATCACCAGGATGGTGACGGCCGCGACTACGAAGTGGAAGAAGATGCTGAAGGCATCGATCTGCACCATGTTCCAGAATGCAGCAAGACTTGCAACCCCTGTGTGGCTTAGATAGTGTCCCTGAAATATGGTGGCTGCCATGGCGAGAATGCCGCCAATCAAAGCAACGCCACCGAGGGTGCGCTGACTGCGGCGCTCGTCCATCACCGGATCGAGCATCATGATGATCAGTCCGAAAATCGAGAGAACAATCTCCGGCAGAATGCTGACGTAATCGGGTCCGTGCGGGATGGCGTTCATCGTTTGAAATGCGAGCGTCACTGGCCTACCACCTTGCTGGCCAGTGCTTGTGTGGCGCGGGCGCCCTCGCCCGCGAGGCTTATGTTCTTCTCAGTGCTCGGGCTCAGCACATTCTTTACCGCCGGATCAATTCCATTCAGCCACAGCATCGGCGCAACGCCCATTGCGAGCGCCATCACCACTGCTGGCCATAGCGCCGTCTTCTCGCGCAAATTCAGATCGGGAAGGGAATTTTTCACGTCATGCTTCACTTGGCCGAAGAACACCCGCTGATACATCCAAAGCAGGTAACACGCGCTCCAGATCACGCCGGTCGCGCCCACGATCCCCCACCACATCTTCGCCTGAAATGCGCCGCTCAGGACGAGGAACTCGCCAATAAAACCATTCAACAGCGGCAATCCGACGGATGCCAACACCACAACCAGGAAGAAGCGCGCATATGCGGGCATCGGTGTTGCGAGTCCGCCAAACTCGGAGATCTCATACGTGTGCCGCCGCTCGTAGAGAATACCCGCCAGCATGAACAGGCCGCCTGTCGCAACCCCGTGCGCCAGCATAATGAACATGGCGCCATTCAGTCCCGCTTGCGTAAAGCTAAAGATGCCGAGCACCACAAATCCCAGGTGGCTGATCGATGAGTACGCGATCAGCTTCTTCATATTCGGCTGCACCATCGCAACCAGTGCGCCGTAAACGATGCCTATCAGCGCCAGAACTCCGATCCATCCGGCATTCGCGCGCGCTTGCTCAGGAAACAGTCCGAGGTTGAAGCGCAGCATTCCGTAGGTGCCCATCTTCAGCAGGACGCCCGCCAGGAGGACAGATCCCGCTGTGGGCGCTTCCACGTGCGCGTCAGGCAACCAGGTGTGGAACGGGAACAGCGGAACCTTGACCGCGAATGCGATGAAGAAACCAAGGAACAGCCAGAATGAGGCACCCGCGAAATCTGGGATTCCGCCGCTGTGTATTTGGTTCTGCAGTACCACGAAATCGAAGCTTCCGGTCTTCGCGTATAACCACAAGATCCCCGCCAGCATGAACACCGAGGCGATCATGGTGTACAGGAAGAACTTCACAGCGGCGTACACGCGTCTTCCGTGGCCGAACATGCCGATGAGCAGCGCCATCGGGATAAGCGTAGCTTCCCAGAAGAAGTAAAAAAGGAAGAGATCGAGCGCGACGAACACGCCAAGGAGCGCACTTTCCAGCACCAGCAGCAGAATGAAAAATTCCTTCACCCGCTCGTGAATTGATGTCCAGGAGATCAGCACGCACAGTGGCGTGAGAAACGTGGTCAGCACCACCAGCCACATGGAGATGCCATCCATGCCCATGTGGTAGTGAATGTTGGGGCTGCTGATCCAGGGAACGTTCTGCTCAAACTGGAATCCTGCGTGATCGCGATGGAAGTGCGCTGGCAGATGCAGCGACGCAATAAAAGCGATAAAGGAGACGAGCAGGGCAAACCAGCGGATCTCGCGGTCGCGCCGCGGCGCGAGCATCAGCAACACGCCTCCAGCCGCAGGGATGAACGTCACCAACGTCAATATGTTTTGATCGAGCCAGTTCATCTCGTGCCCACCCAAACCATGTATGCCAGCACGCACGCCGCGCCAATCGCCACCCATCCGGCGTAGGAGCGCAGATTACCGGACTGCATGTGCCGTACTTCATCCGACAATTCCCGTGCACCAGCGGCCCCGCCGTTCAATGTTCCATCAATGACCGTCTGATCGACTCCGCGCCAGAAGACCAGTGTGGATATCCCGATCAGCGGCTTGACGAAAATCGTTGCGTACATCTCATCGACCCAGTATTTGTTCGCGACCGCGGTATAGAGCGCATGCAGCGAATCGGCGATGCGGTCGGGAAGGTCAGGCTTGGCGGAGTAGAGAAGCCACGCGAGGAACAACCCGAGGAAGCCGGCGGCAACCGAGATTCCTGTGAACATCAGCTCCGTCGAGTGACCTGTCTTCGGTTCCTCGCCTTCGGTTGTTTGCTCCGGAGGAACCGACTCTCCCGCCTGTGCATGTTCCGCGTTGACAGCAGGAGTGCTCGAGCGGAACACCGGCCCAAGGAACTTATCGAAGTGATTGCTGCCGCCCAGAGATCCCGGAATGCCGACCCATCCACCGACAATCGATAAAACCGCAAGAACAACCAGCGGCCCCAGCATCACCCACGGGCTCTCGTGCACTCCGCCGTGTCCGTGCCCATGTGGCGCGGGCGCGTGTGGGGCGGGCGCCTCGCCCGCCGTATCCCGTCCTAAATGCGTCCCATGCCCCGCATGCTCTTCATGCCCATGCGAAGATCCCGCCGCCCCGCGATACTCGCCGGCAAACGTCATGAACATAAGCCGGAACATGTAGAAGGAAGTCATGAACGCCGTGACCACGCCGACAATCCAGTAAGCCCAGCTTGCCTGGTACGCGCGCCACAGAATTTCGTCCTTGCTGAAGAAGCCTGCCCAGCCCGGAATGCCCGCAATGGCGAAGGTTGCCATAAGCATCGTGAACCACGTCCAGGGAATCTTCTTCCACAGTCCGCCCATTTTGCGCATGTCCTGCTCGCCACCAACGGCATGGATCACCGAACCCGCCGCCAGGAACAGCAGGCCCTTGAAGAACGCGTGCGTCATCAGGTGGAAGATGCCCGCGGAGAACGCGCCCACGCCGCACGCCATGAACATGTATCCAAGCTGCGAGACAGTGGAGTAGGCCAGAACTTTCTTGATGTCGGTTTGTGCAATTCCGATTGTCGCCGCGAAGAATGCCGTGAGCGTTCCAATGATCGCGACCACCATCATTGCGCTCGGCGCGCGCTCAAAGATCACGTGCGATCGCGCCACCATGTACACGCCCGCAGTGACCATCGTGGCGGCGTGGATCAGCGCGGACACTGGCGTCGGGCCTTCCATCGCATCCGGCAGCCAGACGTACAGCGGAATCTGTGCCGACTTGCCGCACGCGCCAACCATGAGCAGAAGTGCAATTGCTGTCAGGAATCCAGCGCCGGAGGTCTCCTGCGCATAGGGCCTCACCGCGTCGAACACCTTCGCAAAATCCAACGATCCGAAGTGCTGGATCATCAGAAAGAGTGCGATCAGGAACCCGAAATCGCCAATCCGATTAACGATGAACGCTTTCTTGCCTGCCGCCGCAGCCGAATCGCGCGTGAAGAAGAACCCGATCAGCAGATACGACGCGAGGCCCACGCCCTCCCAGCCGATGAACATCAGCAGGTAGTTGCTGGCCAGCACCAGCGTGAGCATAAAAAACATGAAGAGGTTCAGATAGGAGAAGAAGCGGTAGAAGCCGCCTTCCTCCCACATATATCCCACCGAGTAGATGTGGATCAGGAATCCAACGCCAGTGACCACCATCAGCATCACGACGGAGAGTTGATCGATCGCGAAAGAATAGCTGACGCTGAAATCTCCCGAGCGAAGCCAAGTTGCGACCGTCTCAACGTATGGAATCGTGGACAGGGAAGAGAACTGCGAAACCACCCACAACGCCATCGCGAACGCCGCCCCGCAAAACGTCAGCGCAACGGTCGCGACTAGTCCACGGGAGAAGCGCTTCCCGAGCAGGCCATTGATGGCGGCGCCGGCCAGCGGCAGCAGTGGAATGATCCAGAGGTGAAGATTCTCGGTCATAGTTTGAGCAGGTTCACCTGGTCAATATTCAAAGTCTCACGCGTGCGGAACACCGCAATAATGATTGCCAATCCCACAGCCGCTTCGGCCGCCGCCACGACCATTACAAAGAACACGAACACCTGCCCGCTCAGGTTGTGCCAGCGCGCAGCGAACGCCACGAACGAGAGGTTCACGCCGTTGAGCATCAGCTCGATCGACATGAAGATGGTGATGATGTTGCGCTTGATCAGAAACCCCGTCACCCCGCAGGCGAACAGGATCGCGCTCAGCACCAGGTAATAAGAAACGGGAATTTCTTCCACTTAACTCTCCCTCTTCGATTCCTGCACGGCCTCGGGACGCGCTGCGAGCACCACTGCGCCCATGATCGCAATCAACACCAGGATCGACGTGACCTCAAATGGAAGCAGGAACTCGTGAAACAGCAGTTGCGCAATGTCTTTTGGATGTCCGGGCAGTGCGCCGATCGTAACCCCTCCGCCGCCCGAATATCTCAGCACCGCCCAGCAGATAAGAACCGCGCCGGTCAGCAGTCCTGGAATCCCCAGCAGCCACGCGACCGTGCTGCCGCTGGTGTGCTCTTCTTCTCCGGCGTTCAGCAACATAATGACGAACACAAACAACACCATGATGGCGCCGGCGTAGACGATCACCTGCACTGCGGCGACGAATTCCGCGCCCAGCAGTAGGTACTCCACTGCAAGCGAAGCCATCACCACCACCAGCGACAGCGCGCTGTTGATCGGATGCTTCTGCACCAGCAGGTTCACCGCGCCTGCGACACAGATCAGGCCGAACACCGAGAATAGGACAAGATGCAACATGAGATCAGTTGTTAGTTGCTAGTACCTAGTTGCTAGTAGTCCGGGCTAGCTACTAACAACTAGCTACTAGCTACTTTAATGCCACCACTAACGCCGTAATCACCAAATTCGCAATCGCTACTGGCAGCAAAAACTTCCATCCGAACGCCATTAACTGGTCGTAGCGGAAGCGCGGCAACGTTCCGCGCACCCAGATATAAATAAAGAGGAAGACAAAAATCCGCAGCGCGAACCAGAACACCGGCAGGATGGCCTGCAGAATATCCGGACCAAATACTGGCCCGCTCCAGCCGCCCAGGAACAGTAGCGACGCCAGGCACGCGACGGTAATCATGTTCGAGTATTCCGCCATGAAGAACATGGCGAACTTCATCGCGCTGTACTCGGTGTGATAGCCCGCAACGAGTTCTGTCTCCGCTTCCGGCAGGTCAAACGGGATTCGGTTCGTTTCCGCGTACGCCGCCGTCAAATAAATAAAAAACGCGACAATTTGCCCACCCTTAAAGATGAACCAGTTCGGGATCCATGGCCCGAAGTGACCAGCTTGAGCCTCAACGATTCCTCGCAGGCTGAACGTTCCGGCCAGAATCAACACACCTACCAGTGACAGTCCAAGCGCGATTTCGTAGCTCACCATTTGTGCACTGGCACGCAGTCCGCCGAGCAGGGAATACTTGCTATTCGACGACCAGCCCGAGAGTGCCACGCCATACACGCCCAGGGATGTAATTCCGAGTACCACCAGCAATCCGATGTTTACGTCAGTAATCTGCAGCGGGATCTCATGACCCAGAATGGTCACGGTATTGCCGAACGGAATCACCGCGATCGAGGTAATCGCAAAAATGACGGCCAGCATTGGCGCCGCGATGTACAGCGGCTTGTACACGTGCGGCGGCGTCAGGTCCTCTTTAAATAAAAACTTGATTCCGTCAGCGGCGGGCTGCAGCAATCCGAATGGACCAACCCGCGTGGGTCCCCAGCGATTCTGCATGCGCCCAACGACCTTGCGCTCCAGCCAAACGGTGTACGCGACCGCCGTCAGCAGGACAAAGATCACGAGCACAATCTTGATGACGGAAACAATGATGAAGAAAGTTATGCTCAATGTAGTTTGTTAGTAACTAGTAGCTAGTTGTTAGTTCTATTGCAGTCTGCACCGGTGCATCCTACGGTTCTTGCTAGCAACTAACCACTAGTCACTAGCAACTGCGGTTGGTTCCGGATTCTTATTTTCGATAACAGAATTCAAGGTATTCGAGTACCGCCCCAGCGTCCCCGAAGTAAACAGATTGTTATTTGCCGGAGCGATCAGTGATGGGTCCTGTGTTGCCCCCGGCCCCATCTGCTCGATCGCAGTGTGCTGGTCGTTGCCTGCAGCCAGCTCAATACGCGAAACATCGTATCCAGGCACCAGCCGCTGGATTTCGTCGAGCGTCGCCATCGGATCAAACGGATTCATCTTCGGCTCAAGCCCATGCGCTTCCAGCCACACACTGTGCTGATCAGCTTCACCCGACTGCGCCCCGCGAGATTGTCCCATGTCGGACCGCGTGCCATGTCCAAAGGGAACCAGTTTGTGAACATCAAATCCCATCGCATCGGCGATGCGGACGATCATCTCGAAATCCGGCTTCGTGGTCGTGACCTCTCCCGCCTTCTTGACGATCTGAATATCACCGCAGGTATTCGTGAATGTTCCCGACTTCTCATATGCATTCGCCGCGGGAAGCACTACGTCTGCCAGCGTGGCGGTCTCGGTCAGAAACATGTCCTGGACCACCAGAAAAGTATTCTTCAGTGCCGAGGGTTCGACACCGAGGCGCCCGACCGGATTCGCGCCCACAACGTAGAGGCCTTTTAGCGATCCGGATTTCGCTGCATCAAGCATCTGCGGAATCGCCATGCCGGGCTGCGCAGGAAGTGTTCCCCACTCCTTGACCTTGCTCGCGTCGGAAACGGGGAAGTATCCGGGAAGCAGATCCGGGTAGACACCCATGTCGGCCGCGCCACGCGAGTTCGCGTAATCGGCAAGACAAATGAGCTTGGCTCCGGGTACGATTGCAGCAAACTTAGCCAGCGCCTGAACGGCTGAGCCGGTCACTTCGGAACCGAAGACGATAATGAGACCCTGTTCACTGCGAAGCTTTTCCGCGAGAGCTCCCATTCCCGACGAAACGAACTCGTTGTACTTTCCGGGAGCAACTTGCGCCACCTGTACAGCCTGACGCCGCAGTTTGATATCGCTGTCGTTAACGATATACAGCCGCGCCTTGTTCAGGCGAACGTTGTTGCGAATCTGCCACGCCAGCAGCGGATGCTGGTTCGTCGGATCATTGCCGATCAGCAGAATCGCAGGCGCACTCGCCACATCGCACATGCTGGCGGTCAAATTCGCTTTCCCGTGAAGTGCGGAAGCGAACGCAGGAAGGTCGGCTGTGCGGTGATGGTCAATATTGTTCGTCCCCAGCACCACGCGCGCGAACTTCTGCAGCAGGTAATTCTCTTCGTTGGTCGTGCGAGTGGAACCGATCACGCCAATCGCCTTGCCACCGTCGCGATCGCGAATTTCCTTGAACTTCTTTCCGACGAGTTCGAAGGCTTCTTCCCACGTCGCTGGAACCACGCGCCCGCCCTTTTTTACCAGCGGCTGCGTCAGCCGGTCTTCGTGCTTGACGAAGTCGAATGCGTAACGTCCCTTGATGCAGAGGAAGTCGCCATTAATGCCACTCTTGTCGCGATTATCTCCGCGAACGATTTCCATGCCGGTATCCGAGCGCCGCACCCCCAAAGTCGTCTTGCAGCCGTCACCGCAGTGGGTGCAGGTCGTTCCGACGTGCTTCATCTCCCACGGACGCGTCTTGTAGCGATATGCACCAGAAGTCAGCGCGCCGACAGGACATATGTCGATACACATGCCGCACTCTTCGCATTCGAGGTGATCGCCGAAATTCGGGACAATGGTCGAACTTGATCCGCGATTATCCACGCCTAGGGCCCAGACATCCATCCCCTCGCCACAAGCGCGAACGCAGCGGTAGCAGAGAATGCAGCGCGGACGATCGAAGTAAACCACCGGCGACCATTGCTGCTCGTCGCGATGGTTCTTGATGTCGATGAATTTCGACTCGGCGGCGCCGTACGAGAACGTCATGTCCTGAAGTTCGCACTCACCGCCTGCATCGCACACCGGGCAGTCCAGCGGATGGTTCCCGAGCAGCAACTCGACCATGCTCTTGCGCGCCTGACGGATCTCGTCACTGTCGGTTGTGACCACCATGCCTTCGGTAATTCCGGTCGTGCAGGCGGTCTGCAGCTTAGGCATCTTCTCAACGCGCACCAGGCACATGCGGCACGCGCCCTGCAGCGAGAGGTTCGGGTAGTAACAGAACGACGGCACTTCAATGCCGACCGTCTTGCACGCCTCAATCAGCAGCGTGCCCGCCGGCGCCGAGACGGCTTTACCGTCGACGGTGATGTTTACGAGTTTGGGTGCGTCAGCCATGAAATCCAGCGATTAGCTCTTAGCCGTTAGCTCTTTGCCAAACCTGATTTGGTTCAGCTAAAAGCTAAGAGCTAAAAGCTCGCTATGCAAATACCGGCAGCCTCTCTACCGTCCCCGCCTTTTCGAACGGGCACGGTCGGCCTTCCAAATGATCCTCGAACTCTTTCCTAAACTTCTTCACAATCGAAATCGTCGGCAGCGCGGCCGCATCGCCAAGCGGACAGAACGTACGTCCCAGCATGTTCTCCGACAGGTACTGAATGTTATCGATGTCCTTCTTGATGCCGCCGCCCTGGTGAAACCGAATCAGCGTCTTCTTTAACCAGTCCGTACCCTCGCGGCAGGGGATGCACCATCCGCAACTTTCGTGCTGATAGAACTTCATGATTCGCAGCGCGAACTTCACCATGCAGGTGCTGTCATCGACCACGACCAGTCCACCCGATCCGAGCATGCTGCCAATCTTCATCAGCGAATCGAAGTCCATCGGGACATCGATCTCGCTCTCCGTCAGGAGGGGGCAACTTGACCCGCCCGGAACGACCGCCTTCAGCTTGCGTCCGTTCGGAATGCCGCCGCCGACGTCATAAATCATCTTCTTCAGGTTGTAACCCATCGGCAGTTCGTACACTCCGGGCTTGTTCAGATGTCCGTTCAAGCAGAACAGCCGCGTGCCGCCGTTCTTCGGTGTGCCCAGGTTCGCGAACCACTCCGCGCCGCCAAGAATAATGTGAGGCACGCTTGCCAGCGTCTCGGCGTTGTTGATGACCGTCGGCCCGCCCCACAATCCCACCACGGCGGGGAAGGGAGGCCGAATTCGCGGAACGCCGCGCTTCCCTTCGAGCGATTCCATCAGCGCGGATTCTTCGCCGACTTCATACGCACCGGCGCCGCCGTGCCAATAGACTTCGAAATCGCGCCCGCTACCGAAGATATTCTTTCCGAGAAAGCCTTTGGCGTACGCGTCGGCAATGGCTTTCTGCATGATCTCCGACAAGTAGCGGTACTCGCCGCGGATGTAGATGTAGCCAGACGCCGCGCCCACCGCGAGGCCGGCGATCATTACGCCTTCGATCACTGCATGCGGATCATGTTCGAAGATTAGCCGGTCCTTGCACGTGCCCGGCTCGCTCTCGTCGCCGTTGCACAGAATGTATTTCGGCTTCGCGGAAGTCTTAGGTACGAACGACCACTTCAATCCGGTGTTGAACCCCGCGCCGCCGCGCCCACGCAGGCCAGAATTCTTCACTTCATTAATGATGGCGTCCTGCTGCATCCCAAGCGCCTTCTGCACGGCTTTGTAGCCGTCGAGCGCGAGGTAGCGGTCGATGCTCGTCGCGCCTTGTCCAAAGCGCTTCGAAACTACGCGTACCTCATCGGGATGGGAAACCAAGTCAGCCATTCGATTGATGATTGAAGATTTCAGATTGCAGATTGTCTAACGTGTTTTCAATCTTCAATCTGAAATCATCAATCTGAAATCTATTGCGTTCCCTTCTTCTTGTACTCGTCCAGAACCTTGTCCAACTTTTCCGTCGTCAGGTTTTCGTGAAAGTCGTAATTCACCTGGATCGCCGGCGCCCAGCTGCACGCGCCGATGCACTCCACCTCTTCGAGCGAGAACATGCCATCGGGAGTTGTGCCCTTATGTCCGACCCCGAGCTTTTTCTCGCAATGGTCCATCAACTCTTCGCCGCCGCGCAGCAGGCACGCAATATTGGTGCAAACCTGCACGTTGAATTTTCCGCGCGGCTTGGTGGTCAGCATCGAGTAATAGCTGATCACGTTGCGCACGTCGAGTTCCGTCAATTCGAGCCTGCCCGCAATTTCGGAGATCACCTCATCCGACAGGAATCCAACTTCATCCTGCGCGAAAAGCAACGTAGGCACGAGCACAGATCGCTTTGTCGGATAGTGCGTCACCATCTCGGCGAGCCGCGCTTCGAATTGATCGGAGAACTTCACCAGTTCTTCTCTTCTTTACGTAATGTCATTCCGAACCGCTTCAGCGGTGAGGAACTGTTTTCTGCCGTCCCTACGGGACTCCGTCTTTCTGTACCGTTTTCCCAGGACTTACGTCCTGGGCTAAGCTGGGCCGCCCCTTTCGGGGCTGCTCAAAGTAATCTCAGAATCTCGCTGACGACCGAGAGCCGACGACCGACGACAAATCCCGATTACCGATTACAAAATCTTACCGATCGATCTCCCCTAGCACGATATCAATGCTTCCGATCGCCGCCACCACGTCCGCGATCAGCCGTCCCTCGCACATCGTCGGCAGCGTCTGCATATTCGCCAGGCACGCCGAGCGCATGTGCACGCGATACGGCTTCGACGATCCGTCGCTGACCACGTAGTATCCCATCTCTCCGCGCGGCGACTCGATCGCCTGATAAACCTCGCCCTCAGGCACCTGGAAGCCTTCCGTGATGATCTTGAAGTGGTAGATGAGCGACTCCATCTCCGTCTTCATCTTCTCGCGGTCGGGCAGCACCACTTTTGGCGCGTTTGCTTTCACCGGACCTGATGGCAGTCCATCGAGCGCCTGCTTCACCATGCCGATAGACTCGCGCAATTCCGCAACCCGGCACATGTAGCGATCGAAGACATCGCCATTTTTCCCGAGCGGCACTTTGAACTTGAAGTTTTCGTATCCCGTGTAGGGAGCATCGCGCCGCAAGTCAATATCCACGCCGCTACCACGCAGAGTCGGCCCACTCGCGCCGAGCGCAATCGCGTCTTCCGCGGAAATTTTTGCCACACCCTGAGTGCGCATTTTCCAGATCGGATTCCCGGTCAGGAGCCCCTCATATTCATCCACGCGGGAAGGGAACTTGTCGGCGAACTTCCGCAGCCGATCAAAGAATCCCAGCGGCGGCTCCAGCGCAATTCCGCCGATGCGAAAATACGATGTCATCATGCGCTGCCCGCTGATCGCCTCGAACAGCCGCAAAATGTCTTCGCGCTCGCGGAAGCAATAGAGGAACACGGTCATCGCGCCGATGTCCATGGCGTGCGTGCCCAGCCACACCAGGTGCGAGTTGATTCGCGTCAACTCGTTCATCATCACGCGAATCCACTGCGCGCGCGGCGGAATCTCCAAGCCCAGCAACTTCTCCACTGCCAGCACGTAGCAGAGATTGTTGGTCATCGGGCAGAGATAATCGATGCGGTCGGTGAGCGGCACCACCTGCTGGTAGAACTTCGCCTCGCAGGTCTTCTCGATACCGGTGTGCAGGAAGCCGATATCCGGCATCATGCGCACGACGGTCTCGCCATCAATCTCCAGCAACACGCGCAACACCCCGTGCGTGGACGGGTGCTGCGGCCCCATGTTCAGGATCATGGTCTTGTCCTGACCGGGCTCAAGCACTGGAGTTGGGGTTAAGTGCGCCATTTAACTTTGCTTTTCTTCTTTGCGTCCTCTGCGATCTTTGCGGTTACAGCTTTTTGCCGGCAATCACCGGTAGCCTTCGACCGGATAGTCTTTTCTCAGCGGGTGCCCTTCCCAGTTCTCCGGCATCAGCAAACGCCGCAAATAAGGATGCCCATTAAATCGAATTCCAAAAAGATCGAAAACTTCGCGTTCAAAATAATTCGCGCCCGGCCAAACCGACGTCACCGATTCCAGCGCCGGCGCGTCGCCATTCAGCTTCACCTTCAGCCGCACGCGTTCTTTTTTCGGGATAGAAAAGAGGTGATAAACCACATGGAACCGCGGTTCGGACGGATACCAATCAACGCAGGTCACGTCAGACAGGTAGTTGAACGGGCAATTCGAATCGTCTCGCAGCAGGGCACAAGCTTCGCGTATCGCCGAGCGCTCGACGTAGATCGTCATCTCGTCGCGATCGAAGTTCACACCTTCCACTGCTTTGGGATTCCACGCCAGCAGCCGCGCGACGGCTGGATGTCCCTTCAATTGCTCGAGGTCGGTGACCGCGGGAGCGAGCGCCACTAGCTGTCCCCCCCGGTGCGGGCGGCCTTTGCAGTGCTCAGGCGCTTGACCTCAGAAGAAACGGTCAGTCCCCAATCCAGCACGCCCTTCTTCCATATATAGAAGAAGCCCACCAGCACAATCGCGATATACACGAACATCTCTGAGATCGCGAAGACGCCCTGACCCATCGCTTTCAGGTCTTTCAGAATGACGGCCCACGGATACAGGAACACAGCTTCGACGTCGAACAGGATGAACAGCATCGCCACCAGGTAGAACTTTACGGAGAAGCGCTCGCGGGCGTCCCCCACCGGCGTCATGCCGCATTCATAAGGAGAGAGTTTCGCCCGTGTCGGCCGACGATAGCCAATAATCCACGAAAGCAGAACCATCCCGGTCGCCAAAGCACCAGCAATCAGGAAATGGATCAGCAACGGCAGGTATCGTGCGAAATAGTTGTCGGGCATCAGGAACTAGGATGAAATTCCACGAATCACTAAACGTTCTAGATTAGAGTTCAACGGAAGTAGTGTCAAGCGAAGGAAGGTTGTAAAACCTGTTCTCTGAATCGATTTTTCTCTTTACGTTTGCGTCACCCGACGTCCGCGTACTTACCAGCGGGCGAGTGCCTGCCCTGAACAATTGACGTCGAAGCGGGTGCGCGTCGAATGAGGATCTCGCGCGGACTTTAGATCTCTGCTTTTATTCCAAGTGCCCCGTCGCTACTGCAGCGCGTACAGATTGCCATCCATGCTTCCGAAATATACCTTCCCCTTATCCACGACAGGAGACGACACAATCGTGCCGATGCTCATGAATTTGTACAACGCCAGGTACATGTCTTCGAAGTCTCCGAACACTGGGGCATACAGAACTTCCTGATTCAAGCTTCCATCCGCATTGAGGATCTTATTGGGATCTTTTTTGGCGGCCTCGGTTTGAAACTCCCAGGCCGATTTCCCCGTCTTCACGTTAACCGCGTAGAACCTTCCGTTGTGCGATCCGAAATAAGCTAGATCGCCCGCCAGCGCCGGCGACGAAAATGCGTACGCTTTCACATCGAAATTCCAGCGCAGGCGGCCGTTCTTCGCGTCCAGTGCCATGAACCGGGAACTGTCCGATGTGCCGACGTACACGACCCCGTCCCGCACCGCAGGCGTCCCAATCACCCACGACTTGCTCGTCGGATAATCCCATTTCTTTTTTCCGGTGGCCGCGTCAATTGCGTAAACGTGCGCATCACGGCAACCAACATAGACAACTCCATCCACCGCCGCCGGCGAGGATTGAAATCCCACCTGGTTGTGGATGGCCGGATCTTCTCCAGTCTTCAACGACCATTTCTCCAACCCGGTTTCAGCGTCAATCGCGTAGAAGTAGCTGTCCCAACTCCCTATATAAACGACGCCATTCACCACAGCGGGCGAAGCATGTACTACATCCTTGGTCGCGAACTTCCATATCAGTGTGCCGGTCTGTGCATCGGCGGCGTACACGTTCCCATCGCCGCTACCGAAGTACACTTTCCCATTCACGACAGTCGGCGAGGAGGTGAACAGGTCCCAGGCATCCGGCATGGTTTGCGCCGCCGAAGGATAGCCGTGCAGATTCTTGGCCTCGAACTTACGCTCATATTCGGTCGGTAACGCCCATTTGATTTTTCCGGTCTTCGCGTCCAAAGCCCCGAGCGCGCCTACTGATGAAACGAAATATACAACTCCGTCAAGCACGGCCGGCGACGACGCAATCGGCATCTTCGATTTGTACTTCCATTTCTCCTTGCCCGTTTCCTGATCAATCGAGTACAGGTATCCATCCGTGCTTGCGATGTATACGACCCCGTCGGCCACTGATGGTGATGCGACGATTGCTCCGCCAGTATGAAAAGACCACTGAACGCCTCCAAACTGTGCCGGGCCGGGAGTCTCGTAGACGCCGGTGTGTGCCGGATTGCCATGAAACATGTTTTGAGCAACAGCAAACTGCGCACAAAGCAAAATTAAGATTCCGCGAAGGAACACCACGCCCTCCAAAAATGCACCAGGAATTAGGTCAGCAGAGTTGTACCACTATGCGGCGGGATTGGTGAAGAAATCTCGAGCGAGGTGACCAGTTCATGGCAAAACGCCGCGAACAGACCCGGAACGGACGCGAATTACAGTCGAATCGAGGAGGGGTAATGCCCTAGCGCAAGCGTCCAACCTTATCCACCGGCCAATAGCCGAATACGGCTTTGCCATAAATGTAGCTCACGTCGACGGGCCCGAAGTCGCGGCTGTCATTGGAAAGGCTGCGGTGATCGCCTAACACGAAATACGAGTCCTGTGGAACCACAATCTCCGGATACGATCTTCCATCTTCGTACGCCATGGGAACGTAATCTTCCACCAGCAGTTTGCCGTTCACGAACACCCGTCCATCGGCAATGCGAACATGGTCGCCGGCTACCCCAATCACGCGCTTGATGAAGCTCTTCTGCGGATCGCGCGGATACCGGAACACCACGATGTCACCGCGCTGAATCGGTTCGATGCGGTAGACAAACTTATTGATGAAGATGCGCTCCTGGTCGTCCAGCGAGGGCATCATGCTGGTGCCTTCAACCTTAACCGGCTGATAGAGGAACACGATGAAAAAGGCCGCGATAGCCAGCGAGATCACCAAGTCGCGCATCCACGCGGAAAAAAGATGACGAACTCGACCGCTACTCTTTGGCTTCTCTGGAGGGACTTCGGCCTGCGGTTGAGGAGTCAGCTGGGGAGCGTCGGGAACTGCGGCCATTCAGTATCCAATTCTACCGGATTGGATGCTGGCGAGGGTAGATGAGTTCATCGCAATTGTAAAAGCTCAGCACACAGGAGTACCGCCGGCTTTTGTTAGAATCCGTGCCGACAAGCCCTGCAAATGAGGCGGAGAGGGAACTCATTGAACCGTCGCGAAGCGATGAAGCTGGCTGCCTCCGGCTTAGCCGCCGCAACCGCTGGTTGGCCCGCCGCACTACACGCCGCCGAACGCACCTCTAAGCGCCCGGCTCCAGGCGATCGCAAATTCAGGAGCGACGCCGTCGAGGCAAAAATTACCGCGGTGAAAGCGGAACTCGGCTCTGATTCCGAACTGGCCTGGATGTTCGAAAACTGCTTTCCCAACACGCTCGACACCACAGTCCGTTTCGGACAGCTAGACGGCAAGCCTGACACCTTTGTGATCACCGGCGACATTCCCGCCATGTGGCTGCGCGATTCCACGGCGCAGGTGTGGCCGTACCTGCCGCTGATCCGTGATGACAAACCGCTCCAGCAGCTCATTGTCGGCGTAATCAATCGCCAGACTCGCTGCATTCTGATCGATCCGTACGCCAACGCTTTCAACTTCGACAGCGAAGGCAGTGAATGGGACCACGACCTCACCGCGATGAAGCCGCAACTGCACGAGCGTAAGTGGGAAATCGACTCGCTCTGTTATCCGATTCGCCTGGCGCATGGATATTGGCAAACTACCGGCGACGCTTCACCGTTTGACCCTCGTTGGCAGGAGGCCATGCGCCTGGTCATCAAGACATTTCGGGAGCAACAGCGAAAAGATGGGCCCGGGCCATATTCTTTCCTCCGCCAAACCACTACACCGAATGACACGCTCAATCTGGAAGGCTACGGCAATCCGGTGAAGCCGTGCGGGCTGATCGCCTCGGGATTCCGGCCATCCGACGATGCGTGCATTTACCCGTTCCTGATTCCGTCGAATATGTTTGCGGTGACTGTTCTACGAGGACTGACCGATCTGGCGAAGGCGACCAATAGGGCCGATCTAGCCGGCGAAGCTTCCACCCTGGCCGACGAAGTGAACAAGGCACTCAAGACTTACACCGCTGCTGTTCACGGCGAGCACGGCCGGGTCTACGCTTACGAGGTCGATGGTTTCGGCAACCAGCTCTTCATGGATGACGCCAACGTCCCCAGCCTGCTTTCGCTGCCATACCTGGGTTGCGCTGCGGCGACCGATCCCACTTACCAGAACACACGCCGCTTTATTCTGAGCAGTGATAATCCTTATTTCTTTAAAGGCAAAGCTGCAGAGGGAATTGGCGGGCCACACGTTGGGTTGGGCATGATCTGGCCACTTTCGATCATCATGCGCGGCCTGACCTCGACCGACGAAACCGAAATTAGTGCGTGTCTAACCACGCTAGTCCGCACTCACGCCGGCACAGGCTTCATGCACGAGTCTTTCAACAAGGACGACCCGAGCAAGTTCACACGAGCCTGGTTTGCCTGGGCCAACGCACTGTTCGGGGAATTCGTTCTTAAAGTCCTTCACGAGCACCCGCAGATGCTCAAGGGTATAGCTCAGTCGTAAGCAAAGTTCGTGCATACGACGTGCGACGCCCGACCTTAGGCCGCGACGTACGACGAAATTCGGCCCTCTTTTCCACACGCTCTTCCTTACTTTTCTGCTCCACTCTGCCTTCCCCTCACTGCGCAACCCTGCTAAAATCTATAAAATCCACTCCCCGGAGATCCAATGCAGGCTATCCTTGCGCTGGAAGACCGTCGCGTCTTCCGAGGCAAAGGCTACGGCGCCAAAGGCGAATGCTACGGCGAGGTCGTTTTTAACACTTCCATAACCGGCTACCAGGAAATTTTCACCGACCCTTCCTACGCCGGTCAGATCGTCGTTCTAACCAATCCTCAAATCGGAAACTACGGCACCAACGCGGAAGACAACGAGGCCACCCGTCCGTACATTGAAGGCCTCATCGTGCGCGAGTTTTCGAAAGTCAGCTCCAACTGGCGCTCGCAGCAGGTTGCGGAAGAGTATCTCGAGCAATTCAAGATCCCCGTCCTTGCCGACATCGACACGCGCGCGCTCGTCCGCCATCTGCGCGACAACGGCGTGATGCGCGGCGTGATCTCGACGATGGAGACCGACGTCGACAAGCTGGTCGCAAAGGCCCGCTCCATTCCGAAGATGGACGGCACCGATCTCGCTAAAGTGGTCACCACCAACCGTCCTTATGTCTGGGACGTAGGCGAGCGCTCGCACGAGCCGGTCGAAGTTGTCGGCGTAAAGGATCAGCCGGAGCGCTTTCATGTAGTGGCTTATGATTTTGGCATTAAGCAGAACATTCTGCGTAAGTTACGCAGCGAGGGATGCAAAGTGACAGTCGTCCCGGCGCAGACCCCTGCGGAAGACGTTCTCGCGCTGAAGCCGAACGGAGTGTTCCTCTCGAACGGTCCGGGCGATCCCGAGCCCTGCACGTACGCGGTCGACAACATCCGCCGCCTCATGGGACGCCAGCCAATCTTCGGCATCTGCCTCGGCCACCAACTCACGGGACTCGCGCTCGGCGGCAAGACTTTCAAGCTGAAGTTCGGGCATCACGGCGGCAATCATCCGGTGAAGCAGCTGAACACCGGCAAGATCGAGATCACCGCGCACAACCATAACTTCGCCGTCGATCCCGACTCGCTTCCGCAGTCCGAAGTCGAGCTGACGCACATGGACCTGAACGACTCGACGCTCGAAGGCCTGCGCCACCGCAATATGCCGCTGTTCAGCGTGCAGTATCACCCGGAAGCCGCTCCCGGCCCCCACGACTCGCATTACTTGTTCAAAGACTTTGTGAAGATGATGGAGGAGTGGAAGGGGTGAAGAAACTACTTATCATTCTTACCCTAGCAGGTCTGATAATTCCCGTCCGCGTTTGGTCAAATACGTGTGTCGCGGGAAAGCCGATGAAGATTTCGGGAGCATTGTGTGGCCGGGTGATTGACCCGACGGGTGCAGTTGTCCCGGACGCGGGTCTGCGCATAGTTGACACTTCGGGAAAGCCCATTGCCGACGCAAAGGCCAACTCAAATGGCGATTTCCGGTTTCCGCAAATCTCAGCAGGACAATACAGGTTGACCACGACCTCAGAGGCATGGCGAATTCAGTTCGGGGGATTTCAAGTAACCCGCGCGGCCTCGAAATGCCGAAAGCCCGTTACCGTCCGACTTGGAATCATGTCGTGCCAGGGAGACATAGAAAAGAAACGGCCTCATCATTTCGTTCTGCCGCACTGAGGATAGATGTATATCAGTGTGGAGGCACAGCACTCTCGAGATACGATCGAAAATGAAAACAACTCTGTCATCCCGAGCGAAGAAGATCGTCCCGGCAAGCCGGGACGATCTTCACAGTCGAGGGACCTGCTGTTGGCCGGTGCTGCCGGTGGCTCATAAGTGAAACGGTCTCGGTGGCGCAAGCGAACAGCATGTCCCTCCACGCGCGAATTGATCAGCGAAGCTGATCAATTCTTGGTCCGGGTGACAATGAAGTTTAGTTGGGATGACGGTGAATGGTTTGAGTTGATGTTGAGGTAAGCAATGCGCTACGAGCGTCATTACTTTGTGTACATGATCGCGAGCATCTCGCGCGTTCTATACACAGGAATGACGAGCAATCTGCATAAACGAGTTTGGGAGCACAAGAACGGCGTTTTCGAGGGATTCAGCAAGCATTACAAATGTCACCGATTGGTCTGGTACGAATTCGTACGATGATGTGGCCAACGCAATTGATCGCGAAAAGCAGCTGAAACGCTGGAACAGAACCAAGAAAGAATGGCTGATCGCAATGAAGAACCCGACGTGGGAAGATTTGGCCGCGGAGTGGTATCCGGAGCATCGAGCGAAAGCGATTGCCTCATAGATGTGAGGCTAACTCCCAACTCTGTCATCCCGAGCGGAGCAATCGTTTGCGAAGCGAACGATGCGGAGTCGAGGGACCTGCTGTTTGCTTGGAGCGGCAGTAAAGCAGGTCCCTCCACGCGTGAATTGATCAGGCAAGCTGATCAATTCACTTGGTCGGGATGACAAGGAAATTGAGAAGAAACAAAAGCTGAAAGCATGAGGGTTTTACTAGCAACTAATCACTAGCAACTAGCAACTACACATGCCCAAACGCACTGACATCTCCAAAATCCTCATCATTGGCTCGGGGCCGATCATCATCGGACAATCCGCCGAGTTCGACTACTCCGGCACGCAGGCCTGCAAGGCGCTCAAGTCCGAGGGCTACGAAGTGGTGCTGGCCAACTCGAACCCAGCCACCATCATGACCGATCCCGAGTCTGCAGACCGCACTTACATCGAGCCGCTCACCCGCGAATATTTGGAAGAGATTATTCGCGTGGAGCGCGAAATGTCTCCCGGCGCAGGCTTCGCCGTTCTGCCCACGGTTGGCGGACAGACCGCTCTGAATCTTGCCATCGAGCTTGCCGACAACGGCGTGCTCGACAAGTACAACGTCAAGCTGATTGGCGCGAACGTTGAAGCCATCAAGAAGGCGGAAGACCGCCTCTTCTTCAAAGACGCGATGCAGAAGATCGGCCTCGACGTCCCGAAATCGGCGCTGGTCAACAATCTCAAAGACGGCCTTGAGTTCGCAGGCAAAATTGGCTTCCCAGTTATCGTGAGACCCAGCTTCACGCTCGGCGGCTCCGGCGGCGGCATGGCCTACAACCGCGAAGAGCTGCTCGAAGTGCTGGCCCGCGGCCTCGACTTCTCCCCGGTTCATGAGGCGCTGATCGAAGAGTCCGTGCTCGGATGGAAAGAATACGAACTTGAGGTTATGCGCGACCTCAAAGACAACGTCATCATTATTTGCTCGATCGAGAACTTCGATCCTATGGGCGTGCACACCGGCGACTCGATCACCGTCGCCCCCGCGCAAACGCTCACGGACCGCGAATACCAGGCCATGCGTGATGCGTCGATTGCCGTGATCCGAGAGATCGGCGTCGAAACCGGCGGATCGAACATTCAGTTTGGCGTGCATCCGACCACCGGGCGCATGGTTGTAATCGAGATGAACCCGCGCGTGTCGCGGTCGTCGGCGCTGGCTTCGAAGGCCACGGGATTCCCCATCGCAAAAATCGCCGCTAAGCTTGCGGTCGGCTATACGCTCGACGAGATTCCCAACGACATCACGCGCAAGACCCCGGCCTGCTTCGAGCCGACGCTCGACTATGTGGTCGTCAAAATCCCCAAATGGCAGTTCGAGAAGTTCCCCGGCGCCGACGAGAACCTTGGCCCGCAGATGAAGTCGGTCGGCGAAGTGATGGCCATCGGCCGCACGTTCAAAGAAGCAATGATGAAAGGCGTCCGAGCACTCGATACTGGCAAGCGCGTGGGATCGGAGAAGATCGAGCCGAAGATCCTCACACAGCGCCTGGTGACGCCGCACCCCGAGCGGCTCTCGTATATCCGCTACGCAATTCGCCAGGGACACACGGTCAAGCAGCTCGCAAAGATGACTGGCATGGACCCGTGGTTTCTCTATCAGCTCAAAGAAATTAACGACATGCAGCTTGAGGTCGAGAAGCACCCGATGGAATCGGTTCCGACCGAGGTGCTGCGCGACGCCAAGCGCATGGGCTTCTCCGACGGCCGCCTCGCCGGAACCTGGCGCCTGAGCGGCAAGGGCGATCAGGAAAAAATTCGCCATCTGCGCAAGAAACACAAGGTGAAGCCGGTGTACAAGCGCGTGGACACTTGCGCCGCCGAATTCGAAAGCTACACGCCGTATCTCTACTCGACCTACGAAGACGAGGACGAGGCGCCGCCGACCACAAAGAAGAAGGTCATGATTCTTGGCAGCGGGCCCAACCGCATCGGGCAGGGAATTGAGTTCGACTACTGCTGCTGCCATGCCAGCTTCGCGCTGCGCGACGACGGCTACGAAACCATCATGGTCAACTGCAATCCGGAGACGGTTTCGACCGACTACGACACCAGCGACCGCCTCTACTTCGAGCCGCTGACGTTCGAAGATGTGTGGGCGATTTACGAGCACGAGACCGCCGCAGGTGCGGATGTTGGAATCATCGTGCAGTTTGGCGGACAAACTCCGCTGAATCTCGCGCTGCCGCTGAAGCACTCGGGCGCGAAGATCATCGGCACCTCTCCTGAGTCGATCGACCTCGCCGAAGATCGCAAGCGCTTCAACAAGCTGCTCGAAGAACTCGAAATCCCGCAGGCGCCCGGTGCGATGGCTGCGTCGCTCGAAGAGGCTGTCGAAGGCGCCCAAAAGATCGGCTACCCCGTGCTCGTGCGTCCTTCGTACGTGCTTGGCGGGCGGGCCATGGTCATCGCATACGACGAGGAGACTGTCGTCCGCTACATGAAAGAGGCAGTTGAGTACTCGCAGGACCGCCCGGTGCTCATCGACCATTTCCTCGAAGACGCGATCGAAGTGGACGTTGATGCTTTGTCCGATGGCGAGGACGTTGTGATCGGTGGAATCATGCAGCACATCGAGGAAGCCGGAATCCACTCCGGCGATTCCTCATGCGTGTTGCCTGCGGTCGATATTCCCGAGCACCTGCTCGACCGCATGCGCGAGTACACGTTCAAGCTCGCCCGCGCGTTGAAGGTTGTGGGCTTGATGAACGTTCAGTTTGCGATACCGCGGACGAGCATGAACCATGTGGGGACGGTCGCCCTCGGCCGTCCGGTGGAGCGAAGCTCCGCAGAAGGGAAAGTCTACGTCCTCGAAGTGAACCCTCGCGCTTCGCGCACCGTCCCCTACGTCTCCAAAGCTACCGGCATCCCAATGGCTAAAATCGCCTCGCGCCTGATGACCGGACGCAAGCTCCGCGAATTCCTCCCCGAATTCATCGAGCAGAGGAAAGATCTCGACACCGGGAACTGCTACTACGTGAAGTCGCCGGTTTTCCCGTGGAACAAATTCCCCGGCGTGGACACCGTCCTCGGCCCCGAGATGAAGTCCACTGGCGAAGTCATGGGCGTGGCCGATAATTTCGGCGAAGCTTTCGCCAAGGCCCAGCTCGCCGCCGGGCAGAAGTTGCCGACGCAAGGTTGCGTCTTCTTCAGCGTCACCGACCACGACAAGCTGCACGTGGCCGAAGTCGCACGCAAGTTCGTCGACATGGGATTCAAGCTGGTCGCGACCGCCGGCACCGCCGACGTGATCGAAGAAGCCGGCATGCCCTGCGACCGCGTGTACAAGGTGAAAGAAGGCCGCCCACACGTGGTTGACCTGATCAAAGGCGACCGGATTCAGCTGATCGTCAACACCCCGGCAGGACAGGAGCCATTCTTCGACGAGAAAGCCATCCGCCGCGCCGCCGTCACCGCACGTATCCCGACGATCACGACGCTAGCCGCCGCCCGCGCCGCTGCCGAAGGCATTGCCGCGTTGCAAAGAGGAGAAGTGAATGTCAGGGCACTACAGCAGTTGCACGCGGAGAGAGTAGCTGCAGATGGAGGCCATTGAGCTTGCGGATCATCGAAGAAGTTTTCTGGTAGCAGTTCTATAGATTCCTTTGGCGAAGATTACTAACTGCCAGGATCCCCACATCGCTACTTGGTCTCGTCAACCCAGAGTCTCTGGACATATGGAGCTTCCGTTGTAGCCTTCATCGTTTTGCTGCCGAGAGCTGCGCGACCTTTGTGGCAATAGGTCTTTTCGGTGCTGGCCCGTAGGGACGCGATGCGACCACGCCTTTGCCTTCCTGCACGGTCACGGTCTCGCCAGCGTTGATGTTGGACAGTTTGTCCACTTGCCCGCTGGGCCATTGGATCTCAACCGCGTCGGCTTTGCCGGCACGCCCTAGCCCAAAGGTTGCGACCAGTTCGCTTTGCGACAGGTAACTTGATCCGCTGCGCAGCATCTTCCACTGCTTGTCGGCACTGGAGGTCACAGTGATCACCGAGCCAATGCCATCGCGATTTGACTTCGTTCCCACCAGCTTGATGCGCAGGCTGTGGTTGGTGACGCCCTCGTTGTGGAAGAGGTAAGCGCGGCCGCCATTCGTGGTCATCAGTACATCGAGCACACCTTCGTTGAATATGTCCGCGTAAGCCGCGCCCCGCGCGACCTTCGCCGAAGAAAAGGCGCTGCCCAGTGATTGCGTGACTTCCTGGAATTTGCCTTTGCCCAGATTGCGAAACAAATGCGGCGGTTCGGCGTAGCTCACGCGCTTTTGCACCTTCTCGATCTGGTCTTCAATGTGTCCGTCGGCGACCAGGATGTCGGGCCAGCCATCGTTGTCGTAATCGAAGAAGAAACAGCCAAAGCCCAACGTGATGAGCGTGGAGCGGCCGATCTCGGAACTCGGCGCCTCGTCCACAAACAGCCCGTTGCCCTCGTTGTGGTAGAGCGAGACCATCTGGTTGGCAAAATTCGTGATAAGCAGACTGGGACGCCCGGAGCGATCGTAATCGGCGGCATCGACCCCCATCCCGGCGCGAGCTACGCCGTCTTCGCTGAAAGCGATTCCCGCAGGGACGGCTTTCTCTTCAAACGTTCCGTCCTTCTTGTTCAGGTAAAGCTTGTTTGGCTGCGTGTCATTGGCCAGGACGATGTCAGGCCAGCCGTCGCCGTTGTAGTCGAGGACCGCGATTCCCAGCGACTTTGACGTGTTGTCGAAGAAGTGCGCCTTCTGGGTTGCGTCTTCAAACGTGCCATTGCCGAGGTTGTGCCAGAGCCGCGCGGTTGCACCTTTGTAGGATTCGGGCGTGCAGTACGATTTGCGCGTGCCGTCGAGCGTGCAGAACAGGTCGCCCTGCAACGACCACTGGACGTAATTTGCGACCACGAGATCGAGCTTGCCGTCGCGGTCATAATCGACCCATGCGGCACCAGTCGAGAACTCCGTCGGTCCCCACATGCCAGCGTTTCTGGTGACATCTGTGAACGTGCCGTTCCCATTGTTGCGGAACAGATGGTTTTGTCCCATCGTGGTAATGAACAGATCGTCGTAGCCGTCGTTGTCGTAATCACCTACGGCGATGCCCATGCCCATCATCGGCACCGCAAGCCCCGCCTTGCGAGTGGCATCGGTAAACGTGCCGTCGTGATTGTTGTGATACAGCTTCGGCGTCGTGACCGGACCGGGATGTCCGGGCCAATTCTCGCCATTCACGATCAGGATGTCGGGCCAGCCATCATTGTCGTAATCAATGAATGCGCATCCGGGACCCATGGTCTCGGGGAGATATTTCTTTCCAAACGCACCGTTGTTATGGGTGTAGCGGATGCCGGCCTGAGCGGTGATGTCGCGGAAGGTGATGGTCTGGGCGGAGGCGGCGACCGAAAGCAGAGCGGCGATCGTAGAAACTGCAAAGAACCGGACTGAGCGGGCGAGTGCCGAACATCCGCCCATTGAAACAACAAGACCCTTGCCAGTCCCAAAGGGACGATCAAGCTTAACCCAGCGCGGAAGCGCTGGGAAAGAGAACAAAACGGACTGAGTCCCGTGGGGACGGTCGACCGTAAAATTCCAGACGGTCCGTTCTGTGCCGTCCCTCCGGGACTCGGATCGAAAAGGAATCAGCTTCCCAGCACTCCCGTGCTGGGCTAAGCTGGTTCGCCCCTGCGGGGCTTGAGGCGGAGTCGATGCGTTCGCAGCGACTCCCTCAGGATAATCTTCTGAAAGTGATCCGGCACGGCTGAAGCCGTGCCCCGATACAACCAGGTCACAAGACTGCATTAATTCATTGCTCCGTTGGATTGGGTGCTGGAGGGTTTCGCCGCCGCGGACCTGCGCTCCGCCGGACCCGTTCGACTCCCTCGCACTACTCGGTCGCTCAGGGCAGGCTGGGCCGTTGCTCGACGATTCTCGTTCCGACGGGCGAGGGCGCCCGTCCCTCCATCGCCAATGCCGGCGCTCGCTGCCTTCAACTGCGCCAGCGGTACCGACACATGCTCATGGATTGCCTGCCGCTCGTTGTTATCGTCAGGATGCGCCTGTCGATACGCCCCGGTGATCGTCTGCGATGCCTCGTCTGCCTTGAACCGCAAATACCGCACCTGATGATCGTGCGCATCCTTCTCGTCGCCGAGCCCGTTGTAGCAAAGCATCAGGTTGTAATGTGCTTGCAGGTCCTCGGGATCGATCCCCAGCACGGAATTCAATGCCTTCACCGCATCCGCAAATTTTCGCTGCAGGAAGAGCACCCTGCCAAGATCGTTGAGAACGACGCGGTCGCGGGGATACTGCTTCAGAACGATGTGCAGTTCGTTCTCCGCGCCATTGTAATTTCCATCGCTGCGCAGCACCCGAGCATAGAAGTAATGAGCACGCGCCAGATCCGGACTGATCTGCAACGCCTTCTGCAACACGGTGCGCGCCCGTTCCATGTCGCCTTCCTGCACTGCCGCGCGGCCAATGTTCACCCATCCGTCGGGATTCTTCGGATCGATCTCCGTAACCTTCTGAAATGCAGCCTCGGCGCCTTTGAGATCGCCCTGCAATAACAGGCCGATTCCGTAGTCATTCCAGCGCTGCCAATCCTCTGGGTGAAGTTCCGTCTTGGGCTGCGTCGCCGGAACATTGCGTCCGGCAACATTCAGCGTGACCTCGTTTTCTGCGAGCGCCACAATCGGCAGATCAGGGATTTTCTCTTCCTTTGCGGAAACGCCCTTCAACGACCCATTGAACACATAATGAGTGTCATCGTAGTTGGGAGCGACGGGCGAAGCGGGTCTTGCCGGATCAGGTACGCCGCCAAACGCAAACTGCGTGTTCCACCACATGAATTTGCGGTAGCACAGGCGCGCATGCAGCGTGATCTTGTTGCCGGCATTTTCAGGAATGTGCATTCGGAAATGCACGGTATCGGCCGCGCCGGGCGGGATCAGGCGAACATAAACGGTTGCACGAGTTGACCACGCGTTCCGCTTGTTGACCATGTTGCCGTGCTCGTCAATCTGAAGTGAGCGATAGAAGTGCGCTCCGGGCTCAACCGGGCCTTTACCGTTGTCCTCGGCTATGCCGCTCCAAAAGATGACCTGGCCTTTGTCGTCGGTGGCCTTCAGTTCAAGCCATGTGTCGTACGCATCGACCGTCCCACCGGGGAAGAAGTGGCCGATCTTCTTCGTACGCACCACAACATCGACGCGCTCGGTATCGCCACGACGCAAAACCGGTTGAACGCGATCGAGTGGAGCGGTAATCGGTGAAGCTTCGGTCGTCGCCGCCTGAATCTTTGATTCTGCCTCTTCGCCGACCGCAAACGTCGTTTGAATATCCGACTGCGGCGAAGCTATGGCTTTGCCTTGGGCTGCGTCAGGCGAGATCGCGAAAATATCGACGCTTAAAATCCCGTTCTTCAGGAAGTCCTCGGTCAGTTTGAGCTGGTCGGCGTCTTCATTCGCGGTCGGCACGGCGGTGTTCGCAGCAGGGAAGCGATGCGAGTGCACCAACCCATTCACATTCCCCATGTCTGCGGAATGCGTGAGCGGCATATGGCAGTCAGCGCACTGTTGCGGGGCCTTTGGATAGTAGAAGGAACGCGCGCCTTGCCCGGAGATGCCGCTGGCCTGCCAATTGTCGTACTCGTTGAAGCCGCGAATCCAGCGATAGCTGTTTACCGGAACATCGAGATGGACCTTGTGGCAGCTCGAGCAAAACTCCGGTGTCTCATTGCGCATGAACGGCTTCAGGAAGACGCGCCGGTGGGGCTCCGGATTCAGCTTCACCAAAAAATCATGCAGCGTGCGCACAATCGGATTCTTGCTGGCGGCGAGTTCGTGCAGCTTCGGGTATTCCAGATAGAAATCTGCCTGCCCCATCGTGCTCTTCACCTTGGCGATGGAGTGGCACATCATGCAGCCCAATCCAGCCTGCGATTCCGGCCGATGCACAATCTGCTTGATCGGCGTGTCCATCAGGCCGCTGTAGAGCACTGCCGGATCGTGGCACCCGCCGCACCACTTAGAGGGCTTGGTGCCGATGCGATCCTGCATATACTCAATGCTCTTGCGATACCACTGGTTGTTAAACGAAGAGAAGTGGTGCGCGGAACTCTGCCACTGCTTGTAGATGTCGGCATGGCATCGCTGACAGGAGTCCGATTCCATGAAGAATTTGCTGGGGATCTTCTGTTTCCCATAAACCTGCGCGGAACTGGGGAAGAAATCACCTTGGGGTCCGTCGCCTTCGTTGTCCATAGACTCCGGCGAGTCGGAAGGATTATGGATGCGCAACGAATTCTGCCAACGCGCATTGCGCGAGTAATAACCGGCCCACGCGAGTCCTGCCAGAGCGACTCCGCAGATCGAATAACGAAGAACTGCGCGCCCGAATCCCGGCGAGAGCCAGCCACGCTGGCCTGCGCAATCGGCAAACAGCAGTCCGCACGCCACCAGCGCCAGGACTATATGAAGATAGAGCCAGTTCCATTCGGAGCGCGACGTTCCGACTTTGATCAGTGCGAGGCCAATGCCGGCGGAGATCAAAAGAAGAACCCATCCCAACCGTGCCATCCACGTGCTTCGGCGGAGCAAGGCGAACAAGAGCACGAGCAGATAAACACTCGCAATCAGCCCGACAAGAGCGTGAACCAACACCACTCCCGCATATATAACGTTCGGCTGCGGGAGTGCGTAGAGGTAGACGGCAGAAACGAACAGAAAAATAAGCATCGGCGCCAAAAGACGTCGACCGAAAAGGGACTTGAACCTGGGGGTCATTTCTCCGGCTGGCGGGCGGCCCACGAGTGCCGTGCGCACCAACTAGGCTAAATTCCGCAACAACTTGGCGAAATAGTATAAAAACATTACCCCAGAGAAGCTGGTCATCATTCGCTGAAGGGAATTTCTTCCGAGTGCCGCCGAGTCGTTGTCCGCCCGGCCTACGCCGTCACTGGAAGTGGGGCACGGAACCCGCACTGATTCAAGATCTCGCCGAAACGGAATTCAGATCGGAGCGCATTCCACTTGTGGTCACGAAGGAAGGTCATGTGGACGTCCCGATCTTCGACGGCTTGCTCCAGCCAGTGAAGAGCGGACTCTGTGTCTCCCAGTCCGGCAAACACAAGAGCGAAATTGTATGGCGGCACATAGCGCCGCAATTTTTGTTCCTGAAGCTCCTTTATCTTTGCTTCTGCTTTCTCCCGTTCACCCGAAACAGCATGAATATAACCGGCCAACGATAAGGCTTCCGAATTCCCGCCTGAGAAGTCCCAAGCTTTGTTGCACGCCGCGAGAGCGTCGTCACAGTTGCCGGCCGCTTCGTACGACTTTGCCAGGCAAATGTGGGCCACCCAGAACCGCGGCTCCAGTTCTAAAGTCATTTGGAACTGCCGGATCGAATCCTCAACTCGTCCCGCCTGATAAAGAAACTGCCCATACATCGAATTCGCAATCAAAGAGAATGGATCGAGCAGAAGAGCCTGATGAATTGCCGGCAGTGCCTCGTCATGCCTGCCCACGTTCGACAGCACGTGGCCGAGCCAGAGATGTGCCATCCAGTAATTCGCGTTCAGAGCGATGGCCTTTCGAGCCGCCGCTTCCGATCCTGCAAAATCCCACTCGTACCAGAACTTGATTGCGGCATCTGAAGCGTGCGCCTCGGCTGAATTCGGATCCACCTGCAGGGCTTTGTCCACCACAGCTCTGGCGTACGGGAACGCGTCGCGACTGGGGATGTCGCTGGTGATCGGAAAACGCACGTACGATTCCGCAAGACCCGAATAAGCCAGCACGTATTCCGGATCTAGCGCGATGGCCTTCTGGAAATAGCCGACCGCCTTCTGCAATTCGGGATAGGTGACCTTGGCGCGGTGATATCGTCCGCGTAAGTAAAGGTCGTGAGCTTCGTGGTTCTCACGGCGTGCGCTTTGCAGTCGGGACTTCTCGTGCGCAGTGAGCTTGATTCGCACTTGCGACGCGATTGCGGCGCCAACCTCACCATGGATGTCCAACATGCTATGCGGTGGTCGATCGAAGTTTTCCGCCCACAAGTGGATTTGGTCCTGCACTCGAATCAACGGCGCAGTCACGCGAATGCGATCCGTTTCCCGCCGCACACTGCCCTCAAGGATGTAGTCAACGCCGAGTTCCTCTCCGATTTTGCGGACGGACTTATCGGTGCGCTTGTAAGCCATCGAGGAAGTTCGCGCGATTACTCCCAGGCGATCAGGAGCCATTTGACCCAAGCGCATAATGGTTTCTTCGGTGAGTCCATCGCTGAAGTACTCCTGCGCGGGATCGCCACTTAGGTTCTCGAAGGGAAGAATAGCCAGCATTACATCCGGTCTGTGAATCGGTGAGGTTTGCGGGTGATCTTCCGACGAATGATGGCCGGACTTGAAACGATAGCCCTTACCCAACACAGTCTCTATGTACTGCGGCTTTTCCGGATCTTCGCCTAAGGCGCGCCGGATTTTGCGAATGGCAGTATTGATGCTGTTGTCGGTATCGAAGAAAACGCCTTTGCCCCAGAGGCGTTCGATGATCTCCTCCCGTCGCACGAGCCGGCCGCCTTCACGGACCAGCAGGATCAGCATGTCCATGGGGATGCGCTCCAGGCGTACCGGCTTGCCCGCGCAGGTCAGTTCGTAGCGGTCAACGTCGAGGCTGAATTGTCCGAAATGGACCGGAGGCATGGCAAACACCGTCCGAAGTTGCGTTCGCACATTCTACAGCCTTCCCGAGCACGATTCATGAGCTGTTCTACAGACGCTCTACAGACGCCCTCCATTGTGCGGTGGCCAGAGTGGCGTCAAGATACGGCCTGAAATTCGTGGGCATGCGCTACTACACCCCAGAAAAATTGGAGAGCAATATGAAACTTCCAGTCTCAGTTCTGTTCCTGTCTTTAGCACTCTGCGTATCTTCGGCTGCCTTCGGCCAGTCAAGTGACAACGACGGCTGTACAAATGCAACAGTAGACGGCGATTACGCGTTCCGGGTCAGCGGATGGGTAGTCCTCGGTGGGGTCACCGTTGATCGCGAGGGCGTGGCAATGACCCACTTCGACGGTGCCGGCAATCTGACTCAAGTTGATTTCGTTATGTCGAACGGTGCTCCTCTGCCCGGGCCAAGCGATCCCGTCACCGGATTTCACATCGCCGAAACAGGCACCTATAAGGTCAATTCCGATTGCACTGGCACCGCAGAGATTCACCTTCCTAAACCTCCCAACGCCACTTCTGGGGCGGTAATCAACCTCATGTTAGTGATTGGCGACCAGGGCCGTACCATTCACACCATTGTTTCCAGGCTGTTCCCTCCCGGATCGCCCACTCCGGCTGTGGTTTCAATTCATAGCGACGCGGAAAAACTCGGAATGGGCGAATAAGAATAAACAATTCTTTCTCGCCGAGGCGCGAAGCCACCGGAGGACAGAAATTGTACTTGACGAAAGACGCCGGAGCCTTGTGGCTCCGGCATCTTTGTTGGCAGGTTCGCCCGGATAAAAACCTAAAACTTGAGGGCGCCCCATTTCTGCCCGGTTTTGGCAGAAGTGGGGATGTTTCCTAACAGGACGGGCGAGGGCGCCCGTCGCTCCACGATCCCAAACGAGTCGTACACGAATGTCCGACCCACACAGAACCTATGCGCTTCTCCGCGGACGCGTCGTCAAATCGCGAATTTGCGTCAGGATGCTCGACATCTGCATGCCGTTCAGCGAGGAGACAAACGGCATCATCTCGGCGATGAACGGGTCCTTCATCAACTCCGCGATTTCTTCCTGACGGTTGCGTTCTCCGCCGCTGAGCAAATCGGGCACAGACACCTCCAAGGCTCTCGCCAGGCGCTCCAGAGAGGAAAGAGTGGGCGTGGCTTTCTCGTTTTCAATCTTTGACACGTAGGTGCGCGGGACGGACATGCGCCCGGCAAGCTGCCGCTGGCTCAGTCCGTTGCGCAAGCGCATGGCGCGGATGGAGGCCGCTAAGTTCAGATGCCCCCGATGCGGGGCGGGCACCAGTTGCGGCGTGGGAGCCTGCACAATCTCGGGCTCCTCTTCGTCCAGGGAGAGATGGCAGCGCCGGCAAAGATTGTTAGTGGTACGAAACTGGACGAGCAGGCAGCGGTCGCAACGTACAACTTCCCGGGAATCAACCGGGGCTAGTGTGGTGGCCATTTGTGGTGGGAGTTGCCAGAGCGGACAAGACCCCGGAACCTGTGGCGCAGGTTCCAATCTCATGCGTAATGTGCGGTATACGGGTTGTGGAAGTCAAGGAAAATGTTGGGACTTCTGCTTCGTTTGCACCTCAGGTAAGTAGTACACGACACACAAAGAGCCAAGAAATCGCGATTCTAAACAGCACTAAGCTGATGCGCCAAGTATTAACTACCTAGATTCGTCGAACCTCAAAAGATTTGTGATTCCGAGCGAAGTTGCGTCATCCGCTTGCGGATGACGCAACGCAGTCGAGGAACCTGCTGTTTAGCTTGCTAGCACTGAAATGCCAAGGCAAAGATGAGGTTCGCGGTTTCCCAAAAAGAACAGCAGCTTTCTCGACTCCGCGGGATCGGCCGCGAGCGGACGATCCTGCTTCGCTCGAAATGACAAGCAATAGGATTCAGCTACAATCGAGTCCGTTTTGTGGAGGGGCGAAATGCGAATTCTTCGCGCGATTGCAATCTGCATCCTGCTGTGCGCTCCGGCGCTGTGCCAGACCTATGACATCGTCATCCCTGGAGGCCGGGTGCTCGACCCCGAGACTGGCCTCGATGCCATCCGCGACGTTGGCATCACCGGACAGAAGATCGCCCGCATTTCAGAGTCACCGCTCACCGGCAAGCAATCGATTGACGCTCACGGGCACGTCGTTGGCCCCGGATTCATCGATCTTCACCAGCATGGCCAGGATCCCGCGAGCCAGCGTCTGAAAGCGCTCGATGGCGTGACCACTGCCCTCGAACTCGAAATTGGCGCGCCCGATATTGCCGCGTTCCTCCAGAGCAAGGAAGGCAAGTCGCTCATCAACTACGGTTCCGCTGCCAGCCATATCGCGGCCCGCGCAGCAGCGTTCCAGGCACCACTTATATATCCTGAGATCATTGCGAAATCGGGGCCGGCCACCAACAATAACGTGACTCCCGATCAGTTTCGCGCGATCGAATCGCGGCTGGAACACGAGATCGCCGGCGGCGCGCTCGGCGTCGGCATGGGCTTGCAGTACACGCCCGGAGCCACCCGGTCTGAAGTCATCCACGTATTTGGCATCGCGGCGCGCCATCATATTCCAATATTCGTTCATGTGCGTAGCACCGGGCGCTTGGAGCCAGGATCTTCCGTCGAGTCGATCAGTGAAGTGATTGGCGCGGCGGCGATCACAGGTGCTCCGCTGCACATCGTGCACATCAATAGCGTTTGCCTCAAGGACACGCCGGAGTGCCTCGATATGGTGTCAGGCACTCGCGCTCGCGGCCTCGATGTGACTACCGAGGCCTACCCCTACGCAGCCGGCATGACCTACATCAATTCGGCGCTATTCAATCCCGGATGGCAGGAGAAGCTAGGCATCAGCTACGGTGACCTGATGCTTCCCGACACAGGAGAGCACCTGACCAAAGAGCGCTTCGATGAGCTGCATAATTCGGCCCAGGGGCGCTTGGTTGTTATTTTCAACAATACAGAGCAGGCCGACGATGCTGCGGTAACGAACCCTTTGGTAATGATCGCCAGTGACGGCATCAACGGCCATCCACGCAACGCCGGCACCTACTCCCGAGTTCTGGCGCGTTATGTGGGTTCGCAGCACTCCCTGACTTTAATGGACGCGATTCGCAAAATGAGCTTAATGCCCGCGCAACGCCTCGAAACCTCGACTCCGGAGGCGCGCAGCCTGGGCAGACTGCAAGAAGGGAAGACCGCGGACATTGTGATTTTCGATCCCACCAAGATTACCGATCGCTCCACGTACTCCGCTCCAACTGAGCCAAGTACCGGAGTCCGCTTTGTCCTGGTCAGCGGCGTGCTCGTAATTGACAACGGGGTCGTCGTGGCGAACGCACATCCCGGGCGTGCGATCACATCCGCTCCCTCGCACTAACTATTTGTGCGCAACGTGCTCAACAGACGCACTTGCGGTAGATGCGGTGCTCTGCAGCGATTCACCTTTATCAAGTACGCGATAGAGCGTTTGCATGCCGCCTTTCATGTGGTCATCTACATGGCAATGGAACATCCACGTTCCAACTTTATCGGGCACCATGTCCGCCGTAATGATCTGCGCCGGGCCAATTGTGGGCAGCACGTCCATGTATTGCCCGCGGACGCTAACAAGATTGCCGTGCCAGTGTGGAGTATGGAAATTAAAGCCGATGCCCATCGTCATGACATACCAGCGCACATGATCGCCCTTGCGCATGGTCATCAGCGGTCCATTGCTGAAAAGGTAGCCATTGATGGAAGCTTTCATGTTGCTGGTCGCGAAGCCGGTTCCGAGCGGGAGGTCTCCGTTGCCCTCCGGGTCGAGGGGAACGTATTCACTGCGCTCAATCTTTTCAGGGTTGGCGATATTGGCCTTCAAGTTGTGATCGAAATAGCGGCTCTGGTTCTCGTCAATGATCATGAACAACGAAAAGAATTCGTGGGCTATGTCCTTGGGCGAGCCATCTGGGCGCGCCATCCCTTTTCGCGTGATCACAATCGCGCCAATCAAACCTGCATTGACATCCTTGGGCTCGAAGTTATGAGAGTGATAGAGCCACGCAATGGAACTGCCATCCTGTGGGCCTGGACCTGCCTCCTTTCGCACCAGCCACGTATAGGTATGCGTCTTACCGGGTGGGACCAAGCCGTTGGCTTCCGGATGTTCCATGCCGTCCGCATACATTGCGCCCTCAGAGTCGCGGTCGTATGAGACGCCATGCGGATGCAGGCTGAAAGGGAAGCTCGCGTTGTTGCGCAACACGACCTTGATCGTGTCGCCAACTTCGGCGCGTATAACCGGCCCCAGCAATCCCATATGCGCAAGTTCCGCGGGCCGGGGCTTCAGTGTGGTGAAAGTCGCGTCCGTGTATTCGTGGAACACGGCTTTACGATAGGTGTGTCCAATCCGCTTGTCGTTGTGTTCAGTAAATACTCTGCTGTACCCGCTGAAGTCGGTTCCCATCATCATGTCTTTGCCGTCGGGAGTGTAATCCCAGTCGACTTCCTCGGCACAAAGATAGTAGGTGCGTACTTTGGGCGCGGATGCGCCATCAGTTTTGTTTAGCCGGGCGGTTTGAGAATGAGCGTTAAGGCACACGAAGCACGACAGCAGCAGCACGACTTGAGTTTTCATTGATTTCCCCACGCGAACGAATGGCGCTGATTCTACATCACGCCCGGGGAGGCAACAATAGGTTCGGTTCTGAAGGGGTTTGAAACACGGCGAACCACTAAACAGCAGAAACGGACGGACGCCAGACTTTTACAGGAAACCACACGTCGTATCAGAAAGCCCGCGTCAACTCGATGTCCACTTCGCTTCAATCTTTGGTGGATGCAGCATCGTTTGCAGAACCACGCAATACTGTTCGGTTTTCTCCTGCAAGGCTTTCAGTTGTTCGGGAGTGGCCTGCGGAGCATCGACCTTGAAATCCACGCGAATGGAGTCAAAACCTACGGGCACAGTTTTCGAAATGCCCAGGGTCCCTTGCAGGTCCATGTCGCCGTTGACCGTGACTTCGACCTTCTGCGTCGGAATTCCCATCGCGGTTGCGACCAATTGACATGTCAGTTGTGCACATGCGGCCAGCGCGCCCAGCAGCAAATCGCCGGAACAAGCTGCGGTGCCGCTGCCGCCCACACCTTGATGCGCTTCCGCCTGGTACACCGCGCGTCCAATGTCCACAGAGCAGGAGAGCGGTGTGGCATTCTCGCTGCCTTTCGCGGTCAAACTGATACGCGAACTGGCTGGATCGCGTCGGTACTGTTCCTTGAGCGGCTTCTGTATCGATCGAATATCCATGGTTCTCCTGTCGAGCTCAAATGATTGTGACGCGCCTGATTACACTCCGAATCGCTCGCGGTAAGCGCTAGGCGCAACCCCGGTATGCCGCTGAAACAGGGTGCGGAAAAATACGACGTCCTGATAGCCAACCGCCTCGCTGATTTCCTGCATGCTGCGGTGATTGCTTTCCAGCATGCGTTTGGCAGCGGCGATCCGCAGCTTCTGCAAATAGATGAGCGGACTATCTCCAGTCGCGGCTTTGAAACGGCGCACGAAATTACGTTCGCTCATGCCGACGCGCCGTGCCGGCTCTTCGAGTGGAAACGTCCTGGAGAAGTTCTTATGCATCCACTCCTGCGCGCTGGAGATGTTGTCGTCGCTGTGATCAGTCTTCAACGGGACAATCGCGAACCCCGATTGCCACGCCCTCGGGGTCTCGATAAGCAGAGCTTTTGCCGTCTGCATGGCGATCTCGTGCCCGCAGAATCGCTCGACCAGATATATGCTCAAGTCGAGCGACGCATTCACTCCGCCTCCGCAATAAAAGCCGCGGTCCTCGGTGACCATGAGTTCTGGCATCCATTTCACGCGCGGATACAGTTCGCAAAAACGCTCCGCTAGCCCCCAATGGGTCGTCGCCCGCTTGCCATCCAGCAATCCAGCCGCCGCGACCAAGCCGACGCCGGAACATACACTTGCGACTGCCACCCCACGACTGCTTCGGCGTTTAAGCCAGGGAACAATCGCGGCGTTGCGCTCCACCACGTCGTGAACACTCAAGCCGGTGGTGGGGACGAAAATGAGGTCAGTCTTGCCGACATCCTCGAGCGCGACATTAGGCGCGATGTGAATTTCTCCATCGCAACGCACTGGCTTTCCGTCGGCGGATGCGGTGGTGACGCGAAACTTCGGCGCGCTTGCAGTTCCCGTAAGGATGTTCCACAGCGAGCCCGCGTGGCGAAAAACTTCCATGGGCCCGATCGCCGTGGACGAAAACATCTGATCCAACAGCAGAACTGTAATGTCTTTCATGGGATCTCCACCTGGTTCGATATGGCGTAAGTACCTATCTACAATGTCATATCTGCCATCTGTTCGCAAGTGGTTTCTGAAGCTATCTTCAGACCAGATCGCAACAGTTCGAGCAAAGAAGGGAGATTGTATGAAAAAGTACGTGATCGAGCGGGAGATTTCGAAGATTGGAACCCTGACTCCGCAGCAGGTGCGCGAAGCTGCAGCAAAGTCCAATTCGGTGCTGGCTGGACTCGGGCCCGACATTCAGTGGCAGGAGTCCTACATCACCGCTGACAAGATGTTCTGCGTGTACCTGGCGAAAGATGAGCAAGCGATTCAAAAGCACGCCGCACTCAGCGGTTTTCCGGCCACCACAGTGACAGAAATCTGCCAGGTGATTGATCCCACTACAGGGGCATAGCCACGCAGCAAGTGGACGACTTCCGTCATGGGCAAACACTGTCAGTCTGAGTCTTAACCAGATCGAGAAAGGAAGACCAAGATTATGGCAACGGCAACCAAGTTCTCAACGGTAGTTAACGGAGTGATGGTCGACGACCTCCTGGGGCCATTGATGCAGTCAGAGCGACACCGGCCATCGCGAAATTCAAGTTTGGTTTTCGCAATCGGTGGATTAATGGGAGTCAGACTGTCTCGACTGTCCATGGATTCCAAGGAGCCCTGCAACAGCTGTCGCATTCGCAACCGATTGTGCTGGAGTCTGACGAACCGGCGATCCTGCTGGGCAAGGACACCGCCGCGAACCCGGGCGAGCACCTGCCGCACGCGCTGGCAGCGTGCCTGACCACCGCCATGGTCTATCACGCCGCCGCTCGCGGCATTCAGATTTACGAACTCGAATCAACCGTTGAAGGTGACATCGACCTTCACGGATTCCTCGATTTGGACAGAAAGATACGCAAGGGATTCGAGGGAATCCGGGTCCATTTCAAAATCAAAGCCGACGTTCCAGACGAGCAATTGCAGGAGGTCGCTCAACTGGCGCCTTGTTACTCAGCGGTGTTCGATTCCTTGGTGAATGGCGTGCCTGTGTCCGTCGCGGCTGAGGGGATGTAGGCGTCTGCGATACGGCCACTACATGCAACAAAGCAAATCTCTACTGAAAGGAAAAACAAATGATCGTGGGAAATCCAACCTCAATTCTGAAAGCAATGGCGGTCATGTTGCGCTCAACCTTGTTGAGCGGCCTCGTGATTGTCATGCCAATCGTGGCGAGGGCTGACGAACCGGCCCACAACCACGCATCGTCGTCGAAGCTGGTGCAGATTGTTCGTCAGAACACAGCCCAGTTCATCGACGTCAACAACGTAAAAGGAGCAGGCTATCAGCCGCTCTTCGGCTGCGTCAGCGGTCCGGACCACGGGGCTATGGGAATTCACTACCTTAACCTTGGCCTGGTTGGCGACGGCTTGCTGGATGCACGCACCCCCGAGGCGCTGATCTATGAGCCAGTCGGGAAGGCGCGGCGCCTGGTCGGCGTGGAGTACATCGTCGACGCCGCAACCTGGCTGGCGGCACATGAAAATACTCCGCCCCAACTTGAAGGGCAGGACTTTCAGTTCGTGGACGCTCCCAACCGCTTTGGGATTCCAGCGTTCTTCGAACTACACGTCTGGGCCTGGAGGGATAATCCAAACGGCGCATACGTCGACTGGAACAACAACGTGAGCTGCGAAGGACAGTGAGGGCGCGGCAGTAATAGAATCCCCGCTCAGGAAACTCTTGGGCGGGATTTTTGCTTCATGGGTATTATCGATAAGAGATTCTGATGCCATGATCGACCGATCTTCTGCCTGGAACCTTCTTACTGAATTCACTCAGTCGGAAAGCTTGCGCAAGCACGCTCTGGCCGTTGAAGTGTGCATGCGCGCTTACGCCAAAAGGTTTGGTACCGATGAGGAGCTTTGGGGCGTGGTAGGTCTCATTCACGATTTCGATTACGAGAAATATCCCACCGCACAGGAGCATCCGTATAAAGGCAACGAGATTCTGAAAGAGCGCGGATACTCCGATGAAATCCGGCGCGCCATCATGTCGCACGCCGAATACACCGGTGTGACGCGCGAAAGTCCAATGGAGAAAGCACTTTTTGCCTGTGACGAACTCGCCGGCTTTATTACCGCTGTGGCGCTGGTCAAACCAAGCAAGTCGCTCGCGGAGGTAGAGGCGAAGTCCGTGCGCAAGAAGATGAAGGACAAAGCCTTCGCCCGCAGCGTCTCCCGTGACGACATCATCAACGGCGCGAGGGAGCTGGGCGTCGACCTCGACGAGCACATCGCCTTCTGCATCGAGGCAATGAAGGGGATTGCGGGGGAACTGGGGCTGGGCTAACTGAAACTGCTTCGCAGGCGCCCCCGTGCTTAGGCGCTGAGAATGTAACAAAAACGCCGCAACTCACTCTTGGGCTTTTGTTCAAGTTGCATATTGACTCATCCTGATGAGTCAGATAGACTCAAGACATGGCTAAAAGGCTTCAAGTCATCCTGCAAGACCCTGAGTACCGCGAAGTGCAGCGTGCCGCCAAATCTAGGCACATGACAATCGCAGAATGGGTGCGGCAGGCATTGGAATTCGCCCGCCGCCGGGAACCTGTGGGCTCTGTCTCCAAGAAGCTGGATGCGATCCGAGCCGCAGCAGAACATTCCTATCCCACCGCCGATATCGATACCATGTTGTCCGAAATTGAAGCTGGTTACAGCGGCCAGCAACCGTGATCTTCATCGATTCGAACATTCCGATGTACTTAGTCGGGAGCCCGCATCCTAATAAGACCCAGGCTCAGCACCTTCTTGAAACTCTGACCACCCAGCGCCAGCGGTTGGTCACAGATGCGGAAGTTTTGCAGGAAATCCTGCATCGCTATGTAGCCATTGATCGTCGGGACGCGATCCAGCCTGCATTCGAGTCCATCCTGGCTGTGGTGGATGAAGTCTTGCCTGTGGACGAGAATGCTGTAGATCGTGCAAAGCAGATCGTCCTGGGATATCGCCGATTGTCGGCGCGGGACGCGGTGCATCTCGCGGTCATGCAGCAGAATGGGATTGAAGAAATAGTCAGCTTCGACTCCGGATTTGACACTTATCCAAAAGTTAAGCGCGTCTCCTGACTTACTCCGCTTTCCCGTGCATCGCATCCGAGAAGAACTTGCCTGAATTCGACTGCGTGAAGTCCCAGGACTTGATCAGCGCCGGCTCCCACTCCGGGTCATAGACCCAGCAGAACCAACTGATGCCGCGGCTTTCCAAATACTTCACAATGGCCTGCGGATAGCCGTCCGTCGCTGGATTGGGTTTCTCCGGCGTCCAAAAGCCAAACTCCGTCGCGACAACAGGGTATTTGCCTGCCGCAAAACCGAAATCCTCATCCCACTTCGGCTCCCACGGTTTCGACCGCTTAAAGACATAGGGATGCACAGAGTAAGCGATCCCTTCGACGTTCAGCGGGCTTGTGCGAAGGGGTGCGAGATCGTATGCCCAGTCGAATCCAGCGACGATGGGAATCTTATTCCGATCGAACGAGTGAATCATGATCACAAGATTCTCGTTCAGCTTCTTCCATTCGTCCCACGATACCGGGCCCCAGTTGTCGGAGTAATTCGAGGGCTCGTTGAATAGCTCATAGAACACAATCGTGTTATTCCCTTGGAAGTGATTGGCGATGGTGTGCCAGAAATTGAACCATTCGGCGCGCGAGGTCTGGTACATCGGGTCCTGAAAAACTTCGGTTTCGATGTTGCCGATGGAATGAAAGTCGATGTCGATGTACATGCCCAGTTCCGTACACCACTCCACTGCTTGATCCAGCAGAGCAAGATAACTCTGGGCCCCGCGTTCGCGCCAAGCAACCGGATGCACTGGAATGCGCACCACCTTGGCCCCGGTTTGCTGCACATGTTGAAAGAAGTCGAGATTCCAATGTCCTTCATGCTCAACCTTGTCAGGATCGGCGATGGCCATGCCGCGAAACAGAGCCACATTCCCAGCCGGATCGATGAACTTATTACCTTTCACCGTGATTAGCGGCAGTTTTTTCGCGTTTGGGCTATTCAGCGGCTTGGTTGGGTACTGGTCGTGCCACCAGGCGTGGTAGTTGGCATCGGCAGGTTTCGTTTGCGATAGGGCCGACGCGCAGGTCAGCGTGATGATCAGACTGAATATGAGTGCTCTCATGTGCTCCCTTTTTCCGACAAGGCTACGCTTTACGCTTTGGCACCGCGAGATTTCTTTTCCGTATTCTTCCCCAGAATCCCCAAATTCTTCTTGATGAGCGCGTACCTTTGCTCCACGCATTTGTGGCTCAGCAGTGGATCTTCCGGCGTGTTCATGACGTAATCCAGCAACTTATCGACGGTGCTGGTTGCAACATGCAGGCGCGTATCGGACGAAGCGTAATAAATGAAGACGGTTCCGTCCTTGCGTTCGACCCAGCCATTGCTGAACACAACGTTCGACACATCGCCAACGCGCTCGTCCCCCTGCGGGCCAATGAAGTAGCCTGCCGGTCGATGTGTGATAACCTGCGGTCGCTTCAAATCAGCCAAGAACATGTAGAGCACGTACCGCAAACCTGCGGCTGTGTTGCGAACGCCGTGCGCTAGATGCAGCCACCCTTTGTCCGTCTTAATGGGTGCCGGACCAAGGCCATTTTTTACTTCTTTGATGGTGTGGTACTCGCGGTTGTCCATGATCACTTCTTCTTCGACAATCGGATTCTCCATGCTCTTTATCAGCCCCCAACCGATGCCGCCACCTTTGCCGGCCTGGATGAACTCGTCCTGTGGACGCGTGTAAAGCGCGTATTGTCCGTTCACGAATTCGGGATGCAGCACCACGTTTCGTTGCTGCGGGGACTTGGTTTTAAGGTCAGGCAAGCGCTCCCAATTCTTCAGGTCTTTCGTGCGCACGATGCCGCACTGCGCGACAGCCGAGGAGGTGTCCCATCCAGGAACCTCGGGATCTTTGCGCTCGGTGCAGAACAAGCCATAAATCCAGCCGTCTTCGTGCTTGACGACACGAATGTCATACACATTTACGTCGGGATTATCAGTCTGCGGCAGAAGTATGGGGTAGTCCCAGAAGCGAAAGTTGTCGATGCCGGTCGGGCTCTCGGCGACAGCGAGGAAAGATTTGCGGTCCACGCCTTCGACGCGGCCGATGACCAGAATCTTGCCATTGTGCTCGATTGCACCAGCATTGAACACAGCGTTAATGGCCATGCGTTCCTGCAAGTGCGCATTCGTTTTCTGGTCAAAGTCGTAGCGCCAGGTCAAGGGCGCGTGCTCAGCCGTGAGAACCGGGTATGTGTAGCGGTCGTAAACCCCGTTGCCGCTGGCAACCTTCGGATTGCGCCGCTTCAGCAGTTTTTCGTGCTGTGCGAAAAGAGCCTGGGTCTTCTTCTTGAATTCCGCTTGCGTCATTCGGTTCTCCGAGCGTCCTCTAATAAATAGAACCTGAAAGGTCTTCTTTGCGAACTTTGCGTCCTTTGCGGTTATGTCTTTCGGACCTTGAGCCGCAAAGATCGCAAAGCACGCAAAGCACGCAAAGAAAAAACCCGACGTACTCTCTCAGGAGTGTGCAGTTGCCTGGACTCCCGCCCGTGCCATCACCTCAAAGCACGTCCGGCTGTTGTGATACGGGCATTTCCAAGCATCTACCTTGTACTTGTCATTGCTAGGAATGCCGTCGCGCGAAACCTTCCAGAACCACTCACCATGTTCGTGATCGACGATGTACTTCTCGATGAACTCCCAGCTTTTTTCCGCGGCCACGCGAAAATGTTCTTCTTCCGAAAGCTGATGCGCGTTCAGAAACCCCACAACTGCCTCCGCCTGAGGCCACCAGTGCTTATCGCTGTCGATGATGCTGCCGTGCTCCGCCTCGTACAGTAGGCCACCGTCGCTGTCCACCGCCTGCTCATAAACCGCCTGAGCCATTCGAACGGCCTCTTCCTGTACCTGCTTCATCAGTTGCGGATCTCCGTAGATCTCAGCCGCCTCGCAGAGTAGCCAACTTCCCTCGATGTCGTGGCCAAAAGAAATCACGTCTGACTTCGGGGTCCAGTCCTCGTCAAAGAACAGTACGAAGTGGTGGCTCTTGGGATGGATGATGTGATTCAGAAAAATCTCATTCAGTTCGCGAAGCTTTTTGCGCAGGCCCTCATTCTTCCACGCCCGACTCAAATTCGCGTAGGCCTCCAGCATATGGAGATGCGTGTTCATGGATTTTTTCTCGTCCATGTCCACTTCGCTCAGGCGTTGATCCTGTGCCAGGCTCCAGTCGCGTTCGTAGGTTTCGAAATAGCCGCCAAACTTCTCGTCGTGACTGGTCTTTTCGATGGTTTCGAACAAAGAAATTGCGCGTTTCAGCGCTTCGTCATCGTGAGTCGCCAGGTAATACTCTGCCAGCGCATAGACCGTGAACGCCTGCCCATAAACACGCTTCTTTAAATCGCAAGGCTCTCCACGATAATTCAGCATCCAGTACACGCCGCCAAACTCGTTATCCCAGAAATGTCGCAGGATGTAGTCGCAGGCGCGGGTCGCAGTCCTCAAGTAAACGTCTTCGCGGTAAACGGAATATGCCTTCGCGAATGTCCACAGAATGCGCGCGTTCAGAATGAGGCCTTTGTCCGCCTTGGGATCGATCACCAGATCATTCGTGATCTGTCCGCGGAAGCCGTTAAAATCGTTATCAATGGTGTATTTCAGCCAGAAGGGAAGGATGTTCGACCGCAGTTCTTTTTCGACGCGCGTTTTCAGATCCGACACACGTGCCCCTACCCGCAGAAATCTCGGCGAATTAACTCGCAGCTTTTGCGGTCGATTCGCGAATCACCAGTTCTGGTTTGACTGCGACTTGCTTGGGCCAGTCCTCTTTGCCTTCCAGGCGATCCAGCAGCACCTTCGCGGCGATTTCCCCCATCTGGTGCAGAGGCTGCCGGACAGTGGTCAAGCTGGGCGAGTGGAACATAGCGGCCTGGATGTCGTCGAAACCGACCACCGACACGTCTTCGGGCACCCGCATGCCTGCTTCGCGAATGGCGCGAATGGCGCCGATGGCGGAGGCATCGTTGTAGGCAAAAAGCGCCGTGAACGGCTGCTTGCGCTCCAGGAGCATTTTCGCGTACGGATAACCCAGCGCCGGGCCCGATTCCTCGCCTGCCAATTGAACTGTCAACTCCGGCCGGATGGGCACGCCCAAATCCTTGGCGATTTCCGATATCGCTCCCCAGCGCTGGGCAGCGTCGGCACTATCGGGATTTCCGATCATCGCCGCAATCTTGCGATGTCCCAGCGAGACCAGATGTTCGAGCGCCAATTTCACACCGAGACGTTGATCGAGGATCACGTTGGTTGCGTTTTCCTCCTGCCGATGTCCCGACACTGCAACTACCGGCACGGAAATGTTGTGCTGCAGGTTGAGGTCGATGGTTATTACGCCCTCCGCCCCGCGCTCGAGCAGCAGTTCGCTATAACGCTGAAATAGCTGCGGGTCATGGTGGTGGACGCCCGTGATAAAGAAGTAGTCTTTTTGCCGGGCGTACTCCTCAATTCCCGCGATCACTTGCCCGCCGTAACCGTCGCTGATGTCAGTGGGAATCACGCCGATGGTGTATGTGCGTTTGTTGCGCAAGGAGCGCGCCATTAAATTCGGCTTGTACTTCAGTTCGCGAGCAGCGGCGAAAATCCGGTTGCGAGTGGTTTCCGGGATATGCTTGGCCGAGGGCGAGTTATTCAACACGGCCGAGACTGTTCCGGGAGAGAGGTGCACCTTTTCGGCGACCAATTTGAGGGTGACGACCGATTCCGCTCCATTATTCTTCACAGGCATAGCACTCCAACGCGACCAGGTCCCGTTCCCCCCGAAACGGGCGCGGCAAACTGGAAACGCTCTAAAGTAGTCCTTTCAGGACGCTAAAGCAAGCTTAATAAACGATTTTCTAAGTCATCGTTCCCGCAGCGTAGGAGTGCTTTGGCTGCCAACTATTCAACTGAGATGGCATCATCCCGATGGCCCGCGCATTCACCAGCGGGGCCGGGGGTCTGGCGTGAGGAAAGAAATGTAGACACAGCCACGCGCTCAGCAGTTCACGGCGTCAGCCGTCCCTTGGCCAGATAGTCCTGCGACGGCACTCCGAACGCGTCGGCCACGCGGTTGAAAAAGGCGAACATCGCAGTGATGTAAACGGCTTCCGATATCTGGTCCTCACTCCAGCCGGCGTCGCGTAGCTTTTGCACGTCTTCAGCCGTGGAACGATACGCGGCCTTGGTGATCAATTCCACATAGTCGAGCAAAGCTCTCTCGCCGGGGGTGAGACCTGCCTCATCGAGCTTGCCCTCGAGAATCGCATTGACGCATTGATCAGTGGCTCCCTGAACACGCAGGAAGTAAGCGTGACTGTCCAGTCAATATGGACAGCGGTTCAGGTAGGAGACGTGGCTGGCAATCATTTCCTTGTGGCGGCGTGAGAGGTGGCCTTCTGAAAAGTGAACGGTGTTGGAAAACTGAACTACCTGGCGCAGAAAGTCGGGCCGTGCTCCGAAGCACTTGATGATCCCGGGCACCTGCTTCCGTCCGGAACCAGAGCGCCAGTAGTCGTACGCAGCAGCGGTATCGCCGGTGGCTTCCGCATCTTCGATGATGCGAATTTTCGTCGCAGGCGTTTTTTGCTCTTCAGTACTCATCGTTTCACGCTCGTTCAGGAATTTGGGTCGACGCAACTCCGTCGTGGTGATTGCGCATGGGTCCCCCGGAACGAAACAGCAGGTACGCGGGTATGCCGGCGAGAACCACTGCTCCGCCGAGCCCAGCTTCCAGAGGACTGTGCCCCGCCAGTAAGACCAACAATGTCAGGATCAGCAGCAAGAATATAACGACCGGCAGAGGATACAGCGGCGTACGAAACGCTGGATCAGCGCCGGAGTTCTTGCGCCGTGCGAGAAACAGCCCTGCGCCGGCCATCGCCAGGAACACCACCGCAACGAAGATGAAGTACTCGATAATCTTCTGAAAGCTGCTTACCGCCACCAGCAGCGACGAGATTGTCCCCTGAATCAAAATCGCGCTTACCGGCGTTCCAAAGCGCGGACTAATCTTCGAAACGCGTTTGAAGAAGAGTCCATCCTGCGCCATCGCGTAGTAAACGCGGGGTGCAGACATGATCAGCGCGGCCAGGCTGCTGAACACGCAGACAATTACAATCGCAGCGAAAACCTTTCCTCCGAGGGAACCGAACAGCACGCTTCCAGCTTGGGCCACAAACGTCTCGTTTGAGGTGACACCCGCGAGTGGTACCAGGTAGAGAAACACCGCACTCACCAGAATGTAGACCGTCGTGACCGCCAGGGTTCCAAATAGCATAGCGCGTGGCAGCGTGCGTCCGGGGTCACGAATCTCGCCCGAAATCTTGCTCACATCCCACCAACCGCCGAACGAGAAAAATGCGCCCACCATGGCTGCTCCCAACGCAGGAAGCAACGGCAAAGAACCAGGTCGCTGATCAACGAAGGGAACAAAGTTCGACCACGAACCCACTCGCAGTGAGAATCCCCAAACGACCAGTACCGCGAGAAGCCCAAGTTTCAGCCATGTGCTCCAACGCAGCACGCCCGCGCTCACACGGATGCTGAGCACGTTCAGAACGCAGAGCAGCCATATGACGGCAATGGCAACCAACTTTGCACCGATCGATGACAGCGGGACGACGTAGCCAAAGTAGCTTGCGAGCCCCACAGCCAACGCCGCCGTCAATCCGGGATCGAGAACCAGAAGGCACATCCACCCATACAGAAACGCGGTGCCGCGCCCATAACTTTCTTCGAGAAACACGTAGACGCCGCCATCGCGTGGAAACCGCGCCGCCAGTTCTCCGTAAGTCAGTGCACCGCATACTGTCAGAATTCCGACAACGACCCAGATCAGCAGCAGGTAGAACGGAGAGCCGAGAGACTTCGCCATTCCTGCGGGTGTGAGAAAAATTCCGACGGCAATGGTTTCGCCCGCAACTGCCGCAATCGCGGACGCAAGTCCGAGTTGACGCCGTGGCGTCGCACTGATCAGTGAATTGGCGCTGCCTCGCGCTGGAGTGTTCATCGCCACGAAAAAACCAATCCGCACAGCCTATGCAGAGTTGCCGATTCGATCAATAGTACAAAAAAATTGGCGCGCAACCGGCCTTCTACTACTTTCAGAGTATTGCTCCCGCTTACACCCGCTCTGGATAATCGCAACACTTTTGATCGTGGGCCGACGGCGGTGTTCTGCGCCGTCCAACAAAAACTCTTTCACCCAGGGAACATTTCATGATCAAGGCAGGGAAACTCTTCTTCGCAATCGTGATCGCGTGCGCATGCGCCACGGCGCAGCAGATCACAGGCAGCATTCGCGGTAGTATTGCGGACCCAAGCGGCGCGGTCGTGCAGAACGCTACGGTCACGGCGCGCGATGTTGAAACCGGATTTACCCGCACCACGACTTCTGACAATAGCGGCAACTTCCTCTTGCTCGAGCTGCCGGTTGGTCATTACCAACTTGAGGTCAGTGCGACTGGGTTCAGCAAATATCAGCAAGCGGGCATCTCGCTGAACGTCAACGAGACGGCGAACGTCCCAGTGAAACTGGCTGTCGGTTCGCAGGGTGAAAAGGTGCAAGTTGAAGCCGATGCACAGCTGATCCAACCCACCGTCACCAGCCTCGGCCAGGTCGTAACCGAAAAGGACATTCTTGATCTTCCCCTCGATGGCCGTGACTTTTCTCAGCTTGGGCTGATGCAACCTGGCGTCGTCCCTCTGACACCCGGACTTCTGGAAGCCAGCGGTGGTGCGGCGGGCCTACGCGCCAAAGAGCCCTACTCGGTCAATGGACAGCGCCCTGAATCCAACAATTTCTTGATCGACGGCGCCAACAACTTCAACGGCGTGGACGGCGGCTTCGTTCTGACTCCACCGATTGATGCTATCGAGGAGTTCCGCATCATCACGCACAATTCCAACGCTGAATTCGGCGGCACGCTTGGGTCCACGACGAACATTATTACGCGATCCGGCACCAACAACTTCCATGGCGCGCTCTGGGAGTTTCTGCGCAACGACATGTTCGACGCGACGCAATATCCCGCCACATCGAAGCAGTATTTGAAGCGTAACCAATTTGGCGGCAGCATCGGCGGGCCGATTCAGCGCGAGAAGACTTTTTTCTTCGGTTTTTATGAGGGATACCGCAATCACCAGGGCGAGACGCAGCAAACTACCGTTCCCTCACTGGCAGAGCGACAAGGTGACTTTGGCCAACTCTGTTCAGCGGGATTCATCACGAGCGGACCAGGGACTGGTTTCTGCAGTAATCCTAGCCAGCAGTTGTTCAACGTTTTCTTGAATCAGCCGTACCCATTCAATCAAATGCCGGCTCCGAATCCGAGTGATCCGTCGAGCATGAGCGCGTTCTCGTTGAATCTCCTGAGCATGTTTCCCAAGCCCGATCCTGGGTCGAACAACCTCTTCACGTCCACACAGCCTCTCCGTAACCGAACTGATGACTTCGGAGTCCGCATCGATCATTATTTGACCTCGGCAGACAACCTGAATTTCCGCTATATGTTCAGCCAGAGCTCAAACCTGGATCCATTTCCGCCGGGAGGCGCGAGTGTTCCCGGATTCCCGGTCACCACCGATCAGCGGTCGCAGAATCTTGTCGCACAAGAGACCCACACCTTTTCTCCGTCCGTAATCGGTGTAATACGCCTCTCGTACCTGCGTAATAAGTTCTTATTCGGCCAGCACACGAACGAGACAACTCCCGCAAGCCTGGGGTTCCAATACCAGCCTAGTCTCGCAGCTGCCGTGGGGCCCCCGTTCATTCAGGTCAACGGATATACCGATGTGGGCAATCCGATTACAGGCCCGCGAGATACCTACGAGAACGCCTACGACGCCTCTGGTTCGATCAGTTGGATCCACGGTGCGCACGAATTGAAGTTTGGCGGCGGATATCAGCACATGGGAATCAATGTCCTTCAGGGCATTGCAACTAACGGGTTCTTTGTCTTCGTGCCATTTCCGGTAACTGATGCGTTTGCGAGCTTCCTGTGGGCACACCCGGTTGTCTTCCTGCAGGGACGCGGAAATTTCGCACGCGACATCCGCGGCTGGTCGCTGAACGGCTACGGCCAGGATACCTACAAGCTGAACCGACGAGTCACGTTGAACTACGGTTTGCGCTACGAACTCCCGACGCCCTACACGGAAATTCACAACCGTCAAACGCTCTGGATTCCCGGTCGTCAATCAACCGTCATGCCGAGTGCTCCCGCCGGACTTTTGTATCCAGGTGATAAAGGGGTGCCGGCCGGATTGGTGCAAACCGATAGAAAAGCCTTCGCGCCACGCTTTGGAGTCGCCATCGATCCAACGGGTACTGGCACTTGGCTGGTCACGTCCGCATACGGCATGTACTACGAGCCCTACTACACCGGCCAAGGGGGACCGTTGCAGGCGCCGATTAGTGCACCACCATACTTGCAGACGCCGCAGGTGCCGCTATCGTTCAATTTCAACATGGCGGACCCGTTCAACGGTAATCCGCCGATCGCCGGCCAATTTGCGACTCCGCTCACCAACCTGACTCTCAGCCCCAATCTGACGCTGCCCTACTCGCAGGATTGGGACCTGAACGTTCAGCGTTCCTTCGGACAGGATGTCCTCTTCGAGATCGGATACGTGGGAACCAAGGGAACGCATCTGCCACGGTTCATCGAAGGCAATCCGGCGGTCTACATTCCTGGGACCTCTGGCGGCCAGCCAATCTCGACCTCCGGCAATGCCGACCAGCGGCGCCTCTACTCGGGGTGCACACTGGCACTAAGCAGTCCGCCTTGCGTTTATTCCTCCAGCGGCTTGATCTCGAGCATCGCGAATTCGTCGTACAACGCCCTCGAAACCAGCTTGCGCAAGCGGTTTAGCCACGGTGTGTCGTTCCTGGCGTCTTATACATTGTCCAAGTCGATTGACGACGCATCATCGTTCAACATGACTGGATCGGCGGCGAAGCCGGTAGCTGGTGAGAATGATCTCGCGCAGAATCCTTTCGACCTTGCTGCGGAGCGCGGGCGTTCACTGTTCGACGCGCGCCACCGCTTCGTTTTCAGTTACGAGTGGAGCCTCCCGTTCTTCAAAGACGCGCACGGCTGGACGAAGAACGTATTCGGGGGATGGCAACTGAACGGCATCGCCACGGTGATGAGCGGAACTCCGTTCACAGTCTTCGACTCCAATGACGTTTCGGTGCAGGGAAGCGCACCGGAAATCACCGGATTTTCTGCTAATCGGCCAAATCTCGTGTCTGGACAAGACCCGAATGCTGGTCCTCACAGTCGCAACGATTGGCTGAATGCAAATGCATTCCAGCGAATCATTCAGGACCCGAACTCCCCCGTCCAGCAGTTTGGCAGCGGCGGACGAAACATCGCGCAAGGCCCCCGGTATGGGAACTGGGACTTCTCGGCGTTCAAGAACATTCGCCTCATGGAACGAAAAGAGCTGCAGTTCCGTGCCGAGCTCTTCAATTTCTTGAACTACACCAATCTGCGGCTGCCTGATTCCGATATCAGTTCGCCCACCTTCAATCACATTTTTGAAGCCCAGCCGCCACGGCTGGTGCAGTTCGCGCTCAAGTTTCTGTACTAGGGGTTTGTACTGCCCCCTGACCACATGGCGATCCGGAGGCCTCCCGGATCGCCTTTTTTGCTCATCTCGCAAGCTTATGCCGCATCCTTCAACCAGCGGTCGTCGAAGCGTGTTCCCGTACGTTCCGCACCAGAGTTGTCATCGTAGTCCGAGATGCCCGCGATCAGAGACTCCCCGCCACCCTGTGCATAGAAGTATTTTGCTTGCGCTCTGTCGCTGAAACCCATCATTGCGGGCATGGCAGCGCTGGTTGCCGCCGCCGCGTAGTCGAGAATTCCATGCGTTTTGAAGCTGTATAACCGGAACACGCCAAGTTCATAGTCAGTCATCAGGGAATTGGCCAGCACAGTCCCGCCCAGGATGAAGGCGCCCGCGGCGGCTCGCTTGTTATGCTTCCAGAACAGCGCGCCTGCCACGAAGTTCGTGGCCACGTGGATGTAATCGATGATCGAGTGCGTTTTCGAAGAGAGAACTCGAGGCATTGAATTGTCAAATGTCAGTCCAGCCATTGCAAAACCTCCAATGGCACTGAGATGGCCTGCCCCGAAGTCGAGATGTCCTTTTTGCGCGGAATTGCAGTGCTGCTTGCCGGAACGCGAAGTTCGTCAATTTTCTGTCAGCGTTGCCGCTGTCCAGCGGCTTCGTTATCATTGAGCGATGAGTTTTGCCGATACGGTTGTCTTGTTCGTTCTCGCCCTGCTGCTATTCGGGCCGAAGAAACTGCCCATGATTGCCAAGCAGATCGGCAAGGCCCTGAACGAATTCAAACGAGCGTCGAACGAGTTCAAGTCGCAGATCGAAGCCGAAATCAGCCAGCTTGAATACGACGAGCGACGGAAGAAGTACGAGGAGGAACGCAAGATTCTGCCTTCCGCGCCGCCCGCCGGGACGGTTTCATCCGCGGAACCGGAGTTGCCTCCACCTCCGCAGGAAGGCGGCCCTGCTTCCAGCAGCGTGAACGCTGCCCACGACACCACCAATGCCTGAGACTCCCACACTGGAACCGCCTGCAGCTGAAGAAGAGCGGATGCCGTCCATGAGCTTCCTCGAACACCTCGAGGAACTCAGGACAAGGATCTTCCATGCGGTTGTCGCGATTGCCTGTGGGATGGTGGTCTGCTGGTTTGTTCGCGAGCGCCTGGTCACCTTCATGACGGCGCCGATCATTGAGGTGCTCAAGGCCAAAGGGCAGGCCGACAAACTGGTCTACCTGAACCCCACCGAACCCTTCAACTTATTCTTGAAGATTTGTGCGCTTGCCGGTCTTTTTATTACATCTCCATACGTCCTCTATCAGGTATGGTTATTCATTTCTCCGGGCCTCTATCGCCGCGAAAAGAAGTACGTGGTGCCTTTCATGGCTTCCAGCATTTTGCTGTTCGTCGCGGGAGGCTATTTCGGTTACCGGCTGGTCTATCCCGCGGCCTTGGATTTCCTCATCGGCTTTGGGCACCAGTTTGCCGCGATGATTACTATCCACGAGTACACGGACTTGTTTCTCACCGTGATCCTCGGGCTTGGCATTGTTTTCGAAATGCCCATCCTGATCTTCTTTCTCGCCCTGATGGGCGTGGTCAGCGCCGGTTGGATGTGGCGCAACATTCGTTACGCGGTTCTGGGCATCTTTATCGTGGCTGGCGCACTTGCCCCCACGCCCGATATCAGCAGCATGGTCATCTTCGCCTCTCCGATGCTGGTGCTTTACTTGGTCAGCATTGCAATCGCCTGGTTTGTTCATCCCACACAGAGGAAAGCGCGTGAGGCGAAGCGAAACAAGGCCTGATCGCCGCGCGAGCATACCTTCATTCGTTTGTGTGGGCACACTCTGCAGAGTCGCTCTCGTCAGCGGATCTCTATTGATTTCCAGCGGCTGCGCGCGCAGCGCATCCACCAATGCTCCAGCGGCACCGCCAAGAGTCGACACACCACAAGGTGTTCCTCTCACCCCTGAAACGGCTCCCCCGGCCTTTAACGCCAGCCGCACCATGGAATACGTGAAAGAAATCGTCGCCTTCGGTCCGCGGCCGCTCGGCAGCGAAGGGCATAAGAAAACGGAGAACTACATTCTCGCTCACCTCAAGGGTGACCAGGTCGAGCGCGACGATTTTGAGATCACCCCTACCGAGGGCCGCTTTCCGGTTCACAACATCATTGCGAAATTTCCAGGTACTAAGGACGGCATCATCGTGATCGCCAGCCACTACGACACCAACTGGCCGCTGCGCAACGTGAACTACGTTGGTGCGAATGATGGCGCATCTTCCAGCGCCTTACTCCTGGAGATCGCAAATCAACTGCGTGGTAAGAAGCGCGAGGGCTACAGCGTGTGGTTGCTTTGGGACGACGCAGAAGAGTCCATGAAGCTGCCCTGGGATGACCCGGAGAGTCTGTATGGCGTGAGGCACCTCGCCGAAAAATGGCAGTCTGATGGCACGCTGAAAAAGATCAAGGCATTCCTGTTGGAAGACATGATTGGCGATGCCGATCTCAACGTTGAGCGTGACGCGAACTCAACGCCCTGGCTGGAGGACCTGATCGCCCAGGCTGCAACGCGGGTCGGATATCAATCGCACTTTTTCGGACGGGAAATGGCGGTCACCGACGACCATATGCCATTCCTACAGCACGGTGTTCCTTCCGCTGACTTGATTGATTTCGACTATGGATACAACAACGTGTTCTGGCACACGACCCAGGACACGCTCGACAAGATCAGTCCCAAAAGCCTGGCTATCGTTGGTACGGTCACGCTCGAAACCGTGCGCATGCTCGACCAGCGCTGAAGTCCTCCGCTTGTCGCATTGCCCAATTTCATTTCTAATTTGCGGAGCACCCGAGACGACTCGTGACCGAAACCCTTGCCTGGATACTCTTCAATGTTTTCGTGGCCGTGATGCTTGCCCTCGACTTGGGCATCTTTCATCGTGGTTCTCAGACCTTGAGCGTGAAGCAGGCGCTGGCATGGAGCGGCTTCTGGATCGGGCTCGCGGCAATATTTGCGGTGTTGCTGGGATCGTGGCAAGGAAAAACCGCTGCGCTGGAGTTCTCAACCGGTTATGTGATTGAGCTATCGCTCAGCGCGGACAACCTCTTCATCTTCCTTCTGATCTTCCGATACTTCCGTCTCCCCCAGGCCGAACAGCACACCGTGCTCTTCTGGGGAATCATTGGCGCGATCTTCATGCGGGCGGCATTCATTTTTGCCGGCGTTGGCTTGATCCGCCACTTTCACTGGATCATTTATGGGTTTGGCGCACTGCTTGTCTACAGCGGTGTGCGCCTTCTGTTTCAGCGCGGCGAGCAAGTGAACCCGGAAAAAAATCCCTTGGTGCGCGCTTTCCGCCGTTTCTTTCCGGTGACAGAAGAATATGTCGACGGCAAATTCTTCGTTCGCCGTGAGCAGATTTGCGCCACGCCATTGCTGCTGGTTCTGATCGTGATCGAGACCACCGACTTAATCTTTGCCATCGACTCTATTCCGGCAGTCCTGTCGATCACGCTGAATACGTTCATCGTGTACACGTCAAACATCTTCGCGATTCTCGGTTTGCGGTCGCTTTTCTTTGCCCTGGCTTCACTGCTCGATATTTTTGAATACCTGCACTACGGAATCTCCTGCGTGCTGGTCTTTGTGGGATTCAAGATGATCCTGTCGCACTACTATCCCATCCGAACCGACATCTCGCTGGCGGTTATCGCCAGCATTTTGCTGGTCACGATCCTGGCTTCTGTCTTCAACCGCAAGAAGCCGAGGCAATCGCAGCCCGCTTAGGTCAGAGCCTTTACTCGGAAGATATTTTTTCGTCGGAAACGACGGAGTGTTTCTTGAACTTGGCGTCGTTGTGGTCGGGGAAATCGGTACGGTAGTGCGCGCCACGGCTCTCTTCACGTGCAAGCGCGGATTTCGCCACCAGCGTCCCGGTAAGCTGCAAATTGCGAACCTCAAATTCTCGGCGGCTGTGAGACGCTTTCAGTTGGCTGCCCAACTGTTCTAATTGCGCGATGGCCTGCTTCAATCCCGTGGCCGTGCGCACGATGCCCACCTGTTTCCACATCAGTTCTTGAATTTGCGTGACAGCCGTCTCGACCGGAACGGGAAGCGGGCCATTGGAGTACGCAGCGGCCGGGGACGTCTGCCCCACGCTGCCGGAAGGCGTTTTCAGTTCATCTCGCATCTTTCGTCCCGCGCGAGCTCCAAACACCAAACCTTCCAGCAGGGAATTGCTCGCCAGGCGGTTGGCTCCGTGCACGCCAGTTCCGGCTGCCTCTCCGGCCGCATACAAAGCGGACAAACTCGTTCTACCATTCAGATCAGTGCGAACTCCGCCCATGGCATAATGCGCAGCTGGACGTATCGGGATCAGTTCGCTCGTGATATCGATGTTGTACTGCATGCACGTCGAGTAAATCCGAGGAAAGCGTTTCTTGATGTGGTCGGCATCGAGATCCGTGAGATCGAGATAAACCACCGGATCCTTCGCGCGGCTCCGCTCCAACTCGTGCATGATGGCGCGTGCCACCACATCACGCGGCGCGAGTTCACCCATTGGATGGTACTTGGGCATGAAACGGGTCATTTCCATGTTGCGGAGATGCGCGCCTTCCCCTCGCAACGCCTCGGACAAAAGGAACCGCGGCGCTTTCTTCAGGTACAGCGCCGTGGGGTGAAATTGGATGAACTCCAGATCAGTCACCTGCGCGCCGGCCCGATACGCCATTGCGACGCCGTCGCCCGTCGCTACCCCAGGGTTGGTTGTGTTGGCGTAGAGTTGACCCATCCCTCCAGTGGCCAGTAGAACTGCGGAGGCGTGAATCGTTGCGTGCTGACCGTGCTCGTCGATCACGTTGACAGCGCAGACGCGCCCGCCATCAACCAGTAAGTCGGTGGAGAACTCGAATTCCCGCACCGAAATTTCCTTGAGCGTCTTCGCTTTTGCGTAGAGCGCGCGCAGAATTTCGCGACCAGTAGAGTCTCCGTGTGCATGGAGGATACGATTGCGGCTGTGCGCGCCTTCGCGCCCGAACGTAAGCTTCGTGCCTTCGCGATCAAACTGCGTGCCCCAGGCAATCAACTCTTCAATGCCTTGCGGTGCTTCCTCGACAAGCACCTTTGCTGCCTCGGCATTGCAGAGCCCATCGCCGGCATTGAGCGTGTCCTGCAGGTGAAGACTGATCTCGTCCTCGTCACTGAGCGCCGCAGCTATGCCGCCTTGCGCATACTGCGTGCTGGAATCTGTGACCTCGCGTTTCGCCAGCACCAACACGCGTCCGGCGGGCGCAAGCTCAATGGCCGCGCGCAATCCGGCGACTCCGGCTCCAATGACGAGAAAGTCAGTCTCCGACGCATGGGCTGGCATGTGCTGTGAATGGTACCACCGCGAATTGAGGTCTTCCAGCGTGGCCATGTACTGATCCTTCTCCCGCAATCGGCTCACTTGCTATGATGAAAGTCCTGTGCTTCGCATCCCAATCAGAACTGAGTCCCGCAATTACGAAGCGATCATCGAGCACGGTGTGTTAGCGCGTACCGGCCAGGTGCTAGCCAAGACTCTGGGCAATGCCTCACCCGCATTCGTGATCACAGTCCTGCCCGTCCGGCGGCGCTGGGGCAAGGCACTTTCCCGTTCGTTGGAAGCTGCCGGATTCTCGCCGAAGTTCATCGACATGCGTGACGGCGAAACCCACAAGCGACTGTCGACCATTGATCAGCTCGCGGAGAACATGGTCCGTCTCGGGGCTGACCGCAAGGCGCTGGTGATTGCATTCGGCGGTGGTGTGGTAGGCGATGTCGCGGGAATGCTGGCTTCGGTCTACATGCGTGGGGTGAAACTTGTGCAAATTCCCACGACGGTGCAGGCACAGCTCGATGCCGCGATCGGGGGCAAAACCGGCGTAAACCTGCGTACTGGAAAGAACCTGGTGGGAACGTTCTTTCAGCCGGAGTTGGTGCTCATAGATCCCGCTGTTCTTGAGACGCTACCGCAACGTGAGTTCCGCGCGGGAATGTACGAAGCGGTGAAGGCCGGCATCATTGGCAAGCCTGCCTTGTTCGACCAATTGGCCAAAATCCCAATCAAAGAGCTGCGCCAAGACGCCAATTTCGTGACCCGAGCCATTGCCGAATCGGTGCGACTGAAAGCCGAAGTTGTTTCTGCCGACGAAAAAGAGGGTGACCTGCGGCGCGTGCTGAACCTTGGACATACTCTTGGCCATGCGCTCGAGGCCGCTACCGAGTACAAGCATTTTCTCCACGGAGAAGCCGTTGCTTGGGGCATGCAGGCCGCGGCTCGAATTGCTGTGGATACGGGTGTATGCGACAACGCAACTTACGAACGTATTCGCGACGCAGTCCACACCTGGGGGCCGCTGCCCGATGTGAATATCCAGAACACGAAGGCTCTCAAGCTGCTGCGCTCCGACAAGAAGACGGAAGCCGGAACCGTTCACTTCGTTCTTCCAAAGAAGATTGGAAAAGTTGAAATCGTTAAGAACGTTCCCGAGAGCGTAATTATTTCCGCACTGGCGGAGATTCGAAGGGCCTCCCGTGCCTGATGCAGCGCCGGGCAGTTCGCAGCAGCAGGTGCGAGGCGCTGCTCCCGAAGGCGCAACCGACACCGAGTCTGCTTCGCGTGCAGTGCGGGATATGTTTACATCCATCGCTCCGCGTTACGACCTGCTTAATCATCTGCTCTCGGCCAATGTAGATAAACTCTGGTGGCGCAGAACCGCCCGCACGTTCCGACACATTCTGTCGCGAGAAGGCGCCCGCGCCCTGGACCTCTGTTGCGGAACTGGCGACATGGCCTTCGCCCTTCGGAAGCAGGGAAGAGCCGCAACGATCACCGGTGCAGATTTTTCCCACGCAATGTTGGTGCGCGCTCGCCGCAAGACCACTTCTGCCAGTGCCATTACGTGGATCGAGTCTGACGCACTGCGTCTGCCATTTCCGGACAACAGTTTTGACCTGGTGACCTCTGCATTCGGGTTCCGCAATCTCGCGGATTACGACGCCGGTTTACGCGAAATCTTCCGCGTACTGCGCTCAGGTGGGGAATGCGGCATTCTGGATTTTAGTGAGCCCGGCGGCATCGTCGGCAAGGCTTACAACGTGTACTTCAAATCGGTTCTTCCCCGCATTGGAAAACTGATATCTGGCAACAACGGCGCTTATGCGTACCTGCCTGCGTCGGTAAAGAGGTTTCCGTCTCCACCGGAGTTGATTGACCGCATGGGTCAAGCGGGGTTTCGGGAGAGCGTTTGGATCCCTTACACGTTTGGAATTGCTGGATTGTTCAGAGGGAAGAAGCTCTGAGGGCCAGCCCTTTTTCAGTTGCGGCCCTCAATGAGAACTCCCATCAATGAAGTCTGCGTCATCCCGAAGTGCCGCGTTTTCACCAGCGGCACGAGGGATCTGGCGTGGAGCATTACCTCTTCAAGTAGCACCGGAATCCCGCTCGAGTAGGCGTGATCCGCGCAAGATCCCTCCGTCGGCTGAACAACGCCGACGTTCCGTTGAGGTCATCGTTTCGGGTTGGTGCGTGAGAGAAGACCGCAGATTACTGCTTAAAGCACTCCGCGAACGCTTCCGCGATCGGGTACTTGATTACATTCTTATACTCAGGCCCGAGGAATTCCTGCAGGCGGGTCGTATCCATCACCGTGTCCGACAACATATACGGCAGCACATCTGGCGGAATTGTGGAAATCCGCATTTTCCAAAGAAATTGCAGGACCAATTCAAACAGCTTTTCCGTAGGGACACGGAGCAGTTTTGCTTTTGCGATGTGGATGCACTGCTCGAACGTCAGTGGGGTGCCGCGGCCAGTGACATTCAGCACCGTCAACCGCTGCGCTTCGGGTTCCTTCTTGTTCAGAATGAACGAGATCACCCGTGCGACATCTTCAATGTGAACGAACTGGATCCGATTCTCGAGGTACTTCTTCCCTGACGTCAACAGGCATGGAAGGCGCTTGTGTTGTTCGCGCATGCGTGCGGCGCGCTTGCTGGTTCCGCCAGGGATCCCGCGAAAAGCCTCCATAAAGTAGTTATCTACATTCGCCCCGGAGAAAATGCTCGGACGAAGGATATAGACGCTACAACCCCGAAGGGCCGGCGCTCGCTGCTGCACCACGCGATCGGACTCCATTTTGTGAATTCCGTATTTATAAGTGCGCGCTGCCAAAGGCGTTTCCTCGGTCGCAGGCTTCGAGAGATCGGGCCCGTATGCCGACACGCTACTCACGAATACGAATTTCTCAACCATCGGCCAATCGCGGTTGGCCTCGGTGACGGCCTCCATCACGCGCGCCGTCCCCGCTACGTTCACCTTCCAGATGCGCTCCGCGTCGAGCACGCCCGTGCGGACGGCGTCCATCACGAAAGCGAGATGCACCACCGCCACCGGTCGAACATCCTTAAACAGTTGGATCAACTGCAGGCACGAGGCTTCCTCAGCAAGATCCATCTGCTCGAATTGCACTGGAAGGTCGGTCTGCGGCGGGCGAAAATCCACTCCAACCACGCGGAAGGAGCTCAGAAGCGGCAGTAACTGCCGCCCCAGGTTCCCGGAGATCCCCGTCACTACAATGGACGGCGTCGAATTCATTTACTTCTTTCCGGCAGGTGGAGTCGATGGAACTGGTGCTGGCGCCGGTTCACCTGGATTCCTCAGCGTCGGCGGCGCGGGCACCGCAAAGTATGCATCGTCGTAGGTCGTTTTTTCGGTCGCGGTTTTTCGGAGGTCCGTGCTCTCTTGCTGCATCTTCTGCTGTTGTAGAGCGCGCGTGATCTCGGGTCGGACCTCATCAAGCGGTTGGTCCTTCTTGGCCTCGATCTTGTAGATCATGTACGCCTGGGGATCGTTCAACACCGGGGAAACCTCGCCGACTTTCAACTCGAAGATCGAGGCATCGCTTGCGGGGAAGCGTCCCTTGGTTACGTTGTCGACACGGGTTGGGGTGGCCTTCAGCTTCTGTCCCGCAAAGTCGTAGGCTTCTTGCTGCAGCTTGGTGAAGTCCTCGCCGGCAGCGGCTCGAGCCCGCAACTTGTCGGCCTCTTCCTTCATCGCAGCTTCAGAAGCTTCGCGCTTCTTTTGCGCTGCAGGATCATCGGGCTTGATCTGCGCGGCATCCACTTTCTGTTTTGGCACATACAGCCGGTCGTAGCTGATGGTTTGGAACTCGTTGCTATGCTGCTTGTAGTAGGCCTCGATGTCCGCATCACTGACCTGGCTGGCGGCTTTTTGCATTTCCTCTTGCGCAAGTCGCGCCAACAGTTGCAGGCGCTGCAATTGCATCTGCTCGTCAAAGTTCGGGCCCTGGTCCAGGCCGGCCTCATGGGCTCGCTGCGACAGTAACAATGCAACTACATATTGGGTCGCCAACGCTTTCTGCTGTTGCTTTGGCATGTTCGGCTGCAGAGCATTCACGATCTTCTCGAACTCTGCCCGCGTGATCACCGTCTTGCAATCCGCCGCCCCTTTGCTTTTATCGCAGAATCCCTGAATGGTGATTACGGGCGCGTCTGGCGCAACCTTCGTGTCCGCAGCCGGACTAGGTAGTTCTTGAACTGGCGTACTAACGCGTGGTTTAACGACTGGCTGAGTATTGTTTTGGCCTGCCGCAACGCCTGCCAGCAAGACGCACACAAGCCCACTCACAAAGACTCTCAAAGGAACCCTCCAGAAATGTTTGCGGATAGAGAAATCGTAGCACAGAGCGGAAATCATAAACCCTGCGCGGGATTCCAAAGGTGCTTGCGAAGGAACTGCAGGTAGGAGAGGAATGCCAGGCATTTTGCGCGATAATTGCAGTCATGCCCGATGTTCCCGCGGTCACGCGTCCGGAACTCGTCTCCATGCGCTCGGAGAAGCGCGCGGTGGCGGCGAATTCCGTGTTTGCCGCGATCGCGATCACCTCGCTCAAGATCGTCGTTGGTATCACCACCGGAAGCTTGGGAATTTTGTCAGAAGCCGCGCATTCCGGTCTCGACCTTGTGGCTGCCATCGTCACCCTGTTTTCCGTGCGCGTTTCTGATAAGCCGGCCGACGCCGATCATCAATACGGCCATGGCAAAGTTGAGAATTTTTCCGCATTTATCGAGACCGGACTGTTGCTGCTGACCTGTCTCTACATTATTTACGAGGCGATTAAGCGCCTCTTCTTCCATCATGTCGAGATCGAACCATCGCTTGCTGCATTTCTCGTGATGTTTGTATCGATCGGCGTGGACTTCTGGCGCTCGCGCGCGCTGGGAAGAATCGCAGACAAGTACGACAGCCAGGCTTTGCAAGCCGACGCTCTGCACTTCTCAACTGACATTTGGTCCAGCGCAGTCGTGATCCTCGGCTTGGCGCTGGTGCTAGTCGGCAGATCGCTTCACATTCCTTGGCTGATTGAAGCCGATCCTGTCGCGGCCCTGTTTGTAGCTGGCGTGATTCTGTTTGTAAGTACGCGCTTGGCGCGCAAGACGGTGGATGCCTTGCTTGACACCGCACCCGTGGGAGTTCGCAGCCAGATTATTAACGCGCTTACCAAGATCGACGGAGTACTGGAGGTCAATCGGGTTCGCATACGGCGCGCCGGGAACCGCTACTTTGCCGATGTTTCGGTGGGCCTTGCGCGCAATGTCACTTTCCAGCGGTCAGGGCAGATGGCAGAGGAAGTTACGCGCACCGTGCACGGAATTCTCCCTAACACCGACGTCGTGGTCCACTCCGTCCCGCGCGCAGGATCGAAGGAGAACGTCTTCGACCGCGTGCGCGCCGTTGCTACCCGCCACAACCTCAATGTCCATGACGTGAGCGTGCAGGACCTCGACGGGCGTCTATATGTCGAGCAGCACCTGGAACTCGACGAGAACCTTCCAATCAAGGATGCGCACGATCGTGCCAGCGAACTGGAGAGCGAGATTCGGGAGGAAGTGCCGGAAGTGGCTTCGATTCTCACCCACATCGAGAGCGAGCCGGCGACCATCGAGTCCGCCGAACAACTGCAGCGAGACGCGAAGCTCGAACAGAAACTGAAACAACTGTCGAGGGAATTCCCCGAAGTTCTCGACATTCATGACATGCAGGTGAAACGTGTTCGCGACTACGTCTATGTTTCCTGCCACTGCACCTTTCCCGACGACCTGCCTCTGGGCCGCGTGCACGATATCTGCACCGCTTTGGAAATCCGCTTTAAGCAGGAAGCCCCGGAACTGTTTCGCGTACTGATCCACCCGGAGCCGAGCACCGACAATCGGAGATGACATGTTCACCGCAAGCGCTAGATGGACTGAGAAATTCCAATTTGAGTCAACCGGAAACTCCGGCCACAAGCTGTTGGTCGACGGCGACAGCAAAGTCGCGAACAGTCCTATGGAGTTGGTACTGGACGCCCTGTGCGGCTGCACCGCCTACGACGTCGTGAGCATTCTGCAGAAGAAACGCGAGCCGTTCACCGGAGTGGAAGTGAGCGCGAGAGCAGAGAAGGCGCCCAACCCGCCGCGTGTTTACACCGCAATTGAACTGGTTTACCGGGTCAGAGGAAATGTTACCCGCAAGTCGGTTGAGGATGCCGTGCGACTCTCGGAAGAGAAGTACTGCTCGGTCGCCGCGATGCTGAACAAGACTGCCAAGATTACCTATCGAATTGAATTGGACTCGAAGTGAGCGGCACGTCCCCCAACATTCAAAACTCTGCGCAAGCAATGCCAGAACACGCTTATCGCGGATACCTATACATTGCCTGCTCCGCGGTCTTGTGGGGATCTTCGGCAAGTCTAGGTCGGGCCGCCTTCACCGGGCAATTATTTCCGGGGTCAGACATCGCACGCATTGACCCACTGATTCTTTCGCAAGCCCGTACCACCTTTTCCTGCATCGCCGTGCTCGCAGCCTTGTTGCTGGTGCGTGGTCCCCGGCGCCTGAGTGTGCCCGTAGCGGATCTGGGAAGGTTGGTCCTCTTAGGGTTGGCTGGCGTGGCAGCTTCGAATTACTTCTACTATCTGGCGATTCAACGTACGAACGTCGCTACCGCCATCATCATTCAGTACACTGCACCCGTATGGGTGCTCCTTTATATGGTTGCGCGCAAGCTGGAACGTGCGACCATGCCTAAGATGGTTGCGGTTGCACTGGCAATCTTCGGAATTGCGCTCGTCATTGGACTATTCGGCGGCCGTAAGCTGCACTTCGATTCCATTGGAGTCGGAGCGGCACTGGTGGCGGCGTTCTCGTTCTCTTACTACAACATCTTCGCGCACTCGCTGCTCGAGCGTTACGACCGTTGGACCGTGCTCTTGTTCACCACCATGTCTGCCGCCGTCTTCTGGCTGTTCATCAACTCCCCGTGGAAGATCGCCGCGGAGCATTACACGGCCGCCGCTTTGGGATTTCTGTTTGTATTCGCGATACTGTCTGTTCTGCTTCCATTTGTGTTCTACTTCGCAGGATTGCAGCATCTCCGACCCACCAAAGCGATTGTGGCCAGCTGCCTGGAACCTGTGTTCTCCATTCTGATTGCTGCTGCTGCGTTGCACGAGTCTGTGAATCCGTTGCAAGCGGTCGGAATGGCCATGGTTTTGGGTGCAATTCTGGTCGTGCAGAGACCCGCCGCAGGGGACAAAGTTCAACCTGTCATCGAGCCTGTCGACTAGTTCTCCCCGTCCTGGATTTCGTACAACAAGTTACCTCCAGGTAGCCGGAATCACAGCAGAAAATCGAAATATCTTTTATGATGAAAGGTTCCCACTCTACGCGGAGAAGCAGAATTGTCACAGACCACACTGGAAGACCGTCAGCAACAGGCAGCAGCATCTCGTAATGGCGACGGCCTCGAGGTACTGGAAACTCGCGAATGGCTTGATTCCCTGGATTACGTCCTCTCGAAGGGCGGCGCAGAGCGCGCCGGTCGGCTTTTGCAGCAGCTGCAATTGCATGCGCGCCGTGCGGCCGGAGTCAACCTTCCTTTCACCGCGACCACTCCTTATCAGAACACCATTCCTGCTCGCCAGCAGGCGCCCTTTCCTGGAAGTCAGGAAATGGAGCGCCGCATCAAGAGCCTTGTCCGTTGGAACGCTATGGCCATGGTGGTTCGCGCCAATCGCGTGGAAAGCGGCATTGGCGGCCATATTTCTACCTACGCTTCCGCAGCGACTTTGTATGAAGTCGCATTCAATCACTTCTTAAGGGCGCAGACCGAAACCGGCGACCGCGATGTCGTGTATTTCCAGGGACACGCCGCACCCGGCATGTATTCGCGTGCTTTCCTCGAAGGACGGTTGTCGCAAGAGAAGTTGGAAAACTTTCGCCGTGAACTGAAACCGGGCGGAGGTCTTTCTTCCTATCCACATCCGTGGCTGATGCCGGATTTCTGGGAGTTCCCGACGGTCAGCATGGGCTTGGGCCCGCTGCAGTCGATCTATCATGCGCGCTTCATCAAGTATTTGGAGAATCGCGGCCTGAAGACTTCAACTGGCGGCAAGGTCTGGGCCTTCCTCGGCGACGGGGAAATGGATGAGCCCGAATCACTGGGATCCATCACGCTCGCTTCGCGCGAGCGGCTCGATAACCTGATCTGGGTGATCAACTGCAACCTGCAGCGCCTCGACGGTCCCGTTCGCGGCAATGGCAAAATCATTCAGGAACTCGAAGCTATTTTCCGCGGCGCCGGATGGAATGTAATCAAGGTTATCTGGGGCAGCGATTGGGACAGCCTCATCCAGAACGATCGCGACGGCTTGCTGGTGCGGCGTTTGGGCGAAATCACTGACGGCCAATATCAGAAGTTCTTCGTTGAGAGTGGTGCCTACTTCCGGCAGAACGTGTTCGGAACGGATCCGCGGCTGCTGCGCATGGCGGAGCACCTTTCCGATGAACAGCTCTCGCGCATGCGTCTCGGCGGACACGATCCCATCAAAGTTCACGCGGCCTACAAGGCTGCGGTCGAGCACACGGGAGCTCCGACGCTCGTCCTCGCAAAGACGATCAAAGGCTACGGTCTTGGCGAGGCTGGCGAAGGCAAGAACATCACCCACCAGCAAAAGAAGCTGAACGAAGACGAGCTGCGGATGTTCCGCTCGCGCTTCGGAATTCCAATTCCCGACGACCAACTGCATGATGCGCCGTTTTATCGTCCCTCGGACGACAGCGCGGAGATCCAGTACATGCAGGCTCGCCGCAAACAGCTTGGCGGCTACATGCCGGAGCGCAAGGTCCGCTCCAAGCCGATCCAGCCGGTTTCTGAATCGGTCTTTGAGGAGTTCTACAAGGGCACCGAGGGCCGCGAAGTTTCGACCACGATGGTGTTCGTCCGCATGCTGGCGAAATTGCTGCGCGATCCGGAGGTCGGAAAGCTGATCGTTCCGATCATCCCCGATGAAGCCCGCACCTTCGGCATGGAGGCGCTCTTCCGCCAGGTCGGAATTTATTCCAGTGTCGGCCAGCTCTACGAGCCCGTCGACATGGACACGCTCCTTTATTACAAGGAAGCCAAAGACGGCCAGATTCTGGAAGAGGGCATCACCGAAGCCGGTTCTATCTCGTCGCTCATCGCTGCCGGTACCGCGTATTCCAATCACGGGATCAACACGATCCCGTTTTTTATTTACTACTCGATGTTCGGTTTCCAGCGCATCGGCGACCTGATCTGGGCTGCGGCCGATATGCGCACTCGCGGCTTCCTGCTTGGCGGCACCGCGGGACGTACCACGCTCGCCGGCGAAGGCCTGCAGCATCAGGACGGTCACAGTCACGTTCTGGCGCTGCCGGTACCGAACCTGCTCGCATATGATCCCTCATTCGCGTTTGAGATCGCCATCATTATTCAGGATGGCATCAAGCGCATGTACGTGGATCAAGAGTCGATCTTCTATTACTTGACGCTCGGCAATGAGCCGCTACCCATGCCCGAAATGCCAAGCGGCGCGGGCATTCGCGAAGGCATTCTGAAGGGCATGTACCTATTCAAGCCTTCGCAGAAGAAAGATGCCAAGCTCCGCGCTCAACTGTTTGGCAGCGGCTCGATCATGTTTGAGGTTCTGAAGGCGCAGGAAATTCTGGAGAGCAAGTACGGCATCGCCTCCGACGTCTGGAGCGTAACCAGCTATAAGGAGCTCTACCGCAATGGCAATGACTGCGAACGCTGGAACATGCTGCACCCGGGAGAGACGCCGAAGGTGCCATTCGTCACGCAGCAACTGAAGAACACCGAAGGCGTGCTGGTCGCTGCTTCCGACTACATGAAGGTGCTGCCAGAATCGATTTCGCAGTGGGCCCCGCGCCCCCTGGTCTCGCTGGGCACCGACGGTTTCGGGCGCAGCGAAGGCCGCACCTCGTTGCGCGACTTCTTCGAGGTGGACGCGAAGCACATCGTACTGGCTACTCTTTCCGCACTGGCCCGCGAAAAGAAAATCGAATCCAAAGTCGTTCAGCACGCAATCAAAGATTTGGGAATCAATCCGGAGAAGGCGAATCCGGCAATCAGCTAAGAGTTGCTGGTTGTTAGTAGCTAGTTGCTAGAAAAAGACTAGCTCCCCGCCGACCGGAACTAGCAACCAGCTACTAGCAACTATTCCACTGGAGAACGCAGCGTTGACCGAATTCAAATTACCCGAGCTTGGTGAAAACGTACATCAGGGCGATCTGGTGCGGCTCATGGTTGCGCCTGGCGCGACTGTCGCCGAAGGTCAGCCTGTCATTGAGCTTGAGACCGATAAAGCGGTTGTCGAAGTTCCGTCAAGCATCAGCGGAACCGTGAAAGACGTTCTCGTCAAGCAAGGCGAGAAGGTTAAGGTCGGCCAGGTTGTGTTTACGGTTGAGAATGGCGCGAAGAGTGTAGGGCGGGTGCCCTCGCCCGCCAAGGCCGACGCTCCAGTTGCGACGGCCCCTGCCGCACCCAAGCCTTCCGCTTCCACTCAAGCTCCCGCTCCCAAGATCCCAGCAACTCCCGCCAACGAAATCAGCGTTCCTTCCGAAACCTCTCCTGCACCCGAATTCAAATTGCCGGAACTTGGCGAGAACATTCATCAGGGAGACCTTGTGCGGCTGATGGTTTCCGCCGGGTCACATATTTCCGAGGGCGAGCCGGTCATGGAACTCGAAACCGATAAAGCGGTGGTCGAGGTTCCGTCATCTGTCACCGGCACCGTGAAAGACGTACTGGTAAAGCAAGGCGAGAAAATCAAGGTTGGGCAGCTGATCTTTACCTTGCAGGCTGGTGCGACTACAACCACGCAGCCGCAGCAGCCTAGCCGTACCGATGTCGGACACGGCGAAGGCGCGCGCATGGCGTTTCAGGCTGCTATGCAGGCGGAAGGGAAGACCGAAGAGCAGGCGTTGCCGCCCGAGCAGCCGCGGCCGCCGGCGGTTGCTACCTTCAGCATGCCGCTGAATCTCGGGAAATCCGCGGGCACAGAGCATCGCGATCCCGTTCCTGCAGCGCCACACACCAGACGTCTGGCGCGGGAACTCGGCGTCGACATCCACAGCGTGCAAGGCAGCGGGCCTGGCGGACGCATCAGCGAAGACGACGTGAAGGTTTATGCGAAGAGCCTGATCGCGACCGCGGTTTCCAGCGCTGGCGTAACTGCAACACATCTTCGTCAGCCCAAGCTTCCGGATTTCGCCAAGTTCGGAAAAGTCGAGCGCGTTTCCATGCGCGGCGTGCGTCGCAAAACGGCCGAGCACATGTGGGAAGCGTGGACCACGATTCCCCACGTCACACAGCAAGATAAGGCCGACATCACCGAACTCGAGCAGTTGCGCGCTCGCTTTGGGCCGAAGGCCGCCGAGGCAGGCGGCAAGCTGACCGTTACTGCGATTGCGCTGAAAGTCTGCGCCTCGGCGCTCAAGATATTCCCGCAGTTCAACGCCTCCATTGACATGGAGACGGAAGAAATCATCTACAAGCAGTACATCAACATTGGCGTTGCAGTGGATACGGATCGCGGTTTGCTCGTTCCCGTGATTCGCGATGTGGACAAGAAAAACATCGTTGAACTGGCCGCCGAACTGACGCAGCTATCCAAAAAAGCACGCGAAAAGAAACTCCAGCCGGCTGACATGGAAGGCGGGACATTCACCATCACCAACCTCGGTGGAATTGGCGGAACTGGGTTCTCGCCGATCGTGAATCATCCCGAGGTCGCGATCCTGGGGCTTTCGCGTTCGAGCATTGAGCCGATTTGGGTGAATGACAAGTTCGAACCGCGCCAGGTGCTGCCGGTGTCGCTGTCGTATGACCACCGCTTGATCGACGGTGCAGATGCGGCGCGCTTCCTGCGCTGGATCGCCGAAGCCTTCGAGCAGCCGTTCTTGCTGTCGGTCCAGGGATAGCCCATGCCCGCGACCCACGACATCACTCAAGAGCGTGATCTGCTGAGTTTCATTTACGCCGCGTTTAATCGCCGAGATATCGATGCGATTCTCCCGAAGATGCACCCGGAAGTCGAGTGGCCCAATGGCATGGAAGGTGGTTGGGTGCATGGACGCGAGGGCATCAGGGCTTATTGGACGCGACAGTGGGGCATCGTTGATCCGCACGTCGAGCCAGTCAGCATTGAAGCGGCCGGTGATGGCCGTGCAATCGTTAATGTGCACCAGGTCGTTAAGGACCTGAGGGGAGCTGTGCTGATGGATCGCATGGTGCAGCATGTGTATACGATTTCCGACGGCCTGATTACGCGGATGGAAATTCGCGAGTAGCCGCGTACGCGTTCTACAAAGCATACGAAGTTACACGAATAATAAAGTTCGACTTGTCATTCCAAACTGGGCGCCAGCCCGGTGAGGAACCTGCTTATCCCATCATCGGGCAGAGACGCAGGTTCTTCGTCGCGTTGCTCCTCGGAATGACAAAATGTAAGTGGGTTCACAGACTCAGGAGAATGCGTTGGGCGATTCCAATCTCAACATTGCAGTAATCGGCGGCGGCCCAGGTGGCTACGCTGCCGCGTTTCTAGCGGCGGACCTCGGCATGAAGGTCACGCTCATCGACCGCGAACAGAATCCCGGTGGCGTGTGCCTGTATCGCGGCTGCATTCCTTCCAAGGCCCTGCTGCACGTGGCGGCGCTGATCAACGAGTCGCGTCACGCCAAGAACTGGGGAATTGAATTCGGCGAGCCAAAGATCGATGTTGCGCGCCTGCGCTCGTTTAAAGAAGGTGTAGTCAATAAGCTGACTGGCGGGCTTGGCCAGCTATCGAAGCAGCGCAATGTCACTTACATTCGCGGCGACGCGAGCTTCGAGAGCTCGAATTCTGTCCGCGTGAAGAAGCAGGCGGGCGGCGAAGATGTTTTGAGTTTCGATCGCATCATCATCGCGACGGGCTCACGGCCCGCGGTGATTCCAACCCTGAAGCTCGACACGCCGCGCATGCTGGATTCAACCTCGGCGCTCGATCTCGCGGATGTTCCGGGAACACTCCTTGTTGTTGGCGGCGGATATATCGGCTTGGAACTGGGCACAGTCTATGCTGCGCTCGGATCGAAGGTCTCTGTGGTTGAAATGACGCCCGGCCTGTTGCCCGGCGCAGACCGTGACCTGGTCGCGCCGCTGCACAAGCGCTTGGAAAAGGCCTTTGACGCGATCATGCTGAACACCACCGTGACCTCGGTCAAAGACGAGGGCAAGGGCATTCGCGTTTCATTTGATGGCAAGGACGTGAAAGAGCGCGAGAAGGTGTTCGACAAAGTGCTGGTTTCGGTCGGCCGCAAACCCAATTCGGAGATCGCCGGCCTTGATCGCACGCAAGTGAAACTTGGGCCGCGCGGATTCATCCAGGTCAACAAACAACTCCAGACGGATAATCCTGCGATCTACGCGATCGGCGACGTAGTGGGCGAGCCGATGCTGGCGCACAAAGCTTCGCACGAAGGCCGCACCGCAGTCGAGCACATCGCTGGACATAAGGTCGCGTTCGAGCCGAATGCGATTCCTGCGGTGGTCTTTACCGATCCCGAAATTGCATGGGCAGGTGTGACCGAAACTCAGGCCGAGAAGGAGGGCCGCGAAATCAAAGTCGCGAAGTTCCCGTGGGCCGCTTCAGGGCGCGCAATCACGCTCGACCGCACCGAGGGTATGACCAAGCTGATCATCGACCCGTCTTCTGAACGCATATTGGGCGTGGGCATGGTCGGCGTCGGCGCAGGTGACATGATTGCAGAAGGCACTCTGGCCATCGAGATGGCCGCGACAGCCACCGACGTTGAGCTAACAATTCATCCGCATCCGACGCTGTCGGAGACGGTCATGCAGGCCGCGGAAGTGTTCTTCGGAACGAGCACGGATCTGTATCGGCCGAAAAGGTAGTTCTTCCAGTACCGTGATTCCCACTTCTCGCAAAACCGGCGAGAAGTGGGGCACCCACCATCACCCTCAACTGTCATCCTGAGCGCAGCATGTGCTTTGCGCAGCAGAGCACATGCGGAGTCGAAGGACCTATGTACCTAAGCTTTCCTCCGATATTGTCGTATGCGTCCAGAGCCCCCTTCAAGAATTACTTCAAGGGTGCGTGATGAAGTGCAGAGGTCCGTCGACTTCGTGAGACGATTCGCAAGCGAATCGTCCCACTTCGCTCAGGATGACAAATTAGTTGAGCTTTGACTCGGGGCTGGCGGCCCGCCGAGGACTGTCACCAGAGCCTTGTCTGCATTTGTTGAGAGGATTTCCACCGGCGAAACTCCCTCTCGCCTAGCAATGAGAATCGTCAAGACCAATAAGGCAATGGTGATCACGTAGTTCTGCCATGCGTTGAGTGCCCACTGTCCGTGCCAGACAAGTTGCAGGTGATCGGAAAATGGCTTCAGGTAAGGAATTGGCCATTGATCTCCATCTGGACCGCGCGAGCCCAGAAGATCCTCAAAAAGGTGCAAATGAAAGCTCGCGAACGCCAATACAGCCGCGGCCCATCCTCTCGTAGTTACCAGAACAACTAGTGAGACGATTGCCGCAAACAACAGCGTGTGTAGCGAATGATGGTATTGTGAAAACCACAACAGAGGATGCGAAGAGTTTCGTGTCAGAAGTTCCGGAATGATGCCAAGTCCGTCAATGTCGGGAGCCACTGAAGCGAGAGTAACGGCCGCGCGTTCGCGGCGGTTCAGACGAAAGCAGTTGGCAAAAACCCAACCGCTAAGGAAGTGAGTGACTGGGCTCATCGGAAACCCACACTTCTATACATCCACCAGCACATCCCCGTTCTCGATCTTGATGGGGTAAACGTCGATCCGTGTCTTAGGATCGCCTTCCAGGCTGCCGGTGGCAGGGTCGTATTCCCAGCCATGCCACGGGCAGACGACTTTGCCATTCTCAATATAGCCCTGGCCAAGCGGACCGCCCATGTGCAGGCAGACGTTATCGATGGCTGTGAAGGTGCCGTTTACGTTGGCAACGCAGATGGTTTTGCCTGCAACCTCGAATTCCTTAGCTTCACCCGGCGCGGGGAGATCCGCCTGAACCGCAATTTTGGTGTATGTCATTTTATTTGTGCTGAATCGCCGTTCAGTGTAGGGAGGGCTCGACGGACGTGTCAAATGGGGTTGCAGAGTTGTGAGCCTCGTCGGATAAGAATGTCCGACCTTACTACGACGCCAGCGGCTGCTCCATCGTGTCGTCAAGTGGAACATCCTGTGGCGAAATCCCGCGCAATTCCATGGGCGCGACGCCGATCAGCTTTGCGAAGCTCTCATTGCGCTCGATGTCCCAAGGACTGGGAGTGTACGGATTTTCGTAATGGCAGGCTAATGCTCCAATTACTCGACCTTCATCGAAAACCGGAACGGAGAATCCTGCACGAATCGGTGAAGCTTCTGCTCCGGCCCGACCGTCGGCGAACAGAGGATCGGTGAGCATGTCAGATACTACCCAAGGACGCTTGTGCGCGACGGCGCGTCCGCAGCACTGAGTACCGATGCGCACCCCACCGATTCCCCGGATATATTCATCGGGAAGGTTATATACGGCGTAAGGGTAGAGAAACTCGCCGCGTACCAGAAATAGAGTCGATCCCGCAGCGCGCGCACCCTCGGCAGCGAGCCGGACCAGATTGGCAATGAACCCACGATCCATCTAACGAGTGTAGATGTCGCTCCTGAAACCTACAACCGAAATCGACCTACATACGCCTCGCCGCGACCCGTACGCCCAGGCGAACCCGGGCGTACGCAGATTACTCTCCAGCAAAACCATCTACATGCCTCCGCGCACGGCGGCGTCAGCCTGTTCTGCCAATTCGGCCATGAGGTGGAAAAACGCGGACGATTGACCGTTGAAAAGCCCCATCGAGGTCAGGAACTTCAAGGCTCCCATGGCTACTCCTTTGGTCTGCGTCGGGCGAATGATCGAGCACCGCGGCAGTTTTCGGCTGAGGAAGGGACACGGCTCCGGCATAATCAGTCCCGTCTCAAATAGCTCGCCGCCAAAAGGCGCGGAATTCAGGTCTGGAAACGTGACCGAAACGCCACTTACCGGATCGACTGCAGTCAGGGGCACCGCATCCCCCGCGAGGTCCGACCAGGTCTGGAAGTGCATCGTCTCCGTGGGCCCGATGCTGATCAGGATCCGCAAAACCTCTACGCTGGTTGCGCGTTGCGCCATTGATGGATACAGGCTGCTGCCACCTTGCTCGATTGTCGGGAAATGCCAAAGGGCTGTATTGACGATGGCCTGGAGGAAGTTCGGATCGCTCGTATCAGCATCCGTGCGAGGAATTGCCGTATGCTGCCCTTTCGCCAAGTCCGGAACCGCCTGCGGAAAGGCGAAGTTCGGATCCAAGTCGGGATTGTGCTCGTCACTGCGGTACCGTGTGTACCAGCTTGTATCCAATGTAAGCTTCATCAAGTTCGTGAGCCGAGGCTTGCCGCTGGATCCGGTGGCCGTGCTCCCCGGCAATGTCCGGAATTGCTCGAGACTGACGGGCGCTGCTCCCTTCGACATCAGGTATGCGTTCAAAAAGTTTTGGTGCGTAAATTCGTCATCTGTATTGTCGTGGATGTAATGCGGCATGTCGTCGTCGATGTCCGCAAGTGCCGTGGCGTAAGCGGAATTACCACTTCCACCGGGGACCTCGTCGTCCTGTATGCCGGCCAATTCGTTGTACTGAACCCAGAAATCAGTTTCCAGAATTTCAGCAGCAGCAGCAAAACGGAGGAGTGCGGCATCTCCGCGTGTTAGGTGGCCGTGGCTTTCTTCGGAGAGAGCCTTGGGCGCGGTGGCGAGCAAGCCCGCTCCAACAGCGCCGGCTCCGGCAACCGCACTGTTTCTTAAGAATGAGCGACGGTTTACAGGCGCATTGATGCGGGACTCAGTTTCGCTTTCAGCTGAGTCCGGCTGGGAGGCCATGGGAGAAGTCTCAGTTTTCATGCAGCACTTCCTATTTTTGATTTCGGTGGGCCAATTAGCCACCTGGCGGCAGTGTAGGCAGCGGCTCACGCGCGGATGTCACAACGCTGTCCGAGTTCCATCAAAGTTTTGGAAAAAAATTGTAACCAAATTAAAAAGCGAAGAACTCACTCAGGAATTCACGCCGCTAAGAAATCCGCCGAGGTGGGCAGTGAGCGAGATCGAAAGTGCGCCTGCGAGTTCCACAATCAGAACGAAAATAGGACGCAATTGTGTGCGCGACCGCAGCCACCAGGCTGTGATCACCAGTGCGGTACTGATAGAACTGGCGATCAGGTGATATAGCAGCAAACCTTTCAGGCGCTGCCCTTCGAGGGCCAATTGCCATGCCAGAAATCCCGTCACATAAGCCGGAATGATGCATACGGCGGCAGCAGTGAGATTCAGTTGCGCCGCCGTTGCCAAGTGAGGACTCGGCCGACTCGGCCTAAGTCGAGAAATGAGTTCAAACAGCACCCCAACCAGGAACAGCGCAATCGGGAAATGAATCAGCACCACGTGCTGCGCGTGTCGGGCGAGGATTACTGATCGCGGATCGAAGGGGTGTGCCATTGGTTAGGTCCGTCTACTGGACGACTATCTTTCCAGTCATCTTGGGATGAATGGAGCAGAAATAGTTGTAGGTTCCTGGCTTGGTGAACTTGAAGGAGTAGTGATCGTCGGTATCTAAGCCCTTCGACCGGAACAGGCCGTCGGTGCTGGCGATCACGTGTGGGACATCGTCTTTATTGGTCCATGTCACGGTGCTGTTCGCCGGAACCGTCAATGTCTCCGGGCTGAAAGTGAAGTTGTCGACTTTGATCTCGGTTGTTGGTTGCGCGGCTTGGCCAGTTGCGGTCCTGGAGTGGAGCACAAGTGCCAACGTCAGGGCGAGACTTCCTAGTGCAAATAGAACAGTACGTGTGTTGAGCATTAGAACTGCCTCCTCAATATTGCCGCGCACGAAACCCGGTCATGGGCGTTGTCCGCGAAAAACACGACACAGCCGCGCAGCGGCGGAATCTGGATAGCCCCACACGTAAGTGTGGGGAAGTGATTGGAACGAACTGAGTCCGCTTCAGCGGACGGCACTCGCCCGTCGCTCCGCTCACGCCAGCCGTCTATGCAAGCGACGAATCGACCAGCGCGAGCGCGTGCCTGCGCTGTACGTAATTGACATCCGTAATGCCGAGCACCTTCCGAAGCTGATCGGCCGGGACTTTCATTGGCCCTGGCCCTTCGCCCTTTCCGGGTGCGGGTTGCGGGAAGGCAGTAGAGCATGCAGTATGGAACGTGACGTTGCCCTCAACTTTCTGCATGGTCTGGTGAATGTGGCCGTTGAGCACCGTGACTGATCCAAACTTCTTCAGATAGGAGAGCGCTTGGGCGCCGTCATCCGTTCCCCATCCCCACTGTGGATACACCGTCCACAGAGGAATATGAGCGAAGACGACAACGGGCGTGCTGTGCTTTACTGCGCGCAAGTCATCCTCCAGCCATTCGAGTTGTTCGTGGCCAAGGTTGCCCAGACCGCCCGCTTTCAGGTTCATGACATTCACAAGTCCAACAAAGTGGGCACCGTTTTTGTCGAAGCTGTACCAGCCACTGCCTTTTGAATTCTTAAAGTAGCGCTCGCGGAACATGGCCCCGTCATCATTCAACACGTCGTGCTCACCAGGGACGAAGAACACCTCTTTGTTGGTGCTCTTCAGGATCTGGTCGACTGTGTCGAATTGCTCCGGCGTGGAAAGATGCGTGATGTCCCCGGTATGAAGAATGAAGTCGGGGGAATCAGGGAGGGCGTTGATCTTGTCAACCGCGGCTTTTAGTGTTCCTACAACATCGGGATTTGCGGGCTTGTTGAAGCCCATATGACTGTCGCTGATCTGCACGAATGACAGCCGGTTGCCATGCTTCCTCGAGGAGCCGACTTCCGCACCAAGCGCGGTCGACTTGAGGACGCCCGCTTCAGCTACGAACACGGCACCGGTTCCCGCCCACGCCATGCATTTCAAAAAGCCGCGGCGATCGATGCCATCATGGTTGTGATCGTGTTGAATAACACCGGACGCAGTGGTCACGAATTTCTTATGATCTGTCATGTAGTCCTCAGTTGATTCGCCGGATCGGACGGCACGAGCGTGATCACTTTGAGGGGGTGAACCTGCGCTCGCGCCGCCGTTTCGGACGTGTTACACCTGCATAGACTTACCGCCTGTGCGATTTATTCCACGCGCGATTTCAAAAAAACAATTGTCGGAATAGGGAATAAAATGCAGAATTCGGCAGTCCTATAAAGAGCGGAGAAACCATCGGACGTGTTACCCGCGCAGGACAAAACTCGTTTCGAGCAGCTGGTGTTGCCGCATGTCGACGCCGCAGTGAACCTGGCGCGCTGGCTGCTGCGCAATCCCCACGATGCGGAGGATGTGGCGCAGGAGGCGGTGTTGCGAGCATATCGCTTCTTCAGCGGATTCCGCGGAGGTGACGCTCGGGCCTGGCTGCTGCAGATCGTGCGGAATACGTGTTACACATGGCTGGAGAAGCGCGCCCCTGCCGAATTGGTGACGGAGTTCAACGAGGAGTTGCATCAGGTGCCATTGCCCAATCCCGAAACGATCGCGGTCCAGGCGAGCGATCGCGCCAAGCTGAAGGCTGCGTTGGAGTCGCTGCCGGTACGGGCCAGGGAAGTGATCGTGCTGCGGGAACTGGAAGGATGTTCTTACAAGAAAATTAGCGAAGTCACAGGAATTCCAATGGGCACGGTCATGTCCACGCTGTCGCGTGCCAGAGAGAAGTTGGCCCAAATCCTGGGCGGGAACGCCGCGAAGGAGGCGTCCAATGAATTGTGAGTTGAGCGCCACCGCGCTGCATGGCTACTTCGACGGGGAACTGGACGCAGTGCGCGCGGCCGAATTCGAAAGTCACATGCAAGCTTGTGCCCAATGCCAGGCGTCGCTCAATACCCTGAAGTCGCTACGGGACGGATTGCAGAAATCCGATCTGTACCAAGGCGCCTCGGCTCGTCTTCGCACCCGGATCGCAGAGGAATTAGGCAGCGAGAATCGTGCAGCCGCGCCGCGATGGAAATGGTTCTTGGTGCCGGCATTCTCGCTTGCTGTACTCCTGATCGCGATCTGGGTTGCGGTCACTACGCAACACAGGGCCTATTCTGCGCGCCTTCATGCGGAGTTGATCGATGCGCATGTGCGGTCTCTCCAGCCCGGACACCTGACGGACGTTCAGTCAACCGATCAGCATACGGTGAAGCCTTGGTTCGACGGCAAGCTCGATTTCATTCCCCCAGTCGGCGATTTCTCGCCGCAGGGGTTTCCGCTGCTGGGTGGACGTCTCGACGTGATCGAAGGCCGCGATGTCGCCGCCCTCGTTTACGGACGTCGCAAGCATCTGATCAACTTGTTTGTGTGGCCGGCAACCAGGGAACCGGCAGTTGCTGGGGAAGATTCGCAGCACGGCTACAACTGGCTGAGTTGGCGTACAGGCGACATGCAGTTTTGTCTTGTGTCCGACGTGTCTTCAGCCGATCTCAAAGAATTGAAGGACCTCATTCGCCCCTAGTTAAAGAAGTTGATGTCATTCGAGGACCTCTAGATTTGATCTCTTCCACTCTGTGTCTTCCTCTGTGGACCTCGGTGTCCTCTGTGGTAAGGATCTTGAAAGCCGTGCCACAGAGAGCACAGAGTCTTGGAAGCAGAACGAAGATCGTCGCTGAGCTTCTCCCTTCATATGAGAAGCTAGTGTATTGATGCCACAGGTCTCCCTTCCTGAAACGCAAAACGCGGGCATTCGCGGCTGGTGGGCGCATGCGAAAACATCCTCTTTCTGGATGTTTGCCGTGGCATTCGTGCTGCGGTTCGGCTACATCCTGATCGCCCACACCTACAAGATCAAGGGACTTGAAGACAATTTTGCCTTCGGGTGGGAGATGGGCCGCATCGGTCGAGCCATCGCGAACGGTCGCGGATTTGCCGACCCCTTCGGCCTGCCGACTGGCCCGACCGCGTGGGAACCGCCGCTTTACCCATACCTGATTGCCGCCGTGTTCCGCATAGCCGGCGTGTACAGCAACGCCTCTGCTCTCATCCTGCTCTCCATTAATAGCTTTTTTTCGGCGCTGACCTGCATTCCGATTTTCCTCATTGCGAAAAAGTGTTTTACCGAGAGAGTGGGCGTGTGGTCGGCGTGGATGTGGGCGATCCTGCCATTCGTAATGTTTTACTCCACACGGTGGATTTGGGAGACGAGCCTTGCAGCATTGCTGTTGACGGTGCTTTTCTGGCTCACGCTGCAGTTGGAAGACGCCCCAGGAGTGGCGTCGTGGATTACCTTCGGAGTGCTGTGGGGCGTGGCCGCTCTGACAAACACTTCGCTGATTGCCTTCCTTCCTGCGTCGGGATTGTGGGCGTGGTACCGTCGGGCGAAGCTGCACAAAAAATCTGTGGCCGGCGTGGTGCTGGCATCTCTGTTCTTTGCCGCGACGATTGCGCCGTGGCTGGTGCGCAACTATGAGACGTTTGGCAGGTTCGTCTTCATTCGATCCAATTTTGGCGCAGAGCTGCGCCTTGGTAATGGACCCTGGGCCGAGGGATTGTGGATGCAGTGGTTGCATCCCACGCAGGATGTTCTCGAGATGCAACGGTATCAGCAACTGGGTGAACTCGGGTATGTAGCCGTGCGCAAACGTGAGGCTGTCGAGTGGATTCGGGCGGATTATCCCCGGTTCTTGTGGGTGAGCGTTAAGCGATTCGTCTACTACTGGGGCGGGCTGCCGCGGCCAGGAGAGGGGCCGTTCGTACCGTTCAAGAACTCCTTGTTTCTTGCATCATCGGTGCTCGCATTCTGGGGACTCGGGAGAGCGATTCGCAAGAAAAATGACGGCGCAGGGCTCTTCTTCTGGCTGATTCTGTCGTACTCATTCGTGTATTACCTTGTCTTTCCTCACCCACGGTATCGCCATCCGATTGAGCCGGAGTTGCTGATCTTGATTGTGTATGTGATCTCCGAAGCCGAGATCCGACAGCGTGCATCGATGACGACGGTCTGACTTCGTTTCCTTGGAAGGCTCTGTTGGCCCTTCGGGGCTAACGTCCGATGATCTTCCGACCCGGGGCTTGCATCGCGGGCTTTATTTTGAGACGTCGCTCTGCGGCAATATCAATAGGCCGGCGAAACTTTGGCCTTCTTCATACGGACAAAAGCTCCCGAAGCTCAGCCCCTTCAGGGGCGGAACATAATTACCCAGGACGTCAGTCCTGGGTAGGCTGGAAAATCGACCGAGTCCCGTAGGGACGGCACATGCTCGGTGCACCGCAAATCAATCCATAAACGCTCCATTTCGCTATACTGAAACGTTTCTGATTGCCGAAAGGACTCTCCCATGGCCTCTCCAGCCGTCGCCTACGCCCGCGAAAATCAGCAGCGTTTTCTGAATGAACTGAAAGACCTGCTCCGTATTCCCAGCGTGAGCACGACGCCAGAACACAAGAGCGACGTGCAACGCGCCGCCGAATTCGTGGCTAATGATCTGCGCCGAATCGGCATGGAGAACGTCGAGATTATCCACGGCAAAGGCCATCCGCTCATCTATGCCGACTGGCTGCATGCCGCAGGGAAACCAACTGTGCTCTGCTATGCGCACTATGATGTTCAGCCCCCAGATCCCCTCGACGAATGGGTCTCCGCGCCGTTCGAACCTACCGAACGCAACAATAATCTCTACGCACGTGGAGCGGTCGACGATAAAGGTCAGCTCTGGCTGGAACTGAAAGCGATTGAATCGCTGTTCAAAGGCCACGGCGGTACGCTGCCCATCAACGTGAAATTCATTTTGGAAGGCGAAGAGGAAGTCGGCGGCGAATCCATCGCCGACTACATTCGCAAGCAGAAGGCGAAGCTGAAGGCGGACTTCGCGCTGGTCTGCGATACCGAGTTATTTGCGCCCGACCTTCCGACATTGTGCGTGGGCCTTCGTGGTTTGGTGTACACGGAGATCGAAGCAGTTGGCCCGAAGACCGATCTACACTCCGGAATGTACGGCGGCGCAGCCCCAAATCCATTCTTCGCGCTAATCGAAATCATCTCCAAATTGAAGGACGCGAAAGGCAAGGTGCTGATACCTGGCTTCTACTCCAAAGTAAAGGCGCCGACCGCAGCTGAACTGAAAGCCTGGAAGCGCCTGCCGTTCAAGGAGGAGCACTATCGCAAGACCGAAGTTGGATCAAAAGTTCTCACCGGCGAACCCGGATATTCGGTGCTGTACCGCACCTGGGCGAGGCCGACTCTCGAAGTTCATGGCATGCCCGGAGGCTTCACTGGCGAAGGCGCGAAAACCGTGATCCCTGCGCGCGCGAAAGCGAAAGTTTCAATGCGGCTGGTACCCAACCAGAATCCTGACGACATCCTCAAGCGCTACAAAGCCTTTGTCAAGAAACTTACGCCTAAAGGAATTGAGACCAACATTAAGGTCTGGAGCACCGGCCGCGCCTGCGTGGTAGACACGAACAACAAATATGTGAAAGCTGCCACCGAGGCACTCCACGAAGTGTTCAAGAAAGATACCGTATTCATCCGCTCCGGCGGCTCTATTCCAATCGTCACCGACTTCCAGGACGTGCTAAGAATCCCTTCGGTGATGATGGGTTTCGGACTGCCCGACGATAATCTGCACGCTCCCAACGAGAAGTTCCACATCCCGAACTTCTACCGTGGGATTGAGTCGATCTGCCTGTTCTTCGAAACGCTAGGCAGATAACCGAAAGGTCTTACCGTGGGGCCACTGACGAAAGACAAAGACAGGCGCCCGGGATTTGAAGACCGCGGGAAGTCGGTCTTCGCCGGTGTTTTTCTCTGTGAACTCTGTGTCTCTGTGGTGAACAGTTTTCGGGTCGCCCTTTCCTTCCCCTAAAGGCCAATTACTTAGGTCATCTTGGGTCCCCTCCCGATTCGCGGGATGATAAAGAAGGTTTCGAAGGTTTCAAGGTTTCAAAGGTTTCCAACGGGGATGCCTCTGAAACCTTGAAACGTGAAACTTTGAAACCTGCTTTCCAAGGATTTCAGCATGCAAATAGATGATCTTCTGCGAATTGCAATGGAGCGGCGCGCCTCCGACTTGCACCTCAAAGTCGGCAACTATCCTCACCTCCGTATTGACGGAGAACTGGCGCCCTTGACCGACCAGCCGCGCGTCACCGCGGAAGACATGCTGGCCATGGCTTTCAGCATGATGTCGGCACGCCAGAAGCAGAAATTCAAAGAGACCAGCGAAATCGATATGGCGTATGGTGTTGCCGGCCTGGGGCGCTTCCGTGTGAACGTCTTCCAGCAGCGCGGCAATGTGGGATTGGTCCTCCGCGTCATTCCCACCAAAATTCGCGCCTTGGACGAACTCTATCTGCCCAAGGTCATCGAGCAGATTTGCGAGATGCCTCGCGGACTGGTGCTGGTCACGGGCGTCACTGGTTCCGGTAAGTCAACGACATTGGCCGCCATGATCGACCGCGTGAACTCCACCCGCGCCGAACACATTATTACGATTGAGGACCCGATCGAATTTCTGCATCGCGACAAGAAGGGGTACGTGAACCAGCGCGAGGTGGAAGTCGATACGCCGAGTTTCTCCGGCGCGCTGCGCGCTTCTCTCCGTCAGGATCCGGACGTCATCCTGGTCGGCGAAATGCGCGACATGGAAACTATCGGCACCGCTCTGCACGCTGCAGAAACCGGCCACATGGTGTTCTCCACGTTGCACACCTTGGACGCGGTGGAAACCATCAACCGTATTATCGCGGTGTTTCCGCCGCCGGAACAGAAGCAGATCCGTTTGCAGCTTGCAGCCGTGTTGCGCGCTGTCATAAGTCAACGATTGGTGCGCCGCTGCGACTCCGACGGGCGAGTTCCCGCGGTCGAAGTGATGATCAACACTGCTTACATCCGTGAATGTATTCTCGTGCCGGAAAAGACGCGCTCGATTCGCGACGCGATCTCGGCGGGTACCTCACAGTACGGCATGCAGACCTTCGATCAGTCGCTATGGGACTTATTCCAAGCGGGTCTGGTCAACTACGAAACCGCTCTCGACAACGCTTCCAACGCCGACGACTTCAAGCTGCGCATGCAGGGCATCTCGTCCACGGCCGACGCGTCGAAGAACGCCATGCAAGCCGCCGGCTTCGGCGGAAGATAGGGTTACACCAACGCCACAAACAAAACCAGCTCCGTTATCACGGCAGCTGGTTTTTTTTGCTCGCTTACTGAACAACCATTGTGAAGTTTGTGGTGTGAGTGTATGACCCACTGGTCGCAGTGACCGTGATGTTGTAGGTTCCTTTCGGAGTACCTGGGTCGGTGTTTCCGCCCCCGCCCCCACCTCCACCTCCTCCGCCACCTCCGCCGTTGCCTCCGCCGCATGCAGAAACAAACAGGAGCAACGTCACAACTGCGATGGCGCCAAAGAAGACCTTAAGGCGACGACGCGGTACGCCGATCAGTAGAACTGCCGCGAATGGCATCAGAGTGTTTGGCCAAAACGCGGCAGCAGAACGGTATCTTGCCATCCTCGAATGGGGTGCAGTGGTTACTACTTGTACAACAACTGCTCCAGTCGTAGAGGCGGCGCTGGGAGCAACGGAGCAAGTCGCTTCTGAAGGAAGTCCTGAGCAAGCGTTAGCAGCAAAGGTCACCGGGACGGTTGTGCTTTGTACGCCTACGAGCAATTCCAACGATCCAGAACCGCCGGCAAATACAGTGACGGATCCCGGCTGTAATGTTAACAAGCCGAAATCGCTACCTGTTACCGCAATCTGCAGCACGAAGCCGTTCGTCTGAGTGGATGGGTAGTTCGTGTCACCGCTGTATTGCGCCTGATAGAAATCGGAAAAATTGGCAGTAACTTGGACCGTGGCTTGCAAATCTAGATTTCCGGTATTGGCGTTTGTCACCGTGGAGTAGGACACTGAGCCTTGGACTGGGCCTTCATATGCGGAAAACGACACATTTCCAGTCGGAGCAATTGTCTTGCTCTGCCCAGCTACGATTGCCGTTATTGTTATCGTTGAACCCGCTGTGACGGTTGAGGAGGAGGCCTGTAAAGAAAGAGACGGAGTTCCGAATTTAACAATGTAGTTCGTAGCCGCCGACGTCGATGCCTGGTAATTTCCATCGCCGCTATACGAAGCAACCACGGTGTAAGTCCCCGGGGTCGGGAATGGCGAGGCGCTTGTGAACAGCTGTGCGCTGCTGGACGCAGTGAAGTTGTTTGAAGGAGAACCTCCTGATGTGGGAATAAACGTTGCTTGTTCCGGTCGCGGAGTTCCGTTGACTAAGAATGTGACACTACCCATTGGCGCAACTCCGCTAGTGGGTGTCGCTTGGATATTGGTGACAAAAAAAGCTTGTGCTCCGACTTGAACGATGTTGAAGTTTGCAGGCGCTGACGTCGAGGTAGCTGCCTTGCTGATGGTGTATGTTGTGCTCGCCGAGCTCGCGTTGTAGCTACTGTCGCCCGCATATTGCACTTTGACCGAGTGGTTCCCGCCCGAAAGCTGCGAGAACTGATCTTCTGCGTACCCCAGGCTGTTCAGAGAATACGTGCCTAGATCCAGAGGGTTGCCGTTATCCGTGAGTGTCAGGTGCCCAGTTGGGCAACTAAACTGCGGCAATCCATTGCTTCCGGCGCATGCACTCCCGCCGCTGTTCAACACATCCATTCGCAGCAGATAAGGTGATCCGTACACGGCACTGGAAGCGTTGACGCTGATGAGGTTCCCCTGCCAGTCGAAAGTCTCGAGGCTGACATGGGATGTGCTGTTTTCTTTACCGATCGTGATGTTCACGGGAGCCGAATCGCTGCCGCCGAAAGTTGTGTCGCCCGCGTAATGCGCCGAAACGGTGTACGTGCCGCCAGGAAGTAGGGTCGTGCTGCCAGACAGGTTGCCATTGCTCAAGGTGAGGTTGCCGGCGCTCTGTCCGTTGCTGGTCAGCAGCGAAACGCTCCCGGTCGGGGCGCCCGTCCCACTGCTGGGCGCGACGCTTCCCGTCACCGTTACTGATTGTCCATGCGTCAAACTGCTGGTGGGGCTCAGGTTCAGCGTCGTCGTAGTTGGCCGGAAGGCGACTGAGCTCCACTTGCTCAGAAGGTTTCCAACATTAATCGTTCCAAGTCCGGTCGCCAGATCGTATCCGCTGCTTGCGCTATACCCGCTCAGCACTCCAAAACTATGTCCGGCAGTATTCACAGTGCAGTTCGGGGAACCGTTCTGACAGGGCATGGCAATAGTTCCCGAGGTCACGTCATTGAACACGCAACTGCTCCCTGGCCCGGTGCTGGAGTTGCACGCGGACGCGGTCTGCTGGCTCGCCAGCTTATACAGGATGTAGTTGGGATTGCCTTGTCCTTCTGGCGTCTGCTGCTGCTGGTTGACCAGCGCCATGACCCCCGCGAAAATGGGGGCTCCAAACGAGGTTCCGCCTGCCGCCCCGAAGTTGAAGCTGCTGCAACTCCCGAAAGTCGCATCCGCTTGGCAGTAAACGTAAAAATTCCCCATGAACCCATTACTCGCAAAGAAAGACACGTCCGGCAGGTCGCGTTTGCCATCGTTCAACGTTCCCACTTGCCACGACGGCTTGGTGTAACCGCCGCTGCATGTGCCCAATTGCTGGCTGTTCACTGTGCAGTTGCTAACGCCGCCGCTTCCGCCAACTGTCCATATGAGTCCCCCGTTAATAAGTTGAGGATCATTGCACCGGGTCTCGGCGTTGCTACTGAATCCTGCCTGACTCAGGACGGGATTGGTGCAGGAATCATTCCAGGGAACCTCGGGAATGTATCCTTTCGCCGACTCGAGCGTGGGAGAAGTATTCGTCGTATTCCAGTATGTTTGAGGATTAAATGCATCGTTGAAGTCAGTTCCGCCAACAGCTACGTTGTACGGCGTTGAAGCAAATCCGCTTACCGCAAGCCCGTACTTGGCAGGCTGTGGGTAATTTCCATTAAAGAAATCACAACCAGCCGCGCCGTTATCTCCCGACGCAACCACAACGGTGATGCCCTGGGCTGCAGCCTGTTGCCACAGGCTGTTGTAGAACTGATTGCCGGCGGTTCCCATCCCCAGTTCGCAAAAACCGTAGCTCACGCTCATCACAGGAGCGAGATTGTTGTCCACGATATAGATCGCGGAGAGATCAACTCCTGCAGCAGTTTCGGTGGATTCAGAGACAACCAAGTTCACGGTTGCTTTTGGCGCGATTGCTCCTGCCCATTCCACGTCTATATCAGACTCGCTCTCGTCCCCGATAATGCCGGGATTCGGACCGTTGTAGGTGATGATCGGATCATTCACCGGCAGACCAAACATATTGCGAAAGTCTCGTACATCCTGAATGTTGATGTCTGTTTGTGCCACGATTGCGATCTTCTGGCCTGTTCCGTCGCTACCGGAGTTCCAAAGCGACTGGACGTTGTAGATGGTTCCGAAATCAGCCGGACCGACGGCGTAAGCCGTTCCCCCCTGGAATGGCGTAGTGAACTGGGGTTGCTTTCGCGTAAGTTGTCCAGAGCGGCCGTTATATGTCCCGAAGACCTGCAACAGCGGCTTCCGCGGAAAATTGTTGAGGCTTACGATCCCGGCCACCGCCGGCGCGAGCGCGGCCGGGATCTGCGGATCGCTTGCATTCGCCCAGTGCTGTTCTCCGTTGGGCAGCGCGTACTGGTGAATCTGAGTGTGGAACGACTGCTCTACCTGCCCCTCAACTCCAGAGAACTCGATCACGTTGCGGACGTTCGACACACGGTTGATCTGAAAGCCATGAGACTGCAGCCAACCCGTGATCAACTGCACATCCTGGTCCGCCGCGCCGAACTGCGCGCCGTATTCCGCTGGCGCCAGCCACTTGTGGTAATTCGGCGAGTTCTTGTCCTGCTGATCATCGATCAGTTTCCGTGCAACGTAGTCCTGCATCGCATCGTGCTTCAACACCAGCATCATGCGATTCATCGGCAGGTCCGCAGGCGCGGCGCCCACATCGAACATCGGTTGGGCCAGTGGATGCACGTTCCCCCGCAAGGTAACTACTTGGCTTTCATTGATCGGGCTGGTGATCATTGGCCGGGGCTGTATCTGTTGCGCGCCGGCAAGAGACGAACCAATCAGAAACACACTTAGAGCAGAGAACCGCGAAAGAGAAGAGATAGACACGTCGATACCCCTCGAGCAAAGCCCGCTCATGTATGTTCGGAACGCTGGGATCCGAGGTGCCGGTGGGGAAGAGATCCAGCAACTCTGGCTGTGCAGAGAATATTGCTCGTTCAATGACTTACGCGTCAAGTAAATTCAGGTAAATTGGTGCTGAAAGCCGCAATCGTGCTGGTTTTAGCGGGTTTTCTGAACTGTGGGAGGTGGATTTGGCGCAACCGTGTGTGCGCGGTTCATGGCCGCATAGAGTAGGGCGGCAATCATTACGACGAGGGCCGCGACGATCGCAAATGGCTTAATGCGAGTACCGGTAACCATGTGCTCTTCGATGCGGATGCAGGGGGTGCAGGACTGCAAGAAGTACCTGAAGAATGCGGGTGAAACCGTGGAGGCCCCTTCCGGACTCGAACCGGAACCGCAGGTTTAGGAAACCTGAGCTCTATCCTGTTGAGCTAAGGGGCCGTGCTGTCCAGTCTACCAAGAGCTGGTGTCGCGAGTAGATCGGATGATCTGGCGATCGGGTGATCGGGTGATCTGAAAACCATTTCACCGCCGGCAACGCCCGATGTCGCAGAGAACTTGCAACTTGTTCTCCTCTGCGTACTCCGCGATCGCTGCGGTTAAAGATTGTCACGGATGCCTTTCTACTTCGGCAGCGCAAACGCCACGTACAACCCCCCAGACTTCGATCGTAAGTCTTTGCCTCCACCGGCGGCGATTACCACGTACTGGCGTCCGTTCACTTCGTAGGTAATCGGCGTTGCATTTCCCCCGAATGGAAGCGTCGTCTCCCACAACAGTTCGCCGGTTGCCTTGTCATAGACGTGGAATTTCCTGTCGTAGCTGGTTGCGCCAATAAACAGCAATCCGCCTGCAGTCACCACCGGTCCGCCATAGTTTTCACTGCCGGTGTTCTTCATCCCCTTGGCAGCCAGTTCCGGATATTCCCCAAAAGGAATCTTCCACGCATACTCTCCGGTGTTGACGTTAATCGCGTTAAGTGTGCCCCACGGCGGGGCTACGGCCGGATACCCTTCCGGATCGTAAAACCGGTTGTACCCCATGAAGCGATATTTCATGATCGGGACGATTGGCTCGGAGGACGACAATTCTTTGCTCTCGCCCTTAGTGAGATATTCGACAACCGCGTTGACTTCATCCTGGGAAAGATTGGTAAAGCTGGGCATGCGACCGCGACCTTTGCGAATGACACTTGCGATGCCGGCGTTGTCGAGCCGCGAACCAATGTCCGCCAGTGATGGAAAATTCGGCGGTGAACCTTTGCGATCATCGTGATGGCAAATGGAGCACTGTGTTTGGTAAATGCTCTTGCCACTCAAATCTTTGGCAGTGTTTTCGGTCAGCTGCGCAACCCAGGGAATGTCGTTGGCATTGACATAGAGAATCCCCGTTTCCGGATCGAACGCAGGCCCTCCCCACTCGGCGCCTCCATCAAAGCCTGGAAAGATTGCGGTGGGCTGTTTGGTGCCAAACGGAACAAATTGTCCGGCGCTCTCCATGTTTTTAAACTGCTCTACTGCCCACTTGTGCGCCTCCGGCGTGCGGTTTGTGAGCAGATCGGCAGTTAGTAATTGGCGGGCATACGGAGCCGGCCTGGTTGGAAGCCCCTGCTCATCCGCAGTGACTTCGCCGGGCAGTTCGCTCTTGGGATATTTCTTGTACTCGATCGGGAACAGCGGCTTGCCGGTTGCCCGATCGAACAGATACACAAAACCTTGCTTACTGGTTTGAATGACAGCGTCAACCTCTTTGCCGTCGTGCTTAATTTTGGCAACGACCGGCGGCGCAGGAAAATCGCGGTCCCAGATGTCATGACGCACGGCCTGGAAATGCCAGATGCGCTGACCGGTCTCTGCGTTGAGAGCGACCAGCGAATTCGCGAATAAGTCATCGCCCACGCGATCGCCGCCGTAGAAATCAAATGCTGCCGAACCAGTTGGAACGTATAACACGCCGGCCTTGGGATCGAGCGACATCCCCGTCCAGTTATTCGCCGACCCCACTTTCTTCCACGCATCTTTCGGCCAAGTGTCGGCACCGTACTCACCTTCGTGGGGAATGGTGTGAAAGCTCCAGCGCAATTTCCCGGTGTGAACGTCATACGCGCGAATGTCGCCGGGAGGGCAGGGAAGTGTTTCCGGTTCACGGCCTCCAACGATGAACAGATCCTTGTAAACCACCGCCGGGCTGGTGAGCGCGATGGACGCCGTGGATGGATCGACGCCCAGGTTTTCACGCAAATCAATACGCCCATGATCTCCGAAAGTCTCAATGGCCTTGCCGGTATCGGCGTTGATCTCGTAAACAAAGTTCATCACGCCGACGATGATGCGGTGGTCGTCGCCGCTGCTCCAGTAGGCAAGGCCCCGATCGGGCTGCGTGCCGAAAATGCCGGAATCGAATTTCCACTTCTGCGCGCCCGTGGCCGCATCCACGGCAAAGATCTTTTGTGATGGCGAGATGCCATAGAGAACTCCGTTCACCTCGATCGGGCTTGTCTGGAGGCCGCCGACTTCCTGTGTGTCATAGGTCCAGGCAATTTGCAGTTGCTTCACGTTGGACTTATTGATCTGTGCCAGCGGGGAGTAATGCGTGCCTTCCGGGGCACCGCCGTAAACAGACCAATCACGGTTCTGTGCGGTCGCGAGCGAGGGCAGTAAAAAAAAGCAAAGAACTAACCACCAAGGACACAAAGTCCCACGAAGGAAGCCACGAAGCGGAATGTGCATGACCCTCGCGTTTTACGCGAAAGGGAGTGTGCGGGTCAAGTGGAATCAGGCGATTGCGTAGTGGCTCAGAGTGAATGTCGGCTTACTCTCATGCGTCTTCCCGAAGCCCCGCGTTTTCGCCAGCGGGGCGAGGGATCTCGCTTGGAGCGCCGATGCCGCACGCAAGGTCCTTCGCTCCCTATAAAACAAAGGTTCGGCTCAGGATTACGCTGGAATTCAACCGATCTACTATCGCCCCTCTGGCTCACTTATCGGCAACATCGAATTCGATGCGGACTTCATCCTTCACCTTGATCGACCCGCCGCCAATGGTAATGGGCGTCATGCCAAATTCAGTCTGCCGAAATCGCGATGAGCCGCGATAGTGACCGTTTGCGCCCTCGACTTCCACCTTGACCGGGTGCGTTTGCCCGTGCAGCGTCAGATCGCCTTGCACATTCCACTTACCCGGGCCTGCGACTTCGATCGATGTGGAATGAAAACTGATCTCCGGAAACTTGTCCGGGTCGAGCACCTTCGGCCCTTCCATTGTGTGTTGCACCTGCGAGCGCTCGCTGTCCGAACCGTCCGGATCGAGCACCTTCAGATCCGCCGACTTCACCTTGAACTCTACCGTGTGTTTCTGCTCGTCAAAGCTACCGCTCTGGATGGGCGCGCGAATCTCGTGATCGTGCGCGAACGCTGAGAACAAGCCTGATTTGTAAACGCGAACCGTCAGCACCGACTTTTCCGTGTCGATATCGCGAGCTCCTGCCAACGGGCAGCAACACGCGAATGCCACCACCACAATCGCGATTGCACGGATACATCTCATCATGATCCTGCCGCTCAACCTGAATTATTCAGTATCCCAGACCCCGCATCAACTCTGGAGATCAGAACCTCACAAAGACTTTACAGCTTAGAGACAAACGTCCGTAACCATCGCCCCACTCCAAACTCCATTCCCGGGTAGCGAGAATTTACTCCCGACTTCTCGCGCGGGGCAAGCTCGGAGGAAAGAATGAAACCGCTGTGGAAAGTATTGTCCGTCACCGTAATTGCTGCATCCCTGATTACTGCCTACGCTCTGCGAGCGGAAAAGAATTCTGCGAACAACGTCGTCCTCGATAGTTTCGATCAAACTACCAACACCAATGCTCAACAACTCGTTGCCGATGGCCGCCAGATTTTTCGTTTCGACACCTTTGGTGACGAAGACTACTGGGGTGGCACTCTCCAACTCCATAAGGCGATCGAAGGCGCGAAATTCGGAGGCGTTGGTCCTGGCGTTAGCCCTGCGACCGCTGCCGCCGTCGGACTCAAGATCGATGCCGACGCCCTCCCTTCTTCAATCGTCGATGCTGTCAAGGCGGGGCAAATGAATCTTAATGATCCCGCCGTTACCCTCGCGTTGCTGAAACTCAATGCCGTGGTTGGCGTCACGGGAATCTTCAACACCGATGGCAGCCTCAAGTCCATCGGCATTCAGTGCGCTTTCTGCCATTCCCGCGTCGACAACTCGTTCTCAGCTCCTGGAATTCCGGAAGGAGTGATTGGTCATCGTCTGGATGGCTGGTCGAACCAGGATCTGAATGTCGGTGCAATTGTAGCCCTCGCCCCCAACCTTCAGCCGATTGCGAATCTTCTGCATACAGATGTCCCTACAGTGAAAAAAGTCCTTATGAGCTGGGGCCCGGGCAAGTTCGACGCCGAACTCAACCTCGACGGCAAAGCGTTTCGTCCTGACGGTAAATCCGCCGCAACCCTGATCCCGCCAGCTTTCGGCAAGGCCGGGGTGAACCTGCACACCTGGACCGGCGCTTGGGGCACGGTCAGTTACTGGAATGCGTTTGTCGCGAATCTGGAGATGCACGGCAAAGGAACCTTCTTTGATCCGCGATTGGACAATGCGAAGCAGTATCCGATCGCTGCTGCCAATCACTTCGGACACGTCCACAACGAGACTGATCTGATCTCGTCCAAGCTTCCCGCACTTCACTTTTATCAATTGGCGATCCCCGCTCCAGCGCCTCCGGGCGGCAGTTTCGACGAAGACGCCGCGAAGCGCGGGGATGAACTGTTTAACGGCAAGGCCCATTGCGCTTCCTGCCACACCGAGCCAACGGGCACCGAACCCGGCTGGAATCTGCACAAGGGCAGCGAGGTGTGTGTCGACGATTTCGAGGCCAATCGCGCTCCCGATCATCGTTACCGCACCAGCACACTGGAAGGCCTGTGGACTCATCAGAAGCGCGGATTCTTCCACGATGGACGTTTCCCCACACTGCTGGATGTGGTCAACCACTATGACTCGTGCTTCTCGCTCGGCCTCAGCAACGGCGAGAAGAGTGACATTGTTGAGTACCTGAAGTCACTTCCTTCGGAGGGAGACTAAATACTTCACACTCACCGCTGTCGCGAACTGATGATCGAAGGAGCTTCTATGCGCAACGTAATTCGGTCTCATGCTTGCGCCTTGCTGCGGCGCTCCGGTGAAGCCGGTTCGAACTTCTTCCTGTTCTTCAGTTCGGAGTTGAATTCCCACGAGATGTACTATGACAGAGGCAAAGAAATGGGCAGTGCGTTGCCTGCACTGCCCGTTTCAAAGTTCTAGTTTTCGCTTTCTTGCGGTGTATCGGGCGCCCTCGGAGATTTTGGACTCGGCGGGGTTGGAGGCATAGCCGCCATTCCCGTGTCCGTCCTCACCTCGATTGACCCATGCTCGTTGTTCAGCACCATGCGGGGTCCGCCACCATTCGCGGAGCCATTGCCCGTGCCGCCAGTATCACCATTTTCGATCTTCAAGGAGTTGAAGTCTGTCTGAATCTCGCCGTCGTGAGCCTGCGCCTGCAATTGGAATCCAGCCTTCGCGGGCACATAGACACGAATGTCTCCTCGGCTGTTGCTTATGTCCAACGGGCCGAGTTTGCTGACGTGAACCTCGACCGCTCCGTTTTCATTTGTGAGACGAACGTCGTTATTCACTCCGTTCAGCATGATGTCTTTCGAGCGCGTCTTCAGGCGCAGCGGTCCAGTAATGCTGTTCGCTTCCAGGTCGCCCGAGTCGAGGTTCAGATAGCCTTCGACTTTGGCGATGTCCATCTCCGTCCGCGTCGTTCGGAAGCTCACAGCCTTTGCAATTCGCGCCAGCTTCAAGTCTTCTCGGAAATCGCCATCGAGATGAACCGCGCCCTTGACATCCTCAATCGAAACTTCTTTTGCGCGGCCCTGAATGGTGACGTCGGAACTCACCTGTGAAATACGTGCCGAACTGTTTTCCAGACTCAGTGTCAGGCCACCACTCAAGTCAGTGATGGCAACATCGCCATCCTGGCTAGTGACGGTTGCGTTGCCGTCGCGTCCCATAACGCTGATGTCACCGTGTCGCGTGGAAATCGTCAACGAAGCCTTGCGCGGAAGCGCGATGTCCAGGTCCGTATTGATCCAATGATCGCCCGCGCCCTTCGTGTTGGCGTCCAGCGTCAGCTGCTGACCGGCAACTGTAAGCTGGGGCTTGCTCTCCTTGTCCCAACGATCAGCCTGGTCTTGCCGCTCGGCGTTGATGCGCTTGTGAACGGAAACGTGAATCTGATTGTCATCCGAGGCATTCACGTTGATCGCGCCATGTTCATTGGTGACCTTCAGGTTTCCACCCGCAGGGAAGGCCTGCTGGAAATCATCGGTGTAGTTGTAGCTGTGTCCCCACCAAGGGTTGTCGCCATCGATGTTGAACTCCTCTTGCATGCGCTGCCAGTCAACTCGCGACAACGAAGTAGCGGTCAGCCCGGCTACGACCAGGAACACGATCAGCACAACTCCGCCGGCCCCGATCCCACTCGACCTTACCCCTGAGCGGTTCGACTGCTGATACTCGATCAGCTTGATGATTCCCCACAGAATCAGCAGTGCCGGCCAGAAGTGCGCGAACCAGAGAAACACTCGATGCCACTCGAGCATCCCCATCGTTCCCATCAGGCCGAGGATGCCAATGATGATCAGCACAACCGGTCCGGCGAAGGAACGTGGCGGACGCACCGGCCTCATCGGCGGGGCAGGAGGTGGTGTTTGCACTGTGCTAGCCATTTTTCACCTCGCTATTCACCTCAGTAGGAGGCTGCTGCTCGTAAGGCCCACCAGAACCCGGCGGAACCGCTGGAGGGTGACCTCCACCCAGGTAGCCCCGCTCAACCAGTTTTAAAACGCCGATCACCAGCAGGATCAGCGGCCACGTGCGACCAAATCCCGGCACGTTCCACCAATGGTTATGCAGGTTGTCGAGCAGGAAGATCACGCCAAGCGTCACCAGCACGGCTGGACCGGCAAGGCTGCGATGCCGATAATCGCCGCGTTCTGCGGCTGACTTCCGTTTTGCGAAGAGCCACACGCCCAGCGCAATCAGAATCGCAGGCCACAGCGCGTCCATGCTCAAGTACCACAAGCCGGTGTTCTGAAGCAGGAACAAAGCGCCCAACAGAATCAGAATCAACGCCCCAGCCGGTGCCCCTCGGGTAATATCGCGGCGCTCTCCGCCCGGACTAAACATCGTGGCCAGTCCCATCGGATCGGGTGGCGTCTGTCCCGCGTTGATGGCCTTTGCCGTCTTCACCGCGTCAAAGATCTGGTAAAAAACGAACGCCGCGATCCCAATGCCACAGATCGTGTCCAGCGGATCATGTCCATGGCTCGCGCCGATCACCAGCAAGATGAAGATGATCAAGTGCGCCAGACCCTTGGCGTATTGCCCGTTGTAAACGGCTCCCACTCCAAATGGGATTGCGCCCAAAATTCCTGCCAGCCCTGGATTCGGTCCTGAGCTTGAGACTACGACCGGCGTTCCTGGCGCTGTCGGCGCGGTATAAGGTGAACTCGGCGCGCTCCCCGTCACGCGCTCGGCAAGACAGCTCTCGCAATACGCTATGCCCATGACCTCGCGAACGCAGTCCTGGCACAGCGGCTTGCCGCAAGTACGACAGTACTTCGCGACCGCCTTGTCTGGATGATTTGCGCAGTTCATACGAACCTCCTGTAAGTGGCCCCATGCACTACAGGTGAATCAACCATCCCCGTTCGCAAGAAATCTGCTGGTTGAAGGTCCCCGGCTGCAGGAAGAGCGGCATACATCACGTGCGTCCCTTCCTGGCTGTAGTTGCGTTCCTGTTTTTCGGGTTGCCCACTGCTGTTCTTCTTCTTGTTTTCGTTGTTGTTGTTTGGTTGCGTCTCACGCCTCTCTTCGGAGGGTGCCGCCTGCTTCAACTGGCGCACTCGCGATTCGATCTCGTAGACGAACCGGATGTTTTCGTAATACTTCACCACCCGGCCTTGCGTTTCATAATACGTGCGCCGAACTGCGCTCGGCCGCAAACTAATGTGGCGGATGTCGCTCAACCGTACACCGGCGATGCTCAGCGTCACCGACAGAGTGAAGAACGCCATTCCGAAAGACATGGCGAATCTCGGCTGGCGCGCCACGGCGACCACCGGCGAGAGGATTGTATCGATCCATCTGCCGATGCGCTCTCCCCAGGTAGCGCGTGCTGTAGCTTTGCCCGCCGCGACTCCGCTGGTCGCCAGCAAGATGTTGTTGACGAGGTGTGCCGGAGGCTCGACTTCCTCCAGCGACTTCAGCCAGCCGCGGCCGGCTTCGGCGTCGCGAAGCATTGGACCGCAGAGCTTGCACTCGTGCCCGTGGGACTCGAACGCCTGCAGGCGCTCGCCCGAGAGGGTGCCGTCAATGGCCTGGCTGAGCAGCGCGTCAAACTCGCTGCACTGAATCCCGTTATGTCCTTGGCCTGCCATCACATCACCTGCCTATATGTACGTTGGAGGAGACGTGCAAGTTCCGCTCGCCCCCGATTTATCCTGGATTTCACCGTTCCCTCCGGCACCTTGAGAGTAACCGCTATTTCGCGGTAGTCCATATCCTGTAAGTCCCTTAGAATCACTGCCTCACGAAGCTCCGGAGAGAGTTTCTGCAGGGCCGCATGCACCGCCTCGCGAGTCTCCCGGCTTTGAACCTTGGAATCAGGGGTGGGCGCCTGGTCAGGGATCCTCTCCCCAAGGGGCATTGCATCTTCATGATCGGACTGGGTTGTGTCCAGCGAATCGGTCATCCGCTCCTGCCGGGCCTTGCGGAAATGATCAACCAGCAGGTTTCTGGTTACGGTGGTCACCCAGGTCATAAATGCCCCGCGATTCACGTCGTACGAATTCAGCGTGCGGTAGATCTTGATGAAAACCTCTTGCGTCAGATCTTCCGCATCGTTGCCCGAGCCCGTAAACCGGTAACAAATGTTATATATGCGCCGGTTGTACTGCTGGACGATCTCCTCCCACGCTGCGGCGTCGCCGGCAATGCAGCGACGGACCAGCAAAGCAGCCACGTGGGCGTCTTCCAAGCTTTTCTCCCCGGAATTTGTGCGGGATGGGATTCTAGCTGTCAGTCATCGCGGAATTGAGTCATTGAATCATTGAGGGATTGAATCATTGCAGAAACCATTGGCCATGAGGGCTCGGGTTTTCAATGATTCAATGATCCGATGATTCAATGATTCAATCTTCCGACGGCGGACAGCTCAACAGAGACCAGCCCCAAACCGTTCGTACAAAGATACGCTGAAACGGACCCTCAGGTTCAGTGCGCCGGGTCACGCGAAGGTGAAGGAGTATGCAGTTTGGCACCTTCAGCCGTCAGCCATCAGGGAGGAGTGTTTTTGCTGTGGAATTCTTCAGCCATGATCGGAAGTTGGCTGGCCCAAGTCCCCGGCTTTGCTTTCGTCTTTGCGGACTTTGCGCCCTTTGCGGTTTATCGGTTCTTCCTGATGGCTGATGGCTGAGAACTTGCTAGATCGGCTCGGAGTTCAGCGTCTTTGCGATTGCCACATTCGAAGGATCTTCGCTAAGAGATCTGCCTGGTTCGTACGCAAACTTCTGGTGCTTGTCGCCGACCTTGCGGATCACGTCCGTCCAGCCATCATCCCATTTGATCCGCGCTTCGCCATCGACCACCGACCACTTGCCGTTGCTCGATCCCAGGGTTTTATGTGCGTGGCCATCACGGTCCAGAGTCACAAAGAACGTCTGATTTCCTACTCCTGTCCCGAACTCCCACTTGCCGACAAAATGGTTCATGCCGAGCCCGATGGACCGAGCGTTGGCAAAATCAATGCGTGCCACATCGGACACACGGATCGTCTCGACATTTTTCCCGGAACTTACCATCATGTTTCCAGCGTTGAAATCGATGCGCGAGCCATTAGGAATGGTGAAGCTTTTCTGATGTCCATCGCGATATACGACAGTCAACGTTCTCGCTGATTCCTGCGCGGAGCACATCAGCGCAGCTGCAAATATGAAAACTGCAATAGAAACTATTCTCGATTGAGCCATAAAGTGCCTCCCCGGTCTGCTCGAACTGGGAAATGCAAGATTCCCGCTGGGCGGGTACACAGATACTAGTACGCGCGGACAACATTATAAGTTCCGCAAAGCTGAACGCGAAGGTTGCCGTTAAGCACTTATTCAATCCCTAATCCGGCCTTTTGAAGGTCCTTGCGCAACTTTCCAAAACCTTGATCTCCCTTCGCCGCCGTCATCAAAGTGCCGTCGGGCGAGATGATCAGGTATGTTGGGAAGACGCCAATCTGGTACGGACGTGGCAGTTGGTTCTCACTCGAGAGCACGACAGGGTAATTGTGAGGGTGCTTTTTGAGATAGCTTTCTACGATTCCGCGATCTTCGCTGACCGAGATTCCGATAACAGCTAAATTCTTGTTGCCATACTTCTCGTTCAGTTTTTCGATCGACGGAGCATCGGCCTGACAGGGAGGGCACCAGGTAGTCCAAAAATCCAGTAACACTGTCTTGCCGCGCAGGTCCGCCAAGGAGACGAACTGCTTTTCTATTCACGCTTTGCACAACTCCGTAGCCAAGACTTCGCGCCGGGTCATCACAATGGCGTCGATCCGGCGCATGAGAATCAAGTACGCTGTGATCGCGGGTATCGCCAGCACCGCCAGAATCAAAGTGCCCAGCCAATAATTGTCGTAGTGATACCCGAGAAAGATCGCGAATGCTCCGATTCCCATCACGACTAACTGCACGCCCAGGCTAGCGAAGATCGTTGTTTCTGACGCACGTTGCCGACCAAAGACCGCGTAGTCGATTTTCTTTGGTGAATACAGTGAGAGCAGATTGCCAACACCAAAATTGATTGGCGCGGCGAACAGATACCAACAAAACGTCAGCACAAGAAATACAGGGTGCGGCGGACGATAAATCAAACTAACTCCGAGCAGGAGGATCGCAACCTCGACCACCAGCACTGCAAATTGCGCGAGATTCTTGGCAAACACAACTTGCCGGAAAGTAATGGGCGCCATCAGGAAGGACTGGATGCCGCCGCCATCTCCCCCAAAACTGTTGTAAACGAGGTTGGTCATCACCAGCAGGCAATAGCCAGCGCCGATCGGGAAGAAAAACTCCGACTGGTGCTGCAAAAAGCTCTTCCTTCCACCCCATAGCAGCAAGATCACGACCAGCGGCATGATCATGGTGAACAGCATCGGCCCACTCCGCGAGAAATAGCGTACTTCCTTCTCGAAGACGGCAGAGACCGGCGCGGAGAAAAAAGGCAATTTCCAGCCCGGACGAATCGCAGCGTCTTCTGCTGTTGCGGTTGAAGCCGCATTTCCTTCCGGATTCTCTCCGCGATACTGCTGGCGCAGGCGCAAATGCAGCAGCGCAAGCGCCGCGCCGGAATAGGCAATCAGCAGGGCCAGGGGTCCAAGCAGTCCGGAAGCATTGCCGCTGCCCGCGGCGGCAATCACCGACGCGCTCAGCCCTGGCGGAAGCGCTCGCTGCACCGGGACAAGTTTTGCCACGTAACCAAAGCGCTGGCCGGTAGGCTTTTTGGCGTAATGGTCCAGCGCTGGCCCGATGAACTGGAACCCGATCATCAGCACGAAAAAGAGCAGGCCCATGATTTCGCGGCTGCGACGGCGCGAAAGCCAGTGCTCAATCCAGACAAAGATCGCCCTCGCCAGCAGAACGTTGAACACAATGAACCCAAGGACAGCCACGACGGCCCACGGAATTAAACGCGGCGCCGCCGCGCTGATTCCGATTACCAGGCCGAATGACCAGAACAGCCCAAGCGCCGTTGCGATATCGAGAGTCCCCATCGCCAGCCGCACAAAAAAATACGTCTTGTAACTCAAGGGGAAGCGCAGCAACGCGGAAGTGTCAATGTTCTGCGTGAATGCCGTCGCCATCACAGGGAAAAATTGCCAGAAGAGAAAGACAATCCAAAAGAATGCCGCCAGCCACTCCAGTTTGTGTGTGCGGGTGAGCTCCCACGCGGTGGCTCCTAAGGCAAACGCGCCTCCGAGCCCCGCAGCAGTAACGAGTAATCCAGCAATCGACCGCGAAACCAGGTTCATGCGTCCGCGCACCGAGCGCAGGGAATTCAGCACCAATCGCCATCGCAGCGTGGCAACGGCGCGCAATTGTTCCCGGGAATCAGGTGCTAGCCCAGCCACGACAGCTCCTGCGCCGCCGTTCGCGGTCCCCCAACGGTTTTCAGGAAGAATTCTTCCAGCGACATACGCTCGCCCGGACTGGCTTCATCTGCGGTGCTCACTCGCAAATCATCCAGCGGACCTTGGGCGACAAGTCGCCCGTTGTTGATAATGCCAACGTGCGTGCACAAGCGCTCCACAATTTCCAGCACGTGCGAAGTGAGAAAGATCGTCGCCCCGCGGGAGATCATCCTCTGCAACATCGCTTTCAACGTGTTCGAGGCGATCGCGTCGACGCCTTCAAACGGCTCGTCCAGGAACAGGACCTTGGGCCCGTGAATCACCGCCGCTGCCATCGCTAACTTCTTCTGCATACCGTGGGAGTAATCGGTGATCAGCGTTTTCGGATGGTCCGTCAACTCCATAAATTCCAGCAGTTCCGCCGCACGTTGGGCCGCGGTGGTGCGATCGAGGCCATACATCCTGCCAACGAAGTTCAGGTACTCCGATCCCGTTAGCCTGCCAAACAGCGCCATACCCTCGGGAACGACCCCAATTTGGCGTTTCACATCTACCATGTGCGTCGCGAGATCGACCCCAAGGATCTGCATACGTCCGGAAGTCGGCGCCATCAACCCGGTCAGCATCTTTATGGTTGTCGATTTCCCAGCGCCGTTCGGCCCGAGGAAGCCATAGAACTGCCCAGTTTCGACCCGAAGGTTTACGTCCTGAACGGCCGTGAAATCGCCAAAACGGCGGGTAAGGTTCTCAGTGAGGATTGCGGCTTCCACAAGAATCCGAGCCTACCACAGCATTGGGGAAATGGGTCTCCCACGATCGGGCCATCCGGAGATCCAAAGGGGCGTATCTGACGGCAAACTGGACAAAACACCGTTTTTTTCAAAAACGGAACAAAAAAGATATTTCTGCGGCGGCAAATGCCCGCTCCCATAGACTTCTAGGTAGCGTTTCGGGGCGTGTTAGATGACTTTCGCTTACACACTTGTCTTCATCAGTGTTCTCGGACTTTTAGCCCTCCTGCTCCTGGCGAAGGGTTATTGGTTTGCCCGAAACACACAACTCCCCAGCACTTCGGAATTGCTTCCGATCGACGTCGACGCTTTCCGCAACCTCATCGACGAGAACGAGGAGCTCTATCTTCGCGAGCGACTGCCTGGCGGAGAGTTCCGCAGAGTTCAGCGTGAACGCATGCTGGCGGCAGTGGAGTACGTTCGTGCCGCATATGCAAATGCTGGAATCCTGGTCAGGATTGCTGAAGCCGCGAGAGAAAGCGCAGATCCCAAAACGGCCGAAGCGGCAGGGAAGTTGTTCGACAACGCGGTGCAATTGCGCTGGTATGCGGTCCAGGTAATCCCGCGGCTTTACTTCAAAATGCTTTTTCCGGGAACAAGTCGTGCGCCCAGAAACCTGTTCGACCGCTACGACATTCTTACGCACCAGGCTCTGGTTCTGGGAAGGTTGGGATCCGTAGAACGCTAGCGTGTACAGGCCAAACCGGGGTTACTTCTTGCCCTCGGATTCCTTGTACATGTACTTGATCGAAGGCTTATAAATCATCACGTTCGGGGCGCCGTTCCGGTTCACCTTGATGCAGGACCGGTCGTACCACTCGATTACGCCATGCACTTCTTCGCCATCAGTTAGCACGATCACCATAGGCGTCTTGCCCTGCATCTGCTTCTGGTAATAGAAATTTTCCGCGTTGGTCTGATCCGGCGGCGGAGACTTGCGCGCGCCGTTCGAACGTTCGCCACGATCACCACGGTCGCTGCGTTCGCCGCGGTCGCGGCCGATGGGAGCAGATGCGCCGTGACTTGGGCCGGAATGGTTGGAGTGATTTAACGCGGGACGGATCAACTTGCGATTTCCAAATTCCGGGTCATGGCGTTCGGCTGGCATGGATTGCACATTGTCTCTCATGGCACCACCTGTCAGACACGCTTTCGAATTTGCGGCCACAGAACTCCGGCGCGCGGTTGGATGTTAGGCGTGAATTGCTAATTAAACTAGCACAGCAAAAGGCACGTGACAATCCAAAGTTAAGTGTAAGGAGGGTACTGGAGCCATACTCGATTGAATCATTGAATCATCGGAGGATTCAATGATTCAAGACCTTGGCGGTCAGGGTTGTAATGATTCAATGATTCAATTCTTCTAGGTTTGCAGCACCCCCACCTTGAACTCCGGCACGTCTGGATTCAATGCCGAGGCTTCGAGGGCCGTAACAATCGAATCCCGAGTTTCCATTGGGTCGATAATGCGGTCAATCCACAGTCGCGCGGCTCCGTATCTGGGGTCCATTTGCTCGTCGTAGGTCTGCTTGACAGATTCGTAAAGCTGCTTGGTTTCTTCTTCGGAGAGCTTTTTACCGCTTCGTTCCAGTTGGCGAATTTTGATCTCAACCAGCGTGCCCGCTGCCGAGTCTCCCCCCATTACCGCATACTTCGCCGTGGGCCACGCAAAAACAAAACGAGGATCGTATGCCTTGCCGCACATGGCGTAATGCCCAGCTCCAAAAGAACCGCCGATAATCACGGTGACCTTTGGCACAACAGAGTTCGACACGGCATTCACCATTTTTGCGCCAGCCTTGATGATCCCGCTCCACTCCGCATCGCGGCCCACCATGAACCCGTTGACGTCGTGGAGAAATACCAGCGGCACCAAGTTCTGATTGCAATCCATGATGAATCGAGCCGCTTTTTCCGCCGATTCCGTGTAAATAACACCGCCAAATTCCACGCGCTTATGGCCCTGGTGATCGGTGCCTTGCGCATGCATTTTTTGATTGGCGACAATGCCGACTGCGAAACCGCCGATCCGCGCATATCCGCACACAACCGTCTTGCCGTACTCAGCTTTGTATTCTTCGAACTTACTCGCGTCGACAATGCGGCCAATGATTTCCTTGATGTCATACGGGCGCGCCGCCGAGGACTCGTAAATGCCGTAAATTTCTTCTCCAGCCAGCGCTGGCATCACCGGTTTCTTACGGTCCCACGGCGACTGCCGGCGGTATCCCCACTTCTCGACGATCGATCGGATCCGGTGGAGACAAGCTTCGTCATTTGGCTCGTGGAAATCGACGGTTCCGCTGATTGCCGAGTGCATCGCCGCACCACCAAGCTCCTCGGCAGAAACTTTTTGCCCAATGGCGGCCTGGACCAGCGCCGGTCCCGCCAGGAACAGTCCACTGCCGTCAGTCATCAGCACGTGATCGCACATCACCGGCAGATATCCGCCACCGGCTACGCACATCCCCATGATGGCCGCAATCTGCGGAATGCCCATAGCCGACATCACCGCATTGTTGCGGAACACGCGGCCAAAATCGTCGGTGTCGGGGAAGACGTCTTCCTGCAGCGGCAGGAACACACCGGCAGAATCGACCAGGTACATGGTAGGGATGCGGTTTTCAATCGCGATGTTCTGTGCCCTGATGACTTTCTTCGCCGTCATAGGGAAGAACGCACCGGCTTTCACAGTGGCATCATTCGCGATGATCATCACCATACGCGTTTCGATCCGCGCCAATCCCGTGACCACCCCTGCGGCGGGCGCCCCGCCCCACTCGTCGTACATCCGGTACGCCGCATAGGAGCCAAGTTCGAAAAAGCTTCCCGGGTCGACCAGTTTCTGAATGCGCTCACGGGCTGTCAGGCGTCCTTTATTGTGCTGGCTGTCGATGGCCTTGGGTCCGCCACCTTCCCGAATCTGCTCTTCTTCATTGCGGACGGCCGACACCAGGTCGGCCATGTAGCGCATATTCGTTTCAAAGCGCTGCGACGTTGGGTCGATTTTGGTGCTGAGGATGGAACTGGAGTTTTCGCCCGCCATGCGATTGCTACGTTAAATCACGCGAGCAGAAGGCGCAAACCTGCGGAAAAGGTCACGCATGGGCCGTCGCACGTCGCACGCGGATTCTGCTGATCACTGGCGCCCGTGTTTCCGCCACAGGTGCTCGCCGTGGCACGCAAGACGTGCGACTTGCGACCGCAAGCACCGATAGGTCTGCGGTCTTCCCTCGTTTGACAAACTCCCGCTGCTCACTTCAAATCGTCTTTCGCGTCTAAAACAGATTCAGCCACTCAGTTCGTCTGCTCTGGAGGTTCGATGTCGCGCGTCGCCCTGCTCTCTCAACCTATACCCAGGAATTACTCCGCCCTCATCCGACAGGCCCTGGCCGTCGCAGTTCTAACCATGGTTCTGGCTGTCCTCTCAGCCGCCCAAGACCTCGCCGCCTTCGAGAAGCGGGTCACGGTCAAGAAGCTGCCCAACGGTCTGACCGCGATCGTCTGTGTCCGCCCGAAGACCGCGCCGGTGTTTTCCTTCTACACCAACGTGGATGCGGGTTCGGTGCAGGACCCAATGGGCAAGACTGGCCTGGCCCACATGTTCGAGCACATGGCCTTCAAGGGAACTGACACCATAGGGACGAAAGACTACGCCGCCGAGAAGGTCGCGCTGCAGAAGGTCGAGGACGTTTACGCTCAGTACATTCACGAGCGTGACAAGCCTGTCGACCGCGACGAAGCCAAGACCAAGCAACTCGAGCAGCAGTGGCAGGACGCGATCAAAGAGGCCCAGCAATACGTCGTTCCTAACCAGTTCAGCGAGATCATTGAGAGCAACGGCGGTGAAAATGTAAACGCATCCACCAGCGAGGACCACACCGAGTATCACTACTCGTTCGCCGTAAACCGGCTGGAACTTTGGGCATATCTTGAGTCGTCGCGTTTTATCCATCCCGTGTTTCGCGAGTTCTACAAAGAGCGTGACGTGGTGAAAGAAGAGCGCCGCATGCGCACCGACAGTTCGCCCATCGGACGCCTAATCGAGCAGTTCATCGAGACATCATTCTCTGCCCACCCCTATCACCGTCCGACCATTGGCTACATGTCGGATCTAAACACTTTTTCGGCAACGGACGCCCAGGAATTCTTCAATCGTTATTACATCCCTTCGAATATGGTCGTCGCAGTTGCGGGCGACTTCGATCCCAATCAGGCGATGGGAATCATCGAGAAGTATTTCAGCCAAATTCCTTCGCATCCGAAGCCGGACGAACGCACCACTACCGAGCCGCCGCAGAACTCGGAGCGCACCGTGGTTCTGCACGAGAGGAGCCAGCCTATCTATCTCGAGGGCTACCATCGACCGGATTACCGCGACAAAGATGATGCTGTTTACGACGCGCTTGCTGACCTGCTCTCCGAGGGACGAACCTCGCGCTTGTACCGCTCGCTGGTTCGCGACAAGAAAATTGCCTCTGAAGCGGAAGGCGGCACCGGTTTCCCCGGCGTGAAGTACCCACACATCTTCTATTTCTTCGCTGCGCCCATGCCGGGACACACGCCGGAGGAAGTGGCCACTGCCATCCATGCCGAAATCGATCGCCTGAAGAAAGAACACATCACCGATGATGAGCTCAAGATGGTGAAAACCCGCGCCAAAGCCAATCTCCTCCGCAGCCTCGACGACAACGAGGGCTTGGCAACGAATCTCGCTCTGTATCAAACCCTTTACGGTGATTGGCGAGAGCTGTTTCGCACCGTCGATCGAATCAACGCAGTGAGCAAAGCCGACATTCGTCGCGTCGCCGGACAGGTCTTCGTGCCGACCAATCGGACCGTAGGCATCATCGAAAGCGCCAACGCGGGAGGTGCGCAATGAGCAAGTTCTTCCTTCGTGCTCCTTGGTGTCCTTTGTGGTTAGTTCTTCTTTTCGTTGCCGTAACTAATGCCCAGGAATGGAAGAAGATTCCCATTCCAACGCTGCCTGCGTTCCATCCACAGGAGCCTAAGCGCGTGGAGCTGCCGAACGGCATGGTGATCTTCCTTCAAGAAGACCATGAGCTGCCATTTATCGACATGACCGCTCGCATTCGTGGCGGCTCGCGCGTTGAGCCCGCGACCAAAACCGGCCTGGTTTCTCTTTACGGCGAAGTATGGCGTACCGGCGGCACCAAGTCGCAAACCGGCGATCAATTGGACGATTACCTCGAAATCCGCGCCGCCAAAGTCGAGACCGGCGCCAACGCCGACTCCACTACCATCGGTTTGTCGAGTCTGAAAGAAGACTTCAACGACGTCTTCAAAGTCTTCACCGATCTTCTCCGCGATCCCGAATTCCGCGCCGACAAGCTCGAACTGGCCAAGCGCGAAGCCGCCGACTCTATTTCGCGCCGCAATGACGAAGCCAGCCAGGTGGCAGCGCGCGAAGCGGCGAAGCTCGCGTATGGCAAGGACAATCCTTACGTCCGCGAGCCCGAATACGCCACGGTTGATGCTGTGACGCGACAAGACTTAGTCGACTGGCACAACAAATACGTCTACCCCAACAACATCATTCTCGGCGTGGCCGGCGACTTCGATCCCGCCCAGATGGAAGCCAAGCTCCGCGCGGCTTTCGCGTCATGGGCGAAGGGCCCCGCAGTCAAGCCTCCTGACATCCAGTTCACTCCCGCTAAGCCCGGCTACTACCTCATTAAGCGCGAGGACGTAAACCAGAGTTGGATCCGCATGGTCACGCTCGGCACCACGCGCCGCAATCCCGATTACTACGCCATTGAAGTCTTCAACGAAGCGTTCGGGGGCGGCTTCTCGGCACGCCTGATTCAGAACATCCGTACCGCGCAAGGCCTGGCCTACGCCGTGGGCGGAGGGATCAGCACGCGCTTCGATCATCCCGGCATCACTCAGTTGGCGATGGCCACCAAGAGCGAGAGCACCGTAAAAGCGATTAACTCACTGTTCGAGCAGATTGACTTGCTCAAAACCTCAAAACCCGTTACTGACGAGGAGATCAAACGCGCCAAAGACACAATTTTGAACAACTTCGTCTTCAACTTCGATACGCCGGGCAAGGTGCTGCAGGAGCGTATGGCGTACGAGTACTACGGATATCCGCCAGACTTCCTTGAGCAGTATCGCGCCGGGATTGAAAAGGTAACCACTGCCGACGTTGCTCGAGTCGCTAACAAGTACCTGCACAAAGATCAACTCGCCGTGCTGGTAACCGGCAACGCTGCCGATTTTGACAAGCCGTTGTCCTCGTTAGGTTCGGTGCAGAATGTCGACATCACCATCCCGCCGCCTCCGGGGAGTGCCACGCAGCAGGGAAGTGAGAAGCCAACCAGCAATGATCCGGCAGCGCAAGGAAAGAAGGAGTCGAATCCCGAAGGCAAGGCTCTCGTCTCCAAAGTTGTGCAGGCGCTCGGAGGCGCGGAAAAACTGAACAGCGTGAAGTCAGTGAAATCAAAATTTACCGTTGATCAGAAGACCGGCCAAATGCCAGGACAGATTCAGGCCGAAAGCAGCATCGTCTATCCCGATCACATGAAGCTTGACATGACTATGGCGCAAGGCAGCTTCTCGATCGTAGTTACTCCGGCTGCGGCTTTTGTGGAGTCGGGAGGCCAAGTCATCCAGGAACTGCCGCCCTCGCGCCGCGACGAAAGCATGGCGCAGATTCACCGCGACCTCATATACATTGCGCAGCACGCCTCCGATCCGGCATTCACGTTTGCGGCGTCAGGCAGCGAGAAGTCCGGCGACACGGATACGGCGATCGTGGATGTCTCCGGCCCGGGCGTGGATCTGCGCTGGTTCGTCGATCCGCAGAGCGGCAAGGTTGTTCGCGAGACTTACCAGGCCATGGGGCGCTCTGGCCCGGAGAACACCGAGACCGCGTTCTCCGACTGGCGCCCGGTAAATGGGCTGAACCTGCCATTTCACCGCGCCAATAAGCAGAACGGACAGGATGCGAGCACCACTCAATTCACCAGCTTCGAACTGAACCCGCAAGTCGATCCAAAGATTTTTGAGAAGCCGGCTTCGGCGCCGCAGCAGTAGTGCTCGTGTCTGATGGATTCTGTGGCGTGGCCTGAGCCGCAGGCGCCCTCGTCGCCATTAGCCCCGAAGCGGCGGAATTTTAATCGCCCGGCACGTCAGAAGCTGTTACCAAACTCAATTCGATTGGGAGCAGTGGGATGAGGCCATCTCCATTCCAGCCCCGCAGGGGCGAGCGAGCCTAGCCCAGGACGGCAGTCCTGGGTCAAGGGGAACATATGCTCCGAGTCCCGGACGAACGACCGATCTTCGAAGCGACGAACGAGTTTTGGAAGAACCTCGCTACCTCAACGACGTGGAGTCCGCTTCAGCGGACGGCACAAATCGCGGTCGCCCTTGGTCGCAATCACGTGTGTGCTCTCGCCCGTTCCGCTGCCCTTCCGTTATAATCGAAGTCTCCACTCAATCGCGCCCTTAGCTCAGTTGGATAGAGCGTCTGGCTACGAACGATCGAAGCCAGCAATTCTAAAGCCTCACAGATCAGTTGCTTGCGGGGCGCGTCGCTCCTTAAAACCCTCCTTAAGTGGACTACAAATGGACTACACTTCCGCCGCCTTCAGAAGGCGTATCCTGTAGTGCTTGCAGCGCAACTATGCCACCTGCTCCATCATCGAAGTCGCCGCTGTCTCCGACACCAATGGCTATCCTTCTGAACGTCCCGCGCAAGCGGAATAGCTGACTGCGGTACAGCCGTCTGCGACCAGCACACCGACGATTGTGATCTCTGCGCCCACTACTTCTACTCTTCCTGCATCACCGCGCACACAGCCGAACACGCCCGCGCACCAGCAGCGGTGAAAGAAACGGCGGCGAAAGATCGCATACGCCAGCCCCTCGGCATGAGCTCGGGGTGCAATTTATTGCGACCTGCCAGCTCTGTTCTGCATATCACAACCAATGGACTCCCGTCTGCTGATTTCGCCGGTGCTGTGGTGGTCGAGCCTGGCGGGCTGTTCTGCCTCGGAACCGCTAACGCTTCACTCCCTGGTAGTCCCCGGTGTTGTTCACACCGAGTGGCCGAAGCCTTCACAGGAACGCCCTGACCCGACGCACCCGTCAGAGGATGGCCCCTCCACTACCCTTAGCATAGCGGCACCATCCGGGATGTACACCAACGCCACCGCGCAAGCGACGTTCGTGACGTACGAGCCGCCATCATTATCCGCGCCATCCGACCTCTTCCTCTACCCGTCGAATTTACTGAAAAACTCGGTGACGTTGCACGACCAACCGATTCCGAAGAACACTCGACGATTGCTGCCGCGCCGCATGGTGGGAACACGCACCGGGCGTTGAGCCACATTCGCGAGCACGGAAGTAAGCCAGAACGTAGGAACGCAGTCTGACCCGGTCTTACTTCATTTGTTTCATCAGAATAAAGAGCCAGATCAGCGCAATTGGGCTGCTGACCTCTATCAGCACGGACGTTAAGAGCATTGCACCGTGTAGATTCACCTGCATGTGAATGCTGTCGAGGTCAATGAGGCGCGGTAACACCGCCAATGCGATCCACACACAGCAAATCGACACTTTGAACCAGTAATGGCGCGTACCGGGTTCGTGTTGTTCGCTCCGAGATCTGAGGCCCGGCTTCGTCACGAATGCCGCAATCATACTCCTTGCCAAGCCCGTCATCTCGAATTAACATTGCACCAATCTACAAACATCTACTTACTATCGTGAGCCGCCTTTGGGCGGCTTTCGGTTTTTGGGTGAGGCGCTTTGGGTATGATGTTCCTGCTTCAAGGGGAGGAGGCATCTGATGGCCGCATCCGATCTTCCACATTCATTTTGCTACAAGTGTAAAGACTACTTCGTCAGTGACGTAAAGTTTTGCGACCGCTGTGGGCGTGAACTGGTTGCTAATCCTGTCGTGATCGCAAAAGCCATCCTTGACGACTTGAGCTTCTTAACCCTGCTTTGGTTTTCGTTCCGGTTGCTGGGAGCCTTGCTGATTGCGGGAATTCCTATTGGGATTGTAATCGCCATTCTTTACGCGATTGGGAGCCACTAGCCCTACGGACATCCGTGAGTTCGCAGCGTGCGCACCTGTCATCCTTGGTTGTCGTTGGAATGGTGATGCGCGGATTGTAGCGAATTCGCACATTCGTCATGAAACCACCACAAAGGCCGACGAAAGACGCAAGAAAGTGATAACGTTTTTGTCCTGAGCCTACGCCTCGGAGGAGGGCAGTTTGGTGACCACTGAAATTGCTCGACGTCTATCTCCGGAAGAAGAGGAGCTTGCGAAAAAACGTGCCGAACTGGATCTGTTGCAGGGGCAACTCGCAGACCGGGAACTATACCTTGCAAATCTGAGGGCGGAACTCGCAAGTTTTGAGGGAAGCTACCTGCGACAGGTTGGAGTTCTGTATGCGGAGCTAGACGAGTGGAATGCGAAGCTCGCCGAGCTAGCAGCGGTTGCAAACGGGAGTGAAGAGGCCCGTTCTGCTGCGACCCAGGCGCGTGCGCAGGCTGCTGAGTCCCGTGCTGCTTCCCAAGGCGAGGTTACTAAGCACAAGGAATTCATAGCCTCCCCCGAACTCAAAAGCCTTTATCGGGAGGTGGCAAAGCGAGTCCACCCAGACCTTGCTACCGACGAGGAGGATCGCAGGCAGAGAGAACGACTCATGACCGAGGCCAATCGCGCGTACGAAAACGGCGATGCCGAGCGTCTGAAGGCAATTCTCCATGAGTACGAAAGCAGTCCTGACTCGGTTCGCGGAACGGGCATTGCAGCGGATTTGATTCGCGTGCTTCGCCAGCTCAAGCAGGTCAGCAGCAGGCTCGCGCAAATCGAAGATGAGATTACCAGTGTGGTAGGCTCCGATATCGCCAAGTTGAAAGCAAAAGCCGAACGCGCCGCGACCGAAGGGCGTGACCTACTCGCGGAAATGGCCGCGACTGTACAAAGCAGAGTCAATGTCGCCAGGCGACAGTACGAGAGCGAAGCAGCCAGAAAGCAGACTACGCCGTGAGCACAGATTCAAACAATGCTGTTGTACGTGCTTTGCCTTCACAGCTCTCTCCCACACACTCTGGTGCTCTTGTGAGGCGCGGACTGAGGGACATTGAGGCAACCGAGCAGTCAGAAAACAAATCGACTGATCAGCTTGCAAGAAAATCCGTGTCAGGTATTCAACGCAAACGGATATCGGAAATAACTGAGGAAGAGAAGTACGAGGAACTACTAACGTCGTATATAACGCGTTTGCCAAGTTTCCGTGCGTTCCTAGAGAAGGAACAGGACGGACCTGCAACTGCATATGCTGTTTCGACTCTTGATTGGGAACTCTTCCCAGGCGGTAGTCAAAAGGAGGCCGTGGCGATAGCCAAGGCGGAGGCGCTCCGCGCAGCAGGGTTGGAAGCCTATCACGACCAAACCCCGTTTGATATGTTTCTGTATCGTGGCGGCTCTCAAGAAGACTTGAGGGCAAAACTGGAAAGAGCGCGTGAGATCTTGCGGACACGGACTTTTGAGACCTCCGAACGCAAAACTGGCGTTAAACGCACCGTCACCGAAGTGGGTTTTACCTTTGGGATAGGCAGGAGTCTTACAGAAGCCGACGCGGCAGACCTACGAAACCAAGGTGGCCGCAACGAGGGGCGTGCCGCGCATTTTCTCATGCTCTACAGGTGAGATGAAGATAAACCGCTCGACCTCGCGCTCGACATCGAGTACACACGAAGGCAGGCCGCTCGTGCACAGACTGGATTAACCTAATCAGATCATGGACAAGAAGGACAGAGCATCAGCTCCAGGTAATTTCCTTGTTCCCATCTCCGAACAAGGGATTGTGCGACGATCGTGTTCTTTGATCGGACGCGGCCTCCGCGATCTCGATGCAGCAGAGCAAACGCACGTCAACCATGTAGTGCTCCTGGAAGAAGATCGAGATGGTCTAGGTATTTTCGAGCGACTAGACTGCATCCACCTCGGGTATGCTCGGGCGACAGCAGATAGCGAACTGCCAGGATTTTGGAGAACGGGTGATGAATTCACCATTTTTCTCGGTGATCTGGAACCGGACGGCGACGATTTCGGTGGGGGGTATATGTTGGACGCATTCCTCGTTGGGAAAGACGACCACGATTTTTGGGACGAAGTAGGTGAACCCGCCGCGTTGACTCAGGAGAGGCTAAGGGACGTTATTCGAAAGTTCCGACCGAAACTCCTGGAGGGCCAATGGCCGGGCAAGATAAACAAGAGAGTGGCATATCCTTCGGCGTCGCGTATCTTCGTTGGGGCCGAGTTGTTCAGCAGCAGAAGACACAACATCACTTTGGGACTGGCGATCTGGTCGACTCCTACGGGCGCGGATGTAGAGATCGACGGCAGGTTCGTTGGCGACACGGAATCCGGCGTCGAGGTGGCGATCACGACTGGCGAGCACTCAGTTGTCCTCAGGAAAGCCGGGTATGAAACCTGGTCACGCCAACTTAACGTGCGCGTACCAGACGACTGGAGCAATTAAGGAGTCATAGGATTTTTCGATAGCGTGGGGGTGGCATGAATTGTAGTGGCATTTCAATGGCGGCGACTTTTCGGGATATCGGCGTTTAAGTCTCGGATCTCTCGAAGGATTGGAATTCCGCTGACGCGAGGCGGTCGTCGCCAGAAGTTGGGATCTTTAATTTTGCGCCTTCTCGGCTTAGATAGGTGGCTCTAGAAAGTACTTCAAATCAGAAACCGTGACTACTCGCAGTGGGTCGGACGGGAAGAACTATTTGAGCGCGAGCGGGAGGCGATCCTGATTGGCAGAACTGGAATCTGTGTGTGTCGGCATGTGATGAGATGTTCAATAATGCGAGAGCGTTGAGAACGACACGCGCAAAAGCAACGGCGTAGAATCAAGTTATTGGTATGAGCCTTCCAGATGATCTAAAAGGCGATCTGCACAGAACACTGTTGGGGCCATTGTCTCTCGCAGACGACCTGTTCGGGGCCTTGCTGCCGGGTTGTCTGTTCTCGTTGATATTGCTCTGGAAGGGCAACGCTTCAATCACCAGAGCACTCGCCTATCCGTATTTTGGGTATAAGACAAGAATCATCTGCGGGATTTTAGTTTCGTACTTGATAGGCAAGGTCGCGCTCTGCACCGTCGGTTTCTACTCAGGGTTCGATAAAGACGACTATAAACGACATCAGGGAAAGTGGTACTCCTCTCCAGCCTTCATCACCTTCCTGGGTGGTGTTGCGGCTGGGCCACTAATGGCTGGCAAGTCGCGCACGTTCGAATACTACATGGCACATGTCACGCAGGTGAACGCCACTCTCTCGCTGGGCCTTCTTCTTTTGGTTGCTGCGTTCATCCCAGGAGATGGTCAGCTGCGAATCGCTGAGGCAGCCGCAGGGCTTGTTTTCCTTACATCGGGTGTTCTGTCACATCGTAAGACGGGCCATTTCACTGCTGGAATTATCGGAACCGGTATCGGGGAAAGACTCGCGTCCTTTTCTAACGAGCAACTCCTAAATACCGGAGTGGCAATTGCGAAGGCAATAGGCGAGGCAAGCCCTCATATAGTTGCTGCAATGCGGAGTGTGAGCACTCAATCTTCTGAACAAGAGACACCATCAACGTCTCCCGGCAACGGGGTACCTTCGAGTCCAGTGGCGGGTCCCAGTTCTCAACCGTCCTGAGTCACGCCTTCTTCTTCTCCCGTATAAACTGCTTCCGACATGACGGGCGGTGAACAGTTTATGCAATGATGCGCAACTCCGCGCGGGCTCTAGCCTCAGTGTTCACTTGCGGATCACAACTGTCGTCACATTCGACATCCAGCCGAGAGCCGGAATCTTGTAGACGGTCAGTTACAAGTGCTAATCTCGTGCTCACCTGGGGAGGAAATTGTCATTACATGAACCTGACCGATTTGCTTCGCGATAAACATGTCAATCCTGAAGCGGTACTCGTATTCCGCCATGTGCCGAAGGAGCCGCAGTTGAAGAAGGTGCTGCCGTGGCTCGCGGCGGAAAACCCGGAACTGTTCAACGCCTACCAGCAGACTCAAGGAGAAAAACTGGAGAAGGTGATGGCGTCTGGAAAGGCTCACTACGTTGCTTCTTTTATAGGTCGCACGCCGGGAAGCGCGTTGTTTGTCGGACTGTATTCAATCGGTAAATCGCAGCAACTTACCGTCGATGAGTTCTGGGCCAAACCCGCACACATAGCTTTGAAAGAGTTTGGTTTGGATGGCCTGACCAATGTCGGCGGGCGTGAGCGCTGCTTGTTCTTTGATCTCTGCCTGACCGATCTCTACAGTGAGTGGAAAGGCAAGCTCATCGTCCGCTGGCCCCCACCTGAAATCTCATGGTGGCGGTGGGCGGGCAATAAAGATTTCCCCGTGCATGCGATTCTCGAAGAGAGCGCACTGGACAGAGGGATGCCCGACTGGGACGCGATAAACCTTAGCTGGGATCAATTGGCAGTTCTGCCGCAGCGCTGGAAGTTAAAGCTGTCTGAATGGCGTGGCGTGTATCACATCCTCGATGCGTCGGACGGGAAGGGATACGTTGGCTCTGCATGTGGCAAGGATAATCTGCTAGGCCGCTGGCGGAATTACGCGGCATCAGGACATGGCGACAACGCGCTATTGAAGAAGCGCGATCCGAAGAACTTCCGGTTCACGATCCTTCAGCGCGTCTCTCCCGATATGGAAGACAAGGACGCGGTACGTGTGGAGAATAGCTGGAAGGATCGGCTACACACAAGAACGCACGGACTGAATGCCAACTAGGGCTCCAGTCAAATGGGAGAAGTAATGAATCTGACGAACTGGTCACCCCATTCTGTCGTGACCTTCTGAAACATCCCGTGCCCTGTGATGTTGCCATGTATATCCCTGATGCCGAGCATTCCTTCAGCGCTAAGATCGGCGACGATCACGTCATAGAACTGCCTCTGTCCGCTCAATTCTGGAAAGTATTCCTCCAGCAGTTGTGAGCGTGATCCGGCGAAAGAATACCGCTCCGGTCTCATCCCTTTTTCCGCGCCTAGCTGGAGCGGATTCTGAAAGAGCCGCAGTATCCGAAGATGCCATGCAGTGAAGCGGTCGATCAAGTGCAAGAACATTGCTTGGGTATCTTCGTCCGGGCAGTGTCCGACCGCGACATTAAAAATCGCATTTTTTAATGCTTCTCGTTTTTCCTTCTGATGATTACGGATCGCCACCTGGTTGGCGTTCAACACCGTTGAGATGAACTGCTCGTTATCTTTCAAGTTTTCGACTTTGAACCGTTCTACACAGCGCTCCAGTGCCTTCAAACCTTCTGCAACGTCGTTCATCCATTCGATTTGACGCTTTTGTAGGGGCGGGGCAATCACCAGAGAGAAAAGTTCAGCGGCAGGCCCGCCCACCATAGGTACGGCGCTGACAGCGGCTTTTACGAGGCTATGGGCAACATCAACTTTGCTCTTGTCGTCGGGAACTACGTATTTATCTTCAGTACTCATTTCATTTGTTCTTCTTCTTGCGCACTAAATCCTTCCGGCATGACGGGCACCGAACCCGTTCACTGTCGATCCGCACCAGTTCGGCAGGGGAAATGGTGAAGCCGCAGTGCGGGCAAGTCGTATCCATTGAAGCGTGGAGCTTGGCTAGATCCATTTTGGAGCGGCGGGGCATAGCCTGTTGTTATCGACCTCTGCGGCGATCAGATTGTACACATTTCGCCTTGTATTCGCCCCACGCTTCGTGCTAGTTTTCCTCCAAAGGGAGGTTGCCGCATGTGTTGGAAGACGGCTATCGCATGAAGATTTTCCAATTAGATTTGCAGTGGGCTGTCACTACGGCCATCGCGTTGTATGGTGCTGGGTTGTCATCGTACAACGCCCACACCGCTAGAAAACAAGTGAAACGGCAGATTAATGTGACTATCTCCTACGGCTGTCACACGTATACAGACGGCAGACTAGGCGAGCAGATGATCTTCCTCACTGCCGCTAATCCAGGACATCGCGCAGTGACTCTCACTTCAGTTGGTTTGCGTCTTCCAGATGGCAAGTCATTAGTGAACGTAGATGACGCGGGAACGGCTCGGCTACCGCATCATCTCACCGAGGGAACCACTATCACGCAGTGGATGCCGCTGGAAGGAGTTAAGGAGTCCCTTCGGCGGAAGGGAGTTTACGGTAGAGTGAAATTGTTCGCCTACTACGGCGACGCGGTAGGAGCAACACACAAGAGCAAACCTTTCACCATCCAGGTCTAACCGAGCTAAGATTCATGCCAAAACAATGCCTGTTCTGCGATAGTTCAGTCGATAGCGTAGAACACATCTGGTCGAAATGGATTCTTCAAGAGCTAAAGCCTACTCAAGCCATTCGCGTCCAGATTCGTAGACGTGTGGATAAATACGTGGACAATCCAGAAGCCGTGGTGAAGTGTGTGTGTCAAGGATGTAATGGCGGCTGGATGAGCGCACTAGAAGTGGACAACATTCCGCACATGCGGGAAATGTTGCATGACCGCTCGATACTCCTCAATCCGGTTCAGCAGAAATCGTTAGCTCGATGGGCAGTTTTGAAGGCAATGGTAATAGAGGCCGTGAACCGCCAGCGAACACTCTTCTATGACGACTCTGAGAGGTTAGGACTTAAACCGCCTTCTCCGTTTCTGCCAGTTGGAACGATGGTTTGGATCGGCAGGTATTCTCGCAAAGGTTTCCATGCTGGTGGAACCGACATTTGGGGTGACATTGATGGTACTCCTAAAGCCATGCACGGAGCGGTCACAAGCATTGTAGTCGGGCATCTTGTTATCCAAGTGCTGACCGCCCACGTCATTCCTAAGTTCGGAGGGAATCCCGTCCGCCCTAAGTGCAAGCCCGGCGCATGGGACGCTAGCCTTCTGAACATCTGGCCCATTTTTGGATCGGTGCGCTGGCCTCCACCGCTTTCGTTTACACATGGCGGGTCAGACAGTCTCGGAATACTCTTGAACCGCTGGAAGATCGGGACTGACGTAGGTGCTACAATCCCCGAGTGACCACGAACGTTGAATCAATAATCCATCAACTGGAACAAGAACGAAACCGCATCGACGCTGCAATCCAGGCTCTTCGAAGATTATCTTCTGGAGCAACTACCGCTGACCGTCGCGGCCCTCGTCGTATATCTGCCGCAGCCCGCGCTAGGATCGCCGCCGCCCAACGCGCACGCTGGGCCAAGCACCGTCAGGCGCAAAGTCAACAGCAAGCAAGCACCCGACGTGGGCCACGGCGCATGTCAGCGGCGGCCAGAGCGAGGATCGCGGCGGCACAACGCGCAAGATGGGCGAGGGTCAGGGCGGCAAAGAAGAAGTGACGACATGCTCAAGTCCTACTTCGACAAGAGTGGCCAAGAAGATCAAGAGCTTCTCACTATAGGCGCAGTCGCAGCCACCGATGATGTGTGGGCGGAAATCGATACTGACTGGAAATTAATCCTGCGAAACAACAATCCTCCAGCGGCATACATTCACATGGTGGAAGCAATAGGGCTAAAGAGGGGCAGTGAATTCTGCCCGTCAAAGGGATGGAATGACGACCATGTATTTGGCCTTATAAATCTTCTACTGAGCTATCTAAGCAGTTCTCCTATACATGCGAGGTACTGCCAGTTCTCTTGTTCCCTGAAGATGAGCGACTACGACAAACTTCGAGCAGAAACATACCAGCTAGATTCTCCAGCCGACATAGTGGCTAGTGCTTGCGTACGCAAAATGACGGAGTGGTATTTCGAGCACTACCAAGGGCTAGATTTCAACGCACAATATTACTTCGATCGAGGAGAACCATTTGAGCAAATCATCAGAGCGAAATGGAAGCGAGCACGAGCGGAGCAGAATCCAAAATACCAGTGGGCGCACATTTCACATATCGGTACGGAGGTCATGAGGACCAGTCCTGGATTGCAGATTGCCGACATGATTGCGTGGGCCACGAATCGGCACGAGGTCAAAGTCCCAAGGAGATATGCCGATCTCGTCATAGGATTGCGTAATCTGTTACCGTCTTTTTGGGTCGTAGTTGATGAAGAGCAATTGCGTCAGTACTACAGACCGTTGATTTATATTCCGTATGGCGGTCACTGCTAACTATGAATAGGCCGAGTACGGCAAGAAAATGGGCCGGAGAGTGCCTCCAGCCGCACTCGACTCAGATAACACACCTATTGGCTCTAGCCACTCAATAGACGATTGTTCAACTCTAGGTACTGCCGTCACCAGTAGTTCGCCCGTTCCTCGGTCAGCCTTCCCTAGGCGGATCGCAACGTCGAGCGGGCAAGGTGGGGATGGTGGCCCGGCAGCAAAGAAGAGGTGACGCCGTCCGCCAGTACACCTGAACTGTTCACCTGCGGCCCCGCAAACGCTTTGCCTCGTACTTTCTCTGCCTAGCCTCGTGCTGTTTGATAAATAATTCGAGCGACGATCGCGGTATCCGCAGGGTGCGGTAAAACCTATGGTGCGGTCTCTGGGGTGGACCGCAGTCGATGACTCCGGGAAGTCTTTGAACCATTGCCGGACGGCGTTGTTGCTGACTCTGAGAATCTTGGCAACTTCTGGCACTGTAAAGAACTCTTCCACGACATTCTTGGCTTGCAGGTCTTCATTCATTTCTCTCTCCTTTATTTTTGCTCGAATGCGGGATTGAGTCGCTGGTCTGACTCAATGGTGGGATCGGCATCCCGCTGAACGACATTCGGGAACTGGCGTCCCCAAAGGTTCCTGTGTCCAAGCAGTTCAGAACTGCTGGCCCGTTTTACGTCCGAGCGACGGAGAGGGAAATTGATATTGGCTACATTATTTGTCCTCCTCACCGCAATATGGCACCGGTTTCGCAGTTGTACCGGGAGATGGTCCTAAGATCCCATCCAGTGGGTCGTGGGCTGCTTTGGAATCACTCGCTTCCGCCGCTATCCCGACCCCATTCCTTAGACCGTGGCAAATGTGCCCGGTGCGCTCGTTATACATCGTGATCGCACCGATATGGACGTAGTGGGGAGCGGGATACAAGCGGCCAGCGGCAAAACCTGCAACCAGGCAGACAGCGCCGATCAATATCGCGTTCAGTTTCAAAGTTGATCGGCATAATGCACCGAGGAGCAGTTGTCAGTCAACAATAATGTGACTCATCGGCTGTGTACGTATCGGCTACCTACCCAGAAGATAACGAGCCATGGCGCTCGACATTCGGGTACGCTTTGGGCGTGCGATCCGCCGCATTCGGGAAGAGCAGAAGATCAATCAGGAGGAAGCCGCTGAGCGCTGCGGTTTGCACAGGACGTACTACAGTGGCATCGAGCGTGGTGTGCGGAATGTGTCGCTAGTGAACATCGAAAGGATTGGGAAAGGTTTGAAAACCAGCTTGGCTGAACTGTTTCGGAAAATCTGAAGTCCGAGCTCCACTAGACGAAACAAAACAGCTCGACGCAAGTTCCGCAATTGCAGGCAAAGTCCGGGTCAGCGGGACGTTCCACATGGCCACACCGATGACAAATGAATCTGCCATCCACATGCCGAGTCATGCGCGACATGATCTGAACCTCAGCACAAAACCGACACTGAACTTCTTGTATTGTCGCCATGAGAACCTCCATTGAAAACGAGCGAGTCACTATTCTGCATCGTTTTCGCCGATGATGATGTGATCCGGATCACACTGCTCCGTTCGTCTAAATGGATGCGAATCCCTCACCCCATTTTTGCAGAAGGTTTGGGGTGATTGTTCATTCGAACACGATCGAATATTGGTATGCCTTGCAGCCAATCCTGGCGTATGATGAGAGGCCGCCGTGCCGAGCTACAAAAAAATCAAATTCTTCATTGACGGGTACACTCCCGACACCCTGCCGATCGGCAGACTTGCCGAGTACCTGAAGCAATTCTCTGCGCTCGTCGGAACTGATGCTGATGTTCACTTCGAGAAAGTTGGCAAAGGGAGCGCGGCACTCATAAGTAAAGCACGTGAAGAAATAGTGCCTGAAGTTCGCGGGAGAATCGTTGGTGCCCGCCAAGGGACAGCCGCGCCCGAAGCGGTTCGCGCCGACGCTGCAATTAGAAATTTACTGTACCAGGACAAGACCACTGGAAGAATCAAAGAAGGCCGCGCAAAAATTCTGGACTTTCCCAAACCAGACATGCCCCAATACGGCCCGGTAGCCGAAGAAGGCAGTCTAGAGGGAGTCATCATTCGAATTGGTGGCCGTGATGAAACCATCCACATACACATTGAGGACGGCGAAAAGTACTACAAGTGCGTGACTACACGCGCCAAGGCGAAAGAACTCAGGAACTTCCTTTTCGATGTTCCTGTTCGGGTGTTTGGTCGTGGCAAATGGACGCGCACCTACACTGGAACCTGGGAACTCTCCGAGTTCAGAATCACCGATCATGAACCGCTGAATAGCGACGAAATTCAGCAGGTTCTAGATCGCATGCGGCAAGTACACGGAAGCGGTTGGGACAAAATTAATGATCCACTGGGTGAATTAAACAAAATCAGGAAGGGGTCGGGCAAGGTTCAATAAATGATTGCGTTTGATGCGCACTTCATAATGCTGGCACTTCGTCCAGCAATTCCTGCCTCGGTAGATCACGCAAAACACCGCGTCCTCGGCTTGCTGGAGAGTCTGCAGAAGAGTGGCGAGAGAATTCTTGTCCCCACGCCAGCACTAACAGAATTTCTCGTTCATGCCGAGTCCGCTGCCCCGGCATACATGGACGAACTTCAGAAATCATCTAGGTTCAAGATTGCACCCTACGGCATTAGGGCCTCTGTCGAGGTTGCATCGATTATCGCCACCGCAATTAAGGAGGGCAATAAACGCTCAGGGTCCAAGGATACTTGGGCTAAGGTAAAATTCGACCGCCAGATTGCAGCCATTGCCAAGGTTGAAGGCTGCCACACGATCTACACGGATGATGACAACTTAAAAAGTTTTGCGGAAGCATTAGGCATGAAGGCAATCACACTCCAAGACGTTCCCGTCCCGCCAAGTAAGACCCCGCTGTTCGACAACTTGGCACACGTGGAACCGACGCCAGAGGAAGCCAACATAGACCTGAGCAAAGAACTAGGAATAGATAAGGCGTAATTCCGCGCGCTAATCGCGAACTAGAAAACATTCACAGTCTAGTCCAGCTTCATTATTTTCCGGCAGTAAGCCTTGATTGATTCATAATCGCGCTGCGCATCCTGCGCATCGGACGGATCCATCGGTGTCGCGTAGTATCTTGCGGCACGACTTCTCGATTTAAGCGAAGCATATTCGCTATATACCTTTTTCAGGTTGAGATGTGTCCCAATGAGGCTGTCCCGATCATCATGGCCTTTTGGATGTGCTCCAGAGATCGCCAGAATGGCGTCCATGTAATGGAGCGCAGCGTAGAAATACGTCGTAACAGTCCAGTCGTAGTATTTGGTCTTGAAGAGAGTGGCAGCTAGCTTTTCGTTGTGGTCGGCCTGCCTGAGATGATCGTCCTTGACGGGCAACGCTTATCTCGCAAATAGTTCTCTGCCCGGCGGGGAAACAATATCCTGCAACTGTCTTCCGCCAAGGAACACGATGTCGAACTCGAAATTCGACTCTGGAAATGTGTTGATTATGTCTTGCTCCTTAGCGAATACCTGATACTCCACGTCGCGGTTCTTGTCTGGCAGGACGATCAGCACTGAGTAGCAGTTGTGCATGGCCTCCATGAAAATGCGATCTACGCCCTTCACCGAGAAGAGCGAATCACGGATCATCTGCGTCTGACTCAAAGCTGGTGCTGCAATCGCCATATTGTGGGCTGACACGGTAGTGTACTCCAAAAAAACCGAAGGCAATCCGACTTCCCAACTCAATTCTCGTTACGAAAGTGCAGCAAATCCAATCAGGTCAGCACCTTACGTAATCGATAAAAATCCTGTATTTCTTGAGAAAACCCGCAAAACTATGCAAAGTTTCGGCAATATTTGGTAGATCGTGTCAACCCTGCCACAGATTCAGATTATCTTTCAAGCCGAAGTTTCGACAAGGAATCAACCTTGTTCTGAGGCGAATTTTTTCGCGTTACACCGCGCCGACATGCTCAAGCGACGGGGTCCTGAGCTTACGCGCCGTTTGCCTGTACAGAAAGTTAATTTCTTCATCCGACATACCGTCGAGATCAGGAACTGAATCGTCGCCATTGCTGACTTGGCTCAGGACTCCCGTCCTTAACGCGTCCCTCTCCGCTTCCTGGCAAGTTCGCCACGCCTCATCAAGGAGCTTGGCCGTAGGTATGCGGCCAGCGATGTAGCCCTGCATGAATCGTCTGCGTTCTTGCGTCGGCGCATAATTTGTTCGCGCGTACTGCCAGCAGAACCAGACGGCTTCTTCGAGTATGCTCTTATACTCCGGTTCGGCTAATTGGTCATACATGTCTTCCAGCCCAAATGTCTCAACCAGCTGGGCTGCAGCGGGCTCTGGTAAGCGCTCGCGAAGGTAGCGGCTGATAGCGCCCTCTACATCTCCAGTACTCGCTTGTAGCGCGATCGACCGCCGCTGATGTTCGGTGAGTCGGCGCGGTTCTGTTGGATCACCTTCGAACGAGCCCTCACGCGAAAGCTCCTGAAAGGCTGCAGTCAGATTGTCCAGGGTCCAATAGCCCCGTTTAATGAGTTCGTCTTGAGCCTCTTGGGTCGTCCCCTCATCCGGCTCCCAACTCAGGAAGTTGTATGCTAGGCAGCGCACCAAGGTCTCCCAGTTCTCCGGCGACCTGTAATAAGAAGGATTAAGACGGCGGAACTCTCGGGCAATCTCTTCGGCTTGCTGCATTTGAATATCCGCCAGCAGACCCGCATTGCCAGTTTCACGAGCGATCTGCACCTGAACTTCGGGGTCATAGACCATCTTCTCTATGTCGCTCTTGAGCGCTGCGGCTCCGAGCCCAGCACCCCGATTGTCGAGAGGCGCAAATCGCGGGTCGGGCAGGTCTGCTTCTTCTGAGGGTTGCGTTAGGCAGGTTGGGCATCCTGATAGATCGAGCTGGCCAAAGTTTGAGTCCAGGAACTTCTGTGCTTCCATTTCAGCGACTTGTTGCGGGGTCAACGGCATTGTTCATCTCCTGTAGTGTTGGTTGAAGTATTCGGGGCACTTGAAGTGCCGCCAGTTGTAGGTGATTCCAGGCTGTAGGCCCGGCTCTGATTCGGTGGGTACTTTTGCGTGCTGATCGCGATTGCGGGCGAAGGACTCAATCGTGTTCCACACCGCGAGGGCGGCCATTCCGATTGCGCTTTTCTCGCCTGCTTTACTGCGCGATTCAAATAGCTCTTCTCTTGCGAATGCCCAACAGCGACAGCGATCCTTGTTGTGGTCCTGACACGCCTTGATTGCGCTCACCCCTCGTGTTCGGATGCCCTCCAGATGCATTACCTGCGCTTGGGATAGGTCTCCGTAAACAGTGCGATACGTGCCTAGAATGTTCGCGATGAACTCTTCGTTATGTGCCTGGCGCGATATTCTCGCAAGCCTTGCATCTGCCTGCAGACGAGCCGCGATCGACCGTAGTTCATCTGCTTCTGTTGAAGTCAGTCGAAGTTCTCGCGCGACGGAAAGGAGCCGCTCGATATGCTCTGTGGTTGGAACCTTGCGCCTGGCGAGGATCTCTTCCAGATCAGTTCGCGTAAGCGGGTGGTCTGTCTCTGCGGCTGTTGGTTGGGGTTTTACAGTCCTCTCATGTCGTTCTTCCATGATCGATTTCAGCCGATCGACTGGCGTGATGAAGCGGATTGTTCGCCTGCCAATCGCCTCGCCTTCCAGCGTGTTTAGCTTCGCCGCCTTGTCCGGCGCGATCTGTCGCAACAAGTTGAACGTAGCCCGATCATTCACAACGCGCCGACCATCGAGAACGTCGTCCAATAATTGGCGAAGGAAGGTCATGACACCCAACTCTGGAGACCATCCGGGACATAGCCGGGCGGGTGATGTGGCTCCCGTTGTCGTGGCGGAGCGAATTGCAGCCAGTAGAGTTCCGCGACCACATCGGCGTTCCTGCCATTCGGCATCGACGGCGGCAGCGCTTGCTCTTGAACTCGCTCCGGGATCTGGGGCCGGGCGACTACTTGCACCCGCTGATCGAGATAGCCGACATGGATGCCAAGCGCCCGCTCAGCCACTTCGCGCGGTAGTATCGCAGCCAGTTCTTGGAGCTTCTGTAACCAGGTTTCCGCCTCGCGGGAGACTTCGAAGCTCAAAGTCGTGGCCCATACTGCTCGAAGCAGCGAAACACGATCCGCGATATCTGCTAGGAGTTTGCATCGCGCTTCGATCTGTTCGGGCGTGAGGAAAGGCGTCTGCAGGCCCTTTGTCTCTTCTTCAGTAGGCGGTTGAATGCTGGGTGGAAGGTCGCGCTTGGGCGGCTGTACGGGAGCTGCGGTTTTTGGGGGCACCGATTGGCTTTTTGGTGGTGGGGCGGGCCGGTCAAATACACCAAGTACATACGGGGACAGCGTCCGTTGCCGCTCCTTGCGTGGACCTCGTGACAGCTCCTCAATCCTCGCTTCGATCGCTTGCCGATCCAGTTTCGTCAGACGTGTTGTTGTGAGTAACTTCTTCAGTTCGAGAACTTCTTTTCGCGTTTCTTGCATTTCGGCGGATCTCCCGTAGTGCGGTGGGTGTGAATAGCGGTGGGTGGTTAACAACTGAATAGGAGTCTACTGCGCGGGCGATAGACTCCATCCGTACACTGATTACCTCAGTCCGAATGACAAGTATGCCGCCGACAAAAAAACCGCACTGCAGGCCTGTAACGTTTTCACTCTTCAACTCACCAATACTCATACGAACCGCAAGGTAGTTTCCATCTAGGGTTTCCCAGGGTTAAACAAGCACACGGTCTGACGTGAGTCACAGGGTCCGACGTTCTGCTTTGAAAGGACGGTCCAATCATGATCCATCTGGCAATCATCAAATCTGTCCGAGCTTGCAATCTGCGGTGCCCGTACTGCTACTACATCAACAACGAGACCAAGAACTACGGCCAGATGATCTCAGAGCAGACCATTGAGCGGCTGTACTTTCATGTCTCGCAGCATCTTGCAGCACAGCAGGGGTTCGGCTTTGTGTGGCACGGAGGCGAGCCATTGCTTATGGGACGGCGTCGATTCAAGCGCTTCCTTGACATGCAGAAGAACTTCTTTTCTCCCGATCAGATTCGCAATCTTCTTCAAACCAATGGCGTGCTTATTGACCAGCCCTGGATTGACTTTTTTAACGAAAACGGAGTCGCGGTAGGGCTCAGCCTCGACGGCCCGCAAGAGCTTCATGATCGCAATAGGCCGAAGGTATCAGGAAAAGGCAGCTACCAGGATGTCGTGAAGGCGATCGAGTTGCTGCACAAGAACAAAATGATGGTCTGCGTGCTTTCCGTTGTGGATGGCCGTCGTGATGGCTATGAGGCACTCGCGCACCTCCAGGGACTTGGGGTTCATCAGTGCGATTTCCTAATCCCGATGACCAACAATGCTCTTCAAGGCAATTCCAATGTGGGTATATATCATCAGTTCACCGACTTCCAAGGCATCAGCAATTTCCTTCTCGGTGCATTCCAGCGATGGATTGAGACTCCTGAACCAAAGATCGGTGTACGACTCTTTGAGTGCCTCATGCAGAATGCGTTCGGTATTTCGCATGGATATCTGAATGCCGGATCGTGCAACCTATCGGAGAGTCTCGTGCTGGAGACGAACGGTGACATCTGCCTCGACACAGACTTCTCCCATATCGATCGGTATCAGCTCGGCAGTCAATACAACTTGCAGCTCAACGTTCATAACAAGGATTTCTCTCTTTCAGACGTCGAACAGCGCTTGAAGAACTTCATCGCGTCAGAGCGTCTCGACCTGTTGCCGGAAGATTGTCAAACGTGCAAAGTGCGTTCAATCTGCCACGCCTCTCACCCCGCATCCCGGTTCGACGCCGATGGATCCTACAACCACCGAAGCGCCTACTGCGAAGCCTTCTATGCGCTCGGCGAAATCATTGTGGACTACCTCCATCAGAAGGGGCTGTCATCGGACTTCTATGACCCCGATCTGAAGGCAGTGCTCCTCCAGGAATCGTGTCATCGCCCGCATGACACAGTGGCTGTTCGTGCTGTTTGAAATCTGAACTCAATGGAGGAACGTTGGATGAAGAAAACATTTGAACCACAAACAATCGAAGTCACAAGAAAGTTGGACCTGACTGGATTAAGCGAAGAGTCGGCAGATAGGCTCAGAAAGAAAGCGTATGATCCCGAATCCTCGGATTCAATCCTGCAACGTGTCGTAGGTCCCAACGTCGAAATGGCAAGGCTCAGGATAATTATCTTCTGGGCTAAGTGGCTGCAATTTGTCCAAAGCCTCGGCTTCGAGAAGACCTCACCACCGAGCCAGACCGAAGAAGTCACAACGCACTACCGGGTCGAGGAGGCTTGAGCTACAAGCCATCAAACACGTTTGGAACTTTGCACTTTGCTGAGGCCCCATTTCTCGCCAGCATCGGAGATGGGGCTTCTTTTCCGTTGTTGAAGTCCTGCCCCTTTCCGCCCATCAAGCCTCATATCCTATTCGTGGTGCCCCAGGGTCCTCAATTCTCGCTTCGATCGCCTGCCGATCCAGTTTCGTCAGACGAGTTGTCGTGAGCAATTTCTTCAGTTCTAGAACTTCTTTTCGCGTTTCTTGCATTTCGGCGGATCTCCCGTAGGGCTGTGAGTTGTGAGTAGCGGAGGGTGGCGACGGCCCTGAGCTTTGCTGGTGTTTTGGGACTGCGAATAATGCGCAGCAGGCTCTGGGCGGTAGGGCGGTAGCTCTTATCGCGAATTACAGCAATGCGCAGCGCGGCAGGAAGAGATTCATCTTCCGCCACGGTGGCCATCAGAAATTGGCCTGTGGGGTAGGACATGTGTTCCTTTCATTTTGTGCAAGAAGACATAGAGGGTGCGTAACCAACAAACATATTGACTTTGGAAATCAACGCGCGTACATTGCAACTCCAATGTAAGTAGCTGTCTATTAAGTTACGTTGCAATTCACGGATCGCCTCTCTTCCCCGAGGATTTTGCGACCGTCTGCAAGTCGGGGCCCTTTGTAGACAAGAAGTTCTAATCGTATTTGTGTGGAGGTAATATGCGTCACCACGCAGTCGCGGTAGTGTTTCTTGCAACGCTCGCCGTCGCGCAGAACGGGCAACTTCCTGTCAGCGACCCACCAGCAGTGTCGCTTGTGCAAAAGTCCGTTGCGGCCCTTACTGGCGGAGCGCCGGTAATTGATGTGACGCTGAATGCGGATGTCATATCAATCTACGGATCGGATAACGAAACTGGCACTGGAACATTCGCCGCCAAAGGAACCGGCGAAAGCCGGGTCGATCTCAATCTAAGCGGCGGAACTCGGTCGGATGTCCGAAATCAGGCGAATGGTGTTCCAGCGGGGGCCTGGGCGCAAAATGGCGCACCTTCCACTCCGTACGCCCAACACAATTGTTGGAATGACGCCGCATGGTTCTTTCCGGGGCTGTCATCCTTAACGCAAGCCGCCAACCCTGCATTCATATTCAAGTACATAGGCCAAGAACAGCACGGCGGCATGAACGTTCAGCATATCCGCGTGTTCCAGGTCGTCCAGAACGACACCACGGGCGTGTTTCAGAAACTGAGCGCAGCAGATTTCTACTTGGATATGACCACGAATCTGCCGGACGCGATTTTTACCTACATTCATCCTGACAACAATCTGGGAAGCAATATTCCGATCGAAGTGCGTTTTGCGAACTATCAAGCGGTGAGTGGCATCATGGTGCCATTCCGGTTCCAGCAGATGTTCGACGGTGGCGTAGTTCTCGACGCAAAAGTCACCAGCGCTGTATTCAATACGGGGTTACTCGACACTTTCTTCACCCTTCCCTAAAGACGAGGACAGAGCCATGAAGCGTATTGGCACAGGAACATATTTGCTGCTAATTCTTGCGGTTCTGACCGTAACGGCGGCTGCGCAAGTGGCGACCGGAACTCCTCCGTTGAGTTCCATGAGTGGGGGGCCGTTTGACACAGTCAACTTGGGCAATCTCAACGTGAGCTTTGCGATTCCCATAATGAGCAAGCCTGGGCGTGGTATCCCATTCAACTTTGCCCTCACCTACAATAGTTCAGTGTGGAACGTCGGCTCATCGAATGGGCACTCAGCGTGGGTTTTGAATGGAGGTGGCCTTCTTGGCTGGTCGGGTACACAAGGCACGCTGACGCCGTATATCACGTATACGGTGACGACAACCACCAACCCCTGTGGGCCGTCAAGCGGAGGTCCACCGCCATATTCATACACGCAATCCGTCTTTGGGAGCACCTTCATCTATCACGATCAGTGGGGCGGTCGGCACTCAATTACTATCAACCAGCAGTACTACTCGATCTACAACTCTCCCGGTATTTCGAACCAATGCCCTCCAAATGGGCCTCAGCCGTCCACTTCACAATCGGGCGCAACCATCGACGGCTCGGGTTATACGTTAACGGTAAACCCGCCAAGCGGGAGCAGTATTAGCGGCTCCATTGTCGACCGAAGCGGAAACAACATCAACGCTCCGATGACAAGCGGAAGTGCTGCGTCTGGGGGGTACACTATTCAGGATCCAAATGGCAACCAGCTCACATTCAATGGAACTACGAATGTGTTTACAGATACAACGGGAAATACTGTCCTAACGATTGGCAATTCCATTCCAATTACATATACCTATGCCGCACCAGGCGGTAATACCACGTATACAGTTAACGCCACAAACTACGGCATCAAGTCAAACTTTGGTTGCTCTGGAATTGCGGAGTACACTGGCGCGGCATATCTAGTGACCTCGATAGGAGTTCCCGGTGCCGGTACCTATACATTTAATTACGAGAATACGCCGGGCAGTCCCAGCTTTTATACGGGGCGCATTACTTCTATAACTTTGCCCAGCGGCGGACAGATCACGTACCACTACACAGGAAGTAATGACGGAATCGACTGCGTCGATGGAAGCACGATGGCCATGACTAGAACCCTGAGCCCTGGCGGTACCTGGGCGTACAGCCGCACCCAAGTGACAGGGAATCATTGGCAGACTATAGCGACCACGCCATCTGATCCACAGAATGTCGGCAGTCCACCTCCGGGAGACGACACGGTACTCGACTTTTGGGACAGCATAAGCACCGGAAATTTCTACGAAACCCAGCGAAAGGTATATCAAGGCTCGCAATCGAGCGGGAACTTGTTACTAACCAGCGTCACTTGCTGGAACGGCAATATGTCAAACTGTACCAGCACTGCCGTCTCCAATCCGATTACCGAGCGTACCGTCACCACAACATTCCCGAATAATGGACAGGCCTCGAAAGATGATAGCTTCTATACCAGTCTTGGCTTGCTATACAAGGTTGACCAGTATGGTTATGGCGCAAGTGGCATTCCGGGTCCCCTCGCCAGAGAGGCGGTGACCTCCTATGCCAGCCTAGGCAACATCGCAGACCACCCTCTGAGCGTTACCGTGACTGACGGCGCTGGAAATACGTTATCCAAGACGGCATACACCTACGATGAATATTCATTGCAAACTCCTGTAGGAACCACTCCGCAACATGTGAGCGTCAGCACTGCCCGAGGGAATGCGACCACGATCACCAGTACCATAATTGGGTCGACGACTCTCTCGAAGCACTTTCACTATTTCGACACGGGCAGAGTGTACCAGGCCGTCGATATGAATGACGTCAACGGGAGCGCCACAACAACCTACAATTATCCCGACGCTAACTCGACATGTGGAAACATGTTCCCGACCTCCACAACTCTACCGGTTTCCGGGTTATCAACCCAGACCACCTGGAACTGTTCTGGTGGAGTTCTGAAGACAACAACAGATGTAAACGGAAACACGACGACCACGAACTACTCCGACCCGAATTTCTGGCGACCCTCATCTGTTGTTGCTCCGTACACTTCAAACTCAGTTAAGACAACAACAAGCTTCACCTACACGCCGTACAACTCGTCCACGGGGGCGTTTGCCAGCACTGACAGCCAGATGTCAGTCAATGGGGGAGCCTCGATTGTCGAGCAGTTGACCACAATAAATCAGTTTGGACAGCCAGTTTATTCTCAGCAGCGCGAAGGTCCTGGTTCGTCCAACTGGGACAGTGCGCAAGTTCTCTATGATTCGTTCTTGCGCAGCTATCAGACAAGTATGCCGTGTGTGTACACATCGACTGCGTTCACGGCCCAAAATCAGGCTTGTCCCTCTGCGGCTACAACTACAAGCACGTTTGACGCGCTCGGGCGTCCCACGAAAACGACAGATGGCGGAGGGGGATACGTCCAGTACACCTACACCCAAAATGATGTAGAGACCCAGGTTGGCCCTGTCGTTTCCGGAGAAAATCTCAAGACTAAACAGCTTGAATACGATGCTTTGGGAAGACTGACCTCGGTTTGCGAGGTGACCAACTTGAATGGCTATGTTCAGTGTGGTCAAACAAACGCTTTGAATGGTTATTTCACCACATATTCTTTTGGTGTGAATGCTTCGGGCTATCCAACCACAACGGTAACGCAAGGCCCGTCCGGTTCCCAACAGACGCGTGTTTACACTTACGATCTTCTTGGCAGAGTGATTTCGGAGCAGAACCCGGAAAATGCCACCACTACGTACACCTACGATTCGGACTCCTCTGGCGTTTGCTCCGGTACGTACACCGGAGATTTAGTAAAAGTTGTGGATGCAAAGGGCAACAAGATTTGCTACCAATATGACGCTTTGCACCGGGTCACCAGCATCACGTATCCGAGTAGCGGGCCGGATGCGGCGAACACGCCCAGCAAGACGTTTGTCTTCGATAGCGCAACCTTCAATAGTACTGCGATGTCGAACCCAAAGGGGCGGCTCGTGGAAGCATACACGGGTTCCGTTGGCTCAAAAACCACTGACGTGTTCTTCAGCTACTCCGTGCGCGGCGAGGTAACAGACACTTGGGAGTGCACGCCACACTCCGGCACGAATGGATGCGCTTCTGTCAGCAATTATTACCATGTCTCCGCCGGATTCTGGGAAAATGGTGCGTTAAAGACTCTGAGCAGCAGTATCAGCGGTGTACCCGCGCAGACGTACGCAGTAGATTCAATGGGCAGGACAAGCGCAGTGAGCGCCAGTTCCGGACAGAACCCCGTAACCGGCATGAACTACAATCTTTCAGCGTTCACCACCAGCGTTACGTTCGGTTCAGGAGATTCCGACACCTTCTACTTGGACAGCGCGACCGGGCGTCAAACGAAATACGTCTTCAACATGAATGGCGTCACAAACACGGGCCAAACCACGTGGAATGCAAATGGTTCACTTCAGAGTTTCAATATCACGGACAATATCCCCACAACCTCGGATACTCAGAACTGCAGTTTTTCACACGACGATTTGGCACGCGTATCGAGTGTGAATTGCGTGAACGGCAGCACCAATTTGTGGAACCAGCAGTTCACGTACGACCGCTTCGGGAATATCACGAAGAACAGTAGCGGCCCAGGTGGTGTATTCCAGCCGACCTATGGCTCCTCGTCGAACTGGATTACGGCGCTACCGGGGTGTACTCCCACGACAGACGCCAATGGACAGATGACCTACGATTGCACCCACAACTATACCTGGGATGCTGAACACAAGATGCACAGCGTTGACGCTAGCCCCGCAAGTTGTTCAAGCAGCGGAGAGTGCATGACCTATGATGCTCTCGGTCGCATGGTTGAAAAACTGTCGGGCAGCACCTATTTCGACATCGTATATGGTCCACAAGGTCGATTCGCCACAATGAACGGCCAGACGCTTTTGAAGGCATTCATACCACTCCCGACCGGAGCGACTGCGGTGTACACGTCATCTGGTCTGGCCTACTACCGTCATACCGACCACCTCGGAAGTGCGCGTTTAGCCACCACCCCGACTCGAACTTTGTGGGCGTCAGCTTCTTACGCGCCGTATGGCGAGACCTATTCGTCTGTTGGGACTGCCGACTTCGCTTTCGCCGGGCAGGAGCGATACACAGTTACAGGCATGATGGATACGCTCTTCCGCAAGTACTCCACCGCGCAAGGCCGCTGGCTATCGCCAGATCCGGCAGGGTTGGTAGCCGTTGATCCGGGCAATCCTCAAAGCTGGAACCGTTATGCATATGCCCTAAACAATCCAATGACGCTAATTGATCCAATGGGAGACGATGCCTATGAAGGCTGCAGTTCCGCGACGCCTTACTGCTATACCAACCTGTTCTCTAACCCAATCTATTTCGGACAGGCGGCAGATCCGTTCAGCTTCATAGGTATCCCACTCCTCAGTCCCGGAGCAATTTTCGTTGACGGCGGGTGTCTTGGCTGTATTGATTCTTTCTTTGGCAACTTGGCCCAGACGCCCGATTTCTCAACTTTCTCAACGTTCAATCCGCCATTGCCGAAAAAGGGCTTCTGCTCATTTACTGCCAACGGAGGGAACCTTCCACACGCGTCAAGGGACGCAATTCAAGCTATATTTAACCAGGCAGGAGTAGGAATAGACTTTGAGGACGGACCAGGTGAGGATCTGAGTGTAGCAAACGTGAATTTACCACGGGGGACATATGGGATTGACACATTCGGGACTTTAGCACAGGTAGATATGTCTAAGTTTACCCGATATCCGAGTGCCGCAGGGGTAATCATTTCACACGAATGGGGCCATTGGATATTGGATTGCTCTCATCTAAGCAGTAGCCCCTTCGCTGGCCCAATCAACTCCTCAGATTGCGGGTATAGTGGTCTAATGGGACCAGGTATGTCATTCTTTCATGGGCGGCCTTCACCTTTAATGAATCCGGGCAACCCGCAATTCGAGTTTAGGCCCGAGCAATTTCAAGCGATCCAAGATAAGTGCCGGAACCAACACCCGTGAGTTGTGATGAGTTTTCTCAAGCGAGGTTATTAGTATGTGCCGAAGAAGACGCTGGGTACTCGCAATCGCCATTGCAATTTTTTGGCCCATTCCCAGAAGCCAATCCCAAGAGGGCCCAAGTAACGTTCCACTAATAGAGGCGCTCCGCCAAGGCGACTTGGACAAAGCCCGCAAGGTTCTGCGTTCCGGGGCCAAACTCAATACGATGGATCAGTATGGGAATACACCTCTACTTGAGGCAATCCGTAACGGCCATACGGAGCTAGCGCAAGAGATTCTCCGAGCGGGTGCAGATCCGAACATTGCGGCATATGACGGGACAACACCACTTATGATTGCCGCGTGGCAATCCGACCTGAAGATTGCAGAGACTCTCTTGAAACGTGGTGCGACCGTCAACGCTAAAGACAGGAGAGGTGGAACCGCCTTAATAGCTTCGCCTCATAACGGCTCCGATGGAAAGCTCGTGCAGTTGCTGCTCGACGCGGGCGCAGAGCCAAATGCGAAGACTCAGAATGGATTGAGTGCCCTGATGGCGGCTGCCCTCGTCGGAGACGGGGTTGCCGCCGAGGAGCTCCTCAAGGCAGGTGCTGATCCCACGATTCGCGACAAGAGCGGGCACACGATAGAAGAAGAGGCTTGCGACCGCGGAGAAAAAGGCCATACTCGTGTTTGTTTGCTTGTGCGCGAAGCCGTGAAGAATGTGAATAAGAAGTAGAAATCCTTCGTTCACGAGGAACGCGGCGGGTGGCCCACCCTATGAATCGTGCCGTGAAGCGGGGTGTCCCGTCCTTCGCCCGTCTTGCGAAGGGCGGAAACCACCGACAGTGCCTTGATTTCCACCGTTTGAAAACCGCAAAGCGCGGGCACCCTCGTTTATGAGCGTGTGCAATGAAAACCGTGAAAGGATGAATGAGACGTTGTAACTACGCCGTCTCGGTTTCCACTCTACAGGTTGCTAGCATCGAAGCCCAATGCTCTCGTTATCCCGACCACTGCTATTCTTACTTTCTTGGGATGCCTCCTCGTGGCAAAGATTATCCGTGAGCCATTCCCACGTACTCACGACGAGTTCAGCTATAGGCTAATGGGAGAGACATTAGTCGATCGTCGAGTTTCCAGTCCAGCCCTTCCCGTTCCCGAGTTCTTCGATACCTTTCACGTTCTTCTACACCCTGTTTATGCATCAAAATATTTCCCAGCACAAGGGGCCTTCCTTGCACTTGGCCAGCACCTAACAGGCCATCAAGCAGTCGGCGTATGGCTCAGTTCGGCACTCGCCTGCGCCGCCGTCACATGGATGCTGCAAGTATGGGTGGGCTGGCGGTGGGGACTGCTCGGCGGTGTTCTCGTCCTCATTCAATACGCAGTGTTTAGCTATTGGAGCCAGACCTTCTGGGGTGGTATGGTTCCGGCGCTCGGCGGCGCTCTCGCGCTTGGAGCATTTCGTCGTTTATGGGACTGCATCGCGTGGCAGAATTCTCTTTGGCTCGGCACCGGGCTCGTAATTCTGGCCGGCAGCCGACCGCTGGAAGGTTTTATAACTGTGCTGCCCATCAGCGTTCTTCTCCTGCATCATCTCTGGCGCCCTCGGGGCAACAAAGCTCAGCCTTGGCCGAAGTTGCTGGCATCTGCGCTTCCGTGCATGCTCATTCTTGCGAGCGGAGTATGGGCATTGGCAGCCTATAATCGCGCAATCACCGGTTCCTCACTCAAGACACCATATGCACTGAACGAACAGGAGTATCAGGAATCGCCACCGTTCATCTTCCTCCCGCAGCGCCCCAAACTGACTTACAGCAGCCCCGTTGTCCAGTTCTATTACGAAATCAACGAAATGCGCCCCTACCTCACGCAGCGGGTTCCTAAGTGGTTCGTTACTATGGCAGCACGCAAGCTTGCGACATGGTGGGATTTCTACGTGGGGTTCATTCTCTCCATTCCGCTGGTGCTCCCCGGCTTTTTACGTAAAGGCAGAATTCGCTGGCTTCAGGCAGCGGTGCTCGTGGCGCTCATTACACTTTCGTTCTTCTTGAGTCTTACGGCAGTTCTCGCATGCGGACTGATCGAGCTATTTGTCATCGTCCAAGTCGTGCTCCTATGTTTCGTGTTCGACGACAAGTGGTCGCGCCTTGCAATCGGAACCTGTGCCCTAGTTGAATTTGTGCTGCTCTTCGCGAAATGGGAGTTCCCGCACTACTTTGCACCCGCTGCTTGCCTGATCTGGTATCTGGAGGTTGAAGGTCTGCGGAAGATATGGAACTGGAACACGAAGCCGGTTACTGAGGCAGGAGGATCCTTATCTCGTGGCAAAAAGCTCAAACTGGGCCGTGGAAACGCCAAGAAGTCCGGTTTCAACTTACGTTGGGTGGTTGTAGCAACTCCGATTGCATGTCTGTGTTTGTTGGTCTGGAACATTAAGCAACGTTTGGACGGCACACTTTACGATCCGCACGGAACCATCCGGCAAGCCTTAGTGTTGGACGACTGGAGTGTCGATCGTGCAAACCTTGAGAAGTGGCTTGAGCAGCAGACCACCCCGCAACTGGTATTCGTGCGCTATTGGCCAAACCACAACATCAACTTCGAGTGGGTATACAACCATCCTGACATCATGCACTCGCATGTCATGTGGGCGCGTGACCTAGGAGCGGAACACAACAAGTTGCTCCTAAATCTCGTTCCTGACCGCAAGGTGTGGCTGATCGAAGCCGACAGCAGGCATCCGACGTTAATACCCTACGCGGACGCGATCAACAAACCCATGTCCCCGAATCTGGTCAAACCAGGAAGTGCTCAGCAGGAAACAGATCCGCAATAGGTCTGATGAATTTGAGATTACCTGCGTGAATGCTTGTCTTGCTGCTCTCTCTGCACACGACTTCACTAGGTGACCGACACTCCACGCGCAGGGCCAAAGGGGTAAGGCCGGGGCAGCATGTCGCGAACATCATAAAGTAGTACTCGTCCGTATCGCGCACCGTGACTGAGACTTAGCGCACCCCAGCGCCACGCCCGTGACTTCGCACATCAACCGAATTCGCAATGTGTATGAAGGGCCTGACATTTGCGTGCAATGTGTAGTTGCCTTCGCGCCTATACCGACAAACGGACATCTTCCGGCATGATGACTTCGCGCGCGTAAGTTGTTTCCCTTCGCGCTGTCCTCGCAATCACGCGGCTGACGATTTCCGGTACAGCAGATCAGCGAATCACATGCGAATCAGTCGCTAATCATGCGGGTTTGCATTGTATGCCTCTATTTAATGCGGCGGAGATCAAGTGCCGCGTTGCCAAATCCTGTCAAGAACTTTCTTCGAAATTTATTCAGCGCTGAATCTGCAACTTGCACGTGCTGGTGAGTGCCTGTGAGTGCTGCCATTGTAGTTAGCATGTTACGGTCTGCGCGACCGAACACAAATTCTGCATGGAGGCATGCACATGACTTTCAGCTTCGCGTCTCGCTTCACATCGACCAACTCTCAACCCTTAACGCTCGACCAGATCGCCCGCTATGCGCCATCAGCAGTGGCGAGCAACGCACACTGCAGTCGTAGCGATCGCTACACGTATCTCCCGACTGTCGAAGTCATTCGAGGAATGGAGCGGGCTGGCTTCATGCCATTCAAGGCGACGCAGAGTCGATGCCGTGACGAAGGTCGCCGCGATTTCACTAAGCACATGATCCGCTTCCGGCATCTCGACACCGCACGCCCGTTCAGTGTCGGCGACCTCATCCCAGAAGTCGTCCTGGTCAACAGCCACGACGGCACCAGCGCTTACAAGCTGATGGCGGGCATCTTCCGGCTGGTTTGCAGTAATGGACTGATCGTTTCGGAATCGATGCAGGCCAGCATCAGCGTTGCTCACAAGGGCGATGTTGTTGGCCAGGTGATCGAAGCTAGTCTGCAGATTGCCAACAGCTCACAGCGTTCACTCTTAACCATCGGCGATTGGTCGCGTCTGCAACTGACTTCGGGAGAGCAATCCGCATTCGCTGAAGCTGCGCATACGCTGCGCTTTGCCGATTCTGATGGCCAGAGTACGACGCCAATCACGCCCGTCCAACTGCTCCAGCCGCGACGCTCAGTCGATACCGGCAATGATCTCTGGAAGACACTGAACCGCGTACAAGAAAACGCGATTCAGGGCGGGCTACGGGGCGTTCAACGCGATGCGAGCGGACGAAGACTGCGACGCGTTACGACTCGTCCCATTGCTGGAATCGATCAGGACGTGCGACTGAACCGCGCGTTGTGGACTCTGGCAGAACGTATGGCTGAACTCAAAACCGGTCAGGCTGTGGCTGCCTAGGCCGAAAGCAAGGGCACATCCCCTTGCTCCGCTGGTAGCGCCAGCGCTGATGAGGCCAATACCACTACAGGAGAGATCATGTCTGACATTGGGCTGTTTACGAATTTCCAAACCGGATTCAGCTTTCCGCAGCAGTTAACCGAGAAGTACGCACCGCAAACCATCGATGACTTCGTCGGGCTGGACAAACCGAAGAAGATTATGCAGGCCCTGGTCGCTAACCCACGTCCGAGCGCTTGGTTGTTCCTGGGACCGTCTGGAACCGGGAAAACTATTGCTGGACTAGTGCTGGCGAAGATGATTCCAGCCGAGCTACATCACATCCCGAGCCAGGAATGCAATCTGGACAACATCGAACGAGTACGGAGGACGTGCCAGTACGTTCCGGTCGCAGGCTGCAAGTTTCATCTGGTCTTAGTCGATGAGGCCGACCAGATGTCGCCAGCCGCTCAGGTTTCACTCTTGTCAAAGCTCGACGCGACCAACTTTCCGCCAGCTACGATCTTCGTCTTCACCGCGAACGCCACAGACCGGCTAGAGCCACGATTCCTCAGCCGCCTGCACGTGATTGAATTCAGCAGCTATGGCATCAGCCGCGATGCGGTCGCGTTGCTCGAATCGATCTGGAAGCGTGAGACCACAGCCGAGCCGCCGAACTTTGCCCGGATTGTGAAAGAAGCCAACAACAACATACGTGAAGCACTCACCAAGCTGGAAGTCGAACTGATGTGCGCTTAAGCTTGTCGTCCGGCACTCAGCGATGTATATGTACTCCTTCACCTCGAAAGGAGTGTCAATTGCCAAAAAAGAAGTCAGCGCCGAAGAAGCGAAACAAGTATCGACTGAACATCTACCTCGACTTCGATCAGAAGGACGACTTGGAAAAGCTGCACGAGACGACGGGAGCACCAATAAGCGAGCTGATTCGGCGGGCCATTGCGGCTTACCTCGACTCGCGGCGAAAGGAAATCAAGTGAAACGTTGCGCCATTTATTGCCGGGTCTCGACTGGACGGCAAGAAAACGCCAATCAACTTGCGGAGCTGCGACAGTTCGCCGAGACGCAGAGCTGGGAAATTGCCAGCGAGTACTGCGATGAAGTGACGGGTGGAACATCAGATCGCCCGCAGTTCAAAGCCATGATGCTAGCGGCTTCACAACGACGGTTCGACGTGTTGCTGTTTTTTGCCCTCGACCGTCTCAGCCGTGAAGGCCCGCTGGCCACACTACAGCATCTTCAGCGCCTCACTGGCTATGGTGTTCAGTGGAGGAGCTACACAGAACCGTACATCGACTCCTGCGGCATCTTCGCGGACGTGGTGATATCGATCATGGCCACTCTCGCGCGCCAGGAAAACATTCGCATCTCCGAACGCACACGCGCAGGACTAGCGAGGGCTAAGCGTGAAGGGAAGCAACTCGGTCGGCCCCGGAAGATCAGAGCAGAAAGAGTTCGCGAGCTGCGGGCATTAGGCTTGAGCTGGTCCGCTGTCGCGAAGGAACTGAACATTGCACGATCGACGGCTCAGAGCTACGGCACGTCTTCGTAGGCTGCTCTGTCCAATTGTTGGACAGGGCCGAACGCCTTCCGCAAGCGTCGCTGTAGCCACTCAAGGATGTCATTCATCCACCTGGCTGGCGGCACAATCGCCCAGTCGTACAACTTGCGCGCCGGAGAGCGTTCCAGCCGTGCTAGGCGCTGCTCGTATGGCTTCACAGTGTTGTAGTACTGGCCCTCAAAGTCGCTGAGCACGCTTCGGGTTTGCTCATAGCGGGCATTGAGGTCGGTCAGGTCGGCCAGAAGCCTATTCTGCACCTGTCGGTGCCGCGCATTCACGTCATTCAGCAGAACGTGAGTATTGGCGATCTCAGCCCGTAGCTGTTGATCTGTTTCCGTGAGCGTCTGCTGGTGCTCTCGGGCTGTTGCTTCGATCTGAACGGCACGGGACTCAAGCTGGCCCGTGCGCTCAATAGTGCGCACGACTACATCGACGACGCCGGGCAGCATCGAACCGAAGTTGGCGAGGGGTGTAATTCTTTTCAGGACCCGTGGCTCATTGTGAATGAACGCCGCTGCTTCGTCCACGATGTCGGGATGTGTGGCAAGCTGTGAACCACGCTCAACCAGGAGCTTAATCGCATCGTGCCTAGCATGGGCTGCCGGATTACGTGCGAGCGCCAGCAGCTCCTCATCGCGGAATTGGTTTAGGTCGGTCTGAATCATGCCAATGCTTTCGAGTGCGGCGCACCTGCATGATTCACGTTGCGCTCGGCATGGATGCTATCGCGATTACGCTGTTCCATCGACCGTTTCGCAGCCTCGGGATCATTCTCGCTCTGTCCGTGGAATGGCGCGCTGATGGGAGCGTCGTACTTGCGCACGGTGAAGAACTCCGGGCGGACGCGGTAGTTGTCGATCTGCGTTTCGGTGAGCTGCACGGTGCCAGGCTCTCGCGCGGCAGGTTTCATTGTGATTGGGGCTTCCTTTCTAGAAATCTTTTTCAACGAGTCAAAATCTGGAGCAGCAGCAATTAAATAGCGATCATTCTCTTCAGGGAACCGGTGGCGGCGCAACTCAGCAGCTGCGCTGTACAAGCACCGAAGTGCTCCAGTGCGCGAGTCATTGTCCACGCATCCGGCAATTGCTTTGGTCGCAAGGAGGGCCAGGAGATAAGCCTTGATGTCCTGCGACAAGGGCGTGTCCGGCAGCTTCGATAGACCAAGTTGAAGTTCAGCAGCTATGCACTCGGTAACCCGTTGCAGGGCCCGACCATCACCAGATGGAGCGGAACCAGTGAAGACGGCGACAGCATTCTGGATGGCATCGGCAAGAGTTTGGCGATTAATATCGGGCATCAAATACCTCTGAGACTAGCGTTGTGAGCCGCAGGAGTTTTGTCACTCATCATTTTTTGTCACTCGCGTGTCACTGCCATTTTCGATGAGTGACAAGAAGAGTTATATTGACGGAAATAAAGAAGATGTTCTGTCACTGCACTTGTCACGGCCATCTTGTCACTCGTTCTCCCCCCCCAGGGGGAACGAGAGTGACAACAGTGACAAAAGTAGTGACAACTTACTGGACGATGGCGCTGTCTTGAACCCAAATTTTTCCATCTTTCTTCCAGCCAACAGAATTCGCGATCTTCGTTACTCTGTTGACGGAAATTCTGGTGGCTGCCGCGATCTCCCGAACGTTGGCATTGGGAGCTTCGCAGATGGCTTTGACGACTAGTTCTTCATCAGTCGGCTGCGCAACTAAGACGAAGTCGCCCAGCTGGTCAATGTAGGGCCGACCTTGAATCTGGAATGGCGCAGGAGGCTCGAAGTCGCGGCTCTTGACACACTCGATGTTCACCGTCAAAGTGCGCATGTCTTCGCATCGCAAGTTGTACACCGAGTCGGCAATCGCGCCGAGATCACCAGTGCCGCGCAAAGTGTTCTCCAGCGTCGGCGGTCCATCCTTTGTGGCATTCTTAGCGCTGTGGTGAATGGCGAGGATACCTTTCGCGCCCGCACTTAACAGACCGAACATTTCATTCGCCAGCTTCTGGTTTTGTGCCGACGAGTTTTCGTCCTCTGCCGTCGAGAAGCGTATAGCTGTGTCCAGAACGACGACCGGCTTGAGTGTGCGGATTGCTTCCAGGAGTTCGGGACTAGTGAGCGATAGTGTTGCTTCGCCTCCCATCGGGCGACAGAGCAACTGGTCTTCGGGGACCGTCAGCTTCATCGCCTGCAGTCGGCACCGGAACGCTCGTTCCCCCGCCTCGGGTACGAGATAGATCACAGACAGGGGATGCGGCACGCGAAATTTCCTTAGGAAGTTCTGGCCGCCGATAATCGCCTTCACTGCACTCAGTGCGAACCACGTCTTCCCGACGCCTGACAACCCACCGAAGAACGTGATCCCGTGCGGTACAACCTTGTCGATCAGGAACTCCAGCTCGCCTTCGTCGAGCTGCTCATAGGATTTGAAGGCGGTGCGCCAAACCGGAACGGAACTCGCGGGACGCCAGAGCTTAGTATTTCTTGCTTCATCAAGAAGGTCGGTAACAGTGTGGGCGTTGAGGTAATCGGAGACATCGCCGCCTTCTTCCAGCCCCGATAAATCGACGATCTTTACACCACTCGCGATCGGATAAAGTGCAGCGGCGACCTGCTGCGCGTGCTGCCGACCAGGCTTGTCGTTGTCCGCGAGAATGACGACTCGTTTATCGAGGAAGTAGGGATTGTAATCCTCACTCCAACATCCAGCACCGGCATGGCTGGTGGTTACCGCAACGTGTACTTCATCTTGCTCCTGGACGACTGGCCCAAGGGCGCGCAACAAGTCGTCAGCGTTCTTCTCGCCCTCGGTCACAAAGATTTCATTCGCGGTCAGGACTGCCGGAAGATTGTAGAGCGGCTTCGCGATCCCATCGGCACCCTTGACGTAACCTTCAGGCGTCCAGTGGCGATAGATGAAATACTTTTCGCCGCTCTGGTCCCGGTAACGCAGCTTCTGGAACAGCGGTAATCCCTGAGCGTCGGTGTAGTGATAGATCGCCTCTGGTTGCCTGCCGCCAAAAACGTTCGCCCCGCATGCTTCGTTCACCAATCTGCACGCTGTTTGACGATCCGCGCCTGGAGTCAGCTTCAGCTGGAAATCGAGCAGTCCGCCTCCTCCACAGCCAGCATGGCACTTCCATACGCCCTTTTCCAGGTGGATAGAGAGACTGGGGCTGTGGTCATCGTGAAATTTGCACCGTGTGCTGACCTGATCGCGATAGGGCAACGGCCCAAGATGCGTCTCAAAGAACCTTCGAATATGTTCCTGCGTTAAGGCGTTGACTGCTGCGGTAGGTGTGGCCATTTACGGTTCTCCGTTTCGCTGTCGAGCTTTTCATGGGTTGTCTTGCGTAGGAAGGTGGGTTCACCACCCCGGAACTCGATCTGCAGCTCGCCATACATGCGCGTTCGGATCGCATCATCGACGGCAAATCCGAGCTTCTTCAGTAACTCGGTTCGGCTCACCGATACCTCCGGCTAGAAGTTTGGGCTTTTGGGATTAGACCGGCAGAGCGGTCAATGATCGGGGATATGGGCCGCGAACGACCCACGAAATTCCCCTCCTATTACCTTTATTCCGGCTGGCACGCTAAAAAACGACATCGGTGACGAATTTATTTCTAAGCCATGCCCATCAGCCTCGTGGCTTCTTCCAGCCGCTTATTGGCCTTCTGTTCGGGGGACAAGATTCGAGCGGAGTCGGGCGGTAGATAGCGATGTTCGTAGCGGTCGACGACGTGGTATAACTCGCGCATAATTGGCTCGTCCCGCAGCCCCCGAAGTCGATCGATAGCCATCTGAACCCGTCTCTGTGCCTGCCGCAGCCCTATACCCCAACGCTGCCTAAGGCTTTCCGGTGCTGGCTTTTCTCCCAACAAATGGTGGGCGGCATGCGCGGCAATGACTTCACGTGCTTCCTTACCGGCTACACGCTCAACTTCGTCGGCGTTCTCTTCGATCCAGGTCACGGGGTCAACCGCCGCCCGTTTCACGAGGTAATTGACCGCGCTGTCGCCGTCTTCGTCAGGATCGATTGGTTGGTCGAGCGACAGTATTGGAGCGCTTGGTCTAACCCTCGGAGTGTTGCGATGATCGATTTCATGCAGAAAGTCGCCCCGGCAATCATTGGCGAGATAACGAAATACACCCGCTCTAGCAGCCGTGAGGATTTCAGCTTGTGACCTTCTGCGCCAAGGCGCAAGCTTCTCCCATAGCCAAACCTCGATCCAACGGATGCTCTCCCAGTCTTCCTGCTCGATCCGCGCTGGCTGCTGTTCACTTCCGTTTTCGTCCAAGAATTGGACGCGATACCGATCGCATGGAAGGAATAGCCGCTGCCCGCCCACGCGCATCGCACTTCGCATGATCTTTACGAGATGGTCGAACGGTTCACGCCACGCCGCATTCGGGCTGTTGTCGTTCGTGTCCGCAGCAAGATAATCCAGCACCGCCTGGGTCGTTGTGTCGTATCCACCGAGGACCACGCGCACTCGGCAGGCTGAGGGCGAGAAAGATTTCTTGATCGCGCGAATAAGCTGATCCAGCGTCTTGCAGTCCCCGACATCGACTCGATCTTTCAGCACCGAAAACATGAGCGCATTCAACTGACGATTTGCTGCTATGTCATTCGCCTGGGCTGCTATGCGCAATCGCCACCCCCGGTTGAACTTTTCTGATCGCGGTAGATGCGGTCATGGGGACCCTCCTGCGCCCTCCGTCCAAAGTTCGAGGTTGCTGGGAATTACAAAATCGTGTCGACAGCGGGCTATTCTCGTGCGCATGATCGTCCCCGAATAGGCGCAAACGCATTGGCTGTATCCGCAGTGTGGTTGGCCTCGCTTGAACAGTGCGTGGAAGGCTCGGACCTGAGTGAGCTATGATTGGCCTCCTACTCTCCTTATTCCCGCTGATCCCTCGGACGGCGACATCTACCGAGATTTTTTCGCGACCTGCCGCCAGAACTCGTTGCGCTGAGACAATTTTGTGCAAAACTTGGCGCAAACCTCGCAGCTCCTAATGGATTCAAGACCATACAAGATGTCGAGATTATTCATTGACATGCAGGCCTTATACCCGTACCTTTCGACTCCCAAGTTGCATTAAATCGGGGGAAGTTGAGGAGGCACGGAAATGCCAATACCAAACATCGCAATGTACTCAGCAGGAGGAAACCTGCTCCACACCTTCATCGCTTGGAGCTACCGCCGATCCTCCGATGCGAGCATTTGTGACACGCCGGGCGAACGATTACTCACTGTCGAGCCAGTGCTGTTCGAGGGCTTCCGTGCAGAGCAAGCCTTCGACAGAACCACGCATGTGGTGATCGATTACCTGGCGAGAGATCCCAGCGACGCCCGTCCGAATGCCGCATGGCGCGAGCCTTGGAACCATCTAGTCGCGATTCTGCACACTGCGGCGCGGGACAAGTCCGGCAAGCACCTCTTCGTGCCCAGTGATCGCTTTCGTGTCCAATACTCGCGCGACCGTCCGGACGTGTTCGAATACGAAAACTATGAGACCAATCACTGGATTGAAACTTGGCTTGTCGCGAAGCTCGCCGCCTTCCAGGGGAAGTCCCAAGCGGCAATCTACGAAGCCGCTGTTCGTGGAGAATTTCGCAATCTGGCAAATGACTGTCGGTGTGACTTGATCAACGAGATCAATCGCCGCAACAACCCGAAGCGTAATCCGGGTGGTCCACTACTGTCTCTCGACGAAGCTCTCGACTCGGACGACGAAGACAGCGAAGTCCTAGCAGATTACATCGTGAAGCCTTGCGTGATCGACCCGGTGGACTGGATTGAGGCGAACCGGCATGCACTTAACAACAACGGAGTGTACGACGTCACCAAAGCTATCACGGATCAATTTTTAGTCGGCGGCGATACGGCCACGAAGGTTCTTGCGCTGCATTGGGGCGTGGGCTTACGTCAGGCTCAGCGTCGCGGCGGTGACGTGCTCTCCCGCATACGCACGCAGTTACGCGACACATCGATAATTCGCGATCTTTATAGCACTCTTGACGCTTACGCCAACCGAGAAGCTATTCTCTGCCGGAATTCACTGGTTGATTACCCGCAGCTGCAATAGACAGTGTAGACGCGTAAATCTGGGGCGGTCCAAAGATTCTGCGTCCACTGATGTCGCATTCAGAAACCGGGCGGGAATAAGGATAGTAGAGAGATTGAACGGTGCTGCACTCCTTCTCTGTCCCTGATCAGTGCCCTCCGCCATTAGCGGATCAGACCTCGGAACAGGCGGAGAAGGCTTCAAGGACACAGCGTGTAAGAAACCCAGAGCAGGAGCGACAACCACCATCAAACCGGCGACGGAGAGGTCGCAGCTAGGACTCAGCTTATGTCCACCACAGCAACCATTGTCAACCTTCACCGACCTACATTGCCACCCAGCACACTGAACGTAGCAGTCGTATCGTGTGCTACCGGCAAGAAGATGTTCAGCAACAGAAAAGAGGCGGAGGAGTTCGAGGCAACGAACCGCAGCCAGTTCCACCGTCCACCGCAGTACGCATATGAGTGTTCCCAATGCGCTTCGTATCATCTCAGCTCGAAACCGCCGGATGCCTTTGCGTGCGGGCCATCAAATATCAAGCGGCTTGAATCTTTAGCACCGGCGAACTCCCGCACATCAAACCTAAGACCACGCGGCGAGACCGAGGCCCAGGTCAGACAACTACACGAACAGGGCTTAAATAACGGTGCCATTGCCTCGAAGCTTGGCATCACTCGCGCTGCCGTCGCATACCACAAGAACAAGATCGCTGGGATCACTCCTAAGGGGTCCGGAACTGTAAGACCGCTCCTTACGCAGCCGGACCTGGATGAACAGCGCCGTAAGCTCCAAAACCAATACGAAGCCGACATGCGCATGCTGGACCAACGGCAGCAATGGATAGCTGAAGCGAATAAGCTCAGCATCAGTGAGTGCCAGGATGGCAAAGCGTTATTCCTGAAATACGGGCACCACGAACGCATGAGCATCCCGAAAGACAAGGTTGCTGAACTGGCTGACTCGCTAAGGCCGTGGGTAATCTAGCTTTTAGCTGGGGCACCCGCGCCACATACCGCTAGTTGGCGCAGACCAAGGGGCCTTAAACTGGCAGAGGACCGCGAGTCTACTGCAAGATCCGTCCGAAATGGCGGTAGAAAAACTCGCGGTTCAGCCCATAGAAAACGAAGGACGCCGTGAGCGTCGCCTGCAGTCCCGGTACAGGCTGCAATTCATGGAGGCGGACGCTGACGAGCAGCACGTTGAATAGACGTGGGCTGCTGGCTATCGCCGACGACCAAACGGGGATTGTAAACGCGGGAAACGCGATCCCTGAGAAGACCGCTAGGTTTTCCGCCGAGGCATGGAATCATGTCTGCCGGTGCGAACTTTTCAACCACGATTACTGCGAATCAGTACGCCGCTATTGAGACAGAATGCGCTTCGGTATTGCAATTCCAGCACGGTCCCAGTAATGTTGCGCAAGCAACGACTGTGAGGCGGAAACGAGGACCATCGTTGAGCCGCCGAAAAGGACAGAACGGTACTGTGTATCAACGCAACCGAAGACAAACCGACAAATGGCTACCCAATGAGCCAGCCTATGGGCGTTACTGGGAGGACACGCCGAACGGCAGAACCAAACGCGCAATTCCATTGGGGCTGCACCGTACTAGAACCCTTGCGTATCAGAAGCTGCAGCAGCACATCGCCGCCGAAGGAATCAATGACGCGGAAACATTCGCAGTGAACACGCGCCCCGCGGTGACATTCCGGCAACAGGGTAGGGTTTGGATGAAGTCCTTGTCTGAGCGTCGTCGCCGTCCAGTTCGACCTGCAACCATCGACAATTACCAGTGGCTACTTGATAGTCGGTTGTTGGACTACTTCGGAGAGATGCCGATTGCAGACATCTCGAACGGAGCGGTGAAGAAGTTTGTTGATGCGCTGGTTGGGGAAGGGAAGGTGGGACCGAAGACCATTAAGGAGTATGTCGGTGTGGTCAAGCTGGTAGTGGCGTCGGCCATTGATGAAGATGGCGATCAGCTCTATCCGCGCAACTGGAATCACGACTTCATCGGGATGCCGATTGTGGACAGGAGCAGACAGCGACGGCCAACCATCACGGCTGCGGGAGTTGAGCACCTACTGGCGACAGTGAATGCCAACCGCTATTATGTGCTCTTCGCCGCGTTGGCTGGTCTCGGTTTGCGTGTAGAAGAAATTCTCGCTCTGCGCGTGTCACACGTCAGTGAGGACGGGCGTGTTGTCCATGTGCGGCGCTCGATTTACTTCCGGACCAGAGAGGACTTGGAGGGAACAAAGACCAAGGCGGGGATTCGAGATGTGGATGTGCCCGCCCCACTCGCTGCACTTCTGCGGTTGCAGGTCGGCTCTCGTACTTCGGGCTACCTGTTCACCACGAAGAGCGGTCGGCCATTGAGCGAACGAAACGTGCTTCGTATGCTCTACCGACACGACATCAAGGGCGGATTCCGTATGTTCCGTCGCTTCCGAGTCGAGACCCTGCGCAAGGCGGGTGTGCCTGAACATCTGATTCGCTACTGGATCGGTCACTCCAGTCACGATGATGAAATTGGTCAAGCTACACGCAACGCTACCGTCACTGATCTCTACGCCGCAGGCGTGAAGAACGATGTGCAGTGGCGGCAGGAGTGGTGCGAGAAGGCTGGATTAGGCTTTACGCTGGTGTCGCCGGTGCTTCCGAAGTACGCATCGAACACGCGGCGTGAATATGCAGCAAGTTTGCCAATTGGACTACATGGACTACAAAACCGACTGCCGGGTCGGTTTGTGGAGTCCGCAACCAGTGCATTACAATAGCTTTACGCGACGCGCCCTTAGCTCAGTTGGATAGAGCGTCTGGCTACGAACCAGAAGGTCGGGAGTTCGAATCTCTCAGGGCGCGCCATTTTATTGCAATTCGTCATTCAACAGGTTCGCCAAGCGCACTCCGGCAAGGGCCACGCGTTGGCGTGCGACTTTCTTTGCCGCGGTCTTATACGCCGGCGTCAGGGTAAACGGTCCATTGCCATTGGCAACAGGCGCCGCGTAGACAGTCTGCTCGGCGGCATCGAAGCTCTCGGCAGCCCAGTCCGCCGCGTCCGTCTTTGTGGCGAGAGTGGCATCGGCAGTCGGCAGGTTTCGCCCAACAGTAGCTGCGCTGCTGGCTTTGGAACTCGTTCCCAGCAAATCGTCCCAAAAGGCATGCAGTTCCTGCTTGCACGGTGCGGAACACAACGTCACCAGGTTTCCGCCGTGATCGCCTTGCGGATCGGCGCTGCTGACGCGCGTGGCGGCGTGCAGTGGCTGATGAATATCGCCCACCAGGTGTTCCAGCCAGACCAGGTCGTACGACTTCTTCGCGTCTGGATCGTTGGAGGCCAATACCGCGCGGAATGCTGTGATCTGCGTCTGCACATTCGGTGTGGGAAGCGAAGGAAGGGGCGTGCCGTCGGTCGAGAATGGCGTATCCACGAAATGCCAGTACTTGTGATGCAAGTGGTCGGAATAGCCAACGTTCTGGGAAGAGGTGGCGCCGTCTGGGCGATCGCCATTCTCGATTCCATCGTCGCTGTAACCAGTCTTGTGCTTGATATAGTCCGGCCAGGTTGCAGCCATCATGAAAATCAGCATCTTGCTTTTTGCTGCCGACGTGCCGCTAGGCACAGCTGCTTTCCAGTGACTGTAATCCGGGTTGAGGCGCAGCAGTTGATTCACGCGAGCTTTGGTCCCGGTATTCAAGTGCTGATAGGCAACGTAGGCTACCGCCATGTGGCCTTCGTTGTCCCATGCAAACGTCGGGACGTTGAGTACCAAGGCGAGCACCAACAGCAAGCAGAACAGATTCCGTGCACGTGGCATACACACGCTCCAATTCGAACCTGAATTTGTCCCGAAGAGGTAAACCCAACTAAGAGGGGGGAGAGCACAGAAATAATGTCATGCGTCAGGAGGCAGTGCAAACGATTTGGATTATTGTTCTGTTTTTGTAACAAAAATTGTCGCGCGGAATGCGAGTCGCTCTTTCGCAGGATCGACAGCAGAGCCCCCCGAACGCAACGACTGCTCAGGCATTCCATCTTCGACGGTGTCACCTCACCCTCAAATAACGTACTATCAAAATTTCATGTTCAGCGCTGGCAAGTCCCCAAGAAGCGTTGTCATTTGGCTCGCGATGGTTGCCGCCCTGCTCGCTTTCTGCGTCCAGTCGGGCGAAACAGGCTCCGCCGATACCGCGCACCGTCTGCAGACCGCCCACTCCTTCTGGACTTCCCAGCCCCCCGTGTTCCCCAATGAATATCCAGAATTTGGCGTACATGGGCGCGGCGGAAAAATTTACGACTGGTATGGCATCGGGCAGCCGCTGCTCATGCTGCCCTTCGACATTGTCGGCACAGGCATTTCAAAGCTGCCGATTTTCGGTGACTACGGCGATACCGATCCCACGGTGCGCAGTATTGTCGTGACCTACAGCGTGAATGTCTTTCTGAATGTGCTCACGGCCCTGGTGTGTTATCGCTTTCTCCTTCTGCTGGGTTTCGATCTGGCGCAGGCAATTGCAGGTGTGCTGGCCCTGCTGTTCTGCACCACTCATCTCCACTACACCCAGAACATGATGGAGAACAATTACATTCAGCTGCTGACGTTCACTGGGTTGCGATATCAGTACGAGTGGCTGCGAACAGGGAAGAGGCGCCCATTAATTATCGGATCGGCCGCGTTCGGCTTGAACCTGTTGACTCGGCTAACCACCGGGCTCGACCTGATGTTCGGCGGCGTATTCCTCCTGCTGGTGCTCGCATTTGAGCGTGCCGGCAGACGCGAGTTCCGGACAAAACTCGTTGAGTACCTAAGGTGCGCACTTCCGGTCTATGTACCCTTCCTTTTCTTTGATCGCTTGTATCAGTTCTATCGGTTTGGGAGTTGGACCAGCACCTACGTCAAAGTTGCCGCTCTCGAACAACGACTACGGGATCCCAGTCTCGCCGCAGACTTTCCCTGGACCACGCCCTTTGTGAAGGGGTTCCTCGGCCCTCTCATATCGCCGGAAAAGTTTATCTTCCTCTTTGACCCGCTGATTGTACTGAGCATCCTGCTCAGCATCCTGGCCTGGAAACGGTTCACTCCCACAGTGAAAGCGTACTTGCTCTGCATGTTTGCTCTTATTCTCGCGTACATCTGCTTCTATGCGCGTTACTTCGAGTGGAGTGGAAATTTCGCGTGGGGAGACCGGTACGTCTCAACTGCGGTCCAGATGGCCGCATTCATTTCGGTTCCCTTGCTGTTGAAGTTTCGCGCCCACCTCGGGAAAGCACTGTGGAGTTTCGGAATGTTTCTCGTGGGGGCAAGCCTGGTGATCCAGATTGCATCACTGGCTTTCTGGCTTCCTCTTGAGATTTACCAGGGAGACGATTTTGGCCACCCCCAATGGGTGATCTGGTTGCGCTTCAAGAACATCGTCGCGTTCGCGCTTGGAAAAATGGACGTCTGGGGGCTAAACACCGATTCCATGACCTACGACCAGTGGGATTACCAGCACATCACCTGCTGGAATTTCTTGCCGTTTGTGCTCAGGAGAATTGGCGCCGCGCCGAGGTGGGTGGTGGATGCAGCGTTGGCGGTCTGGGCCGCCGCGATTGCAGCTCTCGGGATTTCACTCGCGAAACTGCGAAAAGCAGTTTCGCGAGTGCCTGAAGCCTAAAGCCTGAAGCCTGAGGCCCTCTCCCTACTCCACCGTCACCGACTTCGCCAGGTTTCTCGGCTGATCTACGTCGCAGCCACGGCGCACGGCGATGTGATAAGCCAGCAGCTGTAGCGGCACGATTTCCAGGATCGGCAGTAACTCTTCCGGAGCTTCGGGCACGTAGATTACGTGGTCGGCCGCTTCCTTGATCTCGTGATCGCCTTCGGTCGCGATGGCGATCACTTGTCCTGAGCGCGCTTTCACTTCCTTCAGGTTTGAGCTGGTTTTTTCGTACCGCAGCATCGAGAGCGGATCTTTCGGATCCCGCGTCGCGAGGATCACAACCGGCAGGTTCTCGTCGATGAGAGCGTTTGGTCCATGCTTCATCTCCCCGGCCGGGTAGCCTTCCGCGTGAATGTAAGAGATTTCTTTCAGCTTTAGCGCGCCTTCGAGCGCAATGGGATAGTGAATGCCGCGTCCCAAAAATAGGAAGTCTTGTGAGCGAACATACTGCTTGGCCAAGTCCTCGCAGTCTTCTTCGTGTGTGAGCAGGTGTTCGAGTTTGCCCGGGATCCGCGTGAGCTCATGGACCAGTTTGCGCGCCTGATCGTCGGAAATATTTCCGCGAACCTCGCCAAGATACAAGGCAAAGAGATAAAGCGCCGTTAACTGTGCGGTGAACGCCTTGGTTGACGCAACGCCGATTTCCGGCCCCGCGTGCGTGTAGATGGTTCCAGCCGCCTCACGTGTGATCATCGAGCCCACAACGTTACAGATCGCCAAGGTTTTCGAGCCTTTTGCTTTGGCTTCCCGCTGAGCGGCGATGGTGTCGGCGGTTTCGCCGGATTGCGAAATCACAATCGTAATCGTGTCGCCGGGGACAATGGGGTCGCGGTAGCGCCATTCACTGGCGTAATCGACTTCCACCGGAACCCGCGCCAGCCGTTCGATCATGAACTTGCCAGCCTGGGCCGCATGCCAACTGGTGCCGCAAGCCGCGATGTTGATCTTCTTAACTGCTTTGAACTCGGCCTCGGTGATCTCCATCTCATCCAGAAACACGTGACCGGTTTCCTGCGAAATGCGTCCCAAAGTCGTATCGCGTACCGAGCGCGGCTGCTCATAGATTTCTTTGAGCATGAAGTGCCTGAAGCCGCCCTTTTCCGCCATGATCGGATCCCAGGTGACGTGCTGTACCTGGCGCGTAATGGGCTGACCGTTGAAGTCGGTGAGGCGTACGCCTTCAGGCGTGATGACTGCCAAGTCGCCATCCGCGAGGAAAAACAAATCGCGCGTGTGATAAAGAATCGCCGGAACATCCGACGCAACGAAATATTCATCCTTGCCTAATCCAATAACCGCCGGCGGTCCATTCCGCGCGGCAACAATTTTGTTGGGCTCATCGACAGAAATCACGGCCAGCGCAAAGACGCCCGTAAGCTGAGTAACCGTCTTGCGCACTGCCTCTTCCAATGATGGCCGATGTCCATTGCCTCCATGCAAGTAGTACTTCTCGATCATGTGGGCAACGATTTCGGTATCGGTTTCGGTCGTGAACTTGTGCCCTTCTTCAGCCAACTTCTTCTTCAATGAAACGTAGTTTTCGATGATGCCGTTGTGAACAACCACTATCTTGCCGGTGCAATCACGATGCGGGTGCGCGTTTTCTTCGGTGGGGCGCCCGTGCGTAGCCCAGCGAGTGTGGCCGATCCCATAGGTACCGTCCATCGGCTTGAGGCGGATGACCTCTTCGAGATTACGCAGCTTGCCCTCGGCACGGCGGATCTGTAGGCCTTCGCCGTTTCCGCACACCGCTATCCCAGCTGAGTCGTATCCGCGATACTCCAGCCGCCTCAGGCCGTCCAGGATGACTGGAACGACCCTCTTCTTACCCACGTATCCCACGATTCCGCACATGGCAGACTGCTCCTAAAATGTTGTGGGGAGAACTACTCGAACCAAATCTGAACTACTCCTCAAGCGAATACCGAAATTCTTCAATAACCGGATTGGTCAGCACTTCGCGGGCGATCTTTCCGATCTCAGCTTCCGCATCGTTGCGGCTCAACCCACCATCGAGGATGATCTCGAAATATTTGCCTTGCCGCACGTCCTGCAGGCCCTTGTAACCCATTTTGTTGAGGGCGCCTTGAATGGTTTTGCCTTGGGGATCCAAAACGCTCCGCTTCAGCGACACGTACACGAATGCTTTCATGGGGATGCGGTCATTATACGGCAACCCTGGTTAGGTTCTTCTAATGACCAAAGTTTTCAGCCCACGAGGCCAATTTCCACCCGACGCGTCCGATTTTGGGAATCAGCAATCACCGTGTCCCCGCTTTGTTCTTAAACCTTCAATGACAAATTAGTTCCCAAAACGGCTCAGTTCCGGAATACAATTCGTGCAACGTAACTTTGCATCGAGGGGAGATTGGGAATGCAGCGATGCAAAGTCGCTCAGGGGATCCAGCAGGTGTAAACCAGCATCGGCTAGACGAGGGGATTGAATTTTGGGCAAAGCTGGCCGCAACCCCTTCTTCCGCCGAACAGCCGCCTCTTTTTGCGCTCGTTTCCGAGTTTCTCGCTCGTCTTCAGCAGACTCTCCCGTTCGATCACTGTGCCTTCAGCTTTTTCGATCCCATCCGGCAAGTGGTCGCAGTGGTCTTCGAGTCGGGTAAATTTCGGTTTCCTCGAGAAGTGTGGGTGAATCCCAACTCACTCGGCCTGGTGCTCCAGCATCAGCTCGCGATCGAGGTTCACGACACCCATTCGGATACGCAATTTCCGGATCTAAATGTGTTGGCAGAAGACGCGGGTTTTCGCTCGTTCCGCGTGGTCCCGTTGAGTACCCATGCTCGCAGGCTTGGCACACTGGGAGTGGCCCGACGGCAGCCAGGCACGTTTTCCGACGAGGAGGCGCGCAAGCTTGATCAAGCGGCCGAATTGGTCGCGCTGGTCCTGGAAAACGCCTTCATGACCGAGGTTCTGTGCGACGAAAAGAAACGCCTCGAAACGCTGTTGGATATCACCACCGCGTTAATGTCCAGCCTTGATGTTCACAAATTGCTCCAGGATATTTCGAGTCTTCTACAGCCTCTGGTGAGCCAGGATTTCACACACTTGGCGCTGTACGATGCCGGTACCGGAACAATGAAGCACCACATCCTGGACTCCACAACCGGTTCACCGAACGAAATACAGGAGAGCATTGTGCCCATGGGCGACTGCCCCACCGGAATCGCATTCACTCGTGGCGAGAGTATTCAGTTCACCCAGTCGGAGCTGCATCTCATTGGATCTTCGTTTTCCCAAGCTCTGGTTGCCGCTGGAGTTCGCACCGTATCATGTTTTCCCCTGATCAGCCGAGGCCGCAAATTCGGTGCTCTGGGACTGGCCTCGACCCGCAACGGTCACTGTTCCCAAGCGGACCTGATGCTACTCACGCAGATCGCGGCGCAAGTCGCCATCGCCATTGATAACGCTCGTGCCCATGAAGAAATTGCCCAGCTCAAGGACCGTCTCTCCAAAGAAAAACTCTACCTCGAAGACGAGATTCGATCGGAGCACAATTTCGGGGAAGTTGTGGGCAACAGTACCGCTCTGCGCCAGGTATTGAAGCAGGTGGAAATCGCGGCGCCCAGCGATGCCACAGTTCTGATTCTGGGCGAAACCGGCACTGGCAAAGAGTTGATTGCCCGTGCCCTGCATCGACTCAGTGCCAGGCGCGATAACAATTTCATCAAGCTCAACTGTGCTGCTATCCCCACCGGCCTGCTCGAGAGCGAGTTGTTTGGGCACGAGAAAGGCGCGTTCACCGGCGCAATCAGTCAGAAGATCGGAAGGCTCGAGTTGGCCGATAAAGGGACGGTATTCCTCGACGAAATTGGGGAGATTCCTTTGGAGCTCCAGCCCAAACTCCTGCGTGCGTTGCAGGATCAGGAATTTGAACGCCTGGGTGGAGTGCGTACGATCAAGGTTAACGTCCGTGTGATCGCGGCGACAAATCGTAATCTCGACACAGCCGTAAATGAACATCAGTTTCGCCGAGATCTGTACTATCGGTTGAATGTCTTCCCCCTTCGACTGCCGGCTCTGCGCGACCGGACGGGGGATATTCCTTTACTTGTACGCTACTTCGTGCAGAAATTTGCACGCCGGATGGGCAAGAGGATCGAATCCATCCCCGCTGACGTCATACAAGAGTTGGAGCGGTGGCATTGGCCGGGCAATATTCGCGAGCTCGAGAATTTCCTGGAGCGATCTGTGATCCTCACTCAGGGGACAGTTCTCTATGCACCGATGGCGGAGTTGCGCATGGCATCGCCGGATCGAAACATCACTGGCACACTAGAGGACATTGAGCGCGAACACATCCTGCGCACATTGCGCGAAGCGGGCGGCGTGATTGCCGGAGTCACTGGAGCAGCGGCACGCCTGGGAATGAAGCGGAGCACACTTCAGTCCCGCATGCAGAAACTCGGGATCACCCGACAGCAATACGCGGGGTAACATTACCAATTGCCCCCTTCGATCACGCGATCCTCCAATCAATTTTTCAAAACTGTCCTCCTTCCAATACTCTTCCCGAGAACAACTCAAACTCCTTTTCTGAGTACAGATTAACCATCATTACCACGGACTGAGTAACCAGCCGCAACAGTATCTGTGTAACTTTCGTTCACGCCCTCTTTTGCTTAACTTTTCCACAAGCAGGCAACACTAAGGCTTCCGCAGCTGTTCCGCTGGCGGAACTTACGCAAACTATGTTGACGACTTTTACAGAATTGCAGGAAACGTCAGGCGCAGCCGCAACTGCGCGGTTCACCGCTGGCAAATCCCGCGCTGACATTTCAGTGACGGCTAAGTCGGCGGGACTCAGCCTGCCGGAACTCATGATCGGAATGGCAGTCGCCGCTATTCTCACGGCCATGTCTGTTCCCGTGGTGAACAGCACCATGTCGCGCATGCGCATGAATTCCGCCGTGAGCTCAATCAGCACCGCGATTTCGAAGGCCCGCTATCAATCCATCCGCAATAGCGACATTTACACACTGGCCATCAACGTTCCGCAAAACACCTACGTCGTGACTGACGTGAGCACGAACGTCGCGAACACCGCGGTGCCGCTGCCGAACACCGTTGCGATCAATGGCGGGAACTCGGCGGTATTTACGTACACGCTTTGCCCGAACGGGACCGTCTACGGAGCAGGTGGAACGTGTACGAACAATACGAACGCTCCGCCAGCTTTGACTGTTACTTATTCGCAGCTGCAAACCAATATCGCTGTATCCACGGTGGGAAATGTCTCAACAACTGTCATCCACTAACCGTCGAAGCGCGGGCTTTACGCTGATTGAGGTGCTGGTCTCGATGGCTGTCCTGACCATTGGCTTAATCGGAATGGCTGCGATGGTGTGCAGCACCATGGTCTTTGGCACCAATGCCAAATACATGAACATGGCCAACGTCCTGGCTTCGGAAAAGCTGGACAACTTGAACAAGTGGCCGTCGACCGACCCCAACGTAGCTGCGGGAGGGAGCTTGGCCGGGCCGTCCACGTGCGCAGCTGGCGATACCTATTGCGACCAAGTGACGGTTTCCGAGACGTCAGGCGCTGACTACATTACACAAACGCAAATCGTTTTCGACCCAGTGACAAATACCAGCAATCCGGTCACGACCACGATCGTCCACACCAGCGCCGGTTGTGTCGACACGCCTGCGAACTGCGGTGTACCGAGTCCGACGGGCGGAGGTTCGACGTTTACTCGCCGTTGGCAGATCACCGCGAACCCGGTCATTACCGATGCTGCCGGCAATCCCGCAACCGTCACCGGAGCGCGAAGAATTACGGTCGTTGTCTCTCTGGCAAACAACGTCTCTAAGCAGCCGGTTTCTTTTCAGATGAGCATGGTGCGCCCGTGAAGAGGATCAATGTTATGGAGAATCGCAGAAGCAAAGGCTTTTCGATTTTCGAGATGCTGGTGGCAATGGCCGTTTTTATGATCGTCGCCAGCGCGGCCTTCTCTCTGTTCAACAAGCATCTTGCCATGATTACGGAACAGCAGAGCCTCTCAGGCGTGAACATCGGTATGCGAAACGCGATGTCACAGCTGGAACTTGATCTGGCTGCGGCGGGTCCGAATCTTTTCAGCAGCGTGCAGCCAACGGGCAGCCCGGTTCAACCCTTTTCGTTAGGGGTCGTAATTCGAAATAACACGCCTGCGGGCGCCGGCGCTTGTGCCCCGAACGCCAATTGGTCATATCCAACCAACCAGGCCTGCTTTGATTCGATGACGCTTCTACAACCCAAACCGTGCAATTCTGCGGGAGGCACAACCGCGCCGGTGCTGGTCACAAACGATCCTGGTCAGTCCGGTACCGCCATCCTCAACAGCTCCAATGTCTTCGTCACAGACCTGAATCCAGGTGCCGTTCTCGCCAATGACGTCCAGTGCTTCAAGAAAAACGACGAAGTTCTGTTTGTGCAAGTGGCGTCGGGGACGCTGCTGGCCTGCGATCCATCCCAGCCAGCTGTGCTGTCCACATACTGCATGGGTGTTGTACAGCTTACGCAGGACGCCAACACCGCCGGTGCGAATGGCATCAGGCTGCAACATAATCCGACCGGTGGTGGAACCGATGCTGCCGGAGATCCGCTGAACATCGTCTTCAACTCCTCCGGTTCAAACAACTTCGCGAAGACCAACGGTTTCTCTTACGCCTTTGACGCAACCGGGGGAACTTACGTAGTCGACCTGGGCGATGGCTCTCAAGACATCACTTATTCCGTGCTGACCAGTGCCACCGATCCGACCAACGACCAGCTGGTCCGCTGCAATGGCGCAACCTGCACCGCTGCCAACGCGCAAGTGTTGACCGACCAGGTCATCGGTTTCAAGATTGGCGCCATTCTCTGGGACAACGCCAAGACAAACGCGACCGACGACGCGAATTATTTTTACGACTCAAGCAAGTACTGCACCGATGCGATCGCCGGCGCCGATTGCAGCACAACACCCCCGCCAGCAAACGATGTGAACGATTTCACATTGATCCGCGCGGTCCGAGTTTCCATGATTGCCCGCACGGTTCCCCACGCCAACTCGCCCGCGCTCACGAATTTTAAGAACGGGTTTGATGGCGGCCCGTATCTGGTCCAGCAGGGATCCGTGTCGGTCGACCTGCGCAGCATTACCAACAGTGACATTCTTGACTGAAGCTGTGAACGTTGGAGGCAAAGCCGTGAAACACGCTTACAAAATATCGCGCAAATCGGCGGTCACACCAATAGTTGCCGAAAGCGGAGCTGCATTGATCATCACGCTGCTTCTGTTGGCCCTGCTCGGCGCTGCCAGCATTGCTGCCGTCGTGCTGGTCTCCTCCGACACCATGATCAACGGCTACTATCGCAACTACCGCGGATCCTTCTACGCTGCTGATTCCGGCACCAACGTGGTTGTTGAAGCAATCAAGAATTCCATCACCGCTGCCGCCACTGCCACCGCCAACCCTCCGTTGACAGTTGGTGGTGCGGCTATCCCCACGCAGGCGGGCGTTTGGGCGACGGCCCTTGCCTATCCGAATGGAATGGCGAGTTCCTACACGCCTTACCAGAATTCGTTCTACACCGTGGGCGATCCAGGTTCATGGAAGGGAAGTTTTCAGTTGCTGAACGCGAATCCAAATGGCAACGCGATTCTGGGAACACCACAGTTCCAGGTTGCGCCTGCTGACGCGAAAACTTGTCTGCCGATCACCGCGTCGACCTGTGGAGCGAGTGCGACTCCAAACGCTAAGAATTACGCGTGGACATTCGTGTATCCGTACACCATCACGGTTCACGGAAAGTCCTACGGAAGCGAATCTGAAGAGATTACCCAGACCGGAACGATCGTGTACACCAGCGTGTCCGGAAACGCCGCCGTAGGGGGACCGCCGAGTTTCTCCAAGTGGGGAGCTTTCATTACCAACTTCGGCGATTGCCAGGGTCCTCTAGTCCCCGGCACTATGACAGGTCCATTCTTCACCGACGGCCAGTGGAACTTCGGCAGCTACACCAATCCCGGTTATACCTTTACGGGATCGGTGGCCCAGGTCGGTGCGAACGTAAGCTGGTGGTCCAACAATAAATGTTCGGATTCGGCATCTGCTCCGAAAGGTTTCAAGCAACCGACATTCCAGAGCGGATTTCAAACCGGTGCAAACCCGGTTATTCCTCCGAGCAATACTTACAACCAGGCGCAAGCCGTGTTGGACGGAAAAGGCGATCCGCCATGCACCGCAACTCCTTGCCCAGTGGACCCAGCGCCAACCCAAACGCAGCTCAGCCAAACGCTCAGGAACATCAACGGTACTTCGTATCCAAGCAGCGGCAGCGCTCCGAGCGGAGTGTACTTGCCCTGGTACACGAACTCATCCGGCCAGCGTGTTTATGGCAGCAATCCTGCCACTGGCGGCGATGGAGCGGGTGGCGGTTTCTACATCAACGGGAACGCATCCGTCGCTCTGACAGCCACGACCAGCAGTGGCCATCCCACGCAGACGTATACCATCACCCAAGGGAGCACGACCACGACGATTGTGGTCGACAACGTGGCGGGCACGACCACACTCACTTCCGGCAGCACGTCATTGTCCTTGCAAGGCGTCCCGAGTCAGTTAGATCCAAATACTGGACAGGCCGTCATCCAGACCGATCCTTCAGGCAGCGTTGTGGATCCAACGCTGGTTTATGTGAATGGCCAAGTCACCGGTATGAGCGGTACCGTCCAGAACAACACTGGGATTACCTTGGCGGCATCGAATAATATCAGCATCACCGGCGACGTGACCTACTTGCAGTCGCCAGTGTCGGTTCCCGCGGATGTTCTGAACTCGTCGACGAATGCTGGAGTATTGGGAATATTCACCACCGGCAACATCAATCTCTATCCTGACCCGAAAGGTAACCTGACGGTCAATGCGAGTATGGCGGCCATAGGTAGCGGGACGAGCGGATTCGCAACCCCCGGTGGCTCGATCAACACCTGGACCATCGTAGGTGGGCGTGCGGAAGACCAGGCACATTCGGTCAATATCAGCGCAGGAAACACTTACTACGATCAACGCTTCGCCAACAATTTCGGACCGCCATGGTTCCCCACTGCTGTACCTCAACCTGGAGAGTTGCCAACTTCTTCCTCTCAGACTGTTACGGTTACGCGAACTTCATGGCAAGAAGTGAATCGCTAAGGAACTCTGCCGGAAGGTTAAGTAGAGGCTGCGATTCGCATGCTGCCAAAATATCGGCAGCATGCCGACGTCCCGGCACTCCAGAAAACTAATCCAAACCCTCGCCGCTCGCCTTACCTGCTTTGGTGTGTACCACTTAAGCAGACGTACAGGTTTGGCATCCCCGTTGCACCTCATGTATCCAATCATTCTGCAAGGGTCAGGCGATCAGGAGAAAAGAAGACCTGTGCTTAGCGCCACGAGTACACCTTCTGCGCCCGTCTACGGGTTCGGTTGTCAGCCGAAGCCGGCAACTGCACGGCGCTGCAAGCCGGGATTCGCCCGTCGTTGCTCCCGCACCGACATCTCGCCTTACCTGGACCCGCAATACCTTTTGCACTGCAGTTTCCGGTGGCATAACCATGCTGACAATACCGCGGGATGGGAGTTGGTCCAGGCCATGCGCTCTCGTGATCGCGGCGCTCGCGCCCTGGCAGCGGAACTATTTTCGCAGACTGAGAACGGTCGATTGCTGGTGAGAGATCTCCGTCGCACGCGTAGCGGGTTGCGTGAAATCGCAGTCTCCACCGACGGAAAAGTCTGTTTCAAGAACCAGAACGACAACCAGAACCAGCTGGAGACTTCCATGAAGACGCCTTACGGCTTACAGATGATCGACGACTGCGACACCTGCACCTTGAAAAAGAGCGGCTGGTACTGTTCTCTCTCGGAAAACGTTGCCCGTACCCTTAGCCGGGCCTCACATCGCACCACATATCCTGGGGGAGCCATTCTCTGTGTGGAAGGCCAGGTAGCCCGCGGCGCTTTCATTTTGTGCTCAGGAAAAGTGAAGCTCACCACGACCTCGAAAGAAGGCAAGGTCCTGATCTTCAAAACGATCGCCCCCGGCGAGACCATTGGCCTCAGTGCGATGATTTCCGGAGAGCCCTATCAGATGACCGCGGAGACTGTGGGGCCCTGCCTGATCAACTTTGTTGAAAGGGAAGCCCTCCTCCGGCTGATGGAGCAGAGTGGAGAACTGGGACTCCGCTCTGCCCTCGCCGTCAGCCGTGACTTCCAGGCCGCCTGCCGCGATGTCCACGACCTAATCCTTGCACGTTCCTCTTCGGAAAAACTGGCCCGGCTGTTGCTTTCTTGTGCGAGCCACGATGCTCCCAGCGAGCATGTCAGACTCCGCACGCCAGTCACACATGAGGAGATGGCGCAGAGGATCGGTGCCTCGCGCGAAACCGTCACCCGCCTCCTCAGTAATTTGAAAAAGCGGGACCTGATCAAACTCGAGGGATCGACCTGGGTGATCAAGAATCGCAATGCTCTCGAAGCAATGGCGGTATGACGCTGGTCGTTCTCGCAACTCAGAGCCGGAACAGTTCTCGCAATCGTTTGGTCTGCGCCCGAGCCACGGGAATCTCTGTCTGCTTCTTGTCGTCCATGCGCAGTTGATACGAACTCTTGAACCACGGCACGACTTCTTTGATCCGTTGCGTGTTCACGAGATAGGAACGGTGGACGCGCCAAAAGAGGTTCGGATCGAGACTATCGAGTAACTCTTCCAAGGTTCGGCAATTCGACTGGCCTTCCATCCCATTGGGGCCGGTGGTCACGACCGTGATGATGCCGTCCTCGATGGAAGCAAAGCAAATATCACGCTGATTCACCAGCAGCAGCCTGCCAGCTGTTTTGAGCAGGATCTTGGACGCTTGCGGCTTCTGTGCCTCCAGCATGCGCACGAGCGTATCGAGTTTCTCGGAGGATGAAGTTTGCGGCTCCATGGTGGAACGAGCTTTCTCCACAGATTGCGCCACCCGCTTTTTATCGAAGGGCTTCAGCAGATAATCGACAGCGTTTACCTCAAAAGCCTTAACCGCATATTGATCGAAGGCGGTGGAGAACACGATCTTCGGCATCGGCAGCTTTTTGTCGAGAAGCTTCTTGATCACGCCGAAGCCATCCAGTCCCGGCATCTGGACATCAAGAAAAACCAGGTCGGGGTTGTGTTCGCGAATGAGGTTTACCGCCTCCAGGCCGTTTTTCCCCTGGGCGACGACATCCACGTCTCCCAGGTTCTTCAGCAGATAGGCGAGTTCATCGCGCGCAAGCTGCTCGTCATCCACTATGACCGCCGATAGGGACACACTTCTCTCCTGTCGAGAAAAGTATAGCCGACGAACCCTGATTCTATGCGGAACAGCTACTGTGGATGCTGCTGTCCCATGCCTTCATCATGTCTTCCATGCTGACCGGCGTTCCGGTGATATGAGTCTTGGCGTCGGTGATCACCTTCGTGAGTGTCATACTTTGATCTTTGCCGGTCATCTTGACCAGTTTCCAGGGTGACACCTTATCGCTCAGCCAATATTCGCTGCCGTCTTTCTTGCTGCGCCAGTGCTGGCACGAAAATGTGCCCGCCGGAGTAGTGATGGTTTCGTTTTCCCAAACTTTCAGCATTCGCGCGCATATCGGCTTTTGATTCCTCCGATTGCATGCCATGCATCTTCATCATGGAACTCATGTCCATTGGTGGTCGGCCTGGCATCTGGAAAATCGTGCGCTGTATGACGACGTTATCTGCTTCCCGCGCCAGCAGGCTTTTCATGTAGACGGTTCCATGCGGACTCTGCATGGTGTATTCCAGCCAGTAATTCGGTCCCTCTTTGCCCACCACCGACATCTCAAAGGAAGTCTTTTGTCCGCCATCTTTCCGGACCATTTCGTAGGCGGCGCCTGAACCGACCTCCGGGTTGAATACGCCGGCAATACTTGGGGGATGAGCCATGCCCATACCCATCTGGGCTCCGGCGGAATAAGTCAGGACAATGGCGATGAACATTATCACGACAATACGAATTGCAAGCTTCATAATTCCTCCGGCGAACTGCTGTTTCTGGAATGAAGTTCCTGGAGCGGGTCAGTGTACACCGTAGCGCGCATCTCACAAAGTACGTGTACGGTAGGCCCATCGCCGAACATTTACACTATGTCTTCCATGAACGTTATCTACGGAATCAATTCCGTCACCGAGGCGCTCAAAGCCCGTGGCCGTGGCTTCGAGTGGGTCGGCATGGCGAAGGAACGCCATGACCTCCGCCTGCAACGAATCATCGAGGAATGCCGCCGCAACAGTATTGCCGTCCGTTTCTTGCCGCGACAGGAACTCGATCGCATCGCTTCCACTGGAGCTCACCAGGGAGTGGTGGCGGTCACTTCGGCTAAGCAATACGCGGATCTCGATGATTTGATCGCTTCCAAACGCGGACAATTCTCACTGCTGGTGGTGCTCGACGGCATTGAGGATCCGCACAATCTCGGCGCGGTTCTACGCACGTCGGAGGCCGCCGGCGCTGATGGGGTTGTCATTCCCGAGCGCCGTGCAGTGGGCGTGACTGGCACGGTCGCGAAAGCCTCTGCGGGAGCCAGCGCTCACTTGCCGATTGCGAAAGTCACCAATATCGCGAGAACACTGGAAGATCTGAAGTCGAAAAACATTTGGACCGTCGGCCTCGACGAGCGCGGCAAGGACAACTACGACGCCATCGACTACAAGATGGACTGCGCCGTCGTGCTGGGCGCAGAAGGCAAGGGATTGCACGACCTCGTGGCGAAGAAATGTGACTTCCTGGTCTCAATTCCCATGCTAGGCCAGGTTCCGTCATTGAACGTCTCGGTGGCCGCCGGCATTGTCCTCTATGAAGTCGTGCGCCAAAGGCGGTCGCCGCAGAAATGAAGTGGTTCTCGGTTATTTGTGCGCTGCTTGCCTTCGCTGTGCCCTCGAAGGCGCTCGATCGCGAAGCTTTCAGCTTCACCCGTTACGATCTCGACGCAACCATCGATGCCGGCCAGCAGCGTCTGGGCATGCGCGGAAAGATCACGCTGCGCAACGATTCGGACTTGCCGCAGCGCAATATCGTCCTGCAGATTTCCTCTTCACTGCACTGGGTCTCAATTCAGCTTGGCGGCAAACCTGCGGAATTCATCACTCAGACGTACACCAGCGATATCGACCACACGGGCGCACTGAGCGAAGCTATCGTTACGTTGCCCAAACCGATTGCACCCAAAGAAGCCACGGAACTCAGCGTCGGCTACGAAGGCACGATTCCTCAGGATGCCACGCGTCTGACTCGCATCGGAGTTCCCGCCGAAGTGGCCAAACATTCCGACTGGGATCAAATCAGTTCTGGCTTCACCGCCGTCCGCGGGATCGGCTATGTGGTTTGGTATCCGATCGCGACCGAGGTCGCGAATATGTCCGATGCCGCGAGCATTACGGAAGCAGTAGGGCGCTGGAAAGAGCGTCAGCATGACGCGGAGATGAGCATATGCATGCCCGATGGAGCGCTGATGAACGATACCGGCCAAGGCGCGGCTGGCGCGAAGTCCAGCGGAGATACCGCCGGCAACACCTCTCACTGTATTCAACATGTTTTTTTCGGAGGTGAAACTGTTCCGGTCTTCGTGATAGCTGACTTCAACGAGGTTCAAAATGGCAACTTCATTATTCGCTATCTCGCAGACCACAAGTCCGCCGCAGACGATTACGTGCTTGCGCTTAATCAGGTCGGCCCGAGTATCTCTGTCTGGCTTGGCGCACATTCGGAGCCAAATGGCATGAAGTCGCAAGTCATCGATCTCCCTGATTCAAATGCAGCACCCTTTCAGTCCGGCAATACCTTGATGATGCCGATTGCGGAAGATGAAACCACCATGTTGCTCATGGCCGTGCAGCAGGTTGCTCAGCTTGATTTTCCTTCCTCCCGAGCCTGGATCAATCAAGGCCTCGCACGATATATGCAGCTGCGTTATATCGAGCAGGAGAAGGAACGCGCGGGCGTTTTGCATTACCTAAACACTCACCGTGATCCCCTGGTCGAGATGGAACGCCAAAGCCCGGAGAAGGGAAGTCCTGCGGCAGCAGCGCGTTCGCTCATTAATTCATCGGACGAGTTTTACCTGGAGACGAAGGCTATGAATGTCTGGTGGATGCTTCGTGAACTGGTCGGCGAAACCGCGTTGACGGCGGCGCTCCACAATTACAAGGCGAGCGATGACAAAGACGCGCTCTACATGCAGAAGTTACTCGAGCAGCAGTCGCGTCGTGATTTGACCTGGTTTTTTGACGATTGGGTTTATCGCGATCGTGGACTGCCCGACTTCCGCATTGACTCGGTTCATGCGCGCCCGGTGGTGAGCGGCGGATATATGGTCGCCGTTACTGTGGAAAATCTCGGGGGCGCTGCTGCCGAGGTGCCAGTGAAGTTGGAAATGACCGAGGGCGATGCCACGGAAAAGCTCATCGTTCCCGGAAAGTCAAAAGCCTCGGTGCGAATCTTGGCGGCAGCCACGCCAATCAAAGCGATCGTCAATGACGGCACTGTCCCGGAGAGCGACACGAGTAACAACGAGTTCAGCATCAGTGCGGAATCCTTGAATCAGTGAAAGCGATTAAATCATTGAGTCATCGGATCATTGAACGATTTAGAAACATGTGGGTTGTGGGGTTCAATGATTCAATATCTCACTGATTAAATGATTCAATCGGGGAGGGTTTTTCTTGGCCTATATTCAGTTTCTTGGCGCGGCGGGTACCGTCACCGGGTCAAAACATCTACTGAATGTTTCTGGCGATGGGACCGGCAAAACTGGCACACAAATTTTGATCGACTGCGGCATCTTTCAGGGCAAGAAGGAATGGCGCGAGCGGAACTGGCAGGATGTTCCAATCGCCGCTCACGAGATCGAGTGCCTGATTCTGACCCACGCGCATCTCGACCACTGCGGCTGGATTCCTCGCCTGGTGAAGCAGGGATTTCGTGGGCCTGTTTACGCTACCCCATCGACCATCGATCTGTGCAGCATTATCCTGCCCGACTCCGGACACCTGCAAGAAGAAGACGCCGCGTTCCACAACAAGTTCAAGACCTCGAAGCACGATCCCGCCCTCCCTCTTTATACGTTGGAGGAAGCGCAAGAATGCCTGCAATACTTCAAGCCAGTAGACTTCGGAGTAGTCAAGCAAGTTTCGCCGGACGTTTCATTCCGGTTCGTGCATGCCGCCCACATCCTTGGATCCTCCATGGCGGAGGTGACCGTCAACGGTAGCCAATCCAAGCGGCTATTGTTTACCGGCGACATCGGCCGAGTGCACGATCAACACACCGCGCCCGGCAAAGTGGTGTATTCAGGTCCCCAACCTGGCGAGATGGCAGACGTTCTCGTGATGGAATCCACTTACGGAAATCGCAACCATCCGAAGACGGATCCTCGCCCTGAACTCGCCACGATAATCCGCAAACCGTCGAACGCGGTGGAAGCGTCGTCGTCCCCGCCTTCGCTGTGGAGCGCACCCAGAAGTTCGTATTCATGTTGAAAGAGTTGATGGAATCCGGCCAATGCCCGCGCGTGCCGGTCTATTGCGACAGTCCCATGGCGATCAAAGCGGTCGAGATCTTCCTGAAACACACGGAGGAATACAGCGACGCGACCAAGGAATTAATCAGCAAGTACGGATCGCCGCTAGAGTGGCAAGGCTTTACCTTCGCGCAAACCGCAGAAGAGTCGAAAAAGATCAACAACTCACGTTTCCCCTGCATCATTATTTCTTCCAGCGGCATGGTGACTGGCGGTCGCATTCAGCACCACCTGATCCAGCGCCTGCCTGATCCGAGGAACACAGTCATCTTTATAGGTTTCCAGGCGCCAGGAACGCGGGGCTTCACCATCAAGAGCGGGGCGAACGAGGTGAAGATCTTCGGCCAAATGATTCCCATTCGCGCCCAGGTCGCTGCCCTAGAGCAGTTCAGCGACCACGCCGATACCCCGGAACTTCTGGAATGGCTGCATACGTTTTCCAGCAAGCCGAGGAGCACCTATTTAGTCCACGGTGAACTGGAAGCGTCCAATCAGTTGCGAGATGCGATGGCAAAGGATCTCGGATGGAATGTCCAAATCGCCCAATGGATGCAGAAAGTGGAGATTTAGAGGGGCGATCAGCCACCACAACAATCCATGAACGACTCAACCCCAACCCGTTGCTCTTGGGCGAAAAACGACCTCGCGATTGCCTATCACGACCGCGAATGGGGCGTGCCGCAACACGATGATCGCGTCTTGTTTGAATTCCTGGTACTGGAAGGCGCGCAAGCGGGCCTCAGTTGGGACACGATCCTGCGCAAGCGCGAGAATTATCGTGCCGCCCTCGACGGCTTCGACCCGAAGAAGATTGCCCGCTACAACCGGCGCAAGCTCGACGCTCTGATGCGGAACGACGGCATTATTCGCAATCGGCTCAAGATTGACTCATTAGTGAAGAACGCGAAAGCATTTTTGGCCGCGCAGGATGAGTTCGGCTCGTTCAATCGATACATCTGGCAGTTCGTGAGCGGGCAACCAGTCGTGAATGCCAGGCGCAAAGTCACAGAGGTTCCCGCGCGCACGGCTGAATCCGACGCCATGAGCAAGGCCTTGCAAAAGCGCGGATTCACATTTGTGGGATCAACAATCTGCTACGCCTTCATGCAAGCAGTCGGCATGGTGAATGATCATCTGGTAACTTGCTTCAGGTACCACGAGGTGTGAAGAGGTGTAGAAGGCTATTCGGAGCCTACGGTCATCGTCTCGTCGACCCATATCTGCGAGGGTTTTCCAGAATCAGATCGCGTCGCCACGGCGCGAAAACCGGTGCTGCTGGTCTCAATGTCATAACTATAAGGCGGCCGCGAACCGTGCATGGTGATGTAGTGCCCGGCGACCAGATCGTCTAACGAGAGATACTTGCCTTCACTGGCCATGGCGCTGCGCTCAGCGTTGGCGATAGAGAGCAAGTCTGTTCTGACACCGGTGACCTCGGCCTGCGACGTGAGCGTCCCCCCCGGAGACGAACTGGCGAGGTTTTGCGCATCTTTGGAATAAAGGTAGATGGCAATCGCAATTGCGATCATAAAAGCGCCAAGACCAAAGACACGTAGCATAGGTGCTCCCAGTTGTCCTATGATTTCACCGCGCTGGCGCCCTCGGAACAAGTGACCACAGGTCACGTCCTCTGGACACCCATCAGTCAAGGACAGCAAAGGCGGCCGCTGTCTTGCGTGGCATAAGGTTAATGGGATTTCAGTAGTTCGCGGATCAGGACAGCATGAGCCGGGTATTTGGCGACCAGTTCAGACCCATTCCCCTTGCTGAAGTAGGCGTAGTCGAAGCCCGGAGCCATGGTGGTGCCGAGCAGCGCATATTCCCCGCCAGCAACCAGCCGCGCGCCTTGCCAGACGCCACCTTTCACGATGTGCTGGAACTTCATCCCGCTTTGAATATCCGGACCGAGCGTGACGATGTGGCCGGAGCCATCCGGAAGCAGCTCTAACATCTCCACTGGATCGCCAGCATAAAAGTGGAAGATCTCATCTCCAGGCACCTTATGGATGGCGGAAAACGACTCGGGTGTTAGCAGATAGTAGATTGCGGTTGACAGCGACCGAGGTCCAGTGTGGCCAAGCTTGAACTGACGTGCGTCGATATTTTCCGCAGTTCGGTAGGTCTCGACAAAAAAGCCGCCCTCTTGATCGAGCGGCTTCAAGTCCAGAATTGTCATCAAGTCCGAGAGAGATGGTCTCATTCAAGGTGCCTCGAAAGGCACAATTGTAATGGGAGCAATCTCATCCCTTCCGCAGGTTGATGGAGCCATCGCCCGTGTGCACGGTGATCAGCTTGCCGCCGCCATTCAACTTTCCGCGAAGCTCATTGCCTTTAATGCGGCCTTCAGTGGTCATCGGCAGGTTCACGTCAATGTGACCATCGCCAGTATGAAGATATAAATCTGCAGACAAATTGTCGGGCAGTTCCAGGCTGACACTGCCATCGCCGGTGTGCAGCATCCATTCTTCAGAAAGGGTCGATCCGGCAGTTGCGCGAGCATCGACGTGCCCGTCGCCGCTCTTGAGGTCCAAGGCGTCGAAACGGCCATCGGCATTGATGTGTCCATCGCCCGTTTGCGCATGCAGACGGCCTTCAACGTGGTGTATCTCCTCGGCGCCGTCGCCGGTGTTCAGGTTCATCTGACCCTTGAAATCGGCGAGCTCGATTTTGCCGTCGCCCGTGTGCAGATTAACGCTCCCCTGGCGCGGCATGTGGATGTTGATGTCCACGCGATGGCTGAACGGCGTCATGTGGTATTCATGCGGGAAACGCACGTTGATCGCGACCGTATCTCCGGACTGCAGCTCATCTATTTGCAGTCCTCCGGGTCCGATCTTGTAATGCGAGCTGACGATCGTGGCCTCGATCGTCTTCTGGTCCCAGGTATCGACGTGAATATTCGCATCGGTCGTCTCAACCTGCAGGTTCGGGGATCCGGAAATGTTGTAGGTCTTCGACCACTGCTCTGCGCGGGCCGAACCCATGCCTGCCAATACGACCGCGAGAATTGCCAACCCAAGATGTCTCATCGCTCCTCCTGCGCGGCACACGTGTGCCACTTGATAGACGTAGGTACGTGAAAATCGTGAGGTCGGTTCCACAAAAAATCAGCAGATAAGCATCGGTCAACAAGAAGCGGTATGACAACCCTGGATTCTTTTCAAGAGCACAGCAAGGCTGCGGGGTACATCGAGCCGACTAGGTGAATCTAGCGAAAAATTGTCCGGGCAGTGCCTTGGCTCATGTTTCCTCCGTTTGAACGACTGAATTTATTTCCCGCCCCAGGTGGGGGCATCAATCCCAAACTGCGCCGCATATTCGGCCACCAAGCGCCGCCAACCGGCGAATTTCATCGCGTCGGCGCCAGCGATCTGGCCCAGCGGATTTCCGCTTAGCAGCCGATCCAGAACATCGAAAGCAATGTGCCAGCCGGCTGCTCCCCACGCAACGAAGCGTCGATCGATGTTCGTCCACAAGGTCAGGCGAGTGCCGACATGCGTACCTTCAAGTTCCCACCGGATATCGCCGAACTCGAGCACCTCGCGAGCTTCGGCTCGCACAACCTTGGTCTCGATCGGAGCTGGGTTTCCGACCCAAGTGAGCTTGACCGTTGCTCCCACCTTGTCCAGTCTTCCATCGACCACAAATGGCGCCCACTCGCGCACTTGCGCAGGATCGATCAATGCCTGCCACACTTTTTCCGGCGAATGGCGTAGTTCGCGGACCAGGATCAGCGTCCATTTGTCTCCGCCCTTGCGCACCTGCGCCCCGCTGGCCGGGCCCGGTGTGTACTGCTCGAGTTCGGTCATTTCTGTCTCCTCACACCTGGACCCTGAGGCTGTCGTCGCCCATTGATTATTTTCATTGTCAACCCGATCGCTAACCACGAGTAACTAACAACCAACAACCGGTCTTTCTACCAGCGTTTCAGTTCTGTGACCTGCACCAGGTTGCCGCAGGTATCCTTCAACATGGCGATCTTGGACGCGGTGACGTCGGTTGGCGGCATTGTAAATTCAGCCCCGCGCGCTTTCATTCGCTCGTAATCGGCTTGCAAGTCATCGGTGAAAAGCATGATTGCTGGCTGGTTTTGCTGAAAAATCGCTTGCTGATACGTTTTCGCCGCCGGATTGTTGTTGAGTGCCAACTGCAGTTCCGTGCCGTCCGGATCCTCCTGCGAGGTCACTGTCAGCCAGCGGTATGGGCCCTGGCTGAAATCGGTTTTCTTGGCGAATCCCAACACGTCGGTGTAAAAGTGCAGGGCCTTCTCTTGATCGTCTACATATACGCTAGTAACTTTGATTTTCATCTGCTTTTTCCTTTGTGACGCTCGCGGACTTGCCGCGTCGCCGGATTTTCTTTCTTCTTCGTTGGTTTGGTTTGGTGCATGCGGTCGAGGTGGCGCTCAAGAGCATCGACGTGAGCAGACCAGAAGCGGCGGAACTGAGCCAGCCAGATATCGAGTTCTTGAAGTGGTTTAGGCCTGAGACGATACAGCCGGCGTTGCGCATCCACAGTGGACTCTACAAAGCCGGCTTCGCGCAGCACCCGCAAGTGCTTGGACACAGTCGGTTGCGGCATGCCCAGTTGTCGCTCGATTTCACCTACGGACTGTTCGGACGAGACCAGGAGGCTTAGAATCGCGCGCCGATTCGGCTCAGCAATGATTTCGAATATCGATTCCACCCTTTGTATATACGCGATAGGGAATATACGTGTCAAGGAATATATGCAGGGAAACGATGTTGGTTAGAAAGTTGTTGGTCGGGCCTGAAGTGTGCTCCTGGGCTCTAGGGTCGTTTTTCGATACACCTGCGACAGCACGTTAGTTCGATCCGAGATGATGCCGTCAACTCCCCATTCGGCCAGACGCGCCATGGTTGACGCGCGGTTGACGGTCCAGGCCCATAGGCTTTTTCCGGCTTCATGCACGTCACGCGACAAGCTGCGCGTGACCAGCGACTGATGCGCAATCACGATTTCGATCGGCAGGTCCCTCCAACGTTGAAGCTGACGTGTGTTCTCGCAGATGAGCGCAAGCGGGACAGCGGTATCGAGACTCCTGAGTTCGAGCAGCACACGCGGCAGAAAAGAGGAAACAACGAACCCTTTCTTCGGAGGATGTGTGGAGAGGAGTCGAAGCAGGTGTCTCTCGATCCCGGAGACCTTCAGTTCGATATCGAGAAACGCGCGCGAGCAGTATCGCTGCAGCGCCGCTTCAAGAGTGGGTAGCTCCTGAAGGCGAGATGCCGCAGTCCTGGAAATTGAGAGCCCCTTGAACTTGGCGTCGTGACAAACAACCGGAACACCGTCGCTGCTCAGGCGCACGTCGAACTCAAAGCCATCACAGCCGTGCTCCAGAGCGAGATCAAAAGCGCCGAAAGTATTCTCTCGAACCGAGCGGTCGCACCGTGATCCTCGATGTCCCAGCAAGAGCACGAGCGTGATTTTAGCTGACCAGTGGAGATGCCGACGAAACGTACCAAGCTCCGCTCACAAATCGAGTGCTGTTCACGGCGTCCACAGGATGAATCGCATCCTAATCCGGCAAGAAATTCAATTCACGCGAAAGATCAAAGGAGAAGCTATGGCGTCCACACAGACACCAGGAAATGACCTACGCACGTCTGAGGCGCGAGTGATTGCGTTCTTCCGGAATAAAAATGATGCGTATAGCGCGATCAATCAGCTGCGGGCTGCGGGGTTCACGTCCTCGGAGATCGGCTTAATGGCGGGAAGCGAGTACGAGAGCACAGGCACCACGGCAACCACGACCCAGGGCAAAGATCACGACAGCTTCTGGCAAAAGGTAAAGGATTTCTTTACCGGAGAGCACGATGAAGATTACGACTATCGCGAAGCCAGTTCGGACCTGAATTGGACCGACGACCGGGCCGACTACTACTACCAGGGAATCAACACTGGTGGAGCGCTGGTAAGCGTGACTGGCACGCGCCGCGAGGAAGCGCGTAGGATCCTGCAGAATGCCGGCGGGGATCTACGCGAAAGCGGCTTCGAGAGCTCTGCCATCAGTTCGGGTGCATCGGCCGATGTTGAAGGCGACCGCCGCATCCAGCTGCGAGGCGAGATTCTCCGCACTTACAAAGACCGCGTCCAACGCGGCGAGGTACGGTTGCGCAAAGATGTGATCACGGAAAAAAAGAACGTCGAGGTGCCGGTTACGCGAGAAGAGTTGGTGATTGAACGGACGCCCGTGTCCGGGCAGAGCGCGACGGGTGAGATCGGCAAGGACCAGGAAATTCGCGTGCCGCTTTCCGAAGAGCGCGTTCGGACGGAAAAGCAGCCAGTTGTAACCGATGAGGTACGGGTGGGCAAGCGCGCCGTGCAGCGGACAGAAAACGTCGCCGACGATGTGCGCCACGAAGAACTGCGAGTCGATAAGGAGGGTGACGTTGACGTGGACACGCAGGCAACGCCTAAGAGAAAGAAACCGGCCGCGTAGTAAAGTCAAGCAAGCAGAACTAAGGGCGGCGCGAGCCGCCCCTCTTTAATTTGTCCGCTTAAAGGCCAGGGAACTTCTGGTTACCGCTTGGAAGCGACTAACGTTTGTTTGAGCAAAAGCCCCGCCGCATCGGCTATGGAGATGTCGTTGGGCATGCGTTCGAAGTTGCTGTGCAGCTCTTTCTGTTGTACCGAAATGCTCTTGAACAGTAGAGCTTTTCCTTGCATATTCACAGTGAGTTCCGTGACCTCCCAATCGTTGGGAGCAACTTCGGCGCGCTTCACCATGAATTGGCCGCCTTTTTCGAGGTGGCCCAGCAATCCGGCACCAAATTTGACGTCACTTGTGAGCCGGCCGTCAATGGCGATGAGCCGCTTCTGGCTCGCACTGACCCACATTTCCCCGGTCATGTGCTGCAAGACCTTGCCTTCGCGGGAAGGAGGACGAAACTGTGGGTTCGGGGTAAAACTCAACCGGACCGCGTCGCCGCTCTGGCCTGTCTGCTGGAAATTGAACGCGTCAGGAATCATCTTGAAAATCGCGTTGCACTGGTCCGAATCTTTTTGGCGCGCTTGCTCCGCCTTGCGTTGCTCTTCAGGACTATGTGAAAACCGGAAAATCCGTCTGGCCTCCTCTGCCTGTTGAGCTTCGGTCAACGGCTTTCCAGCAATGGCCAGTAATCTGTCCAGCGATCCTGATTGGGTCTCAATAACGGTTCTGGTTTCCTGCTTGCCGTCAGATGTCTTTTCCAGCCGGTACTTCCAATGCACTGTTGAAACGCTTAACGGGTGCATCTCGTTATAGATGACGCTCTTGACCAGAGTGGCAGGGGAGAGCTGGGGTGAAGCCTGCGATTGCGCTACTCCGGGCTCACCAGTAACGAGGAGGCCGAATACCACCAGGCTCATTGCCGGAATGCACGATTTGTGAGCAGAAGGCACGCTTCGCGCTCCTATGAAGTCCCTGCAAGGCTATGGAACTGAGGGCCAATCAACAATCAGGATGATGGGGTAGGCAAGGCGGTGAGATCCCTAATTCTGAAGAGAACGCGGAGAAAGGGGACCACCAAAGCTCCGTAAGGGCCTGAAAACCCGGGAAATAGACTCAGGTCAGGAGCAGTGTTCAGGTCACGCCTTGGACAACAGGTGCATGTCCTGAAGAACCTGAACTTCGCCGTGGTTGCGCCGGTGTACAATTCGGTCGCTTTTGTTGCGCGCTAGTCCACAGGAGGACAACATGAAACGCTCATTCTTCGTAGCTGCGGTGGTGGCCGGATTGGTCGTGGCCTGGACAATAGGGCGGGTGCAAGGACAGGCAGAAGGCAAGGTCGTGTTTATTGATTCGGCAAAGGCGAATTACACCGCCATGCAGCAGAACCCGAACGTCTCCACTGCGCCAGTGTTTGGAGACGCCGCCACGGGTGCGCATGCCACCTTCACAAAGTTTAAACCTGGGTACGACGCCGGAATGCATACCCACACCAACGATGTTTCGATCGTCGTGATTAAAGGTGCGTATCTCTACAAAGACGAAAATGGCGAAAAACGCGTCGGCCCTGGAGACTTCCTGCGTGTCCCCGGCGGTCACAAGCACTGGAGCGGCGGCGATAAGAAAGAGGGCGCGCTGTTCTACGAAGAAGGATCGGAGAAGTTTGATTTCAATCCGGTGAAGTAGGTTTGGATTCGTACCGGAGTTGGGCATCCTTGGTTCGAGCCAGTGTTGGTAACCAGCAATAAACAGGGGTGCCCCACTTCTCGCGGTTTTCGAGAAGTAGGTAGAGGTGGTGAGAGTTTGGATTTCGAGAAATTCCTGAAACGGAATCACGAATGAAGTCGTGGTACCCATGTCTGGAAAACGCGAGACAAGGGGCACCCCACGTCATTGCTGAAGCCGGCAAACCCGGGCCACCCGCCAGGAGGTCAAGGGTGGCAGAGCTTTTTTCGAAGCCCTACAGCTGGGGAAATGGTACTTGGAACTCATTCTCTTGAAATCTTTCGGCTTTAACGGCGAGTATGCCTGCCGACTGAACATCCCCGATGGGCTGGTTCCGTCGAACTGGTTCCCTGGGCCAAAACCAAGTCTTTAAGCCGCATCCCGACCCCTCCCTTCCGCATCTAAAACGTTGACAATAACTCGCTCAACTCTGATAATAATGCAGAGCGCAATCGTGAGATGTTGAATCCAAAGTACTTACGAGCTGCTAGCGGTGAGCCGCGAGCAATGAGCAAGCCAAATCAGGCTTGCTCGTCGCTCACAGCTCACTGCTCGCGGCTTAAATCACAGCACTTATAAGCACCACAAGGAGAGCATCATGGCCAAGATTATCGGAATTGACCTGGGAACCACCAACTCCTGCGTCGCCGTCATGGAAGGGGGCGAGCCCAAGGTCATTGCCAACGAGGAGGGTGGCCGGACTACGCCGTCGGTCGTCGCCTTCACCAAGACCGGAGAGCGGCTGGTAGGGCAGGTGGCCAAGCGCCAGGCGATCACCAATCCCGAAAACACGGTTTATTCGATCAAGCGGTTCATGGGACGCCGCTACGACGAAGTGAACGAAGAAATGAAGATGGTCCCATACAAAGTCGTACGCCAGGGCGACCACGTTGCCATTGTGGCGCAGGGCAAGGAATACACTCCGCCGGAAATTTCGGCGATGATCCTGCAAAAGCTGAAGAAGGCGGCGGAAGACTACCTCGGCGAAAAGGTGACGGAGGCGGTCATCACAGTGCCTGCGTACTTCAACGACGCGCAGCGCCAGGCCACCAAAGACGCCGGCCGGATTGCCGGACTCGATGTGAAGCGAATCATCAACGAGCCGACTGCGGCAGCGCTAGCTTACGGGCTGGACAAAGGTAAAGACGAGACCATCGCGGTGTACGACTTCGGCGGCGGCACATTCGACATTTCGATCCTGGAAGTCGGTGAAGGCGTCATTGAGGTGAAGGCTACGAATGGTGACACGCACCTCGGCGGCGACAACATCGATCAGCGGCTAGTGGACTGGCTCATTGACGAATTCAAGAAGAATGAAGGCCTCGACCTCCGCGGCAAGGGCAACGAGATGGCGCTGCAGCGTCTGCGTGACGCGGCCGAGCGTGCCAAGATCGAGCTCTCGACCACGATGGAAACGGAGATCAATCTCCCGTTCATCACCGCGGATGCGAGCGGCCCGAAGCACCTGGTGGTGAAGCTGACTCGCGCCAAGCTCGAAGGCATGGTCGAGGACATCATTCAGCGCTCGGTTGGTCCGTGCAAGCAGTGCATGAAGGACGCCGGCGTTGATACGTCGAAGATCAACGAAGTCGTGCTGGTCGGCGGACAGACGCGCATGCCGCGAATCCAGCAGTTGGTGAAAGAGCTGTTTGGACGCGAAGGCCACAAGGGCGTGAACCCGGACGAAGTGGTTGCAGTCGGCGCCGGAATTCAGGGCGGCGTGCTCAAGGGCGAAGTAAAAGACCTGCTCTTGCTCGACGTGACTCCGCTGACGCTGTCGATTGAAACGCTCGGCGGCGTGGCGACGCCGATGATTCCGCGAAACACGACCATTCCGACGAAGAAGACGGAAACGTTCTCAACCGCGGCGGATAGCCAGACGTCGGTTGAAGTGCACGTGCTGCAGGGCGAGCGGCCCATGGCCGCGCAGAACCGCACGCTGGGCAAATTCCATCTGACGGGAATTCCGCCGGCACCGCGCGGCGTCCCGCAGATTGAGGTCACGTTCGATATCGACGCGAACGGAATCCTCAACGTCACGGCGAAGGACAACGCCACCGGCAAGGACCAGAAGATCACGATTACGTCGTCTTCGGGCCTGTCGAAGGAAGAAGTCGATCGCATGGCGAAGGACGCCGATGCGCACTCGGCCGAAGACAAGGCGCAGCGGGAAACGATTGAAGCCAAGAACCAGCTCGACTCGATGGTGTACCAGATCGAGAAGATGCTGAAGGAGCAGGGAGACAAGATTTCCGGCTCCGATCGCGGCGAGGTGGAGAACGCGCTGGCCGACGCCAAGAAGGCGCTGGAGTCGAACGAGAAGGCGCAGATGGAGCGTGCCCGCGAGACTCTGACGCAGGCGTCGCACAAGCTGGCCGAGCAGATGTACAAGTCGGCGCAGGCGCAGACACCGCCTCCGGGCGGAGGCGCCGGACCGAGCGGCAGCGCGGGTGGTCCGCAGCCCGGCGGCAACGGTGAAGCCAAGAAAGACGAAGGCGTCATCGACGCCGAGTACGTGGACGTGGATAAGAAATAAGCTGTCAGCCGTCAGCCATCAGTCGTCAGTCACAAAGGATGGCGCTAATTGCTGATGCAGGGGCAGCAGCAGTGGCGGTTCGGCGAACTTCTCGGCCACGGATTTACACGGATAAACACGGATCGAAGAATCCGTGACATCCGTGTTCATCCGTGGCTTTGAATTTGGAAGTTCGGGAGTGCACGGCTTCGGCTAGTGCCGAACGCGGCTTGATCAAGCCACGGCGTCGGCCATGCTGAAAATTACGGGAGGGCACGGCTTCAGCCGTGCCGAAAGGAAATATCGAGCTGAGGGCCTTTAGGCCCTGGAGCAGTAAAGGGGTAGACAAATTGCAGTTTCAAATTAAAGATCAGGAATATTTCTTAGCATTTGTGGAACAGGAGAAGCGCTGGTACGTTTTCGCGCCGACTCCTCAGGGAGTGCACCGCATCCCCGTGTACGTGGATGCGGTGAAGTGGGGAGCGCCGATGGTACTGGAAGGTGAGACGCTCGCATCGTAATTCGTTGATGCAATGGACAAGAACCTGTTATGACAAGATATAAACAAATTTGACTGATTGCTGAGTGCTGATTGCTGACTCATGCCTACGACCACCAAAAAAGACTATTACGAAATTCTCGGTGTAAAGAAGTCCGCCTCGGAAGAGGACATCCGCAAGGCATTTCGCAAACTTGCGCGCAAATATCATCCCGACGTCAATCCGGGAGACAAAGCGGCTGAAGAGAAGTTCAAGGCCCTCTCTGAGGCCAACGACGTTCTCAGCGATCCCAAGAAGCGCAAGATTTACGACCAGCTCGGCTTTTATTCCGACAACATCGATCCCGCGGCGGCGGAAGCTTACGCGCGAGGCGGTCCAACCGGAGCCGGCGGGTATGGCGGATTTCCCGGTGGACAACCCGGAGGCGGTGCCGGCGCGGGCGGCTTTGACTTCAGCGGCTTCGATTTCGGTGACATGTTCGAAGGCGCGCGCGGCGGGCGTGCACCCGCGGGAACCAGCGGTGGCGGCGGGTTTCGCGACATTTTCTCTTCGATCTTCGGCGGAGGTCGCGGCGGGGCGGCGGCACAGCAAGGGCCCGAGCCGGGCAGCGATCTCGAATATCAAGTGAACGTGCCGTTCTGGACGGCAATTCGCGGCGGCGTGATGAAGCTAAACATCGCGCGCCAGGATGTCTGCGGCAATTGCCACGGCAGCGGACACATCGAGCAGCCGGGCGTCTGTCCGCAATGCCACGGCAAAGGAACAATCGAGCAGAGCGCGAATCGCATGAAGTTCAACATGCCGTGCCCGCGATGCGGCGGCACGGGAAAGAATGTTTCGGCCTGTCCGGTGTGCCACGGAGAAGGTGTGGTCGGACGCACTGAGCCGCTGGAAGTGCGAATCAAAGCCGGCACGCGCGATGGCCAGCGTATCCGCATCGCGGGAAAGGGCAATGCCGGCGGCCACGGTGGCCAGCCCGGTGATCTTTACGTCATCATTCGCGCGGGAGATCATCCTGTGTTTCGCCGCGAGGGGGACGACATTTACGTCACTGTTCCCATCACTGCGAGCGAGGCGGGACTGGGCTCGAAGGTTGAAGTTCCGACGATCGACGGTCGCGCCCAGCTCAAGATTCCGCCGGGTACTCAGTCCGGACAGAAACTGCGCCTGCGCGAAAAGGGCGTGCCATCCGCCACGAAAGACGGCGTCCGCGGAGACGAGATCGCGGAAGTAAAGATCACGGTCCCTATGCCCCGCGACGAGAAGACGAAGGAACTCCTACGCGAGCTGGCAAAGTTGAACCCGGAGGATCCTCGGGCGGAGTTGTTCAAAAACATTTGACCGCCGAGCACGCCGAGATCGCAGAGGAAACAATACTCGAGATCTCTCGGCGTACTCTGCGTTCTCTGCGGTGAAATGATGTTGATTTCGGGTATGCAACGTTGATCTCTGAATCGAACTAGACTATCTCAATGTCCACCAGCACGTTGAACTCCCTTGCTCAGGCTTCGTCTTCGTACTTGCGATCCGCCATGCACCAACCGGTGCAGTGGCATGAGTGGGGCGAAGAGGCCTTTTCGCTGGCCAAACGTGAGAACAAGCCCATCCTGCTCGACATCGGCGCGGTGTGGTGCCACTGGTGCCATGTGATGGACCGCGAGTCCTACGACGATCCGGAAGTTGCGCAGATCATCAACGAGCGCTACGTGGCCATCAAGGTGGACCGGGACGAGCGTCCCGACATCGACAGCCGCTACCAAGTCGCGGTGCAAGCGATCAGCGGGCAGGGCGGTTGGCCACTTACCGGCTTTCTCACTCCGGATGGAAAGCCGTTTTATGGCGGCACCTACTTTCCGCCGCATGATCACTACGGACGCCCCAGCTTTAAACGCGTGCTGATCACAATTGCGGAGGCATTCCGCGAAAAAAATGGTGATGTGATCGAGCAGGCGGGGCTGGTCGAGAATGCGATTCGGCATTCGGAATCTTTTGAAGGCAAAACTGGAGAGTTCTCTGCCGCGGCAGTGCAGGAGATTGTCGATGCGGCGCTCCGCATGTTTGATGATCGCAATGGCGGATTCGGAAGCGCGCCGAAATTTCCGCATCCGTCAATGATTGATTTGCTAATTGATGAGTATGTCAGATCTCAGGCTTCAGGCGTCAGGCCTCAGGCTTCAGGAAGCCAAACTGGTGCAAATGGCCCGATTGATGCGACGCCGGCGGCCGAGGCCGACCGTCTCCACACAGTCATTACTACTACCATCGAGAAGATGGCGCGCGGCGGTGTCTACGACCAGCTTGCCGGAGGATTTCATCGTTACTCGGTGGATGAGCGCTGGGTCGTGCCGCACTTCGAAAAAATGTCCTACGACAACTCGGAGTTGCTGAAGAACTACGTACGTGCGTACCAGGCTACAGGAAACGAATTCTTCGCCGAAGTCGCGCGCGACATCATTCGCTGGATGGACGAGTGGCTGAGTGACCGCGAGCACGGCGGGTTTTACGCATCGCAAGACGCCGACTATTCGATGGACGACGACGGCGACTATTTCACCTGGACTCTGGATGAAGCCAGGGCCGTACTAAATGAAGAAGAGGCGCAGATCGCATGTCTGCACTACGACATCACCGAAGTTGGCGAGATGCACCACAATCCCGCCAAGAACGTGCTGTTCCAGCGGGCATCGGTAGATGAAATTTCCAAGCGCTTGAACCTGGCCGTCGAGCGGGTGCAGGAAATCCTGCAAACGGCGAAGCAGAAGATGTACACAGCGCGTCTCAAACGGCGAACACCTTATGTCGATAAGACTGTGTACGTAAGCTGGAATGCGCTATGCATCTCGGCCTACCTGCAAGCCGCCCGCGCGCTGGAGTTCGATGATGCCAAGCACTTCGCCTTGCGCTCGTTGGACCGGATCCTCGGCAAGGTTTGGACTTCCGCGTCCGGCTTGAAACATGTCGTTGCATACTCTGATCCAGCGGCGACTCACCGCGAGAACACAGGGTTTCTCGACGATTACGCATTCACCGCGATTGCCTGCCTTGATGCGTATGAAAGCACCGCGGACATAACTTACTTCCGCCGGGCTGAACAAATGACGCAACAAATGATCGCTCGTTTCTACGATAGCTTCGGTAGCGGATTCTTCGACTCTGAGCCAGGCCAAGCTTCACTCGGCGTGCTTGGTACCCCACGGAAAGCGTTTCAAGACTCGCCGACACCGGCAGGGAACCCCATGGCCGCCATCGCACTCATGCGTATGCATGCCTACACCGGGAACGGCGACTATCTTGAAAAGGCTCAGAAGACGCTCGAGTTACTCGCTGGAGTAGCGGGGCAGTATGGGATCTTTGCAGCGACTTATGGGATCGCGGCTGTAATGTTTGCCAGTCCTCATGAACAGATCGTTGTTATCGGAGAAGACGAAACTGCGGGCGAACTCTGCCGTTTCGCATTGCGAATTCCCAGATTGGGAAAGACGGTTCTTAAGCTGAGCTTTAGTCAGGTTGCGGCTCGAAATCTGCCGCCGATTCTAGCCGAGACAATTCCAAATCTGCCGGCAGTTACGGAAGGGAAGAGTTGTGCGGTATCGTGTGCGAACCACGTCTGCTCGGCGCCGATATTCACGTTGGACGAACTGGGGAAACTGCAGAACCCTAGGAGGGTATAGAAAAAAAGGGCTTGGAAACCCCAAGCCCTCGAAGATGTGAAGCCCTTTTAAGTTATCAGCAATTGGGGTTTACTCTGCAAAGCCCCATTGGACCGGCTTCGTTGGTCTTTGTGCTGACTGGCGCTGCCATTGCTAGGCATGCGCAAGCTACTGCTACCACCAGGACTATTGTCCTGACCGCACGCTTCATACACTTTCTCCTTACGTGCGGGTCCCCTGGGAGCGGGAACCCTTAGTGGCTGGAATTATAACCTGACTGTCAAGGGATCACTGTGCAGAAATGAGATATGTTCCGTTTTTAGAACGGAGGGCAGCGACTGCGAAGCAGATTAGGCCTGGGAATTACCGGTTTTGGACAACGCCTGGTCAACCATGTGCTCGAACATTGGGATCAGGGAATCGCCTTCGGCTTCGGCGGGTTGAATTTCCATCAGTGCTTCGTCCCACCTTTGCGGAACCAGAACCGGAACCATCTCGCGCCTGCGGTTGACTAGACCGTAGAACAGCCAAACTAACATTCCGACGATGTAAGTCGTCATTGCCGCGAGTTGTACGGTTGGGGTGCGTATCCGCCCGCCTGAGAACAGCGCAGTCGTTAGTAGTTCGCTTGCGGAGAAGATGCCGAATCCTAGGGCAATTCCGAAGCTGAGTCGCCGCCAGCTAACAGCAAGAGTACTGCTGAACGCGAGCAGAAAAATAACTAATCCACACTGCACGACACGAACGCAGCGTTGAACAATCAGAATGCTGGTTCTGACCGGGTCTTCCCAGGATGGACTAACCATGATCAGAGCCACCGAGAGCAGGACCATGATGATTGCCGCCCATTTAAATAAAGCGGCACCCAGATCTTTCAAAGCATGGTACGGCTTAAACACGTCCAGAAAAATCTCGTGGATGATTCTGAAGGCGAGGAAGATATTCAGTGCCGCGCCAACCCAATAAGCGTCAAAATAGAGAGTGGCTCCCCCGAATTCGAAAACCGGAAGCTGAACGCAAAAAATCACCACCTGCGCCACGATGTATGTGAAGAAGGCTGGGAACTCTTTGTTGAGCTTTCGTCGGTACAGGATAGCCGCAATGGCGACCTGGATGATCGTCTGACTTATCCACAGCGCCATTAGCAATCGGGGGCTGGACATCTTTCTTCCCTTTAGGCCAGTTTTGCGCCTGTTATGAAGGAAAGTACCAGCTTCGGCAACTTAGGCCAATGAACCAAGGTAACCAGAGTAAGGTTACCTCCCAAGTTCAAGCATTACCTTGCGTTCAGCTTGTCACTCGATGAAAAGGAAGTATCCGCTCGCCCACATGGCGGCTGGAACACTCCCGCGCTTCTGGGCCGTCAGGACGAGGCTGTAGTCCGTCGAACTGGCCAGTGTCTCGATGACCGAGGGGCCAGCTTTCGGCTGGATTGTAGCCAAATATTCCAGGAAATCGTAAACATCGCCGGCTCCTTCATACTCCTGCGAAACAAACGACAGAAAAACGCTCTGTTCTGTCAGTCGCCACGCCGCGGAAGCCGCTACGGAAACCATGTGTTCATATTTCTCTGGCGTCAGCTGTCGCGGTTCCGGATTGTCAAACACAATCCTTAATCGCCGTTCATCCTCACGGGCAAATTCACGGACCTTCAGACCGCCAGACTTGGCCGTGGCTTTCCAGTCCACATGGCGCGCAGAATCTTCCGGCAGATATTCGCGGATCCGATACAGGTCCGAGCCTAAGCCTTTCTGATAAGCCTCGCGCTTTCCACTGACTACCGGCAAAAGCTCAACCACCTCCTGGGATTCGGTGAGTTCCGGATAAATCAGCACTTCTTTCGACAAAGCCATGCGCCGCGTTTTCGAGAGGAATGCGAAGGGGAAGCGCGTGGAAAGGCTAAACCGCTCCTGGTAGCGTCCTCTGCGCCGGAACCGCAGCTTCACTTCGGCTTGGAGCTGCGTTCCTGGGGGCAAGAGAGGGAAGTACGCCGACTGATGAAACACCCCAGACCCGGTGTCGATGGTCACCCGCCGCAGTTTGCGGTCGGGCAGCTGCAACCATTGCCTCTCGGGAGGTCGCCACGGTGGCACCGGAAAACGGGTTGCCACCCAGCTCCATTTCTTCTTCTCCTTCACTGTCTCGGCTGGAATCGCGCTGATCGAAAGCGAAGGCCGCCATTTGCTTGGATTCCGCACGGCGATAGTCCCGTAAACCTCTACGTTCGCGAAGATGTGTTCCGGGATTTTAATTTCCAAGTCCAACCCACGGAGGCAGACGGTTGATGCGACGCCGGAGATCAGCATCGCCGCGAGCAGAATGGCCACAATGATGTAAAGCAGGTTATTGCCGGTGTTCAGTGCCGCAATGCCGATCACAAGCACAATCGCGACATACAGTGCGCCGGAACGCGTGACCTCAAAGTCGAGCGCATCACGCACTCGTCTTGCTTCCACTCGGCGCGCCAGGAAAGGAACGGTCGCCAGCCCCACCACGGTTGCGAGTAGCAAGGCGACTGACGCCAAAATGAACGTCGCCAGCACATTCCCGGCATCGCGCGACGCGGTCGAGAAAATTGCGGCTGCAAATGCCAGAGCCAGTCCCAAAGCTGCCGCCAAAAAGCGCAGCCATGCACCGGAAGACCCGTGGCTCATGTAAAGAATGAGGCCCCGCATCCTTCGGAAATAAGCCGGATTGGTCGCAGCCTGGTCCAAGCTTCTCCGAGCCTAGCACTGATAAGGAAGTGTGTCAGGTTACTTCCCGTCGAGTACCCGCACAGGCGAGTGCTCAGCTAAGAAGGCATTGACGAGCGCAAGAAAGTCTCCGGGACATTCCTCGTACGGGAGGTGTCCGGCACCATCCATCACTGCTAACCGGCTGTTCTTCAGTTGCCGGTTCAACACCTGAGCGGAAGCCAGTTCTACCAGCCGATCCTTGCTACCCCAGAGAATCAGCGTGGGAGTTTCTGCCGCACCTGCCAGTACACGCTGAAGATCTGCCATATCCGAATGCCAGTTATGGGCGATTCGTACCGCATGCTCAAAAACGCCCTTCCGTACGAGTGGAAGAGAATAGCCCCGCAAAGTTTCAGCGCTCAGCCGGCGCTGGTCTCCGTACATTCGACGGATCGACAAGCGATGCAAGGCCGGTATGCGACGAGCGAATGGCGGGAACAGTAATCCAGCGAAGGGAAGCCCGAGCAAGGCCAGGCGCTTGCGTCCGATCCGGGACCACGGATTCGCAGGTGAAACCAGCGTCAGGGTGCGAATTCGTGCCGGATGTGTCGCCGTCAGGTATAGAGCCGTCGTACCGCCGTACGAGCTCCCCACCAAGTCGCATGAACCTATCCCCACCACGTCCAGGAACTTCAACAACCTTCCTGCGGCTTGCGAGAGGTGAGCGTCGCTAGTCTCGTGGCATTCCGAGAATCCAGATCCTGGCATGTCGAGCGCGAAGACCTCCCGCTCTTCTGACAATGGGGCAAGCACATGTCGCCAGCTGAACGAATACCCAAGTAGACCGTGCACGAGAACCACAGCCGGGCCGCGGCCCCGGCGGTCGAACTGCACCTTCATTCCGTTCACCAGGCACGATTGTTGAGATTGAATCGGCACTCTTGCTGCACACTCCCATTCTGTGGGATGAGGGAGAAGCCCGACCTAACATGATCGCAATGTAATAAACAGCTACCCGGACAACTTTTCACGCCACCGATGAATTCTATCTATGCAGATATCGCCTCTGTCGCTTCTGTAAAGGGGAGCTTCGGCTCCCCCTCTTTTTAGCCCAGAAAACGACTACCACGAAAGGTGTAAACATCGGCACGGCAGCGACTTACCGAATTTCGGAGATTCCTTCCAAAAAACATAACTGTGGTTTAGCCGTGATTCTATAATTTGGTAAAGCGCTCACTGTATGGCACTTACCGCGTCCAAGAATCCGAGTACGTTGGCACCCAAAGTGCATCGGTTAGACCGGGCAGCTCCACCCGAGCAGGCAATCGATTTTTCGATGAACCGGGAATTTCAAATTCGTTTTATCGCCGGCTTCCTGGTTCTGCTTACGGTAGCGTCTGTCACGCTCGCCTGGATCAACTTCCGCAAAGAGCACCAGTTCATTGCACCATACGACGGCGTCTGGTGGATTGAACGCGCCGGCGACATCGTAGCTGACCGGGTTGATCCCAGGGGGCCAGGTGCCCAAGCCGGAATCAAAAAGGGCGATCGGCTCGTCGCGATTGATACCCGTCCGATCCCCACTACCGCCGCGCTGGTGGCGCAACTGTATCACGACGGCGTCTGGACGAAGGCTATTTACACTCTGCGGCGCGGCCAATACACCCTGGACGCATCCGCGATCCTTGCTCCCGCGGAAAGAGGTTCAAACGACTGGCTACGTTTGATTGCCCTGATTTACTTGGCAATTGGACTGTACGTTCTATTTCGTCGCTGGACGGCGCCCGGTTCAACGCATTTCTACATCTTTTGCGTAGTTTCTTTCGTCTTCTACGCCTTCAAATACACGGGCAAGCTGAACTCGTTTGACTGGACAATTTATTGGGGTAACGTCGCTGCATGGCTCTTGCAGCCGGCAATTTTTTTGCACTTTGCGCTGACCTTCCCTGAAAAGCACGCCTTTCTTAAAAAGAACAAGTGGCTGCTGCCGACAATCTATGTGCCCGGTCTCGCGCTGCTTGGATTTCACATTCTATCCAAGGTATTGTCTCGGGCCAGCGAAATGCTGCGTTGGCAAATCGATCGCATCGAGATGGCCTACCTGGTGCTTTATTTTGCTGCCGCGGCTCTGGTATACCTGCACAGCTATCGGCAGGCCACGCAGCCCATACTGCGCCAGCAACTCAAGTGGGTGACGCGCGGAACAATCCTGGCAATCACTCCGTTTGCGCTTTTCTACGCCATTCCATACTTGCTCGGAATTGTTCCCACGGGTCTGCTGAAGATCTCGGTTGTGTTCTTAGGAGTTTTGCCACTGACCTTCGGTTACGCCATCGTGCGGTATCGCCTGATGGATGTTGACCTGATCTTCAAGCGTGGCATGGCCTATACGTTGGCCGCGGCCACGATTGCGGGCGCTTATTTCGCAACCGTTGCGCTGGTCGGCGGATTCGTCAGCACTCGTGTTCCCGGCGCAGGTAAGACGGGATTGGTGGTAGCAATTGTTGTCACGGCGCTGCTTTTCGATCCGATTCGCAAATGGATTCAGGACAGGATTGATCGCCTTTTCTATCGACGTCGCTATGACTACCGACACACGCTGATCGAGTTTGGACGCGAGTTGAATGCTGAGACCGACCTCGACAAGATGCTCACGGCTGTCGTCGACCAACTCTCGCGCACGCTGTTGGTCGATCGCATGGCGATTTTTCTGGCCGGGGAGAACGACAGCTTTGTCTTGGCGAAGTCGTTCGGCATTCAGCAGACCGGCAAGCTCGATCTCAGCTTCCTGACTGCCCCGCGGCCGGAAACATCCGAGGCGCACCTGTTCTTCGAGAACACGCACGCCGTGCCCCGCGAGAGTGCGGGTGCGCAGGAAACCATCGCGCGCTTGGACCTGAACTACTACATCCCCTGCCGTGCGCAGAAGAGCACGATTGCTGTCCTCGCCCTGGGTAAAACCGTTGAAGGCGATTTCCTCTCCAGCGAAGACGTTGAGCTGCTCGAAACCCTCGCTGGTTATCTAGCCATCGCCATCCAGAACGCGCGCCTGTATGCCTCTCTGGAGCAGAAGATCGCGCAGTACGAGCGCCTGAAGGACTTCAATGAGAACATCGTTGAGTCCATTAACGTCGGCGTGCTGGCGGTGGATCTCGAAGACCGTATTGAGTCCTGGAACTCGCAGATGGAAGTGATGTACGCCCTGCCGCGGTGGCAAGCGCTGACCCGTCCGCTGGGCGAAGTGTTCTCTGGGCCGTTCGCGCAGGAGTTCTACCGCCTCCGCCAGAGTCCCGGCATTCATAACCTGTACAAGTTCCGCCTGGCGACACCCACGGGTGAGACGCGAATCGTGAACGTCGCCATCGCGCCGTTGGTAACGAAGAAATTCAGCGTTGTCGGCCGGCTCATCATCATGGACGACATCACCGAGCGGGTCGAACTCGAAACGCAACTGTCGCAGTCCGACAAGCTCTCATCCATCGGCTTGCTGGCGGCTGGCGTCGCGCACGAAGTCAACACCCCACTTGCAGTCATTTCCTCGTACGCGCAGTTGCTCTCAAAACAGCTTCAGGGCGATGACCAGAAAAGTGCGCTGCTCGACAAGATTACACGCCAGACGTTCCGCGCTTCGGAGATCGTCAACAACCTGCTGAACTTCTCGCGCACCAGCGCTACCGAGTTCACCGAAATCGATGTGAACAAGATCATCCTCGACACGCTGAATTTGCTCGAGCACCAGTTCAAGACGACGAAAATTCACATACAAGATGAGCTGACGCCGCATCTGCCGCCCATCCAAGGAAACGCGGGCCGCCTGCAGCAGGTGTTCCTGAACCTGTTCCTGAACGCCAAGGACGCGATGCCACGCGGTGGAACGCTGCGAATCGCGTCGTATAACGGCGACGGAATCAGCGTTGAGGTTTCGGACACTGGCAGCGGAATCGCGCAGGAACACATCCAGCGCATTTACGACCCGTTCTTTACAACCAAGACCGCTCCACAAGACGGCCAGCGGCGGGGCACCGGTCTTGGCCTCTCGGTGACCTACGGCATTATTCAAGAGCATGCCGGCAAGATTCGTGTGGAAAGCACTCCCGAAGAGGGGACGACCTTCTTCCTTCAATTCCCATTGCTCCGGAAGGCCGTGAATGTCTGAAGCTGCCGTTATTTCGCGAGGCACGCCCCCTGGCTTGGTACCGGGACAGGGAAGTGTGCTCATCATCGACGATGAAGCCGCAATTCGCGAGTCGCTGCAGACTCTGCTCGAGCTCGAAGGCTACGACGTGGAAGCTGCAGCCGACGGCGAAGAAGGGCTGGCCAGGTTGGGTGAACGTCCTTTCGACCTTGTCTTGCTGGATCTTGCGTTGCCGGATCGTAATGGCCTCGAATTGTTACCAGAAATTCGCGCCATAGACCCCCAGCTCTCGATCATCATGATCACGGCTTACGGCACCGTTGAAGATGCGGTGCGCGCCATGCAGTCAGGCGCCAACAACTTCCTGCAGAAGCCTTGGGATAATGAGAAGCTCCTTGCCGACGTGCGCGCGGCCGTATCCCGCCGTCGCACCGAAGAAGAGAACATCCAGCTCAAGCGCGCCCTTAAGCAGCGCTACAACTTTGAGAGCATTGTCGGCAAAAGCGAGCCGATGCTAAAGATCTTCGACCTGGTCGGCCAGGTGGCGCCAAGCCGGTCTACCGTGCTGCTGCAAGGCGAGAGCGGCACCGGAAAAGAGCTGATCGCGAAAGCACTTCATTTGAATTCTCCGCGACGCGATCGCCCATTCGTTCCGGTAAACACCGGCTCGATGCCCGCAGACTTGCTGGAATCGACTCTGTTCGGCCACGTGAAGGGCGCTTTCACTAGTGCTATCGCTTCCAAGAAAGGCCTCTTTGAGATTGCCGACCGTGGCACGCTTTTCCTGGACGAAATCGGCAGCATGGGAATTGAGACCCAGGCCAAGATTTTGCGCGTGCTGCAGGACCGCAAGTTCATGCATCTCGGCGGCGTTCACGAAATTCAGGTGGATGTGCGCATCATCGCCGCTACCAACGTGGATTTGCGCCAACTCGTGCGCGAAGGGAAGTTCCGCGAGGACCTGTTCTATCGCTTGAACGTGATCACCATCGACCTTCCGGCGTTGCGGCAACGCAAAGAAGATATTCCGTTATTGGTCGATTTCTTCCTCCGAAAATATTCGGAAGAGAATCAGCAGCCCCTGCGACGTGTTACACCAGAAGCGCTTCGTCCCTTGATGAATTATGCCTGGCCGGGCAATGTCCGCGAACTGGAAAATGTGATGGAGCGTGCCGTTGTGCTGTCGTCCTCAACCGAGATCAGCCCTGAGCTGCTCCCGGATCACATCGCGGGACGTGGTACGACGCTGCCCGTCATGGAAACCCGTGCCGATGCTTCATTGTTCGAAGTCATGGAAGAGTGCGAGCGCCAGATCATCGTTGCCATGCTGGAAAAATGCGGCTGGAACCAGACCGAAGCCGCCGACCGTTTCCATATCCCTCTCTCCACGCTGAACCAGAAAATCAAGCGTCTGAATATTGAGATAAAGAAGAAGGGGAGAGAGTAGACCCGGGCATCAGGCGTCAGGCTTCAGGAAACCCTTCAGCGACAGCCATCGTGAACAGCCTAAGCAGCGTTTGCTGTCTCCGTCTTTGAATCTCTGTTGAGAGACCGGATCAAACCGTTGAGCATTTTTCCAGCTTCGCCGGCCTGCGACCGAATGTTTCTCGTGTCACTCGGCGAGATATACCCTAGCTTTTCGGCAATGTCGATTTGACTTTCGATTTCGAAAAGTGATCCGCGAGCGTTTCCGAAAAAGCGCAGGGAGTCTCTGTCGGATATCCGGCCTTTTCCCTCAGCTATGTCGCTCATGACCGAGACCGCTGCGCGACGCAGTTGGCTCGTCAGTGCAAAAAGCTCGTCTCTCGGAAAACCCCGAGTCGCGGCATAGACGGAAATAGTTAACTCAAAAGCCTTCTGCCAACATTTCAAGTCTCGAAACGTTCCGCCCATATTGACCTCCGAGACGCAGCTTATCGTCATTTATTGTCTTTGCTAACAAAAACTCGCTTTGCACTTGCAGGTCAGTTCCGTTTTGGTTTTCCTTTCTGACGCCTGACGCCTGACGCCTGACGCCTGACGCCTGAGGCCTGAAGCCTTCTGTTATATTCCCTCTCATGGACATCGAGCTCATTTCTCCGAGCGAATGGGTCAAGCAGCAGGTCAAGTCTGTCCAGGATTACACGCTCATCGCATCCCGCTCGATAGCGAATCTGTTTACCGGCCCGCGATATCTGGCCGATACCACCCAGCAAGCAGATCTGATCGGTTGGGGATCTCTGCCCATCATCGTTCTGACCGGTTTCTTTACCGGGGCAGCGCTTGCGCAGAACAGCGGCAGCACACTGCAGAGATTCGGGTCTGTCACGCTCATCGGACAACTCGTCTCTCTGGGCATGGTGCGCGAACTTGGTCCGGTGATCACGGGACTGATGGTTGCAGGCCGCAATGCCTCAGGCATGGCAAGCGAATTAGGCTCAATGGTTGTCACCGAGCAGATCGACGCTATGCGGGCCCTGGGCACCGATCCCATGCGGAAGCTGGTCACGCCGCGGGTGCTCTCAACTGTCACCATGCTGTTCTTCCTGACAATCATCTCCGACTTCCTGGGTCTTGCTGGCGGTGGTGTTGCTTCATCACTGTTTTTCGGGGTTGATTCGCACCAGTACTGGAGCACCGCCTGGCAGATTCTGGTCTTCCAGGACGTTTTCATGGGGCTTGCCAAGCCCGTACTCTTCGGCTTCATCATCGCGACGGTAGGCTGCTATTACGGCATCAGCGCGCGCGGTGGCACGCAAGGGGTGGGCCGTGCGACAACGCAGGCGGTGGTCGCGTCGTCCATTCTCATTATTACGGTGGACTTCTTTGTCACTCGCCTTTCCATGACTCTCTTCGGACAATAGAACCTTCCTATGTCGACGCCCCCATCCGTCCTTGAGCAACGCGTTCAGCAAAGCCCGGCCAACGAGGTCACGGTCAAGTTCGAGGACGTCTCGATTGCGTTCGAAGACAAAGTCGTCCTGGATGGCATCTCGTTTGAGCTGCTGCACGGTGAGACGAAAGCAATATTTGGGGTCGCAGGATCGGGCAAGAGTACGCTCTTGAAGCTGGCCTTAGGGCTGCTGCGCCCGGATTCGGGCCGCATCTTCGTTCTCGGTGAAGAAGTCACCGCGATGACAGAAGATCAGCTCTTCGAACTCCGTCGCCGTGTCGGTATCGTGTTTCAGGAGAGCGCGCTTTTCGACTCGCTCAACGTCCGCGAGAACGTGGCTTTCCGGCTGTATGAAGAAGGCAAAGTTTCAGAAGAAGAAATCGACGAACGTGTGCGCGAGGCGCTGAGTTTCGTGGAACTGGAGCACACCGTTGATATGTATCCGTCGGAGTTGTCGGGCGGCATGCGGCGACGCGTCTCGATTGCGCGAACGATTATCACCCATCCCGAGGTTTTGCTCTACGATTCGCCAACCGGCGGACTCGATCCGGTTACATCAAACACGATCATTGAACTCGTCGTGAAACAGCGCGACATTTACAAGGTCAGCTCGCTTCTGGTGACACACCGTCTGCAAGACGCCTTTACCATGGCCACGCACTACTTCGAGCGCACGGAAAATAAGATGAAAGAGTTGCCGCCCGGCGCGCGAACTGAGGTCCCGTTCAGCTTCCTCATAATGCGGGACGGGCGCGTCATCTTTGACGGAGATTTAGGTCAGCTGCGCGAAACGAAGGACGAATACATCCGGGAATACATCTCTTAGCGGTGAGCAACGAGCAGTGAGCTGTGAGCCCGATTCACCACGACTGTAGGGCTGTTGTCCGGGGGACAATTGCAGGTCAATTGGTCTTTGTAGAGAGTTCTTCAGCAGCTGCTAAGCGGCGAAAGAATAAAGCCCAGGGCGTAAGCCCTGGGTCGGTGACGGTGCAAGAAGCCCCGAAGGGGCGAAAGAAAATCTACACTTTAGCCGCCTTTGCCCGCATGGCTTCTGCGCGCTTCGCCATCATCTGCAGGCGATCGCGCCCGTCTTTTGTCCGTGTAACCACCTCTTCAACCCGTTTGAAGCCGTGAGGGATGCCTGCTTTCTCACGGACCTCTTTCAAGAATGGGTGCAGTTTGGCGAACGTGAACCACATCTCGTTGGCGTTGTCCAAGAAGAGTTCTTCGTTTACCGCACCGCGCAGTACAAAAGACGCAGCCATATCCCAGTAGCCATTAACTTGGCGAAACCATGCATTCTCTTGTGTCCCGCCGCCGTTCACAATTGCGAGAACATCTTCCGCGCTGGTCGGCCACCATCCGCCATACCATTTGCGGGCCTTGCGCATTTCCGCTTCGCGCCGCAGGTCATACAGCTTCATGATGATTTGTGCATCTTCAGCAGTGGGTTTCTTCGGCATAAATTCCTCTTTCAATGGAGGCGCGGGCGCCCTCGCCCGTGCACTCTTAAGCCTGAGCAGCAGGTTGTTGCTGTGGCGGCGTGGCGTCAGGATTCGGTCGCTCGTAGTCACACTCTTTGTTCGGACACGCGATCACCGGCCCTGACTTCAAATACTTCTCCACCAGATACTCGCTGCCGCAACTCGGACACTTCTCCGCGAGCGGCTTGCCCGCCGAGGTGAATTTGCACTTCGGATAATTGCTGCATCCGTAGAACGTGTTGCCCTTACGCGCCTTCTTCTCGACAAGATCGCCATCTTTGCACAGCGGGCACTTCACGCCAATGTAGTTCTGCTTTACATACTTGCAATCCGGATATCCGCTGCACGAGGTGAATTCGCCGTAACGTCCATGGCGGATCACCATGTTGCGATCGCACTTCGGACACTTCTCATCGAGCGGGATATCGGGAACCTTCTTTCCCTGATCCAGACGCCGCGTGGTCTTGCAGTCCGGGTACCCCGTGCAAGCCATGAATTGCCCGAATCGTCCGCGCTTCAGCACCATAATGCGGCCGCAGTTCTCGCAGTACTCGTCGGCTGCTCCGGTTTCCTGCACGTCCGCCGAATCGAGGTCGGGCAGGTTGATGGGATTTTCTTTGGTGAACGTGCAGCTGTTGAGGTCCTCTTTGTCATACGCGCTGCACGCATAAAACGATCCGTGCTTGCCCCACTTAATCACCAGCGGAGAGCCGCAGCGTTCGCATTTCTCGTCGGTCGGCTTCTCCATCCGCTTGATGTTCTCCATGTGCTTCTGGGCATAGCGGAGGTCCTTCTCAAACTTTTTGTAAAAGTCGGCGAGCGCGTCGGTCCAGCCTTCCTTGCCTTCTTCGATTTCGTCGAGCTCTTCCTCGAGACGGGCCGTGTACTGGATATCAAAGATGTCGGTAAAGTTCTCCACCAACAGGTCGGTAACAACCAACCCGATTTCGGTTGGAATGAACTTGCCGCCGGTCTTGGTGACGTACTGGCGCTCCTGGATCGTGCTGAGAATCGCTGAATACGTTGATGGACGCCCGATTCCGCGCTCTTCAAGTTCCTTCACCAGCGACGCTTCGTTGTAGCGCGGAGGAGGTTCGGTGAAGTGCTGTTCCGGCTTCAGTTCGCGCAGCGTGAGCTTCTGCCCAGCCTCGAGCGCGGGCAACTTGTGTTTCAGTTCCTCGTCTTCTTCGTCCTTGCCTTCTTTCGATTCCTTATAGACCTTGAGGAAACCATCAAACTTTTCGACGGATCCAGTGACACGAAACCAGAACGCGTCAGTGCCCATCTTCGCATCGATGTCGATCGTTGTCTGATCGAAAACCGCGGGATTCATTTGGGAAGCAATGAATCGCTGCCAAATGAGCGTATACACCTTGAGTTCATCTTCTTTTAGGTACTGCTTCACCTGGTCGGGATGCCGCAGCGCCGAGGTGGGACGAATGGCTTCGTGTGCCGCCTGCGCTTCCTTCTTCTCCTTATATGTATTCGGTGATTCCGGCAGGTATTGCGGACCGTAGTTCTGTCCGATATATTCGCGAACCTCGGTCAGTGCCTCAGGCGCGACTCGAGTCGAATCGGTACGCATATAAGTAATGAGGCCGACCAGACCTTCGTCGCCGAGTTCGACGCCTTCATATAAACGCTGCGCAATCATCATGGCACGCTTCACGCTGAAGCGCAGTTTGCGCGAGGCATCCTGCTGCAGTTTGCTGGTCGTAAACGGCGGGGTGGCGTTTCGGCGGCGCTCTTTCTTTTCGACCGTGCGGACCACCCAGTCCGCCTTCTCCAACGCCGAAGTGATCTTCTGTGATTCCTCTTCGTTAGGAACCTCGATCTTTTCTTCGCCTTTACCGAGGAATCGTGCGTCGAATGCTGGAGGCTTGGGGCCGGCGAGATGCGCGTCGATCGTCCAGTATTCTTTTTTCTCGAACGCCTTGATTTCGCGTTCGCGCTCGACAATGAGGCGCAACGCGACGGTCTGCACTCGTCCAGCCGAAAGGCCGCGGCGAACTTTGTCCCACAGCAGCGGCGAGACCTGATATCCGACGATGCGGTCGAGTACACGGCGCGCCTGCTGGGCGTCAACCAAATGACGATCAATGTCCCGTGGCCGCTCAAAAGCCTCTTTTACCGCGCGCTGGGTGATCTCGTTGAACGTTACGCGGCGAATGCGCTCGTGCCCGTTCACCTCATCCTTTTTCTTCTTCTTTTTCTTTTTGGCGCCATCGCCGAGTTCTTCGGCCAAATGGGCAGCAATGGCTTCGCCTTCGCGGTCCGGGTCAGGCGCGAGGTAGATCGTATCCACTCCGCTGGCCAGCTTCTTGAGCTTGGCGACCACCTTCTCTTTGCCGGGAATGACGATGTACTCGGTTTCGAAATCGTTGTCGATGTCGACACCAAGGGTGCTCTTGGGCAGGTCTTTGACGTGCCCGAGCGAGGCCTCGACGGTGAAGCCCTTGCCCAGGTACTTCTGAATTGTTTTCGCCTTTGCCGGCGATTCGACGATGACTAAACCCTTTGCCAATGGATCCTCAATTTCAGGTATTGCTTTTGAAGCTAGCACGAAAGGACAGCTTCTAGCTACTAGCTCCTAGCTGCGAGCGATGAGCGGTGAGCTGTGAGCAACCTTCTAAAGCATAGTTCCGGGGCAGACTCGGCCGTACAAAATCACGCTTTGGCCGCTTGAAATTTCCGCATCAGCGCCGTGAGCATGCGCTGCAATTCGTCAGCAGAATGTGACAAGTTCCGAAATTCCTGCTCGCGTATGAAGTGCGGATCCCGTGCCAATAACGCGTGATACTCCAGTTCCGCGGCGGAACCACGAGCGATCTGCAGGAAACGGACCATCTCTCCGTCAGATCGTCTGCCGCAACCTTCCGCAATATTCGCCCCAATGGATGCAGCAGAGCGCCTCATCTGGCTTGTCAAACCGAACAGCTCTTCGCGCGGAAAATTGCGAGTCGCAGCATACACACCCAAAGTCAACTCATGCGCCTTCTGCCAGACTTGTAGTTCTTTGAAGCTTTTCACAGATCCTCCTTGCACGACAACGCCTGGTCCGTGGCTCACCGCTCATTGCTCGCCGCTCACATGCTCCTCACAAAATTCTTCCCCGGCAGCTGTTTCACCTTCCCGGCGAGTTCCAATTCAAACAGCGCCGCGAAGATTTCCGAAGAAGAGATTTCAGCTTCGAGCTTCTCGATGATCTCGTCGAGGTGCAGGGCCTCGTCGGCCTTGAGCACGGCGTAGATCTTCTTTTCGTACGGAGAGAGCGAAGGTTCCTCAAATAAGGATGCAGTTTGACCTGCCTGAGATTCAGAGCCGGCCGGCGGGGTAAGCGCAAGTTGCACATCTGCTGGGAGTTCCTCCCACACGTCCTCCCACGTGGCGACCAGGTGAGCGCCTTGTTTTATTAGCGTATTCGGCCCCCACGAGTTCTTGTTGGTGACGTTTCCGGGCACCGCATAAACGTCGCGTCCTTGCTCGAGCGCACAACGCGCCGTGATGCGAGTGCCACTGTATTCCGCAGCTTCGACAACCAAAACCGCGAATGACATGCCGCTGATGATTCGATTTCGGATCGGGAAGTTCTGCGGTGCAGCAAAGGTGCCGAGCGGGAACTCAGAAGTCAGAGCTCCACCAAGACTAAGAATTTGATCGGCAAGACGGGAGTTCTCGCGTGGGTAGATAATGTCAACACCCGTTCCGAACACGGCTACCGTCTTGCCTTTGGCAGAAACCGCGCCACGATGCGACGCGCTATCGACGCCACGAGCGAGTCCGCTAAAGATCACCAGCCCACGACCAGCGAGATCGCAAGAGAGCCGTTCCGCCATGCCAATCCCGTACGGCGTGGGATGACGCGTACCAATCACCGCAATTCCTGGGCGGCTTAGCGCTTCCAGATTCCCGCGCACATACAGCACCAATGGCGGGTCGTAAATCTGTTTAAGCCGCACGGGATAATCCGCATCCTCCAGTGCGACAATTTGAATGTCCAAGCCGGTCGCCTTGGCCACCTCTTCATGCGCGAGTTCCAAAGACTTGCCTGTGCCTATAGATTGGGCGGCCGCCGCCGGCAAACCTGCCGCCTCCAGTTCGGTCAACGAGACCTGGAATACCCTTTCGACTCCGCCGAAAAATTCCACCAGACGCCTGGCGCGAGTTGGTCCGAGTCCTGGAGTCAGAGCCAGAGCAATCCAGGGAATCTGTTTCGAATTGTCAGCGCTGGGCGGGGGTGCGGTGGCAGTCTTGGTTGACAAGGTGCGCCTCCAGTTTGGAGGCTAGGGATGCTCGAAATCGCAAGTCAAGGTCATCCGTCACATGGATGCTAGAATTTTTGCAGCGAAGCAGTGAGCGGAGGGCAGTGAGCAGCGAGCAGACGGACGCGTTTTAGCTTGCAACTCGCTGTAAACAGAACAACTCGTGCGCAGATCGCAAGGGAGCACAGCGGTTTGCTCGCAGCTCATAGCTCTCTGCTCACAGCTCAATGCGCATCTCTGCCATCTCATATCTCAACGCGGCCCCGTTGATGTGGGATTTCGAGCACGGGCTCGCTAGCCCAGAATTCGAGATCTCCTACACTGTTCCGTCGCAATGCGCTGCAGAACTGGCGCGCGGAACAGCCGATATTGGAATTATCCCCGCAGCTGCGTACGCCGCCATACCAAACCTCGTGATCATTCCCGGCGTGGCGATCGCATCCAAACAGCCGGTACGATCCATCCTGCTGGTCAGCCATAAGTCGCTTGAGGAGATCCGCACCGTCGCGCTCGACAACTCTTCTCTCACTTCCGTCGCCCTTACGCGTGTGCTATTCGAAAAGTTCTGGCGCGGAGAGAGAACGTTCACCTCAGCTGCCCCCGATATCGATGCCATGCTCGCCAGCAACGATGCCGCGCTCCTGATCGGCGACCCAGCGTTGCAGGTGGACCGTTCCAAATATCAGACCTGGGACCTTGCCGAGGAGTGGATTCGCTTTACGGGCAAGCCATTCGTGTTCGCATTTTGGGCAGTGCGCGAAGAAGCCTTGAACGGTACTGCGCTGGATTTAGCCACCATCTTCAATCGGTCGCGCGATCATGGTCTTCAATCGAACCATATCGACGAGATTGTTCGCAGCTGGTCGCCAAAGCTCGGAATTACCGAGCAAGCCGCACGCGACTACCTCACCCGCAGCATTCATTTTCAGCTGGATGATGAGTGCCTGGAGGGCTTGCGCTTGTTCTACGCCTACGCACACAGTTATGGCCTTTTACCCAGAGTCCCACAACTGCAGTTTGCTCACGCCAACGTAGGTAAAGGTTGAAATTCGAGGACTCAGCCGGGGACACACTTTAGTGCTCAGAGAGTCCTGAGCACGCGTGCTATAATCTTTGAAGTCGCTATTTCCACGGTTTGCTCGTTACGCGGTGACCTCGTTAGGTCAGATTCATCTCCGCCTTCCTGCCCGCCGTTTAGTCCGGCGCCTAATCCAAAATTGACGTGAGTGGCAAGGAACCTCCTGACATTTGTCTGTGTCTGTAACGAAAGCCTCTCCAGAAAGAAACCTTAGAATGACGAAGTTTACGGAACTGCCCCTGTCTTCTGCGTTGCAGCAGAAGCTGGCAGCAGCTCAATTCATTACCCCAACCCCTATTCAGGCAAGCACCATTCCGCCTGCTCTGGAAGGCAAAGACGTAATCGGTACCGCACAAACCGGCACGGGCAAGACGCTTGCTTTCCTTATCCCGATCATCGAGATGATGCAGCGAGAACTCTCGCGCAAGACGACGGCGTTAGTGCTATTGCCGACGCGCGAACTTGCCATGCAGGTCCATGAACAATATGAGAACCTCCGCGGAAAGAGCATGCCCAAGGCAGCGCTGGTAGTCGGCGGCGTTTCCGAGAAGGCTCAGATTCAAAGCCTTCGCACCTGCGGATTGGTGATCGCAACGCCCGGGCGCCTACAGGACTTCATTACGCGCCGGCTCGCCGATCTGAGCCAGATCAAGATTCTCGTGCTCGACGAAGCCGACCGCATGCTGGACATGGGCTTTCTGCCCGCGATCCGGCGAATTCTGGCGATTCTGCCCGCACGGCGGCAAACACTTTGTTTCTCCGCAACTATGGAGCAATCCGTGGCCAGCCTGGTACATGACTACATGCGCGACCCGGTACGAATCGCTTTAGGATCGGTGCTGAAGCCCGCAGAAAGCGTCCAGTTGACAGCCTACGAAGTGCGTCCCGGAGAGAAGCTCGACGCCTTGAGGCAACTTTTGTATGAGGAAACCGGGCAGACGTTGATCTTCACGCGCACCAAGCGTGGATCGCAGCGGCTAGCCGGTGATCTTGTCCGCGATGGCTTCCGTGCCACCATGATCCACGGCGACCGCTCGCAATCCCAGCGTAATGCGGCGCTGAGTGGGTTTCAGGAAGGCCGGTTCCAGGTGCTGGTCGCGACCGACGTAGCGTCCCGCGGCCTCCACGTCGACGATGTAGCGCACGTGATCAACTATGACGTTCCCAAGATTGCCGAAGACTTTATCCACCGCGTAGGGCGGACTGGCCGGGCCGGTTCGGCAGGCCGGGCTTCTACCCTCGTCGCCGGCGCGGAGGCTCTCGAACTGCGTAACATCGAACGCACCCTTCGGTTGCGTATCGAACGCAGGCAGGTCGAGACTTCGAATCGTCCGGTCAAGGTGGTCAAGAATACTCTAACTTCACGAACACTGAACGCTCTTCCCGGCGAAGTGTTCGTCTAAAACTCAACCACAGGCTCGGGTAGGTTCACTTAGCCCTGGATCACCCGAGCAGGTTGAATTTCATTCCCCCGCCACATACCACTGCGGAGCGGCAAACTGGCTTCTAAGTTTTGATGTTCCCGTCTTCTATCGTCGCTACACTCTTCGTCTGGCGCTGGATCCTGCGTTTAGGCGGTCCAGGCTTGATCTTCCTCGGTGTTGTCGATAACTCGGTCGTCCCCCTGACCGGCAGCATGGATGTGCTCACCATCTGGCTCGCCGCGGGACATCGCAACGTCTGGCCCTATTACGCGTTAATGGCAACCATTGGCGCGGTGATCGGCGGATACATCACCTATGCTCTGGGACGTAAGGGCGGCAAAGAAGCTATTGAGCGCAAGCTTAGGAAAGAAAAAGCAGAAAAGCTCTTCAAGCGCTTCGATCGGTGGGGTTTTGAATCAGTTGCAGTAGGCGCATTGCTGCCGCCGCCCTTCCCGCTCGTCCCGGTGCTTCTGGCCGCCGGCGCGCTGCAATATTCGCGGAAAAAATTCCTGGCGGCGCTCACGCTCGGACGCAGCGTCCGCTATTGCTTGGTAGCGGGAATAGGCTCTTTGTATGCTGGGCCGATCACTTCATTCTTCTCGCGTTATTACAAGCCGACCGCACTTGTGCTCGCTGGCATTGCGGCAATCGGCAGTTTTTTTGCGATTCGCGAATACATGCATTCCCGCAAACCCAAGTCCGAAGCTCCGGACGCCCTGCACCCAAGCAAAGCAGCCTGACATCCTCATCGGCCCTAGAGTCTAGAGCCTAGAGCCTGAAACCTGAAACCCTGAAACTCACCCCTCGTATTTTCTTAATTTGTGTAGGAACCGGTGCGCTTTTGAAACGTCCCTCGCAATCTGATCCCGAAGGTCCTGCACGGAAGGGAACTTCATTTCATCGCGCAAGCGCGAGAGAAATGAGAGCTCAATCGGCGTCTGAGCAGTGAGTTCGATCGGATGAAAGTTGAGCAGGTGAGTTTCGATGGCAAACGACTCTTCTCCGAATGTGGGCCGGTTCCCGATATTCGTAACGGAATCGAAACACTCTTCTCCAACACGGGTGCGAGTGATGTAGACGCCGTCCCTTGGGACCAACTCTTCGTAGCGCGAAAGGTTGATGGTAGGAACCGTATATTTCGAGCCGTATCCCCGGCCCCTGCCGGCGGTCGAAAGAATGCTGAATGGCCGTGTCAGTAGGACACGCGCGCGATGCATGTCGCCAGCGCGAATGAGTTCGCGAATCCGCGTGCTGGAAACGGAAGCTCCACGAATCCGCATCTCCGGATAGACTACGACCTCAAATCCTAGCTCCCGGCCAAACTCGGTCAGCATGGCAATGTTACCGGACGCCTTGTGCCCGAAATGAAAGTTGTAACCTTCGTGGACCTCGACCGCGTGCAGCCGATCGCGCAGAATCTGTTCGGCAAATTCGCGCGGGCTCATCAGCGAAAGATCACGGGTGAAGGGAAGCAGGAGCACTGCATCGACTCCGGACTGCCCGAGAAGGCGCAGTTTCTCCGGCGTCGGTGTGATGAGCTTCAATCCGGAATCCGGCCGCAGAATTCGCATGGGATGGGGTTCAAAGCTGACCGCCACGGATTTCGCTCCACGCTTGCGAGCGCGAGCCACAATCTCGTCCAGTACGCGCCGGTGTGCACGATGTACACCGTCGAAGTTGCCGACGCTGACCAGGGTTGGCCCGAAATCCGCCGGAATCTCGCTCAAGTGCCGGAAGACTTGCATCAGATCTCGAACTCCAGTTTCATGCCGTCGTAGCAGAGCCTGACGTTTTCCGGCAGGGAAGCATTGGTAGCCTCATGCGGTAGGTCATGACAGATGTGTGTGAAAAATGCCCGTCGAGGTTTCAATCGCTCCACAGTTTGCAGGGAATGCTCCACCGTTGAATGCGTGGGATGAGGTTTGTATCGAAGCGCGTCGAGGAATAGAACGTCCAGATCTTCGAGCTGCTTAAGAGAGGTCTCGGGAATGTCGCTGTGGTCAGTGAGGTACGCCGCCGATCCAAAACGAAAGCCGTAGATCTCCGCTTCGCCGTGAATCAGCGTGACTGGCGTAAACGTTGCGCCAAATAGCTCGAGCGGGCCTTCGATCGGCTTCATCTCAACCAGGGGCAGGCCTCCAAACTTGTAATCCGCAACAAAGATGTACTTGAACATGTTGCGAATAAATTCCGCCGCTTCGGGATGCGCGTACAGCGGCAAGCGGTTCGGCTTATGCAGAAAGCTCAGCGGCCGCAAATCGTCAATGCCGAGCAGGTGGTCAGCATGCGTGTGTGTGTATAAAACGGCGTCCAGGCGTCGAATATTTTCGCGGATTGCCTGCTCGCGGAAGTCCGGCGTCGTGTCTATGAGCACCGCGCGTTCACCGTACTCGACCACGACCGACGGACGAGTGCGCCGGTCGCGCGGATCGCTGGAATGGCAAACCGCGCAGTCACAGCCGATCGTGGGCACGCCCATCGACGTGCCGCTTCCAAGCACGGTGAGCGTTGCTTTCATTTTGTGGGTGGCGCCTGCTGTGGACCTCGCGCAATGGCATTGGTCACTTCGACATACGCCATGCGCAACTCGTAAAGCGCATTCTGCAGAAATCCCTGTTCTTTCGGCGTGAGATTGCCCTTGGTCTTGTCGCTCAGCAGTGCAATGGTGTCTATGGTCTGACGTGCACCAATGAGGTCGAGTTGTGGCTGGCCGCCCTGTTCGTGCATGAGGCCGAGCTGCAACATACCCGTCATGTACAGCGAGGCGAGAAAGCGCTCGAATGTAATTTCGAGCTCTTTCGCCGAATGGCCGCTTGCTTCCACCTGGCGGTCCATTTCCTGCGAGGACTTCTCATAAGCATCGGCCTGTTCTTTTTGCTCGTCAGCGGAGGGCGATGGCGGGACAGCTGCCTCCTGCTGCGGCGGCTGCTCCGGGGCGGGTGCTGGTTTCGAGGAGGCTTGCTCCGGTTCCTCTTCGCTTGCTTCGGGGCGCAACTCGCCATCTGCGGTGAACAGCCGGCGATCGGTTACGGTGAAGGTTTCGTTTTTCTTTTCTGCCATATTGGTCAACCGAGCCTGCAAACAGCTCAAAAATCAGAGTTGTTGAATCAAATTTGAAAAAGGCAAAGACGCTGGACGCAATGTCGCCCCACCGGCTTCAAAGCTCGCACCGGGCGTGAGGTGCTCCTTGCGCAGCAGGCCAAGTGCGATCACACGCGAACCATCGTCCGTCGGGATCTTTGCAGTGCTGGTGATCAGGCCGACATCTTTCCCGTCCACCTGGATCGGTGTCCCACTCGCGCCAGCCGAGCCACTGACTTCAAAACCTGTTAGCACGCGGTGCACGGAGCCTCGAGCCCGTATGCGTTCGACGATCTCCTGCCCGATGTAGCAGCCCTTATTAAAATTGAGTGCGCGATCTTGTGCGGTCTCGTGCGGCAGAGTGCGCTCGCGAATATCCACACCAATCTTCGGGATCCCACACAGGATTCTGAACGCGTCGAGCGCCGCTTCGCCAACTTCCTCTGCGCCCGCTTGCAGCAGAGCAGCCCAGAACGCGTCTGCATGCTCTTTGGGAACCCAGAACTCGTAATTCGCCACGCATGGATTGTCACCGCGAACCGCCGTTATTGTGACCCCATTCCATGCAGTCTCGGCGATGGTCAACGGTCGTTCCGGACCCGTCATCCCATGCGACTCGATGAGCTGCGTCGCTTTCGGCCCGGCGATCCCAAAAATCGCAATCGAAGCCCCGAGTTCCTGGACTTCTACTTTGTCCATGATGATGTATCGGCGTAGCTGCGGAAGCAGTCCAGCCTGAGCGTGCTCGATTTCGAGGACGAGACTCTCGCCACGATTGAAGGCGTACAAATCGCCTTGAATCTGTCCCTGCGGATTCAGGACGAAGGCGTATACACCCCGCCCAACCGCGAGGTCCCGTATGTTGTTGCTAACCATACCGTTAAGCCAGCGGACACGGTCTTTCCCGGCCAGTGAAATCAGGGTTTGGTTAACCTTGTACGCCCCGCATCCGGCGGCCAGCGCGTGTAGCTCGGAACGCAGGTTCTGGTGCTGTTCAGCGATATTTTCGTGTTGTGCAACAAGCATCATTCGATGATTTGATTATAGCCAAGGCGCGCAGGTCGCAAGGTCGTGGCTGGGGGCTAATAGCCCGTCGGACGAGCATTAGGCTTTTTCCACCGAGCACAAGCGGTGGCCGCTAACTACTAGCCGCTAGCCACTTGTGTTACCTTTCCTCCCGTGGCCAGCACGAAGAAGCGAATCGCCGTCCTTCCCGGCGACGGTATTGGGAAAGAAGTCATTCCCGCTGCGCTTGAGGTCATCGAAGCCTCCGGGGTTACCGTCGAGTTTACGCACTTCGATTGGGGAGCGGATCGATACCTTGCCGACGGAACCACAGTCCCGACCGACGGTTTCACCACGCTAGCTGGCGACTTTAACGCGGTCTTCCTCGGCGCGTTCGGCGACCCGCGCGTGAAGACCAACATTCATGCCAAAGAGATCCTGCTTGGCATGCGCTTCAAAATGGATCTCTATGCGAATGTCCGTCCGGTGCGCCTGCTTGATCCGTCGCTGTGCCCGCTGAAGGGAATCGAACCCAAGGACGTCGATTTCGTGGTTATCCGTGAAAACACCGAGGGCGTTTACGTCGATTCTGGTGGCATCTTCAAGCAGGGAACTGCCGACGAACTTGCCGTTCAGGAGGACATCAACACTCGCAAAGGTGTGGAGCGAATCATTCGTTTCGCCTTCGAATATTGCAAGTCCGAAAAGAAAAGCGACGGTAGTGCTCGCACCCGCGTTCTCCTCTGCGACAAGTCAAATGCCATGACTTACGCCGGCAGCCTCTGGCAGCGCGTGTTCAAGGAAGTCTCTGCGGAATATCCTCACTTCAAGGCCGAGCACATGTACGTTGACGCTCTCTGCACGCAGATGGTCCGCGATCCGCGTCAGTTGGACGTAATTGTCACCAACAACATGTTCGGCGACATTATCAGCGATCTAGGCGCAGGCCTGCAGGGTGGCCTCGGCATGGCGGCCAGTGGAAACATTCATCCGGGCAAAACATCGATGTTCGAGCCTGTCCACGGCTCCGCGCCTCCGCTCGCGGGAAAGAACGTAGCCAATCCCATTGGCGCGATTCTCACGGCTGCCATGATGCTCAAGCACCTGGGCTTCACCATGGAACCCAGCCGGATCGAGGCCTCGGTGCTAGAGGCTGTGCGCCAGAAACAAACCACGGCCGATGTTGGCGGCACGGTTGGAACCCGGGAATCCGCCGATTGGATCGCCAAGAGAGTTGCTGGCTCCTAGTTTCCGAAACCTGCCTATGGAATTGCGTAGCTCGCTGCAAGCATAATCAAAACCTCGGCCGTTCCTCCGCCGCGAGCAGCCTCGGACAACGCTCCAGCAGCAACTTTCATCGTAAATGTCGCAATGTACAAGGCTGCATGTGTGCTCACGTTGGTACTAGCCGGAGTATTGGCTGGTTGCGGTGGAATGACTCAAACTCAATCCCAGGATCCCCCTCCCAGCAACAATCCTCCACCTACTCCGCCCCCTCCGGCCGGCAGTCTGAACGACGTGAACCATATCATCTACATGTTGCAGGAGAACCGCGGCTTCGACGAATACTTTGGACAATTGAACAACTACCGTGTGGCACAGGGACTCAATCCCGACGTCAATGTCACGCCGGCGAATGCTCAGCAACTGAGTTACGACAAGACCACTTTCTTCACGCCGTTTCACATGAACTCAATGTGTGTCGAGGACCTCAGTTCGTATTGGAACGAAAGCCACAACGACCGCAATCATACGGATCCAACCTCTGCGTCCGCAGCGATGGATGGCTTCGCCAATGCCGCGGGGGGCAACTCGCGGAATAGCACTCCCGGCTACGACATCAACGGCCAGCGAGTGATGGGCTACTACGACGACACCGATTTGCCCTACTACTACTTCATGGCAACGCAGTTCGCCATGTCCGACGCGTGGTTCTCGCCGGTGATGACGAACACGCCGGCGAATCGCATGTACGCGATGGCAGCTACCTCGCACGGCGTGGTCAATAAGCCGCTTACGCAGGTCAATATCTCTACGATTTTCGACAAACTGGACGCAAAAGGGATTACTTGGAAAAACTACGTTCCGGATTTTCCGAACGGCAGTTCGCTGAAGCCATTTCCCATTTACGCCAAAGCACTCAACACCAAGATCGTTCCCATGGCGGACTACTTCACCGATCTGCAAAACGGAACCTTGCCGCAAGTTGTATTCATCGATCGTGACTCGAAGAATGGATTGGATGAGCATCCCGGTGGAGTACAGATACAGAAGGGTGCGGCGTGGGTGAAGAAGATTGTGGACGCTCTCATGGCCAGCAGCGCCTGGCAGGATTCGATTTTCTTTTTAAGTTATGACGAAGGTGGTGGATTTTACGACCACGTGCCGCCCGCGCCTGCAGTTTCGCCCGACGGAATTCCACCGGTTCTTGGCACCAATGACACCTGCACTGCGACCACTGGTCCCGCCTGTGATTTTGTCTTTACAGGCTTTCGGCTGCCGAATATCGTGATCTCCCCGTTCTCAAAGGTTGGCTATGTGGATCACACCACCATCGATACCACGGCCATCCTGCGGCTGATTGAAATTCGTTTCGGTATCAATCCGTTGACCGCACGCGACGCAGCGCAGCCGGATATCAGCAATCTGTTCTTCGATTTCACTAATAAGCCGAATTTGACTCCGCCCACGCCGCCTACTCAACCCACAAACGGGCCGTGCTATATCACCTCTCTACCGTAAATCGCGGCAGAGTCTTTACCGTGAAGTGCGGCGACGTCGATCCCGATGTTGACTGTGTTCAAAACGGGCGCATAAGTCTTCTTTAGCGTCGACATCCAGCCATCGATTCGGCGGTCATCCATCCGCGGAACAGAAATATACGAATCGGCTATCCACTGTTCGAGTCTGAGCAGGGCGAGCTGGCACGCCTCCGCGAAGATTTTCGCGTCCTTCCGGCTTAACTTTCGAGGACGGCTTGATGAGAATTTGAGGAATGGAAATTTCATTGTTGTAACCCGTGTGCCCGACATCGTGTCACAACACTCCAGAAACCTTCAGCCGGAAACCTCCTCCATGCAAACCAAGGTAATCAGGGCACAGTATTGCCTCGGAGTTCATGCCACCTGCGTTTTCCTCACCGAGATGCGAAGTTTTCCATCACACCCTGCCACATAGCAAAGGTGCTCTAGCGCGCCTGGCATTACGGGAGGCAACTGAGGCAAAGGCTAAACTCAACCGCCTCCTCGTGATTGGCCCGCAAGTGACTTGCAATCTGCTTCCGAATAAATCTTCTCTCGCAAACCCTTATTCCTTTAGGCCAGGCACTCTAGTAATCGGAAATCAACCCGATTGAGAGACGATAGCAAGCCTTGCAAACTGGATTCGAAAGCAAATTCCTCCCCCGAGGTCGAAGTTCATGGTTCGCGAAGTTGAGCACTCGTTTTCCCCGCGTCATCCCATTCTCCATTCCCAACTGGTTCTACCGAGACGTAATATGGCCCCTCCCCCACTGCCGGACAATTGCGAGAGCCTCTGGGTGCGCGTAAACCGCATCTGCGATCGATACATGCCCCAGCTCCTTGACATGCGGCTCGGTCCCAAGATGTGGTGGACGCCAGGGGAGAACTCTCAGAGATGAGCTCCTGGATGCGTCGTCGCGGGCCTGATGATCTTCCGCCTTCTACCGTAAAACGGCGCAATGAACGATATTTGCTGAGCACACGTTTGACTGCGACCGTTCGCGGCGAGAGTGGCGAAACCAAGATCAAGACTCACGCCCTCGACATCAGCGAAAGCGGGATTGGAACACTTGCTGGCGAAGGCTGGGGCGTGGGCGCTCGAGTTGATTTAGAGGTCCCGCTTCCCGTGGAAAACACATTCCTGGAGATACAAGGAGTTGTGCGGCACCGAACCGGGGCGAGATGCGGCCTGGAATTCTTGGAAGTATCGCCCGAGCAGCAACGAGTCCTTCGCAATGTTTGCAAGTTTCTCGCAAGCAACCCAGGAAACCCAGGAAACCTGTCTTCCTAAAAAGCGCTGGCAATGTGATCAACTCCACGAGTTGTCTGATGTGACTTCAGCGAATTGGAGCTCGAATATTGCTTGCTAGCGAGCCGAGTCTCAACCAAATGAGTCGCTGAATAGCTCAGGCGGAGGTCAGGGTCAACGAGTGTAATGATTCCATAAACAATGTCGGCTCCCAGGCCCGAGTAGACTTTGGAGGCGCAAACCACCCAAAGGCTCGGAGGAAAGGAGCCGATCATGTTGATTATAGGTTGTGACTATCATCCGAGTGCGCAACAAATAGCGTTCGTGGACACGGACACCGGTGAACTGAGGGAACGACGGCTCGGGCATCCGGAAGAAGCGGAGCAGTTTTACCGGGAACTGAAACAGCAGAATGTGGCGGTGCGAGCGGGAATGGAATCCAGTGGGCACTCGCGCTGGTTTGAGCGCCTGCTGCAAGAACTGGGTTTTGAATTGTGGATTGGAGATCCCGCCGAGATTCAGAGCAAGCGAGTACGCAAGCAAAAGACCGATCGTCAGGATGCGCAGCTGTTGTTGCGGCTGATGATGGAAGACCGGTTTCCGCGGATCTGGATTCCAGACGCGGCCAATCGGGACCTACGACAGTTGCTGTGGCATCGGCACCGCCTGGTGCAAATGCGCACGCGAGTGATGAATCAGTTGCATGTGGTCGCTGTCAACGAGGGACTGAGACGCAAGAAAGCCCTATGGCGGTCGGCCGGTCGTGCTGAGTTGGAGGCAATTGCATTGGCTCCGTGGGCCACGCGCCGACGCCAGGACTTGCTCGACTTACTCGACCAACTGACGCCCAATATCCAGCAGTTGACGCAAGCCCTGGAAGAGGAAGTGGAGAAGCGTCCAGTCACGCGCCTGCTGAGGACACATCCCGGAGTTGGTCCGCTGACGGCACTGGCTTATGAATTGGTGATCGGAACTCCGGAACGCTTTCACTGCGGGAAACAGATTGCCAGCTATGTTGGTCTGGTTCCGGAGGAGAAGTCCAGCGGAGATCGGCGCCGACTGGGACACATCAGCAAACAAGGCAACGCACTGCTTCGCTTTCTGCTAGTGGAAGCAGCGCAGGTCACAGTACGCAGTGAACCGCAGTGGCGCAGCAAGTTCTTGCATCTAGCGATGCGGCGTGGACGGAAGATCGCCAAGGTAACGATGGCCCGCAAGCTGGCAGTGCATCTGTACTGGATGTGGCGGGAAGGCCGCGATTACGGTCAGTCGCAGAAGTTCGGTTCGCACGCGGGACAGCCCGGAAATCTCGATGGTGTGCAGTAAATCACCGACGTAATGATTGGGTATCCCGCTCCCTCTGCTGAGGGAGTTCGAACAAGTAATCATGATCGCAGTTAGTGATCGAAGAGATGGCTGGGTCGGACTGAGTTCCAGACCCTGACGATTAGAAGCGAGCCAGGTTGGAAAGCGCAAAACCATCCATAAGAGCGAAATGGCGCTCTTCTCGGAGTGCATGCCGTAGTCCGCTCAAAAGTGTGCTTGACACCGCCGACATTGTTAGAGATGGGGATTTAACACTCGTTAGCCCGCGAAATTTACTGCGGGACCCGCGTCGAGTAGTGGTTTGCAACCAACCGCCAGTGCCTTTTCTGTTTTATCCAAACCCTGGTAAACCTAGTGTCGCGGGGAACGGCTTTTCCTCTGTCTTGCCCAACCATTGTTGAGAGGCCAGTCTCCACTGCCGTGTTCTCGTAGACGCGTACCTGAACCTCCTCGGTGGTGATGGACTGAAACTTCAGGTCACCCGACGTGAAATCCAAGAGCACCTGTGGCTTGGTTCGCACCGTGCCGCTTGGTCCCACGCCGATAAAATCATCCGCGTAGATGCGATCGAGGGTCGCCGCATCGGCACCGATCTGCGCCTGAATGCGTTCTTTATCCAGCTGTCTTATCGCTTGCCCGACGCCGCTACTACGATCTCTGCTTGCGGTCTGCTTTTGCCCTAATGCCACAGAGGTTGCTAAGAACGCGAGGGCGGCTATTGCCAGTGTTCGCGTCATGAGAGCCCTCCTTCAATCATCTGTTAAGAACCGGCTGAAGGTTAGCATAGCGGCTAAGTCTCCGCTGTCCAGTCTGCGGTAGCGCGATTCTTATCCGCTCCTTCGACCATTTGAGCGTAATGGCGATTTATCGACAGCTACCTTGCTGTGGCGATGAGAATCATGCGTATGGGCGAATGACGCTCGGCGTTTTTCCACAGGATCCCAAGTTCAGGGGCTACCACGCACATCAGGTCGAGACGCGAGCGTCTAGGTGGTCATATTCGCCCAAGCCTGCACCCAGCTGCGTGCGAGGGCTTGCCAGGGTGGCCAGAAATAAAGGACGGACGCAATGTAAAGCGCGACAAGGAAGGCAGAGGCGCCGATCACAAATTGCCGCATGAGGCGGCGCTGATGCCAATCCCATCCTGCCATGAACACGAGGAGGATGATGTTGCCGTAGAAATAGAAGCCGAACCACGCCAGCGCTGACTTGGGCTCGCGCCAGAGGTTGCTTGTAATGCGCGCGAAACCCGGGTCGGCGATGGCGACCATGGCGAGCATCATCAGACGGCGGTGGGCGGCGGGGTTGGCGCGCGATGCCAGGCCCCATGCGATGAAGATGAGAAACCCTGCGATATCGACGATGTTGATGCTGAGGAACGCAGGCGTGAAACCGGGAGTTCGCAGGTTGGTGGCCAGCGACGAGAGGGCGGCCCATGGACCGAGCACAGCCATGAGGCACGTCCAGATGGCCGCGAACCAGCCGAAGCGGCGGTGCCATGCTACGCGGTCGCGGACGACCATCAACACCTGAGCCGTCATGATGAGCAGCCAAATGGTGAAGACCACCGCGTGTATGTGAGCGACCAGCGGCGGCTCGGGCTTTTCGTGCAAGTAGCGAGGAATGTCGAGGCCGAAGCCGCCAAGAATGCCGAGCCAGAAGATGGCGAGCCAGACGACGGTGGGAATGCGATCGTCACGTGCGCTCCACGTGCCGCGGTCGTGCAGGAATGCCGGTTGCTTCGCTACGACAGTAGTAGCCACTTCTTCCCCCAAGACGCCAGTGGGAGGACTGTAGCGAAAACGCAACGCGAAAGCAATCAGTTTTCGAAATAGCGCTCTTGTTCGAGTGCAACGAGGGTGTTCGTCTAGATTCCTGATAACAGGCGATCGCACTCATTGACAATCAGGACGGCGCATCGGTAGGACGTAGGTATTCCAGCTGTACCCAAATCGTGTGTTCCCAAGGTTCCTTGCCGATGACGTGTCCAACGTCGATTCCCGCCAGAGGAAATAGAACTCCTTCAAATGACTCTATTGCCGAGATCACAAACGACCTTCCCAAACACTTTTGAAAGAGGGCCTGCGTTTGGAATTCTGCGTCATCAGGGAGGTCGGGAGGAATCCCAACCAGTTTTATGGAGTCACCAGCCTTCATCGCGGGTCGCAAGACCATTCGAATTAACGGCGATATCACTCTCCGACCGTACTGAACCGGTGCACTCCGGTTGGGTCTCCTGGCGGAAACGACGGCGGAGGTTGGGGTTTACCACCCATCATGAGGCGCACGCGTTCTTGCGCGAATTCAACGTCGGTGATGTAACTTCGTCTTGCCGCTGTCGTCCATCCATGGCGTTGAAGTACGTGCAGAATCTCTTCACCCTGCAGAGCGTCCGCTGCCTGCACATGTCGAATCGGGCTCATCGTGTCCGTTCCTCCGCCAAGAGCTTTTCGGAACCCGGTGGTCGTAATATCGCTGATCCAGTGCGCGATTCTGGTCTCATGCGCGATTTCGCTTGCGAGTGCGTGAATGGTTGCCGCAGGAAGATACATAAGCAGGCCTTCTGTGATGATCAGCGCAGGCTCAGGACCCGCCGCTTCATATATTTCGCGTCGTTGTTGGGGGTTGATGACGTCAGCGACAAGCCCTTGACGACGGCAATTCATCTTTTCGCCTGACATCAATCGTTCCTTGTAGTCCAGCATGTCGGCGAAATCAACTTCGATCCAACGCAAGTTTGCAGGAAGTTCAAGCCGCCACGGCCGTGTGTCGAGTCCACAACCTACGCTTAGTACGGTTGCAACGGAGTTTGTCGCCAAGGCTTCCAACAGCAATTCATCCACGAAACGAGCGCGAATGGAAAGCCCCATACGCGCCACATTGGCGTACGGCATCGCATTGAGGATCGCTTTGCCCCGCTCTCCCGCCAACCGGGCCGCGAATGGATCACGCACAAATCCATCTTCCAATTCAGTTTCGGCTGCGCGGCAGGCAGCCACCATTAGCGCGGTGTCGCTAACGTGGGTGATTTCACTTTCGCCAGGAGACATCGGAATATTATGCCGGACAGGAGCTCTCTGAAAATCCTCACCAGATTCGCACGCGCTCATCCGGCGACAGATACAGCTTCTGTCCTTCATGTACGGGGAACGAGCTGTACCATGCATCAGCATTGCGCACGATGTCGGTACGGTACTCCGCGGGAGAGTGTTCGTCGGTCATAACTCTTCGCCGCAGTTCTGCCGGCCGCATCTTCGAGTGCCGGCTCTGCGCATAGGCAATGAAATACTGCTGATCGCCGGAAAAGCCCTCCTGCTCGGGCGCCTGTTTGCCGTTCAGTGACGCGCGATACGCGTCGTATGCAGCAAGCACTCCACCTAAGTCGGCAATGTTCTCTGGCAGCGTCTGCTTTCCGTTAATCGAGAGATCTGGGAAGGGATGGTATTGGTCGTATTGCTCCGCCAGTTTTGCCGTGGCCGCATTGAAATGCTGGAAGTCGGCGGCCGTCCACCAGTTTCGCAATCGGCCTTTGTCATCGAACGCGGCGCCTTCCGAATCGAACGTGTGGCTGACTTCGTGGCCAATGATCGAGCCGATCGCGCCGTAGTTAACTACTTCTGGAGCTTTCGCGTCAAAGAACGGCGGTTCCAGAATCGCAGCAGGGAAGTTCAGCGCATTTTGCAGCGGCAAGTTGACGGCATTCACCGTCTGCGGAGTCATACACCACTCGCGCCGGTCCACAGCTTTCCCCAGCCGATCGATCGAGCGATGGTACTCGAACAATTCACTGCGCAGCTCGTTTCCGAAAAGATCGTCGCCCTTGATCTCCAGTTTCGAGTAGTCCTTCCACGTTTCCGGATACCCAATTCCCACATAAAGCCCGCTCAGCTTGGCGTGCGCCTGCGCTTTTGTCGCTGCCGTCATCCATGGCAGCGCGTCGATTCTCTTGTGAAATGCGGCCACGATGTTGGCGACCATCGCCTGCACCCTCGCCTTCGACTCTGGCGGGAAATAGCGCGAAGCGTAGAGCTTTCCAACCTCGTCCCCGAGCAAGCCATTGACTTCATCGATGGCTCGGTGCTGGCGTGAGCTCTGCTCTTGGACTCCAGTGACTTCCTTGCCAAAGAATGCGAAGTGCTCGTCGGCAAAGGACTTGGGGAGAGCATCCGCATGGTCTTCCACCGCGTGGTACGTCAGCCAGTCTTTCCACGTTTCAACCGGCGTCGATGCCACCAGAGCTGCTTCGCCGCTCATCGCGCTTGGCTGCCACACCATGATGACTTTTGCTGACTGAAGCCCGGCAGCTTTGAAGAACTCCGCCCACTCGATTCCCGGAGCTTTCGTCGTGAAATCCGCCTGCTTCCAGGCATTATTTGCCTTACGCACCTCCTGATTTTCGGCCAGCGTCCAATGCTTTTCCGCGATTGCGTGCTCAAGCGCAATGATGCGGTCCGCGCGAGTTTCCGCATCTGGCACCTGCGCCAATTTCAGCATCGTGACCACGTGAGCACGGTATTTTTCGCGAAGAGATCGCATAGCCTGGCTGTCGCTCAGGTAGTACTCGCGGTCGGGTAACTCGATGCCACCCTGCAGCAAGTAGGCCATGTAATGATCTGGATCCTCAAAACCCGGCGCCGACCATAACCCAAGAAAATTCGCGGTGTGGTAATTCGTGTAATTCAACGGATCTTCGTCAGCGCGAAGTTGAGAGCCCAATGCCCGCGCGAGGTCTCGCTTGCCCTTGATCGCGTTGATTTCCGCAAACTCCGCCTGCAGCGGCTTCAATCCCTTGGCCTCAATGCCGGTCTCATCCATGTAAGATCGATACAGATCCGCAATCTTTTTCTCGCCTTCATTACTCGGTGACGATTTCACGAGGTCCTCAATCAGCGCCACAGTCCGGCGTTTGGCAACGTCGTCCAGTTGTGAAAACACGCTGACCCCAGCCCGGTCAGCGGGGATTTCAGTTTTTCGCAGCCATTCGCCATTGGCGTAGCGATAGAAATCATCCCCCGGTTGGATCGAGCGGTCCATCTCAGCGACCGAAATGCCGGCACTGGAAGAGTTGGTCGACTGTCCAACCACGACGGCAGTCGCAGCCAACACTAATAGCAGGACCGAAAGGCAGAGTTGCGACCAATATTTGTGTGAGATTTTGCTCAAGGCGTTCATAGGTGAGTATCTCGACTTTGCATTCTTAGATGCCGAGTTAGCGAATCATCAAACGACTATTGCTCAACTTCGCGGCCCCGGGCGGAAACCGGGGCGGCGATCGCCAAATCCAGTAGATCTTCCGCGACTCGGTGCGTGTTGTGGCGGGCGACGTTGTCCTCGTAGAGATAGTCCCCCAGCACAGGGCACACGCCCATCGCCTCGATTGCATCCAGATCGGCGACAATCTGTGACGCGCCTTCCAATGCATACTTCGCCTTCAAATCTGCGGAGAGGGAAGTGCGATTCACCAGCGCGTAATCAAACAACTGGCAACGCGCGTGGTCATTCAACGCGCGAATATGATCGGCCGCCGTTCTCCCGAGGCTTTCGTTCGCCTGCGTCATCAGGTTGCAAACGTAAACCTTTACCGCCGATGACTCACGGATCGCCTGCGGAATTCCGCGGACCAGCAGATTGGGAATCAGGCTGGTGAAAAGGGAACCGGGACCGATCGTGATCAGATCAGCGCGGGCAATCGCATCCAGTGTCTGCGGTAGAGGATCGGGGTCAGGCGGGACGAGGAACAGTTCCTTGATGTGACCTTTGCTCGCGGTGATCTTGGTTTCGCCGCGAACGCGGGTGCCATCCTGCATGAGCGCTTCGAGTTCGATATCTGCCGTCGTGGCCGCATAGATGTGTCCACGAGTGGCCAGAATTTCCGACGACAACCGGACCGCCTCCGAAAAATCATCGGTGATGGACGTAAGCGCGGCGAGGAACAGATTGCCGAAGCTGTGGCCCTCCAACCCTGTGCCTTTCTCGAAGCGATGCTGAAATAATTTTGAAAGCAGAGCAGAGTCTTCCGACAACGCGACGATGCAATTGCGCACGTCCCCCGGCGGTAGCATGTTGAACTCTTTGCGAAGGCGCCCACTGGAGCCGCCATCATCGCTCACAGTAACGACGCCGGAGAGTTCACTAATCATCGCCGTACCCGCGGCGCTGGAAAACACTTTGTGCGGGGATCCCGGCGGCACAGATGTTCCCGGCGCCGCAGCGACGTACTTCTTCAGTCCTTTGAGAAGGGTAGAAAGGCCGGTCCCTCCGCCAATGGCTACAACGCATAATTCGCGCGCGCCTGCGGAGTGCTGGCGTCCTGGGGACATTGCAATCAGCCGAGGTTCCCGAATTCCGGCTCCGGCGGGATGGGTGTTTCAGCGCCCGGATCCGGATACAGCAGTTCGGTGAACCGTGGGTCTTCCGAGAGATTCTGGAAATCGGAATCGTTGCGCGCCTGGAACCGTAGCGCCGGATTCAATTCAATGGCACGCGCCAAATTGCGCAGGGAATCTTCCGAGTGGCCGGTCAGGCAATCGAGCGCCGCAAAACCATACGCAACGTAGTCCGCTTTCGGAACTTGCTTGGAAAGCGAGTCGAGGTGCTCGCGCGCGCCCACATAATCGCCCAAATTAATCAGAGATACCGCAAAGTCGTAGTGCTCTTCCGGCGTCTTGAATTGCGTAGACGTCTTTTCCAGTTGCTGATTGCAGGCGTTCAAATGCACGGTAGCGCGATCGGCCAGTTCGCGGTTGTTGCCCGCGACTACCTTCTGAAGGGCGGTCTTGGCCTTATCGTACTTGTGTTCCTGCATGGCGCGAAGGCCGGTTTCATACGACTGAAGAAGTTGCGTGAGTTGTGGATCGCTGACAAGAGTGTGTTTTGCTGTAGGTTTTTGGGCCATCTGCAGAAGTTTTCCTAAAGGAGACATTCGCTGAATTGAACCATTGAATCATTGAGGGATTGAATCACTGCAACTGCATCCTGAACCGGTTTTCAATGATTCAATGATTCAATGGTCCGATGATTCAATTTGTCTGTGCTGCCGATTGCAGGTCAATCTGCTTCCACTCGCCCGCGATAATGCCTTTGCGGATCTGGGCTGCAGTCTTGTGTTGCTTGCTCATCTGGTACGTGTAAAAAACCTCTTTCATGCAGGTCGAACACTCGGCGCCGTGTGTGCCCTCGAAGCAGCTGTGCAGGCTCTTGTGTCCCATGCGGTCGCAATAGCAGTAGCACGGCATTTGGTACAGGAGCGGCTGGATCTTTGCCGCCACCTGGTACGAGCGCGACTGGAACGGATACTGGTCGTTAGTTCCCCAGAGCTGCTCTTTGCCGAGGATTGGCGGCAGCTTCTCGCCTTTTGCTGGAGCCTTCTGATGGTAAGCGGGTACCCGCGCTTCATCTTCAGCGGAAATGGCCCACGGCGCAGATACTGCCAGCGTAACCGTGATCAGAAAACCCAGCATGACTCTGCGTTTCAGCATGCTTTCCTCAAGGGCGTATTGTAACGCGAATCGCGGCAGCACGCATATCGCGAGCCGAGCCTTTGACAGTGTGGGTCGGACATTCGTGTCCGACAGAAGTGTTCTCATCAGCTATCGATGCCCACGGAGTTGTGCGATGATTCTGCCGACGATTGGAAACGCTTTCGATGCGCAAAAGATTTTTGGTCTCTACCCTGATTGTTTTCTCGTGTCAGGTTTTCGCCCAACAAGCCGTCTGGCAACCCGCCCCAGGCACTGTCACGCTGAACTTGTGGCCTCATGGCGCGCCAGGTGCGCCCTCGAACCCAGGACCGGGGACGAACTCGACCACTAACAATCACAATGTTGCAGACCGGCCTGTCCTTCGCCTGGGCAATGTGACCAATCCATCCATCACCCTCTACGCTGCCAAAGACAACTCCAGCGGACAGGCAGTCGTGGTGTTTCCCGGCGGAGGTTACCAGATCCTCGCAATCGATCTGGAAGGCACAGAGGTTTGCGACTGGCTCAACCGTATCCACGTCACCTGCGTCCTTGTGAAGTATCGCGTGCCCGACACTGGCCCGTATCCGAAGTCCGCAGCTGCCTTGCAGGATGCGCAACGCGCGCTCGGCATGGTGCGTGCGCATGCTGCCGAGTGGCACATCAATCCCGATCGCATTGGCGTGCTCGGATTTTCGGCTGGCGGACATCTTGGCGCCGCCTTGAGCACGCATTTCGACAAGCGGCTTTACGGCCCCGTTGACGATGCCGAGAAGCTCTCCTGTCGGCCCGATTTCGCGCTGATCATCTATCCCGGATATCTGGCACTCGCGGAGCAGAATATGGCCTTCAATCCGGACATTCACGTGACCGCACACGCTCCGCCGACGTTTCTGATCCAGGCAGAGGATGATTCCGTTCACGTCGAGAATTCGTTGCTCTACTATCGGGCTCTGAAGGACGCAGGCGTTCCCGCGGAGATGCACCTGTATGCCAAAGGCGGCCACGGCTATGGCATGCGTCCGACGGCTCTGCCTATCACCCATTGGGAAGAACTGGCAGCCACATGGCTGCAGGGTTTAAAGTGAGGGCGCGGCGAGCGCGGCATGCTTTTCACTTCGATATAGAACGCGCGGTTAGCAGCCAATGGCCAACCGCGCAGCGGCCACTTATGTTCGGTAGCTGTTTGGGGCTTACCGAAGCTCATGTAGCGAAATCTTCGGACGAACTCTGCACCAGCCTCGCAGCGGCCACTTAAGTTTAGGTAAGTGTTTGGGGTTCACCGAAGCTCATGCTTAGCGAAATCTTCGGACGAACTCTACACCAGCCGCGCAGCGGCCACTTAAGTTTAGGTAAGTGTTTGGGGTTCACCGAAGCTCATGCTTAGCGAAATCTTCGGACGAACTCTGCACCAGCCGCGCAGCGGCGGTATATAAATAGCCCAGCACGTCAGTGCTGGGATAAGGCAACACATGACCGAGTCCGCTCTTAAGCGGACGGCACAAAGTTTGAAAAAAAACCCAGAGAGACCGAATTCATATAGCTGAAGGAGAATCCGTGAAAGCACTATTTATCGCTCTGCTTCTTGTCCTTCCATCGCTCGCGCAAGATCAGAAAGAAAACAAGGAACCAGTCACCCTCAAAAGCATCCTGCTCGAACAACTGCGCTCCACCCACAATGAGGCCGAATGGTTTGTCCCGGCCAACACCGCCGTCGACGGCCTCACCGCCGAACAGGCCGCCTGGACCGACGGCAAGAACCATTCCGTTGGACAACTCACCTACCACCTGGTCTTCTGGGACAAGGAACAACTGGCCAAGTTCAAGGGCGAGCCGCCGGTGAAATATAGCGGCAAGAACGACGACACCTTTAGCAACTACGACCCCAAGACCTGGACCGAGACCGTCAAGCAACTCGACCAGGTGCTCACCGACTGGGAGAAGGCCATTGAGTCTGCCGATGACGCCAAGATCAACCAGTGGGCCTCCGGCATCGCGCACCTCGGCACCCACAATGCGTACCACATTGGCGAGATGGTTATGGTCCGCAAAGAGCAGGGAAGCTGGAACCCGGAGAAAGGGGTGAAGTGATTCGCCCTGTCCTTGTTCATTCCCCTAATCCCCAGTATCGTTAAGCCATGTCCCGCCAGCTTGATTTAGGCGTTCTGCGGCGGCTGTTATGGCTGCCGCTCGCTCTTCTCCTGATTGTGTCCGCAGACCTGCAGCCAGCAATAGGGCAGTCCGGTCCGTCGCCATCCGCGCAGTCACCGTCGAGCCCTGCTGCGCAATCCGGCACGCCACAATCTGATCAACCCAGCGGAACTGTCAAAGATAGTAAGCCGCCCACAGAGACCAAAATCACCCCTCAGCAGGCGGAGCAGCTTTTCCGCGACGTCGATACCATCCTCGACTTTGCCAGCAAAGACACCACGCTCGAAATCAAGCACAGCGTGAAGCGCCGCCTGACCAGCCGCGAAGAGGTGGTGGCGTATCTGAAGAAGAGCATGGCCGAAGACAAGGATGTTCAGCGCCTTCGCCGCACCGAGTTCGTCTTGAAAAAGTTCGGCCTGCTCCCGACAAATTTCGATCTGCAGACCTTTCTCGTCGGCCTTCTCGAGGAGCAGGTTGCCGGATATTACGACGCGAAAACCAAGACCGTGAACCTCCTTGATTGGGTGATTCCGGACCTGCAGCGCCCGGTGTTGGCTCACGAATTAACCCATGCGCTGCAGGACCAGTCGTTCGGCCTCGATAAGTGGCTTCGCCGCGGCGACGAGGACCTCGACAAGAAGAAGAACCTCACTCCTGACGACTTCACCAGGGATGAGGACAGCGAGGCGCGCCAGGCGGTCGTGGAAGGCCAGGCCATGGTCGTCCTTCTCGACTACATGCTGGCGGGAATGCACCGCACCGTGGCGGATTCGCCGGAAATTGTCGACTCGCTCAGCGCCGATATGGCGAACGGCAGCCCCGATTCGGTGCAGTATCGCAATGCGCCGATTTTTCTAAAGGAATCGCTCACCTTTCCGTACCGATATGGGCTCGAATTTGAGGCCGAAGTACTCCGCGCCCGCGGAAAGCAGGCAGCGTTTGCCGCAACGTTTCAAAATCCTCCGCGCACCAGCCGCGAAATCATGGAGCCGCAGACGTATCTTGCCGGTGAGCACCTTGCGCCCCTACCTCTTCCCGACTTCAAGAAGATCTTCAAGGATTACGAGCGCTTCGATGTCGGCGCCATCGGCGAATTCGACGTCTACATGCTGGCCGAGCAGTATGCCAGCGAAAAGGATGCTCACCGCATTTATTCCAACTGGCGCGGCGGGTGGTACTACTCGGTGAAGCCGAAGGGAAACCCTGCTGGAATGCTGGGATTGGTTTTTGTTTCGCGCTGGGCGAATCCCAAAGCTGCTGCCCAGTTCGCGGCGATCTATGCTCGCGGAATTCAGCAGCGCTATAAGAACGCCGGCGCACCTGCAGGAAGCGATCTGCCCTCAGATATGAAGACCCTGCAAAGCCTCAGCGGCAGCCACACCTGGAAGACAGGCGACGGCTCAATCGTGCTCGACGTGAAGGGCAACACAGTGCTGATAACTGAGAGTCTCGACTCGAGCATCACAGAAGCTTTTCGCAATGCGGTATTGTCGGATAGCGCCAAATCCGAATAAATGTTACTTCGCGCAACGGAAGCCAACAAAAGGTTGGGATCCATTCGGCGGGTGACTGTCCCGGTATTCCACCCAGAGATTAATAGGGTCCCCGTCAAAGCTCCCTCCGCGGATTACTCGCCGAGTGCGGACCTCCGAGGATGACCGTGTTGCTCTACGAGGAGTAGGTTCGCTGCGGGGCATTTCGGGATACTTTGCCCATTCGTCTGCGGTGAACTCCCAAACATTGCCAGCCATGTCGTAAATGCCATAACCGTTTGGCGGATGGCTGCCGACAGAAGATGTCGTATGAAGCTTTGCAGCCGAGTAGTTTGCCCGCTCGGGGTTGGCAGGTTCGTCTCCCCACGGAAACAAGGGTGCAGTTAAGCCACCCCTGCTGGCATATTCCCATTCTGCTTCCGCAGGCAGCCGCTTGCCTTGCGCTCGGCAATACGCGGACGCAGCATACCAATTCACATTTACCACCGGATGATTCGCTCTGCCTTCAGGAAACGAGCCATTTTTCCAGTCTTTACCATTGTCGAACTCGGGCGGAATCTTCCCCGGTTGCCACTCCGGGTGTTTCTTGGTGAACTCCCAAAATTGAGAGTTTGTCACGAGATATTTGTCGATGAAGAAACTCTGGAGTCTTACTTTGTGTTTGGGGACAGACTCCTCGAATAACTGACGAACCGTTATCGAAAATATCTTCTGAAATCGTGCGATCTCATCCTGATCAACGCCGATTGTGACGATTCCGCCGGGAAGACGGACCATCGGCGAACGCGCGCGATTCGAGGCAGTGTCGCGAGAATGGTTATCTCTCTGGGCGCTCACAACCGCCAGCCCACCAACCAGCACGAGCACGATTACCCCAGCCTGTCGCAACATCTCATCGCTGAGTCGCGCGTTCCGCATGGTCTCTTAGACGGTCACCAGGGAACTTTGGTAGCCAAGCGCGTAGTTCTCGCGTGACTTGTGCGCGTACCGCTCTGGCCAACGACGAGCGACCAACGACGAACGACGGTTTTGTATAATCACGCTTCACCCACAACTTTCATCCGCAAGGGGAAATTTTGGCGCAAGCAGAAATCGGCATTATTGGCGGCAGCGGGCTCTACAACATGCCCGGCCTTACTGATATCCACGAAGTCCCGCAAGACACTCCATTTGGCGCTCCATCCGATGCATACGTTCTCGGCACCCTGGAAGGCAAGAAGGTTGCCTTCCTCGCGCGCCACGGGCGCGGACATCGCATCCTGCCCAGCGAATTGAATTTCCGCGCCAATATTTACGGATTCAAGCAGCTCGGTGTCGGGCGCATTTTGTCCGTTTCAGCAGTGGGTTCGCTGAAGGAGGAGCACAAGCCGCTCGAGTTCGTGATTCCTGATCAATTTGTCGACCGCACCCGCCACCGCGTCGACACATTTTTTGGCAACGGCGTGGCGGCTCACATCGCGTTTGCTGATCCCGTTTGCCCGCAACTCTCCGAAATGGTGACTGCTGCGTGCAAAAAGGCCGGCGTGGTCGGAAAACGCGGTGGGACGTACATCTGCATGGAAGGTCCGCAATTCTCGACGAAGGCCGAGTCGAACCTCTACCGCAGTTGGGGCATGGATGTGATTGGCATGACCAACCTGCAGGAAGCCAAGCTCGCGCGCGAAGCCGAGATTTGCTATGTCACCATTGCCATGGTCACCGACTATGACTGCTGGCATCCGCATCATGACTCGGTAACCGTCGATCAGATTGTCGCTGTGCTGGTGAAGAACGCTGAGAACGCCTGTAACGTGGTGCGCGAAGCCGTTGCCGCCATGCCGAAGGAGCGCGCCTGCAAGTGCGGTTCGGCCCTGGCGCACGCCATCATCACCGATCGCTCACAGATTCCCCAAGCCGCAAAAGATAGGTTGAAGTTGATCTTGAGTAAGTATCTGACTTAGCGTTTTCTAGAGCTAGAGCCTGAAACCTGAAATCTGAAAATGAGCATACTCGTCGTTGGTTCCATCGCATTCGATAACATTGCTACCCCATCCGGTCGCCACGAAAATGTCCTCGGCGGATCGGCAACTTACTTTTCTCTCTCCGCCAGCTACTTCACCGATGTTCGCGTCGTGGCCGTGGTCGGCGAAGACTTCACCGCTCAGCATGAGAACGTGCTCAAAAAGCGCGGCGTCGACACTCGCGGTATCGAGCACGCGAAAGGCAAGACCTTTCGCTGGGGCGGCCAGTATCTCGATAATCTCAACGAAGCCAAGACCGATTTCACTGAGCTGAATGTTTTCGAGAAATTCCAGCCGCGTATTCCGGCGCAATACAAAGACACCGACGTTCTCTTTCTTGGCAACATCCATCCCAGTCTGCAATCCGCCGTCCGCCTCGAGCTTTCGGATGTAAAACTCACCGGCGGCGACACCATGAACTTCTGGATTCAGGGTGCCAACTCCGAGCTGCGCGAAACTCTGAAACTGGTCAACATCATGCTGATCAACGATGGTGAGGCCAAGATGCTCGCCAACGAGCGTAGCCTCCCCCGCGCCGCTCGCAAGGTCCTGGCGATGGGACCACAGGCGTTGGTGATCAAGCACGGCGAATACGGTGCGACGATATTTTTCCGCGAAGGCGCATTCGGCGTAGGGCACCATCCGTTCCGCGCGCCAGCGCTGCCGATCGAAGAAGTTCAAGATCCCACCGGCGCGGGTGATTCCTTTGCCGGTGGCTTCATGGGTTACATCGCGTCACAGAGCGAGATCAATCGCGAAGTCATCAAGCGCGCCCTGTTCTACGGTGGCGTGATGGGATCGTTCGCTGTTGAGCGCTTTGGCACTGAGCGCCTGCAGTCGCTCACCCGCGAAGAGATCGATGCTCGTTTCGAAGTCTTCCGAGAGTTGACTCACCTGGAATGAAACGCACGGCGCCGACAAGCGACTCCGACATTCTTTGGCTGGCGCAACTCGCTTCTGCCATTTCCATTGCCGCGTTCCTGTACCTTCTTAGGCAAGACCAGTTGGCCCTGTTTGGAGATGCTGTCGCGCACATGAACATCGCGCGCCGTGTTATCGACTCGCGAACGCCCGGCCTGCTGCAACTTGGCACAGTGTGGCTTCCGCTGCCGCATCTGCTTATGCTTCCATTCCTGGCGTCGCGTTATCTCTGGCAGACGGGAATGGCGGGATCGTTTCCCTCGATGCTGGCATACGTGTTCAGCACGGTGGGAATCTTCCGTTTGGTGAGAACTGTTTTGCCCGACGGCACGCAGGCGAGCACGCGAACGGCCGTGCGTTTTACCGCTTGGCTAGCAGCAGCGGGATTTGCCCTCAACCCAAACATCGTTTATATGCAGGCGACGGCGATGACCGAACCTGTGTACCTGGCGTTCTTCATCTGGACAGTCGTTTTCTTAGCGCAGGCGATCAAGCTCTGCCGGTCCGCTGACCATGCGCGCGCCAACAAGGCCCTGCTGTGGACGGCCCTCTGTTTGGCGGCCGCCAGCCTCACACGTTATGACGGTTGGTTTCTGAGTGCAGTAGTCGTTGCAATCGCTGTTGTCCTATCTCTGGTTGGCAACTTTGCCCCGCTGCGATCCGGCGTGGTGAAGCTTGTCATCATCGCCGCCATTGGCCCCGGACTCTGGCTTGGATACAACGCAGCCGTTTACGGAAATCCATTGGAGTTCGCCAACGGTCCTTACTCAGCGAAAGCGATTGAGCAGAAGACCTCTGTTCCGGGATTCCTGCCGCATCCCGGCAGTGACGATCTCAAAATCTCGTTTCACTACTTTTTCAAAGCCGCAGAACTGAACCTTGCCGCGGGCGGCGTTTTCGATCATAACCAATCTTTCGCAACCAGAATTCTGCAGATGCTCTGGGTTGCTGCGCTGCTGCTAGGTTCGACGATCATCGCACTCTTCCAGCCGAAGCGATGGCCTGTACTGTTGCTGTGGACTCCAGTCCCGTTCTATATGCTTTCCGTCGCGCACAGCGGCGTGCCTATTTTCGTCCCTGTCTGGTGGCCGTTTTCGTACTACAACGTCCGCTATGGCGTGGAGTTCGTTCCTGCTTTCGCGGTCATAGCAGCGATAGCTGCGTATGGCCTGATCCGTTTCGCTGCACGCCTGCGAACCGCGGCGATCATTGGCGCCTGCTTTCTGGCTCTTGTACTTACGACCTACGGTCATGCACTCAAGACCGGCGTGGTCAGCTATCAGGAAGCGGTGATCAACGCGCGCACTCGCATCGCTCTGGAAAAGCAGCTGGCTTCGCTCTTCGAAACCTTACCGGCCAACTCAACCTACCTCATGTATCTCGGTGATCATCCCGGGGCTCTGCAGCGGGCGGGCATCCCGCTGTCGCATGTGATCAATGAAGGCAACCACCGCCCCTGGAAGCGACCGACTGATCCGGACGGCCTCTGGGAGAAAGCGCTGGCCCACCCAGCATCCTATGTCGATTACGTGATCACGCTCGATTCGGACGATGTGGCAAAAAACGTCAACAAAGACGAGATCGATGCCATGCTCGTGCTCCACGTCACTGGCCAGCCCCCGGCCACCATTTATAAGACGCGCAAGAGTAATCAGCCGCGTTAACTCGATCCTTCGCAGCCATTTATCGCCGTATGCGCACGATGTTAGAATCCGAGCAAATCCGGCGCGCCGGATCGATCCCCTATGCATCTGGTTTGGTCAGACGTTGCCAAGTTGCTTCTCGCAGCGGCCCTCGGCGGAGTCATCGGCCTGGAGCGCGAAGCCAAGCACCGTCCCGCCGGCTTGCGGACGAATCTCTTCATCTGCGTCGGCGCTGCGTTATACACCTTGCTGTCGATCAAAATCTCTGGCAACAGCACTGACCCAACACGTATCGCCTCGCAGATCATCCCTGGCATCGGTTTCATTGGCGCGGGCTCAATTATCCATGCGCGCGCTGACCTGGTCACAGGAATCACATCCGCCGCCACGTTGTTTGTGATTGCCTCCATCGGGATGGCGGTCGGCAGTGGCTTCTACGCGACTGCAATCTTCGCGGCTGCCATGGTGCTGGGCGTCCTGTGGCTACTCGGTCTATTTGAGCGCTTCCTCAATCTCAAGGTGATGATCCACTGCTACGAAGTTGCAGGCCGATCCGCCGAAGACGTGCAGTCTCAAATCAACGGATTGCTTGAGCCACTTCACTCCATGATGTTCAATATTCAGATCGCGCCCACGCCGGTGCACGTGCGCGTGCGCTTCGAATGCGATGGCACGCGCAAGAAACAGGCTCGGATTTTTGCGACGCTTCGCGACTCCAAGCTCTTCGACAGTGTGGCCGCACTCGGCTCGGTTCAGGCGGAATGACGGCAGTTCCATTTACCAAGGCCAGCGCCTGCGGCAATGACTTTCTCATCATTGACGGCATGCATGCCCCTGCCGATCTGGTTGCGTTCACGCGTGCGATTTGCGACCGCCACAATGGCGTCGGCGCCGATGGTGTGGAATGGCTCTTTCCCGCGCAGGATGCCGACATCCGCGCTCGCCTGCTGAATGCCGATGGTGGGGAAGCGGAAATCTCCGGCAATGGCACCCGCTGCGTCGCAGCCTATCTCTGCGCCGAAACTCCCCGGGAGAAAGTCACGGTTCGCACCGGAGCCGGGATCAAGACCTGCACGCTGACCTCGCACACTGACATGCTTTTTGAGTTTGAGACTGCTATGGGTGAACCGCAGGTTGGCGACGAGTTCCTTATCAAGGTGGCTTTCGGCGAAGTTCGCGGAATTCCGGTTTCCATGGGCAATCCTCACTTTTCCGTTTTCGTCGACGAATTCCCGATCGGTTGGCAAGCCGAGGGTGCGGAGATCGGCAAGCATCACGACTTCAAGCATGGGATCAATGTTGAATTTGTAAAAGTGCTTGACAGCGAAAATGTTGAAGTCCGTTTCTTCGAGCGCGGTGTCGGCGAAACTCAGTCTTCGGGTACGGGATCTTGCGCCGCGGCCGTCGCCTCGATCTTCAGCAAGCGCGCGAAATCGCCGGTGCGCGTGCATGCTGCCGGGGGCGCGCAAACCGTACACTGGGGCGGCGAGGTTTTATTGCGCGGCCCAGCGCAAATTATTTGTCGCGGCGAGTACCTCATCTAGCATGGCTCCCAATCGCAAGCCCGGAATTCTCAAGCCGCGCACGCTTCGCCCGGGAGACACCGTAGGCGTAGTCGCGCCCGCAAGCTCTTTTGTCCAAGGGGATTTCGAAGCTGGCTGCGATGTCTTGCGCGGCATGGGGTACGAAGTGGTTTTTGATGAGTCGATCTTCGATCGCGATCTCTACTTCGCCGGATCGGCCCCCCGCCGCGCCCGCGAGTTGGAGTCAATGTTCACCCGCGACGATGTTGACGCGATCATCTGTGCGCGTGGCGGCTATGGCGCCAATTACCTTCTCCCATTGCTGGACTTGAAGAAGATCGCGGCATCGCCAAAGCCTTTTGTCGGCTACAGCGACGTTACCAGCCTCATGACATATCTCTACGACTCCATCGGCCTGGTGACCTTTCACGGCCCCATGGTCGCCAAGGATTTCGCCAAGCCGGATGGCATCGAACCCGGTTCCTGGGCCGCCGCGCTTACGGGTAGCAATACCAATTTCAATGTCGCCGCGGACTCGCGGATGCAATCGCTTGTTTCCGGATCTGCCGAGGGCGTTCTCTACGGAGGATGTCTCTCGATGCTGTCCGCTTCTCTCGGCACCCCGTATGAAATCCACGCCGAGGGCACGATACTCTTTATCGAGGACATCGCCACCAAGCCGTATCAAATCGACCGCATGCTGATGCAACTGAAACTGGCCGGTAAATTGGCTGGCGTCCGAGGAATTGTTTTTGGCGAGATGCTCGATTGCGTGCAGCCCGGGGATCAGCGGTACACGCTGCAGGACGTGATCATGAGGATTGTGGAAGACTTACGAATTCCAGTCGCTTACGGCCTGCGTTCGGGGCACGTGTCTCGGTCGAACATCACGCTGCCGATTGGTGTTCGATCGCGATTTGAGGTGAATAGTTCTAGCTTGAGCTTAACCGTTACTGAATCACCTACAATTTAGATTCCTTCGTGCTCCTTAGTGTCCTTCGTGGTGAAACATATAACCACAAAGGCACGAAGGGGCACGAAGTTCAAAAAGAATGAAAAGACACATTCATCTCATCGGTATTTGCGGCACGGCGATGGCCTCTCTCGCCGGAATGCTTGCGGAGCGCAGGTTTCGAGTCACCGGTTCGGACGCGGCAGCATATCCGCCAATGTCGGATTTCCTGAAGTCACTCGCCATTCCTGTCTCCCAACCATTTTCGGCGCAGAACCTTGAGCCTAAGCCGGACTTGGTCGTGGTCGGCAATGCCATCTCTCGCGGCAACGCCGAACTGGAATACGTTCTCAACGAGCGGATCCCATTCTGTTCTCTTCCGCAACTACTGCACGACGAATTCCTGCGCGGCAAAGAAGTGCTCGTGGTTGCGGGAACGCATGGCAAAACCACAACGACCTCCATGCTCTCGTGGATATTTGAAGTCGCAGGCACCAAGCCGTCGTTCCTCATCGGCGGGATCGCCGAGAATTTCGGCCGCAGCTTTCAACTGGGGGACGGGAAGTACTTCATTCTCGAAGGCGACGAGTACGATACCGCATTCTTCGACAAAGGCCCGAAGTTCCTGCACTACTTTCCCGATGGCGTGATTCTCACCTCAGTCGAATTCGACCACGCGGACATCTACAAAGACCTCGACGCGGTAGAAACTGCCTTCAGGCGCCTGGTGAACCTTGTACCCCAGCGCGGCCGCATGGTCGCCTTCGATACTGGCGACAGCATTCAACGCTGTGTGGCCAAAGCCTTCTGCCCGGTCGAGCGCTATGGAAAGTCTGACGCTGCTACTTGGCGGATTGAAGACTTGCGATTGACTGCCAGTGCAACATCATGGACCGTTCTACGAAACGGATCGCGTTGGGCGGATCTCGAATTCCCGCTCGCCGGCGAATACAACGTCTGGAACGCCACTGCGGCTGCCGCACTCGCGGCGAACTATGGCATCCGGAAAGAGGTGATCGCCGGAGCGCTGCAGACCTTCAAGAGCGTGAAGCGTCGCCTCGAAGTGAAAGCCGAAGTCAACGGAATCACGATCATCGACGACTTTGCTCATCACCCCACCGCGATCGCTGTCACTCTGAATGCTCTTCGGGCGCGGTATAAAGGGCGCCGCTTGTGGGCTATTCTCGAGCCGCGATCTAATACGCTCCGTCGCAATGTGTTTCAGCACGAACTCGCGAAAAGCCTATCCATCGCCGACGAGATTGTCATTGCGAACGTGTTCAAGTCCGAATCCATTCCCGAGCACGAGCGCCTAGATGTAAACGTCGTCGCAGCCGAGCTCGTTCAAATCGGGCATCAAGCGCGGGTTCTGCAGGATGTGGACGCTATCGTTGCCACCTGTGCGCCGGAGATGCGTTCTGGCGACGTGATCGCCATCCTCTCCAACGGCGGCTTCGGAGGAATTTACGAAAAGCTTCCGCAGCGCCTTCGTATGCAAGCATCCGCCGAGACGGGGCGCTGAATGTTTGCACGTTTCAGGCTGCTGTTCGCACTCGCATTCATTGCTGCGTGCGGCCAATTGCAGGCAACCGTTCGCTACACCGTCACGCTCGCTGATCCGGTCCGCCACCTGATCCAAGTGACGATGGAACTGCCCGCGGGTCGTGACTCGCACGAACTGCAGCTCCCTGTCTGGAACGCGCTCTACCAGGTCCGCGATTTCTCCCAATACATGGACACCATTCGCGCTTCAGATCTTTCTGGGAGCCCACTCCAACTCACGCAATTGAATAAGAGCCGCTGGCGGCTCACGGGAGCAGAAAAAGGCGCCCGCATCGAGTACCAGATGTTCAGCAACGATCCCGGCCCGTACGGCGCTGAATTCAACTCGCAGCATGCGTTCTTCAATCTAGCCGAAATTCTTGTTTACGCGGACGACACGCGTGGCGATGAGAGTGCCATCGAGTTCCGCAATATCCCCGCAGGATGGAAGACGGCAACGTCTTTGTCGCAACAGGGCCCGTATTATCAAGCCAAGAATTACGATGCCCTCGTCGACGCGCCCGTCGAGATGGGCACATTCGAAGAGAACGACTTCACCAGCGACTGTGGGCGGTACCGCGTGGTGGTCGATGGCACCAACGCCTCGTCAATCCTCCCGAAAATCGTTCCACCCATTCAGCGCATCGTGAATTCCGCCACCGCGTGGATGAATGACTGCCCCTTCCAGACCTATACCTTCATCTATCATTTCGGAAACTCACAGAGTTCAGGCGGCATGGAGCATGCCTACAGCACCGCAATCACGCTACCCGCGTCTGACATCGACGATCTGGACCGCTTCACCTCCGTCACCGCTCACGAATTTTTCCATCTCTGGAACGTGAAGCGCATCCGTCCGCAATCGCTCGAACCGGTCGACTATACACGCGAGGATTACACTGACGCGCTGTGGTTCAGCGAGGGCGTGGACACAACCGCCGCGGACTCGATTCGCCTCCGCGCCGGGCTTCTCGACGAAACCCACTATCTTGATCGCCTCGGGCAGGCCATTACAGAGCTAGAAAGCCGTCCTGCGCATCTCACGCAGTCTGTCGAGCAGTCTAGCCTTGATGCATGGCTCGAGAAGTATTCCTACTATGGTCTGCCGGAACGCAGCATCTCTTACTACAACAAGGGTGAACTGCTCGGCGTCCTGCTCGACTTGCGAATTCGCGAACTGACTCACGGCACGCAGTCTCTGCGATCGCTCTTTCGCTGGTTGAATGAGCACTATGCCAAGCAGGGGAAGTTTTTTGCGGATTCGGAAGGCATCCGTGAAGCAGTGCAGCAAATCACAGGCGCCGACTTCCGCGACTTCTTTGACGAGTACGTTGCCGGCCTTCGCGAGATCCCCTGGAATTCTTTCTTCTTCTACGTGGGACTTCGCGTCTCGTCTATAGATGTCGAGATTGCGCATAGCGGCTTTGATGCTGTGCAGGAATTTAATCATCTGCCGATCGTGGTGACCGTTCAGCCGGCAAGCGAAGCCGAACAAGCCGGTTTGAAGCCTGACGATGAACTGGTTTCCATCAACGGTATTGCCGCTGGCCGGGATTTCGAACGCCAAATCGAGGCTATCGGGCCAGGAGGCATTCTCCGCCTGCGGGTTCGCCGCAATGGTGCACCGCTCGACTTTCAGTGGAAACTCGGAGCGCAGCGGGTAAAGGTTTATCGCATGGAAGATTTGCCGTCGATTACTCCAGAACAAAAGACGGCACGAAGGCAGTGGCTGTATGGTAGTTCACAACCAAACCAATGATTCGAGCCATCCTGATGCTGGGCTTTTGGGCCATTGCATTGCCGATTGCGGCGCTGATCACCGTTCCCTGGGCGCTCATCACTGGAAATGTCAAACCGCTCTACCGCATCGGGATGTGGGGGGCTTTGACCGGAGTGCGGTTAGCCGGGGTGAAAGTGAAAATGATCGGGCGGGAGAACCTGGATCCGCGTGCCACCTACATTTTCATGGCGAACCACGCCTCCAACATTGATCCGCCACTCTTGTTGCCAATTATTCCCGGCCGATCTTCAGTGATGGCCAGACACGAACTCTTTAACTATCCCATCCTGGGCCGCGCCATGCGAATTGCGTCGCTGGTTCCGGTCAATCGCGGGAACCGCGAGGCTGGAATCGCCGCGGTGCGTGCCGCCGAGCAGGTTGTTCACCAGGGAATTCACATGACCATCTTCGTGGAAGGTGGACGCTCTTTCGACGGCAAGCTCCTGCCCTTCAAAAAGGGTCCCTTCTATTTGGCCGAAACCTGCCAGGTTCCGGTGGTACCCGTGACGATTGCAGGCACACACTATGTCATGCCCAAAGGAAGATTCGCTGTGAAGGGTGGGGAGGTTGTGGTCACCTTCCACAATCCCATTCCGACATCCGACTTCGGCACCCGCGACGAATTGATGGAAAAAGTTCGCAGCGTGATCAACAGCGCGTTACCTCTGCAATACCAAAGCTGAATGAATTGGCGTACGCAAAACGCCTATCAACTTGTCGTGAATACCCCCTGTCGTACCGGAACAGTAACGCTCGCTGTGCCGCAGAATGAATGTTCGAATGAAAGCGTGCGTGAAACTAGCGGATTGTAGGAACTCGCGGGCATGAAACCATTCCAGCCGCGGAGCGGCGGAATAGCCCGCACGTGAGTGCGGGGACGAGTAGGTGAGATCGAGTGAGTCCGCTTCAGCGGACGGCACTCCTTTCGTCACAGCCTGTTCGGCCGGAGTTCAAGTCTCGAGACTTTGATATTCCTACTTCTTCCTTAGCAACTTCACCAATTCCGGCAAACGGTTGTACGCGACAATGCACCGCCGCCACAGTTTGTTATCAATGGCAGGAGACCCGCTGACAATCGCTCCGGGCGGCACATCGCGAATTCCCGCCTGAGCGGTCGCAATCGCCCCGTCGCCGATCTTGCAATGACCGGCGGCCCCGACCTGCCCGGCAAGAATCACCTTATTGCCGACATCCGTTGATCCCGCCAACCCTACCTGAGCGCACAAAAGTGTGTCTTGCCCAACTGTGGATCCGTGTCCCACCTGGACCAGATTGTCGATCTTCGCGCCGCGCCCGATGCGTGTCTCGCCCACGCTGGCCCGGTCGATACAGCTGTTCGCCTGAATCTCGACGTCGTCGTCGATAACCGTCGGCCCGGATTGCACGATTTTGTGCCAATGCCCGTCATGATCTTTGGCGAAGCCAAACCCGTCTCCGCCTACCACGACGCCGTTTTGCAGCACCACATTGTTTCCGATCCTGCAGAACTCGCGCACGATTGCATGCGAATGGGCGAAAAAGTTGTTTCCGATCTTCACCCCGCGATAGATGACCGCGTGTGCGAGCAACACCGCGCCCTCGCCAATTTCCACGTCTTCGCCGATCACCACGTAAGGCCCAATGTGCGCGTCCGCGCCGATGTTTGCTGACCGATCCACCACGGCTGTCGAATGAACTCCCGGCGCATACCGCGGCGGCTGATAGAACATTTCCAGCGCGCGCGCGAAATCCAGGTACGGATTCTGGCTGCGGAGAAGTGCGGCCTTGCTGGGCGAATCGCCAGGTCGAGCAGGGAAGTCGTTACTGACGATGATTGCCGAGGCCTTTGTAGTCCGTGCCAATGGCGCATACTTCGGGTTGGAGATGAACGTCAGTTCACCCGGCCCGGCCGACTCAATTCCCGCTACGCCTTTAATTTCGGGATCAGCGCCACCGTTCTCCAGTCCCACCCCAAGTTCTTTCGCGATTTCAGAGAGTTTCATGCGGTAAACCGAATTGTAACCGGGTCTGCTCTTGGGCCATAGCGAAGCGGTTTTCATTGCACCTCCATTCTGTGGGCCATCAGATTCTGCAAGAGCCGCATGTACTACGGATGACCTGATGTGGAACCCTCCTTTTTTCATGAAATTACGAGTTGATGTGCAATTGATCTTCAGTGCATTGCCTTCCCGCCCTCTTCTTGTAACAAAAGGCGATCAAAGGAGGACATCATGTGGAGATCGCTTTGCACAGTTGTTCTTTTGCCGTCGTTAGTAATCGCTCAATCGCGGGACGTCGCGGTTCCGGCGGCCGCTCCGCCTTCGGACCAAAATCACGCCAGCTGGCTTCAGGCTACTTATTATTCGGATCTCCGGCGAGGAACCGGCGAGAAGGCAGCGGTTGAATTAGTCCTACCCCAATACCTCGGCTGCTTCGTCACATCTCCGCTCTCTCCCATACCTGGCGTTGTGCCGCTTAAGCTTGAGTTGGAAGAACAGAGAGGAATTGCTATTACGAGAATCGAGTATCCACAAACCTTCAAACTGTGGACAAAACGAGGGAATGTCCGCGTAGCGAACTCGGGCGTCATTCGGTTCCGAATACACACGAGTCGCAATGTTCCTTTGGGTGCACACCTTGTGAAAGGACGGCTCACTTTCCAGATTGCAACAACGGAAGGCGTGTTAGGGCCGCCGGAGCAGATGGAGGTGCAGGTGCACCTGACCGTGGTTGAACACAATGCCAAGGTCAAGAAATCTTGGCCTTACGAGTGGGATCCGTCAAAGAAAGACCTCATCCTGCTTCTGCCCGTGATAATAATCTACGCGATATTTCAGAGCCTCGGCTGTGCACTGGGAGCTGGTTGTTCGTCCTGAGGCCGGGTTCGCATGACGGGACACAGGTCCGCTTGCGGTTTGATGAGACTCATTCCCCGAACATCGGTACCTGCCGCACGTCTTCCGACCCGCGGCGTTGGCGGCGGGTGGCGCCGATCACTGCAAGCACGGTCAGCGATTCCAGCGCGCTTCGGGGCACGAACATGCGCTGCACATTCGAACGCAGGTCGGGAGGGTTGATCAGGAATCCGTCCGCCGAATTCAGCGCCAGATCGTTCGGCATCAGGCCTTCCAGCACATCGCCGTCTTTGAATTTGATCTTGACCCAAAGCCCCTCGGCACGCGGACGGGTCGTGAAAGTTTTGCGCACCAGCGAGTCGGTATCGCCAAACTCGCGCACGAAGAATACGCACTTAATGTCCGAAAGCTCGATTGCCACCACGTTGCCCGTGGTGTTCAGCAACTCGAGCTTGCCTTCATGGACGAAGTGCGCAGCGACGTATCCGTTGACGGTGTCGCGGTCCGCCTTGCGCACGATGACTTTTTTGTGGGTAGAAGGCACGGGAAAAGTGAATCACTGAATCATCGGATCATTGCATCATTGAAAAACACTGCGCCAAGAACAGCCTATCGTGCGGGATGCCCGTCATCTCCTGCGTTTCTAATGATTCAATGTTCCGATGATTCGATGATTCAATCCTGCCCATTTTCGCACTTCCTGCGCCTTTTCCTTCAGGTATCCACCTCAACAGTAGCCAAAATAATAACGTTATGTTATTTTTTGTAGTTCGCTCTATCTGGCGAGATGAAACCATCCTACTCATTTATAAGCACTTACATCCAGTACCGCCGAGGATTTCCACAGACTGTGGAAATGTGGATGGGCGAATTACCAGCTTTTGGATTGGTCCCAGGGATAGCAGGTGCGGTGTAGCGCAGTCCACGACCCAGCATGGCTGACTACATATACACAATGGAATTGAGGCTGTCGCCCCAGCAGCAGAGGGGCGTCACCCTGGTTCAAGACGTCGCCCGCAACGCGGGCATGAACTTGTATCTCACCGGTGGCGCGGTCCGCGACATTATCACCGGGTTTCCCATCCGCGACCTCGATTTCACCGTTCAAGGCAATCCCCTCAAGTTGCAGAAGGAATTCGAACGCGCTGGTGCCATCATCGGCGGCGCAGACGACTACTTTGGAACGCTGTACCTGACTCTCCCCGGTGCGGTTCGCGCGGAGATCGGCAGCGCCCGCATTGAGAGACACGAGAAAACCGGCAAGCCGCCAGTCGTCACACCGGCAACCATCATTGAGGATCTCCGCCGCCGCGATTTCTCGGTCAATGCGATGGCGCTGTCGTTGAACGAAGGCTCCCGTGGCCTGCTGATGGACCCATTCAACGGCGCCGCTGACATCGAACTGAAGGTCTTACGCGTTCTGCACAACTACGCGTTTGTTGAGGATCCGTCTCGCCTGATTCGTGCCTCGCGGTTTGCCGCACGCTTCCATTGGCCTCTCGAAGAGCGCACGCAGGCCCGCTACGATTCGGCCAAAGAGAACAATTACATTGAGTACATCACCGATCACGCTATCGGTTACGAGATCGAGCAGTTGGCGTACGAGGATGATCCGCTGAATGTTGCGCGAGTCTTCGAAAAAGAAGGCTGGCTGAAGGTACTGAGCCCTCACTGGACCACGGCCAAGATCGACACCAATGGTCTTTCGCAGCTGATGAAGACTCGTCAGCAGATGGTGGATCTCGGTTACATTCCGCAGCCTGCGCCTGCAATGCTTCACTTTCTGACCGCGCGCCTGACGGAGAAGGAATCTACCGACATCCGCAAGATGATTCCGCGCCGAGATCTCGCCGAAGCATGGCGCGATCTGGAAGATCATGCGAAGGAATTATCCAAGCGCCTGACCGGAAAAGAAGCGGCGACCCCTTCCCGCACCTGGAAGCTGCTTTCCAGCGTACGGCCCGAAATGGTGCTGTTCCTGGCGATCACCACACGTCAGCAGGCGGTCGCACAGAAGATCAAGAACTTCTTCACCAAGTGGCGTGAGGTGCAACAGAAGATTCCGCTGCCTGAAATGACAGAGCTGCTGATCACGCCCCAATTGCCCGAGTACCCGAAGATTGCGGAAGACGTGTTCATGCTTTTGCTGGACGGCAAAATGCGTTCGCGCACCGAGCGCCTGAATTTCCTGAAGCCGCTGGCTCCGCCTCCGCCCCCGCCTCCACCTCCACCAAAACGTGGGCGTGGGAAAGCAGCGGCGGCAGCAGCTGCAGCCCAGGTGCCGGCGCCAGCCGCTGGAAAAGGGAAGAAGAAAGGCAAAGGTGAGCCTCCTGCGGCGGCCGCCGCGCCAGCAGTTGCGGCGAAGGCCACCGCAAAAACTGCCGAGCCCGCGAAGGCAGCAGCCAAACCTGCAGCAAAACCGGCGGCCCAAAAAACGGAGCCGAAGAAGCCGGCAAAGCCAGCGGCCAAGAAACCTGCGCCAAAGCCAGCGAAGGCCGCAAAGAAGAAACACTGAGCTACATCTTTTTGCTCAGGTCCAGCCCAAACTGCGGATGACCGTACGTCCCTCCGATTTTGACCGGTACCACCGTTTCGTGCGGGCGCTTCTTGAAAAAGGGTTCCAGCACTTTCGCAAAGACCGCTTTGATGCCGTGTGTAGCCTTGGTAAGGCTGGCAGCCGTCTTCAAATCGCCGTGCATGTTCACCCGTTCATCGACCAGTCCGAACGTTCCGTGAAACTCAGCGCTGGCATCCTGGTCCTCAATACGCAGCTGAGAGAAGTGCGCGGTGCCCTCTTTCACAACTACCTGTCCTCTTAAGCTGGCCGGAGCCAAAGGATTGGGCCGCTTCTGATCCGGAGCCTCTGCGACTTTGCTGAGGTCCATCTGCGTCTTCTCATGCGTGAAGCGTGCATTCGCAATGTCAAACGTGCTGGCGAGCCCGATCTTTTCATCGAACTTCTCTTTGCCCGGCGGGATCGTCACGTGCATCCGGAATTTCACGTCACCCGTCAATGCTGCCCTGGGGCTATGGATGAATGGGTAAAACGTGTCTTCAATTCGCCCGCGATCGCACTCGATTTCGAAATTGGCAACCCGCTTTCCGCTTTTGTCGCGCGCAATGCTTCCATGCAGATCCAGTTCATCTTTACCAAACTGTGCCTTCACTCTGGGAAGGATCACATCGCCGGCAGCGCCGTTCACCTTCGCCACAAAGTCTGTATGTAGAGGCAATCCATGGTGCGTACTTGTGACCGTCAACTGCGGTGTTGAAGTCTGCCCTTGGACGTCGAGATTTTCGAACATTCCACTGAACCGTCCCTTCGATGAAACCAGTCCGCCAACCGAGTGAAAGACACTCAGATCTGCCTGTTCGAGATCGTAGTTCCCATCGAGCGCGGTCTTTTTGGGAGCCGAATTATTCCAGGGTCCGAAGTGACCGGAAACCTTCAAGTCTCCATGCGGCAGGGGATTTTCCAGGTCGGCTGCAAAGCTGGATTGCCCCGGCCCTTGCAGGTTCTTGACTTCGAATTCATGGAACACGAACCGCAGCGGTCCGTCAGCAGATTTGCGCGGGATTTCCAGAACAGCGTCATCAGCAACCAATCGATCCACCACAGTGGGTTGCGACGGCGGATCGGCAGTGTTCTCCGCTTTTTGCCAATTGACCTGCGCACCCTCGGCTCGAATTAGCGAAATGTGGTGATGCAGCAAATCGAAGAAGTTGCTGCGGATGGTGAGCCGACGAATGTTAATGAACGGCTCCCCGCTTGCGTTTCGGTGGAAAACCGCTCCTTCAGCCACGCACCCTGGAGGAAAGTACCGGTCGTGAAACTTGGTGAAGCTCACCTTTGCCGAAGCAGCATCGCCCAGTTCCCGTTTGACCGCTTCCTCCGTAAAAGGCCAGAAATGATACAGCAGGATCACTCCCGCAACGATGAGCACCAGCAGCAGCGCTCCGGCGATGACAATGCCCTTGCCAATCCTGGATTGTTGTGGCCAGAGCCCCATGACGTTTGCAGGTCCACGCGTGCTTCAAACTTCTATTGGATTCAATGCCTCTCCCAATGTTGCCCAACCTCTCGGAATTCATTGTGGTTCCACGACGAGTAAACCAATGCTCCCTGCTGCCATCCAATCAAACCCTATGTCCGACATCATCAATCTGAATACCGCAAGTGCGAAGGAACTTACCCAACTACCCGGTGTTGCCAAAAACGTCGCCTACAACATCGTGAGCCACCGCAAGCGGCACGGGTATTTCACCCACTGGGAAGAGTTGCTGGAAGTGAAGGAATTTCCGGCAGAAGCCCTCGACAGGTTAAAAGAACGCGCAACTCTACTGCCTATCGAAGGCGTTCGTCCCGAAGAGTTCGGCCCTCGTCGCATCAAGGCTGAGCACCTCGTGCGTGAGGCTAAGAAGCCCCGTGGCTATACAAAAGCAATTCGCGCCACGCGGAGCCCTGACCGTCTGAAATGCAGCGCCTGAAGAAGCGCAGATCGGATTGTGGGGGATTTCACCAGTTGCCTCGGGAGGCCGCGGCCTTTGCCGTGCCGCTGTGAGCTCGTTTTTGAGTTTCGGTGCGGCTCCTAAGCCGCACCTGGTCCTTTGTGGCACATGCGTGTGACACGGCCGGTCTTAAGAGCCGCATCCTGACCTGCTGGCCGGAGCCGATATAATGAGCTCACACGCGGACTTCGTGCCGCCTCGGTCTCCACATGCCACATATTTGGTTGCGAGTTGCGCTCGCCTGCTATGGCCTTGGCCTGATCTACGTCCTGGTCGCGCTCACCCGCACCCGTGAGATCCTCGACCGTATTGCTCTCCATGCCGCCTATCTGGGCATGGTTTTTCATTTCGTCGCGATCGCTGAGATCGTGAACCAACAGGGCGAACTCGGTCTAGCAACGCTTCCCTTGGCCGGATCGGTCCTCGCGTTCCTGATCATGGTGGTTTTCATGTTGGTCTACATGGTGTATGGGACCACCTCGCCCGGAATTGTCGTTTTCCCGGTCGTCTTTCTTTTGACCTTCATGGGCATGTTGCGCCAGGAGCCGTTCGTGCTTGCCTCTGAGACCGCTAAACGAGGCTGGCTCATAGCGCACCTCTCGCTCATCTTCTCCGGATACGCAGCATTGGTACTTAGCTTCAGTGCGAGCCTGGTGTATCTGCTGCAGGAGCGCGCGCTAAAGGCCAAGCGTTCAACGCGGCTGCTGTCGCGCTTTCCTGCGCTACAAGTCACCGACGAAATCGGGCTGCGTTCGCTCCTGATCGGATTCCCGTTCATGACCGGAGGTCTTGCCGCCGGCCTGCTGATGGCCCAAATGAATTTCGGCCACATCAACTTTCAGGATCCTAAAATTCTGTTTTCGCTCTTGACTTGGGTGGTTTATCTGATCCTGCTTTATATGCGCTGGAACGCTGGCTGGCGTGGCCGCCGTGCCGCTTACCTTGCTGCGGGCACGTTCGTGATGGCCATTGTCGCCTGGAGTGCCAATTACTTCAGCACCATTCATCAGTTGGGGAAACCATGAACCTGCAACTGCTCGGGGTGAATCATCGGACGGCGCCCGTCGACGTACGCGAGCGCCTCGCCATCCCCGAGAGTAAATTGCCGCAAGCCCTGCAGCAGCTCATGACACTTCCCGGCGTGAATGAAGCTCTGATTCTCAGCACCTGCAATCGCGTTGAAATCGTCGCCCATACGGCAAACGGAAGCACCGACCTGCGGCATTTTCTGAAGCAGTATTTCGAAGTCGACCCTACGCCCTACGAGCCGCACCTGTACGAATTCCGCCAGGACGACGCCGTGCGACACGTCTTCCGCGTCGCCTCCAGCCTGGACTCGATGGTTGTGGGTGAACCGCAAATTCTTGGCCAGGTGAAAGAAGCCTACGCTACCGCCCGCGCCGCCGGAACCGTGCAGTCCTATCTCGACCTGCTGTTGACGCGCGCCTTCGCTGTCGCCAAGCGAGTGCGCACCGAAACCGCCGTGGGATCTTCCTCGGTTTCCGTTGCGTCTGTTGCGGTCGAGCTTGCGGGAAAGATTTTTGGTTCCCTCGAAGGCAAGCACGTCTGCATTGTCGGCGCAGGCAAAATGTCGGAGCTTGCGGCGCGGCATCTGGTCGCCCAAGGTGCAGGCCCAGTGTTTGTTGCTAATCGCACCTATGAGCGTGCGTGTGCGTTGGCGGAGCGCTTCGGCGGCCAGGCTATCAAGTTCGACAAGCTTTACGACCACTGCGAGCGTGCCGACGTCGTGATCACTTCGACCGGCGCCCCGGTAACCATCTTCAAGCGCGAGCACGGCGCAAGGTTCCTGGCTAAGCGCCGCAACCGCCCTATGTTCTTCATCGATCTCGCCGTGCCGCGCGATGTCGACCCCGAGATGAGCAAGCTCGATGGCATCTTCGTCTACGACATCGACGACCTGCAGGAAGCCGTATCGTCTCACGTCGAGAGCCGCAAGAAGGAGGCCGAGCACGCCGAAAGCATCATCCAGACCGAAGTCGAGCGCTTCCATGCGCGCCTGCAGACGTTGCATGTGGTCCCAACCATCGTCTCGCTGCAAGATCAGTTCGAGACCATCCGCCAAGCCGAACTCGATCGCGTGCGCGGCCGCCTGGGCAAGCTCACGCCTGAACAGGAGATGGCGGTCGAAGCCCTGACACATGGGATCGTGAACAAGATCATGCACACACCGATCCGCAGTTTGAAGAGCGCAGCCGCTGGACCGGAGATGACTACGATCATAGAAACATTCCGCAAAATCTTCGATTTGCGAGAAAAACCCCCAGCTTCACTCGAAGCGCAAGATGCTCCTCAAGATCTCAAGAAAGGGCAAGGAAACTAGCGCTTGCGTCTGAGGATCGGCTCCCGTGGTTCCCAACTCGCGCTCTGGCAGGCCAACCACATCGCGTCGCTTCTTCGCGGTCAGGGTCACGACGTCGAGATCGAAATTATCCACACCACCGGCGACAAGATCACAGACGTCGCGCTTGCCAAAGTCGGCGCTAAGGGAATGTTCACCAAGGAGATTGAGGAAGCTTTGGCGGATGGCCGAGTCGATTTCGCTGTCCACAGCCTGAAAGATCTCCCGACAGAACTGGCTGCACAGTTCGAAATCGCTGCGATTCCCAAACGTGAGGATGCCCGCGACGCATTTTGTTGCGTGAAGTACTCCGGCATCGAAGATCTACCTCAAGGCGCGCGAGTGGGCACCAGCAGCCTGCGCCGCGAGGCGCAGTTGCGCGCCGTTCGACCTGATCTCGTGGTGCATGCTCTTCGCGGCAACGTCGACACGCGTCTGCGTAAACTCGAGTCCGGAGAATATGACGCGATTATTCTCGCTTCAGCCGGACTTCGCCGCCTGGGTAAAACGGAACGCATTCGCCAGGTTCTGCCGGTTGAAATGATGTGTCCCGCAGCAGGGCAAGGGGCGCTTGGAATCGAGTCTCGCTCTGGAGACGCTGCCGTTCGCGAAGCCCTCGCCTTCTTGGACGATCCTGCCGCCCGCGCCGAGACCATGTGCGAGCGCGCCTTGCTTGGAAGCCTAGGCGGCGGGTGCCAGGTGCCGATCGGGGCGAATGCCAAGCATCACGATGGCAAACTGCACCTCGAAGCTGTCGTCGCCAGCGCCGATGGGAAATCTTTGCTGCGCGAATCGCTGGATGGCGCGGACCCGGCGCAACTGGGAAACCAAGCCGCGCAAAAACTTCTCGCCCGCGGCGGTGCTGCCATCCTCGACCAGGTTTACGGAACCCAAACCGCACAGCCGCAGCAACCATGAGCGCCAGCTCCAGCCCGCTTGCCGGCATCCGTATCCTCGTTGGGCGGGCACGGCATCAGGCGAGCGCGTTATCGGCAGGTCTGAAACAACTCGGCGCTGATGTCGTCGAGATTCCGTTCATCGAGATTCGTCCACCTCGCTCCTACACGCCGCTCGATTCCGCATTGAAGCGAATCGCCGATTATGACTGGCTGATTCTAACCAGCGTGAACGGTGTGACCGCGGTGGCGTCGCGACTCAAGCGTCTGAAGATCAAATCGGAACCGCTGAGGTCGGTGCAGGTTGCGGCGATTGGTCCCTCGACTCGCGATGCCGCAGAGAAGCTCGGGTTGAGTGTTGCGATCGTCCCAAGGCAATATATTGCCGAATCCGTAGTTGAAAGTCTGCGTGGAAACGTAGAAGGGAAGCGCGTGCTGCTGGCCCGCGCCAAAGTCGCCCGCGACGTGATTCCGCGTGAGTTGCGCAAGTTAGGTGCGAAAGTCGATGTCGTCGAAGCTTATGAAACCGTCACGCCCAAATCCTCACAACAGAAGATTCGTGCGTTGATGAAGAATCCTAAACTCCGTCCGCATATCGTCACCTTCACCAGTTCCTCGACCGTGCGAAATTTTGTGCAATTGCTTGGCGGGCGAGGGCGCCCGCCCCACACGCTCTTCGATGGCGTCCAATTCGCCTCTATCGGTCCCATCACTTCTGCGACGCTCCGGGAACTAGGCATGCCAGTTCACATCGAGGCGCGAGAATACACGATTCCAGGATTGATTCAGGCCATCGTTGACGGAAGAAATGCCCTCGGCCAAGTTAATGAGACCCGGAACTAGAGTGTTGAGCAAAGTCGTCGATCAATTCTGGTGTGCTCGGAAGCACGCCCAGCTGTTGAAAAAAGCCGAGTGATTCCACTAAGACCCAGTCCTCTGCAATTTTGCTGTTTTCGATGCGGTGTATAGTGATCATGCGAATGCGGAATCTCTTGCCCGTTGGAGGAATTCCCATCTATGGCCCCTCATGCGTGCCTTCCATCACCAGCTGGCTGACAATGCGGTCTTGTTCAGCGATGGTCTGTTCGACAGTGAAGCGCAAATCGGGAAAGCTCATTATCCAGCCTGAGACGTGTTCCTTCATGGCTTGAGGCCCGCGCCGAGCAGGTTCGTCCAAAGCACCAGAGCGAAGCTGATGCGTAACGCACTCCTCCGAAAAGATTTCGTCGGCAACTTCGAGTTTGCGAGCATTCCACAATTCCTCAACGAACCTGTTGATGATGTGTTTTGCCGGATCCATTGCGGACGCTCCTTCGAATCCCAGTCCATTTCGCACGCGCAACGAGTCTCAGTATTGCTCTGAGACTCTGTGCCTCTGTGGTGAAAAAAGGTTTTTACTCCGTCAGTTTGCACCCACAGTCCGCAGGTGGAACGTGCGCCTTGAGGAAGTTCGTCACGCGCTGGTAGGCATCGATCTGGTTTTCAACCTTCGAAAACCCATGGCCTTCGTTCTCGTAGATTCTTGCCTCTGCAACTCCGCCTTGCTTCTTCACCGCATCAACCACCTGCGTCGTCTCTTCGGGCGGGCACCGAGGATCATGCGCTCCGGCCAGCAGCAACAACGGGGCCTTGATCTTGTCGACGAAGAAGAACGGCGAGCGTTCACGGAAGAAATCCGGTTTCTTTTCCGGGTCACCCATGGTTGCACGGTCCGATTGCTGCAGGATGGGGTCCTCGTTCTGTATTTCCGTAAACCAATTCACGAACGGGACAATCGGCACGCCCGCCGCCCATAACTCCGGTGCCCTGGTCACGGCCATCATGCTCAAATACCCGCCATAGCTGCCACCCATGACGACCAGCTTCTTTTTGTCGGGATATCCCGTCGCCATCAAGAAGTCGGTAGACGTCAGCACATCCTGCAGATCGCCGCCGCCCATGTCGAATAAGTTCGCCTGCTGGAATTCTTTGCCGTATCCGGTCGACCCGCGGTAGTTCGGCGCGATCACCATGTATCCCTGATTCACGATGTGCTGGATGAACCGGTTGAACGAGTTCACCGATTGCGACGCGGGCCCGCCATGAATGTAGACAATGGCTGCGTTTTGCCCGTTGCGTTGCATATTGCGGGGAATATACAGCAGCGCCGAAATCGTCCATTTGCCGTCACGGCTGGGGTAGTGCACCAGAAAAGGCTCGACAAAATGTGTGGCTGGAATCCCCGCCATCAGCGAGTGCGTGACCTGCGTCGACTTGCCGGTGGCCATGTGGTACACCCACGCATCATTCGGCGCATTTGGTCCGTTGTGATAGTAGAGAAGTTTTGTGCCGTCGTGGCTGAATGCTGATTCTGCTCCGCCGGAGTAGTTCACGCCTTTGGAAAGCGGCATGGACGTATGCCGCCCGGACACCAGATCGTATCGGTATATGTCGGTGTCGCCATCGACATCGACAACTAAAACTGCGCTCTTTCCATCCGGCGAAAAGTTTCTCCCGGAAACCTGCCACTTCTCCTGCGTGAGCCAATGAATCTTCTTGGTCGCAATCTTCAGCAAGCCGGCGTTTTGGTATCCGTTGGCCGCGTCTGACGTGATCAGCAGGGCAGTTCCGTCGGGCGAGAAGTCATTCGCGGAATACAGGCTTTCGCCCTCATGTGGTGTCAACAGGGTATTCGTGCCCGACGCCACTTCAACCACGTAAATGTGCGAGTTCGTTCCTTTCGCTTCTTCCTGCGTGTAGGCGATGTACTTTCCGTCTTTCGACCAGACTGGCGTCGTATTCAGCTTGTCCGGCGGCGTGTTGGTCGTCAGGTGCTTGGTTTCGCGCATCAGCGTGTCGAACACATCGATCTCATACGAGGACGACGTTTTCGGCTTCACCATGTATGCGAGATACCGTCCATCCGGTGACCATGTCGGACTCTCCTCCGATATTTCCCGCGTCTTGGTAACGTTCACCACCTGGCCGGTTTTCGGAGAAACAAAGAAGATGTCCCATTGCTCATCACCGTCGTAGTCAGACTGATACGCGATCCACTTGCCGTCGGGCGACCAGGTCGGATGCGTTTGCCGCTGATCGCTGACCGTGAGTTGCGTAGGCCACCCACCATCGGCGGACACGAGCCACAGATTGTTTCGTCCGGAGATATTCGAAACGAAGACGATGGTCTTTCCATCGGGCGACCATGCGGTGTCCCCGACCTGCCGCGTCATGTACAGGCGCTGAAGAGAGAGGCTCTCTTCTCCTTGCTCAACATCCGCATCCGGCTTCGCAGTGATCTGCTTGGGATCAGTTATTGATTTCGGTGGGACGATCTGCGAGGCGGCCACGGTGCTCATACAGGCAACCATAACAAATCGCAGCAGGATGGCTGGTTTGCCCCAGACTCGACCCACGCGTCACCGCACAATAGCAGCCGTCGGCTGGGCGCCGAGCGTAATTGAAGATGTGCTGGGCCGCGAGAGCCTGCCTGTAACGCCTGATCCCGTCGACGACGTGGTATTGTTGACGCGATATATATCGATCTGGGACCCGCCGCTGTCGGGCACCATCACAAAACCGCCGTCCGAGGTGATTCCACCCGGACCTGGCGCAGTTCCAGTCGAAACCGTCGCCGGACTTAACGCGGTCAGCAGCCCTGTGGCCGGCGAGTACTTGAACTGCGAAATCTCATTGGACTGTGTGTCCACGACGTAAACGAAATTCAGCAATGGATGGACGATGAACGATGTAGGCCCGATACCATTGGCAGAAACCGGAGAACCGCTCACCTGTTGCAGGCTGCCGTCGGCGGTAGGGCAGGTTGGCGTGACTTCGATGCATGCCGAAAAAATTGAAATATTGTTCGATAAACCCGAATTAGCAACGAACAGGTTGTCTCCGTCCGATGCCGTGCAATTCGTATTCACCGCGTTCCCGCCGGCGCATTTCGAGAATGCCAAGGCTGAAGGGCTGGTGCCTGTGCTGTAACTCGCAAATGGCGGAGCTGTGATTGTACCCGCGCTCGTGTCGTAGGAAAACACTGCGACTGTGTTCGTAAACCGGTTCGCCACATAAAGGAAGTTGCCGACCGGAGCGACCGCAACGTCACTCGGCCCATTGCCGGCAAAATCGCCAGGAACCGTACTCGCAACAGACGAACTCAGTGTCAGCCCGCTGGTGGAAATCGACAGCACTGAGATTGTGCCTGCGACAGTGCCCACTTGGCCGAGCACTCCCGAGTTGCCTTCATTTGTCACAAAAAGAAAACTGCCCTTCGGGTCGACAGCGAGCCCAAGTTGGGATCCCTGCGGGCTGGTCGCCGCCGGAGAAACGACCACAGGATTTCCCAGAGCTTTCAATGTGCCATCGCTATTGACCGTGAATGCCCGAACCTCATTGCAAAAAGAATTGGAGGCGCCGCAAGTCGAATCGGAAGCATCTATGTTGGCCACGAAAAGATATTTCCGGTCAGCCGTCATCAACATCTTTGACGGTTGGGCGCCAGATGCTGTTCCATTTCCTACTTGCGAATTCGACCCTGATGATTCGTTGATAGTGAAAGTGGTGATCATCTGGTCGCCCGTAGTCGCGACCCAGACGATCCCTGTCCCTGTGACTGCATTCTTGCTGCTCGAGCAGCTGTTGAAAACCAAGAGAGAGGTTACGGCGAGGGCCAGCGCCCAGCCTGACTTCATGCGCATTCTTGTTTCAATCTCCGATTCAGAAGTTGCAGGACGCCAGCTTTTTGCCTTTTGTACCGCGAACATCGGCTGACTCTTCGCCCCGGACCGCATCGCGCCCTCGGCCGCGAACCACCCCGCGTTCGCGACCTGTTTCCAACGTCAAAGCGCAAACTTGAAAACCTGGATTCTGAAAGGCTTACCCCAATTGTGTATCAGGAATGGGCAGAAAAGAGCAAACGCGCTCGCCGCGGCTTTAGTTGAGACCTGTGGCCGCAGGCGCTGTCCGTGTCCGGACTTCCCCTGCAGCGCTGGGCTGCAAGGGAAGCCGGATCTCAACTGACAGCCCACCCTCTGGTAAGTTGGATGCGGTCACCGACCCGCCGTGCAGCCTCACAGCTTGATCGGTGATCGCTAGACCCAGTCCTACCCCTCCGGTGGATCGACCCCTGGCGTCGTCAATGCGATAAAACGGCTGGAAAATTTTCTCGAGCGCCTCTTCGGGAACTCCCGGGCCATAGTCGGTCACGTTGATCAGCGCAAGCGTCGAATTCTGACGCTGGATCTTCTCGGCCCGCACCTTTACCGTCGTACCTTCGCGGGTATAGCGAGTGGCGTTCCGCACTACATTCTCAATGGCCGAACGCAGGAGGGCGGGATCGCCCTCGACAGACAGTTCGTCCAGGATCTCCGCCTCGACTCGGCAATCCCGTGCCTGGGCTTCAAAGTCGGCGTCGCGCGCGACCTCCTCAACGATGTCTTCCAAGTGAACCGTTACCTTCTTCACGGTACCCGCACCACTCTCCAGCCGTGCAATCGTGGTCAGGCTGCCGATGAGTTCGTTCATACGGCTCGCTTCGAGGCTGATACGGTCCAGAACTCCTACCGCCTCGGTACCCGTCCTCTGCCGTGCCAGTTCCAGCGCTACCGTCATTCTTGCCAGCGGAGAGCGCAATTCGTGGGAAATGTCTTTTAACAATCGCGATTGCGCGTTAACCAGTTTTTCGATCTGTTCAGCCATGGTGTCGAAGTCGTGCACGAGTTGCGAGACTTCGTCCTTGGATCGCCCGATCTTGCCAACACGTGCTGAGAGATCGCCGGTGGCCAGTTTTTGCGCTGCTTTTCGCAGCCGGAGGATGGGTGAGGTCAAATAACCCGCGAGAAAGTAGCAGACCAGCCCCGAGGAGAGAACTGCGATCAGAATTCCAAGACCGGGTACCCCTCCCGGCCCGAACATTGCATTCTGCCCGGGCGGCAACTCTGTCACCAGCGTGTAATGGCGCCCATCAGGTCCGGTTCCTTCCGTCTTTAACATCTGGAAATGCGGATTGATGCGGCCCAGAAACGTATCCGCCGTTCGTCGTTTTCCGTGGAAGGTCTCTGTGAACCAGGGCCGCACGGGGTGGGCAACCACGGGTCCGTGCTCGTCGAACAGCATCGAGTGAACATGCTGGTTATCTCGCAGATATCGTAGGTACTCCTCTAGTCGCCCAGTCCCGCCATTGCAGTACGCGTCGGCTGCTTCGTCCAGAAATCGTGGTTGCAGCGCTTCAATGGCGGAGAGCTTCCGCTCGGGGCGCATGGCGACGGTCACAAGGATTGCCAACGCCACAAAGAGAGCTTGCGCCAACCAGAATGAAAGGAAGATTTTGACGAACAGTCTCATCGAACCGCGCTCTTTTTAGTCGAGTTCGTCGAATTCGTCGGGCGTGACAGCGCAAAAATGTAGCCTGACCCGCGGATCGTCTTAATGTGCTCTTCGCCGTCGGAATCTTCGAGCTTGCGCCGAATCTTGCTCACATGCATGTCGATGCTGCGATCAAACGGAGAGAATTTCCGGCCGAGCACTTCGTCCACCAAGTCCTCCCGCGTTACCACTCGTCCGGCTTCGCGAAGCAGGACTTGCAGCAGGCTGAATTCGACGGAGGTCAACTCCACCGGCTTTCCTCTATGCAACACTGTGCGGGTTGCGGGATCGAGTTCTACGTCGCCAACACGAATCACGTCCGGAACGGAAGCTTCGCCGTGCCCGCGTGTGCGCCGCAAGACAGCGCGGATTCTAGCCACCAGCTCTCGGGGATTAAAAGGCTTTGGAAGATAGTCGTCCGCGCCGATTTCTAAGCCCACAATGCGATCCACATCTTCTCCTCGAGCCGTGAGCAATACGACGGGCAGCCGCGAAGTGTCGCGAATTTTTCGCAGGACGTCGAAGCCATTCATGCCGGGCAGCATGACATCAAGTACAGCCATCATGTGCTCGCCGCTCATCGCGCGCGAAAGCCCACTTCTGCCGTCGTGAACGCATTCGACCTGAAAACCTTCCGGCCGCAGGTATTCACTCACCAGCGAGCAAAGCTCCACATCGTCATCGATTACGAGAATCCGGTCCACGTTTTTCATTCTATTCGCCCGGCATGGCGCGCCCAGTAAAGAATCGTCAAATCCCAAGGCCTTGATTTTACAAATATTTACTCGAATTCGCGCACTCTTTACCATCAAAATCCCTCGTTCCGTGTTTCTATTCTAGGAAGACACAATCTCGGCAGGCAGTCGAGACTTTAGGAGGACGCAGTGAAATCCAAATTTGCAAAAACCGCTCTCTATACCGTGCTGGGGTTGGCACTCGTGGCCGGAATCGCATTCGCTGAACAAGAAGGCGGCGCAGGCATGCACCATGGCATGCGCGGCATGCACCGGTTCGGTGGCGATCCAGGAATGGCCATGATGCTCCACCGGCTGAACCTCACCGAAGATCAGAAGGCGCAAGTCAAAAAGATTTTCGAAGCAGAAAAGCCCACCATGCAGCCGCTTCACCAGCAGGAGTTCCTGGCGCATCAGCAGATGATGCAACTGATTACCAGCGGCAACTTCGATCAGGCGAAAGCCACTGCAATTGCCACTCAGGAAGCCCAAACCCACATTCAGATGGAAGTGGAACACGCGAAAATCCACGCCCAGATTTATCAGCTGCTCGATTCCACCCAGAAAGCCAAAGTTGCTGACATGATGGCCAAGCACCAGGAACGCATGCAGCAGCACATGCAGAAGCAAGGTGGCGAGGATCAGCCTGCTCCACCAGCGCAGTAAAGGCTCAGTTGATAGGACGTTAATCAGCAGGCCGCAACATTCGGGAGGGCACGGCTTACAGCCGTGCCGCCTTTCCGAAGGATCGATTCAACGCTTGGTTGTGCGTCGCGCCAAACCCGTGGAGAAGTTCGAAATGATTAACACCGCTGCTAAGAAGGATTTCGTCAGCATCGTAGCCAATGAAATTTCGTCCGGCATCGATCGTGCGCTGGCTTACTGGCTCGGACGCATTGAAGTCGAGTTGGTGGACCGCAGCATTACTACGGCCCAACGAGAAGCTGCCATCCAAGCCATTCTTCAGGAATACAAACGATGCCGCAGCAGCCGTGACGAGTTCGGGATGGCTTCCGCCTAAATCCAATGACCTCCGACGCCTTCATTTCCTGGCTGCTTCACTCTGACTGGTACCTCGTCGGCGGATGGATCTTGGTGCTAGCTGTTGCCGTCGTTGTCACGTTTATTGATCTCCCGATGACCCTGTTTGGCTCCCGCCGTTCGCGGGCTAGCAGTGTTCCACCCGAATCCTGATTTGACCGCCGGCTGTAACCCGCATTCTGCACCCGGCGCTGCTAAAATCTCATCTACTACCTCATGCTGGAACAGCTTCGTCCCTTATTCCCATATCTTAAGAAGTATCGCGCCAGCTATCTCCTTGGGACGATTTGCGTCTTCTTCAACAACGGCATCTGGATCCTGTTCCCGCTGGTGATACGCCGGGCAATCAACGATCTTCACGATGCTGAAACCGGTGGGGTGACAGCCCACAAGCTGCTGGTCTATTCGCTTTTGTTGCTGGCGGTAGCCGGAGCGAAGGGAATTTTCCAGTTTCTTACCCGCTGGATTGTGATCGGGGTATCTCGCGAAATTGAATTCGACTTGCGCAACGACCTGTTTCTGCACCTCGAAGGCCTCTCCTACAGCTTTTACCAGCGCACCCGTACAGGCGATATTATGGCGCGCGCGACGAATGACCTGAATGCCGTCCGCATGCTGCTTGGACCGGCCATCATGTATTCGGCCAATACGATCGTGTTTACGGCCGGCGCATTGGCGTTCATGGTCTCAATCAGTCCCAGGCTCACCCTGTATGCGTTTCTTCCACTTCCGGTGGTGAGTATTGTCATCCAGTACTTCGGGCGCAGGATTCATGAGCGTTTCGAGCGCATTCAAGCGATGTTCTCCGATATCTCGGCGCGTGCCCAGGAGAACTTCTCTGGTGTGCGCGTGATTCGTGCCTACGTTCAGGAGGAATCCGAGGTCGCCGGATTTGAAAAATCCAACCGCGAATACATCGCTCGCAGCCTGCAGCTAGTCCGCCTGATGGGAATGCTGTGGCCGACCCTCGAAACCATGCTTGGTCTCGCCATTGTGCTGGTGTTATGGCTTGGCGGTAGGGAAGTCCTGCTTCACAGAATTGATGTTGGTGACTTTGTTGCCTTCAACACCTACATGGTGCAGCTCACCTGGCCCGTGATCGCCCTTGGCTGGGTGATCAACATCTTCCAGCGCGGCACCGCCTCACTCGGTCGCATCCATCAACTCATGCAGGAGCGTGCCGAAATCACCGACGAATCCGGCGTTGCTACCACAAGCAGTAAGGAACTGACCGGCGACATCGAGTTCCGCGACCTGAATTTCTCATACAACGGCGTTCCGGTTCTGCACGACATCAATCTGCACATTCCCGCCGGCACCAGCCTCGCGATTGTTGGTCCGACCGGCTCCGGCAAAACCACGCTCGTGAACTTGATCCCGCGCGTTTATGACACCGCACCAGGTGCGGTCCTTATCGACGCCAAGCCAGTCCGCGACTTTGCGCTCTCCGATCTTCGCCGCAACATCGGATTTGTTCCGCAGGAGACATTCCTGTTCAGCGAAACCATCCGCGAAAACATTGCGTTTGGCATGCAGAACGCCACCGATCAAGATGTCCGCTGGGCTGCCAACGCCGCCAACATTGCCGCGGATATTGAGAGCTTCCCCGACCAATACAAGACCATCGTCGGCGAGCGCGGCATTACCCTGTCCGGAGGCCAGAAGCAGCGTACCGCCATTGCGCGCGCTCTGATTCGCAACCCGCGCATTCTGGTCCTCGATGACGCGCTCTCCAGCGTCGACACGCAAACCGAAGACAAGATTCTCAACCATCTTCGCGATGTGATGAAAGGCCGCACCACCATCTTCATCTCGCATCGCGTCTCTACGGTCCGCAACGCCGATCGCATTGCGGTCCTCCACCGCGGCCGCATCGTGGAACTCGGCACGCACGAAGAACTCCTCGCCCTGAACGGGTACTACACCGACCTTTATAACAAGCAGCTTCTAGAAGAAGAACTCGCCGAAGTTTAAGGATCTACCGCAGAGGCACAGAACCCTAAAACCTGAAACCTAAAACCTGAAACCTGAAACCTTGACCATCTTCAGCAGTCATTCCCTATGTCTCTGTGGTGAATGTGTTGCTCTTTTTATGACCATCCCATGACACGCCCGAAACATGCCATCCGCTAAAATCATGCGATGAAACGGCGACCAACGCGTGAGCTGCTCGACGACGATCTTGGCACACCTGCCGAAATCGCCGAGTCGCTTGCCGACTTGCGCTGGTTCAATCGCTGGTTTGGCGGACTCTCGACGACGCGGACGCTGTTCGAAACTGCAGCTCATGTCACCGGACAAAACAAGTTCACAGTGTTGGAGGTCGCTTCCGGTGATGGTTATCTCATGCAGACCATCGCCAATGATCTCGCTGATAACGGAATTCAGCTGGATGTGATGCTACTGGATCGCGCCGCCTCGCACCTTCCCCGAAACGGTGGGATGCCAAAAGTCACGGCAGATGCACTAAGCCTGCCATTTCGCGACGGCAGCTTCGATCTGGTGGTGTCTTCTTTGTTCCTGCATCATCTTGCGCCCGGCCAGGCTGTTCAATTCGCACGCGAGGCTCTTCGTGTTTGCGGCACGGCGGTTCTGGTGCATGATCTCATTCGTCACCCTCTGCATCTTGCATTGGCCTACGCAGGCGTTCCGCTTTACCACAGCCGCATCACTCGTAATGATGCGCCTGCTTCCGTCTGGCAGGCATACACGGTGGACGAGGTAGCCGGCTTCTTCCGTCTGGCAGGAGCGGCTGACGTCCGGGTGCAGGAGCAATATCTTTATCGCATGGGAGTGATGGCGCGAAAACCGCAATGAGCTACGATCTCATCGTGATCGGCGGCGGCCCTGGCGGATGTTCCACCGCAATTACGGCCGCGCGCGCCGGTGCACATGTTCTATTGCTGGAAAGCGGCCGTTATCCTCGCCACCGTGTTTGTGGCGAGTTCGTATCGGCTGAATCGCTCGCCTTGTTATCAGAGCTTCTGTCCAGCGACAATCACGAAATGGTGAATAGTGCACCGCGGATTTCGCGATCTCGCGTTTTCACCGATGGTGGACCGTTGCACCTTCCCATCGAACCTGCGGCTGCCAGCATTCCTCGCTTCGATCTCGACCGCACGCTCTGGCACTCCTGCCTGGAAGCCGGTGTGGACGCTCGTCAGGGCCATCAAGTGCGCTACTTCCATGGCAATGGCCCATTCACGGTGAACGCGAATGGCGAGCGCTTCGCGGCGAAGTCCTTGGTCAACGCCGCTGGACGATGGTCGTTTCTGACCAGCAGTGCGATTCGCGACCGAGCTTCTGAGGAGCGCTGGATTGGCGTGAAGGCTCACTTTGTCGAAAAGAACCCCTCACCAACAGTCGATCTCTATTTTTGTGAAGGAGGTTATTGCGGAGTGCAACCGGTCTCCGCGCCGACCACGAACGGCGGCACGCGAACCGTCAATGCATGTGCGATGTTCCGGGCTGACGTTGCCACTGATCTGCCCAATATTTTTGCAGCCCATCCGGCACTGTGCGAAAGGGCTGCCAACTGGCAGATTGCCACGGAACCGGTTCGCACCTCGCCGCTCATCTTTCACAAGCCCGAACCGGTGCAGGGAACCATGCTCCAGGTCGGAGATGCCGCCACATTTGTCGATCCTTTTATCGGTGACGGGATATCACTGGCGTTGCGTAGCGGTGCATTGGCATCGAAGTGTCTTGCCGGCTTTCTCCAAGGCTCAAGGACGTTAGTCGAATCAGCAGCGCTTTACGAGCAGTTCTACACACGCAATCTCGCCCCGGTGTTCCGCGCGTCTTCCATGCTCCGCATCCTCTTGCGCGTCCCTTCGATCATCCGCCGCCCGGCAATGTCCCTACTGCAACGCACGCCAGCTCTCACCCGCCAAATTGTGCGGATGACCAGATAGCACGGGCTGACAGGGTTCTAGGTTCTAGGTTCTAGGTTTTTCGCTCGGGACGGCGGTGTGCTCAGGCGCTAACGCAAGGAAGTGTTTGCTGAAACGTGCGACGTGGGACGCAAGACGTGCGACAGAGCTTGAAACCTGAAACCTGAAACCTGAAACCTACCTCACCACCAGCACTTCCCTTATATTGTCCCTGGATAGAAAGAACTTGATGGAGGCAAAATCACGAAACAGGTTTTCGATGTGGCGGTTATTGAACACTCGCTGCAGGACCAATGGCTTGGAAGGTAAATCCCGACCCTTCTTGGCATTGATGGCATGCATTTCGAGGACGTCGGTTCCGGTCAGGTGATAGCGATAATACGGCGCATCCGGCCCGGCTTCGCGGGTATGGAAAAACGCCAGCAGCATTCCACCCGGCTTCATAACCGACCACAATCGTCCGATGACCGGCTTCACCAGGCTTTCGTCCATGTAGTCGGCGAGGTTCCAGCAGAACACGATGTCGAAGTGCCCGTTGGGATATGCCAGGTTCTCTTCCAAAAATTTTTTGCTGTCCAGAGTGGGGTTGCCCTGCTCGTCTTTTGTGGCCAAATCAGGATCTTTGGACGCATCCAGAAGGTCCTGACTATAGATCCGGTGGCCTTTTTCGGTGAAGAAGCGGATATTGCTGGCCGAGGTGGCGCCAATGTCCAGAACGCAAAGCGGGTCTTCGGACTTAAATACGCGCGCTAGTTCGGTCATCGCGCTCGATTTCCGATTGAGCCGGTCTGGTGTTTTGGGAGCCGGCGCTTCGGCCGGCGTGTTGCGAAAGAATCTCATGGATTCGCGAAGTGATGGCGCGACTTGTTGCCGCCCGGATGACGCGCTCCGGGCCGAAATACCGCTAACGGTCAATATACCCGCATCGCGCGGCAAAGACCAGCTTACTTCTTATCCTCGTGCGCAATCGAAGGCGTTGCTGCCGGTGTAGAAACCGCGGCGGCTGCGGCAATGTTCGGCGTCGCGGGCTTGGCGTCGGTCAGGATCTCCAGCTTGCCCTTGAAGTACGCGCCTTCCTCGATGGCAATTCTCTTCGTCTGTACGTCCCCGTTCACCACCGCCGTTTTGCGAAGCTCAGTTCGCTCGCTGGCATGAACGTTCCCGTCAAGGGTGCCGCCGACGGTAAGATTCTTGGCGGTGATGTTGGCCTTCACGCGCCCATTCGGACCCACCGTCACACTGTTCCCGGCAAGCTGAATACTGCCTTCCACTTGGCCGTCTAGGTAGATGTCTTCACTGCCGGAAAGCTCACCCTTGATGGTGACCGACTTCCCAATGTTTGCGAGTCCGCTCGGAGTAGTGCTCATCGGTTGCCTCCCTGAAGGCCAGATCAACGGGATTGTAAACCATCCTCGCTTAGCGCCGCCGTGACTCCCCGCCAAACTCCGCGTCAAAAGCTGGACTGGCTCGGAGTTCTGGCTTCCAGCGATCCTGGAAACTCTCTTGCATACAACAGGGTGTCTGTATTATCCCTCTAACGTACGCAGCTGCTTCGGGGGATATGGTTCTACGCGCGCAATCCGTTGCTTTTCTCTTCGCAATGGGCGTCTCCATGCTGCCGGGCCGCCTTGTCGCAGCCGCCCAAAACAACGCGCCGCAATTGGCTCCGGTCGAACTGGTTCGTCAGGCCATCAACAACGAGGTTGCTTCCAACAGCAGTTCCGGCCGCCACTTCATGTTTAAGGACACAAAGAAGACCGCTCACCTGAACCAGGTGAAGTTGGTGGTGGAAACCCGTGACGCAACCGCCGGGATGCTGATCGCCAACGATGGACGCCCGTTATCACCCCAGGAACGCAAACAGGAAGAAGCGCGGCTGTCAAACTACGTCCAGAACCCCCAGGAACTGAACAAAAAGCGCAAGCAGGAAAAAGAGGATGCGGACCACACCATGCGTATCCTCAAGGCATTACCCGACGCCTTTCTTTACGAACCTGACGGAACCGAAGCGGGAACTGCCGTCGTGGGGCACCCTGGTGACGGACTGGTGCGCCTGAAATTCCGCCCGAATCCCAACTACGATCCGCCCACTCGTACTGAGCAGGTACTGACAGGCATGCAGGGCTACTTGCTGATCGATGCCACCGAGAAAAGGCTGGCGGAGATCAACGCCACGTTATTCAGAGAAGTTGGGTTCGGCTGGGGAATCTTGGGGCATCTTGACCGCGGTGGGCGTTTTTTAGTCGAGCAGGCTGATGTCGGTGGGCGCAATTGGGAAATCACCCACATGGAGCTGTCATTCACCGGTAAGATCCTTCTACTGAAAAAGCTGAGTATCCAATCGACGGATACCTTTTCCGACTTTCACCCGGTGCCTTCCGACCTGACTTTTGCGCAGGGAGTTGAACTTCTCAAAAAGCAGGCCAGCCAGGCAGATGCCTCTACATCCGACAAAGCCAAGCCCGTTCACAAAAAGAATGGCTCAGCGGAGGAGAAGGCAGAAGCTGAATCGAAGCAGATCTGCTGTGATCGTTAGGCTGTGGCTGCCCGTGATCGCAACGTTTCTTTCCTAACAGTTAATTTGTCAATCAGATCAGTTTTGATCTCGTAGCCTAACCCTGCTTCGTTGCTCACCGCTATGGTTCCTTTGGAACCGACCTCAATTTCGGGTTCAATGATGTCTTCCGCCCAATAGCGTTTCGACGCCGACACATCACCCGGCAGCTTGAAATTGGGCAGAGTTGAAAGCGCAACGTTATGCGCGCGCCCGATGCCACTCTCCAGCATTCCGCCGCACCATACTGGAATCCCACGCTTCTGGCAGACGTTGTGGACTGCGATGGCTTCCGTAAATCCGCCTACCCGTCCGACCTTGATGTTGATGATCCGGCAGGCGCCGAGTTCGAGGGCGGCCTCAGCGTCGCGAGAGTTATGAATAGATTCGTCAAGGCAGATCGGGGTCTTCAGCTCACGCTGCAATTTTGAATGATAGAAAATGTCATCGTCCCAGAGCGGCTGCTCAATCATTAGCAGGTTGAATTGCTCAAACCTGCGCAGATGTTCAAGATCGCTCGGCCGGTAGGCGGAATTCGCATCGCAACTGAGAGTGATTTGCGGCCAGCGCTCGCGAATTTTTTTCAGTACGTCGAGGTCCCACCCGGGCTTCACTTTTACTTTGATCCGCTGATAGCCCGCCCTCACTTCTGTTTCGATCTTCTCCAGCAGTTGCTCCTGCGAGTCCTGAATGCCGATCGAAACGCCGCTGGCAATTTCCGATCTCGTTCCGGAAAGCAGCATCCATAAGGGCTGCTGGTTCTGTCTGGCCTCAGCATCCCACAGCGAATTCTCCAGAGCCGCTTTGGCCATGTTGTGCCCGCGCACACGTGCCATAAGCTTTCCCGCATCGCGCGCACTCTCGAGCTTTGTGCCGAGCAAAGCCGGAGCCAGGAACTCGCGAATGGTCACCCATGCCGTTTCGATCCATTCAGAACTGAAGAACGGCCCTTCACCGGCGACGCATTCGGCCCAACCTTCCACGCCATCACAATCCGCATTGATCAGCAGAACCCGGCGATGTGTCACCCGCCCGAAGCTCGTCTCAAAAAAATGCTTCAGCGGCATCTGCAGTTCGCGCATCGTGAGGGCGTCAACTCTCATACGTTCTGCTTCGCCTTCTGCCACAAGCTCTCAAGCTCATCCATGGTCGCATCGTTAGGCGTGCGCCCCGACACGCGCAACTGCTCCTCCATCCATTGGAAACGCCGCTTAAACTTGCGATTCGTCTTCTTCAACGCTGATTCCGGATCGAGCGAGAGATAGCGGGCAATGTTCACCAGCACGAAGAACATGTCGCCAACTTCTTCCTCGATCCTGTGCCGCAGTTCCTCAGGAATTCGCGGCCTCCCTGATCCCGCAACACCTCTACCTGCGGGCGCCGGAGGAGAGGGAAGCTCCCGCAACTCTTCTTTCAACTCCCCCGCTTCTTCCTCCAGCTTTTCAAACAATCCGCCGACTTCCGGCCAATCAAAGCCAACATGAGCCGCACGCGAGCTCAGTTTATGGGCTTCCAACAATGCTGGCATGGCCGAAGAAACTCCTGCCAGAACTGACTCGCGATTTTCCGTTTGAGCCGACGTACCCCCGCCAGCTTCTAACCGCTTCTTTTTCTCCTCGGCTTTTAGCGCTTCCCAATTGCGAAGCACTTCGGCGGAAGTCTCAGCCGTGACATCTCCGAATACGTGTGGGTGCCGGTTCACCAACTTCGTCGACAACCCGATCGAGCACCTCATTGATCGAGAACCTCTGCTCCTCACTCGCCATTTGCGAGTAGAAGAGCACCTGGAGCAGCAGATCACCTAACTCGCCCTGCAGCTCATCCCAATCGCGATTGTCGATGGCTTCGAGAACCTCGTACGTCTCTTCGAGGGTGTACGGCTTGATTGAATCGAAGGTCTGCTCCCGGTCCCAGGGGCATCCGCCCGGACCGCGCAGTCGCGCCATAATCGACACGGCGCGCTCAAACAGTTCGCCTGTTGTGGACATCCAGAATAGGTTAGCAAGGTTGGAGCAAGAGCTCTACTTCGTGCACCTTCGTGTCCTTCGTGATGAGCAAAATAACCACAAAGGACACGAAGTCACACGAAGCGGAAACCTACGCACGTTTCAAAAACAGCGCCCCCAGCGGGGGCAGCGTCAGCGACACGGAATATGGTCTGCCATGCGCCGCAATTTCCTCCGCCGTCACGCCACCTGCGTTTCCCATTCCACTGCCGGCATAGTCTTTCGCGTCGCTATTCAGCAACTCGCGCCAGAAGCCGCCAAATGGCACTCCGATGCGGTACGGCTCGCGCGGCACCGGCGTGAAATTGCAGACGATCAGGATCGTGTCTTCCGGCCGCTTTCCTTTACGCAAGAGCGAGACCACGCTTGCCGCTGTGTCATTGCAATCCACCCACTCGAATCCTGCCGGATCATTGTCCAACTCATGAAGCGCCGGCTCGTCGCGATAGACGCGATTCAGTTGCTCCACCCACTTCTGCACGCCTGAGTGCACCGGATATTGCGTCACGTGCCATTCCAGGCTCATGTCGTGTCCCCATTCGCGCACTTGCCCAAACTCATCACCCATGAACAACAGCTTCTTTCCCGGCTGTGAAAACATATATCCATAGAGCAGTCGGAGATTGGCGAACTTCTGCCACTCGTCGCCGGGCATCTTTCCGACAATCGATCCTTTTCCGTGCACAACCTCGTCGTGCGAAAGCGGCAGGACAAAGTTCTCGCTGAACCCGTAAATCATGCGGAATGTGAGCAGGTTGTGGTGATACCCCCGGTGGATCGGATCATGTGAGAAATACGAAAGCGTGTCGTGCATCCATCCCATGTCCCACTTCATGCCGAATCCGAGCCCACCGAGATACACCGGCTTGGAAACCATAGGCCACGCCGTCGATTCTTCCGCGTAGGTCTGGATGTCGGGATGCTCTTTGTACGCCTCCAGGTTCAGTTGCCGCAGAAACTCGATCGCTTCGAGGTTCTCACGTCCACCAAACTTGTTCGGAATCCACTCGTGCTCTCGCCGCGAGTAGTCGAGATACAACATCGACGCGACCGCATCCACCCGCAGGCCATCTGCGTGGTATTTGTCGAGCCAGAACATCGCGCTCGACAGCAGAAAGCTCCGCACTTCGTTGCGTCCGTAGTTGTAGATATATGTGTTCCAATCAGGGTGAAATCCCAGCCGCCAATCCGCATGCTCGAACAAATGCGTGCCGTCAAAATAGGCCAGTCCATGCGCGTCAGAAGGGAAGTGCGACGGTACCCAATCGAGAATCACGCCAATCCCGCGCTGATGCAGGTAATTCACGAAGTACATGAAATCCTGAGGACTGCCGTAACGTGATGTCGGCGCAAAGTATCCGGTCGTCTGATATCCCCAGGAAGCGAAAAACGGATGCTCCATGATCGGCAGCAATTCGACATGCGTAAAGCCCATGCGGTGCACATACTCCGCCAGCTTGGGCGCGATCTCGCGATAAGTCAGGCAGCGATTGTGTTCTTCCGGAACGCGCATCCATGAGCCGAGGTGGACTTCATAGATTGAAATGGGCGAGTGCAAGGACTGCCGCCCGCCGCGTACCTTCATCCACTCTGCATCGCCCCAGTTGTAGTCAAGGTCCCATACCACCGAGGCGGTGCGGGGCGGCTTCTCGTGATAGACGCCGAACGGGTCCGCCTTGTCGGCAACGTGCCCGTGGTGATGTGAAGCGATGTGATACTTGTAGATCGCTCCTTTCCCGACGCGGGGAATGAAGCCTTCCCAGATTCCCGAACTCCCGCGCGGGTGCAGATCGTGTGACCTCGGATTCCAGTCATTGAAATTGCCAATCACATGGACCGAGCGCGCATTCGGTGCCCAAACGCTGAATACCGTTCCGGTCTCGCCCTCATGAGTGGCCGGATGTGCACCAAGCTGGTTGTAGGCGCGGTAATTCCGGCCTTCATTAAACAAATAGAGGTCGTCTTTCGAGAGCAGGCTCACATCGTGGCGCGCAGCATCAGAGATTAGGGTTGTGCTCTTGGTCATCGCAGTCGTGGAGTCCGTTCTTTTATTACCCAATTTGAAATGTCAGATTTTAGATTGCAGATTTCAGATTTGCGTCCATTCGGCGCGCCGCAATTCAATCTGCAATCTGAAATCTTCAATCTGGAATTGCACATGCTAGACTGCTAAAAGTCTCATTGTAATCAGGATTCCGCCGCCCATGCCTGTTTTGCGTGTCGTCATCCTCTGGCATCAACATCAGCCTTTCTATAAAGACCTGGTCACGGGTGAGTACCGTCTGCCATGGGTGCGGTTGCATGCCTTGAAAGACTACTACGGAATGGTCAAACTGCTGGACGAGTTCCCCGACGTCCACCAGACGTTCAACCTTGTCCCATCGCTGATCACGCAAATTCAGGATTACGAGAGCGGTTCGACACACGACCCTTTTTTCCGCGTTGCCTCCAAACCTGCACGCGATTTGAGCCTGGAAGAGCGTCGGTTCGCGCTGCAGTATTTGTTCCAGGCCAATCCCGTTCACCTGATCGGCCGCTACCCGCGTTATGCCGAGCTCTGGGACCGCTTTCAGAGTGTCGGCTCGAATCCTGATCGCGCCGACAAATTCTTTCAGCGCCAGGATTACACCGACCTTCAGGTTCTCTCGCAGCTCGCATGGTTCGATGAATTCTTCCTGCAGGAACCCGAAATCGCGGAATTGGTTCGCAAGGGCCGCAACTACTCGCTTGAAGATCAGAATTTTGTCGTTCGGCAGCAAATTGATCTGATCAAACGAGTGCTTCCGGCGCACGCCAAAGCAGCGAAAGAGGGAAGAATTGAGCTCTCCACGTCGCCGTTTTATCATCCGATTTTGCCGCTGGTGTGCGACACGAATCAGGGCGCGGTTTCTACGCCCGGCTTGCCGCTGCCGCAGAACCGCTTTCGCCATCCTGAAGACGCGCGCGAGCAGTTGCAACGCGGCCTCGATCTTCACGAAAATGTTTTTGGGGTTCGCCCGCAAGGTGTCTGGCCGTCCGAAGGCAGTGTCTCCGAGGAGGTGCTCGGCATTGCCGCTGGCCTCGGCGTGAACTGGATGGCAACCGACGAAGGCGTGCTCGCGCGCACTCTCGGCATGTCGTTTATGCGCGACGGGCGCGGCCGCGTCCCCGATGTTTCTGCCGGAAAGCTCTACAACATTCATCGCTTCGAGAGCAATCAAACGCACATGCACCTCCTCTTCCGCGATCACGCGCTCTCCGATCTGATCGGTTTCGTCTATTCCGGAATGACTGCACGGGATGCTGCCGCTCACCTCATGCAAAACATCAAGGATGCCGCGCAACCAATAATGAGCACGGGGATTGATGCTGTTGTCCCTGTCATCCTCGACGGCGAAAATGCCTGGGAATACTATCCCGAATCCGGGCGCGAATTCCTCCGTTACTTTTACGATATGCTGCAGAACGACCATTCGGTCGAGGCAGTCACAGTCTCCGAAGCGATTGCCCGGCACAAGAATTTCAACGTGCTGCATTCGCTTACTCCCGGCTCCTGGATTCATGCCAACTTCAATGTTTGGATCGGCGCGCCCGAAGATAACCGTTCTTGGGATTACCTTTACCATGCGCGCAACTTCTATGCGCAGGCCTCGTCCGGATGTTCCGAGGAGCAGCGCAAACTCGCGAAAGAAGAACTATTCATTGCTGAGGGTAGCGACTGGAACTGGTGGTACGGTCCTGAGCATCACTCCGCGAACGACCGCGACTTCGACGAGCTTTATCGCAAGCACCTGTCGAATGTGTATCAGGCCTTGGGCGCCACCCCGCCCGACTATCTTGCTCAGCCCATCATCAGCGGGACAGTTCAGCCTCTATTCACGCCGCAAACCAACTACATCCATCCTCGGATTTCCGGCGACATGATTCGTTACTTCGAGTGGATGGGTGCGGCCCACTACACCGCCGATCGCCGCCAAGGGGCCATGCACGGCAAAGTTTTTCTGATGGACTCGATCTATGCGGGCATCGATGACAAGAATATTTATGGCCGGCTCGATTTCACCGCAGGCATTCCCGAAGGTGATTTCGAAGTTGTCGTGACCCTCGAGTCCTGGCCGGAACGCGCCGTGCGTCCTCGGCGATCAATTCGACTCTCGGCAGAAGTTGTAGATAGGGAACTCTCGGCCCCCCGCATTTCCGATAACGGTGACACGCTGCCAAGCGACGGCGTTCGCGCGGTGCTGTCTAAGAACTTCGAGTTCAAAGTGCCGCTGTCTCTGCTCTATGCGACACCGGTGGAATCTGCCTGGCCATCCGATGAGGCGGCCACCAAAATTCGCCTCCGCTTCAGCATCTGGCAAAACCGGCTCCCCGCTGACGCCCTTCCCGTCGAAGGCTGGCTGGACTTGCGACTCCTGCCCGAGATGGAGTTGATGGCCTTGGCCCACTAAATTGTGTGGGGCGGACAGTCCTGTCCGCCAAGAGAGTTCCGGTGCCAGATGTAGGAGATGACCTACGCAGGTGGCTTCGTCACGAGTTGCTTGACTGCCGTCAGCACTTCTTCCACGGGGGCCCGGTCCAGTTGGTTCTCTCCACGATAGATGTATCGCACCACTCCCGACCAATCGATCACTAGCGTCGCAGGGTGCGCGATGCGAATGGCATCATGCCCAAACGAATGGTACAGCCCATACGCCTTCGTGACCGCACGATCCTCATCCAACAAGAAGGGAAATGTGCTCGGATGAGCCCGCAGATACTTCTCCGGCTTCCAGATCCCATGCCGTTTCTCGGCGGCGATGTACGCCAAGCCCACGCCTAATCTTTCGAGTTCTTGCGCATACGGCTCCAACTGAGCCAGCCGTTCCCGGCAGTTCGGTCACCACGTGCCGCGCAGGAACTCAAGAATCAATGGTCCGCGCGCGAGCAGGTCCGCAAGCAGGAAATTGCCTTCGCGGTTCGCAGCCAACAGCGTGAACGACGGTGCTTTGGATTCGACATCGAGAGTCTCTGTTTTCCCCTGCATTATGACGCGGCGCTCTCCTCAGACGACCGACCTTCCTCGTGGCTGGCCTTCGACAGTTTTCTCAATGACAGATGCTCCCGATGCGCAAACGTCAGCCCCACAGGAATGCACGACATGAACGTCACTAGCCAAAGCAGAATTCCGCAGCTCAAGGCCAGTTCCGGAGGGATGCCATATACCACTTGCAGCGCGCTGATCACCGCCAGTTGGCTTCCGCCTCCTACCGCGGGCAACTGTACGACAGATCCCACCATGCTGAAACCCATCAATAAGAGGACATGAGGCAGATCGAGGCTGGAAAGGTGCGGGCGATCTCCCACTTTTTTTACCCGCTTGTTCTGCCGATACAGCCAGAGATCGCCTTTGTACTGCTTCAAAGAGTAGTTCTTTGCCTCTAGCGCGGCCTGGAGGTTGGCGATATTTTCGTTGGTGAGAGGTTGCCCCGCAATTTCGGGCAAGCCTGAAACACTGGCGGTCTCGACATCCACGGAGAGTTGCTGCTCTGCCTGCGCCTGCTCCGGCGGATACGAGTGCGCAACCTCGCGATACGCCAAAGCGATCATGAACCACATCAGCAGCGAGATCCCGATCAACTTCAGCAGGGCTTTCCCGCTGGCTACTGTGTTCAAGCCATCGCCGAACGCACGAATTTTTTGATCGACTGCATGCGCCAGGCGTTTCGAAAATCGTGCAGTCAGATTGTGAAAGAACACCGCGACATCGTGCTGCCGCTTTCGCACCAGCACCGCCATGAACGCTGCGAATGCGACCACTCCGCAGAGCACCAGTGCGGCAATCTTAAACTTGTGCAAGTAGGGATTGGCACGGATCACCGTCGAGAAAAACACGTCCACAGTCATCAACACTGTGAAGGCGCCGATGTCGAAAATGCGCTCCACCGTCCACACGCCGATCTGCGATGCGACGGAAAGATTCTCGCGCCTGGCTATTAGATACGGTCGAATGAACTCACCCGGACGTCCCAGCAGGGCCAGTCCGGTAAAGCCCACGAAGGTAGGGGACACGAGGTACGAAGTTCGGCTCTTGCACACCGGCTCGAGAAAGACCTTCCACCGCCAGGCCCGCAACACATATGTCACGTAGATGAGAGCAATCGCGGCCGCAATACGCAGGGGAGAAACGTGACTCGCGGTACGAAACCGTGCCCAATCAAAGCTACGCCAGTGCTGCACCTGGAAATAGACCAGCACCCCCAGAATCACCACCACGACTGCAGTCGTCACAATCTGCTTTTTGTTCATGAACGATGGTTGACGCGCTGTACGAGTTTACCGGAGCAGCATGGTTTTGGTGAGTCTTAGCGTGACGCGGTCTCCGGCCCTTTCGGAATTGACGCTGCCGCCGGAGTTCCGTGAGCCGCCGTGGTCCGTGAATTCGAAGCCCGTCGCGCTGTCGTCGTCGCACCTGAGGCTGTGGACTTCTGCGCAGCCTTCGGCTTGGTGGATCCCGCCTTCTTCGCCAACGCGGGGTTCTCCGCAATCTTCTGCCGATTGAAATCCTTAATGATTCTGGAAATGTATGCCTGCGTTTCGTAGTACGGCGGTATACCGTGATACTGGTCCACGCGCTTCGGGCCTGCGTTGTACGCAGCCAGCGCCTTGTTAACGTCGAAGTTATATTTCACCAGCAGGTCGCGAAGATATTTGGTTCCGCCCTCAACATTCGACTTGGGATCGAAGGGATTCGTAATGCCCATCTCGGAAGCTGTTCCCGGCATCAGTTGCATTAGCCCCAGTGCACCCTTTCGCGAAACCGCATTTTGATGGAATCCGCTCTCCGCCTTGATTACGCTGCGTATGAAGTCGGGGTCGATCTGGTTGCGCACTCCAGCGCCACTTACGAGCTGATTCAGTCCCTCTTGAGTAAGAGCCTCCTGACGCTGTGGATTTACCACGGCGGCGCGCTGAACATTCGGAGGCACGACCTTTGGAGGCGGCGCAGTGTCCTTCTCGTAGTGGTCAATTTGATCGGTAGGGATTTCGATATATCCGTCTTTGGTCGGCCCTAGATATAGCCGGGTCACGGTACCAAGGATTTCCTTGCGCTCGTGCGGAATCGAATTGCCGTTGCGGAGCACGGCTAAGTCGGCTGCAGCACTCATGCTGCAACCCGACAGGATCAACGCGAAAATGATCGAAAATGATTTCACCGAAACAGAACTACTGAATCCAAATGCGCACTCAAGGGTTCCCCACTTCCGAGGGTGCCCCATTTCTCGCGTTCTTTGCGACAAGTGGGGCTTCTTTCAAAACCTGTTCCACCGCCGCTGCCACACCACACTCATCGCTGGTAAGCGTTACCGGCCACCCACGTGCCTTGAGCTCCTCGCACGCATTTCCCATGATAAACGGGTACCCAGCATAGGCAAGCATTTCGGCGTCATTATAGTTATCACCGATGGCCATGACCTGCTCGCGCGGGATGCCTCTCTTGGTTGCCCACCGCTCCACGGCATGTCCTTTCGAGCAATCTCTGTTCAGCACATCCACAATGGTCAAATCACGCAACGGATATTCCGTGCGAAGCACGGTTACCCTCTTGCTGATCGCACTAGCATCGAGCGTCGCCAGCGCCTCTTGCATGCGCGCGATCGATCCGCAGAACATGGCCTGCACCGGATCGGTCACCAGCGCCTTCTCCAGCGGCACCACGAAATCGATGTACTCGATGTTTTTCTCCAGCCATTTCTGGATGCTCTGAGTGAGTTCATCTATGCGCTCCAGCACCAGCGCGCCTTTGGTTTCTTTATCGAAGGTGACCACCATGTTTCCGCGAAAGTCTCGCATAGTAGAGCACAGCTCAAGGCACGTTGCGGCCGGCAGGAGATCGCGATGAAAGTTCTCGCCCCGCGACGAGCGCGTGACCGCCCCGTTCGAACTGATCAGCCACAAGTCGAATCCCAGCTGAGCCGCCATGGGCATCGCGAACGTATGCCGCCGCCCAGTCACCAGGATGACCTCCACCCCGCATTCATGCGCATGCCGCAGGGCGTTAACGTCTTTCTGAGAAACGCGGAATTGGGAGTTCAGCAGGGTGCCGTCAATATCGACGGCCAGCAGGCGAATAGGAGGCGTCACTGTGCCGATTCTAGCAGGGGAGGACAGCGGCTAGTGGTCAGTGGTCAGTGGTCGAGCTAAGCCCATCCTGACTGTAAGAGATCCTCTACTAAGAGCTATCTTCCTAGCCACTAGTCACTAGCCACTAGTCACTGCTTCCGCCCCCCGTCCGATGCTTTCCGTAACTGCCGTACGGGCCTTTCTTCTGATATAGTTCGCTCAATCGCATGGGCTATCTGTCTCTATTTCTCTACCCCTGGAATTTTGTTCTCCAGGGCATCGCCATCGTCCACTTCATCCGGCGACGGCCGGATTGGTATTGGCTCTGGGTCATTCTGATCGGTGGCGGCCTGGGCGCGATTGTGTACATTGCGGTTGAAGTTCTCCCCGATTTCGGATTACTCCGCGAGTCAGTCAAAGTCTTCCCCCGTCGCCGCCGCATCCGCGAACTGGAAGCCATCATTCTCGACAACCCCGCACCCGGCAATTACGAGGAGCTTGCCGACCTCCTGTTAGAAGAGAAAAAGTATGCCCGTGCCCGCGAATGTTTCAACAAGTCGATTTCAGCGCGCACCGATTTGCCCGATCCGTTCTATCGGCGAGGCATCTGCGAAATCGAGCTGCAGGATTTTCCGGCTGCCGTCGCTGATCTTGAAAGGGTTGTTAACAAGGACCCCAAGTACGATTTCTACCGCGGGTCTGGCCTGCTTGCACATGCGTATGCGAAGACTGGAGATGCCCAGAGAGCCGACGCGCTGTTCCGCCAGACCGTACAGATCTCCACGCTCTCGGAAACCTATTTGAATTACGCAGAATTCCTGCGCTCCCAAGGCCGCAATGCCGAAGCCCGCGAGTGGACGCAACGCGTCTTGGCCAAAAAACCCACTTTGCCAAGTTATTTGAGGCGCCGCGAGCGCCCGTGGTTCCGACGTGCGAAGGGCCTTTTGAAACAACTGCCGGTTTAGACCAAACTTTAGCTTTTAGCCGCTAGCCCTTAGCTTTTAATCAACCGAGAGACTTTCCCAAGAGCCAACAACCAAGAATCAAGAGCCAAAGCGCCATGCCAACTATCAACATCGCCACCTACGAATTTCTTAACCGCATGCACCAAGCCTCGGAACGCGGGGATTCCGCCGAAGCCGAAAAGTACTTGAGGCAAGCCCTCGAACTCGATCCCGACAACATGGACGCTCTTCGCCATGCCGCTGGCTTTTATCACTTCGTGCTCCATGACGCAGCCAAGGCGCGCCGCTATGCCACGCTCTGCCGCGTCCAGGCGGCGAAAGTCACCGCCCAAATGGACGACATTTTAGGACAGGAAAACGAAAAGCCCAAAGCGACGGCCTCTCGCCACTTAGGTGGCATTATCGGGCCGTATTGACCGCAGATTTTAGATCTCAGATTGAAGATTCAAGATTTCGGACCGACACAGCGTGTGTCAATTCGAAACCTGCAGTTCCGCAATCTGAAATCTTCAATCAATCTGAAATCTTCAATCTGAAATCTTCAATCTACAATCCCCCCTTCTCCGTCTCCAATTTCCCAACCTGCGTTCCAGTAGTCACTAGCCACTAACCACCAGCCACTGTCTTTGATACAGTTCTCGTAGCTCCATGGATCCACGTCTCAGCCTGACTCTAATCAACCTGCTGGTGAAGCTCGGCCTTGCCGCCGCTGTCGCCGCCGCGCTGGTTCGTTTCTTGGAATTCAAGTCTCTGCTGTTTCGCGAAGAGCGTTCCTGGCGTGACAAGATCTACCTGATTCTCTGGCTGGTGGTTTCCTCCTGGATTGGCAAGGCGCTCGCCCTCGGCGTCTGGATCAAGTTCGCACCCGCCGACAAATTGACCGGTGATCTTTTCTTCGAAACCACAGTTCTGCTGGGAGCGCTGGCAGGCAGATCGGCCGGCGCCATTGGTGGTGCGCTACTAGCAGTCCCCGGCATTTTCAACGGTGCCTGGCTCATGCTTCCCGTCTACGCGATCATCGGTGCCTTGGCCGGGCAGCTTCGTCACTTTATTCCCCACGACGAGGAAATCTGGAGTTTTTCGCCATTCAACTATCTCAGTGTGCTGCGGTGGTTGCGCCGCAGCGCCGAGCGCCCGAGTTTCTCTGACTGGCAGATGGTTTTCTTTCTCACGATCCTGCTGCTTCGATTCCTGTTCACCGAAGCAGGACGGTTCATCCCAGGCTATCCCGCAACCCGCGCTCCGCAATGGGTAGAGATCCTCGCCTATGCAACTTCCGTGACGGTGATGGTCATTGAACTCAAGATCTGGAACGGCGTTCGCTTGCAGATTAAGCTCGAAGAACAGGAGCGTCTTCTGCTCAGGGCGCGGATGACCGCACTGCAGAACCAGATCAATCCCCACTTCCTGTTCAACACCTTGAATTCTGTTTCCTCGCTCGTACGTATTGCGCCCGACACCGCACGCGAACTGATTATCAAGCTCGCAACGATCCTCCGCCGCCTACTGCACAGCAGTGATGCATTCGTGCCATTGCAGGACGAAATCGATTTCATCGACAACTATCTCGATATTGAGGTCGTCCGCTTTGGGCGCGACAAACTGAAAGTGGTGAAAGAGCTCGATCCCGCCTCGCTCGACGTTATGGTTCCCAGCATGTTGCTGCAACCACTGGTGGAGAACTCTATCAAGCACGGGCTCTCGTCGAAGATTGACGGCGGCAGCATCTACCTGCGTAGCCAATTGTCGGAATCGCACGTCACCATCGAAGTGGAAGATGATGGCATTGGCATGGCATCCGCGCAGTTGCTGGAGCGCCCCGCGCCGCTTGGCCAGGGCGGAATTGGCATGGCCAATGTCGCCGAACGTCTGAAAGTTCTGTACGGGGAGAACGCCCGCATGACGGTTGACAGCCGCGATGGCAAGGGAACCCTCGTGCGGCTTCGCCTCCCTGTGCTCCCCGAGGACAGCGAGCACCCGGCGGTTCTTTACGAAGAGCGCTCCAGCACCCGCCGGTAAAAAGCTTCATATTGCGGAATGATGCTGTTGGCCGAAAAGTGATCCGCCGCCCATTTGCGGCACGCCCGTCCCATCGCCCGCAGTCGCGCTTCATCGCCTAAAATCTCGATCGCGTACTTTGCCATGCTGTCGACGTCACCGACTTCGGCGAGGAAGCCGGTTGATCCATGCTCAATCACTTCCGGTATTCCGCCGACCCGCGTGGCCACGGGGACTACCTCGGATGCCATTGCTTCCAGCGCGGCCAAGCCGAAAGATTCCAATTGGCTTGGCAACAACAGAACATCGGCAATTGCCAGCTTTTCTCCAATCTGCTCCTGTTTTCCCAGGAAGATCACATCATGGTGAATGCCTTTTTGCACTGCCAAACGCTCAGCCGGTGATCGCTCCGGTCCATCGCCCATCAATAGCAGCTTCGAAGGAATCTTCTTCCGCACGCGATCGAAAATTTCGATCACGTCGGTCACGCGCTTCACCGGACGAAAATTCGACACGTGCACGAGGATTCGCTCTCCCTTGGGCGCATACTCCGCCCGATGGTGGGTGAGATCCTTTTCCTTCTCACGGCAATACAACTCGCAATTCACGAAGTTGTAAATGACCTGAATGTTGTTGGCGATTCCAAACTCGCGACAGGTCCGCTCGCGCAAATAGTTCGAGATGGCGGTCACCCCATCGCTTTGCTCAATGGAAAATCGCGTAACCGGCAGATAAGAAGGATCCTGTCCGACCAGCGTGATGTCGGTTCCATGCAGTGTGGTGACAAACGGCAAGCGCCGGTGCTTTGGCCCCCATGCCAGCATCTGCCGAGCAAGGAGTGCGCTCACCGAGTGCGGGATCGCATAATGCACATGAAGCAGGTCGAGATCGTATATCTCCGACACTTCCGCCATCCGCGTGGCCAGCGCCAGGTCATACGGCGGATACTCGAATAACGGATATCTCGAGACTTCAACTTCGTGATAGTGAATATTGGGTGCCGGGCGGTTCAGCCGGATGGGCTGCGCATAAGAAATGAAGTGGACCTCATGCCCGCGTTGCGCGAGTTCCAATCCCAGTTCCGTGGCGACCACACCGCTGCCGCCATACGTGGGATAACAAGTAATTCCGAGCTTCAGCCTGCGCTCCTCCCCCATGCAGCATTCGATTGCCGTGACTGCTCAGGGATTCAAATTCTAGCGCAAGAACTAGGACTGGTTGCCGTGGGTGGCAGCCTTGGCGAAGCCTTTGTCCATCTTGTCGAGGTATTCTTGCAGGCGCTTCTGGATCTGTTCTTCGAGGGCGATAAATTCAATTCCCATGCCCACCGCCGGATCGCTCGTCTTGACGCGCCCTTTGGTCACGATCTTGTCGGAATCAATCCAGAACGTGATGATGACTTCGGTGCTGACTGATAGTGGTACGAGGGTCTCCACGTAGCAGCCACGCCCGCCAATATCCGTTGCGTAACACTGCATATGCGCACGCCGGGGATCGTCGAAACTGATTACGATAGGGAACTGCACTCGATGGCGCAAAAAGCGTCGTTTGTCAGAGCGGCGGGTTAGTTCAGGATTCTCTTGTCCCTTACGCGTGACTTCGTCCCAAGGGACCGACTGGTTCGGCATAATGCGCACGCCGGCATCGAATCCTTTTGGCAGAGCCACAGCCTTTACCCACTTGATCTCGAAGCGGGCCTTCTTTTCGCCATACTGTACGCCAAGGATCTCTCCCATCTTCAGCGGGTGCTGAATGCGGGAAAGCAACGCCCCTTCGCTACTCAAATTCGAAGCGGTGGCGTTTTGGAAAAACGGCTTGCCGTCCGCGTCCATACCCCAGACGCGCACTGGAAGCTCCGCCGCGACCCGTGGCTGGCCTTTGGGCTCCATGCTAGCCGGATCATACCTTTAGAGTTAGGAGCAGTGTTACTGTCCAAGGTGAGTGTACTTCCGCGGCAGAACTGTCATAGCTCCGCAGGAGCGGCCTAACTTAGCCCAGGACGGCAGTCCTGGTAGGGACTACAACTCCCCACACTACAACTCCCTATACGAAATCAACTCCACCTGTTCTCGCCGCAACACTTCTTTGCTCGCGTCCGACATCAAAATCGCCAACTCTTTCTCTCGCGATTCTCGCAATCGCGTCCTTACCGCGTCTAATTCTTGATCGTTGTATCCGGGATGGCTGACAAATTCCCATGTTCCCTCCGGTAATCTCTCGATCAACTCTCGAAATGCTTTTTCGTTCAACCCGCCAGTTGCTGCAACTCCGATACACCCATCCGGCGTAGCAATCCCCGCGTCCTCCAATTCACGCCGAAAATTCCGACGGAAATTGCTCATCATTCGCAGCTGAAATTGCCGCTTCCATCTCGCAAACTTCGCGAACACTAGTGGCTCGAAAGGATTTCGGATCGCTCTCACCCCGCAGTTCTTCGCTGCGCGCAACATCCCCCGCAGTACCACCGGAAACATGTGCGTGTGTTTGTGAGAATCGAGATGCGATACCGCAACTCCCGCGGACCGCAGCTTTTGAATCTGCGCTGTGATCTCCGCTTCGATCTGACTCTCATCTAATCTGCCCGACGCCGCCATCGCCGCGAAGTTCATAAGGCTGACGCGAAACTGAGCCGGAGATCCAGGGGCTACGAGTGACGAAACTTGCGCGGCGTCGGCAGTTGGCTCGCCGTCTACCAGCACCACATGACATCCCACGCTCAGGTGGGGCAGATCCTTCGACAGGGTTGCCGCTTCAGTGAATCGTTTGCTGCCAGCCATCAGTGTCGTGGAGGTTACGATCCCGCTCTGATGGCTCTGCACAATCCCGCGGTTCACACCGGCAGTTAACCCGAAATCGTCGGCATTCACGATGAGCCGCCGCACTAGTGTGCCTGCTCCGGCGGGATCGCCTTAGGGTCGAGTTGCAAAGTTTGCGCCCGATGACGATCTGGCTCTTCCTGACGACTGATGTCTGATGGCTGGCGGCCAGTTCCCAGCGCCTTCTTTCCTGCCCCAATGACTTCGAGAATCGCCTCGGGATCGTACACTGCTCCTCCCCACGGGCCTCCGCTCACGTCTTGCAACGCCGCCCAGATTCGCGTGTCATTGGGCAGGGAAGGATCAGGCGCCAAATCTGGTCGTGGCCGGCGTTCACTCAAAATGCGATCACCTTGTTCGATACTTACCGCGGTGCCGCTTTCGCCGACTAGATTCACCGATCCCTCCAGCGTCTGCCGATTGATCGCGATCTCGATTACGTCACCGTCGCGAAGTTTTCCAATCGGTCCACCCGCCAGCGCCTCGGGAGAAATGTGTCCAATACAAGCGCCCGTTGACACGCCACTGAATCGTGCATCCGTAATCAGCGCCACATTTTTTCCGAACGGCAAATATCGCAGTGCGCCGGTGAGTTGAAACGTCTCTTCCATGCCCGAGCCCATGGGCCCGCGCCCTGCCAGCACAATCACGTCGCCTGCAGAAATCTTTCCCGACTTGATCGCGGCAATCGCGTCTGGTTCACTCAAGAAAACTTTGGCCGGTCCTGTGATTCGATACACTCCATCCGATCCCACGACGGTCGGATCGATCGCTGTGCTCTTGATGACCGATCCTTCAGGCGCAAGGTTTCCATGAGGGAAGCAGACGGTGGATGTCATCCCGCGCTGCTTGGCCGCATCTGGGATGAGGATCACGTCGTCGGGATTCACCCCGTCCTTTTCAGTCAGGCGCGCGCGCAGCACTTTCCGCCGCTCCGATTCCTCCCAGGCGTTTAGCCTTTCATCCAGACTCATACCGTCCGCCGTAAGTACGGATGTATTCAGCAGTCCCGCGCGCCGCAGATGCAGCATGACCTCCGGTACCGCTCCCGCCTGGAACACTTGCACCGTGGGATGATTGCGCGGCCCATTTGGCAGAACGTCCACCAGTCGCGGCACTCTCCGATTCACGTGCGCCCAATCCGCGGCCGTGGGCCGCTTCAGCCCAGCCGCATGCGCGATTGCCGGCAAATGCAGAATAAGATTTGTGGATCCGCCAAACGCCGCATGGACCACCAAAGCGTTCTCGATGGCAGCATCCGACAAAATGTCGGAAACCGATATGCCGCGAGTTTCCAAATCCATTAGCGCTCGCGCCGAACGGCGCGCCATGTCTGTCCAGATCGGATGCCCCGAAGGCGCCAGCGCGGAGTGACCGATCGACAGCCCCACCGCTTCGCCAACAACTTGCGACGTTGCCGCCGTGCCGAGGAATTGACATCCTCCGCCCGGGGTCGCACAGGCGCGGCATCCAATCTCGGACGCCTCGGCCACTGAGATCAGCCCGTGAGCGAATCGCGCGCCAATCGTCTGCGATCGCCCTGCATCTTCGCCCTGCTCCGGCATCAGCGTCACGCCGCCCGGAACCAGCACACACGGCAACTTGCCGCTTCCGGCGAGTGCCATCATCATTGCGGGCAGGCCCTTGTCGCATGTGGCGACTCCAAGCACTCCGCGGCGCGTCGGTAGCGAGCGAATCAGTCGCCTGAAAACTGTAGCCGCGTCGTTGCGGTATGGCAGGCTGTCGAACATCGCCGTCGTGCCTTGCGAGCGGCCATCGCACGGATCGCTGCACGCCGCCGCAAACGGAATCGCCCCTGCTGCCTTGAACACCCGCGCAGCCGCTTCCAGGAGCAGCCCAATCTCCCAGTGCCCCGTGTGATATCCCAGCGCGATCGGCGTGCCGTCGCGATCGCGAATGCCTCCATGGGTCGACAGCATCAGGAATTCTTTTCCGCCGAGTTCCGACGCCTTCCACCCCATGCCTGCGTTCTGGCTCCAGCCAAACAGGTTGCCGGACGGCTGCTTCACCAGCATCTCCGGCGTCAGCGGCAGGGAACCGGTTGGCCCAACGGCGCGGCTGCGCACGTCAAGCAATTCGGCATTATCGGAATCGAAGGGATTGTTCACGAAGCATCAAGGATAGCAGCCGCGTAGTTTAGAATCAGGGAGTCCCTTCATTGGGCGGTTAGCTCAGCTGGTTAGAGCGCCTGCCTTACAAGCAGGAGGTCGCAGGTTCGAGTCCTGCACTGCCCACCAGGATCTCCCTTAGGACTTCGGACTCTCCGTTATGTGCCAAAGAACGCCTGTAGGGTCGCTAAGGTAGAGCACCCGGATTCCCCACGGCTGCATTGCAGGCGCCTTGCACATGATCCCCGGATATTTTCTTGTGAACTCTCTTTGCTGGATGTACTCCCACCACGCGTCCACATCTTCGACACCGAGGCTCATCATGAAATTTCCGGCATGTTCGGCCACGTAGAACTTCTGCAGCAGAAATCGAAAGGATCCCATCTGCAACTCCGCGATCTCATCGTTGCTCCAGTTGATCGTGAATCCGAGATCAGAATAGAACTCTTTGGACAGCGCGGGGTCGCGTGCCGGGACAAACGCCTTTAGATCGGTTACGCCGCTTGGATGCATTGTTCTCCTGTAGTGAGTGTCCAGTGGTTTGCGTAGCAGAATGTTTCTTAGGATCAGAATCAGTGTACGTGATGACGTCTTAACATGGTGCAGTCGCCCTACAACACCCGTATCATATTCGGAACGAAGGATGGTTCGATGGGCATTGCATATTTGGTAGTCGCAATTGTGCTCGCCGCGATGGTCTTATTCTCCGGCGCAGGAAAGCTTCGCAACGATGCGCACATAATCAAGGTGATCCACGAAACTGTGGGGGTGCCGATGAAATACTTCCCGCTTTTGGCAGCTTGTGAAATCGCCGGCGCAGTTGGCCTGGTGCTGGGAATCTGGTGGCCCATCCTTGGAAGTGCGGCGGCGACAGGGCTCGTAATCTACTTTGTAGGCGCCGTTGTGTCGCATGTGCGAGTAAATGACTTGAAGGGGATTGGACCGGCGGCCATGCTCTTGACCATGTCCGCAGCCGCTCTGATCTTGCGGGTGCTCGCCCACCATATCTTTTCACCCGCGCTGTAGGTATTCTCGATCTCTTTCTCATTGCCTATGCCTAGATTCCTGCACTTTTTTGCCCCGGCGCTGTTCGCGATTCTCTCTTACAACTCCGTCTTCGCACAGTCCGAATCCAAGCCTTTTCGCGTTGCCATCGCAGGCCTCACTCACGGCGACGTTGCCGGCTTTCTTTCTTCCGCTGCCAAGCGTAGCGACATTCAGATTGTCGGCATCGCCGAGCCCGACCAGCAGCTGGCCCACCGCTACGCCGATGAGTACAAGCTCGACTCGCATCTGCTCTACACCGATCTCGACCAGATGCTCGCCGCTATGAAGCCGCAAGCGGTTCTCGCGTACACCGATACGCGCGAACATCGCCGCGTAGTAGAAATTGCCGCTCGCCACCACATTCCCGTGATGATGGAGAAGCCGCTCGCCGTTTCTGTTGACGACGCTCTTGCGATCAAGCGTGCCGCCGACGCGGCGCACATTCCTGTCCTGGTGAATTACGAGACCACCTGGTATCCGAGCAACGCCGCCGTCTACAAGCTTGTTCAGGACGGCACTCTCGGAGACATCCGCAAAGTTGTGATTCACGACGGCCACAACGGCCCCAAAGAAATTGGCGTCCCACCCGAATTCCTCGATTGGCTCACCGACCCGGCCCGCAATGGCGCGGGCGCACTCTTCGACTTCGGCTGTTACGGCGCCGATCTCATGACGTGGCTCATGCATGGTGAAGCCCCGACCACTGTCACCGCGGTCCTTCAGACGATTAAGCCCCAAATCTATTCCCGTGTGGACGACGAAGCCACGGTCATTCTGACTTATCCAAAAGCTCAAGCCATCCTGCAGGCGTCGTGGAATTGGCCATTCGGCCGGAAAGACATGGAAGTCTACGGAGAGACTGGGCAAGCGATTACAGTTAGCCGCGACGGCGTCCGCGTTCGCCGCAAGGATGAGAAGGAGGAGCACTCGCAGACCGCGCCTGCGCTGCCGCCGCCGTATGATGATTCGATCTCTTACCTGATCGCGGTAGTCTCCGGCAAAATCCAGCCCTCGGGGCTTTCGGCTCTCGATACCAACATCACGGTCGTTCGCATTCTCGACGCGGGTCGCGAGTCCGCGAAATCAGGCAAAACAATCACGCTCCACTAGGCCCAAAACAGCACCACATCCCGAGAGGTTCGGAAGGTGGGTTTTGAATCAACGGACGCAGCCGCGCCTTATTTCGTTCCACCCGCGTTGGACTTCTCTCTGGTCTCCACCAGCTTCTGCGTGAGATCCAGGCGCGTCTTCCATGGATCAGGTTCGGCAATAGGTCCGCCGGATTGAATGATCAAAATGTCATCCATCTTTGAATACTGCGGCCACTTCGGAAGTCCTGCCCCGTTTGGATTTCCGGTCTTCGCAAAATTCGCCCAGTATTCATTGGTTTTCTGGGCAATGGATTCATCCTCATCCGTGAGCTGCACGCCATACTTTGCTTTCACGGAGTCGAAGACAAACGGAATTTCCGTCGCATGCGGCGCACCCGGCCACTGCGAGCGCATTGACCCCGCTACGTACGCAAAGCGGAACTCCCACACTGGTACGCCTTGCGACGAGAGCGTCTGCGCCACGAAGCGCGCCGGTTCGATCATGAACTGATCGGCCGCCACCTTCATGCCCAGCATCATGAAACTCTTGGAGCCAGCGGCGTCATAAGCGTTCTTGGCCGCATCGGTGTTGGCGCCGAAAGGCGCAAACAGTTCCTCCTGCGTACGCGCCCGTGTAAAGCCAATATCCATGCTGTTCGCACCCACGATCATTGGCAGATGTTGATACTTGCCTTCTTTGTAGAGATTCTCCACCGTGTCGGTGACAATCTTGCCGTCGATTATCGGCCCCGGATACGTGCTTGCCGCTGGTCCCATGCTGGCCATGTTCAAGCCATCTACGACGGTCTCGGCCGGCAAAGCCCGCAATTTCTTCAGCGCTTCTGCATCTTCGCCGGTGATCCCATTCTTTTTGGCAAACGCCATGCCGATCTCTTCTGCCGATGGGCGCCCGTCTCTGCCTTCATGCAGTCCGGTGCCGCTGAGCAGGTTGCGTCCGCCGCCCGACTCAACCACCGCGCGTTGGAACAATCCAACCGACAGGGGGGAAGTCATCAGCATGTGGACTGATCCGCCACCCGCAGATTCTCCAAAGACCGTAACCTGGTGCGGGTCTCCTCCGAACGCCGCGATATTGCGTTTCACCCATTTCATCGCGGCAATCTGGTCCATGTAGCCGTAATTGCCAAGCAAGCCGTCTTTGCTTTCTTTTGTCAGCGCCGGATGGGCAAAAAATCCAAATCGGCCAACGCGATAGTTGAAGCTCACAAACGCGATTCCGCGTTTCGCGAATTGGCTGCCGTCATAGATCGCCGGAGAGCTGCCGCCATTGACGAATCCGCCGCCGTAAATCCACACCAGCACCGGCAACTTGCTCGTGTGGTGTTCGGGCAGCCAAACGTTCAGCACCAGGCAATCTTCCGCAGGAGTTGTGCCCAAGGGGGCAGCGTCGCTGGGGAAGGGCAGTTGCATGCAGTCGTGTCCGTATGCGGTCGCTTCGCGCACTCCGGACCACTTGGCTGCTGGTTGCGGTGGACGCCAGCGCAAGTCGCCAACCGGCGGCGCAGCATAAGGAATTCCTTTGAATGAAATCACTCCGTCCGCAACCGCTCCCTTCAGTTTTCCGGTATCGATTGTGACCGTCTCTTGTGCGGCTACGAAACTGCAGAGTAATAAGAGTTGAGAAGCGATGACTGCAGCAATAAGCGGCTTACGCATTTGTTCCTCCTGGGCTCGAACGTTGCTCTACGTGGCCCACCCACATCAGCACGCAGAACGCGTTCAGTATACGGAACAATGCCTCGCATCGCTTTCCGCGTCTATAGCAGATCTCACTGATAGCTGCTGCTGCAAGGCAAATAGGGCGTCGCCGCGCCAGAATCGAACTGGTTGATGACCGACTCCTGCTTCAACACGAAGCTGCCGTTCTGGTTGACGTAGTATTTTCAGTCGTAAAGACCTACGCCGTATCCCAGGCTCTTTAAGAGACCTCCAGAAGGATGCGCGCCCGTGCCTCACGCATGCGAATACAAATGCGCTCTTCTGCTGTCTCAAATGTCGAGCAAGTAGTTGCAAACGCGAGAGTGGCGCGATTGCTCGCAGCTTACCTGCAAAGGTTTGCACAATCCAGAAAGTTTCGCGATGAGACCTGAGAATTTCGGGCGCCGCTCGAACGATATGTTTTTACAGATGAGTGCCGGGTTGGATTTTCCAATTTAGTTATTCCAGGAACGCTTCAACTTCTTCCAACGTCGGCATCGATGGCTGCGCACCGTGCCGCGAAACTGATATCGCCGCAACCGCGCATGCGAACCGCGCACTTTCCGACGGAGACTCACCTCGCAGCAGCCCGACAGCAAATGCCGCGTTAAATGCATCGCCCGCAGCCGTCGAATCCACAGCTTTGATGGGGAATGCCGGAATTACTTGCTGCGGCTTGTCTCTTTCCGCTATGAAGCAGCCGTGAGCACCGAGTTTCAGCAATACGTGTTGTGGACCTGACGCCAGCAACTGCTCGGCAGCCGACGATGTGCTGGCAGGATCATCTCCTCGGACATCCGCTTTGACGAGAATTTCGGTTTCGCTTTCGTTGGGAGTCAACCAATTGACGTTCTTGAGCAGGGCGGCCGGCAAGTCTCGCGCCGGCGCCGGATCGAGCATGAGAGGAATCCCGTTCTTCGCAGCGAACTCTCCCAGGTACTCCACCGTGTCCAGCGGAATTTCAAGCTGCGCCAGAATGAAACCAGCTTGCCGCAGAACCGGCGCCGCTTCCTCAAGTTGGTCCGGAGTTAAGAGCGCGTTTGCGCCGGGCACAACCACGATGTTGTTTTCTCCGCTGCTACCAATCGTGATCAGCGCCACGCCGGAAGATCCCGTCACGGTCTTGACCGCGTCGGTCTTCACGCCACCGTCTTGCAGCGCCTGGCGCAGCTCGGATCCGAAGGAGTCGTCTCCGACGTTTCCCACCATGAATGTCGGATGCCCCAACTTCGCAGCAGCGACCGCCTGGTTCGCGCCCTTACCACCGTAAAAGGTCTGGAAGTCCGACCCAATGATGGTCTCTCCCGGCCTGGGAATATGGTGCGCGCGCGCCACCAGGTCAAGATTGATGCTGCCGACGACGACAATAGGCTTGAGCATCGTGCGGTTCTACCTCCCAAACATTGGCGCAATGGCAATCAACCCGAGTCCCAGCAGAAAGAAGAAAAACATGGCCGGGATAAGCCTGCGCGAAGCAGCTGGCGCATCCTTGAATTCCTTCCATACAAAAACGCCCCACACCGCCGAGACCATGGTTGCGCCTTGTCCAATGGCATATGAGATCGCCGGACCCACGATTTGCGCATGTGACGCAACGAAATTGAATACCGCGCCGGTGCACCAGATCGCGCCGCCCACAATCCCCCAAACGTGCCATGACGGCTTGGCCTCAGCATATTTGTTCATCGAGACCGGAGCCGTGGCCGTCGGCGGTTTCTTCATCAGTGCGTAGTTAAAAGGAATCGCGCACAGTGCCGTCCCCAGCGCAAAGAAGAAAGCAACTGAATACGGACCAAGCGAATTGTCGCCGGTAATTGCCTTCGTCACCAGCGGGTAGAAGCTCCCCATGAGCACGCCGCAAGCAATGCTGATCCAGATCCCTCGTGAACTGAGTTCGTGCCGTTGTACTTCCCGTCGCCGATAGGCAAGCGCATCCAGAACGATTGCAATGATGACCAGCACGACGCCGGTAAAGATGAAAACAGGTTGTCCCTTTGGCGCGACAATGTAGTTCAGCAGCACGCCAACGACGAGGGCCAGGCCAATCCCAACAGGGAAGGCTACTGCCATTCCGGCAATGTCGATCGCCGCGACCAGCAGCAAGTTCGCGACGTTGAATACCGCGCCTGCCGCCAACGCAAAAAGGATGTGCCGCGAATCAGCCTGATGGATGTTGTTGAGAAAGGAAAGCGGCCCGCCACCCACGCTGCCCAGTGTCAGCCCCCAAAGCAGGCTGCCAAGGATGATGCCGATTTCGTAGTCCCAATAAAACAACTGAAACGGATATCCCGGTGTGAGTTTCAGAGTGTTCGCCCAGGATCCCCAGCAGATCATGGAGATGATCATGAAGCTGAGCGCGGCAAAATAGGCTTCGGGTTGGTACACGAGTGAGTGTCGCCTCCAATGCGCGGCAATTATACGGAATCAGCAACTTACGTTGGAGATGCGACGCTTGGGATGGATGGACGCAAAAGTGAACGGGCGCCGGCATGACCGGCGCCCGCTTCTCGCCGCAGAATCCAAAAACAGGCAAGGGCAGAAGCCGAGGCTAGTGTCTCGCCAGTCTCTTTGTTCCGCTGAATCCTTCGATGACGCTGAGTTGCCAGTGTTGTTTGGCGGGACCAAGAAAGTCATAAAGATTCCATAAATGTCGTGCGCCGCTGTGCGCTAGCCTTGACATAACAATTATGGAGCGAAAAAAAAGCGAATATGATACGATCTTCCTCGTGGCCCGTAAACCGGATCTTCGGAGCAGGCAAGAGGACATCCTCTCGCCGACCGACCTGAAGCAGATGCGCGAAGGGCTATCCCGGTTGAGCATTGAAGCTGTCCGGCACGCCTATCAGACCGCCTACGCCCGCTGTCGCATGGTCAACGATCGTGTGCCCAGCGCTCGCTCCATGCAGGAACTCGTGCAGGCCTGGAAACAGCTTTGGACGTGGCGTCATTAGGTTCCAACCGAATGTTGAGGGCAGAAATGATTTGGCGCTTAGCATCTGACGGCTGACAAATTTTGTCAGTTCAATGCCGTGAAACCACCAAATAGCGCCTTCATTCTTTAGACTCCACGCCATTGTGCTACCGCATCACCTTGAAAAAGCTATCTCTTTGCCGTTTCGAGCGGCTCAGAGCCGCCTTGGCACCGAGAGTGCAACACAAAACCCTGATAACTGAAGAGTGCCAAGAACCTGTCGAGAAAGACAATGCCCAAACAGTTGGGCTTTTCACTAATCGAGCTACTGATCGTGGTCGCGATCATTTTGATCATCGCCGCGATTGCGATTCCTAGCTTGTTGCGCGCACGTATTGCCGCGAACGAGTCGTCAGGGGCTGCGTCGGTTCGCACTGTTGCCACCGCTGAGCTGACGTATCAGAGCTCATACCCTTTGAACGGCTTCGCTTCCAGCATGGCGGAGTTAGGTGGGGCGGACGTGAGCTGCAGTACGGGACCGAGTTCGGCGAACGCTTGCATTATCGACTATGCACTGCAATTGGCTGCGACTGGTGGAACCGCCAAGAGCGGGTACTTTTTCGCGGTGGGCGCTTCAGCGGCAGCCGGATCAGGGCCCAATGACCAGTATTACGTGAATGCCTATCCGTCGAATGTCGACACAACGGGGGTAAAGGAATTCTGTGCCCTACAGGACAATGTGGTTCGTTTCGTTACACCGGGTGTTTCCGGTGGCAGTTTGAACTCAGTTGGGAGCTGTCAGAACGCCTTTCCGATCGGTAACTAGTTGGGGTGAATTTCAGATTGGTAAAGTACCTGGGGGAGGGTACGAAGCCAAAACGCCGGATGCTTAGCATCCGGCGTTTCTTTTTACGAAACAACCGCAAAGCCTCGCCTTCGCTGGCAACGTGTATTCGGATTTCCTGTTACAACTATTTGCCATGAAAGTTCTTTTCATTGGTGGCACTGGAATCATCAGCACGGCGTGTACGGCCCTTGCCGTCGAACGTGGCATCGAGTTGACGCTCCTGACACGAGGAAAGCACGAGGCGAACATTCCACGCGCAGTCAGGATCCTGTCAGGAGACATAAACAATGCCAACCTGGCATCCAAACTGTCGCAAGAAAAATTCGACGCTGTCGTCGACTGGATTGCCTTCGCCCCCGCCGACATCGAGCGGGATATCAAATTGTTTCGCGGGCGCACCCGTCAATTCATCTTCATAAGCTCGGCGAGCGTCTACCAGAAGCCGGCATCGCACTACTTGATCACCGAATCAACGCCGCTGGCGAATCGGTATTGGGACTACTCGCGCAATAAGATCGCTTGCGAGGAGCGCCTCATGCAGGCCTACCGCGACGAGTCGTTTCCGGTGACAATCATCCGGCCCTCGCTCACCTATGGTGAAACCCTCGTTCCCCTGATCATGAATAGTTGGGCTGAGATGTCGTACACCGCAGTGGATCGCATGCTGCGTGACCAAGAGATGATAGTTCCCGGGGACGGGACATCCTTGTGGGTCCTTACTCATAACACCGACTTTGCGAAGGGGCTGGTGGGCCTCTTGGGCAACGAGCAGGCCATCGGGCATTCTTTCCACATTACTTCGGATGAGGTGCTCACCTGGAACCAGATTTTCGAAATTGTCGCTACCGCAGCCGGTGTGGAAGCAAAGCTCGTGCACATCCCGTCCGAGTTTATCGTTGCTTGTCTGCCCGAAAAGGAAGGTAGCCTCCTGGGGGACAAATCGCTCAGCGTTGTCTTCGATAACACCAAGGTCAAACGCTTCGTCCCCGACTACTGCGCCACGATGACTTTCGCCCAAGGCATTAGGAAGTCTTTGGCGTGGTTTGACTCGGATCCCGCTCGCAAGCGGATCGACCATCAGGCCAATGCCACCTGGGACAAGCTGAGTACGGCTTACAAGAAGGGAATGGCTGAGGCGGTCAAGAGTTTCAGATAAGCGAAGCTAAGACAGGAAAGCCCAGCTTCTGGCCCTAACTCAACAGGCCCAGGATCTTCGCAGTTCTCTCCAGCAGCTGTTTCAGCCTAGGTGTCAGGCTGATGAACTCGATTCCATGGTGAAACCCGCTGCGGTGCCGAACGATTCCACGAAGGTCTAGTGTTTGGGAGTTATAAGGCAGGTTTAGGTTCATGGAGATGGCCGCGCCCTTATCCAGTTGGCGAGTCAAAACCAGGCATAGCCCGTTTGGGCTGAAATCGGATGCTTCGCCGCTAAACTCAACGTACTGGTTCCCCTCGAACACACTGACTTGAACGGGAATCGTTACCCGGTGGCGCTCCATTCCGCGCTGAAATTTCTTTTTCGGCTCTTTGACCATTTCATCCCACGCGAGGGGGAAGGACTTGCTTAGGTTCATTCTTCGCGTCTGGTGGTCGCGAGTCAATCCAACAAACGCAAATCACCAACTTTGAACGGTAACTTTAGTGATACTGGTTCGTAGCCCATCGATCCTCCTTTCAGGAAAGATTTCGGTTTTATGCAGATCGGGGCATTTTCCAGGGCCTTGTAGAAGTATGTACTTTCCACGATACTTCTTCTTCGCTTAGACTTGCGGCAGCGGGTTGAATTGCTCGATCTTCTTTCAAAATTTAGGTCCGCAGAAACTCAAACGGTTAGCTTACACAGGGGGTAAGCCGATGCTTGAGGTACATCCGCATCTCCATGGGCTGGTGTTAAAGACACAAGACGCCGACGAGGCTGCCCAGCTTTTGGGAAACACTGCCGTTCCATATCGTTTTCAACCGATTTCTTCGTCTCCACCGTTCTCTACCGAAATTATGGTGCTAAAGGGAAGGAGAGTTATCCTTTCGACCGCCACGTCCACTGGTGAACTCTGGCTTCGATCGGAGATGCCCGACGACGGCTTTGGCCTTGTTCTCGATCTCGGGAAAGGAATTGGCACGCATACCTCGCTTGGCCAGAGGGTTGATGTATCACCGGATTTTTCCTTTATCCAAAATCCTGCAGCCGTCGTCGAAGTAATCTCCCGCGATAAATACCGTGTGCTTTTTCTTCGAATCGCCGGCAATGCCCTAAAAAGCGAGTTAGAAGCACGACTGGCGCGCGAAGTCTATTCTCCCTTAGTTTTCCAGTCGGCTTTCAGAATGAGTACCTCTGCCGGAGACAAGCTGCGGGGGAGTTGCCGGAGCCTGCGACGGGTCCTCAGCACTACAACCAAGACGGAGATCACCAACTCCGACGCAGTTTCACACCTTGAATCCGAAATTATCAGCTTGCTTCTCGAGTCGCAGCCGCACAATTATTCGCGTGAACTGACCCGCTTTGGCAATGCGGGCAAGTGGCAGCTTCGTGCTGCCGAGGAGTACATGCGAAGTTCCGCCCACCTGCCGCTGTCACTGGGCGACATTTGCGCCGCTGCCGGTGTGAACGCGCGCACCTTGCAGCATACATTTCGTTGTCATCGTGGTTGCAGCCCAATGACTTTCCTGCGCAGAATCCGTCTGCAGGCGGCGCATGATGAACTGTCGCGTCCGATGAGCGAGACCACCGTAGCCGGGCAAGCTGCAAAATGGGGCTTCTTCCATTTCGGGCGTTTTTCACGCATCTATCAATCTGAATTTGGTGAGTTGCCCTCGCAAACCCTGCAACGCTCTCGCCGCAAAATGCAATAGGTAGCCCCTTGACCGCTCAACGGGCCGTCACCGCCCCAAAGGTGGCACGTTGGTAATCAGGGTATGCATCCGGGCGCGCGCAATCTGGATACAATTACGGTGTTCGGTCAGTCGAAAATTTCTCGTTGCCTGAACGCTGACCGCGTAGCTCGATCTACAAATCAGCACGACGCAGAACAGGAGATCACTATGTCTCATCGGCTCAGTCTTGCAATTCTCGCCGTGGCCGTTCTATTACCCGCCATGCTGGTGGCGCAACGTGACGAAGGCCAGTATGTCATTCTCAGCGCACAATACGGTACCGCCGAGCACCACGTGGACGTGACCGATCGTCTACGCGAACTGGCTCGGTCCGATCGCCCTTTTCGCATGGGAAACAGCACGTTTGGCGTCGATCCCGACCATGGGCGAGTCAAAGCCCTGCGAATCTATGCGCGTGGGCAAAATGGTGAAGAGCGCATGTTTGAGTTTCGTGAAGGCAGCACCGTCGATGGCTCGCAATTCCGCGGCTGGCGGCGAGGCGATTGGGGTCGGGGTGGATGGAGCGGAAACTGGGGAGGCAGAGGCGCTGCTCAACCGGAAATGACGGCTGCTCTAGATAATCTTCGTCAGGCGCAGCAGCACCTTCAGGCGGCCAACAATAACAAGGGTGGGCATCGAGAACGGGCGATGCAGCTCATCGATCAGGCCATTTCGGAAGTACAGCAAGGAATGGAATTCGCCGAGCGCCACTAGCTTTTGCGAGGGCTGGTTGCAAAGTGCTGCCGGCCCTTTTTGCCTGCTCTGCCTCGAAGAGGTTTGATCAGTGCAGGATCTGCCGTATCGTGTCCCATACAAACGGCACCGAAAGAATTGTCATGACCACGGTCAGTGCCCAGGCCACGATGTTGAAAAACCGCGAGTTCGTGTATTCACCCATCAATTCTTTTTTGTTAACCAGGATGAGCATAAACACCAGGACTGGTGCGATGGCGACCCCGTTGAATGCCTGCGAATAGAGCTGAATTTTGACGAGAGGCAGGTTGGGCAGCAGGATAAGCCCTCCTCCTGCCGCGATCAGAACCGTATATAACCAATAAAAAACCGGCGCCTCACGGAAACTGCGTCCCACGCCCGATTCGAATCCCAAGCCCTCGCAAACGGTATATGCGGTCGAAAGTGGCAGGATCGACGCCGCAAACAGCGAGGCATTGAATAGCCCAACCGCAAACAGAATGTATGCGTAATCACCTGCCAACGGCCGCAAGGCCTCTGCCGCATCCTTCGCGTAATTGATCTCGTGAAACCCGTGCACATACAAAGTCGCTGCGCAGGCAGCTACGATGAACCAGGCCACAATATCTGTGAAAATACAGCCGAAAATCACGTCAAGCTTCGACGCTCGGTACTGCCGCTTGGTGACTCCTTTTTCGACAATCGAAGACTGCAGATAGAACTGCATCCAAGGCGCGATCGTGGTACCGATCACCCCGATAGTTCCAAACAGATACTCGTGCTCGAACAATTCTTTGCCCGGCGGCTTTACTGTGGCAACCAACGCCTTCATCCATTCCGCCACCGCGCTACCCTGGGAAGCCGAATTCATCGCAATAAATCCCGAGAAAACGTACGTGATGTAGATGAAGGAGGCAACCAGGAAAATCTTCTCAACGCCCTTGTACTGCCCTTTCACCACCATCAGCCAGACAATTACTGCACAGACGGGGACGGTGTAGTACCTCGAAAGCCCAAACAGTTCGAGGCTGCCCGCAATTCCAGCAAACTCCCCCAGGATGTTGCCGAAATTGATCAGCAGGATCACCACCATCATGATGAAAGTGATCCGCAATCCAAACTCCTCGCGAATGAGGTCGCTGAAACCCTTGCCGGTGACAGCCCCCATGCGTGCGGAGATTTCCTGCACCACGATCAAAGCAATAGTTACTGGAATCATCGTCCACAGCAGCCGGTACCCAAACTGCGCCCCGGCCTGCGAGTACACCACGATCCCGTTGGCGTCGTTGTCGACATTGGCGGTGATAAACCCCGGCCCAATCACGGCAAAGAACAGCAGGATACGGGTTCGCCAGCGTCTCCAAAATCTCATGGCAACAATGTCTTTGTGGATTGAACAGCGCCTAACAGCGGTCATTCAGAATAAATGGGAAGCAGGGCAAATGAACAGGTGAAAACGTTAATTCTTCTTGAACCCGGTTCTTGAAACTGAGTTCGAACACTTGCGGCTGCCAACACGGTTTCACAAAGTGTTTCGAAACGCGGTTGTGAACGGAGCCGCTGCAACAGACGTGATACCAGCCGTGCAGCGACGGTATGTGCAACAGAGGTGATACTAGCCGCGCAGCGGCGGTATAAGGAAGCCCGGCACGGCAGTGTCGGGGAGGCTAGTAGCAACAAGGAGAGTCCGCTTCAGCGGACGACACCAATAAAGGGCGGCTTGGCACCCAAAGTAGGCAACCTACAGCTTCGCCCTCAGCAAACTGATCACGTCGTCCGACGTAATTACGCCAGTCAGTCTTCTCTGATCATCAACGACGGGCAGCGTCAGCAGATTATATTTATCAAACAATTCCGCCACTTCCTTCTCTCGTGCCCCGGCGTGGCAAGAAATGAGAGGCTCTTGCGTCAATGAACTCAGCTTCTCGTCCGCTTTCGACAATACCAGCTTCGCCAACGGAACCGCCCCTTTTAGGGTGTTGTCTTTGTCCACGAGATAAATCGTGCTGACCGTCTCGACGCCACCCTCAAACCTTCGCAGGGTTTCGATGGCATCATTTACCGTGGCATCCGGATCAAGCGACAGGAACTCGGTATTCATACGCCCGGCAGCGGTGGTCTCACCGAACTCGAGCAGTTCGGCTACTTCCTCGCGCTCCTCGGGCGCCATTTCCTGCAGAATTTGGCTGGTGCGTTCCTCCGTCAGGTCCGCCAGCAGATCGGCGGCGGCATCCGGATTCATCTCCTCGACGATCTCTGCTGCGCGCTCCGAGTCCAGCGACTCGACAATCGCCTTCTGAACCCGGGGATGCACTTCTTCCAGCGCCTCGGCCGCGACCTCCTCGTCGAGAGTCTCAAAAACGGCCTCGCGCTCATCTGGCGCCAGTTCTTCGACAATATCCGCAATATCTGCCGGATGCAGCCGCGCCAGTCGGTCATGCGAAATCTTCAGCTTCACCCGCCGAGCCGGATCGGTCTCGATCAGGTCGACAAACTCCCAGGGGATTAGCCGCGGCGGTATCCGTTGCAGCATCACCCGAAGCGCCGTCATCGGAACCACGCCCTTGAGCAGGCGCCGAATGGCTCCGCGCAGGCCGACGTCAACCGAGCCTACCTTCAGTTGAATGCGCCCGGCAGCGCTCTCCGGAAGCAGATCGACATCATTGACCCGCACCACCTTGCGCCCGTAGACGTCAATAATCTGCTGGTCGAGCAGGTCCCGCTCCAGCAGGAACAAGCCATCAGCCTGAGGCGCTGCCCACTCCGCGGCCTTTGATGCTGCCCTGATTCCGCCATTGACGGACACAACTGCCGAGAAGGGAAGCAGGCGGTCGCCGCCTTTCGTTCGCACAATCAGATTCGAAACCCGCGCCCGGTCGTCAGCGGGGGTGAGTACCACCTCGCGCACACGACCGCACACTTGCCCGGAAGCCTCGATCACCGGGCGCCCCAACAGTTCGGTTAGTGCGAGCGTGGGCATATTTTTCAGAATGTGCCGACAGGAAATTGTTGTCAATAACAGAAAGAGAGAACACCGAACAAAAGTGATTGGGGACCTGATGCATGGTTCCCCACGGGGAGAGTGGAATCTCAAGTCCTGCTCAGGTACCGGCCCATCCATTGCAGGATCAAAGTCCGCATTACGGGTAGCTCGACATGTTTGCAGTCGAACAATTCGATCCGGCAGTCTTGCGCATTTCCGTGCTCCCGGTAAAGCGGCATCAGGTAATCGCGGATCTTTTCCACCCCAGCCGGTGGCGTCAGTACATCCAGACGCCCGTTTACGCTCAGATGCGCTCTGGGGACGATGAGTTCGTTGATCTGCGCTGTCTGAAAGTGCTTCAGTAGCGACGGAACGTAGTAATAGATCCCGTGCTCCTTCAGCGAATGCGCCTTGATGAGCTCTTCGTAGTCCGTCAGGCAGCACACGTCCATGCAGAGCTTCACTCGCTTGTCCAGGGCCGCCAGCCACCACGCCTTCGTAGCTCCCATCGACATTCCGAATACCGCTAGCCGCTTCGGATCGACTTCTGCCCGCCCAGCCAGGTAGTCCAAGGCCCGCAGTTCGTCGAACAGCATCATTCCGTACAGTACCTGCCCGCGCCACAACATCAACTTGAAAGCATCTTCTTCGCCGGTGTGACCGTCCGCCTCGCGCTGCCGTTCGCCGAAGCACCAGCTGTCGATCGCCAGCGTGACGATTCCTTTTTCCGCACAGACCGGCGCGTATGCCGGTTGCTGCTCCACGCCGCGCAACAGTTGCTCTTTCCCAAGCCCATACATCCCGGCATGCCAATGGATGTACAGCATTCCCGGTGCGCGCTCCTCACGCTTATCAGGGATGAGCAGCAGCGCCGGCACGGGTTCCTGACCATTTAGATCGAGCACGAGCCGCTCCAGCGTGTACCCATCATGCTTCTCTGTCGACACGAACTTCGGGGGCCCGGGACGATGCTCCCACGGCAAGTCCCCCAGCAGCGACCACAATTCCTTCCGCCGCTTGATCTGAAATGCTGCGAAATTCTCCGACGATTTCATGTCCTTGCTTTCACCGAATGCCGTCACTCCCGACAGCGCCGCTGATACTGCGGCCGAACTCCGTATGAAATCCCGTCTCGTGCTCATTGTCGACCCCTGATCTCAATTCAGTCTTTGCGTACTCTGCGACCTTCGCGGTTCGAGGTGCGGAAAAAGACTTGAACCGCAAAGGACGCCAAGATGGCAAAGAAGACTTATCAATCCGCTGCAGAATTCCTTTGTGTCTTCCACGGTGGACCTCAGTGTCCTCTGTGGGAAGATTTTGAAACCTCTACCACCGAGGCGAACTCAAGCGGTTAACGGCAGCATCGGAACTCGGCTGTCCTAACGTTTCGAGAAAGGACGTCATGAGATCCGGCTGCACCGAGCGCCTTGACCGCCGCCTCCACAGGATCGCCGGACGCCACTGCCGGATACGCCTTGCGTTCCTCCGTCCATTTCTTCTCAAATGCGAAGTAGTCCGGCTCAACCAGCGGCTTGCCGCTCAACGATTCCCGTAACTCTGCGACAAACATCTCCCACCGCCGCAGATAAAAATCCCGCAACAACCCCGACCATTCTTTATGCGCGTACTCGTGCAACTCGGTCTTCGGATCGTCCGGCCCCCAATACGTGATCTGCGTCCGCGCATTGCGCTCGCACAAATCCTTTTCGGCGACGTCGTGCCCCATCGCTCTGGCCTCCGTCAGCCACGTCCCTAGCAGGAACTCGCGTCGCGTGCTCAGCAGATCGTCTTCCGTCCGAATCAGCCCAAGAAACTGATTCGCCGCCCGCTCAAACCCAGTCCTGTCATGATTGTTATAAGCCTCGATCATTTCGTGATATGCGGGCATCCCGTGGTTCGCCAGCACCTGACGCACTAGATCGACCGCGTCGTATTGATAGGCATCGTTGGCGCCGAGTCGATCCCTCGCCTTCAGGAACTCACGCGCCGCATCCTCCAGCTTCGCCGGATCGTACTTAACCTCCGCCGCTCCCCAAGTCGACACATTCTTCAGCGACAGGGAAGGCCGCGCACAGAAAATCGCCTCTGCCCGATTGCCGGATTTGTACACCGTCTCCAGCAGCAGTTGCCACGCCCGCTCAACCTCCGGCATGCTTTGCCCGTACCGATATTGCGCGTACTGCTTGATCCAATCGTCTAGTTTGACTGGCTCGCTCCCCCACGCAACATCGAAGAGCAGGTCATACACCACCGGATTGTTATCAATCCCCTCCATCAGCGCGCCCACGCCCACCATGCTGGAACCATAGGGGCCGCTCTTCGCGCGCGCCGGTTCCGATGCCACTCGCGGCAGCGCGCCAAAGATCCCCGTGTTCTCGCCAAAGTTGTTAATGATCCCCCAAATCCACGGCGTCCCGCCAAAGCCCGCACGCTTTTCCCAGTCATCGCTCTCCATGTTGATGATCAGCGTGTGCGGTTTCAGCAGCCCGTCTAGCAGTTGTTGTTTGGGATTTCCTTGCCAGCCCTGCAGCACCCAGACTGAATCCGGGTTGGCCTTCAGCATCGCGTCCTGCACTCCACGTCCCAACGAAGCCAGGTCCAGTCCCGCGGTGACGCCGCCTTCATGAAACAGATCGCCGCCGTAAAACCGCACCGACCCATATAGCTTGTTGATCTCTTCGTAATAAATCGCCGCCATCCGCGCGAACAGGGGATCAGATGACAATAAAATTTTCGGCCGCCGAAATCCCACCCACCTCCCTTGCTCGATGATCTGCGCCTGCGGGAACTTCTGCGACAGCGACGCCGGCACCATTCCGTAGAAGCCCTGCATGACCGGCTCGATACCCAGTTCCCGCATGCGCACCAGAATCTTCTTCTCCAGCGCGACGCGGTCATTGATCATCCGCTGCGTCACCGGGCCGCCCCATCCTTCCAGGTTGCCCATCAGCCACCACGCCGTGTAAGCCGGTCCCGGAATGAAGTCGAGAATCTCGGCATCGCTGTATCCCATTCTGCGCAGCGTATTCTGCCAGACCGCTTCTGTTCCACTGGTCGCCAGCGCCAAATTGACGCCGTTCAGCGCCATCCAGTCGAGCTCGCGCTGCCACCGATTCCAGTCGGCAAACGCCAGCGTGTAATTGAGAGTGCAGTAATTCAGCAGGTAGCGATATTGGAACGGGGAAACCTTCCGCACCGGAAGGCGCAGCATGGGCAGCGACCTCGCGGGTGCAAGGTTGTTACCTACATGAGACAGTGAACGATGGCAGAAATACTTCAAGTAATAGTTGAGACCGGCTGCCGCGCTGGGCACATCCGACGCGCGAATGATCAGCCTGCCTTTTCGCGTGCTCAGTTCAAAAACATCCTTGCCGTCCACTTTAGGAAGCGGCTCCAGCACAAGGTCCTTTGCCAGCCACGGAACCACTCGTTGCGCCAAGTCGGCAACCGGCTTGAGGTTGACCGCAGCGCGAGGAGCATCATTGACCGCGCCGCGTGCGATTGTCGGCACGATTAAGAGAAGGGGAAGAATCGGCAAAACACGTTTGGGGAATGTTCGCATGGCTCGTGTGTTGAGCCATCCATGGTAGTCCAAGACGAGGCAATGAAGGAGCCTCATGCACCGAGGAGAGCCGAGTGCCGCAACTGGCATTTCAGACGACCTTCGCGAGCTACGTTAGAATGCACTTATCGCACCGCCCGGGTGGCGAAACTGGCAGACGCACGGGACTTAAAATCCCGAGTCCCGAAAGGGACGTACCGGTTCAATTCCGGTCCCGGGCACCACCTTACTGCGTTGAGATCCCTCGGACTGCGCTCGGGATTTCGCCAGCGGGGCTCAGACGCCCCGCTAAACGGCTCAACTTAAAATCCCGAGTCCCGAAAGGGACGTACCGGTTCAATTCCGGTCCCGGGGCACCACTTAAGTTCTGCCCTCTTCATCACTTCAGTTTGGCCTCGCAGCTTGCGCCGCGGCAGTTACAGACACATTTGTGCCACTTTTGCTTTGTTAAGACTTGAGGACGGGCAACAATGGAATCGCGCGACGCACATATCGGCGATTGTGGAGCGTGCTGGCGTTAACTTGCCGGCCAGCCGCAAGCTCCCCAGGTGCAGGATTACACGCGTAGCAGCTTTTTCTGAGCGAGTTCTTCGACGCGATTCAAAACTTCATCTTCGCTCAGCGCGGTCGAATCCAGGACCACCGCGTCCTTCGCAGGTTCGAGAGGCGAGTTGGCCCGGGTGCGATCCCGCCGGTCGCGCTCGCGCAACTCCGCAGCCATAGATTCAGCAGACAGCGTGCGCGAATACTGCTTCAGTCGCCGTTGCTCGCGAATCACCGGATCTGCGTCCAAAAAAACCTTCACATCTGCATCCGGGAACACCTTGGTCCCAATATCGCGGCCTTCCATCACCACGCCGCCATCTACGCCGAGCTCCCTTTGCCGTGCCACCATCCACTCGCGTACTTTCGGATGTACCGACACCCGCGACGCGCCTTCCGATACGTCCGTCTCCCGCACTCGCTGGGTTACGTCGCGACCATCCAGCAGCACGCGATTGCCGCCGATGGTCGGTTCCAGCATGATTTTTGTCTTGTGCGCGAGATTATCCAGCGCCGTTTCATCGTCAAAAGAAATGTCATTCTCGATGGCTTTAAGAGCCAGCGCGCGGTACATCGCCCCGCTCTCCAGGTTCACATATCCCAATTTCCGCGCCAGTCTGGAAGCGATCGTGCTTTTGCCCGCGCCAGCCGGACCGTCAATGGCAATGATGAGTTTCCGCGAAGAAGGTTCGTTCATCTCCGAGTGCGATTTTACAGGAGCGAGCATTCTTGCGGCGTGAAACGAACCAGTCGGCTTTCACCCCTGGCTTGCTGATTGGCCGTCACAGCCGCTCTCAGCGCTGGCTTACCGCAACTGGCGGTCGCAACTGACGGAGGCGGATTCTCACGGTATAGCTCCGCAGGGATTTTTCGGAGCAACCCTCGGACTTATTTTCCCGAGCGAAACACTTCGCGTAATTCTTCCGGCGGCACAACCTCAAGCTGCTCGAACGTGCAATCCTTAGGTCTTTTGTCCTCCCGCCATCGCCGAAACTGGGCCATATGCCGGAAGCGGTCGCCCTGCATGTGGTCATACGCAACTTCGACGACCAACTCCGGGCGCAGCGGCTCCCACGACAAGTCTTTCCCCTGGCTCCAACGGCTCTGTCCACCAGGCATACGGCTCTCCGCAGCGCCTTCGTCAGCCCATCCTTTCCACGGATGCTTCGCCAGCGCGTCTTTCCGGTAGGGTTTCAGGAATCTCGCCAGTTCGCGTCGTTTCGCGGCGGAGAAACTTGCGCATACTCCCACATGTTGCAGGACGCCTTTGTCATCGTAGAGACCCAGCAGCAACGATCCCACCGCTGGTTCCTCGTCTTTGCGATGCCACCTGAACCCCGCCACCACGCAGTCGCAATCGCGCTCGTGCTTCACCTTCAGCATCACGCGCTTTCCTGGCTCATAGGTCCCGTCAACCGGCTTGGCAACCACCCCATCCAATCCTGCCCCTTCGAATCGCCGAAACCAATCGGCGGCAACCTGGCGATCGCGAGTCGCTGGCGTCAGATGAATCGGCGCCCTCACGGAGGCCAACAGTTTCTCCAGTTCGTCTCGCCGCTTCTCAAACGCAACCTCGCGCAAATCTCGATTCCCGTTACAAAGCAAATCGAATGCGACGAATGAGGCCGGCGTCTCGGCTGCCAATTTTTTCACTCGCGATGCCGCCGGATGCAGTCGCAATTGCAGCGCATCGAAGTCCAGCGAATCCCCGCGCACGATCACAATCTCGCCATCCAGCACGCATCGACGGGGAAGTGCCTCCAGAAGCGGCTTTTCGATGTCGGGAAAATAGCGGTTCAAAGGCTTCTCGTCCCGGCTCTGGATCAGGATCTCCTCACCATCCCGAAATACGATTGCCCTGAACCCATCCCACTTCGGCTCGAAAATCCAATCATCTCCGCCAGGAATTGCCTCCACTCGCTTTGCAAGCATCGGCCCCACCGTCGGCATAACAGGCAAGTGCATGGCGATAGAGCTTAGAAGCCCACCTCTTATGACCTGTTGTTTACAAAAAGTCGATCGAAAATGGGTATTATCTGGAATCTACAACCTATGTAGCTGTAACCGGCATCAGTTCTGACATATCCGGAGGCCAGTATGATTCGCAAGTTAACCCCGGGGATATTCCTAGCTGCTTTGTTTCTGAGTGGCTGCGGCAGCAACTCACCGATCAGCGTGAGTCCTGCTTCAGCGGATGCCCAAAACTTTCCCAACGGCATCGTTCAGTTCAAAGCCACTGGAGTAGCGTCGCCGACTTGGTGCATCGGGTCCGCAAACGGTCTCTGTAACGGCAACATCGCGTCAATCGCCACCATCGACATCAACGGACAAGCCCAATGCCTTGCGGGACACAGCGGTACGGTAACCATTCTCGCTGGTCGTGGAGTGCACGTGATGAACCCCGATGGCGGTGCGCAGTTGTCGCACTTCGGCTCCGCCCAGCTGACTTGCCCGTAAGCCATACGGGACCTTAAACTTTTCTGGCTCGCAGCGCAGCGGAATTCCTGGGAGCGTATTGCCACCCCATACCTGCCGAACAGCTACTAACCTCGAACATCTTGGAGGACTCTGTGGTCAGGATATTAATTTCTCTGCTAGCGGTTTTGTGCTTCGCTTCTACGTGTCTCGGGGATGAGGTCACTCTCAAGAACGGTGATCGACTCACCGGAACCATCGCCCAGTCCGACGGCAAAACCTTGACCCTGCACACCGACTACGCAGGCGACCTGTCGATCAAGTGGGATGCCGTTCAGGGGATCGATTCCAAGGAAACAGTCCACCTGCAACTCAAAGACGGGAGAAACGTTGCCGGGCCAGCGAGCGCCGCGGACGGCAAGCTGCAGGTTTCTACAACCAGCGGGAACGTTGAGGCACCCATCTCCGACGTGAAGACCCTGCGGAGCGATAAAGAAGAATCGGCATACCAAAAGACTCTCCACCCCGGCATTTTTCGGGAATGGAAGAGCGGCTTGAATCTTGGCTTTGCTCTAACTCGCGGCAACAGCGAAACCAAGAACCTATCGATCGGATTTGTCGCCACCCGTCAGACCCTTCATGACAAATTGGGCGCATACTCCAACATTGTGTACGCGACCAACGACGCAGTCGGAGCGGTGCCTTCCACTACGGCCAACACTGCCGGCGGCGGTTTCCGCTACGACCACGACATTAGAAAACGTCTCTTCGCATTCCTCGCAGCCGACTTCTTCTCAGATGCCCTGCAGGGCTTGAACATTCGCGCCGCGGAAGGCGGCGGTCTCGGTTTTCACGCCATTAAAAACGACAGCACCACGCTCGACTTCCTGGGTGGCCTGAACTATACGCATGAGTCTTACACCACCTTAACGCGCAATTTTGCAGCCCTGACGATCGGTGAAGACCTGATCCATAAGATTGGAAAATCGACCGTTCTTACCCAGGATCTCAACTTCTTTCCGGACCTGAACAATACCGATGAGTATCGCGCCACATTTGACTTCGGCACCGTGACCAAGCTGACGCACCGCCTCGGATGGCAGAATAGTTTTTCCGATATCTACGTCACCAATCCGCCGGCAGGGAAGCGTCAGAACGATTTGGTCCTGACTACCGGATTGAATATCTCGTTCGGAGAGTAGAGGCTGACTTCTTGCTCAAACTCTACTCTCAAGATGCTTTTCTCTTTTTTTAGAGATGTCATTCCGAGGAGTGAAGCGAAGCGAAACGACGAGGAACCTGCTTTTCGCATGCGTAATCAACAGAGCGAAACGTTAGCGGGACGCTACTAATGCTATTCGTAAGCAAGGTCTGACTAACTGCTGGTTTTCAGCCAGCGGTATCCCGCCTTCAATTCGCAGCGATAGACGCGCGTCTCGTCAGCATTGGCGCGCGTCTGGCAGTCGGCCCAACTCAACTTAAGCGCAGGCCCCAGCGGGAAAACAATATTCTGGCCGTTTACTTCCGCCTGCAGGCTCACCCCCTCCGCCGAGTGCGGCAGTGTGAAGTTGAGCGCTTCGCCAAAAATCACAGGATATGAAGTTCGCACCACATCCCCTTGCATCGGGTGAATGACTTCCGCTTCGACTAGAAACGTTGCCGTGTCCGACCAGACAAGGGCAGAAACCGACATCGTTCGCCCTGGATGCTCGATATCGGTGGTATCGATCTTCGTGAACGGACACGGCCCGGCTATGCACGATGCGCGTGCATTTCGAAACTCATTTCCCGCACCCGCGTCCAGTGTGGCACTTCCGGTGGACGCCTTCCATCTCCCGTCCGGCGAGCAGGGCGGGCGTCCATTGCAGGGGACGTTGCCTACGTTCTCCACCTCAAACGACCGGACCGCGCTGCCGACGGTTGCCGATGTCCCCGACTTGATCGAGTAGCGCACTGTCACGTTGCCAATCGTTTGTTTCGTGCCGCCCGTCTCAACGGGTTTCATTGGTTTGCTCGACACCAGCTTGGCAATCGTAACGTCTCCGCCGGGCTGGGCTGTCATCGTGGTTGGTTCGTAATCAGCATGACTGAATGTCAAGGTGATGATGGGATGCACCCGCAGCAGGCGCTTGCGGAATTTGAAAGCAAAATAACCGTTTGTGTCCGACTTCGTGCGGGTAACCAGGATCCCATCCGACGCGGTGATATCCACGCCTGCGATCGGCAACTCTTTCCGCGGGTCATCGTTCTGCATGATCACTGCACCGATGACCTGAATCGTCGCCCGCCGCAGGTGGCGCACGTAGAGCGCCGACGCCACCACCGCCGCAATCAGGATTCCAAGCAGAAACTTTTTCCCTGGACTCATAGCCTCACTATACAATTGTGCAACTTTCCCCAGGGCAATACCGTACAAATCTTCAAAGGCGTATGCCGTTGAGCCTTCGCGCAGGAGTGTAGCTTGCAGGAACCCAAGCCCAATTCAAAGATGGCTTTGGCAGCAGCCGCGTTGCTGCTCGCATTCATAGCAGTCCTCGCGGGCGGAGCTGTCCGTCGCGAGTCCATCACCATTGACGAAACTGCTCACACCGGTGCCGGAGTCAGCTACTGGCAGAAACTCGACCTCCGCATGAATGAGGAGCATCCGCCGCTCTCGAAATTGATCGCCACACTCCCTCTGGCATTGCGCGGAGCAAATGCCGACTACACACACGCGTCCTGGACATTCAGCGGCAACGGCCCTTTCAATCAGTACCTCGGTGAATGGTCATTCGGATACTGGTTCCTGATGCGCTGGAACGATCCGTGCACGGTGATTTGGTGGGCCCGGGTCCCCATGCTGTTCATGACCCTGCTTCTCGGCTATGTAATCTACGCGCTGGGGACGCGCCTGGGTGGATCGTGGGGCGGCTTGCTATGCCTCGTGTTCTACGCGACCACTCCCGCCTTCCTGGCATTTGGTCCGCTTGTGATCACAGATATCGTGATTGTGCTGTTCTGGATTCTTACCATTTGGCAGATGCGGAACTTATGGCGATCGCCGACCCGCGGCACCGTTATCAAATTTGGCCTCGCCTTTGCCGGCGCTCTGCTCTCGAAATTCTCCGCAGGACTGCTCTTCTTCGTCTTCCCCGCGGTGGTCTTGAGCCTGCGCTTACGGGAGGTGCCAGAGCAGCCTTCAGAACGCTTGGCATTACGCCAGTGGCGCCGTAAAGCCTGGTGGAACATGCTGAAGGGGACCGCCTGGGCTGCCGTGTTCGTGTATGCGGTCTATTTTGTGTTCTCGTGGCATCAGCCCACTGACACGTTGGACGCGATCCATTTTCCTGCGTCTCCCTTGCTACGCCGCATCTCGATGCCGCTCTGGGTGTATTTGAAAGGACTTGCTGGATTCGCTATGAGCGCGGGCAGCCGTCCCACATACATTCTCGGCCGCTCCTATCCGCACGGCGTCTGGTTTTATTTCCCAACCATTTTTGCTCTCAAGTCACAGCTGGCATTCCTGCTGGCCCTACCCCTTGCCGTCGGCATTGCGTTGTTTCTTAAAACGAAACCTGCGCGTGCAAGCGAGGAGCCCGTTGTCCCTGCGAGCTTGGCCCTCAACTGGCGTTGCGTGTGGATCTCACTCGTGGTGTATGTCGCCGTCAGCATGGTAAATCGACTCGACATCAGCATTCGCCATTTCCTGATTGCGGTCGCCCTCATCATTCTGCTTCTGGCGCCGCTCCCGCGAATGCTGCTGAGGCTTAAGTTAAGGTTCCCTCGCTTTGCTACCACTGCGGCTACTCTGACCGCGGCGCTGGCGATCGTTGCGATTATCTCGGCAGTTCGCGTTTACCCCTACTACTTCCCCTACTTGAATTCGCTTTCCATGGGCAAGCCCGGCTATCAACTGGTGAACGATTCCAACCTTGACTGGAACCAGGGGCTTCCCGACGTCGAGGCATTCGCAAGCCAGCGCGGTCTGCAGGATTTCCTTCTAGACGCCTACGCCTTCGCCGGTCCGGGCAGCTACATCACTCATGGCCAGCCTTGGAATTGTCAGAAGGCAACATCGGCCGATGCCGGTCATGTGGCGATCGTCTCCGGCAACAATCTTGCCGACACCCGCAATTGCATTTGGTTGATGAACTACCCGCACCAACCGCTGGCTGGAGGCAGCATGTACGCGGTTCAACTGCCTGCAGTCCTGCCGCCCGCAGGCGCTCCCGGCGGTCCGCCGATGCCTAAGGATTACCACTTTCTTGGCGGTCCGCTACAGGACGAAGACGCGCGAGATATCTTCGGAGCCTGCATTAATGATCCCGCACAACTCGAACCGACTCTCCAGCACATGATGGCCATGGCAAAGCAGATGCAAGAGCAGAAGCAGCGTAAGCAATAGTTGCTGGTACGCTTCTACCCGGAATTCCGATACCATCGTCGAGTGACCAATGCGCGCCTGCGCCTGACCCGGCGCACTCTGCTCAAAGGCCTGATGGGGGCCGCTGCTGCCTCACCCCTTGCGCATCCTCTCGGCGCAATGGCCGCCGCTACATCGAAACCCTCTTCTCCATTCTCGCCGGAAGACGATCAACTTCTCGACGACATCGAGCGAGCCAGCTGTTGCTTCTTTTGGGAGCAGGCGAATCCCGAGAACGGCCTTGTCAAGGACCGATGTAATGCACGCTTGGCTACTACGGACAACTCCAGCGTTGCCAGCATTGCTGCCACCGGTTTTGGCCTCTCCGCGCTCTGCATCGCTGATCGCCGCGGTTTTCTGTCGCGCTCGGAAGCCCGGGAGCGTGTTATCACCACTCTGCAGTTCATGGCGTCCAAACTCCCTAACCACCGCGGTTTCTTTTATCACTGGGCCGACATCAACACGGGTGAGCGCGTCTGGGACTCCGAAGTCTCGTCCATCGACACTGCAATCCTGCTCTGCGGGATCCTTACCTGCCGCACTCATTTCCGCGACACCGATATCACGCTACTCGCCCACCAGATCACCAATCGCGTGGAGTGGACCTGGCTCTCCGAAGACACTTCGCTTCTCCCGCACGGCTGGCTGCCCGAAATGGGTTTTCTCCCCTACCGCTGGGACTACTACAACGAAATGATGATGATGTACCTGCTTGGGCTCGGCTCGCCTAGCTACCCCCTGCGTCCCGAAGCCTGGGACGCCTGGAAGCGCACCATTTTCGAATATGACGGGATGCGATATATAGGCTCTTTCGCGCCGTTATTCGTTCACCAGTATTCGCAGGCCTGGTTCGACTTCCGCGGCAAACGCGATAAATACGCCAACTACTTCGAGAACTCAAAAACTGCCACCGAAGTGCATCGCCAGTTCTGCATCGAACTCGGCAAGCAATTTCCCGACTACAACGGTGATCTCTGGGGCATTACCGCTTCCGATTCGCAAAAGGGATATGTAGTTTGGGGTGGCCCGCCCGCGGTCGGGCCCATCGACGGCACCATCGTTCCTGCTGCAGCGGGAGGTTCGCTGCCTTTTCTGCCGCAGGAATGCATGAAGGTTCTACGCACCATTCATGATCGCTATCCACGCGCTCTCACCACTTACGGCTTCGCTGACGCATTCAATCCTCTGCACAACTGGTACGACTCGGATGTTGTTGGGATTGATACCGGCATTATTCTCCTGATGGCCGAGAACGCGCGCACCGGCTACATCTGGGACGTCTTCATGCAGAACCCCGAAGCCCAGCGCGGCATGCAGTTGGCCGGCTTCAGACCGGAAGGGAAGTAACGTGACGACCCACTCTCGACACGTGTGAACATGTCCTCAGTTTCACGCAGCCTCATCTACAACGCTGCGGTCCTTTTCAGTTGCGCTGTCAAGCGGTCGCCCGATTTTGCGAGCGAATGTTGACGCAGCAGATGTCGCCCAATCTCCGACTAGCGCGGAAGTCCAGAAAATGCGGCCAGCCGTAATCGGCCCGAGAATCTCTTTATGTCCAACTGCCGCAAGGCCCATCGAGGCCATACAGCCGCATTGTGAGCAGTCAGGGTTTCCGCCAAACTGGCAGGGCTCCACCTTCCTCCGCAAATCAGCCGATAAAGCTAGTGTGGTCTTGGCAAAAATGCATTGCGCCGGCGAGGTGGGAGGCGAGAGAAACTCCCGGATCAGTGCGGGGTTCATGTCGAGTTTGTTGTCTTCTCGCGCGATCCGAAGCAGAGTATGTACTACGAATTTGCGTTCCTCAGAATCCAGGCACTCGATATTGTGCGCGCCTTTCTGTGGCGTGAAGATGCTCATCCATATTTTCTGGATATTTGGATTTGCCGACCAGAACTCAACAAACTCAGGAATGTAGCGCGTGCGCCGCACCATTGCGCTGGTGATCGTGCAATGCACCGTGATGTGCTGGCCTTCAATGTTCTTTAGAATTCGTTCATAAGTTGCTGGCCTGCGCCGAATGTCGTGCTCGGGCTGTAGTCCATCGATTGAAACGACCAGCTGAAAGTTTGGCAACTGGGCCCACTCGAGAGGTATGGGACGGAATGCGCTCGTGACTACCTGGACGTGAGTACGCTTCACCAACTCAGGGAGAAGGACCTGCAACTCTCGAAAGCGCACCAGCGGATCGCCGCCCACAAGAGAAACGTGGAGCGGCTTATGTTCTTCAACCAGATCGCGAATCCTGCTGATCAGTTCTTGTCCCTTGAAATCCGACAGGCTGCGCAAATTTGTGGTTCCGAGATGCGCATCGTCATATGCATAGCACCCAGGGCAGCGCAACGGGCATTCGCGGGTGATCTCGATCGAGAGAGAAGGCTGACGTCCGCGTAACGTTCGCTGCCAGGTGTTCAAAATTGCTTTAACCGGTATCCGTCCCATTACGGTTTGGATGCCCCAAAAAGCGCCGAGACCCACGCCTTATGTAAAACACTTGTGTTAATCGTCGATGTTTTTACAACCGATGATGATGCGGAGTGCGGTTTTAGTCGTGCCGAGCGATGTTCTCGTTCTCGGCAATCTCATTCGAGTTTTGACGACGTCATTCCGAAAGCAAGGTCGAGGAATCCTAATTTTCAGTAGGGGAGTATTAGCTGCGATGGTGAGTTCGCGGGGAGAGCAAGAACTATTAACAGCAGATCCTCAACCGTGAAGGGGTCCGCACCCCGACGCCTTCTTCGCTTAGAACGACGATTCTAGAGAACTCTGCTTACCGCAACTCTTCCATCACCTGCTCCAGCACTTCGCGTCCTGGACGCACCACCGACTGCGGCAAGGTGGCCAGAGGTTCGTCCGTCAGATTCAGCATGTCAAGGAAGGTGGGAGCGTCAGGGTTCACGTACAGCACGCCGGTGAGAATCTCGCCATCTCGCTTGGCTTCGTTCATGCGGGTAACGGCACGCACCTTGTCCGTCGGATCATAATCCTCTTCCAACTTCCGCAATCGCAGCCGCGAACCGTCATGCATTGCCACTTCCAGCGTGGTGCCGGGATCGTAATCGACATGAATATCCTCGAAGCCCGGGATAAAGCTGATTTCCTGCAGCGGCTCATCATGGTCCTGCATGAACTTGTAGGATTTGGTCGAACCCTCGTGATCATTGAAGGTCACGCAAGGCGAAATGACGTCGAGCATCACGGTGCCGCGATGCGCAATGGCTGCTTTCAGCATGGCGCTGAGTTGTCGCTTGTCACCGGAGAATGATCGACCGACAAACGTTGCACCCAGCGAAACCGCGAGTTCGCATGTATCGATCGGCGGCAATTCGTTGATCACGCCCGTCTTCAGCTTCGAACCAACGTCGGCCGTGGCGGAAAATTGGCCTTTGGTCAGGCCGTACACGCCATTATCTTCAATGATGTAGATGATCGGCAGATTGCGCCGCATCAGGTGCACGAATTGCCCGATGCCGATGGACGCCGTGTCACCGTCGCCGCTGACACCTAGCGCCATCAAGCTCTGATTGGCCAGCACGGTGCCGGTTGCGACCGAGGGCATTCTCCCGTGAACGGCGTTGAACGAGTGCGCGCGGTTCAGAAAGTAAGCCGGGCTTTTTGACGAGCAACCAATGCCGCTCAGCTTGGCTACCCGCTCCGGCTGAACCCCCATTTCATAAAGCGCATCGATGATTCGCTCGGAGATTGCATTGTGGCCGCAACCGGCGCATAGGGTGGTCTTGCCGCCACGATAATCGAGCACCGACAGGCCAAGGCGATTGGTTTTTGGTGGTGGTGTCGTTGTGGTCGCCATTACTTGGCCTCCTTGGCAGCGATGTCTTCCGTTACCGAGCGCGCATCGATCGGCAGGCCGTCGAGCCGCGCCACGCTACGCAGCCGCGGAGCCAGTTCGCTCTCCAGATCTAACTTCAAGAGGCTGAACAACTGCGCATCACGGTTTTGCTCGATCACATACACGCGCCGGTGTGCGCGAACAAAGTCCGCCACCTCTGGCGCAAATGGATACGCGCGAATTCGCATGTAGTCCGGCGTCAGCTTGTGCTCATCGCGCAGCTGATCGAGAGACTCGGTAAGCGCCCAGTGCGACGTTCCGAAGGCGAGGATTCCGATCTCCGACTTGCCGGAACCATGAACCACTGGTGTCGGGACCGCTGTGCGTGCCGTGTCGAGCTTGCGACTGAGCCGGCGCATGTTGTTCTCGTAATCTTCAGGACGCTCGCTGTAATGCGCCTGCTCATTGTGGCCGCTGCCGCGCGTGAAGTATGCCGCTTTCGGATGTTCGGTTCCCGGCAGCGTGCGGTAGGGAATACCATCACCGTCAACATCCTTGTAACGGCCGAATCCACCAAGCTTGTCAAGATCTTCTTTCGTCAGCACCTTCCCGCGCTCAATCGGCTTTTCGGGATACGGAAATGGATCCGACATCCAGTTATTCATGCCAAGGTCGAGGTCGGACATCACGAACACCAGAGTCTGGAATTTCTCTGCCAGGTTGAACGCTTCCATGCCCATCTCGAAGCACTCATACGGTGAGGCAGGGAAGAGCATGATGTGCTTGGTGTCACCGTGCGAGAGGAAGGCTGTGGACAGCAGATCGCCTTGTGAGGTGCGGGTCGGTAGTCCTGTTGACGGCCCTACGCGCTGCACATCCCAGATCACTCCAGGAAGTTCCGCGTAGTACGCGAGCCCCGCAAACTCGCCCATGAGCGAGATGCCGGGCCCTGAGGTTGTCGTCATTGCGCGCGCCCCGGCCCAGCCAGCGCCCAGAACCATTCCGATCGCAGCAAGTTCGTCCTCAGCTTGGACCACGGCGAACGTCGCCTTTCCATCAGGCGTAATGCGGAAACGCTTCAGGTACTCGATCACTCCCTCGGCAAGCGACGACGACGGCGTAATGGGATACCAGCTCATCACCGTAACTCCGCCGAATACGCAGCCCAGCGCTGACGCGGTATTGCCGTCGATGATGATCTTGCCCTGGGTCTTGTTCATGCGCTCGACGCGGAAGGGATCACGCTTCTTCAGGTTTGCGGCCGCGTAATCGTATCCGGCCTGTGCCGCCGCAAAGTTCAGGTTTGCCGCCTTCACCTTCTTGGCAAACTGTTTGCGTAGCGCTTTCTCAACCTCGCCCATCTCGATTTCGAGCAGCTTGGCCAGAACGCCGACGTAAATCATGTTCTTGACCAGCTTGCGCAGCTTGGCCTCGGGGCAGACGGTCGCGACAATCTTGTCGTAAGGTACGGAATAAAAAATCAGATCCTGCCGCAACGAATCGAGCCGCAACGGCTCGTCATAGAGCACTGCTGCACCGGGCGCGAGCGAAAGCACGTCGGCTGACGCCGTCTCCGCGTTCATCGCTACCAGGAAATCAATTTCCTTCTTGCGGGCGACGTAGCCATCTTTGTTGGCGCGAATGGTGTACCAGGTGGGAAGCCCGGCAATATTTGATGGAAACAGGTTCTTGCCGGAGACGGGAATGCCCATCTGAAAAATGCTGCGGAGCAAAACTGTGTTGGAACTTTGCGAGCCGCTGCCGTTGACGGTCGCGACCTGGATGCTCATGTTATTGACAACGGGCGCCACCGAGTCGCGTCCGGCGGACTCATGCAGCCCAACGTCGGTTGTAGCCATTAAATTAGGAAGTCCTTCCTGCCATAACGATCTTGCACAGGCGAAACATGCCCTACGCGGATTTCGTGAGGGAATTACTCTCAATTATACGGCAGCAGTTCGAGGATGGTAACGTTCGCAAGGGTGCCGGGATAACGGAGTAGGAACTAGGAAGCAGCTCACAACAACCCTCAGCCCTCAGCCGACAGCCGTCAGGAAAACCTTCAGGGCGGGGTTTGTTCCGCTTGGAAGGAAATGACCCCTGCTGTGTCGTGTGCGAACGCCTTCGGAAGCCCAGCATCAGCCGATCGGGCCACATTCTCAAAATTAATGCCATTCCGAAAATCAATGTCATGCCAGAAATTAATGTCATTCCGACCGAAGCCGGGCGATTCGCTTGCGAACGCCCGGCTGCGTGGAGGAACCTGCTTTTCGTTGGCACGAGGAAATTGGCCGCTTAGCGCACATCCTGCCGTGCAGGGGCCTAAGAATAAAGTCCGGGGCGTAAGCCCCGGGTAGAAGTGGCAAAAGAGCAAGCTCCGCAGGAGCGAAAGAAGAGTTCTTACACAAAATTGTGCTTTGAAGAGGCTCGGCTTCAGCCAAGCCGACGACAAAAGCTAGTGAAGATAGAAGCTATTGAAGATTGTCATTCCGAGTCGACGCAGCCGCGCGTGCGCAGCAATGACGGGACGAACCTGCTTTCAGCTAGAACCTAGTTTGAGAGACGATCCCAACCGCGAAGCGGCGGCACATAAATAGCCCAGGGCGTAAGCCCTGAGTAGACGTACGAACAGAGCGAGTCCCGCAGGGACGGCACAATCAGTGTGAAGCCATGGGCAGGCTGGCATTCGCAGGCGTCTCGCGAGGAGGAATGCTGGAATTTGCTCGACGTACTAACATAACAGCCCAAAAGATGCCGTATGCTACGAAGGCGAGGCCGACTAGCGCATCACCTATCCACGAAAATAGTTCGGGTCGTCCGGACAGGTATTTGAATACGGCGCTGCCGCTCATAAAGCCGCCAAAGGCAGAGAAGAACACGGCACTATACGCGAGTCGTCGTGGAGAAAGCCGATTCATCGATTCCAGATTAATGCGCATCTACCCTTCCGTGAAGAACTGCGCCATGGTGCGGAATTTCTCGTAGCGCGCGGCGATCAGGGCGTCCGCCGACATTGACTTTAACTCGGAGAGATTTTTCTGCAGGGCTTCATCCACCAGCTTCACCGCCGCATCGTGGTCAGTGTGTGCCCCGCCATCGGGTTCCGTAACTATTTCATCGACGCAGCCTAATTCCTTCAGATCTGGAGCCGTAATCCGCATGGCCTCAGCGGCCAACTCCCTCTTGGAAGCATCGCGCCACATGATCGACGCGCAACCTTCGGGCGAGATCACGGAATAAATCGCGTTCTCCATCATGAGTACCCGGTTGGAAACCGCGATCGCCAGCGCGCCGCCGCTCCCGCCTTCGCCGGTGATGGTTGTGATAATAGGCACCCGCATGCGCGCCATCTCGCGCAAATTGAGCGCAATCGCTTCCGCCTGTCCGCGTTCCTCCGCACCCAGACCCGGATATGCCCCTGGGGTGTCTACGAACGTCAGAATCGGCCGCCTAAATTTCTCCGCGACTTTCATCGCCCGCAGCGCTTTGCGGTACCCGTCGGGATTTGGCATGCCAAAGTTGCGATAGACCTTTTGTTTCGTGTCGCGCCCTTTTTGCGTGCCCACGATCAGGACTTCTTCGCCATGAAAGCGGGCCATCCCGCACACCATCGCAGGGTCATCAGAGAAGCGTCGGTCGCCATGAATTTCGCTGAAGTCGGTGAAGATCTTCTCCACGTAATCGAGAAGGTAGGGCCGCTGCGGATGCCGGGCCAGTTCGGTCTTGATCCAAGCAGCACGATGCGATATCTCACCTCTCAGCGCGTGTACGCGCTGGCGCAGGTCGTCAATCTCTTTACGAATGTCGTCGCCCTGGCCGTCGAGCGACTCCAGTTGCCCCAATTGCTGCTCGATCTTCTCCAGCTCGAGCGCCGCCGGCGAATCGTCTCCATTCCCGTTGCGCGTGGCGCGCCGGGTTTCCACCATTGAGAGCAAGAGTTGAGCGCCAGTCAGAACTGCGCCAATGTCCGCGGACTTCATGGGCTGTATTTTCGCCGTAGCGATTGCAATCCTCTCGGAATCAGGTGATCGGATGATCGGGTCATCTGGCGATTTACCAAACATCGGCACAAAGTACTAAGCGATTAGATCGCCCGATCACCCGATGGCCAGATCACCCGATTAATTTATGACTCTCACTGCGCCGCGCCCGCACAGCTCCTCGACTTTGGAGATGAAGGCGCGGTCTGGCAGGACATTATAGCCTTCCGCCTCCATTACCACCATGAAATCTCCCGCGCGTTCCACGTCAAATAATACTTTGGCCTCGCCTTTCCGTTGAGAGAAAAGGAGATGCAGTTCGTCGATGGTCCCAGCAGAAGCATTCTCCAGCGGCACACGAATGCGCAACGACTTGGGCAGCGGAACCTTTACTTCTTCGAGCGAATTGATGTCGTTGACCGTGAGCTTGGGATTTGCGCCTTCTTCAATTCGCACGCCACCGCGAATGAGCACCGGAACTTCGGCCAGCGATTTCAATTTCTCTTGAAGCTTCTTGTACGCCTCGGGGAACACCAGCATGTCCATCGATCCCGACATATCTTCAAGTGTGGCCTGAGCGTAGAAATCGCCCTTCTTCGACTTGAGCACGCGTAGGTTGACGATCATGCCCGCCGTGGTCAGGTTCTCATCCTTGCCGGTGGACTGCTTCATCGCACAGAGTTCTTCGACCCTCAGCCCGCGCAGGTCCTCCAGTTTCTCGCGGTATTTATCCAGCGGATGTCCAGTGATGAAGAAGCCTAATATTTCTTTTTCCGCAGCCAGGCGCGTGTGCTCATCCCAGTCAGGAGTGTCAGGAAGCTTGACCTCAGGCGCTTGCGCCTCTTCCTGCTGAAACACGCCGAACAGCCCGTGCTGTCCCGATTCTTTATCGCGTTGTTCCTTCTGCGCATGCTCGATTGCCTTGTCGAGGACAGCCATAAGCTGCGCGCGCCTGCCGAGTGAATCCATCGCGCCGCTCTTGATCAGCGACTCCAGCACTCGTTTATTCAGCAGCCGTAGGTCAACCTTCTCGCAGAATTCGTAAATGGACTTGAAGATAGATTGTGTGGCGCGGGCCTGTGTGGGGCGGGTGCCCTCGCCCGCCAAGTCTTTCCTTGCCGCAACAATCGATTCAATCGCATTGTGTCCGACGTTCTTCACCGCCGCCAACCCGAACCGGATCGCCTGTCCGTGCGGTGTGAAGTTCGCATCGCTGACGTTGATGTCTGGCGGTTCGACAGCGATCCCCATTTCACGGCATTCGTTGATGTACTTCACGACATCATCCGTGCTGCCCGTAACCGAGGTCAGCAGCGCCGCCATGAACTCCACCGGATAGTGCGTCTTCAAATACGCCGTGTGATACGCGAGCAGGGCATAGGCCGCCGAGTGCGACTTGTTGAATCCGTATCCCGCAAACTGCGCCATCAGATCGAAGATTCTCTCTATCTTTTTCTGCGGATATCCGCGTTGCACCGCGCCCTGGGTGAAGCGCTCGCGCTGCTGCGCCATCTCCTCGGCTTTCTTTTTACCCATCGCGCGCCGCAGCAGATCGGCTTCGCCGAGTGAGTAGCCGGCGAGTTTGTTCGCGATCTGCATCACCTGTTCCTGATAGACGATGACTCCCAGCGTCTCCTGCAGCACCTGCTGCAATTCCGGCAACTCGTACTCGATCTTCTTCCGCCCATGCTTGCGATCGATGAAGTCGTCGATCATGCCGCCCTGGATCGGCCCGGGCCGGTAGAGCGCATTGAGGGCCGTGAGGTCTTCGATCGAATTCGGCTTGTAGCGCCGCAGCACGTCGCGCATTCCGTGCGATTCAAACTGGAACACGCCCGACGTCAATCCGCTATGAAAGACCTTCTCGTATGTAGTCTCATCGTGCAGCGGAAGCGCTTCGAGCTTCAGTTCCTCGCCGCGCGTCTGCTTGATCAGCTTGAGCGTGTCATCCAGAATCGTGAGCGTGGTCAGCCCGAGGAAGTCCATCTTCAGCAGGCCCATCTTCTCAATGGCGACCATGTCGAAGGCGGTGACGATTTCGTCGTTCTTCGTCCGATAGAGCGGAACCAGTTCGTTGAGCGGCCTTGGCGAAATCACGACTCCGGCGGCATGCACTCCCGCATTGCGCACCAGGCCTTCCAGCTTCATCGCCGTGTCGATCAACTGCTTGACTTGCGCATCGTTCTCGTACGCCTGCTGCAGCGAAGGCGACTCTTTGATCGCGGTCTCCAGCTTGATGTTCAGCGTGGTCGGCACCATCTTCGCGATGCGGTCCACGTCGTTGTAGGGAACATCCATCGCGCGTCCCACGTCTTTGATCGCTGCTTTTGCCGCCATCGTGCCAAAGGTGATGATCTGCGCTACATTCTCGCGCCCGTACTTCCGCGTGACGTAGTCAATGACCTCGCCGCGGCGGTTCATGCAGAAGTCGATGTCGATATCCGGCATCGAAATGCGTTCCGGGTTCAGGAAGCGCTCAAAGAGAAGTTCATGCTCCAGCGGATCGATGTCGGTGATTCCGAGCGCATAGGAAACCAGCGAGCCTGCCGCCGATCCACGGCCTGGGCCAACAGGGATGTCATGGTCTTTTGCATAGCGGATGAAATCCCAGACAATAAGAAAATACCCGGAAAACTTCATCTGCTGGATGATGGCGATTTCACGTGATAGCCGCTGCTCGTAATCGCCGATTCCGTGCTTCAGTTTCCCGCTTGCCGACAGTTCGCGCAGTGCTTCCAAACGCTTCGCGAATCCCTCGCGCGTGACGTGCTCGAAATAGCTGTCCAGCGTGTAGCCATCAGGGACATCGAACCGGGGAAACGGATTGCTCACCTTCTCCAGCTTCACGTGGCAGCGTTCGGCGATCGAAAGTGTGCGCGAGAGCACCTCCGGCGCATCCTTGAACACCTGGTACATCTCGTCGCCGCTCTTGACGTAGAACTCGGTGCCCTGGAACTTCATCCGGTTCTGGTCTTGCAGGCTCTTGCCGGTCTGAATGCAGACCATCACGTCTTGCGCGTGCGCATCGTCCTCGCAGAGGTAGTGACTATCGTTCGTCGCGACAAGTGGAAGACCAAGCTCTTTCTCTAGCCGGAACAGTCCCGGATGGATCCGGTGTTCCATCTCCAGTCCCTGGTCTTGAATTTCGAGGAAGAAATTCTGCTTTCCGAAGATGTCGCCATACGTCGCCGCTGCCTGCCGCGCGGCCTCGTACTTTTCTTCCATCAGGAACTCGGCAACTTCACCCTTCAGACATCCCGACAGAGCGATCAGTCCCTTGGAATGTTCGGCAAGAAATGATTTGCTCACTCGCGGCTTGTAGTAGAAACCATGCAGTGAAGCTTCCGACGTAATCTTTACCAGATTGCGATAACCTTCTTCGTTTTCCGCCAGCACCAGCAGGTGATTGTAGGTATCGCCCTCCGGTGGCGTGCGCGCAATGCGGTGATCTTCTTTCTTGCAGACGTAGAGCTCGCAGCCGATGATCGGCTTGATTTCCGCAGCTTTCGCAGCGTTCACAAAGTGTACCGAGCCAAAAATATTGCCGTGGTCGGTCATGGCCACGGCCGGCATATTCAGCTGTTTGGCCCGCTGGCAGAGTTTCTCGACGTCACACGCGCCGTCGAGCATGGAGTAGTCGGTATGAAGATGCAGGTGAACGAATTGGGACATGCGCCAATTAGGCTTTAGCCTTCAGGTTCCGGGCTTGGGCCGTTGAGTCTCCTGGTCAATTAAACTCGCGTACATTGATTTTAATTGGCTGGAGACGAGCCGCGAAAGCGCGATTACGTTGCGGCTGTGTGGATAACCAGTCCCAAATTGTCGGTTTTGCGCAACTCTCTTATTTCCGCACCCGCGCCGGCCCTATTTGCCTCGTCAGGACGCCAGCATCCACGGTCTCACCCGATCGCGCAACAGTCTGAAAGTACAGATTGTCTCCATCGATTTCCACCAGCATGAACGTGCGGTCCCGATCGTAGCTGGTCTGCATTTGTTCGCTGCGATGGAAATCGTGGTGCTCGAGCTTTCCCGAGTCGCCTTGAATAAAGTAGTAAATGCCGTTCTGCGGCTTGATCCGTTCATAGGCGTGTTCGTGGCCAGAGAAAATCGCATTCACGCCATAGGCTTTCAGCAGCGGCGTAAGCTGGTTCCGCAAATCCAAGTCCGGGCCGTGCATCTTGCCATCGCTATACAGCGGATGATGAAAATAGCAAATCTTCCATCCCGCATTCGATGACCGCAAATTCTGTTCCAGCCACGTCAGTTGTCTTGTGTCCATGTAAGTGCTGTCCAGCGCGTAGAACTGAACGTCGCCGCGTTTGAACGTGTAGTAGCGCTCGCCATTCATGTTGAACGGCTTGTACAGTCGTTCGATATTCGGATCGTCATGGTTACCGAGCGACGCATAGAACTTCACTCCTGCATCGAGCAACGACTTGTACGGTTCTTCGAATTTGCGCTTGAAATCGCTCGCACTGTGACCTCCGTAAATGTTGTCGCCAAGCATGATTACGAAATCGAACTTCACGTCCTGCCGATATCGTTCGAGTTCTTGCGCCACTTCGAACTGTTCTTTATTTCCCGTGCCGCTGTCTCCGATCACCGCAAACCGCACCGATCCCGCATGCAACGGCAGTTTGACCGCGACCTGTTGCGCACCAGCAGAGATAGAACTTACGCAAACGCTAAGGAAGAAGAGGACGGAGTAGAACGAGCGCATCACTTTACTGACTCTGGCAGGGCGTTCGGAATATAGTCGATGACCACATTGCCTTCGGTATCACGTATCACCAATTCGCGGTCGAGCAGTCGATACTCAAGCCCATCCGGCAGGTTGGGCAAATTCAGCAGCAATGTCGGCGGGGTAGACTGCAGCGGCTGATTTGGCGGATAGCTTTGATTGATCTGCAACTCCATCTTCACTGGTTCCGCGTGCGCCAGGCTGGCACGTATCTGCTTGCCATGCGCTCCCGCAAACGATGCTGCAATCTGCTGCCGGAAATAGGCCGCAATCTGAGGCGTGAAAATCTCTCCTTGTTTTGCGCCCGCTCGCGCCACGCGAATCTTGTTTCCCATCTCCTGCTGCCTCGACACAATGTCTGCGGGATTATTGGTTGGCTTCGGTGGCGCGCCAACATGCTGCTGCCTGAAGTCGAGATACTGCTTCACCTTGGCTTCAAAGTCCGCCACGATCGTGGCGGCCGGCGTTCCTGCCGTGGCGGGCTTCTGCGCAAACGCACCGGTTCCCGTGAGCGCAAGCGCAAAACTGCAAACGACGATTTCTGCCCACATTCTCAGCATTACGCCACCGTTTTCGCCGCTTCGGCAGCAGCGCTCTCCGCGGCTTCCTTCACAACATCCTCGACCAGTTCTTTGACAGTTTCGTGAATCTGTTTCTTGTTCAGGTCCACATTCGCCTTCTTGCTAATGACCTTCGCCACCTTCTTCGCCACGGGGGTCAGCGGAATCCGCTTCACGACCTTGCGCGCTACCTTCTTGACAGCTTTCTTCGGCACCTCCTCGCGCTTTTCCTGTTCTTTCTCCGGGGCGGACGCCATCCAGTCTTCTTCGAACACGCGGCAGAGGTCCTTGACAATTGACGCGTCCCGGAAAATGACGCCGATCTCCCGCCGCGCATCCAGTTCCAGTTGCCTCAGACTCTGGCTTCCAAGAAAAGCTTGCGATCGATCTCGAATTATGGTCCGCGTGTGCAGGCGAAATCGCTTCAGTTCGTGCGACGGCAGCCGGTTGCCGTTCACGCAACCTAAAACTCGTATGTCCACTCCTGCCCGCTTGCGTTCTTCCAGCAGCCGGAGGACCGGTTTGTCGCTGATCTTTGGATCGTAGATCAGCAGCTCTTTCTTTGCCCCTTTGATGAACCGCGCCAGCTCTTTCCGCGCGTTCGCCGGACTAACTACGAAGCCGTGGTGGCTCGGCGTGTATTCCTGTCGTTTCGTGTCGGCCTCAAACAGCCGCACCGCTTCGGCCACCAGCTTAGGGTTTCGCGTCATGATGCCGAAACTCCGGCTTCGATCAATGTCCAGATGCGTGAAGTTGAACCCTAGAACGTAAAGTTCCTTGCGATCCACGATCATCATCTTGCCGTGATAACGGACCAGGTCTCCAGCAGTCCGAGCCACCGTGACGCCGCTTGCCAGGAAGTGCATTTCCAGCTTGCGCAACTTGTCTTCGCCACCGCGGTTGGTGAAGGCAATTAGCGCGTGGACAAAAAGTCCGCGCTCTACCGCGTCGATCAGCGCCCGCTCGATCTCGTCGCGATCGAAGCGGAAGATCATGATCTCCACACTTTTCTTGGCTTTTCGTATTCCTTTGACCAGGCGGTCCACCCCGTCGCCCGGCTGGATGATCAGTTTCATTCAGTCGCAATTCTCCCGCAGCTTAGATGCAGAGCTGCCGTCCTCGGTCGTGTGGGTCGGACATTCTTGTCCGACAGACCTCATACGCGACTCTAACCGGTGGAATCACCCAGCGTGGAAGCACGGTCATACAACCTCTGGCGCCAAACCCGCAACTCTGCTTTGACCTGCAACCGTGCAGGCTAGGAGGCAGAATGGTGGCAGGTAGACGGGGGGATTCGCAGATCTTTGGAAATTGTTATCTCCAGCGAAAAAGCTCTGCCCGCACCTATGGGACGACCCTCACAACCATGGGACCTGCCCCTCGCGCCGCCCAATCTGCCGCGGTCGCCTTATTCATTTTGTTCGCCGCAATGCTCTCCACAGCCCAGAAGCCCATCCTCTGGAGCGACCCTGGCGACATCCGTTCGAAGAATCTCTTCTGGGGAGCCGGCGGCGAAGATCATCAGCCCAAGCTTCCTGTCGAGTTCGAGAGAGAGGATCTCCACGGCACCAGCCCAAAATTTGATGTCCATGACGCGGCAGGGAAGAAGTGGGGAGCAAAAACGGGCCTCGAGCCGCGCCCCGAAACGGCGGCGTCCCGTTTGCTCTGGGCTGTCGGATACGTCGCGAACGAAGATTACTATTATCCGCAGCTGCAGGTGCAGAACCTGCCCCCAACCCTGCGCCGCGGACAGCAATACCTGCGTCCCGGAGGCGCGGTCGTCAATGTGCGATTGCAGCGCCATCCCGATCACTTAAAGCGAGTAGGGAACTGGAACTGGCGGCACAATCCGTTTTACGGCACGCGCGAGTTTAACGGCTTACGCGTAATGATGGGCCTGATCGCCAATTGGGACCTCAAGGACGACAACAACGCGATCTTCGAAAATGACAAAGAACCTGGACCTCAGGTTTACTCCGTCAGCGACGTAGGCACCTCAATGGGAACACCCGGCAAGAGTTATAACGATCGCGTGTCAAAAGGAAACCTCGCCGTCTACAACCACACCAAGCTCATCGCGCATGCTCACAAAGACTACATCGACCTGAACTTTCCCAAGTGCCCGCCGTTCACCGAACTCTTCGAATTTGAATGGGGGTTCTATTTCCGCCAGGTCCACATGCGCTGGATTGGCAAGCACATTCCTCGTGCCGACGCGAAGTGGATTGGCTCGCTACTCGCGCAACTCACGCAAGATCAGATTCGTGACGCCTTCCGCGCCGCCGGGTATTCAGAGTTGGAGATCACGGCCTACACGGACGCCCTCCTCTCCCGCATTCACGAACTGAACTCGCTATAGCGACAGCGTACATTTCTGGCGATCATCTTTACTTGAATTATATGTCCGCGCGTTTATCGTACTTTCCTCTGTGGCGTTCCTCTGTGCACCTCTGCGTCCTCTAAGGATCTTCGCCTTCGCGTTAACTGTCACGAAGCCTTCGTCAGCTCTTCTTCCTTAAACTGGATGTTGTGCAACTCAGCATACAATCCATTCAATTTCATCAACTCTTCGTGTTTCCCGCGCTCCACAACCGCTCCATCTTTCACGACAAAAATCACATCCGCCCGCTGAATCGTCGAAAGCCGGTGCGCAATCACCACCACCGTTCGGCCTTCCATTAGCCGGTCCATCGCCTCAAACACCAGCTTTTCAGACGCCGAGTCGAGCCCCGATGTCGGCTCATCCAGAATCAGAATTGGCGTATTGCGAATGACAGCGCGCGCGATCGCAATCCGCTGCCGCTGACCTCCCGACAGAGTCATCCCGCGCTCGCCAAGCACCGTGTCATATCCTTCCGGCAGCTTTTCAATAAACTCGCTTGCATTCGCCAACTCCGCCGCGCGCACGATTTCCTGTCGCGAACATCCCGGGCGCCCGTACGCAATGTTCTGCCACACCGGCGCGCGAAACAGTATCGTCTCCTGCAGCACAAAACTCATTTGTTGCCGTAGCGACCGCTGCTGAAATTGCCGTACATCGCTCCCATCAATGGTGATGGCTCCCTCTTCAGGGTCGTAAAACCGCGGAATCAGGCTGATGATGCTGGTTTTTCCCGCCCCCGTCGGACCGACAATCGCCGAAACCTGCCCCGCCTTCATCTCCAGGCTCACGTTCTTCAGCACCGGCGACCCTTCCGCATAAGAGAACGACACATTGTCAAACTCGATATCGCCTTTAAACCGCGGGGCCTTACGCGCCCGTGCAAGGTCGCGGACCTCAACATCGGTTTGGAGAATCTCCTGAATGCGTTCATAGCCGACCGCCGCCTTCGAGTACGTGTCGGTCATTTTCGAAATTTCCTGCATCGGCTTGTACATCTTGCCGAGATAGAGAATGAACACAACCAACTCGCCCGCGGAGAGCACGTTTCCCATCACCAGCCGCGAACCGAACCACAGCACCAACCCCGTGCCAATCGCTACCACGATATCGACCAGGGGCGTCAACTTCGCCTTCAGGCTGCGGGCGTGAAGCGAGATTTCGACCGCTTCCAGGCTTTCTTTTTCCAACCGGTGCACTTCGAAATCCTCGCGCGCGAACGCCTTCACCACGCGAATCGACGACAGAACTTCTTCAACAACCGAGGTGATCTCTCCTTCTTTCTTTCGCACTTGGCGCGAGGCCTTCTTGATCTTCCGCGTGTAGATGTACACCATCGCGAACAGCGCCGGCACCACCGACAACGCGATCAGCGTGAACTTCCAGTTCAGCCAGAACATCACCGCGATCATGCCAATCAAGGTCATCGCATTGATCAGCACGCCAAGCAGCCCGTTCATAATGAACGACTGGATCGAATCGATATCAGCCGTCACGCGGCTGATCAGGTCGCCGGTTCGCTTCTGATCGTGAAAGGCCAACGATAGCCGTTGGATGTGCGCGTAGATCGCCAGCCGAAGGTCGTAACTGACCCACTGCGCGACGCTGGTGGTCAGATACTTCTCGCCAAAAGTGCAGACCGCGTCGAGCACGGCAATGCCCAGCACCGCGACGCAGGCAAATTCCAGCACGGCGATCTTGTCGGTCCCAACCAGGCGATGAATCAGGTTCATCGCCCACGCATGGCTTTGCCGCGATCGCAGAACATCATCGAGAACGATTTTGAGGGGCCACGGTTGCAGAAGATTTGCGGCTGTTTCGCCAGCAATCGCGATAAAGCCGAGCGTCAGCGCCGCCCAATGCGGCCGCAGAAGCGCTCCTATCGTCAGCCGTTTAGGGATCTTGCGCCGCGGGGGATTCAGAACGGATTTTGTTGCCGATGCCATGGCCAGTCAGAGATGGATGGCAGAGCCGCTGGATGGAGTTGCCAGAGGAAGCGTTCGGAAGGTCTGTAGAGCAGAAATCTATTTCTTTAAGATCGGGTTATATCCATCTGCCACCAGTTTGGCGCGCGTGGCCTCAGCATCCTTGATGTCGGCAAATGGACCGACCTGCACACGGAATAGCTTGTCCGCCCCTGGAGATGCGACGAACGCTTGGTATTGATGTCCCTTCAGCGCTTCCACCAGCGCGTCGGCATCTTCCTGCTTGCTGACGGCGGCCACCTGCACTGTATAACCCAGCCCCGGCGGAGTTCCTTGCGCGGTCCCGCCGGTCTGGCCAGCCTGCTGCTGCGCATTCGGATCCGGTGTGGTCGCGGGGGACGTTTGCGCCGACGGATTCGCTCCTGAGCTTCCATTGTCCGCAGGAGCGGAAGTCGCCGCTGCCGGCGTTTGTGCCTGCGGTGCCGGGGCCTGCGTCGTCTGGTTGTTCGCTGCAGATGGCCGCGCGCCGTTCGGCGTAGCCAGCAACTCCGGTGCGGAGCGCACCGAATTCTTGCCCATGGTGAATCCCATGCCGAAGAATAAGGCGCAGAGCAGCACTAGCCCGAAGAACAGTACCAGCATCTTGCCTGTTCCCAGGGTTATCTCGGTATCGGTTTCCTGCTGCATTTGCGGCGCGCTCACTGGGGTCATAGGCATTCCAGACATTGAGGGGTTTGCAATGCATCGCTGCGGGTTTCGAATCATTCAATGACCCGATGATTCAATTTCCCGCTCAGTACCAAATCCCCCAACTCTTCCAACCCTATTTTGCGACCGGAGTCTCGCCTTTCGCTAGTAACTTCTGGAGTCCGGCGAAGAGGTCCACAGGTACAGGGAAAATCACGGTCGTATTCTTTTCCACGCCGATTTCGGTCAAGGTCTGAAGGTAACGTAACTGCACGCTGACCGGTTCGGTCGCCAGCAGGTGGGCCGCATCCACCAAGCGCTGGGCGGCCGCAAACTCGCCCTCCGAATGAATGATCTTCGACCGCTTCTCGCGTTCTGCCTCCGCCTGCTTGGCCATCGCGCGGACCATCGTCTCGTTCAGATCGACCTGCTTGACCTCGACGTTCACAACCTTCACGCCCCAAGGTGCAGTGTGCTGGTCAAGAATCGTCTGGAGCCGCGTATTGATCTTCTCGCGATGCGCCAGCAGTTCGTCCAGATCAAGTTCACCCAGCACCGACCGCAACGTCGTCTGCGCAAATTGCGACGTCTGGTAGATGTAGTTCGAAACCTCGACCACCGCCTTGTTCGGATCAATCACACGCAAAAAAATGACGGCGTTCACCTTCAGCGTGACATTATCTCTAGTGATAATGTCCTGCGCCGGAACTTCGAGCGCCTCCTGCCGCAGCGACACGCGCACGATGCGATCCACCGGCGCGAACACCAGAATCACTCCTGGCCCTTTTGCGGATGCCAGCAAATGCCCCAGGCGGAAGATTACGCCCCGCTCATACTCGGCCAGAATCTTGATCGAACTGAGCAGGTAAATAACGATGATGACGATTACAACCGTTCCGAATCCGAAACCAAATTCCATGAAATCTCCCCTTTCTAATTGCGAGGTGATTGTACTGCAACCGCCAAAGGCCCCACCAAAAAACCCAAATCCTCACCACAGAGAACACAGAGTCACGCAGAGGAAAAACGCAGAGGAGAAGCCTAACAAGCACTGCACCACCAACAGCTAGAAGAGAAAATCAGTCGTAGAGCACCTGCAATTACAATCAAGCTGCTTACCTCTGTGGCGTTCCTCTGTGTGCCGGAGCCTGCCCTGAGCGACTGAGCGCAGCGAAGAAGTCGAATGGGTGTTCTCTGTGGTAAGGTTCTCGGTTTTGCTTCGCTGGGTCTTCGCAATTACACCGAAGTCTTCTCTTGAATCCCAGCTTGCGCCGGCGTCACCTCTAACTGCAGTCCATCCACTTTCCTGACCACGACACTCTGTCCGATTGCCACTTCGCTGGTCGCAGTCGCATCCCAGAGTTCGCCGTGCACAAACACTTTCCCGGAAGGCGCCAGCGCAGTCTGTGCCGTTCCAGTCTCGCCCACCAGGCCTTCGATTCCCGTGACAACTTTGTTTCGTCTCGCGCGGAGCGCAATCGTCATCAGAAATACGGTGATAATTCCCATTGGCACACTCACCGCCAGTGCCGTCCACAGCTTCACTCGCAGTTCAGGGATCGGCGAATCCACCAGCAGCAATCCGCCCAGCACCAGCGTGGCGATCCCGCCGATCGCCATGACTCCATGCGTAGCGAACTTCGCCTCCAGCGCAAACAGGATGAACGATGAGAAGATCAGCACCACCGCAAAAAACCGGATCGGCAGCAAGTGCAGCGCGAAAATCGCTAACAGGATAAAGACGATCCCCACCGTCCCCGGCCAAACCGCTCCCGGATGATTGAACTCCGTGTAGAGCGCGAGCGCACCAATCGCCAGCAGGATGAACGCGATGTCGGGCTCCATCAGGAACGACAGGATCTGCTGCTTCAGCGTCGGCTCAAGCGTCACTTCCTTCTGTCCAACCAGATTCAGCGTAACCGTCTTCCCATCAAACCGCTTGATCGGATGCGCCGAAATCTGCTTGAACAAGTCCTGCTCGTCTGTCGCAACATAATCGATCAACTTCTGCGACAGCGCCTCACTCTCGGTGAACGACTTCGATTGCCGCACCGCGCTCTCGGCAACATCCACGTTGTGCCCGCGCTTTCCCGCAATCGATCGCAGCATCGCGGCCGCGTCGTTCAACACCTTGTCTCCCATCGGCCCTTTAATCTCGCCGCCAAACGGCCCAACCGGATGCGCCGCTCCAGTGTGCGTTCCGGGGGCCATTGCCGCGATATCTGCGCTTTCCAGGATGAAGAATCCCGCCGACGCCGCCCGGCTTCCGCTCGGCGTCACATAAATAATGACCGGCACTGGCGAGGCAATAACCTTCTGCATGATCTCGTTCATCGACCCCATCACTCCACCTGGTGTGTCGAGTTCGATGAGAACGGCGTCGGCTTTTTGCGTGGCCGCTTGGTCGAGCGCCCGCTCGATTCGCTCGGCAGTTGCCGCCTGAATGGTGTCGTCGACAACGATCTTTAGCACTTCAGCGCGCAAGGGAAGGGCATTGGCCGCGACGAACAGGGAAGTTAGAAGGCCAATGAGAAGAAGGTTCCGCACTCGCATAGTCACACTCCTGGAACGGAGCTGCTGCCTTTATTGTCGCGCAAATTGGACATGTCGGTCGGATTTCTTGTGTGGGTCCCGTGTGGGTCGGACATTCTTGTCCGAGGGCTTCGTGCCTGTGGCGCGGGCCTGCCCTGAGCGACCTCGAAAGCACTCTTGCCGCGCGATTCCCGTTCGTGTAGCGCTGGGGCCGTCGCCCCCGGCTCTTGCATTTGCCACGGGAGGGCACGACTTCAGTCGCGCCGCATGAGCACCAACTTAGAGGGTAGGCATGATGTTTCGCTTGCGAAACATCATGCCTACGTAAAGATCTGCGGCGGTCAAACGTGCAGCCCTGTTCGCGTTGCGAACAGGGCTGCACATAACTCAAGCAAATGCCTTAACGGCACGGCTGAACGCCGTGCCCTCCCAAACAACTCCCGTTCAAACGCGACCTCACAGCGGCTTCCCAATTTCCCAATGATGTCCATAGGGATCGACCACGCGTCCCACGCGCCAGCCGTACTCTTTGTCTTCGACGGGAAGGATTTCTTTCGCGCCCGCGGCAATGGCCGTCTGAAACGCCGCGTCCGGATTCTCGACCACCAGCACCATGCGAGTGGTTGATCCGCCCATCGACTCCGGGCTGAAGTTAAGGTTCTCGGGAGACTCATCTGCGACCCAGAACTCGGATTCGCCCACGCCCAATTGTGCGACGACGTTTCCATCGGGGCTTTCGATGAGGAATAACTCTTTCGCTCCAAACGCGGTTTTGTAGAATTCGACCGCCTGTTTGCCTCGCCTCACCGACAGCATGGGCGCAAGCTTGGGTGCTGCGTTGGTCATAAGGAATCTCCCGCTGGATGTGATTGTGCCAGTGTAGCTCGCACAACCCGCATTTCACCGCAGAGATCGCAGAGTACGCGGAGAAAACTTGAGAGCAGGCTGCTTCTCTGCGATCTCAGCGTTCGCTGCGATTCAAGCTCGTCACAGAAGGCGTCGTTTTGGCGGATGTTTGCGCACAGGTGGGACACTGCGCAGGTTTGTATCAGGGCACGGCTTCAGCTGTGCCGTACGGCGCACCCTTTTCCCTGTTATTCCGAGCGAAGGGCCATGATTCGCTTGCGAATCATGGCGCGAATCGAGGGGCTAACCCAAAGACGAAAAATCTCGGCGGCATTTCCCCGTTCGGGAGGTAAGCTGACTTCGGTCATCACTTTTTTCGCATCCCTGCATCGATTGTTTGAATTGCAACATCCAATCGGGCAAGCGATACTAATATGGCAATGCTCAAGACCTGTACCCAGAAGCTGATGGCGTGTTGTTGTTGCGCCTGTTGTGTGCCTTCTGGGGATGGTGAATGAGCTAAATCGCACTAATATCAAGAGTTAAGCTCATCGCCCACCGCCAGAAGCTGGCCGGTGGGTTTTGTGTTTTTGGGAGCGACGAGCAATGAGCAGTGAGCTGTGAGCCAGCAAAACCGAGGTTGCTCACAGGTCATCGCTCGCCGCTCACAGCTAAGGCCAAACGACCAAGGACGAACGACGAATAGCCGAATTTTATGAAAGCTTCAAACTCCAGCTGGAAAGAGCAACTCACGGGGCGCATGCCGGAAGCGCTGGCCCGCGAGATCGACAACTTCGAAACCGAGATCGCGTTGCGCAAGCAGGGCAAGCTCGACGAGAAGCTTTTCGCCGAGACTCGTCTGCGCCGCGGCGCTTACGGACAGCGCTACGACAACGGTCAGCGCAGCGATGGCCAAAAAGTCCAGAAGCTGAATTTTCCCTCGGCCGATCTCACTAAAGGTCCGAACACCATGTGGGATGCGCCGGGGATGCAGCGGATCAAGATTCCGGGCGGCGGGCTGAATGCCGCGCAGATCGAGACGCTGGCGGAGCTGGCGGAAGAGTACTCGGACGGCATCGCGCACATCACCACGCGGCAGGATTTCCAGCTGCATTACGTCCACATTGACGACACGCCCAGCGTGATGCGGCGGCTCGCCGCCGTGGGGATTACGACGCGCGAGGCTTGCGGCAACTCGGTGCGCAACGTGACGGCGTGCCCGTACGCTGGCGTTTGCCAGGACGAGAGCTTTGACGTCACGCCCTATTCGAAGGCACTGATGCGGTTCATGCTGGGACATCCGGACTGCCAGAGTTTTGGACGCAAGTTCAAGCCGGCGTTCAGCGGATGCGCGCAGCATGCGTGCGGGCTGACCAGCTTGCACGATCTGGGAGTGATCGCGAAGAAGCGCGTGAATGAAGCCACGGGCAGGGAAGAGGTTGGCTTCGAAGTGTACGTAGGCGGCGGGCTCGGAGCGGTGCCGTATCAGGCAAAACTGTTTGAGTCGTTCATCCCCGCGGAGGAGTTGTTGCCGCTGGCGCAGGCGATCTCGCGAGTGTTTGCGCGGTTAGGCGAAAAGAAGAACCGCAGCCGTGCGCGACTGAAGTTCCTGGTGCAGGACCTCGGGATTGAAAAGTTCCGCGCGTTGGTGCTCGAGGAGCGAAAGATTCTGCCGCATGATCCGCGGTGGACGGAATTGATCGAAGAGGAATTGAAGACGGTTGAGTCGGCGAAGAATCCCGGCGGGGAACTGCCGGAACTGGTGTCGATCACGACGGCCTCGCCCGATGCGGAGCCGTTCGCGAAGTGGTTGAGGTCGAACATCCGCCCACAGCGGCAGGCGGGATATGTGACGGTCACGGTTGTCCTGCCATTGGGCGACATTACGGCAAATCAGTTGCGATCGCTGGCGGACGTCGTGCGACGATTCACGAAGGAGACAATCCGCACGACGGTGGAGCAGAATTTTGTGATCCGCTGGGTGAGCAAGAAGGATCTGCCGGAACTGTATCGCGCGCTGGATGCGGTGAAGCTGGCTGCGCCCGGCGCAGGGGCGTTGGTGGACATCGTTTCGTGCCCGGGCACGGATACCTGCAAGCTGGGGATCTCGTCATCGCGAGGATTGGCGGGCGAGTTGCGCAAGCGAGTAAGCGAGGCCAGCTATCAGGCGGACGAGGCCGTTCGCAATCTGCACATCAAGGTTAGCGGCTGCTTCAACAGTTGCGGACAGCACCACGTCGCCGATATGGGCTTCTATGGCGTGAGCCGCAAGGTGGCGGGCTATGCAGTGCCGCACTTCCAGGTCGTCCTTGGTGGGGAGTGGGAGCATAACGCCGGGTCGTATGGGACGCCGATTCTGGCGGTGCCGTCGAAGAACATTCCGCAGGTTGTCAAGCGCCTTACCGACAGCTATGTCGCAGGACGAGAGCCGGGTGAGGCATTCAAGTCGTACATCAAACGAACCGGTAAAGCGCAACTTAAAGTATTACTTGAAGATTTAACCAAGCTTCCCGCAGGCGACCGCTCCTACTTCTCCGATTGGGGCGACCCCCGCACCTACACCCTCGGGGACATGGGGGATGGGGAGTGCGCGGGCGAGGTGGTTTCGCCTGTCGACTTTGGATTGGCCGCGGCGGAGAGGGAATTGTTCGACGCACAGTTGGCGCTGGAAAAGGGCGAGGCGCAGAAGGCCAGCGTGGGCGCGTACAGGGCTATGCTGAATGCGGCGCGGGCGCTCGTGCTGGCAGAAAATCCCGATATCAAGGAAAACGCGGACCAGATTGTGGCGGAGTTCCGCACGCGGTATTACGACACGCAGAAGTTTTGGGACCCGTTTGCGGGAGGGAAGTTCGGGAACTACTTGTTCGACGCGCACGCGAAGGCTGGACAGGCATACAGCGAGGAGTCCAGTCGGTATCTGATCGAAGAGGCACAGTTGTTCATTGACGCCGCGCATAGTTGCAATAACAAGCTGAGTATAACGGCGATAGGAGCGTAGGGGGCGGCGTTTCAGGATTGCGCACCCTAAACCATGAGTCATCCCGAAGTCCCGCGCTTTCACGAGCGGGACGAGGGATCTGGCGTGTAGTACCGCATGGTTCAGAAATGAGCAGAGATGATCCGCGCGAGATCCCTCCGTCGGCTGGTGAGAACGCGGGCGTTCGGGATGACGCAAATTGAAGAGAGACGGGATCAAAGCAGGTTCCTCCACTCGGACAACCGATTCGCAAGCGAACCGATTGTCCTCGGTCGGAATGACAAGATCGAAAGATGGAGTTCGGCACGGCTGGAAGCCGTGCCCTCGCGCGATAGACGATCGGATTCGTTGAGGTGGTTTTGACAAATACAAAGGGCGTTCTGGATTACGAGGTGGGACGGGTGGCGATCGAGCTACAGCACATCAATGTGAAGCTGATGGTGAAGGATCCGGAGAATGTTGATCTGGAGGCCGTGGTGCCGGTGTTCCACACGTGGATTCAGGGGCAGATCTTCGATGAGCTGCTGCTCGATGTAGCCGACTATAGCCACGTGCCTGACGGGCCGGGGATCGTTCTGATCGGGCATGAGGCTGACTATGCGCTCGACAACACCGATGGCCGCCTCGGCGTGCGTTATAACCGCAAGGCGCCATGGCCGGGTAGGAATCGGGAGCGGCTCGCGCAGGCGACGCGGGCTGCGCTCAGCGCATTCGAGCGGCTGGAGCAAGACTTCAACTTTCACTTTAACAATCGGGAAATTGAGATTGTCATTAACGATCGTCTGCTGGCGCCCAATAACCAAGCCGCCCGCAAGGCGGCAGAACCGGAGTTGAGGGCCTTCCTGGATCAACTCTTTTCCGGTGAGAAGTATTCGCTCGCGTATCCTTCGGAACCGCGGAGGCTGTTTGGTGTGACCGTAATCGCCGCAAGGGAATTCTCAACTCAGGAACTGCTGGCGAACCTTAGCATTCCCGTCGATGCCGCGTAACGATGACGAGCATGGACCGCGTGCCACGAATTGATAGAACCGCTCTCAACGCAAGAACTCTGGATCCGGCCACACTCTTACGGCAACAGTGTCGGCAACCTTGTCCTCCATCTTGCTGACTCGTGCCGGTCATGCCAAGGAACACTTGGGCCAGATCATCTATTTGCAAAGGGAATTGCTGGGCCGAAGAGGGCAATAAAGAGGGGGCCTGGGCGGGCAAATGCAAAGATAAAGATAACCGGGATATTCGCAATGTCTGATAACAGATATTATGTTAAGTCTCGCGCGTCCCGTTGGATGAGCGCTATCAATTGCGTCATCCCGAACGCCCGCGCTTTCACCAGAGGGCGGAGGGATCTCGCGTGCAGCCTGACCGCTTCCGATCTGCGAAGACGGTTGCGCCTCCAGCGGACTACATCTTGTAGTTGCCGAGGTCTTCGTCGCCAAGGCCTTCGAGCCACTTGCGGAGATCTTCGTTGGTGGCCGGGTCGGCGGCGGTTTGGGCCTTCTTGGAGGTCTTGAGGACCTCTTCATCCACGAAGATCGGGCAGTCGACGCGCAAGGCCAAAGCAAGAGCATCCGAAGGGCGGGAGTCCACGCTGATGATGCGGCCGTCACGTTCCATCCAGATGACGGCGTAGAAGGTGTCGTCCTTGAGTTCGGTCACGACAACTTTGTGGACGTGGGCGTCGAGTCCCGAGAGAACGTTCTTAATGAGGTCGTGGGTCATGGGACGAGGGGTCGACACCTTCTCGATCTCCATTTGTATGGCGCTGGCTTCGAACACCCCCACCCAGATGGGCAGCACGGTGTCGCTGTTCGCGTCTTTCAGGATCACAATGGGAGTGTTGTTGACGGGATCCACCAGCAGGCCACGAATTCTCATCTCGACTTCCATTGGGACTCCTTACATCGGGTGATCGGGCGACCTGGTCATCCGGGTGATCTCCGATGACGAGTTCCCCATTCACCTTCGTGTTACTTCGTGTCCTTAGTGTTAAGAGAATCCACCACAAAGGACACCAAGGTACACGAAGGAAAACTTAAATCACCAGTTCTCCCACCAGGCTGTTCGGGAACGCGGTGGTGACACGCACGGGCACGTAGCTGCCGAGTTCCAGGTTGCGATCTGACGTGAAGTTCAGCGTCTTGTTTTGTGTTGTGCGTCCCACCCATTGGGCGCGCGCTTCGTTACGGGCTTCAACCATCACTTCAAGGTTTTCGCCAAGGTGTTTTCGGTTCCGCTTTTGCTGGATCACTCGCTGGTGCTCCAGCAATGCGTTCAGGCGGCGAGACTTCTCGACGTCGGGAATCGCATCGTCCAGACCGATGGCCGGAGTATTCGGTCGCGGAGAATATTTGAAAGCAAACACGCCGTCGTATTGGACTTCATCGAGCAGCGACAGGGTTTCCTCGAAATCGTGCTCGGTTTCACCGGGGAAGCCGACGATGACGTCGCAGGTGATCGAGATATCGCGCTTGGCGGCTTTCATCCAGGAGATGCGTTCGAGGTACTGATCGCGAGTGTAGAGACGCTGCATGGCGTCCAGCACGCGACTGGAACCGCTCTGAACAGGCAAGTGGACGTGATCGCAGAGGGCTTCATTGCTATCGATAGCGTCGACAATATACTTGCCGAAGTCGCGCGGATGCGAGGTGGTGAACCGAACGCGGCGAATGCCGGGAACTCGCCCGACTGCATCGAGCAATTCGGCGAAGCTCTTCTTCCCTGCCGGATCCTTGTACGAATTCACGTTCTGGCCGAGCAACTGAATTTCCGTGTAGCCGAGATCTGCCATACGGTGGGCTTCGGCGAGAACGGAATCGGAAGTCCGGCTGCGTTCTTTGCCGCGCGTGAATGGAACCACGCAGTAGGAGCAGAATTTGTCGCAGCCCTCGATGATCGTGATGTATCCGCGATGGGGGTTGGTGCGCGCGGTGAACTCGGTTTCAAAACACTTGTCGGTCTGGCGGTCGTCGAGGCCGGTGATGCGGACCAAGCTTTGAGCTGCGAGCTGTGAGCGGCGAGTGGGCGTGGGCTGATAAAAAAGTTCATCCCGAAGGCCAGCGTTTTCACCAGCCGGCCGAGGGATCTCGCGCGCAGCATCACTGACGCCGGTTTCCAGTTGTGCCAACATCTCAGGCAATTTGGTGTACGACGCTGACCCGCAAACCAACGAAACGTGCGGGGCGCGCTCGAAGATCTTGTGGCCTTCCTGTTGGGCGACACACCCGAGAACACCAAACTTCTTGCCTTCTTTTTGTAGCTTCTTGTAGTCGGCGAGGCGGTGAAAGACCTTTTGCTCCGCTTTGTCCCGGATGGAGCAGGTGTTGTAGAGCACCAGGCCGGCTTCTTCGACGGTCTCGACCTGGCGGTAGCCCTCGGAAATGAGAGTGCCGACAACCTTCTCAGAATCGTGTGCGTTCATCTGGCAACCGAAGGTTTCCAAGTAGAACGTCTTCCCGGTTGCGGCCATTGGTCAAGTATAGCGCAGGGCTTCAAAGCGGCCAGACAATCAAAACTTTTACCACAGAGGACACCCATTCGACTTCTTCGCTGCGCTCAGTCGCTTAGGGCAGGCTCCGGTGCACAGAGGAACGCCACAGAGGAAAACGATCTGTGAAATCCGAGATGACCGCAAGCAGGTCGGACACAGCCTGCGCTGAGCGAAGTCGAAGCGAATCTCCGACCCACACAACCACGGAGTCATCTGGTTTCGATGGTCTTCCCTTCTTCGACAAATTTTTGCATCCAGCCGAGGACGCGCATCCAGCCGTCGCCGTGGCCCTTGCAGGCTTCAATGTTGCCGGCAAATCCGGAGTGGCGAATGCGGACTCGAGTACCGGTCCCAACTTTGGCGGGGCCGCGACTATGTAATCCGTGTACCTCCTCGGGCTCGAGTTCCCAACGCACCACAGTCTCAGGCAGCTGCTTATAACTGGGGTTCCAGGTATGAACCAGCAAGCGCGGTGGATCGACTTCAAGATACTTGCCGCCGACACTGAACTCTTTTCCGTCGTCGCCGATGCCACTGCTGCGCCACTCGCCGCCGACGCGAACCTCAGCTTCAGCCTTGGTGACGCGATAGAGACCTTTCTGTCCCCACCACTGCGCGGTTTGAGACGGATCGCTGATCGCTTGGAAGACGCGGGTCGGTGGAGCGGCAATAAAGATTTCTACTTCTACGGTATCGTTGCCCTGAGTAATTTGCGCAGTAGCCATTGGGAATCCTTATTTGTTTCGGTTCTTCGCTACGGGACTTGAGCATTCTTTGTCCAGCGCCAAAGAGGCTGTGTGAGAGAGATCTTCTTTCGCTCCTACGGAGCTTGCTCTCTCCTGCTTCTACCCGGGGCTCACGCCCCGGGCTCCATTCTTGCGCCGCTCCGCCGCTTACATCAGAACTTTCTATGCGCGTGCACGCTTCTACCAACGTCTTAGGGTATCGACCTTCACGACCTCATTTGCCAGGTTTCGCCGGCTTCGACGTAAGCCTTGAGCCAATTCATGCCGGCTTCCCAGCCTTTGTGGTGGCTTGCGGCCTGATCGGGATGTCCAGCGAAGCCGGAATGCTTGACGCGCACCAGCGTGCCGGTGCCAATGCGATGGGTTCCGCCCGAATGGAGCTCGCGAACATCCTTAGGCTCGAGCTCCCATCGGACGATGGTGTTGAACGGGCCAACGAAATCCGCCTGGCGCGTGTGGACCAGCAATCGAGGAGGCTCGACCTGGAGATACTCGCCTTCCATGTGAAACGGCTGCCCAGCCGGGCCGACGCCTTCATGCGACCACTTGCCGCCCGGGCGCAGATCCGAGGTTGAGCTGGTGACATGAAACGCGCCCTTCATGCCCCACCATTGGGCGCGCTGGTTGACATCAGCGATGGCTTCGAAGACGCGGGCCGGCGGAGCGGCGATGAAGATCTCCGCCAGGATCGCGTCTTGATCGGGAGTTAAGTATGCGGTTGCCATTTAGTTCCTCGATGCAATGGTTTCGCCGCGCTCGACGTAAGCTTGCAGCCAGACCAATGCCAGATTCCAGCCGTGAGTGTGAGCTTTCGTCGCATCAGCATTGCCGGCAAATCCGGTGTGCGTGAGCTTCAGCGCGGTGCCACCGTTATGAGGTTCGAGTTCCCAGAGAACCTTGGTGGCGTGTGGCAGCCAACTGGAAATCCAGGTGTAAGCGAGTCGCCGAGGTGGAGCGATTTCGAGAAACTCGCCTTGGACCTTGATCTCGCCGCTCTTGGCCGAGTGTCCGGTGGTATACCACTTGCCGCCAGGGCGCACGTCCATGGTGAAGCTGAGCATGGCATATTGGCCTTTTTCTCCCCACCATTGGGCAGCTTGAGCGGGATCAGTCAGCGCTGCAAAGATGCGCTCGCGCGGTGCGGCAATGAAGATTTCGCAAGTTACGGCATCGTGGTCGGCGCTGGCGTGCGAGACAGGAGCTGTAGTAAGTATTGGCATCAGTCCTCCGGCGTAAGAAAGTTGCTAGTTATCAATTGCTAGTTCCCAGTGGCCATAGATCAGAACTGAGAACTAGCAACTAGCTACTGACTACTTCTTTTTTGGTTGCCACAGGGCGAAATGCGCGCCGGTGGGATCGGTGATGACGCTAAACTCACCATAGTTTGGAATTTCGGTGACGTCTTTCATCACGGCGCCGCCCAGCGATGCGGCCTTCTTGGTGGCGGAGCGGATGTCGTCAACGAGAACGTAGGAAAGCCAGAACGACGGCGCGCCGGGGACAGGGTTCTTCATCATGCCGCCGCCGACGCCTTCGCCCACGCCGATCATGGTGTACTCGCCACCAGGCATGTCCTCGAGTTTCCAGTCGAACAGCTTGCCGTAGAAATCTTTGGCTTTTTTGACATCAGTCGTATTGAGTTCAACGTGACAGAACGGATTGGGCATATGAATCTCCTTCAATACTGAAATATGAATTGCGGTTATCCCTTGTTGTTGGTCTGAAACATCCAGCGGACGCCGAACTTGTCGTTCAGCGCGCCATACGTTCCGAAGAATAACTCTTTCAATGGATCGGTGACTTGCGCTCCATCGGAGAGTTTGTCGAATAAAGTTTTCAGTTCCTGATAAGTTCCGCCACTCAGGTACATGCAAACCGTGTTGGCCGGGTTTAGGGGTGCGGTTCGGCATCAGCCAGTCGGAGGCGGAGATCTGGAGATCGCCGCGTCTGAGATGCGCGTTGAGAACCTTCTCCTGCTGGGCGGCAGGCATGTGGTCTTTCATGGGAGAGTCTTTCACCTTCAGGACGGTCAATTCCCCACCGAAGGTGGACTTGTAAAACTCCATTGCGCCCTGGCAGGTGCCCTCGAACAAAAGATAGGGAGTCAGGGTGGTAGTCATGGGTCCTCCTTTTTTATCTGGTGCGAGTTCATCCGAGATTGCGGATGCGGGTACGGCTGCGACTGCGGTGGCGGATACTGCCGCTGTTACAAACTCACGACGCGAGAGTTCCATCGCACCCTCCTTGAGTACGGAAATGATTTCGGCAAATGTTGGGTTGTACAGTTTCATATTCGGACTACCTTCCCGAATCGAAGGGCGGGCGAGGACGCCCGCCGCTCCACAATCGGGTTGTTTAGCTCTTCTTTTGCAGGTCGAAGGTGCGGACAATTTCATTGCCCTTGCCGGTAGCGAAGTGCCACTCCTCAGTGTGATGGTTCGGATCGACGAAGGTGAATACGACGCGCTGCATGTGTCCAGGCTGCGCGGCGGTAATGTTTGTACCGTCGACGAAATCGAACGTCAGCGTTTTGCCGTCGGGCGAGGTGCGGGCTTTCATGCGAGGCTGATTACCGGCTTCGCAGTAATGGGTCATTAGAAGGCGGTCGCCATCCAGGTTGAACATGGTCATCATGTCGTCCGCCTTGCCGTGCATTTTGCTGATGATCTCGCTCATCACGGCTGAGCCGCCGGCGGTTGTCTTGAACGAGACATGCACGGGTTCGTTCATCTCGCCCTTCCCTTCCCAATTACCGCTGAGGGCTTTGATCGAGTCGAACGATTGCTGTGAACTGGACTGCGCGTACGCGGCCAGAGCGCTGAGAAGTACAACCAACGAAATTGCGATACCAGAGCGGTTCATTTTCATCTCTCCTTTTTCGATTCTTTCGGCTCTTTTTGGTGCGCTTGTGCTGTGGTTTCCTTGGCATATTCCGCCTCCACGAACGCCTTCAGGTTGTTGAGGCTGGCGGTCCAGAACTCGCGGTACTGCTGGAGCCAGGTGTCGACTTCCCGAAGCGGCTCGGGATTGAGCTGATAGAGGCGATGGCGTCCTGCCCTGCGCTCTTCAACAAGATGAGCGCGGCGAAGAATGCTGAGGTGCTTGGAGATCGCCGGCCGGGAGACGGTGAAGGCGCGGGCAATGTCTCCTGCGGGACGAGTGCCGGCGCGCAGCAGATCAAGAACAGCGCGGCGCGTAGGGTCGGCCAAGGCGTTGAAGGCGGCGTCGCGAACGCCACCTGCAGCCTGAGCCGTCCTTGCTTGATATGTAACCGATCGGTAACGCATAATGCGTAACCATACAGTTACACATTTCGGATGTCAAGAGCTTTTTTGAAAAGTGGCTAGTGATTAGTGGCTAGTGGCTAGTTGACGCAACTTCCGCAGATTCCAGCTGAGGGGGGAAAGAAACTTGGCGACACTAGCCACTAGTCACTAGCCACTTCTTCCCTACCGGTTGGAGGCAGTGCGGAACACCAAGTCCCACAGCGGCAGGAAGATGTTGAACTTGGCATCAGGGCGAGTGTGGTGGGAGAGGTGATAACGGCGCGTGCTCTCCAGGCCGAGAGGCAAGGATTCGCCGAGATGAATGCGCCAGTGGAGTTCCTCGGTCAGCAGGAAATAGGCAGTAAAGGCGACGAGCACACCGGGGGCCGACTGAAAGCCGAAGAACAGGTCCGCGAGGATCACAGGCACGCCGTTGGTCGCAAATAACAGAGCGACAAAGATGGGTGCGCTGCCCAGGTTGACGTTCTCCGCCTCGTTGAAAGCGCCGACGGTGCTGTGATGTTCGAGATGTTTGCGGGCGAGCTTCGTGCCCGGCAGGTGCAACAGATAGCGATGATAAGCGTACTCGAAATAGTTGGCCCAGATAAAACCGGCGACAAAGCTGATGGCCAGGTTCAGCGGACGGGCTGGAAACACAGCGTAAAGCGCGATCGCGGGGAGAACGCCGCAGGCGACAGCGGTCACGAAGTTGTCACGCTTGATGACACGCCCGCGGACGATGGAAGCCGCTTGAAGACCCGCGTCCACAGCTCGCGTCAGCGTAGGATAATCCTCCAGTCCTTCTACATAGGATGCTGGAAGCGGGTTATCGGGTTATCGAAAATTCGTTTGTCGTACGCCCAGAATGAGCCGTTGGAGCCCGCAACGTGCAGATACACGCGAGATCCCTCGCCTCACTGGCGAAAACGCGACGCTTCGATGACGCCAGGAGCGGGACAAGGAGGCTTTGTGGAGTTTGTCATGTTTGAGGATGTGCACGGAAAAGAGGTCTACGTGAACCCGAAGCGGGTAATCTGGGTGCGGGAGTACGGCGATCAGAATACGGAAATCAGCTGCGGCGCCGAGGACAAGTTCACGGTGCGCTTATCGCCGGCGCAGGCGGTGGCGGCGCTGGGAGTGCAGGTACGGTAGGATCCAATGCTCGCTTATTGGATAGATGGCGCAGGCATCCATGCTGCACGCCAGATCCCTCCGCCCGCTGGTGAGTGCGCGGGCGTTCAGGATGACGCAGTTCATACCTTCGCAATTTTCAGCTCCGACGTTCGGGATGCGCAGTTCCTCCCGGGGTAAGCCTTTCTCATACACTTGCCTGCAACTCTGATCGCCCTCTCGTGCAACCGCTCCTTACTTATCAGCTGCTGAGAACCAGCGGTCGAACCATTGCAGGGTGCGCAGAGTGTAGTCGCGGGCATCGGCGGGCTTGTTATACAGGTGGCCTTCGCCGGGATAGACGACTAGTTGCGTCGGCACCTTCATCGTTTCGAGGGCGTGATACCACTCGACGGATTGCTCCATCGGCACTTCCCCGTCGCTGTCGCCGACAAGAATTAAGGTTGGCGTTTTCACTCGTTTTACGAAATGCAACGGATCGGATTTTTCGTATACGGCGGGATCGTCATAGACGGAAGCGCCGAAGAACGGGATCATCCATTCATCGATGTCGTTTAGGCCGTAATAGCTCTTCCAATCGGAGAGGCCAGCGCCCGCGACAGCAGCGGCGAAGCGAGTAGTTTGCGTTTCTGCCCACATGGTCATGTATCCGCCATAGCTGTGGCCGCGAATGCCAATTTTGTGGGCATCGATGGGAAACTGCTTGATCATAGCGTCGACGCCAGCCCTGAGGTCGCGATAATCACCGCCCCCGAAATCCTTGATGTTGCCTTGGGTGAAAGCTTCGCCTTGACCATAGCTGCCGCGGGGATTGGGACAAAGTACGAACCAGCCAAGAAGAGAAGCGGCACGCATGTCGCCCATCGCGGCGGAATTCCACTTCGAATAGCAGGACCAACTAGGCCCGCCGTGAATGCTGAGAATGAGCGGATATTTCTTCGACGAATCGTAATCCTTGGGGAAAGAAAGCCATCCTTCAACGTCATGGCCATCGCTCATCCAGTGGACATTGCGAGTCTCTCCCCAGGTCGGTTGTACTCCGTCATTGAGGTGCGTGACTTGCTTCCATTTGCCGGTCGGGCCAGCCCAGACTTCGGGTGGCGATTTAGGAGACTGGCGCACGACAGCACTCGCCGATCCATCGCGCGAAAACGAAGCGCTGGGAACCCAGACGTCGGTTTGCGTGCCAATCACTTCTTCGCCGGTCCATCCGTTCCAGTGAGCGCCGGGTTTCAGGCCTGCAGTATTCAGAACCATGTACGCAGACCTGCCATCCGAGTTGGCAACCATGCTGATGCGGTCGTTCGAATTCCAGGAGAGCGAAGAAGGCGAAGCGTGGATCGCGGGAGTGAGATTTCGTGCTGCGCCGCCGTTCGTGGGTACGAGCATCACTTCTCCACCGGTGAGACCCTCGTCGCTCATGAGGCCCTCGATGAGGGCGATGTGTTTCCCGTCAGGTGAGACGTGCGGCTCAGCGATCTGCCACTTAGGCTTATAGATTTCGCGCATGTTGCCGGTGCGGCCATCGATTGCGTACAGACGAGCAATCCACCAATTGTTGTCGCCGGAGCCGTGGGCGGCGGTGCCGATCCAGCCGGAGGAATCCGGCAGCCAGTCGTATTCATACACGTAAACGTCGGCGGGTGAGACTTGCGTGAGTTTATTGCTCGCAAGGTCGATGGTGGTGAGACGCTGCTCGTAAATCTTGGAGCCGACGACTCCGGCGAGAGGCGTCATGGGCTGCAAGGGGCCTGCAACCCGCGGCATGGCTTCGATGTAGAGGATCGAGATGGTCTTTCCGTCGGGAGAGTATCGCGGAGTTTGAGCGTAGCCCTCGAAAGTGGCGTGCTGCGCGAGGTCGTCGCCGCTTGCGGAGGCGGACCACAGTTGTGATGCGGGCTTGTCGCCGGGAAGATCGTCGAGCCATGCAACGTGATGACTGTCGACAGACCAGGTGACTTCGCGGGTTGCGTTCTGACTGGGCGCGATGCGATTGGTTTCGCCATTCTCGATGGACGCAACCGAGAGTTCCCCGCCGACGATGTACGCGACGCGCGATCCGTCCGGAGAGATGGCGACCTGGTCGATGGTCTTGACCGTGGGCAAAGAGTCGATGGCCGCAGCGACTCGGTCCTGGGCCGAAGAGTTCAGCGCGAAGCACAGCAAGGCCGCGACAATCCAGAGTGGTTTCATGGCGGTGGAAGTATACACAAGCTGGCTTGTTAGCCACCGCGAAAGCAGGTTCCTCCACTCGGCCAAACGATTCGCAAGCGAATCGATTAACCTCGGTCGGAATCACATTATGGTTTGTTTGAGTACAAAGCCGCGAAACTGACAACCTACTTCACCGGATTGCCGTTTTGCACGAGATCAAGGAAGGCTTTGTGAATGCGTGGATCGGCGCTGAGTTCGGGGTGGAAGGTGGCGGCCATGGTCTTGCCGTGGCGGACGACGACGGGGTCCTTGCTCTCGGTGGCGAGAACTTCTACTCCTTCGCCGATGCGCTCGATCCTGGGTGCGCGGATGAAGACCATCTCGATGGGAGCGTCGCGAAAGAGGCCTTCGCGGATGGAGCTGTCGATCTGGCGTCCGTAGGCGTTACGGCGAATGTCGATGTCGATCGCGCCGAGTCCGAGTTGTTTCGGATTTTCGACCTCCTTGGCGAGGAGAATTGCGCCCGCGCAGGTGCCGAAGGTTGGCTTCAGGTGAACAAAATTTTTCAGCTTCTCGAATCCCGCTTCGCCGAGGAGTTTGAGGAAGGTGCTGGATTCGCCTCCCGGGATCACGAGGCCATCGATGGAATCGAGTTGCTCGGGTTTCTTGACCAGCACCACTTTGGCGCCGAGTTCTTCCAGGCGCTTGCGATGGGCGTCAAAGTCGCCTTGGAGGGCGAGGACGCCGATGGTGGGAGAAACGGTTGTTGGTTGTTGCTTATTGGTTGTTGGCAAAGGAGGACCTGTTATTGATTATTGGCGCTAGGCGAAACGTTGTTAATTGTTCGTCGTTCGAAAATCAAAATTGCCGGTGGACTGGTTCGTCGCAAGAGCCGCTCAGTAGATTTTAACGGAAGTACTGGACGCACTCGCGAGGGGAGCTGGTGCGGCGCGCAAGAGTGAATTCTTCGTCGTGAGAGCCTGAAAACGGGGGTGCCGTCCCTTGGGGACTCCGTCGATTTCCCGGTCTACCCAGGGCTTACGCCCTGGGCTGGTTAAATTCCGCCCCTTTTCAGGGGGCTCGTTCTTGCTGGTACAAGCCCCTGCGTCCGCACAACAACAGTCTTCTGTTGACACGCGCGGTGCGCGCTCCTAGGATTCCGCAGAAATCGATACCGCTCCCGTGAGGTGCATATGGCGACTGCTCCTGTGTCCAAAGATCGCGTGTCAGCGCGCACTGCCCTGGTGGAGCAACATGTGGGGCTGGAGAATGCGCACGATCTGGATGGTGTGCTGGGCACCTTCGGCGACGCCGCCCACTATGACGACGAGGCTTGGGGCGAGCACTACAGCGGCCTAAATGGCGTGCGCGAGTTCTATTCGCAATTAATGAAGGCCTTGCCGGATCTCGACATCAAGGTCGTGCGTCGGCATGTCACCGAAGAATCCATCGTGCTCGAGGTCCTGATTCGAGGAACACAGCTTGGGCCGTGGCGTGGGCTTCCGGCCACCGGCAGGAAAGTCGAAATCCCACTCTGCGGGGTGTATACATTCGACGAACACGACCGGCTGGCAGGAGAGAGGATCTATTACGATCGCGCCAGCGTATTGCGGCAGCTGGGTGTGTTTCACGAACCACAAAGAATCCTGGGCAGAATTACCACGCTGCTAACGCATCCTGTCACGATTCTGTCAGCAGTGGGTCGCAAAATGGTTGGAAAATAACGCTCTACTCCCTGCCCTGCGCTTGACAATTTTTTACACGAAAATTCGCCTAAACCCCGCTCCCAGAGCAACTTCCGCCTGTATTCGGTGTTTCCTTCTATGTAGTCAAAAGGGTTGAATGAAGGGGTTGAACATGAAAGCAAAAACTTTGATTTTGTGTGTAGGAATGTTGCTCGCCGGGCTTACTGCCCAGGGCGCAATGGCCTCCGAGAAGGGGACGGCGAGAATCGAGAAGCAAGTCTCGCATGAGTTAAACATGCTGCCCTATGGGAGCGTGTTCGATTACGTGAAGTTCACCGTCGATCCGAATGGAACGGTTACGCTGACCGGCGAAGTTACGCAGCCATACATGAAGGACGACATGACGCGTGCGGTCAGACGCGTGGAAGGCGTGGAGCAGGTAGACAACCAGATTAAGGTGCTGCCTGTGTCGTTCTACGACACGCGGCTGCGGGCGCAACTGTACCGGAGCATCTATGGATATCCAACCATGCAAAGGTACGCGTTGGGCACCGAAGGGCCGATCCGCATCATCGTGGACAACGGGCACGTGACGTTGCTCGGCGTGGTTGATAACCAGGCGGACAAGATCATCGCGGGCATGCGGGCCAATAGCGTGCCGGGAATCTTCTCGGTCGATAACCAACTGCAAGTTGTGAAGGGCTAAGTTGCTGTTGCAGTGAGCGCGTTAGCCTCGGTTCCTGATGCAAGGGGCCGAGGCTTTCGTGTTTGTGGGGTGTCATCGTTTGTGGCTGGAATTCGGGCGTGTTTACACCAACCTGCGACGTCGGGTGCTCATCCTAGACAGGTGACTACGTTTTCTCTAAGAAAAGTTGCCATCCTTACTTTTGCAGTCGCGTTGCTTCCCTGTTCTCTGGCCGCGCAAAAACGGGTTGAGATCGGCGCGTTTGTCGATTATCTCGACGTCTCGCAAACCAATACCAGCAACTTCGGACTGGGCGCGCGGTTTGGCTATCGACTGCATCACGACGTGGTGATGGAAGGCGAAGTCGCTTACGACTACGGGCTGAATTTCAACGAAGCGTACGTCAACATCGTCAATGGAAACCTTGCGGCGATAGAGCGCACGTCGGTGGGCGTGACGCACGGACTATTTGGGCCGAAGGTGCAACCGTCACACGGGTTCTTTCGTCCGTTTGCCACGTTCAAGGCGGGTTTCGTAGATTTCCGGCTGAGCCCCGGGCTGCTGCCGTATAGCAACGTGGTGAGCACGATTTTAGGGTTGCGCACTTCGAATCTAAACGCCGCCATTTATCCCGCAGGAGGAATCGAAGGCGTGCTGGGACCGGTGGGACTGCGGGTGGAGTTTGGCGACGAAGTTTATTTCAATAACGGCGGACATAATAATTTGCGGATCACGTTTGGGCCGACGGTGCGTTTCTAAATCACGCGGTTCCGCAGCGTGGACCAAGATTATAAAAAGTTGAGTTGACGTTCACGACCGAAACCATCTAGCATGCGGCTGAATTTCCAGGGGGACCCATGAAATTGGTTTCAGTTCTCGTGTTGTTGTTCGTCGCTCAACTTTCCATCGCTCAATCCAACAATTCAGCACAGGTGGCGCGCGGGAAATATCTTGTGCAGCGTGTCGGCATGTGCGGTGATTGCCATACGCCTCGGGACGACAAAGGCATGCCGCTGCCAGGAAAAGAATTGGCTGGGGCGCCGATTGGATTTAAGCCTCTTGCGCCCATGCCGTGGGCCGCGACCGCACCGGAAATCGCTGGGTTGCCGGGATGGAAAGACGCGCAGATCGTTACGTTCCTTACCACCGGCAAGTTAGACGGTCGGGCGCCGAACCCGCCGATGCCGGAGTATCGGTTGTCAGCGTCGGATGCACGTGCGGTGGTGGCGTACTTGCGAACGCTGGGCGGTGCGGGGGCGAAGAGCCAGAAGAGCACGGCGACGGCGAAGTAGTGGTCGAGTCCATCAGTCGGAGTTGCGTTAATCGGTAACGTGTCCCAATCGGTTCTTTCGCCCCTTCGCGGGCTTGGTCATTTCGAACTTTCCCCGGGCTTACGCCCGGGGCTTTTCTCCCGCGCTTAGCGGCTGAATCTCTTCAACACCACCTCATCGTTTTCACTGCCCCCATTGTCGCAACAAGTCTTGCCGGCGCAAGTCGGTCCCGTGTGCATTTGGTAGTCCGTACTGGAGATCAGAAGCCGTTCTAACTCCGGTACCGGCCCTGAAATATTGTCGGCTGAGCGGAACAAATCCCGGTATATACTTCCGCGCAACTGCGGGGGCGTGTGCCTGCGGTGATTCAATGCTGAGGAGGAGGCTCGAATGAACGCACGTCGACTGGTGCGGTTGGGTGGTGCGTTGCTGGGGACCTTGCTGTGTGCGGGGGTAGCGAACGCGCAGTTATCGGACAACTCGCCGGCGTCCATGGCAATTGCCGGCACAATGATGCTGTTCTTCGTGGTCATCGGCATCGCGATGTATATCTATGTCGCTCTGGCGCTGCAGACGATCGCAGGCAAAACTGCAACCCCGAATGGCTGGCTTGCTTGGATTCCGATCGCCAATATCTTTTTGATGTTGAGCGTGGCCAAGAAACCCATGTGGTGGTTCATCCTGTTTCTGATTCCGCTGGTGAACATCGCCGTCGCGATCATGACCTGGATGGGAGTCGCCGAGGCGGTCAAGAAGCCAAGCTGGTGGGGGATTTTGATGATCGTGCCGGTTGCCAACCTGGTGGTGCCGGGCTATCTGGCGTGGGCGGACTAGAAAGAATAAGCGTTTGGATTTCGGGTACTGGTTCGATTTGAACCCCACCTCACTTGTAGGCGTCATCCCGAGGCCCCGCGTTCTAACCAGCGGGGCGAGGGATCTCGCGTGTAGCCGCTGATGCCCCGCGCGAGATCCTTCGCTACGCCTGAAGAGCGGCTTCGCTCGAGGACGCCTAGAAATGAAATGCAGATTGGAATAAGTTCAGGCTCGGCTGAGGCCGGGCCTTTTTCACTGGCCAACAAACAAATCCTTGCGCGCCACAACCGAAGCGTGTAGCTTGATGCGCAATCTATGCAGGGATTCGGTCCAGCAAGCGAGTCGCTGCGACTCTATGAACACTATCGTCGAATGACCGACGAAGAGTTGATCGAGCTCGCGCAACATCCGTCATCCCTGACAGAAATGGCGCAGGCGGCGTTGGCGCAAGAAGTCCACTCGCGTCGTTTGACGGTACCGCCGCCAGCGCGGCCGCCCATTCCGCCGCCTCCTCCGGACGAACCGGATGCCGATGATCCATACGCGGAAGAACGAACACTGGTGACGATCTGCGAGGTTTACAGCTTGCGAGATGCGATGCAGGTGTCGAGGATCCTCGACGTCGCGGGAATTCCCTTCTACATGGGACCGGAGAAGGCGATGAGCGTCGATGCGGTCACCTCAAATTACGGCGCGGGAATCAGGGTCAAGGTCATGCGGGTCGGTGCACCATGGGCGGTCGAGGCGCTTAGCAGAAATTACGAGCCCAAGGATGAGCCTCCGGAAGAAAAGGTAGTTTGGGATGACAAGGTCGCAGTCCGTTGTCCAAGGTGCCGATCTCAGGACGTGGCCTTTCAGCGCTTGACTAGTGATACGACGAGCAACATCGACACGCGAAGGTTTCACTGGACTTGCGGCGCGTGTGGGAACGAATGGCACGATGATGGCGTCGCGAAATAGTTGCGTTGGCTATTTGCTATGCTGATCTCTCACGAGGAGGAGCATTGGCGGAGAAATTTCGCGTGGGGCTGGTGCAGATGTCGGCCACGCCCGATCCGGACAAGAATCTGCAGCGCGCGGTGGACCGGTTGCACCAGGCGTCGGCCAAGGGCGCGCAGATCGTGTGCCTGCCGGAGTTATTCCGCACGCAATATTTCTGCCAGCGGGAAGACGCGGCGCTGTTCGATCTGGCAGAGCCGATTCCAGGGCCGACAACTACGCGCTTGGCCGAAGTCGCGAAGCAGTTGCGAATCGTTGTGGTCGGATCGGTGTTCGAGAAGCGCGCGCCGGGGGTGTATCACAACAGCGCAGTGATGATCGATGCAGACGGTAGCCTGCGCGGCATCTATCGCAAGATGCATATCCCCGATGACCCTCTTTATTACGAAAAGTACTACTTCACGCCGGGCGATCTGGGGTTCAAGGCATTCGACACGCAGGTTGGACGCGTGGGCACGCTCGTGTGCTGGGACCAGTGGTATCCGGAAGGCGCGCGGCTGACGGCCCTGCAAGGCGCTCAGGTGCTGTTTTATCCCACGGCGATTGGGTGGCATCCAGATGAGAAGGAGCAATACGGCACCGCGCAGTACGAGGCGTGGCAGACGATCCAGCGGGCGCACGCGATCGCCAATGGACTATACGTCTGCGCGGTGAACCGCGTAGGGCACGAGGACGGCGACATTCGCGGCAACAAGGCGCCGGGCAAAGGCCTGGAGTTCTGGGGCGGATCATTCATTGCGGACCCGTTTGGGCGCGTGATCGCCAAGGCGTCGCATGAGAAAGAAGAGATCCTGATTGGCGAAGTCGATTCGCGGGTAATCGAAGACACGCGGCGCAATTGGCCGTTCCTGCGCGATCGAAGGATCGACAGTTACGGGAAGATCACCAGCCGGTTGATTGACTGACACGAGGTCGGCATGAATTCAGACGCAGGTAAACACTCGAGATCGAAGCTAGTCTGGATTGGCACGTTGCTAATGCTCACGGGAGTCGTTATTTCCCTCTCACACCAGTTGCTCGGAATACCCTCAGCCAAGCAATTAACCTTGAGTATTGAAGTGCCGATCATATTGGTGGGAGCAGTCCTGGCTATTACTTGCTGGGCTCGTGACTGATTCCACCAGGAATGTCCCTCTAGTGCTCGATGACAAAAAATAGACAGAATCCAAGTTCCTTAAAAGGACGGCTTCGCATGCCGGCGGAGTGGGAGCCACATGCGGCGACGTGGCTGGCGTGGCCTCATTACAAGCTCGATTGGCCGGGGAAGTTTGAGCCGATTCCTTGGGTGTATGCGGACATCATCCGGTATTTGAGCCGGGGCGAGCGGGTTGAGCTCATCGTTAAGGATGCGGCGGCGGAGAAAGATGCGCGCAAGATTTTGAAGCGGGCGCATGCGCTGAATGAGAATGTACGGTTTCATCGCTGGGCAACGAATCGCGTGTGGACGCGGGATTCAGGATGCGCGTTTGTGTGTGGCGCGGGCGCCCTCGCCCGCGAAACCTCAGGGGCTAAAGCCCCGGATTCTTTGCAGAGTGACATCGCAGGGCCTGAGGCCCTGCGCCACGCAACAGCCGAAATTCAAAATCCCCACCCTGTCGCAAAAAGCGCGACAAGGGTGGGGCAACCCTCTGACGGTGGAGGCACGGAGCCTGCCCTGAGCGACCGACCGCAGGGAGAGAGTCGAATGGGCGCCCTCGCCCGTGCTCAGTTAGGGGCGATCAAGTGGCGGTTCAATGCGTGGGCAAAGTATCCGAATTGGCAGAAGGACAACAAGATCGGAAGCCTCATGGCCGATGCCGCTGGTGTGCAGGAGATCCTTGCGAAGCTGGGCGAGCGGCATGTTGTCCTCGAAGGCGGATCGATTGACGTGAACGGTTGCGGAACGCTGATCACGACCGAAGAATGCCTGCTCAGCAAGGTGCAGGAGCGCAATCCAGGGATGAGGCGGCGGGATTACGAGAAAGTCTTTGCCGAATATCTGGGCGCCAGCAATGTGATCTGGCTTGGCTCAGGCGTTGCCGGAGACGACACCCACGGGCACGTGGACGACATCACGCGATTCGTTTCTCCGGATACGGTGGTGACCTGCGTGGATGCCGATCCGGCGAGCGAGAATTACGAGGCGCTGCGCGAGAACATTCGCCGTCTGCGCGATGCCACCACCGAAGACGGCAAGCCGCTGGCGACCATCGATCTGCCCATGCCGGCTCCGGTGTATTTCGAGGGGCGGCGCTTGCCGGCGAGCTACGCGAATTTCTATATCGCGAATGCGGCGGTGCTGGTGCCGGTGTTTAATGATCCGAATGACCGCGTGGCGCTGGACATTCTGGCGGACATTTTTCCGGACCGCGATGTGGTGGGTATTTATTGCGGCGACCTGATCTGGGGACTAGGCGCGATTCACTGCATGACGCAGCAGGAACCGAGGCTGCCTTGATGCCTCGGGACCTATCGCCGGGTAACTCAGAAGACTTTCTTTTCGGTGAGCGGGTTGCCGCCACACTTGCGGACGCTGCTTGTGTGCGAGGAGCTCTCAAGGCCCACGTCCACACACAGCTTTTCTCTTGCTCCTTTGGGATCGATATTCACAACGAGAGACACAATGTTGTAACCACCCTCTCCTCTGTTGCCGAACCTAACCTCGTAGAGGCCCCTAGGTAAATGCTGGATATTGAAGTCGCCCTTCTCATCGGGTTCTACCGAAACGACTTTCGCTTGTTCTTTCATTTTGTCGAACTGTGGCGTTGCGTCATCTCGCGGGACTCGCGCCTTGTCATAGACATCCACCCAGAATCCGGGCACTACTTGGCCTAATGCCATGACCTTTCCTCTAATGGAGCGAATTGGCCGTTCGTATCGGAACTGGTTTAGCTCTGTTATTGCAGATCCGAAAGTGACAAAAAGAAGCAGAGCGAGAGACAGGAGCGCGCTTTGAATAAATCTTTGCACGGTACAGAAGCTTACGCCAACATCTCGGAAAGCTCCACGAATCAGTTTTGGCAAGTGTCGAGCTACAGCATAACCAGTTGGTGGTCCACGCAGTCGGGATTGATGGTGGCGAGAAGGCCGTCGAGCAGTTCCCTGCCGTGCTTCGCCAGGAAATAGACCCCGGCGAATTCGCGCTCCTGCAAAGTTTTGTCGGGATAGAGAGCATTGCTCAGCAGGCGCGCATGGCGCTCGGCGACTTCGCTTTGGCGGAGTTCGGCGCGGGCCGCGCGGGAGCGAAGCGATTCCAACTGATGCAGCATTTTGGATTCGGCATTCTTCGCCGAATCGACTAGCGTCTTGTCGAGACGCTCCAGGCATTCGGTGATGGCCGCCATCGAACGCGCGACGCTGGCCTGCGCCTGCTCGAAAGAGGTCTGAAGTTTGGCGTCGAGAAGATGTGAACCGATACGCTCACGCAGTGCTTCGTGCCCCTGAAACAGGTCCGCAAACCCCAGCTTATATCTCTCAAGTAATCCTTGAGCCTTTGGCTCGATCAGTGTGGCGGAGAAGCGCGGAAGGATGGGCGTAATACGGCCTGCGAGCGCCTGGTATACAGCTCCGACTTGCGCGAAGTAGGCCACCTCAGCGGCCCCGCCCACATAGGCCAGCGTGGGAAGCAAATAATCCTGCACCACCGGCCGAAAGAGCACGTTGGGGCTGAAGACCTGCGGCGACGTTTGCGCCATCTGCAGAAGCTTAGTTTTCGTGATCTGGTCCTTGCCGATCTGGAAGTGATCGGGCGACGCCATGTGCAGCGGAATCCGCGAGCCGTCGCGAATCACGAACAGAGGCGTCGAAGTCTCTGTGATCCGCACTTGCTGGTGATATTCGGCGGCCTGTAGTTCCTGGTCGCGCTGCAATAGAAGCTGGTTCAGTTCCGGGGCGCGCTCAATGACTTCACGATAGAGCGGGGCGGCAATGGCGTCGAGTTCGGGATCGGAAGCGTCGAGGACGATGACGCCCTGCTCGGAGAAGATGCGGGCAAACAGCTTGGCAAAGGCCACGCCGAAATTTTCGTCAGGGCGATAACATTCGGCGAGCTGCGCGGACATTTCGGAGTCGCCGAGCAATTCTTTGGCACGCGCGGTGAGTTCGGTGATCTCCGGGCCAAAACGAATGTTTCCGACAGGCGCGTCTTCGCCGTCGTGAGCAGAACTGGTTAGCTTCTCTAGATTCCCTTCCGCGCCGGGCAGATGGACCTGGTTCACTTCTTCGAGATCATGGTCTTCGGTGGCAAGCCAGAAGATGGGAACGCAGTCGATGCCGAGTTTCTTAGCCTCCGCGGCGTATTTCACTGCGGTGAGTGCTTTGTAAATCGAGAAGACCGGGCCGCCGAATAATCCGACCTGCTGGCCGGTCATGAGTGCCAGCGCTCCGGAGCGAAACGCGGCAATGTTTTCTAAAGTGCGCGGCGAGGCACCGAAGGATTTGTTCTGGCGTTCGAGAACATCGGCCACGGGTTTGCGGCGATCGGCTGGATATTGGACGCGTTTCGATTCGTCCACAGCCCATTCAAGGAAATGCGCGGAACGCGGATAGAACGGCTGAACGGAAGGAGTGTGGTCGAGATAGTCGAGGAAAAGCCGTGTGGTATGCGGGATCTGGCGGAATGGGAAACAGTGCGAGTTCAACGCGAGAACCCTCGAGCGAGATGGAGTGGACAGGTCAGCATGAAGTTGTCAGTTGCACAGTTCTCAGTTGCCAGTTCGCCCACCCAAGATTCCTCCGCACGCGGGTGAGAACGCGTGCGTTCGGGATGACGTCATTAATAACTTAAAAGATGTCACCGCACTTTAAATCAGATGACGAAACCGGCGTCAGGATGCAAAGATAATAGGTAAGCACCACGTACATTAACGATCTTGTCAGGAGTTTCGCTTGGGCGCAAATGAGGCACCGGTCACGCTGCAGGGGAAGTACGTGCGCCTGGAGCCGCTGCGTCCAGAGCACGCGGTGAAGCTTTGGGAGATCGCGAAAGACCACCTGCACGAGCTGTTTCGGTGGATTCCCTATCGGCTGGAGTCGCTCGAGGATTTCCAAGTTTTCAATCGGCACATATTGGAAGAGCAGAAGCGGGGGCTCACAGTCCCGTTCGCAACGTTCGAGCGCAAGTCGGGGCAGATCGCCGGTACAACACGTTTCATGAACATGGACCTGCCGAACCGGAAGGTCGAGATCGGCTCGACATGGATTGCGCCACGGTGGCAGCGCACGGCGGTCAATACCGAGGCGAAGTTTCTGATGCTGCAGCATGCGTTCGAAGTATGGAAGTGCCTGCGGGTCGAACTAAAGACCGATTCGTTGAACCAGCGCTCGCGGCGGGCGATCCTAAGGCTGGGAGCCAAGGAAGAAGGCACGCTGCGCAAGCACATGGTGACTTGGAATGGAAGGCAGCGTGATTCGGTGTACTTCAGCATTCTTGATATGGAGTGGCCAGAAGTGAAGGCCGGGCTGGAACGGAAGATGGAAAAGCGATGATCGAAGTGGCGCGGCTCTTTCGGGCGATTCTGGCGCCCGCGATCTTTGTCTCGGCGACGGGCTTGCTGATCCTATCGATCAATGTGCGCCTGATGGGGATGGTGACGCGGCTGCGGCAGTATGTGCACGCCAAGCACGATGCGGCGAAGAATGGGCGGGTGCAAGAGGCCGAAGCTTACACCGAACAAATCAATTCCATTGAGAAGCGGGCGGAGTTGATTCGGCGAAGCTTTCTTCTGGTTCTGATTTCGCTCGCGACGACGATTGCGGCCTGCCTGCTTTTAGGGCTGGGTCTGTATTGGACGGAAGCGGCGGTGGCGGCTGCAATCGTGTTTGTGATCGGATTGGTTTGTTTGTTGATCGGGTCTATTTATTACTTGCGCGAGGTAATGGTGGCGCTCAGTTCGGTGCAACAGGAATCGCGGGACGAGCGCTTCATGGACTTGGGGACGCCTCCGGAGATTCGAAGCCGCGATGCGATTTGAGCATGCCGTCCCTTCGGGCTTCCCGGCACTGCCGTGCCGGGCTTTCCTATTCCGCGCCTGCGGCGCTCCCTGTTGCGCAATACGAAGTGCATGTTAGCCGCGACCCACAGCATGGACTGCGAAGGAACAAGAAGGTTTGACGCTCCCGACCTCGCGTGAGATAGTAAAACGTTTTCATGGTTCTTTAATATTTCAGGAGCTACCGGCTGCATGCGATTGATTCCACGGGAACAGAAGTTCTTCACGATGTTTGCCCAGGTGGCCGCGAACTTAACCGAGGGAGCTCTCCTGCTGCAAGATATTTTGCAGAACCCTTCGGGCGATCCTGGGCGCATCGGACAACTGCAGGAAATTGAGCATCGCGGGGACGAGATGACTCACACTGTCATCCGCATGCTCAACCAGACGTTCATCACGCCCTTCGATCGCGAGGACATCCACCGTCTGAGTTCGTCGCTGGATGATGTGCTCGATTTCGTGAATGCGGCGGCAGTTCGCATGACGCTGTACCGCATCGATAGTCCGACTCAGGTTGCCGCCGATCTGGCAGGTTTGATTGTGCGTCAGTCGCAAGAATTGTCGAAGGCAGTTGCTTTGCTGGACGACAATCAGCAACTGCTCGAGCATTGCGTCGAGGTCAACCGCCTGGAGAATGAGGCGGACCGGGTGAGCCGCAGGGCGATTGCCGAGTTGTTCGAACGCGAAAAAGATCCGATCCAACTGATCAAGATGAAAGAATTGTACGAAGTCCTGGAAACCGCCACCGACAAGGCCGAAGACGCCGCTAACGTGCTCGAGGCGGTGGCTCTGAAGAGCGCATAGAACGAATTATTTGAAGGCGGGCGAGGGCGCCCGCCGCTCCACACACAACTATGAGAGGCTGCTGACGCGTGAATACGGGCCTGTTGCTGCTGCTCATCACCGTTGTAACCGCACTGGTTTTTGATTTTCTGAATGGGTTTCACGACGCCGCCAATAGCATAGCGACAGTGGTGTCGACCCGAGTGCTATCGCCGAAGCTGGCGGTGGCCTGGGCGGCATTCTTCAACTTCGTGGCGGCGTTCGTTCTGGGTACGGCGGTGGCGCATACCATCGGCAAAGGCATGATCCGGCTGGAGGACGTCACTCAGTACGTGGTGATCGCGGCACTCGTCGGTGCAATCGTGTGGGACCTGCTCACCTGGTGGTGGGGCCTGCCGACCTCTTCATCGCACGCGCTGATCGGCGGATATGCGGGCGCAGCGATGGCGCGGGCGGGACTGAATAACGGGTGGGCAACGGCGCACACCGTCATCATTACTCAAGGCTGGAAAAGTACGCTGATTTTTATTGTCGTGGCGCCGGTGATGGGGTTGATTCTTGCGCTGATTTTCAGCATTGCAGGGTACTGGTTATTGCGCAACAAAACACCGCAAGGCGTCGACAAATGGTTTCGAAAATTGCAGTTGTTGTCAGCAGCGGCGTACAGCCTGGGTCACGGCGGGAACGATGCGCAGAAAACCATGGGTATCGTCGCAGGTGCTCTCTATACCGCAGGTTTCATGACCAAAGCCGAGATGAACACGAATTGGGGCCACTACCATTACTGGATCATCCTGGCTGCGAATGGTGCCATTGCCGCCGGAACATACTTCGGCGGTTGGCGCATCGTGCACACCATGGGGTCGAAGATCACCAAGCTGAAACCATTCGGCGGATTTTGCGCCGAGAGCGCTGGCGCGCTGACGTTATTCGGCACGGCGTTGGCGGGAATTCCCGTGAGCACGACACATACGATTACTGGCGCCATCGTTGGGGTCGGCGCGGTGCACCGGCTATCAGCGGTACGGTGGGGCGTCGCGCGCAGGATTGTTTGGGCATGGATTCTAACGATCCCAGCGTCTGCTGTTGTGGCGGGCGTGGTGTTCTGGGCGATAAGGCTGTTTAATCACGGAGCGTAAAATCGGCTGTTGGCTCTTGGCTCCTAGCTTTAGCACGCGGATGTAAGTCTCATAGAAATTCCCTTCTGCCTTTACTCAGACTGACCGTGCTCCTCCGAACTTGCGATTGTCCCCTGATGGTAAAGGATGCGCCAGCCTTCGTTCGTCTTCTGCCAAATGGTGGAACGGCGGGTGAGAAGCGTGTCTTGTAGAAGCGTGTAGGTCATGAGATATGTGTCGGGCCCCAGTCGGCGGAGGGCATGGTCAGAAGATTTCCATCCGGCTGAGGCGGCGTTGAGGGGCGGCTTCTTGGCCAGCAAGTCGAGAATGAATTCCCTGCTGTAGCGACGACCGGATGCACCGACCTCCCAATAATCCGGCGACATTCTTTTCTCGAAATCGCGGCGTGTGAGGCCGAAATCCTCGGTATGAAAAATCGGCTCCAGGGGCAGGAGTTCGTGCAGGATCGGGAGTAAGTCGGCGTCAGTGCTAGCAAACGGCGAGTCGGCCATGGGACATTTTACGTCTCCCGCAAACGCAGCCATCAGCCCGAGGTTTGCTGCTGATTGGTACAATTTCACCATGCGCTCACGACCGCCATTTACGACCGTTCCGGATGCGATTGAGGAGATACGCGCAGGACGGATGATCGTCATTGTGGATGACGAAGACCGCGAAAATGAGGGCGACCTGACGCTGGCGGCGGAGAAGGTCACGCCCGAGGCGATCAACTTCATGGCGAAATACGGGCGCGGGCTGGTGTGCCTGACGCTGACCGAAGAGCGGCTCGATCACCTGCGGATCGGGATGATGAGCGCCGAAAACACGTCGAAATACGGCACCGCGTTTTGCGAGGCAATTGATGCGCGAGTGGGAGTGACCACTGGCATCTCCGCGTACGACCGGGCACATACGATTTTGGTCGCAATTGATCCGGCCACGCGACCGTCAGATTTGGCGCGACCTGGCCACGTCTTTCCTCTTCGCGCGCGCAAAGGCGGCGTATTGGTACGTGCGGGACAGACCGAGGCTTCCGTCGATCTGGCGCGCATGGCAGGCATGGTGCCGGCGGGGATTATCTGCGAAATCATGCGCGACGATGGCACTATGGCGCGCGTACCGGACCTGGTTGAGTTCTGCAATGAACACAAGATGAAGATGCTCACGGTGGCGGAACTCATTCGCTACCGCATGCAGCATGAGCGCTACGTGCACCGCGTGGGCGAGGCGCTGGTCCACACGCAGTACGGCGAGTTTCGCGTCATCGCTTACGAGAGCGAGGTGGACGGCGGCGAATCGCACCTGGCGATTATTCGCGGAGACATCAGCGGGAGTGAACCGGTGCTGGTGCGGATGCATTCTCATTGCGTAATGGGGGACGTGTTTGGCTCGACCTCATGCGATTGCGGCAAGACCTTGGCAGGCGCCTTGCAGGCCATCGCTGCCGAAGGGCGTGGGGCTGTGATTTACCTGCATCACACCACGCGCAGTTTTGGCGTGGAAAAAGTTGGTGAGCACAACGCACTGTCGTTTCACAAAGACCGCACCGATCCGAACTTGCCGGAAAGCCAGCGGCAGACCCAGCGTCAGATCGGGCTGGGAGCACAGATTCTGTCTGATCTGAATCTTCGCCGAATACGTTTGTTGACGAATCATCCGCGCAGGCTTGCGGCGCTGGAAGGCTTCGAGATCGAGATTGTGGAGCAGGTGCCGGTGGAGATGAAGAAAGTGGCTAGTGGCCAGTAAGAGCCGAAACCCGATCAAGGTTTTGTCTAGCCGCTAATCACTACCCACTAAAATGGTTTTCGAATCTTAATTTCGCTGTCACGGATGAAGAATTGGGCGGAGCAGGAGTGCGATCCGCAGATGACAGCGATCAGGCCTGCTATCTGTTTCCGCGTGATCAGGCCGAGGGTGCCGCAGTTGGGGCAGGAGAGCACGGCCCAATAAGGATCTTCTTTCTCGCCGATGCGACCGGCGTTCTCGAGCACGAAAATCGTGCCGGGCTGCATTTGCTCCGGAATCCACTCGCTCAGAATTTCGAGTTCAGCAACCATTTCCCCTCCTGTGGGCGAATCACGAACTCAATCTCGCTTTGCGTTTCTCCGGAGCGCAGCGGCCAGGCCGCTTGCGCCCATCTACCACGGCCCGCACCCGGCGGACCGTGTCACTCAAGCAGATGGCAAACATCGGCTGACGAGAGTTCTTCAGGATGTCGACAATCTGCTGCGGCGAAGTCTCGAGATATAGCGCGCGGCCATCGGTCAGCAGGTGATAATTGGACGTGGCGCCGACTGTCTCCGCCAAACGTTTGCTGAACTCCTTCTGCAGAAACCGGACGACCTGGCGCATGCGCTGCAGCGAGAATCCCTTGCGGCGAAGCTCGCAAATGACGGCTACTTCGGTGAGGTCTTCGAATGTGTAGACGCGGCGATGCCCTTCGCGGGCCGGGACCACCAGGCCCCGTTCGTCCCACCATTGCAACTGGCGGGCGGTAATGCCGGTCAGGCGGATGATTTCACGAGATGTGAACGAGTCCTGCATTCGAAACCACGAATGTTTCAAACATTCTGTCGCCAAAATGTTTCAAACATTGTAGGCATGAGTTGGGAGTGGAAGGGGTAACTAGGAAGCTACGGGTATAGTTCATCGACTCTCTGTATGCATGGAATCCCAAACCCCTCACCACAGAGGACATTGAGTTTCGCAGACGAAAAGCCACAGAGGGAACACACACTGAAGCATTGCATTTCTCAGGCACCTACGAGCCGCCGCCGACGAAGTGGACGATTTCGAGTTTGTCGCCGCTAGAGAGTTTGGTTTCGGGCCAGCGCTCGCGACGGACAAGCTCGCGGTTGAGTTCGATGGCGACGCGGTCTGGTTTCATGCCCAGATGTGAGACGAGGTCAGCGAGCGTAGTGATGTTCGGGAGGTCGCGATCTTCGCCGTTGATGGTAAGGGTCATTGCTGGTTCCAATCCAAAAGCAGGTTCCTCACGGCTAAAGCCATTCGGAATGACATCAATTCTAAAGGTGCCATTTCAAAAAAGTGAATTGAATAGACGAACGTGTCATCCTGAGCGAAGAGCAATTCATGGCGCGTGCGAGGTCCCTCGCCCCGCCGGTGAAAGCGCGGACGCATCGGGACGACGCCTAAGGAAGGTTCGGTTTCACCACAGGTGGTAATAGCCGTCGCGCTTCTCGACTTCTACGTTTAGTCCAAATACTTTTGACAGGGCGCCGGACTGCAGAATGTCCAGCTTTTTTCCATCCGCCACGATGCGGCCTTTTGACATCAGCAGGACGCGGTCAATCTCGGGGATGACGTCGGACAGATCATGTGTGACCAGCACAATTCCGATTCCCGATCGCGCCAACTGGCTCATGGTTTGCCGCAGCATCTTCTTGGCGAACAGGTCGAGCGAATTACTGGGTTCGTCGAACAGCAACGCCTTGGGTTGATGAACCAGCGCCCGGGCAATCAGGACGCGACGTGCCTCGCCGGAGGACATTTCCTGGACCGGGCGCTCTGCGAGGTGCGAGATGTCGAGTTGGGCAAGTGCGGCGTCCGCGGTGGCGGCCATTTCTGGGGTGACCAAGTGATTCGGATACACGTCGTTGCTGCTGAAGAAGCCCGAAAGCACGACGTCGCGGCCGAGCGCTTCGCCGGTGCACCAGCCCATGAGGTCGTTGGAAACGATGCCGAGCAGCGGGCGCAGGTCGAAGACGTTCCAGGTTTCCTCGCCGAGGATTTTCATGCTGGAGTCGGGGCCGATCATCGGATAACATTCGCGCGTGATGGTTTTGATCAGCGTGGATTTGCCGCAGCCGTTGGGGCCGAGGATAGCAACGTGCTCCCCGCTCTGGATCTGCAGGTTGAAGGCGTCCAGCACCACGCGAGTGCCGCGACAGACCTGGATGTTGTGAAGATCGAGGAGTGGTGAGCCGTCTGGGGACATCAGTTCCAGAATACTAAACGTGAATAGCCCACTCCCGCATATCAGCCCCACAAAACATCAAGCTCAGGCAGCGCATCAGGACTGGTCAGGATGTATTCATGACGGTCGAGTTTGGCACCGTCGAGGCAACGTGTCGCTGCCTTGTGCGCAACCCGGAGTTTCTCGAATCCTAATTTCTCCACGATGCGCCTGCTGGCCTCGTTGCCATCGAAGTACCCGATACTAATTGCTCTTGCGCCAAGGTGGCCGAAAGCATAGCGAATTGCTGCATTGACGGCCTCTGTCGCCATGCCCTGCCCGGCGTATTGAGGCGCGACCCAGTATCCCGTTTCATAAACGTCTTGCTGATCCGTGCTGTCCAATGCGGTTCGGACGACGAAATCCCCGTTGATTCGATGGAAACCAGCCAGTGCGATTCCGACTTGATTCTGGTAATCCATTACTCGCCGGATAGAGTCTTCCATCGCTTGCCGAGACCATTGGTTGTCGAAGGCCCAGGTCATCCAACGCTGCAAATCAGGCCACGCTTCCTCCTTTGCGGCCTGGATTGAATCCAAATCGTCAAGCGTTGGCGGACGCAAGATCAGGCGCGGCGTAACGATCGGCATCGAATGGCGCATGGGAGGCTACGCTGGAATTCTAGACGAGAGCAGTTCCGATGACTTCACATCGAGACGTGCCTTTATGCTTCGACGCGGCGCAGTTGGAACTTGCGGGTGGCGGTGCGGCCACTGGAATTGACTTGCACGAGCACGGAGGAATCGGAGAGAGAGGCTTCATCGACGAGGACGACCAACTCAGCTTCGCCCGTGTCGTTGGTGGTCAGTTGGGTATAGAAGGGGGCGGCATTGGCGCGGGCGAGGCGAACGGTCAAGCGTGCGTTGGAGACTCCTTGGCCATCTTCGGTGGCGCGGAGGCGAACCGAGAGCTTCTCTTCCGCGTGGATGGAGCTGGCGTTCAGCCACTGGATGTCGAGTTGTTTGATGGCGGCGAGAGTTTCCGGAGTTTCGCGGTTATCAAAGACTTCCTGCAGGCGGCCTTCCCGGATAGCCTCCAGCACCAAACGGTGCTGCTCGCGTAAGATTTGCTCCTTCTTCTGGTCGGTGAAGTCGGGTTCGTGGGCCTGTTCAGAATATGAGGTGGCTCGCTTGCCGATGCAGCGGCCGCGGACGAAGACCTGAGTTTGCAGGAGCAGGTCGGCCTCGCGGGCCTCGCTCTGCACGTGGTAGATCGTGTCTTCGTGTTTGACGTCGGTATTGAAGCCGAAAATCATGGGGTATCGTCCCTACAGGGACTCGCTTAATCCGTCACGTTTTCCCGGCACTTCCGTCGCCGGGCTTTCCTATCCCGCGCCTGCGGCGCTGCGCTTTGCTGCCCTGCGTACTCGGTGCTCCAGCGCGCGAAGAAATTGTTGAGTATTGTTCAGTGTCCTAGAAAAACGCGGTGGGCGCAATAATTACGGTGGTCACGTCGTGGGGACGGAATGGTGTATTAACGGACGAAGGTTGCGAATTTGTGCCGTCCCTGCGGGACGCTGGCAGATTTCCCAGCTTACCCAGGACTTACGTCCTGGGCTAAGTATGTGTCGCTCCTCCGGAGCTGAGTTTTGCTCGCAATTGGATGGCGTTGTTTACGGCTAAAAATCACCGACGGCTGGTGACTGCCCAAGGTGCCTTCAGGAAACTTCCGCCTAGAGGATATTCACAGTCGACTGCTTCTCTTGGGCTGGAGAACAGCAGTTTCCTCGCGCCAAAAGCTATTCGAAATGACATAGCGCGGAGATCGGAGCACCGGAGATGGGCTCTATTCTTCAGCGCCGACGGCGGCGAGTTGTACCAGCGGCGCAGCGGTGTTCCCGGCGGCCGCGTGTAGGCCGCACTCGGTTTTGCGGAAGCCGGACCAGCGTCCCGCGCGAGCGTCTTCGCCCGGCAGAACAGCGCGGGTGCAATTGGTGCAGCCAATGCTTGGGTAATTTCGATCGTGGAGCGGGTTGTAGGGCACGTCGTGCTTAACGATATAACTCCATACTGTCTGGTGTCTCCAATCCGCGAGAGGATTGATCTTCACCAGGTTGAATTTCGGGTCCCATTCGACTTTCTTAGCCGAGGCGCGCTGCGGGGTCTGCCCGCGGCGAATTGCGGTGATCCAGGCATCCAGCGTAGCAAGCTTGCGGCGCAGCGGCTCGATCTTGCGAAGTTCGCAGCACCTGTCGGGATTAGTTGCCCAAAGCTCTGGACCAAACTCGCGTTTCTGCTCTTCCGGCGAAAGCTGGGAGAGAATCCGCTCGATCTTGACTCCGTAGCGCTCTTCGACGCGGTCGATCAAATCGTAAGTTTCGGGGAACAGGAACTCGGTGTCGCCGGTGAAGACTTTCAACCCCGGATGGATGCGCGAGGCGATGTCGAGAAGCACCATACCCTCGGCGCCCATTCCGGTGGCGATGGCCACGCGGTCGCCGTATGTACTGAACGCCCATGACAAGACCTGCTCTGCGTTCCATCTTTCGGCTGCGAGGCTTATATGCTCAATGTCGGTCTTCACGCGCTTTCTCCGGTACCAGGACTTACCACTGAGTACTGAGGTCGCACAGAAAAATCTTTGAACTGCTCGCGCAACTGGCGCGCTTCGGCAAAACGCACGACCTCGCCAACAACCAGCAGACGCGCGGCGGTCAGGCGCGGCGCCGCAAAAAGATTGGCGACAACGGTGAGGTGCACTTGCTCGGATTCGATAGTTGCGCCGGAAATGATCGCGCAAGGCGTTTCCGGCGCAACTCCGGAGGACAACAGACGCTGCTGCAACGAGGACAATTGATGGCCGGGCATGTACACGACTAATGTCGCGTTTTGGGGGAGGGCGTCAGGCCAATTCGCTATGTGCTCAGCGTTCCTGCTGTTTCCGGTAACCAGAATCAAAGTCGAAGAAAGATCGCGATGGGTGAGCGGAATCTGCGTGCCGGCGGCGGCGCCAAGGGCGGCCGTGATTCCGGGGACAACTTCGGTCTCGATGCCCGCCAGGCGAAGGGCTTCGAGCTCTTCCCCGCCCCGTCCGAAGATGAAGGGATCGCCACCTTTCAGTCGGACGACATTCAGGCCCATGAGCGAGTACTGAACCAAAAGCTTGTTGATGTCCTCTTGCGGCGTGCTCTTCATGCCGCAGCGCTTGCCGACATCGATCAACTTGGCATCGTGCGGCACTAGCGCGAGAATTTCGGGACTGACCAGGCTGTCGTGCAGAACGACATCGGCGGAGCGGAGCACTTTGACCGCCTTGACCGTAAGGAGTTCCGGATCGCCTGGGCCCGCGCCCACCAGAAATGCTTTGCCGGCCTGCATCAGTTTCGCCCGCCTTTCTGCGCCGCAACCTGCGCGTCAAAAGAAGAGCGGCTGGCGAGTTCGTGCAGGATGCGCTTGCGAACATCAGGATCCAGATCGCTGGCGGCAAGTTCTTCACGCTGCTTGCCAAGTTCGGCGACCCACGACTCGTACTCAGGGCCAAACTGTTGTTCGAGCTCCTGGCGAATACGTTGGGCCAGTGCGGGACTTTGGCCGCCGGTCGAGATCGCGATCTGCAGGTCTCCACGTCGAACTAGAGCCGGGTAATAGAAGTCGCAATTCGGCGGATCATCCACAGCGTTGCAGAGAATGCCTTTGGCGTGGGCTTCCGTAAATACGCGCGCATTCACGTCGCGACAAGAGGTAGCGACGATGACCAGAAACTTCCCTTCCAAGTCGGCGGACTCGAATTCACGCTGATGCCAGTCGATAGCTCCCGCGGACGCCCATTGGCGAATCTGCGATGTGGCCTCAGGGGCAACAACCTTTACGGAGGCGCGCTCGGCAAGAAGACCCTGAATCTTGCCTTCGGCGATAGCTCCGGCGCCGACTACCAGGCAAGGCCGCGATTCGAGTTTTAAGAAAATAGGAAACATGCGTTTACCACAAAAGGAAAAGCCCGCTACCAGGGTCACTGGCGACGGGCTTTTCTAAACCTTTTGTGTTCTCAGTGTGTCAGGTCAGAAGCTTCCGCATGCCAGTGTGTAGACACGGACAACAACAGAAACAACACTGGCAACAGCTTTTACGAGAAGCGTTCATTGGTTCCGTATATCGTAGGGACTGGCTCATTTCGATGTCAACGTTACTGATGACCAATTTACATGCAAAGTTTCAATCTTATGTATCAAAATTCCAGCGACCCTCAATGGGCCATGGACGGGCCCTTGCCTCCCTTGGGCTTACGCATCAGGAACAATAAAGGTAGCAGTACCAGGAACATACCTCCCAGGAAGCGGAAAACGTCGTTGTAGGACAGCATGGAGGCTTGCCGCAGGACCATGCCCCAAACGGCCCCTTCGGCCTGATGGGCGGCAGTAACCGCGTCGGCACCCCGGCTCATAAACACCTGTTCAAGGCCGCGAAAAGTCTGCTGCGCGGCGGGGTTGGAGCCGTTTACATGGGCCCCGAGAATATTGGTGTGCGCCTGCATCTGGCGGAATTGCAGGGTAGTAACAGCAGAAATCCCCATGCTGGCGCCGATGTTGCGCATCAGGTTGAAGAGGCTGGTGGCGTTGCCCATGCGCTCGCGCGGAATGGGATCGTTGGTGACGGTGGTCAGGGGCACGAAAATTAAACCCAGGCCTGCACCCTGAATCATCAGCGGCCACCAGAAATTCCAGAAGCCGACGTCGAGGCTGAAAGTGGAAACGAGGAACATCGCGATCGCGGTAGCGGTAAGGCCGACCGCAAGGAGTTTTCGTGCATCAACCTTGCCGGTGAGAATGCCGACAATCGGCATGAACAGGAATGACGCCAATCCACGGGGCAAATTCGTGACGCCGGCGTGAGTGGCGGTGTAGCCGAGCAATTCCTGCATCAGGAGCGGCAACAGCACCGTGCTGCCGTAAAGCACGAAACCAACAATGGTCATCAGGAACGTGCCGACCGCGTAGGATCGGTATTTGAAGACGGTGAGGTCGATGACCGGGTGCTTGGCCTTCAGCTCGCGGATGATCAGGCCACCCATGCCAATAATCGCCAGCACCAGCAGCGTAATGATGAAGTGGGACCCAAACCAGTCTTCTTCCTGGCCCTTGTCGAGCATGATCTGCAACGATCCCATGCCGACCGTGAGCAGGCCGATACCCCAATAATCGATGCCGGTTTTTTCGCGGCGCAAATACGGCGGGTCAAAGACGAATGCTTGCGTGAGAAGAATGGCGATCACGCCGATGGGGACGTTGATATAGAAGACCCAGCGCCAGCTGTAGTTGTCGGTCAGCCAGCCCCCGGCGACCGGGCCGAGCATGGGCGCGACCACAATGCCGAGCGCCCAGAACGCCATGGCTTGTCCCCGCTTTTCGGGCGGGAAGGATTCGAGCAGGATTGCCTGGGACAACGGCTGCAGTCCTCCGCCGCACGCGCCTTGAATGACGCGGAAGATGATCAGGAACGGTAAGGACGGGGCCAGCCCGCAAAAGAAGGATGCGACGGTAAATCCGGTGACGGCCATCATGAGCAGGCGCTTGCGGCCGAAACGGCCGGCGAGCCAGCCGGTCATGGGCAGAATGATGGCGTTCGCGACCAGATAAGAGGTCAGAGTCCAGGTTGCTTCATCAGTGCTGGCGGAGAGGCTTCCGGCGATGTGCGGCAGCGAGACGTTAACGACGGTGGTGTCCAAGACCTCCATGAAGGTGCTGGACATGACCGCGATAGCGATGAGCCAGGGATTGATTTGGGGTTGGACCTGCGGGGCTGAGCTCATCGTCTTTCGTCTTACGCCTCGTGCGGATTCAAATTAGATTCGATTCCCTGCGGTTTGGGTGCGGCGAGTTGCCCAGGTAATCGCGCTGGTAATCAGGTAAGCGCGGTATTGCTTCTAAGAGATGCAAGAACAGCATAATGGGTTCTGCTTGGGCCTGTGTACCCCGCATCTAATTAAGTGGGACGGCCTGTAGCCCTCCCCGGTTATGGCTGTGCGAATTTTGATTGCCGATGACGATGCCGCTATACGCCGCTTGTTGCGACGTCTGCTCGAGTCGCACGACGAGTGGAGCGTCTGCGGAGATGCCTGCGACGGCAACGAAGCTGTCAGTAAAGCCGCGGAACTGAATCCCGACATTGTTGTGCTCGATCTGGCGATGCCGCAGTGCAACGGATTGCAGGCGGCGCGGGAGATTGCACGGGCGACGCCGGAAACGCCGATGCTGCTGCTCACGGTGCAGCAGGTTTCCAGCGAACTCACCAAAGAAGCGGTCCACGCTGGATTCAGGGGCGCGGTGTCGAAGAATACCGGCAGCGAAGTGGTAAGGGCGGTGGAAAGCCTGATCAATCACCAGCGGTTCTTTGAGCCGGTGGAGAGTGAAGCCCATCGGCGCGGGGTGTAGAACGTGCATGGTGATCTAGCCGTTTTTTTCAAACAAAGGCAGGTTCCTCGACTGTGAAGATCATCCGCAAGCGAATGATCTTCTTCGCTCGGAATGACATTACGTAAAAAATAACGCTCGCAAAAAGTTGCTACCCGCGCGTTTGGGTACCACAGTAGTACTTAGCTTTGTTGAATCAGCCTATCTCGGCAAGGGCGGCGAGCAATCCCTCATCCGGCACCGGCGGCATAGCGCCGGAATTGGAGGCGACCCACGCTCCCATGCGATTGGCGAAGTCGTTGGCTTCGGCTAGCGGTGCACCGTGAAGGACTTGATTGACCAAGCCTGCGGTGAAGGCGTCACCAGCGCCGACAGCATCGCGCACTTTCACGCGATATCCAGGATGGTCGTGCTCTTCGGTCGCGCTAATCAGCAAACTTCCCTTCTCGCCGCGAGTGATACAAATCAGAGGAGATTGAAACTGTCGAGAACTTCGCGTCCAAAACTGCGGAGGTCCTTCACGGGTAACTCCAGAAGTGTGGCAACCTTGGGCACCTCGTCTTGATTGAGTTTGACGATGGTGGCGCGCGAGATCGATTCCCGCAGCACGTCGGCGGAATAGAACGACTGACGCAGGTTAACATCGAATACTTTGGCGGCCTCCGGTCGAAGCTCGTCAATAAAAGTACGGATGGTCTGCTTCGATACAGGCGAGCGCTGGGCGAGCGATCCGAACGAAACTGCGTCGGCGGAACTCGCCAGGTGCTGCAGCGAGGGTGTCCACTCCAGAAAATCCCACGCAGAGGGATACGTGATGGTGAAATCGGGCTGGCCTTTCTTGTCGAGTTTCACTTTCACCGTGCCAGTGGGATGTTCGTTGTCGCTCTGGACAAAATCATCGGTCAGGCCAAAGGCGGCGAGGGATTCGCGAATGTCGTTGCCGAATTCATCGGCCCCGACGCGGCTCACGACCGTTCCGTTGTCACCTAGCAAATGCGAACAGTAGGCGAAGTTGGCGGGAGCGCCGCCGAGTTGGCGTCCCGTGGGAAAAACATCCCAGAGGAGTTCTCCGAGGCCGACGATGGTGAGAGGGGCGTTCAAGGAACTGTCGTTGGTTGTTGGCTCTCGGCTTTAGGCTTTTGGCTGCAGGTTTTGGGAAACCATCATATTCGCTTGCTTAGAATCCCAACAACCAATAACCAACAACCAATAACTATTTTTTCCGCTCCAGTTGTGACTTCGCGGCCTGCAGTTGTTTGCGCTTGTCGGGATCGACGGTCGGATACGAGAGCTTCAAATCCTTAAGCGTATCGACAATTGCTGCGGCGACGACAAGGCGCGTGTACCACTTGTTGTCGGCTGGGACTACGTACCACGGCGAGTGTTTGCTCGACGTGGCGGCGATCATTTCTTCGTAGGCCGTCATGTAGTCGTCCCAGTATTCGCGCTCGTGGATGTCGGCGGCGGAAAACTTCCAATTCTTGTCCGGCGTTTCGAGGCGTTCGAGAAAACGGCGCTTCTGCTCCTTCTTGGAGACGTTTAGAAAGAACTTGCGAGTGATGATGCCGTTGCGCCAGAGATAACGCTCGAAATTGCGAATGTCCTCGAAGCGGTCTTCCCAAAGATTCTTTCCCAGCAACTGTTCGGGGACGCGCTCATTTTTCAAGATTTCGGGATGAACGCGGACGACGAGAGTTTCTTCGTAATATGAGCGGTTGAAGATGCCTATGTGACCACGCTCCGGAAGGCACTTGGTCGTGCGCCAGAGAAAATCATGATTCAGGTCCTCGGACGATGGAGCTTTAAAGGAATAGACCTGGCATCCCTGGGGATTTACGCCCGACATGACATGTTTGATTGCGCCATCTTTACCGGCCGCGTCCATGGCCTGGAAGATGAGCAGCACGCCCCAACGGTCCTGGGCGTAGAGTCTGTCCTGCAACTCCGCCATTTCACGGATGCTCTGCTCGAGCAGTTTTTCCGCGTGTTCCTTGGAATGAAGGTGCGCGGTGTCGTCGGGATTAAAGTCTTCCAGACGGAAGCCTTTGCCCGATTCGATTCGGTATGGCTTGGAAAACTTATTGGCCCAACTCATGCGTCCCTCGCGGATTGAGGTAAGCGGGAGTGTAACACTAGTCGTCAGCCATCAGGTCGACTCGTGCTGGCTATTTCGCTTTCTTGTTCTCTGATTTCGGGGCGGCTGTTGCTCTTGGTTTGCGTTTGAGGTAGCCAAGCAGGCCATCACAGCAAGGAACCGAATGCATGACCACGCCACCAGAGTGACATGGGCATTTACAGTCGCGACGGCTTTTCACCGGCATTGTCCTTGCTTCCCGAAATGCTAGTCGGTTGGCTCTGCACGACCAAACTGATGGCTGACGGCTGATGGCTGATGGCCGGTTCTACAGCTTCACCGTCTTTCCGCTCTTCGCAGCCTCGTATACCGCCTCGATAATGGTCAAATCGCGCAGACCTTCCTCGCCGGGAGTGAGCGGCTCTTTATTCTGCATGACGCAGTCGGACATGTGGTCCATTTCGAGGGCGAAGTGGTCAGCTTCCTGCAACTCGATCTGCTCGATCTTGTTGCCGCGTTCAATCCACATGCGGTTGCCGTTGTACCAGGTGGCGGGATCCATCTCGAGGCGAGCCTCGGTGCCCATCACGCGATAGTGGCTCTGGTGAAAGTAGCTGTAGCTCGACGAACAGTTCGCAATCACGCCGCTCGGGAAGCGCAACTGGAAAATCACATTGCTCTCGACTTCCTTGAAGCGAGGATCGTTGCGATCGGTGAAGCTCATGGCGTTGACTTCCGTCGGCTCTTCGCCGGTGAGGTAGCGCGCAGCATTCAGAGCGTAGATGCCAATATCCATCATGGAACCGCCACCGGACAGAGCCTTGTGGAGCCGCCACTGGGCAGGATCACCGGCGGCAAAGCCTGCGTCGGCGAGGATCATCTGCGTAGGACCGAGCTCGTGGGCGCGGGCAATGCGGATGGCCTCCTTGTTATACGGTTCGTAATGGCAGCGATACGCGATCATCAGCTTGCGATCAGCCTTTTTCGCGGCGTCGATCATCTGACGGCATTCGGCGGAGGTACTCGCCATCGGCTTCTCACAGAGCACGTGTTTGCCGGCCTGCAAACCGCGAATGGTGTACTCAGCGTGCATGCCATTCGGCAGCACGATGTAGATGACGTCGACTTCGGGATTGTCCTTGATGGAGTCGTAATTCTGGTAGTTGTAGATGTTCTTGGGATTGACGTTGTAGCGGAGCGCCAGCTTGTTGGCTTTGTCAGGGTGGCCGCTGACGAATGCGACAACTTTGGATTTCTCGCATTTCGCGAACGCAGGAAGAATCTGGTTGATAGCGAGGCTGCCGAGGCCGACAATGGCCCAGCCAAGTTTCTTGCCGGGAGGATCAGGCACGCGCAGTTGCGCATGAGCATTCTTCAACAAAGGTGCGGTAACGCCAGTTGCCACTAGCCCTTGGCCTACACGCGTGATGAATCCGCGTCGCGTGAGTTCTTTTTCGGAGATCTTCATCATCACTTCACCTCGCTTTGCTTTTGAGCGCGTTCTTTGTGGAGTTCGTAGAGCCGCTTCTTCAGGTAGTCCGCGTATTCCTGCTTGAGTTTGGGGTCGCTTGGCGAGCCGTAGATTTCGCTCGACTTGTACTTCCCTTCCGCAAATTTCATCTTGGTCCACTCGTCGTGGATGTGCGTCTCGTCAGCCTTGTCGAGGACCTCCTGCACAAACTGCGGCGGGACGAAGTACACGCCTTCGCGATCGCCGACAACGAGGTCTCCAGGCATCACGGTGACGTCGCCAATGCGAACTGGAACATTAATTCCCGTAAGCATCACGTTGCCAATAGGAGTGGGATCGACGGCGCGAAAATAGGCTGCCATGTCGATTTCGGCAATCCCGTTCAAGTCGCGCACGCTGCCATCGACCACGAGGCCGCCATCTTTCGTAGCCTGCTTAATGTAGAAAAACAGGTTGTCGCCGACGATGGTGCCGTTCACTTTTTTGCCGAACATGTCGACGACCAAGACGTCGCCAGGTTGCAGCATGTCAATGGCGGTCTGGTTATACAGGCGCGGCATGCCTTTGGCTTTGGCCTTGGCGTTGGCAACGTCGTTCACGTCTTCGCGCACGGGCATGAATTGCACGGTGAAGGCTCGGCCTACCAGCATCTTTCCCGGATGGAGCACCTGGAATCCATCGGCGTACTGATTGTTGTAGCCCTTGGCCTGCAGCACGGCCCACACTTCCTCGGCAGAAAGACCGCGAGCACGCTCGATGAGATCGTTGGGAACCTTGGGCCGACCGTCGGACAAGCGTCCGAAGGGATTCTGCGCAGTGTAGTCGATGAGGTCCTGCTTGGAAAACTGAATTAGCTGCGCCTGCGTGTTCAGCGCGGCGAACAAAATCAAAGTGAGGAAAGTAGACACCAGCCGCGAGGGCGCGGAAAAAACGATTCGCATCAGTATCGGCCTCCGATAGAAGCGCGATCACGAAACTCTCAAATTGAGGAAAATTTGTCAAACACAAAACCGATTGGGCGGTTACAATGCTTGGCTTGCAAGCTCTCCCAATGAGCACTCGCCCGAGCCGCGTCCGCTGGTTGCTGATCTTCTGGATGTTCGTGATCAGCGCCATCGCATTTCTGGACCGCGTGAATATTGGTATCGCCGGCACATCGATGGAGCGCGCGTACGGTTTTGACCATGTCAAGTTTGGACTCGTGGCCAGCGCTTTCAACTGGGGATATGCGCTGTTCCAGGCTCCGGGCGGACGACTCGCAGATCGATTCGGGCCGCGGCGAATCCTGGCGCTCGGGACGCTTTGGTGGGCGGTGTTTACCGCGCTAACGGCAGCGGTCCCGGTGGGCCTCCCTCTCGCGATCGCAGCGATTGTGGCGGTGCGATTTTCGCTGGGAATCGGCGAGGCGGTTGTCTATCCGGCGGGAAACCGGCTGGTGGCGAGTTGGATTCCGCTTAGCGAACGTGGCATCGCCAACGGACTGATCTTCGCGGGAGTGGGAGCAGGATCTTTTTTTGCGCCGCCGCTGATTACTTACGTCTTGATCAATTGGGGATGGCGCTGGTCATTCTGGATCAGCGCGGTAATCGGACTCGCGGGCGGCATTGTCTGGTTTGTGATCGCGCGCGACAAGCCTGAAGACCACCCCTCGGTAAACGACGGCGAAGCAGCGCTCATTCGCGAGGGTCTGCCGAGGACGGAGGCTTCCAGCAAGCCGGTGGCGTGGCGTGCGATCTTCACCAGCAGAGACGTCGCGGCAGTCACTGCAAGTTACTTCTGCTATGGCTACGTCGCATACATTTTTTTCACCTGGTTTTTTATTTACCTCAATGCCGTACGCGGGCTGAATCTCAAGACGAGTGCGGTCTACTCAATGCTTCCCTTCGCGGCTATGGCGATCTGTTCTTCGGTCGGCGGTTGGATCAGTGACGTGGTTACAAAAGCGGCCGGAAAGCGCGCAGGACGTTGTGGTGTGGCAGGTGCTGCTATGGTGCTATGCACCATTTTCCTCGCGCTGGCCATGTTCGCCGCCGATGCGCGTCTTGCGAGCGTCGTGCTTGCCGGTGGCGCAGGCGCACTCTATCTTTCACAGAGTTCGTTCTGGTCGGTGAGTTCGGAGATGGCGGGGGCCTCGTCGGGGTCCGTTTCCGGCGTGATGAACATGGGCGGGCAAATAGCGGGCGCGGTTACCGCGCTGATGACGCCCATCATTGCCAAGTATTTCGGATGGAACACGCCATTCTTTGTGGCAGCCGGATTGTGTTGTTTGGGTGGGCTGTTCTGGATGTGGGTCGATATCGATCGCGGCGCGGCCTCGCTGAGCCGTTTGGATGTAGGGCAAACGCGACCGCAACTTCAGGAGCACGAAATGAATAAGTTCTTCAAACGCGGCTGGATCGGCAGAGCGGTGGTCTTTTCGGTTTTATTCGTTGTCGCTATTGTTCTGGCGGACGCTCCACGCGCGTTTTCGCGACCGGCCGAGGCCAGTACTGATGCAGGGCTGCTCGATGGATATCGCCACGTGGAAGTTGCGTCGGTGTCGGATGCGCTGGAGAAAATCACCGGGCAGCGCATGTATCTCTCGCACCGCATGAAGCCGATCTTCACGTCACGATTCGCTGGATTTGCAGTCACTGTGAAGCTGCGCAAAGAGGAGAATCAGGACCCGCACGCGCTGGATGGAATGCTGGCGGCGATTGACCAGGGCGGTCCGAATTCGGTTTACGTGATGGTGGTGGAAGATGGTGCGGATATCGCTGGCATGGGCGGATTAATGGGGACAGCCATGCAGGCGCGTGGATTCTCCGGCGCGGTGATTGATGGCGGCGTGCGCGACACGGCGTATCTCACCAAGATTGGTTTTCCCGTTTATGCGCTTGGAAATGTGCCGTCAACGTCGGTTGGACACTACCGGTTTGCAGGCGCGAATGTTCCCGTGGAATGCGACAGCGTAATGATCTCCGCAGGCGACGTTGTTGCGGCAGATCCGGATGGTGTGGTGGTGGTGCCCCGCGCAAAAGCCGCTGAAGTGCTGGCGATGGCGCAGGACATGGATTTCAAGGAGCACTCGATGTACGCGTACATTGAGAAGCTTAAATCGATTGAAGAAGCGGTGAAGAAGTTCGGGCGCCTGTAAGAAAGACGTCTACCACCAAGGACACTAAGTCACACGAAGGTTTCTGAGCAAATGTGTTCCTTAGTGCTCCTTCGTGTCCTTAGTGGTAAGTGGTCTTGAGCAATTAGCTACGGAGGTCGGGCATGGGAAAAACCACATTGAATCGTCGCGACGCAATCAAAACTTCGGCATTGGCACTGGGCGCGGGACTGCTGGTGGATGAACCGGTTTATGCCAAGGGCGTTAATACGAACTCTTCGCCGTCGACGCTGAAGGTTACCGACATGCGTGTCGCCACGGTAGTGAAGCCAGGACCGAGCCCTTGCCCGATCATCCGCATTGATACGAACCAGGGCGTATATGGACTAGGCGAAGTGCGTGATGGCGCGAGTGCGACTTACGCGCTGTTTCTGAAGAGCCGGATCGTGGGCGAGAACCCGCTGCAACTCGATCACATTTTCCGCAAGATCAAGCAATTTGGCGGGCACGCGCGCCAAGGGGGCGGTGTGTGCGCAATCGAGATGGCGCTGTGGGACATCGCCGGCAAAGTTTACAACGCGCCAGTGTACGCGATGGTCGGCGGCGGAAAATTTCGCGACAAAATTCGCGTATACGCCGACACAACAGAGTCGAAAGATCCAAAGGTTTATGCGCAGCGCATGAAAGAGCGTAAAGAAGTCATGGGCCTGACCTGGCTGAAGATGGACCTGGGGATTGAGATGGTTTCCGACACGCCAGGTACTGTGACCGGACCGTCAAAACTGACGAACTGGGAAGAGAACCAACTCGAACATCAGTTTCTCGGAATGGAGGTCACTGAAAAGGGTGTGTCGATGCTTGAGGAGTTCGTGGCCGCGGTGCGCGACGCGGTCGGTATGGAGATTCCACTGTCGATGGACCATCTTGGACATCTAGGTGTGAAGTCCATCATCCGTCTGGGCAAAGCGTACGAGAAGTACAACCTGGAGTGGCTGGAAGATGTAATTCCATGGATGTACACCGACCAGCTCAAAGAAATTTCGGATCAGAGCCCGACGCCGATTTTGACCGGCGAAGACATCTACTTGAAGGAGCCGTTCAAAGTTCTGTGCGAGAAGAATGTAGTGGACAAGATTCAACCCGATCTGGCGACGGCGGGAGGAATTCTCGAAACGCACAAAATTGGCGACATGGCTGAAGAGTACGGCGTGCCCATGGCGATGCACTTTGCGGGGACTCCGGTGAGCTGCATGGCGAATGTGCACTGCGCGGCTGCGACGCAGAACTTCCTCGCTCTGGAAAATCATTCGCTGGATGTGCCGTGGTGGTCGTCGCTGGTGCAGGAGTACGCGAGCACTCCGATCGTCAACCATGGTTGGATCGATGTCCCTGACCGGCCAGGTCTAGGCGTCACGCTGAACGACGATGTGGTGCGACAGCATCTCGCGCCAGGAACCGGTTACTTCGAACCCACGCCGCAGTGGGATAACGAACGGTCGTGGGATCGCCTGTGGAGCTAACTTCCAGGTTGGCGCACCCACGAGAGTTCAGATTTCGCGGAAGTTACTTGGCGATTGCAACTTCGACCCGTCGGTTCAGGGCCCTGCCGCTCGCCGTGCTGTTATCCGCCACCGGACGTGTCGCCCCGAAACCTTGCGGAACGAGCCGGGCGGGGTCGACTCCGTGATCCTTTAGCCATGCGATGACCGAGGCCGAACGGTTTTGCGACAAGCTTTGATTGTGTGCGGCGTTTCCTTGATCGTCAGTGTGGCCGCCGATCGTCCAACGGGACTCGGGGTGATTGTTGATGAGACCAAGGACTGCATTCAAGGCAGGCAGGCTGTCGCCGCGCAGCTTCGCAGAATCAGTATCGAAGTGGATGCCGTAGATCGTTGCCTGCCCAGTTTGCGCCAGTTCTTTTTCGAGCGCGGCGGTATCTTCCTGGTGACGATGTAACGGGACTTCGGCATTCCCACTCTGCCCAGCTGGAAGGTCCACGGGCACGGAGTTCTCGTCGTAGCCGGGGGCGGCCGCCGTGACCGTCACCAGTCCTGCTGGCAGTCCCGTTAACTGACATTTTCCACTCTGATCTGTTGATACGGAACCGAGCCCGGCCGTCACTGTGGCCCCGGGAATCGGCGTGTGCTTGTCCGCATCCACAACGGAAGCAAGAAGCGAGACCTGATACTTGAATTGGTGTGGATTTACGAGAATGCGCGCGAAATCGATTGCGTATCCGTCCCCTTGTTTCGTCGTGGGATCGTCGATCAGCAGTTTGACCTCGCCCGAGTTGAGAAGTGGCCAATACTCGGGTAGCAACTTCAAGGTCAGCAATTTTCCAATTGGGCCTGTCTGGTTAAGCGAATTGATCGCGTTCTCAAATGTGGGGATTCTGGTTCCGTTTAAGCTGACTTGGAAATGTGAGCCAAAGGCCGCGGCCTGGAAATCATCGACAAAAATCTGCACAACAACTGCCTTGATCTGAGGTGGGAGCGTACCCACCGCCAAGCGGACCGCCTGCGGCATGGAATCGTAGCGTTCCCTGCACACCTGCCCCGGAGGTGGTGGCTCTATAACTTCGCAACTTTCCAAAAGCCCGCTGTATCCATCGTGCAGGGATAGCCATCGCGTTGGGGAACGTACCGATGGATCTAGCGCGGACCCAATCATGATGCGATCGGTCCCTTCCGGCGCGCCGTCGCGAGGTTTCCATGGAAAGTCATGTTGCGGAGTCGAGTTGCCGGAGAATGGATCGAACCCTTGCGGCCAGCCAAAACCGAGATTGTTGATATCTCCAGTGCGCACCACGAGGTCGGCTTCGGGGCCGTTCTCAGTGCGCTCGTACTTTAAGGCCCAGTCTTTGCTCGGGTCGCCGCTTGCAGGGGCAGCAACGATAGGAGCCGCAGCAACAGCTGGAGGAATCACAACAAAATGCGGAGACGCAGGAATGGACTGAGCAGGAGAAGTGCCCGCAGGCGGATTCGAAACGCTGGAAGGAGTTTCAGACGACGAAGCGCCAGTGCTGGTTGAAGTGGCGCCGATGGCAGACTTCAGGTCGTCGAGGTCTTTGTCAGCATTGGAATCGCTGCTGGAACTTGCGTCGGCGAGTGCTGCTTTTTGCCTGGCACGATGGGCCGCATAGATCACCGTCATCGTAATTGTCGCCACCAAAAAAACAGCGAAAACGACAGCTGCCATGACAATCTTCGGAATTCGACCTGGCGGTTTGCTCGGAGCGGCGACAGCGTGAGTGCCCGGCTGCTCGTGCCGAGCCGACAGCGAATCGCTTACCCCAGGGCGTCGCTTTGCGCCGCATTTCGTGCAGAATGCGTCCGATTCGGCAACTGCCGCCCCGCAATGCTCACAACCGTTGCTCATACAGTCTCCCTCGAACCTGCGAACGCGCATGATCAACGTTTCGACAGATATTCAGAACGTTGAATCGTCGCCTCACCGTGAGCCGCAAACACTTCAGTCCCGCGCCGCCTCTCATTTTTTGACCATAGCTTCTTCGTAATGGACCTTCTCGAGCAAGCTCCCGTCGTTTTTGTGCATTTCATCGTCGAGGATGAGCTTCACCGGGCATCCATCCGAAGTAACCCATGCGTCGCCTTTATCGAATCCGCCCGGTCCCAAGGTAGAGTTGCCCAGCATTTGCCGCGTCGTCGCATCCCACCGTGCCGTATCGATTGAATAGTGGGTCGTCTGATATCCATTGACTTGCCCGCTATCGGATTCGCGCTGCACGGCAGAGCTGTGATTGAATGTCGCGACTGTGCCCGCCATGCCAGAAATTCCGGTTAAACCGGCCAAAGCAGCTTGCCAAGCGGATGAGTCCGAACGGGCTGCATGAAGGGGTTGTTGCGTCCCATCGGGTTGCATGCGAAAACCATCCACTGTCTGCGGCGCGAAATCGGCTTCCTGGTGCACAGTGACGCCATCCGAGGCATTCTTTTTGTAGACGTAATGAAAGGACTCCGGCGGGTTCTGCAAGCGCTCGTAGACACAGTTGAGATCAATGCCCGGATCGTTCTTGGCTTGCGCCACAGTTCGACCTTTGCCTGACTCTTCTTGCGCAGATTTGGAGCTTTGTTTGGAGCACGCAGTAGTCAAAGCAAAGATGGCCATCACGCCTGCGATGGTGATTGCTACAAGCAAGTGTCGTGTAGCAGGTCTGCAATGCTTTCTCATTTTCAAGTTATTCTTCCTCCGTTTTAGAAATATCGCATCGAGCCTACCCAACGTGCCCTCTCGTTCATTTCTTAACCAGCGCGAGCTCGTAATGACCCTTGTCGACAGTTCCGTCGTTCTGGACAATTGCTTCGTCCAGAATCATTTTCACGGCGCAGCCATCCGCCGGAGCCCAAATCGTACCTTTCTCAAAACTGCCCTTCCCAAATAACGTCCGGAATTGCTGTTGGTCAGAAGCGTTGGCGCGGGTGGTATCAATTGCATACTTGGTCGTGCTGTAGCCGTTCACCGACTCCGCGCCTTGCGGGATCAGCGCCGATGTTCCGTTCAGCGAGTCGATCCGGGCAGATAAGCCGGTGAACCTGAGATTCGAGAGGTCCAACACAGCAGCATTCCAACTATCGTCCTTCGATCGAACGCCATGGTAAGAATGCGAACCGGAGGCGTCCTTGTTGATGATGTCCATCGCTTGCGGGGTAATTTCCGCCTCATTCTCCATCGTGCCAGACGCACCCGAGTATTTGTACGAGTAGTGGAACGGCTCCGGCGGGTTGCTGATACGGTCACCCACACACATTGTTTCCACGTGCGTGTCCGGGCTTGAGGCGGCCTCCATGTTGCCGTGCCCGGTGTTTGAAGCTCGGTTCGAATTACAAGCCAGCAATGCCCCGCATAGAAGACCGAGAACGCAATAGAGCGCCAGTCTCACCAGCCATTGTCTGTTGTGTCCCATTGTTCGTCTCCTGTTTAGAGATACGTCGGTCGCTGAGCCATCCGGCAAGCTGGAATACGAAGTCCAGTCCTCGGTCGAATGCGGCGCACTCAAGCCCCGTCCTCCATTATTTCGGTCCACAAACATCGCTATCCGGGTTCCTCCAAGACTTCGAGCTCTTGAACCACTCCACCGTAGGAGAGGTCCCCTTCATTGCAAGCACTTGAGCGTCGGCCCCAGCCTGCGCGTACATATTGAAATGAGTGTTTGAGCACGGTACAAGGCTCAAGGGCCCGGAAGCGGAGTAATCGAATTCCGCTACAAGTTGAACGTAGGCCCCACCGTTTATTTTGAAGAAATCACCTGGTCCGGCCTGTTTGGACAATTTCTTCGAAAACAGGTTTTGCTGGAGCCTTTGGAACCAGGACCAGGACGTAATCGTTTGGGGCAGCAGCTCATTAAGCGCCTCCTTGAAGCTATCTGTCCCGATCGAGAGCGAAATCTTGGGCGCGTTGACGGCGAGCACAATGCCATGCGCCGCAAGCGATGAAGACGTGGTCTTGTTCAGCGATGGAGTGGCCTGCATATTTCCATTTGTCGAACTTTGTGAACCTTGCACAATCAGGCCGCCCGCGCCGTCATAATTCAAGTCAAACCCGCCGGAGGCGGCGTCGTGTTGCGTTCCAAAACCCGGTTTGAAAATCAGGTTTGCATTTATCTGGAACAGGAAAGGCAGTCCGTAGACGTCAATCACGTCCTTTGCAAGGGGCGGCAACGCAAGGCGCGATTCCCCAATACCAAAATTCTGGCCGGCGGTGAGAGCTGCCCAGGTAACGTGAAGACTCCCCTTTAACGGAGTGTTGTATTGAAAGCTTTGCACCTTTCCGTTTTTTATATCGGCGTCGAATGAGGAGGAGACGTGGCTCACATCTCCTGTAGCTGTGACTTTAGCCTTGAGCCCGGTTAGGTCCTTTGTGGCGGAGAGGGAGAAATTCAGCCCATCACCCTTCCTCGTGGCGCCAGCCTCGAAATCCCAATTATCAACCTTGCCCTGAGCGTGGAAACCGAACGAGCCACTATCCGCATAGACGAGAGGAGGATGGAAAAGAGCCCTGAGCCTCCCACTCACAGTATTGGCATCGCGCCGAGGAAAGAGCTCGGCATGAGGGTGGACGAGATTCATCGGCGCTGTAAATTGAATGTGACCATCCTGAATGAGATCCGAAAGCGATGCGTCATCCGTTATGAGTCCAACTTGTGTGCCTTGCTTTTCGACGTCAATAATCCGCCGTACGCCAAGGTGTTCCAGGAAGAGCACCTTCCCTGCGGTAAGACCCTGCAGACGCGCATCAGATGAGTCAAAAAGTAATGCGCTTCCGTCAGGGCTCACTGCGCGAAGCGCTTCTTGAACAGTGGGCAAATCGATTCGCACCGTCTTATCTGTGTACCTAACCTTGTACACAGCGTTTTGCGGTACGTAGAACTGCGGCGGAGTGCTGGAAATGTTCGCGCCGCCCATGCTCCCTGTATCGACTTTTTTCGAGCAAGACGATAGCCAAAGCAGGGCACACAGGACTAGCAGCGACTGCGTGATTGCCGAGATCAATCCTCGGCCGCCCATTGGTATTGGATTGCGCTGCGGCGCGATCGAGTCACTCATATCTTCCTCTGCTGCAGCCCCTTAATTTTCCATTTCCTTTCGTTCCTTAGTCACTGTTTATTCGGCGTCTGCCGCGATCTGGAATGTCCACACCGCGTCGAACATCAGACCGTCACCCTGCGCACGCGCTACATCTCCGCCTGAGAATGGCTTGGTCTTCGACACTGGGCGCAATACAACGGCATATTCACCGGGAAATAACTCCGCGGCCGGCGAGAGCTTGAATTTCCCAGGACCCAAGGGTTCGTTTTTGGTGGCGACGCGCTCTTCGAGAAAATGCGAATAGACTTGCCAGTCGGCGGCCGGAGTTGACCGCGCATCTTCTTTGCCCTGAGTTGCGCCAACGATCCGGCAAGTATTTTGTGCGGGGGTTAGTTTCACGATGGTCGGCTCGTAGTCGCCTGCCGCAATTCCAGGCACGCGCGAAAAATCGACCGTGAATGCAGGCGAAACCGTCTGCAACGCGTTTCCGGACGCTGGACTGGGAACTCCCCAGACGTATGTAACCGTCGGCTTCCGGTGAGACATGACTCCGGAAAAAATGCCGCCTGCCTGCCCCACCATGGAGCCGCCGACCATGGAATTGGTGTGGGCGGCTGCGTCCCAAGCCACCGTATTCACGGCAGTTTGCAGGCCTTGGGTCACCGCAGCATCCGCAGCCAGCGCCTTCATCGAAGATGGCTTCGTTTTTGTTTCGGCCAGCTGCGTCTTCTCCAGCGGCAATTCTCTCTGGCTCGATCCTTGCAGCACGTACACCTTAGGCATGCGGCTCTTTGAGACCGGCGGCTCAGGCGGAGGCGTGGCGGCCGACTTGGATGCTGCTGCAGGTGACTCTTTCCCTGAAGGGGAGTTCGAGCCCGCCATCATCGCGTTGAGTTCGTTCTCCGTGACTCCGGCCTTATGCAAGCGCACGAGTTCAGCGGTGGAAGTGTTGTATTTGCCAGGATGCGTCTGGATATCACGCACCACCACAGACTCCGGCAAGCCGCTCTTCACCATCGTGATCACATCGTCATTGGTGAGAAGCTTTGGAGCCTGTTCCGCATAAACACTGCCCAGCAACAGCGCGCATATCAGCACGGCAGAAAATAGTACTGTTCGTCTCATCATTTGGATGTTCTCCTCAGTTCTTCTTCACAACTTGTGCGGTGCAACCGCCGGCTATGGTCCAGTGACGATTGGAGGCACTCCGGTGGGACCGGTGACCCACACCTTCAGCCCGTAAATCGAGTAGTAGTTGCTTGAATTACCGGAACCTGCAGTGAGTACTGGATAAGTCACGGTGATTGTGTTTCCGTTAACCGTCGCGGGCTGTGACGTAATGCTGGACGACGTGTTCGCAACCAGCAGGTCGGTCTGAGTACTATCCACTACAAATCCCGGCGCGAGTTTCAAACTGAACTGGTCTTGGCCCGCAACTGGACCCGCAAGCCCCTGCCGCATGACCCCGACGGTTCCGTTCAGTCCGTAGTAATTCGATACGGGGGATAAAAAATACGGCGAGCCGGATTGATACAGCGAGGCTTGGTTCTGGGGTATGTTGGCCAGCAAAACGGTTGCGCGACTCGCGACGAACTGGCCGCCCGCCGCGTAACCGGACTGGCGAGCCTTGACCTGCAGCCCCACCCACGACCAATCGGGAATGCCCGAGGTATTGGTAGCAACCGACGCCACGATTTCGTGGTCACTCCAACTCTGAATCGTGAATTGGACTGTATAGAGAGTGCTGGTTTGGTAAGTCTGCGAATTAGACCATCCTGAGTTTTGAGACTGGGACTGCAACAGTTGGAGCTGAACCGTCCCGGAACTGTTCCCGAAACCGCAGCCAATAATCGTGTAAGGGTTGGCCTGCGGATCAGGCGAGTACACGACGCCTTGCCCCTGAATGTTTCCAGCGACGGAGAAAATCGTCGGGGCGCCACCCTGCGCCTCCGACTGTTTGCACCATGCATTTTGTTTTGGACTTAGCAAGTTGGAATACGCATACGGTGCGGAGATGCTTGTCGGGCGCGCGTTGGACGGCAGCGCTGCAAGGGTTGGGAATGGAGCGGCGGAAAGCGTATGCGACGAAGGAACCGATGCTTGCCTCTGCTGGTGCAGGACGGCGATGATCGACGAGTTCGCCGCCAGCGAATTCCGCACGCGCCTTCCTGAAACAACTCTAACTCCCCCGCTCAATGCTGGTAAGAGGGCAGGCTTCACGCCGCCTGTGAAACTTGGATTTGCTGCTGTTCTCAAACCGCCATTGAGTGCACCATTGCCTGCCGCGTTTGTGCTGCTTGGGAAACCCGCCAAACCGCCGGAGGCAGCCTTTGGCGGATACGGCTGCGGATTCAGTTGCACGGTTCCACCGCCACCGGGGAGTGTAGGTGCGAGCTGAGCGGGAGTACCCGGTTGCGAATTGACGGGTGCTGTTGTTGTGGGCGACGGCGTGACTGCGGGCACCAGCATTCCGCGTGATGGTGAACCTGCGGACGATTGGTTGCTGAGCAATGTCCCGTTCGAGCCGCTTTGACTCAACATCGGCTGTTGCGTAGGGCCAGGATTCATTTGCACTGGGGTGTTTTGAGGTCCGGAATTTGTTTGAACGAAACCACCAGGCGCGCCACTCTGATTTCCTCCGGACCCGCCGCCTGCGCTCAATGGCGTTAACGACTGGCGAATCACGAGTGGCAGATTCACGTCATAGGCGACGTTCTGGCAGGAGCCCCAACTCCCGAGCAGATTTCCCACCGTGGCTTTGGTCAGCGGTGGCAGCGTACTGCAGGGCGCATTGTTGAACTGGACGGGGCCGACTGCCGGGTTCTTCGCAACTGTCGCCGGCATCAATGTTCCGACGGCCTGCGTGAGGTTGAGCTTGACGTAAAGGTTTTGATTTAGGGGCGCATTGTTGTAGGAGTACGCGCACCCGTCGTACGACGTCGTGTTTACCGAGGTAAGAGGCGGGTGGACCGTGGCGATTGGGATCAGATGACTCTGCGTTCCCATGGGTCCGAAAGGCGTATACGGACTCTGGCTGGCTGCGGCCACCGTAATTGTAAGTGCGTTGCAGATCGAAGGCCCGAGGTGAGAAGTAGCCTGCGCATCCCAATAGACGAACCCGTAAATGGTGCCAGTCATCACCTGGCGTCCGCCCGGCGGCTGATGTGCCTGCGGCCCCGGCGGGGTGATGTTGGGATTCGGCGGCCTGGTCGCAGGAATCTGTGCCGCGAGAGTGCCGCACAATGTCGCGGTCGTTAACGCCGTTGCGAGACGAATAAGAGATTTGTTCATCGAAGCTACTCCTTGCATTTCGGGTTAGTGTCCCAGCAACAGGGGACGTTGCGTTCCTTGCTTTATGGTCAAGCTGTTTGTGTTTCCACTCGGCCAGGGACTAACGCCTCTCGGGCCGACAACTGTGATCTGCAGTGCGTATGCTGAGACGCTTCCGTAATTCATCCACTGTTGCGTGCTGCCGCTGGACATTTGCGTTGCTGGCCAGCAACCTTCTTCAACCCAAAACACCTGGAACGAGGTCGTCGAGGTGTAGTTCACATTCCAGTTTCCGTTCGTTGTCGGCACGCCATTTACTGATTGGCAGTAGCTGCTGTCGAAAGTTGTGTGCCGCAGTTGGACTCCGGTGTGCGGATCGAGTTGGAAGCCGGCAGCAAAATGAAACTGGTATGTATCCGTCGCACCGGCGAAGCTGAGTCCAGGAGCAGCCGGGATCGGGAACTGCCCGGCCAAGCTTTGCCGCGATACTGCAATGGTTTCTCCCGGTTGTATCAGGCTGACCGAAGGCGATTCAGCATCTGCCTGCACCTGGCCGCTGGCCGAGTTCACCAGTGCCAGATTGATTCCCGCGGGAATGCAACCATTTTGGGACGTCCAACAGCTTGGAGCTTTCAGGATCCCGGATAAGACCTGGTCAGCACGTGCGGCGCTGAAATTGAAGCCGGTGGCTTGGTATAGTTGCCCGCCCGCTGTCTTCACCACCAGCGTCACATTGTTCGTGTCATATAACCCGCTCGCGTTGGGATCGATCTGCGCAACAATCTGGCGATCGCTCCACTGATTGGGCGCTACCTGGAATGTCACTTGTCCCTGGAAATTTTGGTTTCCCGGATTGATGACTGATGTAGGCGCCGCTTGAACCCCGGTCAGATACACCGCCCCAGGGATCGTTCCAAAACCGCAGCCCTGTATGAGAAACGTCCCATCGGGGCCGGGAACGGGACTGAACCACACGCCGGATTTCTGACCATCGACTCCACCGATTCCCACCATGCATGCTTGCGTCGGAATCACATGGCTGCCAGGCTTCTGCGGCTGCTGTGGGTGCGCCTGTGCGACCGCGCTGGGCGCTTGCTGCATTGTCGGGGGCACGGTGCGACCGTTCGAGACTCCGCCTCCTGATCCCGGGGAGTTCATGATCTGACTTGCCCCAATCTGGGGTGATGACGCGCTGGCGGGCGGGTTCAACATTTGCGCCGTGCCGCCGTTCAAGAGCGGGCCGGTGTTGTTGTTCGAGACAGGCCGAACTGCGGGAACCAGCATCGATTGCCCAGCCATGCTCTGCTTCCTCAACACGGCGATGATCGCGGAATTTGCCGCAGTGCCGCCGGGCATCACTCCAGTAGGACTTATTACAAGTAAGTGCGACATCGCCGATGTAACTAGCCGGTTCGAGTTCGCACTAGTGTTTTGTAGACCCGGGTTTACGCCCCTGGCTTGCATCAATGTGGTGGCCGGTCTTCCCTGCACCGCTCTGTTGCTCTGCTGTGCGACGGCGACGCAGCATGATGCGAAGATCAAGAAACCTAAAGCTAAATCTCGTCTCAACACCGCTCCTCCTTTATTTGTTCGAGGACTCGAGGAACCATTAATTGATCGCATTCGCCCGGATACTTATCTGCTTGGCACTATCCCCGCTCCAGTCCGCACTGAACCTGTGATATCCGGACTTCGCGATGGTGTGATAACTCCCGTTCATGAGGACGGCGTCCGCTTGCATCGAGTTCATATTCCAGTTGTCGCCCCCTGATCCCCCGGTGAAAGTGGTTTCCAGCGTGAAGCCACGGATCTGGTCCACGGTCACCGGGTGGTTCAGCAGAACCTCCGCACCCTTCGTGCTTCCGTTAGGCCAATTTTGACTATGGTTGACGTTGGCTTCGGTTTGAGTGGTGCCGTCGGTAAACAGAACGGTTACATCGAGGTTGTCCTTCCCGCCGCGGAGGTCGTCGTCCTTAGTCCAGAAAGTGAATAGAATTTTTTTGACCTGATTTGGACTGGGGCATCCTGCAGGTTGTGTGTTGATGTCGAGCGAGGGCTTGCTTCCTGTGAACCTATGCGCTCCAAACGACGCGACTGGCAGATCGACTCCATTTCCCAAGCCGAACGCCTGGAATTGAGCCATGTCCCAGTTGTCCTCGCTTTGAATGCCTTCTAGTGCGTTAATGGGTGCCAGCATTGGACCTGAAATTGGGAGTGCGCTCTGGGCAACTTGTCCTGCCGAAGGAGCGTTGTACCCGGCTTGCGCGGAATGGACGAGCCGAATCTGCTTTATGTCACTTGGTGGGACGGGGTGGTTGAGGTGAATTGCAACGAAATTGACAGTATTGTTACCCCAACCGACACCGTTATTCACATTGGGAGCGGGCTGCATGTCGCCATTGGCAAAATGGATTTCGACATCCAGATTGTTCTTTCCGCCGCGCAGGTCATCGTTTCCGGTAACGATTTTGAGGTTGAGCATTCCGACCGTGCATCCGGCGTTGCCCTGGAGTAGCGTCCGAGACTGCTGGCCGAGAAGGACTCCGCGCCTTGGCTGAGATCCTTGACCGAATGCTGCAGTGGTAATTACCAGGGCGCTGAGCACTACCAGCACCCGATTCGTATATGGTTTCTTCATCGCCTTCCGCTCCGTTATCGTTTTTTCGGCTTGCATGGTGCTGAGATACTCCAGCGCACCGCGAATGGTCAAAGGAACCGCACGTGAAATGAACCTGACACGATAAGCGTCATGATTTCAGTCAGTTAGGGCCAAAGATGAACTGAAGAACCGCTGTTGCAAACAGAGTTCACACCGTCGAGGGAGTGCCAACCCTGGCAAAAACTGGAAGGCCGAATCAAAGTGCGGAGACGCGGAAGGCAATTGCGGCAGGGTTTTAGGACTGAATGCGCGTTCGCTAACGTTCGATATTTTTTTGCTGGTCCCGGTTCGTGAAGTCGCTAGCTCGGCGACATACGGCTCAGATGGAACTCCAGAAGCCCTGCCGCTTTGGGAGTCTTGGAATGAAATTCCCGGTGCTTGGAGTTTCCTACGCTGCCTCTGGACGATGTAGGGTAAGGTCCATGGTCTCGGACGCGATCTGAATGCTATCCGCCTTGGACACTCGTTTAAATACTTCGGTATAGATGAAGCTGCTCGCGGACCGGCGCTTCTTGGGGTCAACCACGTAGCGCAAGGTCAACTCCAACCAATTACTCGTCACCTTCACATAAACTACAGGCTTCAATTCCAACTGCGGGACGAGAAACTGATGTCGCATTTGCTCCAGATCATGCTCGGCATTTTGCAGGAATTCGCGCGTGTACTGCGTTCCGACTTCGGTGAGGATGCGAGTGGCCGCTTCCATATCGCTCTGGTAAGTGATGGGCAGCACGACTTCGTCCCAGATAAGGGAGAGGTGCTGGGTGTAGTTCAATATCGGCGTCCCGAAAATCATGGAATTGGGAATCAGCAGAATGCGGCCGCTGTACTGATCAGCGCTTATCCAAGAGCCAATCTCGAGCAAACGAGTGTAGAAGAATCCAATGTCGATTACATCGCCTGCCATTTTTTGAAGCTCGATGCGATCGCCGGCGGTGTACATATGGCCGGTGAAAATGGCGAGGCGCCCGGCGATGCTGAGCAATGGCTCTTTAAGTGCGATGGCGAGACCGGCGCCGATGAGCCCGATCATCGTTCCCTGGTGCTTGAGCGTGTGGGCCCACAGCATGACGATGACGATTCCAGCAGCAAAGGCAATGATGGTGGTAAAGAACTTGCGTCTGCGATATTGCTCCCGGTGGTCATGGGTGGCGTGGTGAACATATCCGGCAGCTGCGAAGTGCAGCCCGAGGGCAACCACAACGGCGATGACCGTTCCAATGACGGGTACCGGATATGGCAGCCAGTGTGGCATCGAGTTCTAGATGGCCGAGGAATGTCGGTCGTTGCCCTGCTTGCGGAGTTTCAGGACGCCTTCTTTCTTGGATACGGAATCGTGCGTTTCTGCAGGATCAAATCGGACATCTGCTCACTGGCATAGGCCCGCAAAACAGCTTGCTTATCTTCGACTGGCACGTTGAGGAAGTCTTTCGCCAACATTTCAAGAAAGTTTTCGACAGCACCCCCCAACACGGTGCCCGCAATTTTAAGAGCCGGTTGGGATGCGGATGAGCTTCGGTCCGCCAACTCGAGCAGGTACGAGAGCGCGCCAGCGAGAGCCGTCTCCGGCTCACCCATGTCGAAGTAGTACGTGATAGGAAACTGTGCCATCTGATTGCGCAAGGACGCGAGGTCCGCACCGATCGCCATGATCCAATCTTCAGCTCTGTCAGGCGCATCTCGAACGAGGTCGAGATGGTTCTCGCGTTCGCTGTGATGCAGCAAGGTAGCTTGTTGCGCAAGCGCACGGCGCGATTCGAGCACTGGATAAATAGAAAGCAGCCATGAAACGCTCGCGGTCAACAGGCCGAACCCGATGACGGCTTCAGTTCCGCGGGCCAACTGCAGCCAATGCAGCTTCGCGTACGAACCTTCCGATAGAGTTATGAGTGCTCCGAGGGAGACACTCAATGCCTCGACGATCCCCTGATGTGCACTGCCGCCCGCTGCATGGCTGAATTCGAAGCCATTCGCAAGCTGCGGCAGATAGATGAGAGCGAAGCCCAGCCACGTCAGCCCAGCCCAGCTCACAATGATCAAAAGAATTGCGGTGGGCCCAGCGTATGTGAGGACCTGCGACCGTTTTCGCGCCAGGAACCGAAAAGTCCGCCAGGTAAGCTTTGCGGTCCAGTCGCTCATTGCACCGCGGCCGGTCGGATGGAATAAGGTTTGGTAAACGTCAATGAGAGCTGCGGCTATTAGCAGCACGCCAATCACACTGACGACAATTGCCATGGATTATTGAGGTACGTGGCACGTTCCGAGTTGTACGCTCGCGCAATGCGTCAATAAACGCCACTCACGTTATGTCGTATCACGACATTTATTCTGCGAGCACTCGCGTCAGGCCACCTTTCTGTAACCCCTGCATCGAAGGCATGTCGCACGATGCGCACGTTTGCTCAAAGCGATGTAAGCCGCCCTCTGGTTCGGAATCGCGCCGTTCTCGTGTCTTCTCTGGTCGCGGTGCTCTGTCTTTCACTGAGCAACTTCGCCCAAGCTGATTCCAAGAGCCATACTTCCGGCATGCTCATGCCGGAAACCGAGTCGAATTACCAGCCACATCCCTATGGTGGGACACTGGCCCCGGACGACGGCCAATGGGTGCGGCCAGCAAAGGACTACGCCAGTACCCGCTACAGCACACTCGATCAGATCAACACCACAAACGTGCAGAATCTAAAGCTGGCGTTCACGTTTTCAACCGGACTAACGCGCGGTCACGAAGCTGCGCCGCTGGTGGTGAACAACACGATGTACATCGTGACGCCGTGGCCCAACAAGCTGTACGCACTTGATCTCACCAAGCCTGGCGCTCCGATGAAGTGGCAGTATCAGCCGCTGCCCACGCCTGCTGCTCAGGGTGTGGCCTGTTGTGACGTCGTCAATCGCGGCGCTTCCTACGACTCCGGAAAGATTTACTACAACACGCTCGACGATCAGACCGTATGCGTCGACGCCAATACGGGTAAAGAAGTTTGGAAGACTCGAGTGGGCGACATTAATAAGGGCGAGAGCATCACCATGGCGCCGATCGTCGCCAAAGGCAAGGTTCTTGTAGGCGTCAGCGGTGGCGAGTTCGGTGTTCGCGGATGGCTGAAGGCGCTTGACGCTAAAACCGGCAAAGTGGCGTGGACCGGCTACACTGCCGGCCCTGACAAAGATGTGCTGATCGGGCCGCGGTTCAAGCCATTTTATGCGCAGGATCGTGGGCAGGATCTTGGAGTCAAGAGCTGGCCTCCGGATGCATGGAAAATCGGCGGCGGTGGGGCCTGGGGATGGATTTCCTACGATCCCGAACTCAACCTTGTCTATTACGGCACCGCGAATCCGGGGCCTTGGGACTCCGACGCGCGGCCCGGGGATAACAAGTTCACCGCCGGCATCTTTGCTCGCGATGTCGACACCGGCGAAGCGGTCTGGTTTTACCAGTACAGCCCGCACGATCTCTACGACTACGACGCCGTTAACGAAAACATCCTTCTCGATCTCCCGATCAATGGACAGACGCGCAAAGTGCTGATCCATCCGGACCGCAACGGCTATGTCTATGTCATGGATCGGACCAACGGCGAGGTGCTCTCCGCCAGCCCATTTGCGCCGATCACGACCAGCAAAGGGGTAGACCTGAAAACTGGCTTGCTGCAATACGTCGAGGAGAAGAAGCCAACGCGCGGCAAAGTTGCACGCGGCCTGTGTCCGACGGCCCCCGGCGCCAAGGATTGGCAGCCTTCCGCATTTTCCGCAAAAACCGGGTTGCTGTATATCCCGCATAACAATTTGTGCATGGACGAAGAGGATGTGGCAGTGAACTACATCGCGGGCACGCCGTATGTCGGCGCGAACGTTGTGATGTACGACGCGCCCGGCGGTTATGGCGGTGAATTTACCGCATGGGATCCGATTAGCGGCAAGGTGGTTTGGACAATTCCCGATCATTTCCCAGTGTGGAGCGGAGCCCTCGCGACCGCCGGAAACGTTGTGTTCTACGGCACGATGGATGGCTGGTTTCGCGCAGTCGATGCGGTGAACGGGAAGAAACTCTGGGAATTCAAAACCGGCTCGGGAATCATCGGCCAGCCGGTCACATATAAAGGACCAGATGGCAAGCAGTATGTAGCCATTCTTTCCGGAGTAGGTGGATGGGCGGGCGCGATTGTTGCCGGGGGCCTTGATGCGCGGGACAAGTCGGCCGCACTCGGCTTTGCGGGAGTGATGCAGGACCTGCCGAAGTACACGAACCAGGGAGGCATGCTGTATGTGTTCCAGCTTCCGTAGATTCGTGTGCGTCGCGGCACTGCTTATCAGTTGTTCCGCATTCGGGCGTGACCTTCGGGTATGCGCCGATCCCGATAATCTGCCGTTCTCCAACAATAAACGGCAGGGTTTTGAGAATCAGATCGCGCAGTTAGTAGCGCGGGACCTGCACGCCACCCTGGTTTATCAATGGCAGCGCATGGGGCGGGGTTTCGTTCGCGATTATCTCAACACCTCGCAATGCGACGTTCTGATCGGGATTCCTGCGAATTTCAAGCCAGTGCTGGCGACCACGCCCTATTACAGGTCGAGCTATGTGTTTGTGACTCGCAAAGACGGTAAGCTCAAGCCCGCGTCGCTCGACGATCCTGCACTTCATCAACTCAAAATCGGCGTGCAGGTTTTAGAAGAGGACTACACGCCTCCCGCCACTGCGCTGGCGCGCCGCCATCTGCAAAACCAGATTGTAGGCTTCGACACGACAGGTGAAGATGCCGACTCCATCATTCGCGCGGTTGCAGACCGCAAGGTGGACACTGCCATCGTGTGGGGGCCGTTGGCAGGATTTTTCGCAAAGAAGTACGCCCAGTTACAACTCACGCCGGTTGAGCCCGAGGTCGATCCGCCTGCATTGCCCTTCACTTTTGCGATCGCCATGGGAGTACGCAAGGGAAATACCGATTTGCGCGACGAACTCCAAAGTGTGATTGACCGGCGCCAAGGCGAGATCAATGCCATCCTCGACCGCTATGGCGTGCCACGATTGGAGATGGCGCCGCCACTGGCTGCGGAAAGCCATGGAGGCGCACAATGATTTACTCGCGCCTGCTACTCGCGACATCTCTTGCGGCAGTGGCGACTCTCGCCGCCTGCAATCGCGAAGAGCGTGAGTTGCGCCCATCACCCTCCGCGTCACAGGTGGTGAACCAAGCCCAGGTCAGTGGTCTGAACCCCGGTGCGAATCCTCTACCCACGCCACCAACGCCGTCCATCTATGAAGAGAGCGCGTATGCCGTGTCAGAAGGCAAAACTCTTTTCGGTCAGTACAACTGTTCTGGCTGTCATGCGAATGGCGGAGGCGGAATCGGACCGCCGCTCATGGACAATAACTGGATTTATGGCAGCCAGCCGCAGAACATTTTCACCACCATTGTCGAAGGCCGTCCGAATGGCATGCCATCGTTCCGCAATCGCATTCCCGAGTACCAGGTCTGGGAACTCGTGGCCTACGTTCGCTCGCTCAGCGGCTTGCTTCCGAAAGATGTCGCGCCCTCGCGCAACGATCAGCTCTATGTGAAACCGCCGGAAGCGTCAATGCCAAAGCAAACGCCGACGGGAATCACGGGGGAACCGAGCAAATGATTGCGGCGTCCAGCCCGATGCGCGCGGCCGCTGTCCTCGCCTCGTTTTTTCAGGGCGAGCACAACAGCCTGCATCCTGCCGGTCCTTTCTCGAGCAACATCGAGTGGCTGTACTGGGTGATTTTCTGGATTGTGTTTGTTGCGTTCGTGCTGACGATCCTGGCGTTCGCGCGGGCCTCAGCTAAGACCTACAGCCGCGCCGAAGAGATGCTCCCGATCATGAAAGATGAGGAAGGTGATCGGAAGGCGAAATGGGCAGTGGGAACCGCGATCACCGTCACTGTGCTCACGTTATTTGCCGTGCTCTTCATGAGCGTGATCACCGGCAAAAAAGTCGAGGGAATGACTTCCAGCAACCCAGTCACGATCCAGATCACGGGTCATCAGTGGTGGTGGGAAGTGATATATCCGAATCCACAAGCGGACCAGACCGTGATCACAGCCAACGAGATCCACATTCCTGTCGGCAAACCGGTCGTCATTCTCACTAGTTCCGCGGACGTGATTCATAGCTTCTGGGCGCCGAGTGTACACGGAAAGCGCGATCTCATCCCCGGCTACTCGTCGGCGTTCTGGATTCAAGTGGACCAGCCGGGTACTTATCCCGGCCGGTGCGCAGAATTTTGCGGATTGCAGCACGCGCACATGGGATTCTCGATCATTGCGGAGGATGAAGCTACTTTTGAGGCCTGGGAGCAGCAGCAACTGAAGCCCGCGCCAGACCCGACCGATGCTGAGGCGCAGCATGGGCGCGAAGTGTTTCTCACGCACACCTGCGTGATGTGCCATACCATTCGCGGCACCGATGCTGGATCCCGCGTCGGCCCTGACCTGACGCACCTTGCCAGCCGCAACATGATCGCCGCCGAGACTCTGCCCAATACAACCGGCGCTCTGGCGGGATGGATTGTCGATCCCCAGCGAATCAAGCCCGGGAACAAGATGACACCGAATCCGCTGGCGCCGGATGACCTGAACGCGCTGGTTACGTATTTGAGAACGTTGCAGTGAGGAACCGTGGCCATTAGCGAACCCATCGTACTGCCGCATGCGACGGACGAAGTCCGCCTGGCGCGGACCTGGGCACAGCCGCGTGGCTTCTGGGGATGGTTCATGAACGTGCACCACACCGCCATCGGGGTGCGCTTCATGGTGACGTCGTTCATCTTCTTTTTGCTCGGCGGAGTGCTCGCCGCGATGATACGGTTGCAACTTTCCCGTCCGGAAAACCACGCAATCGGCCCAGATCTTTACAACCAGATCTTCACCATCCATGGCAGCACGATGATCTTTCTTTTTGCCGTGCCCATGATGTTCCAGGGCTTCGGCGTGTACGTGGTGCCGCTGATCTGCGGGACGCGCAACATCGCCTTCCCGCGGCTGAATGCGTTCAGCTACTACATCTATGTCGTTGGCGGCCTGCTGCTCTGGGTTGGATTGTTCCTCAAGACTGGAGCCGATGCGGGATGGTTCGCCTACACGCCACTTTCCGGCCCGCAATTCACTCCTGGCAAGCGTAGCGACTTCTGGGCACAGATGATCACCTTCACAGAGGTGTCAGCGCTGGGCGTTGCGATCTGCCTCGCGACGACGATTCTGCGGCAGCGCGCACCTGGCATGACCCTGAACCGCATGCCAATCATTCTCTGGGAGAAGTTGGTGCTCTCCTTCATGGTGATCTTCGCCATGCCGGCGGTCATGGTGGTTAGTTCCATGCTGCTCATGGACCGCACCATCAACACGCAGTTTTTCAATCCCGCGAACGGCGGCGATGTCTTGCTTTATCAACACCTCTTCTGGTTCTTCGGACATCCGGAGGTGTACATCATCTTCTTGCCCGGGGCAGCAATCGTCTCGACGCTGGTGCCGGTATTCGCACGGCGACACATCTTCGGGCACCTGGCGATCGTCACGTCAGTCGTCGCGACCGGCTTCCTCGGATTCGGGGTATGGGTTCATCACATGTTCGCCACTGGTATTCCGCAGATGAGTGCCAGCTTCTTCACCGCGGCAACGCTGATGATCGTGCTCCCGACAGCAGTTCAGTTCTACTGTTGGATCGCAACCATCTGGAACGGGCGTTTGCAGATGAAGTTGCCGATGCTCTGGGTCTTCGGCTTCTTCTTCGTGTTTCTTATTGGCGGACTATCAGGCGTAATGCTCGCCTCGGTGCCGGTGGATTGGCAGGTGCACGACACATTCTTCGTAGTCGCACATTTCCACTATGTGCTGATCGGCGGCGCGCTGTTCCCGATGTTCGCCGGTCTCTACTACTGGGTCCCTAAGATCACGGGCCGAATGATGAACGACCTGCTAGGCAAGGTCCACTTCTGGTTGTTCTTCATCGGCTTCAACATGACGTTCTTCACCATGCACTTCCTCGGCCTGCGTGGGATGCCGCGCCGCGTGTACACCTACCCGCCCGAAATGCACTGGGGCGGACTGAACATGCTCGCCAGCGTAGGTGCGCTGTTCATGGCAGCAGGGCTGATTGTATTCATCGTGAATTTCTTCCAAAGCAAGGCGAGGGGAACACTCGCGGGGCCGAATCCCTGGGCAGCCGGCAGCCTGGAGTGGGCTACGTCTTCTCCGCCCCCGGATTACAACTTCACCGAACTGTTCACCGTGAACGGACGGGAGCCACTGTGGGACAACGCGCCGAATCAGCCAATCGTGAGCGGAGTGCGCGACGACATTCCCGAGGTGCTGATCACCAACAGCCTCGATTCCGAACCGCAGCACAAGGATGAAATGCCTGGTGCAAGCATCTGGCCATTCCTCACCTCGATCACCGTTTCGATTGCGTTCATCTGGTCGATTTTCAGTCCCTGGGGCATCGCGTACGGCGCGATTCCGGTTGTGATCACTCTGATCGGCTGGCTATGGCCACGAGGGCACTCCCCTGCTCCGCGGCAACCGGCACTGGAGGGCAGATGGAGCAAGTAAGAGAGCGACCCGTGCTTGATGTGTCTGGCTTGCCCAGCGTCGCGTTCGGCAAGAGCAACACTACCTGGCTCGCGAACGTGCTCTACATGATGATCGAGGGCACCATGTTTGCCCTGCTGTTCGCAAGCTACTTCTACTTGCGGACGCGCACCGACAGTTGGCCCCCAGTACAGGATCCGCCGCTTTTGACCTATGGCGTGATCAACGGGATCGTGTTCCTGCTCAGCCTGATCCCCGCGCGCTATGCGCAGAAGGTCGCGCCCACGGGTGATCGCGGCAGAATTCGCTTGGCCCTTACCGGACTCGCATTGTTTGCGATCGTGAACATGGTCCTGCGCGGATTCGAGTTGGCGAACCTGAACTGCCGCTGGTACGACAACGCGTACGGATCAATCATGTGGTCGCTCATCGGACTACACACCGGACACTTGATCACTGAATTTATTGAAACGGTTTCGATCCTTGGGATCGCCTTCACGCCGAAGATGGAAGGCACGCGGCTAGCCGATGTCGCCATCAACTCGGATTACTGGTACTTCGTGGTGGGCTCGGCGGTGTTGATGGATTTCATCATCTACGGCACCACGCGGTTTTTGTGAGTTATGGCAGAACTCGAACATACAGTTCGCAAAGGAGAGGCGCCCGCGCTGATCTGGTGGTGCATGTTCGGCGGGCCGTTCGCTTGGGCTTGCGATCTGGGGTTCAGCTACGTGCTTGAGCAGCACACTTGCTCGACCGGACACCATTACGTGCTTCATGTAATCACGGTCGTTTGCGCGATCATCGCGCTAACCGGGCTGGCGGCGGGAATGGCCGCGTATAAGCGGGTGCCGGAGGAGGCCAATGATCACGGCGTGCGGCCGATGGACAGAACGCATTTCCAAATTCTCTTCGGGATGGTGTTCAGCATCGCGTTCACCATCGTAATCATTGCCGAAGCGGTTCCACGCTGGATTCTGCATCCGTGTCAGTGAGATGAAAAAGTGGCTCCAATTCGCTGCCGCGATCACGGTCGTGCTCACGAGCGTTTCGACATTTGCGGAAGACGCCGGCGGTACGCCTCGCTCGACTGCATGGACTTGGTCTGCCTACATCACAGTGCCGCTGTTTGCTCTAGCCCTGCTGTACGTCCTCGGCCTGCTTCGGATGCGGCGACGAGGCGCGCAACTGCATTGGTTTCCAATTCTCTGCTTCGCCAGCGGATGGCTCTCGCTTTTCCTCGCGCTCGATTCGCCCGTGCACGAAATCAGCGAGCAACTCTTCTGGGTGCATATGACCCAGCACGAGATCCTCATGCTGATCTCCGCGCCGCTGCTGATTCTGAGCCAGCCGGCTGCACCGCTGTTGTTCGCGCTGCCGGAACGGTGGCGTGTTCCCGTCGCAAATATCGGCAAGGTCAAAATTATCGAACATACATGGTTGCTTATCTCCGCGCCCGTCGCGGCGTGGCTCTTACACGCAGCCGCGCTTTGGGTCTGGCATGCCCCAAAGTTGTTTGACGCGGCGCTGGAAAGCGAATGGGTGCATGCGGCCCAGCACATCAGCTTCCTGGGTACTGCGCTGCTGTTCTGGTGGACGCTATTTCATAAGCACGCAGGCCGACTCGGGTACGGCGGCGCCATCTTGTACGTCTTCACGACAGCGGTCCACACCAGCGTCTTGGGCGCGCTGCTTACCTTCGCTCCTCATGCCTGGTATGCGCCGTATGCGCAAACTGCACAGCTGTGGGGACTAACCGCACTTCAGGACCAGCAAATCGGCGGTCTCATCATGTGGATCCCCGCAGGCACCTTGTTGACAATTGTCGCTCTGGTGCTGCTCTCGAAGTGGATGAGCCATTCCGATACGCGCTGGGAATACACGCGCGCAGCAGCGCTGATTCGCGCCTCGCAAGGAGCGGCGGAATGAGGGCGAGCCTTGCGATCGCACTCCTTGCCGTACTTGCAGGCGCTCTCGCCTCCTGCGACAACCTGAGCGACCGTCGTGTGCACGCAGCGTACATCACGACCGGCGGCGGCAATGCCCGCACTGGGCGCGACACGATTCGAAAGTACGGCTGCTATGCGTGTCACACCATCGACGGAGTGCCGGGCGCGCATGGCCTGGTTGGGCCGCCTTTGGACGGCATTGCTTTGCGCGAGTTCATTGCCGGCGAGCTTCCCAACACGCCGGAAAATCTGATGCGCTGGATTCAGCATCCGCGCCAGGTTGAACCGCACACCGTGATGCCGGAGATGGGCGTAACTGAGCAGGACAGCCGCGACATCACTGCTTACTTGTACACATTGCGAGGGAGAAACTGAAGATCTTGAACCGCAAAGAACACAAAGGTCGCAGAGAACCCCGTTATGTTGCGACCGCTCTGGATAACAATTGTTCGGTCGATCCTTCGGATTTCTTTGCGACCTTTGCGTCCTTTGCGGTTCGAGCATTTTCGAGGTTAATGTTCCGGCAAATGGAGTAATAATTATGAATGCACACCCCTTCCTAAAATCAATTCTCGTCCTTCTAGTCATTTCGGCTTCCGCATTCGCGCAGAAGTCGACCGACAATCCCGACCCGCACGACTGCTCCAAACTGCCCGACTACAACAAGCTGAAGACGGCGCTCACCGAAGCCGTGAAGCAGGGCAAGGAGGCGAACGGGGGTCTGGGCAATCAGGAGTGGGGCACAGTAGTAAATCGCGACGGAATCGTGTGCGCCGTGGTCTTCACAGGTCCGAATCGCGCCGCCGAGTGGCCTGGCAGCCGCGTGATTTCCGCGATGAAAGCCAATACGGTGAACGCGCTCAGCACGAACAATTTCGCGTTGTCCTCCGGCAACCTGTATGCGGGAGCTCAACCCGGCGGATCACTCTACGGGCTGAACAGTCCCCCGAATCCAAACGTAGCTTACTTCGGCAATCCGCAAGAGTTCGGAATGCAAAACGATCCCATGGTTGGTAAAGCCATTGGTGGAGTAATTGTTTTTGGCGGAGGCCTCGCGCTCTACAGCAAGAAAGGCGAACTTGTAGGCGGACTTGGCGTCAGCGGCGACACGGCTTGCGCAGACCACGTCATCGCATGGAAGACGCGCCACTCGCTTGGCTTCGATGCTGTGCCAATGGGTGTCGCTCCCGGCCCCAGCGACAATTTAATCTTCGATATTCAGAACGGCGTCAGCCAAAGCGGCTTCGGCCATCCCGATTGCAAAGGCGGCAATCCCAGCAAGAACATCATCGAGCAGCTGAACCAAAAATTGCCAGTCGGTCCGAAGTGATGGTTGGTGTGCATCTCTGACAGTTACTGAGCGTCTTCTCGAACGTGCGTAAGTAAGAAGGTGTGATTGGTTTCACGCTGATCAGTAACGGCGATCACAGCTTCCCGGTTCTGCAGCGACGAAATTTGAGTCGAGTATCACGGTCAACCCTGCTGGTTCATCGTGCTCGGGCGTCGAAATTCTTCCTTTTCCCAATTCTGCTGATCAGCTGCGAGTATCCCACCAGCGAGATTCCGTCAATCCCATTCCAAAGGTGACTTATGAAGTTTTTGTTATCCGCAATGATCCTGTTATCGTGCGCAACCGCTCAGGTCATTACCGAGTATCCGATCCCAACCAGAACCATAGCCGGCAACGTGTGTGCCAGCCCAGATACTCCCTATGTCTATTTCACCGCCAATACGACAATTGGACGTGTGGCGAGTGACGGCTCCATTACTGAGTTCAATGTTCCCCTTGGAGGCCCGAACGAAATGAAGCTCGTTGGGTGTTCATTCAGCCCCAAGGGAATTCTCTATTTCGGCGACCAAAACAACTACGTCATTTATGCGTTTAGCCCTAAAACGCAAGTGTTCGTGAAGTTCCCGTTACCCGCGCCGAATGTAGGCATGGCAGGAGTTCAATTTCATTCCGACTGGCTGCTCTACATCATGGTTTCGGGCAGCAATGTCATTCACCGGATGCAGCGAGATGGAACGTTTTTGACACCGATCCAATTGGCGGCAGGGAGTTACCCGCATGGGCCGTCGAGTTGTGGCGGAAATGTGTGGTTTGCGGAAAACACCGCAAACCGCGTGGCCTTCGTCGATACAGCGGGAACGGTTTCGGAGTTTGCCGTTCCTGGTTCGTATACTGCCCCTTTTTCAACCGTATGCGCGCCCGATGGCGGCGTGTATTTCACACTTAATGCAGCCAACCAGATTGGTCGCATTGACATGGCCACCTCTCAGGTGACGACGTGGGATATCCCGACGCCGAACTCCATGCCTAAAGGTATTTCCTTATCTTCCACGGGGGTATGCTTCGCCGAGAGCAATGTGAACAAGATTGGGTGCATGCCTTTGCTGGGCCCCCAGATCACCGAAACCTCGATACCCTTACCCGGGGCGGCACCTAACAAACTTGCGTACGGCCCTGATGGAGCAGTGTGGTTCAGCGAAGCCAACATGAGTTATGTAGCCAGGTGGCGCTGACGGCAAAGTAATTCATGGAGTTCGGTCAAGTCGATCCATCTTTGAGTTGGAGTACCGTCAGAATCGAATTGACTCGCTCTGCCAAGTTGCCCGCGGCAACATAGACAAGATCAAAACCCAAGCGGCAATAAGCCTGTTCGTGAATGGCTTCGAATCGGAGGCTTTCTTCAAAGGAGATACGACGGGCTTGCGTGGGCGTGATGAATCCAAGATTTCGAATAAAGAAGACTTTTTTTTGAAATACCGATTCTCGCTTGATACGTTCCAATTCGCTGGTCAGGAATGGCGAGAATGGGTAGCCAAGATACGTCGCTAGCGCAGCCGTACACACGACTGAGCGGTCGTGGAACTGAGCGCCATCGCTTGTATGTGAGCTGCGAGTCTCGCGCTCCTTCTGAAGATGTGCGATGGCGTCGATGAAGGACGGCTCCTTCCAGGGTTCCGAAATACCTTGCGCTTGCGCTGCGGCGATGATGTCAGTCGCCGACTCTTCCACCACACTGAACTTGTCGAGTTCCAGTTGGCGGATGATCGAGGTTTTCCCCGAGCCGGGCGTGCCGGTGATGATGTATCTCTTCATTCCTGCTTGCGTGTGCAAGATTCGAAATCAGTGTCGGGTTCCGGCTGGCCAATAAATCGTCCACTCGCGCTCCCTTGCGAGATTCTCGAGATCGGGATTCGGATTTACGGCAACCGCGTAGCGGGCTATGCGGAGCATCTCGGCGTCCCAGCGCGAGTTGCCGAAGGCGGCGTCGGGAGGGCGCCCGATCACTTCAAGAATGGCCTGAGGTTTGCCGATGCCGGAGGGAACGCGGATGAGGCGATCGGTGATGATGCCGTTCTCCACCTCTACCGCTGCGGCGAGGATCTTTTCTCGCGCAATACCGAAGTGCTTCATGGCTTCGCGGATGGTCCACTCGTTCGTGGAGGAGACGGCCCAGACATCGCATCCGGATTTCTGCAGTTCGAAAATCAATTGCCGCATCTCGGGAAAGATCCGGGCGACAAAATTCTCCTCGAAGAACTCCCGTGAGAGGCGAAGAACGTCCTCTTCGCGCAGTCCCTTGTGCAACTGGACCATCTCGCCGCACATGTCATCTTCGCTGACTTTGCCCGCGAGGTATTCAGCGTAACGCGCGCGGGCCCAGTGGGCGATTTCGTCGGACAGCACTCCGCGTTTCAATTCCCAATCGAAGAAGCGTTCGCCGGCGTCTCCAGACCAAAGCGTACCGTCGCAATCAAAGACGGCCAGACGCGGAGAAAGGCGCAGAACTGACTCAACAAGAGGTGATTGGGATGCAGACGACGTTTCGGTCATGGGCGGAACTGAGCCGGTCGAATCATTGAGTCATTGAGCAATTGAATCACTGAAAGGCGTTGCACACAGGTTCGATGACTCGATGGTTCAAATTCTGGCTCTGCTCTATCGTTTATAATATCCCCACCTCCGCAGTTCCTTGTACGCCCAGTTTTATGGAGCGGCTTCCAGGGATTGCATGGATTTGTAAGCTTCCGGCGTGTCCAAGTTTGTTGTCACCATTGGGTCCGAGGTTTCGAAGTACGCGATTCGTTGTCGATGCGCGTGTTCCACGTCCCGAGCATTCGAGCTTACGGGCGCCCGAAGGAACGCCTCGATCATCTCGCGGCCGATCAGAATGGGATGTCCGTGGACACCCTGGTATTCCGGAACGATCGCCCAAATGCCGTGTACACGAGAATGAAAAGCGTTGACCAGCGCGGCAAGGGTTTCAGGCTGGAGCGGCGGACGGTCGACCAGGGTGACCATTGCACCGTCGCGGCCGCGGTTCAGGACTTCTTGCAATCCCACTTGGAAAGAGCTGAACTGCCCCCGTTTCGGATCGGGATTTACGACGAGATCAGCTCCGCAGCCGTACACGACCGGACGAAGACGTTCGGCATTCGCGCCAGCAACGACCAGGACAAGGTCACATGGATCGGACAGAGCACGAATGGACGAGGAAAGCAGGGTGCTATGCGGCCCGAGGACGGGCGTATCGGTTTTGGGCCACGGGAGTAGCGCCTTGTCGCGTCCCATGCGGGAGGATTCTCCCGCCGCGAGAATTACGCCGCAAAGACCAGAGGTAGGCATGTTGCTATCGCACTTGCCTGGCTACGCCAGTGAAGACCTTTACCACCGAGGACACAGAGGTGCACGGAGGAACGGCCACAGAGGAATTCAGATCTGCAACGAAATTCTGCGCTTGGCAAGACCTCCTCTGTGTTTTTCCTCTGTGTGCCTCTGTGTCCTCTGTGGTAGAGATCTTGATCTTTTCCGACCTCAGGCAATGAACGAAAACTGGGGCCGAGAACATACGGTCTATTCTGGCGCTTCGCCGTTCAGGAGCTTGCCCAATGCACACCAACTGCAGCGCACGCCGATATAGAAGGTTCCGAACTTTGCGTAAACAGCGCTGACCTGATCGAAGCGCATCTCGTAGATCAGTTTCTTAAACACCAGTGGATCATCGGCAAACAGATCCACGCCCCACTCCCAATCGTCGAAACCGATTGAGCCGCTGATGATCTGACGAACTTCGCCAGCATAGCGGCGCCCGACCAAGCCGTGCTCATTCATCTGGCGGGCACGTTCTTCCATCGGAAGCGTGTACCAGTTCTTGTCTTCGCCGCGGAGGCGATCCATGGGATAAAAACAGATGTACTTGTTCTTGGGAATTTCCGGAAACAAGCGGGGGCGCATGGCTTCGCGCTGGCGTGCCAAGGTGTCGTTGATGGCCTGCTTCCATTCGTCCGAGTGCGGCTCAATTCCCTTCTCCGCAAGCTCGCGATAAGTCTTCATGCTCGACTCGTAGAGGCCGAGTTCGATCACGGACAGGTACGACGTCGTCGTTTCCAGGTACTCGCTCAAACGCAACCGCGAGAGGTCGAGTTCAACCTTATTCAGTTCGTCGAATCCCGAACGAAAGTGGACAAGCATCAGGTCGCCCTTGTGTCCGAGCACCGAGTACAGAGCGGATTGGCCAGAGGGATTCTGCTCGGCTCTACTCAGAAAGCCAGCAGCTTCATGCACAATCTCCGTCTTAAACGACTGCCGCAACTGCCGCCACGCTGTCCACCGGACGCGCATCATCTGGTGCAGGACGCTGTAGCCTTCGAGGGTTAAAGGAACGGGAGGCAGCTCGGTGGAAGCCGTCTCGGGGCGTGCTGTGCGGGGCGAGGACATGGGAACAGATCAATTTTAGCCTGATTCAGGTGAGTTGTTCAGTCCCCTCGCTGGTATTGCCGAGAAGGCAACAATTTCCGTGGCGCACCGCAGCCGGTGAACATCCAAGTCAGCAACCAGGAGAGGATCATGCCTAAGAAGAACAGTTCTGGAAATCATGGTGTGCTGAATGCTGAACCCCGCATCCATCAGCGCGGACCAGAGATTCAGCCGTACGGAACCGTAACGCACGCTATCCATCTGCAACTGGAAGAACCTGTCCGTCTGGAAATGACTGAGCAGCTCAATCAGCTGCTTGCGGATTCTATGTCTCTGCGCGATCTCTATAAGAAGGCCCACTGGCAAGTGGCAGGGCCAACGTTTTACCAGCTTCATCTCTTGTTTGATAAGCATTTTGAAGAGCAGGTCGAGGTTGTCGACACCATTGCCGAACGTATTCAGTTGCTTGGAGGCCTGGCGATCGCCATGGCAGCCGATGTTGCTGAAACTACCCGGATTGAGCGCCCGCCACGGGGACGAGAAGAGGTTCCGGTCGTAGTCTCACGGCTGGTCGATGCTCACCAGGTGATCATCCAGCAGTGCCGGGAGATTGCGGAGCGCTCGTCGAAGCTTGGCGATCAGGGTACCAACGACATGGTGGTGAGCGACGTCCTGCGCACGAATGAATTGCAGGCATGGTTTATCAGTGAGCACCTGGTCGATATGCCCCTGGTGCACTCGACCGAGGAGACCTCGCAGGCGGCGGACTAAGCAGCGCTGAAAGCAAAAGCGCTTAACCCACTGAGGACACGAAGACACGAAGAAATGTCTTCCTTTCCATGCCTTCGTGTCCTTTGTGTGAGACTCAGGACACCTTCTGCACTGAAAACCCGTAAAACGCCATTCCCCAGCGCGCCATCCAAGAAAACGCTAGTAAAGGACTAATCGGGGGAACCATGGCTGAACCGGTCTCTGCACTACCGAATCCAACAACTCCAAAAGGAGAACCTGTTCCCTGGCCGGCGCCCGCAGCGCCTCTGCCTGTTTCACCTGAAATCAGCGGCAGCAACACGGAAACTGCCGTATCGGATTTTTCAGACCGCTTGCACACGGGATTTCAGGAGTACTACAGCCGGTTGCAAACAGGAGTCTCCGACATCCTGAAACGCTCACGCCAACGTTTTCGCGATACGGCGCAAGAACGGCCGATGCAAATCGTAATTGGCGTAGCCGTCGCGTCCCTGCTCGCTGGAGCAGCACTTCGGATTTGGAGAAGTCATCATGATTGATAGATCGGAAGGAGTACATCGCACGAATGGCGAAGCAGTTCACTATCGAAACGGAAGTGAGCGCAGCCTGGGTTCTATTGTCGCCGAGATCAAAGACGAGCTGAAGGAGTTCGTCAATACTCGAGTCGCGATGATCAAAGCCGAATTGCAGGAGACCATGACCGCAGCCAAGACAGCCGTGCCGCTAGCGCTTATCGCACTCGCGCTGTTCGCGATAGGGTTCCTGCTGCTGACGATGGCCGCGGTTGTCCTGGTGGCGTTCGCATTCGCCGGAAGTGCTCTATCGTGGTTCTACGCCGCGATTATTGTTGCATTCGTGTGGTTTTGCCTGGGTGCGTCCGCAGCTTTCTTCGCCTATAACGCATTCCGCAGCCATAGCCGGTTCCCACAGCGTACGGTGCAGGTGCTCAAAGCCGACAAAGCCTGGTTGCAAACGGAAGCAAGGAGTGTTTCATGAACGGTCTTCCCGCGCACGACTTGGAGGAAAGAGCCGCTGAAGATAGGCGGCGGTTGCACAGCTCGGTAGAGGAGCTGCGCGTCCATTTAAAGGACACTCTCGACATCAAAAAGAATACTCGGGAGCATTTAGGGTTGGCGTGCAGTGTGGCCGCCCTGCTGGGAGTTACTCTCGGCTACGCGTTTACCGGAATTTTCGTCGACTAAACTTGAAAAGCGAGAACAAACATGTCCGTCCTTACCAGCGCAACTGATGTCGCGACTCGCCGTCTTCCCAAGCTGTTCAATGCTGACGCTCATCATGCAGCCGACTATCTGCTCGTCGGGTCGTTCGCAGCCGCCGGAGCCTGGTTCTTTCGGCGTAATCGGCGCGCGGCTCTGGCAGCTTGGATTTCCGGTGCTTCCCTGCTGGGACTCACTCTGCTGACCAGCTATCCAGGGAAGGACCGACGTTACCTGGCGTTTCCATTGCACGGGAAGATAGAAACTGGCATGGCGGCAATGGTCGCAGCTATGCCGGAGTTTCTGCGCCTTGAAGATGACAAAGAGCGCCATTACTTTACCGTCAAAGCCGGCTTACTAACCGTAGTATCGAATCTGACCGCGTTCAGTGCACATAACGGCAGAAGCAGGCATTAATCTCAATTTCTTTCAGCTGACTAAACCTGACTCATTGCTGAAGTTCCCTAAATGGGAAGAGCTTGCCCTCCTGTACTGCATACGAATCGAAGCAGTTTTTACAATAACTCTGATAAAATTCGAGCCTTTTACAAAGGTTAGGATTATGATCAGTGCAACGATTCGCCCAGGGGGTCAGCGAGAGTGACGGGAGGCAATAATCTACGTGTACTTCGTGAGAAGTTGGGTCTCACAATGCGCGACATCGAGACTGCGAGCGAGCAAATCGCCCGCCGGCGTAACAACGAAGAGTACTCCATCCCGATCAGTCGCCTGTCCGATTTTGAGACTAAGGGCGTCATTCCCAGTATTTATCGCCTCTACTCGCTATCTGCGATTTACCGCAAAGATTTCCGCGAGCTGCTGTCGTGGTATGGAGTTGATTTAAGCCAGCCGCTTACAGATCTGGAGATCGCATCCCCGCCGCGGTCTCACCTCTCCACGGCTTTAGCCAACAAAGAAGTCGTGCAAATGCCCGTGAGGCTGGACCCTGCATTCGATCCGAGGAAGACGCTGAACTTTGGCCGGATGATCGAGCAATGGGGAACTGTGCCGCTGGCTTATCTGGAACAGTTTTCGAAGGTTGATTACACCTATGGGTACGTCGGCAGTGAAGATTTCACGATGTATCCGATTCTTCCGCCGGGAAGTTTCATCCAGGTCGATGAGTCGCGCAACAAGGTGTCGGAAGGCGGCTGGCGGTCGGAATATGAGCGGCCAATTTACTTGGTCGAGACGCGTGAAGGTTATACCTGCTGCTGGTGCACGGTGGGCAGAGAAGATTTAATTCTGCAATCGCATCCGCTTTCGCCGGTGCAGCCCAAAGTAGTCAGGCATTCCCATGCGGAAGTGATCGGGCAGGTCGTAGGAATCGCTATGAGACTTGGCGAGTGGCGTTCTTATCCCGATGCTTCTCGAGTCCCAAGAGAGCGTGCAGCACTGAGCTGAGATGTCGCGCTGCACCCGGCCCGGGATCATTCGGAAGCAGCACATTCCCCTTCTCGGATAACGTCTTCAGATACTCCTTTGTGTCCTGACCTTCTGCGGTGGTGGAGTCTTCCACATCAGCCAGCAGTGTGGAAAGAGGCGTGGAGAGTACCTGGGAAACCGCACTCTTATGTGCTTCTCTCAGCGCCCTATTGGCAGCCGACTCGCCATGCACCTTTCCAAATCCCCAATGCGAGTAGCCACCCCGATCGCGCAGCCCTGCCAAATATTCAAGCTTCTGCAGATAACCGGAGATAGCGCGCAGCGTGCTGCGGGAAAGGTCTTCGAGCGCCGACTTAAGCGTCATAACTACGTACTCAGGCCAACAGTACCATGCTCACGCACGTAGTTCAATGATAGCGGGATTCCGCAGAAAACAGGAATGTTACCGGCGGCCAGCGTGCTGTGTTTCGCGCTTCCAGAACTTCCCGATGCCCAGACGCAGCTCGAATGTATTGACTCCCGGATTGAGGTCGCCTAATCCGGCATTAGAGATGTGGAGGTAGCGAGCCTCAAGTGCTAAGGAATACCTGGGACCGAGAATGTGGGTTCCAAGTGCTGCCCCAGAAGCGAAGTTCACCGAAGAGGTGCCGGCAGGAACCTTGGCGGTCGTAAACAGAGTTCCACCGCTTATTTCCAGATATGGGGACCACCGTCCGTGCGCGACGAAATTCCACTTCAGGTTCAGGGGATTGAGTCCAACCCCGTAAGCGGTACCGGTCGGCTGAAAGATCAAATACGCAGGCACTGCATCGACGGCGTACTCAAACCGCCCTTTCAATATCCCGGGAAGGTGTGCGTCGGTAAGTACCCAGCCATAGCGAAGGCCGGCGTTCCATATGCCAGTGTCTCCGCGCCCGCCGGAAACAGAATGTCCGGCAGAGGTCCACACTTGCACTTCGTTCGAGCCCTGCTGCGGACCGTCCTGGGCAAGGACGGTCGTGGGTGCAAGGGTTATCAGCAAGATAGAAAAGAACAACTTCTCCAAAGTACTTATGCCAATGTTCATCTTGTCAGCAGCCCTCGTTCGCGAAGCCAGTTGGTGAGTAGCGTCGGCCAGACTCCCAGGACGGGATCTTCCAGATTGAGTCCAACGCCGTGTGGACCTCGTTCGAAAATATGCATTTCTGCAGGGACGCCAGCCTTCCGCAAGGCCAGATAAAACTGGACGGTATTCTCCGGTGGGACGAGGGTGTCGGCGCTGGTGCTGAAAAGAAATGTCGGCGGAGTTTGCGACGTGACATTCAATTCGTTTGACATCTGTTTACGCAGTTCGGTGCTGGCACTCTTGCCAAGCAGGTTCTCTACTGAACCCTCGTGTGCGTAGGGCGGCAACATGGTGATGACCGGATAGGCGAGAATCAAGAAATCTGGGCGGCAGCCGACGCGATCAATAGGATCGGTGGCCTCAGGCTTGCCACTATCAAAGTGTGTGGCTGCGGTCGAGGCAAGATGCCCGCCGGCGGAAAACCCCATCATCCCAACGCGATCCGCCTGGTAACCGTACTGTTGCGCGTGCGCGCGCACCCAACGCAGCGCACGCTGCGCGTCTTCGAGCTCTATGGGATTGTGGTATTTCGGTCCGAGCCTGTACTTCAGAACGAATGCGGTCACGCCCATCCCGTTGAACAAGTTCGCGAACTGCCGGCCTTCGTGATTGCTGGCCAGCATCGTATAGCTCCCCCCGGGGGCGATCAGGATTGCAGTGCCGGAGCGGGTCGGGTCGAGCGGAGGATAGACAGTGATTGTGGGAGTGTCTTCATCGGCGTCGCCAAGAGCTCCGGGCGCGCCATGCTCCCAGAGATGGAACGTTTGGGGCTCGGCGGTGAAGTTGAGCTTGTGTTCAGGCGATTGCGCCTGTGCGAGACAGGTGATTGCGAAGAGCAAGAGTGCAGTCCAGTGGGTGACGTTCATTATTACCTCATTAGTCTGTCGGGAGGGCACGGCCTTGGGCCGTGCCGCGGGACCTCTAGGTCTAGAGTTAACGGCACGGCTAGAAGCCGTGCCCTCCCGAAAAGCTGAACTACTTCGTATCTTGTTACACGCGAACGGCTGGCGGTTACAACCCGAGTCCTCCGTCCACACATAAGATCTGTCCGGTGATGAAATGGGGAGCGGTTGCGAAGAAGAGCACCGCTGCAGCAGTCTCTTCACCGGTGCCGTTGCGCTGCATCGGGGTTTGCTTGGCCATGCGGCGCATGAAGCTAGCGGCGTTCGGGTCGCCCAAATCAATCATGCCCGGAGCAACACAGTTCACTGCAATCTCAGGCGCCAGGGCCTTGGCCATACATCTGGTCAGCATGTGAAGCGCTGCCTTCGAGGAGCAGTAATGCGCGTGCGTCGCCCAGGCGCGCAATCCGCCGAGCGAACCCATGTGGATGATCTTCCCTTTTCGACTTCGCAAGTACTTCAGGCACTCCTGGCTTACGAGAAACGGCCCACGCACATTGGAGGCGAAGATGGCGTCCCACTGCTTGAGTGTGAGCTGTTCAAATTCGACGGACTCGTAATTGCCGGCGTTGTTGATCAGGATGTCGAGTCCTCCGAAGCGCTGGACAACTCCCTTGACTGCTCGGCGCACACTGGATTCATCGGTAACATCGCAGCGAAGAGCGAATCCTTCAGCTCCAAGTGCTTTGATCTCCTCTACGGTCGCTTCGGCTTCACGCTTCGATGTCAGGTAGGTGATGGCAACGGAGGCCCCAGCCTCGGCCAGCGCCAAAGCGGACGCTTTCCCCAGGCGCTTGGCGGCTCCGGTTATCAGAGCGACCTTGCCTCGCAGGATTTTGGATCCACTCTGCATGAGGAAAAGGAATTGTATCCTGTCCTACCGATATGTCCTTATCATGCTGATTCCGCATGAACTTTCGCTTGGAAACCGCATCCCAGTTTGCTAGACTCCCGTAACTCCCCTTATGAGTGCCCAGCCGAAGCCGATGCCTAGAGAAGTAGTAGTGTATTCCCGCAGGGGATGCCACCTCTGCGAGATCGTCAAGGAGAGTCTCTCCAAGCTGCAGCGCCGAGGCGGTTTTCATTGGCGCGAAGTGGACGTCGATACTGACGATGAATTGCGACGGCGATTTACCGACGAGGTTCCGGTTGTCTTCATCGACGGGCGAAAGGCCTTCAAATACCGCATGGATGAGCAGGAATTCCTGCGGAAACTGGCCAGCTAAAACATTGAATCATTGAGTCATCGGATCATGGAATCATGGGAAAACCAGGAAACCACCTTTCTTAAATATTCAATAAACAAATGATTCAATGATTCAATCCCTCGGTTCTGCCCCACAAAACGCATCATTCTGGGATGTTCCCGCATCCTAAGCATAGAGGTAACTTGCCGGTGACCTTTGGTTTGTAAAAGCGTCTAAACCTTTGGTTTTTAGCATGTTATACTTCGTGAAATCAGCCTGCCTGGGCACTCCATCCGCCCGGCCAAAGGAACATCAAAGATGGCCCGCAGTTCTCAACGCAGTTCGATTCTGATCATCGCATTCCTGGCTCTCTGCGGAGTCCTGGGAATGCTCTTTGCCCAGAAGACCACCGTGGTCCCGCACGACAGCGACTCCGATGTCAACGACAGCCTGAAGCAATTCACGCAGGTTTACGACATCGTCGAGCAGAATTACGCCGAGCCTGTCAGTCCCGACAAGGCCATCTATAACGGTGCAATCCCAGGCATGCTGCATGTGCTGGATCCGCACTCGAACTTCTTTGATCCCAAGTCTTATTCGCTTCTCCGAGAAGACCAGCGCGGCAAGTACTATGGCGTCGGCATGACCGTGGGACCGCGCAATAACAAGGTCATCGTGATCGCGCCATTCGTTGGGACGCCTGCGTATCGCGCCGGCATTCACCCCGGGGACATCATTGTCGCGGTCGACGGCAAGCCTACCGACAACATGAACACGGGTGATGTGGCCGACCTCCTCAAAGGGCCGAAAGGAACTACAGTTCACATCACGATCCTGCGCGAGGGCAACGACAAGCCACTTGAGTTCACTGTGGTTCGCGACGAGATTCCACGGTACAGCGTTGATCTGCATTTCCTGATTCGTCCGGGTATCGGCTACATGCATGTCTCCGGCTTCAACGAGACAACGGAAAAGGAAGTTCAGGATGCGCTCGATAGCTTCAATCAGCAGGGCGAGCTGAAGGGTTTGATTCTCGACCTTCGACAGAACCCAGGTGGATTGCTTAACGAAGGTGTTGGCGTAGCCGACAAGTTCTTGCACAAAGGACAGTTGATCGTGTCGCACCACGGCCGGTCTTCACCGGAGCGGCGCTACACCGCCGCGCATGGCAACGGTGGCCACGATTATCCGTTGGTCGTGCTGGTGAATCGTGGAACGGCGTCAGCGGCGGAGATCGTTGCCGGCGCGATTCAGGACCATGATCGCGGGCTGATCCTTGGCGAGGTCACATTCGGCAAAGGTTTGGTGCAGACTGTCTATCCGCTCTCGAACGACACGGGCCTGGCGCTCACCACGGCCAAGTACTACACGCCCAGCGGACGCCTGATTCAGCGCGATTACAGCAACGTCTCACTGTATGACTATTATTTCGATCGCGAGGACATCAACAACAACGCCAATAAAGAAGTGAAGCTCACCGACAGCGGTCGCACGGTTTACGGTGGCGGCGGCATCACGCCGGATGTGAAGTTTGACGCCCAGAAGAGCAACCGCTTCCAGGATTCCCTGCTGCAGCATTACGCGTTTTTCAACTTCGCCAAGCATTACGTAACCAACCACAAGATCACCAAAAACTTCGAAGTTGACGACAACGTGCTGCAGGATTTCCGAAAGTCGCTTGAGGCCGACAATGTTCCGTTCACCGAGGCCGACCTGGTGCAGAACAACGAGTGGGTGCGCTCGAATATCAAGAGCGAAATCTTCGTTGATGCATTTGGCCAGGAAGAAGGCTTGAAAGTGAAGGCGGAAAGTGATCCAGAGGTCGTCAAGGGGCTCGACCTCTTGCCCCAGGCACGGGCTTTAGCTGAGAACGCTCGCAAGATTGTTGCGGAACGCAACAGCGCGAACATTAACCGCTAGACTTCCTGCACTACTCGCATTTTCAACGGGAGAGCTCATCGCTCTCCCGTTTTTGTTTGCTGTGCCGCGCTTTCGGAAACGCCCGCTTTTTCATCTTTAACTCTCCCCTACTTTCTTTGTAATCAGGCGGTAACAGGAGAAAGTTAAAGCTGGTCCTCTATGCACCCTATCTCTCGTTGCGCCATCCCAAAGGGCGGCGAGGTCATCCGTGGCGAGCGTAGGAAATACTGTCACCAGAACTGCTTCCCTGAAGGTTCGTCTGCGGACCCAACCGCGGACCACTGCCCCAACCCAGAGTTGGATCAAGCGCTGCGTGGTGAACTGCGCACGCAAATTGCACGACCTTCCGTATACATTTCCGCTGCTGACCCGCGCGTTCCGTATGCTTCAAGCCGCCGGCTTAAACGTCACGCCAAACCACTTCTATTGGCCGATACCGGACCTTGCGCAACTGGAAAAACGCGACTGGCAGATCTATTCGTCTCCGCCGACATGTAGGTTTGAGCTGAAAAGGCAGATGGAACTCGCGCAGGAACTGGCTGCGAACTATGGCGAAGAGTGGCAGTTCTCGAATGAAGAGAGCGATGGTGAGTACCACTATAACAACGGGTACTTCGAAACCGTAGACGCCGAAGTCGCGTATGGAATGGTGCGGTACTTTAAACCAAAACGTGTGATTGAGATCGGAACCGGCTTCAGCACGCGCCTGCTTGCCGCAGCTTTACAACAAAATCACCAACGCGACGAGATCGACGGCCAACTGATCTCCGTGGACCCATATCCTAAGCGCTTCCCTGCCAATCAATGGAGCCACCGTGTTGCGCAGGTCCCTGCGGTGGTGCAGGAGGTTGAGCTAGAACTCTTCGATACACTGCAAGCGAATGACATTCTGTTTATCGATTCCAGCCACGTTGTCGCGACCGGCAGCGCCGTTCTGCGCGAATACCTGGAAATTCTACCGAGATTAAAACCGGGAGTCGTGATTCACGTGCACGATATTTTTCTGCCTTCGGATTATCCGCGCAACGCTGTTTTAGAAAATCTGTGGTTCTGGTCGGAGCAGTATCTGCTGCAGGCGTTCTTGAGCTTCAATCCGAAATTCGAGGTCCTATGGGGATCGAGCGCCATGCAGTCGCAGTGCTCGTGGATTCTCGATGAATGCTTCCCCAACTGGCGTCACAGCTACCGCCAAATGCCGCAATCCAAGCGGCGTTTCGTGCCCACGGTGGATGGCGACCGCGTGTGGCCGTCGAGCTTCTGGATGCGGAGATTGTAGACGGCATTTTCACCACAGAGGCACAGGGACACGGAGAAAAACCAGGGTGAGTTCTGCGAGTAGCCGCGTTTGTTACGCGAAATGTTTTTTGTTTTCAGCTCTTCCCAGTTATCCTCTGAGCCTCTGTGTCTCTGTGCCTCCGTGGTGGACACTTCGGTGGAGCACTTTGCAGGCCACACTCAGGTTAACGTCTCGAAAACTTTTCAACACTCGTGTGCATAATTCTGTGGAAAAGGCGGAAACTTAGGTTGTAACTTTCCTCTTAGCAATCGCTTGTACAACTTGCACACGCGAGGGTGCTACATCGTTCGATTGAAAGAAAATCCTAAAAAGATTCGACTCGATAAATTGCTTCTCGACCGCGGACTCGTACCGTCGCGCGAACGAGCACAAGCACTCATCCTCGCCGGAAATGTTTTGGTCGATGATCAGAAGGTTACGAAGGCGGGGACGTTAGTTTCCTCGTCGTCCCAGTTGCGGCTCCTTGCCGAAGATCTGAAGTACGTCAGCCGCGGTGGCTTGAAAGTAGAAAGCGCACTCGATTACTGGACAATCGACGTAAACGGCCTTGTCTGCCTGGATGTCGGCACCTCGACCGGCGGTTTCACGGATTGCCTGCTGCAACGAGGGGCTGCACGAGTCATTTGCGTCGATACTGGCCATGGGCAAATTGCTTTTAAGTTGCGTCAGGACCCGCGTGTGCGTCTGCTCGAAAAGACGAATGCACGCTATCTCACGCGCGAGCAGTTGGCAGAGGCGGTCGACCTCATTGTGATGGATGTCTCTTTTATCTCGGCGACGTTGGTATTGCCTGCAGTCATTGCCGCGGCATTTACGGAAAACACTAGTGAGCGTGTGGAACGCAAAGTCATTGTCCTGGTGAAGCCTCAATTCGAAGCGGGAAAAGAAAATGTCGGCAAAGGCGGAATCGTCCGCGATGAGGGGATTCAGCAGCAAGCAGTAGAGAAGGTGCGCGCTTGCGTTAAGTTCCTGGGAGCGAAATCCACCGACGTAATGGACTCACCGATTCTGGGCAACGAAGGCAATCGCGAGTTCTTGCTGATGGCGCAGTTCTGAGGTGTGAGCTTCTTGCAGCAACAGGTGCCGTCCGCTGAAGCGGACTGGGGTCGCCGCCTATTTTTCCGGACACTTTCGTGCCGGGCTTTCTTTTCCGCGCTGCGCGGCTGGTCCCTAAAGCGCGATTACAAGCAGGGTGTGATCACGCCCGCTATCGTGCTTCCACGGAGATGAACAATAGCAAAAAGATTGTAAGCAGCGCGGCCAAGATCATCAGGAAGGCCGTCCCTGACGGAAGTGCACGCAGCTTTTTGATTTCATGTCGGCCTGGATGCGTGAGGACTCTCATAGAACATCTCCTCAATGCCGAACTGAAGCCGAGTATCGGCTTCTCACATGGACAACATTACTCTAAACCCGGGCGCAACAGCTTGACCGTGTTTTAAATCACATGTGCACCATAGATATGAGCTAAACCAGAACTGCGTCAGGTTGCATCTAAAGCTGCATGCCGAAACAACAGCATACCCCGAAGCGTGATTGCGTCCGTGTGGTTCCGCTGGCGACGCCTGAACTTGCAAAACGAGTTGCCACCCCGCAGTCGGCCCAGTTGGTTTATAACAATGGACCATTGATCGCTAGCGTCCAGGTGTTCGGCATCTTTTGGGGAACAGAGTGGCAACAGGCGACACTTGCGGGAATGATTCCTGAAGTGAATCAGTTCTTTGACTACATCCTGACCAGCCCGCTTATCGATCAGCTGGCAGAGTACAGCGTTCCGCAGTATTCGATCCAGCATGGGAAACGGGCCGGCAGCGTGGCGCTGCCAACTCCTGACGTGCCAAAGACAGTCGACGATTCTGCGATTCAGAAAATGATCCAACAACAAATCTCGGCTGGAAAACTTCCGTCGGCGACTCCTGACCTGCTCTATTTTGTGTTTCTTCCGTCGGGAGTTACTGTCACGCAGGGTGGATCGGCGTCGTGCAAGGCGTTCTGCGGATATCACGACGCGATCGGGAAAGATGTTTTCTACGCTGTCATGCCGTTCCCCGACTGTTCAGGATGTTCCTCGGGGCTGTCTAATTTGGACGCGCTTACTGTGACTGCATCCCACGAATTATGCGAGGCGATTACCGATCCGGTTCCCGGGGATGGATGGTATGACAACCAGAACGGCGAGATCGGCGACATCTGCGCCTGGCAGACGAAGAAGGTTGGCGCATACACGGTTCAGAAGGAGTGGTCGAACCAAGCGGGCAGGTGCGTTTAACGACGAAAAATGGCGCTTCAGGTTCTCGCAAGCTGTCAAATGCTAGGATCAGAACGATTCCGTGAAAGTTGATCCCACCAAAATCCGGGAATTCAAAACGCGCGACCATTTCTACGATTGGCTTTCGAAGCATCACGACAAAGAGCGCGAGGTGTGGATCAAGGTCCATAAGGTCGGGTCCGGGCTGCCGTCGATCACTGCCAAAGAAGCGATCGATGTGGTTCTCTGCTGGGGCTGGATTGATGGCCTGCGCAAAGGTTTCGACGACAAAAGCTTTCTTCAGCGCTACACGCACCGAGGTCCTAAAAGCCTGTGGAGTCAGATCAACGTTGAGAATGTTGCCCGTCTAATCAAGGAAGGCAAGATGACCGAACACGGCCTGCGGCATGTTGCAGCTGCAAAAGCCGACGGACGATGGGAACGAGCGTACAAAGGCAGCAAAGAGATGGCGCTGCCGGCAGATCTCCTGGCCGCGGTCAACGCTGAGCCTAAGGCCAAGAAGATGTTGCAATGCCTGAGCGCGCAGAACCGGTTCGCGCTGGCATTCCGGGTCCACAACATGAAGACCGAGGCGGGCAGGAAGAAGAAGATCGAGACATTTGTCGCAATGCTGAAGCGCGGGGAAACAATCTACCCGCAGGGCAAGAAGTAAGGTTCTCACTGTTCCAGCAATTCCTACCCTCTCCAATACAACGAGATCCCTCTCTTGCCGGCGATTTCCACTTTGTCAGGATTCGATGCCGACAATTTAGCCGCTCTGTTAGCATTTGCTAACCGTGTAGTTTCACTGTGAAAGGCTGAGGGGAGTCATGGGCATAGGGCGCCGAATCATATTGCTGTCGGTAATTGGGTTCGTCATATTGCGTTGTACCGCCCAGAGTCCCCGTTCATCAACGGACCATTGGCAGACCCGTCCCACGCCTTTCCGCCCTTTCAATATCACTGCTGAAGCTGGAACGCTGTGGGTATGTGGAGCAGACGAGATGATTTTGAGCTCCCGAGACGGCGGAGTGTCGTGGGAAACGAGACATCAGAACCGTGATGGTGAGGTATTGTTAAACGTCTCTTTTGTCGACGAGGAGACCGGCTATGCTGCAGGCACCGGCGGCCTGCTCCTGTCAACCGGCGATGGTGGCCGAACTTGGAAAAGACATCAAGCCCCAGCTACGGTGAGCACGTTTTCGTTTGCAGATGCAAAGAACGGAATAGCAATTTTCAATGATACAGGCCACGAACCGATAGCCGGTCTAGCCGCGGGAACATTGATCTTTGAGGGTTCGGTAAAGATAACGCACGACGGTGGCGAACACTGGGAAAGCATACCTGCTCTCAATGCCGACGAGCTTCGTCCCTACACGGACGTTCTCTCGGTAGCAGCGCTAGACAGTTCCCATTACTTGATGTTACGCCGTCAACCCAACGTTGAAGATGCGATGGTCATCACGAAGGATGCAGGCAAGTCTTGGAAGCTCGTGCACATGCAAAACGATGCCTCCAACCGGGTACTAGCCCGAACCGTATTCGTCCATGGGGGTGAATACTGGGCTTTTGGAATGGAACTAATTCACCGCGAAAAAGGCGGCGGCTATGGCGTGCCACTGAAGATTCACTCCAGGGATGGTGAAACGTGGACTCATGGTGCACGTGGACCGAACGAGTTCGGGGCATGCACTTCCCAAGGCTGTTATCTCTGGGACGGAGTTGTAGAGGTTCTTTACGGGGAACACGAGCAATTTTGGTCTATGCCTCAAGATGGCTCTCTGAACAACAAGTGGGCTATTACCGGCAGCACTGCCTGTACCATTAACGGAGACTTAAAATGCGCTTTCGCTGCGCTTACGGATGCGCCGCAGCCGCGACCTGAAACACGGGGAGTGATCTATATCAGCGTTTCAGACAAACAAATGGCGCCAGGCTGCCTGGAGTGCAAGGTCGAGCCTATAGTACCGGATAAACCCGGCACACGTTCAATTGCAAAAGTGAGTGCTTCTTTGACAGTCCGCCGAGATGGATCGGTTGCAGATGTTTCAGTGGATGCTCCCAGTAGGCGGATTAGCAAAATCGTCGAAGACCAGCTGGCAGCATGGCTCTTTGAGCCCGCCCATAATGGCGGCGGCACGACAGAGACAAGGAAAAATTTTTCGATGCTCTTGATGTGCTCCGGCATTCCAGGCAATCCAGAGACCGATCGTTGCAGCCTGCATTCCTCGGACGAGTTCTCCAGACCTGATCAGTAGGGACCTCAGGATCGATCGGGCCAGGGGATGATCTGCGCCTTCTCCGTTCACTAAGGGTCCGCTTTATGTACCCCCTCTGGACATTGTCGTATTGCTCTTTTGTGTTCCGAATCACAGACAATCCGCTGCCTTCGGGTACATCATCATTCCGGCGAATTCGCTGAAGGCTCCCGTAGCGCTCACGTCAAGAAATAACTATCGAACGTGCCATGGGCCGCGGTGTCGCAGTACGAAGACTCTTCTCGCCACAGGAAGCACAATCATGGTGATCGCGTCCGAATTGCATGAAGGGATGGTCGTACGCATCGAAAGTCAGATCTACAAGGTGCTGGAGCTGGAATCGAAAGCCGGCGCCGCGAAAATGGGCGGTGTGGTGAAGACCAAGATGATTAACGTGCGCAGCGGGCGTGGATGGGAGCCACACTTTCGTCCTCAGGAGAGACTGGAGGATCTGCCCATTGATCGGCGGCAGATGGAGTTCCTCTATGCGGATGGCGACGGTTGCACCTTCATGCGTCCTGACACTTTCGATCAGATTACGATTCCAACCCAGGTGATTGGCACGGTGGCAAAGTTCCTGCGCTCCGGTGAGCAGGTTCCGGTGGAATTCTTTGGTGATGAAGCGATCGCAGTAGTGCTTCCGCGGATTATGGACGCGCGTATTGCCCGCACCGCGCCTCCCAGTCACTCCCAGCAGGACAGCGCTTGGAAAGAGGCCATGCTCGAAAACGGCCTGGCTACTCGCGTCCCGCTTTTCATCGCCGCGGGCGAAATAGTTCGCATCGAAGTAAGCACCGGCCGATATGTTGAACGTGCGCATGCTGATCGCAAGCGCACCGCGTAAGAAGGAGGTAGTTATGTCACTCTCAAGCTTACGAGAATATTTGGACAAGAACGACATTCAGTACGGCGTGATAACTCATTCCCCGGCATTCACCGCGCAAGGAATTGCCGCGCTGGTACATGTTCCGGGACAGGAGCTAGCAAAATCCGTGGTAGTCAAGCTGGACGGAGAACTTGCGTTAGCCATTCTTCCTGCATCGGTTCGCATCGACCTGACATCGCTAGAAGAGGAGACCAATTGCAAGCGAGCAGAGTTGGCCTCCGAAGAGGAATTCCGCGATGAATTTCCGGAGTGCGAACTGGGCGCAATGCCGCCATTCGGGAATCTGTACGGCTTCAAGGTCTACGCGGACGAGAGCCTGGCCCGCGATAAGGAAATCGTATTCAACGCGTGCTCGCATCGTGAGTTGATTCGCATGTCGTGGGCCGACTTCGAAAGGCTGGCGCGGCCGAAGATCATCCAGTTCGCCGCGCGGCACAGTGCCGAAGCAGCCTGATTATCGATTCGTGCGGAGTTCCACCGAGGTGAACTATGGAACTGACATTGTCTGCACAGGAACAGCAACTACTGGAAGCCATTCTCGAAGCACGCTACCGGGTGCTGCAGACGGAGATCGCGCACACCGATCACCGGGAATTCAAGCAGACGCTGCGCGAGCATGAGAAGCTGATCGAGTCAATTCTGACCCGGCTTCGCACGGCGACAATGGCCAAAGCTTCGTAAGCTTGGCGGAAGGGCGGCCAACCCTTAGGGGAGTTTCGCGTCGTGAAATGCTGCCGCAAGCGGACGTTTGCGCTTACCCTGATCTTTGACCTGGTCTACACTTTGCAGGTCTATGAACAGGCGTGCCTTCCTGACGAATGCGGGGTTGTTGATTCCCGCTGGCCTGGTACCGTTCAACTTCGCCGAGAGCATCAGTTCGTCTGCCTCGGAGATTCCTCTTAGCGTCGACCTGACACGCTCGGCGGCAACCATTCCTCCGGATTTCATAGGCCTCGGCTACGAAATTTCCTCGGTAGCGCGGCCTGGCCTGCTCAGCGCAACCAACTCTGTATACGTGCAGCTCGTGCGCGCGCTGGGCAAGCGGGGCGTGATTCGAGTGGGGGGAAATACTGCGGACTATGCGTCGTATTCAGCAAATGGATCTCCCGCGTCGCTGCCGGAAGGCAAGGGCGGCTCGGTCGTTAATGACGCCGTGCTGCACGATTTGGGCGGGTTTCTAGAAGCGACCGGCTGGCAACTGATCTGGGCGCTGAACCTGGGGAGCGGCACGGTCCAGAACGCCGTCGAAGAGGCGCGATCGATCATGAGGGCGGTGGGGGATCATTTGCTTGCATTCGAAATCGGCAATGAGCCGGACCTGTTCTCTCGCAATCCGCACCGCCACCGGAGCTACGGTTACGACTACTACCTGCGGGAGTTCCGACAGTATCGCGATGCACTGCAAAAGGCTCTTCCCGGAATTGCCTTTGCAGCGCCTGACTCTGCAACTGCAACAGATTGGGTGACGCGATTCGCAACTGATGAACGCGCAAACATTAAGCTGCTCACGGAGCACTACTATCGCGACGGGGCAAAGAATCCGACCGCCACGATTGAAGAACTGCTGCATCCCGATCCGAAGCTCGCGACCATGTTGCAGCATTTGAAAGCTGCTTCGAATTCTTCCGGACTTCCCTACCGCATCTGCGAAACCAATTCTTTTTATGGCGGCGGCAAGCCTGGGGTGAGCGATACCTTCGCCTCGGCGCTCTGGGTGCTGGATTTTATGTTTACGCTCGCGTCCGCAGGATGTGCGGGCGTGAACATGGAAACGGGCGTGAACCAACTTGGATTTGTCAGCCACTACTCGCCCATCGGCGATGATGAACATGGGCACTACGGGGCCTCTCCGGAGTACTACGGGATGCTTGCGTTCGCGCAGGCGGGAGTGGGGCGGATTGTGGGCTGTTCGATGGATGCACTCGAAAAGAATGTTAGCGCCTATGCGACTCAGCCGGACTCGAAACACCTTGTTTTAACTATCATCAACAAAGAGCCTTCGTATGACGCTGACCTTGTGCTCAAGCGTGAAACATTGCCGTCTGTTAAGTCAGCACAGCTAGTGCGACTTTCCGCGCCGCGGCTGGAAAGCAAATCAGGTGTGACCCTTGGTGACGCGGCCGTGTCGGCGACGGGAGCCTGGCGTTCCACCAGCGGAAAGCCGGTCGCAATCCACAACGCAGGACTCAAGCTGAATGTGCCCCGTGTGAGTGCGCTAATCGCCAGTCTGAGCTTCTAATTGGTGAACTTCTGCACGCGCTTCCCTGCTCCCTGTACAATTCCTCTTTCGCCATGGTCAAGTCCGCTGCCAATAAAGCCGTAGGAATCGTTTCCAAGCCGAACAAGCCTGAAGTTGCGCAGATTCTGCCCGGACTCATCGAGTGGCTGCACGGACGTGGGCACGACTTACTAGTCGATCCAGAGACCGCGCCGCATGCCGGAGGGCTGCGGATGCTTTCGCGGCAGGAAATGGGTGAACTCGATCTCGACTATGTGATCGTGCTGGGGGGAGATGGCACATTTCTATCTGCGGCACGCTCGGTTGCCAAGGCGGGAATTCCGCTGGTGGGCGTGAATCTGGGGGCGCTCGGATTTCTCACTGAAGTCACGATCGAGGAACTCTATCCCACGCTCGAGAGCATCGAAAAGGGCGCGTGTGCTATCGACATGCGGTCGATGGTGCACTGCGAGGTGACACGCGAGGGCGCCAACATCGCCATCTTTGACGCACTGAACGACATCGTGGTTGGCAAGTCGTCGATTGCGCGACTCAACCACTGCGATGTGTACATCGACAAGACATTTGTGTCGCGCTACCAGGCTGACAGCCTGATTGTTTCGACTCCGACAGGCTCTACCGCATATTCGCTGGCGTCTGGCGGGCCGATCCTCATGCCCAATGTGGACGCATTCGTCATCACACCGGTGTCGGCGCACTCGCTTACGCATCGCCCGCTGGTGGTGCGCGACAGTTCGGAGATCGAGATCGCCGTCGTGACCGACAAAGAAGAGGCTTACCTCAGCGTCGACGGGCAGTCAGGCATGCCGCTCAACGACAACGACCGAATCATTTGCCGCAAATCGCAGTACAAAGTAAAACTGCTGCACACGAAAGGCACGTTTTTCGAAGTGCTGCACACCAAGCTGAAGTGGGGCCAGCGCTAGTGGCGGGTGCGCACGCGGCATTCGGACTTGAAAGCAAAACATTTCATGGCCGAAGCGTTCTGATCCATTATGTCGAGGGTCCGCCGAACGGATTGCCTTTTGTACTTTTGCATGGATTGACGCGAGACTGGCGATCGTTCTCTGTCCTATTCCCTGAGTTGGTGCCGCGCTTCCACGTGTTTGCCGTCGACCTGCGGGGACATGGCGAATCGGGTCGAGTAAAGGACGGCTACCGCATCTCCGGGATGGCCGAGGACGTTAAAGAATTCCTCGAAGCCGTCGTAGCTTCGCCCGCAGCACTGTTTGGACATTCGCTGGGCGCGATGGTCGGCATGTTCGCTGCTGCAGATAATCCTCGGGTATCGGCACTGATCATTGGCGACTCTCTAATCACGCCGTCGAACCTTGCCGCTATGTATGACCCGATTTTTTCTCAGCTGTATCGGCTCCTGTTGCGAGGCGGGTCAGAACAGGAACTGGCGCGTGGAATCGGCCAAATCGAAATTCATTTTCCAGGAATCAGCGAGGGCCTTCGTCTCGAAGAACTGCCTGGCAACAGCGACCCGGTTCTGCTGGAATGGGCACGGACCACCATTCGAACGGATCCAGACTGCCTGCGAATGACTCTCGACCGGAGTTCCCATGCCGGCTGGGATCCGGAACGCATTCTTCCTCGCATTACCTGCCCGGTGCTGTTGCTACAAGGTAATCCCGAACTGGATGCTTTGCTCAGTGACTCGGATCTCGCGTTGGCCAAGCGGCTTCTACCTCGCGCCCAACACGTGAGGTTTCCGCTCCTCGGGCATGCCTTGTTCATGCAGCAGGCGAAACCGGTACTCGCCGAAGTGTTGCGGTTCCTCGCGAACTCGTAGTTTCGGGAGCGCCGCCGACCGCTCAGCGCAGCTTTTCGCTACTGGATACGTGTTGCTGGACGTCCGCCGCGGAGCAAGTGAGAATCGCATAATGAGTTCGCCTCAAGCTAATTCCTGGACGTCACCGAAGAAGGCTCTCGAATACCTGCAAAGGGCCGATACCATCCCGCACCGGGTGGAAGGCGAAGCCACGTTACTGGAGTTCATACCGCCATCTGCAAAGAAAGTGCTCGACTTGGGCAGCGGAGCGGGGCGGTTGCTGGGCCTGGTCAAATCTTTGCTGCCTCAAGCCGAATTCGTGGCGCTCGATTACTCTCCTGCCATGATTGAGCACTTTCATGCAGCATTTCCAGGCGAGGACCGCGTTCAACTGGTGACGCACGACATGCAGAATCCCTTTCCGGCGCTAGGCGCTTTTGACGCGGTGGTGTCGAGCTTCGCGATTCACCATCTCACCCACGATCGCAAGCGAGGTGTTTACGCTGAGGTCTTCGACCTTCTCGCAACCGGTGGAGTGTTCTGCAATCTTGAACACGTCGCTTCGCCTTCCGAAGCCCTGCATTTGGAGTTCCTCGAGAAGATGGGTTTGCGGCCTGATCAGGAAGATGCTGAGAACAAGTTGCTCGACCTGGAGACGCAGCTTCAGTGGTTGCGCGAAATCGGGTTTACCGACGTGGATTGTCACTGGAAGTGGCGGGAATTCGCGTTGCTGGCGGGAGTGAAGGGCGTCGTAAGATGCCGTGTATCCTCATCCTGATGAGACCTTATGAGAATTGTGCCGGTGATCAAATCCCGCGACCTGCAACGATCATTACATTTCTACACCGAAGTTCTCGATTTCCAGTTCAAATGGCCGGGACACAAAGAACACAGCCTCGCCAACGGAGTCATCGATCTGGTCCGCGACGGGGCTGAATTGCAGCTTTCTCGTCATGCAGGGGATGGTGTATTTGGCTCGCTCACCCGCGTGTTTGTGGGCGATGTTGACGAGCGATATGAGACGTTTCGTAAGCGGGGTTTGGATACGACACAGCGTCCTGAATCTCCAATTCACACTGCTCCCGTTGATCAGACCTGGGGCCTGCGCGAGTTTGCGGTAACCGATCCAGACGGCAACGGTCTCTGTTTCTGCACGCCTACAAGGTGAGGACTGCAGCCAGCCACCGGATCGTCCGCTTGAATCAGGTTCCGGGTTACGCCAGCTGCGGAAGGCTCTCCGCGTAGGTGAAGAACTGCTCCACCCGCGTTCCCTTCAGGATGTTCCGCACACGCTCATTCACTCCGGCCAAGGTGAGCGTGTGGCCGTCTTTGTTGTGGCGAACGTAAGCACCTACTAATGCGCCAACACCAGCCGAATCGACATAGGGTACCTGTGTGAACTCCAGCACCATGCTTCCTGCGCTGGTGCGCACAATGCTCTGGAATTCGTACAGCGTAGAAATCGTCAGTGGCCCGATCAGGCGCAGCGTGTGCGTGTCATTATGAATACCGAGATCCTCGATCCTAAGTGGTTCGTCGCGCATAAGGGATGCATTCTAGCGGCGGACTTCGCCTTGTCAATGGCAACGCACGAATTTTAATAATGCCTTCAGTAGCCCTTGTTTTTGTGCATGTTAGACTGGAAGTACAAGCTCGCCGCAGAGGACATTCATGAAATTTGGCGTCATCATCTTCCCCGGTTCTAACTGCGACCATGACGCGTATTGGACCGCCGAGCACGTCCTGAAACAGGAAGCCACTTTTCTCTGGCATGAGTCGCACGACCTGCAGAATTGCGACGTCGTCATTGTTCCTGGCGGGTTCTCATATGGCGACTACTTACGCACAGGCGCTATCGCCAAGTTTTCGCCGGTGATGGAATCGGTCAAGAAGTTCGCCGCGGGCGGTGGACTGGTGATTGGGATTTGTAACGGCTTTCAGATCCTCTGCGAGTCTGGATTGCTTCCCGGAGCGCTCATGCGAAATGCGGGTCTGAAATATGTCTGCAAGCCGGTTTACGTGCGCGTAGAGAATTCGGACACGCCGTTCACCAACGCCTGCCAGGAAGGCGAAGTGCTTTGCATTCCCATCGGTCACATGGACGGCAACTACTTTTGCGACGAATCAACGCTGGCCGAACTACAACGCGACAACCGCATCGTTTTCCGCTATTCAACACCCGCAGGTGAAGTCACACGCGAAGCCAGTCCCAACGGATCGCTCGACAACATCGCCGGCATCTGCTGTCCGGGACGGAACGTTCTTGGAATGATGCCTCATCCGGAGCGCGCCAGCGAGCCTGCGCTCGGCTGTGTGGATGGTTTCAAAATCTTCGAATCACTGGCCGGAGTGATGGCCGCGAAATGACGGGCAGCATCTCAGGAATAGCCTGCATCTACCTTGCTAGGAGCAACGCAATTGAATCCTTGAATCATCGGGTCATTGAATCATCGAAAAAACACCCTGCGTTTTTAATGTTCCAATGCTTCAATCGCTCAATGAATCAATGATTCAATCCATTTTGCTCTGCTATAGTACTTAATTCACTTCCATTTACAGGAGCCGTTCGCAAGCTGATGCGAAACCTGCGCGTGTCTGCTGTGGCCGTTAAGGCCGCCATCCTGGGTATCGCCATCTCCGCAGTCAGTACCTTGGCATCTGGCCAGGGCTTCCTCGGCATGAAACCACCCGAGGTGAACATTTTTGCCGGCTATTCCCTGGTGCGCTACGACGCCGTACCCCTCGGGTTTTCCGACAAGCTGAATATGAACGGCGGGAATCTGGAAGTGTCGCTGCCCGATCTCTATCAGGGCTGGGGAATCGTTGGCGATTTCAGCGGCCATAAGAACGATGAAATGAAGATGTTCAATTACACCGTAGGCCCGCAGTATCGGTTCGAGTTGAAGGGGGTAGATATTTTTGGCCACCTGCTGCTGGGCAAATCTCGCTCACGACTGCTCAAAGTTGGGTCGTCGATCATTGAGCCGTCGAGTCTCGGCTTCATGGTGGCGCTAGGAGGCGGGGCGGATATTCCCATCGGGAATCGCTTTGCCATCCGAGCCATTCAGTACGACTACATGATCAACTCGGCTTTTCAGGACCATTTGCACGATATGCGATTCTCCAGCGGGCTGGTGATCAAATTCGGAAAGAAATCGAGCCCGCCCTCGTTTTAAGGTGAGTTGACACTCAGCATGAATTTGCGACGGACAGCTCTGATTCTCGCTCTGATCGGCCTGGCGGGCCTGTGCGGCTGCAACGTCTTCTCTTCGAAGGCGACAACCCATCTCCTCTACGTAAGCACGGGCCAGGGAATATATGCCTACCGCATCGATAACAAAACCGGGTTCTCAAATCCGATTCCTTCAGCACCGTTTTATGCAGGAAACACGCCCGCCGGAATGGTGATTGATGCATCCGGAAATCACATGTATCTCGCCAACCAGGCAGACAATACAATTTCGCTACTGACCATCGACCACTCGTCCGGCGTACTGACGGAGGTTCTGCCTCGCACCTCTACGGGAGGATTTTCTCCGAATCAAATTCTGCTGGATTCTTCCCGAAGCACTCTGTTCGTAGCCAATCAGCTTTCAGGTAATGTCGCAGCTTTATCCATTGGATCGAACGGAGCGCTGACGGCCCCGACCAGTTCCCAAGTAGTGAAATTGGCATCGCCTCCTGCGAACCTCGCTGTGGCCAATGGGCTACTGTTTGTCGCGGCGCCTTCCTTTTCGCAGGTTTACGTATTCAGCACGAGTTCTGGGAATCTGAGCCCAGTGAACGGATCACCCTTCAGCGTTAGCGACGGAGTTGGATCTGTAACGGTAGATTCAGGGGCGAAGTACTTGTACGTCACCAATCCATCCACCGATACAATTTCGGGCTACACCATTCAGTATTCCAGTTCCACGAATACCATCGGCGTGACCGTAATTCCAGGGTCACCCTTCGCACCGAATACGGGGACGGGCACGCAACCGAATGCGGCCATTCTGGATGCGACCGCCACTCATTTATACGTTGCCAACTCGGGGTCCTCGAACGTGTCGCAATTCTCGGTAGGCTCAAACGGATCGCTGAGTTCGCTGGCCGCGCCGACGGTACCCGCGGGGAGCAACCCACTTCAAATGATCATCGACCCAAACGGAAGCTATCTTCTAGTAGGAAACGTTGGTGGGAGATCGGTGTCGGAACTCTCCATCAAATCGGATGCAACGCTAGGAACGGCACAGACTATTTCCGTGCCAAGCGTTCCGCAGGCACTCGCGGTTACCAAGTAGGCCATAGTCCGTTAGCTTGAGGTAAGAAAAAATGGACAGCCATGAAAGGCTGTCCATTTTTCATTTAACACTGGAAAGTATCTACTTGCCGATCTGGTCCGCCGCCAGCGTGACCTTCGCCTTCAGTTCGATCTGCGCTGAGGAACTGCCCAGTTCGACGGTATAGCTTCCCTTCTCCGCCAGCCAGCGCTTACCTTGCTCGTCATAGTAAGCAAAGGATCGCGTGTTGAAAGGAATCTTCACAGTTGTGGTTTGGCCTGGTTGCAGCACCACTCGCGAAAATCCTTTGAGTTCGTGTGCGGGGCGTGGCACATCTGCGTGGTCCGGAGCGATGTAGATTTCCGGCACTGCGGCACCCGCGCGCGATCCGGTGTTGGTGACTTCGAAGCTGACACCGTGTTCGTCGGCCTTCAGATTGGAATACTTGAACGTCGTGTACGACAATCCGTAGCCGAAGGGAAATTGCGGCTTCACGTTGTTGTGCTCGTATCCGCGGTAGCCCACGAAGATGCCCTCCTTGTAGACCACGCGCGTCTTGCTTCCCTGCTCGGGATAGTAGCTGTTGTAGGCCGGATTATCCTCCCAACGTTTTTCGAACGTTGCCGCGAGATGTCCGGATGGATTCACATCTCCGGAGACGATTTCCGCCAGTGCCGTGCCACCTTCCTGACCCGGATACCATGCTTCGAGCACCGCAGGAACCTGATCGAGCCACGACTGCATATCCACGCCACCGCCGGAAATAACGACGACGATGGTGTTTTTGTTCTTAGCAGCAATGCGTTTGATCAATTCGTTTTGGCCGGGAGGCAATTGGAAGGTGCGGTCCCAACCCTCGGTTTCACTCTCCGGACGATAGCCGACCACGACCACAACGGCGTCGGCCTTGGCTGCCATTTCCTCTGCATTGCTATCGACCCAGGCGTGCTCGGGAACAATTGCCATGCGAAGAAAAGCTTCGCCAAAGCCCGGTCCAACGCGGTGCTCAAGCACCACCTTGTGCGGCTTGGCGTCGAGAGTAACGCTGTCTTGCGCGATGATGGCCTTCGCGTTTTCCCAGTTGTCGAGGATGAGCTTGTCATCTACGTACATACGGAAACCTTCTTCCGCGAAGCCTCCCTGCTGCACGAAGATGTCGAACGCCCCGCTGGCTTTGGGGACGTAGTATCCCGTCCAGCGTTCCGAGCCGGTGTGCGGCTGAGGAATGGCGGAGAAGTCGATGTCCTCAAGGCTGAAATTGGCGAGATCGAGCGGTGCTCCGGAGATCACGTGTTGGCGAACACCGGTGCTATCCGGTTCGCCAGAAAGATCCTGCTTTTCGAAATGTTCGTATTTCAAACCCGGCTGACCGCTTCCCTCTTCGGTCTGGAAAGTTGTCGTGACCGCCGCTCGTCCGTACGTCATGACTCCTGTGGCGGAGACGACTTGCGCTTTGCCATTAAAATGATCGCCAAAACCTTCGAGCACGCTGACGCCGTGAAATGGCGTAACCTCCGCGCTGCCGCCGCCAACCGGATCGGCGGGATAAATATTTGGGCCAATCAGCGCGATGCTCTTGGTTTTCTCTTTGCTCAGTGGCAGAACGTTACCCTGGTTCTTCAGCAGCACGATTCCTTCACGGGCAGCCTGCAGTGCGACCTTGCGTCCTTCCTCGTTGTAGCGAGGAACTGAAAACTCGCGCTGTTCGCGATCTGTCCAACCAAACTCGATTTCGGTGCGAAGAATTCGGCGCACCTTGTCGTCGATGGTGGCTTCTGTGACCTGGCCAGATTGGATGGCGGGCATCAGCTTGTCACGATTCATAAACTTTCCGGATGGCATTTCCAGATCCAGTCCGCCATTAGCAGCGCCCACCGCATCATAGGTGGCGTCCCAATCGGACATCAGAATGCCGTTGAATCCCCACTCCTTTTTTAGAATGTCGATATTCATGTGCGGATTCTGGGTCATGTGCTCGCCGTTGACCAGGTTGTAGGAGTCCATCACCGAGCCGACATGCGCTTCTTTTACCGCGGCCTCGAAGATCGGCAGATAAATTTCGCGCATGGTGCGGTCGTCGATGATGGAGTCGGTATTGTGCCGGTCGTACTCGGAATTGTTGCCCATGTAGTGCTTGATGGTGGCGCTCACGCCTTCACTCTGCATACCTTCGATATATCCAATCGCGATGCGGGATCCGAGAAATGGATCCTCCCCGAAGTACTCAAAATTGCGGCCGTTGAGAGGTGAGCGATAAATGTTGACACCCGGGCCAAGCAGGAAATGCTTACCTTTCGCGCGCGCGTCACGGCCAATTTGCTGACCGACTTTTTCGGCGAGGGCAGTGTCCCAGGTTGATGCAAGGGAAATCCCGCCGGCCATGGTGGTAGCGGGTCCGTCGTTGCGCACGCCTACTGGGCCATCGGCGGTGTGCAAAGCGGGAATACCGAGTTCGGGATATCCGCGAACGTCAAAGAAATTCAAGCCGCCGAGCAGGTCGATCTTCTGCTCGAGCGTCATCTTGCTGAGGATTGCGTCGACTTTCTTTTCGATCTCGGGCGAGTCCGGCTTGGGTGCCTGCCCGAAAGTTATTGCACAAAGGGAAAGAAAAAGAGCACAGCTTACGAAGAATCTGCGCATTGCGCCTCCTGGATGAGAAAACCCAACATTCTAGTCCAGAGACAAGGGTATCCGAAGTTCAGTGTACTGTACGTGAGCTTGCATTCCGCCATGCGAAAGGATGGACGATTTGGCGCACGCGAGGGTGAGAACATATGAACTTGCAGTGAGGATCGACGGCGAACGTACCGCGTTGTGGTTCGCCGCGAATCTGCCGGAATTGTTGGATCATCAACTGGAAACCTCGGTCCTGATTACGCCACTCAACGCTGGGCGAATGGGCTAACGTAGAATCACTCTGATGTTTACAGTTGGTTTCCGAGATAGCTACGAGTGGCTCGTTACGGACGAAGATTTCGATTTGCTTGAGTTGTGCCCAGAAATCGTGCTTGGGAAATACCTCGCGGTCACTTCCATCGACAGCAGCCAGCTTATCCCCACGAGAAAGAGAAGGCAGCTAGTTGGCAGAGCCGTGCGAATGTTGCTTACAGTCCGAAGATCAACAATGGTGAAGACGTGCCGCGTGACGGGTGGGACGAATGGTATATCTTCAACACTCCGACCGACCTCGGCAACAGCCATCTTGCAGAAAACATCTTTGAAGTTCCACAGGAGCCGGGGCACCTAAGCGTATTCGTGAATTACGGCTTTGCGTTGCATCCGCCCGAGAGAGCAGATCTCACGTTAACCCGCATGTTCTGGGCGCAGATGACAAGAATTCAGCCAGAGTCCTACGTAGCCGACAACGACGACCTAACCTTCGTGAGCGCAAATAAGACAATTTTTGCCAGCGTTCGTGACCGTGTGACAGCACTCGGGTAGTTTCGCAATGATGATTTTCGTTACCATTGCGCTGCAAAAAGGGGCTGAGCGCACCCACACTGTGCCGACCCGATGCCAATCCCCAAGGCGTACCATTTGACCATGCACCGAATACGCAACAAAGGCGTCGTCCTAGACTCGGGCGGGTCGGTAGCTGCCGATGTCCTACTGCGGCAGGAGCCAGACGAGGACGAAGAAGCCGAGGACGAAGAAGATGAGGACGACCGGAACGATGACGACGTTGATGACGAGGGCACCGACGACGGCTACTCGGAGTGAGATTCTTGCGCCCATTGTGCTCTGCGGGGCTGAGCGTTGCTACTCCAGACAGAATTGGGAGGCTCGCGCAGACCGGTACCGTGGACACTCACGCTGTGGGAACGCTACGATGCCCGTTTCTGCTTAACGAGGTGCAGCCGATTGCGATGATTTTCCCTCATCTGTTCTGTCGAAACGACTTTCCGACCAAGCTCTCCGAGTTGAACCAGCTCATGCTGGATCGCTTGCAACCGCTCGTTCCTCCGTCCGTGAGCGACTTGAGCATCTGCCCCATTCAATCCGTCACGCCGAAACTGCTCATTTAGTTTTTGAATATCCGCGATCTCTTCTCGGAGCCGCCCAATCTTGTCCCGGAGAACCAATAGATGATCCATGTCATCAGAATAGCTTATCTAGACAACTTTCGGGTGGTCATTGACCTTCGTGGACATTCCGCTGAAGCCGCTACTGAATCATCCTGAGTGGCGCAGAGGGGCCCGACCAGCGAGGTTCCCGCCCATGTGGGTTCGGAGATTGGTATCTTATTCTTCACCTGCTGGCCGCGGAAACGCGTGGGCCAGATATGACTGAATGATGTCCAACTCTGCGGGCGTGGCTAACGCGCCTTTCGCAGACATGGTTTGCACGACATTGCTCCATTCCCGCGGCGACAAGCGCTGACTGGTCACAACGTTGAGGCGATGGCAGCTGGAACAGGCACGAATCGTGACGTCGCGCCCAGGTCCCGGCGGCAACAACGCGGCGTCACGGGCGAGAATCGCTGCGTTTTTCGCATTGCGGTGCGGGTTGGCCGGAACGACGGCAGCCGGCGCGACTGGCGGCTGGGCTGGTGCGGGATTCTGGCTCCCTTGAACAATATGGGGTCCTGCACCTGAACCGTCATCGAGCGTGAATGCAATCAGCTCGTCACTGAGCAACGGCGCACGAAGCAAGCCTCCACCGGTTGCGACCACGGCGACGTACTCCTTGCCATGTGCATCAGCGTAGGTGATCGGAGTGGATTCTGCGGAGGCAGGCAGACGATACGTCCAGAGTTCCTCTCCCGTTTTTGTGTCAAAAGCGCGGAACCGAGCATCATCGGTGGCAGCAATAAACGTCAGCCCGCTGGCGGTCACGATGGGACCACCAAGACCCGGCCGGCCAGTACGTTGCTTTCCTGCGGGGAAGTTGTCGGTGACACCCAGGATCGAGCGCCATGCGATCTTTCCGGTATTCACGTCAAACGCCACGAGTTCTCCCCAGGGCGGTTCGGTGCAAGGCAGATGTTTCTCGGGATTCCAGAAGCGCGCAGTTCCCGCGAAGGGACCCGAGTTGGTATAACCTCCGTTCTCGTCGGGAACAATGCGCATGGGCTGGCCCAGATTGTTCACATTCACGACGAACAGGCCGAGCGCGGGATCAAATGCTCCGCCCGCGTAGTTCACCCCACCTTGCGTTCCGGGCAGATTTACTGAATAGCGGTTGAATGCTGGTGGCGTGTAAGGCCGCTGCGCCAGCAGCATGTGGTTGTCGTCCACGTAGGCCTTACACCATGCAGCGTGCTCCGGCAGGTCGTGATACAACTCCACCTTCATCGCGGCGAGAGGCTCGGGGGTGACCGGAAAGGGCTGTGTGGGAGAGGCATGCTCGCCGGGAACGTCACTTGGAGGGACGGGCCTTTCCGCTACTGGAAACACCGGCGCACCCGTCACTCGATTGAGCACGAACAGAAGCCCCGTCTTACTGACGATGACGACCGCGGGAATGGTTTTGCCATCGCGATGGACATCCACCAGGGTGGGAGGAGCCTCGGTGTCGTAATCCCAGATGTCGTGATGGACCACCTGGAAATACCAGAGCAGCTTTCCGGTTGCAGCATCTACAGCAACGATGGAGGTGCCGAAAAGATTGTCGCCGGGACGATCTGTTCCGACGCGATCGTAATTGGGAGCTCCGAGCGGCATGTAGAGGATGCCGCGCTCCTGATCGATGGTCATGTGGCCCCAAACATTTACGCCGGAGCGCTGCCTCCAACTGTCGCCGCCCCAGGTGTCGTGGCCGACTTCTCCCGGGCGTGGCACCGAGTGAAACGTCCATACCAGCTTGCCGGTGTGGATGTCCCATGCGCGCGTATCTCCAGCAGGGCCGAGTCCGCCGCCCCTGCCGCCTTGACCTTCACCAGGCCCGGCACCCGTGATGACGAGGTTTCTGTAGATCACGGGCGGCGACGGCAGAATGTAGAGATGATCTGGGGCGTTACCCATCACTTCCGGAGTACGAAGATTTATCGCTCCATCGTGGCCGAAAGTGCGGTTAGCTTTCCCGGTTGCGGCGCTGATCGAATACAGAAAGCCATGAGTGGTTCCGAAAAACAGCGAGGGACCAGTGGATCCATCTCCGGGCCAATATTCGGCGCCGCGCAGTGAGGCTTGGTCGTCTCCAGGAATGACGAAGACCCATTTCTCTTCTCCAGTGGCCGGATCCAAAGCGACGACGCGGCCGTAAGGCGTCACCACGAACATCGTGTTTCCCACAACCAGCGGCTGATCTTCCGAAAGACGTAAGGAGGTGTCGGTTCCACTGCCCGCTGGCGGCGCGGGCTTCATGTGATAGATCCAAGCGACCTTCAGATGCTTCACGTTTGCGGTCGTGATCTGGGCCAGGGGGGAGTAGCGAGTGGCTCCGGAGTTGAGATTCACCATCGGCCATGATCCGGATGCACCCTGCGACGCAACCGATGGAAAACGAAGCCATGTGCACAGGGCGAGCAACAACAGACCGCGCCTTAAGTACGACTCGATGCCGGCGGGTTTTCGCGTCGTGTCCTCCTGGGAACTTGGTTCGACCAAAAATTGCGGATCTCGGCCAACAGCCTACCAGATGCATAACCGGCAATAGGACTCTGCACTATTGAGTGAGCAACGGGAAAAACTGGCCCTTAACCTTTTCTCCTGCTGGAATTGCGGGTACGCCGTGCAGTAGAGGTTCGTTGGTCGCAGAGCGCACGCCATCTCTCATGACATTGATGACGGTGGCGCGGCGGGCACGGTCCGAGTGGTTCGCGAATGATCCGTGCACCAAACGCGGGTGGTGGAACGAAGCCTCACCTTGTTTCAGTTCGATCGCGACTGCAGCATCGAATTGCCGGCGCTGTTCGGCATTTAGCACTGAGTGGATCGCTTCCATGTCGCCCGCCAACCCTGTGATCGGCAAGTCGGGCCAACGATGGCTGCCCGGAATGTACTGGAGACATCCGTTCTCGCGGGTGGAATCGTCCAGGCCGATCCAGCACGTCAGATGTGCCAGCGGTTGGGTTCGCGTCCAGTAGGAATAATCCTGATGCCAAGCCACCACGCCCCCGTGATGCGCGGGTTTGCAGAACAGCTGGTCATGCCAAAAGCGGACAGGGCCACCGAGCAACTGCGCCGCAGGAATTGTGAATGCCGGATTCCACAGCACGTCGTGAAAACCGGGCGTGATTCGCCACGCGCCTAGAGCATGGAACAGACTGTGGTCAGCGGCTGCCGATTCGTTCGAGCGATATTCGTAGAAAAGTTCGTGGCGAGGATGCTTGGGGTCAGTGAGATCGGCCAATTCCCTGCGCAGGATTTCTACTTGTTCGTCAGTGAGGAGCCGAACGCCGGTCAGGTACCCGTGTTCATGAAAGAAGTTGACCTGATCTTCGGAGAGACGAAAACCGCCGGGATCTCGCTTTATCTGCGGGCTGAACATCGTCCCGACTGGATCATGAAAGGTCGAAAGGTCCTGCACGAGGCGAGTGTATCACTCGAAATTAGAGCGTTCACGGAAGGTCGCGTACTCTGTTCGGAACGTCGCGGAACTGCTATCGGAACACGGCGAATCTCATTCAGCGTTGCGGTTCGGACGACGTGCTTGGTTGGAGCGGCTGCGATGGAGCGTCCGCGTGGCCTGCGGCGGCAATAGGCGCGATCTGCGGAGTGCTGACTTCCGACGAGAATTTCGAACTGACGCTCGACTGCGGCAACATTGGCGGGGCTGCCGGAGGAACTCCCCGTGCGCCCACCAGCGCCCAATGCCAATCGACCGTCGGGCCAAAATCCTGGTCGAGGTTGCCGCGGAATGCCATAGCACCGTCGGGCAGATCCGTCGCCTTGAGGTGATAGAGCATGGTTACATCGGGAACTCTGGGTACCAGCAGGCCCTCGGTCGGTCCCAGCAGGTTTGCCGATCGTAGCAGTGCGCCGTGAGGGTTGAGCACGGTTAGTCCCACGACGATTTCCTTCAGATCCCATTCGGTTCCGTTGTGCAGCACGACTTCGATCACGCCATCGTGAATCGAGGCAGTTCCGTCCAAACGTGCCACTTCATCGAGGGGCAGACTGCTGGTGGTGATCGGATTCTGGATCAGCGCGGTTGCCTTGGCGTCGAACGAGAGGCTACAACTCCCATCCGGCGACGAAATGCGGAAGCTCTTGCCCGAAGGATCGATGGAAAATACCGGCTTGCCGCCCAGGTGCTCGATTTCGGCTTTGGTCATGAGTTGGGGCAAGTTGTCGTTGTCGATGACGGGGCGATCATCTGGAACGGATTTACGGTAGGTGCGGGCCACATCGCCCAGGGGGACCTCAGCATCCTGCCCCAAAGCCACAAGGGGGCTAATAAGGAGGATGGCGGCGATTCCCAGCTCAATCAGGCGTGGCATGGCATATGGGCAACAGGCGCCCTGCACGCATTTTAAGGATTCACAGACGGAAGGTAACCATTACGAAAGGCACGTGGAAGTTCGAGAGCCCACTTCCACGACGGGTGGCGCGGAAGTGGGACCGAAGAAGAAGAGGACGGAAGACTTTTACAGCAACCCTGAATTCCGCAAGCGCGAGACCGGATCCATCACCGGCACCGGCTCGCGATGAAAGAACCACCGCGCTACCGCAAATCCAATTGCCGCGTACCAGACATGCACGAGCTTCATAGTTTTACCCCCACGAACAGCCGTATTCCTGCTCAGGGGGAGCTAAGCTATGCCCAAAGTAGCGTTGGGCAAACCAAAGGTCAATGACCCAAAGGTGCTACACATCGCACATAAGTAACGGCAAAACCTGGGTACTTCCCCTGTCAAGTACCCTGTGACTCAGGCCGCCAGATGCCGGATTTGACCGGGCGTCAGCGTGGCGTAGCGGTTCCCTTGGATGCGGGATCCATCTACTCTGATGCCTGCTATAGACCGATGTGGCAGGTCTTCCCTGTTCCTGAGATGTCGTCCCACCCGGCTTGACTTCGCTTACCAAACACGCCGACAATCGTCGATTGCTTTAGGTTCGCGTTCTCCCACTTCATTCATGAGGTTCAGTGTGTCCACTTTCCGCCGCCTTCTTGCACTTTCAGCTTTAACTTTGGCGGCCGCCCTTGCCGCGGCCCAGACCATCACACAAGCACCCATCTGGGCGTCCAAGCCAGATGCGGCAGGCTTTGAAAAGATGGTTAGCGACCATCTTTCAAATGCAGACGCCTCCCTCGCCAAGGTGACGGCGGTAAAGGGTGCGCGAACCATCCAGAACACCCTGGTGCCGTTTGATGAGGCGGTGCGAAATATCAACAGCGCCGCATATCTCTCCGGCCTGATGGCGCAGGTGCATCCTGAAACTGCCTTCCGCGACGACGCCGAGAAGATGGTACAGAAGGCCAGCGCCGCCCAAACCGCGCTAGCGCTGAATCGCGAGGTCTACCAGGCGTTGTCGGCGCTCGATGTGTCCAAGGCTGATCCCGCAACGCGGTATTACGTACAGCGGCAACTGCTCGAGTTCCGGCTGGCCGGAGTGGACAAGGACGAAGCCACGCGCGAGCAACTGAAAAAGCTCAACGAGCAATTGACCAAAGAGCAGGTGGATTTCGATCGCAACATTTCCGACGACCAGCGGAAGGTAGAAGTCACGGATCCCAAAGAACTGGAGGGCCTGCCGCCGGACTATATCGAGCACCACAAGCCGGGTGCGGACGGCAAGATCTACATCACCACAAACTATCCCGATTATTTTCCGGCAATGACCTTCGCCAAGAGTGACGCCCTGCACCGCCGCCTGTGGGAGACCTTCAATAACCGCGCTTATCCCAAGAACAAAGAAGTGCTCGAGAGCATGATGAATACGCGGTACCAGATCGCGACGTTGCTCGGGTACTCGTCCTGGGCGGACTACAACGCCGCTGACAAGATGATCAAGACCGGCGCGAACATCGGAGATTTCATTCAGAAGGTGAAGGACGCGGCTGAGCCAATCGCCAAGCGCGAGTTTGAAATGCAGCTTGCGGAGAAAAAGAAGACCGATCCGAGCGCAACGGAAGTTGGAGACTATGAGGCCGGCTACATAAGCGAGCAGGTCCGCAGGGCGCAGTTCAACTTCGATTCACAGAGCGTGCGGCCTTACTTCCCGTTCCAAGAGGTGAAAAAGGGCATTCTCGACACTGCCGCAACACTCTTCCACGTAACTTTCAAGCAGGAAGAAGGCGCACCCGCGTGGGCACCCGATGTCGAGACTTGGGATGTTCTCGACCACGGCAAGATGATGGGCCGCTTCTATCTGGATATGCATCCGCGGCCGGGCAAATTCAGCCATGCGGAAATGGTGCCGGTGCTGGACGGAATTCGTGGCAAGCAGTTGCCGGAAGCCACGCTGGTCTGCAACTTCCCCAAGCCGACGGCCGATGATCCCGGACTCATGGACTACAGCGACGTGGTCACCTTCTTCCACGAGTTCGGACACCTCATGCACCACATTCTCGGTGGCCAGCAGCAGTGGGCTGGCGTAGCGGGAATCAGCATGGAAGGAGATTTCGTCGAAGCTCCCTCGATGATGCTTCAAGACTGGATGCACAGTCCGCAGGTGCTCGCCACCTTCGCCAAGCACTACAACACCGGCGAGCCGATACCGGCGGAGCTTGTGGCCCGCATGAATCGCGCGACCGCGTTCGGACGCGGCAACTGGGTCAGCCGGCAGAATGGCCTGACCGCAATCTCGTATGACATCTACAAGACAAAACCGGAGAACGTGGATCTTGACGCAGTCACGCTAAATGCCGCAAAAGAATACACGCTTTACGATCCTCTGCCGGGAACGCATATGTACTGCGCGTTCGGACACCTGGGCGGGTATTCGTCGGCTTACTACACCTATCTCTGGGACACGGTCATTGCCGAGGATTTCTTCCAGCAATTCGATCAGAACAACCTGCTGGCTGGGCCCACGCCGATGCGCTACCGACATACGGTGCTGGAACCGGGAGGTTCGGAGTCAGCAAATACCCTGGTTCACAACTTCCTGGGCCGCGAACAGAACATGCAGGCGTTCCAGAAATGGATGGGGCAGGAGTTCCAGGCGGAACAGTCGCAGCAGAGTGCGGCGAAATAGGTTGGCGAAAGCAGGTTCCCCGACTTCGCACTCCGATCCGACCAGCGGATCGGAGTGCGTCGCTCGGAATGACAGGGGCTGGATTTTTCCAAACCGAATCCGAGTGTTGAAGTCGCCCGGCATTCCCGATGTCGAGCGCTGTTGCAAAGGACCTCGAAAAGCTGCCTCGTGAACATCTTTGCGTGTCACAATAGATTTTCTACCCGTGGCCGCTGAGACCATTTCTTTCCGACGCATTCTGCGTCGTAATCCGCTTGCCGGAATCGGTCTGCTCTTCGTTGTTCTGCTTGCCATCTGCGCGATCTTCGCGCCCTGGTTGGCACCGCAAGATCCCGCGCACATTCAGCTTGCCACGCGCCTTGCGCACCCATCCTGGTCGCAGGTCTTCGGCTCAGACGCGCTAGGACGCGACATCTTCTCGCGTGTAATCTACGGCTCGCGCATCTCACTGCTGGTCGGAAGCTGCGTGGTAGCAGCATCGCTGGGGATTGGTCTGCTCATCGGGTCGATCGCCGGATACTACGGCGGGCCAATTGATCGGTTCGTCAACATCATCCTGATGAATGCGTTCATGTCGTTCCCTGGCATCCTGATCGCGATCGCCTTTGTTGCTTTCCGTGGGCCGGGAATTTTCAATCTGGTGTTCGCGCTGTCTTTAGGCGGGTGGGTCGGCTACGCACGACTGATCAGGGCGCAGGTTCTTGCCGCTCGCGAGAAAGAGTACGTGGAAGCGGCTCGCGCGCTCGGAGCAACCGATACTCGCATCCTGCTCCGCCACATTTTGCCGAACATCGTTCAGCCGGTGATCGTGCAGGCCGCCATCGGAATGGCGGGCGCAATTCTCGCCGAAGCCACCATGAGTTTTCTGGGCCTCGGCGTTCCTCCGCCTATCGCGTCGTGGGGCGCCATGCTCAATGACGGTCGCTTGCACCTGTTCGACGCGCCGCATCTCGTGCTCTTCCCCGCCCTGGCGGTGATGCTTGCCGTGCTGTCGTTCAACTTCATCGGCGACGCATTACGCGACATGCTCGATCCCCGCTCGCGGATCGAAGCGGGCCTCTAACACCATCACAGCGAAGTCGCTGCAGTGCCTTCAAATGGTACGACTAGCCGGCACCATTTCCTTAGTTGTGCTCCCGTTCATTCGGTATCGAGCGGCTAAGGCCAGCAACTCGACGTTTTCGAGCTACATCCCACTCGCGGAATTCTGCCGGATTTCGCCCGCCAGGGCTTGAGATCAGCCCACAGAATTCAAAGGAGTAGCATGACACAGTTACGGGTACAGTTCGGCGTTGCTCTTGCGGTCTTACTTCTCACCACCAGCCTGTCGTACTCACAAACCCAAGCCACATGCACGTTCACACTTTTCCAGGCTCCCGGCCAGGTAAACGGCGTGAATGATTTTCGCACCACGGTCGGACAGAACAGCTCGAACATTCAGCAGGGATTTATTCATTACGCGGGTGGGGGTGTGTCCTTCTTCTCCGCGCCGAATTCGCAGAGCACAGGCTTCGCGGCGCGCAACGATTCCGGCGTGAGCGTCGGCTCATACGGGCCAAACGGAACAACGGCGGGAAAGGGTTTTATACTCCAGGGCTCAACCTTTACCTCGTTTAGTCATCCGAAGACGGTATGGGGAACGGCTTTGACCGGCATAAACAACTACAACAGCACGGTCGGGTGGTATCTTGACTCCGCTGAACTCGCCCACGGGTTCAAACGCTACAGCAACGGAGGACTGGCGAGTCTTGACTTTCCAGGAGCCTCCCTCGGCACAAATCCCGCGGGCATCAATGACCACGGAACCGTCGCCGGGTCGTTTGGGGACACCATCGGCGAGCATGGATTTATCTATCACGGGGGAACCTGGGCCAAGATCGATTTCCCAAGTAGTGGCGCGGGTACAACGCAAGTGGTCGGGATCAGCAATAACAATGTTGTGGTGGGATTTAATACTTCAAACGAGCCCTATACGAGCTTCCTATACGCGAACGGAGCGTTTAAGGTGATCTCGGTTCCCAACTCATTTTCCACCAACGTCAGCGGCATTTCAGCCAATGGCGTGATTACTGGAAACGTGGTTTATAACTCGGGAAGTGCCGGCGCGTTCACCGCTACTTGTAAGTAGCGGGCGCAACAACGTTTCAGAGAGCTTTTCTTTCCCCTATCTAGACGGAATGCGCCAAGGTGGGATTTATCAACGCCGTGGCAAAGCATTTACCATGTGCTCATGGCCGGTGTGCGTTTGGACAAATGGCTGTGGGCAGCGCGGTTTTTCAAGACGCGCAGCATGTCTGGCCGCGCATGCGAACTTGGAAGGATTCAGAGCACAGGCCAACCCGTTAAGCCCGGTCGCGACATTCACGTCGGTGACATGCTGCAGATCAGGACCGAAGGAGGAGATTTTGAGGTCGAAGTACTTCAGTTGAGCGATGTTCGCGGGCCCGCGCCGGTGGCGCAGACTCTGTACAAGGAGACCGAGGCTAGCCGTGAAGCACGCGCCAAAGTCGCCGCCGAACGAAAAGCGATGATGCACTTCAATCCGGCACCGACAGCCAGACCATCAAAACGCGACCGGCGCAGGATATTGCGGTTTCGCGACAATGACGATTAATGGGTACCTACCAGAAACTTGTACTGCGTTTCCGTCAGCGGCACTACGCTGAGTCTCCCCTGCCGAACCAGCGGTGAATCCGCAAACAACTTATTGGCCTTGATCTCCGACAATGCATGCTGCTTCCCCAGCGGCTTGCCAGCCTTGATTTTGACTCGCGGATTCTTTGCATCCGAGTTGTCGACGGAGACGACACTTGCCATGCCTACGGCGCTTTTCTCGTCGCCGGTGTGATAGATGATCAGCTCATCTTTCGGCTGCATGCCGCGCAGGTTCTTTAACGCGACCGGATTCGTCACGCCATCCCATATGGTTTCTTTGTCACGCTGCAGGTCAGCAAATGAATACGCCGAAGGTTCCGTTTTCAGCAAATAAGGCATGGTCTCTGCTCCCGAGAAATAAAGCAGTCGCCTTGGCGACGAAAGATAATTAGCCCAGCACGTAAGTGCTGGGAGTGTTCACGCGGCCGAGTCCCTTCAGGGACGATACCCTGATCATCAATGCGGCGTGGCTCCATATCCCTGCCACAAGTATTCGAGCGCCTCGGGCAAAGTCTGCTGCACCGTAGGGCGATCGACGTGGACGGCATTGCGGGCAAAGACAAATTGGTAATGATATTTCTTCGCCGCCAGCACCTTTGCCATGTTCTCGTTGGCGACGACCCAATCATGCATGTTGTCACGCATGACGTTGGGGTTATACAGGTCCTTGTCGCCAACCTCCATCCAGATGCGGATCGGCTTGCGCGGGCTCTGAGGAATCAGGTGCTCGTGGAACTCCCAGGCCCCGTGCGGTGCGGAAGGATTGTACGGCCACTGCTGATTGATGAATGTCCCGGAATACGCCAGGACACGATGATAAAGCTCGGGATGGTACCAGGCCATGATCAGTGCGCACGCACCGCCAGAACTGTAACCCATCGTGGCACGACCGTTTAGGTCCTTCGTGAGCTTTATGTGCGCCTCGGCCTCCGCACGCGGCAAAACCTCGTGCTCCACGAACTCGGCGTACTTCCCCGACATGGTGTCGTACTCGAGGCCTCGTTCACTGCCCTGCGCGTCGCCGCTACCATTCGCGATGGACACGGCAACCATCGCGGGCAGCTTATGCTTCGGAATCAGCGCGTCGAGAGTGGCAAAAAGAAACCGATCCGGCCCGTCCGCGCTGACAATGAAAGGGGCCGCGGTGCCCGGCACATAATCCTTCGGAACATACACCGCGACCTTGCGGGTGTAGGGAGCGGGGTGACTGGTGGTCACGATCAGCTTAGCGGGATCTTTCGGATCGGGCGTGCCAAACGTGTTAGGTTCCCGGGCGATACCCGGATAAAACTTGCTATCCGCTGAACTCATGGTGAACTCGACCACAGTGCCGTTTGTGATCTTCAGGTCGCCTGCGACTTCGGGCGACATCGCATGTGTGGGGCCGATGATGAAATTGCCATCGGCATCGGACGGCGGCACAGAGCCATCCGGCAGTTCCTTAGCTTGCACGTAGCCGACGGCGTGCGGGTCGCGCGTGGGAGGAGTAGGGCGCTCGGTTTTCTGCGCATCCAACATCAGCGCAAGGGCCAGTACAGAAAATACTGCAGACGTTCTGGAGAAGTTTCGGGAAATGGAGAGAATCATTGGGTTTGTCGGAACTTGGTGGTTTTTAAATTACCAAATTACTCAATTTCCCAATTGCCAAATCAGGGACGCTACTTCTTGTTCGGATCGTCTTTCTTCTGCTCCGGGTGCTCTTCGTAAATGGAATACTGCTTGGCAGGCCGCTTCAGCTTGATGGTGAGATCCATGCTGGGTTCACTGACCGTGTAGTCGTCGCCATAGGTTTGAAAACCCGATGCCAGCACCTGGATGCGCAGCTTGCCGTAGGGCACGCCGTCGTAGCTGGCCTTTCCTTCAGGATTCGTTTTCAATTCCAGACCGCTCGCTACTTGCTGACCGTCTTCGTCGACGGGGTGCATGACTACAGCTGCATTGCGCACCGGCTTGCCGTTTTCGTCGCGAATAATCAGAAAGTTGATCGTCGCCAGCGGGTCGTCCTTCTTCTTTTTTGCCATTCCCGGCAACGCCAGCGCCAACACTAAGAGTCCCGCCAATCCCACACGATAGAAGCGATTCATCGCAACCTTCCTTCCGCCGATTCTAAACTCGGGCAGGCGCTCTGTCACCCGGACCAGCCTGAGGCCAACCTGCCGGCATTCGAGAGGCTGTTACGAAACCAACTCTCGCCTAGAAATGGAGCATATTGCGGAGGGAATCGCAGCCCCGCAGGGGCTATCCAGCTTAGCCCAGCGCGGAAGCGCTGAGTAATGGCAGATGAGGATCAAGTTCCGGCGGGACGACCCATTTTCGGAGCGGCGCACATGAAACCGAGATTACCTTCGGCATCTGTTCCCCGAATGTCGGCTTGGCTAGCCTCTTAGGAGTTCCATTGAAAGTCCACAAATGACTCAAGCACGTCAACTTAGCCTCATCGCATTCATCTTCGTTTTCGCGACCTGCATCGCCGTGGCGCAGGAGGCCAGCCTTGCCGAACAGGCTGCAGCGGCCCGCGCGCATTCCGCACCCACCCAGCAGGCGGCGCCCGCAGTAATGGGGCACACGGTTGCCGGGGACTACTACAACGAAGTTCTCGGATTCGAAATTCACCACATTCGTGGCCTGACTTCTATGAGCCGCGGCACCATGAATGTGGACGAAGCACTCGGCCGCGAGGCATTTGGCTTCCAAGCCGGCATTAACCAGGCCGCGAGTTGTGCGTTCGGAATGCACGACGAAGAGGGCGACAATGTGGTTGTCACTATTCTCCCCGTGCCTGCGGGCACTGCGGCTGATTTGACCAGCTTGAAAAATGGCGTGGCAAAGATTCTGAAGAAACAAGTGCCAACCGCCGAACTGGGTGACGAGTCAGTCCTCCTGGGGGACAGCGCACACAAATTTGCGGGCATTCGTGGCGCCTACACGCTTGCCAATCAGGAGATCTTCCAGAGCATTCAATTCGTCTTCGTCAATGGATACGTGGTTGGCATTACCACGACTGCCAATTCGACGGAGCAGTTGCAATCTGTCCTGGCTCAGGTTCGCACTGCGTTGCGGTGGGTCGACGCGCCTGCGCAATAATTTGGGAGCTGCCGAACTCGAGCCTGGCAGCTCTCCCATCTTCTGCTCTCGTCTTTTCCCAAAGCAACCAAAGCGTTAAACTAAACGGCATCCTGAGCTGGATCGTGGGAGGACGTCATGGAACTCAACGAGAAGGCCCGTGTCCAAGCCCTTCGCCGATACAAAATTCTCGATACCGATCCTGAAAAAGCCTTTGACGATCTCACCATTCTGGCATCGAGCATCTGCAATACTCCGGTCGCGCTGATCTCGGTCATCGATTCCGACCGCCAGTGGTTCAAGTCGAAGGTTGGCGTGGACATCAGTGAAACGCCGCTCGAGGTTTCGTTTTGCGCGCTCGCCATCAAGCAACCGGACCTCTTCGTCGTGCCGGATGCCACTAAGGACCCGCGTTTCAGTTCGAATCCTTTTGTCGTTTCTGAGCCCAAGATTCGCTTCTATGCTGGTGCTCCGTACACCAGTTCTGACGGCCATCCGCTGGGAACTTTGTGCGTAGTCGATACCGTGCCGCGCCAACTCACGCCGAACCAGGAGAAAGCGCTACTCGCGTTGAGCCGCCAAGTACAGGCGCAGTTCGAACTGAGGAAAAATCTGATTGAATTGCGCGGCGCATTGGAAGAGCGCGACCGAGCAGAAGCTGAGCGCGACCGAACCATCGTTGAACTGCAGAATGCCCTCGATCACGTGCAGCGGTTGAGCGGGCTCCTGCCGGCGTGTTCAGCCTGCAAGCTGGACGTCACCATTCCTGCAAATCCCAACGCTATTAACGGCGTGGTCGACGGTGTGATGCAGATCGCGCGCGAGATGAAGTGCGCCGAGGGAAACGAGTATCAGATTGAACTGGCCTTGCGCGAAGCCCTGGCCAACGCTATCGTGCACGGTTGCGAGAATGACGTGAATAAGAAGGTGGAGTGCTGCGTCGCTTGCACCGAAAATTCGGATGTCATGATCATCGTGCGCGATCCCGGCGCCGGATTCGATCCCAAAGCCGTTCCCAATCCGCTTGCGGCTGAAAACCTCAATTCGACGCACGGCCGCGGGATTTACCTTATCAATCAGCTCATGGATGAAGTGTCATTCGAGCGGAACGGCGCCGAAATTCGCATGCGCAAAGGCGTGGCGACGCCGGTTGCGACTAGCGTATCCGCGACGGGAACCACAGGCTGACTTTGCGGCTCGTCAAACGAATACCTGCACTCGAGATTCAATTCATCTCCCGCGTTGCCAGATCCTAAACTTCCGCTTCACCGCAGCAGCGATACCGATCAGCCCCATGCCCGCCAACACCAGCGTCGACGGCTCGGGAGTAACTACGGGCCGAAAGTTGCTCGGATAATAACGTCCATTGGAGAAATTGAATTCGATCGATCCCTGCGCCGAGCCGCTGAGGTCTACAGGTTGCGGCAGGTCGAAGTAAATTCCCGATGCCGAAAAACCGATCTGCACGAATGTGCTGAAATCCTGGCCATTGGTCGGCAGTGTAAAGCTCGTCATAAAGAGAGTAGCTGACCCGGACGGGAACATGAGATCGATAGGTGCACCATTCACCCAGACGGTGGTGCTATAGAGGTAGAGCCCGGTCTGCCCGCCGAAACCGGATCCAGGGTCATAACCACCCGAACCAAAGAACCATGGATTCGTGCCACCGCTCAAGAAGAAGGCGTGCCCGTTCATTTCTCCGGCGTATCCGAAATTGTCGCCACTGCCGTTATTCACAACATACGTGAGCGTGTCCGCGTGCGCGACCGCCGCCACTATCAATGGCACGACCGATGTGAGGGAGAAAAGAAGACGTTTCATGATGCACCTCTGTTCACACTCGGACCAACCTCCGGCGCATCTGAACGGCACCACTATACACCTGATGAACAGGTACAAATCCGGGCAGAAACAATGGGCTCTCAGTGACCGGAATCACACGCAATGCGGGCTGGCTTGTACCGCAATGACATCTACTGGAACCATTTACCCCTTGCCGACGTACCTTTTACTGACACAAACGTCTAAACCGAGAGCCTCATGAACCTGCGCGAAATCGCGAAGCAGACCCTGGCCACGTTGCGGGCGCACAAAATGCGCTCCTTCCTGACGATGTTCGGCATTGTGTGGGGGATCGCGTCGGTGATCATCCTTGTCGGCCTTGGTCTCGGCTTCAGCAAAGATCAGAAAAAGCGCATGGAGACACTGGGCAAGGACCTCGTCATCATCTGGGGCGGCCGCACCAGCACTCAGATCGGAGGCCTGGCTGCCGGTCGCAAGATCACGCTGACCATCGACGACGCGCGTCTTATCCGCGACGAGTGCTACTTAGTAAGAACTGTCAGCCCCGAATTACAGCGTAACGTCCCCGAAGTAAGCCCCTACAATTCCGCCGCCCGGCAGATTTCCGGCGTCTGGCCGTCTTTCCAGGACTTTCGCTCATTGATCGTTTCTGAGGGGCGACTCATGACCGAAGACGATGAGCGCGACTCGAACCGCGTCGTGATATTGGGCTGGAACGCCGCCCGGCAACTCTATCCGGGGCAGCCCGCGATTGGATCGACGCTGATTATTGCGAAATATCCGTATACCGTGATCGCGGTGCTCGCCGAGAAGAAACAAAATTCGAATTACGCGGGTCCGGACAACGACAGGCTTTACGTCCCCTATTCGGCAATGGCGCGCGACTTCCCTCCCCCACCCGCCAAAGGCGAGCCGATGATTAAGGGCTACCTGTCTGACATTGTGCTGGAGGTCGGCGATCCCGAAGAGCACGAAAAAGCCGTCATGCAAGTGCGGCGCACGCTTGGCAGGATGAAGCATTTCGAGGCCACCGACAAAGACGCGCTCTTCATTTGGGACACCATGCAAGGTTCCAAGATTCTGGCGCGCATTTTCGGCGTGATCACCATCTTCTTCGGGTGCGTTGCCGTTGTCACGCTTGCTCTCGGTGGAATTGGCGTGATGAACATCATGCTGGTCGCCGTTACCGAGCGGACGCGTGAGATTGGCATTTTGCGCGCCATCGGCGCCACCAAGGGTGACATTCTCAATCAGTTTTTTGCCGAGTCGGTGGTGATCACCGCCTTGAGTGGGCTGCTGGGCTATTGCTTCGGGGTGGGAGTCTGCCTGCTGATGGCGAATGTACCTCTGCCAGAAATTGTTCCCGCGCCCATTGTTTCTCCGGCGGCGGTGATCACATCGCTGATCACGTTGTCGCTGATTACGGTGGGGGCCGGAATGTATCCCGCGCGCCGAGCTGCGGAAATGGAACCGGTAGAGTGCCTGCGTTACGAATGAGGTGAGCCCATGCGACTGAAAGAACTCATCCAGCAAAGTTGGGCGGCATTGCGGCGAAATCCCATGCGCTCAACGCTCACCATGCTTGGCATCACCTGGGGAGTGATCTCGGTTGTCCTTCTCCTGGCCTTCGGACGCGGCCTGGGCGGCGGTGTAGCGAGCGCCATGGGAAACATGGGCAACAACGTTGTCGTGATATGGCCCGGCCAAACCAGCATGCAAGCCGGAGGTCAGCGCGCCGGCAAGTCTGTGCACTTTGAATATGCCGACGTGGAAGCCATCCGTGCCGACGTTCCGCTGGTACGCGCAGTCAGCGCCGAATCGTGCAGCGATTTTGGTTTCAAAATCGACACGCGTGTTGTTTCCTTTACCACCCGAGGCGTCGAGCTTCCTTACGGAGAGATGCGGCGCCTGATGAAGATGGATGACGGGCGGTATTTCGAAGAAGGTGACTTCGTCAATCACCGCGGCGTCGTCATTCTCGGATACAACGCCGCCAAGCGTGCTTTTCAGGGCGCGCCGGCCGTAGGACAAACCGTGCTGGTGCAAGGCCGCAGCCTGGAAGTGATCGGTGTGCTCAGCAACAAGATTCAGGATTCCATGTATATGGGCCCGGACAACGAACAGGCGTTCTTGCCCTTGTTCCTGTACAACGAACTGAAGAACCAGCGCGATCCCGACATGATCGTCATTCAACCGCTCTCGGCCGCGTTGCACAGTGACGCGCTTGCGGCGGCCAGGGGCGTGATTGCCATGCGGCATCACTTCGATGCGCGAGATGAAAAGGCCACACCTGCCTGGGATACCGTCGAAACCGCCAAGATCATTCAGTATTTTTCGCTGGGCCTGCAAGTCATGATGGGAATCATCGGCATACTCACTTTAGGCGTGGGCGGCGTGGGAGTGATGAACATCATGCTGGTCAGCGTCACCGAACGCACTCGCGAGATCGGCTTACTGAAAGCCCTGGGCGCGCGCCAGCGAAATATTCTGAGTCAATTCCTTATAGAAGCATTGGTGCTCACGTTCATTGGCGGCTTAGTGGGCATCCTCGGTTCATGGCTGCTCACGATGGTCATTCCGCCAATGCCGCTTTACAGCGAGTTCTACAAGACCGCCAACCATGAAGGCGATATCTTCCTGCGAGCTTCGGTGAACGTCATGTTCACCTCTTGCATCATTCTTTCGATAGTCGGGATCGTCAGCGGCTTCTGGCCGGCGTTGAAAGCGTCGCGCTTGGAACCGATCGAGGCGCTGAGAGCCGAGTAGCGTCATGCGACGATCATCCTTTTTTGGTCTCTAATACCTAAATCGCACCACGAGTGAACGTTGGTAATTTGAAAAGCACTTGAGATGGTGCTGAAATCACTTTGCCCGCCACTTCGAATAGGCACACTTTAGCCCTTCACGGACGGAAGTACGCCTCTGAAAGATCGAGTCTGGCCGAAACTCGAATCGCCGTCCGCCCGCAAAGGCTGCGGCGCATTCCCCAACAGAGGAGCGCGCAAATGACTTTCTTGAAGCGGATCTTCGGAAGAGGTTGCTCTCACCGTTTTACCTGGCCACGGTTCGACAACAATGGCCGCCATTACCAAATCTGTTTGAGCTGCGGTGCAGCCTACGAGTATGACTGGAACGGGATGCGCCCTACCGGCCGCCTGCTCACCTTGGACTTGCAGGGTCCGGCAACATCGATACAGAGATAACGGTTGTGCGGTGGATTTGAGCCAGTTTTCACAAACGAGTTCACAGTGCCAAACGGCTGCCAGCGAATGACAGGCAGTTCGTCGTTTGCCCACTAGCGCGGCTTGTGTAAACGCCTTCGTCGCGGAACCAGCAATATGCCTTGCCAGCTCTGAGGACCGGGGTCTGAGATTTTGGAGTGGTGGACAGGCCGGAATCGACGCGATCAGAAACAGGGCAGCTTAGCATTTGCGAACAATAAGTTGGGCGGCTACTTTACAGGAACGCTCCCGCCGTTTTGCTCTCTCTGTTTAAGGCGTTTCGTCTTTTCGTCCAAGAGCTGAGTTATCTCATTGACGAGCTTTAATAGCTCGTCGGGATCTTGTTCCTCGGCGGCCTGCTCGCAAAGCCTGCGCCAGCGTTCTCCCGTTTGGCCCTGCATGTCACGTCCTCCGGGCAAAATATAGCGCGGCAAATACGCCGAATCAACCCCCTGGAGGTCAAGGTACTCCCGTAGCTCAGCGTCCTCGTTCTCGCGCAAGGCCGCGCCAATTAGCGGTCTCTTCAAACCTGCATTCCACATTCAGCATCAATGTTCCTGCGACCACCGGATCTAGCCCAGGAGCCCCCATGTCGAGCCGCGTGTTGCTTCTTTCCTGCTTTGCTCTTGTTTTCACCCTCAGCCACAGCTTGGTCGCGCAAACCTGCAATCCCGGCAGCGCCGATCCGTCGGTCACCATCTGCATGCCGCAAAGCGGGGATGCGCTCGATTCCCCCATTCACCTCCAGATCGCCACCAACGATTCATCCCAGGTCGACAGGCTGCAGGTCTGGTACAACGGGGTCAAAAGATGGGAGAACCCGGTCAGTTCCGCCGACTTCTTTCTGGCGACAGGAAATGGCGGCCCATACCGGATTACCGCGCTCGCCCACGACGTCTCCGGCCGCTGGTTCCAGTCCTCGGTCAACATCAATGTGATCGGCCAGATTTATGTCTGCACTCAGCCGCAAACCGCCAACCAGAGTCCACGGTCGGTTGTGATCTGCCAACCCGCCGACGGCGAGATCCATTTTTCGCCTGTGCACCTCACATGGAACGCCTTAGCCGCGCCCGGCGAGCAGCCCACCTCGGTGCAAATTTTCCTGGATGGCAAAAGCGTTTTCCAGACGCCGCCGGCGCTCTCGAACGGATTTCCGCTGCCCGCGACCTCTCTGCCCATGGCCATCGGCCGGCATCGTATCTCGATACAGGCCTATGACAGCCAGGGTGCATTTAAGTCCACCATATACATGAACGTAAACAAGATTTACCAGGGCTGTGCTCCACCAACCGTCCTGCCCGACATGGTTGTGTGCAGCTTGACCGATGGTCAAACCGTAAATGGGGTCATCACCGTGAAAGCCGCCGCAGCCGCGTCGACCGGGATCCTGAGATTCGTGGAGATCCTCGACGGGGTGCAGGTCCTTAATACCAGCCACGCCTGGCTTGATAATGGTCTCAGTGTCGCGCCCGGCCCGCACACGCTGATATTGAAAGCCACGACCAACTCCGGAGCGCATCTGCAAAAGACGTTCAACGTGACTTCGCAATAGCCATCACGCTGCCCGATCTTTCACATCCGAGCCGGTGGCTGTCTTTGCGCAATGTGCGCAGCAGAAAAAGCGTCCACCAACTTCGGTTCCGTGCCGATCACTCTGCAGTTGCAGTGTTCGCAGACCGGAGCCATCGCCTGGATTGCGCACTCGAAGCTGTCAAAGATGTGCCGCGCACCGGCAGCAATCACTTCGAAACTCTTGTCATATTCGTTGCCGCAGACCTCACACTTAGCCATAATGCACTCTCCATTTCAAAGCGTAAGAGTGCTAGATGTCCTCCAACACGGACTCGTTGTCTGTGGAACCCAGGGGTACCCCCCACCTTTGTCGCGCTCTTTTCGACCGGGTGGGGCCTGTGACTCGGGCTAGTCGACGCTCGGCCGCGGAGTCTCCGCCGTACTTTTCGGCAGCCACGGCTTTTCGATAATAGCTCGATGGCAGCGGCCCAGTCAGTGCATCCATCCACGCCACAATCGACTTCACCTGCGCATCCGTGAGATTCACGCCGCGCTGATGGAGCGCCATATTGCTAATGGCCTGTTCCAGCGTAGCCACAGAACCATCATGAAAATAGGGTACCGTCTTCTCTATATTTCGCAGCGAGGGCACCTTAAACACCATCTTGTCGTTCTCATCTTTGGTCAACTGGTACAGGCCCTCGTCGCTCTGGTTGGCCCACGGTTTCACGACGCCGAGTTTCTGGAAAGAGTTTCCGCCAATATACGTGCCGTAGTGGCAATACTGGCATCCTGTCGCGGCGAAAGTATTGAATCCGGCCTTCTCCTCGTCGGTCAACGCCGACTGATTCCCTTCCAGGAAGCCGTCCCATCGCGACGGTGTCACCAACTTCCGCTCAAATGCCCCAATCGCGCGTCCGATATTGTCATAGGTGACCGGATCCTTGTCGTTTGGAAACGCGCTCTGGAAGAGCGCCACATACTCGGGCATGGACTTCACCACGTGCAAGGCCGCAACATTGGAAGGCATGGCCATCTCGATGGGATTGGTGATCGGCCCCTTCGCCTGCTCCTCAACCGTGGGCGCGCGGCCGTCCCAGAACTGCGCAAAGTGGCCGGCAGCGTTGTAGACCGTCGGCGCATTGCGCTTGCCTTTTTGGTTCTTGTGTCCGGTCGAGACCGGTTTCTGCTCCGCTCCGTACACGTCGAGGGCATGGCAGGTATTGCAAGAAATCTGCTGGCTTGCCGACAAACGCGGATCGTAATACAGCATTCGTCCAAGCGCGACCTTTGCATCCGTAACTGGATTCGCGGACGCTTCCATCACTGCGGGAAGTGGTGCGAACAGCTTCACTGCTCCCTCATTCACCTCCACTTTGCTGGATGCCGACACAACAAAGTTGACAAGCATGAGAATGACAATGAACAAGAAAACGAACCATCCCACCTGGCGCACGTTGGCAGGCGACATACACACCCCCTGAGAGATGTCCGACCTCTGGGCAGGGTCCGGTACGTTGTCATATTCCTCGGGCGCACGCCGGGCCTCAGCGATGCCGGTCACTCTGCCATGTGAACAGCGTCACACCAGCTCCGAACTTCCGTTTTCGGCGCTGGGTCTTGCGCGCATCTTGACTGTCCCCAACGCTCGGGTGATCGCCGCTCGGACGGTTATTTCACCGGGGTTCCGTGGAGTTCGACTTCCTGCACGGCAACTCCGGCCATCGCTGGTTCCGGAAGGCGTCCCGTCCAATTGGCCCAGCCCCAGAAGATTGCGGTGGTCGAACTCAAAATGCCGGCGACGGTGCCGATCGTCCGCGGGCCATAATGTGTTGAAGCAATGCCCGCCCCCATCATCGACATCATCATCATGCTCCAGGTGAGCGCCTCATTGGTGGCGAAAACGCGTCCACGGTACTGGTTCTCAACCGTGCGCAACAGGTAGGAATAATTCATCACCGAGTTGATCGCGATGGCAAATCGCGACAAGGCAATGAAGATGAGCGCCAGTCCGATCGTAGGCATCCGACTGAAGAGGACATACGCGCCGCCGTGAACAATGTAATTGATGAAGACAGCGAGTTTGTATCCTTTGAATGAGAGCCGCTTGCCCAAGGTGTTGCCGGCAATTCCTCCAATTAACAGCCCGACACCGGCACAGCCCCAAATGACACCGATTCCGGCAGCACCGGCCTTAAAGACTTGTTCACCAAATAGCGTGAAAAGGATTTGCGCCGCGCCGCCTCCGGTTGCCCATCCGACAGCGAGCAATGCAATCGCCAGCACCAGCGGCACGGACCTCATGTAGCGCAGCCCTTCGCGATACTCGTGCCAAGGCCGGACAACCTCGACTTCGGTCAGGCTCTTGCGTTCGGCGCGGAAACTCTGCCCTTTCGGCGCTCTCAGCTTCCAGATCGCCCACGCCGAAAAGACAAATGACAAGGCGTTGAAGACGAATGCCCAGGTGTAGCCGATCGCGATCACGGTCGCGCCAAGAAAAGCTCCGATGCTGAGGGTCGTCCACTGCGTGGTTTGGGTCAGCGAATTTGCCGTGTGCAGTTCTGTCTCGGTGGTGATGGTCGGCAGAATGGCCGAGCGCCCTGCCGTAAAGAACGGCGAAGCGGTCATCAGCAGCGCACTGAACAAATAGAGCGTCCAGGGCCGGTGGCCCGAGATAGAAAGGATGAAGCCAAGCGCCACGACGGCGCGAATAATGTCACTGGCCATCATGATGCGCCGCCGGTCGGAGCGGTCGAGAATAACCCCGGCAAGCGGCCCGACGGTCACCGCGGGAATAGCGCGCGCCAGCATGATTCCAGTGACGACCAGCCCTGATCCGGTCAGCTTAATGGCCAAGTCAAACACGGCAATGTTGTTGAAGTGGTCGCCGATTTCGCTGACCACCTGCCCAATCCAGGTGTAGCGGTAGTTGCGGTTAAGGCGGAGTAATTGCAGAAATTCGCGCATGGACGAATGAACTGTCTCGGGGAGCCCTGACTGATGATAGCGGTTCGGGGCTACAGGACTATTTACTGCGAAGCGGCATGGCACATGTTCCAGTAAGCTTGTGAAACATGCTGCGACAACGGATCTTCGTCACGCTTCTATGTTTCCTATTTATCGCCGCAGCGCCACCTGCTCCTGTCGATGGCTATGAGGTTGTCCATACGTTTCCGCACGATCCAAATGCCTTCACGCAAGGGCTGGCTTTCGTTGATGGCCACCTGTACGAGAGCACTGGACGGCAGGGTCACTCGTCGCTTCGCATGGTTGATCCAGCTACTGGTTGGGTTTTGAAAGAATACGATTTGCCCAAACAATACTTCGGTGAAGGTCTCACGGATTGGGGCGACACTCTGGTCCAGCTTACTTGGACGTCGGGCATTGCTTTTGTGTACGACCGATCGACTTTCACCGTGCGGCACACGTTTCACTACACAGGCGAAGGGTGGGGTCTGACACACGATTCGACGTCGTTGATCCTGAGTGACGGGTCCGCAACCCTACGCTTCCTCGATCCGAACACGTTTCGCGAAATCAGGAAGCTGAACGTTCGAGATGAAAACAATCATCCGGTTTCGAACCTCAACGAATTGGAATACGTTCACGGAGAGATTTACGCCAACATCTGGCATGAGGATCGAATCGCACGTATTTCGCCACGAACCGGACGCGTTGTAGGCTGGATCGACCTCTCAGGCCTGCTGAAACCAGGCGAAGTATCCGATGAAGAGGCCGTTCTCAACGGCATCGCTTACGACGCCAAATCTGATCGCCTCTTCGTGACCGGTAAACTCTGGCCCAAGCTGTTCGAGATCAAAGTGTCCAAACGCTAGGTGCCCGTAGGATCAGGCAAGAACTTCATCGAAACCGGCAAGCGGTATTGGCATCCAAGAACTATTCTTAGCTTTTGGTAGTGGCTCAGTTTGGATTCATAATCGAAGGCGGCACTTGGGAAGACGCCTGCGAGTGAGGTGGAATTCAAACCAACCCAGTACGTAGCCTTCAGGTCATATTGACTGCGCTGAAAGGAGAACGCATGCAAAAGCGCAAACTCGGAAAGTCCAATCTTGAGGTCTCGGCTATCGGATTCGGCTGCATGGGCCTGAGCTTCGGCTTCGGTCCCCCGGTGGATAAACAGCAAGGTATTGCCGTGATCCGCACCGCCGTCGAACGCGGTGTCACCTTCTTCGACACTGCAGAAGTCTACGGCCCCTTTGCCAACGAAGAACTGGTCGGCGAAGCGATCGCGCCATTTCGCAAACAGGTCGCGATTGCCACCAAATTTGGCTTTAAGATCGCCGACGGCAAGCAGGTTGGCCTCGACAGCCGCCCCGAGCACATCAAGGAAGTTGCCGAAGCATCGCTGAAGCGCCTCAACACCGATGTCATTGATCTTTTGTACCAGCACCGTGTCGATCCCAACGTGCCCATCGAAGACGTCGCTGGAGCCGTGAAGGACCTGATCCAGCAAGGGAAGGTGAAACATTTCGGCCTCTCCGAAGCAGGTGTGCAGGTCATCCGCCGGGCCCACAAGGTTCAACCGGTTACGGCTCTGCAAAGCGAGTATTCGCTGTGGTGGAGAGAGCCGGAGGCCGAAATTCTGCCGACCCTCGAAGAACTCGGAATCGGATTTGTGCCGTTCAGCCCTTTGGGCAAAGGTTTCCTGACGGGCGCGATCAGCCAGGACACCCAATTCAGCAGCGGCGACTTCCGCAACGTGGTGCCTCGCTTCTCGCCGGAGAACCGGAAGGCGAATCAGGCGCTTGTTGATGTCGTCAGCAGCTTCGCCCAGAAGAAACATGCGACGCCTGCGCAGATCGCGCTGGCATGGGTGCTCGCTCAAAAGCCATGGATGGTTCCGATCCCGGGCACAACCAAGATTCATCGGCTCGAGGAAAATCTCGGCGGGGCTAACGTCGAACTGACGCCCGACGATCTCCGCCAAATTGATGCTGCGGCTTCGAAGGTGCCGCTGCAGGGCGAACGCTATCCCGAGGCCATGCAGCGCATGATTAATCGCTGAGTCGCAGATCATGCCGCGACTTGTTATGCGATGTTGGGCCGGGAAGGGCAGGAGTTTACAGTCTGCGGAAAAACTCTGAGTCAGTGCAAGAGTTGAAAGGGCTCGGCTTCAGCCGAGCCCTTAAGTCCTTTGAATTGTCATTCCGAGTTGTCCGCAGCCGCGCTTCGCGCGGTGAGGACGACGAGGAATCTGCGTTTCTCCGCAGTCTGTTTAGTCGAGGCGCTGAGGACTCATTACAACGCGGGCTTTAGCCGCTGAGGTCGACAACGATGAACATGAAAAGCTTGCTGACGCTCACCGCCGTCATTTCCATTTTCGTGATAACGGTCGCAACTGCAGGCGGTCAACCTGAGAATCGTCGCAATCGTCTCGTCGGAGCCTGGCGGCTGGCGTGGCTTGAAGAGCCGGGTACGGATGGAAAGATCCATAAGGCTGACTGCACTGGTCTTCTCGTCTACACCGCAGACGGACACATGTCCGTCCAAGTCATGTATCGCAATCCACAAACCGCCCAAGCCGGCCCGGTGCAATACGCCGCCGGCGGTTACGAGGCGTCCTACGGAACCTACGAAATCAACGACTCTCGCACCTTCACATTTCACGTTGAAGGCGCGCTGGTTCGTTCACTGCTAGGCAAGGACTTGAAACGCGTATACGAACTCTCCGGCAAGCAGCTTATCGTCAAGTCGCCTGATCCCAATGAGCATTGGAGAGTTGCCTGGGAACGCTACGATTCGCAGCACTGACAGCAAGGAGCACGCAATGCGAGGAACTGTTCTGCACGGCCCGCGCGACATCCGTTTCGAAAATCGTCCCGAGCCCAAGATCACCAGGCCAACGGACGCCATCATCAGCCTCTCGGCTACCTGCATCTGCGGATCGGACCTTTGGTCCTATCGCGGAATTGAAAGTGTCGACGAACCGACTCCGATGGGTCACGAGTACTGCGGAATCGTGGAAGAGGTTGGCAAAGACGTAAGAAACATCAAGCCGGGCCAGTTTGTGGTTGGCTCGTTCGCAACCTCGGACAACACGTGTGTCATCTGCCGAGACGGCTATCAATCTTCCTGCCTGCATCGGGAGTTCATGAGTGAGGCCCAGGCGCCGCAATTGCGCGTCCCGCTTGCCGACGGCACGTTGGTCGCAACCAACGATGTGCCTTCTAAGGAATTCATCCCGAGCCTGCTGGCGACATCCGATGTTCTGGGTACCGGCTGGTTCGCGGCCGACGCGGCGAACGTCAAACCAGGATCGACAGTGGTTGTGGTGGGCGACGGCGCAGTCGGACTTCTCGCGGTACTTTCCGCAAAGCAAATGGGCGCCGAGCGGATCGTCGCGATGAGCCGACACCCATCTCGCCAGAAGCTTGCACGCGAATTCGGCGCTACCGACATCGTGACGGAACGTGGCGACAAAGGCGTTGCGCGCATTAAGGAACTCACCAAAGGCATCGGCGCTGACTCGGTGCTGGAATGCGTCGGCACTCAGGAATCGATGATGCAGGCGATCCAATCCACGCGCCCGGGCGGCTACGTCAGCTATGTCGGCGTGCCGCACGGGGTCTCGCTGGATGGCGAGCAGCTGTTCTTTGCGCACGTCCACCTGCATGGCGGTCCAGCTCCAGTGCGCCGCTATCTCCCGGAATTAATCAAGCTGGTTTTGGATGGGAAGATCAACCCCGGCAAAGTTTTCGATTTGACTCTGCCTCTCGATCAAGTGGCAGAGGGCTATCGCGCCATGGACGAGCGGCGCGCGATCAAGACACTGCTGCAGCCGAACGCGGCATGATCGTCTTCAAACCATTACCTGACGTGTAGGAAAGGAGTCTTGACATTGGACATCAAACGAGCTGGTTCACAAGCTTCCGCCAAAGGTCCAGCTGACTGGTTTACCGGAACCGTCCGCATCGATCCGCTGTTTCAGGCTCCTGATCCCGCACTGGTGCAAGGCGCGAGCGTGACGTTTGAACCGGGTGCGCGCACCGCCTGGCACACGCATCCGCTGGGCCAAACTCTGATTGTGACCGCCGGTTGCGGCCGCGCTCAGTGCTGGGGAGGCCCGGTTGAGGAGATTCGCCCCGGTGATGTCGTGTGGTTTTCTCCCGGCGAAAAGCACTGGCACGGCGCGGCACCGACCACCGCAATGACGCACATCGCTATTCAAGAGAAGAAAGACGGCAAAGTCGTCGAATGGATGGAGCACGTGAGTGACGAGCAATATCGGAAGTCTTAAATTAAGTGGGTGCCCCACCCTTCCCGCGTCCTCTGGGGGAGGGTGGGGACTTTGATCCTGTCAAATGCTGAAGAACGGTAAGTCAAAACCCCAGCCTGTCGCAAACAGCGCGACAAGGGTGGGCAACCGAGTAGAAAGGAGACCATGCCCAGCACAAACCAGTCTCTTCAAGAACGCCTCTCCCGCTACAACGAAATCCAACTCACGGTGACAGGGCGCAAATCAGGACGCGCTATCACCAACCCGGTCTGGTTTGTCTTTGAAGACGGCAAGCTCTACCTTCTCCCGGTCAAAGGCTCCGATACGCAGTGGTACAAAAACGTTCTCGACAATCCAAAGATCAAGATCGACGCCCGTGGCGCTGGAGCCGAGCTCAATGTCGCCCCACTGACCGACCCCAAGCAGGTCTCGTCTGTCGTCGAGAAATCCCGCGCCAAATACGCCGGTGATGTGAAGAAGTACTACTCCAAGTTCGACGTGGCCGTCTTCGCCGATATCGCCTAAGGACCACGAAACCAGCCGTTTCTTCGGCGAAGCGCCATCGCGCGATGTTGCCGGCCTCCGTCAGGATTCGCAGGCCTACGCCTGACTGCCGGTTGCGTGTATGCTTGACGACGCTCTCGCCATGCAGGGTTGAACATTCCATGACACCACTCGCCGGATGGGAAAACTTCTACGTGATCGTCGGTTCATCTGCCGGCGCGCTCATCGGATTGCAGTTTGTCGTCATCACGCTGATCGCCGACCTGCCTATGCCGCGCGGTCAGGTGCAAGCACAGGCAAGCAACGCCTTCGCAACGCCGACTGTGGTCCACTTCAGCGTCGTGCTTTTGTTGTCCGCCATTGCCAGCGCGCCCTGGCACGGCGTTCTCATGCCTGCGGTCCTGTGGGACTCTATTGGCATCGTGGGACTCGCCTACCAGATCGTTGTCGTCCGCCGCATGCGGACACAGGCGTTGTACAAGCCTCAACTCGAAGATTGGATGTTCCACGGAGCCCTTCCCTTCGCCGCCTACATCGCGCTTGCGATCTCCGCGCATGCTGCCCTTCGGCACTTCACGCAGTCCATCTTTGGCGTTGCCGCCGCTTCCCTTCTGCTCCTCTTTATTGGCATTCACAACGCCTGGGACGCGATCACCTATCACGTGTATTTCAGCCGTCGTCCGCGCAAGGATTCCGAGCACCCCGTTTAGGATCAATCCTCACGTTCTTCGTATACTCTTTTCCGTGAAATCTTCGCGTCGTGACTTTCTTCAAATCTCCGGACTCACCCTCGGCTCCTTAGGCTTGCCGGCTCTCACTTCGGCGAAGACTTTCGAAGGCGTCTCTTTCATCGTCGATCCATCCGATCCGATCGCCTCATCTGCTCCTTGCCGCTGGGCGGCTGAGGAGCTTTCCCAAGCCCTCGCCCAACACAGAGTGAAACTCGGCCACTACTCGTCTTTCGACCGTGTCCCACGCAATTCTCTTTGTATCGTCGCCTTCTCCGATCAGAACAAAGCCAAGCAATTAATGAAGGAAGGCGGAGTACAGCTACCCGGGGGGCCTGAGTCTTTGGCCCTGCTGCCAGTTTCCACGCAAAACAAACGCGGCATGCTCGCATTCGGAGACACTCGCGGCCTTATGTACGCTCTGCTCGAACTCGCCGATCGGGTTCGCAACTCGAATCAGCCTTTCGACACTCTCGAACAGCACGAGCCCACGATCGAGCGGCCCTTCAACGCCGTTCGAAGCAATGGGCGCATTTTCTGCAGCGACATAGAAGACAAGCCCTGGTTCAACGACCGCGAGATGTGGCCGGAATATTTTTCGATGCTGGCCACGCAGCGCTTCAACCGATTTAGCCTGAATCTCGGCATCGGCTATGACTTTCTTGATGACGTCAGCGATGCGTACTTCTTATTCACGTATCCCTTCTTGCTTGCGGTTCCGGGTTACAACGTACGCGCTGTGAACCTGCCCGATGAAGAACGCGATCGTAATTTGGAGATGCTGCGGTTCATCAGTTCCCAGGCCGTCGCACACGGATTGGATTTCCAACTCGGCATCTGGACGCATGGCTACAAGTGGGGAACTGCATCGCACGCAAACTACACGATCGAGGGGATCACTCCTGAGAACCACGCGTCTTACTCGCGCGATGCTCTCACGGCACTGTTGAAGGCATGTCCCGACATCAGCGGCATCACACTGCGCACACACGGGGAAAGCGGGGTCCGCGAAGGCAGCTACGAATTCTGGTCCACCGTGTTCTCGGCGCTTCCTGCCTCGGGACGCAAGGTCAGGCTGGGCCTTCATACCAAGGGACTCAATCAGGAACTAATTGACGCGGCGGTTAAAACCGAAATGCCGGTGACGCTCGAGCCCAAGTATTGGGCCGAACATATGGGACTTCCCTACCAGCAGGCGGCGATTCGCGACCTCGAAATGCCGCACGAGGAGCGGAGCGCAAACGGTTTCTTTTCTCTCAGCAGCGGGTCACGAAGCTTCACCCGCTACGGGTACGCGGATTTCCTGCGCGAGGATCGCAAGTATGAAGTGATGTATCGCATCTGGCCAGGCAGTCATCGCCTGCTGCTCTGGGGAGATCCTGTTTCGGCAGCGGCCCACGCTCGGGCCTTCAATTTCTGCGGATGCAACGGCGTGGAATTGTTCGAGCCGCTCTCATTCAAAGGCCGCCGTGGATCCGGCATTGCGGGCAGCCGCTGCGCCTACGCCGATAAAACGCTGGAGCCCCGGTGGGACTGGGAGAAGTACCTCTACACGTACCGAACCTGGGGCCGCCTGATGTACAACCCCGAAGCGAAGCCCGCTGTGTGGCAACGCTACTTGCGCAAACAGTTCGGCCCGGCCTCTCCCGCCCTGGAAGCCGCGCTTTCCAGTGCGACTCCAATTACTGAAATCATCACTACCGCGCATCTGCCATCCGCAGCGAATGAGGGGTTCAGTCCCGAGTACTACACGAACCAATCGATCGTTGATGCGTCGAAGTCGTCGCCCTACAGTGACACGCCATCGCCGAAGGTGTTCGGGAACGTCAGCCCGCTCGATCCGCAACTTTTCTCATCGATAAATGAGTTTGTCACCGAGCCAATCAGGAAGGAGCAAAGCGGCAAGCACTCTCCGTGGTACGTGGCGAATTGGCTCGATTTTGCCGCGAACCAGGCCGCTTCCCACCTCCACGAAGCTGAGGCTCAGGTAAGAGGCAAGGATTCCCCCGAGTTCCGTCGTGCTGCGGTCGACCTCAAAATCATGATTGGCATCGGCCACTTCTTCGCCGCCAAATTACGCAGCGGCATATTGTATGAGGCTTATCAGCAATCCGGGGATCGGGCAGCAGTTACCCCAGCGATGAAGCACTATCGCCTCGCTCGCGACATCTGGCAGAAATTCGCCGATGCGGCAAAAGGTGCATACTTGCACGACATTTCTTTCGGAACAGCGCCCCATCAACGCGGAAATTGGCTCGACCGCCTTGCCGCTATCGACGACGACATCGCCGAAATGCAGAAGCGATTCGACTCCGCAGCTGCGCCAACTCCACCTAACCGTGTTTCGATATATGACTTGCTACCAACGAAGTTAGACGGGCGTGAACCCGCCCCTCCTCGACACACGCCGGCGCCACGCTTTACTTCCGGCCAGCCACTTGAGATCGGTATCACTGCTCCGACAGAAGACAAACTCACCACGATTCGCCTCTACTATCGCCACGTTAACCAAGCCGAGAGATGGCAATCAGCACCAATGTCCGCGCACGGAAACCACTTCACTTTCATGATTCCCGCGGAGTACACAAACTCCCCTTACCCGTTGCAATACTATTTTGAACTTCGTAGCGGGCACCGCGAAGCATGGTTTTTCCCCGACCTAAGTAGAGTGCGGAACCAACCCTATTTCACCGTTCGCTCGCGGGATAACAACCGTAAGCGCCCGACTTGATCGAGCGCTGGCCGCACCTGAATGACCGCGAATACCACGACCGGGAAGGGCAGACTTCAGTCGTGCCAATAAGAAACATATAAGGAAACGGCTTTAGCCGCTGAGGTGCTACTTCCCCTCCAACAACAACGCTCAATATTCCGAATTCGGGCACATCCGGCGGTCTCCACTCCGTTCCTGAAACTGAACGCACCTGAGTTCCCTACTAATCCCTTTCCGGTACTACTCACTTAAGAGAGTTCCTGTTTCGCCACGCTTCTTCTTAGGGGAACGCACCGATTGTGCAGACGCTCTGGTTTGGAGCATTGTGGTGTTGTTGAACGACTTCGGCTAGGCAGCTGAAGATGCGTTTGTTCAACTTGTGGGGCATTGATCGGGGGACAATGCCCTAGATTTATTACCGCACACAAAAATCGTAAGTTATACGACAACACCCACACACGCCGGCGAAGCACAAGTGTTGCCACTCAGCCAGAGTGCCCGGAGAAGAAGAGTCTCATCAGTCTGACGATGCTGCAGTGCAGTAGCTACGCCGCAAGAACCGTCGGACCCTGCGTGAACCGTCGGAGCCTACGTGAACCGTCAAACCAATATGAAAATTGATCAAGGATGAGAAGAATCGAGTTGGCTTCAGATCGCCTCACGTCGCGCAACGCTTTCGTCCGGTTGAGAACTTGCCGGCTTGCGACCGCGAGAGAGTGAACTCGGCGCGTCGACATTGGCGCCCTCGTGCACCCCGATCCCAAGCTGGTCTACCAACTCCCCGCCCAGCCAGCCGGTAACCAATGCGAGGAGCGCGCCACTGGTCGAGAGGGCCAGTCCCGTCGCTCCAACCGTACTCGGCTTCCGGCGGCGTAGAAGCCAGCTTGCCCCGAAAAGTCCCGTGACAGCGAGATTTCCGATCCCGTGCAGCAGACCAATATTCTTCGCGCGGGTGCTCCGCGGGATGTCCCACCAATCCATTGCGCCCGGAACAGCGGCTCCGAATGCACTCAGCAATCCTGCACCCTGCATGTAATAGCCCGCGCGAGCGAGCTTTCGGTTACGAGTCGCGGCGCTGATGGCGTCGAATGTGGCTGCCGTTGCCAAGAGCCCCAGCGGTAAAGCGATGACCATCTGGTGGATCGGATGGCCCAAAAATTCGGCTTTGGTCTTCATGGTTCAACCTCACCGTCCTTGGATTCCGAATGCACTGGTCACGGCCTGAGTAATGGAGTATCTCTTAGCGAAATGGCCGGGCGGCGGCGATAAGCCATCGTCCAATTACGGACTTTGCGCAGAACCCGTGCTCGGCTTCAGTAAGCTCTCGCGTGCCGCCGCGTAAATATAAGCCTTTATATAACAATGTTTTACCAAAATATTCGAAAGTTAAACATGTACAGAGCTAAGGCTCATCTACTTGACAATAACTCGCTAATACTTTAAATTAGCACTCGAATACATGGAGTGCTAACAGCCTGCGCTCCTGATTCCAGCTATCAACAAAACAAATTCTGAAACACCCAAACAGCACCCCAAATTCTGAAAGGAGTAGGAAAACATGGCTACGAAATTCACTCCGCTGCACGATCGCATTCTGGTTCGTCGCGTGGAAGAGTCGGAAACCACCCGCGGCGGGATCATCATCCCGGACAGCGCAAAAGATAAACCGCAGGAGGGAGAAGTCATCTCCGCCGGCAAAGGCAAGATTAGCGAGGAAGGCAAGGTCCGTCCTCTCGATGTGAAGGAAGGCGACCGCATCCTGTTTGGCAAGTACGCCGGCACCGAAATCAAGCTGGATGGCGAAGATTTCGTCATCATGCGCGAAGAAGAAGTTCTGGGCATCCTGAGCGGCGCGGCAAAGAAAGAGACCGCGGGAGCGAGAAAGTAGTTTTTGGAGCGACGGGCGCCCTCGCCCGTCCAGTCGCGGGAAAGCAGGTTCCTCGACTGTGAAGATGATTCGCAAGCGAATCATCTTCTTCGCTCGGAATGACAAGGATTTTGAGATTCAAGCTAAGAGCTAACAGCTAAGGGCCAACAGCCAGTCAGTTCGCTCGCTGCTCACTGCTCGCCGCTCACAGCTCTTAGCCACAACGACATTCATAAGGAGCTTCGAAAATGGCAAAACAAATCGTACACGGAGAAGAGTCCCGCCAGGCGATTCTTCGCGGCGTCAACGTCCTCGCTGACGCTGTAAAGGTCACGCTCGGCCCCAAGGGCCGCAACGTCGTGATCGACAAGAAATTCGGTTCGCCGACCATCACCAAGGACGGCGTCACTGTCGCAAAAGAAATCGAACTGAAAGACACGCTCGAGAACATGGGCGCGCAGATGGTGAAGGAAGTCGCTTCCAAGACCTCCGACGTTGCCGGCGACGGCACCACCACCGCGACCGTTCTCGCCCAGGCCATCTATCGCGAAGGCGTCAAGACGGTTGCCGCCGGCGCGAATCCCATGGCCCTGAAGCGCGGCATCGAGCAGGCCGTTTCGCTCATCGCCGGCAAGATCAACAAGGACGGCGAGCGCGAGAAGGGCGAACTCGACAAGCTGTCGAAGCCCGTCTCCGGCGAAATGATCGCACAGGTGGGAACCATCTCGGCGAACAACGACGAGACCATCGGCAAGATCATCGCGGAAGCGATGAAGAAGGTCGGCAAAGACGGCGTCATCACGGTGGAAGAATCGAAGACGCTCGAGACCCAGCTGGACGTTGTCGAAGGCATGCAGTTCGACCGCGGCTACCTGTCTCCGTACTTCGTCACCGATCCGGAGCGGATGGAAGCGGTGCTCGAGAACGCTTACATCCTGATCCACGAAAAGAAAATCTCCTCGATGAAGGACCTGCTCCCGCTGCTCGAGCAGATCGCGAAGAGCGGCAAGCCGCTCATCATCGTTGCGGAAGACGTTGAAGGCGAGGCGCTCGCGACTCTCGTCGTCAACAAGCTGCGCGGCACGCTGCACGTGGCTGCCGTCAAGGCCCCGGGCTTCGGCGACCGCCGCAAAGCCATGCTGCAGGACATCGCCATCCTCACCGGCGGCAAGGCCATCACCGAAGATCTCGGCATCAAGCTGGAGAACGTTCAGGTGAGCGACCTTGGCCAGGCGAAGAAGGTGACCATCGACAAGGACAACACCACCATCGTCGAGGGCAAGGGCAAGCACTCGGAGATCGAAGGCCGCGTGAAAGAGATTCGCAGCCAGGTGGAAAAGACCACCAGCGACTATGACCGCGAGAAGCTGCAGGAGCGGTTGGCGAAGCTGGTGGGCGGCGTGGCCGTGATCAAAGTTGGCGCCGCGACCGAAACCGAAATGAAGGAAAAGAAAGCCCGCGTGGAAGACGCGATGCACGCCACCCGCGCTGCCGTGGAAGAAGGCATCGTCCCGGGCGGCGGAGTTGCGCTGGCCCGTTCGGCTGCCGCTCTCGAGAAGTTGAAACTCGAGGGTGACGAGCAGATCGGCGTCAACGTCGTGAAGCGCGCCATGCAGGAGCCGCTGCGTCAGATTGTCCAGAACGCCGGACAAGAAGGCGCCATCGTTCTGGGCAAGGTGCTGGATGCGAAAGACTCGAACTACGGGTACAACGCCCTGACCGGCGAGTACGAAGACCTGGTCAAGGCGGGCGTGCTCGATCCGACCAAAGTAGTGCGCACGGCACTGCAGAACGCCGGCTCGATCGCGTCGTTGATGCTGACGACCGAAGCCCTGGTCAGCGAGCTGCCGGAAGAGAAGAAAGCTCCGGCAATGCCTGGCGGCCACGGCGGCGGCATGGGCGACATGGGGTACTAAGGACGTGTGGCGCGGGCGCCTCGCCCGCGAAGACTAAAAAGCCCCGGCGAAAGCCGGGGCTTTTTGCATCCCACCGCGCTAGAATGAGCGACGAGGACATTCATGGCACACTTAACACCGCAAGCGTCCGATCTCTTGGAGAAAGCGCTCAGCCTATCTACCCAGGAGCGTGGCCTGATTATCGATCGCCTGATTGAGAGCCTCGATGAAGCTCCACCCGACGCCGGAGTCGAGAAAGCCTGGGCGGAAGAGATCAAGCGCCGGGTTGACGATGTTCACAGTGGCAGAGTCGAAATGATTCCCGGAGAAGAAGTGCGCCGTCGCCTCGGTCGTCGCCTCCTCCATGGCCGAGAGTAAACCCTATCGCGTTCATCCACTCGCGTGGGCGGACATTGACGCCGCTGACGCCTGGTATTTCGAACGCAGCCCGGACACCGCCGACGCTTTTGTTGCCGAGGTTTCCTTAGCGATTGAAACCATCTGCGAAGCACCTCAACGCTGGCCGAAGTATCTGTACGGAACACATCGATTTCTTCTGTACCGGTTCCCGTTCTCAATTGTTTATCTCGATGATCCAGACACGGTCAGCGTGATCGCAGTGGCTCATCACAAACGCAAACCGGGATACTGGAACAAGCGAGTTTAGTCGTCCTGACTCTGGTTCGAGTCCAATGCCGGGCGGACACGGCGGCATGGGCGACATGGGGTACTGAGGGCGTGTGGCGCGGGCGCCCTCGCCCGCGAAGACTAAGAAGCCCCGGCGAAAGCCGGGGCTTTTTGCTTGTATCCTTTCTTGAATGCATCATCCCGAAGCTCGGCGCTTTCACCAGCCGAGCGAGGGATCTCGCGTGGATCACTCACGCCCGTGTTGGTCCACGCCAGATTCCTCGTCCCGCTGGTGAGTGCGCGGGACTTCGGAATGACGCAAATTGATTTGTGCATGCCGACGACCGAGACCTTCTATTTGCACGTGGCAACAAAGCCTTTGAATCCCGAGAATCCCGTAATCAAGCCTTTCCTCGGGCTGATGCCGAAGGCGTAAGTTGGGACATTACTATTCGGCATCACCATCTTCTTGAATGTCCCGTTCACGTAAATATACGAGTTCAGCGACGTGCTGCCCTGGTTCGTGGTCGCAACGATCAGATTGGAGTTGCTGATTCCCTGCAGCGTGGTTTGTTTGTTGGGATAGCTCAGCGACGCCCACTTACCATTGCTGTAGATGAATCCGTGTTTCCACTCGTTGGGCGGCAGGTTCTTGCTGTAATAGCCAACGATCGTGCCGTTGTCATTGATGCCGTTGGCAACGGTCTCGGCAGCGCCAGGATAATTCAACGCGATCCCCTGGCCGTTGCCAAAAAGCTTGAACCCATGCATCGTGCCCGCCGAGTCTCTATACATTCCCACGATCGTCCCCCACCGGTTGATCCCGAAGGGATAAAAGCTGTTATACGTCGTGCCGCCAATCGTCATCTTCAATGGCGTGTAGTTGGATCCATTCAGCGAGAACGGCATAGGCGTCTTGCCCGGCAGGGTGATGCCAATGGTGGTGCCGAAGTAACTGCGGTCGTACAAAAAGGTCTGCACCGGCTGGCCATTTGAGCTGTGCTGATAGTAGTTAGTGGTGCCATTCGGGAAGTGGAAAAATCCCATCTCGATAAAGTTGGTGTCGTCGTAACCGTCGCCGACTACAGTGGCGTAGTCATTCACACCGCGCGGCGTCAGACTGCGGGTCGCATTGCCGACAGAAAACTGAGTGCTGAACGTTTCCGAAAACTGGCAGGAGGCCTGGGTTTGTGCATTGGCGAAAGCAACGAGAAAGAACACTGCTACCAGTGTGGAAACGGAAAGCCACACATGCTTGTGCTGGATCGACATACATACCTCGCAAAAAGATTCCTGAGCAGCAGGTTTTGCACGCGTCAGTTTGCGTGATGGATGATCTGATTTGAAAACACGGTTGCACCTCGCGAGAGTGGCAGGCGCGCTATTTCTCTGTATGGCTTCTAAGGGCACAGCCTCGCGGGAACGTGGAATGTCGCTCTGCTCAGGGCACGCTTGGAGCGATCACAGGCAAGACCATGTAGGTCGGACATTCCCTTCGGCTTCGCTCATGGCAGGCCGTGTCCGACCGATTTTATTTTTTCTTCGCTACATGCGTCATCCCGAACGTCGGCGTACTTCAGCCGGCGGAGGGATCTTGCGTGGATCGTCTAAGATCCGAGGTGCTCCACGCGAGATTCCCTTCGACTCCTTCCGCGTTGCGTCACTCGCTCACGGCAGGCTCTCGTCCCGCTGGTGAGTGTGCGGGACTTAGGAATGACGCAAATTGATTTGTTGATGCTGACGACCGAAGTCCTGGTCAGCAAACTGCGGGAAGCGAAGAAGTCTGCTCCGATGCCCGGCGACACGGCGGCATGGGCAGAGACATGTATTGAGATAGGCCATGTGAGATAGGCCATGTGGGGACGGGCGCCCTCGCCCGTCCGGTCGAGCGCAAGCTCGACATCAAGAACATATGGATCGGACATTCGTGTCCGAACCATTTTGTTTTTTATTCCCTACATGCGTCATCCCGAACGTCGGCGTACTTCAGCCGACGGAGGGATCTTGCGCGGATCACTCACGCTCGTGTTGCTCCACGCTAGATTCCCATTCAACTCCTTCCGCATTGCGTCAGTCGCTCAGGGCAGGCTCCCGTCCCGCTGGTGAGTGCGCGGGACTTCGGAATGACGCAGGTTGATTTGTTGATACCGACGACCGAACCGCTTGTCAGCGAGCTGCCGGAAGAGAAGACGTCCGCTCCAATGCCTGGTGGGCCACGGCGGCATGGGCGACATGGGGTACTAAGGATTAGCCGTCCAGGCAATCGCGCCTCACGGCGCAAAACCTAAAGCCCAGCCGCAAGGCTGGGCTTTTCTCTTTTCTTTGATAAGCAATGGGGAACCCATTACTCAGTAGCTTCTAAGCTGGGACACTCAGGAAAGGTGTTGAGACTCGAAGCTGACGGCCCATTGGTTCGAACCCCGAACTCGCGGTGCCCTGCTGCAACATCTTCACGATCACCACTATTTCCCTGTTTTCCGCAGGCCTTCCCGGAAAGGGCCTCCACGAGTCCCGAGCAGAGACCACACTTTGGCACCAGTGCCGACCAGCGCCCGACAGCAAGCCAGCATCACGCTCATTCTCATTCCTCTGGCTTCTTATCGTATCCTTGAACGTTATTTACATTAACGCATAAGTCTTGAGGAGCAACACGGCGTCCACAGGAGCGGGCAGAAGCGCGTCATTCGGCTTGCCCAGAACGGTTTTGACGTTGTGCAGGCCTTCCTTCTTCACGCGCGCGTCGATGTGCTGAACCGAGTCGGGATTGATGTCCTCGGCGTAAACCGTGCCGTTGTCGCCGACCCTTCGGGCCGCCAGCACGGTGAAAAAACCAGAGCCTGCTCCGACATCGGCGACACTCTTACCGGACGAAATGCCGAGCGTGTCCATCACGCGATTGATTTGCAGCCGCTCCGCTCTGCCCGGGTCGTCGAAGATGGAGAGATCGCCAGTGTAAGGCGTGCTGGTTGGACGATGCGCGGGAGTTGGAGCTGTCTGGGCGAAAGAGGCTATGCAGAAAATAGCGACGCTGATTAAGGGCGTAAGTTTTCTAAACCGCAGCAACATGGCAACGTCTCCTGGCCCCGAAGGTATTTTAGGACACGATGTTGCCCAGGCGGATGAATTCCCCGAATGTGTCACGAGCCGCGCCCAAGATAAGCGATTCTTTGCCTGCGAATGAAACGGGATTCTCCTAGCGACATAGCGAATACAAAGGAGTGGTCACAGCGTGTCGCCGACCTGTGACAAGCGTATTCTTGAGCCATGAAATCTCAATTCAGACGTATTGCAATCCTGGATCTCATTTGCTGTGTATTGATGGGCGTGACGAGTGTGAGCGCGCAGGCGACGATGCGCGTTCCAAAGGATGGCGATCTGCATCCAGCATCGGCGTCAGACGTGCCTTCGGGACAGTTGATTCAGCCAGAAGAATTGGCGGCCGGGTTGCGGTCTGCGAAATCGGCTAAACCATTGCTATTCCAGATCGGATTCCGGGTGCTTTACGTGCAGGCTCACATTCCGGGGTCGGAATACGTGGCGGCGGGCTCATCTCCTACTGGTGCGCAGCAACTACGGGAGCGTGTCGAGAAGTTGCCACGAGACAAAGCTATTGTGCTTTACTGCGGCTGTTGCCCGTGGAGCCATTGCCCCAATGTACAACCTGCCTATGAGCTGCTGCACGGCATGGGATTCACGAATGTGAAAGTTCTCTTCATTGCGCATGACTTCGGAGCCGACTGGGTGAACAAAGGATATCCGGTGGAGGCAGGACAATAGCGGCAGCACTGCGTACGACAGAAGCCGAGTTGCGATGAAGAACTGGACCATCCCCATCGTGCTGATTGTCGTTTGCTTCGCAGCCTATTTCGTGGCGCGACATCATCGGCGGGCGAACCTGTCCAGCGGATCACAGCCGGGACAGCTCGCGCCGGAATTCTCCTTGAAGGATTTGCGCGGGCAAACTATTAAGCTCGTGGATTATCGCGGAAAAGTGCTGCTACTGAATTTCTGGGCGACGTGGTGCGAACCGTGCCGGCAGGAGATACCGGAGTTCATTCAGCTACAGAACACGAATCCGAACTTACAGATTGTGGGCATCTCGCTGGACGACAGTGAGGAACCCGTCCACACCTTCTATAACCAATTCAAAATGAATTACCCAGTTGCGGTGGGCGACGCCGGCCTTGCGCGACGTTACGGCGGAATTCTTGGACTGCCTGTCACTTTCCTCATCGATTGTGGGGGGCGCATCTCGGTAAGGCATATCGGCGAAGTGCAGATACCTGAAGTTACAGAGGAAATCACGTCCCTGTTAAAGAGCGGCTCGTGTTTACCACGATAGCCTGACGTTTCCCGGAAAGAACCGCAGGAGAACAAAGGCCCCGGCAGTCTACCGAGGCCTTTGCGTTTGATCATTCTTACGACTTATTCATCGTGAAGGTGCCTGACCCTGTGCAGCCTGAGGTCGAGCCAGTAAGGGTCCACGTTCCCGCAATCGAGTTGTTGTTCGCGGTACCGTTCAGCTGCAGTTGATTGCTGCCGCTGCTGGAGTTCACCGTCATCTGGAAGCCGCCGCTACTTATGCCGTTGAAGGTTCCGGAAAGGACAAACGCTCCGGTCGCGCTGGATGTACCAGGGAAGCACGGCTCCTGCGTATTGAAGTTGAGATTGGTGAGGTTGAGTCCGTTGTTGCTGACCGCCGTCAATGCCGTAGTGAAGTTGAATGCCTGTGAGCCGTTGGTATCCGACAGCACAGCGGTCCATGTTCCGTTAATCGACGAGTGATCGGTGGAACACGCTGCGAGCAGCGCGGCCAGTCCGAGCACAAGTAAGAGTCGTTTCATCGTTGGTCTCCCGGGAGTGAAATACACGCGCGCCCAGTTGCGTTACCGCGCAATGCGAGATTCCACGCGGGATCTAAGGTGAACACCTGTGCGCAGGCGAAAATGGCTGCTTGATTAAACCCGCAAACAGAGATGTAGTTGCGGCAATGGGCCGAAAGTTTCGCCAAACTACGGTTCGCAACCGAACAGTTCGTCTTTACTTGCTGTCACGCCGGTCTGACTCGCGGAGGAATTGGTGGACGCTGCAAACAAACTTCCGCAAACATTCTGAGTCCAGATAGATGTATATACATCTATTGCACATATGAACTTGCTTCCAAATCTTCCCTGCATGTGCAGCAGTGTACGGCGGGCGTCTCGCGCCCTAACGCAGCTGTACGAGCAGGCTCTTCGACCCACCGGGCTTCGGGCAACCCAGTTCACCATCCTGCAAGTGCTGTCACGCGCGGGAGAGGTGTTGCAGGGGCAGTTGGGCGAGATGCTCGCCATGGATAGCACCACCCTGACCCGCACGTTGGAGATCATGATTAAGCGGGAATGGGTGGCTGAGCGTCGAGGAGAAGACCGGCGGCAACGGTGGCTCCGCCTCTCCAAAGCCGGGAAGTCAAAGCTCCACCGCACGTTGCCGGCCTGGGAGAAGGTCCAATCGCAACTGCAGCGCGAGTTGGGAGAGACGACGTGGAAACATCTCTTCCGCGTAGCCGATCAACTGACCGTACTCGCGACAACCGATCACAAATAGCCGTGAAATATCAAAGGAGGACTCATGAACAATTACGGAAAAGCTATTGCCGGGCTGCTCTTTGCCTGGTTCGTGTTCGCACTTTCTGCATCAGGTCTGCACCTGTTCGATAACGCATTGAATCAAATTGGAGTCTCTGTTGCCCTCGCTGCCGGATTGCCGCTCATCATTTTCTTCCTGTGGCTGACCGTGTCCGCAGGATTCCGCAAATTTGCCCGGTCGCTCAATCCCCGGGTTCTGACGTGGTGGCAAACGGCGAGAATTCTCGGGGTTGTCTTCGTAATTCTCGAAGCACAGCAGTTACTGCCGGCGCGGTTCGCGCTTTCGGCGGGATATGGGGATATCTTCATCGGCGCCACGGCCTGGTTTGCGGCAACGAAACTCGCCAAGCCTGGAAATCGCGCACTGTTTATCCTTTGGCAGACGCTCGGGATCGTGGACCTGGTGTCAGCCGTTGCTCTCGGCGTGACGGCGGGTCTTTTCCAAAGCGCCGGGCCAAACATGCATCTGGTGACAGTGCTGCCACTCAGCCTGATTCCGACGTTTCTCGTGCCGCTGTTCCTGATGTTTCACGTGATTTCGATTGTGCAAGCGAGTAATTGGCGTGAAGCCGATCGAGATTTGCAGAGATCAGGGGGATCAGGAAGGGCGGCCGACGTTGCCGCCTGACGGAAAAACGGCTGTGCCAGCCAGATCACATTGTGCAGCCGTTGTCTTTCCACCCTCTGAAAACCGCAACAGGTGGGCCGCAGCAAAACGGTGGACAGCCGGAGGTCGCCTTTCTTCATGCATTGAGGCGACTTGCCGGTTGATTGCACTTCTTCAACTCTCATCGTATAGTCCTTCGCTATGAAGCCATTTCGTGGGTGGGGCATTTCCCTGCTCTGTTATGCATTGTTAGTTTCAACGCTGTGCTGGGGAGCGAAAAAGAATCCCTGCGAGATCATTGCCAAGGCCGAAGCGGAAGCGCTGCTCGGGAAGAAACTGGAAGGGCCAGAACTGAGTCCGCGAGGAACGCTGTGTAAGTACTACGAGCCAGGCTACGGTGATTCGCCAACCAAGAACAAGCTCGTCACCATCGGATTGTTCTATTCCGATTCTCCCGGTGCGGAGGATGTGAACAATCGCCGTCAAGCCATCATGGCGGACAAGTCCATCTCTCCCTTCACATGGGCCGAGCTTCCGAACTTCGGAGATGCTGCGCTTTGGGAATGGGCGGGCGGTTATTTCGGAGCGCTCTATGCGTTCCGTGGAGGGACTTTAGAGGTTGCGGTAAAGATCAGCGGGCTGTCATCGCCAGAAGCAGCCCAGACTGCGGCCAAGAGATTCGCAGCACGCGCACTGGGGAGCACCACCAAAACCGGCTTTGTCTATTCGGCTCCCAAGGCGCTGATCACAGAGCGGGACTACAATGCTCCGGGAATTCTGGGGAAGTTGTATATTGGCGCGTTCAGTCAGATTCCTGACGACGAGATGACGCGTAACTATGTGCTGTCGCTGGTGCAGCAGTTCAATACAGATTGCGAGAAGGTCCCCGAAATATTCGCGACCCTCAACTACGGGGCGTATTACGAGTGGCACGCCAATAACAACATTTTGAAATACGGGGCCAAGGGGAATCTCGACAAGCAATTCCAGAACGCCATGGAGGAACTACACCGGGTGCATCCGCACATGCTGCAGGAAGGACATGAGGATGCCGTCCAGTTCCTCAACCTGCACCGGGAGCAGAACCAGTGTTATACCGGGCCGGTGGAGCACTTGTACAACAACATCGCCGAACTGGCGCTGGAGCGGCAAAACATCCCTCCCGATGTAGACGATGATGAAACTTACTTTTCGAACCTGAGGCCGAAGCTGGCCGCGCAGTATCGGGCGGAAGGGATTGGATTACCAAACCATCCCTCGCTGGCTGTGCAGCGAAGCATGAAAAACGTGAAAAAAGCCTGTGTGGCAGCAACCAGCGGCACTGAGTCCATGGAAAGTTTCTGCCGTTGTCAGGTGGACGCGATGAAGGAAGGGGTCGTCCAACAACGCGATCTTGACGCTTTGAGCGCGCACTTCAGCCAGCAGGCGATGAGTACGCTGGGAACAAAGTATCCAGAGTATGGACGGAGGAGAAGTGCGTGTTACCACTGAGGGTGAGTGTGAGAGCGAGCCATCCTCAGTTGCAAAGGTGACAAAGCTGACGCATGATCCCTCTGCTGGCCATGGTGTAAATCTGCTCTTGAAAATTCACGCCTGAAGGTAGAAGATTCTCGGCGCAAGTTGGAGCCGGCCTGGGGTAGCCCATCTCAAGCACTGCAGAAGCACAATGCTGGCCCTGACGAGCGCCGCGCCACGAGAGGAGGAATCATGAAAGAGCACACGATCTCGGGCGGTGGAAACATTCGGCTCCACGTGATCGAAGCCGGCAAACCGAACGGGCGCGCAATCCTGTTCATCCACGGATTTTCGCAGTCTTCGCGATCGTGGATCAGGCAGATCAACTCCGACCTTGTCGATGACTGCCGCCTTGTCGCTATGGATATCCGAGGTCACGGCCTATCCGACAAGCCTCAGGATGCGTATACGGACTCAAAGTTGTGGGCTGATGATGTCTATGCCGTTATCCGGGAGTTGAATCTCGACCACCCGATTATGGTCGGCTGGTCCTACGGCCCGCTGATTATGCTGGATTACATCCGGCACTACGGGGAGCGCGAAATCGGCGGCATGGTTTTGGTAGGCGGCGTTACTGGACTCGGCACTCAAAAAGTCCTCTCAGTCCTCACCCCAGAGTTTCTGAGTCTTATTCCAAGTTTCTTCTCGGATGATCAAGAGGAGAGCCGCCGCAGCCTCTCATCTCTAATTCGACTGTGTCTTTTGAGAGAACCGTCTGCTGAAGACTTCGAGCAGATGCTGGAATACAACCTCGCCGTGCCTACTTATGTTCGTCGCGGCCTGTTCTCGCGAACACTGGACAACGCTGATCTTCTGCCAAGTATTCGAAAACCGGTGTTGGTCATCCAGGGTGAGCATGATGCCGTCGTCAAAGCGGAAGCCCTGGAGCACCACAAGGCCGACTTGCCTCACGCTCAGGTTCTGGTTATGCCTAATGCCGGGCACGCGGCGTTCTGGGACGATGCCGCCGGATTCAACCAGCACCTGCGGGTCTTCGCAGCAGAGTGTAAGGCCGCGGCGGCCGCGTGAGGTGCCGGTGCTCTATGTCTGAAAGGAGTTTTTCTACTCCCGGTCAAACACCAGGACGGTTTGCTTATCCTGACCCGCACGATGCAGTGTCATGGTGAGGCTCTTGAGATCCGGTGAAAGCTCGACGTTGCGGGTTCCCCTCACTTCACCTTTGACTTTGCGAGTGATCTCGAGAGTGCGATCGTTCACCCGACGGCCGGACGAAGCAGAGTCGGGCGATGCGTCCGGGCCGACGTCTGGATGATCCTTCCCATCGAGTTTTACATTCTGGGTATTTCCTTCAGCGGGAACGATAAACGTAAGCCCATCGTCTTCGTAGGGCTTGATCTCCAGCTCATAGGGCGAATTCATCTTCTCGCTCACGCTGTCCCAGGTGGCTGCGAACCCTGAACCGGGCGTGGTCCGCTTGTAGACGTAGTCCATGCTGAGTGTCGAGCCGTCGGGTGAGTTTTGTCTGTAGAAGTCGCTCAGCGTCGCGCCGTTATCAGAAAGTTTCCAGGTTGCGGTGAGGAGCACGCGGCCATCTTTCTTGCGCACAACTTTCCAGGTGTCAGGCCCCTCGACGGTGACCGCCAGCGTGGTGGAGCGAATGCCGGGCTGATCCGTACCGTCGAGAATAATCGTCTCAGGCGTGCCCGCACCAAAATCAAAGGCGTATTTATTTGGTCCGGCTGCCATGACCTTCATTTCATCGGGGAACCGGCTCTTCGAGGAGTTCAGCTTCCATTTGCCCAGAAAGGGATTGTTCGCGGCCCACAGCGCGGGCGTAAGCAGACAGGCAACCAGTAAGAACTGAAAGATACGCTTAGTCATGATGTCTTCCTTAGACGTTCGAGGCTGAGGAATGTTAGACAAAGAGTTCATGCACTTTCAACATTCAGTATTACCGAGCACTCGTCATCCCGAACGCCAGATTCCTCGGTTCCGCTGGTAAAAGCGCGGGACTTCCGGATGACGCCAGTACGGAAGTGGCAGAGCGCGAAGTTAAGTCAGGCTTAAGTCGTTTACGGTATCCAAGTCTCGAAGCCGCGAGCTACGGAACCTGTCACTATGCTGTGCTCAGAGATAGATTGCCCACCGCAACGTGCTTAGGACAAGAGGTACTCGATTCGGGTTTCCAGCTTGCTGACATCGTCGGTCCAATCGCCGTAAATCTCCCAAGACGTTCCCGCGAAGCTTGTCCCATTTGCTGCCGCCCAGGCGTGGATCGCATCGTGAGTATTCTTCAGCTGGTCATAGGGGCCGACGTGAACCGCGCTCGCGACTTTTCCCGAAGGCGTTTCGATGAAGGCCACTTCTTCTGAAGATTCGAACGGGCGAACTACTTCAACCCCAAAGTCAACATCCATGGGCAGGTGCCGATTCGTCGGATGATGGTAGAGAAAGATGTTGTGGCCATCCGTACGCAGACCGGGATTCTGCCGCAGGAATTCCCAAACTTTGTCGAGGGCAGGACGCCAGGTCCCGGCAATTTGTCCGATGAAAACCTGCCGGCGCGCGGCGGCAAGCTTTCTCGCGCTGACGGTTTCAATCGTAACTTGCGGATTCATGGGAATCGTTAGGATAGCAATTTGAATGGAGGCGTATGTCAAAAGGTGGGAATCTCCGCTGTTTTGCTCACCTTTCCGCAATGTACTGCGTCTTAACTTCTAAGTAGTCAACGAAAACCCAGCTTCGAGATTAAAGTGCGGAGTAAAAAGCGAATGCGATTCTCAAAAGCGTCTTCTGCACCAGTCGCTTTGATTTTTTCTCTTTTGCTGCTCACCCCATCTTGGGCACGAGAGCGCGGGCCTCGAGTGGAGGTGGTCTGCCCTGCAGCTCCTATATCCGTCGTGGTCGGTAAAAGCAACGTTCTTGTATACGAACTGCACGTGACGAACTTCGATAGCGTGCCGCTAACGTTGCAGCGCATGGAACTCTACGCCGACCATCAGAACAGCGGTGCGCTCATGACGCTTGAGGGCGAAAAGCTAGCGGCGGCTATGACGAAGGTTGGGGCGGCCATGATGATGACGAGCGGGATGAATGCTGCAGCTCATGACAACCGGACCATCGATCCGGGCGGCCGGAATGCGATTTTTTTATGGCTCCCGTTGCCTCTCGATCAGAGAGTGCCGACCACAGTGAGGAATCGGTTGGTCTTTTCAGTGCAGCCCGCAGGGGCGAACAGCCCGAGCGAAACCACGCTCGAAGATTTTCAGGTGCCGGTCAGCCGTGAGGAGGTACCCACGTTGAGCCCGCCGTTTCATGGAGGCATTTGGGTTGCAGGCGACGGACCAATGAACAGCGCCAACCACCGGCGCAGCATTTTTGCAATCGACGGACACATCTATTCGCCAGAACGCTTTGCGATCGACTGGGTCAAGGTGGGTCCGAATGGCGACTCGCGTCACGACGGCAGCACCAAGAACGAGAACTGGTGGGGATGGGGAGAGCCGGTGCTTGCTGTGGCGGACGGAGAGATCACCGAGGTAGTGGACCAATTTCCTGACAACGTCCCGAAGGTTCTGCCTCCAGTTACGCTGGATAATATTGGGGGAAATCATATCATTCTGAAAATTGCGCCGAACCGGTTCGTGACGTACGCCCACCTGCAAAAAGGAAGCATCAAGGTGCGGAACGGGCAGCACGTGCATCGTGGAGACGTGCTCGCGCTGCTGGGCAATAGCGGCAACACGACGGGCGCGCACCTGCACCTGCAGGTGACCGATCAGAACTCCGTGCTTGAATCGCAGGGGGTGCCATTCCTGTTCGAACAGTTTACTTATCTCGGCCCGGGCGCGGATTACCCCGAAAAGCAGGTGTCGGAGCCGTGGATTAACTCAATCCCGCCTGGGGATGGAGTGGTGAAATTCGAAGCGGGGAAATAGTAGCGAAGCTGCGCTGTTGTTTGTCGGAGAACCTGCCCCCTGAGCAAGTGACGGCAGCGCCGGGGCGCGTCGAATGGGATCTCGCCGGAGCACGACTGAATATTCGTATCCACGTGAGATCCCTCGTTCCGCTGCTAGACGCGCGGGGCTTCGGGATGGCCAAATGACAAGATTAAGGTGAGCTTTGGAGCGTTCGTTAATACGCCACTTCGGAAAACTGGGAACCAATCTTTACCCTGGAGCCGAGTGCAGCCATAGCGGCGGGGGAAAGGGCGGGCCTCCCGGCAGCACAACGAAGCACAACGGCATCAAAGGAAGCCATGGAACGGGCTACCAAGCTTCCAGTGACTCTGACGGTTATTTCTGTTGTGTGTCTTTCCCTGTCCGGGATTGCAACCGCACAGGAAGCCAGCAACTTGCCAGACGCACCTTCGCAGGTCGGGCCTGCTCTACAACACGGGGATGCTCCCTATCGGCGCGTGACTTCATGGCATCGGCTACCCAAAGACTTTCTGCATGACCAAAAGGGCATATGGATAGTGTTCCCGGGTCAATTAGCCCAGGGGCGCCACTGGATCCCTACGCTGGCAGTGGCCGGCATTACCGCTGGACTCATCGCTGCCGATGCCCACGACATGCCTTACTTCGGTAGGCATCAGCAGAACCTGGATGACATAAATGACGTATTCAACTCATACCTGACCACCGCCGAAGTCATCGCTGTTCCTGCGTCCCTGATGGTTGCGGGCTACGCACGTCACGATGATTATCAGGTGGACACGGCCATGCTGGCGGGTGAAGCTTATGCCGACAGCGCCGTCGTTGACCTCGTGACTAAGGCCGTGACGCGCAGGAAAAGACCTTCGGCTGTTCCGCCGGGAGGGCCTTATAATGACACCTTCTTCGCCGGAGGCCAGTCCCCTTTCAAAGGCAGCAGCTTCCCGTCTGGTCATGCGGCGGGCGTGTTTTCCGTGGCCACAGTTGTTGCCAGTCGCTATAAACACCATCGCTGGGTGCCAATCCTCGCTTACGGATTCGCCACCGCGATCAGTTTCTCGCGCGTGACCACGGCCTCGCATTTTCCTTCGGACGTGTTTCTTGGAGCGGCACTCGGATACACCATCACTCGGTACCAGGTCCTGATTCCGCGATAAAGATACTTTTACATGGATTCGTTGTAATTCGCTGCGCTTAGCAACGGGCGGCAGCCAGGCGTCAGTTCTCGCATTGACGACAGATAGCTGCTGGGCATAGAATCCGCTCCATTCTTCGTGAAAGCCAGAAGTGTCGTGCTTCCTACATCAAGAACTTCGCGTTTTCTGGTCGGTAGCTGCGTTCGCCTAGCTGTGCTTTGAGGTCCGCAATTATGCCCGATCAGGAGAGAAAGTATGCAAGTCTTGAAAGCAGTATGCTCCGCGCGCGTTTTTGTTGCCCTGCTTGCCCTGGCCGTCGCCGTCGCAGCACCAGCTAATGCTCAGCAGAACTGGCATGCGAAGGTCGGAGCCGAAACACCAGACATGGCCAGACAGGCGCTGGCCTTCCTCCCCAATGAACTGTGGATCCATGCCGGCGATAGCGTCACCTGGACCTTTAACTCGGACGAGATTCACACGGTCAGCTTCCTGGTAGTGGGACAAGCGTTTCCTCCCTTCCCGGTAGGTTGCCCCGGATTCTCATTCGGAGTGGCGAGCTTTGACGGCTCGACCTGCGTGACCACACCGCCCACGGTCAAAGGCCAGCCGAATTTTACGGTCAGCTTCCCCAGTGCCGGGAATTACAAAGTTCAGTGCCTGGTTCACAACACGATGAATGGCGTGGTCCACGTTCTGGATGCGTCGTTGTCGCTGCCGCACAACCAGGCTTTCTATGATGCCGAGGCAATGAGGGAGGCGCGCAACCTGCTCACCGATAACGACGGTGCCACGAGTGCGGACATGAAAGGGATGAACGGTGCTGCGGCCGCTTCGTCCATGAAAATGTCCCATTCGATGGACTCGATATCCGTGCGAGTGTTGGCGGAGGAGAAACGGCATTCCGCGATCAGCGCAAAATTAGCGGACTCCCCTGGAAACGCTGCGGAGCCTTCGACACGCGTGACGGCTGGAGTAGGAGAGATCGCATCGACTCCCGGCGGATTGCAAACCAATTCGCTGGTCAGGTTCGTCAAAGGCACGGTGCAGATTCATGCCGGGCAGACCGTCGAATGGAGCAACTCGGACCCGGAAGAGCCGCATACGATCACGTTTGGCACGGAACCGGAAGACCTGTTCGATCCTTCGCCGAATGTGACGGTCGATCCGGATGGCGGATTGCGGGCGGTGTTGAATTCGCCCAGCGACAGCGTGCACTCGGGATTCATCCTGCAGGCGTTGGACGATCAGCCATGCATGCCGGTGAATTCAAATCCAAACAACTCGATTGCACTGAACCACACGCGCTTTCGCGTGACGTTCATGGCGCCGGGGACTTACAACTACCTTTGCGCCTTGCACGATGGACTGGGAATGGTTGGAGAAGTGGTGGTGGTGCCGTAGATCGTGACCTTTCTGGATACAAGCCCCGCTCAGCAGCGGGGCTTTTGCTTTGGTGTCTTCTGGGTTTTGGGCGGCGCCGCCGTTCAAGCTGCGGCCGGTGCTTGATGAGCTGGGCCCTCAAGCCTGCGTCATCCCGAACGTCGGTGGTTTTCAGCCGACGGAGGGATCTCGCGTGGAGCACCTCGGGGTATTTTGCAAACGGCTAGCACCTTTTCTGTGACGAATGATGTGGCGCAGTCGTGCTGCACGCCAGATTCCCTATTGCCTGCCCTGAGTAAGTGACGGCGAAGCCGGAGCGCGTCGAATGGGTCCCGCTGGTGAGTGCGCGGGACTTCAGGATGACGCAGAGTGCTGAATGAAGTCTGGGTGCGAGCTTTCGTGGTACCCATGTCTCGAAAACCGCGAGACATGGGACACCCGGCAACTCCCATTTTGGAAAATAGTCTACTTTCGTGGTCTTGTGCGGTTGGAACCACCGCGCGATAGTGGCTAAGGCAGGTTGCGCCTGGAGGATGTTGCCAGTGGGTACTGGACGCCACCTGCGAAGTGGTCGAGTGGCCTAGTCAGCCATTACGGTTCGACTCCGTCGTCCTCCGTACGGCCACTCGAATATTGACCTCGCCGGTATAATAAAAGTGGCAGGTGGCGTACTTACTGGCATTGCCAAGCCCCGGATGACTACCGGGGCTTTTGCTTTTAAGCCGGCTGTTCTGGCGCAGCCCTTCCAGGGCTGCGATGAATTAGCTGGTGAAGTTGAGAGCTTTAGCCGCTGAGGTTGGGATTTACCTCAGCGGCTAAAGCCGTCATCTTTTTTTTTGCTGACCGAAATCGCAGGGGTGAAACCCCTGCGCCACCCAAAACAACTGTGCCCCGCGTCACCGCAGGGGTGAACCTCTGTGCCACCGAAAACACATTGGCCCGACGTTTGTGGTTCCCATGTCTCGAAAACCGCGAGACCCTTCGACTTTGCTCAGGGCTGGCTATGGGGCACCCGATTTGTTTTTACGACGGCAGGCCTGGGCCACCCGCGAGACCCTTCGACTTCGCTCAGGGCAGGCTATGGGGCACCCGATTTGTTTTTGCGACTGCAGACCTGGGCCAGCCGCCAAAGTCCCGACCTCGGTCGAGGCGCACCGACGTTGGGAAGGAGTCGAACGGGATGGGGGCAGCGTCAATGGTAGCGCCAGCCAGCCCCCTCCTGGAGTTAATGCGGGCGCGATCCGGCCGGGCCAATTGGTCTTAATAGATATGCGTGAACCGTGCCGGTCGCCAAGATAAGCCCTGTCCCCGTGATCAATCCGGAAGCGTTAATCGCGCGCGCCTCAAACAGCGTCCAACCGGGCTCTGATGGAATAAGCGTGTTCAAGTCGCGTACCTTTCCTTCCGAAAACAAAACCGCAACGTTGTCAGCCTGGCCCACGGCTTTTCCCGCACTGTTCACTCCAAACGCCCAGCTTGTTTTACCACCGGGAAGAGCGCCAAGGTCGTGCATGACGCCTTTCGTCCACATGAACGCATGGAAACGGTTCTCGCCAACGTCCGCAACTCCCACAACGTGGCCAGAGTTGCTGACTGCGCAGGCCTGAGACCATTTTCCCTGGGGTAGTGTCCCCAGGTCACGCATAACGTCCTTGCTACGTAGAAATGCATGCATGTCGTTAGTCTGTGTGATCGTATATCCCACCACCAAGCCAGCATCGTTAATGCTGAAGGCCTGCCCACCGTGCCCGTTCGGAAGCGTACCGAGGTCCCACATCGAGTTATGGAAGTACAGGAAGGGACGCCTACCAACCGTCACGCTATAGGCATCCCCCACAATCTTTCCGCCATTGTTAATGTCGTAGGCTTCACTGTAGTGACCGCCAGCAAAGGAGCCGAGATCGCGCATGCCGTCATCCGACCACAAAAAAGCATGCCAGTCCCCCGCGCCCACATCGGAGACGCCAACCACCTGTCCGGCTTCGTTGATTCCATACGCGATACTGAAAGTACCGCCAGCTAGTGTTCCTAAGTCTTGCATCGCTCCATCACTCCAGCGAAAGGCATGTTTATTGCCATCTGGCGTGGTGCAGTATCCGGATACCTGGTTGTGATTGTTGATCGCATAACTCTGACTCATGCCGCCCCCGGGGCAACTACCGAGGTCGGTAACTTCATATCGCTGAGCTGCACACCAACATGAGGACAGTAATAAACACAAGCACAATCCGGAGTTAAGTCTGCTCATTGGATTCCTCCCTTTGAAGGTCCGTGCGGTGGATATGAGTTGTTAGTGAACTGGAATTATCTTTTACGCGATGAGGGGTCGCCCCCAGCGGGTGCTGCGTCCTGCACGGTGGGAACTGCTCTTCGTGGGAGGCGACACAATAGTGCCACTTCTCGTCAGAAGTTGCAATGCGCGTTGTCACAGACAAGCGCTCGCGCCGGAGTGGTCCGCAGTCGGTGCCTCTATAAACGAGCTCGATGAACCCTGTGCAGTGGTGCCACATGTTACATCCAACAACACGCCTGCCCTAAGCAAGTGACTACAACGCCCCCGACGTTCTGGTTTGGGTGGCGCAGGCATTCAAGGGCTGCGATGAAGGACCTGATGAGTTGAGGGCTTTAGCCCCTGAAGTTGGGATTTACCTCAGCGGCTAAAGCCGTCACCTTTTTGCTGACCTGAATCGCAGGGGTGAAACCCCTGCGCCACCCAAAACACATTGTGCAACGTGCGTGGTTCGCACACTCGACATAGAGTTACAGACACTGCGTCATCCCGAACGGCGGCGGTCTTCAGCCGACGGAGGGACCTTGCGTGGAGCACCTCGGAATTGTTCCAGGAGTTCACGGTGCTGCACGCCAGATCCCTCCGCCCGCCGGTGAGTGCGCGGGCGTTCGGGATGACGCCTCATGGTCGAGGGAAGGTTCAACTTATGTGCAGGCGTTCGTGGTACCCACCCTTCGAAGACCGCGAAACATGGGGCACCTCTCTACGGTGGCAGACCTGGGCCGCCCGGCGTTGACGACGCACAGGGTACGAAGCCCCGCTAAGTTGCGGGGTTTTTTATTTATGCCTGATGTTTTGGTTTTGGGTGGCGCAGCCTTTTAAGGGCTGCGATGAATGGCCTGATGAAGTTGAGGGCTTTAGCCTCTGAGGTGGGGATTAACCTCAGCGGCTGAAGCCGTCATTTTTTTGCTGAATTGAATCGCAGGGGTGAAACCCCCGCGCCACCCAAAACACATTGTGCAGGCGTTCGCAGTTTCCATCCTTCCCAAAACCGGGGAAGAGCCTGCCCTGAGCGACTGAGCGGAGCGAAGGAGTCGAATGGGATGGGGCACCCGGCCGGGTGAAACGATTTCTATGGTGCAGGCACCATTCTTTTGAGATACAGCCGCACAACTCCGGGTCATAGCCGGCTGCTATCCGCGAAAGGAGTAAGCATGTCTAGACTTCGATTATGCGCGGCTCTATCCCTACTCGGCCTGGCGACGGGATGCTGTAACCCCGGGAATATTGGCTCCGTGCCAGTGACTCTCAATGGGCAGCAAACCAATATGTGGTGCTGGGCAGCCAGTGGACAGATGACGATGAACTACCTGCATTCAGCGTCTAACGTCCAGCAATGCGATGAAGCGAACAAACGTTTCGGCCGTAGCGATTGCTGTAACTCTCCGGTGCCGAACGCCTGCGTCAACGGAGGCTGGCCCGAGTATGACAAGTACAGTTTTTCCGCCGACACTACCTCCAATGCTCCGCTGACGTTTGCCCAGATTCAAAGCCAGATTTACTGCGCCAGGAAGCCTTTTGCGTTCTCGTGGCACTGGAACGGCGGTGGTGGGCACATGATGGTCGCGACAGGGTACGTCACCATTGGCGGCACAAACTACGTCAGCGTCAACAATCCATGGCCACCCACCGGAGGCGTGCAAGAAGTTGATACCTATGACGAGTACGTGGGCGGAGCCAGCTACGATCATACCCACTGGAACGATTACTACAACATCACATATAAAGGGGGACAATAATATGCGGTCCCTTCTATTGATGCTTTCTTTATTGCTGGTGACGGCTGGTTGTGAGCGCGCCAGTGAGCCCCAGAAGCCGCCGGCATCACAGCCGCAAGAAGCTGCTGATGATGGGTTGAGCGTACTGAAGAAGATGGTGAATGAGCAGAACTATCGCGCGATGGGTTTCGATTCTGCCGATCAGGTCAATCAGGCGCAACTCGGCTCGCCGCTGTCAGTCTCCGATATTGGACTGGATCAACTCAAGGGGTACAAAGCTGGAGCGAAGCCTGATTCCCTGCTGACGCAGAGCAATCGGACGATGTATCCAGTAACGGTGGGCGGAGATGTGAAATCGTCAGTCACGATTACGCAGCGTGACAACGGGTACCGCGCATCTACATTCGGCGACGCGGAGATCATCAAAAGCCTGTCCCGCTATCGCAAGACTGAGTCGCAGGGCGACTTTGTTGTCCGCGTACCAGCCCTGGCGATGTACTTCCTTGCCAGGCGGGTTGACGATCGCGTATTGGTAATCCCCATCATCGACGATCCCAGGTTGAAGGTGAAGGTCGGTGAGGCGGTGCCTCTGGAAACGGTGATAGCGCAATTGGTACCGCTCGCGAATGGCTACAACGGCGAACCTATGTAGCGCGGGCGTCGGGAGGGGACCGAAGGGTGGAGAACTTTCCGTCCCGCTTTTCCGACCGCGCGCGCACAGATGCGGAGCCGGAAGGAGTCGCCTAGGCGGCGCCACCCAAAACACATTTGTGCAGGCGTTCGTGGTTTTTGCTTTCGGTCTAACTTCACCGGCTAGAGCCGTCATTTCTCTTCAGGATTGAATCGCAGGGGTGAAACACCTGCGTCAGCCAAAACACTCGTGCAGGCGTTTGTGGTTCCAATGTCTCGAAAATCGCGAGACATGGGGCACCCCTCTACGGTGGCAGACCTGGGGCACCCGCCCACCCCTCAGTTGTGGTGGTGCAAAGGATGGGGCACCAGGCCGATTTCTTTCGTTGTTTGTAAGCAACGGCGAGTTGCAGAATTTCTTGGTGAGATACTGGCCCAAACTTCGATTTCAAGATGTCAGCTATTCCACTCTCCTCTGCAAGCGATGCCACCGTGAGAATTATGACGATGCCCTCCAGTGCAATGAATTTCCCTGGTATCTTCATCGAATCTCTTTCAACGTATTCGCGTAAGAAATCTTCTGCCCAGCCGTGCGCCGCGCGGAACATTCGGTCCACATCACGCAAGAAAGTCAGACCGAACACTCGACAAACCTCAACGGCCGGCACAATCACGCCCCATCCACCGACATTTCCGCCAGCTTCGATCAACGCTCGTATCCAATATCGTGGTTCATCGCCATTCGGGATATAAGCTCGAAGTGAGTCCTCCGAAACAACATCGTCGAGGCTAAATTTGCTTTTGTCGGGGTTGACAGGGAGTCTCTCTCCTGGGCCCAATTCAATTGATCCAGCCAAGACTTTACCGCCGCAAACGAGGATCGGCATCACACCCTCAAAACGATCTCCTTCGTTTGCGGTGTAAAACATCGGGTTGTCTACTGCGGTCCTGGCTGAGGTTGACTGCCTCGGTGTCTCAAATGTGGCTTGCGGCTTTTCTGCAGCTGACTTGGGCAAGGTAACGACCGTTAGATTCTTTCCGACAGTATTGTTGGTATTGGAGACTCGCCGGATGACTTGGGCCAGCAGACGGACAATCTCTAACGGGTGAACGGATCGTTCTACGCATGACCGAACCTGCCTCTCTAATTCGAAGCGCCAGTCTGGTTCAACCCACGCTCCAACCGGCCTGCATATCTTGAAAAGCTCGTTTCGTTCGAGGATTTGACTCTTTACGTCGAATTCCTCTTTTGCACTTGCAAGCCAATCACCCGTCGCGTCGAGGGCGTTGGAAATTGTGCAGCGGACAGCGAGAAGGTCGCTTCCGTCCCTTGCCCAACCGGCGCCGACGAACGTGTGTCGCCTTCGCAAAGCATCACAAGAGCGGAGTTCGTTAGTGGCGCTTTCTCGAACGTGCTCAATTGCCTCGGTTCCGCTTGACCGTTCGTTTAGTCGCCGGGCTAACCATGTATCGGTGTTCTGCAAGCCGATCTCTGCCAATCCGCAGTACGAAAAGGCAAACGCGGAGCACAAAACCACCACCTTATTTCTACGATCCTCAATTAGAGTTCCGGTTAAAGCCGAAGTGACTCGACGATCCGCGACTTGGATCACGTAGTCATGAGTGAGAGCACCAAGGACGAGAGTCATGGAATTGCGAGATTCGTCTCACGACTAACACCTTACCAGCCTCTGGTTTGCAGCATTTGCGCTTCGTCCATGGCGCTGACGGCGAGGCCTTTCATTGAGCTGGGCACGTCTTCCGACACTTCAAGTAATACTTTAGGGTCGTTGAAGTGGGTGGCGGCCATCACGATGGCGCGGGCGCGGCGCTCTGCTTCCTCGGGCGGAGCAAAGGCGCAGGTGTCGTCGTACGAGTGCGTCGATAGGGAATGCGTGCACGAAGTGCGATTTCCCATGAAAATCCCGGAGCCGACGAACACGGCCTCCGCGCCGAGCTGCATCACGAGAGACGCGTCGGCGGGCGTGGCGATGCCTCCGGCGGAGAAGTTTGGCACGGGCAGCTTCCCTTCTTTCGCGACCAGCTTCACCAACTCATAAGGCGCCTGCAGTTCCTTGGCTTTTGCGTAGAGCTCCTGCTCGCTGAGGACGGTGAGAATCTTCATGTCCTGCACGATCTGGCGCATGTGCTTGACGGCGTGCACAACGTCTCCGGTGCCGGCCTCGCCCTTGGTGCGGATCATGGCTGCGCCTTCGGCGATGCGGCGCAGAGCTTCTCCCAGATTGCGCGCGCCGCAAACGAACGGCACCTTGAAGGCGTGCTTATCCACGTGGTGGGCTTCGTCGGCGGGAGTGAGCACCTCGGATTCGTCGATGTAGTCCACGCCCAGCTCTTCGAGAACCTGCGCCTCGGCGAAGTGGCCGATGCGGCACTTGGCCATTACCGGGATGGAGACGGCAGCCATGATCTCGCGAATCTTTTTGGGCGAGGCCATGCGGGCAACGCCGCCTTCGGCGCGGATTTGCGCGGGCACGCGCTCCAGGGCCATGACGGAGACGGCGCCGGCTTTTTCGGCGATCTCGGCTTGCTTGGCGTCGGTGACGTCCATGATGACGCCGCCTTTGAGCATTTCGGCGAGGCCGGTCTTCAGGCGAAGGCTAGTCGAATTTCCGTTGTTCTGGGACATAGGTGGACTCTTTTCGGATGAGCGCGAGTGTGCGCTGGGATCTGGTTCTATTTTACAGGGGTTTAACCACAAAGGGCACTAAGGTACACGAAGGAAAACAGCCCCTTTACCACAGAGCACACTGAGTCCACAGAGGAACGCCACAGAGGAGCAAGAAGGCAAAAGCGAAAACCTCTACCACAGAGGGCACTGAGTTCACAGAGGCACGCCACAGAACAAGAAGACAAAAAGCGAAAACCTTCACCACAGGGGACACTGAGTCCACAGACGAACGCCACAGAGGAGCAAGAAGACAAAAGCGAAACCCTTTACCACAGAGGGCACTGAGTTCACAGAGGCACGCCACAGAGGAGCAAGAAGACAAAGCGAAAACCTTTGCCACAGAGGGCACTGAGTTCACAGAGGCACGCCACAGAGGAACAAGAAGACAAAAAGCGAAAACCTTCACCACAGGGGACACTGACTCCACAGAGGAACGCCACAGAGGAGCAAGAAGGCAAAAGCGGAAACCTTTACCACAGAGGACACTGAGTCCACAGAGGAACGCCACAGAGGCAGACGAGAAGAAAAACTATCAACCGCAAAGGACGCAGAGATCGCAAAGAAATACCGGCCCATCTTGTTCATGGAATATCGGGAGCGGGTTCCTGGGGTAGAGCGGCGGCTTTGGCGCGACGCGGACGCCAGTTCACCTGCTCAAGCGGGCCCACGACAACAACCCAAGCGATCAGGCCCAAGATAAGAACTGCAACGGTAACGGCGAATGCCGCGAGGAAGCTGCCGGTTTTATCCACCACGAATCCGGTAAGCACCGGGCCGACGAGCCCGGCGAAGTTGCCGATGCCGTTTTGCAGGCCGGTCCATTTGCCGGCGGCCTCGGGTCCGGCGAGAGTCTGCGCGTAGGCGAAGACGCCGACGCCCATCATCCCGCAGCCGACACCCGCGGCAAGCAACCATCCGAAATAGGTGTGTGGACCGGCAAGCGCACACCCCGTGGTCGCGACGATCGCGATGGCGTTGCCGATGCCCATCACGCCTTTGCGTACCTGGGTTGCGGAACCCCCATGTCGCATCCAGTAGTCTGCTAGCCAACCGGCGACTCCGGCAGACGTCGCGTCCGTGAGGTAGTAAATACCCGCGGCCTTTACCATCTCGTGAGGCGAGAGCCCACGGGCGCGCACGAGATAGGTGGGCAGCCAGGTAAGCATGAAATAGAAGAGATAGTTGACCGAAATGTGGCCGATCGAGGCGCCCCAGAAAGAGCGCTGGGAGATGATCGCCAACGTATCGGGACCGGCATAGGCGCCGGATTGGGCATGCTTGCGTTCGGGCATCCACTTCAGCCAGGCGGGAATCCAGAGCAGTCCGATCAGACCGAGCGCGATGAATACGGGACGCCATCCGTAGCGGACGATCATGGGACCGGCGGCAAACGTGCCGATCGCGGGACCCAGACGGATGCCCGCCATCAGCAAACCATTTGCGAAGCCGCGCTCCTGTTCCGGCAAGTTGTAGGCGAGGATCTTCGAGCAGCAAGGAAATGCAACCGACTCGCCGATCCCGAGGAGCAGGCGGATGCCGAGCAGCATGGCAAAGCCGTGCAGCAGGCCGGTGACGCCGGTCGAGACGGTCCACAAGGCGTATCCGACGACGATGACGTAAGTGACTTCGAAGCGGTCGACGAGCCATCCCACGACAAACTGCATGGCCATGTACGACCAAAAGAAAGCTCCGAGGAGCAGCCCGAGTTCCGAGTTGGAGAGGCCGAGCTCGCTCTGGACTATAGGCGCAGCGAGAGAGAGATTGCCGCGATCCACATAGTTGATGAGAACGCAGATGGCAAGGAGCACCAGCGGCGGGGCGAAGGATCGTTGAGCACGGGGGTGGTTAGCGGCCGAGGCCATAGGAGTTCGCCCGAGGCATTCTGCGCGTGATGAGGGGAGGTTTGCAAGAGGACTCTGAAGACAGGGCGTTTACCACGAAGTGCACGAAGGCACACAAAGGAATGCGCAGGCAGTTTGTCCGAATCGGAATGTCAGCTGATCAGGCGGCGGAAGACCGCATGGCGAAGCCGGCCGCTGTTGGTGCGTTCGACGAACTCCAATTCGCAGCGACGTTCGGGCTTCAGCCAGACGCAGTCCTTCATCTTCTCGGCGGTGAGCCCGTGCCCGGAGACATTTGGCTCGGGAAGATTCACAAACGGGCACTTGGACGTGACCAGCGGCTTGACTTCCTTGAAGACCTGCTGGCGAAGATACGGCGTGAATCCAGCGGCCACACGTTTGACGTAGTAGAGGTCCTTGCCGCGATATTCGCCGACGACGATGGAGGAGAAGTTAGCGCCGCTGGCGACGTATCCGCCAATCAGGAACTCACCTTCGCGGTTGAAGCGGTGCTTCTGCCAGGCATCGGAAACGCGGCCGGGGACGTAGACGGAGTTGGCGCGCTTGGCGACGATGCCCTCGAGGCCGAGAGACTTGACTTGCTCAATCAGCGGCGGGAGCGCGGTGCGGAAGACCGGGTTCAGGCGCAAGGGATCGGAGAAATGCGCTGCCACTTGCTCGAGCATTTGCTTACGCTCAGAGAGCGGAAGGTCCATCGTGTCGCGCCCGTTGTGGTGAAGAAGGTCGAATGCATAGAACATGACCGGTTGTTTGCTGGTGCGGCGATTTTGCAGCTCCTGAAAACTGGCGCGGCCCTGATCATCGAGCGCGACAATTTCGCCGTCGAGGATAAGGTTCCCGCGCTTTAGATTGTTTAGTGCAAACGTAATGGGACGGAACTGCGCACTGTAGTCCTGGCCGGACATGGAGTAAAGGATCGCGGTGCTGCCGTCGATGAGGGCGATGGCGCGGTAGCCGTCCTGCTTGATCTCGTAGAGCCAGTCGTCGCCTTCAGGGAGGGAGGTGACCCGGCGGCACTCCATCGGTTCGATGAAACGAGGACGCGGCTTGGGATTGCGGATTCCGCGCTGGACCATGGGGAATAGATGCGGGAACGGAAGTGGATGCAGGGGCAAAAAGCAGTCACAGTAGAAGAAAACACTTCTAGCCAAAACGGGTGCAACGGAACAAACTGTGCCCCGATCCCTTGCTTAAGGACGGAAAACAAAACTAACCACAGAGGACACTGGGGTTCACGGAGGAACGCCACAGAGGAAGCGGAGGGAGTTACCGAAAGAGCAGGTCCCTCGACTGCGAAGATCATCCGCAAGCGGATGATCTTCTTCGCTCGGAATGACAGATTGAAATCTATCGAGCGGAGCGGAAGACGTGTTTGTGGCCGATGATGACGAAGACGCCGCGGCTGCGAGCGAGCACAGTTCCCTTTTCGTCGCGGATCTCAGCAGAGTGAGTCAAGCGACGGCCGCGTTTGCTGACGTTCTTCGAGCGAACCTCAAGAGCACGGTTCAACGGAACAGGGCGCAGGTATTCGACGGTCATGCGCGAGGTGGGAGCCGGAGCATCGAAGAGACGGTTCATCTTGGCCATGGCTTCATCGAGGATAGTGGCGATCACGCCGCCGTGGCAGTATCCAGGAGGACCGGTGTAGCGTTTGCCGAGACGGAAGCGGCAGACGAATTGTTTGCCGGTCTCGTCGAGCGTGAATTTCAGGCGCATGCCGTCGGGGTTGTCGCGTCCGCAACCAAAGCAGAAGTTCTTCTTGCGAGGAGGACTTGAACTGGTGCGATGGCCGATTCCGTGGTCTTTGTGCTTCTTCATAGGTTCTCGAGACACCATGCGGACACAGGCAGGGCTTAGATTTCCGTAAATCCCTAATTTCAGATTGAAGATTGTAGATTGCAGATTTCAAGATAGCTTGGGAGAAATCTACAATCTTCAATCTGAAATCTGCAATCTGAAATCAACTGCGTTCAGGGCAAGCAACCAGACATGCAGGAAGTCAAAACACCCACCTTTCGCAATGGACGCGACCGGGTGGGCACCCTCCCGTTTCGTAACCGAAGATTGTAGCGGACGGCTGGGTCGCGGGAGGACGAAGGTCTCGTATATCATCGAAAGAAAGCTGGCCGAATGCCAGTGCGCTCTGGGAGCGCAACATCTCTGGAGGTCGAACGGGTGAACGCAAAATCCGGCAGGTTCGTGGGTTGGCTTGTGATTCTCACATTCGTGGTTGCTTCATCGCTGATTGCACAACAAGCGGCAAAGTCTCCTGGCTCCAGCATTTTCCGCAGCAAATGCGTGCTCTGCCACGGAAGCGACGGCAGCGGAAAGACACAGTTAGGGAAACAACTGCAAGCCGCCGATCTCCGCTCTAAAGATGTGCAGAAGCAGAGCGATGCCGCGCTGCACAAGATCATTCACGACGGCCAGGCCAACATGCCGGCATTCGCCGATCAACTAAGTGAGAGCGAGATTGATCAGGTGCTGAAGCATGTCCGCGCACTTGGCAAGGCAGCACCGGCAAAAAAGTAGCTCCGATCTTCCGCCAATTGAAGTCGTAGTATGTCACCCCTGGTGCCAATTGATATCCATCCGCCTAAGTCCGGCGACGGAGGCGGCGGCGTCCACCCTCCCGAAATAGGCGGAGGCGGCGGACGCGATCCCGGCGACGGCTTTCCAGACTATGAACGACGCCTGCAACGCGCGCGCATTGGGCTGATCTGCGGCATGGTTTCGGTCTCGATGCTGTTTATTATCCTGACCGCCGTGTTCTTTGCCAGGCAGACGAGCGTGGTTCTCGATTCGCAAACCCATCGCTACATCCGCATGTGGATCCCGATGGTGCTGCCGATTCACCTGCTGCTTTGGAACACCGCGATCCTGCTGTGCAGCAGCGTGACCCTAGAGTTCGCCCGCAGGCAGGTGGCAAGGGACATGGTTTTGGCGCCATTGCGGACAATTGTTGGAACGGGGATGGAGGGTCGCGTAAGGGCGCCATGGCTGCTGATGACGACGGTGCTGGGAATCACCTTTCTTTTCGGGCAGTGGCTGGCATGGACGGAATTCCGCGGGCTTGGCTTCCGTAGCTCGACGGCCGGGCCGAGTCCATTCTTTTATGTCTTGACCGGAGCGCATGCGATCCACCTTACGGTGGGGATAGTCATTCTGCTGTATGCGGCGATGGCGTCGCTGTTTCATAAAGCCATCGAGCACAAACGGATTGTGGTGGAAGTGACGCGCTGGTATTGGCACTTCATGGGCGTGCTGTGGGTGTACGTATTCGCGTTGTTGTGGTTTGGGCAGTGATGGATTCGATCGCCGGACCCATATGGATATTTGGGTTCAACCGCCTCCGTTCGTCCCTCCGGGACTTCACCCGAACTCCCTAGTTCCCCAGGACTACCGTCCTGGGCTAAGCTCGGTCGCCCTGCGGGGCTGGAGTGGAGATGGCCTCATCCAGTGCTCGTAATCAGAAATAGTTTTGGGCGCTCGTTCACGGGCGTCGGTTTCGAGATACGAATTGTCAAAGGTTTGTTGCTCACCTTTTCAAGCCTTGAACGTCTAATTGCACTCGGAATAAAATCGCCGGTCAACTCCCGAGGTGCTGATGCGATCCATTCTGTGGTGTGCCCTTCTGTCCATTGCGCTTTGTGCTGTTTCCCTTGCCCAAACTTCAGAGCCTGCCCAGCACAAGGCTGGGTTCAGCATTGACAACATCGACAAGTCTGTCGATCCATGCATGGACTTCTACCAGTACGCATGTGGAAACTGGATCAAGAACACACAGATTCCGCCGGATCGTCCCGACATGGACAGCTTCGGCGAGGTCGAAGAGCAAAACTTGCTGGTGCTGCGCGACATCCTGGAGAAGGCGTCGAAGGGGGGATCCGAGCGCGATGCAATCGACCAGAAGATTGGGGACTACTACGGCGCGTGCATGGACGAGAGCGCAGTCGAAGCTAAAGGCATTGCGCCGTTGAAACCGGAATTGGACCAGATTGCAGCGGCGAAAGACAAGCAGGCACTCATTGACGTGATTGCGCGGGTGCAGTTGATTGGCCCGAGCCCGTTGTTCAATTTTTACTCCTCTCCTGATTTTCACAACGCGGACATGGTGATCGCCTACATCGATCAAGGCGGACTAACACTGCCGGACCGGAACTACTACATAAAAGATGACGCCAAGATGGTCGGCATCCGCAAAGCGCTCAGCGACTACATCACAACGGCGTTCACCCTGTCGGGGCAATCGGCGCAGCAGGCAGCGGAGTCGGCAAAGACGGTTCTGGACATTGAAACCGCGCTGGCGAAAGCGTCGATGGACCGGACCGTGCGGCGCGACCCCAAGGTGCGCGATCACAAGATGAGTCGCGAGGAGGCGATCGGCCTCGCCCCGAATTTCTATCTCGCACGATTCTTCAAGGACGTCGACTCGCCCACGTTTTCGGACCTGAATGTCTCGAACCCGGATTTCTTCAAGCAAGTGAACGATGTGGTCGCAAGTCAATCGCTGGACTCGCTGAAGACCTATGTTCAGTGGCACATGCTGGCAGGTGCGGCGAAGTGGCTGCCGAAACCGTATGTAGAGGCGCGCTTCAAGTTCCGCCAGGCACTGTTTGGACAAGCCGAGGACCAGCCGCGCTGGAAGAAGTGCGTGGAAGCAACTGACGAAGCTCTCGGCGAGGCGCTGGGTCAAAGGTACGTTGAGCGGACCTTCGGGGCAGAAGGCAAACAGCGGATGCTGACCATGGTGGACGCGCTGGAAAAGGCACTAGATCAGGACATCACAGGGCTCCCCTGGATGACGGAGGAAACTAAGAAGCAGGCAAAGATCAAGCTGGAGGCCATACGCAACAAGATTGGTTATCCGGACGTTTGGCGCGATTACAGCAAACTGGAGGTCAAGCAGGGCGACCTGATGGGGAACTTCCTGCGCGCGAACGAATTTGAATCGCGACGCCAGATTGCCAAGATCAGCAAACCGCTGGACCGCAAAGAATGGGAAATGACTCCGCCGACGGTGAATGCGTATTACAGCGGGTCCTTCAACGAGATTGTCTTCCCCGCGGGCATTCTCCAGCCTCCATTCTTCGATAAGAGCATGGATGAGTATGTAAACTTCGGATCCATCGGCGCGGTCATTGGCCACGAACTCACGCACGGGTTCGACGACCAGGGGAGGAAGTTCGATCCCAAGGGCAATTTACGTGACTGGTGGACCGAACAGGACGGCAAAGAGTTCGAGAAGCGCGCCAGCTGCGTCGCGAACGAGTACAGCAACTTTGTCGCCGTGGATGACTTGAAGCTGAATGGCAAGCTAACCCTCGGGGAAAATACAGCGGACAACGGCGGGGCGAGAATCGCGCTGATGGCTCTCGAGAACATGATCCGGGAATCAGGAAAAACGCCCGAAAAGATTGACGGCTACACACCGGAACAGCGCTATTTCCTGGGATTCGCGCGGGTGTGGTGCGAGAAACGGACGCCGGAATATTCGAGAACATTGGTCAATATTGACCCACACTCTCCGGGGCGATTCCGAACCAATGGCGTGGTTGAGAACATGCCGGAGTTCCAGAAAGCATGGGGATGCAAAACGGGGCAGGCAATGGTGAGCCCGAATATGTGCAGGGTGTGGTGAAGGAACCCTTACCACTAAGGACACGAAATCACATGAAGGAAGACCAACAACTCGTAAACGAATGGCACTAACCACCTATGACCAACAAATTGCTTTTCCTTGCTGGAGTGCTTCTGCTGTCGGTTGTAGCTCTGACTCAGAGCTCGACTTCCACGGCCGCGCCTGAATATACCGCCGACGGCAAGTTGAAGTTACCCGAGCAGTATCGAGAATGGGTTTATCTGAGCACGGGCTTGGACATGAGTTACACGGCGGACGGGAACGCGGATCATCACATGTTCGATAACGTGTTCGTGAACCCGGAGTCGTACAAGAAGTTCAAGGAAACGGGCACCTGGCCGGACAAGACGATGCTGGTGCTGGAGGTGCGCGGCGCGGAAAGCCGGGCGTCGATCAACCAGCGCGGAAATTTCCAAAGCGGCGAGGTGATGGGGATCGAAGTCCACATAAAGGACGAAGCGAAGTTTCCGAATGGTAAGTGGGCCTTCTTCGGGTTCGACGACGGGAAGGTCGGGAACCTGTTCCCTGCCGGCGCTTCATGCTATTCCTGCCATCAATCACACGGAGCCGTGGACACGACATTTGTGCAGTTTTATCCGACGCTGATGCCGATTGCGAAGGAGAAGACGACCTTGAGCGCTGCCTATCTTAAGGAGAGCGCGCAGGAAAAGAAGTAGTTCTTTTGGCACTTTCTCAGTCCGCTGCTCTGAACGGCGTTAGCGGCTGTTCCGGCCGTCCTGCGCCTCCGCACATGGTGATGTGAGCAGAATCACAGCCTCGGTAAGTACCTCTATTACACAATTGTGACGTTCGCTGAAACTTCTTCTCCCGCCGAGGTGGCGCCTATGTTTGAACAAGAAATGGAGTTGGAAAAGCATCAATCTTCCGCTCTCCCCCTGCTGCTGATCGTGGGCATTATCGTTGCCCTAGTCGGAATCGCCGGATACTTCCTCATTCAGAGCCGGAAGTCGCTGGCACCGAGCGAAGCATCGCAGGTTGTGACTAATATCCTGAATGCACAGGATCCGCCTGCCGTCAGTTTTCATACCGGTCAGATCCGGGACGGATACGAGGAGAATGCAAAAGATCCGAGATACCGGCTGCTGGAACGGGCGGGCGTAATCACGATCGGTAAATCGAAGAAGGACAAGACCCCAGTCAGTCTCACCGCGAAAGGTGAGGACCTGATCAAGCAGATTCCGGGCGTGAAGCAGAAGAACGACGATGCAGGCAATCCGGGCTACACCATTCCACTGGCGACGCGGAAGCTGATTTCGGTGTCCGATGTGAAGATGAAAGGGCCGGAACGCGCAGTGATCAGTTACACATGGAAGTGGGAGCCGAATGCGCTGGGCGAGGAGTTCGACGCGTCCAACGGCAAGCTTGCCGGGTTCAATACCTGGGAACGCGTGGCACTGATCGATAAGCACGGGGCACGGTTCTTTAAAGAAGCTCCGGCGACCGTGACCGTGAATGTGGTGAACGCGAAGAACGGGTGGCAGGTCACGGCGGAAGAGAAGTTGACGGAGTAGACCCTAGCCACGTGTGGTAATTAAGATCACGAAAAAACCTTCACCACAGAGGACACGGGGTACACAGAGGAAGACCACAGAGGTAAGCCGGGGGGTTTGAGGAAATCCATTCTGGCTTGCCTCTGTTCAATACTTGTCGTTCGCGGTTTGAAATTTTTCTAGAAGGCCATCAGCACGACACCACCAGCAACGAGCAAGGCGGCCGCCCAACGGCGGCCGTCAACTTTTTCGTGCAGGAAAAACTTTGCCGCAATCGCGTTGGCCACGAAGGTGAGCGAGGCGGCAGCGGGGCCAATCAGGCTTACATCATTCCAGGACAATCCAAAGAGCAGGCTGTAGAACGAAACTGCCATGCATGCGACGCCGATAAGGAAATACCGGTTGCGCAGCATGAGCAACACCACGAAGGTGATTCCCTTCTTTGCGCGAAGCTCACCTAAATCGCCGATCTTCTTCATCGCGCGGGAAAGGAGGACGTCGCCGGAACTCGAGGAGATGACGACCGCAAGAATGGCCAGCCAGGCGTTCAGATTCGACATGGCGTGGCGGATCATGAATGCTCCGGGGCCGGACTGTCGGTGACGGAGCGCGATCTCGGCGGCCGCTTGGTTATTTCAGGTCCGGTGGTGACGAATCCCACGCCGCTGGAAACGAGTGCAATGCCGATCCACCGCATCACGCTCACGCGTTCGTGTAGGGCAAAGCGAGCGATCAGGGCGAGCAGGACGTATCCCAGAGAGCTGGCGGGAAGAACGTAGGTGAGATCCGCCCAAGAGAGCGCGGTCATATAAGAAGCAAAGAAGCCGAGCAGAAAGACGATGCCGAGGCCGACCCAGGGATTGGAGATGGCCAGCAGCAGTCCGCCGAAGTCACTCAAAGCGATGTTGCCGACCTGCTTCATCCCATAGGAAAGCAGGGAGTCACCAACAGGCGCGAAGATGGTGACCCCGGCCAGAACCAGGTATTTGCGAAAGTTCACGGCGGATCAGACCTGAACAGTTTCCTGAGGCGAAGGTTCGGCTTCGGCCTCGACGCCCGAGCCGTTCGAGGAATGCCCGTTGCCGTTGCGTGAGGCATTGCGAGCCTTTTCCTTCACCAACTTGTTGCGCATGGAGCGAACCTTCAGGAACGTCTTGGCTTCCTTGTAAAGGCGCTTGCGCTCATCGGAATCGAAGACTGCCTTGCGAACGATGCGGAAAATTGCTTTTGGCCGGAAATAGTACTCGTCGTAGAAGCGGTGTACCGATTCCAGGACTTCGTCAGCCGGCAGACCCGGATACTCAATGTGGGCGAGCTGGTGACCGCCTTCATCGACCATGCTGCCCTTCGCCAGGAAATTGTTCTTGATGGCGTAGTCGTAGAGCTCGGTGCCTGGGTACGCGTGCGCAACGGAAACCTGAATGGTTTCGACATCAAGTTCCTTGGCGAATGCGATGGTGTTCTTGATGGTCTCGCGGGTCTCACCCGGCAGACCAAGAATGAAGTCGCCGTGGATTACGAGCCCGAGCTTGTGCGCGTCCTTGGTGAACTGGCGGGCACGCTCGAGGGTGGCGCCCTTCTTGATGTTCTTCAGGATCTGCTGGTCTCCGGATTCGTAACCAACGATCATCAATCGGCAACCGGCTTCCTTCATCGCTTTCAAGGTGTCGTAATCGGTGGTCACGCGCGAAGTGCAGGACCAGGTCAGCTTCAGAGGCTTCAACTTCTCGCAGAGTTCGATAGTACGAGCCTTCTGGATGTTGAAAGTGTCGTCATCGAAGAAGAATTCCTTTACGTACGGCCAATATTCTTTGGCTTTAGCCATCTCGCGGGCGACATCGTCAGTCGAACGCTTGCGCCAGGCGTGACCGCTGGTGGTCTGCGGCCATAAGCAGAAGGTACATTGAGCCGGACATCCTCGAGTGGTGTAGAGCGAGACGTACGGGTGGAGCAGGAACGGAACGTTGTAGCGGCGAACGTCGAGATCGCGCTGGTAAATGTCAGTAACGTGCGGCAGAGCGTCGAGGTCCTGCAACTGCGGGCGATCGGCGTTGTGCGCGACGGAACCGTTCTTGCGATATGACACGCCGAGAATCTGGTCGAGCGGCTTCCCTTCCGCGAATTCCTTGGTGGCGTAATCGAATTCTTTGCGCACGACAAAATCAATGGCCGAGCAATCACGCAGACTCTGCTCCGGTAGTACGGTGACGTGAGGGCCGACAAAGGCGATCTTGATCTTGGGATTGACGTCTTTAATGCGCTGGGCGAGACGAATGTCGCCGGGAAAACCGGGCGTGCTGGTATAGAGCACGAGGAAGTCGTATTCCTTCGCCGTCTCGATAGTCTGTTCCGCCGAAACATAATGCGGCGGGGCGTCCAACAGCTTTGCCCCTTCAATCATGCCGGTCGGGTAAGCGAGCCAAACCGGATACCAGTAGGACTCGATTTCTCGAGTGGCTGGCCAACGCGATCCAGCGCCACCATCAAAATTCTCAAAAGAAGGAGGGTTCAGGAACAGGGTTTTTAGGGGCATATTTGTGAAGTATTTATCCTAACATTAGGCGTTCAGACACTTCTTCCGGGTAATCCTTTGGTCACTCCCCGAGCGGAACGGCCCCTGACAGGACTTCAGGCTACAGGAGACAGCATTGCAGGCCAATCGCAATATCCCGAAAGGCGTTTGGATGCAGCGAAGTGGCAAAAAGTCTCGTTGGCGAGAGTTCTACCTGGGCACGCCTATCCAGCCGGCCAAATCGCCGGTGGCACGCATCAGGGCCAAGCGGGCACGCACCAGTTCAAAGTCAGCATCTTGCAGCTGATTGTATTTCTCTGACATGTCGGCGCGGGCATTGGCCTCGTCGTGAACGGTGGCGCCTCCTGAGTTCATCCGTACCTCTATCTCGTCGAAGCTCGACTTGGAGAGCTGGTATTCGAGATCCGAGACTTCTTTGGCCGCAGCAGCCTGGCGCGCGGAACTCTGAAGCTTGAGCACCTGCTGAGACACTTGATCTTTGACGGACTGCACGTCGGCCTTTGCGCGGGCAGCATCGGCGTCGGCAGCTTGAGCATGGGCGCGCTGCGGAGCATTGAAAAATGGAAAACGAATCACGATTCCGATGCTGGCATTGTTACGCTGAAACGCTTTGGGAAAAAATTGCTCCCAGTTGTTGTACTTTGCAAGCACAGCATATTGAGTGGCGAAGTCGACCGAGGGCCAAAGGGATCGGTGCTCTGCTCGTGCCTTGAACGCCTGAGCAAGCGCGTGCTGCTGCGCCATGGAGACGGCGAAACTGGAGTCGGCGGCTTTGTCCGCGGTATCAGAAGCTGCAGGCAGATCCGGAAATGCCGGGACCGAATCAGGATCGGTCTGAATAGAAGCGGCGGCAACACCAGTCAGTTGATACAGCAGCGCACGCAGCGACTGCACCGAGTCTTCCGCTTGCAGCACGTGAAGCTTGGCGCGGGCTGCGGCCAATTTGGCTTCGGTGAGCATCTGCGGACGATCCACGCCGGCCTGTACGCGCTGCTCGGCAACTTGTTCCATCCGGTTTGCGTCGGCCTGCTGCTGGTGAATATGGTCGAGATTGCGTTCCCATTTCACAAGTTCCGTATAAGTGAGGACCGTATCCTGGATGATTTGGCCGCGGCGATCCTTCGTATTGATTTGAGCAGCAGCATATTCACGCTGGGCTGCGTGAATGTATTGCTGCAACGCAGGATTGATCAGCGCAGACTGTCCAGTGATGTTAACGATCGAAGGCGCACTGCCTTCGAGGCTGAGCGGGTATCCCCAACTCGCACCGAGTCCGGAACCGACCGTCACCTGCGGAACGTAGTTGCTGCGAGATTCGTGGTAGGAATCGAGCGCCTTCTGCTCGTCGGCGATGGCTTGCATTGCCGCCGGACTATGAACCAGCGCAAGTTCGACCGCGCGTTTTAAAGTGAGTTTTTGAGGCTCTTGCGCGAAAACCAGGCCGCTTATCAGAAGAACCAAGAGCGGCGCGAGCGAGTACAAAGTCCGCGTCCATACAGGTTGTGTGTATTGACCTGGCTTCATTCTGATCGTGGAGTCGCCCTCAACGGTTCACACGCTGCAGCGCTTCCTGCGCCGGACGAAAGTCGTGGGCCAATGCCAGAGCCGAGCGGTATTCGGCGGCAGCAGCCTGCTTATCTCCCATCTTCTCGACCGTACTACCGAGGAGATAGTGCGCCTTGAAGGCAGGTGCCTGCTCCACCTTGGCGTCAGAGTTCAGGTAGGTGCGAAGCAGTTCTGCGGCTTCCGGCAGGTTGCGTCCGGTGTGCAGCAGGATATCCGCGGCATCGACCAGTGCGTCGGCGCGATCTAAGCGGGCGGCGCGAACGTGGCCCAGAGCCTGCTCCATATCGACCCAGCGCTCGCGATGCTTGTAGAAGATACCTAGGTTCAGCCACTGAGTAGCGGCACCGTTGCTCGAAGTGATGGCTGCTTTGTATTCAGCCTCTGCGGTCGGAAGGTCGCTTTTTTTCTCGGCCAGGCGCGCTTTCACCCAATGCGCCATGGGCGGGTCAAGCGAAAGCAAGCTAGCCGCCTGCGCCTCGGCTTTATCGCGTCCGCCGCCAACGATGCCGGGGGCTTCAAGATAGAATTCGGCGAGATCGGTGCGGGCGTCCACATTTTTTGGGTTCAGCCGAACCGCCGTTTCAAACTCCGAACGCACGTGCTTGGCAAGGCCGGCAGCTGTCATCCAGCTGGAACGGTCCGCTTTCTCGCCGTACACTCTGCCGAGCCAGAGATGGTACTGGCTATTATCAGGCGCCAACGATACCGCCTTTTCGCAAGCGGAGATGCCGCGGTCCCAATCGCCCACAGCCAGATAAGCGCGGCACAGAAGATTATGCGCGACGGCATCGTTCGGACTCTGAGTGATGTGAGTGCGAAGAACGCTGACAGCCTCGTCGACGCGGCCAGTGGCGAGGAGCGAAGGAGCACTCTCATCAGCTCCGGCGAGCGCGGAGGTCACAAAAAGAAATACCGATACGAAACTAAATAGAAGGGAACGTCTCATTGGCGAATCACTCTCACAGGCAACGCATCCTTTAATGGCTTGTTGTTGGTGGAACCGATTGCCACCAGCGAATTCTCAGAAATTCCACCTGTAATCTCCACTTTCGTAAGATTCGTGAGCCCGGTCTGAACCGTGGTGCGGTGAAGTACGTTGTTCACGACCTGGTACACGTAAGGAGTGGAGTCGTCCAGACGAAGCGATTCGCGTGGGATGGTCAGCACGTTGTTGCGCTCGGCAGTCACAATGGTGATGCCGACGTTGGTGTTGGGCAGAAGCTTGTAGTCGTTGTTGCCGACGATGCAGGTGGTTTCGCCCACATTGCGAGTGCCATGCAGCTTGATTTCAGACGGAATGGCCGTGACCGAGCCCGTCCACATGCGGCCGGGCATTGCGTCCCATGTGACCTCGATGCGGTCGCCGGGAGTGAGCCGCGCAATGTCAGGCTCATCGACGAACGCGCGGACCAGAACTTTGGACAAGTCGGCTTCCTGGAGAATGAGATCTCCGGGATTCACGTACGCGCCCTGTTTCACCGGAAGCGAATAGACCACGCCATTGAAAGGAGCGCGAATGACTAATTGGCTCAGAACGTCTTCAGCAGCGGAATAGGCGCTCTGGGCTTGATTCTGTTCCGCCTGAACGCGCTCGACTTCCGGCTGCGAGTAGCGATCTTTTTGGCGGGATTCGAGCAGTTTTACTTGGGCAGCAGCAGCGTCGTACTGGTTCTGTGCAGACTTCACTTCCGCGGGAGAAGCAGCACTCGTCTGCTGAAGCTTCTTGAGCGCCTCGAGATTGCGCTGGGCTGTGTCGAGGTCGCCGCGTGCTTTCACCAGCTGCGCTTGATTGGCGAGAACTTCCTCGTGGGTTCCACCCTGCTGGAGGGCGTGAACATCGGCATCGGACGCCTTCACTTGAGCCATTGCTTGCGCGGCCTGGCTGCGAGCAGTCGCGGCGTTGAGTTCGACGAGAAGCTGTCCCTTCTTGACGTGGTCGCCTTCTTTTACCAGGACGCGTTTGACGGTGGTGCCGGTGGGGGCGTGTGCTTCAAAATTCGAGACCGGCTCAACTTTACCGTTAGTGGCAACAACGCTGCGAATGGGTGCACGAGAGACTGTCGCTGCCACAACAGGAACCGAGTCGTCTCGACCCATGAAAGACGCGAGAACGATGACGGCAACAACGGCGCCGATAGTCCAAAAGATCCAGCGCCGCGAACGACCGCCTTGATTTCGATGGGTATCTGCCATTTCCTGGTGACTAGAGTAAATCGTACCACCGCATGCCCAACGCGTGAGAATGCGTCTTAACCATTTGGATGCATGGGCTTGGGGGAAAAGTGCAAAGAAATTCCGGGAGGAAGCCGCGGCTGGCGCCGGCTGGGACTTCGAGCCGCTAAAATGCTTCTATGCCGAAAGTACAGCGCTACACGCCCGAGCATGCCGCGGCAGGCTTGGACCATAACTTTCCCGAGATCGAAACCTGGCCAAACCAGTTTCCTGGATACGAGATTGTGATTGATGATCCAGAGTTCACTTCTGTGTGTCCGAAAACCGGACTGCCAGATTTCGGCGTGATCACGATCCGTTACATGCCGCGGAAGCAGTGCCTGGAGCTGAAGTCGCTGAAGGAATACTTGCAGGCGTATCGCAACCTGGGGATTTTTCAGGAGAACATCGTGAACCAGGTGCTTGAGGATGTGGTGCGATGGGCGAAGCCGGTGTGGGCGGAAGTGAAAGGAGACTTTCGTCCGCGGGGTGGAATTTCGACGACGGTGGTGGCGAAGTGGCCGAGGGCGAAGAAGTAGTCATATGTGCTTGCAAACTGCGGCAGCGAGATCTGCTGATGGCGCTCACTCAATCCAAAACAGAGTCAGATTGCTGGAGTTGACGATCTGCTGTCAGGTTCATAGAGTCGAGAAATGTCTAAGGTTCGTGTAAGTTCTTTTTCGGTATCGCTGGACGGATATGGCGCCGGGCCTAATCAGAGCCTGGAGAACCCACTCGGCATTCGCGGCCCCGAGTTGTTCAAATGGTTTTTCTCCACCCGCACTTGGCAGCAGATGCACGGGCAAAATGGCGGAACGACTGGTGTAGACGATGATTGGGCGCGTCGCGGAATGGAGAATGTGGGCGCGTGGATTCTAGGACGCAACATGTTCGGACCGGTGCGTGGGCCATGGCCGGATGAGTCCTGGAAAGGGTGGTGGGGTGAAGAGCCGCCGTATCACGTCCCGACGTTCGTGCTAACTCACCATCCGCGCAAACCACTTGAGATGAGAGGTGGGACGACGTTTCATTTCGTCCCTGACGGCATCCACTCCGCACTGGAACGTGCGCGGGAAGCCGCAAAGGCTAAAGACATTCGGATCGCTGGCGGTGTGTCAACCATTCGGCAATTTCTGCAAGCGGGCCTCATCGACGAACTACATCTTGCATTTCGGCCAATCCTCATGGGCTCTGGCGAAAATCTTTTCGCTGGTTTGGATTTCAGAGAACTCGGATATTGCCCGAGGGAACATGTTTCGACGGAGCATGCGATGCATGTCGTGTTGACGAAGTAGCTGGCGACTTCCTTCCGCGCAGGGCTACTTTTTCTCCTTGGGCATTACTGACTGGTATACCTCGCGAACAAAGTCATCCGGCTTGACACGGCCGTGTCCCCAGCGGGAATCGAATTCTGCGGTGGGATGCGCAGCAATGATTTGAGCTTCCGACTGTCCTGAATCGGCCATTTTCTTGATGCGATCGCGAACCGTGACGATCATTTGCCAAAATGCCTGCACTGCGGTTCCGTCCATCATGTCGCCACGAGCAGGAACGAAATGCGTCGCGTCGTCGTTCCAATTCTCAAATGTGCTTAAGAAGCCGTCGATCGAACCGTTCTGATTTTTGTCGATTTCGGGGTATCCGTCGCCCGGAAGGTCTTCCCCGAAGTACACCAGCTTGGCTTGCTCGAAATGCGCGAGGAGGTCTGCATCGCTGTTCCCAGGCTTTTGGTGAATGATGTGGATGGCGTCGGTATTCATATCAAACTTTATCACTTCGGAAAAGCCTACCGCCGGGCGCACGACTCCGAGGGTGGAGAACTGCGGTGGCAATGGGCTGGGTTTGCCCATACGTCCGCCGCCGAGCCTACCAAGAGCATTTTCCTGCATAGCCACAAAGCAGCCGTGCTTGGTCCATCCGGCGTCGCCTTGGCTTCGGTCCAGCGGCTGAGGCCAGATGATGACGTAGCAATGAGGCGAGTTTGTGCGCTTCGCGAGGACTTCGTAGATGGCCTCTGTGTCTGAAGCTGCCGGGGTTCCGAGAATCAGAAAACCATCAGGACCGACGGACGCGATGACGTTGCCGCTGGGAGTGGAGAACACGACGACGTCGGGCTTGATCTCGGTGATGCTTAGAGTTGCATTTTGGGATGAGGCGAGGCTGCAGGCTGCGAGCACAAACGCGAATACCACGTACATCAACAGGCTCCTTCGGGCAGTAGTCATCGTCATAGTCGCATGGCGAAACTCGACGAGTATACACATGTATGCGTGTGTCCCCTCTGAATGACTGACCTGAAGTTCCGCGGGTCATGCTATATTCCACTTTCCCGTGACTGAAAAGAAGCTCTATCCCTGGACAGCGCTGACGCTGCTGACGGCTCTAAACCTGCTGAATTACATCGACAGGTCTGTGCTGTTTGCGGTGCAGCCACTGGTACAAACTGAGTTTCATCTCACTGACGCGCAGATTGGGTATCTGACGAGCGCTTTCATCGGGTTCTACATGGTCGCGGCGCCGTTTGTTGGTCCCTTGGCTGACCGCTACTCGCGCAAGCTGATCATCATTTTCGGAGCGCTGTTCTGGAGCGCGCTGACGCTGGTCACGGCGGTCACGCATACATATTGGGAACTGCTGGTGCGGCACACGCTGGTCGGCGTGGGCGAGGCGACGTTTGTCACTATTGCGCCGACGTTTGTGGCGGACCTGTTTCCCGAAGAAAAGCGCGGGCGGATTTTTGGGATCTTCTATCTCGCGATTCCCGTGGGAACGGCGGCCGGATATCTGCTTGGTGGAAAGTTGGGGCCGGCTCACGGGTGGAGATTTCCTTTCTATATCGCGGCCGCGCCGGGATTCGCGCTTGCGCTGGCAATGCTGCTTGTTCCCGAGCCTGAGCGCGGGAGATATGACACCTTACGCGAGACACCTGAAAGAGCAAGTTTGAAAGGCCTTGTCGGAAATCCTGCATTCTGGACAGCAACGCTGGGCATGGCAATGATGACGTTCGCACTGGGAGGTCTGCAGGTGTGGATGCCAACATTCCTTTCGCGGTCGCGCGGGTACTCGCTAGAGGCTGCGAATGAAATTTTTGGCGGCATCATAGTTGTAGATGGAATTCTGGCATCGCTCGCGGGCGGATGGCTGGGGGATTATTTACTGCCGAAAATGAAAAGCTCCTATTACTTTGTGTCGGCGATCAGCATGGCGCTGGGAATTCCATTCATGATTGTGGCTCTCTTCTTCAAGGGACCGATCATGCTGCCCGGGATCGGCATTGCTGCATTTTTTCTATTGATGAACACCTCGCCTCTCAATGCAGCGGTCGTTAACTCGGTCGGTGCGCACATTCGCGCCACGGCAATCGCCGCGAATATTTTCATCTTCCATCTGCTCGGAGATGTGCCATCGCCGACGATGATGGGATGGGTAGCGGACCGGCGGTCGCTGCAATTGTCATTCGTGCTTCCCGTGATTGCTATGGGATTGTCGTCCGCGATTCTGTTCTACGGAATGCGTTTTGCGCCAGACGTGAAGGTGGACGGCAAGTCGGGAGCACACACCGCGTGAATGTCTTTCACTGGATTGCAGGTTGGATCCTTGGCTTGGTGTGGCTCTCGCGCGTGATCGACGCGGGATTGGGCGTCCGAAAAATTCCCGACATTTCCCTTCCCGAGTGGGACCGCGAGCCTGCGGTCCCTCATCCGAGCGTCGCCATCATTGTGCCGGCACGAAATGAAGAAGAGTCGATCGAGCAGGCAATGCTGCGGCTGGAGGCGCTCGATTACGACAACTATCAGATCGTAGTCATCGACGACCGGTCGACCGACAGGACCGGCGAGATTATGGATCGACTGGCGGCGATTTCTGCGGGAAGGCTGAAAGTGGTGCACGTCCGCGAGCTTCCGGCAGGATGGATGGGCAAGGCGCATGCCATGTGGAGTGCGGCGCGCGAGACTAAGGCGGACTGGCTGCTGTTTACCGACGCCGACATTATGTTTCGCAAAGACACGCTGCGGCGCTCGGTGGCCTACGCCGAAGCGGCAGGCGCGGATCACCTCGTAGTTTTGCCGCAGGTCATCATGCGGAAGTTCACCGAGAAGATGATGATTGCCTTCTTCCAATTGCTGTTTGTGTTTGGGCACAGGCCCTGGAAGGTAGCGGACCCGAAGACGAAAGATCACATGGGCGTGGGCGCGTTCAACATGGTCCGGCGAAAAACCTACGAGGCCGTGGGGACGTTTGAGCGGCTGCGCATGGAAGTGGTCGACGACATGAAGCTAGGCAAGGTGGTGAAGGAGGGTGGCTTCCGACAACGCGTGGTGTTTGGCGACGATATGATTCGCGTGCGCTGGGCGCACGGGGCACGCGGGGTCGTTAATAATCTGACGAAGAATTTCTTCGCGGTGATGTCATTCCAGACGTGGCGGGCGCTGCTCGCGTGCGTGGGTATGGCGATCCTGAATTATTTGCCGTTTATTGGAGTGTTGGTCGCGCATGGGTGGGCCCGATCGGGATACGGTGTGGCGCTCGCGTCTATGTTCTTTTTGTATTCTGGGATATGGAAGCAGGGGGATATTCACCCGTGGTATTTCTTCCTGCATCCGGTGAGCACAACGCTGTTCATTTACACCATGCTGCGGTCTACGTTTGTGACCCTGCATAATGACGGCGTGAATTGGCGCGGCACGCATTACGCGCTGGAGGAGTTGAGGAGGGGGTTGGTGTAAGAGAATCGCCGGTTTCGGCAGGCCTCACCCAGTCAACGACGATCCCATCTCTGACGAACTGGAAGTTGATTTGAGCTCCGGAGGAGCGGACCAGCTTAGCCCAGGACGGCAGTCCTGGGAACACGAACCGTGAGTGCGTGGATCCCGGAGGGACGGCCGACTCAGCCGAGCACGTGCTCCGGATCGTATCTCACACCGTACCTCTTTAACAAAGAAATAAACTCCTCATCAAAGGTTCTTTTCGCGTGGTGTTCCTTCTGACCTTCTATGTACCTTGGATGACAGCCTCAGTTTGTGATGAGCTGACGCTGAAAGCTCCGTAGCCTTCCTGCGAGGCGAAATCTCTTGTTATGCGAAGGTCGTTCATCCATTTGGCGGAGCAGGATTTGAGCGTTTGAATTGCTTTTGCCAGCGGCAGCGTTGCAGGTAATAAAAGAAGAACGTGAGCGTGGCCTTCGACACCGCCGATTTTTATGGCTTCGAAGCCGTGATTTTTAGCGATACCGCCATGTAAGGCCAGAGCTTTAATTGCAACTCCTCGGTGATTTGTTTCTCTCGGTTTTTGGTGCTGAATACTAAAGGAATTCGGTTGCCGGAGTAGGAGTAAGACATGGGTCGTCCCTCCCGGACTTACGAATTCCTTGACACCTTTTCCCAGGACTGCCGTCCTGGGCTAAGCTTGCACGTCCCTTGCGGGACTTGGCACCCATCATTCCAACTCGGCGTCTTCGGGGATTTCGATGGGCAGGGTGGGAGTTTGCTTCTTCTTGCTCGTGGCGCGGCTCTTTTTGGAGCGGAAGGTGCCAGCGCTGAAGTGGCCGCGCTGTTCGACGTCGAAGCTTCTTGGAAGAGGCGGAAGCATAGCCGCCTGCCCAGAGAGTTGCTTTCTGCTGTCCAGAATGATTTCGGCTCGATCGTTGTACTCCTTGATTTCTCCACGAATTTCGATCATCTTGCCGGCGAGTTGGCGCACGTCGCCGACGTTCTTTAAATCATGCGAGAAGATGACAACGGAAAAGGGGCAGAGCCGATAGTCTTCGCAGAAGTCCAGATAGTGAGCTTTGCGGCTGGCCTGCACGCGGACAACTTTGCCGGTGACGCAGTGAGTTTCGCCAATGTGCTTGGGGGCCTGGTCGAAGGGGACGCAGTCGGCGCAGAAGGCAGGGGCGGAGAGAAGCAGGGCGATCGTGCAGATGCGTTTCACAAGAAGAATTTTAGGTCTGCGCATGATCGCCTTCGAGAGGTTCCGTCAAAAAAAGAAGCCGGATTCCCGAAAAAGGAACGACATCACGGCTCGATGGAAAAGCAGGTTCCTCCACTCGCAAGGGGATTCGCGCCGCGAATCCCCATGCTCGGTCGGAATGACAAAGGACAGGGCTGGTTGATTCGCAGCGCTGGAAGCGCTGCGCCATCCACAGGCGTGAAATCGCGGGCGCGTAGTACTTGCACGCGAGATCCCCATTTGACTGTGTCGCTGCGCTGGTCGCTCAGCACAGGCTCTCCACTCGCATGGGGGATTCGCGCCGCGAATCCGCCCATGCTCGGTCGGAATGACAAAGGACAGGGCTGGTTGATTCGCAGCGCTGGAAGCGCTGCGCCAGCCAAATGCAACAGACTGCGAATCAGACGGACGGGCGGGCTGAGAACCGGTAACTACGCCATGCAGGACCTAACTCCGAACTCAGGATTTGCATGGCGATACGAATGTGTGCGCAAACGCGAAAACTTCGCATTGCGTCTATAGCCCACGCGAGATCCCTCGGCCCGCTGGTCAAATCGCAGGACGTCGGGATGACGCAAGATTAATAAAGAGAATGGAACGGGCGTGGGCGCCCGCTCCATAAGAATCATCGCTCCAAGCGAAGATGCAGCCGAGGACTAGCGGAATGCTTTTACTGCACTCGTCTCGTCGTCTTTCACGTCGAAGACGGTGTAGAGCTTGGTGATCTGGAGAAGGTCGTGCACCTTCTTGGTCAGGTTCAGCAGCTTCAGTTCGCCACCCTGGTTTTTCACGGTGGTGTAAGCGCTGACCAGTTCGCCGATGCCCGAGCTGTCGATGTAGTTGACTTCGCCAAGGTTGAGCAGAATCTTCTTCTGGCCCTTGCCGAGCAGGTCCTTCACGATGTCGCGAAGGACGACACTGCCCTCCCCAAGGGTGATTCTGCCGCTGCAATCGACAATGTTGACGCCATCGACTTGGCGCGTGGTGGTCTTTAGGTTCACTGAGAAGCCTCCTTGCCGTCCGCGGCTGGCCCGTGGACGTGTTTGATCAGTTTGATTTCCGTGCCCGAGGTGGATGGGTTGATCTGAACGTCATCCATGAACGAGCGTATTAAAAAAATGCCGCGTCCCGAAGTTTTGAGGAGATTTTCCGGCGCCAACGGATCCGGAATTTTCGCCGGATCCAAACCTTTGCCTTGGTCGCGAATCGTGATGACCAAGTCGGCTGCCGTGTGCTCGAAATCCAAGCTGACCTTTTTCGCCGGGTCGTAGGCGTTGCCATGCAGCACGGCATTAACAGCGGCCTCGCGGACAGCCATGGCGATCTGCAACACCTCTTCTTCGTTGAAGCCGATCTGCGTAGCGATTTCGTTGGCGGCCTGCTCGGCATTGTCAACCGTCTCGAGGGTCGAGTCCAAGGTGAAGGAGCGCCGCTCTGGAGTCATAAGCACAGGTTTAGGGTTTAGGCGAAAGCCAAAGTCCGCACGATAACTTTAGCCGTTTTCCGGCGGATTGGGTAGTTTGCCCTGAGGCTGTGGAAATGTCAACGGAGGGTGAGGATGCTTGAGTGGGCAGAAAAGCTGCCCGCGGCAGGAGCACCGAACCGGCACCTGCATAATCCTTCATCTCGCTGTAAAAGCGCGAGGCTTAGGACGACAGCAGGAAATGACAACATTAGCGTGCGCGCAGCGCGATGCCCCTGTCCAAACCGTCTCCTATTTCTGCTGCATCGACTCGAGATAGTGCGTCAGGTTCGCGATGCGCTGCTGCACTTCTCCTTCGTGTCCCTGGCTCATATGCCAGAACAGCGGGCCCCAGACCGGCATGTCGCGATTGCCATGAGCTGTGACCGTAGCTTGTCCGCGAAGAATACTCATAACCCGGTCTGTCGGGAACTTGCCGGAGTTGTTCTTCGAGAGCTGGGTCAGATCGCTGGGAGCGGCCTTGAGGGCGCCGGCAGCTGGGCCATTGCCTTTGCCGATTTCCCCGTGGCATGAAGCGCAATAGGACTTGTACATCTGCTTGCCAGAAGACGCCGCGGCTGATGGCGCGGGAACGTGCTTCAGTTCCGGCTTGGTTTGCGTGTAAACGAGAACTGCGATCAGAAGAAATAAAGTGAAGAATGCGGTAAGGCGATAGAAGGACATAGGAACCTCCCTTTGGATAAAGCTGTACAGGTTCCTAAACCTGTACATGAAATCTTACGCTTGCGAGGAACTCAGGAAAAGAGGCAATGCAGGTGGCAGGACTTCAGATTTCGACGGAGGCTTCGCGGAGCCGGGCGGCGGCAGTTTCCGGGGTGACGGGCGAGTAGTACACCTCTTTAAAGGTGTAGGACTTAGCCTTAGCGGCAAGGATCGGCAGGATCTCGATGTGCCAGTGATAATCCTCGTCGAGGGTCTGCCAATATCCAAGGCTGGCGGAAGCGTGAAACTTATTTGGTGAAGTATGCAGCACCATGTGGAACGACTCGGTAAGCGTGCGAATGCGCTGCAAGGTGCGCCTTAGCAATCCGGCGAGGTCACGCATGCTCTGGGGGTGATTGAGCGCATGGTGCTCGAACGAGGAATCGTGAGCGCGGGAAAGTATCCAGGTTTCGTAAGGCGCCCGCGAAGCATAAGGACAGGCAGCAACAAAATCTCCGCGAACCTCGATGATGCGCGTGCTGGCGGCAGTTTCCTGCGCAAGAATGTCGCAAAAAACGCAACGTTCTTTCTGGTTGTAGTAATCGAGCCCGGCGCGAAGTTCATAAAGGACTCGGCGCGGAATGAATGTGGTCGCGGTCAGTTGCGAGTTGGGATGAGCGAACTCCTGGCCCGAGCCCGGCCCGAAATTCTTGAAGACGCTGATGTAGCGGAAGCGGGCGTCGCCTTTGAGGTCCTGGATGCGCTGGGCCACGAGCAGGAGGAATTGCTCGACCTCGGCGTCGCCGGCGTTCCAGAGTTGGCGGTCATGTTTCGGGTTCTCGATCAGCAGCTCGTGAGCGCCGACGTTGGGCATGCGGTCGTAAATGCCTTCTCCGCGGCGATCAATGCGGCCTTCGATGTGGTAGACGGCGCCCGGATGGACAACCGCCCGGGCAGACCACGGACCTCCTTGCACCGAAGGACGGGTGGATATCTGCTGCAACTTGGCTTGCTCGGGAGATCCGGGGCAGAGGCGGCACTCGGTCTCCGGACGAGGCGCGAGTTCGGGGAGATCGTCGCCGGTCATGACCCAGGAGCGGGTCAGCGGATCTTTGCGCAGTTCCATAAAAACTTCTAGCTACTAGCTTTTAGCCGCTAGCAACCAGGAAGAAAGGCCTTATTGTGCCTCTCCTGATAAGACCGGCGGATCAGCATGTAGGAAAGAACAGGCATTATCGCACGAAGGGCTATAAGGGACGCGTTTTCCACGGAGGACACAGCGGAGCGGTTGCTATAATCCGGCCAAAACGCAGTTGTCAGTAGTCAGTTGCCAGTGGCTAGTTCGTGCCACGGCTTTCGGCGCATTTGCAAGCCGGAAACTGACAACTGACAACCTAGCAACTATGTCAGAATCTTCCACGCCGCTGATGCGGCAGTATTCGGCAATCAAGAAAGAGCATCCGACAGCCCTGCTATTTTTCCGCTTAGGCGATTTTTACGAGCTGTTCTTCGACGATGCGGTACTGGCGGCTAAAGAACTGCAGATCACGCTGACCTCAAGGAATAAGGAAAAAGGCATTGCCATTCCGATGTGCGGTGTGCCGTTCCATGCGGCCGAGGGTTATATCTCCAAGCTGATCCGGCGGGGGTATAAGGTCGCGATCTGCGATCAGGTGGAAGACCCACGTGTGGCGAAGAAGTTGGTGAGGCGCGAGGTGACGCGGGTGGTCACGCCGGGAACGGCGGCGGACTCGTCGCTCAATGCCGAGGAGAACAACTTTCTGGCGGCGGTGGTAGTCACGGAAGATCGCGCGGGATTCGCAGCGCTCGATCTTTCGACAGGCGAGTTTCGGGCGACGGAGTTCGCGGGAGAACGGGCCACGCAAAGAGTTGAAGAGGAACTTCAACAGTTACGGCCAAAAGAATTACTCTACGGAAGTTCCGCACCATTATTTGATACACCAAGGGCCGCCGCAAGAACTCTCCGACCCAACGAAATCCCGGTTGGGTGGGGCACCCGCAGTGGTGCTCCCTGGGCGATGACGCCACTCGACGATTGGATTTTCTCGCCTGATCACGCTATTCCGCTGGTTGAAAATCATTTTGGAGTCGTGTCGCTGGAAGGGTTCGGGCTGGCCGGAAAACCGGCGGCCGCTGCAGCCGCGGGAGTGATCCTCTACTACGTTCGCAGCACGCAACGCGGAACGCTCGATCACGTCGACCGGATTGGGTTCTATGAGCGGCAGAGCTGCCTGGTGCTCGATGCAGTGACGGTGAGAAACCTGGAACTGATTGAGCCCCTATTTGCCGGAACAGATGCCGGAGTCACGCTGTTCAAGACACTCGATGCGACGGTCACGCCCATGGGTAAGCGGGTGTTGCGTGCATGGATGTTGCGGCCGTCCATTGATACGGCGGAGATTCAGGCACGGCTCGATGCGGTTGAAGAGCAAAGCAAGCAGACGATCGCGCGCGAGGAGTTGCGGCGGGCGCTCGAAGGCGTGCTCGACCTGGAGCGCCTGTTGAGCCGGGTAACGCTGGAGACGGCGAATCCCCGTGACGTAATTGCGCTGGCGGTGTCCCTGGGGAGAATTCCGGCAGTGCGGGTGGCACTTGGGCGACTGGATTCTGAACGACTGCGGCACTTGCATGCGGCGATCGACGAACTCGGAGATGTGCGTGATCGGATCGAGAAAACCATCATTCCCGAACCGCCGATTTCGTTGAATGATGGCGGAGTAATCCAGCGCGGCGCGGACCGCGAACTCGATGAACTGCATGAGCTGAGCCGTAACGGTAAGCAGTTCCTGGCACAGATGGAGTTACGCGAACGTGAACGCACCGGGATTGTATCGCTCAAGGTGCGATTCAATTCGGTGTTCGGGTATTACCTGGAAATTTCCAAGGCCAACCTGCATCTGGTGCCAGCGGACTACGAGCGGCGGCAAACGCTCGTCAATGCCGAGCGCTTTACCACGCCCGAGCTGAAGGAATACGAATCGAAGATCCTGGATGCGCAGGAAAAGATTGTCGACATTGAGCGGAGAATGTTTAGCGAGTTGCGGTCGGCGATTGCTGGTGAGGCACGGAGAATCCGGCAAACTGCGCTGGCGCTGGCAGAAGTTGACGTGCTGGCCTCGTTCGCGCATCTCGCAGCTTTGCGGAATTATTGCCGGCCACAGTTCGATGATTCGTCGGACGTTGAAATTGTGGGCGGGCGGCATGCCGTGATTGAGCAGCAGCAACTGACGGCAGCGGAGCGGGAACGGTTTGTCCCTAACGATCTTTACCTGAATTCGACGACTCACACGATCCTGGTGCTGACCGGGCCGAACATGGGCGGCAAATCGACGTACCTACGTCAGGCGGCGCTGACCGTCATCATGGCGCAGATGGGGTCATTTGTACCAGCTGCGAGGGCGAGGCTTGGCATTGTGGATCGCGTCTTTACCCGCATTGGAGCGAGTGACAACCTGGCGCGCGGGCGGTCGACCTTCATGGTCGAAATGACGGAGACGGCTGCGATCTTGCACACTGCAACACCCCGATCATTAATCTTGCTAGATGAAGTGGGGCGCGGCACTGCGACCTACGACGGACTCGCAATCGCTTGGGCGGCCATTGAGTATCTGCACGCTCGCACGCGGGCGAAAACACTGTTTGCGACACATTATTTTGAGTTGACGGATTTGGCCGAGCAGCTTTCTGGGGTGAAGAACTATCACGTCTCCGTGAAGGAGACGAAGACCGGCATCGTGTTCTTGCGGAAAGTTGAGCCGGGGGCGGCGGACCGCAGCTACGGAATCGAAGTAGCAAAGCTGGCAGGATTGCCGGACGAAGTGGTGCGGCGTGCGCGGGAAGTGCTGGCGGAGCACGAGAACGTCGAGGGTCGCATGAGCGCGCAGCTGGCCCCGGACACGGCGCGAGCGGCGCAGTTGACGATTTTCACTCCGCTTTCGCAGCCGGTGCTGGAGAAATTGAGAGAACTAGATCTGAACAACCTGACTCCGCTCGAAGCACTAAATCTGTTGGCGGAACTGAAGAAGCAAGTGGCTTCTTAGCACTCAGCATTCAGCACTGAGCATTCAGCATTCAGCCATTAGAGTCTGTGGGCAGTGCCAAGGCAGTCTGCACGGCACTGTCATGGCTGAGTGCTGAGTGCTGAATGCTAATGAACACGCAATGTCATGAGTGCCCCCAGGTATCTCACGTAAAATAAGCCTTCATGCCACGCGCAGCAACCAAAGCAGCCGAAAACCTCGGGCAACTTCTGGTCGTCGGATTCGACGGCACGGAAATGTCGCCGCGGCTTTTTGACCTGCTTACGCGGGTACAGCCGGCGGGTGTGATTCTTTTCGCGCGAAATATCGAGAGCGCGCAGCAGACTCACAAACTATTGAAAGACTGCCGGGCGTGCGTACGCGAGCCGCTATTTACGTGTGTAGACCTCGAAGGCGGCAAGGTGGATCGATTCCGCAGGATCACCGGTTCGGCTCCGTCAGCAGCCGACGTATTCGCGAGCGGGCCAAAGTTCTTCCGCAAGCACGGTGAGATTATTGGCAAGACTTGCCACGCGCTGGGGTTCAATGTCGACTTCGCGCCGGTGCTTGACCTAGCATTCGAGGCATCGCGCAGCGTGATGAGTTCGCGCTCCGTCTCCAAGGATCCGAAGCAAGTAATCCGATATGCACGGGAGTTTCTGGCGGGACTTGCCGCTGCTCGAGTGATTGGGTCGGGCAAGCACTTTCCCGGACTCGGCGAAGGCAATCTGGATTCACATCAGGACCTCCCGGTAGTCCAAAAAACTTTCAAGAGACTGTGGGACGAGGACCTGGTTCCCTATCGGGTAATGAAACGCGAGCTTCCGATGGTGCTGATCAGCCATGCGAATTATCCGGAGGTGACAAAAGACAAAGCGCCGGCGTCTCTGTCGAAACGGTGGATTAGCGATGTGCTGCGCAAGCGAATTGGATACAAGGGAGTCATTGTCTCTGACGATCTGGAGATGGGCGGAGTGCTGAAAGCAGCTCCCATTGATGAAGCGGCGGTCGAGTTCGTGCGCGCGGGTGGAGATCTGTGCTTGATCTGCCATCAGCAGGAGTTTGTTGAGCAAGCGTTTGAGACCGTGCAGCGAACGTTCGAACGAGACGCAGCTTTCCGGCGGCGCATCGGGGAATCGGCCAAGAAGATTGCAGCTTTCAAACGGAAGCACGCAAAGCTTCTCAGGATGCCGGGTCCGCCATCGCAGGAGAAGATTGATCGGCTGTCGCGGCAACTGTGGGAATTCAGCGAGCGCGTTCGCCTGCAGCAGATGGCCGTCGCGGCGCGAGCCGGGGCCGGCGCATGATCGTGGCCGGAGTAATGAGCGGCACGTCGGCCGATGGCATCGACGTGGCGCTGGTCCAATTTCCCGCAACTCCGAAACCAGCAAAGACCAGAGAATCCGTTAGAGGCGCAGCTCGATCTCGCAGGCCTGCGCAAGTGTCGACCCAAACATCACTGAAATTCTTAGGACACGCGGAACTTCCCTACCCTGCGGACGTGCGGAGGTTGGTGCTGGCGTCAATGAATTCGCCGCGAGCGAGCGTTGCGGATTTGGCGCGGCTGAATTTTCTGCTTGGCGACTTGTATGCCGAGGCGGTACTGGCGGCGCAAAAGAAACTGCAGCTCAAAGCTGAACTGGTCGGCTGCCACGGGCAGACGCTGTATCACCAGGGGCGGCCCGCAACGTTCCTAGGGCGGCAACTTGCGGTGACGTGGCAGGTCGGCGATGGGTCGCGCATGGCAGTGAAGTTGGGTGTGCCGGTGGTATCCGATTTTCGTCCCGCGGACATGGCGGCGGGCGGCAAAGGCGCGCCGCTGGTTCCCTACCTCGATTACCTGCTTTATCGCGACGCCAAAATCGGCAGGGTGATGCTGAATATAGGCGGCATTGCCAACGTGACGGCGCTGCCGCCAGGAGCAACGCTCGACCAAGTGATCGCGTTCGATACCGGGCCGGGCAATATGGTGATCGATGCGCTTGCCGAGCAGCTTTTCGGAGAGCCATGCGACCGCGATGGAAAGATCGCCGCATCCGGGCGGGTGTTGGAAGATGTGGTGCGCCGGTTTCTCGGCGAAAGCTACTTCCGGCAAAAGCCACCGAAAACTGCCGGACGCGAGGAGTTTGGGCGCGAGTTCGCCCGGGAATTCCAGCATGCATGCACCCTGTGGGGAAAAGAACACGACACTCCGGTTGAGAAGAAAGACATGGTGGCTACCGCAACGGCGTTTACGGCGAGATCCATTCGCGATGCGCTGAGGCTATACGTTGTGAAGAAGGGCAGCAGATTTTCCGAGATGATCGCGTCCGGCGGTGGGACGAAGAATCCCATTCTGATGACTGTGCTGCGAACCCGAGTCGGGGATTTGGGGCTGACGGTGCGATCGTCGGATGAATTCGGGATTCCGTCCGGCGCCAAAGAGGCGGTGGCGTTTGCGGCTCTGGCATATGAGACCTGGAACCGGAGGCCGTCGAATGTGCCATCGGCGACGGGGGCGGCGAGGCCGGTGGTGCTGGGGAAAGTGTCGTTGCCATAGTTGCTAGTAGCTAGTTTGAAGATGGGTGGCTGAAGCACTGGCTTCGGAGCAACACGTGCGTTCGATTCGCACTAACGACTAGAAACTACTTACCAGCAACTTTCTTATGGTCTACATCGCGCTCCTTCGTGGCATCAACATCGGTCCGCACAAGCGGATGAAGATGGAGAAGCTGCGCGCATGCTGCGAATCAATTGGATTCAAGAACGTCCAGACCTACATTCAGAGTGGAAATGTCGTTTGCCAGGCGGGAAAACTTTCGGGCGAGGCTGCCGCGAAGAAGATCGAGACGCAGATCGTCGAGGAATTCGGCTTCTCCGCCGACGTGATCGCCAGGACCGGCGACGAGATGAAGCAGATCGTCACGGGCAATCCCCTGCTCAAAGAGCCGGGCGTGGATATTTCGAAGCTGCATGTTGTCTTCTTGTCGGAAGTCCCTTCCGCTGAGGCAATCAAGAAATTAGAAGCAATTGTGAAGGCCCCGGACAAGGTCCGACACAAGGGGAAGGAGATCTATTTCTATTTCCCCAACGGCGTCTCCGGCAGCAGCATTTGGAAGCACAATCTGGATCGCGTGATGGGGATTTCCGGAACCATGCGCAACTGGAAAACGGTGAACACGCTGAACGAGATGGCGGGGAAATGCGAATAGGGCCCTCAGCCCCTTCGCCTGGCGGCTCAGGGCAGGCTAAGAACAGCCATCAGCCGTCAGCTTGGTCCCAGATGGTGTGCACAGTCCGGATGATGTCCTGGATTCTTCTCTCCTTTGGATCGATGCTCATACTTCCCTCCTGCGCGAAAAAGCCCGACGCGAAAACATTGGTGATGATTATTGAGTCGAGTCCCACGAATCTCGATCCGCGGGTGGGTCTGGATGCGCAGTCGGAGGATATCGACGGCCTTCTCTTCGACAACCTGCTCGCGCGCGACGAGCACTTCAACGTCAAGCCATCGCTGGCGGAGCGATGGGAGATCCTCAATCCGAAGACTTATGTTTTTCATCTCCGTCCAGGCGTGCAGTTCTGCAACGGTGCGCTGTTAACGTCCCGCGATGTGAAGTGGAGTTTTGACTCGGTGCTGGGCGGCCAGGTGCATACGACGAAGTCAAGCTCGTACAAGCTAGTGGACCATATCGAAGCGCCGAATGATCGCACGCTCATCTTTCATTTGAAGGAACCGTGGGCCGGCTTGCTGTGGAACCTTGCCGGGGGCGAGGGCATGGGCATTGTGCCCTACGGCAGCTTGAGCGAGATGACGAGAGAACCCATCGGATCGGGGCCGTTCTGTTTCGTTGCTGCGGAACAAGACCGGTATGTGGAGATCAAGAAGAATGAGAACTATTGGGGTGAGAAGGCCAGGTTGGAGCGGGTCCACTTCATGGTGGTCCCCGATGCGACCACGCGTGCGCTGGAATTGCGCAAAGGCAGCGCCGATCTGGCGCTGGAACTCGCGCCCGACACGGTCGTTACACTCAAGCGCGAGCCACGCCTTCAGGTTTTGACTGGGCCCGGAACGCGGGTTCAGTACATGGCATTCAATCTGCGCGATCCGATTTTGAAGGATGTTCGGGTGCGGCGAGCGCTTGCGTACACACTCGACACCGGTCCGATTATTCATTTCATCTGGCGGGATTTTGCAAGGCCTGCCGACAGCGTGCTTCCCCCCGAGAGCTGGGCGTACAACGGCGATGTGCAGAACTATGCCCATGATCCAGCGAAGGCGCGGGAGTTGCTGGACGAAGCCGGATACAACGAAATCAACGGAATCCGGTTTCATCTGCAGATGAAGACGTCTACAGAGGAGACTTCGCGCGCAATTGCCGCGGTGTTTCAGCAGCAGTTACGGGAAGTTGGGATTGCGCTCGACATCCGCAGCTATGAGGCGGCGACATTCTTGTCGGACGTGACCCATGGAGAATTTCAGGTGTATTCGCTACGGTGGGTGGGGGGCAATCAGGATCCGGAAATTTTTGAATATGCATTCGATTCGGCGCAGATCATCCCCAAGGGCGCGAACCGGCAGTACTACAGCAATCCACGAGTGGATGCGCTAATCGCGCAGGCGCGGGCGGAGTTGGATCAGAACGCACGGAAGCGGGACTACGCGGAACTGCAGAAGATTCTGACAGAAGACCTGCCGTACGTGAATCTGTGGTATTTGAACAACGTGATGGTGGCGTCAAAGCGGGTGCACGGGTTGGAGCTGAATCCATCCGGGAATTTTGATTTTCTGAAGACGGCAGAACTGCAGTAAAAACTCATACCACTAAGGACACAAAGGCACACGAAGGAAACCGGCTGAAGGTTCACCACGCGTATGCAGTGCGTTCGACTTTGTAGCCTTGCTGCTGGAGCAGGTTGGCAATTCCCTTCTCGCCGATGACGTGCGCTGCGCCAACCACCACGAAAGAAGTGCCTTTCGTTTTCAGAAACTCAGTCACCTTCGCGGTCATGCGGACATTGCGTTCATTGATCAAGTGCTCGGTCAATTGGGACGACGGTGGCAAATCCTTGAGCAGCGCATCAACATCGCCCGACAGGTAAGCCTTCTCAAGTTCCTGCATCTTGCCGGCACCTTCGAGTGAGTAGGCCAAAAACTTATCCTGCTCTTCTTCGGATTGGCCAGACAGGAGTTGAAACTGCGCATCCGCGCTCTCCAGTTCTGTCACCCGCTGCTTCGTCTTCACTTCGTTCAAGAAGTGCATATCGATGCCGTTCTTCGGGTCTACGCCGGCCTTCACAATCGGCCACACGGAAACCAGCATGCCCGCCATCCACGGACGAAGCGGCTCGAGCGTGGCGCATGGAAACCCATATTGTGAACAGAACCCAGCGAGAGCATCGGCGGTCGGCTTAGAAAGGTGGTGCGACAACGAATCGCCGTCGGTGTACATCCCGTACTTTTGCACCATCTCCATCATGTGTTGCTGGTCCACGTTCCTGACGTCGGCTTCGACGGCCAGCACCGAGGACTCGGCGAACGCCTTCTCGACCTCTGACGGGAGGGGATAAACGTCGTTCGATGTGAGGATGTGCATGGAACCCACCAGGTAGGCCGTGGCCGTTGGCGACGTGACTTTCCATAGCAAGAATTGGCGTTGCGGTTTGGCGGCCGTTGTTTGCTGGCCGAACAGGCTGAGCGCCAACGAGCAGATGATCGGAACAAAAAGGAATGTGCGCTTTCTCACGGCGTGCCTCCACAGAGGTGTGAACTGCACTATAGCGCAGTTCGACGCCGGTGAAGAGATCAGAGGGAGTACCTGCTGCCAGCCAGTAACGATGTGAAGTGGACCTCCTCGGGAATTGATCTTCAGGGACGCCAACTTACTAAAAACCAAAACCCTCACCACAGAGGACACAGAGTCTCACGGAGGAAAAACACAGAGGAAAACAAACTCTGCTGGAATGTTCTTCGTGCCTGCATTCCCTCTGTCGCGCTCCTCTGTGTATCGGAGCGTGCACTAAGCGACTGAGCGTAGCGAAGGAGTCGAAAGCGCGTCCGCTGTGGTGGATTTTGTTTTGCCGGAACGGGTAGCAAAGTAAACCTCGGCAGTTTGGTACCATCAAACCTGCGTGAAAATTCTTTTTATTGGCGACATTTTTGGACGGCCCGGGCGGACGATTGTCCGCGACAAGCTGAAGGAGTTGGTGCGCGAGCACTCCATTGACCTCGTGCTGGCGAATGGCGAAAACGCAGCGGCGGGATTCGGCATCACACCAGCTCTGGCCGAGGACCTTTTCGAGCTCGGCATCGACGTGATGACCACCGGCAATCACATCTGGGACAAGCGCGAGATTATTGACTTCTTCAATTCGGCGGATGGCCCGCACAGCCCCGGCAGACGGCTTCTACGCCCGGCAAACTATGCGCCGGAGCTGCCGGGGCATGGGATTTATGAGGGCCGGAAGAATGATGTGCCGTATGCAGTGATTAACCTGCAGGGACGCGTGTTCATGGCGTCGAACGACGACCCGTTTCGCAAGACGGATGAGCTGCTGAAGCAGACTAAAGCAAAGATCGTGTTCGTGGATCTCCACGCGGAAGCCACTTCCGAAAAAATTGCTTTGGGGTGGTATCTCGACGGAAGAGTAACGGCGGTGGTGGGAACCCATACGCATGTGCCCACCGCGGATGAACGCGTGTTGCCGGGCGGAACCGCTTACATCACAGACGTAGGAATGACGGGTCCTTTCGACGGCGTGATCGGCGTAAATAAAGAGCAGATCATCACGCGATTTCTGAATAACATGCCGACGCGGTTTGAAGCGGCAACTGGCGATGCGCGACTCTGCGCGGTGATCGTGGACGCGGATGATGCGAGCGGCAAAGCGCGTTCGATCAAGAGACTGATGGTGAGTTGAGCGTCCCCAATTTCAGATTTGAGATTCAGATTTGAGATTTCAGATTTGAGATTTTAGATTGAAGGTTGCGATTGGCGGCGCGCCAATTTCTTCAATCTAAAGTCTACAATCGCAAATCTACAATCCCGAACCTGGCCTTGCGCTGTGCACGCATTTGAGCGTTCCATTGGTTATGTCCATTTCCTTTCCCTTAGCTGACGCGTACGTTTTCGATATCGATGGAACGCTGCTGGTCGCGCGCGATCTCGTGCACTACAACGCAATGCATCAGGCGATGCTCGAGGCCTACGGTATCAATACAACGATCGATGGTATTCCTTATCACGGGATGACCGATCTTTCCATCCTGCGAGCGACGCTGGCGCGGGAAGGGATTGAAGATGGAGTATTCGAAGCGTCTTTGCCCAAGGCGCTTGAGGTGGTGTGTCGCGAGGTGGACGCGAACCGAGCGAAGATTCGGCCACAGGTTTGTCCGGGAATTCCGGCCCTGCTTGACAAATTGAGTGGGCAAGGACGCCTGATGGGAGTTGCTTCGGGAAATCTTGAAACCGTGGGTCGGCACAAGATTGAAACGGCAGGGTTGCGGAAGTACTTCGCCTTCGGCTATTACAGCGACCGATGTGAGACACGATCTGGAATATTCCAGAATGCAGTGAATCACGTGAAGGGGGAGTTGGGAGCGAGCGCTACAACTTGTTTCGTCGGCGATACACCCGCGGATGTACGCGCTGCGCGAGAGATCGGGGCGCAAATCGTGGCGGTTGCGAGTGGAACATTTGGGATTGAGGAATTGAGGGCGTGCGGTCCGGATTTATGTCTTCAGCATTGTGAAGAACTGCTGAGGTGAGGCAGTGGCTACTGACCAGTGCCTAGTGACTAGTGGCTAGCGACAGCCGAGAAGTCGATGTTCGGTACTGACCACCGGCCACTGACCAAAGGCCACATTTGCGAAGCGCAGCCCGCATCTGTTTAGCGTTGTGATGCGGCAGGTTCTGCAGGGCGGCTTCGGCCAACGCGGTGTAAACACTTCTAAGCCCGGAAGAATGCGCGAGTGCTTTCAGGTGCATGCGCAGAGTATCTACATCTCCGCGGACAAAGGGGCCGGTGAAGGCGGCGGCCGCGCCGATCTTCTGGTAATTGGAGATCGTCTGACGGAGGATGGGCAACATGCGACGGCGCGCTTCTCCTGGTGATATAGCCGCGAGTTTTGCCGCTTGCTCAGATGCAGCAAGCAATGAAATCAATAGCGGACAAATCATGGTTGCGAATAGATAGTAAGCGGGCTTGTCTTGCTTGCGGATGGCGACTGGTCTGGCGCCGAGTCGGCGCACTACTTGCGTGGCGGTGCGAACCGCATCTGAATCACCTTCGATGGCGAATGGCACATCTGAAAGATTAGGGACTGAGCCGCGGATGAAAGTCATCAAAGGATGAACCGAGGCGACGCTTGCGCCGGCTTTGCGAAGCGGGACGAGAACATCACTGGTAAGGACGCCGCTGGAGTGAAGGCCGATCTTGCCTTTCCACTTGTGACGCGACAGGGCAATCGACACCGATTCGATTTGCGAGTCGGGGACGCAGAACCAGGTGATGTCGGCGTCGAGTATGGCCGTCTGCGGAGTTGTTGCTTGGGCACGAACTGTGCGCGCCAATGCGCGGGCGAGAGAGAGAGATTGACGTTCGCGGCAGATGATCTCGGACACGTTGTACCCGGTGGAGTAGAGGTGCTTAGCTAGTGCGCTGCCCAGCCTTCCCGGGCCGACAATGGCGATGGAGGGTTGTTTCACGGGCCGAGGATAACAGAAGGCATAAGCCACCCACACAGCAACACGGAACACCACGAAGGACACGAAGTTGCACGAAGGAAATCAAAACTCTTTAACCGCCGAGTGCGCCGGGGTCGCAGAGAATTACTGACGTTCTCTGCGGGCTCTGCATTGGAATGTTTCCCCAATTCAACACGAGGGCCGGAACCGTTGGCGGTCTTCTCGCTTATATTGTTGGCATGGCAAAAACCGCACGAAAGTCCGCGAAGAAATCCCAGACACGAACACAAACAGTCGCCAAGAAATCCGCAAAAACGAAAGCGCGCGTGCTTTCATCGCGAGTCGCGTATGAAGGCCCGGCGTTCTGGGTCACGACCGACATGGTGCAGGAGCCGAGCGGGATCCGTGCGCGGCGGGACATTGTGCGGCACTCAGGATCCGTGGTCATTCTAGCCGTGGAGGAAAGCCAGGCGGAACCTCGGGTTCTGCTGGAGCGCCAGTATCGCCATGCTGCAGGACGATATCTGCTGGAACTTCCCGCCGGACGAATCGATGAAGGCGAGGCTGAACTGAAGGCTGCCAAACGCGAACTGCTGGAAGAAACCGGCTACACCGCCCGGAGTTGGAAACGGGTGCTCTACTTCTGGGCGAGTCCGGGTTTCGTGGCGGAATCGATGGCCATCTTCTTGGCCCGGGACCTCACGCCGGGAGCAGCTCAGCCGGAAGCCGACGAGGCTATCGAACTAAAACTGGTGCCGCTGAGTGAAGCGGTCGAGATGGTGGTTAAAGGCAAGATCCACGACGGCAAGACCATCTCGGGCGTGCTCTGGCTGCACGCCCAGCAGAATCAGTCGCTGTAGACCAGTCCGTCATCGGACACTAGGTATTTTCGTGCCAAGCTAAAGTCTTTCCCGTCTTGACACTGGACTACCCCTCTGCCGCACAATGGCGTCAAATGACGCTTGGTGTTCAGGGTTGAGAGCACCAGCAGGGGGAGTACGTGGATCGCTTGAAAGGTACAGTGAAGTGGTTCAATAACGCCAAAGGATACGGCTTTATCGGCAGAGACGATGGGCCGGACGTGTTCGTTCACTATAGCGCCATCAGTTCCGAAGGCTACAAGAGCCTGCAAGAAGGCGATGCGGTGGAGTTCGAGATCGTGCAAGGCCAGAAAGGACCGCAAGCCGCGAACGTGAGCAAAGCGCAGTGACAGCTCTGCTGCCCCTCTTCTGACAGTTCAGTATTTCATTTGGTGTCGCCGTGCGCGTCCTCCGGGGCGAGAAGGGCGTAGCTTACGAAGGCGACGGTCTTGCTGTCGGGTGACCAGGACGGCACGTTGATAGTTCCCTGCCCGCCGAACAGCTTTGCTAGTTCGGTGATCTTCTTATCTTCTAAGTTCATCAGCCGCAGCATGACATTCTTGTTTTCCGGATGGCCGGTGACGTCGCGCTGGTAAGTGAGGAACACCATCCATTTGCCGTCGGGCGAGATGTGCGGGAACCAGTTGTTGTAATCGTCGGAGAAGACCTGCTCCTGATCGCTGCCGTCGGACTTCATGCGCCAGATCTGCATGTGGCCGCTGCGCTCGGAATTGAAGTAGATGTATTGGCCATCGCGTGAATACTCGGAGCCGTCGTCGAGGCCTTTGGAGGTGGTGAGGCGAGTCTCGTCGCCGCCGGAGACCGGGATGGTGTAGATGTCGAAGTCGCCGTTGCGCTGGCCTACAAACGCGAGCGTCTTGCCGTCTGGCGACCAGCCATGCCAGTAGGACGGTCCAGTTTTCGTGATCTGGCGAGGCGCGCCGCCGGTGATGGGAACGGTGTAGACGAGTGAGTCGTGCGCGGGCTTGCCGTCCGGGGATTTGGTTTCCTGTGAGTTGTCGCTGATGGCGAGTTGCGTGCCATCGGGCGAGATGCCGTGGTCGTTGTTCAGGCGGTTCTGCGCGCCAGTGTTGATGACTTCGGGCGTGCCGCCTTTCACAGACAGTCTTTCGAGATGGCCGTTGCGGTTGAAGAGGAAATAGGAGCCGTCGCGTGTCCAATTGGGCGCTTCGAAGCGGCCTGCTGCGTAGTACACCACCTGGCGATCGGTGGAGTTGGCTGCAACCGTTTCCAGCGTGCTGACGAGAACAGGAGAGCCATTTGATGCCGAGATATTTCGTAGCTGCACGTTGCTGAATAGGGCTTCCTGCGTGTCGTTCTTGTCGTGGGCACAGACGCCGATTCCCACATAGAAGTCCCCTTGCAGTGGGACGCGAATGGATTCTCCGTCATAATGCGGAGTCTCACCAGGTTTCCCTACGAACATGTACAGGTACTCTCCGCGGCGCACAAGTTTTAGTTGAATGGGCGGCAAGGGACTGCTCGGCGCCGCAGCGTTTGCATCTGCTGGCGACAGACTCGATTTGATCTCGTGCGTGGTTCCACCGTTCTGATCGCGGTATTGCAGCGCGAGCAAGCCATTTCCGTGTAACGCAATGTCGGCGTATACGGAATCCACGTTCAGTGATGTGCGGAAAATCAGACCCGCTTTCTTGTGCGGATTGCCGGTGCTATTGGGGAACGAGACGTTCGCAGTGAGTTCGACATCGCCTGACACTTTCTTCCATGCAAACTGGAATGCGTCCTGGGTGGACCACATGTTCTCGCCGCTGCCGCGGAGGGTGTAGGTTGCTTTCGAGGGGTCGAAGGTGGCCGAGCCGGGATGGAGAACCGTGCCGACATCCTGGTGATTTTCGAAGATACCGAGTGGGTTCTGTGCATTCGCCACCGTTGTGGCGAAGATGAGGACGACAAAAAGAACGGAATGAGAACGCTGCATAATCGTTTTTCTCCTGCGGAGTAGCACTATACAGGAAATGTAATGCCACGAAAAAGCAGGTTCCTCGACTCCGCAGGATCGTTCGCTGGGCGAACGATCCTGCTTCGCTCGGAATGACAGTGAAGAGAGAGCGTGACCTGGCTGCAGGAATTAATTCCTTCCACCGATTACTTGGTCAGCTCGGAGATCTGGACGTCGTAGTCCTGCAACAGGCTTCCAGTAGCGTTGTGCAGAGTCGCAATTGCGGTTTGGTAGTCCACCTCGGATTGCAGTAGGGTCGCTTGGGCAGTTGCGACACGAGTTTGGGCATCTAGTTGGAAGAAGACATTTTCGGTGCCGAGCTGGGCTTTGCGCTGCTCGGCGGCAAGCATCTTCTGAGCAAGATCGAGTGCGGTCTTCCCTGCTGCAATTGACAGCTTCGCCTGCTCGAGCTGGTGCACGGCATTCGCCACTTCCTGCGTGATCTGCTCGCGTGCCTGCTGCGCCGAATAGAGGTCGCGGTGGCGATCGACGAGCGCCGTTCCCATGTCAGCCTGGGCAGCACGGTTTTTGATCGGAAGGTTCAGTGTGAGACTGGCGCCGTAGCCCGGAAATCCGAAGTTGAAGAGTTGATTGAGCGAGGTGCCTAAGCCACCGCGTGTCATGATGCCGCCGAAATTCGAGTTTCCGCCAACGCCGCTACCCTGATAAAACGCCTGCAACTGCAGATCAGGCAAAAGTTGATTGTGAGCCAGACGAATGCTGGTATCGTCAGCGGCCAGCGCCTGCTGCCAGGCGAGGACTTCCGGCCTGGTTTCGACAGCTTGCTTTAGAGCGGTAGCGACGTCGACGGTGAGGAGTTCCCCTTGTGGCTCGGGCTGTTCGGTGGCGTCAATGTCAAGCGCCTCAATGTAGGGATCCTGGTTGGCACCAATCGTCAGGCGAAGGTTCTCTTCCGCCTGCTTGACGGCGTAGTCGGCCTGAATCACTTGCAGACGGCGGGAGGCGACTTCCGACTCAGATCTGTAGATGTCGAGCGGCGGCAGAGCGCCGAGTTCCAGTGCGCGCTTGTCGTGCTGGTAGGTGGAGTCGGCGGCGTCCTGCGACTTGCGGGCGACGTCGAGATTGTTGTGAGCGCGGACCAGGTCCCAATATCGCGTGATCGCTTGCAGCAGGGCGGCATTGACTTGCGCCTTAAACGCGGACCGCGAGGTTTGCAGATTCGTGCGGGCAATCACGACCGGCGCGGTGTTGGCGAAGCGCCAGCGATTGCGCAGCAGCGGCTGGGTGACCTGGATGTTCAAAAAGGATTGATAGTAGGGATTCAGAAAGTAGAAGCCGCTGTTGCTCGAATCTTTGGTGCTGTTCATCCCGATCTGCAAGTTCGTGCCTGTTGGCAGCGTCTGGCTGTAGTTCAACTGGGCGGACTGGTTTAAGTCGTTGAACGTTCCGGCCCCCTGGATCTGGCTGAAACCGGGATAAGAACTGTGGCGGGCGGAGAAAACCGATTGGAACTTCGGATCAAATGGCTGGAAGGACCTCAGCAAGGTGAATTTCGCGCTCTCAACCGAGGCTTCCTGCACGTGGATGGCGCTATTGTTCTCGAGGGCAAGAACGATGGCGTCGTGAAGAGCGAGCTTCAGCTTGCCGTCGACGACATAGTCGTGGAGGTGTTGCGGAGTGGCGGCTTTGGGCGAGCGCACCTGCGCAGTGAGCAATCCACGGTAGGTTTCGTTGGATTGCGCGGAAGCAGTGAAAGATGATGCAAGCAAGAGAAAGCAGATGAGACGGAGTTTCATTCGTCCTCCCACAGAAATGCGATCGGGCCCCGACTGCGGTATTGCTAGGTCATTCGTAGCGGATGGCTTCAACGGGATCGAGACGCGCGGCTTTCATCGCCGGATAAATGCCGAAGATCAGTCCCACGCTGATAGAGACGACGAAGGCGAGGATGATCGAGAACGCGGTCACGATCGTAGACCAACCCGCGAGCCAAGCGATGAGGCGCGACATGAAGACGCCAAAGATAATGCCGAAACTTCCGCCGACGAATGAGATGATCGTGGCCTCGACTACAAACTGGCGCACGATGTCGAACTGACGCGCGCCCACAGCGCGGCGCACCCCGATCTCGCGCGTGCGTTCCAGGATGCTAGCCAACATGATGTTCATGATCCCAATCCCGCCGACGAGCAAGGAAATGGACGCAATAGCGACCATCACGGCGTTGAACAGGCGCTCGGTGCGGCGCTGTTCGGCCAGCAGTTCCGCGGGAACAATCACGCTGAAGTCCCCGGCGGAGTGGTGGCTCCAGTTCAGAATGGCGCGCACGACCTGCGCGACTTGCGGCACATCGGCGGTATCGGCCAGATGGAGATAGATGCCGTCGATTTCATCGCGAACATTACTGTAACTGTCTTCAAGGCGCAGAATGGCAGCATTGAGAGGGACGTACACAACATTGTTCAGGTCCTGCGAGGGGACTCCGGCGACTTCGGTTTGCGAACTGAGCTGAGGGCTGGCTACACCGATCACTTGAAACCATTGCTGGTTCAGCTTGACGTATTGACCGATGGGATCGGCGGCACCAAACAAGTTCGACTTGGCACCTGCTCCGAGGACGCAGATGGAACGCGCGTGACTCTCTTCGTCAGGGCTGAAGAAACGGCCCTGGATCAGATGCAGTCCCGCAATGTCCGTGTAGTTGGCCGCGACGCCATAAACGACGGGAGGATCCTGCTGCGACTTAGGAATCGTTTTGCTCGGAGTAAAGCGCTTGCGCGGAGTAGCGGCAGCAATGTCGTCAACATCGTCTCGGATGATGCGGTAGTCCTGCAGCGTGAGCCCGGGAGAGATTCGGCGAATTTTATCGTGTGCCTGCCACTCAATCGTCTCCTTTGCCTCGACGATCAGGTTGTGCACGCCCATCTGCTCGATTAATGCCATGACTTTCTGCCGAGCGCCAGCGCCGATGGAGAGCATGGAGACGACCGCGGCCACGCCAAAAATCATGCCGAGCATGGTGAGCAGAGAGCGCATCCTGTTGGCGAGCAGATTCTGCAGGCCGAGGCGCAGATCGGGCAGCCATTGTTTGCATCCCCCGATGGCACGGCGGATTGGAGGCGCAGTGAGGACCGGCATTAGAGATTGCCTCCTCCGAGCGGCGACGCGGAGCCTGAGCTAGAGGACTTTCGAGGCAAAGTGGGATCGATCAGCGCGACCTTGTCTCCTTCTTTCAGCCCCTCGATGGCGGTGCGGCTTTCGTTCTGCGCGCCCACTTTGACTTGCAATTGCTCGAAGCCCGACACCTTCTTCAGGTAAACGGTCTGCTTGCCGTCTTTTTGAAAGACGGCAAGCCGGGGAACATACAACCTATTCGCGTTCTTCGAGCCAAGGATGACGATTTGCGCAGTCAATCCGGGACGCAAAGCTGGGTCAGCGTCAGTCAACTGAATGGCGACATCGAACCTGCTGGTCGAAGTAGTTTCCCAGAAAGGCCGCTGCACCATGCCGCCAGCAGACTTCACGGTGCCATGAAAGGTCCGGCCCGGCAGGGCGTCGAATTCGATCTCTGCCGGTTGTCCGATGGTGATATTGGCGCGCTCCAGTTCGGTGACCTTGGCCGAAAGCTGCATTTCGCTGGAGACAATGACGCGTGCGATACCGGTGCCGGGCTGCACCTGATCGCCTTCATGGAAGTCGGGCACGGCCATGCCGCTGAAAAAGAAGTCCCCCGTCATGTTCTTCTCTATAGACACCAGGCCGTCGGTGGTGGCCGTCACATGCATCTTGTCGATGTTCTGCTGGGCGACGTCCATAGAGAGCTTGGCTTTGTTCCACTTCTCCTGGGCGAGGTCGATTCCAGTCTGGCCAGTGGTGCCGTGAGACTTGATGTCCTGTTCCAGCTCGGCAAGAGCACGCTTGGCCTGGTCGAGGGCGAGCTTGTTTTTCTGAGCATCGATGGAGCTGACCAGTTCGTTCTTCTGCACTTCCAGTTCGGCCTGACGAACGTCAAAACGAGCCTTGAGGAGAGCAACATCGTCCTGCGCCTTCTGCACGGCGGCGTCGGATTTGGCTTTGAGGATGTCCTGCTCGGCTTGGTGCAACTCGGAGCGACTCTGCTCGAGGACATAGTGCTGCTCGGTAGGATCGAATTCGATCACGACGTCGCCCTTCTTCACCACCGCGCCGGTATGGAGCAGATGCGTGATTTGCAGCGATGCGCCGGCCACAGGAGGAGCGCTCAGCGTCACAGAATCCTTGGCCTCAAGCTCGCCGCTAGTGTAGACACGCAGATCGAGTTCGCCACGCTTGACGGTAGCAACTGGGATGTCGTCGGAAGAGCTGGAGAGAGGTGCTTTACGGGACGCGCGGCTGATGGCGATACCGGCGATCAGCACAACAGCTACAGAAATCCCGATAATCAATCGTCGGCGCGTCATTCGCTCTTCCCTGCCGCAGGATCCTGCAAAGCAATGCGGTCGCCGGCTTGCAGCCCCTTGGCCACGAGAACGCGATCGCCGCTTCTGCGGCTGATTTCGATCGCCTGAGTTCGAAACTTGGAGCCACTCCAAACGTAGGCCAGGGTCTCCCCTTCCTTCTGGAACGACGCCTGGACCGGGATGGCAAGGGCGTCGCGAACGCGGTCGACGATGACTGTAACCTGCGCCGTCATACCCGGTTTGAGGCGCGGGTCGGAATCATCCAGAACGATGCGCACGTCGAAGTCGCGCGGAACAGGCCAACCCGCGGAAAAATCCTCGGTTGCCAGTGCGCTGATGTCTTCGATCCTGCCCGTGAACTGGCGGTCAGGGATGGCATCGAGATGGACTGTGACGGGTTGCTTCGGCGCCAAACGTCCGCGCTCGGTTTCATCAACGTGGGCAGTAACGCGTATAGAGCCCGGATCGGGGAGTTCCGCCAGCGGCGTGCCGGGCCAAGCGCGATCTCCTGGCTTGAATGGAGAGACGTTTCCACCATGCCACACGGGTACAAGGCTGACCATACCGGCAGCGGGCGCTTTTAGCGTCATTTTCGAGAGCGCTGTTTCGGCACGCTGCACGTCGAATGCAGCTTTGCGGCTGGTTTCGACCTTCCCTTGAATACTGGCTTTCGCCGCGGCGCGGTCGGAATTCAGTTTCTGTTCAGCCTCACGCAGCGTCTGCTCGGCATTGCGGACCTTGAGCTTGGCTTCCTCACCTTCGATCTTGGAAACGATCTCTTGTTTGCTAGCATCGAGCTTGGCGGATTCGAGATCAAAGCGCGCCTTGGAGACAGCAGTGAGGTCCTGCTCCTCGGTGATGCGCGACTGCGCACGAGTTTGGTCAATGTCGGCCGTCGAGTACTTCAAGGTGGAACGGAACTGCGCGAGGTCTTGCTCAGTCTTGGTCTTATCGAATTCGACGATCATGTCACCAGGTTTGACCTTGGCCCCATCGGCGGTAATTTTCAGGATTTGGAGGTCGCCGGCATCGGCGGGAGCAGTGATGCTCAGGGACTTGAGCGCTGTACATTCGCCACGGAACTGAACGGAATCGAGAAACTCGGTGCGCTTGACTTCAATCGTGGGAACTGAGGGTGATCTGCGGCTGTAGCGGACAGCGCCAAAAACAACGCCGCAGGCAAGCAGGACGATTATTGCTGTCACGAGCTTGCGCTGCATCAGTAACGCTCTGATTCTCCCGATCATACGTGCAATCACATGTACTTACTGGAACGCGCCGGCACCCCCAGCTTGCAATGAGAGATTTACGTCAACTGCCGCCGAGAGGTCCGGCATCAGCTTGGGGTCTACACCAGCAATCGAAAACACCACCGCAAAGGAGCGGAGTTTATCGGAGAAATCGCCGCTGCGCGCGATGGGTGCCATCTCCACCAGCTTGCCGGGAAACACGAGTTCCGGATAGGCATCAAGGTGAATTTGCGCCGTGTCTCCGAAGCGCAACGCCGGGAAATCCTCCTGATTCACAAATGCACGCACCTGCATGGACGATGGGTCGACCACTTGCATGAAGCTGACACCCGCCCGCACCTGGTCCCCCTCCTGCACCTGGCCCATCTTGCCTTGTTTCCAAATGGTGTTCAGGACGACGACGCCATCAATCGGTGATTTGATCTCCATCAATTCGGTGTTAGCGCGCGCATGTTCCATCACCTGCTGAGCGCGATCACGCTGAATTTCCAGCAGGCGCACCGCGGAATGCGCCGACTTGCGTTTAAGATCGAAAGTGGCACGAAGTTGCTGCAGAGTTGCTTTGGCCTCATCGAGCGTCTGTTGCGCCTTTTCGGCATCGATCCGGGAGAGCAGTTCTATCTTCTGCATCTCAAGCTGCGCCTTGCTCAGATCGCTTTCTGCTTGCTGGATCTCAGTCTCGTCTTTCGCGCGAGCGGCATCGTCCTTGGCCTGCTCCTGAATCGCCTGATTGGCAAGCTTCTGATAATCATCCTGCTTGTCGACAAAGTTGCGCATCTGCGCCTGGCGATCGAAGTCGACGAGTAACTCGCCCTTTCTGACATGAGTCCCGCTGGGCACGAGTTTCGTGATGGTCAGGGTGCCGAACTGCTGGCCTTCCAACATGGGCGCAACGATAGTCCGCATGCGGACTGCTTCGGTGGTGCCGGCAAGTCGAGTGACGTTGGGCGCTTGAGCGGAAAATCGCGCGGTTTTACTCACACTGCGCCTGGAGCGCGAGCCCAGCACAATTACTGTAACTACGAGGATCGATGCCACGACGGAGATCGCGCAAACTACCTGCCACCTGGCAGGACTCCACGCAGGCCTAGGTGATTGACCAGGGGGGGTGCTCTCACCGTGTACCGACGGCGTCATGATCAGGATCTCGCAACAAAGTCTCTCAGCAATGCGGACACCGAGCAAGGTAAATTTGTACTGTTTCCGACTTAGACGTATCAGGGGTATGTCAGTCAACGGCTAACTTCCGCAAAGACGTAGCGGCTTCACCTGCTACCCCCCAATTGGCACTAAGACAGCGAATCAAGGGATAGTCACGACGGCTCAAACGACCTCCACGGCTGATAGGACTGAATTCCTGGATCAACCAGTTTTTGGACTTGTAAATCTTTCTAAAGATAGTTAATTTAGTTCATCAGCGGAAATGAGCCGAGCGAAATCCACTTTTCGGGTGCTGAATCCTGCAGGCGAGCCGAAACATGCCCGCCCCTCTCGTCCAGGACTGCTCAGGCAACTGAACGCGCGACAACTGCTGGCTTTGGTTCGCGCAAACAACCCATGCTCACGCGCCGATCTGGTCCGCCTATCAGGACTGAGCGCGCCGACCGTTTCGAGCGCCATCGATTACCTGGAACGCAAGAAACTGGTCGCCCGACTGGGGCTCGGCAGTTCGAGTGGCGGACGTCGCCCCGACATGATTGCGTTCAACTCTTCTCGTGGAGTGGTTGGGGGGGTTGACTTGGGCGGCAGCACGGGGCGGCTAGCAATTGCAGATCTGGACGGGAAGATACAAGTCAGGTCCGTTTTTAGCACACGGGGAAATAAAAGACCCGAAAGAATTGTCGCCTTGATTCATTCGGGGCTGCTCAATCTTTTGAATCTGGCCCACATTCCGAGAGAAAAATTGCTCGCCGTTGGATTAGGGGTGCCAGGCATCACGGACGTTCAAGCGGGGATGGTTATCTCGGCTCCCAATCTTTCGGGGTGGCAGGACGTACCCTTGCGAGACCTTCTCGAGTCGAAATTCCAGGTACCTGCGATTATCGAAAACGACGTGAATGCCGCTGCAGTCGGCGAAAGCTGGGCAGGCTCTGCGCAAAGCGTTCCGGATTTTGTCTTTCTCGCAATCGGAACCGGAATCGGCGCGGGAATCTTCATCAAAAACCAGCTCTACCACGGATCGACTTGGGCGGCAGGCGAAGTTGGTTATTTCGCAGTGCCAGGTGCCTATTTGCCTCGCATCGAAATCGACAAAGCAGGGGCGCTCGAAAGCGCGATTGGAGGAAAAGCAATCGAGCGCAATTGGCGTGAGATGTGTAAAAGAGGCGGTGCGCCCGCGAGTTTGCGCGCAACTGATGTGTTTGAGCTTGCTGCCCAGGGTCATCTGCAGGCTCGACAGCTGCTGGAATCGTCAGCACAGGTACTGGCCCACACAATCACTAATATCTGCCTGCTTTTGAATACATCATTAGTGGTGCTTGGCGGGTCGGTAGGAACAAGTGAGCCATTACTGCGAGCCACTCGAGAAATAGTGGAGCGGAACGATTTTGCGCGCCCACAATTAGCGATCAGCCGTTTGGGGCGGGATGCCCAGTTACACGGCGCAACACGGCTAGCGCTCGATTGTGTTGAAACTGCAATCCTGCCTTAAGAGTTAATAAAGTCCGAGACGGTCGACTAAGGGCGGGGATTCTGCAGGCACTTTATAAGTGCTGTTAACAAAGTAGCTTGATCCATGTTGTTCTCAGCAGTTCACAATATGATCCTCGCAGGCGACATCGGCGGAACGAAATGCACGTTAACTATCTTCCAAGCGGATGACAGAACACTCACACCTCAGTATCGAAATACGGTACCCACCCGGGACTTCCACGGCTTTGGATCTGTCTTAGAGCGTTTTCGAGTAGAGGCGGAACAGAGTGGGGTACGGATCGAGGAAAACCTCCGTTCTGCCGCATTTGGGGTAGCTGGCACGATCATCGAAGGAAAAGCACTGAGCAGCAATCTCCCATGGCAAGTTGATAGGCAAGCGATTGCGGAATCGCTGAACCTGAATTCCGGACGCGTGTTGCTGTTAAATGATCTGGTCGCGGCGGCAGCAAGTCTGGCTCATCTCCAACCCAGCGACCTTTTGCAATTGAATAAGGGTAATGCGGAGCCCTATGCGCCGAAAGCTCTGATTGCGGCGGGCACCGGTTTAGGAGAGGCGATTCTGTTCTGGGATGGGACCCACTATCGGGTTTCTCCCTCGGAAGCGAGCCTGACGGATTTCGCACCACGCAACGACCGCGAACTGTTGTTGCTGCAATCTTTGCGGCATCGCATGTCGCGAGTCTGCTGCGAGGAAATTGTCTCGGGACGCGGGTTTCGCGCGATCCACCAGATTCTCTTCCCCGAGGTATACCACCCATTCTTCGACGAACCGGGCGTCGATCCGGCGGCGAAGATTACGCAGCAAGCTTTGGAGGGAAGCTGCCCTGCGTGCGAGGAAACCCTCCATATCTGGATGGAAGCTTATGGGGCCGAAGCCGGCAACATGGCCTTGCGCGTGCTTCCGTTCGGAGGCGTTTATATTGCAGGCGGGATTGCACTGAAAATTCTTCCAAAACTCAAAGACGGAAGCTTTGTGCGAGCCTTCAGCGATAAGGCTAATTTGAGCACGCAGCTCGCAAAGATTCCGATATACGTTGTGTTGAATGAAGATGCGCCCGTGCTTGGCGCGGCTTATGAGGCGCTCGCGTTGAGTAGCGAGAAGTGATCAACTCAACTTTCTCTGGCCCTCGACAATCGTGATGTAGCGATCGATGGGAATGTCAGTAAACTTCTCGATCGTGGTGCTTGGGGCTGGCCATTTGATCTCGAGCCAGTCCAGCTTGTTGCGTTGTCCCAAGCCTAGGACGACACGCGGATCGTGTGACGACAAGTAGCTCCCGCCACCGACTTTCATGTGACGACGTTTCAAGTCGCCCGCCTGGTAGGTAATTACAGCGCCGATTGCGTCGCGATTGGATTTCGTCCCCACCAAATTGATTCCCAGCCAGTGATTCCTGGCGCCGTTGTTGTTCTTGAGGAGAACCGGCGGCCCATCGTTACAACTGATCAGAACATCTATGGCGCCATCATTGTTAAAGTCGCCGAGCGCGAGGCCGCGGCCGGCAAGGGGTTTGGAGAACACTGGACCGCTCTGCGCGCTTACATTCTGCAGGCCACTGCCATTGTTGTGAAACAGCAGAAGCGGCTCGCGGTAGTAGACGGCATTGGGATAAATCTTCTCAATGAGATCGTCGGGATGGCCGTTGGCAATCATGAGATCAAGATTGCCGTCGTTGTCGTAGTCGAAGAACTTGAGCCCCCAGCCGCTCATGAGTTTGCTGGTGGTGGCAACTCCGGTTTTACCAGCGATGTCGTCGAACGTCTCATCATGTTTGTTGCGGTAGAACGCGTAGAACTCATGATTGAGGTTGGTGACGAACAGATCCATGAAGCCATCCTGGTCGAAATCAGCGGAGTCGACTCCCATGCCGGACCTAGCCTTGCCGCCTTCGCCGAACGCGACACCGGCTGTGAATCCGATCTCCTCGAAGTGCTTCCCTTGCTGATTCTTGAACAGGAAATCGGGCTCGGTATCGTTGGCGACGAACAAGTCCATCCAGCCATCATTATTTATGTCGGTGGCGACCACCGCCCAACTTTTGCCGGGATTGTCGGCGATGCCAACCCGTTGACTCACGTCGGTGAATGTTCCGTCGCCGTTGTTATGAAAAAGGCGGCTGGGTGTAGGCGCATAAACGCGGGGATAGCAGTACTCCGCCTGTCCCGCCAACGCGGGAATGTTTGGCGCACTGCAGCGGTGGTGCTTGGCCTTGCTGAAATCAACGAAGCTGCAGACGAAAAGATCAAGCTTTCCGTCGTTGTCGTAATCGAACCATACCGCGCTGGAGGACCAGCTTGGCGCAGCGACGCCAGCTTTGTCCGTTACATCCGTGAAGGTGCCGTCGCCATTGTTGTGATAGAGAATGCTGCGGCCATATTGCGTCACGTAAAGATCGGCGAAACCATCGGCGTCGTAGTCTCCAACAGCGACTCCCATTCCGTAGCTGCCGCCGGCAACACCGGCTTTCTCCGTCACGTCGGTGAATGTGCCGTCGCGATTGTTGTGATAGAGGGCGTTCCGAAGCGGCTTGGAGGGAGTGTAGAAATCGCAAGGGCCGCTGTTCACGAGGTAAATGTCCATCCAGCCGTCGTTGTCGTAATCGAGGAAGGCGCAGCCAGCGCCCGTGGACTCAGGCAAATACTTCTCACTGGAGCCGCCGGAAACGTGAGTCCAGGTGATGCCGCTGGCGGAAGCCGGCACTTCGGTAAAGGGATAAACAGACTCCTCTGATGCGCCGGCAAACTGTGGGAGTCCAAGAGCAACTCCTCCCGCGAGGAGTCGAAGAAAATCCCGTCGCCGCAGACTGGAGAAACATGATGCGGCTGGAACCGGGAGTTTGGGCATGATCAAGAAGGCAGGATGCTATTTGGCCGCGTTGCCGGAGTTATCTTGCGGGGCATGAGTCAATCCTTCTTCCATGCGCCGGCGAACCTTATCGAGATTATCCGCCGTCTCGCGCTGCAAAGCCGCTTCGCGGTTGGCATCATCTTTTCTGCCGACGCCTGAGTAGGCAAGCGCCAACTGGAAATGGCCGGTGGGACTTTCCGGCGCCATCTTCTCATAACTCTCGAGTGGCGGGATGGCTTCCTGGAACTGCTTGGCCGCAACCAGCGATTGCCCAAGGGCCAAGTAGGCTTCTGCAAAGCCCGTGTCGAGTTTTACCGCACGTGAGTAATGGCGAGTTGCCGTCGAAAAGTCGTTGTCGTTGCGTGCGAGTTCGCCGAGCACATACTCGGCATTGGCATTCTTCGGATCGATTTCAAGCTCGGCCTCAAAATTCTTTTTGGCTTCGGCAACCACCTGCGGCGACTGCGGCTTGGACAACAGTGCTCGTCCCAAGCGGGCGTGGATCCCTGGCAACATCGGGTTGATTTCCAGAATTTTCTTGTACTCGGCTGCTGCCTCATCCCACTTGCCTTGCATTTCAAGCGCTTCCGCATTCAGCAAATGCACCTGGTACGAAAATGGGGCTTCGCGTGCCAGAGTCTGCGAACTTAACATCGAGAGGTCCGAATACGTATGGATTGCCGCATACAAAACTTCGGGATCGTTTGGAAATTCCCGGCTGAGCATCTCCAGAAAGCCGAGCGACTCGTGGGGAGCATTGTGCGTCATAGCGCAATGCAGACCGTCGAGTCCAGCGCGCTTCAGCAGGTCTTTGTCGGCAGTTCGTCGAAGCGATGCTTTCAGCAGAGGCAACGCTTCAGCACAGTGACCACTCTCGGCGAGTGTAATGGCACGTTCCAGACCGCCAGCGGCTGGTGCAGCGGACTTGACTTGACCGAGTCCAGAAGGAGCACAGCAGAGCGCGCCCACGAACACGCACGAAAACAACTTCAGCATCGCCCGATTATAAACGGAAGAGTGTGGCGCCCTGTTCACGATGTTTCCAGTTGCGAAAGCCAGCGACGTTCGCTCGGATCTCCTAGAATGCGCTTAGCGGAGCATGGTTCAGCCTCGAAAGAAAAAGGCAGGCGCCGCGAAGACGCCTGCCCCTTGTGCAGAGGTTAGAAGTAGAATTTCATACCGAACTGCAATTCCCTCGCCCCTTGTGATCCGGTGATGTGGCCGAAATTCGGATTGCCGCTGCCCGGATCGAACGAACCGTTCGCCGGACCTCCCGAGAACGTCCACACAGGATGGTTGAACGCATTCAGCGCTTCGAATCGGAACTCCAGCCGTTTGCTTTCGGTGATCAGGAAGTCTTTGTGGAGACTGAGATCCACGTTGGCATAAGTGGGCCCCCTGACGTTACCCACGCTGCAGGTACCGAAGGTATTCGCGGCGGCTGGACTCACGTTGCTGGGATCAATCCACTGAATGTACGCAGGTGTACTTCCGGTTGCATTCACTTTGTGATTCAGCACGTGCACCGGGCCGTTGCAATCGGGCAGTCCAGCCAGGGTGTACGGATCGACGCCATTGGTATTGTCGGAATTCCCACCGACTCCCCAACCACCAAAATTGTTGAGGGTGAGAGCATTGCCGGAATGCAGGCTGACAATTCCGCCGATTTCCCAGTTGCCAAGGACGGCGTTAATTACGGAGTTCATGTCTTTGCCGAACTGCTTGCCGCGGCCGATCGGCAGTTGGTAGGTGACATAGCTGCTGACGATGTGAGTTTGATCGTAGTAGCAGGGTCCCCAATCGAGACGCGGATTGTAGATATTCTCCCATCCCGGCTGTCCACCGGAACTGGTAGCCTGGGTGCTGCCCCAGCCGGTACCGAAGTAGCCAGGTGAGTTGCTCATGCACTTCGACCAGGTGTACGCGACTTGTGCCTGCAGGCCGTTGCTCATGCGCTTTTGCAGAACGGCTTGCAACGCGTTGTATTTCTGATCGGAGTTGGACATGTTAGTTCCGGCGAGGGTCTCGACACCGCCGAAGTTAGAGTTGTCTGCGAGATATAGCGAACCCGGAGTTCCGCCTCCCAGATATGGGCCAGGGACTCGGGTCGCGATTTGCTCGCCAGCCCCGGCGATCTTACCTTGGGCATTCAACGGAATAGATTGGGCGATATCTTCGAAGTTGAGCAGGTGTGCTCCTCTCTGTCCGATATAGCCGATCTGGAACGTCAAGCTGTTGCTAAGTTGCTGCTGGATGGTGAAGTTCCACTGATCGATCATCGCGGGCTTGAAGTTCTGGTCGAACACCCGGATGCGCTGGCCAGCGTAGCAGGCCTGATCTATGGTTGCGCATGCTGCTGCTGAAGGAGCGCCGAAACCGTTCTGTATCGTATTCAGGCCGCCGGCAGCGGATTGCTGCAGGAAACCAAACGGCAGGTTCTGCGTGAGTTCTTCGTTGCTGCCGCCGCCTTCCATAAATTCCGAAATGCCGAATCCACCGCGAATGACGGTTTTGCCTCCCAAAGCCGCCGGGGTCCAGGCAAAGCCGACGCGAGGCAGGAAGTCCCCAATTCCGAGATAGTTGTTGTAAAGCGCTTGGTTCCCGAACCTCGCGGATCCATCCACACCAGTTGCGGTGTAGATGGTTCCGGTGAACAGGCCGAAGTTCACCGCGCGATTATTCAATTCGTAAATGGGGGAGTGGTCTTCAAACCGAATGCCCAGATTCAAGGTGAGGGTGTTGGTCACGCGCCAATCGTCTTGGACGAATGCGCCGAACATGTTTCCGCGAAGCTTTGCGGGAGAACTGATTTGGCCCCCCGTATCGCGCAACGAGGCGCTCGCACCGACGGCAAGATTGCCAAGGTAAAAATCTGCCAGTCCCGAGCCCGTTGCCGTACCAATCCCAAAGAACCCGAGCGCGCCATTGTTGCCGGGATATTTGAAATCCTGACGCTCACGCACAAACTGGAATCCAGTTTTGAATTGATGGCGTCCGTGCGTAACGATCAAGTTGTCTTCGAATTGTGCTTCTGTGGAGTGGAAGACCTGAACGAGATTTCGCAAGCCCAGGCCAGCACTTCCTCCATTGTTTCCGGTGATATCAATTTCCACCAAACCCGGCGCCTGGATGTTCGCACCTGCGATGCCAAGTTGTTCGCTGATATTTCCGAGCGAGGATGTCGGTGTCAACGTCTGGTCAAAACGCACCGCGTTAAATCCAACGCGGGCTTCGTTGAGCAAATTCGCGCCAAAGCTGTGTGTCCAGGCAAGGGCAGCGTTGCGAACCGGCTCGTCACTGCCTTCCGCCGCGCCGGCGTTGCAGAAGACGCAACCCGTGTACGTCGGCTGATTGAGGTCCATTTGCGACCAACGACCGAACAAACGGTCTTTCTGAGAAGGCAAGTAGTCGAGCCTGAGATCGCCTTGGTTGTTATTGAGGTGGTTGCCGCTGTTGTAAAAGTAGTTGTTGGTGTTCAGGGTGTCGACCTGGGGCACCGGATAATACTTGGTCATCGCGAACAACGCTTGAGCCACTGGGCTTTCCGCCAACCCACCAGTGTTTGCCGGGCTTGCGATGTAGGCCGCAAGATTGTTGTTTGGAATGGGGTTGCTATTTGTGGGATCGATGAGCTGCGTGGTGACTCCAACTGGCGCGGTCGCCCCGGCGCAGGTGCCGCCTGGCCCGGTAAACGTGCCGCCCCAACCTGTACAGAGTTGCCCAAAGTCGCCGTTACGCGCAGCCGAAGTGAGCAACTGCGCTGGCGTCGGACCGGCCTGCACCATTCGTTGCCCTTGGTAATCGCCGAAGAAGAACAGTTTGTCTTTGATAATCGGGCCACCAAAAGTTCCGCCGAACTGGTTGTAACGAAGCTCGGGCTTTTTGGCGACGCCTTGCGCGTCGAAACCAAGAATCCCGTTATCGACGCCTTTTGTCCATCCAGCCGAAGCCAGATTGGCATCCAGTGCATCGTTGCGGAAGAACTCAAACAGATCGCCATGGTAGTTGTTGGTGCCGGACTTGATGCTGGCGCTAACAATTCCGCCCTGGTAATTGCCGAATTCCGCGGACGCGTTTTGGGTTATCAGGTTGAACTCCTGAATGGCATCAATGCCCGGCGTGTAGCCAACTTCGTTGTTCTTGTCTTCGCTATTAATGATTCCATCGAGCAGGTACTCATTCGCCTGCTCGCGGTTGCCGTTGATGTAAGGCCGTCCGGAACCGAGCATGGTTTGCGGCTGACGCATGCTGCTCGGATCGACGTTGGTGGTGCCTGGCGCGAGCAAGGTCAACTGCAGGTAGTCACGGGATGCAAGGGGAAGGCTGACTTCGGTATTAGCATCGATGACCGTGCTTACTTCAGTTGAGTCCGCCTGCAAGAGGGGCTGTTGGGCCACGACCTCAACGTTCTCAGAGGCTTGGCCGATTTTCATCTGCACATCAACACGAGCCGTCTGGTTTAAGACGAGTGTGAAAGGTTGGTGAGTCACTGTCTGGAACCCCGCCGCGGAAACCTTCACGGTGTAATTCCCAACCAGCAGGCGGGTGAGATTGTAGACTCCGGTGTCGTTGGTCTTGACGGTGCTGACCGTACCACGATCGACGTCAGTGGCAATAACGGTGGCGCCGCTGATCGGGGCGCCGCTAGGATCTGTCACAGTCCCAGCAATCGACGCAGTCACTTCCTGCGCGAGGGCGCTCCGGCCTACGGCAGCGAGCGCGACAATAAGAGATAGAACCAGCGCTACGGAAAACCTTCGGCTTGTGGCCATTTCAGAACCTCCGGGAGAACGCGATTCAACAGCGCGAATAACAGGATGCGAATGCTATATAGCAGATGAATGTCATTGGTCAAGCAAAAAGTGAGAAGAACCTGAGGAAATCTTTCCAGGCATGTGGCGAAGTGCTCTATAAATCATCCAAGGTGGCACCAAAGCGGCTCCTAACATTGCACTTTCACGATGCTAGGTCGTTTCAGTGTGATCTACGGTTTGCACTCATAACCTTAGGGCAACAACCACTTTTGAAGCCGTTGTCTGCCGCTATATAGCTATAAACAGGTGCAATCTTACTTTTCATGGCTCATGACCCTTTACTTTTTCCTGAGTATTCGCTATATAGCAGAGGACTCCTTAATTTCTCGTTTTTGGAATCCTCTATAGTGGGACGGAGAGAGCAGTAATGTCGCGAAACGGCCAAAATGGCATGCCGGCTTATCAGCGGATTCAGGGGGCAATCCGCGAGCGCATCGAAGCGGGTGAGCTACGGCCAGGGGACTCAGTAGCCTCGGAACGGGAACTCGCGCGTGTGCATGGCGTCAGCCTGATGACCGCGCGCCATGCACTGGCCGGCCTGGAGCGCGAAGGAATCGTGGAACGGCGGCGTGGCGCCGGTACGTTCGTGGCTCCGCCTCGAATTCATTTCAATAAGCTGATGAGCTACACGGAGCAGATGTCCAGCCGCGGGCTGGCTCCAAATTCCAAGATCATCACGTCCAAGATCATTGAAGATGAACACGAGATCGCGGCTCGACTGAAGCTTCCCGCCGGCGGTCGAATGATCAAAATCGAACGAGTGCGGCATACATCGGAGGAGCCGTTTGCGCTGGAGACCTGCTATCTTCCGGCGGACGAATTTCCTGGACTGGTACGCGCGCCGCTCGGGCGAACTTCACTGTTTGTTACTCTTCAGCGGGAGTACGGCGTTGAAATCACTTACGCCGACGAAGAAGTGGACGCAACGGCTGCGGACACGCGCGTCGCACAGTTGCTCGAAGTACCGCGAGGATCGCCAGTCCTGCGAATTCGCCAGGTGATCCATGCTTCGAATGGAAGAGCAGTCGTGTACGTGATTGGTTTCTATCGTTCCGAGCGCCATACGTTGTTCATCCGTCGCTTCCGGTGAGTGCTTCTTCGCGGTTGCAACGGAGCAGACGGGATTGAATCATTGAAACATTGGATCATTGAATCATTGAAAATCCATGCGTCTCGGCATCTTCTCAATGATTGAATCCCTCAATGATTCAATCCCTCAATGATTCAATGACTCAGTTCCTTCGGAGGTGAAATGCCGCTTACATCCACCGATTGGATCGTCATCATCGGCTATCTGCTGGTCAACCTAGCGATCGGCATCTACTACCGTCGACGCGCCAGCGGAAATACGGAAGAGTTTTTCGTTTCCGGCAGAGATGTTTCTTGGTGGCTGGCAGGGACGTCGATGGTAGCGACGACGTTCGCCGCAGACACGCCATTGTTCGTTTGCGGCGTGGTGGCCAAGCAAGGGATCGCCGGCAACTGGATCTGGTGGGCGTTCTGCGTAGGCGGCATGTTGACAGTATTTTTCTTTGCACGCTATTGGCGGCGTGCGGCCATTCTCACCGACGTTCAGTTTGTCGAGATCCGTTATGGCGGACGTCCCGCGGCATTTCTTCGCGGGTTCAAAGCGATTTATCTCGGCTTGTTCATGAACTGCCTCATCCTGGGATGGGTGACCAAGGCGATGGTCAGCATCATCACGGTGCTGCTTGGCCCGGCGATTGCGCAAGGACGCGTGCTTGATCTCGGATTTTTGGGCCAGCATACTTTAGGCGACCCGCAGAACACCGCACTCGCGATCTGCATTTTTGTGCTGATTCCCTTCACCGGTCTCTATACATTCATCGGCGGCCTTTGGGGCGTTCTGGTTACGGACCTCTTTCAATTCGCGCTGAAGATGGCCATGATCATCGTGCTCGCATGGGTCGCCGTCTCGCAGCTTGGCGGAATGCACAGTCTCGAGTCGCATCTGCAGACCATTCGTGCGAACACGCCAGGAGCGACATCGGATGTAACCGCATTCCTGCCGGATTTTCATCAGGGGCTTACGGGCGAGGCGCTGTGGACATTGCCATTGCTGACATTCTTCGTTTATCTCGGAATGCAGTGGTGGCTGGCATGGTATCCGGGCGCGGAACCGGGCGGAGGTGGATACGTTGCGCAACGAATGTTTAGCGCCAAGGACGAAAAGAATTCGCTTGGCGCGACCTTGTGGTTCAACATCGCGCATTACGCGCTCCGGCCGTGGCCCTGGATCGTTACGGCGCTAGTGGCGATTGTGGTGTATTCGCCAAATGGAGGGATCCATCCTAGCGCGGCCTTCGGGCAAAACCCGGAACAGGGATATGTGATGGTCCTGCGCGACTACTTACCGCCTGCGCTGCGTGGATTGATGGTGGCGGCGTTCCTAGCGGCATTCATGTCAACTGTGGGAACTCAACTGAATTGGGGATGCTCGTACCTGGTGAATGACTTCTACAAGCGTTTTCTCGTGCGTGGATCAACCGAACGCCATTATGTTTTTGTGAGCCGATTATTCACGATTCTGCTGGTGCTGGCGAGCGGATTCACTGCGTCGCGTTTGACCTCCATCGGTGAAGGGTGGGGCGTGGTGCTGAGCATTGGATTTGGCACCGGCGCGGTGTACATCCTGCGGTGGTATTGGTCGCGCATCAACGCATGGAGCGAAATCTCAGCGATGATGGCGGCGGCGGCAGTTACGCTATTTTTGAATTGGCCGGGACATGCGCTGATTACCTTCACTGGAAGCGGCGCCCTGGTCTACGCAAAGCAGAGCCTAGTGATTGGCGGGGTCACGACGGTCGTGTGGGTGCTGACCACCGTTTTGACAAGGCCAGAGACAGATGCAACGCTCATTGCCTTTTATCGCCGAGTTCATCCGGCGGTGTATGGCTGGGGCAGAATTGCAAGGCTCGCACCGGAACTGCCGCCGGTCCGCGATTTCGGCGGGAATGCACTGAACTGGGTTCTGGGAACGGCGCTGGTTTACGGCTGCCTATTTGGAATTGGCAAGCTCATATTCGGTCAATGGATCTCGGGCATTCTGATGCTGGTTGTGGCTGCCGTTTCTGGATATCTGATCTTCTGGAACCTCTCGCGACTCGGATGGGAAACTCTGTCGGGGAGAGAGCCGGTGGCTCCATCAAGGGCGAATGTGGTCGAAGCGCATTAGCGGCCTAACGCGCTACATTCCCGCGACTTCAAAAAAGCTGGGGTGGATACCCACCCCAGCAGTTACGACTTCTCCGACTCGAGCGCGCGGATGTACTCGATGACCGACTCGCTCCAGCCATCGATGTGCGTCCATTTGCCGTAGCCGACGCCGTTCTTGTACGAAGCCACGTTGATCACGTAGCCCGACGGGCGAGGACGCCCGTCGCTCCACTTGCTGGGAAGCGGAGCCGGTACTGTGTCGTGCGCCTGCTCGTCGGTGATCACGATCAGGCGGTCATACTTCTCCTTGCGATTCAGTTCCTCGACCGCCTTACCGAGATAAGTCGCACCGTTCTGCTGCGAAGCATCGATCGCGTCGCGCAGTGCGAACCCCCGCCGAGCGGGTACCTCAACGAGATCATTGGAGAAAGAAAACACAGAAACCTTCTCTCCAATCTCACGTAGAAGTACCGCGAGGCCGTATGCCGCATCGGTCCGCTGCATCTCCGAACGGCGGGAGAGCGGCGCAGTCATCGAGCCGGAAACGTCCACCAGCACGATGGTCTTGCCCGGCAGCTTCTCTGCCGAGGCCACCGACTTCAGCATGGCCTGCTCGAGTGCCTCTTCCCACTGCGGTGCATAACGCGCAGCAGCAAGGAAGCGGAACGGGAGCACACGCGCCGTGCTCATCTCGCGAAGAGCACCGAGCACGAGATCCTCGTTTACCCCAGCATCCTTCATGTTGCGAAGGTTGCGGAGAAGAGCAAGTGCTCCGAGCTTCTGTTCAGTGAGCAGCCGCTCCCATGCCTCCCGCTTGTCGGCGCCAGAGCTGAGAGCAACCTCCCAGGTGTCGGGCGTAGTCATGCGTCCCCAGATGAGGCGCTTCCACACGGCTGCCTGCGCCTCGTCGCGAGGCTTCGCGTGGCAGAGGAACAGCACGTCCCGCAGCTTGATGGGCCCGCCGCGGTCGTACTTGGCAAGCTGGTACTCATCGAACTTCGGGAACGCGGCCGCCAGCCCCTTCTTCACCTGGCCGGAAAGAGGGACACGTCCGTCCTTCCAGTAGATGGCGACAAACTCGGCGAGTTCGTCGGCGCGCTGGATGACGGTGGCGAGCGTGTCGCTCACGAGGTGACGGTGCGTCTTGTGCCGCGCCATCTCACGAACGAGCAGAAGCGGGGCGTGACGCAGCTTCATCTTCGCGCGAGCCTCGAGGGCAAGCGCGGCCACCTTCTCGGCCGCAACCTTCGGAACCAGCTCAGCAATGCGTCCGGCGATCTCGACTCCGTCCTCGTAGAACTGGCTTTCCCAGAGCAGGCACGCGAGAACGGAGCGCCGCAGCTGCAGTTCCGTCGAGATGTGACGCGCGGGCGCGCCCTCGTGCGTGCGAGGTCCAAAGTTGAGGTTGAGTGTGTTCAGTCGGGCCATGGTGGCCTCCTTTCTAGCTTTCAGCTGTCAGCTATGCGTGAGAGCAAACACCGTCGTTGGTCGTTGGCTAACCCCAGTCGTCGGTCGTCGGTCTTCGGCCGTCGGCAAAACCGAACCCGGGAGGGCACGGCTTCAGCCGTGCCGATATTAATTGTCTTTTTGTCATTCCGAGCGAAGTGGGAAGGATTCGCCTGCGAACCCTCCCACAAGTCGAGGAACCAGCTTTTCCCGCCGGGGAATCAGGCGACGACGGTATTCGCGATGCTCTACCACTGAGCTACACGGCCGAAGCCATGGCAGGAGTCGAACCTGCGACCTTCGGGTTAGAAGTAACCGTAGTCTTCACCACCGGCGAATTGCAGATCCCTCGATCCACCAGACAATTCGCAAACGCGAACCGTCTGGCTTCGCTCGGGATGACATGTTCAAAAGGTGAAGGAAAGCGGCACGGCTGAAGCCGTGCCCTTGTCGATCGATCCCTCCACGCGAGAGTTAATGCGCGGATGTCCTCGTTAGACGACTGATCTGCGATCAGGCAGACGTCGAGTCTGCATCTTCCGCCTCATCCCTTCACGCACACGACCTGGCGCAACGTGTGGACTACGTCCACCAGATCGCGCTGCGCTTCCATCACGGCATCGATGGACTTGTACGCCATCGGTGTTTCGTCGATGACGTCCGCATCCTTACGGCATTCGACGCCGGCGGTTGCCTTGGCGTGGTCGTCCAGCGTGAAGCGGCGCTTCGCCTCCGCACGAGACATGGCGCGTCCGGCTCCATGACTACAGCTCATGAAGCTTTCTGGATTACCCTTGCCGCGCACGATGTACGAACGCGCACCCATGCTGCCCGGAATGATTCCCATGTCGCCCTCACGCGCACGGACTGCGCCCTTGCGCGTGATGAGCACGTTCTCGCCGTGGTGGTGCTCCCAGGTCACGTAGTTGTGATGGCAGCTAACAATTTCCACATTGGCTTCGAACGCCGGGACCTGTCCCGACTCGCGCACCGCGGCGATGATGTTGCGCATCATCAGATCGCGGTTGGCGAGCGCGTAGTCCTGCGCCCAGTGCACTGCGCGGACATAGCCCTCGAAGTGCTCCGTTCCCTGCGGCAGGTACGCGAGGTCCTTGTCCGGCAGGTTGATCATCCACTGGCGCATGTCGTTCTTGGCCAGCTCGATGAAAAATGTGCCAAAGCGGTTCCCCACGCCGCGCGATCCCGAGTGCAGCAGGAACCAGACGTTCTCGTTCTCATCGAGGCAGACCTCGATGAAGTGGTTCCCGGTGCCGAGCGTTCCCATGTGATTCACCCGCTGCGGATGATTCAGCTTGGGATACTTCTCGACAATCGCCTGATACGCCGGCTCCATCTTCGCCCACACGTCCAGGTGATGCGCCGGAGCATCGCGCCACGCGCCGCGATCGTTCTTGCCGCCGTTGTCAGTGCGTCCGTGCGGCACCGCCTTCTCAATGGCCGAGCGGATGCCGTGCAGGTTGTCGGGCAGATGGTTCGCGTGCAGAGACGTCTGCACCGCCATCATTCCGCAGCCGATGTCCACGCCAACCGCGGCGGGGATAATCGCGCCGCGCGTCGGAATGACGCTGCCTACGGTCGCACCGATGCCCCAATGCACGTCGGGCATCGCCGCCACCCACTTGTAGATGAACGGTAGCTGCGCGACATTCAGCAACTGCTGCTTCGCCGCATCCTCGAGCTGGACACCCTTGGTCCAGGCCTTGATGGGGACCCCGGTTGTGGGCGTGATTACGTTGTAGGTTGTGTTGGTCATGATCCTTCTCGCAAAGTGGCAGTATTAAGCTGCTCCCTGTTCGTATTCAGCTGTTGCGATCTCGCGAACGAAGCCAATGTCCCGAGTTCGTAGTACGTTCCTCGTGCGGTAATCCGTGCAGTACAGCACATCCAGCTTCATCGGTCGCACGAATCCTCCGTAAGTGCAGGAAATCGAACGCTGAGCTTTCGCTCCGTACTGCACGTGCGCGTAGAAGCAGTCCGTGCAAATGGCGCTGGGCTTTGCCTTACGCCGAGCTCGAATGCGCGCAATCACGGGCTCAATAAGTATTCTGAACAGCAACGCGACAAACAACCAAGGCATGTGCGACCTCCTTTTCGTTAGATCAGGACGACCACATCCTCGTGTTCCGTCCTTCTGCTTCCCTGCTCCAACTGCAACAATCTTCCCTGAAACTCAGCCATCGTTTCGGCCGAGCGCGACGCTTCGACAAACTCGCGTGCCTCGCCGTCGGATGATTCCGGAAGAAATCGTCGATACAACTCAACCTTCTGGCGATCCGTGGCCTTACCCAGGTATAGCTTGTAATCAATGCGGCCGGGACGCAGCAACGCCTCGTCCAGCTTCTCGATGTGGTTCGTAGTCATCACGAACAGCACACCGGTCGGGGCGTAAAACCCGTCGAGCACATTCAGCAGGCCAGAAAGCGTAACCGTGTTCTGCGTCGACGAGTTATCCTTGCCTGCTGCGGAGCTTCCGCTTGCAGCAGACTTCGCATCGACTCGCGCCTGACTGCCTTTTATGCAATCAACGTCCTCGAACAGGAGGATCGACTTGGGCGGCACCTGGTTGACCGCGTTCATCAGCGTGCGATCATTGAACTCGGTCAAGTTGCAGGTGTAAATCGAGAGTGCAAAGTGCGCGGCCACAGCCGAGACCAGCGATGTCTTCCCTGTCCCCGGCGGTCCATAAAACAAATAGCCGCGGTGATACGGTACGCCCAGGCGCTGATAACGAAGCTTCGACCTGTGAAACCTGCTTATGTCCTCCAGTAAATGCTCCTTCTCTCCGGGCTCCAGGACGACTGAGTCCAGCAGGCGTGCCGAGTAGCCCTGCACCCAATCCCAACCATCGTTGAACGTGTACAGATACGACTGCACTCCCAGACGCTTGTTGTGGCACTGCACAACATCGTTGACGAAACCCTGCAGGACTCCACGCTTCCTGCCCAGAGTTCGAAACGTGAACGACTCAGAGCGGCGAGTTGCATACCTTTCTGAAGGCTCAGTTCGCGAGAACCAGACTTCGAACGGACGCCTGCCGTACCAGAACCAGTGCTTCCCTGGCGCCGGATCATCGCGATGCGCTCATTGCGCAGCGTGGTGTCCAGATCCAGGTTGCGGATACGCGCGAGAAACCTCTGCTCCAGAAACCACTCTTTCACCCAAACGAACGCCGCGTCGTCATCGGTGACCGTGATCAACATCGTGGTCTGCCGAATGATGCAGTACCAGATAGCTTCCGGCACGCTGCGCAGATACACGCTGAGCCCGCCGATGATCATCAGGAACAGACCGCCCGACGCAAACGCGTTCTGGCCGGTCAATAGGTTTTTCAGCAAATCGAACATCTTGCTCTTTCTAACCGGCAGAGCCGGAGTAAAGTTTTCGCGGGCGAGGGCGCCCGCGCCACACAACAAACTCGCCGGGGAACCGGCGAGAAGAGTAGACTCGGGGCGCGATTTCTCCTGGCACTTTGTGCATCGAGGCTACGCCTCTGTCCCAGAAGCTCTGATCCCCGGCAGGGCCGCCGCCCTGCACGTCTTCATTTGGCGCGAAGTATCCCTTCTCTTTCACCACCGGCGAACTTGTGCTGCGACGTTGCAACGTCTCATCACTCACCTACTTGCCATCCCAACCAACTGCATCCATTACTGGTGTCAAGACTTCGCCACGCACTTCGTGCAGCATTTCTCTTAACGGCAGCAATGGTGCATTTCCCGCCAACTGTCGCGACATCAACCGATGCGCGAGTACAACGTTCACTGCCGCACTCAGGTTCAAGCAGAAGTGCGCTGGAATATGTACGAACCGGTGACACATTCGCCGAGTCACTTGCGGCACTTTGCCGTCCTCCGGCCCGAATACGTAAACAGCGTCTTCCGGATGTTCAAACGTCGTCAGAGGCTCGCTTTGGTCATACACTTCCACACACACCGGCGTGCCTTCGGTGAACAGATCGAACGGCCGCTCATGATTCATCAACTGGACGCTCTTGTATCCCTTCATGCGCTCTTCCCGCGGAAGGCGGTCGTATTGGGATAACCGAATGCGCGAGCCCGTCCATACCAGGGATTCCACGCCGAAGCACGAACACGCGCGAATCGTCGCACCCACGTTGTGCGGGAACTTCGGATTAATCAGCACTACACCTGGCGCATGCATACGAATGTCCCTCACGTACGCGGACAAGTATGTCCGACCCACACAACACGATCAATCAATGGTCAGGGAACAAGCGGTCACGGCAGGGCTTTCGCCCATGGGGATTCGAACCCCGCAGCCCGAAGGCTGTTCTGCCAGAAGAAGTATCCGTAACCAAACACCACTGACCGTGGAACCCTCGCTAACTAGAGCCGAGCGCAGCTCGGGCCTGGACAGACGAAGGCGCAGCCCTACGCAGACTTTTTAGCGCTGGGGGGAATGAACGACAGCGGTATTTGTCGAGTTCCAGTCGAAGTAACCGCAGCCTTCGCCACCCAGCTGAGTTTGATTGTGCGGAAGAGCGTCTAACTTGCCGAAGAACTCGGCTAAGTTACCGTCCGGTCAGCGCGACCAGATACGACGCCCTACTGCAACCTAGCCAATTGCTTGGCCTAAGTTGCCCGCTTAGCGTTTTAATTGTGAAATCCGCCAATTCGGGCGTCCTTTCGTAAGAAGATAATCGAGCATGCCATGAGTTTTGATTTCGCGCAAGAGGAAGTTACAACTTTTTTTTACATGCGCGATTGCGAGAAGTGGAAAACTGAAGACTTCATTTCCTGATTGAAGAACCAAGTAAGCTGTTCGAAATCTGAAATCACAAGTCTACAATCTGCAACTAAAGCTTAATCTTGCTCCGAGTCCAGTAACTTCTCTGTCCAGCAGTGACTTAGTCCGTTCCAAGTCATTCACCGAAACGTTTAGGCCTTGTCGGATGCGGCCGCTCCCTTGTGCCGCATTTCGGAGATTCGGATTAGTCCGGGCAAGATGTGTCCCATCTGTCCCGCCGCCTTGCCGAATTCGAAATACAGCCGGCTGAACAAGCGATAAAGTTCGTCGTAGATGCGCTGCTCGCCAGCTTCCGGTGTGTAAGTTTTATGGGGAGGACAGATTTTGTCTTGCGCTTCTTCGATGTTCTTGAACGCGCCAGCCGCCATGAATGCGAAGATTGCAGACCCAACGCTCGTTGTGCTTTTCGTCGGCACGAGAACGGGGCGTCCTAGCACGTTCGCGTAGACCTGATTCAGCACGTCATTCTTTTGCGGAATCCCGCCAGCGTTGATCACGCGCGCAACTCGCACGCCCTTTTCGTTCATGCGGTCAAAGATGACGCGAGTGTGAAGCGCAGTACCTTCGATCGCGGCGAAGAGTTCGTCTTGCGCCGTGCTCTGCAGGTTCCATCCCAGCGTGATGCCGCGCAGGTTCGGGTTGACCAGGATCGTGCGGTCCCCGTTGTCCCAGGTCATGCGCAGCAGGCCGGTTTGCCCGGCGCGATAGTTCTCCAGCCCTTTACTTAACGTAGCGACGTCGGTTCCTGCACGAGCGGCGATCGCATTGAAGATGTCACCGACAGCAGAAAGTCCTGCTTCAATTCCCGTCCGTTGCGGATGAACGCTTCCCTGCACCACGCCGCAAACTCCCGGCACGAGGTTCGGCGAGGGAGTGATTCCGATAATGCACGTCGACGTGCCAACCACATTCACCATGTCGTCAGTGCGGCAGCCCGCACCGATGGCATCCCAGTGCGCGTCGAATGCACCCACAGGAATTGGAATACCTGCTTTCAGCCCCAGTTTCTCTGCCCAAAAAGCCGAAAGATGTCCCGCAATCGCATCCGATGTTGTGTACTCGCCATCGAGTTTTTCTCGCACCCCCTTCAACAGTGGATCAACTGCAACCAGGAAGGACTCGGGCGGAAGCCCACCGAGCTGCGCGTTCCAGAGCCACTTGTGTCCCATGGCGCAAATGCTGCGCTTCACTCTTTTCGGATCGGTGATACCGCACAGCGTGGCGGCCACCATATCGCAGTGCTCGAAAGCAGACGCGAATTTGTCCCGCCTTTCAGGATTGTGCCGCAGCCAGTGCAGCAGTTTGGAGAATCCCCATTCCGACGAGTACACGCCGCCGCACCACTCGATGGCCTCAAGTTTCTTCTGGTGCGCGGTGCTGGTAATTTCCTGCGCTTCGCCTTTGGCGCGGTGATCGCACCAGAGGTAGTACTCACCAAGAGGCTGCATCTTGGCATCGACAGGAATCACGGAGGAGCCGGTGGTATCGAGGGCGATGGCTTCGACCTGATCGCCGGAAATGCCCGTCTGTTTGACCGCAGCGCGCGTCGCTTCAGCCAGGGCACGCATGTGATCTTCATGGGACTGCGTGGCGTGCTCGGGATCTTCACGCCTGCGGTGTAGCGGATATTCAGCCACAGCCGAGCCCAACATGCCGCGCTCGCTGTCCACAATCGACACGCGAACGCTCAGGGTTCCAAAATCAACGCCAGCGACGATTGCCATTTCGTGCTCCAGTCTTCTCTAACCACAAAGGACACGAAGGATCACGAAGGAAACGCAAAAACCTTCGTGTGCCTTCGTGTCCTTGGTGGTTAGTCGTTTTCTAGCGAACCGCTTGCCCATCCTCGCGCATTCGCGAGAGGGCTCTAAGCAATCTCCGGCCGCTCGTGCCAATACATATCCCAACCTAAATAGCGGGTTGCGGCTTCGTAAACCGCGGGCGCGACCGACGACAGGTTAGCGGCCACGTGGTGCTCGAATCCGTTCTCGCAGATGTAGTGCAAGAGTTTCTGCATTTTCGAAATTTCGCAGACGCCAGCGCCACCGAAGGTGTTTAGTGCGTCGTCAGTGAAGCGGCCCTCGCCGACGTAGCCACGCATCTTCCCTTCCAGATCCGCGGTCGAGAAGCGGGTAAAGGTCATCTTCTCCGGCTTGATCAGGCCGACCACCGTTCCAAACGTATTCTCTTTGCCGACCGTGCCCGCGATGATTTCCTGGAAATCCATCTTGAACGAGCGGAAGAAGTGTTTCGGCAGATTGGCGCAGTGGAAGCAGACCGCCTTATCGGGATTGCTGCCGTAATTATTGTTCCAATCGAGCAGCGCGGAGGGCGTACCCGACGCCAACTGCATGGCATGCATTCCCAGCACGCCGGCAATATCAACTTCGCAGGCGCTGGAAAGCAACTGCTCGCTCATCATGCTCATGACCGTGCAAGGCACGACGCCGAAATTCTCTTCCAGAGACGTCCAGCACTGAATAGCGCTGATCTTTACTTGTGTCGCCGCCATCCACTGATCAATCACTGCGCCAAGTTTCGACATCTTCATCAGCGCGTTGGCCGGCACGTCTTTTGTGTCGACGTATTTCTGGATGGTTGCCAGCTTCCCTTGCGCCGCAGGATCAGAGTCCTTCATGCGATCAATACGGCCCAGGACTTCTGACAAGTCCAGCGTCTCGATTGAAATCCCATTGTGCTCGAGAATCTTTTCGCTGAAGCGAACCGTGTTGAATGCGGTAGGTCTCGCGCCGATTGAGCCCACGCGCAGATTACGAAAGCCGTTCACGATGCGGCAGACTGCGGCAAACCATTGCAGATCTTTCGTGAACTCGGGCGAATCCGGAGCTTCGGTATGCAGCGTGGTAATCGAGTAAGGAATGTTGTACTGCCTGAGGTTGTTGCATGCCGACATCTTTCCGCAGAAGCTGTCGCGGCGGAAAGCGATGGTCATCTTTTTGGGATCATCGGGCGTGGCCTGGATCAGGACTGGCACACGCAGGCCCGAAAGCCGCAGCGTGTCAGCAATCGCGCGCTCTTCGCCGAAATTCGGTAGGGTCACGATAATGCCGTCAATCCGGTCGGCATTCTTCTTGAATAATTCCGCACAGCGCGTCGATTCCTCACGCGTTTCAACAGCGCCGTACTTACTCTGCTCGGGAGTGAGCGCAACTACTTCCATGCCGGCCGTTTGGAGAACGCGAATCATCTCTTCACGGCCGCTCTTGGCGAGGTGATCGGGAAAGAATCCCCGGTTCCCCACGATCAGCCCCATTGTCATCTTGTTATTCGTCATAAAGCCCCTAAAAGAAATTCAAAACTTCTTGGGTTCGGCTACCCGCTTTCAGCAATCGTTTACCCGACCAAACAGTGTACGCCGCAAGCCAACGGAAACACGTCAAGTTATGTATTCTTTGGCCTGAAGATCAGGCAGTATGCCCCGCCCAGGACGATCAGCAGAGCGCCCCACCAGACAGGCGCGTGCAGGTTAGACAGCACAGTGTCGGGCGGATGCGAGAGTTCCGCAATCCCGCTGATGAAAATCAGTATGCCGTACACGAACAGCAGCACGCCGACAAAGAACCAAACCGGAATGATGTGATGTTTTTCGCTCATCGTCTCACCAGAAAATGATTTGCAAAACTACGAACAGCACCATCGCCACCGCCCCCCAGAACGCCGGCTTGTGGAAGATGCTTGCGTGTTCTTCATGCGCGATTGGAGTCAGGCTGTAAACCAGGCCCACCAATTCCTGGTCCGGCTTGGGCTTGGTAACCAGCGTGACCAGGACCGTCACCACTACGCAGGTAACGCAGGCCCAGAGAGACTGGTACATGTCTTGCGCAAGTCCCTTTGCCAGCGGTGAACGAGCAAAGATTGGCACCCATTTGTCCGGGTCGATTTTGTGCATCAACAAAAACATCGTCAAGGACGAAAGAGTACCGGCGAGCAAACCGAGGAAGCCAGCCCACCGTGTGACGCGTTTCCATAACATCCCCAGCAGCACCGTGCCAAACAGCGGCGCAATGAAGAACCCAAACAGCGCCTGCACGTAATCCATGATGCTGGCGAAACCCATCACCAGGTAGGCTGTGCCGATGCTGATAATCAAGCCAATAATGGTGCACCAGCGCCCCATGGAAACGTAATGCTTGTCTGGAGCAGTCTTGTTGAGATAGGGACGATAAATGTCGTACGTCCACACGGTCGCGAAGGCGCTAACATTTCCAGCCATGCCAGCCATGAATCCTGCGACGAGGGCGGTAATTCCGAGGCCCAATAGGCCTGGGCCGCAGTAGCGGGCAAGCATGAGAGGCAACACTTCGTTATAGCTGTGTTGGCCTGCTTGCAGGTCGCTGGCGGGCACGAGGTGCATGGGAAGAACGGCCAGTCCCAGCAGACCGGGAAGGATGACGATCAACGGAACGGCCATTTTGAAGAACGATCCGATAATCGGCGCCAGTTTTGCGGAACGGATGTCCCTGGCGGAGAGTACGCGCTGAACCACCAGGAAGTCCGTAGTCCAGTAACCCATCGACTGCACCGCGCCGAGGCCAAAAACAATTCCGATCCAATTGATGCCCATGGGATTATTGGCAAATGAACCCATCGGCGCCCACATATGGGTGAAGTCTTGACCCGGAAAATTCTGCTGAATGCGCGCGACCATGCCCGCCCAGCCGTGGGTTTCAATCAGGCCGAGAATCGGGATGAGCAACGCGCCGAACCAGATGAGGAAAAACTGCAACACTTCGTTGAAGATTGCTGAGAACAGACCGCCTGCGGCCACGTAGACGCCGACCGTCAGAGATGAAACCCAAATGCTGAAGTTGATGTCCCATCCGAGGACGACTTTCATGACCACGGCCATGGCGTACATATTCACGCCCGACATCAGGATTGTCATCACCGCGAAGGTGATCGCGCTCAGACCGGCAGCTTCCGTGCCATAGCGCAGCTTCAGATATCCGGGGACAGAGTGCGTCTTGGAGATGTAGTAGAACGGCATCATCACCAAGCCGAGGAACACCATGGCAGGAATGGCGCCGACCCAGTACCAGTGCGCGGCCATGATTCCGTACTGGTAGGCTGAACCCGCCCATCCGAGCAGTTCAAGTGAACCAAGGTTGGCAGAGACGAAGGCCAGGCCTGCGACCCACGCGGTCATCTCGCGGCCGGCAAGAAAAAAGTCTTCGCCGGTATTGGCAAATTTCTTGAGATAAAAGCCGATAACCAGAACCAATAGGAAGTAGAAGGCGATGATGGCCAAGTCAACGCCAGAAAGTTTCACCAACCGCTCTGCGACAAACATCGCCAAGAGTGGACTCATTTTTTCTCCCCTGCCTGACCGTAGTATGCGTTGCGACCGTGCTTGCGCAAGAAATGGCGGTCGTGAAGCGTGCTTGAAATATTACCCATCCCCGGATTCAAAGTCGTAGTGAAATATGCCATGCGAGCGATGGACTCGAGAACCACCGCGTTATGCGCGGCGCTGCTGACATCTTTGCCCCATGCAAATGGACCGTGATTCGCTACCAATACCGCTGGAATCACGTCAGGATCCTTGTCGCGAAAGGTGCGCGCAATCGCCTCGCCAGTGTTCCATTCGTACTCGCCCGCGATCTCCTCGGCAGGCATAGGATCAGTCACCGGCACCGGTCCGTGAAAGTAATCAGCGTGGGTAGTCCCAAAGCAGGGAATGTCCCGTCGGGCCTGGGCCCATGCGGTCGCGTACTCAGAATGCGTGTGAACGACGCCGCCAATGTTTTTGAACCGCTGATAGAGCAGAACGTGCGTGGGTAGATCGGAGGAGGGCCGCAGGTTGCCTTCGAGCACCTTACCGTTCAGATCCGTCAAAACGAGGTGCTCCGGCTTCATCTGATCATAAGGCACGCCGCTTGGCTTGATGACTACCAATCCCTCTTCGCGCAGGATGCCACTCGCATTTCCGAAGGTGTACAAAACTAGTCCGCGTCTCACCAACTCGAGGTTGGCTTCGAGCACCTGCTCACGGAGTTGCTGCAAGGTTTTGCTTGAAGTTATGGTTGCAGACATGAGATTCGAGTGCTTGAAATTGGGGCCGCCATTCTGTGCGGCCCCAAATGCTGCTTTCCTTACTGTCGAACTAGCGTGCCGAGAACCGGAAAACCGTTACCCAATGATATTTCTGTCCTGGCTTCAACTCGGTTGATGGGAACTTCGGATGATTGGGCGAATCCGGGAAGTGCTGGGTCTCCAGACAAAGTCCCGAACGGTGTCCGTAAACCTTGCCGCCTTTGCCGGTGATGCTTCCGTCAAGGAAGTTGCCGGTATAGAACTGAACGCCCGGTTGGTCGGTTATGACCTGGAGAACGCGACCGCTGGAAGGCTCATAAACTTCGGCCGCTTCAGCCAATTTCCCGGTGCTGTCGAGCACCCAGTTGTGATCGTAGCCGTGCCCTTTCTTCAATTGGTCGTTGTCGTCATTGATACGGGCGCCGACAGCGGTTGGCTTGCGAAAATCAAAAGGCGTGCCCGCCACCGACGCAATCTCTCCGGTGGGAATCAGGTTCGCATCCACGGGCGTGTAGTGACTGGCGTTAATCTTCACGTCGTTCTTCAGGATGTCGCCGCTGCCTGCGCCTGCGAGGTTGAAGTAGGAGTGATTTGTAAGGTTGAGGACGGTGTCCTTGTCGGTGGTGGCTGAGTAGTCAATCTTGAGGTCTTTACCCACTAGCGTGTAACGCACAACTGCTGTCAGCTTGCCAGGAAAGCCTTGGTCGCCATCGGGACTCACGTAAGTAAGCTCAACCCCATGAGGGATTTCCTTTGCGTCCCAAACGACTTTGTCAAAGCCTTTCGGACCGCCGTGGAGCGCGTTGACTGGGTGGTTCGGGTCTGGACCGTCGTTCACTGGAATCGAATAGGTCTTACCGTCGAGCGTGAACTTGCCCCCGGCGATGCGGTTGCCATAACGCCCGATCAGCGCGCCGAAATACCCCTTATTTCCTTTGACGTATTCGTCCAGGGTATCGAACCCAAGGACGATATCGGCTGACTTACCATTTTTGTCGGGAACTTTCAGCGCCTGGATAATGCCCCCATACGTAATGATGTGTGCCTCTATCGCCCCATCTTTGAGCGTATAAATGTCGACATTCTTGCCGTCGGGCGTCTTGCCGAAGCTTTGTTTGGTTACTTGAGCCGAGACCACGGAAGTCATTGTCATGAGCGCAATTACGAGAGCCGCAACCCTCATCTCGTATTCCTCCAAGTTGGAATGAAACGATTTAGACCAGTGCTGCAATATGAAACCACGGGCCGATCATTATCCCGCATTCGATAGCCCATTGTAAACGTTTACCGTACAACCTTGGTCACCGGTGGTACTACGGTCCATTCGTACTAGACGGCAGCATGTTCCGCCTCGAGACCTGCGCCATTGGCAGCTGAGCAGACGAAGACATCGGGCGTGATTCCGGTCTTGGCTTTATAGCGAGAAGCCACTGCTTTAGCAAAGCTTTGCGAGTTCGTGTGCTCAACGAGATTGATGGTGCATCCGCCAAAGCCGCCGCCCGTCATACGGCCACCGATAAAGCCAGCCACGCCGTGAGCAGATTCCACCATAGCATCGAGTTCTATGCAGCTGACCTGGTAGAGATCGCGAAGGCTTTCGTGTGATGCGCGCATGAGCATGCCAACTTTGGCAAGGTCGCCGGAAGCGAAACACTTGACCGCCTCCAGCGTGCGCGCATTCTCCTCTACTACGTGCAGGCATCGGCGATAGACGATTGCGGGCAGGTCAGACTCGTGCTTGGTCAGTTGCTCAGCCGACACATCGCGAAGCGCCTTAATTCCCGGGTAGAACTTCGACAGGACTCGAACACCTTCTTCGCATTGCGCCCGCCGCTCGTTGTATTCGCCGCCCGAAAGCTCGTGCTTCACCATGGTGTTGCAAATGACGAAATCCACCGCGGGCGGAATCGGCACCAGTTGAAAGTCGAGCGAGCGGCAATCGATCAGTACCGCATGTCCCTCTTTGCCGAAGCAGGAAACGAACTGGTCCATGATGCCGACATGGGCGCCGACAAATTCGTTTTCGGCACTTTGGCAAAGCTTGGCGACCTGCTTGAGCGGAAGCGTTTTGCCGGAAAGGCTCTGAAGCGCGAGAGCAGAAGCCACTTCCAATGCGGCGGACGAACTCAGACCTGAGCCGACGGGCACTTCGCTGTGCAACAGCAGATTCGCGCCACTCAAGGGAATACCCGCGCGCTTTAACTGGTGCGCCACGCCCACCACATAGTCCGCCCATTCGTCTTGCTTCTTATCAGGAAGGCGAGCCACATCGTATTCGAACTGGCCATCGTAGGCGGTAGATTTGAGGATAAGCTTTTCGTCTGCGCGGGGAGCAATTGCAACGTGCGCGTAGAAACCGATGGCGCTTGGCAACACAAAACCATCGTTGTAATCGGTGTGCTCGCCAATGAGGTTTACGCGACCGGGCGCCCGGAAAATCTTTGGACGTGCATGAAATTCCCGTTCGAAAACTTGCGGCAGTTCGTTCGCCTTCAAATTTTTCACTTGCGGCGCGCTCCCCTGTTGGCGTGTCTCTGCGCGGATTCTAACGTATCTGCGAACATCCCGGTTCGAAGTCCCACGCTATTGTAATGGCACGGTGTTTGTGAGAGAACATACTAAAGTCGAATCAAGTAAGGTGGACCAGTAATTGCAGGGAAGGCGCTACAAGACCCCATGGGAAATTATCTGGATGCAGTATTCCGCGAGTCGCCGCACCGCAGGTTCAATCCGCTCAGCAACGAATGGGTTTTAGTCTCACCGCACCGCACGCAGCGTCCCTGGCAGGGTGCAGTGGAGGCGATGCCCCAGGCGCAACGCCCCAAATACGATCCTTCCTGCTATCTCTGTCCCGGCAATCAGCGGGCTAACGGCGCGCTGAATCCGCAGTACCATTCAACTTTCGTTTTCGAAAACGATTTTGCTGCGCTAAAAAAGGATGTTCCCTGCTCCCATCTGGACGTTAATAACAAAGGGTTGCTGGTGGCGGAAACCGAGTCGGGAATCTGCCGCGTGATGTGCTTCTCGCCCCGCCATGATTTGACGCTCGCGACGATGGCGGCGCAGGATATCGAGCCGGTCATTCGTGAATGGACAGCGCAAACGCGGGAGCTTTCGAGTACTCACGGGATCCGGCACGTCCAGATTTTCGAGAACCGCGGAGAGATGATGGGTGCGAGCAATCCGCACCCTCATTGCCAGATCTGGGCCACTGCAACGGTTCCTCAAGCGCCGGCGCGCGAGTTTTTCGCACAGCAAAATTACCGGGAGAAGAACGGCGCGTGCTTGCTTTGCGATTACGTCGAAATCGAACGGGAGCAGAAGGCGCGTGTTGTCTGTGAAAACGACGGATTTATCTCCGTCGTGCCGTTCTGGGCGGTGTGGCCGTTTGAAATATTGGTATGCAGCCGCAGACATTTTGGCAGTTTCACGGAGTTCCAAGCAGGCGAAGTGGCGCAACTTAGCGCATTGCTCAAGCGGATTACGTCCACCTACGACTGCGTATTCGACGTGCCATTTCCGTACTCAATGGGATTTCATCAGCATCCGTTTGACGGGGAGTCCCATCCCGAGTGGCACTTCCATGCGCATTTTTATCCGCCACTGCTGCGGTCGGCGACCGTGCGAAAGTTCATGGTGGGATTCGAAATGCTGGGAACTCCGCAGCGCGATATCACGCCGGAGTTAGCGGCGGAAAAGCTAAGATCGATTGCCAAGTAAGTCGGGCCAAGGCGCTGGCACTACTCATACCGGATCAGCTTGGGTGCCAGGGTTTTCAGCCATGCGTCTGCTCTGAGTCCGGCTTTAGCCGCCTGAGAGATTTACATCATTGGAAGAGCTCAACCTAAGGGGCTGAAGCCCGCGTCTTGTCGGCATTTTTCATGCAGGCCTTGAAGGCCTGCTCCACCCAAAATCTCTGCCGATCGAGATGATCGGGTTACACCCGCTCCAGCACGGTCGCGATTCCCTGCCCTACACCAATGCACATGGTGCACAGCGCGTATCGCGACTTCATTCGCCTGAGTTGATATACCGCCGCCGTCGCGAGACGAGCGCCACTGGCTCCGAGTGGATGACCGAGCGCAATCGCCCCACCATTGGGATTCACGTGCGCTGCGTCATCGGGAAGGCCGAGGTCTCGCAGAACAGCCAGCGATTGCACGGAAAACGCCTCATTCAACTCGATCAGATCGATTTGCGAAAGGTTGACGCCGGTCTTCTCCAGAACACGGCGAGTGGCGGGAACCGGTCCGATACCCATAATGCGCGGGGGAACTCCGGCTGTAGCTGATCCCAGAACCCGCGCCAGAGGAGTCAATCCGTATTTCGCTACCGCTTCTTCGGAAGCCAGCAGCAACGCGCCAGCGCCATCATTCACACCGGAGGCATTGCCCGCGGTGACAGTTCCGTTCGGCTTCACAATGGGCTTGAGTTTGGCCAGAGCTTCCATCGTGGTATCCGGACGCGGGTGCTCGTCCTGAGTAACCACGGTCTCCGCACCCTTCTTTCCCGGGATTCGCACCGGCACAATCTCTTCCGCGAGATTTCCGTTTTTCATTGCGGCAGCGGTGCGCTGCTGGCTTCGCAGGGCAAACGCGTCCTGATCCTCACGCGAAATCTTCCACTGCTCGGCGACGTTCTCCGCAGTCTCCGGCATGGAATCGGTTCCGTACTTTTCTTTCATCGCGGGATTGACGAAGCGCCAGCCGATGGTGGTGTCTTCAATCTTGGCTCCGCGGGAAAAAGGAGCTTCAGCCTTCCCGATCACGAAGGGCGCGCGTGACATGCTTTCGACGCCGCCGGCAATCACCAGCGAGGCTTCTCCCGACTTGATCGCGCGTGCGGCGACGGAAATCGCTTCAAGACTGGAGCCGCAAAGGCGGTTCACCGTGGCTCCTGGCACGTCGACCGGCAGTCCCGCCAGCAGTAACGCCATGCGCGCGACATTGCGATTGTCCTCGCCCGCCTGATTGGCGCAACCGTAGACGACGTCATCCAGCGCACCCCAATCCACGTTGGGATTGCGTTCCAGGAGTGCTTTGATCGGTATGGAAGCGAGATCGTCGGTGCGCACTGATGCCAAAGCTCCGCCATAACGCCCAAAAGGCGTGCGAATCGCATCGCAGATGTAGGCGTGAGTGTCTGGCATGAGGGTACTTATTGCAGAACGAGTGTATATCAGGGCTGAAAATGAAAACGGCCCCGCAAAGAGGCCGTCTCTGGAACGCTGGCGTCCCGTCAAGATCATCTAAATTATCACTGCAGTTGGGTTGAATATCAAGGGAAAGTAGTGTCCCGCGCCCTACTTTCCCATTCTGAAACAAGCCCGATCAATGTTCGGGAATGGACCTGATGGGATTCGAACCCGCACCTGCCGTCTTGACGGGACGCCGTGCTTCCTTTACACCACAGGCCCACGCGTGCAGCATAGCGGCGCTTCAAATGACAATGCACGGTCATGTATCACACCGTCGCCTGTGAATTTCCCAAACCCTGAAATATGTCATTTACAATGTTCCCTTCACCCGCCCCGCAATTTAACCCCGGGGCATCGACGATGCTGACCTACCTTCCAGCCCTCGCCGTTTTCTTTGCCCAGCACGGGATTACGCAATACGTGCGACGGCATTTTCTCGACACTACGTTTAAGGGGCTGTACGAGGCCAACGGCTTCGATCTGGCACTTCTGATCCCCTATTTCATCGTCCTGATCCTGCTAGCGACGTACGGAATTCATCGCTACACACTGGTTTATCTCTATTACAAGAAGAAGGACCGGGCCACCAAGCTACCGCAGGAATTCGCCGAGCTGCCGCTAGTAACGGTTCAACTGCCGATTTTCAACGAGCAGTACGTTGTGGATCGCCTGTTGCAGGCGGTGTGCCGGATCGAGTATCCGCGCGAGAAGTTGGACATCCAGCTGCTTGATGATTCCACCGACGAAACCGCAACCGTGGCGCGCGACTTGTGCGAGCATTACGCCTCGCAGGGATATCCGGTGGTCTACCTGCACCGCACCAACCGAGCAGGATTCAAAGCCGGCGCGTTACATGAGGGATTGAAGAGCGCCAAAGGCGAATTCGTCGCCATCTTTGACGCGGATTTCGTACCGCCGAGTGATTTTCTGCTGAAAACGGTCCACCACTTCACCGATCCCAAGATCGGGATGGTGCAAACTCGCTGGACGCATATCAATCGCAACTACTCTTTCCTCACGGAAGTGGAAGCCATCCTGCTCGATGGACATTTCGTGCTCGAGCACTCGGGACGCGCGCGGCATGATGTGTTCTTCAATTTCAATGGCACAGCCGGAATCTGGCGTCGTCAGGCCATCGATGATGCCGGCGGCTGGGAGCACGATACGCTCACCGAAGATACCGATCTTTCCTACCGAGCTCAGCTTAAGGGGTGGAAGTTCGTCTATCGGCAGGACGTGGAGTGCCCGGCGGAGTTGCCGGTCGAGATGACGGCGTTTAAAACGCAGCAAGCACGCTGGGCGAAAGGGTTGATTCAAACTGGCAAGAAAATTCTCCCGCGTGTGCTCAAAAGCAAGCAACCGTTCCGCGTCAAACTTGAAGCTTGGTATCACCTGACCGCGAATATGAGTTATCCCCTTATGGTGATTTTGTCGGTGTTGCTGCTACCCGCAATGGTCATCCGCTTCTACCAGGGATGGTTCCAGATGCTCTACATCGACATCCCGCTTTTCCTGGCATCAACGTTCTCGATTTCCAGCTTTTACCTGGTGTCGCAACGAGAGCTCTTTCCGCGAACCTGGCCACGAGCATTGCTATACCTGCCATTTCTTATGGCGCTGGGGATCGGTCTAACTCTGACGAACACCATTGCGGTTCTCGAAGCACTGATCGGCAAGCAATCGGCATTCGCCCGCACTCCGAAATATCGCGTCGAGAAGAAGAAGGATGTAGTGCGCGCCAACAAGTATCGCAAGCGCCTGGGCTGGGTGCCCTGGGCGGAATTGTTGATCGGAAGCTATTTCGCGCTTACTGTCTATTACGCGCTGGATAACGAAAACTTCCTCACCGTTCCGTTCCTGCTGTTGTTCGTCGTTGGATACTGGTATACGGGGTTAATGTCGCTGCTGCAGGGGCGGTTCTCGTCTCTGTCGCTGGCCGCCGAGGGCCACACGAAGCCTTACCCGGTTGGCGTGTAAACTCGCTTCCTTGTTCTTTCGTCCTGCGCAGAGGTAGAATTCCTCTCGCTTCCTTCACGATTTTCGACGAACGTCTGAGGAGGTCTCCCATGACGCGAACGCGCATTCTCCTTTCTGTATTGCTGGCCGCCGCACTGTTGTCGCTGGCTTCGTGTGCCGGTGGTCATAGCGGCGAAAAATATGTTTTCATTTCGACGAACGTCAAGATTCCTTATTGGCAGACGGCGTCAGCCGGGTTCTATCAATCTGCGGATGAGCTGAAAGTGGGCTACCAATTCACTGGCCCCGACAGCTACGACGCCAACGGCGAACGGGACGAATTAGATCGTGCTATCGGCGCGAAGCCAAATGGGATCCTGATATCCGTTGCCGACGCTAATGTGCTGCAACCCAGCATTGACCGCGCCATCGCCGCAGGGATCCCGGTCATCACCATGGATTCGGACGCTCCTTCCAGCAAGCGCCTGTTCTTTATCGGCACAAACAACTATCAAGCGGGCGTGGAGGGCGGCAAGCGCCTGGCCCAGGAATTAAAGGGTAAAGGCAACGTTGTCGTATTTGCGATGCCCTCGCAACCCAACCAGACCGAGCGCCTGCGCGGCTACAAAGATGCGCTGGATAGTTCCCCGCAGATCAAAATCGTCCAGGTCATTGATATGAAGGGGGACTCCCGCATCACTTTCGACAGCACCACCCAATTCCTCGCTAACGACAAAAAGCAACACATCAATGCCTTTGTTTGTCTCGAAGCGCTGTCCGGAAAAGAAGTAGCTGCAGTTTTGAGCAACAACAGCATCAAGGACCGAGTGGTGATCGCCATGGACACCGACCCTGAGACGCTGGATTGGATCAAAAAAGGCGTGATCTCCGCGACCATCGCGCAGAAACCGTACACCATGGCTTTTGTCGGATTGAAGATGCTCGACACCGTGCACCACCAGAATCTGCCTAATCTTGGCGCCGACTGGAAGGACAACGGCTTTTCTCCGATCCCCGAGTTCGTCGATACAGGTTCGGAGATTTTGGACAAGAGCAATGTCGATGCCTTTGAATCTGCCACTAAGAACCTGACGAGAAAATAATTGCGAATGAAATCCACGGGTCTGAGGTATGTACTTGCTGGAACCCTAATTCTTGCTTGCCTGCCGGCGTTAGGACGCGAGCGCCAGCCCAATTCCGACTATCATGCTCGCCGCGAGAAACTTGCCGCCAAACTGGATGGCGGAGTGGCGTTGCTGTTTGCTCCGCCGGAATTGCCAGGTCCGAATGATGTTTACGGCTATTTCCCTGACGCCAACTTCTATTACCTGACCGGGTGGTCGGAGCCGGGCGCAGCAGTCCTGGTCGCGCCTGCCGCGGAAGCTAAGAACGACAACCCTTCACGTCCTTACACCGAAGTCTTATTTCTACCTCAACGAAACTATTCGCAGGAGCGCTGGACCGGTCCGAAGTTGGGGCCGGACTCGCCGAACGCTGCGCAGGTCACAGGATTCGATCGTGTCGAGTCGCTTGATAACATGCGCGCGGAATTTGTGAAGCTTTTCCCTGGCGGCGTAAAGATTTACACCGACATTCCCGCAGGAGACGAGCCATCCAACTCGACGCAGCCGCTGGCGTGGTTGAACAATGCGAACGCGTTTGCGGTGCGAACGTCATTCGGCGATATCCGTCCGCTGCTCGCGTCGTTAAGAACTATCAAAGATGATGGCGAAATCGATCTGATTCGCAAAGCGACGAATGCATCCATTGCGGCGCAGTTCGCTGCGATTCGAAACATAAAACCCGGCGTCACGGAACACGAGGTTTCGGCAGTCTTGCAGTACGAGTGGGGAAAGCGCGGCTGCCAGAGGCCTGCGTACGCGCCGATTGTCGGCAGCGGTGTGAACTCAACCGTACTGCATTACTCCGACGACTCCGGCACGATTCAACAGGGCGACATCGTCGTCATGGACGCGGCGGGCGAGTACTCACTTTACGCCTCGGACATCACCCGTACTGTTCCGGCTACGGGCAGGTTCACAGCGCGCCAGCGTGAAATCTATGAGATCGTTCTGGGCGCGCAGAAGGCGGCGATCGCGGCATTTCAGTCGGGAAAATCGCACCTGCTCAAGGATCAGGAAGACTCTCTGTACGGTGCCGCGTACAACTACATCAACACTCATGGTAAGGACCTGCATGGGGAACCGCTCGGCAAGTACTTCATCCACGGTCTGGGACACTACGTTGGCTTGAACGTGCATGACGCAGGAGACTACAAGATTCCGCTGGCTCCAGGCATGGTTTTCACCATCGAGCCCGGCATCTACATCCCTGAAGAGAAACTCGGGGTCCGGATTGAAGACATCTTTTATGTGGACAAAGATGGTAAGTTGGTCCGCCTTACCGAGTCCCTGCCCCAGGCGCCGGATGAGATCGAAAAGCTGATGTCTGGCCGATGATTCCCCGCACAATTTGCTAATCTTCAGGAGATTTCATGCAGGATGTCAGTATTCTTCTCGAACATCGTCCTGGCGAACTCGCCCGCATGGGTGAAGCCCTGGGACGCTCCGGAATAAGCATTGAGGGAGGCGGCACGTTCCTGGTTGGCGGCACGGGCATCGCGCATTTTTTGTTCAAAGACGGCGCGGCCGCACGAGAAGTTCTGGAGCGCGAAGGCTTAACTGTACTCGGGGTTCGCGAGGTGGTCATTCAGAAGCTTCGTCAAGGCGAACCCGGCCAACTCGGGAAGCTTTGCCGCGAAATGGCGAACGCCGGTATCAACATCGAAGTGCAGTACAGCGATCACAACAATCAGTTGATCCTCGTAGTGGACAATATCGAAAGAGCTCGAGACGTCTCTGAAAGATGGACGCAACGCTCAGTCGCTCGAGGTGTTCGGTGAAACAGCATAGCTACCAATGTGCGATCGAGTGGACCGGTAACGACGGCCAGGGCACGAAGAGTTACACCAGCTATCGTCGTGATCACGTCATTCGTGTGGCGGGCAAGCCGGATATTCCTGCTTCGAGTGATCCGGGTTTCCGCGGCGACAAGACCCGCTACAACCCCGAAGAACTTCTCGTCGCCAGCCTGTCTTCCTGCCACATGCTGTGGTATTTGCACCTGTGCGCGGTAAATAAGATCACGGTGCTTGAATATCGCGACTCGGCTGAAGGCGTGATGCGTGAGAACGCAGACGGTTCCGGGGAATTTGTGAGCGTCACCTTAAAGCCGCAAGTTCTTGTTGCCGAATCAGACAAAGAGACTCTCGCCTCTGAACTCCACCACAAGGCGCATTCACTTTGTTTTATCTCGCGGTCGGTAAACTTTCCGGTTGAGGTCTCGCCGACAACCGAATCAGAAGAAGGGTCGGCGTAACTTCTCTCCATGAACCGCTCCGCCGGGAACATCTGACTGTAAGTGTGCGTATTCTCAGCGTACAATGTTGTCGCTCCCCACGGACATCAAAGGAGTCCACCATGACAAGGCGTTCCGCCTTTGCGTTTTGCTGTCTCTTATTTATCTTTCCTCTTCTTCTCAATTCCCAGACTAAAGACAAAGCCACCGGCCTGCCGCCGATTATCGATCGGGACCTCTTCTTCGGCGACCCGGAAATCGCTGGCGCCCAGATCTCTCCCGATGGCAAATTCATTTCTTTCCTCAAGCCGTGGAAAGACACCCGCAATATTTATGTCAAAGGAGTGGACGAACCCTTCAGCGCAGCGCGCCTGCTGACCACCGAAACGAAGCGCCCGATCCCAGGTTATTTCTGGACGCGCGACAGCAAATACATCCTGTATGTCAAGGACAACGACGGCGACGAGAACTTCAACATCTATGCCGTCGATCCAGCCGGCAAGCCCGCGACTGGCGCGGATGCTCCTCCTTCGCGCGACCTCACTGGCCTCAAAGGTGTTCGCGTTCAACTGTTCGATCTCCCGAAGAAAAATCCTGACGTGCTGTACATAGGGCTGAATGATCGCGACAAGGCCTGGCACGATTTGTACAAACTCAGCATCTCTACCGGCGAAAAGACGCTGGTCCGAAAGAACACGGACCGGGTCAGCCAGTGGGTCTTCGACCTCGACGGCAATCTCCGCATGGCCACGCGCTCAGCGGAGAACGGCGACACGGATTTTTTGCGCGTGGATGCGGACAAGTTCACAAAAATCTATTCCTGCAATGTGTTCGAAACCTGTGCGCCGCTGCAGTTCAAGCCTGGTAATCAGCGCATCTACGTCGAAACCAACAAGGACGCCAACCTGATCTCGCTGGCGCTTCTCGATCCACAAACCGGCAATACGGAGAGTGTGGAATCTGATCCATTGGGTAAAGTTGATTTCTCCGGCGCTTTGTTTTCTGAATCCACCGACGAACTGGTGGAAACCTGGTACACCGCCGCACGCACCAAGACGTATTACAAGGAAAAAGCGTTCGGCGACGATGTTCACTGGATTGAACGCAAGTTCCACTATCCGAAGTACGAGGTCATGGTAGGGTCACGCACCCGGGATGAGAGCACATGGCTGGTGACCATCGAAAGCGACACGGAACCGGGTCAGACATATCTGTTCACCCGCAAGAGTCGCACCCTGACGCCTCAATTCAAGATTCGCGAAAAGCTGCCGCGTGAGTACCTGGCGGAGATGAAAGCCATTTCGTATCCCTCTTCTGATGGCCTGGAAATCCCGGGATATTTGACTCTGCCGAAAGGAATCCCGGCAAAGAACTTGCCGACGCTCATGTTTCCGCATGGCGGCCCCTGGGGCAGAGATGGCTGGGGTTACAACGGATTGGCGCAGTTCTTTGCCAATCGCGGTTACGCGGTGCTCATGCCCAACTTCCGCGGATCGACCGGATACGGAAAGAAATTCCTCGACGGCGGGAATCTTGAATGGGGCAAGAAAATGCAGGACGACATCACCTGGGGCGCAAAATATCTCGTTGCCCAAGGTATTGCCGATCCTAAGCGCATTGGCATCGTGGGCGGTTCTTACGGCGGATACGCCACGCTCGCTGGCGTGACGTTTACGCCTGACTTGTACGCCGCTGCCGTGGACATTGTTGGTCCGTCAAACCTGATCACCTTGCTCGAATCCTTCCCTCCTTATTGGGAGCAGATACGCAAGATGCTCTACAGCCGCGTGGGCGATCCCGGCACTGCGGAAGGCAAAACGCTGCTGAAGGAGGCTTCGCCGCTAACCTATGCCGACAAGATCAAGACGCCTCTGCTGGTAGTCCAGGGCGCAAATGATCCGCGTGTAAATCGCCGTGAAGCAGAGCAAATTGTCATTGCATTACGCGATCGAGGATTCCCGGTTGAGTATCTGCTGGCGCCCGACGAGGGTCACGGCTTTGCACGACCGGTGAACAACCTGGCCATGTTCATCGCAGCCGAGAAATTTTTCGCAAATCACCTCGGTGGCCGCGCACAAGAGGGCGGATCACCCGATGCTATGAAGCGTCTGGCCGAGATCACGGTTGATCCCAAGACTGTGGTGCTGGCAAAGAAAGTTGATCCAAATGCAGTAAGCCTGCCCACCCGCGCAGTCGATCTCGCGCCGGGTACGTATAACTACAAAGCGAAAATTTCGGTAGGTGGTCAGGAAATTGCTTTGACCGTGTCCACCATCATTCAAGAAGAGAACGGGGCCTGGAGCGCGGTCGATAAGATGCAAACCCCAATGGGCGCAATCACCGATGCAGCCGTGCTCGACAAGGCTACACTGGCGGTTCGAAAGCAGACCATCGAGCAGGGGCCGGTCAACATCAAGCTCGACTTCACGGACAAAAAGGTCAGCGGCACAATGGGCATGAACGGGCAAGACAAGCCGGTTTCCGCCGATTTGGGTGGTCCGATTTTTGCTAACGGTGCTGGCAGCATGGAATGTATTGCCACCCTGCCTCTTGCTGAAGGATATGCGACCAACTTTCGCAACTTCGACGTACAAAAGCAAAAAGAGAAGCTTATGGCGCTCAAAGTTTCCGGGGTCGAGAGCGTGACCGTGGGAGCGGGCACATTTGACAGCTACAAAATCGAGATCACGTCGGCGGACGGAGGAAACGATAAACAGACCATCTGGATCGCCAAAGACTCGCGCAAGCCGGTGAAGCTTGAAGCATTGCTGCCGTCGATGGGCGGCGCAACCATGACCATGGAACTGGTTCCCTAGAGTTTCGCTCTCGACTAGGGGGGCGCACTGCCCCTTATTGCATTTGATATCCTAGGTTATCGTGCGGATGATCTGGTGGTATCTGGTGGTTGCAGTCGCCGCAGGGGCGGTACTGTGGGCTGCATTGTCCGCATACGTATGGGTGCGTCAGCGTTTGCGGCAAGCGGAACATCAGACCGCTGAGCCGCCGCATCATTCCGAATGAGGAGGACCGATGTCGCATTCTGTGAGCCAAACCGCAACCGTGCGCAACCGCGCACTGGATTACAGTCTGAATGCCGCTCTGATTGTGGCCGCAAGCTTTCTGGTTGCAGCGAGCGCTCATTTGTCGATTCCGATTCCTGGGACACCGGTGCCTCTCACCGTACAGAACCTGGCGGTGCTCGTAGTTGGTCTAGCCCTGGGGCCGTGGCGTGGCTTCGCAGCTTTGTCGCTGTACCTGATTGAGGGCGCCTCAGGGATGCCGGTGTTCAGTCCTACAGGACCGGGGGGAATTGCACAACTAATCGGACCAACCGGCGGATACCTGATTGCTTATCCTTTCGTTGCTGCGCTGGTCGGATATATCGCGCACTTGGGAAAGCAGAGCTTCCTGCGCGCAGCCGTCGCATGTGTTGCCGGCGAAATTTTGTTATTTATCTGCGGCCTGAGCTGGCTCTACACCATGACGCATTCTCTGCGAACGGCGATTGCGCTCGGCTTGTACTGGTTCGTGTTCGCCGAAGTAATCAAGATCATGCTCGCCGCGGGAGCGAGGAAAACATGGCAACACGTCTTCCCGCGCGCTTAACTTCGAACCACATTCTGGAGAACAAGTTTGTCAACCACTGCAGCTGACATCCGCGACATCAGCATCGCCCACAGTCCTGATTCCGACGACGCCTTCATGTTTTATGGCCTCGCGACCAATAAGGTGCAGGTACCCGGCCTGCGCTTTTCGCACAAGCTGTGCGACATTCAGACCTTGAATCAACAGGCAATGGAGGGCGACGGTGTATACGACGTCACCGCGGTTTCGTTTCACGCGTACCCATACATTCAGAACCGCTATGCGTTGATGACGTGCGGAGGCAGCGTCGGCGAAGGCTATGGGCCGATGGTTGTTGCCACGCGCGCGTCCTCCACTAGCGAGATTAAAAGCATTCGCATTGCGGTGCCGGGAAAACTCACAACCGCCTATCTTGCGCTGCAGCTCTTCTCACCGGGAATTGAGACTGAGGTAGTTCCGTTTGACGAAATCATTCCCGCGGTACTGCAGGGCAAGTATGAAGCAGGTCTCATCATCCACGAGGGCCAGCTAACCTACGATCGCTCCGGTTTGTATCGCATTGTGGATCTCGGCCGCTGGTGGCAGCAGATGACGGGACTTCCCTTGCCCCTAGGTGGCAATGCGATTCGGCGCAGCCTCGGCCCAGAGCTGATCTCCAGCGTCTCGCAAGCCCTTCGCGACAGCATTCAGTACGCTCTCGACCATCGCGAGCAGGCGCTGGCGTACGCGATGCAGTTTGCACGCGACCTCGATCCTTCCATGGCAGATAAGTTCGTCGGGATGTACGTGAATGAGCGGACGCTCGACTACGGCGCCGATGGAAAGGAAGCTATCGTTCGCTTGCTGGATATGGGCTATCGCGCCGGAGTCATCTCAGTCGAGCCGAGAGTCGAGTTCGCGGGCTAGCTATTCTGGACGGAAGTAAAACTCAATTTCCTCAGTGTCCGTGTCGGTTGCCGGCTCGAATTTCCATTGCTTCACCGCTTCGATCCCTGCGTTAACCAGTGCTGGATTCCCGCTAATCGGCTTAACGCTCTTGACGCTACCATCAGGGGCAATCACCACGCTTAGGTGAACCACTCCGCCGAGTTGCTGATTTTTAATTTCTTCCGGATATTTCGGCGCCGACCGTCGTGATGACTTTACGCTCCGGCTGCTCCTGCGCGTGGAGGCCCCGGCTGGTGGTCTGGGCAACAAAGGTCATCACCAAACAGAACACGCTTAGAGCCGTAGATAAACGCCAACCAGCAATACTCATTGTCTTCGCGTTCCTCTTAGGCAGAATTCGGCGCGTGATTACTGTTTTCGGGGAGTGAATTCGAGCTTCACTTCGAAGGTGTCGCTGCTGTCTGATGGCGCGTACTTCCACTGCTTTACCGCGTCTGTCGCTGCATCCAGCAAAATTGGATTCCCGCCAACCGGCGTGACGCTCTTCACGTTCCCGCTAGGGGTAACGGTTACGTTCAGGCGTACGACTCCGCCGATTTCATGCGTCTGAAGGTATTCCGGATATTTCGGCGCCACCCGCGTAATCAGCTTACGTGCCGACTCCTGGGCCCGAGCTGGTGCTGAACTGCTGGCCCCAAAAGCTGTCAGTAAGCAAAACAGCAATGCTGTCCGCCTGACCCATGCAGAGAAAGAACATCCCACGAAAATTCTTGTTGACGTCACGAGTGCCTCCCCTAACAGCACACTCCTTCATGGGACTGTAGCAAAGGGCAAAGTCGGAAGGAACGTCACCAAAGTCACAAAGATCGACCGCGTCGCTGCGATTGCAGGGCCAACTCGCCTTACTGAACCTCTCTGGGGAAAGAAAATAGCGGGTCAACGTCGATGGGCACGCTGCTGGCTTTGTCCAACGCCTGCTGGACTTCCGGCGAGATCACGTCGTATTTCTTGAACCAAGCCTCCGCCCGGGCCCGGTCGCCGGTCGCTTCCATTTCAAGGAGTTCTTTACCAAGGTTCTCTATTTGGACCGGCATCTTCTCGTAATCAACTTCATACTTGCCGGATGGCAGACGGCGCACTGCGCCGTGCTCTAGGTAATAGTTGAACTCCATCATCTCCGCCTGGCCATGGGCCTCAGCAGCACCGAAGCGTAGAGTGCGGAAATTGCCCGCCAGGTACGACGCGTAGTATCCGTGCAATTTTTCCTTGGGAAGGACACCGTGGTCCACCAGCCACTTTAATGCGAACATGCCAACCACATCTGCCTTAGCCTCTTCCAGACCGCCGTAAATCGGACCGGTGGCCTGGCGAATATCCACCTTCTGACCCGAGTTGTTGTGCGCGAAGTCAGGCCCGAGTCCGTGACAGATCTCGTGCATGATCGTGCCGAACAAGTAGCCTTCGCCGGAAACTATTGCCACCTGCTCTTCCGGCATCATGTAGCGGGCAAGGGGAAGAATGACGTAGTTCACACGGGCATCCATGAAATTCTTGAAGAATATTTTCTTACTGCCCTTCAATTCGTGGACGCGCGGATCATTCGGCAAATTGTCCGCTACCGCCTGGTATCCATGGCCGAGATCAGCAGTCCGGAAAGGCGAGTCGACCACCTCCATCGGCGTTTCCAGGCCGTGCTTGGAAGGACGGTCGCGTTCGGGAATCGGCAACGCGTCCTGAATGTCTGCAACGTACTTCTGGAAGGTTTCCATGCGGCGGCTCGCATCTTCGTCGCGGATCATCACCGCGCCGCCGTAGGTGGCTTTCACGCCCAGCAAGCCGTCGTTGTAAGTTTCGTAGGGCGCAAAAATCACGTCCACTTTGGGGCGCTTGAGTTCCAGCCAGGCAATGTCGCTATCGAAATACTGATCGTTCAGGAGCGCGTCGGCACGCATGCGCAGGAATTTCGCGAACGCGTCATCGGAACTGAGGTCGGCAGCCTCGCGCAACGCCTTGGCAGCCGGCTCGAGGAATGAGCGAAACGCGACATGATAAGGAATCGCTTCGAGGTCCTTGCCCTTCCAGCGCACGATCGTGGTGTTGCTGTAGATTTCGGTGCGCTTTTCCGGATGCTGTTTCACGTACTCTTCGATTTGCTGGCGTGTAATCCCGTCCGGATAAAAGCCACCGCCGATGGAGGACGGCAAGTTCACGAACGGCTGGTTGCCATGCAGAAGATCGAAGTGCGAGCCGTTGATCCAGAGAAAGCGGCGGAGTGCGACATCTTCGGGAGTGGTGCTGCCTTCAAGAGACTTGTAGAGGTCCAAAGCTTCTGGATCCACCTGCCGCCAATAGATATCATCCAGGTGACGACAGGCGTCAACGAGCTTGAGCACCATCTTCTTTTCGCGCGGCGAGAGCCCCTCGGGATGAAACGGCATCTGCACTTCGCGGAACTTCGCGAGCCGCTGTTCCAGATCCGGAACAACGCTCAACTGCGCGCTACGAGCGGCTTTGGACTGGTTGGACTGTGGATTTGCCTGCCCCGAAACCAGCAGGCACACGAAGAGCAGCGCAACTACAACCCCCCTGATGACCATTGTTTGCGATTCTAGCAGCAAACGTTCTCTCAAAACGTTGGTGCGTTGATTCCTCTGAAAATACGCGACCGCCGTTATGATAGTTCCGTGCCGCGCTTCGAATTGTCACAAACACTTTTGATCGATGCCGACGATACACTCTGGGAGAACAATATCTATTTTGAGCGTGCCATTGCAGATTTCATTTCGTTTTTGAATCACTGTGAGAGAACTCCCGCGGAAGTGCGGGAAATTCTCAATGAAGTGGAGCGCGATTGCATCGTCAGCCACGGATACGGCTTGAAGAGTTTTGCGCACGCCTTAGTGAAAACCTTTGAGCGGATTTCCGTGGAACCGATTACGCCGGAATTGCACCACGCCATCCACGGATTTGCGCACACGATCGCAACCCAACCAATCCAACTTTTGGCAGATGTCGAGAAGACGCTCGAATACCTTGCGGGACGACACCGGCTCGTTGTAGTCACGAAAGGAGATCCGCACGAGCAATCTGGAAAGGTGGAACGCTCAGGATTGAAGAAGTTTTTCTCGGCGGTCGAGGTAGTGCCGGAGAAAGACGAGCGCACGTACGCAGGTGTGATCGCGCGGCACCAACTGGCACACGAGCACACATGGATGGTTGGTAACAGCCCAAGATCGGACATCAACCCCGCGCTGCGCGCCGGAATTAATGCCGTCTTCGTGCCGCACAATGACACTTGGATTCTCGAGCACGAAGACGTAATTGGCTGTGAACCGCCGCAAAAATTACTGGTGCTGGGATCGTTCCGCGAATTGGCCCAGCACTTCTAGACAAGACAACTGTGGACAGCATCCCACTTTTCTACATGGGACCATTCCTACTTGTGGGCGGTTGGTTTTAATCGGTCGAGCGCTTTTTGAGCGTCAGCAGCAAAGGGCCCTTCGGGCAGGATCTTCAGGTAGGCTTCGTAGTGCTGGGTGGCATCGGCCGAATTTCCCATCTTCTCTTCACACTCCGCCAAGCGGAAATTCGCGACCGCATCATTGGGCTTATAGACGAGCGCGTCTTTGTATCGTTCCAGCGCACCTCTGTAGTTCTTGCGCTTGAAATAGTAGTCGCCAACTTCGATGTCTTTCGCCGCTTTGTGTGGATCCCAGGGATGCATCTCGTCGGTATCAGACGGTGCCTCGTCGGAATCCACGGTTGGCACGGAGCTGTTGGGATGATTTTTCACATCGTCCCTGGGGGGACTGATGTCGATGCGGGTGTCTTTGCTGGAACTCATCTCCGTTTGCCGGGCAGCATCGTCAGCCTTAGTCGGAGCCGAGTCGTCGTCTTGTGAGACGAGTTTCGGCGCCAGCAACGGCAGACATACGAGGCCGACAAAAACAATGCTCAGCAGGCGAAACTTCATATGCCCATTCTACCGACTCTGAAGAGAAAAAAAGGCCACGCTGTTTCCAGGGTGGCCTTTGGCGAAGTCCTCCGGGGAGGAGGGAAAACTGTGTTACATCGACGGTGGAGCCGAACCGGTAGCCGAACCCGTCGTCGCGGGTTGACCCGAGCCTTCGGCGGTATTTGTCATCAGGCGAATGTCAACGCGGCGATTGGCTGCGCGGCCATCGCGGGTCTTATTCTCCTGGACCGGCTTGTCCTTGCCCAGACCGATCAAATAAATCTTGTGGGCCGGAATGTTGTACTTCGATCCGAGATATTGAATGACTGAGTTTGCACGGCGCTCGCTCAAGTCATAGTTGTAATCCGCCGGGCCAACCGAGTCGGTGCCGCCTTCGACGGTGATGATGTATCCCTTGGTGTTGGGAACATTCGCCGCGAGCTTATCCAGTTCGTCCTTGGCGTCCTTGGTAAGAGCGTCCTTGTCGAAACCGAAGTGAACTGCGGTCTCGCTGACGATCCGATAGTTGTCGAGGTTGGCGACCGCGTTCGAGAGCACATCAACGCGGTGAACGGCGTTATCGGCCGACTGCTGCGCCTGCGCGGCCTGCTGACCGGCGGCTTGCGCCTTCTGGTCGGCGGCGGCTGCGGCCTGCGTCACCTGCTGAATTCCCTGCTGCGCGCGGGCGTCAACATCTTTGATCGCCTTTGAGTTCTGCGCGGTCAGGTCGTCGAGTTCATTGGTCTTGTTGATCAGGGGCGTGGTCTGTTGTTTGACGTAGTTTTTGCTGGCGCAGCCGACCGACGCCGCCATGCTCGCTGCCAGTGCAATGACTAAAGAAGCGCGATTCATTGTTGGAGGACTCCTTCCTCACTGATGATTTAAAAACCTGGGCAACAGGAGTTTTGAGTTCCGTGCCTGGGGTGACACGCCATGGCGTGTCGTACAAACTCCACAAATCCTTGGGGCAAGTCCGCTGACTGGCCTGGGTTTGAGCCTTGTGGCCTCTCGGTCTTGCTGAGCCACTCTGACATTAAGCACGGAGGGTGCCAACTGCCGAAAGTACCCAAACAATCCCTAAGCCTCTCATCTCGCAAGGCTTAGATGCGAACCCAGCATACACCCGATGCTTCTACAAAGGCGCAAGTAGTGGAAATTTTTATACGGTGGGGGAAAAGCGCGGCGAGGAAGATCGTCGTGAACTCCACCCTCCGGATCTCGACGGCTTCCCTCTGAATGGCGTAACCCTCATTTTGTTCACGATTGCCGGGAAAACTGGCCCATTCCCCATTCTTAAGAATTCCTGAGAAAGTGCTGACCGAATACTATCTCCTTCCATATCAATGACCTGCAGCTTCTACTTTGTTACGTTTTTGAGAATTTAAACGAAAGTGTGTTTTGTGTGCACACCCCCCTTTTGAGCGGCATTCTCGCGGTGCAATCCCAAATTTTTTCCTTCGAGGAGATTTCACCGTGAAAAAGACCCTACTGCTGCTTGCTGCTGTACTACTCGCACTAACCATGTCGACGCCACCGGTTGCGCTGGCAAATGTTCCGACCTGCCTACCGGGTTTAGCTTGCAGCCAATAACCCAGTCAATAAATTTTCGGTTGGTGGGCTGTCAGTGAAGCGATACGATTCTGACAGCCCATGACTTTTTTGCGCTTGTATCTTTACTTTGCGCCCCAACTATTTCTTGGGCTGGCGCTCCTGCTCTTCGTCCGACACCGCCTGGGCAAGTCATATCCCTTTTTTTTAGCCTACCAAGTCTCTCAGCTTGTCTATTTTGGAGTCAGCCTGGCGATATATTTCTGGGCGCTTTCAGACCCTGTGCACTTGACACGCAAATATCAATGGGTCGTGACCTATGGAGTTGCCTTCAGTGCACTATTTGAGTTCGGAGTTTTGTACGAACTCGCTGACCAGATCCTTCTCTCACGGTTGGATCACTCCGAAAGCTTTCGATCCCTGCTTCGCTGGACGGTGGCACTACTGGTTCTCGCGGGCTCTCTGGCTTCTGCTCTTCTGACGCGAGCCGACCTGAGAGAGGCTATGAGCGCTTTTCAGGCCTTGAATCTCTCAGTCAATCTGATCAAGGTGGGTTTCCTGGGCGCACTGATGCTGCTAACCCGATTCTTGAACATCTCCTGGAAAGGCCTCGCCGCGGGAATCTCCCTCGGGTTTGGAATCTCGGCCGCCGCAGAATTTGGTGCTACTGCGCTGTTTTCGGTGACTGGAAACGTAACCGCTGACGTGGTACGCATGGCGGCGTTTCACGTCTGCGTCGTAATCTGGATCATCTATCTGCTTCGTTTCAACAACTCTCGGCCCACCGCCCTGGATCAAGTTCCGATAGAAGAACTGGAACAGCATCTGCAGGAGTTGAGGAAGGTAGTACAGAAATAACCTAATCTCACCTCTGGTGAGATGCAGAAGCGGGATTCAACAACCGATGCGGCTCGTAGAGGTCTTTCTCGACGTTGCGCCGCACCTGGTCCTCGTGTTTGCGCTGGTCTTGTTCTTTCGACGCAAGCTGCTGAAGCGCTATCCCTTCTTTTTCGCTTTGATCTCCTTCCAACTGCTCTATTTCGCAACAGCCCTGCTTATTTACCTTTACGCAGTCTCCGATCCAGCTCATCGTTCTCAGCTGTATAAATGGGTCGCGACATCCGGACTCGCGATTGGTTCGATATTTGAATTTGGGGTGCTTTACGAACTCAGCGACATTTTGCTGTTGTCACGGATTAAACGCTGGGAAGGAGTTCGCCCCTTACTGCGCTTGACGACGGCCATCCTGGTGCTGGTGGCGTCCTTGGCGTCGGCCTTATTGTCCCAAGCTAACCTGTCCAGGGTTTTATCCACATTTCAAACCCTGAATTTCTCGGTCAACCTGTTCAAACTGGGTTTCTTACTTATCATGATCTTATTGACGAGAGTCCTCAGCATTTCCTGGAAGGGGCTCCCGGCAGGGATTGCGCTCGGACTGAGCATTTCCGCGGCGGCTGACCTGGGAGCTTCTGCATTGATGTCGCGCTTTGCCAATCTCGCCTCGGGAACCGTGGACATGATCCGTATGGCAGGCTTCAATGTTTGCGTAATCGTTTGGATTACCTATATTCTTCGCCGCGAAAGACCCTGGGGGCCGCCTCACGACTTGCCACTGTCCGACGTTGAAGTTCATCTGCGAGAGTTACAGAGAATGACGGAACGATAATTCTGATCGGGATGTAACGGTTCGAGCCTCCACAACAGGACGCCTGCTAATTTCGGAGCTCGAACATCGTCTTTACGACCTGCAACGAACGGAGTAGCAATACTCAGATCCCATGATCCTCCTGCGCTACTACTTGTGGATTGCCCCCCTCTGATCTGCGGTGTCGTTCTTGCTTTTCGAGAATCATTCACAAGCACTACCCCGTGTTCGTATCACTAGATCCTATTGTGTTTGTTCCCTGCCCTTCCGCTGTCTGACGGGTTATGAGGTATATCTTCCTCTAAAATAGAACTACGCTCCCCGTGGACCTGCAGCAGAAAATTCGCACCATCCCGACCTCACCCGGCGTGTACCTGTACAAGAACGCCGAAGGAGAGGTCATCTATGTCGGCAAGGCGAAAAGCCTGCGGCACCGCGTCAGCTCGTACTTCCACGAGGGTCGGGTTGCGGACGCGAAGACTGGAACGCTGGTGCGGGAGGCGGTCGATGTCGATTACATCGTCGTCGCGAATAATAAAGAGGCGCTGGCTCTCGAGAACCACCTCATTAAGCAGAAAAAGCCGCGTTTTAACATCCTGCTGCGGGATGACAAGACGTATCCGTATGTGAAGCTCACGCTGGGCGAACGATATCCGCGGGTTTACGTGACACGTCGTCTGAAAAAGGATGGCAGCGTCTATTACGGGCCGTACTTCCCTGCGAACCTGGCCTACCGGATCGTTGACCTGATCCACCGCAGCTTCCTGGTGCCCTCGTGCAATGTGGATTTGAGTCGCGCGCATCCGCGGCCGTGCCTCCAGTTCTACATAGGTCGATGCCTTGGGCCGTGCGTAGCCGGCCTGACCACGCCGGAGATTTACCAGGAAGCGGTGCGCGATGTGAAGTTGTTTCTGGATGGTAAGCAGGGAGAACTGGCGAGATCGCTACGCGATCGTATGGCAAAGGCAGCCGAGGCACAAGAGTTTGAGCGCGCGGCAAAGTATCGCGACTTGATTTCGACTGTCGAGCAGTTGCAGGAAAAACAGCGCATCGCTGCAGCCGAGGGCGATGACGCCGACGTATTCGGATATCACTACGAAAACGGGATGCTGGCCGTGAATTTGTTTCACATGCGCGGCGGGCGGGTGCTGGACCGGCGAGAATTTTTTTGGGAAGATTTGCCGGAATTTGAGTCCAGCGACGCTCATGTAGGGGCGGGTGCCCTCACCCGCCCGGTCGAGCAAGCCTCGACTGATTTCGACCCGCCGCAATTCTTTTCTCAATTTCTGAGTCAACTCTACCTTGGCCAGCCATACGTTCCTCGGAATATTTATGTCCCGGTGGAGTTTGAGGATCGCGAAATGCTGGAAGAAGTGCTGTCAGACCAATTGTCGGACAAGAATGTCCGAGCCACACGGGTGCATATTCTCGTCCCACAGCGTGGGGACAAGCGGTCGCTGATTGATTTGGCTTCGAACAATGCGAAGCAGCTCTACGATCAGCGCTTCCGGGTGATGAAGCCGAATGCGAAGGCGATTCAGGAAGCACTGCAGGATGCACTTGCACTGCCAGAGCCTCCGAAGCGGATTGAGTGCTTCGACATTTCCCATATCCAAGGCGCCGAAACCGTCGCATCCATGGTGGTCTGGGAAGACGGCAAAATGAAGAAGTCAGACTACCGAAAGTTCATTATTCGGACGGTCGAAGGTGTTGATGACTTCGCGTCGATGCGCGAAGTAGTAACACGCCGCTACAAGCGAATTCAGGACGAGAAGAAAGAAATGCCCAGCCTGATTCTGATCGATGGCGGACTGGGTCAATTACATGCGGCGGCAGAGGCGCTGGGGTTGCTGCAGATCATCAATCAGCCGCTGGCTTCGATTGCCAAGCGCGAAGAAATCATTTATGTCTGCGGGCAGGAGGATGATCCGATCGCGCTGGATCACCACAATCCAGTTCTCCATTTAGTACAGCTCATTCGAGATGAAGCTCACCGCTTTGCCGTAACGTTCCACCGCAAGCGGCGGCAGATTCGCGATCGCGCGACCGAACTACGGGAGATTCCGGGCGTGGGCGAGCGGACAACGCGGCGCTTACTGGAACACTTCGGCAGTCTGCAGGCGGTGAAGCAGGCGGACGTGGCGGCGCTTTCCGCGGTAGTCACCAAAAACCAAGCAGAAGCTATCCTGCAGCACTTTCAGAAGTAGTGCCTGGCTCCCGATCAGGTTATAATTCGGGCCTGCTTTACACCTGACGGCGCCAGAGGACTTCTGGCGGCCAACCTTCAGAAATGAGAAACCAGGGTGACAAATGAGGAACTGGCGATCTAATTACTTTGAGTCCCAAAATAAAGTAACAGCCTTGTTAGTCTGCGCAACATTCATCCTCCTTTCTGACACCTTGCTCGCCCAGAAAAGAAAAGCGGACCGCCACGACGAATCCCCATCTGCTGCGGTCGTACTAGATGGCGACACGTCGATCCTTGTGTCCTCCGATGAAGCGCCGGTGCGTAAAGCCGCGGAGGATTTGGCGAGCGATATTGAGAAGGTCACGGGGAAGCGGCCCGAGATCGTGGAGCGATTGAAAGAGCGTGGCCAAACAGCGATTTTTATTGGAGAACCCTCGAAGCTTGCCGAAGAAATCCGACCTACTGGCCTCAGCGCACCAGAGTCGTTTTCGATTTCCGTTCACAAGGGCAACGCGGCCAATGCCTCAGGAACCGTGGTGCTTTCCGGCGCTGATATGCGGGGCACGATTTTTGCGGTGTACCAGTTCTCGCAAGAATACCTCGGCGTCGATCCTCTTTATTACTGGACGGACCAGCCACCGGTTCATCGCGCGTCCATTCGAATTCCAGCGGACCTGAACCGCACCTTCCCTGCTCCGGTTTTCGCTTACCGTGGTTTCTTCATCAACGACGAAGACCTCCTGACCGGCTGGGCTCCTGGCGAAGCTAAGGACAAAACCGGAATCTCCCTCGAAGTCTGGGACAAGATCTACGAAACGATTCTTCGTTTGAAGGGCAACATGGTCGCGCCCGGAACGTGGATCTTTCCCGATGAGCCACAAGTGAAGCTTGCCGCCGAGCGCGGACTCATCGTCACTCAACATCATGCCATCCCGCTTGGCTTGAACGTCGCTCGCTGGCCCAAAGACGTTCCCTACAACTACACCGAGCATCCTGAAGTCCTGCAGCGCGCGTGGAAGAACGCCGTGAATTCTTATTTGCCGAACCAGGAAGTGCTCTGGTCGGTAGGGTTGCGCGGCTTGTCGGATGTGAGCTATGCGTCCATGGATCCGAGCGTGCGCGATAACAACAAGGAATTGGGCCAGTTGATAAGCAAAGCGATCGCTGATCAGATCAACATCGTGCGAGCGGTCAGGCCTGATGCGAAGTTCGTGACCAATCTTTGGCAGGAAGGCGCACGGCTGGTGCAGCAAGGCGACCTGAAGATTCCGCCGGAGGTTTCGACGGTGTGGGCCGACGACGGTTACGGATACATTCAGGACCACGGCGAGGTCACAGCCGGTCAAGGTATTTACGACCACATCGCCATGATGAATGGCCGCGCCAATCAACTCACGGAGATGGTCCCGATCGAGCGCAGCTTTGAGGAGATCGGGCGATACATCAAGGCCGGAGCCACTCATTATTACTTGGTAAACACCAGCGACATCCGACCTGTGACGATGTCCACCCGCGCGGTTATGGATGCTGTCTGGAAAGGAATTCCGGACGGCGAATCACCTGCCGACAAGTTCTATCAGCAATGGTCCGTGGAGGAATTCGGCAAGGCGGCCGCACCAAAGCTGGCCGGACTATATAAGGACTATTTCAAAGCGCCGGCGCATTTCGGCGAGCCGTCTCACGAATATGGCGACCAGCTATATCAGACCGAAGCGCGGATGTTAATGCTCACCTACATGACGGATTCGCCACTCTATGCGATCCCAAGCCAGTCGCCGAAATGGCAGGTGCCGCGGGTGCTCGATTTGGGATTCGGTCCGAACCACATCCCGCCGAAAGAGTGGCTCGCTGAAATAATTAAGCGTGAGATCCAGCAATGCGGCGATGCGCAAGCGCGCTGGGATGCGGTCTGGAAACAAGCCCAGGCGATTGAGGCACTGGTGCCTCAGGCTCGCCGGCCCTTCTATGGTGAGCAAGTGCTGACGATGATTGCGACCAACCGCGAGAGTAATCGCATGCTGTTCCTGTTGACACAAGCTTTACAAGATGCCCAGAGCGGAAATAAGACTCGCGCCCATGTGGAAGTGAATCAGGCGATTGCCGCTCTTGATGAGATTGAACGCTCTGAGTCACAAGCCGAGTATGGCAAGTGGAAGAACTGGTATCGCGGAGATTGGCTGGCTGGCGTTTATCGTACGAAGCAGATGCTCGAGGTGTTTTCGAAGTTTCTCGACGACCGCAACACTCATTCAGCGCCACCGATTTTATGGGATGGCTGGGAGGCGTATTACCACATCATGCATTACGAGGGCGATCGCTCGGCTGACGTGAAGTGAATCCTTGGCCGTTTCTGACGGCAAACAAACCTGTGATTCAGGTTTGCGGCGGATCCGGAACCATGAGCCCCTTCCTGCTTTCCGGCAATACGGATTCCAGAACTTCTTGCGAGAACCTGCTGGCGAACTCCTGGGCGCGGGTCGGGGGCGTCTTTTCGCTGCGGAGCAACGCCAGTTGCACTTCAGGACGCAAACACCAGTTGCGGTGCTCGCTGGCGAGTTCAAACAAGGTCGCGGGAACGCGCGGCTTCATTAGTGCCTGAATGAGGAGAGACTCGGTAAGTTGCGGGTTGTCGAGAGCAGGTGCGACGACGTGAGAATCTTCATCCTGAAGAAGCGCTCCAGCCACACGGCCCGACGCACGCTTGGCAAGCGTGGTCTTCTCTCCGGCGGAAAGAGTTTCCAGGCGTACGAGCAGCTGGTCTTCGGCGGCGCGCTTGATGTCGGCAGGAATCGTCGGCGTGAGCGTGACCTGCACGAGATCAAAGACCAACACGCGGCGGAGTAGTGGGACAGAAATATGGCGCGGCGTCCGGGGATGAGCAATAAGGGCCAGCACGACTTTACGACTCTTGACGGCCTCGGGATTGCGGGCGAGAGAGGTCAGCATTTCGGCGGTCAAGTCTCTGCGCTGCAGGAAGGCAATGGCCTGGTCTTCGTTGAAGGCGCTTGAACTCATATTTTCCGCGCCCGCACGTCAAAACCTTCACCACCGAGGACACTGAGTTCCACAGAGGAACGCCACAGAGGAAAGACACAACGCCTCAAGCGCAGGTCGCAACGCGGATTCAGGGAGGAGATTTTCATTTCACGTTCTTGTGCCAGATGGTGAATTCACGGCGGGCGCGGTTCAGGGCGCCGAGCGCGGGATCAATCGCGATATCAAGCACTCCAGCCCGGGGGTAAAGTGCTTTAAGTTCCGCGGTAAATGCACTCTTCACTCGGGCACTCGCGGCAAAAACTCCCCCATGAGTCGCGATACAAACTTGTCCAAAACCGGGGAACAACTGGGTCGCTATGGAATTCACCGGCACAGCTAATTCTCGACCGGCACGGTCCAGCAGATCGGTTGCGATGGGGTCGCCGGCTTCTGCAGCGGCGAGCACCACGGGAAAATGAGAAGCGAAATCCTGGGCGGCATTCGCATTTACGCGGACCGCCAAGTCGTGCACACTCCTGGCTTCCAGCGATTCCATTAATTTTCGCAGCAAGCGGGGATTGTATCCGGCATCGTATGCACGCAAGGATGCCCGCAGCGCCTCAATCACAATCCAGTGACCGGAGCCTTCGTCGGAGATCATTCTTCCCCAACCGCCGGCGCGCAACGATTCACCGCGGTCGTTCCTGCCGAAAGCTATGGAACCCGTCCCCGCGATCAGGACGATGCCGGGTCCGCCGTTGAAGGCGCTCTCCAACGCAATTTCCATATCGCCGATGACTTCGATGGCGCCGCCGATGATTTCAATGAGAAGCCTCTGAACCAGGCTTGCGATGCCGTCGTCCGCTGCGCCAGTAACGCCCGCACAGGTTCGGGAAATCTGCTGCGGAGAAACGCCCGCCTGAACGCATGCTTCGTGGATTGCGCCTGCCAGCGAATCGCGAGCGCAAGCCTCACCGACTCGAAGGATGCTGCATCCCGAGCCAGTTCCGGAACCGAGAATGGAATCATCGTCGCCGAGGACGCAACGGGTTTTGGTGCCGCCGCCATCGATGCCGAGGAAGTATCGCACGCAAGGATTCTAACTGGAGAAGAGCTGTTCACCACAGAGGCACGGGAGACACAGACAAAACCAAAAACTGGGCAAAAGATAAACCAATCTGTTTTGTTGCGTTCCCTGTGCCCCCGTGCCTCTGTGGTGTATTGCCGGAGCAAAACCTACATTGCCCGCGTCACGAGCGTTCCGGCGATCATGTCGTGCAGGCCCTGGTTGCGTTGGGTAAAACCGACCATGATGTAGCCGATCAGCAGGATCATTCGCGACAAGATTTTGGAAAAATAGCGAGCCGAGGCTCGAGCAAACGAAATCCGTCGCCCGTCCTCGTCCGTCACTTTCAATCCGAGCGCCATTTTTCCGACGGTGGCCTGCTTGGATGAACTCTCCAGCCCCGCTTCATAAAGCCAGCCAGCGCCCATGAAGAGCACCCATCCCACAATGCCCCGCACCAGGTGCACTCCGATTTCTGGCATGCTCACCTGACTGCCGGCAAGTCCAATGCTCAAACCGAGTATCCCAAGCACAGGAAATACCACGATGCCGAGCAGAATGCCGTCAATAATCGCGGCGACCACACGAATCCAGAAACCGCCATACCGGATCGCTGGAGCAGGCGCCACATATGTGGCCGGAACGGCAGGTGGCGTGTACTGAACGGGTGGCGGGGACGGCGGCTGTGCTGGTCCTTGTGGGCTTGGCGTTACACCGGCTGGAGTTGCTGGGGCACTCGCCGCATCTGCGGTGAACGGGGTGCCACAATTCGAGCAAAATTTCGCCAGTGCGGAGTTCTGGGCGCCGCAGCGGTTACAGTAAACAACTCCGTTTGTCATGGCCGCGAATATAAACGGGCAGAGGGGAGAGTGTAAAGCAGCACTCAGGCGTCAGGCGTCAGGCGTCAGGCGTCAGGCGTCAGGCGTCAGGCGTCAGGCGTCAGGCGTCAGGCGTCAGCAAAAATGAAAACGTAGTATGTGCCATCAGTAAAGCACGATTCGTGAAACGAATTTATAAAACAAATTCCTCACTGCTGAAGCGTCTCGAAATGACATCTCCTTGAGATGTCCAAACCTGACGGCTGATGGCTCAACGCTATTTTGGCGTCCACATCGGATGTGTGCTGAAAAGACCGTTCACAATGCAGATCTGATACGCAATGAACAACCCGAAGCATAGGCTCAGCAATCCCGAGGCGAAGGCGAGGCGCTGAAAGAATTTCTGGCCGCCGCGGACAAGATGGAATGCGGACGCAATCGTCATCGTAATCAGCATCATCCCCACAATGGTACCGATGCCAAAGACAAGCAGATAAGCAATCGACCACTTGGGATCGCGAATGATCGGCACGACCAGCAAAGCCACGGCGGCGGAGCCCGAGAGCCCGTGCACAATGCCAATGATCAGAGGTCGAATGAGACTATAGGTGCGAAAGCGCTGCAGCATTTTGTCGAGCTGAGCGACGGGAGTCTTGTCGGGTGAATGCGGATGCGATTCCGGCGCATGGCTGTGGGGATGCGAATGGATGTAATCGCCATGCGCGTGGGAATGCGAATGCACGACCGCATCGTGAGCGACCGACGGTACCCAGCGAGAGAACCGTCGCAGATTCATGATTCCAAGCACGATTAGCATCAACGCGACCGCGAGATCCATGACGAGCCCAAGCCGGGGGCTGAGATGAAACTGCACCGCACCACTTCCCTGCTTCGTCCCGACAAAATCCAGCAGGATGAGCGCAGCTCCTACCACGAAGATGGTCAGCGTGTGCCCCACGCCCCACACGGCTCCGACCCATGCTGATTTCGTGATGTTTCGCTCGCGGCTGACAATTGTGCTGACCGCGATCACATGATCGGGATCTGTGGCGTGCCGCATCCCAAGAAAAAATCCCAGCGCGATAATTGAGACAAAGCTGATCATCGTTCAAAGCAAACGAAGCAAAATCGCCATCTCCGAACAGTGAATTCGTGTTGCTGTTGGATTCTCTTATTATGCCGTGAGCAAGGAATCGATGTCGAAATGCAGATGGGCGCGAGGGTCAATAGATGGAGAGGCTTGCCGTCTTCCAAGGGAATGCCGCTCCGGTTTGCGGACGAATGGGCCCAGGGTTCGTTTCGGTAAAAACCGGTCCAGATTGTCCGTCAGGCAGCGTCTTTCGCCGTGGTGCTTGGGAGTTTTTCGGCGCCATCTTCTGGCACTTTTCCACCCAGAATAGTGTTGATCTCTTGGACCAGTTCCATAAGGCGGTTCGGGTCTTTTTCTTGAGAGGCTTGTTCGCAGAGGCTCTTCCAACGTTCATCATTGCGACCTGACACGGTTCACCTCGGTATCTTGCTATTCCCCGCCAATGCCATGCTATAAGGTTCAGTTTTCAGAGTCGGTCGTTCGACTGACAATTCAGCATCTCTCGCTGAGGCTGCTGTTTTCTTCCCCAGCAAATTTCCAAGCTTTCTCAACGGAACCTGCTTGAAATTGAATTTTGATTTCTTCTTCATTCCTGCTCCTTGCTACAAGGTAGCAGGGCCAGGTTGATACGGGTCACCTCTTTAGGGACCCGTTGAGTTCGGGCCCTTGAATTACCGACCACTACTAGGGAATCTTTAGCGGTCGCTCTAGCGTGGGTTAAACACGATCTTCAGCCGTTCTAAAACCCCAAAAAATACATTTGACGATAGTTTTATGTTACGTTTACGATACGATTACGATAGCGAGAAAGGGGATGAACATGAAAGGCAGGAAGAATTCAGTTTCCATGAACTTCGCCACCATGGAGCAGTCGGATGTTCCACAGGGACGCAATGGCAAACATAAAGAGATTGTGACGAAGATTCTGAACGACCTTGACCAGTTGCCGGCGGGGCGTGCGCTGAAAATACCCCTGGCGGAATTGGCATCCAGTAAGGAGAAAGTGAGATCTGCGTTGAATCGCGCAACGCACAAATCGGGACGCGAGGTCACCACCGCGACCGATGGCGGGTACCTTTACATCTGGAACGAGGCGAGCTAGCGATCGAAAGATTCCCGCCTGCTTGTCACAGACGCAAGACAGCAGAGAGAGATCACCTTTGTTGAAGCAAACGAAAGCCCACGACGCAAGCCGTGGACTACGACAAAAGAAAACCTTCAGTGCCCGCCCGTGAGTTCCTTCACAATATTCGTGACAAACGCTTTGGCATCGCCAAACAACATCAGCGTGTTGTTCATGTAATAGAGCGGGTTATCAATCCCTGCGAATCCCGGATTCATCGAGCGTTTGATCACCATCACCGTGTGCGACTTTTCGACATCCAGAACAGGCATGCCGTAAATGGGGCTAGCTTTGTCGGTCTTGGCAGCCGGGTTGGTCACGTCGTTAGCACCGATAACCAATGAGACATCCACCTGCGGGAAGTCACCATTGATCTCGTCCATTTCTTTCAGGTGATCATAGGGAACGTCGGCTTCGGCCAGCAGCACATTCATGTGCCCCGGCATGCGTCCCGCGACAGGGTGAATGGCGAACTCTACATCAATTCCTTTCTTCGTGAGCGCATCGTAAAGCTCGCGCACCTTATGCTGCGCCTGGGCAACAGCCATGCCATATCCGGGAACAACAACCACGCGGCTGGCGGCAGCAAGGATTCCTGCAGCTTCATCGGCAGAAGCGCTCCTCACAGTCCGCTGCTCTTGCACAGCTCCGCCAGAGGCCTGCACTTGGCCGAACGCACCGAACAGCACGTTGGTGAACGAACGGTTCATGGCCTTGCACATGATGACGGAGAGAATGAAGCCGGAAGAACCGTCCAGTGCGCCAGCGATGATCAGCAGCTTGTTTTGCAGCACGAAGCCCATCGCCGCGGCTGACAAGCCAGCGTACGAGTTCAACAGCGAGATGACCGTCGGCATGTCGGCACCACCGATCGGGATCACCAGCATCACTCCGAAGACGACCGCGATGCCCACCATGAACGGATAGAGATAAGTAGCGCTCGGATTGTGCACCAGATAAACCGCAAGCCCGATCGCCACGGCCAGCATTCCGAGGTTGACGATGTTCTGGCCGCGATAAATGATGGGCCGCTGCGGCAGCACTTCCTGCAATTTCCCAGCAGCCATCAAGCTGCCGGTGATTGTCAGTCCGCCGAGAATGACTTCGCAGCACAGCACTGACATCTTGAAGGTGGGAAGATTGCCGGCGTGAACACCGAGATAATATTCAGCCGTGCCGACGAGCGTGACGCAGAACGCGCCAAACGCATGGCTAAGAGCGGTCCGCTGCGGCACCGCCGTCATCTGCACCATGCCGAGCGGGATTCCAATCGCGGTGCCAATGCCGAGTGCGATGAAGATCCACGTATAGCTGATGGCGATGTGCTCGAGCTTGCCTTCCGTGCCGAGCTGCAGGATGGTGCCGCCGATAGCCAACACCATGCCGATCTCGCCGGACAGAATGCCGCGGCGCGCGGTCGGAGGCGCGTTCATCCATTTCAGAGAAAGGATGAACAATGCGCTGGCGATGAGATAAACGAAGCCGATGAATGCCTGACTGCCAAAGAAATCTGTCATGATTTTGTAGGACGCGTCGATTTGAACATCTTCAACATGCGGTCAGTAATCAGGAATCCGCCCACGATGTTGCTGGTGGCAGCAATCACCGCGAGGATTCCGAGAATGAATGCGAGCTTGCTTTCGTGACGCCCGACGAGCACGATCGCGCCGACCACGGCGATCGCGTCGAGAGCATTGGTGATGGACATCAGCGGGGTATGAAGCAGCGGCGAAATCCGCTTAATCACTTCAAAACCAATAAACCCCGCCATCATGAAAACGAACAGACTGTCGATGAGGATGGTGCCCATAGTCCTCTTCCTGGTGCTTGAACTGGTGCTACAAGTTGCTAGTGACTAGCGGCTAGTTGCTAGTAAAAACCTCCGAACCTATGCAGTTGAACTAGCAACTAATCACTAGCCACTAGTCACTGCGCAGCTACTGCCGCAGGTAACCCCAACATCTCTCTTATACGGGCGTTTGTCACTTCCCCGCGCTGAGTCAAAAGCGTGTCGCGAATGATGTCGTCGCTCTCCGGCGGACGAACTTTGCCTTCTTTAACAAGGTTCTGCAGGAAGGCTGTCAGGTTGCGCGCATAGACCTGACTGGAGTGATACGGCGCGCCTCCCGCCAAGTTAATCGGGCCGATGATGGTGACGCCATACTGAACTGTCTTTTCGCCCGGCTTGGTGAGTTCGCAGTTCCCGCCGCGTTCGGCTGCGAGATCCAGGACGACCGACCCGGGAGCCATTCCCTTCACCATTGCTTCCGTGACAAGGATTGGAGCTTTCTTCCCCGGAACTGCAGCAGTTGTGATCACGGCATCGCTCTCGGCAATCACTTTGCCGAGCAGTTCGCGCTGCTTGGCGTAAAACGCCTCGTCCTGGGCTTTGGCGTAACCGCCCGCGTCCTGCGCATCTTTGGTTTCAAGCGGAAGTTCGACAAAGCGACCGCCCAAGCTCTGCACCTGCTCTTTAACCGCCGGACGCACGTCGTAGGCTGAAACCACGGCCCCGAGACGTTTCGCCGTGGCAATCGCCTGCAAACCCGCAACGCCGGCACCAATAACCAAGATTCGCGAAGGAGTGATGGTGCCAGCGGCGGTTGTCATCATCGGAAAGATGCGCGGAAGTTCGTCGGCAACGACGACGACGGCTTTATACCCGGCGATCGACGCCATCGCAGAAAGGGCGTCCATGCTCTGGGCGCGCGTGGTGCGCGGCATCAGTTCAACGGAATAAGCGCTTACGCCAGTTTTCGCGATTTGCTGCACCGTTTCAGCGGAGGCCAGCGGACGCATGAACCCAATGAGGACTTGGCCCTGGCGCATCAACTGCAGATCACTGGCGCCGTTCTTGTCGTTGGCTCCGTGGCAGAGGACCTGAACTACAATGTCGGACTGAGCGAAGACGGAATTGCGATCGGAGAGGATCTTCGCGCCTTTTTCCTGATACTGCGCGTCCGGATAGCCTGCCTTTTCGCCTGCGCCCGACTCGATCACAACTTCCAGACCAGCCTTGGCGAGCATGGGTACCACCGCTGGCGTGAGGGCAACGCGCCGCTCTCCTGGATAAATCTCCTTAGGAACTCCGACGATCACGAGGTATATCCCTTCCCCGGAGGCATGAACGATTATGCGTGCCGGTTGTAAGAAAGCGAGATTCTACCCGTAATCGAAAAACAAGGAAAGTGATTCTGATCACAGATGGCTGTGAGTCCGCAGAAATGATGGGATTTACAGGGGTTGGCTTACTTCAATCCGGCATCCCGCGCTGGAATTTGCGAAATTGCCGACCAGTCAAGCGACTCCCCACCGTTGGCCAATAACGTCAACAACCGGTTACGCACGAGATCAGCGATGGGAAGGCTCACCCGGAGTGACTCGGAAGCCTGCAGAGCCAATCTAATGTCCTTTAAACCCAGGGGCGCCAAGAATCCGGCCGGTTGAAACTTCTTTTCTACAGCGAGCGTCCCGTAAGTCTTGTACACCGGCGCATTGAACAAGGTGGAAGTAAGGAAGTCCAGGTACTCGCGTTGATCGAGGCCGCCTTTGCCTATCAGCGCCAAAGCCTCACTCAGGGATTCAATAACAGACATGATCAGGAAATTGCCGCTGAGCTTCACCAGGTTGGCGTTCGAGGGTTTGTCGCCGAAGCGGAAGGTGCGCTGGCCGATGGCATCGAAGATGGGCTGGCACTTATCTAGTGATGCGGGATCACCGGCAGCGACCACGTATAGCTTGGCGGCGGCGGCGGCTTCAGGACGTCCAAATACCGGAGCCGAGACAATGTGTTGTCCTCGGTGGACATGATCAGAAGTCAACTTCTCGGAGAGCGCAACGCTGATCGTGCTGCAGGAAAGATGAATGCCGCCTTTCGGCAGCGCTTCCAGGATCTTCTGTTGGCCGTAAATGACACTCTCCAGCGCATGATCGTCGGCAAGCATCGTAAGGACGACTTCGACGGCGCAGGCATGGGCCACAGTTTCGGCGCGACGGGCGCCTTGCTGAATCAGCGCCTTAGTCTTTTCGGTTGTGCGGTTGTAGACGATAACTTCATGTCCTGCTTTAAGTAAGTGGCCTGCCATGGGCATGCCCATGTTTCCTATGCCAATGAATCCGATCCTCATGTGTCTTTCCTCGCAATGAACAATCTTTGACGTTGGATGAAACCTGCCGCCACACGACGTGACATCGGGGGCCCCCGTTCCCGCAGTTAACCGAAAATAAACGTAACGAACAGCCGCCGTGGTGCACTACTGAGACAAGCTGTCTCGAAAGCCGTGTCCTTCAGCCCCCCTGAAGGGCGGCATTGCTGTAGCGATCGCCCGTATCTCGCAGACCAGAGATACGGGAGGTCGCATCGTTGTCTGCTGGTACGAAACCTTGCACTAAACCGCTACGGGCCTGCCTCCGAAAGATCAAACATTAAAGCTGACGCGCCTGAAACGCTGCCGCTCCGTTTTGCACTACTAAAACGTTCGCCGGCTCCCTGGAGCCGTGGAGGAAAATATGTATCAGTTTTGCATTACCATTGGCGGCAAAAGACATTGCTTTCCGGTGCCATCGCTCATCGATCGTGAAGTGATCAAGCGGCCGCCGCCGAACAACTATCCACCGTTCGAACTCGCCATCGCTGTACTGGACCTGGTCAGCGTGGTTCCTAACACCGAACTGTCCAAGCAACTCACCGAAGTGGCCACGCAGTTCATCCAGCAGGTGCAGAAGGGCTTGCCTCAAGGGGTTGAGTTGGTCCAAGAAAAGTCGGCTTCAAAAGCTGCCTGAGCCTCTGCCGTTTGCCACCCGCAGCTTCGAACCTGGAGTTTGCGGGTGGTACTCTCGCGCTTACGCCACCGGCTCCAACGCCGCTTGAATCTGGCGGAGATGATTCAAGTCGTGCCCCGCCATCAGCCGCGTCATGTGGGTGATGCTCTCGTTCCCTCGTTCCTGATGGACACCGTAGTTGTCCCACAACTTCTTTGGGACCGACTTCAATAACGCCACGTTTGCCGCGCGCAAGACTCGAAACAGTTCGATGGAAGCATTTGGGTCGCGGTGTGCATAGTCGAAGGTATTGGCCCATGCATCCTGATCGAAGGCCTGGACGGCGATGCCGCTGGTACCGAGAATTTGGCGAACGCGCCACGACACCGCGATTTCCGTATCGCTCAAATGTGCGGCGATCTCGACCGGGGACCATTTGTCCGGGGCGGGACGGCGCGAGATTTCGTCTTTGCTTTTCCCCTCCAGAAGTGAACTGAGTTTCCGCGGAGCCGACTCCAGCAATTGCATCGCGTCGCCGCCTTCGGAATAGCTCAGAATGCGTTGCGTGTACTGCTGTGGGGTTTCGGTCATGGGTTCTCTTTTCTCCTGCGTGTTGTCGCCAGATGTGCCGTCCGCTAAAGCGGACTCATGAACGGCATGTTTCCTTCCCCGGCACTTAGGTGCCGGGCTATGTATGTGCCGCCGCTTCGCGGCTGGCGTCCGTAAGCGATTGGAAGATAAGTTCTCAAGCTCGTTGAAATTTTCGTTACTATTTTCCGCCGTATGGCCCTTCGCCGGATTACCGATTCACAGATATCGTTCGCGCAAAATCTTCAAATGATGCTCGACGTGCCCCGCGGTGATGAAGGCCATCGCCCGGACTGAAAAGCGATTATTGCTGGCAATGCCGGTACGCATCCAGGCGCCCGGGGGCAAGTTCCTGAAAAGAGAAATAGTCGCCAGTCGGACCCGGCGAAACTCCTCGATGTGATCAGCCCAGGAAACGCTATCGGCTTCAGCCCCCGCTGCGGCAATGTTTTGGTCGTAATCCGGCAGAGGCGAAGCAAAGCCGCGCGCGAACCACAACGCCCGAAACGCAAACGCGCGTTCCGTGTCGGTTACGTGATTCAGCACCTGCCGAATACTCCATTTCTCCGGCGCATACCGAAATGAAGACTTCTCGTCGGGAATCGCAGAACAGAAATTCACAACAGTGTCTAGTTGCTGTTCGATCAAAGGCTGGGCCTCGTCGCTCGGAACCTGGTCGATGTAGGTGAAGTAATAAGGTGCGGCTTCGGTGGAATCTGGGCGTCCGTGCATGGACATTGGATCGTGGAAGCCTGGGCTTAGGATTCAGAACATTCACAGCTGGAACCGGACGGCATGGAACGGTGTCCTTACATCTATTCTGATGGAATCGTGGTTTGAATCCTTAAGTAGTTTTCGCGTTGCGGTCGAGAGAAAATGCAGAAATCGAGATTGACCGATCCCGAGCGCCATTCCAGTCGCGCGATCCTGGCAGGACTGTTTGCCGCGGCACTCACAGCATTTTCTGTATCTCATCTCCCCGGGATCCATTTTTCCTCCTGGGGAAGCTTGCTGGTCGGCGCTTCGTCGGGAGTCGCACTGGTGTCCCTGGCCGCATTTTTAGGCAGCTTGGGAATTCGCCGGACCCGAGACGCGCTCCAACCCGTGGAATGGCGTACAGCATTAGAAACCGCACTGATCGCGATATGGCTTGCTCCTCTCTCACTGCTGTCGCGCCAAAATTCGATGTGGATCCTGCCTGTGGTCGGAATCTTCGTAGCGGTTGGCGGAATATCCCTGTGGCCCGCTCAGAAAACGGCAGAACTGGCCTCGGTTCCACCCGGTGATCCCGAACTTTTCAGACCGCTCGACTCGCGGAGTTGGTTTCGGCAAGCCGCCGCATTCGGGGTAATTCTCTGTTTCGAAGCGGGGCCTGCAATCGCCCCGCGACATCTTCTCGCCGGAACGCTTCTGGTCGTGCTGGCGTCTGGCGTATGGCTGTACGTTTTTCGCGAGAACTGGAAGCTCCGTTCAGACGAGTTCCACACTCGTCCAGCGCTAGGTCTCGCGGCAATGGCCGTCATCCTCACTGCAATGGCCCTGCTGCCACTTCTGCGGCGGAGATATCCAGGCGGCTCCGGTGCAGGACGCTTCACCGCTCAGTCTGGACATCCACGAGCGCAGGCGGGAGCACGCAACGAAGAAGAAGGGTATATTGCGATCGAGTTATGGCCTGAACAGCAGCCCATGACGCTAGTCGCGCCAATCCCGGTTCGTCAGGGCACGAGAGCGGGCAGAAAGAATTCGCCACTGGTGATTCCCTTCTCCGGTGTTTACTGGTTCTTCAAGTCTCCCGACCTTACCTTGCCGCCCAAACCACGCGAGGCTCACGGCAGCCCTGAGATGTTCAACATCCATTCCACTGACCGTCGTTCGCTCTCGATGCAAGCGCGACAGAACCTGGGAACGCTGGTCGATCTCTCGTGTTGCAGCAGCATTCGAATCGGAATTCGCAATTCCGACCGTTACCCGGGCACGGTCTCGATTGAACTGGTATTGACCGACACTACGTCACCGGGGCGGCCTTCCATATCCCTTGGTAGAAAGCCGGTCCGCTCCACGCGGCCCTGGATGCTCTACGACCATCGCACGCCGACCAATGAAGTCCTGGAGTACGCGGTCCCGCCAAATTCCAGCATTCATCGGTTCGATGAGGTGATGGTGATTTTCTGGCTGGATCGCGATCGCTCCTTTGCCGCCGCCAAAATGGGTATCGAAAATTTCGTGTTGGTACCGCATGGGGCGTGACCGGTTTTCATTAAGCTACCAACCGCACCATCCAGATCACCACCCCAATGAGTCCCATGAAATACGCAACGCCGATGTACGTGGTACGGTGTGCCAGGTTGAGGGCGACTCCATTTGTGCTGCGCACCAACACGCGAGGATTTTCGCGATTGAAGTAAAGCAGGCCCCCGGCAAGATAGCGGCCCTGTGCGACCGGCGAGGGCGGAAACTCTTTCACCATTTCCACCGGTCTCAACTCACGTTCTCTTGCGGCCAAGCGCCGGGTCTCGCGGGAAACGTACCCCATGTACACCAATATTCCGAGAGCGCCCACCACCAGAACAGTGACCTGCTCACCTCGAGACCATTGGCGACCGTACGTCATCCAGTACATCATGATCAGAAAACTCAAAGCGCTCAGCAGCCGCACCGCATCGAAGATTTTTATGTTATGACTCAACCACGCCATGCGCCAGCGACGGAAATCGTCTGTCCGATTGACCGGAAGGGGCATTCGCCAACGCACAAATACGCCTTTGAGCAGGAAAAAACCGATCTGCCAGTAGAGCACCCACACTGTGAAAACAAGAGCGCCCCGGAGAGCGCGAAACATGCTATGAGTTGCGGTCGCCGCCAACGAGAGCTGGTAATCGCGCGCGAGCAACCCCAGGCCGAGTAGTGTGGCACACACAATCACGGCTTCGACCAGCGGAGTGGTATGGTCCCGCAACCTTCGTGGTTCCATCGAGAGCTGGAATGCGGTAGGTTTTCTCTGATCGCCACAGAGTGAGGTTGCACGCGCCGAAAAGTACGCCACCATGAAGTTGTAAACGACGATCGACGCCACCATCGCCACAATCTCCTCGAAGAGCAGAGCGATGTATCGGCGGGTGAAAAGGAACCAGAGCGCGAGCGGGGCATCCAGGAGCAATGGAACTAGAACGGCGTTGTGATAGCGGCGGAACAGAGGTGCTCCAAAAGTCCGGTAAAAATCCGGCGTCACCTGCTGAGCCAGGAAATAACCTTCTCCATTCTTGAGCGGCAACCGCCAGACTCGGTGCAGTAATCGCAGGCGTGCGACGAACATTAAGGCTGCGAAAGAAATTACAAGCCAAATCATCACTTTGCTCCCTTCGTCAAAAAACGTAATTCGGCGGAGACCATACGCATGATGCGGGACACAGGCATCCCGGACAGCACCAGTTGCGTGAGGGCACTGCGGAGAGGTTTGCGCAGGTCTTCTTCCGTTTGGGCAGCCAGAGTTCGCGACGAAACCACTGCCCCGGAACCATGCCGCACGGTGATCAAACCTTCATCCTGGAGTTGCCGGTAAGCCACCGCCACAGTGTTCAAGTTCACGCCGAGGTCGGCGGCCAATTGCCGCACCGGTGGAAGAGTTACCCCTTCCCGCAAATCGCCGCGAGCGATCAAGGCCTTTAATCCGTCCGCCAATTGCTCATAGATCGGCTTCCGAGAAGCGGTGTCGATGGCGAGGAACTGACCGTTGAGTGTATGCATAGAACGAACTATTGTATGTATATCGCATACACTATTGCTACATGTCAAGTACTTTCAGCGCTGAGGTGCGGTCGTTAACCACGGCTTGCCGCTGCCGCCGCAAAATCTCATCTAGCCCGCAGCCACTTCGCAGTTGAACCGGCTTACCTGATTTGGTAGCATAGCGAATAAAAGGCGAATACGCTATGTCTTCCCTACCCCTACTCCCCGATTCCGGACCGCGCCTGGTTGGTATTGCGCGGCTCGCCTCCCACGGTGAAAGCGTTCGCCAAGGGCATGAGATTGAATACTTCACTTTGCCGGTGAAATCCCTGCTGAACCGCTGCACCGGAACTCGCATGCCGTTTACCTGGACGATCAATCCCTACCGCGGCTGCGAGTTTGCCTGCAAGTACTGCTACGCGCGCTACACGCACGAGTTCATGGAGATGCGCGATGGAATCGAATTCGAGCAGAAGATCTATGTGAAGCAGCACGCGGCGGACCTGCTCCGCCAGGAACTTCGGAGAGTCAAGCCGGGAGAAGACATCGCGCTGGGGACTGCGACCGATCCGTATCAGCCCATCGAAAAGAAGCTGGAAATCACTCGATCAATCCTGCAGGAATTTGCGCGGCACACCGGCCTGGAGATCGGGATTGTGACCAAGTCGGCGATGGTTGCTCGCGACATTGACGTCATGCAGGAAGTGTCGAAACGAAATCGCCTGGGAGTGAACATTACGATCACCGCGACGGATACTGATCTGGCCCGAATTCTGGAGCCACGCGCACCACGACCTGACCTTCGCCTTGAAGCACTCAAGAAATTGCACGAAGCTGGAATTCGCGCAGGCGTCATATGCGCGCCCGTGCTGCCGGGAATCACCGATTCCCCCCGACAATTGGAGGATGTAGTACGCAAAGCGGCGGCGGCAGGAGCTTGTCATATCTACTGCAATCCGCTGTTCTTGAAACCGTGCTCTGCGGCGGTGTTCCTGCCGTTTCTGAAAGAGCACTTTCCTAAGCTAGTTCCGGAATACGAGAAACGGTTTGCTAGCCGCGCATTCTTGCCGGCGGTGTACCGCAAGCGGATTTCGGCTTTGTTCGCTCAGTTCCGGACGAAGTACAACATTCGAAGGGACTCTGGCTGGCACTGGGAGCAGCCTGCGAAGTCCGAGGAGCAACTCCGGCTGTTCGGATGACAGCAAACCCCGTATGTAGTTACGAACCAACTCGGTCTACTGAGTTTGCTCCAGCTTTAGGACCAGCGGCTGAAGTTCTCCCACCACTTCGGCGCTTCCCTTTGCCAGATCGCCTGTGATTTTGTCTCTCGCCGCGAGCACCTGCGACAACAAATCCTTTAACGAGGCGTCAGTCGTTCTGACTTGCAAGGTCTGGGCACTTGCAAAGAATGTCTGCGCATATCCCGAAGCCACACCGTAGTTCAGCTGGGTCGCAGCCACGTAGGTCAGAGCCGCGGATTGCTGCACCTTCGAGAGGTCCACAGTCGCAGTGCACGAATTGACCTTCTCTCGTAGGGTGTGCGCCTTCCAATACTGTGGGACAAAGCCGACGAGCAAACCCACAATAAATACAATTACCCACGTCAGAAACTTTCGCATGCCGTTCTCCTGAAGGCGCTATGCGCCGAGTGACTTCCAAATAATAGACCGAGAGAGAGCAGATATGTAGGAAACGGAGCCGAGAGCTCTTGGGACCCGTTCGCCGACGCTCGCGATTCTGCATCGGTAATTGATCGAGCAGCGATGAGAGAGAATTCGACAACCACTCTACTTCAATCCGCGCATGACGTAGGCTTGGGCGACATCCTGCACGTAGACGTAAGCGTAAGCAGTACCATCACGCGAGAATCGTGGCGCGCTCACGGCCATGACACCGGATTGCAGGTTAGGCCCGAAGCTTTTCCACGGATCGATTTTGCCGGTCGCAACGTTGACTTTGTACATCTGTACTGTGGTCTCGCGATTGGTGTTCTTGCGGACTAACAGGGAAGATCCGTCCGGGCCCCAACCCGTGACGGAGTAACTGTCATCGAGACCGGGGATGAAGCGGGGATCTCCGCCATCGAGTGGCAATAATCCCCACTTTCCTTCCGAATTGCGGATTACCAGGTTGCGGGCATCCGGGCTGATGGAAAGTCCAACGATTCCTTCGGGAGTCGCGGGCTTCGAACTTCCATCGTTCAGATCAATGAAATAATCACGGGTCGCGTGTGAAGGCTCGATGCCGAAGGCCAGCAAACGCTTGCCATCAGGTAAAAATTTAACCCCGGCATAGCTGATGTTGTCGTGCGTAAGAACTCGCGCCACGCCGGCCCCCGTCGGAACCAGGCTCAGAGGTCCGCCTTTGGCAGGCTGAGTAATGGCCCATTTTGCATCGACTGAAAGTGCTAAGCCTAAACCTTCGCCGATTCGCACCGGCGGTGAACCGTCAGTATTGCGCATAAACACGGAGTAGTTCGGACCGCCGCCATCTCCCTGTTCGTCAAAGAGGATGTATTTGCCGTCGGGAGTGAGGTCGCGCAGGCCCGACCAACCCAGCCAACCTAATTCGCGCTCCTGCTTCCCACCGGGCTCGATTCCGCGAATGCCGATCCTGATCTGATGGGTCACCATCAAGCCCATGTTGTTAAGGCGATCCTGCAACCACATGCCGCCGGGAACGTTGGTGATGCTGCGTACCCTTCCGTCTAAGGTGACGCCTCGGAGATTGGTCGCGCTGCCGCTGTTCGAAGCTGAAAACCAGACCTCGTCACCACTGGGAGACCAAACAATTCCTTCCACCGAGGCCCAGCCTGCAGTTAGTTGTTTAACTTTGCCGCTGAGGTCGACAATCGCAACTCCCCCACGATCATCTCCATTCGGAGTTTCGTGATCTCCAAAGGCGATCAGCTTACCGTCGGGTGAGATTTTGGGCTGGCTGATCCAGTTGATGCGGTCCACCAAAACCTTGCCGATGGGATACTCCAGACGCCAGTGACTCGAGGCTGGATCGCGACGCACAACCGCGATCTGCTCTCCGTCAGGAGCCCAATCTGCGTCCTGTACATTGTCGAGAACCCCTCGCGGTGAACCGCCGCTGAGTGGAACACGGGCCAATGTCCCCGTTGCCGCGTACCCGGTGATAAAGGCACTGTTCAACCGCACGGCCAGTTCGCCGTTTTTTGAGATTGCCAGGAGATGGGCGTCCTTCAACCCTAGTTCGCGTGCGCCATTCTCCTGCGTACGGGCCATGTAAAGCTGGCTAGCTTCGCCATCCCATGATGCCTCGTAGACAATGCTGCCGTCCGGCGTGAAGCGGGCATTGTCGATATAGCCGGTGCGGAATGTGACCTGCTGGTATTCGGGGATGGTTGCCGCGCCACCGCGCGAGCCGAGCCACCACCCCAGCGCACCGATCACGAATGCGGCTAGCACTGCGCCAGAAATCTGGAACACTTTCCGACGGGAACTCGCAGCAACGGCCTGCTTCGCGGCCGCCTGCACGCCAGATCTGGAGGCTTCTGATGAGACTTCGGTGAGAGACTCGAGATCGAAAGCGAGATCGCCAGTGGATTGGAAACGCTGGGTTGGACTCTTTTCCAGACAGTGGCGAACAATCCGGTCGAGTCCAGGAGGAACGCTGCGCGCGGTTTCGGAGAGTTCGGGCACGTCTTCTTTCAAAATCGCGCTCATAGTGTCGGCGGCGGTCTCGCCGTGGAACGCGCGCTTGCCGGAAACCATTTCATAAAGAATCGCGCCGAAAGCAAAGATGTCGGAGCGCTGATCGGCGGGTTTACCGCGCACCTGCTCGGGCGCCATGTAGCCAACGGTGCCCATGATCAGTCCAGGTTCGGTCACGGCTTGCACGGTGGGAGCATCGGCGCCGTGGCCGTTGGACTCCGGTGCAGTCAGCTTGGCAAGTCCGAAGTCGAGAATCTTGACGCGGTTGTCCTCGGTGATGAACAGGTTTTCCGGCTTCAGATCGCGATGGACAATTCCCTTCTCGTGCGCGGCGGCGAGACCGCGGGCAGTTTGCAGCGCATATTCGATCGCTTTGCGTGTCGGCAGAGCTCCGTTTCGCAGGCGATCGCGCAGCGTTTCGCCTTCCAGGAGTTCGGAGACGACGTATGGGCTTCCTGACTGCCCGTCGCCGATGTCAAAAATGGAAAGGATGTTGGGGTGAGTCAGCGCCGCAGCCGAGCGTGCTTCTTGCGCGAAGCGCTGCAGACGCTCGTGATCGGCGGCAAAAGAAGACGGCAGAACCTTGATTGCTACGGTGCGACCGAGGCGCGCGTCTTTGGCGCGATACACCTCGCCCATGCCACCCGCGCCGAGCGCTCCGAGGATTTCGTATGGACCTAGTTTGGTTCCGGTGGCCAGTGTCACTGTTGCGCGCCATTATAGCTGACGGGATCGTTGAACTCAGTCAGACTCGGAGGCAGAGAGAAACTGCGCATTGGGATTGCTTCCTGCGAAGGTATCTTTGTTGCTCGATTTTTTTCGTCGTGTTTCTTTGCCTGCGTGGCGGACCTTTCCGTAGTGGTGCACCAGTGCCGACCTTTCTCCTGAATTGACCACGCACGCGAAGCCCAATAAAATCAGAGTGCGGCTCATCTGCCGCTCCATTCGCAGAAACTGCCCCCTCGTTCAATGGCAGGACAGCTGACTCTGGATCAGCATATCGGGGTTCGAGTCCCTGGGGGGCAGCCAAAACTTTTCAATCACTTACCTAGTTCACGGTTTCGGCAGTGTGACGGGAAATTGTCGGTCGAGATCGAGGTTAAGTTCCAAGACGTTAATCCTGGGCTCACCTAAAATCCCGAATTGCCGCCCCTCAGTGTGTTTCGAGACGACCGCTTGAACCTGCTCGACTGAGATGGCACGGGCTTTTGCGACACGCGACAGCTGGAACTCTGCGTTGGCGGGAGTAATGTGCGGATCCAAGCCGGAAGCAGAAGTCGTAACCATGTCGATCGGGACCGACACAGCGGGATTTGCAGCTTGCGCGCTGGCCACGACGGTTTTCACGCGGTTCAGCAGTTTCTGATTGGTCGGGCCAAGATTGGATCCGCCCGAATTTGCGGCATCATAGCCGTTACCCGCGGCAGAAGGACGTGAGTGGAAATAGCCTGGTCCAGAGAATCCCTGGCCGATGATCTTGGAGCCGATTACCTTGCCATTTTTCACGACCAATTGACCGTTCGCCTTGTGGGGGAAGAGCATCTGCGCGAGCCCGGTGACTACGAGCGGATAGATCAGACCGAGGAGTACGGTCGTGACAACTGTCATTGCAATCGAAATCCAGAGATTCTTTTTCATAACCAGCTCCTATGCCAGTCCAATTCGCGTGATGATCATGTCGATGAACTTGATTCCAATGAACGGAATGAGCACGCCGCCGAAGCCGTAGATTGCGAGGTTATTGCGCAGCAGAGTCGCGGCGCCCATGGGGCGGTATTTCACGCCCCGAAGCGCCAGCGGAATCAGGGCAATGATGATCAATGCGTTGAAGATGACGGCCGATAGGATTGCCGACTGCGGCGTCTGGAGGTGCATGATATTTAATGCGTTTAGCACCGGGAAGGTCCCCGCGAACATGGCCGGAATAATCGCGAAATACTTGGCCACATCGTTCGCAATTGAGAACGTCGTAAGCGAGCCTCTAGTCATTAGCAACTGCTTGCCAATTTCGACCACTTCGATGAGCTTGGTGGGATTGGAATCGAGGTCCACCATATTGCCGGCTTCTTTGGCCGTTTGAGTCCCGGTGTTCATCGCAACGCCAACGTCAGCCTGAGCTAGAGCCGGAGCGTCGTTGGTGCCATCTCCGGTCATCGCCACCAGTTTGCCGTCGGCCTGCTCGCGGCGGATCAGATCCATCTTGTCTTTGGGAGTGGCTTGAGCGAGGAAATCGTCCACGCCAGCTTCACGAGCGATTGCGGCAGCGGTGAGCGGATTGTCTCCAGTGATCATTACGGTGCGAATTCCCATGGCTCTAAGCTGATTGAAACGGTCGCGAATGCCGCCCTTAACGATGTCCTTCAGCTCAATGACGCCAAGAGCCCCGCGGCTCTTTTCCGCGACCACAAGGGGAGTTCCACCGGACCTGGCAACTTCTTCGACAGTGGATCGAACTTCGCTGGGAAACTTACTGCCATTCTGGGACACGAAGGCTGCAATGGATTCGGCAGCACCCTTACGAATCTGAAAGCCATTCAGGTCTACTCCTGACATTCGCGTGTTCGCCGAGAACGGCACGAATACAGCTTCATGGGAACCGAGTTCCCGTCCGCGCAGGCCATACTTCTCCTTCGCAAGGACGACAATCGAACGGCCTTCCGGGGTCTCATCTGCGAGGGAAGATAGTTGCGCAGCATCGGCCAACTCCTTTTCGGTGACGCCCGGAGCAACAATGAAACGTGACGCCTGACGGTTTCCCAACGTGATGGTTCCGGTTTTGTCGAGCAGAAGCGTGTTTACGTCACCGGCAGCTTCGACGGCACGGCCAGACATGGCAAGCACGTTGTGTTGAATCAGGCGGTCCATTCCGGCAATGCCAATCGCGGAGAGCAGGCCACCTATGGTGGTGGGGATCAGGCAAACCAGGAGCGAGACAAGAACAAATATCGTCTGTGGCGACCCCGAATAGATCGCGAACGGCTGGAGTGTCACAACTGCGAGCAGGAACACAATCGTGAGTCCGGCAAGAAGGATGTTCAGCGCGATTTCGTTCGGTGTCTTCTGGCGCTCCGCTCCTTCGACGAGCGCAATCATGCGATCGAGGAAGGTTTCGCCGGGGTTCGATGTAATACGGACTTTAATTTCGTCCGACAGCACGCGCGTGCCGCCGGTGACGGCCGAGCGGTCACCACCAGCTTCACGTATCACGGCGGCGGATTCGCCAGTAATGGCCGACTCGTCGACCGATGCGACGCCCTCGATGATCTCGCCATCCGAGGGAATGAACTCGCCTGCGGAGACTACGACTAGATCGCCCGCTTTGAGCTTAGAGCTGGGAATCGGCTCGACATTGCCATCCGGCTCGAGCAGGTTGGCAACCGTCTCAGAACGTGCCTTGCGGAGGGTGTCAGCCTGAGCCTTACCGCGGCCTTCTGCCATGGCCTCGGCAAAGTTCGCGAACAGCACGGTGAACCACAGCCAAAGCGTGATCTGTAGATTGAACTTGATCGCGCCGCCGTGTTTGAACAGGAGCGCAGTCGTGACCAGGCTCCCAATCTCGACCACAAACATGACAGGATTGCCCATCATCTTGCGGGGGTTCAGCTTCAGTACTGAATCCCACAATGCGCGTTTCACGATCTTCCAATGCCAGACTGCCTTAGAGTTTTTTGACATATCTTTTGACGGCCAGCAGTGAGCTGTGAGCGGTGAGCAGCGAGTGAACTCCACATTGCCCTTACGAAGACCTCATCGCTCAACGGTCGCAGCTCTCTTCAACCACCAGCGCCGAACCGCTACCACCGACCAGACGGCCTCAACAAGCCCAAAAGGCCACGCGCCCTGAAGGAAACCGTAAGTCGATCCCATCGCACACGAAAACGCGAATGCCAGAACGAACCAATGGCTGCGCGCTTCGAGCCCGTAGGTCACCAGCATCCAATAAAGTCATTCCACTCGTGTCCTCTCATCAGAATGCCTTTCCCGCCATCATCAGCAGGTGCTCAAGGATCGGGCCAAGACTCAGCCCGGGAAAGAAAGTCAGAGCACCGATGATGAGTATCACTCCGATGAGGAGCACCGTGAACAAAGGTGTCGTGACAGGGAACGTTCCGAGAGAAGGCGGCACGTATTTCTTCTCGGCGAGGTTGCCGGCAATCGCAAGCACCGGGATGATCATCAGGAATCTTCCGATCAGCATGGTCATCGCACCCGCAATGTTGTACCAAGGAGTGTTGGTCGTAAGTCCGGCAAAAGCGGACCCGTTGTTGCCCGCCTGAGACGTGAACGAGTACAAGATTTCGCTGAGGCCGTGCGGTCCAGGATTGAGAATGCTCGATGTTCCAAAGTTAAATGCTGCCGATATCGCGGAGAAAACCAGAATGACCAGAGGAAACACAAGTACTACAAGCATCGCCATCTTCACGTCATAGGCTTCGATTTTCTTGCCGAGATATTCCGGTGTACGTCCAACCATCAACCCCGCGATGAACACGGCGATGACGATGTAAACGAGCATTCCGTACATGCCGGAGCCGACACCGCCAAACACCACTTCGCTGAGCATGACGTTAGCGAGGGGAACGAGGCCGCCAATCGGCGTAAAGGAGTCATGCCAGCTGTTGATTGCTCCGCAACTCGTGTCCGTCGTGACCGTTGCCCATAACGCACTGTTCGCAATGCCGAAGCGGACTTCCTTGCCTTCCATATTCCCGCCAGGCTGTGTAAGCGACCCTTTCTGATCTGTTCCGGCAAGCAATGTATTCCCGCGAGCTTCTGCCCAGTACGCGACCGCGACTCCCGAGAAGAACAATATCGCCATCGCCGCCCAGACCGCCCAGCCATGTCGCTGAGAGCCGGTCATCTGCCCGAGCGTGTATGTGAGCGCGCTGCCCAAAGAAAAGATTGCAACCAGTTCGAGCATATTGCTGAGCGGAGTTGGATTCTCGAACGGGTGAGAGCTGTTGGCATTGAAAAATCCGCCCCCGTTAGTGCCAAATTCCTTGATGATCTCCTGCGATGCAACTGGACCTTGCGCGATAACCTGCTCGGTGACTGTGTCCATCGCCTGCTTGCCTTGCGCATCAAGGATCGGCTTGCCATCGGTCCCGACTCTGGGAACCTGAATGGGCTCGATAAGTTTCGCCGTATCGTAAGGCTTAAGATTCTGCACCACGCCTTGGGAAACAAGGACCAGCGCTCCCACCATGCACACTGGCAAAAGCACCCACAGATTGCAGCGAACCAGATCGACCCAGAAGTTACCGATCGTTTTCATCTGTCGGCGCGCAATTCCGCGAATAAATGCGATCGCCAAAACGATGCCTACCGCTGCGGACATAAAATTGTGATACGCGAGGCCCGCCATCTGCGTGACGTAGCTCATCGTGGTCTCGCCGGCGTAGTTTTGCCAGTTCGTATTGGTGGTGAAGGAAGCAGCAGTGTTAAACGCGAGAGCCGGGGAGTTCACAGCGCCAAATTTCTGAGGATTCAACGGCAGGAACCCTTGCAGGCGCTCTAGGCCGTACAACACCAGCATGGAAATGGCACTGAATAGAAGCATCGAAATGCAGTACTCCTTCCAGCCCATCTCATGGTTCTCGTCTACCCAACTCAGCCTGTAAATTAGGCGCTCGAGCGGGCGCAGCACAGGGTCGAGGAGCGTCCGCTCGCGACTGAACACCCGCGTTATGAACTTGCCCAGGGGCTTGGTTACGAGCAACACCAATCCAAAAAACAGCAGAATTTGAAACCAACCGTTCGCGGTCATTCAGAACTTCTCCGGTCGCAAGAGGGCATAGACGAGATAAGCCGTCGTCAGAGTACTGATTATCAGCATGGCGATTGATTCAAGACTCATTGCACGCTCACTTAATGCGATCACAGAATTCCACGTACCCGATGCACATGGCGAAGAACGCGATCGTGACTACGATCCAAAGCACGTCCTGCATAGGCACTCCTCGTCAAAGCCTCTTCCGTACTCTCATTTCTTTCGCCGGATGCTGGCGGATCAACTTGACCATCTGTGGTTTTCGACTGGGCAGTTTCCTGATTTCTACCCGTGCGCCGCTCCTCGACCTAAACTCCTCTCGCCACAGCGCGTAAAGAAAATAGGAAAGAAACGCGCAGGCTGCGAGAGCAAGTGCGACAAAGATTGATAGCGCTGCCATATCCGCCTTTGCTGAAGCTTTTCAGCGTCCGAACAGCTTCATTTCAGCAGCGCGGGCATAAAGGTGGGCTAAAAGGTTTGTAAGGAGTCCGTAAAGACATGGTGGGAGATATTGCAGCCTTCTTCGGGACTTTAGTGCTGAGTGGCGCCTTCAGGCTCAAAGCGGTAGCCAACCCAGGGCTCGGTGAGGATGTAGGACGGCGAGTCCGAACCAGTCTCTATCTTTTTTCGCAGCTGACCAACAAACACACGCAAGTATTCAGGCTGTTCGATACTATTAGCGCCCCACACTGCAGCTAGCAATTTGCGGTGAGTGATCACTTTTCGCGGGTTCTGCGCGAAAAACGCGAGCAGGTCGAACTCTTTGGGTGTCAACTTTAACTCTCGACCGCGTACCGTTGCCGTGTGGGCGTCGAGGTCGATATGAAAGTCTCCGTCCTCAAAGACACCCCCGTGGCCTTCTTCTTGCGGTGCGCGTCTCAGGTTCGCGCGAACCCGAGCGAGCAGCTCATTAATTCCAAAAGGCTTTGTGACGTAATCATCCGCACCAGCGTCGAGAGCTTGCACCTTTGTGCGTTCCTCCCCTTTTACCGAGAGCACTATGATCGGCGCATTCGATTTCTGTCGAAAACGACGGCACAGCTCCAGTCCGTCCATCGCCGGCATGGAAAGGTCTGTAATCATCAGATCTGGTGGCCAGTCGTGCGCAATCTGTAGAGCTGTATCTCCATCATTTGCTACTCGTACATCGTAGGCATGCGCATCGAGAGAGGTTCGAAGTACACGCGTGATCTGTGGCTCATCATCAACGATCAGAACGCGCCGATGGTCCGCCGTCCTTTGCTCAGTGGCGCTCACTTCGCCTCCTGCGTCACAATATGAACGTCAATCGGCGGCGCATTGCGCAGGAATTTCTGAATGACCGTGAGGTAAAGGTACTTGCGCCAGCCTTCCTGCGCGGAGCGGCCGAAGATAACATGCGTGAGGTGTTTCTCGCGCGCGAATTCAGCGACGCGCTCTGCTACGCTTCCACGCGGCAATCGAACGACTGTCGCTCCGAGGTTCTCCGCAAATTGAATATTTTCCTGCAGCGTACGACGGTTGTCGGCATCGTGATCTGCCGGCGAATCCACGTAAACGACGTAAAACTCTGCGTCGATTCCCTGGGCCATCCGGCTGCCTCGCGCCATGAGATACTGCGCAATTGGGTTTGAGCTGATCGCAACCGCAATCTTCTCACGTACGGCGACTGTAGATTGCAGGCCTTCGCGCGTCCAGTGTGCCTCCAGGCTTTTGTCGACGACCTGGGCAACTTGCCTCAGCGCAAGCTCTCGTAGGGCAATCAGGTTTCCACGACGAAAAAAATTGCTAAGCGCTCGATCGGCCCTGTCCACTGGGTATATGTCGCCGCGTCGCATGCGTGTCTGTAGCGCTTCGGGCGTAAGGTCCGACATCACGATTTCTTCGGCGCGTTGAACCACCCAGTCAGGGACCGTTTCTCGCACGTGTACGCCGGTGATGCGCTCGACCATCGGATTCAGACTCTCAATGTGCTGCACATTCACCGTAGACACGACATCGATCTTGGCGTCTAAGAGATCAATCACATCTTGGTATCTCTTAGCATGTTTGCTGCCTTCGATATTCGTGTGCGCCAGCTCATCAACCAGAACCACAACAGGTTTCCGCGTGAGAATGGCATCGACATCCATCTCGGAAAACACGGTTCCCTTGTACTCGATCTGCTTCCCCGGCACGGTTTCAAGTTTTGCAACGAGCTCAGCTACGCCTTTGCGCCCATGGGTTTCAACCACACCAACGACGACATCTTCGCCGCGACTGTAACGGCGAATGCCCTCGCTCAGCATGCTGTAGGTCTTGCCTACACCAGGCGCGTAGCCGAGAAAAAGCTTGAAAATACCCTGCTTTTTCTCCGGCGCGACTTCCTCTAACCATTGCTCAGGACGCTTCTGCACGAGTTCATTGTGATCTGAGACAAGCTGTTTGTCGAGAAAACGGGTCCAGCACTCTTTCACCGGGCCTCGCATCGCAGGCACAATCTCTGTGGGCGGTCGACCGGGTGTGGATTACAATCTGCACGTGAAATTCAGCAGGGCAATTGCTATTAAGGCTGTGATTTGCGCGGTGATCGTGCCGCTTATCGTGCTGGTATACAAGCGCGGACTGCACGCCAATGTCACGACGGTTGCTCTGACTTTCTTGTTGGCGGTTCTGGTCGTCTCAGCGAATTGGGGTTTTTGGTATGCGGCGTTCCTCGCTGTGTACTCGACGCTTGCGTTCAACTTTTTCTTTCTCCCACCGTTCGGGACCTTTACCATCGCAGATCCCCAAAACTGGATCGCTTTGTTTGCATTCTTGGCGACCGCCGTCATCGCCGGACAATTGTCAGAGCGCGCACGACGAGAGACATTGAGGGCTACCCAGCGCCGTCGTGAGATCGAGCAACTTTACGCGTTCAGTCAGCGCCTACTAACGCTGGAGAGCGTACCTGAACTGCTTAACCTCGTCCCAGGTCACATCACGGAGACGTTTGGCTCCAGAGGAGCCGCTGTTGTTGTATCGGACAAAACTGATATCTACCGCTCGGACGCAGACACACGGGAGATCGATGCTGCCCGGATGCTCTCGGTTGCGAGCCGAGGGGAACCGATCATGGACTCCGATCATGCTCTGTCTTTCATTCCGCTGCGGTTAGGAGTTCGAAGCGTTGGCGCAATCGGGGTTTCCGGTACAACTTTGTCCCAAGAAAGCCTGGAGGCGCTCTCGACGTTGGTGGCAATCACGATTGAACGCACGCGTGCCATTGAGAACGTAGGGAAAGCGGAGGCGGCTCGCGAGAATGAGAAGCTGCGCTCCGCCATTCTCGACTCCATTGCCCACGAATTCCGCACGCCGCTCACGGCAATCAAAGCGTCAGTCACTAGCCTGCTTTCTGGCGGCTTCGAGGCCTCTCAAGAGAATGAATTGCTGACCGTGATCAACGAAGAATCGGATCGCTTGAACCACCTGGTTGAAGAGGCGACTCAGTTGGCGCGACTCGAAGCGAAGCAAGTCGAGCTCGATCTGACACCACACGATGTTGGTGAAGCCATACGGGGAGCGCTGGAATCCGCGAAGAAGGCCCTTTCAGGTCACCCGGTGGAATTAAGGAAAGACGGTGAGTTCCCGCCCGCTCTGTTTGACCTGGACCTAATCACGAATGTTGTTTATCAGCTGTTAGAGAACGCAGCGAAGTACTCCGCGCCAGACGCTCCGATTCATGTCTCGGCCGAACACACCGAGTCTGAAATCGTGGTCAATGTCGCCGATCGTGGGCAGGGTATCGACGAGCTCGACCAGTCACTCATTTTCGACAAGTTCTATCGCGGCAGAGACAATCGCTACTCGGTTCAAGGCACGGGCATGGGCCTGGCAATCGCGAAAGCTGTAGTCGAGGCGCACGGAGGCACGATCCGGGTGACCAGCCAACTGGGCCACGGTTCCGTTTTCTCTTTTACCCTCCCTTTGAAGACAGTAAACGTAAGCTCATAGTTCTACGTAATTTCCACATTCGGCAGCCTTTCCCTTCATCTTTACGACTTCTTTATGCTCCGCATGCTGCAATGAAACCGTATGCGTGTTTCCAGTGCCCAGAGACCAATATCGAATAGCCCTGCTGCGCGGGTCCTGGTCGCATCGAGCGCGATGCTGGCGTTTATCTCGTTCTGGCGCGTCGCAGCTATCGTCCTGAATGACATGGGTTCATCGGCTTTCTATGCCGGTGGCATCTCTGAGCACTTTATTGGCAAAACCGCTCCCTGGTTCATTCTCGCGATCATGTTGATCGCAGGAACAGTAGCGGCGCTGTATATCGAGAGCTGTGGAATGTTCGTTCGCGGTGGCGTTTACCGCGTTGTCAAGGAGGCAATGGGGTCGGGGCTGGCAAAGTTTTCAGTTTCTGCCCTGATGTTCGATTACATCCTCACCGGTCCGATCAGCGGCGTCTCAGCAGGACTTTATCTTTCCGGTCTACTGAATGAGTTGTTTCAGTATGTGCACTTGCGCGTTCATCTCCCGGACAATGCAGCAGCCGCGGTATTCGCGATCCTCTGCACGATTTACTTCTGGTGGGAAAACATCAAGGGCATTCATGAATCCAGCGAAAAGGCCATGCGCATCATGCAGGTCACAACCATCATGGTTGTAATCATGATCAGCTGGTGCTGCTATACCATGGTTGTCCGCGGCGTTCACTTGCCGCCATTTCCCAGCGCTCACACCATCACCTACTACGAAGGTGAACACGGTGGCGCGCTCGGATGGTTGAAGCACTCGGGACTTCCGGCAGTCGGCCTCATCGGAATTCTTATCGGTCTTGGGCATTCGGTCCTAGCCATGAGCGGCGAGGAAACCATGGCGCAGGTCTACCGCGAAATCGAACATCCTAAGCTACCGAATCTAAAGAAGTCCGCACTGATTATCTTCCTGTATAGCCTTATCTTTACTGCCGGAGTCTCGTTTTTTGCGGTAATGATCATTCCGGATTCTGTGCGTACCCAGTTCCAAGACAATTTGATCGGCGGGTTAGCAATGAACCTCGCCGGTCCATTTTGGCTGAAACTTGCGTTTCATGCGTTCGTGGTTGTAGTCGGCGTCCTGATGTTGTCAGGTGCCGTCAACACCGCCATCGTTGGTTCGAATGGTGTCCTGAACCGAGTGTCGGAAGACGGCATTCTTCCCGAATGGTTCCGCAAGCCGCATCGCAAGTTCGGCACTTCTTACCGGATCTTAAACTTGGTCGTTGCTTTACAGCTACTCACAATTGTCCTCAGCCGCGGCGACATCTTCGTTTTGGGCGAAGCGTATGCATTTGGTGTGATGTGGAGCTTCTCGATGAAGGGGTTGGCGGTGCTCGTGCTTCGTTACAAAGAGCCCGGTAAACGCGAGTATCGCGTACCGCTGAATTTCAGAATTCGTAATACTGAAATACCCGTTGGTCTCGCGCTGATTACCCTCACGTTGATCACTCTCTGCACTATCAACCTCTTCACCAAAGAGGTTGCAACGATCTCCGGAGTCGCTTTCACGATCATCTTCTTCACGGTTTTTGAAATATCCGAAGCGGTCACACGCAGACGCGCCACGGCCCATGCAGAACTTGATCAGTTCAATCTTGAGGCGGGCGACGACCTGACACCCAGGGCTTTGGGCGTGCGGCCCGGCAATGTTCTCGTGATGGTAAGAAACTACAACACCTTGTACAGCTTGGGTTCCACTTTGGACCGGGTTGATCCGCGAAAGCAGGACGTAATTGCACTTCACCTGAGATTCCTCGGACGTGCAAGTGGCGGAGAGTACGAATTACAACCCGAGCAGCTGTTTAGCACGGAAGAGCAGATCCTGTTTACCCGAGCTCTGGGTTTGGCGGAGAAGAAGGGCAAAACCATACACCTTGCAGTCGCGGGCGCAACCGACAAATGGGAAGCAGTTTTGAAAGCAGCGCAGAGTCTGGAGTCGGCAGTAGTAGTTCTTGGCGCTTCTCCCAATCGGCCGGTCACAGAGGAAGCGCGGATTGCTGGTCTCGCCTGGGAGCGACTGCCCGATCCGAAGCCGCAACTCACGCTAGTTGTTTACTACCCAGGCGGACAGGAACATGTCTTCTATCTTGGCCCGCACGCTCCCCACCTGACGCCGAAAGAAATCGACCTGCTCCACTCAATTTGGCTAGAACTCAGCAATGACGTGGCGCCCGAGGAGATCCATCACCACGATGTCGTGCATTATGCGCTCGAACGATTGAAGCATGATCTCAGTGATGTTGAGCGCGAAGAAGTCCTTCACGGCCTGCGAGAACACCTTGGAGAAATCAAGCATCGGCGAGTGCCGTTAGCCTGAGGTGAGTTCCTCAAGGTAAACGCGGAAGCTACTAGAGTCGGTCTGTCCAGTACTCCGGTCGCCTGCTGCCGTGCGCAACAGCAAGTAGGAGATCCTGCGGTGAGGCAGCCTTAAACTCCACATCGAAAGTTTCACCTGGCCGTGATCGTCCGTTGAGCCCTTGCAGAAACATGGGCGGGAAGATCGGCACTATCTTTCGCAATCTTGACCCAATCGACCGGGCCGCTCGAATTTCGTAAAGAGACCGCATGCCTTGATCGTTGGTCCAGATACGAGTGCGGCTCGTTGGTGGCATTAAACCAAGCCTGAACCCCATAGACGCTTGCAGCGCCGAAAGCATCCAAGTACGCCGACAGACAAGATGCGCCTCTGGCCAGGTCGTGGAGGATTGAAGCGTCATGACCAGGAAGAGATTGAGAGTCTTGAAGCGCGTTCCGCCGATCATCGGAATCTGCGAAGGATGTCTTGCTCAATTCAGGTCTATCTTTACAGCACCTTCGGTTGCGCAAACTGAAATCAGATTTCGCTTCGCGGCTCACAAGTGTGCACACTCGAAGCGCAGTGTTCCCAAGCCGCCGCAGTCCGAATGATGTGGCGGAGCGGCTGCGCAGGCGGGCGAGTCGCCAGTACACTCATTACCGTGCGCGAAGTACATCCGCGCAGCCCCAGGTTGACGTTTTCTGGCGCTTCATTCTGCCCTTGCGATCACGCATCTCATCTGGGTGGCAGAGCAGGAGGTTTCGGAGAAGATTGAAATCTGCCTGATTTGGGTGAACCTGTGAGCTTCACGTCTGATCAAATTGCTGCCCTGATGAATGCTGCACAGAGCGAGTGGGGTTGTCGCATTCGTCTCAAAATCACAGCAGGTTCTGGATGCACCGTGGTCGAGATTTTTGACCAGGACGCATTGGAACCTTCAGTCCCGATTCAAAGAATTGTTTTGTAAGCCGCCTTCCGTTACGAGTTTGACGAAGACTCGCTATTACACTCATTCATCCTGAAGAGTCGCACACAGCCTTTCACGTGTAATCACGAACCATCTTTAAAACGTGTACCGCAAGCTGAACTGCATCGTCCTCGGAATCGCAAAGCTCTCCAGGCTGGTGATCGTCCCGACGCTGCTGCTGCCGATGTCGTTCACTGGCAAACCACGATTCACCTTGTTGAACGCGTTGAAATTCTGCCAGGTGAAGGCCAGCGATTGACTTTCGGTCAGCTTGAAAGTTTTCCCGAGCGCCCAATCGGCTTCGAAAAAGGCGGGACCGCGAAGTGAATTACGCCGGGCGGTACCCTCGCGGAATGGACCCGGAGCCGCGTACGCGTTGGGGTTGAACCATAAGCCAGCCGGCACATTGGCGTAAGGATTTCCGACCTGGTCGGGGCGCAAAGTGAAGTTCGAGTTCAACGAGCTGTTATCGCCAAGGATCGGGGTGAACGGACGCCCGCTGTATGCGGTAGTCATGCCAGTGAATTGCCATCCGCCGAAAATAAACTGACCCGCTGTGCCCATGTCGCTCATGTACTTGCGGCCCTTACCAATCGGAACCTCAAGAATGTGTCCGAGCGAGAAAGCGTGGGTGCGATCAAAACCGGCTGGACCATAATCCGCGCGCAAATCGTAAGGATTGTACTCGCGCGAATTGTCGCCATAGTTCAGCACCTTCGACCAGGTGTACTGCGCGGTGAATGAATACCATGCGGACATGCGCTTCTCTGCCGAAAGCTGCAGACTGTTGTAGTTCGAACTCAGGTCATTTGCGAATGCCGTAATGTCCTGGGAGTAGCCAAAGGTCGAAAAGTAAGGACGATTGTTGTCTGAACTCCCGCCGGCGGGGCTGGCCATAGGCACCGGTGCATTGGCGTTATAAAAGTCGTAGAGATGTCGCGCCTGGTTGCCGACATAGGCAACTTGAACGCTGAAGTTCTTGCTCAGTTCATGCTGAATCGCGAGGTTGTACATGTCGACGTAAGCGGTTTTCCGGTTCAGCGGAATTCCCGTCGCACTCACTCCAGTTGGCAACGGCAAGAGTCCGTTAGAGGGAACCGCTGGTGCAACCGGCAATGGCGGCCCTTGCGAGAGAGTGAATGACAGAGGCTGGCCGACGGGGGCTGACAAATCCTGCACGTAGTCGACCGGGTAATTGTGCGTGATCTGGATGCTGAAGAAATTCGGGAAGTAGCTGCGCCCGTATCCCGCGCGTATGACGGTTGTGGGATGCAGTTGATATGCAATGCCGATGCGCGGCGCGAAATTATTGGTTCGCGTGTTGATGTTAGTGTAGCGGTCAATGTTGCCGATGCCAGCCACCATCAATTGGCCGGTTTGTAAGTTGAAATTGGAGCCGTTGCCGCGATGAGCGTAAGGGGGCGTGTAGAGTTCCCAGCGCAAGCCCAGCGACAGAGTTAGCTTCGGAGAAACACGCCAGCGGTCTTGGGCGAACGCGAACACATCCTGCTCATACTCCTTAGGATTCCCAAGGAACTGGAAGCGCTGGAAAGTGCTCGGGTAGCCAAGCAGGAAGGACTCAAAGGCGTCCGTTGTGGTTCCGGATGGAGTAGCCACGTTGTTATTGAAGCCGAAGACTCCGCGTTGGCTGAAGTCGCTGCCAGCGCGGAAGTTGACCACCCAGCGATAGTCCCCGCCGAATTTGATCTCATGCTTGCCCAATTCCTTCGTCGCCACTGGTGAGAGCTGGTGCAATTGTTCCTGTTCATGCAGCGGAGCATTGGTGTTGATCGTGGTACCGAACTGGAATCCGCTGGACGGAAAACCGGCAACCGTGGTGCCGCTCAGTGCGGTGCCGTTGAATACGAAATTGGAGAGCCCGCTGGTATTCGGTGTGCCGAGATTGATGCCGGGAATTCCAACTGTGGTGGCGGTTTGGGTGCCGTAGTCGACTGGCAGAACATCGACTTGATAACGGAAATAGCTGTACCGCAAATTCAGCAGCCAGGAGGGGCCGAACACGTGATTCCAGTTCACCGCGCCATTGTGGTTCTGTCCATGTGAATTGCCCGGCCCGTATAAGTTCGAGAACGAGGGGCCGCCGGCAACCCCGAAAATGGCGGGAGAATTGATGGTGTCGCGGAACAGGTCATAGCGAAAGAACAAACGATCGTTAGGATTTACGTTGTAGTCCACACGGGCGTCGTACTGGTCGGAATCGAATTTAACGCTCCCGTTGCCAAGAAAAGTATTCGTGCCGACGTTGGGCAACGGTATCAGAGCCAGGAGAGCGGTCGCAACCGGGTTGATAGACCCAGGGCTGAGTACGGGCCCTCCAATGGCAGTGAGATCCCCGGCGCGTTCCGCTGCCGAGGGGACAAATTCTTGAAACCCGCCGCCGAGGCGCTCGCGCTGCCCCTGGTAGGTCCCGAAGAAGAACAATTTGTCGCGGGCGATGGGGCCGCCTATGGATCCGCCGAATTGATTGAAGCGCAACGGTTGCTGGCGCGCAGGCGGCACTTCGGTGTAAGGATTCCTGGCATTGAAGAAATCATTCCGCAGAAACTCAAACAAGTCGCCATGGAAATGATTGCTTCCGGATTTGGTGGTGTAGGAGACGAAGGAACCTCCGGAGCGCCCGAACTCGGCGTCGTAGTTGCTGGTTGTCACTTTCATCTGGTCGAGAGAATCGGGCGGAGGATTCATCACCTGAATTCCGAGCACCGCGTCCATATCATCGGCGCCGTCGATTTGACGGTTGGTAAATCCGAACAACAGCCCATTGGTGTTATTCGCCTGCCCACCTTGCGGGTTCTCTGCGCCTGCGATGTCGTAGGTATTCCGGACCGTTCCTGGCGCCAACAACTCTAATTGCGTCACATTCTGTCCCAGAGTTGGAATGGTGGTCAGCTCTCGTGAAGGAAGGGTCGTGCTAATCTCACCGCGGTCGGTAACCAGAACGGGTACCTGATCAGCGACCACTTGCACGGCCTGCTGCACCTGCCCGGGTTTCAGAGTCACGTTGATGCGGGTGTCGCGGTCGATGTTCACTGTGATCCCGTTCTGTTGCGTCGTTTGAAACCCAGACGCGGAGATCTTCACGTTGTACGTGCTGTTTGCAAGCTGGGTGCGAGTGAAGAGTCCTTCGGCATTGGTCGTCGTGGTAACAGACGAACCATGCTGCGTGTCGGTGATGACCACATTGGCATTCGGAACCACTGCGCCACTGGGGTCTGTCACCACGCCGGTCATCGTGCCGGAAGTAGCCTGCGCGGCCGCGGTTCCGGAAAATGTAAGTAGTAGCGCAATTACGGCAACTGCGGAGAGCAATAAGTTAACAGGAATCGACGAACTCTGGCACGCGCGGAGAACTTCTACATCTCGATACATACGATCCTCATGCTGAAGCAAGAAATATTCTGAAGGGTTAACTTGCACTGGACACTTCACGTTGGCACTCAAACAGGACCGAGAACCCTGCTCCTAGGTCTTAAGCAGGTGGCTAGCCATTCACGAATATCCGGGAGTTCGAATATCGATGATGAATACAGATGAGATGAGAAGGCCGGTCTCCGGACGGGATGCGGTACGCTCCCAAGTTATCGACGTGCTCTGAGGCACAAGAGATAAAGGAGACCGGCAATGAAGAAGGTTAGCACCACCCTGGCAAAGCAGAGCAGGAAAAATTC
>JAICSO010000091.1 GCA_025936825.1 Terriglobales bacterium
CGCGAAATCTGTCCCTCGGTCTGTCCCCGGTGCTTCTCGAACGCTTCTTTCAACTTCGGGTGCTGCGCAGCCTTCTCCATTTTGGGAAGCGCCGCGAGGATCTTCTTTTCGGCGTAGTAGATGTCCTTGAGCGTATCGTGGAACAGGCCGTCGAGCTTCTTTACTTTGGCTGCCATAAGCGACCTCACATGAACGGATGAATTCAAGAGCGCGCGGGCCCAGGCTTCAGTGCCTTTCGAGCCCATGAATGAAAAGCCTCGCAGAGGCGGGGCTTTTCTGTTCACTAAAACCTATTTATTCTCTTGGCCGCCCTGCTGGCCGCCACCACCACCCTGTTGGCCGCCGCCGCCCTGCCCAGGCTTCTGGTTCTGCTGGCCGGGGTTCTGGCCACCCTGCTGGCCGCCCTGTCCACCCTGCTGACCTCCGCCTTGCTGCCCACCTTGACCACCCTGCTGGCCGCCTTGGTTCTGCTGGTTCATATCGTTTTCCTTTTTGATCGGCTTGATAGTATTCAATACGGCGAGATGCTAATTCGTTCCTGGTATAGGCTTGCGCATTGCCCGCCGAGCCTCCGAATGCGGCGATGCGGGGCGACGCCCCGCTGCAAAAAGAGCGTTTTTTGAGAGGCTACGTTCGGCTTAGTATTCACTGCAATCAGGCAAGACCTCAGGTGCTGGGAGCATTTTCAAGTTAATGCGTACGGGGTCCACGCGAAACTTTTGACAAGTCTAATTCCAAACGGCCCGGCTTCTGCAGAATGAGTTGCTGAATACGGTCGGCAATTAGCGCCAAAGAGCCTCTAACCCACTCGACATGATCGGGAAACTCTCGCTCTACGTCCGTGTCACCGGCATCCTCGGCTTCGTCCAGCAGAGCGACAATTGTCGGCACCGAGAGTGCCTGACGATGGATCCGACGGACTGCGTACCGCAACCGCGCCGCGCTTGTCTGTTCCAGGTAGCAAAGGCACACCAGGGATAAGTTCCCGGTGTCTAGTGCGAAGAGTTTGGCCATGCTCAATGCGTCGGCCTCCTTCGCTTCCGCTGGGATGCCACGACGTCGGAGGATCTGGGCCATCACCATTGCGGCCGCCTCATCCAGGGGGCCCGCCCCAGGAATACAAAGTACGGTGCCGCCAATCGAGGTACCTGCAATATTTCCGTCCCCTTCAGCTGCGGCTCTCAGCCTGTCGGGCGGATTCGGCCGCTCGGAGTCCAGCGCGTCTTCGATCGAATCGAACTCATCGACCATCTCATGAACGGCGTCCCGGATGCGCTCCAACTGCTCCTGCTCCAGAAGACCTCGCTGCGCATCGGCCCAGGCCAGTCGCAGCCCTCCGAGAAGCGTATCTTGGTAGTACGCAGACAGCGGCTGTTCTTTCAGCGCGGCACGTGCTTGCTCCGTCGCTTCAATGGGATCGCCTGCAAGGAGCCGCTGATATATAATCTGACTGGGTGACAGCGCCGGCTGGTCACCAAGAAGGATTTCGATAAACCTCAGCCTTTCCACGTGTCGTCCTGCAACGACCAGGCAAACCGTCAATGGGGTCGCTAGAATGAGCCCAACGGGCCCCCACAACCAAGTCCAGAACGTGGCGGAGATTACGACCGCGACCGGTGAGAGACCACTGCTGTGCCCATAAGCGAAAGGCTCGGCCACCTGTCCGATCAATAGTTCGACCACAAGGAAAAGGGCGGCGGTGAGGGCGGTCATCGTCCATCCCGGCTCCACCGCGGTAGCCAGGATCAGCGGAAAGATTGCAGAGGCTATCGCGCCCACGTAGGGGACGAAGCGCAAAATAGCCGAGAGAAGTCCCCACAAGGGAGCGCTGGGCACCCCGATGAGCCAAAGGCCGACACCGACGATCAGGCCGAAGCAGGCGTTCAGAGCAAGTTGGGTCAAGAACAGCCGGCTCAGGCGCTGGCCGGCGTCATCCATCGCGAGCGTCGTGCGCTGGAGATCATGCGAGCCGGCAATTTTAATGAGCCGGCTGCGAAGATCCTGCTGTTGCATCAGGATGAATATGACGAAGATTACGACGATACCACTCGTCGCGAGCGGTTGAATCAGTGGGGCAATCAGGGCGGAAAGCGTCTCTAGAGCGCCAGGTGCTGGTTGGTGCACTTCCACCGGGATTGGCTTGTCCTTCGGAGTCGAAGCCAGCGGCTCAACAGCTTCCCTCTTTGGCGTGTTTAGCTCCTTGCGTAGGCTGTCGAGCACCTGCGACGCTTGTTTGAGCGGGCCGCTTGCGGTGGTCGCGCCGCGGAATGTTTCTATCTTGCCAGCGAGGGTTGATTGGTAGACAGGCAGGCGCTCTGCAAGGTGGCTGATTTGGGAGAACATCAGCGCCGCGAAGCCTGAGATAATCCCAAAACACAGCAGAACCGATACGAGAACCGCGGCTGGCCTAGGAAGCTTCGTGTGTTGAAGCAGCCTCACCAACGGCGCGAGAACAAAGCTCAGCAGCACCGCTAGAGCAATCGGAAGTAACACTTCGCGTCCAAAATACAGAGCGGCCACGATAATCGCAGCAATCACCACGTTCGACGCCGCGCTGGTGGGTTTTCCGCTCATCTATATGCCCTGCATGTCGGGCGAAGACCCACGCCTCCCGCACCGCTGCACTAAGCCCAAGGCCGCCAGTACAGTTCCAATGGACAACTGGGAACCGAGTAGGTGGCCTGGAATTTTTTAAAAACCAATTTTCCGTAGGAATTATAACGATGCAGGACCAGGCGGACCGCGTTGTTTGCTGTTTCGGCGGGTTGCCAGGCTCGCGCCTCATATGGAGCGCGCCGCCTTCAGAAAATGACTGGTGCCGCCGTCAGGGCGTTCCGTACGGGTACGCGATAGAGTGATTTCGCTGCATCCGGGGTCTTCGCACCGGTTCCGATGCCCGTGTTGATAGCGAGGTAGTGCTGCAGATCCGACGGGAATGGCAACGCGCGTAATCTCTACTCGTCACCATAGGGGACGGAGGTTACGCTCACTTCAGCTGCGGACACGGCCGTATGAGGTCGTCTCCGACGGGTGGATAACGATCGCAGCTAGAATCAAGACGCCTGGCTTAGAGCCAGGCATCTCTTCTGCTTCATGCAGTTAGCGGCTCGTCTGACCGGGCTCGAGTATGATCCTGCAATCCGAGCCATTCGTCTCGGCGATGATCCTGCCCTGACTATCCGGGAGCGTCACCTCCGGCATCTCCTGACCGTTTGGCCCTTGTACCCTCACGGCCAACCGATCTTTACTGCCCGCCGACGATCCGGTCGTTTCACGGAGCTTCGACGGGTCGACAGGCTGCATATCGCCCGAAGCCGTGCGCTGCTCGACCTGACATGGCAAAGCAGCGCTGCTCGATGTATTGCTGCTTAACGTGCTGCTTGTGGAAGAGCTACCGAGCTGCGCGCGAGCCCGCGAGGCATCCCGCGGAATTTCGGTCACGATCTCATGCGTCCGTGGCGAGACGATTACTACGTCCTCCTCGGTCGTGAAGTATTCGTAGTCGCGATACTCCGGAGCGATGGTCACTATCTCCCGCGGAAGAGGACGCAGATGAATGTGGCTGGGCACTCGCTCGCCGACCGAAATTGAGATATTCAGATTTCGCACTGGCGGGGCGAGATCCCGCGTCCGAGAGATCGTCTCCGAGATCTGCACTTTCTTCTGCGGATCGATTTGACCGGCCTTGCTGTCCGCCGTGCTGGTCTTATTCGTCACGTTCGGGGTGCTACCCGCCGCATTTTTGTTCGCGTCACTCTTAGTCGCTGCATTGTCGGCCGGCGCCGACTTCGCATTCGTGTTGCTGCTCGGGGCCGAGGCGTTTTCCTGCTTTTGCGTGGACGCCTTCGGAGCCTCTGCCGTTGAAGGCTTGGTCGAGCGGTCGGTCTTATTCTGCTCGCTCGCTGTCGACTTCTTGTCGGTGGACTTCTTCTCCTGCTCGGCGGCGGCCTTGCTCTTCTCTTGCTTCGAGTGTTCGCCCTGAGCGCGATGGTCCGTCTCGCTGCTGGATTTGGACCCAGCGTTCTGATCCTTTTTCTCGGATGCAGCGTTCTTATTCACGTCTTCCTTGCGGGGCTCGGACTTGGTGCTCTCGTGCTTGCCGGCGTCCTTTTTCTCTTCGGACGCCTGACCCGTCGTGCTCCGACTTTGCCGATGTTCCTTGACCTGTTGCCGATGCTCGGCGGAGGAAGGCTGCTTTACCTGCTCTTTCTTCGTCTCTTCCTGTTTCTTGGAGTCGCTCTGGGCATTGGCGGCGGAGATGGTCAGCACGAGGCAGACCGCGGCTGTTGAAGCTAAAAGGATATTGCGCATGGGGGGTACTCCTGTCCTCGGTGTTAATCCGGCTTCCGAATTCAAGTTCCAGACTGCCCCGGGCCGGAGCGACGCACCCCGTTCAATCGCGAGCGACACGCCCGGGCCCCTCAACCTCCGCTGCAGTGAAACGCCGCTAAGAGGCCGAGGCCCGAGCCGGCCCACGACATAGGCAGTTTCTTCCTCACGTCAGCTTTGATCAGACGTGGCGGCGCTCCCCGATGGCATCGGCGCTGAACCCGATGGCGGCGTCCGCACGGGTGGAGAGTGAAGCCGGGGGAACTCTTTCTCGGCTGCGACGTTTAGACTGGTCCTTTAAGGACATTCGGGGGATTCCATGAAAGCTGCCACCGCGCTTACCGGCGAGACAGATAGTCGTGTCGCGGGACGGGATCTGTTGGAGCAGCTTAGGGCGGGACTAGGTGATGAACCGTCCGCAATCGTCCTCTTCGCGGCACCGACATACAACCACTTAGGCCTCCTCGATCAGATCGTCAGTGCATCGAACGCGCTTCTGGTCGGGGCATCCTCTGCTGGCGAGTTCGTAAACCGGCAGCGGGGGGATGGCTTAGCCTGCGCTCTCGGGTTGACAGGTGAGGACGTTATATTCACGGCGTCGGCTGCGTCTGGTCTGCACGATGAGCCTGCGGCAGCAGCACGAAAGTTGGTCGGCCGGTTTCGAGGCTTGGACTACGGCAGCAAGCCGCATCGTTCAGCTTTGGTAATGACCGATGCTCTTGCCGGCCATGCCGACGTCCTTGTGGAAGAGATGACAGTTGCGACCTCGGGTCGGTACCAATTCTTCGGCGGGGGTGCGGGCGACAATGCGCAATTCAGCCGCACATCGGTTTTCTTGGGCAGAGAAGTCTTCAATGACGCGGCGGTGGCCCTGGAGATCTTGTCGGAGAAGCCAGTCGGCATCGGCGTGCAGCATGGTTGGACGCCAGCGTCGGAAGCGCTGCGTGCGACGGACGCTGAAGGAAGTCGACTCATTGGCATAAATGGTTTTCCGGCTGTGGGCGCCTTCGAATCTCACGCAAAAGCCATCGGTCAGAAGTTTGATCGGAACGACCCTATCCCTTTCTTTTTGCACAATGTTATTGGTATCGATACTGGCGCCGGCCATCGGATCAGAGTGCCGCTCGCCGTCAAAGAGGATGGATCGATTATTAGCGCGGCCGAGATTCCGCGCGGTTCCATCATTCACATTATGAAGGCCACCAACTCCTCCACTATCGGAGCAGCCGAAGCGGCCGTCGAAAGCGCCTTTGTCGCCATGGGGTCGCACAAGCCCAGCGCAGCGATTTTCTTCGACTGCGTGGCGACAAGACTAAGAATGGGACAAGCCTTCGAAGATGAATTGGAAGGTGTTCGGAAAAAGTTGGTTGGCGCGCAACTAATGGGCTGCAATACCCACGGGCAAATCGCGCGCGCTCCAGGCCAATTTGATGGTTTCCACAATTGTACGGCCGTTGTTTGCCTATTACCGAGCTGAGCATGCGGTGAGTGCCTCTGAAATAGAAATAGCGAGTGTAGCCGCCTTCGCCAGCCTTGAGCGTCGTGAGACTGCAGCAAATCTGATTGCTGCATCTCTCGGATGCGCAGCAATCCTTTTGCTTGTACGCGACCCAGACACAAACGCGTTCCAACCTGCGCCCGGATTTCCGCGCACGCTGCCCGCAGAGGAAGACTGGTACACGCTGGTACAGCGATGCCATTCGGAGTCCGAATTCCGCACTGTAGTGAGCGCTCCAGGCACCGGCGGAAAAACTCAAACGCATGTAGTGGTTCTCGACAGAGCCTGCGCTGTCGTAATCTTCGGGCCACCTCCTGACCTCAACATACGCACCATCTCGGCGTCGCTTCGCGTCCTCGCCGCGCTTGTATGTGCGGAGGCCCGCGCAGAGGCGGCGGCCGGCCTCGCC
>JAICSO010000037.1 GCA_025936825.1 Terriglobales bacterium
CAACAACTGGAATAGCGTTGTCGGAACATATTTCGGCACCGACGGTAAGAGCCATAGCTTCAAGCGCTACAGCAACGGCAGCTTCATTGACCTTCCCGAGTATCCCTACGCCATCTCTCATTGGGGCCATTCGACGACGGCTGCGGCAATTAATGATAGCGGCACGATCGTGGGTTATTACACTGATGGGACGCTCTTCAGTTCGGGCACCAAACATGTCCAGGGCTTTATTTATCGCAATGGGCAATGGGCAACGTTGGATTATCCTGATCCGAACAACGCGCAGACAACGTTGGTCGGAATTAGCAACGCGGGCGTGGTTATTGGGTACAACTACAGCGGAGTATCATTTCTTTACGCGAATGGCACCTTCAAGATAATTCAAGCCGCGAACGCCAGCTATACCTATGTATACGGTATCGCCCCAGGTGGAGGACTGATCGCTGGTCACGCGGTTTTCAGTGACGGCATTCACGGGTTCACTGCAATCTGCCACTAGACGACAGCGGGAATCAACTTGGGTCGCGGAAGCTAGCCCCAAATTCACTCCCTCGCATGAGGCGACTCTCACTAGCCGGTGAGTGGCAAACCGAAAATCAATTTCTATGTACGAATTACGTTCAGCTTTGAGCTCAGGAATTGGCATGCGCTGTTCGGTGGAAGATGCCGGGTGATGACTACGACTTTGCCGGCAATCGCGGCGAATTCAGCCACGGCCAGTGGAAGCTGGCCCCGGTACAGAGGCAGGCCCCGGCTTTGTGCGAGCTAAGGGCGACCCTGCTTCTTCGACAGCTTCCCAATAGTGCCAAACAGGAACGCAACCAGCTCACCCACACAAAACCCTTCGCAAAGAAAGAAAAGCCCGAAGCTGAGGATGAGCGAGATATCAAACAGCCGCACCTGGTCAACTCTCGGCGGGGTGTCCAGCAGATGCTGGTAAAGCACCAGCATTCCCAGCGTCAAAAGCATGATGATGAAAAACTCCAAAGCTCTTTTCTTCTTAGCACGAGGGCGCAGCAGACTTGCAAGATAAGCTCCGCCAACTGCCAAAACGAACTTCGCGGTTTTGGCGATTGTGTCGTTCCAATCTCCGGGGATGAGAAGTTCGGGCTGAGCAAAAGTCAGTAGCACCACAACAGGGCCCTTACTCACCAATGTTGCCAACTCTTGCCAGTCCACGGCTCACCTCCTGACCGGTGGCAAATAGACCGTCACCGGAGCATGTGCAAGTTCCGCGTCGTCTCCGGGGATGAACACCTTCAACTCGGCGGGCTCGTCGACAGCAGTCGGGAAACCTGAGCCTTCGATCACCAGTTTCGCGTCGGTTCCGGCAGCGAGTCTGAAGGTGTTCCCGCCTTTTTCAATCGGAATCCAGTTGGACCTTTCGAGCGCCGGGTGCAAACCGTGGTAAGAGTCCCACCTGAAGACAAGTTCTTGCAGCGTGAATTGAACGTCAACGGAGCCCGCGTTATAGATCGAATAAAAGAACACACGGTTTCCTTCAACGTAAGTTTCAAATCGCAGGTCTAGACGCACGAGCTTATTTTTCACAATCATTTCAGCGTAGACACGCGACTTTAGAGTTGGCGGCCTAGGCTTACCTGATTGACCCGGGTTGCCACCTGAAGACGGCTTTGCACTTTGCGGTTTCGATGCGTCACAGCTTCTTTCCGCCTTTGTCGCGGAGTTAACATACGCAGATACCTTCGTCGGAAACTGTTTGGCGCGACCGTAGAGAATCGTAGAGTTCGGGTCTTCCTTGGCAGCGAAACCAGATTCTCGAAAACTATGTCCGCAACTATTGGGCGCGATACCTCTGAACTCAATGTCAACTTCCTTCCACTCCGCGTAGAGAATGTTTTGAGGGTGTTCATTTCCGAGAACGTGGCTGTACTCACAAACCAACCCTTGTTTGGAATCATGCGTGTCAGCGTCGGCGACGTGTTGGAATATGTAATTCTTTTTGTCGCCGCCGTCACCTTTCAGACAGGGAGGGGGCGTAGCGCTCTGGATAAGGCATTCAGGATCTTTGTCACTGAAGCACGTCTCCTGCGCGGTGGCAGTCTGAACGGAGAGACATACGAACGACAGGGTTCCGGCAATCAGCGTTAGGGAAACCGACGATTTAGGGAGGGTCGCTGCGAACTGATAAGCGCGGCGCATAGTTATACCTCGGAACTGTCTCGGCAAGGTCACGACGTGCGTGGGGAAGTTGTCCAAATTGTATTCCCCCTTTAGGCGTTGTCAATCGAGAGATGAAGGGCTGGAAATGCACGGCGTCAGACCACGTTTACCAGAAACGGGTCCTGAGTTGATCGTGCAGATAGCGGTTGAAATCGCGGCGCCGAGGGCAGGCAGAATCAACTCTGAGTGCTGTGTCTGGAACGTCAGAACTCTGCAGGATCGGGCAAACCTCTATTTCGTAACAATCGATGCAATTTTTGCTAACAATTCTTCCGGATCGATTGGCTTCGGCAACAGCTCCCACATATGACCCTCGCCTCGTGCTTTTTCCACGAGCTCGCTAGTCGACGCTTGGCCTGAGAAAAGCAAAATCTGACAGTTGGGATGCTTTTCTTCGATTAATGAGCAGACTTCGATTCCGCTCAGGCCCGGCATAATAACGTCCGAGATCACACAGTCGGGGACAAAAGATTTAAGTGTTTCAAGCGCCGAAGTGCCATCGTACACAGCCACTGCCTCATGGCCATCTCCCTGAAGAATCATCGCAAGGCTGTCGGCTACGAACTTCTCATCGTCGATGACCAGAAGACGCATTTTGGTGTGTTCTTTGACGTTAAGCGGGAGAGCCTTGGTCTCCGCTGATTTTGTTCAGTAATGCGTCTGGATCAATCGGCTTGGCGAGTACTTCAAATGACAAACCTTCCGCTTTGGCTCTCGAGACCAGATCCACACTTGCTGCTTGTCCCGAGAACAAAATAATTCGACAGTTTGGAAGCTGCTTAAGAATAGCTTTCGCGGTGTCGATACCGCTCAAACCGGGCATAATGACGTCGCTTACGACTACATCGGGCTCGAATTTCTCTGACCACTCAATCGCGGATTTCCCGTTCGACGTGGAAATCGCAGTGTACCCCTCGCCGATCAAAATGTTGACTAATGTGTCGGCGATTACCGGTTCGTCATCGACGACGATGATCTTCACGTCCTAATCTCCAGCCACAAGCTCGTTTTCTGCGAGCGCTCTTGGTTGCGATAGCTCACGATTACGCGTCGTGTCGCAAGGAACAAAAATGGAAAAAGTGGAACCATGCCTTTCACCAATGCTGCTCTTGGCACGAATGAACCCACCGTGCTTTTCTATGATGCCGCGGGTAATCCATAGTCCGAGCCCCGTCCCGACATCCGCCTTGGTGGTAAAGAAAGGTTGAAATAGGTTCTGCTTGTGTTCCGGCCCGATACCGCTTCCAGAGTCAGCAACGACGATTCTAACGCCAGGAGTTCGGGCATCGTTCCATTGATGACATTTGCGAATTCTTAGTTCTAGCATTCCCCCGGACGGCATTGCATCTAGAGCATTGGTCAACAAGTTAGAGAGAGCTTGTCGAATTTCGCCCGCAAGTGCAACTATTTCAGCATCACGCTCATAATTCTTCACGAGCCTAATTTTCCGGGTTTCAAGTCGCCGCTCGTACAAACCGAGGAGATCGTCGAGAGTATTGGCAACATTGAACTGAACGGGCGATGAAGTGTCACGATAAAAACCAAGTGTTTGCCGGGTGATGTGCGCTACTCGGTTCAATTCCTGCTTTGCCGACTGTAAATGAGATGACACCTTTTCTGCATCCGGCAAGTCTCGTTTGGCCAAAAACACGAGATTCGCAACCGCTTCAAGCGGATTATTGATCTCGTGAGCAACCGTGGCAGCCAACCGCCCGGCGGCGGCCAGTTTTTCGGTGGTTCTAAGCGTTCGTTCAATTTTCTTGTTCTCTCGAATGTCGCGAGCGATCTTCGCTGCCCCAACCACTTGCCCATTCTCATCACGAACGGGGGATATGGAGATTGAGACCTCGATCCTCTCTCCCGATTTTGCGAGACGCACGGTTTCAAAATGATCGATTTTCTCACCAGCCTTGATCTTGCTGAGAATCATGTGCTCGTCGCGGTGAAGTTCGGGAGGAATAATTGTCAGAATCGACCGACCAAGCATTTCATTTTCTTTGTAGCCAAACAGGCGTTCCGCTTGACGATTCCAGCTGGTGACGATTCCGTTCAAGTCCTTGCTGATGATGGCCTCGTGCGAGGACTCGACAATGGCTGCCAGACGGCGACGAGCTTGCTCCGCTACTTTTCGCGTGGTGATGTCGCTGGCAGCGCCGAACCACTCAACAATATTTCCCCGGCTGTCTAAAACAGGTACTGCACGCGACAGTGTCCACCCTAAGCTACCGTCAACCCGCCGAACGCGGTGTTCCAATTCGAAAGCGGTTTTCGTCGCGATTGCCCTGCGGATAGCGCCCCAGACCGTGACTTGGTCGTCGGGGTAAATGTAAACATCAATCCAATTGTTGAGTGGTTCTTGAGTGTCAGAAATGAAGCCTCGACCATCCAATTGCCACATTTCGCTCCAGTCGGGACTCATTCGATACACCACATAGGAAGTGGCATTCACTAAGGCACGGAGTCTTTCCTCGCTTTTACGCAGAGCCTCGGAAGCTAACCGGACCTTCTCGGCAGATTCCTTTTGATCGTGAATATCGAGACAGCCGCCCACATAGCCTTCGAAGGTTCCTTCAGGCGTATACCTTGGGACTCCATGATCTAGTATCCAGCGATACTCACCTGTGTGATGGCGGAGCCGGTATTCCATCTCGAATGATTGCCGTGCCTCAAAGCATGTAACATAAATTTCCAAACACCGATTGAAGTCATCGGGGTGCACGTTTTCCGCCCAGCCATTTCCTGCTTCCTGTTCGAGTGTGCGTCCCACAAAGTCAAGCCAGCTTTTGTTGAAGTAGTAGCAAAGCTTGTCCGTTCCTGCCATCCAAATCATGACCGGCGTTGCGTCAGTGACTACCCTCAACTTTTGTTCACTTTCGCGGAGGGCCTGCTCTGCAATTTTACGTTGGGTGATGTCTCGCGAAACAGCGAGGTGTGCGACAGATCCATCGGAATTGCGGAGCGGAGCCGCATGCGTCTCCATACGACGGCGCACGCCATTAAACCCCAGAATGTCAAACTCCATTGTCCCGTGCTCGCCCAGGCAGATCCGTTCATTGAACTCACGATAGCGCTCCCGGTCCTCTGGGACGACTAGATCGTACAGACTCTTTCCTACAACCGTCTCTGCACAATCGACACCAATCATGGAAAGACCGGCGGAATTCATATGCAGGAGAGTACCGTCCCGACTAACTAGCTTCACGCATTCTGGTGTGGTTTCCACGATCCCGCGCAGCCTTGCTTCACTTTGCTGAAGCCGCTGTTCAGCGAGTTTGCGTTCAGTGATATCGCGGGTGAAGCACCGTGTGTGAATGAATTTCCCGTTTTCGAACAAAACACTGGAGTCAATGACTGCATAGCGAATAGAGCCATCCTTCGCTCGGAGCCGCGCTTCGTATTCGCGCAGCTTGTCTCCGCGGCAAAGGCGGGTAAGGATGTCATCGATGACAGGCGCGTCGACGTGAAACTGCGCAATCGGTTGTCCGATGTATTCCTCTGCTGTGTAACCTAGCATGTCTAGTTCAGCTTGGTTAGCCCAGATGATGGTTCCGTCAGCGCCAACCCAATGCAGCGCGACCGTCGCCGTTTCGGCAAACTCGCGGTATTTTTTTTCACTTTGCTCGAGAGCTTCGGCGGCCCGCTTGCGCTCAGTTACATCCTGCACAATGCCGAACATTTGGGTCGTGCCTAAAGATCTCCGGCCTTTGCAGTAGAACCAGTGGACTTCTCCTTGTCGAGGAAGATAACGGTATTCAAACTCCATTTCTCCGTCACTATGACCTTTCTCCATTTTTTCCAGCACCATCGATAAGTCATCGGGATGAACACGCGAAGCCCACGTCTGAGCACTGTCAGGATTGCTCCGGTCGATTGCAAACATCTCATGCAGTTCATCAGATAGGCTGCGAGTGTTCTTGACCGGGTCCCATTCCCATGCGCCGATCTGCCCGGCGCTATACGCCAACCGCAAACGTTCAGCGGTCTGTTCAGCGTCCTTACGCGCGTGGACCTTTGCGGTAACTTCCACAGCATGAACGAGGACCCCTTCGACTTCTCCAGAGGCAGTTCGTAGTGGCTGATAAACAAAATCAAAATATGCGTCCTCCGGCTTGCCACCTGGCGCACGGTTTAGGACCGCCTTCATCTCGTTTCCGAAGTATGGCTTGCCAGTTCGATAGACCTCATCCAGCAACTGAACGAACTGCTGCGTTTCCATTTCGGGAAGGCTTTCCAGCAACGTCTTACCTAGGAAATCAGCCGGGCCGCCGCGTCCTGTGACCCGAACGTATTGGTCATTTACAAACACCCAACGGTGTTCGGGGCCGAACATCAGGCCGATTGCCGCCGGTGCTTGAACCAACAGCTCCTGAAGCCGGGTGCGCTCAAGTTCCGCTTCAGCTCGCAATTGAGCTTCGCGCTCTGCCGCCTCGCGGCGAAGTTTTGCCATCCTGACGTGTGTTGCCACACGTGCGATGAGTTCCCGGGCTGTGAAAGGCTTTACGAGGTAATCGTCGGCGCCCGCTTCCAGTCCCTCGACACGAGACTCCTCTCCGGCACGCGCTGAGAGCAGAATGACAGGGGTGCTCTGCAAGCGGCCATCACCTCGAATCTCACGAACTAAGCCAAAGCCGTCGAGGCTTGGCATCATGACATCAGCCAACACTAATGCGGGACTGAGTTTGCGTGTGGCCTCAAGGGCTTCGGCGCCATTGGAAACTGCTTGGACGGTGTAGTGATCCTTCAAAAGATGTACAACGTAATCGCGCATATCTGCGTTGTCATCGGCAACGACGATCAGATCGCGTTGTGCATCCATCACAGGCGGTGCGGTCGCCGCCGTCGCTGCCATTGATACGACTGCAGGTGTCCCAGAAGGGGATTCATTCGGAGCCCAACGTTGAGCTTCCTCGATGAATGCGTCTGGAACCAATGCAGTTGACAATAGCGTCCGTCGAGCCCCGATTCGCTCTGCCGGAAGGTGGTTTGTGCCGCGTGGAATGGATATTAGAAAAGTAGTGCCAAGGCCGGATGCGCTACTGACTTGCACGTTCCCACCATGCAGCCTCACCAGTTCCTGAACTAGTGCAAGGCCAATACCCGTGCCTTCGTGCGTTCGGGCACGGGTGTTTTCAATACGGTGAAATCGCTCGAATATGCGACCTTGTTCTTCCTCCGGGATGCCAACGCCAGTGTCCCTGACGGCCAAGTCGACGAACCCGTTCACTTGCTTCAAGGTGAGCACAACCTCGCCTTGAAACGTGAATTTGAAAGCATTGGACAAAAGATTAAGAACGACCTTCTCCCACATGTCGCGGTCGACATAAACCGGTTCACTGATGCTTTCGCATTCCACTGAAAAACGTAGTCCCGCTTTTTCAATCGCCGATCGGAATGAACTTGCGATGTCCGCGGTGAGGCGCGAGAGATCAGTGGGCTCATATACTGCCTGGATGCGCCCTGCCTCAATTCGGGAGAAGTCAAGGAGAGTGTTGACCAGCTTCAGAAGACGCAGTGCGTTCCGGCGCGCGACTTCCACTTGCTGATGATCTTCGTGGGCCAGCCGACTGCGCCCCTCCGTCACCAGTTCTTCAAGGGGCCCAAGCATCAGCGTAAGCGGAGTCCGGAACTCATGGCTAACGTTGCTGAAGAACAAAGTCTTGGCACGATCTATCTCCGCCAACGCTTCGGCCCGCTTGCGTTCCTCCTCGTAGGAACGTGCATTCGCGATCATGGTCGCGACCTGGTTGGAAATTAAATTGAGAAAGTCTCGATAGTTCTCATCGAAGTCGATGCGAGAACTGAGCCCGACAATCATGAATCCGGCGAGTTGACCCTGCAAGCTGGATCGAAGGGGCAAAACCGCGGCAGCACGGGGCGGATCTGCCCATGGGCCTGGTGGTACTTCCTTGAACCTGCTTTCCAGATTTCTTACGACTTGGATATGGGCTTCAGTTCGCACTCTTGAGAAGGGCCAAGGCTCATTCCGCTCGTCGTTTAGGTCTATTGATCCGGGGCAAGCAACATTAGTTCTATCGGCAGGAACCGAGCAGGCAAGGCGCACGCTCTGGTGTTTCTCGTCCAGCAGATAAAGCAAGAGAAACGGTATATCTTTGGGATACTTCGAAAGTGTTTCTCCTACGATCGAGCACGCTTGCTCAGCCGACTTTGGCTCGGCTGACTGTGCCCCCAAATCTCGCAAGGCATGCACACGGCGCTCCCCGACTACTTTGGCGGTGATCTCGTGGACTGTGGCTAGGACACCGCCGATGCCGTTCGGAGCCGTCTCGTCTGGAACTGGACTGTAAGCAATGGTGAAATGAGTCTCTTCGAAGAACCCCCGACGGTTAAGTTCGAGTGGAATATCCTCCATCCAAGTGGCTGGCCCCCCGTGAAAGGGAGTTTCGATCAGCGGTTTCAAAATATGCCAGATTTCTTTCCACACCTCGCTGACCGGTTGGCCTAAAGCCCAAGGATGTTTTGTGCCCAATATCGGAGAATACGCATCGTTGTATATGGAGCAGAATTGCGGGCCCCACCACAGCAGTTGGGGAAAGCGGTTCGCCAGAAGGAATTTCGTCATCATGCGCAGGGCGGGTGACCAACGGGCCGGTTCTCCAAGCCGAGTCTTGGACCACTCAGTGTCGCGCATAATTCGGCCCATCTCACCGCCGTTGGCAAATAAAGACTCGACCGTTTTCGGTTCGAAGTTTTCCATTTATTTATTGTTTGGGAGGCTGCATCGGTCACGACGCTGTGCGTCGGAACCATGAAATCAAGGCCGCCTGGGACTAATTCCCCACGCTAGTTTACTGAGCAGCTACTCGGGCCGTAATACAGTGATAACTGTATAGTGCAAAAACGGGACTTCTCCCGCATCCGAGTCTTCCGGAAGCATCCTGTTGGCGCTTTCTGTCCGACGTCGGACAAAGTGGCCCCTTGGAAGTTCCCCGTCTCTGCCGCGCGAAATCTCTCCATTTCGCTGGGCCTGCTCGGTATGGAACCTGGATGCGTGCCTTTTTTAGGTACTAAATGCAAAGACAGTGCTGCGAAATAGAAGATCGGATTTGATTTTGCGCTCGGGTAGGGGCTTTGATTCCTGAGAAGCGCCAAGGAAAGTTCCGCCGTCTAAGATAGTATCGATTGCAAGTACAAGATCACGTGCTGCCTGCGATTTCAGGACGTATCCTTGCGCTCCGGCGTGTCGGACTTCTTGCGCGAGTCGCTCAGATTCGTGGGTTGTGAATATCAAGATCGGAATGTCCAGGCCCTCTTTTCGTATTTGGGAACATGCTTCAAGACCGCTCATGCGTGGCATTGATATGTCCATAACAATGAGATCAGGCTTCAGGTCTCGCGCAAGCTGGATTGCTTCCTCTCCATTTGTCGCTTCTCCACAGACCTGCCAATTGGGACGAAGCTTTGCGAGCAATGATTTCACGCCTTCACGCAACACTTCATGATCATCAACTATCTGAATTCGCATGTGCTGATGAGCCTATTGTCTTTGCGAGACCATAACAAAGAGAGTCTATTGTTCCAATCAGGTAGAAGATGTAGTGGTGGCTTGCAACCTGGTGAGAGGCACAGTTGCGCGAACTTCAGTGCCACTTTCACTGGAAGAAATGTCCAGATCGCCTCCGATTTGCCGCAATCGTTCGCTCATTCCGCGCAGACCCACTCCCAGAGATCCCATCCAATCCTGACTGCCTTGTTCAACAACCGCGGAGGGCATTCCCTTGCCTTGATCTTTGACGCATAGTGTGACCATATCTTCGGATTGCAGAATCCCGATATCAACAGTTTTGCTTCCCGAATGTCTTTGCACGTTAGTCAGGCTTTCCTGAAGCACTCTGAAGAGCACTAGTTCAGCATCCCTGCTGAGGCGTGCAAACTCAATAGGAGCGCTGAAATTAGCCAATATTCCGCTTCTCTTTGAAAAGCCCTCCAAATACCAAGGGATCGCAGATTTCAATCCCATCTCTTCCAGCATGGGCGGGTACAGCAGATAGGAGATAGTGCGGACTTCCTTAACACACTCCTCAACAAGACTTGAACACTCCCCGATCTCTTCCGGTGTGCCATGGGGCATCGAATCGAGTTTCATCTTCAGAACTGCTAGATATTGGCCCAGGCTGTCGTGAATCTCTCTGCCAATCCGCCTGCGTTCCTCATCTTGGGTGCGGAGCAAATGCAGCGACAGGTCGCGGAGCGACCTTTCAGACTCTTGCAACCTGCGCTGGGAATCTTCCAGCGACCGTTGCTCGGACATCCGTTGAGTGAAGTCACGAGTTACTTTACTGAATCCAACGAGTGTGCCGGTGTGATCTCTCACAGGTGTGATGATTACGTTTGCCCAAAATCTGGAGCCGTCTTTGCGGAGGCGCCAGCCCTCATCTTCCAACCTGCCTTCTTGCAACGCGACTCTCAATTCCCACTCTGGCTTGCCGGCGCGGACATCTTCTTCTGGATAGAACTGAGAGAAATGCTGACCGATAATTTCTGAAGCCTTGTAGCCCTTAATGCGTTCTGCCCCGGTGTTCCAGGTGCTAACGCAACCTTCGGGATCTAGCATGAACAGTGCATAGTCCTGCACAGCTTCAAAGAATAAGCGTGCGCGTTCTTCGCTGCGGAGAAGAGCTAATTCCGCGCGCTTGCGCTCGGTTAGATCGCGCGTAACTTTCCCGAATCCGATCAGTTTTCCTGCATCGTCTTTTACGGCGGTGATGGTCACGTTGGCCCAGAACTTGGAGCCATCCTTCCGAACGCGCCAGCCCTCGTCTTCTACGTGCCCTGCTTTAATGGCCCGGTCCAACAGTGTCCGTGGTTTGCCAGCACGAACATCTTCTTCTGGATAGAATCGAGAGAAGTGTTGGCCGACAATTTCCGAAGCGTCATACCCTTTGATCCGCCTGGCGCCGGAATTCCACGTTGCAATTCTTCCCTCGACATCCAGCATAAAGATCGCATAATCCTCGACATTTTGAACGAACAACTTGAAAGGCTCGTCCCTCCCGTGCCATTCAATCCGTGTCACGAGATTTGCCTCCGCCTGTGGGTCACTGCCGCGCCTTGATAATAGATGAATTCCCTTGTTGGTTTCGACAACTGCAGTGTGCTCGGCGCAAATTTTCAGCAAGGAGTCCCCGAGTCCCTCTCGGCTGAATCCTTGCATTGGGTAGGCACAATGAAGAGAGAACGAATGGCGCTTTGCGAGAGCGTTCCACATCTTTTCTAGCTCCAGCGCAGCTTCCTCCCGTCCTTCTGCCCACAGCAGAGCAACCATTTCACCGAAAGCGACGACGCATCTATGTTCATCTCGTGCTCCTTGAGCAGCACGCGCAATTAGCGAACCAACTACTTCCTCGAAACGCACACGATCGGGGTGGCCATCTTGTATGAATCCCGACATCACTTCTGTCGCGTTCAAGGCGAAATATCTGTTTTCCGCTTCAGCTTTGCGTATATCGATGCCGTGCGCATGTAGAGTCCTGGCAAGACCAGCGATGTGACCTTCCGTCGCGATTACGATGGCAGAACTGCCGGAGATGAGAGCAGAGCCGATGTAGCCTCTTAATTCGTGGAAAAGTGCGCCGTCCTCACCATAGAACTGCACGGTGTGGACATGTTGCTGCGCAATTGAAGACGGGAGTTCGGCGACACTCATGGCGTGGCTTTCTCCGCCGCTCTCACGATAGGAAATACCAGAATGTACCAACTGCCGGTATACAGTATTTCCTGTATTCCAGAGTAGGGTAGTCCCTGAACTCGGGACTACAGTTTTCCCTGTGTATCGAGCAGGAACGGAATAGTGCCACTATCGCAGGGAAAATCCATCGGTTGATTCCGCTCGCCCCTAACATGCTTGTTTGGGCGCGGTCCACTTAGGGCGCAATGCGACTTCCTAAGGCTTACTTTTGCTGCCAAATCGCCGGTTGGTTGCGACCTGCGTGGCGCAAGAACATCAGGATGCAAGAATGAGAAGTTTTGGGCGTGGTGAACTTCGCTACGTCATGCAATGCGAAGGCACAGAACGAATTCGACCGGGCGGCGGTCCTCATACACTCGTTCTAGTTTAGCCGGGTACTTGAAGGATCTGATGCCGTTGTTGAAGTAGGACGCGACCTTTGGAATTGCGCACTGGGGAATCGGGCTGAGCGATCGGAGTAATGCTTCTTGCGTCGGGAGCAATGACCCTGCGAGCTGTACCGGGGATGATCCGCGCAGCAGTACTGGGAATCTGCTAAGGGGAGAGCAGCTACAGGGATTCCTGTATTGACCGCTTGCCACCTACTCTAGAGAATTGAGCTGCTCAGTACCCCCCGCTGATTTCCCATGCTCAAACTCCATTCGTGTGGTGTGTGGATGATTACCCGGCCGTACTGAACAGGAATTTTAGCGGACTGTCGCGCTTAACCGTATTTTCTGAAGGATGCTGATCTAGAATCAAGGACAATGGGCAATTGGGGGCAAGTGTTCAATTGTGCCGTTTTGAAATTAGGGACAGCTTAGGAGGCAAATATGAGCACAAATCTGAACTTGCCACACCCACACGGCGGAATTGCTCCAGGAGCGTATCTCGAGAAAGTACAGGCGCACGCGCATGGAGTGCAATTCTACGGGGACGATGCCTATCTGCTCGATGGTTTAACTCGTTTTGTTGGCGGCGCTCTGGGAGCTGGCGATTCTAGCATTGTTATCGCCACCAAGGCGCACTGTGACGGGCTCTCCAAGCGGCTTCAGGGCTGCGGGATTGACTTGATCCTGGCGACTCAGCAGGGCCGCTTTATTGCTCTGGACGCAGGGGAGACACTGGCGAAATTTACGGTCGATGGATGGCCCGATGGTGAGCTGTTTCACCAGGTTGTCGGAGGCCTTGTAGCTCAATGCCGATTGTCAGGCCGAACAAATCAATCGAAACTGGCTGCATTTGGAGAAATGGTGGCCTTGTTGTGGGCAGAGGGAAAAGCTGAAGCCGCCATCCGTCTCGAGCAGCTCTGGAATGAGTTGGCCCGCGTCCACTCGTTCCATCTCCACTGCGCATACCCCATCAGCTATTTTCGCGACGAGCGTCATGCCGAGTTACTTGAGAAAGTCTGCGCCGAACACTCGCATGTCATTCCTGAAGAAACTTACACCACTCTTCCGGGAGAAGATGAGCGCCTTCGCGCTATAGCGCTCCTGCAGCAAAAAGCACGAGCCTTGGCGAACGAAGTTGCCGAACGGAAAAAGGCTCAATATGAATTGCAGCTAAGGGAGGCCGAGCTCACTGATTTTCTCGAAAACGCCATTGTTGGAATGCATTGGGTCGCCGCCGACGGTACGATCTTATGGGCAAACAAAGCCGAATTAGCTCTCTTGGGTTACGAACGGGAAGAGTACGTAGGGCATCATATCGCCGAATTCCATCTTAATCAGGAAGTCATCGCTGACATCCTGCAGCGCCTTTCGCATCACGAAGAGCTGCACGGGGCCGAATCGGCATTGCGTTGCAAGGACGGATCAATAAGGAACGTGCGGATTCACTCGAACGTGTTTTCCCAGAATGACAAGTTTATCCACACGCGATGCTTCACTGTCGATATTACGGAGCAGAAAGAATTGGGAAAAAGTTTAATTCTTTCCGAAAAACTAGCCTCCGTTGGAAGACTTGCAGCCACGATCGCGCACGAGATCAACAATCCTCTTGAAGCCATCACCAACTTGCTTTTCTTGGCTAAACGGGACATTGCTGATCGCTCCAAAGCAGAACGGCATTTGGAGCTTGCAAGACACGAGTTGGAAAGGGTATCTCATATTTCCCGCCAGACGCTCGGTTTCTGTCGCGACAATTCTTCCCCATCCGAAATCGAGATATGCAAGATGCTCGATGAGCTTCTATTCATGTACCGCAGAAAACTTGAAGTACGCAAAATTCGGATGGAAAAACGTTTTGAAGACGGGGTGAAAATAACGGGATCGGAAAGTGAAATTAGACAGATTTTTTCCAATCTCATTGCAAATGCAATTGATGCGATGCCTTCGGGTGGCCGCCTTGTCGTCAAAGCCGCAGCATCGAGAGAATGGAACAATGCTGGTATGCCAGGCGTTCGCGTTACGATAGCTGATACTGGAGCAGGCATTCCCAGTGAGAACCGCAAGAATCTATTTAACGCGTTCTACACAACCAAGAAAGATGTAGGAACAGGCCTTGGTCTATGGCTTGTAAATGGCATGCTATCTAAAAACAAAGGAGCGATTCACGTTCGCAGCAAGGTTACGGCTGGAGCGAGCGGCACGGCATTCTCGGTGTTTCTGCCGTACAACACGAAAACTGATCGGCTCGAGAATTTTACTTCGTAAGGAAAACATGCGTTCGACCTTGATTGTAAATGTTTATCACGACACCTCAGGTGACCCTAAATCGCTGTCATGGTCGCCTATCGAGGATCCAGATTCGCCAACGGCCCGAAAGAGGAAACGTATCATCATTGTTGATGATGATGCACTTATTGCCGAGAGTCTCGCCGACATTCTGAACGGCGAGGGATTTGAAGCTACAGCGGTTTTTAGCGGGCAAGATGCCATCCACTGGGCGAAAAAGACAACCCCTGATGTTGTAGTCAGCGACGTGATTATGCCAGAGATGACCGGAATCGAGGCGGCTAGATCGATCCGGGAATTCCTTCCGCAATGCCGGGTAATCCTCTTCTCAGGGCAAGCGCTTACAAATGACCTTTTGGCGGAGGCGCGAGCGCGAGGAGACAGTTTTGAAATGTTGGCCAAGCCAATAGATCCCTATGCGCTCATCGCTGTGTTGCGATCTGAATTGGAACAGTAACGGCCCGTTACGCTCTGCATCATCCTCAGACGCGCGCAGGGTACGTACCGCAAGGACCAACCACAAACGAAGGAATCCAAGCGTGGGTAAAAGGGGTTCTGTCGTTCCCTCAGGTCGCCGTCTGCATGCTGCGGTTCGGAGGCCTGCAATCTTTGCTCTACTCCTTCTCTAGACTCCGATGCACGCGAAACTCGAGATACCGCAAACAGAACCTCAATTGCGCATACAGCAAAACCCTTATTCACAATTTTTCTGATTCTGAATTGAAGGATGCCGGGAATAGATCATCGAAGTTGACATGCCACGTCCTACACTCCTAGTGGCGGAACCCGAGCCGACCCAGGCTCTCTCCGTGCGGAAGCTGGTACTCGAAACTGCCAAGTTCAACGTTTTGACCGCTCATTCAAATCGAGAAGCCCTCGACATCTTTGACTTGTTCCCGAACATCTCGATGGCAGTATTGGTAGGCGAGTCAGGACTTGATTGTGGTGCGCTTGCAAGACGCATCCGTGCTGCTACGGACAAGATCCCGATCCTGTTCCTAACCGGACGGATCGCAGCCAAATGTGAGTGCGCCACCCACACCCTCCATAGCGGTGAACCTGAGCAGGTGCTTGAACTGGTTCGTTCGTTACTCGGTGATCCCCGAGAGTTGAATGGAAACCAGCGTGAAAACAAGGATCGAGCGAGTTGAGCGACTCTTTACCATACCCAACCGGTATAACGGAAAGGCTGCGCGTTTCCTGTTGCCAGTCAGTCACGCAGCCCACCACAGAACAGTCCGGGCAACCTAGCACCTCCCAGCATCTATCGTGCATCGCGCCGGACCTGGTTGATTATTGCTGCTAACACCGTACGCACGTTTCACACAAGTGGCAGTGATCTCAGTCACACTGGCACTTAACCAAACCTGTTCCATTTTTTGGGCATGCCAGGTCAGTAAATCCCGATAAATCATCTAGAGCGGCTTTGCGGCTGAGAAGCTCGGCATTCCTTCCGGAGAGCAAGAACAAACTCCGAACTTATTTGGAACGACGACATAGGCCGAGTTTCGGTTGAGAAATCATGGCGTTGCGACTTGTTCCCGAAATAGGACTCAACTGATTACCCGCGTTATCCGATGTGGATCTATGACGTCAAAAGCCTCGGGTTTTTGAAGGTGAATGAATCTGCGATCCGGGCATACGGATTTTCCGAGAAGGAGTTCCTCCAAATGACCGTTCTCGACATTCGACCCAGCAAAGACGTAGAGCGATTCCTCCATTCATGGAAGCACCTGCATGAAAGCACGGGTGAGAAGTGGTGGCACATGGCAAAGGACGGCACCGCGTTTTCTGTATCAATTACGAGTTGGAAACTGAATTTCGAGGGACACCAGGCGGAGCTTGTACTCGCTAAGAGGACTGTCGAGATTTCTTCGTCCTCGGATTCGAGCGAATGACTGTCCTCGCCCCACTCTGATTGCCGATGCTTGGTGCTCGCGGCTTTCCTGCCAATAGGTTTTGCTGCGCCACATGTTTTAACAGAGTCTGTGATTCTAATCACAAATGAGTAGATTCAGGCTCACAGCTTTGTTCCACAATCACCTTCCACACTACTTCAACAAAGAAAGCCCAAGAACCTGATGGATAGGAAGATGTACGAGGGGAGAAATAAGGTGAAGTTCGATGGATGAATCCTTCGGAGTGGCAGCCCACGTCGGTTGCTTCCTCTCTCACGATGTGGTTAACAAGCTCGCCGCGATCATCGGGCAATGCGACATTCTCGAAACGGAAGGCGCCACCGCGGAGTGCCTTTCTCGTCTCAACAAAATCAGGAATTTAGCGCAAGCTGCTTCTACTATTCTGAACACTCGTTCGTGCGAGGTGCAAGCTCTTAAGCGTGTTTCCGAGTTGGAGCAAGACTCCGCGAACGAAGTCCATGCCAAGAAGCCCCCGGTTACCCTGCGCGAAAGCTTTGCCGATGCAACAGCCTTGCATGCGATGTCTTTTGACTATCGCCTACCAGCGGGGGCGAGCCGATGAACGGACACGTGGACTTGAAGGCACTTGCTTACCTTTATGATCATCTCCGCGATTTACCAAGTTGGCTGCAGGGCCTCACGCCGCAACAGATGCATCAACTCGCGAGTGTTCTAGCTCGCTGGGGTGAATGCCAAAAAACGGACAAGACGGTGGAGCCTCTTGAAGAAGTCGAGCGCAGAGAGTTCTCTCGCGCGCTTGCAGCATTTGAAGGTGATGTGTGCGAGGTGGCAAAGGCGCTCGGCATCGGGAAAACTACCGCATATCGCCGTCTTAAACGTGGGGACTTGACACTACTGACTGGCGTGCTGTTTCGCAAGCGACGTCGTTGGAGCATCCGGTGAAGCTCCAATATGAGCCGTAGGAGCGGCTGGAGGAACGGCTCTCCAACCTATTTGCGCACGCGAGACCTCAATCTCTGTGAATACAGAGACGGGTTACAAGCTCCTTGAGAAGCGATGTCCGCCTGGTGACCTGACCGGAGGGGGTGCAGGCAAAACTCGCTTGGCAATCGCCGTCGCGTCGGCGATCGCGTCCAAGATTAGCTCTTTGCCGATGGTTAGTGAGGTTTCGCCCGATGCCATTGCATCGATCATCCAGGACCGCCGGCCCTGCTACCCTCGCATACGAGTATTGGTCGCTCTGGATCACATAAACCGTTCTTCCACATCCTTTGCAGCGAAGGTTCGGGAGATCATCGCGTGGCGCTCCTGCTGTCGCTGTCGCTCGTTCAAGCCACATAAAAGACACCGGATTCCTGATGCTCACGTAATTTCGTAGGTGTTCCAAGCGGTTCCCCCTAGAAATCTCTCGCCCCGTCAGGTTGAGATTTCGCAAAGTGAGCCGGTGCAAGTGGCTACCGCCGAGCTTGATCTCTCGAAAGAACTGAAACGTGGGTTTGCATTCGTCCGTCAGGAAAAGAAGCGCTAGTTCCGTGCCACTAGCCTGGCGCTCCCCTATCGGCTTCTTTCTCCCCTATGACCCTTCAGGGCGAGGGTTACGCCGAGTCGCCCTGCGTTCTCACCCTCGGACCCTCAGAACTGAAAACCTAACTCAGCTGTGTAGGCCCTTGGAGTCAAGAAATGCGTGCCGCTAAAGGTTGATAGAAAGTTATAGAGCGCCACCTTGTTCGTAACGTTGATGGCCGTCAAACGGAGAGTCCACTTGTATTTGTCTCCGCGAAACAGATTGTCATCTCCCACCGCGATATCGAAGACATGCCTGGGCGCAATGCGCGGCGGATTGTGATCGTCATTCTCGGTCCCCGGGGCTGGAATTGCGACTAGCGTCGAACCGTACTGAGCCGGCGCGCAGGTCGTAAGCGGAGAGCTCAGGGTGGGAAAGGTATTGCCGCAGAACAAACCGGCTTGCATTTGTTGATCCGCCGTTAGGCCGGTCAGATCCACTGTTGGTGTAATGGGATCAGCGGCAAATGGAACGGCGCCGGCCACCATTCCGCTGTCATACCGCCAGTTGAAGCCGACCCACGGCCCGGTTTTGCCGATTTGATATTGCAGATGTGTGGTCTGGTTGAACTTCTCGTCGTGATCAATTCGGAAAACACCCGCCGGAGCAGACGGAGTGGCACCCGCTCCGCTGACTTGCGGCAGGAAGAACCGCGCAGAAACACTCGAGAACACCATCAATGCTGAGAACCCATGCAAATTGGGCACGCTCACCCGGCCTGCGACTCCAGGAATTTTGGAGCGGTCCCAGGCTATCGGGAAGAAAATTGGCGTGTTCCCGAGGATGCTGAAATCGTATGCGTTGTGGGTGTATTTCCAGACGTATTCGCCGGAAAAAACAAGATACTTGCCCACCGTCTGCTCGATTCCCGCATGGAACTCATTACGCCACCCTGGGCTCAACGGAGTAGATGTCGCCGCGGAACATCCGAGCAGCGGATTCAACACCGGACTGTCACAACCAACGCTCGCGACAATCAGGTTTTCATTGAACGGTGTCTCTAACAATCGCGCGTACGAAACCCGAAACACTGTGTTCGTGCGCCTAATATTGTAGGCAATTCCAAGCCTTGGTTCCGCTTCCTTGTGAGTCGTTAGCCCGTTGTAGAAATCCCCTCGCAGGCCCAAGTTGAATGACCAAGCACCCTTTGTGATCTGATCTTGTATGTAAAGGGCGAGTTGCTTTATATCAGTATGTCCGCGGAAATTAAAGAGATTTCCTCCACGAGTGAGGTCAAACGGAAGCAGATCAGTGCACGGCGAAGCCACAGCGACGCCGCTCACGAAGCACGGATTGCCATTGGAGTCGGTGAGCGAAGGAATGAGGCTGCTGTCGACAATGCCAAGCCCATCATTCTCGTTGAGGAATGTCTGCTGGTATGTTCCGCCGATCTTCAGGTTGTGAATACCCTTTACATAGGACAAAGCGGTGCGTACGCCGGCATTGGTTAACGTGCGATCCTGAGCCACGCTCTCCTGCTGGATGGGTGACAAGTCGTCGAACAAGTTTTGGCTTGGATAATAGTTGTACTGATCGTGCCGGACGAACGTCCCCAGCGTGAACACGGCATTGTTGCTGAGCACACGGTTCCACGAAGGAGCAATATTGAATGTCCGAATTTGAGATCTTTGATCCGTGGGCCCGAGAGGGTTTCCGGAAGGATCCGTCTGTCCCGTGTGCAAAACGTTGTCAAAGCTGTTCGGATTCTGGAACCAGGAGCGAGTGAGTCCGAGGTTTAGTTGGATCGAATCGGCGTTTGAGAACTTGTAATCGACACGGTCGAAGATGTTTTCTTGGTTGCCTTTGGCGTGGATGACACTGAATTCGGGCGGATCAAGGAAACGGCCAGTATTCAACCCGTTCGCCGAGATGAAATTACCCCACTTCTGACCGCCATACCCGAGATTGAACCCCAGGGTTGATGTGCCAAAGCTGCCGTAGCTGGTTGTAACACTCCCGGTCGGGATCGTGAGACCCTGGCCTGAGCGGGTTGTGGCGTTAATCACCACGCTGGTTTTCTCGCCGTATTCCGCGGGAGGCGCGCCCGAAATGACCTCCATCGAGGCGATTGCGTCCAGAGGAACTTGGTTCGAGAAGACTTTGCTCTGCTGGTCCGTGATGGGCTGCCCATCGAGCGAGAAAGAATTCTCGGCGTGGTCTCCCATTCCATGAAAAAGGCCGTTCGAGTCGGCGGCAATTCCTGGAGACGAAAGCGTCACCAGCGAGCTCAGCGAGGAAGACTCGCTTTCTAGCGGCAACTTATCGAACAGACCACGGTCAACATCCGTATGGAAGGTAGAGGTGTTCTCGATCAGGTCGCCTCCGGTTGCTTCAACCGTCACGCTCTCGGCTGAGCCACCAACCTTTAATGCGACGCTGAGCGCCACCGGAACACTCGACTGCACCTCAACGTCCGTTGCATAAGGAGCAAATCCGGCTCCAGTAATCGTCAGGTGGTATGGGTTCAGCGGAACGTTCGGAATTGAGAATTTTCCCGACGCATCGGTCGTGGTTGTCCGAGAGAAACCGCTCACGGGATTGTGAGCCTCAACCGTGGCGTTCGGCACGACGGCGCCGGATGGGTCAGTAACCACCCCGGTGATCGAACCGGAGCTGCCCGATTGGCCATAGGCTGCGAACGAAAAGAAAACAACCAGAAAGAAAACCGCGAAACGCGACTTCAAATAAGAAGCCAGCATAAATTCCTCCCAAAAATACGGACGGATTCAAAACGGGTATTTGTTCTGGAATCAGTTACAACGCGGCGGGAGGTGGTGGTCGAACACTGAGGGCGAACGCTACAAAACGCTTCTTTGCTGAGACGGGAGCTGTTTCAACCGTGGATACGAGGGTTAATGCTGCCGTGTACAGGTGAGCGGTGGGTCTGGGTGCCGACGTCTGAGCGACCATGCAAACCGTACAGGTCGCTGAATCGGTTCCTTTCGCATGACGATGTGCAGCAAACGCCACCGCTGACCAAAGCGTCAGCAGGAGACAAACTACAGCCGCACATTTAATCGTGTACCGCACCTATTTGACCCACGAATGTTCTTTTTGAATCTACACCCAAGGGCCACCTGCCGCAATGCGAATCCGATTGGGAGTACCGGTTCAGAAGTGCAGGCACCCAGGTAACCATCACACCAACTTGTAAGATGCTTAGAAATCAGTCCGAAATCGAGAGTTCCATTGAAAGAAAATTGCCGCCCAGATCAATAGGTTGCGTTTGGCGGAGTCCTTCAGCCCCGCTCTCGTGCGTAAGATGCTTGTGTTGGCTCGCGGCTGACGGGCTACACGGAAGCTAAACTTCCGAGTAGCCGACAGTTCGGGAATTAGGGCATCGCGGTCAGGATTTGATATCTGCGTCATGCGCAGAGACTCGGTAGGTGAGCGATCGCTGCTCACAGCTCCTGGAAGCCGACTGTTCTCACTCCATCGAGCGCTAATTCACGCTGGAGATTATTCTATTGTTAGCCGTTTCTCGAGGGCGACTTAAGAGAGCCAGCCATCTGGGATTGACCAAGAAATGCCAGGAGCGACTTTCTGAAGCTACACTGCGTTGCGCGTCTACTTCGACGTTGCGATTAAGCTCGACGCGATGACACCCCTAGTTCTCACTGCAACGCGCACCTGTGGGGTTCTCGGCCTTGTACTGGTTGAGCTGTGTTACCGTCTTGCGGATGCGCGTTTGTAGCGAGTCGACGGCGTGAAGGTACTGCTCCGCGCTGTGATTCAGTTGCTTGATCTGTTTGGCCGCCAGCCATTCACTGTAAATGTCATACCCGGAGTCGATGATGGAGGCGGAGTACTTGATGTAGTCGGCGCCATCCGGGGAGAGACGTAAGGCCCCTTTCACCGCGTCATCGGCCAGCAGATGGTCGGCAAGCTGGCGCACTCCATCCATGAAGCTGGGCAGGTCACTGTTACTTTCTTTGATCCAACCGTAAAGGTCGCGCTCGCCTGCCAGTTCGTCGAGATGCTTGTAATATTTTTCGGAACGTTGCAGCGCATCCTGGAGGTTGGCCTTCTTCAGGTCCAGTTCTTCCCAGCGCTTTTGCATGGTCCCAACCTTGAGAGGATCCTTCTCGGAGGAAATGTCATGGTAGAGGTTCTCGATCTCCGCGTCGTCTTTTTTGATAAGATTCTTTACCCTGTCTTGGAATGCTCCGCCCATCACCTCACGGGTCATATCGAGGCCGCGTGTCAGGGCGTCGTCGGATGCGGAGTCAACTATCTTCTCCCAGTCTTCGCGATTTTCGTTCTGCATCTTCTGGGTTTCCATCAAGCGGCGCAACGCGTCCTGCGCTCCATCTAGTTGCGAGCAGAGCCGGTTCATTGCGGGATCCGAGGAATTTCGCCGCGCGACCGGAGCCGGCGTGACCACAGGGGACGGAACCTGAATCGGTGCTCTGACCGCCGGCAGCGGCTGAGTAGGCGCCCGCAGGAGCGCCGGCTGCGTGTGCGCGGAGCGGCTCAGGTCCACGACCGAAGCATCGTTTGTGGCAACCGTGACTGGCGAAGGCGCCAGCGCCGCCAGGCTTGCCGACGCCCGGTCGCGAGCCAGCCCCAGATGAACATTGGTATTGTCAAAGTTTTGCCGCGCCAGAGCAGCCGCGTCCTCGTCGGTTTTGGCCGCCGCCAGCATCTGATCGAACTTCTGCTGCTGCTCCACGGATGGGGTAATGGAGGCGAGCTGCGTGCGAGCCACTTCGATGGCGCCCTTGTCCGACTCGACGTGATGCTGCGCCTGTTCGAGTTGCTGCGCAGAGTTCGCATTTTCCACCAGGGCCTGCTGGTAATCTTTGTCGGCCTGCTGGAAATTTTGAACATTCGGATCCTGCGAAGGACCGGTGAGCGCCGAGTTCTTTTCCGCAGCGTGGATCGCCGAATCTTCCGTAAAGCTGCGCTCGGGGCCGTCCATCGTCTGCGCCGCCTGCGCCAGTTGCGGAGCCTGGGCCGGCTGAGCGTTGTCAAGATAGACGCCCGGCAGCCCCGGTATTCCAGGTCCGGTCGTGCCCGTTCCAGGCCCGTTCACCAGGTTGGGATTGCCGGCCGCTTCGCTCGAACCCGCGGAAGCGGTGGTCGCAGTCTCATCGCCGCCTGCTGGACCGCCAACATAAATTCCGGGCAGCCCCTTCAGGCCATACGCGGTGGGGCGGGCTTCCCCGATCTTCAGGTGCAGTTCGTCCGGATTGCCGGATTTCATTCCTTTCAACTGCAGACTGTCGGGCCCTCCCGAGTCCATGTTCTTCAGCGACAAAGCCAGCGGAACTCCTTCCAGCTTCAAGGCCGCGGACAGCCGGGCATACATGGCATCGAACCGCCGCTGCTCGGCGATGCGGCGCTGGCGCTCGGCTTCGCGCTGGCGCTCCAGGATCTGCTGTTCCATGATTGCCCGTTGCCGTGCCGCCTCGGCGTTGTTGGCGAACATGGAACTGATGAAGCTGGTGGCCGCGCTCTGCATGAATTGGCTTACGTAGGGGTTTGTAGTCTTGCTAACGATCATCAGGTTGACGCTGTTGGTGAGCAGGTCCTGCTTGAGATTCCCGGTGTTCGAGACCATGGCCACACCGGTCGAAGAAGTTTCGCTCGACGCCGATTTGCTCCCGCACAGTTCTTCGGGCGTGACGTTTGGGCCGGAGATCACAGTGTTGGCCGGAATCGTCCTGCCGTCCGGACAGTGCACGGGGACACCGGTTCGCCAAGGGCCGACGGCGGTTGCGGTCGGAGTCGGTATCTGGGCGTAAATCAGCTCGGCAGCAATCAGAATCGCTGGAATCGTCAATACCCGCTTGAACATGGTGCTCTTCGTGCCTCACGGCGGAGTGGGGACTATTTAGAATCGAGCGCCGTCAAAGCAGCGTCAAGGTTACGTGAGTGACGCCGAGCGGAATCCTCGGGTAAACGTTGCTGTGCGGAGACCGTCAGTCACAAAGGGCAAGTAGAGAGCCGAGGAATGTGTCAAAAGACCCAGCCCTGAATCCTGCCCCCCTGCGATCGTGGAAGCGTGGCGCTGGAAGTTACCGAAGATAGCAAACGGCACTGTTTCTGGTTGAGGCTCCAGATACGGCTTCTTAAGCTTGGTGTGTATCTGGTGGAAACCACAGGAGAGTACAAGGTTATGAGTTCCCGGAATATCTTGAAGACGTCCCTGTTGTTGGTATTCGGCTCCGTTGCGCTGTTCGTGCCGCAAACGTCGGCTCGCGAAAAAGCGCCACGCGACAAGGAAGAAGCCATGCAGTGGGCTCAGGAATCGCTCACCAAGCACGGATACCGCAACGTCCAGGTGAACTCGCAATATGTTCTGTTCGGCGACGCCAAGGGAAATTACGGAATCGCCCTCGCGCGCGTTAGCAACATCGCCGAAGAGTACAGCGGCGGCTATACGTACCGCGTGTTCTGGCAGGATTATGCCCGTGATCAGCGCGATGCGATGGAAATCTCGCCGCGTTACGTTCTTAAGTTAAAGGCGGCGCTGGAATTTCTTGCCGACAATGCTCGCACCGAGGCCAAGGACAACCTCGTCCGCGAGCATGCGAACTTTGAAGCGCGCCTGAAAGAGTGGAACGAATCGACGGTGAAGCCCGCGATGCCCGAGGCGGCGCGCGAACACCAGGTGCTGGCCGAGTTCGCTTTCAAGGAAAGAAATGTTGACAAGGCCATCTCTGAGTACCTCGCCGCTCTTTCCATTTACCCGACCTGGGCTGAGGGGCAGTACAACCTGGCCATGCTGGGAGGTGAAAAGAAAATGTATGACCTCGCCGTCGAGCACATGCAGGAATACCTGGAGTTGTCACCCAATTCGCCGGATGCCCAGGCCGCCAAGGACAGCATCATCATCTGGAAAGACAAGCTGAAGAGCGTGGATCAAACGATGCAGGCGGACGCATCGGAACCGCACGGGAAAAAGCACAAGAGATAGGCCGGCACCGCGACACGGCTTGGGGCGGCGGTCGAAATAATCCGCTGTCTCTTCCTGACGACGCTGTACTCGCCAGCAAAAACACTGGGGCGGCACATGAGGCGAAGGAACCGAATGCATCAGTTCGCAAGAAACTCTGCTCTTTTGGCCGTTCTGTGTTTTACCGCGCAGACGGTGTTCGCGCACAAAGATGTCGAGCCTAAAGACAGGGTCGAGGCCACAACCTGGGTGCAAGAGGCGCTACACTCCTTCTCGAACGTAAGGGTTACGGAAAGCTTTGTTGTGTATCAGGACCATAATCAGAGCTACTCGATCGCCCTGCCTCGAATCGCAAATATCTCCTCCATGGAACAGAAGAGGAGTTCTTACCCCTACTGCGTTTTCTGGCGTGACTACGCAAGCGATGCACCGACACATATCTGTTGGGGCGTCAAAGGGCAAAAGAACTCTGAACGCTTTGCCGCAGCGCTAGAGTACCTTTCCGGTGAAGCCCGGCAGAAGACTCAAGTTGAAATTGATAACGACTGGGCACATTTTCAAGTTCAACTCACAGCCTTGCACGAGTCCACAACCAAACCGGCGATGCCGGAAGCCGCCCGCGAACATCAAGTGCTAGCCGAATATGCCTTCAAAGAGAAGAACACCGACAAGGCGATGTTGGAATACACGGAGGCTCTGAAGATCTTTTCCACCTGGCCCGAAGGCCAGTTCAACCTCGCTACCTTGTGTGGCGAAGCGAAGCACTACCAATGCGCGGTTCTGCACATGAAGGAATATCTGGCGCTGGCTCCCGACTCATCGGATGCGCAGGCGGCCAAGGACAGCATCATCATCTGGAACGACAAGCTCTCCGCCTTCCGTGCGGCTATTGCACCGGAGAGTGCCGCGGTGCAGCCCGGAAAGACCCCACGCTAGGCTGCCAGAATCCTGGCACATCTGAATAGCGCTCGAGTGCTTGGAATATCTACAGTGATCGCGTCGCGGAGCATCCCTCTATCGATTTCTCCTTTGATCCTTTGATCCTTGGAGTACGTTCCTCCCGGATAACGAGCTATTCGGAAGTGATCCGCTAATTTCTGGGTTGCCGACAATCTGCCTAAAGGCCCTTTCAAGAATGCCGTTCTCATGACGGGCAGCGATGCGGCCCGCCCGGACTTGTCGGCGGTGTCGGAGGCTGCGGTACACTTCCTCCATGATCCGTCAGATCGTGCCTCTGTTCTTCACCACCGATATTCCTGGAACACTCTCCTATTACAAAGACAAGCTTGGTTTCGAATGTCTGGGAACGTGGCAGGACCCGCCGGTCTATGCCATTGTGTCCCGCGACCAGCACGCCATTCACTTCCGCTGCGCCCCGCCACCAACGGCCAATCCGGATAAATACGACGATGAACTGCTCGACGCGTATCTCCATGTCGAAGATGCAGACGCGCTTTATGCCGAGTACGCGGCCAAAGGCGTGGAGTTCACGCGAGGACTTGCCAACATGCCATGGCGCTCGCGAGAGTTCGTCGTAAAGGATTGCGACGGCCGTCTGCTAGCGTTCGGCGCGAACGTGTGATTTGCTTTCTTTCATCGTTCAAAGAACGGAACCAACTCTTTACGAGCTCGTTGCTGCCCCTCCTCACTCGCATTGGGGGGATGACAGGCAAAGCTGAGGTTGACTTCCCAAATGCCGACCAATAGCTCGCTGACAGGATGGGCAGCGATTTTATATGGCACCGGACATTTCCGGTAACCGCGGGGTTGGCCATCGCCATGCGAAACGGCTCATCCGGCTCTCATATGCCGAATATCGCCGGCTTGATGGTGGCCAAAAAACTAGAGGCTTGCGACGGCTCCGTCGGCGGCCATGATACATTCACGTGACTTGCTCCGGAAGTACCTTACCGTTCGTTCGCGCCCTACGCTCATCGTGCTAGAGTGGCACGATGAAAACTCCTGGATTATTCGATTTGACGGGACGGGTGGCCATTGTGACCGGTGGTAATGGCGGGATTGGCCGCGGCATCGCGCTCGGATTAGCCGAAGCCGGGGCTGCGGTCGCGGTGTGGGGACGCAACGACGAAAAGAACCAGCGCGTGCTCTCCGAATTGAAAGCAATCGGCGTTCGCTCCGTGGCCTTGACGGTTGATATGACGAATCGCGCCGGATTAGAGCCTGCTGTCAACAAGGTCGAGAGTGAACTGGGCAGCGTCAGCATACTTGTTAACAATGCCGGCATCGCATCGTTGAGCGGCGGTGTGATGAACGAGAAGCCTGAGGATTGGGACTGCGTCATCGAAACGCAACTGAACTCGGTGTTCCTTCTTTCCAAGGTCGCTGCCCGATCGATGATTCGTCAAAAAAGCGGCAAGATTATCAACATTGCAAGTATGTATTCGTTCTTTGGATCTGGGCTCGTTCCATCGTACAGTGCGGCGAAAGGCGCGATCGTCCAACTCACCAAATCGATGGCCATTGAGTTCGCGCCGCACAACATTCAAGTCAATGCTATCGCACCAGGGTGGATTGAAACTGATATGACAGCCCCTGTTCGTACGACGCCCATGAACGACGAAATTCTCGCCCGCACGCCGGCGGGTCGGTGGGGTCAACCAGAGGAAGTTGCTGGAGCAGCCGTGTACCTTGCCTCCCGCGCGTCCGACTTCGTTAACGGCGACACCATTCGAGTTGATGGCGGTTACGCTATTCGATAAACACGGGCCACGCGGCGATCATTGTGGTGAAAGCCTTTCGCGTGAGTTTGCGCTTTCTCTTCCCCAATCGAAAGTGCGGTGCAGAAGCAGTGGATGACGGGCTATCCGCCGAGTAGCTGAAGTAGGCAGACCATCGTACCGCGGTTTAAGGAGGACCGCGAACGATGTCTCGGAAGCCCACCTCGAAACGAACTCGCCCCAAGCCCAGAGCAGTTCTTCGCCTACCTGATTTGGATCAGGCAAAATCGGCCGTTCTGAACAGTCTGACCTCTACAGACGCGCAGCGCGGTTACCGGCACGCCATTGAAGAATTCGTGGAGTGGTACTGCTCGGAGCCGAGGCTCTCGTTCAGCAGGACCGTTGTGCTCCGCTATCGAATTCATCTCGAATCCCGAAATCTGGCTCCGGGGACAATCAATCTTCGCTTAGGAGCCGTCCGCCGCTTGGCCTATGAAGCCGCTGATTGTGGCCTCCTAAGCCCCGATCTAGCCGCGGGTATCCGACGAGTAAAGGGCGTTAAGAGATTGGCGTGAGACTAGGAAACTGGCTCACCGCCGAACAGTCGCAGAGATTGTGGCAGGTTCCGGGCGGCGAGCGCTTGAAGGACAAACGTGATCGAGCACTTCTGGCCGTCTTACTTGCCTGTGGCCTACGGCGACATGAGGCAGTTGAGCTACACTTCGGCCACATTCAGCAGCGTGAAGAACACTGGGCGATTGTCGATCTGAAGGGAAAGGCAGACCACACCCGCACCATCCCGATGCCGGCATGGGTAAAGAATGTCCTCGACCACTGGATCGAGGCAGCGAACATTACATCGGGCAAGTTGTTTCGTCGGGTGCACAAGATGGGGAAAAGCTGGGGAGAAAGGTTAACGGAAAAGGCGGTCTGGCATGTGGTTCGGGAGTATGCCACGAAGGCTGGGATCGATAAGTTAGCGCCGCACGATCTCCGCAGAACCTGTGCACGGCTTTGCTACGCCGCCGGAGGCGAGCTGGAGCAAATCCAGTTTCTGCTCGGTCACGTTTCGATTCAGACAACCGAACGATATCTCGGTTGCAAACAGCGGATCCAAGGCGCCGTCAACGACAAAATCGGAATAGAGCCACCGGCCTGAGCGGGCATTCATTGTCCGCTTTGCCGACCAACCACCAACAATGTAGCCCGATAGGAGCGGTCGTGCGCATATCGAATGCTCCGCATCATTATTGTTCACGAACCTTTGATAGCTCCGTCCAGTGGCTCAGACCGCTTCCTGTTCGCTTCACGGATCCTTCGGTTGGCTCGGTCATGATAGCGCCTTTCAGGACTTTGCCCCGGAGGTCCAGGTCGAGGGTCAGCTGATAGGAAGCACGCCCAGCACGATCAGCGTCCCCCGTTCGGATGTCCCCCGACATGTGTCCTGTAAGGTGGTCATTAAGGAAAGCCACGTCATTCAGCTGGGTCTTCGCCTGCGTATCGAGCCTCACTTGTACTTCACCGTCCCGTTTAAAGAACAGAGTGATTGGAAGATTGCGTTCATACGTGTACACGCGACCGCGCCATTCTCCTACCAGCGATCGCCCAGGCTCGAACGGGAGTGCGCGAGTTGCCGGGGGGTCTCGGGCCACTTTTCGGCGCGCCGCATACTGAGGCAAAAGCACCGACAGGACCTCGTGGACTGCGACCGCAGGCAACCCGCCATTTGCGTTGCTCACCGCTACAGCAACTATGTGTTCCGAAGGAATCAGGCGAATGATGGTTTCGGCTCCGGGCGCGCCACCACCGTGGAAAATGCACCTGTAGCCGAAAAGGTCTTCATTGACAAACCAACCCATCCCATATTTGAGAGGTGGCACGTCTGTATCGATCAATGGTCGTTGCATTTCGTTGACGGATCGCTCGGACAGGATTCTCCGCTGTTCTGGCATAAGGGTCCCGAGGTGAAGCATCGCGAATAAGGTGAGATCATGCACGCTCGAATAGACAGCTCCTGAGCCCGGCGTGTCGAAGACGTACGAAGGAATGACCTCGCCATTTTGGCTGTATGGTATTGCTGTTTGGCCGGCCAAATCGGGACGTGCCCAAACGCTGCTTTCGTGCATACCTAAAGGCAAGAAGACTTCCGTTTGGAGGAAATCGGAGTAGCTTTGTGCGGAGACGCGCTCGATTACCCGTCCGAGTATTCCGTATCCGAGATTGGAGTAGACGAAGCGCTCTCCAGGCGGAAAAACAATGTTGCCGTATCGGCGGATCGTCTCGTCCAATTTGGGTGGTCTTTCCGGCTCGTCCGTGAAGAAATACTGATAGTGAGTAGGCAATCCCGATTATTGGCTGAGCACTCGCCAAACGGTTGCTTCCTTAGCGTTTGCGGCAAGCCCCATCAATTTTGCCGCACCCAGATAATCGTTTACCGGATGATCGAGATCAGTCTTTCCCCGCTCGGCCAGAATCATGACAGCCGTGGCGGTAATCGGCTTGGTGATTGAGGCGACCAGGTACGGTGTG
>JAICSO010000088.1 GCA_025936825.1 Terriglobales bacterium
ACGCCGCTGGACATACCTGAGATGCCGCAGGTGAAATTCAGAGGGGGACCAAGGCTGAACGTCGTGACCCCGCTCAGTTGCCAGCCGCCCAGGGCGCTACGCAAAAAATGGTTTCCTGCATGAGCAAAGAAGGGGAGAGCGTACACATAATTCATAGTGAACGCTTGTGCTTGATTGATGGATGAAGTGCCGTACCATCGCCGGGGATCGTAATCGTTGATGCCGGTTGACTGCGTACTAGTTCCACCGCCTCCGAACACATCATCCAGAGTGTGCGACCAGGTATAGAAGGCTTGCAGTGTCAGTCCGTGCCCCACGTTGTGACGAAAATCCACCTGCAAGGAGTTGTAGTTCGAATTCGCCTCCGCCTCCGCATTATTGATGGACGTGAAGCCGCGGTAAGGTGCGAAAAAGATTGTGGGCTCCAGCGCGTTTATCAGAATTTGTTGCACGTCGCAGTTGCCAGCCGCATCACAGCCGGGGGTTCCAGCGAGTGCCGGCACATTCTCAAAGCCGGCTCCCACGGGAACCTGGTTGATATTTCGAATCCTCTGGAGATGTCGACCGAGCGTTCCGACATAACTCACTGTAAAGACGCTCTTATCGAAGAGCTCCCGTTGCACGCCTAGACTGAAATGCTGAATTTGTGGCAGGGACTGATGAGTGAGCAGGTCAGTGGCGAACACAGGGGGAATTGCTCCCGGGATAATGTTTGAATAGCCGTTGATGTCAGAAGCCGAAAGGGTAGCGATAACTGGTGGTCCGCCATACCTGTTTGCTGCAGTCATATGGGCATTGCTGGTGTCGTAGGTGTAAGCGTAGCCTCCGCGGATGACCATTTTTCCGGTTCCGGTCGGGTCATACGAAAAACCGAACCGCGGTGAGAAATTGCGGTGCGGCAGTTTCGTGCAGCCCTTTGGTATCGACTGCGTACCGCACTCAACTAGTCCATTTCCGTAAGTCAACCAGTTGGCGCCTGTGCCGGGAATGATGTTTCCATTGGCATCCAGCTGGGCCTGATGTGACGGATCGTACAAACTTGGTACAAAGATAGATGCGACGGTGTTGGGCGTTGTGTGGTCGACCCAGGGGGTCACGAAGTAGTAGCGAAGCCCGAGATTGAGTGTAAGCTTGCGCGAAACTCTCCAATCATCCTGAACATATGGCTCGAAGTCGATTTGGCGGTAATGTCCACGCGTGAAGCCGCCGACGAGCTGCCCATTGGCTACCAATCCGGTTTGCGAATAGGAAGCGACTCTGCCGAGATACATGTCGGCCAAAGCATTCCCTGTAGTCACCGCGGAAGAATTGCTGAAAGACAGAAATCCCTGGCTGTCGAATCCTCCGTTCGGGATGACGTGATTGAGTTGGTCCTTTAGCAGGAAAGCGCCGAATTTGAGAATGTGTTTGCCGCGCGACCAGACCAGGTTGTCTTTAAACGTAAGAGCGGGATTGGTATACGAATAGGGATAGCCGGTATCTTCAGAGAACGACGGGCCGCCACCTTGCACCGAGATTGCTGGCAATAGCGAGCCAGAAGGGCCAGCAGGGAAAATGCTGGCAATCCCGAAGTTCGCTGGCTTGACGATCGATCCGGAAACAGAATCAGTTCCCAATTGAGACGTCGCGGTCCAGTAGTCTGTCGAAAAACCGAAAATAAACTCATTCATTAAATTTGGGCGAAACGAATTGGTCAGATGCATAACTGCATTCTTCGCGGGGATACTCAGGGGCGTTCTCACGGTGCCAAACTGGGCTGACGTCCAGAGGGTAGGCACGAACGTCTGCGTGTACGCATCCTGGGTGTAGCGCACGAACAATCGCGCCTTGTCCGTGATGTTCTGGTCGACACGAATCGTATCCTCACGGAAGTTGGTCGGCAGAGAAGGAGCTTTGGTGTAAGTAATGGGACCATTGTTTGGCAACGGGATCAGAGCGTCCAATAAATCGGCCGCAGAAGGATCAACTGGCACCGTATCACCTGCGAAGGGTAGTCCTGTAGAGGGGTCGGTTGGGATTTGACAGCCTGACGCCACGATGATGTTGTAGCTGGGAGAAGCCGGATCACACTCACTGAAGTTGCCCTGGCGTTCCAGCGTTGACGGCACTTTCGCGTTCAAAATGGTGCCGTCCCGGTACCTTCTCCATTCTTCTGAAACAAAGAAGAATGTTTTCTGCTTGTTTTCGTTATAGTGACCGGGAATGAAAAAAGGGCCTCCGAACGTGAAGCCGAAATCATTGTGTTTGAGCGGGGCCTTGGGTTGTCCACCCCGGTGCAAGAACCAGTCTTCGGCGTTGAATGCGTCGTTGCGGACAAATTCGAATGCGCTTCCGTGAAATTTCGAGGACCCCGACTTGCTCACGACCTCGATCATGGCCGAGCCTGACTTGGCGTACTCAGCGCTGTAATTTGAGGTTGAGACTTTAAATTCGGCGATAGACTCGAGACTTGGATAGACCTGCAGAGAATCGCTACCGGACCCTTGGTCAACGTTATTGATGCCGTCGATCTCCCAGTTGTTCATGTTTCCGGGCAGGCCGTTTACTGGAAGGGTGTCGGTTGCAAGATCGCTTACCGAATTGGAGTCGAAGCCCCCGCCGAGCGGTGCTGCGCCTGGTATTAGCAGAGCGAGATTGACGAAGTTTCTGGAAGGTATGCTCAGTTCGTTGATTTGTGTCCCTACGATGGTGGCAGAGATGGCGGACGTGTCTGTCTCGACGTTGGTACTGTTTCCCTGAACAGTAAGCTCCTCATTTGCGGTACCAAGTTTCAACTGCAGATCGACACGTAGGGTCTGACCTGCGTTCAGAGTGACACCAGTTTGCCTGATCTTTTGAAATCCTTGCGCTACCGCGGTGACCGTGTACTCACCGAGCGGGATTCTTGGGGCTGTATATTCTCCATCCACATTGGACCGATAGCTGCGCGTGAAGGCCAACGCGTCATTGGTCACAACAATTTCAACGTTGGGAACCGAAGCACCACTTGGGTCTGTCACCGTGCCCACGATGGTCGCTTGAGCTTGGGAAAACAGATGGGGGGACTGAACCAACAGAACGGCCAACAGGCAGATATATCGGAGCTTCATAGGCGAACTCCTTGTCCGCTGATTTGTGCTTCCGGGAATTACCGAGTGGTGTGGAGTATGCGAGCAGCGGCATTTAACGTCTATAATGCGACCGCAATTTTTTGTAACAAAGCTATCGCGAATTTTGCTGGGTCGCTCGCTGCTGGGACCCCGCCAAACCAGAATCCGAACGGATTGCAGAGCGCAATCGTCTGCCCAGTCGATGTGTAAGGCCCTAGCGCCTGGGCGAAATCTGGTCTACTATAGCGCGATCGAAAATAGAGCGCGGAAGGGAATTACGGCCTTTTCAACGGTGGGGGCAGGAGCACACCCGCAATGTATCAGCAACTAACCCGCACGTGGCGCGCCCCGCGCGTCACTCCCCGGCATAATCGGAGTTTGACTTTTGCAGCATTGCTCGCACTGGTACTTTGTCACATTTCTTTTGCTCAGGCACAAGGAACCTCCGCTTCGGCGGGCCGCCAGTTCTCAAATAATGACATTCAGCGACTGGCGGAAGCCGGTCAGCGCGCACTTGCAACTGGTGAGTACGTAGTCGCCGAGCGGAACTACACCCAATTGCTGAAGCTGGGGGTTCATTTCGCTTCCTTGTATTCGAATCTCGGTGTTGTCTATATGCGGACCGGCAGGCTGAGCCGGGCGATCCAGATGTTCAGCGAAGCAAAGCGTTTAGCTCCAGGCGTTGCGGGCGTGAACCTGAATTTGGGACTCGCGTATTTTCGCGAGCACAGATTCAAGAAGGCGGCATCCGCGTTTGCCGACACACTAGCATTGGATGCGGGGAATATTCAGGCTCGTTACCTCAAAGGCGAATGCCATTTCCTTCTCGACGAATTCTTTGAAGCGGTTTCTACTTTCGAGCCACTGGTCACGACAGAGCAGAACGATGTGGAGTTATTGTTCATGCTTGGTACGAGCTATGGGATGTTGAAGCGTAATGAGGAGTCGTTTCGCACCTTCGAAACGATGATCAAGTCGGGAGGTGATACACCTCATCTGCACCTGCTATTGGGAAAGGCGTACTTGGCTCTAGGACAAAACGATAAAGCGGCAGAAGAACTCACGCGTGCTGCCGGCAGTGAAGTCCCCTTCGCCCACTACTACCTTGGGGTCCTGCATCGACAAGTGGGACAGCTCGAATTGGCACAAGTGGAATTTGAACGCGAAACTCAAATTGATCCCGCCAATACGATGGCGCTGAACGAAGTGGCAGAAATTCGCTTGGATCAGGCAGACCCGCGATCAGCAATAGCCGTTTTGGAGAAGGGCATCGGGCGCAACCACGATAGCCCCGAACTGTTGGGAACGCTGGGACGCGCTTACTTGCAGGTGCAAGACGAGACTCGGTCTATAGCTGTTCTGAAGAAAGCCATAGCCCTTTCTCCGAGTACGGGCAGCTATCACTACGAATTGGGACGCGCCTACTTGAAAGCGGGACGTCGTGCGGAAGCGCACGTCGAGTTAGAACGCGCGCGTGCGCTGGAGTCGGAGTCTCCAGAAGGCAAAATGCAAGCGTTCTCCAGAGACCAACAATCCCGATCCGGCGCGAACGGTTCGCAGTAAAACAACTTCGTCCACGGTGAATACAATGGCGAAAACGATACCCCGCAACTTTGATTGGAAAGAGATGTACAAACATACAGAGCCGGGTATCAATGCCGAGGGCGTCCGCGTGTATCCATTCGATCGGTCTTTTCCCATCGATGTCAGTTTTCATAGAGTTTCGGGACCTCGGCTTGTGCGGCTGAACCGCCACGAATTCCTGGAGATTATGTACATCTATTCGGGCAAGACCAAGATTCAGGTACGGGACCGCATTCTTCCTACTAAGGCAGGAGACTTAGTAGTGGTGGGGCCGAATCTTTATCACCGTATCCTTTATAAATCTGACGACGATGTCAGGTTGGTCTCGATGAATTTTCAGCCCGAAATCGCTCGCAGCGGAAAAATGGTCGGAGAAGAAGAGTACTACCTGAGTCCATTCTTGTGCCAAGGAGCGGATTTCCCGCATGTCATCTCAGAGTCGGAGAACCTGCCAGAGGAGGTGTTCGATCATATTGTGAAGATTCACCGGGAGCTTCCGGCATCCTCTCTTATGAATCGTATGGCCATTCGAACCTATCTGAAGGTGATTCTATTCATGTTGTTCAAATATTATGCCAACCACTTTGAGTCGCTCGAGATGTTGGATCGGGAACGAAAGAACTTGCAACGCTTGCAGCCGGTCTTCGATTTTCTAGAGCAGAACTTTTCTCAGCCGATCAAGGTAGAAGAGGCCGCGAGACATTGTGCGATGAGCACGTCGCATTTCATGCGCTTCTTCAAAATGACGGTAGGGCAGACGTTTCGATCGTATTTGATAAGTTTTCGAGTGGCCAAAGCGCAGCACATGCTGATGAATAATGAAGGTTCCATCGCAGAGATCAGCCAGGAAATGGGCTTCTGCAGCCAAAGCTATTTTGGGGAAGTTTTTAAGGCGCTGGTGGGAACGACACCGCGCACGTACCGATGCCGACGGTTAGCCTGAGGATTGAACTGGCATGCTTCGCGACAATGCGGCTTTGATCATGCGAACGAATTACCCGTTTTACGGCGGGTTCATCAACTCAACCGTTGAGGTCGCAGACAGACAGATATGAAACTTTTTCGGTATGGGTCAAGCGGGCACGAAAAGCCGGGGGTGGTCTTGCCGGACGGGCGCCACGTCGATGTCTCTGGCTTCACGAGAGACTACGACGAGGACTTCTTGGGAAATGGTGGAGCAACGCGTTTGGAGAAGTGGCTCCGGCAGAATCTTGGCTGTTGTCCAGATCTTCCAGCAACCTTCCGCTATGGGCCCTGCGTTCCGCGGCCATCGAAAATTATCTGCATCGGCCTGAACTACTCCCGGCACGCTGCGGAATCCGGGATGGAGCGTCCGAAGGAGCCGGTAATCTTTCTCAAAGCTCCTTCCGCCCTCTGCGGACCGAACGATGACGTTGTTATTCCCAAAGGTTCACAAAAGACGGACTGGGAAGTGGAGTTAGCAGTCGTTGTAGGTGAGCCTGCCTCGTATGTGCAGGCTGAACATGCGATGAACCATGTATTCGGTTACTGTCTGCACAACGACTACAGCGAACGTGAATTTCAGTTGGAACGCGGCGGACAATGGGTCAAGGGAAAAAGCGCGGACACATTCGCGCCTCTGGGGCCTTACCTCGTGACCAGGGACGAGATCCAGGATGCTCACGCGCTCCATTTGTGGCTCAAGGTGAATGGAGAAACCAGGCAGGAGGCAAGTACTGCTGACTTCATCTTCCCGATTCCCGATCTCGTGAGCTATGTCAGTCAATTCATGACGCTGCTTCCAGGAGACGTCATCTCTACTGGCACACCGCCAGGCGTGGGTCTTGGATTCAGGCCACCGCGATATCTGAAACCTGGGGATCTGGTCGAACTGGGCATTGACGGTCTCGGTTCCTCACGGCAGCGGTTGGTGTCGTACGACGAATGGGCGAGGGCGACGTCTTCGACTACATCACAGCGTCAGTTCATCGGGACGAGTCAAGCGGCAAGACCGCGGTGGTCTTGACGCTGAGCATTCGAGAAAACGGCTTTGTCGTAATCGTTTGTACTCCACGTTACAAGAGTCGCTCGGACTCGCGTGAGGGCGGCGTCGGTTATGAGGGAGACATCATGACAGCCGAGGTCATGAGCTCGAATAACCACCGCAAGTTCAT
>JAICSO010000109.1 GCA_025936825.1 Terriglobales bacterium
AGCGCGCTTGGGGCAACTGCGCTGCGGACCGATACTGCTGGTCCGCCTGGACGGGCGATGGCGGCCGTCCCTACATGGGCTGTGGCGGGTTCGGCTGTCGTGGCTTCACGTTTCGCGCTGACTTGGGCGGCTGCTTCTGCATGCGCGCTTTCGGCCTCTTGGGCTTGGGTGTAGGGGGTCCAGCCTTTCTTTTTTGCGGCGGCGTGGGCTTCGGCTGTGGCGAAGCCGTAGTAGTTCGCAATCATCTCGTCTCGATCTTTCTCGAATTGTTCCGGAGTTTTGTAGCTGCGCTGGGGCTTCGAGGCGCGCGGGTCCTGGCCGAAAGAGGCTTCGAACGGGACGTCCAGGTCAATGAGGCCATCGGCGATGTGGCTGGGGGCGGTTTCGTCGTACTCGGGAACGTCTTTCACCATCTCGCGCTCCGAAACTCTGGCGCTGGCGCGCGCGTCGTTTTTCACGGCAATGTGCAGGGCGCGAATGATCAGCGTGGCGCGCTTCATGTCGATGGTGTTGCGCAGCAGCGCGTTGATGACCTCGGCCAGCGCGGCCTGGATGGACTCTTTGTCCTCGATGCAGGCGAGCGGGTGCAGACGCGACTGCGGCGGAGTGCGCACGCCACGATGCATGCGCTGGTGGTAGTAGCAGAATTGCTCTCCGCGAAGAGGGGGAGAGCCGCAACGGACGCCGGAGATTTTGATATGAGTGCAGGTTTTTCTGTTTTGCATGAGATTGATCCTGTGAAGAATTTGTTGGTACTTAGGACGTAAGATCTTTGCTTCTGCGGAGTTGGGGCTAGTGGAGAGGACCAGGTCCGCGTAAAGTCTTGGGAACTCAGGAGTTGCGAGTAAAGTCTTGCGAACAATGGAGTTAATCGAGTCCTGGTGGACGGGCGGGAGTGCCGAATTGGGAATCCAGGGAGTGGGTCGGGCGGAGGAGGCGGGCGATGGCTTGTGTTGCATGTCGGAGTTTTTGGGACCTTGGTGATGCATAGTCCCAAAGTTCCACATCCAGATTTCTCAGTCCAGGTTGTACGTCACAATTTGAAAATATTTGCTGTGGAAAACTTTGATCGGGGGAAGGCTCCGGGATCTGAGAGAAGAATTGGAGTACGTCGGTCTGCTCCCGTACTAAGTGCTTTGTGCGTCACTGGGATTGGACTCGCAAACACCAATGAACGATGGGAGCAGGTCGCTGATACGGTTGTACCTCGAATGAAACATCTTCAAAGCGACACTTAGGTTAGACACGCCGATTTTTTTTGTGCTCTCCGCCTTTCGGACATTTTGTCCGAAACTCGTCATGGCTGTTTGCCTGTTCGTGTCGGAGTAGAGCAGCACTGTACCCGCCCAATTAGGGTGTGCGTATTCACTTAGCACGCCGTAATAATGCTTGAACCCCTCAATGTCTTTTTCAGCGTGATCTAACAACTTGCCAACCCTAACGGAACGGGGCATGGTCACAGTGCCGGGCGAGGAATCCTCCGGCCATCCCGTTGCTGTGCCCATCGAAAGTTTTATCAAGTAATCGTCTGCATCCCCAATTCTTTGAGAATCCACAACCGCTGTAATTTTTGCGCACAGGAACCACAGCGCGGCGCTTACCTCTACCGCCGCTCGCGTGAGAACGATACCCGAGACTAGTTTGCTGCTCGCAAGACTCTCAAAGGCACTCCTGCCCAATTCAGCCATTCGCCAAGCAAGGGCTCCACGATAAAGAAGCACTTTCCAGGGAAGTTTTGATTTCGGAGAAAGTGCGTAACCATCAACTTGCCGAGGCGCTATCGATTCGAGCAGAGTGATGCTGTCACTAATCTCGCCCATTAGAGCAATTCTCTCCGTTTTTTTAGCTCCGCTCATTGAGTTTTCTCCGGTTTTCTGACCGGGATTTCACGTCAGAGTGGGAGCATCTCCGCCTCTTTTCCGGCCGCCAAGGACGTAAATCCCTCCGACTTCCTATTGTGGTAATTGTTCCAAAATGTTTTTGTTATAAGTGGATCATTTGTCTGCAGTCGAACGACGGAGCCAGTAAGCTCCTCGATAAGCTTCAAGAAGCCTGGTCGGGTGGAGTGATGTTCGATTCGGTATCGCATTTCGTTATTGAAGATTCTGTACAACAGTTCAGACACCTGATCCGGATCGTCGGAAACGATGGCCCCAACCGCAACCCCGGTACGGAAATCAATCAGTCGTGCGAGCGGATGAACATCCCTATAGAAGTTCGTTTTTTTTCCATGATCGCAGAAGAAGATGACGGGCTTACCCAAGCTCAGGGCCATTGCTGCTTCAGCATCCTTGCCGTAGCTTTCTTTTTCCCCTTCACAATAGACCAGTACTTTAGCGCATTTAACCATCAGGCACTCGATGATGCCTTTATCTTCATGTCCTTTGGCTGCACTCAAGGTCGGGTCGAAATAACGCAGGTGCAACGGGGCAAGCAGTTTATGGCTGAAGATCTTCTCCGTCGCGTCTGCCATATCCCTGAAGTTCTTACGGGTTCTCATGCTGGTTGCCACGTAAATGTCTAGGTCGTTAACCATCGACAGGTAGTACTCGGTGTTCTCAGTCGCCTTTGTTCTTGCGTCGAGAAATTTCTTCGTGACCACATCGAACTTGCTCTTGATCTCGCCCTTCGACGAAATCATCTCTTCTGAGACCTCGTCATACGAGAGCAAGAGTTGCTCCTCAGTAGAGGGGTCGACGACATACTTCTTGAGCAGGGCCTTGAACTGAATCTCTTGCCCTCCGCTTGTGCTGTGCTTCTCCCATGCGGCCTCCAGACTCCGCAGAGCGGTGTCTTGCGTTTCCGGCAACTCACCAAATGTTTTGCACGCCATTTCAGAGATCAGATAGCGGTCATCACGACTGATTTGGTTCAGAGGGAGGGACGGCCCACGGGCGACTATTGCGGCCGTGTCGAATCGCTTGAACTGGAAAAACGTAGAAATCTCTTCGAAGGACAGAGATCGTAATGAAAGAAATGCCGCCTTCACACTCCCGTAAAAGAGAAGGCCGTCCACGAATAGCCGATATAAGCCCCAGTACAAGTGATCCGAGCTGACAATCACCTGATCGTTGCCTTTGATCCACTCAGGATCGAAGTCGCCTACCGTCGTGACGTCATAAGGATGATTGGGGATCGTACACCAGTAATATCGAAAGAAGCCGTCGGAAATGCTTGCAATCTTCGATAGCACAAGAAGCTGATTCAGCTGAACCTTACTTATAGGTTGTGTCTTGATCTTTTCAAGACGATCGAGGACGAGCTTATGCGGGTACCCCGAAAGCCATGTACCAAGACCCAGTTCTGCTCCAAATGACAGTCCGTTGAACTTAGAAATAAGGCTATTTCTCTCGTCAGACATCATTCCTCCAAGTTAAGAAACTTATCTGGCCCAATGGTTAACACCGGTTATAGTTAGTGCGGCACTGATGGATATACGATCTATTCCGATGCGATTGCGTTTGCAAATCTCGCGTAGTGCTTTGCGGCGATCCGGCACTGCCGTTCCAGCCGCAGTCCGGATTTGAATTTGACGGTCTTGCCTGTCCTTAGGTCCATGCACCAGAGTTGCTCAGCAGAAGCCGCGTATTTCTTTTCGATGATGAAAGCCAGCAATTGCAGGTAGACCCTTAGCTCCGATTCCGGCCACTTTGCAGCGTGGAGGAATACGTACCGCGTCTTCTCGTTGGCGTCCCTTACTTCGAGGTGCGGGGTTCCCGCTAAGTTTATGCCTTCAAGGTCAACACCATCCTGACCTTCGCGGAGCAGGCTCCGTTCGAATTTCGAAATCTGGGGATAGAATATCGACACAAACTGGCGGAAAGCAGCGTCGTTGTCTTTGGCCATGTTTTGCCCTCTCTTGCCGCCCATCTGTCGCGCTCGGGCCACCACTTCCGCGGCTACCGCCTCGACGTCAGCACCGGGCCTACTGCAAAACAGAGCAACACCTTCTCGCATGGGCAAGTAGTACGCGAATGCCTTTTCCTTGCCGTCCTCGATCATTTTGATGAGCTGCTCCCACTTCGCTGCGGGGGCCAATACAAGACGACTTAGGGGATAAATATGAATGCTTGGCATTAACTTTTCCTCCAAAACAGAAAAGGGTCCTGCGGCGTCTTACCGCGGGACCCCCTTGTCCTGGCGACTCATTTGTATACCTAGTCAGCTGAAACGTAAAGTGGCCCACTGTGCTCGCGCATGGCACGAGACACCCAGAGGCGAGTGGCCAGCCTTTGTGGTTTGTGCAAAGGCGGGGGCGCGCGGCCGGCGATCCCTGGGAGTCTAGCTACGCTGCAGTCCGAATCTTCATCACCGGGTTCGGCCAGTGATTGATCTTCACCCGTCCTTGTTCGTGATAGGCGTAGCTGCGATAGCTGGTCCATTGCCACTGCTCTGGTTCGAGCAGCAGTCCGCGCTTTACTGGATTGCGATGCATGTAGCGCGCAGCTTCTCGATCCGCTTGCGCTCGCTGCACAGATTGAAATCGTAGAAGCGGCGCTGCCAGGGATGGGGCTCTTCAGGCCGGAGCTTGGGTTGTGAGGATCGGCGGGTCCGCCGCCGTCCAAATCTTATTGCGTTTGGTTTGGGAATCCCCACCCTTTCGCAAACTGCGCGAAAGGATGGGGCAGCCGCCGGGGGTGTGCAGATCACGTCAAAATCCCATTGGGTTTGGATTTGGGAATGCCCACCCTCCCGCGAACAACGCGCGGGAAGGGTGGGGCAACCGCCGG
>JAICSO010000044.1 GCA_025936825.1 Terriglobales bacterium
GATTTTTCCGAGTCTGTTCAAAGACGCATCTATGATGCCGACCGGGTTGCGCAAGCACGTGCGTTATCCTGAGATGCTGCTCAAGCTGCAGGCCGAAGTTTACGGTCTTTACCACATGACGGATGCCGAAGCGTTCTACAACCGCGAGGATCTGTGGACGGTCGCTACCGAAGTTACACTCGGCGCGGGAGGTGAGCAAGCCACACAGTCGATGCAGCCGAATTTCGTGCTGATGAAGCTTCCCGGCGAAGACGGCGAGGAGTTCGTCGAGATTCTGCCCTTCACTCCTGCCAACCGTAACAATCTGATTGGATGGATTGCCGGCCGCAGCGACGGCGAACACTACGGAACGGCGGTGGTCTACAACTTTCCCAAGACGAAGCTGGTCGATGGACCTCTGCAGATTGAGGCGCGAATCGATCAAAACGCACAACTCTCCGGACAATTAACACTGTGGAACCAGCAAGGATCGCATGTGCGACGCGGGGCCTTGCTGGTGATCCCGACCGGGAAGGCGCTGTTGTATGCGGAACCGATTTACTTGCAGGCTGAGCGCAGTCCGATGCCCGAGTTGCGCCTGGTTGTACTGGCGCTGCAAGATCGGCTCGCCTACGGGCCCACCTTTGAGTCCGCGATGGCGTCACTGTTTGGTGGAGCGATTTCATCGCTGACCGCGCCCTCCATAGCCGCCGCCCCGGTAGCAGAGTCGCAGCGCAAGTCCGGACCACCGCCTCCGGCGGATCTGAACGCGCTGATCTCAGAAGCCGCCAAAGACCTGGCCGACTACCAGCGCCTGACCGCGGAAGGCAAACTCGGCGAAGCTGGGCAGAAGCTTGAAAAGCTAAAGAGCGTACTCGACAAGCTGAACAGTCGGAAAAGATGATCCCGCTACTCCGCTTTAAGTTATTTCGGAGGAGCCTGCTCCCCAGTTACAGTTTGATACAGTAATTGCCCGTACATGAGTGTTTGGATCCCACCGGCGCATTGCCTCAGCTCAAAAGCCCTTGGGGACAACGGAAAAGACACGGTTTGCAGTTTAAAGGTGAATAACAACGCCGATTTATATGAGGCTAGTCTCGCCCAAATCGGGAGCCGCTTACAACCGTGGCGTTTTCACAGCGTGGAAGAAAGAAGTCCGATTGGTTTTTGCAAATGTATCGGCTATGCTCACCCTCTTGTGAGCCAGTAGGATGTGGGGGAGGCACGATGAAGTCGCTCAATGTGGTGACCTTGACCGCGGCCATAGTTGTTTTCTCTTGTTTCGCCGCCGGACAAGTCGGTAAGACGGAGATTACGAAATGGCAAGACGGCAAAAATGGAGCAGTGTCGCTCACGTATGACGATGGTTCGATTAATCAGTTCCGGGTAGCCGTGCCGATCATGGACAATTTCGGCCTTCCTGCCACTTTTTTCATCATCACAGGAGAAATCCCAGGCTCGCGCTACCACGGCACATTCGTTGGCCGCCCAACGAAGGCGATCATCGCAGAAACATCCAATACTCCTACCAATAAGGACAACTTTTTCGAACGCGCATCGGCCATCGGTTTTTTGGGTTACAAGGGAACCATTGAGTACCATACCCGTGCTGGAGAACTGTACGACGAGGGCAAGAATGCAGAACAGGCCTATCGTGTGTTGGACGAAGGCTATGAGAAAGTGCGAAAAGGCGCCTTTCCACCCGACGTGGCTCATGACAACTCCTCTGAGAACGGCAAGCACATCACCTGGGATGAACTGCGCGCCCTTGCAAACCGTGGTTACGAGTTTGCCAGCCACACGGTCACACATCCGCGCATGGCTGTCCTTGATGATGCCAACCTCGTATATGAACTCGAAATGAGCCGCCAGGAGATTCTTGACCAGCTCGGCTTCAAGCACACGTTCTCCGTCGAATGTCCCTACGGCACGGAAAACGATCGTGCTGTGCAGGGCGCCCTGCTGCGCTACCAACTCACCCGCAATTACATGCCCGATTCAGACGTCGATGATCTGGACCGCTCCAACGACATGGACCCTGCAACTTCCCGCAAAGAATATGTCCGATGGCAGCGTGGACCACTCACAGAAACGCCGATGGAGCTGATGAAGTCCTGGGTTGACAAGACCGCAGGACAGGGCAACATCTGGCTCGTTCTCGTGTTTCATGGCGTGGATGGAATAGGGTGGAAACCGAAGACCGGTGCTGACCTAAAAAATTACTTTTCGTACATCAAATCCAGAGAGCAGAGCCTGTGGGTTGCGACCTTTCAGGATGTCGCGAAATACCTTCGTGAGCGGCAACACGGCACGGTGACCTCTTACAGAGATGGCGAAATTATCTCGGTCGTGCTTCGCAGCGATCTTACCAACTTAAGCTACGATCTGCCCCTGACTCTGAAGACCCATGTCCCCGATGAATGGAAAATAGTGGAAATTCAGCAGGGTGAGAAAAGGAAGCAGGTTGATGTCCTCCAAAGCAATGGCGCGAAGTACGTCCTGTATCAGGCGGCACCCAATGCCGAAGTTGTGAAACTGTCCCGTGTGACGCAGACACAGTAAGCCTTGCGGTCGGTAAGTTGAGGTACTCTCCATGAAGCGGGCCCGCTTTGGCACCCGTGGATTGTCGCCCATCCGGAGACTAACAATAAACGAACTTGTGGGAAATTAATGGTGGGGGAAGCCTCGGCTTGCGCGCAACGCCTGCCGGGCAACGGGGTATAAACATCGGCGGTCCGGCCGGCACCGCGATGCTCGGTTAAAAAGCTTGCGAGAAACGGGCCTCCAGGAATTCGCCCAGCTTGGCTGTCGACTTGAACTGCGGAATCGGATCGAGCTCCTTGAACGCCGAAGTGAATGCGTTCGAGAGACTCCAGATCGTGCGCGGCCGGAACTCCTCATAGGTCGGCTCAAAGTAGAGATCGTGTACCCTCCGGGCCAGATGTTTGGGAGCCTCCAGCCGGCCCTCCACAAACGCTTCGTAGATGACCACCTTGGCGGTGACGTCCGTGAGTTCACTTCCCCGCCATGCCATTACTTGCTTCCGCATCGGTTCGAAGTTTCGCTGCATTCGGTCTACCCCTACCGAGACGCAATCAATCAAAGAGAACGACTTCGAGTGTTTCGCGAGCACCGGCGTGAAGTCGCCACTGAACGCCATGTTCGAGCACACGAACACGCGATACCCGCAGGTCATCGCCAATCGCATGCTCTTATCGTGAGAATTGCGCAACCCGATGGAGAAGCGGCAGCCCTCCATTTCCGTAGCCAGATCTAACACTCCGAACATCTTCATCCCATCCGGCGACACTGCATATTCGTCGTGGACGACTCCGATGTGACGAAACCCGAGAGTTTCGATCAATGCTTGCACGATCTCGTGATGGGGGATCGGGCGGTGTGTTTCGGTCGCCGGTGGTGTAGGCACCAGCACCAGTTCTTCGCGGCCAATGGTTCGGCCGCTATAGCCAATGAGCGTACTTGTTTCTGACATACTTCTGTTTTCTCCTTTTCGAATGAATTGAACGGCAAAGACTTACGAAGTGACTCTCACTCTGCGAGAGCCAGGGGGCATTTGAACGAAGGTAGTAGACTGCCAGGTTCGAAGACCTGGCCATTATTCTCTGGAGGAAAGGTCAGGAATGAAGAAGCCGACTCTGCGGGTTACGAAATGGTTGAGCGACATTCCGGTCGAGGCCCACTGCAGCGATTGTCCTGCCGTGTCATTCAAGGCGCAGGGTACTGGTCATCGCCCAAACCGCGAGCAGTACAAAAGGTCTTTGCAGTCCCAATTTGATGTGCATTGCAAGGAGGTGCATTCCGAAGTTCATGATAGCCGGCTTGATGGATAGCCGACCAACTCATCCGAACAGTGAAGCTTGCTCCGGAACTGAGCGCTTGTTACGGGGTCTGCGGCCCCCTCCAGATCTTTGCCCGAATATGAGCACCGAACTCGCATCGATCAATTCTTCGACAAGCACCCGAGCATCGGTTCCGTTCTGATTCGCCTTGGCAGGCAGTCCGGGCAGTGGGACTTCGTCTACCGGTTCAGAAGCGGTTGGAAATAACTTCTGGTGTTCAGCGTTGAGTGCTTTCCAAACGGCATCAGCCGACTCGCCGATGCCGTTTCTCGCAACCAGCTCTCTTGCCATCGCGGATAGCATGTCATCGTCTTCATCGATATTCTGAAGTCCTTCCCCAGCAAACTTCCCCTCCATGGTGAGCGCGACCAGGAGTTTCTTTCCCATTAAGCGCAGACAGGCCGTCTGCATCGTTGCTTGGTAGCAAAAGAACTTCACGCGAACTGGGCGCCGCTGTCCGATTCGCCAGGATCTTCGGCTGGCCTGCCGCAGCGTGTGCAGCGAGTACCCGGACTCATAAAAAATGATGGTAGGAAAATCCAGCAGGTCCAGACCGGTCTCTACGAGTTTGGGATGGGAGATGACAACCTGCACGTTTTCCTTGATCTGCCGCGCATACCAGGCTTCCCGTTTCGAGGTGTCCACGCTGGCACGCAGAACAGCTGTGCGCATGCCTTCGTTGTTTAGGATTCTCTGAAGTCGCGCCGTGACGTCATGCTTCTGGGTGTAGACCGCGAACACCTGACATCGGCGCCCCTCGGCTAGTTCTTTTCTGACCTCTTCGATGAGTGTCCTTTCCTTGGAATGCAGTTGGTCTTCGGGAAGATCGCGGGTTTCAGCCATCACGAAGCGAAGGTTGCGCTTAAGCTCCGGATCAAACTTGGTCCCGTACAGGGTTCCAAGACCATAGGGATGGTCTGGATAAAGCAGCAGAGTGTTAAGCATGGTGCTCAATACACTCCGGTTGCCTCTGTGCTCTTTCAACGCTTTTCGAATAGCATCTTCCAGCTCGCGATACGCACTCATCATCGGAGCATCCATCGCTACGCTGACATAACTCTCCTCGTAGGGCGAAAGTTCTACCGGAACGTCTTCGAGGAACACGAAAGCGCACAGCTGCATGAGAAATTCACCGAAGAGCAAGGGCGATGCTCCTGGCTTGCGGCGGACCATGCTGGTGGCCTTCGCTTTCGAGCATCGATTCTCGGCGGGTTCCACTTTGGTGATGGTTTCAAGAACGCCATAGTCCTCGGTGAACGCGCGTCGCCCCGTCGTGCCCCACTCATACCCGTGCTCTTTCATCCGGGCGGCTTCGAGACGGAACAAGGTATTGAACAGGTCGTCGGCATAGCCCCCGAGCAGTGTGCCGGTTAGACCGACAATCCGATCGGTGCACGATGCCAAAGTACCCAGCGCATTCCCCTGCGCGGTGTCTCCCGCCAGTTGATGAATCTCGTCGCAGATTGTGTAGTCGAACCAGCCCGGCATGTAGCGGCCGATGAACTCGATGGGCGCCATTCGCTCGATTCTGTCGCTGTCGGCTTGCCAAAGGGCGCTATGAAATGGGCGACACCGCTTGCCGCCTCTGGCCTGAAGGCTCTCGCTGATTTTGACCTTCTTAAACTCGGCGAATCGCTCGATGTGTTTTCAGTTCGTCCCGAAACCAGGTAGCCCATTCCGGAAGTCCCGGAATTCCATACTGATGGGCGATGGAGGCCCAGACGAATTGCTGATCCGATCCAGCCAATACGGTCCTGCCGGAGCTGACAGACATGGTCCCCGACGCGAACTCGTCCGAGATCCCAACCAGGTGACGCAGAGGTTTTTTCCGCCCCGCCGGTTGGATCGAGCCTCGGAAGCACTGTGCATTTCGCTCCAGAGATACTCGTGCCGGTGGTACGCCCGGCCCTTCGATGATGAATCGATCTCCGAGGGAAATGGCGGCACTAATGGCCGATATCTGGGCATCTGCGCCGATGACGGAAATCAGATGAGCTTTCGCCTGCCGCGGAGCATCCGGCAACAATTCTCCGATAAAACGGTCCAGGTGCAACTTGATGCTGGTCTTGGTTTTCTCTGTGCTCTTCAGGTAGGTAAGCCAGCCAAAGCGGAGGTGAGCATTTTTCATGCTGCCTCCTTCTTTTCATGAGTCAGAATCTGTGTCTTTCCGTTAGCAAATATCAGGGTCAGCTCATGCGAGAAACGTTGCCGGTCATGCAAAATCTTCGTCCCGTCCTCTTCCTCTTCTTCCCAGTGGTCGGTGAACTTCACCGACCGCCAATGAGCGATGTGTCGATCCTCTCCCTCCCCGAATACCCCGTTGAGCATACCAGCCGTGCACAGCAGCCCAACGTGGCCGCCATGCAGTGGCGTGAGTGGCCTGCCTTGGACGTCCCGCTGTTTCGGGAGCAGGATTCGACTCGCCTGGCGATATGCGGCGGAATCAAGTAGCAGATCCTCGATTTCATCCAATGGAATGCCAGTGTTCGTGAGTACGACCGGTCCAGAAGGCGGCACTTCGTAGAGAGCTGTTACGACGTCCGTCAGGGCCTGAAGGTCCGGTATCAAAGCCAATGACTCCAACCAGCGCAGGGACTCGAGGAGTGCGGAGTCGCGGCGATATTGGATTCGCTTTCGCCGTCGGCCCAGAACGGCGACCTGTTTGTAACGGACACTCTCAGGTTCGGTGAGCCGATAGACTGTCAAATCGGCAAAATGCTCGCTGAGCGTCCTCGCACACGCTTTCAATTGCGGCTGTGGAATGACAAAAACCAGAATCCCGCCCGGTTTCAGCCAGCGATATGTATGTTCCAGAAAGACCAACTCCAGGCGCTGGTTGTTTGTCCGGCCGACCTCAAAATCGTACGGGGGATTCAGATAAAGAAGGGAGATGGACTCCGCCGGGCAGCGCACATCCATTGTGTTCGCTTGCAGGGTTTCGATCCCCAATTGTCTGGCTTGTTCGGCACGGTTGGCATCGATTTCAATCCCGTACCGCCGCGCGTGTGTCGCTTCGAGGAGTTTCGTGAACGCCACGCCATCTCCAACACACGGATCAAGAGCAGCAAAATCGCAATCGAATTCGAGGCAGTGTCTTAGCAGTTTGGCTTGCTGGATCGGCAAAGGAAAAAAGGCAAGTTTTGTTTTGCCCTGAGGACGCATGAAAAAACCCTTTCCAGTGGTTCTGTTTGAGCCAATACACCATGCCTCCGCCCCCATTCTCTCGAAACGGATTGCAAGTTGAAGCCAATTCGGAGTTATTCGAAGGTGGCTCGGTACAGGTGGGGAGAATTACTTAGGTTGATTCGTGCCGGCAGAACGTAAGTTCTTGGCGTCTAGAATGTCTTGCTCGCGTCCGGATGCAAGCTTATTGCGGATGAGGTCGTGCTTGGATATGACTGCCGCTTGGATTTCGTCATCGATGACTCCCTCGATCCGGTTTTCCCAAGCCTCATCGAAGGTGACACCATCAATCTGCTGCAAAATGTCAATCCGAGCTGGGGCTTGGCCGATCTGGAACGTCGTCCCATCCATAAAGTCAGTCGGCTTCAGGTCCACGAGAGGTGCGCCGTACTGGGCAAGCGCGCGAAATACAGCTGCGGCGTTCTGCTCGTCAGATCGAATAAAGATGTCCAGATCTTTCGTTGCTCGCGGCTCAGCGTGAACGCCGAAGGCGTAGCCGCCCACGATGAGATACTTAACCCCTTGATCGTTGAATGCGCGTAATAGTTCTTTGAGGTCGTCGGGCATCATTGAGCAAAACTCCCTTAAAAGCGGCAGCGAATGCATAAGCCGCTGCGCTGACATCCCACACAGCTGAGAGACGGGCCCCCACCGGCAAAGTTTGCCAGTAGCGGTACGCTTCGATTTGCTGCTCTATGGGTGCCGCGACCCTGCGAATTGTTCTGTTCGTATTCAAAGTTGGCGGCCTCTTCGATGGGCGAAGCAAGCGGCGAGAAAGCACTCCGCCTCTCCCCTGAATTTATTATAGTTGCGCGTCGACATTTCCGATCTGCGACTGAGACAAATGTACCTGTAGCATCAACGACTTGGAGGCTGCCGCCGTCAGCATGCGATATCGAGCGGCTTCGGCCGCGTTTATACCACATCAAACCGTAATCCGTAATCCTGCACCTATGAGTCGCTCAATATTCCTCAGGCAGAAGCAGGGTGGTCGCGGATCGATCCGCTTCGGTGATGACCCAGATCTTTTTCGAACCTGCGATCGCATAGCTGCTCATCAGCCGAAAACCATGTTTGAGGCTCAATTCGTTCTCAGTCCTGTCGTCCGGGCAGAGATCGCCCCAATCGCCGCGAAAATGCCGGGACAGGAATTCGACCGGGCAACGCTTGGCTTGCTCGAGCAGTCGGAGCGCGCCTGGAGTCGCGACGATCTGACCGGAAGGGAAAAGCGGAATGATCGGTAGAGAGTTCATGACTCACCCCTGTTCAGAGTGTTGGTTGTGGTGGGAAAACGGCGAACAGCCCAGCAGAGTTGTGAGCGAGATTTAAGCGGATTCGTTTTCGGAGATCCTCGAGCACTCGCTGGCCGAGGCTTTGTCACGGCCGCTGGCTCGAGAAGCGACCAAACCGCTTGGGTTCGCGGCTCTTCGTCTCGCAATCCTGACGTACTGATCGATCACATAGAGAGACTCGCAGCCTTCGCACTTACTGTGTTCTGGCTGTCCATCTCGCGCTGGGTTGTAACGGGGATGGAGACTGCATTTGCCATCAAATCGGATCCTCAGCGACATCGGGACCTCACCAGTCTCCACGGAATCCGTGGTTGGCTTGGAGCGCCTGTGCTACGCATTCCGCGAGCGTGTCTCGTTCGGCTGATTGCTCGACAGCAACGAAGGAGCAGAGCCCGTTGACAGGCGTTGGTTGCTCATTCTCGATTCGATAGCCGCACTCAACGTGCTGTCGCTTTCGTTCTTCAAACAAGTCGGCCCTAGTGGTCACATGAATTCTCATGGCCGTCCTCATTTCTGCTGGATTTGGGAAGGGATTAGGCCCTAGGCATTGATTACTCAGACTGACTGCCTGCGATTTACGCGAATCGCATCCTGCGACGAGAGTCGCCGGGGCCCATAAAGGAACATTCGTGAGACTTGCAGATCTTTGGCGTCCCCTTCGGGACACAGAACCGCAAGTTTGACGGCTCGGAGATTAGCCAGAAGCGAGTCGCCGACTAGACCCTACACGGTAGATTGGCTACTGAAATAGAGGAACTCTCACCACTCTGGGCGGAGAGTGGCCCGTCACTATGTGGAGGATGACTACTTTCGGCGGCGCGACCTTGAGAGGCTGCGTATCTTAATTAGGAGACAATTCGACCACCTTGCCATTGCGGCCGATATGAAGCGGAAGTCCGAGGCGAGCGTGCTCTTTAACCACCCCTTCGACCGCTTTATGAAGTGCCAGTTCGGCACGCTTCTGCAAAGGCAGGCGGAGAATAGTGTTACGACCTCGCGTCTTTGGTGCCAGAGCGCTTTATCAGCCTCTGATAGTTGCCACGGTTTATTAAACGGGGCTTGCTGCCTGTTCTGAAGGCGATTGTCACCGCCTGCGAGTCTGTGTTGTCAAACCAATGCCACGAATCTACGATTGGCTGATATTCCCAAAAGAAATTCTTGACTGAGCGACTGAAGCGCCTGCGCACCACCACTTCTGGCACATTGTGTCATCCCTTCATTACGCGCTGATAAATCCTGGATAGCGCGACATCCTTGGCAAGAGAAAAAATAATGAACTTTGTAGCCCATTTTTCTAGGCCTTCGTATCAGGCCCAGGTAGCTTCTCCCAGATAGCGTTGTTTCGAATTCGAACGATTCGCGCCTCTTGGAAAGTGATCGAATCTCATTCAGCATCATTCTTCCCGCTCGCAAGGCAACGGTCTCAGGAGAAAAAGGCGCCACCCCTTGCGCAATCAGGTCGGCATTCACGAACTTTTTACAGTCCGCATAGTGAGGCAGGAATTCTCTGGCAAACGTCGTCTTACCGACTCCGTTCGGCCCTGCGATGATGTTAGGTTCGATGAGCTTTCTATCCTACCGAATGGATGTGGTTTCGTCGGATTGTTAAGCCTTCCACCTACGGCGCCAAATGGGACCACGTCTCTTGCACCTAGGTGAAGATAACCTGTTCCTACAAGCGCTGCCCGTACATCCAGCGCTCAGGATGGATCCGTATGAGCCAATCTTGGACAGTTGGGATACGCCCGAGGTCTTCCCTCACGTGTTGTTCGCCGAGGTAGCGGACTGGAATTTCAGCACCATCAAAATTGCGTACGCTGACACCAAAGAGGTTCTCGGCTAAAAAGATTCCCTGGGTGTGATGCCGAAGCTCACGGTGGCGGAAGTCGGGGAAAAACGCCTTTGATTCGTCAAACCAGCGGTGAATCGCTAGATAGTCCTCGGGCTTACCGCCGAATTTCCTGGCACTACTTTGAGCGTGTTCCAGGGGATGAGCCATCGCTACACCTCGTGCGTGCTCGTCGTGTAGTCCTCAAAGCGATCATTCCGCTCCACCGTGATTGTGTGCGCAGTGACATCGAGGACTACGTCCCCGAAGCCGCCGCAGTCGTTTTCGTATCCAAGTGGAACTAAGGTTTCGAAGTGTTCCTGGAGGTAGGCGGCGTCATGCGCCACTGGCTTGTGTTCTTCGTAGGCGTAGTACTCGGAATCGAAACACCGTACCTCTTCGGTAACGCCGCTGTCTCCGTAACCGTCAAAGTGAACGGCAACGAACGTCACACCCGCTGCCGCCAGGTTCTCGCATTCGGCGAGAATGGCCGCTTTAGCTCGTGTCTGCTCGGAAGATAAGGGATCGGGATTCGTCATTGACTCGTTTTCCATTGTTGTCGTTACTCCATTTCCAAATTCTTTCTAGGCCGCGGCTATTCCTTGGCCGCTTCCGGCAAGTTATGGCGGTGTCTCCGCGTCGGCTTCCCGTTCCAGTGCAACCACCAGGGTGTGTAGGGTTTGCAGGTCTTCAAGCTTTGCCGGCGGTGCATTCAACGAGGAGATAACTCTCTGGACCGTTTCCGGTGCAAGTCTTGCCTGGGCTGCCTCTAAGCGCGCCATCCCTCGCTCCGCGCCCTGCATCTGTGCCAAGGTCTTCTCCAGGACAGACGTCTCCTGGATCTGTTGGGGAATCCAGACCCGTGCAATGTTCTTCAGCAATCCGCGATAGAGACGCTTACCAATCTTCGACTCTGTGGCTTCGATTGCGACAATCAGACTTTGGCGATGGTCGTTCGTCTCTGGACTCGGGCGACCACCATCGTTGGCGTGCCCATTGGCTCGAATCAGTGCATGACGGTTTCGTTTCAGTTTCGGCCGCAGCCCGGCCAACCATCCGTTTGGCGTTGCCCAGCGCGGTAATTTCGGAATCTTTGTCGGAAACCCGCGCTCATCCAGCTCGACCCATTGGCCATCGATGTCGTACAGGTACCGTCCAAGTCCGAAACAGGACAGAGCCCGTTTGAATGCCTGCGCCTCGGCTCCGGTCAAGGCATTCTCTTTGTCTGACCATTCTTCTCCGGTGCCTGAGTTGGTGCCGATACAGGCGATGGTCACTTCACAGGTGACCAAGATCTTCGCAGCCGGTCCGCGCTTGCTCCGCTGAACTGGCGCGCTAGCCTGCACGGCGTACTTGCGGCTCCAGCCCGCAGGAGTAAACACGTCGTTCAGGCGGTCGCTGTAAGCTCTGGGATCGGCGTAAGGCATCATCATCCCGCGCGTTCCATCGTCACTCCACTCGGTGATGCGCCACTGCACAACTGGCAAATCGAACGGGATGGAAAGTGCGCGCAGAACTTCATTGAGTTCGTCCTTCGCATGCGGTTGCATCGGATGACTTCGCCGGTCCTCATACGGGAGAAATCGTGAAGACACTTCTGGGGGAACTTCAGGCACAGAATTCATGACCGCGCCGCCTCCTGTAGAAGATTCGGGTGAGCGATGGTTAGTATCGTTGGCTTAGACTTTCGATTCGATCGGAAATTAATGGCGGGCTTGGTCAGCAGAAGCGCTGGTGGATGGCCGTTCTTCGATGGTTCTTACTATTTCCCAGACGATGTGGTGACGTCGGGAGGGTTGTCCGCCTTCATAGAGTTCGAACAGGAGTCCATTCGAACAGTAGAGGGCAACCGGCAAGGGGATTACGAGGCGAAGAGCAGGGACGGACTTTTCTTCATCCATAGCCGCTCTCCTTCTCTCTTTAGCTTTGTCCATGGGTCGCCCTCGATCATTCCGTGAGTGACTGCGCTGATCAGCCCTCCCGGGCTGGGATTTCGCATCTCCAGCGAGCTCCAGCGTCAGCCACTCACGCAAGAATCCTCTCGTAGCATCCGATCGCAACGGAGTTAGGTCTGCTCCGATGCAATCGCCATCCACTGTGCGGATACTCTTGGGATGGCATCCGTTAACTCGGAAACTCCCCTTGGGCTGAGGAGGTGGCAATGACGGCACTGGAGACAACAAACTGCTGCCGTCATCCGGGTCGCGGCCGCTTCAAATGCTCGCGGCAACGAAATTACTTCGCCAGCTCGCGTGTAAAATGCCGGACAAACCGTACCCGAGAATCTTTGGTCCTTGCCCCAGAGCTCCATCTCTAGGCCCCCTCTTCGGCCATAGAAAAGGATTGAGCTTTCGAGCTTCGGCCTTTCGCCTTTGACCGAATCTCCTAACGAATGCCGCGTAACAAGCAGATCGTAGGTCCGTTCAATCCGCACCATTTCCAGGCGAAGTAGCACGGGAGCCACGACAACCCCATGTACTCCGTTTGCCGCAATGCTGTCCACTCGCTGGAGCCAGGGCAAAGACTCGCCGCGTTCACCTATGAAACTCGAATAGGCACCCAAACCCGTGATTGCACCGCCCGATTCCACTCCCCGAAGCACATACTTCTTGGTTAGGTTCTGATGCTCAATCGACACCGTGGGCTGACAGTAAATCCCCGCATCTCGCAGCCGTTTCAGTACAATTTGCGGCAGCCGCAAGCCTTGTCGGGCCAGCACCTCGGTCCCATTCCCGTTATTCTGCACTGCCACACGAGGTCGCATAAGTAGCATCGCTCCTGACTCGAATCGGATGGCCCAGGGCAGACCGTATCATTTCTTTAGTGCATCCCGCCCAGCATTTGTACTTGCGCGGATCTGCCGTCGAGATCGCCAGGTTGTCGCCACTTTGGTCACGCCCCTGCTGCGCGCAGGAAGGACACCGCGTCCAGTAATTTCCCGAGCGCTTCCGGCCCGGTCGAACATGATCCAGGATCCGGAACTCCCGCCGAGACAGGTCGTATGGAGGCAGATCGACCCTTGGTTTCGGGCGGAACTGAACTGGCATTTCGAGACCGGCAATGAATCGGGCGATCTCGTCTTCTTTGATCTTTGGCAGCCGCTCTAGGTAGTCAAGTTGAGCTTCCACTCTATACTCGGCACCGTAAAACCAGTACCTTTTCTTTATGGCCTGATGGACACCGAGCGGCCCCCGGATAGCATTGCCGAATTCCTGTGGTCCGAGCTGATCTTGTCGGGGAAAGACTTCGATCCCTTCCGCCAGTCCCGCTACCCCCTTTACCGGCACTCGTAAGCGAAGGGCAAGGTTGTAAATGTAGATGCGACACTGCTGAGCGAGCAGAGGTTTTTCGGCGAAGATCCAAAGGTGAGCTCCGCGACGAGATTTCTCCAAAGCCGCTTCAACCCCGTCCTGGCGCAACTCCCATTGCAGCCTTAGCAGATCATCAAGCGCGTTGTCGTAGTCGGCATCGATTGCAACCCACTTCGAGCGCTGGGTCTGTGGATTCAGAGCATAAAGGCCAACCGTGCGTCGTCCGTTCAAGTGTTCCCGAATGGTTGAAACTGCCAGTCGACTTGCATCTTTGGGACGATAGTAGTAGTGCTTGCCCGTCCTGTCAGGCTTGGTTGATTGAACGGTATAGGCCAAGCGGTTCACAAACAGCCTGAAGTATCGTGCTGCCATTTCCGTTGTTGCCTGGCCGATTGATTTCATGGAATCATCTCCCGTCACGCCACCCCAACATTGCTGATTGTCGCTGGAAGAATTTCCGGATTTGCTGTCCACGAAACCAGGTCGTACTCCGCCACAAGCTGATCAAACTCGGCCGCAGTCAACGTGTCGTTCTGCCCTTTAACGAAGTCGACAAAGAAGAAGATATGGCGGTCCCGGTCGTAGAGGTAAATCGCGCCCGAAGCATCCTGGTTGGGCACCGTTTGCAGCAGCAAAATGCCTCTTGGCATTTCGATCCAGCGAGCGGCTATTGCCTCACCTACTGTTAGGAAAACTTTGACAACATGCTCTAGGCTTGCATCCTTCTGCAGGCCAATGTCGTCCGTTGTAAACAGCGGCGTAAAACTCATTGCTCCTCGACTTTCATTCATGACTTGCTCCTTTCTGTCCGTTCGTCACTGACTGTCTGTCGCGCCAACAAGCGCCATGGCCGTGAGTTAGCTTCGCAACCGTGTCGTACCTATGAAAAGACTTGCTGCCGGTGGAACCAACATGTCTGCGCAGCTACGCACAGGTCACCTGCTACGGACGAACAATTGGTCCACGCACGAAACGCACGAGTTCTAGTTGCCGCTTACTTCGCCGATCAGCGGCGAACCCGACATCAGCGAACCAGTACCCACCGATACACTGCCAGAGCCGACCTTCGCCCGGCATCAGACAACAACACCGTTCGCCGGTCGCAGATCCGGTAACCAATCATCACTTAAATACCGATGCAAGACCAACTGCAATCAAGGGGGTAGTCAAAACCGAAATGATTGATCCCACGCCGTTTGCAGTTCCTCCTGCGAAGCCAAACCCGTGGCATAGCGGCGGCAAACCGAAGGCAATGCGAAGTCAATAGGAAGAAGAACGGACCGTCCTCTCATTGCAAAAGCTCCCGAAAGTGGGTGCCGGCGAGATTGGGCGCCGTGATCACGCTAGTCTCAAGAAGCATCTGCTCAAAATCGCGAGCGTTGGCGAATGCAACTCTATTGGCTACTGGATTGAGTTCGTGAACCAGGTGGATCAGCACTTCGCTGCCCGAAGTTAAGAATAAGATCCAGCCCACCTGTCGCTCGGCTTGAAGCGCACCTCTAATGCGGTCGTATTCCCGATAGCTCTTTAGACAGCGCTCATATTCAAGTGCAAACCGCGCCGTCTTCTCGCCCAGCCACACGTCGACAATGGCGTCATAGTCCTTTTTGTAGGGTGAGCAGGAAATCGTATTGAAGGACGCAACTTCAATTTCTGACTGCCAGTTAGCGAGCAGGTTTTCGCGTGCCAATGCCAGCTGGATTCGGTTTAATTCCAGCGAATGAAACACGTGCGACGTATGCGGTAGATGTTTGGTATTCGAGTGCAGAACGGTTGTGAAGTGGCCATAATGCTCGAGCAGAGAGATCCCCTCGCGGGTGACCCGGTAAACGGTCCCTTCGGTGCCAAAAGCTCCCGCCCAAGTGGATAGAAACCCAGCCTTCACCAAGCGTCGGACGCGCCAGCCGAAGCTGTCGCCGGAAGATTCGGAACCGGCAAACCTCATGAGCTCAAACAACTGGTAGTGGCTGACAAATTTTGAGTTGTGGACCTGCCGCAGCAAGGGAATGTCGCGCTCCGCCTGGATAACGATGCTGTTTTTGAAGTAGCGCATAGGAAAGCGTATCCGCCCACTACTGCCGAACCTGAGGATCCGGTCCAGCATCATTGAGGTACTCCATCAACTCTTGGTTAAGGCTTTTCATTCTGGCGATTCGATCGTCGACCGCCAGCTTCGATACCAGCCGAACCTCTTCGACAACCTGTGGCGGCAGGTCCATGCTTTGCTGCGAAAAGTACTGGCAAAGGTCGGCGAAACGCGCGCAAACCTCAGCCAGTTCCTTCTCTTGGGGCCCAGCGCCAGGGTGGTTTTGTTTGGCTGATCCTTCGCGCCTTGTGTCGTTACCCGTCATCAGTTCACTCCTTCATCTCTGCGAATTTATGCATCCTTGAGCTGATGGTTTGTCTCCTTGCTCTGCTTCGACTTTCTGGTGGCCATCGGCGATCCGGCGACGCAACTGCTTGTTGTCTTCCCGCGAGTGTGCGAGTTGTTGCTCCAGGGAATTAAGTTTCATAACGAAGTCCGCATCCGGCGTGAACAGTCGCATCTGGTTGACGGCTTCCTTGGCAGTGGATGTGCGTGCAGCATTTCCATTCTGGGCCCTCGCCAAGCTAGCTCTCGCCGGTGCTGGTGGTGGGGTTTGTATGTTCGGCGCGCGCGGTTTCGGAGTGGTCCCAGCAGCGCTTTCGGTACATTGCAAAGACAGCGATGGCGATCGTAAAGCAGACTCTTTCGACGCGGCTAACGCCTCGGCAAGGTCACGATTCTTCCTGGTCGCCTCGGCAATCTGAGCGTGAGACCGGTTGAGACTGTGCTGCAATTGTTCAATGATTTCGGCGAACGCCCACTCCCGTTGGGTTTGGGTTTTATGTTGGTAGAGAACGACGAAGAACAGAAAACCAAGCACTCCTAAAGCAACAATGTTCGACCAGAAGTATGCATTCCTGACGGTCTGGTCGAGCAGCACTGTGCGGCTTTCACCGAGACACTTGCCATAATCGGTGTCTGAGGGATTAATGCGCTTAAGAGTGAAATCGAGGAAGCTATCCTGCGGTTTTGCCGAACCCCCATGTCCAGCCGGGTCAAACCTGCGGCGCGGGGATTGAGCAACCGAGAAACCGCCCAAAACCGCGGAGAGCAGCAAGGCCATGGTGATTTGAGATGGATAATTCATGACCAAGCCAGCCGTCCATTTCTCACGCCAATGCGCCCGTGGCGGCGCACTAAGTCCGGATCCCTGAAACGAAGATTGGCTCCCTCAAGGTGCGAAGCGGACCATAGTCTCGGATAAACAACCGGCTCAAGTCGCGGGAAGCCATAAGTCTTCGGCCTTCGCACATGGAGATGGGAATGGAGCGTGCCTTGACGCTGGTCAGTCATCAGGATTTCCATTTGGCCAACTGGCAGGTTCTTGATGTGTTCGTCCTGGGCGCGAGTTTCCTTTATATCGGTCTCGCTGCCGAAACCAATTGGTTCGTACTTTTCTTCAAAGACCCCCGTGCGCTGGACGGTGAGTGTGCGCCGCTTCTGTCGCACGCGGGCCGACGCCTTCAGGAAATACTGCGTTGTTTCCTCGTCGCGGGTGTGCAAGAGCATGGTGGTGTTGGGCGCCGAAGATACGTCATCCTTGAAGCCGCGGCCAACCTTTAGCAGCTGGGGAAGCGACTGGAGAGCGAACAGAAACGCGGTATTGGTCCCGCGAGCCGTCTGCAGAATCTGAGCAAAATTGGCGTACGCGAAAGGCGCGAACTCATCAAGAATCACACTGACCACCGGGCGGTTTTCGCGATGCCGGTTTTGCGCATCCTCGTATCGCTTCCCGAGGATCAATTGCAGGTTTTGCAGCAGCATGCGGCCTAGCGCAGTGACAGCTTTCGAGTTCTTGTTGGTGTTAAGGGAGACGAACAGAATCAGTTCCTTGTCGATGACTTCATCTAAGGACAACAGTTCATCGTAGGCGCCGGTGATGAGCGACAGGTCATCCGCCAGGAAGGTCATCAATTCGTTCAAAAGACCCTGGATTTTGGGCACGCGCTCCCGGTCCTGAAAAGATTGTTGGAGGTTCCGGACCGACATCTCGAAGTTCAAACGCCGCTGATGGTTCACTGCCACTTCCGCGTCCAAACACGATCGGGCAATGACAATCTGTTCGTTCAAAACGCGTGGGTCCAGCGCCAGGACTAGCACGTCATAGATGTTGAAACGTTTGCCAGTGTGCGCGAGTACTCGCACAAGATCATTGAGATAGGTGGCCTGATGCCCGTGAAAAAAGTCTTCCTTCACGTCAAAGGACTCGAAAACAAAATTTGCGTGCTCCTGGTACAAACCGTGTTCGCTAAAGAACGGGTTATAGCGCGCGGAAATGTCAGGCTGGGAGGGATCTAGGACGCGCAGCTGGTGCATGCGGCCTGCGGCCTCGATCGCGGGGAGAAGGCTGGAAAGAAACTCGTTATCGGCCTTGCCATCAAAAATCAGCATGGGAATCCGGTGGGAATCATGTGGCGGGCCGACAACCCGAAATACGTCTTGAGTAATGATGTTCTTGAGCAACGTCGTCTTCCCCGAACCCGTTGCGCCAAACACGATCGACTGCATCACGCGCGTCGCGTCCGACCAAAACCAGGGTTCTCTGTGGGCGTCGTAGCCGAGCACGATCGAGCTTTGGTTGTACGCCGCTGCGACCGCTTTGCGGTCATTGGCGTGGCTGATAAATAAAGGAGGGTGGGGCCAGTTTGTCTCGCGGCGTCGATGTAGTGTGAGGAAATACCAGACGACTGAAGCGACCGCGACCGTCGCGTACAGAACATACAAAGAAAGTTCGATGAGCTGAGCAGGGCGGATGTGGAAACGCGTCGCAAGGATGTAGTAGCCAAACCCAAGCCCGATGATGACTACGATGGAGAGAGTGACGGCGAGGCCCTCGTCCTGGTTGTAGTGATAGGCACGGCGCCCGAGCCGATAATCGTTGGCGTAGGTCATAAGTGAACCAAGCTGAAGAACAGGAACGTGCCGAGACCCAGCAGAACCATCACTGCCAGCAAAACCAGAATGGGATTGATGCGAAGATTTCTTCCGCGTGTCCTTGGCTTAAGCGGATCTTCTATCCAGCGCCGCAATAGATGTTCAAGCCGTTCCTCTCGATCTGCCGCCCTGTACTTCCGTAGGCCCATCTCTAGCCCGTCACTCTGTTCTGTGATCTTCATGGCTAGAGCACGAACGTAGCCTTCACTCCATCGCTGAACACCAATTCCACAACCGTCGGGGACTTCAGATCTTGTCGAATGGGAACTACCCCTTGCGTTGTCTTGCCCGGATAAAGATCCTCCGCCTCAGCCTCGGCATGCGTGACAGGGAGGGATAGCTTACGCGTGTCGCCGAGTGCTTCCATGGTCGCTCGATCCAACTGAGTGTGAGCCAGGCGCGTGAGCGGGACGGAGGCGTCATCCGTCCCTAGTTGGTACGCTTCTGGCGCATTCACGTGGTAGGTAACGGCGCTCATGTTCTCGATCGCATAATGCACGTACATCGTCGTCAGCGTGCGAAACACTTGTTCTACGCGCACATTGACCCAGCCCTTCATTTTCCGTGAGTTTTTTTGTTTGATCTGCTGGAATCGCATGAGCGATCGAGTCAGCACGACGTCGGCAAATTGATCCATGTCTGGGTCCACGGTTGGCCTTGGCGACGGTGCCGGTTGAGCACTGTCGATAGCGAAATTCATGTCCTTCACCTCCTTTGTAAGTTCAAGCTCATAGGCGAATCTCCGCGAAGCTGTCCATACGAACAGATCGGTCGCCGCTCCCGACTTTATTGGTTTGATGAAGACCTTGTTCGACTCTCGCTCAATCTGAAAATCCGAGCTACCGGCAGCAGCCATCGTGACTGGTTCATGAAATTCAAGGACCGTCAGATGGTTCAGAGCAGTTTCCACTCGAACCACGGCATTCGGGCTAGGAGGGTCTGATTGCTGACAGACAGCAAAGGCACAGAGCACAAAGCAAGAGAAGTAGACCAGCGAAACCAAGCGTCTCATGATTCCTCTTAAGGCTCTGAGCGGAATCCCTCAGGATTCCGCTCAGAACGGTTGGTGCCTCACATGACCCGGGGCGCATCGCTTGTTTCTGCGTCACTGAAAGCGGCGGGATTGAATTCCACCGCATCGTCTGGCATAGAGGCCGACAGGTCGCTATCGGCCGCCAGATCGCCAGCGTCGAGTTCACGCGACGCCCGGGTCGGTTCGGCTTTTAGGTCATCGAGGAGGATCTTCCCATCCGCGTACTTGAATAGGAACGTGTGTTTCTCTCCTCCTCCTTTAAGCGAATCAACCAGGAAAGTGCGGCCTGACGAGTCCGTACGGACGAGCCCGTCGTGGAGCCTGGGAATGTGCACGCGAACCGGCTTGCCTCCGGTGCGCTCCGCAAGTTTCAGAATCAGCTCCTGCGGAAAAGCAAGGAAGAGAATCGAACCGCTGGAACGTTGTCCCGTACATACGATCCGGTTCAACGCCTGTAGCCAGCCCATGCGATTCTCGGCCTTGTTCTGCGCCCAGATACGGATGAAAGCCAGAATCGCCTTCATCTCATACCTGCCCCTCTCTTCATCCGCGCGGCATGCGCCATAAGCCTGGTTCAGAGCAAACAGCTTCTGCCGGCGCAGCTCCTTGTCAGAGCTCTGCCGTACGGTGTCCCCTTCGGCCTTGGCCTTCTCCAGTTGCTCTTTCAGTTGCTCCCTTCTTTCTGCGATCTTGCCGACCATGGCGGCATATACCCGGTTGACGAAACGGCAATCGGCCAGCATCTCGCGCGTGACCTGTTCGCCCACCACGAGCGCCTTGAATGCCTCAATCGGGGCTTTGTTGATCAGTAGATCCTCAATCTGCTTGCGGACGTGGTTGTAGAGATGTCCGACACGATCTGTGCCTTCCACCTCCAGATGCAGGGGCAAATCAGAAACCCGGCGCTCGTTCTTATAACGAAGCCAAGGTGCCTGACGTACCTGCTGGCGAATTTCGGCGATTAGCTTGAGATCTGGCTGCACTTGCCATTTGAGACTGTCGAGCGCCTTCTGGAGCTCCAGGGCCAAGTCTGCAGCAAGCTCGTCGTGGCCTGCCGCGCGGCAAGAAGTCATCAGATCGGTGATCGAGCCGATGTGATTTCCTCTGGCCTTCATGGCTACGTGCTCTAAGTTGAACCAGGGGTCGCGAGCCTTGTTGGCCTTGTTCTTGCCCTGTTGTTGCCCGAGCCCTCGGGAAAACCGATTCCTTACAAAGCGCGGGAACCGGTCTTCTTCGACCACGCAAACCCAGTCGAAATCAAAATCGCCGCCGTTCTTCTTTGCCGTTTCCGAGTGGAGGACATAACTGCCCTCCAGCCGAAGCTGTCGCTGAACCAGATCACGAATTTCAGAACCCGTCAGCGCGCAGTTTTGACGGCAAAGATCGCTGTTGAGCTGGGCTGCGATCTCGTCGTCCGAAAGGTTTCCGAACGGGAGGAGATCGTCGACCATGCGTATCGGATAGCGGACACACAGGCCGCGTTTCGACGGGAGCGATACGATGGCTTTGTGCTCGGGAACCCAGTCGGAACCCGAGACGATTTGGCCATTTCTCAGGACAAGGTAACCGTCATCCATGAGAGCAAATGCAGGAAGACGAAACCCCCCGCCGGTTGCAGCCTTGAAAGCCCAGCGCGCGAGCAGCTTGTTGAGTTGGTTGTTGACGTAGGGATGACGGACGATTTCACCGCTGGCGTCGGCCAAAAGCAGCCCTTCAACGACCCGGAATTCTTCGTTCTCCGGCTCCGCTCCACCCGCCAGAGACTTGTCCGGGTGGTGGCCGAGGATTTCGAGTAAATCCTCGTAGCGGCCTTCGCCTACTGCCTCACTCAGCTTGGCCACCTGCTTCATGGCCTGTGGTAAAATTTCCAGCTGAATTGAGTCTTCAGGGGCATGTTCTACGAGCGTGTAACTGGACTCAAACTCGAGCTGGCGGGAGACTTCACGGACGCCTACGACGGTGTGACCGTGAAATCTTCTGCCCGGCCCGAAGATCGAATACGTTACCGCGGGTATCTTCAGCCCTGGCTTTACTGCGCTTTCCGGCAAGACAAAATCTACCTCCAGCGCGTCGGCGACATCATCCTCCATGACTTTGAATGCGCCTTTCGCCTGCGTATCGGCGAAGGCCATGCGAAATTGGTAGAAGCGTTCTTGCGCGAGACGCTTCCCGGCAATTTCCC
>JAICSO010000077.1 GCA_025936825.1 Terriglobales bacterium
CGCAACCGCGGCTCTTTACCCTGATGCCGCGGCCCGCAATTTGCGAACGGTAGCCTTGTCAGCGGCACTCAGAAATGAAACCCCAGCTCAACCGTGTAGCTTCGCGGAGTTAAGAAATGTGTTCCGCTGAAAGTCGAAAGGAAATTGTAGAGTGCAACCTTGTTCGTGACGTTAATCGCAGTGAGGCGAAGACTCCACTTGTATTTGTCTCCGCCAAAGAGATTGTCGTCACCAATGGCGACATCGAATATGTGCCGGGGTGTAATTCGCGGAGGATTGTGGTCATCGTTTTCTGTCCCGGGTGCTGGAATTGTGACCCGTGTCGAGCCGTATTGAGACGGTGCACAACTTGTGAGCGGAGCATTGAGCGTGGGAAACACGCTGCCGCAAAACAGTCCTGCCTGCAACTGCTGATCTGCCGTTAAGCCCGTCAAATCCACCGGAGTACTCGGGCCAGCGGCGAAAGGAACGGCACCCGCGACCATTCCGCTGTCGTAGCGCCAGTTCAATCCCACCCAGGGACCGGTCTTTCCAATCTGATATTGCACATGGGTCGTCTGATTGAACTTTTCATCGTGATCAATTCGAAAAACACCAGCAGGCGCCGAAGGTGTTGCACCCGCTCCGCTGACCTGTGGCAGGAAGAATCTTGCGGCAACGCTGGAGAAAACCATCAACGCGGAGAACCCGTGAATATTTGGCACGCTGACGCGCCCTGCAAATCCTGGGATCTTGGACCGATCCCATGCGATCGGGAAAAAGATCGGTGTGTTCCCAAGAATGCTGAAATCGTAGGCATTGTGGGTGTACTTCCAAACGTACTCTCCTGAGAAGACCAGATACTTGCCGATGGTCTGCTCCAGTCCTGCGTGAAATTCGTTGCGCCACCCAGGATTTAAGGGAGTCGAAGCCGTGGCAGAACATCCGAGAAGAGGATTAAACACAGGACTGTCGCATCCCACGCTGGCGACAATGAGGTTCTCATTGAAAGGCGTTTCCAGCAGCCGTGCATAAGAAACTCGCAGAACCGTGTTACTGCGCTTGATGTTGTACGCAATTCCGACTCTGGGCTCGGCCTCTTTGTGGGTGGTCAGTCCGTTATAGAAGTCCCCGCGCAACCCAACATTGAACGACCATGCCCCTTTTGTGATTTGGTCCTGAACGTAAAGAGCAAGCTGTTTTACGTCGGTGTGCCCGTGGAAACTGAACAGGCTTCCTCCACGGGTGAGGTCAAACCGAAGCAGGTCGGTGCAGGGAGAAGACACAGCGATGGCATTTACAAAGCAGGGGGCGCCGCTGGTATCGGTCAGCGATGGAATCAGAGCGCTGTCCACGATACCGAGATTGTCGTTCTCGGTGAGAAAGGTTTGCTGGTACGTTCCTCCGATTTTCAGGTTGTGAATACCTTTCACATAGGACAAAGATGTCCGTAGTCCCGCATTCGTCAAAGTGCGGTCCTGGCCGACGCTCTCCTGCTGGATCGGCGACAAGTCGTCGAAGAGATTCTGGCTGGGGTAGTAGTTGTACTGGTCTCGTCGGATGAAACTCCCCAACGTAAATACCGCGTCCGTGCCCAGCACCCGGTTCCACGAAGGAGCGATGTTGAAGGTCTTGATCTGCGATCTTTGATCGGTAGCTCCGAGAGGATTTCCTGACGGGTCAGTCTCGCCGGTGTGAAACACGTTGTCGAAGCTGTTCGGATTTTGAAACCAGGAACGGGTGAATCCCAGATTGAGCTGGATTGAATCGACGTTCGACAGCTTGTAATCGACTCTATCGAAGAGGTTCTCTTCATTTCCTTTCGCGTGTATGACGGTAAACTCGGGAGGATCGAGGAAACGACCCGTGTTTAGCCCACTCACAGAAATGAAATTGCCCCACTTTTCCCCGCCATACCCCAGATCCAATCCGACACTTGAGGTACCGAAGCTGCCGTAGCTGGTGCTGACGCTTCCGACCGGCTTCGCAAGGCCCAGGCCTGAGCGGGTCGTGGCATTGATGACTACGCTGGTTTTTTCCCCAAATTCAGCCGGTGGAGCGCCAGAGATGACCTCCATGGATGCGATGGCGTCCAGCGGAATCTGATTCGAGAACACCTTGCTCTGCTGATCTGTAATCGGCTGTCCATCTACAGAAAATGAGTTCTCGGCATGATCTCCCATTCCGTGAAAGAGGCCGTTCGAGTCGGCGGCGATCCCCGGAGAAGACAACGTCACTAACGAACTGAGGGAGGACGATTGGCTTTCCAAGGGAACCTTGTCGAACAGGCCGCGGTCAACGTCCGTATGAAAGGTCGGCGTGTTTTCGATCAAGTCTCCGCCGTTCGCTTCTACGGTGACGCTCTCCGCCGAGCCGCCAACCTTCAGCTTGACGATCAAATTGACGGGAACCGTTGAACGGACGTCGACATCGGAAGCGTACGGCGAAAATCCAGCACCGGTAACAGTGAGGTGATATGGGTTCAACGGGACGTTCGGAATAGAAAATTTCCCGGCCGCATCCGTGACCACATTTCGAGAGAAACCGCTGACCGGGTTGCGAGCCTCAACAGATGCGTTGGGCACAACAGCCCCGGAGGAATCAGTAACGACTCCCGTGATCGAGCCCGAGCTCCCCGATTGACCGTGAGCAAGAAGCGAAAAGAGAACGAATAAAAAAGCCGCTGCACGCGACTTCGTAGAAGAAGCCAGCATAAATTCCTCCCTGAATGCGGACGGGTTCAACAAACACGAATATGTGTTTCGAATGAACTAGGCCGCGGGAGGTGGACGGACACTGAGCGCGAAAGCTACAACGGCTTCATTTGCCGATAGGGGCTCGGCAGGGACAGCGAGGATGTGAGTAAGGGTGACCTTCTGCGGCCTTGCGGTCGCTCGTGGCGCCGCCGTGTGCGCGGCGACGCACACGGTACACTTCGCCGATTCAGTGCTGCTGGAGTGATGGTGCGCAGCAAAACCTACAGCTGACCAGATCGTCAGCAGCAGGCAAAATGTCGCTATGCTCTTAATGACGAAACGCACCTGACTACCCCACGAATACGTCTTTCGAATTTACACCGAATGACAAACACGCGCAATTCAACCCCTTGTCTGTGCGCTTAACCGAAGTGCGAGCACACTCGTAACGTGCCGGCGAAGCCCTCGAGAGAACCGTTCGTCTCAACGAGACGGTCAATATTCTGTAGCTAGCTGGCAATCCTTTCCCCAATGAATTCAGTATTGTTGCTCCTGCCGTTTGCCTGATGCACGAAGATTGAATCATCGGGATATTTCCGAGAATGGAAAAGGAAAATTCATGTTCCTGAAGTCAGCAGCATTTCCCAGAACGAAATGAACGGACGTCAATCGCTCTTCAGACGATGGGACTACGCAGGTTTCAGGTTTTTGGGATTGTGGGAGTCACGGTCCGCGAGCTGTACGCAATTGACACAAGTGCATTTGAAATGTGGGTTATCCGCCTTGCTGAGATGCACGCAGCGAGCGCACGTGAACCACTCGTCCCCGAGCCGACCAATCATCGCTTTGAATTGACCGCCTTCACGGTATGGGCAGCGAATTGTTTTAGGATCTTGAGAAGGACGGTTGACCATCACGGCTGCTTGCAGAACGTAAGTTCTGTCAGATTTCGCACGGAACCGTCTCCAAAGGGGTACAGCGGAAAGATGCTAGGAGAGAAATGTGCATTCTACGCTTTGTTTTGCGCCCAGCTTTCCTGGTCACGGTAGTTTTGGGTTTCTGCGCGCTGCGTCTCATTCAGTACCGGTGCGCATTGCGCTTAGTCGCGGGAGACTTCAATTTCCCGGTGGCTTTCTGGAGACGCAACTTCAGTAGATAACATTCCTCGTGGATTGCGCGACCATACTCGTCAGCCTTTGAACTCTCAAGCGGTACGGGCTTGTCGCAGATGCAGCAAAGCGGGTTCTCGTGGCGTGGGAGTAGCGCCGAAAGATTACGGATTGGGATGCGATGATAGTGATGTAGTGCCATTGTCCAGGAAGAGACGAAAACCCTCTGCTATCGTCAAGCTGAATTGCCGGCTCCGCGACTTATCCAAGATTAACTCTCTGGCGAAAAACCCGAAACGCCAAAATGCGCTATATGGCCTGTCTGGCACCCTTTCTCAGGTGTGCTTATATTGTTTTATTTCCTTTCGTTGCGTTTTGTTTCTCGCGGGTGCGGTATCTTTGGACACCTTGACCTTCTCCGCAATCGCGGAGTGAACAGGGACTTGGGTAATCCAACAAACGATGACTGTGTTGCCGAACCGTCCGGCCGGCTAGCGAGCAGCCCACGTTTTGGGACTGAGGGTAACCTCACTCGGGGTTGTCCTTTATCTGTCCAAGGAGGCCAGAGGCACAACAACATTTAGGATCGGTGATTAATCGGGGACGGTTAATGGGCATTTCTTTCTGAGCCGATCAACCTCTCCAAAGAAGAACCCGAGTTGGGATAGCAGCTTGCGCTTACTCTGCCGCGAGGGCACGTTATTTGGGCGACCTCTAAGACACTTGGCAAGATCACGTTTGAAGCCAGTGCCTTCCACCTCTGCAGAGTCTACCTTTGGTTTCAACTCACAAATACTGTCAAAGCGGATCAGATTGTCAAGACGAGCCGAAGCGGCTCGGTAGAACGCGAGCAGGAATCAAATTAAATTGCGTGGCGATCTGCTTTTGTTTCTTAGATTCCCCGCTTCAGCAAACCGAAGGTCTGCGATCGGCTCTGCTCGCATCAGAGGCGACTATCTCTGCGAAGAGAAGAGCGGGAACCGTTTGCAGGTATGTTTGCCATCGTCCCAAGGAAAACTGGCGCGTTTGTCCAAGTAGTTTCTTAGCAGGCTGCGGAAAAATTGATCGGCAGCGTGTTTTTCTTTCTGTTGTTCATTGTGGATGATGTCGAACGGGTTGATGTTCGGTGCTGGTGTGGCCTTTGGTTCTAACTCGATGCTCTTACAGACACACCTCCGCCCCGACTTACACGGCCGGGACCGCGAGGGCCAGATTTCGCATGCGCACCAGGTTATAGGCAGCGCAGGCGAAGGTGAAAAGCCAGTTCACTTGGCACACTCCGCGATGCCGCAACTTGCGCATAAGGGCAATCGTCTTCAGCCAGCCGAAGCATTCTTCGATCCGTTTCCGCTTTCTCTGGCTGACGGCATAGCCGGGATGCCGCGTGGTGCGACCATCAATCGCGCTGCCGCCGAGCCGTCCCAGGTTCTGCGCCACATGCGGCGTCACCCGCAGATTCCGGCACTCTTGCACGAAATCCCGCGTGTCAAACCCTTTGTCGCCGCCCACCGTCACCGGTTGTATGCCGGGAAGCTTCTCCAACATCACCAGCGCCGCGTCGCGTTCCGCCGTGCCGTTGGCCTGAAACACTTCGGCGTCCACGATCAGTCCGTTGCGGTTCTCCACCAGCAGGTTCCCGCAGTAACTCAACTTCGACTCTTTGCCCTCGCCTTTGCGCGCCAGCCGCGCGTCGGGATCGGTTTTCGATGCATGCGTCTCATTCGACCTCTGCTCCCCGCGAAAGTTGACGGTGGGATTGCCGGGATCGTCCGGCGGAGGCGTAGGCTGCTTGTCTTTCGGTTGAAAGCTTTTCGCGCCCGCCCAGGCTTCCAGCAGCGTGCCGTCCACCGTGAAATGCTCGTCCGAGGTCAGACCCTTCGCCCGCGCTTGCTCGACCACCCGCACCAGAAACTCCTGGGCCACATCCGCCTCCAGCAAGCGATCGCGATTCTTGGTGAACACGGTCGCGTCCCAGACGGCATCGTCCGCATTCAGCCCCACAAACCAGCGGAACAGCAGGTTGTAATCCATCTCTTCCATCAGCAAACGCTCGCTGCGGATCGAATACAGCATCTGCAGCAGCTGTGCCCGCAACAACTTCTCCGGCGCAATCGACGGACGACCCACGGTGGCGTACATACCGTCGAACCGCCGCGACAACTGGCTGAGCACTTCGTCCACCATGGCCCGAATGGCGCGCAGCGGATGATCCTTCCGCACCCGCGCTTCCGGCGACAAGTAACTGAAGATGTGATTCTGCTGCTGATCGTCTCCGCGCATGCCTTCTGGTATCACAGTCGGCTGTGGATTAGGAGTAGTTTTTCAGCAGCCTGCTAGACCCCTCAAGGTCCAGCTTTGCTTGAACCCGAAGCGCCTCATTTCCTCGTAAGCCCTTTCCGGCGATAAACCTAAAAAGTAGATTTCGTAAAGGGTGGCGATCAGTGCAGTGCGGTCGCGTCCGATTGTGCAATGAAAATAAACCGGCAGAAGCCGCTCATCTGACAAAAGACAGAGAATGTCACGGATGTGCTTTTCAGAAGGCGCAAACGTGGATGCGTTCATCATGACAGGGATCACGACAATACCGTATTTTCGGGCTTTGTTGACCTCCAAACGATCAACCAAAGGGAGAAATCGAATGTCCACGATGTATTTGATATGCTCGGATTGCAAAAACAGGTAATCGGCATCGTTGCTGGGCTTTGATCCCTTGTAAACGCCATGATCGATCTTCTGAAAGCGAGTGAGCTTGGTCGCGGGCGCAGGGTGGTCATGCGCAGGATCGACCGCCTGTATCGTTTGTGCGCCAATGTAAGCTATGGGCTGAATCAGGAGCAGGCCCAAAATAACGGGGAGTGGAATCCCTCGAGTATAAAAATGTGACGTAGATCGTTTCTCCAACGCTTGGGGCATTTCACAACGCCGTTCGGCTATGTTACGAAATCCGTACAAAGAGAATATCGATTTGTTCCGGTTAGCTATCAGCTTGATCCGCTTTCTTGTCTCGCCCGCTATTGAACACATGTTACGAATTCCGAACATAGTAAGGCGCCCACTGTAAGACTTGGGTAACTGCAGCGTCGGGCAATCCCAGTATGTACGATGCTTACTAAGCGTGCTACATACTGAACAAGCAGATCACAACAACCTGTCCCCCGCTCAGGATAGATCGTCTGCCCGTCACTTCTGCTCTCAAAACTTCGCGGTAGGAGAATTCTGATGAAATCTGTGTCTCATCTGCTTCTGTTCGTCATTGTGGGCTGTATGGCATGGCTGTCACACCCCACCCCGTCAACTGCTCAACAAACAATCGCGTGTCCGCCAGGTCAGTACGACATGCTCGACTGGCTGACCATGGACTCAGATCTTCGTGATTCCCATTACTTTACCAACTCTAGCAACCCACTTTACACGGTGGTCTACACAAGCGGTAGCACGAAGTTTTATTGGCTCAAGGGGGGAAGTGGCTATCCTTGGGACATAAACCTCTACGATAACAACTACATTTATCGATGGGTGACAGAGAATGTGTGGGGCGATCCCAAAACGTACAAGAAATCCTACACCGATACGAATAAGCCATTTGTTGCGCGATGTGCAGCCGCGGGTTCCCCCGGTTGGAACCAGGTAATTCCTCCGAGTGGTTCACCATTTAACACAAAATACGCGATTTACGACGACCCGGCTGGCACCAATGGGTGTCATCTTAAGAGCGTCAACGATTTAAAGTATGTCGTGAATGAGGTCTGGGGCCCCTATTCGGAGAGCTTTGGGGGCAACATTCCTAACCCTATAACTACCCTTGTAGTGGCTTACCGCTGGGGTTGCGATAACAATGGAAATGGTACCTATAGCTGCACGAATAAAGAGGAGTATCACTTAGCACAAAGGTACGGCTTGGTTCAATGGAA
>JAICSO010000080.1 GCA_025936825.1 Terriglobales bacterium
ACAGCGAAGTTGTGATGAAGAGTTTCCCTAGTCTCGGTCGAGCATTCGATGCGCCTGAAGAAGCCACCGAGACCGGACCCTCAGGATGTTGCGTGGTTTCAGCTCACGAATGCTCTAGGGAAGGGGATGACCTGGGGCCAACGATCGAAGAATTCGCGAGCGCACACCAGTTACCTCCGCGCTGGGTAGAGCTGCGGAATGCCTGCCGGCAGCTCGCCGGAAGAGCGGATTTCTGGTATCGAGCCGATCTTCGCGACGCGGCACGACCGCCTGCAGTCGAAGCATCCGAGATCCTCCACTCATCGGTTGGAAGAATAGGACGATGCACTAAAGAGGGAATGCTACAAGCCTCTTCGCAGAACGTGCATGAAGCGAGCGGGGGCGGTTACCAACCTGCCAATCTCCCGCAAGCGTCTCCAGGAAGAGCGAAACAATCGAGTCTTACCAGGACACACCAAGCTTACATGAGGAGAGCAATCGCCTTAGCGAGGATCGCTTTCCCGAATGGGGACACCCCTGTGGGGTCCCTGGTCATTCACAAAGGAAAGGTCATCGCGGAAGGATTCGAGGCTGTGAAAATGCAGGTGGACGTCTCGGGTCACGCTGAACTGATTGCCATCCGGAATGCGTGCTCTGCACTTCAAACCTTTGACCTCACGGGTTGTACCCTCTGCACCACCGCCGAGCCTTGTTTCATGTGCTCCTATGCGGTGCGGCAAACCCGTATTTCAAACGTAATCATCGGACGGCCAACACCCAGGGTTGGGGGGATTAGCTCGCTGCATCCGATTTTGACTGACACACAGATTCCGGGTTGGGGACAGCCGCCGGACATAGTTTCTGGAGTCCTGGAAGCCGAGTGCTGCGCTCTCGAGTCGTCAGCAAATGCTGGCTTACCGTTGGCACCGCTTGAAGAAAACGACGTTGGTTGGCGCTCAAGCAGTTCTTGCACCGAACCCCGGGCGGGACGAGGTGGATCTTTGAAAACAGAACATATCCGAATGTACACCAGGGTGGGCTGCGAAGACTCGAACGCAGCCCGGGACTTTCTCGAGAAGCAGGGCGTGCGCTTCGAAGAAGTGGATATCGACACCAATCCTGTGGCTCTTGAATTTGTCATGAGCGTCAATGAGGGCAAACAACGGACTCCCACATTCGAGGTCGACGGGCACGCGTTCCACTCCTCTCCCTTCGATCGTCAGAAGCTGGTTCGCGAGTTCGGATTGCACCGAACGGTAGCAGCCCGGAAAAGGCGTGGGGAAGGCTGAGGGACTAGATCCGTCTTGGTAAAACGGAGGAGAAGGTGGCGCTGGTGACTGGTGCTGCGCGCGGCATCGGATTGAGCATGGTCGATCATGTGTGATGGAATTCCGAGGCTGGCAGGATCAGCGGAGTCACCATCAAGAAGATCGTTTCCGACACGGGCGCGGCGAAGGCAGGCGCGCTGGGAGCAGGAGCCCCGCGCGCGTCAGTCGCATTGAGATCCGTCCGTCTCAGCCTCCTCGGAAAAGCATGCGCCAGCGGTTGACGTTTGGTATCCCGCATTACTGGCCTGGCTGCAACGGAACGTCAAAATGCGGATCCACCTTAACTGTCGCCAGGATCGAGTTACTGATCATGCATGAGTCAACTGTATCTTTCATCGCCTCGCGCGCTGCCTGCGTGTCATGCCCGGATTTCAGAGATATTCGAGGCTGGACTAGAATCCGAGTAACGCGGTGCTTGCCAGCGTGGTGCTCGAGCGTGCCCTGGGCACTGCTCTCGTACGCCACCACTTCCAATTTTCGGCGTTGCATCTGATAAACGAACGTCAACATCAGACAAGCATTCAATGCTCCAATCAACAGGTCCTCCGGACACCACACGTCAGGAGTTCCCTTGAAGACCGGGGGGTTTCCGACTTCGACGTTCGGGTGCTCTGAGGCGGACAATGTTCCCCGAAACTGGCTGGTCCAGGCGACGACGTTCTCAAACTGAAACGAACGGTATGCTTTTTTCTGTTCCATAAAGTTCTGCCTCACTGTCTTAATAGGTCGCAAGAAAAACTCGTTCGGCGGCGCCGGCACTCAAACCCTCTAGGCCACAGCACCGTATGGTATTACTGCTCTGCCTTTTGATCGTATACTCGTATCAGAGCTTGTTTGCTTCAATAGACCGTTCGTACCGGTCAACACCAATACGCGTTTGGGGGTCTGGGGATGCTCGAAAGTGAGTTGTTCGCCTTTCTTGAGGGGACAGCCGATGCCGCCTTTACCGTGAGCGAGCAGGGCAAGATCCTTTCCTGGAACGGTGCGGCCAGACGGTTGTTTGGGTATTCCTCTTCGGAGGTACTGGGCAAGAGTTGTTTCCAGATACTGCACGGGCGGGGGGTCCTTGGGACAGAAGTATGTCATGAAGGGTGCAGCATTCTGGAATGTACTGCCGGGCAAACGGAGATCCCGAATTTTGATCTCGAGGTCAGCCGGCGTTCCGGGGAGCGGTTATGGGTCAACTTGTCTACAGTGGTGTGGCAAAACCCGCGGACTCAACACCGTCTGGTAATCCATCTGGCACATGACATCACGAGACAGAAGAAAACAGAACGCGCGACCGAAAAAATGCTGAAGATGACCCATCAATTCAGCAAGGTTGCCGAAGACAACACTCCAGCCGTGTCGCCCGTTGCCGCGCTTTCCGAACAAGAGGCGGAGATTCTGAGGCTCTTTGCCTCCGGAAAGAACTCCCCCGAAATTGCGAAGAGCCTCAGAATTAGCCTTCAAACCCTGCGCAATCACCTTCACCACATCAACCAGAAGCTGCGGACTCACAATCGACTGGAAGCGGTAATGCACGCGATTCAGCGCAGACTGGTCTAGTTCCTTACCGTTCCTCCCATCGTTCACGCCGGGTGCAAGGCTCGAGATTTCTCTCTACCTATGCGCCCTTCGACATGATGGTTGTTTCTACACGAGTACGAACGGACTATTTCAAAGAACCGGCTCAAGTGAATAAATGAAGGGTGAGAGAGGCTAGAAAGAGTTCCTGATAGTTAAGACTTGCACCAATCCTGTGTCAGTATCTGGTATTCGCGGCGAATCTTGCGAGTGAATTGGAGGATGAGCATGCAACTTGGAGTGATTGGACTAGGAAGAATGGGCGCCAATATGGTGCAACGGCTGATGCACGGCGGGCACGAATGCGTTGTGTTCGATAGGAAGGCCGCGAGCGTAAACAAGCTAGTGAACGATGGTGCGGTCGGGGCTACGTCGCTCGACAACTTCGCCTCCAAGTTAGAGCCGCCACGTATTGTCTGGCTGATGGTGCCTGCTGCGGCGGTCGATGAGACGCTGCACAACCTCGCTGCTCACATGCAGCAAGGCGACATTATCATCGACGGGGGCAACTCCCACTACATTGACGACATCCGGCGAAGCAATGAACTCAAGCCCAAAGGTATTCATTATGTCGACGCCGGGACGAGTGGTGGAGTCTGGGGATCTGAGCGCGGGTACTGTCTTATGATCGGCGGGGAAAAGAATATTGTCCAGCATCTTGACCCAATCTTCGCCACTCTCGCCCCCGGGATTGGAACGGCGTCCCGCACGCCGGGTCGCGATAAGACCGGCGGCACGGCTGAGCGGGGCTATCTGCATTGCGGACCCAGCGGCGCCGGCCACTTCGTCAAGATGGTCCACAACGGAATCGAGTATGGCATCATGGCGGCTTACGCGGAGGGCTTGAACATCCTTCGGCATGCTGATGCTGGCAAGAAGACGCTTGCGACCGATGCAGAGACCACCCCATTGCGCCAACCCGAGCTGTATCAATATGAGTTTTGTTTACCCGACGTCGCGGAAGTCTGGCGCCGCGGCAGTGTGATTGCTTCGTGGCTTCTGGATCTCACGGCGACTGAGTTGTTGAAAGAGCCGAGCCTGAAAAGCTACGCGGGACGGGTATCAGATTCGGGCGAGGGACGCTGGACCATCAAGGCCGCTATTGATGAAGCGGTTCCTGCCCCTGTTTTGAGCGTCGCACTTTATGAACGTTTCAGTTCCCGCGGCGATGCGGATTTTGCCGATCGAGTTCTGTCGGCAATGCGACATGAGTTTGGAGGGCATGGAGAAAAAGCAGCGTGATGGATGAAAATGACGAACCGCGATTCGGATGCGTTTGTCTTCTTCGGTGCCACCGGAGACCTTGCGTACAAGCAGATCTTCCCGGCGCTGCAGGCGATGATCCGTCGCGGTAACTTCGATATGCCCGTCATCGGAGTGGCAAGGTCTGCCAAGGGCCTTGACCAGCTTCGAGCCCGTGCTCGCGAGAGTGTTGAGAGGCACGGCGGCCTGGATCCTCGCGCGTTTGCAGTGCTTTCGACGAAACTACAATATGTCAACGGAGACTACAGCTCCCAACAGACATTCCGCGATCTGCGAAGGGCGCTTAGCGAGGCATCTCGGCCTGTTTTCTACCTTGCCATCCCGCCAAACATGTTCGCGACCGTTGTCCAAGGCCTCGCCGGTGCGGACTGCGACAAGGGTGCGCGTGTGGTCGTCGAAAAACCTTTTGGCCGGGATCTTGCCTCGGCGCAGGAGCTCAACCGAATCCTCCATCAGTCCTTCACGGAATCGGCAATTTTCCGGATCGATCACTACCTTGGCAAGGAGCCAGTCCAGAATCTGCTTTACTTCCGCTTTGCCAACTCATTTCTGGAGCCGATCTGGAACAGCAACTATGTCCAGAGCGTTCAGGTCACTATGGCCGAAACCCTCGGTGTAGAAGGTCGGGGTGTTTTCTATGAAGAGGTAGGCGCGATCCGCGATGTCGTGCAAAACCACATGTTGGAGGTCGTTGCGCTCCTCACCATGGAGGCGCCAACAGGCCGCGATCCAGATGCCTTTCGCGACGAGAAGCAGCGCGCTTTTCGAGCCATGCGGCCGCTTACTCCTGCCGATGTAGTTCGCGGTCAATTTCGTGGTTACCGCAATGAAAAGGGTGTCGCTGCGGATTCCCAGGTGGAAACATTCGCAGCCGTCAAGCTGCACATCGACACCTGGCGCTGGGCAGGTGTCCCATTTTACATTCGAGCCGGCAAGCGGATGCCTGTTACCGCAACCGAAGTATTGGTTGAACTCAAGCGTCCACCACACGCAGTGTTCGACACAATCGCCCAAAGTCAGGCGAACTACCTTCGCTTTCGTCTCAGCCCCAATGTATCGATCGCTTTGGGCGCACGAGCCAAGATGCCTGGAGAGGCGATGGTCGGCGAGCATGTGGAACTCCTCGTGCGACCGGGCTCAGACGACGAAATGTTGCCATACGAGCGGCTGCTTGGCGACGCCATTCGCGGCGATTCTCTGCTATTTGTTCGTGAGGACGGCGTAGAAGCCGCTTGGGGTGTTGTCGATCCGATTCTGGAAGATGTGACGCCGGTCCATGAGTACGAACCCAATACTTGGGGGCCAGCCGAAACTAGGCAGATTATGTCCGGCGACGACAGCTGGCATAATCCCCAACCGATCGCAGAAAAAACGCTTGCGACGAAAGAATGAGATCACCGTGCGAAGTCGTATTCATGATGGTGCTGGGTGCTGGGGAGTTTGAAACCCGCATCCTCTGCGCGCCGCTTGCCGATTCGTTTGGCCCGTCTCAGCTTCGGCACATCGAAATAACGTCGACCCATGAAAACAAGGTAATCATAGGAGATCATGCCGATAAAAAAGGACTTTAAAGTTGGAGATCAGGTGGGGTGGAACTCGGAGGCTGGCCGCGTTCGGGGAACGATCAAGAAAAAGATCACCTCGGCCATAACTTTCAAGGGCTACACGGTCCGTGCCTCGAAGGAGGATCCTCAGTATTTGATCAAAAGTGAGACGACCGATCATCTGGCTATGCACAAGGGAGCGGCACTCAAGAAACTCAAGAGCAAACTATGAGCGCCCTGTCTACTACATCACCGGTACTAGCAGCCATGGAAAAGGCCGTGCACACGGGAGTTATGACGATAACGTTAGGCATTGAAGAGTCTGCGGTTTATCAAGTCGAGCCCGGCTTTCCCTTGGCGAATCTTGAAGCGCAAAATGAATTCACGGCGGGTAAAGACAGAATGGATATTGCTGTCGCGGTCACGCGCACGAGTACGGCATCAACAAGCCTGAGCGCTGAGACAGCGAGGTCTGAGCCTGCGAAATGGCCGTCGCACTCAACAGAGGTGCGACTGTGCCGAGCGGCCAACATCTAGGAAGGCAAAGGAGTGGGGTTATGACGGTTGAAACTTCAAAACAAGTTGCGTTGCAAACGCTGCAGGACAAGGCGACCCGCTTGCGTATCGACTCGGTCCGTTCTACGACCGAAGCTGGCAGTGGACACCCGACGAGTTGCGCCTCCGCGGCAGAGATCATGTCCGTGCTTTTCTATTCTGTGATGCGCTACGATCCTCGCGATCCGCACCGACGGGAGAGCGACGTCTTCGTGCTTTCGAAGGGCCATGCCGCGCCCATCCTCTATGCAGCGTGGGCGGAGGCCGGCGCCTTTTCGCGGGAGAAACTGCTGACTTTGCGTAAGGTCGAGTCTGATCTGGAAGGCCACCCCACGACCCGCTTGCCGTTCGTGGACGTAGCGACCGGCTCGCTGGGTCAGGGCTTGTCTGTTGGTGCAGGAATCGCCATCAATGCCAAACGTTTCGAGAATTCCGATCAGCGCGTCTACGTTTTGATGGGCGACGGCGAATCGGCAGAGGGCTCAGTATGGGAGGCTGCGCAATGGGCGGCTCTGCATCGCCTCAATAATCTCTGCGCAACCATCGATATCAATCGGCTGGGACAGAGTCAGCCGACTATGCTGGAGTGGGATCTCGAAATCTACAAAGCGCGCTGGGAAGCATTCGGCTGGCAGGTGTTGATCGTTGATGGACACAGCATTCCCGATCTCCTTACAGCCTATGAAACCGCGAGCCAGTCTGCCGACCGACCGACGATCGTGCTCGCGCGGACACTGAAGGGCAAGGGTTTCATCGGAATCGAGGGCCTGGAGCATTGGCATGGCAAGGCATTGCCCAAAGACACCGCTGCGAAGGTCATAGCCGAACTCGAGAAACAACTGACGGGAGCCGAGACACAATGGAAGCCTAAGCTGCCTCCGGCACGACACGACATCTCCAAAGCCCCGGCAGGGGCCGGTGCGGGTCCTGTGGCAAAACCGCCTTATGTCATTGGAGGGAAGGAAGTCGCCACAAGAAGGGGGTTTGGCGACAGCCTATCCGCCCTGGCGAAGAATACTCGGATTGTCGTACTCGACGGTGACGTGAAGAACTCCACGTACACAGAGGAATTCGAGAATGTCGCACCGAATCGGTTCTTTCAGGGTTACATCGCCGAACAGAACATTGTCGGAGTCGCCATGGGACTGGCGGCGCGGGGCAAGGTTCCGGTAGCCGCCATATTTTCATGCTTCGTCACCCGGGCGTACGACTTCATCCGCCTGGCAGCAATCAGCAAGCTCAACATCAAGCTTGTGGGCACGCACTGTGGGGTGTCCATCGGCGAAGACGGCCCATCACAGATGGGGCTTGAAGATCTCGCCATGATGTGCGCGCAACCAGACTTCAC
>JAICSO010000049.1 GCA_025936825.1 Terriglobales bacterium
AGGCAATCACTATCCCATGTGTGATGACCCTGACTTGGTCGCAAACACTATTCGTGCCTGGCATCTCGACTCATTGATGCCGATGATCCCGCGGCAATAACTCACGCAAACAAAGGGATAGTACGTTAGATGACCCAATTCAATAGGAGGATTGAAATGCAAACAAACAGTTTCTCACCGAGCTTGGGGCTATGGGCTTCGACGGCAACAAGCTATTCTTCATTGCGATCTTAGAAATCCTAAGCGCCGTTCTTTTCCTGGTCGCGTTCGCAGTCTTCTTCTTGACGTGCTTAGTGCGAAAGCATCGAGTGCTCTTGGGACTCACGACGGAGTTTCTTCTCCTTGTGATCGTAACGGTAGTGCGAGTCGCGGCGATGATCTCCGTCCACTCGAGCGTTACGGCAAAACTCCTGTTGCCAGAGGGAGTTCTAGCAGCTTTGTTGTGATCGCGATATGCGTCGAACTCGGACGAAACAAGGCCAGAATCGCAGCATGTGGCGCTTTTCGCCAACAAAACAGATCCGGCGGCGTTGTTGTCACACATTTAATTGCGCAAGAGAGCTTTGGCGCGCCGCTGGTCGCTGGCCCGTTGATGTGCACAGGATCGTCTATCCTCTCTGCGGGATCTCCGACTTCGGCACCTAATGCCGCTTCACTCCACGCGTCTGGCTGATCGTAAACGTCGTGATCAGACAGTGCCACATTCATGCCGTCTGAATGTCCTATAGCCCGAGGCAGTTCGGCCCGATAGAGACAAATCTGTACATTAGAATGCACTCGCTTCTCTGGATTGTCCGGAATCTTGAAACCGATGCCGCGTCCATGAATCTAAAAACTCGTGTCCAGCGATGCGAATCGAAATGCTCGAATTTATGAGCTGAGATTGGGAAACGAATCCTCTGCTCCGGTGCAGGAGCTTTCACGCAGCCGCCATCAGAAGGCGCAGGACGAGCAGGTAAGCACGTTCGAGCAATATCGGCCCCTGCTCTTTGCGATCGCATATCGCATGCTCGGAAGTGTCGCTGATGCGGAAGACTTATTGCAGGACGCATTCATTCGGTGGCAGCAGGCTCACTTGGATGAGATCGAGTCGCCCCGAGCCTTCTTAGTGACAGTCCTGAAGCGCCTGTGCATCAACCATCTGCAAGCCGCGAGATTGAAACACGAAACGTATGTTGGTCAATGGTTACCAGAGCCTATCGTCACAGGCCCGGTTCACAATCCGCTGTCGGCATTGGGGACGAGTGAGTCCCTCTCGTTCGCGTTTTTGTTGCTGCTCGAGCGTCTGACGCCGTCCGAACGGGCGGTTCTGATCCTCCGCGATGTGTTCGACTTCGAGTACTCAGAGATTGCAGCGATTCTCGGTCGAAACCAACCCAGCTGCCGCCAAATCCTAAAGCGGGCGCGGCAGCACATCAAGGAAGGCCGCGCGCGCTTCGACGCAACCCGCGAGGAACAGCAGGACCTTTTGCGCAGGTGGAGCGAAGCATCGTCAAGGGGCGACATGGATGGACTGCTTGCCCTTCTCTCCAAAGATGCGGTTTTCTATTCGGATGGGGGCGGCAAGGGACCTGCCCTTCCTAGGCCGCTCTACGGGCCAACCAACATTGCTCGCGGAGTACTGGAGGGTCTGAGAAAACTCGTTCCCCAAAAGGCCTTTGTTCGGCGCCCCGCGTTGATCAACGGTACGCCGGGTATCGTCTCGTTTGTTGATGAGCGCCCCTTCAGTGTCATTATTCTCGACGTTTCCGACGGTCACATTTGCTGTATTTACGTAGTGAGCAACCCCGAAAAGCTTATGCGCCTGCCATCGCTAACCGCCCTGTCGCTCTAATCACTCCACACAGTTTTTCTTTCAGAACTGTCACAGGATCAGACCTTGAATGGTCTTTGTAGCTGAGGGCACATCTTCGCAGCAGGATGTGTCGCAACGGAACCTGGAGCGAACGATGAGAACGGTGATCATTACAGGTGCGAATTCGGGTATTGGGTTTGCGACTGCGAGCCAACTTGCCGGATTTCCCAACTGGCATGTTGTTCTCGCATGTCGAGATGCTTCTAAGGCCTCCTCAGCGATTTCGGCAATCAAGGAAAAGTATCAAGAGGCGCGCGTGAGTTTTGCACATCTCGATTTGTTTTCGCTTGCGTCTGTTCGGCTCTTCCCCAAAATCCTGGCTGCGAAGAGGCTCCCTTGCGTCGGAGGTCTGATTCTGAACGCGGGTGGCCCGAACATTAAGTCCTCGCCGGAGTTCACCGAGGACGGGTTCGAAAAAGCGTTTCAATTGAACTTTCTTGGACACTTCCTGCTCACGAACCTGCTCATTCGCGAGATGAATGCTGATGCACGCGTCATCTTCGTTTCCAGCGACCTTCACGATCCGGATGCAACCCGAATGGGCAAGATCATGGGTCCGAAATTCGGCCCGGTAGAAGATTTGGCGCGCGCGACTGGCAACGCTTCGAAATTGAAGCCCCTCGCACGATATGCGACGGCAAAGCTGTACACGATGATGACTGCCTATGAATTGGACCGACGGTTACGGCAGGCCGGACACTCAGTAACGGTCAATTGCTGGTCTCCTGGAGTAGTTCCTACGACGGCGGCGGGGAGAGGTATGAACCCGCTTATGAAGCGCTTGATCACCAGCAATTGGTTCGTGAACTTTATGGGTTCACATCTCTCGACTGAGGAAAAGGCTGCCAGGGATGTGAGCGATCTGCTCGTCAGCCCCAAGTATTCTGGTGTGAGCGGCAAGTACTTTGATGGATCCCAACAGATTGCTTCTTCGGTCGAATCGCGTGATCCGATCAAAGCCCAAACTGTATGGGAACAGAGCCAAAGGTTGGTCGGGATTTCGCCAGAGGAGCCGTCTTTAGCTCGGACAAGGGCGATCAGTGAACCGCATACGAGTGCGTCGACGGCAGAATAGAACATGGGCTCGAAATGAGTCCGACCCGGCAAATGGTTATGACATCCAACGATGCAGGCATTTTCGATTCGGCGGGCTAGCGAAACCGAAACCAGAGTGGAACACGGCCTGAACGACGGAGAAATCGTGATCGTCGCACCCGCGGCCGGTATTAGCGAGGGCCGAAACAGTTTCGGATCGAAGGAGAAACTCGAATGAATGGCACCGAAATACTAGGATCGGGTCGACGAATCGCAGGAACAAGCCTGATTATCCTGTCGGGATCCGCCGTCTCACTGAGCGCAATTGTGAAGTTTTTAGGCGTACCCGCAGTGGTACAGAAGATGGCAATAGCTGGTTTTAGCGGCAGGAAGTTGCTGCTGGTTGCATCGCTTGAAATCGTGAGCGCTACCTTGTTCCTCTATCGACGCACTCGCCCGTTCGGTCTTCTGTTTCTATCCGCATTCCTTGGCGGTGCGGTCTGCAGTCACGTGCAAATGGGCCAATATGCTGACGCCGGCGGGCCCGGGATGATCCTGGCGCTGGCGTGGCTCGGTACCTGGATACGACACCCCCAGAGTCTTTGGGACTCAAGCGGCGGCGGCGCGGCATCATTCTCGTCTCGCAGCCAACATCCGTCTTCAATTGTTTCTGTCGGCACCGCCGGTCGCTAGAACGTGTGACGATCTATCTTCGAGTCACAGGTGCAGATGAGCGTCGGCCGGTCGAGGCGATAGAAATTGTGTCGCTCCTCAGAAGTCATCGCCGCCGAACCAGACCGAAATTACGGTCAAGGGCTTGCACTTCCTGCAGGAGGACTCTCCCCATGAAATTGGCAAGGCATTGCTGGAATTCCTGAAACCCATCCAGGAAATCGCCTCTGACGGAGGTTTGATATGAGTAACGAAGCCCGCTTGAACAATGCCCTGGTAACCGGGGGGACCGATGGGATCGGGAAGGAAGTAGCCCGTGGGCTTGCACGCTCCGGGCACCGCGTGGGCGTAGTGGGCCGAGATGCACAGAAGGGCGCTCGAGTGGCACAGGAGATTTGCCAAACGACCGGCAATCCAAACGTGGAGTTCTTCCCAGCGGATTTGACCCTGATGCGCGAAGTGAAACGCCTTAGCGACGAAGTGGCCTCCCGCTGGACCGGACTCAATTATCTGGTCCACAGCGCCGGCGTGGTACGCGGCCGCCGCGAACTGACGGACGACAGCATCGAGTCAAATTTCGCGGTCAACTATGTAAGCCGATTCGCGCTGACCCAGAGCCTGCTTCCGATCATGAAAACTGCTAGCCAGTTGGGTAATGCCGTGCGAATCGTGATCATCAGCGGGGCGGCGCAAAACGGCACGATCTATTTTGCCGATGTAAACCTCACATCAAAATTTGGTCTGCTGAGAATGCTAAGGCAATGCTGTCAGGCAAACGATGTATTCACTGTGGAGCAGGCTCGGCGGCTGGCCGCCAACTACGAACATCGCGTGACAATTACGTGTCTAAAGATGGGCGTCGTGAAGACCAACATCCGGAACGGACCCGATTTCCGTCAGTGGATGAAGATGCTCATGTCGTTGTTGGATCCCTTGCTGGCGCAAACATCGGAGGACGCCGCTAAATCGGCATTGAATCTCTTGCTTGCTGCCGAATACGAAGGCCTCACCGGCGCGCTTTTCGTAAAGAACAGAAAATTCAAACAAATCGTTCCAGATACCAGCGTGACGGAGGAGCAGATCGGTAAAAGATTCTGGGAACTGAGCGAGCGGCTTTCTGCCGGCGCCGACAAGCAATATCAGAAATCGATTTCCGCAACGTGATACAGAACCATCAAAGGAGAAAAATGACTAAATTCTGGAAATTTACGCCCTGGCTGACTCGGCTCATGCTTTTAGCGCCGACCATTATCTTCGCGCTGATCGCTTCAAGATATCTCTTTGACCCGATTCACGCAGGGGCAGCAGTTGGCCTGTCCTTTAACAGACCCATGGCGACCACGGTCGCGCGAGTCGGGTTCGGCGCGTTTCCTCTCGCATGCTCCATATTTACGCTATCGTGCCTCATCTCTAAACGGCGAATTCTGACGGGGTTGGCCTTCGTCGCAATCATCATGGCTGTCGCTCTAATCGTTAGAGTGTCCGGGATGTTCGTCGATGGCTCGGTGCATGACAACATGGGACTCGTGCGCGCGGAATCGGTAATGCTCGTCCTTTTCATAATTGGTGTCTTCCTTGAGCGAGGCAGACGCAGTAAGTTACAGCAAGCGACCTAGCCAGCCCCGTGGCCTTCACGATGAAGTCCGTCGAATCCGACAGTAGCGCACCTGCGGAAATCGCTCTCTGGAGTTGATCAATCACATCCTGCGGCATTTTCTGCTGCGCCATGGGTTGTCACGCGCAAGGGAGATCGCTCGCGGTTCAGAGTAGAGCGCGGTCGGGTGCTGCGAAGTGCTGAAGTGATCTGCACGCCGAAGACATAGGGTTTTCTTCACGCGGCCTCGTATACCGATTTCCCCAGCGCAGAGTCCAACTCACCGCGCGCTTCTTTCTGGCGCGATTTGCTAGCCATCAGTAATCCGCGGGATACATGATCGTCAGCCCGTCGCCTTCAATCACGGCCCAGAGAGTCTGCATTACACCGTTGATGATGACGCTCACTTCCGCGGGAAATTCTTCTTCCTGGTTCTTTTGCATGGACCTGAGTTTCAGGAACGTCATCCATAAAACATCGTGCAAGCGGCCGCGCCAGTCCTGTCCGGCGTTACTTTGCTCACGGACCATTTTTGATGTGCTTCCCCTTGTGCAGAGACACAAACGAATTGCGGAAGATGTAGTTGACGCACCCAAACGACCGCACTTGGATAACGAGGAATACTGACCTGATGTACGATGCTGTTAGGTGCTGCGTCCAGAGCCTGAGCCCGTTATGAAAGCATACTTATGACCGGGTGTTCGCTGCCTACGCCTCTTTCGACACCTTTGGATTTTGACCCGATGTGCCTCGACGCCTTTCTTCGCAATGCTCTCAACGGACTCGCGGGGCACATGACTCTCGAGCGAATCGTCGGAGGGCAGTCGAACCCAACATTCTTCGTCAACTATGAAAACAGGTCCCTTGTCTTGCGCAAACAGCCACCACTGGAAATCCTGCCCTCTGCGCATGCCGTCGACCGCGAATACCGTATTCTGTCGGCGCTGGCCGATTCAGACGTGCCGGTGCCACGAGCGATTCTGTTCCACGGCGAGCGCGACATCGTGGGCACACCTTTCTACATCATGGAACGGTTGGAGGGCCGTGTTTTCCCAGATTGCTCTCTGCCCGGAATCTCGCCATCAGAGCGGCATGAGATGTATTTCGCCATGGCCGAAATGATGGCGCGCCTGCATCAGATCGATTGGAAAGCGGTAGGACTGGAGGGATATGGGCGGCCCGGGAACTATATCGAACGTCAGATCGCGAGGTGGACTAAGCAATGGCAACTATCCAAGTCGCGTGAAAATCGCGACCTGGATCACGTGGTCAGCTGGCTGACGAACAATTTATCGGCGACGGACGAAACAACCATTTGCCACGGTGATTTCCGCTTGGGAAATCTGATGTTCCACCGGCTCGAGCCCCGCATAGTCGGTGTTCTCGACTGGGAGCTCTCCACGCTGGGCCATCCGCTGGCGGATGTTGCGTTCAATTGTCTCGCCTGGCACACGCTCCCGACCGAATACGGAGGGCTGCTCGGTTTGGATTTCGCCGCTTTGGGCATCCCCTCAGAACATGACTATATTGCGCATTACTCTCGTCTGGTAGGTCGCAGTACTGGCGTCCCCGCCTTTTACTACGTCTTTGCTTTGTTCCGGATGGCCGTGATCTTCGAGGGTATTTTCGCCCGCGCGCGTGCGGGGAACGCTGCGGCGAAGAATGCATCCGAAGTTGGAAGCCTGGGCGTCGCATTTTCTAGACGGGCCCTCGAGGTGATCAGTGGTAAGACGCACCGCTGACCGACGAGGTGTTGCTCACTATTGAGCTATGCGACTCGAACTGAGGGCCTCGATTTGTTCCGGATCGTAACCCAGACCTCTCAGGATCTCCGCCGTGTGGGTTTCTCCCGGAGCAGGGGAGCGGTCGACGGAGAACTCGAAACCGCTCATCTTAAGTGGAATGGCAAACTGCGTTACCCTGCCTGCAGGCCCTTCCAATTCAACTACCATTTTTCGAGTCGTCGTCTGAGGGCTTGCGATAGCTTCGTCGAGCCTCAAGAGGAGCGTTACACAGCAATCGATGTCTTGGAATTTTTGGGTCCAATACGCTGAATTTTGCGCGGAGAAAATGTCCTGGAGCTCTAGCCGGACCTTGCGAGCTTCCTCTCCACCAGCTAGATGTTTGGACTGCAAGTCTGGCCGCTCCAGTACCTCGCAAAACCGGTCCCAGAACTTTCGCTCCAGAGCGCCAACCGCCATGTAACGACCGTCGAGAGTACGGTAGTAGTTGTAGCAGGCCAGCCCCCCGGAGAGAGCGTCCGCTCCGCGGTTCAAGGGTTCGCCAGCTGCGATCATAGTGGAGAGTGCGACGACCGAGTGGGCGAGAATGCTGTCGGACATAGAAACGTCGATATAGCGCCCGCGCCCGCGGGTCCTGGCATCTAGCAGTGCGGCGAGGATGCCCATGACGGCCGTTAAACTGCCTCCTAGGAGATCTCCTATCTGCACATTCGGAATTGCGGGAGGGCCTTCAACCACGCCGATCTGGTCCCCCATGCCGGTGCATGCTATGTAGTTGATGTCGTGTCCCGCCCGTAGGCGGTTGGGCCCAGTTTGACCATATCCTGAAATCGAACAATAGACCACGCGAGGGTTGAGCTTGTCGATCGCTTCGTATCCTATCCCCAGGCGATCGACGACCCCAGGCCGGAAGGCTTCCACAATAACATCTGCTCTCTCAGCCAGTCGGCAAAAAATCTCGCGGCCCCTCGCTTGTTTCAAATCAAGATTGATCACGCGCTTGTTGCGATTGAGTGCCAGACAACTCAGCGCGGCCGAGTAAATCGGGTTCTCCCCCCCATCGTGCAGTGTCGCTGACGTCTTTTTCCCGATTGGTTCGATTCTTACGACTTCCGCCCCCAAGTCGGCCAGATGAAGTGTGGCCACCGCACCCGGAAGCAAACGTGAGAGATCCAGGACTTGAACGCTCGCGAGTGGTTTTGGACGAACTGACGTCATTCCTCCTTCTGATGCTCTTGGCGGTTTCTCCATAACTGGGCGGCCTAGTTGCCCAAGCAGGCAATTCCTACAGTCTCCACAGCTTTCAATTCAGACTCCTCCGTGTTGCCGGAGAGCAGATCCCAGACAGAGAGAAACTGCCGGGGTTGTGCGCCCCAAAATCGACGGAGAAACTGTCAACAACCAGAGACGTGGCCTGCATCACCGAAGGAAACTGAGTTGCTGCGCAACCCTGTCTATCGCCGCGGTTAGGGCCTTCATCTGACGAGCCGCCTCTTCGAAGTTATTTTCATTTATGCCTTCCTGCACTCCTGGGAGGGGCATCGCAGCATCGGCAGAATAGATACCGGGAGCGAAGACAGCGTGTTTGTACCAGGGCCTGCCCGATAGACCTTGGGGCAGTAGGAACGCCCGCTCAGCTTTGGCGAGGGTCCGGTTTACGCGTTCTAAATCGGGCGGCTCGGCTCCCTTTGATACTGCGCCCTCATATTTCTCGCGAATGTCTCGGCCGATCTCTGCCATGCGGCGGGCAGCGGCCTCCGCGGGACCACAATCGAGTTGATCAGCGCGACCAAGCAGCACCAGTTCGTGGCGCACATGATCGAGATAGCCTTCAATTTCGCGCGCATACATCTCATAGTCAAAGGGTAAGAGATCAGCATCAGCTAGGCGCAGCGACAGCACGCCATAGTATTGGGCTGCAGCAACCTGGTACTTGAAGCCAGGGTCCCCAAATTCTTTCACGTAACGATGATTGTCAAAGATGGAATGGTAGGCACCGTACTCGTCCCCAAAGCCGAAATCGGTCGAGGAAACACCCAGGTGGTCGAGGAAAGCGACATAGTCAGTGCCGCTCCCGAGGTTTTCGATATCAATCTTCTGCTCATCGATCGCTACCTCTGACAAAGACTCGGCAAGGGGACTGCCCGAAGCCACCGTCAGCCGCAGTTGCTTGCGCTGCTCGTCTTGGGCGCGTGCCAGTATGGAGCCACCTCTCGGATCAGGAACTTCGGCAGCAACCTCCCGCATGAATTCCTTCAGCGACGGCACAGCGGCGGCGTAGAACTTGTAGTCCGCTCCCGCAACCGCAACATCCAGGTTCAGGTAAGCCACCGCATGATCGCCCAGCTCCGCGGCATGTTTTTCGGCCCATTCGGTCGATCCGATCATGCCTTGCTCTTCGGCGTCCCAACTGCAAATCCAGATCGAGCGACGCGGTCGCCACCCGCCATGCATGAGCTCGCCAAGGCTACGAGCCATTTCAAGCATTGCAACAGTTCCGCTACCCGGATCGATCCCACCATAGGTCCATGCATCACGATGGTTTCCGAGCACAATAATCTCATTCGGGCTCACAGCACCCGAAATGCGAGCCACCACGACCCAAATCGGCTTGATCGTGTTATCCATGTGGATCCGCAGCCGAACCTTGGAGGGCCCGGGACCTAGGTGATAAGTAATAGGAAGTCCGCCCTGCCAGGGGCGTGGCGCTACCTGGCCTCCAAGGTTTTCCAGAATGTGTTTGGCATCAGCATATGAAAGTGGCAGCACCGGAATTCGAGGAAGCAAATTGGAGCGAGCAGCCTCGATGCGTGGCGTCCCAGGAATGGACGGCCCATCAGGTGTAGTAGGATCTCCCGGGTAAAGAAACTCGTAAAGCAATGTGCCTCGTTGTACACCTAAAGGAGGTTGCCAGGGTCCTTTAGGGTAGGTGTCGCCGGCATGGTAGCCGTTATCATCAGGGTCGGAATAGATAATTAGCCCGGCCGCTCTGTTTTGTTCCGCCACCTTTGCCTTCACCCCCCGAAAAGCCTCGGAATTCCCCCGGCGCACCATCACAATTTTTCCCGCGACCGAGATGCTCATTGCCCGGAGGTGCTCGTAATCGGATGGCAGACCTCGGTTTGCGAATATCACTTCGCCGCTGACATCACCAGACGCGGAATAGGCGTTGAAACCGGTCGCAATCCTCGAATCCTTGGAGGCCGGATCGCCCCGCACGAATTCGGGTGTGGGGCCAGCGAATTTGACGGGAGCCAGCAAATCGAGCTTCACCTCGCGCGGTTCGGACAGCAGGACGTCAAACTGCTCAATTGCCGCATCCAGGCCATAGCTCCGAAACTGTTGAAGCATGTACTCCGCCGTGCGGCGATCCGCTAGGCTGCCAGCCATGTGCGGCTCAGCCGTGAGGACCTTGTGCTCGGCTTCCGAGCGCGAGGAATTGGGAACAGCGATCAATCGCCGTTCCAGTTCGCGCTCACGCTGGCTGTGCACGGGCTCAAACCCGCGCACAGCAAGCTTCTGACCACCGGCCCCCACAACCATGGCTGGAAAAAACGTAGTCAGCAGCAAAAGGCGGCATTGTTTGTTGTTCATGTGACTCCTCGGAGAGACTCTTGAAACAAGCACAGCTGAAGCATCGACGTTCAGATACCAGAAAGCGCGGTTTCCAGACTCTGGCGAATCGTGCTGACGATGAAATCCAAATGTTGGTCTTCAATCGTGTAGGGAGGCAACAACTCAAAATGATCTCCGACGGCATCATCAACCGGTCCGCTAACACCGCCTAAAATGAGTAAACCATTCTGGAAGGCGATGTCTTCGACGCGGTGGGTCACGTCCCATTCCTTTGGAAACGGGGTTTTATTTTTCTTGTCAGCTACGATTTCAATCCCGATGAAGAGACCCCTACCTCTGATATCTCCGACCCAAGGCAAATCGTCAAGCGCTTCGTGAAGCTTTGCTGATAACTTGTCGCCCATTTCAGCGGCCCGCAAGACAAGGTCATGTTCCTCAATGTACTGCAACACCGCCAGACCGGCGGCGCAGCTGAGTGGATTTCCCCCGAATGTTGTGCTATGCATTGGTTTCTGCGTGCCGTCCGCGATCGTTCGCCAAACCTTTTCAGCCAGAATAGTCGCACCGAGCGACGCATAGCCTCCTGCAATGCCTTTGGCTGTGGTGATGATGTCAGGGATGACTCGCCAGTGATCTATGCCCCACTTAAGGCCCGTTCGCCCTATTCCACTCATCACCTCATCCGCGATAAATAAAATGTCGAATTCATCGCAAATCTTTCGAATCGCAGGGTAGTACTCGACCGGCGGGACTACCGCCGACATCGAGGTGCCGATGATGGGTTCAGCGATAAATCCCGCGATGTTCTCAGCGCCCTCCTGGCATATCACTCTTCGTAGCTCTTCCGCGCACAGTAATCCACACTGCGGGCGCGAGAGCCCCCAGGGGCAGCGATAGCAATAGGGTGGCGGAATGTGCGGAAACTCAAGAAGAAGTGAATCATGCATTCTTCGCCAGGCTGTTCGCCCGCTCATCGAAAGTGCGCCCGTGGTATTACCGTGGTAGCTCTGCCAACGTCCCACGACTTTGCGCTTGGTGGGATGGCCTCGCTCCCAGTGATACTGATAAGCGAGTTTGAGTGCGGCTTCGTTTGCTTCAGCGCCGCCAGAGCAGAACAGTGTCTTGCTTTGCCCCATTCCGCGTGGTACCCAGGAGTTCAGCTTCGCGGCCAGAGATTGTCTCGGCTTGTTGTCTACAAGACTCGCGTAGCTGAATGCCAAAGTTAGCGCCTGGCTGGCGATCGCATCCACAATTTCCTTTACACCGTGGCCGACGTTGACCACACCCACGCCGCCGATGGCATCTAGATATCGGTTTCCCTGCTCGTCGTACACATAAACGCCTTCCCCCCTAACGATAGTAGTTCGCTGACGCGCGACGTCAGCGTAGAGCACATGTTCGTTCATAGCGATCAATTTGCTTCCCGATCGGAAATGTCTAGCGGAAAAGGGAAGGGGGACGAACCTTGGCAGAACCCTCCTGGCGATTCATACTACATCATTATCGGATATCTGTCTAACGCCCTTCGAGGAGAATTAAATAGCGTATTATATCATTTAAACACATGTATATACACAATTTGATTGACAAGGACCAATGCTTGTTGATATAGGGTGTGTCGGTTGTCTGACAACATGGGGGCGAGTATGAATCATGCTATGGAGGGTGCGGGCAGTTCACTAAGCTCCTTAGGTGGCACGCGGAAGCGAGATACGACCTTCTGGTGGGTCTTCTTGATCGGGCTGCTCTCCCTATTGAACCTGTGCGCTCCTGACGGAGCTGCGCAAACGACTTCCTCGGTCGAAGGAGTCGTATCCGATAACACGGGATTGCCGATCGTAGGCGCACGAGTCCGGATCAACAATGGGGCAATGGCAATCGAGCGCGTTGCGAGCACAAATTCGCAGGGCGCGTATCACCTAGTGGGCTTACCGGCCGCTAGTTATAACATGACAGTTTCTGGTCCTGGCTTCGCAACCGCCTCGCTTAGCAACTTGGACATCACCCTTAACCGTACGCTCACCTTGAATGTCACGTTGGGGGTTGCGACAGTGGAGCAAAAACTTGACGTGACAGCGCAAGCGCCGCTGCTCGAAACCTCGACTTCCTCTTCGGGCAGTACCATTGTTCCGCAGCAAATTGTCGAGATGCCGATTAACGGCCGAAACTATCTGGACCTCATGCAACTAGTTCCGGGGGTAGCCGTTAACCGGCAGGCGGACCAAGGAAGCGATGAGGCTGTTCCGGTACTCGGGGAGCGGGGTGGGAATACCAAGTTCCTGATCGATGGATTCGGGAACACAGACGAGGCCGGAGGTGGGCCGGCATCTCAGTTCAATCAGGAAACAATTGCTGAATTTCAAGTCATCACGAGTGGCTACAAGGCTGAGTTTGGGCACGCTTCCGGTGGCGTCGTTAACGTAATCACTCACAGCGGGAGCAATGACTGGCATGGCGTGGCCTCTGTGTTCCATCGCAACAGCGTCCTGGATTCGTCAAACACCCCCGCCGGCGAAGGGAACCCTGGCGTGCCTTTCCTATTGCGTTGGGACCCAAGTCTTACTCTGGGCGGGCCGATCCGAAAAGATCGGATTTTCTTTTTCGGTTCCATCGAGCGTATTACAGAAAATCGTCATTTGAATTTCATCTTCCCCGCAAATACGCCTGATTTCATCCAGCAGCGTGAAGACAGCTTTGACCAGAACAACACCACACGAGAGACGCGGGGGTTTTTCAAGTTAGATGAACAAGTCGGCCGACATCATTTTGCTGAACAAATCAACCTTTCAAATTCGCACATCGCAAACTTCCTGCCGTTGTCGCAGCAGACGAACCTGCCTTCGACACGCCTGAACTTCGGGAGCCGGCATTTGTTCCTGGGATTCAGCGATACGGTTCTTCTCGGCAACCAAAGCAGCCCATTTTTGTTAACACTGCGCGGCCAATATCGCGGAGAACCATTATCGTCCAGCCCGGCTCATCCCGAGGCGGGCGTAGCGACACAGTTTTTCATTTTCAGCGGCTACACGACAGGAACCACGTTTGGAGACCTGGGAAACGTGACATTCGGCGCAGACGAGACGCCGTGGAGCATCGATCAGAAATACGGCTCCTTTTCGGCGAATCTCGCGAAAGATGTCGGCCGTCACAATCTGAAATTCGGATACGACTACGTCCGCACGAACGTGGACGGCATCGAGGCGAATGGTGTTTTTAATGAGCTTTGGGCCACCATTCCTGACTTTGAGACTTTTGGGCCAGTCAATGCGGGTCTGAACTTAAACGAAAAAATTGGTGGAGCAACACCCGCAGATAACCGAATTCGTTTGCGAAACAATTACAGCGGGTTGTTCTTTCAGGATGATTGGAAACTTTTTCGCACGTTGACCCTCAACTTGGGAGTTAGATGGGATTACGACAGTCAGTTTAGGACGAAGAATGACTTCTCACCTCGAGTGGGTTTTGCATGGCAAGCGCGACCGAAGACGGTGGTTCGCGGCAACTTCGGCCTCTTCTATGACCATTTTCGGCTGGCCATCGCACGAGATATCCCCCAGTTCGGAGGCGCAAATATTACCAGCCAACTGCCAATTGGAGCGCCACGTCTGTTCTACGGGGCTCCGACCAATGTTCTGCCTATAACCGGAATTTGCGCCGATCCCGTGCTGACGGATGCCCAGATCGCGGCCATGGGAGCGACCTGTCCATTTCCTGGTTTGCCGCCTGCATATTATGGAGTGGACCACTTAAACCACGTGGTAGCTTCAGGTCATGCTCCCATCCCCGACAACGTCCCCGTCAACCTGGCCAATGTCCAGACCCTCAGCGGCCTTACTCCACAACAATTCGCGGATCAAGCCAGTGCCGCGATCGCACAATCTCCTGGGTTTTTCTTTTGGGGACCTGTTGGGACCCTCTCTTACGCAGCATTGGGGCCGGGGGGCGCGTTCCCGGTGACGGTGGATCCCCGCTTTGCTACGCCATACACACAGAGTTACAGCATAGGCGTGCAGCAGCAGCTGGGTGACGATTGGTCGGCAGCGGCTGACTATATTCACAAGGATATTCGCAACATACTCGGTATTCGGCAGACAAACCTGCCGTTCGACGCGCGGCTTCCTGGCATGGCGTTCGGCTTGAGCGCGGCTGTCAATGGGTGGGGGCCCTGGTTCTCCGGAACATATGACGCGGGGATTCTGACCCTCTCAAAACGTATCAGTCATCGTTTCGCTCTAGGCGGAAGTTACACGTACACCAATGAAACCGACAACGCCTTGTGTGAGAATCTGTTCACAAATATCGTTTCGATTACCGCCGGGGGAGCCTGTTATCCAGATGACAGCTTCATAGGGGTTCCACCGGTTGTGACCGATCCCGTCTCCGGGAAAACCAACGCCCAGAATTCCTTCGTTGCCGCCAATGGCAATCCTGTGCCGAAAGCAGGTGTTTTCTACTATGGACCCAATCTGGACAAGGGGCCTTCCGCTTTCGCTCTCAAGCACACTTTGGAGGCCCATGGGCAGGTGCGGGCGTTCTGGGGAGTCGAGTTCAGCAGCCTATTTCGCATCCAGAGCGGGTTTCACTATAGTCGCTTATTGACCGACCTGCTCGACGTTGACGGCAATCAGAGCTTCCCCGGGATTGATTTCGTGGCGGGCAGAAATCACTTTACCGCGCCACGATTCGAAAATCTCGATTTGCGAATCTCTAAACGGTTCGTAATTCGAGAGCGATTCAAAGCTCAAGTTCTGTTCGAATTCTTCAATCTGCTTAATGCGGCCAACCCGGCTGCCATTCAGGCAAACACAAACATTGTGAATTCACCATTCGGCTCGCCGACTGAAGTGCTGCCCGGACGCGAAGGCCAGGTCGGCATACGCCTCGACTTTTAACAAATCACACTTCGGCAATTGTGAACGAGCGATAGCTACCAATTCATTTACCTCATTGCGTCGTCGCAGGCGGAGAAGCGAAGTGAAGGCAGAGATGTCTAGGATGTTAGATTGATGCGCTCCGACGTTAAAGAGGAGGCCCCACGAAAAGGGAGCACGCTGCTTACACGACTTATGTGCTTACATCACTGCCAGACGTTCTAGGGTGCATCCGAATCAAATGCAGGTGCAACACCGAGATCGGTCCGTCTCCCGGCCCAGTATTGCTGATGGTCAATTTATACTCTTGACTCCATGCCGATTTGTTCTTGCTTTGTAAGGGAAGGCACTCTGTGTGAGGGAAGCGATGTTGAACTGGCGCTGGAATGTCTGTCACTTGTGTATTGGTCTGCTCCCAGTCCTGATATCCAGCCCGAGTCTTGGAAGCTACAACCCCCAGCGGCGGATCAAGATTGAAGTCGATGTGACTGACGCACCCAGAAAGATCCTTCACGCTCGCTTGGAGATTCCCGTACAACCGGGTTCTCTTACCCTCTGCTACCCAAAATGGATTCCGGGCGACCACGCGCCGGATGGAGCCATTGTTGATTTAACCGGCTTGAAGTTTTTCTCAGCTGGGAAACCCCTAAGGTGGCGCAGAGATTCGGTCAACATGTATGCATTCCATCTGGAAGTGCCCCCAGGGGCGGGTGTACTGGAGGTTTTGCTCGATTTCCTGATTTCACCGCCGCATCAGGGAGCGTCTTCTTCGGGCGCAGCGACTTCCCAGCTTGCGGTGTTGAGCTGGGAAGAGGTGCTGCTCTACCCGGACGGTTGGCCGGCCTCTAACTTGGTTTATGAGCCAACCTTGCACCTGCCAACCGGTTGGAAATTCGGCACCGCCTTGCCCGTCGAGAAGCAAGAGGGTTCAACCATTACCTTTGCTCCCGTCTCACTTGGTGAACTCATGGATTCACCAGTCTTGACTGGTGCCCACTTCCGGGTGGTCCCTCTAAGCCCCGAAGCGAATCCCAGACATGTAATCGACATGGCAGCTGATAGCGATGCGGCTCTGGCTATGACCCCGGAGTTGATTGAGCATTATAGCCAGCTCGTGGCGGAGGCGGGTGCGCTTTTCGGCTCGCGGCACTACCGGAACTACCATTTCTTGTTAAGTCTGAGCGACGATGTGGCCCACCTCGGTCTAGAGCATCATGAGTCGAGCGATGACCGTGTTGCCGAACAAACCCTTCAAGCCTCTGATCTGTTTTTGACCCAAGCCAACCTCCTGCCCCACGAATTCACTCACTCTTGGAACGGAAAGTATCGGCGTCCAACAGATTTGACTACGCAAGATTACCAACAGCCGGCAAGGGGTGATCTGCTCTGGGTCTACGAGGGACTAACCCAATACTTGGGTGATGTACTGACGGTTCGAAGCGGCCTGTGGACGCAAGAGCAATACCGCGAGCAACTGGCGTACGTGGCCGCCACCCTGGATCACCGCGCAGGGCGGATGTGGAGGCCGTTGCAGGATACCGCCGACTCGGTCCAAATCCTTTCGACCGTACCGAACGATCAGGTTCTCTCGTCTGGCCCAAGCGACGGAGCCCCTTGGCGGCGCAGCACTGATTATTACGATGAGGGCACTCTACTGTGGCTGGAGGTAGATACTATGCTGCGTCGCTTGAGCGCTGATAGCCGATCGATCGATGACCTTTGTAAACACTTCTTGGGCGGCACAGGCGGCCTTCCAGAGATTAAAACCTACACCTTCGACAATGTTGTCGACGCGCTTAACGATCTAGCTTCTTTCAACTGGCGAAGCTTCCTACGGAACCGGCTCGATTCAACTGACTCTCACGCGTCATTGGACGGAATTGAGAACGCTGGTTGGCACCTGATATACACCGAGGCGCCCAACCATATACAGGACGCATCCGAAAGAGCGAATAAGAAGCTCGATCTGAGTTTTAGCATTGGTGTCGTTTTGGACGAGGACGGAACAATCCACGACGTGATCCCCGGGATGGCTGCCGACAAAGCTGGCGTTGGGCCGGAGATGAAAATCCTGGGCGTTAACGGCCAGGTGTGGTCACCAGAGGCTATGCGAAAAGCCATATCAAGCACGCGGGATTCAATCCAGCCGCTCGAACTCTTAATTTTGTACGGCAAATCCTATCAACTATTTCGACTCGACTATCACGGGGGGTCTAGGTATCCCCACCTGAAAATCGAACCAAACCGTCAGGATTTGTTGGGAGACATAATCTCCAGTCGCATAGCCAAACATTGATAAAAGCGAAGAGGAACTGTCCAAGTCGATGGGTGGAGCTGATCTTCAAGACAAGGTAGCGGTGGTGACAGGGGCGGCTCAGGGGATTGGGCGGGCGATCGCCCAGCTACTTGGTAGACACGCTGCCAAGATCGTCGTTAATGATATTTCAGAACAACAGGCAGCGACTACAGCTGCGGTGATCCGCAAACAAGGCGGCACTGCTATCGAGGTCATCGCCGACGTGACCAATGCCGCGGACGTTGAACGAATGATATCAGTCGTCGTGCGAAAGTTCTCGACGATACATATTCTGGTCAATAACGCAGGCGTGCTGCGGCCGACTCGATTGCCACATATTTCCGAAGCGGAATGGGATCTCGTCCTGAGCTCGAATTTGAAGGGCACGTTTCTCTGCTCGCAGGCTGTTCTTCCGTACTTCGTCGAGCAACGTTGGGGGCGCATCGTGAACGTGTCCTCTACCGCCGGGAAGAGTGTCAGCACTTTGGGAGGCGTCCACTACACCGCAGCCAAAGCAGGCGTCCTCGGATTGACCCGGGCCTTTGCAAAGGAGATGGCGCGATACAACATTAGAGTGAATGCGGTCTGCCCTGGCCTGGTCAATACGGAGATGGTACGAAATAACGTTTCCTCCGAACAGCTGCAATCGTTTGTAGCCGGGTTTCCTATTTCACGCATGTGTGAGCCCGAAGAAGTCGCCGAGTTGGTCAGCTTTCTACTCTCAGACGGATCAAATTACATTACTGGGGCTTCTTTCGATATCAATGGCGGAGATTTGATGATCTAAGGGAACACCGAGAAGAGCCGGAGAACGGCACGATGTACATCTGATCTAACAGAGGCAGCTGGAGCGCGGTGGGACATGGTCATCGGCGCCGTCGATTAACCTTCGCGTGGCTACGCGATTTTGCGCCACAATGGCGTTGGCTGCAGGATAGGGTTTTGCAACATTTCCTGGGCTTGCCCCGAGAATTGCTGTCAATGCACCATCGCTAAGATGTAATCTCAGGCTTGCCGAAGAAATCACCCGCTTCATGACAGGTTGGTCAGCCCTTTTTCTTGACCGTTTATCTTTATAAGACAGAGACAGGGCGGTTCTGCACAAAGTGAGACCTTAGCGCAGCCGAACGAAGGGGTTCAAAGAAATTTGTTGAAGGGCTCCATTTTTATAGAGAATGAGAGAACTCTAGGGTGCATGCAAAACGCGAAGTGCGCCTCTTCGGAGTACGCGCATGATAGGACCCAAAGTGGCATGGTTTGCCCTCACTGCTTCGTTCCTAGTTATCTCATTGCTCTGGTAGGCCCACATGGCGCCTGGTTGCTCGGACAGCCGTTGTTTGAGCGTGGGACCGGAATGTCGCCGCTGTGGACAGGAGCCAATTGGGGTTTGCTCTTCTTCTCCAGTTTCTGGGAAGTCGCGTATTTTGGTTGTGCGCCTCAGTGATCACTTCAAAAGCGGCCAACGGTTATCACTTCAAAACCGGCCAACGGGATTGGCCGTCCAGGACTGAGAATGTTCTAACCTGCCGCCTCCTGTGGAGGCAAGTCGGTTTTGGTTCGCCAGCTGCGAGGGCCGCACTTGAGCACGTGTC
>JAICSO010000087.1 GCA_025936825.1 Terriglobales bacterium
TAAATTAACGCCGCCGGTTTCATTCGTCGTGTTCGCCGGCGATTGCAACGTCAAGGCCGTGGTGACCGCGCCAAGGCCCTGGCCTTGCAGCTGCACCGCGCTTTCCAGCACTAGGCTGGCGCTTGCGGGGGTGCTCAAGGTCCCAGCAGCTGTGAGCACCATAGCTGCGGCCGCAGTGGATAGTTGTTTGTTCATTGGAGGACTCCTTCCGAAATTGAAGCCCCAAAAGGAGGGCGGCACCTCCTAAATCCCGCGCTAATGCAACGTTCCAATTTCGTTAAAAACTTTTTAGACTGATGACGATTTAATGTTGAGTGCGTGAACTCACGCTGTTGATGGAACGGTTTTATTTTGTTGGAGGCGGGTTGATCGTAGCGCCGCCATCGTAAGATCGATTGTTGCCCATCCGGTCGCGTCAGTTGTTCCGATTGCAAAGAAAAAACCGGCTTGGTTAGGAGGCGGCTTTTTAGTTCGCCTGATGCAGGAAAGAATCAGGCAGCAGTGAGGGCTGAGCCGTTCTTCCTCTTTCGATGCGCCATGAAGCCAACACCGGCGAAGCCAAGGATCATCATGGCCCAGGTGGAGGGTTCGGGAACGGCGCCGTTGACCGGAATTGGCGTGCTGTGATCGTTGAGATTGAACCAAAGCTCCTCCCGTTCTACAACGCGTTAGAATCGTGCTGAGCTGTCTCACCCTGCGCGGCTACGAGCAATCGGAGGCAAGCGAGCGGGCACGGCGACATATCCTGAGCTTATGCATCGATGGCCGAGAGCGGCGTCCGTTGATGCTCGCGAACCTCGCGATTGCGGGCATCGCAGTAAAAAGGGAGGAGGAGCGCCAAACGGTAGTGATCGGGGATTTTTACCGGCATCGGTCCGCGCATTGGCATAGCAGAGTCGCCCGCGTCAACGCCCGGTTATCTCTAACTAACCGGCCTTCGAGCGACTGGAAGCCGCTGACAGATTCGAATTCTGACCAAGGGTGGTGTTGCGGCTAAGCTTCATTTCCTTCACGACTAGACCCAGCGCCATAGCTGCGAGCAAGATAATCAGAGGTCGAAACTCTTCCCGAAAAATCATTCCGACCAACGCGAGCTGGCTTGTCACGTTCCCCGCTCACGCTCGGCGACTTCTGTTTTGCCTGCTGACCCAATTGAAATCCGCTCTGACTTCGGCGCCCTTGCGCCCGCAAGCTTGGCAAAGGAATAGAGGGCTCGAGATCGGAAAGCCTGACGTGATCCGGCCATTGGTCGGCGCTGATTTCGACATTTTGGCTGCCTTATAATCCAAGCAATAAACCAGCAGCCCGCGAATGCCCATTTCGCGCCTTTTACCGAGCGTTATTTTCTCGGGGTGCTTCACCCCAGCTCCGAAATATAAATGGCTGGAAAAAAAGCCGCCAAATGAAGGCGGCCGTCCTTCCCTCGGCAAGTGTCCTCGGTCTCGCTCACCAATCCGTAACGACGACTCGCTCCTCGCATATGCGTAACGCGGCAGCGGCAACACCGGCAGTGGCACGTAGGCCGGACGAGCGACTACAATCATCTCCCGCACGACAGGCGAGTGAGTTGCGTTCTGGACACTGTTTGCGACACAACGGCCTATCGAGGCAGGCGCGCGTCCCGTGAGCCAGCCGCGCGTTCTTCGACGCCGATTGGCGCAATGCACAACTTCCAACCTTTGCGCGGGAACGAAGGCCTTCGCCCCAGTTCTGTGCAGAATGGCGCAAGCCGCAAACACTGGTGCGACATGAAACGATCGGTGCCTGTTGGCGCCAATCGTTGTCGTCGATACCGCTTCCGAGGAGGCTCAGCTCCGCCCCGAATTTTGACCAACCTTCGTTTGAAGAATTGGCCATTCACCGCAAGCGGTCAGTCAAGCTTGACTCCTGGGGAGAGGGTCCAGGCGTAAGAGGAGAGCCGTCACCGACCGCCGTCGGTGGCAGCTTTTTGCTTCAGGCCAAAACCAATAGGGATTAACGCGCGTCAGCTCGGGCAGGAGCTACATTGCGCTTCGCTGACAACGCACCTTGAAAATATTCAGCTCTGCAAACGTAAAGGCCCGGTAGGCGATAGTAGCCCGTCTCTTTTTACAGTGTTTGGAGTACCACCACGCTTCGCTATGCGTGAAGCGTGTGGCGAAGTCGTCGTAGATACCGAATCTGATGCGCATCTTGAAAGTACCGAATTCACGTTACGGGGATGCCGTTAGGGCGCAACTGTGAAGCCGCTCTACGAGTAATACACGCTGTTCGGCGACGAACCGTAACAAAGACGGGCAGCCGCTTCTCTGCAAGCCAATACGCGTGCGAAGGATACGAGACAATCGCGCGGTAGCGACGGCAAGGCTTTACTGTCGCGGCCGCGATCAGGTGCTCAAGGCTGAACGCCCGTTCATGAACCTAACAACGCTTTACTGCGTTGTGTGCTCCGGGGCGAAAAAGGAAGACAAAAAGGAAAGCGTCACATGCGTAAAGCGGTTTGGGGTGCGGCAAGCGCACTAGTTCTTGCCTCACCGGCAATGGCCTCCGACCTGGCGGTCACTCGTTATTCCGAAGTTCCACACCATGAGCGGGAAGTTCGCACCAAGGAAGTTCGCACGCGGGAAGTTCAGACCTACACGTCTCCGCGCGTGGTTGTCGAGCGCCGGACGGCTCCGCGCGTCATTGTCGAGGAACGCGCACCCGTCGTTTCCGAAACAGTCGTGGTTCGCCGGCCACCCGTCATCGTTGAGCGGCCACCAGTAGTGGTAGCGCCGCCGCCAGTCGTAGTAGAGCCCCGACGAGTCGTAGTCGAGGAAGAATATCCGTTCTATGCGGAACCGAGCGTATATGCGTCCGCTGGGCCGGTTTGGCGTTGGGGGCATCGACGGCATTTCCGGGACGGCTGGTAAAATGAAGTATTGCAACGCCACCCGGCGCGGAGGCGTCGGGCCGGGTTGGCGGCAATCTGTTCATGGTGCCCGTCAATCCGAACGGCGCATCGGCGGGCTCCTCTACGTGGCTGTAATGCGCGTGAGCGGTGCGGCCTGATTGCTGGATCGTGTGAACGGATTGGTCTGTTCCCGACGAGACAGATCCCCAATCCGATCAGTGAGCCACCTTGAATTGCACGACGTAGACAGCCGCTCCGGCAAAATAGCCGAGCAGCGCGAGCCACGCGATCCGGCGCATGTACCAGAGGAATTCGATCTTCTCGATACCCATTGCCGCAACGCCAGCCGCCGATCCGACGATCAGAATCGAGCCGCCCGTTCCCGCACAATAGGCCATGAACTCCCAAAGAAAGGCGTCGGTCGGATACTTCGCCAACGGATACATTCCCATCGAAGCCGCCACCAACGGCACGTTATCCACGATGGCGCTGAACAAACCAAGCAGCAGCACGATTACGCCCTGACGCCCAATTGACCGATCCAGCCAAGCAGCCAGTGATTCGAGAATTTTGGCGTGCTCTAACGTTGCCACGGCTAGCAGAATACCGACGAAGAATAGTAGCGAGCTATGGTCAATACGACTCAGCGCATGCGCGAGTGTCAGTCTCTCCCGTTCGTCGGGCGGCTTGCTCTTGTGCAGCATCTCGCTGACAACCCACAGGATTCCTAGCCCGAACAGAATGCCCATGAATGGCGGCAAATGCGTGAGCTGCTTGAAGATCGGCACCAACACCAGAACGCCGAGCCCCGCTGCAAGCATAGTGTTACGCTCGAATGCCGGGAATTCGGAAGAGTCGGAAACGCTCACCCCAGCCCTAAATGCTTTAGTCCTGAACGCGGAGGTCACGATAAGAAGAGGAACCAGCAAGTTCACAACGGAAGCGGCAAACAATCCTTTGATGATCCCCAGCGCAGTCACTTGGCCGCCGATCCACAGCATCGTGGTGGTAACGTCGCCCATAGGTGACCACGCTCCGCCCGCATTAGCGGCGATCACGATCACAGAGACAAATAGTAGCCGATCATCGCCGCGGTCGAGCAGCTTTCGGATCAGCGAAACCATGACGATGGTTGTGGTGAGATTGTCCAGAAGGGCGCTTAATACGAACGTCACCCACGACACGATCCACAACAAACCTGTCATCCCCTGCGTGCGGATGCGGGAAGTGATTACCGAAAAGCCATCATGGGCATCGATCATCTCCACGATGGTCATCGCGCCTAGCAGAAAAAAGGTGATCCGCGCTGTCGCGGTGATACTCTCGTCCAACTCATGCCCAGCGCGAGCCTGATCGCCAATCGCTAGCGCGTAGACCGTCCACAACAGGCCAGCGCCGAAGAGAGCGGATGCCGATTTGCTGATTTTGACCGGGTGTTCTAGCGCAACCGTCGCGTAGAGAGCGATAAAGATTAGGGCCAGCGCGACGACCAAGAGAGGACCTTGAGCGAGAAGGGATGGACGCAGCCTTATGCGCCTCAGCGATGAGTCTGGCTATGCGACGACCTGTCCCGCGGTTCCGTGTGAGGGTGCGCCACAGTGGCTTACCAACCGCTATGACTGCAAACCGATCCAGCGCGGACGCTCAGTTTTCAAAGCGCTGATGATCGGAAAGTCGGCCCCTAGCGCCCGGCATCAATCCGAAGCGACGACTCGTTCGGCCGCGCGTCGGGCTTTTTTTCTCGTTTTGCTAACCGTTGCCTTTGCTATCTGGTCCGCCTTGGCTCGCTTTTCGCATTTCTCGCGAATATCTTGCAGCTCTTCGTCAGTCAGGTGTTCGATTCCAACAAGGGAATTGCGTGCTGCACCGACGCGTATCAATTCGTCTAGCTTCACCTGAATGGCTGCGCTATCCCGATTTTGGGAATTCTGAATCAAGAAGACCATCAGGAAGGTAACGATGGTGGTCCCTGTATTGATGACCAACTGCCAAGTATCCGAAAAACCGAACAAGGGTCCAGTCACCGCCCAAACCAGCACCACCAGTGCCGCCAGAATGAACGTACTTGCGTGCCCGGCAGCAAGGGATGTGCGGTTTGCTACGACGCCAAAGAGCTTGGCGACTTTGCTTGGCTCGCTTCGATCTTCGATCGGCGGATCTTGCGGAGAATTGTCAGGCACGGCAGTCCTAATCAAGCAACTCAATAATCAATGCCGCAGGGCTTTGAGAAGTTCCAACACTAATCGGAATAGGCAGAGCATTCGACCCTTTGGAGACCTCGAGCTATTCTCGTCGCACGCACTATTGCAACATTTGGATTGACCATGATCACAACCAGCTTACGAGGCGAGCAACCTTTGTTGAAAGAGCAAGTCCCGGTACGTGAACGCTGGTGTCCTGGGCACAGAAAGGAGCAGCCTTCAGGACGTAGGAAAGCCTGCTAGCGCGCAGTGTTTTTCTTTTCTCAATGGATTGAGCTGCCTGCGATAAATGGCGCCGACCTTTATCGCTTCGATTTCGCTTTTTTCACAACCTTCTTGGCGTGCTTCTTCGCTGCAGGCTTTTGTTTAGCTGATGCCTTTGTCTTCTTCCTAGCTGCTTTTGCGCCGCGGGGTGGGGGTTTGGGTTTAGCGCGAGCCTTTCGTTCTCGCGCCGGGGCGCCAAAGAGTGGCGCCGGCATGGCCGCAGCATCCGTTGCTTCAGGGACGTAGACCTGCTCGTTCGTGGTGGCCGCAACCTCCTTGTCTTTTTCCTCTGCAGTAGGCGCCATCGCACAGCCCATCTTTCCGACCACCTCTGCCACCGTATCCTTAAACTTATCGATTACTGATTTTTCCTTGTCATCCATGACAGTGCTCCATTAGGTGGTTAAACCGATAGAGGTATGGTGTCCTCCCACTATGGCGGATTGACTAATCCGGGGCGGAAGGTTGGCATCAGGCTTTCGGGGAGGCGCGATGCGCAAAGCAGCGCGCCGAGAGGCGGTGATAAGCCATGTTCGTGACGCTTGTCGCATTTCTCTGCGAAGCCTCTTCCGGACCTACAGGCCGTTGCGTCGAAGAAATTGTTACCGATACCTCACTAAGTAACATCACTTTCCAAAGCTGCATGATTGATGGTCAGATCGGGATCGCGCAATGGATGTCCGAACACCCAATCTATCGGACCGGTTGGACTCTCCGGCGTTATAAATGTGTACTTGGCCCCTACTTCCGAAGGTCACCGGCTGACGCAAACACCCCCTACCGAGCGCGACCAGCCTGACGATCTGCAGTCCCCAGATGGCCACGCGTAGGCGCTGACGTTTTTGTCTGAGTAAGTTGCGCGGGGCGGCCTTTTTCCTTGCTCTGTTGCTATCGAACTGCGAGTCGCATTCCAAAGCCTGCGAATGAAACGCATCGATTTGAATGGCAAGTCTATAGAGGAACTTTGGGCGCTTCACGAGGAAATCGCCTCGATCCTGACTGCAAAATTGCAGGCGGAGAAGCTGAAGCTCGAAACGCGGCTCGACGAAATACAAAGAAAAGTTTCGAACGGCCCTCGTCGTGCTTACCCCAAGGTTTATCCGAGATTTCGAAATCCCTACCCGCCGCATCAGACCTGGTCGGGTCGTGGCTTACAACCTGGATGGGTGCGCATATTGCTTGCACGAGGGAAATCTTTAAACGACTTGCGGATTGATCCGAGTGCTGAAGAGCAATGAGCATCACCAACGGGAAGGAGCTAGGCATCGATCTTGGCGAGCGCTGGCTTGTCGCTTCCGATTATCGGCCAACTACTAGGCCACACCCGACCGGCGACAACGGCGCGCTACGCGCATTTGTTCGATGATCCGCTGCGCGCAGCCACGGAAAGGGTAGGGGTCCTTGTCGACGCCGGCAAGAAGCCATCAGCTAAGCTTGTTGATCTCAGCGGGAGGCGTTGAAGGTGGATGCCAAAGACGCGATCGCAATCCCGGGAGTCGCTGAGCATGCGCTTGAGATAGCCCGCATCGAATTCTACGAGACCGGTGATCCCTTGCTGCCATGGCACGCCTGTGGATTGCCGTCCGCAAAAGTCGAGGTGCTGCAATGGGTGCTTGAATATTTTTCACATCATGCACAGCACA
>JAICSO010000039.1 GCA_025936825.1 Terriglobales bacterium
ACCGTCCAGTACACAATGTCGGCATACCATCTAGTGCATTCGAGGTGTCTATGGAGAGGCAAATAGAACAAGCAGAACCGTGGCGTGCGCTGTGTCAGCAGGCCGTCGTGGAGAAGGACGTGGACAAACTGATCCAGCTCACCAAAGAAATAAATCGGCTTCTCACCGAAAAAGACGACCGGCAAGAAGTTGTCCGCTGTTGACGCTGCCCTTCAGTCCTGCAAGAGGGTCCAACCCGGCATGAGGGACGGCGTTAAAGGTGGTTTTGGACCCCGCAGCCTGAGCGGCGGAGGCGAAGGCTTCGGGGTCTGGGACACCTTGGCACGCAACAACGGCAAACCGAAGCCCGCTGAGACTGCGGGCTTTTTCCTTGCTCGCTTTTCACGCTGAGCGGGTGGTTCTTATGATGGTCCAGCGGCAATTGCCGTCCCGTCAGCGCCGTAGGGCGTGCTACCCGATGCAGGGGCGCTGACGGTGTATGAAGGTCATCCCAAACGCCTACCGCGAAGCAGCAACCCGAAGCGCTACCCTGATCGCTTTCGGGGCTTTTCTTATCGCTACATCGTTTGGGGAATTGACCGCACAGTGTTGCGGCACTAGGTTGGAAATGCGCCTTCTGGGGGAAGGCGTCGTTTTTACATCGCTTCTCCATGGCCAGCCTTTTAGGTCTCCCCGGCTGGCCTATTTTTGGTCTGTGTCCCCACGGTTGGAACCTAGGCTGATCAACTTCAGCGAGATTTGTCTCGCCTGCGCCGCACTTGCTCTGCCCACGCTCTCGCAACGTCCCCCTGCAGCAATGAGGCAATGATCACAACAGCAACGAATGTTCCTCCACCGAGCATTCCGTAGCCAACATAGCGAAATAGCCCAGCAAAGGGCGAAGGTGGCACTGTTCCTCCCGCACAATGGTTCCACGGGATACAGTGGCTGGCAATTCCTCTAAAGTTGCAGCGAGTCCGGTGCCACCCCGCACGTAGCGGGTTTTAGTTTTCTTCTTTAAAGCAATGTTTGTCGCGATTCGGGTGCCATTTTCATCCGGAGCACCGGCGTTTACGCGTACCCGCGCGCCACGAGTCAAACCTGCCGGGCGAGTTGCGGGATCGTAGGTGAATAGGTGATATTCACCATTGTCTCCGCGCAAAACCAGAATATCGCGACTTGAGGAGACAACCGTGCCCTCGATTGTGTCATTATTCTGCGAATTTGCTGTGGTATCCTGCTGTGCTCTGCTGGGAATTGAAAAGATCAATGGCAAGAGAAAAAGATAGCACATCAATGCGAAAAAGCTCGTCCGCATCTATCCTCCAAGGTTTCTGCGTGGTCGCTCGCACTGACACACGTCGTGGCGAACACTGCAGCTAATGCCAATCTAGCGACACAGTTAAGCTGACTCCATAAGGTTATGGCTGCATTTGTTTGTACTTATAAGCGAAGGTTGTGTGCAGAAAGTGGGTCTAGCAATGTTGAAGTGAGCAGTTCCACGGCCCTTTTGACCGCTTGGCACATCCGCCTCGCGAAGCGGAGCGCTACAACTTCGTAAGCAACTGTGCGCGACTTCGAGCGGATTATGTGGCCGATCTGATTCCTGCCGGTAACGCTTCATTGACCTCAGAGGGATTGTCCAGCTGGATACTCAACTCGATCGGAGGGCGTAACCCGGCTGGATAGATGTTACTTCAGGACCCATCGGCGCGAGCTGAATTTTGCCGTTTTTCGAGGTATGGAGACGCCGGATGCTTGCCGGTATCACTAGGCCGCACGAATTGATTCAGCTACGGACGGCGAGGAGTTTTGTACAAGGTATTCATCCAGCATGGTTGCAATGAGCGCCGCGATCGGGACCGCGACGATAGCGCCCAACAGCCCCGCCAACTCAGCGCCGATCGTCAGGGCAATGATAACAGCCACGCCCGGCAAATCCACTTCTGCTCGCATGATACGAGGGGTCAGGTATGCATTTTCGACCTGCTGGTAAACAGCGTAGAAGATGATGACGCCCAGCAGCTTCGTCCACGAATCCAACCCGGCAATTGTGCCGGCGACCACAACGGTTGCGATTGGGCCAAGGATGGGAACGAAGTTTGCCAGGGCGGCAAAAACGGCAAGAGCATAAAAATAGCGCAGCCCGAGGAGCCCGAACACCACCGCGCTGGATGACCCAAGAATCAACATCAGTATCAACTGACCGTACAACCACCGCTGCATCCGCTGAGCGCCTTGCTCCAGAGTCTTTTTGAGGCGAGAGCGCGCTGTGCCCGGCACCATAGACGTAGCCCAACTGAATGCGCGCTCGCCATCCAGCATGAAGTAGGCGGTGAGTAGTATTAACGTGAGGAGCGCTGCTACTCCGCTTACCAAACTTTGAAACAATTTGAAGGCCTGCTGAATACCTTTTTGTATCCATTCCCGGATCCTGTTTTCGTCGAGCCTTGGCACAACGGCATGACCGAAAGGCAATCGAGTTACCCTCTGCTGCAAAGATTGGAGATTCTGTGGAAGGTCGTTGGTCATCTGCTCCGCATTGGCCGCAATTGGCTGAGCTGCAAATGCCAAGTAGAGGGTGATTGCGATCAATACGATTCCCAGAAGGATCAGAATGGCTGCACCTCGGCCCGGGTACAGATGTCGTATGTGCCAACTTTGTATCCATTTGACCCAAGGAGAGAAGATGATCGCGAAGGTGATACTGACAAAGATCAACAGCAGCGCGGTTCGTACTACATAGGCAATATAGAGGAGCAGTGCCAGGAACAAACCGATGGCAATGAGTTTCGCAGCGGAGCCCGACTTCATCGCTGGTTTAGATGCGAAGGCTCGACGTCTGCCGCTGTTCTCTGTGTAATGGATAAGTCGCATCTGCCCGAATATTCCCGCGCGGCCACATTCCATCTTGCGTGACAGTTCTTGGAGGGTATTGATATCGCTCGGCCGCCCGCGGATGCGGGTAGTCCAGGGGCGTGCTAACACCCCGTTCCTGAAAGTTGATCCAGGCAGCTCCTACTTGGGAACCTTTTGCGAAAACCAATGCTGGATTCGATGTTCCGCGTCGTCAACTTGGAGGGGTGTCATCGTCTGACGCAACGCGGCAACTTCGTCGTAGCCTACTCCCGACGAGCGAGCAGCAATAACCGCCCATGTGTATGCTCTTACAGGATCGCGTGGGACACCGATCCCTTTCGCGTACAGAGTGCTCAACCTGTTTTGCGCCTGATTATTACCAAGGTTTGCTGCTTTCTTTATCCAATTCGCCCCGAGTGCCTCGTCCTTGTCTGTTCCAATGCCGTTCAAGTACCGAATACCTAAGTTGAAGAGTTCTGAGTCATTATTCCGCACTGCCGAATTACTCGGCATTCGCACGGCTTCAGCAGCCGCGGCCGGAGTAGCCGCAGCAAACGATGGTTTTGGCATGTTGCTACGAACCTGCGGAGTCGTGGTGCTTGCTTGAATTACAGAACCAGGTAGAGCATTCGTCGTTTGTTGGCGAAAGGTGCCGCGACCGTCGGGGAATCTTGAATGAAGCATTTTGCTGTACGCCAGGACGAAAAATGCCAGCAAAATGGCGGAGACGATTGTCGCGGGTACAGCCCAGCGCCTATTACTAAGTTCCTCGCCAACTATTTCGAAATTGGGTGGGTCAATTGGTCTCGACGTGGGTTCATCAGTGAGGTGTGGTCTTGCTGCATTTTGGTGGATCAAACAACTTTCGGCGAAAAAGAGTTCGGGTGATCCGACTCCGCGGAGGTCCTGAATCGAAGAAACAGCTTCGAGAACCTGTTGCAGACCAAGGTAGTTAGAGTTGCAGCCCTTTCGAAACGCGCAGTCATGTGCAACTCCTGAATCGTCATTTCTGATATCGGATGCCGCAGGCCCCGGCACTCCGATTTCTATTGTCTGAGCGATTCTGACGAGCGGTCGGATGGTTCTCCAGTTGAAAGCGTTAGGTTCTGAGGAGAGTACCTCCAGAACACCAAGGGAGTTTGATGCACTTAGGAGTGGAATCGCCAACACTGATCGCACTCCCAGTTCACTGCACGCAGCAATATCAATTCGGCAATCAGTATTGGTGTCGTTAGACAACTGGATCTTCCCGGAAGAGAAACACATGCCGGTCAAGCCTCCCGTTCGGTGGCAATGCGTTCCCACCACCGGAGCGTTCGCTCCTTTCGATGCTACGCAGACGAGGAACTCGCCATGCACTTTCGCCAGAGCCGCCCCCGTTGTTTTGGGCGTTCGAAGAAGTACGGAGAGAAGGGCGTCGAAATCGAAATTCACGATGGGAAAAGCCGCGGACGACCGGTCGGTGAGCGATGAGATCAACTCTCGATTTGCTGAAAATCCTTGGGGCGTTGGATCAAAAGCTGCAGCCGCGGAGTGTTTGCTGCGCTGTACCATCAAACCGGAACTACCATCCTTTGGCCGCGCAAGTGCAATCGAGCCATGGAAGACGAGCCCTGCTTAGCACTTATGATAACCAAAAAGTTGTAGTTGAGAGTGCATCTTTCGGGTGATTGACCCGATGAAGCGGTAGTGTGACCCTAAAAGATGGTTGTTCACTAATGACGTCTCGCAGGTCTTGTCACCCACTCCTTTATTTGCACTGCCCCTTCAATAGAAGCTGCTACTTACCCGAATCTTGCCTCTTTGGCCTTCACGTGGGGGTGAGAATGCGGTGAACTCTGAGAAAAAAGCCTACCGAATTCGCATCCTGGTCGCCGACTCCAATGCCATGTTTTGTGAGCTGGTTCGCGGAGTTTTGAATCGCCGACGAGGGCTTCAGGTGGTGGCATGTGCCACGACCGTAAAGGAATTGGTCGAAGCGCTCGAGAAAATTGAGATAGATGTAGCTCTCGTTAGCGTGCACCTGAGAGAGCACAAGGGCAGCGGCTTGAGAGCGGTGCAGCATATGCGAGCCATTCGTCCTCAAATTCGATCTATCGTGCTGGTCGAATCGTCAGAACTGCATTTGTCGGTTGAGGCATTTCGCGCTGGCGCAAAGGGTGTGTTCGGACGTTCGGAAGCCGACCTCGACCTGCTTTCGAAGTGTGTTGCCCGCGTGCACAGTGGGCAAATTTGGGCGAATAGCGCAGAACTGGAACAACTTCTAGAGGCGTTCAGAGACTCAGCCCCTGTCCGAATTACAGATGCCAAAGGCACGAAATTGCTGAGCAAGCAAGAAGCGAAGATCGTCCGCTTGGTGGCTGATGGGAGGGCAAACCGGGAGATCGCCGCGCACTTGAAGCTTAGCGAGCACACGGTCAAAAATTATCTTTTCAAAATTTTCGATAAGCTCGGAATCTCCAATCGAGTGGAACTCGTGCTCTACGCGTTCAGTCAGACAGACCAGCCGGATGCTGGAGAGATCGATATTTCATCAAAACGCGCAGGCTGATACACATTTTCAAAAAACATAAAAATACCCAGGCGCGTGTTCGCCTAGGTCTGTTTGACAATCTACTTACGGAACGCGAAGCCGTCCCACTAGGTATGTAACGCGAGATGCAGATCCAAAAGGACGCCGGCAGCTTTGACCAGTTCAGCATTGCAGGCCGGATGGTGGCGAGGGGCCCTTTCGTCGCAGGTAGGATTTGGCTGCACGTCGTGCGCGACTTGGTCTATGAGGTCCGCAGAAATGTGGGGATTGCCTGTCGCATACGCCTTGACGAGCGCAGCTTCGCAGAGGCAATTAATGGCTCCGGGATTGCCATGCGAGTGGAAGCTCAGGGCGGAAATCGCATCTTCGCTAAATACGGGTGCGGCATCGCTGTCCTTCTGTACCAAGCGTAATCGGCAGGAAATGTAATTCTTGATCTCCGTTTCTCCAAGATCGTGCAAACGATAGCAGACCGCAACGGCACGGTTCAGAGTCTCCAGTTCGGCTGAGGCAAGGACGTCTTCGATTTCAGATCTGCCCACGATGACGATTGTCGGCCATTGTTCTGAGCCGTTTTTGTTTTCTATCAAGTCCCGCAGTTGTTCCCATGAGTTTCGCGAGAGTGTTTCCGCATCATCAACGAACAGGGCGGGGCAGAGGGCAGGCGCGTGAGGAAAAGCGGAGTCGAAGCCGATTGCCCCCGAATGTGAGATCTCAAAGAGGCGTGTTGCTGAAAGCTGTCCGCCGCCCACGTATTCAACTTTCAAGTCATTGCTGCTCAGTAGCTTCATGACGCAGCTAACGACAAGACTTTTGCCCGATCCGGAGTCGCCGACTAGCAGCAAAACCCCTCCTTTCTGCACGATTCTGGTGTATAGACCTGCCAGCGCACGCCAATGCGTTGACGTCAGGCACAGCCGCGAGGGGTCGGGAACGCGGTCGAAGGGATTCATTTTGAAGTTGTAGAAATGAATATGCTGGGCAGACAACCGTTCTGGTCGTTGCTCTTCTGAACTCATCGCTACATCTGACGTTTGTGCCGAACCCTGCTTTGCTGGAAGCTCTACTCGCTCGGGCCGACTGGTGGCGGACACATCGATACTCTCAATGGGAGTCGTATCAGCGATTACTTCCCGGAGAATCTCTTCGTCGATGTGCTTCCTCTTTAGGGCGGTCACAAGCAAGATTGCGTTGAAGCAGAGCGTGTTGATCTCTCGCGGAACACCATAGCTTGCTTCCCAGATGAGTTTGATCGCAGCAGAAGTGAACAGGGGTTCTCCTTCGTAGCCCCCGACCCATAGACGATGTTGAATGTAGTTGTCAGTTTCTCGCAAGTCGAGGGGTGCGAGCGTCTTCAAAATCGAAATGCGCTGTTGCAGTTGGCGCAGTCCTGGATCGGCCAAGTTCTTGGCGAGTTGGGGTTGGCCAGCGAGCACTATTTGCAGCAGTTTTTCACTTGGAGTCTCGAAATTCGACAACAGGCGTAAGGTTTCCAGCGCCTCAGAGTTCAGCGACTGTGCCTCATCAACAACAACGATTGTGCGTCTTCCAGCTTCATGTTCGCGCACGAGCAATCTGTTCACCCGTTCCTGGATGTCCAGTAAGTCTGGACCGGCGCGCTCCCCTAGTTCGGATAGCAAGTAGCGCAGCACATCTCGATAGTCGCCTCGAGGCTGAAACAGGAATGCGGTTCTCGCAATAGGCTGGAACTGCTTTATAACGTCAAACAAGATGGTTGTCTTGCCCATGCCGGGGGGTGCGATGAGAGCCTGGAAGCCGACCCCACATTCAAGGCCGATAATGAGCGACGATTTTGCCTCCGCGTGCGTTGAGCTCTCGTAAAGGTATTTCGGATCGGGTGTTCCAGCAAACGGATTCTCGGTCATGCCAAGCGACTCAAAAAAGAGCTTTGCTTGGAAGTTGACCGATTGCGCTGGGTCTTGACACGCAAAATCCTCCCGATATTGGTTCAGACGATTCCCTTGTGAACTCAACTGCTGTTCGGATTTTTTGTTTTCTTTCTGCATGTGATTCGTTTAGTGCTCAAATCGATGTTCTCCCCAGCCCGTCCAGCGGATTTAGAAATAGTGGTGACAATTCTTTTCCACAGCACATGAACTATGGTGTATGCCCACCATGTTCTTCCGAGACCTGTTAACGAAAGATTTTCAAATGTACGATTCAGTCCAACGAACGTTCGTCACTTTGGTCCGGCGCTGTGTCCAAACTTAGAACTACGGAAGCAAATTCTTAAATTGAGGTAGTAGTTATGCGCAGCAGATCTCTCCTTCTGCTGGGGGCCCTAGGTGTGTCCATCGCCTGTTCCCCGGTTTTCGCTGGAACACCGTACATCAGCAGCATTTCTCCGTCGTCTGTGACCGCTGGAACAAATGCTTTTGTTCTCACCGTTAACGGTAGAGAATTCACGAGCCGATCGCTCGTCCTTTGGAATGGATCATCCCGTCCAACGACCTTTGTGAATTCTTGGAAGATCCAAGCGCAAATCTCGAAAACGGACGTCTCGGTCGCAAAAACTGTCACCATCGCAGCACTGAATACTGCGACCCGCAAACAGTCGGAGGGTGTAACTCTGAAGGTAGTAAGCGCCCCCGGAATTGCTCCACTTGCCATCACAACATCAAGCCTGCCGCCCGCTATCACAGGCGCGACCTATTCAGCGACACTCTCCGCAACGGGAGGAGCTCCGCCTTACAACTGGGGACTGGTCAGCGGGCAATTGCCCCAAGGTTTGTCTCTCTCCAGCGCCGGAAAGATTAGCGGAACGCCTGCAAACTCCGGCACCTCTTACTTCAGCGTGCAGGTTCGTGATTCTGCAGCTTCTCCCCAAGCCGCGACGCAATCGGAGGCAATCGCTACTTCAGCCGGGAGTTCGACCATAACTCCTCCGCCCCAGGCCTCTGGTTACACCCTCATGTTTTCCGACGATTTCAATTCTCTCAACCTTAGTACGAACGGAGTGGGAACTTTCAATTGGTATAACCCTGGAATGTTCTGGGAGGCCGCTGCTCCATACTCAAATATTTCCGCTAGCAACTCGGCTCTGACATTGTTGTGGAAACAGGGGCAAGGTACCTCCGATACGAGCCTGGCTACCTCCGCCAAAGACGCATCGAGTTACCACGCATGGCGCTATGGATACTTTGAAGTGCGGATGCGTTGGGATACAGTGACGGGTGCCTGGCCCGCCATTTGGATGATTCCAGTACAGGGAATCAAGTGCGGTGGTTGCGAGCAGGGAGAACTGGATGTCTTCGAAGGCCAAGGCGCAACTCCTACCGTATTCACAGGAACCATTCACGACTGGAACAGCCCCACGGGGCACCACTCTGCAGCGAAGAACTATAACCTCGGAAGCGTCGACCTGTCTCAATACCACACTTATGGAGTCTTGTGGACCCCCGGGCAGGTGACTTGGTACTTCGACAATCAGGCCTTGTACTCGTTTCCGACGTATTCGATTTTTGACCAGCAAAACTACTACCTGATCCTTGGTAGTCAGGAGGGCGCGAACTGGTCCTATGGCAATCTTTCAGGTGTGACTGCGTCGCAAATCGGAGTAAACGTCGATTGGGTTCGCGTTTGGCAACCGTAAGTTGATCAACAGACAGGCCCGCGGAACTTGCGGGCCTGTTCCTGAGGCTGCCAGATGCTCATCTGCGGCTTTCGCCCGAGAATGACAGAGCCGCTCCTGCCGAAATAGCCGGGCACATTCACGCCGACGGGCTCGGCGAGGCACCGGCTGGCGCCAAGCAGGACTTCTTTGTACAAGGATGAAGTAAGCGCAAGTTGGCGACGAAAGTCGTAATGCTGCTCGAAGCGCAAGCGCGCGGCCTGTCCCATCCGAATTCGCAAATCAGTGTTTCCGACCAAATCGGTGAGGGCCTTAGAGAGGCAATCGACTGAGCCAGCGGGGACCAGGATTCCAGCGTCGCCTAGCACCTCCTTAACGCCGCCGACGTTCGAGGCAATCGTAGGCAATCCGGCGCGCATTGCCTCAAGAATGCTGATGGGCGACATTTCGTATTTTGAGGCAAGAACGAAGATATCCGACTTCGCGAGGAGTGAAGGAACATCGTCTCGGCTACCCAGGAACTGCACTCGATGCACGAGTCCGAGCTCACGCACAAGAGTTTCGCAGCCAGATCGAGTCGGGCCGTCTCCAACGAGCTGCAGAGTAGTGCTTGCCGGAGTAGCAGCGAACGCGCGCAGTAAAATGTCGAACTCTTTAACTTTTGTGAAACGCGCGACCATGATAACACGTACGACTCCATCGTTATCATTCGCGCACTTACGCTCGCCGCAGTCGGGTATGCCGTTTCGAATGGTCACAATCTTGGAAGCTGCACCCTTGAGATACTTTCTCAAAAGCCCCTCACCTTCATTAGAAATCGTGACCACACGCTGGCAGCAGAGAGCTCCAAGCCACTCGCACGGTCCTGCGAAAATGCTCCACCTCGTGGGCGTCGCCGCTGTCCCAAAGAGCCAACTATGCAGTGTGTACACCGACGGGATATTGAGGGTCCGAGCAACGATCCGCCCCAGAAAGCCGGCCTTGAACGTGTGCCCATGGATTAGATCTGGGCATACTCTTCGGACGAGTCGATAGAGAGCCCAACAGGCGCGAGCATCCTTTAAGGGACGGATTTCACGTTGCAAAGACGAGATCACGTGGACAGGGATGCCACTCTGACGACATGCCTTGGTGAGAAAGCCTTCCTCTCCTGTGGCGACTTCCACTTCGAATTCTGATCGCAGGCTCAATGCCAATTTAAGAACGTGCATTTGAGCGCCGCCGTGTTCCGCGCGGGTAATCACATACAAAATTCTCGGTTTAGCAATGTTGTCGTTAATCTGGCGAAATGATGAGGCGAAGGACGTTCTCATAATCTGACTACAGGGGGGCCGGTTCTTCAGCGGATAGCGCCGCTCAGTTGGCCTATGGAGAGAGAAAGCATGTTGTGCTTATTGCGTTGATGGTCGAAGAGCTGCAATACACGACGAAGTAGCAGCAGGTTCTCGTCTACAAATGGCGCGAGGTCTTCCGGGTGAAACCACATGTGGAATACTTGCCCACGCAATGCAGCATGTCTCATTGCTTGGTCGATGCGTGTGAGTAGCAATGGTTCCAGCACGGCGGTTCCTGGGTGATAAGGCCGTAAGTATCGACTTGCAAACAAAGCGAATGGCTGTTGCTTCAGCGCAAAGTGCGAGGTTTGAGGACCGCAGACGTCGACGTAAGCGTCTAGGAATCTCCTGAGACGGCGATCTATTCTCCTTTGGTCCCTGAAGCTCGCAGCTTTTTTGATTTTGGCCTGCTCGTTGGCCCGATACGCGGTGATGCCTGCTTGCTGGAGGATCGGCAAATACGCTGGATTGACCTGGTTTCTGGCGAAAACATACGAGGTCAGCCTGTGCCCGGAATTCACGGCGATCGCAAGAGCACTTTCGGTATCTGCCTGAAAGTCGGCAGCAGTTTGGCCGGATTCCATCGAGTAGAAATGGGAGAACGAGTGTGAGCCAATCTCTTGCCCCCTTCGGCGTGCAATCGCCGCAATCAGGGTGGGCGCGAAATGAAAAGGGTCATCCTTCTCATCTTTGCCGAGCTGCTCAGAATAGGGATTCAAGCGAGGGTCTGCGTAGTTTGGCTTGCGCTTAGGTGCGAACGCTTGCGCCTCCTCCCGAGATCGGGCGAAAAGGAGTCCGACGGTCGCCCAAGTGGCACTTATTGAAAATTCATCGAAAAGATCGAGTAGGCGTGGAATGGCATCGCGCGCGGCTAGTAGTCTAGAGCGCTCCGCGCGTGAGAGAGGACGATGATCACGCACACCCCAGTGCAGCTCAAAATCAAGTGAGATCACGAAGGCGCCTTGCCGATTCGTGAGTCTCACGGAACCTGTCTGCCGGCCCACGTCCCATCGCGATAATTTTTGTGCAGTATCCATACGATAAATGAACGAAGATTAGTGGGCTGAAAGTTCTATTGCTGGCCAGGTATTTCCGCGGGCTTGGGCGAAGGAGTAACACTCTGCGTAGAGATCCATCCACTTCTGAACTATCTTTTCGATGTGGTAATTCGCGCGGCAATGCTCGCGTGCTGCGCGGCCCATAGCCTGACGTGACTCGGGCGATGCTTGCATTACACGCTGTAAGGCGGACGCGAGCTCTGCCGGATTTCCGGGAGAAACGACGTGACCGCCGACGTTGTCCATTACTATCTCAGGTATGCCGCCCACGTTTGTGACAACACAAGGCAGACCTGTGGCCGTCGCTTCGAGCGCCGCCATAGGAAGGCCTTCGGTTTGGGATGACATTACGAATGCGTCAGCAGCATTGTAAAAATCGAGCATGTCTTTACTTTCGCCGCAGAACCGTACTCTTCCATCGAGCTGGAGATCTGCACATCGTTGAAGCAGAGCGCCCTTCAGGGGGCCGCTACCGACAATGAGTAAAGTTACTTTCTTGTTGGCCAACTGTTCAAAGGCTTGCAGGAGCGTCGGATAGTCTTTTTGCACCACAAGACGTCCGACCGCAAGCCATACGAAAGTGTCGTTGAGTCGGAGGGCGTGGCGGGCTCGCGATCGGCGCTCTGACCAACGTGAAAACTTGTCGGTATCGATTCCATTCGGTATCACGGTAAATTTCTCTCGCGACGCTGCCCCCACGTTGACGTATCTTTCATATCCGGCTTGGCAGATGGTAGTTGTGCGGTCCGCCATGTGGTTAGTGACGCGGTACAGCATCTCTCGGTGCCAACTAGGGCCGCCCTTACGGGAGTTTTCGCGGACACTGTGAGCTGTACAGATCAACACGGGGATACGGCACAACAAGCGCGTGACTCGTCCGAGCAGATTCGCATGAAACATGTGGCAATGGACGATATCAGGGCAAAAACTGCGAATAGTGTTGCGCAACGTGAACACCGCCCTAACGTCCGGCACACCCGGTTCCATGTTGAGTGAATGGACTCTAATTTGTGCCTGCTCCAATTCGTCAAGGTGCGCCAGTGGCGACACCAAGCTCACTAGCATCACGTCGTAGCCACGAGACTTGAGTTCAATGGAGAGCCGGACAACCTGACTTTCTGCGCCTCCACCTTGGACCAGGCTGGTTATGAGCATCAGAATGCGGCAGGGCCGGCCGGAGCGCGCCGATGTTCGTTTTTTGAACTGGATCTTCATGGAAAAACACTCGTGAGATGTGGATCGCTAGCCACTTCCGAATCCGTTCGGTACGTGTCCGGTCGCGGAGTCGCTATGGTGGCGCCTTTGATCGCACCCGCGATGCTAAGGATGCGAAAGAACAAAGATACCGCCATCTTTTTCAAACTGCGTTTTCGGATCGCATCACCTGTGAGAACAATGGCGACCACTAATGCATACCCAGCGAACCACCACGGGTTCCTGGTCTGCAGCGAAGCTGCAAGCCCAGCTCCCCCGACGAGAATGGCTACCGCGGGAACCAATGCGTAACCGCGCTCACGGGCGTATGTCCAAAATAGAGGTGTGCCGTATAGGTGTCGAAATATTTGGCCTTGAGCGAAGAGGAAACTGCGACGCCACCTGCATATCCACGTGGAAAAGGTGTCCGGCTCTTCATCGCAGTGGTGGAACGCTGCCGTCTGTTGAAGCTCAACAAGCGCATAATTGGCATCGCGGATGCGGATCCCGAGTTCCGGCTCCTCTTCTGCTAGCAAATAAGGTTGAAACGGGCCAACCTCCTCGAGCACCGAGCGCCTGTACAAAGACATTCGACCGATCAAATACTTGACTTCGCGGAAACTGAATTCCGGGTTGTTAATCGAGAGCGAAGGGGTTGAGTTCTTGGGGACGTCGACGCATACCCCAGTCACGCCGGCGATCTTAGGATGTTGTTGCAATACGGCGATGGCGCTATGCAACCAACCGGGAACCAATTCGGTATCTCCATCCATGTAGAGAACCAAATCGCCCTCAGTGTGGTGAAACCCCACATAACGGCCCGCAGCGGGAGTGAGTCGCTGATCGCTGCGTAAATGCACAACCTGAACAGCTGCGAAGTTCATCGCGAGTTCCGCGGTGCCATCAGTTGACGCAGAATCGGCAAGAATGATCTCCCAGTTAGCCAAGTCTCTGACCGCCTGCTCAACCGATCGCAGCAACCGCGAGATATTCCAGGCTTGATTTTTCGTTATTACGACGACGCTGAGCATGGTAAAACATTCCCGTCAGTGGCACGGTGTCAAGGTTGCTTCTGCCAAACACGGATCCAGTCCACATCCACATTGATCCTGGAAGCCGAAACGCCTGTCATCTCCCCATAATCCCAATTGAGACCCTCTTGGCTTCCCGCAATCAGGTAATAGTTCTGGGTATCAAAAACGGGATAAGTGGCAACCGAAAATAGAGGTTTGTTATCGAAGTACCAGGTCACTTTGCCGGGGATCCACATGGCGCCATAAATATGGAACTGCGACAGGTCGACACTGGCAGGGAGCTGGAAGACGTTACGGCCTTTGTTGTTCCTCACGTCGCGGCGTTGCTTCCATTCATGTATGGTTCCGTAAAAGAAATTGGGAGTAGAACCTTGTCCTTCAAAAATGTCCAGCTCGCCGGAGTCGACTGCGCCAGTGTTTGCCGCTTGAACTGGAAGCAGCCAGATTGCAGGCCACGCGCCTCGTACAGCGTCCCACCTCATGCGAACTTCGAAGTATCCATAACGCCAAGCGTGGTAATAATGAGCGTCGCGGGAAAGTGTCGTAATACTGGTGTCATTGGGACTTTGGGATCTTGTCCACGCCAAGGTGAGGATTCCATTGGCGACCGTGATGTTAGATGCTGGCGCTGGCGGCTGCCACCACAGGCCGTTGTACCAGTTGAATGCTCCTGTTCCATTGGCGCTTAGGGCAAGCGAATGGAAATCATCAGAAAATACCAGGCTGTAATTGCTTGCCTGACTGGGTGGAGTTATGCCGCCGTTCTGGTCTGGACGCGGGTTTGCTGTATTGCAACCCCATAGTTCAACAGCCAAGAGGATTAAAAGGACAAGCTCCGAGATCCTCTTGCAGGAACCACACCCCATACTGGCACCTAGTAGACCTGTTCACCCGAAACGGCTTCGCCCCGTGCGGTCGGTCGCAGAATTGCCAGGCTAATTGGACTCGCGCGTGTCTCTGACAAAACAAATCGAGGTTCCATAGCTGGCGTCCTGGTCATGGCTATAGCGAGGAAGATGTAAGCGAGGAAATCAGCAGGTCCTTGTGCCGTCCCGAACAATCCCGGTAATTCCACCAGTGCACGGAACATTAAAAAGAGGCAAGCAAACAAAAGGATCTGGCCATTGGGATGCCGCGACCTCGAATTGAGAGCCATGTCACAACAGCGTCTCAACAAAGATACAAAAACGTAGATAACAGCTGCGAATCCGATCAGGCCCTGTTCCGCTAATGCAGTGAGGTATTCACTGTGATATCCGCCCGGGAGGAAGGTTGGATCGTCCAGTACGGAAAGGTATCCGTTACCCCAGAGCGGATGCATTTCGAATTTGTGGAAAGCAACAGACCACAGGTCCCATCGGCCCTCCGTCAGCCGTGAGAGCGTCTGCGGACTCGCGATTGCAATTCCAAGCACCGCACCAGCTGTTATCCCGATAGTTCCCAGAACCGCGCTCGCGCGCACCAGTTGTGAACGACTGCGAAGCCCGTTTAGGAGGAGCATCGCTATCACGCTGACTAAAAAGACAGCGAGCGGTGCACGTGATCCCGTCAAGACAGACGATATAACCAGCAACAACGCGCCGGTGCCCCAAAGAAATTTATTCGCTCGTATCAGGCACAAGCCACACAAGAAGGTAAAGACGCACTCAAATCCAAGCGGGTTCAGCGCGATATTGTCATCGTCTAAAGCTGTGCCTTTGAGAACGCGGATCGCAGGATACGTGGGTATCACAAAGCCCATGTACCGGACATACGTCCAGATGATCATGCCGGCGAGAACGATGCTGGAAAGCACCATGGCGATACCCAGCGCCCTGGAAACCGATCGATCTCTTAAAGGGCGGCATAGCATGAATGCGATCGAGCATATCGCCACCAACTTGACCCATTCCTGTATCGCGCGCCCGGGATGCGCGGCCGCCGCTGACGTAACTAGCAATGCCCCGCAGAGTACTCCTAAGACACGGAACGTATTTCTTTCGGGATTGATTGTGTGTGTATCATACCACAGGGCGAACAGGGCAAAGCAGACCGCCAGCAATGTTGGCCGACAAATTGCCGCTGCAAGTGTTGGTTCAGAAGCGTAGATGAGCCTGTAAAACACGAGGGTTGAGGGAACTAACGACACCATGCCCATAGAACAGACTTCAGCTGTGCGATGGGCGAGAACGCGAGCCATTAAGCCACTGCTGAGCGAGCGATCGTTATGACGCGATTAAGACCGAGCGGCCAAAGCGCTGCTAGGGTCACCAGTAAAGCAGCCACGGCCGTAAACCTACCAGCAGCGTGAAAACGGTAAGAGATCTCGACGGCTAGTAGTAATCCAGAGAATGCGGCAAGGTTAAGCAGAATCAGTTTCGGACTATACAAGCCTTTGATTCCTCGCCGTACGAAAACATACATTGCAATCGCCTGTGCTATGTACGCCGCAATAGTGGCAATGGCCGCGCCGAACACCCCCCATTTCGGCACTAGCCAGACGTTCGTTGCGATATTGATCGCGCATGCGAAGACGGTCACTACGGCCACGATGCTTGTTCTCTTCTGCTGGAAAGCCTGCAACTCAAACAGGTAGTAGAAGGAGTTGATCAGGTACGCGCCAAGGATTAAGGGCACCAGAGCTGCCGCGGATTCGTACCGAGCATCGAGAAAGGTGTGAATCACGGGCCCGGCTACAACGACCCCGATGGAAGCGATTGCAGCGAGACCGGCCATTAACGACGAGGAGGTTTTCCTTAAGGTTTCAATCTGCCCTGCGCAAGAAGCCTCAAAGAATAACGGAGACCAGACTTGCGAGAGTGATACGGTCAACAGCAGCATTAAGGAACCGAAGCTATATGCAATGGAGTAGATGCCCACTTCCGAGAGCGGTCGATAATGCTGCAGAATGATTCGGTCAGCGAAGATCAAAGCAAGATTCACAACTTCAAAGACCGTGACAGGCAGTCCTAGACGTAGCTGCTCGTGGAGCCCGTCCCAATGCCAGCGCGTTGTAAGCAGCGACCGACACAACCAAATAATGGCGACAACTCCGCAAACCACTCCGGCAAACCGGCTCACCAACACTCCTGCCGCACCCATGCGGAAGAAGATAACGAGGACTGGGACCATAATGATGGCTAGCCCGACGGTCGCTAGAGAAATGACTGCGAACGAACCTGGGCGGTTTTGGACCTGGAAAATGCTGAGCTGCGTCTGCTCTATCTGCGACAGTCCCGCGGAGCATATAGCAACGGCAATTAAAGGAAAGAACGGAATTGGAAAGCTTCGGTCCAAGTGCGCTAGTACGAACGGGCCTACCAAACACGAGCAGAGGATGAAGGCCGTTGCGGACAAGAACGCAAACCGAACTGCCGTTCCGATGTATGCGCGCCTGTTTAACTCATCCTCGCAAAATTCGTAATACATTCGGCGCAGCGAAGTCGCTGTGCCCAATCCACATATCATCCCGATCGGTGCGGCAATGCTCTCGGCCAGTGCGACGATTCCAAAGTCCGCGGGCTGGAGGTATCGGCTCACGATGGGCAAAAGAAGAAAGTTCAGACCTTTCAAACCGAAGTTCGTAAGGCCATAGATTGCGCCAGCGCTTAGAATCCTTCTTCCGAGGTGAAGAACTGCCGAATCGGAAGAGTCCACTCCAATGGGCGCGGGTTGTAGATGAAGGCTGGCCGCCACTGTCTAGTAAGCTCCCGCGCCTGTAAAAATGACCTTTGCGGTTCTCGCTAGAAGATAGAGGTCCATCCACACCGACCAGTTTCGGACGTAGAACGTGTCGTATGCCACTCGTTCCGCATACGTGGTGTGATTTCTACCTGAGACTTGCCATAGACCTGTCACACCGGGTGATGTCTTGGTGTAGACGCCGTACGCCTCCCTATACCTTGCAATCTCGCTTTCCACGATCGGTCGCGGACCCACAAGGCTCATATCGCCACGCACAACATTCCAGAACTGCGGCAGTTCATCAAGACTGGTTTTTCGTAAGAATGTGCCGATCGCGGTTATGCGAGGATCCTTGCGCAGCTTCTGATTCTGGTCCCACTCTTCTCGCAATTGCGGGTCGCGAGCAAGCGTTTGTTCCAGGACTTCGCTGGCATTTCGCACCATAGTTCGAAACTTCCAGATTCTGAAGCTGGTCGCGCAATGCCCAAGTCTCTCTTGCGAGTAGAAAACGGGAAATCCGGCTTCAATGGCAATCAGGAGATAGACGACCGCGAGGACGGGGAGAACGACAGGGCTGAGCAGCGCGCAAAGGACAAGATCAATGACTCTCTTAGCGATTCGGGCGCTCGGCCGAAGGAGATTGTTCCGAACCTGAAGCCCCAGGGTGCCCATCAGATCTCGTGTATATGCACCCGTCTTCCATACGATGTGGTTGTCCGGAATGATGATGATGTGTGGAAAAACATTCTGGCCGCTCTCCAGAACTTCGGCGAACTCCTCCGGCGAGAGCTCTGGCGCCGCCACGACGGCGTGCTTGACTCCTTGTACCAGGACCGTCGGGAGATCCCGTAACGAACATACCGGGACGGCATCGACGTCGTACTCTGCGATACGATCGGTGACGATCGCAACGGGGCGAAATCCCAGAAACGGTTGGCTCTTTAATTTGCGCAACAGTGACAACGCCGCCTCGCCACTCCCGAACACCGCGATCGGATAGCCCCACCAGGAGTACTTCGATCCCACTGTTCGTACCAATCGACGGCTCACCGGTATTGCGAAGCATGCAGTGACACAGGTCCCGATAGTCGCGAGTCCCAAACGTCCTAAACTGTGCATCAGCAATACCGAGATGAAGAAACAGGCGCAGCTGTTAGCTAAGAACACCTGCCGGATCTCATCAACTGGATTTCCGCAGATACCTGGATACAGGTCGCACACGTAGTACAGAACAAGAAACAACGAAACGAGTGCGCTGCTGTGAATAGCCTGCGATTGATACGCGAGCCCCAGTGGTGCGTCCCTAAAGAATATCTGCAGTATAACGGCTAAGGTCAAAACATCGACACCCAAGATCAAGGTGGCGCAAAGAGATGGCCAGTGTGGCTTCGCGACGAATGCTTCTGGAAGTGGTGCAACTCGTTTGACGGAAAGTATGCTGGTCGACATAGTACGGACTGCGTGTGACGCTGATTGGAAACTGTGTAGTGATAAAGGAGTCTTTAGGATTCGTCAGCTCGTGAAGCTAAGAAAGGCACGCTTGCCGAACCGATAGAAGGATGTGGGAACGTCGAAAAATAGAGGAACCGGGTCATCCATGGCCCGCACTGCTGCTGCGTCAGCTCTTGAAAGCGATCGAAAATACTCTTTCCATTGCAGCTTTCCCCGGTACAGCTCCGCGACAGCTGCGGGAAGATCGCTGAAGAAATGCCTCCATGTAACCCCTTCGCGAGCTTTGGGCGCGCAAAAGTCGTTACCCGATGCGAGAAGCCACAGTAAATAGGGGAAATCTACTCCGGCTCGAGATCCCAGGGCGTGCCATGTCCACACTCGAGGATTGACATCGAGGAGTTTGTAACTGCCGCGAGTGTCTCGCTTAAATTCGACTTCAACCAGACCGGTCATGCGAACGGCCGCAAGTAGCCGTGCTGCAGCTTCTTCCAATTTAGGATCGGCTGCAATTGTCTCAACGTAGGTGCTTGAGCGCCCATAATCGATCGGAAACTGTCGTGTTCTCCTGGCTGTGAGCGACGCCAGAATCTTGCCATTCAGGCACAGCGCAGCATACGAAAATTGCGCTTCGCCGCCGCCGGGGATTACCTCCTGTATCATGACCAATTCGGCGGGCATAAACTCGCAAGCTTGTTTGTAACGTGCCATTAACTCGCGCGCATTGTTCACTTGCCACGCTTTAGCACGGGTGAGTGGGTTCGTAATTTCCCTGTGCGCGGGCTTCAAAATAACCGGGAACTTCAGGTCGAAATTCTCCAGTCCTTCAACGCCCGCAGGGTACATCGTTGACGGATGGTCGATGCCGAGGGCTCCGGCAAGCTCATACAACGAACGCTTGTCGCAAAGCTGTTTCATCGTGTTCCACGGCGGAGTTATGACGACATAGTCGCGCGAAAGGTCCTCGGAGGCGCGCGAAACCAGAGCGACTGTGTCATCGGTCGTCGGGATCAGGAGAGAACCGGAAAGGTTGTGCTGTGTAGCCAAATTTGTCAGGAACTCGTAGCCATTTTCCTTTCGTGGGAAATCAAAGACCTGAGAGGCGTACCGCGAAAAGGCAGCTATGTTGTGTTCTCCGCACTTCACCACTACGGTGCTTATCCCTTTTCGGCCGAGGCTGCGCACCACTCCGAGCGCACCGTAGTGAGCGCCCAGCACCACAACGGCCGATGGAGTCCGCGGCCTTAGGGCACCGGCAGGCCTCTGGGGAGTGGAGTTCGCTAACACCTGAACTAGTGGGATGGACATGGATTCTCAGCGATGGAGCGGGTCAGTTTGCGAGCCGCGAAGTCTACGCCCGCAACAAATCGCATCAACGGCCCAAACGACCAAGCGGCTGGTGCACCGAGGAAGTGCAACCCACGAATGGAAGATTCAAAGCCCTGCGATAATTGGGGAAACCCATTTACGGTTCTGATCTGCTGGAGCAGTGGAGTAAGGAAAGTGTACTTCTTGATATCCACCGAATACCCGCTTGCGAGCAAAACGTGGTCCACGATCTGCTTACTTCCATTGCCCAGAAGTACCTCCACGTGCTCGCCTATTTGTCTTGCTGCCGCTACGCCTAGTCCCACGACCGCATGGATCATGCCGAAGCGCTCCCTCAGCCACGCCGCGCCAGCCGGTCTGATGGCTCGTGCTGCCAAGCGGTCCTGCACAACTCGAGGCAACGCCTGAAACCATTCAGGGTGAGCGATAAGCTGGCTGGCCACCGGGGGCCCCACATCGGTGGGCGCGTACAGGAGGTGCTGCAAACTCAAGCAAGAAGAAAACCACTTTTTCCCTGAAAGCCAGACAATTTGCGGCTGGCGAACAAGTACTGCGACGTCTGCTCCCGCTTCGTGCAGCAGGGCCGCGGATTCGAGTGCGCTCTGCCCACCCCCGATAATCAGAATGCGCCGCCCCGCAAACCTGCTGAAATCGCGGTGCTCAGATGCATGCGACGCGAGATCAGGCGGCAAAGCATCGAACTGTGCTGGCCGGCGACAAAACTTCGAAATGCCCGCGGCGACGACTATGCGCGACGCCTTTATCTGCTGGCCATCATTCAAATGGATGCTAAATTTTCCGTTTTTTTCGATTCGCTCGACTAGGCGTTGGTCGACGTCAGGAGACGTTTGTTGTTGAAACCAGCGCCCATAGTTCACAAACTCTTCCCGTGGCACCGGGGCCGAGAATTTCTTGCTTCGGTTCTCCCGATATGCGTCGAGCGTTAGTTTCCGATCGGGGTCCGATAGGTGGCTGGCAGCCCATGGAGACCGCAAGAGCATTCCGGCGGGCATTTGCTGGTCCCAAAACGACATTGGTTCACCAAACACCACCGAGTCGATGGATCGTGCACGAAGATGTGCGTTTGCGGAGAGTCCATAGGGGCCGGCTCCGATGACAGCGACGTCGCAGCGCTTCATGTATGACTCCTTCAATTAGTTGTTTTGTGTTTGCGCCTAAACTGGCCAGATGGCGCGTTAGCTCGTGTATTTGTAATAGGCGTAGTCGTAGGAGTGCTGAGGAACAGCATTGAGAACCACATTAACAATGGGCGTCGCGTGCACCGATTGCAGTACTTCGAGAGTCCGCTTGAATGCCTCACGGGTTGTGGTTCCAGCTCGTGCAACGAGCACGATTCCGTCGCCCAACCGGCTTATGACCCTGGAATCTGCAAACGGGAGTATTGGCGGTGAATCAACGATCACGTATTGAAATCTTTCTCGCAGAGCAACTAACAATTCCTCGAAGGTCTCTCCGGTAATCAACTCTCCGCTGTACTGATCGACCGCTCCGCCCGGGAGCAGCGTGAGATTTGCAACTCCATTTACTTTTTTCAGAGCGTCGTCAACTTCACATTGATCGGCTAACAATTGAGCGAGTCCGCACTCGCCATCGACTCTAAGCATCGAGCCCAGAACTGGGTTGCGCAAATCCGCGTCGACAAGGCACGTCTTGCTCGATCTCGCAAGCGTAATGGCGAGATTAGCGGCGATAGTGGTTTTTCCCTCTCCGGCTTGTGACGAAGCAACCAGTAGGACGCGTGGTGTGCTTGATCGGTGCCAAGGTGCGACCGACGTTACCAACCCGCGGAGCGCTTCCGCTTCGGGTGAGTTGGGTCGATCTAGTACAAACGGCTCGCGCAATACTCGTCTGCTGCCCCACTTGCGTTTCAGATTCACAGTCGGTGTGGAGATCAATGGTACTAAGGAGACACTCCCAGGTTCGAGCCAGTCTTTCATGTCTTCCAAGGTGCGAAGCTTCGTATTGACACTCTCTCGCACAAAGGCCAGCAGAATCCCACCGAAGAGTCCTGCCAGTACGCCAGCAGCGATGTCGAGCACGCGTCGCGGGCGTGTAGGGCGATTCAAAACCTGTGCGTGATCGACCCAGCGAACATTTCTTGGAGCGGCTTCGCCCAGAATGGCGGCCTCCTTCAATTTGCCGTACAAGCTTGTATAAAGTTCCTCGTTCGCTTGCGACTCCTTCTTCAACGCTTCGTACTTCTCAACTACTCCCATTTGCCTGGAGGCGCTCTTCACTTCCGCATCGAGCAGCTTTTCACGAGTATCTGCGGCGCTGAAGCTGTTCTCAATATTGGCGAGTACTCGATTGCGCTGCAATGTGAGTTCTTTTCCCAATTGCTCGATTTGTGCAGCAAGTTGCTTCACCTTGGGATGATTTTCTCCGTAAACCACAAGCGCTTCTTGCTGCTGCGCGCGAACGGCAGAAAGTTGCTTCGAAATATCTTGAACGGCGGGATCGGCACTTGCTTGGGCCAGGAGAGATGGATTGCTTCTGCCGTGCGCGAGTAACGATTCGAGTTGTATGCGTTCCACGCGCGCCAATGTGAGCTGCCGGTTGAGTTCCCCGGCGCGCTCGTCAAAACTGTTGCGCGAATCCGTAACGGGAGTTATGCCAGACGACTTCTGGAAATCGGCAAGTGCACGGTTCGACGCGTCCATTTTTTGGCGAAGGTCATCGAGCTGTTGTGAAAGAAAATTAGTCGACTCGCGAATCGCATCGGCCCGACTCTTGTAATCGCGCTCAATGAAGTTTTCGATCAGAGTATTGGTGACCAAAGCAGCAAGCTTCGGATCCCGGGCGGCGAAGCTAACATCGATCAACCAGGAATTGCTGTCATGTTTTACGCGCAGCGAATCGTTAAAAAGCGCGAGCGCCCGGTATTCAGACGGAGTAAGCGCTTCAGAGCCTGGGACCAGGTTTGGGAGCGCTTTCGGCGCTGAAACCTTGCCGAGCCACTGCTGGTTATGGTTGAGACCAAGTTGACGAATGACTTGAAGATGCAACTCCCCGCTTTGCAAATTCCTGGCTTCTGTTTCAGCGTACTGAACGGTGCTAAGGCGCGCGTCGTCACCGGACGGTGCCAACACTGCTTGGCCGATTTCCAGTTCAATGCGTGCCGTCGGTTCGTATACCGACGCAAGCAGGAACACTGCAACTGCGACACCGGCAGTTACGAACAGTGAGAAACCGAGAACCCAACGCCACTGAGCTTTAATTACCAACCACGCAGGCAACAGAAAGTCAGGTTCCCGTGAACTGCCACTCGCTGCCCGGCGAGTGTGATGGAAACCATTGGGCGATCTTCGATCAACGACCCTGGGTTGTGTCACCCGTTGGGCATGCTTCAGTAGTTCCAGATTCCTACTCATCGTCGTGCTTGAATCCTTTGAGTCACTCCGCTGGTTGTCATCACTTATTGAGAAACTCAGTGCTTCAGTACCGCCCGTAGATGGCTACTCCCGTGGCAGCCTGCAGAACGGCATCGAGGCTGCGGCGCGCGGCAGATTTTTGCATGCTGTTAGGAACAAAAAGAATGTCACCCGGAGCAAGTGCCACGTCACCGGCTTTCGCGCTGAGAATGCGTTTTAATTCCACGGTTGTTTGTGACTGTTTTCCGTCGGTCGTGCGAATGAGTTTCGCGCTGTTCAAAGAAGCTGTGGGATTGGCGCCTTGGGCAAGAGCGAGTGCTTGGAGAACGGTCATGTGACCGTTCTCCATCACGAAGCCGCCCGGTAGGTGGACGTCTCCCACAACGTACACAATGCCTGCTTTCGAAACGATCACCGTGTCGCCAGGCGAGAGCACCGCGTTCCCATCAGCTGAGCCTTTAACGCCATTACCTAGAGTGACCAAAACTGGCTTATCTGCTTGGTCTCGGTGTGCAATCGTCGCTAGCTCGCCTGCCTTGGGGGTGAGTCCTCCTGCCAGGGAGATTACGTCGAACAACCGCCGGGTTCCAAACACTGGATAGAGCCCGGGCTTTTGCACTTCTCCCAGCACTGAGACGCCCTGGCTTGAATAGTCGCGAACAAAGACAGAAACCTGGGGATTGTGAAAATACCCGCCGTCGGCAAGGCGCTTTGCGACAATTGATTGCGTCTGTGCGGCAGTGAGTCTTGCCACGTGTTGCGTTCCCACGAATGGCAGGAGTACATCGCCGCTTCCACTGACCCTCAGTTGCAGCTTGTCGAATTCTGGCGCTCCATAAACGCTCACTTCGAGTAAATCACCTGCGCCGATGACAAGATCGTGAGTATCTGGCGTTGTCGCTTGAATGTTCCTAGTGGGCCCTCCAATTTCCTCCCTATTTCCGGGGGCCGGGTAAGCCGCGGTGGACGGTTGCGAATTCGCTGGCGCAATGCGTGTTTGAGACAGGGCTAAAGGAGCCAGCGACGCGCAAACCAAGGCAATGAGTACTCTTCGTTTCATAAGCGAGGTTGTGCCTCACACAGGTTCAACATGATAGCCCTCTACTCTTACTAGTAGCGATCGCGAAATGCTGTCCACAGAGACGACGAGCCCACTTTGGCCGTCGACACGGGTGAATATTCCTTCGATGCCATCCAGCGCCCCGCCGCGGACCCGCACCCTTTGTCCCACCCTCAAATATGGATACGGCTCACAGTTCGCGCGTAACGTAACGAGTTTTCGGATACTTTCGATTTGTTCCATTGGAATGGGCACCGGTTCCCCCTGCATAGCCACGAAGCGCACCGTTCCACGTGCGAATGCCACGCTTCGCATGAGTGCTGGGGAGAGCTGCGCATGCAGGAACACATACCCTGGGAACAACGGCATTTCCACTTTCTTGCACCGATCGCTCCAGTAATGCAGCTCCATAACGGAGGGAACGAAGGTTGCGACCCCGTCGCTATTCAGTTGGTGCGCAACTACGCGTTCGTGCCGTGACCGCGTCGCCACAGCGTACCAGTTGACGCAGGCGGAAGGTTCGATCTGAGACGCAACATTGGACACGGCCGTGAATCCTCGCAGATAGCTTCGCCCTTTGACTCCCAAAAGATGAATACGACAGCAGCAAAATCCCGACACGCTGTCCGCCGTACTTCAAGACAGTAGGGAAACTCGAGTTTAGGAACAAGGGAACAAAACTCTCCGGTACATTGTCGGGAGCAGGCTTGCTTGGTGGTGGGAGTGATTCCTCAGTAAATACGTCCTCGGGATGAACCTGTATGGAGCCGGGGTAAAAGTGGGGTGCAGGCTCGGGGTCACGATGGAAGTGGGTGCAAACCTAAGCGGGAATTGCAGGGTCATTTTCCGAGGTAGTGTGCGCTTTAGCGGCTGGCTGGCGCCGACCGGACACGAATATGAGCGCCAACTCTACTCGAGTCGAAACTCTCAGCTTTTCAAACATGACGAGCAAATAGTTCTTGACGGTGTGCTCGCTCAGCCCAAGGCGTTCGGCGATATCCCTATTTGTGAGCCCTTCCGCGACCAGCATACCAACATCGCACTCGCGTTTTGTAAGGACGTCGCTTGCGGCAGCAGAGGCGATCGGTGTATAGGGATGTGCCCGCAGTTCTTCAAGCAAATAGTGAACCTGCTCGGTATTCGCCCACAATTGTCCTGCAAGCACCGAACGGATGCACTTTGCGAGATTAGCGGATACTTGTTCGCGGGAGAACACACCTCGGGCGCCGAAGCGAAAAGCCTCGACAACGACGCTTCGGTCGTTTGAATCCAGCAGCATCACAATGCGGGTTTCCGTTATTAAACCCTGCAACTCACGTAACGCATCCAGTCCCGCGCGTTCTCCATCTTCGAGTCTGACGCCGATTAGCGCGATTTCCGGCTTGCAACGGGTCACTCCCTCTTGGACGTTCGCAGACGTGGTTGTCCAACCAGCGACCCGCATTCGATTACGCAGCAGAGAAGCCGCCAATAACTGGCAATCGAGTGGACTCGCATCGGCAATAAAGACGCTTGGAATCTTGTTCCCGGAGTGGGCCTTTACGGACATTCAGGCACCCTGGCAATGCACGTCAAGAAACACGGGGAGGAGGAGTTCTTGCGGCGCTGGCTGAGGTTTTTGATTCTGTGTAACGCACTCGGCGTTGCAACGTCGGAATACAATTTTACCGCTCTTAAGCGTGTCGCAGGTTGGCGTTTGGCATTTATCAGTTCTGAGGCCCCCGAAACCCATTGCAGCTGCTTGCGTTCTTTACGCAAATCCATCTGCAGGCCAGCGATTCGCCTGGAGGCAAGTCCTGTTTTCTCTTTGGCTTGCAACAGCTAAATTGGCCCCGTTCGCACCGCAATGCAGTAAAACCACCCGAAGCTGCCTGGAATTGCGTAATCAGCGCCAGAATGCGGTCGTTAAGCTGCTGGCTGGCACTGGCCATGCTGCTCTTCTGGTTTGCACTTCGCTCGACCACACTGCCCACCTCCGACGCGCGTATTCGCAAAACGCGGAACATTCGCCTTCCGTACGGTTCACCCCTATGCTGGTACAGACGTTCGACACGTAGCGCCACCCTTTCAATCCGCGCTAACGTGCGCCTGATGGAGCGAGTTGCATCGCCGCGGGCAGCGGAATCCCCTTCCACAAGAGCCAATTGCTGCTGACCCAGCAATGTCAATTGTTTGTCGATCAGCGCGAAACTGTAGCCCGGTTCAGACGCCGCGGTGGGCGTGCTCCTGTGGCGAGGAGACCTGTGCGTTTTGCCTTCCACAATTGCTGGAACTAAAACGACAACCAGACTAAGCGCGATAATGAGGCGTATAAATGTCATTTGCCCGATAGACTCCTTCTCTCCATTGTCGTCTGAAGGCTGCGCAAAAATTCGTTGAACGGAAAGCGATCTCCGGGACACTCGGTGCTGGCAATATCGCTGTGCCGCACGATGTGCTGCAACGGAATGTTGTACTTTTGCCTCAGCCTTCGGCAGAGTTCCACGAGCGATTTCATCTGCTGAGTCGTCGGCCTTTTCTCGCTGTTGGCACCATCACTGTTGTCACGACTGCTGAAGTCACCGATTAGCGAAATTCCGAGGTAGGAGTTGTAGCCTCGCGCGTGTGCTCCTTCACAGCGCTCGGGCCTCCCACGCTGTACAGTCCCATCGGGCAAAATGAGGTAGTGATAAGCCACGTGATAAGTCTTCCCTGAGCATTGGATCTCGAAGCCGCGCTGCTGGTGGTAAGAATCAACTTCCTTTTCTCCGTTTGGCAATTTGTCTGAACTAATTAGTGCCGTATGGTGGATGACAATTCCCGTGGGAACGATTGCGTTCAGAAATGATTCAAGCGATTTGCCGTACTTCTTAAGTGATCTGCTCTGTTTCGACAACGCAAGCGAGTCTTTTGAACCTTGAGGAAATTGCAATTTCCCCTCTGCGTCGCCTGGTGAAATTTCGCCTGAGGATTGGACCTTGTACACCATGTAATCCGAGGTGAGATCGGATGCGGTCACTAGCGCTTTTGTGCTCACAAGAGGTGGCTTTCGGTTCGCGCGCCTTATGTCCAACTCGGCTTTGGAAAGCGCCGCCTCTGCACTTGCACTGAGGATCACAATGATCAGAGCTGATGTTTGCTTCTCGCTCAGGCTTCCGGTGAACGTCACGATGGAAGTCTGCCAATCGGAACCATCTCGGCAACTCGCTATTGCGACCAAATTCCCTGATTCGCCATGCGTCGAGACAGGCACAGTAATGACGCATTTCGCCGCGTTGAGCACCGAATCGGGTATGGCGTCGTCGGAGTGCTCGACCACAAGCTCAAGGGTGTCTGCAGCGGAGTTGACTAGCGAATCCCGTCCACGATTTTCCCCTGAGCAGCCACTGCCCATAAGGAGAGTTAATGCACAGATCGCATATACCGACAACGATCGCACGGAACACCGTGTGGATTCGATTCCGCTTCAATCGAACATGTTGGCTAAGCGAGTGCGAGATCCGTTGCAGAGACGAGAAACTTAGATGGTGGAGGCGGCGGGAGTCGTTTTCCCCCATTTCACCTAAGTACTGTTGATTCCTAGCGAGGGCGATTCTATCCAGTGTTTATGCGGGTTGCAAGCGCTTTCGCAACTTCCGGCGCAGTTTCCACAGTTTCCGCAATCCGCCCGATTTCCGCGAAAAACGGTATCACTGGTATCAGTACTATCCGATGGAGACGGCACCTGTCTCGTGGAGTTTTGGTGCAGCGGTATCACTGGTATTGGACGAGAAGACCAGCCGGTTGCAGCAACAGGACTAGCCATGCATTCGCGCCTTTGTTGCCTTTTGCTTGAACTCTGCTGTTTGCGGGTGGCTTAACGATTTTGCTCGTAAAGGGCATGCTGGATACGATACAAAAATTCAGTCGGTAGTTGACGCTGCCGCCGTCAATCGCGAGTCAGGGGTGAGAGACGGAACTTCCAATGAGCGATCTTAAAGTCGCTCCCCACAGGGCCCGCTGATCCGTCAGCGGGCCTCATACCCGCCCAAAATCCGGGGCGCAACCAAGGATGGGGGCGGATCACCATGTTTCGGGAAACATACCACCCTTAGCTTGTTGACGTAACAACAGCAATGAAAAAGCCCGCCGATCTCTCGGCGGGCTTCATTTGCCGTTGTTTCTAACGCTGTCCCTCATGCAGGGGGGTTCTTGCAAGGCTGAAGGCAGCGTTGGAAGCGGGCAACTTTTGCCGGTTCTCCCTTTCGGTGAGCAAGCGATCTATTTCTTTGCTGAGCTGGATCAGTTTGTCCACGTCCTTCTCCACGACGGCCTGCTGACACAGCGCACGCCACGGTTCTGCTTGTTCTATTTGCCTCTCCATAGACACCTCGAATGCACTAGATGGTATGCCGACATTGTGTACTGGACGGT
>JAICSO010000003.1 GCA_025936825.1 Terriglobales bacterium
CAGCAACGGCTGAAGAGCTGTTTGCAGTTCTGGACTCAAGCTCTCAGCTTTCTCCGGATTCATGTTGCGCACGTTGCAGCTGCGCAATCGTTCGCCGTAGCTCTTGGCCAGTCCGCGAGCCGTGTTGACCAGACCCGTGCGTACACGCACCAGGCCGGCTCGCGCTCGAATCATCATCAGGTCGGCTTGTGCCTCGGCGCTGCGATGCTTCACTGGACACAGCAACTGCGGATCGAATCCGGGCTAGTCGCGCCAGGGTCTGTGCATCCAGCCGGTCGTCTTTCTTCCGCTCTCTCCGATCAGCCGCACTTTGCGGGCATTCGCCACGATTACTTCGTGTCCCAACTGCCTCAGCAAGCGGCTGATCCAGGGTGAATGCGTCCCCGTTTCCAGTGCGATCCGGCTGTGCGGCATTATCCCAAACACTTCGCGCAACGCTTTCATCGTCGTGCGCACTCGCTGCTCCAGTTGTATCTGTCCGGCTTCATCCAGCACGCAGTACCAGCTGTTGCGATCTCCCAGATCCAGTCCGATCGTCAGTTTCTGTTGCGAAATATTCCTGCTCTGCGTTGCCAGGGTGGTGCTAACCTTCTTCATTGCCGGTCTCCTTTTTATCTGTGCTTCGAGCACGTCGATAACTTGGGAGCGTACACCGCATCCCGTCCGGAGACCGGCCTTCTCATCTCATCTGATAACGTAAATCAACTGCGCTGTAGCGGTAAACTCAAGCTGCAAAGGGGGACACTCGATGAAAGTGTTCTTTGGCTTTGTCGTAGCCTTTCTGTCCGTTCTTCTGCCGGTGGCCTCCAGCGCAAATAGCTGTACCGCCAAAAAACTCAAAGTCAGAAGTGTCTGCGGTATTGTTGTCGGTGGCGCCGGGGTGCCCATTATAGGGGCAACACTCCAGCTCGTTTCTCCGAGCGGTGAAACTGTTTCGGGCAGGGTGTCAACCGGGAACGACGGAAGCTTTCACATCGACGGAGCACCTACAGGCGGCGTATTTCTGTCCATTGAAGCGTCCCAGCACAATAGTGGCAAATGGCCCTTAAAGGTGACAGGGAGGACAGCAGCACAAACGTGTAAGAAGCCCCTTGTGGTGCATTTGGCGGGATGCCTCGGTTGCGGCTGTGGCGATTGGGTCGGGTTTGGGAAGAAATGAAGCTTACCCGGTGCGGCTGTCGTTAAATCCCCATATCACTCATTGACCTAAGAAGCGTCGATGCGGAACGTCATGAAGTATTGGCCGATAAAAGTCAGCTTGCCCCCTTTTGCGTAATAGTAGAGGTTCGCAACCATTGGTGGATTGGTACTGCTGGGCGCCGTGTTAGGCGTAAGACTCCAGCTCACGCACTGATTGTTGCTGACCGAATTGCAGGTGACGGACACAAGGCCAAACGTCGTCGGCGCAGGAATGCCTGCACAACCGGAGCAACCTGGCCCCATTCGCAGTTTGTACTTCGTCCCGTTCGCATTGAAATCCAGAATCATTCCGCAGTTGCCGCTTGATGTCAGGACGTTTTGAAAGTAAACCTGATTCCCACTCTGGTCGTAGCATCCACTCGCCAGTTCGACGTTCTGCCAGTACTGGCCCGGAGGAGGACCTGCTGGTTGCGAACCATTAATGGCTTGATTGGGCGTTATATACATTGTGCGAATCGCCTGCGTTGTACTGCTCTGGCCGTAGAGATTGAATCTCAACATTCCGCAGCTTATTAAAGTGATCAGAGAAGGATTCGAGGACTCGCTGTACTGCGCCTGGTTTGTCCCGTTAAAGTCGTCACTGCGTTCAAGAAGCAGTGTTCCGGTCGTATCGTAGTCGTAGATGGTCACGGTGACACCGTTGTTGGGCGGACAGGTAGATGTGCCTGGCTTGCCACCCCATGCAAACGTGCTGACACTAAGCAGAACCACAAGGACAACAAGAGTTTTTTTCATTAATGTCTCCCACGAAACGGGATTCGGAAGTTGCAGTGCCCAACTATCGATCAGTTCAGCGAGACAGGCAGTTTGCTGTATATAGTCCTGCCGAGTAGTGCTGGTCAATAGCCCGAAAGTTGTAAAAGCACGGGGCAGCCAGGCTGGCGATAAATCCTTTTTACACTCATTGACCAGCCGCGCAGTCCGAAAACTCTCACTGACGTACAATCACCAGGAATACGGCAAGCCAGGGCACTCAAATATTTATGCATGCTGCTGTTGTGCACAAGCTTGGCAATCCGCCGCGGTGTGAGCAGTTTCCGGACCGGTGGCGGAGGGAAATGAAGTCGTCGTGCACGTTCTCGCAGCATCACTGAAACCCGTAGATAAACAGATAGCTGCCGGATCACACTACGCGAGCCCCCGGAATTTTCCGTTCATCTGTGGTTTGGATGGCGTCGGACGCCTGGAAAATGGCGAACGGGTTTTCTTCGGCGGCTGCCGCGCCCCCTACGGAGCGATGGCGCAACGCACGGTGGTCCCGAAAGCGTTCGTTTTCCCCATACCTGCCAACCTGAGCGATGAAACTGCTGCCGCACTCCCAAACCCCGGAGTATCAGCGTGGCTTACTCTCACCTTTCGGGCAAAACTGCGGCCCGGAGAGAACGTCCTCATTCTCGGCGCGACAGGTGTCACAGGACAGTTGGCAGTGAAAATGGCAAAGCTCTTAGGCGCGGGCCGGGTGGTTGCCGCAGGACGCAACCAGCAAGTCCTTCAGTCCCTTTTGCAGACTGGAGCTGATGCAATCATTCAACTGGATGCGCCTACTGAGGACATCAAGGCATCGTTCGCGAGAGAAGCAGGGAAGTCCGGCTACCAGGTCGTAATCGATTACCTTTGGGGACCACCCACAGAAGCATTCCTTTCCGCGATAACGCATACTGGATTCGCTGCCATCGGAGCCGAAACTCGTCTCGTCCAGGTGGGAGAAAGCGCAGGTTCAACTATTACGCTGCCGGCAGCTGTGCTGCGCAGTACAGCGCTGTCAATTCTAGGTACGGCGGGCATTCCACCCAAAGACGTGCTCTTTGATGCACTGCAAAAAGTAATCTCCCATGGCGCTGAGGGCGACTTTCATCTATCCACACAACGGGTGCCATTGTCGGAAGTGGAAAGCGCGTGGGAGCATAGCGGGTCGGGCTCTCGTATCGTGATCGTCCCTTAGCTGCAATTGCTCATCTGGCCGCTGTTCAGCAGGCCAGTTGTTCTCGCGTCAGCTTCAGCCCGTTAAGATTTCCAAGAATCGTGACCGCAATGTTGTCAGTCTGGAAGAAAGTATTGGCGAGGGTCTGTAATTCTTCGGCAGTCACTGCTTCGATTTTTTCAATGAGTTCGTCTAATCCGTAGAAGCGGTCAAAGTACATTTCCTGCCGCGCGAGATTCGACATCCGCGCCGTGGAAGACTCGAGCGATAACATCAGGCTGCCCTTGAGCTGGTCTTTGGCCCGGCGCAATTCGTCTGCAGGTACGACCTCTGCTTTCAGCTTGCGGAACTCCGAAACGATCGACTCAACGACTTTTGTCGCTGTAGTCCGTGACGTCCCCGCATAGACCGAGAGACAACCAGTATCGCGATACGGATTCAGATCGCTATAGATCGCATACGCGAGCCCTTGGCGCTCGCGAATGTTCTGGAACAAGCGCGAACTCATTCCCCCGCCGAGCAGCGTGTTCAGAATGTAGGACGTATGCCGCTTCTCATGCGTGATCGGGTACGAGGGCACTCCCACGCAGATCTGGACCTGCTCCAGCGATTTCTTGTTTCGCAGTATGATCTTGGGCACGATTGTCGGGGCCGAACTATGGAAGCCATTGCTAACCGGCTTCATGCCTTGGAAGTACTTATTCACGAGCTCTACAAAGTGCTCGTGCTTTAAATGTCCGGCGGCGGTGATGATGAAGTTCCCCGGCGAAAACCGCTGTTGATAAAAATCAAGAACTGGCGGGCGCTCAAATCGCCGTACAGTGTCGCGTGTTCCAAGGATGGGGCGTCCTAACGGATGATCCTTCCAAAAATTCTGAGTGAAGATTTCATGAACGAGGTAGTCGGGATTGTCCTCGTCCATCTTGATCTCTTCGAGAATCACGCCGCGCTCGCGCGTGATGTCCTGATCATCAAAGATAGGATTCAGCACCAGATCGCCCAAAACGTCGAGCGCAATAGGGAGATGTTCATCCAGAACTTTGATGCTGAAGCTGATGCACTCTTTCGCGGTGAAGGCATCAATGTTACCGCCGATCGAATCCACCTGACGAGCAATGCCTTCTGCCGTGCGGTTCTGGGTTCCCTTGAACACCATGTGCTCGACAAAGTGCGAGATCCCATTCCATTCTTTGTCTTCGTCGCGCGAACCGGTCTTCACCCAAATGCCGATGGAAACCGAGCGGATGTGCTCCATTTCCTCGGTGATCACTGCCAGTCCATTGGGCAGCACCTCGCGCCGGATGTTGCGGCCTTCATCCATAACTTTATTGTCACACACTCGATCAGGCAATGGCGGAGCCAAGCTAAGTGATGGCAAGTACTTAACTTAGCGAGTCGAACCCGGATGTTTTCAACATCGGATTTCTTTTAGAATGAAAACTCGCCGGGGCTAGACGACCTCTCGAACCATTTAGATGCATGAATTCACAACCACAAAAAAGTCTTTTCGGCCTTGATGCTCAAGAACTTACAGAGCTCGTGGAGGTCTCTGGCGAGCCCTCCTATCGGGGTCGCCAACTGTTTCAGGCGCTCTATCGAGAGCGTGTCAGCTCTGCGGAGCAGATCACGACGTTGCCCAAGGATCTTCGAGCGACTCTCTCGGAACAGGGGTTCGCGCTGGGACTTCCCACCATTGACGCGAAGTTCAGTTCCAGTGACGGAACCATTCGTTATCTTATTCGACTCCAGGACGGGGAGACGATCGAGACGGTCTGGATGCCGGAAGGCGATGATGGCGAATCTGGCGATGGTAGTGACGCAGATGCAGGGCCGTCTTGGCGTCGCGCTACGATTTGTGTCTCCAGCCAGGTCGGTTGCGCGGTGAATTGCCAGTTCTGCCTGACCGCTCTGCTTGGCGTGAAGCGCAATCTCACGGCTGGAGAGATTGCTGGACAAGTTGTGACGGTTCTGCGGGAGCGCGGTGTCCCTCCACCACTGGAGCGTGTGAATGTCGTGTTCATGGGGATGGGCGAGCCACTTCTGAATTACGACAATTTCGTGAAGGCCGTTCGTCTGCTGGTGGAAGGAGTTGGCATTCCCGAGTCGCGCATGACAGTTTCAACCGCGGGCATCATTCCGCGAGTTTACGACCTGGGACAAGAGCCGATCCGCCCGAAGTTGGCTATTTCGCTAACTGCCCCGAACGACGAGCTTCGGACTCGTCTGATGCCTATTAACAAGAAGTGGCATGTTGAAGCGCTAATTGCCGCGGCTCGGGCGTTTCCTCTGCGCAATCGCGAAAAGCTGACATTCGAATATGTGCTGTTGCGCAACGTGAATGACTCACCAGAACAGGCGAGAGAACTAGCTGAACTTCTGCGTGGCGTACGCGCGAAGGTCAACCTGATTGCCTGGAACTCGGGACCCGGGTTGGAATTTGAAACTCCGGAGCAGCGAAGCGTGGAAACGTTCCAGGAAATTCTGATTGCCGCCGGAATTCCTGCATTCCTGCGGAAGCCGCGCGGGCGTGACATATACGCCGCCTGTGGACAGTTGAAGCGAACCGTTGAACTCAGAGCTTGACGGCGTGGGCTTGTGCTTTGGTTTCTTCTCTCGTTTGCGCTGCGGGCATTTCCACCACGAAGCACGCCCCGCCATCTTCACGGTTGTGGCAACTGATCTTGCCACCGTGTTCCTGCATGATTCCGTAGCACATGCTCAAGCCCAGGCCAGTACCTTGTCCAACCGGACGAGTCGTGTAGAACGGATCAAAGACTCTGGCGGGTTCTTTGATTCCGGGGCCATTGTCAGCAAACTCCACTCGCACCGTGCCATCGACCGCAGAGCTTTGAATGGATATCGTGCCCCCATGTTTTTCTGCTATGGCATGCGCTGCGTTGCTGATGATCTGAATGAATACTTTCAATAATTGGTTCGAATCGCCTCGCACGCTCGGCAGAGATTTATCGAGTTCTGTCGTGTATTGCGCATTAGCAGCTTGCAACTGCGTACGACAGAGCTTGAGTGCGGTCTCGACGACAAGGTTCACGTCCACTGAGGATTTGCTCGTGGGCACTTGCTTGGCAAAACTGAGCAAGCTTCCCACGAGCGACCGGATCCGCTTTGCCTGATGGGAAATCTTGTCGGAAAGCGCCCGTTGTTCGTTGTTTAACTCTGTACCTGACAACAACTCCGAATATCCCAGCATCGCCGTCAGTGGGTTGTTCAGTTCATGAGCAGCGCCGCCGACGAGATTGCCAAGCGACGCCAGCTTCTCCGACTGAATCAGCTGCGCCTGCAACAGTTGCAGGTCTTGAAAAGATTGCCGTGACGAGCGCAGCAACTGGATCAATTCAATATCCAAAAAGTGCTGCTTGATGAAAACCAGCCCACCCATCAAGACGATCGCGCCCAGTGTTAAGACAACACGGAAATTACGCACCGGTCCTGGCAGTTCGCGATTGAAGTAAGCCAGCCAGGCGAAGATCGGCAAAGAGAACACAGCCACCATGCCCAGTCGTGCTGCCCACACCCCGCGTGGCAAGGTCTTTTGAGAGGCGGCCTGTTGCGGCGAGGACTTCAAGGCCAGCAAACCCGGAACCGTCATCCAGGCCATCGAGAGAACGAGGGGAAAATCGTAAATACTTCCTGAGTAGTAGTTGTGATTCAACTCCGAGTTGGCGACGAACGAGCCGACGGAGTAGAGGAGATTTGCTCCCAACCAATGTCCGTAGATTTGTTTCCACAGGCCGGATGCTCGGAACCAGAAAATGGCCAGCGTTAACAGGAAAGCAATCTTCTCGACCAGGTAAGCCGAGTTCAAATTGTGGGAGTAGGCTGCTTCATTCTGCTGCACGTACTGCCAGGGGATCACCGTGAAGACGTAGAAATAAATCCACCAAAACATCAGCAGGACAAAATCAAGGGATCCTAGGCGTAGTTCCCGTTCGTCCTGCTCGACATTCGGTTGGACCGCCAAAGCCGCCATCATCGGCACGAAATGCAAAAACACTATTGCATCGCCGGCAAATACGCCTGGAACCTCGCGTTTTTGAACGACTTCGATGTAGGTCCAAAGAATCTGGTAGCAGAGCCAACTGCTGAGCCCTAAGCCCATCAGAGCCCAAAAAAGTCGTAAGCGTCCTGTGCTTTGAATCAGGACAGGTACGCAGGAGAACGTCACACAAAGCAACAGCCCACACTGGATGATGTCGCTTGCCGCGCTGAGCGCAAACCCCCTCTTTGGCAACAAGATAGAGGCCAGCGCCTGCGCCAGAACCAAACCGGCGACACCAAATGCCCAAAATTGCGACCGCCTGGACATAGACTCTACATTCTAGATTGACAGTGTTCTAAGACAATGGTTACTTCGGTAATCTGTCTGACTCTCCGGCAATCCTTGTAGCCGGGTGGCTTGCTTGTCGGCGACATACCGCCTACCATCGATTTTCATGGGTATTTTGGCCCAAATTCCATTCATTCGTATGCGCCCCCGGTCGTTCTGGCGGAATGCCGGCGGCATGGCGCCCGAGGAAGTCCATCGCATTGAGCGCTGGCTGGCAACCGCCAGGGTCTTTCTGGCTATGTCTACGCTCGTGGCCGTCTGGATTGACCCGGGCGAGGTCCGTTCGGCATGGGCCTATGCCTTGTTGGCTTTCTACATTACCCATGGTGCCGCCATTATCTTTCTCCTGCGGAGTTGGACCGAATCGAGCCTGCGTTTTCGAGTCATTGTGCACGCAATCGACGTGATCTGGCCAGCTCTGATTTCGCTGGTCACCTCCAATCAAAGCAACTCCTTCTTTCTGTTCTTTTTCTTCGTCATTGCCGCTGCGGCGTATCGGTGGGGCGTTTGGGAGACGGTGACTACCGCTGTCGCATCAACCTCTCTGCTATGGATTGAGAGCTTTGCGCTACGCTTCAATGCGCTGGCGTCGGTCGACCGATGGATGACCTCGCACAATTTGCCCGTAGTCCAATCGGACGTGATCGCATTTGATCCCAAGCGCCTTTTCATGAGTTCGGTCTATCTGATCGTGATCGGATTGCTGATGGGCTATTTAGCTGAGCAGCAGAAAAAGCTGCGTGCGGAAAAAGTCGAAGCCGGCCGCATGTTGGGCATGATTCGCATGGACACCGGCCTTGCCTTTAACCTGTCACTGATCCTGGGCGAGATCATGCGTTTGTACGGCTCAAAACGTGCTTTGCTCGCCTCCCGCGAGAGTGGAAGCCCCAAAATCTCTTTCGCCAAGATTGAACTTCGCCGGGAGATACCACAGCTGGAATGGCTCGACGCTGGCCCCACGGGCGCGGACACTTACTTGTTTTCGAGTTCCGCTCTTGGGTTTTATGCGCGCAAGGATCAACGCCGAGCGGGCGAATACAGCGGTATCGGTATTGAGGGCGACGGACTTATTGCTGCGATTCCAGACGACGCAATTCTGGAACAGATCGCGGCCCACCACAGTTTCAATCGGATCGTGGGCGTTTCGTTCTCCTCGGGACCTGATCTGTCGGGTAGGATCTTTTTCCTCGAAGCCGAACTGAGTGCGAATGCGGAAGAAGATTTGCGCTTCCTGCTGGACCTCGTTCGCCAGATAGGCCCTGCCGTATATAACGTCTACCTGGTGCGACGCCTGCGGAGACGGGCTGGAGCTCTGGAGCGAGCACGTTTGATCCGCGAACTTCATGATGGAGCCGTGCAGTCTCTGATTGGGGTTGAAATGCAGATGGACGTGCTGCGGCGAACTTACTCCGTCGCAGCGCCTCTTGCCGTTGAACTAGAGCGGATCCAAAAACTGTTGCGCGAAGAGGTTCTCAAGCTCCGCGAGTTGATGCAGGAGATGAAGTCCGCAGACATCGATTCACGAAAGCTTCCCAGTTTCCTGCACGACGCCGTGGATCGTTTTCAGCGCGAAACTGGAATTCGCGCGCGCTTTGTAATGGACGATCAGGAATTGGTACTGCCTCAGCCCGTCTGCCGCGAACTTGCACGCATTACCCAGGAAGCGCTGGTTAACGTTCGCAAGCACAGCAACGCCTCACATGTCCTGGTGCAATTGCTGGAATCTAAAGGTTCCTGGGAACTCATCATTGAAGACGATGGTGCCGGCTTCCCATTCAACGGGCGACTCACTCAGCCCGAACTTGAAAGTTCCGCTTACGCTCCGGCGGTCATTCGGGAACGGGTGCGTCTTATAGAGGGCCATCTCACGATAGAATCAAGGCCAGGACGCGGATCTCGCGTAGAGGTCCGTGTTGCACAAAACAGCCAAGCCGCACATGGATAGCCCGCGTTCTCAATTGGTCAGAATTCTCATAGCGGACGACCACCCCATTTTTCGTGACGGGTTGCGCCGCCTGCTGGAATCCGAACGAGGATTTAAAGTGATCGCGGAGGCTTGCGACGGTGTCGAAGCAGTTGAGTTCGTGCGCAAGCTCAAACCGGAAATCCTCTTGCTGGATCTTGCGATGCCGCGCCGACCCGGCTTGGAAGCGCTGCGTGAATTGAGCATCGACTCGGTGCCTGTGCGTGTCATTTTGCTGACGGCCGCTGCCGAACGCGAGCAGATCGTAGAAGCTTTACAGTTAGGCGCTCGCGGGGTGGTTTTAAAGGATTGCGGAACCGAAGTCCTGATGAGGAGTATTCACGCCGTACTTGCCGGTGAATACTGGGTTGGCCGCGAGCCGGTCTCAAACCTGATGCAATACCTTCGCGGCTTGATGGATTCCTCTACAAAGATTTCTCGTCAAAAACGGTTTGGTCTGACCCCCCGCGAACTGGACATCGTTTCTGCCGTTGTTGCCGGTTTCGCCAACAAAGAAATCGCTGAGCATTTTAAGATCAGTGAAGACACCGTAAAGCACCACTTGAGCAATATTTTTGACAAGACCGGTGTCTCCACCCGATTGGAATTAGCTCTTTTCGCGGTGAATCAGTCTTTACCTTTCAAGCCGCTTACCTCGTAGCACTTTCGGGCCATTGTGCCCGGGTTTCCAGGCGGCTACATTAGTCCGAGCGCCACTTCGATTGCTTCCCCCGCACCTGTAAGATGAACCGATTCCGACAGCGCTTTCGCGCCGTTTGGGGAAGTACACAAACCCAGGACATCGCCGAATATGCGGTGATGCTCGCCGTTATTCTTCTGCTTGTAATTGGGACGTTAAAGCTGATCAGCACGAAGAATGTCAGGAGTGATTATTCTCCACATACGCCTGCTTCGGCAACCAGGTCGAAATAGCAATCCTTGCAGACGATTGCTGTTCCGATGGAGTTTGCGACTCCAGTTCATGAACTGATGATTCAGCAATGGACGACTTTTGAGCTGCTGATGCCTTTCGTTGCGTTTCGAGTATCAACCACCAGTTTCGACTCGCGCACGATCTTCTCGTAATCGTAGTCCGAGTGATCCGTGACGATCAGAACGCAGTCGTACGTGCCAAGATTGTCGAGCGACGCACACTTCATCTGCAGGTCGTATTTTCTTCCGCGGCCTACTTCAGGAAAGTAAGGATCGTTGTAGCTGACGACCGCTCCCTCTTTCTGGAGTAATTCAATAATCGTGAGTGCGGGAGACTCCCGCAGGTCGTCGATGTCCTTCTTGTAGGCGACCCCCAAAACCAACACCTTCGATCCATTCAGGGCTTTCTTCTGCTGGTTTAGCGCCCGCGCTACCGAATCGAGCACATGGTACGGCATATTGGTATTGATCTCGCCCGCCAGTTCGATAAAGCGTGTGTGGAAGTCCCACTCTTTGGCTTTCCACGACAGATAGAAGGGATCCACTGGAATGCAATGCCCTCCAAGGCCAGGGCCTGGGTAGAAGGGATGAAACCCAAACGGTTTCGTCGATGCCGCTTCGATCACTTCCCAGATATTCAGGTTCATGCGCAGGCATAAAAGCTTCAATTCGTTTACCAGCGCAATGTTCACGCAGCGGTAAATATTTTCCAGAAGCTTTGTCATCTCTGCAGCAGCCGGCGATGACACTGGCACCGTGCGGTTGAAAATCGACCCGTAGAGCAGGCCGGCAAGCTCCGATGCTTGTGGACTCAGACCGCCAACAACTTTCGGGATGTCTCGCCGGGCAACGGTCTGATTGCCCGGGTCTTCGCGTTCGGGTGAAAAAGCCACGAAGAACGTATTCGCTCCGGCCTCGCCGCGAGCTGCTTTCAGTCCGGCTTTATTGCCCTTTTCCAGAATCGGGACCATCACCTCTTCCGTCGTTCCGGGATAGGTGGTGCTCTCTAAAATCACCAACTGCCCCGCACGGAGATGCGGCGCAATCGCCTCCGTCGTCCCGGTAATGTAGCTCATATCGGGCTCGTGGTACTCATTCAACGGCGTCGGGACGCAAATGATGATGGCGTCCATGCTTTCCAACTGCGCATAATCCGCAGTTGCCGTGAAACCCTGGTTCCGCGCTTGCTGAATCTCGGGCGCCGTGATGCGAAAAATGTACGAGCCCCCACTGTTCAACGTCGAAACTTTGCGCTGATCAATATCGAAACCCTTTACGGGAAAACCGGTCTCTGAGTACAGCAAAGCCAGTGGCAATCCAACATATCCCAGGCCGATGATGGCCACACGAGCCTGGCGGTGTTGAATTTTCGTCTTCAACTCAGAGAAATGCGTCGTAGAAACAGTTGGGCTGCTCATATTTTTGTTGGTTTCGCTCAGATTCTAGCATGCAGATTCGCAGTCCTAGATCTCGACTACGGCTCCAGCGCTCGCCAGTTTGATTACTTACGTCATCCGCTCACCAATGGTAGGCTGCCTTTTCATGCGGAAACTGAGGGTGGCAGCAGTCGTCCTGACGCTCGTGGCTATATTGCTATTCAGTACCTCTGGCGGTTTCCTGGTTATGAATGATCCGCAACCGGCCGATTTGATTTTGGTGTTGGCCGGTGAAACGGACCGCCGCCCTGCACGCGGGCTCGAATTGTTGCAGCAGGGATTCGCACCGAAATTGATGCTGGACGTTCCCGTGAGCGCAAGAATTTTTGATGAGCAGACCATCGATATCGCTCAAAAATTCGTCAATGGTCTCCCGCAGCACGATCACATCAGCATCTGCCCAATTTCAGGACTGTCCACAAAAGCCGAGGCGCAGGACGTCGAGCGGTGCATTGCTCAAAGACCCGCCAATCGCATCCTGATCGTCACCTCGGACTACCATACGCGTCGTGCCCTCGCCACCTTTCGACACGAACTTCCGAGGCACCAGTTCTCGATTGCCGCAGCCGAGGACGCCAAGCAATTCGGCAACCACTGGTGGAAACACCGTCAGTGGGCCAAGATGAACTTTGATGAGTGGCTTAAGCTGCTTTGGTGGGAGGTCGTGGATCGCTGGCGCAAGTAGTTTACTGGCGGGATTCCCCTCGATAAGCCGGTTGACCCTTTATCCTGAGATGGTTACGATCATTCTGAGTACACTAGACCGGCCGGTCGCCGACCGAAGGAGTATGTCAGTGCGTAGTTCACCGTTGCGGAAGGCTCTTTGTCTCGCGCTGATTGCTTTTGCGCCGTTCGCGCTTGCACAAAATACGGGCGTCGCTGTCCTCTCCGGCACCGGAATGGTGTACCTCAACGGTGGTCAGCTCTCGAACTCTAATGCTGTCGTTGCGGGCGACGTGATTCAGACCAAGGACAACGGTGCGGCAACCATCAATGGACCCGGCGGTAGCGTTGCAATCGAGCCAAACTCGATTGTCCGCTTCCAAGGTCAGAGCGTGGCGCTGGATCGCGGGCAAATCTCGATTGGTACGGGGCAGAGCCTTACGGTGAATGCTCGCGATTTTAGGATTACTCCAGTCTCAAACGACTGGACGCAGTTCTATGTCACCCGCACAGGCGGTTCCATTAACGTCATCGCCCGCAGGAACGACGTGACTATTAATTGCGGCTCCTCCGGCGCAGAGCGCGTGAAGGAAGGCAAGCAGATCTCGCGTTTGGACGCCGATAATTGCGGATTAATCGCGAAAGTAGGTGGCGCTCCCACAGCTGCTCATGGTCCAATTTTGACGTCAGGTATCGCAAAATGGGTCGCGATTGGCACCGGCGGCGGCCTTGCAGCGTGGTCGCTTTCGCACAGTGATGATCCCGTGAGTCCAGCGATTCCCTAAGATCGTTTCTTCTTACCTAGCTGTTTCAATTGATGAGCCTGCAGGAATTCTCGCTCGAGTTCTCGCGTATCCAGGTTTTCGCGGATGTGCGCCAGCTTCTGCTCCAACTTGAGAAGTGCGCCGCCTAGGCTTTGCTTGTTGGTGAGCGCTATGTCGCGCCACATCGAGTAAGGGCTGGCTGCTATGCGGGTCATCTCGCGCAGTGCGCGACCACCAGATTCGAGCAGGGGAGCATTGTCGCCGTATTCCTCGACCAAGGTCGAAGCCAAGGCCGTCGAAATCATCTGCGGAACGTGGCTGATCCACGCGCAGAGTTCATCGTGTTCTGCGCCGTCAAGCACGGCGATGCGCGCCCCAATCTTTTTAACGAGCCCCAGGAATTCGGCAATTCTCTTCGACCGCAGATTCTGATTCCGGGTCGGAGTAATAAACCAGACCGCACCTCGAAATAACTCTGGGTCCGCAAACTCGATGCCAGAGTTTTCTTTGCCCGCCATTGGGTGTCCGCCGAGAAACCTTTGCGCTGTTGCGCTGCCGAATGCTTTTTTGGCAGCACGAAGGATCTCCGATTTGGTGCTGCCCACGTCGGTGACGACTCTATCGGGGGAGAGATGAGGGGCAAGCCTGGCGAGGAGTTCAATGATTCCGCCGACCGGAAGCGCTAGCAGAACCACGTCACTGCCGTTGCAGGCCTGAATGGGATCAGCCACCCCAACGTCGATTGTGCTCTTCCGCTTGGCCTTAGCGAGAATTTCTTTGTGATCGCAGCCGACAATCTTGCCGCGGAATCCAGTCTTCTTCACGGCCAGACCAAAAGATCCGCCGATCAGGCCGGTACCGATGATCGTGATTTGCCGGATGGACATGTGGGGAATTGAATCATGGAATCATCGGATCATTGAATCATTGCGTCAAGAGCAGGGAGCGGCCGGGCTTTTGTCGGAACGGTCAGATTTTCAATGATTCAATATCTCAATGGTTCAATGACTCAATCACGCGATGCTTCTTCCCACCGCTGGCGCGATCATGCGCAGCGAGTCCATCAGCTCGACAAATTGCTGCGGATATAAAGATTGTGCGCCATCCGACAATGCCTTGTCGGGATTGTGATGGACCTCGATCAGCAGCGAGTCGGCGCCGGCTGCAACCGAAGCGCGTGCCATGGGAGCAACCTTGTCGCGGCGACCAGTTCCATGTGATGGATCGGACGCAATCGGCAGGTGCGAAAGCTTGTGCACGATTGGAATAGCCGAGATGTCAAGCGTGTTACGCGTGTAGGTTTCAAACGTGCGGATGCCGCGCTCGCAGGCGATGATGTTGTAGTTGCCACCTGCCATGATGTACTCGGCCGAGAGCAGAAGTTCCTCGATGGTGGCCGCGATTCCGCGCTTCAGTAAAATCGGCGTCTTCAGTTTGCCCAGCTCGCGCAGCAGGTTGAAGTTCTGCATGTTGCGTGCGCCCACCTGCAGGATGTCTACATAAGGAAGCATTACTTCTATCTGTGATATTTCCATGACTTCGCTGACCACTAGCATGTTGTGCTTGTCGCCAGCTTCGCGCAAAAGTTTCAGAGCGTCGAGGCCGAGCCCTTGGAACGAATACGGTGACGTGCGCGGCTTGAACGCGCCGCCGCGCAGCGCACGAGCCCCCGCCTTCGCAACAAGTTCTGCCACCGTGAACAACTGCTCGCGCGACTCGACTGAGCAGGGCCCCGCCATAACGACCACTTCTTTTCCGCCGACCTTGACCCCATTTTTGAACTCAATGATCGTGCCTTGTGGCCGAAAACTGCGCCCCGCCAGCTTATAAGGCGCGCTGATGCGATGGACTTCCATCACGCCGCCAAGAACCTCGAGGTTTCGGGTGTCAAAGTCAGAGCGCGCCCCTACAGCAGCCAGAATCGTCTGGCGCTCGCCGGTTGTGCGGTGGACAGAGAATCCCATCTCGATCAGGTGTTCCGTTACCACCTGGATCTGGTCTTCGGTTGCGGTTTCTTGCATTGCGACGATCATAAGTTCAGCTATTGGCTATTGGGTTGTTGGCTCTTATTCGTCCACGGCACAAGTGCCGAGAGCCTACAGCCAGCAGCCACCTTCAATCATTTACCTCCGGATCAATCTCGGTGTCGCCAAGCCCATCGCTGGATTTCAGCGTTTCCGGCGCGATCTCTTCTTGCTGGATGTGGCGCATAACATCCATGATGCGCTCATAAATCCGCTGCAGATCACGGTCGGGCAATGGTCCTTTGTTCACGGTGCGCGCATTTTCAAAGACGAGGCGCTCGCGGTCAGGCTCGTAAATTGGCATGCCCACGTTGCGCTTCAACTTTCCAATCTCGTGTGCTGCCTCCGCCCGCTCGCTGAGTAAAACCACCAGCTTGCGGTCGATCTCATCAATTTTGCGTCGCCAGTCTGCGATATCCATACAGTCGTCGGTCTTCGGTCGTTGGTCGTCGGCAAATACACTCAGCCCCTTGATGAGTCTTGGCAGCTTCCTCAGCTTGATATACGAGAACCTGATGGAGTCAGGGGCTGACAGCCGACGACCGACGGCCGACGACTTGTGCTATCAATTCTGCCACAGCTTGCGCTTCCTTGCCGGGATTCTGCTCGATGGTGTGCACAATCGCGGTGCCAACGGCAGCGCCGTCTGCAAACTTGCCCACGGCCGCAAAGTGCTCCGGCTGAGAAATTCCGAACCCTACAACGATGGGCAGCTTGGTGAACTTGCGAATGCGCTGGACCAGTTTTTGCGCATCGTCCGCTAGATCTTTGCGCGCGCCAGTCACGCCGGTTCGCGACACGGCGTACACGAATCCGGTGGAAACCTCGCAGATTCGCTTCAGCCGCTCGTCCGTGCTCGTGGGTGCCGCGAGAAACACCGTCGCGAGATCGTGCTTCCGCATGTGTTTAAGATATTCGCCCGCTTCTTCGACGGGCAGATCGGTGACGAGCGCCCCATCGACTCCCGCGTTCGCCGCAGCCGCGGCAAATTTCTCCACGCCCATCCGCATGATCGGATTCAAGTAGGTGAAGATAATCTGCCCGGCATCACTTTCGCTACGTATCTCGGCGGCAAGCTTTAGAACGTCCTCGAGCGATACGTGATTGCGCAGCGCCCGCTCGCTGGCGCGCTGGATCACCGGTCCGTCGGCAACAGGATCGCTGAAGGGAACACCGAGTTCGAGGACCTCGGCTCCGGCCTCAATCGCGGCCAGTGCCACTTCACGGCTGGTGCTCAGGTCCGGGTCGCCGCAAGTCAGGTAGGCGACTAGGGACGGCTTTGCTCTGAAAGAAACGGACATAATTTCAATTGCTTTGGAACTAACACCTAGTTGGTGTCGTCATTAACGATATGTACAACTACTACTCCCTCAGTCCTATATTGTTCTGGCGAGAACTATCATTCTCCTACCGGCTCTTTGTCCTAATTTTGATAGTAGTAGTGCTCCATTCGTAGTCTCGGCGGCAATTGTCCTCAAACGCTTGCGCGAACTCCGAAAGATGCATAGGTTCCCAGGTGCGCCTGATCCCGCTTGGGAGTCGCTCAATGCTCGTTGCGTCAACGTACGCCAATCCTTGGGTGCTGCCTTTTATCTATTCGGCTTCCTATTCTTTGCGGGTTTGCTGGGCGCGTACCACACCATCGGGAGCAGAACTTCCCCATCTTGGGAAATTCTCATTAACTTCCAGGTTCACTTTCTATTCGCCGCAATTGTGTTCCTCGTGCTTGTGTGCCTTCACGTCGTGCAATGGATTGTAGCGACCCTACTCCAAGCCTCCGTCCGAAAGCTGCACAGCTAGTCCAGTTGCAGGTTTTCGCGGAGTATTCCGATATCCTTATCTCCGCGACCGGAGATATTCACGATCACCACATCCGACTTCTTCATCTTCGGCGAGCGCTTGATTACTTCAGCGACCGCGTGCGACGACTCCAGCGCTGGAATGATCCCTTCCAACCGCGCCAGCATCTTGCAGGCATCGAGTGCTTCTGCGTCGGAGGCAGACACATATTCCGCGCGCTTTTGGTCAGCCAGCCACGCATGCTCCGGCCCGATCGACGGATAATCTAAACCCGCCGAAACCGAGTGCGTGCTGGCAATCTGACCGGCTTCGTCCTGCAGGACATACGAGTAGGTTCCTTGCAGCACCCCCGGCAGACCGCCTTGGAACCGCGCTGCATGATCTCCCAGTTTTTCACTGCGCCCGCCCGCTTCCACGCCGATCAGCTGAACTTTCTTGTCACCAATGAAATCGTGAAAAATCCCGATTGCATTCGATCCGCCGCCGACGCATGCAATCACCGCTGTGGGTAGCTTTCCTTCGGCTTGCACCACCTGCTTGCGCGCTTCCTGTCCAATAACCCGATGAAAATCGCGCACCATCGTCGGATAGGGATGTGCACCCAGCACGCTGCCGAGCAGATAATGCGTCGTGCGGACGTTGGTGACCCAATCGCGCATGGCTTCGTTGATGGCATCCTTCAGGGTGCGCGATCCGGAATCGACGCCGCGAACTTCGGCTCCCAACAACCGCATGCGGAAGACATTCAACTCCTGCCGCCGCATGTCCTCGGTGCCCATGTAGACCACACACTCGAATCCGAACAGCGCGCACACCGTTGCCGTTGCCACTCCATGCTGTCCCGCGCCGGTCTCGGCGACTACGCGGTGCTTCCCCATACGCTCGACGAGCAGCGCCTGTCCCAGGCAGTTATTGATCTTGTGCGCGCCGGTGTGCAGCAGGTCTTCGCGCTTCAGGTAGATCTTTGCCCCGCCGAGCTTCTTTGTGAGGCGCCGCGCATAGAACAACGGCGTGGGGCGTCCAGCAAAAGACTTGAGCAACTCCGCTAGTCTCGCCTTAAACCGCGGATCGCGTTTCGCTTTCTCGTACTCGCGCTCCAGTTCCTCGCACGCCGCCATCAGCGTTTCGGGAACATACCGTCCACCCCAAGGCCCGAACCGGCCAGGAGTCGCAACAAGCCTGGGTGCCCCAGGTTTCGCGGTTCTCGAAACCCGGGAACCATGAACCTTTGCAGGATGTCTTTTCGTAATGGAAACGGTTGCCATTAATTCTGACTCGCTTTGTCTGCCTCTCGCACCGCTCGTATGAATGCACGGACTTTTTCTGGGTCTTTCTTCCCGGGACTCGCCTCAACGCCGGAGGAAACGTCCACACCCCAGGGCTTCACTACTCGAATCGCCTCGCCCACATTTTCGGGATTGAGCCCCCCTGCCAGCACCAGGCGTCCGAGTTCCTTCACTTTGTTCAGCGCGTTTATCGATGCCTGCCAATTAAACGTCTCGCCCGTCCCCCCTAACTTTCCTAAGGAACCGGAGTCTGCGAGGAACGCGAACACGTTTTTGGGGTCCCACATCGCCGCCGCTCCCTCAGGATTCGGGCGATTCATCGAAATGGCAACCAGTACTTTCAGGGGCCGTCGCGCAACCACAAGGTCGGCCACATGAGGGTCTTCGTTGTCTCCATGCATCTGGATGGCGGTAAGAGCCGCATCGTCTCCAACGTCGCAGAGCACGTCCTCATTTTGATTTACAAAAACACCAACCCGTTCGATCCTGCCTGACAGGTGACGAGAAATCTCCAGCGCCGTATCCGGGCTCACCTTCCGCAGACTTTTCTCATAAAAGACGAACCCCACCGCGTCCGCCCCGGCTTCCGCAGCAACTAGAGCATCTTCGAGGTTCGTGATCCCGCAGATTTTGATCCAGGTCATAAAAACCGTCGTTGGCTGTTGGTCCTTGGTCGTTGGCAAGTCAGAAGAACTTGAGCACGAAGTGAATGACCACTGCCAAAGGTCAAAAGCCAACTGCGAAGCCAAGAGCCAAGAGCCTTACTACGCCCCTGATGCCATCGCCTGCGCTTCGGCAAGCAGCGCCTTCAGCGCCATTCCCGGCGAATTCGCCTTCATCAGCATCTCGCCGATAAGAAATGCATCGTATCCCGCTGCTCTCAGTCGCGCGACATCGCGGCCCTTCTCGATCCCGCTCTCGGCTACCGCAACTACTCCGTGCGGAAGCATGTCGCCGACGCGCAACGCCGTGTTCAAGTCCACCTTGAACGTCTTCAGATCGCGGCTGTTCACCCCGATCAGGTCGCATCCCCCATCCAGCGCACGGCCTAGCTCTTCCTCGTCGTGCACTTCGCAGAGCACGTCCAACTTCAAATCTGCAGCACGCTGGGCCAACGACGCCAACTGTCCCTGCGACAAGGCGGCCACAATTAGAAGGATAGCGTCCGCGCAATTCGCTCGCGCTTCCAAGACCTGAAACTCGTCTACGATGAAATCTTTTCGCAGGCAGGGAATTGAGGTATTCGAAGAAGCCAAGCGCAGGTTTTCCAGCGAGCCTTGAAAAAACTCTTCGTCCGTGAGAACCGATAACGCGGTTGCTCCTGCACCCGCAAGCTCCTTCGCCAGTTCAGTCACGTTGAAGTCGCCGCGGATCAATCCTTTTGACGGCGAAGCCTTCTTCAACTCCGCGATGACTGCAGGCCCTGCGGCGCTCGCAGTTGCCAGAGCGTTGCGAAACCCACGTGGAACGTGCGCCTCGGCCCGTGTCTCCAGATCGCGCAAGTCCGCCGTGGAGCGACACTCAGCCACTCTTCGCCGAGTGGCGGCAATAATCTCTGCCAGGACCGTCATGCTGAATCTATCGATTATACGGGAATGTTGTCAGCCCTAAGTGAGTGCGAAAGGGGTGTTCCGGTCATCCGCATTTTTCCGCCGCAACCGCAATCGTCCTGAGACAACGAACTCGATCGCGCGAAAGCGGAGTTCGAATGCACCGCGGAACTACAAAGTCGCGCTGCAGCACCGAAACCCTCAGAGAACGCTGACGGCCGTCACTTCACAGCCGGGGTTACCACAATATTTCTGTAGGCCACGTGGCCGTCCTCGCTGCCTTGGAGATAGATCGGCCCGGGAAGTTCCTCGTGGCTATCCAAAGCGCCTCCAGTGATTCCGGGGATCTCCTGATGATCGATGATGGTGGTTCCGTTTTGCGCGACGGTGATGGTCCGGCCCACGAGTGTGATGTCGAAGCTCTGCCACTCTCCTGGCTTGCGCGGTTGTTCAGGATTCGGAGCGATGAATCCATACACGCCGCCAGTGTGGTGGCTCGGTGGCTCTTGAGTTGAATTATCCTCAAGCTGAACTTCATAGCGCCCACGGAGGTAGACGCCGCTATTGGCGCCTTGCCCGCAGTTGAACTCGATGTGCAGTTTGAAATCGCGGAACTTCGAGCTATTGATCAGTTCAGGCCCATGACCTGGGCTGACTAGAGTTCCATCGACAACCGTCCACTGCGGTTGTGCATTCGGTTTATCGGGAGCCCATCCTGTCAGGTCTTTTCCGTTAAACAGTTGCACCGGCTTGCCCCACTTCGGCGTTCCGGTTCGTTTCAACGATGGCGCTTGCTCACCTGTCCAGGACCAGGTTCCGCCATCCGGTGCGTTGACCGTTCCAACGAGCTTCTTGCCGGAGAGCTTGCCTTCAAACACCAAGTCTTGCTTGCTGCCTTCGTCTTCCTTGGGAGAAACGAACGTGAGCTTGCCATTCGCAACCTGGGCGTGTGGGAGCGGGCGCGCATTTCCCCAACGACCGACGAACTGGGCCTTCAATGCTCCGCCATCGAGTGTCAACTCCAGCCACGATGGGAGGTCCTTTTCCGGCGTTTTCAGCGTCAAGTCCCAGCGGCCAAGGAAGGGTTTCGCCGAACTCGAGGACTTGTCTGCCGAATACGCAGACGCCGTCAGCAACAAAATGAATGTCAAGGAGAATACAGTTAGCAGACTCTTCATTGGATGATCCTCATTACGAGAGAATTTTCTGCGATGCGGCATCCCAATGCACGGGACCACCTCGGAAATAGGATTCGTTGGCCATGTGACACGCGAGTGCCGCGTGATGCCCGAACACCGCATCCTGTACCACCGGTTTCCGGCTACGCACCGCTTCGAAAAACTTCCACATGTGCGGTCGGAGGTCGTCGTAGTCATTGCCCTTGAAGCTGACACTTTCGGACGCCGGCTCCTCACCGGGTTTGGGATCGTGTTCCTCGTGCCACTGTTTGAAATAAGGTTCGCGCAATCGCGCCGGCAGTCCAAAGCAATAGTAGCTCGGCGCCAAATCGATGCCGGCTTGCGGGGTGTGGCTGAGTCCGAACTCAGACAATTCAATGATCCCTTTGGATCCCATGAACCGCGTGACTTCAGGCGTTTCCGTACCCAGCGTCAGCCGGACAAACATTGGCACATTGCCAAACTCGAACAAGACGGTATGCACATCGGGCATGTTGCGGCCGTCTTTCCAGCGGTAGATTCCTCCCAGGGCCGAGGCGCTTTTTGGAGGTTCGTTGATTCCTAGCACAAATTTCATGCCGCTAATTAGGTGCACCATCAAATCGCCGGCCACCCCGGTGCCATACTCTTTCCAGCAACGCCAGCGCGCGAATGTATAGGGATCAAACGGCTTCTTGGGAGCGGTACCGAGCCATGTGTTCCAATCGAGGTTCTGCGGCGACAAGTCCGCCGGTGGTGGGTACTCCCACGCGCCCGTGGGATCGTTACGGCCCAACGTCATCTCTACGAGGCTTAGATCGCCGATGGCTCCGCTGTCGTATAGCTCTTTAGCTTTTGCGCAAAGTACGGAACTTGTTCGCTGAGCCCCGATCTGCACGATGCGCCCGCTCTTCTTTGCCGCTTCGACCATGGCGACGCCGTCGGCGGCATTGTGCGACATCGGCTTCTCGCAGTAGACGTCCTTGCCGGCTGACAACGCGTCCACGACAATCTGCTTGTGCCAGTGATCGGGAACGGCGACCACGATCGCATCGATGTTTTTGTTGTCGAGGAGATCCTGATAGCGGCGCGTTGTGGGCACCGATTGCCCTGCAATTTCCTTCGCCAATTCATGCCGCCCATCATAGAGATCGCATGCGGCCGCGCACTCGACACCGGGTAGCTTGATGGCTGTCGACAGTAAACCCGTGCCCTCCATGCCAACGCCCACAATTCCGAAACGCACCCGGTTACTAGGCGAGTCGCTGGCCAGCATCGGCTCGGGGGAGAGAAGGACGGTGTTGGCGGCGAGGGAAGCGCCGGCCGCTCCAGCGCTGGTTTGCAGGAACTCACGGCGCGAAACGCGAAAATTCTTCATGAGTGCAATCTCCTTTGACGTATGTCAACAGAATACGCTTACGAAACGTTCTTACTGCGGGCTTGCTGGTCCAGGCTCGTTCGCATCCGGATGCTGCTGGCGGTACGTTTCAAGAGCCTTCTGCGGTTTCGGTGCATCCGCATCTCTGAGTTGCTGATACTCTGCCATCGCTTTTGCGCGCTTCATCCATGCGATGCAGCCGCCGATAAGCTGTGCCCAACTGAAAACCACGCCTGCTCTACGACCTCGGGATCGCGGTCTATCTTTACGGCCCGCTCGGAGTGCCCGGCCGCTTCGCTATCATTTCCCGGCAATGCTTCGGCGCGGCCAAGATTGTAGTCCAAGTGAATGAGGTCGGGTTTCTCTTTTTGTGCGGCCTCAATCAATTCCTCGCCGCCTACTTGCCAGCTCCCAGAATCTTGCTGGCAGCAGATCACGAAGGAGCCAGCCGGAGGCGATGTGCAGCCGCGAATCGCGAGCGACGACTCGTCATTTGCCGGATATGGATAAGCATCAGTCGTTCGGATTGGCTTGTTTTCGCCGGCGCAGTGCCTTTAACGCGATGAGGACTACCGGACGAAATATTTGCTGATATGCCGCCGCAAAGGCTTCGAGTAGAAATGGCGTTCGATTCCGGCAGCGACAAACGCATGTCCGCAGAAGGAAACTGCTGCCGTATTCACGCGCAAAGCGCCGCGCCACCAGCTATGCCGGACTCGGCGCCGTAATGTGCCGGGAGAACTGGCACTTCGGACGCCCTTGGATTCACCGCCAATTGCGGAATTCGCTCGCGCAACTGGTCATAGAAAGGCTGATATAACGTTGCCGCCCCGCCGCCAATCACAATGACCTCAGGATCGAGCAGATCGATCATGTTGGCAAACCAGACTGCCAGCATCTCAATTGTTTCGAGGATGAGTTCTTTCGCAAATGGATCGCCAGCCAGGAAAGCTTTGCCTACGGTCTCGCCACGTATCGCGTCGACGTTCCCTCCAGCAAGTTCCAACATCGTCGACGACGTGCCCGTCGCAATGCGCTCTCGTGCGCGTCGTGCGATCGCATTACCGGAAGCGAGCACCTCGATACATCCGGGTTTTCCGCAGGCGCAAATTGGGCCGCGATAATCGACACTGTTGTGTCCACCCTCTCCCGCCGCGCCTGTGCGACCGTGAAATATCTTTTCATCAAACACGATGCCGGTCCCGATTCCTGTGCCAATCGTTGCGTAGAAAACGTTCTTATATTCGCGAGCTGCACCCCATCGCGCTTCCGCGAGAGCCGCCGCATTGGCGTCATTGTTAACTTTCACTGGCACCGGATAGACCTTTCGAACTGACTCGGCCAATGCAAAATTGCGCCAGCAGGGAAGATTGGGAGGATTGAGAACAATTCCAGCAAACGGATCTAGAGGGCCGGGAGAGCAGATTCCAATTCCGGCGATTGCATCCGAACCTGTGGTCGCCTGCGCGATCGCACTTAAAACCGCGTTCAGCCCAGCCTCTGCGGAGGAACGCGAGACCATAGGCACGCGGATATTCGAGAGAATTCTCCCATCCACGTCAACCAGTCCGGCGGCTACTTTCGTGCCGCCTACGTCGACCCCGACGTAAAGACGTTCGCTCACTTACGGGCGCACCCCCTCTGCACCGTAACGCTCACTGTTCGGCTTCGATCCGCTCACAGCGTAGAACAGGATGTAGAGATAGCAGATCGCAGCAATGACTAGCGCCCAATGGATGCCTTGTCCCCAGCTCGTTTCTCCCTGTGTCATCGAAGGGTAGTAAGTGCGGTTGATCCAAAGGGCGATGTGGCCAACGATGTAAGGGATAATTGCGCCGCCCACAATTGCCATGTTCAGTACGCCGGAGCCGTCCCCGGTTAATGGCCCGAGTTCGGCAATCCCGCTGGTGAAAATGCACGGAAACATGATCGAGTTGAACAGGCCGATGGCAAGCACCGACCACATTGCCACATGACCGCTACTCAGGACGGAGACCATCACCAGGAGTGCCGCCATTGCTGAACAAAATGCCAGCACCTTGGACGTCTTCACCTTTTGCAGTACTGCTGATCCGATGAACCTGCCAATCATCGCGCCCAGCCAATAGAGCGAGATGTAACGCGCTGCTACGGCTAGTGCCGCGTGATAGCGCGCCGCCGGTTCAGCAATTTCGGCCGAGAAGTGGCCGATGTTGGGCAAGGCAAGGTAATTGGCGATATCGCTACCGATCGCGACTTCGGCTCCCACGTACACAAATATGCCGATGGCACCGTAGACCAGGTTGGGATGTTTCCACACCGAATCGCGGACCTTCTCTCCGATATGGTGCTCGGCTGCTTCCATCTTTGGCAGTTTGAAAACTGCAAACAGGAGAGCCAGCAGCACAAGAACCACAGCGAAAAAGTAAACGTAGAGTTTGATAACTGCATCCTGGGACGCGCTCTGCGCCGCCGCGCTGACGGATTCCTTCAAAATGAGTCGAGCACCCACCCACGGGAACACGGCAGTTCCGAGTGAGTTGAATGCCTGAGTCAGGTTGAGGCGGCTCGATGCTGTCTGCGGCTGACCCAGAACCGCCACGTAAGGATTCGCCGCAACCTGCAGCACAGTAATGCCAGCAGCCAGAATGAAGAAAGCGGTTAGAAAGAAAGGAAACGAAGGGATTTTCGCGGCCGGATAAAACAGAAGACAAGCCGCCACCATGGTTCCGAGGCCGATGATGATCGCCCGCTTGTATCCGACCCAGTCGATGATCTTCGCCGACGGGATCGAGCACACGAAATATGCCAGGAAGAATGCCGTCTGGATCAGCATGCTCTCGGCGATGTTCAGGTTGAATGTGTTCTGCGCGAACGGAATCAGCACGTCGTTCAGCGACGTAAGCGAGCCCCAGATAAAAAACAGAGTGGTTAAGACAGTTAATGCTGGACCGTAATTGGTTTCCGCTCCAGATGGAGTGGTTACAGGAGAACTATTGCTGACATTGGTAATCGCCATAGGTCGGACCAGGACCTCGTTGGATAGAGATGAAAGGACTCATAGTTTTATCACGAATCAGGGTGCACGCTCGAAAAGGAGCACGCTTGGGACGTATTTCGGCACCCTTCAGCCGACAAAAAAGGCCAGCCTTGCGGCTGGCCTCGAGTATTGGAGAGAGACTTTCAGCGTTTCGTGAGCGTTCCGAAAAGACCGTGTTCCTCATGGTCTGGCCCGGCGGTGAAAAGCAGGGTGTTGGTTGGTCCTGAAGGCCCCCCGGTTCCAAAGGCCAGCCCCCATAATCCGTCGATCGCCAACGGCGTTCCGTCGGGATTCATGAGATGTCCCAAAAGCGCACCTGTGGAGACGTTGTAAGCGTTAATCCACCCATTGCCAAAATTGCCCACCAGAAGCGCGCCGCTGAACCGACCGAAATCCGAGGGAGCGAGCGCCAATCCCCAAGGCGCATTTAGCGCGCCCATTGAGATCAGCCTTTTGACCTCATTTCCGTTGAGGTCGAAGACACTGACGAATCCGAACCCCGCACCGGCCACGTCGTCTTCCTTGGCTTCGTCCTGCTTTGCGAACGTGACGTACAGTTGGCCGTTAATGTTCTGAATACCGAATGGCGCATAGCCTTCCGGAACTTCCATATCAGTAAAGTTTTTTACCCACTGAAAATTGGAGTCATACATCTCGACCCATCCGCTATGGAAGTTCGTGGCGTAAAGAAAGCTGCCCTTTTCAGTTGTGCCAATAGCCAGCCCTTTGTAGATCGCGTCCATGCCGGAATTGTCGACCTCGCGTATGGAGTGTTTCGTAGTAACCGCGGGACTCCAGCCGCTGATGGTTCCGTCCTCGGTGTCGAAGATGAAAAGAGCGGATCCGGATTTGCCGCCATCAGATACGGTGAAGCTCCCCGTGCCATTGAACACCACACCAGTGGGCGCGGAGTGGTCCATAACTCCCTGCGGAGGTGGAATGGTCACCACTAGAGGCACAATCGATCCGGTGCCGGTGTAAAGCGTGGAAAGGCCGGTTCCGTTGTCAGCAACCCACACGGGGCTGGTTGGGCCGAAAGCAATGCCCCACGAATTCACGAGATTCGGATCCACGGTGGCGGCCCATCCGGGCACGTCAGAGATCAAGTTGGTTTGCGTTACTCTTTGGGCACTGGCGAGAGTTGATAGGCCAGCAGCGACGAGGGCGAAAGCGAATAGCGTAGTTCTTGCGCTTTTTGGGATACACCACGACATAAAGATTCTCCTGGGAATCATTGTCGCGAACGCAAATCATGTTCTCGCTTCGATTCTGGGGCAATAGATTGTTGGAAGGTCCCGGGACCTTTGCCACCAGGAACGAGCCGAAGCAAGACCCGTTCACGATGCGAACAGGCTAGAAGCGGGGCCCACAACGTTTGTCATCAATCCAACAGCACGATGTAAATTTATCGTCAACACCCTGAGCTGGATTGCGGGTGATCGCAGCGTCGATCTAAGGATTGTTGTACCCAGGGCTGTTTGGTTCGGAAGGCTCGTAGTCCATTCCGTATTTGTTCTTGTGCGCGCTTGCCAATCTTTCTGCGGGAACCTGCAAAACCCCAAGAGTCGAACTTGCTTCTGTGACATTGATCTCGCGTGTCAGCGTCTTCAGAGTCTCCGGTAGTGCAGTTTCGTACCAGAGGTGCATTGCATATTTCCCAACGGGCACATCGGGAATGACCACCTCGCCCTTCGCGCTGGAAATCGAGTAGTAGGGCGTGTCGAGAGCGATTACTACGGCGCTCATCTCCGCGTGAATGTTGCAGAAGATGTAAGAAACTCCCGGACGGTCGAAGCTTACGTACCGGCTACTTCCTGCCTCGTACAAGCCAAGGTCAAACCGCTTGCCCTCGAATAGCGAGAATACGTTATGGAAGAACGGATCTCGATTCGGAAATTCAACTACGGCGCCTACCGGCACCACCAGAAGATGTGGCTCAAAGCTTTTGTTGTGTTGCACCAATCTCAATGGCCCAGTATGAAAGGGTTTCATTGGGGTGTGCGAGTCCAGCGGTGTCAGCCATACAACAACACCACCAGCATGCTGGAAATCGGCTTGCTTTTCTCCTGACACAAGCTTCACTCGACCGGAGAGCGTGACCTGTTGCGCGAAAATCTGCACAGAAACCAGCATCACCGCAGCGGCCAATACGCTCCGCAATTTGCCCATTAGAACAGCACTCCCATCATCACGTTCACCTGGTCAGCGGTGTTAAATCCGAGCAATTGAGAGGTGCGCAGATGCCGATATTCCGCGGACAACAACAAATCCGACCTTGGCCGGAAAATAACGTTCGCCATCTCGCTGCGATTGGCGGCAAGCACGATTCCGTAGGGTCCAATCGGCGCCGGAAACCAGCGCACGTCTTCGCTAAAGGGATTGTCGAGACCGAAGACGCCGTTGAATTCGAGCCGTGGGGTCGCAATGAATTTCAGTTGCGACCATCCGCCAACGGCATTAACCGGCCAAAAACCAGAATACGGATCATTGGGAGTTGCGTCGAAAATCACGGACTGCCCGATTGCACCTCCGATACCCCCAATTGCTTTCCCACGGTAGATCTCTCCGGAGAGTTCGAATTGTTTCGCGAGCGGCAGACGCCAATCTGTCGCGACCGACCATCCATTCACATTCCATCCCGGTCCCCAGTGCTGCGGCGAGAAGTAGCCGCTGACACCGAAACTCGCCGCTTTGCCCGCCAGCATGCCATTCCACGCCGTTCGCAATGCGTAAGCGGGACTAGCCGTGCTTTCTCCGGCTTGCGGCTGGCGGTGAGTTCCGTAAGAAAGGTCCCCCGTAATGTTGTCGAGAATGCCTGCCTGGATAGTAAAGTTCTGATCGGATCGCAGAGGAAAGCTGTGTTCGAGCCGTATTTGTGGCGTCCACGCCCAAAGATTTCCGGAATATCCGAAACTGGGCGTCAAGAGCGAGGCGAAGGACGTCGGCGAATTTGGCGAGATGAAAAGATTGTCCTGACCGGCAATAATCGACGTGTTCTGCCAATCGATGCGAGCGCTCGCGGTTCGCAATCTCACGACTCCCGTATTCACCCCATCGAGCGCGCCAGCAGGGAATCCACCTCCGAAATCAAACTGTACTTGACCGCTGGTTCTCGCGCCGTGAAATGTCGGTCCGAAAACTTCCAAGCCGATCTCTGACTGCCGCAGCGTAGCTCCAAAGCTCGAAGTTGCTCCATAGTTGCTGCTCGGTGCTGCATACGTGGGCACGTCAATGCTATCCACGGATCCGGAGTTCCCAAAGATATTGAACAATACCAGCCCGGAAAGCCGCACGCGGTATTTCGAAGCGCTCTCCACCTTGGTCTGATACTGGGTGCGCATCTCGTTCTGCAGTACTTGCGAACTTTCTTCGACAGTCGCCAGCCGTTGATTCAATGACGCTGTTGTATTTGCCTGCTCAGCGTTGGGGGGAGGAGTGCCGGCCGGCGCAGCCGCGCGCATGTTCTCTATTTCTTTGCGTAGTTGCTCGCTTTCGGCGCGATATTGTGACGCTTCGGATCGAATCTCAGCGACAGCAGCCCGGAGTTCTTCCACCTGCTGTTTTAGTTCCTGCACCGATTGGGCCAACGAGGGGTCTGAGGGCTGAGAAGATATAGCCTGGGCAGCGGCCGCACTCGTTCCCGCGACCAGGAACAGCAGCGTGGAGAGCGCAGAGCGAAAACAGAGTCGTTTCTGTCTCAAGTCTTCCTCCCAAACAACGATTTCTGTAGAACCAAGGGAATGGAATGCGACTACGCGTGCTTGGCCGAATTCGCCTGCGCTGCGGTCTCGGACGAAACTTCTTGCGCTTCGGTCTGCTTACCCAACGTAGCGGGGTGGGGAAGAAGAATATGAAAAACGGTTCCTTCTATCGAAGTGCGCTCAATCTGGATGTCACCGCCATGGTCCTGAATGATCTTCTGCACCACCGTTAGCCCCAGCCCAGTCCCATTCTCCTTACCTTGGCTCACAAACGGTTCAAACAGTGTATTGCGGATCGGGTCCGGAATGCCACGGCCGCTGTCACTGACACGGATATCCATCTTGGAACCGTCATCATCCAGTTCAACGGTGATGCTGCCGGACCGGTTCGGCATAGCCTCGCAGGCATTCAACAGCAGGTTGAGGAAGACCCGTTCGAGTTTGCGGTGATCAAACCAGCCTTCACAGCTGCCTTGCTGCCGAATGTCAATCCGCGTGCTGTGGAATTCCGGATTGCTTCGTACTGCTTGGACGGCATTATCTACCGCGGTCCTCACACTGCCGTAGGTCGGACGCAAAGATGCCCGAGTGCGTGAGAACTCCAGCAGCGAATCGATCAGTTCCGTCATGCGGAGGACCGCGAGCTGTACTTCTTTATACAGTTCGTCGCGCTGATCTGGTGACAAATCCCTCTCGCTGAGGAATTCTGCATTGGCCACTATGGCCGCCAGCGAATGCCGCAAATCGTGAGAAATGGAGTTCGCCATCCGTCCAATGGTCGCCAGCCGTTCCGACTCGATCAGGTTCTGCTGGGTTTTTAGGAGACTGTCACGCATGGAGTCGAAGGCGCGTGAAAGTTCTGCCGCCTCGTCTTTGCCATCGGTCTTGAGGGGATACCGGAAGTCGCCTTTTTCAAGCGCGGCGACGCCAGCCAGCAGGCTGGAGAGTGGGCGAGTGAAGGTGTCAGAAATCAGGAAAACCAGCACGCTTCCGAGCACCACAGCCAGTATGCCCAGGCCCAGAAGCAGGCGATTCAACTTCTGCAGCGTCGCAGTCGCCTGGTCGTAAGATTTCAACACTGTCAGGCGCACATCGGGTGGCCCCTCGGGCGTGAGGTCTACCGTGGTCTCCAGAAACCGTTCTTCCCCGAGCTGAACCGAACGAGGCTGAATGGATTGCTGCGGAAATCCCTTGCCCACCAGTTGCTGGCTTAAATCCTTCGCTAGCGTCGACGTGACGATTGCGCCATCGTACGAGAAGGCCACCTTGCTATTCGCGATGCGGCCGATTTGCGATGCTACACGCGAATCAATCTCGTAGCCGACTACCATGAATCCAAGCAGGCGATTGTCTGCCGCGGGGCCAAAATATACTGGCTTCAAGAACACCTCAAAGAGGTGACCGGCCCCGAACCACCAGCGCTCTCGATGCTGCAAGAGGGGGGAGAGCGAACTCTGCGCCATCTCGCGTGTAAAGCCCTGGGCGCTCGTATGAAGGGCGGCAATCTTTCCCGTAGGATCCGCGAGAACAAATAGATCACTCCCGGCAAGCCGCCACAGCGCCTCCGAGCCATCTTGGATCGTGGCCTCGTCGTGGGTGGTCATCAGCGCGCGAGTATTGGGAAGATCGGCGATCAGGTCCGCCGAACGGGAGAGCGTCACCTCTTGCTCGTGCTGAAAGCTTTGGAAAGTTATGACGGAATTCTGCAGGTCCGAATAGATTCCATCCAGGACCTGCGACTGCATGGTGCGCCGCACCAGCAGTAGACTCAGCGACGTGAGCCCTGCGGTCACCAGAACCATGGAGAGCAGGAACTTGGTTCGTAGCCGGACTCTGACCATCACTGCTCCCTTGTGCAGCCTCAGCTAATGAACTTATAGCCTACACCGTGGACCGTCCGGAAATGTACTGGATTGGCGGGGTCTTTCTCCAGCTTCTGGCGCAGTTTCAGGATGTGGTTATCGACGGTTCGGGTCGACGGGTAATTGTGATATCCCCAAACTTCGTTCAGTAATTCATCACGGGTGATGACTCGCTCTGGATTCTGCAACATGAATTTCAGGGTCTTAAATTCCTGCGCCGTAAGGGTAATCGTCTTGCCTTCGCGTATGACTTCCATCTTGCTGACGTCCACGTGAATGTCGTCGAATGAGAATTTCTCACCCAGCTTGGGCTTCACCGTGCGCCGCAGAGCAGCACGAACACGAGCCAGAAGCTCGCGCGGACTGAACGGCTTGGTGACGTAGTCGTCGGCTCCAAGTTCCAGAAGCAGAACCTTATCGGAAACGTCGCTGGCAGCGCTCAACACGATAATCGGAACGGCCGGAGAAATCTGCTTGACCGCGCTGCACACATCACGGCCTGACATTCCGGGAAGCCGCAAATCAAGAACCATCGCCGTCGGCGAGAAGGAGCGGAAGACTTCGATGGCTCTTGCGCCATCATCCGCGGTCTGCACCGCGTATCCTTCCGCCTCAAACAACCGGCGCAGAGCGCGCTGCACTGCGCGGTCATCTTCGACCACAAGAATGCGGTCGCTGGACGGGGCGGCTGTCCGCGTCGGCATCTTCTGCGGTACATTCTGAAAATTCATTGCGGGCAGGTTTTCGGCAACTCTTAACATTGTCTCCCCCGGCCATATCAGACTCAACTGCTCCGGCGGTATCCGGAATATGAATAAAGATTACTATCCAAAGTGTCTGCAACAGCATTTCGAGGCCAAGCTTGACAATCTTTTTACAGCCGTCGTAGCGCGATCGGGTGAAAGAGGCAGGAAACCGGGTGTTCGCGGGCTATACAAGGTGAAGCTTCAATCCGGGGAAGCCATTCATGGAGGCCAGGCTCAGATGGGCATATCCGGGCAAAATCCAATCTGCTCCAGCTGATTTCAATTCACTTTCGGGCGACGTCGTCGGCAAAGCAATCACCCGCGAGCCTGCTGTTTTTCCCGCCTGAATGCCTGCGGGCGCGTCTTCGAAGACCACGCAATCCCCCGCGGAGAAACCGAGCAGTGCAGCGCCCTTTAGATAAGGTTCCGGATCAGGCTTGCCGTGTTTTATGTCGTCCGCCGTTATCATTTTCTCGGGAACCGGAATTCCCGCAACTTCCAAGCGCACGTGCGCCAGCGGACGAGCGCACGAAGTCACAAGCGCCCACCGGTCCGGCGGGAGCGCTTTCAGGAAATCGCACACTCCGGGAAGTGGAATGACCCCCTCCGTATCTTCAATCTCTCCGCGCAGTACGGCTTGGTTTTCGGCAATTGGATCAGCTGCGTTCGGCAGGAGGTCCTTGATGGTAGCAAGGCTGGGACGCCCGTGGGCCTTCCGCACTGTTTCTTCAGGGTCGAACCCGTGGGCAAGTGCCCACCTGGTCCACACGCGAGCCACGGCTGGAGTGGAATCGACCAGCACGCCATCCAGATCAAACAGCAACCCCCGACACGAAATTTCAACCATGATTAACGATATCAGGAACGGAGCGACCGTAATCTCTGGTTGGCAGTCAACCGTCCTGTGGCGGTATACTGCTCCACCTATCACTCAAAGAATCGGGGATCTGAATGTACTTGCGTTTCATCCTGGCCATTTCTCTGGTTCTTGCGGGCGTTAATCGTCCGATCTATTCACAAGAGCAGCAAAAGACAGCTTCGGGCCACTACCTCTTTGCCTGGACTGGTGACGCCGCTAATCTGCGCGCTGGCTGTTCGGCTGAGTGCGGAACCGAAGGACCCAAAGGGTATGGCCCCGATTTTCTCGCGGTGATCGACGCCAATCCGTCTTCCCCATCTTATGGACATCTGTTGACGACCGTCGCTACCGATCAACCGACGATGTATGTGCATCACACCGAATACACGATGCCCGCCAGCGGAATGCTTTTCGCCAACGATCATGAGGCTGGCCGAACGTTTATCTTCGATGTGCGTGACCCACAGCATCCCACTATTGAAACGTCCTTCACCGATATGGCCGGGTACATGCATCCGCACTCGTTTGTACGAGTGCCCAACGGCCACGTGCTCGCGACTTTCCAACACGCACATCACGGCAAAGTCGCAGGACATTCGGGTACCAGTGGAGGCTTGGTAGAGATCGATGATCAGGGCAAGGTAGTTCGCGCCAACAGCAACGCGGATCCGACTCTCCCAGATGCTCTGCTATCGCCGTACGGTTTGGTCGTTCTTCCCGATTCCGACCGCGTTGTATCAACCAACTCTTCGATGCACCAGGACGACGTGTTCCGTGGAGTGACCTACCAGCTTTGGCGACTTTCTGATCTCAAGTTGCTCAAGACGGAATATTTGGATGTTGGGGAGAATCGTTATTCGCAGATCAGCCCGGAAGAGCCGCGGCTTGGACCGGACGGATCGATCTTTGTGCAAACGCTGAGCTGTGGATTGGAACGTATCACCGGGGTTAGCAGCGATCAGCCCAAGTCGCGCTTGGTATATACCTTTCCTGGTAACTGGTGCGGCGTCCCTACAGTGGTCGGGAATTATCTGGTGCAGAGTGTGCCAGCGGAGCATGCTCTGATTGTTCTCGATATCAGGAACGGAGCGACACCCGTCGAGGTCTCACGCTTGAAAATAAGCGACACGTTTAAGCCACACTGGACCGGGTGGGACGCGAAGACACAGCGGTTGGTGGTGACAGGGAGAGAGCCTCGGCTCTTTCTGGTGAAGCTGGATCAAGCAACCGGCGCTCTCAGCATGGATGCCAGTTTTCATGATGCGGACGGTAAACCGGGCTTCAACTTTGCCAATCGCGAGTGGCCCCACGGATGGAGGGGGTCGGGGCTTCCGCACGGAGTCGTTTTCTCCCGATAGAGGCGGGTGGCCGTGCGGGTCGAATGGCAAATCCAAAGTCTAGGATTATTGGAACTCGCACGCAAAAGAACACTGTCGCTGCGAGCAATCCTTAAGCTATCCTCGCGAACAGCGGTTTCAGCGCCGGGTACAACATTCGGTAGTTCTCATACTGCTTCTTCATCGCAGTTGCAGCGCCCGCATCCGGCTTTACACGCTTTTGCACCTCGATAACCGCATCGCAGGCTTCCTCGACCGACTTCCACCAGCCCGCGCCAACTCCCGCCAGCAGCGCGCCACCGTATGCCGCGCCCTCTTCTGCCGCAAGAATTTCGACCTCATATCCGTAAGCGTCCGCCTGAATCTGGCGCCATAGGTCGGAGCGCGCACCGCCTCCGCCTAGCCGCACGTTGTTCACCGGAACCTTCATCTCGTTGAACAGCGAGAACGTATCTTTCAAACTGAATGCCACGCCTTCCAGAACCGCTCGCGTAACATGCCCGCGCGTGTGGCTGGCTGCCAATCCGGTGAGTGTTCCTCGCGCTTTAGGGTCGAGATGCGGCGTACGTTCGCCCATTAGATACGGCGCCCACAAAACTCCGTCTGATCCCGCCGGTACTTGCGCGGCCTCGCGGGTAAGTTGGTCGTAAGTTAGAGTTCCGCCATTCTGCAGCAGGTCGCGCATCCAGCGTAGCGACTGTCCCGCCGCCTGCGTCACGCCCATCACATGCCAGCGTCCCGGGACCGCATGACAGAAGGTGTGCACGCGTCCCTTTACATCCATCGCTGGATTGTCGGTTGCGGCAAACACCACGCCGGAAGTGCCAATGGTCGCGCTCACGGCTCCAGCGCGGACAATTCCCATTCCAACCGCGCCCCCGGCCTGATCGCCTGCACCCCCGACAATTGGTGTGCCTGCTTTCAATCCGGTATGTGCCGCGCCCTTATCCGAAATGCGCGCGCAAACTTCGGGCGACTCGCAGAGCTTGGGCAAGCTGCTCATGGGAATCCCTACTGCTGACATCATTTCTTCCGACCACTGGCGTTTCGAGACATCGAGCATCAAAGTGCCCGACGCTTCCGCCACATCCATCGCGCGCTCGCCCGTCATGCGGAACCGGACGTAGTCCTTGGGAAGGAGCACGTGGCGAAATTTCTTCCAGAGATCCGGTTCGTTGTCGCGTACCCACAGCAGCTTGGTCAAAGTGAAGTTCGCGAGGGCGGGATTGCAGGTAAGTTCAATAATTTTTCTCTCGCCCAGCTTGGAATTCAGCCAGTCGCACTGCGGCTGCGTGCGCACATCGCACCAGATCAGCGAAGGCCTGAGCACTTCACCAGCTTCGTCGAGCAACACTGCCCCATGCATCTGGCCCGCCAGTCCCGCGCACACGACGTTCGCCCCGGGAACCGCCGCCAGCGCCGATTGAATCGCCTCGCCCGTCGCCTTCCACCAATCATGCGGATCCTGCTCTGCCCATCCAGTTTTCGGGGAAGCGAAGGGAATGTGTTCACAAGTTGCCGAACTGGCGATTTTCCCTTTGCGATCGACAATCACCGCTCGGGTGCCGCCTGTACCCACATCAACGCCCAGAACGTAGTCCATAAGTGCCTGAAGTTCCTGATGAATAAAGTAATTGCGAGCGAGTCAGTGTAGCAGATTGCCTTGTCTGAATCGATCTAGCTATAAACGCCCGCGGTCCTGTCGTCAACGACCAAGGACCAACGACTAACGACCAAGGACTAACACCTTCTGAATGCAGAGTGCTTGCTGAGCAACCCTCTCCCGCACCTCTGCGTCTCAGACTTCCGTTCTCAACTTGATCGAGGAGGAAGTATGCGCACCAGAATCATCACGATTGCGAGCACCCTGGTGGTATTGATCGGACTAAGCGTTTATTCGCTGGGTCGTCCGGCACAGAACCGTGAAATGGGCGAACATGAGCCACATATGAGCGCTGCCCTTGGGCATCTGCAGCAAGCGCGGGCAGAACTGGAAAAGGCGACGCCCAATAAGGGTGGTCATCGCGAGAGAGCCATGAGGGCAGTCGACGAGGCCATCCAGCAGGTCCAGCAGGGCGAAGCGTACTACCAGCAGCACAGGGGACGCTAGTCTACCGCACAACGGAGCCGGTCAGGGGCGGTTCCGCTTTTACGTTACGCTGACTTCCGTGTAAGTTCCATACACCTGCCGCAGCGCACCGCAGATCTCGCCGATTGTAGCGTAGGCGCGTACAGCGTCGATGATATAGGGCATGGTGTTCGCTGCGGACACGCTGCCTACATGAGATTCAGGTTCTTGCGCAGCCGCCCCCTTTAGCGCCTCAAGGCATCGCGCGACTTCCTCGTTTGACCGTCGCGCGCGAAGCGCCTTCAATTTCGCAGTCTGTTGCCTCGCAACCGTTTCATCGATGTAAAGGATCTTGGGCGGGTCTTCCTCTACCACGAAATCATTCACCCCGACGATGATCTTCTCTCGCGCCTCGACCGCCCGTTGATAGTTGTACGAGGCTTCCGCAATCTCTTTTTGCGGATATCCACGCTCAATCGCCTTCACCATTCCGCCCATCGCGTCCAGTTTGCCGAAGTAGTCGAACGCGCCCTTTTCCATTTGCAGGGTCAGATTCTCTAAAAAGTAGGAGCCTCCGAGCGGATCGACGGTCTGTGTCACGCCTGACTCGTAGGCGATAATCTGCTGCGTGCGAAGCGCAATTCTCGCTGCATCTTCCGTGGGAAGCGCCAGAGCTTCGTCATAAGCGTCGGTGTGCAGCGACTGGGTTCCGCCCAGCACGGCCGCAAGCGCCTGCAACGCAACGCGTGCGATGTTGTTCATCGGTTGCTGCGCGGGAAGGGAAACGCCGGCGGTTTGGGTGTGAAACCGCATCAACCACGTGCGCTGGTGCTTCGCCCCAAACCGGTCTTTCATGACTTGGTACCAAATCTTTCGGGCTGCGCGGTATTTCGCGATTTCTTCGAAGAAATCGTTGTGCGCGTTGAAGAAGAAGCTCAACCTTGGTCCGAACTCGTCGACGTCCAGTCCGCGTCTCCTCGCCCATTCGACATATTCCACCCCGTCATAGAGCGTGAACGCCAGTTCTTGCAGTGCTGTCGAACCTGCCTCGCGAATGTGATATCCGCTAATGGAAATCGTGTTGAAGCGAGGTGTGAACTTCGATCCGAACTCAAATGTATCGATCACCAGCCGCATCGACGGCGCCGGCGGAAAAATGTATTCCTTCTGGGCAATGTATTCCTTCAAAATGTCGTTCTGGATCGTGCCTGAAATCTTCTTCCAGTCGGCGCCGTGTTTCTCCGCCACCACCAGGTACATCGCCCACAGCACCGACGCCGGCGAATTGATCGTCATTGAGACCGTGGTGTTTTCCAGGTCAATCCCACTAAACAGGATTTCCATATCCTCGAGGGAATCGATGGCGACACCGCACTTTCCAACTTCTCCTTCGCTCGCGGGATGATCCGAGTCGTATCCCATCAGCGTAGGCAAATCGAAAGCCACCGACAGCCCGCTGCCGCCATGCTCAAGCAAGTATTTGTATCTACGGTTGGTCTCCTCGGGCGATGCGAAGCCCGAGAATTGCCGCATGGTATAAAGCTTTCCCCGGTACCCGGTCGAATGAATGCCCCGCGTAAATGGAGGCTCCCCCGGGTATCCCAGGTGCTGGTCGTAATTCCACTCTTCGGGAAGGTCGGCTGGCGTGTAGAGCCGGCGCACCGGAACACCGGAGATCGTCGTAAACCGCGCTCGCCCCTGCTCGTCGACGTTGACACCCGTTCGGGCACCAATTGGCTTTTCGGATGCCTTTTCGAGAATGGGAAGCAGGGTCTTCTCCGCCCAGCGTCTCTCGTGTTCTGACGGGCGGCGATTCTCGCTGAGATCCGCTATTGGGCTGTCTGCAACCGTAGGTTTTTTTTCGGCCATGTTGTCTTCACGATCATAGGAGACACCCTGATCACGAGCAAGCGAGGCAAACGACCGCTCAGTCGGTGGGTCCTGAATTGAATCATTGAATCATTGAGAGATTGAAGCATTGAGAAACCCAGGGTTGTTGAGAGCCCCCTGTGAGAACGTCCCCGTCGAGCGTCGCACGTCGCCCGGGACAGCGTCGTCGGTCGTTGGCAGAGGCAGTGTGGGGACGGGCGCCCACGCCCGTCCAGGTCGAGCTAAGCTTGACAGTTATGATCGTCAGTAACAATGTTCTTTACCGTCCGGCCACTCTGAGCAACGCACATTCTCAGCGCGATAGCCTAGACCGGCTTTGGGCTCATAACAGAATCCGAGACAAATGTCTTTGACCTGATATCGCACTGGTTCTCGTCACTGGCATTCCTTCGATCTCGTTGAATAGCTCAACCAACTCTCGCGGCGGTGCGACGGAATTCTCGGTTGTGAATGCGGCGATCTCAGGTGAATCGGCCTCCGTGTACCAACCCTCGCCGTGAAGCGACACCAGCGATCGTGGCGCTCTACTCACGGTGCCTCTTAGTTCGGAAGGTTCTTTATTGCATTGCCTCTGGTGATCCTAGCACCGGTGTCTAATTCTGGTATGGACGAAGCGCCACCTTCGAGCGTGGGCTGGAAAATGTCCATTAGGTCCGAAAGATGGTTACATTCGTTACTCCTCGGTAGCTGCCTATAGCAAGTGTCCCCGTCTCCACATAGCTTTCGCCAACGACCAAGGATCAACGACCAACGACGGTCTTCCGGTCCGACGCACGACGTGCGACCTGCGTCGGTCTTGCTCAGTCCACATGACAAAGCGCTGTCGAGCTTCGCTCGACCGGAAGGGCGAGGGCGCCCGTCCCCACGTGGTCCATTGCTGACACCCTTCACCTCCTTTTGCACTACAATTACCCAAGTACCCATGCCGCAACTCCCCGACGATCTTGCGACGATGAAAGATGACATGGTGGCCTTCATCGAGGGCCATGGCATGCGCCGCTTCCCCGGCTACGTGGACCACGAAGAGGTCCAGACCGTCATGTGGAAGCCCGCCGACGACACCGAAAGCTGGAAGGACTTCGTCGAACTCGCCAAGGCCGCAGGCTCGCCATTCCTCACCATGGATTCCTGGCAGCTCGACAAAACCGAGCTGGATGAGATGATTACGCGGCTCACCAACGCTGAGTTCACCAGCGATGAAGACGTCGAAGATGCCAAGTGGCTCAAAACCTACCTGGGCAAGACGGGCTTCCTGCAACTCGGATTCGCTTTCCAGGGCGTGATGATGCTGTATGAGGTCTCCACCGGCTGGTACGAGCACTATCAGCGCCTGGTGGAAGTTGCCGACGATTTCGGCAGCATCGCGATTGACGAGTCCGGAACGGAAGACGAGCCGTAGCGCTTCGCGTAAACCTTCACCACAGAGGACACTCAGGTACACAGAGGAACGCCACAGAGACAGTTCCAAGAAGGAAAGCCAGCAAAAAGATGAGCCGTGGATATTCCACGACTCTTTCTCATCGTCCAAGATTCGCAAAATACTGCGTCATCCCGAACGGCGGCGTATTGCAGCCGGATGGAGTATCTCGCGTAGGTTATACACAGGCGTAAACTGCTCCACACCAGATCCCTCGCCGCGCTGGTGAAGACGCACGGCTTCGGGATCACGCAAGTTCTGTAACGACCGAACCGCAGGGCTGCCACCTTCGGCATCTCGGGAACCTCTGTTACGCTAATCACCTCTGTGGTTTTACTCTGTGTCCTCTGTGGTGAAGGTTTTTACTTTGCGCTGGAATTTTCGAGAAGCGAACCCCGAACGCGTGCAAGCCCTCCAGCAGGAGATTGCTCCCCTGCTCGGATGCGATCCGGAAGCTCGTTCGACTCTCGCCAAATTGCTTGTCTTGCGCGGAATCGATTCGTCTGAAAATGCCAGGGCGTTCCTCTCCCCATCCATCGATCAACTCCACTCGCCTTATCTCCTCACTGGCATGAGAGCTGCCATCGATCGCCTCGACTCGGCCATCGAGCGTAAAGAAGGCATTCTCATCTACGGCGACTACGACGTGGATGGCACGACTGCTGTAGTCATCCTGAAGACCGCGATTGCACTCTGTGGTGGCGAAGCGGACTTCCATGTGCCGCACCGAATCCGCGAAGGATACGACTTACGCGGCGATGTGATCGAGCGAGCCGCGGCCGCAGGCATTCGTCTCGTCATTAGCGTCGACGCTGGCACTCGCGCCTTCGCCGCCGCCGAAAGCGCTCGCCGCGCTGGAATTGATCTCATCATCACCGATCATCACCTTCCTGGTCCGGACGGTTTACCACACGCTCTATCCGTCGTGAATCCGAATCAGCCAGGATGCGATTATCCCTGCAAATCGCTCTGCGGGGCCGGCATCGCGTTCAAGCTCGCGCAAGCACTGCTGGAAAAACGCCTCTCTCACCGCGATCAGAAGGCGCTGCTGCTTTCCTTCATGAAAGTGGCCGCAATCGCGACCATCGCCGACTGCGTCCCGCTCCATGGCGAGAACCGCGTCATCGCCAGCCTTGGGCTCAACGCACTGCGCTCCGCTGTAAACCCCGGGCTTAAAGCATTGCTTGAGGTCTCTCGACTCGGCGGCAAACCGCTAAGCTCTGGAGAAGTGGCGTTCCGCATTGCACCGCGTATCAACGCTGCCGGACGCATGGACATCGCGCGAGATGTGATTGATCTCTTCAGCACAAAAGATGGAGTTCGCGCGAAAGAAATAGCGGATCGTCTTGACAAGCTCAACAGCGAGCGCCAGGAAGAGGAACGCAGAATTGTCGAGGCCATCGAGAAACGCCTCGCCGAAGATGCTGCCCTGCGCGACGCCTACTGCATGGTGATCGACGGGGACGGCTGGCATCGTGGAGTCATTGGCATTACCGCAACGCGGGTGGTGGAGCGCTATGGGCGCCCCGCATTGGTGGTGTCACGCGATGGCGAGGAAGCGCACGGCTCCGGCCGCTCCATCCCCGCATTTCACCTTCTGCAAGCGTTAGAGTCCTGCCCGCAACTGTTCAGCCGCTTCGGAGGACACGCGCACGCAGTTGGATTCTCTCTGCCCTCGTCGCAGATCCTGCAACTCCAGCAGAGTCTCGATGCATATGCGCGCTCGCGGCTCACGCTTGACGACTTTACTCCCGTGGTCAACATCGATGCACATGTTCCGATTGAAGCTATTACTCCACGATTCATGGAAGCACTAGGCAAATTGGAACCGTTCGGCACGGGCAATCCAGAACCCGTTTTCAGCGCGACTGCGCGTGTGGCGGAACCTCCGCGCGTCCTTAAAGACAAGCACGTGCAACTGAAACTGTCGCCGGTCGATAGCGATGCAGCAGGATGGAGGAAGTCGCTAAAGTACAAAGCGATGGCGTGGCGATTAGCCGAACGAGTCGAACAGGAAAAACTTCTGGCAGGCGACACTTTCGAAGTTGCTTTTACGCTTGACCACAACGACCACCCTGAATTCGGTGGGATTGAGTTGTCGTTGAGGGATTTCGAAACGATGAAGGCAGCGACACGTAGCGCATAAAAGCTTAGTGGTCTGGAGTCATGCCGAAGCCGCGCGTTTTCACCGGCAAGGCGAGGGATCTGGCGTGGAGTGACGGCGGCCCAAAAACAGAGCAAATTTCTTTTGTTGCCAGTTCGCCCGCGCGAGATCCCTCCGTCGGCTGAACTCCGCCGCCGTTCGGGATGACGCCGTGATCCCGACGGACTACCAGAATCACGAAGCCGCACGCAGCTGATTGGTGTTGCGGTCGGCTCGGAAACGCAACAACGCCGCGATGTTTCCTACTTTGTCGATCGTTTCGTCTCGCGGAAGCAGCACAAGACCCAAATTGTTTCGCACTGCAATGGGGACTAGTACCTCGCAGACGTCCTCCAATTCGCGGGTGGCGTGTCCGCAAACAGGGCAATAGGCCACAAGGTGCGAATCCAGATGCCGGCAATTCGTGCACTCGACCGCGCGGGCCGAGTAGTCCTGCGACATCAGCAGCGTGTCGATTTCTCCCAACTCCAGAGCGCGCAGCACACGCCGCAAACCGGTAACTCCGCGTCGATGCGCCCTCGCTTCGTCGAGGGTTTCGCCGAGCAAGGAAGAATGGTGCTTTCGCAAGGTGGCTTGGGCAACGCGCAATGCTTCAGAAACAGCTCTCTCGTCCGGCATCGCTGCAATCTCGCCCGAGAAATGTCCCAGCGCCTTCTTCGCGACATCCGGATGAAGTTGCGCCTGCAGTTCAGGCCAGTTCACATCGTTGCAACCAAGCACGACCGCATCGAACAGCCGCCGCTGATCGCCGTTCTTCAGGAACTCCGCTAACTCGCGGTAGTGCCGCCGTACCTCATCTTCCTTGTGGCGTTGTGCGTGTCCGCCGTCGTATCCGCCAAAACCATCGCTACGCCCGTGCCGCGGGATCGGATTGGTGATCGACATTTGCTGCCTGATCTCGCCGAACTCCACTTCGAGAACCCGTGCACTCTGTCTGTCCACTAGCGCCACCCAAAGCTTCGGATACTCCGAAAACAGCGCCGCTAGTGGCTTCAAATGGAATCGCCGGTTTACAAACAGTCGTGTCGAGAGTTGCACGGGTGGCACATCGAACTCGCGCCAGAGGTTGCGCTCGGCGCAGCTGAACACGACCTTTGCGAAACCTTCATTGCCATGCAATGCCTCGGCAATGCGCAAAATTCGTTCCAGGTCCTGGATCGCCTTTGCGCTGCGTCCATTTTGCTGAAGCTCCTGAATTGTCTTCCGCACTAATTCTTTGGCTTGAATCCCTTCCTCGCGATGTGATTTGTCCTTAGGAACACCGGGCTGAAAGTAGAAGCTGATGGCGTATTCATTCGCACGGCATTCAAAGTCGGCAAGTTGGCGCAGGTCTTCACGAGTAATCATGAGCACCTCGTTAGCGTGTTGCAGTGGCTTGTAGGAGTTTTCTTTGAAACGGATTGTTGGCAGCGAAGCCATTACGCAGTTTCTCGCGGGCGCGTGCAATGGACTGTTCGATCTCGTCGCGATTGCGGTCCGTAATCGCCGCAATTTCTTCGACTGTGAAACCCTCCAGCGCGTGCAGCACAAAAGTCTCGCGATCCTGTGGCGCAGCCCCATTCAGCGCAACCTGCACCAGCGCGACCATCTCGTCGGTATACGCGACCTCTTCGGGCGTGGGCGCGCCGCGGTCCGGAATGCCGCTCTCGTTGGTCATGGCTTCGTCCGGTTGATGGAATTGCAGGCGCGCCTCGTCACTGGCGCGCTCTCTGCGACGCTGGCGCACGCCGCGCAACTCCACTTCTGTATCGGCTTCCGAGCGGCGCGACACAGCGTCATCGATAGCTCGAATAGCCAAGCGGTAAAGCCATGGCTCGATTCCGATACGATCCGGCTTGTCGACCTTTTCGTCCAGTGCATCGGCCACAGCTTGATCAACGATCTCTTCCGCATTGATTGAATCAGGCTCGATATCGCCGGAACTCTCGCGGAAGTACAATTCGCGCTCTACGTAAATTTGCAGCCGCCGGAAATTCGCGTTCACATACGTACGTACATCGTCGGGAGTAGCGGTAAGCGGAGGAACGGACGCCACCGTTTGCTCGAAAGGCACTTGCGGGACAGGACGGCCCTCCGGCGCCCTGCGGCGTCGCCAGTTGTGGGAATTGCGGAGCAGTTCTTTGTGCTTGCCGATCTGGGTCAACAAACTCTCGTACGCGGCTTTGATTGCAGTGGCAGCGCTGGAAGCCGATTCCTGTGAAGCCATCTGCCCAGAAGGCAAACGCAAGTTCAGGGAGACAACGACTCCTTCGCGCGAGGAATTCTGCTCGACCAGTCCTTTCAGGTGCACCAACTCTGGCCGGAATACCTGTAGCCTTCTTCTTACCTTTTCTGTTCCATGTTGAATTTCGCGGTCTATGTCGGGGGTTCGAGAAAGCTTGTAGCTAAAATGCACATTCATGCTTGCCTCGGATCGGGAGAAGGTCCCGTGAAGCTTTGCTACACGGCGATTCTACACCCGCTCTTAAACGACGGAACAAAATTCGCGTTCACGCCGGGGCATTCAGGGAATTCCTACCCAAAATACTGGTCAATTCCGATCTGAAACTGGCGTCGGGTGAGCAACTTGCGGCCACAAAGGCCTCTCTAAATCCCGATGAACAAGGGTTGCACAAAACGAAATGTCATTTTGCGCCTGTCATCTGTGGCAGTCGCTGCTCTGGTGTTGCAAACTGCTTGTGGTGGTGGCGTGCCCCACGGCACCGGTAAGATCCCAGTGGTGGCGCACGTTTTTGTCCTGGTGGAAGAGAACCATTCGTACGGCAGTGTGATCGGGAACTCCGCCATGCCGTATACGAACAGCTTGGCGCAGAAATACGCATTGGCGACGCAGTACTTTGCAGACCGGCACAACTCACTACCAAACTACTTCATGTTGACGGTTGGTGACCTCGTGACCACCAACGATCTCTTCACAGGCACCGTGTCGCAAGACAACGTTGTGCGGGCCTTGACGTCAGCCGGCAAGAGTTGGAAGGTCTATGCCGAGTCGCTGCCACAGCCGGGGTTCACCGCCGCGGCGAACGCGCCTTATGCGCGCGACCACAATCCCTTCACCTACTTTTCCGACGTGCTGAACAGTTCCTCGCAAACCGCCAACATTGTTCCCTTTACGCAGCTTGCAACCGACTTGCAGAATGGAACGCTACCGGATTACGCGATGATAGTGCCGGATCTTTCGAACGACGGACATGACTGCCCCGGGGAAGCTGGAAATTGCACGGACACGCAAAAACTGTCGAACATTGACGACTGGGTGAAAAATAACGTCGGGCCGCTCATTAACAGCTCGGCATTTCAGAATTCGGTGCTGATCTATACCTGGGATGAAGGCGATGTGAACGACATGGCCAATCAAGGGGGGCACGTCGCGACGATTCTGGTCAGCCCTAAAATACGAGCAGGGCTTCAATCGAAAACCATGTATCAGCATCAGAGCGCGTTGAAGCTGAGCATGCAGTTGCTGGGTGTGAATGATTTTCCGGGTGCTGCTGCCAGCGCTACGGATATGGCGGAGTTTTTCTGAGGTTGCGTGTGCCGCGCACTCCTGCCCGCGTGGTTGACAGAGCCTATACGGCTACCGTCACCGATGTTTCGGTCCTCACCACTGGCCTGTACATCGTGTCGCGTTCAATCGGTTCGCGGCCGGCTTCGCGGATCAACCGCATCAGTTCCTGACGGCGCATGCCTTGCGGAGTGGTTGCGCCGGCATCGTGGTAAATCTTTTCTTCAATGACCGTGCCATCCAGATCATCCGCACCAAATCGCAACGCAATTTGGGCGATCTTCGGCGTGAGCATCTGCCAGTAGGCTTTAATGTGCGGGAAGTTGTCGAGCACCAGGCGGCTGACAGCAATTTGCTTGATGTCGAGCATCCCGGTGGTGCGCGGCAGGTGTTCAAGCGGCGTATTGTCCGGATGAAACGCCAGCGGAATAAACGTCTGGAACCCGCCGGTCTCATCCTGTAATGCCCGAAGTTTCAGAAGGTGATCCACGCGGTCTTCGTCGTTTTCAACGTGGCCGTAGAGCATCGTGGCATTCGACTTGAGCCCAATCTGGTGAGCCAGTCGCGCTGTGTCTAGCCACTGATCACCGTCTATCTTGTGATCGCAAATGATGTGGCGGACACGGTCGGCAAAAATCTCCGCACCTCCGCCGGGGAGGGAATCGACGCCGGCAGTTTGGAGTTGCTTCAGCGTCTCTGCGATCGAGAGCTTGGCCCGCTTCGCCAGGTACGCTACTTCCACCATCGTGAAAGCCTTCAAGTGCACTTGTGGAAAGCGCTCTTTTAATCCGGAGACCAGATCGAGGAAGTACTGGAACGGCAGATCGGGATGCAGACCGCCGACAATGTGAAACTCGGTGACGGCTTCCGTGTATCCCGATGCAGCCGTCTGGAACGCCTCTTCCAGCGCCATAGTGTAGGCGCCTGGCGTGTCTTTCTTGCGGCCGAACGCGCAAAGCCGGCAGGCAGCGATGCAAACGTTGGTGGGATTGATGTGCCGGTTGACGTTGAAGTAGGTTTTGTCGCCGTGCAGGCGCTCGCGGACGTAGTTGGCCATCCACCCCACGGCCAGAATGTCGCCGGTCCGATACAGTACCAGGGCATCTTCAGCGCTCAGGCGAGTGCCGGCCAAAAGCTTCTCGTGAATAGACGTCAGCCGCGGATCGTCGGTCTGGAAGGAGTGTCCCACTGCATTGATGATACTAGTGGCTAGTGCTAGTGGCTAGTCGGTCCCCGGTACGACTCCGTGGCGTTCCCCCGTGCACCTCTGTGCTCTCTGCGGTGGGGCTTCGAAAACCTGAACCACAGAGGACACAAAGTTTCACAGAGGACGCCCACAGAGGGAAGAAAAAGTTCGGTGGTTCTAAGAACCTATAGGTGTTTACCGGAATAGCAGCGGTGCCAGATTCGTCAGATTCCTGCGCCACACCATCCAGTCGTGCATTCCCGGGGTCTCGATGCTGGTGTACTGTACGCCTTTATCCTTCAACCAGGACTTGAACTGGCGGTTGACATCGATGAGGCGGTCTTCGGTTCCGCAAGCAATCCAGAGGAGTTTGAGTTTCTTGTTCGTATTGGTGTCAACGCCAGGGAACTCGGTGGCGAAGTCCCGATTATCAATGCCTCCGGAACTGAACGCGCCGACCCACGCAAACTTGTCCTGATGGTTCAATCCGGTGAACAGCGACTCCGCTCCGCCCATCGAGAGGCCGGCAATGGCGCGTGACTCGCGATCTTTCTTTACGTGATATTCCTGCTCCACCTGCGGTATAACTTCGCTGAGCAGAATGTCGGTGAAGCGGGTGAAGTTGCGCCAAGTCAGTTCCTTGTCTTGCCATGTACCCCAGCCGCGACGGATTACTTCCATGTCGCCGTAGCCGAGCGGCATTACCACGATCATGGGCTTGGCTTTGCCTTGGTTGATGAGATTGTCCAGGATCACGTTCGCGTGCCCAACCGCGCTCCATCCACTTGCGTCGTCGCTGTAGCCGTGCAGCAAGTACAGCACCGGATATTCCTGCTTCGCGCGCGGATCATAATTTGGCGGAGTGTAGACATAGAAGTCACGATTATCGTCAGCAATTTTCGAATGGAAAAACTGATGATGCAGTTCTCCGTGCGGGATGTCGTTCACTTCCCATGATGTCGTCGCTGGCGGACCCGGAATATGCACAGCGCTCTGGGTGAACAGCAGGTTCGGCTTCATCAATTGATTCGAGGGATCAATGAGCGGCTGACCGTCTTGGATGATTGAATATCCGTAGATATCCGGCTCGTACGGCCCGACGGTAACACTCCAAATTCCTTTCTCATCTTTTTGCATGTCCACCGGCTTTGTCTGGCCTTCAATGCTGACCTGGACTTTTGCGGCATTCGGCGAATTGAACCGGAAGGTGACGTGCCCATCGCTCGAGACCTCGGGCGAAACGATCGGCGGCGGAAATTGCGCCAACGCAGTCAAAACAGAGAGGAAAACAAACGAGACCAGCACTACGGCGGACTTTCTCATTATGCCTCCAGCAAACCTAGAATGTGTGTTTGTGCAGAAGATCAAGCGCCACGAAAACGAAAAAGACGACAGATATCACACCGTTCATCGTAAAGAATGCAGCATTCAGTTTGGTCAAATCGTTCTTCGAAACTAAGGAATGTTCATATCCGATCAGGAGCAGCACGAGTCCAATCCCCGTGATCGCCATTGTCCCCAGGCCAAATGCCCAAACCAGCACCATCAGCAGAGCCAGCATCAAGGCGTGAAACAGCCGCGCAACCCACAGTGATTTTGCGATCCCCAGATACCGCGGGATTGAATGCAGCCCCGCACCGCGGTCGAAGTCCAAATCCTGGCACGCGTACAGTACATCGAAACCGGCAACCCAGAATGTGACGGCAGCCGTTAGCAAGAGAATTCTGGGATCCAGCGATCCGCGCACCGCGATCCAAGCGGCGGCTGGCGCGATGCCGAGTGCGAAACCAAGCACGACATGGGACCAGCGCGTGAATCTTTTTGTGTAGGAGTAAAGAAGCAGCACGGCCAAGGCAATCGGGGACAACAGGAACGCCAGCCGATTCAGCTCCCAAGCTGAGAGAAGGAATACAGCCGCTGCGAACAATACAAAGCTGCGGACAAAGCCGTGGGTCAGAATTCCGGCGGGCAAAGCGCGCGCCGACGTGCGTGGATTTGCTGCATCAATGCTGGCATCGGCAAGCCGGTTGAATGACATCGCCGCGGACCGGGCCGCCACCATGGCAATAATGATCCAAACTAGTTGGTGGATGCTCGGCATTCCGCCGGCTGCCAGCATTGCTCCACAGAGCGCAAAGGGGAGCGCAAATATCGAGTGCTCCCACTTGATCATTTCCAACGTGGCAATCAGGTTCTTCAGCAGCGGCACGGACGTATTGTAAAAGAAAAGAGCCGGGCTTTCGCCCGGCTCATCCCGAAACATTGATCTACTTCAATGTGTTCTGTCCTGCGACCACCAGCTTGTCGTCGACGCTGAACACGTTTGGAACTGACTTCGCTTGTGTTACCGCCAATTGCTTATCCATTTGGCTGTCGACCACGCCGTAAAGCGTTACATGCCCATTATTCACAACGATGCGAATCGGCTTCTGCGGATCCATTGCATACTTCGAAAGCTCTGAATTCCCGTACACAGCTCTGGCCACTCGCAGCCGGATGTCGTCGTCCATCGGTGATGTGGGCAGCACGTTGATGTTGTCTACCACATCCTTAACTCCTGGTGTGGTCTCGATGATCGAGAGTGCCGAATCACGTGACGGGTAGTCGATTACGTCGCCGCTCACCGTCACCACTCCGTTCTGCACATTAAGTCCAAGCGCATTAAAAGCTATGCCGAGGCCTACCCGGTCATAACGGAGCTTGTCGGCAAGTTGGGATTGCAGTTGCTGGTCGGGCACATTGCCTTCGACGTCAACATGGTTTCTGACACCCTGGACGTGGTCCTGCTTGTCCACTTTCCGCTGAGCGTCCATCTTGTCGATGAGCAGTTTTGCCGTGCCTTGCAGAGTGACAATGCCATCGTCCGTAGAAGCCGTAATCCCTTTCCACTTGTCTTTCGACTGCAGAATCTTGGTCGCTTCCTGCTGAATTTGCTGGTCGTAGCGGCCCGTCCCCACTTGGGCGTTCTGTGCCCAAACGGAGGTGCCGAACAGAATCGCGGTTGCGATCCATAAAAATCGCCTCATGCCTGCCTCCTTTTGACCCTTTGAAGAGTGGGAAAATGTTCAAAGGGTTGTATGTTCGGAGTCGCTGCGGCGGGATCAGTAGCCTTCCGCTCCTACCAGGGGAACGAAACGGCAACCGTCTACAGTTTCGGTCGTCGTCGTGAGGCCATTTCTGCGGACGAGTAGCAAATGTTGTGTGTGCGGAGGACCAACGGGAATCACCATTCTGCCCTCGTCTGCAAGTTGCTCGACCAAGCTTCTCGGAACCGAAGGCGCGGCGGCCGAGACCAGAATTGCATCGTAAGGCGAATGCTCTTTCCATCCCTGGCTGCCGTCTCGAATCGAGACCTGCACGTTGCTGAAGCCCAAATTGCGAAGTGTGCGTTCGGCCGTTTCCGCCAGCTCCGGATGCCGCTCTGCCGAGTACACCTGCCGGGTCAAACTTGCGAGCAGGGCGGTTTGGTACCCGGAGCCGGTTCCCACTTCCAGCACAGATTCCGAGCCAGTTAGTGCGATGGCCTGCAACGAGATTGCAATGATCAGCGGCTGTGAAATCGTCTGCTCTTTAGCGATCGGCAACGGATGGTCTTCGTAGGCTTGCGCTCGGAACTCCTCGGGGATGAACTCATGCCGTGGTACCTGCAACATTGCTTCCAGCACACGAGCGTCGTGAACGCCCCGTCGCCGGAGCTGCAGCTCGACCATCTCCTGGCGTTGCTCGTCGTACGAAGCTGGATCGCCAAATCGCATCGGTGTCTGTGATGTATGGCTGCCGTCGGAGTTGTGCTGCCTACCGCTTGCGGCGCCGAATTTTAACATCGAAGCTGACGACGCCGTTTTGGTCACGAATCGCCACGACTGAAATGTTTCTGGAAACGTAATACTCTGCCCGTATGATCTGCTGTGAAGTTTGGGATATATCAGTGGTGTAGGTGATCGTGAGATTGTCTTTCACCTGTTGTTCGATTGTGACTGCCGGACCGGTTTGTGTAGGCGAAGTTTCAGTTTCCAGTCCCTGTGGATCGATTTTGATTCGGCTGTTCCCGAACAGGCGCTGCGCACGATTGTTCAATGTCGCATTTAGAGCGGCGGTCAGCATTGCACTCGAGACCTGCTGGCTGAAAGCAGACTGATTGCTTTGTTGCAATGCGGCCGATTCTTCGGTGGTCTGGCCGAATGCCAGGAGCCCGATGATGTCATTGGTCGGGAGCGGCGGTTCGGAGCGGTAGTTCATTTTCGGACGGTCCGCTGGCCCGGTTACTGAAAGCGTGATGTCGTAATCGCGGACGTGCGTGGTGGCTTCGAAATCCACAATCGGTATGCTCGCCGCCGCATTGCTGGCGCTTGGCGTACCGAACGTAATGCCGCCCCGTTCCAGGCGATACTTCGTTCCGTTGAAGTAAGCCTCTCCTTCGAAAACGTCGGCACGCCCCAGCAGCACAGGTTTTGCGGCATTGCCGCGCACACGCAAGTCGGCGTCACCGCGCAAGCGAAGCACACTGGTTTGCATTTGCAGGTCAGGGGCAGTTACGACGTGGAGATCGAGCCGGATGTTGTTAAGAACCGGATCCGTTTGCGGCAAACTGGATTGCTGAATAGCACGCGCGAGATAGGCGCCGAAATCAAATCCTGGCGTCACCCCGAGCCGGATCACTGTAATGTCGCCGGAGAGCAGGGAACCGCTGGAACTTCCGTTCCATCGCAACGCAGCGGTTGCCGTTGAACTTACGCCTGGGGGATAGCGAAGCCGTACCGCATCCGCATTGGCGGTGAGATCGAAATTGACCTGCTTGCCGTTGAGCTGCGCAGTTCCCGCAAAGCTGATAGTCCCGCCACCGGTACGGCCCGTGAGTTTCTCGATCGTGACCTGGTTCTGGCTGAATTGCAGCGTGCCATTCAGATCGCTGAGCGCACTCGGCAAGTTAATGTCCGCAAGCGCCGCATTTTGCACCTGCAACGTGCCCCGCACGATCGGGGCACTTAGGGTTCCGGTAACAGCCACCTGTCCTGACAGCGTTCCTGAGCCGCTCAAGTCCGGATCATAGGTTTGCACTACTTGTAAGCCGAGCTTGCCGTTCCCTTGAAAATTCAGTTGACGCTCACCACTGAATTGCATCGAACCCGCGAGCGACAAGTCGGTGTTTTCACCGATCAAGTGAAGGCTGTTGATGTTGAGAGTCTGTTCTGTCAAGGTGAAGCGCACAGGACCATCGTTGCGAATCTTGATCTTCTCCACTTCCGCGTAGAGGTCAGTCAGGTTGCCGGCCAGACTCAGTCGTCGCGGGTCGCGTAACGGCCCTTGCAACACGAGGTCGCCGGCAACTGCCGAGTGGCCTGTAATGTGTCCTTGAAGATAGCTTTTGAGGAACGAATCAACATCGAGATGATTGAAATGGAAGTCAATGCGCGCCGGCCATAGCTCCCTCAGCGGCACATTTCCATCGATAATCAGCTCCGACGGGCCAGATTCAGAACGGCCTGTCAACCGCATGTCCGGCCCATGTGTCACCGCATTGATCAGGTAACTGCCCGCGGGTTCGTCGTTCAACGTAACATTTCGCAAATGGAATTCCGCGGTGACTTCGGGTTTTTCAGTTGTGCCCGATGCTTTCGCCGAGAAGTCGACTGTTCCACCGACTTTCACTCGAGAGCGCTCGGGCGGCACCATTTCGGCTATGGCGAAGTTTGCCCCGCTGATTTCTCCTTGGAAAGCGTGGGTCTGAAGTTCATACCAGCCTTTGCCATGGACCTGTGTTTTCCCTTGTTCAATCTGTAAGCTTTGGAAAGTTACACGGCTCGTGCTCAGCGACATCGTTGCTGAGGCGGCATCGAACGAATATCCTCGGACCGAACCATTCGACCAGTTAATGACCGCTTGGCCGGTTAGTTTCGAGATTGTGCCCGAAGCCGATAGCTGCGCATTGATTCTTCCTGTTGCCTCTTCCGATTGACCGGCAAGCGTCTCCAAGACGGCTGCGTCCCCATTCTGGACTTCAGCCTTCAGGTGAATCGCGCTCCCCGCCTTCGGGTTCCAGCCAAAAAGTTCCACGCCGCCATCCACCTGCACCGTTGCATCCTCGCGCCGGAATAGAGCATTTCTCATGCCCAGGTTGGCAGCGGAGAGCTGAACATCTGTACTCAGCGAGTCCCAATGAACCAGCTTTGCGGCATGGTTTGACTGGGGTATAGAGGTGTCGAAATCGCGCAGTTGTAGATTTCCACTGAAAGATGGATTCTCAATACGGCCACCGACGGTTCCATTAAAAGCCGCGTGACCGGAAACTGCGATCGGCAGCCCTTCGGGGAACGCCGCTGAGGTTAGCGGGGTCCATTCTCCTACGTTGTCGCTGGCCACGGAGAGGTGAAGCCCACTGTTTTTCGAGAGCAGTCCTGAGGCACGAACTTGCGTAGCTGGCGTGCTGCCCGTGAGATCATCAATCTGCAGGGAACCAGAACCTGCTTGATAGTCGAAATGTGTGGTCGCGCTGACGGGAAGCTGTCCAGCGACTGCGCGAGATGGTCGAGCGACAGACACGGCAGATACGACTCCGGCGTTTCGGAACGAATCCTTCCACCGGATTTCTGCACTTCCGGAAACGGATCCTGCCAGTCGCTCGGCTTGTAATGGCTTGAATCGAGGTCCAAGCCCGCCGATTAAGTCGATAAGCGAAATATCCCTCATTTTCACTACTGCGCTGCCGCGCTCCTCGACCGGTTTCGTCCCTTTTACTGGGTTCTCTGGAGCGTTCCAATTCGTCACATCGAGTTCGGAACTGAAAGTGCCGCCCAGTGCCCGGCCCTGCACCTGTGCGAGAGAAACTTTTTGGGGATCGAAGGTATAGTGTCCTGACGCCGCCAGGTCCTTGGCGGAGAACATCGCGTCATTCCACGAGGTGTTTTTCAGATCGAACTCTCCGGCAGTGTTGTAGGTCGAGGGTGACCACATGGCTGTGCCGCGCAAGTGCAATTTGCCCGACGTCGTTTTCGGCTGCCTGGTCACAGCCGCTGCTTGCTGTAAATCCAGCAAAAGGTCATAGGAGCCCTTGAACACAGGATGACGGAGATCCGTGATTGTTCCCCCGCCTTGCAGCCGCGAACCTTCCGAGGTAGCGCTTAATGAGCGCACCTGGATTTCATCCTGTCCGATGCTGAAGTCGGTCTTGGCACCCCAGGCGAACGGGCGGTACCCGGCGAATTGGGTCTCCGCACGGCCAATCGAAATGTCTCCCGAATAGCGGTGGTGCAGAAATGAATAATCTAATCTAGCTGCGACATCGTTGGAGACAAATTCAACTGGAATTCGCTCCTCCTGCAGGAGGAGTTCACCCTGCTTCACTTCCAAGCGCCCGATGGAAATTGCGAAAATCTGATCGAATGTGGCTTCAGATGCCTGCTTTGGGCTCGGCTGGTTGGTGCTGCCATCTGGATAATAAATGATGTGCACGACGGGATGGACCAGCGTGAGGCGGTCGAAAGCCATACGCACGCCAAGCACCGCTCCCAGATCCACTACTGCACTCATGCTGTCGACGTGTGCCAGAGGCCTATCGGTCGGCACCTCGCGCCCATGGATTGTGAGGTCCCGGACCTCTACCTCGAACCGCAATGGCACAACGTGGAAACTGCCGAGTTCCACGCGACCGCCGGTTGCGTGCTCAAGCGAAGCAATCAATCGGCGCCGCACCATCTGCTGGAACGAATCGGTGGTGATGTACCAGAGAAACACTGAGACCATCAGCAGAAAAATCAGGAACGCGAGTAGCGAGTAACGCGCGAGCCGGCGAATGATTCGGAAGACCTTCATTTCACCTGATCTCCCGCGATGAAGTGTTGTATTTTCGCCTGCGAATGCAGCGTTTCCAGCCACGATTCCAGCGCCTCATTCATCTTTTGCTGGATCAGCAGTTCGCGGATCGTGGGTGTAGCCTCCTGCAGACTCAAATGTTGCCCCGGCGGAAGCTTGGGCAGCAATTGTTGCTGATAATAGTCTCGGATTGACTGCGCATCGATCTGAATCGTCGGTCGCAAGCGGAGATCGATGAGCCGCAACTGGTTCAGTTCGGTTTCGATGTGGCTCCGAATATCAGCATCGGTCTCATCGTAACTTGTGAGCGCTGCCGTCCAGGCGGTTGCGCCGTAGTCGGCCTTGTACGTCTCGAATGCTTTCGCAATTTCGTCGTCTGCTACGGGTTGGAAGTCTTTCGAATGCATCTGCTCGCGCAGCAGTTCCTGATCGACCAGGCGATTCAATGCCGCTTTTTGATCTTCAGATGAGGCTTCGCTCAGCGGACGTTTGGCCGCAAAGAACTCGTACCGCAGTTCATCGTCAACATCGCTCTGCAGAAGGGCGTGCCCATTTACCGTCGCCGCCATGCGGTCCAGAACTTCGCCGGAATGCGCCGCAGTCGACACAAGCAGCACGAACGCGGCAATAAATATCCGCAACATTAGAAGGTCTGTCCAATACTGAAATAAACGTTGAACGGGCTGGCCTGCTTCGTGCTAGTGAAATTGGAAACAATACAGTTACCGCTGGTTGGATCTTTTTGCGCGCAGATAGAGCCTGGAAACACAGTAGGATTCAGGTTATATCCGAAGTCGAATCGTACAGGCCCGACCGGCGTCTTGTAGCGGACGCCAAGACCGATCGCGTGGGAAATGTAGTCATAGGTGCATAGGGCAGCCTCTTGCCCGTCGACGATTTGTGTGCCAGGTGTTTGTGTGCAAAGCCCTTTCGCCTGATGCCATCGCAAGAGGCTGGTGAGCATGTGGTTCCCATCCGTAAAAACATTTCCCATGTCGTGAAAGATCGCAAAGCTCATGTTGGTACCCACGAAGGGCAGTGTCGGCGGGGGTAAGCGGAGTTCAAAACTGTTCAGAAATAGTGCGGAACCACCAATGGGAAATCCGCTGGCGGGGTCGCGTGGTCCCGCCTGGTTCAGACCAAATCCCCTATGCGAATTGCCGCCGCCCATGTAGAAGCGTTCCGGCAGTGGAATGATATTAGGAGGCAATGGTTGGCCAGGTTGAGAGATCATCGTCGCCCCAAACGGGGTCTCCAGCCCAACGCGAGTGGAGCGGGCGAATACGAGTTCGCGATTGCGTTTGCCGAATGGATGGTAGGTAGCTTGTTGCACCAGAATGCGGCTGAAGTCCGCTTGCGAGCCAAAGTAGCTTGCTGCGACACCCGCATCCACAGTCAAATAGCTGCCCCGGGTGGTCTCAAGATCATTGTCTCTGCGATTCCGAATGTATCCAAACCCTGGTTCCCCGAGTCTCACAGGTTGTGACAAGATCGGAAGCTGCTCTTTCGAGAGTGTAGAGACGATGTCAGTGGCTTTCACCAGACGGTAGTTGAAACGGTAGTCGATGCTGCTGAACTTATTGAGGATTTGTCCTGCTTGCACGGTACCTTCTAGCCTTTGGGAGGTAAAAGTCTGTACATCGAGAGTGTGGTCAAAAAATGCCGTAAAAGTTAGTTTTAGGTTCGGATTGTCGAACCATCGCGGGGCTTCATAGCTGAGAAGTCCGCGTTGCTGCAATCGTCCAACGCGAGACTGAAAAGTAATGGTGTGATTGCGTCCAAGAAAATTTAAACGGCTTACGTCAAACGACCCCAGTGGACTTACACCGTTTCCGCCCAAAGGCTGCTTGGCATTTCCGGCGCCTGTTTGAAATTCGAATCCTCCCCCATAATTGAATGTATATCGCTTGGCTTCGCGAACCTGCACGAGCACGTTCTTTCTGGGTTCCACGCCATCCGGATCCTGGACCGCCGTATCCACCTGGCTGAAGATGCCAAGATCGTAGAGTTTCTGCTGGGTGTCCAACAAACTCGCCTGGCTTAGAGGATCGCCGGACTTCATCTGCAACTCGCGGTCGATCACATAAGGCCTAGTGAACTCGCGTCCTGAGACGAGAACCTGGTCAATGTAAACCCGTTCTCCTTCTGTCACATGGAACACCACGTCCATGCGGTGATCGGCGGCGGGAGTGGCGGTGGCTTCAAAGGTGGCCGTGGGGAATCCCTGATTGAAGTAGTAGTTCAGCAGGATGTCGCGGTCTTGCGCAATGTTCGTATCCGAAAAAGGCTGTCCCGGCTGGGTGTTGAGCGGCGGAAAGGAATCCGCACTCACGGTGGTATTGCCAGTAATTTGAAACTTGCCGACCAGCGTTTGCGGTCCTTCGTTGATGTGCAGGAAAACCGCTATCTGGTTGTTGCCTTGATAGTCGTCCTTCACCTGCGTATCGACCTTCACGTCCGCAAACCCGTTGGCACGATATTTGTTTTCGATATCGCGCACATCGCTTCGCAGCAGCGCATCGCTGTACCGTCCGCGCGTGAGCAGAATGCTTTTTGCTTGCACCTGCATACTTGGGCGCAGGTCCTCATCGCGAAAGTACTTGTTGCCAGAGATGTCGACCTTCACAACTTTGTGCCGCTCCCCGGGATCAATGTCATAAATCACTCGCACCGTGTTCTGCTCCGTTTCTTTGTGCAAGGTTACTTTGGCTTCAAAGTACCCCCGCGACTCCATATACGTGAGCAGATTGCGGCGGCCCTCGGTGAGCAAATCATCATCAAGTGCATTCTCTTCATAAACAGGGATGCTGCGCCGGATGGTGCTGCGGCTGAGGTGAAATCCGTTGACCTCGATGGAAACAGCCGGGCCAGCGTCAATGTGGAACCTGTAATCAACGCTATTTGTGTTGGGTTGGAAAGTGGGCGCGACTTCGACTTGCGCCAGCCAGCGGTCCTTTTTTTGATAGCGTTTGCGAAGCCTCTCGATTGCGTTTGAAGCAGTTTGGGCCGTAACGTCGTCTTCCGAATGCAGGTGCCCGATATCGCCGATTTGCCCCGCGGAATAAAGAGCATTTCCTTCGACCTGAATTTCTCCCACGTGTGCTTGCGATCCGGGCTGTATGTGAAACGTAATCGCAACCTGCTGGGTTTGGGGATCCTCCCGTTCGGCATGGGTGAGAGAACTCTTGTAATACCCGTTTTGCTGCAGGAGTCGCTGGATGTTTTGCATCGCATGATCGAGTTTCTCGGACGTGAAGGGCTCGCCTAGCTGCAGCTTTGACGTGTTAACGATCTGAGATTCGCCGGGCGGGAATGGCGCGTTGGTTACCGTAACCCGCCCCACAAAGAAGTTGAGCTCACTGGCAAAGGTCAGAGACGCACGTCCGTCCGCACTGAGGTCGCATTCGGCCTGCAAGTTCGCGTAACGACCGGTGGCGTACAAAGCCCGCAAAGCTTTCTGCAAAGATGCGCGGTTCAGGGTGTCGCCTTCGTGCAGGCCGGAGAGTGTCAAGAGCATCTGGCTGTCGACCTCGCTCGCGGGAACCTCTATCTTGCCGATTTGCTTTCCGAAACACGTAGATTGAGTGAGCGAAGGTGGAGTACCGGCAGAACGTTCATTTGTCGGACCATCCTGTCCCCAGCAGGCGAACGGGTGTACCGCCGCGAATGCTACCGCAGCCAGGCAGACCACAATCCTTCGAAGGGTCAATCCCCTTGTCAGCTAACACGCTCCTACGCGAAATCCGCAGCCTGAACTGTACGATGCTGCGGCGCACGTAACCCTCGCAACTGCAGCCCTTTATAATAACTGTCGCGGCGAGCCACGCAGGATGAACGCACTGGTTCCGCTTCCTCGCGCCTATCCAAGATGAAACCCGAATTCGAGGAAAGATATTCGCGCCAGGTGCTCTTCGCCCCTATCGGTCAAGAAGGCCAGGACAGGCTCCGAGCCTCGCGGGTAGCAATCATCGGCTGCGGCGCGACGGGCTCGACCTTGGCCTCGCTGCTTGCGCGGTCTGGGGTGGGTTACCTTCGAATCATCGATCGCGACTTCGTGGAATCCAGCAATCTTCAGCGCCAGAACCTTTTTGATGAGAGGGATGCTGCTGAATCGATTCCTAAGGCCGTAGCTGCGGCAGCCAAGATCACCTTATTCAACTCGGACGTGAAGGTGGAGTCGCATGTCAGCGATCTCTGTCCTGAGAATGCCGAGCTCATGCTGAGCGGAGTGAATCTTCTCCTCGACGGAACTGACAACTTCGAAACGCGGTACCTGGTCAATGACTATGCTGTAAAGAACGCAGTGCCGTGGATCTATACAGCGGCGGTTGGCAGTTACGCGACTACCATGACCATTCTTCCCAGCCAGACCGCTTGCCTTTCCTGCCTTTTTCCTGAGGGGCCAAGCGGCGCCGTGGAAACTTGCGATACGACGGGAATCTTGAATTCCGCGGTGAACTTCGGCGCCTCGGTGGCTGCCACTGAAGCCTTGAAACTTCTCTGCGGCGCGAAAGACAGCGTGCGCCGGACTCTCCTTTCTTATGATCTGTGGCGAAATCAGCGTGCGGAGATTGCCGCGGCGAGACCGGTTGAAGGCTGTCGGACTTGCGCCAGGCGAGAATTCGTTCACCTGGCCGGAGAAGGCCGTCCGCAAATTACCTTATGCGGGAGAAATTCGGTACAGATTCATGAACACTCACGCCCGGTTGATCTTGCGGAAATGAGCCAGCGCCTCATGCCTCACGGCCAGGTCCGCCAGAACGGTTTCATGCTGAAGTTCTCAAAAGACCCTTACGAGCTGACCCTCTTTCCAGACGGTCGCGCCATCATCAAAGGCACTACCGATCCTGGCATCGCTCGCAGCCTCTACGCGCGCTATATCGGCAGCTAACCTTTATAGGGCGGATGTTGGACGTACATCCAAGTGCAATCCCGGTTCGCCTAAACCGCAATACTTTGCACCTCACCCGCCAGCGCTTATCTCCGAACGTTGGATCATTCCAAGTTGAGACGGTAAGACCGGCATAACCCTCGGAATTCTGCGGCGTTGCAGACTGGCATCACAACTGCTCCAAAACCGGCCAGAAGTGTTGTCTCTCCAGGAGGGTAGGATGCGAGTCTTTGCACTTTGCGCGATGCTGCTGCTTGCCTGCGTCGCTTTTGCCCAAACGCCAGTTTACGGCCCGGTTTACGGACCCTATGTTCCGCTTGTTACTACGCCCCAGGTTTCGCTGGAGACGGTGTCTCCGAACCCGGTTGGTGCCCGCAACGCCACATATGGCTTGGTTGCCGGCGCGCGGAATGCAACATCGGAAGTCGTGAACAACGGCAATACGAGTTCGAGCTACACCGAGCCGGTCTGGTACCAGGGTGGCGGCGCGCCGCTGATCTCTGAGCCCGAGGTTGCGCTGCATGTTCGTGGCGTGCGCGGCGGCCACATGATGATGCAACACATGGCAATGATGGGCGAACACGGCCACGCGGAAGAACACGCGGCTGCGGGAGCATGGACTTACCTGGCCGGCGAAGAATTGCCGAGCGCCGTCGAAGCTGCTGGGGCGGCTAAGACCGCTCGCAAGGCAACCCGCACGATCACCAATCAGGACATCGATGCGGAAAACCAGAAGACCGGCACCGTGAAGTACGACGGCAAAACCGAAAAGATCCAGTAATCGCCGTGACTCCTCAGAAGGAAAAGGCGGACAGATTCCTGTCCGCCTTTTGCTTGGCTAGCAGATTCCTTCGTGTAACTCAGTGCCCTTGGCGGTAGTTCTTTCCGCTCGTCTTGTTACGGGCACTGCTCAACGTAGTACCACACCGTCGAGTGTCTCGAAGAACTCCGGAAATGAGATGACGGCCGCATCGGCTCCCTGGATCTCGGTCTCGCCTTCCGCGCGCAGTGCAGCGATGGCAAACGCCATGGCGATGCGATGATCGCCGAAGGAATCGAGTGATGCTCCATGCAGTTTCTGCGCGCCGGGAACTCGCAGCCCATCATCGAATTCTTCAACCTCCGCTCCCATCAAACGCAGATTAATGGCAACACTCGCGATGCGATCGGATTCTTTCACGCGAAGCTCGCGCGCATCGCGAATCTCGATGCCATCTTCTGTGTACGGCGCGATGGCCGCTAGCACGGGAATTTCATCAATCAGAGCCGCCGTGTCTCCGCCAGAAATCTTCGCGCCTTTCAGCGCGCCACCCTCAACCTGCAAGCTGCCGACAAGCTCCCCATGTTGCTCTTCTAACCCGCTCATCGTGATTCGCAGCCCAAGCCCGATCAGGAAATCCAGTAACCGCGCCCGCGTGGGATTCAGCAACAGTCCGGGAACCAGGAGTTGCGAGTTCGGAAACAACGCCGCCGCGCACAAGAAGAATGCCGAGCTGGAAATATCTCCCGGAACAACTGCTTCTATTTCTTTGAGCTTCTGTCTGCCTTCGATGCTGACTTCCCGCATCCGCCGCTCGACTCTTGCCCCAAACGCCTGCAGCGCCAATTCGCCGTGGTCGCGCGTCTGAATTGGTTCCTCAACACGCGTTGTCCCATCGGCATACAGGCCCGCGAACAGCAGAGAAGTCTTCACCTGCGCGCTCGCGACCGGCAGTTTGTAATCGATGGCTTTGAGGTGACCACCCGTGAGTCGCAACGGCGGTCTGCCTCCGTCACTGGATTCGAACTGCGCCCCCATCATCTCCAGAGGCTTAATAATTCGTGCCATCGGACGTCGCGAGAGCGACTCGTCCCCACGTAACTCGCAGCTGAAATCCTGTCCGGCGAGAATCCCGCTCAGCATGCGAATGGTCGACCCGGAGTTGCCGCAATCGAGCGCCACACTTGGCGCCTGCAGCTTCGACCCACGTCCATGAATCACGACCGAGTTCCCGTTGCGCTCCCATTGAACGCCCAGTGTGCGCAGGCATCCCAGGGTGCTGGCACAGTCGGCTCCGGTCGAGAAGTTCTCCAGCCGCGTATCTCCTTCGGCGATTCCTCCAAGCATGGCGTAGCGGTGAGAAATCGACTTATCGCCCGGGAGGCGCACCGATCCCTTCAGTCCTTTCGCGGGCCGTATCACAACAGACTTTCCGTGAGACATGGTCTTCTCAATATAAACGCTTAAGTTGATTCCCGCGATACGCGCGGCTTTTGCACAGTTGACAAGCACCCGTAACTCAGGCCAGAATTACCGACCATTATGTGTTGTGGTGCCGGAAAAGTGGGCCGGCCGCCATCCCCCTGCAAGTTCTCAAACCACTCCGAGGCTAAAACTTCTCAAGGAGACGTCAGCTATGAAGCTTCAAAACGCTCGGCGGCTGAGCACTGCCCTGGCGCTGCTCGTCGGCGCGTCAGGAATTGCTTTCGCCCAGGATGCCCAAATCGAACCCGGCAGTGAACGGCCGATGTACGCGATCGTCAAGCATGGCCTGCAACAGCCGCAAAATCAGGCCCAGTCCAGAATTCTGGCTGCAAGCACGCCACTGCAGACCTGGAATGGATCGTTCAGTTATGCCGGCAAAACATACAGTTACAACATGGTGGGAACGAAGCCGTCGTCCAATACCTCGGCAACGGTTACTACTTACGTTATTCCGATCAGAATCGTGATCACCAGCCGCACGGGGGTAAAGACGACTTACGATCCGAATACCGTGCCACCCAATACCGGCGGCAAGACTGCGGTAGCCAACACAGTCGCTTCGCCGATCTTCAAATCAGTAGTGAACTTCACCTCCGGCGGCACGAGCATGGGTACGACACAGTACATCGATGCCTATCAGCGCGCTAACTTCTGGGGCACCGGCGACACAGGTTCACATCTGCTGCTTGGAGGACCTACAGTCCTCGAGACTGTAACTCTGAGCCCACCAACCCGCTACGGCAAACTCGGCAGCGTATTCGGGTTCACCGCCGGCTTGGTTGACATCAACTGGTTCGATGCACAGTTGCAGACGATCATGAGCAACAAGGGAATTACTCCCAACACGTTCCCGATCTTCCTCACCTACAACGTATACCTGACCCAGAATAATTCCTGCTGCATCGGTGGATATCACAGTTCCAGCGGATTATTGTCGGCGCCGCAGTCATACGCTCACGCTACCTACGTAAGTCGCGTGGCGGCCTTCGCGCAGGACGTTTCGGCGCTCTCGCACGAAGTTGGTGAGTGGGCGGACGACCCGCTCGTAGTCAATGTGAATGGCAACAATACGCCCTGCGGAATTCTGGAGAACGGCGATCCACTGGAAAACAACGCCAATTTCGGCGACTTTGGCTACACCGTCAACGGGTTCACCTACAACTTGCAGGATCTTGTGACTCTGCCGTATTTTGGTGCTCCCCCAAGTACCTCTGTGAATGGCGAATTCACCTTCCACGGCCAAGGCCTGACTGTCTGTCAGAACGGCAGCTAGGATGCGTTTTTTTTTGAGTGTTCGAACTGGCCCGCTTCGGAAGAAGCGGGCTTGTTGTTTCTGATTTGCTTCGTGCCGGTTTGTGTCGTCCTGGAGATCAATTTGTTGACCTGCAGTCCCGCCTTTGGCTTATGATGTTGCAGCCCACGACATCCATGACTTCTCTGCGCGTACTTCCGCTCTCGAATGCCCGGCTCACCTGGTGGAGCATCCTCGCCGCCGGACTCTGAACTTTCTTTACTCAAATCGGCAGCAGTATTTCGTTGCAACGAACCCGTGAGCGACGAACAGCAAGCCAGACGTCTTTGCTCATAGCTCACCGCTCGCCGCCTCGAAGCTACTATGGCAAACACCTACGACGTTATCGTGATCGGCGGTGGGCACAATGGCCTCACTCACGCGGCGTATCTCGCCCGCGCGGGGAAGAAGGTCATGGTTCTGGAACGCCGTCACGTGCTCGGGGGCGCCGCGGTAACGGAAGAGGTGTTCCCCGGATTCAAATTCTCCGTCTGCTCGTATGTTGTTTCGCTACTGCGCCCGGAAATTATTCGCGATCTCGATCTTCCTCGCCATGGGTTGGAAATTCTTCCGCTCGACGGCACATTCACGCCGATGCCGAATGGCGACTATCTGTGGCGCGTGAACGATCATGGCAAAACGTATCGCGAAATTGCCCGCCATTCGCGTCTTGACGCCGATACCTACGAAGATTTCGGCAAGGCCATGCCGGCGATCTGCCGTTTTGTAAAGCCGATTCTCGGCATGGTCCCGCCGGATCCAACGGGTCTCAATCCCAGGGACTTCTCGAAGTTGCTTGCGCTGGCTCGCCGCTTCCAGCAACTGGCGAGTGAAGATCGGTACAACCTGGTCCAGTTGATGACCATGAGCGCGGCCGATTTCCTCGATCAGTGGTTCGAAACCGATGTGCTCAAAGCTACGATGTCGGCATCGGGAATCATCGGTACTTTCTTAGGCGTGCGCTCGCCGGGAACCGCCTACGTATTGCTGCATCACTACATGGGGGAAATCGACGGAGCATTTCGCGCCTGGGGATTCGCCCGCGGCGGCACGGGAGGAATTTCGAACGCGATTGCCGAGGCCGCTGTGGAAGCAGGGGTCGAAATTCGCAAGCAGGCTGCGGTCTCTAAGATCATTGTGAAGAATGGACGCGCAGTGGGCGTGGCTCTCACGAATGGCGACGAGTTGTACGCAAAAGTGATTTCATCCAGCGTCGATCCGCGGCTCACGTTTTTGAACTTCATTGAGAATAGCGATCTCCCGAGCGAGTTCCTTGATGAGGTTCGTCGCTACAAGTTCCGTGGATCATCCGGCAAGGTTAACCTCGCGCTCGATGCTCTGCCGGAATTCAAGTGCCTGCCCGGCACCGGAGCGCATCTTCGCGGCGCGATTTCCATTTCGCCCAGCGTGGATTACATGGAACGCGCCTACGACGATGCGAAGTACGGCATGTTCTCGCGGCGTCCATACATCGACATGGTAATCCCTTCGCTCACTGACCCGAGCGTCGCGCCTCCAGGGAAGCACGTGATGTCGTGCTTCGTGCAGTACGCGCCCTACAAGCTGCGGCCCGGTCTCAACTGGGACGATCTCCGGGACGAATTCGGCAACACGGTGATCGACACCGTAGCCGAATACGCGCCAAATCTGAAGAACATCATCCTGCATAAGCAGGTCGTAACGCCGCTGGATCTCGAGCGCGAATGGGGATTGAGCGAGGGCAATATTTTTCAGGGAGAGCTTTCGCTCGAGCAACTGTTTTTCCTGCGGCCTGCGGCAGGATGGGCGCGCTTTCGAACCCCGATTCGCAACTTATACATGTGCGGATCGGCTACACATCCCGGCGGCGGAATCATGGGTGCTCCGGGGAGGCTGGCAGCGTTAGAGGTTTTAAAAGATGGATAGAGCAGCAATCAAGAGTCGCACGTCGGGCGTCGCATGTCACACGCAAAAGGGCGAGACTCGCGCACGACGTGCGGCCTGTGACGCGCGACGGTAAACCGAATGCCAAACCCTCGTACCATCATCATCGGCGCCGGCCACAACGGCCTCGTGACCGCCTTCTATCTGGCTAGAGCCGGGCTGAAGCCGCTTGTGCTCGAACGCCGTGCGCAGGTTGGAGGGGCTGCCGTAACCGAAGAATTTCATCCCGGATTTCGCGTATCGACTCTCGCGCATTCGGCTGGGCCAATTCGTCCCGACATCGTGCGCGACATGCAAGTGGAAAAGCATGGCTTGAAGTTGATCGTGCCTGAAGTCGCAGTCACCTCATTCTCCCCTGACGGTTGCGCACTGACTCTCTATCGGGATATCGAGCGCTCGGTTGAATCGATCGCAGCCTTCTCAAAACGCGATGCCGAGCGCTATCGCGAGTTCGCTGCCGCTCTCGCCAAGTTGTCGAAAATGATTGCGAAAGTGCTCGCACTCACGCCGCCGGAGATCGAGAATCCCGCAACCCAGGATCTTCTCAGCCTTCTGCAAGTCGGTCGGTCAGTTCGCGGCCTCGGCAAGAAGGACACTTACAATCTGCTGCGTTGGGCGCCAATGCCCGTCGCCGACCTTGTCGCCGAATTTTTCGAGACCGAATTGCTTCGCGCGACCATCGCTGCCCGGGGAATCTTTGGGACGGTGATGGGGCCATGGTCCGCCGGAAGTAGCTTGGTTCTCCTGCTGCGAGCCGCTGCCGATCCCACTCCTGCGGGCGGGAACTACTTTGCTACCGGCGGGATTGGCGCGCTTACTCAGGCGATGGCTTCTGCCGCGCAGCAGGCTGGAGCGGAGATTCGCACGAACGCCGAGGTCGCCGAAGTACGCATCGGCAATGGCGCGGCTCAAAGTGTGATTCTTTCTAGCGGAGAAGAGATTCCGGCCCGAGCTGTGATTTCCAATGCTGATCCCAAGCGAACCTTTCTGAAGCTGGTTGACCCCGTCCAACTGATGCCAACTTTCACTCGGCGCCTGCAGAACTATCGCGTGAACGGAACGGTCGCGAAACTCAACCTCGCGCTCTCCGCTCTGCCAACCTTTAAGGGCGTGAACAATGGGGCGCTTTCTGGGCGCATGCAGATTGGCCCTGAGATCGACTACATCGAACGCGCGTTCGACGAATCAAAGTATGGCAATTTCTCCCGCGCACCTTATCTTGAATTCACGATTCCATCTTTAACGGACGCCTCTCTCGCTCCGGCGGGTCAGCATGTAATGTCGATTTACATGCAATACGGGCCATACAAGTTGCGGGATGGCTCCTGGAGCGACGACGCGAAGCGGAAACAACTGGTCGACACGATCATCACCACGATTTCGCAGTACGCACCTGACCTACGCGAGAAAATTCTCGGTCAGCAGATCATCACGCCCCTTGATCTCGAGGAGACCTACGGCTTGACCGGCGGACACATCTTCCACGGTGAACTGGCGCTCGACCAGGTCTTCACCATGCGGCCGTTTCTCGACTGTTCGCGATATCGCACGCCCATCAAGAATCTTTACTTGTGCGGATCGGGTACCCATCCGGGAACCGGATTGACCGGCGCTTCCGGCGCCAACGCCGCCCGTGAAATACTGAAGGACCTGAAATAATGGCGACTGACGCGCCAAACTCTAAGTACATTCATCTGTATGCGATCGTGAGAGTTGATTCGCCCGTAAACGAGGATTATCCAAGAAACAGCATCGCGGTCGTGAAGATTTTTTCTTCGAGGAAATCGGCTGAACAGGAAGTTTCTAGACTCAACAAAGTCAATGACGACAAGCAGTGTCGTTATGAAGTGTACATCTCTAGGTTCATAGAATGAAGAAATCCGCCATCCTGCTGCTCAGCTGTCCCGACCGCAAAGGCGTGGTCGCCAGAATTGCGGGATTTATTTCGCAGCACGGCGGCAACATCCTCCATGCCGACGAGCACGGGGACGCCGATACACACACATTTTTGATGCGCGTCGAATTCGATCCCGCTGAATTCGACCTCCCGCTGCCGGACTTCGCCAGATACTTCTCGCCCATCTCGGCCGAATTCGATATGCAATGGCGCCTTGCCCTTTCCGACTATCGTCCTCGCATGGCAATCCTGGTCTCGAAATTCGACCACTGCCTCGTGGATTTGCTCTATCGCCATCAGAGCGGGGAACTAGGCTGCGACATTCCCTGCATCATGTCGAACCACTCCGATAGTCAGCGCGTCGCAGATTTCTACCACATCCCCTTTTTTCTTGTGCCAGTAAACAAGGAGAACAAGCAGGCCGCCGAGGCGCAAATTCGCGCTCAACTTGATCGCCACACCGTCGATTTCATCGTTCTCGCCCGCTACATGCAGATTCTCTCCGATGAGTTCGTTAGGGCGTATGCGCGCCGCATTATTAACATCCACCACTCGTTCCTGCCGGCATTCGTTGGAGCGAAACCGTATCACCAGGCTTTCGACCGCGGTGTAAAACTTATCGGAGCCACCAGCCATTACGTCACCGAGGTTCTCGATGATGGGCCGATCATTGAGCAGGATGTAGCGCGCGTCTCGCACCGCGATTCCATGGCAGAGCTCATTCAAAAGGGTCGCGATTTGGAGAAGGTGGTCCTCTCCCGTGCCGTGCGCTGGCACATTGAGAATCGCGTGCTCTTGTACGGGAACAAGACGGTGGTCTTCTAAAGACCAAAGCCTGTTTCCTCACCTTTGCAAAAACTCATCCGCATGCACCACGAATTCCGGATAAGCGTCGGCTCCGAGTTCGTGCAGGTCGAGTCCCTGCCGTTCGCCGTCAAGTGAGACGCGGTACGGAATAAAGCGGTTGAGCGTCCAGTTCAATCCATAGGTCAACGGGAAAATGAACCCAAGGAGTGTCGCGATGCCGACAATCTGCGCGGTGAACTGAGCGCCGCTTCCGGCAAAGATTCCCACCGCCAGCAATCCCCAAATGCCGCAGACCGCATGAACGGATATCGACCCGCAGGGGTCATCGATTCTAAGGTGAAGTTCAAACCACTCGACTGAAAGCACGACCAGTACCCCCGCGACGATTCCGGTGATGATTGCGGCAGCAGGCTTCAACACGGCACACCCCGCGCTGCTAGCAACGAGACCCGCCATCCAGCCGTTCGCGATCAGCGAAGCATCAGGCCGACGAAAACGAATGCGTGTGGTGACCGCGGAGGTTAGCGCCGCCGCAGCGGCGGCGAAAGTTGTATTGATGATTACCAGCACCGCGCCTTCCGGTCGGATGGATGTATACAGCATTGCTCCGGCGGAGTTGAGTCCCAACCATCCGACCCCCGCCAGCATGCAACCGAAGAGAACGAATACCTGATTGTGCGCAGGAATTGCCGCGGGCATCCCTTTCGGCGGGTACTTGCCTTGCCTCGGACCGAGAATCCACGCGACCGACAGCGCGGTCAGCCCGCCGACAACATTGATGAAACCGGAGCCACCGGAGTCCAGAAAGCCCACAGATCCCGTTCCGAACAGCCCCGCTCGGCTGTGCCAAGAGAAAAACGAGAACACCGGATAAGTGAGTGCCGCGAACAAGCCGGCGGAAGCGCAAGCTGCGCCAAGCCGCAACCTGTCCGCCGAGGCACCGATGGGTATCAAAGAAGACAGTCCAACGCTAAATACTCCGAAGATCGCGACGACCAGAGTGAGAACGCCCGCACCCCGGAAGAAGAACATGGCAGGCTCAAGTACGGATTTTCCGCTCCCCCCGAACCAGATAAATAAGGGAGATCCCGCCGCTGCAAATCCGCACACGAAGTAAACCAATGCCGCTGTCGATACGACGCAAAGTGCGGTTGTGATCGCCTGTGCTGCGCTGCGTGAGCGCCCCAAGCCTGTATTGATCAGCGCCAGTCCTGCGATTGCGAACGGCTCTAAAAGAATGAAGACCAGGCAGAGCCCGAATGAGAGCTGCATGTCAGGATTCATTCTTCATCCCCGCTGGCGGGAAGATGTCCGCGAAACACCAGCATTAAGCCGAGAATCTCCACTCCGAAACCCGCATAGACAAACGCTGCTACAACATGTCCATGCAGAATGGCCAAGGCTGTCACTACGATGGCCCAGCCTGCCAGCAGCAATAGGAATCCGCCAAGTTTCATGTTTACGGTTGAATGTCGATTGAGAATGCGAAGGCCATAATCACGATACAACGTCGGCAATCCCGCAGCATTCATATTTCCGATTAGCGGTATCGGTGTTCGTGTGGTGTGAGGATCCTTTTACCACGGAGGCACGGAGACACGGAGCAAACAGTACAGAATGAATTCCTCCGTGACTCCGTGTCTCCGTGGTTCACTCTGCAACAACATTCTTGCTACTGCGCTCAAAAATACGTCGCCCGATGACCCGATCACCCGATCACCAGATGCCCCGATCACCCGATCCGCTGTGTTACGCTGACCCTTCCATGGCAGCGAATAACCCAGGGGTGCCCCACTTCTCCCCGGTTTTAGGAGAAGTGGGAACGAAGCTTCCAGACTCCCTCATGCTCACGGGATTCTGGTACCGCGCTCTGCCCTCTGACCAAGTGGGCCGCGGCTCGCTGCACAAGGCGATGCTGCTGGAGATTCCGCTGGTTATTGGCCGAGACTCCGATGGGCGAGCTTTTGCTTTGCAGGATGCGTGTCCGCACCGGGGCATGCCGCTGCATTGCGGCCAATTCGACGGACGCCAGGTCGAATGCGGCTACCACGGCTGGAAATTCGACGCGCAAACCGGCCAATGTCGGGTCATTCCATCGCTAACTGCCGATCAGAATCTCAAGATCGATCGCATTTACGCCGGGAACTTCGCCTGTGAAGAGCGCGACAGCTTCATCTGGGTTTTCGTTCCCGATCCTGCGCCAGTGGGCGCCGGCTTCACGCGTCGCGAAGAACCGGCATTTGCCGCCCCGCAATTGCCGACCTTCTCGAACCAGTACAAGACGGCGTATCTCACTGCCGAACTGCCATGCACTGTCGACCACGGAATCATAGGATTGATGGACCCGGCCCACGGACCATTTGTGCATCAGGCGTGGTGGTGGCGCACGCGACACAGTATTCACGAAAAGAAGAAGCATTTCGAGCCGATCCCGAACGGCTTCCGCATGAGCGCGCATAAGCCGAGCTCCAACAGTGCGCCCTACAAGCTGTTGCGGCTTCTGGCGAACGCCGATTCAACCACCACGACCATCGATTTCGTCTTGCCGAACTTGAGGCTGGAAACCATCCGGGCAGGGAAGTATTGGTTTTCCTCGCTGACGACGGTTACGCCGATCACACGTAATCACTGCCGCATCGATGTGGTCGCCTGCTGGAACATCTTTCGCTGGATCCCATTCGCGCCGTCGCTTCTCAAATTTGTCTTCGCGAAGTTCGTGGAGCAGGACCGGCGCACGATGGAATTGCAGAGTGAAGGCCTGAAATCCAACCCACACCTGATGTTGATTGATGACGCGGACCGCCCCGCCAAGTGGTACTTCGCCCTGAAAGCCGCGCACCTCGCTGCCAAGCAGAGTGGAACAGAAATGAAGCACCCGATCTCCGGGCCCACAACGCTGTCATGGCGAAGTTGACGGGGTCGTGGTTGGCAGGAGCTTCGCTGCCAAGTCAGAACAATCTCTTCTACAAGGTGCTGAAGAATAGAACCAGTAAGCCGAGCAGCGTCTCACGTCGCACGTCTAGATCGCAGGCATCACTACGGAGTGCTGTAAGGCGTACGGTTCTAAGTCAAACCCAGGCCCCGGAGTGTTCGGATCGCTGCGGGATAGGCGCGCCAGTCGCGCAGCGACAGAGTCTAGATAGCCCCGCACGTGAGTGCGGGGAAGGTAGTGGGATAAATCGAGTCCGCTTCAGCGGACGGCACTGGTCTACTTACGCGGGGATCGTCCTGCCCTCGGGCACTTCTTGTGTCCGCGTCACTGCCGCGTGTCGCCAAACCTGAATGGTCAACACGAAGCTAATCGCCAACAGCAGCGCGCCAACTGATGTGTGCGCAACCGTTGAGATCACCATTGGATTGTTAGCCTGCGTTCCCACCCACGCGACGCGGGTGAGAAACGCCGCGAAGCCAAGCAGCAACTGGATCATCAGCGTGAATAGGAGCAGCGCTGCAGGCCGGCGGATCGCCTCAATCCGGGGAAAGGAAATCAGCGCGCGAACCGAAGTCCAGGTGAGAATCAAAGCGACCGCAACTGCGTTCACCACATGCGGCCACCAACTCATGCCGCGGTGCCGGAACATCCCGCCCAGCACCAGCTGCAAATACAAAATCGCAATCGTATAGAGACACAGAACGAGAACTTTGGGATGGCCGTTATCAGCGATAGGAGAGGGCGCCTCCTCGACCCATCTGCGACCGGTAAAGACCGCAATCAGGACGGCGATGCAAAAGAACGTCTGGCCAACCGCGGAATGCGCCGTTGAAATAGCCGGAGGCAAAAAGTTCAGCACCGTGACGCCACCGAGAATTCCCTGGATCACAATCGTCGCCAGTGCCGCAAAGCCGAGATACTTCATCCAGCGGCGCCGATCCGAAAATAACGTCCAGAAGGCAATCACGATCGTGAGAATCCCAGTGACCGAGGCGATCATCCGGTGGCTGTGTTCATACACGATCCCGCCCACCCATGGCGGCAACCGCAGAATGTGGCCGTAAGAAGTCGGCCAATCGGGAACAGACAGGCCCGCATCTTCGCTCGTGACCAGCGCTCCTGCAACGATTACAACAAAGGTTAGAAATGCGACGAATACGGCAACACGATGGTGCCAAGGATTATAGGGAGTGGACTCAAACTTCACCAAAACCTCCAGCAAAACCCTTTAGTCTAGCAGAGAGAATTTTGGCCGAGGTTCGCTCCTACATGGCCGCGATCACGCTGTCCGCGAACTCCGAAGTGCCTGCTTTCCCACCCACATCTTTTGTCAGCTTGTCGCGATCGCGATAAACCTTCTCCAGCGCATTGCGGATCTTGAGTGCGGCGTCCGCCTGCCCAATGTGCCGCAGCATCAGCAGCGCTGAGCGCAACAGGGCAGTGGGGTTGGCAAGATTTTTTCCAGCAATGTCGGGCGCCGAACCGTGCACAGCTTCAAAGATCGCGCATTCGTCGCCCAGGTTGGCGCTCGGCACGAGACCTAAACCGCCGACTAGTCCGGCGCAGAGGTCCGAAATGATGTCGCCATACAGGTTCTCCATCACCAGAAGGTCGTACTGATAAGGATTCATCACCAACTGCATGCAGGTGTTGTCCACGATGTGCTCGGCGTAGGTGATCTCGGGATATTCTTTGGCTACATTGCGAGAACATCGCAGGAACAGACCGTCCGACAACTTCATGATGTTGGCCTTGTGCACGGCATGCACTTTCTTGCGCTGGTTCTTGCGCGCGTATTCAAACGCGAAGCGTGAGATTCGCGTACAAGCCTTTTCCGTCATGATCTTCAAACTTTCGACCACGCCGGGCACAACTTCATGTTCGAGACCGGAGTAAAGACCCTCAGTGTTCTCGCGAATGATCACCAGGTCGATGTCGGGATATCGCGTAGGAATGTGCGGCAGATTCCGCACTGGGCGAAAGTTCGCGTAAAGATCGAATTGCTTTCGCAACTTGACGTTGATGCTGGCGAACCCGCCGCCGACGGGAGTGGTGATTGGTCCCTTCAGCGCCACGTGGGTCCGCTCGATGGAAGTGGTCAGTTCTTTCGGGATGTATTCCTTGTATTTTTCGTACGCATCCGCGCCAGCCAGAACTGTTTCCCATTCGAACTTCAGGCCGGTCGCTTCGAGGATGCGCACGACAGCCGCGGTCACTTCTGTGCCGATGCCGTCGCCAGGAATCAAAGTGATTTTATGGGTCATGAGAAGTTAGGAAAATTGAATCATTGAATCATCGGAGGACTGAATCATTGAAGCGGCTTGGCCGCTGCTTTCGCCTGCGGGTCCGACTCCTTGGTTTTGAGCAGATCCTTCAGCTCGGTCATGAATTCCTGAACGTCCTTAAAATCCAGGTAGACAGAGGCAAACCGTACGTACGCGACTTTGTCGTACCGCCGCAGTCGATTCATGATCAACTCGCCGACTTCGCTGGTCTTCCGCTCTCGCTCCGGCGATTCGATGATGAAGGCTTCCGCCTCGTTCACGATCTGCTCGAGCTTGCTGATCGGGACTGGCCGCTTTTCGCACGCCCGCAGCAGGCCATTCAGAACTTTTTGGCGGTCAAATTTCTCCCGGCGCCCGTCCTTTTTCACCACCATGTAAGGGATCTCATCGATACGCTCGTAGGTGGTGAAGCGCTTCTCGCACTTCAGGCACTCCCGGCGGCGGCGGATCGAATCGGCTTCTTTGCTCTCGCGCGAATCCACGACCTTGTCGTTGGCGTGGCCGCAAAAAGGACATTTCATGATGGATGGGAAACTGAAGGCATTGTAGCAGTTAGGAAGCAGGCTCTCGGCATTCAGCACAGCACTCAGCACTCAGCATTCAGCCAACCGCTCGCGATGTCATTCCGAGGAGTGAAACGACGAGGAACCTGCTTCTCCCTTAAGGGAAAAGGTGCATCATCGTTCCCTCAAGCGATCGACGATGAAGGGTGCAATGGACGCTCTGAATGCTGACTGCTGAGCGCTGATTGCTTACCCTGTGATCCGAATCACTCAGTCTCCAGACCCAATCATTTATAATCCCAAGTTTCACGACAAAGCGTTGTCGCGTTCTATACGGGTGTTGGATACCTGACAGGGAGACGCTTAACTTTCACTAGTGACACGTTTTTCTTCCGCGCTGACACCACAATCATTCCTAACGAGGAGAAGGCAATCATGAGCAATATTGCAGAGATTCGTGCACGGCAGGTTTTGGACTCGCGTGGCAATCCCACTGTCGAGGCTGAGGTTTGGCTGCAGGACGGAACCGTCGGACGGGCCATCGTGCCCAGCGGCGCCTCCACCGGAGAGCATGAGGCAGTCGAACTTCGCGACGGCGACAAGAGCCAGTACGTCGGCAAAGGTGTGCTGAAGGCGATTGAAAACGTAAATGGCGAAATCGCGGACGCGCTCGCCAATTTTGATGCGGCCGACCAGCGCACTCTTGACCTGAAGATGATCGAACTCGACGGCACCGAGAACAAGGGCCGTCTTGGCGCGAACGCCATTCTCGCCGTCTCGATGGCTGCCGCCCGTGCTGCCGCAACCTGCTACGAAACTCCGCTCTACCGTTACCTGGGCGGAGCTGGCGCGAACACCCTGCCCACGCCCATGATGAACATCCTCAACGGTGGCGCACACGCCGACAACAACGTCGATTTCCAGGAATTTATGGTCATGCCGGTCGGCGCTCCGTCGTTCTCTGAAGCTCTGCGCTGGGGCGTCGAAGTGTTCCACACTCTGAAAGGCGTGCTCAAGAAGCGCGGCTACAACACGGCCGTGGGCGACGAAGGCGGCTTCGCGCCATCGGTGAAGTCAAATGTCGAGGCTATCGAGGTGGTGCTCGAGGCCATTCAGCAGGCCGGCTACAAGCCCGGTGAAGAAATCGCCATCGCGCTCGATCCTGCGGCAAGCGAGTTCTTCCAGGATGGCAAGTACGTCTTCAAGAAGTCCGATAAATCCTCGAAGAGTTCGGAGGAGATGGTCCGTTTCTGGTCGAAGTGGGTGAATGACTATCCCATCGTCTCGATCGAGGACGGCCTCGCCGAAAACGATTGGGATGGCTGGTCGTTGCTGACCAAAGAAGTCGGCAACAAAATTCAGCTCGTCGGCGACGACCTGTTCGTAACCAACGTCCAATTCCTGCAAAAGGGAATCGACAAGGGCGTTGCGAACTCAATTCTGATCAAGGTCAACCAGATCGGTACCGTGAGCGAGACCCTCGACGCCATCGATCTTGCCCGCCGCAACGGATACACCGCGATCATCTCGCACCGCTCCGGCGAGACCGAAGACACCTTCATCGCGGATCTCGCAGTCGCGACCGGCGTCGGCCAGATCAAAACCGGCTCCGCCTCGCGTACAGATCGCATCGCCAAGTACAACCAGCTACTACGCATCGAAGAAGCGTTAGCTGGCGGAGCGCGGTTTCTGGGATTGAAGGCACTGAACTACCGGGGCGAAAGCAGCAAGAAGGCGGCTTATTAGATCTGGGCCAGATCTTTTTGGAACCGGTTCTGATTCAAAGGAGGAACCTATGAAGCGCTTCTGGGGTTCCCTGTCAGTTGTCTTGTTTTGCGTGTGCATCGGCTGGGCGCAGGCTGCCGCCGATGCTCGTGCTGGTAAAGAGGACATTCAGAAGCTTTTCACGACTCTGCATCTTTCCGAGATGATGCAGAATGTGATGACGGCATCGATGCAGCAGCAGAAGCAGATCACTCACGACGCTATGAAGAAAAAGATGCCATCAATGACAGATGAGGACTTCAAGCGGATGGATACTTTCATGGACGATTTGTCAAAAGCATCGATCTCAATGGCATGTTGGACGACATGATCCCCGTCTATCAGCGCCATCTGACGAAACAGGACGTGGATTCGATGCTTGCGTTTTACAACACCCCGACGGGACAGAAGCTTCTGCGCGAGCAGCCTGCAATGATGGCGGAAGGCATGCAGGCGATGCAGCCGCGCATGCAAAAAATGATGTCGGATCTCATGGACAAAGTAGAACAAATGGTCAGTGAGGAAACGAAATCGCCTGCCGCGACTGCGAAATAAATTCGCGAAACGTACTTTTATCGAGCATTCAGAACGGTAAGTGCATTCAGTTACATATTTTTCCAGACATACTTCATAAATCGCTCAAAGCTCACGGCTCGCCGCTCAGAGCTAAAAGCTAAGAGCTAGGAGCTAGGAGCTAATAGCTAATTCATGTCTCGTCCTAAACCTCTCGTTCTTGTCATCCTCGATGGCTGGGGATATCGCGCCGAAACCAATGCCAACGCGATCGCGCTCGCCCGCAAGCCAACCTACGATCGCCTGCTTCGCGAATATCCCAACACGCTGATCCATACCAGCGGCCCCTTTGTCGGCTTGCCCGACGGCCAAATGGGCAACAGCGAAGTCGGACATCTCAACATCGGTGCTGGCCGCATCGTTCATATGGATTCGACCCGCATTGAGCTGATGATCCAGAACGGCGACTTCTTCCAGCACCCTGTTCTGCTCAAGACCATGAAGAACGCCCGCACCAGCGGACGTCAGCTTCACCTGTTCGGCCTCGTCTCCGATGGCGGCGTGCACTCCTACCAGACTCATCTGCATTCGCTCCTGAAGATGGCCAAGCAGAACCAGGTGGAGCGCGTCTTTGTCCACGCCTTCATGGATGGCCGCGACACGCTGCCGACCAACGGCGCCGGATATCTGGAGCAACTGCAGCAGGCCATGCGCGAGTACAACACCGGCAAGATCGCTACCGTGAGTGGACGCTACTACGCCATGGATCGCGACCGCCGCTGGGAGCGTATTGCCAAGGCCTACAACGCGATGGTTTTCGGCGAGGCTGAAGGCGGTAAATACTCGGACGCGGTACAGGGCGTGAAGGAGTCCTACAACAAGGGTGTGACGGATGAGTTCATTGTGCCGTTCGTCTGCACGGGCGAGGGCGCACGTGCCTCCACCACCATCAGAGACGAGGATTCCTGCATCTGCTTCAACTTCCGCGCCGACCGCGTTCGCCAGATCACTCGTGCGCTCACCCGCAACAGCGGATTGAATGAGCACGGTGGCAGCGATCTGCAGGGAGCCGAAGATCTCGACGCGACCATCCCGCGCGATCGTGTGCCGAACAATCTTCACTACGTCTGCATGACGCAGTACGACAAGAAATTCAGTTTGCCTGTGGTGATTCCGCCCGAGTCGATCGAGAACATCCTGGCAAACGTAATGGGTCAGATGAACATGCGTAACCTGCGCGTGGCGGAGACGGAAAAGTACGCGCACGTCACTTACTTCTTCAATGGCGGAGTCGAGCAGCCATTTCCCGGGGAAGATCGCGCGCTCGTGGCCTCACCCAAAGTTGCGACCTACGATCTCAAGCCCGAAATGAGTGCTGCCGGAATTGCCGACACCGTCGTGAAAGCGGTGGAAGACGGCACCTTCGACGTCATTGTCGTGAACTTCGCTAATGCCGATATGGTTGGCCACTCCGGCAAACTTGAGCCCACGATCAAAGCGGTCGAGACTGTGGACGCTTGCCTCGGCCGAATCGAACTCGCGGTTCGCTCGAAGGGAGGAGCGATCCTGATCACCGCCGACCACGGCAATGCCGAGATGATGGTTGATCCCGTCAGCGGCGGCCCGCACACCTATCACACGACGAACCCGGTTCCCTTCATTGTCATCGCGGAGAATGCGAAGCAATTCAAGCTGAAGTCAGGCGGTTCGTTGCGCGATATTTCGCCAACGATCTTGGGTATGCTTGGTCTGCCGGAGCCAAAAGAAATGACCGGAGCCGATTTACGACTGAAGATCGGGTAAATTTGATTGAATCATCGAATCATCGGATCATTGAATCATTTCAAGATCGCTGGTTCCGTCCGTCAATGATTCAATCCCTCAATGATTCAATTCTTATGACCCATTCGTCCGATCACCCGATTCCCCCGCCCGCCCACTCGATCAAAGTTCTCATTGCCGCCTACAGCCGTCTGGCTCTCTGGACCGCGCCCGCTTGGTTCACTGACCGCCTGCGAACGGACTTCCCACAGCTCAACATCACGCAAATCACTTCGGGCGATCGGCTTTCGCAAGAGCTTTCCGATGCGACCGTCCTCTTCGGCGGCTCCTTTGGCCCCGAGGACCTTCGCGAGGTCAAGCAACTCCGATGGATCCATTCCCCTGCCGCTGCCGTCCATGACCTGCTCTTTCCTGAACTCGTGAACAGCGAAATCATCCTGACCAATACCCGAGACGTTCACGGGGTCGTCGTCGCCGAACAGGTGATGGCAATGATGTTCGCCCTCGCGCGCCGAATCCCCGAGTCGGTGCGCTTCCAGTTGAAACGCACCTGGGGCCAGCCGATTCTCTCGGAAGAGCACCGCATCCCGCAGGAACTCGGCGACGCCACGCTCGGCTTGGTTGGCCTGGGAAGCATTGGCCGCAATGTTGCATCGCGCGCTTCTGCGATCGGGATGAAGATTATTGCAGTCCGGGAGCACGCTGATCGGCCGAAGCCGGAACATGTAGACGAAGTGCTGCCCACCTCTCAGCTGAACAAGCTGCTCTCGCGCAGTGACTACGTTGTCTTATCTCCGCCGGTTACTCCCGCGACGCGTGGCATGATCGGCCGCGCACAGCTGGCTGCGATGAAGAAGGATGGCTATCTCATCAACGTCGGGCGCGGCCCTCTCGTCGACGAAGCCGCACTGATCGAGGCCTTGCGCTCGCGCCAGATCGCCGGCGCCGCCCTCGATGTCTTTGATCAGGAACCGCTACCGCCGGAGTCTCCGCTGTGGGATTTGGAAAATCTGCTCATCACTCCGCACACCGGCGGCATGACAGGAAAGATGTGGGAGCGGCATTATGCGCTCTTTGCCGATAACCTTCGACGGTTTTTGTCCGGCCGGCGATTGCTCGCGGTGGTGGACAAGCACGCTGGATATTGAGGACGTCCGCAGGTTGACCTCATCCGTGGCCGCTCGCATTGCAAGCCGGCCATAGACTTATAATGCCGCTCATGTCGCGAATTGCGATGTTCATCTTCTGCTTGGCATGCTCCCGGCAAGCGTGGGCCCAGGCTTCTTTGTTTAGTTCTCAAGAACCTTGCGCAGCTGCCATTCAGAGCGACGATCGGTCTAGCATCGTTGACGTTGCCGAGATTTCGTTTTGAGGTTCAGACCTCCAATTGCCAACTTCCGAGCAAAGCAGTATTGCCTCGGAAGTAGAGAGCACCATTCATGGCACCTCGGTAAAAGATGTCACGGACAAAGCGCTAGAACTCGTGCGTGAGGGTTGGCAGGATCGCGGATACTTGCAAGCCCGTGTCACGGGAGATGCAAAGCCAATCTCAAGCACCCCCATCAGCCAGCGGATAAGCCTTTCTGTCCACGTGGAAGAAGGATTTCAATACAGGCTTCAAGAGATTACTTTCAAATACAACAAGGTCTTCTACTCGAACGTTCTGCGGTCGCTTTTCCCGATCGAGACTGGCGAAGTGGTTGAACGACAGAAGATTGCGAAGGGATTAGAGAATCTGAAACAGGCGTACGACAATCAGGGATATCTTAACTACACTCCCGTCCCTACCCCCAGCTATGACGACACGAATAGATCAATGTCTTGGGAAATCGACATTGACGAGGGCAAACAATTCTATGTCAGAGACATCAAGGTGCTCGGCCTTGGCGACGCTATTCGACAGAAATTCTTGGACAAGTTCTTACTCAAGCGCCGCGACGTCTACAACAAGAACTTAGTCAAGCTCTCTCTCGAACAGCAGGGGTTGAATCTCCCAGAGTGCGTGTGCCGCGGAATGCTTCACATGGATGCAAGGGACGGAATCGTAGACATCGCGCTAGATTTCCGGCCCTGTAACTGAAACTGCCGCCCGTGGCTCTACCCCTACTCCTTCGCCTTCACCCTAACCACCGTAATCTTCGAGAAGCCTTCCTCGAATGTCGGCGGCTTGAGCTTGGCGGACATCTTGCGCATTACGTCCTCTTCCACCACGCGGTGCCGGCGGCTGTTGCGTTCCAGGCAGACTTCGAGCGGCACGTCGAAATAGACAGCCTGCACCTCATATCCGAAATCTTTCGCGAGCTTGATCCAACTGGCGCGGTCGTGCGGCGTGAGGTTGGTCGCATCCACGTAATTCAGCGGACGACGGGCGACAAGGCGCGCGCGCAACATGGAGCGCAGGTTCGAGAAGACAAGATCCTGAAATCGCTGCTCAGTGGGATCGTCAAACAGCAGAGCGCGAATCAGGTCGCTCGAAAGCGGATTCAGATTGTGCCGCTTGAACCACGAACTCTTGCCGGACCCGGGCAGTCCAATGGCCAAAACGACAGTTCCTTTCGAAGCACGCGGACGCTGTCCAACCGATGCAACTGGTGCTGCGGCAACAGCAGCGGCCTCGGATGGTTCCTCCGCAACCCCGGCCTGAACTGGTGTTGGATCGGTGGGAACCATTGCCGGTTTCGGCCCCGTGCGTCTCCTCCCGCGGCCGCCACGGCGTCTTCTGCGTGGACGGCGGGTGTCACCGGCTGTCGCAGGCGCATTACCGTCTGCTACGGCATCTTCGGGTTCGGGTACTTCGGCCTCTCCCCCCTCGCCTGTGCCGCCAGTTTCGACTTCAGGTGGCTCCGCAGCCGGCTGGAACTCTTCTTCCTTTTGCGGAGGGGCAGTGGTCTGCGTCTGCTGATCGGACTCAAAGTATGCCGGCTGCAATGGCGCAGGCTGGCTCGCGGCCGCCTCGTCGGTCTTCTTGCGCCGCTTCAATCGATCTTTCATCCATTTGCGCATAAAGGGCTTGTAACATACTGATGGGCTTCGGGGCAATTCGGAGCGTGGTACCGTACGCGCTTGACTCGCTAAACCGTGGCGTCATGCTGGAAAGTCGGCGCTCTCCAGCCGCGCGAGGGATGTCGCATGAAGATTTCGGCACTGCACGCCTGATCCTTCGTCCCCGCTGGTGAAAGCGCGGGACTTCGGGATGACTCCAGAAGTTCTAAACATGAAGGAGCACTCATGCCTGTTCCCGCTGAAATCTCCGGCCAGAAATACATCTCGCTGACCACCTTCCGCAAAACTGGTGTACCCGTGCGCACGCCTTTGTGGTTTGCCGAAGCGCAGGGCAAGCTCTACTTTATGACCCGCAATGATTTCGGCAAATACAAACGCATTCGCAACAATCCTAAAGTCCTGGTTGCCCCTTGCACCATGCGCGGCAAAGTCACCGGCCCTGATTTTCCAGCGACCGCGCGCATCCTTCCGCGTGATCAATGGCCCAGCGCAAAGCGTCTGCTGAACCAGAAGTACTGGCTGGCTAGGTTGCCGTTCTGGAGCAGCAAGAATGAGTTCCTGGAGATTGAATTCCAGGGCTGAAGTCGCGAGTGGCTGAGTTATCCCTTCCGAGGCTTCGTGTCTGTGAACGTTGGTCGTAACCAGGATGAGGCCATAGCGAAACAATATCAGGGAGAACGAAACTACATTTTCATCGTCGGCAGAAACTTCGGTGGCTTTCGCACTTTCGTTAGCTGCTCGAACCCATATGCGATCTTGATTAGCACCGGCTCGCTCCAGGCCCGCCCGAAGAATGAAATCCCGACCGGCAATCCGAAGACGAACCCTGCCGGAACGTTGACATTCGGGTACCCCGCCACCGCCGCTGCGTTCGAACTGCCTCCAGTGAAATGATCTCCGTTCGCGAGATCCGTCAGCCATGCGGGACCGCCAGTCGGAGCCATCAGCGCGTCGAGATGGTGCTTGTCCATCACGCCATCGATTCCTTGGTCGCGCGCCAGTTTGTGGTTGGCCGCGAGCGCATCAACGTATTCTTTGTCGGTTAGCGACCCCTTGGCCTGAGCCTTCACGAACATGTCCTGCCCGAAATACGGCATTTCCTTTTCTTTGTTCTTGTCGTTGAAGGCAATCACGTCTGCCAGGCTCTTGACCTCCGCGTCGGGGCGCCCCGCCAGATATGCATTCAGATCTGCCTTCAACTCATACATCAGCACGGTGAGTTCGCTGTCATCAAACTTCCCATGCGATTCGAGGTCCCCCGGATCGACGATCTCGGCGCCCGCCGATTTCATCTCCGCGATGGCTTCGTTCATCAGCTTGTCGACAGCGTCGCTGAACCCGAAATACTTGCGCGCCACTCCAATCCTCGCGCCTTTCAAACCGTTCGCGTCGAGAAACTGGGTGTAATCCTTCTGCTTTTTGGCATCGGCATCAGCTGTCGCACTGTCGGCTGGATCAGTACCCGCAAGTATCCCGAGCAAGATTGCTGCATCTCGAACCGTGCGCGCCATTGGCCCGGCTGTGTCCTGGCTGTGCGAAATTGGAATAATCCCTCTTCGGCTCACGAGTCCAACGGTAGGCTTAATCCCGACTAGTCCGTTCGAGGACGACGGGCAAACTATCGAGCCGTCGGTTTCGGTTCCAACTGCTACCGTGCAGAAATTCCCCGAAGCAGCCGCACCCGATCCGGAGCTCGAGCCGCAAGGGTTGCGATCCAGCGCATAGGGATTCTTTGTCAATCCGCCGCGTCCACTCCATCCGCTGGTCGAATGACTTGACCGAATATTCGCCCACTCACTCAGATTTGTTTTGCCGAGAATGACCGCGCCGGCTTCTCGCAGCCTCTGCGCCACCGCCGAATCGCGTGCCGGCTTTGACCCTACCAACGCCAGCGACCCAGCTGTTGTCTGCATCTTGTCGGCGGTGTCGATGTTGTCCTTGATGAGTACGGGTATTCCGTGCATCGGGCCCCGTGATTTACTCTTCCGCTCTTTGTCCAGAGCTTGCGCAATCGCCATCGCGTCGGGATTCACTTCAATCACGCTATTCACGTGACCTTTGTCCAGTTCTTCGATTCGTGCCAGATAAGCCTTGGTCAGTGCCTGAGCCGTAAGCGCGCCAGACTGCATCTTGGCTTGCAGGTCCGCAATCGTGGCTTCCTCGAATTCAAATGACTTCGCCGCAACAGGCTCCGGTGCTGCCAGCGCGAGCACACGCCCTGCAGAGAGCGCCGGGACTGCTGCGATCCCCGCCGCCGTCGACTTCAGCAATGATCGGCGGGAAACTCCTGAAGAATCAGGTGAGTTGACAGCAGAAGAAGACTTGAAAGACAAGCGTGCCTCCTGAATCGTAGTTCAGCAGCACGGAATTATATAGCTCAGCCTCACGCGAGGGTGTTTGATGTGATCGATGGGAAAGGCGGACAACCCGAGCACCAACAGCGGAGCGGCGCAAGAATAAAGCCCAGCGTAAGCCGTGGGTCTGCACAAGAAATGACGTAGCCCCGGAGGGGCGTAAGACGGGTCCATTTAATGCAAAGTAGACGAAGCAGGAAAGCTACCGCGCCGGTTCCGTCACCTTCAGAACCTGATCGCCCGGAACATCACGCAGCGCCTGCACGACTCCCGATGGCCAATGAATCTCGATCGTCTCAGCCTTGTTGTCAGCGCCTAATCCAAAATGCACTGGCCCGTAGCTCGATGACGCATATCCCACACTGGTGGTCATGTGGTTGTACTGAGCGCCGACAGTCTTGCTCACAACTTTAATTCGCGCGCCAATGCCGTCCCGATTGCTTTTGGTGCCGCGCAACGCCACTTCCAGCCAGTGCCCCGAATTGGCGCTGCGGTTCATCCAGATTTCGGCTTCTGCTCCCAACGCCGAGACCACCACGTCAATCCGTCCATCTCCGTCGAGATCCGCGAAGGCGCAGCCGCGGTGCCGGCCTTTAGGCCCAGCATCGAATCCCGCTTGTTCCGTGAGCGCTTGCCATTTGCCGTTCTTGCCCAGATTGCGGAACACGGTATTCCAATGATTCACCGGCTGTCCCGGCGTGTCGTGCGCTTCGACATGGCCGCCGCTGACGAAAACATCTTTCCAGCCGTCGTTGTCGAAATCGTAGAGCGCCACTCCGAACCCAGACATCGGCCGGCTTAGCGTGCGCATGCCGCTGTCGGTCGTGACCTCTTTGAAATCGCCCTTACCCGTGTTCTGAAAAATCGGAAACGTCTGGTTCGGCAGCGCCACAAAAACAATGTCCGGATATCCGTCGTTGTTGTAATCACGGAAATCCAGCCCCATGCCCGATATGTACGCGCCGTCTTCTGGCAGCGCCACTCCGCTCATAAACGCCGATTCCTCGAACTTCTTCCCGATATTGTGAAACAGATAGTTGTCGAGCGCGTCGTTGGTCACAAACAGGTCAGGCTTGCCGTCGAGGTCGTAGTCCGCCATGCCCACACCCATGGCCTTGCCGACGTGATCGCTCACACCCCATTCTTTCGATGCATTGCGGAACGTTCCATCGCCATTGTTTAGAAATAGTAAGCTCGGTTGCCCTTTGTAATACTTGGGATGGCAGTAATCCGCAACGTTGCCGTTCTTGCACAGCGCCTTGTCGGAATAATCCCATTGCATGTAGTTGGCGACGAACAGATCGAGCAGCCCGTCATTGTTGACATCAACCCAGACTGCCGTGATCTCCCAGTAAGCTCCGTACTGCGGATCGCGTTTGTTCAAGACGGCATCCAGCCCCGACTTCACGGTTACATCGGTGAACGTGCCGTCGCCGTTGTTGTGATACAGCGCGCCGTGGTGCAAGCCTGCAACGAACAGATCCGGATGTCCATCGTTGTCGTAATCGGCCACTCCAACTCCCATGTCGTAGCCGGTGCCGGCGAGCCCCGCGGCATCAGTGACGTCAGTGAACACGCCATTGCCGTCGTTCCGGAATAGACGGTTGCGGTACTTGGGATCGTCTTTCTTAAGCGTGGAGATGTTGGCGCCATTACAAAAGAAAATATCGGGACGCCCGTCGCCGTTGTAGTCGAACACCGCCACTCCGCCGGTCATGGTTTCCGGCGCATTGCGGGCTTCGGTCTCGCTGTTCTCAACCCGGAACGGAACTGTTTTGAGTTCGAAGTGAATGGAGGATGGAGCATCTGCGGCCAAAAGCCATGCACTGACGGCCGCGACGAACGCCAGGATTCTGGTGATAGCGCGCAATCTGAACATGCGGAGACGGATGGCCGATGCCACCTCTGATTCTAGCGCTTGCGCCGCACCGAAGCACCCGCTCAGTTAAAGCTAACCACTTACGAAACGATTCGTCCAAGAATATGCGGTAGTGTGTCCAATCACTCGCGACAGGCCGTCTCCAACCAGAACTTGCACGAAACTGCTAAAATCGCTGGTTTCCTCCGCAGCCGAAGAGTTACTCGGCCCATCGAAGTCGCCTTAAAAGGAGTGTTCATGGTTCCTTCCAGGAAGTGGATTGCCTTCTTCGTCGTTCTCATCTCGATTGCTGCCGCTGCGCAGGAGTCGCAAGAAGGCCGCCTCATGCGCTTTCCCGATATCTACAAAGACAAGGTCGCGTTCGTGTACGGCGGCGACATCTGGTTGGCATCGACTTCCGGCGGTGTCGCGCGCCGCATCACGGAAGGACCCGGTCGCGAGCTCTTTCCGAAATTCTCGCCCGATGGCAAGTGGATCGCTTTCACCGGCCAATATGACGGCAATTTTAATGTCTACGTCATGCCTTCCGATGGCGGACAGCCACGGCAGTTGACTTTCTACCAGGGCAGCGCGCAACCGCTTAGCGACCGCATGGGCATCCATGATGAAGTTGTAACCTGGACGCCCGATAGCAAACGCATCGTCTTCCTCACGCGCCGGGATGCTTCGAACGGTTGGGTGAAGCGGCCTTACACAGTGAGTGTCGACGGCGGCCTTCCCGAGCCGCTCCCGATGGACCAGGGCGGCCTGCTCTCCTACTCCGCCGACGGCTCGAAGCTGGCCTACAACGTTATCTTTCGCAACTTTCGTCAGTGGAAGCGTTATACCGGCGGCCTAGCGCAGTCGATCACTGTGTACGATCTCAAGAACAACACCAGCTTCGACCTGCCGCACACCGAATGGACAGACACCTTTCCCATGTGGCATGGCAACACGATCTACTTCAGCTCCGATCGCGGTTCCGAGCATAAGCTAAATCTGTACTCCTACGATATTGGCTCGAAGCAAGTCGAGCAGTTAACGCATTTTGATGAGTGGGACGTCATGTGGCCGAGCCTGGGTCCTGACGCAATCGTCTTCGAGAACGCTGGCTATTTGTACACATTCGACTTCCAGACGAAGCAGCCGAAAAAGCTAAGTATCTCGCTGCCCGCTGATCGTCCGCAGACCTTGAAGCATTGGGACAGCGTCGGCCGCCCCATCAGAGACTTTGATATCGCTCCAGATGGTAAGCGTGCCGTGTTTTCCGCCCGTGGGGATGTCTTCACCGCGCCTGCCAAAGAGGGCAGCATTCGCAACCTGACTCGCACGCCCGGAATCCGCGAGCATAAGGTTTCATGGTCTCCGGATGGACGCTGGATCGCATACGTTTCCGACCGCACCGGCGAAGACGAAATTTACGTTGCCCCACAAGACGGTCTGGGAAAAGAACAGCAGATCACCAGCGGTCACAAGGGCTTTATGTTTCCGCCGCAGTGGTCACCGGACAGCAAGAAGCTCGCATGGGCCGACCAGAAGTTGAACCTCTGGTATGTCGACACCACCGAAAAGAAGCCAGTGAAGGTCGATCAGGCCCACTACGGCGAGATCACCAATTACAACTGGTCTCCCGACAGCAAGTGGCTCACGTACGACAAGAACGGCGAGAACCAATACTCGGTCGTTTATCTCTACTCGCTCGCCGATGCGAAGTCCACCGCTGCGACCTCCAGCATGAATAACAGCTATGCCGCGGTGTTCGATCCGGAAGGGAAGTATCTCTACTACTTTTCCGACCGCGACTTCAATGAAGTGCTCGGAAATATCGACTTCGAGTTCGCCAATCCGAAGACCACGCGAGTTTATGTCGCAACGCTGAGCAAAGACGAGCCTTCTCCTTTTGGCGTACAAAGCGACGAAACCGAGGTGAAGAAGTCCGAGCCGTCGCCTATGGCCTCGGATGCAGTCGACGAACGCAAAGCGAAGCCTGGTAAGGAAGTGAAAGCTGGCGAGCCGGCAAAAGAAGCTGAAAAAGAAAAGGAGAAACAGAAGCCGGTCGAGGTGAAGATCGATCTGGATGGCATTCAGGATCGCGTCACCGCCCTTGCGACCAGCCCCGCGGTTGTGCGCACGCTCGCTGCTGCCAAGGGTTATGTCTACTATCTCACGCAGCCCATCCAGGGCCTCTCTGGCCCAATCGCCGGTGAGAGTTCCGCCATTCACTCGTATGACATGAAGGAACGCAAAGAGAAGACGCTGATTGAAAACGTGCAGAACTTCGCGCTCTCCTTCGATGGCTCCAAGCTCCTCTATGAAGGCGAGGGCGGCGGGGGCCGCACTGCTCACACTTTCGGCATCATCGATGCGAAGGCCGAGCAAAAGAAAGTGGGCGAAGGCGCCATCAGCCTTGCCGGAATGAAAGCGGAAATCGATCCTCCCGCTGAATGGAAACAGATGTTCAACGAGGTTTGGCGGCAGGAGCGCGACTACTTCTACGAAGCTTCGATGAACGGCGTCGATTGGCAGAAGATGCACGACAAGTACGCGCAGCTATTGCCGTACGTCTCTGACCGCTACTCTCTGACTTACATTCTTGGCGACCTGATTGGCGAGCTTTCCAACTCGCACACTTACGTCGGTGGCGGAGACTACGCCGATCTCCATCCGGTTAACGTTGGCCTGCTCGGAGTCGATTTCGATCTTGATCAGTCCAGTGGCATGTACCGCATCAAGAAGATTTATCCCGGCGAGAACTGGGATCCCGAACTTCGCTCCCCTCTGACTGAACCTGGTATCAATGTGAAAGAGGGCGAATACCTCCTCGCCGTCAACGGGCGTCCGCTGCGCGCTCCACAGAATCCGTACGAGCTGTTCGTGAACACGGCGAATGACGTGGTCACCCTCACTGTGAACTCGAAGGCTTCAGAAGACGGTTCGCACAATGTTCAAGTCAAGCCGATTAACGACGAGTACAACCTCCGCGAACTGAACATGATCACCACCAATCGCAAGAAGGTGGACGAAGCCACCGGCGGCAAGGTCGGCTACGTCTACTTGCCCGACATGGGCGACGCCGGCCTGAACGAGTTCATGAAGCAGTACTTCCCACAGATTCGCAAGCAGGGGATTATTTTTGACGTTCGCTACAACGGTGGCGGGTTCGTCGACGAACTTATTTTTGCGCGGCTCCGGCGCATCATTTCGTCGATGGACTCTGCCCGCAATTGGGAGAGCGGTACCCGTCCAGCGAACACCTTCTATGGCGCGATGGTTTGTCTTACCAACCACTACGCTGCATCGGATGGCGACATCTTCAGTTACGCATTCAAGAAGTACGGCCTTGGTCCTCTCATTGGCGAGCGTACATGGGGCGGCGTGCGCGGCATTCGCGGTAACATTCCGCTGATGGACGGCGGCTACATCACGCGGCCCGAGTTCGCCCTCTATGGTTTGGACAGCAAGTGGATCATCGAGAACCACGGGGTGCAGCCGGACATTGTGGTCGAGAATCGTCCGGAAGAAGTAGTGAAGGGCAAAGACCCGCAACTGGAGCGTTCGATCCAGGAAGTCATGAAGCTGATTCAGCAGAATCCCAAGAAGCTGCCGCCGCGGCCTCCAGATCTGCCGCCATACCCGCAGGGGCCGGGGTAGTCAGAAACGTTTCCCACAAAGGACACGAAGGGGCACTAAGGAAGCGAAGAACTCCTTCGTGATCCTTCGTGCCCTCAGTGGTTCAAGGTTTTTGCAGGCCAGGCACTTAGCGCCTGCAAAGCCGATGTCCCTCCACGTATAATTAGCTTTCATGCCCAAATACTCGATTGTGATCCCCCTGCACAACGAGCAGGAGAATGTCACCGATCTCTACGATCGTCTTAAAGCCGTCATGGAGACGAACGGCGAGAGCTTTGAGATCGTGCTGGTGGATGACGGCTCCTCCGACGACACCTTCCAGCTTCTCCGTCAAATTGCCGGCGTCGATAGCCGAGTGACCGTTGTGCGCCTCCGCCGCAACTTTGGGCAAACATCCGCGCTGGCTGCTGGCTTCGACCACGCGCGTGGCGAATATATCATCGCCATGGATGGCGACCTGCAGCACGACCCCGCCGACATCCCGATGTTCCTGGAGAAAATTTCCGAGGGCTACGACATCGTCAGTGGCTGGCGCAAGGTTCGCATCGACAACTTCTGGTTGCGGCGCATTCCCTCGCGCTGCGCCAACTGGCTTATGGCCAAGCTGAGCGGCGTGGACATCCACGACTTCGGCACGACATTCAAAGCCTATCGCCGCGACATTCTGGAGCAAGTGCCGCTCTACGGCGAACTGCACCGGTTTATCCCAGCGTTAGCGTCATGGCACGGCGCTTCCATCTGCGAAGTGCCCATCCGCAATGTGAACCGCGAACGCGGCGCCTCGCACTATGGCATTTCGCGCACATTCCGCGTCTTCTTCGATCTGATCACGATACGCTTCCTGCTCAAATATCTCGGCCGCCCTCTGCACTTCTTTGGAACGGTAGGGATGATAGGCGTTTTTGCAGGAATCGGGATTACCGCATGGCTGGGTATCGAGAAATTCATTCGCCACGTCGGCGTGATGGCGGCGCACGGACCGCTCATGATCTTTGCCGCCGTCCTTTTACTGGCAGGTCTGAATCTGCTGGCGATTGGGCTACTGGGCGAACTCCAGGTGCGCCACTACCACGAACCCACCCGCCGCGCCCCGTACTCTCTGGATCGCGTCATCCGCTCCCACAGCGAAGAGCAAAGCGTGCCGGAGTAGGTGTGGTGTGGCGCGGGCGCCCTCGCCCGCGAGGACGGGGGCGGGTCCGTAGTGCCTAATTCTTACAAGCGCCCATCACTGAATCACTGTCAACCCTCTGCAGTACGAACTGTCCATCGTATGATCCCATCTGCCCGAATCCGGAGAAGTCGCTTCGGTTGTTCGGATGGGTTTTGTGGAACTGATGTATTTCCGAAGAGACGGTATCCACCCGTCCTGTAAAAGTCGCTGTAACGCAGTGATCGACGAACTTATTCGGGTTCTTCTTGTAGGAATCATTGTCCGCCTTTGCCATGGCCTCGACTTGTTTCTCGAATTGCTCGAATTTCGAATCACGAACCAGAGTTATCGGTATCGGCAGGATCAGTTTTCCATCAGCATCTTCCGCCCCGGGCATTGCTCCTCCGCCGACGTGTGCAGCTAAACTCGGAGGCCCTTCACCCCCCGCGTATTCAAACCAGAGCGATTCGTCGCAATCGTCGCTGCTCAAACTCGAATACTCGAAGTTCCCGGAATAGTGTCCTCGAATTCGCACAAGCTTGTTGTTCCAAGCAGCGGGGTTCTGCAGAACCGCGCAAATGCTAGTTTCTACCGGAATCTGATGGGCCGCTTTGTCGGACTCGTCCTGATTTACAGGGATAATGCATGCCAGCATTCCGTCCGACGTCGTTTCCAGCTTTACTGGCTGAACGCACTCCGATATTTGCGTGTGACTGTCGTCAGTAACCTTTGAACGAGAAGTTACTACAGCTGGAAACGGCGGAAAGAATCGGTAGGTAACGACAAAAACCTTGCCGGTTTCATCTCCGGCGATGCCGTACCCGGAACTAAGGTAAGTTTTCGCACGGTCCAAATACGCAAGGAAGAATGGTTTGCCCTCTTCAAACGCCTTCTGTCCGCACGCAGCCACCGAGTTTTCTGGTTTGCTGTCAGAGATGGTTCCGCAATCAATCCCATTCTTGCCCGAAATGTCCCTCAGTTCGTTCATGAATGCTGAAGGAGATAGAGGGAAAAGTTTCGACGGGGGTGGCGCCTGCGCAACACCGGCAAATTGACAAGTGAATATCAGAATGCAAAGCAGCAGCGAATGGCGCATACTGAGCGAAGCTAGAATACCTCTTTATTTACCACATACGGCATCTTCTTTACGTCTCCGCCGTAGTTGCCTTCCAGTACGTCAATTAGGCCTTGCACACACCGCCCCGCCATGCCTTTGTCGGGATCGGACGAAAGCCGCGTGATCTTCCCGGCACTGGCAAAGTGCGGCAGCAGGCGGCAACGGTCTTCGATCGCAGGATCACGCAAAGGGGAGTCCGCTGGGAGAGGCTCCTTCTCGTAAACGTCCAGCGCGGCTCCCGCAATCCAGTTCTCTTTCAAAGCACGAGCGAGTGCCGCCTCATCGACGACCGGGCCGCGGGAGGTGTTCACCAGAAGCGCAGTGGGCTTCATCATCCGCAGCGTGCGCTCGTTGAATAGATGAAAGGTCGGGGTTGAGCTCTCGCCCGCGCGAATCAAGGGTACGTGAACGCTGATGAAATCCGCCTCACGTAGCGCCTCTTCAAACGAGACATATTTAATCCCCGTTTTCTCGCGCTGAATGCCGCGCGCATGGCGCAGATCCATCGTCTCCTGAATGCCCTTGATGAACTCGTGGTTCTGATATGCCGGGTCGTAGCACAGGATGTTCATGTCGAAACCCGCGCACTTCTTGATCATCGCCAGCCCAATGCGCCCGGTGCCAATAATTGCAATCGTCTTTCCGGTGACCTCGTCGCCGAGGAAGGGAAGATACGGATGCCAGAATCCCCATTTGTTTTCCCGTGTGAGGTGCTCGGCCGGCCAGAGCCGCCGCGCCAGGTCTCCCATGATGAAGAATGCGAACTCCGCAGTGGCCTCAGTCAGCACATCGGCTGTATTCGTGAACGGGACCTTGTAGCGGTTGGCGTCGGCCCGATTGATGTTGTCGAAGCCGACCGCCAGTTGCGCAACGACTTTCAGCGTGCCTTTGCCGGCTTCGAAGACCTCGGCATCGATCTGATCCCGCAAAGTCGTGATCAGCCCATCAATGCGGGAACGTACCTTTTCGAGAAGCAGGGATTTTGGCGGTGCCTTCGGGTCGGGATAAACCTCAAGCTGATACCCACGCTTACGCAACACATCCAGTGCCGGACCAATATCGCAGGTAGCAAATACGCGAAAGTTCTTGCTCATAAAACCAATCTCTTCCTCGTTCTGAAAGTAATGCAAAACACTGAACCGCAAAGATCGCAAAGTACGCCGAGAAATCTTTTGTTTGTTTTCCTCTGCCATCTCGGCGTACTCGGCGATCAGTCTTCTCACTCAAACAGCCAGCGCGTTGCCGTAGGCGCAAACTTCTTTTCCCAAAAACCGAACGCGACCTTCGGCTTCAAATAGAACACCGGATCCTTGAGTGCGATCATGTTCTCGCCCATTTCGCCGAGAGGGAATTTGTACTTCTTCTCGTAAAGCTTTACGAACTCGCGAATGCATTCCACGTTGCGCTCGGTTTCCACCGCTCCTTCCAGGATCACCGCCTCTGCAGCATTTTCGTTGCACATCGTGCAATTCGGGTTCGCTGCAAGGTTCTTTGCTTTTCGCGACTCCTTGCCTGTGCTGAAGTAGAGCACGCCGTCCATCCATAAGGCCCAGACCACCATCACGTGTGGGCGCCCGTCCGGACGGGTGGTCGCGATCCAATACTGTTTGCTCTTCTTCAGCCTGTCCTCCGCCCATTTCCACGACAAGAGGCCTTTCTTGCTTTTTGGTAAGCCATAGCCTTTCATTTGTGGACGTGTTGGCTTCGGTTGTCTGCTCTTGGTTTGTGTTCGCATGATATTTGCCTAAGCGTCAACCGCAAAGATCGCAAAGTACGCAAAAATGGCCTGAATCGGTTTTGTGCGATCTTCCCTCCTTGGCGGTTTAATCTCTTTGTCTCTGCGATCTCCGCGTGCTCTGTGGTCAAATGCCCTTGGTCTTAACCCAACCCGCAATCCGCTCCAAGGCGTTCCCGAGGTTCTCCATGGAGTTGGCCACGCTGAACCGCAAATACCCTTCTCCGAACTCGCCGAATGATGCTCCTGACAAACATGCGATTCCGGCTTCATCGAGCAGGGCGTCGGAGAGTTCCTTCGATCGCAAACCGGTGCCTGTGATGTTTGGGAACGCATAAAACGCACCTTTTGGCATCCGACAGGAGAACCCGCGAATCTGGTTCAACCCCTCTACAAACACTTTGGCCCGCGCATGAAACTCGTCGCGCATGCGATCGACGGAGGTCTGGTCTCCCCGCAGCGCCTCAACTCCCGCCATCTGCGTAAAGCTAGCCGTGCAGGAATTCGAGTTGACCATCAGCCGGGAGAAGTGTGCCGCCAGATCGGCGCGCATCACGCCATATCCGATCCGCCAGCCCGTCATGGCATAAGCCTTCGAGAATCCATCCAGCAGAATCGTCCGTTCCTTGAAACCCGGTTCCGACATGATCGAATGGTGCTCTCCCTCGAAGACCAGCCGGCCATAGATCTCATCAGACAGCACGAAGATGTCGCGGTCTCCAATGGCCGCAGCGATCTGCTCGATTTCCGCCTTCGAGAGCACGCCACCCGTTGGGTTCTGGGGGGAATTCAGGATGATAAGCCGCGTGCGATCGGTGATCAGGGAAGAGAACTCATCGACATCGAACGCGAAGTCTTTCTCTTCACGCAAGCGGATTGGCACTGGCCTCCCACCGACATAGCGGATCATCGACTCATATATGGGGAAGCCGGGATTCGGATAAATGACTTCGTCGCCGTCGTCCACTAGAGCAAGGATGGAGTAGAAGATGATCGGTTTACCGCCAGGGACGACTACAACCTCGTCAGCGCTGACTGAAACTCCGCGCGTGCGGCTGACTTCGGCAGCGATAGCCTCGCGCAGTTCGGGATAGCCGGCGGAGGGGCCGTAGTGCGTCCATCCGGCATTAAGCGCATTGACCCCGGCGTTGACGATGTTAGAGGGCGTTGCGAAATCGGGCTCGCCGATTTCAAGGTGAATGATGCTCTTGCCCTGGCATTCCAGGTCGCGCGCCCGGCCCAGCACCTGAAATGCGCTTTCAGTGCCCAGTCGCGACATGCGCTCTGCTAACCGCAATTCGATCTGTCCCGTGCGGCCCATAGGCGCAAAGCCCGTTTATTGTACTACCGACAGAAGTGAATTCACCACGGAGGCACCGAGAGCACGGAGAAAGATTCGTCCAAGTTTTTCGTAAGGGTGTGTCAGCGATTCGTTCCTAGTAACTTTCGCCCTTCGACACCGCCAGATATGTGAGCTTCCCGTCGGTAAACCTCACCTCGATGTACAACTCCAGGTCGTACGAATCGTAGCTGTCGTGAAATTCCTTGTCTGTGAGATCGGAGTGTTCGGAGCGCAGCTGCGCCAGCTTATCGTCAGGCGTGTGCTTCTCAATATCCCGGTAATAGATGAAGCGGTTCGGGAAGGAGAAATCAGGTTTGCCGAGGACCTGTTCGACCTCGGTCGGAGAAATCCCTAACCCTAATCCGCTTTTCGTCCGCAGTGACGGCTTGAGCTGTGTCGACCCCGCGCATAATGCCTGGCCATTCCACGGCTGCCCTTCGGTAAAAAGGTAAAAAGACTCGTTGGATTCTCCATGCTCAAACACCAGGCGCACGGATGGATTTTGCCCGAACACGTAGCAGAACTGTTCGCGCCCGTTATTTCCTTTGCTCCTGAGGGCTGAAATCGTCCAGCCCAATTTTTCCCGCAAATTGCGAAACGGAGTATCGCCTTCCAAATTCAGGCCGGCAATCTCAAAATTCGCTGCTGCGAGTTCGTCACCCTTTGGTTTGTTGTTGGGCCACTCGAAGTTCTCGTTCAGCACCGACCACCAATCCGTGCGGTCTGCCAGTCGCACCGTTGTGTTGGTGTCTTGCGAAAGCGTAAGGGATGGAAGGAGAAGCGCAAGGATGAAAGCAGTAAGGGTCCTCATGCAGGCGAAGGCCCAATGTTTAGGTTGACCTGCATGGATCTATTGTCCGTTCCCATACGTCGGAATTCCTTGCTGCACCATGTACAACAAACGTTGCGCCCGGTCTGCCCAATCGCTCTGCGGCGCCTGAGATATCACGCGCTGTGTTGTCGAGATGGAGCGGCTTTTGGCTTCATCGGATTTCTTAAGATTCTCTTCCGTCTTGTAAATCTCAATCAGGGCCGACCAGCGATAAGCCGCCTGATACAAGGCCTCGGCGACGGCCGGAGACTGCGGAAAGTCTTTCGCGTAATTCTCGTAAATCTCGGCTTCTTTCGCTGGGCACTTCGATTGTCCTTGCCAGTCGCCACAAAGCTTGTTGTCGATGAAATGAAACGCGGCGAGGTAAGCCCATTTTGTGCCAGGGAACTTCTTGATGACTTTCTTGAAGTAGTCCTCATTCATCCCCTTGCGGAGATAAGACTCCTGCTCATGAGCCGATGGCAGCGACATCACGTCCGCTTTCTCAATTTGCCAGCGGATGTCGGCGGAACGATACATTCCCTCGGCTGCGATTGGCGAATTGGGAAAGAGTTCGGCCACCTCGGCGTATAACCGTAAAGCATCCTGCGCGGCATAGCGACGTCCATGAGGGCGACTGGCCTCGTCCTCCGAATCGACTGCCTCGCCAAAAAGAATCTGGTCGCCATTTGGCGTGCTGGGCTGAATCAGTCCCTTGTTCTCCATCCAGCCCGTGACAATGCGCTCTTCGGTGACGTTCGCTTCTACGTGCGCCCAGTTGCCGCTGGCGCCGAGAAAAATCACTTCGCGCCCGCGATCCAGATCCACTAATTTCTGGGAACTGGCGTCGGGTGAAAGGTAAATTGGTGCAACACGAATCGTGGCCGCATGCACGGCGTCGAGCGCCGGCAGGGCAGGGCAGAGCACTAGGACGAAGCTGAGCGCCAACAGATGTTTCATTCAGGTTCCTGAGATCCCAAGCGATATGGTACAGCGGGTAGACGGTCCCCAGCCAGTATGACCGTGGCGGAAACGCTCCTGAAGACTTGGATGCGGCCAGCGAATTGCGTCTAAACCCGCAAACGCTCCAGCATCTCCGGGTCAATATTGCCGCCGCTGATCAGGGCAACGGCGGCTTTGGACACCGGTAGCGTGTCGCGGTGGAATAACCAGGCAGCGGGCGCTACCGCGCCGCTGGGTTCGGCCACGGTCTTGGGATTCCGCGCGAGTGTGCGAACAGCCTCATCAATTTCTGCTTCAGATACGGTCACAACGTCATCCACGTAGCGGCGTATGTAGTCGAACGTGATCGTCCCGACGTACATGGCGCGCAGACCGTCGGCGGAAGTGGATGCAACTTGCTCTGCAGGCAACTTCACGATCTGGCCGGCGCGTAGACTCGCCTGCGCATCGGCCGCGAGCTCCGGTTCGACACCGATCACTTTGACGTGAGGCTTGAGCGATTTCACTGCTGTGGCGATGCCACTGATCACCCCTCCACCGCCAACAGGAACCAGCACCAGGTCCACATCCGGCAAGTCCTCCACGATCTCCAATCCGAGAGTTCCTTGACCTGCGATGATCTGCTCGTCGTCATAAGGAGGAATCATCGTGTAGCCGTGCTTGGCCGCGAGTTCCTCCGCCTTGGTCATACGCTCGACTCCGCTTGGTCCTACGTAAACAACTTCGGCGCCGAGCGCTTCGGTGGCCTCGCGCTTCACTGCCGGAGCTACACGCGGCATCACAATAACCGCTTTGCTGTTGAGTGCTCGCGCTGCGTAGGCGACCCCTTGCGCATGATTTCCGCTGGAATACGCAATTACGCCACGGGATCGCTCTTCGGGCGTGAGCGACGCGATCTTGTTGTAAGCCCCGCGAATCTTGAATGCACCGACGGGCTGGAGGTTCTCCGGTTTCAGGTAAAGCGTGCTTCCGCCGTGCTCAAGCGGAATGAGCGGCGTGCGGATGGCCACACCGGATAGGCGGTCGCGAGCTTGTTGAATGTCAGAGAGGGTGATCATTGAGATGACCGCGTAGCAACTTTAGAGTTGATGGCTGATCTTCACATCTCAGAACTTTTATATCTTGTCATTCCGAGAAATGGGCGAAGCGGAATGACGAGGAACCTGTTCCTCCCCTGCTAAAACGGTGCTGCCCCAGAAAAGCAGGTTCCTCGTCGCTGCGCTTCTCGGAATGACATCGTAAAAGGTCGTGGAGCGCTAGATCTCCAAAATGACCGGCATGATCAGCGGCCGCTTCTGTGTTTGCTTCGAGATGAACCGCTTCAAATCAGCGCGGATTTTTTCTTTGATCACGCCGTAATCTGCGCGCTCTTCTTCGCTGGATTGCCCCAGCGTCTGCTGTACGACTGCTTTGGCCTCATCCCAAAACCCGTTCTCGCCGCCGGAGAACCCGCGCGTCACGATCTCCGGTGTGACCTCGACTTTGCCGGTCAGCTTATTGATTGCGATGATCGGCAAGACAAATCCATCTTCGCTGAGATGGCGCCGATCTTTAATTACGAGATCTTCGACCACGTCAGTGCGCGAGCCGGAGTCGATGCAGATGCGCCCGACGTTTACCTTCCCGGCTTTTCTGGCACCCAGTTCATCGAACTCCAGGATGTCGCCGCTCTCAATCAGCATGACGTTGCCGACCGAGCCGCGCATGGACTGTGCCAACTCGGCGTGCAGCTTCAGTTGCCGGTACTCGCCGTGAATTGGGATGAAGTACTTCGGCTTGACCAGGTTGATGATGAGCTTGAGTTCTTCCTGGCTGGCGTGGCCGCTGACGTGGACCGGCGGAGACGAACCGTCGTCATAAATGACGTGTGCCTCGCGCCGGAACAGATGGTCCACCATGCGGTAGATTGCTTTTTCGTTGCCTGGAATGATTCGCGACGAGAGCACCACCGTGTCGCCCTTTTCGATTTTCGCGTGCTTATGATTGTCCACAGCCGCGCGCGAAAGCGCTGACATCGGCTCGCCCTGCGTGCCGCTGATCATCACACACACTTTTTCCGGCGCGTAATTCTTGATTTCGCCAGGATGGATCAGCAGTCCGTCAGGGATTTCCAAATACCCAAGATCTTCCGCGATCTCCGAAGAACTGTTCATGGATCGCCCCACAAACGCCACTTTGCGCTTGTGCTCCCATGCCAGTTCGACTGCGAGCTTGATCCGGTGAATCGACGACGAGAAGCACGAGATGAACAGTCGTCTCTCAGTGCGCGCAAAGACCTCATCGAATTTCCGGCGCACTGCCCGCTCGCTTGGTGTGTAACCTCGACGCTCGACGTTCGTGGAATCTTGAAACAGCGCCAGCACGCCTTCCTTGCCATATTCGGCGAACGCGTGCAGATCGAAGAGCCGATTGTCGGTTGGCGTGGGATCAACTTTGAAATCGCCGGTGTGAATCATGACGCCGAGCGGCGTGTGAATCGCGAGCGCCACGCAATCGACGAGACTGTGCGTTACCTGGATGGGATGGATCGTGAAAGGCCCGATCTTGAACCGGTCGCCAGGCCGAATCTCGCGTAGGTCCGCGTTGTCGAGTAATCCATGCTCATCGAGCTTGTCTTCGACGTAGGCGAGGGTGAACTCCGTGCCCCACACCGGAACATTCAGCTCGGAAAGGATCCACGGCAACGCGCCGATGTGGTCTTCGTGACCATGCGTCAGAACAATCGCGCGTACCCTGTGGCGGTTCTCGATCAGGTAGGAAATGTCGGGAACGACGATGTCCACGCCCAGGAGTTCCGCTTCCGGGAACATCATGCCGGCATCGATGACGATGATGTCCTCGCCCCAGCGCACGGCCATGCAGTTCATGCCGAATTCGCCGAGGCCGCCGAGCGGCACGATATGCAGTTTTCCTGAGGGCATGAAGGAACTTCTGATCGTAGCATGAGAGCTAGGAGCGGTGAGCTATCGGCCGCGAGCATTCCACCGTGCGATTGCGGCAGATTGCCCGCTGTTCATTGCTCATCGACCGCCGCTCTTGCGAAGGCTATAGAATTAAGTTCAGCATGGCCGACAAATCCTGGCTTCGCCGCCGCGTCGAGAAAGCGCTCTATCGAGCACTGTGGCGTGCCTACAAGACCGTCCGCATTGATCCCGATCGCTTTCTCATGGAGCTTCGCGCCGGCCATGGCTTGCCGATTACGAGCTTCCAGGGTGCCTTTTCTGTCGATCCGCCAATCCTTGACGATATAGCTGAGAACATCATTCATTCCGGCATGAAGATGGCGGCTGCCGAAGGCGCGGGATTCGGTCTTGGTGGAATCATCACGATTCTTCCCGACTTCAGCATTCTCGCGGGCATTACTCTTCGAACCATCCAGAAACTCAGCCTGCTCTACGGCTTCGAGTACAACACTGACGAAGAGATGGCCGAACTATGGATAGCTGCCGCCAGCGCTGCCGGAGTGGATCTCGGGCGAGAGTTGCTGGAGAAAAACGTGGTGAACCGGCTAATCCCGCGCATCATCCAACAGATTGCCGCGAAGGCCAGCACCGAATTCGTGGAAAAATGGGCGGGAAGACTGGTTCCAGTGGTCAGTTCGTTGATCGGCGGCACGTTGAATTACTATTTTGTGCGCGGATGGGGCGAACGCGCTCACACTCATTTCCGCGAGAAGCACCTCGCGCGCAAGCAGCAACTGCTGCAGGCAGCAGACCTTGAGACCCGCCCGGCAATTTGAAAGTCCGTTGATCTATGAAAGCATTTCTTCTCAGCGTTCTGCTTCTGGTGTGTACCGCGCCGCTGCTTGCGCAAGAACTGACCGTTGCGGCGGCCGCAGATCTGCGTCCCGCTCTCGACGAAATCAACGCCAAGTTTAAGGCCGAATCGGGGATCGAGCTACACATCAGCTATGGTTCCTCGGGAAACTTCTTCCAGCAGTTGCAGAACGGCGCGCCCTTTGATGTGTTCCTCTCCGCCAACGTGGACTATCCAAAAAAGCTAGCGCAAGCAGGGCTGGTTGCTTCCGGGACGTACTACGAGTTCGCTCGAGGCAGCATTGTCCTAATCGTGCCGTACGATTCCAAGATTGATCTGACCGAGGGTCTTCATGCACTGCTCACGCCTGCCGTCAAGAAGATTGCGATAGCGAATCCGAGTCATGCTCCTTACGGACAGGCGGCCGTCGCAGCGATCAAAAGCATGGGAATTTACGACTGGGTCGCACCACATCTCGTAATGGGGGAGAATATTTCGGAAGCGGCGTCTTTCGTTCTCTCAGGGGCTGCAGACGTCGGCATTGTTGCGAAATCTCTGGCGCTCGCCCCAGCTGCGGCCAAGCGGGCCAAATTCGTGGATATAGCCGCGAAGAATTATCCGCCCTTGTTGCAGGCAATGGTTGTGATGAAATCGGCGAAAGATCAGTCCGCCGCGGCACGCTTTGAAACCTTCATGCGATCGGAAGACACCAAGAAGATTCTCCAACAGTTTGGATTCGATCTTCCCTAGGTGTTCCTTCGTGTAACTTCGTGGCCTTTGTGGTGAGGATGTCTGAAGTGATTACAGCCAGCCCTTCGTTCTCGCGATTCTTGCCGCTTCGACGCGATTTGCCGCACCGAGCTTGCTGATTGCCTCGGAGAGATAGTTCCGGACTGTCCCTTCAGATAAGCTCAATTTTTCCGCTATATCCATGCTAGCCATGCCTTCGCCTGCGAGCCTCAGCACCTGACGTTCCCGGTCCGTGAGAGGATCTGGTTCGACCCACGCTTCCGCCGCAAGCTCCGGATCGATAACACGAAGACCGCTCTGTACCCGCCGCACGGCCTCTGCCAGTTTCTCAGCCGCCATGTCCTTCAGAAGATAACCCGATGCTCCAGCATCGAGAGCGCGTCGCAGATACCCGGCGCGTGCAAAGGTCGTCAAGATGATGACGCGCGTGGCTGCTTTCCTACGTTTGAGTTCTGCGGCCACATCGAGCCCACTCATCTCGGGCATTTCGATGTCTGTCAAGAAAATGTCGGGCTTCTGGGCAAGCACCGCATCCAGCGCGTCTGCCCCATTACGCGATCGAGACACCACGCTGATATCGCCTTCAATCTCGAGCAGAGTCGCCAATGCCCCGAGCACCATGCCCTGGTCCTCGGCGATTGAGACCCTGATGGTCTTGCGACCGGTTTTCGTTGCTGGCGTCAATGGTTCCCATTCCCCGTGAGCGGAAATTCAAATTTCAGCTTGGTGCCCGAAGCAGTATCTCGGATCAACGTGCCACCCAGTGCTTCAATTCGTTCTCGCATTCCGCGTAAACCGTTACCTTCTTCCTGAAGCCCGCCACGGCCGTCGTCTTCCACGCTGAGCACACAGGCGCCATTTTCCCTGGCCAGCCGCAGACGACAGTTCCTGGCATGCGAGTGGCGAACTACGTTTGTCACTGCCTCTCGCATAATCAGTGCCACCACGCTCTCTTGCGCTGGACTGAGGCTGATGTCGACTGTGTCCGACTCGGCCAAAATTCCCGCGCTCGCTAAGGTCAGTTTCGCACGCTGAATCTCATCGCTGATCTTGTAGTTGCTATACCCACGCAGCGTGCTGCGAATTTCAGCCATGGCATCGCGCGAGGCTTTCTCGATGTCTGCGATCTCGTCCTTCGCCTTCTCCGGATGTCGATCGATGAGCTTTCCGGCAAGGGTCGACTTCACGATGATCAGAGATAGCGTGTGTCCCAGCACATCGTGCAAGTCGCGGGCAATGCGTTCCCGCTCTGCGACTTTTGCCAAATGCTCGATCTCTTCGTGGGCCATGCGCAGCTTGGTGTCAGCCCGATTTTTTTCCGCGAAGTGGATGTTCGAACCTACAACCCCGAGGACAACAACGACCGAGACCGTCCAAAAGCCAGATGGAGTATGGAACACGGCAGCATGAATCACAATGACTGCAATCAGAGTGACAAGAGCCGTGAATGATCTTGCAATCGTTCGAAAGATCCAGGGAATGAACGAAGAGCCGAGGATGATGAAAACTGAAGAGCCTGGGTTGTGGTTAGCTAGAGTGAGGCCTTCTGCCACCATGCCGGCTACGAGTATGTAGCTCAAGGGCGGCTTTGACCAGAAGATGCCGAAGTACATGATTAGAAACGCGAGGGTCGCGACGATAGTAATCGTCCACTCCCGAGAGTCGGCGTGATTAACGATTGGGCCCCACAGAAAAAAAGCCAGAAACACCAGCCACACATAAGGTGCCCATCCGTGCTCGCGATTCTTGGGTAACAAGGCCGGCATCACTGTTTACATTCTATTCTGGCGCGATTTCCGCATGCGCGCTGTTGCATAGCTGAGAACTGCCGCCGCTGGCGCCACTATCACCAGCAGGTCAAGCCGCCGCAGCAACAGCAGCCAGGCAACAGTCGCAATGATCAGAATCCATGTTGTCCATTGCGAGGTCATAATCTATCCATTCAGTTTCTGGTCCCGCTGGTGCCCAACCCACGCCACTCCCATGCAAAGCAGCGTGAATCCCGCCAGCGTCTGCCAATGAATTGCCATCGCGCCGCCCTGACCCGCTCCCACCACGTTGAATGCCAATTGCGACAAGTGATACGGCGGCAAAATCAGGGCAATCTTCTGCACGAAATGCGGCAGGAACATGAACGGCATCCATAGGCCGGAGCAGAATGACATTGGCAGATAGAACAAATTGATGACAGCAGGTGCCGAGTTTGGACTGGCGAAATAACCGATTGCCAGGCCCATCGCACAGAAGGGAACCGAGCCCGCAAGCAGCGTTCCCAGCAGTTTGGCTGCCGTGACGGCAGGCAGGTGAACTCCGCCGAATGCCATTCCCATGGCCATCAACGCAACCACATCCACGGTGCTGAAAATCAGGCTCATTACGACCTTCGCGAAAAAGTAGGCAAAGATCGGCATTGGACTTGCCCGTTTCACCTGCAACCACCCGAGTCCGCGTTCTGATGCAAGCCCCGCGGCAGTTCCAAACAATGACGCGCCCATCACACCGAAGGTTCCATACGCTGGGATCAGATACACCGTCGTGCTGATATTCCCGATTGTCTGCCTGCCCATGACTAGCCCGAACAGAACATAGAACATGAGCGGCAGGACCACCGTGGAAACCGAATACATCGGGAAGCGCAGGTTTTTCAAGAATTCGTATTTTGCTTCCTTCGCACAGATGGCGACCAGGTTGGGTCGCCGCAGCGGAAGAGTGCCGATCGCAGTTGCTGTTGTCGCCATGAATGACTCCGTTTTCCTCTGTGAAACGCCCTCTGCGTGGTTCGGTTTACGCTCGTGCGCCGTCCTCGCGCGTGAGCGCCAGGAAGGCCTCATCCAACCCCGCGCTGCTGACTTCGATTCCCGCAATCTCAAGGTCGAGTTGCAGCAACTGCCGCAGCACGTTTTCGGGTCGCGATGTCTGGATCACCACTGCCTCGCGGTCCGTTTGTACATCTGCTACACCCGTCATCTTGCGGATCACCTCGAGTGGCAGTTCCGTGACGCAGCGAATCTTCTTTCCTGCGGTTCGCGACTTGATTTCAGCAGGCGTCCCTTCAGCAATAACCCGTCCCTTGTTGATCACCACAATCCTGTCGGCCAGCGCGTCGGCCTCTTCCAGGTAATGCGTTGTCAGCACAACCGTCTTGCCCCGCCGCAACAGGCTGCGAATCTCATCCCACAGCAAGTGCCTAGCTTCGACATCGAGGCCCACGGTCGGCTCATCCAGAAAAAGTAGGTCCGGATTCCCGCAAATTGCCAACGCAAACAGCACACGCTGCTTTTGCCCTCCGGAAAGCAATCCGAACTTTCGATCTTTCAGCTCGTCAAGCCCTGCAATGGCCAGCGTCTCGGAAATGGGGAGCGGGTTCGGATAGTAGGAAGAAAACAGGTCCACGTGTTCCCGCACACGCAGGGTTTCCGGAACACGCCCAACCTGCATCATTGCGCCCACGCGTATATGCGTATCCACGCTGGCGGGATCGCCGCCAAACACCGTCATCCGCCCAGCATTCGGTTTTGCCAGTCCCAGCAGCAGTCGGATCGCCGTGGTCTTTCCCGCACCATTCGGTCCGAGTAGCGCGACCAGTTCCCCCGAACGGACTTCAAAGTTGAAGTCCGACAGCGCCCGCACGCTGCCATAGTTCTTGCTTACCGACTCGAACTTCGCGACAGCGGTTTTCGCCCACGGCTCGCTGGCGGGTGCCCCGGTTCTCGCTGGTTTTGGAAGAAGCTGCGGTTTTGCCATATCCATATTTCCACCGATGCCTTGAGGCATAACTCATTTCTCCGATCTACGCCTAGATCATGGCGGACACAACTCACACGCAACAGTGGAGTTCATCACCAGGCGAAAATGACAAATGTCAGCGTGACAAATGTCAGGCGAGAGGCCGTCGCGTATAATTCCTCTCTTTCGGAGCCTGGGGGAGAATGAAAGTTCGTCCGGGGATCGAAGTCGCCGGCCTCACCGATGTTGGGTGCCATCGGGAAAACAACGAGGACAATTACGCTTACTGGGAGCCGCAGGATGACGCCGAGTTCCAGCGACTCGGTCGACTGGCCGTTGTGGCTGATGGTATGGGCGGCGCAGAAGGCGGTCAGCACGCGAGTCGAATTGCGGTTGAGGCGGTCTGCGACATCTACGCGGCTTCTCCGGACGCGGATCCGCAGCAGCGCCTGCTGGCGGGATTCCACGAAGCCAATAACCGTGTTCTGCAGGAAGCCCATGCGAACCCGATGCTCCGCGGTATGGGGACTACCCTGACCGCTTGCGCCCTCCTCGGGAACCAACTCTATTTCGCCCACGTCGGCGACAGCCGGTTGTTTCTTGTCAGTGACGGCGAGGCTCGCCAGTTCTCTCGGGACCATTCGCTCGTTGCCCGATTAATAGAAAGCGGCACGATACGCCCCGAAGACGCGGAAACCCATCCCCAAAAGCATGTGCTGACGGCTGCCGTTGGTGTTGCCGAAGATCTCCAGCCAGACATGCCCTCCTCACCGGTCGAACTTAGGCCATCGGATGTCCTAGTCCTCTGCACCGACGGCCTTTGGGGGCAGATGACTTCCGCGGAAATCGCAGAGATCGCGTGGAAATCGGCGCCGAAAGATGCCTGCAAGTCCCTCGTCCAACTCGCCAAGGTACGCGGCGGACCGGACAACATCACGGTGCAGGTACTACGCGTCTCCGCATAACCCAGAGGGAGAGAGTTTGGCTGCCTTCGACCACATCTTCCTCTTCGGCGTTCCTCTGTGAAACTCTGTGTTCCCTGTGGTAGGTTTTCTTCTTTTGGTGTTTTGCTGTTCGATTTTGCTTCTGTGTTCTAATTCGCATCGTTAAAGCCCCTGTGTTTCGTCCTCTCATTACGCGTGTGTTGTACACGCTGCCAGTACTCTGGCTCGTGGTCTCAGTTGTTTTCCTGCTGATCCACCTCGTTCCCGGCGATCCGATTATGCAGATGCTGGGGGAAGGCGCACCCGCCAGTGATGTCGCTGCCACCCGCCACGCTTATGGCCTCGACATTCCCCTCGGCCAGCAATACCTACGCTACTGGAGGGGCGTCTTGCACGGGGACCTGGGTCCATCCATACGGTACGGTGAGGGAGTGAGCCAATTGATTGCTCAGCGGTATCCCTTCACGCTGCAATTGACGCTGGCTTCCTTGTTCGTCGCAATTCTGATTTCGATTCCCGCAGGCGTCCGCTCCGCGCAACGCCGCGGCCACTGGGACGACAAACTGCTCAGTGTGGTTAGCCTGTTCGGTCTCTCGTTCCCCAACTTCGCCCTTGGCCCAATTTTGATTTTGTTTTTTGCGATCAAACTAGGATGGCTTCCAGTCTCAGGCACCGGCACTCTTGCGCATCTTGTCCTGCCTGGAATCACCATGGGTAGCGCGCTGGCCGCCATCCTCACGCGCATGGTCCGCACATCGATGCTGGAAGAACTCGGACAGGATTACATACGCACAGCGCGTGCGAAGGGCCTGTCGGAGCGCGCTGTTGTCTATCGCCATGCCTTGCGGAATGCGATGTTGCCGGTGCTGACGGTGATCGGGTTACAGTTCGGTGCGCTGCTGGCCGGCGCAATTGTGACGGAAACTATCTTTTCCTGGCCCGGCATCGGACGCCTAACTATTCAGGCCATCGGCAATCGCGACTACTACCTTGTGCAGGGGTGCATTCTTGCTATCGGCCTGACGTACGTGCTAGTGAATTTCCTTACAGACTTGTTGTATTCGGTCGCCAACCCGCGAATTCGTCAGTAAGTTCCGCGTGGAGGGTGTCTCGTACCTTGATGTTCAAATAGCTGGTCATGTAACGAGCTCTGTTACGCACCGCTCTTCATGTACTTATCAAGGAAATCAATCACCGTCTTCCATGTGGGGGTGAACGGGGTAGGATTCGTCACTGCACATCCGGAAGACGACGTTGAACGCATGGTGGCAGCCTCGCGCAGGCTGTCGTTGGTCAGGAATCCATTCCAGTTTCCGTGTGGAGCTTTCGGCAAGCTGATAAATATTGCGTCGTTGCACGCCTTATTCAGCGCTATGTAAAAAGCTTCACCCTGGTTGTGCGGCACCAACTGGTCCGAATCGCCATGCAAGATCATGATCGGCGGATCATCCGTGGTGATATAAGTCATCGGGCTCGCTGCTTTAACCTTGTCCGGGCAGTCCTGAATAGTGCAGCCCAGCAGTCGCGATTCGGGAGAAGTTGGGCTGTCGTGGCAGAACGCGGTGAATGTGGTCGACTTGGGATCGCATGGCTTCAGCGCCCAGGCATCCATCGTCAGAAAGTTTGTCGGCGGGTAGAACGCCACCGCCGCCCGCACTTTGCTGCTGACTCCAGTGACACCTACATTACCCTCCATCTCCGGCGCATCGCCTGTCACTGCTGCCATTGCAGCCGTCCAACCGCCCGAACTATCTCCCATGATAGCGATGTGATTCGGGTCGAGCCCATACTTCGCGGCATTGGCGCGCAGCCAGCGGATTGCTGCCTTGATGTCATGGAGTTGCCCCGGAAATTTCACCTGAAAACTGGAACGGATCGAAACCCCCGCCACCGCGTAACCCGCGGGGTTCAGTTGCGCTGCGAGAATGCCGGCCAGGTCCTTGCCGTTGGTTGCCATCCAAGCCGAACCGCCTGTCCAGATCACAACCGGCAGGGGCTTCGAACTGTCGCTCGGGATGTAAAGATCCAGCTTGTGCCCAGTTGTGCGCACAGGATCGGCCGGAGCGTAATCCAGATTGGCGTAGTTTGGAGTCGCACGCGCCCCAGCAGCACTGTCCTGGGCTGATAGGTTCCTAGTTGCGCATGCGATGACGATAAGCATTCCACAGCAAGCCGAGACTCTCCAGCCGGCTCTATGCATGTTTGCCGCTCCCGAATCTACAAGGCTTCTTCTTGCCAAGCGCCTCAGGATACACGTTCGGCAATTACTTGAACAATGAAGGAGCGAGACTCTATGTCAAATATGACGTCCTACGCAGGTCTTTGATCACTGAGCAGCGGCAGACTCTCCGGTGATTGCCCTCCGCCGACGGGATCGGCGATCTTCTTTAGCTCGGGATAATGCTCGATCAGCGCCTCCGGTGCGAGCACGCGCTTGCCAGTTAGCATGTTTTTCATCTGCAGCGCATTCACTCCGGCTTTTGCCTCAAAATGGTTGTTCGTCACGACAAATGTGATCTTCGCCTTCCCGGCAATTGACTCCACCCGCTCCTTCCATCCCTCAAGCTCGTTCGGCTTATAGAGGTAGTTGTAGCGGTCCGCGCTCTTCTCCGCCTCAAACCACTGATCGTAGTTGCGCCCATGCAGCCGGACATAGCCAATAGCTGAAGTTACATGGGCGGTCGGCTCGAGCGAGCGTCCCAGCTGGGGTTGGTCGATATTGCAGAAGCTGACGTTGCGTTCTTCGAAATAGGTGATCGTTTCCGGATTGTTCCAAGTGGAATGCCGCACCTCGACCACGCGCGGATATTCGATGAACTGCCGCAGCAAGGTCTCCAGATACTCGCGATTCAGCGAAGTGTTCTTGAACGAGACAGGGAACTGGATCAGCAGAGCTCCGAACTTCCCGGTTGCAGCCAATGCTTCCAAGCCCTCTCGTGCCAGGCGTTCGTCGTCATCATTCGGCTTGATCGAAACAGCAGAAGTGGGCTCCATAGCCGCAAGAGGAGAATGCGTGAATGAACGGTGCAGCTTGGCCGTGAACAGAAAATCGGGATTTGCTTCGGATACGATCCGCGCCCAAAGCTTGGCGATCTCTGGTTTAATGTGACCGTAGAACGAGGTATTGATCTCGACCATGTCGAAGCAGCGTGCCACCAGTTCCAGCGGATGCTGCTTGCGGCGCGTCATCCCCGGCGGATAGAAAACTCCTTCCCAGTCTTTGTACGACCAGCCCGCGGGGCCAACTCGGATTTTGGATTGATCAGACACCAGGCTATTTTAGAGTTTCTATTGATTAGTCACTCCGAGCGAAGTCTTGCCCTCGGATTGCAAAACAAGAGCGGGGCTGACGCTGCTATATGACCCAATCCTTTACTTTGCCGCCGCCCTAGCCCTCTCCGCATTGACCGCGACATCACGCTGCAGCACGACTTCCAACGTCGTCCCCGGCATCAGTTTGACTTCGTTCCCATGGCTGAACATCGCGATACCTACGCCGACCGCCGCTCCAAGGCCCGCTCCCGCCAGCGCACCACCGCGGCTACCGCTCGCGAGACCACCCGCCATGGCCCCACCTTCGGCAGCAGGAACGGCCACCTCGGCAGCTTTCCTTCCCTTGTCGCTATCGGCGCGAATGGTACCCTCTTTGTCTTTTACCTTCGCTTTGTCAACTGCCGGCGCGTTCTCAATGGATCCCGGCAGCATCACCGTATATCCGCTGGGATAAATCAATGTCGTAAAGTGCATCATCACTTCTGCGCGTCCTTTGAAGCGCGGGGCGGGCTTGATCTGCATAATGCGTCCCTGTACGTACGTCCCCGCAGGAATCACGATGCGTTCATTCAGGACAACCGGAAACGTTGTCTGTGCATAAACTGGGTCGCCCTGCTGATTGCTCTTGGTCGATATGGCATTTTCCAGCTTGATGGGGACGTTTGTGCCAGCGGGAATCACAATCTCGTCTGTGTTCGCATGCGCTCCCGGCACAAGTCCTGGCTGACTCGTTCTTGGCGTGTCCTGCGCCACCGCTGCGCTCGCCAGCAAGAGCAATGAAAGTAAGGTGCGCATACTTCCTCCTTAATCCCTTTCCAGGTACGATGCGGCGTTGCCCGGCAAAGTAACTTCCGCGTGCTATCATGCCACGTTTCTGCCAGGAGGGCCTCATGTTCCGCTTCATCCCGCTTCTTCTGCTCGCCGCAATTTCGGCCAACGCACAAAATTGGGGCGCTCAGCTCTCCGATCTAACCAAGGTGCAGAACTACAGATTACGGCGTTCTTCCAGTTATGACCGCACAGGCGGCAATGCTGATGCCCGCCAGGTTGCGCCGGGCGACACTATCACCGTGCTGGACGAGAACGGGCCCGGCCAGATTTCTCACATCTGGTTCACGATCGCCGATAAGGAAGACAAGCACCTCAAGAAGGTTGTTCTGCGAGCGTATTGGGATGGCGAGACGACACCGAGCATTGAAGCGCCGATCGGTGATTTCTTTGGCCTTGGGAATGGTGAATATTTTCTGTACCAATCAGCGCCCCTCGCGGTCGGCGCCGACAAAGCCCTCAACTGTTTTTTTGTCATGCCCTTCCGCAAACACGCTCGCATCACCGTGACCAATGAGGGCAGTGAGCGCATCGACGCCCTGTACTGGAACATCGACTGGCGCCAGCTTTCGTCGCCGCTCCCGGCTGACACGCTTTATTTCCATGCGCAGTATCGGCAGGCAACGCCGAACGCCGCCGTTCCCGACGCAAAGACCAACCCTGACGGCAAGAACAATTATGTATGGATGGAGGCCACCGGTCGCGGCCACTTTGTCGGCGTGACCATGTCGGTAGTCGAGAATGCCGACCGCTGGTGGGGTGAGGGCGACGACATGTTTTTCATTGATGGCCAGAACCTGCCTTCGATTAACGGCACCGGTAGTGAGGACTACTTCCTTGGCGCTTGGGATTTCGGCGGTAAGCCGTTTTCCTATCAGTCATTCGGGGCACCGGTTGTCGGTCCGGAGAAGCAAGGATCGAAGTGGTCGCTCTACCGCTTCCACCTGGATTCGCCGATCACGTTTCAGAAATCTCTGCGCGCGACCATCGAGCACGGAACCTCGGATGATCGCGGTGACAACTTCTACTCTGTCGCCTACTGGTATCAAACCGAACCGCACGCCGCCTTCCCAACGCTGCCGTCGGTGGGGGAGCGGTTGAAATAAGCCGGAGAAGTGAACGACGTGAAATAGTCCAATTGAAATAAGCACAGAAGACTTGCATCGACGGCGTCGTTCAGCGTAGCCGGGACCGGAGTCTTTACTTTCCTCTGTGGCGTTCCTCGGTGTACCTCGGTTTCCTCGGTGGTGAGAAGTTTCAGCCGCGAAGCAGCGCAAGAATAAAGCCCCGGGCGTGAGCCCGGGGTAAGAAGCCGTGCGACCAAAGCCCCGAAGGGGCGAAAGACTCTTATTTGTGCTCTGCCAATCTCCGCAACTGGTTCTCTCGAACATTCCCCATGAACTGCGACTGCAAACGTTGCGCGCACAACTCGCCACACACGTGCAGCGTGCCTTCGCGATTGGCAATCTCCTCATCCCATGCGCACAAATACAACACCGGCTGATTGAAATTCACCGCCGAGGTCCACATCAGCCACCATCGGTCGGAGGTCTTCTTTAACACTCCGCAATTGGGGCCGGCACAGCGATAGAACGCATCTGCAACGGGGTTCCGGAGATTACCAAGCTTCATGCGAGAACGGCTCCTGGCAGGCTTAGGCCATTCTAGAGCTTTTAGGGGCAACTGCGAGTATCGGGAAGGGCACGAGTTAGCGGCGAGCTCTGAGCAGGCGGAATCAAGCTTGCTCGCAGCTCATTGCTCACCTGCTCAACGCTTACTGCTCGTTGCTAAAGCCAAGGCAGCGGGCTACTTGTAGATCAGGTACCGCTCCCGAGCTTGCTGGAACTTCTGCAACTCATCTTGCCAATCCAATGCGATCCGCCTGGGATCTTCGCCGTGAATCAATGAGTTCATGATCGTTTGATTTGCAACAATCTCGGCCATCTTTTCGATGTGGAACTGCTCGGGATAAAGCGCGTGTAGCGCGGTCGCGATTTCTAATCCCATCTCTGGCGAATCGAGAAATTCACGCGCGGTGACGAAAATGTTTATTCCGTGACACGCCTGCCCGGAGTAGTTGCTGGATGTCGGCGTAAACGTGATCGGAACAAACCGCACTCCCGGAATCTGCCGCGCATTCAGGTAGGAGGACAGCTCCCGCGCATTGATCCATGGGGCACCAAGAAGCTCAAACGGCGTGTCCGTTCCGCGTCCGACAGAAACATTGGTCCCCTCGACCAGCGCGACACCGGGATAGAGCGTTGCCTCATTCAAGCTGCGGAGATTCGGCGACGGATTCGTCCACTCCAGACCGGTTTCATCAAACCAGTCACCGCGCATCCACCCCTGCATCGGCACGACTGTGAGCTTGGCGTGGATGTTGTGTTCGGCGTTGAACATCTGCGCCAGTTCGCCCAACGTCATCCCATGGCGCACCGGAATGGGCCCGTAGTTGGTGAAATTCTCGCGGCCGGGCTCCGACGGCGGACCCTGAACCACTGCGCCCATCAAAGGATTCGGCCGGTCCAATACGAATACAGCGATCCCTGCCTTTGCCGCAGCCTCAAGGAAATATCCCAGCGTCGTCTCATACGTATAGAAGCGCACTCCAGCGTCCTGTATATCGATGACCACCCCACCAAGATTGCGCAGCACGTCCATCGGCGGACGCCGCGCTGCATCCGTCCCGCCATAGACGCTGTAGACAGGAATTTTCGTCGCGCTATCCACCGAGTTGCCGATCTTGGTTGTGTCAACTGTGCCCGTAACTCCATGCTCGGGGCTGAAGATGGCGGTGAGTTGCACTCCATTCGCGTGCGCCAGTACATCAATCGTCCGCTGCCCGGAAGAATCCAAGCCAGTCTGGTTTGTGAGTAATCCTACGCGCTTCCCTTTGAGCGGCGCGAAATCCTGGCCTTCCAGAACATCGATCCCGACCTGTACTGAGCCGTTGCGATTTGCAACTCGCCGCTGCACAGGCATGCTCTCGTTGTATCCGGTGATTGCTTTCCAGCGGAGTGCGTCCTGCTCGGATGGTGCCAGGTTCAGCGCTGCCGCCACTGCAGTCGCAACTTTCGAACGCAGCGAAATCGCCGTACCTTGTCCCCGCGGATGGACCGCGTTGGTCAGCAGAACGATGTAGGTATTCGTCGTCGGGTCAATCCACAGCGACGTGCCCGTAAATCCCGTGTGTCCATACGACCCAACCGCAAGCAGTTCGCCACGATTGTGCGACATCGGCGAATCGATATCCCACCCCAGCCCGCGCAGAGTCGATGCATTTGCCGGTTGCTCCGGCGTGGTCATCTTCTGGATTGCAAGCGGCGATAGAACCGAGCTCCCTCCCAGGAGCGCCTGGGCAAACTTTGCCAGATCGTCAGCCGCGGAGAACAGTCCGGCCTCTCCCGCAACTCCTCCCATTCGTCGAACCGTCGGATCGTGAACGACTCCGCGCAGCATTTGACCGCGCTGGTCGTATTCGGTCGGAGCGATTTCCGGCAGCCAACTTGCGGGAGGGTGGAATGCGGTCTTCGTCATTCCGAGAGGCGCGAAGATGTTCTGGGCACAGTACGAATCCAGCGATATCCCGGTTATGCGCTCGATGATTGCGCCCAACACAATGTAGTCCACATCGCTGTACACGAACCGGCTTTCTGGCGGCGCAATGGGCGTGATCGAAAACGCCATGCTGTAGCCGGTGTCGCGACCCGACCACGGAGACTTCAAATCGAGCGACGGCGGCAGGCCGGAGTAGTGCGTCATTAGATCCCGAACCGTGATATCGCCCTTGTCGTTCTGCCCAAATTCAGGAATGTACTTCGCCACAGGGTCATTCAGCCGGATTTTGCCCTGTTCCATCAACTGCATCGCCGCGGTGGTGGTTGCAACCACTTTCGTGAGCGACGCGATATCGAAGATCGTATCCACGGTCATGGCTGAGCGCGTGGGTTCGAGCGAGCGCATGCCATATGCTTTGCGATAAATGGCCTGTCCATCATGACCAATGACCAACACCGCACCGGGTATTTCATGATTGTCGATCGAGGTCTGAACAATGGAATCGACCACTGCAAGCCGCAAGTCGTTCTGCTGAGCGAACGCAGCGATAGCGGCGAGCAGAACGCACGCGGCGAACAGCCCTGATTTCCTGAGCCAAGTTGGTATAAAGGCGAGGATGTCTCGAATTTACAACAGCTCCGGCATGACCGATCAAGTTACGGACGAACGGGTGCCATCTGTGCCAATCCGCAGCACGCGCCGCGGTTTTATGCTGGTGTAGTGAGGGAAGGGCTCGCACATCAGGAGAAGCGGTTCGCCGATGCGTTTCGCATTATTGAGGAAGCGGTCGCTGTTCGAGCGTTTCCCGGTGTTTCGGTCGCAGTCACGGTGTCAGGCGAACTGCTCGCACTGAAATCCTTCGGGCGATTCACATTCGACTGTCACTCGCCTACAGTCACGACCAAAACTATTTTCGATATCGCGTCGGTCACCAAGGTCGTTGCGACCACCTCGATGGCAATGATCCTGTATGAGCGCGGCCTGCTCGATTTGGAAGCACCGGTCGTGGGCGTCCTGCCGGGGTTCGCTTCTGACGATCCGCGGCGAAATGAAGTCAGCTTCCGCATGCTGCTCACGCATAGTTCCGGCCTTCCCGCCTACGAGAAACTCTTTTTGCGTGCGTCAACGAGGAAGATGCTGTTGGATGAGGCCTTCAAGGTTCTTTTGAAGTCTTCGCCTGGAACTCACGCCGAATACAGCGATATTGGATTCATTCTGCTCGGCGTCGCACTGGAGCGCATCGCGGGAGAAGGACTCGACACCTTCGTTCAGCGGGAGGTTTTTGGCCCGCTTGGGATGGTGCACACCACTTTCAACCCACCGGTTCACTCGCGGCACCTCATCCCGCCCACCGCCCACGACCAGAGCTTTCGGAAACGAATCATTCAAGGCGAGGTCCAGGACGAAAACGCGAGCGTCCCTGGAGGGGTCGCCGGTCACGCTGGCCTGTTCTCGACGGCCGAAGACGTGGCTACGTTCGCGCAATGCATGCTCAACGGCGGTGCGCCCATCCTTCGCCCGGAAACGGTGACGCTCTTTACGCGCCGGGAAAGTTCTCCCCCAGGCACATCTCGCGCGCTTGGATGGGACACACCTTCAGCGCCGTCGCAATCGGGCAAATACTTTTCCGCGGCATCGTTTGGGCACTTGGGCTATACGGGAACATCCTTGTGGATCGATCCCGAGCGACAACTTTCGGTCACGTTCCTGACGAACCGGACCTGGCCGGATTGCGCAAACCAGGCAATCAAGATAATTCGCCCACGATTTCATGATGCGGTAGTTGAAGCGCTGAACACTGCGGGGACATAAACGAATGGCGAGAAATCGCAAGACGCAGTTCGGGGTGAGTGGGCTTACCACTGAGCAACCAAATCCTTTTGCGCGTGAATTGGACACGAAATCTGCCCTCGACATCGCCCGCATTATCAACGCTGAGGACGCGAAAGTTGCGGCAGCGGTTCAAAAGGTCATTCCGCAGATCGCCACGGCGATCGATTGGGTTGCACAGTCGTTGCGAAACCGCGGCCGCCTGATTTACGTTGGCGCCGGGACCAGTGGTCGTATCGCCGCGCTGGATGCCGCCGAGTGTCCTCCGACGTTCAATACAAATCCGAATATGGTGCAATTTGTGATTGCGGGAGGGAAAAGAGCCCTGGCTGGTGCTACGGAGGCTGATGAGGATTCCCGTGCTCTTGGCATCCACGAAATGCGAAGGAAGCGTGTGGGCCAGTATGACGTGGTTGTCGGCCTCGCGGCCAGCGGGCGCACGCCGTTTACCGTCGCTGCTGTCGAACATGCTCGCCGATCCCGAGCTAAGACGGTTGCCATCACCTGCAATCGCGGTACGCCGCTGGCGAAGGTGGCCGAGCTTGCGATTGTGGTCGACACCGGTCCGGAAGTCCTCGCGGGGTCCACCCGAATGAAAGCCGGTACCGCAGAGAAAATGGTGCTGAACATCCTTTCGACCGGCGCCATGGTGCGCCTCGGCTACGTTTATGGCAACCTGATGGTGAACCTGCACCGCAAGAATTCGAAGCTGGCAGAGCGCTCGGTGAGTATCGTGCAGCAGGCGCTGGGAGTTCGGCAGCGGGAGGCGTTGGATATTCTGGGCAACGCCCGCAACAACGTTCCCGTCGCCATCGTGATGTCAAAAGCGGGTGTTTCGCGCGGGATTGCCGCAGAATCTCTGGTGCGAGCCAAAGGTCATGTTCGCAACGCCATCGCTTTGGCCAAGAAGATGCAAGAGAATTGAATCATTGAAGGATTGAATCATCGGAAGATTGAGTCGTTTATAAGCAGGTCGGCGCGTGTTTAATGATTCAATGATCCGATGTTTCAATGATTCAATCGCAATGAAGATTGCGATTCAAGTCGACGTTGGCAGCGTCCCACACTGTGCGTGATTGAACACGAACTCATATGGATAAATTAGTCATTCGCGGCGGCAATCCTCTTCTCGGCACTGTCCGCATCAGCGGTGCAAAAAATGCCGCGCTGCCGGCAATGGCCGCCGCGCTACTCACGGAAGAGCCGGTCATCCTTGAAAATATTCCCCACGTCCGCGATATCGAGACCACCCGCAAGCTGCTCTCGGCAATGGGCGCCGAGGTCGAACTCGGATACGGCCGCGCGAAGAACCGCACCACCATCTGCTGCAAGAACCTGAGCTCTCCGGAAGCGTCGTATGAACTGGTCAAGACGATGCGCGCGTCCACGCTTGTGCTTGGTCCACTAGTCGCACGTTGCGGCCGTGCGCGCGTTTCGCTTCCCGGAGGTTGCGCCATTGGCGCGCGTCCCATTGATCTTCACATCAAAGGTCTCGAACGCCTGGGCGCGAAAATCGACCAGCAGCACGGATACGTAGAAGCCTCGGCCGAGCGACTTAAGGGCGCTGAGATCGTCTTCGACAAGATTACAGTAACTGGCACTGAAGACCTGCTCATGGCGGCAGCGCTCGCTGACGGCGAGACCGTCATGCAGAATTGCGCGCGCGAGCCGGAAGTCGCCGATCTCGCTGACCTGCTCAATAAAATGGGCGCAAAGATCGAAGGCGCAGGCACAGCGACGATCCGAATTAAAGGTGTGCCAAAGCTGAAGGGAGCGAAGCACCGCATCATTCCAGACCGTATTGAAGCGGCAACCTTCATTCTCGCCGGCGCGCTTACGGATGGCGATCTCAACATTTCTGGATGCGAGCCGAAGCATCTCGGTGCTTTGCTACAAAAGCTCGAAGAAGTGGGAGTGAAGACGAAGAGCACTCGGGATTCCGTGCGCGTTGAAGGCAGCAGTGCGCTCAAAGCTGCCGACGTAAACACCGAGGAATATCCTGGCTTCCCAACCGACGTTCAAGCACAGTACATGGCCCTGGCAACACAGGCCGAAGGCACATCGATCATTACCGAGAACATTTTTGAGAACCGTTTCATGCACGCGCTCGAGATGGTCCGCATGGGCGCGAACATCAAGATCGAAGGCCGCCGCGCCGTGGTTCGCGGCAAGTCGCAGTTAGGCGGCGCGGCCGTGCTGGCATCTGATCTTCGGGCCTCGGCGTCTCTCGTATTGGCCGCCCTAGTGGCCGAGGGCGAGACCATCATTGACCGCGTGTACCACATCGACCGTGGCTACGAAAACATTGAGGAGAAGCTGCGCGGCGTGGGTGCCCAGATTCGCAGGATCGGAGAGATTCTGCCGAAAAAGCGATGACTAACATCTGCTCTGTCATCCTGAGCGAAGCGAAGGACCTATGCAATCTGTTCGGAAATGCATAGGCCCTTCGGCGGCTAAAGCCACCTCAGGATGACAAGAGTAAGAGACAAACACTACTTTGGTTGTTTCCCCATCCGCAAGTACGGCTTCAGCGTTCTTAACCCTTCGGGAAATTTCTTCTTCACTTCTTCCTCGGGCATGGCGGCGGGGACGCAAACATCGCCACCGGGTTGCCAGTTCGCCGGAGTTGAAACTCCCGCGCGAGCTGTGAGCTGTAGCGAATCCAGGATCCGCAAAATCTCCGCGAAGTTACGCCCCGTGCTCATCGGATAAATCAGCATCGTCTTGATCTTCTTATCCGGGCCAATGACAAAGACAGTCCGCACGGTGATGTTGTCCGCCGGGGTGCGGCCTTCCGAAGTGCTGCCGGCACTGGCGGGAAGCATGTTGTACAGCTTGGCGATTTCCAGTTTCGGATCGCCGATCATCGGATAGTTGACCTTATGCCCTTGCGTCTCCTCAATATCACCAGCCCATTTTCCATGGCTGCTGACGGGATCCACACTCAAACCGATGATCTTGGTGTTGCGCTTCTTGAATTCTGGCTCCAGTCCTGCCATGTAGCCGAGCTCGGTGGTGCAGACGGGCGTGAAGTCTTTGGGATGCGAGAACAGAACTGCCCATCCGTTCCCGATCCAGTCGTGGAAGTGGATTGTGCCCTGGGTGGTTTCGGCCGTGAAATCGGGCGCTACATCGTTAATGCGAAGCATGGCTGGTGTGGACTCAAGCGTTGCGGTACTCATGATTTCTCCTCCTTGGAATGTCTGGAAACCCGCCTGACTCGGTTGCGGGCAAAAAAACAAAACCCACCCGGATGGCGCCGGGTGGGTCGGAAACCTTCTGCTTACCCACAGACCGGCGCGCGAGTACAACAACAGCAGCACGGCATGCAGAAAGCTCGCATGCCGATAGGATACGCAGGGCAGAATTCGACGTCAAACCCGCTACTAGTTCCCGTCGGACAAAACCAAAACCTTTACCACAGAGGACACAGAGGCACACAGAGGAACGCCACAAAGGAAACGTGGAAGAAGGGAGCGGAGGACGTTGGCCTCTTTGCTCTTGGCCTTCCTCTCTGTTTTTCTCCGTGAGCTCTGTGCCCTCCGTGGTAAAAATTTTGATTTCCCTTGCGCCCGTAAATTCCTGCACCTTTGTACCTGTCTCGCCAATCCAATCCGCATGGTAGGCCAGGCACGCAAGTTCGCGTTTACCCAGTTTGATGTCTTCACTTCCAAGCCACTGGAAGGCAATCCCCTCGCCGTCGTGCACGACGCCACAGGCTTGGACGACTCCGAGATGCAGGCCATTGCCCGCGAGATGAACCTCTCGGAGACGACTTTTATCTTTCCCCGAGACAAAGGTTCGGAGAGCGAGCGCGGCGTTCGTGTGCGCATCTTCACGGTGCAGGAGGAACTCCCTTTTGCCGGACATCCCACGCTCGGCACTGCGTTTTTCCTCCGCGGAAACTCTGGCGCAAGTGAGGTTAAGCTCGACCTCAATGTTGGAACCATTCCGGTGAAGTTCGAAGAACGCGCTGGCGAATCTGTCTTCGGCGAGATGACCCAATGCGATCCGGAGTTCGGCATGATTCACGATCGCAAAAAAATTGCCGAAGTCAGCGGCATCCCTGCAGAAGATATTTCCGAGGATGCTCCGATCCAGACCGTTTCGACCGGGACTCCGTTCACCATGGTTCCATTGCGCTCTCTGGAGGCGGCGCGCCGCTTGCAAATCAACCAACAACGCTCCGCGGAGTATCTCCAAGGCACTGGCGGGAAATTTTTCTTCTGTGTCACGCGGGAGACTGTTGACTCCTCGGCGCGCGTTCATGCGCGCATGCTTTTCTATAACGGCGAAGATCCCGCGACCGGTTCGGCATCCGGTTGCTGCGCCGCATGGATGGTCCAACATGGAATTGCGCGGCCTGACGAGCGAGTCATGATCGAGCAGGGCGTCGAGATGAAGCGTCCCAGCCGAATTTTTGTTCGTGCCTCTCGCAGCAATGACAGAGTGGTTAATGTACGGGTCGGTGGAAATGTTGTTGAAGTTTTGCGCGGGGAATTTTTTTTCTGAATGCATAGCCTCGCGCATCCGCGAAAAATCAGCTCACGCACATACGCCGCGCTTTTGCAACAAGCAATTTTCCCGTTTGCATTCGCGTTACTTGCCACACCGCAACTCCGCCGATAGGATTCATCTCGCTCTAGTCAATTATTCAACCAAAATTTTTCCCATTTTCGCCGCGGTCGTAAGGCCGCATTGGTAGGAATGTCCGATGAAACCGAAAAGAACGATTCTCTGCGTCGATGACAATGAACAGTCCCTCTCCATTCGCAAAGTGCTGCTCGAGACGCGCGGCTATCGCGTGCTCGCGTTCACCGATGCCAAGCAGGCTTTGGATCGCTTCGCGCTGGGCGGCGTAGACCTGGTCCTGACCGATCTGGTCATGCCAGGCGTCGATGGCTCCAAGCTGATCCAGGGTGTGAAGAACATGTCTCCCGAAACCCCAGCCATCCTGGTTTCGGGAACTGTCAAAATTTATGAACACGAAAGCTCCGCGGACCTTTTCCTTGCGAAAGGTATGTATATGCCCGCGGACCTTCTGGAGCGCATACGCGTGATGCTTGTCCGCAAGCGCGGTCCCAAACGCTCTCATTTCCGTACCCAGGGTCCTCCACAGAATCCCGCATTGAGTTGCAGTGCCGCCTCCGCTTAACAGGCGGGGAAAAACTTCACAGTACGCAGGCGCGGTTCAAGGGTGAATCGCGCCCTTTTCTTCGTCTGAACATCGCCAGCAACTCCAGCAGCGCCCGCGATTGAGTAAGATAGTCCTTCCGCTGCTATGGACCTGCCGCGCCAAAGCGATTCCGCAACATCTGTTTCCAATGGGCGCGAGCAGTCAACTCGTCCCGAGCAGGTCTCCCTCGAAGGATTGCACGGCACGATCGATGTCCCCCACCATCAGGCCGGATTTTTTCAGCAGTGGCGCGCCTTCATCGGGCCGGCCATTCTCGTCAGCGTTGGCTATATGGATCCCGGCAATTGGGGCACCGATCTCGCCGGCGGTGCACAGTTTAAGTACGGCCTTTTGTGGGTCATTGCGCTGGCCAGCCTGATGGCGATCTTTATGCAAGTGATCGCCGCTCGTCTTGGGGTGGTTACTGGCAAGGATCTTGCGCAGTGCTGCCGCGACTGGTTGCCTTCGTGGACGCGCTGGCCGAACTGGTTCTTCTGCGAGTCCGCGATTGCCGCCTGCGATCTGGCCGAAGTCCTCGGCAGCGCGGTCGCCATCAATCTCATGTTTCACATTCCCATGCTCTGGGCCGTGATCATCACCGGCCTCGATGTACTGCTGTTGCTTGCGCTCCAGCGCTACGGGATGCGAACCATTGAGGCTATCGTCCTGCTGCTCATCCTAACCATCGGCGTCTGCTACCTGATGGAAATTTTCGTGCTCCCGCAAACCCATCCCGACTTCTTGGAGATGGGAAAAGCGCTGGTTACCCCAGGGTTTCGCCACGCGGGAATGTTGTACGTCGCTATCGGAATCATCGGCGCGACCGTGATGCCGCACAATCTGTACCTCCATTCGGCCCTGGTGCAGAGCCGCAAGTTGCAGAAGGATGAAGCATCCATTCGCGCGGCGATCCGCTTTAACACCATCGATTCCACGACCGCGCTCGCGGTGGCGTTTCTGGTGAACGCCGCCATTCTCGTTCTGGCTGCAATCGTCTTTTATGGCAAGACCAGTGTGACGGTTGCCGGAGGCGAGGTGGTTACATTCAGCGCCAATAGTGACTGGGTGCGCATCGCGTATCTGACGTTGGCGCCGCTGGTTGGAACGTCCGTCGCCAGTACTCTGTTTGTGATATCGCTTCTGGCCAGTGGGCAAAGCAGCACGATAACCGGCACACTTGCGGGGCAAGTCGTCATGGAAGGCTTCATGCGTTGGCGCATTCAACCATGGGTGCGCCGGCTGATCACGCGAGGGATGGCGATCATACCGGCGATCATCGTCATCGGCGCTCGCGGGGATGCCAGCGTCAATGACCTGCTCACGTTGAGTCAGGTCGTACTGGCCCTACAGCTGCCTTTCGCGATGTTTCCGCTACTTGCCTTTACGAGTTCGCGTAAACGTATGGGCCTCTGGCGAAGTGGACGTTTTCTTTTGATTGCCGGCTGGACAAGCGCAATTCTGATTACGGGACTTGATTTGTGGGGATTACCTGAGTCATTGAAGACCGCGTGGCACGTCATTATCGGCAGTTAGATCAGGGGTGGCCGATGTACAAAACGATTCTCGTCACGCTCGATGGCACGCCAAGCGACCGTGCCATCATCGAGCACGTTCAGCAACTTGCGAAACTTGCGCAGAGCCGCGTTGTACTTCTCCACGTTGCAGACGGCTGGGCTGCGCGAACCTACGGCCGCGACGCAATCAGCCCTGAGATCTCAGAAGATACCGCTTACCTGCAAAAAGTTCTTGGCGAATTTCAGCAGGCCGGTGTTATCGCCACTTCCGAACTTGCGTTCGGCGACCCCAGCCGTGAAATTGTCCGCTGGGTCAAAGAGAAGGGCTGCGATCTGATCGCCATGAGCACCCACGGCCACAAGTTCCTCGCAGACATCTTTCTAGGAACGACAGCGAACCGGGTACAGCATGCGGTGAGCGTGCCGGTATTGTTGCTGAGAGCGAAGTAGCATTCAGCACTCAGCACTCAGCCCGTCGATTTGTCCGCTCGTTCTGCACTGAATGCGGAATTCTAAAACGGCAGGGCTGAATGCTCACTGCTGAGTGCTGAATGCTGCCTTTCCAGCTAAACTAATATGTAACCCAAAAATCCAGCTCACCCGACGGAGACCAGCGCTTCCATGGACAGCTTCCACTCGCGTTCGAAACTGAAGGTTGGCAGCAAAGAATACGAAATCTACCGCCTTGACGCTCTCGATAAGGCTGGGGTCTCGACCAAGCACCTGCCATTTTCGCTTCGTATCCTTCTCGAAAATCTCCTTCGCACGGAAGACGGCCGAAACGTTCGCCCCGAGGACATTCGTGCGCTTGCCGCATGGAACAGCAACACTAAGTCGGAGAAGGAGATCGCCTTCACCCCTAGCCGTGTGCTGATGCAGGACTTTACCGGAGTTCCCGCTGTTGTGGACCTCGCCGCCATGCGTGACGCCATGACCGCGCTCGGCGGCAATCCGTCGCTGATCAACCCGCTCCAACCGGCGGAACTCGTCATAGACCACTCCGTTCAGGTGGATGAATTCGGCACGCCGCAAGCTTTTGCGCTCAACGCCGAGTTGGAATTCATGCGGAACAAAGAGCGCTATGCCTTCCTACGCTGGGGACAGGATTCTTTCCGCAACATGGCAATTGTTCCCCCGGACACTGGCATCGTGCACCAGGTCAACCTCGAATATCTGGCGCGGGTTGTGTTTGTGAAGGAATCACCGGGGAAGCGCGTCGCGTATCCCGATACTCTCGTCGGTACCGATTCGCACACCACAATGATTAACGGCCTTGGGGTTCTTGGGTGGGGCGTCGGTGGAATCGAAGCCGAAGCGGCAATGCTGGGACAGCCCGTCAGCATGCTGATTCCGCAAGTTGTAGGTGTGAAACTCACCGGTCGTCTGCGCGAAGGTGCGACAGCAACGGACCTGGTTCTAACCATCACGGAAATGCTGCGGAAGCATGGCGTGGTTGGGAAGTTTGTCGAGTACTTCGGGCCAGGCCTCCGCGATCTGCCCCTTGCTGATCGCGCCACCATCGGCAATATGTCGCCCGAATACGGCGCGACTTGCGGGATCTTCCCAGTCGATAAGGAGACATTGAGCTACCTGCGCCTCACCGGCCGCTCGGAAGAGCAGATCACTTTGGTTGAAGCCTATTGCCGCGAGCAAGGGTTGTTCCATGACGAAGACACCCCCGAGGCTCAGTACTCAGAACTTCTGGCACTTGATCTTGCGACCGTGGAGCCGAGTGTTGCTGGCCCCAAGCGTCCGCAAGACCGTGTAGTGCTCTCGGAGGCCAAGGAATCATTCGAGAAAGCGCTACCGAATTTGATCAAGGCTACAAAGGCGGGGGCTCCGGCGGTTCCATCCAATGGCAATGGCCACCTGCATCACGGAAGTGTGGTGATTGCGGCGATCACCAGTTGCACTAACACTTCGAATCCTTCCGTTATGCTTGCCGCGGGGATCTTAGCTAAGAAAGCCGTCGAGCGCGGACTCGAAGTGCCCCAATGGGTGAAGACCTCACTTGCTCCCGGTTCCAAAGTCGTTCGTGACTATCTTGAAGCGGCAGGTCTCACCGGTTATCTGGAGAAGCTCAAGTTCCACATCGTTGGTTACGGCTGCACGACATGCATCGGGAATTCCGGGCCGCTGCCGGTCGAAGTCGCCGAGGAGATCGACGAGAAAAATCTTGTAGTGGCCTCAGTTCTCTCGGGCAATCGCAATTTTGAGGGCCGTATCAATCCTGATGTTCGCGCGAACTACTTGATGTCGCCGCCGCTCGTGGTGGCCTTCGCACTGGCCGGACGCATTGACACCGACCTGCGAATGGATCCCATTGGCAATGGCAAGGACGGTAAGCCGGTTTATCTTGCGGACATTTGGCCCAGCCAGAGAGAGGTGGACGAAGCCGTTCAGCAGATTTCTTCCGACATGTTCCGCAAGAGCTATGCAGACGTTTTCGCCGGTGACGAGCACTGGCGCTCGCTGCCCGTCCCTAAAGGCGATACATACAAGTGGGATCGAAACTCAACCTACATCCGCCGCGCGCCCTACTTCGATGACATGGCGGTGAAGCCTGGCAGTGTTGCCGATATTACGGATGCCCGCGTGCTTGCCGTGCTCGGCGACAGCGTCACCACCGACCACATTTCTCCCGCAGGGTCCATCAAGAAGGACAGCCCTGCAGGGAAGTACCTGCTCGAGCATGGCGTTCTTCCCGCCGACTTCAATTCGTATGGCTCGCGCCGAGGAAATCATGAGGTGATGGTGCGCGGAACTTTCGCCAACGTCCGCCTGCGCAACAAAATGGTTCCCGGCGTAGAAGGGGGCTTTACTGAGCACCTGCCGGATGGCGCTCAGATGACGATCTTCGAAGCGTCGGAAAAGTACATCGCGGAAGGCGTGCCGCTGGTGATCCTGGCTGGAAAGGAATACGGTTCGGGATCATCGCGCGACTGGGCCGCCAAAGGCCCGCGCCTGCTCGGAGTACATGCCGTCATTGCCGAAAGCTACGAACGGATTCACCGCTCGAATCTGGTTGGCATGGGCATTCTGCCTTTGCAGTTCATCGCAGGAGAATCCGCTGAGACTCTCGGCCTGACGGGAGACGAAGTCTTCGAGATCACAGGAATCGCGGCTTTGATCGAGAAGTTCTCCTCCGGCGCTCGCGTGAAAGTCCGCGCCAAGAGCAGTTCGGGCACGAAGGAGTTCGGGGCCATCCTCCGCATTGACACGCCTCAGGAAGCTCTGTATTACGCCAACGGCGGGATTCTGCAGTATGTGCTACGGCAGTTGCTGGCCGGCAGCAGGGAGACGGTGGGCGCCTAGAAAGCTTTCTTCTGAGGGGAGGAAGAGTTGCTCCGATTAGCGTTGCTCGGCGCGCTCCTACTGGTGCTGGCTGGGTGTTCGCCGCGTAAAAACATTGACGGGCTAAACCGTCAGCTTCTGAGAGCCGCACGCACCGGCGATACCGCCCTCGCGCAGAAGCTCCTGAGAGAAGGAGCAAACATTGAAAGTACGGACCTGGGAGGCTCGACGCCTTTGGCTATTGCTGTGGACTACGGCCATATGGAAACAGCCAAAATGCTGCTGCAGAAGGGAAGCAGTTTGGCGAATGCGGGTCTCGCGGGGGATGATGCGTTCATTGAATCCGCAAGAAACGGTAGCGTCCATCGAGTTCAGTTCTTGTTGGTAAGGAACCCAAGCACAAAAGAGAAGAACGATGCTTTGTTCGCCTCCGCTGAAACAGCCCCAGCTAGAGTGGCCGTTGTCGACGACGCAAAAGTGTCTGCCGGTGTTCCTCAAGATAACGGTGTCCTTCTTGAAGAGGGAAAAATAGCAAACTTACTTCTTGCAAACGGAGCCGAGCTGGAAGCTCGCGACGTAGAAGGTGCGACTCCACTGATTCGCGCGGCGGAGTTCGGCAACAGCGATGTCGTAAAGGTGTTACTGGATCATGGCGCCGATATCGAAGCGCGCGATAACAACGGACAGACCCCACTCATAGCTGCGGCTTGTGAATGCGCAAGCATCGACATGCCGGAAACGATCGATGTCTTGAAGCTTCTCGTGGCGAAGAAGGCGGACGTGAACGCCAACGATAAGGACGGAGAGACCGCTTTGATGGCGGCAGCCGCGGCCGGTGAAACCAGCAATGTGCTCTTCCTCCTCGATTCCGGGGCACAAATGAATGCCAGGGACCACGATGGTGACACTGCTCTCATGCTGGCTGCCGGTGCGGGTCCTTACAATGCGGTCAGGGCGCTCGAAACCACTGATGCTGCTAAATTGCTAGTTGCTCGCGGAGCAGATCCAGGTATTCGGAATAAGCACGGCCAAACGGCGTTGAATCTCGCCGTCAAATCTGGTCGCAATGACATTGCCGCAATCCTGAGGGGCGTTATAAAGCACTGATATAATCACTACTTGCCCTCATGCCGCAGAAGCGCCTGATTCGTTCCACTACAGTCTTGTGTGTTCGTCGCGATGGCCATGTGGTCATGGCTGGCGACGGCCAGGTCACGCTCGGTTCCAGCGTGATGAAGCACAATGCCAAGAAGATCCGGCGCCTGTATCAGGAGAAGATTCTTGCGGGGTTCGCGGGTTCGACCGCCGATGCCTTTTCACTTTTCAGCCGCTTCGAATCCAAGCTGGAGCAGTATCACGGCAACATCGGCCGTGCCGCCGTGGAACTGGCAAAAGACTGGCGTACGGACAAGTTTCTGCGCCATCTGGAAGCTTTGCTGTTGGTTTCCGACAAGGAACAAACCTTCCTGCTCAGCGGCCAAGGCGATGTGATCGAGCCGGATGGCGGCATCGCTGCGATCGGCAGTGGCGGCCCGTTTGCCGAAGCTGCCGCCAAGGCTCTTGCCGAGCACACGCAACTTTCGGCACGTCAGATCGCCGAAGAATCTATGAAGATTGCCGGCAAAATGTGCATCTATACCAATGATAAGGTGACGATCGAAGAATTGTAGCCGTCAGCCATCAGCCATCAGCCGTCAGGAAGGCGGTTCTGGCTGAGGGCTGATGGCTGAAGGCTGACAGCTACATGGCCATTTACCTCCCCGCTACCGCCGAAGAAGAACAGCTTGCGCTGGATGAACTGACGCCGCGTGAAATCGTGGCCGAGCTCGACAAGTATGTCGTCGGCCAGAAGGACGCGAAGCGCGCTGTTGCCATCGCTCTGCGCAACCGCATGCGCCGTCAGAAGCTTCCTCCCGACCTCGCCGAAGAAGTTATTCCAAAGAACATCATCATGATTGGCCCGACCGGCGTGGGTAAGACGGAAATTGCGCGCCGCCTGGCCAAGCTTGCCAATTCGCCATTCCTCAAGGTAGAGGCTTCGAAGTTCACCGAAGTTGGTTACGTGGGCCGCGACGTCGAGTCCATGATCCGTGACCTGGTTGAGATCGCCATCGACAACATCCGTGCCGAGAAATTGGAAGATGTCGCCGACAAAGCCGAATTGAACGCGGAAGAGCGCCTGCTCGACATCCTGCTTCCGCCTGCGGCACCATCAAGCTCACACGAGCCGGCAGGTTTTCAGCTTGAAGCTTCGTCCGGCGACTCCTATTCGCGCACGCGCGAAAAGCTTCGCCAGCAATTGCGTGAAGGTAAGCTTGACGATCGCACAGTCGAAATCGAAACCCGAGAGCGCAATTTCCCATCCTTCGAAATCATCTCCAACCAGGGCGTCGAAGAGATGGACGTCAACATCAAGGACATGTTGCCCAACATCTTTGGCCAGCGCACCAAGAAGCGGAAGATGAAGGTTAACGAGGCTTTCGAGTACTTGATCCAGGAAGAAGAGCAGCGGCTCATCGACATGGACCAGGTCACGCGCATGGCAATCGACCGCGTCGAAGACGCCGGCATCATCTTCCTCGACGAGATCGACAAGATTGCCGGACGCGAAGGCGGCCACGGACCTGACGTTTCGCGCGAAGGCGTACAGCGCGACATTTTGCCGATCGTCGAAGGAACGACCGTCAATACGCGTTACGGCATGGTGCGCACCGATCACATCCTGTTCATCGCGGCGGGCGCGTTCCACGTGTCGAAGCCGAGCGACTTGATTCCTGAGTTACAGGGTCGTTTCCCGATCCGTGTTGAACTCAAGTCGCTCACCATGGAAGACTTCATCCGCATTCTCACCGAGCCCAAGTCTTCTCTGACGAAGCAGTACACGGCTCTGCTGGAAACCGAAGGAGTGAAACTGGAATTCACGCGCGACGCGTTGGAAGAGGTGGCTCGTTTCGCCTTCCGCGTGAACGAAGGAACGGAAAACATCGGCGCTCGCCGCTTACATACCATTATGGAGCGCGTGCTGGATGAGATCAGCTTCTCCGCCCCAGAAAAAAAAGGCGAGCAGATCACGGTTGACGCTGCGTACGTGGGCAAAATGCTCACCGACATCGTGAAGGACCAGGACCTCAGCAGATACATCCTGTAGCTCTTCGGGTAAGAATTCTTTTCCATGTCATTCCGAGCGAGCATTTCGATTCGCTTGCGAATCGGAAGCGCAGTCGAGGAACCTGCTTTTTCTCGCTACATCGATGCTGCGTCCCTGAAATGTTACCCTCATTGTTTCCAAATGCTTTTCGCAAATCGCAAGTTGGGGCTGGTGTTCCTTTGGCTGGCAGCTCTCTCCGCCTGTGGCAGCCCCGGCGTACCGCTTCCGCCATCGCTCGAACTGGCTCGTCCTGTCACTGACCTGCGCGCAGCGCGAAAGGGAAGTACGGTCACCCTTACTTGGACGGCTCCCACCAGGACCACTGACGGGCACAACATTCGTCACGCAGGTCCGACCGAAATCTGCCGCGCGGCGGGCACGATGAAGCAATGCGGGATGCCTTTGGCCAAACTCGCTCCAATAAAAAACGTCGGCGACAAGCGGGCGCAGTCTCAGTCTTACACCGACAGACTATCCGATTTCGCATCCGCCTCAGACGCAAAACTTGTGTACGGCATCGAGATCCGAAATTCCTATGGGAAAACGGCGGGCCTTTCGAACGAAGTCGAAGTGCCTGCGGTTCCGACCCTGCCAGCGCCGGAAAATCTGCAGGCGCAACTCGCGGCAGATGGTGTGCACTTGAGTTGGTCGGCATCGTTGAACGTTCCGCAAATTCCTGGAGTTCGTTTCGCTTACCGCATCTATCGTCGAGAGGCCACCAGCAAGACGCAAGCAGTGGCGGTGGAAGTACCGGTTCAAGCTGATACCGCGCCCTCATTCCTCGACAGCACCATTGAATGGGAGAAGACATACCAATACCATCTCGCCGTCGTCACCTTCAGCGCGCAAGCTCAAGGTTCCGAGCAGCAGGTGGAAGGAGACGACACCGCGGAGATCACGGTTGTTGCGCACGATGTGTTTCCGCCCGCAACTCCCACGGGGCTTCAGGCGGTGTTCAGTGGACCAGGGCAGAAGCCATTTATAGATTTGGTGTGGGCGCCTGACACCGACGCCGACCTGGCCGGATACAACATCTATCGTTCTGAAGCGGGTGTCGAGCCCAAGAAGCTCAACAGCGACCCGGTGAAGTCGCCTGCATTCCGTGACGACGCGGTTATTCCAGGCCACGCATACACCTACTCAGTCTCAGCAGTTGATCTTCGTGGAAATGAAAGCCAGCGCTCCGAACCTGCAGAAGAGAAAGTTCCTGCCCAGTAGTAGATATGCATGAGCAAGTCGGCAATAGCCGCGCAGCGGCGGGATATAAATAGCCCGGCACGTAAGTGCCGGGAAGGCTCGTTTGGATGATGAGAGTCCGCTTTAGCGGACGGGATGAGATGTCGAGAGAACGAGCGCTAGAAGATCCAACTCCACACCAGTGCAATAGCTGCCGCGGTGACTGCGGCAGTCGTAAACCATCCCAGTGCCTTCAGCCATCGACCATTGGAATGAGGCCCGATGATCCGCGCATTGGTTACTGCCAGCATCAGGACAATCATCAACGGTGCGGCCAGCAATCCCATAATCAAAGATGCCCAATACAGCGCTGACATGACGTGAATCCCTGAAATGCCAATCCCGATCGCCACTCCGGTCGAAAGTGCGATCACCGCGTAAAATTCCGGCGCGCCCTGTGGCGTCTTACGCAGCCCGTGGCTCCAGCCAAAGATCTCTGCCAAGGCATGAGCTGGGCCAGTCGTGAGCACCGGCACGGCCAGGACTCCCGCGCCGATGATCCCCAGCGCAAACAGCACGCTCGCGAATGGTCCTGCCAGAGGCCGCAACGCTTCTGCTGCCTGGGCTGCGTCTTCAATCCTCTGTCCCGAATGGAACAATGTTGCCGCGGTACACAGGATGACGAAATACATGATCAAATTGGAAAAGAACATTCCTGCATTCGCGTCCCATGCACTGGACCGCAACGCGCGCCCGTGATCATGCTCCCGTCGCAACACGGAATGCTGCTCCACCTTCTGGCTGGATTCCCAGAAATAAACGTAAGGAGACAGCCTCGTTCCAATCAGCGCCACCAGCATCGCCAGGTATTCACGCGTGAAATGAATTTTCGGAACTACTGTCGACCACAGGAACTCTGACGCGTGCGGATGCGCCAGGAAAGCAGCACCCATGTACGCGAATAACGCCAACGCCAATCCAGCAAAGAGCTTCTGCAGCAGTTGGTACGATCCCCACGTCTGGATTCCCAGAATGATGACGGCAATTCCAACCGTGATTCCCGTGACCGGCACTGGCAAGAAAAGCCGCAGCGCCGCCGCAATTGCACCTATATCAGCTCCCGCCTCAATAATGTTCGCAACTAACACTCCGCTGATCAAAACGTACAACAGCCACCGCGGGTAATAGTCCCGAATGATGGCGGCAATGCCTTTTCCGGTGAGCAGGCTCAACTTGGAGCAGAGATATACCGTCGCCGCCATCATCGGAAACGTGAGGGGCGCGGTCCACAGAAATGAGAAGCCGAAAGTGGCCCCAGCCTGGGCGTACGTTCCGACTGCGCACGGATCGTCGTTTGCCGCACCGGTAATGATTCCGGGCAGAACGGAACGCAGGGGTGACGGCACCCGCTCGCTTATCTTCCGTTTTTCGACAAGGGCCAGACCCGATCGCGAACTCGAATCATCGTGTGCGAGTCTGTTTGAGAGAGGAGCCAGAGTAAGAGACCATCGAAATAGATTTGGTGCCGCAGGTCTAGGATGCCGCCGTCGTTATCCGGTTTGCATGCTGCTGGATTCCGATAAAGATTTGGTAGTCTGTTCCCGCCACAGTTCGGCGCCGAACGGTAGTCAAGCGGAACGCCGCTCACGACAGGTCACGTGTATGAATGCTTTTTCCGGTGTCACTCCGATCCTGAACGTCAGGAACGTAACCGCCTCCATTGATTACTACGTGAACAAATTGGGTTTCACCAAATGTTGGGACTGGGGTGACCCGCCGACGTTCGGTTGTGTCACGCGCGACAAGGTTTCAATTTTCCTGTGCGAAGGCGCTCAGGGCCAGCCCGGGACATGGATGATGATTTTCCTCGACAATGTCGACGAGCTTTACCAGGAGTACAAAGAACGAGGAGCTAAGGTTCTGAAGTCACCGACGAACATGCCATGGGAGACTCGCGAAATGAATGTCGAAGATCCCGATGGCCACCGCATTCGATTTGGAAGTGACGCCACCGGACCCGCTGATCCTGCAGAGGTTGGGCGTTACTGGAACGAACTCCAGTTCCCCGATCGATGACTCGGAGCACGAGGAAGTCTGGCATGGATCACATGCGCGCCCTCCGGCGCACGTTTTACGACCGCGATCCCCGACTCGTCGGCCCCGAGTTGCTGGGCAAAGTTCTCATTCGTCGGCAAGGACGAAAAACGCTAGCAGCCCGCATCGTGGAAGTTGAAGCCTACTTGGGCGCCGACGATCCTGCCGCGCACGCGTCAATTGGCAAGACAGCTCGGAATGCAGTTCTCTTCGGACCACCAGGATACGCGTACGTATATTTCATCTACGGCAACCACTATTGCCTGAACGTCTCGTGTCTACCGGATGGAACCCCGGGCGGAATTCTGTTTCGCGCTTTGGAACCGCTGGAAGGAATTTCTGAAATGTACAACCTGCGAGGGATCGAAGAGCACGCCGATCTCCGAAAGCTTACCTCCGGCCCCGGACGCCTGGCCGCAGCCTTCGGGATCACCCGCGAGAGCGACAACGGCAAGGATTTAACCAGTTTGCGCTCCGATCTCTACATTGCCGACGACGGCACGCCGCCGCCGAGAGTGATGGTTACGAAGAGAATTGGAATCACGAAAGCGGCCGACATGCCGCTCAGGTACATCGTGGCAGGAAACAGGTTCGTGTCAGGAAGGACGACCGCGTGAACGAGAGCCCCAAAATTTGAAAGCGCACGTTTCGAAGGTTTCAATGTTTCACACTGAAACTTTTGAAACGTGAAACTTTGAAAGGCCGACTCGTTGCCAACTCGCCGACGAGCCCTACCCGCCCTTCTTCAACTCCACCAGCACTTGCCTCGCAATTTCTTTAAGCGTTTCGAAAACACCTTGCCCTTGAAATGCAATCGCCTCAATCACTGGTTCGTCTTTGCGCTGCAATTCGCGACTGAGTGTCTCTACCGGCAATACGTTCGGAAGATCTCGCTTGTTCAACTGGAGCACATAAGGAATGTTGTTGAAGTTGTATCCGTGCTCCTTCAGGTTCGACATGAGGTTGTCGAGCGCCTCGGCATTGGCGTCCATGCGTTCCTGCTGCGAGTCGGCGACGAACACGATTCCATCCACCCCGCGCAGGATCAGTTTGCGGCTGGCGTCGTAGAACACCTGCCCAGGAACCGTATAAAGATGGATGCGGGTCTTAAAACCTCTTACTGTGCCAAGATCCAGTGGCAGGAAGTCGAAGAACAGGGTTCGCTCGGTCTCAGTAGCGAGCGAAATCATTTTGCCCTTTTGCTGCTCGGCGGTCGTCTGATAGATGTGTTGAAGATTGGTGGTCTTCCCGCCAAGGCCCGCGCCATAGTACACGATTTTGCAATTGATCTCGCGGGCTGCGAAATTGATGAAGCTCAAGACTTTCCTCAGACGACGGATCGACCCTGGTTCCCTCTACTCCCCCGCAAATTGCTGATAATGCGGGCCAAGCCTCTCCGCTGGATTTTTGGCTGTAACAATGGTTTATACCACAGCAGGGCACCCCAAGCGTGGTTACGGCCGTTACCGTTTAAGGCTCACGTATCCTACTGAGCTACCGAGGAGGCGCCGCGTAATAGCCGTCGCGGGCATAAACGTTCACGCACGGACGGATAGACGATCGGCAACTCGGCCGGCTCACCAGCACTTCAACGGACCTGTATTCCGACGATGGAGCCACGTGTGTGGCATAACCAAGCGTGTATTGATCGCGGGCGTAGCCAAGCGCCGCCGAGTAGGCGTCCTCGATCCCGTTGCGCGTCAACTCATTCCAGACCTGACCGCCAGTCGCATTCACGTACTTTGGGAGAATGTCGGTATATCCGAACCGAGGCAGGTGTAGTTTGCTGAGTTTGCCGTACCCGGGAACTCCCGGCATTCCGACGCCCACGGCGTAAACGATGATGTTGTTGCTGAGCAGTACGCGCAGCACATCGCGATAGCTCGCGTCACTGCGATACTCCCGCCCATCGCTGATCACAAAGATAATTTTGCGCCGTTCCGGGTTTCGGCGCGAAAGCTCAAGCGCCGCTTTCAGAATAGCGTCATTCATGACTCGAGCCGGCTGTGTCGCCGTCATGGGCCTGGGATTTCCGCGATCCACAGGCACGCCGTTGATCACGGGACCTCCTGCTGCGATCGGACCGCTGGTCACGGGGGGACCGTTGTCTTCACCTCGTACGTTTTCGAGTTCGTCGAGCTTTGCCGAAAGCGCCGGGCCGACTGCTCCCCATCCGGTCTGCTGGCCTACCGTGTTGCTATATGTGAATACCGAAAGTTCGTCGAACTGGCTGAACGCGCCCTCGAGAGCTGGGAAGGTGTGATTTACCTTCTGCAGATCGACATCCTTCATCCCAAGATCGATGACCACCGCGGCCGAAACCGCAAACGCGCTGGAGGTGAAGTAGTTCAGCTTCTGCTTCTTCCCGTTTTCCAGAATGCCAAAGTCATTCGAAGTTAGGCCGCTCACCAAGCGACCATCTTCGTCCGTGACCGTTACCGGCACCATGACCTGGTTGGTTCGAACGATCAGATGGAAATAGTCTTCTTGTTGGCCTGACTCCTGTTCCTTTGTCGCGCCACCCTGCGGAACTGTCCGTACGTTCACCGGCGGCTTCTGGTTTGTTCCCTGCGATGCGGGGCTGGCGTTCTCACTTGTCGGAGGCTCTTGGGCCGGCAGTTCCTCCGTCGGCGCCTGTTGCTGAGGCGTTTGAGGTTGTTCCGCTGGCCCATTGTCCGGGGGAGCTTGCGTGCTCGGAGGTGGAGTCGGCAATGGTTTCGCCGGTTGCACCGTCGATGGTGCATCCGGAATGTTCTGGTCTTGCTGCGGCGCGGACTGCCCGCTTGCTTGCGATCCCGAATTGGTCGTTCCTGCGCTTTGCGCGTGCAGGACTGCAAAACCCAAGCTGAGGAGCGCCACAGCCCCTATAATCGCCAGAATTCGCCGAGATCTTCCGCCCAGACTACGCAATCGTTCCTCGCGCTTCTATGGAGTGGGATGCTTGGGTAAGCTGATTTGGTGCATCTAACCCGTAGAGAGATAGACTACCAGAAACCCCTGGGGACACATTCATATGCAGCCGACCCTCCACTCGCGGTACGTACAGGTTCTTCTTACCCTGCTCATTTTCATAGCGGGCACGATCCATCCGTACGCGCAAGACGTTCAGATGGTCCCGGACCAGACCGACCGCGACGCGGCCGAAAAGGCGCAGACCCACAAGGACGACACCGACCAGGAGCCGGTCGCGACATTCAAAGCTCGCACCGATCTCGTTCAACTTTTCTTTAATGTGAAGGATAAGAAAGGTGGACTGATCCCGCACCTGACGAAAGATGAATTCGAGGTCTCCGACAATAAACAGCCCCAGACCATCAAGTACTTCACTGAGAATTCCAACCTGCCACTGACTCTCGGCATTCTGATCGATACCAGCGCCAGCCAACAGAACGTGCTCGGTATGGAACAGGTTGTCGGCGGAGCCTTCCTCAAGCAGATTCTGACGCCTAAGGATCAAGCCTTTGTCGTCGACTTCAACATCGGTGTGAGTCTGGTGCAGGACTTCACCAACAGTGTTCGCCGTCTGCAGGACGCGCTGAATAGCGTACGGATCAATAGTGGCGGTCAAGGTGCGGTCGCTGGCGTTCCGGGCATGGGTGGCGGGCCAGTTCCGACGATGGGAACTCCGAAGGGCACATTGCTCTACGACGCTGTTTTTCTTTCCTCCCACGATCAGATGGGCCAACAAGTGGACCGCAAGGCGATGATCCTTCTCACCGATGGCGAAGACCAGGGCAGTCAGTACAAGGTGAAGGACGCAGTCGAAGCCGCACAGAAAGCCGACACGATTGTGTACGTCCTTCTTTGCGCTGATCGCGGCTTCTACTTTGGAGCCGGTGCAATGTACAGCGGTGACAGCGAGATGAAGAAGCTGACCTCCGAAACCGGTGGCCGCGTCATCGAAGTCGGCAACAAGCCCGAGAAGCTCAAGGCCGCCTTCCAGCAGATTTCCGACGAGCTCCGCAGCCAGTACAACATCGGCTACGTGCCGCTAAACTCCAAACGCGACGGCAGCTTCCACCGCATCGAAATCAAGTCGAAGCAGGGATACAAAGTCCAATCCCGCAGCGGATATTTTGCGATCCCGGACTGAAGAAGCAGGCTTCAGGCGTCAGGCTTCAGCTCTCAGGTGGTCGGGCGTCGGGCGTCAGGCGTCAGGCGTCGGGCGTCGGGCGTCGGGCGTCGGGCGTCGGGCGTCGGGCGTCGGGCGTCGGGCGTCGGGCGTCGGGCGTCGGGCGTCGGGCGTCGGGCGTCGGGATTTAGATGGCATTAATCAGGGAGTTGCTGCTGATTCCTTTGATTCTCCAGCCGCGAAGCGGCGGAATAGGAAAGCCCGGCACGGCAGTGCCGGGAAACGGGTCAATACAGCGTGAGTCCCGATAGGGACGGCACGGCTGTGATACAACCTCCTGAAGCGTGAAGCCTGAAACCTGAAACCTGAAACCTGAAACCTGAAACCTGAACCTCCACCATGTCCCTTCCCCAATGGTTAACTGTTCTCAACCGCGACGTCATCTCCTGCACTCGCTGTCCTCGCCTTGTCGTCTATCGCGAACAGATCGCGCGTGAGAAGCGCCGGGCCTATCGCGACTGGGACTATTGGGGCAAGCCGGTTCCGGGCTTTGGCGACCCCAATGCCCGTGTTCTGATCATGGGTCTCGCTCCAGGCGCCCACGGTTCCAATCGCACTGGGCGACCATTTACCGGAGACGCTTCCGGCAACTTCATGTACCCGGTCCTGCACGAAACCGGATTCGCTAATCAGCCTTGCGCCACATCAAGTGAAGATGGGCTCGTTCTTACAGATATCTACATCACCGCCGCTGCCCGCTGCGCACCTCCGGACAACAAGCCCCTCCCCTCGGAACTGGCGAACTGTGCATCGTATCTCGATCGCGAACTGGAAGGACTGAAACGCCTGAAGGTGATCGTCGCGCTTGGGAGAATTGGTTTCGACGCCTATCTGAATTATCTAAAGCGTCGCGGAAACCTCGACAGCAAAGGCCCGTACATCTTTGCGCACGGCGCGAAGTACAAAATGCCCGATGGACGCATCCTGCTGGCGTCTTATCACCCGTCGAATCAGAACACCCAAACCGGCAAGCTCACGCGCCCGATGTTCGTGCGAATTTTCAAGGAAGTAGCCAGGCTCGCGGCTGAGTAGAACAAATGCTTTCCATATCCTTGAAGGCGATTGGATCTTTTACTCAAACTGGCCATGGAAATCAATTAGGAAGGGCACGAGTTCACTCGTGCCGCTAATGCCTCCGAAGGTAAGGACTGTCATTCCGACCGAAGCCGGATGATTTGCTGTGCAAATCATCACGCTTCGCTCGGAATGACATTTTACAGAGGGTCGAGATAGGTACGAGTAGACCTCGTGCCGTTCCCGGCAGATCGGCGCGCCGTTCAGCGTAGCTTTGTCACCGTCGCTTCCAGTTGGAACTGCCGATTCGAATTGGGGTCATCCGCCGCACCGATGATCACGGATTTGTCAGGTGTTGTGACAGTCGTGCCGCTGAGCATCACCTGCCGAATTATCGGTTGCGTACTGCGCTGCTCTTCGGCGGAGGATAGATTGGTGAAATCAGCGCGTACGTCCAGCGTGAGGTCGTCCCCGCCGTCGTCGACGATCCTGCAGTTGATGTTCGTGCCCACATCGAGGTATTGAAAGGCCGTTTGAGCCGTTGAGACTGGCACTCGCGTCCCGATCTTCACCTGGTTTCTATCGCCAGAAGTGAGGATCATCGAGTAATGTCGGGTGTTGGTCTTCTTTCCATCCTGACACCAAAACACGCGTGATCCTCGCCTCACCGAGGAGTATCATCGCGTGTTCCCGGACTTCCGGGAGCCCACATCTCGATCTTGAAGAAGTGAGGAAGTTTCTAACGAGGGATCCTGAATGCGCAGACTGCTTGTCGTGTTGTTCGTGCTGTCTTCATTCTCTTTTGCCCAAACCGCAGCCAGCCCTGATGCCGCCACCTTCGCCGCGGAGCTGATGCGCTACGAAGTGCACCCCAACATCGTCTATCGCACTGCCAATAACTACGAGGCGAAGCTCGACGTCTATACGCCCGCTGAAGCAACGCCGGCATCGGCGCCCACTCCGGTGGTTATCGTGATTCACGGCGGAGGATGGATTGCCGGCAGCAAAGAAGAGCGCGTGCTCGAAATGATGCCCTACCTGCAGATGGGATTCGCCGCGGTGAATGTCGAATACCGGATGGCCCAGGTCTCGCTCGCGCCCGCGGCCGTCGAGGACTGCCGTTGTGCTTTGCATTGGGTCTTTGCCAATGCGAAGAAGTACAACTTCGATCCTAGCCGCGTCGTGCTCCAGGGCGGATCAGCCGGAGGGCACTTGGTGCTCATGACCGGAATGGCCACGCCGGCAGCGGGATTCGACAAGCAATGCTGGACCGATGCCGACAATGTGTGGAGCGAAAACCCGGGCACCGACAAAGACCCACGCGTTGCCGCCATCGTGAACTGGTTCGGGATCGCCGATGTGGTCGACGAACTTCACGGCGCGAACGCCAAGGGATATGCCGTGGTCTGGCTTGGCGATCAGCCCAACGCCGACGCCGTCGCCAAGCGTGTTTCGCCCATCAACTACGTCAACAAGAATAACCCGCCGATCATCACCATTCATGGTGACAAAGACGCGCTCGTGCCGTATGAGCAGTCAGTTCGCCTGCACAAAGCTCTGGACGCCGCAGGCGTGACCAACCAGTTAGTTACCATGCCCGGAGCTGGACATGGAGGATTTTCGTATGACCAGAATCAGAAAGCCTGGGCCGCCATCCGCGAATTCCTGAAGAGGAACGTGAAGGGGCTGGATCAGACAACAAAATAGGGACTGCTACCACGTCCATAATGAGTCCCATCGCCTGATTGCGTCAACGATTGAATTCCTTGCTACACTCAGGCGTCCAATGAAGTATCAGCTTGCAATCGCCTGTGGCGCACTCGTACTTGTTCTCTCCATCGCGCCGCGGTTGCGAGGCATTGACGAGCCTATTTTGCGCGTAGGCCACGGTGTCAAAGCTCCCCGACCGCTGAACCGACCCAATCCAGAATATTCACAAGAAGCCGTCAGGGCGGGTCTGCAAGGCAAATGTGTTCTCTCGCTGGTCGTGAATAGTGAAGGGAAGCCACGGGATGTCAAAGTTTCTCGCAGCCTTGGAAAGGGTCTCGACGAAAATTCGATTGAAGCTGTTCGCAACTGGACATTCGAGCCTGCGCGCAAACACGGCAGACCCGTAGCAGTAAGGATCAGCGTTGTTGTGACATTCCGCATAGGAAAGAATGCGATGACGCCCGATGCTCGTGCGACCCTTGAAAAGGCGCAGAAGGCAGGGGACGAGTTCCGACGCAATGCATGGAAGCGAGTGTACCGAGTCGAGCCTGTTGCAACTGCCTCGGCGTGCCATGCGATTCGCGAAGATGGACAAGGCAATTCGGTCTCTATTCCCGCGTTGAACGAAGCGCGACAGTATCGATTACAGTCAATCACGTTCACAGACAATAGAACCCTCACGAACGCAACGGCGCTTCGTAACCTTTTTCCCATCAGAGACGGCGAGTCCCTCGACCTGCATAAAGTCGCCACTGGACTCCAACAGTTAAAGAAGGCTTATGGCTCACAGGGATTCGTGTCGTTCAAGGCCTTCGTTGATCCTGTGATCAACGAGTCGCACGGTACTGTCGCTCTGCGAATCAAATGCGATGAAGGACATCAGTTCTTCGTGGATCACGTCAACATAGTGGTGCTAGATGAGAAAACCTTCCACAAAGTGCGCAAGACCCTCTACGTCATGCCGGGCCAGCTTTACAACGAGAGGCTTGCAGAATTGTGGCTGGAGAATTCTCGTCTCTTACCAGCTGAAAACACCAGCAATGGTCGTGTGAAGCTGGATATCAACGAGACTGAACGGACGCTAGTGATGACCTATGACTTCACGCGTTGTGGCAGGTAAGCCGTAGTTGGTAATAAATCGCCACGTCACCCACTGCACGGTGCCGGAAAGTACGCGCAGGGCCTTAAAATTTTAATCCTACAAAGACCGGTTCGGAGTTCAGTGTAACCCCCCAAGCCTGTTCAACTTTGTCCTGAATCTCATCCCGCAATGCGATGACGTCCGTCGCCGTGGCGCCTCCGCGGTTCACGATAGCCAGCGCATGTTTGCTCGAGATACCCACTCGCCCTTTCACGTAACCCTTATGAAATCCCGAATTCTCCACCAGCCACGCGGCGGAAACTTTGTTTTGTTGTGCACGTGCCGGATAACTCGGCACTTTCAATCCCCGCTCAGCGGCCTTTGCAGACAGCCGTACAAACTCTTCCGCCGAAAGCACGGGATTCTTGAAGAAAGATCCTGCGCTGCGGCTGTCGGGGTCGTTGGGATCGATCACCATGCCCTTGCTGGCACGGATCTTCAAGACTGCATCGCGAACCTCGCTGAGCGAGGGTTTACTGTCGCGAGCGGCAAAATATTTTTGCAGATCGGCATAGCGCAGCGCAGGCTCGGCTCCGACGCTCAGCTTGTAACGGACCCGCAAAATGATGTAGCGTCCTCGCTCGCCGGAATTGAAAATGCTTGAGCGATAAGCAAAGCCGCAGTCTTCCTTCCGCAACTCCTGGTGCCGGCCCTCGATTACGTCATATGCAAGGACCGACACGATCGTCCCGGAAACCTCTTGCCCGTATGCGCCGACATTCTGTACCGGTGTCCCTCCCACGCTGCCGGGAATCCCGCTGAGGCACTCGACCCCGCTGTACCCGCGACTCACGCAGAACGACACGAACTCATCCCAATTTTCCCCAGCGCCCACGTCAATCGCCGCTTCCGGCTTATTTTCAATACCCACAATCGCCACTTGAAGCACCAGCCCCTCAAACCCGTGGTCGGCGACCACTACATTGCTTCCGCCGCCGAGCACGAACAATTCCAGCCCGCGCTCTTGCGCGTATGCCACCGCCTGCTCAACATCTTCAACATTTGTCGCGGCACAAAAATACCGTGCGCTGCCGCCTACGCCCAATGTGGTCAGCGGCGCCAGTGGCACGTTTTCCTGGATCTGCAGTTCGGGCCTGGTCATCAACCGCCTTCAATATACTGGGAAAAAACGATTTGTTGTTGATGACGAGAAGGGCACTTCCACGTTAATATTTGATCAATCCAGGGCTAACTCCAACCACACCAATCTGAGGGGGCTTATGTATCCGGAAATCATGGTGATTCCCATGCGCGAGGAACTGAAGCGGCTGGGAATTCAGGAACTGAAGACTGCGGCCGAGGTTGATCGCGAATTGGCCGCGCAGCAGGGAACTGCGATGGTGGTTGTCAATTCCATTTGTGGATGCGCCGCCGGCCGTATGCGGCCTGCCGTGCGCATGGCGCTGCAGCACTCCGCTAAGCCGCACCGCATGTACACCGTCTTTGCCGGGCAGGATGCCGAAGCCACCGAGCGCGCTCGTACCTATTTCACTGGACGCCGTCCCTCGTCGCCTTCTATTGCCATCCTCCGCGATGGCCAACTCGTTCACATGCTCGAGCGCAGCGACATCGAGCATCGCGACTCAGCTGATATCGCGACCGAACTGAAACGCGTGTTCGATCAGCACTGTGCCGCTGCAGTCTAATCGTTATTCTTAAACGCGACTACATTACCTCAGCCTGCCTTTACCAATATTTAGGGCAGGCTGACAATTTTTTGCCGCCAGCGACACTAAGTTTTGGTACCCTTCTCTCCTCAGATACCTCTCAAAGGAGCTCCAGCTATGGCCACCGCAGTAAAGCCAATCCCTGAGGGATACCACTCAGTTACTCCCTACCTGATCATTAAAGGTGCCGCTCGCGCCATCGACTTCTACAAGGAGGCGTTTGGTGCGATTGAAATGCTTCGCGTGCCCGGTCCGAACGGCACCGTCGGCCACGCCGAACTTCGCATTGGCGACTCCATTATTATGCTCGCCGACGAGATGCAAACCGGCCCATATCGCAGTCCTGAAGCTTTCGGCGGAAGTCCCGTTAGCCTGATGATCTACATTGCAAACGTTGACGATGTTTTTGCTCGCGCACTCTCTCTCGGCGCCCGCCAGAGTCGTGCCGTGCAAGACCAGATTTACGGCGACCGTTCAGGCAACCTCATCGATCCGTTCGGTCATGTCTGGACTATCGCCACCCATGTCGAAGACATATCTCTCGAGGAGATGCAACGCCGCATGGAAGCTCTGCCCAAGTCGGCATAATTCAAGCATTGTTGGCGCGGGCATTCTTTAGCCCGCGCCGTGTCTTGTAACTTTAATTCCGCTGACGATATCTGCGTTCCGATAACCGGATCTTCTGTTCGGAGCTATAATTCCCGCGAGAGGAGGTTTTATGACTCTCTCCCGTACACTGCTGCTCCTCGTTCTTGTGTCCATCCCTGCGTACGCCGCCGATCCGATACATCAGCCCGGAAGTTCCGACGCTTCGTGGAGTAGCTCCCTTGAGTCACTTCACCTAGTGCCTTGGTTCACGGGGATGAAGCACGTGAATCAAGATCTGAAGAGCAACGCGAAACCGGTTACTCGCAATCACGTGGTGTCGACGCCTGGTGAATTGAAAGGAGTTTCTTGCCTTAAGCTTCGCACTTACAAAGTGAGGAGGCAGGAGACCTTGCCAGACGATGAATCGGCGTTTGTGAGTTACTCCACCTGCCAATGGACGACAAACTACCAGGTGCGCTCAGCCGTGCAGACCGTCCAAGAGCCCCAGTAGCCTTGCTCATGTAGCGGACATTCTTGTTCGCCAGGTTAGTCAACGAATCCGTGTGCCGCGGAGCTGCCGCCCTGAAACCTGAAACCTGAAACCTGAAACCCTACTTCTTCTCCGTACTCTGCGGCGAACTGCACTTGTCCGAAACCTTCTGTATGTTTTCCACGTCGAGCGTCATCGGCTGGCCTTGAGGTTGCTCCGCGCTCATCCCGTGCTCATCGGACGACGTGTCGCTCGGGTTCATATTGATCGCTGAAAGCTTCACTTCCTGGCCCACGTACTCGTCGAGCGACCGCCCGCTGCTCACCAGGATGTAGTCTTTGTTTTTCGCATCGGCGAGCATGATCTTCCCATTCGATCGAATTACGCATCCTTGATACGTAAGCGGCGTGGTGCTGTTCGCCGTCCGGTCTCCTGTCGCCGGCCCTTTGTCCGGACTCTCTTGCGCGTACGCAACCGCGAACATCAGCAACACAGCAGCAGCAACAAGTACTCTCATCGTCTCCTCCGTCGTATGTCGGACGAGCGGATGCGAGCCTGGGTTGCTTGCGGAGATCGGGTTTGAATCCGGGAGGAAGGGACAATTTGAGCAACTACAAACAAATCCGCCCGCCGCAGTCAGGCAACCGCAGCGAGCGGATCGTCGCGAACAGGTCAGAAGTACAGTTTCGCTCCGAACTGGAACACTCTCGGATCGTAGGCAGAGGTGACTTGGCCAAAGTTGCTCGAGCCAAGTGCGTTGCTGACCTGGTTGAACTCCGTGTGGTTCCACGCATTGAAGCTTTCCGCGCGAAGTTCCAACCGGCTGCCTCTCTCATTGAAGGCAAAGCTCTTAAAGAGCGACAAGTTCCAGTTATCGCGGCCGGGGCCATGCAGCGAGTTGTGGCCTGAGTTCCCCCAGGCGCCAACCGCTGGTGCAGCAAACGCCGAAGTGTCGAACCACTGGCCTACTGTGTGCGGATATGAGACCTTCCCAACCAGATCCGGACGATTGGTCGACAACGGTATGCCATTGGTGCTCTGGCCGCCTGTGAGTTGCGGGTTGATCGGAACTCCCGAAGTGATAGTGACGATTCCCGAAAACTCCCATCCACCTAGCGTTGACTTCAGCAAGCGGCTGGAAGAGTTGCGCAGCACTGGGATGTCATAGATGAAGTTGACCGCAGCGTTGTGAGTGCGATCGAAGCCGCTGGGGCCGAGATCGTAACGCCAACCTGCGTAGGGATTGGAAACTGTCCCCAGATCGCCTCCGCCATTCCCGGCCAGCGCCGGGTCAATCGCGCGTGAAAGTGTGTAGTAAGCATGCAGGGTCAGGTCTTTCATCTTAGAACTGAGATCGACCTGCAAACCGTTGTAGTGAGAATTGGCTTCGTTGGTGGACTGGCGAATGAGTTGGAACCCACGATAGGGCAATCCTGGCGCCGTCGCATACTGCGCGCCACCAATCAGCGCCGGCAAGTCGCTTTGGGCCGGCAGATTGATCTCCGTGTAGTCGTTCTGGTGCCGGTTCTGATTTCCTACATAGGAGACCGACAGCATCGATTTCGCCGAGAGTTGTCGTTGCACGCCAACGCTGTATTGATAGCTTACCGGCTGGTTGTACTCGGCTACATCCAAACCAGTAATGCTTGCAGGGTTGATCGGTTTTGGTGCAGCAGTTCCAGACACCAGCAGGACGCTTGGGTTTTCAAACTCGACGCTGTCGTTGTTCACATTCAAGCTGAAGGGAATGTTGGGACCCGCGTTGTACATGTCATTCCCCTGGATTCGTTCGTACATCATTCCGAACCCACCTCGCACCACGGTGGTGCCGTGCCCGGTCATGTCGTAAGCGAAACCAATTCGTGGACCGAAGTTCGCCCAATGATTGTTGACCAATCCTTTGGGCACACCATTCTGTCCCGGGATACCAATTCCGTTCAGGTAGAGCGGTACCCCAGCCAATATCGAGTTAGGGCTGGTTCCGAGACCTGGACTGGACGGATCAATCGTACCATCGGGCAAAAGGACCGCGGCCTTGCTTGGGTCGTACAGCGACGGGTAGAAGTTCCCCATGCGATTATTCGCTTCGTATGTGTGCGGAACCCCATCCCAGCGCAGGCCCAGGTTCAGCGTCAGCTTGCGGGTCGTGCGCCAGTTGTCTTGCACATAGGCTGCCCAGGAAACATTGTTCCAAAGTCCGTGGTCCTGCACGGCCAATTCGTTATAGCCCTTGGCGTCGCCGAGGAGGAAATCGGCGAAATCATTTCCGGTGAAGGTGCCATCAAAGTTAAAGGCGCCCTGGGTGGTGCCAAACAGGTCCTGGACCTTCTTGTAAATCGCCCAACTCCCGCCGATCTTCAACTGATGACTCCCCTTCGTCCATGAAACATCGTCGCGGATCTGGTAGTCGTCTGCTTTGTTGTGCCACGGCCAACTAGCGATTTCGAAGTGGGTGCCGTTGGAACCGTTGAGATCGATGTTCGGAATTCGACTGTTGTTGTTCGGTCCGCTGAAAAGCCTTGAAGTGCTTGCATCGTACCCGCTCGGAAGGGAAAGGCTCTTCAACCCCGAACCTGCAAAAGGCACGATGTTAATGCGGTTGCCGTTGTAGTTGAAGGCAGTCTCGTTCAACAGCGTCGGACTGATCGCGTAGGTCACATGCACGACGCCGCTATAGGAAGGATTGCCAAAGGTATCGCCAACTGTAGGGATATTGGCGCCACTCCACTGGCTCACGCCAAATCCTTGAGAGACTTGCTCTGAAACGAAGTGGCCGAATGCCGACACGTTGCTACTGAAGTTGTGGTCAATGCGGGTCACTTCCTCAGTCAGGTTCGTGGGAGAATTGTTGCCGCCGATAAACGTTGGCTTACCATTGGCATCAACCGCGTTCGGTTGCGGGAACAATCCGACGGACAGCAATGCGGTTGCGTTCGGTGAAATCATGCAGGATGGGATCACGTTGTTCGGGAAAGGCTGCCCTTGCACGATTCCAGCAGGCAACACGCCTCCGGGGCAGTTCATCGCGAGAACGCTTGCAGAGACATTACTGGCGTTCGGCACGTTGATCACAGTGCTGCCGAAATTGCCACCATATTCAGAACCGGCGGGAACAGGTTGGTTCGTAAGTCCACCCTGAATCAGGCGGCGCCACTCCATGTTGTAGAAGAAGAAGGTGCGCGTCCGCTCAGGGTTGTAGACCTTCCCTAGAGTGACTGGCCCGCCAACATTGAACCCAAACACGTTCAGCCGTAGTTCGGCAATCTTCTGTGGCGCTGGGTTGAAATAGTTGCGCGCATCGAAAGCGTCGTTGCGGTTGAACTCCCAGGCAGATGCATGAAACGCCTTCGTGCCCGACTTGAGGACCATCGTCATCGTCCCAGCCGACGATAGTCCGTAATCCGCGCTGTAGTTGGACGTCAAAGTGCGGAACTCCGCGATGGCATCGCTGGAAGGGGCAATGCTCATGCCGCCTGCGCCGCCGCGGTCGTCGTCCTCACCGCCGTCCAATAAGTAAATGTTGTGATTCTGACGCAAGCCGTTGAACTCTACGCTCGCGTCACCCCCAACTGGCGTGTTCACCACGCCGGCACTCATTCCACCGGCGCCAATCAAGCTAGAAGCTCCCGGAACCAACGCCGCCAACTGATACATGCTTCTTCCGCTGACCGCAATTTGCGAGATTTGCTGCCCGGTAATAACGTTGCTGACCTCGCCGGAATCGGTCTGAATCTTCACCGGGTTGGCTTCGACCGTCACTGTTTCCGTAGTTCCACCCACTTGCATTTGGAAATCGAGGCGGTCACGATCTCCAACTTGAAGCACAACGTCTTTCTTCTCGGCGGATTTAAATCCTGTGGCTTCAGCTTTGATGCTGTAATGCCCGATGTTCAGGTCGGGTACGACATACTGGCCCGCATCGTTGGTCTGCGTTTTCTTGACCACGCCGGATTCCGCGCTGGTGATGGTGATGTTTACGTTGGGCAGCGACGCACCGGATGGATCGGTCACTGTACCCACAACGGTTGCTTGTTGAGCATTTGCCAAAATCGAAAAGGCGAAAATACAGCCCAAAATAAACACAGAACAGGGAGAAAACTTCAGGCAGTTGTGACGCTGATTGTCAGCCGCTGCGCGAAGATGTGATTTGAACATCAAACTCATAAACAGCACTCCAGACGTGGTTGGATTAGGTGCCGAAGCCCTTGGAGTAGAAGCATGCATTCTGAAGTGGATAGGTTCAATAACCACATAATGAGGGATAGATATAGCCACTTAGGAATGGGATTAAGTTAGGCAGTTCGGATGTTCCAGCGGGGGATTGCTTCTTCACAGTGAAATCAGCACGGGTATACTGCTCTCGCCCTCAACTCGTGGGTTGGAGCGTAGATGTGAATTTTCATGTTCGTCGTGTTAGGATTTTGATCTGTAATCTTTTTTTGATTGCTTTCGTTTTCTCCTGCGCCACCCTGGCTATTGCGAAAGAACGCCACCTGCTGTATGTAGCGGTTCCCGGCGTCTTCAACCATCATCCCGACGCCAACTACAACCTGCGCTATGGCGGGGTCGGCATCCTCGTGTTCGATATGGACCACGGCTTCAAGTTCGTGAAGCGCATTCCTACGTGGAAACTCGAACCTGGCCAGACGGTCGAAATGATCAAGGGCATCGCAGCTGACGCTGCCAGCGGCCGCTTGTACGTGACGACAACAGCTCGAATCGGTGCTTTCGACCTTTCAACTGACAAGATGGTCTGGGAGAAGCAGTACGAAGGCGGTTTCGATCGGCTGGCAATTTCTCCAGACGGCAAGACGCTATACGTGCCGACATTTGAAGGCGCCTATTGGGATGTGATCAATGCGTCCGACGGAGCCTTGGTCACGCGACTAGATACAGGCACCGGCGCGCACAACACGATCTGGGCGCCGGACGGAAGTCGCGTGTACCTTGCAGGTCTGCATAACAATTACCTGCTCGTCGCCGATCCCAAAACGAATCAGGTGACCGAGAAGATCGGACCATTCTCCAGCAATGTTCGCCCCTTCACCGTGAATGGAAGCAACTCGCTGGCATTCGTGAACACAAACAACATTCTGGGATTCGAAGTTGGTGATGTGAAAAGCGGGAAGAAGCTGTACGACGTTGCCGTACAGGGATTCCCGACCGGCAAGCCTGCGCGACACAATCCTTGCCAAAGCCACGGGATCGCACTTACGCCCGACGAGAAAGAAATCTGGCTCGATGACGGTGTGAACAACTACGTTCACGTGTTCGATGCGACCGCGAATCCGCCCAAGCAGATCGCCGACGTCAAGCTCTCCGACAGTCCAGGCTGGGTGTCGTTGAGCATCGACGCGAAGTACGTGTTTCCATCTACGGGCGATGTGATCGATCGCCAGACGCGAAAAATCGTCTACACGCTACACGATGAAACTGGAGCCCAGGTCCAGAGCGAAAAGTTGCTCGAGGTTGACCTCGACAGCAGCAAGCCGGTACGGAACGGAAACCAGTTCGGCGTGGGGCAGAAAAGATAGTCCGAAGTGGAGCGGTCGATGCTACGACGCGCCTTCTGACCTCACGCGACCTTTACCGGATCTCGCCCCTCCGCAACCGCAACCCGGTCGCGAATGGATGCATACTCGACTTCCGACAGCACCATCCGAGAAACCAACTCCAGTTTGCTTCGGTAGGGCCGATTCTCGATAATGCGATCAATCGAGCTCTGCTCCAGTCCGAGATTCAGCAGTTCTGCGGTCTCTGAGACGTTCAAATCAACGAGGTCTTTCGAAGCGATTTCCTCGTACGGAACATCCTGGTAATCGAGATCGGCCGTGGTCAGATTGACCTCAGGTAGTCTTCGGGCCCGTTTCGCCCCTCGGCTGATCAGGTAAGTGACCGACGCGAATCCAATTCCTGCGAGTATGAGTCCTGCGTGCCTGCGCATGTATACCTCCAAAGGCCAAGCTAGGATGACAATCCCGCGAGTGTGGATGCTCACCGTCAGTTCCGCGAAGTTGCGAATGAGAATGGTTCGGAGTCGAACGATTGTGGCTGCGCCGTGTCGTCGCTCAGCGCCGCTTCAGCGCTTCCAACTCTTCTAAAGTCCGCGGCCAGTCTTTCCCGAGTAGTCGGGACAGGCTTCGATCCGCCAGCACCTTGCCTGCAGTCTGGCAACGAGCGCAGTAGTTGATTTCGTTGTCAGCGTAACGGATCCGCTGGATCTTCTCGCCGCATCGCGGGCACGGTTGGCCAAACTTTCCGTGCACAGCCATGTCGTTGCGGAAGGCGGTCACTTTTTCTGGAAATTTCTTCTGAGCTTCGGTGTTGAGCTGATCGATCCAGTGTTGCAGGGTGGCGCGAGTTGCGCTGAACAGCCGTTCCCACTGCTCTGGTTGCAGTTTGTGAGTTTGTGCGATGGGAGAGAGTTGGGCAGCGTGCAGGATCTCGTCAGAGTACGCGTTCCCAATCCCACTCAGAATGCGCGGATCGGTTAGCGCTCGTTTCAGAGTGCGGTTCTCGGCCATCAGCGCAGCGCGAAACGCAGGTAGATCGCTCGCGAGCACGTCAATTCCGCCCGGATCCATCGCGCGCAGGGCTTCTTCTCCCAGAAGCACATGCAGCGAAGCTCGCCTTTTCGCCCCGGCCTCTGTCAATACCAGAGAACCCTTCGGGAAGTCGAATGCAGCGAGTTGATTGCGCCCCGCCACGCTCGCTCCCGCTGCCCGCCAGTGCAGACGACCGGCAATCATCAGGTGCAACACGATCCACAAATCGTCTTCAACGCCGAATGCAATGCGCTTGCCGACGCGCCTCAGTTCTCGAACGCGCCTCCCTTCGACTGCGGATAGCGGCGGATCCACCGTGCGCAGAAGGAACGGGCTGGCAACGCGCACGTGTTCGAGGGGCTCGCCAATCACTCGTGGTTCAAGGGCCGCAATGTATGCCGAGATGTCCGGCAATTCAGGCATGAGTACAGCTTGCCCCGCCGGCGGTAATTTCGGCAAATCGCAGGACCTTGGCGCGCTTATAATGGCGCCGTTCGCGAAGCGAGTTCCTTCGCTCCACGATTGGGGAAACCGTCCTAATTTCCTGCGGGAGTCTTCTTCTGTTTCGCTCGCAAAGCAGGTTCCTCCACGCGTGAGATGATCGACTCGTCGATCATCTCACTTGGTCGGGAATGACGAGTATTCTGGTTCGGGTTTTCGCGAAAGGCGGCCAGAGAACGTGCTAGTCCCGGGGCGATCCTACCAACTCGGGCGAGTTCGCTTTCGCTTTCTCGATTACAGACAGCATCTCGTCGTCGTCCGAGAACTTAAACCACGAGAGTCCGCGCGTCTTCATCTCATTGTCTTCCGCCGCATACAGATACGGCAGATCGGTTTTCAGCACGAAGCGGATGTGATTGCGCTGGAGGAACTGCGCAATCTCGCTGGCGGGAGCGGATGCTGGCGCCTGCTTGCCCGCAAGATAGTCGATCACGTGCCCGGCACCGACTTCGCCGTCATGTCGAGCGATTCCCACCAGCCCTTCGCTGGCGTTGCGCGCCCATCCTACAACGTACACGCCTTCCCACAATTTGCCGGTCTCAGGATCGAATACCTCGTATGGCGCGCACGGGCGAGTGCCATCCGGATTCGTGACGTATCCCCACTGCCCGCACGGCAAGCCTACCAACGGATCGTGTTTGTCCCCGATCGCAAAAATAAGAGTGTCAACGTCGAGGTCTTCGGATGTTCCGCTGGTTTTGCACCCGATCTTTCCGTCCTTGCTGGTCAGGTAATTATCGGCAACTGTTAGCTTCGCGATCCGGCCATCCGGACCGGGATGAATTGCGGTCGGCGTACTCAAAAATCTGAAGGTCAGGCGCGGAGAGACCAGCGGCTGATCGGGAAATTTCTTCAGGGCAGGGAAGGTCTCGTCGGCAACTTTGGTCACGTCCTGCCCGACGGCAGCGACGCGGTCCTTCACCCGCTCGAGTTCCTGCGCAAATGCCTTCCGATCAAGATGTTCGTGGATGTGGGCGAATTCCTTGTCATCGAACTTCGCTTCAAATGGCCCGCGACGCGCGATCACGATAATCTCTTCCGGCTTGGCGTGCGCGCAATCCACAATTAGCCAGCGCGCGATATCGACCATCACGTTGCCCATGCCGATAATCGCGACGCGCTTGCCGATCGAAAAATCCTGGGTGGCGAATGGCGGCAGGAGGTTGTAGTGATAGACGTAGTCCTTCGCCGAATACACGCCGGCAGCATCTTCGCCCGGCATACCCAGCTTCTTCGTACCTTGCGCGCCCACGGAAAAGACCATTGCCGCAGGCCGGAATTGGCGCAGTGCCTCCAGCGTCACCGGAGATCCGCCGCCCACCGGCACGTGCCCAAAGTAGTGGACATTCGGCAGCGACAGCACCTTCGCGAACTGCTTTCGCAGGCCGATCTTCATTTTGTCTTTCACGGGATAAATGCCGTACTCGGCCAAACCGCCCGGCTTGATGTCGCGGTTGAAGATGACAACTTCGTGTCCAGCCTGCGCGATTTTTTGCGCCGCAAACAGTCCCGCCGGTCCTGCGCCAATTACAAAGACAGTAGCCATAAGCTTGTATGAATCGTGTTGGGTTGAGGGTGCAAAGCCATCTTTCGCGTGCGTCTGGATTCTATCAGCGGCTCAGACCCCTACGTTTGAGTACTATGCCAGCAATGTAGCCCAAATCACACGATAAGGGTCACACCAAAATGTGATTGTAATCACGTCGGAAAGTTGCCGGTCAAAGCATCTATTTACGCCAACATACACTCAATCACGGCTACCGAGTTCTTCGGCAACACAACCTCGATTCCGTCAGCAACCACGGTTGAAGTAAGGGCAGACGGCTTCACCTCTTCCGGGTGAGAAAACGTATTTCCGGCCCGCATATCGGAATGGGTAAGGACCGTGCCGCGAGCCTCTGTTGGCCGTCCACCTCCTGAAATGCGCAGGCGAGTTTTTAACGTGCTCTCGGCTGACGGATTCGTCATCGTGACTGCCAAGCGCCGGTCCCGCATCGAAGCGGAGGCCGAAAGTCCGGGGAGTCGTCCCTGTCCTGCCAGTACCGGCACATTCAGTTCGGCAACCGGATTCGAGACGGGCACCTGCTTGGCTCCCATGTGCACACGGTACATATCGAACACGTGATACACCGGGGTCCGCACGAACTTATCTCCGTGTGCGAGAAACAGCGAGTGGATACAGTTCACCGTCTGCGCCACATTCGCCATGGCAATCTTGTCGGCGTGACGGTTGAAGATGTCGAATGTCAACCCGGTGTGCACCGCGTCGCGCATTGTGATCGGTTGGCTCAGAATGTACGACGGCGTCAACTCCTCGCCTGGTTTGTACCAGACGCCCCACTCATCAACCACAAGCTTGGTGCGCCGCTTGCTGTCGAACTTGCCCATCTCCTGCCAGTGATCGGTGATGACTCTATCGATGCGAACGCCCCGCAGCAGGACTTCATACCACTCCGGCACATTAAAATCCGCCGCTTTCAACGGCGTTGGTCGCAAATCGGTATAGAAGTGGATCGAGAATCCGTTCGGAGGATCGGACCCGCGCATGCCTTCGAAGAAGCCGGTGGTCCAACCGATGTCTTCATCTGCCGAATGGCCACGCGGGCCGGTGGCGACGAGAAATGGCTCTTTGTAGTTCGGTAATTGCGTTACGAACTGGCGGTACTTCTGCGCATACTCTTCCGGTCGCATCATTCCGCCGCAGCCCCAGGACTCGTTGCCGACTCCCCAGTATTGAATATTGAATGGCTGGGCATCGCCATTTTTGGCCCGCTCATCTGCCAGGGTCAGCGTCCCCGCCGGTGCATTGCAATACGAAACCCAGTCATGAAACTCGGCCGGCGTACTCGATCCCACATTGGCGGCGACGTAAGGCTCCGCCCCGATCAGGCGGCAAAGGTGCATGAATTCGTGAATGCCGAACTGATTCGTCTCTGTCGCGTGCGTCCCGGCTGGCATGCGCCGCTGCCAGAAGTTGTAGGTGCGTGGACGCGCCTTACCGATCCCATCGCGCCAGTGATAGCCATCGGCGAAGCATCCGCCCGGCCAACGGAGATTCGGCGCGGCAATCACCTTCATGTCATCGACAAATTGTTTACGGATTCCATCGATGTTGGGAATCGGCGAGTTTCGTCCGACCCACACGCCGTCGTAAATAACGCCTCCAAGGTGCTCGATGAAATGCCCGTAGATATTTGGGTTGATCACGTCGCCGGCTTTGTCCGGCGAGAGCACGATCTCCGCGTCCGCACCAAATGCCAAATGGGAGGAGGCGAGAGCCGTAAGAGCGAGAGAACTTCCTGCCTGGAGAAACCTGCGTCGGTTCATGAATGCCTTCTGAAGGAGGATTCTGCAACGGAGTGGAATTGTAGCCGATGGCGATTCGGACGGAGTACCAGTGAAAGGAGAGCTAGTACATTATTGATTGCAGCTTCCACCGTCAACGACCACAGGCAGCGAGAGGCCCCGGTGAAAAAACATCGCCACAAATATTCTTCCAGCCGGTCGGCAAATGCGCCGCGGCGCTTCTCGCGAGAACTCGCCGTCTTATACGAGGATGACGCAGTGGTGGCCGTCAACAAGCCTGCCGGCCTGCTCGCGGTCCCAGCGCCGGGCTCGGACTCGCCTTCTGCGTTATCGCTGCTTTCAGAGCACCTCTCCAACCGGCGACAACGAATTTTCACCGTGCATCGCATTGATCGCTTTGCCTCCGGAGTGTTGCTGTTTGCCAAGACTCATCCTGATCGCGATGCCATGGTTAGGCAGTTTCTCGCGCATACACCAGTGAGGCGATACTTGGTAGTCGTGCGGGGACACCTTCCCGATCAACAAGGAACCCTTGTGCACTACTTCCGAAAAGAGGGCATGCACCAGAAACTGGCATCCGCGAAAGACTCCAAAGCGGCCCGAGCTGAACTGCGATATTCGCTTGTACAGCCTCTTCGCGGGGCATCGCTGTTGCGGGTCATTCTAGAGACGGGCCTTCAGAATCAGATCCGCGTGCAACTGGCCGCGATTGATCATCCCGTCATTGCAGACCGCAAGTACAGCCCGAAAGAAGCTGGGGAAACTCGAATCAACCGCGTCGCCCTTCATGCCGAATACTTACAGTTCCCGCATCCGCGCACGGGAGAGCCCGTGACTGTGGAGTGTGAGCCTCCGCCGGACTTTCGGTCGCTTCTCAACGCACTTTCACCGCGCGGCGGCGGTCACCGCTGATGCCGATCCACAAGTTCGATGTGATTATTTTGGGCGGCGGGGCGGCGGGACTCATGTGCGCCATCGAAGCAGGGAAGCGCGGCAGACGTGTGGCCGTGCTCGAACGCGCCGCTCGCATTGGCAAGAAGATCCTGATTTCCGGTGGTGGACGCTGTAACTTTACGAACCTTCATTGCAGGCCGGAGAATTTCATTTCCGACAATCCACATTTTGCCAAATCGGCTCTGGCCGCATACACGCCCGCAGATTTCATCGCGTTAGTCGAGAAGCACCGCATCGCGTACCACGAAAAAACTCTAGGCCAGTTGTTCTGCGACGGTTCCGCGCAGCAGATCGTCAACATGCTCGAAACCGAATGTCGCCACGCCGGAGCGCGGATTCTCACCAACGTCTCGCTTGACCGAGTAGAACGCGGGGACCATTTCATCGCGAGTGCTGGCAACGAGGAGTTCCGCTCACAGTCGCTGGTGGTTGCGACCGGCGGCCTTTCCATCCCTAAGATGGGCGCGACTTCCTTTGGCTATGAACTGGCGCGCCAGTTTGGATTGAAGATCGTCGCGCCGCGGCCCGCACTTGTGCCGCTGCTCTTTAACGCGCAAGACCGGCAGAGCTACAGCGACCTGACTGGCGTCTCCGCCGAGGTGGTGGCCTCAATTGGCAAACAGCGCTTCCGCGAGAAGATGTTGTTCACGCATCGCGGGCTAAGTGGCCCAGCGATCTTGCAAATTTCGTCGTACTGGCAGGACGGTGGCTCCATCATGATTGATTTAGCTCCGGGAGTAGACCTGACCGCTCCCGTGCGTACCGGCTCACGTCGCCATCTCTCCGCACTGAAGTCAGCGTTTCGCGCAGTCGTGCCACAGCGTTTAGCCGATCGCTGGGTTGAACTGCACACTCCGACCTCATGGACAAACCACGCGCTCACCGAATGGGAACGCGAGGCCCACAACTGGGCTGTCACCCCCGAGGGCACCGAAGGCTACGACAAGGCCGAAGTTACTGCCGGCGGCGTGGACACCAGCGAGCTCTCTTCCAAAACCATGGAGTGCCGCAACATCCCAGGCCTGTACTTCATTGGCGAAGTTGTCGACGTCACCGGCCATCTCGGCGGCTTCAACTTTCAATGGGCGTGGGCCTCGGGGTTCTGCGCAGGTCAATCAGCCTAGACCGTACGACGAGTTGAGGACGGGCGAAATGCCCGCCCTCAAATTACTCAGAACGGTTTCGTTAGCCACGGCTGAACCAGCACGTTCGACCCGCTCACTGTGGAACATCCCGGAGTTCCCGGTCCCGCAAAACATCCCCACCAATTCTCGGTCGCGTCCACCGATCCTGAACCCAGGTTCGCCAGCCCCACCATCTTCCCGAGAAGATCATTCAAATGAACATTCACGCTGCCTGGAGTGTTGACGGCCACATCGACTGCTTCATCCTTGATCACGTTCTGGGAAATGATTGTGCCCACAATAGGCGACACACCAAAAATGTTGATCCCGGTTGGGCCAGGTGTCGCCGCGTCAGCACTGTCGGCGTGGTTCCCGGAAATCTGGTTACCGATGATGGAGTTGTTGTTCAGGTTCTGCCCCGGTGTGTGGCTGTGCAGGGCAACGCCCGGCAGTCCGTTGTTGGTCAACTTGTTTCCGATTACCACGTTGCCATAATTCTTCGCGCCTGGCACTGAGTCAAAGATGCCCACGCCAGCGCCTTCTCCGACAGCAAGTCCATTTCGCGAGGACTCATTGCCAGAGATGGTGTTATCGAAAACGCCGAGGGGAGCAGTCGCGTTTGTCTGCAGGGCTGGAGGGTGTGAAGCCAGCGTGATGCCGCAGTCAAAAGGATTTTCGGTGACCGTGTTGCCCGAGACCAGGATGTGGTGGGTCGCACCGGTATCATCACTAAGCAGGATCCCGCCAGCGTTGGCGAACACTTGATTTTTCGAAACAACAGAATGTTCCACGCCGCTGAGGTGAATGCCTTCTCCGCAGTCGAACCCTTCGGCGGTTTCAAACGCCGGAATTCCGGGGCAGGTTGGCCCTTCGGGAGTGGGAGTCAGGCTGCGATCGTTCTGGGTAACTTTGTTTCCCCAGATGGTCACGTCTGCGGCATTCGTGACCAGAATGCCTTCATAATTTGCTTCGTTGACAGTAAATCCACTCACTACGACGGCTCGCAATCCCGGATGGTCGAGGCCGTCAACATACACGCCGTTCGGTAATCCAGTGGCGTCGATGATCGTATTGTTCGGATTATCTCCAATCAGCGACAGAGACTTACCGATCTGCACATCCTCAGCATAGGTGCCCGGCGCGACCTTGATGGTGTCGTGACTTGCAGCCGCGGCAACAGCAGCGGAAATTGTTGAGTAGCAGCCGGGCGTTCCACTTTGATTCACACAGAGTGTTCCAGCAATCGAGAATTGCGAAAATGCAACCAGCAGGACGACAGCAAAGAAAGCGCGCAACAGCATGGTTCCCATTACAGACTCCTTGGTTCCGTATTCAGTTGTGGTTAAGTTGGCCAGGTTCAGAAAAGTTGACTTAGCAGGAAACCGGAAAGCTCCGGTTAGACTTCGATCTACTTACGAATCTGCTTGCGGCAAAATCATAAGAGGCACCAGACAAACAGAACATCGGGAAGATCATGTAGTTACGTTAAGGGGCTTGTTGACGGAGTATCACCAGGCACCAAGACCGGTTGGTGATTTATCTCATCAAGGTAGATAAGACAGCAAATGGGAGAAAATCTACGGAGCAAACTCGCGTACATACCCCTTCCAATAGCCTTCGACCTCGCGCATGAGCTTCTCGTAGTCTGGATCGCCGCGCAGTTTGTCCCAATTCTTGTCGCGCTGGAACCAGGGATAATTGTGGTTTCCTAAAGCGACCGCTCTTCGCAAAAACGCTAACGCTGTCGTCTTGTCGCCCAGTAGCGCATACACTGCGCCCACCCACTCCGCAAGATCGCCGTCCACAATCCCTTCCGGCTTATAGCTGAGCACATCCGGATCAATTTTGTCCCGCTCTCCGCGCATGGCGTGCAGGTAAGCGGAAAAGATTAGCGGTGAGTCGTCGCCCTTGCCACCCCGGAGTTCCAGCGACTTGTTGATCCATTGTTCGGCCTCGTCGTACTTGCCTTCGTAGTAGAGGAAGTACCCCAGGAACGCCATGAGCTTGAATTGTTGCGGCGTTCGTTGCAAGGCCGCGCGCGTCTGCTCAACCGCTTCCTCGGTTTTGCCCTGATAGAGGAGCATCCGGCCATGCATCCAGTAAATGCGTGGCGGCGACGGGTTCAGATCACGGGAATGTCGAAGCGCCTGCTCCGCGAGGTCATCGAGCCCCATGTAGTGATAGCCGTAGCCGAGGTAATCCCAAACCTGCACATCATTGGGCGCCAGGGAAGCTGCCTGTCGGAGCGTGCGGATAGCTTCCGCATTCTTGCCTTCTTCGACCAGCACACCGCCCAGCACAGAAGTTGCGGCTTCGGAAGTTGGTTCCAGGGCCAAGGCTTTCCGTGCAGCCTGCTCTGCATCGGACAGCACGCGACCGGCGTTATCGGCAAAGTTCGCTGCCTGCCATGCATAAAGCTGGGCCAGGATCACATAAGCGTCGGCAAATGACGGATCGAGAGCAATTGCCTTTTGGGCCAGCTGTTCTCCCTGGTGAAGAGATTCCACTCGCGACGTGCTGGAGTACTCGTTGAAATATGCGCGTGCCTGTACGAGATAGTTGTAAGCCTCTGCCGAGTGTGTGCTGGGAGTGTTCATGCGCTCCTGCTCCGCGCCTGAAAGCTGAACACTGAGACTCTGCACCACCTGCTGTGCTACGTCGTCCTGAAATTTCAGCATGTCGGTTCCGCGCAGATCAAAACGCTGCCCCCAGCGGGTCGCGCCATGATCGATCAGTTGCACCGAAACCCGAAGCACGCCTCCAACATTTTGATAATTGCCCGCGAGCACAGAGTCCACCTTCAATTCACGCGCGGCATCAATCGGATCGAAACTACCGCTGGAATACTTCAGCACCGAGTTCGTGGGCCGCACCGCCAGGTTCTGCAGGGAAGCCAGCCGGCTGATGATTGCGTCTGCCATGCCGATTCCCCAGGTCTCATCGGTCTTTTGCCCCAGATGTTCAAAAGGCAAAACCGCAATGCTGTGTGCCGCAGCGGCGGGAATGGCAACTGCCGTACTTGAACTTCCTTGTTTCGCTGAACTGCGGGACCAGTAGGCCAAAGCGGCAACAACCGCAATCAAAATGAGAGCCCCTGCTGCTATCCAAGGCGTGCGTGCGCGCTCCGATGGCACGATCGCCACCTGCGAGGCGGAACTACTGTCGCGGCGGAGTCGCTTGAGGTCGCTTTCGATGTCGGCGGCGTGCTGATAACGGAGGCTGGGATCCTTTTCGAGAGCCTTGTTTACGATGCGCTCGAGTTCGGCCGGTAACTCGGGGTTTAGCCGAACCGGAGAGGTCGGCGCCGAATGCAGGATGCGATCGAAGATCGCGGCCGAAGTGTCCCCGGAAAAAGGTGGCCGCCCTGCGCACATTTCGTACAACAACGCGCCAAACGAAAACAGGTCTGTTCGCTCGTCCAGCGGCTTCCCTAGTGCCTGTTCGGGCGACATATATGCGATCGTGCCTACGGCGCTGCCAGGGCTGGTAAGGTGCTCTGCCGGAATACTCACGGTAGCGCCCGCGGCTTCCACCAGTGAACTTCGAGCCGCCATCTTAGCGAGACCAAAATCGAGAATCTTGGCGTGCTTTCGTGTGGTGACGAAAACGTTGGCGGGCTTTATGTCGCGATGGATGATCCCTTGAGCATGCGCAGCCCCCAGGGCATCAGCGATTTCGATTCCCAGCTCCAGAATCTGTTCCACCGGAAGCGGACGGCCCATCACCATATGCTTCAGGGTTTCACCTTCCAGGCGTTCCATGGCAATGAAGAGGCGGCCGTCAGCCTCGTCGATTTCATACACCGTGCAAATGTTGGGGTGGTTCAGCGCGGAAGCCGATCGCGCCTCTCGCCGAAAACGCTCCAGCGCCTGCGGATCGCGCGACAGTTCATCGGGCAGGAACTTTAGGGCAACGTGCCGCCCCAGTTTGAGGTCCTCGGCTTCATACACAACGCCCATGCCGCCCCCACCGAGTTCCTTGAGAATGCGGTAATGGGAGATTGTTTGGCCGAGCATGGCGCGCCCTCAGAAGGGAATCACAGAATCGTAAGACGGAGCTGGAATTCGGTCAACGTCGGCCATCAGGATCTTGCAAGGTGTTCAAACGTCATTCGACCGCCAAGCAACATTTGAGGAACGCTGATGACGCCGGAAGCATCGAATTACGTGTCTCTTGGCCAACAGGTTGTGACTTTGTTCGTTCTCGCGCTGCCCGTCGCGTCGGTCGCGTGGACAGTCACGCACGAAGCCATCTTCCGCGAGATGCAGGATTACTGCCGAACCAAAAGCAAGTCGTGTCGCTCAGTGCTGCAACGGAAGTTTTTCTACTTGTTCACCTGCGAATATTGTTTCAGCCACTACGTGTCCGGGATTTTTCTCGCCATCACACGCTTCAAGCTGCTGTTTCCGGACTGGCGCGGCTACCTGATCTCGTTGTTCGCCCTGGTGTGGGTCTGCAATTTCTATATCAGCATCTACAATCGCCTGCGCCTGAATATCAAGCACGAGCACATCGCGATCGACAAAAAGCAACTGGAAGTGGAATCAATCGAAAATGGTAAGAAAGCGGCGTGAGCCGGAAACGCGGGCGCCGGCACGAACGTAAGGAAGTTTTGGTGGAGGCGGCGGGAGTCGAACCCGCGTCCGAAAATGTTACTGGTCAGAAGCCTACATGCGTAGTCGCGTTCCTGCCCCAGGCATTACCCTGGGACGTTCGCGGCCGCCGCTCAGAACGGACAAGAAACGGTTGCCGCTAGCCTGAGATCTTAGCCTCCCCACCCAGACGTAGCAGGGAAGAGCAGCCCGCTGTGCGACGTCCTTCCGCAGCCCACGGGCAAAGCCGCGGAGGACGGCTACTTAACTAATTAAGCAGCGTATGCCATCTGTTGATTGGCAATTATCATTTTGCACGCGATTACGGGTGTGTGCACCCCGGCATGCCTTCTGGCCGCAAGCATCTCCGTCGAAACCGTGACGCCCCCAGGCACCCCATCGCGGGCTGAAGTCCCACGCTGGGGACCCCGCCATAAGGAGGTGAGTATCGGGCCAAATTCAAAGAGCTGCTTCCAATGTAGAACGAGATTGGAAGTCAAACAATAGATTAGATGCCGGGGCGGCCACAAGGTCGCAAAAGTAGCTGAAAAGACGAGATTTAGCGGGATTTATTGGGAGGGTCGCGCAGGAAGGTTTGGACGCGCGGGCCATCGGGCGTGAGCTCGAATTTAAAGTAAACGCGTGTCCAAAACAGAGCAGGATGACCCTTGATGAGATACGGCTTCCACTGCCATTGCCGCAGAGCCGCGAGCGCCGCCGCTTCAAGCCGGAACGGTCCGCTGAATCCTCCCAGAGTTGTGGGAATCGGAATTGAACCATCCGGCTGGTTTCCTATTCGCAAAACCACTACACCTTGTTCTTGATTACGAATTGAACCCGGCGGGTAGACTGGGGTGACCCTTGTCGTGACAACCAGTCCTGCGTCACATAGATCCGCATACCACGGAAATCCTGGCACTGCACCCAATCCCGTGAGGGGCCAGATCATGACGCAGGAGTTGCGCCCCTTCACACATCGGTGTTGCGGGGGCAGTGTTCCATAGACCACGGTCTTCAAAGTGTAGCCCTTCGGACAACTCGTCAGAGCCGGCGAGATTCCCTGTACCGTGCGTACACGTTGCACCGCAACTCTAGGCACGAACGTAGGTGCGAACGGTGGCTGCGATAAGTCTGGCGGCGAGTTGTCCGGCGGCAGCTTGGGCGGGTCTTGCGCTTGAACGATCGAAGCGGCGCACCCTAGAACCAGGTTGAAAAAAGTACTCCGCACGAAAATGGCACACGCTCGCATACGCCACCCGGTTAGCGTGCAACAGTATAGACCCAGAAAGTAACAGAGCGCAGGTCAAGCCTGTGTGGCTTTGGCAGGAACCGGATCGTGGTCCTCGCATACTGGCCGTGTCAACCAATTCGTCTTCTCACAGTACTCGTAGAGCGAGTTTCGGAACTTCGGATCGGCGATTTCGATCAGTGCCTGTGCCCGCTCGCGGACTGATTTGCCGTGCAGATACGCAACGCCGTGTTCACTGACTACGTATCGGACCAATCCTCGCGACGTGACTACACCCGCGCCTGGCGCCAATGTAGGCACGATACGCGAGACCGTCCCGTTCTTCGTGGTCGACGAGATCGCAATAATCGGCTTGCCGCCTTTGGAGCGCGAAGCTCCGCGCAGAAAATCCACCTGTCCGCCGATCCCGCTATAAAAAGACGTGCCAATCGAATCCGAGCAGATTTGCCCGGTGAGATCAATCTGAATGGCAGAGTTGATTGCAACCATATTGTCGTTGCGGGCGACCAGCGCAGGATCATTGGTGTAGGCAGTCGGAGGAAACTCGAAAATGGGATTGTTGTCCACAAACTCGAAAATCTTTTTGGTCCCGATGGCGAATCCAACGATGATTTTTCGCGGCTTGAAGTTCTTGCGCGCGCCGGTGATAACGCCGGCTTCAATCAAGGGGATCACTGCGTCCGTGATCAGTTCACTCTGGATGCCGAGGTCCTTGCGATCCATGAGGAAGGGCAGCACTGCATCGGGTAGACCGCCGATTCCAGTCTGCAGCACCGCCCCATCCTCGATCAGGCCAGCCACGTTGCGTGCTACGGCAACATGCATATCAGTGACTACGGGCGGCTTGAATTCGCAGAGCGCCTGCGACCATTCCACCACCGTATCAATATCGCTGACGTGGATGTAACTGTCGCCGTACGTTCGCGGCATATAGTTGTTGACCTGTGCGATCACGTGGCGGGCACATTTGGCAGCGGTAAGGGTGGTATCCACGCCAACGCCAAAACTGCAGAAGCCGTGGGAGTCGGGCGGGGAGACCTGAATCAACGCAACATCCAGCGGCATGGCGCCACTTTCGAATAGTCCTTCCACCTCGCTCAGATGAATCGGAATGTAGTCGGCTCGTCCAGCGTTGATGGCTTCGCGAACATTGGGTCCAATAAAGAATGCCTTGTGTCGGAAGTGGGAAGCCATCTCCGGCGCGGTGTAGGGAGCGGCGCCCATGGTGCGCATGTGGACAACCTCAACAGCCTCCAGTTCCGGCGCACGCCGCGTCATCGCGTCAACCAGAGTTTCGGGCTCAGCGCATCCGGGCTGGATGTACACCCGCATGCCGGACTCGATGACGCGAACCGCTTCATCTGCGGTCTTGATCTTGCGCGTGTACTCGCTTTCCCAAGTCATGGATGTTCGTCTCCGCACAACTCTGCGTGCTTTCAGTTTCGACAAGCCTGAATGTGCGAGCGATGACGTAGGCCACAAGGATGGGTGACACACATCACAACGGGCGACCGATCGGTCGGATTTGATAACTCAAAGCTAAAAACGAAAAACCAAAAAACGAAAACCTTCACCACAGAGGAGACAGAGGTACACAGAGGAAAAACACCGAGGAAGGCAAAAGAACGGACCAAGAAAGACGACCGCGTAGTGCGCACAGATGAGCCACGGTAAGTATCGAATTTCGAAACTTGCCGTTGGTTCTTCAGAAAACCTCTGTGGCGTTCCTTCGTGTACCTCTGTGTCCTCTGTGGTGAAGGTTCTGTTTTCCGCAGACCGGACGGTCGGCATCTCCTTCGCTGTTGTGACGCTTATCACAAGAACTCGTGCCGCACGTCATAGTTGGCAATCTTTGGCGGAATAAATAATCCAGAGTTAAGAGAGGCGCGGCAATGCCACAAGCAGTACGGCTTCTCTGTCCCTGGGACCGCCCCGTTGACGCCCGGTCAGCGTGGCCACACGTCAATTTCAGCCAGCCGCAAAGCTCGGCCTACTATCCGGGGAAACTCATTTCGACTAATCACCAAATTGATGAGGTCCGCGAAAGCGCGGTCCCGACCGAACATGTAAGAACCGGTGCCGTCCCTGCGGGACTCTGGCCGTTGCTTGCCTTTACCCACCGCTTACGCGGTGGGCTAATTAAGTTCCGCCCGCGTCGCGGGCTAGACGCGTGCTTGTTCGAGGACCGCTTCGTGCCGCAACCGTCGACCAAAAGCCGCGGCTCCAAGAAATCGTCTTCCTGCTCGAAGGGCGTCGCAAAAACCAGCAAGGTGCCAGCCGCACAGCGGCGGAAGCTAAATAGCCCGGCACGTAAGTGCCGGGAACGCTCTAGCAAGAGTTCGAGTCCGCTTCAGCGGGACGGTACCACGATATGAGTCAACGAGGTGAACATGGCGAGCCGAGGCAACATCGTTATCAACGTTGAGGAATGCAAGGGCTGCGGGCTTTGCATCGAGTCGTGCCCGCCCAAGTGTCTTGTGCTCGCGAAGGAACTCAGCCCGTACGGAGTGCATTCCGCGCACTACACCGGGCGCGACTGCACTGGCTGCGGCATTTGCTTCTACTGCTGCCCTGAGCCGGGCGCAATCACGGTGTATCGGTTGGCTGCTCCACCCAAAGCAGTTGCGTCCCGAGGAGGCGAACATGCGGCAGCTCTGTAAAGGAAACATCGCGCTAATGAAGGGCGCCATCCTCGCAGGATGTCGCGCGTTCTATGGATATCCAATCACTCCTGCCAGCGAAATCGCCGAAAGCGCCGCGCTTTACCTTCCGCAGATCGGCGGCACATTCCTGCAAGCGGAAAGCGAGGTGGCGGCTATCAACATGGTGTACGGCGCCGCGTCGGCCGGCGTGCGCGTGATGACGGCATCCTCCGGGCCGGGCATCAGCTTGATGCAGGAAGGCATTTCGTATCTTGCCGGCGCGGAGCTTCCGTGCGTGATTGTCGACGTGATGCGCGGCGGGCCTGGCCTGGGCAACATTGCGCCGGAACAGAGCGATTACACCGCGATGGTGAAAGGTGGAGGCCACGGCAACTACCGCAACATCGTCCTCGCTCCCGCTTCCGTGCAGGAGATGGCCGAACTCACGTTGCTGGCCTTCGAATTGGCCGACAAGTACCGCAATCCCGCGGTCGTTCTCGCCGATGGATTCGTCGGCCAAATGATGGAGCCCCTTGAACTGGAATATCGCAACGCGGAGTTGCCGGAGAAACCCTGGGCGGTGAAGGGAACAGTCGAGACGCGGCGCAATCTGATCAGTTCTATCTATCTCGAACCAGATGGTCTCGAAGAACACCAGCGTCGTCTCGAAGCCAAATACATTCGCGCACAGGAGTTCGAATGCCGCCATGAGGCGTACTGCACACAGGATGCCGAGGTCCTGCTGGTTGGATTCGGCATTGTTTCGCGCGTGCTGCTGTCGACTGTGGAGGCACTGCGCCGCGACGGGGTAAGGGCAGGGATGTTCCGCCCGATCACGCTCTGGCCTTATCCGTCGCGGGCTCTGGCGAAGGCTGCTTCAAAAGCGCAGAACGTGCTGGTCGTTGAACTCAATAACGGGCAAATGTTCGAAGACGTGCGGCTTGCTATCAATGGCGAGGTGCCGGTCAAGTTCTTCGGGCGCGTTGGCGGCAACGTACCCTCTGTCGAAGAACTGAAAGAGATCGTAATGTCATTTGCACATCCGAGCCGCAACCGCTTCGACGCAACGGCAGCACACCACACGGAAGAAAAAGCTATCGATCCTTATTCCATGCTGGTGAGTTAGGAAACGTCATGGAGAACACACGAGCAACTCGCGTCATCGATCCTGAAACCGGCAGCAACTACGACGTAGCTCACGAGAAGTCGCCGGTTTTCTACGACACTTACGAGCGGAAGGCCGATCTGCGCCACCAAACGCACTACTGTCCGGGATGCGGTCACGGTATCGTTCACAAGCTGATCGCCGAAGGCATTGAAGAACTCGGCATCAAGGACAAGACGATTTTCGTCAGCCCGGTCGGCTGTTCTGTATTCGCCTACTACTACTTCGATGTGGGCAACGTGCAGGCTGCACACGGACGCGCTTCGGCCGCCGCCACTGCAGTGAAGCGGGCCTGCCCAGATAAAGTGGTGCTCTCTTATCAGGGAGACGGCGATCTTGCAGCGATCGGTACCGCCGAGATCATTCACGCGGCGAACCGCGGCGAGAAGATCGCGGTCTTCTTCGTGAACAATGGCATTTACGGAATGACCGGCGGCCAGATGGCGCCGACGACTCTTGTCGGCCAAAAGAGCACAACCACTCCCTGGGGACGCCATCCGGCCGGAGAAGGTTTCCCGCTGCACATGTCGGAACTTCTTTCGACGTTAGAGGCGCCCACCTACATCGAGCGCGTGGCCCTGTGCGACAACAAGAACATCATGCGTGCGCGCCGGGCCGTTCGCCATGCGCTGGAACTGCAGCGCGACAATGCAGGCTTCTCGTTTGTCGAGATTCTCTCTCCGTGTCCAACTATCTGGGGTAAGGATCCCGTCGAAGCGCGAGCCTGGGTGTCGGATGGAATGATTCCGGTTTTTCCTCTCGCACTGTTCCGCGATCGCAAGCCCGAAATGCCGGTTGTTCCTGAACCTCCGCAGCGGCCTGTTGCCGACGTGCTAGAACTCACCACGAGTCGCGATGCCGCGGAGCCACAAAAAAGCCTTGCAGCGGATCATCACAGCTTCAGCCACATCGGAATCAAGATTGCCGGATTTGGCGGCCAAGGCGTTCTCCTCCTTGGCCAACTGCTCACCGAGATGGGCATGCGCGAACACCTCGAAGTCAGCTGGCTACCGTCTTACGGGCCAGAGATGCGGTCCGGGAGCGCCCACTGTCATGTCTGCCTCTCGAAAGAACGCGTCGGCTCGCCGCTGGTTTCCGCGCCCGATGTGCTCGTAGCCATGAACGAAATCTCGCTGCACAAATTCGCACGCGAAGTCGTTCCCGGCGGTCTGATTCTGTACAACGGGAGCAATTTGCCTGAGGGTTTCGACGACTCCGAAGTCCATGTCGTGTGCATCCCGGCGGGCGAGATTGCCGATGTGGTTGGTTCACCGAAAGCGGCGAACATTGTCATGCTCGGCGCTCTGCTCGAAGCAACAGAGTGTTTGAATTCTGAAACAGCCATGCAGGTCCTCGAAGCAAAGGTAAAGAAGGTGCAATTGCTGGAAATCGATCGCAAGGCGCTCACCGCCGGCCGCGACTACATCGACCACCAGGTCGGGGCCGTCAGCCAGCCCGACGGCTTTGCGTGATCGTCGAATTGTGCCGGCTGAGTGCGGTATCGAAATGCTTTCGCACACCGAATTTTCAATGATTCAATCCGTTAACGATTCAATGACTCAATTTCCAGGGAGGCGGTTATGTCAATGGATTGGACTTCTCGTTACTCTCTGCGCACGCGTCGTGTTCGCAGCTCCGAAATTCGCGAATTGCTGAAGATCACCGAACAGCCGGGCGTCATTTCTTTCGCCGGGGGACTGCCTTCACCCGATGCATTTCCGCTGCAGCGTTTTGAGGAAGCTTGCCACAAAGTCATTGCCGAGCAGTCGGCGCACTCTTTGCAATACGGCCGCACCGAAGGCTACGAACCGCTGCGCGATTGGATTGCCGCAAACATGTCCCGCTACGGCGTGCACGCGAGACTCGACAACGTGATGATCACCTCGGGCGCGCAGCAGGCGCTCGATCTAATTGGGAAGTTGTTCATCGACCGCGGCGATCGTGTGCTCGTCGAGGCGCCGACGTATCTCGGTGCCTTGCAGGCATTCAATGCCTACGGGGCGGAATATTTCTCGGTACCGATCGATTCCGAGGGAATTCGCACCGACCTCGTCGAAGAGCCACTGCGCTCCAATCCCAAATTCATGTATCTGCTGCCCAACTTTCAAAATCCCGCGGGAACCACGCTGAGTGAAGGCCGCCGTCACGAACTGGTGCTGCTCGCGGATAAATATGGGGTGCCAATAATAGAAGATGATCCGTACGGACAGTTGCGCTATGAGGGCGAGCACATTCCGCCACTGATCGTGATCGACCGCGAGAACCTGCGGCGTGATTCCGGCTACGCCATCGGCAACGTCATTTATCTCGGCACGTTTTCCAAGACGATTGCCCCGGGCCTGCGGCTCGGGTGGATTGTCGCGCCTCCCGACGTGATTGCAAAGCTCGTGCAATTAAAGCAGTCAACGGATCTCCATACCTCAACTTTCACGCAGCATGTGGCATACGAGGTTGTGCGCGACGGCTTCCTGGAACAACATGTGAAAGTTATTCGCAATCTCTACCGCGAGCGTCGCGATGTAATGCTCGAAGCTCTGAAAGAATTCTTTCCGCCCGAAGTGAAATGGACTCACCCGCAAGGCGGTCTGTTCTTGTGGGTGACCTTGCCGCAGTCGCTCGACAGCCGCCAGATTCTGGAAGCCGCAGTTGCTCAGAGCGTAGTCTTCGTCCCCGGCAACTCCTTCTATGCAATCCCCGGGAAAATGGACCATCACATGCGGCTGAATTTCTCGAACGCTGCACCAGAACTGATCCGAGAGGGAATAAGGAGGCTGGGACTGGCCGTGGGAAGCCAGCTCCTGACAACCTACGCGTAAGGAAGGGCGGCTTCCGATCAGCCGAGAGAAGCAAATCTCTATTTAGCAGAAATCTGAAATGTATTGGGAGAAGGTGTTTCCGGAAACTTTCCTAATTCCAGAAACTCCTCTGAGTTAATTCTTCCAGCAACGGACAACTCACACGTGACGGAAAAAACCTCGTCAGGCGACAAGTACTGCAATGCCGCGGGCAAAGCGTATAGCACAGCGGACCGAAAGCTTCGTGGGAACAAGAAAAGCCAGGGAAGCAGCCGTCGCCACAAATGGAAGATTTAACAGCAATCGTGTTTTGCTCGCAGTATTTTGCCCGTTCTTTCCCGCTTGGTTTTGAGCAAACCCCGGAACCGCTGGTGCAATGCGCCCAGTTCGTTAAGAGGGCGCCAGATGGGAACAGTCGTAGAATATCTGGTTTGGCTAATTGACGGAGTCGAGATGAATCGAATTATTTGTTTTCTTCTGTACACATTTGTACTTTTGGCACTATGCATATCCGATGCGTCTGCTCAGTTACAGCAGCAGAACACCGATGAAAGCAATCGCCAGATTGAACAGATGACCCACCAGACCAGTTCTGGTCCAATGAAAGTGCCGAAAGAGGTCAAAGTCGTCGTGGAAGGAGACCGGGCGCGGTCGGTCATGATGCCTTGGACGCTCGGATTACATTCCGTGACTTCGGACGTACATCTCACCGACAACGCAATTATTCCCTTGCTGCGTGCCGCTGGCGTCACTACGCTGCGTTACCCGGGTGGACGGATTGCCGATACTTTTCATTGGTCCACGCACGCTCCATCGAATTGGCAAGGCCTCTCTCATCCGAATGTTGCGTACGCACGTGATAGTAACGTTGGCTCGTTTTTGCGGTTCACGGAACAGGTCGGCACAGCAATTTTTACGGTGAATTATGGTTCGAATCTTCACGGTAATGGCGGGGGCGAACCGGTGGAAGCGGCTGCGTGGGTAGCGTATGCGAATGGAAACGTCGATGACACGAAACCATTGGGCAAGGACTCGGCCGGAAATGACTGGCAGAATGTCAGCTATTGGGCTTCGCTGCGAGCGTCGGCTCCAATGGCCAACGATGACGGCAAAAACTTCCTACGCATCCAGCACCCGGCGCCATTTGCGATCCATTTCTGGGAGATTGGAAACCAGGTATACCAAAACGGCTACTACGGCGATGCTGGACTCGAAGAGGATGCCCATGCTCCGTATCCGGAAAACGCCGCCGAGAACGAGAAATCTAGAAGAAGAAACTCGAGTTTGTCCCCCGCAGCTTACGGCAAGAATTTCATTGAGTTTGCGCGTGCGATGAAGGCTGTAGACCCGAAAATCCACCTCGGGATTCCGCTGAACCCCTCTGTAAGTGGCCAAATCAATCGGCAGGAGTGGACCAAAGACATGATTACGGGTAAGTACGTCAATGAAAGTAGGCTGAGTGTGGATAAGGATTTTGGCTACGCTGCGGACTGGGCAAAGGGTGTCCTGGCAATGACGTGCAACGACGTCGATTTTGTTTCTCTGCCCTTGTATGCGGGCGATACAACGGCAGAATCGAACTGGAAAGATCTGGATGAGAATAAATTGCTGGCCTCCCCGCAAGGGCCTCTGGCGCAGACTCTGGCAGCCGTCGGAGACTCGATCCAGAAATCCTGTGGGCAGCGCGCGCGGAGCATTCGAGTCGCGGTCACGGAAATGGGGCCGATTCCGTGGGCCAGAGTCGCAGAACCAGTCGCGGTCGGATTGTTTGCGGCCGACGTCTACTTAACATTTGCTGAGTACGGAGTAATGAATGTCGACTGGTCTGAATTGCATAGTGGCGGGTTTCTCGACGAGAACAACAAGCCTGGGCCAGCCTATTACGGTATTCAGTTGGTGTACGCACTCATGAACTTCAATGATGCGCTTCTGGTCGCATCTTCGAGCAGTCCGGCATTATCGGTGCATGCGGCCAAGCGCGCCGATGGGAGCATCGGGATTATGTTGATCAACAAAGATGCCAAGAACGCGACAACAGTCAAAATTTCACTGAAAGGTGTGGCTCTCGGTGCGAAAGGCGCCAGGTTCGATTATGGAAAAACGAATCCACCCGAAGGGAATTCCCTCGTGGGCAGACAGATGGATGGCTTGGGAACGTCGTTCTCCATCCCGATGTCGCCTTACACTGCGACTGTACTTCTGATCCCGAAGGCGCAATAGAGCTTCGGCATTCTTTGGGAACAGCCGGAGAGCGCTATTCTTCAGTCAGAGGGCGGACATATTCACGTACCCTGGGCCTCGCTCATCGTCAAACCACTTGCAGTCCGGCAGCGAGCCATTCATAATCGCCGATTCGGCTCGGCTAGTCTGGATTGCGATTTCACAACTACAACTCCAGCGTCACCTCGGAATTCCAAGCGCTGGATTGCTGAGTGGCATTTTGCGTTCCTAAGGCTTTCGTCTTGTCTTTAGGGATGCGAGTGCCTGGCGGACGCTCTCTCCCTCCGGGCTCTCCGGTTTCTCTTTCAAGAACAGCTGAAATTGGGTAATTGCTTCGTCAGGATGATCTTGCATTCTCAACACTTTGCCAGCCATGATATGTACTTCGGCGAACTGCTCGTGATTGCGTAGAGCGTGGGTGCGCCGTACATCCGCAAGGGCCTTGTCGTATTCCCCATTCGCGAACTCAGCAGTGGCTAGCAGCGCAATAGCATCGGGCAGTGAGGAGTTTACAGAAATAGCTTTTTCCAGCAAGGACTCCGACCTGGAGTAGCTGCGCTCTTGAAGATCCATACGCGCGAGATCCAAGTATGCAGGCACGAAAGCACCGTCCGCTTGAATCGACTTCGCGAACATTTCTCTGGCCTTGATTCGGTCGGAACCCTTCATTGCGATCGCTCCGAGCATGTCATAGGCCCGCGCATATTGCGGGTACTCGGCTATGGCTTTTTGGAAGTGTCTAGCCGCGTTCTCCATATCTCCCTTAGCGTATGCATCCATACCCCTCTTCATCTCAGAGCTTGCGTTCTTGGGAATGTTCATCTCGCTCACGGAAACCGTAGCCGTTCCGGCCGAGTCTGCGGCGGAGTTCTGTTTATTGAGCTTCACATATACGTTCTCGATGTGTGTCTCTTCCAGCGGGGTGATATCGAAATACGAAGTGGTAACAGGCTCAATGCTCGTGCCGGATACTGACAAACGGTAGGTCCTCCCACTGGCGACTCGGAAATGCGCAAAATCGGCTCCTGTAACCTGGGTAGCGGCTAACACTCCATGGTCTCCAAGCAGTTGAACCTGAATCGGGGATTCGACCCCCCGCTCGTTGCTGGTAAGTATACGCACCGATAAATCACAATCTCCGCGTCCTGCCTGGGCCAAGAGAGATGTCGATGCCAGGAGAAGGAATAAAACGGACGCGACGCAACGGGTCATAATCCCTCCGCTTCAGCAAAGATTGCTGATTACAGTCTGGCTTGCTGTAAAGTGCGAATTCTTGAGCGCACCTTGCTATCCCTCTCGCGTGTTGTCAATTCTGACACCGGCCCTGCGGTACTGGATTGTACTTGAGTTTGACGTCCGGGTTGTTAACGCGCACCATCGCTCCTCCTCGACCCCGTCCGGAGTGATTCTCACAATGTCGGTTCCAAGACCGAGTTGTTCCGGTGGTGTTACCAACCGAGACCCCTGAGACAGGTGCCACACAATGCAAAGCCGCTTGTGGAAGGCGCTCGAAGTGAAATCCACACACCAATCCCGGTCTATCGGCCGACTCAAGCTTTCGCAAAACTTAGGAGGCCACTCCACAGTTCTCGACCTGCTGAAACGTCTCGCACAATTGCGCGAAGAAGACACGAACCATGAGCGAGAGCGGAGCCGTTACAAGTCTATGGGTGAGCCCCGAAGTCGTCCGAAACGAGGTCCACAATGCTTTTCTTGCTTACAGAACTGGCCTGATTTCACGTAAACTCAGGAGACTGTCCACCACCCAGGTTCCGAGCCCCGGCCGAACTTTGAGGTGAGAAATTCGTTGGGCCTGTGTTTCCCTGCTACATGCGGACAATCCTAATCTTTATTCTCGCCCTGCAAACGCCCCTGCTATTGCGTGCGCAAAAGGCGCCCTCGGAAGTCCCCACGTTCAGGGACATCTCCCGGATCGCTGGGCTGACCAGTCCGCACGTCTCCACCCCGGACAAGAAGTACATGGTTGAAGCCATGAGCGGCGGCATCGGATTCATCGACTGCGATAATGACGGCAAGCTCGATATCGTGACGGTTAACGGTTCAACAGTCGACCACTATAAGTCTGGCGGCGATTTGATGGTGACCCTGTATCACCAGGAGACCGGGCTCAAGTTCAAAGACATTTCCGCTGAAGCCGGCCTAACCCGGAAAGGATGGGGCATGGGCCTTGCGGTGGCTGATTTTGACAATGATGGCTGGCAAGACATTTACGTTACGGGCTTCGGTGGCTCGGTGCTGTATCGAAACGAAGGCAATTGCAAATTTGAAGACGTGACGGCGCACGCAGGAGTCGCGGTGGATGGCTTTCCCACGGGCGCAGCCTGGGGAGACTACGATCGTGATGGCTTTGTAGATCTATTTGTTCCACGATATGCGCATGTGGATAATCGACAGTTCGAGAGCGATGCATCCTGCTCTTTCATGGGTCTGCACGTCTTCTGCGGGCCTTGGGGTTTCCCTGGGGAAACCGACTTCCTCTTTCACAATAAAGGGAATGGAACGTTCGAAGATGTTTCCAAAAAGGCTGGTGTTAGCGATGAAAAAGGACTTTTCGGGATGCAGGCCGTCTGGGCACAGTATGACAATGACGGCTGGCCAGATCTGTACGTTGCCAACGATCGTGGACCAAACTATCTGTATCGCAACAAGCACGATGGGACTTTTGAGGACGTCGGCGTCCTTTCAGGGACTGCGGTCAGCGGAGATGGCCGCGAGCAAGGGTCCATGGGGGTTGCGGTCGGTGATCTAAACCACGACGGCAACCTGGATATTTTCGTCACAAATTTCATGCAGGAGTCCGACACTCTGTATCGAAACCGGGGGGCACAAGGCTTTGCCGATGTTACGAATCCCTCTGGAATTGCGCGCGTTACGTTTCCACTAGTTGGCTGGGGAACGGGGTTCGTCGACTTTACCAACAGCGGATGGGATGACATTTTCGCCGCCAACGGTCACATCTACCCCCAAATGGACCAAGCACAAATGGGTGTCTTCTACCGTGAGCCGTTTGTGCTATTTCACAACAATCGCGATGGTACGTTCCGTGATATTGCACCCCAAACGCTCCTGCGGAAACTGCCTTTGGAATCGCGGCGGGGCGTGGCTTTTGGCGACGTTAATAACGATGGCAAGCCCGACGCAGTAGTTCTAAATGTGGATGGTCCTCCTACGCTGCTATTGAATTGCACTCACAATTTGAACCATGCGGTGCTTCTAAAGCTGGTCGGGACAAAAAGCAACAGAGCAGCGATCGGCGCGCGCGTCACGGTTACAGCAGGGGACCTGAAGCAAATGGAGGAAGTGCAGAGTGGGTCGAGCTATCTTTCGCAGAATGATTTACGACTGCATTTCGGGCTGGCAATACATTCAAAGTTGAACACTATTGAAATTCAATGGCCCAGCGGGGCCAAGCAGACGCTGCACGACCTGGCCGCAAATTCGATTTACACAATTGAAGAAGGAACTGGCATCCGGAACAGCATGCATCTGGGGTCGTCAGCGGGCTGCAGTCCGTAGGCCGGAGAGATGAGCATAATTGGAATCGGGGTTCGGTGATTTGTCGGTGCGCTTGCGAAAGCCGGGCCTAGTCGCCGCTGTAGTCGCAGTGCTGTGTGCTGGCATGTTTGGGCAGACGCGTGACTCAAAATATCCAGAGTCGGAGAACGAGATTACGCTGCAGATCATTGTGGTAAGTTCTCAGTCAGAAGCCCTCGACATTCTCGATCGAGTCCGTAAGGGCGAAGACTTCGCAACACTCGCCAAGACACGATCGATCGACTCCACCGCAGATTCCGGGGGCTATATGGGGCGCGTCGCCCCTGCTCGGCTGCGTCCCGAACTCAGGGCAGGGTTGGAGGGCCTGCAGCCCGGAGAAGTTTCTCATCCCATCAAAACCACGCTCGGTTACGCGATCCTCAAAGTGCTTGCTTTTTCCCCCGGGGCCGCAGCCGCCCCCAGCGGGGGCTCGGCTGCCACCGACGCACTGGGAAGTGTGAAATACTCTCTGACCGTCAGCGGGCAAAATGAGGCACAAATGCCTCTGCGCGAAATGTCTGAGGAACCGAGTTTCGATCCGACGCAGAAAGCCGTGTGTCAGATCATGAGCAGCTACTCCCAAAAGGATTCGCTTGAGCGTTTCCTCGCGGAACACAAAGACATCTCTCTCAACATAATGGACGCTCATCGCTCTCTGGGCGAGATTAATGTTTACATCGGAAACATGGACGCGGCCATCGACCAATACAAACAGGCGCAAGAGATCGCTCAGTCGCTGAATTCGGATGCGATGCAACAACTGAATGAAGTGTTAGGTATTGCATATCTGCACAAATCCGAAATGGAAAACGATATTTATCGCAAACCGGGGGACCGATGTTTGTTGCCCATGCTGCAAAGCAGCCGCTATTCGAAAACAGAAGACTCGCGGCGAGCGGTGGAGTACTTTCTCAAATACTTATCGGGAAAGCCTGACGATCTTGAAGTCAAGTGGTTGCTCAATTTCGCGTACATGACCTTGGGCGAGTACCCCGACGGAGTGCCCAAACAGTTCCTCATCGCTCCATCGACTTTTGAATCGCAGGAGGCAGCCCCTCATTTCCGCGATGTTGCGCCAGAAACGGGAGTCGACGCGTTCACGATGGCCGGCGGAATTATCGTCGATGATTTCCGAAATAATGGGCGGCTTGACATCGTGAAATCCAGCTTCGATACCTGCGCTCCGATGAAGTACTTCAGCAACAACGGGGACGGGACATTCACAGAGCAAGCCGCACAGATGGGACTTGCGGATCAGTTAGGCGGTTTGAATATCGTTCAAACCGACTACAACAACGACGGGTGTCTGGACATTCTGGTCATGCGTGGAGGTTGGGAATCGCCTCAACACAGGTCTCTCCTGCGCAATAATTGTAACGGCACTTTCACCGATGTCACCAAGTCGAGCGGGCTCAACGCTCCGACGAGTTCGCAAGCGGCGGTCTGGGCGGACATTAACAATGACGGTCTTCTCGACCTGTTCGTCGGGAACGAGAATGGTCCAGCACAGTTGTTCCTCAATCTGGGCAACGGTCGTTTCAAGAACATTTCGCACTCTGCGGGAGTCGATCGCGTGTCCTTCGCAAAAGGCGTCGCCGCAGCGGACTATGACAACGACGGATACCCAGATCTCTTTGTTTCCAACCTCACTGGCCCGAACTTTCTCTATCACAATAATCACAACAACACCTTTACGGAGGTCGCGGAAACGGCTGGCGTGGCGGGGCCTACACATGGCTTTCCCACGTGGTTCTTCGATTACGATAACGATGGCTGGCCCGATCTGTTCGTCACCAGCTATTTCTTTTCTGTCGACGAAACTGCACGTACCTACCTGAGCCTCCCGCATAATGCACCGACTCTGAAGCTGTATCGAAACCTGAGAAACGGGACCTTCCGTGATGTCACGGGGGAAGTTGGACTCGACAAAGTCTTTATGCCCATGGGAGCCAACTTCGGCGATATCGACAACGATGGCTTCCTGGATATTTATCTCGGAACGGGCAGCCCGACCTACGGCTCGTTGGTGCCGAACGTCCTACTCCGAAACAATGAGGGCAAGTCATTCGCTGACGTGACAACTGCAAGTGGAACCGGAGACTGGCACAAAGGCCATGGCGTTGCCTTCGCTGACCTCGCAAATCGTGGATTCGAAGATATTGTCGCGGTGATTGGAGGCGCTACCCCGGGAGACGCGCATGCGATGCGGGTCTTCGAAAATCCGGGAAACGGGAATGACTGGGTCAACCTGAAATTGGTGGGTGTGAAAACGAACCACCCTGCCATCGGAGCCAAAATCAAAGTTTCGGTCGAGAACGAAGGAGGGAGAGAGCGCTCAATCTATCGCACGGTTGGGAGTGGTGGATCCTTCGGCGCATCGCCACTGGAGCAGCACATCGGCCTCGGCAAAAATGCCAAAATCATGGGAATTGAAATCTGGTGGCCGACCAGCAGGACACGCCAGCACTTCGCAAATGTAGGAAAAGATCAATTTTTAGAGATCAAGGAGTTTTCACCAAGATATGTCAAACTGACTCGTACTGCGTACATACTTGGCGGAATAAAGAACGGCAGGCAATCTCAACCGAGTTCCAGTTCTTCTGGGCCTGCAAACTAGCGAGGCGGAATTGTGAGGTCGTTGATTTTCGCGGTGCTCGTGGCCCTGGTTGTCCCCTCAGCGTGGGCCGGCAGGCAGTACTCTGCAACCTGCATGATTTTAACCGTCGATCACACCCGGCAAACTTTCGTGGCATCTTGTCAGCCGATTCCTGGCTTTATGGAAGCCATGAGCATGCCATTCGACGTGCGCGATCCCAGGGAACTGGATGGGCTTCTTCCGGGTAATATTGTCGATTTCACGCTGAGGGTTGACGAAAGCAGTTCTTACGCGGAACACGTCAAAATTCATCCTTATGTCTCAGCAGAACAAGATCCCTGGCTGGCGCGGCAACTGAAGCTTCTGAGAAGTCTCTCGAGTCAAAAGTCTTCGCCCAAACCGTTACAGATCGGCAGCGCGGTTCCGAATTTCACTTTGACCGATCAGGCTCGCCGGCCAGTTTCGTTTTCTCAATTTGCCGGCAAAGTCGTCGCGCTAAACTTCATCTACACCAGTTGTGCTCTGCCGACCTATTGTTTCCGCATGGCAAACAATTTCGGTGTAGTTCAGCGAAGGCTGAAAGATTACCTCGGCCGTGACCTGGTACTAGTCACAGTCACCTTTGATCCCCAGCGGGACACCCCAGAGGTTCTCGCGCACTATGCTCAAACTTGGAAAGCTGACCCCAAAACTTGGCACTTTCTCACCGGGCCTTTATCTGAAGTGAGGCGCGTGACTTCCATGTTGGGCATGGACTTCTTTCCCGACGAAGGTTTGATGAATCATTCCCTGCACACTGTAGTGATTAACCGCCAGGGGAAAGTTGTGGCAAACATTGAAGGAAATCAGTTCACCGCTGACCAACTGGTGGATCTGATCAAGAGCGTTCTTAATGATGGGTCTATACCGCACACCTAGCAGGAATCTTTGACATCACAGTTATTGGCGCTCTCCAAACGAACTCGCCAACAACGGAAATCTCGTCATGGGCTGCGACGGTGAACCAGCACTGTTCCACAGTTTGGAAGCACAGCGCTCGCGAAAACGGCACGGCGGCGCGATACCGGAATAGCAGCGTTCCGGTCGCCGCAGCGTCAGTTAAGTCATATGAGGGCCACCATGGCAAAACTCGCTACTGCCTTTTGAAGGTTGCCCCGTCTGCCTGCAGTGTTGGGTCGCGATGACTCTATTCTCCGCGGGGTTTCGAGAATACTTCTTTTGGAATACTTACGTTCACGCGCACGGTTGTGATCTGTACGCTGAAACGTCCCGTGGGAGTTGACGAGGTCCAATGAAACGGAACTTTGACAGCGCCGACTCTGCGATAGTCGGAGTAGTCCGTTTGGATTGGATTCAGTCCCAAAGTCGATGTCGAGTAATAAACGCTTCGCAACACGAGCCCGCTGGTAATATCGAAATACATCTCGACGGGCGGCAGACCGGGCCGCTGACCAGATAACACAACACTCTTCGCGGTGCTCAACTTGGAGAATTCCTTGAACCTTATCTCCGGGAAAATTGTGTTCAGATCCAATCCGAATTGAAAAGCGGCGTCCAAACGAGCAGCATCCATTTCCGCAGACGACATGACACGGATGGGACGTCCGGGAATTACAATCCAACCCGTCGTGCCTTCGAATGCCGAGATTCGGTCTGTCCCGTTAAGGTGGATCGTCGTGGCACTCTGACCAGATTTTGTTAAGTAAAGTTCTACGGGGAAACGGCGCGAGTCGGATTCAAAAGTTCCTCGCTCTTCGAGGTTAGTGAGACTGCCGAGTGCGGACGCTCCGCCGCGGGCAGTGATGTACTTTGAAAGGACATCGTGCGAAGAAGGCTGGTTCGCCACGTCGCGAGGATTATCAGAAACTGAACTACTTGCCAACCGTGGTGTCGCGTCTGCAATCACTGGCACCGTCAACGGTTTGGGGCTGCCGCGGTGACAGGAGTAGCAGGTCACCTCCTGCTTGCCTTGGAATTTTGTGCGGTTGATCTCTTCCACCATCCGCATCATCTCGCGGGCGGTCTGCTTCGGCTTCTTGTCGTCCTTCGCGAACGCATTTTCTACGTGACAGTACTCGCAGTGAACCCCTAAAGATGAAGTGATGAATTGCATCGATGGCAGCAGCAGATCAGAAGGCGTGTCATTCAGCACCTTAAGGTTTTTGAACACGTCGCCACTTTTCTTTTCTGGGCTGGGGCCTGGTGTTTGACCGTGAGCCCATGCAACTCCTAGCGTGAGAGCAAACCCTAGGAAGCGTGCCGTTCGCAGTTTCGTCACCATCTTCTCCATTCAGCTACCTACTCCTGGTTTCCATTCACCTACTTACTTCGCGTAAGTTGCTAATCCCAGTTGGTGGGTATAACACCCGGATTGCGTACGACCCGAATGCGATGGTCTGTGAAAAGAGAATGCATCTGAGGTACTTCATATCTCGGCATGTGACAACTTGTACACTGTGAAGTCTTCACCGGACATGCGGGGCCGGGATGTTCCGCGGTAGTCGTCATCCCCGCCGACTGAACGTGACATTGCAAGCATTTCTGGTCATAGGCGGATGCATCCGTTGCCAGCGGTTTATGCGGATTGTGGCATGCCGCACAAGTAAGCCGTGCGTCGCCCTTGCCCCAGCACCGGCTTTGCTCCAACCGATAGGCCGAAAACCGAACGACATTCACGCCCTGATCGCGCAATTGCGAAACGTCCCACCAGGTTCGGTGGCAGGAGCCGCAGAAATCGACGGAGGTGGCAGGATCCAGATGTCCCGGATTGAAGATCAACCCCGGGTTATCGCTAACACCTGAGCGGGCCAAACTGACATGAGCAGCACCCGGGCCGTGGCAGCCCTCGCACGAAATCCCGGGTATTGCGGACGCTGGATTGAACTTGCCACTGGTCACGGCGGCGGTGGCATGGCATCCGAAGCACATAGGCAATTCTCCGCTGGGAATCGATCGGCCCAATGCACCGGCAAGCGATGAGGGAACAGCATCTGATTCCCCCGGTGTGATACCCGGCCCAAATCCCGTGAAAATGGTCATGCGCGTTTCCCACCATTCACCAGCACGCCGATAAATAAAGGTCTGTCCGTGATGACCGCTGCCGAAGATCCAAGTCAATGGAGTTGAAAATGACTCCGATTTATAGCTCACCTTATAAACAAGCGTGTGGTTTACGGAACTGATCGAATAGTTGGCGCTTCCGATGGCAAAAGTTGCTGGATGGTCGACACCGGTTGCATTTGAAACCAACAACGAGGAACGGGCCATGGCATGCTGTTGTTGCGTATTGAACAACTCAGAATGACACTCCGCGCACGCCGCTGCTCCCACGTACGCGCTCCTAGGTGCATCCCCTTTACGAGGCCACCAACCCGGTTTCGCAAGATGTTCCTCGGTGCTCATCTGAGTCACCGCACCAGCTGGCATTTCGGCTGCGACTGGCAGGTTCAAAATAAGTACGCCTACAAAAACCATCGCGGCGCAAAACAGTGGAGGCGGAAGACAAAAATGACGGGAACCGCAGACGATCATACTGAGAGTAGGAAAAGAATACCACGGAAGCATGAATATTCGGCGTTCGTACCTCGGCGACAGCAGGCAAATGCAGGGAGACACAAAGGTAAAAGCGATCTCCAGAACTCCTTACGAGAGTGCGTCTCATCGAATAATGACGGAACTCACCGCGTGGGCGGAATGGCTGGTTGGCTGGGGAGACGAGAGCCCGTCCCAGCATTTTCCTGAGACAAAATCTGTTTTCTCCACTCGTGAAACAAAATCTCATTAGGATTCCACGTCAGGTAGCGATCTAGAACCTTTATCGCCTCTTCAAACTTGTTTCGTCTGACATAGAACATCGTGAGCCGCCCATAAGGCTCTTTCCAAGAAGGATTCAAAGCAATGGCTTTCACAAATTGTTGTTCAGCCTTGTCATCAGCGCCGGATGTTTCCAAAATGCGGGCAAGGGTCAGGGTCCGTACAGCACTTTGGGGGGACAGTTCCACGGCTCGACGTGCGAACTCAAGCGCGCGAGGTAGATCTCCGGAATCCAAATAGAAAGCCGTCAGCGAGAACACTATGTCGCTATCGTCGTGACTCGGGGCACCAAGAGATAAAAGTAGATCTCCGCCATCGCTCCAGAGGTCCTGATAGTCTTGGCGCGAAAGCCTGAGCTCAGCAATGCCTAAATTACGCTGCTGGAAATTCTGCCGCGGTTGCCGCCACGCAGACAGTTTTAACTTTTTCCCCTCATCAGGTGGTTGCTCACCCGGGCGAAGAATACGGTGATCGGTATTGGAAGCATGAGCGATAGTCGTCTTGCCATTGGTAGGCATGTGGCAGCTTGTGCACTCGGTCAGGCTAGCGGGATGTGTCGCCGGCGAGGGCTTCTGGTGACAAGAGGTACAGATAGCGCGAATCTCTGCTGCCCGTGAGCGATGATCTGCGTGAGGGTTGTGACACGTGCCACACCACAGCTTGCCTTTCGACATTTGGGCACAGCGGCTTTGAGCAAATTGCTCCACCTCGCTGGCAAGCGGTATTTGCTCACCTTGACGCTCCCCCGTGAGAACGAATGTAGTGAATACATCCTCCGCTGGTTCTCCGGCACGGAAGTCAGTCCAATCTTTTCCTGGATTCAAGACCCGTGTGTTTCCTTCAAGGTGACATTGCTCGCAAATACTTTTTCTCGCAGGGCCTGCCAGTTTGGAAGGATTCACTATGTTCGTACTGCTTGGGTGGCGCACATGTTCTCCGCTTGGACCGTGGCACCTTTCACAGCCGATGGAAGTAGGTGTGCCATTGAGATGCCGTCCGTCAGGATCATCGAAACGGGCGCGACTTGCATGACAGAACAAACATTCCTTTGTAATTGGCCGCTCGAACTCTATTACGCTCCTGGATTCATATCCGGGCGAGAGGTCCCACCCGAACGCGTTATACCAGGAGAGGGGTGACTCGAAAAGATAGTTACGCAACTGAATGAAAAAAGAACTGCCCTCCATCCCGCCCCCGACCTGATATCGGATCGGATATTCGGCCACCAACCCATGTTCAGTGAGTTTATGAAACATGGTGTCGTCTCGAAAAGAAACGCTAATAGAGCTGCCCGAGGATTGCTGCTTAACCACAGCCTCAGGATATTTCTCGGGGGCGACAAAGGACTTCCCCATGGCGGTGGAAAGATAACGCTGAGTTTCAATCGCGTGACATTTAGCGCAGACAACTTTGTCCGTAGTTGGCGAAGAACGGCTCTCAGCAGGAGCAGGAGCGCAAAAGAAAAATATCGCAGATAGATGAAAACTCAACCATAGTAGGGAAGGCGAGCGACGAACATGGCGAAGCAAACCTGATGCACCTCGGGACAATAGACCGTGGATTATAAGCGCCCGCTGATCGCGAGAAATGTAAAAAAACGTCATCTGAATCGGAAGATTGCTGATCTTTTTGATCGGGTGAATCTATGGGACAGTGCTGCAATCCTGAATGTGTCAACCATTACTGAGGCGGCGCGACACCCTGCTGTGCCGAGAACCTGCGTTCCAGATCATGGAAGAGAATCTCATTCGGGCTCACCGCAAATAATGCTCGAGGATGTTTTTGGCATCATCGAATTTTCCTCGCCTGGCGTAGTGTACCGCTAAGCGGCCGTAAGCTTCCTTCAGCGAAGGATCGATGTTGATGGCCCTTCGATACTGTTCCTCGGCTTCACTCGCCGATTGGAATTCGAATCCAGTGGTGATCGTTATGTCTTACGAAGCCGCGACTCAGACGCGATCAAACATAAGTCCGGGACGCGTCAACCGCCGTCGTTACAATGTGATCCCGAACCTCGAGAAATTTAGTCAGCGCGTCGGTTCTTCGATTCGATGGAATTGATTCACTGAAATATCTTTCAAGACCTGGTGTATGCCGCTGGGCCAGCGGATGTCAACCTGCTGGACTGTCTTGAATTGGCTTAGGCCAAAATGGACGCGCGCATCGCGAGACGCACCATAACCAGAACTGGTGGAGACGATATCGTACTGGCTCTTGCCATCGGGAGTGGTGATCTTAACTTGCGCGCCAATTCCCATGCTGTTGCTCTTGCTGCCGACGAGCTGAAATGCAACCCAGTTGTTCGTGTTGTGTGTAACGTTACGCAGAATTCTTGCCTTTCCGTTGAGCACGGTAACAACGACATCCATATGGCCGTCGTTGAACAGGTCTCCAATAGCGGCACCGCGATAAGGCTCTGAGACCTGGATGGCCACTCCTGCCTGGGCCGTGACGTCCTCGAAAGTCATGTTGCCGAGATTCCGGAAAACGGAGTTTGGTTCGCCGTAGGTGCGATTGGAAAATTCCGCAATGTTGTCGAGAACGTTGCCGCGCGCGACGAACAGGTCTTTTTCACCGTCATTATCGAAGTCCGCAATACCGTTCGACCATCCTGACATTTCCAACGTTGGTCGCGCGATTCCGCTACGGCCGGTTACGTCTATGAAAATGCCTTTACCACGATTTCGAAACAGCGGGAAAGTCTCGAGCTCTGTAGCCGTATGCCAAATGTCAGGTAAGCCGTCGTTGTCCAGATCTCGGAACTCAGCTCCCATGCCCGACACCGCTTTGCCATTTTCGGAATATGCGACGCCTGCATCCAAAGCGACTTCCTCGAATTTTTCCCCTTTTATGTTATGAAAAAGGGAATTAGGCATGTTGTCATTGGCTACAAATATGTCCGTAAAACCATCGCCATCATAGTCATTGAACCCAATGCCCATGCCCTTGCCGAGTTTCTTCGATATGCCTGTCTCATCCGAAACGTCGGTGAAGGTCCCGTCGCCATTGTTGCGATAGAGCGTCGACGGCAGGGGTTCGTAGAACTTAGGATGGCAGTAGGCACGCAATCTTCCACCGCTGAGGCAAACAGGGTCCTTGTTCACTTCCCATTTGCAGTAATTGGAGACAAACAGATCCAATTTGCCGTCGTTGTTGTAGTCGAACCATCCGGCAGCGGCACTCCACATTTTTTCGCCCTTGTACGTGGGAGAGCCGACTCCCGCTTTATCCGTCACATCGGTAAAGGTCCCGTCGTGATTATTGTGGTACAAGTGGTTCTTGGTCACGCTCGCGACATAAATGTCGGGCCAACCGTCATTATCATAGTCACCGACGGCGATTCCCATGTCGAAGCCATCGCCCTGCAGTCCCGCCTTCTCGGTAACATCGGTAAAGGTGCCATCATGGTTATTGCGATAGAGACGGTTGTAAAACTTGGGAGAGTCTTTTTTTAGGGAAGGGAGAGATGCACCGTTAATCAGAAAAATGTCGAGATATCCGTCATTGTCGTAATCAATAAGGCCAACGCCGGAGAGCATAGTTTCAGGTTGGTTCTTGTTGGGCGTCGGGCTGCTGTCTGCGAAAAAATCAATTCCTGATTTGCTGGTGACGTCTTCAAAACGAATCGTGCTGTTACCGGCCGCGTTGAGCCCGATCGCTACCGCCAGGAGAAGAGCAAGGGTTATTGTTCCCGTTACGAGGCCACGAAGCATTTCTGACCGCCAGTCTAGCATATTCGCGCGCGCGTCTTTAAAGAGCGGCAACGAGATTCACGGTAAGGCATTTGCGCCGTTGCTCATACGGTTGTACTGAGGACACCGCCTTTCAGTGTGATAGCTTGGTGATGATTCCCGCCCGGAATTGGCTCCCTGGCCAATCTGCTTCTCGTGGTATCTTCATCCAAATTCCGTTCGTGCGGATTGCAGTTTCGAAAATCCTTGGGGAGCAAACTCTTGTCACGTTGGCGGCCTCTGGTGGTTCGCGGGCTCGTCGCTCTATGCTTGTCAGCGTTTGCAGTCCCCTGCAGCTCTCAAGCAGTTCGGGCTGCCGGCCAGATTCAATTTACTGATGTAACGAAAGCTGCGGGTATCGGGTTCGTTCACTTCAAAGGCAACCTGGGTACGTCGATCAACCTGGAGGAATTCGGTCCCGGTGTTTGTGTAGCCGACTTCGACGGAGATGGTTGGACCGACATTTACTTTGTGAATGGTCGCGACCGCTACGGACGCGGCATTTCAGTTCGCAACGCGCTTTACCACAACAACGGAGACGGGACGTTCACCGATGTTACGGACAAAGCTGGCGTGCCCGGGACGGACTATGGCCTTGGCTGCGTCTGGGGAGATTATGACAACGATGGCTATCCCGACCTCTTCGTGACACAGTACGGGCGCAACGTTCTGTACCACAATAATCGCAATGGAACGTTTACGGACGTGACGGACAATGCCGGTGTCGGAGGACTTGAGTCAGGCAAATTCCATAGCAGCGCAGCGTTCCTCGATTACGACCGCGATGGCTACCTCGACCTCTATGTCGGGAGCTACGTCCAGCTTGAGCCTGATGGCCCGCGGTACTGCAACGTCGCGGCAAACGTCAAAAGTAGTTGTCCGCCGCAAGCGTACAGAGGGAGCGTTGATGCTCTTTACCACAACAACGGCAACGGTACCTTTACCAACACGACCCAACTTGCGCACGTTTACCAGCCGAATGGCAAGAATTTGGCGGTTGGCGTTGCGGATTATGACAATGACGGCTGGCCCGATATCTTCGTGGCCAACGATGGCATCCCCTCCTACCTTTATCACAATGAGCACGGGACGTTTCGCGAAATAGGAGTTGCGTCGGACATAGCGTACTCAACGGACGGCAGGGCCATGGCAGCCATGTGTGTGTCTCTCGGAGACTATGACAACGACGGTTGGCTTGATCTCTACATATCGGACTTTTTAGGGAACGGAGACCACCTCTGGCACAACGAACACAACACTCGCATGCGTGAGACCACAGGAGAGGCAGGCCTTTTTCTGCCCACGCTGAATGTATTGAGTTTTGGGGGAGGGTTCTTCGACTACGACAATGACGGTTGGCTCGACTTATTTATCGCAAATGGCCATGTGTATCCTGAGGTTGAAACCTTCCCGGTGCGAGAGAAATATCGCCAGCTGAACTCGGTCTTCCACAATCAAGGAAGTGGCAAGTTTCTCGAGTCGACCAAAGCCACTGGCATCGCATCATTGCCGCCTCGCGTGGGTCGAGGGGTGGCTTTTTTTGATTTCGACAATGATGGATTCATGGATGTCGTTGTGGCGAATAATGACGACATTCCCACCGTTCTACACAATTCCGGCAATTCCAATCATTTCCTCGATGTCAAGCTTGTGGGGACGAAAAGCAATCGCGATGCGTTGGGTTCCCGCGTGCGCGTCGTATCCGGCGGTATGGCGCAGTTACGCGAGATTTCCAGTGGCGGAAGTTATCTTTCACAAAGCGATGCGCGCGCAAGCTTCGGCGTCGGTCAAGCCATAGAAGCGGAACGCCTCGAAGTCACTTGGCCAAGCGGACAGCAAGATGTTTTCTCGCACGTACCGAGCGACAAGTTTTATTTAATTGAGGAGGGTTCACATGAATTACGGTTACAGAAATTTTCTCGGCCGTCACCTAAAGAAAAATGAGGACGGGTATGCAGGCTAGCCCACGCCACTGACGAAGAGCGTTCGCGCAGAACGAGACTGCTGGCCATAGCGATGCGATGGCTTTTTTGACTCACCCCAACACATTATTTAGCCCTTCTACTTTGCTGGAGCATCGGGAGATGCGTTGAGATTGGACGCGTTCAGTCGCTCGAATTCCGCGCGCTCGCGATCCGCTTCGGCGGTTTTTCCTGCTTCCGCCAGAACTCGAGAAAGCGCAAAGTGAGCATCAGGGCTTCCGGGGGCTAATTTCACCGCCATCCGTAGTTCCTGCTCAGCAACTTGTGTTTTTCCCAGGGCCAGCAATAGGCGACCATAGGCAACGTGAGCGACGAAGTTATTCGGTGCCAGGGTTACCGCTTCTTTTGCATACTTCAATCCTCGCTGGTACTCCGCGGTACGCTGGAACTCGAGAGCGAGCTGGATTCTGGCCGCCGAGTGGGAGGGAGAAATTTGGATTTCCCTCTTGAATTCATCGACTGCGAGGGTAGGGTTGTCTTTCAGCAGAAACACGCCGTATGCATAATGTACCCCCGGCTCTGACGGATATACGACAAGCACCCGCTTGAACTGTTCACCCGCACCCACGCGATCCTGCAAGGCGATCAGCGCTTCAGCAATACCGACTGCGCGAATCACAGGCGCGTTGTGAGGCGAGATTTCAGAAGGGAGTGCCGGTCTTCGCAAACCCGCGATTCCAAAAGCGTCGAGCAGTTCAGTGTCGGCGAGCACCGCTTCTTTCGGAGAGTTCGGATGCGCTGCCGCAATCCGGTTTGCTAGCAGAGTCAATCTTGTTATCGAGAACTCGGGCCGGCCAAGCAAGGAATCCAAAATGGCATCGTGGTACAGCACGGTGCGCCCGAAGTCGGGATTCTCTCCCAAGCCGAACCTGATTCCGCGTTCTAGGGATGCGAGTGCTTTCGGGTATTGCTTGAGCTGAAACTCGCTCAAGCCGAGCATTGCAAATCCGGGCCCGGGTTGGTTTCGCTCAACTGAGACGAAATGCATAAATGAGTTTCGGGCTTCAAGGAATTGTCTCGAATCATAGAAAAGCGTACCGAGATGCCACCAACCCTCGGGCCACCCGGGCTGCAGTCTGGTTGCGCGTGTATAGAGCCGGATGGCTTCCGCGACATGATCGGATTCCATCGCCATTTGAGCGCGAGTAGCTAATTCGTCGAACGACTCCGAACTGGGATTGACGGCTTGTGAACACAAGAAGTCACTGCCATACGATAGAACGCACGCGACAAGAGCCATTCGCAGTAGGCAGGTTCTCATGGTATGTGAGAGTTTCCTTAAAGTTGCGAAGGATGCTTCGTTTGCCAGTCTACCTACACTTGAGCACTCCGTCACCTGCGATGCGATAGCCAGCGTGGGACCGAAGATCTCACTCACCGTAAGGCTTGAAAGCCCAATCGTATTCGTAACGATTTGTAAAGAAGATCGATGTAGTACAGGAAATTAAGCTGTATTAGACTGTTGCCCAAACCATTTCCGCGAAATCCGCTGCCCTATTCCAAACGGAGTCGCAGTCAAAGCTTCAAGGAGGCCTGAATCATGAACCGGCTGTTTGTATTACTCGCGGGAATTCTGTTGGGTGCCTGCAATTGCATTTGGGGACAATCTCCAACGCCGCAGCAAGAAGCCGCTCCAGCAGCCACGACCATTCGATCCAATGCACAGGAAGTCGTTCTTGACATGGTCTTCCGCGATAAAAAAGGCAAAACGGTTCGCGATATTCGCCCAGAAGAGATACATATCTCGGAAGATGGTGTCGATCAGAAAGTGACGTCTTTCCGGTTGGTGGAGGGAAACGCACCCGTAGCGCCTGCTTCTTCTGCAACCAAGCTCAGTTTGGATCCCATGCGCGAAATTCGGCTTGTCACGTTGGTTTTTGAAGGGCTCGACCCGGAGGGGAAACGTTTTTTTCGACAGGCGCTTAAAGACATGCTGGACATGACGCCGGAACAAAATCTTTATTTTTCGGTGTTGACGATCGATCAGCGCCTGCATGTCATTCAGCCGTTCACTGCTGATCACGATGCTCTGCTCAAAAGTGTCGACAAAGCGGCCATGTGGTCTTTTATTCAATACTCGAACAACTCCGCGATCGTGAAGTCAGACTTGAAACAGATTGTGGATCAAGGAGAACCGGCCCTGAACAGCACGGCGGGGCCTGGGGGAGGTGGCCCGAGCCAGGCCGCGATCCAGGGTAATGTGAATTATCAAATGGCGAAAATGCAGTATGACATGTTGTCCGCTGCTGAAGCAGCGGACCGCGAATACAACGCGCGCGCCACGATTGATGCGCTGCTAACTCTGGTGCATGCGCAATCGCAATTGCCAGGCCGCAAAGTCGTCCTGTATTTCAACCCGTCGCTAACGATTACTGAAACCGTCAAGGAGCAATACAGTAATTTGATCGGTGTAGCGAATCGATCAAACGTGTCGTTTTACACGGTCGATCCCAGGGGACTGGCCTCGTGGAGCAACGGTGCTGCCGGTCGTACTGCTAGTGGGATGGACATGACGGGCGGAGGCGGCGGTGGTCGGGACATGATGAACCAGTCTTTGTCTGAGATTCAAAATCAGCAGCTCAATGGAGGTCGCGGCGAAGTATCGACCGCTCAAGTTCGTGCTCAGGAAAATGCCGAAAGTGCGCTGCGCGCCAACCCCCTTGAGTGGCTACGCGACTTGGCCCGCCAGACGGGCGGTATGACGATTGCTGAGACCAACGACTGGAAGGCGCCGCTTAGGACGGTCATGGAAGAGGTGCGGAGCTATTACGAAGTTGCCTACTCGCCTCACATCGAAGTTTATGATGGCAAGTTCCGAAAGATCACAGTACATATCGATCGGCCAAACGTCATTGTTCATACAAGGAGCGGCTACTTCGCTTTGCCGCCGGTCAAGAGTGGGCAGCAACTCTATGCTTACGAGATGCCCCTTTTGAATGCCTTGAACGCGTCGCCGTCGCCAGCGAATCTAGATTTCCAGGCGGCGGCTGAGCGGTTTAACGATCACAACGCCAAAGTTGAATATATGGTCACTTTGGAAGCCCCTCTAGACGGGTTAACCTTCACGCCTCAGGCGGACAAGAAGAATGCGTCAGTCGATGCGGCTCTACTAACGGTCATTAAGAATTCGAGTGGCGAAATCGTTGAGAAGTTCAGTAAAGATTTCGCCGTGGAGGTTGCCCTAGATAAGGTTGATGCGTATAAAGCTGGCAATCTGGTCCAAACGTTTCATACGCAACTTGCTCCCGGAACCTACACCCTGGAATCAGTAGTCATGGATCGCAACAGTAATAAGCTGGGCGTTAAGAAAAGTCCCTTAGGGGTTGCACCTTCTTCTGACAAGCTCTCGATCAGCGATGTCGTCGTGGTGCGCCGGACGGACGCTACGAAGGACACCCAGGCCAACGATGCTTTCTATTTTCCTGGAGGGAAGGTGGTTCCCACATTGAGCACTACCCTCAAGGGTGGACCAGGAAACGTTCTGCCGTTCTACTTTAACGTCTATCCAGACCCAGCCGCCAAAGACCCTGTCAAATCCTTCACAATGTCTTTCTACAAGGACGGGCAGTATCTCGGTGCCGCCCAAGCGCCCCTACCAAATGTGCAAGCAGATGGGCGAATACCTTACATCGCCAATTTGCCAGCAGATAAATTTACTCCAGGTGCCTATGAGATTCGCATCGGGGTGACGCAAGGCAACTCCAAGGCGGAAGAAAATGTCGACTTCAAGGTCGAGTAGCGGATACGGGGATTGTGGCGGTTATACTCTCCTTGAGGGTGATTAACGAGGTGATGCGGTTCTGGATGTTGGCGGGCCTGATTTGGGGAAGCCTTGCATTAGCGCAGGATACCTCAGCGGACCAAACTCTGCGGCGAGCTATCGAACTTCAGCAGTCAGGGCATTACGCTGAGGCCATTGCAGGGTATCGAAGTTATTTAGAAACTCACCCCGAGGCGGGTGCGGTTCGTTCGAATCTTGGTGCCGCCCTGGCACACGAGGGCAAGTACAGCGAAGCCATTCAGCAGTACGAACTTGCCCTCAGAGCACAACCCTCAAATTATGGAATCCAGTTCAACTTAGCTCTTGCTTACTACAAACAGGGTGAGGTCGCTTCGGCAGTCAGGGGGTTCCAGTCCGTCTACGCTGTCATACCCCAGGAGTCTCCTGACCGGAGGCGGGTTGCACTTTTGCTCTCCGAATGCTACTTGCGCCAAGGCGAGGATCAGCGCGTTATCTCATTGCTGGATCCGATTGCCGATTCGGACCCAAACGATCTTGCGCTCGCCTATCTGCTGGGCACAGCGCTCTTGCACCAGGGACAAGATCAGCGGGGCGCATTAATGATTGACCGTATCCTGCGCAATGGCGACACAGCCGAAGCGCACATGCTAATGGCATACACTCGATTGAAAGGCAACGATAAGAAAGGTGCCGGGCAGGAAGTTGACCGGGCTCTCGCACTGAATCCCAACTTGTCCGAAGCGTATGTGTTGCAAGGGAGACTGGGATTCCTGGAATCCGATTTAAAGACCTCGGAGACATCATTTCGTAAAGCGCTCGACCTGGATCCTAATGCCTTCGACGCGCTCCTTTGGTTGGGAACACTACTACGGCAACAGGGACGATTTAAGGAGTCTCATGTCGATTTGGAACGAGCCTTGCAATTGAGGCCGAAGGAAATCCGAGTGCGCTATCAATTCGCGCTGCTTTGCTCGGATGAGGGCAATGACCACAAAGCAGCAGCTGTGCTTGAGAGCCTGATCAAGGATGCGCCGGAGTACATGGAAGCGCATCGCAGCCTTTCCACTCTGTATTTCCGCCTCGGACGGATGGAAGACGGGAAAAAGCAAAGGAAAATCGCCGAAGATATGGACGCCGCAGTTCAAGCCCAAGACCAAGAGAGGGGGCGCAAGCTCAAGTGAAGGAACGGATCCTCGTTCTGATCATCCTTGCGGCGGCGGCAGTTGCTCAAGTTCCGACCTCTTCGTTCGATGACCTTTCGTCCCGGGCACAACAAGCCTACGACTCGAACCATCTGGAAGAGGCGGCGCAACTCTATGCCGATGCCGTCAAACTTCGGCCAGATTGGGCACAAGGTTGGTGGGCGCAAGGCATGATCGCGTACGAACGCGATCAATATCCTGAATGCCGGGACTTCCTCAGTCGCATGGTGCAACTGGATTCTTCTGCCGCCCCTGGGTTCGCGTTACTTGGGCTATGCGAGTTCCGAACCAAGCAGTACGAGCAAGCGTTTCAGCATTTGAAAAAGGGACATATGCTGGTTCCCGTTCGCGAAGGCGGAGGGCCCCTGCTGGACATGGCGGATTATCACTTGGCGCTGCTGCTCACGCGTCAAGGTGCATTTGAGCTTGCGCAGGAGGTGCTGGTCCGGGTTGCGCTTAAGGTGCGAGACAATCCGGATATGTTTGTGGGGGCGGGGCTGGCTTCTCTGCGCATGGCAATTCTGCCCGACGAGGTATCACCCAAGCAGAAGGATCTGGTGACCATGGCGGGGAAAACGTTTTGGGACTTGATCAGTCAACCACCTCCCGAAGCCGAGGCTGATTTCAAGGCGCTCGTCTCGAAATATCCAAAGACTCCGAACGTCCACTATTACTATGGGACTTATCTGGCTTCCCATCACCCCGAAGAGTGCGCACGGGAATTTCTACAAGAACTGCGAATAAGTCCTGATAGCGTCCCGGCTCGTGTGCAGTTGGTACTCCGATATATAGTCGACGCGAAACTCACACTGGCCTTGCGGTACGCTCGTGAAGCTGTGGCGTTGAGCCCAGAATCTGTGGGCTCTCAATTAGCGTTGGCTGAGACACTCCGGGCGCAGGGTAGGGATGAGCCCGCTTTGATGGCTTTCCTGGAGGCGAAACGGCTCGACCCAGTGAGTCCCAAGATTCGGTTGTACTTAGTGAACGAATATCGCTCTCTCGGGCGCATCGAGGATATGCGCCGCGAGCAGGCCGAATATGAGCGGCTCAAATCTGAACAGCAGAACTGGCCTTGATCGGGTCCGTTCCCAACCCAAAAGCCGAACTCTCGGCAAAATCGATATAGATCAGGTTGAAACATCATCTCGCGATACCAAAAAGGTACCTGGCGGTGCACAACCACCCAAGTCTGCTGTCGTCATATCCGCCATTGAATCAGCAACTTAGTATCCGTAGCGGCGTGGCGTGAAGTTTTTACAAGAATAACGTTTTTTTATCTTGACAGTGTTCATCAACCCACGTTAAAAGTTCACCCTGAGCGAGAGTAATACTTTCCTACTAGTCTAGGGTTGGTGGGTAACCCAGGATTCAGGTCAACGGGAAAGGCTGATCGAGACGACAGGCAGGGGCTTTGTGGGTGACCTGTGCTGCCGCCTCTGAAAGTCAACCTTAAAGGCTTGCGTGCTCAGTTTGTGTGGGTTCGGCGTTTCGGTGAATCGCCCTTCGATTACCCGTTCGCTGGAAAACGTGGGGAAACGACTCGCTTCAATAGCGAGCGTCAGAATTTGAAGTCCAAACAAGAGAGGCTCAAGATCCATGCACACTAATCGACGCTACTTTGCGATCGCATCCGTCCTCGTAATCGCCGCACTCATGGCGTTTATGAGTTTGGCGGCGAATGCGCAGGTGACCAGCGCCGCTCTGACAGGAACGGTTTACGATTCCTCGGGCGCAGTGGTTCCCAGTGCGAACGTCACTCTAAAAAATGAAGCCAGCGGTGATACTCGGCGCACCGTGAGCAACGGAGAGGGATATTTCACTTTCGCCGCGGTGCCGCCGGGCAGTTACACCGTGTCAATTGACAGCAAGGGTTTCCAAGCATGGGAAGCTTCAGGAGTCGTCCTGAACTCCGGCGACAAACGAAATGTTTTCGGGATCAAAATGGTTCCGGGCGCGGCGACTGAAACGGTCAGAGTCGAGGCCACTGCCACGCAAATCACCCCTGTTGATTCAGGCGAAAAGTCCACGCTGATCAACCAGCACACCCTGAATAATGTCGCGATCGTGGGTCAGAACGCCGCCGAGTTCATCAAGATTATGCCAGGCATGGCGATGACCGGCGGCACATTGAACACCGCTTCCTACTCCGCCTCAGACGAGCGCACGGGTAGTGGTCCTGTTCAGAACTTCTCGGCAAATGGCACGCGTATCGGAGCACTCGACATCACTTCCGACGGCGCTCACATCATCGATCCAGGCTGCAACTGCGGTCAGGCCATGAATACCAATGCCGACATGACCCAGGAAGTCAAGGTGATGAGCTCGAACTTCGGCGCTGACGAAGCCAAGGGACCCGTGGTGATCAGCGCGATCGGTAAGTCCGGCGGCCAGCAGTTCCATGGCGAACTTTACACCTACAACCGCTACTTCGCTGCGGACGCCAACGATCCATTAAACGGTGCGCTAGGGCCGGTTGTTGCGCCCAAACCCAAGACGAAGTATTTCTACCCGGGCGGCAACATAGGCGGGCCAGTGATTTTTCCAGGGACGAACTTCAACAAAAATCACGACAAGATGTTTTTCTTCTTCGGGATGGAGTACTACAAGCAGGACGTGAACAATGGCGTCTACGAGGCTGATGTTCCGACCCAGCAAATGCGTAACGGCGACTTTAGTCAGATGTTGAACGGAAACACGTACCTGAGTTACTTGAATGGGTTCGGCATCACGCCAACGCCCACTGGCGCGAATTGGAGCGGTGGTGTGTTGAACCCCGCAGCGATCGATCCAAACGGGCAGAAACTGATGAACGTCTATCCTCTGCCTAATATTTCCCCGGATACTATCGTTAACGGTTCCAAACTCGGCTGGAACTACGTGAATGCGCAGACTCGGTTTTCCAACATGCTGCAAGAGCGCGCACGCATCGACTACAATTTCAACGACTCTACCAAGCTGTACGTCTCCTACAATCACCAGCACGACAATGCTGTCAACAGTCTGGATGTTCTGTGGACGGGCAATGGCCAGAGCTGGGCTTCTCCGACTACTCCTTATCCAACGCCCATCGTTGAGACCACTACTTCACACGTGATTTCGGCTAACCTCACGAAAGTGTTCAGCCCGAGCCTTACCAACGAGTTGATCTTCACCTACACGTACCTGAACCTGCCAAACAGCTTTCAGGATCCCGCAAAGGTTCAGCGTGGAAGTCTCGGTCTTAACTACAACCTGCTGTTTAGCCACCCAGATCCAAGCAAGCTCATCTTCCCAGAGTTGACCGGCTGGGGCGATGGCATTACAAACATGCTGAACACCGGCTTTGAACTCAACGGAACCGTCTTCGCGAAGAAGACGCTGCCTTCGGTTGCGGACAACGTCGTGAAGGTCTGGGGCACGCATACCACGAAGCTGGGCTTCTACTGGGAGCGCACCTGGAACTCGCAGCCCGGCAACGCCGACGTCAATGGCGGCATGAATTTCGCGCCTTGGGCTGGTGGCACCAGCGGCAACGCGTACGCTGATATGCTTCAAGGAACCTTGGCCGGTTACGACGAGACTAATTTCAACGTGGTTCCAGCCTTCCGCTATCTTTCGGAAGAATTCTACGGGCAGGATTCGTGGAAAGTATCGCGTCGCCTGACCTTGGAATATGGCCTGCGAGTTTCGCATCTGGGGCCATGGGTTGACACAACCGGATATGGGTTTGGCTCCTGGTATCCGAGTTTGTTCAATCAAACCACCGGCGGCATTGCTAACGGGGTGGAATTCCCAGGTATCGAATGGAACAAAGTCCACTCATCGACACCGTTGTCGGGTTCAGGGAGCCGTGCCTTTTTCTATAACCCACGTGCAGGGTTCGCCTGGGACTTGTTTGGGACAGGGCGCACCGTACTGCGCGGCGGCTATGGCATGTATCACTTCCATGACGAGCAGAACGTGCAGAATGGCGCTTACGGAGTCGTGCGTGGGTCGTTCGATGACGCAATAGGCAGCACTACCATCGCGGCCATAACACCTGTTCAGAACGCAACGTTCAGCGCTCCCGCCAACATTACCACCTTGGATCCGAGGGACACCCAGCAACCGAGGACCCAGAGCTACAGCTTTACGGTGGCCCAGCGGTTGCCCTGGAAGAGCGTTTTGGAGGTTGCTTACGTCGGCACCAAGTCCGATTACCTCAGCAACTACAACAACAACTTCAACAAGGTCAATGATCTTCCCGTCGGGGCGATGTTCACTTCGAACCACTGTGACTCTACGAACGGCGGAACCGACACTGGTCAGCCGTGCTCATGGAGCCAAGCACTCGCCAGTGGACAATACTCGGCCACGCAGCAGGACCACACACGTCCGTTCAACGCGACTCCCGGCCCTTGCTCAACAACGAACGCGCCGTGTGGTTATGGCACCGGGTTGAAGATCATTACCCACCAGATGTATGCGAACTACAACAGCCTGCAGGCCTCGTGGAACAAGCAAGCTGGCCACCTGACCTTCATGGCTAACTATACCTACGGCAAAGCGCTGGGCATCCGTGGTGAAAACGGTGCGCAGACGGGCGACCCAACAAGTCTGGCGCATAACTATGGGACGTTGAATAACGACCGTAGGCACAGCTTCAACACCGCGTATGTATACGAATTTCCAACGGTGGCGAATGCCAATAAATTCGTCAAGCAGGCTGTGAACGGCTGGCAGATCTCCGGTATCGTGCAGTACCAAACCGGCTCGGATTTGCAGGCGGCTGTGTCCAACAGTTACAACTTTGGCTACAACGGGTTCATTGCCCCCAACACCACCTTTATGGGTGTTAACAGCAATACCGCGTGTCCTCAAACAACACCTCCCACAAATCCTCCCACATACACCAACTGTTATATAGCCGCCAACAACCAGAACATCCTCGGGACCGGCGATGTGACGCTGATGCCAGTGCTGACGTGTAATCCAAGCACAGGGCTGAAGGCGCACCAATACATGAACCCCAGCTGCTTCTCCGGGCTTGAAACCCCTGGGGTGCAGGGTTCGTACATTATTCCTGTGGGATCAGGCCCCGCGTTCTTCAATACCGACCTCTCGGTATTCAAGAACTTCACCTGGGGTGCAAACGAGAACAAGAAGTTGCAATTCCGCTTCTCGGGTTACAACTTCATCAACCACCCGCTCTACACGTTCCTACAGCATGACCCCAACCTAACCCTCAGTTACGGACTCGATCCGAATACTGGAGTACCAACACTCACCAGCCCGAACTTCGGGGTTGCCAACAACAAGACGGGTCACCGCATTCTGCAGGGCATGGTTAAGTTCAGCTTCTAGTTCGGAATTCGGTCTAGCTTAAGGGCGGCCTTGCGGCCGCCCTTCTTTTTTAGTGCGCTTGTTTAGTTCGCTTGGCGGGACAATGCCAATCATCGATAATTGATTTACTCCGACGTGCCTAACGTTGCCCACTCCAGGAATTCCGCTTCTAGCGCACTGACCGGTGTTGTCCCCACTCTCGGCATTGGGTACCGCGCCATATGAATCGTCGCAACTTCCTGCGAGTGCTAACGGCGGCCTGCGCCACGGGGGCCGGAATCTCTCGCGCTCAGGAATCCGGCATGGCCTCGCGGGGCGTAAAGCCGCAACCGCGCGGTAAACTGTCGGGCCTGCCGTTTCACGCGCACTTCACCGATGTAGCAGCACATGCGGGTCTTCGCGCTCCAGTGATCTACGGTCCGCCGGACCGCATGGATTACATCCTGGAATCCATGGGCTGCGGAGTCGCCTTCCTCGATTACGACAACGACGGTTGGCTCGACATTTTTCTCCTCTCAGGAACCCGCAGGGAAGGACCCGTTGAAGGAGCAACCAACCGGCTTTACAAGAATAATCGTGATGGAACCTTCACTGATGTCACTGAGAAGGCGGGTCTCACTCGCCAAGGTTGGGCGTGTGGCGTAACTATCGGCGACTACAACAATGATGGTTTCGACGACATTTTTATCAGCGGCTGGCCGCAGAACACTCTGTATCGCAACAACGGCGACGGCACGTTTACGGATGTTACCGAAAAGGCAGGATTGCTGCATGCTGGAAATCGATGGGGCACCGGTTGTACTTGGGTAGACTACGACCGCGACGGCCGACTTGATTTGTTCGTTTCCAATTACCTGGTTTTTGATTTCGACAAGATCCCACCGACCGGAAAGGATCCGCGGTGTGACTACAAAGGCGTTCCGGTAAATTGCGGCCCACGCGGGCTGATTCCAGAACGTCCCATGCTTTACCACAACAATGGCGACGGCACGTTCACGGATGTCACCGCACATTCTGGCGTCGGCTCTGTACCGCCGGGCTTTGGATTGACCGCGGTCGCGGCTGATCTGGATGGGGATGGCTGGCAAGAGATCTACGTCGCCTGCGACTCGACGCCGAGCTTGCTGTTTCATAACCGCGGAGATGGCACGTTCGCGGAACTAGGCCTTCAGTCCGGACTGGCGGTCAACGAAGACGGCAGCGAGCAGGCCGGCATGGGCATCGCCATTGGCGATTTCGATCTGGATGGGCGGCTCGACGCACTAAAAACTCACTTTGCCGAAGATACTGTAGCTTTGTACCGCAACACCGGCCATCTTGGGTTTGACGATGTCACGATGCGCTCCGGTTTGGGAGTAGAGACGAGATACGTGAGTTGGGGGGATGGCATTGTCGATTTGGATAATGACGGCTTGCCGGACCTGTTTTGGGTTACCGGCAGTGTGTTTCCGGAAGTAGAGCGCAAGCATCCCGAGTTTCCGCACAAATCCCCCAGAGTGCTGTTCCGCAATTTGGGCAATGGCCGTTTTGAGGAACTTCTGGAAGAGGCGGGCGCGGCCATTGCTGAACCCCATGCGAGTCGCGGGGTAGCGTTCGGCGATTTCGACAATGATGGCGATCTCGACATTCTGATCATGAATATGAATGAGCCACCATCGCTACTGCGAAACGACGTCAGCGGGAGTGGGCACTGGCTGAAAGTGAAGCTGGTAGGGACGCGTTCGAACCAGAGTGCGATCGGGGCAGTCGTAACGCTTTCATACAGTGGCCACAAGCAAGCGCAGGCGGTGATGGCAGCGTCCTCGTATCTTTCCTCCGGAGATCGACGATTGCATTTCGGATTAGGTGCGGCGGAGGCCGCTGATTTGGAAATCGCATGGCCGAACGGTACTCGCGAGACATTTAAGGGCGCCCCTTCGAACCACCTCATCACCATAAAGGAAGGGAGTGGAATTGTAGCCCGGGAGAGGTTCGGCTCATGAGGGCGCTGGTGCTTTTCCTGTTGATCGGTCTCGGGACCTCGTTCTCTCAATCGGGCCAAGCCTCTGTTGAGGCTCATGTTGGACGCGGAACGCGACTCATGCAGGACAATTTGTTCGAGGCTGCGGCGGCCGAATTTGAGCAAGCGGTTGCGGCTAACCCCCAAGATCCCCGTGCACATTTTCAGTTCGCGGTTTGCTTGCTGGCGCTGGGGCGAAATGATGAAGCCCGACGCCAGTTCGAACAGGTGCAGAAACTTGCGGGCGACTCGCGATACCTGGAGTACTACCTGGGGCGGCTTGACCTGTTGTCGAATGATTATGGTGCTGCCATAAGGCGGCTAGGTTCAGTCGCCGAAAACCCGCCCTTCCCGGACACAGCCTTCCATCTTGGCGTGGCCTACGTTTCTGCCGGGGATGTCATTACCGGTATCAAATGGCTGGAGCGCGCGGCCAAACTATCACCCAATGATTACCGAATCCATTACCGGCTAGGCAGAGCCTACTCCAGCGCTGGCCGAGACCAGGAGGCGGCCCGCGAACTCGATCTCTATACCCGATTGCGCGACGAACACAAAAATAATGAGAAAGACGTGCGAGATTGTGCGGGGGCTCTGCAGAACCAGCCTCTGCCTGCAGCGCGCGAAGTCTGCCATCGCATGTTCGATCCCAATGACCCAGAGAAACTCACGCTGCTGGCGCAGTTGTACGGCGACAGTGGAGCGTTCGATGACGCGCTCGACCCGCTGAAGCGAGCAGTGCAATTGGATCCGAAGTCGTTCGACGCATGGCACAACTTGGGAGTCACCTACTTCCGGCTACAGCAGTATGCAAAAGCACGTGAACCCCTAGAGAGGGCGGTCGCCTTGCGCCCCGAATTCTATGGGTCGGTCGTGCTCCTAGGCGCAACTCTGTACATGCTCGGCGACGACGATGCGGCATTACCAGTGCTGGAGAAAGCTCACAGGCTAAACCCGTCCGATGCCCAAACAGCGCAAGTTCTGGAGCAGCTTCGCGCAAAGCAGCAGAAGAAGTGAGAACGGCCACTTTCCCAATGCCAGCCAATCGCCGGCACCAGGAATAGCTTCCACCATTCGCTCTTTGCTGATATCGCTTTGTCTGATGAAGTCGTCTTCACGAGCACGTTCCCATTGGAGTCGGTGCTTAACCGTCGGAATGGACGGTTCCTGCCCTGTGTTGGTAATCTCTTCACATTTCGTGATGAAAGGTCCCCTTATTAGCGTACTTACGTCCTACCTCGGTCAGTGTCTTGATTGCGGAGACAAGGCCTCTCCTCTTGTGAGTGCCTGTTGATCACAGATCATCGAGGGCTGAGAAGACCTGTGAAACACTTCGCCATCTCGATTGTTCGCACGCTGCGAGACAAGGGCCACCAGGCCTATCTCGTCGGTGGGTGCGTGCGCGATCTGCTGCTGGGGCGCGATCCCGCCGACTATGACGTTACGACCGACGCCTCTCCGCAACAAGTCATGCGCATTTTTCCGGACACGTACGCCGTGGGCGCGCAGTTCGGCGTGGTTCTCGTTCCTGTTCCGAGGGAATTGCGGCCGGCAAAGCCTGCTGTTGACGTGATGGATAAGCAATCACTCGAGGACCCTTGTAATCCCGCCCCCGCTTCAACCTTAGAAGGACCCGTCGAAAGGCTCGCCGCATGCGTTACGGTCGGCCATTCCCATAAAGCCTGTGTGGAAGTCGCAACCTTTCGCTCCGATATCGGCTATTCCGACGGGCGTCATCCCGATGAGGTCCGGTTTAGCGGCGATCCACGGGAAGACGTACAGCGCCGCGATTTCACCATCAATGGCCTTCTGCTCGATCCGGAAAAGAACGAAGTACTCGATTTCGTTGGTGGTCAGGAGGACCTGCGCGCGGGGATCATCCGTGCGATCGGCGATCCGGAACGCCGGTTTAGTGAGGATAAGTTGCGTATGTTGCGTGCTGTTCGTTTTGCGGCGCGATTTGAGTACAGAATTGATCCCGCAACCTTCGCCGCAATTCAGAAGCTCGCGTTGCAAATTCACCAGGTCTCCCGAGAGCGTGTTCGCGACGAACTCACACGCATGCTTACCGAGGGCCATGCCAAGCGCGCATGCGAGTTTCTCGACCAGAGCCGACTGCTGCATGAAGTTCTGCCGGAAATTGCAGCTATGAAAGGCGTGGAGCAGCCACCGGAATTTCATCCTGAGGGCGACGTCTTCGTGCACACGCTGCTTCTGCTCGAGAAATTGTCCTACCCGTGCACGCCGACGCTTGCCTGGGGAGCGCTCTTGCACGACGTCGGCAAGCCGCCCACGTTCCGCCGCGCACCTGATCGTATCCGCTTCGATAATCATGTCAACGTTGGAGTAAAGATGACGGAGGCTATCTGCAAGCGCCTGCGCTTCTCGAACGATGACACCGAGCAGATCCTCGCGTTAGTCGACAATCACATGCGATTCGCCGACGTGCAGCGCATGAAGCCGTCAACGTTCAAAAAATTTATCCGCCTGCCACAGTTCGATGAGCATTTGGAATTGCACCGGCTGGACTGTGAATCGAGCCATCGCAGTCTTGGTATGTACAATTTCACTCGCGAACAGATGGCAAACCTGCCACCGGAACAGGTACGGCCAAAGCCACTGCTCAACGGCTACGATCTGATCGCGGCAGGTTACGCGCCCGGACCGTTGTTCAAGGACATTCTTGCTGCGGTCGAAGACGCGCAACTCGACGGCCGGCTCAACAGCAAGGAAGAAGCGCTTCGTTTCGTGGCGAAAGAATATCCTGCGCCCCCATTGTGACGCATGAACATACTTGTTGGATTTGTTCTGTGCAAAATCTTGTCAAGGCCCAAAAGTGGTGCAACTCTGCTTAATCGCAACATTTAAAAGCAGAAATAAAGTCTGAAATCATGGCACGATTTCCCGTGAAAATTGCTATGCTCGAATTAGAGGATCAAGAAAAGTTTCACAATCGTGATTTCATTGCGCGGCCATCGAGGGCCGCAAAGTTTTTTTGCGACGGATGCGTGGCCGGAGGTGGCTCTCTGTGAGATTCGAAGTACGGCTAGCGTCCTCGTTGGTTTGAAGGCATCCAGCAATCCTTTTCGGATGTTAGAATCGGTACTCCGTGGAACCAATCGCGCCAGACATGGAAAAAATAATTGCCGGCAGCTTGCGAAAAGCGCCGAGCTCGGAAGCAGCCCTACTGGCCTGGCCCTTGGCTTGCGGATCGGCGGTGGCAGGTCGCACTCGCGCGCTTGAGTTCTCCCGCGGAATACTGAGAGTCGAAGTTCCGGATTCCGCCTGGCGCGCCGAATTGCAGCACCTGGCCCCCAGATACGTTTACGCTCTGAATCGATATACAAAAGGCGTGACCAGGGTCGAGTTCGTGGTGCGGCGCAAAGTCGCGCAAAGCGCCTGACGCTTCTGATTTGCCACCGACCAATGAAAGTTACTGAAAAAGACGTCAGCTACGTCGCCGACTTGGCGAACCTGGAATTGACTGAGCAGGAACGCACCCGCATGGTGCGCGACCTTAATTCGATTCTCGGCCACGTTGACTCGCTGAGCGAATTGGACACGAAGAATGTCGCGCCAATGGCGCAGGTCTCGGACCGCTTCGGGCTGGACGACTCCAAGCAGGGAAGCGAGCGCTTTGCATATGCCAGTCGCGACGATGTCCATGAAGGCCTGCGGAAATCGCTGCCTCACGATGTGGCCTTGGCGAATGCACCTGACTCGGATGGAACGTTCTTTAAAGTGCCAAAGGTGATTGAGAAATAGTGACTAGTGGCGAGTGACTAGTTTCGGTTTTCAACTAGCAAGTAGCCACTAGCCACTAGCAACTAGCAACGAGTTATGAACCTTCGCAATCTCACGATCGACGCCGCCCGTTCTGCTGTTGCGGAGGGCAAGATCAGCGCCACAGCGCTTGCAGAGTCTTACTTCGCGAAAATCGAAAGTGATGACCCGAAGATCGGCGCCTATCTGATGCTCTCGAAAGAGCGCGCCCTCACGAAGGCCGCTGAGGTTGACGCGCAGGTGAAGAAAGGCGAGAAGCTTGCTCCGCTCGCTGGAGTGCCAGTGGGAATCAAAGACGTTCTGGTCACCAAGGGCGTGCGCACCACCGCGGGATCGAAGATCCTGGCCAACTACATTCCGCCGTACGATTGCACCGCGGTAGCGCGACTCGAATCTGCCGGCGCTGTGGTTCTTGGCAAGCTGAATTGCGACGAGTTTGCCATGGGCTCGTCGAACGAGAACTCGGCGTACAAGCCGGTGCATAATCCGCGGGATTTGTCGCGCGTGCCTGGTGGATCATCCGGAGGTTCCGCCGCCGCCGTAGCAGCCGATATGGCGGTCACAACGTTGGGAAGCGACACCGGTGGCTCCATTCGCCAGCCGGCGTCCTTCTGCGGAGTAATTGGACTTAAGCCGACATACGGTCGTGTGTCACGCTACGGACTCATTGCGTTTGCCTCGTCGCTCGACAACATCGGTCCGTTCGCGAAGACGGCAAAAGATGCCGCCATCATGCTGCGCACGATTGCTGGACGCGACCCGATGGATTCAACTTCTGCGGAAGTGCCTGTCCCTGACTATGTGGTCGAGATCGAGAAGCCGGTAAAAGGAATGAAGATTGGGGTCGCCAAAGAGTATTTCGGCGAAGGTCTTGAGCCTGAAACGCGTGCTGCAATCGAAGCTGCCATTCAGAAGCTGGCGAAACTTGGATGCGAGATTGTCGACGTGTCGTTGCCGCACACCAAGTATGCGATTCCAGCTTACTACCTGGTTGCTACCGCAGAGGCTTCTTCGAACCTCGCGCGCTTCGATGGAGTTCGATACGGACATCGCGCAAACAGTGTGCGTAGCTTGTCCGATATGTATCGCCGCAGCCGCGACGAAGGCTTTGGCCCCGAAGTGAAGCGACGCATCATGCTCGGTACCTACGCCCTGAGCGCGGGCTACTACGACGCCTACTATCTCAAAGCGCAGCGCGTGCGGACTCTGCTGACCAACGACTTCATCGAAGCATTCAAGAAAGTGGATGCGATTGTTGGGCCGACCTGTCCGACGCCGGCGTTCAAGCTGGGCGAAAAAGTGGACGATCCGCTCGCGATGTACCTCGCCGACATCTACACGGTAACGGCGAACCTGGCGGGCATTCCGGGGATTTCCATTCCGGTGGGCAATTCAAAAGAGAATCTGCCCATCGGCATGCAGATCTTCGGCAAGCACTTCGACGAAGCCACGATTCTGCGCCTAGCCCACGCGTACGAACAAGCTGCTTAGGAAGCATTCACCCACGAAGGACACCAAGGTACACGAATTCAGATCCTTCGTGAAACTTCGTTTTCTTTGTGGTTTATGATTCGAGTTCGTAGTACCGCTCTCCCGCGCAGCTGCGGCATAGGGTTTTACCGTCGTGGCACACTTCGCGATGGAAGTTGATTCCTTCGCCGCATAGATCACAAACAATTCTTTCGCCCTTGTATCCGGGAAATTCTTCTGGAGGCAGTTCAACCTTCACCCACTGAGTGGTGAACAGGTCGTCGTCCGCCATCTCGCGGTAGGCAAGCATCTGCTGCTGGTTTTTGTTCTCCAGTTCCGGATGCATCTGTCGCGCGAGCGCTTTCGACGACTCCTTTGCCGCAATGCGAATGGCGCGCCCGGTCTGGACGTCAACAAACGTCGCTGCCATCTTGCCGAAATCGCGGAACTTCAACGCCCGCTTCCCTAAGCGGCAGCCGGTCACAACCGCTACCGCATCGGTTGCGCAGCGGTCAATCTCAACAAACGTAACCAGGCGCTTGCGGTCTTCTTTGTTGCTCTGAGGATCGTCGATTCCCAGCTTCTGAAGGCCAAGCATTGCCATGCGTACGCCGAGCACCTGCCCGGCGCAGAGGTGCCCGTGGGCCTGCTCAGCGTCGCGGAGATAGTCGGAGAGAGTGCGCATCAAGTCAGGTTTCAAGGTTGCAAAGTTTCAAGGTTCAAACATCAGGCACGTCTGCTTTGGAACCTTGAAACATTGAAACCTTTTGAAACGTCCGCTTCAAGGAGCCAAAATGCATTTTAAATTCAAATCTTTATTACCGCTGGTGCTTGCCTTCAGCATCACTCTCACGGCATGCAGTTCCCAATGGATCACCATCGCGCTGCAAGACCTGCCTGTACTCACCCAGATGGCGCTGAACATCGCCACCCTCGCGGGTACGTTTTCACGTCAGCAGAACACCGCTGATCTGGCCGTTATTCAGAACATTTCTGCGCAAGCCAGTCGCGATCTGAATCTTCTGTTGACTCTCTACAACGAATACAAAGCCAACCCGAATGCCGCGACCCTCAGCAAAATTCAAACTGGGATCACCGGAATTAATCAGCATCTGCCTGCCTTGCTTGAATCTGCGCACATTTCCAATCCGCTGCTGAGTTCACGTGTAACAGCGGCGGTAAACCTGATTCTTGTTACGGTAAACAACTTTGCCGCCCTGATTCCTTCGTCGGGACAAGTAAGAGCCCGCAAGGCAATTGGCCCCCTGCCTTCCACCTCTGATCTCAAGCGGCAGTGGAACCAGCAGGTCTGTGCACCGGACCTCTCAATCGTCGACCCGTTGTCCTGCCGCATGCACTAGGAGATCGCCATGCCGCTTCCCATAATCGCGATTACTAACGCCTCCGCCTGCCTGAGCGATGTGCAGGTGGAGGCCGTCTTACCCGCGTTGCAGAAACAGGTCAGCACGGACTTCAAAGCCTACTGGCAAGAAGACTGCAGCCTGACCTTCCTGGCAAGAGACCAGCCACTCGCGCGAGGCTGGTGGCAAATCATTGTGGCGGACACTCCCGACCAGGCCGGGGCCCTGGGTTATCACGAACTCACAAGCGGCGGCACCCCGCTGGGCAAAGTGTTTGCGCAATTCGATACCCGCAACGGCTTCTCGTGGACGGTGACGCTCAGCCATGAGTTGCTCGAGATGTTGGGCGATCCCTGGATCAACTGGTGCGCCATCGGCAGCGACAGCCGCGTGTATGCGCTAGAGGTCTGCGACCCGGTAGAGTCCGACGAACTTGCCTATGCAATCGACGGTGTCCTCGTGTCGAATTTCGTGACCCCGGCCTGGTTCGAGCCCACATGCTGCGACCGCCTGGACTTCGCAAAGCACCTGACGCGCCAACTCGAGGTGCATGCTGGCGGGTACACCTCCATATTCGACTCACGTTGCGGTTGGAAGCAGATCACAGCGCGAGGCGAGGGCGGTCCAAGCATCACACCCGGCGGACGGCGTCAGCGCAGAAGAATGTGGCGCCAGCTATGGAGGAACAGCGAACGCTAGCTGCGGCTGAAAGACTTACAGTTTCTTAACGGGTACAACGAGATGATACGCGGCTCCGATGTCCTCGATCTGCTCCACCTTAAAACCACGACGGTCGAGAACTCTACGCAGCTTCAAGTTCGGATTGGCGCAAGAAACAGCATGGACAATCCATACAACCCGGGAGATGCCATTGATCTCAGCGTATCGTCTTGCCAATGATGCCAAACTGGTGAGAATACCCTCGCCGCCGCCTTCAATCTGCGCCAATTCGAGCACCAGTCGGTCCGAGTCAATCTTGAATTGGCCGAGAATCAGGGCCGATCCTGCCCGGAAAACAATAGGTTCGTTCAAGAGGACAAGTTGCTCGAGAGTCTCTCTTGGGAACTTAAGGATTTCGTCGCCCGTGAAGCCTTCAAACAGCACTTCGTGGATGCGAGCGGAGTTCATTTTCTTCTCCACAGCACGCCTTCTTTGGTTTGCTCGATGAGAATGCCTTGCGCCACGAGTTCGGCACGTATTTTGTCCGACGTGGCGAAATCGCGCGCTTTTCGCGCTGCAACCATCTGCTCGACCTTGGCGTCGATTTGCGCATCGGTCAACGCGGACGAACGGAGAATTTCCTCTAATTCAGCACTGATGTCCTTTTCACGACCTTCGGCTTTTGCCCATTCATAAATTCGTTGCATCTGGGCGACGTCGTCGTCTTGCAAAACCGAGAAGATTCGATCGAATTGTTCGAGTGGCGCGAGGAGTGCCGCCACATCGCCAGATTTGACGTTCCCCGCGTCCATTGCCGTATTCACCGCGCGAATCATGTCGAAGATCGCTGCTTGCCCCTGGGCGGTATTCAGGTCATCGTCGAGGGCGTCGCGCAGTCGTTTTGACGTTTGCTGGCCCAGGGTGGTCATCGTCAGCGATGATCCGTCCGCAAATTTCCCCGCCAGGCGCTGACGGAAATTGCGCAGACGATCCACCGAGGCGGCTGCCTGCTGCAGGCCATCAAACGTGAAATTCAACTGGTTGCGATACGGCACTGAAGTCAGAAGATAACGGATGGTCGAAGGCTTGTATCCCTTGAGCACGAGGTCGCGCAACGTAAAGAAATTTCCAGCGCTCTTCGACATCTTCTCGCCTTCGACCAGCAGGAAGCGCGCGTGAAACCAGAAATGCGCGAACGGTTTGCCGGTCAGTGACTCCGACTGTGCAATTTCATTCTCGTGATGCGGGAAAATCAGATCTTCGCCGCCAGCATGCAGGTCGAAGCTTTCACCCAGTTCCTGCATCGACATTACCGAGCACTCGATATGCCAGCCGGGGCGGCCGGGACCAATTACGCTGTCCCATGAAGCCTCTCCGGGCTTAGGTGCTTTCCATAGTGCGAAATCGCGGGCATTGTCCTTTTCGTATTCATCGACATCGACGCGAGCGCCGTCTTCCATACCGGCGAAATCTTTTTTGGAAAGCTTTCCGTACGCGGGGAACTTGGCAATCCTGAAATAATAGGAGCCGTCGTCAGTTTTGTACGCGTACCCCATCTCCACCAGTTTGGCGATGAATTCCGCCATCCGTGCAATGTTTTCCGTGGCACGGACGATCTGCGGCTGTTCGATCCTGAGCGCGCCCGCGTCTTCAAAAAAAGCCTTCTGATACTTCGCCGTGTACTGCTGCACGGTTAGGCCAGCTGCTGCCGCATTGCGAATGATTTTGTCGTCCACGTCGGTAATATTCATGACGTGCTTGACTTTGTATCCGCCCAGCTGCAAGTAGCGTCGCAGGATGTCGACCGCGATGAAGGTCCGGAAATTGCCGATGTGGCCATAGTCGTAGACCGTCGGCCCGCACGCGTACATGCGGACCTCGTTGCCCACCAGCGGCCGAAACTCCTCAACTTTGGCGGAAAGTGTATTGAACAGGCGCAGAGCCATAGCGTCGAAAGAACTTCAATTCTATCGGCACCGGAGAATATCGGGCAAACGCTTCTGCGTTTCAGCCCCAGAGTTTACCAACGGCATGGGTGCTGGGCTGCAATCCGCGCTGGATCAAGTCACCTAGAGGCTTGCGGGTGATTCATCGCGTGCAAGCGCTGGCCCACCAAGTAAACGTAGTGCAGGCCGGAAACAATCGTGAAGAAAAACGTGGCGTTAAGGGATAACCTGCGACCGACCCACACCCAGTGGGCGGCATAGACTTGGAAGAGCATCACGAACAATACCGCGGCGACCTGAGCGAACGTGTTCGCTTTGCCGAAAACGCTTGGCCGGAAATCACGGAGGCCCGCGATCGTGTACAGCACCCCGCTCACCAAGAGGATGCACACGTCTCGGCTGAAGACGAGGACGGTGTACTTCCAGGGAATCAAATTAACAACGGAAAGCACCAGGAAGATTGTGCTCAGCAGCATTTTGTCGGCGATCGGATCAAGGTATTGGCCCAGCAAGGTCTGCTGATGCAGACGTCGAGCCAGCAAGCCATCCAGGCCGTCGCTAAGGCCTGCCAACAGCGTAAGGATCAGCGCACCCTTGAAATGATGCTCCAGCAGTTTGTTGACTATAAATGGCAGAAACGCCATGCGCGCGAGCGTCAGTTGGTTTGGGGCGCTGAGGATATGAGAGATCCGGAACGCTGCCGCTTTCGAAGCGCTGCCGACCGATGTAGAGCTCTGCTGCACCACTCGATTTTCGCTGTCCGCAGCAGCCATTTGCAACTGCAGGGGACGGAATGGCGATTCTGTCGGCTTATGCTGCAGCTTATAGGCTTGTTCGGCACAATCGCTCATGGGAGCGGTTTGCCAAGGTCGAGAACGCATCAGTAAAATAGATTTGTAGCTGCTCCATCCTCAACGTTCCAGCTCAATAGGCCCGTAGCTCAGTTGGTTAGAGCGCTTCCTTGACACGGAAGAGGTCGATGGTTCGAGTCCATTCGGGCCTACCATTTCGCAAACGTTCGGCGAAATAAGTTTTCGATTTCCATTTGTCGAAACTGGACAATGCGGAACTTTTCTCCGCTGCCGCACGTACAAAGAACTAAGCTCCCCATTGAATACCTGCGCGACCCCGCCGCCAGCGGCGCACCTCCGAGGTCGTGCAGGTGTAATCATCCAACGCTATCGATTTCATCTGGCAGGAGGTTCATTATGCAAGCGGCGGTCATGAACCAGCATTTCAGCGCAGCGACACGTGTGGCCTCAGAAGTCGAGAACGAGAAAGCTCACAGACAGAAGTCCCGGTTGGCTTACGTACTCTCGGCGATGGTGGCCTTATCGGCAGCGACGATATCAATCATCGGCATCGCGTTTCCTTCGATCTATCGCGGCAATTGGGGCAGTGGTACGTCGATAGGTAACGACCTGGTGACATTGGTCGTCGCCGTGCCGACCTTAAGTTTCGCCATTGTTTATTCCGTTCGCGGATCAATCCGTGCAACGCTGTTGTGGTTGGGAGCGTTGTACTACATGTTCTACAACTACGCTTTCTACGTGTTCGGCATACCCGTCACGAAGCTCTACCTGCCCATCATTGTGACTTTTGCGCTTGCCGGGCTGTCGTTGGCATTAGGGATGGGCAGCCTCGATATCGGAACCATAGCTGCCAGGTTCAGTCCGCGGACGCCGGGAAAGCCTATTGCCGTGTATTTGTCTTTGGCAGCAGTAATGGTTTCCATCCTTTGGTGCAAGCCGTGGATCAAATTCCTGCTGACCGGACGCGTTCCTGATGTCAATGGAAGTGAGTACGCCTACCAGGTGATTGCGGCTGTCGATCTGAGTTTCATGGTGCCCCTGCTCATCTTGGCGGCGTGCCTGCTTTGGATGCGTCGTCCTTGGGGCTACGTACTCGGCGCGATGATGAGTTTGCAAGGCGCAGTCTACAACGCAGTCATGGGAACGGTGTGCGTTTTCAATTGGAGGTTGACGGGCGCAAAACTGTTTTCTGACTGGTTCGTCAGCTGTTTGGTGGGCGTGAGCCTATGTCTATTGTGTGTTTGCGCCTTGGTACTCGGCGTAAGAAAGGTGCAAATGACCACATCGCTCAATGCCACGTAGAGGTTTGGCCGACTATCACCTGGGATCGCGAGTATCCCGTTTTGGCTGTGAAACCAGCCGTTATCAAGGGCCGCATTACCAGCGTGTAGGGGCTGCGGCCACAGGAAACCGGCATCGAACTTATGGGAGACATTCTTCTGCTCGTAACACCCCCGAGTTCCCGCCGTAATGGGCGGTAATCTCGTCTTTCCGTCGAGAAGATTTGAGAATTCGAGAAGAGCAGATTCGTGGGCTTTCCGGCCCATTTATCTGCCCTTCTTGTCGAATTTGAACAGTTTGGGGTAAACCGATGGGAACTCCTGGTATTTTGCGGGCGCTTCTTCTTACCGACGAAGAAGCGACCATCAGAGATTTCAGCGTTATCTGCGGGGAGTTGGGAATCGAGGCGCAGTCACATCTCGATCAGCGCGAGATCGATCAGCACTTGAACGACAACAAGTATGCAGCCGTCGTGATCGACTTCGACAACGCAGAACTCCGCGAGCGGCACCTTCCGGCATTGCAAGAGAGCCAGTTGAACAAACATTCGGTAATCGTCGCGGTCGCCGCGAACGCCAAAAACCTGGAACGCGCACTGCACTGTCGTGCTCATTTTGTGTTGAAGCGCCCGATGGATGAGATCGAGATTCGGCGGACTCTTCGAGCGGCCTACGATTTCATGCTTACCAATCGCCGGCGTCAGTTCCGCTGTCCCCAAATACTTCCGGTTCGCCTGAGACTGGTACGATCCGGAGGCACATTCGAGTGTTCAACTGTAAACATCAGCGCGAAAGGCGTCGCCATTTATAGTTCTACGCGGCTGAAGCCCACCGAATCCGTCGACCTGGAGATTGTATTGCCGGATGGCTTCGTAGTTCTTGCCTCCGGTCTCGTGGTGTGGGATGACGGGCTGGGCAAAAGTGGCATCAACTTCCAGGTGCGCACTCCTGAGATACGTCAGAAGCTGGACACATGGTTGAACGCGCAGGCCTCGGCGATGGCAAGGATGGAAGTCACTTCCCGCGACTTCTCGCAGATCTTACCCCCCAAGAACACAAATCCTCGCCCGATGCTCTCGAGAGTCACTAGATAGGGCTATCAAGGGAGTGCTGCCACGAAGCATGTCCCCGAAAGGCAACTCAAGATTATTGGTAGATTGGCCGGAATTCAGGCGACTCGGCCCACACGGAATGGCGCGCTGAGTAGGCGCGCAGGCAAGAAAATGATTGCCGTGATCAGCGCCAGGACCCCGTGCACGGTGATCCCCACAATGCGAAATGGAAGCAGCAGAAGCCAGACGATCGGGTAGAGCACCAGCGCAACCAGCGCCAGTGGCCAGCAGAGGATAAACAGAATGCACCACAGGAAGAATGCAGCCATAGAGACCCCCAGTCTCAAAATACGCAAAACTCCGGCCAGAAGTTCCCTCTACGGTAAAGCAAACGGCGAAGCACACACTGGCGACCGCTTCACCTCAGAAGCTCATCTACAATCGCCCCGACGTGGATGACGGTGGTGTCCAGAAACTCGATTCCGGCACCCGATCCGCGTAAGAGCAGCGGCAGTTCCGTCCCAGCGAGCACGATAGCTTCGACGCCGTCATCGGCCTGCATGCGGTGCGCGAAGCGTAGAATCTCGGCCCTGGTTTCCGGCACCAACTGGTTCTTCAGAAGCTCGCCAATATATTTCTGATGGATGTATTGCTGCTCGGCTTCGGTGGGTGTGACCAGGGCAATACCGATCCGGCGGAACTCGTCCGGATAGAAACTGGCACGCATGGTGAAACCGGTGCCGAACAGTCCCACCTTCTTGAAGCGGCGAGACTGCGCTTTCGTAGCAGTGGCCTGCACAATGCTGACGAGGGAGATTGGCGAGCGCCGCTGAACCTGGTCGAAAACCAGGTGCGGCGTGTTAGCGGCGATGCAGCCGAATTCGGCTCCCGCGCGCACCAATGCCTCAACGCCGGACGAAATGTAATCCGCAAGCTGGCCGAGTTGGCCGGCATCGAGCATGGCGAGGCCTTTGTCCACGTCAAGGCTATTGATAATGATGTGGGGGTATCCGGCCTTAGGATCACGCTCCCGGACACCCGCAATAATCGATCGGTAGTAGTCAATCGTGGACTCCGGCCCCAGCCCGCCAATGATGCCCAATGTGCGCATGAAAGAATTGATGCAAGACAGCTACTCAGGATTCGTTCCTTGTTCAGCGATGAACCGTCGGCTCTGGCACGCTTCCCGTACCGGTAGAGATAACGTTTTTTTGGGGAAGTGCCGTTATCCTTCCGCAAGGGGCCCGTTTCTTCGCGAAGGGGGTGTCAGCGCGTGAACCGTGATGGGATGTTACTCAGGCTTTCCTGCTGTATCTTGCCACTCTTAGTTCTAACTTTAATTGCTCCCGGGATAGCTCAGGATGCGTTGCACTCAGCCGGGTGGGTCGTGATTTCTGTAGATGACTATCGCGACCTGCGTGCCAAAGCGTATCCGTCGGAGGCGCGACCGGAGCCGGTAGGCGTGGACGCGACGCTTACTCGAGTCGATTATGACCTGAAGATTAACGGTGACGCCGCAACGGGTCAGGCCAATTTGACCGTGGATGTCATGAAAGACGGCTGGGTTCGCGTCCCCATTCCCGACGGCCTGCTGGTGCGCAGCGCACAGTTGGATGGCAAACTCGTTTCACTTGCGGTTGGCGCGACTAAGACTGGCGGCGAGTTGAGTGCTCTGCTTTCCAAGCCGGGGCGCGCCGTTCTTGTGCTTGATATTGCTGTGCCGGTCACCACCGCTGCTGCCAGCGAGAGTCTGGCGCTGCCGGCTACGGCCTCGGGCATTACTCACGCGACCGTCCAGCTTTCACGCCCAGACGTGGATGTTGCTGTTGGAGGTGGCCTGCTCACAGACAAGTCCGAGCAGTCTCGCGAGACGAAGTGGACGGCCTACGGCCACGGAACCGAGGCTCTGAGTTTCACCTGGCGAAGACGCACAGAGGATCATCGCAGCACGTTGCCGTTGCGGCAGCGCGGGTCGCTGATCGAGCTGGTTAGCCTCGGTGAGGACTCGACCGCTATTGTCGCGGAAGTGAATTTGGAAGTTCTGCAAGGAGCGGCGCAGGAAGAGAAGCTGCAATTAGGCGACAACATCAGCATCAACCAGGTGTCCGGAGCGAGTGTTGCCGACTGGGAGGTAAAAGGCGGCGAGCTCACGGTCAAGTTCCTCGAAGCGCTGGAGCACGACGTTCGCTTCGTGGTGAACTGCGAGACTCGGCTTCCGCGCGACGGACAGATCGCGGTCCCGATCTTTTCAGTCCAAAACATGCTGCGGCAAACGGGCGGCGTTGCCGTAGAGGTGCTTGGTGCGGGTGAAATCAAGGATGCGAAAGTGCAAGGCTTGGAAGAGGCAGACGCCAGCGATCTCGGCTCGATGGTTGCCAGCCGGCAGTCGCCCTCCCTGGCAGCGTACCGGTTTCGAAATGTGGATACCGGGCCACGCTCATTGTCTGTCGATATTGCGCGCTACACGCAACAGGCAGTTCTGATGGCCAACGTGGAAGAGGCGCGTTACCGCGCGCTGTTCAGTAATGACGGCAAGGTGCTGGTGCAGGCGCAGTATGCGGTGCGCAACAATCAACGGAATTTCCTGAAGGTCACTTTGCCGCCGGGCGCGATGGTTTGGAGCGCCGCACTCGCAGGCAAGGCGGTGCGTCCCGGGCAATCTCCGGACGGCAGCATTCTGCTTCCGCTGGAAAAGGCGCGCGGCGGAGAGGATGCGTCGGAGTTCTCGGTAGAGTTTGTATATTTCAGCCGCGGGACCAAGTGGGATGAAAAAGGCAAAGTCACAGTTGAGTTGCCCGCGCTGGACCTGCCAATTTCCCGCACTGGCCTGCTGGTGTACTATCCGCCGCTTTTCAAAGTCTCTACCGAGCCGGGGACGTTTCACGAACAAACTTATGCTGCACCAATTTCGCCGTCTCTGACGAGTCCACCGATCGAGGTGATGACCCGATCTGGGACCGGCGCGGGATTCACGCAGCGAGATCAATCCCTGGCTCTGAGCGATGAACAGAATGCGCCGGCGTCAGCTGATGACAAACGCAAGAGTGCTTTCTTTGCAAAAAGCCAGGGTGTACGTGCTCGAGGCATTTTGCCGATTCGCGTATCGTTCCCAGCATTTGGACCGTCGGTGTTTCTCACCGCGCAACTGTCCAGCGCGGGTCAATCTCCCAATGCCACGTTCGATTATCAGAAGGACAAGAAAGGAGGCAGATAATGAAAACCGCCTTTGCCTTTGCAGTTCTCCTTGTGTTGGGCGCTCATCTCGCGGCTGCTCAGGAGAAGAGTCTGCTTCCACAGCCGAGTCCCGGCAATGTGACGCTCACGCTCGACGAGTTCAATCGTCTCAATGAACTTGCAAACAAGCCGCCGAAGAAAGCCGACGCGCCACCGCTCCCATATTCTCTGAAGAATGCGGAGTTGAAACTGACCGCGGGCGCCAATTCGATCTCAGGAACCATGCAGGTTCGCGGAGAGGTTCTCAAAAAGGGAGTGGTCGCAGGTTCCATTGACGCGAGGTCTTACCATCTTCAACGCTCGCCAGGAGGGCAAGGACCTTCCGCTCCAGCTCGATGGCGGGGTTGAGAATGCTGTGTTGTCGGGTCCGGCGGAATTCTCGCTGCTGATAGACATCGGCGAACCGCTCAGCCTTGAAGCGGGACGCGCGTCCGTGACCGTCCCCGCTCCTTCCGCGGGCAGTGTGACTCTGTCCCTGGTTGTGCCGGGGGAGTATACCGCTGTGAAGCTCAGTCGTGGCCTGATTACGGGTCGCACCTCCGAAAACGGCCACACGACTGTCCTGGCGACTCTCGTTCCGGGACAGAACGTGAATATTCAGTGGACGACCAGGGACTCTGCCACCGCAACTCCCGCCGCCGCGAAGGAGGTTCGATTCCTCGCGGATGTAAAAACCCTGATCTCGGTTACGGAAGCGCAGTTGAATGCCGCCGTTCTGGCCGATGTCAACGTCGTGCAAGGCGAGCCGTCGCAGTTCGACGTCGAGATCCCCGCAGGCTACGAAGTCATCGGAGTCACAGGCGCCGCGCTGGATTCCACCGAACAGAAATCGTCTGTCCTTACGCTCAAGCTGGGTGCCACAAACCAGAAGGCGTATGAGTTCCTGATCTCAATGGAGCGCTCGCTCACCGAAACCAAAGCCGATGCTCCAATTATTCAATTCAAGGGCGCACAGCGGGAAACCGGCGAGGTGCTGGTCGAGGGAACCGGCAGCACAGAGATCACCGCGAAAGAGGGCGGAAGCATGAAGCGCATGGACGTCAAGGAGACGAACCCAAGCCTGCGTTCGTTGGCCCAATTTCCCGCGCAAGCCGCTTTCCGTTACCATCGCCAGCCAAATAAAGGCCCGGCGCTGGCATTGGAATGGGTGCGCTTCCCTGATAGCACCGTGCTCGCCGCGGTTGCCGAGAATGCAGAAGTGACTACGCTGGTCACGACAGAAGGGAAGTCTTTAACGGAAGTGAAGTTGACGATCAAAAATCAGGCGCAACCGTTTCTGAAAGTAGCGCTGCCTCCGGGGGCAAGTATTCTCTCCGCCGACGTCGCAGGCGAAAAAGTAAAACCCGTCGAAGCTCCGGACGGCAACCGGGTTCCGCTCCTCAAAACAGGTTTCCGGCCCACGGAAGCTTATACCGTATCGTTTGTGTTTATGCACTCCGGCGCGCCATTTGCGAAGAAAGGCGGATCGGATCTGTCGCTGCCGGGAATGGATATTCCCATCAATCTGCTGCAGTGGGAGGTCTTCCTTCCGGAGCAATATAAGGTGAAAGATTTCAGCGGTGATGTAATGCCGGCAGACCGAGTACCGCAGGCGTTCGTTGAAAGCGCCGGCATGGACACATACACCGTAATGCAACCCGGAGTTGTCGGAGGATTTATCTCAAGCACTCCAGCCGCGGCACCCACCAATTACACAGTCGAGCCTCTGCTCCAGGGACAGTTGGGCGGACTTGTGCTTGATCCCAGCGGCGCGGTAATTCCCAACGCGCACGTGTCGGTTACATCCGCAGAAACCGGTTACCGAATGGACGCGACCACGAATAATCAGGGCTTCTGGCGGGTGTGGAATGTGCCCGCGGGGCGCGTGGATATAAAGGTCGAGTCGCAAGGATTCCAGGTCTACCAGGCGCGGGGATACTATTACGATGCGCAACGCCCGCAGGCATTCAACTCCAGACTGCAGGTAGGAGCTGCGACGGAAACGGTGGAAGTCACAGCTGGCCCTACAAGCGTCGATATCGGCCGAATGGAACGCGAAAACAAGAAGCAGCAGCAAGCCGCGCAAATGGCACCATCAGCCAATGTCGTTAACCTACAGAGGCGGGTTGCCGGCGTTCTTCCTGTCAGCATCGATGTGCCACATACGGGAACGGCATTTCACTTCGTGCGGCCGTTAGTGGTCAACGAGGAAACCAAAGTGACGTTTACGTACAAGAGCAAGTGACCGTCTCACTCATCCGACGGAGTTGTGTGCCATTCTCGGGGAAGGTGCGCTTCCGGAGTCAGCGAGTAGAGTTATCGGTCGCTAACGATTCGCGTGGCAGCCCTGTTAACATTGCCAAATGTTCAATTTTGGCAGGCCGAAAACAGCTGGTGACTGGATCGTCCATATAGCGGGTGCGATCGTTGCAATACTCCTCATCTGGTGGATGCTTCGAATGTACGTCTTGTGAATCCCGCGAAAGAGGCCCGGCTATCGTTGGTCGTTGATGCTTCTCGGAACGTGTGAAGTGATCCCCTTCAGCAGGAATTCACGGATCAGATTTGCCACTGCATCCGCGCCTAAACCCGCCAAACCATTCAATAGGACTAGCGAGCCTCCACGATCAGCCGAGGGATAGTACAAATTGGAGACGGCTGCTGCCGTGAAGTTGCCGAGTACCCGCGAATAATTGGGTTTCCATCGTCCATCGTCCCCTCTGGCGATGACGGCGGCAGAAATGGCATACAGAGCCCGTGATCGGATACTCCCCGTCCCCTTATAGAAATATCGTGGGTCCTGATGAAAGATCGAAGGGTAAACTGCTCTGCCTAGCAGGGTGCCAGAGACGTGATTCGCCAGGGCAGCGCCATAGCGCTTTCCGTATCCCTCGAATCCGCTGCCGTATGCGGGGAACACGTTCTTGTACTGTTCCGCACCCGCAACACCAGCCACGCTTAACAACGAGACCGGATCAATGATGGAACGAATGCTGAGCTGAAATTTCTGTTTTGCCTGCATCGGCGACGCGTTCCAGTCATAGCTGCTGTAGAAATTGGGAATCACCCCTGCGATGCGCTGTTGGACGGCGATCTGCACTTGTTCTTCAGATACCTGCTCTTTGTCTCTCACAGTCACAGTCGTGGCCAGGGAGGAAACTGAGAGGGTTATTGCCGGAACAATGCGGAACTCGCCTGCACGCAATGCAATCGCCGGCGAAGTGCAGGAACTCATTCCTGGTGCGCTCACCGTCAGCGTATAGGTATTCGCAGGCAAGCCAGGAAACGAGAACTGTCCGTCGCTGCCCGATTGCGCGGTCTGGGTAGCGAAGCCCGATGAAGCTGACAATGTAATCTGCGCGGCCTGCAGCACGTCGCCATTCTTGTCAAGGACTGTCCCTTCGATGGTTCCAGCGGCTTGCGGCTGCGATGCGGCCGTACCTGGCGAAGGAACATCCTGTGCTCGCTGTGGAGCATTGGGTAAAGTGGTGTTCTGGGCAGCAACGAACGTTGCCCGCAGGGCGCTGCCAAGAATCAAGCAGATGAGAATTAGTCTAAATCTGATGCAACCTATGGCTTCCCCCAGTGAACCCACGCAAAGACTTGGTGGTGCTCTTTACTTGGATGCAGTGATGCCCGTTTATGTGGAGAAGTGTCTGTCCAAGGCACAGGAAGAGTTGCAGAAGCGGATATGAAAATTTCTTTTCCGGGGCAACGCAGGCTCAGATCTCATAGACCGCGGAAGCTAGTTCTTCTCTCCAACCACCTTCTTGTACGTGGTGAGCGCGATCAGTGGGAAGTAGTCGCGGTACAGGTGGTACATCAGGTAGAACACACGCGGGAAGCCCGTTCCGGTGTAGTAAGGCTCGTCCCAGGAGCCGTCCGCTCGCTGAGTCTTGAGTAGGTAAGCGACGCCCTTGGCGACGGACTCGCTGCGCGTATCGTTAGCTGCGAGCAGTCCCATGACAGCCCAGGCCGTCTGCGATGGCGTGCTCGGACCCACACCTTTTGTGTTCGGATCGTCGTAGGAGTCACAGGTTTCGCCCCATCCGCCGTCGGGATTCTGAACCATGCGTAGCCACTCCGCGGCCTGCTGGACGTAAGGCTCATGGTGATCAACGCCGATGGCTTCCAGTCCGCGCAGCACGAGCATGGTGCCGTAGATGTAGTTCACGCCCCAGCGCCCGAACCACGAACCGTCAGCTTCCTGCTCCTTGCGGATGAACTTGATCGCTTTCTTCACCGCGGGATGGTTCTTGTCGTAACCGTAGGTGGCCAGCATTTCGAGAATGCGTCCGGTAATGTCTACCGTGGGCGGATCGAGCATGGCGTTGTGGTCGGCGAAAGGAATGTGCTGGAACACCATGCGGTTGTTGTTCTTGTCGAAGGATGCCCAACCGCCGTTCTTGCACTGCATGCTGAAAATCCAATCGATTGCACGCTGAACTGATTCGCGCTGATAGCGACCATTGGGATGCTCGACCTTGGAAAGGCCGAGTGCGACCATTGCGGAATCGTCGACGTCGGGGTAGAACTCGTTGTTAAATTCGAAATACCAGCCGCCCGGCTTGCCTTTCTTGTTCTTGACCGCCCAGTCGCCGTAGGTGCGAACCTGCTTCTGCAGCGTCCAATCCGCGGCCTTCACCATGCGGGGATCGGTGGGCGGCACGCCCGCCTCGCCAAGGGCGAATAGCGCATAGGCCGTGTCCCAAACCGGCGAGACGCAAGGCTGCATGCGGAAAGTCTCACCTTCCTCGATGCCAAGCTTTTCAAATTCGTCGAGCGCGCGAATGACTTGTGGGTCGTCAAGCGAGTAGCCGAGGCAGCGCGTCGCGAGAATCGAATTGACGATCGAGGGATAAATCGCACCGAGGCCATCGGACATCTCGAAGCGCTCCAGCATCCACTTTTCCGCTTTCTTCAACGCAATCGAGCGCAGCGGGCGAATGTGGACAGCCTCGAACCAGTGCACAAGGCGATCAATGACCAGGAAGAAGTTGCGCCAGGAGACTAGCTTTTTGCTCCACTCGAGATGCATGCGCGAGCTGTGGCGACCACCGACGAACAGTTCATCGATGTGCATCTCTTCGGGAATCTTCTTGAATGGTTTTTTCGCGTAGAGAATCGACAGCGGAACCAGAATGGCGCGCGACCACGACGAAATTTCGTAGATGTTGAACCAGAACCAGTTGGGGAAGAGCACGATCTCCGGCGGGATAGCGGGAACCGCGTCATAGTCATACTGTCCCAGGAAGCAGAGATAAATCTTGGTGAAAGTATTGACCTTGGTGACGCCGCCCATCTCCAGGATCTTCTTCCGTGCGCGTGCGAGGGCGGGGTGATCCGGTTTATACCCGGCGAGCTTTAGGCCGAAGTAGGCCTTTACCGAGGCGCTGATATTCGACGGACCGCCGTTGTAGATGGGCCAGCCACCATCCTGGTTCTGGTGCTGGAGGATATAGTTGGCAGCCTTTTGGAATCGATCCTGGTTTCCGGTGCCCAGCACCGTGTGCATCAGGATGTAATCGGACTCGAGAGTGGTGTCTGCTTCCAGTTCGCCGCACCAATAGCCTTCTTCCCGCTGGTGGGAGAACAGCCATTTGCGCGCGGCATCGATCGCGGCGGCTGCGCGACCGGAAAGATCGTCGATTTTTCCGAAACGGAGTTCTGGCGCGTTAGACGTGCGGGAGACTGATGGATATTCGTCCATACTTCAAACGTTCTTACAGGCCCTCGATTGAAGCTGTGAACCGTAGGACAGCCGAGGGCGGCTGTACCTGCACAAACTAGTCCGCTGACACGCCGGTTGGGGCAGGTGCTGCGGCAATGGCTTCTACGATCTCGGGAGGGAGGCCGAAGCGCACGTTCTCCGGCATGACCTCCACTTCGCGCAAGTTGTTGTAACCTTTCTCGCGAAGGAATTCGACTACTTCTTCCACCAGGCACTCGGGAGCTGACGCGCCAGCCGTCAGCGCGATTGTGTTCACGCCTTCCAGCCACTGTGGCTCAATATCCCTGCAACTGTCGATCAGGTGCGAAGCGCGACCGAGATTACGCGCAACCTCGACCAGACGGTTGGAATTCGAGCTGTTCTCGGAGCCGACAACCAGAAGCAGCTCGGCGTCAGAAGCGACATGCTTCACAGCAACCTGGCGATTCTCCGTGGCATAGCAGATGTCCTGCGCATGCGGTCCCTTGATGTTAGGGAACTTGCGCTGTAGGGCTTCAATAATGTCCTTGGCTTCGTCGAGGCTCAACGTAGTTTGGGTTAGGTACGCGACCCGGTTGGGATCCGGCACCGAAAGCGCTTCGACCTGTGCAGGCGAGCCCACAACCTGCGTCACCGCAGGAGCTTCGCCGAGCGTGCCGATGATTTCATCGTGATCGCGATGGCCAATCAGTATGAGCGAGTAGCCTTCCTTGGCGAACTTGACCGCCTCAACGTGGACCTTGGTGACCAGCGGGCACGTAGCATCGATGACGCGCAGGCGGCGTTCCTTGCTGGCCGTACGCACTTCCGGAGATACGCCGTGGGCGCTGTAAATCACGCGCTCGCCTTCCGGGACCTCGTCTACAGAATCAACGAAAATCGCGCCCTTGCCCTGGAGTTCCTCGACTACAAAGCTGTTATGGACGATCTCTTTGCGTACGTAGATCGGAGGCCCAAACGCCTCAAGGGCAATGCGGACAATGTCTATCGCTCGCACCACGCCGGCGCAAAAGCCACGCGGCTTGAGCAAAAGAAGGCTTTTTTGACTTTCAGACACGTATTCTCCCGATGACTAGAAGATACACTTTACCCACTTTAAGGTTGCTAAAAGCCTATCGAAAAGACGGGCTGGGGTCAATGTAAGCCCATGTTCTGCATGGAATTAGCAGCGGAAAGGGAAAAGAGAGGGGTGAATGGGAAGGGTTCAGTTTGGCGGCGCAGAGCTACTGTTCAGGGCTCCTCTCGATCCACCGCTCCAGCCGCAGCCCATCCTCCTGAAGCAGGAAGGTTCCAGCCCCGAAGCATTCACCGAAAATCCGGTGCGATGCGGGATCGCGGGCGGCTCGGCTGATCCATTGCGGGCCGACTTTGTACTGCGCTGCGGTGAACCAGCGCTGCGGCAGAACTTCCACCAATCCGGCATGAAAGTAGAACACGAAGAGCGCCATGGCGGGATCGTCGGCGCTCTTGGCCGCGTAGGTGGTAGGCACAATCAGTTCCTCGACATCTCGCAGCTGCGCAGGCACCTCGATGCTGTGGGTTCCGGGCGAGAGTTGAAGCGGAACTTCAAAGTCAGCGGTGGGCTCGGTGGCGGAGTAAATCCGGTCCGCTGATTGCTTGAACCAGCCGGCAATCTCGGCGAGATCGAAGCTCTTCAGATTCTTCATGTCAAAACATGTGAAGCGAAGATTTCTGCCCTCAGGGCACCAGACGCCAAGGCGAGCCGGTCCGGCCAGGAACGGTCGGCAATAGGTATTCAGAGCAAGGCATGCGAAGCTCGTTTGGTCTCTCGCAGCAAGAGAGACGACGTATGCTAGTGCTCCTTGGTCGCCGTGATGCTTCCAGGTTAGTTTCTGGCCGGAAGCGGTCTCGGGGAAGGTCTTCCAGTACCACGGAGCCGGGCCCACGGTGCGCGCAAGTTGCTCCTTCAGGGCAGCGGTATCAATGCCGTCCATCTATGTGGTCACGCCTTGCGACGGAACATGTTCCCGGATGAAGCGGACGATCTCGTCCATCGAGGTTCCCGGTTGGAAGATCCCAGCCACACCCGCCTGCTTAAGGTTGGGGATGTCCTGGTCGGGAATGATTCCGCCCACAATAACCAGAACGTCGTCCATCTTGTTCTGTCGAAGCATGTCCATGACACGGGGAACGATGGCATTGTGAGCGCCGGAGAGAATGGAGAGCCCGATGACTTGCACATCTTCCTGCAGGGCGGCGCTGACGATCATTTCTGGCGTCTGGCGCAGGCCGGTGTAGATGACCTCCATGCCGGCATCGCGCAGCGCGCGGGCGATGACCTTTGCGCCGCGGTCATGACCGTCGAGTCCAGGCTTGGCGACCAGGACGCGAATTTTGGCGGAGGAAGTCACGACCGACAAGGATAGGCTGGGTAGTGCTTGAAACGCAAACGGCCTTTTAGATGGCCTGAGTGTCCAAACTTCTCCACAAATACCAGCAGGCGACACTTCGATAGGGTTCCCAGCATTTAGCGATCTTTTCCATTTGAACGGGAGAGGGCAGCTTGATCTTGCGCTTCCGCTGCTTAGCGGCACCATTGCTTTTCGCGCGGCTCTTGTCGAGGTAGTGCTTGAACATTGCCATCCGAACCCCAAAGTCACCCGTCGGCAAAACATTGGCGCGCTGCAGCGAGAACATCAGAAACATGTGCGCAGTCCACACACCGACGCCTTTGACTTGGGTGAGGTGCGCGATGACTTCATCGTCTGTCATGTCCGGCACGCGCAGGAAGTCGAGTTCGCCGCGCCCGGCTCGCTCTGCCATGTCGAGCAGGTAAGATGACTTCTGCTTTGACAGCCCAACGGCACGCATCTGCTCGGGCGTGAGTTTCGAAACACCGTCAGGCGTGAGCGGATCACCGGCCAGCGCCGTGAACCGATTAAAAATCGTCAAGGCAGCTTTGCCATTGAGCTGTTGATACACAATCGCCCGGGCGAGACTATGAAACGTAGGCTCGCGATAGGTCATGCGATACGGTCCGACACGCTCGATAATGGCTCGCATGACGGGGTCGGACTTTTTGAGATGATTGAGCGCTTTCCTCATTAAGTCTCTGGCAATTCAAGGTCAGTTCGCGCGCAAATCGCTGTTCGAACCGTCACTCTGGGAAACAGCAAATCCGGGAAGGGCACGACTTCAGTCGTGCCGCAAGGCGGTCCTAAAGTCACTATTCCGAGCGGAGCAAAATGACTCGCATGGCGAACCATTTTGCTCCGCTTGGAATAAGAAACTCAAAGAGGGGACGTTCACGGCACGAGTAAACTCGTGCCCTTCCCACTTGAGATTCTAACAGTGTGAGATGTTTCGACACTCCATGGGGATTTGAAATCAGTGCTCCCTCGATGAAGCTACCGCCGCCTCAAACACGTGCCAATGAGACTGCAACGTCTCCCCAAGATGCGAGAGGAAATACTCCGCCGAGTGACCGCCAGCATAGAGATGAAACTGATGCGGAATTCCCTCTGCAACTAACTGCTGGTGCAATTTGCTGGCGCCGGCGGCAAACCCGTACTCGTCGTCCTGCCCGCAGTTGAAATAAATGGCCGTGCTTTTCAGTTCGGCACGATGCTGCCGCGCCAGGATGAAGGGATTGTTCCGGTTCCAATGCGCAACGTTAATTGGGTTGCCGAACACTCCGCCAAGCAAGTTGCCGAGCGGCCCGGCATGCTGCAGGTCGTCGTTCATCTGTTTCGGTGGTTCGGTTATGAGCGCAGCACTTTGCGCACTTACCGATCCGAATAGCTCCGGATGAGCAAACGCGAACCGAAGCGCGCCGTATCCACCCATCGACAATCCCGTAATGCCGCGCGTCTTACGGCCGCGAATTACGCGGAACTTCGATTCAATCTGCGGCATGAATTCGGTGAGGAAGAAGTCGCTGTAGCGCTGCTTGCCGTCGGCGGAGTTGATAAAGAACGAGGCGCGTCCTTCAACCGCAACGATCAGGAAATCGCCAGTGGTGTGGTGCTGGCGCAGGTCTTCGATCAGACCCCACCCGCCGCCCAGCATGAGCGCTTGCTCGTTCTGCCCGAGCCCGTGGAGGAAATAGAGAATCGGATATTTACGGTTGTGCTCAGTCTCGTAGCTCGGCGGCAGCATCGCGCAGTAGCGGACGGCCCGTTGCAGGATCTTGCTGTGCATGCTGCTGCAGTCGATACGGCCCTGCGCAATCGCGGAACCAGCGTTGCCGAGCAACACGGCTGCAACGATGAACATGCAAGCCTTAGACGCGATTTTCAGGGTCGCACGACGCATGCTCATTCGTATCGCAGCGCCTGTACAGGGTCGAGCTTTGCAGCCCGTGCTGCGGGATAAAGGCCGGAGAGCAGGCTGATGATGAACGCAATTCCGAGCGCGAAAACGACGAGCCACCAGGTCACGGCCCAGAAGTTGTCTGGTGGGAATCCCTGGCGGCGCAAATAAATATTAGTTCCAATTCCAATAATTTTTCCGATCGCCCAGCCGAGAATCACGCCCAGCGATCCGCCCAGTAGACCCATCGCGCCGGCCTCAGCGAAGAAGAGGCCGCGAACATCCTGATCGCTGGCGCCAATTGCTTTCATGATTCCGATCTCGCGCCGTCGTTCCAGCACAGCCATGACCAACGTATTCACGATCCCAATCGACGCGACTGTCAGAGCCAGGCTGCCAAAGATGAAGAGAAACATGTCTAAGATGCGGAAGAAGCGTTGCATGCTCTTGCTGGCATCGAGAATTGAAAAGGTGTTGAAGCCGAGCTTCTTGATCGCGTCCTCCACCTCGGCCACTTTGCTGGCGCCGCTCACCCGCGCAATTAACGTCGAGTAACTTGGCTCGGCGGAGGTGGCGTGAGTGGCGTCGCGATTGTCGAACGCCTGCATCGGATGGATCGATTCCAACAGCTTCTCCGGCAAGAACACTCGCGCCCGCATTGCCCCTCGCATGCTGTCGGGATCGAGTTCGGTTACCCCGACAATGGTCAGCGGCACTTCGCGCTGGATTACAGAATAAGAAGCCGAATCCTCCGTGTTGCTGGATGCGATGCGCTCGTTGTAACGCATGATCAATTGCTTCCCGAGCAATGGTCCGCCAACTTCGGAAGCCTTCAATTCTTCCGGTCCGCGAGGCTGAGCGCGGCCAAGCAGTTCCGCCGCAAAATTCTTCTGGATGATGACCTCGTGAGCCACATCCGACGAGAAGAAGTGCCCTTGCATCCCTTCGAGGCTGTCGCTATCTCCTGACGAAAACGCCATTCCGGAAACCATGGTCAGGTGCGGCTTGTCGTCATAGCGAAGTTCGGTGATGAAGCGCAGTTCAGGATAGGCTTCCGCTACGCCGGGAATGGCGGCAATCTTCTGCCGCGCTGCTTCATCGAGGTCGGGACTGTCTGCGGCAGAGGGGCCACTCGTTTCCTGCTCGCGGTTGAATGCGCGCAAATCACGACGGGATGTGACTACCACCGTATTGAACAATCCCGAAGACTTCAGGTGGCGAGATGCCATTCGCTGCAAGCCAACCCCGAGCGACAGCATCGCTACCAGCGAAGCAACGCCGACCGCAATTCCAAGCGTGGTTAGCGAGTTTCTAAGCATGGCCTCGCGCAGATTGCGCGCCGCAAGTTCGACGGAATCGTAAAGCTTCATGCGTCACCTCGCGATGCGGCCGCTTTGGCATTCGCGACATCGGAGACAATCTTTCCGTCGGCAAGCGAAATCATTCGCGCAGCATAGGTTTCTGCGATGGCGTGCTCGTGTGTAACCAGGACGACAGTCATCTGCGAGGAGCGGTTCAGATCGCGGATCAAATCCATTACTTCCTTGCCAGTGCGGCTATCGAGGTTGCCGGTCGGCTCATCGGCAAGCAGGATTTTGGGTTCCGTGACCAGTGCGCGGGCAATCGCGACCCGCTGCTGCTCGCCTCCAGAAAGTTCAACGGGGCGGTGGTGCAAACGGCCACTCAGTCCCACGCGGGCAAGCGCACGATTCGTGAGATCCAGTCGCTTAGCGCGATCCACTTCGGCAAATCGAAGCGGGAGTTCCACATTTTCCAGCACGGTCATGCGCGGAATGAGGTTGAACGACTGAAACACCATCCCGACTGTGCCGCGGCGATAGATCGCAAGTTGCGCGCGAGACAATCGCGACAAATCCTTGCCGCCACTCACGACGGTTCCCGAAGTTGGAGAATCCAGTCCGGCGAGTAGATTGAGCAGGGAGGACTTGCCGGATCCGGAGGCGCCCAGCAACGCAACGAACTCACCATCCCCGATCGTGAGCGTCACGTTGTCGACGGCGCGGATTAGAGTGCCGCCCATCTGGTAATGGCGGCAGAGTTCCTGAGTGTGAATGGCAGCGGTCAAAACAAAAGTTTACCAGCAGATCGCATGCGAGTTGGCAACGGTGCGGCGATGGCGGGAATCGAAACTGGTTTCTGGAGGAGAGCTATGCGAATCCCATTCCTGATCGGTCGCGCGATGTTCGGCGGGTACTTCATCATGAGCGGCATCAATCATTTCAAGCAGTCCAAACAAATGGCGCAATACGCCGCCGCGAAGAAGGTGCCCAAACCTGATGTGGCAGTGAAGGCTACAGGAGCGATGATGATCGTGGGTGGCACGAGCATTCTGCTTGGAATCAAGCCAAAGCTGGGCACGCTTGCAGTCATTGGCTTCTTGGCTGGTGTTTCGCCTGTTATGCACGACTTCTGGAACGAGGATGCCGAGCAACGCATGAACGACATGATCAACTTCACCAAAAACATGGCACTCGCCGGCGGGGCGATGTCATTGATGGCCGTAGAAGAACCGTGGCCGGCAAGCGTCCCTGTGCTTGCCCCGAAGAAGAACATCGTGCAGCGACTGTTACGCGAAATCGCAGCGTAGACGTTGGGGGGAGATGCGGGACACGAACATCGCCCTACATCGAAGGCGAACGCTCGGAAACGCAGATCTCACAGCCCGCAGCGCGGGCGGAATTTAATTAGCCCAGCACGTAAGCGCTGGGTGAGTGGACCAAATAGCACGAGTCCCGTAGGGACGGCACATATCGCGGCCACGTACCGTATCCGCTACTGAATCTCAGACGTCATTCCGCCGCGCGTTGTGGAATCGCTAATTCAGTTACCTGCGTTCCCGCGCTGTACTGAATCAGTTTCTGAATCGCCGGGCACACCATCAATAGCACTTGCGCCTTTGGTTGATAGGCCTGCTGCACCAGGGTGAGTTGTTGCTGCTCCCAGCCCGCCGGCGGCTTTTCCCCGCGATCGAGGTAATCGAGTGCTTGCAACGCCGCGGCGCTAAGCGAAGACAAGTTTTGCGACTGCGGCATCACTTCCTGCACAAACCACGACTTCGCCGCTAGCGGTTGAAGGTTTTCGGCATTGCTCTTCCAAGCAGTGAGTTGTGCTCGAAGCTCGGCTTCCATGCCCGGCTTGATCGGCCCAGCCACGAAAGCATTGACCAAACCTGCAAACTCTCGCGCCTTGATGCTTTCAGGTCTGGCGGTGTCGACGACGCGATTCATGGGTGTGAGCGATGTCGGCTTGGTTGTGGCAAGCTGATATCGCGAATAACCCTTCACCGGCTCAAGCAGGTCGACCAACTCGCGAAGCGCGCCAATGTCATCGTCGCCAGCCATTCTGCGCAGCATCATGTTGTATTGCGTGTTCTGAGTGACGCCGACCGCATCCAGCCAGGTGTTCACAGCCGAAAGCCGCTCGTACATGGAATTGATGTCGGTGATATTTTGCGGCGACCACAGGCGTTCCGCTATTGCCGCCATGCGTGGCCATATGCGCGAGTCGACATTCTCGGGCGAAACGTACTCGGCCCACATACACGCCTCGCCGCCGAGGATCTTCTGCTTGTCCGCATCCGAGAGACTCGCGGTCGGTCCGGTGAACGGGTCCACCGCGTAGTGCGCCGAGGTGGGATTGATCAGGTCGAGGTAGTAGCCAGATGAAAGAATTCCGCGATAACCCTGGTGCGCCGCATCGGCCAGCGACTTCTGTCCGCGCCAGGATTGAATTACGACGTCCTTCGGAATTTCCGGCAACAGGATTTCGTCCCAGCCTTCCATCGTCTTCCCATACTTCGCCACGATCTTCTGCACCCGCCGGGTGAAGTAAGCCTGTAGGTCATTGTTGCTCTTCATGCCGTGCGCGTGCATAAACTCCTGGATTTTGGGATTGGAGTCCCACGCCTTGCCGTTCACCTCGTCCCCGCCGATGTGAAAGAACTGGTCGGGAAAGAGTTTGGCCATTTCGCCAATGAACTTGTCGAGGAACTTATAAGTGCTATCCCGCGTCGGATCCATGGCAGGGTCGAACACGCCGAATTCACGCCCGATTGAATAAGGTCCGGGATTGCTGGCCAGGTCGGGATAACCCACGAGCCACGAAGTGCTGTGGCCCGGCATATCGAATTCGGGCACAACCCGGATGCCGCGCTCGTGCGCGTAGGCGATGATGTCGCGAACCTGTTCCTGCGTGTAGTACAGGCCGTCGGAGCCCATTTCCTGCAGTTTGGGGAATTTCTTGCTCTCGACGCGAAAGCCCTGGTTGTCGGAAAGGTGCCAGTGAAACACGTTCAGCTTCACGGCCGCCATCGCGTCCAGGTTGCGCTCGATGACATCGACCGGCATGAAGTGACGGCTGGAATCGATCATCAGACCGCGCCACTCAAAGCGTGGCTTGTCGTCAATGGTGATGGCGGGAACCACAAACCCTTGCGGCGAGACCTCAACAAGTTGCAAGAATGTCTGCAGGCCGCGCATTACGCCGAGCGTCGTGGGAGCGGTGAGCTCAGCTTTCACCGGCGTCACTGTAAGCGTATACGACTCGTCTTCCCCAAGCTGTTGCGGATTCTTGCTCGCAGCGTTGCTTTGGATTTCGAGCTGTCCCGCTTGCGATCCGGTGGCGACCTGAAGGTTCGTCGCCAGCATGCCCGTGTGCCGGCGCAGGTCATTCAGGAAAATCTCCGCCACGCTTTGAAGTCTCGGGTCGGAACCTTTCAGAACGACCGTGAACGTCGGATCAATTGGCAACGAACCTGTGGCGGGCTTAATGCTCGCAGGCCACGGCATGAGGTTCAGCGCGGGTGAATGGGTTTCGGCGATTACTTGCGATGCGAGAAGAAGTATTCCAAATACCGCGAAGAACATTGTGCGCACATTTTCCCCCAGGGAGAGCTGCAGGGAAATATTAAACCCGAGCAGAGGAAAGGGTGGTGTGATTTGGGGAACGGGGTTTCAGTATCTATTCCCGCCGATCAGCACGTCGCGGCGGACTGCGCGAACTGAACCAGGTTTGATGCTGGGAGAAACGAGTTGCCGCCGATCCTCTCCAGCCCCAATTCCGACATGTCGCCAACCCAAATCACGCGGAACTGGCCTTTGTTGTTGCCCATGCGAACATCGATGCTTTCGCCGATGCGCATGCGGCGGCGAACCCCCTGCACCACGACGCCGTTCGCGCTCAGGTTGGTCACCATGGCCGGAGACGTAAAAGCCTGTCCGAAGGCGTCTACTCCCCAAACGCTGACTGGCAGTTGAACGTTAACTCGCGCGGCACGGCGTCGGTCCATTCATTCCCCCCTCAAGACTGAACAGATTTTGCCTTAGGCCAGTGTTTCTGGAAACTTACGCGCGTGATAACGAATTGGGTACCAGAGTGTTACCTGCGCAAACCTGCGTCAATAAAGGACTTCAGTTGAAATCGCCCATCGAGCACGCGCCCGGGCCACGGGGATCGCCGCAGCTTCCGCAAGGGCCAGCAGCAGGCTTTGAAGAAGGTGCAGACTTGGCCGCCACGGCGAATACCGAGAGTTGAGGAGCCAGCTTCGTGCTCTTGCACTTGGGGCAGGTTGCCTTTTCGTCGCCGTAAACCAGGGCTTCGAAATGGTTCTCGCATTTTTCACAGATGTATTCAAAGATGGGCATGGCGGCTACTCCGGTGTTCTTTGTCAAGAATAAACCAAAGGGGATTAGCTCTTCTACAGTTCCTACCCGATTTTCACGCGTTTGCCTAGCTGCTACTCTTCAATTAGAAATTGCGAGCTTCCCACCCAAGCTCAAAAAACAAAGGCGCCTACTCCAGCGGGCGCCTTTTGTTTTAGATTTTGGGTTCGGTCTACCACATGGTGAAGTTAACCTTGTCCAAGTAAACGGCGTACGCCTGCATGTACCTGTTGCCGTCCTGCTGGTAATTGATCGTGATTCCGTTCCAGCCGGTTGTGCCAGGGTACCGGTAAATGTTCAGTGTGTGAGTGACGCCATTCAGGGCAATGGACTTGAACAGTAGCTTATTGGTGGAAGTGCGTGCCACCGTGATCACCAAGTGGTTCCAAGCATTGTTCTTGGGGTTGCAGGGAACGCCCGTGGGAACCCACTTCTTATTGACGTTGTCATACGTATCCCACTCGTGACCGCCGGCGATGCGGCACTCGTGGCCCCAGATAAAGCCTTTGCCCATCTTGCTGCCCATGAACTGGTTAATGTCGAACTCCAGCGCCTGTGAGTACCCGATGTTCGACGCGTAGAACCACACATCGTAGATGAAATTATGTGCGTTATTGGTTAACGTGTGGCTGTAATCAGGAAGGCCTTGCGAAGAGAACGAACCCACGAGGTGATTGTTCCAGAGGATATCGGCATACGCGTGAGTTCCGCCGATATGGTGCCGCGTCGAACTGCCACTCGTCGAAGGCGAAGAGATCTTGGGAGTACGGTACCAGTTCACACTCTTTGAAGTTGCGGAACAGGTACTGCAAATCCCCCAACTGGGAGCAAGCAGGGCGTAGCCTGGTCCCCAGGAAAGCTTCTGAAGATTGGTGAATTTATGGTAATAAGGGCTGCTGGTGTTTTGGGCGGACAACGCTGTAACAGACGACAGCGCCATAAGGCATAGTGCGGCGAGTCGGTACATTTTCATTTCTAAGGTTTCTCCAGCAAAAACTGTATGGACTTGACTTGCCGTGAGAGTAGTCAGGGATCTACTTGCGTTCAACGAAATTCGAGAGAAGCACGTAACAATTCTGTAATCGAAGGTACAGGCGAAAAAAGTACGAACTAAATCGTATTTTCTGCGCTGTTCGTGAGTAGTTTCTGCTCAGGAGAATCTCAGGGATTTCTCCTAGCCTGTGTTGTGAAGGCCCGCCGCGATTCCGTTGATAGTCGCACCCAGTGCGTAGTTGAGGTCGGCGGAATTGTCGCCGAGTTGCTTGCGGCGCAACAGTTCCACCTGAATCAAGCTCATGGCGTCCACGTAGGGGTTCCGCAGCTTGATTGAGCGCGAAAGAACAGGATTTCGATCGAGCAGACGCTCCTGCGCTTTAACACGCAACAGCATTTGCCGGGTACGCTCAAATTCATCGACAATCATGTTCCATACGCGTTCGCGTACTCCGGAATCTTTCACTAGCGATGCGTACAGTCGCGCAATCGAGAGATCCGCCTTCGACATTGCCAGCTCGACGTTGCGAATGACGTCGTAGAACAGCGGGAAACCCGTCATCATTTCCTGGAGGCGCCTTTCGTATTCCGCGCCCTGAGACATATAGCGCTCGAATGCCTGTCCTACTCCGAACCACGCCGGAAGCGCGTGGCGGCTTTGCATCCAGCCGAACACCCAGGGTATAGCGCGGAGATCGTCGAGTTGCCGGCTCTGCGAACGCCGCGCCGGGCGCGAGCCGATCTGCGCATGCTCAAGTTCATTCACTGGGGTGGCTTGCTCGAAGTATTGCAGAACTTCGGGATTATCGGCGATGTTGCTGCGGTAGAAAGCGAAAGCGTCAGCCGACATCTGTTCCATGATTTCAGTCCAGGGAGCATCCGAACCGGGCAGCGGGCCGTCTGGACGGGTGAGCGCCTCAAGACAAGCGGCAATCATGATCTCGAGGTTCCACTCAGCCAGGACCGGGTCGGAGTATTTCCAGTTGAGGACTTCGCCCTGCTCAGTGATTCGAATTTGGCCAAAAAAATCTCCCGCCGGCTGCGCGAGGATGGCGTGATGAGTCGGTCCGCCACCTCGTCCGACGGTGCCACCCCGCCCATGAAACAGGCGCAGCTTCACATTCTGCCGACGTGCAGCTTCGTGCAGGGCGTGATGTGCCTTGTACAGTTCCCACGTACTGGTCAGCATGCCGCCGTCTTTGTTGGAATCGGAGTAGCCGATCATGACTTCCTGCCAGCCTGACCAGGAATTCAACAGCTTTCGATACGCAGGATCGCTCCAGACGCGCTCCATAACGGTGGCAGAATCGCGCAACGTCTGAATCGACTCGAATAACGGAACCGGCATGAGCCCGGGATCGTCCGTGGAGCCCTCAACGCGAAGCCCTGCTGCCTTGGCGAGCTCCAGCACATCGTAGATGTCGCGTTCGGTTTCAGCCCCGCTGATCACGTAATTGCGAATACAGCGCGTCGGGAACACTCGTTTCCACTCGGAAACCTCGCGGAAAACGTCGAGAGTCGTCGCAGCGGGATCCGCGGTCAAGGCCGTTAGTACTGCCGTTCCTCCCGATGTATCGACGCTGACCGAGGATCCTCTCGCGATTCGTTGCAGCACCTCGCGGTGGACCTTAGCGTGTTGTCGGATATCGAGCGTCGAAAGGTGAAACCCGAAGGTGCGGACTTTGCGAAGCAATGGATCAAGCCAGGCGTAGGCGACGCGAGCCCCGTGATTCTGTTCCAGGCTGCGCCGCATTATGCGCAGGTCGGCTTCGAACTGGGCTGCCGTGTGATATGCCCGCTCATCTCCCGGGCTGGTGTGTCGCAGACGCACAATCACGAAGCTGATGAAGCGCCGGTACAGTTCAGTGCTGGAAAGTCGTGCGAGACGCGCAGGCTCCTCGCCGATGTGTTGCGCGTATTCATCGTGCTTCTGACAGAATTCTTCCGAAATGGAGACCTGCTTGCGCGAAGAACTCAACTGCTCGCTGATGTGTTCCAATTCCGAGATGTAGTGCGCGAGAACTGTGTTGCGCGCGCGTTCCAGCGCTTCGCGCGTACTCTCGACCGTGACGAACGGGTTGCCGTCGCGATCACCGCCGATCCACGATCCGAACGAGAGCACCTCCGGTACATCGTCGGCGCGCAGTTCCAGGCCATAGACTTCGCGGAAGGAATCGCGTATTTCCACGTATAGCCGCGGCAAGCTCTCGAAGATCGACATGGGGTAGTGGTCGAGACCCATGCGGATTTCATCCGTGACCAACGGCTTCTGCACGCGGACTTCGTCCGTTTGCCACAGCACGGTGATTTCCAGCGCGATTGCGTTTTCTAATGCGAGCGCATCTGCATCGGACAAAGGAAGCCGATCCAGGTGTTCAAGCGAGCGGGAGATGCGGCGGCGTTTTTGCAGCACCGTTCGCCGGGCAACCTCAGTAGGGTGGGCCGTAAACACCGGAAGCACCTTAACCTGCCGAAGTGCTTCCATGGCTTGTTCCGCAGTCATGCCGGCGTCACGCATGCGGCGCAGAGTTCCGCGAAATGATCCCGGCTGGGTTGCGTGTTCAGGGGTGATCTTGCCGGCTCGGCGGCGACGTTTTCGGTGATTCGTCTCGGCGAGGTTCGTAAGCTCGAAGTAGATCGAAAATGCTTTGGTAATCCAATACGCCTCTTTGATGTCAAGCTTTTCGACAATCCCGCGTGCCTGCGTCATCTCGCCGTTGTGGAGATCGGCATGGCCCGCGGAATTCAAGCGCGCCTGGATCAGCAGCCGGCGCAGTTGCTCGACATTTTGAAAGACGGCGTCCCCGGCTTGTTCGGTCAAAACGCGGCCAAGCAGGATTCCGAGCGAACGTACATCTCGGCGTAACGGGTGTTCTTTGGCGCGATCGTCAGTGCCGGCGATGAGTTCTGCCAGCCGGGCGGCTTGGTCTGTGGCTCCCCATAAAGGCTCGGTCATGGTGGGTGAAATAACCATACTAAACGATTGAAGGCTAAGGGTCGCGCGCGGTTTGCACGAGATCCCTGCCCCAGCGACTACACTGCGTGCTTGCAGCCGGTGCGGCCAGCCTGAATAATGGTGAACTGATGAGCAGAGAAAGAGTACTGATCGTCGAGGACGAAGAGAACGAGCGTAGCGGGCTGGCTGAACTTGTGTCTGCCTGGGGCTATGAGGCCAATACCGCCGCCGATGGGCAAGACGGCTACGAGAAGATTACGGCCTGGTCGCCCTCAATTGTAATCACCGACCTGAAGATGCCGCGCATGGGCGGAATGGAACTGTTGGAGCGGATCGCCTCCGATAGCCAGACGATCGCAGTCATCGTGGTTACAGCACAGGGCACTATCGATAGCGCAGTGCAGGCAATGCGAATTGGTGCTTACGACTACATAAGCAAGCCCATCGACACGAGTCGTCTGCGAACCATCCTGCAGAACGCTTCGGCTTTACTGGGGACGCGCACGGAATTGGAAATCACGCGTCGCAAATTGCGCGACACGGGTTCGCTTGGCTCGCTTGTAGGGCCTTCGAAGAAGATGCAGGAGATTTTCCGGCTCATTGAACTAGTCGCGCCCAGCACAGCGTCGGTTCTTATCACGGGCGCGAGCGGCACCGGAAAAGAACTGGTCGCGCGAACCATTCACGAACTCAGTCCAAGGCGCCCGAAGCCCTTTGTCGCCATCAATTGTGCCGCTATTCCCGAAACGCTGATTGAAAGCGAGATCTTCGGTCACGAAAAAGGTGCATTTACTGGAGCGCTCGAGCGCCGCACCGGCTGCTTCGAACTTGCGGAAGGCGGGACTCTGCTGCTCGACGAAATCGGCGAGATGCCCGTCGCCACGCAAGCTAAGCTGCTGCGCGTTCTCGAAGACCGTAAGCTTCGCCGACTGGGAAGCAAAGTCGAGACCTCTGTTGATGTGCGAGTGCTGGCGGCCACCAACAAAGTTCCGGAAGAGGCGGTTGCGCGCGGCGAGTTGCGCAACGACCTGTACTATCGCCTGAACGTCTTCAACATTCACATGCCCGCGCTGCGTGAGCATCGCGAGGACGTCCCGGACCTGGTTCATGCGTTGCTCACCGAAATGAGTTCCAAGCACGGGCGCCGCGTGGCCACAGTCAGTGAAGCGGTGTTGAATGCCTTCAAGAATTACACCTGGCCAGGAAACGTCCGCGAGCTTCGCAACACGCTGGAGCGCGCCGTGATCGTTTGCGAAGGGCCGGTGATCGAGACCAAGCATCTGCCGCCGGGCTTCGGTCATGCGCCGACACGCCCGTCACTCGACGATGCAGACTCTATCCGCGTGGGAGTGGGAACCACGGTTGGCGAGGCAGAACGCCTGCTGATCCTAAAGACCCTGGAATCGACCAACAACAACAAGACTCGTGCGGCCGAGATCCTCGGCATCAGCCTGAAAACGCTGCATAACAAGCTCAAGGAATATGGCAGCTCCGGCCCGGACGCGAATCGGGGCGACAGGGAAGAGTCGGAAGAACTTAAGGAATCGTAGAGTGTTCTAGCTCTCAGGGGCCGCGCAGCGGCATTCGTGGGCTGATTCAATGCGCCGTCGAACCAAAATCGTACTTCTGATCACCTTCATGGTGGCCGTGCTGGTCACGGGCGCTTCCTACGTTTACATCACCCAGATGCTGCGGCAACGGATCGCAACCGTTCACGAAACCGCGATGAACCTTGCGTCGCAAATGGCATATCTGGCCTCGAACGCCGCTCCCGACCTGACCAGCACGCGCGTCGATACAAACAATCCTGAGGCGGTACGTCGAGGAATTGCCTACTACCTTGGCACCGATCGCGATCTCAATACCTTGCTCGACTCTATGGTGGGCAGCTTTCCTGCGATTTACGATGCAGCAATCCTTGATTCCGACGGCAAGGCGCTTCTGCATACCGATCCAAACCTTATTGGAACCAAGGTCACAGATCGCCCTGACTTCTCCACTCTGGAAAACGCCAGAATCCGCCAGCAGTTGCAGATGATTTACAACCCGCCTACGGTTTACGAAGTCCACATGCCGCTGCTCTTAAACGGCAATGTGTTCGGCAGTATTCGCGTTGGGGTGTCGACTGTCTTTGTTCGCAACGAACTTACACCACAACTGAAGCGCGCGGTCAAACTCTCAGCGCTGGCGATTCTTTGTTCTCTGTTGCTGGCCGCCATACTTGCTCACATCGCGCTGGGCCCGCTCGAGCACATCAGCCGCAGCCTCGACAACATGACCGCAGCTCATGGCGGCGACACCCATCCCGGGGAAGAGCGCGACGAATACGGGCAAGTGACGGAGAAGATCGCCAATCTGGGACGCCAGATGCGCGATGCACGCGAGATTTTCTCAGCCCTGAAAAACAACGTCGATCAGATCATGTCGAGTCTCCAGGACGGCCTGATGCTGTTCACGCGCGATTCCAAGGTGGTTTTGGTCAGCGCATCCGTCGAGCGTTTTCTTGGACGCTCACGGCGAGAGCTGTTGGGCCGCAATGCCAAAGACATTTTTTCTGCGGAGTCGCCTCTCGGCGCCTTGCTCCTGGACGCATTTCGCTTACACCACAACGTTGAGCAGCGCGAGATGGAGTCGACCAACGGTCGTCGCGTCGAAGTTTCCCTCGATTTCATCCACGAGAAGGGAACGCAGATTGGCGCGTTACTCACCATGCGCGATGCTGAGTCCGCGCGGCGCATCGAAGATGAAATCGAGCTCTCACGACGCATTTCGGCCAGTGGACGGGTGACCCGCGGAGTTGCTCACGAAGTCAAGAATCCGATCAACGCGATTGTGTTGCACCTGCAGTTGCTGCGCAACAAAATGCAGCAAATCGATCCTGACACCGGACGGCACGTCGATATCATTGACAACGAAATTCATCGGCTCGACCGGGTGGTCCAGATCCTCGTCGATTTCACCCGTCCGCGTGAACTGCATATAGAAGACGCCGACTTGAAGCTGGTGTTGGAGGAAGTGGTGTTGCTCGCATCTCCCGATGCCGCCCAGCACGGTGTGAGAATTGTGCGTCAGCTTCCTGGCGAGCTTATACCCGTCAAAGTGGACGTCGATCTCATCAAGCAAGCCATGCTGAACGTCGTTCTTAATGGTGTGCAGGCGATGCCGAATGGCGGTTCACTCACCCTTGCCACATACCGCGACGAAGAGTCGGTGGTTACTGAAATCAAGGACGAGGGCACCGGTATTCCAGCCGCGGTGCAGGAGAAGGTGTTCGAACTTTACTTCACGACCAAGAAAACCGGCAGCGGCATCGGTCTCGCACAAACCTATCAAATCATGCAGTGGCACTACGGATCTGTTGACTTCGTTTCGCAGGAAGGAAAAGGAACCACTTTCCGCCTCCGTTTGCCACTGGCTGAAACACGACCTGCCTCCTCAGAAGAAGTGCCGGGCGCGGTTTTGACGCGGAAGGTGTAGAGATGAGACTCAGATTCACATCCAATCTTCTTGTGGCGATGCTCGCGATAGCGCTGTCTTCCGGGGTGGCGCAAGATCAACAACCGAGCAAGGACCAAACTCCCGCGAATACTCCGCAAAACAGCGCACCCCAGACTACTCCACAAACTCCGCCGAGGAGCGACACGGAAACCGGCGCGCCTCCGCAGAATCCGCCAAGCCAAACGCCGCAATCGGACGAATCCGCGCCATCAAATCAGAATGTGCCAGCAACGCAGGAACAGTCGCCTCCACAACAAGAGGCTCAGCCTCCTCAGCAGGCTGCTCCAAAAGCAAACACTCCGGCAAAGCCGAAGACAACCTCGCCCAACAGCACGCGCCGTAGGAAGCGCAAGGCAAAAACTACGGCGCAGTCGAAGTCAACACATCGACCGAAGCCGACTACCGCGACATCGCCCGGACTGTCGGGGAAAGTCGTAGTCAGAAATGGGGGAGCCAGTGACGATGTGATTCACCTGTCACCAGGCGGCAGCCGGGAGCAGGAAGCTCACAACCGCGAAAATACTGATCAACTACTGGCGACCACAGACGAGAATTTGAAAATGCTGGCCAGTCGCCAATTGTCGCCCTCGCAGCAGAGCACAGTCGATCAGATTCATTCTTATATGCGACAAGCGAAGTCGGCCGCGGATTTAGGCGACCTTGCGCGCGCGCACACGCTTGCCTTCAAGGCCCACTTGTTATCCGATGATTTGGCAAAGCACTAGTCGCTATCTGGCGCGTCCACCAGCAGTCTTCGCCGAATTCACTCTTGTAAGCAGATCCTTGATGGGAGCCTGCATGGATCCTGGAATGGCTGCCGCGTCGGTCAGGATCGCCTTTGCATCAGCAACCTTGTTGAGTTTCGCGTAGTCCCAACCCAGAAAATACGCGGCGACCGCGTACTGTTGTTCGTCTTCGCCCTTGAGCATCGTTGTGGCCGTCTTCAATTCGCTGATAGAAGGAAGTGTCTTGCCTTGCAGCGCGTACGCCCGGCCCAAGATACAGTGAGCGGTTCCCGTGATTACACGGTTCGAGGTGGTAGCACCCGACTCATCACCCTTGGAAATGGCAATGGTTTTTTGCGCGTACGGAATCGCCTTGGCTGCCCCTTCGGCGGTTTGGACGTAAGTAAGGCCGAGCACGAGCAACACAGAAGTATTGTCGGGGTTCGTAGCCAAAGCCTTTTCGCCGTATGCGATCACCCGCTTGGTGTCGCCCATCGACGACAGCGCGTCCATGGCAAAGGCTGCGACTTGATCTCTCAGCCCGGAGTTCGGGAAAACGGCGAAGAATTTATCGACGTAGCCCATGCGGGCCTTGGGGTCGCTTTCTGTCGAGAGTACATTGAACGCCGAAGTTTCCAGAAACGTGTACGCGGATTTGTACCGGTCCATCTCTCCTTGCATGTCCGCCTTGAACTGGTCGTCGAAAACATTGGCAGGCTTCGGCTGCTTCTCGATGGACGCATAAGCATCGCCACCCTGGACTGCGTACTGGAACAGGTGGACGTTGTCCTTCGCTTGCTGCGCAATCGTGGCCATGGAAGTCAGGATGTCCAAATTCCTCGGGGAGATTGCGAGCGCCTTGTCGCCAGCCTCGAATGCTTTTTGTGTTTCGCCGTCCGATTGGTAAGCCTGCGCAAGCTGCCAATTGGCATAAGCAACCGCCATCTTGTTGGAAGCGTACTTCTGCAGAAAGTCCTGGTACATCGATATTTTTTTCTGCGTGTCGTTCTCGTTTCCAATCGCACTGAGATCTTTGTCCTCGGGAGTGCCTGCAGCAATGGTGACGCTGTCAATTTGTGCAAAAGAAAGCGAAGCCATTAATACGAAAACTGCAATAAAACCAACGCGAGTCGGTGACATGGGAAGCTGACCTCCTGGCCAGCCCCGAATCGTAGCGCTGAAAATAGCAGGGTTCAAGCACGATTTTTGCGTGCGCCTATAGGATTGTCTCTGTGCGGCATGGCCGCACCTGCGATAGTCTTGGCGCAGTGAATCCAACTTCAGCGACTCAAGAACTGCCAACAACCGTTCGGGCGCATAATCGCCGCGTTTCTGTATGGATGATTGTGGTCGTCGCGCTTGTTGTGCGCGTTCTGGTCATCACGGTGGGGCATACTTACAAGATCACCCCGCGCCGCGACCACTTCCAGTTTGGCTGGGAAACAGGCCGAACTGCGCGATCGATCGCCCTAGGACAGGGATATGCGTCCCCAACCGACCTGCAAACCGGACCGACCGCCTGGACCGCCCCTGTCTATCCCTACATCCTGGGACAGGTGTTTAAGGTATTTGGGATTTATAGCTATGCGTCGGGTTGGGTGATCCTGGTATTTAACAGCATTTTCGCGGCGCTAACCTGCTGGACTTTGTACAGAATTGCCGAGCGAATGTTCGGACCATCGGTGGCGCGGGGCACGGCTTGGACGTGGGCCGTGTTCCCGTACATGATTTATTGGCCGGTGCGCGTCGTCTGGGATGTCTGCCTGAGCACTTTCCTGCTGACGCTAGCCCTGTTGCTAGCGTTGCGTATGCGGCCGAAAGCTAACATTCGCGATTGGATTTTCTACGGATTGCTCTGGGGACTGATCGCGCTGACCAACACCGCACTGATCATCCTGCTGCCGTTTCTGCTGGCGTGGATTAGCTATCCTGCGTGGCGAAAGTCAATCAAACCCGTAGCGCTCTGCCTGCTAATACTTGTTGTCTGTGTTGTACCTTGGACAATCCGTAATTATCGGGTCTTCGGACGTTTTGTTTTCATCCGCGACAATCTATTTCTTGAACTCCATGAGGCCAATAACGAATCAGCCAACGCTCTCTGGACCCGCACCGAGCACCCCGGCAACGATCCGGAAGCGATGAAGCACTTCCAGGAGCTTGGCGAAATTCGTTATATGGAGGAAACCAAGCGCGAGTTCTGGACATTCGTTCGCGAACATCCGGGAACATTCATTTGGTTCACGGTTGAGCGCGTTTTCTATTTCTGGGCGGCGCCGCGGCAGGCCACCAATGTTGCCGGCTACGATCTCTGGATCGCACGGCACGTTCAGTTTCTTCTGGCAGCGGCGTTTGCATTTGCCGGACTGGCGCTGATGGTTGTGCGGAAGCACACGTATCGCTGGCTGCTGGCGCCATTCCTGTTGATCTACCCGCTTCCTTATTACCTGGTGAATCCGTTTCCGCGATACAAGCACCCAATCGAGACTGTCATGACAATGCTGATCGTCTATCTCCTGTGGGAAAGCCGGGGCGTGAAACTGGACTGGCGTCTGCGGAGGATTACCGATTGAGAGTTTGAAAGGTGGCGGTTACAGCCGCACGTGCGTTGTGGGCAACGACTTGTGGCACGGCTGGAACCGTGCCCTCCCATATGAGCTATTCCTCCAAATCGGCGACCGCGGCTGCACTTCGTGAGGAGGGCCGTGGCTTGCGAGGCGCAGTGACGTAGGCGTAGGGATCTGGCGGCTGTTCCGGTTCACGGCGACGGAATACCTTCTTCAACTCCAACATTCGCTGCAATGGCCCTTTATTCATGCGCCGCTCCGTTCAGAAATGTTACGCCTCGCCTGCCGTGCTTTGCAAAACAATGACCAGAGTTCGCACAACCTACTCGCACTCGTTTAAAGTAGATCATGCGGTCGATTTTGCAGAGTCGCGGCCTCCGTTTCATCCTCGCCGCGAATGTGGTCTCCATGCTGGGCAGCGGAATGAATGCCTCCGCCGTCGCCTGGCACATTCTGCGGATGACGCATTCTGAGATCGCGCTCGGCACATTCGCCGTTCTGCAGACCCTGCCAGCCATCCTGCTGCTCCCGTTTTCCGGCGTCATTATCGACCGTGAAGACCGGCGTCGCCTGGTCATGATGCTGGACCTTGTTCGCGGAGTCATCATTCTCGCCGTAGCCATTCTGGCGTTCGCCAACAAGGTGAAGGTGTGGGAACTCTACGTCATGAACATGTTGGTGTCGGCGGGCTTCTGGATGTTCTGGCCGACAATTAGCGCGCTCATTCAGGAACTCGCGCCCGAGGACGAGTTTGTCCATGCCAACACGTTCCTGATGGCTGGTGTGCAGGGCGGCTGGCTGGTTGCCGGAGCGGTGGTCGGGTTTGTCTACAACAAAATAGGCTTGGGCGGCGTGCTGCTGATCGACGTCAGCAGCTACCTGGTCTCGTTCTTCTGCTATCTGGCAGTGCGCAAGGGCCGCCATGTCGTTCCGCGTCCCACTGAACTGCATCACGACATCGTTGCCGCTGAGGGTGCATTCGCCAAATTCTTTCGCGAAATGCGCGAAGGCTGGGACTATCTCCGCGGACGTCGCGAAATCGTGCTGTTAGGCACCAGTTGGGCGCTCTTCCTCTCGGCAATGATGACCGGAGTTGTAGTCACACCCGCGTTGAGCGAAGACGTATTCAAAACCGGCGCAGTGGGATATGGATGGCTGAATGGCGGTTGGGCCGTCGGCGCATTCCTGAGTGCGCTCTATGCCCCAAAACTCATCGAAAAGTTCGGGACGCGGCGCGCTATCGCAATCTCCCTGGGCGTGCTGGCCATCTGCATGACTTCAGTGTCGAAGATGCCATTTCTTGCCTTGGCCGTCCTGTTCTATATGTTGATGGGCTCGGGGCGGGGCGTCACCGGCATTGCGTTCGGTTCGAGCCTCATGGAGGAGATCCCCAAGCACTACATGGGGCGCGTGCAGAACACCTTCTATGCTGCAGGTACATTCCTGCAGGTTCTACAGTCTTATCTCGTGGGCGCGGTTGCAGAGAAAAATCTGACCGCTGGGTTCGCCGTAATCGGACTGGTGTACACGCTCGGATTCGCCAGCGCCGCTTGGCCGGTACGCGTGACAGCCCCAGCCCAGGTTGAATCGGCGGACTAGCTTGCATTGCATTGTTGCTGCGAGCGAGATTCCTTGCCCGGCTGACGGACGCGGGTCTTCGGAACGACGCATTCCAAATGGATGTAGAAGGCGACGAAATCGAGTATCAGTCCCAGTTCACCACAGATTTCGCCGCTATAATGTTGGTCTAACTTCCTTCGAGGGTTCAACTCCATGCCATCCGCAAATGGAAACAACGGCAACGGCCACAATGGAAATGGAAGCAACGGTGCGAATCGTTCCCGCGCCGAGTGGATTACACGTCGCAAGGCCGAGAACACCGACGGCAACTTCTCGCAGATGCGCTATGCGCGCCGCGGCGTGATTACCGAAGAGATGGACTACATCGCGCGCAAGGAGAAGCTTGCTCCCGAGTTGGTTCGAGATGAGGTGGCCCGCGGGCGGATGATTATTCCCGCGAACATCAATCATCCTGAACTGGAGCCAATGTGCATTGGCGTGGCGTCGTTGTGCAAGATCAATGCGAACATCGGGAATAGCGCAGTGACCTCGGAAATTTCGGAAGAGCTGAAGAAACTGCACACCGCGGTCCACTATGGCGCGGACACGGTAATGGATCTCTCCACAGGCGGCGATATCCACGACATACGCGAGGCGATTTTGCGCCACTCGCCGGTCCCGATTGGCACGGTTCCGATCTACGAAGCCATCTCTCGCGTTCGCCGAATTGAAGACCTGACAGCGAGCGTGATGCTCGAAGTCATTGAAGAGCAAGCCGCGCAAGGCGTGGACTACATGACGATCCACGCGGGCGTGTTGATCCAGTATCTGCCGATGGTCTCCAATCGCATCACGGGCATCGTCAGCCGAGGCGGCGCGATTCTGGCCCAGTGGATGGCTCACCATCACAAGCAGAATTTCCTCTACGAATGCTTTGGGGACATCTGCAAGATCTTCGCAAAGTACGACGTTTCGTTCTCACTTGGCGATGGCCTGCGCCCCGGCTGCATTGCCGACGCCAGCGATGAAGCTCAATTCGCAGAGCTCAAAACCCTTGGTGAGCTGACGAAGATCGCATGGAACTATGACGTGCAGGTAATGATCGAAGGCCCCGGACACATTCCGCTCGACAAGATCAAGGAACAGGTGGACAAGGAAAACGAGCTTTGCTACGAAGCTCCGTTCTACACGCTCGGTCCCCTGGTCACCGACATCGCACCGGGATATGACCACATCACCTCTGCGATCGGGGCAGCGATGATTGGTTGGCACGGCGCGGCCATGCTTTGCTATGTCACCCCGAAGGAGCACCTCGGCCTTCCCAACGAAAAAGACGTGAAGGACGGCATTATCGCTTACAAGATCGCGGCCCACGCAGCGGACGTCGCCCGCCATCGCCCAGGCGCGCAGGACCGCGACAACGCGCTCAGCTTTGCCCGCTACAAGTTCGATTGGGAGAAGCAATTTGCGCTCTCGCTTGATCCCGAAACTGCCCGCTCCATGCACGACGAGACCCTTCCCGACGACTACTACAAGGAAGCCGCGTTCTGCTCGATGTGCGGCCCGAAATTCTGCTCGATGAATTATTCGAACAAGGTGGACGAGTACAACCGCACCGTTCATGGCCTGGAAAAGAAGGATTACTCGGACGTAATCGAGCGGTTGGTTACGCTGAAATAGTTTCAGCGCGAAGGCTTGCCGGAGTTGCCGTAGAAAACGTAGGTGTCTTTCGCGACGTAGTCATCTTCTTCCGAGATGTGGCGTACCCGGTGCTTTGGCGTGCTAAGCGCCGACACTTCCTTCTTCTGTGGAACTACCACCGGTGGGCTTGCGATTGGGGCCTGCTTGGTCGCTTGCGTCGTCGCAATCGGACTCCGTTTCGGATCAGCGGTTTTCGCAATCGCCTTTGGCTTGGACAAAACCTCTGAATGCGATTGAGCCGCTGTCGTCCGCGCCGCCACTCCTGAAATCTTCGTCGAGGTCGGTTGTGCTTCGACCCGGTCCGGACCGTAGTGCCGCACCGCAGAAATGAATCCCAAAGCCAGCAACGCTGATAACGCCGCCATGCCCATCGACGCCCACAGCCGCGAATCGCGCTGGAGCGTTCGCCGAACCAGGAGTCCTGACGACTTCGCGCTTTCTATCGTGGAAGCAATGAATTGTCTATTGGAAGCGGGAATTCGAACTGTGACTTGCCACGACCGTACCCGATTCCACGCACGGCTAGCACCGCTCAAATCCGTTCCGCGGATGTTTTCGCGTACGTGTTGCAGTCCTGAACGGGACTGAGCAATGGCTGCGTGGGATTTGTCCACGAGCCGTATCTTTGCGGCATCGAGCGCGACACCGGACTTCGAGCGGACTTCCTGCAGACGGTTTGTCGCCGACTGGAATCCAGTAGTAGCACTCCCTCTCGCTTGCGAGAACGCGGAATGAATTCTCTGTCGTAGAGGCTCAGTATTTGGCAGGCGCACATCGCGCACTCTTGAAAGTAGGTTCCTGAACTTTTCAAAACCTGTACGAACCGGCGCCGCGGGAATGGAATCCGCGCCAGGCGAACTCTCTATAACTTCGAGCTTCGCAGGCTCCGCAACGGTCGCGGGTTCAAACTGGTCCAGGTCGGGAACTGCCGCGCTGACAATCGGCTTGCGATAAGGAAATGAAACCGCGGTGTCTATCCCGTGCGCTCGGCGCGCAATTTCGTCCTCATCAAGCCGAGGCCACCTCAAAGGCGGAGAAATCTTGCCCTGCTCTGGAAGCGCTTCGACTTGGCTACTTTGAACCGGTGCAGAGACACGTAGACGCATCTCGACCGGCTCGGCTGGAGACTGTTGTACATCCTCGGGGGAGTTGTCCCACATATCCGGCGGCAGCTCTGGCGAACCCTCTTCCTCCATGGCCTGCGAGATCAGGCCATGTGGAACCAACGGCTCGTCTTCTGGGAGCTTCCTGCGCCGCCAGAACATAGTAGGTACTTAGATGCTTTCTTGCAAGAGGCGTCTACTTTGTCGGCGGAGAGCCCGTATTTGAGAAGGGCTTATACCGCGACGGCCACCTCGCGCTGCATCCGGTAGGCGTTTGCAACATATTGCAACACCATTCGCTGGGTATTGAAGAATGAACCGTTTAGCGCGATGGCGTAACGCATCACTTCAAGGTAGCGGTTGGGTCGTCCGTAGAACATGGGGATGATATCCCGCTCGAGTTTGTCATAAAGATTAGCAATTTCAGCGGACGGATCTTCCGCGACCTCGCTGCTTCCAATCGCCCAGCCGGTGACACCCTCGATGTGACCTTCGGCCCACCAGCCATCCACCACGCTGAAACTTGGTACGCCGTTCAGAGCCGCTTTCATGCCGCTGGTGCCGGAAGCTTCCTGCGGCCGCATCGGATTGTTGAGCCAGAGATCCACGCCCGAAGTGATCAGGCGTCCCCAACGCATGTCATAGTTTTCCACGTAGACGGTCTTTATGACGTCCGACAAGGAACTTGCGCCGCCTACAACGCGACGGATCAGATTCTTTCCGCCTTCATCATTGGGGTGGGCCTTTCCGCCATAAACGAGCTGGATCGGTCCAACCTCGCGAGTAATCTTCCGCAGCCGTTCTGGATCGTGGAACAGAAGGTCCGCGCGCTTGTAGGTGCTGGCACGTCGAGCAAAGCCAAGAGTCAGCACTTTGGGATCCAGCTGCACTCCGAACGACTGAGCAATCGCTTCGAACAATTCTGTCTTGGCTTCCGCGTGCGCCTGTCGAATGCTGGGGATCGGGATGCTAATCGCGTACCGCAAATAATTGTTGTCCGTCCGCCAGCCGGGAATGAACGAGTCAAAGAGTTCCGCGAAGGCCGGCGAAGTCCAAGTAATCGCGTGAACGCCATTCGTGATCGCGCTGATCTCATAGGTCGGAAACATGCCGCGAGAGACTTCCCCATGCCGCATGGCGACGCCGTTCACGTATCCAGAGAATCGCAGCGCCAGGTACGTCATGTTCAGCGCATCGCCTTCCCATGCTTCGGCCTCATCCAGCAGCGCTACGTGGTCGTGCGCGAGAATCTGTACCGCAAGGCTGCGCGGAAACTGATCGTGTCCGGCGGGAACGGGCGTGTGGGTGGTGAAGACGCACATCTCACGCACACCGTCGATATCGAGCTGCTTCAGGCGTCCGGCGAAACTCTGGTCGAGCCGGCGCTCCAGGAGTCCGAGAGACAGCAGGGCCGAATGGCCCTCGTTCATATGGTAGGCCTCAAGATGGCCCGCGTAGAGTTTTTCCAGCAACCGAAATCCGCCAAAGCCCAGGATGATTTCCTGTGACAGGCGGTAGCGCTGATCGCCTCCGTAAAGTGAATCCGTGAGCCCGCGATCCTGCTCGGAATTTTCAGGAAGATCTGTGTCGAGCAGGTAAACGGGAATAATGTCCCCGCTGACGCCGGTGATGGTGTATTTCCACGCGCGGATCGCCACCTGGCGGCCTTCAACCTCTACATTAACTCTTTGCTTGACCTCGGTGAGCTGTCGCTCGGGCGCCCAATCTTGCGGCTTCTCAAACTGGTTCCCGGAAGCGTCCAAAATTTGGCGGAAATATCCCTTGCGGTAGCAGAGGGTAACGGCGCAAAGCGGCACGCCGAGGTCGGCGGCAGAGCGGAGAGTGTCTCCGGCTAGGATGCCCAAGCCGCCACTATATGTGGGAATGTCCGGCTCGAGGGCAATCTCCATCGAGAAATAAGCGACGCGGGGGGAGGTTTGTTTTTTCATTATGAGTGCATGCCCAATGGCGTGTGGTCCTGCAGGCGCGCTTCCGAGGAACTACGCTGGGGTAAGTATAACGTTTCAGTGCTAAATCCCTGTGGAAAATGAGTCGGGAGGAGTTCCTAAAGTTCCAAAGTTGCACTGTTTCCGGTTCAGTTCTTTCTCTCGATCAGAAAACGCGCAATGGTCTCTAACGGCTCCGCGCGGGAGCCAAAAGTTTTTAGCGCGTCGCATGCGGAGGTCAGAAGTTCAGCCGCCCGTTTGCGAGACTCTTCGAGTCCGAATAGCGCGGGATAAGTTGCTTTCTCGGACGCCAGATCTTTGCCAGCGGTCTTTCCCAGTTGTTCGGATGTCTGCGTCACGTCGAGAATATCGTCAACGATCTGGAACGCGAGACCAATCGACTGCCCGTAGCAACGCAACTGCTTGATCTGTTCTTCCAAACCGCCAGCATACAGCCCACCGCTCACTACGCTGGCGGTAATCAGCGCGGCAGTTTTGGAGAGATGAATGTACTGCAATGTCTCTTGGTCCGGTTTCTTGTGCTCGGACTCAAGATCAACCACCTGCCCGCCGATCATGCCATTGATCGTGCCCGTACCGCGCGCAATTTCCTCGATAATTTTGACGCGGGCTTCGGGCGGGCATTGAGATCTCGCGAAAACCTCGTATGCCTGAGTCTGCAAAGCGTCACCGGCCAGGATGGCGGTAGCTTCGCCAAACGCCTTGTGGCACGTCGGGCGTCCGCGACGCAGATCGTCATTGTCGAGCGCGGGGAGATCGTCGTGGATTAGCGAGTAGGTGTGCAGCATCTCTAGCGCCGCGCCAACCTCTTCGATCCCTGTGGGAAGCGAACCGGCGACTGCGCGCCCCGCTTCCATGCACAAGATGGGACGAATTCGCTTACCTCCGGCGAAGACGCTGTGCCGCATCGCGCGATGGATCGACGCTGGACGCACGTCAGGCCCAGGGAGCAGCTTCTCCAAGGCCGCGTCGGTGATCTTGCGCCCTTCTTCGAGCGTCTCCTTCAGCATGGAGGTGAGTATAACAAGCGAGTGCAGGTAACTCTCGGCCGACGCAATCACAGAAACGAGGGCGGGAGTGGGTGCCGGCGTTGTAAACGCTGCTCCCACTCCCATTGCGTTGCGATCGGGTGGTGGAGGGCTGCTTACCTCAGCTAGTCGAGGGACTCGCCGAGGTCTTTTGCTACATCTTTCAAGTTGCCGGCCAGTTTGAGCCGCCATTGTTCAACCGACTGTCTGGCCATCTCATCCGTGGAGCGCCGGAAGATCTCTAATGCGTCCCGCGTCTGACTATCTGCTAATTCGGCGCAGGATGATAATGTGTTTTTTTGTGTGTTCGCCATCTTCTCTTCAGTCTCAGCCAAGTGGTGTTCGAGAGTCTTGACGCTGTTTGCAGTCAATTGATCGAGCACTTCCGTAGCGATGCCCTCTAGCTGGCTGCGCGTGTCTCGTATAAAGTTGCCGGACATCTGACTCAATCGCTGGTCGAGGCCCGATTCCAGTGAGCGTGCGGATTCGTCCAGTTTTGCAATCCGTTGTTCCAAACCTTCTACCTCTTTGCGCAGTCGCGACGATTCAGCACTGACCGATGCGCGCATTTCTTCGAGTTCTTCGCGACGCGCGTTGTACTCGGCAGTCAGGTTATTCTGCAGGAATTCGAGGAGTTCCTCGCTGAGCCGTTTCAGCGAATTGCCTCCATCCAGCAACTTCTGCTGAAAATCTCCCAAACGGCGTCGCAAGTGCTCGTCACTTTTTACGGCAATGTTGGCTGAAGCTTCCTGCGCCCGCTGCTCAACAACCTTGAGCTGTTCGGAGATCTTGTGGATGAATGTGTGGTAGCCCTCGGACGTTCGTTTGTCTATGTTTTTTTTCGCAGCTTCAAGCAGGTCAGAGTACTGTTGCCGTGACTCTTGCAGCACCTTCGGCCCAAGTTCCTTGCGCAGGCGCTCCTCGAGTTGCTGTTCGAGTTGGGGTGGAATGCTGGAAAGTGAAACGTCGAACTTGCTGGGATTCGCCTCGCGCCTCGCAAAAGTCTCCTTAAAAACGTTGAGCTGACATTCAAGGGGCGCGATGGATTCGGCGATCAGCCGCTTCAACGGCGCTTCCAGCCGCTGGGCGACAAGGTCGAGCTTGGTTTCGAATGACTGGCCCGCCGAATTGTTTACACGCAAGTCAACCTGGTGAACTCCGACCGCTGCGGGGACGACCCAGTCTTCCGGACAATGGCTCAAACGCCAGAAATTTTCCGGGCGATCGAGCCTGGCGCCGAGAATCCAGGCGCGATTGTCTGGCCCGATGGGGTGACACGTAACGACGTGTGCGGTGGTTTCGCGCCCGTCGTTGCTGTGGAATCGCAGCGGGACACCAGCGTCCACTTTCACAGGTGTCTGCAGCGCGCAACCATGCGCGTTTACTACCAGGGTCTTGCAGATTTCGGAAAAGGGTGCGCCCGCCAACGTGGTGACCTTGATCGGCAGTTCGGCAGGCACGCGCGAACTGCGCCTGAGTACGGTGGGGAGGTTTTCACTCTGCATGTCACTATGCCTCGCGAGTCGAGATAAACAAGCCTTGCGGGACCAAAGTGGTACGCCCTCCACAATAGCTCCAATTTGACGTCTTGCAGACAGGCCCTAAGTGTTAGGGGAAGGCCGTCCATTGGTACGAGAGCCGCGCCAGCACTGGTACGTATTACGCTATTGCCAAATTCCGCGAACCTGATGGAGAACGGCAACTTGTGAATTCGTGATCAGATACGGAACTTTTACTGGGAACGAACGGTATCTATCGAAGACCTCGCCTGGGAGACAATTGCCAAATGCGACGATCAGTTCCGCCTGCTTTGTTGCCGGTAGTTCTTACGCTTGCTGCCGTTGCTCAGCAGCCCGCCATTCATCGTCTCGACGGCAGCATGATTCCTGCTGCCGAAGTCGATGCAACTGTGACTCGCCTGATGAAAGCTGCCGAGGTTCCGGGAGTTGCGATTGCCATCATTGATCACGGCCAGATTGCCTTTGTTAAAGCCTACGGCTTTCGCGACGTCGAAAAGCAGCTTCCTTTGACGCCCGACTCTGTGATGACAGCTGCGTCTTTTACCAAATCAGCTTTCGCGTACATGGTCACGCAACTGGTGAGCGAGGGCCGCCTCGACCTGGACAAGCCAGTCTACAAGTACCTGCCGAAGCCACTGCCGGAGTACCCCGCTTATAAGGATCTGTCTGGGGATGATCGTTATCAGCTGATCACCGCCCGGATGCTCCTCGATCACACCAGCGGTTTCGCCAACTGGCGCAGCTTCGAGCCGGATCGGAAGCTGAGGATCCATTTCCAGCCCGGTACTCGGTTTGCGTATTCGGGAGAAGGGATTGTCCTGCTGCAGATGGTTGTCGAAACAATCACGGGCAAGCCTCTCGAAAAGCTTATGGAAGAGCGGGTGTTTCGTCCTTTAGGCATGACGCGCACCAGCATGGTCTGGCAGGAAAAATTCGAGACCGATTACGCCAACGGGTATGACGAGTACGGCCGCTCGCTCGGTCCGCAGAAGAGAAAGAGCGCGCAGGCAGCAGGCTCAATGCAGACCACCGTCCACGATTTCGCGCGCCTGGTTCAAGCAGTGATGGCGAGCCGGGGCTTGCAGAAGAAAAGCCTCGACACGATGCTCAGCCCACAAATCCGGATTTACTCCAAGCATGAATTTCCGTCGCTCGCGACTGAAACCACGCACGATAACGATGCCATCCGGCTCAGTTACGGCCTCGGCTGGGGCCTGTATTGGACTCCTGACAGCAAAGTCTTTTTCAAGGAAGGCCATGACGATGGCTGGAGAAACTATGCCGTGGGATTCTTGCGGCCAAAGTCCGGGATCGTGATCATGACCAACAGCAGCAACGGGGAGGGCATTTTTAAGGAGCTGCTCGAAACTCTCCTGAAAAATACTTCCACGCCGATCGCATGGGAAGGCTACACGCCTTACAACTTGCTCCCGCCCCGGCCGCCCATGCCTAAGCACACCACTGTCCACGTGGACTCGAGCGTACTCGATAAATACGTTGGCAAATACAAGGTGCCCGGTGGGCCGCCAATCGTCCTCGCGATCCAGCGCGAGGGAGATCATCTTACGGTTCAAGAAAACCAGGAGCCCAAACAGAACCTGGTGCCGGAGAGCGACACTCAATTCTTCTCTACGGTTGCTGATGACGTATATCGCTTTGAAGTCAATGGCCGCGGTCAGGTCACGGCAATGATTCTTCACACCGATGGTCGGGACATTCGCATTCCACGGCAACCGTGATTGGAGCGTCAGCGTGCCAAAGCAATGCGGGCTACCAGTACTGCTTCAAAACGCTCAGCACGGAACTTGTGCTTCCGTCAGGGCGCACCACCCACAGTCCGCGGCACTGGTTATTTTTCGGCCGCAGGGGATTACCGGCCGCAGTATCCACAGGTGCGGACTGGCCATTACTCTCGGCGCATTCGTTGTCGTACACGTTCCACAGAAAGGCACCGTAGATCCCTTCCTTGCTGCCCGTGCTCAGGATTGTTTTCCACCGAACAAAAAAGGCGCCGTTTGGGCGCCTCACCGCACTTATTTTGTTAAATTTCTACGCCGCGACACTTCTTGCGCTCGGCTGCACTTGGTTGGCAGCCGAGGACAAGATCCCTCGAGTATCAGAGGACGGCCAGCAATCATCCGCGCCGATGTCTAACGTGTGTGTCCACATCTCTTCATCAGCGACCCGGTGATTGCAGATAATACGAATCCCATCGAATTGCTGCTTTAGGGATTCCACTTCGGCAAACGATGCTTTTTCCAGGTCCACAATCATGACGTGGGGACGAAGTTTCGCTGCAGCATGGCGAAGCTCGTCGACGGACTTCGTTACGTGTACCGCGTGGAAGGAACTCGCCAGCGAGGTGGCAAGGGTCCGCGCGATGTTGGGGTCGCTCTGGAGAAGAACTACATTGGACGGCATACAAATCCTCCTGAACGCTCAACCATGCAGCAGTTATAAGTTCGTAAATGCAGGCTTAACGCTCGAATGGTTCGGCTTGCACTTTTCCGTTTTGCTTGAGCAGAATTTCCACCTTGCCTTCCGCTTCCTCCAGTTCTTTCCGGCAGGATGCGGACAACTGCATTCCTTCTTCAAACAAGGTCAGAGAACGTTCCAAGGGAACTTCGCCCTGTTCCAGCTCTCGAACGATGCCCTCGAGGCGCTGAATGCAGTCTTCAAACTTTGGCAAGGAGGTCAGCTCCTGAGCGAAATATACACCCGATTCACTTACAGTCCATAGGGGAAATCCTGTAGCAAAAACGTTCAGGTGCAAAAAAAATTGAAAAATATTACTCAGCAAACGATTACTGTTCGTTCAAGCACGCGCAGCATTGCCACCGAGTGCTTCCAGCACGTCCACTGCCGAGGAGTAACGTCCCTGAGGTGCACTGATCTGTGCGCCCTGTACCATTTCGCGTACCGCGATCAACATTTCTCGCGCGATGGCCACGCCTTCGTGTCGTGCGGCTTCGGGATTCGGCGCACGCGACATCCGGTCCAAAATGGAATCGGGAACCGACACGCGCAGCTCGTTCTTCATGAATTCCGCATTGCGCGCACTGACGAGAGGCCATATCCCGGCGAACACTGGGATCTTGAAGTGCTCGATTCTGCGGATGAAGTTTTCCAGAAGCGAGAGGTCAAAGACCGGCTGCGTTACGGCGTATTCCGCGCCCGCTTCAACCTTGTATTCGAAGCGCCGGATCTCCTCGTCAAGATTCGGCACGCCCGGGTTCGCGCCGACTCCGATTACGAAGCTGGTACCGGCTCCGATCGGGTTCCCACCAATATCGAGCCCGCGGTTCAAATTGTGAACGATGTTGACGAGACCGATCGCGTCTACGTCGAACACGGCTGTCGCATCGGGGTAGCCTCCCATTTTGGGAGGATCGCCGGTGATGCAAATCAGGTTGCGAATCCCGACCGCCGCCGCGCCCAGCAAGTCCGATTGAATACACAAAACGTTCCTGTCGCGGCAGGTGTAGTGCAGGATCGCTTCAACCCCCGCCTGCTGCTGCAACAGTACCGATAGCGCCTGGTTGCTCATGCGCGCCGATGCGCGAGGGCTGTCGGGAATATTGATTCCGTCCACCCCAACAGACTTCAAGAACTTCGCGCCTTCCAGTTCCTTTTCGATATTCGTGCCTTTGGGAGGAACGATCTCAACCATGGTGACGAATTCTCTTCGCGCGACCTTCGCGCCCAATTTGGATCGTTGATCAAGCGGCACCGCAGGAACGGCATGTGGAACTTCGGCCTTAACCTGTGTCCCCGATGTCTTTGCCCTGGCTTGTCCCGCACGTAAAGCCGATTTCATTTCGCGGATGTGCTCGGGCGTAGTTCCGCAGCAGCCGCCGACCAGTTTCACCCCAGCCGTGACGAACTTGCGCGCATAGCTCGCCATGTATTCGGGAGAGCACAGATAAATATTCCGGCCTTCTACGGAACGCGGAATTCCGGCGTTAGGTTGTGCCGAAATGGGAGCAGTCGTTGCAGCCCGCAGGCGTTCCATTGCCTCAAGCATCGCCACCGGACCGACGCTGCAGTTGCAGCCGATGACATCCGCACCCCACTCCTGAATACGCGGACCAAACACTTCCGGAGTAGAACCATCCAGGCAGGTCGCGTCCTCGTCCACCGTTACCTGCGCGATCACCGGAATGGACGGATCCAACTCCCGAGCCGCCTGGTATGCCTGGTGCAACTCCTCGAGATAGCCGAAGGTTTCCAGAATCAGCACGTCAACCCCACCCTCGATCAGTGCCGCAATCTGCTGCCGGAATGCATCGCGCGCTTCTTGGAATGAGGTTTTGCCCAGCGGTTCGATCCGAATCCCCAGCGGTCCCACGGATCCCGCTACCCAGGCGTCGAAACTCTTGGCTGCTTCCTTGGCCAGTCGAGCGCCGGCAACGTTGATGTCCTTCACCTTGTCGGCCAAGCCGTGGCGTTCCAGCCGAAAGCTGTTGGCGCCGAATGTGTTGGTTTCGATTACCTCGGCGCCAGCCTGCAAATACTCATGGTGCAGAGCGCGAATCAAGTCCGGCTGCGAAACATTCAGCTCGTCGTAACAACGATTGATAAAAATGCCTTTGCCATACAAAAGAGTGCCCGTGGCTCCGTCACACAGCACAGGAGCGGTCTTCAGGCGTTCGATGAAATTACCCGGCATACTATTGAGAATACAGTAGAAAACGGCAGGAGGTATTGGTTTGCCCGGAACAGCGCGACGAAAAATTCATGCTTTTGCTCTGATATAATCCGCTCTTCGCATCTAACTCTCTATCCATCAATGTTCTCGAAAATCCCAGGTTTAAGAAGAACCTTGTGCAGTCTTGTGCTCTTCGCTGCCCTTGCCGTGCTCCTTTCGTGTGGCTCAAGCACAAACAATGGGGGATCAAGAAGCGCGATCACGGTGCGGGCGTTTGTTTCTAACCCGGTGCATCCCACGTTTACGGGCGGCGGGACACCCGTACTGGAAATTATGGATGCCAACAAGGACCTCTTGTCCGGTTTCACCGTTCCGCTCGCCAGCCTTTCCGGCACGATCGCCGATCCGGGAATGATGAGTGTGAGTCCCAACCATGCCAATACACTGGTGATGAGCCCGCTGGATCTCAAACTAGGACTCGTGGACAACAGCAAGGAGGCGGTAAGTAATGCGCTGACGCTTCCGGGAGTCAGCGACAGCTTCTTTCTGTGGACCGATAACAATACTGCTTTCGTGGCCATTCCGAGTGCGCCGGTCGTCGGTCAGGCCGCCGGAGCAGTTGAGAAGATCAACATGACTGCGGCCTCAATAACCGCAACTATTCCGATTCCCGGTGCGCACTATATCGTTCCTAGTCCTAACGGAAATCAGATTCTCGTTTTTTCGGATAACGTAAACACTGTAGTCCTGCTGACCCCCAGCTTGATTGGCGCCGCAGGCCAGCCAACTTCAATCGCGCAGTGCACGGCGACGCAAGTCCCGGCCTGCACGTTGCCGGCAACTTTCGATCGCCCCATTGGAGCAGTGTTCGATCCTAGCAGCACGACCGCTTACGTCCTTGACTGCGGCCCCGAATGCGGTGGAACTACCGCTGGAATTACCGCTGTTGATATGACCAACACCGGCAACCCCGGCGCAGTCGTTCTGGCAAACCAACCGGTTGCAGCCGCAACGGTCGGCTTGTTGCAAGGCACACAGTTTTTTGTTGCGGGAACGCCGACGGGTGCCGGCGGGGTGCTTACTGTACTGAACTTGACCTCAGGCCTTTCGAATGTCAATTGCATCGCAGCGACGCCGGTGAATTGCCAGATAGTGGCCATCACCGACGGCTACCATACCGGAATGCAGATGGGTGCCAACGGACGACTCTTTATTGGATCCAAGGCGTGTAATGGAATTGGCGGCAGTGGTATCTGCCTGTCAATTTTTGACACAGGCAAAATGCAACTGGTAAAGACCCCGAACAATACTCCGGTCGGTGATGTGACGGGTATCGCGCCCATTCCTAACCGAAACGTCGTCTACGTCTGCCAGGGCGGCTTACTGCGCGTATACGACACTACCACGGACCAGTTGGAAACTTTCCCCTCTCCTGAAGCGCAACCAAACGTGATCGGCCAAGCCATCGACGTCAAGGTCGTGGACTTCTGACGGACTCACCGTGGCTCCAGTATTGACCGGTGTGTCGCAGAATTCTCGACCGCGGTTTTTGAGAACGGCAGCGTGAATGTCGTGCCCTTGTACCATGCGTTCCACTGGTCCATGTAGTAGGGGCTCAAGAAATTGCCTGACTCGCCGGTGACCAGGTTCAGCGTAGAAGCATCAAGGTTCGACATGTCTGCAGTGAAGCGTTCCGATGGCCCATGTGCGCTGCCCACTGCTTTCACCGTATATACGCTGCCTGATTGCGGATTCTCGCCCGGCCCTGTCCAACTCGCGATGAATGGAATCTTCGATAGGACCGGATTCTGAATCGTGACCGTGTTCTGCGCCGCCCAGACCCAGGAATCGAGCCGCTTGGGCGCTTTCTTCAGCGCCGACTCGAGCGCGGCGGTAATGAATTCGTCATAGTTGGGATACTGGGAAGGCAGCCAGCGTGCCGGTTGGTGAGCCAAAACATTCTCCAACCAAACCGTCTCCATCATCCATCGATAGCTGTTCCATCCAAGTTGCCCTGGTGCATCGGAAGCGGGCCCGAGCTTTGCCTCCAGCAGCATGCGTTGCAGTTCGTCACGCGTGCGCGAAGCGATGGTCGGTGCAACCGCGTTCTCATCCATCTGGCCATTCCACTCGCGCAGAATATCCGCGGCTTGGTGAGCCATGGGAGAAGCCTTCTGCGCGTGATCCACTGCATAGACGATTCGATCGGCTACATAGCGATCGAGTACCGAATAGATATCCGTCTCGAGTGCCAACATGTCGGCAGCAGAAAACTTCTTTCCAGACTGCAGCACGCGGTAAATGCGATCCACCCGCCACGGGGCCTCCCACTCGGTGCTGATCGAATATGGATACTTGTCGGGCGTGATGCGCCCGTTTGCGGTGGCAATGATGCCCGACGGCGGGTTGTAAATGCTCGGCAGTTTGTCGAACGGGATGTAGCCAGTCCACTCGTGCGCGTTGTCGCTGCCGTTCACCGGCAAGCTGCCATCGCCGGCCACACGAATCGGAACCTTGCCGGTGGCCTGATATCCGATGTTGCCGTCCACATCGGCGTAGACTCCATTTTGCGAAGGCGCGTCGAATTCGGAGAGCGCTTGACGGAATTCTTGCCAATTCTGGGCGGAATCTACGCGGAAAAAAGGATCACGCACACCGTCGTACAGCGTCCATTTCAGCGCGATCTTGCGTGTCTCGCCGGGAACGAGCTCGCTGACAATCGGCCCATGGCGCGTGACCTGCACGTCCAAGCTGAGGTCCGGCTTGCCTTTTACATGAATAATCTCGTGCCGAACTTCTGGATCCTTCCACCCATCGGGCGTGAGGTACTGGCGCGCGTCATTGAAGGTCTCGATATATGCATCCTCAACGGTAGGGCCGATGTTGGTGAAGCCCCAGGCGATTCGGCGGTTGTGGCCGACGATTACAAACGGGTGTCCCGGAAGACTTACGCCTGCGACATCGAAATCTCCAGAGTGCAGGTGCACTTCGTACCACAAGTTGGGCATCTGGTGCCCGAGATGCATATCGTTCGAGAGCAGCGGCTTTCCTGAAACCGTGTGCGCGCCGGAAACTACCCAGTTGTTCGATCCGATGGGGAAGAGTTCATTTCGAAACAGCGGGGCGAGTATAGGCAGCTGCTTCCATAGTTCCTCGGCACTCTTTTCCGACGTTCCGATTGAGGTCACTGAGGATGGCGAGGGCTTGTTCTCTTCCGGTGGAACTTGGTCGAGCGCCGGCATTGGCTGTGTCGGCGGATGATCGCGCCATGAGCTATTCACATACAGGTCTGCGGTCAGCTCCGGGCCTAATTTCGCAAGAATTGTTTCTCGGGTGAGCGCGGCTTGCGGACTGGTGCTTAGCGTCGAGACCATCTGGTCTGCAATCAGGATGGAATCTTCCACGCTCCATGCTTTCGGCGAATACCGCAGCACGCGAAATTCCAGCGGCAAGGTGTGCTTGTGAGTATTGATGAACGCATTTACGCCCTGCGCATACGCTTCGAAAGATTGGCGATCCTCGGCCGGCACTAACGTCATGTTCTTTTCTGCGGCCGCTCGCAATCCGAGAATCCGCTGCTGCCGATCATGCTTAAGCGCGACCTCTCCGACGATTTCGGATAATTCCCCCGCCGCGGCGCGGCGAAGCAGGTCCATCTGAAATAGGCGGTCCTGTGCCGTGACATATCCTTGCGCAAAAAAGAGGTCACGCAGATTGGCAGCATCGATTGCAGGAACTCCGTGCCGATCTCGCGTCACACTCACTGGTGCCGAAAGACCTGCCACTGCAATCGTGCCGTCAAGCGGCGGAAGCGCCGAATGCGCATACCCAGAAATCAGAACGGCAGCGATCCCGGCGACCGCGATTGCAATAATTGCCAGAATTAAAAGCTTAGGGCGTTTCGACGATCTCGCAGGGGTAGACGAAGTTGGAGGGGCCATCTCGACTGTCATGGAAGCATTTGATTTTAGGTCTCAGCGAAGGCAATCACAAGAGGAGGAAGGATTCGTTTTGCATTACTTCTGTCGCATCAGCTGTGTTTTCAGGCACGAATTCCAATTTGGCTCGCACTGCAAACGTCGGTATGATGCTATGTCCGATGATCTGCACTTATTGTTCTGCCAGCATGCCTGAAATCAGTGGCTTTTGTCCCGCTTGCGGCCGCGCCGTTGCGGTAGACACCGACGCTGAAGCCGAGATCGCCGGCATCGAGCCGCTTTCCCGAGATGCATTTCTGGGTGCAGCTGCGTATTTCACCATCCTGCCCGCGATTATTTTTCTCGCAGTACCCGCAATTCGGCACAAGCGATACGTCCGCTTCCATTCCTGGCAGTCCATTTTGTTTGCAGTGAGCACGGTCGTTATTGGGATCCTGACCAGGGTAGCGTTTGCCATTCTCACGGTTTTTCCGTTCCTGGGCTTTCTACTCGCATGGCTGATTGCGGGGTTGGTCTCACTGGCAATTGTCTTTCTGTGGTTTGCGATTGTCATTAAAGCTGCACTGGGAGATGCCTACGAACTTCCATACCTAGGTGCGTGGTCGAATCGCCTCGCGGACCGGTGATGACCCTCAAGGACTTACGCTCAGGCTGGGTCGCCGCTTGACAGACCACCCTTCCAGATGGCATTCCTATTTGCTTTGCTTTTGCGGGTCGGCGAGGCTTGCCTGGGCCTAGATTGCACTAGAAAGGGTCCGTTTGAAACTTAAAGTTTTCTTCCACGATCGCTGTTTTGATGGCGCGTCTTCGGCTGCCCTATTTTCCCGCTTTTACCGCGAGCGGATCAGCAGTGACGTCGAGTTCGAGTTTTCCGGCCTTCTCCACCGTGCCGGTTCTCTGTTCAACGAAGCCGACTTCACCGGAGACCAGAATGCGATTGTGGATTTCAAGTACTCGCCTTCTCCGAAAATCACCTGGTGGTTCGATCATCACGAAAGCGCTTTCCTGAGCCCCGCCGATGCTGCGCACTTTGAGCAGGAACAAACCAACTGCAAATTTTATGATCCCAGTTTCAAATCCTGTACCAGCTTCATCGCGATGATCGCGACCGAGCACTTCGGCTTCAACCCGCAGCCGGTTTCAGATCTCGTGCGCTGGGCCGACATCATTGACGGTGCGCTTTACCAGGACGCCAAGACCGCCGTGGAAATGAAAGAACCGGCCATGCAACTCACCATGGTGATCGAATCCAGCCAGGAAGCAGGGTTCGTTCCTAAGGTGATTCCGCTGCTTGCGACCAAGCCGCTGGCCGAAGTCATACGTGCGCCCTTCATAGCGCCTTTGCTTCCGCCATTGCTCGAACGGCATCAAAAATCTATCGCCCTACTTCGTGAACGCACCGAGTTAAAGGACGCAACCTTGTTCTTCGATGTAACCGACCACGAACTCGAGGGTTACAACAAGTTTGTGCCGTACTACCTGCATCCGGAGTCGATTTACAGCGTGGGCCTGAGTAAAAGCAGCTTTCGCATGAAGGTTTCAGTGGGGTCGAACCCCTGGGCGCCATCGCCGCCCGTGGTGAATCTCGCGAAGATCTGCGAGCGTTATGGTGGAGGCGGCCACGCGCGCGTCGGTGCCATTTCCTTCGACGTAAATCAGCAGGCCGCCGCCCGTAGCGCGGCGCAGGAGATTGTCGAGGAACTCCGGGCCAGTGTCCGCAATGCTGCACCGCAGTCGCGATGAACTCACTCTCAGTGACCGCTCCGTTGCACACCCGCGAACATCGTGCCCGCCTGCAGGCTTTACGCAGCGTGGCTCTGGTTGAGTTTGCTAAGGGAGTGCTGGTAATCGGCGCTGTCGTGGCGTTGCACTGGCTCGATCCAAGCGATGTCGCCGATGCATTCTTGAATTTTCTTCACATCAGCCCCGACCATCATTTCGCCCATCTTCTGTTGAGCATGGCCGATAAACTGAGCGACATCAAGTTCTGGCATCTTGCGGTGGGAGCTTCGTGCTACTCGGGCTTGCGTTTTGCGGAAGCTACAGGTCTGTGGCACGCACGAGCCTGGGCAGAATGGGTGGCACTGGTTTCGGGAGCACTTTACCTTCCTTTGGAGATTCGCGCTACCTGGCATCATGCCAGTCTCATCCATGCCGCCGTGCTCATCATCAATCTGGCGATTGTGGCGTTCATGTTTTATTTGCGCATCTATGTTCCCCATCACGAGAAGCCCGACGCGTCACAGGTTCCGATCCAGTAGACTCGTAATAGAACTTGTTGCAAAACTCAGAACGATCCTCCGACTTACCTTTGTTCAGCATTCGCAAAATCAGCCGCAGGAAATTTCTATACACGGGGGCCGTGATAGCGGCCGGCGGAGTGCTTTCGGCCGACGGCTTCGCCGAATCTAACGACCCCCATATCGTTCGGCGCGAGATACCGCTTAAGCGCCTGCCCCGTTCCTTTGACGGTTTTACCATTGCCCACTTGAGCGACTTCCATTACGAGCACCGCTTTTCAGCGATCCCAATCCAAAAATCTGTTGAGATGGTGAATGGGGCGCGGCCCAATCTCATTGTGCTCACCGGTGATTTTGTGACTGTTCCAATTTTCGAACGGCAGCGTTTCCTGCGGAAGTCGGCTGAAACCGCCATTCCATGCGCTGCACTCCTAGGTCAGTTGCAAGCACCGAAATACGCCATTATGGGCAATCACGACGCAACCGCGAATCCGCCGCTGATTATTCGAGCACTTGAAGAGCACGGCATTCCTGTGCTTCGCAATCGGTGTGTTCCAATCGAGCACGGTGATGCGCGCATTTGGCTGGCAGGTATAGATGACCTGCTGCGCGGGACGCCTCGTATGGACCAGACGTTGCAAGGGATCCCGCCCGACGAAACAACGATCCTTCTGGCACACGAACCCGATTTCGCGGATGAAGCGGCGAACTATCCCGTTGACCTGCAATTGTCAGGGCACTCCCACGGCGGTCAAATCTGGATTCCAGGTATCGGCGCGCCCTGGTTGCCGCCCATGTCTCGCAGATACCCGCGTGGCCTCTACCGTGTGAAGGACCTGACGCTTTACACGAACATGGGCGTTGGCACGATTCGTGCGCCCATTCGCTTGAACTGCCCGCCGGAAGTCACGTTGATAACCCTGCGATCACAACAGGCGTGACGGACTGCAGTGTCCACAGATCGTTGCTCCTCTGTGTCTTCCTTCGTGGAACTTCACGTCCTCTGTACTGAAGATTCTGACTTACGCGATCAAGAAAGACCCAAACAGGCTGTACAGCAACACTGAAAGCACGATCAACGTGAACACGACATACATCCGGTCGCCTTCCAGCGCAAACGCGAACACCGAGAAAACTACTCTCGCGATCGGAGTGGCAATGAGCAACAGCAGTCCCAGTTGCATGATTCCCATCGCCTGGCCCTGGAGCGCAGCGTCCAACACGCCGTGAACACCACGCAGTTGCTCGGGTTCTGCATGGAAAGTGCGATAGTCCACATGCGCTCGCGGATGTGCGCCCAGGTAAAGCACCGCCCCTGCAATCACCACGAGCGCCGCACTCAGCACACCGGCGCGCAGCAGTTGCGCCAGCACGATCTCGATACGCCGATCGAGCCACTCCTGCAGTTTGTCGCGAAGCAGCGCGGGATTGAGGTAATCATTCATCAGATGGTTCCTGTGATCCCCTTCAGCAGCATCTCGATTCCAAGCAGGACAATCACCACACTGAATACCAGGCGCAGGCTTTTGGTCTTGGTCTTCACCAGCACTCGCGTACCCATGAGTGACCCGACCAGCACGCCCAGCATCACGGGCATGGCCAATGCAGGATCGATGTAGCCGCGCGTGAGGTAAACGCCCGCGCTGGCGGCCGCGGTTACACCGATCATGAAATTGCTGGTGGTCGTCGAAACTTTGAACGGGATTCTCATCGCCTGGTCCATGGCAACCACTTTCAATGCGCCGGACCCAATACCTAGAAGTCCTGACAGCGCTCCCGCGCCAAACATGATTCCGAAGCCCCCGGGCACGTTGTAGACGTTGTATTGGCGGAGCCCGCTTGTGTCCGGGAAACTGCTGTTCATCTTCAGCTTGGTGGCGAGTGGGTCAGGCGGTTGCTCCTCGGCTGTCCTCGGCCTGATATTTCGGGCGACGTAAGCCGAATACAGCAGCACCACACCGAATATCACGGCGATGCCGCGGGCAGGCACGTGGGCCGTCAGGAACGCTCCCAGCAATGCGCCGAAGGTGGTCGCAATTTCCAGGAACATCCCAATGCGGATATTTGAGAACCCTTCTTTGACGTACGCCGCTGCGGATCCCGAGGACGTTGCAATCACCGATACCAGCGATGCCCCGATCGCGTAGTGCAGGTCAACTTTGAAGAAAATGGTGAGCAGCGGAACCAGAACTACACCACCGCCCAGGCCGGTCAGTGCGCCCAGGAAGCCTGCAGCTAGCGATCCGGCCCAGACCAGAAATGTGAATTCCGCAACGTTCACCCTTCAGTCTGCCATAGTTCTCGGCGACCGGAGCGACAGCTGCCCAGACGGACACTCGGGAGTTACTTCTCGACTGCCTGCCTACAGCTGAATCTAATGCTATGACTCATGAGAAGTTGGTAACAGCAGCCGTGGCTTGGCTCCGCCGCTATGGCTGCGGAGTTGTCCTCTCGGAGCAGAGTTGCGCTAGCGGCGAAACGCCCGACGCTATCGGCTGGAAGCGTGCCTGCCACTCGGTCGTGGTCGAGTGCAAGATTTCGCGCGCCGACTTTCTCGCCGATCGCGACAAACCATTCCGCCTCAAACCTGGAAGGGGCATGGGATGTGAGCGCTTCTACCTTGCGCCCGCAGGATTGGTCTCCGCGAACGAAGTTCCTGAAGGATGGGGCTTGCTCGAACTTCGCGGACGGGAAGTGCTGGTAGCCGTAGCAGCGTCAAAGAAGATGCGCACTGGAGTCGGTTTCCGCTACGAGATGAACCTCCTGCTCGCAAGCCTGCGACGCGTCGAAGTCAGGATCGAGCCGCAGTCGATCACCGACTTCCTGAAGTGGAAGAACCGCATGGCGGAATACAATCGGGGAACATTACCTGAGGGAATACTGCCGGCGAATGACGAGTCCAACGATTTCCTTGCCGCAGCCGTAGACGGAGATTAGGTTCTTGGCCCTGCTTAATGCTCAAATGCTTCGTGTTTTCTTCCTCGTCTCGCTGATCTCAGCGTTCGGACCGGTTCGCGTCTTCGGACAGTACAGCAAGACCGACTGTGCCTCCTGCAAAGTTTGGAATGCGCCGCAGGAGCCCTTCAAAATTCATGGCAACGCCTATTACGTCGGCACGCACGGGCTGAGTTCGATCCTGATTACTTCGCCTTCAGGGCACATCCTCATCGACGGCGCGCTACCCGAATCGGCAGAGCAGATTCGCGATCACATTCGCGCCCTGGGCTTTCGGATTGAAGACGTGAAGCTCATTGTGAACTCACACGTTCATTTCGATCACGCAGGCGGAATTGCACAGTTGCAGCGCTGGAGTCATGCGCGTGTTGCAGCGAGTCCGGCAAGCGCACCGGTTCTGAGCAAGGGCGGGGTCGGGAAGGATGATCCGCAGTACGGGATTCTTCCTTCAATCGCGAGGATTAAACACGTTGAGCACTTCCAGGACGGCGACGTTCTGCATGTCGGCAATCTCGAGATCACTGCGCATCTCACGCCCGGACACACTCCCGGCGGGACAAGCTGGACGTGGAAATCCTGCGAAGGGTCTCAGTGTTTCAACATGGTTTACGCCGACAGCCTGACTGCGGTCTCCGCGCCCGACTACAAGTTCACCGGACACCCGGATCTGCTGACGGGTTTTGAGAAGAGCTTCGCGTTCCTCGAAGGTATACCATGCGACATCCTGATCACCACGCATCCGGACATTTCTGGATTGTGGGATCGGCTGGAGCGGCGAAAGCAAGGGGTGAAACCCGATCCGATGGTCGATTCTTCCGCGTGCCGGATCTTAGCGGGCAACGCTCGGCAACAGCTGCAAAAGCGAATCCAGTCGGAAAGCCAACATTGATTTATCTTTGCGTCTTGCGGTCTTTGCGGTTAAACGGTTCTGGGTTGCTCGAAGCACGCTTACAACTCCCGCCGGCCTTCCATCGCCTTCAGCATCGTGACTTCATCGGCGTATTCGATATCGCTGCCGGCTGGGATGCCGGTGGCGATGCGCGTAACCTTGAGTCCGGCACGGCGAAGCTGGCCTGAGAGATAAGTCGCTGTCGCTTCGCCTTCCACGGTGGGATTGGTGGCAAGAATGATCTCGTCTGCCTGACCATCTTCCACGCGCTTCATCAAATTGGAAATCCGCAACTGCTCCGGTCCAACGCCGTGAATCGGCGAAATCGATCCGTGCAGCACGTGATAAACGCCGTTGTAGTGCCGCGTCTTTTCCACCGCAGCAATATTGGTCGGTTCCTCGACCACGCAAATGAGCCGCTGATTTCGCGTAGGACTTGAGCAGTACACGCACGGGTCAATATCCGTGATGTTGTTGCACACCGAGCACAGGCGCAGGCTGGCCTTTACGTCCTGAATGGCGAGGGCGAGCGCGTTGGCGTCATCCTCGCTGGAGCGAAGAATATGGAATGCCAGCCGCTGCGCCGACTTGCTGCCGACGCCGGGAAGTTTTTTGAGCTCGTCAATCAGACGAGCCATGGGTTCAGCGAAACGAGACATGGAATTGAATCATTGAGAGATTGAATCATTGAAGAAGAGGGGCCGAAGCGGAGGCGTGGTTTTGGCAATGATTCAATGTTTCAATGATTCAATCATTAAATTCCAGGCAGCCCTCCGAACATCCCGCCCATTGCGGACTTCATGCTGTCATCCACTTTTTGCGAAGCACCGTTGAAGGCAGCTGTGATCAGGTCTTGAAGCATTTCCATGTCGCCGGACTTGACGGCTTCGGGATCGATCTTGATGCTCAGGACTTGCTTGCGACCGTCCATCTTTACGGTGACGCTGCCGCCGCCGGACGAACTCTCGACCACGGTCTCCTGCATCTTCTTCTGTAGCAGTTCATACTGCTGCTTCGCCTTCGACATCAACTCTTGAATGTTGAATCCGCCCATAGGACCTCAGTTGCTGGTTTCGAGTTTCAAGTTTCAAGCGCTGGGGTGTTTCAGGAAACTCGAAACTGGAAACTATGCTTACTTTTTCTGCTTGTAATCAATCACCGTTCGGATCTCGGCGCCGAACTTTTCCATCATGCGTTGGACCACCGGTTCCTGTTCGGCGCGTCCACGCGGGCTGCCATTCGATCCCGACGATGCGGGACGGGACGTACCGGTTTGCGGTGCCCCGCCGGGTAAAACCTGCAGTTTCGCTGGACGCCCCAGCGCTCCGCTCGCTGCGGCCGTCACGACCTTCCGTCCTTCATTACTGACAGACATATCGATCAATGCCGCGGATGCAGCCACTTTGATGATCAGCTCATTTCCGTTGATCGCCCACTCGCCCGCACCGAGCATCGACGACAGCATGCTCAAGCCGGCCGACTCGACCGCATTCAAAACTGCGGTGCGCACAACGTCTACGTTCGCTGATGCCGGTTTGACCTCTGGCTGTCGCGCCGGTTCGGGTTCACGCGCAACCGCCGGCGCTGCCGATCCCATGACGATCGGAGGGCTGATGGGAGTCGGAGCAGGCCGCGGACTGGCGCTCGGAGATTCGGGAACTGCTTCCATCCGTGGAGTACCTTTACGCGCCGTGTCCGCGGCGAAGGGCGATACGAACGGTCGTGCCGCCGATCCAGTCTCCGTTTTCTTTGGTTCCGGCGCGATCGACAGCTTTCTCTCCTGCGTTCCCGCCTTTGCAGGTTCCACGCCGCTCAGCAACTGCTCGATTGGCAGCAAGCGCTGCGCGTGCGCCATCTTGAGCAGGCCGAGTTCAAGGTGAAAGCGCTGCTCCTGCCGATATCCCAACTCGGCGTGCGTCCGCAGCATTATCTGCAAATGGCGTGCCAGGTCTTCTTCGGAAAACAGCTCCGCCACCCGCGCCACGCGATTGCGTTCATCGGACGAAATTTGCAGCAGGAAACTGTCGCCACCGGCTACTTTCGCAACGATCGCGTTGCGCAGAAATCTCACCAACTGCTTAGCAAAGTGAACGGGATTTTGTCCCTCGCTGAGCAGTCGGTCGGTAGTGCGCAGGATCTCGTCGCTGGCGCTGCGGGACACCGACTGCATAATCTCTTCCAGAATTCCAGAAGAGGCCACGCCGATCAGCTGCCGCACGGACTCCGCCGAAAGCTTGCCTTCGCTCGATGCAATCGCCTGGTCCTGCAGCGATAATGCATCGCGCATCGATCCATCGCCGGCTTCGGCCAGCAGTGCGAGTGCTTCATCTTCGGCGGAAATATTTTCTCTTCCGCAAAGGTCCTTCAGTTGATCGACAATCTGGTCGAACTTCACAGCGCGAAAACTGAAATGCTGGCAGCGCGAGCGGATGGTCTGCGGGATATCTTCCGGCTGAGTTGTCGCCAGCATGAACACGACATGGCCGGGCGGCTCTTCCAGCGTCTTCAGTAAGGCGTTGAAGGCGGCGTCCGTGATCTGGTGGGCTTCGTCGAGGATATAAATCTTGAACCGATCGCGTGCGGGTCGATACCGCGCGGCTTCGCGCAACTCGCGAATTTCATCGATTCCACGGTTGGTGGCGGCGTCGATCTCGATCACGTCGACAGAGTTTCCGGCGCGAATCTCGATGCAAGAATCGCACACTCCGCAAGGTTCCGAAACTGGCTGCTCCGACGAGCGGCAATTCAACGCCATCGCCAGAATGCGAGCCACCGTGGTCTTTCCAATCCCGCGATGACCGCTGAAAATATAGCCGTGAGCGATCCTCCCCTGCTCGATGGCGTTCTTGAGCGTGCGGGTAACGTGCTCCTGCCCGATGACTTCAGAGAACTTCTGCGGACGGTATTTTCGGGCGAGAACCTGGTAGCTCATGGCAGGCGAATCACATGATTATACGTGATGCTTGCCGACCATTCTTCGGCTTGCGGGACGCGGTATTTGGGTTTACCCTTCTGCTGGCTGAGTTTGGGATTGAGGAGTTGGCTATGCAACTGAAGATTGGTGTTCGCCGGCTGAATGATGGGATCATCGTTGTAGATTGCGCAGGGCGTCTGATTTTTGGCGACGAAACGGCCGCGTTGCGCGACCAGGTGCGCGCGCTCATCCAGGACGGAAGTCAGATTGTCCTGAACCTTGCCGATGTCACGTACATCGATTCCGGCGGGTTGGGGACGCTGGTGGCTCTTTACACGACCGCGCGCAACGCCGGTGGCGCGATCAAACTGGCACGACTCACGCAACGGGTGGGCGATCTGCTGCAGGTCACCAAGTTGCTCACCGTTTTCGAGGTTTACAACAGCGAGGAAGAAGCGGTGCAGTCTTACCGCAAGGGAGCTGCAGCGTAAGTTTGCCCGCCCGTAAGCAGCTTTCTGCCGAGACCCGCATTTGTTCGGCGATTCTGCAGATCCCTCGCGGGAAGGTCTCTACCTACGGCGCGATTGCCAAGGCTGCCGGCCTTCCCGGACATGCTCGCCAAGTCGCAAAAGTCCTGCGGGGAGCCTATGGACTGCCTTGGCAGCGCGTGCTCGGCTCCGGCGGCGAAATCAAGCTGCGGGGGGACTCCGCCCTCGAACAACGGTTTCGGCTGGAGAGTGAAGGTGTGCGTTTTCGTGGCCGGAAAGTGGATATGAAGGCGCACGAGCACAAGTTCGAAAAACCAGGTGCCAGGCGCTAGGTTTCAGGTCTCAGCGAACAATGATGCCCGCTGAACCTGAAACCTGAAACCTGAAACCTGTCTCACCTGAAACCTGAAACCTGAAACCTGTCTCACCTCTGACTCGCTTCTCCCGCCTGCACTTTCTTATTAAACTCCGCTGACTTGTTCCGCGGTACCGACAGCGATTTCCATCCGCTCGCATTCAGGTGCTTGGCGAGAAAGACAATCTGTCCCACGTGATACGAGTAGTGCGCGATCTGGCGGTTGATGGCCTGCATTACCGAGTGCGGCTCGCCGCGAATAGTCACCGTGCGCCCCAAGTCGGAATCGGAAAGCGGTTCCAGCGCGGAGAACACGCAATTCCAGCCATCGTTCCACACTCTGAGCAACTCGGTGCGGGTAGAAGGCGGATGTTCAAATTCGGTGTCGCGATTGCGGTCGGGCTTCTCGCCGTCGCTGGTGAGGAAGTCGGTCCAGCGCGAACGCATGTTGCCCGCAATATGCTTCACGATGATGGCGATCGAGTTCATCTCCGGATCGAGCGCTGCAAACAACTGCTCGTCTGACAGCTGATCCATCGCGCCTTCGCCGAGCTTCTTGTAGTAGCGAAAGAGCGACAACGAGTCTTCGACGTAAGAAGTTGAAAATTTGTGTGCCATGAATCTCCGGGCGGCTTGACTTGTGTATGTGTGTTGGGTTTTCTTTTCGCTGACGCCTGACGCCTGACGCCTGACGCCTGACGCCTGACGCCTGACGCCTGACGCCTGACGCCTGACGCCTGACGCCTGACGCCTAGCTCTTGAACTGCTCATCAATCTCGATCTGATATCCCGCCGACAGCCGATTGGTCTCATTCGCCATGCCGACGACCGCCATCAACTCGCGAAACATGTCGTCGGTCATACCTTTCTTGCGCGCGCCTGCGGTGTGTGAGGCGATGCAATATCCGCACTGATTGCTCACGCTCACTGCCACGTAGATCAACTCTTTCGTCAGCGCATCCAGTGAACCCGGCGCCATGATCTGCTTGATGTCTTCCCATGTGCGCTTTAAGGTCGCGGGATCGTTAGCTAGAGCCTTCCAGAAATTATTGATCCAATCCGTCTTGCGAGTTGTCATGATGTCGTCATAAACAGCCCGCACTTCCGGCGAAGCGTCTTCGTATTCGATAAGGCCAAGCGTTGCCATGGGGACTCCAAATCTTCACCACAAAGGACACAAAGGTACACAAAGGAAACGCCACAGAGGAATACCACAGAAGTTGTCCTGCCTATTCCAACCTCTGTGTTTTTCCTTTGTGTACCTTTGTGTCCTCTGTGGTGAAGGTGTTTTCATTTTCGTGTGAGCCTGACTTTCGCGAGTGGAACCAACTCATATGCGGCAGGGGACGCTCGACCTTCCGTCGGGCAGCGATCAACTCGGCAGTGATCGCCACCGCAATTTCTTCCGGCGTGATCGCCCCAATGTCGAATCCCACTGGCGCATGCACTCGCTCGAAGAGGTGCTCGGGGACTCCTTCTTTCACCAGTTCGCGGAAGATAGTAATCGTCTTTCGCTTGGACCCAATCAGCCCGACGTAGCGCGCCGGTGTCCGCACCGCCCAGCGGAGCACGCGCATGTCGTCGCGATGCCCGCGCGTGACAATCACGATAAAGGAGTTTTCCGGCGGCGCGATTCGTGCCATGGCCTTGTCGAAGTCCTCGGCGATGACTTCCTTCGCCTCAGGGAACCGCTCACGACTTGCGTAGGTCTCGCGATCGTCGACAACTGTGACGTCAAAGCCCGCATTCTTTGCCGTCCGGTAAAGATTGACAGCGACATGACCTGCGCCGAAAACATAAAGTAAAGCTGGAGGTAGCACCGGCTCGATAAAAATGTCGAGCGTGCCGCCGCAAACCAGGCCGGTGTCGTATTTGGGATTCTGGTTCAAATTGAATGTGAGGGTGCGCGGCTTCTCGTTTTCCATCACTTCGCGCGCCGCTTGCCACACGTCAGCCTCGACGCAACCGCCGCCAACTGTGCCGACAATTGAGCCGTCATCGCGCACCAGCATCTTGGCTGTCTCGAACGACGGAATCGAGCCCCGCACATTAACAATGGTGGCGATGGCGCCCTTCCGGCCCTGCTGCCGAAGAGCCACGATCTCTTCGTAGATGTCCACAGGAAGGATTATTTGGGTTGCCAAGAGGGAAGTCAAATGCGAATGCAAGGCTCACGGGAGGGATAAAATACACGCGTGATTCCAGCCGGATACCTAGCCAAACGCGTTCAGAAACCAGAAGGTTTCAACATCGATACCGTCGCCGATGTCTATTCAGTCGGCGATTGCGTGAATGAGGACTTTGCGGACTACATCAATTCTTGGAAGCACAATGGATTTTGGCTCTTTGACTCTCCCCAAGCCATAAGGTCGGTCGCGGACGAAAACTCAATCGATCTAACGGGCACTCTGTTCTTCTATTACGAAGTATATGAAAAAGAATTTGATGGGAAGGCGTGGTCAGGCGTCCAATCCGAGCCGTCAATGCCGACTCAGGTGTCGCCACCGCGAACCAAAACCCTAGAGGGTTTCGACGTGGTTGCTGGTAACGCCCATGGGCATTCTCCGCTCTCCTGCAACGGGTTAGCTAAGGAAATCCCGACGAACACCCATTGTTTGCTCACTTCGTTCGATGAGGCTTTCAACGCTCTCGAGAGTGGAGCCTTCATCCATTCCGAGTCAGGCCCCTATCGCATCTTCGCCGTATATTCCATTGATTGGCCGGAGGAGCACCCATGAAAGCCGTTCGATTTCACGAGTTCGGCGGTCCGGAGGTCCTCCGCTACGAAGACGCTCCCGATCCACAACTACGTAAAGATGATGTTCTCGTACGCGTGCGCGCCTGCGCCATGAATCACCTTGATCTGTGGGTTCGCAAAGGGCTGCCCGGAGTCAAGTTGCCGCATATTCTCGGCAGCGACATCGCGGGTGAGGTCGTCGAGGTTGGCGAACACGTGTCGGGATTGTCATCTGGCCAGCGCGCGCTCGTCGCGCCCATGCACTTCTGCAATCACTGTGAAAAGTGCACAGCGGGACTGCAGAACCAGTGCCGCGAATTCACCGTTCGCGGCAACGGTGTCGACGGTGGCAACTGCGAACTAATTGCCGTGCCGCAGGTGTGTGTCATCCCAATCCCCGATTCGCTCTTATTCGACCAGGCCGCCAGCGTGCCTCTGGTTTTCCTGACTGCCTGGCACATGCTAGTTGGCCGCGCAGGAGTTCGGCCCGGACAGACAGTTCTCGTCCTCGGAGCCAATTCTGGAGTCGGCATTGCCGGAATCCAGCTCGCGAAGATGTTCCAATGCGCGGTAATTGCCACGGCGGGAGACGAGCGCAAGGCGCAACTTGCTCGCGAACTCGGCGCCGACCACGTCATCAACCACTACCAGCAAAAGATCTCCGACGAGGTCCGCAAGATCTCGGAAAAGCAAGGCGTCGACATCGTGATGGAGCACGTTGGCGCTGCTACTTGGGACGAGAGCCTGCGCTCGCTAAAACCTGCCGGAACGCTCGTCACCTGCGGCGCGACCACCGGCCCGCAGGTCGGCATTGATTTGCGCTTTGTGTATTCGCGCCAGCTTTCTATCCTGGGTTCTTACATGGGCACCATGGGCGAACTGCATGAGGTGTTGAAGCATCTTTTCGCGGGACGGCTGAAGCCGGTGGTTGATCGCGTGTTTCCGCTCTCCGAAGCCCGCGCCGCCCACGAGCACATGGAAAAGAGCCAGATGTTCGGCAAGATTGTTCTGCAGCCGTGAACCCGACCCGCGGGCATCAAAAGGTGTTTAGCCCCGAATGGGGCAGTCCAGCTTAGCCCAGGGCGGCAGCCCTGGGTAAAGAGCGAATGATGAATGCTAGTCCCGGAGGGACGAGCGAATGTCGTATGCGAGACGAAACGCGTCGCAGGTCGTCAGAACCCAGAATCCTCAACAGCACTTCGCTTGCACTCTCCGCCCCCGCACAAACGCAGCGTACGACTCGCGCCCGCGCGCGACGCCCTCCCGCGCGCAAAACCGCTCATAGGCGGACTCTTCAAAGATCTCGGACAGAATTGCGCGGAGCACGCGAATAAGTTTCATCCCCGTTCCTCCGCCAGTCGCGTCATTACAAACGGTGTTTCCGTCGTAGCCGAAGCCCTGCGTCCTGATAACGCGCCGATCCACTGTCGTACCGACTCAATCAGCAATAGTGCAACCATGAGAATCAGTAATCCAGTCACCACTGCATCTAAGCGATTGTTGAAAATGAGTCGCGCGTTGCCGCCCGCTGCCGCAAGCTGCCGCGCCTGCGCGAGAAAACCAATGCGCGGATCAGGATCGAAAATCTTGTGCCACGACGCGGTAAACGTGACAATGACCAGGAAAGTGAGCGGCACCAAAGTCACCGCCAGATACGTCGCTCGCCGCGTTTTGAGAATGATGGTGGTCGCAATGCACAAGGCCGCCGTCGCCAGCAGTTGATTGGCAATTCCAAACAGCGGCCATAACGAATTGATTCCGCCGAGAGGATCGCGCACCCCCTGCCACAGGAAATATCCCCAGGCTGCAACCATCAACGCGCTCGTCGCCACGATGGACGGATACCAACTGGTTCGGGCCAGCGGCTTCCACACGTGACCGAGCGCGTCCTGCAGCATAAAGCGTCCCACGCGCGTTCCGGCATCGAGGACGGTCAGAATGAACAGCGCCTCAAACATCAGGGCGAAGTGATACCAGACCGCCATCACCGCCTGTCCCCCCAGGCTGTTCGAAAAAATGTGCGCCATTCCGACTGCGAAGGCGGGCGCGCCGCCGGTGCGGTTGAAGAGCGTGACCTCTCCAACATTTTGCGCAAGCCGATGCATTGCGTCCGCAGTCACGGGAAATCCCCAACCGGAAATTGTGGCCGCCGCTTTCTCCGGCAAACCGCCCGCCACTCCCGCTGGACTATTGATCGCGAAATACGTTCCTGGCTCCATTACGCAAGCGGCCACCGTGGCCATGATCGCGACCATGGATTCGCACATCATCGCGCCATAGCCGACCATGCGCGCTTCAGTTTCGCGACGCATGAGTTTCGGCGTGGTACCACTGGAGATCAGCGAATGAAATCCGCTGACCGCGCCGCAGGCAATCGTGATGAACGCGAAAGGGAAGACCTTGCCGGCAAACACTGGGCCTGTCCCGTCGACGAATTTTGTGAGCGCCGGCATTTGCAGGGTCGGATGCATGACCACGATCCCCAGCGCCAACAAAGCGATGGTTCCCAGCTTCACGAATGTTGCCAAATAGTCGCGAGGGGCGAGCAGCAGCCACACAGGAATGATTGCTGCCGCGAATCCATAAAGGATGAGCAGAAACGCAAGGCCGGGAGCAGAAAGGGTGAGTGCGGAAGAGAGAGGCTCCAGCACAAAGTGCGGCAGCGCCCGTCCGTCAATGAACCAGCGTATCGAAGGCACGGTCACTTGGCTGACAGCGGCCCACTTCCCGGCAACCACTGCGGTCATCACGAGAACGAATCCCAGCGCGGAGGTTTCCAGCACGCGCCCTGGCCGCAACCGCCGCAGATAGATTCCCATCAGCATGGCGACGGGCATGATCATGCCAATGGTGAAGGTCCCCCATGGACTCTGCTTGAGCGCATTGACCACCACTAGCGCGATGACGCCAAGCAGGATTACCAGGATGCTCAGGACCGCGGCATAAGCCACTACACCACCGATCGGTCCGACCTCTTCGCGCGCCATTTGAGTGAGCGATTTGCCATCGCGACGTACGGAGAAGAGCAAGATGACGAAATCCTGCACGCAGCCGCCAAACAGCGCACCAACCAGGATCCAAAGAGTTCCGGGCAGGTATCCAAATTGCGCGGCAAGCACCGGACCAACCAGCGGCCCAGGGCCCGCGATCGCCGCGAAGTGGTGGCCAAACACCACCCATTTGTTCGTGGGGACATAGTCGCGGCCATCTTCAAGGCGCTCAGCGGGAGTGGCGCGTTGCGGATCGAGCGCCAGAACCTTGGAGGCGATGAACTTGGAATAGAACCGGTAGCCCACCGCATAAGTGCAAAACGCAGCGGTCACCAGCCACAGCGCATTGATCTGTTCACCGCGATGCAGCGCGACCGCCGCGAACGCGAGCGCGCCCAGTGCAGCAATCCCAACCCAGAGGAGAGTTCGTAACCCGCGCATGAGTATGTGGCGCGGGTACGCCTTCGATTTCGCTCAGAGGCTGCCCTGAGCTTGTCGACGCGACAAGCCTCGCCCGCGATGGTTTGTTATTGTGGCTGGTTTTCGCGTGGAAGGCAATGCTATTCGTCAAGTGTGGCGCCTGACCAGGATTGTCATTCCGAACCGCTTCAGCGGGGAGGACCTGCTTTTGTCTTTCGCTGAAAGGAAAAGCAGGTTCCTCCGCGACAGTGTCGCCTCGGAATGACACCGATTTTAAATTACCGAATTAGCCGATTCCCAAATTACAAACTACTTCCGGCTCCACTCCCTTATCGACTGAATCTCCGCCACCGGAATACGGAGATACGCCAGAAACTCGTTGTGATCTTCCGGCGCAGCCTTTTCGAACTCGCGGTGCCAGCGACGCATATCATCCTCACTGAAACCTGCTGCCTTCATGATCGAAACCCATTTGTCTTTAGTCATGTTCTTAGTTCTCCTCAGAATATTTTTCGTTTGCAGCAGCCGCAGGATCACTCGCTGATGCTCGCGCAATCGGCCGATTTCGGAATCCAGTTCGGTCAACCGACGCCGCAGTAGTGCGGCAATGTCGGTCTCTGGATTCGCCAACATCCCCCGAATGCTTGAGACACTCAGCCCCACAGACCTGTACAGACAGATCCGCTCCAGCACCCGTACTTCTTTCTCTCCATACAGGCGATAGCTGGCACTGGTGCGGTGTCCCGGCTTTAACAGTCCGCACGATTCGTAGTAAAGAATCGTCGTCCTGCTCAGCCCGAACCGCTTAGCGATCTGCGACACGCTCAACATGCTTTGAGGATGAACCCTATAGTTATAGACAGGTCAAGGGTAAGCGTAAATCTTTTTGCGATGTCATTCCGAACAGCTTTAGCTGTGAGGAATCTGCTTTTTGTAGCGCCGGGGAAACAGGTTCCTCGACTTTGCAGAACGATTCGCAAGCGAATCATTCTGCTTCGCTCGGAATGACAGGGGGAAAGATTATTCTACTCCCCACTGTTCACTGAACACCGGCCACTGGCTTGGTCCAGTGGTCCACCCAATCGTTGACCGTCTTGTACCAGAGCTGCGAATTCTGTGGCTTGAGCACCCAGTGGCCTTCGTCAGGAAAGTAGAGCATCTTCGACGGCACGCCCTGCCGCTGCAACGTCGTGAACAGGTCGAATCCCTGCGACACGTCGAGCCGGTAATCCTTCTGACCGTGAATCACCAGCGTCGGCGTCTTGAAGTTCGCCGCGCTCAGGTGCGGAGACCACTTGCGGTACATTTCGCGGTTCGTCCACGGCGTGCCTTTGAACTCCCACTCGGGAAACCACAGTTCCTCCGTGTCGCCGTAAGCCGACTCAGTGTTGAACATGCCGTCGTGGGTCACAATGCACTTGAAACGATTGGTGTGGCCGAGAATCCAGTTAGCCATCCATCCGCCGTAGCTGGCGCCCAGCGCGCACTCGCGGTCTTTATCGATAAACGGATAGTGCTGCTCGGCATAGTCGAGGCCCTTCATTAGGTCTTCAAATGGAGCGCCGCCCCAATCGCCGTTGATCGCGTCAATGAACTTCTGCCCGTAGCCCGTCGAGCCGTGGAAGTTAATCATGATGACCACGTATCCGTTCGCCGCGAATAGCTCGGCGTTCCAGCGATAACTCCAGTCGTCTCCCCACGCCCCTTCCGGCCCGCCGTGGATGAGGAACTTCACGGGATATTTCTTGTTGGGATCAAAGTTCGGCGGCTTGACCAGCGAGCCCTCAACCTTGTCTTCGTTTGCACCGTCGAACCAAAAGGGCTCAACTTCTGACATATTGATCTGTGACAACACTGACTGATTGACGGCTGTGATTGCCCAATCCTTGTTTAATGAACAGTCCCATTTTCCGTTGTCAACTTCGCCTGTTTGAGCGGGACAGCCTTCGCCCGTCGAACGGCTTTTATAAATTTCATTTGGCGCATCGATTGACTGGCGAGTGAATAGCAATGCCTTACCGTCCGGAGTAACAGCAAGATCGTCGTTGTACCCAGCCACGAGGGTCCGCTTGAAATACTTCTTGGGGTCGCCTGTAGGACTGGCCTCTACAGAGTAGATAAGCGAATGGCGCTTGTGCTCGGAGGTGAAATAGAGAGCCTTTGAATCAGGAGACCAAACGAACGACCCAACCCACTGGTCGAAACCATCCGTCACTTCCTTCTTCTCTCCCGTTTTTCGGTCGTACAACATCAGACGGAAGCGGTCGCTCTCGTATCCGGGACGCTGCTGGGCGCGATAGGCGATGTACTTGCCGTCCGGCGAATAGAGTGGAGTGTTATCAGCGGCCTTGTTCTCGGAAGTGAAGTCTTTCGTCGCCGCAATCACCTGGGCGGGGGTGGCGTCAGCAGGCCAATCCACAGGAACTGTGAACAGATCGTTGTTGGTGGAAGCCGCAGGCATCGCATCGTGATTCGACGCGTAGCAAAGCTCCTTCCCATCCGGCGACAGCGCGTAATTATCCTGCCCTCCGAGCGAAAACACCGGCGCATCGTAATCGCCAGGGGTGAGGTCGCGAGCGTAGTTGGCAATCCCATAGAGTGCTCGGCGATTCATTCCTAGGACGAGGATATCTGCATGTACTACAAACAAATGCGTCCTCTTCCCCTCCTTGTACGCATTCCAATGCCGATAGAGCAGGTGAGTGAAGATCTGAGCTTTAACCTTCGACTCCTTTACTTCCTCAACCCTCTTTGCATTGCAGGTGGATTCTTCCTCCAAGGTTCCCACACATTCCGGATACACATCCGACTTGAACAAAATGTATTTCCCATCCGGCGACCACAGCTCGCCATCAGCCTCGGTTGCGAAGTTCGTGAGCCGATGCTTATCGGTCACCGCTCCCGTCGCGCCATCAAAATCAGCAATCCAGATTTGGGAACCATTCTCTTTGGTGGAAACGAACGCGAACCGCTTGCCATCCGGCGCCCAACGCGGCCGGTCTGCATCCTGATCGGAAATAATCTCCTTCTCCCTACTCTCGGTCATTCCGACCGGAGCAGAATCATTCGCTCGCGAATGATCCTGCGGAGTAGAGGAACCTGCTTTTGAGGTAGCGTCAGCAGTAGCCAGAACGGAGCTAGGATGGGCTAACACTCGGGACGTCGCTGTCGAGCTGTGCTCTACCGGACGGGCGAGGGCGGCCGTCCCTCCACTGTTCGCGTTGAGCGCCACCACCCACACATGCGGCGTCTTGGTATTCGCCTTCAGGTCCACATCGACAGCGGCGAACAGCACCCATTTGCCATCCGGCGACACCACGGGCTCCTCGACGCGCTTCAGCGCCATCATGTCTTCAAACGTGAAGGGGTGTTTGGTTTGGGCGAACACGGGAAGAGAAAGAAGACAGGCAAGGAAACAGCGAGCACACATCAAGACCTCCGGACGAAACCAGCTAGTCTAATCCACCTAGGGGTTCACGAGTCGAACGCCGCAGCCTTCAAAATCGGCTGTGTTGCGAGTGGCGAGCGTGGCGTTGTGCACGGATGCGATGGCTGCTATTCCGTTTACGAGCTTAAACAAGAATAACCACAAAGGACACGAAGGCACACGAAAGAAAGCAAGATACGGGGATTCCTTCGTGTAACTTTGTGTCCTTCGTGGTGAACGCGCCTTATTTAAGTCTTATTCCAGCACTTCGCGGAATTTTCCGCTGGCAATCACGTCTGCAATTTTCGCAAAATCCTGATACATAGCCCGATCTTTCTCGAGCTTCGGCGAGACCACGCGTATTGCCGCGCACGCTTTTTGTCCGCGCCTGCTGGTGCTCAGTGGCGCGATGAGGTCAAGTGCCTGAGCTGCCGCCATGGCTTCGATGGCGAGCACGTTGCGTGTGTTCTCCAGCACGCGGCGCAACTTCAGCGCGGCCGTCATTCCCATGGAAACGTAGTCTTCCTTGTTGCCGGAGGTCGTGATTGAGTCGACCGACGCCGGATGGGCCAGCACCTTGTTTTCGCTGACCAGTGCCGCGGCGGTAACCTGCGGCATCATGAATCCAGAGTTTAGTCCCGCGCTGGGCGCGAGGAACGGCGGCAGGCCCTCGTTGAGTGCGGGATTCACCAAGCGCTCGATCCTGCGCTCGGAGATCCCTGCCAATGCAGTCAGCGCAATGGCCAGGAAATCGAGTGCGAACGCGACCGGTTCTCCATGAAAGTTGCCGCCAGAGAGGACAGCGGTATGATCTGCGGAGCTTTGCTCCGCCGGACGGGTGAGGGCGTCCGTCCCTCCACGCTCTGAAGCGATAAACACGAGCGGGTTGTCCACTGCTGAGTTCGCTTCGGTCTCAAACACTTCGCGACAGTGGACAAGCGTGTCACGCACAGCCCCATGCACCTGCGGAATGCAACGTAGAGAGTACGCGTCCTGCACGCGGCCGCATTCGCGATGCGACTCGCGGATCTGGCTACCTTCGAGCATGCGCCGCAGATTCTCCGCGGTCTTGATTTGTCCGGTATGCGGACGCGCGCGGTGAATTCGCTCATCGAACGCCACATCTGTCCCGCGCAGTGCGTCGAGTGTGAGCGCCCCAATTACATCTGCTGAGTCCACCAACGTTTCCGCTGCCAGCAGCGCCAGCGTTCCCACTGCCAACATCGCCTGGGTTCCATTGATGAGCGAGACTGCTTCTTTGGCCTCGAGCGCCAGCGGCCTGATCTCTGCTTTTCGTAATACATCGGTTGTAGGAATCCGCGAGCCACCGGCGGCCAGACATTCGCCTTCACCGATCAGCACCAGAGCGAGATGCGCGAGAGGCGCAAGGTCCCCGCTGGCGCCGACGCTGCCCTGCGAGGGAACGCAAGGCGTGACTCCCCGATCGAGTAGCTCGCAAAGCGCGTCGATCACGACTGCACGAACCCCGGAGTGTCCTTTGGAAAGGGAATTCGCGCGCAGCAGAATCATGGCACGCGTTTCAGCAATTGAGAGAGGTTCTCCCACTCCAACCGCATGCGATCGAACCAGGTTCACCTGCAACTCGCGAATCTGATCTCCGGCTATGCGTACATCGCTCAGCTTGCCGACGCCAGTGGTGATGGCATACGACAACTGGTTGCTGGCGACGAGCTCATCAACGACCGCGCGCGCGCGATCCACAGCCTCTCTCGCGTCCGACGCAAGCAGAACGGGCCGCTTGTCGACCGCAACTTCGTGGACGTTCTCCAGCGTGAGATCGTTTCCGTTGATATGGAGAGCTTGCATAGAAGCCGCTGTTGGCTAGTGGTTGTTGGCTCTTGGCTCTCTTGCAGGCTCAGAGCTAATAACCGAGAGTTACGCTTTTGCCGCCTGTTCAGAGTGAATCACATCACGAAAAATTCGCATGTACTTCTCCGGAATCGGCGTCTTCTTCATCTCGCGATCGATCACCACGTGCATGGTCTCGCCTTCGGCGAGCAATCCGTCTGCTGCCCGCACGAGCTCATATCCGAAATGCACCATGGACTCGCGCGCATTCTTGAGCTGCGTGCGAACAACAACCTCATCGTCGTAGCGCGCGGGTGCTTTGTAGCGGCAACGCGCATCGACCACGGCGATATGGCAGCCGTACTGCTGCTCCATGTCTTTGTACGAGAATCCGAGTTGGCGGAAGAATTCGACGCGCCCGACTTCAAACCACACGAAATGGTTGGCATGATAAACCACGCCCATCTGATCGGTCTCAGCGTAGCGAACGCGAATCGTAACTTCGCTGATGCGGCCTTTCACTGGCCGCTCCAGTTCGGTTTGCGTTTTTCGAGGAAGGACGCCACGCCTTCCTGGAATTCTGGTGTGGTGCGGATCGCCGCATTTTCCTGTACTGCGGTATCGATCTGCTTGTCGAGCGACTTCGCGAGATAGCTGTTCAGCAATTTCTTCGTCATTCGCAGCGCCGCCGGACTGTTTTCCATGAGTTGTTTCGCCAGCTCTCTCGCGCGCGGCAACAAGCTCTTCGGCGACACCACTTCATTGACTAGCCCAAGGCTTTGTGCTTCGGCGGCTTCAAACGCGCGCCCGGTGAGCAGCAGATCGCGCGCTGCCTTGTGCCCCACCTGCCAAACCAGGATCGAAGACACAATTGCGGGAACGAACCCGATGCGAACTTCTGTATATCCAAATGTCGCCTCAGCCAGCGCCAGCGTAAAGTCGCACATGGTCGCGATTCCCGCGCCCCCGGCCATGGCCGCCCCGTTCACCGCGGCGATCGTCGGCTTGGGGAATTCATAGATCGCGCGAAAAAACCGCGCCATGCGGTCCGAGTCAGCCACGTTTTCGGATGGGGTTTTGCTGGTGAGCGACTTGAGTTCCTCCAGGTCCATCCCCGCACAGAACGCCTTCCCCGCACCGGTGAGTATCAATACGACGGCTTCCGACTTCTCGACTTCCGCCAGCGCCGCCATGGTCTCTTCGATCATCTGCACGCTGAGCGCATTCCGTTTGTCGGGCCGATTGAATGTGATGGTCGCAACCCGACCGTCGTAGGCAAGCTTGATCGTCGAATAGGCCATAGGATGGACAGGAGATTATACGAGGAATTGAATCATTGAATCATTGAGACATTGAATCACTGAAAAGGCGAAGCGGGATGGTTTTCTGAAATGATTCAATCTTCCGATGATTCAATGCTTCAATTTTCCGGAACCCGCCTCCTCACATTAACTTTCTCCTGACCATGTCTAGCGCCTGCTGCGATGCGAAGAAGCGGATTCTCTGTCGGTCGCCCGGGAAGTTGCGCTGAATGACTTCGGTTCCTGACTCGCTCGCGAGCGCGTGATACACCAAGCCGACCGGCTTCTCATCTGTCCCGCCCGTTGGCCCTGCGACTCCAGTGATGCCTAGCCCCAAAGTGGTTCCGCAGCGCTTGCGGATTCCTTCCGCCAAAGCTTTCGCCACCTGCTCACTCACCGCTCCAAAATGATCGAGCAAATCCGCAGGGACCTCAGCCAACTTTACTTTCAGGTCGTTCGAGTACGCGACGACTCCGCCCATGAAGTACCGTGAACTGCCGCTCACCGACGTCAATCGCTCCGCCAGCAACCCTCCTGTGCACGACTCCGCCACTGCAAGTGTGGCGCTCCGCATCTGCAGATAATAGCTGACTATCTGCTCCAGCGAATCCCCGTTGTCCGAGTAGACGGCGTCGTCCAATTCGGCTTCCAGTTTGTCGACAAGATCGTCCACTCGAAGTTGGGCTGCATCCGATGAGGGCGCTTGCGCCCGCAGATGAAGCTGAATTTCTCCCGGCGCCGCCAAAATCGTTGTGCTCACGTCGGTGTAGCGTTTGTAGATGGGCGCGACCCGCGCATCGCACGCCGACTCGCCCATTCCGGTAATCCTCAGCATTCGCGTCGCGATGTATCGCCTGGGTACCTTCGCTTGCAGTCGCTCCAGCACTGCGCCTTCAAAAAGCGCCTTCAACTCGTGTGGAGGGCCAGGCAACAGCACAATGATCTTTTCTCTTCCATCGGAGCGCCCGCTGATCCACTGTCCTGGCGCTGTGCCGTTCGAATTGGTGAGGATGGTCGCGCCCTGAATTAGGTCGGCTTGCTTAATGTTATTAGCCGACATCTTCCAGCCGCGCTCCGCAAATCGTCTCTCGATCGCCGCCACCAGTTCTGGATTTCGACGCAGTTGAAGGCCTAACGTTTCCGCCACGGCCTCGCGGGTGAGGTCATCTTCGGTCGGCCCCAAGCCGCCGCTAAAGATGAGAATGTCAGCTCGCGCCAGCGCAGTTGTGGCTACACGCACCAGATCCTTCATTGCGTCGCCCACAATCGTTTTGAACCCGACCTCAACCCCAATCGAGTTCAGTTTCTCGGTGAGATAGAGCGAGTTCGTGTCCTGCCGGAAGGGCGTGAGCAGCTCCGAACCGACCGCAATAATTTCCGCAATCACGCTTGCAGTTTAACCCAAGCGCCCACTGCAACAGCTTTCAGCAGGTACCAGTCCTCGCTCCAGCTTCCGCGACGTGGGATTTGACGGCTGGTTAATGGAGTGCAGACAAATCCGCCACGACGAGCTTTATGCGCAGAGCGCTTGGAATATTTTCCGGTTCGTTGTCAGTGAGCGATGTTGACATTTATGCTCATCAACAGTTCGTTCGCTGGCCAAATTCAGGGGGAAGTAACAGATCGGACTACGGACAATCTCGGATCGAGTGTTGCACACACGGTGGATAAATGAAGGTACCTTACGCGAAAAAGTGGCAGAAGGAAACAGACAAGCTGAGGAAAGTTCTCCTCGAGTGCGGCCTCACCGAGGAGTTGAAATGGGGCAAGCCCTGCTTCACCCACGGCAAAAAGAACGTGGCGATCGTTATCCCGCTAAAGGACGCGTGCGCGCTCTCGTTCTTCAAAGGTACCTTGCTGAAGGATCCGACGCATATTCTTCAAAAAATCGGAGAGCATACGCAGGCGGGCCGCTGGATTAAATTTACCTCTCTCAAAGAAATTTCGGCTCTGCAGCCGACCTTGGGGAAATACATCTATGAAGCCATCGAGATTGAGAAATCGGGAACTAAGGTTCCCCTGAAGAAGGCTTCGGAGTATGCGGTTCCCGAGGAGTTGCAAGATAGGCTGAATGCGGCTCCAGAGCTGAAAGAGGCGTTCGACGCCCTAACGCCGGGACGAAGAAAGTCATACATCTATCACATCTCTGGCGCGAAGCAGGCGAAGACGCGGGCAGCGCGGGCGGAGAAGTGTGTGCCAATGATCTTAAGCGGTCGCGGGTTCAACGAATTCCCGTCGCAACGACGTGAACGTTGACCGAGGCTGTTGGATTCGCGCAAGAGTCCTGTCTCGGTTTATCAGGCGTGACGAAATTGTCGCCGCAGGGTCTCCACGACCAGACCAACAAGCGCATACGTAACCGCATTCGCCGCTAGAACCGCATAAATACTGAGAGCGTGATGCATTCCAAGTAGCGCAACGGGGCAGGTGAACGTGATAAGGAACCAAGCATCACGTATCGGATCAGCGGATGGGAAGGTTGCAAACGCAAACAGCGTCCAAAATCCTGCAACTAGCAATCCTAAGATGGCCCAAATAGCGATTTGGTATTTCATAAACGCCGTCCTGAACGAGTTTAATTTATACCTTTTCTTAGATGCTGAAAAGCGCTCCCGTTGTAATCACGCGTGATCACTCCTTGACCGCGGGGAAGGAGCGGGCGGACGGTCCGCGCGGAATGCTTCGAGAGCAACGTACTCGTCGGTGTGGATCTCGAATAGGTTGCTTATCCTGGTCATCTCAAGAAGGGCTTGCACCCTCGCCTTTACATGGACAAGCTTCATGTCGCCGCCCGCTTGCCTGACACCGCAAAAGCCACCGGGTCAGTTCGCCCAAGCCATTGCTGTCAACGAAATCCACGCCCGCGAGGTTGATCAGAAACTTCTTGTGGCCGTTGCTGGTGAAGACGTGAACAAGGTCGCGCAGTTGAGTGCGGCTGTCACTTAACGTGAGTCTTCCCACAACATCAACCACAATGATGCGATCAACCTCTCTCGCTGCGACTTGAAAACCCATAGATGAATTAGAGGCTGGTTACACGCGATTGCACCCATCGACATGCGGAAGCGTAGTGCGTTCCGACCTCACGCTCAGCAGTCGCAGCTTCTGACAAGGGAGCACCGGGGCAGGTTTCGGGGCATCCTGGCCAGCTCTGTCCCTTGTACTTGCCGAGAACGCGGCCAATCAGCAGGACCACAGGAAACAAGATCCGCTGGATCGCAACCGGAGGCCTGACGACCGCCTGGGTGCGGCGATGTCGCCAGAGCACGTGAGCCAGATAAAAGATCGACGGCCTGTCGGTTGCGCTAGCGTTGAGCACAGCAAACAATGCTTGGAGGAATTGATCCAGGTCAACTGCGGGAACTACGCGACCATTGAACTGAAGAAGGGTTTCTCCGGCATTCCACCAAGAGTGAACGACCCCGGCAGGAAAAAGTGCATTTCCTCCGGTCTGCACAATCGTGGTTTGTCCTCCGATTCGTGCACCCAATGTGCCTGCCTGCACTCTACCCTCTTCTCGTTCCCGGAAATGCACGTGGGGCGGCGGTCCCTTACTTCCTGGCGGGAGCGTGCCCTCGACTATCAAGATCATTTGACCGGAAACATCACGCTCTCGACGCATCCGAAGAGTCTCCCCGGTGTGACGATTCTCCAATCTCAAAACGCCGTTCATGCTCACTCCCTAGACACTCCGAAACGGTATGCGGCCAGTAAGTAGGATTCAGCTTATGTTTTGCCAAGGAGCTGTTGCTGTAACCCAAGGCGGTCAATGGTAGCCCAACGCTCCACAATCTTGCCGTCGCGGATGCGCCAGAACACCATCCCCCTGAACGAGAACTGTCGATTCGTTCCCGGGATAGGCATCCCAGGGAAGGAGCCTCGGTGTGTGCCTGTCCAGCGGGCCCGCACAGCTACGCGATCACCTTCCGCCAGGATGTCTTCTATCTTCACTTTCAAATCAGGGAACGCCTCATGGAGCATAGCGCCATATTGCAGGGCACCCTCCGGTCCTGGCGGAATCCCAGGGGGCATCTCGTGGTCCCGAAAATCTGGCGCCAGCTACCTCCTGACCGCATCCGCATCCCGGCGTTCTACAAAAGCCTCGTAGTGTTCCAAAACTAATCTCTTGTTATCCTCGATAGTCATTTTTGCACTATATACAGGATAATCGCTCCACTCTGTTCTACTGCGAACGCGTGGCAACGCTTCCTGTTGGGTCACTGAGTGTAGCATTTCGGTTCTGGTTCTAATGACGTTTGTGAACGCTTGCGGATGTCTGGGAGTGAACGCTTATTTTCTGGCGGCGCTCTCCCTTGTTATCGTTTCGCACCCCTGGCAGAACGCTATATACGCGAGCGAAGGTGAATCGCCTACGCGAAGTCCATTGACGTACACACGCTCCAACCATCCCTATCCCCCAACGCCGTGAAAACTGGCTGCAGTCCGGTCGCCTCACGTTCATATCGGGTCCACGCCGTGGTATGTTTCTGCAACAACCACGTCATGCCAGCGAATTGGAAAACATCCTTCCGAGAATTTCTGGACGCAATGCCCGTTCCTGGATATTTGTTTGATCCCGTGAGCCGGCACTTTGTGGCCGCTAATGCCGGCTTTTGCGAACTCGTCGGTTATCCCGAACTGGAGTTAGTCGCGCTGGAATGGCCTCTCATCATGGCGGATCCGGCGGAAACGACTCGTGCCAACGAAGAAATTTCGGGTCGTCAGGAAGATGTCTTCCGAGCCAACGATTTCGCCTTCCGCAGGAAAGACGGGGTTCGCGTCGACGCCCATATTCAATATCGCGTGATGCGTGTCGTGGATGGAAGCAACGCGACTCGGCAGGTGTACTTCGCTGCGGTGGTTTCGGCTAAACGAATCTGATCTCAGGCCGCTCGCGTGAGAAAAGGTTAGCTTAGGTCGACGAGAGGAAGACCTGCCGTGTCCCAGGCGAGGTGGTAAACGGCGCTGGTACTGGCCAGGATTGCGGACCGTCCAGGTGCAAACGCCAAGCCAACAAGGTTTGGTCCTGCAACCGCGAGGGAAGCGTTGCCATCGGGCGTGATCTTCACGACCCCGCGCTTTCCTTCTAAGGATGCAGCCACGTGCAAGTTTCCATCGCGATCAAATGCCAGACCTTGTGGACGTCCCAAGCCGCGATAGAACACCGACACAGCCCCATGCGGATCGATTTTGTACACCGCATCGAAGCTCGATGGCGTTGGTCCAGCCACGAACAGGTCGCCGTGAGGCCCGAATGCCAGATGGTAGGCTGAAACGCTGGGCTCCAACGTGGCAAACACAAAAATCTGGCGATCGCGCGCAATCTTGAAAATTGTCCCGCTGCGATCGCCGACGTAGAGATTCTCCGCCTTATCAAAAGCAATTCCCGTGGCCACGCCCATGCTCTCCGCATAGGTCGACATCGTCCCATTCGGCGCAACTCGATAAACCGCTCCGTCGTACCGCGACGAAACGTACATCTCGCCGGCGCGGTCGAATGCAATCGATGTCGCGTTCATCATCTCGGTGAGGAACGGCTTCACGTGGTAATTGGTGTCGATCTTGAAAATTGAGACCGGTACCTTCTGGCCACGAGATCCAGAGAACGTGACGAAGACATTCCCCTCGGCATCGAGCGCCGGGTTGGTGACGGGATGCAGGTTCTCCGCGAGAGGCGTTGCCACGCGCAGTTGGCCCGAATTGCTGGAATGACCGTTGGTCGAGACTACCACTCCGCCCGAAGCCGCGCCCTGGGGCACGCGCGCCACCACGAAATCGTCAGAGCTAATTACCACCGGCCCTTCTACTTCTCCAAACCGCACTCGCGGCCGCTTCAACTCCGGAGGACGCAGCCCGCTGCCAATGATTCGCACCTCGCCCCCAGGCAAGGCAGCCGCCGGTGAAACCGCCTCGATGTGCGGCTGTCCATTCGGACTCTTCCTGCCCAGGATGCGGTCGGAAATCGTCATGCAGAGTTACAGTGAAAGAAGCCGGAAATGTAGTACAAGTTGCATCACCAGCAGTGCGTACAAGCCCGCGGCGACGTCGTCCACCACAATGCCCGTGCCTTCAGGCAAGCCTTCCAGTTGGCGCACTGGCGGCGGTTTCAGAATATCGAACGCGCGAAAAAGAATAAAGCCCAGGAGCAGCGTTTTCCATGAAATTGGCGCGAACAGCAATGTGATCCACTGACCGGCAACCTCGTCGATCACCACAGATTGCGGGTCCTTCAGCTGCCAAGCCCTCGCAAACCGGGTAGCTGCCGGAATCCCAACCACGATGGCCAGCAGCGCCAGACCAGCCAGCACGACCCAGTGAGCCTGTGCTGGGATCCATCTCCAGACTACCGCCCAGATCAACACCGCTCCTGCTGATCCCCAGGTGCCCGGCCCGGGTCGCAATCGCCCGATGCCAAAGAAAGTGGCGACCAGCGTCGCCCACAGCGGTGCAGAAGAAACCGGTGTGACCCTCTCCACCGCCACCTCACTCATCTTCGTTCTTCCTGATGTCAGAATGCTCCAGCAGGTCGCTAATGTCCTGCACCGGTGACGACACCACATACTTCCCGCTGGCCCATTTGCCGAGATCCAGCAGCCGGCAGCGCGCGCTGCAGAAAGGGAAGTCCTCGGCCCCAACGGCGACCGTCTGCTTACACGTGGGACATTTCACCTGGACTTTGCGCTTGCGTGGCACAAGTTAATTGTAGTGGAGGGAAGAGGACAGCATCAGCAGTGAGCAGCGAGCAAGAGCAGGCACCTAGGAGGTGCAAGATATTCCCGGTGGGTTGCTTGCTCACCGCTCACAACTCGCCGCTCATTGCTGTTCCACACAATAGGGGCGGCACTCGATGCATCCGGCCTACGCCTTCGCTCTCACCGCAACCGACGCCAGCGCGAGATGAGCATCCTCTTCGCGCATGACGGTCTCATATCCGAGCGAGCCTGAGTACGCGGCATGGTCGAAGAAGCGTCCGATCGAATGCAGCAGATCGAGGTCGCCCAGCAACTCCACCGGGAACTCCAGCAGTCCTTCTCGCTCGAGGTATGTCCACAGGCATTCTTTGGTGGTGTTCAGCGCAAACAAGAACTGGCTGAAAGGAACTCCCTGCCTGGCGCGCCGGACGCCCAGACCCACGTATCGCTCCTCGATTTCCGACTGCGTTTTCGACAAGATCCAGTCGCTCAGGTTGCGATAAATCTCGTGCGTCCGCATCATGATCTCCTGTGAGGGCACTTTCTGCAGCAAGTCGGGGCAGCTTCCGGAGGCCTTCAGACGATGCATGAGTTCATCCGACAAAGCTCCGGCGTGCGATTCGATCAGTTGGACCATCCTGAGAGCGAACATAACGACCTCCTTTCCTGCGTTGCGCAGGGCCAGGTGGAGGACAGGGGCGGGTCGCTATTCACAACAGACAGCCAGCCCACAATTCGGCAGCTTGGCAATTAGAACAGCAGTTGCCAAGCAGTTCAGTGTCCTGGGTCACAAGTTGCAGTCGTGACCGCCATCACATTGATAAGTAAGGTGGATCACCTCGTCTGGTGCTCTCGAGGCGTACCTTCGAGAATTGACTGGGAGGTGTGTATGCCTGCAACCTTCGTAGCCGAACCCACCCACAGGAAGCGTCCGGAAGAGGTTTCGTTCAAGCGCATTCTGTTGGCCACCGACTTCTCCGAAGCCTCGGAGCGGGCCCTGAGCTATGCAATTGCATTTTGCGCCCGGTATGCCGCGGACCTATTTATCGTGCATGCCGCCGAAGCCGAACCGCGGGAAGCGATCCCCATGGATCCTTTGCCACGTGAACTCGACCGTCCTCGTATCGAAGCCGAGCGCCAGATGAAGCGGTTGGGCAAGAGTGCCAGACTCAAGGATCTCCCGCATAACCTGATCGTCGAGAAGGGCGAAGTGTGGAGGGTATTGTCATCAGTGATCGAGCGCGAGCACATCGACCTGCTGATCATGGGTACTCATGGCCGACGCGGATTCCGGAAATTAGCCCTCGGATCGGTCGCCGAAGAGGTACTTCATCTCGCACCGTGTCCGGTCTTGACGGTTGGACCAAATGTGACGCCTGCCCCGGCGCAGGCGGTCGATTTCCACGAAGTTTTGTTCGCGGCCGATTTTGGCCAAGCCTCGAATAACGCCTTGCCATACGCCATCGCGCTCGCCCAGGAGTGCAGCGGTCACCTCGTCCTGCTTCATATGATTGAGCCCATGCCTGCGGCGGAAATTGCGCCCGCTGCTTACGGTCCACCGATCTATGCGGCGCAGGAACTTGCCAAATGGCAGTCTGCGCGCAAACGCGAGAGTGAAGACAAACTTGCCGACCTGCTTCCGTCCAGCGTGCAGTGGGTCTCAAAGCCAACGTTTGCGGTCGGAATGGATTTGCTGCCGGAAGGCATTCTTGAAGTTGCCAAAATACATAAATCCGAGCTGATCGTCATGGGCGCAAACCACACCGAGACCCCTCGCTTAGCAGCCCACTTGCCATGGGCGCTTACCAGCGAGGTCATCCGCAAGGCGCGGTGCCCCGTGCTGACGTGCAGAAGCTAGGAAGGAGTCATTGAGGCATTGAATCATTGAATGATTGAATCATTGAATCATTGCATCATTGCATCATTGAATCATTGAATCATTGAATCATTGAATCATTGAATCATTGAATCATTGAATCATTGAATCATTGAATCATTGAATCATTGAATCATTGAATGTCCCTTCGAGGACGGTTTGCCAATGATTCAATCCTCCGATGACTCAATGATTCAATTTCATACGACTCCTGCCTTCAATTTATGATCAGTGGGTGAGTTCCCGCCCGGCATCCTGGAAGATTCTCTCCGCATTCGCGATCATTTACTTTGTCTGGGGTTCCACGTACCTGGCGATCCGCGTGGGCGTGCTGGAGATGCCACCATTCCTGATGGCAGGCATCCGCTTCTTCCTCGCCGGAGCCATTCTCTACGCCTGGATGCGCCTGACCGGTGTTCCATCTCCGACTCGGAGAGAGTGGCGTGACGCCATCATTCTTGGCGCGCTCATGTTTTTGATGGACTACGCTTGCCTCTTTTGGGCCGAACAGCGCGTGCCTTCGGGCATCAGTGCGGTGATTCTCGCGGCGATTCCCGTTTGCATCACGCTGCTGGAAATTCTTTTCCTGCGCACACAGAAGTTAACCATGCGACTTGCCGCGGGTCTTGGCGTAGGAATGGTGGGCGTTGGCGTTCTCGTGAATCCGTTTTCGTCGCTGGGTGAAGCACCGCTGGACCATGGCGGAGTGATCGCGCTCATTGTCGCCTGCTGGGGATGGTCCATCGGCACGATCGTGACGCGTCGCGTGACTCTGCCGAAATCCAAGGCACTGGGCTCCGCCATGCAGATGTTATGCGGTGGCATTCAGCTCTTGATCCTTGCTGCGATTGCCGGAGAGTTCACGCGCTTCCATCCGCGCAGCATTTCGCCGGCGGCTTGGTTCTCGCTCTTTTACCTGATCACCGCAGGATCGATCGTCGCCTTCACCGCCTACGTCTGGCTGCTGCATTATGAGTCGCCGACGAAGGTTGGCACCTATGCCTACGTGAATCCGATTGTCGCTGTGATTCTCGGCGCATTTTTGGGCGGGGAAGCCGTCGGCCGCAGAACCGTGCTCGCCGGCTTACTCATTCTGATCGGCGTTGCGGCCATCACAACGATGAAAGCGAAAGTTGCGCCTTCCATCGAGGAAAGATTTCAAACCGCGAGAGCCGAAGACAATCCGTGATGAAGGGAACCGCGGCGTGTTTCGAAGCGACCGTCTTGAACTCGTCAGGCGCGCCTGTACGCCAATCAGCACAGGTCAAATCAGTGTTATGGCGATATTACGACAGTTGAGCCCGTCCGCTCAAGATGGCTGCTATGCTGACGGACGGAGATCGAGCAATGTACGAAGTTGATGAGAATGACCGTGTGGTTACGCTGGAAGGTATTCCACAATCCTCGGCTGGTGCACCACTGCCGCTGATCCTGGCAAATGAGCAGCGCGTTGTTATTGCCTACTACATAAACACAACCGATCCATCATGGGATGGCAAAACGGTGCGAATTCTAAATCAAGAGCGAAGCGAAGAACCCATTGCTATTGTTCGCATTGATTGTTTTGCTCACATGTTGGGTCCGCCTAACGACGAAGCCTTCAGCGGACACCCGTTAGCCAGCCGTGGCTTAAAACCTTATCGAGCCTTTCGAATCGAAGGCTCATCATGGATTCGCAGGCTGGAAAAGATGAACCGAGTTCACAAGCTGCACAAGCCGGAACGCTTCCGTGCGCTTCAGCACCTAGTATTCGCCTTCCACTCGACGTTCGAATGTGTCTGCAAGGAGTTCGACGTTCGGACGGAGCACGGAGCCATCCTGGATGCAGTCCCGGCAATGGCGGCTTTACTGTCCGAAAGGCGGACCCGATAGTTACCTGATGAAATCAGGCGATATCGCTGATTTCCGAAACGGGTTTGGAGCGGGACGACCTCACGACCATCAGGAGTTTATCGCGACGACTTTGATGCAAGAATTTCTGGCTTGGCGATCTCCGGTGGTTTTGCAAACAGATCTTCCGCCTTGGCGAATAGCGCTTTAGCGACTTCTCCGTTGAGGTGAGCATTCCGACCACTTTCATCGGCAAAGGTATCGAAGATGCCATATTTTCCGGGCCCCATCTTGATCGCGTACCAGCTAATCGTGCCCGCCTCACGCTCGGCCAACGGCTGTGCGGATTTCAGAAACTGTTCGACATCGTTTTCTTTGCCCGGCTTGGCTTCGAGTTGCGCCCAAATCGCTAGTCTTCCCATTGTGTCTTCACCCCTCTCGATCTGATGCGTGACCCACAGGTTTGGTTACGCGTTCAGGATAACTGTTGTAATCCGGCGTTTGCACTCATTGACTCGATGCCAAAAAGCCTAATACCGTCCTGCGCCTGCTACTGCTGCCCCTCTGTGCTCCCTTTAGGCGCTTCGTATGGCTTCTGCAGGTACCGTCGGGCCTCGTCCATCGCCCCAGCTGTGTTGTCGTTAGTCTGCAGGGCCTGACGATATTCGTTGGTAGCTCGTTCACGCTGCCCAGTCGTGTCGAAAATCTTGCCCAACTGAATGTGGCTCCAAACCTCGGTCCAGCGCGGATCGCCATCGCCGTTGAGCGAGTCGCGATAAGCATTCGCCGAAGCCTGATAGTTATGCTGCAGGAAGAAAATCTCCGCAATGCGGTAATGCGCGAGCGAACTGTTCTTGTTGATGTCGAGCGCCTTGTTGAATTCCGACAATGCTCCCGCGAGATCACCCTGCTGCACCAATGCCTGGCCGCGTTGAATGCCTGCCCGCAACCGGATGTCAGGCGAATTCTTTAATAGCCAATTCTGCGGATCAATGCTGATGCGCCGCGGCCTGCCGAAGGTATCTACACTGAAAGGCGAATCGGTCCCGGTCACATCTACGCGCTTGGTTTCCGTCTTGCCGTCGGTATCGATCTTCAGTTCTACGGGCATACGGAACAAGTCGAGATCCTGAGCAATCTGCCCAACCACGCGGAAACCCTTGTTGTTGCCCAAGCGGTAAATCGTGTACTTCGTTTTGAATTCTGGCGCGCCTGTCGAATCCAGCCACTGCGAAAAGAACCACGTCAGCTTCTGGCCGTAGTCCTTCTCCACGATCTCGCGGAAATCATCCACAGTAGCTGATTTCCCCTGATACTGCGTGTAGAAGTCCCGCATGCACTGATCAAATTTCTGGTCACCCACGACCCAGCGCAGCATGTGCAAGATCATGGCTCCTTTATCCGTGACCAGCGACTGGAATTCCGGAGAGAACAAATCCAGCTTGCCCGCGCTCGAGAGCGGCACCGTGTCATAGGCCAGTGCGCCCACCGACATGTCTTTTACCGCCTCCTGCAACGCACCCTGCCCGGCCGCGGTCTCGATATAGCGAGCTTCGGAGTAACGAGAGAACCCGCCTTCAATCCACCAGTCGTTGCGCGATGCCGGACTCACGGTCACGCCCCACCACTGGTGCGCGATGTTGTTTGCCAGCAGGCGATAGTTGGTCTTCGGTGTAATTCCGCGGCTGGAGAGAGCGACCAATTGCGGCGCCCACGCGGAAGGCACGGTGTCGTCCGGAATCTCCACGATGCGCAGCACATTTGACGGCGGCACTCCGTACGCGGTGATGTAGTAAGTGAACTCTTTCACAGCCGTCTCGGCGTAAGCCGACGCAAGGTCCTTGTGCAGCGGCTTGAAGTAAACGTGGAGATCTACGCCAGCGTCCGTGCTGTAGTAGTCGCCGAACGACCCCGCGATGATGGTCCCAGGAAAACTCGCCTTGTCGTACTTCAATACGAATGTTTTGGTTGGACCGGTGGACGGAGGAGCGCCTTTGATCACAGGTTCCTTGCCCTCGCTCACAGTCCCGCTACCGATCACGATCATATGAGCAGGCACAGTTACGGAAATCGTTGACGTGAACCGGTTCACGCCATAGTTGTTCACCGGAAACCAGTCGCCAGCATAAAGCAGATAACAAGTGTCATCGTTGATCGCGCTCAGCTTCAGGCCGGGAACGGGTGAATCATCGGCGGAATCCAGCACACCTGAATATTCGAAGGTCAGGGTGGCTGACTGGTCCTTTGCCATTGTCGAGTTCAGCGTAATGCGAACGCTGGAGTCCTGCGGATTGCGGTCGGCGGTCAGAGCCTTGCCTGCTTCGTCCACCACCTTCGTGAGCCGCAGGTCATTGTGCAGTTGGAAGGTGGCAATATTCATCTCTTCCGTCGCGGTGATCTTTACCTTCACCCGTGCCGTAATCTTATGATCGTGCGGGCTCAGGATGGCGTCGATCTGGTAATCATCGGCTCGGAAATGGGTTTTTTCAGCAGCGCGCGCCGAGAGGCCGGCTATGGCAGAGATGAACAACAGGGTAGCTGCAAACGTTCGCAGCGGCCGAGGTGCAAAGAACATTCAGGAATTCTCCTCTGACTCTTCAATTGTACGATGATTTTCGCACCAGAAAAGATGTGTAGGTACAAGCGCTTAGGGCAGGTTTGGCAAATTGTTGACCGTGGGGAGACCGGGTGAGGATACTTGTCGGCCGAACAATGTCCGGATGGCTTCGGCTGCGCGTCTCGGCGCACCTGCCCCGCCGTTCGATCCCCGCAATCGCGACTTCACTCTCTTCAGCTCTTCCAGCATCTCTGCCCTCGCCGCGCCCTCAGGAATAATCTTGCGCACTTCTCCAGCCACCGCTTCCGGCGTGAAGTCGTGCTGTACCAACTCCGGAACCACTTTTTTCCCCGCGATCAAGTTCACCATCGCGAAATAAGGAACCTTCACCGTCGAACGTCCGAGCAGATAAGTCATCCCCGTTACGCGATACACCATGACGAACGGTAGATCCATCAAGGCCGCTTCAACCGTCGCCGTCCCACTGGCAATGATTCCGGCGCGCGAGTGCGCGAGCGCGGGCAGAGCCTCTGGAACTAAATGCACACGCTCCCGAAGTTCATGCGCGGGGATCAGAAATTGCGCGAAATATTCCGGGTCGAGCGTAGGCGCCACCGGCAACAAAAACTCGAAGTCGCCACCGAGCAAGGATGCACCCTGCAGAATCCCCGGCAAGTTCATGCGAACTTCTTTGCGACGACTTCCCGGCATGAGCGTGATCCATTGCTTTGCCGTGTCGAGTCCAAACGTCGCCGCATATTGTTCGCGAGAAACGTTCGGCCGCGAAAGCTCCGCCAGGGGATGCCCCACAAACTCGGCATCCACCCCGCGATCGCGATAGAACTTTTGTTCGAAAGGAAAAATGACCAGAGCTTTGTCCACATACTTTCGCAGCAGCTTGACACGTCCCTGGCGCCAGGCCCAGAACTGCGGGCAGACGTAATACACCACGGGAACGCCGCGCTTCTTCATCTGGCGCGCAACCCGCCAGTTGAATGCAGGAGAATCAATGACGATCGCCAAATCAGGCTTGCGCTGGTCGGCTTCTTCGATCAAGTGATGAAAAAGCCGCCAAATCTTGGGAAGGTGACTGAGGATTTCGGTGATGCCGACGACCGCAAGATCTTTGGCGTCGACGACGGTGTCACATCCGGCGGCGCGCATCTTTTCGCCGCCGACACCGAAGAATTCGAGTGCGGCGCGGGGTCTGCCCTGAGCGACCGACTGCAAGGCGGGAATCGAACGGGCGCCTTCGCCCGCCTGCCCTTCCCGCCCCGATTCCGCAGCATCCGCGATGTTCGGTCCTTCAAGGAATTCGGCGCGCAGGGCTTCTATCAGCTGCGCACCATACATCTCGCCCGAAGCTTCTCCCGCTGAGATCAGGATTCGCACAGAGCATTGTAGCTAACACGAAGCTTGCCTCACGTTAGCCGCGCGCAGCGTCTAGGTTTGTACTTCTGTCATCCCGGAACCTCGGCATTCTTCAGCCGAGGCAGAGATCTCGCGTGTAGGTCCAGTGCTCTCCGGCCCGCCGTGAATCGCAACCTCTCGGGACGACACGGTTCGTGTGCTGGCGAACGACCAACAACCAACAACCAACAACCTTATTTGATTTCCACCTCATCGATCTCGAATTCGAATTTGCCATTTCCCATCGCCTTCAGGAACGCGACTCCAGTCATGTCGCTGCCATCGATCTTGAACGACGCAATCGGAAAGGAATATTGCTTCCACTCTGGCCCGGCGGCAAACGTCTGGATCACAGGCATCTGTCCGCTGTTGCTCTCGGCTTGGAGCACCACCGAGTAATTCTGTCCATCGCCTTTCGCCCAAAACGTCACGTTCTTCTTCGCCGAAAGGTTGACGGCATCTTCTTCCGACGCCCCCGGCACGAAGTACGCGCCAGCAAACGTGAATGGCGCTCCAGGAGCGGTCTCGCCGGTTACCTGCAACGCGCCTTTCGTCCCATTGGCGCCGCCCGCAACCGGTTCGAGATGTGCGACGGATTTGCCACCCATCACTTGATCTGACAGTGGCTTCCACGATCCGTAGTTGGCCGACATTTTCAGGTCATCGAAATTGCTGACTTCGCCTGATTCCGATCCCGCCGGCGGAGGTGGCGGTGGGGAAATCCCCGTCTCACCCTTTGGCCCTAGAACATTCAGCTTCACCGTCTGCGTGTGTTCCGAATCCGCACCGACCATGATTTCGAAAATTCCCGGCTCGACAATTTTGTGCATGTTGACGTCCAGCATGGAGAGCGCATCCGGCGTGAGCGTAAACTCAACCGTTTTCTTCTCGCCAGGTTTAAGGGTTATCCGCTGGAACCCGCGTAGTTCTTTCACGGGACGGGTGAGCGAAGCAATCTTCTGGTGGATGTACAACTGCGGAACTTCATCGCCGCCACGCGATCCAGTATTCGTCACATCCACGCTGACCTTCGCCGTTCCGCCGTTATGAATTTCTGACGGTTCTACACGCAGATTGTCGAATCTGAATGTCGTGTAGCTAAGGCCGAACCCGAATGGATACAGCGGCTCGCGTGTGCTGAACTCGTAAGTGCGATTGTCAGACGGCTTGTGATTGTAGAAATCCGGAAGGTCGCCGACAGAATGTGGAAAGGTGATCGCCAGTTTGCCGCCCGGGTTCACATCTCCAAACAAGACTTGCGCCGCCGCCGTTCCGCCTTCCTGTCCCAGATACCAGCCTTCAATAATTGCTGGAACATGCTGCGCGATGTAATTGATCGAGAGTGGGCGCCCGTTGATCAGGAACACGATGACCGGCTTGCCCGTCTCGACAACCGCCTTCACCAGGTCGTTCTGCGCGCCAAGCAGATCAAGCGAATCCCGATCGCCGAGGTGATTCTCGGCCCACGCTTCGCGGTTGGTGCTTTCGTTCTCACCGACCACGAGTATGGCGACGTCAGATTGCTTCGCTACTTCGACTGCCTCTTTGATCTTGTCCTGCTGTGTCGCGGGATCGACCAGCTTTACGTCATTGTCGAACCAGCCGCGCCAGTCCTGGTGCTTATCGGTGAACCGGCAACCCTCGGCATAGATCACCTTAGCCTTCGAACCAACGTAGTCCTGAATGCCTTGCAGAATAGTGACACCGTGCCCTGGATTGCGGCTATACCCGCCAAGATGCAAACCGTCCGCGTTCGGCCCAATTACTGCAATCGTCTTTAGCTTGCTGAGGTCGAGCGGCAACAGGTTGTTTTCGTTCTTAAGCAGGACCGGAACTTCCTGCGCTGCTTTGAGCGCGAGCGCCCGATGTTCAGGGCTGTTGGTCGTTTTGTCCGCGAGATCAGGATCGACGAATGGGTTCTCGAACAACCCCAGCCGGAACTTGGCCGCGAGAACCTTGCTGACCGCGCGATCAAGTTCCTTCTCCGGAACCAGACCTTGCTTCACCTGCCACAGCAGCGTGCGATACACCGAGCCGTCAGACAGGTCGTAATCGACGCCGGCGGCGATCGCGAGACGTGCCGCATCCGCCTTCGTGGCCGCCACGTGATGGGTGTTCACCAACATCTGCAGGCCATCGCCATCGGAAGTGATGAATCCATTGAATCCCCACTCCTGCCGTAGCACCTTTCCAAGCAGCCAGTGATTGATGTGGGACGGTATGCCATCGATCTCGTTGTACGACGCCATTACGCTGCCCACATGACCTTCCTGCACCGCAGCCTGGAAAGGGACCAGAAACGTCTCGCGAATCGTCCGCTCTCCATAATTCGCAGGGGCGGTGTTGGTGCCGCCTTCCGGCTGTCCGTGCGCTGCGAAATGCTTCATCGTAGCCAGGACGTGATGGCGATTGATAAAGAAGGTATCGCCCTGCAGCCCGGTGACTGCCGCCACCGCCATGCGCGAGACCAGGTAAGGATCTTCGCCATACGTTTCTTCCGTACGTCCCCAGCGCGGATCGCGCGCAAGATCCAGCACGGGCGTGAACACCTGGCCAGCGCCTCGCGAACCACCCTCGTCGCCCGCTGCCGTGAACACCTGCTTGACGAGAGCTGGATCAAACGTACTGGCCAATCCAATCGCCTGGGGAAAACTGGTGCTGCCATACTCCATGAACCCGTGCAGCCCTTCGCCCATGAACAGTGCTGGAATCCCGAGTCGCGTCTTTTCCTTCAAATACCGCTGAACGCCATTTCTCAGAATCGCGCCGTCCTTTGGCGTGAACTGAAATTCCGGATCGCCCCACTTCGAAAACCACTCCCGCGCCTTTTCGTCAGTGAATGTGCCAGTCGGATCGATGACGTGAGTGCGGTACTCCATTCCCCCGGAAATTTGCTCGACCTTCTCTTCGAGGGTCATGCGCGACAGCAGGTCGGCGACGCGGTCCTCAATCGAGAGATTAGGATTGCGATAGGGAAGAGTTGTATCCGCGGTCGAAGCTTCGGTGGTTGGGGCCGGCTTGCTCTGAGCAGCCGATTTCTTAGCCTTCTTCTGAGCGCTAGCGGTCGCCAATAGTGCGACGACACATAGGAATATAACGATGAACTTACAACGAACAATGGCCATTTCGGAGTATGCCTCTCGATGTGGAGTATCAAATGAGGGAATCTGTCGCACAATTATTCTGGTTGCAATCCAGAGTACGCAAGTATAGACGCGCGGGTTCCCTCGGAGCGAGAATTTTAGGTTTTCACGGGCAACTTCGCGTTCACGGATGGAAAGATCAGGCATCAAGCGAGCGATACGGCGGCATCTCTCGAGTATGCAGAGAACCTGGTTACTTGTCTTGTGTGCACTCGCACTGGCGGGCCCTCGCTCTACCGCCCAGGAGGATCAGAGTTTTTCGGCACAAGTCACCCTCGTGCGCGTACCGACTCTTGTTCGCGACGTCAATGGCACGCTGGTCTCCGGCCTTCACGCCGCCGATTTCATCGTCGAAGACGACGGAGTCGCGCAACCTGTCCATCTCGACGAAGCCACCGAGTCCGAGCCTGTCTCCTTGATGATTGCCGTCCAGAGCGGCCGCAAGGCTCCTGACGAGTACAAACGTATGACCGGTCTCGCTTCCATGCTCGATCCCATTCTGAGCAATTCCGCCAACGAAGCCGCGGTCCTGTTCTTCGACAGCAAGCTCGATCTCGTGCAAGATTTCACTTCCGATGGTGACCGAATCGAAGAACAACTCAAAAAACTTCCATCGGGTGATCACGGCGCGGCCGTTATGGATGCCGTTGCCTATTCGTCGCGCTTGCTGGGCCGCCGCCCTGAAGGGCGAAAACGCGTTCTGCTCCTCATCAGCGAAACCCGCGACCATGGCAGCAAGTTCACAACGCTCGAATCCGCGTTGGCCGCAATCAACAACAATAACGTCTCGATTTATACATTGCCGTTTGCGCCATACCTTTCACAACAACTCGACGACCTGCGTGGGAGCAACAAGGACGAATGGTCTCCAGTGATCGACCTCTGGGCGAAAATGCAGGATTTACGCCAGGCAATGCGCAAGAACATTCCGCACACGCTCGCGAGCATAACCGGCGGAGAATACCAGTTGTTTCTCTCCCGCAACGGTTTCGAAGATCACCTGATTGACTTCGCCAATCACCTGCACACCCGTTATGAACTGAGCTTCGAGCCGAAGAGTCCGCACCCTGGCCTGCATCACATTCGCGTCCGTCTGCGCGATGCTTCCAATAAGTCGACCTTGCTCTATCGCACCACGTATTGGGTTGGGGGGAACGGTGATTCACGCGAGATCTCTCCATCGGCTGAAGAACGCCATGTTCGCGATGACGGCGTCCGGTGACTTGCCTCCGGAGATGAGTGCTGAAAAGGACGGCACAAAACGGAAGTGGTGAGAAAGTATCCCAAACTTAATCGTCCGCTCCAGCTGTGACCGGCGGCGTGAGGGGAGTCGCAACCGTCGGCAATTCCTGGTCTTTGTACTGCAACTGATAAAGCTTGTAGTAAATTCCGCGGTTTGCCAGTAACTGCTGGTGCGTGCCCATCTCGCGCAGAGTTGCCTTGTGCATCACGATAATCTTGTCTGCCCGCTGAATCGTCGACAGACGATGCGCAATGATGATGGACGTCCTTCCCTCTACCATCTTGCCCAGTGCGTCGCGTACCTTGAATTCCGTTTCCGTGTCCACGCTCGAGGTCGCTTCGTCGAGGATGAGGATTTTCGGTGAATGCGCCAGCGCGCGTGCAAACGAAATCAGCTGCTTTTGCCCAGTCGAAAGCGTCGACCCACGCTCGTGAACCTCTTCTTTGTACGTATTCGGCAGGTTGTGGATGAAATCCGCTAAGTTCACGTCCTCGGCCGCCTGCCGCACCTGCTCATCATCAATCCATTCCGTCCCCAGTCGTATATTTCCCTCAATTGTTCCAGTAAAGAGGAATGGATCTTGCAGCACTACGCCAAACCGTCGCCGCAGATCATCGAGCGGCATCTCCTTGATGTCCACACCGTTAATCCGAATCGCCCCACGCTGCACATCGTAGAACCGCAGCAGCAGGGAAATGATCGTGGTCTTCCCGGCGCCCGTATGCCCGACGATCGCAACCGTCTCGCCCGGTTCAATGCTGAAGCTCACATCGCGCAGCACCCAATCCGGTTCCGCGTCTGGCCGTGCGGCAACGGGCGCCCCTGCCCCTCCGGACTTATGCTTCTCAACTGCACCCCGATACGCAAACCAGACATGATCGAATTCAATCCGGCCCGGTCCCTCCGGAACCTTTGTGACTGCTGCCTCCGTGATCTCAACTTTGGTATCGAGCAGCTTGAAAACCCGCTCGGCCGCGGCCATCGCTGACTGCAGCACGTTATATTTTTCGCTGAAATCCTGAATCGGGCGGAAGAACCTTTGCGCGTACTGGATAAAGGCGGCCAGGACGCCGATCGTCACAACTTTTGGGACAAGATGAAACGGCCAGAATTTATGCGCGCCGAATCCCAACTCGACGGTTGTCAGATGGACATAACGGCTCAGGTCGCGCCCGCCAAACCAGATCACGCAAGCGATCGCAAACGACGAAAGGAATTCGACGACGGGGTAGTAGATCGCATGCGCCATAATCGCGTCTTTGTAGGCGTCCATATGCTGCTCGTTAACATCCGAGAACGCATCAAACGCCTTCTTCTCGCGATTGAACAGCTGCAGGACCACCATTCCACTCACATGCTCCTGCAGGTGAGAGTTGATGCGCGCGATCGCCACTCGAATCCGGCGGTAAGAGTCCCGCACGCTGTTGCGAAACAATCTTGTCGCATACGCGATGAATGGCAGCACAGCCAGGGTAATCAGGCCCAGCTTCCAATCAATGCACACCATGATGGTCGCGATGCCCACCAGCACAAACACGTCTTCGAAGATCGATACCACGCCGGACGTGAACATGTCGTTCAAAGCATCTACGTCTGTGGTCACGCGCGTAACCAGCCTGCCGACTGGATTCTTGTCATAGAAGCCGATGTGCATGCGCTGCAGATGGCGGAAGATCTCGCTGCGAAGGTCGAACATCACCATCTGTCCGGCCCACTGCATGAAGTAGGTCTGCAGGTATTCCAGAAGGAAACTGAAAAGGATGAGCCCAACGTAGATGCCCGCGATCTGCGCGATTCCAACCATCGGTCGCGGACTGAACCAATGTGCCAACCAGGAATGCGACTGTGACGTCGGAGCCAAGTAGAGGTCAATCGCCAACATGGTCAGCGGCGGCCCCAATACATCCGCTCCCGCCTTCAGAATGATCGACGCCAGCGCGATCATCACCTTGAAGCGGTATGGACGCAGGTACCGCAACAGCCGCTTCATCAGCCGGCTGTCGTACGCTTTTCCTAGTACTTCCTCTTCTTGATGAGACGCCATGGTTGGGCAAAAGAACTATTCTATAGATGGGCGCCGGCCTTGGAGGGATGGAAAACATAGGCCCGGTATTTGAGTTGATTGAATCGGTTCACAAGTGCGTCATCTGGAGGCCCCGCGCTTTCACCAGCGGGGTAAGGGATCTTGCGTGCAGCACCTCTAAGCGGTACGAGCCGCAACCCGCCTTCGGTCTAGCCAATACGGGATCCCCGAAAACACAATCGGCGCAATGATCCACGTCGGGACTAATTGGGACTGCGTCGGCGCGGTGGTCGAGAACAACTGAGTCCACGTCAGCGCGGTCAGCAGAACCATGAACACCGCCATGCCCCAGCGGCTTAGTCTTGTGCCGCCATCAAGTTTCCAATACATTAGCAGCCCGGCCACGGCCATCACCGTCTCAAGCGTGAGTTCCAGCGGCATGTGGTTCCAGAGTGCCAAGCCGACCTTCGGAGAGTTTTGCCCGAGCACCGGCAACTCCGGCACATGCACCAGCCCATCAAGGATGAAATGCGAGAACACCAGCGCCGCCAGCACCCATAATGCACGCACGCGGTCCTGCCGATCAACCCAGCAGAAGATCGCACCGAACAATAAGCCCCATCCGATCAGAACAACCAGCCCGTGGGAATAAGGAAACGTGAATGTGAGGTAATGTCGCGTGGAGAAATCGGGAGGAACGTGCGCCCGTTCTACGCCTAGCGCGCCGAAGACTCCCAACAGGAAGTCGGCTAAAAATGCGGCGAAAATCAGAATCCCGGCATTTACCCGCGGAGCCGCGCGTGAAGCACCTAGCGCGACAGCGGCATGTCCGATGCCCATCTAGAGCGTCCAGCGCAGAAGCGTTGCACCCACCGTGAATCCCGCGCCCACCGATGCCAGCAGCACCAGGTCGCCTTTCTTCAACCGGCCTTCATCCATCGCTGTCTGCATCGCCAGGGGAATGGTGGCCGCCGTGGTATTGCCGTATCGATCGATGTTGATGATTACCTTTTCCGGCGCCAGCCCCACGCGATCGGCCGTGGCTTTAATGATTCTCTGATTCGCCTGGTGCGGAATGAAGCAATCGATATCGGCGGCTGTCACTCCGTTGCGGGACAACAGCTTCTCGCAAACGTCACCCATTTTGCGCACTGCATACTTGAAGACCGCCTGCCCGTCCTGATGGACAAAATGCATCTTCTTGTCGACCGTCTCATGGGTCGACGGATTCAGGCTGCCGCCGCCCGGCATGTACAGGGAGCATCCTCCTGCGCCGTCAATTTCGTGCTCAAAGTCGATCAGTCCGACACCATCCTCCGCCGCTTCCAGAATCACCGCCCCTGCGCCGTCGCCAAACAGAATGCAGGTGGCGCGGTCCGTGTAGTCCAGAATCGACGACATCGCGTCCGACCCAATCACCATCACCTTCTTGTGCGTTCCGGACATTACGAACTGCGCTCCAGTCTGTAACGCATAGACAAAGGCGGAGCACGCCGCCGAAAGATCAAATCCCCACAAACCTTGTGCTCCAAGCTTGTGCTGCACCAGGCACGCCGTTGAAGGGAAGAACATGTCCGGCGTAACCGTTGCCACCACCAGTGCGTCCAGGTCCTTTGGCGTCATGCCACGCCGCGCCAACGCACATTTGGCCGCCTCGGTCGCCATATCGCTGGTGGCCACACCCTTGTCCACCACGTGCCGCTCGCGGATCCCGGTGCGCGTCAGAATCCACTCATCCGATGTTTCCACCATCTTTTCAAAATCGTGATTGTTCAGTACCCGTGGCGGAACGTAGGTACCGAGGGCGGTAATCTTGGCGCGCACGCGTTCGCTCACTCTTGATCGTTCTCCCTAGAAGTTGAAACGTTATTGTACGCAGCCACCAAGGAAAGTCCACCTCCGCCGCAGATTAGCGGGGTAGTCGTAAGGAACAGCAGTACTTTAGTCATCATTGCTTTTATGACAAACGAGGCTATTATCGGGCGTATTTGAGGGGGGAATTTTATGAAGAGACTCCGGGTCGTAGTCTCTCTGATCACTCAGGACAACGACTACCAGGTCGAACAGGCAGCAGCCGCTGAAGAGGCCGCGCGCCGCCTTGGTATCGAGGTCGAGGTACTGTATGCGGATGCAGACAGTATCCAGCAGAGCCAGCAGATTCTGAAGTATGTGCAGGCTGGTCCGGACGCTCGTCCCGAGGGCATTATTTTCGAACCGGTCGGCGGACTCGCGCTCCCACAAGTTGGGCGCGCCGCAGTTTCCGCAGGTATCGGATGGGTCGTGCTCAACCGCGAAGTCGAGTACGTGAAGCAGCTTCGCTCCGCTTTCAAAGTTCCAGTCTTCATCGTTGCCGTCGACAATCTGGAAGCCGGACGCATCCAGGGACGTCAAATGGCTTCTCTGTTGCCGAATGGCGGCTCCGTGCTCTACATCCAGGGTCCGTCGGATGCCGACGCGTCGAAACTGCGTACCGCCGGCATGTACGAAACTAAGCCTACAAACATTCAGGTGAAGACTATGAAAGGCAACTGGACCGAGGCCAGCGCGTTCAAGGCGATTACCTCGTGGCTGCGCCTTTCCACTTCGCAGCAGTCGCATATCGACGTCATCGTGGCTCAGAACGACGCCATGGCTGCGGGTGCGAAAAAGGCTTTTCAGCAGTTTTCATATGAGGGAGAGGGTCGGGACCGATGGGTGAGCCTGCCATTCCTCGGCGTCGACGGTGTCTCAAAGACCGGGCAAGCTTGGGTAAGGAGTTCCGTCCTGGCCGCGACTGTAGTTACACCTCCGATGGCCGGGACCGCATTGGAGATGCTGGTTCGCGCTTTGCAGACCGGCGCCATGCCTCCGGAAACGACTCTGGTCACTCCGCATTCGTTCCCTGAGACCGGGTCGCTCAAGGCCGTCAAGTCCAACGCCCACGCGACCGGAGCGCACTAAATCTCGTTTCGGAAAGCCTTGTCCGCCCCAACCGATGAGCAAAACGGATTCCGCGCTCCTTGCCACTCTTAGAATATCGCGGAGCGGGGGGCTTGCGGCAAGCCCGTAGCCCTGCGCTACTGTCGCTCATCGAGTCCAGAAATTGCGATGATGGGCGAAAAAATCAAAGATCATGCGGTGCTGATTGCCGGCGGAGGACCAACCGGGCTGATGTTGGCCGGTGAGTTGGCGTTGGCGGGAGTCGATGTTGCCATTGTCGAGCGACGCGACAGCCAAGACCTGGCCGGCCTACGGGCAGGCGGATTGCACATCCGTACCCTCGAGGTGCTCGATCAACGGGGAATTGCTGATCGCTTCATCTCGCAAGGCAAGCTCGTGCGGGTGGCGCTTTTCGGCGGCATTACTCTCGACCTAAGCGATCTCCCGACTCGCCACAACTACTTTCTGGCACTGTGGCAGACCCACATCGAGCGCATCTTGGCGGAATGGGTCAGCGACCTTTCGGTACCGGTCTACCGCGGACGTCTGGTTACAGATTTCGTCCAGGATGAGAGCGGCGTCACGGTCGAACTTTCGGACGGTTCGCTACGAGCACAATACCTCGCGGGATGTGACGGCGGGCGCAGCATCATCCGCAAGAAAGCAGGCATCGACTTCCCAGGGTGGGATCCATCAACCAGTTATTCGATTGCGGAGATCGAAACTACTAAGGAACCCGAGTGGGGCATCCGTCCTGGAGAAAAGGGAATCAGTGCTATCGCGAAGCTGGAGGATGGCAAAGGCGCGCGCGTCGTGCTGAATGAACAGCAGGTCCGCCGCGGCGACGCACCCACAATTGATGACGTCCGCTCAGGCCTACTCGCGGTCTACGGCACGGATTACGGCCTTCGCGCTGCCTCGTATATTTCCAGGTTTACCGATATGGCGAGGCAGGCAGCTTCGTACCGGAATAGACGTGTGCTTCTCGCCGGCGACGCGGCGCACGTGCATTCTCCCGTAGGTGGCCAAGGACTCAATGTCGGGGTCCAGGATGCGGTGAATCTGGGTTGGAAGCTTGCCCAAGTGGTTCGTGGCACATCGCCGGAGAGCCTGTTGGATACCTATCATACCGAGCGGCACCCGGTCGGTGCCCGCGTTTTGCGCAACACCATGGCGCTCACCGCGGTGTACCGCAGCGACGATCGCACACAGGCCCTGCACGAGATGGTCTGCGAGTTGCTTCAGGTCGAGGAGGCCCGCACGCGGTACGTTGCGATGATGTCTGGTCTCGACATTCATTACGACCTCGGGACCGGGCACCCGCTTCTTGGACGTCGTATGCCAGATCTCGACCTGATTACCGCGGACGGCACTCAAAAAGTTTTCGCGTTGTTGCACGATGCCCGTCCAGTGCTGCTCAATCTTGGAGCGCTCGGCGGCTTTCATATCGCTGCATGGGCAGATCGCGTTCAGCGGATAGACGCGAGTTGTGCTGGGATGTGGGAGCTCCCCACGGTGGGAAGGGTCGAAGCTCCAACCGCGGTCTTAGTTCGGCCTGATGGATATGTGGCGTGGGTGGGAAATGGGACCGAAATAGGGCTGGCTGAGGCGCTTACCACTTGGTGCGGACCGCCCAATCCGGCGTAGCGCGTCTAATCTTAGCCAGGCACCGGCGACCCACTGCACACGCAAGAGCCCGTTACCGTTGCTTCCTTCCGGACCTGGCGGGGTTGGCGGGAAGACGTCGCGCGGGGCCGATGCCTGACTCTTCATCTTAACATCCGCTCCGGGAGCCACTCTCGCTGCCACCACCTCCGCACATTGCCGTACTCTCTCCCGGGTCGAAATTCCCATCTTTTGAACGCGTTCATTTTCCTATTGACAGCTCCTTGCAGGGAGTATTCAATGAAGTTGAACACGTTCAAAAGGAGGAGCAATGTACATCGTCACTTGCTATGTCACCTACTTGGTTCTGAGCCTCGTCTCCACGATTTGGGTAGCGCAAACCCTGCACAAGAACGGCCGCCTTTTTCTGATTGACGCGTTTTCCGGCAACCAGGCCCTGGCTGATTCGGTCAATCACTTGCTGGTCGTGGGTTTTTACCTGGTTAATATCGGTTATGTTGCCCTGGCGTTGAAGACGGCAGAAGTCGTCAACAACGTGCGCGATTCCATTGAATTGGTCAGCGATAAAGTTGGCGTCGTGCTGCTGGTCCTTGGCGGGATGCACTTCTTTAACCTGTTCGTGTTTTCCCAAATGCGAAAGCGTTCGCAGGAACACTCGCTGCCGCGCTTCGCCGTCCCAAATCCGTCGCAGCAGGTCTAGTCATGCCCAAGGCAATAAAAACGAAGAAGTCCGAAGAGACGCGGCGCCGAATCTTCGATTCGGCCCTCGCGCTGTTCCGTAAACGCGGATTCGACGAGACCACCATGCGCGACATCGCCAGCGAAGCGGATGTCGCGCTTGGCGCCGCCTACTACTATTTCGACTCCAAAGACGCCATCGTCATGGCTTTCTATCAGCGCACCCAGGATGAACTCGTGCCCTTAGTCACGGAGGCTCTGTCGCACACGCACAGTTTCAAGCAGAGGCTTGCGGCTGTAATTCGCATCAAGCTGGACTACTGCGCTCCCAACCGCCGATTGATGGCCGCCTTGGCGACGCACATCGATCCCCGGCACCCGCTCTCGCCGTTCAGCGAGCAGACCCGTGCTATTCGCGACGCCGACACGCATTTTTTTCAGAGGGCTCTCGAAGGCAGCGATGTCAGGGTTTCAGAAGACCTCGCTCTCCATCTGCCCCGTTTGCTGTGGCTTTACCAAATGGGCCTGCTTCTGTTCTGGGTTTACGACCGCTCTCCGCGCCAGTGGCGGACGACCCAACTCTTCGAGAAGACTCTCTCTATCGTCACCAAGCTGGTTCGTTTTTCGTCGTTCCCTCTGTTGCGTCCCGTGCGCAAGACTGTTGCCGAGTTGCTCGAACTCATTTACGGATCGCAAGAAACCTCCGAGGCGCTCGCGTGAACTCACTTCACATCGTCATTGCGGGTGGAACGGGTCACCTGGGAACAATTCTTGCGAAGCACTTTCACGGTGCAGGGCATTCGATCACGATTTTGAGCCGTACGGAGCACTCGTCTTCGTGGCCCATCATCGCGTGGGATGGCGAAACTCTCGGTGCCTGGATATCGCAACTCGAAGGAGCCGACATTCTGATCAATCTGGCTGGTCGCAGTGTGAACTGCCGCTATACTCCAGCGAACCGCACCAGCATTATGAATTCGCGCGTGCGAAGCACACGAGTTCTCGGAGAAGCCATCGGCCGGCTTGCGAGCCCTCCGCGCCTTTGGATCAACTCAAGCACCGCTACCATCTATCGCCATAGTCTGGATCGTCCTATGGAAGAAGACACCGGCGAATTCGGCGGTCATGAACCCGGAGTTCCGGAAACGTGGCGCTTCAGCATCGAGGTCGCTCGGAGTTGGGAGGAGGCCTTCTTTTCCGCCAGCACTCCGCGCACTCGCAAGATCGCTCTTCGGAGTGCAGTTGTGATGAGCCCGCAACGAGGAGGGGCTTTCGACATTCTCTTACGCCTGGTGAGGTTCGGCTTGGGCGGTGCAGTCGGATCAGGTCAACAGTACGTCTCTTGGATCCACGATGCGGACTTTGCCAAAGCCGTTGAATACCTCATATCGAACGAGAAGATCGAAGGCCCGATCAACCTCGCCTCGCCTAATCCTTTGCCGAATTGTGATTTCATGCGGGAACTCAGGCGAGCCTACGGCGCCAAAATTGGCCTACCAGCCCCGGAATGGCTCTTGGAAATTGGAACTCGTCTCCTTCAAACTGAATCGGAACTCGTCCTCAAAAGCCGTCGCGTTGTGCCCGGCCGCTTGCTACGCTCCGGCTTTCAGTTCGATTTTCTTGATTGGCCGAGCGCGGCCGCTGACCTGGTAAACCGCTGGCAACAGTCCGCCTAAAGGAAAGCCCGAGCCTTTTCCCTATCTTCCGTACCCTTTACCTTTGCCCTGGAAATCTCGACAATAACCCTATTCCGTGCATGACTTGTCCCATACCGGCGAAATCACGCTGACGGCCGCTATTCGCCGCTATCTCGACGTGTCTCTTTTCCTACTGATCTTCACCGGCTTTGGAACGCTGGCCTCGACCGGCAAGCTCGATCTGCTCACAGTCATCTTGGTCTCAGCCGCGCTTTTGTTTCGCGGCTATGGTCTCGCCCGCCGCCGCCAGATCACGCTCACAGAGCGCTGGACCAACCTGCTGACCATTGCCTGCGTGGGTTTTTACATCGCCGACGAGTTCTTTATCAGCAGAAGCTTCCTTGATTCGTTGGTTCACCTGTTGCTCTTTGTGATGTTAGTCCGCCTGTTTTCCGCGCAGAGCGATCGCGACCACTTCTTCCTCGCCGCGCTCTCGTTTGGGATGGTGCTCGCCGCTGCCGTCTTGACTATCGACAGCACATTCCTTTTCACTCTCGCCGGCTTCGTCCTGGTCGCCACCGGCACTTTCATCCTGATGGAAATGATGCACGCGGCGAACAAGGCCGCGGTGCAAGGGCGCGACCCAAACCTGCCGCGAGTGTACCGCAAGCTCTCATTTGCGATCGCAACCCTTGCGCCGGTTCTACTGGTGCTGATCTTCGCCGTTGGTGGCGTCATCTTCTTCATCCTGCCGCGTGTTTCCACCGGCTACTTCAACGCCTATGCCTCCGGCAACGACCTAAGCACCGGATTTTCCGATCACGTTGAACTTGGCCGTATCGGACAGATTCAGCAGTCACGCTCTGTGGTCATGCACGTGCGCATCCCCGGCGACAATGGTGGCAGAGAACTCAAGCTTCGCGGCATCACCCTGAACAGCTTCAATGGACACATCTGGTCGAACACCCACGACAAGATTGTTCTCCGTCGCGGCCCCGACGGCCGCTTCGCTTTGCGTGAACGCGGCATTGACCCGATGCCGCTCGCCGGTGTCCCGCTTCACTACACCGTGACCATGGAGCCCTTCGTCAACGACGTCTTCTTCCTGCTGTCGAATCCGCTCACGCTGCAGGGCAACTACCGCCAGGTTTCCATCGACAGTTCCGCCGACGTATTCGACTTCGATCCCGACCATCCTGTGACTCGTTATGAGGCCGATTCGATTCTGCGTGGGACCGCCTCCCGGTCATCGAATGATGATTCGTCGGTGTATCCTGCCCACATTTCGCGAGAGTACTTGCAGCTTCCACCGACGGATCCGCGAATCCCCGCTCTTGCTCAGCAGATCACTGCGAATGGGCACACTTCCTACGAGAAGGCGGCAGAAATCGAAGGGTACTTGCGTTCGAATTTCGCCTACACGTTGCAACTCCCCAGCACAACGCCGGCCGATCCCATTGCCAACTTTTTATTTGAACGCCGACAAGGGCACTGCGAATACTTCGCATCCTCCATGGCCGTGATGCTGCGGACTCTCGGCATCCCTTCACGCGTGGTGAACGGATTTGCGGGCGGCGAGTTCAACGACATTTCTTCCGAATACGTGATCCGCGCCAGTGAAGCGCATTCCTGGGTCGAGGCCTTCATCCCCGGCCAGGGATGGACGGAATTCGATCCCACGCCCCCCAGCAGCCTCGTTCCGCCGCAGACCAACCGCTTCCTGCTTTACATGGACGCAGCCGCCTCGTTCTGGCGGGAGTGGATCGTGAACTACGACATCGGCCATCAGCTTCGCCTTTCCCAGGACGCGAGCCGCGGGAGCCGTCAAATCATCGCTCGGGCGCAAGCCTGGATGAAAAGCCACTATGATCATCTGCTGGGCCGTGCGCGCAGCATGCAAGATCGCGTTGGACGCTCCACCGTGGTTTGGGGACAGCGGGCTTTGATTCTCTTCGTCATTGCGTTGTTCATTGCCGCGGTCCCACGTGTGATCGCTTTCATCCGCAAATTGCGTCTGACTAGGCGCCCCGAGCGCGCCCCCCAAGTTGCCGCTACGCTCTGGTATGAGCGCATGCTGAACTTCGTGGCTCGTCAGGGATGGGAAAAGGCTCCCGCGCAAACTCCCACCGAATTTGTTTCTGTCATTAAGGACGACCAACTCCGCGCCAGTGTCGCCCGCTTCACCGAGGGCTACGAGAATGCCCGTTTCGGCAACTCCGCCGAAGAAGCTTCTCACTTGCCGGAGTTGTTCGAGGAAGTAAAGAGCACTCGCTCCGCGTAAGCCCGCCCGCTTTATCGGTGCTCTCAGCAGGAACTATTGTGCAGCTCGATTTCTTCGGGCGAAGGCTAGCGGTTGAGATTACACGCTTAGAAGTACGTCTCGACCAGGCGCACCAAGGGTAATGGTATGGGATGCCAATCTTCGTTCGCGTTGGTTCCAAAATAGGCGATCACAACATCGCGCTTGCAATCCACAAACAGCAGTTGTCCGGCAAAGCCGCCCTTAAAGATTTGGCCGAACTTGCTCACGCCATCCCATTGATAGCTGGAATGGCTGAACCACGACGGCTTCTTGTCTGTTTGCAGCTCGGGACGTTTCTTTTCCGATAGATTTTTTATGAAGGAAGCGGGGACAGCCGGAGCGCTCACCGATTGGCCCGAGGAGGTGAATAGCAGCCCGAAGCGCGCGAGGTCGCGCAACGTCATCCCCATGCCAGCGTGCGCTATCGGGAACCCTCTCGGGTTCAGCAGGAAGTAGGCATCATTCTCGGCGTTCATCTTGCTCCAGAACATCTCGCCTAGGAGCTGTGGCAGCGGCTTGCCGGTCACCCGTTCCAGTAGGTCGCTGAGCACCTCGGTATTAGCGCTAGTATAGAGTTGCGCTTCGCCAGCCTTGCGGACCCGTTTAAAGCTGTTGAGAAACTCATAAGTCTCATACGACCTGACCGACTCTGGCATCGCCGAGGTCAGCGGCTGCCAACCCAGCGAGGCTTCGAATTGGTAATGCTTCTGCTTGGGATCGTTGTACGCTGCCAGGGAGTCTTCGACACCTTCCATCCCCGAAGCCATGTCAGCGATGTCGCGCACATGGGTGCCCACCCATCCGCTGCCGGTTAGCTCCGGAAGATACTCGTCAATCGGCTTGTCCATGTCGATCTTGCCTTGCGCTTCCAAAATGCCCAGTGCGGTTCCGACAAAAGCCTTGGTCACCGAGAACACCAGGTGCTGTTGGGAGGCCGCCATGTGCGGGTATTCCTCATACACGATGTTGCCCTTGTGCAAGATGATGAACCCGTCCATGTCTTGGCCGGTAGCGAATTCCCGCAGTGTGATGTCTTTGCCGGCTTGCTGGTCGATAACGAACTTGCCAATCTCAGGGCGCAGATGAAGGGGTAGATCCCGGACAGTACCGGCTCGGACGACGGGAGCAGCGGGAAAAATCTCTGTCGCATTCAGATACACGAACCGGGAAAGCTCGCCGCCGTTGTCCCAGTTCTGAAGCGTGACCCGGGCATGGAGGCTTCGCTCATGCTGGACCGGCGACTGCGTTGTTTGCTGCGTCTGGGCGGTAACGGGAAGACAAAGAAGAAAGACAAAGTATGCAGTGCAGGCGTGTTTCATTGAATTCTCCGTTGAGAGAAGAGGCGCAAATTGTACGCCACAGCAGCTACTGGAGGGCGAGACCGTAGAACGCGAGTTGGCCGCATAGGTCACGCGAGCCATTGCGACCGTTTCCAGATGGACACGCTCTGACGGTTTGGCAACCTGGAAATTAAGGTGCAGTGGTCAGTTGGTGATAAATCTTTATTACACCCAAAATGCTCACGAGAGGGATATTGAGGATATCGTCTTCTATGAGCGAGTGTGCGCGAGGCAGTCGAACGAAGTGACGATCTTGGTTTATTTGGGATGCGGGCTGAAGCCCTAGTACATCAAAACTTAAACACTACCCCGCCGCCCACGTAAAAATTGTGCTGGTGACTTTTTCCGGTATCCACATTGATCGGCGGTTCGCCGCTCCAATTGTCGCGCGCCTCGAACCGAAAAATCGCATTTTGAAACTTATGCCCGAGAGGCACGTCTAGCCCGATCGCTCCATCCAACACGCCGGTCGTCTTTATCCGGTGTCCCGTGTTCGGGCCGAAGAAGATCATTTCGCTGCTGCCCACGAAGTGACCCAATCCGCCCCCAAAGCTGACCCACGGCTGGAACGCCAAGCCTTCGAAAAATCTTACCCGCGCAGCTGGCGTCAGAAACATCGAACTGTACTGCTTCGGGACCGCGTTGATTCCGTAATTGAGGTCCTCATCTGGATTCCACAGAAACGGCAATTCCACCCACAACGATCCCCACTTGTAGTTGCGCAGCGCACGCGCATAGCTGAGATCGAACGAAAGCCCTTTTCCAGAATGAACCGTATTATCGAAAAAGTTGGTGCCCGGCACGCCCTGATCGCTGATGAAGGTCCGTCCAACGGTGACCGCGACCTCGTTCTTGTCGTCCTGCGCCACGGACGTGCCCGCAGCTACCAGGATCAATACTGACGTTACCAAAAATCTGCGCATCTCTCCTCCAACGCGAAGCGCGCTGAAAAGAACCTAGCACGGACACTAAGCCCTGCCGATTGGCTTGGCTGGTGCCCAGCGCCCGGATACGCGGTTGAGCCACACCGCACCCGCGTGATAGCCTTTTCCGTTTGCTGTTCGGCGGCCCAGCCTCCGCCGACTGATTGAGGTTCGTTCTTGTCTCCTGTCGAAACCACGCCCGCCGTCCGCAAAACCGCGCTTAACGTTGCCCATCGCCAACTCGGCGCCAAGATGGTCGACTTCAACGGCTGGGACATGCCGGTCGAGTACTCCGGCATCATCGCCGAGCACGTGGCGGTTCGCACCGGCGTCGGCATCTTCGACGTCAGTCACATGGGCGACATCCGCGTCGCGGGTCCTCAAGCACTTGCGGCTATCCAGCACATCTCCATAAACGACGCCTCGCGGCTCGCGATGGGGCAGGCGCAATACTCGGCGATGCTCTACCCGCAAGGGACCTTCGTGGATGACATCATCGTCCATCGCCTCGGCGAGCATGAATACCTGATCGTCATCAATGCCGGCACCCGCGAAAAGGATTTCAAGTGGGTCCGCGACAATATGCGCCAATTCGATTGCGTGGTTGAGAACCTATCCGACGACTTCACCCAGATCGCGATCCAGGGACCGCGTGGCGTTGACGTTGTGCAGAAGCTTACCGACGCGGATCTTGCAGCCGTCAAGTTCTACTGGGTTACCCGCGGCACGATCTGCGGATTGAAGGACATTCTGATCGCCCGCACCGGTTACACAGGCGAGGATGGCTTTGAAATCTACATCCCCAGTGATGAAGCAACCAGCGCGCGCGTATGGAATGAGGTACTCGAAGCCGGCAAGGAATTTGGTGTCCTGCCCTGCGGCCTGGGTGCGCGTAACACGCTCCGGCTTGAGTCCAAGCTGCCGCTCTACGGACATGAAATTTCCGATACGATCAATGTGTGGGAAGCCGGTCTCGACCGTTTCTGCAAGATGGAGAAGCCGGACTTCATCGGCCACGAGGCGCTGAAGAACGACAAGGCTGCAGGTCTGAAACGAATGCTGGTTGGCTTGGAAATGGTCGACCGCGGAATCGCCCGCGACGGTTATCGCATCTTGAATAGTTCCGGCGAGCAAGTTGGATATGTGACCAGCGGCTCCTACGCGCCATTTCTGAAGAAGAACATTGCTCTGGCATATGTCCCGCCCGAGCTAGCGGCAGTCGGAACTGAGGTTCTGGTCGAGATTCGCAACCAGGGTGTGAAGGCGCGCGTCGTGCCCACGCCGTTCTATAAGAGACCGAAGAAGTCTTAACCACGAAGGTCACGAAGGAACACGAAGGTTTGGTTTTGCTAAAAGCTAAAGGCTAAGAGCCAGGAGCTGGTTTTCATGAGCTATCCCGCGGACTTTAAGTACACCAAAGAACACGAATGGATCAAACCTGACGGCGGCACCGCTACCATAGGTATCACGACCTACGCCCAGGACTCGTTAGGCGACATCGTCTTCGTCGAACTGCCCAAGCCCGGCACGGAACTGTCGGCAGGCAAGACCTTTGGCTCGGTCGAATCCGTGAAGGCCGTCTCCGATCTCTACGCTCCGGCATCCGGTACCGTGACCGAGGTGAACGCCGACCTGAATACGCATCCGGAAAAGATCAATAAAGACGCCCACGGCTCCTGGATGGTGAAGATCAAATTGAAAGATGCCGGAGAGCTGAATTCGCTCCTCTCGGCCGCAGATTACGAGAAGTTCGTTGCCGAGGAGGGCGGACACTAAACCAGCCTTTAGCTGTTAGCTCTTAGCCTTTAGCCAAAGCCACTTGAACTTCCACGAAAAAGCTAAAAGCTAACGGCTAAAAGCTAATAGCTAACTTATGCGTTATCTTCCTAAATCTCCTGCTGACCGCGAAGCCATGCTCAAGACGATTGGCGCGCGGTCGATTGATGACTTATTTGCGCCGATCCCGCCCGAGTACCGCCTCAATCGCGACCTCAAGATCCCGCGCCAGATGGCCGAGTCCGAGATCGTCGATTGGTTTCGCGAGCGCTCGCGCGAAAATGGCGACGGCTACGCAACCTTCCTTGGTGCCGGCGCTTATTACCACTACCGCCCTGTCATCATTGATTCGCTGATTTCGCGCGGCGAGTTTCTCACCGCCTACACGCCGTACCAGGCCGAAATCTCGCAAGGCACGCTGCAATCGATCTTCGAATTTCAGACGATGATCTCGGAACTCACCGGCATGGAGGTGGCCAACGCCTCTATGTACGACGGTTCCACGGCCGCCGCCGAAGCCGTGATGATGGCCGTTCGCCTCACTGGCCGCCGCTCGGTGGTGGTCGCTCGAAGCGTTCACCCCGAGTATCGGCAGGTGCTCTCGACCTACGCGTTTCATCAAGGGATGCCTCTCGCAACGGTACCTTTCAAGGACAACGGGCGCATCGATTTCAAGGAACTGGAAGCTGCGATCACTTCGGACACAGCGTGCGTGCTGGTTCAGTCGCCGAATTTCTTTGGGACGATTGAAGACGTCGAAGCCATCGGCGAACTGGCCCATTCCAAAGGTGCGATGCTCGTGGTAGCGATTGCCGAAGCCATATCGCTTGGCATCGTCGCGCCGCCGAAAGCCGCCGACATCATCGCCATGGAAGCCCAGTCGTTTGGCGTGCCGCTTGGCTTCGGCGGTCCTTACTGCGGCGTGATCGCTACGCGCGAAGCTTATGTCCGCCAAATGCCCGGGCGTCTCGTCGGTCAGACCACCGATCGCAATGGCAAGCGCGGCTTCGTTCTGACTCTCGCCACCCGCGAGCAGCACATCCGCCGCGAGAAGGCGACTTCCAACATCTGCACCAATCAGGCCCTGATCGCTCTGATGGCCAACATCTTCATGACTGTGTACGGCAAGGTCGGCCTGAAGGAACTCGCCAAGCAGAATCTGGCCAAGACGGCTTACGCGGCGCAGCAATTCGCGAAGCACGGCAAAGTTTTGTTCAGCGGCGCGCCGCGCTTCAATGAGTTCGTTGTGCAGACCACCGAAGATCCCTATGCTATCAACGCGCGGATCCTCGGACACAAGATCGTTGGTGGCCTGCCTTTGAAGAAGTTCTATCCCGAACTCGGCAACGCTTCGGTTTGGTGCTGCACCGAGTTGACCTCGCGCAGCATCATCGACACCGCCGTCGGCCACGTCGCGGATAGCGAGCGGTCGGTGCGCAGCGCCCAGCAGGAAGAACCTGCTGAAGAGGTGACGCGATGAAGGTGAGTCGCTACTGAGATGCCGCATGGTGGTGGTCGTTGCGTCGATTGCAAAAGTTCTGGCAAGTGCCAACAGTGCTATGGGAGCGGCGTAAACACACATTTGAACGAAGACGAACCGAAGTGCCGTAACTGTTCGGGCACTGGGATCTGTCCCGTTTGTCGTGGCGCTGGCAATCTTCGCGAAGTTGGACTCGAGAATTTGGCACGAATTATCAAGAAACATTTATGAAGCACATGACTCGCAAGGCTACGCGCCACGTCAACCAGAACGAAGGCCTGATCTTCGAGAAGTCCTCGCCGGGCAAAGCCGCATGGAAGCTGGCGCCACTCGACGTCCCTGAAGTGGATACGAAGGAGCTCTTGGGCTCCGCCGAACGAAAAGACCTCGGCAACATGCCCGAGGTCAGCGAAATCGAAATCATTCGCCACTTCACGCGACTTTCAACTTGGAACTACGCCATCGATCTCGGCATGTACCCGCTCGGTTCCTGCACGATGAAGTACAACCCGCGCGTGAACGAAGCCGTTTCGCGCCTCGACGGCATCGCCAACGCGCATCCCTACCAGCCAGAGAAAACTTCGCAGGGTGCGTTGCGCATCATCAAAACTCTAAGCGACTGCCTGCTCGAAATCACCGGCATGGACGCAATCACCTTGCAGCCCGCTGCCGGTGCTCATGGCGAACTTACTGGTCTCCTTCTAGTTCGCGCCTATCACGACGCGCAGGGAAGTTCGCGCAAGAAAGTTCTGATCCCCGACTCCGCCCACGGTACTAATCCCGCGACCGCCGCGATGGTCGGCTATGCGGTCGAGAACCTCAAATCCAGCGCACAGGGGATGGTCGACATCGGTGCGCTCGAAGCCCAGATGAACGAAGATGTCGCCGCGCTGATGCTAACCAATCCCAACACGCTCGGCGTCTTCGAGCAGGACATCCACAAAATCGCTGAACTGCTCCACGCCAAAGGCGGCCTGCTCTACATGGACGGCGCCAACATGAACGCGCTGGTCGGCAAGGTTCGTCCCGGCGACTTTGGCGTGGACGTCATGCACCTGAACCTGCACAAGACGTTCTCGACTCCGCACGGCGGTGGCGGCCCAGGTTCAGGCCCGGTCGCGATCAAAAAGCAGTTGGAGCCGTTTCTCCCGAAGCCGGTGCTGATCTCGAAGCCCGATGGCACTCTCGGCTTTGACTACGAACGTCCGCAGTCCATTGGCCGCGTGCGCTCGTTCTACGGAAACTTCGGCATGTTCGTTCGCGCGCTGGCTTACATTCTGGCGAACGGGCCAGACGGTCTACGCCAGACCACCGAAGACGCTGTCCTCAACGCGAACTACATTCGCAAGGGGCTCGAAGGCACTTACGATCTGCCGTACTCGATCCCCAGCATGCACGAGGTGGTTTTCAGCGACAAGATTCAGGCCAGGAAAGGCGCGCGCACCATGGATCTCGCCAAGCGCGTGATCGACTACGGCTTCCATCCTTACACGACGGCGTTTCCGCTGATCGTGCCCGGCGCCATGATGATCGAGCCGACGGAGAGCGAGTCGAAAGAGGAACTCGATCTTTTCCTCGAAGCTATGCGCTCCATCGCGCAAGAAGTGGAAGAAGATGCGGAACTGGTGAAGACCGCACCGCATTCGACGCGAGTCTCCCGCCTGGACGAAACCGCTGCGGCGCGCAAGCCCGTGCTGCGGTGGAAGCCTACGCCCTAACGCCTGGGCCTGTCCCCGACTCTACGGTTCTTCATCGATGTCATTGCGGTCAGCAATGAAAAACATTTCTTAATGGATGTCATTCCGAGGAGCAACGCGACGAGGAACCTGCTGTTCCCCAGCAGCAACTGTCATGCACGGGAAAACAGGTTCCTCGTCGTTCGCTGCGCTTCACTCCTCGGAATGACAGATTATTAGGTTTGATTGCCTGCGCAGACTCTCAACCACTAGCGACGTCCCCCAACGGAACGAAGCTCCATCGCATCTGCAATGGTTACTTCTCGCTGAACTTTACCGATGCCTGCGTGTTCTCCCAACTGATCTGCAGCGTGCATCCGCCACTCTGGTCATAGTTGATGGTGAAATTTTCCACCGGTCCCGACGTCTTCGATACCTGCATGGGCACGCGCACCAGTTCGTCCGACTCGTAGTGATACGGAATACCCCACTCACCGGTCTTCTTATTAATGATGAGCGTCCACTTGTCCTGCGCTGGGACAGTAAAGATGGTGTAGCTTCCGGCTGGAACATCCTTACCCTCTACGCTCAGGTTCGCTGTCGTCACAAATGTCGTGGCTTCATTCGCGCCGGTGCGCCACACTTCGTTGTAGGGAACCAGTCCACCAAAAATCTGACGGCCCTTTGCCCGCGGACTGGAATAGTCCGTTGTGATGGTCTTTCCATCGGGCAACTTGCACTGCGCTTGTGCGGGCGGACTGGGGCGCTTTGACTTGTCCTGTTGAGCGGCGGCAAACAACGTGATACTCAGAATAAAGAGAAGTACGACGGCAGTTTTCTTCATGGAACTCTCCTTAGCACTCAGCACTCAGTCTTCCGCCGAGTCGATCAAAAGTTTAGATTGAGAATCCTGGGCACACCAATCCAACGCATTAGACTAGCGCCTATAGAGAAGGTTAGCAATTCGGCAGCGGGATTGCAGATCGAGGAGTTCAGATTGCAGATTGGTTGGTCGTCAGTGGGGATCAGAACAGGGGTCGGCAGGCCCGTGGCACAATCGCAGAGGTTTTTTTCACCGCTTCGTTCGTGTGCCTTCGCGGTTAAAATTCTAACTACGCCAGTTTTGCCGCAAACACCAGCACGAGCACGCCAATGATGATTCGATAAATCGCAAACGGCGTGAGCCCGCGCCGCCGCACCCACGCCATAAACCACGCAACTGCACCGTAGGCGACGATAAAGGAAATCACGAATCCAATCAGCAGAACGACCCACCCGTGTGCATCGATCTGCGACACCCCAATCGGGTTTTCGCCTTTTCCGCGCAGAGACTTCATCAGGTCATAGCAGGTCGCCACCACCATAGTCGGGATCGACAGGAAGAACGAGAACTCCAGCGCCGAAGCCCGCGACATCCCCGCAATTTGTCCCGCGGCAATCGTCGACATCGATCGCGAAGTCCCCGGAAACACCGCCGACAAGATCTGACAGGCGCCAATCCACACCGCTTGGCCCAGGCTCATTGCCTCCATCTTCCAGGTATGAATCCGGCTGCCACCGGTGGTTGGGCCCATCTTTTCTGCTCGTGCGTTCATCGCATCCACCGCCCACATCACCATGCCGCCGACCAGCAGGGAAGCGCCCATGATGGTCAGGCTCTCGAGGTGCTTGCCAATCACCTTTGTGAGCAGGAAAGCCGGGATGGCCGTGACCACGAACGCGACAATGGTCAGGCCGAGCGGATGTGTCAGCGCCGTCCGGTCGCCATTCTCGCCGTGCGGAAATGTGCTCAAGAATTTTGCAATTCTTGCCCGGAAATAAATCGGCAGGCATAAGATCGCGCCCAACTGAATCACGATCGTGTACATCTTCCAGTAGCCGTCGCCCAAGCTGATGTGGAACAGCGACTCAGCAATGCGCAGGTGCGCCGTCGAACTGACCGGCAGAAATTCTGTTAATCCTTCGATAATCCCGAGCACCACTGAAAGCAGATAATCGTTCAAGCTTCCTCCGAGAGGGAGGGCGCGAGTTTACTCGTGCCGGTCAGCCCCTTTTGTTTCTTGTCAATGATTCTTGGCACTTCTTACTTATTTCGTGTCATTCCGACCGGGCTTCAGCCCGGGAGGAGCCTGCTTTTCTTCTGCATCAGCGATGGATAATTGCCAGGGTGCCTTTGGCGCGACTGATATCCCCGCAACCGTAAACCTAGGGGAAAACGCCAAACCCTCTACGCAGTCTCTCCTCGCGCATCTCCCGCCGACGCCGGCACCGCGCGTTCCTTAGCCCACTCCCGTTGCGCCTGAATTTCCTCGGCTCGCGTTGTCGAGAGCGGCACCGTCTTCCTTAATACATCCAGCAAATGTTGCGTCGTCAGTTCCTGCTTTCCGCTGTACGCGGTATAGAGCGCACTCTGGACCGCTGCGTCGATCTCCGCGCCCGAGAATCCTTCAGCCGCCGTTGCTGCGCGCCGCAAATCGAAATCGGCCGGATTTCTCTTCCTTTTGCTTAACTGGATCGCGAAAATCTGCTCGCGCTCTTTCTGGTTCGGCAGGTCGACGAAGAACAGCTCATCGAAACGCCCCTTGCGAATGAGTTCCGGAGGCAACGCCGTCACGTTATTGCACGTGGCAGCCACAAACACCGGCGCACGCCGATCCTGCATCCACGAAAGAAACGACGCCAGAATGCGCGAGGAGACTCCGGCGTCTACGGAGGCCGAATCCGGCCCGCTCCCGGCAAAGACTTTTTCGAGCTCGTCAATCCACAATACGCAAGGTGCGAGCCCTTCGGCCACGCGAAAAACCTTCTGAATCCGCTTCTCCGTCTCCCCGATAAACTTGTCGTAAATCGCCGCCGTATCGAACTTCACCAGCGGCAGTTTCCATTCGCCGGCCACAGCTCGAGCACAAAGCGATTTACCGCAGCCCTGCACGCCGAGAATAATCACGCCCTTCGCCGGCTCGAGCCCAAATTGTCTCGCCGAGTCTTCCCACGACCCACGCCGCTGCGCGAGCCACGCTTTCAGATTCTCGAGTCCTCCAATCGTCGCCATGCTCTCCGATGCAGCCACGAAGTCCAACATGCCGGAGTGCTGTAGCAGTTCCTTCTTGGCGTCGAGCACATCAGTGACCGTCTCCGGCACGAGTCCATACCGCGTGACCAGGGCCTGCGAAATCGCGCGGTCCGCCTCTTCTTCAGTGAGCCCGCGCAGATTGTTGACCACCGCATCTAGGCCTGCGGCACCCAGCGTCTTCCGCAAAGTGCGGCTCGCACTCACTCGTTTCCATACCTCATCGAGGATCTCGCGCAACCGGTCTTTGTCGGGTAAGGGAAGTTCCAGGAACTCCACCAGGCTTCCCAGTTCCGGCGGTATCGTCAACGCAGGTGCCGTAATGACTACGGTCTTCCGGTTCGTTGAAAACTTCTGTCCGACGTCTCGCAAGCGCCGCACAACTACCGGATCATCCATGTGGCGATGGAAATCCTTCAAGATGAATACCGCTTCGACCGAGATCGATTCCAACGTTCCCAGCGCCTGCGCGGGTTCGCCGCTGTTGTAGATCGCATGCGCTGTGTTCTGGTCCGGTTGGACCAGTGCCGAATGTGCGGCACCAGGGAACTTCGTATCGTACGAGACTGCGCCCGCAGGCCCGCCGCTCCGAGACAAACCGCTCGCGATGCTCCACTCAAAGACCGCCAGGTTCAACGGCGACGCCGCCTCGCGCACCAATTGCACCGCACGCATCTCCTCAACGGTTTCCATCACGATGATGGGCGTGGAAGAGTCAATCAGGATCTTGAGGCGTTCGAGAACGTCAGCCATGGAAAGAGTTTAGGTGAGATAGGACTTGCCGTTGGAGACTTTATGTTGCAGGGTGGCAGCCAAATGGTCAATGTCCGTTGGTGCCAGATGGCCTGCCGAGCGATCTTCGAGCAGCCGAACGCGGTTGGTGCCCACCGCATCACGGCGAATCTGGATTAATAGTGCATGAACAGCATTGGGGTCGAATTTCTGCGGCGCCATTCGCACAATTTCCGTCAGGGTCGCGCCCAGCGAGATCGGCTCACGATATGGCCGCGGGCTGGTCATCGCGTCAAATGTATCCGCGAGGCCAACGATCCGCGCCTGCATCGGTACATCGTCGCTGCCGATCCCGTCCGGGTACCCGGACCCATCGGCCCGCTCGTGATGCCAGCGCACCACCTCCGGAATTTTCGGCCAGGGAAAATTGACACCCGTCACAATCTGGTGACCTACGGTCGTATGGTCCGCCATCTCCTGAAACTCTTCCGGATCGAGTGTCGTTGGCTTACCGAACAGCCGCTTATCGACGGCTACCTTACCAATGTCGTGCAGATATCCCGCCGAACGCAGCGCCGCGACTTCATTCATGTCCAGTCCCATCGCTTCGCCAATAGCCGACGCATAACGGCCCACGCGCAAGGAATGCCCGTGGATGTTCACATGCTTGACGTCGATCGCCGTTGCAAATGCCTCCAGCGCGTTGTCATAGAAGCCGTGCAGCGAAGCCATGAGCCTCAGGTTTTCCGCCACGCGTTGCGCGAGCGTTTGCGTGAGCGCATGGTTCTGCACCGCCAGCGCCACGTAGTGACACAGCAGGTCGAGCGATTGCAGTCCTTCTTCGTCGTAAAACGCGTCACCTTGTCGACGGCCCAGTGCGACCGCGCCGACCAATTTTCCCATCACCTTCAACGGCGCCACGCATTTAAACAACTCTGGTGCAACGTTTCCATTCGCGCTGAGGAAAGTGTCGTAGGAGGTTTGGGCGAGCAAAACCGCGCCATGCGTCGTGCTCAACGCGTGCACGTGTCTGGGAAGAAGGGGGATCACGGAGGGTTCTGGGATCAGCGCAAATCCGCTGGTCGCCACCGAGTTCAGCATCGACGGCTTTTCGATAAAAACGAAAAGTGCGCCTTCGCTCGCGCTCGCCGCCTGCATGAGCGCGCTCAGCATGGTGTTCGCCGTTTGCGCAAAGTCCCGCTCCGCCGTCATCTCGGGACCGAGATCCGACAGCATTTCCACGGTGCGCATCAGGCGCCGGAAATTTTCGATTTGGGCGGTCACCCCTCGAACGGAGCAACACACACCAGAGCAGTTCGAGAGTACCATGCTCGGAAGTTGTTATCGCGTCGAGGTTTGTTGGTTAGTTTGGTGCGTTTGAGGTACAACTTTCGTGGCAGCAACTCTGAGGTTTTAAATGTGATTCCTCTGCGATCAAGCTGCGCGAAAAACGTGGTACAGCATCACGTAAATCACGACTCCCGTTACCGAAACGTACAACCAAATCGGATATGTCCACCGCGCAATCGCGCGATGCCGTTGAAACCGTCCCTTTAAAGCCAGGGTCAACGTGATGATCACCAGCGGCACAATGGTCGCCGCCAGAATCGTATGTGAGATCAGAATGCTGAAATACAGCGGCCGCGACCACCCATGTCCCTGAAACCGCACCGACCCAACATGAGCGTGATAATAAAGATATGAAATGAGAAATAGAGTTGACGTCCCCACCGCCGCCAGCATGAGTGCCCGGTGCGTTGCCACTCGGCCGCGCTTGATCATGTGATGCGCCGTCACCAGCAGCACCGCGCTAGTCCCATTCAGCGTCGCATTGATAGCAGGGAAGACTGAATAGTCTGCCATTTCTTAATTGTGGTTCACCGCAGAGTCTCACCTTCATAGGAGATCAAGAAGACCTCCGTGGCATGCAGATTTCGCAAAGTGATTCCCTGTGCCTCTGTGCCCCTGTGGTGAAAAATCTTATGCCGCTGGCTTCGTGGTCCGCCGGTTGACCATGAGGAAGGCTATCCCAAACATCACCAGCGAAAACAGGATCAGTGTTGCGATCGATGCGATCAGCGAGAACTCGCCTGGGTTCGCCGGATACAGAGCGCTCCGCAGTGCCTCCACTCCGTAGGTCAGCGGATTGATTTCCATGAGCATTCGCAGCCACGACGACGCACTCGATAGCGGAAACAGCGCCCCCGAAAGCAGCCACAGCGGAATCAAGAACAGATTGATGATGGCGTGAAACGCCTGCGTCGAATCCATAGGCCACGCGATTGCAAACCCCAGCGCCGTGAGCGCAAAGGAGACCAGGAACACGATGATCGCCGCCATCACAAAAACCATCAATCCCAGGTGAATTCCAACAAATGGCGCGAACACTAGGAAGATGAGTCCCTGTATTGTCGCGAGCGTGGTTCCGCCCAGCACTTTTCCCAGCACGATTGCCGACCGCGGCACTGGCGCAACCAGTACGGAAAGCAGAAATCCTTCTTTCCGGTCCTCAATCACCGACATCATGGTGAAGATCGACGTGAATAGCACGATCATGATCAGCGCGCCGGGATAAAAGTAGTCCAGGTAGTGTTGGCTCGTGCCGCCGCCGGAACTGAACGACCTGCCGAATCCCGACCCAATGACGAGCCAGAACAGCACGGGAGACGCAATCACTCCCACCACGCGGGCCCTCTGGCGATAAAAGCGCACCACTTCGCGCCACCACAGCGTGAATGCCGGCAGCAGCAGTTCGTCACTTTGAACATCGGAGCGCACCGGATATGTTTCTGCACGTGTTGCCATAAACTAGTGTTTTCCTTCGTGTCCCGGAGTCTGCCCTGAGCGAAGTCGAAGGGTCTCCTTCGCGGTTGATTCCTCGGACTCCGTCCAGAACCTGTGGCCCGTTCGCCGGATGAACACATCCTCCAGGCTCGGCTTCGCAATCGACACCGCGTCAATCTCTCCGGGGAAAGCTTCCACCAAATCGGTTACGAAGCGATGTCCGTGTTCTCGCTCAATTCGCACTTGCCCCTCAACTACATTCGTGTCCGTCCGAAATTGCGTGCGAATTTTTCCCGCCAGCCTCTCTGGATCTTTCGTCTCCAGTACAATCACGTCGCCGCCAATCTCGCGTTTCAATTCTGTTGGCGTGCCTAAAGCAACGACGCGACCTTCGTTCAGGATCACCAGTCGATCACACCGCTCCGCTTCTTCCATCAGGTGCGTGGTCACAAGGACCGTGACGCGTTCTTCGTCGCGAAGAATTCGCAGATATTGCCACAAATCGCGACGTGCTCCCGGATCGAGTCCAGTGGTCGGTTCGTCCAGCAGCAGAACCTTCGGCCCATGCAACAAACCTTTTGCCAGTTCCAGACGCCGCTGCATCCCGCCCGAAAACGTCTCAGCTTTTTCTTTCGCACGATCCGCCAATCCCACGCGTGCCAAAATCTCCGCGATGCGTTTCTTCAGCGCCGCCCCTCGCAGTCCATAAAGATGGCCCTGATGCATGAGATTTTCGGCTGCCGTGAGTTTCAGATCGATGCTCTGGGCCTGGAACACGACGCCGATTTCCCGTCGCAGTTGGCTCGGATCTTCCGCCGCGTTGTGCCCGAGAATAAGCGCGCGTCCAGCTACCGGCACCATCAGCGTTGAAAGGATGCGGAACAGCGTCGTCTTTCCGCTGCCATTTGGGCCTAGCAGCCCAAATAATTCGGCTGGGCGTACCTCAAATGACACCCCATTCAATGCGGCGCGCTCACCGTACCGGTGCACAATGTCCCGCACCGAAATAGCGAAAGAAGTTGCGGGGCTGGAAGACTCGGCTCCAGCGAGGTCAAGGGCTGGTGTGTTAAGAGGCAAAACTTATTGTACGACGAAGTCCCCCGGTGGCGAGTTTGGCGGGAACGACGCTTTCTACAAAAGATTTAAACATTGAAATCCCGTTCAAGAGTTTACGTTTACTTTGCTGCATTTCAACGGGGCGGCTGGCGGGAAAACGTTTTCTAAATCGATCTAGCATGAAGGAACATAACGATTTTCTGCTTGACAACGTACATGCGCTCGCATGAAGCTTTGGCGGAACTCACGACACTTCTGGGTTTTGCAACTCAATTCTTTACGGAGAATGCCATGAAGCTTTCGCCTACCCTTTTTGGGTTTAGGAAGCTGACGGGCAGCGCGAACTGGCGATTTATCGCGTTGATCGTCTCAGCTTTGCTATTTGCCTCACTACAAGCCTTAGGACAGGGACAGTTGGGTACCCTCCTGGGCACTGTCACAGATACATCGGGTGCCGTTCTTCCGAATGTCACCATCACCGCTACCAACACTGCCACGGGGGTGAGCAAAACTGCTAGCACCAATGAGGCTGGCATATACACCTTTCCCGGTATGCAGATCGGCACATATGATGTGAAGGCCGCGGCACAGGGCTTCAAGGCCGAGGCGCGAAATGGGGTGATTCTAAATGCTACCGATCGCGTCCGCCAGGACTTTCAAATGGCCGTCGGCGCGGTGGGCGAGACCATAAGTGTAGAAGCTACCGCCTTGGCAGTGCAGACCGACAGCGGCGAACAGAGTTCGCTGGTCAACGGGAAGCAGATCACGGAATTGGCTACAAAGAACAGAACCATTTACAGCTACGCGGAGCTCACTACGGGCGCTGCAAATCTGAACCCCAGTACTCAGGTACCGGTGCCGGTTGGCGGAGCGTCCAGCAATATCAGCTTTAACGGAAACCGCCCTGGTCACAACCTCTATATGCTGGATGGCGGCGAAAACTCGGATCGTGGCGGAGCGGGCGCGTCCAGCGTACTGCCTTCCATGGACGCCATTGCGCAGACCCAGGTCCTCTCTTCTAACTACAGTGCTGAATACGGGATCTCGTCCGGCGGCACCATCAGTTCAGTTACCAAGTCCGGCACCCGCCAATACCACGCATCGGCTTGGGAATTTTTCCAAAACGACGCGCTGCAGGCACGCAATTACTTTAACCCCGCTCCCGGAAAGATTGCCGAGTTCCGCTATAACGTTTTCGGCTTTAACGTCGGCGGCCCCGTTCCTGGAATGAAGGACAAGCTCTTCTTCTTCTACAATATGGAATGGCGCAAGCTCATCAATGGGACGCAAATTAACCAGCAAGTGCCGTTGACTTCCACCTACGGCGGAAATTTCGGAAGCACGACCATCAATGACCCGGCTCTAAGTGTTGTTCCTGCATCTATTCAGTTCAAGAATTGTCCTGGTGGTGCACAACCCGCAGGGGCCAATCCCGGCGGGCAATTCACAAATAACATCATCCCTTCGTGCATGCTGGATCCGAATGCCCAAGCGCTGTTGACCGCTGGCGGAAAATTCGGTGGCATCTTCCCGGCACCCACAAACGGCAACCGCTTCCAAGCTCCTGTGAGCGTTCCCAATAACCTGCGAGAAGAAATCACCCGCATTGATTACAACGCAACCAGCAAATTGACCGTTTACGGCACGTTCGTCGCCGAATCGGTTGCGCAAAACCTGGTTACCAGCATGTGGAGCGGCGATAACGTGCCCTCGGTCGGAAACACCTTCGGAAATCCTTCCTATGCCGGTGTGTTCCATACCACTTACCTGATTAAGCCCAACTTGCTAAATGAGGTATCCTTCAACTACAACGGAAACCGCATCCACATTCTGCCGGCCGGATTGATCTCAGCACCAGCAGGATTCACCTTTGCTCCCTTCTTTCCGCATACGGGTGACGGCAAAAACGTTGATACCCGCATACCATCGATCCAATTGAATGGCAGCACGGGATCTAACTACACCGTGAACTGGATGCCGTGGAATAACAAGGCAGACAGTTATCAGATACGCGATGACGTGTCGTGGACCAAAGGGCGTCACCAACTCAAGATGGGTGGTGGCTGGCTGCTTTATAAGAAGGTCCAAGACTGGTTCAAGAATACCCAAGGCAATTTCCAATTCAACGGCAGCTATAGCGGGAATGACTTTGCCGATTATCTGCTTGGATATGCTTCCAACTACACCGAAGATGCGGTCAAGAGCGCGGGATACTGGAACAATGTTTCTTGGTCGACGTATTTCCAGGACAACTTCCGCGCGACCAATCGCCTCACCTTGAACCTTGGCCTGCGGTGGGATGGACTTCCGCATACCTACGAAGCCAAGAACAACATGGCCAATTTCTATCCAAGCCTGTATAACTCCAGCAATGCAGCCGTCTTGAGCCCCGGGTCCGGCAGCATAGACCCGACAAGCCCCGGTCTGGCGAGCAGTCCCGATCCAGCTCTGCCCGGCCAGTTCTACACCAATGGCATTGCTATTTGCGGTAAGGGAGTTCCCAAGGGCTGCGTAGATGACGCTTGGAAGAACTTCGGACCACGCCTTGGTTTCGCTTACGACCTGTCTGGCAACGGCAAGACCGTCATTCGCGGCGGCTTCGGCATCATGTACGAACGCATTCAAGGAAATGACGTGTACAACAATGCCGGCACCGTTCCTCTTGCTGCCAGCGTTAATTTCAACAACGTGTCCCTGTCAGCGCCGACGATGGATCTGACGACTGGTGTGGTGAATGCAGGGGCGATCCCGGTGAACAACATCACTGGCTTGGACCTGACCCGCTACAAGTCACCCATGAGTAGCCAGTTCAGCCTGGGCATTCAGCACTCGATCGGCAACTCCGTGTTGGACCTCAAGTATGTTGGCACGCAGAACCGCCACCAGAACTACTACACGGAAACCAACCTGGTTGATCCCACCAAGTTGGCTAGCTACCTTCCCCCCACGAACAGTGGCACGTACAACAATGACGTTCCCTTTGTGGGCTACAAGAGCATTCGGATCGCGCAAAACGAAGCGAACGGGAACTACAACTCGTTGCAAGCGTCCCTGCGCGGTAACATAAAGAAAGGGCTGCAATACCAACTGGGGTATACCTACTCGAAAACCAATGATGCTGGGTCCCAGGGTAGTAGCGCAGGAGACCTCGGCAACATATCCAATCCCTATGCCGGCTGGAAGTATGACTTCGGTCCGGCTCCGTATGACATACGGCATGTGTTTTTCACCAACTTTGTGTACGAAATCCCGCTCTTCCAGAACAGTAGCAAGGCACTCAAAACGGCTCTTGGCGGGTGGGAACTTTCGGGCATCGTGGAGGCACAATCGGGAGCACCACTCAACATTGGGCTGAACGGAAGCAGCGTATCCAGCATCGTTCCGAACACTTCGAACCGGCCCAACACTGCGGGCGGCGGACACGATCCGCACACCCCCAGTCAGTGGTTCGATACGTCGATTTACACGGCCCCGGCACCGGGGACGTGGGGGAATACGCCGCGCGATTCCGTACGAGGACCTGGCCGCGACAATTGGAACCTCTCGCTGTTCAAGAACTTCTGGTTCAACCAGGAGCGGGGGAGCAATCTCCAGTTCCGTGCTGAGTTCTTCAACGTATGGAACCACACGCAATTCATCGGTAACTCGGTGCTGAACGGTATCAGCACCAACTTAGGGGCAAGCGACTTTGGTAAAGTGACAGGCGCTTATGATCCCCGCACCATCCAGTTGGCCTTGAAGCTTAGCTTCTAGATTCTTCTGGATAAGAACCACTCTTGCCCCGCTCGCATATAACATGCGAGCGGGGCTTTTAATTTGGAGTATCTTGGAGATCGTGGAGCCTCTGGAACTTGAGGCGGGGTTTGAAAATGCTCAGTGCAAAAAATCTCAACGTCCGGAACCTCGCCGCTAAGCCACTCAAGAACAAACCGAGAATTCGGATGGTTCTTGCTTGTGCTGCAATAGCAACCTGCGCTGTGATTGCCATAGTTGCCCAAGAGCGCTCGGCCGACGTCGGCGGAGTCCGTGGCAATCGCGCCGAGCTTTCCATCACCATTCGAGAAGGTTCCAGGCAGTTGATCGGGCCACTCGTTAGCATCAAGCTCTACCTGCGGGGTACTCTCTCCCAAGAGATGACGACGAGCAAAGGGCGCGCTGTCTTTATCCTGAACGGGCTAGGGGACTACACGATCGTGGCGGAGGCGGTCGGTTATCGCTCTGCCCAGAAAGACATATCCGTTCCCATTGCCGTTGCTGCTGAAGAAGAAATCACTCTTCAGCGCGATTCAAACGCCGGTGCGCTCGGTTCTGATTCGCGTCCTCTGCTGGCTCCCAAAGCCAAGGAGTTGATGGACAAGGCTCTGCAAGCCCTTAAAGAAAATAAACTCGATCAAGCTGGGAAATATTTGGACGAAGCCGCCCAGCTTGCTCCAAATCATCCCGACGTTCTCTATTTACAGGGGGTCGTGTTCCTTCAGCGCAATCAGCCCGAGAAGGCACGTGGTTTCCTCGAAAAGGCGGCCCAAGTCGATCCGAAAAACGCTCGCGTTCTGAGCGCCCTCGGCATGGCATTCGTCAACGAAAATCGCTTTGATCTCGCAGTCCCGCCGCTGCAGCAGTCCCTACAATTCGACCCGGCTCGCTGGGATACGCACTACGCGCTCGCCAAGGCCTTTTACAATCAGCAGCAATTCGAGGGTGCACTCGAAGAGGCACAACGGGCCCTTGTCCAGTCACACGGCGCCGAGCCGGCCATCGAATTACTAATAGCGCAAGCACAGACTGCCGTGGGGAAATTCGACGACTCAGCGGCAACCCTTCGAAGTTTTCTGCGGACGCATCCTAACGACAAAGGGGCCGCCACGGCCCGCCGCTGGCTCGATCGTCTGATTGCTGACGGAAAAGTTCGCAAGTAATCTTCCGCCGATCGGGTCTGCCAACGTTGTACCTCTCTGGTAGTATGCTCCTGCTTTCAGTATGATTTTGCCTCGTCATCCCGTGTTGCGCTTGTCCCGCACCAGAGTCTCTCGGCGCTGCATGTTCCGTAAGCACCAGCTACGTAGTCTATGTCGCCTCTCTTTGTGCTGTACTTAAACTCGCGTCTGTCAGGGAAGTACTCTGTGGTGTAAGAACGTATCATTTGCTCGCAACTAGCGTGCTAGTACCTAGGTCATAGAGTGACGATCTGTGTCTCGGAATGTAAGTCACAGTGTGACGGCGTGTAAGTCTACTTACACCTAGATGCTGTGCCGGGCCCCGCTGCTATGCTCCTCGCGGCGCGCATCCATGGAAATCACACGGTTCAACGGTGGACCGCGATTTCTGCAGAGGTCGCAGCATTGCCACTGCATGAAACGCCGCTCAGAAACACTCGCGCGCACACAAGTGAATCTCTTCCATACGGCATACCGCGCGCAGCGCTGGTGTCGCATTGCCTGGTGCGACGCCACCGTGCAAATGTGATCACGATCACAATTCTGCACCGAGTATTCGTCGTGCCCTAAAACTATTTCTCAACTGTGATTAGAATCACAGTATGCCTGTAAGTTGTTAGCTGTACCGACATAAGACGACGAATCGGAGCGGTCATTGTGCAGCCAATTAAAGTAGCAGTAACTAACATAATCGTTTTGGCTTGACAACGTATGCGTGCCAATCCCAAGCTTGGACTCGCGAACTCACAACTTGCTTGTGCATTGTTGTGTGTCTAACGCAATCCCAATCGGAGAATGCTATGAAGCTTTCATCCAACTACTCCGGGTTTCGAAGGCTGGGATCGCGAAGCATTTTTAAATTCCTCGCGTTCACAGCTTTTCTCTTCATCTTTGCTTCCGTGCTCGCATTTGCGCAGGAAGCTACCGTGGTTGGAACGGTCACCGATCAAACCGGCGCCGCTCTACCGAATGTAACCATCACTCTTACAAACACTGATACTGGTATCGTCAGCACGATTAAATCCAATGATGCCGGCGAGTACGTGTTGCCGAACTTGCATATCGGCAAATACATAGCGACGGCCGAAGGACAAGGATTCACCGTCACGGAGAAGACTGGGTTGGTTCTCGCGGTTGGTGACCGCCTTCGTGTTGACTTCTCCATGAAGGTCGGGGCTGCGACAGAGCACGTCACGGTCGAAGCCAATGCGATCGCTGTGCAAGCCGACTCCGGTGAGGTCAGCAGCATGATCACCGGCGGACAGATTAGTCAGTTGGCCGCCAACGGCCGCAGCGTCTTCGCACTCGAAGCCCTTACGCCCGGCGCGTCTAGCGTGCAGGCGGACTTCATGGTTCCTACCTCCGCTGGCAGCGACTTCAACGTGAGCTTTAATGGTCAGCGCCTTTCTCATAACCTCTGGGTGATTGATGGAGGCGAAGCTGCCGATCGTGGGGGTGGCGGCGGTTCCGATGTAGCACCCTCGATGGAATCCATTGCGGAATTCCGCGCCTTGACTTCGAACTACAGTGCGGAGTACGGAACTTCTTCAGCCGGCACCATCACCATGGCTATGAAGTCCGGCACGCGGAAGCTGCATGCGTCAGCGTTCTACAACGGACGCAATGATGCCTTTGATGCACGAAACTATTTCAACCCAGCCCCCAACAAAGTAGCCGCCTTGCGGCTCAACATTTGGGGATTCAATGTAGGTGGCCCGGTGTCTTTCCATCCGAGCACCGCAAACGTGAAAACGTTCTTTTTCTACAACATGGACTGGCGCCGTTACATCCGCGGCGGACTGTTCAACGTGAACGTGCCTTCAGCCTCCATGTATCCCGATGCCAGCGGCAACGTCGTATTGCCAGCCAAGGATCCCAACGGCAAGACCATCCAGTTGGCAGTGCCTCAAGACATTGGGACGTTCGCTCCTGGCTGTACCACACTCACCGCGGGAGGATCGTTCCCCACTAACAGTTCAGGTCAAACCTACATTCCGGCCTGCGCCGTCAATGCGAATGCAGCTGCGCTCCTGGCTGCGGGAATCTTCCCCAAAGCGACCAGCGGCTTCAGCTTCATCGGAGGCGCAAATCAACCTACGACTGCCAGGGAAGAGATTGTCCGTCTTGACCACACCTTTACCGATAAGTTTTCTGTGTTTGGCCACCTGATCCTGGATCACGCCATACAAACTTACGGAACCTCGATGTGGAGTGGCGACAATATGCCGAGTATTGGCAATACCTTCGGCAATCCCTCCTACCACTACGTGGTTCATGCCACATATATGATCCGCCCGAATCTGCTGAATGAATTTGCGTTCAACAGCAACGGGAACCGCATTCACATTCTGCCCGTTGGTGTGTACACGGCGTCCGGATTCAATTTCAACCGCATCTTTGGCGGCACGAACGACTTGAATCGCGTTCCGGCCATCAATCTCTCCAAGCAAATGAACGACAACTACGATGCAAACTGGATTCCCTGGAACAACACCGCGGATGATTATCAGTTCCGCGATGATCTGTCCTGGGTAAAGGGATCACATCAGTTTAAATTCGGATTCAGCTGGGCACTCTACAAGAAGGTCCAGGACTACTTTGCCAGAACACAGGGACAGTTTACCTTCGACGCATCTGCCACTACGCCGTCAAGCTGCGTTGCGAGCGCAACCGTGACCTGCGGCTTTGATTATGCCGACTTCATCCTCGGCGCGGCGCAGGGTTATGGCGAGAACGGCTACAAGGGCACAGGCCACTGGAATGCCGTTAATCCGGCAGGCTACATCCAGGACAACTGGCGCGTGAATAACCGTCTGACCCTCAACCTCGGACTCCGTTGGGATGGCATGCCACACACCTATGAAGCCAATGGTGCAATGGCGAACTTTTATCCCAACCTGTACGATCCCGCCAAGGCTGCCGTGTTCGTTGCTGGCACCAATGGTGGACAGATCGCCAGCAACAGTCCGGGACTCGGACCGAGCCCGCTTTCCGCTCTGCAGGGATACCAGCTATACCTCAATGGAGTCGGTATCGACGGCAAGAACGGAGTACCCAAGGGACTGGCGAAAGCCAATTGGTGGGATTTCGGACCGCGTTTGGGGTTCGCTTATGACTTGCGGGGCGATGGCAAGACGATTGTCCGCGGCGGCTTCGGCATCATGTACGAGCGGGTTCAAGGCAACGACATGTACAATGGCGCCACAAATCCGCCCTACGGATACAGCCTGAACACCAATAACGTTCTGCTTTCCAACCCACACACCACCTGGCAGGGCGGGGCTATCACGGTTCCGATCGTGCCCGCTGATGTAACCGGAATCAACCAGTACTATCCCACGCCGCGTGTGTCCCAATATAGCGCGGGCGTGCAACAACAAGTTGGCCGGAAGGTTGTCTTGTCGGCATCCTATGTCGGCAGCGTGGCTCGACACCTCAGCTACTGGCAGGAACTCAATCGGCCAGATCCAAGTCAACTTGCCAGCTTGACCAGCACCACGAATCACGTAGGTACCGACGGCGTAAGTCACTTTAACGAGCTGGTGCCTTACACGGGATTCCACCAGTTGAGACAGGCCTTCAACGGTGCCAACTCGCATTACAACTCGCTGCAGATGGAGTTACGTGGACAAATTACGCGCGACTTACAGCTGCAAGCAGCTTACACGCTCGCCCGTTCTATTGACCCTGCTAACGGTAGCACGGGTAATGGCTTCGATCTGAACTCAGTAACCAATCCGTACAGCGGTTGGCAATACGACGTGGGACCGTCAGCTTATGACCGCACCCACGTTGCCTTCGTCAACTTCATGTACGACATGCCGTTCCTGAAGAACAGCTCGAACCGCGCCTTCAAAACCGTGTTGGGCGGATGGTCGCTGTCGGGTATTGTCAGCATGGTGAGCGGTATTCCTTACAACGTGACCGTGAGCAGCAACAACGTTGCCAGCCTCTTCGCCGGAGGCGTCGGCAACCGGCCCGACAAGGTAGGAGCCATTACCTACCCGAAGTCGAAGGTCCTAAACAGTGCCGGGACTCAGGTGACCGGGATTCAATGGGTCGATGTCTCGGCGTTTGCTGCACCAGCTGCAGGACAGTGGGGCAATCTGCCCTTCGACGCGCTGCGGGGACCGGGTCGGCACAATTGGAACCTGTCGCTGTTCAAGAAATTCGTGTTCAGCGAGTCTCGCGGATCGGCTTTCGAGTTCCGCGCAGATGCGTTCAATGTCTGGAACCACACGCAATTCGGTGGCGCCGGACAGAACGGTGGCTTCCATACGGGCTTCGATGGCGGTCAGGCAGGCCAGATTACCTCCGCCGCTGACGCTCGAACCTTCCAACTGGGAGGCAAGCTGATCTTCTAGTCTTGCCTCTAATTTGTAACCTCGCCCCGTTCAGCCGAAGCTGGTTGAACGGGGCATTTGTTTAGAAGACAGCTTCTAGCTTAGCTCTTAGCTTCAGCCTGGCTTCCCGCTGGCTGAATTCCGCTATCATCAAGACGTGTGATGTCCCGTTTCGAAATGTTTCGTCGGATTTCTGTCGGATTGAGTATCTGCGCTGCGATTTGTTTTCTCGCGCCATTTGCCTGCAGCCCTGCAGCAGCGCAAGCTGCTTCTCCGGACACCGCTATCGTGCTCGAGCAGCAAGGACGGTTCGCCGAAGCTGCCGACGCGTGGCGCTCTGTTATCAAAGGGAACCCCCGCGATTCTGTCGCACTGGCAAGCCTCGGTCTTGACCTTGCGCGACAGCAGCAGTATGCGGAAGCCGTTGAGGCCTATCGTAAGGCTGCCGCCATCAACCCCAAGCTCCCTGGCCTGCAACTCAATCTCGGCATCGCCGAATTCAAGCGCGGACGTTTCTCCGCTGCTATTACTCCTCTAAAGGTGGCCGTCGCTCAAGGAACCAACGTTGCTCAGGCGCAAATGCTCCTTGGCATGGCGTACTACGGAGCCTCTCGATTCGCTGACGCCGTAAAAGTGCTCAAGCCGCTCTCTGACTCCGACCCGCAGAACGCCGAGTTGCGCAACGTTTTGGCCCAGAGCTGCCTCGCCATAAAGGACAACAAGTGCGCGCTTGATGAATTCCGGGCGCTCCTGCAACTCAATCCTGACTCCGCAGCCGTTCACATCTTGCTCGGCGAAGCTCTCGACGCAAACCACAAGACAGACGAGGCCATCAAAGAATTTGAAGCCGCGGCTCAGCTCGATCCGAAACAGCCGGACATTCACTTCGGGCTTGGATACCTTAGCTGGGAGTTACAGAAGTTCGACGATGCGGCGCGCGAGTTTGAAGCAGAGCTCGCTCTCAACCCAACTCACGCGCAAGCGCTCGCTTATTTGGGTGACGTTGAACTCGAACGCGGGAATCTCGATCGCGCAGAATCGCTGCTGAACCAGGCGATTCAGTCCTCCAAGAAATTGCGCATCGTGTATCTCGATCTCAGCAAGATCTACATGCAGCGCAACAAGCGTGCAGAAGAGATCGATGCCCTGAAACACGCGATTGCTCTCGATCCAACCCAGCCCGATGCTCATTACCGATTGGCGCGCGCTTATCAGGCGATAGGCAAGCAGGCCGAAGCCCGTGCTGAATTTGCTAAGAGCAAGGAGCTTCGTCCCAAGCCGCAGGAATCGCCGCTGGCGAAGCCCGCGACGCCGGAGCAGGAGTTACCACAATAACAATGTTGGAGAGTTTACGAAGCAAGAAATGGCGCGCCCGGAGAGATTCGAACTCCCGACCTACAGCTCCGGAGGCTGCCGCTCTATCCAGCTGAGCTACGGGCGCGTATTCACAGTTTACATCGAGCCCCGCGGAAGCGCAGAAATCCCTCGGATGCTCTCTCGAAGAGTTGGAAAGCGCAACAAAAGAAAGTTGTGCGCCCGATATTTTTTAGCGAGTGCTAACGACGGCCCCGATCGCGGCCACCACCGCCGCCGCTTCCTGCACGCTCGGCCTTCGGACGCGCCTCGTTTACATTGACTGTCCGACCGCCGAATTGGCTGCCATTCAATCCGGCAATCGCCTTTTCGCCTTCTTCTGCGTTGGTCATCTCTACGAAACCAAAGCCACGCGAACGCCCGGTCTCACGATCCGTCAGAATGCTCACGCGATCCACCTGCCCGTACGTCTCGAACAGCTGGCGCAGCTCATCTTCGGTTGTGTTGAAGCTGAGATTGCCAACAAAAATGTTCTTCACAGTTGCCCCTTCTTTCTGTCCGCGAACCGGCGAAAACGTCCAGCAAACAGAAAGCTGCTCGACCAGGGTTCGCTAAGGCGCCGGAAGTATAGCAAATCCCAGGCAAAATGGATCAAATTATTGATATAAATCCGCCAAACCGATTCTGCGTCCGGGTGGGGAACTCAGCACTTCTCCACCTTCCAGTACCCATCCGGGTGATATCCAATCTCCAAGAGGCGGTTCTTGGGATCATGGCGCTTGCCGCAGCTAGGGCAGGAGAAATACCGGCTCCAGGATGTTCCTCGCCGGTCATAGTCTTGGGAGACCGCGAACGTGGTCCCGCAGCTGCAAGGAACCAGGTACATTTTGAAGCTCGCCTTGGGCTTGTCGGCCAATCCAACCTTTCTAATCCTCTATATTAGAAGGTACTTTGGCGATGATGTGACGGGAAACACATCCGGCTCACGCTAAACTGTAGGAACCATTCTCCATGCAGGTGCGCGTTCTACTTTTCGGTGTTTTGAAGGACTTAACTGGGCGCAGCTCGGACGTCATCAACCTGCCCGACCAGGCCACCGCTGGCGACGTCCTGGACCATTACGGACGCACGTTTGCCGATAAAAAGGGCATTCTGACCTCCATCGCCATCTCGGTGAACCAGGAATACGCAGCCACCGACTGCCTGCTGCACCCCGGAGACGAGGTTGCCCTTCTACCGCCAGTCAGCGGGGGCACCGGCGATCAGCCTTATGTCCAGCTCATCCACGACCGTATCGTCCCGCACGACATTGTTCCCACGCTGGAGCGCCCGGAAGACGGCGCTATCGTGATCTTCGACGGCATTGTCCGCAATAACAGCCGGGGCCGGCACACCCTCTACCTTGAATACGAAGCTTACGAGGAGATGGCACTGGCCAAGCTTCGTGAGCTGGCCTTCGAGGCCACCCAGCGCTTTTCCATTCGCAATGTTGGCCTCGTACACAGGCTCGGCCATATCGAGATCGGCGAAAGCAGTGTTCTGATTGCAGTCTTTTCAGCCCATCGCGCTGCCGCCTTCGACGCCTGCCGCTGGCTGATTGACACCCTCAAGCGCACCGTCCCCATCTGGAAAAAAGAGTTCTTTGAGGATGGCGCCGTCTGGGCTGACGGCGAGCCCTTTCCGGAGCAGATTGCCGCAGGCACAAATCGCGGGAGTCCCGCATCCAAGTGAATAGCTCTCGCATGCAAACCCTATTCGCGCTGCTTGTGCTGGCATCCGTCTGCCAGGCCCAGACCTCGTCGGTCCCGCGTCCGCCCTGGTCCGGCAGCAAGCCTTCCGCAGCGAAATCGCACCCCTCCGATTCCGATCAGGATCAGAACACCACCTTCCGTGTGAACGTGAAGCTGGTGAATGTCTTCGTCACGGTGACGGATCCTCGCGGTGCGCCCGTTGGAAACCTGCTCAAAGACAATTTCCAGATCCTCGAAGACGGCAATCCGCAGAAGATTTCCATTTTTGCCAAGGAATCCGCGCTCCCACTCTCGATTGCTCTTGAGATTGATACCAGCCTGAGCACGCGCAGAGATTTGCCACTTGAACTGAACTCCGCGCGCCGTTTCGCCAACGCGATCTTGCGCCCTCAGGACGCCATGGCCATCTACGGTATCAGCGAAGTCGTAGATCCGGTTGTCGGATTCACTTCGGACATGAAGACGATCGATCGCGGAATCGATCATATGCACATGGGATCGGCAACTGCCCTGTACGACGCAATCTATGTAGGTTCTCAGGACCTGGAACCACGCCAAGGCAGAAAAGTGATGGTGGTGATCACCGACGGAGGCGACACTGTCAGCCGTACCAATTACCAGGAAGCCTTGCGCGCGGCGCAGATTTCCGAAGCTGTGGTTTACAGCATCATCGTCGTACCGGTCGAGGCCAGCGCCGGTCGCGATACCGGCGGCGAGCATGCGCTGATGCAATTGTCCGAGGACACCGGCGGCAAGTATTTTTACGCCACCACCTTGCCTCAACTTGATGAAGCGTTTCGCACCATCAGCGACGAGTTGCGGACGCAATATTTGTTGGCGTATTACCCGGCCCAGCGCTTGGCAGATTCCGATTACCGGCACATTGATGTGAAGTTAACCGGTGTTCCGGAGAGCGCTCAATATCGCACGCGTCATCGCACTGGCTATTACACGTCGAAGTCGCATTAGGGCTGTTTGCAATTTGTTGTCAGCACAGTAACAATTGTCAGACCGAACTATTTTCAAAGGTTTTTTTGGGGAGGCAGCACAGTTCAACGGCAGCCGGGACCCGTCGCGGGGCGAAAGACTACAGTCCACGATGTAAGCCGTGGGTGCAAAGGGCAACGGCTACCCTGAAGGGCGGCAATTCAGTTTCTCTCACCGTCGACTTCAACGTCCAAAATGACTTTTGAAAATAGTTCTAATCACATCTCACTAGAAAGTGCGCCCATGAAACTGGCGTTGCCACGAATGACTTCGGGAGGCCCCTTTTTGCCTCGAACTTTCCTCTTCTCTCTGTTGTTTGCGCTGGCGCTGATGTCCGCCGCGGTCGCCCAAGACACCGACGAAACCGAAAACGGTACCATGACCGGAACCGTCACTTCCACTAAGGGTGCCCCGATTTCTGGCGTCAGACTCCTCTTCACTGACCGCCTCACCGGTAAAACCAGCGCTGTCCGCACCAACGCCCAAGGCAAATACAACTCTGGTGATATTGCGGCCACCGACTATACCGTTCGCGCCGAGGTCCGATCCTTTATTACTGCTACGAGTTCTGCGACGGTGAAAGCTGGCGCTGCCACCACTTTGGATTTCACCCTAGCTCCCGAGCCGCTTCCCGGAGTTGTTGGCTCAAAAGAAATTGAGAGTTACCCGCTTCGCAGCCTGAACTTTCTAGAACTGCTGCAACTCGAGCCCGGCGTTCAGAACCAGAATGCAGGAACTTTTGCTCCCAATAAAAACGCATTTTCATCGCTCTCACTCTTCAATCAGTACGGAACCGACACACCCCTGGACGCTGATGGTCTGAGCATCACTGATCGGGTCTCCGGCGGGCCTGTCCAGAATCTTCCTGCAACAATCGTGGATGTATTTCAAGTCGGAGGCGTGCTCGCACCCATCACTGACCAGCTTTATGCGCCTGGAGCAATCAACATCGTGACGCGCTCCGGTACGGAGCAGTTCCACGGAAACCTGTTCGGTTCGTATGGAAACGGCGACATCCTCGGCGCCAGCTTGCCCGGCGGACACAGCCATCGCTGGGGACGCCAGTTTTACGGCGGCACTGCCGGCGGCGCGCTTACAGACAAAGTCATCTTTTATGCTTCCCTCGAACGCGGTCACCAAGATCTGTTGAATCCCGTTCTTCCCGGCGGTGCCTTTGCAGCCTTGAACCCGGCCTTCACCAGCATTGATGAACCTTACCGCAGCATCCTCGGGAGTGGCCGCCTTGATTACAAGGTGTCTGACACAACCCGCTTGTTCTACCGCTTCGCCTATGATCACAACACCGTCGTCGCGCCGTTTTCCTCCGGACCAAGTTTGCAGCCCGTGTTGGCGGAGACCAACACGCCCTCGCACACGGTTGGCTTCGACACAACTACTGGCTCTCTGATTCACTCGTTCCGTTTCGAGTACCTTCGCTTCAAGAACACAACGGCGCAGCCATCGTCACCCGGTCCTCCTCCCGCCATACCCGCTGGCACCAATTACGATTTCAACATCGGGGGTGGCTCTATCGAACAGTGCTCTACGGGCGCCTTGATTTGCGTGGGCCAGAGCCCCTTCATCAACCAGCGGAACTATCAGTCGAACACGCAGTTCCGGTATGACGGCAGCCGCATTTCCGGAAAACACCAGTTCCATTTCGGTGGGAGCTTTGATCGCGTTCTGGTCGGCCGTTTCGCGCCTCTCTATTCTTCCGCGCCGGTTCTATCGGATCAGAACCCGGTGCCTCTGCCAGCGGCAGTTGGTGGCCCGAGTGGGTTGGCAACAGATCCATCTTCTTATCCCGTGCAGTGGGCTTTTGTGGGCAATGGCATGGGCTTTCAGTCCGAGAAATCCGCATTCGGACTGCCCGGCGGAGCCCTTAGCGATAACCAGGTGTCGCTTTACGCCGGCGACACCGTCAAAGCAACGCAAAATCTCACCGTCACCTACGGCGTGAATTGGGCTCGCGATACCGTTCCCAACAACAGCGACCTGCAGCCTATCGCAGCACTGAACCTTTGGCAGTCCAAACTCGGCAATCGCGTGCGCCAGCCCAACTACAATTTCGCGCCGCATCTCGGCGTTGCGTGGGACACCAGTTCCAATGGCACGACAACCCTTCGTGCCGGCATCGGCATGTTCTACGACCAATCATCGTTTCTGAACGCTTATTCCGACCGGGCCCTGAGGCTGCAGCAAGGCAACTATTTCGCCACCGCCCCCGCATGCATCGGCGGCGCTTCCGGTCGGATCCTCTGGCCGACTGCCGCAACCGGCACCATCCCTGGTGGCACTATCAACTCAGACGGCACTGTGTCTCCCTTCGATCCTGTTTCCGGAAAGAGTTGGTGCGGTGAGTCGATGGGTACGGCCGCTCCGCTGGCTCTCGCGCTTCAGCAGGCCTATCAATCTGCGTTCAGCGGAGCGGCTTCGAACGCCAATTTCATTGGCAATCCCAACGCCTTCGCCAGCCCCATGCTGAATCAGTTGAGCTTGATCGATCCCAATTACCAGACCCCGCGGACCGTCCAGATGAACGTCGGATTGCGGCACGAACTGCGTCCCGGCTTGGTTTTCTCTGTCGACTACCTTCGCCAAGTCACAACGCGATCGATGCTGGGAGTCGACGTGAACCAAGGTGGCGCAGCAAATACCTTCAATCTCGCTAATGCCCTCGCCGCGCGTGACCTCGCGCAAGTTCAGAATGGCTGTTTGACAGGCACCAATCAAGTTAGCTGCATGGTTGCAAAGCTCGGCGCGATCGGGGCGCTGAATGCTTATGGTGGCGCTGGCATAGGCGGCCCTGCCCAAGTAACTGGAGGGGCACCGTGCTCCTACTGTGCATTCCCTGGGTTGCATCCCAACCTCGGCGTGAACGTTGTAGACATGCCGGTTGGTCGTTCTGTGTACGGCGGTGTTCTCCTAAGCCTCAATCAGGAGATCACCAAGCTTTCGCGCGGAGTGCGCAGCGCCAGCTTCCGTTTCTCGTACTCGCATTCGCGCAACGTTAGCCAGGGGCAGGACACAACCTTTTCGCTGCTCGCCAACGACTACGCTAATCCTGACCGTTTCACCGGCCCCGACGCTCTCGACCGCACGCATCAAGTCTCGATCGCGGCGCATTTCGATCTGCAGCATTCGTTGCAGTTGAGCTTCCTCACTCACTTTGCCAGCCCGTTACCGGTGACGCTTCGTTTCCCGCAAGAAGCCGGAGGCGCAGAGATTCTGGTCACAGATTGGAATGGCGATGGCAGCACCGGTGACATTCTGCCCAATTCAACTGTGGGCGCTTACATGCGTAAATGGAAACCTGGCAATCTTCCACAGGTCGTCCAGCAATACAACACCAACATCGCCGGCAGTGCTCAACCGGAGACCGCGTCTGGCAACGCTTTGATCAACGCTGGCGTGTTCACTTTGCCGGAACTACAAAGTATGGGCGGCGTCATGCAACCGCTCGCGGCGCCCGTCTCCCATCTGGCTGGCCTGGGATGGTTCAAGACCTTCGATGTTCGCCTTGGTTGGGAACATCAACTCGGAGAACGTTTCACCATCACGCCGAGTGTTTCGCTTTATAACGTTTTCAACTTCGCGAATTTCGATATGCCCGGCTACGTGCAGAGCGGCATCCTGAATTACGGTGCCGGGAGCCTCATGTCCGGGGCGACATTGGTTCAGCCCCAGAACACCGTCGGCGGGAATTCTTCTTTCGCCAACGGACGCACCAATCGCACTTCTCTTCAACCCAACATGAACGCCAGCGGCGCTCCTCGCGCGGTGCAGTGGGGATTGAAATTGTCCTTCTAAAGGGCGCGCGTAGCGAATGGCCAAATAGGCTCAGGGATTAGAACACCGGACAGAGCCGACAGATTCGAATGCCGTAGGCGTCAATGCCAGCGCACGTCTGTCCCGCCAAGCGTAGAATCTCCACATGCCTTTTTCGGATCCGCAAAAAAAGAAATCTCCGCCTCCCGAGTCCACCAACGAAGAGGCCGCGTACCTCAAGCGCCTCGCAGAAAAGCAAAGCCCCATCACGCTGAAGCTGGTCAACGGGGAGACTCTCCGCGGATTCATCGAATACTACGACCGCAATATGCTCCGCCTCACCCGTCAGGGCAAACCTAACCTCTTCATCTTCAAGCACCAGATCGCCTACCTCGCCGAAGAAGCCTGAAACCTGCATGTCTGACACCTAAAGCCTGACACCTGAAACCTGACGCCTGAAACCTGACCCCTGAAACGTGTCTTACTTAGGTAACTACCTCGTAATCCCCCACCTCTGGCAAACTTATCTCGACCAACTCCGTGCCGAGGGGGACACGCATCTTTGGCTGAAGATCCGAAATGGGAACTTGCCATTTTGGCGACCGTCCAGGGCTTCTACGAGAAGCTCCTGCAGGACTCCGTCGAAGGTGAAGTGCCCGTCCCCGCCGGCCTCGAAACCGTCTCGCTTCACGGGGAAGCCGATGTGGGCGAAACTCTCAGCGCGATGCGCCGTTGGTTGCGCCTGCTCGATATGGCGATTTCGCCGGCAATGTTGCGCCGCGCCTTCAACGATGAGACGGATCCCGAAATCGCCGAAGCCATGCTTCGTTATTTCGTTCGCAAGAAGGATCACGTTGACTCCGACCGCGACAAGACCGACATCGTTTCCACATTTCTCTATCGTCACCCGCGAGTGCCAGGGCAGTGGGAACAACGCGGTTATGGACTAGACGGATCGCTTCCGTTATCTCCGTTTGAAATCGCGCTCATCGAGATTCTTGCCGACTCCGATTTGCCCGCGCTTCCCGAAGAGCATCTGCAAACTCTGCGCCGATTCGATGCTCTCGAAGAGCAGGTGCTTCGCTTCCAGGATCTCAACGCATTACTTGAGTCCGGCGTCATTCAGACGGTACGCCAATTGAAACAGACCCTGGATGATTGTTTCTTTCACCCGGGCGTGCTCGCCACTATTGCTCCATACAACGCAACCTTCGGCCAGAAGTTTGACGAACTGTTCCGCGCGGCGGTGAAGGAGATCAAAACGTTCTCCGACGAACTGGAAGAGCAGGGCGGCACGATTCTGGGCAGCGTGGATGGCGTCGACGTCACCATCGACCACGTCAAGGCTATGGATGAGAACATGCTCCTGCGCCTCGACTACGGCACCGCACTCGAGAAATTCCGCCGTGTCTCCCGGCTGAAACAGAGCCTCGAACAGAATCCGCCAGTTAAAAAAGGCGGGAAGAAAGCTGCTCCGGCTCCGAAGCCTACGGTCAAGACGGCCAGCAATGTCGTTGTCGCTCGCCAACCGATCAATGTGAAAGCCATGCGCAAGGCGGTCACGCCCCAGCAAGAGGCCGCCGAAGAAACCAAACTGCTGAAGGTGGAGGAGTCAGTTCGTATCTTCGTACGCGTGGCGGACCCCAAGTTCCGCCAAGTCGTTCCGATGCGTTTCTTCAACCTGACGCTTACGCCCGCGGAAGCCGATGCTTATTGCGCAGACTTTCTCGAAGAGAAAAGCCTTCGCGCCGGTGTTGCTCGCGTGCTCTTGCGCCTGGTTGCAGTCACCGCGCGCATCATCACCGAACTCGAAGAGTTGAAGCGCGCGCACAATTCCCCATCACTCTGGAAATTGCACGCCGACTCGCTGATCACGCTCCTCGTTCTCGGTGACAACGCCGCCGAAAACGGCACTCGCGTCGCCAACCTTGCCGGCCAGCGCGGACACCGCCAGCAGGTCGAAGAGATTCAGACCTCTCTCAAGAAACTTCGTGACTACTCCGGCATTGCCGAACGCACTCTCAGCGGCTCTGAATCCAAAACCGCCGCCGCCGGCGAGTAACTCCACACGCCAGACTCTCCGACCACCAACAAGCCACAAACTACTTGTTCACCGCGGCGAACCGCAGTATCGTAGTCCAGTCAACGCGGGCAAGTTGGCTCGCCTTCAGGACGTCGCACTCGCAGGTTGTGCATGAATTCCGGTTTTCATCAGCCCCAAATCCGTTTTGATATCCGCGCCGAACGCGAAGAATACGAACGCCTGTTCTGTCACCAGGCCAGGATTTTGCAGGACCGCATGGCTCGTCGCAGTCACACTGATCGCACCCGCAAGCCGGATCTCCCGGAGTGGAAGAAGCTCTTTCTGACGCAAGAGCATGAGCGACGCCTGGTCCACCAGGCGCGAGTTCTAGGCTGGGGTAAAGAAAAGCGCTTTTATTTCGCTCACATCTTTAATCGTTAACTCTTCGACTTCCAATGGCCGGGGAGCATGTACTTCCGAGATACAGTGCATGCTGTATTCTCCTTAGACCCGCACATCCGGCAAACTGTCTGCTGTCAGACACAGAACATGCCAGCCCTCATACCGAAAATTTATACGGAGCAGAAGGAGCCTTTTGTCTGGCTCTGCTCTGACTGCGACCAGCCGTTCTCAACTTCCGAATTTTCAAGTGAGCCGAGAGTAGCTAATATTCCTGGACTCAATCGCGACTTTGCTCAGCACTGTCGGCGTCGCCATCCGAAATCCGTGATCGTCACACTGCCGCATTCTGAGCAAAAGCTCAGTTTTGTCGAAACCCTGTTCGGCTGGCTTCGAACGGTCTGAATAGATTCGTCGAAGCCCAGTGCAGCGAACGGCGCCTGCCGGCGAGAACGACTCTGTCGGGTGACATCCGTAACCAAGCCTTTGCTAAGCCCGTGATACTCTGATTTCAGCATTCCCCTTCATATCAAGAGGCTACAATCCTGTGCGTAAATTGATTTTTCTTGCCTGCGCCGCTTTCGCGACGCTCGTTCTGATCAGCTTGGCCGTCGCCGAAGGTACCCGGACTTGGGAGCAGAGCAAGTACGAGGATTTTTCCAAAGGTACAGCGCACGGAGTAGCTATCTCCAGCAACGGTTTTCTGCAGCTAGCACCCGCTTTCAAGCTGATTGCGACCACGCCTTCGAGCGCCGTATGGGCAACAGCCGTGGCGCCCAATGGTGACGTTTACCTGGCGACTGGGGCGCCCGCCAAGGTTTATCGCGTGTCGCCGGGAGCCCAACCAGTCGCAGTTTTTCAGCCGCAGGAGCTTCAGGTCCAGGCATTAGTGGTCGACAAGCGCGGCGCAATCTATGCCGCCACTAATCCCGATGGAAAGGTTTACAAACTCGAGAAGACCGCATCGGACAGCGGTCGTGGCGCGGGTCGGCCGACCGAAACAAAGAGCCAAGAGACTACAGCCAAGAGCGAACCAACCACTGAAAGCGGCTGGAAATCCTCCGTGTACTTCGACCCGGGAACAAAATACATCTGGGCTTTAGCTCTCGACGATGCCGGTAACCTTTACGTCGCCACCGGAGATCACGGTGAGATTTTCCGGGTGACACCAAACGGCGAGCACTCGGTATTCTTCAAGAGCGATGAGCCCCACATCCGCGTGCTCGCCTTCGATAAACAAGGCGATGTGATCGCCGGTTCCGATGGCAGCGGCCTTATTTACCGCATCAACCCCAAGGGTGAAGGCTTCGTGCTTTATAGCGCCCCAAAGCGCGAGATCACCAGCCTGGCGGTTGACGATAGCGGCAATATTTATGCGGCTGCAGCGGGGGAAAAGCGTTCCAGCGACAACTCGAGCCGTGGCAATGTGACCATCGTTGTTCCCAATTCAAATCCGAATGCGAACGGGCCGGCAGGAAATCCGAACCAGGGTTCCTCCAATGAGCAGCCGCTTACCTTGAACAGTTCTGGGCCAGCAGTCCCCGGAGGATCGGAGATTTATCGCATTTCGCCCGACGGTTCTCCCTCGCGACTCTGGGGTTCGCGTGACGACCTGGTTTACTCGCTCGCGTTTGATTCGCATGGGCGTTTGCTTGCCGGGACCGGCAATCGCGGGCAGATATATCAAATCACCGGCCGCGAAGACTACATCGAGTTAATCAAAGCTGCCGCAAACCAGGTAACTGCGTTCGTGAAGGCCCCGAACGGTGGGCTATACGTTTCCACCAGCAATCTGGGCAAGTTGTTTCTGCTCAGCGACGCACCCGACGCGGAAGGAAGCTACGAGAGCGATATTTTCGACGCGCACGTGTTTTCGAAGTGGGGCCGCGCTGAATTTCGGGGCAAGGGTACCGTCGAACTATTTGCCCGCAGTGGCAACGTCGACAATCCCGACCGCAACTGGAGCACCTGGAAGAAAATCGATCTGCAGAAGGACGCTGATATTCCTGCACCTCCCGCCCGATTCATTCAGTGGAAGGCGATCTTGCAGCCAGGAAATCCTGCGCCGCAAGTGGACAGCGTGGTCGTGAATTATCTGTCGAAAAACTTGGCGCCTGAATTCGATGACGTCGTGGTCTCGGTCGGCACTCGCTATCAATCGCCGCCACGCCCGGCGAATCTCGATCCAGGACAGCGCTTTGAGGCACAACCGATCACGTCTCGCGACCGCCAATCCATTGGCGTAAAGTGGAATGTGCGCGACGACAACGATGACCAGATGGTTTACTCCCTGTATTATCGCGGCGATGGGCAAACGCGGTGGCTGTTGCTGAAGAACAATCTCACGGAAAAGTTCTACTCGTTCGACGCGGCTCTGCTTCCGGATGGCGGCTACACGGTGAGGGTGGTGGCGTCGGACGCTCCGTCGCACTCGCCGCAGGATGCTCTTACCGCCCAGCGCGAGAGCGATCGCTTCGAGGTGGACACCACGCCGCCGCAGGTGCAGGATGTGAAAGCTTCCGTGCAGGCAAATCTGCTTCACGTACAGTTTCGTGCCGTTGACGGCTTCTCTCCGATCAAGCGCGCTGAGTATTCGGTGGATGCAGGCGACTGGCATTTTGTTGAGCCAGTCGGTGGATTGTCCGATTCGAAGTCAGAGAGCTACGATTTCACGCTTCCGCTCTCAGGAGAGTCCGTCATGCAGGAGCATGTAGTCGTGGTCCGCGCCTACGACCGCTTCGACAACATGAACTCCGCGAAGACGGTGGTAGGCGCGAAGTAGGAGGGCTTGATGCCCGTTCCGGCGGGACTCGATTTGTTGCTCGCCTTGCCCAGCACTGACGTGCTGCGCTAATTAGATGCCGCCCTACGCGCTCATTGCGAAAAGGCCGGTACGGCTGCTTGCCTGCGTAGCTAGGTTCTGTCCGAATGCCGATGATCCGTGTTTTTTATGGCCAGGCGCATCCTTATCGCCAGTCGCGGAGCGACGGTAAATAAATACCCAGCAGTCAGTGCTGGGGAAACAATCGCCTAGAATGCGAGTCCCTTCAGTGACGGTACAAACCAAAACTAATCCTGAATTCTTTGCACCACCGATAAAATCTTCCAATCTCCATTCACTTTCGCCAACGTCATGTAGTCGGTCCAATGAGGGGTAACTAACTTGGCCGAGGCAATGTTCCCGGAGACATCCATCACGGTGACCTGCTCGGTCTTCTCGCTCGCCGGCATGTCGGCGGGACCATTCGAGCGGACCGATTCCACCATCTGCTGGCCAGTCCATTCGCGCATTGGAATGCTGCCGTGAATCATGTGCTTCAAATAATGCGGATGCAGTGTCGACTGCATACGAGTGGCATCGCCGGCATAGTAGCCCTCGATGTAATTGGTGACCGTGGCCTGAATTGCGGCTGAGTCGTTGGTTTTGCTTTGTGCTTGGGTTGAAAGATTGAACGTCAGGCAGAGTGCGAACGCGAGTGCGGCGTGCTTCATGGAAGATCGGCTCCAGCGATCACTCGAATTATGCAGCAGTTTTCTCGCTGCGGGCATTACACCGAAGTTCAATAACACGCAGGAAATTGGCTGCTTAGATGGTTGGCGTCGCCTGCACCGGTTCGACAGTCTCAGCCGGAACAAGCCTCTCCGTCTTTCGCAACTCCGGGAACAACCAGGCCCAAAGGCTCACAATCACCAGAGTTCCGACTCCGCCGAGGATGATAGCTGGCACTGTCCCAAGCCATTGGGCCGTGATTCCGGACTCGAACTCACCGAACTCGTTTGACGCGCCGATGAAGATCATTTCGACGGCGTTCACCCGTCCGCGTACCGAATCGGGCGTTGCGATCTGCACCAGCGTGCCGCGAATAAAGACGCTCACCATGTCACATGCGCCCACGAGCACGAGCGAAATCATCGAAAGCGCCAGACTGTGGGACAGTCCAAAGACGATGGTGAACACGCCGAAGCCGCCGACACAGAACAGCATGATCTTTCCCACTCTGCGTCTTAGAGGGCGATACGCGAGCAAGATTGCCATGACTGCGGCGCCCACCCCCGGCGAAGCGCGCAACAAACCGAGTCCCCACGGACCGGTCTGCAGGACTTCGCGCGCGACCACAGGCAGTAGCGCAACGGCCCCACCGAGGAGCACGGCGAAAAGATCGAGCGAGATGGTTCCCAGGATCACCTTGTGCGTCCAGATATAGTGCAGGCCCGCTAACACCGTTTTCGTGCTGAGCTCTTCATCACGGTGTGGTGTCGGCTGCAAGTGAATGCGAAGCAGCGCAATCGTGGCAAGTATGCATCCTGCAACGCTGATCGCGTACACACCCGCTGGGCCGCCGAGCAGCGCATACAAGAAACCGCCCAGCGCCGGCCCGAGGATAGTAGATCCCTGAAAAATAGTGGCATTCCAGGCGACGGCGTTAGGGAATACTTCCGTGGGAACGAGCAAGGGAAGAAGCGCTCGCCCTGCCGGACTGTTGAAGGCCCGCACCACTCCAAGCAGCACCAGCACAGCATAGATAGCCCTCACATCGCGCGGTTCCGAGTGGGCGATCACGATCAACAAGGCCGAGCACAGGGCAAACCCGAGGTTACAGAACAACAGTACTGTTTTACGGCTGAAGCGGTCGGCTGCGTGTCCGGCGATCAGGAACAAAAAGATGTTGGGCAGAAATTGCGCGAGGCCCACGAATCCGAGATCGAGCGGACGCCGAGTAATCTCATACACCTGCCAGCCGACAGCAACCGACAGCATCTCCAGCGCGGTGACAATGAGGGCTCGCTCGACCTCATACAGCGAAAAGTCGAGATGCCGGAATGCAGCTAGGCCGGAATGATGGTCGGGCGCAGACATGTCCTACTAATTTGCCACAGGGGAAGGAAGTTGGTTAGCTTTCGTTAGCATCCACCCCGTTGATAAAAGCTGAGCGCGGCATCTCCCTGCTGCAAGATTCGTGTTCGCTCTAGGTCTCCAAAGATGTTGCCGGGATCGAACCTCTTGTCATGTTCGGCAATGATCAGTGCATTTAGTGCAAATTCAGAACCCGCCAGCGCCTCAAGCGTCTTGCTGTATGCATTTTGAACTTGGTAAGGCGGATCGAGAAAAACAAAATCCGCACGCAGACCTCGACGCGCAAGGTGGGAGATCGCGGGAGAAACCTCGAGTTGCAGAATCTCAGTTCCGCCGGTGATCTTCAGCGATGCGAGATTCCCCTCAATCACCTCCGCCGCCCGTCGTGAATGCTCAACGAAGTACACCATTGCAGCTCCGCGGCTCAGGGCCTCAATCCCCACCGCCCCGGTTCCTGCGAAAAGATCTATCCACACGGATCCTTCCAGTGCTTCCGGATTGCCGGCAGTGAGCACATTGAACAGCGTTTCACGAAGTCGGTCTGCAGTCGGCCGAATGTCAAGACCGCGCAATGAGCGCAACTTCCTGCTGCGATATTTTCCGGCGATAACTCGCATCGTTCTTGAGCAGTAACCCTGGTTACAGACACGCGAAACCCGCTCTGCGCCGGGGTCGTATAAGATTACAGTAGAGCATGAGAACATGGTCGATTCCGGCAGGGCGGATATTCGGGGTTGAAATCCGCATTCACTTCTTGTTCATCCTGATTCTCCCCTTTATTTCATTCAGCGAGCGCGCAGTTCACTCCAGCGCGACCCCAGGCCGAGTTGCTGCTCTCGCAGCTATCATTCTCGGAAGCGTCCTGATCCACGAGATTGGGCACGCCCTCGCCGAGAAACTCTCTGGTGCGCCGCGTCGCGCGGTGGTTTTGTTTCCTATCGGTGGGGTGACGGTTTTCGACGAAGCGCAACCCGAGATTGCACCCGATTGGAGAAGGGAAGCGCGTATCGCGCTCGCAGGCCCCATCACTACGCTGGCTATAGCCGGAATTGCGGCGCTCGTGGCGCGACTTGCAATTCCGCAAGCGCCTCTCTGGCCTAACCTCGAATTGAGTGCGCTGAACCTGCCGCACGCGGTGGTTTGGACAAATCTGTGGTTGGCCGCGATTAATCTGCTGCCCGCGTATCCGCTCGATGGTGGCCACGTGCTGCGTGCCTACTTCACGCGCACGGCCGACCCGGTGACCGCCACGCGTCACTCCGTCAGCATCGGTCGAGGCTTTGCCGCGATGTTCTTTTTGGCGGGCATGTGGAACACCTGGTTTCTTTTGATTGGCGCCTATCTCTTCATCGCTGCGCAACTGGAAGAGCGGTCGGCGGTTTTTCAGTCGGTTCTCGAGACGGTTCGGTTGGAAGACATCATGCTGACCGATTTCACCATACTCTCACCTGCTGACACGCTGGAAGATGCGCTAGACAAGGCCGTCCACTGTCTTCAAGATGATTTCCCCGTCATCCGCGGGGCCGACATGGTGGGTGTTGTATCGAAGCAGAAGATCCTGCAGACGCTGCGCAGTGAGGGCAACGGCTATGTGCAATCTGTCATGAGCCGCATTTTCGACGTCGCGCCGAAGTCAGAGACGCTGGCAGCGGCGTTTCGGAAACTCAGCGCACGGAATGCCAGCATTCTTCCCGTAATCGACGAGCAGCAACTGGTGGGAATCGTTACCTTGCAAAACCTGATGCACTCCATGGCCCTGCTTGCTGAAACGCGAAAGTTGCGCAACGCGGCGCTGGAATCCTGATCAGAACTTTACAACAATCCCAACGCCCGGTTCTGCGATATGGCCTCGCGCCCCGGTATAGAACCGGGTGGGTGCGCCATAATCGGGACTGCGATAGATGAGTCCGCGATATTGCAGGCGCAGTGCGAGGAATTTCCAGAGGTGATAGTCCGTCCCCGCGCCGTAAAGGAAGGCCAGGGAAGTTCTCGAATTAGCGCCTAGAAATTGTTGGATATTGTCGATATAGGTATTTCCGACACCAAATTTCAACGCGCCCCCGCCTGCCAGGACAAAAGGCTGAAGGCGCTTGCTCTGAAACGGGGTAAACACATACGAGGCGCTGTATTCACCAATACCAGTTACCACTCGATAGCTGTCAGGGGGGATTGAAAAGATCTGGGAATTGCGGGTGTGCCCTAGATTGAGTTCGATGGCGTGGCGCTTCGCGAAGTGGTAGCGAACGCTTCCAAGCACAGCAACCGACTTCGTGGGAGTATCGGTGACTCCGCCACTAGCTGAGGTTGTCGTCTTGCCGAAAACCCCAGCACCGGAAATTGCCAGGTCGATTCCTCGTTGAGCATTTGCGGCCGTGGCAGCAATCGTCAGAACTGCCACGGCCACGATCTGTCCTGTCTTCATCCTCTCCCTTTCGAGACAGCTTTTACTGCGGAAGGTGTACCGCCTTGGCCTGCTGCACCGCCGGAATCCCTTTCAGTTCGCTAACGACCGCCTCAGGCACCGAGCCATCGACCTGGACAACTGCAATTGCTTCTCTCGGGCTACCGGCAGTGGGTTCTTCACCACGCCGTCCCAACGAGAAGTTTGCGATGTTGATGCCATGCTTTCCGAGGACGGTGCCAACCTTCCCGATCACGCCGGGAACGTCCTGGTTGCGCATGTAAATCAGGTTCTGCTCGAGCGGAGCCTCGGCGTCAATACCGTCCACGTGCAAGATGCGCGGCGTTTCGCCGTGCAGCATCGCACCCTTCACGATATGGCTGCCCTTGTGCGTCTTGAGGGTGATGGAAATTACGCTTCCCGCTCCTCCAGTGGACGCCTTCGGTTTCTTCTCCTCCTGAACCGGGACACCCCGGTCCGCAGCCAGGCTAACCGCATTCACCAGGTTTACTTTTTCCTCTCCCGCGACGCTCAGGATCCCTTTCACCACGGCATTGCGGATCAATTCCGTCTTCCATTCCGTGATGTGCCCGGTGTAGCTGACGGAAATTGACTCGAGCCCCGTTTCGCTGATTTGGGCTACGAACGATCCCAGGCGTTCCGCCAGCGTAACGTACGGCTTCAGAAGCAGATACTCCTCGTGGGTCACCGAGGGAACGTTGACTGAGTTCTGAATCACGCCGTGCTTCAGGTATTCCTTCACCTGCATCGCGATCTGCTGCCCGACATTTTCCTGCGCCTCGTTGGTAGAGCCGGCGATGTGTGGCGTCAGGATCACGTTCTCCAATTTCTGCAGGGGAGACTCCTTCAGGGGTTCCTTCGGGAAAACGTCGAGGGCGGCCGCTGCGACTTGGCCGTCTTGTAGCGCGGCGACAATGGCGGCTTCCTCAATCAACTCGCCGCGCGCGCAGTTCACGATGCGAACGCCCTTTTTCATCTTTTTCAAGGACTCGGCGTTGATCATGTTGTGCGTTTGCGGCGTCAGTCCCACGTGAAGGCTCAGATAGTCTGATGCGGCGAATACCTCGTCGAGTGTGCCAAGCTTTATACCGTTGTCCTTCGCCATTTGCGCCGAGACAAACGGATCGTGCGCAATGATTTCCATCCCGAATGCGCGGGCGCGTTTAGCAGTCTCCACACCGATTTTGCCCAATCCGACGATGCCAAGGGTCTTTCCGCGCAATTCTGTGCCTTGAAGCGACTTCTTTTCCCATTTGCCCTCGTGCATGCCCTGGTTCGCTTTTGGCAGGAAGCGAGCCATTGAGATCATGAGGCCAATGGTGTGTTCCGCGACAGCAACAGCGTTTCCGCCGGGAGTGTTCATCACCGCGATGCCCTTGCGGGTGGCGGGCTCCATTTCGATGTTGTCGACCCCGACACCTGCGCGACCGATCACGCGCAGTTTGTGGGCGCCGGCGAGGAGAGCGGCGTTTACCTGGACTGCCGAACGCACCAGCAAAGCATCGGCGTCCTGCAATTCATTGGGAAGATTGCCATTGATTTGATCAGGGGTAACCACCGTCCACCCGGGCTCGCGCAGCAGGTTGATGGCGGAGGAAGACATTTTTTCAGCAACGATGATCTTCATATGAATTCCTTTAACAAGAAAGTGACAGATTCCAGACACCCCGCTCCGTCCCGTTTCCTAGACTTTGATCACATCCTGTCGGACGGAGAAAATTATGAAACTACTGCTCGTTTTACTGCTTTGCGCTGCAGGCGTTGGTTGCGGCTACGGTTCTCACAGCACCACACCGCCCGCCCCGGCTTCTACTCCAGCAATCAGTCAACTCAATCCACCTAACGTAGTCGCCAACAGCGGCCAGTTCTCGCTTGAAGTCGACGGAACCGCCTTTGCAGCGAACGCAATCGTGAACTTCAACGGTGCCAAGATGACCACGACGTTCGTTTCTGCAAGCAAACTGATGGCAACGGTCCCGAACAGCGCGATCGGCACGGCCGGTACAGTGCCCGTTACCGTGACGAATCAAGCTATCCAAGGCGGCCTCTATGGGGGCGGCACTACTGCTGTGACGTCACAGCCTATGAACTTCAACATTAACTGAGAAGAGGCGGCTTTCGCCGCCTCTCGCTAGTTCTTGCCGCCTGATACTCCCGCCAACTCCCGCGTGCGGCTGCGCGCGAATACTTCCTGCGCCGCGCGTACCGCTGTTCCATACTCCACCGGCTTATCTGTAACTGTCGCCAGCACGTGCTCGAGCGCTGCGAGAATGCCGATCGTGTCCAGAAAGTCGTAGTAGCCGATGTGGGCGATGCGGAACAGCTTGCCCTTCATGTCGCCCTGACCGTTCGCTACGACCGCGGAGAACGACTCGCGGAACTCCTTTACGATCTTCCCGGAATCGAGTCCTGCGGGCGAAACAACCGGCGTGAGCGCGGCCCCTGGGCTTGACGTGAACAGCTTCATCCCGAGTGCCGCGACGCCTGCACGCGTCATCTCTGCCGCGAGTTCCGCGTTGTCGACCAGAGCCTTGCGGCCAGCGCCAAGATCTCCACCGCCCATCTGGCGCACGAAGTCGAGTGCTGCGCCCAGCGCGGCCCAGAGGGAAGTTGCTGGCGTGAATGCTGTCTCGCCTTTGGCATTCGATTTGCGCTCTTTGCGGAAATCGAAGTAGTAGCGTGGATTCTTCGTCGAATCCATGCGCTTCCAAGCGCGTTCACTGATGGCGCAGTACGCGAGTCCTGGCGGAATCATCAACGCCTTCTGCGAACCGCCAATGATGACGTCAATGCCCCAGCCATCGACATCGATGTGCGTGGTGCCGAGACCGGTGATGGCGTCGACAATGAATAGAGTGTCGTCGCCATTCGCACGCACCAACTTCGCGATCCCTTGCACATCGTGACGCGTGCCCGTCGAACTCTCGGTCGCCTGTACGTACACGGCTTTCGTTTCAGGAGTGAGCTTCGCCTTTACTTCATCCAGCGAGAAAGTTTCACCGTAGGGCTTTTCAACCAGGTCGACCTGGCATCCGTAGGCTTTGGCTAAATCGCGCCAGCGCTCGCCGAACTTGCCAGCTGTCAGGACGAGCACGCGATCGCCGGGTGAGGTCAGATTCGCAACCGATCCTTCCATGGCTCCAGTGCCTGAAGACGCGATCACCAGCACATCATTCGACGTGCCGATAAAGTCCTTCATGTCGGTGAGCACGCGGGTAAACAACGCCTTGAAATCAGCGGTTCGGTGATGGGCAGCGAAGGCCGCCATCGCATTCTGCGCCGCCGGCAGAAGCGGGGTGGGGCCCGGTGTGAAGAGACGGTTCTTTAGCAACATGGCAGTGGTCCTCTGAGATGAATTCGGAAGAAACGGGAAGTACGTAATAGTGTAACGCGGAACCGCCACCGACTGTGTCACAGGTTCCATTCGCATCTGCGATGGGTGACATCAGGAAAAACGATAGCAGCGGGTGCGGAAATCAGGCGTTCGCTCTCACCCCTCTACATCATTCCGAACCATCCCTCCATGTCATTCCGAGGAGTGGAGCGAAGCGCAACGACGAGGAACCTGCTGCTCCCATCCACGACCGATGTTTGGAAAGGAAGAGCAGGTTCCTCGTCGCTGTCCTTCTCGGAATGACATGCTGATTACTTTGTTGCTAATTGCTTCAGAGATTCCTCATACGGCGAACGTGCAATCCCGCGCTCCGTGACAATCGCAGTTACGTACTTCGCGGGGGTGACGTCAAAGGCGGGATTTTCAACCGAGACTCCTTCCGGAGTGACCAACTTGCCGGCAAAGTGGGTGACCTCCGCCGCATTGCGCTGCTCGATGGGGATCTTGCTGCCGTCGGGGGTTTCGAGATCCACCGTGGAGATTGGGGCGGCGACATAGAAGGGAATTCCGTGCTCCTTTGCGAGCACCGCAACCGTGTAGGTGCCGATCTTATTAGCGACATCGCCATTGGCGGCGATGCGATCCGCGCCAACGATCACCGCGCCGATTTTTCCCTGGCGCATCATCGCCCCAGACATGTTGTCGGAAATGACCGTGGTGGGAATACCATCCTTCACCAGTTCCCACGCAGTTAGGCGAGCGCCTTGCAGAAAGGGGCGCGTCTCGTCTGCATAGACTTGAATCTTCTTGCCGGCTTCCACCGCTGCACGAATTACCCCGAGCGCGGTGCCGTATCCGGCGGTCGCGAGTGCGCCTGCATTGCAGTGCGTCAGCACACCGCCGTTGGCGGGCATCAACGCTGCGCCGTGCTTGCCCATGGCCTGATTGATGGCAATGTCCTCGGCGTGCATCCGCTGTGCCTCTTCGATCAGCGATTGCTGGATCTGCGGGATGGGGCGTACGCGCAGCATTTCGAACTTCTGCTGCATGCGCTTGATCGCCCAGAAAAGATTGACCGCCGTCGGGCGCGTCTTCCCGATCACATCGCAAATCTTGTCAAAATCGCGCTTCAGATCGGCGACATTGTCGGCTTTCGAACCCTTCACGCCGAGTGCGATGCCCATGGCCGCCGAAACTCCAATCGCGGGCGCGCCGCGCACCACCATATTGCGAATTACGTCCGCGACTTCCTGGTAGGTGGTGCAGTTAACGTAAGTTTCTTCCGTCGGCAGCTTCCTCTGATCGATAAAGCGCACGCCCTGGTCAGTCCATTCGAGAGTCTGAATCATAAAAATTGAATCATTGAATCATTGAATCATTGAGACATTGAATCATTGAGCCGTACGTCGTCCGTCGTACGTCGTACGTGCTGCAAGGTCCCTCTTCGTCCTGTTGCGCGGGACCTGCGACTCCCGACATCCGACGATTTGAGCGGCTTCGCATGCGACGCCCGACTTGCAACGTGCGACAACTTGTTCGCGTTTCCGTACGACGTACGACTGACGACGTACGGCGGGTTTTAGCTTACCGGATAATCGGCACATGCGGCGCCGCACTCTCCGGCAGCACTCCACGCAGCCGCGGATCATCCGCAACCTCGATGGCGCGCTCATACGGCTTGAATCCGCACTTCACGTAAAAGGGAAGCGCGACTGGGCTGTCGAGCGTGCAGGTGTGGACCCATACGCGCGACGGCGAGCCCTCCCATGCCCGCCCAAGCAGTGCGTCCATAAAAGGACGGCCCAGGCTTTTTCCCATCGCCTCGCCATACAAGCCAAAAAAAGAAATCTCTACCTGTCCCGGTTCGGAGCAGTCCAGTTCTGCCATTCCAACTTCGGCCCCCTCGCTCTCCGCGATGAACAATTGGGTTGTTGGCGCATTGAGCACGGAAGAGAGTTGTGCGTCATTCATCTCCAGGCGGCTCCACCACAGCCAATGTTCACCCGCACGGCGGAAGACACCGCGATACCAGTTCAAATCAGCATTCTTGATCTCTCGCAACTTCACCGAAGAGATTTTCGTGTGTGTCGGACGCTCCAGCATTTCCAGGTACGTCACAACAGCGGCAATCTTTCCGGGAGCAAGATCTGTGTACCCGTCGGGAATCATGGTTTCCACCTGACGGCTGAATGCTGAGCGCTGAGTGCTATGTGCTCTCTCTTCACATCACTTGCCGTGAACACCGCCACAAATGGCGCCGGCGCGGCCGCCTGCTCAACTGCCGGGCGTCCTTGCGCTTCCTCGCGCTCAACAAGGCACATCACGCCGACAACATTGAATCCGAATTCGCGGGCGGCTTCGATAGCCTGAATTGTCGAGGAACCGGTCGTGCACACGTCATCCACAATCACGACGCGGGCGCCCTTCTCGCGGAAGCCCTCAATCCGTTGACCAGTGCCGTGCTGCTTCTCCGCCTTCCGGACGAGGAAGGCGTGGATGTTCCCGCTCACCACGGCGACTGAGACGGCTACTGGATCGGCGCCCATTGTGAGGCCACCAATCGCCGCTGGGTTCCATGCACGGTTACGGATCTCCTCTAGAAAAACTTCGCCCGTGAGCTTTGCGCCGCGCGCATCGAGAGTCGTGCTGCGACAGTCGATGTAGTAGTCGCTGGTCCGTCCAGATGCGAGCTTGAACTCGCCTAAGCGGAACGATTTTGTCGCGAGCAGGCGCAGCAGTTCCTGTCGAGCTGTGGGCATGAATTACTAAGATACCAGCAAAAATGAAAGCGCCCGCTTCTGGCGGGCGCTGAAGTCAGGTGGATTTCTCTTACGCTGCAGCTCCGTGCTTCCGGCTCTCCGGAATGCGCAGCAGCGCCGGAATTGAAAAGAAGATCACGCTGAAAAGCATGGTTCCAATCAAGTCATTCCGAAAGAAGGGAACCCCGAGGCTGTAGGAGGACATTAGTCCCGCGAGAGTCTTGGGGTACATCGGGAACGCCGCCCATGCGGCGAAGTTGCTGATGAGGAAAAAGGAAATCGGACTAGCGAGTGCCGCCAAGCCAATCCACAGAGGCTTCTCGTGATTTCTCAGGCGCGTTCCAAGCAACACGATCGCCGCATACCACGCCCAACTGACTAATTGGCTGACGTCGACGGGATAGTGATAAACGAACTTGCTCAGAATAACGTCGGACAATGCCAACAATCCGACCGGGATCCAAAGCTGGCGACGTGAACCGTGCGCCCCGAAAAACAGCAAGCTCGCTGCAACAGGCGTGAAATGGAAAGGATAGGAATGCCAGTAGGGGATCGCCAAACGCACCGCGAACGCCAACAGGACGAACAGGTAAGGCAGCATACGATTCACCTCGGAGACTTCGATTTTCGGAGTTGGCGACGAATCCGTCAAGTGTGCACGCGATCTCTATCTGGCTGCCGGCTTTTCCTCTCGACTCCCGAATCCTTCGCGCACGACCTTCAGATTCTGGTCCAACTCAACCCAGCCCGAAAGAGTCGCCCTTCCTCGGAAGCGCGGGTAATCGAATCGCAAATCCCGGAATCGAACAATGTCGTCATCACCTTCCGCAGTGGTGGTGAGCATTGGGTATCGTGCCCAGTCGAGATAGACCTCGCCCAGAAACGTTCGCTTCGCCGCTAATGTCGCTGGAGTGTCTTGGGGCTTTGGGTAAAAGGCCAGCAGTTCATGGCTCAGCAATCCGGTGCGTGAATTGACGTCGGTATCTGCAAAAAACGAAGGCATTTCCGCGACGGTAAACCAATGCGTCAACGACCACGGGTAGGGATACACCGACGCTCGCAGCGGCGTCTCCGGAGACCGGTTCCCCGAGTCGAAAGCGACTGTAGTGACGGCGTGGAGTGCCGCGCGATGCTCATAGTCGCGCACGGTGTACAAAATGGCAACGCACACCAAAGCTAGCACTGCTGCGACCTGCCCTCGAGGAGGATGCTGGCGCCGCGAGAAGATCGCCGGCAGCACCAACCCTGCAATCAGGATGATGTACAGCGCCGGTTCGACGATGAACACGATGTCCCACGAGTACCACTTCTCCCAGAACGGCCAGAACGGGCGCACGCCGTAATTGTTGGTGAAGTCGAGCAGGATATGACTCAGTCCAGCAACGTACGCAAGAACAAAAAGCAGTCCCCAGCGCGGCGGAAGGTCTTGGACGTTTGTCTTACGGCCGCGTAGGCGCCAGACGCCATACATAACGGCAACGGTTAGGGCCGACATGAACAGCAGACCGATGAATGAATGCGTGAATCCGCGATGGTGCGCGAAATAAGATACCCGGTCTTTAAATTGCCAGAATATGTCGAGGTCGGGAGCTTCAGCGGCTAGCGTCATGGTCGCGGTCGCGAGCGCCGTTTTACGGTTAAATCCGGCTCGGCCCAGCACCGCGCCGGTGAGGAAGTGAGTGATCGGTTCCAAGTAACTTTTGTAGCATAGATGAGAAATGTTGACTGAGTCGCACGTCGTGGGTCGCACGTCGCACGCAAAAAAGAATGCCAATACCGTGCGACGCACGACCCGGACGCAGGACGGAAATCATCGCAGCAGCGACGGATGTCCTTTTGGCACCAGCACGGTTAGCGAATCCGGCACGACTGACAATGTGATAGGCAGCCGACCCAGCAACTCCCCATCCGCTTCGACGTAGATGTTCTCCGGCTTCTCAGTCGCTATAGGCCGGCATGTGACCTGGTCTGCGTAGGCGAGTTCAATCCCCGGAATCCCAGCCGACATGCCCAGAACTCCCCGAAACACATACGCTAAATACCGCGCGCGGCTGCCCGTGCGGGACAGGATCAGCCGGAAATCGTTTCGCGCCAACGATGCACCTGGCGCAAGTTCGCGCAGCACACCGCCAAATTGATTGATGCGCACCGCCAGCATTTCAGAAAGCCGTTCTTCGCGCCGTGGTCCGCTTCCGTTGCTCGAAAACTCTGCCTCGAAATAGCGCATGCGATGCGTCCACCACAGGTGCCACGCCTTGGAGTAGTACGCGGTCATGCCCATGCGGTCTTTCATGAGGCGGTTGAGCTTGTAGAAGAGGTGTGCATCGAGCCCGGCACCGGCTGCAACTGTGAAGTATCGCGAACTCGGAATCGCGTTGAAGTCGCGATACTGAATTTGACCCACTGCGATTCTCTTTGGGATCGCGGTCAACAGCGCTCGCGCCGCGGCTTCGGGATTCATGGGCAGGCGCAGATCATGCGCCATGGCGTTAGCGGTTCCCAGCGGGATGATCCCTAAGGCAGCATCACGGACCGCAATCCCTTGCAGGATGTCGTGCACAGTTCCATCGCCGCCGCAGGCGATAATCGTGTCAAAGCCGTCGCGGATCGCCATCCGTACCTGAGCAGCAGCGTCAGATGCGGCACGGGTAGGCTCGGCTTCAACCTGTACGCCAGCAGCCCGGAGCACTGCCGCCGCGCGGTCAACATCCTGCGCCCGGTATTTACGCCTTCTGCCTGACAGGGGGTTGTAGAAGAGCGCGGCTCGTTGCATGTGATATGGATTCTACCCGGCAGCGAAAAGCTGCTCACGCCAGCGAAACACCGCAATTTTAGCGGACGTTGGCAGCATACAAGCCACAGATTAATGGGCGATGAATTCCGACGGCAGGGGTTCCCTCTTTTGCAGCATGCGCAAAATCCAGTAACCCGCCATGCTGGCAGCAAGGTGCTTCAGCGTATGGCCGCTGACAATGTGGCCGAGGGAGTAAATCCTGCGATCGAAGGTCTCGAAAATCTTGGCCAGAGCGTAAAGCACAAATACGGTCAGGAAATCCCAATTCCTCGTATATCGCGATTGGATAAACGGAGCGATCACTAAAACCAGAACCGAGTAAATCTGCAGCGCCGCGTACCAGCGCAAGTCGCCATGTCCGTGGAGTTCACTGTAGTACCACTGCACGACCGTGCCAATGCTGAAGAGCACTAGGAAGGGAAGTAGCTTAACCCCGAAATCAACATCAATTCTCTCGGCAATCACCGCCGCCACAAACCCGGCAAACATGATGGACATCGGCAATCGGTCCCAAACCAACGTCGCGTTGGAAGGAGAGAAGTGGTAATAGGCGGAACCGAAACAAGTGACAAAAAGCCCGACAAAGAGCACGAGATAGGGCCAACGCTCGCGTGGATCGATGAAGGCGGCGTGGGGGTCGCCGGTGCCGGGAAAGAGGAACACCATCCCCCACAATCCGATCACCGCGAAGGGGAAGTTCGAGGCCACATTCCAGAAGTTGGGAAGCCCCAAAACCGGGCGCTTGTCGGCGAAATCGTGGTACGAGACGGGTTGCGCCATCGCGAGCGGATGCTCAATCTGAAGCCGCACCATGAGCAGGCCAATACCTACGGCTAGACCGAGCAGCAAAGCAGCGCCATTCTTCGGAGCTAGCAGGTTGGGACCTCCCTATGATCTCTTAGGTCACTGTAACAATCGACGAAAAACCCTCACCACAGACGGCACCGAGTCTCACAGAGAAAAACCACAGAGGAAGACAGAATCAGTTAAGCAGGGACGGACATTGGCGCACTAAGTGCCGTTCCTCTGTGGCATTCCTTTGTGTACCTTCGTGCCCTGTGTGGTGAAGGTTTTCAGGGGTTACGCCAGAAGCTTCGCCGCGTCTTTCGCGTAGTACGTCAGAATGATGCTTGCCCCGGCACGGCGGATTGAGACCAGCGACTCCATCATCACGCGCTCACGGTCGATCCAGTTATTGCGTGCGGCGGCTTCAATCATCGCGTACTCGCCGGAAACCTGGTAGGCAGCCAGCGGCAGATCGAATCTCTCTCGGGCCGCGGCGATCACGTCGAGGTATGGCATGGCCGGTTTGACCATGATCATGTCCGCGCCCTCTTCGACGTCGAGTTCGATCTCGCGCATGGCCTCGCGGACATTAGCTCCGTCCATCTGGTAAGAGCGGCGATCGCCGAACTGCGGCGCCGAATCTGCGGCTTCGCGAAATGGCCCGTAAAATCCTGACGCGAATTTGGCCGCGTAAGAAAGAATCGGCGTGTTCTCCAAGCCGGCTGCGTCCAGTCCTTTGCGAATCGCGCCGACACGGCCATCCATCATGTCGCTGGGAGCGATGATGTCGATTCCCGCCTTAGCGAGTGAGACTGATGTTCTCGCAAGCAACTCCAGCGTGGCATCGTTCACGATCTCGTACTCCGGCTGGAACGCTTGGGAGATTTTTGCCGCAGCGGCGTCAATCACTCCGGATTTCTCGTCATCATTGACTGCGATTGCTGTCGTCCTCAGTCCCCGCGCGGCCGCCCCAAGGGATTGGGGAACATTCGCCGCCTTAACAATCCCACAATGCCCGTGCGACATGTACTCGCAAAGGCAAACGTCGCCCACGAGCAGCATTTCTGGTACTTCGCGCTTGATGGCACGCGCGGCGCGCTGAACGATTCCGTTGTCTTCCCAAGCTCCGGTGGCGACTTCATCTTTCGTTTCCGGCAGGCCGAATAGGATCAACGCTGGAACCCCCAGCGAATGTGCCTCCTCGGCTTCGCGAACCGCCTGGTCTACCGACAGGTTGTACACGCCCGGCATTGACCGGACTTCTTTCCGCAGGCCCTCGCCCGGACAGACAAAAAGGGGATAAACGAATGATTCCGGGGTCAGCTGCGTCTCACGCACAAGAGAACGCATTGCGCCCGTGCGGCGCAGTCGGCGAAGACGGGTTGCCGGAAATGCCATAGTCAAATTCTAGCAGGCATGGGAAGGGGTGCAGGCCGCGACTACAGTACCATTGAGGTGTGCCGCAAGCCATGACAAATACGAGCGCGCGCCTGTTGGAGTTCGACTCGCTGCGCGACCTCCTGAGTGGCTATGCGGCGTCGGATCTGGGGCGTACGCGGTTGGAAAGGTTGGCACCTTCGACGGAGGTTTCGTGGATTCAATCGCAGCAACGATTGACCTCCGAAGTCCGCGAATTCCGGCGTACCGGTGGAAGCTTCAATTTTTCCGGACTTATCGACATCTCGAAGATCCTCGAGAAGGCGCGAATTTCCGGTGTGGCGCTAGACCCAGAAGAAATCGTCAAGGTCATCACCCTCGTGGACCGTGCCGCCGAGTGGCGCGAGATCGCCTTTAACCCGCCGCAAGGGATGAAGGCAGACTGGGCCGCAGTTCGGGAGCTATCGTCCGGCATAGCAGATTTCGCTGCGTTGCTGAAGTCGATTCGCAACAAGATTCTTCCCGACGGGACACTCGACGATCGTGCTTCGCCGCAACTGGCCAGCATCCGGCGCGAGGTCGAGAAGCAGCGGCGCGGGATTCAGGACTCCTTGCGCGGGTACTTGAGGCGCCTTTCCGAAGGAGGCTCGACGCAGGACGACCTCGTTACGGTTCGCGGCGAGAGGTTCGTAATTCCCGTAAAGATCGAGCAGAAGCGCCGGGTGCAGGGCGTGGTGCATGGCGCGAGTTCGAGCGGTCAGACCGTATTCATCGAGCCGCTGGAAACCATCGAGCAGAACAATGAACTGGTTCGCCTGCTAGAGGAAGAGCAAGCCGAGATTCGCCGCATCCTGCTGGAAATGACGCAGCGGATCGGAGAACAGTCATCTGACATCTACGCAGCCCAACGGATCTTGGCAGAACTGGAACTGCAGTTCGCGAAGGCTCGCTTCGCGGATGACTACAACTGCGTCGCGCCAACACTGCGAATGGTGGAGGGACAGGCGCCATCGCCCGTTCAGGAGGAGCAAAGCTCCGCAGGGGGACATGCCTCTTCGCTTATCGTCCGCGACGCTCGCCATCCATTGTTAGAAAGGAATTTGCGCACTCGAGCCATGTCGGACAAGAATCTCCGACCCACGCAAAACGTGGTCCCCATCAGTGTTGAACTCGAAGATGAGCGGCGCGAACTGATCATCACCGGTCCGAACACCGGCGGTAAAACTGTCACCCTGAAGACCATTGGCCTGCTCACGCTGATGGCGCAGTCGGGTATTCCAGTCCCGGCCAGCCGACTGGAGATGCCCGTATTTGACGCCGTGCTCGCGGACATTGGCGATTACCAATCGATCGAGCAGAATCTCTCGACATTCTCCGCGCACGTCACCAACATCGACTTCATCTCGAGGACCGCTACGCCGCAGTCGCTTGTGCTTCTCGACGAACTTGGCTCCGCAACCGATCCAGAAGAGGGTGCTGCACTTGCAGTTGCCATTGCCGATCACTTCCTCAAAATCGGCTGCATCACAGCGATTTCCACGCATCACACATCACTCAAAGTTTTTGGCGCAAATTCGTCCGGAGTACTGAATGCAGCCGTCGGATTCGACGAAGCCACGCTCAAGCCCACCTACGAGTTGAAAACGGGAGTCCCCGGCGCTTCGGCAGGGATCAACATTGCACAGCGCCTCGGGCTCAATCCGGAGATCGTGCAGTCTGCTCGCGGACGTTTGGGCACGCAGGCGCGGGATGTCGGGAAGTTCCTCGACCAGTTGCATGAGCAGTTGAAGGCGGCGGAAGCCGAGCGCTTTCAGTTGCGCAGCAAAGAAGCAGATCTCGATCGTGAGCGCACGCGACTGGCCGCGGAAGGCAAGCGGGAGCAGCAGGACATAGTCCGCGAGCTGGAGAAGAAACTCGAATCGCTGATGCGGGACTTCGAGTATCACGCGCGCGAGGCGGTCACGGCCGTGCAGGACCGCGCCGCCGCCCAAAAGGTATCGAAAGAGGCGGAGCGCCGCATTGCTAAATTACGCCGCGACTTTCGCGAGCAGTTTGATTCCGCTGTCGTCGCTCACGTTAGCGGTGCGGACCGCGGTGATCCCAATGCCGCGCCGCAGCTGGTCAAGCATGTTTCCGAAGGCGATGTCGTGAAGCTCAAGTCGGTCGGCCGCAACGCGAAGATTGTGCGCAAAATTGACGACAAGCACTTTGAGGTCGAAGTTGGCGCCATGAAGATGCGGGTCGCGCGCGAAGATGTCGCCGAAGTGGTCGTCCGCGCTTCCGACACTCCGGTCAATGCGGCGCGTGCAAAGGGCGTATCGATTTCGCTGCACAGCGAAGACGCGAACGTACCCTCGGAAATCAATGTTATCGGTCACACTGTTGACGATGCCACGCGAGAAGTCGAGAAGTTCGTCGACCGGGCATTCCTTGCCGGCCTGCCACGCATTCGCGTGGTCCACGGCAGCGGCATGGGGATCTTGCGCAAAGCTCTTCGACAATTCCTGCAGAAGCATCCGCATGTGGAATCAATCGCTGAACCTCCGCAAAATGAAGGCGGCGGGGGAGCGACGGTGGCAGAATTGAAGATTTGAAAAGGTGGCGCGCGATGGTGCCGCCTTGCGAGCTTCGCGCCCTCAGCAATTAAGAGCGTTTTGAAGTTTTCAACCGCAAAGATCGCGAAGCACGCAAAGGAAGAAGAAGATTCTTCAATCTTTGCGATTTCGGCGCGCTCGGCGGTGAATTCACGCGGTGAAAAGCTGGCGAAAATGCTGGGACTTGACTACGATTCTTCTAGTCCCAACTTCGCCGCTGCCATCCACACGAGGAATAATGCTCAAGATTCGTCCTGCCACCAAAGACGACGCCTATCTTCTGAAAACGCTGATCCACGAGCTCGCGGATTACGACAAACTCGCGGCCGAGACCATTGTCACCGAGGAAGACGTCTTGCGCGATGGCTTCGGCGCGCACCCGAAATTCCGCGCGCTGATTGCCGAATGGGACGGCCAGGTGGCGGGCTATGCGTTATTCTTCGAGTTCTATTCGTCCTTCCAAGGACGCGCGGGGTTATTTCTGGAGGATATCTTTGTTCGTCCGCCACTCCGCAAGAAGGGAATTGGTACGGAACTGCTGGCCGCCGTTGCGAAAATTGCCTGGGAGGAAGAGTACTTCTGCTTGCGATGGGAAGTCCTCGACTGGAACAAGCCCGCAATCGAGTTTTACAAACAGCTCGGCGCGGAGTTTCTGGACGAGTGGCGTTCAGTGTGCCTGATCGGCGATGCCATGCTAGCTGTCACGGAAAAGGCGGGCAAGTGAGCCGGGTGCGGATCATCGGCGCGGGCCTTGCCGGATCGGAAGCCGCTTGGCAGTGCGCGCAGCGCGGTATCGAAGTTGACCTCTTCGAGATGCGACCGGTGCGGTCCACTCCGGCACACCAAACGGCCGAATTTGCAGAGCTGGTCTGCTCGAATTCCCTGAAATCCGAAAGCGAGAACACCGCGCCCTGGCTGCTCAAGGAGGAAATGCGCCGAGCGGGATCGCTACTGATCGAAATTGCGAAACAGTGCGCGGTTCCTGCTGGACACGCGTCAGCTGTGGATCGGACAGCGTTTTCCGCTGCGGTGACCGAGCGACTCTCGCGCGAGCCGGCCATCCGCATTCATCGAGAGGAAGCCACGCGGATCAATGAAGATGAACTGACCATCGTTGCAACCGGGCCGCTGACGTCAGATGCGCTGGCGGAAGAGATCGCAAGGCTGAGCACAGATCTTTTTAATACAGAATCGCGGGCAGGAGTTCCCCCGCCACCAGAGCCTTGTCGGACAGGAATGTACGACCACCCACAAAAGATGGGCGAGGCACCCGTCGCTCCACATCCCCTATATTTCTACGATTCGATCAGTCCTATTGTCGAGGCCGATTCCATCGACATGTCGAAGGTGTATCTCGCGGCTCGGTACGACAAAGGCTCAGCCGATTACATCAACTGCCCGATGTCGAAAGAAGAGTATGACCGCTTTTACGATGCGCTGATTGCCGCCGAGTCGGTCGAAGCTAAAGACTGGGAGAAGCTGAATTACTTCGAAGCCTGTTTGCCGATCGAGGAAATTGCCCGTCGCGGGCGCGACACGCTGCGTTTCGGTCCGATGAAGCCCGTTGGATTACGCGATCCGCGAACTGGCAAGCCGCCCTATGCGGTGGTGCAGTTACGCCAAGAAAATCTGCGCGCGGACTCCTACAACCTGGTGGGATTTCAGAACCACCTGAAATATGGCGAGCAGGCGCGTGTGCTGCGATTGATTCCAGGGCTGGAGAACGCGAAGTTTCTCCGCTTCGGCCAAATTCATCGCAACACGTACATCAATTCGCCCTCGCTACTCATGCCGACGCAACAGATGATTGCGCACCCGAATGTCTTTTTCGCGGGCCAGATCTGCGGTGTCGAAGGCTATGTCGAATCGATCGCAACCGGAATGTTGGCCGGAATGCATGTTTCTGCACTCGTCGCCGGAGAAGAGCCATTAGTTCCACCTCGCGCGACTGCGCTCGGATCGTTGGTTCACTACATCACTCATGCTGACCAAAAGAAGTTCCAGCCAGCGAACATCACGTTCGATTTGCTTCCAGCGCTGGAGAAAAAGATTCGCGATCGAAAGCTCAGGCATCAAATGCAGTGTCATCTCGCGCTAAACGAATTACAAGGTTGGCTTGATCGTAGACGTTCTGCAGAGCTGGCCCGAGTGTCCTAGGCGAATGGCCAGTCGCCGCAGAATTGAAAACTGGGATGATCTCCGTCCTCCAACTCGGCACCATTGATTACGCGACGGGCTTACGACTCCAGGAGCAACTGGTCGCACTGCGCAAAGAAGGTCGCATTGGAGACGCGCTTCTCCTGCTTGAGCACACGCCTGTTATCACTCTGGGGCGGAATGCGCATTCAAAAAACGTTCTCGCCTCTCCGGAATTTCTAGCGCACCGTGGCGTTGAAGTCTTCGAGTGCAATCGAGGTGGTGACGTAACCTTCCACGGACCAGGCCAGTTGGTTGCGTATCCGATTTTCGATTTACGCGGATTTCCATCTTCAAGCCCGAACCGCAACACCATGGGCGTAATCGAATTTGTGCGCTCGCTGGAAGAAGCGCTGATCCGCACCTGCGCAGAGTTCGGGATTCCGACTAAAAGAATTCCAGGTTTAACCGGCGTGTGGACGGAAGCGGCCGCCCGTCCCTCCACTACGGAAGCCAAAATCGCAGCGCTCGGCGTCCACGTCTCTCGGGCCATCACTTCGCATGGAATCGCACTGAACGTGAACACCGATCTGAGCTACTTCAATTTAATTGTCCCGTGCGGCATTACCTCGAAGCCAGTCACCTCCATCGCCAAGGAACTCGGCCGCGAGGTCCCAATGCAGGACGTGGCTCATATCCTCGCCCGCAATTTCGGTAAGGTCTTCAATAGCCAGATCCTTTGGCTGGATTCGCTCGACGCTCTGCTTGGAAACAATCTCGGCGTGCCTGTACGGCCACCGGACCAACTTCGTCACATCCATGGGAAAGACGAGACTGCGCAAGCCTGATTCCCGCCTGATTTACAGTGGTAAAGAACCGCAGATAAGCAGACACAGCGAAGGTCGTCTCAGGAAGTGACACTGTGGCCCAGCATCACTTCAGCGGTTCGAATTTCACTTGCTCGATCCCGAGTTCACTGAGCGCTTCCTTCATGGACCGTACGATCGCGACGGACGCGTGCTGAGGTTCTCCGGCCATCTGGTACATGCGGGCGAGTCCAAAACTCACCGGGGTCGGCGCGATAATCAAACGGCGTGCCTGCAATGCGTGAGCGGGAGGCTTCCGTTTCCCAAGATGACGCACCAATTCAGACGACATGTCGAATTTCGTGATGCCGGAACAGTCCACGATTTGCACGAGCGGTTTCTTCTCGGAAGCCTGCTTGCGCAGCGCGCCTTCCAATTGCCGAATTACGTCGTCGCTGATCGCGCCTTCCAGTTTGGTCAGGAGGATCTGGTTTACCGAGTCGAACTCGAATCGAAAGCCCACGTCGATTACACCTGGTGTTCAGAAGCGTGAAAACCCCACGAGGAAGCAAAGAGTTTACGCGAAGTTCCCGCTGTCCTAATGGACGAATGACAGTTTCGATTCCGAAACATGGTCCGAGGATTCAGACTCATAAGGTGATGCAACCGCGCTGGTTCGGATAGAATCGCGGAATGACAGCCCCTCGGATCGCGTCCCCACTCCGCGGAACTGTGCTGGGTTCTTCAGAGTCCGACTTCCTGGTCGCCGAGTGGCAGGATGCCGGAGGCGTCTTCGACCCTCCGCGCCTGATTGCGCCGTTGCACATGCACCGCAGTGATGATGAAGCCTGGTACGTGCTCGAAGGCGTGCTCTGCGTCAGAAACGGCGACGAGGACGTCGAACTCCGTCCGGGTTCTGGCGTCATAGTCCATCGAGGCACTCCGCACACTTACTGGAACCCAGGTCCAGCGCCGGCACGCTATCTGCTGATCATGACCTCAAGAATCTACCAGCTGATTCAGGAGATCCATGTAGCCACCGACCGCAGTCCCGAGAGGATGAGAGCGTTGTTCGAGCGCTACGATTCCGAGTTACGGTGATCGTGCCGGTTCGTTCTCCCGAGAATCTCCGCCAACCCACGGAGAAGGCGACGCGGTGCGGGTTCGCACTGAAGTTCAGCCCAGTAGCCTGAGAGCTTCCCTGGAATTACTTCGCTGCAGGCTTTCTTTGAAGGCGCTGGCCGAGTGCGTGCTGAGCGTGTGCAGCAGCCGTGGCTACAGGCAAATAATCAATCCGTGTTGGAACCATTGTTGGTCCGCCCGGCATGTAACCCATCTGCCAAGTCCAGAACGCCAAGCCGCGAACCCGAATCGGCATGCCATTCTGCGGCCCACCTTGTGGAAAGCCGAACCAGACGGTCTTGTTCTCAGCTTGGTCCCAGACTGTTAAGTAGGTCGGCGGCATCAGATTTACCAGATTCTGATACGCAGAATCCGCCGGTATATTCAATGTGAAGTCCTGGGAGTTAAGACCCGAGATCACTCCATTCACCGCAATCTCGACCAGCTTCACATCGATAACGTTTAATGTACTCGTCCCCGGATTCACCAGCGCCAGGACAGACTGTCCTGTCCATAAGTTGCTGTTTGAGAAAGTGAAATACCCCTGCCCCCAGGAATCGAGCTTGTCGTGGTCGAATGTGTATCCAGCAGTGCTCAGCCCAGTGAGCGTGACCCAATCGCCTACGTTCGGCACCGGGGTCTGTGGAGGCGCCCACACCTTTTGCACGACGATACCTGCAATGTCGCCGCCGGGCGGCAGGGCAGGTGGATGACTGGGCGGATCAATTACAACTCCTTCCACCAGCGCCAGGTTTCCAGATTCCACGAAATCGATGCGATTGGCATAGAACGAGCCGTCGGGTAGGGTGATCGCATCGACCTCGACCAGCGCGTTGCGGGCCAATAGAGCGGCGGACTGGCCCTGGGTACCACTGTCGAAGCTGACCTGCACGGTGTTCGATCCCGATCCCAAGCTCATGGTGAAGGATGAAGCCGCAACGCTCTGCACGACGCCAATCATGTCCTCGGCGCTGCCATCTTCTGCGATCTGGCTGTCGACCGGACCGATGCTTTCTACACCTGCCGAGAATTGTGGCTCAAACAAGATGTCGCCGATATTGTCAAAGCTGATCGAGTCTCTCAAGTTAAGGTCGAGGTAGATGATTTGCGGCGTGGTGCCCACCACTATCGCTGGATTAAGTGGAAAGCTGTAAGGCGTAATCGCGGAGCTGCCATAAGTGGAGAAGCTTTGTTGGGCGATATCCCAGGCGTCGATAGTGATAGTTGACACTTGGTAGTTCAGTGCCGTGTAGGAGCCTTGCGGAATTTCGATCTGCGCCAGCGTCTGCATCTTGCCTGCTGTGCGCGTCAATTCGATCGTCATAGGACTGGCTAGTAGGTTCGTGGTTTGACCTGAACTGGACACCAGCGCAAGCGAGTCCAGCGTCGCCGTAAAGGACAAGATCCGGTCAGACTCGGCATCGCCCAGCTTGAGCTGCATGCGCGTTGTAGCGGTCGCTGGAGGCGGATTGCCGCCGCCTGCATTGCCACCGCAAGCTGGCAGGTTAATCAGTAGCAAAGTGGCCGTGCTGATTACGACGAGAGAGCGTATGAATGAATTATTGCGGATCATCAGGACATCCTCCTTCAGGATGTAAGCACCTCGTGAGCGGCGTGGGGATGCGCGGACGTGAACTTGTTTTTGTACTGCGACCAGCGGTGGCCGTCTGTGACGCCCGTCACTACTGGTCATCGGGTGAGGCAAGATCTAGATATGGCGATAATATGAACGCACGGATCGTATGAAAAAGAAGAGTGCTGTTACCGTTTACGAGAAGCCAACCTGAAGCACGTGCCGGGAGGTCAGGCGTGTCCTGACTGCGCAAGCGTTGAGTTCGAGACCGTCAACTACGTCGAGAAGCCTCTCACTGTTTCCGAGTTGAAGACTCTGCTGAGCCAAGCAGGGTTGCGGCCCCAAGATGTCATCCGCACGAAGGAACCTGCGTACAAACAATACATCGCGGACAAGGACCTCAGCGACGCTGAGCTAGTGCAAGTGATGGCCACACATCCCGAACTCATTCAACGCCCCATCGTGGTTCGCGACGGCAAAGCCGTGCTGGCCCGCCCGGTGGAGAATCTGGGGAAGCTGGGGATCAAGTAGGCGTTGCTGTCTGTTCCTCGACGAATGTAATCGCCGGAAGTGCGCTAAAGCCACGAATCGTGCTGGCGATGGGTTGCGTCCCTGATTTGGAGCTGTTTTAGATTTGCAGGGCACCTCAAGGCAGGAGCAACCCCAGCCGCACACGTCAACTGGAACGTAGGCGATCGGGATCTATGTAGCCACCCACGGCGTCCGCTGATCACGTGGAGGGTCTGATGTTTATTCTTAACAAGGTATAACGCAGGAAGGGTGAGGATGGTAACAGCGGTCGCAGAGGTTCGACAACCCTGCTCGCGCAGTTAGTGATAAATCATCTGTTACGCTCATTGATGTTTTTTGAGATGCTAACCAGCCGGAGGAGCTATCGATGTCGAAGACATTGGCAACAATAATTTGCCTCACCGTCCTGTTCACGAGTTCTGTTTCCAGCGGCGCGCAAGGGAAATCAAACCAGCAAGCAGCCGCATCAGCTTTTCCTCAGGAGCTTGTCGCTGTGCAAAAGGAGTTCATCGCCGCACGGGAACGTGGAGATGCTGAATACGTGAAAAATGCGGTGGCCAGCGGTTTTACCGGAATCGAAACTAACGGCGAGAAAACGGACCGCGCGGAGTTCATTGGCGTTCGGCCCGATGAAAAACCCGCCGAGTCGCCAATGTTGTACGACTTTAGGGTTATTCAACTGGATGAAAACTGCGCTGTCGTAACCTACAACGGAGTTTTTCCGAACAACCCAAGAGATCGCTACCAGCACGTGAGCGACGTGTGGGTGAATGAGGATGGCCACTGGAAGCTGAAGTTCCAGCAGATTACTTTAAATCTTTGGAGCGCTCACGACTGAGGACTGCCCCTGATTACACCGTTGCACCAGAAGGCGATCTTCTACTGGGCTTTGTCAACTGGCGACCAGTCACGCTTACATTCATTGACCAGCCGTCGTCCTTCTCTGCACGGCGTGCACCGCCTGCGGTAGCATACTCAAGGTCAGCCATGAAGCGGAAAAGCGGGAAATCAAAATACTCCAGCACAGGAGTATCTTCGAAGAACGTACCACCACATTCAAAGAATGGCGGAAAACAGCCTGTACGGTTGGCCCGTACTGAAGGCCTTCCTCAGCAGCGCACCTACACCATTCCTGACTATCGGCTGGAGAAGCCCACGTTCACTGTGCGGCAGATTCGCAAAGGTGACACCTGTTGCTACCAAGTCGATGGCGACCTGGGCGCACCGCCGCCGCCCATCCGCGATTCGAAGTACCTCAACAAGCAGCACTGCATTGAGATCTACCGCTGGATGGTGCTCAATCGCAGAATGGAGCAGGCGCTGGAGAATCTCTACAAACAGGGAAAAGTGGTCGGAGGTGTTTACTTCGGCCTCGGACAGGAGGCGTGCTCGTGCGCTTCTGCCTATGCTCTCGCGAAAGATGATTGGCTGGCCCCGATGATTCGGAACCAGGGCGCGCTGCTGGTTCGCGGATTCACTCCTCGCGACATGATGATGCAGTACATGGCGAAAGCGGATTCGCCTACCAAGGGCCGCGATGGAACCTCGCATTTTGGCGACATTTATGAGCGCAACGTGGTCTCGCCGATCTCCATGCTCGGCGATCTCATCCCCGTGATGGCCGGAGTCGCGCTTGGCGCTCGCCTGCAGGGCCGCAATGTTGCGGTAATGACCTACATCGGCGACGGCGGCCAATCGACTGGGGTCACATACGAAGGAATCAATCTCGCTGCAGTGCAAAATCTCGGACTCGTGCTGTTCGTGGAAAGCAATCTCTGGGCATACTCGACGCCTTCAGAAATGCAATACAAAGTCACAGACCTGGCGGAGCGTGCGATTGCGTACGGGATCCCCAGCGTAATTATTGACGGCACGGACGCCTGCCAGGTGTACGATGCCGCCCGCGAGGCTGTCGACCGCGCCCATCGCGGGGGTGGGCCGACTCTGATCGAGGCCAAGATGATGCGCATGAAGGGTCATGCCATCCACGACGCGGCAGATTACGTGCCGAAGCCGATGTTCGAGTATTGGCGCAGGCGCGATCCGATCACGCGGCTCGAGAACTACTTAATTAACGTGAAAAAGTGGCTTTCACCTCAACAGCACAAAGCCCTGCTTGCTGATGTGGATGCCTATTTAGAGCGCGAGCGCGAGATTGCGGTGAACTCACCAATGCCACCGCCTGAATCCGCCGAAGGTGGAGTGTATTGCGAGAACGGCTGCCACGACATCAAGCCCAAATATGGCACGCCGCAAAGCCGCAGAGGGCGGCCGCCCCGCCCGCCAAAAGAAAAACGGGAATCAGCGCTCCACTTCAAATAAGCCAACAACCGAGAGCCAACGACCAACGACCACAAGCCAAGAGCCAACAACCGGTTTTACGGTGTCGTCGCTGTCACCGTTGTCACAGTGAGTGCTGGCATCTGATGGTTCCATCCCTTTGGCGTGTGATCAAAGGAGATGCGCACCGGACGCGAGTCATTCGGTTTGATCGGCGCCTGGGTCAGGTCTTCCGACGAAGTCCCGCCATAAACTGCTTGGACCTTTCCCATCGTGGTGCCGACGGGCTGTCCATTAGCGCCAAGAAACTGTGCGCCGACCTCCACCCCCGTGATCGCGGTGTCGCCGGCATTGTGCAGTATGGCATTTAGAGTAACGGCGTCGCCGACGGTGGACGGTTCGATCTGTACCCCCGTGAATTCCACCTGGGAAGCCGTGGGCTGCGGCGGAATTTGCGCCCCAGAGGGTGCTGTGACTTTGCGGGGTCCCTTCGGAAAGAATCCAATCACCGCGATAATCAGGGCTGCCCCAATGATGATTGCCACCACAGACCATGGAAACTTGCTCTGGCGGATCATGCGAACTTTGGTGTGGTCGTCGGCCGGCTTGCGAGGCGGAATATCGGGATAATCGGGGAGCTTCGGGTTGGTTGCCATCGTGAACTCTCCTGCCCGGTTGGGCTTAAGTTCGATGGGCGAAGCGGGAGGGAAGTTTCCTTCGTGTTGGTTCGTGACCGGGTTGCTTGAACCGACAGAGACTCCGCTCACAGTTGCAGCGCGCGTTCTCGCACCTGCTCGGCTGTACACCCGCTCTGGCGCAAGTAGCGGATGCTGAGTGCGTCGTGGCGCTTCGCAAGTCGTACGCCGGCCTCATCTCGCACCAGATCACAGTGGTAAAACTCCGGTGCTGCAAGGCCCAGAGCACGGTAGAGCAGCAGTTGTCGCGCGGTGGACTTCAACAGATCAGCACCCCGGACAGCTTCCGTGATCTTCATCGCATGATCGTCGGCAACCACGGCCAGCTGGTACGCAGGAACATCGTCGCGCCGCCAGACCACGAAGTCGCCGAAGTCGTGGCCTGCAACGAACGTTTGTGGTCCAAGGTGCTGATCGTCAAAGGAGATCTTCTCGCCATCGGGAACTCGGAAGCGCCAGTTCACGCTGGCAGGAGAATCGAACGAGCTCGCATCCGCGCGTTCACGACACTTACCCGGATAAATGGGTTCATCGTCAATGTCATTCGGAGCAGTGGCCGCCATGGCGAGTTCTTTACGCGAGCACGTGCACGGATACAGGGAGCCTGCGTCCCGTAGCGCTTTCCATGTTTTCAGGTACAGATCACGACGCTGGCTTTGTGAATAGGGTGCGTATGGCCCGCCACAATCGGGACCCTCAGTCCACTGCAGTCCGATCCAGCGAAGGTCATCGTACATGGCGGAGACGTACTCGGGACGACAACGGTCTGGGTCAAGATCTTCATTGCGGAAGATAAGTTCTCCTCCGAATTGATTTGCACGCTTCGCGGCAACGAGGAAAGTGCGTGCGTGGCCGAGGTGAAGGAATCCCGTGGGTGACGGGGCCAGACGTCCGCGGTAGGAAGACACAGAAGGATTGTATTTAGAACTTGTGGTGCCGTCCCCTGACGGGGACCCGCGCCTTGTTTGCGCCTTACCCAGCACTGACGTGCTCGGCTACTAAAGTGCCGCCGCTTCGCGGCTGGATTTGAGATTTGAGCCAAAAGCGTGAAGCCTACATCCTGTAAGCCTGAAGCCCGTAGCCTGAGGCCTGAGGCTTGAAGGCTGAAGCCTGACGCCCGACGCCTTAGACAAGCTCCTACGCCGCCGCAATCCTGCGAATCAAATCTTCCTGCTCGTTGCGGCTCTCTGCGCCGATGGTGAATGCGTCGAGCACTCCTAGGCCGAGTGCGAACTTCAGGCACTCATCTTGGCGGTTGCGCAATTCGCCGGCGCCGAGAATCTTCATTCCCACGACGGCTTTCCCGGAGGCCTTCATCTGCTTTAGAACGGGGATGACTGTATTGGGATCGCCGTCCATGGAAGCGCCAGTTGGATTAATTCGCGCGAGATCAACTTCTACCCAAGGTGATGCTGCTGCCGCGCGTAACGCCTCGATTGAGTGGCACGAGCATCCATGCGCGCGGATCACTCCTTTCTGCTTGGCTTCCGAGAGCACGTCCATGACGCCCTTGTAGCGCTCGGTCCAGTCGCCTTCAGTCAAGCAGTGCATGAGCAGGACGTCGATATAGTCGACGCCAAGTTCTTTGCGGAATCTGTCAATATCGGCACGCATGCCTGCCGGATCTCGTGCCCACGATTTCGTAAGCACGGTGACTTTGTCCCTCTGCACGTGCTTGAGCGCCTCCGCTACGTGAGGATGGCTGCCGTAGGAATCCGCAGCGTCGAAGAAACGCAGGCCTTTGTCGTAACCGTTCAGCAAGAGATCGGAGAGGCCCTTCACGCCCAGCGCAGTCTGGTGTGAATGGTGACCAACACCGACTGTTCCAGTTCCCATCGCAAGCCGGCTCGTCTTTATTCCTGTGCTACCCAGGGTGACCGTATCCGATGCGCTGAACTTCGTGGCGAGATCGGGCATGGCCCAGATAGGCCGCGCTAAACTTGATCCAAGCCACGCCGCACCGACGCCGTAGCTCGCATTCTTCAGGAATTCTCTGCGTTTCATGGAAGGCCTCCTTCGAAGAGCTGCAACCCAGGCAAACGTGCCACTTCGTTTTCCGGAAGTATACGCCTGTAGCAGCTGACCAGAGCAGAAGCGACAAATAGGCTCACGACAGAGTCACAGAGAACGCAATTCCTTGTTCCTCTGTGTCTTTGTCCCCGCAGTGGAGGTTGCAGAACTTGGGAGGAACGAAGGACTGTTAAACTTTTCCAGAATCATCCTTATGATCGAAACGCAATTACACCTCACCGATGTCGAAGCTCGCGTTCTAGGCGCACTCATTGAAAAAGACATCACCACGCCAGACTACTATCCGCTTTCGCTCAACGCGCTGGTGAACGCGTGTAACCAGAAAAATAACCGCGAGCCAGTCATGAATCTCGACGAGAACGCCGTACGCGATGCTCTCTCGTCATTGCAGGAGAAGCGGTTGGGTGGTCCGGCGGGAGGCGCCGACAGCCGCGTGACTAAGTACGAGCATCGTCTGCAGGAAGTCTTCAATTTCGATCGACGCGAAACCGCTCTAATCTGTGTGCTTCTCTTGCGGGGACCGCAAACACCCGGCGAACTTCGCGGACGCACCGAGCGCATGTACCACTTCGAGACACTCGACGACGTTCAGTCGGGATTGCAGAAATTGATGGATCGTCAACCGCCGCTGGCGCGGGTCCTTCCGCGTCAGCCGGGGACCAAAGAATCGCGGTACATGCATTTGTTTTCCGGAGATGTCGCTGCCGATTACGTTGCTCCGCCAGCCACTCCGATCGTGCGACCGTCCGGCGATTCACTCGATGCTCGGATCACGATCCTCGAAGCCCAAGTATCTTCGCTTCGCAATGAAATCGCAGACCTTCGCCGCGAGCTCGCAGAATTCAAACAGCAGTTCTGATTCCCCGAGCTTTGTTTTCCTCAGTGGCGTTCCTCCGCGTACCTTTGTGTCCTCTGTGGTTCAGGTTTGAACTTCATTACCAAAGTCCCGAATAACTAACAATATTCCGGAACTCCGCATCCAAACCAGGGTTGGATAGAATCAGGGAATAGGTGTGCCGTGCTGAAGTCCTATAAGTCGTTTGTTTTCTGTAGTGCTCTCTTGCTGGCCCTGGGGACCTCTCGTGTCGGGGGACAGGCAGCCTTGCTTCTGGAGGAGCCCTACAGCTACGACGGGACATTCGCAGGTACCGGCCACGCAGCAGTCTATCTCGCGCGCGTTTGCGCTGAAACGCCTTTCCAACTGCGCCGCTGTACACCTGGTGAAAAAGGTGTGGTGATCAGCCGCTATCACGGGGTCGCGGGGCACGACTGGATCGCCGTTCCGCTCATTCCGTATTTGTACGCGGTAAGCAGTCCGGAGGATATTCCGCTTTACGTGAATCCCAAGGTAGTTGCATTTCTTCGCGAGCAGTATTTGAATTCAATGCCGCTTCCGCCCGAGTCGCACCAGGGATCTGAGCCGCGATACGAGCTTGCCGGTTCCGCATACGATCGCACGCTTTACGGATTTCGCATCGCTACGCGTCCCGAGCAGGATGATGCGCTGATTAGGTTGCTAAACGCGGCACCAAACGAGGAGTCGTACAAGCTCTTGAAGCGCAATTGCGCCGATTTCGCGAAGCAGATCATTAACTTCTACTACCCGCATGCGGTGCACCGCAGCATCATCGCGGACCTCGGCGTAAGCACGCCGAAGCAGGCTGCGAAGTCGCTGGTGCATTACAGCAAACATCACCGCGAAACTCAGCTCACCAAGTTCATCATTCCCCAGGTGCCTGGACTCAAGCCGAGCAAACCGGTGCATGGAGTTCTCGAATCCGTGTTTTTCCAGAAGAAATATGTGACCCCGGTCCTGATGTTCCACCCGCTCGTGGTGGCAGCAGTCGAGGGCACGTACTTGGCTGGTTGGCGATTCAATCCCGGCAAGAATGCGCTGGTTTTTAATGCAGCGGCGGCGAATCCGATCAAGGATTTTGATCCGGCGCTGACCGCATCGCAGCGCCGATCCTATACGGAGCTGGTCGCGCTGACGCGAAAGTCCAATGATTTGGACGAGTTTCCTAGCTGGCGGCACCTTGAATCACGGTCCACTCCACAGATTGACGCGCAAGGCCGTCCATTTGTGCAGGTGAATTTCGATGGAAGGGAAGTGCCGGTTGGCATTTGCTCTGGGAATGCACTGCGCGTGTCGCGATCACCGGAGCTTGTTCAGGATTTGGTTCTATCCCGACTCGAAGCGCAACTGAAGTCCAAGAAACCGCGCATTTCCGAAAAATCCGTTCGCAGCGATTGGAAACTGCTGGAATCCGCACGCGAAGAGAGCGAAGCAGAGCTGAAACCAGTGGCCAGCGATTAGTGGCTAGTTGCTAACTCGAGTGGACGAGTATCAAGAATCTCACTTGTATCCCATGCAGCCTGATCCAATCTCACTAGCCACTAGCCACTAGCCACTAGCCACTAGCCACTAGCCACTAGCCACTAGCCACTAGCCACTAGCCACTAGCCACTAGCCACTAGCCACTAGCCACTAGCC
>JAICSO010000064.1 GCA_025936825.1 Terriglobales bacterium
CACCGGTCCAGTTGGATCGGCCAGCCTAGTCACCCAAATTCACGATTACAACGTGCACGTTGACCGCTATGACGTGTTTTGGATGATCCCCGTGAGGCATAACGCGGTCTCGGTTTCGATGGATGGCTCTCAGGCCCGGCTTCAGGTGCACAACATGGGCGTGTTCGACGATCACGACCTTGCTAACTCACTGACGCAAGGTTTGGGCCTCCCCGCTCCACCTATCCCCCCAATTTTCCCTGTTCCGGCGAGCGTTTCGTTCGATGTCGAATGGGACGGAGTGCTGGCAATGGCGGAGATTGAGAACGCCTCGCAACAATTCAAAGGTAGTTTCTTTAGCACTGGAGCTACGATTAACTGGTCTGCCGAGCAGAAGGGCTTTAGATTCGAGTCCGACATGCCGCCAGATCCGAAAGCGAACTTGATTTCGGTGGTTGGACACGAGCAAAACGGGGTTTTCTTTTCGTGACTGCTTCCCGCGGGCGTGCGCCGCTACTTAGGGTGGCGTAACTGCCTGCGGGTTTGTGAACCAAGTTGAGGAGGGCGACTCTTTCTTTGCGCTGGTGGGTGCCTTTCTGGGGATTCGTGGCTGCTGTTGCCTTATACCTGCACTTTTCGCGCCCCAAAGACGCCTGTAGTGCTCCGCTCAATGAGTGCGGCAGGACCATTGCTCAGAAAAGATCTTTGCGGTCGGGTGCTCATCCGGCTTGACGCCTCTTTGTAGATCTATCTGTCACTCTGGGGCGCTCTCCCCTTCTATGCTGAGATTGTCCGGACTATGATTGCCAGACTGAGAACCTTCGGTCATGAGCCATCAAATTGAGTGGAATGCTGCAAGGCAGGAATGGCTTTGTCTGAGGTGTCTCCGCACGTCAGATCGGCGGACGCGGGAAGAAGCTGAACGGGAGATTTCGCGAGAACCGTGTCTCGCGAGGCGCAAAAAAGCAAAGCAATTTGAAAAGCCAAAACGGACGATCTCAGATTTACTTCGGTTGCGTTGGCCCTTCTAGTTTGCCGACCTCACCCGAAAAATCTCACCACCTTCGATGACCGTAATAAGCATTTTGCGCCATTGACGGGACGACTCGTAAAGCACGCTGTCGCTAAATCTCCATTTCACTCAAAATTGCCCGGAAAGGCGAAGGAGCAAGCTTGTGAGAACGCCTGTTTACATCAGGCGTTTGTTCGGCGCTAAAATTGGCCGATTCGCTATGACGGTTTTGATGCTAGGTCGTCAACTGGAGCTTGGCTATTATCGGGCCGTCTACCTTCAGTCGCAGGGCTTTCAAGTGATCTTTCCTGAGAATAAAGACGAGGCGCTTGCCGCGATACGAGCGGGCGGCTACGACGCAGTGATCATTAGCTACACACTTTCAAAGGAATCAGCAAACGAGTTCGTAAACCTAGTGAAGCAACTGGATAAAGACTGCCCTGTCGTGGCGATTATGCAAGAACGAAGTGAGGAAAGAGGTTTCGAGCCTGATGAGAAGGTCCTGGATTATCTTGGCGACAGAAACGTGTTCTTCGTCGGCATCCGGCAAGATGGGGTGGAGCACGTTGGAGGGGATACTCTCGCTTTTCACATTCGGCTGAAAGTCTGGCTGCATCTCCTCAAACCAAAAGGTACGTTCCGGCTTAAATCCCTGATTTCCACAAGACTCGGTGCAGACGAAAAAAGCCCGCTGATTTTCCTCGTGGAGTGCGGGCGCACTCAGCGCGAATAAGCGGGCGGTAAAGAGGACTCTAGGCCCCTTTGCGGCCAGGAAAATCGTTAGCACCCAACGCCGCATCAGCGAGAGAAACCCACTTATTTATTTTTGCGACCGAGGCGTGATCTTCGTCAGCATCCGGCAAGATGGGATCGACTATCTTGGAGGGGATACTCTCGCCTTTCACATTCGGCTGAAGGTCTGGCTTGGGCATTTTTAGAATTTTCGGCACCGAATACCACTCACCACATCTGAAATGCCGAAAGAATAGCGGCAAATAGCTCGTTGTACGATACAGTACATTTGGTATTTTAAGCGAGCGCTTACCAGAGCATAATAATATGGTTAATCGCGCGAAGTGACACGGGCCGCCGCTCTCCCTGAACTCACTAGGCGGCCCGTTCTATTTGGGGATTTTGCGTAGCCAAGGCGCGCTGGGTGGCTTGCATTCAAAATAACTGAGTTCGCGTTCCGCGTCTTGTTTGCAGGCGCGGTCTGAAGCGCGGAGGCAGCGAATGCAAAACCATTCTTGCTTCTCAGCGTTCCATCCCAACTCATGAGGCGAGAGTGGAGGCCCGTCGCTCCCGGTCAACGGCCCCGCTGCTCCGAGGGAACGGCTTGAATCCGACTCTCTTTCTCAGTGAGAAGACGGTTTATCTCTTTAACGATCTGCAGCAGATTATCCGGATCTTTTTCGACGACGGCCCGCTCGCAGAGTGCCCGCCAAGTTTCTTCTGTTTGTCCCTGCATACCCCACGAAACCTTGTATTGGGTATATGTTACGCCAGATTTGTTGCTGCATAGGTTTTTTTTTGCAGCGCGAAACGTCGCCGAAAGGGCACAAACCTGCTGGACGCCAGTTTTACACTGATGTGCTGGACGACGGGAAGCAGGTCATCATTGAAGCTCTTAAGAAACATGCCAAGGACGCAATGACAAAGGCAAAGGATTTCCGCGCTATCGCTGCCGCAAAAGACCACGAAAGAAGAATCGGAACTTTATTTGCAGCAGGCAGAGGAACGCCATTAAGAAAAGATGCTAGGAAAATAGCGGCTCTGCGAAGCTGCCCAGTGTTCCGACGCAGGAGTCAGTTTCGAACGCGAGATTCACTGGCAGGCACCTCCGCACTCCCCGCACATCGGGCAGCTGTACCCAAGAATGGACCCCGGTCCAATATTCCTGGTCCACGCTGCGCCGATTATACGGCTCCAAGAGGTGCCCATTGACCTGCGCAAGCAAGCAGCAAGTCTGCGACAACTGGTGCGCGGCGTTCGTTCTCATCGCCGACTGCGATTCGCGAAATTGATGCCAGCTTCCGTTTCTGCAATGGCACGATTCACGTAATCCAATGCTTTCTCCCGATGGCCACCCTTATCAGTCGCCGCAGTCTGCAGGTAGCGCTGCGCGTCGCGAAGGCTCTGTATAGCGGCCTGCATATTGGGCTGCTGTTCATATCCTTGATTCTGCGCGTCCCAGCGCCCGCTCCAGCCGCCTTGTCCCCAATTGCCTCCGCCCCAGCCTCGGAACATTGAGCCATCCACCGTGCTCCCCTCGCGGTATTCAAACATGCGTTCTTGTCCATTCGGTCCTCTCGCATAGATGCGGAGCACTTTGACCTGTCCCGGGTCAGGATCGAAACCAAAAGTGCTATTCCCCATTCGGAAGCTACGATCGCTTCGAGCGAGTTGCCGCAACCGACTGGTTACATCTACGTGGCGAGCCGCTGTTCCGTATTGGGCGCTTAGAATCGCGTACTGGCCTGAATCGCCATAGCCGGTTTGACCTTTTGCTAATACGGGCGCGAATAGCAAGGTTAGTAATATCAAATTCAGCGGAACAATCTTGACCATGAGAATCTCCTGAGGGGGTTTCCAAACTTCGAAGGCGTTAGATGCAGACGGGATTGAGGGTGAATATGCAACCAGGCAGAGGTCTTTCAGTAGCTAGTCGTACACGAGACAGATAACCTGATGTATCCAGCCGCTCGCGGTTATGTCGCAGGCTTGCCCGTGCCGAAGAACTCTCGTCAACAAATACGAACTGAAGTCTTGCGATTGTGGGGCGATCCCAGAGCAAAGGTTAAGGTGAGCCTACAGCAACGTCCAGCTGTAAACCGGAGTTCTTTTTTCATCCAGCTCTCTCGTTGTAAGCACCTTCTGAAGCCTTCATGCCATCAGACCTGGTAGAACTTTGGCCTTGTATGCTGTACGCCTCCACTCGTGCTTCGGTCATCTTCATCTTCCTTATAGCTTCTCTTCTCGCCCCTGTATTTTTGCGAGCGCAAAATGGCGACTTCACCGTTGTCGTCTTGCCCGACACGCAGTACTACTCGGAATCCTATCCAGCAATTCTGAATTCGCAGATGCAGTGGATCGTGAATAACGCTGGGGCTATGAACATCCAGTTGGTGCTTGGCCTTGGTGACATCGTCAATAACGGGGGCAGTTCCACACAATGGACTACCGCCGATGCCGCTTACAAGAAGCTCGACGCTGCGCATATTCCTTACTTCGCGCCCTTGGGCAATCACGACTACGACGCCAACAATCCCAGTGGGCGAACGTCGGCAACCAACAATTTCAATCGTTATTTCGGCCCATCACGCTACGCGAATACGACTTACTGGAGCACGCCTTATTGGCAAGGCAGCTATCCGACTGCGAGCAATGAGAACTTCTATGGGAGTGTCACGATCAATGGCCAGCAGTACCTGATTATCGCGCTCGAGTTCTACCCGCGCGATGCTTCCCTCTCCTGGGCTGCGCAGGTGATTCAGAACAATCCCGGCGCTCAAGTCATCATCACTACTCATGCTTACGAGTACTTCGACAACACGCGCGTTTCCGCTTGCAACAGCTTCGACGCGCAGTATTACGGACTCGGAGCGGACAACGATGGCGACGCCATGTGGACCAAACTCGTACGGCAGTACAAAAATATCAGCCTGGTGTTGAGCGGCCACGAAGTACGCGGAGCGGGTCAGGACGCGACCGGCCATCGCTCAGATCTCGGGACAAACGGCAATCTGGTGAATCAGATCCTCTCGAATTACCAGAACGTGACCAACGGAGGAAACGGGTACCTGCGCATCATGAAGTTCCATCCTTCAAGCGACACGATTGATGTACTGACGTACTCACCGTATCTGAACAGCTTTCTCACCGATGCCGGAAATCAGTTCACCATTCCATGGCACAACTGGACCGGAACGGGAGCTGGGAGCATAAGCGGGATGGTCAAGGACATATCCTCGTGCAGCGCCCTGGCAAATGCCTCGGTAAAGTCAAATGCAGGATCGACGGTCACAAACAGTGCGGGAGCGTACACCTTGAGCAATCTGCCGCCAAGTACATATTCAGTGGTGGCAAGTTCAGGAAATTACGTCCCCGTGGGAAGAAATATCGAAGTTGGGCCGGGGATGACGGCGAGCGGCAAGCTGTTCCTGGGCACCGGTTCGGGGCAGTTGCAAGGTGCGGTGACGGACAGCACCAATGTCGCTCTCTCGGGTGCAACAGTTCACCTGGTCGGCAGCGCGAGCACAAGCGCGTTCGATGAGACGGTCACGACGGACGCCACGGGAAGGTACGCCTCCGGGAGCATTCCGGGGGGAACATATCAGGTAACAGCGTCCGCGGCGGGCTATGGCTCGTCCACGGTGACAACAAGCCTGGGTAGCGGCGCCACCGTCACACAGAATTTCGCGCTAACATCGTCGAGTGGTTCTACCTCAACCAGTACAATCACTGGACAGATCGTCAAAGACGACACGGCGATGGGCCTGGCCGGCGCAACTGTCAGCTACAGCGGCGGCAGCACGACCACCAACAGCAACGGCGCATTTACGTTGAGCAACGTTCCGGCAGGGACGGCAGTCACGGTGACAGCCGCGGAGGCGGGATATGCGAGCGGCAGCCAAACAATAACGACTACAGCTGGCGCAACCGCGACAATGAATTTTTCGCTGCTGCCGAACTGCACTATCAATACCACTAACCTGACGGTTACGATCTGCGAGCCCACTGCCAACTCGACTGTACTCAACCCGGTGCACATCGTCGGGACGGCGACCGACAGCACAAGCGTCAATCATCTTGATGTGTGGATTGATGGAGCGAAGAAGTATACCGTTAACGGCGGCTCGATTGATGCCTATGTATCAATGAGCACCGGCGTAACACACCGGATCACCCTGCAAGCAGTGGACAACAGCAGTCAGATTTTCAAGCAAACCGTTTACGTAACCGTGAACACGAGCGCAGCCGGAACAGGGACATCGAGCGGGGGATCGTCAGGCGGTTCGACAGCGACCAGCACCATCATCGGACAGATCGTCAAAGACGACACGACGACGGGCCTCGCCGGTGCGACTGTCAGCTACAGCGGCGGCAGCACGGCGACGAACAGCAGCGGCTCGTATACGTTGAGCAACGTCCCTGCGGGAACAGCGATCACGGTCACAGCGGCCGAGGCGGGTTATGCCAGTGCGAGTCAAACGGCGACGACTACGGCAGGTGCGACTAGCACATTGAACTTTTCGCTGTTGCCGAATTGCACAATCAATACGGCCAACCTCACAGTTACGATCTGCGAGCCGACGGCGAACTCGACTGTGCTCAATCCGGTGCACATCATCGGGAAGGCGACCGACAGCACAAGCGTCAATCATCTTGAGGTGTGGATTGATGGAGCGAAGAAGTATACCGTTAATGGCGGCTCGATTAATGCCTATGTATCGATGAGCACCGGCGTAACACACCGGATCACCGTGCAAGCAGTGGACAACAGCAGTCAGATTTTCAAACAAACGGTTTATGCGACAGTGCACTAAAAATCGGATCGCAATCACGGCAGTGCTGGTGCTGGTCTTAACTTTCGTCCGGGTGGCCGAAGGGCAGAGTACTTCGTGCCCGATTCAGCCGACCCAGGTGAAAAACATCGACTCGCAGTTGGCAATCGAGTTCGACAATGTAAGCGGGAAGCAGATAGCGACCTATGGATTCGGGCTGACATTCTTTGATCTGAAGGGGAAAGCACACGCATTCCCGCAGCCCCTGGCTGGCAACGTGCAGATTTCCAATCGAGCCCACCGACATGCCATTTGGCAGAATCATCTCGCCCTGCACTTTCTATATCCCTATGCCCAGGCATTCGTGCAGCGGGTGACGTTTACCGATGGGACGTCATGGGCGGATGACGGGTCGCACGCGTGCGCTATCATTTCGGTCCAAGAATAGCGGAGTAGTTCTTGGACAATTGCACGAGTGCAATGCTATCAAATCAAACGATAGCTGCTATCCTCTTCTCCTGCGCGGTGCTCCCCTTGCCGACACTGTGGGTGAAGTCCCGACCAGTGCCACGTAAAATATTGAAAATTAAGTATCAAAACAGGTTGCGCTCATGCCATCTCCGCATTGCGTGGTAACCACGGCGCTAGGCACTGACGTGCTGTTTACAAAAACTCTTCGCATCGATAAAGTCACTTAGATTTGAAGGGTGGTTCCTTCGGGGGAGGACTGCCGAATCTGGCGTTCCAAGTTCGTATTTGGAACGCCATTTTTCCGTATTCAAATGACACAAAACTTAAAAAACCTTGATGCCGTTCTCTCTCCAACTCTGGAGCCGGGGCAGGGGAAAGCTGTCGCAGAGAAATGGAACAAAATATTTGTTCCGAGAATTCCTGAACCCACCCAAGAGATAAAAGAGGACGGGTTAACGGCTACTCCACGTAGAACTAGTGCTGTCAGAGTTCTCAGCCTCGTCGTGATACTAGTGTTCATTGTGCTCATGGATTGGGAAATTCCCATTTCTTCCATCAAGGAGAATCCGAGCGATAACGATAGCGCCGGGATGAACTGTTCTTTACCAGGGAATCCGTATTACTGGGGCTCAGGAGAATACGAGGGTTTCGAATGGGCAGAACAGACACAGGATATATCTTGCGTCAGCAATGGGCTTTTCCGGACAGGGTGCGAAGAGTACAAACGACAAATCACCGCATTAGAGAAGTGCAGCACTGGAAACTGGTAGTTTTGCCAACTCCGCCGCCGAGAAACTGTACCCCAATATGCGTTCGTAGAGCGCTGGCGCAAGCTGTGCGCCGAAGCAGAGAAGGAACAAGATCCGCAACGCCTGAAAGAACTCATTGAAGAGATCAATCGCCTGCTGGAACTCAAAGAGGCGCTGCTCCGCAAAACTATTCAAAGTTCAGGGTGGAACGCTTTTCGCGCTCCGCATCTTTTCTGTCCCGCCCTCCCGCCCTGTTGAGAAACAATGCGAGTGCGATCGCCACTTAGCACCGGTCTTGTTTGAGTTCCGTGTCTCTGGTGTGGGAGTAGCGCTTTATCAACGCTTGACCGCGTGAAAAACTTCGTGATATTTAACTTATGTGCGCTCCGGGCGCCGGCAGGTTCGCGCGAAGGGCTAAGCCCACTGTCAAAGAATTTCCAATGCACGTCTAGATCCCGTGCTGCCTGATTGCGAACCTCAGGCCAAAGCATGGAGGTCTTTATGACGTCGCAATTGCCTGAGCGCGCCAATCTGGAGCAGCTCAAGAAACAAGCCAAGTCCTTACTTCGCGCAGTCCGGAACCAGGATCGAGCTGCCATCAACCGTTTTGAAACCGTCCTTGTCGGTCGACCACTCAGCCAAGACACAATTGCGTTGCATGATGCACAATTCGTCATCGCCCGCGAGTACGGCTTTAGATGCTGGAACGAATTGCGCGAGCATGTGGAAGAGATCTCGCTATCCTTTTCCGCTGCCGTTGACGAGTTCGTCCGATGCGCAACCGGGGGTGCCAAAGATCGGGCTCTCCGGTTACTAAAACGACACGAAGGTATCGCGCGAGCGAACCTGTTCACCGAGCTGGTACTCGGCGACGGGGACGGCGTCGCTGGCCGCTTGGCCTCCGACCCTGAAGTGGCAGTCAAGGCAGATGGAATACAGAACTGGGAGCCGCTGCTGTACGTGTGCCACACGTGCCTGCATCTCGGTTCGCCGGAACGGGCAGACGGATTGGTTAGGATTGCCCGCGAACTGTTAGGTCGGGGTGCGAACCCGAACGCCGAATACCATTGGAACTGGCATCCAGAGCTCCCCCGCACCGCGCTTTGGGGCGCTCTCATTGCCATGGACCACATTGAGCTCGCAGAAGTATTGCTCGAAAAGGGCGCCAATCCTACTGATGGAGTCTCGACCCACATAGCCGCAGGCTCCGGCAATATTCGTGCACTGGAATTGCTGAACCGGTTTGGGGTCAACGTGAACGGGATTCCCGGAGGAGTGCCGCCATTACGGTACATTCTGGGCTGGGCGGTTTCACAAGGTATTCCCGGAATTCGTTGGCTACTGGAGCATGGCGCTGATCCGAACCTTGTGTGGGCGCAGTCCGGTGACGCGGCACTTCATATTGCGGCCCAGCGTTGGGACGTTCAGATGGTTGACTTGCTCGTCTCCCATGGAGCCGACATTCATCAATGTCGCTCGGATGGACGCACGCCATATGCTGTAGCCGCATTACATGGGAATCAGGAAATCGCGGCATGGCTCCTGCGTCATGGCGCGAAAGACGAGCTTTCGCTGCTCGAGCGCTTTGTCTCAGCGTGTACTTCGGGTGAGCAAGCGCGAGCGACATCAATGCTCGACAACCATCCTAATCTTCGTGCTGAGCTTCGCCTTGAACATCACCTGATGATGCATGTTCCCGCTGAGCGAGGAGACACGAAGGTCATCGACACCATGCTTGCATGTGGGTTTGATGCAAATGTGAAAGACCCGGATGGCGTAACTGCACTGCACCGCGCCGCTATGGCCGGGCGTACAGATTCAGTCCGAGTTCTCCTTTCTCACGGAGCAGATGTAAACGCTCACGATAATATGTTTGCCGCGACGCCACTGGTTTGGGCCTGTGAAGGCTGGAGTCATGATCCGCGACAGCCAGGCAGTGATCACGTCGCAGTCGCCCGTTTGTTACTTGACTCAGGCTCCCCCCGCGAATGGACGCCCCCAGCAAAAGCTCCTGATCCTGAGGGCACACAGGAGAAATTGCTTGAGCTGTGCCGAGCGGCGAATGCTGCATGATCAGTGTCGAGGAACGATGACTAATTCTTGGCCTCTGCCTGGATCAAGCACGAGTCCTCCGGGGTGATAGACGGCAAGAGATGGAACTTCCGATGGGCGATTTAAAGTCGCTTCCCCACCCGGCCGCTGACCATCTCGGCGGGCCTTTAACTTTCCGTTTCCGCCAGAATCTCTGCATGTTTCAGGTAGCCCCTCGCTTTGGCTTCTTCTTCCTCTGCCTGCTGAAAATAGAGTTCGGATTCCTCTTTCGCAGTCTTCGATGCAGCGAGGGCGCGGAACGCTTTGGCCTTTGTCATTGCGTCCGCGGCGTATTTCTTAAGAGCTTCAACGATGACCTGCTTCCCATTGTCCATTCCACCAGTGTAAAAAGCTCCGGTGTTTAAGGCTTGGGGCGGTTGATGGCGTTTCATATTACAAAAACCATACCGTCCAGTACACAATGTCGGCATACCATCTAGTGCATTCGAGGTGTCTATGGAGAGGCAAATAGAACAAGCAGAACCGTGGCGTGCGCTGTGTCAGCAGGCCGTCGTGGAGAAGGAC
>JAICSO010000112.1 GCA_025936825.1 Terriglobales bacterium
CTACGGCTCAAACCCAGCGCCTCCGCGGCATGACTGATATTACCGGAGTGGCGCGTGAGCGCCTTTTTTATGAGAAGGCTTTCAACCTCTTCCAGGCTCATGTCTTCAATCTTGGCCGAACCGGCGCGCTCGCTCTCCAGTCCCAGGTCGCCGGACTGGATCTGCTCGCTGGTTGTGATCAGGACAGCGCGCTCCGTGGCATGATCGAGCTCGCGAACATTTCCAGGCCAGGGGTGATCAAGCATTCTCTGCATCGCAGCCGGCTCATACCCTTTCACCGGCTTTCGATAGCGTTGCGCATAGATGTTAAGAAAGTGTGCCGCAAGAAGAGGAATATCTTCTCTTCGCTCGCGTAGAGGCGGGATGTGCAATTCAACCGTGTTGAGCCGAAATAAGAGGTCGGAGCGGAAGCGGCCTTCAGCGCTTTCAATCTTCAGATCGGCATTGGTAGCAGAGAGTACACGCACGTCCACTTTATGCGTCTTCGAGGAACCAACGCGCTCCATCTCTCCCATTTCCAACACCCGCAGAAGCTTGGCCTGCTGTTTCAGCGGAACATTGGCAATCTCATCGAGAAAGAGCGTACCGTGGTCAGCGAGTTCGAAACGTCCTACCCTGTCAGTTCGCGCATCCGTAAAGGCGCCTTTCACGTGACCAAAGAGTTCACTTTCAAAAGTTCCTTCCGGAAGCCCGCCAGTATTCACCGTGATCATGGGACGGCTGCTGCGCGGAGACATGGCGTGCAAAGTCTGCGCGACTACTTCTTTTCCTGTACCGTGTTCGCCGGTAATCAGCACATTGGCATCGCTTGGCCCGATGCGGCTGATCAGTGTAAGCAACGGCTCCATGGCCTTGGATTGGGCGATAAATACGGGGCGATTCTGCGCGCGCAAAAGGCTGTTTTCTGCTTCCAGCTTTTCCGCTCGCCGCATGGTCCTATGGAGATCCACCTGGGTGCGAATGATGGAGAGCAGGCGGGCATTGTCCCATGGTTTCTGAATGAAGTCGCGCGCCCCGCGACGCATGGCCTCAACTGCCAACTCCAAACTACCCCAGGCTGTCATCATGACTACCGGCAGGCGGCTGTCCATTGCCTGCACGCGCGAGAGCAGATCAATCCCCTCCTGGCCAGACGTGGTGTCACGCTGATAATTCAAATCCATCAGCACGACGTCGAATTCTCCACTCTGGATGGCGTCCAGCGCTGCATTGGGACTGCTGACTGTCTCAGTTTTGTAGCCTTCCGCTTTCAGCAAGAGCCGCAACGCTTCGCGAACGTCGGCCTGGTCGTCAGCAATGAGAACGCGCGCCGGCTCGGGCCTGGTCGCCGTAATTACCGTACTCTCGATTTCCTGGACTTTGGTTGGCACCGCTCTCTCCAAAAATAGATGGGCTTCAGGCAGTAGCGCTGCCGGGTGTTGCCGCCGAGTCTTCCACGATCCAGCCGTCCTTGAGTTGGATCACGCGATTTCCGTAGGCCGCGTTTGCTTCAGAATGTGTAACCTGAATGATGGTCGTGCCCTGGTCATTCAACCTCTTGAATAGCTCCATGATTTCTTTCGCCTGCGCCGAATGCAGGTTGCCCGTGGGCTCGTCGGCCAAAATCAACTTGGGATTGCCGGCGACCGCACGGGCCACGCCCACCAGTTGCTGCTGTCCGCCGGAGAGCTGGTTGGGATACAAATCCTTCTTGCCGACAATCTGGAAACGATCGAGGATGTCCGCCACCATGGAAGCTCTCTGCGCGCGAGGAATGTCGCGGTAGCTCAGGGGAACATCAATGTTCTCCTGGACGGTAAGGTTATCGAGCAGGTGGTAGCTTTGGAATACGAATCCGATATAGCGCCGGTTCAGGTCCGCCCTTTTTTTGCGATCAAGCTTGTGTACTAGCTGTTCCGCAAAAATATACTCACCAGCCCAGCCATCATCCAGCATGCCGACAATGCTTAGAAGCGTGGTCTTCCCGGCGCCCGAAGGGCCCATAATGGTGACGAACTCGCCTTCTTTTATGCTCAGGTTGATGCGGCGGAGCAGCCACACTGTTCCGGCAGGGCTTTTTACGGTTTTTTCAACGTTATGAAGTTGAATCAAAGTCTCTTCCTTAAGTAGTTTCCCAGCAAACACTCGCTCAATCTATGTCCATTGTCTCATTCGCAGCGCAAAGCCACCATTGGATCTACCTTGGCGGCCCTTCGAGCAGGGATGTAGCATGCGCAAACAGCCACCAAAACCAGGGTGGCTGAAGTTGCAACATAAGTCAGCGGATCAAGGGTTTTCACTCCAAATACCAAATTCGACATCAGCCGGGAAAGCGCTCCAGCGGCTATCAATCCAATCACCGCTCCCAAGCCCGCCAGAACCAGGCCTTGCTTGATCACCATCCGGAGCACATCCGTGATCTGGGCGCCCAATGCCATACGAATTCCGATTTCGCGGGTCCGCGCGCTGACAATGTACGCTAAAAGCCCATACAATCCTACCGCTGCAAGCCCCAGGGCCAATCCTGCAAACACAATGAACATCCACATTTGAAAACGTCGATCCTGGAACGAGCTCTCAATCAATTCCTGCATAGGGCGAATATCACTTACAGGAACGTCTTGATCTAACGCGGCAATCTGTTCCCGCAGCGGCTTGGCAAGCAGCTTGGGATCCCCCGCGGTGCGCAGAATGACAATTAGATTTTGCGGCGCACCAATTCGATAGATAGTACCTTCCGGCGGCGCGTCAAGGCCCAGATCATGGATGTCCCCGGCAATTCCAATGACAGTGTACGCATCATCGCTTTTCCTGCCAGTAATGATTTTGCGTCCGATGGGATCCTGGTTCGGCCAGAGAGTCTTTGCCATCAACTCACTCATGACGATGACTTTGCTTTTTTCCTCTAAGTCCTCGCGGCTGAAACTCCGCCCTTTCACAATGGGAGTGCCCATGGTCTTGAAGTAATCATCACGGACGCTCGTCATATCAGCGCTGCGTTGATCTGCCTCTGACTGGCCTTCCAAATGAAAGGTTGACAGTTCAATCATGCTCATTGGCAGCGAACCTGAAGCCGTGGCTGACTTTACGCCGGGAAGCGCGCGCACACGGGCGAGCAGCTCATTCGAAAAGGCAGACAGCTTGCCGTTGCCTCCATCCTTCTCGTCAGTCTTGTATTTATCCGGCGGGAGCTGGACGACAGCCGTGAGCAAGTGCTCCGGCTGGAAGCCGGGATCCACGCCATGTACCGCCGGCAGGGTCCTGATCAGCAGACCTGCTCCCACGAGCAACATAAGGGCCAGAGACAGCTCGGCAATGACGAGAATGGAGCGTGTGCGGTTCCCTTGCCCGGCTAATGACCGTCCTGTTTGCGCCAGCGCTTCATGGATTTTCTGGCGCAAGGTGTGGAGAGCAGGGGCAAGCCCAAATAAAACGCTCGCGACCATAGTAGCGGCAACGGTGAAAAGGAACACGCGGGGATCAAGCGAGGGTTGGTGGCCTTCAAGAAAATCTCCCGATCCAATATCAACAATCAGGAGGGTAAACCAGCGGGCCAGTAGCAGACCCGCAATACTGCCCAAGATGCCGAGAGTCAGGCTTTCAGTGAGCATCTGCGCCAGAATCCGAGCGCGTGAGGCCCCCAGCGCGAGGCGTACCGCGACTTCTTTTTTTCTTTCTGTGGCGCGGGCCAGCAGCAAATTCGCAATATTGGCGCACGCGATCAGCAGGATGAAGCCTACGGCGGCCTGAAAAATCAGGAGGCGTTTGGTTGAACCCGGGCTCCGATCTTCTGACCGCAAAGAGAAAACACTCACTCCTGTGACAGGAGTCAAACCCCGCAAATCCTCTTTGCGAAATTGCTGGGCAATGATGTCAATATCAGAGCGGACCTGATCCAAAGTGAAGTTCGGCTTGACGCGCGCGATCATATTTATAAATGGTCCTGGCTTGGCCGCTGCTGTTGCAGAGGTATCAAGGGGCAGCAGCAGTTGAGGATTGGGTCTCATTTCTCCTGCCATAAGGTTGGGCATGCGGAAGTCCTTCGGCAGAACACCCAACACCACATGAGCCGCTCCGTCCAGCGTAAGTGACTTGCCGACGGCGGCTCTTGGCGATCCAAAATGGTCCACTGCATAGCCAGCCGTAATGACCGTGACATTGTTCCGGCCCGGCATGGTTTCATCAGCCGAAAAATTACGCCCGGCAGCTACGCTGAAACCAAGTAAATTGAGAAGGTTCGCACTGCATTTGACGGCTTTAATCTTCGTGGCCCCTGATGGACCGGCCACACGTGGCTGATATCTTTGAAAAGCAGCCACTTCTTGAAGTGTATGGGATTGTTCCATGAGCACTCGATAGTGGCTCATAGGTGATAGAAACAGGCCACCCAGGCTGGATCGCATATCAGGCCGTTTATCCCACAGCGCAACCAGACGATCAGCATCACGAAATGGCAACGGCCGCAGAAGGAAAGCACTGAACACCGCGAACATAGCTGCATTGGCACCAATACCCAAAGCCAGCGTGATCACTGCA
>JAICSO010000046.1 GCA_025936825.1 Terriglobales bacterium
GCTTTCGGTGATTCAGCGGGCGTCCGTGCGGACGCTGCCCATCGCGGCGGTACTCATCCTAGGTTGTGGTGTGCCGTGCTCTAGCGTTGCGCAAGCAGCGGCCGAAGCTGCCATGGTTCATGCGAATTCGGCAGCAGCGCCCACCAAGGGGGGTTCCACATTGGGGAATGCTCTGAGCAATGTGATGAGCGGCAATGCCGAGACCATGGAATCACCCAAAGTCGGGCACCTGCCCCGTTTTTCGCGCAAGATATCGGCATCTGGCAAAGGGAGCAATCGTAAGGTCCGGTAGTAATCACTTCCATTCGTAGAACAAGCAAACCGTGCACTTCAGTCCAGCCTTCACCACAAGCGGCAAGCACTTCGTCTGGCAGGTCGAACACCAAAGCTGATAGTTCGTACACGCACAAATGGCTCCCAAAACGGCGTCGCCAGCGCAAGCATGCGGCATTGCCGCAGGAGGGCCGTCCCCGCCAAAGTCGGTTGTAAACCTGAGTTTCCCCAAATAGAGGTCCGTGAGTTTCCTCAAAGTTGGGAGACTCTTCCGAAGCAGTTCGGTGGTGAGCACATCGCCCAGTTTGGCTTCCTAGTCCTTTCCGCTGACACGTTTGCGCGGCCTAAGCCTTCGCCACACCCCCAGGAGCGCCCCAAACTTGCGAACCAATCGCCACCCACCCGGCCTGCGTCGGTCCGCTGATCTCGCGAGGATCTCGCGGAGTCGGTCTACTTCATCCTGCTCCACGCAGAACTCCTTTCGGAGCGGAGAGGCGCCATCGGAAAAGTCAGAGCCATTTGCACTTTGCCACAGCCCAACCGTTGTGGGGCCTGTAATCTACCAATACATTATCTGGCTCTCGCGGGTTTGCAGCATTTCCGAGCAAAGGCGAAAGCCCACTGGCAGCATTGTTTTCTCCAACACGTCCCTGAATAAAAGGATAAGGTTCTCGTACTCTTCACGAGGATGTTCAGCGATGAATGTCTTGGCTCATAGCCTCGGGGTTCGGCTACAAGTCACAGCCGCACTTTACTCGCCGCCAGCTACCATCGTCGGATCCGGCTTCTGCAAACCCAGTGCCGGCTGCATAGGTAATACAGCTGCGAGGGGCTTCGGTAACCGCTTCATTTCATATCGGTCGATGATGAGCTGATCCCCAATCTCGGTGCGACTGCGAAACACCGTGTGTGCTGGCAGCTCCAGGACGCTTTCGGCGCGCAGCTTTGGCAGAACAATTCGGAAAGGCCGGACCATCTCCTTCACGTTCACAACCCGGAAATCCTTATCGATCATTACAAGATCAAAGGAAAAAAGCATCCCGACGGTATGAATGGAGTTCGCCGGCGCGATCCACACACCACCGTCGGGCTTCAGAGATCTCTTGCCAAGCAAGCCGATCATTCGGCTCAAGAACGAGTCTGCGACTCTGACCCGGAAAGAGAGAAAAGTTTCCTTCGACTTGTTGTAGACAAAGACTTCCCGTGGGTTTGCGAACATAGCCATCCTTGGGCAGATTAGATCCTCAGCTGAATTGCCGAAATTCTAACGAGGAGCTTTTTTCTTCATGCGATAGACCAAAAGAACAAGGGTGCAGACAGCTAAAACCCCAGCAATGGCTCGAATCAGCGTAACGTTATCCATATTTCACCTCGTTTGATTTGACTGCAAATTTGACCCCAACCTTAGTGCAAAAAATGAGCAAAAAACGTCTTGATCGCGACAAATGCGGGCCCTACAATCACCACGCCCATCGACGGAAAGATACAGAACACCAGCGGAGGAACCAGCTTGATCGTGGTCTTGGCAGCTCGCTCCTCGGCGAGCTGGCGGCGCTGCGTGCGCAAGGCATCAGAAAAGACCCCCAGAGACTTCGCGATTGGTGTTCCGAACCGATCAGTTTGGATCAGCATAGCAACGAATGAGCGTGCGCTCTCGAAGCCAGCCCGTGTGGCAAACGACTGCCAGGCCGCAATTCTTTGCACGCCAGCTCGCTGCTCGAAGTTGATGAGCAACAGTTCCTCGCTCAGCGCGCGATGGCTCATCTCCAGTTCCTGACCGACACGGACTACCGCCTGATCCATACCGAGCCCCGCTTCCAGACAAATCGACATCAGATCGAGACCGTCGGGTAGGCTCAGCTTCAGTTCATGCCGCCTGCGGTTGATTGCGTGAGAAAGCCAGAAATCCGGTGCGAAGTATCCAACAATGAGAGCAATGACGAAGAAAATGAAAACGTTGTCCGTGAATACAAGCGCGACGGTCAATCCTAAAACCGCCGGAACGGCCAACCTTGATCCCAAAAAGATGTCCGCATGATAGGGCTTTCGATAGCCGGCCAGCAGTAAACGGCGCACGATCTCCGGATTGGGCTCAGAAGCGAAGGAACGCCGGAAAGCCGTAAAGGGTTTGGCCAGCATGTCGCCGCGAATGCCAGATTTCCATGGGCCGGTAACCGGGGCGGTGCTGCGCGCTTCGCGCGTCACCTGTTCCAGCAACGCGCTCTGGGCGGAAGAGCGTCCCATCAGCAGCAGAAAGCAGAGCATCAGCGCCGCGAATATACTCACTCCGAAAACGATGACCAGTGTCATTCTTCTATACCTCCACGTCAATGATCTTTCGGATTGCCAATATTCCGATGATCATTGCCCCTAACCCGAAATACAGCATCTTGATCCCGAGGGGATCGTGAAACAGCGGCTTTTCATACTGATGGTTCACCAGGCTGATGATGCCGAACATCAGAAACGGTGCGGCGCACAGTACGTACCCGGTAACCCGTCCCTGGGCCGTATAAATCGCCAGCTGTCCACGAAGCCGAGCGCGTTCGCGAATCACAGCGGATGTCTTATCCAGGATTTGCGCCAAGTTGCCGCCGGATTCTTTCTGCAACAGGATGGCGGTTGCCAGAAACCGCAAGTCATCGATCGGAACCCGCTCCACCAGAGAGCGCAATGAATCTCGCATCGGCAGCCCGAGACTCTGCTCACCTTGCAGAGCGCGGAATTCCGAGCCAATCGGATCGGCTATTTCATTCCCAACCATTTCTAGGACTGCTGAGATGGAGTGGCCAGCCCGCAACCCGCGCGACATCAAATCGACAGCCTCCGGCAGGAGATTGGCGAAGTGGCGGAACCGCATCTCCCGGAGGATATACAGGTACACGTACGGAGATACCCCCGCAGCCACAGCAGCAGCCGCTGCCAACGCTAGCGGGGTGTCAAAAAGAGAGACAATCCAGGCCACCACCACTGCCGCGATTAGTGAGGCCAGCATGACCATGCCGGACGTCCATTGACGGCCTGATTGCCGGATCAACCGGTTGGCGGCGCCGGACCAGGGCAGCCAGCCAGCGATGTCATCCAAGATTCCCGACTGAACAGTCTTCTCTCGAAGGATGTTCGTCGGCTGCCGGCCTGCGGACTGCTCTCCCTTAATGCCAGCCAGCTGTTCTTCCACAGCCTTTTCCATTGAGGTCGGCTTCAGGAAATAGAGAAGTGCGCCGAACAGTATTACCAGGAGCAGGAGAAATACGAGTATCAAAGCCATATCGCTATCCTCCTAGTTCCAGAGCCTGCTGGTCTGTTCAAACATGTTGGCCGGCAAATCGAATCCGGACGCTTTCAGCTTCTCCGCGAATTTCGGCCGAATGCCTGTCGCCGTGAACGTCCCCAGCGTGCGGCCTTCCGGCGAGACACCGTGCTTCTCGAACAAGAACACGTCCTGCATGCTTACAACGTCATCTTCCATGCCCGTGATTTCCGTGATATGCGTAAGGCGGCGGGAGCCGTCGCTAAAGCGGGACACCTGCAGCACCAAGGTCACGGCCGAGGCAATCTGTTTACGGATAGCCTTTTCCGGCAGATTCAGGTTCGCCATCATGGCCATAGTCTCCATACGTGCCACTGCATCCCGAGGATTGTTGGCGTGAATGGTTGTGAGTGAGCCATCGTGGCCAGTGTTCATGGCCTGCAGCATGTCGAGAGCCTCCTCGCCGCGCACCTCGCCGACGACGATCCGGTTGGGCCGCATACGTAAGCTGTTGATTACTAGCTGGCGCTGAGCGACTGCACCTCGACCTTCCACGTTGGCCGGCCGGCACTCCAAACGGACCACATGTTTTTGCTTCATCTGCAACTCAGCGGAGTCCTCGATGGTCACAATGCGTTCCCGGTCCGAGATGTAGCCCGATAACACATTCAAAAACGTGGTCTTACCTGCGCCGGTTCCGCCCGAGATGACGATGTTCAGGCGGGAAGCCACCGCGGCTTTGAGCAACTCCAGCATGGGCTTGGTCAATGTCTGATTCGCCAGCAAGTCATCCTCGGAGATAGGAATATGTCCGAAACGTCGAATGGACAAATGCGGACCGTCAATTGCCAGCGGGGGGATGATGACGTTAACGCGGGATCCGTCCGCCAGACGGGCGTCCACCATGGGCGACGACTCATCCACACGGCGGCCGATCGCTGAAACGATCTTGTCGATGATGTGCATAAGGTGCGCATCATCTTTGAACATGATCTTCGTTTCTTCCAGCATGCCCCCTCTTTCGACGTAGACCTCTTTCGCGCCGTTCACGAGAATGTCGCTGATCGTCGGGTCCTGAAGCAACGGTTCCAGCGGCCCCAGGCCGAACACTTCGTCGAGAACCTCCAGCGAGAGTCGCTCCTTCTCCGGCCCGCTCAGCGGCGTCTTGAGATTCGAAACCAGATCCTGAATGACCCCGAACACCTGGCGCCGAGTCCGGTCGTCACGGACCGTGGCCACTTTCTCCAGATCGACTTTGTTCAGCAAATCGCGGTGAATTCCGGTTTTCAGCTCCTGGTAAACACGGAAATCCAATCCTCCGCGCTTTTTCGTTTCGCCCGTGATCAGGGGATTGATGGCGGTCAGTGAAACTTGATTGATATCTCCCATAGATACTCTCCGGTGTTAGAAACATTTAGCGATTCCAGAATCCACGTAATCCACCGCTTTTTTCTTTCTTTACTTCCGCGCCAGGCTTTCTTCCTATGCTGTCGGCCCAAGCCTCCAGACTGCGGGTGACCTCGGAGGTGGACAGCTGCGCGATAGGGTCCCCTTCATGAATCGTCTTCACTACCTGGGGATAATGATTTGGCACGCGCCAGTAAATCTTCTGTTGCAGAGCTTTTTCGATCTGCGCGTCCGATAGAACGTTCTTTTTGTCCTGCCGATTCAGCACCACCCGAATCTTGTCTTTCGGAATGTCCTTCTCGGCGAAGTACTCCAACTGACGAACAACATTGCGTATGGCCGAAACTTCAGCGACCGTGATCAAGTACAGCTGGTCGCAGTCGTTGATCAGGGCAAGATTCTCCGCATTGAGAGAGGGCGGAAGGTCGGCCAGAACGAAGTCGTAACGCTGGCGCAAGAATCCCAAGGTGTGGCTGACCGAGCCACTCGGCAAATCCCGGTGAGCTACGCTCCCCTCCGGCGCGGGAATCAATTGCAACCCACTGGAGTGCTTCATAATGAAGCTCTGCAGAAAGTCCTCATCCAGCCGCTCCGTGTTCTCCAGCAAATCAAAAAGATGGAAACCGGTCTTGGTCAGCTTGAGGTAAAGGGCGGCATCGCCGAAATCTGCGTGCAGATCAAGCAGAAGCGTGTTGCGAGACAGGGAACTGGATAGAAGCGCTCCGAATTGGGTGACCAGAGTCGTCGTCCCACAGCCACCTTTGGCTCCCATGAAGGCCAACACCTGGCCGCGGCTTTGCTCCTGCTTGTCTCTTCTGCGTGATCCAATCCTGGCCACGGCTTTGATGAGCTGTTCGCGGTCTATTGGCTTTACCAGATACTCTCCGCAACCTGAGCGCATTGCTTCGAGAATGACTTCGGGCTGCGTCTGGGCGGAAACCGCAAATACTGCCGTTTCCGGCAACGCGGTGTGAATTCTTTCGGCAATCATTGCGGCTGCACGGCGATCTTTATCGAAATCCACCAGGCAGATGTCCGGCCCAGAGTTGCCGAGATGCTCCAGTATGGCGTCCTGGTCCAACCCTCTGCGATCCCCGGTGCGAGAGCGCAACTGAATTAGCCCGGTGGATTCGGCAAAGAGCTCGAGAAAGCGCCAAATCTCGTCATCCGTTGCCACCCCGACTACTGAGACCGGCTCGCCCATATAGAGACTTTCCCGGGTGGTTTGTGTTCCTACTGAATCTTTAAACCCCATGTTTATCTATTTCGCTCCCGCATCCTGAGGCTTGGACTGCAGTTGCTCATTGCCGGGCGCCTGCCGGTCGAACTTCGGTTGATCAAGAAACGGCACCGGTGCCTGGGGAATGGCTGGCGGCTGCGTGTCCTGGTGCACGGGATCGACGATATGGGCGGTCACCATGACCAGGAGCTCGGTATTGTTCTTATTGATATTCTTCGAGCGGAACAGCTGGCCAAGAACCGGAATGTCTCCAATGCCCGGAACTTTGCTCATCTGAGTCGTAGCCCGATGATCTAGCAAGCCTGCAATCCCGAAAGCCTGGCCATCTTTCAGTTCGATCTCTGTTTCGGCGCGACGGGTGGAGATCGCCGGAATCACAAATCCAGAAAGCGTCAGCGCGTTGCTGAAATCGAGCGTGCTGACCTCCGGTGCAACGTGCAGACGAATGGTGTTATCCGGCGAAACCGTTCCGGTGAAGTCAAGCTTCACGCCGAAGGGCTTGAACTGTATGGTGACGGAGGTGAACGTCTGGCTCGGTTGCACGATCGGAAACGGAAATTCTCCGCCTGCCAGAAAGGTCGCCTTCTGCCCATTGATCGCCATCAGGTTAGGCTCCGCGAGTATCTGCAACACATTCCTGGCTTCCAGCGCCTGAATGGCTACACCCAGGTGCAGGTCTGGGCGGAAGACAAAAACATTCAGCGGACTTGCTTGCGTCTTGTCCTGGAAGGGGAAATGCGGAAAGCCGCCGCCAAAAACATCCGTGATCTCGTGACTCGGCGCCTGTCCGAACTGCCCGGTCGTCGTAGACCCGATCGTGTTCCCTGCCCCGGTAGCGAGCCAGTTGAATCCGAGTTGAGATAACGCCGTGCGATCGACTTCGGCGAACTTCACTTCTAAAAGAATCTGACGATCATGCAGCAGAGGGACGTTTACCGAGTTCACCACGTCCTTGGAATACACGCCGGCCATCTTGCTCAAGTTTTCGAGAATGTGCGAATCCGTGGCACTGCCCGATAGCAACAGGTGTCCCCCATCGGCTTCCACTTCAAGGTGTTCATTGGGGTAGGCACGCTGGATGGCCGAACGAAGCCCGGCCACATCCAGATCCACTTCCACATCCAGCACCTGGGAATGACCTGTATTGTCCCAGAGGATGACGCTGCTCACGCCAGGCGCTTTCCCTTCCAAGACAACTTCAGTCGGAGAGGTCGCCATGGTTTCGATGGCAGTCGGATTACTGGAGAGTACTCGCGTCAGCGGCGCCGCTACATTGATCACCACCGACTTTCCCACCAGCACGTGCAGCGTTTGCCCTTCGCCTGGTTCAGTTTTCCCCAGAGTTTGATTCTGTGCTGGTTGTTGCGCCAGCGCCGACGTCAAACTCAAAGCGATCCCGAAAATTGCAAGAACAAATGAATGTCGTACCCTTCGTGAGTTCATTATTCGGTCCCTTGTACTTTGGCCACAGGTTCTTTAGCTACCGACTCGTCGAACTTGTGAACCGTCTTCTTGGTACCTTCGATCACTTCCAGCACATAGCTTGGGTGGGCAGCCAGCGGCTTTCTGGCGCGCGCACGTATCACCGGCGCAGGCTTCGCCGGTAAGGTGACTAGTTGGTCCAGGCGCGCCGGACGCAGATCTTTGTTCACCGTCGTGTCGGTGCCATTCCGCAGCACGAACTGAATCGTTCCCTGCGTGCTTGCCAGTTGCAGCTTCTGCGAATCTTCCGGAGAAACCAGCAGCGTTACTACGTCCACCTGCTGGGGCTTGCCTTGCGGATCTGGCTCGATCGTCTGGCCAGCCGTCAGGACCTCGACGTCCTGCAAAACGGTCTGTGTGAGAGTACCGCCATTCGCAGGCAACTGAATCGTCGCCTGCACATCCACATGCGATCCGGGATATAGGAATCCTGCAACACCCACGATCTCATTGCTCTTTACCGCGGTGGCGCGCATTCCGGGTGGAATCTTAGTGGCCAGGCCAACACCGGATCCCTCCAGCCCGAGATCGCGCTGGAAGATAGGCTCCTTGGCGCCGAGCGAGCGAATGAGCGGATGCCCCAGGACCTCCTGCGCCTTCGAATAGGTTCCGGCCATAGGCACGTCGCTGGGCCAATCCATTAGTGTGACGTCTTTCTCGGCGAGAGCGACGCCAGCGGGCAGTTCAGTGGCCGCAACCACGACCTTGACACTGTTGCGATCGCCCATACTCGCGCGCAGGCGCTTGAAGACGATCCAGGTAAAGACTCCGGCCAGAACCAGAGCCATAATAAAAGCAAGCATGATGCGTTTCGGGTTCGTAAATCACCTCCACCAGGCCGCGTTGGCGGCGCAAAACAGAGTTCCCAGCGCGATGGCTAAGCCGAACGGAACTCGCTTCGATCCAGGCGCCTGGACGTTCAATTCAGGATGTGGCTGTAGTCCGGAGGTAAAACGATATGCGATCAGCTGCACAACGTTCCGAACTGTTTGAATCGTATTTCTGCTGAATATCGTGGATGTCAGGGCCAGCACTCCACCGGCCAGCCCAATTGCAATCACCACGGTCAAAATGTGTGTGCCACCCACCCAGGCGGCAATCGCGGCCATCATTTTCAGATCACCGCCGCGCATGGCTCCCAGGACGAACAGCACAGTAAACAAGCCCCCGGCAATGAGAATGCCAAGCCCGCAGCTCCTCAGCCCGGAGAGCCCAAGAAGCACGGTGCGCGCCACAACTGCCGCCAAAATCGCCGTGTAGGTGAGCTTGTTAGGAATGCGCGCACTTCGCACGTCGCTAACCGCCCCAGCCACCGCCACGATTACCGCCCCGAGATAGAAGTACTTTTCCACGATGATTTCTATTGGTATCCGAGCTTGCGAACTCGGCAAATCTTCACATTTCAAATTTCAAACGACCCCTGAACAGAGTTTCAACCAGACTACGGAATAGCTGCGCTTAAAGCCTTGCTGATGCCCATCAACGCATTGTTCAGATCGACAGCCATAGTTTCCATCGCGACCGCCGCGGCAAAGCACATGAGAGCCATGACCAGCGCATATTCCACTAAGCCCTGACCTGTATCACTCCTGTGCAGCTCGGTGAAGGCATTCGTCCAGTCGTTCATTTGTCTTTTACCTAAAGTATCTGAGCTGCGATTACATGGGGGAGTGAGGTTGGTGCAGATTTCGTCTGTCCGTGCTCCTGGTGCGATGGTTTTCGCGCAGGAGCCCGGACGAGCCGAAAAGGGGTTGACTACGGAACGTACGAAGTCAGCAGGCTGCCGATGCCGGTGAACGCAGCGTTGATATCGACCGCCAGCGTCTGCATGGCAACCACGGCGGCGAAGCAGACCAGGGCGATGATCAACGCGTATTCCACCAATCCCTGTCCGGCCTCGTCCTTGTGCAGATTGCTCAAAGACTTCATAATCAGGTTCTTCATTTGTTATCTCCTAGAGTTTCATTGACCCAAGCGCGGGGGGTGCGTGGGTACTTCCGTTCGTTGTTCTATGTTGCAGTTTGGGGGCCAAAGAAGCGGCACCATGCGCTCGCTGCTGAAGCGGCTATGTACTTGACGAACCGTGCGTTAGCTTGGATCGGAGTTCGGACCGAAAAGCTCGGAGTCGAAGAGCGTCACTTGGGTGGTACCTAGTGGAACCTGGCAAAGCGTTCGCTGTATACATTTGTTAACAACTCACACATTCTGCTCGATCGAGCAACATATCATGTGTAAGATCACACGCGGTGCAAACTTCCCGGAAGCTGCGAGTCGAATAGTGAAAGCCGTTCCCTACTATGTCCTGGCCCTCGCAATGGGCATCCCAGCTCTGCTGGTGGGAGTGGAACTCCCTTTTTGGCTGACATTGTACCGCCAGAATTTAGCCTGGCATTCCGACCTTCGCGTCTACTACACGCCTGCCTACATGGTGCGAACCGGCCAGGCGAGCAGCATTTACGACTTCACTGCTCTTAAGACCAACGAGGACGCTGTTGTGGCTCGCGACGGCGGTGCCGTGCCCTTTTTGCATCCCGCCTATGAGGTCCTTCTTTTCGTGCCGCTTTCGTTCCTGAGTTACCGCACGGCTTATGTTGTTTCGGCGCTCGTAAACCTATGCGTTTTAGCAACGATTTCCTGGCTGCTTTTCCCTCTTACCCCCGATTTAAGATCGTTGGGTCCGAACTGGCTTCCGCCGGCCCTGCTGCTCGGATTCATGCCGATAGCATTCACAATTTTCGCGGGTCAAGACTCTCTTTTGTTACTGTTGTCGCTCGTCTTGGCATACAGAGTTATGCCAAATCACGAAGCCGCCGCAGGGGTCTTGTTCAGCCTCGGCATGTTTCGGTTCCAGGTTCTACTGCCAATTGTGATTCTTTTTGTACTCTGGAGAAGCCTCAGGTTCGTGGTCGCTTGGATTACAGGCTCAGCGGTCCTTCTGACCATCTCAGCCGCAATTACCGGTTGGAGCGCTCAAGTTCAATACTTCAAGGTACTCAATGCTATGGCGAAAGTCTCATTCTGGCTCATGATCGAGCGAATGCCAAATCTGCGAGCTCTCTTCTTGGCTTTTGATCTCGGGGCTGTTCCGCTGGCATTCTCTTGTCTATCGATTCTTTTGTTGATATTTGTTCTTGGGAAGGGACAAAGTGCACGCCGCAAGCTGCTGCTCGGCATCTCCGTCAGTGCGTTAGTCACCTACTATTTATTTATGCACGATGTAAGTGTGCTTGCTTTGCCGATTCTGGTGGCTCTTAATGAATCGGTCCGTGCGAGGGACTGGCTGCGTACCGCATTAGTTTCTGTAACATTGTGCGGCTTCGCGATATTCTGGTTCAGTCCCACCCGGCTCTATCTTGGCGTACTTTTCTCAATGCTGTTCTTTATCACAGAAGTGCTCGATTTATTCAGGCGCTCTAACTTGACGGCTTACAAAGAAGCGCTGCTTTGAGTGAGCCTCAAAGTAATGATCCCTCAGTCAAGGGAACACACGTCGCAAGACTGGGAGCGTATCCGAGATTATCTACGCGCGAACGAGGTCTGCAGATAGTTGTGGAACGGCTTGAGGGCTACGACTGAAGCTACGCGCATACCAGTACCCACCGAACCACACCAGGCTGCTCCAGAAGTAAATGCCGGTAGATGGTGGAACCTTGGCCTGCAAGATCAAGAGCAGGAGAAAGTTCAGCAATACAAAGCAAAGGATGACAAGTTGGGAATGAATCTTCAGCTTCTCTCGCTGGAGCCACAATACCGCCTGCAAGATAGCGGGAAGGAGAACTACTTCATCTGTCATCCATGCGTAAGGCGTCGTAAGCAGACACACGACCAGAACTGCGGGTCCGTGAACCCTCCAGTCCCACGACCGGCGGTGCGCCGAGAAATACCATGCGGACCAGGCGAAGCCTAGGACTAACGGCACAAATTGCACCCAGAAGAAGCGCCGGAAAAACAACACTCGGATCATCCCGCTCAATGCCGGAATAAATTCGTTTTGGATAGCTTGGTCATGCATCATGGTGCGGTAGTGCAACAAGATGTGGGAGTCAAAGGCGAGCGCAACTGAGGTCGCGAGAACAAGTGCCGCGGCTGCGCCGCCGAGCAGCCCCCATTTTTTACGAGTGATAATCCAGATCGCCAGAATGGGCCAAAGCAATGCAAAAATGTGCGGCTTTGCCATTGGAATCAGCAGCGCCACGCCAGCCCAGAACCGATGATCCCGCTCCAGTAACAGGAAAAGGACGATGCCAAGCAGCAGCACCATGCCCATGGCACCACCGACGAGGCATCCCGCAACCGGAGCAAATAAGTAAGCTGCCACAGTGAAAGCCGGCGGCGGCTTCGGACCCTCCCCGTAAAGCTTCCAGCAGATTCGAATCGAGGCCACCAGACACGCTAGCAAGAGCGCAGTCCAGACTACCCAGGCCCAATACACGTTCAAAAGACCGAGTGGCAGAAACATCCACACCGACCACGGCAGAGGCCGCATCATCAGCGGTTTCTGCCCAAGGTATCCTTGACTCCGCTGCAAGGCGAGAACGGCGGGTACGGAATAAGGGTTTTGATGAAGCACGAGCAGTTCGCCGGCCGCCCAATACGCAATCGAATCCCGCTTGGATGCGCCTGCCCGGATCGTATTCTCATGCTTGACCAGAAACCATACCAGCGTAGCGACAAGGAGCACGTTTATGGCAATTTTTAGAGCTCGCATGCTTATCTAGAAGTCCTTTCGAGGTTAGGGCAGCCTAAGTCTTTTCGGACCATGAAGACAAAGTGCCAATCGGTAGATGAGTCGAAGTTCAAACAAGCTCGGTACTCACGTTGTATGTAGTCGGCCATCGGATCCCGAACTAGTGCGCCTACCGGCGTGTTTGGCCAAGCCTTACGAATATGATCAGCGAAATCAGGCTCGTACAGCACAAACCTCGTTGGTTTTGCCGAGAAATCAGCAACCATCTCATCCAGCTGTTGAAACGTGTGCATTCCCGGTTGATAGTACTCGTAACGCGTGGGGCTATAAGTCTGGGTCAAGTAATAGTAAGTGGAAAGGTAAGGATAGATCAGAATCCGCTCGCGGGGTGCAACGAAGTCTTGCACGCGCTCAATGACCTCGTCCCTCTTTTTCATTGTGATGTTCCCACGCCGAGTGAGAACTGGTTGACCTGTTTGGGCCTGGAAAAGCAACTGAGAAGCCTCTGCCAGCAGAGAAAGCGATACACAAAGACCCACCACCGGAGCTACTCTCCTGAACAGTTTGTTTCGGATGCTTTTGCCGTCCAGCAGCCAAGCAAGCCCGACAAAGAAGATTGGCTGCAGGAACATGAAATGAAAATAATCCAGCCTTCCAGCCACAACAGACAGCATCAAGCCGGTAATCGTTCCCGAAACGAGCACGTAGTATCCCCACTCGGCAGGTATTGCTTTGTTCCGCAACCTTAAATAGCTGAGGCGAAGGAAAAGTGCGGTTCCCAGAATTGGCAGCAGCGGGACCCAGAATGTGGCGCTGTACACAAGCATGACGAGCAACCGAAAGCTCACAGCTTTGGCGCCCAAAATCAGATGCTGCGCTTCATCCGACATGTTGCAGTAGCCCCAAGGCACCCGATTGGCGGCCGAATAATGCTGAAGTGGCCACAGCCAGTCGGCCAGCATCACAGTGAGCGCATGGTGGGCGGCGAAATAGATGAACGCGATAATAAGCGGCCAGCTCAGTCCTCCCAATATCGCCCCCACCTGTTTGCGATTGAGGAGTTCGGCATCCGATGTGCCGAATTTCGCAATCAGCAATCCGACGGTGAGCCCAAGCAAAAGCCCTGCACCCTTCGATTGCTCGAACAGTATCGTCAAGGAGGTAAATGAGGCTGTAGCAAAAGCCCATGCCGCACATGGACGTTCCTGCAAACGCACTGCGCAGTAAAGAGCTAAACACGCCCAGAGCGTACTGTCCCAGTTGTGTAATACGGCGAACACCAAAGGAACAGCCGTGACCGTCATGAGGCCTGTGACGAGCAGGCTGGTTTCGCGTCCGCAGACACGCCTTGCCAGTAAATACGTGATGGGAGCAAAAATCGATCCGAGCACCGCGAGGCAAGTGTGCGCCACGAGATAGGTGTTCCCGAACAACCAGAACTCGATCGCGAGCAAGTAGTAGGATCCGGGCGTTACGAACGCGAAAAAATCGCGATAAAGTACTTGGCCGTCTAGAATGCGCTGAGCGCCTTGCAGGATGATGCCCTCATCCAAATCTAAAAACGTGTAGCGCCGGAACAGGCAAAGATATAAAAACGACAATAGAAGCGTCACAAGGGCCAGCACAAGATCCGTGCGGGAAGCTTCTGGCCCATCAGACGTTCCGGGCAGCCTCATGCCTGCGTACCCTCCGGGAGATGGCCCACACCCGAAACAGTAACAGCAGTCTGTTGCCGCAGGACAGCGATCTTCATCATTCCGACGATGAGCAGAAGCAAGAGCGGGAACAGCAGGTAGATGTGATGCCACGCCAGAAGAGCGAAATATAGGGGCGGACTCCACAGCAGAATCAAACATCCGGCCAGCATCGCGCGTAGCGGCCCCCTCCCCCCCCAAACTATAGGCAGCACCACGAGCATCGTCAGTATTAGGGGGCTCAAATCATACGTAAACATATGCAACCCAGTCGTGAGCGACACAATTACAGCGGCACCGAACATGATGTCCTCGGCTCTCTCGAGTCCCGAATGCGAGGCCCGCTTCCACTGCCATGCAGTGGAAAGAATCAAAACCCCGGAGATCAAAGAAACGATCAGGGAAATCCCGACGTGATCGAACACTCGGCCGAGAACGCCATGCACAAAACCTTGCACCGTAGCCATGCCAACCGCCACGCCAAAGCTGGAGTTTTCAGGGTGAGAAGCAATAGCTGAAAGCAACTGGACATAGTTCGCAAGGCCCGTCCACCCGACCGCGATAATGGATAAAATGCCCAGCAGTGAAGCCATACTTAATATTCCGCGAATGACTCTCCACCTGGCCCGAAGAAGAAAAATCAGAGCCAATGGGATAACAAACTGGAATTTACAAAGCGCCAGGCCGAGTGCCAAGCCGGCGCGAAATTCTTCTCCGCGTTTCAACGAAATGAACGCGAGCGAAAAGAACAGCAACACAAGCAACGAGGACTGCCCTGCAAACAGGGCTGCACCCAAAGGCGTAAAAAGAAACCAAAGTGCGAAGTAGCCTAATGGATCTCGCGGGAGGGGAGCGTAAGGTCGCAGCAGCCAGGGAAGCGCCAACCAGATCACAATGTTAAGTGCGCCCCAAACCAGATAGGCAGTCCTGTAGGGCAGAGCCGCCAGTGGACTCAGCAGAAGTGCCTCGAAAGGAGGATGCTCAAAAATTAGCGGTTCGCTATGTGGTAAAAGTGTAGTTTTGAGTCTTCTTTGTTCGGATACGTCGTACAACTTGCCTCCCATGCCGAGATGCACCATCCTGGCACCAAGGTACGTGACAGAAAAGTCCCTCGTCTCCACCGAAGGTTCTTTGGAGGACCAGTAAAGAGCCGCCACCAGCATCAGGGCTGCCGCGCAGAAGGCAATCCCGATTTCGAAAGTAATCGCTCTCCGGAACCTCACGGCTCAACTCTCCGATCTGACGACGTCTGCTGCTTGCCGACGAGACTTTGAGCTGTATTGTGCAAGCGAGGCACGGGATACTGCACCAGTCTTGGTGGCAAATCATCAGCATCCAACAGCCAGACACTGCGGTCGTTGAAATAGCGCAACAGCTCTGCATTCTGCGCTTCGCCCATATCCCGTGCCCACACAACCTTCTGGCCGTCGATATCGGCGCCGTTGTACACCCAGTCCAGCATGGGATCGTGATTAGAGCCGTAGCGAACAAGAACGAGCTGCGGTCCGGGAAGACAATTCAATCGATTAGCGATTGCCGCGCGCTCTGGGCCAATTGCCGCCCATGATCCCGGCGCAGGGGCAGTGGCGAGCAGATGCGTTTGAATCGGTACCATCAAAATGCACAGAACTACAACCGCCCGCACCAGAAACTGACCAGAACGTTTGCCTTCAAAGGCACAAAGCCGTAAGTTCCGCATCCCGTGAACTATTGCGGCTATGAGAACTGATACAACGGGGGCAATGTAATGCAGATTGAAAAATACGACCAGAGCGGAACTCGCAATTCCAACTGCTCCCGCAATCCATAACCAGCGGGTTCGGCGATGTCTTAGCACTCCCGCAAAAAACACTAAAGGGATCGTGAACATGGGGGTGATGTAAAACACCCACGCCATACCGCTTTTTATTGCTAACTGTCTCACGACGCCCTTGAAGGCGTGGGCTTGGTTGAACTGTCTGAGTTCTGCACCTTGGTAGAAGTCACGAATGGCCTTATGGTGATACTCCGGCTCCGGATAAGCCGACTGCCAGTAAAAATACTTGGCGATCGCGTACGTATCCCGATTCACCTGCTGGGGCATTTTCGTGGGACTGCCGGTTACACGCCAGAAGTAATATCCGGTGGCAGCTCCCGCGACCGCCAATATCAGCAGCATGGGCAGCGCGACGCGGCACAGCAGCGGTCCTGCGGCGGGTCTTTTGCGAATTGCCCAAACCACAAGCATGAAGCCCACCGCAACGCTTAACATCATTCCTTCGTACGGGCGCGTGTTGGCCAGCATCGCAACGCCGAATGACATCAGAATGGCGTCGCGTACGCGTTGATGACGCATGATGCGGGGCAGCGCCCCCAGAACGAGAGCTCCGCCTGTGGCCGCCAGCGCGCCTCCCCAGTAGCCGTTATCCCAATAGCTGAGAACGCCGAAGCGCAGCATCGGCAACATGCCTCCAAGGAAAGCCCAGGAGGGCGGCAGCCATGCCTGCAGCATCCAGCAGAACACAGCGCACATAATGCCCACGCTGAACCAGACACCCCAGAACGGGCTACGCGCGAGCACCTGTCCTGCCGCTAGGACAAGCCCTTGCAACGGCGGATACATCGAAGCGTACGTGGGATGGAAGATGACGTGAAAAGTCTCGAAATGCACCCACATCGGATGAGGAGGATTGGCAAAGCGTCCGTGGGCGAAGGTGTCGCCGGCCAGCAGAAAACTGAATTCGTCGTTGATGTACGGCAGCGGCACTGGCAACCAGGGGAGCAGCGCCAGCCGCAGCCCGAGTGCCGACAGGCCGCACACGAGAATAGCCAGCCCACGGCGCCGTGCGATGTTGCTCAGGCCTCGCTCTATGCGGCTGAACCAACGATCGCCCAGCTGCGGGCACACCAGTGCCATCAACAGCGCAATCGATACTAGTAGAGCTTCAGGTCCAAGATGAGCAAACATAGCGAATCAAATCCGAACCAATCTCACATCAACTGCATCTCCCTACTCTCCAACAAGGCTGCGCACCAATTCCTTCCACCAATCGCCGCCTGTCTGCAGCGATTGGCGGAATGCGACAAAGCTGAATTCCCAGTGGTTTTGCCAAACGCCGGAAACACCCCACACCGTGCGCAGCTGATGCCAGTAATAACGGCGCGCCGCTTCATCGCGTGCGACGGGCCCCAATTCGCTCGCATTCAGCGCGAATTCCTGCGGCGGCTGCTCGGGTAGGCGGTGGGCATAGCCGTACCTCCACTGCACTTGCGTGACCGCGCAGTTCCAGTAAGCGCGCGCGATACTCTCCTCAGACGCTCGCTTTTCACCGGCCACACGCTTGGCATCGAAAAACTCGGGGGGCATGGTGGAATGCAATCGAAACTCAGAGCGGAATGAGGCAATCGCCAGCAGGCCGAGCACCAGCGCCATCACGGCCAGCACGTCGTATTTGCGCTTGCCCGTACTCATTACTTCGCCACCTCGCCACCGGCACGCTCAAAAAGCACGCTATTCCCATCGCTGTACACGGTGCGCCACCCGGCATTGCGCTCCAGAACGTAGCTCAACGGTTCGTTGTGCGGAAACAGGACGTAGCGAATTTTGTATTTTTCGAGGATTGCGTCCGGGCGACGAATGCCGATCACATCGAGATACTCCCGGAATACGCCGGAGTAGTCAAAAATGTCTGCGCGCCCGTCAATAAATACTTTTGCGCTGGGCTCCCGCCAATTGAGGTACCCGCCCCATAAGTAGTAGTTCAGCATCGGGCCGTTCAGAGGATGAGTCTTCAAATATGAGACCGCGCCGGTTGGATACTGATCCTGTACGGTGTTCGCGAGACTGGACTGCTTAGGCCAGTAGAGAACAATTCCGGCAATGATCAGCAGTGCGGCCAGGACGTTGATAATCGGCGTGTCAAGGTCGGGACGATAATGCGGAACGAAGTCGAGCATCTTCGCCACCACTGGTGCGAGCAGAATTCCCATTAAGCATAGGAAACGTACATAAGTCAGTCCGCTGTACACGCCGAACGAAACCAGCGCCAGATCCGTCACGCTCCAGCCGCGCGATCTCAACAGAGTGCTCAGCACTATAACGATCAAGAGTAGGAGTGCAAACTTGCCGCGCGGTTCGTGAAAGTTCAACGACACCCATTCCGTAACATGCTCGATATTGGTTTTCTGCCGGAACGCCAGATCCAGGGGATAGAACACCAGTCGCCAGGTGTAAGGATTTACGAACAGAAAAGCCACGCTGGCCGCCCAGGTCCAAAGCAATTTTTTTTTCTCGCTGCCAGCCCATGGTTCGTCTTGAACCAGTCCGTGCCGCAGTTTAAAGAATCCTCCCGCAATCACGACGGAGAAGACGATCATGCCCAGTGACCAGGATCCATGTGCATTGATCCACAAGCAGAACACGGGCGGAATCAGCCAAAGGGGCGCGCGTCTTCTTTGCCGTATCCGCTGCAGAATGATCAGCAGTCCGACGAGGCAGGCATAGCCGAATAGAATTGTGCGCGGTCCGAAAGAAGCTCTGCCCAGGAAAATGGCGAAGACGGTTGCGATTGTCGCAGCCTTGAAGTTGCGGGATTCTTTCCAGGCGAGATAGAGAACCCCAAGATAGATCAGGCTGAGCAGAGTTATGGTCACTGCATCGATGCCCGAAAGCCCAAGGAATGTCCACGCGAAATAGAACGGGATTTCCGAGAGCCATTCGTGGTTCATCCACGGATGGCCTGCAACGGTGAACGAATACATGTCCAAGCGCGGGAGAGCGTGGTTCTGGACGAGGTATTGGGCGTTGTGCAGATGCCACCAGATGTCCGGGTCGGCAACCCTGCCGCGCGCTAGCCCAAAAATAAGTCCTAAAACAATCAGGAGCAAGACTGCGGTAAAAGGGAAAAATGGCCTTCTTGCAGCCTCCACAACAGGCCTGGGCGCGGCGACATGTAACTCCGCGGCCCGGTCATCCACGTCAACCGCGCGGATCGAAGTCCCGCCGGAGGTTACGGTTGTGGTTACGGAAGGCATCTCATCTGAAATGCAATTTTGCTGCCAGCGCGGATTTCTGATGCGTCGATGCGGCTGCACAGTTTGGACTTATGGGCCTGCACACGGGCGCAACCCCAAGAATCGGTAAGCAAACTCTCGTGACCAACACTGTAGTGCCATGCCCCTCGCCGCAGGTGCCATATACAAAACGTCTCCGTAAAGCGACACTTTTCATGGTTGCTGTATCCGTTTGTACACCAGCTTTGCGGTACCGCAATCGTTACCTAAGTGAGTCGATGCAGGGTTCACCCACTGAACCTTGGTTCGATCGTGCGGAAAAGAGCAGTTCCCTCCCTCACCGGCTCTTTTGAAAATGAGCTCTCCCACCGGAAACATGTTGTTGCATCGATTGTCCGGAGGCTCCTCATACGAAAGGATTCTTACTTCTTGTCTACGAACCTGGGACCCAAAAATGTGATGCTGGTCGACCCCGACGAAGCATTTGGGGATGTTCTACAACCGCTGTTGGGCTATGGATATGTCCTTCTCCAAAAATCCTGCAACGAATCCGCGCGCGCGGCTCTTAAATCCTCATCGCTTGAAGCGATCCTGCTGAACGTTGATGCTTTTGCAGACCAGCACACGTCCGCTCTTCTTCGTGCCGCTAATGAGCGCGAGTTGCCGTTGCCGGTGATTGGTTACAGCTGGAAACCAAACGGGCCCGGAGTGTTAAACGCCTTTAAAGACGGGGCATTCGACATCATCAGCCAGCCCCTGGACGTACAACAAATGCGATTCGCCTTGGATCGGGCCTGCCGCCGTGCTGCACTCGCGCGCGAATTAGTGGAGACCCGCCGCCTGCTCCAAACTACCCGAGTCGAAGGATTCCTTGGCAACAGCAAGCCCATCGAGCGAATTACCGAAGTCACCCGCAAGGTGGCTGAGGTCTTTACCACCGTGCTGATTACGGGTGAAAGCGGAACCGGAAAAGGGATGATCGCCCAGTCGATTCACCGCCTTAGCCCGAGAGCCGACAAACCATTCGTCGCATTTTCCGCCTGCAATTTTCCTGAGTCGATGATCGAAGACGAACTCTTCGGCCATGAAAAGGGAGCCTTCACCGGAGCCGGCCAGTCGCGCCGTGGCCGATTCGAAGAGGCTAACGGCGGAACAATTTTTATCGATGAAATCGGCGATTTGGCGCTTCCTTTGCAAGCCAAGTTACTGCGTGCTTTGCAGGAACGCACGGTTGAGCGGCTGGGCTCGAACCTGGCGCGCCCAATCGATGTACGCGTAATCTGTGCTACGAACCGGAACCTGGAAAAGATGGTGCAAGAGGGCAGCTTTCGAGAAGACCTCTATTTCCGCATTTCGGTGGTGAAGATTCAGATTCCTGCCCTGCGCGAACACAAAGAGGACATTCCCCTGCTGGCAGAACATTTTTTGCAGAACTTCGCCAAAGCTCACAAGAAAGCGGCCCGTTCATTTACGCCAGGCTACTTGACGGCGCTGGCCCGGCATAACTGGCCGGGCAATGTTCGGGAATTACAGAACGTGATTGAACGCAGTGTGGTTCTAGCGAACGGAAATGAATACCTTGGGGTCATCGACTTGCCGGAAGAACTCAAGGAGGTAAGCACTTCCGATGAAGACGGCGTTCGGGTCGGTTCTTTCCATGAGTCAGTACAGGCATTCAAGAAGGAGTTAGTGCGATCGGCCCTGCGCATGCACTCGGGTAACCGTTTAAAAGCTGCCATCGAACTCGGAATCAGCCGCTGTTACCTGCATCGGCTGCTGAATCAGTTCTCCCTGGCCGACGCGGAGGTGGTGCAGCCGCTTGACCAAGAGGGA
>JAICSO010000121.1 GCA_025936825.1 Terriglobales bacterium
TCCCATACGGTACGGGACCTCGTCGTCGCAGGTGCGGCTCGCCTTGGAATGTCGCTGGCACTCCTAGTCATCGGCTGCGTGCCCGTCTCTTTTCTGAGCTCGAGAGTCCTGGGCTCCGGTCCTCAGTGGGTTCTTTGTAGCAGGTTGGTAAGTCCCGGGTACCGTACGAAAACTGATCGCCAGGCGGTTCCATCCGTTGATGACGATAATTGCCAAAGTCAGATCAATCAGCTCCTTTTCGCCGAAGCTGCGCCGAGCTTGCTCGTATATATCATCTGGCACATGCCCGTGACCGATCAATGTGACCGCTTCCGTCCAGGCCAGTGCAACTCGTTCACGCTCTGTGAAGAAGGGCGTTTCCTCCCAGGTGGCCACCACGTAGAGTCGTTGCTCGGTTTCACCCTCGGCGCGGGCGTCCTTCGAATGCATGTCCACACAGTAGGCACATCCATTGATTTGCGAGGCTCGTAGCCTTACCAGTTCAAGGAGAGAACCTCTAAGCCGCATTTGCGAACATAAGTTTCCAGGCCCCGCATTGCCGTCACGGTGCCGGGAGCACCCTTCGCATAATCAATCCTGGGCTTCATCACGACCTCCTCATCTCTCTTAGATTCGCTGGCTACCACCGGATCAGGCAATAGATTATTTGTACCAGCCATAGAGACGGGCGTTACGGGCAAGCTCATGCAGGCAAGCGGATTGGTGGGGCCTGAAAGGCAAAATCGGTACGAACTGAAAAGACACCGCCTATCAAGCCAGTTCCAACGGCTATGGTGCCGTGTCCTACCAGGAGGCCGGAAGGAAGCCGCCGGATGTTATGCGGCTCGGGTTGGCTCGGGACGGAACTCGGCAACGATAGCACGTAGCTCCCCGATTATCTCGGCGCCGACGATGGACTCAATCCAGTCGAACTGCTGAACGAGTACGCCTTGGTCCGTCTCCGACAAGAGCTCATCTGCCAGCGGAAACAAAAGGTGCTCTGCCTTCCACATGTGGCCGGGATAAAAATCAACCACGTTGCGCAGGGAATGCACAAGCGACTCCGGGGCACCGGGGAACGCTTCCAAATATTCATGGCTTCCTTTTGCGAGGTCGGAGAGGAGCGACTGGATGTGGTGGTGCTCCTCGTAGAAAGTGCGGAAGGGGTACTCAGTAGAAGACCCTCCGCGAGCACGCACCATCGAAAGGAGAAAATCTTCCTTCGAGTGATGGCACCGCTGCACATAAGTCTTGAAGGATTGCGCGAGCTCCCAGACCCGGTGCCGATCTGGCGGAGTGCCCGCAGCGAGGTCCCTGATAATGCTGGTGAACGCCAAGATCGTGCTCTCGATCAGGCGATGTTCCTCACGGAGTATTTGGGTGGATGTTTCCCTGATTCTCATGGTCGATCTCCTCATTCCCGATCTCTTCTCAGGAGGGTGCTGCCGCAGGGAGGGAATCACCTTCTCATCGAGAAGGTTCATTGTGGTCCCCCGCTGTTTCATCTGTAGCTGCTATCGCGCTCGCTTCCTCTTTTGCTGATCGCGATGAACAAGAAATCGAGAGCTTCAAGATAGTGCGCGACGGTATCGGAGATCGTGGAAGTAGTTGGAACGTCCGGTGTGGCGAACGCCCTCCAGCAACGCGTCGCCATGCGAGCTGCTTCGTTGAGCATTTGTGTCGGTCACCCTTGTACACGCTCCGCCCGCCGACAAGCTGGGCTGAAGCGCCGGCGTTACTCACGCTCTCAGCGCCCAATAGATTTATTTAACCCACTCGTCACTGCCATGCCTATGTAACATTGTGCTTACCCGTTGGTACAAGTCTTCTATTGTGTATTGCGAGCGCAAGCAGACAACATCAAGAGCGAGTACAGGAAGTCGGGCATGCCTGGCACGTGTGTGCTTCATTGCCGCCAATCTCCGCACGAAATCGTTCGGGAGGCTCGCGAGGAGAAAAGGCGACCTCAGAAACGAACGCAGAGAACCGTCGCGCTGCTCACAAGTCCAAGGGCCGAGTAATGGTTGTTTCCGCCGTTGGTACAAACGAACTATTGAGCCTCATAGCACTTGGGGACGAGTATCGAACTAGAAGCACGCGCCGATATGTGTACAAGGAGGAAGTAATGAGCACTGCAGTTGCTGACTGGCCCAGATTTCTCGCGAAACTTGAGGGCCGGCAGGAAATAGCCGAGCGCACCATGGCGTTCCGTTTTGCAAAGCCGGCCAGCTTCAAGTTCACACCTGGCCAGTTCATCGATATTACTTTGCAAAATCCGTCCCAAACAGATTCCGAAGGCGATACGCGTGGTTTCTCAATCGCGAGCGCACCCTATGAGGATTTCATCATGGTGGCCACCCGTTTGAGGGACACCGCGTTCAAGAGGGTTCTGAGAAGTATTCCCGTAGGCACGGAGGTAAAAATCGAAGGCCCATTCGGAAACTTAAGGCTTCATAACGACAAATCGCGGGCTGCGGTAATTTTAACCGGGGGCATCGGCATCACGCCGTTCCGCAGCATTCTCCTGCACGCTGCTAAGGAAAAGCTGCCGCACCGCATATTCCTTTTTTACTCGAACCGGCGCCCAGAAGATGCTTCCTTTCTTGACGAACTACAGAAGCTTGAAAAGGACAACCCTAACTACAAGTTAATTGCCTGCATGACGGAGATGGAGAAATCACAGCGCTCGTGGCCAGGCGAAAGAGGTTTGATCAGCTCGGCGCTAATGGGAAAGTATCTCAAAGGATTAACCTCGCCTGTCTACTACATTACTGGGCCACCAGCTATGGTCCAAGGCATGCACGGGATGCTTACGGATATGGGAGTGGATGACGACAACATCCGGATTGAGGAGTTTGCCGGCTATTGAGAAGGCCGGATCGGACGAGGTTCACGGTGTTCAAATGGGTCTTTCCCCACCGGGGCTGGCGCCTGAACCCTTTGGTTCTGTCATTCATTACAAAGTCGCTTATTGCTGGTTCAGCTTTGAGCGGAACAGGAGAGTGAAATGAATCGCGAAGTAACCGCAAAAAGTCTACAGCCAGGTCTGCCTGCAATTTTCAACCTTGTGGAAGGGGACGCTTTTTCTAGACACCTAGAGAAAGTCTCTGAGGCGATCGCCGAGCGGGCCTATGATCTGTTCGAACGTGACGGGCGTAGGGATGGCCACGACCTGAAGGACTGGTACCGCGCAGAATCTCAGCTTCTGCAGCCGATGCCGGTAGAGATCGGCGAGACGGACGACCGCATTACCGTGCGGGCCGATATTCCGGGGTTTACGGACAAGCAAGTCGAACTTCGCGTAGGCGCACACCGTCTCGTTATCAGCGGCAAGAAGAGCGGCTTTGACCACAGAAGCAGAGATGTGAGGCCGACTGAGATCTGCCGCCGTCTCGATCTGCCTGCTGAAATCGAACCTGGCAAGGTGACGGCCACGTTCAGAAATGGAAAGCTCGAAGTGACGTTACCCAAAGCTGCTGCGGGCCGAAAACGGCGAGCCGCCAGCAAGGCGGCGTGAGCCTTCACGAAGACGGGAAGAATTTAGAGACTCGGCAGAACAAAGCTGCGTAATTTCTGAGTGACGGACGTTTCCTCGAATGCGCCGGTTTTCTTGCGTGATCGCGACTATCGCATGATCCTGCTCAATCCGGCCCGCCGAGGACTGCCACTCAGTGCAGACGGCGCCCACGATTTCGATGGAGCAGGGTCCCCTTTTTCATGAGAATCGAAATCGATGGGATATTTTCTGACAGAAATAACTGGTCGTGCAGGGTTCGAATTCACATGAGAACACCTCAGGTTTTCCTCCTTCCTGACAAGCCGGTGGAATCTCTCGACGCCTACATTGCTGGGGGCGGCGGGGAAGCACTCAAGCGGGCGCTTACCA
>JAICSO010000119.1 GCA_025936825.1 Terriglobales bacterium
CCGCATGCCCGAGCAGGGGGAGGTGGGCCGCGCCAAAGATCTGACGGAACTCGAAGAAATGCTGCAGACGGTGCCCGCCGACAGCCTGATGTTTCACGCCCAGCGCAATCACTTCTCCCACTGGCTGATGGCGCGCACAGAATTTGCCCTGGCGGCCAAGCTGCGGCCGCGCCGGGTGTCGGATTTCAACGGCCCCGAGCACCTGCGGCATGACCTGATCGAATCTATCAACGACTATCGCCGCGAGCAGAATGAAGTGCTGATCGGCGACTTCAAGGCGGACACATTCAAGCCTTCGCAGTCGAGTTTTCTCCGCATTGGTTCCGGCTCGCTGGGGGGCAAGGCTCGCGGCTTGGCCTTCGTTCGCCATCTGCTGCGCACGCGCCGGATCACCAAACGGTTTCCGGGAGTGCGCATCACCGTGCCGCCCGCGGTGGTGATTGCGACCGACATGTTCGACCAGTTCCTCGCGGAAAATAATCTGGGCGACTTCGCCTTGCACTGCGATGATGACAAGGAAATCCAGCAGCGCTTTCTGGATTCTTCGCTGCCCGCTCCGCTGATCGAGAACCTGGAAGCCTTTCTCGAGGAGGTTCGCTATCCCCTGGCGGTGCGCTCCTCCAGCTTGCTGGAAGACTCGCAATACCAGCCGTTCACCGGCGTGTACGAAACATTCATGCTGGGGAACCAGCAGGGCGGATCGCGCGCGCGCCTGGACGAGCTGTCGGAGGCCATTAAGCGCGTTTATGCGTCCACTTTCAGCCAGCACGCGAAATCGTACGTCCGTGCGACGCCGTACCGCCTGGAAGAAGAAAAGATGGCAGTGATCCTCCAGCAGGTCGTAGGAACGCTGCACGGGCAGCGCTTTTATCCGGACTTTTCCGGGGTGGTGCGCTCCCACAACTTTTATCCTGTACCGCCCATGAACTTCGACGACGGCATCGCGGCCGTGGCGCTGGGCCTGGGACGCACGGTCGTGGATGGCGGCAAGTGCCTGATGTTCTGTCCGCGCTATCCCAAGAACCTGCTGCAGTTTTCTTCCGTGGAAGACATTCTCGCCAACACGCAAACCGAGTTCTGCGCGCTCGAACTCGACGCCGTTCCTCCGGAGGGGCCGGGTCACCTGCGGGAAGCGCGCTTCGGCCTCGATGTGGCCGAGAAGGATGGAACTCTGCACGCGGTCGCATCCACCTATTCCGCCGACAATCAAGCCATCTACGACGGGCTAAGCCGTCCCGGCGCCCGCGTGGTGACGTTCGCCCCCATGCTGAAGCTGGGCATGTTTCCTCTGGCGCAGATTCTGGAATTATTGGTGCGAGCCGGAGAAGAGGCGTTGGGCAATCCGGTGGAAATCGAGTTCGCCGTCCGCCTGCCCCGGGGAGAAGAGCCCGCCGATTTCGGATTCCTACAGATCCGCCCGCTGACGCTGGCGCGCGATCATCAAGACCTTGCGATCGAAGACGTTGATCCCGCCCAGGTGCTCTGCCGCAGCACAAAAGTTTTGGGCAACGGACGCATCGAAAATCTGCATGACATCGTGGTGGTGGATTCGCATCGTTTCGAGAGAAGCCGCAGTCAGGAGGTTGCGAAGGCGGTGGCTCACTTCAACGCCAGCCTGAACGCCGAGAACCGCCCCTACCTGCTGATCGGCGTAGGCCGCTGGGGATCGAACGATCCCTGGCTCGGCATCCCGGTCGAGTGGGACGAAATTTCCGGAGCGCGCGCCATCGTGGAAGCGGGCTTCCGCGATTTCCGCGTGACCCCCTCGCAAGGCAGCCACTTTTTTCAGAACCTCACCGCGTTTCAGGTTGGCTATTTCACGGTGAATCCCGACGCAGGAGAAGGTGCAGTCGATTGGGAATGGCTGGCCGACCAGCCCGCCATCGAGGAACAGGAATGCGTGCGCCACCTGCATTTTCCCGACCCGCTCAGAGTGGTCATGAACAGCAAGAAGAGCCAGGGCGTGATATTCAAACCCAAGGCTGACTTAAACGCATAGACTCAGCGTTGTGCGCGCATCACTGGAAAGAAGTTTTTGAGGTGACTGCCAGAATTGGCCAAACTGATAACTCATTTGCTTTTGCACCCGAGTTGCAGAGTGCGCGGTGCAGGGCTACAATCCGCGCGGTAAATCATCCACACAATTTGTTCGCCATGGAGGGCTTATGAAAGCAAAAACGCGTGCTTTGACGGTAGCATTGTGTTTCCTGGCAGGGGCGATGTGTTTCGCCAGCGACGTACAAATGGGCACATGGAAGCTGAACGAGGCGAAATCGAAAATCGCGGCTGGGGAAATCAAGAACCACACCGTGGTCTATGAGGCTGCCGGTGACAGCATAAAAGTCACAATTGACGGCACCGCACCGGACGGGAGCGCTACGCACAGTGAGTGGACCGGAAAGTTTGACGGGAAAGACTATCCTTCGACCGGCAATCCGAATGAGGACACGCGGTCGGTAAAACAAGTGGACGACCACACGCTCAATGTAACATCCAAAAAAGGCGGGAAGGTTATTCTTACCGCCCATGTCCTGGTCGCGCCAGATGGCAAGAGCCGCACGGTCACAGTCAATGCAACCAACGCACAGGGCAAGAAATACAAGGGCATTGCGGTGTACGACAAGCAGTAGGGGATCTCTTTCGAGTTGCTATCCGGGTGATGCCCTTCCGTTCACGTCTGAACGGGAGGGCATTTCACTATCGGCCGATCACGAGACTTTTGTACACCAGCAGAACGGGAACTAAATCCAAGCCACGACCGCAGTCATTAGCAAGGCCCCGGCGCTGGCCAGTGACGATGCCCGTAGTTGTTTCCAGCTATTGCCACCCAACCAGGAAGTGAGTAGCGTGACGCGATATTTCTGAGAGGCTTGGCAAATGAATCTGCGCAACGCAACGAGGGTTTCGCTATCGGTGGTGTTGGCTGTGGGCATTCTTGCCTGGAGTGATTCCGGCAAATCGACCACGGTGAAGGGGTACGTGCTCGATTCGGCATGCGCATTCACCAAGGGCTTGAAAAAGCCGATCAGCGGCGAGTGTGCGACGGCGTGTGCCAAAGCCGGTTCTCCGCTAGTAATCCTGACGGACAGCGGCGCAATCTACTGGCCCATCGCGGACACGACTCCATCCAGCGGGCAGAACGATCGCCTTCTGCCATTCGCAGGGCAAAGGGTTACGGCGAGTGGAAAAGTGTTTCAACGGGGAGGATCGACCGCGCTGGTTATTGAGAAGATCGACGCTTTGAAGTAGTTCGCCATGAGACACCTGGACGGCTGAGGATACTAGCATCTCTGATCCAGGAACACTTACAACGAATGAGCCGCCCGGATTTGGGCGGTTTTTTCTTGGCACTGAAGGTTGCAGCCATCGGCAGGATATTCCTCGCGGAGAGGCGAAAAAGCGACGCGGGCCAGAGTGACCTGCGTCACGCGATTGAGTGTTGCGCAACACGGCGATGTTCCTGCTCCGGTGCTTCTCTAGCCATGAATGCGCCGGCCGCAGCTCGGACCGGGGGAGATGGCCATCATCGAAGCCAGAGAATTCGCCGGCGAACGGGACCGCGCATGGAAAGGGGTCACGCAATGCCCCAGAGGCTCGCGGTATTCATCTTCCTAGCGGTGATCGCGCTCGGCGTTCAGCCGGCTCAATCGCAAATCGATCAAAATGCTCGGGCATGGTGGGCCGGAGGTGAAATAGGCGAGGGGCAGCTCAGTCTAACCTCCGACCAAGTTCACCGCGACCGAAGGCCAACCTTCGCGCTGGGTTTTTTCGGCGGTCACCGATTGGGGAACCAGGCCCGCTTGGGGCTGGAGGTGAATGGCTGGCTACTGCAAGCGTCCAACCTGAACGATCCGACCGTCGGCGAAGGGGTAAGCAATGTGTTGGGCGTGCTTGACGTTTTCGCCACACGGAAGATTCCCCTGTTCGTTCGCGGCGGGGGCGGTCTCGCGATGTATCA
>JAICSO010000043.1 GCA_025936825.1 Terriglobales bacterium
CACTGCCGCACTGGCCGCATCTTCTACTGGTTTGTTCGGCCGCCTCCTCTCGGCGCAGGCTGCCGCAAAATCAGATCAGACTGCCCGCATCTACATCGACAGCCGGCGTATTATCTCTCCCCTCGATCGCAATTTATTCGGCTCATTTCTGGAGCAACTGGGCCGCGCCATCTACGACGGCATCTACGATCCCGGTTCCAAGTTGTCAGACTCAAACGGCTTCCGAAAAGACGTCATGCAGGAAATCCGCACCATGGGCGTTCCCATCATCCGTTATCCAGGGGGAAATTTCGTTTCCGGCTACAACTGGCTCGATGGCGTAGGGCCGAAACAAGATCGCCCCAAGGTGCTCGATAAAGCTTGGGACTCAATGAACACCAATCAATTCGGGACCAATGAATACATGACGTGGTGCAAAGCCGTCGGAACCTTGCCGCTCATGGGCTTGAATCTCGGCACTGGAACTCCCGAGCAGGCTGCGGCCCTTCTGGAGTACTGCAACATCGATAAAGGTACCGAGTGGAGCGATCTGCGCCGCAAGCACGGGTATCCCGAACCCTACAACGTGAAGCACTGGTGCATGGGCAACGAAATGGATGGCCCCTGGCAGATCGGTCACATGACCGCGACCGAATACGGCATGAAGGCGCAGGACACCGCGCGTCAGATGCGTTACGTTGCGCAAGATCCGGAGTTGCAGTTGATCGCTTGCGGCTCGAGCGGCCCATTCATGCCGACTTATCTCGAATGGGACCGCGAAGTCCTGGAGCAGTGCTATGACTACGTCGATGGTCTGTCACTGCACCGTTATCTCGGTAACAACGAGGAAACCGGCGAGGACAGCGCAAAATACTTGGCCATGAATCTCACCATGGACCAGCAGATCGCTGAGTCCCTCGCCGTGTGCGATCTTGTGCGCGGGCATAAGCGATCCAAAAAGAAGTTGTGGCTTTCCTTCGACGAATGGAACGTCTGGTACCGAGCGCGCAGCGGAGATGCCGTCGACGGCCATCGCAAAGAAGCTCCACATCTTCTCGAAGAAATCTACGATCTCGAGGACGCGCTGCTGGTCGGGGGCATGCTGAACACCTTGATTCGTAATGCAGACCGAGTGAAGATTGCGTGCCTCGCACAACTGATCAATGTGATCGCGCCAGTCATGACCAACGAGAATGGTCTGTTCCGCCAGACCATCTACTATCCATACGTCTGGGCGCTGCAAAATGCTCGCGGCAAGGTGCTGAACGTTCTCGTGGAGTCTCCGACGTATGACGTGAAGGGGCTGGACGCGGTTCCGTACTTAGACGCGGTTGCCACCAATGACAATGGCAAGACTTCACTGTTCGTGTTGAATCGCGATCTCGCGAAATCTCATGCGGTCGAACTGGTCTGGGAAGATCAAACTCCAAGCCAGGTGGTCGCCGCGCAAGTCCTCACCGGCAGCGATTTGAAGGCTGTGAACGGCTTTGATGCGCCGGAACGCGTGAAGCCGCAAGCATTCGATAAGCCGGCGACCTCGAATGGACGCAGCAGGTTCGAGCTTCCGGCACGGTCATACACAATGATTCAGTGGGGAGCCTAGATACGGAAACGGGGCGATCAGCGCAAATATCGCCCAGTACAAGCTTGCCAAGTTGTTCTTCGCAACCTGCATGCAAACGCGCCGTAGTGCTGTATCGCGAAGGAGTGGCCGAATTGCTGCAGGTTTACCAAAGTGCTATAAGAAAGCGAGATGAGTAGTTCCGTCCCGGGCATCTCCTCTATGCGGCGATCCCATTCCCCTCTGAGTTCTTCTCTATTGCAATTGGTTGGGGTGGCGGTGTGTTTCAGCGGCATCTTTTTATCGTCGCAAACCAATCATATTCAGGAAGCGGTGAGCCTTCTCAATCAGGGCGACGCGGCTAAAGCGGAAGCGCAAGCCCGACTGGCTCTCACGAGTCCGACTACAAAGCCGCTGGCGTTGGCGATGCTGGGCACCATACGCTTACAGCAAGCGAAGTATGAACAGAGCGTGCAGTACTTCAATCAGGCCCTCGCTTTTAACCCGAAGCTGTTAGGTGCGAGGACCAGCCTGGGTGACGCTTACATCTTTGTCGGAAAGCCTGCCCTGGCACGCAAATGTTTCCAGGAAGTGCTGCGCCAAGATCCCGGCAACGCGATGGCACGCTTTGATCTATTCAAACTCGAAGCGGCGCAACGCAATTTTCGGCAATCGCTCGAAGTTGGGACACCGATGATGCCGCAGCTGCTCACTTCCGATGAAGCGATCTCGATCTTGGCATCTGACTACAGCGCGCTGGGACAAAAGGATGAGCTCGCCAGTCTGATCTCGCCATGGCGTGCACTCCCGTCCGCTTCCGTCGACTCCGCTCTCGATTTCGGGGGCGTCCTGCTGGCGAACGGCTTCAGCAACGAAGCCTCGCAAGTATTCGACGCCGCTGAAAAGCAACTGCCCGAGCGGCCGACCTCCAGCGTTGCGCTCAGGTTGGCCAATAGCTTCCTTGCTGTTGGACATCTTGAGCAAGCGGAAAAGAATGCGCAACTCGCGCTTTCAATTGCGCCCAACTGTCTCGAATGCAATCAAACCTTGGCCGCGATCGCCCTGCGCCAAGATAACAGTGAGAAGGCACTTTCCTATCTAGTGGCGGCAAAGCGGCAGGCGCCGGATAATCCTGAGGTTCTGTTTCAGTTCGGACAAGTGTGCCTGCAACGCGATCTGCTCGAAGATGCTATGCCCGCACTCACCAAGGCGGCTGAGCTGAGGCCGGACAATGATGCTTATTTTTATGCGCTTGGCTCTGCCAACGTTGGAAAGGGCAACCTCCCGAAAGCGTTGGCGATTTTTCAGCAGCTCTTGCGCAAGCATCCCAACGACCCTGGCCTGACTTACGCGATTGGCGCCGTCTATTTCCTGCAAGCGGACTACTCCGACGCCGAAACCTCGTTGAAGCAGAGTCTTGCAGCGCAGCCAAACCAGATTTCCGCCGCCTACTACCTCGGCCTCACTTACAGCGTAACCGGAGAACTTGATGGCGCCATCTCCATCTTTCGCGATCTCGTGAAGAACCACCCGCAACACGCTCCTTCATACATCAAGCTGGGAGGCCTATTGGCCAAGGCTCAACAGCAGGACGAGGCGCTGCAAGTCCTGCAACGCGGGGTCGAACTTGATCCGGACTCCGTGGAAGGGCATTACCAGCTGGGGTTGCTGCTGCGCCGCATGGGTAAGAAGGACGATGGTGATGCGCAACTGGCGCAGTCCAAAAAACTTGGCGAGACGCAGCGCGCGCAGAAGGATGTACGCTTGAGGCTGGTACTCCCGGACTAATGCCGCGTTCCCCTTTCAACCACGATAATCGCGAGTCTCGATTGAATGCGTCCTCTCGGCGGCAATTTCTACGGAGCTTGGCGAAATTCGGTTCTGTAATTCCAGGATCATTTCTGCTGGGCAGCTTGCCGGGTTCACCCCAAGCGAACAAATCTGCACCGGCCAGGAGATCCGAAAGCACCGAAAGTTCGATACGGCCATTCTTTTTCAAAGATGTTGCTCGCGAGGCAGGCCTTGCCGGAGCTCTCAATGTGTTCGGTGGCGTCGACCGCAAACGCTACATACTCGAGGAAACCGGCTGCGGCGTTGCCCTTTTTGATTACGACAACGACGGCTGGCTCGACATCTTCATGGTGAACGGTACCCGGTTCGAGAGCATCGATCCCGCCCATCAGCCCAGCAATTTCCTGTTCCACAACAATCGCGACGGAACCTTCACCGACGTGACGGCTAAGGCCGGACTCGTCCGCTCCGGATGGGGCCAGGGATGTTGTATTGGCGACTACGATAACGACGGCTTCGACGACCTGGTCGTCACTTATTGGGGTGAGATTGTCCTTTATCACAACAATGGCGACGGCACTTTTACTGAAGTCACTTCTAAAGCCGGTCTCACGCAGAAAGGCCATCCGCGCTGGAATACGGGCTGCTGCTTCGTCGACTACGACCGTGACGGGCGCCTCGACCTGTTCGTGGCCAACTACGTAAACTTTGACGTATCGACTAGCCCGGAGCCGGGCAGCACGGCGTATTGCCAATACTACGGAGTCGGCGTTGGCTGTGGTCCGCAAGGCATGAGCGGCGGAACGAACATCCTTTATCACAATCGTGGCGACGGAACCTTTGAAGACGTTTCCGTGCAGTCTGGAATCGCGATTCCGCGCGGGCCGGAGACTCCCACGCCCTTCGTGAAGGAGAATTGGCTGCCTGTGGGGTGCTATGGCCTTGGCGTGAGCGCCGCCGATTTTGACAACGATGGATGGCCTGACATTTACGTCGCCTGTGATACCGTGCCCAGCCGCTTTTATCACAACAAGGGTAATGGCACGTTTGAGGAGATCGGTCGCGAGATCGGCTGCGCCGTCAATGAGAATGGCAGTTCCCAAGGCGGAATGGGCGTGGCGGTGGGCGACTATGACTGCGACGGCTGGCTCGACATCATCAAGACCAACTACTCCGATCAAACGTCGAACGTTTACCACAATAACGGCGATGGAACGTTCTACGACGCCGTTTTGCAGGCTGGGTTGGGCGGAAACACGAAGTTCCTCGGCTGGGGCGTGGGACTGTTTGATTTTGATAACGATGGCTGGGCTGACATCTTTATGTCTAACGGCCACGTGTTTCCGGAAGTTGACACCAAAAAGCTCCACCTCACCTACAAACAGCGCAAGATCGTCTACAAGAACCAGGGAACGGGAAAGTTCGTCGATGTCACGGCAGATAGCGGCCCAGATCTGAACCTCCCCCGCGGCAGTCGAGGCACGGCCTTCGGAGACTTCGACAACGACGGCGACATTGATGTGGTCGTCGTCAACATCAACGAGGGTCCTTCCCTCTTCCGCAACGACACCAAGAGCCAGAACAATTGGCTGAAGATCAAGTGCATCGGAACGAAGTCGAACCGAAGCGGAATCGGAACGCGCGTCCGTGTCGTGACCGGCAAGCATTCGCAGATCAATGAAGTGCTGAGTGGCTCAAGCTACATCTCGCAGAACGATCTCCGGCTTCACTTTGGACTTGGCCAGGCGAAAACTGTTGATCTTGTCGAAGTGCGATGGCCGCTCGGGCTGGTGGAGTCCTTCAAGAACGTTGATGCCAATCAACTGCTGGCGCTGCAGGAAGGCAAAGGCATCCTAAGGCGGGAAAAACTCCGCTCTTCATAGCCGGCTCGTACAAGTTCCCCGATCCCAAATTTCAACTCTACCTCATTCCATCCCATCGTCGATGTCATTCCGAGCGCAGTTGGATCATTCCGTTGCGAATGAGCAACGGAGTCGAGGAACCTGCTGTTTCTTTCCACGAGTGGAGAAGCAGGTTTTTCGACTTCGTAAGATCGTCCGCAGCGGACAATCTTACTCCGCTCGAAATGACATTGAGAATATGGCAGCCATGCACAACCCAACAAAAAAGGATGGTTCGCTTTCGCGAACCATCCTTTGCTGTTACGTAGGTAGAGGTTTAGAAGAACACCTGCAAGCCGAACTGAATTCGCCGTGGGATGTTGCACTGGCTCCCGGTGTGTCCGAAGTTGCCGTTTCCGTTATTCGGAATCCAGAACTGATCAACAGGGCACCAGAATTGCCGATTGAAGATGTTGCCGCCCTGCGCAGAGAAGCGGAAATACCGCTCTTCGCCGAAGTACGTGTCCTTAAAGATGGAGAGATCCTCGTTGTACACCGGGAACCCTCGTACATTCCCATCCATTCTTGGCGCATTACCGAACGCCGGCGCGCCATTGGCGGTTAAACCAGGATCAGTCCAGCCTCCCTGGTTGAGGTAGCTGTCCGCACGCGGGTCGCTGAAGTGTCCACTGAGCCCACTTCCTCCCTTGTTCGGGAACCGGTTGTAATTGAATAAGAATGGCCCCAGAGTGTTAGGCATGGTGATGGACAGCGGTCTACCCGACGAGTAACTGTTGATACCGGATAGCTGCCAGCCTCCGACGACCTTATCTACCGCACCTCCATGGTTCAGCCACGGTCGGCCTTTGCCGAACGGCAGCTTGTACACATACCCGAAGGAGAAGATGTTGGGCACGTCATCCGAGCTGACGCTGACCAGGCTTTTCGTGTTGGTGGGATCTTGGACAGGAGGGCCACCGGATCCGAGGCCGGTCTCCGCGCCATTGTTTATCAGCCGCGAACGGGTGTACGAGACCTTCAGCTCTAGGCCCGCGCTCATACGCCGCTCGAATGCCACTTGGATGGCATTGTAGTGGCTGTTACCGAAGGGGAAGAAACGCCAGTTGATCTGCTGATACTGTGGCCAGCTCCTGAGCGACTGAGCCAGAGTTCCCGTAAAGGTCGGGTACGGGGGTGTCAAGAAGCCATCCGCAGCAGCAACTGCATTGGGCGTTGTCGGATTGCTGGCGGAACACGGCGTCGCTGGGAGAGTAGCGCACTGAAACCCTCCACTGGTGAGATCGTTCGCGTTCGGAACGAGGCCGAATATGCTGGGCGAGTTCATGTTGTCATACACGCCAGCCGAACTGCGACCGTCAATCAGTCTTGTGCCATGGTTCCCGACATAGGCGATGTCGATGCCCATGTTGTTACTTAACTGCCGCTGGAAAGAGATCGACCAGTTCTGGTAGCGCGGCATGGTGTAGGTCCTGGGATCCACGCCAACCGGATTCCCCCCGTTTGCCACGTCAGCTCTCAGCTGCGGAGGCGATTGTGCAATAAGCTGGTTCTGTGGGAACTGACATGAAATTCCCAGGGACTGATAAACCGAGGCACACCCGCCATTGGTTCCTCCGTTTGCCCCGCCCAGGTAGAACGCCGGATACAGTTGTGCGGCATTGAGATTGGTGACCACCGGGTTCGTCTGGTATCCATCTACGGGATACGGATCCCAAGAATCGGCTTGCACACCTGCGTAATACATCCCGTACCCGCCGCGGATCACAGTCTTGGGGTTGAACGAATAGGCAAACCCGAAGCGAGGCCCTACGTTCCAATTGGCCTTGCCGTAAGCTTTGTTCGCATTGAAAATTGTTGCTCCGGGTACGCCAACTGGGTTGGGAGCGTTCGGTTCGAAGGTCGAAAAGCGGTTGAATTCTTCCGAGAGCCCACCCTGCCAATCAAACCGCAACCCGAACGTCAGCGTCAAGTTGCTGAGAACCTTGACATCGTCATTAGCCCATATTGCCCCGTATTTCATTTTGGGCATGTATTTGATTGGGATGGTGAAATTTGCACTATCCACCTGACCGAGGATAAACGAAGCAAACTCGTTGCCGGTCGCGCCACCCGTCAGAATCTTTCCGGTGTTGTCGTATCCAGCGGTGCCCGAATCATTAAAGTTGAAATTACCCCCGGTATTAACCGCCCACCCGGTTTGCGGGAAGGTCATGTACCGGTATTCCATGCCGGCTTTGATCGTGTGTTTACCGGTAACCCAAGTGACGTCGTCCAGCAACTGGTAACGATTGTTGATGTCCGCTCCATCTGTTGCCCAAGGGGTTCCGAAGTGCGTGTATCCAACTGAACCGTTGAAATTCAGCTGTGGAAATCCGGCATTGTTGAAGATGGATTGATCAGGAAGACCAAGGTTAAGCGCCTGGTTCCACCCCACGCCTGCCGAGAGCTGATGCCCTCTCATCAACCAGCGATCATAAGCGATAGTGGTGTGGTTAAACACGTTTGGCTTGATGATCCAGTTCATTTGCAGGTGCTCGAAGTGGTTGGTAATGCGCTGGAAGAATCCTTGGCCAATATAGGTATCGTTCTTCTCCGGGGATGTCTGGCCGTTGCTAGCAGTGGTGCAGCCCTGTGGACCGCCGCAGTGCGCTGTTCGCGGACGAACGTTTTCGTAGTAGCTATTGGCGATTGAGAACTTATCGTTAAACGTGTGATCGAATCTCAGCAGCCAAGTTCTGACGTTGATCTTATTGTTGTCATCTGAACTACCGCCAAAACCGTTCACACGCAGCGTATTCCGATCGAGAGCAGGAATATCAGGAATAATCTGCGTCGCGACGGAGCTCCAAAGCGGGTCGTTAGCAGGTATGATGTTTGCAGAGGGTGTGGGAAGACCCGTGACAGGATCAAAGCCGTAGCCGTCACGAATAGGAATGTTATTGAACGTCGTCGACGTTGCTGGGTTAAATATCTCCCCTTGATATATCGGCCGCCCCTTTGCGTCGTGCCCGATGATAGTGTTCGTATCCAGGAACTCAGTAAAATCTCCCTGCCGCTGCTTTACAGTGGGAAGAGTATTTACAAACCCTGTGTTCACCGTGCTGTGATAATCCAATCCGTCGAGATTGAAGAACCAGAACGTCTTCTTCATTTTTGGGATTGGACCACCGATGGCTACCCCCCAATTATTTTGACCAAGGGGGAGAGTGGTTCCGAGACCGCCCGCTTTCAACTGCGGTCCCACAAACCAATTTGAGGCGTCCAGTTTGTTGTTGGTGTAAAAGTCATACAGCGTACCGTGCAGTTTGCTGGTACCGGACTTTGTCGTGTACGTGATGAAGCCACCGCTGGTGTGCCCGTATTGGGCTGAAAAGGTGTTCTGAACGACCGTCATCTCGCGGACGGAATCGTAAGGAATCGAGCTTTCTTGGGTCTGCTGGTGGCCTTCCGCGTATCCGAAAGCTGCACCGTCGAACCAGTTCTCCGTGGCCATCGTCTGGCCGCCGTTCATACGAGAGGTAAACTGGCTGCCGCGGAAAATCGCGTCGCCGTTCGGCTGCATCGGAACATAGCCGGGCTGCAATTGCAGCAGCGACTCGGCAAGACGGATGTCAGCACCCATCACAGCGGGGAGATCTTTGTAGTACTGCTCGCCGACCGTGTGCTGCACGGTCGCGTTTTCACTGTTAACCAACTCGTTAACGCTGCCCTCAACCTTCACAGTTTCAGTCGCAGCTCCCACATCAAGCTTTGCATCGGCCCGGATGGTCTGGCCGCCGCCAGCGACGATGTTCGACTGGCTGTAGGTCTTGAACCCCTGCTTCTCTACCTCGACCGTGTACGTGCCCAGAATGAGCGGCGGGGTGCTGTAATTCCCCGCACTATTGGTGCCGATGACAGTCTTCACCCCAGTCGCCTGCTCGGTAATGGTGACTCGTGCATCCGGCACGGCCGCACCGCTAGAATCGGTGACCACGCCCGTGATTACAGCGCGATCAGCAAGCTGCCCATAGGCCTGTTGGTTGCTGAATGCCACAAACGCTACTAGGAGAGTTACTGCGGCAAAGTAAAACCGTTTCATCCCACGCCTCCGGCTTAAGCTAAGAACCCACGATTTGTGTTCCGAGCGCTTCCGCGATAAAGAAGACTGTACCCAAGTCGAGAAAACCTTTTCTCAGCTGGTTGCAGTTTTTAGAACATAGGAATGTGAGGTGTCAAGCTAATTCTTTTGTACTACTCAAAAATTACAGCCCGAATTCGAGCTAGCCAGCAGCGTTTTGCATTGTCAAATATCGGGCGTGGCTTAGAGTGGGGAAGACAGCGAAGACAACATGCAAATCACTCAATTATCAGTAGTTATATCGACTCGACGAAACTCACGGGTCATTTTCCGCAAGCAAAACGATTTTGTGAGCAGCAGCGGGGTAGGATTTCGCACCTTAATCTCACCGAGGAATGCCGATGGACACACGAAGAGGTCATGAACAGCAATTTGGACCGTGGACGATATAGTTCGCGGTTCCAAGAAATCGTTTTCCTAATGGTAGTAGGGATTCAGCATCACCCGTCCCCAGCAGCTAAGGCCTTTGTTTTTGAATGATTCCAGAACCTTCGCGAATCACAACAATCTGGTCTACCGCTACGTTTGAGACTCTCTCCGTTTGCCCATTCGTCCAGCGGACGGTCAAGTGGGCCGAGGTTTCCGCACCTAACCCGAAGTGCAGGCGCTTGTCATTGACCGAATAGAAACTCGATTGTGCGGTCATCTCTTGCGCCTGCTGCCGACTGCCGTACCGAATTGTCACTCGAGTACCGATCGCGCTCCGATTGCTCTTCACCCCGATCAGTTGCACCTTCAGCCAATGGCCACCTCCGGTAACGTCATTCCGAAGCAGTGAAGGCGGCTCGTTCATGTTCCAAACCAAGACGTCGACGTCGCCATCGTTGTCGAAGTCGCCAAATGCGCAGCCTCGACTGGGGTGGGGATCAGAGATCCCCGAACCGGCTTCTTCAATCAGTTCTTCGAACCGCCCATCACCCAGGTTGCGAAACACGAGGCGAGGAGTTCGAAAGGGATACGCCGGGTTCTTCTTCTCAACTTCCGGATAAACGCTTCCCGTAGCGACGAATATATCTGGGAACCCGTCATTGTCGAGATCCACGATCCCCGCTCCCCAGCCCACATATCGGGTTTCCACCCCGAGGCCAGTGCGAATTGTCACATCGTCGAAGTTGCCCTTCCCATCGTTGTGATAAAGCACATTGGTGTCGTCGGCAAAATTCGTTTTGAAGATGTCGAGATTGCCATCGAGATCAAAATCGCCAAGACCGACCCCCATCCCGGCCTGCTCCAAGCCGTCTTCGCTGAGGGCAACGCCGCGTTCCAGGGCTTGCTCGCGGAATGTCCCGTCGTGCTGATTGCGGAAGAGCCAGCTTGGCGTCGAGTCACATGCCACATAGATGTCAGGCCAGCCGTCGTTATCAAAATCAGCGGCAACTACCGTCATGGGATACGAATCCGACGCTGACGCTACGCCGCTTTTCTTGCTGACATCTGTGAATGTGCCGTCGCCATTGTTGTGAAACAGCTGCACGTATCCGGTGGGTAAACCGCGGGGACCGCAGTTCACGGCGACCCCCTTCCAGGTGCAGTCCGGGTTCTCGCCGGGTTTGGGTAGCTTCTCGAGGGTCGTGCTGAGATAGTTTGCGACGAAGAGATCGAGATGCCCGTCGCGGTCGTAGTCAACCCAACTGCATCCGGAACCGTAGCGGACCACGTCCTGCGCGAGTCCCGATCGCTCTGTCACATCGGTGAACGTGCCGTCCCCGTTGTTGTGATAGAGCACGTTGTGGCCGTAATACGTAATGAACAGATCGTCAAAGCCGTCGTTGTCGTAATCGCCGACGGTTACACCGGATGCCCAACCCGTGCGCGTCAATCTGGCTTTCGCTGTCGCGTCAGTGAAAGTGCCGTCTCGATTGTTCTTGTACAGGCGGTTCGTGACGCCCGGAGGATCACCTTGCAACCGTGTACCGTTGAGCACAAGCAAGTCCATCCAACCATCGTTGTCGTAATCGATGAACGCAACCCCGGCCCCAACCACTTCGATGATGTAGCTCTTCGATTCGAGACCACCGTAGACGATCGGCTCGGTCAAGCCCGCTTGTTTCGCGATATCAGTGAAATGAGCGTTAAAGGGTCGTCCCGAAGGCTTGCCGCGCGGTTGCGGCTTCACTCCACGGGACGAGATACCCTGCCCCAAGGCGTATTCGACCGGCAAGACAAGGCTGCCAGCAGCAACCGTTGCCGCGTTGAGGATCAGTTTCCGGCGGGTGATCATTGGGTGGGTTCGACCGCCTTGAGATATTGCCGGGCTTTGACGTTCTCGAATTTCTGCAGGATCCCTGACGGCCAGCGGATCTCAATCAGCTTGGCAGTGCTGTCTTTCCCTAGTCCAGCAATCACGCGCTTGTCGCTCGCGGAAAGATATCCCACCGCGGTATTCACGGTGAAATACTGCGTCAGCCCGGAAGCGGACACTACTTTGATACGCGCACCAACACCGTCGCGATTTGATTTTGTGCCGATGGTCTGAATGCCGATCCAGTTATTCCGATTCCCACCATCATTTCTGAGAACGTAAGTCTTCTGCCCGACGTTGTTCACGACGATATCGATATCCCCATCGTTGTCGATGTCCCCAAACGCGGCTCCGCGTCCTGCCCACTCATGCTGAAACGGGTCCCCCGGGATTACACGCGTGAAGTGCCCATTGACGTTGCGCAACAGCAATGGCGGCTCGAGATATCGCAAATTAGGAGAAGTTTTCTCGATCGTGTCCATCACGTGCGACTGCGCCACGAACAAGTCCTTCCAACCGTCGTTGTCGTAGTCGAAGAGATGCGTGCTCCAACCGGAAAAAGCCAGCGTGGCGCTTCCAATCCCGGACGCATTGGTGATGTCGCGAAACGTTCCGTTTCCGTCGTTATGAAAGAGCATGTAGCGCTCGTTCGACAGATCGGTAACCACAATGTCGGGACGTCCGTCGTTATCGTAGTCGCTGAAATCAATTCCCATACCGGCGAAAGTCTTGCCATCTTCGTTGTAGCCCACGCCCGCAAGCAGACCAACTTCCGTGAACGTACCATTCCCATTGTTGTGATATAGAAAGCATTGGACCGAGTCATTGGCGACAAAGACATCGGTGAATCCATCGCCATCGTAGTCCGCAAAAGAGACGCCGAGTCCCTTGCCGTGTGGGTTGGCGATTCCCGCCTTTTCGGAAACATCTGTGAAAGTTCCGTCGCCATTATTGTGATAAAGGATGTTCGTGAGTCCCGCGTAGTTGTCGGGATGGCAATAGGCGCGAACGCCAAGAGGCGGCTTCTCACCACAGTAGCGGTTGTTCTTGAATGTCCAATCGACGTAACGCGTAACGAATATATCCAACTTGCCGTCGTTGTCGTAGTCAAAGAAACCCGCGCTGGCGCTCCAGTCTCCGCCTTTGACTCCGGCTTTTTCAGTCACGTCCGTGAACGTGCCGTTGCCATTATTGTGATAGAGAATGTTGCCGCCGTAACCCGTGACGTAGAGGTCTTCAAACCCGTCATTGTCATAGTCGCCGACGGCAACTCCCATGCTGTAGTAGCCCTGCGGCATGCCAGTGAGACCGGCGCGTTCTGTGACATCCGTAAAGGTCCCGTCGGCATTCTGGTGATATAAGCGGTTCCAATACTTCTTATCCGACTTGTCGGGCTTGGCGCCATCCGGCATGGGATCAGCAAGAAGCGCGCCGTTAGTCAGGAAAATATCGAGTTGGCCATCGTTGTCGTAGTCGAATAGAGCGGCCCCGCCGCCCATGGTCTCAATCAGGTACTTGCTCGATGTCGCGGAGTTCTCCTGTGTGAAGTCCATGTGGCTCTGGGAAGTTATATCGACAAACTGCACGTCAGGGGTTTGAGCAATTGCAAGGAATGAGGTCGAAAGCGTCGCAGCCACCCAACCCAGAATTCGGAGCACCCCACTCAGTCCCAGAGCACGAGACAACAAACTACTCACGCTCTCCTCCCGGATGAGGTGCGCCTCGGCTCTTCGACATGCTGCGACGCATCTTCTCCAGTTCGTTGTTCTCCTGGTCGAGTTTGGTAAAGGAGTTGAGCGCCTTTTTACTCTCTTCGACATTGCCGAGACGGCGGTAAATTCCGGATAGCACGTAGTAATACGAGGAAGAGCGGGGATTGATGGAAATGGCATGGTTCAAGGAGTCGGCAGATGCCTGTAAGTTCCCCTGCCGCTCCTCTGCCCGCGCTTTCTGAAACCATGCGGCATCGGATTTCGGATCGAGCGCCAGCGCTTTTTGCGCGTAATCGAGTGCCTTCACAGGATTGCCGGTGCGGTTGTAGTACGCGCTCAGATTCACGTGCGCGGAAACGAACTTCCCGTGATTCTGCTCGTTGAGCGCTATGACTTTTTCGTAACTTTGAACCGCAGAAGCATCGTCCCCGAGCGCTTCTTGCGAGAAGCCGAGAGAATCCATGGCTTCGAGGTATGCAGGATCGATGCGTAGAGCCTCTTCGAACTGCTGGTGGGCGGCTTGCCAATTATCCTGGATCGAAAAAAGCTTGCCCAAGTCGTAATGAAGTTCGGCAGAGTCGGGAGCGTAGTGAATTCCCTGTTCAAATTCGGTTTGCGCGGCGTCGAACCGGCCAATCGCCATCAGGTCGCGGCCAAGAATTTTGTGAGCATTGGAATTTTTGACATCGAGATTGAGCGATTGCGCCAACGACTTGATCGAATCGCCAATCTTTTTTTGCGCAAACTGGCTGTACCCCAGCGCATACCACCCCCACGCCGACCTGGGATGATCCTTGACGTAGCTGGTGAGCATCGGCTCAACTTCCTGGAATTTGCCCTCCCGGATGTAATCCTCAAAGCCGGCAACGCGCGTCTGATCGTCTTGATCTGACGTTCCGCGAACGCTCGCCGAGAGATCGACGGCGCTCCTCTCCGCAGCCTGCGGACTTGGCTGCAATCGCGCCAGACTCTGCCTTGAACTCACGTCTCCGGGATTCAACTCAACAGCTTTTTGATATGCGGCGATCGCGCCGTCATTGTCCCCCTGTCGCTCTAGCGCGATTCCCAGAAAATGCTGGGCAGCAGCAGATTTCGGTTGGAGTTTCACCGCATGCTCGAATTTGGCTTGGGCCTCCTGCAATTCCCCTTTCAGCAGCGCAGCCCGGCCCTCAGACAAGTCAATTTCTGCGTTCTGATTGCGATCATCCGCCGCGGACAGTTCCCGTCCTTTTTTTACTTCTGCCGCCGCTTCCTCCTGCTGCCCCGTTCTCGCCAGGGCCAAACCCAACTGGTAGTGCGCCTCGCCGCTATTCGGATCGAGTCGGGTTGCATCACGCAGTTCGACCACCGCTTCCGGCGCTCTCGCGTCATGCAAAAGCGCCTTCCCAAGCGCCAGGCGAGCGCGGGCAAAGTCCGGGATCATGGCAATAATTTTTCGCAGTTGCTCGATCTGTTTTGCCGTTCCGTGGCTCGGACTGTTGCCGTAAGCTTCCGCAAGATTGAATTGTGCCGTCACCAGAGTTGGATCCAGTGAAATAGCCTTCTCCAGTTCTCCGATTGCTTGTTCGACATCCGACATCATGAGTGCGGCACCCAAGTTGGCATGTGCGTCCGCATAATCCGGCCGGATCGCAATGGCCTCGCGAAATTCCGCCAGCGCTCTTTCGTCTTCTCCGGTTTGTGCCAGCACGAGCCCGATGTTGTTGTGGGCCTCTGGATTTTTTGGATCCAGCTTCAGTGCTTCACGAAATTCCGCCAGGACCTCTTCGCCGCTGGCACCTTTGCGCCCGAGAAGAAGTCCGAGCACATTGTGAACATCGGCACGCGCGGTCTTTGTGTGGAGGTTCCGCAATCCAGTGATCGCGTCGTCCCAATCCGGTGCCGGTTCAGACGATGCGGCATTTAGGCCCGCGGCGAACTGCGCCAGTGCATGATCCAATTGATTCTGCCGCAGAAAAACAATCCCAAGATCAATGAAGTTCGCTGCTACCGTGGGAGACAGCGCGATTGCGCGCTCCAGACTCAACCGCGCTCCCGCAAGATCGCCTTGTTCTCGTTGTGCAAGGCCTAAGAGCGCATAGCTCGCGCCGGCGGAAGGATCTAAGCGGACGTTCTCTTGCAGTTCCGAAATGGCTTTTGCCTTTGACCCGCTGTACCACAGCCCAGCTCCGTAGTTGTAGTGGACTTCGGCAGATTCGGGACGTAGAGCTACTGCTCGCTCAAGATGCGGAAGGGCGGATGGCAGATCCCCCTGCTGGCCAAGAATATAGCCGAGAAGGATGTGGCTGTCGGCGTCGCTGTCATCCGAACTCAGCGCCTGAGACAACTGTTCTTTGGCACCCGCCAAGTCGCCTTTTGCCACCAAATCCTGCGCCTGCCGGTACGCCTGACTAACAGCGAGTGACTGTGGTGCCGACTTTCTCGATGAGGCGGCTTGCTGTTTTAGCGTAAAACCCAGTCCGTAGTAAGCCTCACGCATCTCAGGATTAAGTTCGAGCGCGCGGTCAAAAGCCGCGACCGCCCCTGCCAGATCGCCATTCTGCCGCAAAGTTTGTCCTAACTCGCATTGGATTGTGGGATTCTTCGGTTGCGCCTGAACCACGCGCCGCAGGTGTGGCAGTGCGCTCGCGGCGTCTCCATTCTCGCGCAGAGCCAGGGCCAGGTTTAAATGTGCCGCCCAACTATTCGGTTCGAGCGCGAGGGTCTTTCGGAACTCGGCTACCGCGCCCACCAAATCACCGCTTTTTGCCAAAGCGGATCCCAAGTTCGTGTGCGCGCGAGCATATTCTGGATCGAGAGAGACCGCCTTGCGCAGCTCTGAGATCGCATCGGGGAGATTGCCGCGTCCCATCAGGAACGCTCCCATCCAGTTATGCGCTGCAGTGGAAGAGGGTGCCAACTTTACCCCTTGCTTCAGCGCCTCAAACGCATTCTGATAATCCCCGGCGGCCCAATACGCTTGGCCAAGTTGGACGTAGAGCTTCGCATTTCCCGGTTCGCGCTTGAGAGAAGCCTGCAGCTGCTCAATGGGCGGTAGCCCATCATCTTTCACTTTGGCCGTGTTGGAACTAGATGATGTTGCGACTGCACTTGACGCCAAGAAGAGGACGGCCATGGTGCATGCAGATAAAAACTGGGAACTGGAACTCATGGTGTGTTCTAAATCGAAGAGTATATCCGCTCTCAATCACGGCCGACACGCATAATCACGATCCTGGCCAGAATGTTCCTTCAGATTACTCGTTTATTAGGCGTGGAGTTCAGCTATGCACATGTAGCGTACGCCTGTTTGTGGATGTGGATACCCGTGGAGGGTTTGTCACAGGTGTAAAGATGCACACATTCATCCCATATCGGGTTCGGCAGAAAGGTTCTCTTTCATCGCGGCCATCCACGTTTCTATGCGTTCGACCTGCTCTCGTGTCAGGGAGAAAGAATCCCGTGTCATTATCCCACGCAATCAGCAGGTCGCATCTTCTGTAACAGAGGCTGGAGTCGAAGTATGGTAAAACGCTGGAGCAGCACCGGGTAGAGATGTACAACTAAGCCCGGCAACAGCACCCATAGTGCGCCGCTCCATGGGTGCTTGCTGAAAAGGGCGAGGACTGCCAATAGAACGTGCATGGCAAAGCAGATTCCGTGCGCGATGAAACTGGCCTGCGCACCATGTTCCAGGGACAGTAGGCCGGCCCTTCTGCCGGAGAAACCTCGTAGGGGTTCGAGGACGCGGCGATTCCATCCGGAGACATCGAGTAGCCAGCCGAACACGGGAACGCCAAGCAGGCGATGGAGGAAGCGCTCGCCCTCCGGCACGCGGAACCATTGATGAGGCAGACGTCGCACAATTGCGGAGGCGGGCACCGCGGGCACGATGCTCATTGTTCCCCAGGCCACAATCACCCCACGCCACGGATGGCTTGGCCCGAGGATAAACCAGCTCACACTGTCGATACGACGCAAAGCAGCAAATACATTAGCCGGAACCACACGCGCTGAAACAGGATGTCAAAAGGCGTTTGTCTTGGGAGACGGCTGAGCGTTCACAAAAGTTCCTATGGCCAAGCTTACAGTGAGGCTGATACCGATAACAGACTATACGGAGGCCGAATCGAGATAGTTCCTCACGTAGATCTATCGCCAATTGCGGCCGCCGGGTTCGATACGGATTTGGGAATGTCAGGTCGCGGTCTCGCGAGTAAGGAGTAACATATCCAGTGCCATGAGAAGCGTTGGACGTCGTAATTTCGTAAAGATAACGGCGGCGCTGCCTTTTGCCTTGCCGCTAAGATCGTTGGCTGAAGCTCCGAGCCCGTTGAGAAAGCCTGTGTTCGTCAGCGCCGGTGCGGACTCGCTAAGATTCAACCCGGCGAACCCTGCGTTCGAGCGGCTTTTGTCGGCTTCAACCGATAAGATTTTTTCGTCGCGTTGCCCTTCGTATCTTTGGAACGAGCCTGTGCCAGGCGCTTCGCAATAACCGAGTATGCGGAAGGATTGAAGGCGAGTCCAATGTGGGTGCCTGACACGCGGGAGTCCGTTTCTGGGATGTCCGTCTTGCAATAACGCCAATCCACCACGCCGTCGCTTTCTGTATAAACCGCAGTCTGCAAAACTGGCGAAGGCATTACGCAGGCGAGAGATTCCAAGAAGTCGCAAGTACAACGAGCGGTATAGCAGTCGGGAAGCACCGCTGAACCATGGCGTGCCAGAATGCGCTTTCGGACCATCGATGCCGCGCGCAAAATGCTTGCATGAGCTACGGTTCCGCGAAACGGCGCACCCAAGGTTATTACGGATGCGACATCTCTGGGGCGCTGTGCTGCGATGGCGCGTGCAATCACGCCGCCCAGACTGTGGCCAATCAGATGGACCTTGCGACCCGATTTGGCGCGTGCTCGGTCGATCGTCTCAGTGAGTTGACGTGTAATCAGCAGGTTTGGACACTCGGAGTTCACGCCAATGCCTGAAAACACGGGTTTATATCCAATTCGGCGCAACCACTCATGTAAGGGCGTCAAATAAAGATCTGGGCAGAGAAAACCAGGTATGAGCACCACGGCGGAACCATCGCCGTGCGGTATTCCTACGCCGTAATATAGAGGCGCGGCGTGCAGCAGAACCAGATCGAGAGCGAACAGAGCCTCGTTCAAAATGGGAACTTCAGCTGCCTGATAATCCCGAGTACGAATAGGAGAGGCACAAGACTCGGGGTTGCGACGGGTGCGTCTCATTTATTGCGCTGTCCTACTGTACGTGACGGCTCGGAGTTTTACAATGAGGGTGTCCGGGTAGAACGCGATCAGAAATCCGGCACTGACGGGCAAGTAGCACCCAGATTCTGATCGGGTTCCGCAAAGGCCATGACGGTAAAGCGCATAGAACTGAGAGCGAAAACGGTTGAAGCATTCAATGTGTATATTCGCCGTGCGGAATTGGAAATGGATGAAACGGAAACACCAGGGGCTTCGTTTCTGTGGTCTGATCTGAACGCGGATCGAACTCGTGATGTCAGGACTGGAAAGGTTGTGGCGCAGTCTTGGTCTGGCGGGCGCCCCACCGATGTGCCTAACGGCTTGATCCACGACTGGATTGCCGCGGCGCTCATCCGCCATTCTTTGATTCAAGATGTCTTGGCAGTAGTTCAGGACTACGACAACCACAAGAACATCTATAAACCAGAGGTAATTGATTCAAGACTCATCGGGCGTGTGGATAATGACTTCCACATCTATCTGCGGCTGCTAAAGAAGAAGGTCATCACTGTAGTACTCGACACCGATCATGACGTGCATTATCGCCCTCTGAACCAAAGATGCTGGGTTTGCCGCTCGCATACGACACGAATAGCTGAAGTCGAAAACGCCGGACGCCCTGACGAGCGCGTTTTGGATGCTGACACCGGCTACGGCTTCCTGTGGCGCTTGTATTCCTACTGGCGATTCGAGGAGCGTGACACTGGCGTAGTCGTCGAATGCCGAGCCATATCACTGACACGGAACGTTCCATTTGGACTGGGATGGGCGATCGAACCGATGATCGAAAAGCTCCCCAAGGAATCGCTCATCAAGACTCTCGAAGCAACACGCCAGGCGCTGCAAACGCACGATACTGGCAACGAGTGACCACAGGCACTGACAACGGAAGGACATGCGCGGAATACGTCTTCGTGGAGCGCATTATGTCACCACAAAAAACAGAGCGGCTTTCCGCAAGTCATGCACATTTGGAGGAAACCGTTGAAGCGCTGAAAAAGAGTTTGAAGGCCCTCAATGGAACGCGAATAGACTTCGGCTCTGGAGTCGTAGAACTCAAGCAAGCTATCCGAGACGCATAAGACGGGCAGAAACGATGATTCAGCACTGGAGGCGTAAGGATGGAGATACCTCTGTAATATCGATCAGCAGTATTACGTGATAACGGACAGGAATTGAGCCTGCGCCAGTCAGGCAGTACTTAACGAGCGCTGCTTCTCTTCCTGCTCACCGGTCCGCACACGGGTGGAACGCCGGGTCTATCGAGGGTTGGACGTGCAGCGCTGGCGAAACAACTGTCATGGCCTCTGCCAGACTTCGACCAACCGTTTAAAAGAACTCAGTGACCTCAGCCTAGCGAGGGCGGATTGGCAAAAACGAGTCGTCTGGGTTCCTCTCGCGTTTGCAGCAAACCATCCTGCAAGCCTGCCGCGAAAGCTGCCCACAACAACAGCACGGAATTGGCAGGGGACCGGCCCTAAGCCGTTGAGAGATTGGGGTGGGAGACGGGAATCGAATCCGCACGGGAACGTAAATTCAATCGCTTACAGAGCATCGGATGGCACCGAAAGGTATGGAAAGCAACATAAACCAGAAGAATGGATTGCAAACGGATTGCAAAAAGACCACCTCTTCTTGAAGATTCGGCAACAGCGCTCAAGCAGGGTCCTGCTTCCCAATTGGGGTATAAATGCTTAACACCACTCTCTTCCGATCCATACTTTTCTCGCCCGGCACTTGCCATCCACACACTACAGCGCTGTTGGGAACAACCTTCTCGCCCGGCCCGACTGAGACTCCGAGAACCCTGTCCAGCGTTTCAATATTGCCAAGACGCCCGTTCAGGGTGTTGCCAAAGAGCCGGTCAGCGGCGTTGTGACGAGGCTAAATTCGCCACCACACGGCCTGGGCACCAGCTTGATATTCAGAAAAGGGGGACTCAGCGTTTGACCTTCGGGTGTACGGCTTCCCGGTTGAGCAGCTCAAATCTATGGAAGTCAGAACAGCTTGTCCGGCCCCTCGGAGATTGGTGTTAAATCGCCATTACACTCAAAACCCCTGATTGTGATTACTTTCAATTGAGGAACTGCACCCGCCTAAAGACTGGGTTTTGCCGCTAGTGGCATGACGCCAGGAATCCGTGGGGTAAGGTCCGCCATGCCCGCGATTAGCCCGCCGGGAGCGACCGCCCTGACTTGGGTTTCTGCAGAACCGGGCACGGAAATTTCCTTGGAGGTGCCATTCTTGTACAGGTATGCGTGCGCCTGGCCTTGTCCCACAATCACGTTGGCGTTGCTAACCCCGTAGAGTTCCGTGGATAACGGCGCATTGGGGAACTGCAGCGTCGCCCACTGGTTGTTTTTGTAAATGAAGCCACGCTCCGGGCCGTACTTGACATTGTAAAAACCGACGATTACGCCGCTATCGTTGATGGCGTAGGCGCGTGTCGCCTGTGCTCCTGGATAAGTGAGGTGAATCACATTTCCGTCGCTGTAGCGCTTGAACCCGTGCGCGTTGCCGTTACTATCAAAATAGGTCCCCACAACCGTGTTGTACCGATTAATTCCGCCGAGACCCGCGCCGTAGGGTCTTACGACGGGAATCAGCGTTGAACCTTTCTTAATGAAGGCATGTGTTTTGTTGGACGAATCGGTATACGCCCCCGTGGTTAGGCCAGCATCATTGCGACCGCCAAATGCGCTACCCTTCGCGCCAGAAGGCACCCAGTAAGTAGTTCCGCCTCCCGAGTAGTGGATGAACGCCCTGAAACGTGGGCTCGCATTTGGGCCAAAGTCGGCGTCCCCCACGACAGTTCCATAATCATTCACACCGCTGACCGAGATCATCTGTGGAGTCGGTGAAAGGCTAAAAAGGTGAAATGTGCATGACGCCTGCTGAGTTTGGGCCTGAGCGATGGAGAGCAATAAGACAGGCGTTAAAGCAAACAGGAAAATAAACGGCAAACGAACAAACCTTGACATGGGATTTGACTCCGAGGCTGCGTTCCAGCCGCCAGTGAGATTCTTGCCGTGGAGGCAGGTTGCAGGCCTTAGTCGCGAAATACTGCAAACAGAGCAGTGAGCTTTTGACTCGGGTCGTTGGCGATAAAATTGCCATAGCGCTCAAAATGGCGGAAAAAGGCGAACGAAAAGCGCAAAGTGGTGATCTTCGTACATCACAACCCATTAAACCCCGCTACGCCGTTGGCAAATATCAGCGACCCGTCACAAATTACCGATTTTGATGGGTTCGTTGGTTTGACGCACATCCGCGGCGGGGGAACTGGAACCGACACCACAACTGGCGCC
>JAICSO010000093.1 GCA_025936825.1 Terriglobales bacterium
CTGCCACTTGGCAGTACGTTATCAGTCTCGCCGCCCAATACAAGTTGCCGAACCGATCTAAGCCGCGTTCTTTCCCACGTACCGTTTGGCCCCGTCCCAAAACCTACCCGGCCAAACATTCGCCTTAAGTAAATGGCATTGGGCTGGCAGCCTGCGGCGGGTTGGCAACCCGCCAAAAGGGACTCCGCTCGCGCCTGTATGTGGGCCGACCTGCGCCGAAGCTAGCCGGCCCGCTTGCTGCTAGCTCGCCGCGGTTTCGCCTTGGTATTGTCTTTGGTATTGAGCGCCACGGCCGCACGGATGAGATCCTTCAAGCCCGACTCATCAACCTTGTCGCCTTCATGAATGTCGATGGCGCGCCTGACGTTCCCGTCGAGGCTGGAGTTGAATAGACCGGAAGGGTCTTTCAACGCAGCTCCTTTGGCAAAAGTCATCTTGACGTGGTCGTTGTACGTCTCTCCTGTGCAGACGATGCCGCTATGGGAAAAGACGGGAGTCCCCGGCGATGTCGGCTTGGCCCACTTCCACTCTTCAACGATCTCAGGGTCTGCCTCATGTATGAGTTTGCGCACTTTCGCGAGCGTCTTCCCGCGCCAGTCCCCAAGCTCCTTGATCTTCTCGTCGATTAATGCAGAGGCAGATTCCACCGGAACATCCTTTTCATGTACAGCTCTCAGCGTAACCTGCGCTCTCCCCAAAAGGAAGCCTCTCGGCGGCGCCAAAAGAAATACGAAAGCCCCCAGAGCACGCCCGTAGCCGCGGCCCAGCCCCACGCCTCCGGACCGTTGCCTACCGAGAGATGGGCGACGAGCGCCGAGGCGAGGTTGATAGCAAAGCCGGCATAGACCCATTCCTTCAGCCGCGCAGGCACCGGCGCAAGTAGCAGCAGCACACCGAGAAGCTTGACCCACGAGAGCTCCACCCGGAAGTAGGCGGGGAAGCCAAGGTGAGTGAACTCCTCCGCCACCTGCGGCAGGCGCAGTTGCGCGTAGGCGGTGAAACTCATCTGCAGGCAGAAGAGCGCAGTGACGATCCAATAGACGATGCTCGTGATTTTGAAGGTCGGCTTGGCGGCGACGAGGGCCGGATTCTGCAAGGTCGATTCCATGGCGTTCTTCCTCCTATGCTTCAACGCCTCGGGCGTTGGACTGCTCACCCGGAGTTTCAGCGCCGAACTGCTTTGCGTACTCGGCGGTCAATCGCTGCCAGCCGTCGAACTTCATCGCCTCGCCACCAGCGATGCGGCCGATGGGAGTTCCGCTGAGAAGACGATCCAGAACATCAAAGCAGACGTGCCAGCCCGCGGCGCCCCACGAGATGAAGCGGCGATCGATGTTGTGCCACAGCCTCAGGCGCGTGCCGCCGCCAAAGGCTTCGAGTTCCCAACGGGTATCGTTGTACTCGAGCACCTTAGGAGCCTCGGCTCGCGTCACTCTTGCTTCGAACGACGTGGGCGTTCCTACCCAGGTGAGCTTCACCGTGCTTCCAACCGTACCCAGGCTCCCCTCGGCGTCGAAGGGCGCCCACTCGCGCAGATGCACCGGGTCGGTAATCGCCTCCCAGACTTTTTCCGGCGAATGGCGCAGTTCTCTGACGAGAATGAGCGTCCACTTCTCTCCATCCTTTCGTACCTGCGCCCCACTGGCTGGGCCCGGCGTGTATTGATCGCGATAGGTCATCTTTTTCTCCTTGTCTTCCTTTTCGTTGCTGTGGCTTGATTTTCTTTGGCCTGATCTTCTTTGGTGTATTCCATGCGGTCGAGATAGCGTTCGAGAGCATCCACGTGTGCGGACCAGAACCGGCGGAACTGGGCCAGCCAGGCATCTATCTCCTGAAGTGGTTCAGGCTTCAGCCGGTAAAGGCGGCGCTGTGCGTCCACCGTAGCTTCCACGAAACCAGCCTCGCGCAACACTCGCAGGTGCTTTGACACGGTCGGCTGCGGCATATCAAGTTGGCGCTGGATCTCTCCAACCGACTGTTGTGACGACGCCAGGAGGGTCAATATCGCGCGGCGGTTTGGCTCCGCAATGATTTCGAACACAGACTCCACGCTGCTAATATACGTTATCGGGAATATACGTGTCAAGGCATATTAGCGGCCGAGGCAGAGCATAACGATCCCCGCGACCGTCATGCTTGTTCACAAACGAATTACCCTTATCGAATGTCAGTCGAAAAGTCGCAAGGATAGCCGACTTCTCGTCAACTTGAATTACAGAGCCACGGCGTTTATGGGACTCAACGAATTAGTTCTAAAAGACCAGCTGAGAGTGCGGGTGTAAAACATCACTTGAACTCAGCTCGGTCGAACAGAGCGCCGATACCGTTGCGGCGTGAATTGGGTATGTTGGCGAAACGTAGTTGTAAAGTGGCTCTGGCTTGCGAAACCCAGCTTGTAGGCGATCTCTGCCAGAGTCAGAGATGTGGTGGCCAACAAATCCTTGGCGCGCGCGATGCGCAAATCGAGAACATATTTGTAGGGACTACATCCCGTTGAGGCCTTGAAAAGCTGCGTGAAGTGGTGCGTTCCCATACTGCAATGTTTGGCGAGCTCTTGTATGCTCACGCCGGCGTCGAGGTTCTCTTCAATCATCTCCATTACTTGACGCAGCAGGCGAGGTGCAAGGCGACCGCCGGCTCGTCGCGCGCTGGAACTCCCAAAGGAGCGGACTAGATGTCCTGCAAGAACAGTGCGAAGCGCTTCGAGAAACAGCGAATCGGAAGTGCGGCTCAAGAACTCCTTACGCAAGACGCTTGCGACCGAGTGAACCACGCTATCAGCTCCCCAGATCTCTTCGGCTAGCTCATACTTGCCTCGATGTAAGAGTTCGTCACTTGCCATTTCAAGCTGCCGCGTGTGCAGAAGAAATACGATCACCTCGCTGCCCTCACGCCACGACCCGACATGCGGTTTTCCGGAGGGGATCAATCGAAAAGTTTCAGGAAGTACCGGCGCAGATCCTCGCGTAAGGGAACTAGGACTGAAGTGCGTCTCGATCTGAATTTCCGCATGTTCATGTTCGGGTAGGCGCATCGCTTTCGGACCGCCGTGCATGACGACGAAATCCTGAACAGCCATTCTTGTCCTTGGAGTGGGCGTCCAAATCGGCGGGTTAAGGGGGGTCTTCGTCATGTCCGCTTTTTGAAAATTGTCCGAGAACAATGGAATACCTGAATTTCTCTTGCGCGATACCCTTGCGTTTGAGGTGTGCGCATGATTCAGTATATGGCGGTCCTCAGAAAGCGACCGGACTGGCCGGGGAGCAGTTCGGGAATCACTGGCGTGACGTCCACGGCCCGCTTGTCTTACGCTTCCGGGTTTGCAGAAATATCTCGGAAATGCTGACAAGAAGGAGCAATCAAGACCATGCCAACAGATCACATCACTCTGACGATTGAAGACCAACTTGCGATTCTCACTCTGAGGCGCGCCCATTGTATCGATATCGCGGGCAAGCAGATTCTGACCCGGTTGCTTAGGGGCCTACACGAAGCCTTGGGGTCAGCTCGTGCGCTGATTCTTTGCGCAACGCACCCCGAAGCGTGGCTGGTGAACGTTGCAGAGCTAGCCGGGATGCCTTCGGCCGAAGCCCGGGCGTTTAGTCACAATGGTCATCAATTAGCCGCAGCCATTGCCGATTTACCGCTGCCCGTAATTGCGGCTGTCGACGCACCTGCTCTGGGCGGTGGATGCGAGTTGGTCCTTGCTTGCGATGTTGCGTTTGCTGGCGAGCAGGCAAAATTCGGTCAGATTGAAGCCTTAGGCGGAGCCATGCCTGCTTTCGGGGGCAGTTGGAGGCTCGAGGAGCGGGTTGGCTATCAGCGTGCGCTGGCAATGATGTTCACCGCCCAGGTCGTGGATGCCGAGACAGCGAAGCAGTACGGAATCGTACTGGAGGTACATTCCTCCACAGAGTTGCTGGACGCCGCGAAGGCATTCGTCCAACGCGTGGCGACTTGCAGCAGTCAGTCCGTGGCCGCAATCAAGCGAGTCACGCGCGCGGGTCGCGGTTTGCCGGAACTAGCGCTCAACTCGCTGGAAGAAGAGGCATTTCCGCTACTGTTTGGGCCAGAACAGCAACAGCGAATGCAAAAGTTCCTAGAGCAGCAGAAGTCTCACTAAGGAGGACGAGATGGCGGAAGCGGCATTCTTTAACGTGTGGCGCACCAGTTCAAAGGACAATCAAAGGCTGTTGCTTGACGCGATGCGCAAGGAAGCTCCTGACCTGCAAAGGAAGCCGGGATTTCTGGAGCTGACCGCCTGGAGCGGCGAAGCAGACGACCTTCGTGTCGTAGTGCAAGGACGCTGGGAGACTCAAGCCGCGTTTGAGGCCGGTATCGCGAACGATCCTGCCGCCATGGAGAGCAGGAACAAGCTCGCGGCTCTCGGTACTTCGGAAGCCGGCTTGTTCAGCGAAGCCTTCCGCTTTCAATCGATAGAGCCTGGCATCAGGGCTGCGAGCGACAACCTCGAAGCGGGCATCACCGCGCACGACCTTGCTGTGAATGGACAAACCATTCACTACCTCCGCGCCGGTTCCGGTCCTCCGATGCTGCTCGTTCATGGGTATCCCGAGTCGTCCCGCACCTGGCTGAGGGTGATGCCGAAACTGGCAGGGCACTTTACCGTGATTGCACCGGACACCCGCGGCACAGGAGATTCTTCGATCGCCCGACGTTTCTCGATTCAGGAGGTAGCGGACGATCTGTACGGGCTTGTGAAGGCCCTAGGGTTCAAGGACCTTGTCCTAGTCGGGCAGGACTTTGGAGTGCAGATCGTTTGCGCATACGCGGCGCAGCACCGTGAGGATGTCCGCGCACTCGCTGTCATGGAGTCACCGCTCTCCGGCTTTGGTCTAGAAGATCTGTTTGCCTCTTTCTGGCATTTCGGTTTTCTGCGCTCACCTTTTGCGGAGATGCTGATTCGCGGTCGTGAACAGGAATTCTTCCGCGCGTTTGCGTTTGGAGACTTCGTCTACCAGAAGAGCGCGTTTAGCGACGAAGACATCAACGGCTACATTCGCAGCCAAGCGCGGCCGGGCCGGCTGGCCGCCGGCTTCGATTACTATCGCGCACTCGCTACTTCGAAGGACTTCTTCGAGAAGACCGTCGCCGCCCCGTGGAGTTTCCCGGTCTTGGCGATGGATGGTGACCGGAGCATGAGCGGTTTAACGGCGCAGTCGTTTGCTCGTATCCAGCCCGCTCTCAAGCACTTGCTGGTACCGGAGTGTGGCCATTTCATCCAAGAAGAGCAGCCCGCTTTCCTGACGAAAGAGCTGCTGGCGTTTACAGCAGATGAGAACGTGCTATGAGGGCCGCGTGGTATGAACGCAAGGGCCCGCCAAAGAGGTGCTGCAAGTAGGCGGACTCCCGAAACCTATCCCAAGAAGCTGAGAGGTCGCAAGCTTTGAGGACGGAGCCAATCTTGGAGTGCCCGGGATGACCGCGCACGGGTTGCCGAGGTTATACGCCGACGAGCCAGGCCAGTTCAAAAGTCCCGATTATTTTTTGCTTTTGGCCTGCAATCATTTACCCGCAAAAACGCCCGTCGCTCCGCACAAGGAAAAGCGACACTCGTGGGCGTTATGGCAACAGAAGCACAAATCGCAGCCAACCAAGCCAATGCAAAGCTCTCCTCCGGTCCGAAGAGCGAGGCGGGACGCGCCGCGTCCTCTAAAAATCACGTTATCCACGGCCTTTCCTATCGAGGCGGCATGTTCATCCTCCTCCCTTGGGAAAGCGCCGTAGAATTCGACCAGCTCGTGATCGATCTCAAAAATGAGTACGGCCCGAAGAACCGCACCGAGCTGATCCTGGTCGAGCGCATGGCCCAGCACCATTGGCTGCGCAACCGCGCCACCATGCTGCAAGGGAACTGTTTCCTGGACGACGGCACGATCGACGACAAACGGCTCGCTCTCTACCTGCGCTATGAAACCACGCACGAGCGCGCCTTCCACAAATGTCTGACCGAGCTGCTAAGGATAAGAGCCGAA
>JAICSO010000129.1 GCA_025936825.1 Terriglobales bacterium
CCGAGGGAACGGCAAGCGATTCGAAGACGTGTCCGCTACCAGCGGCCCGGTGTTTTCCCAGGCCTATGCCTCCCGCGGCATGGCGGTGGGCGACTTCAATAATGATGGAGCTCTGGACGTTCTTGTCGGAATTAACAATGCGGCTCCATTATTGCTAAAAAACAATGTGGGACGGCGCAATCACTGGGTGGGAATCAAACTCATTGCGAAGCAGTCTAATCCAGATGGCATTGGGGCGTTAATTACGTGGCAGGCGGGAGACTTGAAGCGCTCGATTTACAAGACTGGGGGCGGAAGTTATCTTGCCGCGCATGATCCCCGCGTCGTTCTTGGTATCGGCGCTCGTCCCAGGATCGATTGGGTGCAGGTGAAGTGGCCCCTGCCGAGTGGCCGCGTTGAGCGGTTCACTGATGTACCTGTCGACCAATACACAAACTTGGTGGAAGGCCGTGGCGCAAGAGTCTAGCCGCACTACGGCGCTTTCTTACGCTCCCCACTGAATGACGGTGTACGATCGCGCTGGAACCTCAAACCGGGTACGTCCGTTTGAAGTTGTAGGTTTGTCGAACTCTTGTGGCTTCACCCTTTCCGGCGCATCGAAACCATTCACCGCCTTCAGGTCGTTTCCGGTCAATAGTTGTGAAGCTAGCACGCGGTTTGGCGGCTGGTCCTCCCAGATCACATCGACCGTACGCGCCTTCGACAGATCCCGGTTCAGAACGAATAACGTAGTCCGACCATTGTCGTTCGTCGCGACCGCATCGAGGTATGGCACGGCATCCAAACCCTTCGCATCGTAAGTTGGCGATTCCACCAGCACGTTGAGCACGCGCCCCCGCGCATATTGCAGAGCCCACGCATAGGGATAGTAGATCGTCTGCCGGAACAGCCCATTCTCATTGGTCATGATAGGTGCAATGACGTTGATCAGTTGCGCCAGGCAGGCAATCTTCACGCGGTCGGCATTTCGCATCAGAGTGTTCAGCATCCCGCCGACCAGGAGCGCGTCTTCTAGGTCGTATACCTCCTCAAGCAGATGCGGCGCCTCCTTGCGGTGCCCATTCACGGCGTCTCCGGTCCGCGCGCGGTACCAAACGTTCCACTCATCGAACGACAGCCACAGTTTCTTCGGAGACCGCTTGTGCCCTCTCACCAGATCGCAGACCGCCAGCGTCTCTGCAATCTGTCGATCCATGGTCAGATTCATCGCCACATACTTGCTGCTGTCCTCGCCAGTTTCCTCGTTGGTGTTCCCCAGGTAACGATGCAGCGATAGCCCATCCACGTAGTCGTAACACTGCTCCAGAACTTCCCGGTCCCACTCCAGGTACGTTGGCATAAACGGGCCGCTAGAGCCGCACGCAATCAGTTGCACCGAATGATCCACATAGCGCATTTGGCGCGCCGTATCCTGGGCTTTCATCCCGTACTCTGTCGCGGTGACATGTCCGATCTGCCACGGCCCATCCATCTCATTTCCGATGCACCAGTGCTTCACGTTGTAGGGTTCGGCATACCCGTGCTTTCGGCGCAAATCGCTCCACTGCGTTCCTTTCTCGACGTTGCAGTACTCCAGAAGCGCCGCGGCCTGTTCTGGAGTTCCCGTCCCCAGGTTAAGACCCATGAGAGGCAGCGTCCCTACAGCCTTGCACCACTGCATATACTCGTTCGTTCCAAACTGGTTCGAGTTCATCGAATCCCATGCCTTATCGAGTACATGTGGACGGTCCTGCTTCGGGCCAACACCGTCCAGCCAGTTGTATCCGGAAACGAAGTTGCCGCCGGGATAGCGAATAATCGGAACGCCCAGACTTCGAACTTCCTGCATCACATCCTTGCGGAAGCCGTTGGAGTCGGCCAACTTCGATCCGGGATCATAGATACCTTCGTAGATCGCCCGACCCAGTTGCTCCAGGAAGGAGCCGAAAAGGTTGCGGTCCAGCGGGGAAATACTGCGGCGGCTGTCTATAAGAATGCGGCTAGTCTGATCGGCGGTGGACGTTGCTTGAGCCGACACAAGGCGCCCGAACCGTGTGCTGGAACAGCAGGCGAAAGCGGCAGTGGACGCTTGTTGCAAGAACTGGCGTCTCGACGGCATAAATTCCCTCCTTCGGCTGAGCGGTTATCCGCGGCAGCCTTCATACAATAGCGCTGCGGCAGAGTTTTCAGTAAACGATTACTCGGAGACGCATCAATGTATACGGCTTAGCCTCTTTCGGGCAAGAAAATAATCTCTTAATTCCGGGTGTTTCTTGAATGCGGCTATCGAGGTGGTGTCGCGGCTATTTTGGAGCGAATTGGGAAGATGGCTGACTTTGTATCTGGTCACCAAGCCTAAGTTTTGCCTGCCGCTCGCCAAGATGATCCTGATTTCAACATGGTTCCTTTAGGGTGCCTTTCCGTTCAGGGTTGCCGCCATCGTTGACGGCACCGCTCCTGAGTCTATGCTGATTCGGCGATTGACCCTGCCCGGCAGCCCGACTCACACTCAGTCGTCCATTGATCCTCGCGCTGATGAAGCGGCTTTTGATACTGCAGTGGACTCATCGCGGTCAGCATCTTGAAATGATGGAGCAACGTGGATACACCCATGCTCGCCACCTGTGCGAGCTCTTCCACACGCAGAGGCTTGGCATAATTCGCGACTATCCACGCAATCGCTTTTGCCGTCCGGTGGCTTTGACCTCCGAGTGTTGGTACTCCACGCAACCGCGCTCCCACGCGTCCTCGCAGGACGCGATAGATGATCTCGCGTTGAATCAGGCCGCTCAGAAAAGGAATGTCCTGCGGATTGCTCAGCAGATCCACCAGGCGGCAGCATGCGTCCAGGAATTCCGGCGTGGTCTTGCCGATTGACATATGCGGGACTGTCAGACCGAGCTTCTGCGACGTGGATTTCCTCACGGCTGAGCAACTCCCGCACCATAGACATATCGAACTTGATTGACAGTGCGAGACAGGGAAACTCCGCGGTCGCCTGGGCAACCCCAGCTGACGATCGGCAAGTCGACCACAGTCACGACGAATGGCGACTGGTCGTAGGTAAAGCTGGTCCGGCCAAGGTTCACCCGCTTGCTCCCCTGTGCGACTACGATGATTCTCGGATGGTAGGTCATCCGGCAGGGCGGGGTAGGCGCAGTCCGCTGGTGGAGGCTGACTCCAGGAACCTCTGTTGTCCGATTCTCTTCCTTGCCCAAGAAGGAGGTAACCTGTCAGCCTTGTATTCGGCTTCCAGTCCCAAGCACAAACAACGGATTCAGGTTTCCCGAAGGGTGAATTGTCTAGCGCCAAAAATCACACTGGGAATA
>JAICSO010000022.1 GCA_025936825.1 Terriglobales bacterium
ACAGTTCAATGGCTACAAAAAGGAAAAAGGAGTCGCACCTGAATCCCAGGTGGAGACCTTTGCCGCGGTGCGCTTGGAAGTTCATTCATGGCGCTGGTCAGGTGTCCCTTTCCTCATTCGCGCAGGAAAATGCCTGCCCGTTACAACTACCGAAGTACTGGTCAAACTCAGGAAACCGCCGCTGGACATTTGGGGAGCCGAGTCAAACAACCATTTTCGTTTCCGGCTTGGTCCCGGTGACATTTCGCTGAATCTCACTGCCCGAGTGAAACTTCCTGGCGAAGAACTCGTTTCCGAGCCCGCTAATCTTTCGGTGGTCGAGGAACACGCCGCGGACGAAGTTGACGCGTATGAGCGTCTGTTGGGGGACGCGATGCGCGGAGATGGCATGCTATTCGTTCGCGAGGACGCGGTAGAAGCTGCGTGGGCGGTTGTCGACCCCATTCTCACGAATGCAACGGCCCTGTACTCGTACGAGCCAGGCTCGTGGGGACCTTCTGAGGCAGACCGTTTGGCTCAAGACGTGGGCGGCTGGCACAATCCCGAAGAACATGATCCGAATTCTGCGTAACACAGTCTATGGACGAGAACGGCGTGCTCCTCCTCAGGCCTAGTTTCGGGCGCCCCCGTTCAGGGCGTTTCAGGAGCGCCACCTTCATCATCCATCCGAGACACGGCTTCTTCGTCTAACTACCGCTGAGTTAATGAAAACGATTCTGAGGCGTTACTCGTACCTCTTCGCCAAGAGATGGACAGCAATAAGGCGCTCTCCTCGAGAGCTTCGAGATCATGCAGTACTCCACAATCGAGGACCAGCAAGTGCCCAGCCGATACATCCAGTTTTCGATCGGCCAAATGTATTCGGAGCCGCCCCTTCAATTGCTGAATGGAGATCCTGCCCTCGGCCCTATGCTGCCGCATGCGAGTGCCGCTCTTCATCAGAATTAAAACAATTCGGAAGTCCGGGTATTTCGCAAGAGTTTTGGAACTCCTTCCCGTTTCCCGCTGCCAGGAGTCTTCTTTCCGCAATTCCTCTAGTTCTTGTTCCAAATCGATATCCAAGAGAGGTTCGGCTAAACCGGGCAGTCGATTCAATGCTTCAATACCCTCTCCGGGCGGCCAACTGCTGAGATTCGTAACCATAATGAACACCTTCCTCTTGTGTATTCTTGCGCGACCGCATGTCTCATCCCCCCGCGGTTCGCCTTACCATCGGATGTCTAGAAATTGCGGAGACTAGACAAGCGAATCATCAACCATATGTTCCCAACAAGACTGGTCAACATTGCACAACATTCGAATACAGCGTCCCCGCGAGGGATTTCATTGTTGAAGTGTCGGAGGCTGGACAAACCACGCGCCCACCGTGGCTTCCCAGCCCTACGTCCAGGTAAGTTGTCATTCCAGGCTCAAGAAGACACCGCGGAGTACCATGAGGATATGAGCAAGAGGCGTTCAGAATGCCCTGATCAAGCTAACCCATCCCCCTGGATCGCGGCCTCCGTCCTCCTGCGGCAAGATCCCGAGGAAGACGAAGAGGATGAAGAGGAAGACGACGGCAGAGAAGAAGACGACGACGATGATACCGACGAAGGTTACTCGGAGTGAGCACGTCGGTGAAGAATGAACCGGCACGGTTCAAAGTAGCGGAAGCTTTGTTTTGCCAGCGACTGGAGAGCCCGGTTGAGTCACCCGCGGCCTCGAGACTTGGGTTGGGAGAAGCCTTTATGGAATCGTGGCCTGCGCATTTTGTGCGGCGGCGCTGGGTTGTTGGGCGCCAGTTAGGCTGTAGTTCTTGTATTCGATAGTCAGAGTGGCGCGTCCTCCCAGCCGAATATAGCTGACCGACTCGTTCTTAAGTGGAAGCCAGAAACCCTCCACTTTCCCGTATTCTTGACGAATCTGGCTCTTCTTCGTCCAGAACGACGGGTTCTCAGCCGGCTCGGCTTCGATGTGAGTGACCGCGAAATCCGTTTCGTCTACCCATATCTGCCCACGGTAGACGTACTTGCTGCGCACCTTAGGGTCCACCCGCAGCACGTACTGCCCACCGCGGCTGGAAGGTTCGTAACTGATAAGTGCAAAATTATAGTTCTCGCGATTCAGTTGCGTCTTTGGGCTCATGGCGGATTGTGCGGCCTCTTTTTCGCTTTCCAGAAGCTTCTTGAAGACACGCTTGACGATCAGGTTCGATCCGCTCTGTGAAACTATTGTGAACTCCTTGGAAGAGGGCCTGTCGTAGGTGGCCTGGACGGTCATCTCGGCAAACCGGTCGGACGGGAATCCTTTGTAAAGGACGCGGTACACACGCGTCGCCTCTGAATGTAGGAGCGCTTGCGCGCGCTCTTGATTCCTGCGCACCAGGTTGTCGACAACCTGATCTACGGAAAGAGGCGAGCTCTCCGTCGTAGGTGGCGGCGTTCCCGAATCTGCGACAATGAGGTGCGAAGCGGCGATCAGTGTTGCCAAGGAGGTCAGGATCCGAATTGTTCGCCCTACTCTCATGTTAGCGAAATCCAGACCTTAGGTGGTCTCCACCTTTCCGCTGCTCCACACGGTACGCCGCATTTCAAAAGCGGTCTGAGCAATTTTGAACAGTGAAGCGATCCGCCGAAGATTTTGTTTCAACGCGCAACCCTTTCCGCAGTCGAGGAACACACAGCGGACGAAGTTGAGGCATACAAGGCCCAATCGCGTCCGCAATCGCCAGACCGCGTGATTGGATTGCAGAAGCGCTGGACGCGCCGGGAAAGGTTTGCAGCAAGGCTGCCTTTGAATGATCGAGAGACGATCTAGCTCACAGCAAATCAGCAACGACGCCTCGACCTTGAGCAAATCAATAGATAGACGGGAGCGGGTGGCGAATGCCGGAGCCAGCAAGAAGAAGCCAGCTTCACTATTTGGCTTTTATACGCATCGTTGAATTTCGCAAGTTGTTTAATTGGCGGTGAATGTGACGCGGAGCTCATCTGCGTGACAGCATAGCTGCTCTGATGCACGAATGAGTTGCTTAGACTGACGACACAACTCTCTATCCGCCAAGTCTTGAGAATCGAACCCGCTCTGTGGATCATTTGAAAAACGTAGTAGCTCCGTCTCTGCGAGCCTTTGCGCCGGATTCGGCAAGAGCCCGCAAAGCTTCGCGTTTTTGCGAGTACGCGTCGGAGTTGAGCACATCGAAGTACGGTTGATATGCGGGTCTCAAATCTGTTTCAGTCGCTGGCTGAAGAACCACGGTCAAAATCGTTGTACCATCGACAGTTCTAGGCCATGGATGCGCGGAATTCCCGATTACCAGAATGACAATCTCATAGATTTCGGGCTTGCATTAGATCAAAACGACGGTTCAATAGGAATCTTGTCTCGTGCGTCTCTCCGGGTTTTAGCGCGGATATTACGGATTCGGAGTCGGAGATCACATTGTCGTGTGGACAGGAAAAACAGTTTCGCAAATTCGAACGGCGCACGAATACCCGGTTCTGGACAATATGGGTCAAATCTCTCGAAGGGCACTTCGGGAGAACCAATGTTCTTTTATTCCCATACGACAAAGACGGGTTCTCCGACGAAATATTTGTTCTTGTCCAAATGAACTTCTGGGGCTTATCTGAAGCGGCGGCGGGGCAAGGGCCTGCAATATCCATGCACGCGACTAGCGCGATGAGAAACTTCAGCATTCCAGAAGGATTGCACCGTGCATGGAGTGTCAGACAATCTTTTCGAAACGAGGGAACAACTGGGGAACATTAACTGTTCCCTTGAAGCTCTTACAAGGCTCTTGGTTGCCATCCGTCCCTCGTAAGTCCTTGTATTTCGACCTTGGCTACACTCATAACCCAAAGGTCGGTGGTTCAAATCCACCCCCCGCAACCAAAGAAATCATGAGCTTACGGGGAATTTGAGGGGAAGCGTAAACCCCCAAAAACCCCCATTCATTCCGGTGATCAGGGAGCTGCAATCGCAGCTCCTTTCTCATTTGCGATTGCCTGAACTGCTGGCTTGAGCACCAATTGAACGACCTTGCTGTTCGCCTGCCGCTTGGTGTCTGAAAGCACCCGGCCATAAACGTTCATGGTCGTTTGGATGCTCGCATGTCGCATCAGCTCCTGCTGCACTTTCATAGGCGCGCCTGTTTCGTCCAGGAGCGTCCTGTAGGTGTGCCGGAACGTGTGCCAACCAATATCTGCCAAACCCTCGGCAGCTGCGGCCACCGCTATATGCCGCTTTTGGATCTCTTCCTGCCAGTACGGCTTGCCGGTTACAGGATTCGGAAAAACCCAATCCTCGTCCCGGTTGAGCAAGCTGCGCTCTTTCAAGTCCAGCAACAAAGTCGCGAGTTCAGCATCGAGCGGAACAAAGTCGCGGGAATATTCCGTCTTGACCGAATCCACGCGGCACTGCACCGAGCTGCGCTGAACCAGCAACGTACGATTCACGAAATCGAAGTCGCCCCATTTGAGGGCCACGATCTCGCTGACTCTGAGGCCCAAGCATTGAGCGACAATCACCATCGTCCGGTACGGCTCTTTCAGGTGCGACAGGATTGCCGAAAACTGCTCAACAGTCAATATTTGTGGGCGCTTCAAACGTTTGGTGCTGTCTTTTACTCGAACCAGAGCGATTGGGTTCTTACCCATTTCAATCAAGCACCAGCGCTCGGCGCAAGTAAAAATCAGATGCATCACGCTTCGTACATGCGCCTTGGACTTCGGAGCCAACTTCAGCTCTCGCAACCATTGTTCGACAGCCATCGGCTTGATCCTGTCCAAGGGATAATCGGCCCACTTGGGTCGTATGTGTCGTTTGATCATTGACTCATACGATTTCCGGGTTGAATACCGCGTCGGCATCTCTTCGGTTCTAAACTTGTCGATGACAGCTCCGAAGCTACTGACGTTCAACTCGGCCAGAGGTACCTCAGCGTTGAGGTTTAGAAGAAGGGCTTGAACGGCCTTTCGCGCTAGGGAATCACTTGGATACTGCTGCTTCGTCCCAATCGTGACGTATCTACGCTTTCGCGAGCCGTCAGAAGCGGTTTCGTAGTATCGAAATTCCCAGGCATCCGGGCCCGTCCTTCTCTTCTTCAGCCGCAAACTTCCATATTGATATCGTGTCCGTTTCAGCAAGGGCTTAGTCCTCGTTTCTCGGACACGAGTGGCTGTTGAGAAGAATAAACGTACGAGGAATCGCGGTCGAGGCAAAGATTTTCACAGGACCCCTCAGCCTGCCATGGTTCGCGACTTGATCCACTCATTCAGGACGGAAGCGCGGAAACGCCACAGTTTTCCGATCTGAATGCCGGCAATTTCACCCTGACGGGCCATACGTTGGAGAGTTTTAGGGTGAATCTTCAACAATGCAGCCGCTTCATCGGAATCGAGCAGTGGTTCAAAGGAAGCTTCATAACTGCTTGTACTTCGTGGCGGTTTTCGCGGGGCGTCGTACATCTTAGGAACTCCTGATAAAAGGAAGGCCGGCCGAAACGCGCTCTGCGTAGAGCGCGAAGCCAGCTAGGTTGACCTTGAGAAATGCGTCTTCCAGCCTGGCGCGTCGATGGATGACGAACACAAAAACAAGAGCTGAGAGTAGCGCGATACAGGAACCGATTGCAATTGCACTGGAAATGGCGGAGACGCACATGGCCAAGTAGCCTGGATGCCGAACGAACTTGTAGGGGCCACACGCGATGAGCCGGTGACCTCGTTCAGTCTGGAGACGAACGACTGGTGAGAAAAACGGATTGGCGATCATCGCCCATGCCTGCAGTGAGCTGCCAAGTACGAATATCGCGAGAGCGGCCCACCGGAACCGCGCCGCTACGGCTAGAAGCTCCGTTCTTCCCACGAAGAATGCTGCTGTGGTAAGCGTGAGTAAAAACAAGAGTCCTGCCAAGAAACGGAAGTGATTGGTGGTAGCTTCTTCGCCGGGATCGGATCGCTCACGTGCGAGTTGTGGGTCAACCGAAAGCATGGTGATCAACAACATTATCGAAAAGGCGAGTAGGTAAGCCCGCAAGGAATAGATTCGCGTGCTGCCGGCGGCAAGGAACAGCAATGCTGACAGCATGCTGGATATAACAGCCCAGCGCCCAAGCGTCCGCAATAGGTGCAAGCATCTTCGTGTCACAGTTGTTGCTCCCGCATGAAAATGGGCTCGAATGCATAATGGTCGTCGTCCGGGTTGTAGCCTTCGATTCTCAGAAGCTCAGACAAGAAACGGCGACCAGAGCGGCGCTCAACATGGATCAGCAGATTGAGTGAATCGGCGATGTTGCTCTTGATAGCCCGATAGGGCAGCTCGACATTGCTCTGCAGGACACAGCTTGTGAACCTGCTAAGCGCCTGCTGTGCCGAGTTGGCGTGAACGGTGGAGATCGTACCGGAATGGCCGGTGTTTAGTAGCTGCAGGAGATCAAACGCTTCGGCCCCGCGAATCTCTCCGAGCAGAATCCGATCGGGCCGATGGCGCAGGCTGGCCTTGAGCAGATCGCGGATGGTTACGGCAGGAAGTCCGTCTTGTTCGCGACGAGCCTCAAAGCGAACCAGATTCGGAGTGGTGATCTGGATTTCTGCCGTGTCCTCGATGACGAGAATGCGTTCGTGCTCAGGGATGAAATTGGCGAGAATGTTTAGCAGGGTCGTCTTACCCGTCCCCGTACCGCCCGAGATCAGGATGTTCTGACGACCGATAACGGCCTGTTTTAGAACGTCTGCGACATCTTGCGTGATCGTTCCAATTCGAATGAGGTCTTCAATCTGAAAGTGCTTGGCATTGAACTTGCGGATTGTGAGAGTCACGCCTTGCAGGCTGCAAGGGCGAATGACAGCGGCAACACGGCTGCCGTCGGGTAGACGAGAGTCGAGAATTGGCTTTTCTTCGGAGATGTCATCGCCCAGGCGACGAGCAATGTTGCGGACGGCCACGCACGGGGGCGGCATTGTCATGACAACCCTCATCCTGGTAGCCGGTTGTGCAACTCCGCGGGTTTTGAAGGGTGTGGCCAGGTTGTTAGAACATTTCCTGCGGCGTATGGACGCGTAGTGTTTCGACACAGCGCTCTCGCGCAACAGTAGGGTGTCTCTATAGTCTTTGATCCTGCCCCGTCGCCAGAGTACGCTCTTCATGGGGTCTGGCAAGCGACAAGTTGATTCGTTTTGTTTCGCCGAAAATCTACCGCCGATTGATCGCTCGGGCTTGTGAGCGGGAGAACTCAGCTATGCTCACTCTGGGCTGAGTGGGTGGGGAGAGCCTTAGAATCTGCTGAGCTGGGCTACGCTCCATCCTGTAGCCCACCTTAGTTCAGCAACCCCGCTCGATTTCAGCTACATCCTATCCACGACTTAGGCCCAAGCGCTCGTTCTGCCATTCGGGAGTTTACCGCCGTGTCGTTCTCACTTCTTCCTCGTCATTGTTCTTGGCTGATCGCTGGCGTTATCTTGTCAGCTATTCCGATAGCTCAAGCGCAAGTTCAACAGGCTTCATGCAGTTTTAGTTATTTCCTGCTCAACCCTGCTGATCCAAGTAATCCAACGGGTTATGTCCAAGGCGTGAACGACTGGGGAACGGTGGTCGGCATTGGGGATTTCGGCGCGACAACGAAAGCGTTTGCTCACTATTCCGGGAGTGGCCAGAGCTACTGGCTGCCGCCCGGGGCGGTGGGCAGCGGGTTCATCGCCCGCAACAACAAAGGTTCCACGGCCGGATGGTATACAGACTCCTCAGGTCAACCCCATGCATTCCTCCTGAAAGGCTCGACTATGACGCCCATCGTCGCGCCTAGAGCATCACCGGGCAGCACAGTTGTTCGCGGAATCAACAACTGGAATAGCGTTGTCGGAACATATTTCGGCACCGACGGTAAGAGCCATAGCTTCAAGCGCTACAGCAACGGCAGCTTCATTGACCTTCCCGAGTATCCCTATGCCATTTCTCATTGGGGCCACTCGACAACGGCTGCGGCAATCAATGATAGCGGTACGATCGTGGGTTATTACACTGATGGGACGCTCTTCAGCTCGGGCACTAGACACGTCCAGGGCTTTATTTATCGCAATGGGCAATGGGCAACGTTGGATTATCCTGATCCGAACAACGCCCAGACAACGCTGGTCGGAATCAGCAACGCTGGCGTGATTGTTGGATACAACTACAGCGGAGTATCATTTCTTTACGCGAATGGCACCTTCAAGATAATTCAAGCCGCGAACGCCAGCTATACCTATGTATACGGTATCGCCCCAGGTGGAGGACTGATCGCTGGTCACGCGGTTTTTAGTGACGGCATCCACGGATTCACTGCAATCTGCCACTAGGCGACAGCGGGAGTTAACTCTGAGAATCCATTTGGATGGATCAGCACCATCAGTCTTTGGGGGCCAGCCTAGGCTTCTCAGAAACACTAAATGAATTATTGTCACAGGGTCGGATAATGCGGATGCTTCACCTTGGCACCCATAACGATGAGCCACAGCATGACGGCAAGCTCCCCGAACATTAGGGGGAAAAGCCAGTTCGAGACCCTCTGCTCTATTGCGGCCACAAGATGCCAGTGACGCTCGTTCCGAAATAGGCGAAGCCGTTGAGCATTAGCCATACCCCGAGGATGCGTGGCAGGAACCGCGACCTGTACACAAGCAAGCCACACGGAAACAACCAGAGTCCCCAAAATATTTCGTTCGCGAGTATGCCTTGGCCATGCATGCGGAGGAACACCATCACAAACGCATCACGTTGCGGCTTGTCGATGGCAGATAGGAATGTCGGTTAATCGCGTTCACGAACTCGGGTGCGGCATGACGGCCCCATTAGTTCTTGTTTTTTGTCGGTTGGGCTAGAGCCAAGTCGGCAAGCTTTATGTAGTGGCTCAATTTCTGCGCATGCTGCAGCGTTTCCTCCTTGTCGGCCAAAGGTATGAGGCGCGGATCTTCGTCGCGCGCTTCCGGCTTGCTTGGTCGGACAGGCTTCACTGGTTTGGGACGAGGCACCGCGCCAGAGTATATCGGACTACGACATTCTGTGGAATTCAGAAAACAATGTAGGCGAAAGCTGTAGGTGGAATTGGACCCTGACGAATTAGACCCTGACGAATTAGACCCGGCGCCGGGGCCTGCTTATGCAGTTAAACCTAAGGATTCCTCGACCTGAAGGGCTGCCTTGTAGTGGGTGAGGGCTATGTTGGCGGCACGAATTTCGGCTTCCATGCGGTTTCTCGCGGTGATCTCGTGCGCCTCCATCATCTGCTCTGAAAGCAGCTTGATCCGTGCTTCCAGATTGGTAATGTGTTCCCGAAGAGTTCTGTCCACGACCATGTTTATACCTGCGGTCGGTTTCCAGGGGGCACTAACACAGAAAACCATGGGGCATGGCACACTGCGGAAGGGCTAGTGCCGCCACGCCTACTCTGGCCACCCTAACTAAGTTTTGAAGCTCCGCCGTTACTGGCGGTTGGGTGTATGACTCTCGAATGTTGTTCAGGGAGGGTTAGGATCGGAGAGCCGGGACGCCCGAGCATTTCCGCCAGCAACTCGACAAGCTGAGTCCCCGACGTGGCAAAAGACATTGGCGAGACAATCCAGCTCTCATGAAGTTCTTGGCAGAACTTTAGCAGATGAGACAGCTCGATCTCGTTCAGAGGATGGCGTTTTTCAGCAGGGGCAGCACAAACTTCAACCATCAGTAACTGATCTGCTGTAATATCGCATTCCACCGAGGTGTCAGCAATATGAAGACACTGCGATTGATACTGATGGGGCTCGGAGCACCGGCTCTGCTTCTCCTCGGTGTCCATGAATTCGCTGGAACTCCTATCTCCAAAGGTTACGAAACTGGTTTTGAGTGGCATGTCGATCCATCAAGTAATCGGCTCGAACTCAACACCGACGCCGAAGGCAATGTAACGTGCTGGCTGGTGTTGGAGATACCGGCGACGATTCAGGGAATAAAGGCTGAAACGTCAGCAGGAACACGACTGCGCACTTATCAAAAGTCGTTGAATGGTTCGACACAGATGGTTGCCATCGTAAAAGACACTCCAGCCCCCGAGACAGCATTCGACTGGCCTTCGGGAACTAGCTTGCTTATCTCGACGCAGAACGGCAGTCCAGCATCCTCGGTCGCGATTGGAAACTGGTATGTTTACCTGGCGAATAAGACCTACGATTCCCGGGCGAGAGCCCACTGGCGCAAGACCCTATTTAGGATATCGATCGTTCTGTTCATTCTTGCGCTGATCGCTACGACAATCGAAGCAGTCGAAAAAGCCAGAGGAAAAGAAGAGCCTCGTGAGCCCTTCAGCGCCGAATACTGTTTGAAGCAGTTGATTAGGAGGGTAGAAGGCGCTGATGCCGGCCAGACACTCCAAATGCAGACGCTTTTGCAGAAAGTGCTGATCGAGGGCGTTGATCTGCGCGACGCAACTCGACCGTGGCAGATGGCTACGTCCAGAAAACTACTGCTTCAGAAGAAAGCGTTCAAGAGCTTGGAAGATTCTCTGGGACGCCTCATTGGCGACTTGCCGAAATACCTTCTGGAGATCCAGAAAAAGAGGCTCTCGTGACGCTGGACGCTGCGTGGAAGGAACTCCTTCCTCGGTTGGAGGCAGAGCTGTCGGCCAGGCAATCAGCGTGCTTTTATCAAGGCGACGATGAAGCATGGATCGCAGCCGAACGCTTATTACGGATGTCGGCGCGCCTCTTGCGCGCACTCTACCGTGCCACTCCTGAAGACAGAGATGACGTAGTACAAGAAACCATACTCAAATTGCAGTCTCCGCGTATCATGCAGCGCCTGCGGGCGGCTGGGTCGCCGGCTGGCTACGTTTTGGTGATGATGAGGAACGCGTTGACCGATCTCGCGAAAAGGCGTTTGCGCGAGATCCAGCCAGAAGAGCCCTTCGAGGAGATGATTGCGGTTGAAGTCTCGGAGGAAGAGGGTCAGAAGGCGGAGGACATTGAGCGCATGAAAGAGGCGCTCAAGTCGCTTCGACCTGAAGACAGATATCTGCTGAGAATGCGATTCTGGAAAGGTATGAGGGTAGAGGAAATTTCCGAGGTAATCGGTGTATCGTATTCAGCGACTGCCGTTCGGCTCTTTCGCACCTTGAGTCGGCTGCGCCAGGCAATGGGGAGATAAGTCCTTTATTTGCAGCATACTACGATAGATCGATGTAATATTTTTTAATTGCGACGTCTTTATAGTGTAGAGAAAAACAGAAGGAGTACTCAGGTGAATACGCAATTGAAAGAGCCTGTTGGCTTTAATTTGGATGCAGTCGTCGAACAGATCAAGCCCGAGTGGCGGAATGAGTTTCGCCGCTTTGTGGATTCCGGCGATGCTTCGGACGAGTTCTTGGCCTATCTCGATTCGAGCGAGGAAGGTAAGAAGGCCGTTGAACTGGCGTTCAATGCGCAAGCGGATGCGCTGACAGGTCTCGCAGACGCGCTGCGAAGCCTGCAAACCGAGAATGTCGGGACCGAGCTAGCCAAGCCCGCCGAGGCTGCTTCGGTGAAGGTAACGGAAGCAGTCGAGGGGCTGTTGCAACTGCCGCCAGAGCAAGGCAAACAGGCAGTGGCAAAAGCAGCCAGCGCACTGGGCGCGTCGTTGCGACAAGATCAGCATCCACAACTTCAGTCGGTAGCGCAAACGTTAAACGAGGCACTTACCAACGTTGCGGCAAACGGATAGAGAAAAGCTCCGCTCTCAATCGCCGTTTGCCTCAGACGTGCTCTAATTCAGTGCCTCGTTTTTGTATCTTCTCCGTTTCCTCGTTTTCCCAACATTTGCGAATCGGGTTCGCGGGTTTAGAAGGGAACGCTTTCCGCCATTTCCGCCACCACTGGCGGCGATGGCGGAAACGGCTCCAGCGCTGGTGCTGCGCTTTCCGTTTCCGGCGTTGGTTCCGGTCTTGGGCTGATCGCTCCGAGAATCACGGCGGCGGTGCGCTGGACGACTTCAAGGCTCTCTTGCAAGAGCTTGGCATCTCCATTCCATAGCCGGATGTAGTCGGAAAATGCGCTTCCGGTTTCAAGTCCAATCGACTGGCAAACCACAAAGGCCACGGCCTCGGCTTCGGTTTCGCGTACTTCTTTGGTAGTCAGAGTACGGCGTTCGGCCTTGTGCAGCATCTCGTGTGCCGTCTCGTGGACAAGAGTTGAGAATTCCTCGGCTGGCTCCATCCCGGTCAGCAAGGTAATCTTCCCGCCGTAAGACATGCCTTTGGCGGGTGCGATGTTCTCCGAGTAATTGAGCTTGATATTCCGGCTCTCGACGTACTCAACCAGCCGTTCGCGGTAGCCGCTGACATCACCCTGAACCTGGGTGAGCACAGGCAACTCCTCGCCTTCGGTCTGGTTGACATCGAACACATACACGGCGCGGAAGCCGTAAAGCTGTGGTTCGCGCTTGCGCTCATCGGCTGCATTGCTGCTCTGAATTTCCGTCGCAACTGCATCTTTCGCTTGTTTGCGATACCCGACCATCGGAGCCAAAATCACGATGCCTTTTTCCCCGCGCTTAACGAAGCGGCCAAGCGAGTTCCAAGTGCGGATTCCGGCAACCCGAGTTGCCGTCGGCCTCTGGCGGGCAATCAGCATGATGTTTCCAAAGCTGTAGTTGTGAAACCGTGCCATCGCGTTCAAATACTCGGTCAATACCTCACTGTCTCCGGATTCCAGAGCCTTCACCAGATAGCTGACGGCCTCGTTGGTTTTGTTGTTGATCTCTTCTACTTTCATGATTTTTTCCTTTCGGCGCCGTTTCCGGCTTGTTTTTTTCTTCACTTAAGCGCAGCGGGAAAAACAGCCGGAACGGGGCCAAAGGAACAAACGGAGCCGCAGGAGGGGGGCAGGGCGCGAGGGGCGGCGCGATGAGTGCCAAACGCGGTTAGGTTTTTGTTTGGCGCGAAATCGGCGCACTAGCCCAAAGCGACCGTCCGAGCCCTGGCCGAAGGGCGCCCAACCGACGCAGGCAGAGTGGAGGAAGACGCTACGCTACCGAGAAGTGTAGATTGTGATGAACACGCAGACGAAGTTGTTCACACATTTCGACATAACGCTAGTGGGCGTAATCGGGCACACAACTAACACGCTGGGCAATCTGAAGGCAGATGAACGCTCCTACGGATTTCCCGACATTAAGACGAAAAGATAGCTGGCGGACGAGGCCTCGCGAATACGGCATTTAAGCCCGACCGAAGGACCCTCGTTGCTTTCCCTTTCCTTCTCGGGCAACTCGCATCCGAACGAGCCGTCGGCAAACGGTTAAGACATCCCAGGGTATTGCGTCAAGCGATTCTGCAATGTCGTAGAACGAGGTCAGGCCTTCGCTTGGTAAACGGTTGCGAATCGATTCGGTCAGCTCCGTGACCTCATCCATATCTGCCGTGGAGTCGAACTCGTCTTCATATCTGCCGAACAGGTATATCCGGCTTCGCCAGATCACATAGTGGCTTTCGCAACCGCTTTCGCGCCACACGGACGGATAGAGAGTTACACCTCTGCGAGGATCGCTGTAGAGACGCCATGCCGGTCCCGCGCGGGGATCGAGATTGATGGGAAAGAGCTCGCCACATCCGCAGGGGCACGCGATCATGAGCAGGCGGGGCCGCCCTCTTTCGACGAGAACCGTGTCACCGGGTGATTCGAGATGTGCCGACGCGTCGCTTAGTCGGGCAACCGTTCCTCGAAATCTGATTTTCGTCGCAGGCTTCATAGTTGTTGTGGTCCTTGCGGCGCCACGGCAGCAGGAGCAGCCGGATTACCGCGCGGTAGATCCTGCGCTCCAGCCGGCGGAGCAGGAGCAGCATTTAGTGCTGGCGCAGCCGCTGCATTGCCGAACGCCGAGATTAGAACACGTTCGGCGAAAACATAGGCTGCAGCGTGCCGAGAAGCCTTCGATTCCCTGGCGTAGGCGTCCTTAGTAGCCTTCCTCAACAGCGCCGCCGCCAAAGCAGCTGCGTATTGATGATCCTGACATTCCCACTGACGCGCATGACGACGGATCTGTGCCACGCAGGAATAAAACCAAGACGAGACATCCGCCGGGTTCCCATGTGGAGTAGGCTGCGTCGATGGAGAGTTCTGGTACAGTTCCTCAATGGATGCGATCCAGTCAGTGGGTTCGCGCTCGTCCTTCTCAAAACCGTCAACCAACAGGCTGGCTTCGAGGCTCGCTGCGTCCGCGAGCAGTGGTGAGTTGCGATGCGAAAAAAAATCTATAACGATGGCATCTGTGGCACGAACACGAACATTCTTCGCATGAAGATCGCCGTGAATTGGTCCGACCAGGACGGGGGTCGATGTACACCGATCAAACAACCTTCGCAGCTGTGGCAAATTCTGCGTCGCCCCGAGTTCCTGCGCGCGCGCGAAACGGGCGGGAGGCATCGTCGAGGGAAAGAGGCGGGCCAGAAGTTTTGATATTGAACGGCCATCTTCATTTTGCGCGCGACGGTACCAGCCAACTAGCGTTTTATCAAACAGACATGAGATGGCAGCTGTCGCGCGGCCTTGGCAAGCGCAATCTGTGAGGCATTCCGACCCGTCGACGTAATCCCCGACGATCACACCCTCGTACGCTCCAAGACAACAACGTTCCCTGACGAGCTGCGGTCCGAGATGAAACGGGATGTAGGGATCGACACGCCATTCATAATTCATATACTCGTTAAAGATTTTTCGTCGTGGGCCGATTTTTACGAAGAATGGCTGAGGCCATTGTCCTTCGAGGCCCCCACGGAGCTGTGCGTGTGCTCGATACACGACGACACCCGCTGAGCGGCCGCCCTTCATGGAGGTCAGATGAACTTCGGTGCAATCGCAAAATGCCCGTCGCAAGAGGACCTCGCGCGGGCCGCTCAAATTGTGCTGCGCGGAGGTCGGCAGGATTGTCAGATTCTGAACCGGTGCAGGCGGGGAACCGGCCGGATACATCAGCACAAAATTCGCAATATCAGTCCAGGGAACATCCAGAGAGAACACGCGAAGGTGCGGCAGAGGTGGTGCACCGCTCTTACCTAGCTGAAGCCCCGCCGTCGGAAGATCTAGACCGCCAAGAACTCTTTGCAGAATAGGGAATCTATTCGCTGCTGGTCGAACGATGACGTGGCAGTCATAGTTGAGCAGACGCTGCGCGTGCATTCCCAAAACTTGGCCGATTTGAAAGGGCTTTTCCTCTTTTTGGTTGAAGATGACCGCTGCAAGCCCGCTAAGATAGGTGGGGTCTTGCAGTTTCGCATCATCGCAAGACTCGTTCTTCGCCAAGAACTGACGTCCTACAAAAGGGGCAGACTCCGCTTCGGAAGGCGTGGCCTTATACCATGCAACCCTCTGTCGGCCGACGGACCGGAGAATGGTGATCGCCATACTCAGCTCTGTCGCGCAAACAGCGGCCAGGAATCGCCTCGGGCGTAGGCGCCGGATCGAGAGCAGATGTAACAATTTTCCTGCGGTGTGGCTCGTACGTTCCGCAAGGTTGAAGCCAAGGCGTTATAGAGCAGGTGCCGAGCTTTGACGGGGACTCCGGCCACCATGGACAGCATCATCGTGATCGCAAGAGACGCAACCGTGCTGTTTAGCGACATGACCGCCGGCGCAGGTACGCGGACTCCTTGCACATACGGATCGGCCTGGCGCTCGAACTCGGTCATCATGTCGCGCCGAACTTCATCTGCACTGAGCAATCCATCGCAAGTGAAGCACGCAAGGCCCGGGGCCAGGAGTTGGACACGTCCGAAAATATGGGTGATCTGATTTTCGGTGGCTGCGATCGTGACGCCCATATCTATGCATGGAATCATGTACTGGTAAGCAATTTGCTGTAAAACGGCGCGGCTGCCATGGGAATCCGTGCAGCCGAAGATTAAATCGGCGTTCAGCAGCTTGCGCGCGGTCTTTACCTGAACTACGTCACCCTGGATCGTTTGGACGTTCGCAGATTTTGAAACGGATTCAATGTAGCGAGCTGCAGTCTTTACCTTTGGTTTTCCAATATCCTTTGCAGTCGCGTTTGCCACGCGATTCAAATTCGATTTTTCCAAGGTGTCCGGATCAACCAGAATAAAATCTTTAACTCCGAGATGGACAAGCTGCTGGGAAATAACCGAGCCGGTTCCTCCCAATCCAACAACCGCGGTGCGCAGATGCGCAATAGCATCCTGCCCAGCCTCGCCGAAGGCCCGTACCTGCCGTTCGTAGATCTCAGCGACCGGTTGCTTGTGAGACGAAGGATCGAACAGTACATCACGATTAACGCCAATCGCGATAACGCGAATCTCCTCCTCGGTTCCGAGCCGCCGCGCACGCAGCCCCCCGTCGCTGACGACGATGGCGGCATGTATCACATCCGGATACCGATGTGCGAAGAAGCCCTTTAGATGCTTTTCTCCGGCGTCATCGACAGCAGAAAAATCAGGCACGGACGGACCCGGATGGCTATGAACGAAGACGAGCGCGCATTTCTGAGTACGCGCACGCTTTGTTATGCGCGCCACCAACTCCGGCTTCAACTCAGCTTCAAATGTACCTTTTCGGGTATAGTCCTCAACAGACGGGAATTGGATCTCACGCGCGAGCAATCGAACCGTGCCATCGGAACGCGATGTCTGGCTGGTATACAGTATGGCGCATCTTTCCGTCTGACCACCAAGCAGATCCGTTCTCAGGGTGGCGACATCAGCCTCGGCAAGCACAAGTTCAATCATCGGGCAGGCCTGAGTCTTTGCATGATGACGTTAAAGAACGTCACCAATGAGTCAGAGTTCGGATTCCAACTTTGAACATGCCATGAAAACCAGGTCCCGCCGTTGCCGACCTCGGGTATCGGATTAGTGTCGTTGCTATTTTGCGGAATGGCGCCATTGGCAACGCGGACACCTGGAGGTGCGAGCCAGAAACAGTCTGGCTGCGCAGCAGGATAAGCCGGGGGCGTGACAAAAAATATCGTTACCACATCCTTATTCCAACCCTGGGGCATCTTGAAATCAGGAATCGTGATGAGGTGCGCCCCGCTCGGAAGTCGCTTGAGTGTCGCTTTCTCGCACTTCGAAAGCGTCTTCAGCGTCTCAAACTGCTGTTCAACGGGCGTCATCGTCCGAAAGTCGCTGGAGGAACCGCGTAGAAGTGTTTAATTTTTCCTGGCATATGGACCGATTCAGAATCTGCAATCTGCTTGTCCGGATGGTCCCCTTCCTCTTCCTCAAACAACTGATAGCTCGGAGGAATGTTTGCGATCCTCTTGATGTCCGCCCCGCTCAGTGACTGCTGGGCCGTTTCATACGGCTTCGCATCAACAAAGAATTTGTATACCTTTTTGTGTTCTTCTCCCTGCGCCTGGTCAGTCACAACGTCCTCCACTTTGTATCTACAGCAAAATACTAGCATTGGCCGACGGCATTCTAATAGAAACCTGTGGCGTTGCAAGGCTGTTTGAGCAGGCGAGCGCATTGGTTTGCATCTTGCCGAAGGCACGTCCAGCTTGATGCCTGGTCGATAAACAAATGCGAACTGGGCGAATTTATGGCAATTTTCCTTGACTAGAACCTGTAGGTCATTAGCGGAATCGAGCGCGGTGTGCCAAGCTTCGAGCACCAAAGAAGAGAAGAGACGCTGCCCTCTGCCAATCCATTCGCGAGGCCCGCGACTGCAAGGCCAGAAAACTTCAAGCAAGACGCCACAGGGTCGTGAGTACGCTGGTAAAGCGGCAGAATATTTCAGCGTGCGCGAGTGAGTCGCCTACGAGCTCCGCAAGTGTTGAACTGCCACCTGACTACAAGAGTCGAAGCAATGGTCGATTGCGCCTATTGTCATTCTAGATTCCTCTCCGTGTGTTAGCACAAGTGCTTTTGTAACAAGTCAAGCGTTCCGTTGCGGCAAGCGGGAGAAGGAACTAAACCAACGGACGAACCAGAGATTCGCGGGACTCGGATGAAAAAATGGAATGACGACGGCACCTCGATACACATCGAAATTCGCTTCTTGAAGTACGTAATTGCGAAGCGCCACCAATTCGAGGTCGGCCGACAGAGATGACGGTATTGTGCCGTGCTGCGCATCCTTGATTTCTCAAGACTCAATCGCGCTATGACGCATTCCTAGGCGATGGCTGCTCGTAAAGACTCCAAACTTTTCGCGCCCTCGCCTAATGCTGCAGCGAGGTGCGTATGCGCCGGGCTTCTCAAAGGTGGCGGTGCTCGAGCTCGATCCCAACTACAACGCGCCGAAGACTGCCAAAGTGCTGCGGTTGATGGAAGACGGATCTTACAAGCAGGTATTTGACGGCCCGATCACGCCCTCAACGCCCTGGCTGCGCTATGTTTATTCAAAATTCGACTTCACGCCGGTGAAAGATCCCGGTCTCTACGTTATCGAGTATGGAGACCAGCGTACGGCGACGTTTCCAATCTCGGACGATGCTTACGCGAATATCTGGCAAGACAGTTTGGATCATCACATTGCGGAGCAGATGGACCATGTTTCCGTGCGCGAAGGGTACCGCATGTGGCACGGTGCTTCGCACCTCGATGATGGCCGCATGGCTCCCGTAGTCGGGGAACAGTTCGACGGCTGGAATCAGGCCACAGCAACGGACGGGAAGTACAAAGGCGGCGATCACATCCCTGGGATGAACGTGGGCGGCTGGTACGATGCCGGCGACTTTGACCTCGAAGAGCCTGCGCAGTTGAGCGTGATTCAGAGCCTGGCTCTGGCATATCGCGAATTCAATCTAAAGTATGACGAACTCACGGTCGATGAAGCGGCCCGCGCGGTTGAGATGCATCGTCCCGACGGCGTGCCGGACGCGGTGCAGCAGGTCAAGCACGGCGCACTGCTGATCTTGGCGCAATTCCATAATATCGGCCACGCCATTCGCGGCACTCACGAACCAGATCTGCGGCAATACACACAAGTCGGCGACGGAGCGTCCAAAACTGACGGCCGCATTTACGACCCGAAGCTCGGCCCCAACGAAGTGAAGGGCGACTACTCGGGCAGGCCCGATGATCGCTGGATATTCACCACTAACAATCCGTTCTTCCAGTGGAATGCCATTGCGGTGCTGGCCGCAGCGGCGGATACGCTGAAAGGCTGGGACGATGCGTTAGCGAAAGACTGCCTCGCTACCGCGATCAAAGCATGGAATGACACGAAGGCGAACCCCAAAAAGTATCCGACCGACCTAAGTTTCAACGGAGAATCTCCCGCATGGCCATCGGGAGGTGGCGTGCTCGCGGCATCCCAGGGCACCGTGGCTGGCGCTCAAGGCGGCCGTAACGGACGGGGCACTTCCGGCTCTGCGGCAAGCTCAGCCACGACCAACGCACAAACAGCTCCGCCGGCCAACTTTGCACGCCGGGGATTTGGGGTTGGGATGGACTGGGCCGCAGCTCTGGAATTAACGATAGCGACACATGGCGCCGAGCCGTACAAGTCTCGCTTGAAAGAATTGTTCCCCGAGATGATCAGCCCCCAGCAGATGGAATTCCGCGGTTGGACAGCGGTGCGCGCGTTGCCTTACCTGGACCCGAGCGCGAAAGAACAGTTGCGCGAAGCGGTGAAGACGTACATGGCGGACTTGGACAAGCGATTGGACGCCACACCTTTCGGCGTGCCTCCGAGCCTGGGCACATGGGGTGGATCGGGCGCAGTGGTCGACATGGCGATCCGAATGTACTTCCTCCATAAGACATTTCCAGATCTGGTGGGCCCCGAGTACACACTTCGCGCCGTCAACTACATTCTGGGCACGCACCCTGTATCGAGCACTTCGTATGTAGCTGGAGTCGGCACTGTCTCGAAGACGAAGACGTACAGCAACAATCGTGCCGACAACTCTTACATCCCCGGTGCGGTGATTCCGGGCTACATCATCATCAAACCGGATTTTCCGGAGTGCATCGACGACTTTGGGTTCCTCTGGTTTGAGGACGAAGCCGTCGTGGCCGGCTCGGCAAGCTGGGTCGTGGCAGGGAATGCTGTCAATGCGATGATGAAAGAACCGAGGTAGCGACTACTCGCTTCTTCAGATCAAGCCAGCGGGGTGCGGCTGAGATGATCCGGTTCGCTCTAATGCGCCGGACAAGGGCGACTGGAAAACTGTACCTGGACGTATAATGGCGCACCAGTGGCGCTCACTTCGGGTACGAAACTCGGTCCTTACGAAATCCAATCGCTGCTTGGCAATGGCGGCATGGGCGAAGTGTACCGCGCGAAGGACATGCGCCTGGACCGGACGGTTGCAGTGAAGATCCTCGCCGCGCACCTTTCTTCCTCACCTGAACTGAAGCAGCCTCTGGAGCGCGAGGCGAGAGCCATCTCTGCGCTAAACCATCCTCACATTTGCCAGCTTTACGACATCGGATCGCAAAGCGGTACCGATTTTCTGGTAATGGAGTTCCTTGAGGGTGAGACCTTGGCTGACCGGCTGCGGCGCGGCGCCATGCCTCTGGGCGATGTTTATAAGGTGGGCGCGGCAATTGCGGAAGCCTTGGAAGTAGCCCACCGGCAGGGAATCATTCATCGCGACTTAAAGCCCGGAAACATCATGCTGACCAAAAGTGGAGCCAAGCTGATGGATTTCGGCTTGGCGAAACCGCTGGCGGGGAGCATGGCTTCCGCTGCTGCCGCTCCTCCTTCGTTCACGGCTGTGGCGACGATGAGCGGCCCGAGCCCTCTGAGTCCACTTACTACCGCAGGCACCATCGTCGGAACGATCCAATATATGTCGCCCGAGCAGATTGAGGGCAAAGAGGCGGATGAGCGGTCCGATATCTTCGCATTGGGTGCGGTGCTGTACGAGATGGCGACGGGTAAACGCCCGTTCGAAGGCAAGAGTCAAATTTCGCTGGCCTCGGCAATCCTTGAAAAGGATCCTGACCCGATTACCGTGCTGACGCCGCAAGCGCCGCGGCCCTTTGAATACGTACTGACAGCATGTTTGCAGAAGAGCCCGGAGGATCGATTCCAATCTGCCCGTGATGTCAGGCTGCAATTGCAGTGGATTGCGGCCGAGAAGCCCGTGCCGATTTCGGCCAAGGGAGGAGTCGCCGCTGGGACTACTCGGAGAGAATGGATCCTTTGGGCGGCTCTTGCATTGCTGGTGCTGACAATCGTAGTCGCCGGGGCATTCCTGCTTCTGCATCGGGTGCAGCCGAGAGTGATTCGGACGGCAATCAATGCGCCCGAAAAGCACACGATCAACCTGATGGGCGACTATGCCGGGCCGCCGGTGCTTTCGCCGGACGGTACCATGCTTGCGTTTTCTGTCAGCGATAACGAAGGAAAAAGCACGCTTTGGATTCGGCCGATGAATTCGTCGGAAGCGCGTCCGCTCCCTGACACGGATGGAGCCATCTTTCCTTTTTGGTCGCCTGATAGTCACTCCCTCGGCTTTTTCGCGGCGTCGAAACTCAGGACCATCGAAATCGGCAGCAGTTCCTCACAGGTCATTGCTGAGGCGCCTTTCGGGCGAGGTGGCGCGTGGACGCCGAGCGGTCTGATCATCTTCTCTTCGAATACGCAGACACCTCTATATCGAATCAGTGCAAACGGCGGAACCGTATCAAACCTGACTACCGTCGATCACACTCAACACACTTCTCATCGTTGGCCGTTCATTCTGCCGGATGGCAAGCATTTCCTTTACCTGGCCATTCATCACGATCCGTCAAAGATCTCAAACGACGCGGTCTACGCATCGCTTGACGGCAAGGAGAATCGCCCGCTGTTTCACTGCCAGACGAATGCGATCTATGCAGCCGGCTACATTTTGTTCGCTCGCGACGATCAGTTGATGGCGCAGCCTTTTGATCCGGGGCACGGAAACCTGATGGGCACGGCCCAAGTCTTAGCTCGAGGCATTGCCAACGACGTCAGCACGTGGCACATGGCCGCCTCGGCTACTGACGACGGCCTGCTTGTGTTCGGTAGTGGAGGAAGCGCTGATTGGCAATTGGTGTGGGCCAGCCGCGGCACTAGCCAAATTACCTCCATCGCAGAAAAACTGCCCAATTTGCAGGATGCGCGGGTGTCTCCTCAAGGCGACCGTATCGCGTTGGAGATTGATAACGCACAGTCCGACATCTGGACGCTCGATCTGGCACGAGGAGTACGCACCCGGCTCACATTCGGTCCAGTGCAGAACTCCTACCCAATCTGGTCGCCGGATGGCAAATGGATCGCGTATATCTCCGGCCGGAACGGACATTCCGAAATCTATCAAAAGCGTTCGGACGGAAGCGGAGAAGAAGAACTGCTGTTGAGCGACGATCAGCAACTGATCACCAATGAGTGGTCTCGCGACGGCAAATACATCATTTACTCGCGGGGAACGTCCGGCGGCACGTGGCAGCTTTGGGCAATGCCTCTCCAGGGCGAACGCAAGCCGTTCATGATTGTTTCGCATGCGGCATTCAGCCTCGGGGCGAGCGGAAGCCTGTCTCCAGACGGGAAATGGATCGCGTACGCCTCCGATGAATCAGGGAACGTAGAGTCCTACGTGGCCGCTTTCGCCGGAGGACAAGGCAAATGGCAGGTCTCTTCGAATGGGGGAACCCGGCCACAATGGAGCAAGGACGGAAAAGAACTCTATTACATGGACCCGACCTACACGCTTTCAGCTGTGCCGGTAAAAGAGGTGAACGGCGCACTGCAATTCGGCACGGCCGAAACCCTTGTGAAAAATTGGTCGGCGCCGCAGGTGTTTTACGATGTTTCGCCTGATGGAAAGAAAATCCTGCTCGACAGGATCGCCCAGCAAGTAAGCCAGTCCATTACCCTGATGACGAACTTCACCGCAGCTGTCGGCAAGTAAGTTCCACAGTCAGGCGGCCTTCTTTTCACCCGGTGCTTTGGCTTCCGGATGGCCACGCAATGCGGCAGCGTGCTCGATCTGGGCGTTGATTTCCCCTCCAATAAGGAATGAAAACCCGGTGATGTAAAGCCACATGAGCAGGATCATGGCCGCGCCCAGAGATCCATAGGTCTTGCTGTAACTATTAAAGAAGTGCAGGTAAAAGCGAAAGCCAAAGGACGCCGCAACCCATAATAGAACGCCGATCAGGGCGCCCGGGGTGATCCAATACCAGTGTTGCTCTTCGAGGTCGGGTCCGTAGTAGTAAATCAGCGAAAACGAGAACACGACGAACACAAGGGCGAGGGCAATCTGCAAAGCATGCCAGACGACGATGGTGGCTTCGCGCATTCCGAAGTGTGAGCCCAAGTAGCTGGCAACGAAGCTTCCCGTCAGAATGGCAACCAACGCGGCCATGATAAGGATCGAGATCGCAAAGGTGAGCCCAAGGGCGATGGCACGTACTTTCCAGAATGGGCGATTCTCTCGCACTTCGTAGACGCCGTTCAGGCCCGAGATCATGGAAGTCATTCCGCCGGAAGCGAACCAGAGCGTCAACAGAATGCCAACCGTGAGCTTTGCGCCACCGGCATTCTTTGTTACTTCGGTGAGAGTCTTACTGATGACCTGGGCTGCGTCTGGCGGCAGTACCTGTCCAATATAGGTGAACAGGTCTGATCGCATCGAGGCGCTATGGGAGGCAAAGATGCCGAAAACCGCGAGCAAGAACAGCATCAGCGGGAACAGGGCGAGAATGAAGTTGTAAGCCAAGGATGAGGCGCGGTCGAGCAGGTAGTCGTCGTTAAGGCCCCGATAAACGCGTTTCCCGAGTTCCTTGATGCTGAGGCCGCCAAGGCTCCAGAGGCTGGCAACTTGCTGTTCGGTGCTGAGGTTGGATTCCGACATCGGTTCGGCCATGATCCGAGGTTGGATTCTAGCAAGGGAAGGGGCTGTTGCCCAGAGAAGCGATCGGAGCTTGGTTCGAGTGGACAGCCAAGGCGGCTATCCCACACGGCAGGAGCTTACGCCGCGTCGTCTTCGATCTTGATGCGCAAGGACTTGAGGAACTTGAGGTCCTGCTCACTGACCTTAAGTTCAGGGTTGCTGGTCAGAGTAGTAACGAGGGAAGTCTTGTCGGGGTTCTTCTCGCCAGGACGGCTCACACCGATGGTGGCTTCGAGCACGAGGAAGATGTCGTAGCCGCCTTCTTTGATTCGGGTCACCACTTCGGCAATCTGGTCCGAGTCTGCCAGAGACTCGTTAATAGCCTCACCCAGCTCTTTCATCAATTGCTTCAATTGCTGATCCACGAATCCCCCCGGCCAGATCCTCTAAAACGTTAGATGCGCGTGCTGCGCATCCCGCCTCAGGGACTATTCTAGCGCGGCAACTTGCTAAAATCGAGAAGAATGGCAAACGTTTCCACGGCCCGCAAATTGGGGATAGCTGCCCGCATCGCTGGACAGCAGGTGAAGGGCAGCCGGACGTTCGGTGCCGTCATGAGCGGTGCGCGCGCCACCCTGAAGCACTTTGCCGGCATAGCCCATCAGCTCTGGCTGGAAATCACTGGTTTCGCTTTTCTGGTATTCGCCGCGGCAGGTGGTTTTGCCACTTATCGCGAGTACAATTCTTTTCACGCAGGGAAGGGAACTTCGAGCCATCTCGCTTTGGCAGCAGGCTTTACCCTGGTGTTTGGATGGTTCGGTCTGAGTTCCTTCTGGAGAGCCAAAGCCCGCAGCCGTCGGTAAGTTAATGGCAAATCGCGCCAAACCGGATGTAGCGCCCGCCAATCCGGAAACGTCTTCTCACATCCCAGTGCGCCAGCTTTACACACCTGCCGATCTGGGTGATTGGGCCCAAGAGGAGAAGCTCGGATACCCGGGAATCTACCCGTTTACCCGCGGTGTGCAGCCCACCATGTACCGCGGCCGCCTGTGGACCATGCGCCAGTACGCGGGCATGGGCGACGCCGAGGAGTCGAACAAGCGTTACAAGTACCTGCTGAGCAACGGGACCACCGGGCTGTCAGTTGCATTCGATCTTCCTACGCAGATCGGCCTTGATTCCGATCATTCGCTGGCGATCGGCGAAGTCGGGAAGGTCGGCGTGGCGATCGACTCGATAGAAGATATGGAGCGGCTGTTCGACGGAATTGACCTGACGAAAATTTCGACGTCAATGACGATTAATGCGACCGCTTCCATTCTGCTGGCGCTCTATGTCGCGATTGCGCGGAGGAGGGGCACTGATGTTCGCAAGCTCTCCGGCACTGTACAGAATGACATCCTGAAGGAGTACATCGCGCGTGGGACCTATATTTATCCGATTCCCACCGCTATGCGCATCGTGACCGACCTATTTGCGTGGGCCAACGAGCATGTGCCCGATTGGAACACGATATCTATTTCCGGATATCACATGCGCGAAGCGGGTGCGACTGCAGTTCAGGAAATCGCGTTCACGCTGGCGAACGGCAGCGCCTATGTGCAGGCAGCGATCGATGCCGGGTTGGACATCGATCATTTTGCCCCTCGCCTTTCGTTCTTCTTCAACGCACATAACAACTTCCTGGAAGAAGTAGCGAAGTTTCGGGCGGCCCGCCGCATGTGGGCGCGAATCATGCGCGAGCAGTTCAAGGCCAAGAATCCACGCTCGTGGATGCTGCGCTTTCACACTCAGACTGCAGGCTCAACCCTTACGGCACAGCAGCCGGAGAACAACATTGTGCGGACGGCGATTCAAGCCATGGCTGCCGTGTTTGGTGGAACGCAATCGCTGCACACGAACTCCTTCGATGAGGCGCTGTCGCTTCCCACAGAGCAGGCGGCGCGGACCGCGCTTCGCACCCAGCAGATCATCGCCTACGAATCAGGCGCGCCCCAGACAATTGATCCGCTGGCCGGCTCGTATTACATCGAATCTTTGACCGATCAAATCGAGATTCGAGCCAACAAATACCTGGATAAGATCGCTGCTCTGGGAGGGATGCTGAAAGCCATCGAGCGCGGGTTCGTGCAGCAGGAGATCCAGAACGCCGCGTACGAGTATCAGCAGGCGGTCGATAAAAAGCAGGCGACCGTTGTCGGCGTGAACCGGTTTGAACAAGAACAGGAAACGCCTGTGCCCATCCAGCGAATTGATGAGACGCTCGAGCGCAAGCAGGTGGAGAGGTTGCGGGCGGTGCGAGCGAAGCGTGATGCGAAGCGCTGGTCGGAAGCGCTCGACAACATTCAGCAAGCGGCGCGTTCCGGCGAAAATCTGATGCCAAAGATTCTCGAAGCAGTCGAGGCTTACGCCACGGTCGGAGAAATCTCAGATGCCATGCGGAAGGTATTTGGCGAATATCGCGAAACAGTGGTGATCTGAGCTATTTCCGTTTGCCGGGGACGCTGCGTTTGTTTTCCCTGGCCATCTGACGCAAATATTTCACCAATTCATAAATCTGCTGGCTGGTCATTCCGCGGCGTATAAACGCGTGGGCATATGCTGTGTGATTGTCGGCGCGAGCAATGCTGTTAAAGAGTTCTTCATTCGTAAGGTCCTGCACAAAGGCGGACTTGAGGTCAGCGGCGCCAAGGTTTTTGCCGGCATCCGTGGGTGTGCCGTCAGTCCCATGACAACTCGCGCATTGCGCCATGTAGACAGCTTCGGTTTGAGCTAGGCAGTGCGGCTGGAGGAGTGAGCAGCACACAACGACGGCCACGAACAACAGCAATCTCACGACAACCCTCCGAACACCTAATCTGACGTGCGGTAGTCACACGCTTCGCGGCACGGTGGACAATAATACAAGCCGTCCTCGCACAGCCTGATGTCGATCTGGCTTTGACAGGTGCAGCAATACTTCTCGCAAGCGCATTTTTCCTCTGTCATCTCACACTGCATGCAGAGGAATTTCTTCTTGGTTCCGGTTGAGGCAGCCATGGGTAAACTGTAGCCCCAGCGCATCCGCTTGCGAAGGTGACGGAGGTAATCGGGCTGCAGGCTCTTGGCTTTCGGCTCTTGGCTCTGGGCTTTTTGGGTTTCACCTATTAACGTTAGCTCTTACCGCGTTATGCTTTTTAGCTGAGCTGAACTATGTTTGGCCTAGAGCCTAGAGCTTAGAGCTGAAATCCCGGAATGCTAAGATAGATGGAGCGCATGTCTTCCAAATCTTCCCTAGTAATCGCCCCGGAACAGCCGATTTCTGCCCGTCCAAAGGTGGGATTCGTGAGCCTCGGCTGCCCCAAGAACCTCGTAGATAGCGAGGTCATGATGGGCATGTTGGCCCAGGGCGGCGCGGAACTGGTGCCTAGGGCGGAAGACGCTGATGTCATTGTAGTAAACACCTGCTCATTCATCGAGAGCGCCCAGCAGGAGTCCGTGAATACGATCCTGGAGATGGCGCGACTGAAAGAAGGCCGGGCGAAGAAGTTGGTTGTAGCCGGGTGCCTGGTCGAGCGCTTCCGAGATGAGATTCAGAAGAACATCCCTGATGTGGACGCGGTGGTCGGAACCGGGGAACTGGAGAACATCCTCGGTGCAGCGGGCCTGACGCAGCCGCAATCTGCCGATTCGCCGTTCAGGATTCTTACTTCTCGACCGGAGGGCGACGCCCGAGCCGCTGCGGGACGCTTTTCGCGCGACTCCTGGGACGGTGCAATCTCCGATCTGCCGAATTATCTATACGACGAGACCACGCCGCGAGTGCTCGCCACCGCGCGTTCCACTGCGTACATCAAGATTGCTGAAGGGTGCGATCATCCCTGCGGCTTCTGCATTATTCCGCAACTGCGGGGCAAATTTCGGTCAAGACGGTTCGAGTCAGTGATCGCCGAAGCCGAGCGCTTGGCGCGCTCTGGCGTGAAAGAGATCACGCTTATCGGTCAGGACACCACCTGCTACGGCGAAGACTTCGGTCTTAAAGACGGGCTGGCGCTGCTGCTGCAAAAGCTTGCCGCAATAGAAGAATTGCGCTGGGTGCGATTCCTATACGCATATCCGAACAAAATCACGAACCAGCTGCTGGAAACCATTGGCGCGCACGACAAGATCTGCTCGTACATTGACGTGCCGTTGCAGCATGCGTCGGCCGCAACGTTGAAACGTATGAAGCGTGGTGGCAGTGCTGATATTTTTCACCGCACACTTGAGAAGGCCCGGCGCACGATCCCGAATGTCACATTACGAACATCGTTCATCGTTGGATATCCCGGCGAAACAGAGAAGGAATTCGAAGAGCTTTGCGAGTTTGTGCGAGCAGCTGAGTTCGACTGGATGGGTACATTCGCCTACTCCGACCAGGAAGGCGCGAAAGCGCATGAACTGGAAGGCAAGCTCCCTCTGAAGGAAATCGAACGCCGGCGCAAGCACCTGATGCAAATCCAGAAGGGGATCAGCAAGCGCAAGAAGAAGGCGCTACGCGGCAAGCAATATGACGTCTTGCTTGAAGGTGCTTCAGAAGAAAGCGATCTGCTGCTCGAAGGCCGCAGCGAAATGCACGCCCCGGAAATCGACGGCAAGCTGTATATTGCCGACGTTCCCGAAGAACTCACGCCGACCCCAGGCGAGTTCTACCGTGCCGAGATCACCGAAACCCACGACTACGACCTCGTCGCACGGATTGTGTAGTCCCAGTTACTGCAGGTCGGTGCATCCGTTTCGATTGGAACTGGCCCCCGGCGCGGCCTTGGTTTCAAAATGCTGATGCATAAATTTCAATACCCCATTGGCTTTGCTCACGTCTCCATCACCTGCGAAGAAGAAGGTGTTCCGATGCGTGCTGTCGGTGAGAACGAGTTCCTGAACTCCCGCTCCCCTCGCGATATAGAGTTCGATCACCTGGCCCATGATGTTGAGCGCCATGCCTCCCGGAGGCTCGTGGTGACGCAGTTTGGCCAGCGATGGCGCGTCCAGGAGTGAATGCAATGTCTGCAAGTCTGCGTCTGCCAGTCTGCCATTCGCGAATGACGTTTTGACGCTTTTGCTGCCAGTACTCTGGGCGCGGGCTTCGAAACGAAACTGCCCATCGCTGGCTACCAGCGCGCAAGTCTGACGTGCCCCTACTGAATTTCGAGTGAGCATGCCGAGTTGCAACAGCGGCGTCACCTTCGCCGGGATCGCAGCGGGTTTTGGAGCGAGCTCCGGTTGCCGGCTTCCGAAGTTGGGCTTTGGCATCGGGAGAGGCGGTCGTTCGACAAACTCGTCTCGCGGAATCAGCCGCAGCCGGCGGCGCGGAAGGCAATTCTGCTTGCCCGCATCCTCCGAAAACTGGCGATGGGGAAGTTTGTGCAGCCGATTCATCCATTCCAGAAGCGGTTGCAACGACTTCTTGAATGCGACTTGACTCTCCGCAGTGCGGAACAGCAGTTCGCGCCATGCGCCACCGTCGGTGAAGCCGACGTCGACAAGATCATAGGGCCCGTGGATGAGCGGTTCTTCGATTTCTTGCTGCGAAATAGTCGTGAGTTGTTGCAGGAGTTCATTGACTTGGCTCATTTGCGGGGCCGGCACTCGGCCTTCGTAAACTCTCGTGTAGTAACGGTCTCCGCTCTCGTAGTGAAATGTCCCATTCTCTTGCAAGAGCACGCAAGAGTTGCCCTCAAGATTTTCGTGGGCCACCCGCAGCAGATACGAAGTTAGTTTTGTCTCACCCTGGCTGGCGATGCAGGCAAATAGAAGGACGGCAGAAGTAATCGAGAGACCGCGCAGGCGGATGCCGGGAGACGCTTGCGACATATTCGTATGATGCCTCAGAGCCAGGCAGCACGTTGATTGTATCGGTCTAGGCCGGGAGGTTAGGCGATCTTCTTCAGTACGAGAGCCGAGTTCTTAGAGCCGAAGCCCACGCAATTGCAGAGCGCGTGTTCGATTTGCGCGTTGCGGCCTACGTCGGGAACGTAATCAAGGTCGCACTCGGGGTCGGGCTTGTCGAGATTAATAGTGGGCGGAATTCTGCCGTGCTCCATCGCGATGAGAGTCGATGCCACGCTCGCAGCCCCGCACGCGCCTTGCGCATGGCCGATCTGCGATTTCAGGCCGGACATTGGAATCTTATAGGCGTGAACGCCGAATGCGAGTTTCAGCGCCTTCGTTTCCACGCGGTCGTTCATCTCAGTGGAGGTGCCGTGCAAGCTGGCGTACTGGACGTCTTCTGCGGCGATGCCCGCTTCATCGAGTGCAAGTGTGATGGCCCGCGCTGGTTCTTCGGGCGAATCGCTCATACGCACGCGATGGAAGGCTTCGCAGGTGGCGCCATAGCCTTTTATCTCGGCATAAATGCGCGCGCCGCGTGATTTTGCGTGCTCGTACTCTTCCAGCACGAACATCCAGGAACCTTCGGCGAGGACGAATCCGTCGCGGTCAGAGGAAAATGGGCGCGAAGCCCGTTCGGGCTCATCGTTCCACGATTGTGTGAGCGCGCGAATCATGGTGTAGCCCTTGACGATTCCTTCGGTGATCGGCGAATCGACGCCACCGGCCACGAACATTGGTTGCACTCCCGCCTGAATGTGCTGGTACGCATAGCCGAGAGCGTCGGTCGAGGAGGTGCAGCCGGCGGTTACCACGTGGCTATATCCTCGGAAACCGAAGCGCATGCTGATTTCACTGGGGATCGTGCCCATGGTTCCACTGGGAATACAGAAAATGCTGCACTGCTTTTCTTTTCCGCTGTGCCATAGGCGGTACTGCTGCTCGGAAAATTCCTGGGCACCTCCGCCAGTCCCGAGCACGATGCCGATCTGCCGTTTCTGATCTACCGACATTCCAGCGACGTCGAGCCCAGAGTCTTTCACCGCTTCCGTGGTGGCTGCTATGCACAGCGGCACGACTCGCGAAACATGTTTACGCTCGCGAGCGTCCACCCAGGCGAGTTCGTCGAACTCGGGGATCTCCCCGCCAATGTGTACTAAAAGATGAGAGGAATCCCAGCGCGAGATGCGTTTGACGCCGGACTTTCCGGCGAGCACGGCACGGCAGAAGGCCTCTTTGCCGAGCCCATTCGGGCTGACTACGCCCATTCCGGTGATGACGATGCGTGGAAGCATAAAGTCAGACTTCAGGCATCAGGCTTCCGGCTTCAGTATTGGTGCTGATTGGCCTGACGCCTGGAGCCTGAAGACTGCATAATCATACTGATGCCGCTCGGATTGTACATTGCCGTCCCGTTTTGCCGGACCAAGTGCAGCTACTGCAACTTCGCCTCTGATGTATTTTCTCGTGCGGTTTTCGACAACTACATCAAACGGCTTTGCGCCGAGATCGAGCATTCTACCCGAAACGCAGAACAGATGCGCGCTTCGCTCGACCGGTATGTCGATTCCATCTATTTCGGAGGCGGCACTCCGACGCTGTTGAATGTAGCCCAGCTGGAGCACGTCTTTGTCACCATTCGGCAAAATTTCCAAGTGGAGAAAGAAGCCGAAATCACCGTGGAATGCGCGCCGGGCACGCTTTCCGGAGAAATGCTGGAGGCGCTGGTGCGCTGCGGAGTGAATCGCGTCAGCCTGGGCGTGCAGTCGTTTATCGACAAAGAGGCGGCATCTGTGGGGCGACTGCATAAGGGCCAGACAGTGCTCGACGATATCGCTCGCCTTCGCGCTGCTGGGATTACCAACATCAATGTTGACCTGATCGCTGGCTTGCCGCACCAGACGCGAGAAAGCTGGGAGAATTCTCTGGAGCAACTGATTTCCACTGGCGTTCCGCACGCCAGCGTCTACATGCTGGAAGTAGATGAGGACTCCCGGCTAGGACGCGAGTTGATGGCCGGCGGGCAGAAGTATCATGCTCACTTTGTCCCTGACGAGGATTTGACTGCCGATCTGTACGAGATTGCGCGTGATCGCCTGAACGCCGCTGGAATATCGCAGTACGAGATATCCAACTTCGCGCGAGCGGGGTTCGAGTCGAAGCACAACCTGAAATATTGGACGCGCCAACCCTATCTAGGCTTCGGCGCGGATGCGCACTCGATGCTGCCGTTGCGAGATGGAGAAGCTGTGCGGTTTTCGAACTCGGAATCGCTAGAGAAGTATCTGGCTTGCGAGCCCGCCTCGACGGTTCAGGTGGACCAGCAGATGGCGTTAGAGGAACGCTTGTTTCTTGGGCTAAGGTTGAACAGGGGAGTGGATATCCAGTACCTGCAACAGGAATTCCCCGAACTGTTCGCTGCGCAGAAGCCCGTTATCTCTGAACTCATGGATAGCGGAATGCTCGAGCAGCACGATAGCGTGAGAATTCGCTTAAGTAGTCGTGGACGGTTGCTGTCGAACGAGGTGTTCCAACGACTCCTTGCAACGGCACCAGCGTGAGCCGCTACGAATCATCCAGCCACCACCATACGGCCGCCGCGATCGTCGTCACAATGATGAAACTATCCCGCAGAATCACCGCCCGGATGCCGGTGGCGTGGGCGGCAGAGCCCCCATGCAGAATGTTGAACTGTTCGGCTGCAAGAGCAAGTAGCAGTACTCCCGCGGCCCGCAGAACGTTATGAAGATCAGTTTCTTCACGCCTCCAGCTTAGCTTGCGTGTCAACTCCTCCAGAAGCTACCGTGCGCTATAATCCTGCGACGCCGGAGGTGAGCCCTTGGGCCTCTTCAACCACTACGACAACGCGCATACCCATCCGTTAAACCGGGCGTTGCATATGATTGCCATTCCCGTCGGGTTCTCGTCCGTCATTGTCGTCTGGTTCCACTGGATCATTGGGCTGCTGCTGATCCCCGCTGCCCTTGGTCTGGCCACTCTCGGTCATGTGATCGAAGGAAACCGGCCTGCGTTTCTCTCCAATCCGGTTCATGTGCTGGTCGCGCCGGTGTGGATGATGAAGCGAATCTTCGGGAAGCAATAACTTACTCCTTCCAACCGGTCGGTTCGACGACTTCTTACAGTCCGCCGCTTGTGTTGTAATTAAGTCAATTCCGGAGGGAACCACAGAGGGCACGAAGCGGCACGAAGGCAGCAGCACTTGTAACCTTCGTGAAGCTCCGTGTCCTTCGTGGTTAAGGACGGATTGAGGAGGCGTCGTGGATTTCCAGCTAAACGACGAGCAACTGCAGCTAAAGAAGAGCATCCGCGAGTTTGCGGAGAGCGAGATTGCACCCAACGTCCGCAAGTGGGATGAAGCCGCCGAATTCCCCCTCGCGACGCTCAAGGAACTGGGTAAGCTCGGGGTGATGGGTGTAATTTTTCCGCACGAACTTGGCGGAGCCGGAATGGGCTATGTCGAGTACGTCACGGCGATCGAGGAACTCTCGCGCGTGGATGGCTCGGTGGGCATCATCGTTGCGGCGCATACGTCGTTGTGCTCGAACCATATCTTTCTCGCTGGACACGATTGCCAGAAGAAGAAATACATCTCCAAGCTGGCAACAGGGGAATTCATTGGCGCATGGGGTTTGACCGAGCCGTCCTCCGGTTCCGATGCCGGCAGTGCACGCATGAACGCGGTCCGCAAAGGCAACAACTGGGTCTTGAATGGGACCAAGACGTTCTGCACCAACGGCCATTATGCCGATGTCCTGGTCGTGATTGCGGTGACCGACCGCGCTGCCCATACGCATGGCCTTTCCGCGTTCCTCGTGGACAAAGACACGAAAGGGTTTCGTCCTGGTAAGAAGGAAGACAAGCTGGGGTTGCGGGCGTCCGATACGGCGGAGTTGATCTTTGAAGATTGTGTTATTCCCGCCGAGAACCTGCTGGGAACTGAAGGCCAGGGATTCGTGGACGCCATGCGCGTGCTTGATGGCGGACGGATCTCCATCGCGGCGTTGTCGCTGGGCATGGCGCAGGGCGCCTATGAAGCCGCGTTGAACTACTCGAAGCAGCGCAAACAGTTTGGCCGTGCCATCAGCGACTTCCAGGCGATTCAGTGGAAACTCGCCGATATGGCCACGGAAATCGATGCTGCTCGCCTGCTGACCATGCGCGCGGCTTCGATGAAAGATGCGGGGTTGAAAACTACGCTGGAGTCCTCCATGGCAAAGCTCTTTGCCAGCGAAGTCGCGGTGAAGTGCGCGAATGAAGGAGTTCAGATTCATGGGGGATACGGCTTCATCAAGGACTATCCCGCCGAGAAGTACTACCGCGACGTGAAGCTGTGCACCATCGGCGAAGGCACCAGCGAGATCCAGCGGCTGGTGATTGCGCGGCAGTTGCTGAAGGATTAGCTCTCAGTTCTCAGCCACACCGCTATCTCTGGCGGCTGACGCCTGAGGAAACCTCTGCCTGCTTGTACACTGTGATTTGCCTTTCTCGGCCAATACTCCTTCTGTTCGCGATTTGCGCTCCGGCGATGCGCGCGCATTAGCACGTGCCATATCTGTTGTCGAAAACCACGCGCCGGGCTGGATCGAACTACTGAAGGATTTATTTCCCCACACAGGCCGTGCGCTCACACTCGGGCTGACTGGGTCACCTGGGGCAGGGAAGAGCACACTGGTCGATCAATTGGCGAAGCTCTATCGGAAAGACGATCAGAAGGTCGGAATTATTGCGGTCGATCCCACCAGCCCCTACACTGGGGGCGCGATCCTCGGGGATCGCATTCGCATGCAGGACCACTTCTCCGATGCCGGTGTTTACATTCGCAGCATGGCGACTCGGGGGTCGCTGGGAGGATTGGCGCGCGCGACCGGCGATGTGTCTCTAGTAATCGATGCAGCCGGACGCGACATTGTCATGGTTGAAACTGTCGGAGTCGGGCAGGACGAAGTAGACATTGTCCGCGTCGCCGACATCACAATCGTGATTCTTGTTCCCGGCATGGGCGACGATGTGCAAATCATTAAGGCTGGGATCATGGAGATCGCCGACATCTTCGTGATCAATAAGAGCGATCACGAAGGTAGCGAGCGCGTGGAAAAAGAAATTCGCGCGTTGCAGTCGCTGGCGACGCGGCAGGACGGCTGGGCGCCGCCTGTGGTGAAGACGGTTGCGACGACTGCGACTGGTGTGCAGGAGTTGGCAGATGCCATCACGAAATATCGGCAGTTTCTGCTCAGCAAGGACCTGTTGCGGAAACGGCGCGCCGACAATTGGGAGACGCGGCTGGTCGAGATGCTCCGGGACACACTTCTGGAAAAGGCGCGAGCGCAGTTGTCGGCCAGAGATCTGTCTCGTTTAGCCGCTGACATTGCGGAGCACAAGCGCGATCCGTATTCTGTGATCGAGGAGATTGTGGGAACGGTGTGAGGTGTGGCGCGGGCGCCCTCGCCCGCGTAGAAGTTTCAAGAGCGAAAACGCTCCGAATTGCTGTTTCATTTCGTTGTTTGATGTGTTGCTTTTCGCGGGCGAGTGCGCCCGCGCCACATGAGACGATGAGCTTTTCTCTCGACCATATCGGCATTGCGGTGAAGTCGCTAGCGCAGGCCAAAGCGATTTACGAGAAGCTGGGACTGCCTATTGCTGCGGAAGAAGTCGTGCCAGACGAGAAGGTGCGGGTCGTGATGGTGCCTGTCGAGAACACTCGCATCGAATTGCTTCAGGCCACCAGCGATGATTCACCGATCGCGAACTTCATTGCGAAACGCGGTGGAGGTTTGCATCACGTCTGTTTACGTGTTCCTGATCTAAGCGCGGCGGTGAAACGGCTGAAGGCCGATGGAGTGCGCCTGGTTTCGGATGAGATAAAAACTGGCGCTGGTGGTCACCGGTACATATTTATTCATCCCCACAGCGCCGGCGGCGTGCTTGTGGAGTTGGTGGAATCGTGAGCAGTGCCGCAAGTTGAGCGAACCGAGACCTCATTAATGCACGCGAGATCCCCATTCGACTTCTTCCGGCATGCGCCGTCAGTCGCTCAGGGCAGGCTCTCCGCCCGCTGGTGAGAGCGCGGGCGTTCGGGATGACGCAGTTTAGTAGTGTTCAACCTCTTCACTGATATCCTGATCCCTCATGCTGATTCTGGCTGTAGATACTTCTGGCAAGCAGGGCAGCATTGCGCTCGTCGAATGCGGCGCGGAATCGACGCGCACGCTAGACGTCCATCCTCTCGAGGGTGGCACTTTCTCGGCGCAACTGGTGCCCCAGATTGCAGCTCTCCTTCAGAATCATGGGTTGACGAAGAACCACATCGATACGTTTGTGGTCGTTTCGGGCCCAGGTTCATTCACCGGACTGCGAGTCGGGCTTGCAGCGATCAAGGCCCTTGGAGAAATTCTTGCTAAGCCCATCGTGCCTGTCTCGCTGCTAGAAACGATCGCCGTTAGTGCCAGGATTGATGGCCGCATCGCTGCCGCCACGGATGCCGGCCGTGGAGAAATCTATGTGGGGATTTATGACGTTCAGAATGGAATTACAAGTTGTGTTTCCGAGCAGGTAATTACCTCTGCAGATCTCGCCAGTGAATTTGCGGGTGCGCGCCTAGTTACGCGTGATCAAAAGCTAGCCAGCGACCTCACACAAAAAGGAGTACCCATTCAGCAGGTCGCCGCGCCTGCGGCTGACGACATCGCTCGGATAGGTTTTGAGAAACTTCAGCGAGGCGAGACCGTCTCTCCCGAGGCCCTGGACGCGACCTACATCCGGCGCAGTGAGGCCGAAATCAAGTTCGCTGAACGGACACGATGAGCGCGCGCAGCACGACTGAAGTCCTTTTTATCGCTGCCTGGTTATTCGAGGTGAAACCGGAACATCGGTCCGCGTTTGAACGTGCGTACGGTCCCAATGGCGAGTGGGTGCGTTTGTTTCGCACAGGGGACGGCTATCTCAGAACCGAACTGCACCGCGATCCCAATAATCCCGACCACTACATCACACTGGACTTCTGGCAGACCCGTGAGCAATACGACGCATTTCGGGAACAGTCAAAATCGGCCTACGAGGAGATTGATGCGAAGTGTGAGCGTCTGACCGCACGCGAACGATTGCTTGGGGATTTCGCTGATCTCGCATCGCTGCATGCCGCGTTCCCCCAACTTGGATCAGAAACACAAGTTGAGCCGACCTACACGATTCGCCCCGTCACCCCAGGCGACATCCCCGAAATCATGCGCCTCGAACAGGCCGCACCGTCGGCCGCGCACTGGACGAAAGAAGCGTACGAGGCGATTCGACGCAGCGATGCTCCACCCCGGGTCGTGCTGCTTGCGGAGAGAACCGACTCCACGCTCTGCGGATTCGTTGTCGGCCGCATCGTCACCGACGAATGTGAACTCGAAAACATCGTTGTGAATGCAGTTACCTCGAGGCAGGGCATCGGATCAGCGTTGCTGGAAGAACTTTCCCAAGCTGCGCGGCAAGGCGGCGCAAAGCGAATCTTTCTCGAAGTGCGCGAATCCAATTTGCCCGCTCGCGGTCTCTACGAAAAACTCGGATTCACTCGCGACGGCGAACGCGTCGCCTACTACTCCGATCCCACCGAAAACGCGATTTTGTACTCGCTAAAGCTGTAAACTGCCCTGATTCCTGTGCAAACAAGCCATGCCCTTTCTATTACTTGAGAGTGAACGTTTGTTGAAAATTCATCGTTGAACCAGTGCTGATCCCATGCTAGCCTTACCTCACAATTTGAATACAGGAGGTCTTGCAGGATGCTAGCCTCTAGAGATCAACTCCTGGCCACGCACGAAGAATTCCGCAAGCTGGCCCAAGAGCATTCATCCTACGAACAACGTCTTTCCTCTCTCACCCACAAGCGGTACTTAACCGACGACGAAAAGCTGGAAGAAGTCAGGCTGAAGAAGTTGAAGCTGCGCCTCAAGGACCAGATGGAGTCTATTGAGCGCCAGTACCGTGAAGCCGTGCAGCACGGCCAAGTAGCCTAAGAAACCTCGAACTGAAGCCCGTCCGTGGACGGTATGGGATTCCTATATCCGGAAGGCGCGCCAAGCGCCTTTTCGTTTTTCTAAAGAAGCTCTTAGCTTCTAGCCTATGGTTCTTGGCCTTTAGCTCTTAATTTTTCACTCCTCCACCTCTCGCGCCGCAAGCACTCATACAATTGTGTTCGCGCTCAGAGTTGTGGGAGGAGAGACCGGTTAGGCCAGTCAACAGCGTGATCGTCGACTCCTCAGCTAAGAGCTAAAAGCTAACAGCTGAGAGCTTGTTTTTCCCGTGCAATATAATTCCCTAAGCTCCCATGGTTCGCGACGGCTACTACTACGGATTCGTGCTGTTCGGGGCGGCTGTGCTCATTGGATGGCTCACCACCCCGGTGTGGGCCGCGATTCCGGTGCTGCTGGCCTGCTTCTTTATGTGGTTCTTCCGGGACCCAGAGCGCGCAATACCGTCTGAACCCGGGCTCGTGGTGGCTCCTGCAGATGGCAAAGTCACAGCTGTGACGCCCTCAACCCTGAACGGTAAGGAATACACTCGCCTGAGCATCTTCCTGAACGTCTTTAACGTGCACGTGAACCGGTCGCCAATGGGCGGGGTGATTCGCTCCGCGAAGTATCAGGAAGGCAAATTTCTGAATGCGATGAACGAGGCATGCGCCGACCTGAACGAGCAGAACACGGTTGTTGTGGAAGGCGAAGGCCACACGCTTGTGTTCAAGCAAATCGCTGGTCTTTTGGCGCGTCGCGTCGTGTTCACGAAGAAGGTCGGTGATACCGTGCGTCGCGGCGAGCGTATTGGATTGATGAAGTTCAGTTCTCGCATGGACGTTTTTCTGGAGCGCTCGGCGGCCATCCAAGTCAAAGCTGGGGATTATGTGAAAGGCGGCTCGTCGGTGTTGGCAGTTCTTAGCATCGAATCGAAGCAGGCCGGCGAAGCAACGCATACTCGCATATCTCAGGGGAGGCGTTGATGGAGAGCTCAATCGAGCGGACACCAAGCCGCCGTGCAGGAGATCAGAGACCGCGCCGCATGCGGCGCGGAATGTACATCCTGCCATCGATGTTTACCGCGGCAAATGTGCTGCTGGGTTTTTTCGCGATCCTGCAGGTGATTTATGGCTCGATTGCGCATGCAGTTGCGCAAGCGACACATGCCGCGCTGCAAGGGCCTCCGCATTTCGATAATGCAGCGAAGGCAATCGGGTTCGCGGTGCTGTTCGACGGACTCGACGGCCGCATTGCCCGCATGACCGGCACGACTAGCGACTTTGGCCGTGAACTGGATTCGCTGGCTGACGTGATCACCTTCGGCATTGCTCCCGCGCTTCTCGCATGGGCATGGGGCTTTAGCGAGATCACGAACGCCGGCCCGAATCCCGGTCTGATTGTGACGCTGGGGCGTGCAGGTGCGGTGGCAGCTTTCCTCTTCTTAATTGCAGGCGCGAGCCGCCTAGCGCGCTTTAATATCCAGGTCAATCCACAGCCATCAAACCCTGGTCGTCCCGACAAGAAGTATTTTGTTGGCATGCCAATTCCCGCCGGTGCCGGCGTGGTGGCGGCAGTTGTGCACTATTTCAGTGGCGACCCGCTGGATCGCTGGTTTGTGGCGCTGGTCTGGCTCTTGATTGTGGTGACGGTGTCGTACCTGATGGTCAGCACCTGGCGTTTTTACAGCTTCAAGGACATCAATCTGAACGCGCGCCACCCCGCTCGGTTGGTAGTTTTGTTGGGGCTTCTGGTCGCGTCAATCGTGCTGTTTTCTAAGCCAGTGCTCTTCGTGATCGCGCTGACTTACATGTTGTCGGGAATTTTCTGGCGCCTGCACTGGCTCTTCCGGCGTAAACGGAATCCGCCTCCGCCGCCCTATACCGAGGCGTCACAAACATCATGAACACGAACGTCAAAACCGCGGGTTCGACGACGTCGAAATCGGCGCAAGGCTTCTACCGCGTCGCTATCGTCGGGGCCGGGTCGCTCAAAGGCAAAGAAGTGGCCGAACTCATCGACCAGCGAAATTTTCCCGCAGTGGATGTGAAGCTGCTCGATGACGATGAATCGCTGGGCCAACTCGAAGCCATGAAGGACGAGATCACCTTCATCCAGAGTGTTCGCTCGGAGCATTTCGACAAAATTGATTTCACGTTTTTCGCTTCCGATGCGGATTGCACGCGGAAGAATTTCAAGCAGGTTCAGGCAGCGGGCAGCGCAATTGTCGATCTGTCATACGCCCTCGAGAATGAGCCTGGCGCTACGATTCGCGCGCCCTGGGTGCAGCGGCAGTTGGGCCAGGTGGATGCGCTCGATTTGCAACCTGGGCCTGCGGTGGTTGCGCATCCTGCAGCCCTGGTGCTTGCTTTGCTTCTGGGGCGATTGCGCGCGACATCGCCAATCACAAAAGCCGTGGCGACTGTACTTCAGCCGGCTTCCGAGCACGGGCAAAAGGGGATGGACGAACTGCACGAGCAGACTGTAAGCCTCCTTTCGTTCCAGCAACTGCCGAAGAAACAGTTCGACGTGCAAGTCGCGTTCAACTTGGTTTCGCGCTACGGGGAACAGGCGTCGTCCTCGCTACTGGCGGTCAGTGAGCGCGTGGTTAATCACTACAAGAAGATTTCGCCAGAGCAGAACCTGGTGCCGTCTGTTGTGGTCGTACAAGCGCCGACATTCCACGGCTATGCGATTTCGCTGAATGTCACGGTTTCCGGCGCTGCAGACGTTGACGAGCTGTCGAAGGCCTTAGCGGGAGAACATGTTTCGCTGATCCCTGGATCGCAGGAAGCGCCCAATAACGTGAATGCGGCTGGCCAGGGAGACATTCTGGTGTCGGTTGCGCCGGATTCGTCGAATGCGAACTCAGCTTGGTTGTGGATTGCCTTCGACAACCTGCGGGTGGCCGCCACCACCGCCGTTGAATGCGCCGAAGCGATGGCGGCATCGCGTCCCCGAGGGCAGGTGCAATGAGGCGGGCGATCTCGGCCGTCCCTACGGGACTCAGGTCATTCTTCTTATCTTTCCCAGCGCTTCCGCGCTGGGCTAAGCTTGGCCGCCCCTTCGGGGCTGCGCTGTTTAGAAGGCAGAGATTCTGGTTTTCAGTTAGCGCTGTTTTGGTTTGTTTCTCTTTTAACCTGACCGCCTGCGGGTACCATACCGCCGGCCATGCAAACCTGCTTCCTTCTGATCTGCGTACCATTGCGATACCGGCATTCGTCAACCAGACGCAGACTTACAAAATCGAGCAGACTCTCACGTCCAGTGTCGTGCAGGAGTTTGTAACTCGAACCAATTACCACATCACCCAAGATCCGAAGTCGGCTGACGCCGCGCTGCACGGCCTTGTGCTCTCCACCTATACGACGCCGCTCACCTATGATACGAAGACCGGCCGCGCTTCCAGCGTGCTGGTGATTGTGAGCATGAGCGTGTCGCTCAAAGACAGGCAAGGCAGAGTGCTGTACGAGAATCCGTCGTATACCTTTCGCGAGCAGTACCAGGTCTCGCAAGAATTGAGCAGCTTCTTCGAGGAAGACTCGCCGGCATTTCAGCGATTGTCGAGAGATTTTGCTCGCACCCTGGTTTCCAATGTCCTGGAGGCGTTCTGATGCGGGCGTTTGCGCAGGCTGAGAAATTCGTCTCTGACGTGGAAGACCGCAAGCTGCGCCCGGTCTACGTTTTTGTGGGGGACGAGGCATTTTTTCGCAAGAAGTGCCGCGACGCCATCTTGCAATCCCTGGTACCAAGCGACCTGCGGGAGTTCAGTTTGTATGAATTCGATCTCGCCGAAACCGATTTAGCGGAAGTGCTCGATCGCGCGCGTACACCTTCGCTAATGGCGCCGTTTCAGGTTTTCTTTGTTCGCGGGGTGAAGAACCTGTTTGGCCGCGGATCCAATGAAGACAAGCTCAACGCGATTGAAGCGTACGCGAAGGACCCGAATCCCGACGCGGTCCTGATTTTTGTCGCCGACCACATCAGCATTCCTGCTGATGTCCGCCGTATGGACATGACCGACAAGGAGCGTTATGAGCGCATCCGTGAGGCCATGGGACGCTACGCTGCGATTGTTGAACTCGGACGCGTGGAAGAAGGCGATGCAGTCCGCTGGATCCAGGAATACTGCGGCACCCGCGAAGTGAAGATCGATGCTGACGCCGCACGCGAACTCGTCGATTCACTCGGCGGCGACATGATGATGATTTCCAACGAACTGGAAAAACTCATTCTGTATGTCGGCGAGAAGAAGCGCATTACGCTTGGCGATGTGGAGACGATGGTTCTCGCCGCGAAACAGCGCTCACTTTATGAATTGACCGACGCCATTTCCGCACGCGAGCGCACCCGCGCGCTGGAGATGCTGGATGCCATTCTTTCAACGGGCGAGGGCGCGGAAGCAGCCATCGGTCACCTGTATATGCTGGCAAAGACCTTCCGGCAGATGCTGGTGATCCTGGAACGCAATGTTCGCGACCAGCGCATGCTATGGGCTGCGCTGTGGCAGGGATTTCGCGTGCCACCGTTTGCCGCAGATGACATTATTCGTCAGGCAAGGCGGTACAAATCTAGGCGAGAACTCACCCGCGCGATCAGGTTAGTGGCCAAAGCCGATCTTGCGCTTCGGTCGAACCCGCCCAGCAAGCGCCTCGTCCTGGAAAAACTCGTGCTCGACCTCACCGCGGAACCTAAACCCGAACCGGAGTGGATGCAGGAAGAACTGGGCGTCTAGGAACTGAATCATTGAATCATTGAATCATTGAGTCATTGGATCATTGAATGTCCCTTCGAGGACCGTTTTCCAATGATTCAATCCTCCGATGATTCAATGATTCAATTCTTCAAAACTTGCCTTCGTCCGCCGACGGCCCGTAGATCGAAGGCACTAAGGCGCCGGTCAGCCGAAGGTAAACTGTCAGCTGACCGCGATGGTGCGCGAGGTGCGTAAAGTTGTCCTGAATGACGATGTAGCGCGGTTGCTCTGAAATGATGTGCTCGCCGGCACGTAAACGCCACTTGGTCATCAGGTGCTCGTCAGTCGTTCCTGCCAGTGCTTTACGCGCTTTTTCCATGCTGCGATCAAACGCGTCCACGAGTTCGCGCGTGCTGCCGAACTCCTTGGTTTGATACGAATGCGGGGCCTTGAAATCAATCTCGTCCTGATTGACGATGGCATCAATCCAGCCCGGCATGGTGGCCACCAGGGCAGCAAGATAGCCCAGAGGCATGGACTTCTCGTGTGGTTTCCAGTCGTTCTTGCCCTCGGGAACGCGTGCCACTGAGTTTCGAGTTGCCGCAACTTCTCGTTCTAATTCCGCCAGAAACATGTCTGTAAGTTTCATCTGCGAGGATCCTTTCGGTTGTCAGCTGCAATCAACGAAATTCACATTAATCGCAGATATATGACAGCCTATGTCATAATTCGACAGTTAATTTTCTTTTTTGTCTAAAAAACCAAACCTTTACCACACAGGGCACAGAGTGACACGGAGGAACACCACGTACCGCTACCAACTCCGATGAGAGCTGATCGCCTGCTATCGATTCTTTTGCTCCTGCAATCTCGCGGGCAGATGACTGGCCGCGAGCTGGCGGAGCGGTTGGAAGTGTCGGAGCGCACGCTGCATCGCGATATGGACGCCTTGAGCGCGGCTGGAGTGCCGGTATTCGCGCTGCGTGGCTCGCGCGGTGGCTGGCAGCTCGAGGAAAACTGGCGTACGCAGGTCCCCGGCCTTGACGAGGCGGAACTCCGAGCGCTTCTGATGGCGCAGCCGCGAATTCTGGGTGATCGCAAGCTGGCGGCTGCTGCGGAGCGCGCTCTTGGCAAGCTGATGGCTTCGCTCCCCGTTCCACTTCGTGCCCGAGCGGAGTCGATGCGCCAGCGTCTGTATGTGGACACGACCGGCTGGTTCGGCGGCGCTGAAGAACTCTCGATGCTGCCGATCGTGCAGGAGGCCGTGACCCGCGACCGCAAGCTGAAAATCCGCTACTCCAGCCGGCGGAGCCGATTCGAGCATGCTGGCGGCGAGGCCGAAAACGTGAGCGAGAGGATCGTCGATCCCTTAGGCTTGGTCGCCAAAGGCAGCACATGGTATCTGGTGGCCAACACAGCTCGCGGTTTCCCGCACCTTCCGGGTGTCCCGAATTCAGAACGCATTGCTTCTGGATGCTCGATGCGAGCGGCCATTGAGTTTTGATCTGGAGTCTCACTGGCGGTCCGCCACCGAAGATTTCCTGAAAAACTCTCCGCGATTCGAATCCGTTCTCTACCTGCATCCCGATGCTGCCCGTGAAATCAAAACATGGCGAATGGCTGTGCAATCAGCACAAAACAAGCACGATCCGTCCCGCGAGGCGTGGGTGACTCTACAGGTGCATTTTGAGGACGAACACCAAGCCATTTTTGTGGTGCTGGCATTTGGCGCAAAAGTCGAGGTGCTTGCTCCGGATGCCCTTCGCGCCCGTGTCAGGGATGAACTTCTGGCCACATCTACACGGTACAAAAATATTGTCCGCACAATCTCCTAAAGCTCAGTTGAAAACTCTGCGGCTACACCGTATTGTTGACCATGTCGTCAATCAACCCAAACGGTTCGCTTTGAAGGGGAGCACAGCCTGCTGGGCCAAAGACAGGAGATCGGCTATGGAAAATAAGCCGGCGACGCAAAACATACAAGATACATTTCTCAATGCGGCGCGGAAGGAACGGAGCAGCATCACCCTTTACCTCATGAGCGGAGTCAAACTGACGGGGCGTATCCGCTCGTTCGATAAATACTCTGTTGTGCTCGAGACCAATAACCAGGAGCAATTGATTTTCAAGCATGCGATATCGACTGTGGCCGTGGCGAAGGCACACGGATTCTCGGACAAGCCTCGCGTGATGAGCCCGGCTCCGGCTTCTGAATCAGGAGAGACTTCCGCCGCTTCCGGCACCGAAGGATAAGTGAGATTGAGCAGTTCTGAATTGCGTGTGTCGCGAGCTCAGGGGAAGACGGGTGCTGCGTCGCGATTGTTGGGATCTGGGGGGAATCGTCGCGCTTTGCCTCCGGGAATGCGCCAGGAACGTGCGTTCCTGGTGGGACTCGACTATCGCCCATCGCGGCGAGACTCTCGCTTGACGAGTGGAGTGCAGGCTGCGCGTGACGCCGCTTCACCCTCGCGTCCCACTTCCCAGCCAAAGTTCAGCGCGGAAGAATCGCTGGAAGAATTACGCGACCTCGCCATCAGCGCGGGCGCGGAAATCGTCGGCGAAATTCTGCAGCACCGCGACAAGCCCGATCCCGCTACGCTCATCGGCAAAGGCAAGCTTGAGGAAATTGCGGGTGCGGCGGCCTCTTCCGATGCCGACTTGCTGCTTTTTGACCACGACCTCACGGCTTCTCAGCAGCGGAATATCGAGAAGGTGGTGAACGCGCGCGTAATCGACCGCACGCAGCTGATCCTCGATATTTTTGCGACTCACGCTCGTACCCGTGAAGGCCAACTCCAGGTTGAACTCGCGCAATTGGAATACATGCTGCCGCGGCTGGCCGGGCGCGGTATTGAAATGTCTCAGCTTGGCGGCGGAATTGGGACCAGGGGGCCCGGCGAAACTCAGCTCGAAACTGATCGCCGCAAGATCAACCGCCGCATCCGCCATTTGCAGCAGCAGATTGAAAATGTGCGACGGATTCGCAGCCAGCAGCGGCAGCGGCGGGAATCGGTTCCGGTGGCAACGGTCGCGCTCGTGGGATATACAAACGCGGGAAAGTCGACTCTCTTCAATGCGCTAACGAAAGCCACGGTGCTGGAATCACCGCGCATGTTCGCGACGCTCGACCCGACGCTACGTTCAGTGGCGCTGCCGTCGAAGAGGAAAATTCTCCTCTCCGACACAGTCGGTTTTATTCGCAATCTGCCGCACACGCTTGTGTCGTCGTTCCGCGCCACGCTTGAGGAAGTGCAACGGGCGGCGCTGATCGTTCACGTTTCGGATGCAAGTAGTCCGCTGTCTGCAGAACAGGACGCCCAGGTTGACGAAGTCCTGAAAGAGCTCGAAGTTGCGAACAAGCCGACGCTGCACGTGAAGAACAAGGTCGACCTGCTGCCCTCGAAACAGCGCGATAGCCTGCGCGACGATGCCGCGACGGTACACGTATCAGCCGTGAAGGGAATCGGGCTCACCACATTGCTGGATCGAATCGATCAGGTACTCTCCGAGGATGCGCCCAGCCGCGTGCGCCTGCACATCCCACAGAAAGAGGGAAAGGCCCTCGCCATGTTGGAAGCACGCGCCAGAATTTACGCCCGAGAATACAAGGATGGCGCGGTCGAGCTCGAAGCGGAAATTCCCGAGTCCCTCGCAAGAAAATTGAAGACCTGGCTCGTCTCCTGAGGCGACAGTTGGCTTCACCCCCGTCGTCTGGCAGAATACTTCTTCAATTCAGCTCAGCTTGGGGAGGCCACTCGTGATCCAGCGGTTTTCCTTCCGGACGTTCACATCCAGTCTCTTCGCCGCAGTAGTGCTCACAGCTACCGTTTACGCTCAGCAGACGACGACGCCGATGACTCTGGTGGTCGATGAATCGCAGGCGCCACGGCGAATTGCATTCGTGCACGAGGAGATCCAAGTTCAGCCCGGCCCTCTCTCGCTGGCTTACCCGATGTGGATTCCCGGAGAACACGGGCCGACAGGGCCAATTTTCCAGTTTGCCGCTCTCCGCATTCGTTCGGGAACCACCAGCCTGCCGTGGGTTCGCGATCCAGAAGAGATTGCGACCATTCACGTCACGGTTCCCGCCCGCACGAACACGATCAGTGTTGATTTCGACACGCTCATTGAAAACACGATTGATGATCATCAGCTTCTGGTGGCGTGGAATCGGGTCGTGCTGTATCCGCGTAATGTCGACAAGACGAGGTTGATGATTCAGCCGGCGCTTGTGCTCCCGGCAAACTGGAAACAGGCGAGTTCACTTCAGGTCACCGGAGAGGCGGGCAATCGAGTGAACTTCGCACCTCTCTCCCTCGAGCGGTTGATTGATTCTCCGGTGCTTGCGAGCGACTATCTCCGCGTTTTTCCGTTGCATTCCACCTGGCCGGCAGAACTCGACGTGACCGGCAACAGTTCACACGCACTTGAGAAAGCCAATGATGCTCATGCGGTCGACATCTTCAGCAATCTCGTAGATCAGGACCGCGCCATGTTCGGGTTCAAACATTGGGAGAAGATGCACATCCTGGTTTCGCAAAGCGCGGCGTTGCCGTTTGACGGGCTCGAGCACGAAAATTCCCCCTGGAACTCGGTTCCCGACGAGGGATTATCAAAAAAGGATGACCTCGAGATGTTCGGTTTTCCGCTGCTCGCGCACGAGCAGTCGCATTCCTGGTGCGGCAAGTATCGCCGTCCAGCCGAGCTGTACTCGAAGCCCGACTATCAAGGACCCGAGCGGACATCGCTGCTCTGGGTCTATGAAGGATTAAACGAGTACATTGGATTTCTACTCGCCACTCGTGCGGGGTTCAACGACGCCGAGTACATGCGCGACTATCTGGCGCGCACCACCTCGACTTTTGTGCACGAGACTGCGCGCTCCACCACGCCACTGGTCGACACCGCAACGGAAGACTGGGTCTTGCGCAATCCTGTGGGCGACTGGATGTATTTGCGTCGAGGGCAGGATTATTACGATGAGGGTGCTCTCATCTGGCTGCGCGCGGACACGATCATTCGCGAGAAGACCCAGGATCGCGCTTCTCTCGACGACTTCCTGCGCAATTTTTTAGGTCAGCGCGACACCGGGCCAATTGTTGCTCCCTACACGCGTGAATACGTCGAAGCTGCATTGCAGGCGATCTGTCCGTATGATTGGCACAATTTTTTCGAGACTAGGGTTTATCACGTGAACAGCAATCCGCCGACCGATGGGCTGGAAGCGGCTGGCTGGCGTTTGGTTTACAACTCAACGCCAAATCGCCCAGTGTTCTTCATGGAACTCATCCCAGTAGAAAGTTTCCAGGGGGCTTCGATTGGAATCGACGTGGAAAAAGATGGCGTCATTCTTGATGTGCTCCCAGACTCGCCTGCTTATCAAGCAGGTCTCGGGCCACGCATGAAGATCGTCGCAGTCGACGGGCGCGCGTATTCGAAAGAGGTGCTGGAGGAAACCATTGCACAGCCTGCCAATGGGAAAATCACTCTGTTGGTTCGCAGTTTCGACACCGTCGAGACTCATGAAGTTCACTACGCGGGCGGGCTGCGCTATCCGCATCTGGAGCGAATTCCCGGAACGAAAGATTACCTGAGCGAGATCCTGCAAGCACGCGCTTATCACGATCGGTAGTGGGTGGCGTATTTCCGAGCCGGGCTGCGGGAATAAATTGCAGGACAAAATTAAATGGGCCAACTACCAGGAAGCGGTGACATTTCCTGGCTGCCGGCCCATTCGATCCTGAAGTGGATCGGAGGTGATATCTCTATGCTAGACCCGTCAGCGGTGAAGTCAAGCCCCAATCCAGAGTACCAGCACCTAAATTTCTCCCAGCTTTGACTCCGGTCGTACCGAGGCTGTTACTAAGCATAAGCGCAATAGATTGTTAAGCTTGTGATCGCGACATTCATGTTGCTGTTCAGGCGTAAGTGGGCTTGAAACCCCAAACCGAAATGGCTGCCAAACCCGCAGTTCGCGCCTCGATCGACAAATTTCTCGCCTCGTTGCGAGAACGGAACACCTCGCCGCACACGCTTCGCGCTTACACCGGCGACCTCGGGAATTTTGCAGAGTACGTCGGACCGCGTGGCTGGCGCGACATTGATCACATCACGATCCGCGGCTTTCTGTCACGGCTTTATGAAAAAGGACTCAGCAAGACATCGGTGGCGCGGTCGTTAGCGGCGGTGCGCTCTTTGTACCGCTGGTTGGCACTGGAAGGAGTTGTCGAGCAGAATCCCGCTGCTCTGGTTTCAACTCCCAAGCTGCCGAAGAAACTTCCCCGCGTACCCACGATGGAAGAGATGAATTCGGTGCTGGACGGCAACATGCCCGAGGTGGCCGCGTTTCCCGAGCGCGATCGCCTGATGCTGGAACTGCTTTACGGTTGCGGCATACGGAATTCGGAACTTGTCGGCGTCAATCTGGATCACATTCACGTGAAGAACGAAATCATCCTTATTCGCGGGAAGGGTAGCAAGGAGCGTTACGTTCCTTTTGGGGACGCGGTGTGCTCGGCGCTGGCGGTGTATTTGCCCGTTCGGCAGCAGGTTTTAGCCGAGCAGCGCAAGACCACACCGGCTTTGCTGATCAATGCTCGCGGCGGGCGCCTGACCACGCGGAGCGTGGGACGAATCATAAAGAGGATCGCCGTCGCCAAAGGACTCTCGCCCGACGTCCACCCGCACACACTGCGTCACGCCTTTGGTACGCACATGTTGGAAGAAGGCGCTGATCTGCGCGCCATTCAGGAGTTGCTGGGGCATGAACGACTCTCGACCACGCAGCGGTACACGCAGCTTTCGACTAAGCACCTGCTGAGCGTGTACGACCAGACGCATCCGCGGGCAAAGTAGCACTCAGCATTCAGCATTTGGCCAAACCACGACTAAGTCTAGCGTTTACGCGGACGCGTTGTTCGCCCTTTGACCGCGCAAATCATGCCACATCGCTACAACCTTTTCTTTCAAGGCTGCGGTGTATTTCGCGTATGTCTCTTCTGAAGCCTGCGATTCGGGTGGTAGCGGCAGTGGTTTGCCAATCCTGATCTTCAACGGAGCGAATTTCTGGAAGCGGTGATTGCGCGGCCACGCATCGTAGAAGCCTTCGATCGCGACAGGGACGATCGGCACCTGCAAGTGCGTAGAAAGAATCGCGGCGCCTTTTTTGAAGATTCGCGGTGTACCGTCGATGCTGCGCTCGCCTTCCGGATAAAGCATTAACGCGAGGCCGTGGCGCAGGCCGTAAGCTCCAGAGCGCATGGCTGGCACCAAGTTGGCATCCGGGTCCACCACGACAACCTTCAGCATTCTCGCCACCTGGCGCATAAAGCCTGATCCAAAAATTTCGCTCGTGCCAACCGCGAACATGTGTTTCAGAGCGCCGTACGGCAACACGGACATTAAAATGATCGGGTCAAGAAAGCTCTGATGATTGGAACAGAGCAAATAAGCCTGGTCGCGTGGAAGGTTCTCCATGCCTTGCACGTCAATTCGCGAGACCAGTCTCCACCACCAACTGATCAGGCGTGACAATACGAACAAAATCGGATCTACCACTCGCCGCGGCTTGGTGATGCGCAGCGTGTCCGGATCAGTGGGATCTTCGCGCAGCACCGAACTCCATCCGGCAAAGGCTTTTGTGGGTCGGACACTCCCGTCGGACATTCCGCCTGATGCTGCGCTCTCCAGCACCGCGTCTACCAGTTCGCGAACCGTGTAGATGCCCCCCAGCTGCGATTCCGGTACGTCGCCGCCAAGTTCCTGCTCGATGGCGACCAGCAGTTCCACGCGCCGCATGGAGTCGAGACCAAGATCCAGTTCCAGATTGTCAGCCGGCCGAATCTGCTCAGGATTTGTCGTCGAGTATTCGCGAATGATTTTCAGCGCGCGCGGAACCTTGGGCCTTTCGAGCCACGATGTTTCTTCCGGCGTGAGTGGCCGGGAACTTGGCACCGCTCCCGGTTCTGCGCCCTTTCCTGCCTTGACGCGTTTCTGAATTTCGAATCTTTTCAGCTTCCGAGTAGTCGTGCGCGGCAGGTCTTCCTGCCAGATTTCGTATCCGCTGATTCGCTTGGTGGACGCCAGCTTTGCCGAGAGGCCTTCGATGTCAAAGCGAATCACTTCCTTCGCATTCACCACCTTGCGCTGACGCAGCACTTCAAAGTTGGGAACGACGACGGCGTACAACTTGTCCGCGCCTTCCATCCCCATCACGCAAATTTCTTTGATGAAGGGCGACTGCAGGTAATGCGCCTCGATCTCCTCGGGATATATGTTTTTCCCGTTCGAGAGAATGATGACTTCTTTCTTACGTCCCGTGATGAAGAGGTTTCCTGCGGGGTCGAAGTAGCCGAGATCGCCGGTGTAAAGCCAGCCATCCTTAAGAACTTGCTCGGTCGCATCTGGACGGTTCCAGTAGCCCTTCATAATGATGGGCCCGCGCAGAATAATTTCTCCGCTGGAATGTGAATCGTCCGCGGCAGCCTGTGGATCGACGATCTTGGCTTCGACTCCTTTCAGCGGTTTCCCAACTGAGCCAATCACAAGATGTTCGCGGGAATTTACGAATGCGCCGCCACTCGTCTCAGTTAGACCATAGGCCTGGAGCACATCGATTCCCAGCGAATAGAAATCCCGCGCAATCTGCGGATCAAAGCGCGAGCCGCCAGTCACGAGGAAGCGCATGCGCTTGCCGAATAGCGCATGGATTTTACCGAAGAAAATCTTCCCTGGATTGAACCCGAGGCGACGGCTGAAAACGGTCGCCGGCCGCAGCACGCGAAACGCGGTTCGCATGAGCGCGCCTTTTTTCTGCACCTCTTTGAAAATACGATCGTGAATCAGGTTGAAAAACTGAGGTACGACGCAAAAGATCGTAATGTCTCTTTCTTGAAGCGCTCTGAGCAGCTCGGTCGTGTTAAGCGTAGAGAGATAAACAGTGCGTGCGCCTGCGACCAGTGGCAGCAGCAGATTCGCCATCTGCGACAAAACGTGAAACAGCGGCAGCACGCCAAGAATGGCGTCGCGTGGCCCGATGTCGGCCCAGGCAAAAACCGCGTCAGCTTCTCCGAGAAGGTTGGCATGCGTGAGCATCACGCCTTTGGGATCGGCAGTCGTACCGGAGGTGTAGAGCAGGGAAGCAATGTCGTCGAGCTGACGCGCGACTGGTTTGAAGCCGTTCGCTGGTTGAGCGAAGATGGCGCCGAAATCGGTAACTGGTTGCGTAAGGACAGCCGCCCCCGGCTGTCCTGGCGAAGTTTGTGGAGGCACGGGCGTCGCCGCATCTGAATGCGTGGCGACGGGCGCCCTCGCGAGCTTGCCCTGAGGAGAGTCGAAGGGGCCGTCCGAGCGGAGCTCGGAGAGTGGTTCGGTTAGTACGAACTCGACATTCGTCCCAGTCACCGCCTCCTGTGATGTCTCCAGATGTTTGCGGTCGCAAACCAGCAGCTCGGTCCCACTGTCCTTCAAGAGCTTCGCAACCTGGTCAGCGTGATACGCCGTGTCGAGCGGAACTGCTACTCCTCCCGCGGCGATGATCCCGAGATAGCCAGCAACCCATCGCGGATGATTGTCGGCCAGAATTGCGACCCGCGAACCAGCAGGCATCCCCTGCGCAACTAGCCATGCCGCAAACGATTCCGCCATGCGACGAAGTTCGGTGTAGGTATAGCTCTCGACCCCGTTGGTGCGCTGGATTTCCAGGGCTACGTTCTGCGGCCAGCGCTCCGAGCACTCGATGAAGCGGTCGTAGAAGGTGGGCATCGGATGCCGGAAATATACACGAAACCGCGTGGTCCCGGCGCTTCAGCTTCACCCAGGTGTGGGTTGCGCGAGGCAGACGGTGCCGCTTTCGAGGGATTGACTCCAATTTCGATCCAGAGTAGATTGTCTCGACCCAAAGCATCTCCCGTCCGACACGGCTTAGACCGGCAAGTTCCAGTACGACAATTCCGATTCGTGGGAGGAAGAGTATGAGTTCGTCTACCGCGGTGGCAGTTGCGGCCGGAGGGCCAATAGCGCGCGAGCGGATGGAACGCATGTTCTATCTTGTTTCAGGATGTTTGTTGCTGTTGATCGTCGCGCTTGGTTTTCAGCATTTCTACCTGCAGGGGAAAGCTAGCGACGGTGGCCCGGTTACTCAACAGATTGTGCCGCTGGTTTTTCTCCACGGCATTCTCATGACGGCCTGGATCATAGCTTTCGTTGTGCAATCTGGCCTGATCGTGAGCGGCAATCGCAAGCTGCACATGACGCTGGGCGTCGGAGGAGCCGTGCTGGCGGGTTTGCTCGTGATTGTGGGCGTCGCCACTGCAATTGCTTCGGTTCACTACAATCCGGACAGCTATAAAACGATCTGGGGAGCTCGCCGATTCCTGAGCCTGATGTTCACCAACATCTCCGGATTTGCAGTACTGGCGGGGATTGGATTGATTTATCGGCGGCGGCCTGAAGTGCATCGCCCGATGATGCTTTTGGCCACCTTGTTTGTGGCTGGTCCCGCCGGGTTCTTTCGCATTCCGGCGATCAGTGGAGTGATCATGGGTAGTATCCACACCATCATCGCGCCGTGGATCCCGATGTTGATCCTGGGAACTCTACTGCTCGTAATCAAGTCAGTCATGACCCGGTCGTGGGACGGGTATCTGGCGAAGGGATTCGCGGGCGTCATTCTCGCATGCGTCTTGCAATATGTAATTTCCGGCAGCGCGTGGTGGTACCACGTAGCTGGCTGGTTCACTGCATAAAGCCAGCTCTTCTTGCCGCGGCATCCCAGTTCGAAGAGTGGATGCCGCCTTCCCGACCCAAGTGCCCCCTCCGCGACTTACCGATTCCTGCAGCATCTAATATGCTAGGCTTCTAAAAGGGAATTACTGCGCGCGCCGGGCTGCGAGGCTGTTCATCGCACACCGGCCACTGACCACTGATTTCCAGAGGATTTCGATTGATTAACACCGTCTTAGGCAAAGTTTTTGGCACGAAAAACGAACGTGAGATCAAGCGCCTGCGTCCGCGCGTCGCTGCCATCAATGCGCTCGAGCCACAGATGCAGCAACTCACCGACGAGCAGTTGCGCGCCAAAACCGACGAGTTCCGCAAGAAGATTCAAGACCGCGTCGCCCAGATCCCTGACGAGCCCGATGCCGATCTCGACCGTCAGAAGGAAATCGACAAGGAGCGCCTCCAAACCACCAACCAGGTTCTGGATGAAATTCTGGAAGAAGCTTTTGCGGTAGCGCGCGAGGCGGGTCGCCGCGTGCTGAGTATGCGGCACTTCGACGTACAGTTGATCGGTGGCATGGTGCTGCACAAGGGCACCATCTCCGAAATGAAGACCGGTGAAGGAAAAACGCTGGTCGCCACCCTTCCGGTTTATCTCAACGCGCTCAGCGGGCGCGGCGTGCACGTCGTTACCGTCAACGACTACCTTGCCAAGCGCGACTCGGAGTGGATGGGCCAGCTGTACCGCTTCCTCGGGCTGACGGTCGGCGTCATCGTCCATGACCTGGATGATCAGGAGCGACGCGACGCCTACGCCGCCGATGTCACCTACGGCACCAACAACGAATTCGGTTTCGATTATCTCCGCGACAACATGAAGTTCGACCTGCGCGAGTGCGTGCAGCGCGGACACAATTTCGCGATCGTCGATGAAGTGGACTCGATCTTGATCGACGAAGCTCGCACCCCACTCATCATTTCCGGCGCTAGCGAGGAATCGACAGACAAATACGCGCGCGTGAACCGCATCATCCCTCGTCTTATCAAGGGCGAGGAGCTTTCGCAAAATGAAGTGCGCGAACTGCTGGACAAGGGCAAAGTTCCGCCGGAGCAAGAAGAATTCTTAATCCGGGAGCTCAACGAAATTGGCAGCGATACGCAGCGGAGCATTCTCACCGGAGACTATTCGGTCGACGAGAAACACCGCAATATTACTGTCACCGATCAAGGCTGGGAGCATGTCGAGCAACTGCTGGGCATTGGTAACATCGCCGATCCGGAGAACTGGGCGCTGAAGCATCACGTAGAAACCGCGATTAAAGCACATGCACTATATCACCGCGACGTTGAGTACGTAGTAAAAGACGGCGAGGTCATCATCGTCGACGAATTCACCGGGCGCTTGATGCCCGGCCGCCGCTGGTCCGACGGATTGCACCAGGCGGTGGAAGCAAAGGAAGGCGTGAAGGTCGAGCGCGAGAACCAGACGCTCGCAACCATCACCTTCCAGAATTATTTCCGCATGTACAAGAAGCTGGCCGGTATGACCGGTACGGCAGAAACCGAAGCCACGGAATTCGGCAAAATCTACAACCTCGATGTGGTGGTCATTCCGACCAATAAGCCGCTGCTGCGCGTCGAGAATCCCGACCTGGTCTATCGCACGGAGAAAGAGAAGTACTTCGCGTCCGCGGATGAAATTGCGAAGCTGAACGAAAAGGGCCAGCCGGTGCTGGTTGGCACGACCTCGATTGAGAAGTCGGAGCGCCTCTCCGATCTACTCAAGAAAAAGGGCATCAAGCACGTCGTGCTCAACGCCAAGTATCACGAGAAAGAAGCCGAAATCGTGGCGCAAGCTGGCCGGCGCGGCGCGGTCACCATTGCGACCAACATGGCCGGCCGCGGTACCGACATTCTGCTTGGCGGTAATCCCGAATTCACTGCGAAACAAGAATGCGTGAAGAAGGGAACTGCGCAGCCTCTGAAAGCTGCGCAAGGCCAGATTCAGACCAACGTCGATAGCAGCAAGAACACCGTCTGGTATTACGCAGGAAACGAGTACGTGGTCCCCACCGAGCAATGGCATGAAGTCTTCAACAGGCATAAGTCGCAGACCGATGGCGATCACGGCGCGGTGATCGACGCTGGTGGACTCTTCATCCTCGGCACCGAGCGCCACGAAGCGCGACGAATCGACAATCAGCTTCGCGGACGCGCTGGCCGCCAAGGTGATCCGGGTGCCTCCCGTTTTTACCTCTCTCTCGAAGACGACCTGATGCGCATTTTCGCCAAGGAGTGGGTATCAGGGCTGCTGCAGAAACTCGGCATGGAAGAAGGCGTACCGATCGAGTCCAGGCTGATCAGCCGGCGTATACAGAAGGCGCAAGAGACGGTTGAAGCGCAGCACTTCGAGTCGCGCAAACACCTGCTTGAATACGACGACGTGATGAACAAGCAGCGGGAGGCGGTGTATGGATTGCGCCGTCGCTTGCTGGAAGGCGTCGACCAGAAAGACCTGATCCTCGAAGATTATGTGGCCGGGATCTTGAGTGACTTGCTCGAGCAGCACGCCCCCGTGAAAGCCCATCCTGCTGACTGGGACATCAAGGGCCTGAAAGACTCAATCTTCACGCGTTTTGGTGTCGACATTCTTGCCGAGGGTGTGAAGCCTGAAACCTTGAATCGCCAGGAACTCGGCGATGCGGTGTTTGACAAGCTGAAGCAGCGCTACGACGCTAAAGAAAAGAACATCGGCGCGGATGCTATGCGTTATCACGAGCGCATGATCAGGCTGAGCGTTCTTGATCAGCTCTGGAAAGACCACCTGCTCAACATGGACCACCTGAAAGAAGGGATTGGTCTGCGCGGCTACGGCCAGAAAGACCCGCTGGTTGAGTACAAGCGCGAGTCCTTCGACATGTTCGAGCAGATGATGCAGAAGTTCCAGGAAGACACCGTCCGGTACCTGTATCTCATGCAGGTGATCTCGCGCCGTGAAATGGGGGACATAGGTGGCGCGGCTGATATCGGCGAAGGACCGCAAGATGGCGGCCAGGGCGGCCCGGTTGGAACTCCTGTCCTTGGCTCAGGAAACGGCGGAGACGGCAACGGGCATCGGCCACCGCGCGGGGTTACCACCTCGGTTGATGACCTCGAAGAATCTTTCCAGCGCCGCAAACGCCGCGAACTGGAGCAGGCCCGCATGGCAGGCGCCGGCGACCAGCAGGTCCAACAAGTAGTTCGCAGCGGAGCCAAAGTCGGCCGCAACGATCCTTGCCCATGCGGCTCCGGCAAGAAGTACAAGAAGTGCTGCGGCGCGAACGGCTAAGAGCTCCTACTCAAATTGGCCCGTCCTAGTGCTCAAACCTGAGCTTGCCCTTAGGCAAATCTGCTCTCGTTTCAGTAAACAGGGACTAAGGTCTGCAACCCTTCCAGATAAGCAGCCCATCATTGCTCCTGACAGCGAGTTCGACTCGCTTTCCTTAGGAGGTCAGTAGCAATGAGTTCGCGGTTTTTCTGTGCCTTTCTCACTTGCCTGCTCGTAGCGTTTGCCTGCCTTTCCACATCTGTAGCTCACGCTCAAACCCAAGCTTCATGTACGTTTCATTTATTCACACTCAGTTCCAGCGCAGCCACTCCAGTGATCTATCCCTATGGCATAAATGACTTTGGAACCGTGGTCGGGTACGCTGATTTTGGATCTAAAGCCTCACCAAGATTTCGAGCCTTCATTCACTACTCGAATGGGGGAACGCGCTATGTCGTGCCTTCCGGCGCAGTCAGCAGCAGCTTTGGAGGGAGGAACAACGCAGGAATCACGACCGGCACATACTACGATTCTAATAACCGGACCCACCCATTTCTGCTGAACGGTTCGACAATTTCCTCATACCCGGCACCGAGAGGCTCGGGCCTGGCCGGTATCAACAAGTATGTGAGCGTCGTCGGTTCAGCCATCGATCTCAAGGATGTCCAGCACGGATTCAAGCATTACGCGAATGGCTACACCACTCTTCTTGACTATCCGGGGGCGAAAGGCACGACAGCGGTGGGTGTCAACGACAGCGGATTCGTAGTTGGCTGGTACGTCGATACTGCCGGTTCGGAAAATGGTTTCATCTATCGCACTGGCAAGTGGGCGAAGCTCGATTACCCGAACTCGACAATAACTACGGAGTTATGGGGAATCAGCAATAACGGGACCATAGTCGGAATGACTGGTGGACCGCGTTCATTCATGTACAGCAACAGCACATTTAAGCTGATCTCGTATAACTCCAGCCCGACTGAAGTGCGCGCGATTGCTCCAGGTGGGTTAGTCGCCGGTCGCGTAAAGTTGAGCGACGGTTACCACGGCTTCATGGCCGCATGTCACTAAATGCTTGGCTATGCCGGCGAAAATCTGGCCCCGGCTGGATTCTCGCCGGTATCGGTTTTCCAGCGCCAGCCTGGAATCGTGTGGGTCTGTGCGATAATGCTTGCCCATGAAGCGCAGATTTCTTTTGATTGCATGTGTTCTTTTCCTTCTAACGCTTGCCTCGGCTGCCCAGCAAACACAACCAACTGAAGGCGACTACGTCGTCAAGGACTTTCATTTCCGCTCGGGCGAGGTTTTGCCCGAGTTGCGCCTGCACTATCGCACACTTGGTACACCCGTGCGCGATGGCAATGGTTACGTGAAGAACGCGGTGCTAATCGCGCACGGCACCACCGGCTCAGGTAAGGGATTTCTGAACCCGAATTTCGCGGGTGTACTGTTCTGCCCGGGGCAGTTACTGGACGCGAACCGCTACTACATCATCTTGCCGGATGCCATTGGCCACGGCGGCTCCAGCAAACCGAGCGATGGCCTTCATGCCAGATTCCCCCACTACGACTATGACGACATGATCGCCGCGGATCATCTGCTACTTACTGAAGGACTGAAAGTGGATCATCTGCGCCTCTTCATAGGGACTTCGATGGGCTGCATGCATGCGTGGGTGTTTGCCGAAACGTATCCGGACTTCGTCGATGCAGCAATGCCGCTAGCTTGTGCTCCGGTTCCAATTGCCGGCAGAAATCGTTTATTTCGCAAGATCATCATCGACGCGATCCGCTCCGATCCCGGGTACCACGGGGGGGACTACACCCAGCAGCCTGCGTCAATGCGGACCGTTGCCGGACTCATGCTTCTAATCGGGCGCGGCCCTCTGGATTTCTACCGGGAGAATCCCACCCGTGAGAAGGTTGACGCGGCACTGGATCGCGCGGAGAACAATGGCATGACTAACCTGGATGGCAACAATACGATTTATGCTTTTGACGCCTCGCGAAATTATGATCCCTCACCGAAACTCGACCAGATCAAGGCGGCTGTGATGTTCGTCAACTCCGCCGATGATCCCATCAACCCTCCGGAGATGCCATTTGCCGAGGAAGAGATCAAAAAGGTAAAACGCGGAAGGTTTGTCTTAATCCCAACCAGCGAACAAACCAGAGGACACGGCACGCATTCACTCCCCGCGGTATGGAAACAATATTTAGAGGAGTTGCTGAAAGAGACGGAGCACTGAGAGGAGCGGACCGCACGTCGCAATATCCCAGCGCATCTTCCTTGACGATCTTTTACCTGCTGATACACAACTTTTCTTGACCCTCCCCGTTCTGCGTAACAACATGTAGCTTGACGGGAGTAACAGGTTGGATCGCGCAGCCGGGTTTTTAGCCCGCCACCCGAGGCTGCGCATCATCGGAGGTGCGTCGTGAAACGATTTGCACTGGCCGTCGTCCTGTCGTTTTCGATCAGCCATTTCGCAGTTGCCCAGCATCACTCTGGGGGCGGATCCAGTTTCTCCTCATCCAGTTCGTCTGGCGGAAGCTCATCAGCCGGAGGGTACAGCGGAGGCTCTAGCGGTGGTTACAGCGGAGGATCCAGCCATTCCTCCGGTTCGTCTGGAGGCGGCGGATACTCTGGAGGCTCGAGCCATTCGTCCGGTTCCTCAGGAGGATACTCCGGCGGTTCGCATTCCGCCGGCGGATCGGGTTCTTCCGTTGGTGGTTCGTCACACTCGGGCGGAGGATCGCATTCCAATGCAGGATCCGGTCACTCTGGCGGTTCGAGCAACGCCGGAAACTCTCATTTGGCTATGGAAACAGTTCAGCGCGCACGAACATGAGATCCGGCACCAACTCTGTTGAGCAAGTTGGGAATTTTTCAGGCAAATCGCAAACTGGAGGGCCGATAGGATCGACAGCAGATAGACTCTCAACCTTCCGCCAGGCGACCGCCTCCGGTGACGCTTGGATGTACAAATCTTTCACGTTGGACATTTCCGCGAAGAATCTAAACAAAGCGGTGGCGCATCGCGAATTTGACGGCAAGTTGCAGGGGGTTGGACTGGAGTCCAGCAAGTCCGCCTATCGCGAGAAGGTGGGCGCGATTGGCATCAACTTCAAAGAAGGCCATCGGCCTAATTGGATCGCGCGCATGTTTGGCGCAAAAACGACTGCGCCGAAGCAGAGTGTCTCGCCTCAGTTGAGGCCGTGTCTGAACAAGGAGTGCAAGCCTGTTCCGGTGCCGCCGAAACCGTGTGTTGGTAAAAAGTGCCCTGTCCCAACACCCCCTCCGATTCCCACGCCAAGTACTGGAGTTTGCACCAACGGTTACGACGCGTACGGGTACTGCGCGCCGTGGGGATACGTCGACCGATGCAGCACTCAATCCGATTATTGCTATGTCCGCTTTGCTCGTGTGAACCGCAACTACTGCGGGCGAATTCTGCAGCAGATCAGGCGCGAACAAGCATCGTATCTGCAGGTAGAACAAACCCAGCAAAGTTCTTGTGCTGCCGGTCCACAAAGCCAAGAGTGCGCGCAAGCAAGCCAAAAGTTGCAGCAGTTGGGAAATGACATCTTCCAATTGCAACACCAATATCAGCTATGCCAGACGGCTACGGGTTGGGTTACGGCCGATCCTGGTCGGTCGATCGGAACCGCCGCGCCGTCGCCGAATGGTTGGCCACACTTCCGTCCGCCATTCTTCTGAAATCGTGAGCTTTATTTTTGCGGTCGCGCCGGCAGCATGAATGATTTCACCACCACGTTATTCGGTTGCACACCCGCCGGGATCATCGTGAGCAGTCCATACTCTCCCGGCTCCAGCTTTCGCGGTTTGCGCTTTTGAATTACTGTGACATCGCCAGACTGGGAGTCCAGCACCAGCAAGTAATTTTGGCTGGCATCGAGCGCCAGAGCGTCCGGTTGGCTGCCAACCGGCAGAGTCGCAATCAATTTACCCATGTCGATGTCGTACACCGCAACCGAATTCGAGCCGAAGTTACTGACGTAGAGCCGCGAGTTGTCGGCCGAAACCAGCGCGCGCGAAGGATGTGTCCCGATCAAATAGCTGCCGCTGACTTCATCGGTAGTTGTCTCGATGATTGAAACATTGTCCGAATCGAAGTTACACACGATCAACTCACCGCCGTCTGGCTTCAGCGCGAGAGCGGCGGGAGTCTTGCCAACGTCCAACAACGTAATGACCCTGTCGGTTTTGAGATCGACGGATGCCACTTGCGCGGAACCGGAGCACGCAATAAACGCCTTGCTGCTGTCCGCAAGGATCGCGATATCGGTCGGTTCGCCGCAGATCGGAACCGTCGCGCGGACCGCGAGCTTCTGGGCGTCGATTAGGGAGACGGAATTGTCGGCGCGATTGCTCACCACCACGGTCGCACCATCCGGCGAAACTCGCGCCAGGCCTGGAGCGTTTCCGACGTGCAGTGTGCCCAGAAGCTTGTGGTGCTCCAGATCAATCACGGAAACATTCGAGGACGCTGAATTGGCGACGTACCCGCGCTTTCCATCCGCAGAGACGTCGATAAAGTACGGCATGCCGTGTACGCCGATGGTGGCCACGACTTCATTGCGTTCAGCGTCGATAACGCTCACATTTGCGGAGCCGCTGTTCACGACATAAATTTCGTTCCTCTTGGAGTTGGCGGCAATTCCCGTTGGCGAAGTGCCGACCCTCAAGGTCTTCGTCAGACGGAAGGTGCGTAGGTCTATTACCGAAACGGTGTTGCTTTTGCCGTTTGTGATGTAGGCGTACTCGTGATACGCGGGATCAAAGGTCGGGATCTGCCGCTGGTGGAAGTACCACCAGCCAAAGCCTGCCAGCACTGGCAGGAGAACCAGAATGAGGAGAATCTTGCGCAAGAGAGTGGCGGCCGTGCCCCAAAGAGCAACAACAAAAGATATCAGAAGCGGCCAACCGGTACGCGTTGCTGAACTAAGTTACTGCAATTTGATTTGAAGTTTTCGCTTGTCGCAGTTTACATACAGGGTATGTTCGCGGCCGACAGTCAAGTCCGCGGAGAGGGACTGGGTATCGTCGTAGATGCCAGGTGACACCACGCGCACCTGGAGTTCATGTTTGCCGGGAGCGAGTTGCAGTTTCGAGATCTGGTTCATCTCGATGGCTCGGAACAGTGGATGTCGGTCCGTATTGTGCAACTCTTCCTCCATGACCAGTTGCTGATCGAGCCAGACGGAGGCCTTGCCAGCAGGGAAGTGATGCAGAATTTCGACTCGCATTTTTGCGATGTCTGGCTGCGCTGCGACAGGAGGACGAGCACTATTTGTGGGTTTGCTCACCCGCAAGATAGGCGGCTTCCACGGCACTGTCTTGTGAACTTCCGGTGCATGCGGCAGGAGCGGCAGGCCGGGGACATGACTTGCGGCATCGCGATAGTTCTGCACCAATTCCATTCCGGTGAATACTGAAGCAATCAGCACAACCGCCGCGGCTGCTTCGACGAAAAAACGTTTGGTCAAAATTGCGCGGCGAGGCTGTTCCTTGAGAGCAGCCCGATCTTGCTCCAGAACTCGCGTGAAGAAACGCGTGGCTTCGGTAAAAGAGTCATCGTTCGAAACGAATGCCCTTATCTCTGCTGCGAAATCTGCGCCGCTCTGATAGCGATCACGGGGATCTTTAGCCATCGCGCGCTGCACGATGCGATCCAGTTCCGGAGGCAGGTCGGCCTGCAGGCTGGAAACCGGGACTGGTTCGACATTCATCACCTTGAAGCAAACCGTCTGGGCGCTGTTTCCCTGAAAAGGGCGAAAGCCGGTCAGCATGCTGTAAAACATAACCCCCAGCGAGAACAAATCAGAACGAGCCTCGGGTTCGCCGCCGCTCAATTGCTCGGGTGCCATGTAAGCGGGGCTGCCGAATATTTTTCCAGCATGGGTGGCAACCGATTGGCTGAGCCGGGCGACGCCAAAATCGGCAATCTTTGCGCGCCCGTCCTCACTGATCAGGATGTTGGCCGGCTTGATATCGCCATGAATGACGCCATTCGAGTGCGCGTATTGCAGTGCGTCGGCGACCTGGCATGCAATTTGAAGTGCTTTGGAAAGCGGCAAGCGTCCGCCACCAGTTGCGATCTCCTCACTGAGCGGGCGACCGGCGACGTACTCCATCACGAAAAACGGTTCATGCGTTTCGCGGTCTTCGCCGGCGTCGAATACGGTGACGATTCCAGGATGGGTGAGCTTTCCGGCCGCACGGGCTTCCAGTGCGAACCGCTCGCGATACTCCTGCTCCTCGGAATCTTCTATGCCTACGAGCGAAATCGTTTTTATTGCTACTAGTCGATCGATCTTCGGGTCGCGCGCACGGTACACCACGCCCATAGCGCCGCGCCCGATTTCGGCTTCGACGCAGTATCGCCCAAGGGATTCGCGGAGGGAAGTTGTCACAGTTGTGTAAATGGTAAGTGGGGCATGAATAGCGAGTCAGTAAGAAAGAGAGCGGTACCCGATTACGGTGGTAACCGAAACGCGGATGTTTTCGTGGTTACTGGCCCGCTCGCGGGCGCAATTCGATTTTGCCGCCCTTGGGTGGCAGTTCGAACGGCATCTCGACGAGGGCTTTACCAACCGGGATCGTGAAGACAAACTGCTCTGGGCGTCGCCACGGACCGATCCAGCGACTTTGTGTGCTGAAGAAAACCCATCCTGAAGCCCCTGCCTTAGAGGCATCAAGTGCGCCATCGCGCAAGGTACTGGTGCTGAGAAAATCCATCATTTCTGTGTAGTCTTTGAGCCGCTGCTGTAGCTCCGCTTCTTTTGCGTCCTTCAGTTCCGGATGTTTGCGCAACTCATGGTGCGTGACTTCATCCGTAAGCTCGTCGATGTCTTGTTGCAGCAGTTGCAAAATGTTATTGGGGTCAAGGGATCTCTGCACAACTTGGAAGTGCTTCGAAAATTCCAGTGTTGACTGGCTCGGTTGCAAAAGCAGGGCCCGATTTCCCTTATACGTCAACGAAACCAGAATTCCCAGTATAGGTACCGCGCGGTGGTGGACCTTTTCCAGTTCCTGATTGTCAACCGCAAGGGTGAGGTCGAATTCCGTAGTGGCCAAGTTGTAGTAGGTCCGGCCGTCTTCACTCCTCCGAACCGTGCACCCCGGTGAGCCTTCAGCCCAACGCAAACTGGCCGCTGGTTGCGGGGTTCCGGCCAGCGCTGTGGTGCTGAGTGCCAGGACCACAAGAATGCTTCGCGTGAATTGCACGCCCACAGTATAGAGAATGCAAGTGCATTCGCAGCCAAAAACATCTGCAACCACCCATCCGTAGGTAACGCATCCAAAGACCAAATCCCAGAACGGAGCAAGTTTGGAAATGCGCCATTTAGAAAGTTGCTTTCGTACGTCTTTGGCTGCCGTGTGTGTGCTTCTCTTTGTCAGCATGGCGGTCTCGCAGGATAATCACAAGCTCAACGTCAGTGCCGGAGGCGGCTTTACTGTCCCGAACGGGCGGTCTGGTTTGTATTTGAATAATGGCTGGAACATCGATTTTCGTGGTGGATACAATGTCAGTGAGTACTTCCTGACGGACCTTGATTTCGCGTTTAATCGCTCGAATCTGAGCAGCCTGGCTCTGGCTCGTGCAGGCCAACCCGGTGGTTATGCCGATGTTTGGTCGCTTACATTTGCGCCTGTGGTGCGGCTGACACCAAGCAGCCCCGTTGTTGTTTATCTGATTGGGGGTGCCGGACTCTACCACCGTAGCCTGAACTTTACCCAGCCCGCAACTTTTACCACTTTAGCTTGTGATCCGTTCTTCGGATTCTGCTATCCAGTGACGGCGACGGGGAACCAGGTCGTAGCCAGCTTCAGCACATACAAGTTCGGGTACGACGCGGGCGCGGGTCTGGAATTCAAGATCGGCCACACCGGTCTGAAAGCTTTTGCCGAAGCGCGCTACAACGACATGTTCACCACTCACGGCAAGGACCTTACGTACACGCCGGTAACTTTCGGTATCCGCTGGTAGACCGGCTGCCGCTTTAGGACAATGCCGATCGAGTCATCTCACCATTTCGTTCGCAGGCTTGCGTGAAATACGGAGTTCGTTTGGGGTTGTTGCCCGATCCAGGCCTTCCGCGTTCTTCCGGAAGCTGTTAGGATATTTGTGTGGTCATGTGCATCTCTCGCTTGGCCACATCGACAGCTCCAGCCGACCCGGCACAATTAGGGTTCTCCCGCAAATTGTGATTTTGGATTCTGCAGCCGAGTCGTGAGAGCGTGTTTGGCGAGTGGGGACGTAGTTCAGTTGGTTAGAACGCTGCCCTGTCACGGCAGAGGCCGCGGGTTCGAGTCCCGTCGTCCCCGCCATTCCTTTTCAAAGACTTGCAAGGAATCGGCAAAAACCAATTTTGGTCCAATTTGGTCCAGTTAGACCGCTGCCTTTCCTTTCCCAAGGATCCGCTCCACCAATCTGCTTTGGGCTTGCCGCTTCTCTGGCATTCCCGCTTGGGCGTACAGGTCGAGCGTGATGCGGCTGTTCGCGTGTCGCAACAACTCCTGCACAACCTTCACGTCTTCGTTGTTCTGCGTTAACAACGTCGTATAGGTATGCCGAAACGTGTGGAATCCCACTCGCTTCGATATACCCGCTGCCTTGACTGCAGGGCGACCGTACCGACGCCACAACGTTTCCGGCCATAAAGGCTGTTTGCCCTTCATCGTCACCGAAGCGAATACCCAATCCATATCTCGATTGTATGGTCCGGCGAGTTTCAGTTTGAGCAATGACTCGGCAAGTGCGGCGTCGAGAGGAACATCCTTTGCAGAGGCTTCGGTCTTCGGTGTTCCGGAGACCATCAACACGACAGACCGGCGAACGTGAATGAGAAGACCTTCGAAATCCACGTCTTGCCACTGCAATCCGATCAGCTCGCCACGACGAAGGCCGGTGAACGCGTCGAGCTCGCAGGCAGTACGAAGAGGTTCCGGCAGTTTCTCGAGCAGTGCCGTGATCTCTTCGGGAGCCAGAACGTCTGGAACACGCATGCGTTTTGCGCTCTGGCGCACGCTCTTGATTGGATTCCTCTCCGCCCATTCCCAGCGGATA
>JAICSO010000050.1 GCA_025936825.1 Terriglobales bacterium
AATGGCCACAAGAATCGAAAACCAAATATGCGAGGCGCGATCCTTGCGTCACAAGTTAGCTGGACACAGTACTTCGATATTTCCGATAAGGATCCGGAGAGCCCGGGAGGGCACAGCTTTATAGTCGATGACGCTCCTGGCAGGCCATACTACCCGTCCCGATGGCAACCACCTGTTTCATATTCGCTTAGCGACGATAAGAAAACGATGACGATGTTGTTCCCGCAACAGAGTCCAAAACGGAATAACAAATTTGCTTCACAACATCCCGTGACGTTGGTGTTTGAAAAGGTGAGTGATTCGCAATGAACGGCGTGAATCGAGCGCCGTCGGCAATTGGTCCCGCGAAACATACCATTCTCAGTTTCCTCGCGTTGCTCATCGTTCTTTCATCGCATGCCCAGACTACAGAGCCTCCCGGCAGCGCCACCACGGCTGCCTTCAGCACCCCAGCCGCAGCACAGGCTCCGGATGACGTGACGAGGAGAATCACGGACCTCGTTAACGCCGAAAAATACGCGGAAGCGCAACGGTTAACCACGGGGCTGTTGGTGGCGTATCCAGACGATCAGCGGCTCATCAAGACCAAGTCGCTTTTGGATAAGTTACTTTCGCCTGCAAGTTCAACAGTTGCAAGTCCCGCTCCGGCGAGAAATATAGCCCCCGCTCAATCAGCGGCGACCGCCCCAGTCACTCAGCTAACCGGCATGGACAAGGTGGAATATGATTCGCTAATCGAACTGGGGCGCGAAGCGCAGCAGGCAACCGACTTGGACGAGCAGAAGAAGCTGTTGGTGCAGTTCATGAACGACAGCAGCGGTTTCTTGCAGAAGCATCCGGACGAGATGTTGTTGTGGCAGCTTCGTGCCGCAGGCGCACTCAGCCTGGACGGCTCGCTCGCAGGCTATCAAGCAGGGCAAAAACTCTTGGCCGCCGGAGCAGCAACCAGCGGCGATCCAAACGTGTCCCATCTGCTCGCGCAACTTAATCTGAAAGGCTGGATGGATAAGCAGCAGGCGGAGAAACAGCAGGCAATCAAGATAGCATCTACGCCGCACGCGGCCCAATCCGAAGCTGAGAGGATCTTGTCCGAAGCAATAGTGACGGTCCTTTACGCAAACAATGTCCAACCGGCCAATCACTGGAAAGTTTACGGATTCACAGCTGACGCCTTCATTCTTGCGGGTCAACACGGCAACGATCCACGAAGCTTTCGATATGACCAGGTAAGAACCACCCAGATTTTCCGCAAATCCGGGTACTGTTACGTGGCCCTCAATGGCGAGCTGTATAACAAATCTTCAGGTTGGGGGAATACGTTCTTTTTTCCTTGGGATAAAGCGCACTGCTCTGACGCGCAGAAGTTCGCAAACGCGTTATCGACACTCGTTAAATCCGTTGTGCCTGCAAAATGAATTGCAATTAGCGAATAGCGTTTGGGGTTAAACACATGAAAGCTCTGCTCCTCGGATTTGTCATTGCTCTGATTTTCCTCCTACCGCTCCATGCGCAGAGGGCAACCAAAGACCCCGGCAATGCCAATACCGCCGCGACTGGTCCCAGCACGCGAGCCGCAACACAGGCGCCGGAGGAGATGACGAGGAAAATAACGGATCTGGTTAACGCAGGAAAATATGCAGAAGCGCAGCAGTTAACGACGGGGCTGCTGGTGGCGTATCCAGACGATCAACGGCTTATCAAGGCCAAAGCACTGATAGAGAACTTGCTCACGCCTGGCCATCCAGCCAACGCCGCACCAGAAAATACCTATCCGGCACAACCTGCAGCGAACAACGGCGAAGAATTTACGGGGATGGACAAGATTGACTACACCGCCTTGATTGAACTGGCGCGCGAAGCACAACAAACTACTGATTTGACAGAACAGACCACACTGCTCGAACAGTTCATGGACCAGAGCAATTCATTTTTGCAGAAGCATCCGGACCAGATCCTGCTCTGGCAGCTTCGAGCCGCGTCCGCTATCAGCCTGAATGAACCCATGGCCGGATATCAAGCTGGAGAAAAGCTGATCGGAGCAGGCGCAGCAAGCAGCAACGACGCGACTTTGCAGCGCCTGTTGGGGCAACTGAAAAACAAGGGCTGGCTAGACAAACAAAACGCAGAAGAACTTCAGCGCAGTGTAGATAAGGCACGGGAACAACAACACGAGGCTGAGGAGCGAGTGAAAAATACCTTCCCGGTCGTACATGCAAAGGTAGGTTTCGGCGTAAATGGCTACGGTTACGGGCATTTGGTCATTGATAAGGACAGCGCGGTTTATGAGGGTACGGATGAAAACATCCACCTTGCTGTGTCCCAGATTCGCGAAGTAAAAGTCGCGTGCAACGTTGATGCGTGTGGCATGTCTTTCACCCCCAAGAGCGGAAGGAAATTCTTCTTTCTCGCCGTTACCGAACAAGGAGTCGCGGACCGCACGGGCAGGGGCAAGATATTTTACAAGCCGGCCGTACTGGGAAATGCTGTTGTTCGTAGATGGGGATTTGTGAAGATTGATGACAAGACTCTCGGCCCGCCGCCGGCAGGTTCCGCTCCTCAAACTCCAAAAGCCGAGGTGCCTGCGGTCCGTGTCCCGGGACCGGTGAGCAAATCCACGCCAGACCTTACGGAGCAAGCGGCGAAGAGCCCTGTTCCGATGAACGATTCTACGCCACCACCCGCGCTACAAGTTTCACAAAGCTCTGTTTTCGCGAGTAATCCAGCCTCCGTTGGAACGGCGGTCGCGACGGTTCCAAATGTCGCCATACTTCACCTTTATCGCTTTCACCAATTTGCCGGCTTAGGATTGAAAACGAATATAGACATTGATGGCAAGAAAGCCACTCAGATCGCGAATGGACAGGCTATCCGACTGCTGATTGCGCCCGGCAAGCACAACATCACCGCGTCGGCCAGAAAAGCAAAGGCTGACCTCCCAATCTACGACCTCGTTATGGAAGCCGGGAAAGAGTACTGGGTGCGGGTTGATCTTTCAGCAAAAGTTTTTAACTACGTAAAACTGTATTTGGAGCCAGCCGAAAAGGCACAGTCCGAGGCGGGGAAGCTGGAAGAAGTCAACCTAGGAGATCTGTCGAGAAACTAACAGCTCCTGAATAAGAGTGAGTCCCCCGGTACGGAATTCCCAATAGTAGTCTTCGGCCTGCCCAGATTCGTAACGCTTTGTCGAGTATTTTGAGAGTTTGGGATTGCTCCCGCACGAGCAATCCAGAAACTGAGTCACGGGGAGCCGGGCAGGACAAATCGGCTGGATCTTGCGCTTCATGCGATTGGAGCTTGGAAACATTGTCCCCGGAGCGTTTACGCCGGTGCTCGCGAAGCACTCGAAGTCGTTCTCGCTGATCGACTGCATTTCAGTCGGCGTTCGACCGGATGCAGCGCAACTTCGAACCCATGCGAAAACAAGTTGAGGCGTGGCAACGAAGCGAGGTGACGGATGTCACGGCGAAGGTGGTCATCTATGAGGCGTTCGTCGAGGGAAAACTCGAAGCTCCAAAACATCTTGCCCGCACCGTACATGACCTGTACTTCGATCCGAAATATGAGGAATTCCGGTCGCGGACCATCTGGAGTCTCTCCAATGCGTTCACTTCCGCATTCAAGGAACTGGGTCCGATTCCGCAGTTTAAAGCCACTGCGAAGCTGGGCGGGTTCCTGGAGGCGCGGTTCTCGCAGTCGGTCTAGCTTTGTGGGGCGGTCTCGGGCGCCCACCGCTTCTTTCTTAAGTAGTGAGCATTGTGCGGAAAGTTGGAGCTTCTCCGAACGACTTCCCACAAGCCCGTTTCTAGCTAACTTCCGGATTGCCGACCGTACGTCCCGTGAGAATCCGATCGCGGTTGCGAGAGTTATTACGGTTCGTCATGTTCGGCTTCAGACGATCTGATTACTGGGATTCAACCGGTCTCATTAAATCCAGCAGACCCGCTGGCTGCCTGTTCGCTTCCGGACATTCCAAGGTCGACGGCGGACACCTCTAACACCATGGTTCGACCGCAGCACTCTCTTACTCCTTTGCCATCAGAGGGTTACCCTTTTGAATAGATTGGCAAAAGTCTTGCTTTAGAGCACAAGGCGACGTCGCGTGCGATTGCTTCGTTGTCGTATTGGCCCGCGCATTGTGGCACCGTTGCGTGTTGGAGGATGAACTTGATGAGCGGGCTGGCGGAAGATCTTCGGTACGCGTTGCGGCAGATGCGCAAGAGCCCGGGGTTTACGGTCGTCGCTGTCGTCACCCTGGCCCTCGGCATTGGAGCGAATACAGCCATCTTCAGCGTCGTGAACGCCGTCCTTCTTAGGCCACTGCCATATCCAAACTCCGGCCAGCTTGTCGTGCTCTGGGAGCAGAATCCGCATCGGGGCTGGTTCGAGAACATTGTTTCTGGTGAAAACTTCCTCGATTGGCAAAAACAGAATAAGGTATTCGCCGGGATGGCGGCGTTTGAATCGAACTCCTTCAACATCATCGGAAATCAGCATGCGGAGGAGATTGCGGGTGAGCGAGTCAGCGCTAATCTGTTCTCCGTACTCGGTGTCCAGCCGTTTCGCGGACGCTTGTTCTTGCCCGAGGAAAACAGACAGGACAAAACGGCCGTCGTTTTGAGCTATGGGCTGTGGCAGCAACGCTATGGCGGAGATGCAGATGTGATCGGCAAGCAGATTCTGCTCAATGGCGAAAGTTACCCCCGTCGTGGGCATTTTGCCGCCCACATTCTCTGATGACTACTCGTCGTTCTCGGACCCGCATTCCCAACTCTGGCTTTCGGGAATCGAGCCCTTTGAGCCAGGGCGCGAATCCCATGCGTATCACGCAATCGCGCGGCTGAAACCCGGCGTCAGCCTAGCGCAGGCTCAGGCCAACATGAATTCGATTGCTGCGCAAATCGAGCAGCAATATTCAGAATCGCGAGGTTGGGGCGTCGCTGTCATCAGTCTGCACGGCCAGGTCGTCAAGTACGCTCGTCCCACGTTGATCGTCTTGCTAGTGGCGGTGGGACTTGTCCTGCTGATCGCATGCGCCAACGTCGCGAATCTGCTGCTTGTGCGTGCCACGGGACGCCGGAAGGAAACCGCAATTCGCACCGCCCTCGGTGCATCCCGCAGCCGGCTCGCTCGCCAGTTTCTTGTGGAAAGCGTTCTGCTGTCGATCACCGGCGCGGTTGCTGGTCTTGCTTTCGCCCCATTGGCCTCACGGATTCTGGTTCTTCTAACGCCTCCCGATACCCCGCACGTCAAAGTTGTCGCAATCAATGGCTTGGTGATGATGTTTACCGCTGGCCTTGCACTCGGCACGGGAGTTGTTTTCGGATTGGCTCCAATGTTCAGTTCCGGGCGAGTGAACGTGAACGAATCTTTAAAGGACACTACCCGCGCTTCCAGCGGAGGAGCTAGAGACCGACGGTTGCGCGATCTGCTTGTCATTGGCGAATTCGGATTATCGCTAGCACTGCTCGCTGGCGCCGGGTTGATGATCAAGGCCTTGACCCATCTCCATCATGTTGATCTGGGTTTCAATCCTGATCATCTCCTGACTGTGAAAGTTCCACTGGAAGGACCGAAATACCAACAAACTGAAAAGCAGGCCCAGTTCTTGCGCGATATTGTCGCTCGCATCGAAGCGCTGCCCGGAGTCGAATCGGCCAGCCTCTCTCGTGGCGTACCGGTGCTCAATTGGGACGGCCAGAATTTCGTAACGGCCGAAAATCCCCATCCCGCCGCCGGCGAGGTTCCGGACGCGAACTATGTTTGCGTCGGACCAGGTTACTTCAAAACCATGCAGATTCCGATCATTCGGGGCAGGATATTTAGCGTTTTCGATACGCAAAGTTCCGAACCGGCGGCAATCGTCAGTCAATCGCTTGCGAACAAATCCTGGCCGGGACAGGACCCAATTGGGAAGCGACTTAAGATCAGCGGAGACGCGGACGATAACACTCAGCCCTGGCGCACAGTCGTCGGAGTCGCTGGGAACGTCCGAAGCGACGGACAATACTGGCCCGTCAGACCCGAAATCTATGTTCCTTACACTCAGTTCCCGTGGATTCTCTACCCGCGCAATATTGTCGTGCGCACCACGGTCGAGCCGCTGTCGATTGTTCCGGAGATTCGCCGCCAGGTCGCCGCGCTCGATAAGGATGTGCCAGTCTCCGACGTCGCCACCATGGAAGAAATCACCGCCGGCCCGGTACAGCAAGGGAAAGCCGTGATGTGGCTGCTCGGATCACTCGCCACTCTTGCGCTGGCTCTCTCGGCCATCGGTATCTACAGCGTGATCTCCTATAGTGTCAGCCAGCGAACACGCGAAATCGGCATTCGCATGGCACTGGGAGCGAGTGACGGAAGCGTCGCAAGCATGGTCGTGCGCCAAGGCTTGCTGCTCGCTCTGATCGGCCTTGGTGCTGGATTACTTGGGGCCTCGGCCATGGGGCGTATTTTTTCCGGCTTGCCTTTTAGAGTACGCCTGCTGCTGCTGTTTGATGTGCGCCCCACTGATCCGCTAATCCTTGGTACCGTCTCAGTGGTCCTGACGATCGTTGCTCTGTTAGCGTGTCTTCTCCCGGCGCGCCGTGCGGCGAAAGTCGATCCGATGGTGGCGCTGCGATACGAGTAGTCGCTTGCAGATACCTAATACTTGCGGGCACCCCAAGTCGCCGGACGGCAATCGTTGTTGGATGGATCACGGACAAGCCAGAAGTTACACAAGCATTCTCAGTTTCCTGTTTGCTGATAACCCGAGAAGCAGTTCGTGGCCTTGCCATACTGCTCTAGGTTTTGATCATGCCTGACGAGGTTACCTGCCCATCCTGTTCTTTGGGCCCGAGCACCTGGCGCATTACGACAGCCAAGTCTCGCAGTGCCTGTCCCCCATTGCCGTAATAACTCGAGCCATGCATGACTGCCAGTGTCTTCGGCTCCTGTTCCGCTAAGCTTTCCAGGACCCGCCCGGTGTGATGCGTATAGGGAACGTAGTTCGCAAATGGACCAGCTTCCGCTTCCCGAAGCGCGTCTTGACATCGTTCCAGAATGTCCTTGTCGGTGGCCGGTTCGCGATGGCCCCATTGATGAAACAGGTCGGAGCAGAAGAGCGTCCGTTCGTTCTCTTCCAAGAGGACACCGGCATCCCATCCATGCGGCACATGAGGAGTGGGAAGGAAACGAAAACGATGGCGACCCGTCGTTAAGACATCCTCCCGCGTCAACACCCGAGCAGGCCGAATCGAAAAATCGTTCACGCTTACCATAGCTCCGACTAAGCCGCAAACCGGTTGCGCCGTAGGAGCGAGTTCAAGCCAGTGGTTTAATCCTCCACACTCATCGGACTCGAAGTGGCTGAATCCAATGTGCTTGAGCTTCGTGATATCGAGGAGACGCGAAACCGCCTCGCGCAAGAGCGGAAACATGCCTCGCAATCCTGCATGAAAAAGAAGCGGCTCCTCATCTCGCACTAGGAAATGACTGAACTCCAGATTGATCTCGGGAACGAAGACCGCCAAACGATAGATCTCGGGCGCAATTTCGGTAGTAGTGACCACTGACTCTCCTCCTTCCGGCACGTGACGAGATCGCGCGCGGCGTTCCATCCACCGTGACCCCCGATGGTCAGATGCCTGGTTTAGTTCTGAATCAGTATAAGAGTTTCAGGACTGAGGTTGAAGATTCGGAGCGGTTGACGGGACGATCCTCCGAGCGTCGAACATCCCAAAGGCTGCAAGGAATGTGGGGAGCTCAACCGCTCGCATTTGACCGCCTATCTCTCTGATGACGATGGCAGGTCGTGGATGGGCGGGCTGCTGCTCGATGGCCGAGCTACGGTTTCATACCCCGATGGAACACAGGGCGTGGACGGTACGATTTTCGTCGCATATGATCGAGATCGCCGCACTGCACTAGAAATTCTGCTCTCCTCATTCAAGGAAGATGACATCCGCAAGGGAGCTTGTACTACACCGATATGCCGCCTGCGCCTCGTCATAAGCAGAGGCGCTTCTGACAACGCCATCCACTGAGGCTGAGCTTCGCGTATTCGCGTTTGGCTTGCTTTAGGATGGAAGGTCGGGGTCAGCGTCATTCCAGGAGCGTGAGGAAGCTCGCTAGCCAGCGATTTTGAACAGGTAAGCCTACCTCTTCTGGCGCGCTAGGACAAACCGCCAATCAGGGGATAAATTGCGGTGGACAAAAACAGGCCCACCACCACTAAGACAATCTTCAGCGCCCGTTCTCGCCACATGGTGACCTCCTCTCTGTGGACACAATTACCACATGGTAGCGCGGGCAGGCTATTGCACCTTCGCGTACTCGGCCTCGACTTGCTTCAGAGCCGGAATCAGGTACGCTTACGTCGGTTCCGTGATTGCGAACGGCATGCCGCATCGGCGGTCACGAACTTGTGAGCCATGCCAAGTAACTCGCGCAGCACATCGGGCGTCACGCGGGCCATGCGAACCAGCACGGCGGTGTACCCAACATAGTGATCAGTCACGTAGTAAACGTCAGGAGCCGTTGCGAGCAGGTCAGCGCGATCATCGAATCCGACGCGAACGACAAGCGAACCGGGCTCAGCCGAGCGATGAGAAGGCACGCACGCCAGCAGTTTTCCACGAATCTTGAGCGCGGGTGCCCCGTAGGCTGTGCTCTCCTCCACGCCGGGTAAAGCCAAGCCGATCTTCCGCACGATGTCGAGCTCAATCGTGCTCCCGTGTTTCTTCGGAGTCTTCATCTGCTTCGGTGACCTTCCAGCCGATTTTGATCCGGACTTCGGCGTTCGTGCGCCCGGAATTTTGCCGATCCGAGCATCTCCAGCCAGCACAAGCTCGCATGCCCGCAGCGCCGGTGATTCAAAAGTTAAGGGCATCGGCTGGTAAGACCTGCCAGTCCGTTATCCTTTTGCCCGACATTTGAATGGATCGCATGGTCGGAAACTCACGCCGCAAGCTATAGTGGTGTTCTTGAGTAGTGGCGAGCCATACTCCGTTATCCGCAGTGTTCGTAGGCTTATCCCGCAGGATTAACACGATTTTGTCTTTCACGTAGATTGCAAGGCAGCCAAACATCGGACGGGTGTACGGCCATGGGGTGGAAATCGCATCGAGCACGAACGCATGTGGAATGGGTTTGCGCTGCTTGGGCAGCAAGCTCGATTCCAGAGCTTCTGGCGAGAGATGTTTTCTCTTGGTCATACCCATACACCTTCAGCACTGCACTAAAACAAGATCGAAGGCAGGTACGCCCCAGTAGGTTCGTTGTAAAGCCCGGTGGTCATCAACGTCATCGGCTGAATGACTCGAAGTCCATTCTCAAGGCACCAGCGAAACAGCCCCGTGTTGCGTGTAGGCACAAGGATTCCCGGACCCTGAAACTCTGTGGCTGCGGCAATGAGTGCCTGCAAGTCGCGATTGGCTTCACCAACTGCATGACCGAAAAAGGCGATTGAGGAGGCATAGGCTTTGATCCGTCCTTCCGATTCGGCGACCACGGCAGTGCCTTGCTGAATCGCATCGTTGAGTTCGCCTCCACGGTCGTGCCCGTGGACTCGCATACAAACGTCGTTGCAGGCTCCGACATCGCTAGGTTGAGCCGAGCGTAACTTATAACCTTCTGCTATCTTCTGAATCGGTGCTCCCTGCATGCACGCAAGTGGCTCGCGCACAACGAAACCAATCTTCGTGTACAGCGACAGCGAACGATTGTGGTACGTCGCCTGCACCAGACGAACTCCTGCAAACTTCCTTTCTTCCGCACGTGTCATCACAGCTTGCATCAGTTGCCGTCCAACGCTGTGATTTTGTGAACAGGGGTCAATCGTAATCGGTCCCACGCCAGCAATAGGTGTCCTTTCATCCGAGCAGTTGCTTCCGATGATCTTCCCATCCTGTTCCGCGACGATGCAGAAGAATGATGGGTGCGAAAACATTGTCGAAAGCACATGGATGGGAATCTCCGGTGCTGGGAAATCACGAGGGAAATTGTATTTATCGGCGAGAGTTCCAAAGGCTTCGAAACAGATTCTTCCGCACACTTCGGCGTCGTCCGGGGTGGCACGTCGAATGACTACGGCTTGGTCACCTCTGATCAATGGTTCTGGTTGTGCTGCCATGATGATTGCCTCCTCAAGTACCTTGTGGTCGAAAATAGAAAAACGAGCGAAAGACCCTCGCGGTTGAACCTGCCGACGCGGCAAGGCGATGTGCGGCGGAAAGGGGCTTCGTTGTTCGCAGCAGCATCTTGCTGCCATCCTTCATTTCAAAAACTGTACCATTGATCGGTGGTTCGCCTTTGAAGAATACGATTACATGGAATCGACCATGCCCGATAATCCACGGATCGCCATTACTGCCGCGCCGGATTAGAAGGACGGAAGCCAGCAGGATAACCAGACGAGAGATGGTGTGGTCATCACCATTGATGCTGATACCTTTATTGCAGCTTCGCGTACTCCGCTTTGGCTGCCCGAAAATGGACAACAAAGATAGTGGCGAAGCGGCTGGTCGGAGTTTGGCGGGTTGACGAGTAATCCGGAAGCCAATCGTCGTCAGTTTCCTGTTAGCCGACCAACCGGCCAGAACTTCTTTCTCGCTTAATAAAGCGCGTTGAAGCGTTGAAGGTCGCGAGCCACCACACGTTCGGTCTCCTGACTAGCCACGAGTAGGCCCGAATCACGCCAAGATGGCGCGAATTCGCAACCCTGAACCTATCCGAGTTCGGGCGAGAGACGCGGCTTCTGGTTGTTCGATGCCGCTAGCGAGCATTCCAGGGAGATGTTGGTTGACAGCGGGATGTCTCGTCCGCGAATGCATTGATTCAGCTTAGCTGTCCGGCCTTTTACGGACCCACATTGTCCAGTATCCAAATGCTCCCGGAGACTTCCGCCATGGTCGGCATTAGTTTCTCTTGAGTAATCGAAAGCTCAACTAGGGGTATGTTCGTCGGCACCATTAAGCTGGGGCTCTCGAACGACGCGACGTGGAAGGAATCTCCGACGGGCTTTCTTTTGACCGCATCGAAGCGGATGCCCCGCACATTGAAGAAGCCGTTGCGACCGGAGACAAAATATATCGCCTTCCCACCGGTGACCACCGAGGCTTATCGTCCCAATGCTTGCCATCCGTAATGCGAATCCACGGCCCGCCGGTCGCAGCCATGACGTTAGTTTCCGAATGCGATTTCTTCGCCCAGTTCTGGCGAACCCGCAAGGGACCGGATCAGTTTGCTGACGCTATGCGCGACGCCGAATGACTCCGCGACGGCGGACGTGTCGAGAAGTCCGAGTCCGCAGGTCGCTGTGATCATCGCCCGCTGGGCAAATTTCTGGGGATCCCCAGCCAGGGAAGCGGCTTTCAGCCAGCGAAGGAAGATGCTCGCCGAATCTAGGGCATTCACTCCGGGTCGTGTGGGGACCATTCCATAAGCGACGGTTCCACCTTGTTGCATGAAGTCCAGCGCATGCCAATCGGCAAAGAACGAGTCCAGTCCTTCATGGGCATCGAAGGAGATGATGTCGGGTTGCACGCGCCACATGCGCTCAAAGGGGCGCGCCGCACAGCAATGCAGTCCGGCATGAGCTCCACGAACGCGAGCGTGCTCAAGTGTGGCCGCTAATGCATCAAGCCGCTGTTCCTCTGAGACCGCGATCGCGGCAGGTGCGTCCAAGCATAAGGCTGGCTCATCAACAAACAGGAGCACAGGCAGGCCAGCTAATTTCAGGCGATCGATCTGCCAGCCGATGATCTGAGAGACATGAAAGGCCACTGCTGCGAAAAGTGCCGGATCGGCCAAGAAGTGCCGGCCCTTATGGAACAGATATGCTGACAGTGTAATTGGGCCCTCAATCTGTCCCTTGACGGCGATTGCGGAGCCGAAGACACCAGACGACAATGCTTCTTCGAACGCGCCGAAGCCTGCCGCATTTGCCGGTGTCAACTCCCCGCTACTCCGGTGAAGGATTTCGAGCACCGAATCGAGTTGGCCTGCTTTCACCTCATAGCCGTAACCTTCATTCCGAGGCGCAATCAAATTTTCGACAACACCGAGGCCCTGGCTGACGATACTCTCCTGCTGTGAGAGTTGAGGCAACTGCGGCCAAAAAGGAACTTCCGGGGAGAATTCGGCGACCGCACGAACTGCCGACGTAACCGAGGTGAGAGGCAGGCTGCCGATGCCCGTGACCGCACCCGCCGCGACGAAGGGCATTCGGCCAGTGGGAGACTTGATGGTTGTTGTGTGTACTCTTTCTCGATTCTCCACTCTGAAAGTCCCTTGCATTCAACGCTATCACGATTACCTCGGTGATGACGCCCGCAACAGCTTGGGCATCCTGCCCATCGCTATAATAAAGAGTCATATTTTGTGGAAAATGTCGCCAGGGTAAGGCTGAAGCGAAGGCTGCCCGAGATCATCAAAGAGGTATGACCAAGAGCCATCAACATCCGCTTGGAAAGATCCTCGACAGTCGCATCGCCATCATCGATGGAGCGATGGGCACGACGATTCGTACCTATGGCATGAAGGAAGCGGATATCCGAGGAGAGCGATTCAAAGACTCGACGAAGAGCCTCCTGAACAACGGCGACCTGTTCTCGCTGACCAAGCCAGAAATGATCGGCCACATCCATCGCCGGTTTCTGGAAGCGGGCGCGGACATTATTGAGACGAACACCTTCGGTGCAACCAGCATCACGCAGAGCGAGTTCTTTGTCGACGATCCGCGGGAGCGCGGCGGCCGTAAGGATCCCGCCTTCTATCAAAAAGTCATCGATGATCAGTTTCTCGGAACTCTGGTTTGGGACATCAATGAGCAATCGGCGCGGCAATGCCGTGAGTGGGCCGATCGTGTTGGAACTGCAACCTCGCGTCAGCGGTTTGTAGCGGGAGCGATCGGGCCGCTGACCGTGTCTCTTTCGAACTCGCCCGACGCCGACGATCCTGGCTTTCGGGTGGTCACTTTCGATCAGGTCAAAGCCGCTTATACGCAGCAGGTGCGCGCTCTCATTGCCGGTGGCGCAGACTTGTTGCTGGTCGAGACAATCTTCGACTCGCTCAACGCAAAGGCCGCACTCGTCGCCATCCGTGAGGTGTTCGATAAGGACGGTAAGGAACTACCAGTCATGATCTCGGCGGCGGTGGGGCGCGGCGGTGAGACGATGATTTCGGCGCAGACGACTGAGGCGTTCTGGAACGCGGTGCGGCACGTGAAACCGCTGTCGGTGGGACTCAACTGCTCTCTCGGTCCCGATCTGATGTATCCGTTCCTTGAGGAACTCTCGGAAAAAGCGGATGTGGCGATCTCGTGTTACCCCAATGCCGGGTTACCGAATCCGCTGTCGGAAACTGGCTTCGATCTTGGGCCGCAAGACATGGCCCGTTATCTGGGCGACTTTGCACGGGGGGGGTTGATCAACATCGCCGGCGGCTGTTGCGGAAATACGCCTGAGCACATCGGGGCGATCGCCAAGGCGCTCGAAGGCCAGCCTCCGCGCAAGTGGCGCCCGGCACACTCTGAAGAACCCTACGCGGACCAGATCGCGAGTCCGGCGTGAGCGAATCAGACAGCGCAAGCGCGCTTCAGCCTACGAAGGCAAAGCCACTCCGTCTCTCGGGATCGCAGCCATTCACCCAGCAGGCCGGTGTCTACATCATGATCGGGGAGCGGACCAATGTGGCCGGTTCGCCCAAGTTCGCGAAGCTCATCAAAGACGGCAAATATGAAGACGCTGTAAGCGTAGCCCGCCAGCAGGTCGAGAACGGAGCGAATGTCCTCGACATCTGCATGGACGAAGGCATGATCGACGGCGTCACGGCGATGACGCGCTTCCTCCAGTTACTCGGGAGCGAACCCGAAGTCGCCAAAGTGCCCTTCATGGTGGATTCCTCGAAGTGGGAGGTCATCGAGGCCGGGCTGAAGTGCATGCAGGGTAAAGGCATCGTCAACTCTATTTCGTTGAAAGAAGGCGAAGAAAAGTTTCGCCAGAACGCTGCGAAAGTCCTGAAATATGGTGCCGCTGTAGTGGTGATGGCCTTCGACGAACAAGGCCAGGCCGCGACTTACGAAGCCAAGATCCGTATTTGTGAGCGCGCCTACCGCATCCTGGTCGACGAGGTCGGGTTTCCGCCGGAAGATATCATCTTCGATCCCAATATCCTCACCGTTGCCACAGGTATGGAGGAGCATAACAACTACGCGGTGGACTACATCAACGCCACACGGTGGATCAAGGCCAACCTGCCACACTCGAAGGTGAGCGGCGGCGTCTCAAACATCTCGTTCAGTTTCCGCGGCAATAACAAAGTCCGCGAAGCGATTCACTCTGCGTTTCTTTATCACGCCATCGCAGCCGGCATGGACATGGGCATCGTGAACGCCGGCATGCTTGAGGTCTATGAGGAGATTGAGCCTGCGCTGAAGGAGTTGGTCGAGGACGTGCTCCTGAACCGCCGCCCCGACGCAACCGAGCGCCTGGTAGATTACGGCGAAACGCTGAAGGGCATTGGCAAGGCTGTCAATGAAAAGAAGGCCGAGGAGTGGCGCAACGGCACGGTCGAGGAGCGTCTTTCTCACGCGCTGGTCAAAGGGATCGATACGTACATTGAGATCGATGCCGAGGAAGCTCGCGTCAAACTGGGCCGTCCTCTGTTAGTCATCGAAGGACCGTTGATGGCTGGCATGAGCGTGGTCGGTGACTTATTCGGGGCCGGCAAAATGTTCTTGCCCCAGGTCGTCAAGTCGGCCCGCGTGATGAAGAAGGCCGTGGCGCACCTCACTCCCTACATGGAAGCCGAGAAGGAAGCTAAAGCTGCGGCGGGGGAAGTGGTCAAAGCTCAGGGAAAAATCGTATTGGCGACCGTCAAGGGTGACGTTCACGACATTGGCAAAAACATCGTCGGGGTCGTCCTCGCCTGCAACAACTACGAAGTGATCGACATGGGCGTAATGGTTCCCTGCGAAAAGATCCTCGAACGCGCAAAGGCGGAAAAGGCCGACATGATCGGACTCAGTGGCCTGATCACTCCGTCTCTCGACGAGATGGTGCATGTGGCCCGCGAGATGGAGCGTCAGGGTTTCAAGCTACCCTTGCTCATTGGCGGCGCAACCACGAGCCGGGCGCATACGGCCGTCAAAATCGCGCCACATTATAGTGAGCCGGTAGTCCACATCCTCGACGCCAGCCGAGCAGTGCCCGTTACGACCAGCCTTCTGAGCGACGAAGGTAAATCTGCGTTCGTGGCGCAGCATCGCGCCGATTACGAAGCCTTGCGCAAAGCCCACTCCGCCCCGAAGCTAAGCGTTATCTCGCTCGAGGATGCCCGGAAAAGGCGGACTCCGATCGAATGGCGCGCGGAAGACTTGCCCACGCCTTCATTCACTGGTGTGCGCGTGCTGAACGACTTTCCTCTGGCAATACTGCGCGATTTCATTGACTGGAGCCCGTTCTTCCATACCTGGGGACTGAAAGGAATTTATCCTCGGATTCTTGAACACCCAGAGCATGGCGCCCAGGCGCGCCAGGTCTTCAGCGAAGGCAATGCTCTCCTTGATGTCATCATTGAGAAGAAACTGATCACGGCCCGAGGCGTATACGGCTTCTTCCCCGCCAGCGCTGTGGGGGACGATGTCGAACTGTACACGGACAGCACACGCGGGGCCGTGCTCGAACGATTCCACTTCCTCCGCCAACAATCAAATAAGGAAGGCAACGAGCCTTGCCGATCGCTCGCCGACTTCATCGGACCGAAGGAAACGGGCTTGCGCGATCACATCGGCGCATTCGCGGTAACCAGCGGGATCGGCTTGAAAGAACTGTGCGAGTCGTACAGGGCCAAGCACGACGACTACAACGCGATCATGGCGGAGGCCATCGCCGACCGCTTGGCTGAGGCGTTCGCCGAATGCTTGCACAAACGCGTGCGGGAGGAATGGGGTTATGGTTGCGCGGAGAGCTTGAGCGCCGCTGATCTTATTCAAGAGAAATATCGCGGCATCAGGCCAGCTGCGGGTTACCCAGCGTGCCCCGATCACACGGAAAAGGGTCCGCTTTGGCGTTTGCTCGATGTGCAGGCGAATACAGGAATGCTGATCACCGAGTCGTTTGCGATGTGGCCCGGCTCGAGCGTGAGTGGACTCTACTTCGCCCATCCTGAATCGCGATATTTCAGCCTCGGCAAGATCGACCGCGACCAGGTCGTCGATTACAGCAAACGCAAGGGAATGAGCGTAGCTGAGATCGAGCGATGGCTCGGGCAAAATCTGAATTATGACCCTGCGGAATAGCTCCGGATCTCCGGTTCAACCCCAGCCGTTCTCTCCCTTTTTCGTCAGACTCCGCAGAGTGGACGCGACGCACCTAGTATTTCGATTCTGGGATAACGGAAAACTCAAGTAACAGCCGTGCCTTAGGTGACTTACGCACCTCCGCCAAGCTTTGCGATCTTCACACGATTCAGCGCCTTCTTCTTGCCTTTGTTCTTACGCCATTCGTTTCTGTTGACGCACAGATTTCCACTGCCTCAGCCTCGATGCTTCCCGCAGTTTGTGAACATTCCCGTGCGAATCCCACGCCGCCCAATAGTCGATTTCCGAGAAGTCGATGTCATCTTGTTCCCAATAGCTACTGATGAATTTGCCCACAGTGAGTTCGCATGGAAGCTGCGGAGTCGTGTCAACCGCGAGTAGACCCTCTTTCATGACGGCGCTTCTCCATACGGCAAAGCGACGACGGAGTCCGTCCCACCTTCGATCTGGATGCCATTGTCGTGATCGGTGCATATCACCGGATCTCACTTCCCGCATGTCTCCACAGCCGCTTCCCCGGACCGCGTGAGCTCGTTGTACTTGCGCGGGCCGCAGTGAGGCATCCGCAATCGAGTAGCGTTTCGACTGGGGCCGATCTATTGGTCGCGTTTCAACTGGCGCAACGTCGGGTAGACCGTTCCGCTCGGAAGTCCGATCGCCTGCATCACGGGGTAGCCATAGATAGTACCAGCCGCGATGGCTTGAAAGGATCTTGGCCGTCGAGCGGCAGAGTCTTGGTCGGTCCCCATATGACTAGCGAGTTTGGACGAGGTGCAATAGGATTGTGCCAATAATATGTCATTTCGCGATAGATGCAGTTTTCATAAATTGCTATTGTTCTCGAATCGGGAGATGCACCGATACTAGAAGCGGCTCAGATTGCCCGGATTCACCTGTAGCACGAATGTATACGGGCAGGAGGCTTGATGCGGTTAAAGAACAAGGTTGCAATTGTGACGGGAGCAGGGGCAGGAGTCGGGGAAGCGATCGCGATGCGCTTCTGCCAGGAAGGCGCTCGGATCGTGGTGTGCGACATCAGCCGCACGCGAGGAGAGTCAGTAGCAGTAGCAATCCTAAAATCCGGAGGCGAGGTCATTTTTGTGGAGACCGATGTCTCGTCGGAATCGCAGGTCAATGCTCTGGTCCAAGTTGCTCTCGAGAAGTTCGGCCGCATCGACATACTGGTGAACAATGCTGCTGTGCTGATGTCCTACGGTCAAATTCGCGCGCACGAGATGTCGAACGAAGAATGGAACCGCACCATCGATGTCAACCTTCGGGGTTATTGGCTGTGTTCCAAATACGTGATTCCATCCATGCTGGAGAAAAAATCAGGCAGTATTCTGTTTATCGCATCCCGGACGGGACTGCGGGGCTTTCCGGGATTTGCAGCCTACAGCGCGAGTAAAGGAGGTGTGCTGGCGCTGATGCGGTCAATGGCGGCCGACTACGCGCCAGATGGCATTCGCATTAATGCGATCATCCCCGGAACTTTAGATACGCCCATGAACGCGAAGGAATTTTCCGAACCTGGAGCTCGCGACAAATACATACCGCGAATTCCGGCGCGTCGGCTCGGACTAGCTTCGGACATTGCAGGAATGGCCACATTTCTTGCGACGGACGAAGCGAGCTTCTGTATGGGGGGGGTGTACTTCGTCGATGGCGGCGCGGATCTCGGATAGCGGGCGTCGTAACGACACTCACTTCACTAGCGCTGCAAGCTCACCTTTAAGCTGTTCGACCGTGAATTCAACGTCTGCTTCAGTATGAGCTGCCGAAATGGAGCACTGCTTCACCGCGAGTGGGAAGAAGTATATTCCACGTCGAATCAATGCCAGACGAAGTTTCTGGTCGAGAGCAAAGTCGTGGTTGGCGGCGAGATCGTGCCAGTCCCTGGGATGATGATCCATGAAGTAGACACAGAAAGCGGATCCTTGCCGCGCAACCACCCCGCTTACATCCAATGCGGCGAGGATCTCCTCAAGCGCCTCCTGTATTTTCTGTCCGAGGCCTTCAACACGCCGATAGACCTCGCCGTCATTCATCAGAAGACGTTCGATGGTAGCGATGGCTGCGGCCGTGGGCACCGGGTGTGCGTTGTAGGTGCCGGCCAGCAAGACTCGCTTCGACGGCTCAGGGTGGACGAAGAAGTCCATCAGTGCCTTCTTTCCTGCGAGTACGGCGATGGGATAGCCATTGGCCACTGCCTTTCCAAACACGACCAGGTCCGGCGTCACGCCCGCGATTTTGGAATAACCGCCAATGCCATGGCGGAACCCGGTCTTAACCTCATCGAGAATAAGGATGAAGTGGAAACGATCGGCTAATTCGCGCAAGCCTTCGAGATAACCCGGTTCAGGTTTGATGATGCCGATATTTTGGAGGATTGGCTCCGTGATGAGCGCAGCGGTTGGATACTTCTGGCACACGTATTCTACCG
>JAICSO010000033.1 GCA_025936825.1 Terriglobales bacterium
AATGAAGCTGCCGTTGCTGTAGCGCTTGAAGCTATGGCTCTTACCGTCGGTGCCGAAATATGTTCCGACAACGCTATTCCAGTTGTTGATTCCGCGAACAACTGTGCTGCCCGGTGATGCTTTAGGCGCGACGATGGGCGTGATAGTCGACCCTTTGAGGAGGAATGCATGGGGTTGACCTGAGGAGTCTGTAAACCATCCGGCCGTGGAACCTTTGTTGTTGCGGGCGATGAACCCGCTGCCCACCGCCCCGGGCGGCAGCCAGTAGCTCTGGCCACTCCCGGAATAGTGAGCAAACGCTTTCGTTGTCGTTCCGAAATCCCCGATGCCGACGACCGTTCCCCAGTCGTTCACGCCTTGCACATAACCCGTTGGATTGCTTGGATCAGCAGGGTTGAGCAGGAAATAATTGAAAGTGCATACAGCTTGTTGGACTTGCGCTTGGGCCATCGGAATAGCTGCCAAGGTAATGCCAGCGATTAGGCAATCACAGACACGATTACGACGAGGAAGAGGTGAGAACCACACGGCAGTCAACTCCTGAATGCCAGAACGAGCGCTTGGGCCTAAGTCGTCGATATGATGTGGCTGAAATCGAGCGGGGTTGCTGAACTAAGGTGGGCTACAGGATCGAGCGTAGCCCAACTCAGCAGATTGTAAGGCTTTCGTCCTGACCCGCTTAGCCCAGAGTCATTAATAGCTGTTCTTCCGCTCACAAACCATCAACGCACGAAGCACTCTGCGCCTGGGCCACCGCACAAAACACCCACACTGGCAGGTCCAAGAGATGCAAGGCACGGATGTTTGAGATTGGTTCAGATATCCGAACGAGGAGGAGCACGACCGATTGCTGACCAGTTTCGACCAGCTTGGCTGTATGCCGGGTTGGAACAGACTTTGAAAGCAGAGTAAACCACGTCGGGCACACGGGCGCCAATGCTTGCTAAAGCCTTGGAACCCTTTTGTTGAAGGTGTGCCGCGCGTGCGCGGCTACGAAAAGGTTGCGAAGAAAGCGACGACGGACGTTGAGGAGTTTGAACGGCAGAGGGCTGCGACTTTAGGAACTGTGACGCTTCATACTTCCAGGGTCCAACGCTATCCGCCGCCAAGCAAATTACAAGAACCAGACAGGCGTGTAGCGTCGCGCGAGTCCCGAACCATGATTGTGAAAGGTTTGCGATGCTCGCGATTATCTCCGCTGAACGCTCGCATGACTAATTCATTCTTCTTATTGAAGCCATACACAAGAATTATCTGGGGCCCCAGAACTACGACAGTGCGAGGCTAGAAGTCGAAACGCGTGACCATGCTGTGCCGGGCGCTATCGAACACGTCCCCGACCTGAACGCGCGATGATCCGGCCGCGAGACTGACCGGATGTCGTCGATCGGGAGAGTCGCCTATTCCGTTTGCTAGCGAGGGAGTGAATTGGGGCTAGCCTTCCGCGACCCAAGTCATTAGACGCAATTAGGCAGTGGGAGATAGAGTCGCTCGATAGTCAGCAGCGAATTCCTCAACGCCTTTGCGCGTAAGCTCGTGCTGAATATCAAATCTTTCCCACGACTGTTCCAAATCAAGCTCTTCATAGGGGATCGGCTTGCCAGAAGCCTTGTACTGAAATTGCGCGTCGGGCATTGGGAACTGCTTGTTCGCCCACTGTTCTAAGGTTTTCGCAGGCACAGTCGCAAGGTCGGCGTTAAGCGCGAAGCAGTACAGAAGGTGCTCTAGGCTGCGGATGCTTGCGGCCAAAACAAGAACGTGACCGTCCCCCTTCGAGAACATCCGTTGAATGTTCTTCACTACGTCCATTCCGTTCTGTCCTATGTCATCCAGGCGTCCGACGAAAGGCGAAACATAGGCGGGCTCCTTCGTGCCCTTGGTTGCTGAGTACACCGCCGCTGCCTGCTGTTGCGAGAAGCAAAGTGTCATGTTCACCCTGACTTGCTCCTTGACAGACATCTGTGCAGCACGCAGTCCTTCCTCCGTGCACGGATACTTGATGTAGGCATTTGGAATCCACGAAAACATTTCTTTCCCTTGGCTCAACATCTCTTGTGCTGTGGTTTTCTCATCCGAGAACACCTCGATCGATACCCCGGCATCCCCGACTAACGGCGATATCGTCTGAACGATCTTCTTGTACTCGTCCATTTCTTCTCGGCTAGAGAGTTTGTGCCCTGAAGCAATTAGCTGCCTTATACGAGGGTTCTTGGCGATCAGCGAAGGGTTCGTCGTCTGTCCATCGACAAAACCCAGCAGTTCCTTTATCTGTCGAGTCTCCTCCGGGTCGCCGCCATCCACCAATATTTTGGTCTTCGGTCGATGCATTGAAGTGTTCCTTTCGGTTGCTAAGTTACCCAGCCGTTCCCGTGCGCGGGAGGGGCTCTGTCTCAATTGTAGGCATCGTGGCGACCCGGCAATTCGACTTGCGGACTTCAACCTGACCATTCTGGATGCGAGCCTCCAGACAGGGTTGAGCATGAACGGCGGGGCCGTCAACGACATGACCGTCACGAATGGAGAAGCGAGAGCCGTGCCATGGACACTGGATAAAATCCCCGTCAAGCTTACCTTCCGACAATGGGCCGCCAAGATGCGAGCACGTTTCAGCAAGGGCAAATATCTGCGGGCCGCGACGAACTAAAAGTATCGGTGTTCCTTTGTGCTCAGCGCGTACCAGTTTCTCCTCGCCCAACCCCGATTCCGACAGCACAGGCTCGAACTCGCTCGGAAGCCTTTCAGCTTCACTGTGGTCTACTCCAATTTTCTGCTCGTAAACCAGATTCCCGCCCAATTGAGCCGCCGCTACGGACAAGGCATAGCCAAGCGCTGCCAAGCCTCGACCCCGGCTGCGTTTGCCTTTTCGTCTCGCGAGAAGCGAACCGGCAAACAGGCCGGCGCTGGCAATATTTAGCAGTCCGTGTACCAGTCCAACCCGACGTGCAGGCGGATCTATGTCTTGCCAATCGGTCAATCCCGTCACCGCCGCTCCGGCTGCGCCAACCAGTCCAAGCGTGACCGCCGCGTCAGCGGCAAGCTTGTATTCTTTGCGTGCCCCCATCGAGTCCAGCGCGTCAAAAACAATAGCTGCAGTCCATGAGCCAATCGGTATATCCGTGAGAATCACATGCAGAGGGTGTCCAATCCACGTCCCATGAAGGAAATTCTTTACCTGCAGTCCGCCCTTTGATTGGAACGCTTTGTGGAGAGCGTTTTGTAGACCATCTTCGGTCGGCTTGAGCCATTCTTGTTGACTGATCTTGCCCACAACGCCGTCATCCATCATTTCTTCCCTCCGCAATAAAACGCATGACACCAGGTTTGGGTTCGATGCAGGGCGGCGTCAGCGGGATGTCGTGCGATCTAATGATCGGATTCGCAAGCACGGAAATACGGGACCAGCTGCCAGGAGCGGGTCTGTATCGTATACGGCGACCTCCACGAGCCAGAACAACGGCTGAAAGTGCCTATCTTGCACCATCGCGTTGATTGGACCAAAGCAGTCGAGAAAGACTTATTTTGCGATGCGCGCTAGCACAGGTCCGGCTACTGCCATCAGCAACACATAGCTGGCAGACAGTGGGCCGAGGCGCGGTTCCGCGACTACGCCCAAGCCGGCAATGACAATAGAGAACTCGCCACGTGCAACAAGTTCGGCACCCGCACGCAGACTGCCCCTTTTATCTATCTGTTGGTGGCGCCCCGCCCAATACCCTGTGAGCACTTTCGTGACAAGCGTAATCGCGCCAAGTCCGAGAGCGATTGGCAAGGCGGGGAGGATATTTGCGGGATCCACTTCCAGACCGAAAAAGAAAAAGAACAATGCGGCGAATAGGTCTCTGAGTGGACCCACGACCCGGCGAGATTTTTCCGCCACAGAGCCAGAAAGTGTAATGCCGACTAAGAACGCTCCAATGGCTGCCGAAACTTCGAACCGCTGTGCTATCCCTGCAACCAAGAGAACCGCACCGAGAGTGGTTAGGAGGATAATCTCTTCGGATTCGTGAACCAAGAGTCGGCTTATTCGCGGCCCCCAACCCAATGCTGCCGTAAGCGCCACAGCGACAACTGCAATAGCAACGCCAACCGAAAGAACAATTCTCGCTGCTCCACCCCCGCTGAGGAGCACCGCGACCACTGGAAGGTAGACAGCCATTGCTAGATCCTCCTGCACCAGTATGGACAGAACCAGGGGAGTCTCCGGTTCATTCATGCGTCTAAGTTCAGTAAGGACTTTTGCAATCACTCCTGAAGACGAAATATAGGTAATCCCGCCCAGCAATACCGAAGCTAATAGGCCCCAGCGTAGCAGCAGCCCTGCAACCAAACCCGGACTGAAGTTCAGACCAAAGTCGACAATCCCTGCGGACAGACCCATCCGCAAGCTCTTCTTCAGCTCGTCCCCGGTGTACTCCAGCCCCAACATGAACAGGAGCAGGAGCACGCCGATTTCCGCGCCAGTGCGAACAAAACTTCCGCTCAGCTTCAGTGGCGCGAGGCCGCCATTACCAAAAGCAAGGCCCGCTAAGAGATACAAAGGAATTGCCGAAAACCCCCAGCGACTGCCGACTCTGGCTAGAATCGCCAGGCCAATCAAAATCAGGCCCAGTTCGATAAAGAGAGACGCTGAGCCGTGTGCTGGGTTCATAGCCAGTCAGCTTACCCTATCTTCATCAGTGCTACGTGATATCTGCGCAACGGCTCTAGAAGGCGCTTATCGTTATCGGATAAGCGATCATTCTGATACCGCACGCACCCGTAGTTGGCGGTGCTGTCCCAGGTTCTGAATGGAATTCTGCTTCCATTTGTTCTTGTCTTCATGCTGCTATTGGTGAACAAACAAGAGCTAGTGAGTACGCTGACCCATTCTCGCATCCATGATCTGGTCGACTGTGGTTTGACCGGAATCATTGTGCTCCTGGCCGCGATGCTCCTTCTCCGTTTCAGAAGCTGAGCTACCCAATGTTCGTTAAACCTTCGCTGAGTTGGGCGCCGAACTCGGGAGGCGGAACTCACAACCGCTTCAACCAAGTCGCGAGTAGGCCAAGGCTTGCGGAACAAATTGCGGCGGTAGTGAGCCATCCAAGCACGTTAAGAGGCCGAGTGTTCACCCAACGGCCCATAATTTGCCGATTGGTGGTGATGAACATAATCAGCAACATCAACAGGGGAGTGGAAAGCCCTTGCACGACAGAGGACCATACCAGCGCCTTCATCGGATTGAAGCCTAGGAAGTTCAGGCACATTGCAACTGCCGTGCAGGCCGCAATCGTGAGATTGAACGTCTTCACCTCAGAAGGCGGATAATGCAGTCCGTGTTTCCACCCGAGTGCCTGGCATAAATCGTATGCAGCCCCGGTGATCATGATGGGCACGGCGATGAAGCCGACGCTGACCACGCCAATCGTAAACAGAAGCCCAGCAAGTTTTCCCGCGACTGGAACCAGCGCTTGTGCGGCTTGAGCGGCGGTGCTGATGTCGTTCTTTCCCGCTTTGAACAGAGTTGCCGCAGTGGAGAGCATGATGAAGTAGGTGATCAGATTCGCGAAAACCATCCCTGCGGCGATGTCTTTCGCGGAATGGTTCAGTTCTTTATGGGTTGTCCCCATACGGTCGGTCAGCCGGCGCCGGCCGAGCGTAATATCTTCTTCAACTTCCTGATTCGATTGCCAGCTATACAGATACGCAGATAACGTCGTGCCAATAATCGCAACCAGCATTGAAAGCGAGTGAGCGTCGAAATGGAGTTTCGGTATGAATGTGCCCTTGAGGACTGTTGCGACATCGGGCTTTGCCAGCACTGCGGCGCCCACATAGGCCAATAGCACGAGCGCGAGCCACCGGAAAATGTCGCGGATCAGTGTGTACGAGCCCCAAATCTGAAGCGCTGCCGTTGTGACACTCACCGCAACAACTATGAGCCAAATAGGGATCGGAACTACAAGGTTTAGCGCTGCAGCAATGCCTCCAATGTCCGCACCGGCCTCAATGACATTCCCGATCATGGCACAGATCAGAATCGGGAAAAGGATCCAGCGGGAGTAGTGCCGTCTGATAACCGCAAAGAGACCCTCGCCCGCCACTTGGCCCAGCTTTGAACAGAGATAAACCACGGCGAACATCATTGGGAATAGAACTGGCACCGTCCAAAGGAAGGAGGGACCCAGAGAAGCCCCCACGGCGGCATAGGTACCGATTGCAGCCGGGTCATCGTCGGCTGCTCCGGTGATCAGTCCTAGTCCGATAGACCGAAAACGACCATGCGGAACTGGTTTGTTGAGACCATTGCGCAGACGGAATTCGAGTTCCGGATCGTGCTTACGGCGGTCAACAGGCACGGGCGGTAGCGCGAACATGAACGAGTGGCGGACGCAAGAATCCTTCCTGAGGATTCCCAGAGTTAGAGGCGGAGCAGCAAGGGCGCGTTGGTTCGAGCCGAGATTCCTCAGATGCCAGCCGGAATAACGTACGAAATCAGACAAAAATCAGTTTGATTCTCGACCGCTAGTCAGTCCTGAATCTACAAAGCGCGGGTCCGAATCGAAGTCGAACCTGAAATCCACAGCTCACTTATCTGCATACAGCTTCACAGGTATAGATATTTTCAATTCTTAGAACCTAAGCTGATTTCGAAACGTCACTTGGCGCCGACTGTGACTTGGTCGATGAAATGCGCCGCGGACCTTTGGGGAGTGCGCGGCGATTTCTACCATTGGCTTCCTTCAACCTCTGGCTTCCTTCAACCTCGTGTACGAAGCCAGGCCGTTGCTCATTGCAGCGGGAGTGTCCCACCTTCGCGTTTTCTTCGCAGAGGGCGGGAATTTTCAGCTTTACAAGCTGTGACCTCCGTTTGAGAAAGACTCCCAACAGTGACGAGCGGAGACTTGTAACTCGCATTGACCAGCAAACAGGGTGGATGCCCGTCTGTTCGCTTTTTCGCTGTCATGGCACTATCGCGATCGTTCAATGACTGACCCATTCAGTGACACCCAAGAAACGTTTCAATGATTCGCCCGGAATTTGACACGCCTGAAAGCGGGGACTATAAAGTCGTTTGTTTCCAAAATAAGTGGAGGGTCCCGATGAATAGGATTTGGATTTGTTGTCTCATCTGTACGTTGTCTTTGGGCAGTGCCGCCTGGTCGCAGGAGAAGAAGGCTGGCGGCAGGACTGAGAAAGTTATCGCTGGGCTGGAACAGCAGGTACGGATGGCTGTCATCAAGGGGGACACCTCCGTCCTGGAGCGATATCTTGCTGATGATTATGTGGGCATTGGGCCTGACGGAAACGCAGCCGATAAGAGCAGGACCATCCAAGAGTTGAAGGATGGCACCTTGAAGTACAGCGCCATCAATGTAACCGAAGAGAACGTTCGTTTGTACGGGGATACGGGGATATACAACGGGCGCGCCAATGTCAAATTGACGATTAATGGCCACACGCAAACGGCCGATGTCCGGGCCACAATTGTTTGGCTGAAGCGGAATGGGCAGTGGAAGCGCGTTTCCTTTCAAGTAACGCCGGTGCAACCCGCTCCCACAGGAACTTAACCATGCAGCGCGCAGTTCCCCCGGCGCAGCCCCGGAGTGAGTGACTCCTGCGGTCGGCCTCCCCCGGCTAGAGCGCAGCCGGAGCTGGGCGGGGTTGAGCGCTTTCCTGGCTCCTCACACGTCTGCCTGGGGCAGGACAAACCGACGCGTTCCAATTCTGCCAAACAGGCGTTATCGCACGCTTGCGCCTCTGTTCGCCACTCCTCGTGGTAAATACGGGGAATGGTGTCACGATAAACCAGCAGCCGTTTTGCGCGCAATCTCTGGATCCGACTCGGCGAATCCGTTCGCGAACGAAGCAATTACCGACAGTGGGTGCGCGGTGGGACGACCGAGAAGGTATCCCTGAACTTGATTTCCGCCAAGAGCTTTGACCGCTGAGAGTTGTTCGGTGGTTTCAATACCCTCGACCACTACCTGCATACTCAGGTTGTGAGCCAGGGAGATAAGAGATTGAATGAGAGCCTTCGCCTCGGGACGTTCGTGCAACTCTCGCACAAAACTTCGATCGATCTTTAGCGTGTTAAACGGAAGCTGCGGTAGGTAGCCGAAGCACGAGTAGCCGGTGCCGAAGTCATCGATAGCAATGCCGATTCCGAAGGCTCGCAGCCGCTTCATAGCGCCAGCCGCACGCTGAGTTCCGTGCAGCATCACAGTTTCTGTCAATTCAAGTTGCAGGAGTTCGGGTGCGAGGCCTTTCCGTTTGAGAACGTCTATCACCCTGTCCACAAACCCGTCCTGCATGAACTCGATGCTCGAGATATTCACCGCTACCTGAATGGGCCGGGGGCTGTGCTTTTGCCACTGCAGCGCATCTGAGCAGGCTCGTTCGAGCACGTAGGCCCCGAGCGGGATTATAAGCCCGCTCTCTTCGGCGACGGGCACAAACTTGGAAGGTGGGATGTTCCCCAGAGTTGGGTGTGTCCAGCGTGCAAGCGCCTCGAACCGAATGAGCTTGTTTTCGTTGACTTCATATTCAGGTTGATAATGTACCTGGATTTCACCGCGATCCAGCGCTCCGCGAAGCTCGTTTTCCAGCGTGACTCGTTCCCGAACCACTAATCCCATTTCTGAGGTGAAGTTGAGCATGCGGCTCTTGCCGCTTCGCTTTGCGGCATACATGGCACTATCCGCCTGCTGAAGCAGTTCATTGGCGTCTTTTCCGTTCTCGGGATACACGCTGATTCCTATACTCGCGCTGATTCTGATCTCGTGACCTGCAATCTCGAACTTCTGCGAAAGTTGCCCGAGAAGAGCCTCTGCGACTTTGTCGGAGTCTTCGCGTGAGTGAATACCGGTGAGCAGGACAGCGAATTCGTCACCCCCCAGCCGCGCCAGCGTGTCCGAGGTACGAATGCGAGCCTTTAGACGCACGGCAACTTCGGCGAGAAGGACGTCACCGATCCTATGCCCCAAGCTGTCATTGACGAGTTTGAAGCCGTCGAGATCGAGATACAGAAGCCCGACGATCCGTTTCTCGCGTTTAGCTGATTCCAAAGTTTGGTTGAGACGATCGGAAAAAAGGCGGCGGTTCGGCAGCCCGGTTAACTCGTCGGTGAGTGCCTGCCTTTGAAGCACCTTCTGCGCTTCAAGTTTCTCCAGTTCACGAGAGTACAGCTCGGCGATCATTTTGTTGAACTCTGCGCCGAGGAGAGCAATGTCGTGCTCGCCGGAGACCTGGACCCGCGCGGAGTAGTCCTTTTCTTGTGTCACTACCTGCATAGCCGTGGCGAGATCACGAACGGCCTGCGTCTTTTCGTTTGCACGGAAGAGTTCCGCTTGTTGTTTCCGCATGCGGCGGCGCCTCTCGTTCAGCCATGCCAAGGTCGCAACGATGACCGTCAGCAATGTCCCGACAACGACAACTGTGTGCCGGAGGTTCCACCACGACGCCCGCTTCAATACCTGAATGTCCTGGGCCGAACGAATCAGAATCCGCACGCCCGGATCCGCATACGGGTCCAGCAGAGAGGACGATACCGTGTCGGCTTGTGAAGAACTGATGCCAGTCAGTCGAACGATACTGCCTTCTGCCAGTACAGGGACATTCTCGTCGCGGTGCCGGAGGTAGAGCTGGGCATCGAAGATGCGTCCGCCGGACTCTAGCGCCAGGGTTTTCTTCGCCGCCACGTTCATCACGCTCAGTACTCGGCCCTCCACTGTAACCAGGCGAGAATCAGAATTCGCGGTGGCATTCCAATCCAGTTTCATGGGCTTTACGTTTATCTCGCCTGGAGACGGGAGAATGTGCACTACCGCTTCCCGCAGTACAGGGGAATAAGCGCCCGGTGTCGGATATCCCGCAGCTTCCACTAACGCTCCTGCGCGAACATTGTTGCTATTACCTTCGACCCTTAGCCCGCCGCTATCATCCTCCAGGTAGAAGAATCCTTCTCCAACCATCGTGACCGCTCCGGACACTTTGACGCGATGGTTTAGGCGGCCATTAGGTGTGTATTGAAGAAGCTGGTTGATCGGGGTAGCTCTCGCTGCGAAGGGATCGCCACTGGCTCCGATGACAGTTATGTCGCTAATGTTGGAAACCAGGAGTTGGTACCCAACTAACTGCCGGCGCGAGTTGAAAATTGTGCCGCAAATGCCCCGGATCCGCGCCGTAGCATCTTCGATCTTCTCTAACTGCTCTTGGGTACCAAAGCTCGGCGATGTGATTACTCGAATCGTTCCGAAAGAGGAATAGAGGGAGAACGCGAGGTGAGTGGGGTCCTGTTTCGACGCCAAGGCGTGGACCACTCCCTCTGCTTCGACAAAGACTGAGTCGAGCACTCCGGCAACCGCGTCTCGGGGCGTAATTGGAACTGGCCGGGGCAAGCTAACGCGGCCTTTACGAATCACGTTCGCAGCCACAATTACCGGAGCGTAGTCACCCAGGTTCGACACGCCCGTAACCGTCACCCGGTCTCCGGGTTTGGGACTCATGCCTTTCGTGCTGTAAGACACATAAATCCCGCCAGTGGAATCCTGCACGAAAAGAGCTTTCCAACTGGAGTCGGCAAAGGTTACCACACCATCAATTATGACCGGCGTCGCGCCGCTTGCCTCGGGAGTCGTGAGATGGCGAACCGCGGCAACAGATCGCAACGCATTGCTTTGATAATCTGCACCTGGATACAGCTCCCGATCCGCGTCAATAACGGTTGCGTGCTGGATTTGAAGCTGGAATCCAAAGAAGCGCGGGAAGCCCGTGATCTCCAACTCACGCCCAGCAGGAATACTCAAAGGTCTCTCCAACTCGGCAGTGATCGCGCCCCAATCGTCCCCGATGTCCGCCGAGATCGGAGTGTTCTGACGAATAACGTGAGCGCGTAGGCGGATGCGGTGCCCGTCGCGAACCGCGGGATCAGCAAACAAGGAACGAATCGTTTGAACTGGGGTTCCGGAGGGCGGCTGCGCAACTATGTGCAGATCGCCAGGCGCTGCAGCCCAGAGTCGTTGCGCCTTCAGGAAGCCATTTTCACCCGGGATTCCCTCGGCAACACCGCTGACTTCAACAGAGGTATTCAGCGGTGGCAGTTGCGAACCGCCGGGGAGAACGGCCGATGCCTCGCTTGAACCGTCACCAAACGTAATTACCTCGGATCCGGAACTGTCTCGCGTCTTTGCGTGGAGCACGCCGGCTAGTTGTATACGCAAGCCTCCGAAATCCCTTTGAACAGACGCCTGTAAAGTTGCTGTGACTGCAACAGGCAGCGCTCGCCGCTCACCCGTTACGATGACACGGACGTCTGTGAGGCTGGCATCGAGAACTTCGTTCGCTGAACCCTGAGTTTTAGGCACCGCCCGAGCTTTTACCCGCACCAACTGGCCGGGTTCTAAAGTCTCCGAGCACGGGAGTTGCAGTGCTCCCGTTTCGTCCTGAATCCAAAATCGCTTCCTGGCCGCATCTGCATAGGTCACGACACCCTGAAACTGAACGGGTCCGCTGGCATCGCGTATTTCCGCAATCGTGGTGCGAGAGTGAAGAAAAGAGCCGACTGCAATAAGTCTGATTCCGACGAGCGCCGTTATGACGAGAAACAGGCCCAGCAGAGGAATCGAAACCCGACCCCGGGATGTATTTAGCACGGATCTCACCCAATTCCGGCTTGCGATCTTTAGAGCAAGAGGAATCTAAATGGTAGCAATCGGGATTGTGGACAGTAATGCAGGCGATGTAGTGGTGGTTACGTTCGAGCGCGACAAGTTCCATTTCGGGAAAGAGGCACATTAGGGAGCCGCTCTACGAAGCTGCCGATGATTTGCTTCAAAACGAAGGCGAGAGTAGGGACTCTATTTAGGTTAGATGGCGCACGCGGAAGAGCCGAGCCGCGACCCTATCGCTTCGAGCTTTGCAGCACGCGTGCTCTTCCGGCTAGAGGGAGTTCGTGTTAAAAGTTATAGCCCACTATCAACCGGAGCACCGGGGCAGGTCTCGACCATAAACTCGTCTTTGCTTCCACGAATGTGCCCCGCCGGGACTGCAAGCCAGCCAGAACATTGAAGCCGGTTTCGTAATCAAAGTTACCGAAGTCGATGTTCCTGCCCGCCTGAAAGTTCTGGTGAATAAAGGTCATGGCCGGGCCCGCGCCAATGTAAGGGGTCCAATCCCGTCGCTCTACTGACCTGGGAACCTGTAAACCGCCTCGAAGTTCAGCGCGATAAGATCAGTGACTTCTCCGAACGCAAACTCGGCGCTGGGACGGAAGAAAACTCGGGAGCTAAAAATCGGGCCCATCTGCGAGTGCACGCCGAACATGAAAAGTTCAGGATCGAATGCTGCACCAGCCCGTACCCCGAGCCTCCAGCGCCGGGCTTCGCGCCGAATATCGCTTTCCACGTTTCTAACCGACTCTGGAACAGGGGCAGCCTCGGTGCCCGCAGCACGCTGCTGATCCTTCGGTGCTGCTTCTAATGTGGTGACTCTGATCGCAAGCCGAGTACCTGGATCCCCGCTGGGACGAGATTCGACCCGTATACGTGTGCCGACGGGGAGGGTCTGTGGTTTGTCGGTGTATCGGTTGAACGTAAACAGCTGGAACTGATTGTCTGCTGTTCTCACCACGAACGTTTGCCGGGTGGACGAAGCCACCGTCCCTTCGATTGTGCTCTTGTCGGAAGTTTGTGCCGACGTTGTGTTCTCTTGAGAAACGCAAGGAATTGATAACACGGAGAGGAAAACAAGTGCAATAACGAAGGAGCATCCATGAGACATTACTTCCCTAGTTGACATAACCTCACCTTGGTCAGAGTGGTGATTGGATGCGGAAATAAACAGGTGAGATCAGACGGAAGGCACGAATCGAAAGCTGGCCAGCGCTGGATCGTCGTATGCCGGGGGAGCCAGCAGCGGGAGCATCACTGACATCAGAGAACCAGAGAACGACGCACGTCGTCCAACTTCTACTCAGATCGTGACGCGCTGGCACCAGATATTACTCGGAATACGGTGTGCGGACCTGTGGTCGTAGTACAAGTTCAGAATTGCACTTCGAGATTTGATCAGGTTGCTGGGCCTGACGCTCAATCGCGCCAATTAGGTCATTCCCTGGTGTGTCCCTTTTACGACGAGAATAGGCCAATTGGTCATCGCCAGTCGCCTGCCGCCTATAGAGGCGGCGAAGAAGTTGTGCTCCTCGGAAGCAGAGACCTACACCCGCGCAGATTCAACGCAGCGCCTTCGGCCAAATCGGTAGTGCGCACGTTTCTCACCTCTACCGGAACGAATTCCGTATCCAGACGCTGTCACATAGAGGAAGATGATCGACTACGCCGCAGCTTCTTCCCTCATTACCTCTGGCAACTGGATGGCTTTGACCTGCTTCGCGAGGCCGAGCATTTTGAGAGCCCAGATTCCATACCAGTTCATGTCGACTTCGTACCACTTCAAGCCGTGACGGGACGAAGTGGGATGGGCATGATGATTGTTGTGCCAGCCTTCCCCGAAGGTCAGTAGGGCAACGAACCAATTATTGGTGGACATGTCACGGGTTGAGAAACGCCGTGAACCCCACATGTGCGTAGCCGAATTCACGAGCCAGGTTGCATGCAAGCCGAGCACCGTCCGGACGAAAATTCCCCACATCAGGAACGGCAGACCACCGACTGCAAGCAGTACGACTCCGAGCACGATGATCGGTAGGTAGTGGTACTTTGTCATCCAGACGTGGAACTTGTCTTTTGCCAGATCCGGCACATAGTGCGCGAGAGTCGTAGTGTCATGATGCATGGACTTTCCTGTCAGAATCCAGCCCATGTGCGCCCACCACGTTCCATCTATCGGCGAGTGCGGATCACCTTGCTTGTCGGCGAACTGGTGATGGATGCGATGGGTCGCCACCCAAAAGATCGGGCCGCCCTCAAGCGTCAAAGTCGCGCATAACGTCAGAAAGTATTCCACCCATTTCGGGGTTTTGTAGCCGCGATGTGTCAGGAGGCGGTGATAGCCCATGCCAATCCCCAAGCTTCCGGATATCCACCATAAAAGGGCCGCAACTAACAGTGCTTTCCAGGTAAAGAAGAACAAGGCCGCGATTGCGCCGATATGGAAAGCAGCCATAAAGAAAGCTGTGATCCAGTTGATTGGGTTGGCGTTTGAAGGCTTTTTGGCGATGGTCTCTATATTCATGATGTCCTACACTATTTGATTAGATTGTCGCGGCGATTGGGTGACGTGCGCTATGCGTAATAGTTCGGTAATCGCGGAGTGTGGTTGGAAGATTAGGGCGATCGCAATATCGCTCGCACGATTTTGTCGGGCATTGCCACCCGTATTTCTGAGCACCGGAACAGTGGTTTTCTTGCCGGGGGCCGGGTCTGAATCAATAGCCCGCAACTGTCACACATGTCAGTTTTGCCAGGCAGGAAGGCTTTTGTGCCGGGCTTTTGGCAAGCTGTGGTCGCGTCTGGCAGCCTCTTTTGAGCTGGTCCAAACCCCGTCCGATCCTTTTGCCAGATCGGCGAATTTCCTACCCAGTTTGACCGAACTGCGATCAGAGTGCAGCTAGGTGCTTTTCCCGAGGGACTCAGTTCTCAGGAACTGGTTTGCCCAATCGTATCGCGTCCTGCACGTCTCGTAGCTCTTTGCAGCTTTTGCAGTTCGGATCAGAACAATATGGCGATGCGAGTGGTTCCTGCTTGTATTCGGAAGAGATTGGCTGAGTTGCCATATAGGCTCCTGCGTCGGATCTGAATTTATCGGTTTGCACAAGAGACCGTCGCCAAATCGGCGTCGGAAGAATGTGTAAAGGATTTCAAAATCCTAGCAACCACAGCGCGGAATGTCTGATCAACATTGAACACATGCAAAGCATACCTTTCACAACGGCCTGCGATTCATCACCAAACAGAAGAGCTTCACGCAAATTGCCGAAAACCGAATCTCGCCAGCAGGGCGAAATAATTAGGACAGGATTACGCTGCTTTGTCCTTGCGGCTAATTACAGGAGTGGGCTCGGCCTTTGCCGGAGAGAACACAGAAAGAGAAAAATCAATAATGTATTTGACGGTGCTTGAGCAAAACGGGCATGGGGTTTCGAGAACCTCCGGATTCTCTTCTGTTCTCACATTCAGAGGGAAAGAGCGCAGGCACTCCGTACAGGTAATCACGATATAAGGGATTCCGTTCGAGTCTTTTCCGTTCCGTGGAATCCAAACCGGAGCTGAGGCGCTTTCATGCGCAGTTGCTTGCTCCGCAGAAGTCTCGATCAACGAAGCTACGCTGTTCAGCAGCGCTTCCGGATGATCTTCTCCCTTAGCATAGAAAGCGTCGGCCAGGACCCCGGTCGGTACAGCTCTGCTTCCATAAGCGCCGCTGCTGGCGATCACTGAAATCTTCGGGAAGCGGCGTCGTACCACTGACAGCAATTCGAACCCAGACATTTCCGGCATGTTGAGATCAGAGATGATTACGTCCGGGATTACCACGCCTTTCAGCTTAAGAAGAGCGTCAAAACCGTTTTCCGCAGTAGCCACCTCGTAGCCTTTTTCCCGCAGCATCAGCGTAAAAACGTCACGAACGCCCTCATCGTCGTCCACCACAAGAATGCGGCGTTTTACGAGAGCGGACATTCGACCTCCTATTCCGCCCACGGCTCTTTGCTGGACCAGAAACTATCCCATTTCAGACCATATAAGTCTGGTCAGAATTGAACACCGGTTCGTTGATGGAAAGCGTAGTCACGCTGGAGTGATCGGCCAACGCAGGTGTGCCGCCGCGCTGAGGAGGCAGCCCGATGAGTGCTGCCCAGTATAAAATGCACAGCGAACTCTGGGCGCCATCGGCGTGCAATGCAGAACTCTTGGAGGCTATCGTGAGTTGACGCTTCGCTTCTAGCTTTTGCTTTTGCCTTTTGGCGTATGTGAGCGTTCTTCATGATTGCCGGATCTGTTCAAACGCTCAGGAACACCGGTGATAAGGCCTTGGTATTCCGTAAGGCGCTTGCCGATGATGACTACCCCTTTGGACGTGATTTCATACTCGCGAATTTCTTTGCTATGGTTGCCGCCGCGCATCTTGATGACAACCATGATCTTGCGCAGTTCGCCGTCGATACATACGTAGCGAAGCCGGATAATGTCATCGGTGAGAAAGGAAATCGAATAGGTACTAAACGGGAATTGTGTGAAAGACTCGTCCACCTCCACAGTGCTTAGAATCGTCACGCCGACACCAGTTAAAGCAGTAATCATCCGATAAAGCGATTCGCGAAAGTCTGCGCGGAAGCCGGGAGCCAATGCCATTTCAAAGCCTGCCAGGGAATCAATCACCAGGCGTTTGGCGCCAATCTGTTGGACTGCGTCGAGAATCTCGTGCATGGTTTCATCCACTGAGAGGTCTAGCGGACGGAGGTAGAGGATTTCTAGTTTCTTCTCTTTTCGCGGCGTTCCTAAATCCAGACCAAAACTGCTGGCGCGCTCCGCGTATTCTTGAGGTCGTTCTTCAAAGACCACCACAATTCCCGGCTGCCCTTGGCGTATGCCCTCAGCAATGAATTGGGTTGCCAAGACTGATTTCCCGGTTCCCGACGCCCCCGCCACCAGAACACTGTCCCCTTCGGGAATGCCGCCCCCGAGCATCTTGTCCAATTCCGCAATGCCGACGGAAAGGCGCCGTGCGCTGGGGATCTTTCTTGCTTGTCCGGCAAGCCCAAGAGTACGCGAGAAGGCTTGCAGCCCAGCATTGGTAATACGAAAGGTGTGCAGTCCGGGCACGGACGCCTGGCCGCGCAGTTTCATGATTTGAAGCTTCCGAACTATAGAACTTCGCTCCGACGTTTGGTATAGCCAAAAGAGGCCATCGGAGACCGTGAACACGGGATTGTCTCGGATTTCACCTTCGACATATTCTCCGACCAGAAAAGTTGTGGCTTGCCAACTGGTCAGGAGCAGCGCTAACCGTTGAATAAAAGCCTGCAGCTCTACTTCAGTTGTACCGCCGAGGGCTTTCCGCACCACGGTGCGAAAGGAGTCCACGACCACGATACCGGGGTTTGCCTTCTCAACCTGTTTCGCAATCTCCTCCAGCACCGCGTCTAAGTCCTTCTCCAACACGACCTGGCTCAGGTTGATAAAGCGAACAGCAGTGCTTAACTTGGCTTGGTCGAAGAATGTGTATTGTTGCTGGTATCGCAGCATTTTGAGAGCGGGTTCGCCGAGGATGGTGAAGTAGAGCGCGGGACGTTCCGGAGTGGCGTTGGCGAACACAATTTGGTGCGCCAGTGTCGTCTTGCCGCTCCCTGGTGCGCCCGCGACGATATTGAAGGAAAACTCCGGGAGGCCGCCGCCCAGGATTTCATCCAGGCCCGGTACCCCGGTCGGCAGTTTTTTTATGATTACTCTATCGTGTGCGCTCAAGCTTTCCTCTCTTCTCGGAAACACGGCCGTCGAAGGCGGCCTCCGGCCATACATCCTGAACCAATCGGATCGTTAAACCCTCGCCAATGAAAGTCAGGAGCAGCCCAACCAACTGGGCAATGAGAATGGCCCCTCCGTCCCTGGCCTGTTCCTTGTCAGTCTGCGACACAAGCTCATCTAGACCCCTTAGCGAGCCATCCGCTGCTATTTGTACCGCGCTCAGATTGGGAACTTCTGCCCTGGCTAGCGTCAGAGCACGGGAAAGGAGCGAGCGAAAACCGGCAACTCCCGCGAGTGTAATCAGAGGGCCGCGCAGCTTCGCACAAACACGAGAAGCGGCAGACTCCGACGGCGCGGAGTTCTCGTCCCCAACGGCTTCGTATGCAAGAAGGCGCTGGGCCAAATTTCGTGATTCCTGAAGACTCACGATTTCCTTTTCCATGCGGGATAAATTCCAGACTCAGTTTTCTATACTCAGTTCGGCTTGGGGCTTTTGATTGCCGCCACGACCGCCAAGACCGTCGCCGAGTTTAGGACGTTTCCAGAAATAGTCTTCAGTGCTTCTGTGACTGGGGGATATTGCTCCGCCAGTTCCTCAAGACGCGCGCTGACGCCTTGGAGATCGTCCACTTCGTGTAGGATCGATTCAAAGCCCACAGGTACGCCGCTATTCGAGACGAACCTAAAGTCTGGAAGAATCTCAGATGTTACCAGCTGCAACGTAATTGCTTCGCCGACAACTCGGACAAGCAGCCCAAGCAACTGGGTAATGAGAATTATCCCTGCCTCCCGAGCTTCATCCGCATCGATTTGCGGCCGAAGCGCGTCTAGGCCGTGCAAGGAGCCATCCGCTGCTACCTGTACTGCGCTGAGACTCGGAGCGTCCGCCTTGGCCAGTGTCAGTGCACGCGAAAGCAGGGAGCGAAAACCGGCAACTCCCGCGAGTGTAACTAGAGGCCCGCGCAGTTTCGCACAAACACGAAAAGCGGCGAACTCCGCCGGCTCGGAGGCTTTGCCCGCAGCGCTTTCGTGAGCGAGAAGCCGTAAAGCCAATTCTCGCGTCCGTGGGGGAAGCATCATTATCCGCTCGGTTGCCAAATGCCGCCGAAAGACTCAACGTGGAGCGTTCTCAGTCAGCGTACGCAGTCAATGTTACCCGCTTTGCGGCTGCTCGGATAGGGTGCGCACCTGCTGCGGTGGGTTCAACAATTTCGCTTACCCTGTCCAGGTTCTTGAGAGATGGTGAAAGGTGAGCAATAGCATCCCCAAAAGGCTTCCCGCGAATTGTGGCCAGGAATGCTCTTAGGCTTGTACACACTGTTTGCCCCACAACTACAGCTGTGGGGGCATTCCCGCTGGTTGGATTCCGAATCATAATGTCGCGGGGCCTCGCTAAACTTATGCCGCTTCGAATTCTGATCGCAGACGATAGCCGGGCTGTCAGGCATAGTCTGCATGGTTTGCTGGAGCAGCATCCTGGTTGGGAAGTGTGCGCAGAAGCAGTGGACGGGGCAGACGCCGTCGACAAGGCTCAGGAATGTGTGCCGGACATCATTCTTTTAGACTTCTTTATGCCTGGAATGACTGGGGTCGATGCCGCGCGGGTGCTTGGACGTGTTCTTCCGTCTGTTCCGATTCTCCTGGTCACGATTTACGTCACGTCTGAGCTGGTTAAGCAGGCCAAAGCTGCTGGAATCAAGGGAGCTGCTCCCAAGTCCGATACTCGGGGGATCTTGAATGGGATCGAGGCTCTAGTGAACAAAGAGACATTTTTCGAGATCAAACCAATTGAGCCTGCAACAGATTCTTTGCTTTGATTAGGCTGCGGAGCTGCGGTCTACTGAACTTTCCATAGGCGGTGCTTTCCCCGATTCGGGCTTTGCGATCGGTAGTTTCACCTTCACGGAAGTGCCGGGGCTTTCGGAGACGACCTCTAACGAGCCGCCGAGCTCAACCACTCTCTCCCGCATGCCTGCTGTTCCGACTCCCAAACCGGAGCCGCTGTGAAGCGTTTCCAATTGCCCTGGCGGGAATCCACGGCCATAGTCTCTTACGAGCAAGACGGCGTGACCATTCTCCGCCTCTAGCCGAACGTCTACTTTCGAACTCCGAGAATGGCGATGCACATTAGTCAGGCTCTCCTGCAGTGCCCGGAACAAAACCATTTCAACGTCTGCCCGCAGCCGTTCGAGACGCGGGGATATTTCCAAGTTCGCCTGAATGCCGCTCCGCTTGGCGAATCCTTCCACATACCACGCCGCAGCAGGAGCCAACCCGCTCTCGTCCAGCATCGGCGGATGCAACAAGTAAGAGATGGTGCGGATCTCCGCCAGGCATCTGTCCAGCAACTGGTTCGATTCTGCCAGCACCGCCTGCGCTTTCACGGGGTCAGGCTGGTTCAACTGCGCGAGGTTCATCTTGAGTGCCACCAAATACTGCCCGGCACTGTCATGCAACTCGCGAGCAATCCTTCGCCGCTCGTCGTCCTGCACGTGCTGCAAATGGCTCGATAGCCGACGTAAAGATTCGGTGCGCCGCTGCACCAGGAGTTCGAGTTGATCATGCGCTCGCTGGAGAGCTTCTTCGGCCTGTTTCCGCTGGCTGATGTCGTAAAAGCACTTGATTGCTCCCGCGATTTCTCCGAGCTGGTTTTTGAGCGGGCGGATGTTGACGACAACCGTGACCTGCGTACCGTCGGGCCGAGCGATCACGACTTCCGCGTCCCGCGCCTCAGGTATCTTGCCGCTCACGACCTCGCCCATAGGGCACTGATCGTGCGGCATGAAACTTCCGTCGGGACGAGATAACCTATACGACCCGCAGAACCGCTCGTCGGTATCTCCCGGAGCCGGCGCTCGGCCCCACAATTCCGCAGCGCGATCGTTGAATTCCTTGATCACACCGGCGGCATCGCAGGAGTAGACGGCAACCGGACCTAGATCAAACAAGATGCGATAGTGCTCCTCACTCTCGCGAATCGCTTCCTGCACCTTCTTACGCTCCATCAGGTCTGCCGCCTGCCGAACCAGGAGGTCGAACATGCGCAAATCGCGCTCGGAAGGGTGGTGCGGCTCGCGCCAATGGGTCGAGATCATGCCCACAATCTTCCCGCTTCGCGAAATCAGCGGCGTGGTCTGACAAGCCTGAATGCCGGTTTGAAGATACATTGCCCTCTCTTCGCTACTGGTCATGAAGTCGCACTTTTCTATATCTGGGGCGATCACGCGCTTGCCGGTACGCAAGGCAGCCCCGCAGGTCGAATTTGAGGAGTCGATTCCCACCCATTCCCAGAATGCGGCCGCCTGTGGACTGAATCCGTGGAAAGCCAACAGGCGGAGCTCGCCTCCGCTCCCTCGCTCGGGATAAAGGATCTGCAGGCTGGCGAAATCCGATCGCATAATGGAAACCGCCCCGTTGAGAATCCTTTGGTAGAGCGATTCGACATTCTCTTCGTCAATCAGCTGCGCGCTGATGCTATGTAGAAGCTTTGTGTCGTCGAGTTCCGCTTGCAGGTGCGCTTCGCTGACGCGCAGAGCTTCTTCCGAACGCTTGCGCTCGGTGATGTCGCGGGCGATTTTGGATGCCCCTACGATTCGCCCTTCACGATCTTTTATCGGGGAAATGGTCAAAGAGATGTCCAGCAACGAACCGTCTTTGTGCCGACGGACGGTTTCGTAATGGTCGATCGCTTGGCCGCGGCGAATACGATTTAGAATCATCGGCTCGTCCTCCGCGTGATCTGGAGGAATCAACATTGTGATGGGTTGCCCGATCGCTTCCTGTGCGGTGTAGCCGAATATCCGTTCCGCTCCATGATTCCAACTGACAATCACGCCATTGAGATCTTTACTGACGATGGCATCGTCGGAAGAGGCGACAATAGCGGCGGTCTCCGCATTTTGACGTGTGCGATAGTTTTCTCGAAGCAGGGCGTCGCCCAGAACCTGCAGCAGCTCGCCATTCACGATGAGCCGGCTCTGTGGCACCGGCTGCTGCTGGCGCGCAATTTCCCACAAACGTTCGAACTGGATACCGGCCTGGCGCGCCAGATGCTGAATTTCTGAGACCTGGGAGAAGTCGGCGAAGACGTATCCCCCCACCGCGGCCCCCACAACCATTCCCTCCAGTACGAGCGAGGTTCCCACGACTGACAACCCGTGAAATTGAGAAACGATGACCGCGGGTCGATCTGTGGTCTGCGCCAGGCAGCGGTGTGCACATTCAGCGAAGATGCCGGGGTCGTATCCACTCTGTTCGAATAACTGGAACAAAGGAGTGGGATGGATGGGACCAGAGGCCGGGCGCATCTCCCGGTCGAACAACTTGACGGTCAAGTGGACAGCTCTGGCATATTTCTCCAATGCCGTTCCCCAAAGGGTGGAGCTGAAAAGCACGTCGCTTGAGAGGCTCATAAGGAGGGCGCATCCTTTGACTGACTTTGCCGAGGCCGCCTGACGCTGCGACGCTCGGGGGCCCGAGAGACGAGTCCCCCGTAAGTGGAAAATGGAAGCTTAGGTGCCGGCAAGGCGCGCGGCAGCACGTGCATGCCCTTGCGATCCAGAATTTCGCATTCGTGCGTCACGCGGTCCACCGGATTCGCCCGCATCTTGCCGACAGTCAATCCCAGCCGGAAAGAATCGCCTAGTTCAATCCAGTTCATAAGGACGATGTTGTCCACCAGCGAGCTCATGGCGAAGTCGCCCATCATGGAATTCATTCCCAACATCTCGGGGTTCTCGTGGTTGTAAACCGCGACAATCTGGTGTTCCTTCATCAGGGCCACCAGAGCGTGAAAGAAGTCGCGAAAGATCCTGCCCCTTGTCCCAAGAGCGGAACCGTACGTGGAAAGGCTGTCAATCAGCACCCGCTTTGATTTGAATTCTTTGACCAATTCCTCGATGTGGTGGAAGTGCACATCCACTTCGATTTCCTGAGGCGGTTCATATTCCACGCGAACCAGGCCGCTTTTCACAAGTTCTGGGAGATCGATGCCGATGCTGGCGGCATTGCGCTCGATCTGTTCGACCTGCTCATCGAGCGAGAGCATCAAGCTGCGCTCGTCGCGCCTGGCTCCTTCGGCAATGAACTGGAGTCCCATGACGCTTTTGCCGACCCCTGAGATTCCCGCCACGACCGTGGTGCTGCCCACAAAGTAGCCGCCGTTGATGACTTCGTCGAGACCAGGAATTCCCGACGGGAGCCGCGTATTGGGATCGAATGCAGCGGCTCGATCCCGACTAGGTCTTCGAGGCGCCTGAACGCGGCGATACACCTGGATGCCCGTGCCATCGATGATGCGGAACGAGTGGCGCCCCATCTGAAAATCCTGGCCTCGCGATTTCACAATCTCGATGGAGCGGCTGACCGCGCGCTGCGCCTCCTCCATCCTGAGCCTGATCACCGTGTCCGCAATAGATTCTTCTGGCAAAGATGCGGGCGCACTCCCGTCCAGCGATGAGGCTTCGACTGCCAGAAGGGCGGTGAGGTTTTCACGTTGCAAACCCTCTGTAAGCACATGAAAGGCGGAACGCGACTCTGGGCCGCCATTGCTGCCGACCAAGCGCCCCACGCCGTCGATGAAGATGCGCCGAGCGCCGATCTTTGCTGCTTCTTCCAGGAGCACGCTATCCGCTTGTTGCAGTTCCTGCCGCAGCACCTCGCGAGTGGTGAACACGATCTTTAGTTTCCGGAGTTCTTCGAGCTTACGCAGATCCCAACCCAGACCCAGTGCGTCACGCATGATTTTGTCGGGTGAGACCTCGAAGACGACGATAATTCCGGGTTCGTCGAACTGGCTCGCCCCGCGGTAGACAAACTCCACACCGATCGTCGTCTTACCAGCACCGATGGCCCCTTCCACCAGGATGACATTGCCCCGCGGAATGCCGTTGGGCAGAATGTCGTCCAGTCCGGCGATGCCGGTCTTCACCAGATCGGGGTCAGGCATACGGTTCTCCGCTTCTTCTGGCTTCACGCGCAAACGCCCTTGACGAGCCGTAAGCCCTCAGTAAGCGGTTGATTACGGGAGTTCAGGAGTGCAAGGATTTCATGCCGTCCTTGTCTAGTGGAAGCCAATTCCAGCAGTCTGTCCAGACCTTTGCCCTCCGGGCCGTGGACCACAAGGAGGTACATGCGGGCCGCGTGAGTTGGATTGTGAAGACGCTCCATAAAGCCGGCGTCTATAAAACGATCCAGAGCTTCCGCGACTACCTTCATGTCGCGTCCTACAAAAGCAGCGATTTGCTCGCTGGTCAAGAGTGTCCGCGGATGCCGGTAAAAAAAGACCAGCAGATCGAGGTCACAGCCGTTGCGGATCAGAGAAGTAGCGGCGAGCAGCCGCCTGATCTCCGACGAATCGGGCCGTTTGTGGGACGGTGTAGTAATAATTCGCTCTCGAGTAGCTCTCGTGCGCGGAATTGCTATTCAGGCATAGGATTGCTGGTGTTTGACTCCGCGGTTGGATACGCCCTAGTGAGCCTATACCCGGTCGCGCGCCCATATCTGTGCCCTTTTGACCATATCTGCAGGCCAGCCGAAAAATTCGCCTGGGTTGGCAGTACAGTGAAGCGTTCTTCCTCCTACAGCGGGCGGTGGATGGTGTTCGCAAGGCGCGTGCCCTATCGTTGAAGTCGACTTCCTTTTCCTTCCTCGTCGATAGGGATCGACACTGACGTCGGTTGGCGACCCGCAATTCTCCAATCCAACAAGTTAAGGGCAGGTGAATGCAGCCCAAGGCAACTCACAATCGCGCGGATTTCCGCGCAGAGGGATGTACGCAATGAGATTCAAGACAGGGATTTTCGCGATACTGACCGCTGCAGTTCTGGTCAGCACAATGGCGGTTGCCGCTGAGGAACCGTCGGAACAAGTCAAACGAATGGATGCAGCCGCAACCGTTTTAGACGAGATCATGGGAACTCCCGATAAGGGGATTCCGGAAGAACTGCTCGATTCCGCGAAGTGCCTCGCAGTCATACCGTCGATGGTCAAGATAGGTTTCGTCTTCGGCGGACGGCACGGAAGAGGAATCGCAACCTGCCGCACAACTTTTGGATGGAGCGCGCCTGCTCCTTTCACAGTGACCGGAGGCAGCTGGGGGTTGCAGATCGGTGGCGAAGCCGTCGACGTCGTCATGCTGGTAATGAATGACCAGGGCATGGAAAAGATGCTAGCCAGCAAGTTCAAGATTGGTGCTGACGCTTCTGCAGCGGCAGGCCCGGTTGGGCGCCACGTGGAAGGCACAACCGATTGGAAGATGCGCGCTGAAGTGCTCACCTATTCTCGCGCTCGCGGCGCGTTTGCAGGGCTCACGGTGAACGGCGCATCAATCACTCAAGACAAAGACGGCACGCGCATTCTGTACGGCCGGATGATCCCGTCCGCGCAAATTCTTAAGGGACAGGTAAAAGCCCCTGAGGGTTCGCATACCTTCCTGGCGGCGGTAAGGAAGTATGGAACTGAAGCACGCGTTGCCGAAGCATCAGACCGCGCCCAGAAAAGCGACACACGAACACGCGCCAACTCGACTGAAGCGAGGGGCGTGATCGAAGACAAGCTGAAGCGTGAGCCGGGCTTAGATAGCAAGGATATCCAAGTGACGTTGACTTCCGACGTGGTCACGCTGTCCGGATCTGTAATCAGCAGTGACGATCGCGACAAAGCTGTTCGGGTCGCGAAATTGTATGCCGGAGATCGAGCAGTCCAGGACCATTTATCGATCCAGAGGCCCGAGTAGTTTCCGCGCCTCTCAAGCGCATCGAGCGAAGGCCCGCCTCCCTATCGGCGGCGGGCCACTTCGCACAAACCTACAACAGGAGAAAACATGACGAAGCTTAATTACACAAATATCGCTCGCACGCTGCTGTGCGGCGGTCTGCTACTCGGTGTGGGAGTAGTAGCGCGTGCCCAGGAACCAGCCAGTCAGCAGGCTTCGCCAGCTGCGGACAATACCAAGACGAACCAGCGAGATCGAAACGCGAACGAGCCCACGGCAGATCAGCAAAAGGAAAACCGTTCTGATCGCGAAATTACGCAACAGATACGACGAGCAATCGTGAAAGACCAGTCGCTCTCGACCTACGCCCACAACGTAAAGATCGTCACTCAGAACGGGCAGGTCACATTGAAAGGTCCCGTGAGATCAGAGGACGAGAAGCGAGAAATCGAAAGCAAGGCTGCTGAAGTGGCGGGGCAGGACAAGGTCAGCAGCGAGCTTGACATCAAACCGCAGCAATAACGTTCGAAACCCATTTCGAACTTATCAAAGGAGAAGTACCCATGGCAGGAAAAAACACAGCAGTATTTGGCATTTATCCAACGCGCGTAAGTGTGGAAGGTGCGGTTGATGCCCTGAAGGCGGCAGGATTTCGTAACTCTGATATCTCCGTGCTGTTTCCCGAGAACACGGGCACGAAAGATTTTGCCCATGAGAAAAACACCAAGGCACCGGAAGGCGCTGCAACGGGCGCAGGAACCGGAGCACTCCTGGGCGGCGGGCTGGGGTGGCTAGTGGGCATTGGGGCCCTCGCAATTCCAGGGCTAGGCCCGTTCATTGCCGCAGGGCCGATTGTGGCGGCGCTTGCCGGGGCGGGCGTCGGTGGAGCCATCGGCGGCCTCACAGGCGCATTGGTTGGCATGGGAATCCCCGAGTACGAAGCCAAACGTTATGAGGGCCGTGTCAAGGATGGCGGAATACTACTTTCCGTGCATTCGGATGATTCTCAGTGGACCAAGAAAGCGAAGGAAATCCTCGAGCACACCGGTGCCGAAGATGTCTCTTCCACCGGTGAAGCTACTGGTGAAAAGCGCGATTCCACCCAAATTCGCGAAGTAGCTTGACACAAGGAGTGCAGCGGACCTGGGTGAACCCGGTCCGCTGCTTCTCATCTCCCAATCGTCTGGTGTGCAGGTCGCACTCATGAATCATCGAACGACAACCGGTTCCCGGAGGAACAATGCAAAACAAAACCTTGAACAAGCTATACGTAGCCGAATTGAAAGACCTTTTTAGCGCCGAGAGTCAGTTGGTGAAAGCTCTTCCTAAAATGGCCAAAGCCGCATCCTCAGATGAACTTCGAGCCGGCTTCGAAAATCACTTGGAGCAAACTAAGGTTCACGTTCAACGTCTGGAAAAGATCTTCAAATCGCTGAACGAAAGCCCTACCGGCAAGAAATGTGTCGGTATGGAAGGCTTGGTGAAAGAAGGGTCCGAGTTGATGGAAGAGGGTTTTGAAGGAGCCGTTTTGGACGCAGGATTGATCGGTGCCGCTCGACGAGTGGAGCACTACGAGATTGCTGCGTACGGGGTGGTCAACGAAATCGCCACGGCCCTTGGACAAACGCAGCACGCTTCCCTGCTGGAAGAGACCCTGGCCGAAGAGTCGGAAACCGACGAGAAACTGGCCGACCTCGCGGAAGAGATCAACTTCCAAGCCAAGGAAGAGGCTTCTGAAAGACCGCATGACGAATCCGAGCGAGAACGAAAACGGCCTACGCACGCTGCTTAGCCCAGAACACAATTTCTACGGAAACGAAAGACCAACATGACGAGGAGAAACAGGGATGTACCACCACATAAAAAAACTCATGTACACGGTGAACGTCGGAAGTGCGGATCCGCGCTTTGGCAACATGCTGCTGGAGCAGTTCGGCGGCGCTAACGGCGAACTGGCGGCTGCGATGCAGTACTCGGTTCAAGGCCTCAATTGTGATGATCCAGAGCGAAAAGACATGCTGATGGATATCGGGACCGAAGAGTTGAGTCATCTGGAAATCGTAGGCACATTGGCGCGAATGCACCTCAAGCCTACGAAGAAGAGTCGAGATGCCGCCGAGGCTGATCCGCTCATAGCGATCGCCGGTGGAGGCGGAGTTGGCTTGTTCAATTCCATGGGCGACGCCTGGACCGCTGATTATCTGAAGATTACTGGGGAACTTGATGTTGACCTGCGAAGCAATATTGCCGCAGAAGCGCGCGCGAAAATCGTTTACGAGCGCTTGATCAACTTCTGTGATGACGCGGGAACCAAAGACGCGCTCCAATTCCTGATGACTCGTGAGATCACTCACATGAAAGCATTCACTGCCGCGCTTGAAAGTCTGGGGAAAGACCGGTTTTCCATCGGGAACATACCTCCGACGCCTGGCTTGGTGGACGAGTATTTCAACGACTCCAGCGGGGTAGGCGATGAGGGCGAAACCGACGCTCGCGGTCCGTGGAACGAGGGCGGCAACTGGAGAATCGTTGATTTCCCGGAACTCGAACAGGGCGTCGAGGGAGATCAGGCAAAGACGGCCGCCAAGAGCAACAAACGCGTCAATGATGACGGCGGAAAGACCAGAGTCAAGAAGTCGGCATAAAATAGCGGGTCAATAAAAGGAGCTCTTATGCAAGACAAAGTTCGCAGCGGCGTTTTAGAAGATCGTTTCACAGGTGCCATTGAGTCGCAAACCTCCAAAGTCCCAAGTTCGGGCTATTTGGCGGCGGCATTCGGCGCCATTACCGCTTCAGCCATTTTGAAGATCGTGGGTAAGGATGACTGGGCGCTGTTTGTAGGACAGTGGCCGGCGGCATTTCTGCTAATGGGCGTCTACAACAAGATAGTGAAGCAGCACGGCTCAGATGCATACAGCAAGGCTGCTTAACAAGTCGGTTTGGACCCTCGATCTGTCCTCAAACCTGGAGCTTCTCGAGGGTCCGCGCTGACTTCTTAAGAGTCTCAATACAAACCCAACGAGCAACAATAACCAAGTTTAAAGGAGAAGGATTATGTCGATTTTGGCCTGGATCGTGTTGGGTTTGATTGCTGGGTTCATAGGCAGCAAGCTAGTGAACAAGAGTGGCGAAGGAGTGATTCTCGATATCGTGCTGGGAATCGTTGGCGCTGTCGTTGGGGGCTGGGTCTTCACCATGTTCGGAGCTCACGGCGTATCCGGCGTGAACCTGTATAGCCTGTTTGTCGCTGTGATTGGGGCGGTGCTCATCTTGGTTGTTTACCATGCCGTCAGAGGTGGAAGAACGCGCGCGTAAGCTGCTGCACCGTGGGGAATCTCGTCCTCACATCTATTGACCGTATACGGCTCGTGCGATCTTAGTAAAGGAGACTCAGCGCGCACGTTGGGGGAGTGACTTGCTGAGCGTGACTAATTTCGGAAACATAACTGTGCGGATTTCCTCGTTACTGCAGTTCGATCCATCAGAGGATGCATGCCGCACCTCTCAGGCGAGGGTTACTTTTCCCAACACATCGAGCCCTGCACTTCGCAGTAAGCCGGCAACCCCGGATTCCGATAGACGGGAGGAATCGTATTCGATTCGGAGCGTGCGCTCTTTTCCGTTTACAGTCATGCGCCAGATACCATAGACGTCACGCACGCGGGCCATCGCGCGCGTCTGAACTTCTGTTAGTTGGGTGCCATAGCGAAAAGCAACGTTAATTAAAGTCATTGTCCAACCCATCCTTGCGTACACCAACCAAGATACGATCAGTGCTCGCCCATCCTAGGCTTGCATTGCTGCAAGAGAATTACTGAGCAAGATAGCTCAATTCGGCATACGCCCAGCGTGTAATCAAAATAGAGTTGAAATTGCGAGAAAGATGTCGCCGTCTTGGTAAAGATGAAACCACCTCTGAAATCCGATTTCTAATCTTCTGCTGGAATGGATACCAACCGGGAGTTCACCAATGCTCACGCACGCCATACGTGCCGCGGTGAGCTATCTTGCTCAGACAAGAAACTCTGCTCCTGCCATGATTGATTTGCCCGAGTGTGTGGATCGAATCGTGGCCGCTGATTCGCAGTTCCAATTTCTCGGTCGCTGCGACCGTTACTGGTGACCTCACCCGAAAGCGACCACATCCAGAAGACCGGCATTCAAGCCGTGCGTTGTCGATCAATCCGGCGAACACGATCGATCCACAAGAGCTCCCTCCCGACAGCTGAACTTGCGCATCCGCGTTTCACGCGAGATGTGAGAGGTGTCCGCAGGAAGGAAACGTCAAAGACTATGCCCTTACTTCAAGCAGTAGAGATTCTGGTGGTAGTAGGCGTCCTGCTATGGCTGGTGAACCGATTCATTCCTATGCAGTCGTCTATCAAGTCAATTCTGAACGCGGTGGGTAGTGATTGCGGTAGTTGTGTGGCCGCTCAACGCGTTGGGGCTCTTTCATTCGCTATCCCGCATGCGTATCGGATCGTGATGGGTGAGTTTAGGGCAACCAGCCCGGACACGACATGCCAACCCAACATTCCAACAAGGTAACCCGGCAGACAACTGCCTGAAGGAGATCCTTTGAAAACCAAGCTTTTGCTAACAGCTGCCGTGCTTCTCAGCACCAGCGCTTTTGCCCAAACCACTTCTCAAACAGAACTCGTGGTCGAACCCATGAACCCGACTCCCGTTTTTCACGTGTCAGTGACCAGTCGTAACGTGCAGGCGATCAACTACAAGCACCGGGGAGGAACCACCAAGCTGGATTTTGCCGGGACAGACCTTATGCCTGCCGCAACCGGCCAGGCAAAAGTGGAGAGCAAGAAAGGTTATGTCGAAATCGAAGTTGAATTTGCCAATCTGCAAAAGCCCACGGTGTTCGGTGGCGAGTATCTGACGTACGTCCTTTGGGCAATTTCTCCAGAGGGCCGGGCGATCAATCTCGGCGAAATCCTGGTGGGCTATAACCACCGCAGCAAGGTCGACGTCACCACTGACCTTCAGGCCTTTGCTTTGGTCGTCACTGCAGAACCTTATTATGCGGTACGGCAGCCCAGCAACGTGGTCGTGATCGAGAATGTGGTCCGCCCCGACACCAAAGGAACCACCGAGGCCCTGAACGCCAAGTATGAACTCATGGAGCGCGGCGGCTATATTCCGACCGGCTACAAATTCGATCCGGTCGTTCTGAATACTCGCCTGCCGTTGGAGTTCTTCGAAGCGCGCAATGCGGTACGTATCGCGCAATCCGAGGGCGCAGAGCAGTACGCCAGCGACAGCTACCAGCACGCTGTCCGCTTGATGGACAAAGTCGATCTATTCGCCACCAGCAAGCACACGGACAGAAAGGCAATGATCGCCGTCGCCCGCGAAGTCGTGCAGACAGCGGAAGACGCTCGCGCAATCACCGTCAAGAAAATCGATGAGCAACGTCAGGCCAACGAACGTCAAGCTGCCGCCAATGCGCAAGCACAAACCCAGGCCGAAGCAGACGACGCTACGCGGCAGAAGCAGCAGGCCCAGTCGGACCAGGCAAGAGCGGAGATCGCCAAAGCTCAGGCAGAATCAGACACCGCCAACGCGCAAGCGGCGACACGCGAGGCACAAGCCGCCACCGCAAATGCTGAAGCTGCAAAAACGCAAGCCGAACTTAACGCGGCGAATGCACAAGCCGACAAGCAACAAGCTGACTCTGACGCCGCAACGGCCCGCGCCAATGCTGCCGATTCTCAGGCGGACTCAGACAAAGCGCGAGCCGATATGGCGGACAGCCAGGCTGCTTCAGCGACCGCAGTTTCCGCGGCCCAGGCTGATGCTGATCGATCCCGCGCGGCCGCCCAGCAAGCTCAATTGAAAACCGATCAGGCCGAAACCGACAAATTGGCAATGCGCGCCAAACTGTCCGAGCAGTTGAACGCAGTCCTTCAGACTCGCGACAGCGCTCGGGGTCTCATCGTCAGCATGTCCGATGTCTTGTTCGAAAGCGGAGAGTACTCGTTAAAGTCGGGCGCTCGAGAGAAGCTGGCGAAAGTGGCCGGTATTCTACTCGCCTACCCAGGACTGAATATCGCAGTCGGCGGCTACACGGACAATGTGGGCGGCGATACGATGAATCAGAAACTCTCTGAGAATCGCGCGGGCTCGGTACGTGACTACCTGGTGCAAGAAGGGGTCTCGGCGAACTCGGTGACAGCTCAGGGATATGGCAACAGTTCACCGGTTGCCACAAACAATAACGCCGCTGGCCGCCAGCAGAACCGAAGGGTTGAACTCGTGGTTTCCGGCGAGGCCATCGGCCACCCGGTAGATGCAACCACGGGGAGCTTGCGCTAAAAGCGCCGGCGTCGAGTCGGGATTGCGACCTGAATCTCGATGGAATGGCGAGAGTTTCCTCGTGGTCTTCGTCGTTCCTGGTTTATTGGAGCGGACCGAACAAGGGATCGAAGGTCACGGGGGAAGTTCAACTCAGAAACTCCGAACGTTTTGCGAGATCGAGAAAGGAGTGAAATATGCTTGGAATCATACTGATCGTGATTTTGCTTTTAGTGCTCTTTGGTGCGCTGCCCCGCTGGTCGCACAGTCGAAGCTGGGGCTATGCCCCGAGCGGCACGGTAGGCGTGATCCTTGTCGTTGTGGTGATTCTGCTGCTCCTCGGCAGGATCTAGAGTATGCGTGACATTCCGATATTGTCCGGGGCCGCAGCGAAGCGCCGGCTCCGGTTTTCTCCCCGCGCGTCAGCGCTTCTGCTTGTAATGCTTCTGTGCAGCGGTGGCTTGTCCGCGTACTCGGTTCTGACGCATGAAGAAATTGTGGACCTGCTATGGGCTGACCAGATCCGCCCTCTCCTGCTCAAGCGATTTCCCGGACTGACCGACGACCAGATCAAAGAGGCCCACGCCTATGCTTACGGGGGAGCCGTCATTCAGGATCTCGGCTACTACCCGTTCGGCAGCCGAGAATTCAGCGACCTGGTGCATTGCGTTCGCAGCGGAGACTTTGTTCGCGAGTTGATACTTGAGAGCCGGGATGTCAACGAGTACGCCTTCGCGTTGGGCGCGCTGTCGCACTACGCAGCGGATGTTGCGGGTCACCCAGCGGTCAATCAGGCAGTCGCGATCGAGTATCCGAAGCTGCGGGCGAAGTATGGCAAGTCCGTACGGTATGCCCAGGACAAGACAGCGCATTTAAAAACCGAATTCGGTTTCGACACCGTGCAGGTCGCGAAGAACCGCTACGCCTCCCCCAGTATCACGATTTTATCGGCTTCGAGGTTTCCAAGCCTTTGCTGGAGCGGGTATTCCCGGTCGTGTACGGAGTGGAGTTGAAAGATGTGTTGACGCACGAGGACTTAGCGGTAGGTTCGTACCGTTTCGCGATCAGCCGACTGATTCCGCAAATGACCAGGGCTGCGCTGCAAACCCACAAAAAAGAGTTGATGCGCGAGACGCCAAATTTCGCGAAACAGAAATTCCTGTACCGTCTTTCGCGCTCTGGATACGAGAAGAAATGGGGGAAGGATTACGTAAAGCCCGACGTGGGCACCCGCATCCTGTCAAGCCTGCTGCGATATATGCCGAAGGTTGGACCCTTTAAGGGACTGGCATTCAACACTCCAACCGCCAGGACCGAAGACCTGTACATCAAGAGCATCAATACGACTGTCGATCAGTACCGCGCTTTCCTCAGACAGGTGCCCACCAAAAAGTTTGCCCTGCCCAACCTGGATCTGGATAGCGGCCGGGCAACCAAGGCAACCGAATACTCGCTTTCAGACGATAGTTATGCAAAGTTGCTGGCCCGGCTTTCAGGCGGAAAGTTCGGCCTGACGACGCCCGAACTGCGCGATAACATTCTCGCTTTTTATTCCGATCCCGCCGCTCCCATTAATACCAAGAAGAAACGCAGGGCCTGGCAAAATGTGCTGACTGAACTGGATCAACTGAAATCGACGATCCCGATCACCAGAGCTGCTGACGACGCACAGCAGTAATTCAGCAAGTGTGGGCCCCAAGACCCCTGCTTCAGCAAGGCCGATCCCAAGTCTGGTCAATAACGATCAACTGCCTGCCACAGCCGGATTTTTCGCCTTACCCATAGTGGAATTTCGCGGGCGTGGTGCAAACATGGCTTCGCTCCGCTGAACGGACACACATACCAATTGATGTTCTTCCAAGTCGTTTCTCGCACGCTCCATATCGACGTTTCTATGGGCAGCAAGCTCGGTGCACACGCGATAATAGGGGGCGGAGCGAGCCTCAATATACTTGCCAAGCTTGGAGTCAAAAACCTGTCTTAGCTCTCGGCATTTCACGCAATTCACGTTAACCCCTTTTCTTCCGTCCTCACAGTCAACCTGCGCATGCCATGATCGGAACTACTTCCGGACTCTGCCGCTGAGTGCGAATGGACTTGGCTGCATCTTCAGCCGTAAACTTTCCCATGACCAGTGCCAGCTTACGATCGGTGGTCATCAGGATTGGACTTCGATCAATCCGCCGCACGTATTGCGGTGCACGAATGTCGCCATAACTGACCTTCACAACAAACTTGGGCTTCTTCATAGTCTCTCCTTTTGCGCAGGACCAACAAGCATTGGAGGTTGAACGAACAAAAGAAGAGGGGAGGCGATCTGAAGACCGGCTCCCATTCTTCGTCAGTCTCAATGGTACCTAGGCCGCCTTGCCGTGGACCTTGGCTTCGATGGCTTTCTGACCGCCTACATTGATCTTGATTTGCTTAGGCTTTGCTTCCGCTTTCTTGGCCAGATTCACCTTCAGCACGCCCTGCTCATAATAAGCACTCACCTGGGTTGGATCCACAGAACTGGGCAGAGTAAACGAGCGTGTGAAGCTTCCGTACTGCCGTTCGATCCGACGATAGTTCTCTTCTTTCTCGTCCTTCTCTAACTTGCGCTCGCCTCGCACTGACAAGGTATTGCCGTCGATGCGGACATCGATATCTTTCTCATCAATTCCCGGCACCTCCATCTTCAGAGTGATGGCGTGCTCGTCTTCGTAGATGTCAACCGGCGGAGCGAAACTGGTAGTCATCAATGCCTCTTCCGAGGCCTCGGGGCTGTACGATTCGCGGAAGAGACGGTTCATTCGATTGAGGTGTTCGTGCAGTCCGGGAAGTTCACGGAATGGTTCCCATCGGGTCATTAGTGTCATAGCGTAGTTCTCCTTGGAGGCAATCTAAGAAAGGAAACTTCAGATGGGCTGACTTAGTTCAGAGGACCTGAAAGAGTAATCGGAAGTACTTGCTCACCTTCAAGCCTAGGCTTATGCGGTAGCACTGTCAAGTTTGCTGCGCGGACCCTCTGATGCTGGGTGGAAAGTCGCATCGGTAAAATCGCATTGCTAACAAGTGAACGGGCGGCCACTAAATGCTGACACTTCGTTGGCCGAGCGTTTTGCAAAAACTCAACTTGCCGCACTCTGGACCACCGTTTATGAATCAGGGTCCCTGATGTGCCCCGAAGGTCTGCTACGGCATTTTCACCGAGGCACGCCTGTCTTGAGTTGGATAGCATCAATTTCCGCTGCCGAGAGCCGGGAGCGGTCGCAATACCCTAAATCTGCAAGGCAGGCATCATAGTTACGTTTGTGCTCAGCATTTGCCAGGGTCTTGGCCTCGGCGGCTGTAAGTGCGGAGTAGTTACAGCTCTCCTCGCTGGCCGTGCAAGCGAGAATGTTGCGTCGGTGTTCGGAGACCGCAATTTGGGCCGTTTCGCGTGGAGTCAATCGTGAGTGGTCGCACTGCTCCCACCCGCTTTCACAATTCCACACATTGCGCTGATGTTCTGCTAAGCCCACTTCACTCATTTGAGAAGGAGTGAGCTTGGAACGATCACAGGAACTTGTGCCGTCTTTGCAGTCCGACAAGTTTCGCTGGCGGACCGCAATACTCACTTGCCTGAGTTCAGGCGGAGTAAGCTGAGAGAGGTCGCATGCACCAAATCCATCACTGCAGTTCTCGAGGTTGCGCTGTTTCGCTGCCGTTGAGGACTCGCGCGCTTCCGATCCAGTCAGCCGTGAAGGATCGCAGGAGCTGATACCCATTGCGCAATTAGAAACGTTTTGCTTGTGGTCAGCTACGGCCAAGGCAATGGCTTCGGATTCGCTCAGCTTTGAACGGTCGCAGGAATTGTAGCCGTTCCTGCAGTTCGCAACGTCGCGTTGATGCTTCGAGAGAGCCACTTCAGCCAGCCCCGACTCGCTCAATCTTGAGCGATCACAGGTCTCGCGTCCGTTCTTGCAGTCTGCAAGGTTCTGAGCGAGATCGGAGGATTGCGCACCCGCAGGAATGGGCAAGAGACTCAGGCATGCTATCTGCAGCCAAAAATATTGAGAAAAGTTAATCTTCATACTTACCCGCCCTCTCTGCAGTGATAGAACATTACGTGCCACATGAAGTGTACAGAACCAGTTCTTGCCGCGTTTTCAGATGCAAGAAATGAACGATCCACGCCACGCAGTCTTGCACCTTAGACTCGGTGAGATTCAATTTGCCAGCGATATCGCTATCGTCTAGACCTTGTCCAAGCAAACGATAAATCGGACCGAGAACCCCGGTTTGTTCCCAAAAGCATCGCATTTCAGCCTCCATGGTTGACGACCAATAGTGCATTTGCTGCCCAAGTTTCAATCTCAAGGCGGCCAGAATGATGACTTGCTCCAGCCAGCACAATTCTCGTTGCGCTTGCCAACCTTTCGCGCAGGAGAACTAAGAGGAGGGTGCTTCACATAGGCTTACTCAGTTCAGAGGACCTGAAAGAGAGAGTGGATGTGCTCGTCTCCACATTCATAGTGGCATGCTCCAACACGAATAGATGGTCTGAATTGCTCAAGGGAGTTTGCTGCGACGCGCTAGTGCAGCTTCTACTGACGAAAAACAGGCGTGAAGAGCTTCAAGAGGAGAATAGAGATAGCCTCGCCGCACTGCCCTAGAAATAGCTATGCTCGGAGTAGTTGGATCCATGCCTTCTGCCGCCAGCGATTCCTAGTATTCCGGCGGTACTATAAACCTTAGACGCTCGGCGCTCGATTCCCCTCAAGGAGTAGGGCCAGGGTTGCCACGAGGTTGCTCGCTGGAGCGCCCTTTGCATAGAAGCCGTGCGCCCTCGCCTTGGGTGGTAACTCGTCAGCGTCTCGATACGCGCCGCTCATTGCGATGGTCACGATCTGCGGAAAGCGGCGCTGTACCTCCGAGAGAAGCTCGAAACCGGACATTCGCGGCATATTAAGGTCGGAGACAACTACATCGGGGATGCTTTGACTAATAAACACAATAGCCTCAAGGCCATCCTCAGCTTCGGCAACCTTGTAACCCTCGGACTCCAGCAGCAGCGACATGGAAGTACGGATGGCTGGATCGTCATCCACAACAAGAACTTGAGCGAGGGACGCCATAGTACAACTAACACTGTTGCAAACGCCGTTGTCGGAGTCTGGTCAAAATTGAACAGTCCTCTTCGTTTAGCTTGCTAATTCGTAGTGCGAAGTTGTCGGTATGTTTTCGGAAGCCGAGATGCTTTTCTTGACTGGATGGGCGCTACCGCAACTTGAATCGCTCTCGCTCGGCGCGAAATTCACACCTGCCTCATGCTTAAGGCGAAGTGCACTGCTGCCCAAACGAAGTGAGGAGGATCAGACTTGGAAACGAGAATATCCGCCAGGTGCCGGTAACATACTATTTCCTCCGGTTCAGCCAACATAACAATTGGTATATTGGGCCGAACTTGTCTAATCTCGCAGGCGATTGCCGAGCCATCGAAGAGGCCTTGGTTGTAGTACTCAAGCACGATCGCATCGACAGGGCGTGTGTCTAACACTCCCAAAGCCTCCTGACCCGTTGCGGCAGTCAGCAATTCGTATCCATTTTCCTTCAGCACCCGCACCCGATCCGGGTCGCGATGAATACACAGCAGGACAGGATTTGCGGCCATATCGGCCTCAGGTGTACTACCGCTGGCTGCCTGGATTCTGTTCACAATTGCACACCATCTCCAAGATGCCGAGCGGGCGAGGAGAGTCGCCGCTCGGCGGAGGATCTTCTGCGACGGAACGGGCAGCAGGTCTGGTTCGTTTGTAACTACTTACCGTAGAGAGACAAAGCCAAGAATGTTCGAGAACTGAATGTCGAGCACGACGTACGAGTCTCCCTGGCGGCGGCCATATTCATACCGGCTGTTGTAGCCGTCCTCGTAGCCACGACGGAACCCCTCGCGGAAGTAGTAGTTGTAATCGGCCTGATCTACATAAAAGCCGTCGTAGCCGAAGTTTGCGTCCTGATAGGCGTACGAGTCCTGGTAATCGGAATGCCACCGGTCCTCGCGGTCGGCCTGTCCGGTTCGGAAGCCTTCGCCGTAGCCGTAGTTCACAGCCTGCCGCAGCACATCGGCGCCGTACTGATTGATCTCATAGTAGTTGCCGGCGCGCTGGTACCGGTAAATTGGGGCGGTGTAATAGTAGGGATCACGATCGTGGTCGCGATTGCGGTTGTTCTCAAAACGAAGCTGTTCTTGTCGTTCACGCTGTAAGTAGTCTTCTTGAAAACCGTACTGTGCCGTGCGTCGCTGCTGCTGCAACTGTACCGTCCTCTGCTGTTCCAGGCGGCGCTGACGCTGTTGGTCTTGTTCTTGCCGGAACTGAGCCGTACGTCGCTGTTGCTCCGCAACCATTTGCTGCTGGCGGTGTTCGGAGAGACGTTCGCCTTGTTGGCGATACTGTTCTTGTTGCCGCGCCTGACGATTCTGATCTTGCTGCCTTTGCTGGTTTTGCTGCTGCTGAACCTGTTGTTGCTCTTGCCGGTTCTGATCCTGTCGCTTTTGATCGTTGGTGCGCTGTTGCTGTTGGTTTTGCTCTTGTTGCCGTCGCTCTTGCTCTTGTCTGTTTCGATCCTGCTGTTGCTGAACCTGCTCTTGCGTATCCTGATTGCCTTGGCGGGGCTCGGTCGCGGGCTGTGGCCGGTTCGCGTCCTGAGGCCTTTGCGCCTGCTGCGGCTCAGGCTTGTGTGGCTTTTGATCCCGCTGTTTCGCAGGTTTGTCTTTGTCGGACTTGTTCTGATTTTCGTCCTGCTGATCTTGCTGTGGGTAAGCAAGAGCAGCGGCCCCAAGAAGCACGAACAAAGCTGCCGTGCTGAGAACTGCAATACGTTTCATTAGATGTTGCCTCCATTGCAGACTAGACTTGGGAGCGTAAGGTTGCTGTGTCTTTTTGATCGGTTCAGCTTGGTCTAGCCCTACCTGCGTGTTCAACTCATCAGCTGGACTGGGTGTGCAGTATTGATCAGCGGGGAACGTGGGCGCGCTGTAATGTGGCTTTAATTGAACGACCGAGGTTCTTACACCTCTTGTAAGAAAAGGTGCCCTCCTCTCCAGCAGGGCGCCTTTTCATGTTCCGGCCGATTTGCCGCAGTTCAGGGGCTCCACAAACATCAGCGCCGGGTAATCACCAGGCCTCCCAGCGAGCCCCTGACTTGCTCATATATTTGGAGATGGAGTTGATTCTGGGAACTAGTCGTGAAGAACAACATTTAGAAGTGAACTGTGAACCTGCAGGCCGTTCGTGTCATAGTTTACGAATCCGAGTTTTCTGAACCGGTTCATGAAGAAGCTCACTCGCGAACGCGTTGTGCCGATCATCTCGGCGAGAGTCTCCTGGCTGATTTTTGGTATCACCGTGTCCGGGACGCCTTCCTTGCCGAAGTGCGCCAATAAGAGCAGAATCCGCGCGAGTCGCTTTTCGCTGGAGTTGAACAATTGGTCAACGAGATCTTCCTCGTAACGGATGTTCCGGGCCAGCAGGTACGCAACGAACAGGTCGGAGAACGTGTGCTCGCGGTGAAGCGCGGCCATCATGGCTCGCCGTTCAATCCTCATTACCGTGCAATCCGTCATTGCTGTTGCGCTACCCATGCGCAACGCCTGACCTGCAAGCGAACCTTCGCCGAAAAAGTCTCCCTCGTTCAAGATGCCGATGGTTGCCTCTTTGCCCACCTTCGAGACCACGCTGAGTTGTACTTTGCCGTGCTGAAGATAGAAGACTGCGTCCGCGGGATCTCCTTGTGCAAAGATCGCCTGCTTCTTGGAAAACTGGACAACTCTCCTGCCCTCCCCGATCTTAGCCAGGAACTTCTTTGGATCGAAGTCGTACGGTTCGTTTGCGGCTACAACGGCTGACATTGCGGACTTCTCCTGGACGGCGGGGCTGGAGCTACACTCTTCTACAGAGTCTCACAGTGCCATCCACTAAAGATGTTTACTTTTGCTCACTTTACCCCAACAAATTGCATGGCTTTTCTTACACTTCCTCACAGCTGATGACTTGAGCAATATTGAGCATTCTTTTGATGCGCAATCCTTCATGATGGCCGAGTGAAAAGCCGTGAACTCACCCCAAAGCAGGTCATGTTGGTTCCTTGTCCCACTTGTGGAGCTGCCATTCACGAACGCTGCGAACTGCACTCGGGAGCCCTCCGCAGCGGGCCGCACCGGGACCGGAAACTCTCGGCAGCTGATGCTGTGGAAAGAAAGTCCCATATTCGCGTGCGGAGTCGGACAGTTTCGCGGTATCTCTGAACGTACGAAATCATGCTGTTGACCCTTCCCTATTCGATGGTGCCGAAGCACAAAAAGCGGATTCTGGTGGTCGAAGATGACGCTACTGTGCGTCTGACCATTTCAACCCTGCTTCGGGACCAGGGGTATGACGTCTCTGTAGCGATTGACGGCTTCGACGCGCTTTTGCAACTAGAGCATACAGTTCCAGACCTCATACTCTCCGACCTGAACATGCCCCAAATGTCGGGATTCGAGTTGCTGTCGGTGGTACGGCGCAGGTTCCCAGAGATTCTGGTTGTCGCTTCCAGCGGCGCTTATGTCGCCGGTGGCGTCCCGAATGGAGTCATAGCAGATGCCTTCTATGCGAAAGGCGACGAAAACGCATCTCAACTCCTGGAAATCATCGCTGGCTTGATCCGAAGAGGTCCTTCAGGGCACAAGGGAGAAAACGCGCCCGTCTGGATTCCTCGCAATGGTACCGACCACAGCGGCAAGCCCTTTGTTGTTCTCACTTGTACCCAATGCCTGAGGTCGTTTCCATTTGCGGTAAATCATGAGCCCAGCGGAGAAGTTTTAAGAACTCCGTGCATCTATTGTCCGCACGAAGTGACCTACATCATCGATTTTTCGCGCTCCGTGAACTCACCCGAGAAGCGGGCCGCGTGGAAAGCGGCGTTCCTCAAGTCGCAAAGTAAGTCGGCCTGAAGCGCCCTTCCGGGTTAAGTTTCCCTCAACGTTCAACGGAACTCCTACAACAACACCTGCAGTTTCGCAATTGCGCATCCTGCGCCGGCGAGTGGTGTCCACCGGTCAGGCCGTACAGGCCACTTGGTTCCATTGAGCAATTGTGAGCAGACGCAAGAAGGTTTTAGATGGCAGAATTCAGGAACTCGGAAGCAATTGTTCACGAATTCCTTGTGGAGGCTCGGGTATGAGGACCTTTCGCATATTGCTAGCTGACGATCATCCGATATTTCGTCTTGGCCTGTGTTCTCTGCTTGGATCTCACTCCGGGTGGGAAATCTGCGGGCAGGCGGCGGATGGACGCGAAGCCGTAGAGAAGTGCAAGCAGCTGAAACCAGACCTTCTAATTTTCGACATTGGCATGCCGGAGCTCAACGGTGTGGACGCGGCGCGGCGCATCTTGAGAGATAACCCTCGGCAAACCATCCTCGTCCTGACTGAGGTGGCTTCCGAACAAGCGATCCGGGACTGTTTGCAGGCAGGAGTTCGGGGCTGGGTTTACAAGTCCGACAACACGGTTGAACTGACAGCCGCGGTGGAGTCGCTGCAAAGACACCGGTCCACCTTCAGTTCGCGCGTCTGCGACCTCATTCTGGACGGCTACCTTCTAGGCCAACGGTTGGGTCCCGTCACGCTCATAGCACCGCGCTTGTCGTTGCGCGAGCGAGAAGTCGTGCAACTGGTGGGTGAAGGCAAAACCTCGAAGGAAATCGCGATCATCCTGGGCGTGTCCCTGAAGACGGCGGAAACCCATCGCAGCAACATCCTAATGAAGCTCAATCTGCATTCCACTGTTGAACTGGTGCTGTATGCGATTCAGAACGATATTGTCAGCGTCGCACATTTTCCAACGGTCGTTCCTTATGCGCCGCACAACGGAAATAGCCGAGAACAAGTTGCGGTTTGAAGACACTCCGCGAAAATGTTCTAAAAGGAATATAGATATGTCAGGTGACCCCGAAGAGATCCTGCACCGGCGAACAGCCGACATAGTGCAGATTCCGAGTGAGACCCAACCGGCGTCGCCCGAAGATGACGCTGCCGACGCAAAGGGACTCGCCCCGGCAGGCAGCGAACTCGAGGACAACTCTCGTATCCTGCAACTCGCCAGCATAGCTCAGTACCGCGCGAAGCGCCGGATCGCAACGGCAGAGAAAACTCGCGAGCAATTGGAACCAGCTTTCCCCGACAGAAAAAGCTAGCATGGGAACGAATTGCAGAATTGTTGTGAGGAAGAGATCATGAAGAGCTACTACCTGCACCTGCGGGCGTTTTCCTGTGACCAATGTCAAGGGGCGGTTGTAACTGGATCGACAGCCGTGCGGGAAAGTGACATCCAGAGAGAAACTGAGATCACACAAGTGGGAGCTATTTGCCTGTCATGCGGCCACCGTCAGAACGAGGCCACTGACCCTGGCAAAACGCGCGACTTTCCACCCGTCTTGTGGGATCCTCCGAAAGAGCCCCTCACGGGGCATGCGGCGAGCGCATATCTCGAGATGCTCAATCGTGAGAACCGACACTGACGAGCGAACTAACTGATTCCGTTGCCGGCAGCCTTCACCCGTAGCGGATTCACCGCAGCGCATTTTCTGACGGCGGTTCATTTATAAGCTGCCCCCGCCAACGCATGTTTCCACCATCTCCGCTAACGTGTTTGACACACCTTTAAGTCCAGCAGCCTTTCGAACCCTATTCACCTCGGTGCCCAAATAGTGAGCCATACCGCTCAGTATTTCTCGTTGAAGTGAGCGAAGATCAAAGATGACTCAGGAGTGAGGTCTTCCGCCAAACCAGACGGAACACCAAGCTCTTGGGCCAGTGTTGCCGGAGAGTGACTCGCGAGCTCGGTGTTGGTTGTCCGAATCTTGGAGTTGAGGCGCTGGCTCCAGTGATAAGGAGGGACAACATGCATCCGAATGAGTTGATGAAACCTGACTTGCTGAGTGAGATCGTGCTACTGACCTTCGGCATGATCGTACTTTCATCGGTCGCGCTGGTTGTAGTGGCTGCGATCGCGCGTTCTTGACTGGCTCCACGAGTGACTTAGTTAACCGATGACACCTACCGTACAAGTCGGATCGATTCTGATTGAAGAACGCCCCCGGATCATGCAATTCCTCGGACTGAAGAGTGAGATCTACTCCGGACAATGGAGCGTCGTTCAAGGCTTCGACGGCTTCGCCCTGGATCGCAAGATCCATGCAGCCGGCTGGAGCTTCTTCTTCATGGTAGGGGAAGTAAAAGTCATGTTCCTTGGAAGGCCTGGAGCCGCCAAGATGCGGAACGCGGTCCGACGAATTCTCGCGAAGCTGAGGCCCCAGAGCTTCAACTGCCTTGAAGTAACTGGAATCGTAGAGAAGCGTTTTTGGGGAGTGCGTTATGCGACGGTTTCCGCGCATGCCCGTCACATCCAGCGGAGTTGCTATCTCGAAACAGCTCGTGTACGGCGGGCCTCCCAGTTGGATTCCGAATTGGCAAATGGTTGAGCGCCGGTAATGGCCCAAGCCGGGCGGATCGACATGGAGGCGCATTGACACCAGAGCAGGACCTTTATCTCGCCGTCGCCGTTACAGTGATGTTCCTGACAGGCTGTGTTATTGCGATCGTGAATCGATATCGACGGTCTTGCGAGCGCAGACGGTGGGAATAGCGAGGCCATTTAACGCTGCCCCCAGGGTCGGACATCAACAACTCGCGTTCCGGAGAGTAGAAAATGACAAACCTATCGACTGACCATGATCATTATTTCGATCAGATCCTCGAGTCCGCCATTGTTGCGAGTTGGGCAAGCCTGATGCGCGGCACCGCGTCCATTCATATCGAATACGACGTCACACCGAGCGGTGCATTGGATTATCTGCAAATCTGGTCATGCATAACCCGAGGCCACTGGCTTCTGGTTTGCGAGTACCAAAGAGCAACTTTGGAGTCTCACGGCAGTCTGCGCTTTCACAATGGATACCAATCCGAGGATCTAGCGCGCATTCTAAAAGCGGTGATCGAACATCCGAAGGCGTTCATTCTTCCTCAGAAGCTGGACCGAGCAAGATTAGTGCAGATCGCAACGCCAACGAAGAAGGAGAGCACTGCAGCGGCAGCTACGGTGAGCGATGTGCTTGACCGC
>JAICSO010000036.1 GCA_025936825.1 Terriglobales bacterium
ATTCGCCTTTTATTCGCCTAGCCTAGCATCTCACCATCCGTCGCGCAATCCCCTACCTTTAATCTTGACCACTAGGCTGACAGGGGGAGCTCCATCTGCCGTTCTGGTCCGAGCTTCCGAACATATTTCCTGAGGAACGTGCGAGCGAAGGCATTGACGACCTTTGAATCCTCATCGCGCCGCATGATCAAAGAGGTTTCAAATGTCAGAGATGGATCGAATAGCGGCACGACGACAACGCCGCTGGCTTGAACCCCAATCACACTTGGCTTCGGCAATATGGCGACACCCGCGCCCTCGGATACCAAGTAAAACGCTTCCTGCGCAGTCATGACCTCGTGGGCGTGGCGCGTAGGAATACCTTGATTCCCTGCAGTTTCGGTTATCCGGTCATAAATCAGCGAATTGACATTCCGTGGAAACAGAATCCAATCATCCCTTGAGAGATCTCGAAGGCTAGCTTGCTCGTTGTGAGCTGCCTGATGCGCTTCTGGCAAAACAGCACAATAATGAGTTTTGGCGTAAGGAACTGTCGTGAGCTTCCCATCGGAAGGTGGGGCAGTCACGAGTGCCATATGTAGCTCATTCGCCAGCACGCCTCTTACTAACTGCATCGCGAAATGTGTAATCAAACGCACCTTTAGCTTTGGGAAAAGTGGCAGTCGGATCGTTAACAATGTTGAAATCCATGCTGGATCAGCATGCGGTGCGTGCCCAACTAGCAACACATTCTCGAATCCATTGTGAGCGGCTCGTGCGAGGTGAATCGCGCGATCCGCATGCAAGAGCGCAGAGCGAGCTTCCTCAACAAAAGTACGTCCGGCGTCGGTCAATTGGGCAGCCCTTTTTCGATCGCGATTGAACAGCTGGAATCCGTGCTGTTTCTCAAGCTCCGTGATCTGCCTGCTGAGAGCTGACTGGGTTATGCGCAGGCGATGGGCTGCGCGCGTGAAATTTAGCTCTTCGGCCAAAATCACCACCGAATACAAATGCCGGACATCAAGATGGGGGAGCATGGCACACAGGGGTCGGCTCGGCCTTCCGGAGTTACCCCACGTCTATTAAAGGAACCTGCAGGAAGAAAAAAGTATAAAGAAGAACTTGTCGGCTATTTAGGGGTTTGGTACTTAATAAGGAAGTGGCCTGCCTTGACGGGAGGGATTGCCGGATGGCAGGCTACTTCAAAGAAATTGCGGGACTTAGGCGGTTCGCCTCCCGCTAGACTGGCCCGCTGATGGGCCCTTGCGCGTCACATCTGTTGGACTCTGGCCATCTAATCACTGCAGAGGTCGAGGCCGTCCCAGATGTCCAGCCACGAAGTGGGGCCAGAGTGGGTTCTTTCGAGCTTCACCTCCACGAGTCCGGGCACTCAACATCACATAAACCAACTGGCTTCCGTTGCTCGGCGCCTCTGGCCTCGAATTCAGGCGCACGCCGTTAAGGAACAGCCGCAGAAGAACCCTGATGAGGTAATTGCACTCGCATCTGACGTCTGGGAATCAGCTTTGGAGTCCGTTGGAAAGACCGTGGTGAGATCAAACGGTCGAGGTGTGCCGATCCGTGACCTTGATGCTTATCTCTTTGGTGTTTTCATTCATCGCTTCAATCGTGCCTTAAGGAAAGAACGAAGACGTAGAGACATGTTTCAGCACTTTCCTTCGACGCACGATCTGGAGGCGCTCCGACAGGCTCATGATTCGAAGGCCGCGCGAGAGGTTGAGCAATCAGCCCAGGTGAAAGAGGCCATTCAAAGTATGGATGAATGGACTCGCAAAGCTTGGATCGCACGGAAGTACGGATATTCGTGGTATGAGATTGGCATTTTTTTTGGGATGACCGATGTTCAGGCGAAGCTCAAGTTTCGCTACGCAATCGCGAAGCTGCGGGAGAAACTAGGGCTTTGAACAGGCTGGCTGTACACTTTGTCTTTCGTACAAACCATGACTATTGAGGCAGGCGAATTCTGAAGGAACGAGAAGAATTCAGCAGCGAGGAACAGCGGATACTCGATCTCCTCGATAAAGGCTTATCCAAAGACTTCCCGAATCCTGGGAGAGTCGGATGCCCCGATTCATCAGTGCTCAGAGGAATCGCACAGCACAGAATTCCGCTCTCGCGAGCCGATCAATGGCTGAACCACCTGAGTTCGTGTACTCCGTGCTTTCAGGACTTTCGCAGATTCCGATCTGAAGTAACTGCTGGCAGGCGGCGCGTATTCCAGATGGCACTCGCTGCGGCGGCGGTGCTTCTCATCGTAGTCGGAGGGCTGCTCTTCTTACGCAGTCGGCCATCTGTTCAAACAGCCACAGTGACGATTGATCTCCGAGAGCATTCGGTCGCTCGCGGAGAAAATCCTGCTGAAACAAATCAATCTCCGATTGAACTCTCACGACAAGCGAAACATCTGGTTTTGGACTTGCCTGTCGGAAGCAAGGAAGGCAACTACGAATTGGCCTTGCTTGGCAGTGGCGGCGAAGAGATAAAGAGCGCAACGGGAGTGGCGCAACTGGAGAATCACACGGTGGTCTTGAATGCGAACATTGACTTGGCCTCAGTTTCGCCGGGCCTGTATTTTCTAGGTGTCCGGCAGCCCGGACTGGAGTGGAGCCGCTATCGTGTTCGCGTAAGGTGAATCCGTGAAAAACAAGAAGAAACCATCTAAGAAGAGTTCTCGTGCGCCGCAGAGAGCAGCTCAGACGGATCACCTCAAGGGCTGGACACAGATCGCGAAATTTCTCGGACAGCCAGTCGCAGTTGCACAACGTTGGGCCAGATCTGGAATGCCAGTGACTCGCGAGGGCCGCTTCATGACTGCTTCTACCGAAGAATTGAGTCGGTATATGGGGCGTGAAGCCGGCCTGGATGTGCCTGTTCACATCGCGACCGAGGACATGGATTTATCCGCCAATTTGAAGCGAGCGCTGTCATATGCGCGGCACGGCAGACAACGCGGCAAGAAATCCTGATTGGCTTGGAGCTTCGGATTTATAATGTCTTAACTGCTCGCCGCCGTTCGTCCTCGGAGTTGTCGTTATGCGATTTCTCGTTCTCGTCCCTTGGAAACCGGTCGTCCTCGTCTGGGCATTGTTGACGGCGATGATACTTGTTGGGTTTACTGCCTCTTCCGTAATTCAGGGAACAGATCATCCCACTGCTCCTGGAGCGGCTGCGAAGAGCGTAAAGAGCGTTGCTAGCCGGCCGTCAAAGTAGTCCGTGCCGTGCTAAACTTTGCTCGTTATTATTGCGTCATCGAGGGGGCGCTTCCCCAGCGCATCGAAAGCCCCGGCTGCCGAAGCCGGGGCTTTGAGTTGGTGCTCAATACTCATCGGGCCGCAGCAATGTCGTGGCCGATCTGTCAGCCTCAGTAATGATCCACAGTGTCTGAGCTTTGTTCACCCGATAGCTGCTCAACAATCGGAACCCCTGCTTGAGACTCAATTCGTTTTCAGTCTTGTCGTCCTGGCAGAGATCACCCCAATCGCCGCGAAGATGGCGGGAAAGGAATTCCAATGGTGATCTCTTTGCCTGTTCTAATAGCGCGAGCGCTCCGGGCGTGGCAACGATCTGACCAGCGGGAAATAGCGGAATGGTTGGTAGAGAATTCATACTCAGCTCCTGTCTCAAGGCTTCACTGCCCTTGATGGAGGGCCGGAACGCCTGTCTCCCCGCGCTGTCAAGGGCGAGCGGAGCAGGCGGAGCAGTTCATGGAAGCGAAGCGGACACCCTTTACAGGAGTAGCGGGGCACAGGCGTACGATGTCAAGACAAAGGCAGAGCAACTTTTAGGCAGAATTGAATGAATCAGCAGTGTTGGGAAAGGGCCTGGAACGATGAAAGTTCCCTATGCGGAGAAGTGGCAGAAGGAAACAGATAAGCTACGCCAGATCGCTCTCGACTGCGACCTGACCGAAGAACTCAAGTGGGGCAAACCGTGCTTCACCTTTCTGAAGAAAAACGTCGCGATAGTGATCCCGCTCAAGGAGTCGTGCGCGTTATCGTTCTTCAAGGGCGCACTGCTCAAAGATCCGAAGCACCTTCTTCAACGGATTGGACAGATGCAGGCCGGGCGATGGATTAAATTCGCTTCGTTTCGGGAGATTGAGGCCGTGCGCTCGACCCTGAAGAACTACCTTTATGAAGCCATCGAATTGGAGAAGTCCGGGAAGAAGGTCGGGCTCAAGAAACCTTCAGACTACCCAATTCCTGAGGAGTTGCAGAGGAGGTTGGACGACAACGCGGTTCTCCGGTCTGCATTCGCAACGCTCACACCAGGCCGGAGGAAGTCATATATTTTCCACATCTCCTCTGCGAAGCAGGCAACAACCAGAGCAGCGCGGGCGGAAAAGTGCGTGCCAATGATCCTGAGTGGGCGTGGGTTCAATGAATTGCCGAAATGAGGTTGGAGTCGAACGGAACATCCCGCCCATCTCCACGTGAGTTCCCACGCCGCAACCTTATAGTGCGCTCAGCTGAGTTCTTGGGCGAGTCCGATGAGAAGCCCTTCAGGCCCGCGGATGTAGCAGAGCCGATACGCATCTTTATACTGGACTACTTCGCCCACGAGCTGCGCGCCGCGCTTGCTGAGCCTTTCAAGCGTCTCGTCGATGTCATCGACGGCGAACATTACGCGGAGGTAGCCTAGGGCGTTTACCGGGGCCTTGCGGTGATCCGCGACGACCGGCGGCGTGAGAAAACGGGAAAGTTCGAGCCGGCTGTGGCCGTCCGGCGTGCGCATCATGGCAATCTCAGCGCGCTGATCGCCCAATCCAGTGACACGTCCGGCCCATTCTCCTTCGATCGTGGCCTGCCCTTCGAGTTCGAGTCCGAGCTCGCGAAAAAAATCAATCGTCCCTCCGAGGTCATCGACGACGATTCCTACGTTGTCCATCCGTTTGAGCGCCATCTGTCCAATCTACAGGAACCCGAACCAATTCATCTGGTTGGCCAATTTTCTTTCATGCAATGCTCGATTTCGAACGATTCCGAAGCATCTTACAAATAGCCTTGTGACGCGGTTACGAACGTGCTCAGACTTCGGCACAAGCACTACGAATGCGATTCGAATTGCGGGTGACTGTTTCCTCAGTGTAGATTTGAAAGACATATTCGTGGGGTAAATAGGTGCGGTCCACTGTTAAATGTGTAGCAGTAGTTTGCCTCCTGCTGACGCTTTGTTCGGCCTTGGCGTTTGCTGCACATCATCATTCCAAAGGAACCGAATCAGCGACCTGTACCGTTTGCATGGCCGCCCACACGGCCGCACCACGAGCCACTGCGCACCTGCACAGAGCGGCATTAACCCCGGTATTTACAGTTGAAGCAGTTCCCGTCTCAGAAAACGAGAGTTTCATACCATTCGCTCTCAGTGTTCGCCCACCTCCCGCGCTGTAATTCATTCAAGAACACGACCACTCGTTCTGAATCCGTTCGAATTTTGGGAGGAATCTATGTTGGCTTCTTATTTGAAGTCGCGTTTCGCGGGTTTTCTGCTGGTTGCTTTCTTTTCAATCGCGGCCTCTGGCCAATCGGGCAGCTCAGGTTCGATCACTGGTGTCGTCACCGACCCGTCCGGCGCAGTCGTGCCCAATGCTACCGTCGAGGCGCGAAATCCGGTCAGTGGCTTTTCTCGAACAACATCGACCGATGCTTCTGGAAAATTCACAATTCCGAACGTTCCATTTAATCCATACCACCTGACAATTGCCGGTACTGGATTTGCTCCCTATGCGTCTGACGTTGACGTACGCTCAACCGTTCCCTTGGCGCTCAGTGTCACATTGAAGGTTGGTGGGTCTGCTGAGAGTGTCACGGTTGAAGCGACCGGAGGAGACTTGATCGAAAACACGTCGACATTTCATACCGATGTTGACCGCGGCCTCTTCGATAAGCTGCCGCTAGAAAGCCAATCTTCGTCACTGAGTTCACTGGTGACGTTATCCTCTCCTGGGATTGCCGCCGACTCGAATGGACTTTTTCATGGGATGGGGGATCACGCCGAGAATTCCTTTTCTCTGGATGGGCAGCCAATCACCGATCAGCAGAGCAAAGTTTTCTCGAACCAAGTTCCTCTGGACGCCATAGCCTCGATGGAGGTTATTTCTGGCGCACCTCCGGCGGAATATGGCGAGAAAACGAGCGTGGTGATAAACGCGACGACGCGTTCAGGCCAAGGCCTCACGACGCCGACGGGAAGCGTCACGACGAGCTACGGTAGCTTCGGCACATCAACTGTCGGACTCGATCTCGGATATGGCGGTCAGAACTGGGGGAATTTCATCTCTGCAAATGGACTGAATACGGGCCGTTTTCTTGATCCTCCCGAATTCACGGTCATTCACGCAAAGGGCAACCAAGAAAACATTTTCGACAGAGTTGATTACAAATTGTGAACGCGGATTCGATCCAGCTTAACCTCGGATTCACACGCTCCTGGTTCCAAAACCCGAATAGTTTCGACAACGTTCTGCATACGGGACAGACTGACCCATCTGGAAACCCCCTCGGGCCTACCGACCAGAGATCACAAATTAGGACGTTCAATATCGCTCCTTCGTGGAATCGAGTGCTCAGCAACAATGCTGTGTTCACTGTTGGAAGTTTCATCCGGCGCGACCAGTACAACTACTATCCAAGCCAAAACCTATTTGACGATTTGTCACCGATCCAGCAGGAAAGCGTTGCCCAGGATCGCACTTTGACAAATGCGGGCCTACGGACAGCGCTGTCCTATGTGAAAGGCATTCACAATCTCAAGGTTGGAGGAACCTACCAGCAAACATTCCTCAACGAGAACGATCATTTGGGTATCGTCGATCCAACGCTTGTGCCTGGGCTCGGGTGTCTGGACGCCACTGGACAACCAATTCCCAATACAGTCTGCGCCACTCTGGCCCCCTATGACCTCACAGGAGGCCGTGGTCAAGGCGGCAATTACCCTTTCGGAAGTCTCTTCACGTTTAACGGACACACCGATGTAAAGCAGCTCGCGCTCTACATCCAAGATCAGATCACGAAAGGTGCTTGGTCCTTCAATGTTGGACTGCGGGGTGACTTCTACAACGGACTTACGACTCACAAGGAAGCGGAACCAAGGCTTGGAATTGCATACAACATAAAGCGCAGCAACACGGTGCTACGGGTTTCGTATGCGCGGCTGCTGGAGACGCCTTTCAATGAAAATCTCATCGTGGCCAGCGTTGGTTGTGACAGTCCTGTATTGAATCCGCTCCTCGGGTGTTCAGCTTCAACTTCTACTCCGTTGAGCCCCGGATGGCGTAATGAGTTCCACGCGGGAGTAGAGCAGACGGTTGGCAAGTATCTTGTTTTTTCCGGCGAGTACGTCTGGAAATACACTCACAACGCGTATGACTTCAGCATTCTGGGTAACACGCCAATCTTTTTCCCGATAGCGTGGGACCGGTCAAAAATTCCCGGATTCGCAGGACGGGTTAGCGTGCCGAATCTGCATGGATTTTCAGCATTGATGGTCTTCTCGACTGTTTCTGCACGATTCTTCCTCCCGCAAGTCAGCGGAGCAGGTGCTACGCCATCTGCTCCCGCTGGTGTCTTTCGAATTGACCACGACGAGAAGTTCAACCAGACCACACATCTCCAATATCAAATCGGCAAAACGGGACCCTGGGTTGGTTTCAACTGGCGGTATGACAGCGGAATGGTCGCAGGGGCGGTTCCCTTTGCCGCGGACTCCAATACACCGGTGGATCTGACTGGACTGACTGCTGATCAACAAATGCAGGCGGGGTTGTTCTGCGGCAGTGTATTTCCAACTTTGAACTCTCCGCTCACAAGCTGTGCACCGTCGCAGTACGGCTCAAGCCGCGTGACGATTCCGGCTCCAGGTACTGAGAATGATGATCACAACCCTCCGCGTATCGCTCCGAGACACGTCTTCGATATTGCGGTGGGAGACGACAATCTTTTCCGGGGAGACAAGTACAAGTGGAGTCTTCGTTTGACTGCCATCAACGTGACGAACAAGGTCGCACTTTACAACTTTCTATCGACATTCAGTGGAACGCATTTCCTGACGCCTCGAACCTACACAGCTGAGCTTGGCTTTCACTTCTGAGTCTCAGAAGGGCGATAATGATGGTCAAAATGCCCCGACTGCTTGAGCCGGGGCTTAGTTCTGGACTCCCTGCCATAGCTGTGACCTGCGTAACAAGTGTTACATCTATCACAACGCGCAAACGTTTCAGGATCCGGTCGGCGGAGGGCAGGTCATTGAGCGATTAAGTACTCTGTACACGTTGACAACGTTAAGGGGCAAGCTACACATCACCCTGCGGGATCTAAGATCGGCGTTGGCGTTTATGCTCGTGGGGACTCGAAATTGCGACGAGGTGCACGAACTGTACAGTGCGGGCAAGAGGACTGAAATCGCACGAGGATTTTACTTTAATAGCTGGATGGGTGCGGGCAATACGCAGCAGTCTGATCGGTTGCTGACACTTCTGAAGGAGATCGATATCGGCGCGGTTGGGGATCCAAGGCTGGACCGGGCGTTTGATTTTCGCGGGCCTGATCACCCAGCTTGGCTGTTAGATTTCGAACTGCGAGTTGACAAGTACGATCGGGAAATCTTAGGGAAGCTTTTTCAAGATCTGCCAACGGATCCAACCGGTCCAGAGCTTGCCGAACGGCTGCAACGGCACCGCGAGTATGTCGCGATGATCCGGCGCTTACATTTCTTCGAGTGTAGGGATTCGTCATGGAAGAGTCTTCTACCATACGCCTCCGGCGAGAAGATGCTTCGGCTTGTTCGGGGTGAAGAGGATCTTAAGGCTGCCGGCGACGAATTGCTCCGTGCAATAAGCCGAGGTGAGGGAATATACGATCCGAACCGATTGAAAGGCAAACTCGCCCTGCAAGTCAGGCAAGTTGAAGGTGGCACGATCAGAAGCTATCGGGTATTTGACGGCGATCGATTCGCTTTGGAAGCGAATGGGGTAACAGGCGGCTCGCCCTATCTTGAACATTCCCCTACCGCACTAATTCTTCGATACAACGACAAGTCATCGCTGCAGGCGGAGTTAACGATTGGCCTCGATGTATTCGAAATGTTGGACCGACTTAATAGGGGCTATCGCCCAACGGTTGAGGAAATTCAGGGATACTACCTAAGCCTTATTGTGTTCAAAAATGTTTTGGGTTCTGCCCCATATCAGGAAGTCTTGTTAACAACCACAGGACACGAGTTCCACAGTATTCAACGAAAAACTCAGGGAAAACTGGAGATGTGTTTGGCAGAGGCGTCAGGCGAGTATGGCACTACAAAAGAGAGATAAAGAATTTCGTTTAAACAAGATCAGCTATCTGGACTTCAAGTTTACAGAGATGGACCGCGTGCTGACCAATCTATTTTCACGGATACAGCACCAAGGATATCCCAGTCGCTTACGTCAAGCCCACGAGAATACGGTCGAATTGTTTGTTGAGCATTTTGTGTCTCAGCCGACCAAATTCAAAGGTTTTAACGATCGCCCTGATGTCGTCAGCCGCTGGGTAGCCACACATCTGATGGATCTCGTGAATCGAGGTAAAGCGGAACCAAAAGTAGCAGCTCCTCGTCCTCTTCACGGTTACACCTATCGCTTTCGCAATCCGCACCACTGCCGCGATTACGGATCCTCACAGCAGATCTACGAGATGCTGTACCACGCGAGAGATGGGCGAGGCGATATTGCGCTGCAGCGCCTAAAATCATTCTTTTTTGAAGGAATAGATCCAAACACTCAAGAATACGATCCCACCGTGGAAGTGGATGTAGAGACTCAGGCTTTGCTTGCTCTCACACAAAGGGACGTCGTGCAAGATACCCCAGATACGTCAAACCGGGAACAGTATCCACCACTCTGTATCGGGGCGGCTGACTTGATGGCTGACGATTTGGTTCGGCTCCTTGTCTATAAGAAGCACATTCCGCGATCCGTAATGGTGGATTATCTAAAGGTTCTCTTTTCCTTTCACTTGGCGCTCTATCATCTGCGGCTTCTAAAACTGTTACCAGCTTTGGTCCGCAAGCACGGCGGTGAACCAGCTTGCGCCATGAATAGATGTCAACTTGATCCGAAGAAGGAGGACTACCCGCAAGCGGACTGTCCCTATCGCATTGGCTTGTTGCTGGATGTTGCGAACCGACCAGGTACCCACATGGCCCGACTAGCCGAGCAAAGTGCGGATCTGTACTATCGGAGGATACCGTCGTTTGTTAAGGCTTATTTTGTCACGAAGAAGTTGGATGAGTTTGGACTGAATCTCCTGATGCAGGGCAAGGTGTTGGGAGGACCTGATCGACGATTGACTGTCGCTCAGGTTCTAGGCCTACTTGACGATACATATGACGCAGAACGCGACATTTTCTTCGGTATGAGATTGGCGAGTCTCATCGAGCATGCAGTTGATCAAAGTGGTGAGCTCGACCCTAAACTGAAGGAGATAGGGGAGATGGGCCTTGGCAAACTCGAAGCATATATCGAGAGTGTCGTGGCGTTTCGTGCAAAGTTTCAGCGCGATTACCTCGTGGAATGTCTCGATTCGCTACTACTCAAGAACAAGCCCGGTGCGTTGCTGGCACAGACACGAAAGAGGGCGGCACCTCGGCGTTTTATTTTAGATAGCCGACTGCTCGAAGTGCTTCTGCAAATCGCTGTATTGAAGATAGCGGGCGAAGGGCCACTTGGATACCAAACTGAGGAAATCAGGGTTGAAGATCTGCTGTTATTCCTTCGCGAACGGTATGGACTCTACATCGACCGGCTGCCGCCAGGCGAAGGTTTTGACGAGGCGAGCATCGAGGATCGTGAGGCGCTGCGGAACAATAAGCAAGCCTTCAAGAGCAAGCTGCGCGAAATCGGCTTCTTTCAAGACTTGTCGGATGCATACATCACCCAACACGTGACGCCGCGTTATCGTATCAGCTTGCAGAAATGAACTTTGTCATTTAGATGCTAAGGAATTGCAGCGGCACATGAGCCAACTCTTCGAGCGCGTTACAAAGGCGGAGGTCAACAAGGCGGTTGAGGATGTGCTGTTCAACCAATTGCGAGACCTTTTGCAGCACCGAGAGCCTGGACACTGCATGCGTGTGTCGGATCTTGACCCAATCGTCATGCGGTCGCTGTGTGAGAGGCTGCACCAGGTAATTGAGTCGCCACATGTATTTCTGCTTTCTGCCGATAGCTCAAAGAGCGAGCCAAGCCTCATCACAGGTTCAAAACTAGTTGAATTGAGGAATCCTCTTCCCGACGGTACCTTAAGGCCGCCATTGCTGGTTTTTGTGCCAAATGAGTTGAAGTTGGCGTCAGAGGATTCCTTCGGCGTTGCTACATTCGAACAAGTTCATTGCGCACAGGCTTATGACATAGTCGCAAGACAACTGATCGATGCTCTTCCCGATGAAATCAGGCCCGCCGTTACGGAGATCCTGGTGCTCCTCCGAGATCAGAGTTGGAAATGGGCGAATCGGCTGGCGATCATCCGATTCTTACTCTCAATTCGTAAGAATGGGAATGATGCCGAAGTCGTCGGTGCTTCGTTGTTCGAGTTCGCGCTGATCCCGGATTTCCGATTGCTGGAAGTACCCATAACACTTGCGCTGCGTCTCCATCGGAATAGAGAGTGCATGGGAGTGCTCACGATGTCGCCGAAGTCGGAGCGCGGCCGGGTCATGGATTTGGGCCTTAAGAATATGGATTTCAAGCGGAGGCTAGGTGGCTTCCTCGCCGGGTGCGAGCTGGAGGACCCTTTATCTTGGACCAGCCAGATTGTCCTAGAGAAGGAAAATTGGCCACTTTCGTTCGACAAGTGGGAGTTTGAGAGTTCGGGCACAGCGACGCAGCAAGTCTGCGTCGAACTTGTCACGTCGGATCTTCCGGTGGTCGGAGCTGAAGATCAGGATGTTCGACTAAAGCCTCTTTTGAATCAACAGGTGCTGACTCTAGGGCAAGGGGGCTTGAAGAAGTTCAGCGTGAATTTCAAGACCCTTCCGCATCCCGCTGAAGTTCCTGGACTGGACCACTTCAGAATCGAAGTCGTGGCCAAGAATACCGGGCCAATCGGATTAGCCAAGAAGAAAGGTGTGTGGAAGACCAAACGCCAGGACGCCACGGTGAGTATCTCCAAACTTGCCCGCATCGACTGGGAGGAGGGCTGGCACTATGTCCGCGTGACGGCGCACACCAAAGATGGCGACCCGATTCCGCTTGTGGACACTGTCGGCAACCCTGTTTTGTGGAGCAGCGCGAGTGGCGACGAGCCAAGGCGCATCAATGAGAGCGCTGAGTTCTATGTCTTTAAAGGCGATGATTTCGATCTCGAGCCAACGCAGCGGGCCGTTCCGCGTTACCCAAGTCTGATGCACTCCCTTTTCGACAAGCAGTTCTCGGCCATCTTGGATGGGCGAGATCCGGACGAGATTTCGGTCGCGAAAGCCGCATGGCTGGACGCGGGTGTGGTTTCCGACTTGAAGGGAATTGAATTTCTGGAGGTGAAACTTGGGAGAGAGGGCACCTGTCATATTCCGGTATCCAAGGTTCTCAAGCAAGTCGAACAGAGAATTCTCTCGTCTCCGCGCGGGCCTCTCTCTTGGCGTATCACTATTTCGGCAGGTGTAGCCCAAGAGCCCTTGAGTGATTTGAGTCGCTGGCCCGGAGGAGAGGACGTCGAGCGATTTCAGGCGGCTCGAACTCGATATTTCGAGGAGCTGTCGGGGAAGGAGGCTGCCCTAGTGTCTCAGGCGGCTGACTTCCGCCGACTTATTACACCGGCGACTGAATATGCAGAAGCCTATCTGAGAATGGTCCAGCAGTTCGTTCGACGCGCTGAGGTCATGGCGGGTTCAGAACAGCAGAAAGCCATTGATGATCTGCAGACGATATTGTGTCTTGACCTCATAACGCTTGAGCATGTGAACTATCGCGGACAGCGCTCCATATCAGTTCTTGTGGGACCCACACATCCGCTACGCGCACTTTGGCTGATCACGTGGACCGCTCTCGCGCATGAGTGGCTTGAAAAGGCCAAGACTGGACCGAAGGAGTTCGTTGCAAGCACGGCTCTAGCTCTGTCAGAACGCCTCAGCCTAGTTAACTTCCCCGCGGTGTTATCGATTGGACAAGGACACCTGCTTATTGCGATCGACAATATCCATCCGCTGTGGACCTTGTATACGACAGCAAATGAGCCTAATCCCCGTGGCCTCGTGGCCGAGGCTTGTACAGCTCTGTCACTCAGTGAGCCGAATGTGGGGAGTTTTACTCTCGATGGCGAGTACATAGCACAAAAGATCCGCCGATATCTTCTTCAACACCCATACATCGAGACTCTTACCATCAACGTGTTTAATGCAGGGAGGGGACGACTTCTAGTACAGGCCCTCTTAGGGCTGCAGCGCGAGTCGGTGTTTTCGGATTTGCGGTATAACATCAGACTGTTCGTTCCAGACCCAGATGCCCCGGCAGTCGGAGAAGATCTTTCGGAGTTGTTGTCTCCCGGCGGCCAAACCGTGGCTGAAGAAGCCGATGCCTTCGCAGTACCTACGGGTAATCATCTCTCCCCTAAACTCAGCTTAGCTTTTTTGCCCACGGATGACTTTCGAGCCGCACCGGAGCAGTTCACCGCACATTTGAGTATTTTGTTGGATGCTTTTCCGCCACAGGAAGTGACTGCCCGCCCTCCTGACCAGAAGGATCGCGGAGCGCCAGTGCACGCACTAGTCCAAGACTTCCGAATCTATTATGAAGAAGATTCGGACACGATAAGCTGGACACGTGAACCACGACACGGTCAGGCAAAACCGATTGGAGGGGCTGAGGAACTTCCGCCCCTTCTCGCGAAGCTGTCGGAAGTGCTGTCGAGCGGGGCTGCAAGTATTGCCACGGGAGAAGCAGGCATGAGCTTGCTGCCGGCGTCACGTCTTGTGCTTGGGGTGGAAGACAGGGCACTTCTCCATCAAGTGCACGAGGTGAGCGATTGGGTGTTCACTATCGATCGAAATGTGGGCGTCGAGTTTTTTGATCACGCTGATAATGTGCAGAGGCCTGAATACCTGATTGACCACAGTCCAGAGGCTGCCGGTAATGCTGGTCGGCGAGTGGTTATCACGTCCAGGTCGCTGACCGAAATTGAAGCAATGATGGGGCGCATGCTGAGGGAGCACGGGCTTTCTCAGGGCTCAAAGCGTGGCACTGCTGTATTGCGACGGCTGCGCACATTATCGGGCAGGCTGGCGCTCAAACTTCTCTCGTCGTCTACTCAGCGCTCGGAAGTCCTTGGTCTCGCGCTCGCGGAAATGTATTTGGACTATCAACAAGTACTTAGGGACCAGATCGTTGTGCCTTTGGACGATCATCTGAGCTTATATCGGCAGTTTGGGGCTAGTCTTGACGATCTGGGAGATGAGGTTAGCCTTCGTCGGACGGATCTTGCCATCTTTGACATGAATGCTCTCAGGCGAACTATTACGTGCAATCTCGTCGAAGTGAAGTGCTATCAGCGCTTGGGCGGGCTTGGAGCATACGCACAATTGAAGGAGTCTATTGCTGAACAGATCGAGCAGAGCCAGAAAGTACTCCAGTATCACTACGATCCGATAAACCCTAAGGATAGACCCGATCGAGCTCTAAAAGTGCAGGAGTTTGCTGGGCTTTTGGACTATTACACTAACCGCGCCGCCCGCCTGGGTCTACTCTCGCCCGAGGCCAAAGACGAAGCCGCGTTCCTGATAAGGTCTCTGGAAGGCGGATACATGCTCAATTTCACGCGCAGCGCGTTGATTTTTGATTTTGAAAAAAGCGGTACTGAAAACGCGGTCCACGAGCACGGTATTGAATACCATCGAATTGGATTTGATTTGATTTCCACGTTGCTGAACTCTCTGCCCGAACGGGAACCAGAGGACAGCTCCGCCGTCGCCGTGCTCAAGTCTGTCGATCAAGAACGGACAACGCACCCGACTGTCAAAGAGGAAACGACGACTCAGATTCCTAAGCTTGCGAAAGCTGCTTTTATTTCGGCAAAGCGTATTCGAACTGTTTCATGGGACAAGTTGGAGGATAGCTCAACGAGTTCGGAAGGTGGTGTCGTCGAGGAAACACCAGTCTGTCCGTTGGTTCCCGTCGCGGGAAATGCTGATGCGATCGAATCTCGGGTCGTGAACGAGTTATCTACCGAACAGGAAACCGGCAGGCCGAAGGTTAACGAAGGAGACTTGTCGTCCAATCCGTCCAGCTCGCGTGGGGAGCAGGCTAAAGGTATTGAAACGACCTCGCCAAACCTGGAATCAGTGGCTCTATATGATGTGCTGCTCGGAGCGAGTGAGACCTCGCCGCAGTACGGAATCTTGGGCGAGTATCACGGTCGCAAGATTGCTTTGGACCTTAACCAAACTCACACAATAAGTCTTTTTGGTGTTCAGGGCGGCGGCAAAAGTTACACCCTGGGCACGATCATCGAAATGGCAACGATGGAGATACCCGGCATTAACAAGTTGCCCGGACCATTAGCGACAATCGTCTTCCATTACAGTTCCACCCAAGACTATGAGCCGGAATTTACTAGCATGAACCGGCCTAACTTGGATGGGAGAGCTGCAGAGCGTTTGAGGAAAGAGTTTGGCGCTCAGCCGGCAGCGATGCGGGATGTAGTTCTCCTCGTGCCGCGGGACAAGATCCGTGAAAGAACGGAACAGTATCCTTCAATTCCAGTTTATCCGCTCGCTTTTTCATCGTCCGAGTTGCAGGCCGCTCATTGGAAGTTTCTAATGGGCGCCGTGGGAAATCAGGCGACGTACATTCGCCAAATAAATCAGTTAATGCGAAGCATGAGAAATAACCTTACGTTGGACGGGCTTCGGCAGGCCGTCCAGGACTGCAATCTAGCCGATACGCTCAAGAGCCTGGCGCTCAATCGGCTCAGCTTGGCTTCCGAATATATTGACGATAGCGCCCGATTAGGTGACTTGGTCATTCCGGGTCGTCTTGTCATTGTGGACCTTAGAGACGAATTCATTGAAAAGGACGAGGCTCTGGGGCTGTTCGTTGTTCTACTACAAATATTCGCCGATGCGCGGCACGGCGATCACAGATTTAACAAGCTTGTGGTGTTCGACGAGGCTCACAAGTACATTGAAAACCCGGATCTGGTGGATGGATTAGTCTCGGTTGTTCGGGAAATGCGGCACAAGGGAACGTCGGTTCTGGTTGCAAGCCAAGATCCGCCTTCGGTGCCTATTGCTCTCATTGAACTTTCGAGTCACATTATTCTTCACCGGTTCAACTCGCCTGCGTGGTTGAAACACATCCAGAAGGCGAACGCTTCTTTGACTAATTTATCTGCCGACCAGATGACGCGTCTGGCGCCGGGAGACGCTTATGTATGGTCAAGCAAAGCAACCGACATCGCATTTTCACGCGAGCCCCTTCGTGTGACCTGTCGGCCGAGAGTTACCGCACACGGCGGCTCCACGAAGACGGCAGTGTAGTCTCTCAGTCCTCGAAACCCCGTTTTTGGCATCCAAAAACGAAACGTGTTCAACATTGACATCCCCGTGCAAACTGATACGCTAATCAGCGGATACGAAGATCAGAATATGACGTTCGGACAGATCATTGCGGAGGCTCGAAGGAAGTCGGGAATCAGCCAGAAGGACTTCGCGGAGAGAATCAAGAAGGAAGACGGACAGGCAATTTCGGCTCAGTACTTAAACGACATTGAGCGCGATCGCCGAAACCCCCCTTCCGAGCACATGATCGCTCAGTTTGCGAAAGAGCTGGGCCTCTCAAAGAACCACCTCATAGCCGCCGCGGGAGCCCTCCCTGCTGAATTGAAACAGATGGTAAGCGACTCAGATCCTGACGCAGTTGAAAAGGCGTTTCAGGCTTTTCGAAAACACCTCAAGTAATCGCGTGTTTGAACGAGGGCGCTCCGAACCTTCTTGGCTTTTTTGCTCTTGTATTTTCACAGGCCGCGTGATACGCTAATCAGCGTATTAGCCGATTAGCGGATGAGCATAGCGCGAGCACCTTGCCGACGATCTGCAGAAACGAGGCACTGAAAATGGCTCTTACTCTATTCTTTGTCCTTTTGGCCGCTACCGTTGGGGTGGTTACCTACCAGCTCACTCGGCGGCGAGCTCGTTTACAGATGGAGGTTGCAGGTCGAGAGCTTGCTGAGGCAAGAACAGCGCTGTTGACGGTGAAGGTCGATTTCGATGCACGCCAGGAGGAGCTTCGCAGATCTATCGAGGAAGCGCACGAACGTGAGAACGAGGCGAAAGCCAAGACGAAGGAAATCGACCAGCGATTAAGCGAACTCGCGTACGAGTTGAAGCTCGCAATAGAAGAGAAGGGTCGACTCCAAAACGAAGCAACTCGTGTTCAGGAAACCAAAGGGATACTCCTTGAGCGAGACGTTCAGATTCGGTCTTTGCAGGAACGGATCGAGAAGCTTGAACGCGACAGGACGGAAGCGCTAAAAGATGCCGAAGCCGCAAATGTACGTGCCACTGAACTCGTCGCGAAGGAGAAGGAGAAGCAGGCAGAGATTCTTAACGCCAAGGACGAGCAGATTACGAAGTTAGAGGAATTCATGAAAGGCGCTCGAGAGGTTCTCACGACGGAGTTCAAGGCACTGTCAGCAGATGCCTTAAAGGACGCCTCAGCGCAACTCATCCGAGCAGCAGACGGGCTTATCGAGAAGCATGGGGAAAAAACAGCTACCGACATTAAGCTACAGCAAACACACATCGAAACGATGCTGAAGCCAGTCGAGGAGACTATCAAACGACTCGACAAACATGTCGAAGATAGCAACCTGTCCAGAACCAGAGCGGAAGCTCTCCTTGATGACCAAGTCAGACGCCTAGCCGGCGCCAGCGAGTCACTCACAAATGCGCTTCGGAAGCCCGTGGTCAGGGGTAGTTGGGGCGAAATGACGCTTGAAAATGCCCTTGAGAATGCAGGTTTGGAGGCCGAAATCGATTTTATTCTTCAGCATTATACCGACGGCGAGGATGGTCGAAAACGCACCGACGCGATCATCAATCTACCAAAAGGCAGGAAGCTGATCATCGACAGCAAAAACCTGATGGAGTCATACATTGCCCTTGCGAACGCAGAGGAGGACGGGCAAAGATCGGTTCTTGCGGATATCCATTCTAGATCGCTGAGAGCGCATATCAAGGCCCTCTCAGCCAAAGAATATTGGCGGCGTTATGAGGGGCTGGATTGCGTCATTCTCTTTATTCCGCATGACGGCATGTACCATGCCGCCATACAAGACGAAGCCGAACTTATTAGGGAAGCGAGTGACAAGAGAGTCTTCATATCGAACCCGATGACACTCATTCCGTTACTGAAGGCCATCCGCTACGTCCTCGATCAGGAAAGGCTGAATAAGAGCGCTGATGAAATCAGTAGAGTCGGAACCGAACTCTATGTCGAGGTGACGCGTTTTGCCACCAATATGTCCACTATCGGAGATCGGTTAAATTCCACGGTTAAGGCCTACAATGAGGCCATTCCTGGACTAGATCGGTTTATTGTCGCCAAGTCACGAAAACTGAAACAGTTGGGAACGGCTAAGGGAGCCGAGGCGGAGCTGCCGGAACGCATAGAGCTCGAGCCGAGGTCATTCTCCTCCCCAGAACTCAAGAGGGTTGGCGTCGCTGCCGGGGAGGATGGCAACAATGAGCCTACAGAGATAACATTGGCTACCTAGCCGCCGACCATGTTCTACTCAATTGCAGCATCGACGCCGGGATGCGTCGGGGGATTTCTTTACAGTTTTGATAGGCTTTCCTATGTCGAATGATGCTTTGAAATCTGAATTCGATGAAGAAATGCTGCATATTTACGAAAGGGCGCTGTCCGAGGCGCATTACAAAGCGACACGCTTTCTGACTATGCTCCATGAGCACCGCGGATTGGAAACAGCGCGCCTTCTAATTCATTCGTCAACTGTTTCGGAAGGTTACACCGCACTTTGGGAACGCAAGCGACTTGATCTTACGGTCGAGGCAGTGGTGCATGACAATCCCAAGTGGCATCCATTATTTACGCATGACGAGTTGGACATCTGTGTCAAGCGACTCACGGACTATGGCTATTTTTCTTGACAGATGGTGAAGACGCGCATTGGCTGGGCATGTAGATCTCTGCGTTGGCGTTGGTGGAACAGGCTTTGGACTGACTTCTATGCTGGAACATTTTTACGGGAGCCGGATCAAATCACTACGGCGGACCGATGGGCACAATATTTGAAGGCATGGGAACAATCGTTGCGAAGTATTGTTTAATGCGTTTTCTCACGGCACATTGATGCTCTTGACTGAAACCGAAGTCGCGCGACCGCTCCTTGGGGTTAACTGCCCCTCGGAACTCTATTGGGTTTCCGAGTCCCCAGCCCCGCTTGCGGGAATGCGTTTCCCGCGTCCGGATTTCCCGTGGAAAAATGTCTCGGAGGCAGGCTTCGTTGGGGTTGTGGCCCTTGAGCCTGGCAGCTACGATCCCTCGCCTCTCCGACTTCTCTTCTCAAAGCGGCTCGAAGACCTCTGCCACGGCGGGAATCCTCGGAATGCGAAGAAAGAGGAGGCTCTTATCACTGAAGCGGTCGAAATTACGCTGAGTTCATTGCGATCAGGGCAAGGAGTCGTCGTTCACTGTGTTGGAGGCAGAGGCAGAACGGGAACAGTCTTGGGAGTCGTGTTACGGCGGCTAGGTCACAGCTTCCCTGAGGTCCTCGGATTTCTAAACCGGATTCACAAGGCCAGAGGTAAACCGGGATGGCCCGAATCGCCGTGGCAGGCGGCACTTGTTGAACGTGGCAATCAAACACTAAGTGCATAGGCCCTGTTGCTACTCATCGGCAGTTGTTTAAATGCTTTGCCCCACCACGAAATCTCTTGCGGCGGAAGTACCAACTGATTGAGAGAACTGAATTGCGGAGCTCTTCTCCACATTCGTACTGAGCTTCTGGCCCAATACTAGCGTGTCATTCGTGTAAATTTCCGCATCAAGTCGGGCACGGGATACGCTGACGTATGCGAACCGTGCGCTTAGAAGCTCGGGGTGCACTGAAGTGTCCGCGTTTATTAACACACGGTCCGCTGTGAGGCCTTGGGCGCTGTGGCTAGTCATGGCATAGCCATGTTCAAGGTGCGGATGTGCCCTCGCGCTGAATTGGATTTTTCTCCCGTCCCCAAGGCTCAACGAGATGGTGCCGTTTTCGGTGATCTTGTCGATAGTTCCGATTTCGCGGTTTGCTACGCCGAGCTGCTTTTGGGGTGCGGTGAATTGAATGCGATCGCCAACTGAGAACTGTCGTTCGACTGGCTGATACACAGTCACTCCACAGAGTCTTCTCGGATCATAGGTCACCTGATTCTCTTTGGTGGTCTTAATCGTCAGAAGATTCTCGGTTGCATTGACGCCAGCGACCCTCCCGTAGCTCCCAGCCTCGATCCCCATCTCTTTACTGCCTCGTGAAAATCTCACGACATCTTCAAGCTCGTATCGCCGAGCCCACGCTCGTTCTGCGCCGGTCATATCCTGCCGTGGAACGAGAACGCGGAAATTGTGATCGTCAGCGCCAAGCAAACCGTGGATTTTCAATTGCTGGCGAACCGCTATGTTCAATTCTTGGCGGGATTTATTGTCGGGTGAGACAATAAGGGTCCGTTCTGGATTGCTCACGTAGTTCCGCGCAATCGCGCGAATTCGGTCCTCAGGGCAGGCGATTTCATTCACCTTGCCGCGAGTCCTGAGCGAATCGATTGCCGCAACGGTTTGACCCTTCGCTAGCAGTTCAACTTCAGTCCTTAGTACTGGATCTTTTTGGCGAACAATTTGGTCGAGTTTCCCGGTTCTCATTCCAGCTTCCTGAAGTTGCTGGAATGGACGGCCAGCTTCAACTCCCTGGTGTTGCCGTATATCGCCGACGAGCAGAATCCGGTCATCAGTCCCAATTCGTCGTAAAAAGTCTCGCACCTGGTTTGTGCTCGCAAGGCTGGACTCATCAAGGAAGAAGAATCGTCGATGTTGCGAATCAGAGTCCTGCGATCGCGTGAGGAAAGATTGCAACGTCGAGGACTTAATTCCTGCTTCTTGCAGTTGCTTTGCAGCGCGGGAAGTTGGGGCAAAGCCTTCGACTTGATACCGTTGTGTTTCTGCTGCTATGCGAACAACCTCAAGCGCCGTGGTCTTACCAGCGCCGGCGATGCCATGAATTCCCTGCATTCGATCACCAGAGCTTAGAACGTCTTCGATGACGGCCTTCTGGCCAGAATTTAAGTTTGGGTGCGCGTCGGCGAGAGCGATGGCTTTCTGCCGGGACAAGACTGGTTCAAGCTGGTCTTGCCCTTGCCGCATCCGGCGCACGATTTCATGTTCGGCCGCAATCGTTCTTGCCGTTGTGAAAAGTCGGGCGGTTTGATGAACGCTTCGCTCGATCCTGACAAATTCACCGGTGTTATGACGCGCCTCCAGATTGGCGCGAACCTCGGGAAACCGCAATTCGCCCATCCCGCGGCGAAGGGCATCTCGAACCAGTAGCCGCTCATCAACGACGGCCTCGCGCTCGAAGTTCTTATCGCGGGCAAACGTGACAGCTTCTTGGGCGCGTTGAGCAGGATTACCTGGCAGTTGGATGTGTTGAGCGCGTTCACGGGCAGCGCGTACGACTGCGTCCGGTTGGTTCCCGAATTCCTCTGCTAGCCGGCGGTGAGCGTCAAGCACCTCGCGGGGGCTGAGAATTTCCTTTCGATCACGGGTGGAATGGGCCGCGATCTCGGCAGCTTCCTTGCTGTTGTGTCCAATTTTTTCCAGGTGCTCGCGAATCTGTTGACTGCGGGGACTGGACGCATCGAGGTATTCCTGCGTGTATCCCCTAATCTCCGGGGCACCGCTCCGACCACGTTCAATTTCGTAGCCAAACTGGCGCAAGCGGTACGTCAACTCGGATTGGTATATCGCCGTTGCAAACTGCTGTGACTGAAAAAGGCTGTGCGGTTGAATGGCGCGAGGTTCTCCGTTCTCACGTTCCGTGATGTTGAAGATGACGGCATGTGTGTGTAGCTGGGGCGCGGCATAGCCGTTCACCGGACGCGCTGTGTCGTGTTCAAACTTGGCGATGACACACTTGCCCGTAGTCTCGGCTGGGTGATTCCCGCCGATCCGGGCCTGCGTATATCGCTCCAGCTCATCCAAAGCAACTCGGACACTCTCACGGTGGGCTGCCCGGATGCGTTGGTCGCCGCCTACCAGAGCCGTCAACGAGACAGATTTTGGGGCGGAAAATGTCGCGTCCCAGCCTGCCCGGTGCTCCATCGAGGTGACTGTCTTTCCATTTCCGTCCTTGTATTCGTGAGCGACCCGATGCTGCACAAGCTGTTCGCCAGTGTGCGGATGCTGCCCCTGACTGAGCCTAGCGAACTCATCTTCGGTTACAGCACCTGTCAGACGATACTTTGCAGCTAAACGCCCCTGCCATTCACCCTGAATTGTGTTGCCGCGCGACCAATAGCTTTGCTCGTGAGACGTGAATTCTTTCTTGTGATAGCTCTGCGCTTGCCCTGCCGAGAGTGGCTTCGAAATTGTCAGCATGGGTGTTTAATTCACACTCTCTCATCAAAGCCCAGATCGGCCGCTTCGGCAATGTGTTCAGGAACGAGAGCGTTCGCTGGCTCAGGCGTTGGTTCCGGGGGTGCCTGTTTCCTCGGAACGATCACGTCATCCATTGGACGCTCAGCGAACCCGGCGTGCTTCTCTTCGAGGGCGACGAACGGAAACGAGAATCGTGCCACATGGTTTCCGTATTTCAGAAAACCCCGGAGATCGTCCAGGCCGGAGATCTCCGAGGGCATCACGAGGGGCTCCGTTTGGCGGTCCAGGGCGAAGTTCTTTCCTGCGCGCGTGCCCTCGTAATGCGTTTCCCGAAGCCGCTCAATTTCAATCTCGCCAATGGCGTCGCTCACCCATTTGGCTGCGCGCGGCTCGGTAGTGCGAAGAAATATTTTCGTTGCTGGCTGCGACAGCATTGCCTCAGCGTCGTCGCCATAGCGCGCTTCCATTTGGCTGCGGCCCTGAAAGCCGAGGATGACTGGGTTCTGGGATTTCCGATTCTCCGTGATGGCCGTATGCAACTGCGGTAGTCGCTGCAGGCTAGCAAGCTCGTCAATGACGAACCACACAGGTTTTTGCTGTGGCATCGGCTCGTTCAACAGGCGTAATACGAGAAGATCAATCCAGAGACTAATTAGTGGGCGCAAGGCCTCGCGCATAGTTGGTTGCGACGTAATGAAAATCCAGCCATGGCGCGTCTCGGCCCATTTTGTGGCAGTCCATTTTGCCGTCACGTCCTCTTTACCGGGAAGCAATCGAAAGCTGTCTGCGGTCATATTGAGCGAGCCGAGAACGCCTGTGCGCTGGTGTGGGGCTTTGGAGTCGATCAACATCCAATATTCCGTTCCTTTGACCCGGCGATCGATTTCAGCCGGATTCGACATCCACGCAACAAGCTCGGCCGGAGTTGGCAGAAAGGTCATCAAATGGGCGAAGATTTTCTGCGGCGCTTCCACGAAAAATTTGTTGGCGACGCCTTCGGGCTGATATAGGGAGACTGCCAGCGCCTTCGCTTCGGCTTTGCGACGGAGTTCTTCTGACGGATTCCAATATGGCATACGGGCATCAAGCGGATTGAGCACGATGTCACCGCGGCGGTCGTTGTAGAACTGCTTCACGAACTCACAAGCCGGGTCATAAACAATGGCGCTTTCCCCGCGAGCGGCTACCTGGTAGAGCATTTGGCGGATGATGCTGGACTTGCCGGAACCGGTATCTCCAACGAGAAGGAAGTGCTTGTTTTCTGCGTTGCGGGGAATACGCAAGGGCCGCTTGTCATCGTTAGTTGTAATGCCTATTCCATCGCCGGCGACCGCCTTTGTGAACCGCCTTGCGGTGACGAGAATTGGGCCCTTCAAACGGCGCCCGTACCGTAGTTCTTTGCGTCGTTTGACGTCTTTGCGGATCGAAAATGGCAGCTGTAAGCCCAGCGCGAGCAGTCCGCAATAGAAGGGTGTTGCGAACAGTGCGGGTAGTGACGTCTCAGCATAGATCCAATGGCCAAGCCATGCATGTAGCCCATTGTTCTGGTATGGATGCTGCACTTCCCGAAAAATGGACCGGAAGCCTTGCTGTAAAGCGTGATCAGATAGGACAAGTGGCAGCGGCTTGCCGGAAGATTGCCAAGTTTGGCCAAAGGCCACGTCGGCGTCCATAGCGATCCTGGACTGTGATTTCCCATCGGTGATGTAAACCAGCTGGTACATTCCGGTGGGTCGTAAGACGCCTGCCGTTTGGGTTCGAATGTAATAGGCCAGATAGTATTCCTCCAGCGGCGACAGGCTGAAGTGGAAATGGACATACATGAGAAATCCCGTCACGACGACCGATAGGAAGATGGCGCCATAGGTGTAGTAGAAGCCGCGTGGCGGCCAGATAATGGATTCTTTCCGTCCCCATTCTTGAACAGTTGGCATCAGTGCTTCTCCTCACTGTTCGGCTGCTTAGCAAGTAGCTCTTGCGCCTTCCTGCCCTTTGTGGTCTGCACCTGTTTCCAGAGAGCTTCGACCCGCTCCTGCGGGATTCGTTCACCACGCAGAAGTGAGGGCAGAGCATTGATAAGAAGAAGTTCAATTCCAACCAACTCGGTGAGGGTGCGCTCCTGCACGCTGACACCGTTGGCGATTGGCGAACGCGAAAGAATTTGATCGCGTGCCCAATCGGCAACTGTTTTTCCAGCCTTCCAAGCCTCGCCTTCGAGCGCGAGATATTCGGGTTCCGTGACGCGGACCCCAATTGTTCTGGTTCTGGCGGCGCGTCTAGTACGCTGCTCGCTTACGTCTGATGAAACGCTGCTATTCATCTCAAAACCCCACTTTGTTGTGCGCTAACGAACGCTAGCCTGCGCTAGCGGTTGTTAGCGATGAATTCGGCTTCCCAAAGTTTTTCAATGCGCTAGCGATCGCTAACGATCGCTAGCGAACGTCAGCCCTTTCAGGGGTGGAGTGTCAAACATTCTTCCGGCGCGAAGCGCCGAACCGTTCGCCAGCACCGCTACCGACCCAAAACTCAGGCACGCACCAAACATCACGCGCCCACCTTCTTTGCCTTGGCGGGCTCCTTGGGCCGAGCCACTGACTGTGGGACCCGGCGTACCCGCAAACTTGGGCCTGCGCTGGCAGCTTCCGCGGACTTCAGGAATTCCTGAAAATCACGGTCTTTGCTGAACACATAATCCAGCGCATGGTTCACCACATCGTCTGCTGAAGCATGGATAAATGCGGCGTATTGGTCCACCAGCGAAGCCGTCTTTTCTTCAAGACGGATGCTGGCTGTGATCTGTCGGGACTGAGTGATTTCTAAAAGGGCCATAGCTCACTTCTCCTTTCGTGTCTGAGAGTCAAATCCGCGCTGCGATTTTTGATGGGAAAACACCGGCTCCCAGATGAAATCATTGCTGTGCCGGTCGTACCCACTGAGCCGGACGACTTCGCGCACTGTTCGACGGCCTGGTTGCCGCTCGATATGGATCACAAAGTCCACTGATTCTCCGATCTCCGCCTCAATGTCCTCGATAGCCGCTTGCTGATGACTTCGTACGACAAGATTCGCGAATCTCCGCAACGCCTTTGAGGCGGAGTTTGCGTGGATAGTGGCAAGTGAACCGGTGTGCCCAGTGTTGAAGGAATCGAGCAGCGTTCGGGCTTCAATTCCGCGCACTTCGCCGACAATGATTCGGTCCGGCCGCCATCTCAATGCGCTCCTAAGCAGGTCATCGAACGAGACTGGCCGCTTGTAGGTATCAGTCTGGCATTCGGCCGCTAGGATGTTTGGCTTCTGGATCGAAAGCTCGGCCGTATCCTCGATGATTACGATCCGTTCATTACTTGGAATTGACTGGGCCAGGATGTTGAGTAGCGTCGTCTTTCCCGTGCCGGTTCCACCGCTGATAAGAATTGTCTTTCCGTCTGCAACTTGCTCGCACAGAAAGGCCGCTAACTCCTGGGTTAGAGTCCCACGGTTGATCAAGTCTTCGACCGTGAATCTGCGGCTCGAAAACTTGCGGATCACCATTGCTGGAGCAGGTCGTACCACCGGCGGAATAACTGCGGCCAGTCGACTGCCATCGGGCAGTTGCGCGTTGAGGACTGGATTATCTTCATCAAGCTTCTTACCCAGCTTATTCGCGACGACTTCCAGCCCAGTTCGTAGCCCTTCGGACGCGAACGAAACGTCCTGTGCGCGATGGAGGGTCCCTTCCCGCTCGAACCACCAGGACGAGTCGGGATTGCCCATGATCTCGCTGATCTCTTCATCGAGCAGAAGGCCCTCTATCGGGCGCAGGAACGGGAGTATAAGTTCAAAGCTCATGGCAGTCCATCGCGGTGGAATAGAAACAGGAAGTGCCCTTAAAAGGGCACTTCCTCGGGGGCGGGAGCGGCCGGTAAATCCTCGGCTGAGGCCTTCTTCGCGCGGTCCAGCTTAAGGATCGAGTCGACACGAATTTCCCAAGCGCGCCGCTTCGCATTGCCGTTCTTCTTGTCCTGATATTCCCGGCTGCGAAGCTCGCCTTCGATTTGAAGATGAGAACCCTTCGTCAGGGTCTTTGCGTACTCGGCAAGCTTTCCCCAAACGATTGTGCGGTGCCATTCGGTGTGCGAGACGTATTCGCCGCTCTTCTTGTCCTTGTAGGAGCTCTTTGTGGCGAGCGATAGTACGGTCAATGTCGAGTTGTTGGCGGTGCGAACCTCGGCGTCACTTCCGAGAAAACCGATCAGTGTGATTCTGTTCAGATACATTTCTGTTCTCCGTCTTGAATTCCCGAATTTGCTCGGGTCACACATGGCAAAGCCACGGGAGTGGGCCCGGCTCCCAAGTGCCGAAGGTCTGCTTTTCCGGAGGGAACCGAAAGAAATTCGCTCGGCGTTCTGTGCCGGTTTTGGAGCGCATTTGTTTTGGGAGGAACCGAAACCGGTGAAGGCGCGAAGCGAAGCAGAAGACCGAGTGCCGCAGGGCGACGGATATGCCCCGAACCGGTGACCGAGTAAAGACGGGTATCAAACACGAAGGACGGAGTTGGGCAGAATCCGATAGTGGTTATGACGGAGTGAGACTCATCCTGCCATGTGACGACGTTCTCGACGTCGAAAGGTCTCATGCAAACGAGTCGGCATTCGGGACGGAACGCGCATTTACAGCGGCCAAATCGTCTGCGGAAGCGTAAGGAATCCTGACTACAGAAAATCGTCTCCAAGCGCGAGATCGAACCGGGAATTGAGGCAAGAACGGTCGTGCCGGCGATTTGGGAAACCAGTGACATCGGCTACTCGAAAGCTTGGTCAGCGCGGAAGTTGACGATAGTCAATCCCAACGGATTTACCTGGATTTCGCCGTTCTGTACAGCATCGCGAAAAACGTAAGTCACGCTGGCGGTCCACCGTTCGCGCTTCAGCTCGGAATGATCTGCCGGATTTGTATAGATCTTGAGGAACTCTACGCGCGCGGAATACGGCGATTGGCGCAGGTCGTCCAGGATAACGTTTTTCACTTCAATATCAACGTACGGCATGGTGCTGTCGTGGATAAAAGCGTCGATGGTTTTGTTCTTGCGATAGTCTTCGACAACCGCCCGCTGAACGTCTGCGTTCATGAAATACAAAGAATTCGTGAAGTCGTGCTGAATCGTGTAGCGGTTCCGGCTGAAGAAGAGTTCGGCCCAGCGCGAAAGGTAATACTTGTTTTCTGCTTCTTTAGGGCGGTAATTAAAATCCCGGAAGTCGACTGCTTCCGCGTGTCCAACGTCGTCGATTCGGATCACGAGTGGATGAATATTCGCCAGAGCTTTCTGGCTGCGGAAGATCAGGAATCCGAGCATCAAACAAATCGCTGCAAGCACCAGAATCGCAATTTTCAAGTAGGTGTTCATAACGAGCAGGTCGCCGTACTGCTCCAGATACCGCTCCGCGGCTCGTGTAATTGCCGGAGATGGCCGATTTTCGGCGCAAAGAGTCTCCGTATGTGTCTGCGAGGTCATCAGATTTCTCCTCTATCGGTCTGCTAAACGAAACGCGCGGCTAAAGCGATTACCCCGAGTCCTCCACCGTGGCCTCCTGTGTGGCCGGAAAAGATTGAGGCAGTGATCGCAGGAATTTTGAACAGGATGTAGAGATTTACCAGGATCAGCAATATCAGCAAGGGTAGCTTCGTAATCAGCGTGGATATGTCCAGAGGAACGAGGCTGGTGTAGTACAGCGTGTACAAATGCCCAAGGATTGCCAACACCGCGGCTGCAACCACCTTGTAGAAGCTGAAGCCGATGAACGCCCGTAGCCATCCCCAAAAGAGAAAACTGAGTTTTTCAACCAGCAGGAAGGGAATGAAAATCGGTCCTAGAATAGCGGTCACAGCGGCCCCGATTGCGCCGTACGCAATGATGGCGGCTATGGTCGCTGAGAACACTCCCAAGAGCACCTGCACGAGCACCATCACGATTGCGTAATACTCATTCATTATGGCTTTCAGAATGCCGGAGCCAAGCTGATTCTGCATGCCCGTTATGGTCTGATTCAGTTGGTTTACGCTGTCCTGCCCTATCATGTTTGCCAGGCTGTTGGCTCCGATCGTTATGAAGTCTTTGAACGAATAACCGACTCCTGGAATCGTGCTGTCGTAAAACTCGATTAACGTGTACGCAAACGACGCAATGACAACGAATTCGACAAATTTTGCGACGCTGAATCCGGAACGGCCTTCGGCGGATGACAGCGCCTCTTGGACGCCGAACCAGACCATCATGATCGTCAGTAGTGCAACGAACATCCGAAATCCCAAGGCATCAATCGACGGGCTACTCGTGTTGACCAAGTTCGTGATGCCCTGATTGATCCAATCCAGCAGGTTCATACAGCCTCCCCAAAACTCACAAAGTGCTTTAGTGCGACTGGCTCATTGTGTTGCCAAAGCCGGATGTCAGCGGTTGGACAGTAGCGTTGTATTGCTGCTGATAATTCGCCGCATCAACGAAAGCTGCTTTTAGAGCGTCTTGCTGCTGCTTCTGCGCAACGACCTGCTGCAATGCGATGGCCTGCGCAATTTGGTTCGCGTCTTGCTCGGCACGAAGTTGCATCAGTACGACTTGATTTATCCGTTGAAGCGTTGCCATATCTGTGTGCTGTGTGGGATCGCTGGTGTACGTGTATGCCTCCATCTGACGAATGTCCGCCTGTCTTGCCTCAGAGTCGGCACGCATTGTTCCGAGTGTTTGCAGCGTGCTCTCGGTGACTCCCTCGCCGAGGTCGTTGGTGGCACCCTGCGCTGCTACGAGTTGCTGGCTTTCCGGCGACAGACTTCCATACTGTGGATAGCGCGGTGCAGGGCCGATACTCGCAGTTTGATACCCATTGTTGGCCCCATATCCGGTATTCGCGGCACCGACCCAGCCGACAACGTTTCCGTATGTATTCGCCGCGTAAACATTGGTCCAATTTGTCCAGGGTGTCACGTAGTACTGGTAGAGCGAGTTCGGAAGGTTCGCCATTTGTCGAGCCAGGTTGTAGGTCGAGATGATTTCATTTCTTGTCTGCAGAGCAGTCGTGTACAACTGCTGCGCTTGCTGGATTTGCGCTATTGCGTGTCCGCTTTGTGTTGGATCGAAAACGATTCCGCCGCCGAACTGAGCAACCGCGGCGGGGCTCAGGAATGCGAGCAGACACACTACTCCTAGGATTCTGTTTTTCATGCTTGAATCTCCGTTACTGCTGCTGCGATTTTTGTTGAGACTGCTGTTTTGGTTGTTGCTTCTTCGGCGTGTCCTTCTTTGGGTTGTATCCAGTGCTCGGCGGAGTGGACTGCATGGATTGGTCGTATCCCGAGGTCAATTGCTTCTGTTGCTCCGCGGCCTTCTGCTGTTCTTGTTGAATTTTCTTCTGCTCCTCTGCGGTCGGCTGTTGCTGTTTGTTGCTATTGCAGGCTAAGGAACCAAGTGTGACTAGAAGAGCGATTGGTAACAAACGCCGGAACATCTCAAACCTCCTAAAACGTACTTGCCATTGTGTGATTCTCGTAGGCAGGCAACAAGAGATCCTGGCTAATGTACACCTTAACTCTATGACCTTCGCGAATGGTGATCGTCGGCGGTATGTTGATGAACCGGTCGAGGATTGTTGTGGCACTCTGGGAAAGACTGGATGCAACTCCGTATTTGTACGCGTCCGCGCCATTTCCTGTCAGAACGCCTGCGGTATTCGAGACCTCAGCCGCGCCGGCAATGATCCCGAGCGCAATGGAACTCCCGAAAATCTGAACGTAGTGATTGTTCACCTTATCTTTTAGTCCCGTCTCGCCGATCTGGTTAAGCCCGTGAAATTGATCAAGGTCAACACTGTAGCCGTCCGGCATAATCATCCGGTGAAACACGACTGCTAGTCGGCGCTGTTGACCGAAGCCAGCATTCCCAATCTTGTGCGTTTCGCCAAGCACAACCGTTCCGTCGGGAATGAGCACGTGTTGGTGGTCATGTGAATACACAGGATTGGTGACCAGAACCTTCACTGGACCAGAGGCGTCACCATCCAGTCGATTCATTAGCGCAGTCTCGATCAGCGTGCCTTCGTATACGACGTACGCCTGACCCGTAGCGGAGTTTATGTTGACTTCGGACGGACGTTTGTTTGCGGCCTTGTCCTCGCCTTCTCTAGACGCCTGGGGTGAAGGCTCTGACTGCATAAGAGAGGTCGCTTGAGCAGGCGCGGCTAGGGTCCCGGATGAAGCCGCGCCATATGACGCTGGAAGATTGAAATTCGTCTGAGCCGGGAGAGCGAAATCGATTCCTCTGCCGTTGATGACGGCTTGACTGGGCGCAACTAAACTAGATGGGCCGCTTATCGCATGACTCTGGCTGTAGGCCAGATTGGAAGCAAAACGTGCCTTATAAGCCAGCTCCCGTTCCTGCTGCGCGAGTTGCATTTGCTCCTGCTGCTCGGGCGATAGCTGCTGCTGATATTGCTGATAGGTCGATGGCGTTATGGGCGGGCAGGGCTGGCCCGGAACGCAGTTGTAGGCCAGCGACGCCGGATTGGGAGCAGAATCAGCGGATGTCGGCGTAGCCCCGTCCGGGTGGTTTGGTAGTCGGATAGCGGCGGCGTGGCGCTGCTGCAATTCGAGGTTCTTTCTCATCTCCTCGATATTTGCATCCGAAGTCTGTGCCATCGGCGTGGCTAGGCTCTGCTGTTTCGGCGTCGGCTTGTGGCGTAACGAACTCACAGCAGTCGCAACGATGAACAACACCGCGATACCGAGATAAACCTGCATCTTCAGATTCCGTCTAATGACGCCGCTAGGCTGGGCCACACGGGTCGCAAGCTCGGGCGGGGCCTCGAACGCACTCTGCTCGTTATGCGGTATTGGATTGCTTGCGCTCATCACTGCCCCTGCTTTCGCTCAAAGTCCATACGCTTTTTGCCGATTTCGACGTAGCCACGGTCGATAATCTTAGGGATTACATAAGTTCCATCCCTCAAGTCGTAGTTAATGAGATTCGGTGCCCCGTGGCGGACTTCGTATAACGTGAACTTCTCCTGTGCGTCTGATTTGATGTAGGTAAAACGATCGTCGTGAAAAATGGAGGCGATGTTGAAGGGAGCTTCGCTCTGCTTGAAGCGGTAATCGAACTTCAACTGGCCCCGGTAGCTGTCCTTGTATTGATCAATCGTCTGGACGATCCGCGACTGCAAGGCCTGAAGCTGATCTTGAACGGCGGTGACTTGGGAAACGGGGACGAACTGTGCTGGCCCGGTGGACGCCGCTATAGACGAACTGTCCGCTGGTTGCACGATCACCTTGAGATCTGGATCGGCGCTCTCATTGCTGACATCCTCCAGTGTGAACGAATAGATGTTTCCTTTGTCCGTAATCAAGTTCAGATTTGAGCGAATTCCTGCCTTGGCCGGGTGAACAAAGCAGAAACTGCCAACAACGTCGATAATCCAGAACTCCTTGTCTCCGGTGGCTGCTTCAATGATCTTCTCGGTACTTGGCAATTGAATGAGTGTCGTGTATTTCACTTTTGCACGAATATTCACGATGTCCTGACTGTGATAGGCAATCGTGTGCGCTGCCGTTTCGGCCTGTAGCGGAGTGCCGATTGCGGCCCATGTGAGCACAATCGCTAGCAATGCTGAGAACTTCATTTAAACGACTCCTTCCAACGAAAGTTGGCTTTGGACGGGTACGGGATCGGCAGACGATCGCTCTCGTGATCGATTGCCAGGGTTAAAGGGATGTTCCGTTGCCAATCTGCGGAGGCCTTCTATTACGCCGTATTGGTCCAGGTACCGGTTCTTCAGGACGTTATCGCGAGCGTTGTTCGTTGCCATCCAGTAAGAGAGCGAGTCTACGTTCAGGTGAACTTTTTTTGAGCCCTCATGCTTCCGAATGAGCATCTGGCTGGGCGGCACGAGTTCGGAGATGAGCGCGAGTTCGGTATCGTTTAGACCAAATGCATCTCGGTAAACAGCAGGTTCCATATCTGGATTGGCCAGAAAAATCTTGGTCGCGCAGCTTTCGGCAACAACAGTGAGCATCCCTGAAGCAGCGAGTTCTTTGACGGACTGCGTAGCGAGGATCATTGCCGCGTTGTGTTTTCGCCAGGTCTTCTGTGCTTGCGTGATGTATGCGCGAATGGTTTCATTCCGTATGAATAGCCAAGCTTCGTCCAGCAGAAAGATTTTGAATGTTCCCAACCGCTTCGGGTCGGTGATTTCGTTGCTTGCCCGATGGAGTACGTAGAAAAGAAGGGGTTCCAGCAACTCTGGCGTGTCGCTCCAACCGTAGAAATTGAAGGTCTGGAACCGGCTGAAAGTGAGGGTGTCATTCGCGTTGTCGAACAGAAAGCCATACTGCCCGGCTCGCGTCCAGCGATGTAGGCGCTCTTTCAGTTCTCCCACAATCTCCGCCAGATTGCCTAACGTCCGTTGTTCGGGTTCTAAAACGTAAACGCGCTCAATTGCGCTATAAAGCTGCCGTTCCTCTTTGAAGTCCAGCTTGTAGCGATCACGCTCGATCAAGACGCGGAAGAGGGAATAAAGAAATTGCAGATTCTCACGATTCGGCTCAAGCGAAAACGGATTAATCGTGAAATCTCGCGACTCATGGCCGACGTTCAGGTATGAACCGCTGAAAATGCGAGTCAACGATTCAAAGCTGCCGCCGATATCGAAAATGTAGGTAAGCGGTTTGTACTTTTGAGCGTTCTGTAGAACACAATTTGCGAGGAACGACTTACCGGCCCCGGTTGCGCCAAGAATCAGAGTGTGCGCGACATCTCGGTTATGCAGATTCAGGAAATACGGCGTAGCGTGATCGGTCTCAAGGACTGCAAGATATTCGCTTCCAAGGTGATCGTTCTGTTTTTCTCCGGGC
>JAICSO010000029.1 GCA_025936825.1 Terriglobales bacterium
GAGCAACGAGCGATGAGCAGCGAGCAACCCAAGTCCTTAGCCGTAACTTCTCGGCAAGCGGGTTGCTCACAGCTAGAAGCTCACAGCTCATAGCTTTTTATGGCCAACATTCTCGACATTCGGCGGCGTATTCGCAGCGTGACCAACACGCGGCAGATCACGCGCGCCATGAAGATGGTTTCGGCGGCGCGATTGCGCCGCGCGCAGGACCGGGCGCTAGCGGCGCGTCCTTACGCGCACATGCTGACGAATGTCTTGAAGTCACTGGTGTCGCGTGCGGACATCTACGACGCTCAGACCGGTGAACTATTGCATCCCTTGCTTGTTCGTCGGGAAGAGAAGAATGTTCTACTGATCGTCGTTACGGGCGATAAAGGTCTCGCCGGCGCTTTCAATGCCAACATCCTGAAAGCCGCGATGCGGTTTATCGAGGGCAAGTCTGGCAAGAACATCGAGATTGAGGCCATTGGTCGCAAGGGGCGTGATTTCCTGAAGCGTCGATTCAAAGCTGCCGAACCGCGCAAGGCTGATTCGCAACAGGCGCCAGTGACGACCCTGGTTGGCGAACAGGTTGGCGTGCTAAACAAGATCGAGTATCCGCTGGCATCGGACTTGGCGGAACGCATCATTGAGCGCTACAAGCGCGCGGAGATCGATTCGGTTTATCTCGTGTACAACGAATTCAAGTCGGTAATAGCGCAGCGGCTTGTGGTCGAACAGGTTTTGCCGGTAGAACAGATCGGCGCCCCGGCGATTGCAGACGTCCAAGAAATGGAACTGGAAGAGAAGCGGCGTGCCGCCGAAGCTGCGAAGGGCGCCGGCGTCGGTCTGAAGCCGAAAGACACACGCGAGATGGACGAGCGTGCTGCCCAGTTCGCGACTGCGCAAGTCGATTATGTTTACGAGCAACCGCCGCGGGAGTTATTCCGGTCGTTGCTGCCGAAGTATGTCGGAATACAAATTTTTCACGCGTTGCTGGAATCGGTAGCCGCCGAACATGCGGCCCGCATGACTGCTATGGAATCAGCGACCAACAACGCTGGCGACATGATTGATTCTCTGACGCTGGCGATGAACCGCGCGCGCCAGGCGAAGATTACGAGAGAGATTATTGAGATTGTGAGCGGAGCAGCAGCACTGTAGAGCAGTGAGCGTCGAGCAGTGAGCCACGAGTAATCGGGTTGCGGTAGCTCATCGCCCATAGCTCGCAGCTAGGTTCTTCTATGGAAAACATCGGACAAGTCATTCAAATCACCGGTCCCGCGGTGGACGTGCAGTTTGTCGAAGCCAAGATGCCGCCGATTTACCAGGCGCTTCGTGTAGTCAGTGACGGATTCAACGTTCCGCGGACAATCAGTGTCGTTCTCGAAGTCCAGCAGCACCTGGGCGAAGGCCGTGTTCGCGCGATCGCTATGGAACCGACCGATGGCATGGTGCGCGGCATGAAAGCTATCGACCTTGGCGGACCGATTTCCGTCCCCGTCGGTCGCGGCACGCTGGGCCGCGTCATGAACGTCATTGGCGAACCCGTGGACAACCTCGGCCCGATCGCGGCCACAGAGCGTGATCCGATTCACCGTCTGGCGCCATTGTTCGACGAGCAGGCCACGACAGCCGAGATGTTCGAAACCGGCGTGAAAGTCGTCGACCTGATCCAGCCGTTCTTGAAGGGCGGCAAGATCGGATTATTCGGCGGTGCCGGCGTTGGCAAGACCGTCGTCATCATGGAGTTGATCAACAACGTCGCCAAGCAGCACGGCGGATTCTCTGTGTTTGCGGGGGTTGGCGAGCGCACTCGTGAAGGCAACGATCTCTGGCTGGAAATGAGCGAGTCAGGCGTGATCAAGCCCGGCGATCCCGAGAAATCGAAAGCGGCGCTGATCTATGGTCAGATGACGGAGCCGCCAGGGGCGCGCCTCCGCGTGGCATTGACTGGACTTACGGTCGCTGAATATTTCCGCGACAAGGAAGGCGCGGACACGCTGCTTTTCGTGGACAACATCTTCCGCTTCACCCAGGCGGGCTCGGAAGTTTCGGCGCTGCTCGGCCGCATGCCGAGCGCCGTCGGTTACCAGCCGAACTTGGCGACGGAAATGGGCGAATTGCAAGAGCGCATCACTTCGACGAAGAAGGGTTCGGTCACGTCGGTGCAAGCCATTTACGTGCCTGCCGACGATCTTACCGATCCTGCGCCAGCAACCACGTTCGCCCACCTCGACGCGACGACTGTGCTTTCGCGCGCGTTGACGGAAATCGGAATTTATCCGGCAGTCGATCCACTGGCTTCAACCTCGCGCATTCTGGATCCGCGCATCGTCGGCCAGGAGCATTACGATGTCGCGCAGCAGGTGAAGAAGACGCTGCAGACTTACAAGGACCTGCAGGACATTATCGCGATTTTGGGTATCGACGAACTCAGCGAAGATCAGAAACTGATCGTTGCGCGTGCTCGGAAGATTCAGCGGTTCTTGTCGCAGCCGTTCCACGTGGCCGAGCAGTTTACCGGAGCCCCGGGACGCTACGTCAAGATCGCTGACACGGTTAAAGGCTTCAAGGAAATCGTCGACGGCAAGCACGACGACATCCCAGAGCAGGCGTTCTATATGAAGGGCACCATCGACGAGGTGGTGGAAGCGGCAGAGAAGTTGAAGGTGGCGGCATAAACCAGCTTTTAGCTCTTAGCCTTTAGCTTTAGCCAAAGCAATACGGCATCAGCTAAGTGTTTGAGCTAAGAGCTAACAGCTAAGAGCTAAATGGCTAGCAATTTCCAACTCGAAATCGTGACCCCGGAGAAACTGGTGGTCCGCGACACAGCGGAAGAAGTCCAGATTCCGGGGCGGAACGGTTATATCGGCGTGCTGCCAGGGCATGCTCCGCTGATCACGGAACTCGGCTCTGGGGAGATCAGTTATCGCTCGAATGGGGAGTTGCACCGGTTCTCGATGGCTTGGGGCTTCGCAGAAGTGCTCCCCGACAAAGTTACTGTGCTGGCCGAAACTGTTGAACGCGCGGACGAGATCGACGTGAACCGTGCCCAGCAGTCGCTGACCAAGGCGGAAGACCTGCTGAAGGCGGCGCAAACGGAAGAGGAGTTTTCGGTCGCCACTGCGAAAGTTCAGCGCGCCGAAGCGCGCATCGGAGTGGCGCGGCGTAAGGAAGCGTAGTGCTAACCTTCTGAGTTATGGTTGCGTAGCCCCTTCATTCCCCTTTTTCAATCGAAATCCTAATTTCCTGCAATTCTCCAGATCGCGAACCCCTTTTGGGTTGCGCGCGTCTGCCAATTTTCGACCGTCAGCTTCATTACCATTTCTTATCCGCTCCATAAATTCTTTCAATTCCTTGTTCCGCGGCAGAACAATTAAAGTGTGGACTCAACACTTCAGGGGGCGCTGACATCGATGCCATATCGAATGTGTCGCGGGTTGTTGTTCCTTGTCCTTCTTGCCTTCACATCCAACCTCTTCGCTCTGGTGGCGCCGGAGATGGGCGCTTCCGACACTTCAGCACGCCTCGCTAAGCTGGAGCAGCAGACCGCTGACGCGAAATCGTCCGCCGACAACGCCTGGATGCTGACCAGTTCCGCGCTGGTGCTAATGATGACCGGTCCCGGCCTGGCGCTTTTCTATGGTGGCTTAGTCCGCAAGAAGAACGTCCTCTCGGTGATGATGCAGAGCTTCGCCATGATGGCGATCATTTCGGTTCTCTGGGCCATCTGCGGGTACAGCTTGGCGTTCGGCTCGGGAACGAGTTTCATCGGCAACCTGCAGCATCTTTTCCTGAAAGGCGTGACCCTGGACGCCGAACCAGCTTACTCGGCGACAATTCCGCAACAGACGTTCATGATTTATCAGCTGATGTTTGCCATCATCACGCCGGCGCTCATCACTGGAGCGTTTGCAGAACGCATGAAGTTTAGCGCGATGGCGTTGTTTATGGTGCTGTGGTCCTTTCTCGTTTACGACCCAATGGCGCACATGGTTTGGGGCAAGGGCGGACTGCTGAATGCCGCTCTGGGCGGGCATTTCCCGACGCTCGATTTCGCAGGTGGAACGGTGGTGCACGTCACCTCCGGAGTTTCCGCGCTGGTTTGCGCACTCTATTTGGGCAGGCGTCTCGGCTATCCGCACGAAGCCATGCCGCCGCACAGCGTGGTGTTGAGCTTTGTCGGCGCGTGCATGCTGTGGGTGGGGTGGTTCGGCTTCAACGCCGGAAGCGCCCTTTCGGCTGGAACTCTTGCCACAAGTGCATTTGTCGCGACACACTTCGGCTCCGCTGCGGCTGCTATTGGATGGGCAGCGGTGGAGTGGTTGCATCGCGGCAAGGCCAGCGCATTGGGAGCCATCTCCGGCGCCGTGGCGGGATTGGTGGCGATTACTCCCGCAGCAGGGTTCGTGGGGCCAATGCCTGCATTGGTCATTGGACTGGTCGCGGGGGCGTTCTGCTACATGATGGTCGCCAAGGTGAAATCCAAGTTTGGCTATGATGATTCGCTCGACGCATTCGGCGTGCATGGGGCTGGCGGAACGCTGGGCGCGATCCTGACCGGAATTTTCGCGTCTAGCGCGATTAATCCGATCTTTAAAGACGCGAACGGGAACACATTGCCGTCCGGCATGATTCAGGGCAACTTTCACCAGGTGTTGAATCAACTGGTCGGTGTTGCGATTGCTTGGGCGATCGCCATTGTTGGTACGCTGGTCATCCTGAAGATCGTTGATGTGACCATTGGCCTGCGCGTGAGCACCGAGCACGAGATCCAGGGCTTGGATCTCTCGCAGCACGGCGAAGAAGGGTATTATTGGGAGGTTTCGACATAGCGTGGCGTGCTGCTGCGCAGCGCATCGCTCACGACTTGTCGAAGCCGTATTTGGGCGGTTCAAAGCGTCGTGTAAACAGATTTACTGGAACGAACAATGACCAAAATTGAAGCCATCATTCAAACATCGAAGCTGGAATCCGTGAAGAACGCCCTGCATGACATTGGCGTGGAAGGCATGACCGTCATCGAAGTCCGCGGACATGGCCGCCAGAAGGGCCACACGGAGGTTTATCGCGGCCGCGAGTACACGGTCGACCTCATTCCGAAGATCAAGATAGAGATGGTCGTCGCCGATGATGTGGTCGAAAAGATCGAGCGTGCGATCATTGGCGCGGCACAAACCGGCAAAATCGGCGATGGCAAGATCTTCCGCTCGCGCATCGACGAAGCCATCCGCATTCGCAATGATGAGCGCGGGGATAATGCGCTGTAGAAACACCGCTGTTGGCTCTTGGTTCTTGGCCCGAAGGGCAAGCGCCAACAGCCAACAACCAAGAGCCAATAGCTGTTTTCCAATAACCATTCCTGATTCCGCCCATAAATAGTTTCGATTTCCTGCCTTTTCCGGCGGCGCGTAGAGTGTAGAGTGAAGCATCGGGCTCGCGGTGGTGCGGGCGCCTGCCGAATTGTCTCCTCAAGCCATGAGCACAGCGGTCACGTTACGCACAGAATTGCGGGAGCTCTACGCCAACGAGTCCGCTCGTATTCAGCAGGAATTTGTTGCTGACGGAAACGGGGCTGAGGCAATTGCCAAGCGGACGGCTCTGGTCGAAAAGGTCCTGCACCGGCTTTGGGGAGAGCTGATCAGCCCGGCAGGAGAAGCCAGGAACTTCGCCCTTGTCGCGCTGGGAGGATTTGGACGACGCGCTCTGTTCCCGCACTCGGATGTTGACATTCTTTTCCTGCATGCCGATCGCAGCACGGAAGACGCCCTGCGTGACCCGATCCGCAGCTTCTGTCAGGAACTGTGGGACCTCAGGATGAAGCTGGGTCCGACCACGCGTACGCTCGCTGAATGTGATCAGTTCGACCAGCAGAATGTTGAATTCACCATTTCGCTGCTGGATTGCCGATTTGTCGCGGGTGATCGCGAGCTGTTCGATCGCCTTCACGATAAAGTCCTGCCGAAGTTTTTCGCGCGCGAAGGCGGATACATCGTTCAGCAATTGGCGGAAGTGACGCGCTCGCGGCACTCGAAGTATGGGAACACGGTTTTCCATCTGGAGCCGAATATCAAAGAAGCCCCGGGTGGATTGCGTGATTACAACGTGGCTTGCTGGATGGCGCTGCTCTCCGCGCTGGATCGCGAGAGAGCATGGCCTGTGCAGGAAACGCTGTTGCCCGACTCCACTCGCAAGGCGTTTGGCCCTGCCATGGAGTTCCTGAGCGCTGTGCGTACGTTCCTGCATTACCGTCAGGGCCGCGACGACAATATGCTCGCCTGGGAGTCGCAGGACGAGGGGGCGGCGCGTCACATCGGCGTAAGTCGCGATCAGAGCCTGGATGCGGCGGCATGGATGCGTGAGTACTTCCGCCATGCGCGCGCGATCCACTATGAGTGCCTCCGCCTGCTGGAGGCGGTGCCCGCGTCGCGTTCATCATTGTATCGGCATTTTCAAAATTTCCGTTCGCGTTTGTCGAACGCAGATTTCTCGGTTATCGATGGCCTGGTGATGCTGCAACAGCCATCGCGAGTGCACGACCACGAAGTGCTGTTTCGCATCTTCACGTTCTGCGCGCATCATGGACTGAAACCGGCGATGGCTACGGAGCACCGGGTTCAGCAAGTCCTGCCGGAGTTGCTGGAAAAACCACCGTCTGGTCCTGATTCGTGGCGCTACCTGCAACCAATTCTTGTCGAGCCGCATGCCGCTGATGCGCTTCGTTCGATGCACTCGCTGGGATTGCTCACGGTACTTCTTCCCGAGTTGAAGCTGATCGACTCGCTGGTGGTGCGGGATTTTTACCACCGCTTCACTGTCGATGAACATTCATTCATTGCGATCGAGTGCCTGCACCGCGCAAGGCAATCGAAATCGGAGTGGGACCAGCGTTACGGGCGTCTGCTCGAGGAACTCGAGCGGCCTGAACTGTTGTATCTTGCGCTGCTGCTGCACGACGTCGGCAAGGGTGTTCCGGGCACGAACCACGTCACCACGAGCTTGGAGCTTGCACACAAATGCATGGACAGGCTCGGACTCAATGACGAGGATCGCGACACGATCGCTTTCCTCATCGGCAGTCATCTGGAGATTTCATCGGTGTTGCGCCGCGACATCTACGATCCTGCCACCATTCAGGCGTTCAGCGAGAAGGTGGGCACGCCGGAGCGGCTGAAGATGCTCTCCTTGCTGACCTATGCCGATATCAAGGCCGTGAATCCTGAGGCACTCACGCCGTGGAAGGCGGAGAATGTTTGGCAGCTTTATATCGGGACAGCTAACGCTATGAGCCGCACCGCCGATGAGCGCGTGCACGCTAATACGGAGAAGGATGAGACTATTGCGCGCCTGCAAACGATGGTGCCAAAATCGGCGAAGCAGATTCGTGACTTCCTGGAAGGCCTGCCGAAGCGTTACCTCCGCAATTATCGGCCCGAGGAGATTCTGCGGCATTTTGAGATGGCGGGGCGGCTGGCACATGATCCTGTGCAGTTGTATTTAGAACGAGGTCGGCACTGGTTCGAACTGACTGTCATCACCAAAGATCGGCCATTTCTTTTTTCCAAGATCGCCGGCGCGCTGGCGGCGTGGGGAATGAACATTGTGAAGGCGGACGCGTTTTCCGACGCCGCGGGGGTGGTGGTCGACACCTTCTTCTTCACGGATCGCTTCCGTACCCTCGAACTGAACCTGCCAGAATGGGACCGCTTCAAGCGCAACGTCGCCGACGTGCTGAATGGTGAAGCGGATCTCGACCGCATGATGCGTGACCGGATGCGCGCCGAGTCGAAAGGCGTGGCCAAAGTGAAGGTCGACACTCGCGTTGAGATCGACGACCAATGTTCGTCGACCAGTACCCTCTTGCAAATCATCGCGCAGGACCGATTGGGGTTGTTGCATCGGATTTCGTCGCGCTTCTCTCACCAGGACTGCAACATCGAAATCGCTCTGATTGATACCGAGGGCCAGATGGCGATTGACGTGTTTTATCTCACGTCCGACGGGGCGAAACTCAGCCCGGAGAAGCAGGAAGAATTAAAGGCTGATCTGCTAACGGAGTTGCAGGAAGGCTAGCCTTGCGCTTCGTAGTCGGCCGTCCCTCCGGGACTAGGCCCCAATTTTCATACTCAACCCAGGACGGAAGTCCTGGGAAGGTCAGCAAATTGCGATCAAGTGCCGTAGGCACGGCCGAATGACCGACATCCCCAGCAAAGTGAGCTAGCAGCTAGAAGCTTGTCCTCTGCATCCAATCCCGGTTCAGGAGGAGTCATGCGCAAAAACCGGGAAGAAGAAGGACGTCCACAGGGGAACGAAGCAGCTCCGGACGAGTTGGGCAAAGATCCGCGCGAGGTGGGAATTGAGAGTGCCGGACAGTCCGGCGACACGCAGCGGCTCTCCATCGTGGAAGACGCCGATAACGAAAGCGTGGAGGAACTCGCGGACGAAGATCAGGCGATTGAAGCTTCCCGAGTGGATGGGATAGAAGACGCTGCCGACCATCCTGAGCGGCCAACGCACACGCATAACGAATACGGTCGTCCCGATGACCTGCCGCCGGCGAGATCGCAGGATAGGAAAAAGGCGTCATAAATCGATTGAGGACTGCGCGATTCAGTCTTCTTTTAGCAATCGCCCCAACGTCGGTTTGTACTTCTCCGACACTTTGGCTCTCTTCTTCCGATCCGGTGCGACCTGCTCGGGTCGGGGTGCGCCGATGCGTTCGCGGGCGAGTTCCTTGACCGCCTTCACCGCGCGAAATGGCTTCGGCTTCTTCTTTCTTGCCATTCGTGGAGTTTATCGCAAGCTCGTCCCTGCTCTGCGGCATCCCAATCTGTAGAATATTGACCAAGGAGCCACCTGGAGCCATGGACGAGCGAGAATTCTTTGACGAGAGGCCGGAGAAAAAGCCGGCAACGCTGAACTGCCCGCATTGCCACCAATCGGCGGACTACGAAGTGACGTGGCTGGTCCGTACTAAAAAGCGCCAGTTATCCGGTCGGGCCGACGACCGGGACCGCGCGAAGTTCGCCAAGGCGCGCTCCTACATGCTGCGCAAAGATGATGTCATGGGCTGCAAGAACATGCGCTGCCGCAAGCGTTTCGAGATCTCGGGTTTGCAGTCGGTCGTGTTCACGGAATAGTTCTGTTCATGGACTCATCCGAAAGGAACGTGATGCTGAAGCCCAAAGCGCCAGTATGTTTCCTGCTTTTATCTGTACTGCTATCGCAAATCTGTGTTGCACAAACGAAGAAGAAGGTCGCGAGTCAATCTGACCTGCCGCGGTTTACCTATCCGATGACAATGCCGGCCTCGGAACTCCTGCAGGCCGATAAAGCAACGTTCAACGCTTTCGCCGATAAGGTCCGTACCGATCTCGACAGCATCCTTCGCGATTACGAGATCTCTGACAAGGCCACGCTGCGTGAGCTTCTCGGGATTAAGGCAGACCTACAGCAACTTTCGGGTGATTACGAAGGCTCGCTGAAGACTGTGCAGGAACTCCGCGCCATGCAGGATAAGCCAGCAGCTCGGCTTATCACTCGACTTCGCAGCGAGTCGGAGTTGCAGGCAGCGTTGCAGGCAACAACCTCGAGCGGGGCCGAGTATGAGCAGGCATTCGCAAAATCTTACGAAGATGCCGTGAACAAGCTGCCATGGGACGTAGTGCAGGACTGGGCGAAGTCAGCGTGGGCGCAGTCAAAAACCGCCAGCCGGGCGGGAATGATCGCAATTATCAAGACCGAACTGGATCCGGCGGTGGAGAAATCGAAGGCGTTGAACAACGATCAGGCCTGGGAACTGGTGGATATCCGAACTTACATTCAGTTCGGCTTGCCAGAAAAGCAAGCCGTCGCGCAGATTCTGGGCGACTACGTCAAAGCTCACAACGTCATGAAACCCGATATCTGGGAAGCGCGGGAAGTTACTCTGACACCTGCGGACAAGCTCACACCCGTGCTTGTAGGCATTTGGGATTCGGGAGTGGATGTTTCCATTTTCGACGGCAAAGTATTTGACGATCCGCATCCCACCAAAAGCGGCAACCACGGCTGGGCGTTCGATGACAAGGGGTATCCCACAACTGATTGGCTGTATCCACTTACTGCGGCTCAGCAACAGGAATATCCGATCTTCCGCGGCGAACTGAAGGGGCGTATTGATCTGGAGAATGGAGTCGATTCTGCGGAGGCGGAAGCGCTGCAGAAAAGAATGAGCACGCTGACGCCGGAGCAGGCACACGAGCGCGCCGAACTGCACAAAGTGCTTGGGTTTTATATGCACGGGACCCATGTTGCCGGTATCGCTGCGAGAGGCAATCCGGCGATTCGCCTCGTAGTAGCGCGGTTTGACGACCAATTGCCTGATCTTCCATTTCAGCCGACGCCGGAGTGGGCGCACCGCATGGCAGATGCGTTCATGAAGATGTCCGATTATTTCCGCACCCGCAATGTGCGTGTGGTGAATATGAGTTGGGGAGACGATCCGAGGGAAATCGAACAGTGGCTGGCCAAAACCGGCGGTCCCACAGATCCCGCCGAGGGAAAAAAGCGTGCAGACGAGATTTACGATATCTGGCACGATGCGATTGAAAACGCGATTAAGGGCGCTCCCAACACGCTCTTCGTGTGCGCAGCGGGGAACAGCGACAGCGATGCCAGTTTCCTGCGCGATGTGCCCGCAGGGTTGCGCCTGCCCAACCTGATCGCCGTGGGTGCCGTGAATCAGGCTGGCGATGAGACATCGTTCACCAGCTATGGACCGACCGTCGCTGTTGACGCGGACGGGTACGAGGTCGAGAGCTACATCCCTGGAGGCACGCGGGTGAAGCTGTCAGGTACCTCCATGGCTTCCCCGAACGTGGCGAATCTTGCCGCAAAGCTGTTCGCATTGGATCCTTCGCTCACGCCGGCGCAGGCGATTGACCTGATCAGGCGCGGAGCTACAACGAGTGAAGATGGGCGGCGGCACTTGATCGATGAAAAGAAGTCGGCCGAATTGCTGCGCGAAGGAAAAGCGCAAGCCGCGGTTGCGCATTGATCCCGTTCTTCTTCTATACTAATGAGTTTCGAAATTTCAGGGGAGGATCGCGTGAAGATCCTGGTTTGCATGAAGCAGGTGCCGCAGAAGGATGCACCTCTGAAACTGAATGAGAGTGGTACATGGATTCGCGATGACGTTTCCTACGAAGTGAACGAGCCTGATGCGTATGCGCTGGAAGAGGCGCTGCGGCAAAAGGAAAAGCACGGCGGGGAAGTGGTGGTTATTACTGCGGGCCCTCCGCGGGCACAGCAGGTCCTTCGCGAAGCTCTCGCCAAGGGCGCAGACCGCGCCATTCATCTGGAAGATAATGCGTTCGTCGGACTCGACGCGTTCAGCACCGCACGCGCGTTTGCAGCCGCGATCAAGGATGAGCAGTTCGACCTTATCTGCACGGGCCTGCAGTCCGACGATTACGGATTCGCGCAGACCGGAGTCATTCTGGCTGAGCTGCTGCGATGGCCTCACGCCACCATCATCATGCAAATTGAGAAGACGGACGCTGGAATTAAGGTGAAGCGCGAACTCGAGGCTGGATATTTCCAGTTCGTCGATATGCCCTTGCCCGCGGTGCTGACGATCCAATCTGGTATTAACAAGCTTCGATACGCGACCCTGATCGGCATCAAACAGGCAAAAAACAAGCCGCTGCGGAAGGTGGCACTGGCTAAGGTTCAGCAGGCGATCGGGTCGAACCTGCAGAAGATCGAGCGGATGTATATTCCGCAGAAGACGAAGAAGACGGAGTATCTGGAAGGTCCACCGGCAGAAATTGCGAAGAAGTTGGTGGACAAGTTGCGCAACGAAATTCGTGTGTTGTAATAGCGGCGAGCGATGAGCAGCGAGCCGTGAGCAATAGAACAAGCAAGGCTCTGAATCGGGGACGCAGGGTAGGATCTACAGAGGGTTGGCCATAAGCGGTGGTGGCTCGCCGCTCAGTGCTCACCGCTCATAGCTCAACGGAGGAATATGTCAGGGAAGCAACTGATCCGCATGGAAGAAGTTCAATTGGGTGGAGATGAGGCCAGAGGCAATGTACTGATGACCGTCGGCAAGCTCTTGTTCTGGACCGACCTCATTTTCCTCGCTTTCGTGTATTCCAGCATCAAGAATGGTTCGCTGGTTTATCCGATCTGGTTCACAGTGCAGGGTGCGCTGGCGCTCACCTTGTTGATCGTTGGCCGTATCAAACGCGGCCCACTCAGCGAGTAGCGGGCAAAGCCGCAGAAAGAGATCTCCAGAATGGCTGACACGATTCTGGTTGTGGTGGAGCAACGCGAAGGTAAACTGAACCGCGTTTCGTGGGAGACGCTTGTCGCGGGACAAATGCTCGCGGCGGAAACGGGCTGGGCACTGGAAGCGGCCGTGGTCGGCGCGGGCGTTTCGTCAATCGCGAGTGAGATCGCGGGGAAGAAGGTCGGTAAGATTTATGACATCGAGTGTAGTGCACTCGAGTCGTACACGCCGGACGCATTCTCTGCGGTACTTAAGCAGGTCCTGGAGTCGAAGCAGCCTCGCCTGGTGCTGATGCCGCACACCTACCAGGTGCGCGATTTTATTCCGAAGCTTGCGACCGCCATGGGTCGAACCGTCATCAGCGACTGCATCGGCTTCCGAAAAGATGGCGAGAAACTACTTTTCACGCGACAGATGTTCCAGGGCAAATTCGCCGCGGACGTGAGCTTTACCTGCGACGCACCTTGGTTCGTGACTTTCCAGAGCGGCGCTTTTCGCGGAGATCAGGTCGAGGCAGGCGCCAGTGCGGCGCCGGTAGAAACCGTCAACGTAGAAGTCTCTGCTGATGCGATTCGCACGAAGCCGCAACCGCCGTTCAAGGAAGCTAAGCAAGCGGTGGACCTCACACAAGCGGAGGTCATTGTCTCGGTGGGCCGAGGAATTAAAGAGCAGAAGAATATCGATCTCGCCAAACAACTGGCAGACGCTCTCAGCGGAGAAATTGCAGCTTCTCGCCCCATTTGCGACTCAGGATGGCTGCCGATGGATCGTCAAATCGGTTCGTCGGGACAGACGGTTTCACCAAAGCTCTACTTGGCGCTGGGGATCAGTGGCGCGATTCAGCATATTGTCGGAATGAAAGGCGCACGGTCCGTGGTAGCGGTTAACAAAGACCGCGAAGCGCCAATCTTCGAGATTGCCGATGTGGCGGTGGTGGCAAACTTATTCGACGTCGTGCCACCGTTGGTCGAGGAGATTAAGAAGGCGAAGGGATAGGTTTCAAGGTTTCGAAGGCTTCAAAGTTTCGGGCATAAGCCGGCACTGCGAAAGAGAGTCGATTAGCCGATTCAATAGACCTAGCACAAAAATGTGTCGCATTTCGCGATCTGGAACACGGGTATAAGGTCCTTGCGTTAAGAAACCTTGAAACCTTGAAACTTTGGAGCGTTGATATCAATGCTTGTCTTTCGCAAGCCTCCACAGAACATTGAACGCCCGCAAATGCCGGCCGATGTGGCCATTGTCGGTGGCGGACCCGCGGGAATGGCCTGTGCATTGCGTCTAGCGCAACTCATCGACGAGCACAACGCCAGCAATCCTAAATCACAACTCAGCAAAGAGAATATCTACGTCCTCGAAAAAGCACGTGAAATCGGCCAACACTGCCTTTCTGGCGCGCTGCTCGATCCGCGATCGATGAGCGAGCTGTTGCCCGATTTCGAAAAAGAGGCACCGCTCGATGCGCCGGTCTCGAAAGAAGCCGTGTACTTTCTGACGGAAAGTGGCAAGTTCAAGTTGCCGATCACGCCACCACCGCTGCGGGATCATGGGAATTATGTAATTTCGCTGAACCGGTTTGTGAAGTGGCTGGGCAGCAAAGTAGAAGCCGCTGGTATGACAGTTTTCACCGGCTTCGCCGGGGCAGAGTTGCTTCTCGACGGCAATCGCGTCACCGGTGTTCGCACCGACGACAAAGGTCTCGACAAACAAAATCAGCCTAAAGGAAATTTCGAGCCCGGCTACGACTTGCAGGCAAAAGTCGTCATTCTCGCTGAAGGCAGCCGTGGCTCACTGACCAAGCAACTCATCAACAAGTTCGATCTTTCGAAGACTAGAAATCCGCAAACATTCGGTCAGGGTGTAAAGGAGCTGTGGGAGGTCCCGTCAGGTCGGATTGCCGCTGGTGAGGTCATCTACACGATGGGGTGGCCGTTGACCACGCGCGAATACGGCGGCGCTTGGATTTACGGTGGCAAGGACAACGTGGTGTCGTTGGGATTCGTTACGGGCCTGGATTATCCTGACCCTCGTCTTGATCCGCAGCGCGTTCTGCAGCAATTCAAGCGGCATCCGTTCGTAGCAAAGCTGCTCGAAGGTGGAAAGATGATCCGCTATGGGGCGAAGTCGCTGCCATATGGGGGCTGGTTTGCGATTCCACCGATTGCAGGCGATGGCTGGATGATCGTCGGCGATTCTGCGGGCTTCTTAAATTCGCAGCGGCTCAAGGGAATTCACCTGGCCATCAAGAGCGGAATGCTCGCGGCGGAGACGGCATTCGACGCGCTGAAAAAGGATGACTTTTCATCGGCGACGCTCAACCAGTACCCCTCGCGAGTCGAAAACAGTTGGATCAAGCAAGAACTTTGGAAGGTTCGTAATTTTCATCAGGGATTCGAGCACGGCTTCCTCCAGGGCATGTTTCACGCTGGGATTCAGCAATTCACTGGCGGTCGCGGGTTGCGAGATCGATACGAGGCAACTCCTGGCTATGCGCGAATGAAGCCGCTGCGCGAGCTTCCTGCCGACGGTGGTCCGGACTCACACCTCATTGGACCGGCTAAAGGCGACGGCAAACTCACTTTCGACAAACTCACAGACCTTTATCATTCCGGCACCAAGCACGAAGAGGACCAGCCTGCGCACCTCATCATTCATGACACCAACATCTGCGAGTCGCGCTGTATTACCGAATTTGGAAGCCCGTGCCAGAATTTCTGCCCGGCAAATGTTTACGAGATGCTGGATGACTCCGCGGCGCCGAACGGAAAACGCATCAGCCTGAACCCGTCGAATTGCGTGCACTGCAAAACCTGCGACATTCAGGACCCTTACCAGATCATCACCTGGGTTCCCCCCGAAGGCGGTGGCGGGCCGAATTACGACGGGATGTGATGTGGTGCGGGCGCCCTCGTCCGCGAATTGCCGCAATGTCGTGCTAACGTATTGCTGCTCACCACAACGGACACGAAGTTTCACGAAGGGAGTTCATGACCAAGACACATTTTCTTGTTCTCAGCCTCGCGATGTTGATAGGAGTTGCGATGGCGCAACAGCAGCCTGCGCAAACACCCGCCTCCCCTGGCGAACCGGTCACCGCGACAGTTCCGCCTACCGGGTTTGCAGGCCTGGACCACTACCGCGCATCGCGCGCCAACGTATACTTCAATGATTTCGGAGAACTGGCCCGCTATCGCGCAGCGGATGCCGCGTTGCCGCCACCCGCCGCCGGAGAGAATCGCGTCGTCTTTTTCGGCGACTCCATTACTGATATGTGGAAGCTTGACGAATCATTTCCCGGCAAGCCATACGTCAATCGTGGAATTGGCGGCCAGACGACTTCGCAGATGCTGGTTCGGTTCCGCCAGGACGTGCTTAATCTGCAGCCGAAGATTGTGGTGATTCTTGCGGGGACGAACGACATAGCAGGCAACAGTGGCCCAATTGCGAATGAAGACATCGAAGCGAACTATTCCGACTTTGCCGAGCTCGCCAAAGCGCACAACATTCGCCTGATCTTTTCGTCGGTGTTGCCGGTGAACAATTACACCGAGCGATCGAAGGATTTCTTTGCACAGCGCCCCATGAGCCGCATCCTTGAGTTGAACAAATGGCTGAAAGACTACTGCGAGAAGAACCACCTGATTTATCTCGACTACTTCAGCGCTCTCGTGGACGACAAGGGCATGTTGAAGCGCGACCTCGCCGACGACGGGCTGCATCCCAACAACGCGGGATTTGCGATCATGGCGCCGCTGGCAGAGAAGGCGATTGGAAAGGCGCTCAAGTAAGCACTCAGCAGTCAGCATTCAGCCGTCCTAAGGACGGGAATTGTCGGATAACGGCACTCACCACAGCATATAATTAGATTGAGTTTCCGACCGCCTTGGCCTTCGGGAATACCCATGGCTGTGGCGGCGAGGAGTGATCCTTTTTCGCGAACTTTGCGATCTTTGCGGTTAGCTCTGAGAGTCTTAACCGCAAAGGACACGAAGGGCGCAAAGACCTCTCCGAGGGTACAGGTGGAAACGCCTGTGCCTCCCGTGCTTGGAAAGGAAACGGCTGCCGGGGTAGTTCCCGTCTCTCGTTTTTTCCTTTCAAAAGCACTCAGTAATCAGCACTCCGCATTCAGCCACTGGAGCTTCGATCTTCGCTCCAGCTTTGAAGGGCTGATTGCGGATTGCTGACTGCTGAATGCTTCTTACCGACAAATTCGGCCGCGCCATTACCGATCTGCGCATCTCGATCACAGACCGCTGTAACTACAAGTGTGTCTATTGCCGCACGGGGAATGAGGGCGCATTTTACGGAGAGTTGCCTTTCCCTGACTACCTGCGGATGGCGCGCATTCTCGTTTCACTGGGAATCCGAAAAATTCGTCTGACGGGTGGAGAGCCACTGCTGCGGAAGGGGATCGTGGATTTTGTTCGGGAGCTGCGCGAGCTTGAACCTCAGGGGCTAAAGCCCCAGTTCCAGGAGGCTGATTCCGGCACGGCTGAAGCCGTACCCTCCCGAAGTAAACAAGATCGAACCGTGGAAGCCCCCTTTTCCCGAGCGGAAATCGGCACAACTGAACGCGCGCTGTCCCGAGGGGAAGATCGTTCAGCTGAAAACGTTCCTTCCGTTAGCTCCGCAGGAGCGGCCCAGCTTAGCCCAGCGCGGAAGCGCTGGGAAGGCGGCCGTCCCCGAACGGAGTCCCGGAGGGACGACAGAAACGACGAACTCGATATCGCGATCACCACGAACGGCCACCTCCTCGCCGACATGGCGCAGCCGCTCAAAGACGCCGGCCTGAACCGCATCACCGTCAGCATGGATGCGGTCGACCCTGACCGATTTGCGCGGATCACTCGTGTGCCCGGCGGCTTCGATCATGTGCTGGGAGGAATCCGTGCCGCGCGCCGCGCTGGACTTTGGCCTTTGAAGGTCAATTGCGTCCTCATGCGCGGATTCAATGAGGACCAGATCATCCCGTTTGGCATGTTCGCCCGCGAGGAAGGGGTGATCGTGCGCTTCATCGAGTTCATGCCGCTGGAGGAAGACCGCGTGTGGTCGCCGGCGACGGTGGTGACGCTCGATGAAATCCTGAGTCGCATGGCCGAGTACCGGCCTCTGGTCGAAATCCCCCGCGCTCGCAGCGAGACAGCGCGCCGTTATCGCTTTGACGATGGCGTTGGCGAAATCGGAATCATCGCGCCCGTGTCCCATCCTTTCTGCGGCCACTGCAGCCGGATCCGCATCACCTCGGACGGCAAAATTCGCACCTGCCTATTCTCGGTGTGGGACCACGATTTGCACGAGTTAATGCGTCGCGGAGCCGCGGACGATGACTTAGTTCAATTCATTCGCGACGTGATCACCAGGAAGGAAGAGCGCCACCACATCGGCGAGCCGGATTTCGTGCCCGCGTCGCGAACCATGGTTCACATCGGGGGATAAGCTGGAAGCGGTCGCCCGCCGAGCACGCCGAGATCGCAAAGAAACTCATCCAGCTTTCCGCAGAGTCTCATAATCAAATATTCTTGTTCGGTGCATAGCTTCGTGGAGCTTCGTGTCCATCGTGGTAGTTTTTTGGGCCTGTTGCTGATTAGCCACTCGCTCGCTGTTCTCGCCCAGCGGTCTACTTATCTTGGCTTTGATCGCAATGACTACCCGGGCGACGCCAGCCTTCCGACATTGCGGCAGAGCTTCGCCTACACCGGTTATTGGCTCAACAACCCACCTGGCGCGAACTCGAATAGCTGGGCGGGGAAGCGCGCCGTGCTCAAGCAAGCCGGTTTCGGATTTCTCGTGCTGTTCAATGGACGTTTGTACAAAGATCTGAAGCGCAGTCCTGAAGCGTTCGGCCAGGCCGATGGCAGAGCCGCGGTCGAAGCGGCGAAACGCGAGGGCTTTCCCGCCAAGGCCGTCATCTTTCTTGATATCGAAGAAGGCGGCCGAATGCTGCCGGAGCAGAAAGCCTACATTTATCGTTGGATTGATGAGGTCACCGATGCCGGCTTTCGTGCGGGCGTGTATTGTTCGGCGATTCCCGCCAAAGAAGGGAAGTCCACCATCGTCACAGCGGACGACATTCGAGCTAGCGCTGAGGGCCGCGAGATCAGCTACTGGGTAACCAACGATGTCTGCCCGCCATCGCCGGGATGCTCGATTGCAACTTCACTGCCTGAGCCAGCCAAGAGTGGTGTCGGATTTGCGGATATCTGGCAATACGCGCAGTCGCCGCGCCGAAAAGATTTCGCGCGCATGTGCAGGAACTACAACCCGGATGGGAACTGCTACCCACCAGGCATTCCACCGTCCAGCCACCTGCATGTGGATGTCAATACTGCGTCCAGCGCGGATCCCTCCGCCGGAAGATAGAACTATGCCAAGCGACTTACGACACCGCATCCTTGGTGTTCTGGCACCTAACATTCAATCCAAGCCAGTAGTCCGCAATTTCTTTGAGTGTAGCTTCGAATTTTTGGAAGCTGACCGGCTTTTGAATGTAGCTGTTTGCCCCGGCTAGATAGCTACGACTAATGTCCTGGGTTTGGCAGGAGGACGTAAGCACGACCACGGGAACACACTTCGTCATCTCTCCAGCCTTCAGTTCTGCAAGAATGCTGCAACCATCCAGCTTAGGCAGATTTAGATCGAGCAATATCAGGACCGGCAAACTCCCAGGCGCCGGTGTTGAAGAGCTGGAATACCGATGAACGGCTTCCATTGCTTCTTCTCCATCACGTGCGATTTCCACCGGTACATGGATGGCGTGTTTTTGTAATGCACGGAACGCCAGCTCTCGATCGAATTCATCATCTTCGACCAGTAGGATGTGACGCGCCTCTCCGATCATTGGACCCCTCGCTCTGCGATAGTTGTTGAGATGACAGATCCTCGAGTGTTAGCACAACCTTCGCACCCTGATTGAGCGCGCCTTCTGCCCAAATTTTCCCACCGTGCCGTCTAACGATCCGATGTACGGTGGCAAGCCCTACCCCGGAACCCTCGAACTCCTCCTGGCGATGCAGTCGCTGGAACATTCCAAAAAGCTTCTCAGCGTACTTGGGGTTAAATCCGGCGCCGTTGTCTTTCACGAACAGGAATGGCGTAGCCGAATCCAGCGTCTGCCCAATTTCAATAATGGCCGGAGACCTGCCACGGGTGAACTTGATGGCGTTCGACAACAGGTTCATAAAAACGGTGCCCGCCAAAGCTGCGTCGCAATGCCAGATTGGGAGATCCCCGATTCGCCATTCAATTTGACGATCTTCAATGTCAGCCGTCAGCTGTTCAACCGTTTGTTGTATGAGAGCCTTTACGTCGACGGACTGACGCGTGAGCGGTTGGCGCGACAATTGGCTGAGGTCCAAAAGATGTGTGACCAGCGCCTCCATCCTTGTTACGCCGGTTAGGATGGACTTCAGGCAGTGTTGGCCATCCTGACTGAGTGTGCTTTCAGCATCGCGATCCAGGATTTCGGAAAACCCGTGAATGTGACGCAAAGGGGTTCTCAGATCATGCGCGACAGCGTAGCTGAAGCTCTCCAGATCCTTGTTAGCCACTACCAGTTCTTCTGTGCGAACTGCAACCCTGCGTTCCAGTTCCGCATTCAGCTCTCGCACTTTCTCTTCCGCGCGCTTTTGTGCGGTGAGGTCGGTCACAATGAGGCAGAGACCATGATTGAAATCATCGAGCGGAATCTGGCTGACCGAAAGCAGGACTGGCAGTGTCCCACCGTGTTCCCGCACAAGTTCAACTTCGAGGCGAGTTTCTTCGCGTCGATCGGCTTGCAGGAGTTCCCGAAAAGCGTCGATGGACTCCGGCGCAATGAGCGAGCGAAACGGTGAGCCCACAATGGCCTCAGTTGGAATACCCACGGCTTCGGAAAGTCGTTGGTTGCAGAACAAAACGACTCCGTCTGACGTCAGCGTCACGGCACCCTCATTCATCCGCTCGACCAAGACGCGATACGGTTCGTCGGGGCTTTGAAGCGTAAAGACACGAGGTCCATCGGGCCCTTCGATCACGACACCATCCACACCTCCGTTGCGAATGGCGTCCAGGGTCGATTCGAGCTCTGAGATTTGTGCCTGAGCTTTCTTGAGTTCAGCGTACTGGTCTACCCTGGTTCTTGTCCTTGCGGCTGCAGTGACCATGGCTTATTAACTCTTTCGTTTGAGGTCGAGCCCCAGAAGCACAGACTCCTTGTCTGAGAGATCGCCGATGATTCTGCGCATCGGCGCCGGCAACCTTTTCACGAGAGTAGGCGCGGCAACGATTTGCTCATCCTTTGCCAGAGTCGGCTTCTGGTGAATGTCGATTACTTGCAGGTCATACTGCCCCTTCAGGTACTCGGAGCAGATTGCGTTCAGGTTCAAGATCGCTTGCCGTGAGCGGGATGTCGCCCCCGTGACGTAAAGGCGCAGGACGTATCGATCGTTCTTGGCGTCGAGCTTGAGATCCGACAACTTTGTTGCTGCCGGCGTCTTCATTTGTTTTCCCCGGGTCGCAAGTCCAATCCGACCAGGACGCGGTCGACATCCGACAGGTCCCCAATGATCTTTTTCAGAGGAGGCGGCAATCTCCGCACCAGAGTGGGGACCGCGAGGATCTGATCTCCTTGCGCCAGTCGCGGAGTTTTATGGAGATCGACCACATCTACCACATAACGTCCCGCCAGATGCTGTTCGCAGATTTGGCGGAGGTTGACGAGTGCCGTCCGCGATCTCGGTGTCTCGCCGGCGATGTATAGACGCAAACTCCAACCGTCCTGGGCGCCTTGTTCCTTCTTCTTCTGTTTCTTTCCGTCAGCTATCATCGTGTACTCCTCAGCCATGGTTTGCGTCATGGAAGTTAGTGGATGCCGTTGCCATGCGCAGCCAGAGTCCCCGAGCCACGCGATTTTTGTATCTCGACTCGGGCCAGCACGTTCTGCTTTTCGCGGGACTTCATCTCATCCAAGTCGCGCTAAACGCCTTGCTCTTCGACAACAAAATCGGCTTTCATCCTGGCCATTTGCTGTTCCAGTTTCCGTCGTTTGGCCGTGAGTTCGGCCGTCTTGCGCTGAAGTTGCTGCTTGCGTTCCTCGTCTTCCATCCTTTCTCTGGCTTCTTGCGCCACACGAGCCGAGCCCGTCAGCAAGCCTGCGGTTCCGATGTACACATCGAGCAGTTGCACCCCTTGATCCGTCAGGGCGAACTCGCGAATCTGGTTGGAGTGGGCTATGCCTCGAGCCTTTAGAACGAACAGTCCCCGATTACGTTCACCATTACATTCCAGGTTGCGCAGGAGCAGCCACACATCCATTTGCGACGAAACGCCTATTTCGCTCAATTCTGGTTCACTGTCGCCGCGTGTGAGGCTGGTGAACATGGCCGTGATCTGTCGAGACTTGAACATGTCGATCACGCGCGTGACCATGGATTTCACATCAGAAAAGTTGCCCACGGCTGCAAAATTAGTAATCGGATCGATGACCACGACCTGGGGTTGAAATTCTTCTGTAGCCTGGTGGATTGTCACGAGGTGTTTTTCCAACCCGGAACTTCCAGGTCGTGCCGCGTGGAAGTGAAGCAGTCCACGCTTCACCCATGGTTCGAGATCGACGCCGATGGATCGCATGTTGCGAACGATCTCGGCAGGCGACTGCTCCGACGCCATGTATAGAGCACGTTCTCCCCGTTGGCAGGCCGCGCGTACGAAGTGTGCTGCCAGGCTGCTCTTGCCAGTTCCGGCGGCACCGGTTAGCAGGATGCTTGATCCGCGATAAAACCCTTTGCCGCCGAGCATGGAATCCAGACGTGGAATTCCGGCAGAGATCCGTTGTCCGGGAGCGCTGTGATCGAGTTGCTGGGAACTCAGTGGCAACACTGAGATGCCATGCTTTTCGATTAGAAACGGATATTCGCTGGTTCCGTGGGCGGTGCCGCGGTATTTCACTACCCGAAGCCGGCGTATCGACATCTGCTCCTGAACGCGGTGGTCGAGCAGGATGACGCAATCGGCAACGTACTCCTCGATGCCATGTCGTGTCAGTTTTGCGTCACCACTTTCAGCCGTGATCACCGCAGTGACACCGCGCGACTTCAGCCAGCGGAAGAGGCGGCGCAGTTCTGCGCGCAGCACATTCGTATCGGAGAAAGAACCAAAGAGAGACTCAATAGTGTCCAGGACAACGCGTTTCGCGCCGACGGTGCTGATGGCGTTTTCCAGGCGAACAAATAATCCTTCCAGGTCATAGTCGCCGGTTTCCTGTATCTCGCTCCGCTCCAAGCGGATGTAGTCGAGGAAGAGCTTCTTTCGCGCCTGGAGCGCAGGCAGGTCAAAGCCCATCGAGGCGACGTTCTGGCAAAGCTCTTTGTCGGATTCTTCAAACGCTACGAATACGCCCGGCTCGTCGAACAGGGTTGCACCGCGGACGAGAAATTCCATGCCGAATACGGTCTTGCCGCATCCCGCGGTTCCACAAATCAACGTCGGTCTACCTTTAGGTAAGCCGCCGTCAGTGATCTGATCGAGACCGGCAATGCCGGTGGGGCACTTTTCGATTCCGTTGAGCGTATGGACTCTCCGATTAGACATTCGACCTACCTCCTCATCGGCATCTCGCGCTGACAGATTGAGGATCCTGGTGAGGGGCCACTCGCAGCCACAGTAAAAGGAAAGAGGTGAATTGGGCGGTGACGAACGTCACAAGTTATGCACAAAAGCAGGTACATATCCCAAAACGGGAAGTGCGTCAGATTCAGAGTTTAAGGCCGCGATCAAAGGATCAAGGTTACGGAGAAACGCGGATAACAAAGCTGGCGGAGAGAGTGGGATTCGAACTTCCCCCGGTTTTGCCTTTTCAATAAGTTACTGAAAACACGAAGGCCGAAAAGACCAACAAAGTCGAGAAGTCCACATCGGTAGCACAAAAAAAGCACAAAAATCGCATTTTCACGTCGCTAGAGTCCCTTTTGAGTCCTTTCAGTGCCGGGCCTCGTTGTTTATGTCCGATAACGACGAGGGCAAGTGTTACTCTCACTGCAGAAAGGGGATTGGGAGTTCAACCGATGATTTCCAACATCGAGCGCTACAAGAAAGACCTTGAATCGCTGGTACGCAGGGGTAGCCTCCTTTGGGCTGCGATGCAGCACGAGTGTCTTGGCAAGCAGTACGAAGATCGTGTACGAGAACAATTTGGGAAAGAAAAGGCCGACGCCTTTCTGAAGAAACTACCTGACTTCAAGAGCGACTACCAAGGGTGGTATTCGGAATCGCGAACCCTAATTAAGCAGTTGTTGCCAGATCGGTTGTCCGATTTTGTTCGACACTACGAAAAGCCAAAACCTCGTAAGGCCATTACTTACGAGAGCTACCGGATTGACGATTATTTGCAGAAACTCAGGGTAACTCGGCCCAAACCTGCTTGGGAAGGATTAGGAGAGAACACAGTCGTTGACATGTCGGCAGCTATCCCCCACTTCGAGCAGCAATTGGCGATGGTGAAATCTGTGCAGGCCCGGTTTGAAAGTTCCCTTTTTGACATCCGGCAGCTTGTGCAAGCGGACCTGTTCGATTCAGAGTTGGACGCCGCGAAAGAACTTGCTAAATACAACTTCTTACGTGCTGCTGGTGCGCTGGCCGGAGTTGTGCTGGAAAAACACTTAGGGCAGGTCTGTGACAACCACAGCCTGAAGGTTACAAAGAAAGACCCGACCATCTCGGACTTGAACGATTTGTTAAAGGGTGCTGGGGTGCTTCAGATTCCAGAGTGGCGATCAATTCAGCATTTGGCAGACCTGAGAAATCTGTGCGACCACGATAAGAAGGTGGAACCGACTCTGGACCAAATCAGGGACCTGTTGAATGGCACCGCAAAGGTGACGAAGACTCTGTTCTAAACTGTCAATTCAGCGGGGGGATTCTTACTCGCCCTTGCGTGCCACATACGAGCGATTGCATCATCCAAAATACTCTGAATGCCGATACAATTACCCCAGCCTCGCACGAAACAAAAGGTCTTGTATCGCGCATCTATCGTCTTGCCGACGTAAAGCATAAAGCTAATTCCCAAAAGAAAAAACTTGTGCACCTTACATGTGGGGTCAGGCCGACTCGTGGCTGGCTCGAAGACACCTGCTGCGATGTCGAGCCCCTTGCTAACGGTCACGGCAACCCACAATGCAGCGTGTTCAGGGAAGCCTGTCTCCCCCATCAGATATTTCCGAAACTCCTCCTCATAGGGGCCGAGCATACCCTTAGTGTTGCCCCTAAATTTTCCCGTTCGCCAGTTGTGGACGGAGGCCCGCCAAAACACGCTGGCAGCAAAGTAGGAAAGTTGATCTATGCGAATTGCTGGAATGTCGCACGCGCGATAGAGACGTGCGTATTGTGTAAGCAGCTCGGGTTTTGATGCTTCGAGGGCTTGCTGCAACGGGAATCGTCCATTCCTGTGCCAGCAATTTTCCATGACCCAATCTTCGCCATTGCTCCGTAATCTCTGCTCACAGTCCCAGCAGAGCAGGTAATCCTGTGTCTGATTAGATGTTTGTAAGGCAAACTTTGAAGTGCTCCACATCGGGTTCGGATTGGAACACTCAAAATTTCGTAAGCGTTTTAGTGCCGAGGAAGGACATAAGTGACTCTTCTGCAGGTCACAGTTTTTCTTAAGACACATTGGACAAGTACCAAGCATTGTGAGTTTCTATCGTGCGGCGGTGGGCCAGCGCCGGTCAATCTCCTTCAGAATCTCATCCGCCCAGCGCACCGCATCCGCTATCGCGCTGATAGTTGCGGGCACGCGCTTACCACCATCGAATTGCGCCAATTTGCGAGCGGCTAGGATTGCAGCGGCAATCAGCAGAACGCGCTTGCGCCCCTCGTCCACAAGAGGGAGTGTATCAGCTTCGCCTATTGTTCGCCGCTGTGGGAATCTAAGACTCGGCGTTGATGCGCGCCGCAGTAGGCCCCCCCGGGGGGCGGGGTCAAATGTCCACAGCTTTTTGCCCGGCAGACACGCCAGTGTAATATTTACACAGATGAATAATTATCAAAAATGTGAAAGTCATAAGGCTTTCTTATACCCTCTTGTGACCGCTGTAAGAAGTACCCCCGGTAAGGGGGATAAAAAATAAGAATTATTATTATTATTTATTTTCAATCACTTACGGGTTTCTTTACCCCTCCCCTAGCGTATTGCGGCGCAGCGGTGACCCTTTTTCGCACGTATGTCACTGAAAAATAAGCTGTTAACATCGCAGTAGACGGTTTACATCGGTAGACAGCCTACTGTGTTTTCAACAAGATAGCGATTTTACGGAGCTTTTTATTGGCCCCTCCCAGCTCTTCGTGTATCCTCAACTCCCCGGCCCGCTCCATCGCCTTTAACGCCTTGTCCCAGAGGTCCAAGCCTGCCTTAAAGGCGTTCGTCCTGTCCCTTAGCTCTTTCACACTTAGGCGCTTCCGCGCCTGCATAATCTTTCGTATGGACTGCTCGCACCGGGCTTGCCTCGATTCACCCTCGGGCGGCCGGTAATATTCGCGCATGTGGGCAAGATACTCGGCTAGGTCTATGCCGTGCTGCACGTCCTCACACGTCATGCACGAGTGGCCGCGTAACCATGCGATGTGCAGCGCCGCCCGCCATGCGTGGATGTTGAGCCGGGAAATGGTCACACCCGGCGGCGGCACGTAGCTATCGAACCACGTATTCATTAGCCGCTCGGCGTCCGGATCGGGGTTAATGACTCGGGGACTCTCGCACAAGGCAAGGACGAGCGGGTAAATCTTGTGCCGGATTACTTCCAAGTTAGGAGCACGGAGCCCGCCCACGCGCTTACTCCGCTCCGTGCCCACGATGTTCACGCGAGTTAGGAAGCCTGAATCCGTGGCGCTCGCCTTACTGAATGTGCTTTCCCACATCTCGGCGGTGATACCGCCGAGCATGCTGAATTGGCACCGCCCGCGCTCGGGCTGTCTGTCCTTGGTGGACGTGGAGGTAAAGGAGTCCCGGTCATACAACTCGCACAAGACAGACTCCAGCCCGGCCCCGGTGGACTCATTCGTAAAGTTAGCGAATAGGCCGTGGATTTCCTCTTGTATGGTGATAACGCGGGCAATGGGCTTCCATATCTCGGCGGGATTGCGAGCCTCGCCTTTTTTAAGCGGGCGTAGCTCTAGCATTTTCATTAGACCGGGAGCCGAGGCCAGCGCCCCCACTTGGGCACCTATGCCCGTGCCGCGCCAAGCGTATTCCCTCGGACCAAACAATAGGGGCGCATTGGTGCGCGTCATGCCGTCCCACTCTTCCGAGTACACTTTTTCCGCCCACTCTTCGGACGTGCCCTTTCCGCTACCGGGTGGACCTATTTGAATTGTGTATTCCTGTGAGCGTGCGCCGTACATCTCCGAGCTTAGGCGGTTACCCACTATCGCGCCTGTAATGGTTCGCAAGGACTCACAAAAATATTTCCACGGGATGTGATTGCCCTTTACGCACAGGTCGGCAAACAACGCATAGATAGTGCCCGCCCATGCGTGCCGGGGATAATGCGGCTGCTCTTTTCCTGTGAGCGACACATCCGCATCCTCGCCCGTGTGCTCGGGGTCTGCGGCGGGCTTGCCTACTATGGCAACGGGCGGAACCTCGGGCACATTAACCTCAAACTTGGAGGCTCGCTCCGCCACTCCGTCTAGCCGGTCCTCGCTAACCGGGTCCGCGATAATCTCCGGGTCGTTATTCAGCTCTTCCAAGTGCGCCTTGATTGCGGCGTACCCCAGCCCGGCGTTACGGATATACCCGCCTTGCTCCACTAAGAACCCGGTGCGGTCCTCGTCCACATGCACGGGCAGTTCCCACCGCGTTTTTATTACCCGGCTGCTTGTGGTTGCTGTCTCGGCTTGGGGCTTGCGTAGGTTGGCGATTATCGAGGGGAGCGGCGCTAGGGGCGCGTCACTCTTTACGGTGTATTCCTTGCCGCTATCCGGGTGGATGCTGCCCGCCGCCATGACGTACTGCCCAGCGCCCCTAATCTGCCCGGCGCATCCCTCAAAGTCCTTAAAGTCACAGCCACGCATGGACCCGATAAAATAGAATTGCAAGCCAAACTCCGGGCGGCGGCCGGTGCGTACCACGTAGGTAGCGGGCATCCCTGCCTTACCCATCCAAAAGATTGCGTCCGCGTCACTCGCTAGTCCGTGGTCCACATCCAGCACCACAAGCCCCGAGGCCCCGCACGCAATCCCTAGGTTGGCGTCCGGGTGAGCCGTCCACCACGCGGTTATCTGTTGGGTGTCCGTGGTTGCATCTTGCCATCCGTGTTTCGTGAGCGGCTCTTTGGTGCGCGGGACGCACGGGAACACATGCCAACCACGGGCAGCGTAGGATAGTGCCAATTCTAAGAACGTCATCCGTGCCTCCCTTCTCGCGTCAAGACAGCGCAGAGGTCTTCCAGCAGTTTGCGGGCGAGCTGCATGGCACAATCGCTGCACAGCAAATTGTCCGCCTTCTTGTCGCTGTAGAAGAGCATCAGAATCACGGGCTCCGCCTTGCGACAATACCGGCAACGGGTGTCTTCATGTTTAAGGACGCTAATTTCCTGTGACGTGCTGAGTAACATTTCTTCACCTCTTAAGTAGCGCCGCCGGTGCATCTCCCCTGAAACCCATCTCCAGCGACTCTTCCAATAACGCCTCGCACCTCAGCGACTCCAACTAATCCACTTAACGAGTACATAATACCGCGTCCCTATTTATCGAGCAAGATAGTAATTGTAAGATTTTTGTCTTGAATATGGGACGCTTCAGCGCTAAACTCCATTCATTCCCTAAGCGGGTCAGAATAAATCTCACTTTGGTAGGATTCCCAACATGTACATAAAAGGCAAGATGAACGATGTGCCAAAAAGAAAGCGCACCGGGATTTCGCGGTTTGAACGCACCCCTGAGTGGCAACTTATGAAGGCAGATATTGACAAGGGCCTAAAGCCAATGGAGGCCCTCCAAGTCATCCTCACGGAAGAGGAAAAAGCCAAGTACAAGATCAAGAACCGGCGCTCCATTGCACGGTTTATCAAGAAATATTTGGAGGCAAAGGGCTTGTCCTATAACGTCCGCAACTTTCACCGAGACGAGGGGGAGTTTATTGTGGTGGAAAACGATGTGCGCGCAGCTCGCAAGCGTAAGACCGCGTAGACGGCCCGCAAACCCGGAAGAAGAAGCGCGTGGCAGCCCTAAGGCGTCGCTTCCACCAGCCCCGGTAAGCGGCTTTTCCGTTCCTCGCGAGGATCGGGAATTCACACAAGCTTCGTACGCACGCTTCCGGCACACCCCTGACACAACAGTTTGCTCAGAAACGAACACGTCGGCATTTTTCGAGCTTACCGACAGTCAGTCGAGTAAATGTGTCTCGCAGTCAACAAATCTGGCACACCGGCGGCACACAAGACTGGATAAAGACAACTTCGGGTTTGCCCGTTATTCAGACGACTGGGCTACAATTCTGCGCTGAGGCAACAAATGCAACATCTCGCGATTGGATTCATGGCATGCGCTCTCATGTCGATTGTGGCCGGTCAAAGTGCTGCACCTCAGGCGACCCGCGTTCAGGTCGTTATGCTGGGTACCGGAACACCGCTGCCCGATCCGGAGCGCGCGGGACCGAGCATCGCTGTTGTGGTGGATAACCATGCGTACTTGTTCGACGCGGGCACGGGCGTCGTACGTCGGGCCGCGGCCGCGACAAGGCAGAAGCGCATCCTAGGTCTAGAACCGCGGACACTGCACGTTGCCTTCCTGACCCACCTCCACTCCGACCACACCCTCGGCCTGTCCGATCTCATTCTCACGCCCTGGACAATGGGCCGTACCGAACCCCTTGAGCTTTGGGGTCCTAAGGGGACTCGCGCCATGGTGGAACACATTCTGGCCGCTTACCAGGAAGATATAACGATCCGTACCACCAGTCTCGAGGGCTCGAATGCAACCGGGTACAAGGTGAATGTGCATGAGATCGAACCCGGCGACGTTTATAAAGACGGAAATGTCACCGTGAAACCCTTTTTGGTAAAGCACGGCGAGTGGAAGCAGGCTCTCGGGTATCGGATCGAAGCGCCGGGACGCGTCATCGTGTATTCTGGCGATACCAGCCCCACTGAGAGCATCGTCGAGAGTTGCCATGGCTGCGATTTTCTGATCTCTGAGGCCTACACTCTCGCCAGCTTTGATCTTGTCTCCCCTAATTGGCAGAGGTACCGACATGCCTACCATGCCTCGACACGCGAGCTCGGCGACGTCGCCAGCCGTGCCAAGCCCCGCTTGCTCATACTTACCCATCGTGGCAACGCTGGATGTGACCAGTCCCACGCCTCGGGCTGCCTCGAATCTGGAAGTGAAGAACAAATGTTGAAGGAGATGAAGCAGTACTACTCGGGGAACGTGGTTGCAGCACACGACCTGGATGTGTACTAGGGAGCTACGCAGAAACCCTCTCGGCGAGGCGGACAATTTCACTTCTCCATATGGTCGGCCATCCAGAAACCAGCGGCAATGGAGTTGGTAAAGGTGGCACACGAAACTCGCCCCAAAACGATGGCTGATTGCTTACCGACAGTCAGCCGCCGCTTTCTAGCCGACAAGCGTTTGGCTAGCTGATTTGCTCCTCATCTAAGCCAGCTTACTTCTTGATCGTCTTTACGACTTCAATGCCCAGTTTGGGCGTGATTTGCGGACGGTTTCTGGATCAAGTACGTGTTCTCGGTTAACCAAGCCCTGCTCTTGTGCCAACCACTGTTCGTAGTGCTTACGCATGTTGTCCCGGAAGACCTCCAGAGCTGGGTTCTTAGGTTCACGTTGCGCTCCTATGAACCATCCGGCGCCAGCCGGAACACCTGCGACAGACGCCAATCCCACACCGGGACAGAGAAATACTCAACTCAACTGAGTCTGTGCTGGTCCGCGACAAGGCAGCGCGTTTGAGGATAGGAAGTACAGGCGAATAGCTTACGAACATTCGAGAAGCGAGAAGACAATAAAGGAGGGAACACGGGTAGTGTTTCGTGCTCCCTCCAGACAAGAAAGCGACTATGACTTCAGGCCTGAGCCTTTCAGGTCCTGCTTGGCTTCGGCGTTGCCTTTCTTCGATTCTGCCGAAGCATCGGCCTGCGGGTACAAGCTCCGAATTGCCTTGCCTAAGCTCATGGTTCCTGTTGTGGCTGGACACGTTGTGCCCGTGGGTACCGCAGTTCCGGTCATCGCCTGACGCAGGCAATAGAAATTACCCCCGTCCAAGTTCTTGGCAACGTGCGCCGCTGCAACGCATTGCCCGAGGTTTCTAAATCCAGTGCAGGCATCGGACGCAGTCGCTGCACCCGTCAGAGTCGTGATCTTGTCACCTATCGCCGGGTTCTTCTGCAGGATGTCATTTACCGTAGGTTGGCCAGTTCCGTTTGTGTTTGGGTTGCCGTGCGTTCCCGAGCTGTTGGATGAACCCATCGATCGGTGAGCCATGCTGTGATCCATATCGCTACCCATGCCTTGACCCATTGCTCTCCCTGAACCCGAATGTTCGTGCTGAGCAAAAACGTTACCCGCATACAACAACACCGCCAAACTCAGTGCTGCGAACGTCAACTTCTTCATCAGGTTTCCTCCGTTCGATTTCGGTCAACCTACCAGACGAAAGGTTTCTCATCTACTCTTGCGAACCAGTTTCCCTACGTTGAAGCCAAGCGAAAATGAAATGGAATTCAGATCGAAAGAAACGCTCCGCGTGTAGCCGATTTCCGCGTCCATATAGCGATTCAGGTTTGCATCTACCCACGTCGCGTAACCGTAGTCTTTGGCGAGGCTGGCTGTACCTGTTGCGATTTGGGTTGGAACATGAGGATTCTTCCCCTGGCCCGCACTTCCGGCTGGCGGGGCCTGCGATTGGCGTCAGCGTCTGATTCCCGGAATGGCGAGATGTCGTAACCGGCATGAAGAAAAGGACGCTCGGATGCCGTACACGCATAAGGAGCCTAGTCTTTCGACAGAAACGGGTTACCTACGGATACAGGCTGTTGGGCTGAGGCGCAGTTAAACTGAATTAGTTCGAATTCTGCGTCGCGCCTGTCGGTGTGATCTGAGGTGCGGTGGCACTGAGTACAAACCCATTCTGACGCGTTAGGATTCCATTGGATTTCGTGTTTCATTCTTTATTGAGCATTGGGCCAGTTGCCCGGACTGCATTCACCAGCTTGTCGTATTTCCGAGGCATCAATTCGTGTGCATTCCCGCAAATCGGAACGCACCTTGTATTCACTCCCGCGAGAGTAAAGGTGTGGTGAACGAAGGTTGAACCGACGAGCAGGGGACTGCTGCAGCGATACTGCCCAACTCCATTGCACACCTGGCTCTATGATGAATTCCCTGCCTTCCGTACCCGCATCTGCGGAGTAGACTGCGAACGCTCGCTTTGCTCCCTCGCCTGAAAGGAATCGGAGCTCACGGATTTATCGCATGCAGCGGAGGGCTGTGAACCTTTGAGAAGTACCTTGGGATCTGCGGTTGGACGCCCTAGCAAGTATCCTTGCACTTCGTTACCGCCCATCGCTTCAATTGTTTCGAGTTGCTCAACCGTCTCTATACCTTCAACGACAACCTGCATGTTCAGATTATGGGCAAGACTTACTAGTGATCGAATCAGAGCTGCCATTTCCACGCGCTTATCCAATTCGCTCACAAAAGTACGATCGATCTTCAGCACATTGAAAGGGAGACGCGGAAGATAACTGAAGCAGGAATATCCAGTACCGAAGTCGTCCACCGCAATAGAGATTCCCATTGCGGCGAGTTGCTTCATGGTGCTGCCGGCGCGGTCAGTCCCGTCTAACATGATTGACTCAGTTAATTCAAGCTGGAGCAGTTTAGGATCGAGGCCAGAATCGCGTAAGATCGCTGCCACCTCATCTACGAACCCTGCTCGTCTGAACTGGACTGTTGAAACATTGACAGCGACCTGGATGGGGTGATCCGAAAGGCTTTGCCAGGTTCTCGCTTCACGACAGGCGTGCTCGAGAACGAATGCGCCCAGCGGGATGATAAGTCCACTCTCCTCTGCAATGGGAATAAACCTGTCCGGGGGAATACTTCCCAAAGTGGGGTGCTGCCATCGCGCCAGCGCTTCAAATCGGACGAGTCGTCGAGTAGCGATATCAAACTCCGGCTGGTAGTGAACGGTGATCTCTCCTCTGACAATCGCGCCCCGTAGCTGATTTTCAAGGTTGAGACGTTCGCGAACTGAAAAGCCAATTTCCGCGGTAAAGTACATGATCCGGTTCTTGCCGTCTCGTTTTGCCGAGTACATGGCACTATCAGCTTGCTGCAAAAGCTCATTAGCATCTGCGCCATTCTCCGGGAACAACGCTATCCCAATACTTGCACTAATGTTGATGTCATGGTTCTCAATGAGAAATGAGCGGGAGAGCACTTCCAAAAGGCTTTTTGCTACTAGCGCAGCTTCATCGCCGCCTTTCAAGTGCGTTAGTACGACCGTAAACTCATCGCCCCCAAGTCGGGCCAATGTGTCCGATTTGCGGATACGGCTCTGTAACCGCCGCGATACTTCCGCTAACAGCATGTCCCCCACAGTATGGCCCAGGCTGTCGTTGACCAGCTTGAACCCGTCGAGATCCAGATAGATCAGAGCCACGATGCTGCGATCCCTCTTCGCCATTTCAAGCGCCTGCGAGAGTCGGTCGGAAAGTAAACGCCGGTTTGGCAAACCCGTCAGATCATCGGTGAGTGCTTGATGCTGAAGCTTGGACTCGGCTTCAGACTTGGCCAAATCGCGTGCGTACAACTCAGAAAGCATGTTGTTGAACTCGGTGCCGAGCAGGCAAATTTCATTGTTTCCTTCGACCGGCACCCGCGCGGTGAATCGCTTGTTGCGGCTCACTTCTTGAATAACCGAAATAAACTTGTTAATTGCTTCATTCTTGTCTTTTGCTTTTTGCAGAGCCTGCCCCTGCCGCTGCACATGCCGCCCTAGAACTGCAATCCAGGCCAGGCTAGCGCATACCGCGAGGAAAAGTGCCACAACGATCAACACCGCACGCTGCGCATTCCACCACGCGGAGGCCTGCAGTACGCGAATATCAGCTGGTGAGGGGATGATCAGCCTTGCGGGAACACGTGCCTTCGTAAGCAGTAAATACGTGGTACTGTCCTGTACGGGAACCCAGCAAATTCCTGTCACACGCAGCCGGCTCCCCTTACTAGGAACAACAAACTGCTGGCTGGACGTTGCCATGTAAAGAATGGCATCTAGCGTGCGACCGTTCGCCTGTAACACCAGGGTTACTGAGTCAGGCGAATTTTGCACGCTTACTAGAGTTCCTTCGGTACTAACCAGTTCTGAGTCAAACCTTCCGTCTCCGATACTTTCAGCTGTGATCTTTTGAGCCGGCAAAGGCTGATCGTGCCGTTGCAAACGAACTGTCGCGTCCTTCAAGATCGGGGAATACCCCTCGGGTGAGGGATAGCCGACGACATCCACAAAGTCGCCAACTCGCAAGCCCTTAGCATCTGCGTCGACTCGTGTACCACCGGTGTGATCTTGAACATAGAGAAACCCATCTCCGATCATGGTAGCCGTGCCAGTGACCCTGGTGCGATGACCGAAACGCCCGGTGGGAGAAAACCGCAATAGGCTGTCTATTGGCGTGGCGGAACTCTGGAACGGATCTTTGGTTCCAGACTCGATTATTCGAATATCGGCGGCTTTGGAAACATCAATCTGCAACCCGATTAATTGCCGGCGTGCGTTGAAAATTACGCCGCCCACTCCAGTTACGCTGACTTCGCTGTCTTCGATTCGCCGCAACAACTCCATGTCACCAAATTCCGGGGCAGCAACAACGTGAACTGGACCAAAAGCGGTATAGACATCAAACGTTAGGTGGTTGGGATTTTGCCTTCCCTCGACCGAATGAATCACGCCTTCTGCTGTGACCAGGACACCATCCAGAACGCCCGACCAGGCTTTTGCCGTCATTGCTACCGGATGCGGCAGAGTATCTGGGTGGTGCTCCAAGAACTTGGGAGCGACTACGATCGGCGCATAGTCGCCTGAGTTGGTCAGCCCGCTAATAGTAACCCGTTCGCCTCTAGAAATTGGGGGATGACCGGCGTACTTGACAAAAATTCCGCCGCTGGAATCCTGCAGAAACAGTTGCTGCCAATCGCTATCGTCAAAGGTGACGATGCCGCTGAGTTTCACAGGTTGGGCCGAATCGGCCATTGCTTCGGTTAGGCTTCGCACCGCAGCCACTGTTCTCAGCGGGACAGTGCCCGCAGTGGTAGCCCTTTCGGACTGTCGGCTGGTGTCGAATCTGAATTGTGCGTGGAGTAGATCTATTCTTACTCCATTCCGTACCGCATACCCAACAACCTCGACCGCGGTGCCCGGGGTGGCGAACACAAGCGCATCCGATTCACAAGCTACCGTTCCGAAGTCATCTTCAACCAGCAATTTGGTTGGGCCATCCTGCGCTGAGACGACGCCACGCAGCACCACACGGTAGCCATCGTTGCTGGCGCGAAGTTCGTACAAGTCGCGGACCGACTTGGACTTGCTTGCAACATCCGAATGTCCAAGGTTGCGCACATCTCCTGCGGCATTGACCCATATATACCTGGAGCCGACGCTTCCGCCTGGGTCTAGAACAACATCACTGACGCCTGTAATCTGCAATCGCGAATTGATCCAGGACACGAGTTCGTCCGCTCGTTCGGGCACTATTGCTTGAAGCTCCTCCCCAGACTCACCGAAATACAGAGTCTTCAATCCATCGCTGCGCTCTGATACGTGGTGTAAAACGCCGGTCACCGTGACACGAATTCCGTTCTTGTCCTTATCGGGAAGAGTCTTGACGGTTGCCGGCGCAGGTTGAGGAAGCGCGACCTGAGCCTCCAACACCGTGACTTGCGAAATTTCCAATTGAACGCTACTTAGACCGATAACGGGATCGAAAAGGTGTCGTTTGGTGGCCTGAATGGCCACTTCTTCTCCGGGGGCAACCTTGGCTCTTGGAACGCCATGGATCGCCACTGCCCCTGTAGCATCTTGCAGCCAAAACCGTTGGTTCGACGGTTCGACGTACGTGACGACGCCTTCCAGGCGCACTGGCCCGAGTGGCAGCACTTCCAAATCGCGAATACAGTCGTGCGGCTCGCGCCAATGCCAAAGTGAGCGGGGCGCGGTCAGCAGCGTTACGGCTGCCGTCGCGATGAGGCCTAACGAAGCAATGATTCCAAGTGTAGTTCGGCGCAGTTCTTTCATCGTCGGGTTGTTGCGGTCTGCACAGCTTATCGGTAGCGTGAGACGGGATTAGGTTTTTGGACGAGGCGAGCTGTTACGGTGGTACTTGCTGTCTGTCCCACTCTGGAAATAGCTCAGCAAGGAGTCAGAGCCGGTGACACTCATGAGTTAGAGTCACGAGTCCCATTTCGGTAATTCAAGCATGACTAAAGTTCCAATGCAGAGATGACGTTCAATTGGCGAGCGCCTTTCTTCTGGCACCATCCTGTTTGTTGCTGTTAGTGCTACACGCGGATAGTAATGTTAAGTCAGAATGACTGCATAGTCGTTGTGAATGACGCGATGCGTAATATGAACTCGCATGGATTCCATGAACGACGGCGATACCCGCGAATGAAGATCGCGGTCCCGGTGGAATTGAAAACGGATTCTGCATCTTGCCCGTTGCGTGCAACTACCACTGAGCTGAGCCTCTGCGGTTTTTATGTCGAAACAATGTTCACTCTACCGATCGGTACGGAATTATCGGTGGTGTTTTGGGTAGACGATCAGAAACTAACCGCGAAGGGGGTCGTCGCGACGCATTATCCGCAGGTCGGCAATGGCGTTGACATAATCGAAATGTCGAGCGCGGATCGCGTTAGTCTGGATCATTTTTGTCAGAAGCACGATTCTTCGTCGTAAATTGGACGGGATGGAATCCCTGGTGTTTAGTGTCTCTCCCTTCACATTCACGTCAGCTGAAAACATTCGATATTTAATATCTCAAGAGAAGGGTGTAGCTGAGTGTCGATCCTACCCCAATCTCCCCCTTCTGTTGGTTGGTAAGGTGCGGATCACTAGAGGTAACGGTCGTGTGAAACCAAAAGGGTGTGAAGTCCATTCGAAATAACACGGGGCTCCTCGACATGGGGGAAGGCATAAACCAAAGGAAGTCGATGCCCTTAACCCCATTCGTGCATTGCCCGGCAGGAACGAGGCATCCTTGACGATTCACGTGTTCAGAAACGGTCCACAGATAGTCGACACTGATCCGGGTAGATGTCCAGTCCCTTCCCCCGCCGAGGAACGGTCTTACTCCCTGCTTTACATAGTTTGTTGTCGATAGCTCGCTCCAGCGCAGCCCCCCCCCAAGAAACCAGCCGCTCTTCAAGCGGTACCGCGGCGCAGCATAAAGCGATCGCGTGCGGCCGCTGTGGTTGTTGATCGTGTTGTCGTCGGTCTTTCGGGTATTTGTGTATTGTGCATAGCCATCAAACAGGAAGCGCGGTGTGTTCTCTTGCACCCCAGCTCCTACCAAATAGTCGAGTACATCACTCCCATTTCCATCAAGATCCAGACCTCCGTAAAAATAAGGGCGTGGGCGCTTCATTCCAAGCGGACCAGCCTGATCTTGTGCGATGCATGTGGGAAGTAGGCTGAGCAACGCGGCCAGGATTCCGGCTAGCTTTGCATGTTGAAGATGGTTCATGTTAATGAACTCATTTGTTTCGCGGCACATGCATCGAGCCACCGGTCCAAGTTGGTCTGCATTCGAGGAGTAGTCGCGTGGAAGTGGATTCCAGTCTTGCCGTGCTTGTCGTCCCAAATCACCGCGCCGTGACCCTGTATGCTAGAGCCATCGGAAAGTTGCAAGTCAATTTCGACAGGCGCCCCAAGCGTCTGTGGTGCGGGAGATGTAATGGCGAGTCCGTTGCTGCTTACGTTTATAGTGAGACATTGAAATGTCACTCCAGCTCCCGTCCTAATCCGCACAGGAAGGCTGGTGGCGCAACGGAAGTACCTGCGGCGTTCGCCTCTCATTAATTCGTACGCGGCACAAAGCGCCTGCTTCATGGTCGCTGTATCGAGAGGGCGCCTTAAAAGAAATTGCGCTCGATCATCAAGAGCGCTGAGCGCGTTGGTGGCGTGCGATGCGATTGCAAACAGCACTGCATTCTTGTTCGATGGGCTCTGGCGCGCCGCTGCAAAAATTGGGCGTGCTTCGGACACCGTGTCAAAGTCCACTAACACTCCTTCATACTTCGATTGCGCCAATTGCTCTGCCGCGTCTTGGGTAGCCGAACTTGGGTGCGCTTCAATCCCGAACTCTTGAGAAATATCTGTGAACGTGTTGACGAGCAACGGGTCGGCGCTCAGGAGCAAGACGTGTAAACGCTCGGCAGCGACGTTCACTTTCGCCTCTCAGGGTTCCGGTGGTGGCCGCCCGTGAGCGTCTCGCGCAACACTAAGGAAAGGGGAGTTGATAAGGAAGCTTCGAGCGCAGCCGCCAATGTATTCGACTTTTGAGTTTCTGGCGAGGGAGTGTCTTCAGCAAGGACTCTCGCCTGTACGACCAAACGCCAATCTTCCCTGCTCAGGCCCCACCTGTGTAGCAGCCGGTAAATCGTGGTCTTGCCAATTCCCAGCGCCTCCGCTGCCGCTCGCAGATCTCCTTGGTAGGCGATGACGGCGCGAATCACCTCTCGTTTCTGAGTCTCCTCCAGCGGTATGACTCGCCCAGAGGGAAGATCCGATGCTGCCCAGTCACTCAGGATCTTTGCTAATTGGATAAGCTGCCCGGGCGCAAGCCTTCGTACCCAGGCGGGAAAGTTGTCGAGATTATCATAAACAAACGCCAGTGCGCGCATACTTCCAATCGACTGCTGCATCACCACATCCCCATGTTGTTCCTAGCTCGTACTAATTCGCCTGGTGCGGGCGAGTGTCCTCCTTGAAGCGGCACGGCGAAGTACCCAGTGGGCTGAATCGGGCGCCGTGAGGCCGGATTAGGTAGATAACCCCCGCAGCGACATTTCTTCTCGATTTCCTGCTCAACAACGGCTTTGAGATTGCGTCGAAACAACTCTCGAGAGAGAAATGCTCCGATGCCCATACCCATCAGCAGCAAACCAAGTGCGATCGCAGGATCTGCATAGTTCACGGTGCACTCCAAGAACTTGACCCACACTAGATCACAAGGCATAAGAACCTGTTTACTCGTGTGCGATTTTTACAAAAACGAAACAAAACTGTCGTAACACGATGGAATATGCGAGCCCGAGAAGAACCGTCAAAACGAGGCATTGTGTGTGCATTACGGCGCTGTACCGGAATGGAACGAGGAGCGCAAGACGGTTGGGCCTATGCTAATGAACTGAGAAGAACGAACGACTCACCTCACACCACAGGCTCGCGAATGCATTTCGTCGAGAGCAGTCCCAATTTGGAAATATTCGGCGTCAAAGACGAAGCCGTGCTTTCCATGATTGCAAGCTTGGGCGAAGCGTGATTTTAGGTTGTGGAAAAGCTGTCCGAGGAATGTAGATACGTTACAAAAATGGAACAAGCACGCTCGCGCGTCCGTTTTTCTTCGAGCGTGTACAAATCAAAATGTGCTGAGGTGAGGCGTCTCTAGATCTGCGCGCGGGCCCCCGGGAATCTACCACTTTGCCACAGAAGACACCGTTGCGTTGTCTTCAGCCGGTGGCGGCGTATGGAAGCTTTCGAGGCCAGTTCTCTTGATGGTCTTCCAGGTATGGTCGCCTCTGAGGTATTGCCACATGCCCTGAAGGCGCCAGTAAATCTGGATTTGACGATACGGGAAATGTTCCAAAAAACAGTACATCACCAGTCGTGCCACATCGCGCCAATCGGTGTAGCGGCGATACGTGAGTTCCTCCTGCAGAACCGAGCCAATCGAAATTGCGGTGGCAAATGCATACCCAAACAGCAAGAATTGAATAAAGAAGTCGCGGTTCAGGATGCCGAGGCTAGCCGCTGCCATGATGCTGACAATGCCCAGGCTCTCAATTAGTGGCGCGAACAGCTCGAAAAACCATAGGTATGGCAGCGCCAGGCAGCCAGTTCGTTCGTATCGCGTGCGAAAGAGCATTTGCCGGTGCCGCCACAGCCCATCCAAAAGACCCTTCTGCCAGCGAGAACGCTGCCGGCCCAGGGACTTCAAATCGGATGGAGCTTCGGTCCAGCAAACCGGGTCGGGCAAAAATGCGATTCTGTATTTTTCTCGGTTGTCCAGCAGATACCGGTGCAGACGGACCACCAGTTCGAAATCCTCTCCGATTGCATCAGAACGATATCCGCCCACCTTCCGGACGAGATCAGTTTTGAAAACGCCGAATGCTCCGGAAACGATCATCAGCATGTTGGCGGAAGCCCAAGCTTCTCTTGCCACGAGGAATGCCCGCAGGTACTCGATTACCTGGATGATTTCGATGCTCTTGCGGGGCAGCCGAATACGCTCTATGCGGCCATTGCGGATCGCCGAGCCATTTACGACTCGTACAATGCCTCCCACACATACCACTCGGCCCGGGTCGGCCAAGACCGGGACCATTATTCTCAAGAGCGCATCGTCTTCCAACACTGAATCAGCATCGACAACGCAAATGTACGGACACTTGGCGGCATTCACCCCCGCGTTGATCGCATCGGACTTGCTTCCGGCTGACTCTTTGTCCAGAACCATGAGCCGTGGGTCAGCCTCGCTACGATAGATCCTTCGTACCGGCGCGCTCTGAATCTGCGAAACATAGACTGCCCGGATCGGCCTCAGCCGAAAGCGCTCGCTGAGAGCGGAAAGAGTTCCGTCTGTCGATCCATCATTTACCACAATCAATTCGAGTTCCGGGTACTGGAGTGTCAGTAGACTCTGGATGCTGATGCAAATCGACTTTTCTTCATTGTGCGCGGGAACAATGATGCTAATGGGAGGGGCAAGAGGCGCTTCTTTGATCCATCCGAGCTTGAAGCTTTGTAGATTGCGATGGTGGGCGATGCTCGTCCGGAAGGCAATAATCAGCATTAGCAAATAGCTGAAATTGCAGAGGAGGTAGTAATACAACAAAGTTTGGTTTGAGATTGCCAGCAGTCGAAGGATCATGGCGCGCCCGCGGCTCTTGCCAATGCAGTCTCCTTGACTTTCTCCGATCTGTCGTCGTGCAGGTTGCCGATTCGTAGTGCCTGCAGCAGTGCGGATTTGGTCGCCTCTGAAAAACCGCCATGTCGGGTAATCTCCTCTCGAAGCATTTCCTGAAACCCGTTGTTATCGAGCGCAGTGAGATACGCGTGCAATGCGTATTTGTCTTTTGCCGCGAGTACTTGGTGAAATATCTCTGCCTGTCCTTTCTTAATTTTCAATATCGCTTCGGCGGAGCGGAGGCGGATCAGCCGGTTGGGATCGCGCAGGCAGCGAAGCAAGGGAGGGACCGTGGCAGGGTCGGCGACTTTGCCCAGACTGACCACGGCACGGAGACGCACGAACCACACCGGATCGTTTACTAAATCTGTGAGCGCTTCAAGTGCCAGGTTGGCATCGCAGCAAGGCAGGGCGCGAGCGGCTGCGGCACGCAGCTCTGCCTCCTCGTCCTGCACGAACGGCAAGAGATCGTTCCCGAGCGATGGGACGGCTACTTCACCCATCACGCGGCCGATAATCTGCCGGACGGGCATTTCCGAATTCTGCAAAAACTTCAGCAACATGCGAGGACGTTCCGAACAGCACTGCACCAGGGCGCTCTGAAGCGGGAGTGCGGGCACTTGCAGCCCAACCTCCATTAACGAATTCAGGAGCTCATCCCCGGCTTCCGGGCACGCCATTCTGCCGAGCCCGCGTATGGCTGCTAGGCGTGTCTCAAGATCGCGATCACGCAGTGCTTCGGCCAGAGCGGGTATTCCTTCTGGCGCCCGTGTGCGCCCCAGGGCGACCAAGGCCCGGTTCTTTCTCCACCCCGTGTGCTGCCGCGCCTCGAAGATCAGTTTTTCGATCAACCTGCTGGCACGCAAAAACTTCAATAACCGAGTCGCCTCTTCCCGATCTGCGCTCTCCAACTTGTCGAGCACCACCGTCTCGATAATGCGCAAGTCGAATGGTTTTCTGCGCCACGACTCGTATGGAATTGCGCCCGAGATCAGTCGATCCCAGTCGCGCTGGATATCAAGCAGTCGTGCGTCGCGTTTTCGAAAGAAGCGCTTACGATAGCTTCTTCGGAAAAAAATGAAGCCTAGGAGCAACAGGTTTGCCGCAATCGCGACCAGGAGAGCTTTTAGTACGAACCCTGCCGGGCCAAGGCTCACAAAATGTTTAGAAACGGATTCCATATTGCGCTCCAAATCCTAAGTCGGTTTGGTGATGAGTCCGTGTCTGGTAGAGTGCGAAGCCTTTGAGCTCCTGCCCCTTCACGATCTCGAAACCCAGGCCACCGCCGTAGGTATGCGAGGAGAAGCTTCCGACTTGATCCAACTGTGAAAAATCCTCTCGGCCACAGGCGAACAATAGATTTCCATCAACTCGGTGCTTCTCACTGGGAAAGATCGGAAACTGCAGCTTGGAGCTTTCGGAGGGAGTCCATTGCGAGGGAATACTGCCGAAGTGACTTTTGGCGGCAGTGACCGACAACGACCATGTCCAATCACGCGGCAGGTAGAGAACCGCAGTCTGGATGATCCCGAGTACACGGGCCGACCTATACCAGTACCAGTGCTGCCCGTAGATCAGTTCCAGGCCGCGGAGAACTGGCGCCCCAGTAATGCGGAAGCCGCGGTCATACGCAAAGAAGGCCTCGTTCTTCGGAATAATGCCGTTGTCGTGAGCTACGGTAGTGCCGACCGTAAGAGCACCCCCATGGCGAGAGGTGAATGTGCCGCTCGCCAGGAACTTCGAGGCATAAACACTGTCCCGGGTATAGACCCCTTGCGAGAAAGCTGTGGCCCAGTGCTCCGACCACCGGGAAGACAGTGAGACTTCGTTCTGCTGAGACATTCCTGCAAAACTGAATAAATCACTTTCGCTTCCGATCAGCAATTTGTGGCGCGGGATTTCTTTTAGCGAATCACGGGCTGCTTTGGCCTCATTGTTTCTGGGATCGAGTTCAACCGCCCGTTGGAACTCTCGCCGCGCTCCGGTCGAGTCTTGCAGGGCAAGTAAGGCGCGACCCCGAACTACATGAGCATCGGCGCGCGCCGGATCAAGATCAAGGGCCGTGGTCACTGCCGCCAAGGCCTGTTTCGGATTGCCCTGTCGCCAATAAACGGATGCCAACGCAATCCAGTTATCTGGGTCCGCGGGGGCGATGGTCACGATGTATTTCCATTGAAGCGCTGCTGCGTAGAGTTGTCCCTCCCACAGGAACAGGCGGGCTCGCCACTCCAAGAGTTCAGGAATTTGCGGCCCTTTCTTCAGCTCTTCGTCAACCACGGCGATGGCAGACTCCCATTGCTGTGCTTTTGCGTATTCCTGAACCTGCGTGCGCCAGCCGTCGGCTAGCTGCTGGCAGCCACATACGGAGGTGAACAGCGCGACGAATGCACAGAGAAATCGAAGAGCACGCATAGGTGACCCCCAGGCAAGCCCGGATGATTAGTTTCATCCAGTGAGATTGGGAATGTCTCACTTAGGGTTATGACTGGATTACTGCTGTAACATCAACAGTCCCAAATTGAAAAACCCAGCGAACGCCAAAGCGAGCAGTTAGATCACCGTATGGCACTTAGTTTTCCAGCTAAAGGTGCAAACAACAGCGCATCTCCCAACGCGCCGCTAGCGAAGCCGGTATGTGACCCGTATGTGGCCTTCTGAGACCACTGCCATCGCCAACCCAGCCCGGTCTTCGCCTTGAAGTCGAAATTCCCAGATGACCTGGTCGTCGGTTCTCGTCAGTTCCCTGCACTCCGCGAGAAACCCGCACCTTCGAGCTCCCGTAAGCCAAAACTCGGAGTTCTGAATTGTGTATCCGCTGGGAGCGCGCCCCACTTCAAGTCGATACCATTCGCTCCACCTCGTTCCGACGCCACTACTCTTGACTCCCGAATCAGCCGTAACAAAGGCTGGAATCACCGACTGCGACGGCGGTATCGGTTCAAGATGTTGGGCGACGGCGAGAACTCCACAGAAAAGTAGCCACCAAGGTGATTTCACAAACCCACATCGCATCCTTTGCTCCTTCGCCGTACACGTATGGAGAACCCAGTTCCCGGATACGTGACAAATGTGATCATTAGCTATTTGCGGCCATTGCCGAAGCGGACTGCTCGCCGATGGATTCGCCGGATTGCATATCTGCGAGTTCGAGACGCAAGTTTCCGGGATTAGTCGCGTATGCTAAGCCGGTTTGCAGATCCACCACGAACTCACGAATCAGCTTTTCGATCTCACCATCAAAATGTTGCATGCCTTCTGTTCCTCCCACTCGCATAGCGTCGAGCAGAGTTTTACCTTCGGCTTCTCCTTTCTCGACATACTCACGCGTACGAAGCGTTGACTTGAGAATTTCAATGGCAGCGACCCGGCCTTTTCCGTCTTTTTTGGGTAAAAGCCGTTGCGAGACAATGTACCGAAAGCTTTTTGCAAGTCGGTTCCGGATCGCATGTTGCTCGGCGAGAGGAAAAACGCCCACAATACGCTCCACCGTTTTCGACGCGTCAATGGTGTGTAGAGTGGACATGACGAGGTGTCCCGTTTCTGCCGCCTCCAGCGCAATTTCAATCGTCTCGCGGTCGCGCATTTCGCCTACCAATATGACTTTGGGTGCTTGTCGCAGCGCCGCTCGCAGTGCCGATGCGAAACTCGTCGTGTCGCTGTGGAGTTCGCGTTGATGAATGAGACAACTACGATGGGAGTGCAAAAACTCTATCGGGTCTTCGATCGTCAAGATGTGATACGAGTGTTCTCGATTGATTACATCAATGATGGCCGCCAGGGTCGACGATTTCCCCGATCCGGTAGGACCTGTAACTAGCACAATTCCGTTCCGCAATGCAGCAATCTGCCTCAATTCTTGCGGGAGTTTAAGTTCATCGAACGTTGGAACGCGCGCCGGAATAACGCGCATCACAACGGCATGCGTCCCGCGCTGCATAAACACGTTGACCCGAAAGCGTGAAGTTCCAGGGAGACTGTACGAGACATCGCAAGATCCGTGATCATGCAGGTTCTTCTGAGCATAAATATTGTTCCCAACAAGATCGCTTGCGATCTGCAGCGTCTGTTCTGGCGTGAGCGCCCTTTTACCGACTTCCAACAACTTGCCGTTGACTTCGACCATTGGCGGTTTGCCAGGCGAAAAGAAGAGATCGCTGATTTGAGGAGCACTACGGAGCATTACCGTTAGCAATGCCGACGTTGACGGCTCCGAAGGAGTTACAGGTGGGATGACGGAGTCGCTGGTTGATTGTGCACCGGAGTGTGGGATAAGCGAGCTTGCTGCTGATGACATGGGGCCTCGCATAGAGTTCTGGAATGCATATTATCCAGGCGAGGGAAATGACAATGCAGGCCTATGTGCACGGGCAAGTGACTATAGGTAGGCCGGGAGTATCAAAATGGGACATCGGACATAAGCAAAAGCGCCGGGTATTCAGCATTACGAAGCGCACCTGCTTCATCATGGTGCTATTATCCACACGAACTCATCGTTGCGAAAGCGAGATCTCCCGGGACGCAGGAGAGACGTTTTCGCTGAATTCGAACCGGTTGCGGCCCTGCTGTTTGGCACGATACAGGGCGGCATCGGCCTGGGACAGCAGCCCGTCGAGGTCTGTCGGCACTCCATGGTGGAGACCGGCCACGCCAAAACTTGCTGTAACCCTTAGCGAGGGCGCAAACTCGAGGCGTTCCTCGGCAAATCCACATCTTAGCCGTTCGAGCGCCACAGTCACTCCCTGCTTATCGATGTGGCTCAACGCTAGAACGAATTCCTCGCCACCGAGGCGAGCGCAAATGTTCGATGCTCTGGTGTTCTGCCGGAGTACGGTGGAGAATCTCCTTAGCACCTCGTCACCAGCTGCGTGTCCATAGCTGTCATTGATGCCCTTAAACTTGTCGAGATCCGCCATTACCAGCCAAAATCCGAATTGGTGGCGCACGGCGCCGCTAAGCTCTCGTGTTGCCCACTGTTCGAAGGCGCGGCGGTTGGGCAATCCCGTAAGCGGGTCTGTCAGCGAGAGTTCCTCCAGAAGCCTATTCTTCTCCTGAATTTCTCGTGTAAGTTCAGCCATACGAAGTCCGACCGCAACGCGCGCGACGAGTTCACCGGGGTGGAAAGGTTTTGTTAAGTAGTCGTCCGCGCCACTCTGAAGGCCCTCTACTACTTGCTCCTTGTCCGAGTTTGCCGTCAACAGGATTATGTGAACGAATGACTGGGGTTGTTTTCGAATCATCTTGCTCAGCTCGATGCCATTCATGTCGGGCATCTCCCAGTCGGTGATAAGTACAGCCGGCCGGTACTCAACGACTAGTTCCACGGCTTCGCGCCCGTTGGTCGCTACTCTAACTTCGTGACCTTTATATTGTAGTGTGTCGCGGATTAATCCCCGATATAGCGCAGAGTCGTCCGCGACGATAATTTTCACCTGATCTGACATGCTCTCGTCTCTCTCGAAGACTACAATGGGAATCAAACGCTTACGAACTCACAGCGGCGGATGAAAGTCTTGCGGCTTGTACCTGCGCATACGATCGTGGAGAAAGCTTTTTCAAGGCAACGATACCGAGATCTGTTGACTGTTTATCCCGCCCGTATCATCTTGGACTGTAATTGCAATTTCACTGATTCCGTCTGGCAATGGACCAACAAAGTGCTTTATCTCGCCGTCGCCCCAGATGACAGCTGCTTGTTGGCCATTGACCATTACCGTTGTTCCGGGTGATACCCTGGCCTGGATTTCCACAATATGTCCGTGCTGAATGACGCGGTCTATCGTTAAGGCTGGCGCTTCCGGCTCGTTGCTTCTCGCGACATGCGTAATGGCAGGTGCTACACCAGGATTGTGAGTCGTGTGTTTGTACCTCAGCACTGCATCGCCCGCACCTGACATTGCTACCAGAAGAGTGGCGTATACAGACACTAGCTTCTTCCTGCTCCATCTGCTTTGCAGCTGTAGTATTCCGTTCATAACCAAAATCAGGACGACGTTTCGGACGATACGGCTGTGCGAGAACCAGTGGCATCCTATTAGAACCCGACGAAGATCCTGACCCAGGTTACCGATCGGGTGGTTACGACGGAGTGGAATACTTTCCCAAAAGGGGAAAATCACTACATTGATCTCAGGAAAATCCTTTGGTCCTGGAAATTAGGCACTTATGGCGTAATAGCACTAAGGACTATCTGGGTAAACCATCCAAACAGCGGCTTTCCCGAGCGCGCACTATGTTGCGCTTCGTACGAAATTAGAACAGGATCATGTTTGCCTCTCACAGCCGGCTAATATTCGGTGGTGGTGCTCAAACTGCACCACTACCTAATATTCCGACGCCTGGCGCGGGAACTGCCCCCTCCGGTATTCTCAAGGACCAAGATTGCTCGATTGAGACTTGCTAGTTCGGACTCTACGCGAGCTCGCTCTTCTCTAAGCTGTTGGATCACAGCACCTAAGTTCGTCATCTGCCCCCGTTAAGCGACCGATCATTGTAGCTGAGGGGCACGAAGGCCGACTTGTCGGAGGTCAATGAGTGTAATAGGATTTCACCACTTGAGCATTAACCGTATTTTCAAAAGCCGTCCACCAATGCGCTCCGCATCTGTCCATCCAGTTCTCGCCGTATAAATCCTTTCCAAGCAGGCGTTGAGGGATGCCATTTTCCGGCTTGGGTTCCGTCCCATA
>JAICSO010000042.1 GCA_025936825.1 Terriglobales bacterium
AAGTTCATCCCGAAAAAGGGCCTGATGCGGCCTGCCAGCCGATCTTGGGCCATTGCCCGCAAACGCCGGTGAGCATCGATCTAGGATCAGAGGACATGCTACTGCCGTCTGGGGACTAACGTCGGCAGCAAAGCAAGCTCATGCTGCGGAAGGGCCGGGTTCCGGGAACCCGGCCTTTTTTTGTCGCCACGAACCACGTGGCCCTGGACCCATTGGTCCGGGCAGGTTTGCTGGAAAGTTTCTGCTGCGAACCCGATGCCATCTGATTGGCGGTCTTCCAACCTCGGTGACATCTGCGTCCCCCGGCGACTTTATCGCGAATCGACACTCGCTCTCACGGGAGCGAGCGCCTCCGAGCGCAGGCGAGTGTGCCATGTCCAGAGCAGGGCGAGGCCAATCAGTATGAGTCCAGCGCAAAGCCCAATCCAGATTCCCAACGCCCCCCATGCGAAGTAGAAGCAGAGCACGGACCCTGCGGGAAGGCCAATGAACCAGTACGCCACGAGATTGGCCAACATGGGAGTTCGGGTGTCGCCACTGCCGCGCAGGGCGCCAGTAGCAACGGTCTGCACGCCGTCAAACAACTGGAACACGGCAGCCACCCTGAGCAACCGGGCGCCGACTCGAATCACGATCGGGTCCGGGCTGAAGATGCGGGCGATGGGTCTGGGCAGCAGCAGGAAGAGCAGTCCCGTGCACGACATGAACCCGGCACCCAGCAGGACCGCCGACCATCCGGCCAGATGGGCTTTGCCAGAATCGCCGCGCCCAATCTCCTGCCCAACGCGGACCGCCGCCGCGGAACTAATACCGAGCGGCACCATGAAAGTGAACGCAGCGCAGTTGAGCGCGATCTCGTGCCCGGAAAGCGGTACCGGTCCCAGCTTGGCACAGAGCGCCGTCGCGCCGGAGAAAGCGCCGATTTCAAGCAGAATCTGGGTCGCCGCGGGAGCCCCGAGCGCGAGCAACTGCCAAACGCGCCGAAGGTCGAGTTTGATCTCGCCCAGCCACTCCGACCGGTCTCGTTTCCGCTCCACATAGATGACGGTAGCGAGCATGATCAGTGCCATGTATATCCGGGCGAAACAGGTGGACCATCCCGATCCGGTGATGCCCATCGCCGGAAATCCGAGATGGCCGTAGATCAAAGCCCAGTTGCCGACGAAGTTGACCAGGTTCGCCGAAACCAACGCGAACATGATGGGGTGCACGACCGTAACTGCCTGCAGATATCTGCGCAGCCCGAAGTAGCACAGCAGGGGCAGCGTTCCCCAGTTCAGCGCAGTCAGGAAAGGCCGCATGGGCTCGACCAGTTCGGTACTAACTCCAAAGCCGTGCATGGCTGCCGGCCAGAAGGAAATCAGCAGCATGAGGAGTGGCGTCAAAGCGATCGCCAGAAAGAATCCGTTGACCAGGGAATGGCGCGCGTCCTGCATATCCTCTCGGCCGTGCGCTTGCGCGACGAAAGTATCCAGCCCGAGCAACAAGCCAGCGCCAAAAATTGCCACAATGTTGTACAGGCTTTGTCCCAGACCGGTGGCGCCAATAGCCACAGCGCTGTTGGGAAGGCGGCCGACCATGATGGTGTCAACCACTCCCATCGTCATCCATCCGACCTCGGCAAGCACCAGCGGTAAAGCCAGCCGCAGTGTCGGCCGGAACTCGTTCTGGAGTGCGCGCAGTGACGACATGGGATGGTCATTATGCCGAAAAGCGCCGTCCACCATCAAACAGCAGAAGAGCAGGCCGCAATGGCGACTTTGCTATAATCTAGTTGCTGTTCGGCACTTCATGTCCCGAATTTGTGCGGAAGTGGTGGAACTGGCAGACACACCATCGGAATCTACTAAATAACTCGCTTTCAGCAAGTTAAAGGTAATCAATCAAGTAGCAATAAATCTGATGCTTGCCCGCCTTAGCTGACTAACCGCAATAAGCCGAAAACAACCCAAGGTTGCGGCGACCGCATACAAAAACGCACACACTCTAAAATTCACACTTCAAACCCTCAAGATAAGAATTCTGCCGCACTGCGCCTTCGTGCGGATCGCCGGACCAAAACGCATACATTCCACCCGCGTTTCCGTCGTGAAGGCGGGATGGCTAAAGGGAAGCTTAACAAACTACAGGAACACGGACGCACTGGATGCCGTTTTAGGAACGGCAAGGAATACGTTAATGTGTCCCGATGTGTCTTCGGCACTATTTCCTATTCTGCGCGGGGCCGCGCAGACACTCTACAAAAGAGTGAGGACTTTCGGACCGTACTTTCTCCAAGGAATCGACAAAAGAAGGTTCCACGGAATGAGCGTAAGCAACTAGTCCCTTAAGTGACAAGACTCTTCAGCGCACATTTCCGATTCCTACTTCCATTCGTGTTCGCAGTAATATCGTGGCCCTTTTCTGGCCGGAGACTTAGGGCGCGCTCATCGCTGCTTCACGGCGTTCAGTGCTGCTTGGGCAATCTCATGGTGTTCTTGCGTGTACCAAGAAGGCGCATATCCTTCCAGAAGTTCATACAGCTGAGTCAACGCGGGAACGAGGCGTTCCCGAATCAAGTCAGGTTTAGAATCGCAAACGCTTAACTGCACATTTCCTTGCGAAATGCGGGTCACTCTCACGGAATCCCCCAATCTCTCCCGTCACATTTTGTCTCGTAGCGCTTTACGTCGGGTCGAATCGACATTTGCGTCATCCCAGACGGGGCTTGTGCGATTAGTTGGCGGAGGGAGGGCAGCCTGAGAGAGATTAGAACTTGAATCGGGAGCCTGAGAGGTAAAAAGGTGTATCGAACAAGTAAACTCCTTGTAAAACCCTACTCCTTTGACGTTGATGTTTGCAACAGCAGAACTCTAGCTCTGGACTGCCTTGGTAGGTGCAAGCGCAAGACCGGCGCGGACGGACCAGAATCTGCCCATTATCTTGAGATGCGACATTAGGCAGCGGAGTCCTCCACTCTGGCTCAAGAAATTGGGAGAGAGTGGCCGGTTCACCTTTTATCGTAAGATAGTTTGGCGGGCGCGACGGAGTTCAACGACTCTTCCGACCTCACCATATGCTTAAAGGGGTTCTACTCAACTGTGGGCATAAAAGCCGAGTCTGGCAGAGAACGAGGAGTTCCGTACTTCTTTGGAACGTCATCGTCCTGGGAATTGCCTGCCTCTTGGGAGCCATCGCACTTCTTCAGTATCGATGGACGGAGCAACTGAGCGGCTCCGTGGAGCGTCGTATCCGGATGAACCTCGACTCCTCCATGACCCAATGGAGCCTCGATTTCTACGGAAGACTTTCTGCCATGTGCGTTGCCCTTCAGGTAGGACCGGATTCGGGCGCGCTTGACATCTGGAAGGACTATCTCCAGCGCTATGTTCTCTGGACCCGCAAGGCGAGTGAGCCGACCAATATCGAGAACATTCACTCTGATCCTGCTCTGATCGAGAATGTCTATATCTGGGAAACCAGCGATCCCGTTCATCCCCAGCTTCACTTGTTGAATCCTCAAACCAATCGGATCGAAGACGCCACAGCTCCAGAGGCTCTTAACGCGCTGCTGGCTCGCTTGCGCGCGCGGTCACATACACTCCCTCAGGCGCTCCGAGCCTGGACTCTTCCCACATCGTCCCACGCAGGCTCCACGACTGCATCGTTGCCCGCCGTCGGCATCCTTAATAGCTCTATGACCGGATGGCAGTTCGATGAAGGCATCCCCGCAATCGTTCATCCGCTCATGCATCATAGCCAACAAGAACATCACGGTGATTCCATCACCCCCTCCGCAGATAAGCCCGTCGACTGGATCCTAATCGTTCTGAATTCGAAGACGATTCTGGAGCGGATGCTGCCGGATCTGATGAACCGCTATTTCAGCGCCAAGGAGGGAGTGGACTACAGTCTGGCAGTTGTTTCAGGCGCAGCATATTCGCGAGTCATCTATTCGTCCGAACCGCATTTCCCGAACCTCGCCACTCTGTCACCGGATTCATCTATGAACATCTTCGGTCCGCCGCCAGAGAGCATCGAGGGTCAGGCATGGGAGACCTTGAAGAATGCCGAGATTCGCAGTCAGGGAAACTGGCCCAGTTTCTCCAGCCCCGGATGGTTCCCAGTCATCCAGTACGAAAGCGGAACGGAACCTTGGCTACTCGTAGTGAACCGTCGAACCGGATCCCTTGAGGCGATTGTCAACCGGGTCTGGCGAGCAAATCTGGCGACCGGACTCGCGATCCTGCTTTTGCTTGCCGTCAGTGTCACCCTGGTCGTATTCGCGAGTGGTCGACTCAACCGGATCTCGCTTCTCCAAATGAATTTTGTGGCCAGCGTTTCTCACGAGCTTCGGACGCCGCTTACTGTCATAATCTCCGCGGCGGAGAATATTGCGGACGGAGTCGTTGAGGAACCATCCGAGATTCAAGAACACGGCGGGGTCATCATCGGGCAGGGGCGTTTGCTGATGGATCTGATCGACCGTATTCTGCTCTTCGCGGCGAGTACCAGCGGCAACCGACTTCAAGCTCTGCGCCCGGTTCAGGTCGCCGACGTCTTGAAACAGGTGCAGGGCAACATGGCGAGGCTGGTGCAGGCCGCTGGAATCGAGATCGAGGAGCGAATTCCCGCGGACCTCCCTCCGATTATGGCTGATCCCGTTTTGTTATCTCAGTGTTTCCAGAACCTCATAGCGAACGCGATCAAGTATAGGGGTGAAAGCAACTGGGTGGGCTTGTCCGCTGAACTCCATGCAGGCTCCGGTCGGGCACGAGAAGTTTGGATCCACGTCGAGGATCGCGGAGTCGGCATCAGCGAGCCCGATTTGCTTCGCATCTTTGACCCGTTTTACCGTAGCCCGGAGATGCTGGGGACCCATGTTCAAGGAACTGGTTTGGGCCTGACTGTCGCGAAGCGCTGCATTACCGATATGGGTGGGAAACTCGTCGCGTCGAGTAAACTTCGCGAGGGAAGCACCTTCACGGTGCAGTTGCACATCGCGGAATCCTCTCAACTCAGCCCCCGACCTTCGGATTCCGGGATCACTCGGGAGGCTCTAAATGGGTGAGAGTATTCTGCTCATCGAGGACGAGCAGGAACTTTGCACGATCCTTACAAAGCGATTGAACAAGCAAGGCTACGTTGTGGAGACGGCCGCCGACGGCGTTATCGGCTATAAGAAGGCAGTCGGTTCCCCCTTTGACCTGATCATTCTGGATATTACACTCCCGCAGCGCAACGGTTTTGATGTGTGTCGCGATCTCCGGCAGGCTGGCTTGGCGACTCCAATTCTTGTGCTCACGGCTCGCACGCAGATCGCCGACAAAGTAGTGAGCCTCAAGCTCGGTGCCGACGACTACGTAACCAAACCTTTCTCTGCCGCTGAACTGATGGCCCGCATCGAAGCGCTATTGCGTAGGCCGCCTTTACAAACAAGTCAGACCCTCCATGAGTTCGGTGGCCTGCGCGTCGATTTGCGGCGCATGGAAGTAAAACTGAACGGCGAATTGGTCCGTCTCAGCGCACGCGAGTTTCAACTGCTTCGCTATCTAATCGAAAGACCTGGTGTCGCCGTCTCCAGAACCGAACTATTGCGCTCTGTCTGGGGATACGGTGAAGACAGTTTCACGCGCACTGTGGACGTTCATATCGCGAGCCTGAGGAGAAAGATCGAGAACGATCCCGTCTCACCGAAGATGATCGTCACGATCCCGGGTATGGGATATCGATTCGACGGCAAGTGACGCTCAGGGCTAGAACAAGTGAGATGGCATTACTCTCGATTCTGGGTCCCCTCCTTTCTTCAGCAGCCGTTCGGGCGATATGATTGCCACGCAACAGGACGGGGGGCTAGTTTGCGGAGCTGCCTGTTCGCAACTGATTTGCATGGACAGACCGAGCGATACGACAAGCTCCTCATGTCCATCGTGAGCGATCGCCCCCGAGCTGTTTTTCTCGGCGGGGACCTTCTTCCGCCCAAGGTGCTTTCATCTGCGCCAACCGGTCCAGATCGATTTGACTTTGTAGAGGACTATCGTTCCAACTTTCGCCAAGACTCGTGATTTGCTCGGGTCAGGCTACCGGGATATTTTCGTTATTCTCGGCAACGACGACCCTCGTTGCAACGAAGGGGGCTTTTGAACGCGCTTCTGTCCAAGGGCTCTGGCATTATGCTCACGGTCGGAAACTCACGCTGGGAACGTTCCCTGTATATGGCTTTGCTTGTATTCCGCCCGCACCATTCTTATTGAAGGACTGGGAACGTTATGATGTTTCCCTCTATGTGACACCCGGTTGTGTTTCTCCGGAGCAAGGCCGCAGGAGCGTGCCGGCAGAGGAGAGCGAGGTCAAATGGGCAACGATCCAGAAAGACCTCGCTGTACTTGCAAGCGAAGATCCTCTCGATCGTGCGGTATTTCTTTTCCATGCACCGCCGTGCGACACGCCATTAGATCGGGCGGCTGCGGGAAGACTTATGAACACGTGGCGCTGGATGTCCATGTAGGTAGCATCGCAGTTAGGCGGTTCATCGAGGAGCGACAGCCTCTGCTCACCTTGCATGGTCATGTGCACGAAGCTGCGCGCTTGACTGGCGAGTGGAAAATCCGGATCGGGCGCACGGTCTGCATCAACGGCGCTCACGATGGGCCTGAGTTGGCCCTGGTGCGCTTTGATCTGGAATCACCGGGGGCCGCTACACGATCTTTGCTCTAGTTCAGTCCTAGGAATCCTTCATCGGCAATTTGCGCGCGGGATCCGTGATGGCATCGATCTTGACGGCGAAGCTCGAACGTTCCGCGATGCCCTTATCTGTAACAAGATGCACATCCAGAAGGCCGTCCGTGCGATATCCGGTCCGCAGGAAGTTGATTTCTGCAAGGCAGCGGCTCCATCCCTCGAACCACAGCAGCAATTCCTTCATCTGTTCTTTGTTTCCCTGGAAATGCAGCAGAATGTCGATGTCGCTGGCCGGCCCGGCCGTGCCGTTCTTGGTGCTACCGATTAGGTAAAACTCCTTCACCCCAAACTTTTGCGGATCGAGATCTGCAGCGATCTTCTGCGCCATGCGAAAACGCCAGCGCCAGTGTTCATTCGTTCCCCGATCAACAACTTCCGCTTCCGATTCGATTGATCCAGTCTCCTGCCGCGGAGGCGACAGGAACCCAACCGCTTGGTCCAGGTCGGAATTCATGAGCACGCGCAGAATGAGTCCACCCGTTTCGAGCGCAACGTCAGTTACCCGCAGCGTCCCCGCAACGTGCGCGAACTCCGGAAGCAACTCCTCAAGTATATTTCGGGACCGTCGCAAAAACAGTTCGTTGAATGTTGTGGTCGGATCGTCGGGGTAGAGGGGCAAGTAGCGGATTGAGGCCTCGACGAGATCTTGGAAGAAGTGGGTCCCAAACGACAACTCTGGCAGGTAATTGCCCTTCTGGCGTGCGACCTCTATCAACATGGCGGTGTTATTGATATCGGAGTAGGTTACCGGTACGCCGAGTCTGATATCTCCGCGACTACCCCAGCGTCCGGGCCCGATCAGGATGAACTGGCGTTTCGGCAATAACTTGTTGAGTCTGCCCACGGCGCGTCCCACGTCGCGCATGGCCGCCGAATCAGGAAGCTGGCTATAACCCTCGAGATCGACATACACAATGTGCGTGATTTCCGGTACCTTGCCGTTCGAAACAAAATGGGCAGCGGAAAAGATGACTTTGTCCGACGGCAAGTTCTGCGGGATCGCGACGGGAACCGCGTCAGCGCCGTAGCTCTGGGGCCGGCACTGCAGCAGGTAGAAATCCTTTCCGTCATAGGCGAACTCCATGTCTACGGGTGTCCCGAGCTTAGATTGCAGCAGTTCCAACAATTCGCGGACGCAAGCTACGAATGGAGTTTTGCGGATCAGTCCTTCGAACGTGAAAGCAGAATCATGAGAACTGAACTCAGGGATCGGTCCGATGATTGGCTCGATCCGGTCATGACTCACGAGCGATACCAGGTTACGAATCATTGGGTACGTAGAGCCGGCATGGCGAAGGAGTTCCGCGATGTCGATGGTCTCAAACGAGTTGGTTTCCAGGTTGATGAGATCAATCCGCTTGGGCGAATACCGGAGCACTTCGTCGGCCGTGACGTTGACACGCAAATTCGGCTGGCCCGGAGCAATCAGCACGGGATAATCATCTGCCACGCGATCCACGGCACGTGTTCCCAAGCCAGGCACGAGACGTATGAGCCCGTCCTCACGTTTAATGCGAGCGGACCAGCGGAACTCGTTGTTGCTGAATGCAACACCCGAGCACACCGGCAGGAAGTACCTGCCGACGGTCTGGCCCACGACCTCCTGAATCATGATCCCCATTTCTTCGTGAACATCCAGCAGACCGCGTTCGGCCCGGTATTCCGTCGGGTCCGGCCCGAAGATCGAGGCGTACACTTCGGCAATCGCATCCATCAATGCCGCCAGCCGCTCTTCTCTTGTCCCGCGGTTGCCCAAGAACAGGCTCTTATACTTGCCAGAGAAAGCCGACCCGGGACGGTCTTCCAGCAAACTGGAACTGCGAACGATAAGGGGAATATCACCGAGATCGTCGAGCGCCAGTGCGAGTCCGTTGGCCAATTCCGACGGGAAAGAGGAGTTCTTGAAGAGAGCCACCAGATGCGGGTATTCCTGCCGAACCTGGTCGATCTCCATGTATTTTCGGTTGAGAACATCCTCCAGATCGTTATGGTGCACGAAGTTCTGAATCCAGTCGGAGGTGAGGTACCAGGTCCTAGGCACCTTGACTTCGTGCAGGATGGCGCTTGCTTCAGCGGCTTTGTCGATGATCTTCTTGGCCAGGAACAGGCCCGCACTCTTGCCGCCCATTTTTCCGTGGCAACCAGGCGGGAAAATCACCTTACCTAACAGATCGTAGAAATCCTTAACTTCGATGAAATTCTTGGCGACATTAATGAAATCAAGGCTTTCGGAAAAAAAACGGCGGATCAGCGATACCCGGAGACCCTTCTGGGTGGAGAGCGAAAGTTCAGCCTCCTCAACACCGATGTGCCGATAACGCTCAAGGCACTCCATAATCTCTCCCAGCGAGGTGTCCTGGTTTTCCAGAGCTCGCATCAGGAAGCTGGCCTTGTCCTCTTTGATCCATCGCGTCACACAATTGAGGATTTCGGTCTCGCTCATATGCTCCCCGGCGATCCGGAGTGCCTGAGTGGTGAAGTCTGCGGAGCGGCCAGGAGCATCCAGAGGAAGAGGCCGGTTTTCATCAGCGGCAATGCCGGGCTCGACGCTCGAGTTCGACCCGCCCCGCCGCAGCAACTCCTTGGCATCCTGAACCCCGCTCCAGCCCAAATGATTGATCAACTTGCGGGAAATCCGCTTCAACAGAGCAGGATCGGTATCGCGCAGAAACTCCAGCACGATGCGCCACTCCCCTTGAGCTGCCGAGGTTGCATCCGCCGCTGACCAACCTTCGAAAGCGGTCCTCAACCGCCGTTGCGTGACTGCGCTAGCGATTCGCTCCGCGATCGTCTCGATTAGCTTGCGCTCCTCCTTAAGGAACGGACCTTCATCCGATCTCGGCAGTTCTCTTCGGTAGGAAACTTCGACCGTTCCAACCGCCTCGCCTTGCGCGACTATGTCTGCCTTCTGAACCCAGGGGGTTACTTGAAAATTCGAGGGCTGGATCGTCAGGTTCTCAAAGAGGATCCGCGCTTGACAGTCATGCGGGTATTGCCAGCCTGGCGGCAGGACTTCGATGATGCCGCGGAAAATCTCCTCAAGAGGCCGTCCTGACTGGCTCAGGAGTTCGCCCACCTGATACAGACAGTTCAGTTCCTTGGCCCGCTCTTGCAGAGCATGAAGCATGGTTCCGAATTGAGTTTCGTCCGGCTTCACTGTTTCGCTTGGCTGGTATTGTTTTGAGTCTGCAACAGGATGACTCCTCGCGCACTACGCCCGTCGACGCGAACCGCAACCTTTTCTGTGGGTCGAACATGGCGGACGAATTCCGTCTCGGACACAAGGGGCTGCCGGTTAAGCCAGTCCCAGTTGATTCCAAAGCGGCGCCCGTGTGGCACCATAAAGTAGCTTGCCCGAAAGCTCGATAAGTTGTGAAAAAAATGTGAGCCCTGGCTCAGCTCCACATTCATCTCTGGCAGGGTCGCCTCCACGATCGCCCGCGCTCCCGAGATTTGGCTCCAGTCAACTGGTATCCCCAGCGACGAATGAGAACTCCCCCAGCGGCCGAAACCAATCAGCAGGAAGGGCCGCTTCTGATCCCGGAGTTCACGGTTGATCGATTCCAACTCCTCTGCGATGACAGGCGTGTTCATCGGGGAAAAGTTGCCGGGCCGCACGAAGACAATATCCTGGATGTCATCCGTGGCACCATTGCCCAGCACAGTGTCTGATGCAACAATGGCACACGGATCGGAGAGGTCCTCGACCGTAACATCTACCACCTGATCGGAAACCACCATGGAACGAACCTGCAGGAAACCCAGACGAACCCGAGGCCGTTCCCCGAGCTCACCCTGCAACGTGATGGCGAACTCAATCTCGACCTGGGCATGGACGTCCTTCTCCGCTGCGATGAGCAGAGTTTTCACGAGGTCGTTCAAGGGAAACTGCTCTTGGACGAGAAGCGGCGCAAAATTTAAGACCCGCGGTCCCCGAGATCCAATTCCGGGGACAACGCGGTCGCGTTCCGGATCGTAGGTGGAGGCGAGTAGACACAAGGCATCGTCTGCCTCGGCATCGGCTAGATTCGCGCGCACCATGTATTCAGTTTCGCTGAGTGGATTGTAAGCAGGGGGCTTGCCCATGTTGACTGCCCAAAACTCGGTCTGGGTGCCCTTCAGCAGTTCCCTCACGGAATCGAAAGGCGGTGGCTTCTTCGGATAGGCAGGTGAAAACGTCCAGGCTATGCCGCCATCCACGATGGTCTTTCCCAACCCAAGTGCCAGAGAGACTACGCCCTCTTCAGGGCGCGCCGGCTCAAAAGCGTAGAAGTTAACGGAGCGCGCTACACCCGAAACGTGAGGATAGAAGCGATCCCCTCGGCGCTGACCGACTACTTCCTGAATAATCACCGCCATCTTCTCTTCGCCTGGATTTGTCCCAGTAGTGCGAAGGTAGTCTCGCGCCTCACGAAAGTACGTCGACGCGTACACAAACTTGATGGCCTCCACCAGTCGGCGGAATCGCGAGTCCGGATCGGGCTGGTTGTTGGGGATCATTTTGGTCGCGTAGACCCCGGCGAACGGACGCTCCAATGCGTCCTCCAGCAAACTGGAAGAGCGAATTGCCAAAGGAGTTTTGACTTGAACGATCAGCGCGCGCAGATCGCCGAGCAACTCAACCGGAAGGTTACCCTTCTGAAAAGCATGGGCGATGCGGTCGTCGGTCATCTCTTCGAAGCGCAACTCAGCCAGACAGTTCTGCGCAACGAACTGATCAAAGCAGTCCGTCGCGATGACCGCCATTGTCGGAACGTTGATCTCAACATCAGGAAAGAAAGGTGGGTCACTCTGCGCGGCAAGGAGATCTTTCATGAACACCAGTCCGCTGGCCTTGCCGCCGATTGCCCCAGTGCCGATCTGCGTACACCGGAAGGCACCATCCCAGAACTTGCGGTCGAAGACCGGCAACTCAGCAACGAGAGGCTTCAGACCGCTCATCGACACCACCTACCTCATCATAGCGGACTCGCGGATCCAGCGCGCAGCGCAGGAAGGGTGCGCACCTAGCTCCAAGCTGGCACCAGTCGTCATACCCAGCCGCGTTCGTGGCACGCCTTGGCTACGCGGCCGATCGCGATGGCGTAGGCAGCGTCTCTCATGTACAGCTTTTCCCGCCGAGCCAGATCTGAGACCGCGAAGTACGCGGAGGTCATCTTCAAATCGAGCTTCCCAAGAACTTCGTCTTTCTCCCAGAAGTAGTTCATGTTGCTCTGCACCTGCTCAAAATAGCTGCAGGTCACACCGCCGGCATTCGCCAGAAAGTCCGGAATGAGCAGCATATTGCGCTTCTGAATTTGGGCGTCGGCTTCCGGTGTCGTCGGACCATTGGCGCCTTCAGCGATGATGCGCACGCGCAGGCTAATACGGCCAACGTTGTCGCCGGTGATCTGGTTTTCCATCGCCGCCGGGATAAGAATGTCGACATCCTGTTCTATCCATGCCTCTCCCAAGAGTACTTCGTACCCCAGTTCCTTCGCTTTCGCTTTATTGATCCCGCCGAAGTGGTCCGTAATTGCCAGAAGTTGACTGAGATTGATGCCCTCTCTCTTGCGGTAGGTGTAGGCACACTGGTCCGCTTGATCCCAGCAGCAGACGGAGATCACTTTTCCTCCCAGCCTTTGATAGAGTTCGATCGCGTAGTGGGCTACGTTGCCGAACCCTTGAACACTTGCTTGGGTCGTCTCGGGGCGCACGCCCAATTCTTTGAGCGCCTCGCGCAGTGTAATGACAACGCCGTAGCCGGTAGCCTCGGTTCGACCGAGCGATCCACCCATGCCGACCGGCTTCCCTGTAATGAAGCCGGGGAAACGGCCCCCGTGGATCTTCTCAAATTCATCTAGCATCCAGAGCATGTGCTGCGCGTCGGTCATCACATCCGGTGCCGGCACATCGATCACCGGGCCAACTTCCCGAGCCACTTGACGCACCCAGCCACGACAAATCTGCTCTTGCTCTCTCGCGCTAAGATTATGCGGATCACAGATCACCCCGCCCTTCGCCCCGCCCAGCGGAATATCCACGACCGCGCATTTCCACGTCATCCACATCGATAATGCGCGAACGGTATCGATCGTCTCCTGCGGGTGAAACCGGATGCCGCCTTTCCCTGGCCCGCGGGCATCGTTGTGCTGCACCCGGAAACCGCGAAAGATTTTCACCATTCCGTCATCCATTCGTACCGGGATGGCAAACTGGAATTCGCGCAGAGGGTACCGCAAAAGGTCCCTGGTGGCCGCGTCGAGGCCCAGGTATCCGGCTACTTTGTCAAACTGCGCCTGTGCGATCTGAAATGAGTTGAACGCTTTGGAAGACATTTTCACAGGTGGGCGAGGAGCCGCTTTTGAAGCTTCCTTTTCGACTTTGACCGGTTCCGTGAGTGCGCTCTCCGCCATGGTGTTCTCCTTATTCTTTGCCAGGCTGATTCAATTATCACCCCCAGGATGGTCAGACGCACTATGATTGTGCGCACACGCGGTGGTGATGTGCGCTTCATGAAGCGGTGTCGATGGCTTTCCATGAAGCTGGCCTGCATTTCTCACGAGACAGATTCCTGAAGCGATTGAGAGCGCCACCAAGCCCCAAGGCGCACGGTAGTCGTTCATCCGAGACATCTATGCATGATGATGCTCGGAGTTTGAACAGCCCCACTCCTCCACAAACCTTTTGAGGACGAGTCTGGGCCAACAGCGCTTCTGAACAACATGGAAGATCGTCGGCCGAGGCCCGCCAGCCAAGAACGGCGGCCGCAGCTTAGCGCCACTTCGTCTCCCTGATGTTCGAGCCGTGGCAGCCGTTCTTACAGGTTCTCGCCCGCTCTGCGCTACACCTACCGGTCAAGTGGGCTGACTAGGCTGGGGAACGCACCTACAATCCCGTTCAGCTCGACTGCCGCTGGGGGCGTGACCTCCCGGTGGCATGAAGTCGATCGCCCGCAGAGCGCTGACGGCCGTTCAGTTCCATCCGAATTAGCAGAACGAACTGGGACCGAACTGTACTAGGATTCGAGCAGTTGCGACAATATTCGACATGCAAACAGATTCCGCACATTTTCCGGCGACTCCTATTGCGCTAAAGATGGCTGTCTCGATAGGTATCGGCATGCTTGCCGGGATGGAACGTGAATGGTCCAACAAGGACGTAGGGATCAGGACCTTCGCCATCGTTGCCTTGTTGGGCATGATCGCTTCCGTCATCGGGCTGAACGTTGCTATTGCCGCGTTCGTCGGTGTGTTCCTCCTGGTTGCGGCCATGAATACCCGCAGTATTCTTGCTGACCGCTCGTTAGAGATCACTACCTCCGCGGCACTTCTCGTGAACTACTTGCTCGGTGTTCTAGTCGGCCTTGGTCATATATTCACGCCGGTCGCAGGAGCGATCGTGATGACGATGCTTCTTGCGTGGAAGACTGAATTAAGCCGCTTTGCCGGAGGTCTCCAACCTTCGGAAATCCGGAGCGCCGTGCTGCTCGGGTTGATCGGATTTGTTATTTACCCGGTTCTTCCCAATCGCTACATCGATCCGTGGCAATTGTTTAATCCCGGCGACGCGTGGATCAGCGTCATTGCAATTGCTGGGATCGGATTTGTAAATTACGTGTTTCTCCGGATCTACAGCACCCGCGGACTCTATCTAGGCGCACTTTTCGGCGGCTTAGTAAACAGCAGTGCGACCGTCGCTGAATTGGCTACCAGAGCACAGGAAGCAGGAATGGTTGCACAAACAACATCGCTTTGCTTAATCACCACGGTCGCCATGTTTGCAAGGAATTTAGTTCTTGCGACCCTTTTCTCGCCGCGGTCTCTTAGTGCCACCTTGGTACCGCTTCTTGCCATGGTGATCGTCGCAGGGTTATGGATATGGCGCGACCACGCTATTCAGGACAAAGTTCCTGGCACCTTGACGCTTACGTCGCCCATCTCGTTGACGAAGGTCCTTTGGTTCGGGGTCCTATTCATCACCATTCAGGTTTTTGGAACTTTGCTCACCCGAGCCTTCGGCAGCTATGGGATGTTTGCCACGGGCATTTTTGGAGGCCTGGTAAGCAGCGCAAGCACGACGGCCGCAGCTGCCACCATGGCAATGCACGGGAAAATCAGCCCTTCGCTCGCTGGCAGCACAACCGTACTCACATCCCTGACGAGCGCTGCCGTCAATCTTCCGATTGTCTGGCGGACGACCAAGAACAGCACTGTCGTCAGAAGATCGACCCTGGAGGTCGGAACTGTAATCTCAATGGGAATCGTGGCCGTCATCGTCGACCGTATATTTCAATTCTCCGAATTGCTGGTAAGAAAATAAGAGGCGCGCTGAACCGCACTGCCAAGCGGGATTCCGTGCCTAGAATTTATGCTAAAACTCCTCCGAACGTGAAACTAACGGTTCTTGCAAGAGAACTACCCAAGAAAAACGTCTCTCTTCCCACATCCGGGTAGGGCTCCAAGCCGTCACGATGTGGGCAAGGCTATGGATGCACGGCACCCACCGAGCCGAACACTACTGGACCGGGCAGGTTCCGTATGGGTCAAAAACGCAAAGCTGTATCCATGTACCCCAGTTGTCGTAAATATTCCATCGTTCCGGAACCTCCGTCCGCCAAAGATTTGGTGCGGCTGCGACTCCGGGAGGAATACCGATTTCCATATGAGCTAACATATGCAATGAATCCGATCGACAATTCAAACTCAGACGAGGAACTTCGCGCGCTACGAGAACGAGCCAAAGAACCCAAGTGCATCTACACCGTCTCCTCGGCCCTCTCGCACCGCGAGGAAGCTCCACAGGTGGTATTCCGGTGGGTGCTCGACGCCATCCCCGCGGCTTGGCAGTACCCTGAAGACACCACCGCTCGGATCGAATACTTCGGTCGCAGCCATGCCCTGCCGGATTTCGCGGATACTCCCTGGCGGCAGCGCTCTCCGATATCCATTTGGCGTACCCAGGTCGGTGCCATCGAAGTCCACTACAAAGAGCCAAAGCCGACCGCGTGGGAAGGTCCCTTCCTGCGCGAGGAGCGGGAACTCCTCGACAACATCGCGCATCGTATCGGCGAGTACCTGGAGTGGAAGCAGCGGGAACTGAGCGGCGAGCGATTGGGTTCCGCACCAGAACATTGGAGATGGCGGCAACGTTTCGCGGAGCGTATCGCCGCGGACCTTGATCCCGCCAGATTTGGCGTACAGCAGGTCTTCCTGTACGGCAGCACCGAACTCGGGAACGCAGGCGTCGGAAGCGATATCGACTTGATCGTGGTTTCCGCGGGTGATCCGCGCCAGAAAAGGGACCTGGAGATGTGGCTCGAGGGATGGAGTCTGTGTCTGGCGGAGGTCAGTTTTCAGCTCTATGGTCTCCCCAGCACTGGTCTCCTCGATATCCGCTTCATGGATCCCGAACAGGCGAAGGCCGAGATACTTTCATTCACCACTGCGGGGAATACCCTCCAAGCGCTGCCTGTGGGGACTTCGCATGCGACCGGTTAGAAAACGCCAGTCCATTCCTGGGTTAAGGCGTTGGGTGACAAGGAGCAGAATTCATAACCTGCCCCGGGAAGGCAGGCGAGATCTCGGCCTACCACCACGCAAAGGGGCTGCGAGGTGGGGGTTCGGTATGGAGGACAGCGGGTCGCTGCAAGGGAACGTTTCTGACAGAGTATTGTCGAGACCGTACTCCCTCTCAGCCGGTTGGTGAAGCCCACGAGACATCTGGGAGTATGGAGACTCCCTGCTCCCTGGAGCGTGTTGACTTGCCAAAAGAGCCTCCACTTCCATTGAGGTGCGTGGTTGCTGACGTTTTTCGTCAAAATAATTCATCCTTCCTTCTTCCCTGGTTTAAGCATGTTCTTAGATCCCTTTGGCTGTGCGGCCGATCCGAGCACGTCTCTTGAGAACTTGCTTGAAATCCCAGACATTTCGAGTCGTATGATAGGGAGCGAGGTCGCGAAGATAGGGGCTGTGCTTCACCTGCCTCAGATGAGCGACGACCCTTACGTAATACAGTCCCAGAAAGTGCCTCGTGGTGATCTCCACGATCTCCAGCGCATTGAAATTCTGGGCTTCCGTTTGGGTCAAGATTCTCTTGAGCCCTCTCCGCACGGCTTTGTTGCGGTCGGAGGACATGGCCCCTGCACTGGTTGCCGGCACGATAAAGAAGAAGTGCCATCCCGCTTCGGACAGCCTACGCTCTACCTCGGATCCGTTCACACCAGTCAAGATCTTCCATGCGCCATATTGCTTTGATCTAAAATGCACGGACTCCGGCAGGCCCGCGTTCGGGTGGAGCAGCACGCTTCCCGCTCTAACGTCCTCGGTGGTGCCGAGTATAACCAGAGGTGGCGCGGCTGTGCGGGAGATCTCCTGACCTGAGATCGCTTCCACCTGATCCCGAATTGCGGCGGTATTCGACATGGGTTAAATTGCCTCCTTAATCATTTCTTCCTTCTGGCTATCGGAAGCCGCAGCCGCCGCTCTCCAGAAACGTTCCTGCTTATGGCTGTCGAGTAACCCTGATACGGTCAGTACCGGGCACCATGCGTTGCACATAACCTTGCGCGAGTTGAGTCCAGGCAAGCCCAGGCGATCCAGACCTCGGGCTCCCAACACGATCAAGTCGGCATGGTTTTCCCATGCGACCTGCAGAATGCGTTCCGCCGGCCTTCCGAACTCCACCAAGAACTCTAACTCGCACCACAGCTGAGCTTCGTCAGGTACCAACTTGCCCAGCCACAGTTCGTAAGGCTTGGCGATCTGTGCCTTCTCGTCCAGAAGGGTGGGTTCCAATCCTTCCACCACGTGCAGAAGGATGAGCCGCGCCTGGAACTCCTGAGCCAGCGAAAGCGCGTAACGAGACGCCTCCAGTGACTCGGGTGAGAAGTCGGTTGCGTAAACAATGTTCTTCAGATGGCCATTCGCCGGGCTATACAAGTGGGACCCCATAGTTAGCACGGGACACTGCGATTTCCGGATAACTGCTTCGACCATCGGTTCCAGGAGCAGGGTCTGCCCCTCGCGACAACCGGCTCCATTAATGGCCAGATCGAATACCTGCTCCTCGAGCAGGTTGGGAAGAGCGGTTTTTGCTCCTTCCCCGACCGACAGTTCGTGCCGCACCCCATCCATTTTTCCTGACAGTTCTAGCTCCGCCATCCAGTTCATTGCCAGAGTCCGCGACTCGCCGAAGGCTCTCTGTCGTGCGTCATTGGCGATAGCTTCGACCGGATCCATAGCCACGGCCGGGACCACGAAGATCTTGCCTTGATAGTGGCGAGCCAGCGCCAGGGCGTAGCGCAACCCAACGTCCGACGCGGTCGAGAAGTCGGTAGCAAACAGAATGTTGTCCAGCACAAGTCTCGCGTCTTCTCTCCGCGTTGGGGTTCCATTAAGTAGTTTCATTTTCTCGTCTCCAGGTAGAAGGTTAGTTACCGCGGCTCGACTTGGCGAGCAGCGGGCTTTGCTGATTTCTGCGTCTGCCACCTCGCCGGACCTAGGTGGTGGACGGCTCAGTCCAAGCTCATGACCACGGTTAGCAGCACTCCGATCACCAGCATGGAGCTAATTACCAATGCCTTAAATCGAACGATCCGTGCAAATGGGCCAGGACGCTTTCCATGAAACCGTTCCGCGTGCTCTTCCAGTGTTCGAAACATCGAGAGACTCCTTTCCCGGCTCTGCTCCTTAGTTGATTCCAGCTGCTGCTTGTAGGCACTTCGGTTGGCAGGTAAGTAAAGCGTTTCTTCCTGCCTCGGCTTTAAGACCGCCATCTATCACGCCGCCAGTGCTGTCGCTGACCTAAAGTTCGTCTCCTGCACCTTCTCGAGTCGTTGACCTAGCAAGCGTCCGACCCGGCCAGCGGCGCGGTCGATCGCGGCATGAAGATCCAAGTCAACTTCCTGAACGGCGACTCCGCCGAAGGGGATCATGTCCACTGAGATGCGGCAGCTCCTTTTCGTGCCACCTCTCGACCCGCTTAGTCCGGCAACCTTCACTCGCACCCGCCCTACCCGCTCTCCAAATCGGCTCAATTCGACACCCAACCGCTGCTCGATGTAGCCTCGCATTGCGTCGGCTAGATCAGTATTGCGAACTCTCAGCTCCACTCGCATCATTCCCTCCCTTTGTTGCTTCGTTCCGAGCACAGACTTTCTGCGCTCTTCTGTTGCCGCTGCAGGCTCTCTCGAAAGGGCCTTTTCAGCGGGCGCGGTCGCAATAACCGTCGCGGCTCCGCAACGGCCGCTCGTTTCTTTCCGATCTTTTTCCTGGCGTGGCCACCAGTAGCCCCGGACTCTTGTACGGCATCCTTTGCTCGCCCCAACCGAGAGGTAAACAAGCGACCCAAGCGGCCCGCCGCTCGGTCAATCGCGGCGTAGAGATCCGGGGCCGTCTCTCTTGCCGCAACCTGTCCAAAAGGTCTGATGTCCGCGCTAATGTGGCAAGTCGTCGCGATGCCGTCATCCGCGCTCTCCATCTCAGAAACGATCACGACCACCTGACCCACCCGATCGCCGAACCGGCTTAGCGCGAAACGCAGTCGCCGTTCGGCATAGCTCCTAAGGACGTTGGTAAGATCCGTATTCCGAATCCTTAGCTCAATTTGCATTGTTTCTCTCCGATCGTCCCGCTCACTAAGAAAAGGGTAATTCCTTGCGATGTTAAGCAAAAGTAGATAATTGTTGGTTCATCGTTAGGTTGTTGTTAATAGATATAGGAAGAAGGATTCTCACCAGATCGGGTGGTATATACGGACGGCACAATGACTCCTCCCGTCGATAAGATCAAAAAAAAGACCGAAGTAGCCCTTGAATGCTTGCCAGAAATCTTCCTCGCATGCGCTGAATCGATTCGGTCTCACTTTCTATTAATACGACTGACAGTTTTGAAATAGCGCACTGTCACATCTTTTCCAATGTGAATGACCTGATACCTCTCGACAGGAAGCGAAGGTGAATCGAGTTCGGGCGTGAAATGGCGCACCGTCACGTCTTTCCCGAAATGAACAATTTTGCTGCCTGACGGGCCGATCCCGAGGGGGAACTTGTCACTCTTAGTGTCCTGCCGCGGAATTGGCAGGGCTTGAAGCGTGTTTTTTTCCTCGATTGGTATCGCCCTCGGGCGAGGTACGAGGACATGCTGTTCGAGGGCATTCGCGATGTGCAACTCTAAAGATCGCGAGAACGAAACCATGGGCCGGAAAGCAGACCAACTGCTTAACAGAACGACCGTAACAAACGCTCCCACCCCCACGTTCCGCTCGTTTGCGGGAGGAGACCGGTGCCGCCTGTGCGAGAGTTATCGCATGCACGTCGGACTGCCGAGGTAAGATTTTCAGAATTGAAGGTGCAATCAGTTTCTGCTGTCTACCAACAGGAGAGACATTTGTTGCAGAACGTGGAACTATCGCGCGCACAGTCGTCCCATGACCATTCGATCTTATTTCCAGTTTGCCGTTCAGTTCTTTCATGCGCTCGCGCATGCCGGCCAAGCCGACGCCCGTTTCAGCGCCTGATTCACGAAGTCGTTCCAGGCGGTCGGCCGTTATGCCGCATCCATCCTCTCGTATTTCCAGAACTATATTTTCTTGGTGGTGCAGGAGGCACACACTAACCTCCGAAGCTCTAGAGTGCCGATGTACATTCGTCAAGCTCTCCTGCAGGACGCGGAAGAGAGCAATCTCCATCCGATTTGGAAGTCGCTCTTGCGGGGTTGCAATATCCAACTTTACGTCGACGCCGGTTCGCTTGGCGAAGCCTTCGACGTACCACTCTGCTGCGCAAGCAAAACCCACCTCATCCAGTAGTGGTGGGTGCAGTAGGTAGGACTTTGTGCGAATTTCCTCGATAGCCTGATCTGCCAAGCGGGCGGCCTCCGAGGCCAACAGCATGATGGAGGGGTTCTCTTTGCACTGTTCGTGAAGAAGCGAAATACTAATCTTGAGAGCGGTCAGCGTTTGTCCAGTGCTGTCGTGCAGGTCACGAGACAACTTGCGTTTTTCCTCATCCTGCACATTGAGAAGTCGCTGTGAAAGGGTCTGGAGTTCTGCGGTGCGTTCTAGAACCACCGATTCGAGTTGCGCGTACGTAAGCACCGGTCGCGTCGAAGGCCTTGAGAAGGTCCACATAGGTTCTCCAGGAAGCGGCGGAGTTCCTAGATTGTTCCATTCAACGTTCCCGGGATCTGGTCAAAATTGCTCAAGCGATCTTACGGACACCCAATGGCGATCTGCACGATTTCCGCAACTGCGACAATCTCGATTCCAGTTGAGTAGAGCGATGACCGTGAGTCGGATGCGGACAAACGTGCATGAGCCGGCGCCGAGCAACGACCTCGAGTGGCCCGCCGATCAACCGCACGTCCCTCCATCAAGACTTATCGCCTCGGCTTATGTTTACTGCCGGTACTGAAAGAGGTCGTGCGGACCACCTTCTACCTACAGTAACTCCGGGCTCCGTACGGTCAGTACCGGGCAATGTGCTTCGCGCACAACGCCGTAAGCCGTCGACCACCCGATACGATCGGACAACCGGGCAGGACCTCGTACTCCAAGAACCACCACCTCCGCTCGACTTTCAGCTGCCACCTTCACGATCGCCTCCGCAGTGTCGCCTGTCTCAACCATGAACTCAGGCTCCTGCACCAGCTCCGCTGCTCGCGCCATCAACTCCCGCAGACGCACACTGGTATAGCGAAGCGCCCGGTCCTTGTTGAAGGTTGCCTCGCTCCCCGTCGGTTGCACCACGTGCAGGAACACCAAACGGGCCTGATGCTCCTGTGCGAACGAGAAGGCGTAAGGAGAAGCATGCTCCGCCTGGGGCGAGAAATCCGTGGGAAACAATACACTCCTCCCGGTCTGAGCGGTGAGGGGAAACGACGGTTGAACGTTCGGTCCGACGGTCAGCACAGGACAATGGGCCTGACGAAAGATCTTTTCCGCGACCGATCCCAGCAACATCTTCCCGAGTCGACTCCTACCGTGCGTGCCCACCACGACCAAGTCAATCTCATCCTCTTCAACCATTCGGGAAACGACGGGCCACACTTCCCCTTTTTCCACCGAAATGCCATAGCGAATGCCTTCCAGGTATCCCTTCCGCAGGAGCTCCGATTCGAGATCCAGCGCGCTATGCCGCGCGAAGTTCATGGCGCCGAGCATCCCGACTCCGGTCACTCCGTAGCCTTCGCTAGGGACTACATGCACCACATGTAGTTTCGATCCATACTGTTGGGCAATTCCGAGACTCGTGAGTAGCGCCCGTTCGGAGCACTCGGAGAAATCGGTCGCTACAAGAATTCGTTCTAGCGAAATATCCACTGCCAATTCTGCAGTCGGCATGAAACACCTCCCTCAAAATAATTCCCCACAAAGGCACCAGTCCTTCCGCGGCTGCGTACGCCGCGTGCAACAATCCTCTTCTTCTTCCGCACGCCCGCCCGAATTCACGACTTTCGCCTTCCATATGGCCAATCTAGACGAACATGATCATGAAGGAAACTATCAAATTGTGAAGACACTCTTAAGCATTGGTTAAGTATTTAATCTGACCTTCGGTTTCGGTCGTCGACGTTCCCGAGGCCGAGACCATCAACCACTCGGCTCCTTCGAATGGACTAAGAACCTGCACAGACTTGCTGGGTTCGGATAGATCCGAAATGCGCAATTCCATCCGCTTCAACAGCCAGTGATGCTGCCAGTTCCTAGTGAACCCATGCAGGTGTGGCGTGCGCGGAATGGGGTTGATTGCCGCGCACGGCCAGCCAGCATCGTGTCACTTCTATTTGGCTACCACCAGTTTGTTCTCCACGCTAAACGCATTGGAAACAGCACGCGCCTGGGTCTCGGCGATTTGCTTGTCCATCTTGTTGTCCACAACCCCGTAGAGCGTGATGTGCCCGTTGTCGACGATGATGCGGATCGGATTTTGAGGAACCATCGCATACTTCCTCATGGTCGCTTGCCCGTAGATGGCGCGAGCTACTCGGATGCGCAGATCGTCGTCGAAGTTGGAAGTGGGCAGAACGTTGATTTCGTCGATCACCTCCTTGACGCCAGGCGTGGTCTGCACGATCGCCAGCGCGGAGTCGCGACTCGGGTAGTCACGCACATCTCCGCCGACCGTCACCACTCCGTCTTCTACCTTCAGGTTTAAGGCATTAAACATGATGCCGTACCCGATACGGTCATAGCTGAGCTTGCCGGCCAGCTTGCCCTGCAGTTCGTTGTCGGGCACGTTGCCTTCAACCTGAACATGGTTCCGTACTCCGTCGGCATGATTGATCTTGTTCACTTTCCGCCCGGCGTCGACCTTATCGATGTATAGCGACACCGAACCCTCGAGCGTAACGATACCGTCTTCCGTGCTGGCAGTGATCCCCTTCCACTTGTCCTTCGCGCTTAGCACCTTTACGGCCTGCTGCTGGATCTCCGGATCGTAGCGGCCCGTGTCGGCATAAGCCTTCTGGGGCCACACCTGCATGGCCAGAACAACGGCAAGAAACAAACCCAGATAAAAGCGATTCACATTTGTCATATCTTCCTCCAAATTGCGTTGATCGATAAAAACTCATTCCTCCGCAGCCACCAACAAACTGTTACCTGCCGACCGCATCCGCCCGGTCGGCGCGGTACATTAAACGGGGAGAATGCTTGTGCAGCGTGGCCAGCAGCGATTTCGCCGAGGCGGGCGGCCGGATCGCACTATGGATTACGATGTCCTTCGCCGTGGTGCCTTTCCCGTACAGCCTCTCGTTGCCATCGTTGTCCGGGCGGAGGGTCGTGCCTTCCAGAGAAATCCCCGCGAACAATCCGCGCGAGCGCGAATACGACAGGATTTCTGCCCGCAAGGTCACATCCGTGGCAGCGGCCAGGTTGCGCCCTTTCGGTCCGGCCGCAGCCGCCACGTCGCCGCCGAGTTTGACCTTGCTGGTGAGGATGGAATCGGCCCCGCGCTGATTCATCACCAGCAAGACAAAATCTGTGGCCTG
>JAICSO010000016.1 GCA_025936825.1 Terriglobales bacterium
GATTTCATCCAGGCCCGGTACCCCGGTCGGCAGTTTTTTTATGATTACTCTATCGTGTGCGCTCAAGCTTTCCTCTCTTCTCGGAAACACGGCCGTCGAAGGCGGCCTCCGGCCATACATCCTGAACCAGCCGTAACGTTAAGTCATTGCCAATGAAAGTGAGGAGCAGCCCGATTAACTGGGTAAGGAGAACGACTCCTCCTTCCTGGGTCTCTTCCTGAGCTTGTGACGCAAGCTCGTCTAGACCCTTTAAGGAACCGTCCGCCGCGACTTCTACCGCGCTGAGATCGGGAGCATCCGCTCTTGCCAGGGTCAGAGCACGGGAAAGGAGCGAGCGAAAACCGGCAAGTCCCGCGAGTGTAATTAGGGCGAGTCGCAGCTTGGCAAAGACGCGAAAGGCCGCAGACTCCGCTGGCTCGGAGTTCTCGCCCGCAACGGCTTCGTAAGCAAGAAGGCGTTGCGCCAAATGTCGCGACTCTGGAAGACTCACGATTTGCCTCTCATGCAGCGCGCGAATGCGGCACTCAGTTCGGCTTGGGGCTTTTAATTGCTGCCACTACCGCCAATACCGTCGCCGTGTTTAGGACGTTTCCCGAGATAGTCATCAGCGCTTCGGTCACGGGCGGATATTGCTCCGCCAGTCTCTGGAGACGCGCACTGACGCCTTGGAGATGATCAACTTCATTGACGATCGCTTCAAAGCCCATAGGTATGCCGCTCTTGGAGACGAACTTAAAGTCTGGAAGACTGTCAGATGTCACAAGCTGCAACGTCATAGGTTCGCCCACAACTCGGATGAGCAGCCCCAATAACTCGGTGATGAGAATTATTCCTGCCTCTCGAACTTGGGCCTCGTCGACTTGAGGCTGAAGATCGTCTAAACCTAGCAAGGAGCCATCTGCCGCGACCTGCATGGCGTTAAGGCCGGGAGCCTTCGCTCTGGCCAGCGTCAGCGCACGAGAAAGCAGCGAGCGAAATCCGGCAAGTCCCGCTAATGTAATTAGGGGCTGGCGCAACCTTTCACAGAGCCCAAAGGCCGCGAACTGCGTCGGCCCGGAGCTCTTGCTCCCGGTATTTTCGTGAGCAAGAAGTCGCAGAACCAAATCTCGCGTCTGCGCGGGAAGCATCATTTCCGTTCGTTACCCTGCAAAATTCCTGCGACACCGGAGGTGAAAACGTTCACCTAATGTAACGCGTTTGGGTGTCGCTCGGATAGGGCGCGCGCCTGCTTCATCGGACTTCTGTGCGCGAAGAGCCCATCCTAGATCATTGTTTAGCCGCTGTCCCCAATTAGGATGACGCCGCCGCTAGTCGTGGAGAACGACGTTGAGAAGTGAACTGTGAACCTGTAACCCGCCTTCCGCGCCCCCGGCGTAGTCGATGAATCCCAACTTCCTGAACCGGTTCATGAAAAAGCTCACCCGCGAGCGAGTGGTCCCCACCATCTCGGCGAGAGTCTCCTGACTGAGCTTCGGAATCACGGTTTCAGGAATCCCTTCCTTGCCGAACTGAGCAAGCATGAGAAGGACACGGGCTAACCTTTTCTCGCTCGAATTAAACAGTTGGTCGACCAGATCCTCTTCGTATCGAATGTTCCGGGTCAACAAATATGCGACGAACAGATCGGAAAGAGTCGGTTCGCGGTGAAGCGTATCCACCATGGCCTTTTTTTCAATTCTCAGAACAGCGCAATCGGTCATTGCGTTTGCAGAACCCATGCGGAAATGTTGACCTGCAAGCGAACCTTCGCCGAAGAAACTCCCCTCACTCAATATACCGATCGTGGCTTCCTTGCCATTCTTGGAGACGACGGTGAGTCTTACCTTGCCTGTCTGCAGATAAAACACTGCGTCGGCAGGATCCCCTTGGGCGAAGATGGTTTGCTTTTTCGGAAAGAGCAGAACTCTCCTGCCTTCGCCGATGGTGTCGAGGAACACATGGGGGTCGAAGTTGGGGCGGTTCTTGGGGGCTGGCGGTGGACGAGTAGAATTCCGCGTGAGTCGCGGTTTCTGTTCAATCGGCGCCACGACGGCGACTTTCGTCGAACCTTTGGATTCGCGAAGCGAAGCCATGGGCACACCCCCGCTCATTCGCTCAGTCCACGTTCCAGCATATTATATCGCCTTTGCGCCCGTGTCATTCTGCGTCATGGCGTGACTGGATATTCAGTGTTTCATGTATTTCGGCGGGAATAAGCAAGTGCTAGGTTGGTATTGCTTGCGGGCGCAAATGTCTCGACGACATGACGAACTTAGGACATTTCCGTTTTGGCGCGGTGGCCGTCCTGCTGGTCTGCGCCGCAATATTGCAGACAGTCCCGCTGGGTGCTGAACAGGTACGCGTGCGCCACATGGAAGGCCTGATGCACGGCTTTCTTGCGCTGCGTTCGCTCGATGGCAAGCGCCTTGCCGATGGTGAGATGACGCAAATTGCAGAGGGGGATCGCGTCACCAGCCATCTGATTTTTCGCTTTAGAGATGGTTCACTATATGACGAGACGACCATATTCTCTCAGCGAGGCGCCTTCCGGCTTTTGACCGATCATCTCGTGCAGCGCGGCCCGTCCTTCAAGCAGCCCATGGAGACCTCGATCGAAGCATCTTCAGGCCAAGTAACGGTGCGATATTGGGATCACGACGGCAAAGAGAAGACGCTGAAGGAACGACGTGACCTGCCGTCCGATGTCGCCAACGGACTGTTGTTTACGCTCGTGAAGCACATCCAACCAAACGTGGCACAAACTACAGTGTCGCTAGTAGCGACCACTCCTAAGCCGCGAGTAGTGAAACTTGAGATCCTTCCGGAGGGTGAGAAAGCGGTAACAAGTGGCAACACCAAACACGAAACTGTACGTTACGTCGTGAAAGTGAAAATCGGAGGGGTAGCCGGATTGGTGGCGCCGCTCTTGAAGAAGCAGCCTCCGGACACGCACGTGTGGGTTCTTACTGGCAACGCCCCGGCTTTCGTCAAGTTTGAAGGGCCACTCTATGCCGATGGCCCCGTGTGGAGAATTGAATTGGCAACTCCGGCAGGATTCTAGTCGTTCCCGCTTGCACCGACGAAAGACCTTTAGAAAACTTCTTGCTCACCCGTGTTAGGGGTTTGCCGACCAGCCCCGTTGTTCAGAATGAATCGTTTTCAAGGTTCGCGCATCGAATAGATATCAGCTAAGTTTGATTCAACCCGCAGTTGAAAGTCGGTCCCGCCAACCAGCGTCACCCACCCTTATCACTCGCAGCGATTCATCTAAGCAGAAATTCGAAAATAGAAACAGGTACCACAATGGAACAAGGAATAGTGAAATGGTTTAACGACGCCAAGGGATACGGCTTCATCAGCCGCCAGTCTGGCGATGACGTGTTCGTCCACTTCTCAGCCATCCAGTCAAACGGCTTTCGCAGGTTGCAGGAAGGCCAAGCAGTCAAGTTGGAAGTGGCCAAGGGACCGAAGGGGCTTCAGGCGGAGAACGTTCGAACAATCTAACAAACTGAAGCAATTTGTCCGGAGCACAAATCACTTCCGGGCATTTGTTTTTCTACGGATCTCCCGCGAGCAGTGGAAGAGGGTACGACTATTTACGACAGGCGCAGACTCATTAGGGAGGCCCGGGCGGTTCCGCCATTGATACTAGGAATGATGGCCAATTCGAGCACAGAGACATCTGTGAGATCGACTTGATGTTCCTCAACCTCGCGCACGGTCTCAGGAGGACTGAAATTCCATTGTTGGCGGACAATTTCCCGAAACGAGTTTCCGTCGGAGGACCATCGCAACACGAACTCTTGCGTTCGCGCTGATTCCTTTTCTTCAAACACCAGCCATATGCGTTTCAGTCGTTGCGGCTGATCAAAGATCAGGCGAATCGTCTGAGGACCTGGTTCTGCTGCACGCCAGCCCCGCGAGCCTCCTGCCAAGAAGGCCGACTCGACCGGAAAGTCTTTGTCCTCCGAGGTAATCTCAACAATCGCGGCCCGCTCCACGTCCAGCCAGCCTTCCGCGCGAGATCGAATTGTCTCTGCACTGGGGGTAATTATCCGCTTACGCATACATGCCTTAGTGTACATCTGCGGCGCAGTCGGACACAGTGTGTCGGGACGAAAGAACATCTTCAACTCAGAGTGCGAGACCTTGGTTTAAACTCAGACTTAGATCTCCATTGAGGAGAAGATTCATGTGTTTGGCGCGAACAACCCGCGAATAATAGATCGCGTTTCTCACTCTTCCCCTGAGTGACGCCAATTCAGCTCGTACTCACTTATCAAGCTCTTGATTCGCCGTCTCTGCATCTCCAATTCAGGGTTGCCCAAAGGATGACGAATCGTTTGCTTCCACAAGCCAAGTCTTGCAAGCTTGGTATTCGCTCTCATTCAAGATGAAGTCGTTCGAGAGTTTGGGAAGCGGTTTCATTCAGCTATTTCCTACAGACGCCGGTCCTGCGCACGCCCGTCCCGCCAAGGGATTTGTTAGTTGACTCACCATGGCCGCGTCGTAGTAGTTCAATCGTGCTGCAGAGCATTGAGTTCCATTATGAACTGCTGACTGCTTACTGGGTAGCAGGAGCGTTCTGATCCAGACCCGCTGTACTACTCCACACGCCGGGAACTTCGAGATGAGGCATGGGCGGACCTGCAAATAGCCGCTGGCAGGGTTTTGCCAACCAGCGGGCAAACGCGCAGTTAGACTCTCGGCAGCCCGAATATAGGGTTCCCCATGCACCCGTCAGTTTCAGTCTTCGGAGGAGTACCGGATGGCCAGCGTTTGCTCTTTGCATGTCCGGAGCGTGTCTTTGCTTTTGCTTGCAGTACAAGCTGCCGCGCCTCTGCAATCAGCAGGGTTGCGGTTGCGATCAGGTCGTGGGACTGGGACACCAACGATTCTGCGCGTTCCGTAATCCTGCCTGCCTGTTCCACCGTCATTTCGTTACGCCGCTTCGCGATATCGCCGATCCCGCCGATTTTCTTCACGTTCCAGTGCCTGATTGAGTTGGGTTGCAAGTTCAGTAAGCTTGGTTGGATCCATTTCTTTACTGACCTGCTCAGCAAGATTACGCCAATCACTGGGTTCCGGGGTCATGGAAAACACCTTTCTATGTCTCGCCTTTTCTCAAGCTACTCTGGGTTAAACTGCGAATCTGAGCACAATTGCACAACGCTCCTCTTCTCCGGCGCAAATCCCCCAAAAGTTCCAGTAGTGTTCCTGCCCCTACCTAAATTCTGGGCCGGCTACGCCAGAAGACATCGCGGAAATGTTTTCCGCCTGCTTGGTTCCACCTCTTCAGTTGCCAGTTCAAACCGTCTTTCGTGTACCCAGCTTTTCAATCTTCGCTGCCTTCGTTTTTGAGCAAACTATGCATACCGGAGGAACGCCGTCAAGGTTTCCCTCCGGCTCCCTCACGTCTCGAACTTTGACTGAACCCTCGCGCCGCCTGCTCCCTTCTTTGACTTGGCGCGAACCTTGAGCCCTTTCGACATCAGCACATTCGACAGTTCGTACGCTTCCTGAAGCCAATCGGTAATGGGAGGCTCAACCTCATCGCGGTGACTGATATGGATAATGTGGTAGAGCTTGGACTTCGAGGCCCGGTCAACAGGTCGCACCTGAGGCGCCTTTAGGACACGACCGAGAAATACGCAGAGTTCGAGGACGTTCCTCTTAGGACGCACGAAGAAGTAGCAGTGCTTGCGCGAAAACATAATCGACTTGTGTGAGGCGTAAATCCGATGATCGCCGAAGGAAACCGCTGTTTCGCGCAGGCGCTCCCAAGCGTCCCTGAGATCATCCGAGAGATCTTGGGTGAGAGCAGCTTCGGTGGTCGTCCAACAGTCGTGCTCTTCTCCGTCCTCGATCCACTGCTTGCAGTGGTAACCGACCGGGCATACGTCAAAATTCTACCGGCAATTCTCAGACATTTCGAAGTCGCCAACTCCCTTGCCGATGAGAACAGCGGGGTACCTCATCAGAACCGTCCCAATTGCAGGAAGTGGTTGCTAGTCCGTAAGGAATATTACCCTGCCATAATTGAGACGACGGTCCAAGTGCATTAGGGAGCTGTGCCCGGTCCAGCCAGCGGTCTGACCTTCTGGACCCTGCATCCGGAATTGATTTTGTCTATCTTGCTCGCAACGGCCGGTTCGCCTTTTGGGTGCGACAAGGGTGCAAGACGCGGTATCGCCTTGCCGAGGCGATGACCTCGGTCCTGCTTTGTTGACCTCTGCAGTGACAGAGTCCCCACGAGTCGTAACTTATTGAAACCCGGCGGATAGCGCCTTACCGCCCTCAAAAGCACCCTTGGGAACCCTAATTGGACGCGTCGTGGACGCGCGCGAAAACGCCCTGGACGCTGCAGCCCCGCGGCAGTGGTTTCGACCATTTTTCGGTTCCGCACGTCCAAAACGTCCAAGTCGTGTCTGGCTTACGGCCGACAAGTCGACCACTTTCTCTAAGCAGCGATAAGTCCGGTTAGACCTGCGCTACCGGTGTGCCACCAGTGTGCTTAATTCCAGGCGTCACGGTGACGTGTCCAAGTTTGTCCCGATCATAGGCTTATCAACGCCACTCTGAAGCCGTCTCTTCGCCGAGCAGCGATGGAAACCAAACAACAGGCGTCTTTCGGACAAGGAGCTAGTCACTGCCGTCGTTGGGCGGACTTGTACAACCAGCAGGCGAAAGAAGCAGAAGCGTTAGCCGCTTTACATGAAGACATGGCGAAGTCGGCAGAACAGAAGTAAGGAAGCACATCCATGACCCCATCACTGATGTTGCTCAATTCAAAAGCCGCTTCTCTCCGGCTCTCAGCCGGAGAGAAGTGGCAGTGTGCCAGGGAGATTTTCATGAACCCACGAGTTGTGAAAGCCGCGGCCCCTCTACTGCTGTTCGTTGGACTCAACTTTTGGCCACGAAGCAAGGCTTTCAGTTCAGGCGGTCCCGAAAGACTCTCCTCACGCTACGCAGTGTGCTGAGTCTCAGATTGTCACGCTAGAGGAACTAGTTTGCGAAGTCCTCGCGCGTAATCCAGCAATGGCAAGCGGAGTTCACGAAGTGGAAGCGCAGAGGCGTAAGGTTCCCCAGGCTTCTGCACTGCCGGCCCCGCCCGTAAGCGTTGATTGATGGGCAACGCCCCGCCCTTTCAGCGTACAAACTGGCGATCCGTCGAGCTATCGGAGTCTGAGCGCGATGCAGATGCTGCCCTTTCCGGGTAAGCGCAATCTGCGAGATTAGATTGCTGGCAAGGAAGTCGATGCCAGTAGATGGGATCTGGAAGGAGTGCGTCGCCGTGTGGCTGCGGACGTGAAAAAACTGCCCACTACGATTACTGGTACTACGACAAAGCGATCCGAACTACTCAGGAGAACCGGGACCTCCTCACCAAGCTTTCGCAAATTGCTGAAGCTCGTTATCGTGTGCGGAGAGCAGCTGCGCGGATCAGCAACCGGCCCGTGAAAAGGAACATCTTAATCAACTGTGCAGAAGTATCTTAGCCTTGTGAAAGGCGCAAAAGCTAGAATTGTCACCTTGGGGAACCACACTGAAAGTTCATCTCGTCAACCCAAGCGATAAATCCTTCGGTATTGGCGTCATCACGCCGAGGTGGCTCTACGTGCTCGCCGCTGCGACACCAGCCAGCTTTGGCAATCCTGTCATTGTTGATGAAACTCTAGACCAGTTGGATGTCGCATCCATTTCGGCCGGCGACGTGGTGGGCATTGGAATTCACACCGGCAACGCACTCCGCGGTTATGAAATCGGCAGGCTGGCCCGTCAGCGAGGGGCATTTGTGGTTTTTGGCGGGGTTCATGCAACCCTATTTCCGGATGAGGCGCACGAACTCGGCGGCGCGCACGCGGTCGTAAAAGGGGATGGCGACACTGCCTGGACTGGCGTTCTGGAAGACTGCAAGAACCATTCGCTCAAACGTGTGTACGCAGCAGGGCGGATCGAGGCTTCTGCCTTTCAGTCTGCCCGCTGGGACCTCTTGCCTCGCAACCGATACATGTGGGCTTCTGTACAAACAGTAAGAGGATGTCCCAAGCACTGCTCATTCTGCTCCGTGTGGCGGACCGACGGTCAACGTCCTCGCATCCGCAGCACTGAAATGGTTGTTCATGAGCTTCAGCATTTACGGCGCTTAGGATTTCGATTCGTGTTGCTTGCCGACGACAATTTTTACCCTGTCTCCCTCACCGATCTCAAGCTTGCCTCTCGGCAAGGCAACACGCAACGAGTTGAAGAGCTGAAGGCAATCCGGGCGGAACGCTTCCAACTTATGGAGCGGCTCGCGACTGATGTTTCATCAGATATGGTGTTCTTCACACAAATCACGATGGAAGCTGCCGAAGATCCTGCCTTTCTCGAAGCCATGAGCAGGGCGAAAATCAAAGGAGCGCTCGTCGGTGTCGAAGCGGTCACGCCTCAAGGACTAAAAGACATTTATAAGGACTTCAACGCCGCCGGAGATGAACTGGTAAACCGCTTACGCCAGTTTCCACAGCATGGAGTCAAAGTGCTGGGATCGTTCATCTTTGGTTTGCCGAGCGACCTGCCGGAAACCTTTGAGGCAACTCTTTCGGTGGCGCAGAAGGCCGATCTGGCCTTTGCTCAATTTGTCATGCTCATGCCTTTTCCTGGAACGGTGGATTTTGAACGCTGGGAAAAGGCGATGCAGCACGATCCGACCCGGATTGCGGGATTCCCGCTTACCCGGCATTGGCTGATTCCGCGTGAGCTTCGGCCTAAAGTTTTTTCCCCTCACCCAGTGATGTCAGGAGAGGAAATACGGCAGCGGACGCAGCATGTTTGGGACAAATTTTACAGTTTCGGATCGATATGGAGACGCGCCCACTGCGTGACCTCCCTGAAGTCCCGTTTGGCCTTTCTCCTGATTTCGAAACTCTACCGACAAATGTACGCAAATACCGGCATCGCAATTGACAGCGCGCGTCTAAGCCGTTCTGTACGCTGGGCGCGCTGGATGGCGAAACCCTGTCGTATGCTGTTTTCGGCTCGTCCCCTGCCCGATCCCAGGTAGGTAGTAAGGTATTTCCATCACCCGCACTGAGTCAGTCGCGGCCCATCAGCCTTCGCGAGTTCGATGGCAGCTTGCCTTCAAATGCTTGCCCGAAGGGCGGACGCGGCATTGCCATTGTGGAACGTGGACTTACTGCTTCGAAACAGGTCATCGGGCCACCTGCACGAGCCGCTTGGTCAGTTTCCGAATGCCATTCTGCCACCCAAGCTTCCCTGATACACGAGAGCAAGGACCACAATCGCCGCAAAGGTTAGATAAGAGATACTCGGTGCACCGTCGCGCTTTTGAATCCTCCAGCGCCAAATGGCCAATATGACGAAAAGCCCAACACTCGCGGTCCCCAGCCATTGGTGGACGGTAATCAACTTGGCCGGAAGATCAGAGCCCCCGTTAAGTTTCCACCACCATCCGGCCGCAGCAGTTAGTGGGGTGATCACGGCGGCATACAAGGCCATCCACCAAGCCGCGTGGTGAAAAGAGTGGCGTCGGAAGATGCGCCCAAGGACGTCGCTCAAGAAAGCGAGTGGCAGCAAAGCTGCGGTAAAATTCACCAGAATTGGATGAAATTCCTGTGGCGTCCTCGGAGGCGACCACTTGAGCATCGCACCATTGCCTTGCGCCGCGTTCTCCACTCCTTGAACAATGAGCGTGCCCTTCATGTTTGGATGGGGACGGCAATGGTATGCCACGGCTCGCGTGTCTGTGAATCTCATCTGCCAAGAATGACCAGGATCAATGAGTCCTGAATCGAAACTCCCGTTCTCGGCCGTAACTGTATGGGAGAAGATGTCGTCGTTTTTCCATTCGACTGTGTCCCCAGGTTTTACAGTGGTTTGGGGAGGATTGAACTGGAGCCGCTCTATAACGATGACGTGGTTTGTGCCACCGGGGCGGGCGTCCTGTGCCCAGCACATAGCCGAAAGAAGTGCCACCGCCGCGGCTCGCAACATTATTCTTCGAACCTTGCAGCGGTAGCGGTGTCCTGAGTGGAACGCCAGATCGTGGCATGCGATCATATGCCCCTCTTGCGGCTTATTTCGCATTAGCGCCAATGCAGAGCAATCGTCTTCACTTGCTGCCCAGCGTTTGCTCAAGTTGCTGTGCATGCTCCAAATGTCCCTGCAGAAGCGGAGCAGCGCCTTCGAGCGCAGATTTCAGCTCAGCATTCTTTGCATTCGGGATGAGAGTGGTCTTAGCGGCTTCAATCACGGCCTGATGGAAGGCGACTTCATGCGATGCGTATTCCTTGTCAAAAGCCTCGCCATGCAAGCTCGTGAGTTTCTTTGTCTCCTCAGCTGCCTGCTGCTTAAGTTGCTTTGACGTAGGGCTGTCTTCGGGCGTGACCCCTAGCTTCTTCGCGAGATCATTTACCGACTTTTCCAGGTTGGTGTGATCTGAAATCATCTGGTTGGCGAATTTTTTTTACTTGTGGGTTGCTGGTTCGCTTTAACGCGAGCTTTGCCTGATTGATGTCGATCTGATTTGCGGTTTGGACGATGCCCGCGATTTGCGGGTCGGTCGGCGCCTGCGCGTGAGCTGTGACTGATCCGGTCGCGATCAGAACGGCGGATGTAAACACAGCAAAATAATACTTTCTTATTCTCATTGTTCTCTCCTTGCTTACTCCACTCGGAAACAAGTTTCCTATGCTCCCATAAGATATGGAGTCGCGGACTCGCTAAGGGTTACGGAATCCTCCGAACTTTGTGCTGGACTCAGGTGTGCCACCCGTTTCCAGACCCCCGATTGGGCGGGAATTGATGGGGCCACTGCCCAAGATTGCCTCTTGGGCGGTGGTCTGTTCTGCTGCTACTGAGTGCAGTGGCCGATTATCAACCCGTACGCTCGTGCGGAGCGCTCCCAATCACTTGAAAAGCGCAAGGGTGTGCAATAGTCCACCTGGCCCATCGCTCGTTCAGCTTGAACAGCTCTATCGAGTCATGTTTTGAATTTGTTCGCAGACGGGCTGCGTCTTGCGACAAGGCATACATCGTGAAGCCCGCTCGTGCTTTCGCCGCGATTTGTGACGGCCGGTAGTCGCTGCTCAAAAGCTCAATATCGACCTTGGCTTGCTCCCGATTTGCAGTCTCGTACTCCAACCGTAGATCGGGCAGCGGTATCTTCCCGCTGACGACTGTCAGGCCATGATCTTGGGCGATCTGCTGCTTCTCTCGGCTCTGTTCCTCCGCGGGAAGGGAGTGGATTTTAGCCAGCCGCTGGTTGATAGACTTCTTTAGTTCAAAGTCGAGTGCAACGCGCCTGACTTCCCCTCCAGCCCGCCGGATACGCTCGGCTTCTGGCAGCAGGCCTACACCAATCTTGTGAAGTTCATCATCCAGCTTCACAAGGTCGCGTACGACTATGTGACCCTGTTCGACATCTACGAATGCGCCATCAACCCCGAACTCCTCGAATCAAAAATTGCCGACGCCGAGCAACGACTGAAGGGTCGCAATTACTTCGTTCTGCCGGACGAAGACTTTCGCGCCCACCTGGAGCTAGACAAGTTCGGGTTCACCGTTCATGAACAAGGCAAAACCCATCGAGCGCCGCAATCTCCAGCCCTCGAATACGCGCTGAATCAGGCCGGACTTAGGTACACACAACATTTCGAGCCTCCCCTCGGGCCACTCGACCCACTCAAAGCCGAAATCCTCGATGGCGTAAAGCGGTGGTTCTATAACGATTGGAAACGAATCGAGCCCAAGCTGCGCACTTCGATCGTTGAGGGCATCTCCGTTTTTCTCTCGCTCTTCGATGACGACCCGATTGTGAAACGTACATTCTGCCCACCGAAAGAGTGCTACGCCGCGAGGCTCAATGCTGACTACAAGTTCGGACGTCCGTTGCCGCCCTTCTCTGATTTGATCGAAGCCGGCAACGTATGCGCCTTGAACTTCCCTGTGTCGCTCAACCCAGGACTCGCAAAAGCCATCGGCGTGATGATGAAACTCGATTTTCAGCGGGCTATGCTCAATCGTATTCCGAAGATCGAGCGCAACCCCCAAAAACCCTTCCGGCAGGCATTCTTCATCTGTGACGAGTACCAGCACTTTGCGACTGTCGGTGAAAGCGACCCAAACGGCGATGAGAAGTTCTTTGCTCTGTCGCGCCAGTCAAAGTGCATCCCAATCGTTGCTACCCAGAGCATCAGCTCCTTGCGCTCTAGCCTGCCGGGTGAGACCTGGCGCACGTTGCTCCAGACGTTCCGCAACAAGATCTTCCTGTCACTCTCTGACGAATTCTCGGCCAAGGTCGCCAGCGAACTGTGCGGAAAGGAAGACCAGTGGAAGGTGAACTACAACATCTCGGAGAGCGGCCACGATGCTCGTGTGAGCCTCTGGACCGGCAAGGCCATGGCTCACCGGGCCAATGTGACCACCTCGAAGAGCTACAACACGCAAAGCGACTTCCGCTTCGACTTTAAGACCTTCACCGAACTCAAGAACGCGCAGTCCGTCACGCTTGCCTATGACGGTCTCAATCCCCAGCCACCGATGTTTATGTACCTCAAGCCCTACTACAACGACGTGAACAAGTCCTATTTCCGGCAGCTCGCGGACGGAGAACTGTGATGACCGGTTTTGAACTGATCCTGCCGTTCCTTCGACCGATTGAGCACCTGATCCTCGATCCTGAAATCAGCGAAATCATGATCAACGGCCCCGAGCATGTCTTCGTCGAGCGTGCAGGCTTGATTGAAGCCGTCCCTAAGGTAAATCTCACTCCAAAGTCGCTTGAGGTGGCCGCCCGTAATATCGCGCGACGATTAGGCGACGATATCTCGGAAGAAAAGCCTATTCTCGACTCCCGTCTGCCCGACGGCAGCCGTGTTGCCGCAGTCATTCCGCCTTGCAGCTTGCAGGGTGTGACCCTGACCATCCGCAAATTCAATGCCAAGCACTTTCAGATTGAAGACCTCATTCGGATTGGAACGATGACGCAAGATCTCGCAGAGTTCTTAAGAAAAGCCGTTGTCGGGCGTCAGAACGTCCTGATCTCGGGAGGCACGGGTACCGGTAAGACAACCTTACTAACCATTCTTGCCAACTTCATTCCTCAACACGAACGCATCCTCGTCATTGAAGACACAGCCGAAATCCAGATCACCACTCCGAATCTGGTTCACTTTGAGGCTCGCCGTGAACAAAACGGACTTCGCGCCGTGACCATTCGTGACCTGCTCAAGGCGAGTCTCCGCCATCGACCCGACCGAATCCTGCTCGGTGAAATTCGCGGAGCGGAAGCATTTGATCTCTTGCAGCTACTTAACACCGGTCATGCCGGTACGATCTCGACCGTCCATGCCAACTCTGCGCAGCAGGCGCTTAGCAGATTCACAAGCTGCGTCCTGCAAAGCAACATCGAGCTGCCGTATCGGGCAATCAAGAGCAACATCGCCGATTCTCTGAATCTGCTCGTTCATATCGACCGCCGGCCGGGACGCCGCTGTGTCTCAGGAGTACTGAAGATCGTCGGATACGACCTGGAAAATGACCGTTATGCGTTCGAGCAAATTGCCGGTGAGGAGGAATCATGAGGGGGGCCTTCCTCTATGCGGTACGGACAATCGGGCGCTGGGCAGCTATCTCGACCGCGATCTCTGCGCTTCTTTTTCTGATGGCCGGCACAACACAGCTGACTTCACTGCGCGCGTATCTCGCCTCCTTCTCTCTCGTGATGCTGGTCACAATGCTCGCTGTTGATCCCCAACTCGCGCGTGAGCGTTCGCAACCCGGCCCGGATTCAAGTACATCGCATCTGCGCGCCGTCTCTGGATTCTTTTTTCTCTTGACCCTGATATCAGCATCATTCCTCGTGGGTCGTACTCATACTCTCGTCGTACCAACGGCGTTCCGCTGGATAGCGCTTGCGATCTTCACATGCGGCAGTTCCTTGCAAACCTGGGCGATGATTGCGAACCCATTCTTCTCGCCTGTGGTTCGCATCCAGGCTGACCGCGGCCACAAGCTCATTGACTCGGGCCCCTACCGACTCATGAGGCATCCCGGATATTTCGCCATGTGCATTTCTGTGCCGGCTGCTGCCGTTGCAATCGGCTCATGGCTCGCCCTGGTTCCTGCAGCCGCGTTCATCGTCGTGATTTACGAGAGAGCCAAGTTTGAAGAGCGGTTTCTCAACAGCAATTTACCGGGTTACGCACAATACGCGAAAACAGTCCCATCAGGGCTGTTTTGTTTCAGGAGGACGTAGATGTCAGCGAGTCCCAAGAAGCCAGCCCAAAACACACAGGATTATGAGCGTAGCTTTGGAGAGTCCGCGCCTCTGACCTCGAACACCGAGGCAACTCTCCCTGTACGGAATTCTCTCCGGAGAGCTGACTCGCAAGAACCTTACGTCGATGCCCAGAGGGTGGCGGAACATCTGAGCCTTACCCGGCGTGAAGTCCTGAAATTGACGCGTGCGGGAAAGCTGCCTGCCCATGCCATCGACCCGAGCGCCACAAGAAAGATCTATCGATACAAGCTGAGCGAAATTGATGACATGCTTTCGCGAATGCTCACAGTTGAAGAAGCACTTGGTTTCACTATCCCCTCGCGTAATAATGAACACCGGCAACCCCAAGACCGGAGAGGATGAATCGATGGTCAAAGGGAGTGGTAAAGGATGGTTGCGACGTAAGAGAGCCGCAACATTGTTTTGCTGGCGGGATGCGGACGGGACGGAGAAGACCCGTGTTATCGGCTCCTCGGAGATGGACAACAAAACCGCATGGGCCAAAATCGGTGAACTCGGACTGGACAAACAGCTTGCGAACACCGATTCCTGCAGCATCACCTTTGGGGAGCTTGCCGAGAAATATCTCGCCAAGTATCCCTTCAACAAAAAATCAACCAAAGACCTGTACGAGCAAGTGATCCGGAACGTGCTCATGCCGAAGTGGACAGATGCAGTCGCGACCAACATCAAAGCCTCAGAGTTGAAATCTTGGCTTCTGCGTCTTGATGTCAGCGACTGTACCCGTGGCAAATATCGCTCCAGGATGTCCCACGTCTATGAGTGGGCAAAATCCGAAGAGCTAATTCCTGAGTTCGTTCAGGGGATGAACGGCATCGTTTCCTCGAACCCGTGCACACGGCTAAGAGGACCGGAGTTCTCGCAGGAGAGCGACTATGAGGCTCTAACGCTCGCAGTCGAGGACACGTTCAAGCTGCTATCGGAGATCAAGGGCAAAAATGGGGAATACGAAATCGCGTTGCTGGTTGCGACCTGCGGTTTCCGAATCTCGGAAGCCCTAGGCCTGCAATGGCGAGACATCGTTTGGGACAGAGGTTACGCTCGAATCCGCCAGACCTATGTCCACAGCACGGTGCAGGAGGGAGCGAAAACTCGGCTCAGTCGAAGCCGGGTGGAAGTGCCTCATCTCGCACTAAGCGTTCTTGCCGCCTGGAAACGCGAGACCATGTACGGCGCCGAAGATGATTACGTCTTTCCTTCGATCAAACTGGCTGGAAAAAAGCCTCGCACCGGAACGATGCTGGTGCAGGATTACGTTCGGCCTGCTGCGATAAGGGCGGGCATTTTGATCGAAAAGAAGGGTGAACTGTTCAGCAAGGAAGGAGACCGGTTGAGCCGCTTCGGCTTTCACAATTTGGGGCGACACAGCCTCGCGAGTTTCCTGATGGATGAACAGGCAAACCCGGCAGTCGTTCAGGCGATCATGCGCCATTCGCAAATGGACATGACGCTTTACTACGCGCACTCGTCGAAGAAACAGAAACGGGCTGCGCTCGACAATTACGCTCAACACATCGTGCCAGCGCAAACATTGCGGGTACCATTGCGGGTACAAGCGTTAGCGTAGGTGACCGTGGACAAAGTTCGGAACTCTGGTGTTATCATGAGCTTACTGCCGATTTGAGCGGGAGTAGTTCAGCGGTAGAACGCCAGCTTCCCAAGCTGGATGTCGCCGGTTCGATCCCGGTCTCCCGCTCCATTTTCCTCAGCCGTGCGGCTATTTATAAGTGGTCCATGTGAGCGCCTGCTCGACAGGACTTTCGGGTGCTTGCCCTACCACTCGAGTTCCAGCCCGACGTAATTCTCCGCCAGGCTCTTCGCGGCCGCGCGGGAACTAGTGACGTAATCCAATTCCGCCAGTTGTCGCCGATGATCGAATGGGTTCTCGTTGGGAAATCGATGGAGCATCGACGTCATCCACCAGGAGAAGCGCTGCACCTTCCACACTCGCCGCAGGCAGGTATCCGAATAGGAATCCAGCAAGTCACGACTGCCATGCGCGTAATACTTGTCCAGTGCACGAGCCAGGATCTGAACATCAGTAACGGCCAGGTTGAGCCCCTTCGCTCCCGTTGGCGGCACAATGTGAGCTGAATCGCCCGCGAGGAAAAGGTTTCCGTACTGCATCGGCTCGACCACGAAGCTCCGCATCCCCGTGATGCCCTTCTGCTGCACTGGACCTTCAGTCAGCTTCCAGCCATTGACAGACGCAAGGCGGGTGCGCAGTTCGCGCCAGATTTGGTCATCGCTCCAATTGTCGATGTTTTCATCCGGCTCGCATTGAACGTAAAGACGGCTGATGTGCGGACTGCGCATGCTCAGCAGTGCGAAGCCGCGGTCGTGGTAGGCATAAATCAATTCATCCGATGATGGCGGCGCCTCGGCAAGAATCCCCAACCAGCCGAAAGGATACATGCGGTCATATTCCGTCAGTACCCCTGCCGGAATACTGGGCCGGCAGATCCCGTGAAACCCGTCGCATCCCGCGATGAAATCGCAGTGCACCTCGTACTCTGTCCCGTCCTTCCGATAACGCATCTTCGGCTTCGAGCTATCCAATTCATGGACGCTGACGTCCTCCACCTCGAATAGCACCTGGCCGCCAGTCGCAATGCGAGCATTGTTGAGGTCTTTCAGCACTTCGGCCTGTGCATAAATGGTGATGCCCTTGCCCCCTGTGAGTTCGCGGAAATCGATGCGATGGCCTCGACCGTTGAAGCGCAGTTCGATGCCATAATGCACAAGCCCTTCGCGCTTCATGCGCTCGCCGACGCCCATTTCAGTGAGGAGGTCGACGGTGTTCTGTTCCAACACGCCGGCGCGCACACGTTCTTCGACGTAATGCCGGCTGCGGTTTTCCAGAACGATGGACTCGATGCCGTGCAGATGTAAGAGATGGGAGAGCACCAGGCCTGCAGGCCCGGCGCCTACAATTCCGACTTGTATGCGCTGTACCGTCGGCATGAAACGGGTACTTTCCGAAACCGCGCAGAACGGTCTCGCCCTGCTTTCGAGGCTGCTACTAGCTTGCCACGAAAGAGCTTCTCAGGTTTTTTGCCCGTCACTTCGCCTGCAAGGACTCTATGTAGCGGGTCAAATTGGCGATCCGTTGATGAAACTCTGCTTCGTGTCCCTGGCTCATGTGCCACAGAACCGGACCCCACACTGGCATATCGCGGTTGCCGTGCGCAGTCACAGTTGCCTGCCCACGCAAAATGCTGGTCACGCGGTCTGCGGGAAATTTCCCGCCATTCCTCTTGCTCAAAGCCGTAAGGTCGGCGGGAGCACTCTTCAAGGCTCCGGCCGCTGGCCCATCCCCTTTGCCGGATGTCCCGTGGCACGAAGCACAATACGCCTCAAACATCTGCTTTCCTGATGCAGCCGAAGTCTGCGGCGCCGGCACGTGTTTGACCGCAGGCTTTTGATCTTCCGCGTAAACAAAAACAGCCGCGCAGAGTAAAACCATGACGATGCGAACCAACATAGCTTCTCCCTTTAAGCCTCATTCATCCCTAGAACGTGAATTTGGCTGACACCTGCAACTGGCGCGGGTTGAACATGGTCCTAGGCGTTCCGAAAAGCGGGTTTGGGAACGGAGCGCCGCCGTTCGTGGCCGGATTACAACTCACCTGTCCTCGCTGGATCGCCAACGAAGCTGCATCGTTGTAGCGCACCGGCGTGGCGCCGCAGAAATCGATTGTCCCACCGCCGTAAACCGACGTCACTTCGTTGATGTTCTGACGGTTGAAGACATTGAAGGCATCGACAGCGAGATCGAGCCGCTTGCGCTCGGTAAACCGGATACCCCGTGCCAAACGGAGGTCGAACGCATATAAATGATCTCCGCGATAAGAGTTGCGCGGAGACAATCCCACGCGGTCGGTCACGGGATTGGTGTCACCATTCACATCATTGCCAACAAAAATCGTGAATGGCCGCGGCGATTGCAAATTTACTATGCTGCTGAACTCGAAATCACGCACGAGCACATTGCTATGCGCTGGCGTCGTAATGGTGAAGTTTCCAACAAAGCGGTGTCTCACGTCCTGCACTGAGTCGGCTCGTTCCAGCGCGCGATTGTAGAAATCTTGCGGCGTGCTGACGAAAGTGGTAAACGTCCCATCGTCGCGGGTGTGCGACCACGTGTAGTTGGCATTGAAGCGGAAGTATTTGCCAAGTTTGTCACTCACGGAAAGCGTGGCTCCGTCGTACTCCGCGTTGCCAGAGCCGTCAAGGAAATACATTAGTCCGGCATTCGTGTACAGCACGCCGCTTGACGCATCCTTGCCGTCGGGTAGCTTGTTGTTCGGGAACGGACCATCAGGCGTGATCGGAGGGCCTGGAATCACACTGGCCGGTGGACAAAATGTGGCCGAGTTGCTGAATCCGCCTGGCGGACAGACATTCAGGTTCTCGGGGCGAATTTGCTTGTGCGCACGCAGGAACAAGTACCCCGCGCTTACCACCCAGCCTTTGCCGAGTTCCTGATCAATCTGCAAGCTGGCCTGCTCAGAATATGCCATGCGCATGCTGTGATCGATACCGCCGCCGCTCAGGGTCCCGAACGAGCCTTGCGGTCCGGTGCCATAGTTCGGCGGCGTCTGTCCGGTGGTGATGAGCGCAGCTGCCGCGCAGGCCGGCGTTGGAACCTGAGTGTTTGAGGATGGTACGCAGCCGGGATTGGTTGGACTGTACGAGGTCGGTCCCGGGTACGGCAAGCCAAGCGCGTCAAAGCTCAACTGGTTCAGGCCCCAAGGAGCCGTGTCATTCCCCTTTCGCACCCAAGGTTGCGGCGCGTTGGGGATAACGACTTCGCGCTGCGGATAAGTGACAAAAAAGAAGGTCATGTTGTAGTGGTCATCGAAAATTCCATACCCGCTGCGAATGACGGTTCGCCTTGTAGGCGAGTACGCGAATCCGACGCGAGGTTGAAATCCGCGGTAGTCAGGATTCACAATTTGCGAAAGCCCAGTCTCGTAATCCCAGCGCAGCCCGTAGTTGATGGTGAATTTTGGCGTGACCTTCCACTGGTCCTGCGCAAAGAAACCGGTGTAGCCATGCTGGAGATTGACGTAGAAGTCCTGTGGATTCACGTACGCATTCGCCCAATTCGTCGGGATGGCCGGCGGCAGACTACCGGGAGTTATCGGTCCGTTCCCCAACGGCGTGCCCCAGAACACAATCGGAACTCCATTCAAGAAATCATTCGGATTTGGCCCCGTGTTGCTGCCAGAGAAGAATGGTGGAGCAGCTGTCGGGCATGGTCCATCAGCAGGATTCTCCGGAACCACGGCCGTCTGGTTTACGAACCTCGCGAAATCCACCAGGCAATTAAACCCGGGCGCGATGATGCGCATGGGCGTGAATCCCGGCCAGATCACAAAGTTCCAGATGTGATTGAAATCGCCGCCAAATTTCCAATAATGGTTGCCCTTGATCCAGGCGACACTGTCCGAAAGCTGCACGCGGCTTTCGTTCATCGCGTCAAACGTGCCGAAGTTGTGACCGAATGAAAGCGTGTTTGGCAGATCAATGCCCGGCTCTCCGGTGGTTGCGGGAAAGTTGTAATGACGACGCGCATACTGCACCAGCGCAGTGTTCACCACATTCGGCTTGAGCAGAGAATTCAGCGTTCCGACCAGGGATTGGTCTCGGATGAATGTGTTATGACCGCCGCTCGGCGTGCCGATGCCGCCGCCATCCAGCGTGTCGCCGACCAGGACGTTCAAGTCGCGCCCGTCCTGAACTGAGTAGTGGATCGAGAGCCGATTGTTGGTCGTGAGTTGGTGGTCCAGCCGAGCAAAACCGGTGTCGTTGTCGAGGGTTTTCAGGATGTTGAGGTTTTCCGGCGAGAGCCCCAGCGCGGCTTTGGCAGCATTCACTAATGGGACATTATCCGGGATGCTCAGTTTCGCATTCCCAATTAGCGTGAATGGATAGGTCGGCGACTGCGCCAGCCGCTGCCCCTCATAGTTGAGGAAGAAGAATGTTTTGTCCTTCTTGATCGGGCCGCCGAGTGTTCCTCCAAATTGCCCGCGGCGGTAGGCATCGAATGGCGCCACCGTCAGCAACGACTTGGAGTTCGCGGCCTTGTTGCTGAGATAGCCATAAACCGATCCGTGTGTATCGTTGGTCCCGGACTTCGTAACCACGTTGACGATCCCGCCCAGCGCGCGTCCGTACTCAGCGCCGAAACTGTTGTTGACGACACGGAATTCCGCCACTGCCTCCTGCGATGGAGTCGCGCGTTGCGAGCCTGTGCCCTCGTTAATGTAGTCAGCCCCATCCACGGTGACGGCGTTGCTCAAATCACGCATTCCGCCAAAAGAAATTCGCGTGGTATCTGGCTCGGTGAAAGTGGATTGCAAACTCGTCCGCCCAGTGGCGACGCCTGGAGTCAGCAACGCAAAGTCCACAAATCGTCTGCCGTTCGTGGGCAGTTGCTGGATTTGCGTGGTGTCGATGACTTGGCTGATTTCAGTACGCGTGGGCTCAACCGGCGGTGCCTCCGTCGTAACGTTCACGACTTCAGTTGTCGATGCGACTTTCAACGACACGTCCACGGTTGCCGTCTGCCCGACGCTCAAGACGATCCCAGTCTGTATGTACTTCGCGAAACCCGGATTCTGTACGGTTAGTTCGTAGGCGCCAGGGGTGAGGTTTGGGACAATGTACACCCCCGACGAGTTGGTCGCGCCTTTGTACGTCTGGTTGTTATCCAGATTGCGAAGGCTGATCGACGCCCCCATCACGGCCCGTCCCCCGGAGTCGAGAATCGTTCCGTTCAATTGCGCAAAGCTCACCGTCGCTTGAGCGAAAGCGGTGGGAATCGACCACAGCGCGACCAGGACAAACAATCCAACCAGCGCAACTCGGCGCATAGTGTTGTTCCTCCAAAGAGATTCAGGTTCTGGCTGACCTAGGGTTTTTCGCGTTGTTCGACAGATCACTTCCGGAATTGCGGATCCCACGTTTTCCGATCCCGGAAATTGCCGGCGATGCGATACAGCAACTCGGCAGAGCATGGTGCCAAAGCAACAAACTGTCCAATACATCTTTAGTTGTCGTCTGATACGTTTCAGGTATCAGTATGCGGATTCGACTGGAGGGCACTTGTAGGAAACCCATCGTCGAGATCGCCTGACGGATGTAAAATGCCTCACCGTGGAATTGCGTCACATCCGGTATTTCATCGCGGTGGCGGAATACTTGAACTTCCGCAAGGCGGCGCAACGCCTGCACATCGCCCAGCCGCCGCTCAGTCGCCAGATACGTCAGCTTGAGGAAACTCTCGGGGTCGATCTTTTTGCGCGCGACAAGCGTCACGTGGAGCTCACCAAGGCAGGCCTTGCATTTCTGGAAGAGGGCCGAAAGCTACTCGTGCAGGCCGGTCACGCGGTCGAGGCTGCACGCCGGGCCCAGCGCGGTGAAACCGGGATGGTTAAAGTCGGCATCGCCTCCGGTCTCGGTGGCATTGTCAGCCAGGTGGTGTTCGAGTTCCGCAAACGCTGGCCCGGAATTGAGGTCGAGTGTCGCGACATCTTCTCCAATTTTCAGAATGATGCCTTGCGGAAACACGAAATCGATGTCGGGTTCCTGCGTCCGCCGCTGGACCACGTCTCGCTCGACTGCGAATTGCTCTACGAAGAAGAATTCGTCGTCATTGTCCCGAAACAGCATCGACTGGCGAAGCGGCGATCCCTCCGCATGCACGACATCGCCGATGAACCGCTGATCATCTTTGATCGGAATTTTTCCAGCGGCCTGTATGACAAGATCCTGGGCCTTTACAGCCGCCACGGACTGACTCCGCGACTGATTCCAACGCACGTCGAAGCCCACGAGGAAGCTGGCGCCATCATGGTCGCTTCGGGCAAAGCAATCTTCATGGGGGCGGGGGCGATCGTGAACCGCACCGTCGCGGGCATCCAGTTAGCCTCGGTCCGCCTGAACGAACCCGAGGCTAAGATCGAAGTCTACGCGGCTTGCCGTAAAGACGACGCTTCTCCCGCCGTGCACGGCTTCCTTGATTGCGTGCGGACAATAGTTCCTCCGCAGAAACAGAAGCCCGTTTCCATCGGAGCTCCGGTCAAAACGGCGCTCTTCCCGCTCGACTCGTGCGAGCAGTGTGCGCAAGCCCGCGCCGTGCGCTCCGGCAGATGATGAAATCGCGTGCTGCTAGACGAACACTTTCTGGTTCACCTTGATGCCATTCTCCCGGCAATAACTAAGGTAATGGTCAATCATCCAGAAAACGTCAAGCGTCTCCAGCAGATTGTCTTTGTCGTCGAAAAATTCCAGCGAGCCGTTCAGCCAGAACATGGTCTTCATGCCTTCATCGGAAACCAGCGTGTGAATGGCGCCCGGGCTCTCTTGCACATAACTTCCCGGCCGCGCGATCCAATCGTATTCGAGATAGCGCCAACTGCCCTCGAGCGTGTACCCAAAGACGCGTCCGCGATGGCGATGCCGCCCCAGCGATCCGCCCTTTTTGACCCATAGCACGTTCGCATACATGTTGCTGCGAACGTCAAAGGCGAGATGTCGTATAAACGTGGTGTTCCCTTTAAACGGCACCCACGGTGATTCCTCCTCCGAACCGCCGATGTGGACATCGGGAAAAGAGTAATCGCGCACGACCGCATCAAGACTATTCAGTGTACTGACTGACATTGGGTTCCTCCGCTGCGGACGGTTTCGGCCGCCGGTTACGCCCGGCATGAGGCACGAACAATACCACTGAGCCACGCCCTAATTCAACTGTTCTTTCCTGACGGATAGTGCCGGGTGATATAAACATTCCGCATCTCTGTGGGGCACACTGAATGACTACCGTGTGGGAAGCTACGTATCAATTGCTGCGAGATCTGGGCATGACGAACATTCTTGGCAATCCCGGATCTACCGAGCTTCCCTTTCTCCGCGACATGCCTCCAGACTTCAAATATTTTCTGGCTCTTCACGAACGCTCTGCCGCGGGAATTGCGCTCGGATATGCGATGGCCCGCGGGAAGGCGGCGTTCGTGAATCTGCATTCCGTCGCCAGCGTGGGCAATGGCCTGTCCGCGATCGTCGACGCTTACTACAATCATGTCCCGTTGGTAATCACCAGCGGGCAGCAGGATCGTCGACATCTCCAGGCTGAACCGTTCCTGGTCAGCCGCGCAGTCGAGGTCGTAAAACCTTACGTGAAGTGGGCTTGTGAGCCATTGCGCGCGGAAGATGTTCCGGCCACGATCGCTCGCGGATATCACATCGCGATGCAGCCGCCAATGGGCCCGGTCTTTATCTCCATTCCCATGGATGATTGGACACACGAGTGTGAGCGGGTGGCGGTGCGCGACGTAACGCAACGAATATTTGCGGATCGTTCAAGCCTCGATGAAGTCTGCGGCGCGCTCGACCGCAGCAACAACCCCGCGATCGTCGTTGGAACTCAAATCGAGGAAGACCACGCGTTTGAGCAAGTGCTCGCGCTCGCCGAACATCTCGACATCGACGTCTATCAGGAGTCAATCGCATCCCGGTGGACGTTTCCGCGCCGCCACAAATTATTTCGCGGAGCGCTGCTGCCCGCGCAGCGTCCATTAGCAGAGCAATTGGCTCCGCATGACACAGTCCTCGTGCTGGGTGCGCCGGTGTTTCTCTACTACTCGTACGTTCCTGGCGACCCAATCCGCCCCGGCACAAACCTCTTTCAGATCACGAATTCGCCTCGTGATGCCGCTTCCGCCCTCGCCGGAAAGAGCATCGTCGGTGATCTCGCAGATGCTGCGGATTATGTCCGTGCCCACACAAACAAGCGCAATGCCAAAGCTCTTCGTTTGCCGCCATCGCTTCCGCAGCCCACATCCGAGACTCCTATCACTCCCGCGTTTCTCTTCAGCGTTCTGAACCGCCTGATCCCTGCGGACGCAATCATCGCGGAGGAGTGTCCGTCCTCCAAGGGCGACCTCGACCGCTACCTTCTCCTCGATCAGCCGCAATCGTTCTATTCGGTTCGCAGCGGTATTCTGGGATTTGGCATTCCCGCAGCCATTGGCTTGCAACTTGCGCAGCCCAAGCGCCGCGTAGTCTGCCCCGTCGGCGATGGCTCGATTCAATACTCGATTCAGGCGCTATGGACTGCGGCGCAGTACCAGATTCCGGTGATTTTTCTCGTACTCTGCAATTCGGATTATTCCGCTCTCAAGTCCTTCTGCGATTTCACCCAGGTCGGACGCAACGTCCCGGGCATGGATCTCCCTGGAATTAACATCGCGGAAATTGCCGCTGGATATGGAATGAAATCAGAAGTAGTAACTGATCCCGACGATCTGGAACCCGCGCTGAAAGCGGCACTCGTCGCAGCGGAGCCGCGGCTAATCAGCGTTCAGATTCAAAGTGACACGTCCAAATGCATGGGCATGGACCAGTCGGTGCACCCGCCAAACTACCGGTAGGAATTCGGTACGCTCACTCTTCAAACATTCGCCGCCACTCTGGACGCTGTCCCGATGTCCTTGATCGCCGGATAATGGCTGCGCACCCACGCCAGCCCTCCAGCGGCGACTACCATCGCCACCGCAAGCGACTCCCAGTACGCGGCCGGTCCAACCTGAATGATGTGAGAGCCAAACAAAGACGCCAACAATCCCCCGGTGCGTCCCATCGCGGACGAATACGCCACTCCCGTCGCGCGAATGCTCGTGGGATACACGTGCGCGGCGAGCGCGTACATCGAGGTCTGCACCGCGTTTGCCAGCAGGCCATTGATGCCAAGACACAGAATGAGCAGCCAATGTTCACCGTGGACTTGAATCGGCACCAATAGGAGCGCCAGCGCACTCACCGCACAGGCCAATGAACCGGAAAGCATAGGGCCTCGGGAGCCAAGAATCGGCACCAACACCGCCCAGATCAAAATCCCGATGACGCCGCCAAAGTTATAGGCCGCAAGCCCAGTGCTGGCCGTCGCAATACTTAAGCCTCGTGTCGTCAGCATCGTGGGCAGCCAACCGAACACGAGATAAATAGAACCCAGGCAGAAGAAGAACGCGATCCCCAAGCCAACAGTTTCGCGCGCAAGCGCGGGAGCGAACAAGGAGCGGAGTGATCGCTTTTTAGTGTCTGTGCGCTCGGCCGGCTCCGCAAAGGATGATCCCAGCGGAATAGCTTGTCCCATTCGATTCAACAAACGAATGAGTTGGTCCCACTTCTCGGCGTGCCGAACCAGAAACATCGGCGACTCCGGCAGCGCCACTAACATGACCGCCGCAAAAACGATCGGCAAACTTCCACCCGCGGCGTAAAGACCTCTCCATCCAAATCGCGGCAACACCCATGCCGCCAGCATTCCGCCCAGCATGCCTCCAAGAGGTAAGCAAAGGATCGTTAGCTTCACTGCGCTCGCGCGGCGTCGCAGCGGAGCAAACTCCGCGACCAACGCGCTGACATTTGGCAGCGCACCTCCCGTACCGATTCCAGTCAGTACTCGCAGAGCCGTCAGCCCAAAGAATCCGTGGACGAATGCCGTGCCGATCGTCGCCACGCCAAATATCGTGACACAAAAAATCAGAGAGATCCGGCGGCCGAAACGATCGCCGCAGTAACCCAGCAGCGGGCCTCCAATAGCCATTCCAGCCAGCCCCACCGCCAGCACCGCGCCAAAGTCGCCCCGTGGCACATGCCAATCGTGCATTAGCGACGGAATCGCGAAGCCCAGAATCTGAATATCGAAACCGTCAAAGATGAGCGCAATCGCGGCGAGCAGCGTGACCCACTTCTGGTAAGTCGACCAGGGACTTTCGTCTAGTCGTGCCGCGACATTGAGGGCTTCGTTCATTCCTTGATTTGGATCACGCGATACTGCGGATGTTCAGCGGGCTGAAATCCTAGCACATGTGATCGCAAATCAAGAATTGTGACGTGCAGCGGGTGCGGCTCGAGAATGTGCTCTTTCGCCAACCGCTTCCGCGCACGACAAAATCATTGCTGTTTCAGCTCGAGCACCTGGATGGAGTATGCAGGCACCGTGTAATGCAGATCAGAGCTAACTTTGGACAGGGTGCTTTCCTTCGGCACAATGCTTTCCGGGGTATCGAGCGTGTTCGTCGCCTCGGTGCTACCCGCATTCAAAGTCCACACCTTCGCAGGTGGCGCCAGAGTTGCACCGGTCAACTTCAGGTCAATTGATTGGGGAACTGATTCCGCGTTGACCAGCTTCAGAAAAACACGTTTGCTGTTTGTGTCGCTCGTGACGGAGTAGAACAATTTCGGTCCAGCATTTTCGAGTTCGGACTGAAGAGTCTCCTCACCTACATGGCTCGCGAACATCACTTGCGCGTAATAACTCGGAGAGCCATAACTGCGCAGCGCATTGTAGCCGATCAGGTCTGACTCCCACTGCATTCCGCCGGGATTCACGTTCACGAATAGTGGCGCATAGCAGGACATCACGATCAAGTCGCTGTTGCGCTCCATTCCCGTCATCCACGCGGCGTCGCCCAGCGCCGCACCGAAATTCGGGGTCGGCGATCCTTCCCGAGTCGCCCACTCGCCCACAAAGATCTTGGGTCCACTGCGGTCAGCCTTGTCGTAATGCGTGGTGTCGTGGAAGAACTCCGTTGCCCTCCGGTAATAATGATCGTCGACGACGTCCGGCCGCACGCGTTTCACCGCGGTTGTCGCAATGATTTGCAAATCGGGATACTTCGCCTTTATCGCTTTATAGAACTGCGCAAAACGTCCGTCATAACTTCCCGATCGATCGAATTGGTCTTCATTGCCCACTTCGACATACGTCAGGTGAAACGGCTGCGGATGCCCATCTTTTGCGCGCACCGCTCCCCATTTCGTATCAGTTGATCCTGTGACATATTCAATTTCATCGAGCGCGTCCTGCACGTACGGTTCTAGATCAGCACCCGGATTGACGTGCTCCTGGGCCAGTGAGTAGCCGGCATAGACCGCGAGCACCGGCTGCATCTTGAGGTCCTCGCACCACTCCAGAAATTCCAAAAGCCCCATGCCATCCGATGACATGTAGCGCCACGGGCTGGGATGCGTCGGACGCTCAACCAAAGGCCCAATGGTCTTCTTCCAATCAAAGCGATCCGCGATGTGCTCGCCTTCAAGATAGTTGCCGCCAGGAAATCGCAAGAACGCAGGATGCATGGCCGCCAGTTTCTCCATGAGGTCGACGCGGTTGCCATTCGCGCGATCGTGATAGGTGGGCGGGAAGAGAGATACGAGACTCAGCCACAGCGTCCCGGGATGTGCGATCGTTAATGCAAGGTGATTAGCCGAAGAAGGTCTAATCGAGCCAGTCTTCAGTGTGAAGTGATATTCCTTCCACTCTGTCGTGACGTCTGACACGGTCGACGCAGCCAAAACCTCATCGTTCGCGTCCGCAAGCAGCCGGACCGAGACGGGGCCTATCGACTCGGAATCGGTTTTGGCGTACAACGAGCCTTGATACGTTGTGTTCGGCCTCAACGCCATGCCCCAGTAGCCGGTGTTGATCACACCCGCCTGGTTCTGCGGATCCGCTTGCGTAACCGTTAACTTCAGACTACGGTTGACAGCCTCGCTTGGGCCCGTATGGGGATCGCCCTGCATCGCGCCCTGGGCATTTCCGTACTCCGCCAAATACCAATTCAGAACACCTTCCCAGCGCGTATGGAAGGTACGGTTTCGCACCATCTCCGCATACAACCCGCCGTCATACGAATAGTTGATCTCTTCGGTCATCAGCCCATAAAGAGTGGGACTGACTTTCGAGACCGGCTTATCGAGATGAATGGTTAGAGTTGCAGGTTTCTTTTGCCCAACGGCTAGGCTGCTCAATAACACAAGGATTACAGGCCACGTTTTCATGATCCCTCGACAGGTCGCGTTCGGCGACAAGGTTATAGGACATATTTATACCGCGATCTGGTAGGTGAGTAACCAGTTCAGGAATAGAACGGATTTATGAACCCTCTTGCAGGCTGGCCCCAACCCGGCTTTGAATGGCTTGCTCCTGTACGCCAACGGACTCGGCGGCAGGCGAACGGCTGCATTTCGAACTGCGTGCGGAAAGCTTCAATACATGGAACCATACCCAGTTCAACGGTGTCAGCACAGCCGTCCTACGTGGAGTCTCGAGACATCGAGCAATCTACAACCTGCCGCACAAGCTGTTTCCGGCTCGGTCCCCAGGGTGGCATTTGTTACACCGGCCACGGTGCAACTGCGAATCATCATTGATATATTGACCAAAGATTCGTGGCGTTCTCTCTTTTATGGCACTGGTTATCCGCAGATCGAAAATCCATGCCGATGGCGTCTACGCCACCGCGCCGATCAAAAGAAAGCATATTGTCGTGGAATACACAGGGCCACGGCTGACCAACGACCAAGCTGACGCGATCTACGGCCACTCGCCTCGCACCTACTTGTTCGGCCTGACCGATGGCGAGCATGTGATCGATGGCGACAATATTGCCGCCTTTATTAATCACTCCTGCGATCCGAACTGCGAGGCCGATGAGATTGATGGCCGCGTTTTCATTCGTGCGATTCGCAACATCGCTACGGGCGAGGAACTCTCCTACGATTACAACCTTTACGACGGCGATCCTGACGATCCTGCACCATGTTACTGCCAGGCGCGACACTGCCGGGGAACGCTGTTTGCGGACCGGAAAAGGGCGAAAGCGCAGGGCACAAGCAAAACGGGAAAGCAAAGAACAAGATGATGGACGTCCAGCCCGACGCCAGCGCTATTACCAGTTCGGTTGAAATGCAAGGTTCGGGATAACGCCGAAATTGGGAGATGGTGCCTACGCGATTTTCTGCTCTCGCGCGCCAGGCGGGGTAGTCAGCGGGATGGCTTCGTGCTCGGTAGGAGCCTCTTTCGGCTGCACGTCAGGGCGAGTACTCAAAGCCGCATTTAGAAATGCCTCCGCCCAGTTCTGAACGCTGTAAGTGCGGACAATATCACGCAGCAGCCGCATGCGCGCGCGCTTCTCTTCTACCGGCATGACACAGGCTCTGTGGATCGCCTCCGCAATTCCGGCAAGGTCATTTGGGTTCACCACAATTGCCCCATGCTGCAGCTCCGCGCTGGCGCCGGCAAACTCGCTGATGATCACCACGCCCATTTCGTCGACCTGGGCTGCGCAGAATTCCTTCGCGACAAGATTCATTCCATCTTTCAGCGACGTGATTAACGCTATGTCTGCCGCACGGTAGTATGTCAGCAACTGCTTGCGGGTGAGGTTGCGATGCATGTAATGGATGGGCACCCAACCGCCTTCGGTAAATTCGCCGTTAATCTGGCTGACCAGCAACTCGACCTCGCGCCGTAAATCTTTGTAGTTGGGAATCTCCTCACGGCTGGGAACAACTACCTGCAACAGTGTCACCCGGTGCCGTAACTCCGGATAGCGGCGCAATAAGATCCGGAATGCTCTCAACCGTTCAGGAATTCCTTTCGTATAGTCGAGCCGGTCAACCCCGAGCACCAGAAATTTGTTCGACAACTCATGGCGGAATTGATTCGACAACACCTCTACGTCGCGGCTGGCGGCATGATTAGCGAACTCCTCGAATGCGATGCTGATGGGGAATGTCCCCACTCGCGTCCGCCGACCTTCCAGGACCACCGACATGCACGGGTCTTCACGAAGCGATTCCGCCTCGGGAACAATTCGCTCGAGGCAGCTGACAAAATTCCAACGATCGCGATCGGTCTGGAAACCCAGCATGTCGTATTGCAGTAGAGATTTCAGAATTGTCTTGCGCCAGGGCAATTTTTCAAAGATGTCCGGGGCTGGGAATGGAATATGGAGAAAGAAACCGGCCGTGGTCATCTTCCCGGCTTCCCGCAGGTACCGTCCCATCAGCATCAGGTGATAGTCGTGTGCCCAGATCACATCTTTGCCGTTCGTCACCTCGACGGCCGCCTGCGCAAACCGGCGATTCACGCGCTGATAGACCTCCCAATATTCGGGATCGAAGTTACAGCGCGACGGCATGTCATGAAACAGCGGCCAGATGATCTCGTTGGCGAATCCGGAATAAAATTTTGAGATTTCATCGCGCGACAGTGGGACCGCCTTGAAGCCATACGGTCTTCCTCGCGCCGCTTTGGCGAGCAATTCATTGGCACGTTCTGAATCTGCAGACCCGGCCCACCCCACCCAGGACCCATGCGTAAAACGCCAAATGCTATCGAGAGCGGTCGCTAAACCGCCCGCGCTGCGCGACAGACGGGGACCTCCGCCGCGGTGCTTCACTTCCACCGGTAAGCGGTTCGAGACTACGATGAGTCTTCCTTCCAGCGTCATCGTTCTTCTCCGCAGGCTCGCAGCCAATCGCGCAAAAAACGGATTAGCTCCTCAGGGGGCTTGAGCCAAACATCGGCGCGCGTCGAACGCCGCTCCAGCCGAACCAGAACAGCAAGACCCCGTCCTTTGATGGCACGAAAGGCGTTCTCGTCTGTCTGGTCGTCTCCAAGATAAGCAGCTGCAACATCTTGGCGGGATTCCGAGAGGATAGTTTCGACCGCATCGCCCTTGTCCTTACCGGGCGCGCGAAATTCTAGACCACCGTCAAATCGCAGGAGTTCCAGGCCATGCTGGCGGACCAGCGGCTCACAAATATGCCGCACCTCCGCCTCGGTACCGCGCTGCTGTGCGGAACTCAGACCTCGCCAGTGCACCGCAATGCTGCCGGGCTTTGTCTCGATGCGGTCTGTTAACCCGGCGCTGATGAATGCACGGCGCGCAGTCTGGAGGGCGACCCGGTGCTCGGCATCCGGAGCATCCACTTCATAGCTACCATCGGCGAATAATCGCTCGGCGCCGTGACTGCCCCAGATTTCCGGTTGCGGGTGAATTCCACTCAGGAACAGCAGTTCGCGCGCCGAGCGTCCGCTGATCAATACCACGCGAGTGTCCGCCGCCATGATCCGCGAAATGATCTCAGGAATGTCGTGATACGGAAAAGCACGCTTCCGGTCCGGCGTGAACGGTGCCAGCGTCCCGTCGTAGTCGAGCAGCAGCAGCCGACTCGAAGCCTGGCGCAGCCGATCGAAAAACGACGTACAGATGTCGTATTGTTCAGCGACTTTCATGACGCGACTTCAGCGTGCGAAGAAAACGTGACCAACCCTGAAGCGCGAAACCCTTGCAGCCGCGACGACGAAGGGCACCAAATATGCGCGCTGCAATCGATCCGGCGCAGCCCCGAGCTCTTACGCCGAATCACGGACGAGTCTAGCATGGAGCACCAACTCAGATGCACTTGGAAGTACATCCGTTGTCGAAGCTTTAGTTCGTGGCACTTACAGATTTAGGTCCAGCGAAACCAACGCAGCGCGAGGAAGAAAGAAATTGCTCCCCAGATCACGAGCACGGAAATGCGCCCGGTCTGGGATACCAAGGATGAACCTTCGAGTATGGTGGCGCGGAGAGCATCATTCAACGCGGTCAGCGGCAGCAGCTTGATGAATGTTTGCGCCGTGGCAGGAAATCGTTCGTAAGAAAAGAAGACACCGGAAAGAATCCACATCGGCATCATCACGATGTTAATCAGGCCGCTCACGCTCTCGATCTTCTGCGCGCGGCTGGCGGTAAGCAGGCCCAGTCCGCCGAATGAAATTGCACCGAGCGCGCCAATCAGAACGATGGTGAAAAACGATCCCAACACTCGCATGTGAAACATCAGGATCCCGAAACCCAGCAGCAGGCCAACCTCAATAACCATGAGGATCAAGCGGCTGCTGGCAAGTGCCATCAAAAAATCGGTGCGCCGCATGGGAGTTGCGACGAAGCGCTTCAGCAGCTTGCGCTGGCGCATATCCACGAGGGCAAATCCGATTCCCCACATTCCGGAGTTCATCAGGTTCATGCCGAGCAGGCCGGGGATCAAAAAATCGATGTAGCGGGAACCGGGTTCGGAAGACACGATCACGCTGGTGGCCAACACGTCTTTGCGTCCCGCCGCAGCTTGCAGCGCGCCGTCGACCTCCACGTGCGACTGCACACTTTCCGGACGTGCGGGATCGTAATGATATTGGACCTTGTCGGCTGAAACAGGATCGACAATCAGATCATATTTTCCGAGCCGCAAACCTTTCGCAGCTTGCGCATCATCAACAATCTCGGCGTGGATGGCATTCTTCTGCGCCGAACTCTGAATCAACTCCTGGATGTGTGCGGCATTTGGGCTTGCGAGAATCGCGATTGTCGTACGGTCTGCGGGCTTGTTGCGAAAAGCGAAACCCAATCCCAATGCAAGCAGCAACGGGAACACAAAAACCCAGAACACCACTTCCTTTTCGCGCGCAAGTTCGAGCATGCGCGCGCCCAAGAGGTGCCGAAATCCCGACCAGCGGCCGTTCCGCGGGACAGGCGTGTGCCTCTGGATCTGCGGTTGTGACGGTGTTTCCTGTGCAACGCTCATTTCATTTTCTCAAGCGGGGAATCAAACCCTTGAATGCGTAACTTCGCCAAGAGAGGCAATGATTCAATGATTCAACCTCTTAGTCCTCCCTCAAATGCCTGCCGGTCAGATTCACAAACACATCTTCCAGGCTTGCCTGGCGCGTGTTCAAGCGCTCGAGTTGTGCCGACTGCTGGTCCACTTTCTCCAGCAACGCTGGGATTGTTCGATGCGGCTCGCGCACATTCAAGCAGATGACGCCATCTTCGTTGCGGACGGAATCCACGCTGGGCAGCGACTGCCACGTCGCGTTGTCCAGATGGCCGTTTCCTGACAACGCAAACTCGACCACATGATGCCCACCGAGTCGCTCGATCAGATCCGCAGGCGTACCCTCCGCAATAATCTGGCCATGATCCACAATCGCGAGACGGTCACAAAGCCGCTCAGCCTCATCCATGTAGTGCGTGGTCAACAGAACCGTTCCGCCTTCGCCTTGGAAGGCGCGAATGATGTCCCACAATTGCCGGCGGCTCTGAGGATCAAGTCCAGTCGTCGGTTCGTCCAGGAACAACACCTTCGGCGATGCCACCAGCGCAGTCGCAACCGCTAATCTCTGTTTCTGGCCGCCTGAAAGCTTTCCGACCAGCGCGTCCGATTTCTCGTTCAGCTGCAGCGCGCTGAGAACTTCATCGGTGCTGCGCGGCTGCGTATAAAAGCTGGCAAACAGCTCGATGGTTTCTCGGACCGTCAGCTTTTCTGAAAGGCGCGTCTCTTGCAATGAAATCCCGATGTATTCCCGCAGTTCCCGAGCATTCGTTTTCCAACTGCGCCCGAGAATGGAAACCTCGCCTGACGTCGGTTCCAGCAGGCCTTCCAGAATCTCGATTGTCGTGGTTTTACCGGCTCCATTTGGCCCAAGCAGGCCAAAGCATTCACCCGGCTGGATTGCGAGGCTCAACCCGCGGACGGCTTCCACTTTGCCGTCGTAAGTCTTGCGGAGATCACGGCACTCGACGGCTGCGGGCATCGCAACATTTTACCGGAGTAGCCGAGGGAGGTGCGTGGATTGCGAGTCAAACTGCAGAATTGACAACTAGTTTCTCGGCGTCACTGGAAATGTGCCTTGCGCTGCAGGTAATCTATATCTCGCATGTCGCACGCCCCACGCGGCTTCACCTGAAGGTTCGCTCCTGAGCACCGTGTGTGTCCTCACACCTCAACACTTCCAGGAGAAGAACGATGCCGCGCAAATCGTTTAGTATTGCAGCCTTTGTATTTCTAGCCGTCTCGATCATTTCTGCCCAGTCGTCCCGCCATTTCACATTCCATTACGCCTTCACGGTCAACAATGTCCCTGAAGGCCAGAAGATTCGAGTGTGGTTTCCCGCCGCGCACTCCGACGATTTCCAGGACGTGAAAATTACTTCCGCTAAGGGCGACCTGCCGCTGAAGCGCACCAAAGAGTCGCGCTTCGGCAACGAAATTTATTACGCCGAATCGTCCAAATCGAAATCAGGCGATTTGCACTTCGAAGTTGACTACGACGTTGTCCGCCGCGAGCGTCTCACGCTTGGAATCAACCGACCGCGCCTGCAAAATGCCTCGCTCACAAAAAAGGAACAGCAACAAGATCTGGCGCCCGACAAACTGGTGCCCATCACCGGCCTTCCCGCGGAACTCGCCGCCAAAGTGACAGCCGGAAAACCTTCTACTCTCGACAAAGCACGTGCTATTTACGATTACGTTTTCGACAACATGCGTTATGACAAAACAGGCACCGGCTGGGGACACGGAGACGTGCTCTACGCCTGCGATGCTAAGAAAGGCAATTGCACCGACTTCCATTCCCTTTTCATCGCCATGGCCCGTTCGCAGAGAATTCCCTCGCGATTCGAAATCGGCTTTCCTCTTCCCGCAGACAAACACTCCGCCGAAATTGCCGGCTACCACTGCTGGGCCGAATTCTTTGATCCCCAGCATGGTTGGGTTCCTGTCGACATCTCCGAGGCCTGGAAGAATCCCGTGAGAAAGGACTACTTCTTTGGAGCGCATGACACGCAACGTATTCAGTTCACCATGGGCCGCGACTTGAAGCTGAACCCGCCCCAATCTGGAGATCCGCTGAACTACTTCGTGTATCCCTATGTAGAGGTTGGGGATAAGGCGTATCCGAACATTTCCCATGAATTCTCATTCGCCGATTCTCCTGCGGTACAAGCCAGTACACTCGCACATTAAAGTACAACTTGAAGCATGCCGCGGGCCGGCTAAACGCTTGTGAGCTCAGGGACAACTACTCTCGATCAAATGTGAATCGAATGTTAGAATTATGCTGCTTCTTGGTTAAACCACCAGCCTTACTCCCGGGTAGCAGCCAAAAGTCGAAAACTATGCGGTCCAACGGATTCCATCCTCCGGCGGCAGTATCCCCGGTTCACAAGCAGTCGCAACTCGTGTTTCAGCGCATGGGGCGCCAAATCGGGAAGCTGATTCAGTCTGCAAGCATCAACAACGTCCATAAGTTTCGGACTAATAGCCGGCGCATCGAGGCCTTGGTTTCCGAACTTGCCCCTGAAAACGGAAACCATAAGAAGCTGCTTAAACTGCTCTCGAAGTTGCGCAAGAAAGCGGGCAACGTCCGCGACCTCGATGTGCAGATTGCTTTCTTAAAAGAATTGAAAGTCCCTGACCGGCAAAATCACCGCGCACAATTGCTCCAGTGGCTGGATTCAGAGCAAGCACGGCGCAAGAAGAAACTGGAAAAAGCGTTTGATTCGGAAACTGCCACGGAACTCCGTAAGCGTTTGCAGCGAGTCCAAGGTGAGATTCAGTTCGACGGAATAGACTGCCTGAAATTGGCGCACAAACGTCTTCCCGATCCCGGTACGACTCCGCTAAGCGAGAAGATGCTGCATACCTGCCGCGTCGAAGCCAAGAAGGCGCGCTATCTTGCCGAACTGGCCCCGGAATCGGCCGAAAGCAAGCATTTTATCGACGAACTCAAGAAGGCGCAGGACGCTATTGGCGAGTGGCACGACATTATGAAACTGAAAGAGCGCGCTGAGCAATTGTTTGGCGGCGTGAGTGATTCAGCGCTTGTGTCTGTGCTTCAGAACATCAGCCGCGCCAAGTTCCGCCGCGCTACTAGCGCGCTGATCACTGCAATCAACGAGATTTCGCAAAGCAGGAAAGCTCCGCAATCTGTTTCTTCCCGCAAGTCTTCCGGCGCGGCTGATGCAATGCACCACAGCGCAGTGGCCTAAATCTCGCAACCTTCCCAGCTCACCCGATATCTCGATCACCAGATCAACCGATTCCCGATACACTGTTCGTGAATGCCAACTTTCGCCGCCGTTGACATCGGATCGAACTCCGTCCGCCTGAAGATTTCCCGCCTGAGTGCACATCGTCTGGTTGAAATTCACGAAGACCGCGAGGTCACCCGCCTCGGCGAGTCTGTTTTCCGCAGCGGATTTCTTTCGCCCGAGGCCATTGCTCTGACGGTGAAGGTTCTCCGCCGCTTTCATCGCGCCTGCCAACGTTATGGCGCCGATTCCGTCCGCGCAGTCGCGACTAGCGCGTTGCGCGACGCCCGCAACTCGCGCGCTTTCCTGGAGTGGGTGCGTTCCGCGACCGGCTGGAGCGTGGAGATCATTTCAGGATTGGAAGAAGCGCGATTGATTCACCTCGGCCTCACGTCAACCCTGCGCGTCAATTCCTGTCCGGTATTGATGATGGACCTCGGTGGCGGCAGTTGTGAATTGACCGTCTCGCGCAAAGGACACATTGAGCAAACTGTGAGTTTGCCTCTTGGCGCCGTTCGCCTGACCAACGACTTCGTGCATCACGATCCGCCTCGCAAGTCCGAGATACGTCAGCTGCGAGGTTTGATTGCCCGCGAAGTCGGAAGGATTGCTCCTCGAATTATCCATGCGAAGCCGAAAGTCGTCATTGCAACTTCGGGCACGGCAGAAGCTCTTGCAACCGTCTGCCACACGCTCTATCGCAACAAGAGCCAGCGTGGAATGACGGTCACGCACCTGCAAATGCGTAAGATCGCGAAAATGCTGACTCGTCTGACTGTCGATGAACGCCGCAAGATCCACGGCATTGGCGTGCGCCGCGCGGAAATCATCATCGCGGGAGCTGCGGTATTCGCCGAACTCCTCGACCGCTGCAAGCTCAACGGCTTCCGCTTCTCGCCTCTAGGTCTGCGAGACGGCCTGCTCGCGCAAATGGCTGCCGACTTCGATCACGCGACCCGTTCCGGCCGTCAGATCGAATCGGAGCGCCAGGAGTCCATTCGGGCCGCGCTCGAGCACTACCACGTCGATGAGGAACATGCGGTGCGGGTCCGCGACACGGTACTGCAACTGGTGAAGACTTTGCGGCGCGTTCATCGGCTCCCTTACGAATACAACGAGTGGATTTCAGCCGCGGCTATGCTCTGCGAGGTCGGCGATTACGTGAACCGTAACGGCCGGCACCGCCACACCTATTACATCATTTCGCATTCGGAGATCCTGGGTTATACGCCGCAGCAGCGGCGACTCATTGCTGCGATTGCACGGTATCTAGGTAAATCAAGACCTTCGCCTGGAGACAGCCCGATCCAGTCGCTGTCGCCATCGGATCAGAAGAACATCCCGAAAGCATCGCTGCTTCTGCGACTCGCTTCGGCCCTCAATCTAGGACGCAGCGGCGCGCTGAAAAAATTCCGAGTGCGCATCCACTCGACCTCAGTCGAGCTTGTACTCGTTCCCAAGCCACCTTTAAGCGTGGACCTTGAATTGTGGGCAGTAGAAAAAGAGCGCGCCTACTTCCGCGAGGTTTTCGGATGCGACTTCGCTGCGCTCGCCGCTGCCGCCTGAATTTCGCGCGCCATCTTCGGTGTGATGAACCAGTTGAGGGTCGCAGCGCGCCGTTCGGTTTCGACTCGCGCTACCGCGCCCTTCTTGAAATCGATCAGTGCCTCGCAGCCTGACTTCGCGATGATCTTTGCCAGGAAGTCGGTAATGCTGGGATTGTGGCCTACTACCATCAGGGATTCGTGCTTCGAATATTTCTCAAGCATCCTGCGAAAGTCTGCAAACGACGCCTCCGGCTTCATTGCCGGTTCCAATTGCAACTTCGCCTCGTAGCCGAGTTCGTTGCCGACCAATGATGCCGTTTGTGTCGCGCGCTTCAGCGGGCTCGAAATAATTACGTCAGGTTGAACATCCAGCGCGGCGAGAGCACGGCCAATAGACCCGCACTGCTCGATTCCATCTGCATCCAGCGGTCGCTTATCGTCCTTCTTGGGATTGCTCAAATGCTCGCCGGCACTGGCATGCCGAACAAAGTAGATGATCATGAGAGCTTACGTTCCTTTCGCGGCACTCTGCGCCGCGGCTTCGCTTCCTGCACTGACGGGATCGCCTCAATCGTCTGCTTGCCCTCGGCCACTGCAATCAGGAAGTCTTGCGCGCTGAATCCCGGCACCGGTGGCTTGCGCTTCCCTGCCGCTTGCCATGCTCGCACATAATTCCCGTCTTTGCGCAGCACACGGGCTTTGATGCTATCCGCCAGGTACGCGCTCAGGATCTCGTGCATGACGCGATTCCGCAGCATCGGGTCTTTGACGGGAAACATTACTTCGACGCGTTCATACAAGTTGCGTGGCATCCAGTCGGCACTCGAGAGATAAACCTCATCCTGACCGCCATTGGCGAAATAAAATATTCGGCTGTGCTCGAGGAACCTGCCTACGATACTGCGCACCCGAATGTGGTCGCTGATCCCTCGCACGCCCGGTCGCAGGGCGCACATGCCGCGGACCAGAAGGTCAATCTCCACTCCCGCCTGCGATGCACGATACAGGGCCGCGATGATGTTCTTATCCAGCAGTGCATTCATTTTCGCAACGATGCGCGCTGGACGTCCCAGCCGCGCATGGTCGCTTTCGCGTGCGATCAGATCGAGGCTATGTTCGGCAATGTTCACCGGCGAGACCATCAAAGGCGCGTAGCTCGAGTGCTCCGAGTAAGCCGTCAAAAAGCTGAACACGTCGTGCACCGCGCCGGTGATCTCCGGGTCCGCGGTCATCAGGCTCAAGTCTGTATAGAAACGCGCCGTGGTGGCGTTATAGTTCCCGGTTCCGAGATGCGCATATCGTCTCGACACTCCGTCGGGATCTTTTCGCACCAGCAACGATAGCTTGCAGTGCGTCTTCAGTCCAACCAGACCGTGAAACACCTGCACACCCGCATCTTCCAGCGCACGTGCCCAGCGGATGTTCGAAGCCTCGTCAAAGCGTGCCTTCAGCTCGACAACGGCGGTCACCTCTTTATTCTTTGCCGCCGCATCGATCAGGGAGCGCACGATCATCGAGTTCTCTCCGGTGCGGTAAAGCGTCTGCTTGATCGACAGTACGCTCTCATCATCCGCCGCCGCCTCGATAAATGAGAGCACCGAGTCAAAGGAGTCGTATGGATGGTGCAGCAACACATCGTGGCGTCGTAATTCCTCAAACAGATCTTGTGATTTCGCTGTAAGCCGAAGCTCGCGCGGCGCGAAGGGCTTGAACTTTAATTCTGGACGGTCCGTCTGCTCGTAAATATTGAACAAACGCGGAAGGTTCACCGGTCCATCGGCATGAAACACCTGCCAGGGCTCGACTCCAAAGTTCGTTCGCAAGCGCTCGATAATCTCCGGGTCAGCAGTTGCCTCGATCTCCAGCCGCACCGCATCCCCCTTGCGGCGATTTCGCAGTTCGGTGCGCACCGATTCCAACAAACTGCGCGACTCTTCTTCCGCCAGATACAGATTGCTGTTGCGCGTCACACGAAATGCTGCCGAAGAAACGATGTCATAGCCGTTGTACATGCGGCCCGCGTGAAAGGCGACCAGGTCATGCAGAAAGATGAAGTCGATCGTTCCTTCCGAAGGCAGGCGGACCAATCGCGGCAATGATCGCGGCACCGTGACCACGCCGGTGTAGGTCAGCGATGAACGCCGCCGTCGTCGCAGCAAGAATGCGACGCACAGAGCTTTATTGATGACTCTTGGAAAAGGATGCGCTGGATCCACCGTCACCGGCGTGAGCAGTAGATCAAGCTCGCGATCGCAGTATTCTTCCACGAATGCTCGCGCATTCTCATCGAGTTCATGCAACCCGAGAACGCGAATTCCTTTCTCCGACAGCTGCGGCCGCAATTGCTCATTCCAGCACTGATATTGCTCGGCCACAAACTTGTGCACTTCGTCTGAAATCGCATCGCGTTCTTCGGTCAGCGTCAGGCCGTCCGGGCCAGCCTCGGTGTAGCCATCTTCAATCTGCTGCACCAGACCGGCGACGCGCACCTCAAAGAACTCGTCCAGGTTGCTTGCGCTGATCGAAAGCAATTTCAGCCGCTCCAGCAGCGGATTCGCCTCGTCCTGCGCCTCTTCCAGCACACGCCGATTGAATTGCAGCCACGATAGTTCGCGGTTGATGTAGTACGCCGGATTGTCAACAGAAGCACGAGCCATGACGGGATTAACGGAGGTTGCCGGGGCTTTGAAGGCGTACTGGCGCCCCATGCGGCCTCTCTAGTATAAGCGAGGCCCTCCGCTCGAATCTCAACAGGAACTGTAGCGGGAGTGTGTTAAAGGAGTATGAAATTGATGTTTATTGCGCTCAATGGGGCGGGATCACTTCCGCCACCAGCTGCGCCATGCGGCGCTTGCCCTCCTCACTGAGATGCAATCCATCTGACGTAGCATTCGCCCCGCTGATCACGCGGGCAAAATATCTCTTCGGGATGAGGTAGACGCCGTATTTTCTTGCCAGCCGCCGCTGCACCTGACCGTATCCAATCCGGTGTGGTAGCAGTGGCAATTCCATCATGATGACTGTTCGCCGAGGAATGCTTACATGGGAAAAAACGCTATCCAACGATGCCATGAATTGGTCCGTTGACCGCCCTGAGATCAGATCATTGCCACCGATCTCGATTAACACGATATGATCATCCCCAACTAGCTGTTGAGCCATGTTGATCGCGTCGCTTGTCGTTGCACCCGCCAATGACAAGTTCCTCACTCGCAATCCGGTCTCTTGCTGCAGGAACAACGGCCAAGGTGGAATGCGCGAATCGATTCCTGCAGAGATGGAGTCCCCAATTATCGTGAGGTGATCGCCCATTTGGCTTTTCAGTTCGGGGAGTCTTCGGAACGGATATTCCATCACGCATATGCAGACGACTAGAGCGACAAGTGCGATTGCTGAACCGACTCGGAATTTGGCAGCATACGTGGAATTCCATGCCAAGTACCACAGGCTGAAGAACAGAAAGAAGACCACAACACCAGCCCAAGGTAAGGGCGTCGCGGACATCACAATCAGGATCAGCCCCAGCCAAGCCAACACATTGCGAACCCTTCGCAGTGACCTTGTCTTTCCCAAGAAGCCTGTGAGGGTCGCCAGCAGAAGGAGGGCCGCACCGGCATACAAAGACTCGCCTGAAGCGAAGTAGAGGAGTACGGGATTCACGCGAGAATGGTAACAACGGGAGGACAGAAGTGGTGCTATTTTCCCTTGTCCAACCTGGCCATTTCCTGCGGAAACAGCGGATTCGCCGGGAACTCGTCGTGCAACTGCGCCAGGAGTTGGCGCGCATGCTGTTTATCGTGGTCACGGACGTAGGCAATGGCCAACAAGATGTCGGCGAAAGGCGCCAGGTAATGCCCACGATCGGCGACCAGCTTTAGTTCCTTAATTCCTTCCTGCTTGTCGCCGGCGACTCCGCCGAGGCGTACCAGCCAGCGCACCGGCGCAGCCATGCTGCCTACCAGATATTTGCTGATCCCGCCCGCAATGTGCGCGTCGTAGTACTGTGGATCGATCGCCAACGTTTTGTCCGCCCACTTGGCTGACTCTTTCGTATACCGCAGCGACGCTACGTTGCGCTTTTCGATGAGCGCAGCATAGTCCGCCTGGAGCCCGTTGCAGAGCGTCATCGCAAACAACGAGTTCTTGTCTTTAGGATCTTTTGCCAGGCGCACCGTTGCAACGCTCTCCGCTTTTGCAATCGCCGCATCAAACCGCGCGCGTACCGCCGGATCTGGAGTCAACTTAGTCCGGCCCTCGAATTTCTTGTCATCCTCAAAAAACTGTGACTCCAGCACGCCCAGGCGATGAAACTCGGAAAAGAGCAACCCCGCCGCATCCGAAGTTGGTCCCAGCGGGTCCTCCGGATGGCTTTGCTCGTAGGAGGCAAACACATTGTGGGCACCGCTGAAGTCGAGGTTGTAGAGCAGGTGGAAGCCGCGGTCAAGCGGGGGAAGGCTGACCGACAAGTCTGCGGCGCCGGCGCACAACGCGCCAGCCGCAAACAGGAAACACACCGCAGCTACAATCCTTTTCCCCATCATCTCCGGAAAGCTTTGAACCGCACAGATCGCAAAACACGCAAAGAAAACTTCAGCGGACCCTCGAGGCTACTGCTTTCCTTGCTCTTCCTTGTTGATCCTTCTCGCGCTCTTCTTTGCGGTTGTTGATTGTTCTTTGCAATCCCCTACGAAGTATAGATGCGACTGGCCCACCTGCCCATGTCATTTCTCGTAAAACTGTTGTCAAGGAATTGTAGGGATCAACCCGCTCCGGGACAAAGGATCAACGTGCCAGACCAAGAAAATGGGCCGCCCACCGGAGCGGCCCGTAGTCCATCATCCCAGCGTTCTAGTCACCCACAACTGTGTAGTTCACCGTTCCGGTAGTTTGCGGCGTGGGATTTGGATTGAGCGTCGTGGACGACACGGTGGCGCTGGCTGTACCCGTCCCTGGACGCGTCGTCAACACTGTCAACGTGAATTGCGCAGTTGAACCGTTGGTGAGCGCAGCCGCCGTGCAATTCACTTGTCCAGTTTTCGCCGGGAATTTCGGAACCGTACATGTCCATCCAGACGGAGCATTGAACGAAACGAAGTGCGTGTTCACCGGCAACGCTTGGGTGAAGGTTAAGTTTGCTGCGTCATTGGGGCCCTTGTTCGTAACTGTGGCCACAAGCGCGAGCGTGTTGCCGCTAACTACTGTTCCGGGATTGGCGGCAACCGTCGTGACCAAGTTCGCACCTGGCAGCGCCAACGGATTCACGATCCCGGTGTACGCGTACTTGTGCTGCAAGTAGGAGTCGAACGGGAGCGGAGCATCAGCGGCCGTGACCCCTTGGCATCCCGCCGCATTTACGTTCGGGTTCAGCCAACTATCATCATCGCCCAATCCCCAGATGGTCACGCTGTCGATCTCATTCTTCAAGTTCTTGAAGATCTGGAAGTAGTCACGATAGCGATATCCCTGGTTGATGAGGTCGATGGTGTCTCCGGCCAATAGATCGTCGTAGTCGAAAAAGAACGGCTGCGAGCACTGGCCAAAGCGGTAGAGGCTCATGTCGAACTCGGTCACTTCGTTCACGATTGGAACCCCCGCCGTCGATTGCAGGCTGGCAAACAGGTTGAGAGTATTGATCACATTCTGCTTCGAGCTTGCCGAGCCTTGATCGTCGATGGGGAAGTTGATCGTGTTGTGGAATTGATTTCCGACGCAATCAATAGGAACGCTGCGCGCAATCGCTCCTTTCACCCAGTTGTAAATGAAGTTGCGTTTGGCTGCGATGGTGGTATTGAAGTCGTTGTAACAGAGCTTCACCTTCGTGCGGTCAAAGCCGGCGTTATCGAGCGCCTGACGCGCATAGATGAATGCATCATCCATGTACTCAGGAGCAGTTCCCGCAGGCAGACTCGGGTCCTGCGTAATCGTGTACCACTTCGTGCGGCGGAAGCCGTCGGGTTGGCTTTCATCGATGGCCTCGTTCACCACGTCCCAGACATAGATGTTGCCCTGATAGTGCTGGATCAAGGCATCGATGTGAGCTTGCAGGCGCGACAACAGTAGCTGCTTATTGGCCTGGCTGAACGGTTCAGTCGACATGTCGACGCCGCCAGCATCCTGGAAGACCCAGTTGGGCACCTGGTTGTGCCAAACGAAAGTGTGTCCTCGCATCTTGATATTGTGAGCTTGGGCAAATGCCAGAATGGCGTCGGCGTTGCCGAACTGGAAGTTCCCTTCCGTGGGTTCGGTTACGCTCCACTTCAGGTCGTTGCCCGGCGTCACGCTGTTGTAATGGAGGGCCGCCAGTTGCCCGTGCGGTCCTGTGATGTCCTGCAATCCAGCAGCGAAGCCCACCAGGAAGTCCGACGAGTAGGTCTGCGCAATCGATGGAATGTTTTCGATGATCGGCGGCGGCAAGAACTGCACCTTGACGTCATCGACGTAGAACTGCGATATGGGAGTCGAGAAACCCGACTGGAAATAAATTTGCAAGTTTGTGTATGAACCTGAGAAGGTGTAAGGCTTGGATTTGAGACGTACCCAGCCGCCCGATGTCACGGTGGCGTTTGTGACACCCGGGAAGCTTACATTCCCGAACTGATCCGTAACTTGCAGGCTCATGTTGATGGTAGTCGTTGGCTCACCCGGTGCCAGTTTGACCCACGCTTCCAGCCAATACTGAGAACCGTTGCACATCTTGCCGGTAATGTCGTGAGTGGGACCGTTCCAGAATGCCGTGCGGCCTTGTACAAGCAAGCTCCACGACCCAGAATGTACATCGGCCTGCGTGGGAGTTAGCGTGACAGGCGCGCCACCGCCGCGCGAGACCCAACCTTCTGTCGTCCCGCTCTCGAAGCCGCTGAAGAAGCCCGACGTGTCTGGCGGGTTGGTGCAACCGCCATTCGTCGCCGTGACACTGAAGGTGTCGATGTAATACTCGGCGCCGGCATTGCTGTCGTCTTCGACGTAGAGCAACAACTGGCTGACACCGCTGCTCGGCGGTGTATAAGCGCCTTGCAAGACCACCCATCCATTGTTGGTTACCGTGCTGCCCGCCACGTGCGGAAACGTCGTTGACCCATTGACAGTCTGCAACATGGTTAGGTTCACGTTGTCACTGCCGGGTGTGGTGTCGGAAAGACGGACGGCGACCTTGAATACGTACGATTGGCCCGCGGTCAGAGTCTGAGTGAGGTCAATGCCCGGGCCTTGGAAAGTCTGGCTGCGGTTCGTTGCCAATAAGCTGTGCGTTCCCGTATTCGCCTGGGCCACGCTGTTCGTGACGGTATCACCGCCAAAACCAAACCATCCATCGGTGCCGCCATCTTCAAAATCGATCGAGACTACTTGTGCCACCGCCGCTCTCGCCAGCAACAACGTCAGCACAGCAGTAAGTAGGAAAAGTCTGGAGTAAATCAGCCGTAAGCCACGATCAGGCTTGCGATGGGAAGCGTTCTCAGAACGGTAGCACAACATGGTGCAAGCTCCTTTTCAGCAGTGGTACGTTTGGGGGTTGTGGGCAAGCGCCTGACACTCACAAGCGCTGCTCTGATGCAGCACTCTACTACTCAGGTTTGTTGAAAAGGCCATCTAAATCGATTGTTTTACAAATTTGAGGGGCTGCAACTGAAACAGCGAGGCTCGGACGATGCGAGCCTCGCCAAGTTCGGAATGGCCTAGAAAAACATCTTGAGAGCCAATTGCACAATTCGGGAGTCCGCCGGACCCGCGCCATTGCTACTGTTGTTTACGGTGCTGCGAATACTTCCGAAGCTTCCGGCGCTCAGTGTGGTATTCGGGTCCGCGAACTGTGGATGGTTGAACAGGTCAAAGAACTCCCCCCTGAACTGGAAACTAAAGTTTTCATGAGATGCCAATGGGTAGAAGTTCTTCATGAAGCCCATGTCGACATCCCAGTGGGAAGGCCCACGGAAAGTGTTCTTGCCTACGTTTCCGTAAGTCCCCACTGCAGGAGCGGCGAACAACGACGTATCGAGCCACGGCACACAGGATTGTGTGGTGTTGGCGCAGCCTTTGCGGGCACCCTCTGGTGCGACACCGCCGAACTGGCTGGAACTGCCGATGAAATCCGCACGATCTGCGCCGAGGTTCGTTTTGGATCGATCGGTGCCAGCCAAGATCGTCATCGGGTCTCCGGTGGTGTAACTGTAGATCCCGGTCCACTGCCATCCGCCTGCAACCCATCGCATGAACGCAGGCGAATGATGCATCCGTGGCAGATCCCAGACATACGACGCCACGAAACGATGCGTATGGTCGAAGTCGGATAAACCGGTCTCAAATGCAGGTTGGCGTGGATCATAAAACGACATGCCTGAGCCTTTGCTCGATCCCACATCGGTAATGCCACCGTTGTTCGAAAGACCGAACTCGCGGGCCTTGGAGAATGTATAGTTGGCAAGCAGCGTGATGTGCTTCAGGATTCCGACTGCAGTAGCACTGGGCCTTTTCTCGAGATCGACTTGCAGGGCGTTATAGTTTGACGCGCCGCTGTTACGGTTCTCGAGAATGTCACTGAACGGCTGAAACGGCCGACGCGCATCCGTTCCGCAAGCGGCACTGCTGGGGCTTGCGGCGCAGTTATTTGCCACATACGCAGCATAGGAAGCAGGGTTCAGATCTACATCTTGTCTCAGGTGAGTGCCTTTCAACCCAACGTATGACGCATGGATCACAGTGTCTCGACTCAACTGCCTCTCTAAAGTGAGATTCCAGTCATAGGTGGTTGGCGTCACCCATTTGGTTCCTGGTTGCAAACCAAACACACTGACGACGGTTGGAAACTGAACTCCTTGTGGCACGTTGCTGAGCGTGAATCGTTGCGGGAATCCTGCTGTAAAGCTGGGAAAGTTCACCAGCGGATCGCTCCACGGCCCGACTAAAGGTTCAATCGCGTCAATTCTGAGACTGAAAGGTGCGACGATGGCCGCATCGTTGAGAAACAGGCCGGGCAAACGCGAATAGTAAAACACGCCACCACCGCCGCGAATTACTGTTTTGCCTGTCCCGAACGGATCATACGAAAAGCCCAGGCGCGGAGCGAAGTTGTTGAGGTCGGCAGTTTGGCCGGTGGAAGGTACCTTGATGCCGTTGTAGGAATCACCCACGAAGAAGAGTCCGGCTGGGGCGGTTGGAATCACGCTTGAATGCACGCCCGCAGCGTAGGCATCGGGACGGAACTGCTGGATGCGCCCATAAATTTCCTTCATGGGAACCTGCGGCTCCCAGCGAAGGCCAAAGTCCAAAGTCAGGCGGGGCAGAGCTTTCCAACTATCATCGGCATACAGCCCTATGACATTCTGCCGGGAATCGGAATAGTCGCCCGATGTCTGAGATAACTGGCGCAGGTGGCCAAGCACAAAGCTTGCCGTTGCCAGATTCGTGGTGTCGCTCGTAAACGTCCAGCTGCCGTTTTCCTGGTCGGTGTTCCGGATATTGGACTGATCCTTCTCGATCTCGCCGCCAAACCCAATGGTGTGCCTGCCGTGATTCCAGGTCATCTGATCGCGAATATTTCCGGAATTGCGAATGAACTTGGCATCGTTGAAGGTGTTGATTTGGAAGAAGCCATTCACGTTGAAAAATTTGATCCCACCTTGCGCCTTGGGCAATTGAAAGATGTTGACGCCGAAATCGTTCATCTGTGGGACCTTTCCAAACTGGCCACGATCAGACGCCGCTCGTACAACATCGAGGACCACGTTGTTTACAAGCCGGGGACTTACAACCCAGGTGTAACCGACGGCGTAGTTCTGGGTCTGCACGGTCGAGCCTGCGCCCACAGTGAGAATGTTCTTTCCATCAAAAGATGGCGCGTGCACAAAGCGATCGAGGTAAAACCGGGCGTAAAGCCGATCCTGGCCCCGTACCGTCTGGTCCACACGCGCAACATACTCATTGAGATTCTGCTGGTTGGGAGTCGCGAAGGTTACACTGCCGTCCGGCGCTGCCTGAGATACCGGAAGAAACTGTGCAAAGCTGGTTGCCACCGAACTGATTTCATTCGATGGAATGATGTTGCCAGTGAATGGCGTGCCCGTGGTCGGATCGTTAATGAGCACGACTTTATGCAACGGGTTCGCAGGACTGTTTGCATTCAGGTAAGCCGAGAAGTCTCCATTCAGGTTCGCTGCCGTCGGAATCACAGCGTTGCTGGCGTTGTTTTGCGTTCTCAGCCGCGTAGCCTGGTATCCGAAGAAAACGAATGTGCGGTCTTTGCGGATTGGGCCACCGATTGTGCCTCCAAATTGATTGCGCTTCAACGGGTCCACCTTCGTTGCGAAATAGTTCCTTGCATTGAAGGCTCGATTGCGGATGAACTCAAACGCGTCACCGTGCCATTGGTTCGTTCCTGACTTCGTTACAACATTGACGACGGCTCCGGCATTCGCGCCGTACTGTGCGTCGAAGCTGTTGGTTTGGACGCTAAATTCCTGCACCGCATCCGGGAACGGGAAAGGATTGTTGGTATTGCTCATCAAGTCCTGGTTGTTGGCCCCGTCCAGGTTGTAACTGATCTGGTCCGGACGCGCGCCATTGACCGCAATGGATTCCGCGCCGGGAACTTGTTTCGTGTCTCCCTGCTGAGCTCCGTGCCCATTGGCGTTTGTCGTGCCTGGAACCAGCAAGGTGAGATCCGCGGCATTTCTGCCGTTGAGCGGCAGGTCCACTACCCGGGCCTGCTCAACCACGTGGTTCAAGACCGGGGTAACTGTATCCACGTGGACCATCGACTCTTCGACCGTCACTTGTTCGTTGGCCTGTCCTACCGCCATTCGGACTTCAACCGAACGTAGCTGGTCAGCCAAAATCGTTACATCCGCCGAGTAGGATTTAAATCCAGGCGCCTGGACGGCTACCGTATAGGTAGCTGGAAGCAGAGAAGGAACGTTAAAGGCTCCATTTGCGTCCGCAACCACCACGCGATGCGCGGATGTTCCTTTCTGAGTCACGGTCACTTTTGCGCCGGAAATAGCGGCCCCGGTTTGATCTAGGACCGTACCGGTTATGGCAGCTTGACCGCCGCCTTGTGCAAAGGCATTCAGAGAAATAAACAACGCGCCGATTCCTAGTAAAGTGCAAATGTTCTTCACGGTGCCTCCTCCGGCTTCTTCAACTTCTGATTTTTTTCAGTCATACCCGCCTCAGCCTTTTGATCTTTCCCACGAAGACGAGGCGGTGCGTTACGAGCAATTGGTACTGCGAACTGAATTTCGAGCGACGCAAAGCAGGCTGCACGGGCCGCCCCGTATCTGCAATCTGCTGCTACAAGCAATCGACACACCAAGCGGATATTTCTTTTGAGGCCCGAACTATATGCAAACATCCTTTCCTTGTCGACATTGCGTCCTTAGCTTTCTGAGAATTTAGCTTTTTAAATGGCGCGTATTCACAAACCTGCAGCTAAAACGACATAACTTCTACTCCTGTTGCTGGAACGGTGGGCTTACGTAGCAGTTTGGCAATTCCTGTCCGGCGGTCAACGGCCGAACCAAAGTGCTCCTGGAGAACCATCGCTATCGTGCCTCGCAAACGCGCGACACTGGGTTCGGCAGCAGCGGGCCGCACCGACGGAGGATTGCCAATCAGCACAGACTGTTTTACAGCGCGTTCGATGACGGGTCCCATATGATTCCACATGCGAGTGAACTCGCCAACAAATACGATTTCTTCCGGAGAAAGGGCTGCGATGACCATTCGCATACCGCGCCCGATTTGTTGTGCCATGTGATCGAGTGCGCGTAACGCGTGCTGGTCCCTTCCTTCCGCCAACGCCAGTAAATCCTGAAAACTTGGACCGCCGCTTCGACTGGTGGCGCCGTAAAACCGCAGCGCGGCCCAATTGGAGGCATAAACTTCCCAGCACCCGCGGGATCCGCAACCGCACTGAGGGCCACTGCCGTCGAGCGGAATGTGTCCGAATTCACCCGCCATGCCGTTGGCAGCGTGCAGCAGATGTCCGTCAGCAAAGATTCCCACGCCAACGCCTTCGCTGATCGTAACCGCTAACAGGTTCCGTACTGCGGATTGTGCGAACCAGACCTCGGCCAGTACGCAAGCATTCGCGGCATTTTCCATTTTGACCGGCAAACCGGTTGCTTTTTCCAGCGGCGCCTTCAGATCGAATTCTGGCCATTTGAGGTTCGGAGCGAAGACAACTCGGCCGCGCCTCTCGTCATATCGGCCGGGAATGACCACTCCAATGCCTTCGAACAGAAGCTCAGGATGGTCCGTGATCATCCGCAAGATGCGCTCGGAAAAAATTTTCACCGCAGCGTCAGGATTGTCCGGCGTCTGAATCGACTGCCGTTCAAGAAAATTTCCGTTCACGTCGGCGACCGCCACGGTACTGTTCGCTGGCCGCAGATCCAGTGCAAGAATCGCGCGCCGATCATTGAGCTGCAGAAACGTTGGCCGTCGTCCGCGAGGCAATCGTCCCACCGATCCGTAGACCACCCACTTCTCTCGTATAAGCTGTTCGGTAATTAAGGAAACCGTGCTGGGCTGGAGTCCTGAGGCCCGCGCCAGGTCCGCACGTGAGATGGGCTGGCGCCTGCGGATGAGGTTGAGCACGATCGCGCGATTGATGCCGCGAGCGGTTTCGCTCGTGGCTCCCTGCTCGGCATGGACGCTATGTCGACGCATAGACGCACAGCCCGCCATAGCCGACGCGGCTACGGATCCGAGAATCCTTGGCGGCTATCGCGAGAGCTTTCCTTTGAGGATCGAACTATATGGGTGACCGCAAAAGGTTGTCAAGACGGAAAAAGCTGAAAGGGTCAAATTAAAGTAAAAAGGGCAGCCGTGGCTGCCCTGTGCCCTTAGATAAACCGATTACTCAAACCGCATTGCGCTCGCGGGTTGCGCTCTGCGAGGAACGGTCTGCTGCCGGACCGACGCTGCAGGTTGTGCACGATTCCGTGATATCACGGCGGTGCTGACGAAGCCTATCCTCAAACGTCAGCCAGCGCGCGCCAATTCCCGAGCCGGTGCTGTCGATCGTAACCTCATTGTCCGCCGCCGGGATGATGCGTGAACTGAGCTCCTGTTGCTCCTCCCGCGACAACTGACTGCCGATGGAACCTGGTTCCGCAGGCATCTCGTCCGCGGTCGGAGTAATATCGCGGTCCGAGCCCTTGCGATGCTGCACCGGGCCGTCGTGCCACGCTGCTTTGTACCGCTTCTCGTAATCCTTCCAGCGGTCCTCGTTGCGAACGTCATCTTCGTCATAAGGGGGGAAGGCTTCGATCTGCTGCTTGGTCGCGTTGATCTGGAAGTCGTCCTCATGCTTCGCTGAACCGGTCAGCCGCTCGGCGGGAACGATGAACTTCTTGCTCGACAGCCATCCGCCCGTATCGATCACAACATAGCGAATATCTCCAGATGAGTGGTCAAAGATCACATCGTCGATCTTTCCCAGCTTCTCGTCGTCGCGGCCGTAAACGTGAGCTCCGCGAATGTCCTCGTCGGTGTCAAGATCAGCAAAACGGTAGTCCCGTAAAATTCCGTAATGCGCCATTGAGTCCTCCTGCTTCTCTCATCAGAATTGTCTTCCTGGCAAACGGCCTTAAGATGCGATCGAGCGCTGCGTCAGGCGCATGCACTTTCCACAGTTACGGATTGAATACATGGGCGTGGAAGCCCTTGAAATTGCTCTATAATCGAGGTCTGGCGTTCTTTCAACCTAAATGCATCTGTATCCCTTCCCTGCTCTTTTTGTCGGCGGCGAAATCATTGATCTCGTACGCGAAACCGGGCCCGTAGCCCAGGCGGTTCTACTCACCTTGCTGGCTTTCAGCTTAGTCTCATGGGCCATCATTCTGTCCCGCTGGAGCATATTGAAGCGGGCGCGAGTGCAGAGTGGCAGATTTCTGCGCGCGTTCCGGCGAGCGCAGCGGCTGCAGGACATCAGCTCTGTTTCAGAGCAGTTCCGCCCCAGTCCGCTGGTCGGAGTGTTTCAATCCGGCTTCAAGGAATTTGAACGCCAGGTTGGAACGTCAGGCGGATTGCGGAACCCTCTTGCAGTTCAGCGCGCCATGCAGATCGCCTCGTCGGAAGAGATGACGCGCTTTGAGCGCAATCTTCCCTGGCTGGCTATCACCGGTGCTGTAACTCCGTTCGTCGGATTGTTCGGTACAGTTTGGGGCATCATCGATGCCTTTCATGGCCTTGGTACCAGCGGAGCAGCAACTCTGCGGGCCGTTGCACCCGGAATTTCGGAAGCGCTTATCACGACCGCGGCTGGCCTGGCTGCCGCCATCCCCGCCGTCATCGCGTACAACCTGATCGGCGGATCGCTTCGTGACTTCGCCGCTCGTTGCGATGACTTCTCGCTCGAAATGCTGAATGCAGTAGAGCGCCAGCCAATGGCCTCGCGCGTCCCGGAGGAGGTGCGGCGGTAATGGCCTTCACCGCTGGCAACGGCCGCACACAAATCGCACTCGCCGACATCAACATCACCCCACTGGTGGACGTTGTCCTCGTGTTGCTCATCATCTTTATGGTGACTGCGCCGGTGTTGCAGTCAGGCATCGAAGTCGCTGTTCCCAAGACGCGCACGGTGAAGGAAATCACCGAAGAGCGCGTGGTCATCAGCATCGACAAGCAGCAACGCGTCTTTTTGGGCAACGATCCCATCAACATCAACGAGATTGCCGGCAAGCTGAAGCAGAGGTTTCGCGACCCCGCGCACCAGTCGATCTTTCTGCGCGCCGACGAAGACGTACCTTTTGGCGCTTTCGCCACCGTGATGGATGCGGTGAAGCAGTCGGGGATCACTAACGTCAGCATTGTCACGCAGCCGCTGGATACTCATGGCAAGCGGTGAGATCTTCTTCGAGCACGAACGCTGGGGACGCAACCTGGCGTGGTCGGCGGGCCTGCACGTTGGCGTTACGCTCGCTATCTTCTTGTATGCCGTCGTTGCTCGCGGTGGCACCGGGTCCAACTGGGGCGCGGGCGGTGGCGGCAGTGCTATGGGCGTGACGCTGGTGAGCACGGTTCCGCTGCCGGCCAATCCTATTGATACCAAGAGCGTGCTGGCCACTGAATCCAAGGGGCTCTCGCAATCGAAACCGCAAGAACACGTCGAAGAACCGGATGCAATTCCGATCGCGCAGAAGAACGCCAAGAAGAGGCCGGTTCCGCAGCCGACTGCAACACAGCGCAAGCCGCAGCAACCCGTGCAAGAAGCCAACAATGTTGTTCCCTATGGCGAAGGCGGCCAGGCCAGCGGACCGTATTCGATGTTCAGCGCGGGCGGCGCAAAGGGCGGCATCGCCTTCAGCGGCGGTGGCGGAGACTTCGGCTCGCGTTTCGCATGGTATGTACGCGCGCTGAATCAGAAGATTTCCGAGAACTGGCTCAGGTATGAGGTTGACCCACGAATTCAAAACGCTAACCGCGTGTATCTAACGTTTGATGTGGATCGCAGCGGAAGACCGTCGCACGTTGAAGTTGAGCAGTCGAGTGGCGTGCCTTCGCTGGACATTTCGGCGGTTCGCGCCATCCAGCGCATTGATAACTTTGGGCCCTTACCAGCAGAATATCCGGGCAATAAGGTCAGTGTAGAGTTCTGGTTCGATTACACCAAGAGATGAGCGGGCAGGTTCTACGTCCGCATTAAACTGCACAAGGAGAGCTGCTTGAACTTGGGATTAGATCGTAATACGATATATCCAGCTACTCACATGTGGCGTCGTTTCTCATACTTCTTTTTCGCCATCTTCTTCTGTTTTGCGATTGCCGCTAATCTTCTCGCTCAGGACTGGATTAAGTCGGGTACTGGGCTTGGCGTCGAACGTATCCGCATCGCTGTCCCGGAGTTCAAGGCAGCCAACCAGGACCCGCGTAACAGCGAACTGCTGCGCACATTCAACGACACACTCTGGAACGACCTCACCAATGCGGGCATTTTCGAAATGGTCTCGAAGAGTTTCTACCCTCTAGGCCAGATCGGCGCGCCCAGTGATGTCAAGTTCGACACCTGGGGCCAGACGCCAGTGAATGCCGCCATGCTGGTATTCGGCAACCTGGGTGCTAGTGGCAACAATGTCGTCGTGCAGGGCTGGCTGGAGGATGTCAAGAATCCGAACTCGCCGCCCGTTCTGGCCAAGCAGTACACCGATAACGCCACGACCCAGCAGGCGCGCGTGATCGCCCACAAGTTCGCGGACGAGATCATCTTCCGCCTGGGCGGCGGCATTAACGGAATTGCCGAGACGCAGATCTACTACGTCAGCACCCGCAGCGGCCACAAAGAAATTTGGGCCATGGACTACGACGGCGCCAATCAGCACCCGGTCACGACCCTCGGCACCATCTCTCTTTCCCCGCATGTCTCGCCCGACGGTTCTCGCCTGGCGTTCAGTTCGTTCAACGGATCGGCCTGGGAAATTCGCATGTTCTCGTTCGATCTGAACCGCATGGTGTCTTTCCCTCGCTATGGCCGCACGAACCTTTCGCCCTCATGGGCCCCGGACGGAACTCGCCTTGCATTTTCATCTTCCCGATCGGGAACCCCGGAGATCTACGCCGTCGATCAATCCGGCGGCAATCTCCATCGCCTCACCAATTCAGGGACGACCAATGTCTCGCCTACGTGGAACCGCAAAACCGGCAGCGAGATCGCCTGGGTCAGTCGTCACGGCGACCTGCCGAAGATCTTCACCATGAGTGCCGACGGCACCAACGTGCAGCAATTAACCGATCAGGGCTACGCCGTCTCGCCGTCGTGGTCGCCCAATGGGCAGTTCCTGGTGTTCTCCTGGATGCGCCATTACGGGCCCGGCGCGCCCGGTTCCCAGGACATCTACCTCATGGACGTCACCAACAAGCAGTGGGTGCAGCTAACGCACGATGGCGGCCGCAACGATTTTCCCTGCTGGTCACCGGATAACCGGCACATCGTTTTCCAGTCGAACCGTTCGGGATCGCTACAGATTTGGAGCATGCTGGCCGATGGAAGCAATCAGAAGCAGCTGACCACCTCCGGTACTAATTCGGAACCTGACTGGAGTTGGAAGTAGCGTTTTCCTTGTAGTTTGAGGGGCATTCTTGGTATCTGTGGAAGGAAGAAGATATTTCAGATTGCAGATTTCAGAATAAAGATTTGAGATTGAAGACGACTTTACGTCTTGGACCGAACGCTGTTGAAGTACGTTCCAATCCAAAATCTGAAATCTAAAATCTTCAATCTGCAATAAAAGGGAGAGAATCATAATGAAGCAAAGTCAATCACGTTGGATCGCTCTCGTATTCGCGCTGGGTGCGATTCTGTTCCTTGGCGCGTGCCATAAGAAAGCCGCACCGGCACCGCCACCACCGCCACCACCGCCGCCAACTCCGACCGCGACTCTGACCGCAAATCCGGAAACCATCGACAAGGGCCAGTCGACCACGCTGACCTGGCAAACCAGCAACGCCACCGACATCAGCATTGAAGGCGTCGGTGCAGTTCAACCCAACGGCACGCAGCAGGTGACGCCGACTGAGTCGACCACCTACACGCTGACCGCCAAGGGCGCGGGTGGAACGCAAACCGCCACCGCGCGTGTGACGGTGAATGCACCGCCACCGCCGCCACCGCCACCGCCGCCGTCACTCACGGAAGAGCAGCTCTTCGCTCAGAATGTGAAGGACGTGTACTTCGATTACGACAAGTCGGACGTTCGCGCCGACCAGCAGTCGCTAGTCCAGGCTGACGCAGCCTTCCTGCAGCAGCATCCGAACATGAGCGTCACCATCGAGGGACACTGCGACGAGCGTGGCTCAACCGAGTACAACCTGGCCTTGGGCGACAATCGCGCCAGCGCGGTTAAGAATGCCCTGGTTGCTGCGGGCGTTCCGGCCGATCGCGTGAAGACGGTCAGCTTCGGTAAAGAAAAGCCGTTCTGCACCGAGTCCAACGAAGCTTGCTGGCAGCAAAACCGCCGCGGGCACTTCGTGCTCAACAAGTAGCTCGCTTATCGGTTGTTGCTTATTGGAAGGGGCAGCAGAAATGCTGCCCTTTTTTCATTGGGATTGTCGTTGTCTCGCACTCACGAAAGGGCTTCCCCAAGATACCTTCATGTATCCTCCGGACTGCACCATGAATTTTGTCATGTTTGTTTTGCCGTTGGCGTTATGGTCCGGGCTGCGGATTATCGTGGGCCTAACTCTCGCGTTTTGCTTGATGCGGCAAGTTCGCAAGCCGTCACGATGGCTTGGGCGCCCCTTTCTCTGGATGATGAACAAGAGTCACTCTGCTCTCACCGATTGGGGGCTGCAGCGTCTCAAAGTTGGAAAGGACTTTACGGTTCTGGATGTGGGCTGCGGGGGTGGCAGGACGATTCAAAAGCTGGCGACGATGACGAACCGGAAGGTTTATGGTGCCGACTATGCGGCGGGAAGCGTCGTGGAATCGACCGCAAAGAATGCCGAGTTAGTTGCGACAGGCCGAGTAGCCGTAGTCAGAGCGTCGGTCTCGGCACTTCCCTTCTGCGATAGCATGTTCGATCTTGTGACTGCGATCGAGACTCAATACTACTGGCCAGACCTGGTCAACGACATGAAGGAGATCCGGCGAGTGCTCAAGCCAGGCGGGACGCTGCTTGTCATTGCCGAAGCATACAAATACGGCGGAAACGCAAGAGCTCATGATGCACTCGTGAAATTGTTGGGCAAGGGCTGCATGAGTGTGACGGAACACCGCGAGCTGTGTGCCAAGGCGGAGTATACCGACATTGAGATACGCGAAGAACGCAAGCGGGGATGGATCTGCGTGATGGGAAGGAAGGCAGAAGCCTGATCTACCCCCCTTTCGGCATCGAATGCGTTTCTTTCTAAACTGGCGGCTGCTCCGGCCTGTAGTTATGCCGTAGGCTCAGCGTGCCATCAGCATTCACTTTCTGCCGGCACGCCCATCGCACCGGATGACGCATCCCCTTTACTTCGATCTCGGCCTTCAGACGCAATCCGTCGCATTGCGTTCCTGGCGGGAGTATCAGCATTGCCTGGCGCACCCCAGTCGGCTTGGGATCTCCCGCATCTACGCAGCCAGAAACGTGAATCTTCTTGTCCTCGCTCTCGACGGTAAGCCTCAGCACTCCCGGCACCGCAGCGATCCCGTCGTTGACCAGGCCAACCACCAGCCCCGGCGCTCCATCGCGCTCAAACTTCCAGATGAAGGACGGGCGTACCCGATATCCCATACGCCGCGCCATCGCGTCAATCGGCCCCGGATACTTGTCGTAATAGCTCCGGATATTCGCCGCATTCTGCTTGTGCCAGCACCACGCGGAAAGATAGTTGGCGCCCACATCGGCCACGTGCGAGAGGATCTGCTCGTTGTAGGTGATGCCGTCTTCATCCACGCGAAGTTCTTTGGGATCTCCGGTCGTGAATCCCACCTCGCAAATCGCCGCCGTCCACGGTGGACGATTGCTCAGCGCCTCAATCTGCGTGTTCTCGATAAAGATGGTGTCTGTGCGTAGCCAGTTCCCGCTGCGGATCGTGCGCTCCAGCAACTCCGCATTGCCCACGTTGCTGAAATCGGGCTGCGTGTTCGTCACCAGCGGAGTCTTCGTCCACTGCTCCAGCTGCAACTCGAACATCTTCGTCCAGGTCTGCTCGGCAACCATGTCGCTGGGAAACGGATTCCCCTCAAACGGCCACGTGTGCCCCTCGCCCCAGAAGCCATACATCATCGTGTCCACAAACTCGACCTGGGGATGCCCGTTGTACTCCGCCGCCAGCAGTTCGTTCAACTCGCGAAACGCCGCCTGGTACGCCGGGTGGTCGTAGCGCGGCACGCGGCTGTTGTCTTTCTTGTAGCGCATCTCCGAAGGATTGCCCTTCCACTCGCCTTTCAGCTTGACGTAAGGGACCTTGCCCAGCAAGAAGTCCGGCATGCCCGGCTCGGGCCAATCCGGATTCTCCAGTTGCACGCGGAAGCCAATCTTCTTGTCGTAGCGGCGAGCAAGATCAAATGCGATGTTCCACCATTCCGCGAAATCAAGCCGCCCCGGCTGCTTCTGCACCTCGCGCCAATTCGGCCGCAGATAGATCTTCTGCACGAACGGTAGCTTGATCAGGTCCTCGAGCGTCTTTTCCTGCGACTCGCCGGGGACCTTGAGCGGCCCGGTGTCGTCCGACCCATAAACAATGAAGCCCATGCCGTAGTTGCTGACCACCTCCCGCGAGGGCGTGGTCACCATCCAGACGTCGCTGTCGGGGATAACCGCCGCCGGACCGTATTGCGGGAACGGCCCTTGATAAAGCCGTTCCGGCACCGGAGGGGTGTATCCCCAGTCGTATTTTTCCCAGTTGTGTTCAGGAATCGTGGCGGCCGCATTCTTCGCTAGGCCCAACGCGAGTCCAGTAGCGGTAGCAGATTTAAAAAAATTGCGTCGGTTCATAATGACTCCTGCAGCGGAAAATACGTTCAATGACGGAACCACTCTAAATCAAATGAGGGAAAGTTGATGACCCTTCCTTCCTGTGCGCACCGGGCGCAGTCGCATATGATTTGCTACAGTCAAGGAAGGTCGTGACCAGAAGAGGAATCCTGGAGAAAATGCCAAAGCCACCACTGATTTTCACCTATTACACCGCTGCTTCCATTGAGAAGGTCTGGGACGGGTTCGTCTCGAAAGAGGCGAATCGAACCATCTTCATGGGCGCGGAGTTCGACGTGAGACCTGGCGGGGCGATGACATGGTCGGGTCCCGGCAAGGACGGCAAGCCCATGCGCTATGTCACTGGCGAAGTGCTGCGGGCAGAGCCTCCGAAGCTGCTTGAATACAAGTTCGGCATGGGCGAGGGCAAGGTGATGTCACATGTGAAGATCGAACTGACTCCGGAAACCGAGGCGGTCAAGGTTTCGGTGACCAATGACGGCTTCGCCGACGACGATCCGTCCTATGCGCAGAACGCCGACGGTTGGCCGCGTATCCTCTCACGCTTGAAAACTCTTCTCGAGACTGGAAAGACGTTTCGACCGCATTAGTGGGCGACAACCGGATTCTGTCTGGCGTTGGGCTTATTCTTTGCCTTAGCTCAGATTGTCCTGGACGCACGACCGGGGAGGGGCACGGCTTCCAGCCGTGCCAAAAACAATAACAAGACAGGTGGGCTTTAGCCCCTGGGGCGGCTGCTACAGGAAGTCGAACCTCAGCGGCTGAAGCCGGTCCGTGTGGGTCCTCCTCTCGGCACGACTTAAAGTCGTGCCCTTCCCGTGCTAGGCAGATGTCCAGATCAGGAATATCCTTTGTTCTCAACTGTTCACGTGCGCACGGCATCATACGTCAACTCCACGAACCCATTCTTGTACGCGACTGCGTTCTTCAAATCCCACTGCTGCTCGGTCAGAGGCCCGTCAAACAACCGCAGTCCGTCGCCCAGCAGCACCGGCGCGATGGTCAACTTGATTTCGTCCACCAGGCCGAGTTCGAGAAAGCGTTGGCACAGCATGGCTCCGCCCACCAGCCAGATGTTTCGATATCGAGGCGCGAGTTTCTCGTCAACGATTGTGCGGAGATCGCCCGAATAAAACTCAACCGTCTTTTTTGTGGATGACAGTTGCCGCGTGCTCACCACGACGACTGGGGTGTCGCCATAGGGCCAGCCCAGTTCCAGCGCGTGTTCGTAAGTCTTCGAACCCATCACGTAACAGTCGATGGTTTTGAGGAACGCCACAATTTCTTCGTGCGAGATGGAAACGCCGCCTTCGTAGACGCTCTTGGTATCCATCCATGAGACGCTGTTGTCCTTCTTCGCGATAAAACCATCCAGGCTGGAAACCACGTGGAGTGTGACCCTTTGGCTTTTGTTTGTTTTCTCGCTCGCTGACATGGTTTTCGATTTTAAGAGATTAGGCCGTTAGGCGTAACGGGAAGGCATGTTTCGCCGGAAGAGGACCGTATTCCATGTGTCAGAACCCTGGACAAAGGGGCAACGCAAACTAGACACCACGGCCACTTCGCCGCTCGTCCTTCGTAAATGACAATTTATTGACATAATCACAGAAAATGCTGCTACTCTTCGTGGGTCCTTTTCGATGCTGCCGTCTAGGGGAGGTGTTCCGTGCTTCACCCCAGCCTGCGCAAGTCACTCGATTTTGTCTTGCCGCTCTTGGTGATTGCCCTCATCGGATCGAACATCCTCCTCATCCGCCAGAACCAGCGTCTCAAAACCGAATTGCCTTTGCCGTCTGCCTTGGCTGTGCATCGCGAGGAACCGCTGCACGATATCGGAGGCGTCGGTTTCGACGGCAGGTTCCGCGCCGTTGAACTGCCGCATTCTGCCGCTGAACACCTGCTGGTCTTCACTTTCGCGCCACGCTGTCCCGAGTGCGTCTTGAGCAAGTCTTTCGACATCGCCTTGAGCGAACAGGCCAAGAAGCTCGGGTGGCGCACAGTGTGGATCAGCCGCGGCGATCCCGACGAAACGCGCGCCTACTGCAACGCGAGTGGCATCCCGCTGGAGGAAACGCTCGTGAATCCTCCTTATGCCACCTACCTGAAGCTCGGACTCGCGGCCGTCCCTCAAGTCGTGGCAATCGGCGCGAACGGCAAGGTCGACGAAGTGTGGTTAGGGCGACTCAACATGGAGTCTGCAAAAGCGGCGACGCAGTTTTTGTTGGACCACCCTGGCACGCAAGCCAGCAACACCGCGCACTTGGCGTCGCCTTGACATTTGCACCTTACCGATAGCTTGGTTGAACTTCACACAAAGGAGGAATGAACGATGCAAATCATGACAAAGGCAGTGCTGGCTGTTGGCCTGCTCGCCTGCGTTCTCCTGAGCGCAGTGCAGGTCGCAGCCAAGAAGCCGCCTCAAGCGGCGTGCGCCGTCATCAACGGAGCATGCGTAACGGGCAGTTGCAACGGGGAGTGTGGTCCGCTCTTTCCAGCAACCTGTGCATGCATACACAACTAGGGGAACCATGCCGTATTGCGAAGTCCCGCCCCGGCTGGGCTTCGCGCAAACATTCAGAAGGACGAATAGCGTTTGCCGTTTGTGACCAGCTCTTCGATTTCATCTACCGACGCAATCTTCCCCCGCGCTCCCGCCTCTGTACAATTCAGCGCAGCCGCTGCGCATGCGAAATCGAGAATGCGCTGCGACGGCCATTTCTGCAGCAACCCAAAGATAAATCCCGCATGAAAGATGTCCCCGGCGCCAGTGGTATCCATGACAGGCACGCGGTAAGCCGGAGCGTGCAAAAACTGCGTGCCATCCCAGCCCAACACGCCTTCTGTTCCTAGCGTGGCCGCTGCCAATCGCGACCCAAATCGCTGTTGCAACCACCGCAGCGCCTCCCGCAAGTCAGCCTTGCCCGAAATGCGCGAGGGAAAATCGCGGCTCACGATAAGGTAGTCGACGTTTTCTAGTAATAGCTCAACGTTTGGATACACATCGTCCAGGTCGGCAATAACCGGAATTCGGCTTTCGCGCGCCCATCGCGCGGCCTGCGTTGCCGCTGCAGTATCGCAACCGTCGACAAGCAAACCGCGAGCCATCGTGATCCACTCTCGCTTCAGGTCCTCCGGCGCGATCGCCAGCCGCGGATCGCGGTGCCACAGCACCGAGCGCTCTCCCTGTCCGTCAACAATGATGTGCGATTGCGCGCTGTGGCAATTGGAAACGGTCGTGATCTGAGTTTCCACCGCAGCAATGGCGAATGCCTCGCGATGAATCTCGGCCGCCGCATCGTCTCCCAGCTTGCCGACGTAGCGCGTCTGCAGGCCCCATCGCGCGCACGCAATGACTGCTGTCGCGACCTGTCCGCCAGGCATGACTTGTAGCGAGCGGACGTCAGCCTTCGATCCGGGACCTGGAAAGTTTGAAACGGAGATGAGCGTGTCGGTGGCGTTCAGCCCGACGCCGACGAGATCGACAGTTTCGGATTTCATCTGCGCCGAACCCCACGGGTTTTACTCACTCATGAAGTAATCTTCTGTAACTCGTGGATTTTCGAATAGCGAATAGTCTCGGGTCACCACGGTGATTCCGCTCTCCGTCACGAAATATTTTTCGCGGTCGGAATCCGGATCGTAGCCGATGGAGGTTCCCTCTGGTATGTGCACATGCCGATCGATGATGGCGCGGCGAATGCGGCAATGCCGGCCTACGTTCACATGCGAGAACAGTATGCTCGCGTCCACTTCGGAATAGGAATTCACCCGAACATCGGGAGACAGAATGCTGAAGCGGACCGTGCCGCCCGACACGATACATCCCGCCGAAACGATCGAGTCCAGAGCGGTTCCGGTGCGTCCCGGTTCTTCGAAAACGAACTTGGCTGGCGGATATTGCCGCTGGTGCGTGCGGATCCGCCAGGCCTCGTCGTACAAGTTGAACACCGGTGAAATCGAGACCACATCCATATTGGCCTCGTAATAGGCCTCGAGCGTCCCCACGTCGCGCCAGTAGAGCGCTTCCTTTTTATTCTCGTCCACGAAGTTGTAGGCGTAGACGCGGTAATCGTCGAGCATCCTGGGGATAATATCTTTCCCGAAATCGTGAGAAGAACTTTCGTCCTCAGCATCTTTCAGCAGAATGGGAATCAGGACATCCGTATTGAACAGATAAACCCCCATCGAGGCGGGCACTTTAGTCGGATTTCCCGGCGAGCGCAGCTTGGTGAATGTGGGCTTTTCTTCAAACCCGATCACCTGGTTGTTGCGATCCACATCCATGACGCCGTAGCGATAGGTTTCATCCGGATCGACATCAATGACCGCCAGAGTAACGTCGGCGGCGGAGTCCAGGTGCTGCCTGAGCATCAGCCCGTAATTCATCTTGTAAATATGATCGCCGGATAAGATGAGCACATGCTTTGGCTGCTCGGAGCCGATGGAATAAATGTTCTGGTAAACCGCGTCGGCTGTCCCTTGATACCACTGATCGCTCACCCGCTTCATCGGCGGCAGTACTTCGACGAATTCGCCCATCTCCCGGGCAACGATGTTCCAGCCTTCGCGAATATGCCGGTTCAGCGACAACGCCTTGTATTGCGTAAGGATGTAAACGCGGCGGAGGTCCGAATTCACGCAGTTGGAAAGCGTGACATCGATAATGCGATAGATACCGCCAAAGGTGACCGCCGGCTTGGCCCGATCGCGAGTGAGAGGATAGAGGCGTTCCCCGGCTCCCCCCGCCAGAAGCACTCCCAAGGTGTCTTTCATGTCGTTCCGCTTTGATGACTGCGGGCGCGCGTGCGACATGCGCCTGAGTAAAACTTAGCAGCGCCGTAATACTAGCATGTGGCTTGGGAGCAGTTTCAAGTCTGTGCCGCACATACAACCATCGCCACAGCTGGACGAACGATTAGCACTTGGAATGAGTGCGGCTCGTATTTACCATGACGACAGATGGGTCACCAACAGAGAATTCATCGTGCATTCGTCCTGATGTTCTTCGCCTGTGCGGGCGTTTTCAGTGCGCGCGCGGCTGAAGTACGTTCCACCAGCGTAGTCACCTGGCAACCCGCCAAGCTGGTGCGGGGCTCGCCAGTATTGTTTCAGGTCCGAACTCCTGCCGGAGTGAGCCAACTCTCGGGAAAATGGCTGGGACACGAGATCAAGTTCGAGCCGCTTGCGAACAAGCGGGGCTTCTACGCGCTGGGCGGAATTCCGGTAGAAACCGCCGCGGGAAGTTATGACCTCGAACTGCAGGGAACCCGTCGCAATGGTGAGTTCAAATTAGTCAAGAAGGTCAGGATCGCTCCTGCCCACTATCCCCGAGTCGCAATTACCGTTTCAAAGCAGTTCACCGAGCCCAACCCAGAGCAACTGAAACAGATTGCGGCTGACAAGCAAGTAAAGAAGGATGTCTTTTCCCGAACAGGTCCCGAGCAGCAATGGGCTGGCAACTTTGAACCTCCGGTCAATGCCCCGACCTCCGGCGTGTTTGGAACCGAACGCGTCTTCAACGGTGAAGTTAAAAGCCGGCATTTAGGACTCGATTATGCCGCCCCGGCTGGAACACCGGTCCACGCAATCAATGCCGGAACGGTATTGCTGGCGCAAAAGCTCTATTTTGAAGGCGGCTTCATCGTGATCGACCATGGTCAGGGTCTGATGAGCCTCTACCTGCATCTCTCTGATTTCAAAGTAAAAGAAGGCGATGCCGTGACCACCGGGGAGGTAATTGCCCAAAGCGGAGCCAGCGGCCGGGCCACAGGAGCTCATCTGCATCTGGCGGTTCGTTGGCAAGGCATTTATCTCGATCCGGCGGTGGTGTTGCATCTAGCGGTGCCGAAATAGCGGCACCGGTTTGGGCACAAATGTTCCGTTTGTTACGTTTTCAGAACTGTTTTCCGTTTACAAGGGTGGCGTTGATCCCAAGAAAACCTTTTCTCTTTGGCATTTCCTAACGTTGTTCCATTTTCGTAACAAAGCTCCAAAATTGGGGCACATTGCTAAAACTCTGGGTACCCTCTGCCTAGCTTTCGCCGGTATTGCGTGGGGACGCGCGAAGTTTCTCACCGAGCCGGAAGCCAATCGGGATCTTGGAGGGCCCCCCTGACAAGCTCCCGATTTTTATTGGCCTGATAATCCAGCTTGATAGTGAGAAGTCAGATGGCTACCACACGCGTCTGCAGCCTGGGCTCCGCCTCCAATGCAACCCCATCGCGATAGCTCACGACCCGGCCCGAGATGGCGGGGACGCGCTCTCCGGGAACGATGATTCCAACCAGGTTCAGAGGATCGGCAGCAGAGATTGTTACCACCTCGCCGCTTGGCGGCAGTTTGCGGGTGGCGCGAAGTGATTCGACTGCCACCGGCAAAGCAAACTGCTCGCCCAGGAAGCCGTCGACAAATCGGCCACCGCGGATTTCACCTCGCGCTTCGAGTCGCCGAAATGCCAGTTGCAATTCGCGCCATTTCGGAAGATTGCTCTCGCGGGCCAGGAGGTCGCGGAAGACGACGCCGTAGCGCTTCAGCAGCATCCAGCAGGTGGCCTCGGTAGCGCGGTCGCGCTCGATCGCAGAATCGGTGTGCAGGATTGCCCAGCGTCCGGAACTGTGACGAGGCCGCGACGTGCGGCCACTTCCCTGCCCAGCTCGCCGCTTGGGATCGATCAGCGCGCGCAGATTGTCAAATCCGTCCGCAGTCACCAGACCGGCAGCGACCAGTTCCCAAAGACCAGTTTCGATTTCCGACTTGAGCTTGCCAGTCGCGCGGACGACGTCGGCAAAGAACGATGCGCCGCGGTGCCGCAGGAATTCGAGCACCTGGCGGGCAACGGGACTCAGACCCTGGCCTTCGTCCAGGCGTTCTTGCGGCAGCATCCAGTCGGCTTCTTCGCGGACGAAGAACGTTATGGGCGCAACGCTGGTGGGGATTACACGACGCCGACTGTGATTTCCGTCTGAAGCGTCGAGCGTGGCGGGATGCGGCGATAGCCTGCCCCATCCAACCGCGCCGGTGAGGCACAACTGATCGAGCCATGCGGGATCGTAATCGGCGATCCGGCGCGCCAAAACATGCCGCTCCCACGCATTCGCGGGAATTTCAAACCCCTGAAGTTGCCGCAGGACTTCAAGCGTCGAACGTTCGCCGCGAGTTTGTGAATCCGTCGTGACATGTTGCCAGCGCAAAATCCAGCGCATGAACTGCGCCGGCGTGACCGGCTCTACCTGCTTGCGAAGGGTGGCGACCGTCAGGCGATGAATGCGCGCCAGCAACCGCCGATCGCACCACTCGTGTTCGGGTGGCGCGGGCACTCCTGCCCGCGATGTGGCGTCGGTAAACCTTCCTCTGAGAATTGCCCCAGTTGCCTCTAGCCGCAGCATGGCTTTCTCGATCTCGCTTGCTTCAATTCCCAGCATCGCGCCAAGTTCAAGAGAGCTAGTCGGACCAATGTGACTCATCCAGCCAGTGACCAGCGCCAGCAGCGCATCATCCTTAGATTGCGGTTTGCCGAAGTCAGCGACCTGAGCGTCGAACTTCGCATCGGGAAAAATCTGCTGGAACGCTTGCGCGCGTTCGACGGCGATCCAGTAAGAACGGTCATCTAGATTCGCGCAAAGAACACGGCCCTGGGTTTGGAGAGGATCGAACAGGGGTTGCCAGGCTTTGCAACTCCGCTCCGCCGTGCTGGCGAGAGCATGCCCTGGGATCGTCGAAGGGGCGTCTGTAGTTCCAGTACTGAGAGGTAACGCAATCAACGTGTGCAACACATCATGCAGTTCATCTGCATCGCGAACATCCGGCCACGCTTCGGCTCTGACCTGCTCGATTGCCGCCGGATCAAGCTTGCCCACTTCTTCCAGCACTGACTCGGGCAGGATCCTGCGCATCTCCACTGCACGGGCGCGCCGCTCCTCGAGCGGGGCATCGTCAAGATATGCGTAGGGATTCGCATTCAGGATCTCGTGCGAAAACTGTGAGGGCACAGGCGTGTCCACCGCAAGGCAGCGAATGCGGCCTGCTTCCATGCCGCGCAGTAATTCTTTAAGGCCGTCCAGATCCATTGCCTCGGTGAGAACGTCTTTCATGACTTCCTTCACCAGCGGATGGTCAGGAATCTGAATGTCGCCCACAATGTTCTCCTGGCAGGCCGCTACGTCAGGAAACACCGATGCCAGCAAGTCATCGGAACGAATACGCTGAATCTGTGGCGGCACTTTCTTCCCGTTCTGGAATCGCAGCAGCGCCAGCGAGCGGTTCGCGTCCCAACGCCAACGCGTTCCGAAGATTGGCGAGGGCAAAGCGGCCTGCTCCAGGATCGGCTGCACCGTCTCGGCAATCAGGAAGTGAAAAACGTCGGCAAGTGGAAAGCTGTGCTGCTCAGCAAGAGCAATATTCAAGCCGTTATCGGTCGCAGCGGCCTGCAACTCAAAGTTGAAAGAACGGCAGAATCGCTTGCGCAGCGCCAGCCCCCAAGCCTTGTTGATGCGCGCGCCGAATGGGGCGTGGATCACCAACTGCATTCCGCCGCCCTCATCGAAAAAGCGCTCCGCTATGACCGTGCTCTGTGTGGGTACGTCGCCCAACACCGTTCGGCCTTCCAGGATGTATTGAATGGACTGCATCGCGGCAGATTCTTCCAGACCACATTCTTCCTGAAGCCATGACACAGTCTCGGCTACCTGCGGAATCTTTGGTGACAATGCGACCGGTGAAACTCCCGGTAACCGTTCGCTGATCTCGCGCCGGAGTTCGGCAACATGCCACGAATGTTCTTGCGTCCGCGCCGGAGCTTCACCGAGCCAGAACGGAACGCTGGGCGGCGCGCCATGCGCATCTTCAACGAGCACCCGACCCGACTTCCCTTCCACACGGCGAATACGCCAGGAGGTATTGCCGAGCAGCATGATGTCGCCGGCATTGCTCTCGACGGCAAAGTCCTCATCGAGCGTGCCAACCACTGTTCCTTCCGGTTCCGCAACCACGGTGAACAGCGCAGTCTCCGGAATTGCGCCACCACTGGTAATCGCCGCCAGCCTCGCCCCTCGGCGGGCTCTCAACATGCGATTCACACGGTCGTGATGCAGATACGCTCCGTAGCGACCGCGGCGAGCTGCGATTCCCTCCGAGAGCATTTCGACGATGCCGTCGAACAGCTCGCGAGAAAGATTGCGATAGGGATAAGCCCGTTTCACCAGCGCAAAGAGTTCGTCTTGATTCCAGCCGGGATCATGTGGGTCGGGTTTTTGAGAATCGGACATTCCTGTCCGACTGAGTTCATCCTCAGCCTGATCTTTGCCGGACAAACGCTGCCCTGAGCTTGTCGAAGGGAATGTCCGGCCCGCACTACTATTGCTGGTCGCACACGTCGCCACGATTTGTTGTGCGAGTACATCCAGCGGTGAGTCGGGGATGATCAGGCGATCGAGATCGCCCTGGCGAATTGCGCGCACCAGCGCCGCACATTCCAGAAGATCGTCACGGGTGGTGACGAAAAATCTTCCTTTCGGCACCGCCCCGCGCCAGTGACCGGATCGGCCCACTCGCTGCAGTGCGACCGCGATCGACCGCGGCGAGCTGATCTGAATCACAAGATCAACGGTTCCAATATCAATTCCCAACTCAAGCGAGGCGCTGGCCACCAGAACTCGAATCTGACCATCTTTAAGTTTTCGCTCGGCCGCAAGCCGCAGTTTCCGCGAGAGGCTGCCATGGTGGGCAGCAACGTTCTCTTCACCAATTCGTTCGCCGATGTGGTGCGCCACTCTTTCAACTAGCCGGCGGGTATTCGCGAAAACCAGCGTAGAGCGATGCTGCTCGGAGAGTTGGGCGATGCGGTCGTAAATTTCATCCCACATCTCATTGCTTGCAACCGGGCCGAGCAGGGTAGCAGGGATCTCGACAGCCAGATCCAGCTTGCGCTTGTGGCCGACATTGACCACCACGGGATCAGGGCGGCCATTTCCGGCCAGGAAATGCGCAACCTGCTCAATGGGCTTCTGCGTGGCCGAAAGCCCAATGCGGACTGGAGAGCGCCCGATAAGCGCTTCCAGGCGTTCCAGCGAAAGCGTCAGGTGTGCTCCGCGCTTGTCATCGGCAACCGCATGGATTTCGTCGACGATTACGGTCTCGACATCTCTCAAAATGGCGCGGCTCTTCTCCGCCGTGAGCAGGATGTATAGCGACTCGGGCGTCGTGACCAGGATGTGTGGCGGGCATTTCAGCATCGCCCGGCGCTCCTGCATGAGCGTGTCCCCGGTGCGGACCGCGGTGCGAATCTGCGGCATCAGCAGCCCGCGTTCGCCGGCCAATTGCAGAATTTCGCCAAGGGGAATCTCTAGATTTTTTTGGATGTCATTGCCTAAAGCCTTCAGGGGCGAGACGTAGAGCACTTCGGTTCGGTCGCGAAGTTCTCCATTGAGCGCCTTTCGGACCAGCCGATCAATGCAGGCCAGGAATGCGGCAAGAGTCTTGCCGGAACCGGTGGGCGCGGAGATCAGGGTTGTGCGGCCGGCGAGGATGTGGGGCCAGCCCTGCTCCTGCGGCTCGGTGGGCGTCCCAAACTTGGAGGTGAACCACTCGGCGACCAGCGGGTGTGCCCACGAAAGGGACTGCATCCTACCATTGTAGGCCGCAGACCATAGTTTCGCAAATTGTTCGCCTGCAAAAATCAGCTACTAGCTTGTAGCTCTTAGCTGTTAGCTTCCCCTGTCTTACCCAGTGGGGGAACCGAATGCTGACTTCCGGTGTCCTTCTGGAGTATGGACCGGGCCGCGTTTTGGATTCTCGCCTTCTGCCATCGGTCGCGCTTTGCGCTGCGCTCAATGATCTCGATAGTGGCTATATCGTCGGTGATCTTCGCTCAATCGACAAGATTCATAGGGACGTGGCATCCACCGCACCGGAGGAAGGGGCTCCGAGGAGTCGTCCTTCGGATCGTTCAGGGCTCACGCGGTTTGGAGGGCACCATACATTTCTGGGATCCCGGCACCGATCACGAATCAATAATGCTCAACCCCAAGTTGGAAGGAGACAGTTTTGTCTTCGATGTTGACGATGATTATGTGAAGGGCAAACTCACCTTTTCAATGACAGTTAACCAGGATGGCAAAGTTGCCAGGCTCAGTGGCCTTGGCGGAGAGATGCTGTTCGATTTCCGACTGAACAAGGCGCCGTAATTAGGCTCATCACCTACTCGACAACCCTTTGCTTCCCTGCTCTCCTTCTGCGAAACTGGCTTGACCTGCCATGGGGCGCATCCACGTACTTTCTGAGAACGTCGCTAACAAGATTGCCGCCGGAGAAGTGGTCGAGCGGCCTGCGTCCGTGGTGAAAGAACTGCTCGAAAACGCTCTAGATGCCGGCGCAACCCGAATCAAGCTTCAGATCGAAGCCGGCGGCAAGAAGCTGATCCAAATCACCGACGACGGCTGCGGGATGGTGCGCGACGATGCCCTGCTCGCCTTCGAGCGCCACGCGACTTCGAAAATCAAGAATGCAGAAGACCTCCTGAACATCTCAACTCTCGGCTTCCGCGGCGAGGCGCTGCCCTCGATAGCTTCGGTTTGCCGTCTGCGCCTGGAAACTCGCGACCGCGAGCAAGATTCCGGCACCGTGGTTGAGATCGCCGGTGGAAAGATCTATCGCGTGGAAGAAGCCGGCCTGCCGCCGGGAACGTCCATCACCATTCGTGACCTCTTCTTCAATACTCCGGCGCGGAAGAAATTTCTGAAGTCAGAATCCACCGAACTTTCCCACATCGCTTCGCTGGTTACGCATTACGCGCTCGCTCATCCGGACAAACATTTCGAGTTGCATTCTGCGACCAATGCCATGCTTGTCGCGCCCCCGGTGAATAGTTTCAGCGAGCGTGTATATCAGGTTTTCGGCAAAGATGTGCTCGATCAGATGATTTCCGTCGCCGCGGAACTGCCGCTGGCCCACGTCGGTCTGCCGCAGCCACCGCCATGGAAGCGCAAACCCGAAGACGACGATGCAGCGACGGGCGCCTCGCCCGTCGAACCTGATCCGGGGAGCCTGCGTTTGCACGGCTTCGTTTCCAAACCCGAGATTCAGAAACTGAACCGCAACTCGATTTACACGTTCGTCAACGGGCGTCTGATTCGCGACCGCCTGATTCAGCACGCGCTAACCGAAGCGTATCGCAATATTCTTCCCCCTACCGTGTACCCGGTCGTGTTGCTCTTCCTCGAGATGCCGCACGCCGAGGTCGACGTCAATGTCCATCCATCAAAAACCGAGGTGCGTTTCCGCCAGCAGACAATCCTTCACGATTTTTTCCGCGACTCGGTCCGCGCGGCGCTCATGAAGGCGCGACCGGTGCCGCAGTTCGTGACAGAAATCCGTTCGCGTCCAACCGCCAGTCCATCGTTGACTCCCGGTGCAGCGACCGCCGAGGCAAGCGCCGCGTGGAAGGCCTTTTATGGCCACGCCGCGCCCGACGCGTTCGCGCTGCAGGCACTACCGCAACCCGCAATCGCCGAGCGCTTTCACTTCACAGAAGGCATTGAAGTCGAAGCGAACGCGGCTATCCCAGTGGCGCGCTTCCCGCAGCAGACCTTCGCAGGTCCGGTTCAGATTTTTGGCGCGGACACCTGTGCGCCTCCGCTTGCGGACGAACCGCTTCCCGCGAGTGACGTTGCCCCAAGCCTGTCGTCTCTTAAGCCGCTCGGCCAGTTACGCGAGTCCTTCATCCTGGCGATAAATCACGAAGGGCTGTGGATCATCGATCAACACGTCGCCCACGAGCGGGTGCTCTTCGAGAAAGTTCTAAAGCAACGTGCGCAGCAGCAGGTCGAGAGTCAGCGCTTGCTGATGCCGATTGTGATCGAACTGACTCCCGCGCAGCAGGCCGTGTTTACCGAAATTTCCGACGAACTGCAGAAGAACGGCTTCGATGCCGAACCCTTCGGCGCGCGCAGCATCGCCGTGAAGGTCGCGCCTGCCGGAGTTCAGGGTGCGCAGGTCGAGCACATGCTCCACGAACTGCTTGACCAGTTCTCACGTGAAGACCAGGCGCTCAATCTCGACCAGATTCGCGGCCGTATTGCCGCCTCCATCGCGTGTCACGCCGCTATCAAGGTCAACATGCCGCTCGAGCAAAACAAAATGGAGTGGCTGCTCACGGAACTGGCAAAGACCGACTGCCCAATGTCCTGCCCGCACGGACGGCCCGTAGTTCTGCGATACTCAATGAAGGACATTCAGCGCGCGTTCAAGCGGATCTAAGACAAAAACTTAACCGCAAAGGACGCAAAGGTTGCAAAGAACCCCCAGGCCAAGCATGCCCGAAACAACCGTCAAACCGCGCTCGTCCCGCCGGCTCGCATGGGCCGTCGGACTGATGGCGCTCATTATGTCGGTGCTCACGGTTTATCAGGTGCATCGCTACGGTGAGACGCGGCCCGCGGTGGCCGATCCGGCGAGCGGACGCACGCATGCGGTCAAAATTCACGAGAAGATTGTGTACCTGACCGGCGGAGAATACGGTGCCGCGGTCACCTCGCACGTCATGGCGATCGGCGCGATTGGAGTTTTTCTCGGCTTGCTGCTGAAATCCCGCGCCAAGAAGGCTGGCCAACCAAGTTAGTGTCCCTATGACCGATCAGGAACTCATTGAACTTCGCCGCGAGAAGTGGCACGTCAGCGGCAAGCCCGTGCGCACGCTTGATGACGCCCGCAGCTTCATCGAATTGGTGGGGTTTTGCCTGACGCTTCCACTGGAAACGCCCCTCCTTGTGCCCACATTTGTGGGTGCATGGTTGGGTACCGACGAGAACCTTCCCCGACTGCGGCAGGCGTTCTCCAACCCGCGGGCCAAAGACGCCACGGATCTTATGGTCCGTCTCCTGCGTGACAAGTCCGCCTATGAGGCAAATCTTTTCGACGAGAACAACGCCTTCCTTCTGTCGGCGGCGGTGTTCCCGTATTTCTACGCGCTGGTGGGCGAGCGCAATCCGCGGCAGGCTCCCAAGCCTGGACCGCGTTCGCCCTACTCGCAACTCGCGTGTGACGCCTACCAGATCATCCATCGCAAGGGTCCGATCTCGAAGCTCAGGCTTCTTGACGATCTTGGCAAAGGCATTTCCGTTCCCGCCCTCGACCGGTCCCTTGCCGAGCTATGGTCGAAGCTGCGTATCACCCGTGTGGATTACGACGAGCGCGAAGGCGCCTCCTGGGACGTGCTGCAACGCTGGGCGCCCGACGCGGTTTCCGAAGGCGTGAACACTTCAGTGAACTCGGCGCTCTCTGCCCTGCTGTCGAAATATCTTGATTGCGTGATCGCGGCAGACTTGCCCGAGCTGGAAAGCTTTTTTGGCAATTTCGTCGCGCGATCAAAAGTGCGTGAAGCGGTGAATGCCCTCCTAGCCGCTCGCGAACTGAGCTTTGTCTCCGTAGGACATCGTTCGCTGATTCAGATCACGCAAGCACCGGTGAGGCGATCAGGAACGAAATGAGCACTCTGGAACAACAGGGTTTCGAAATCGTTCCAGACTGCCTCCAGTTATCCGATGTCGACGCGGTTACAGTGGTACTCGACCACGCGCCACTTCACCGTTCTCGTGCAGGTATGCGCAACGTGCTTCAGGTCGAAGCCGTGCACAGGATGGCACTCGAACCATCCATCCTTAAATTCGCAAGAAGCGATTTAGGACAACAGGCACTTCCCTTCCGAGCGACGTTATTCGATAAGTCTCCTGATTCGAACTGGCTTATCGTTTGGCATCAAGACACTGCGTTGCCGTTGCGGGAACGACGGGACGCAACCGGATGGGGACCTTGGTCGGTAAAAGAAGGTGTCATCTGCGCGCATGCCCCAGCCGATGCACTTGAGCAAGTGCTCGCGATTCGAATCCACTTGGACGACTCAACCACCGAAAATGGACCACTTCGCGTCCTTCCTGGTACCCACAAATCAGGCGTTCTTTCAGACGATGCGATTCACGATCTTTCGCTCGCGGTCCCCGAAGTCGTGTGCAAGGTTCCGGCGGGCGGAATTCTTCTTATGAAGCCTCTGCTGGTGCACGCCTCGTCGAAAGTCCTGCAAAACAAAAGGCGACGAGTGCTCCACATCGAGTACTGTTCCCGAGCCACTTTTCCCTGCGGACTTGAATTACCAGTGACCTGCTGAACACCTCGTATAATAGAAAGATTGCCCGGCTGCGCTGAGCCATCCAGTGGCCCTCCGCACGGGATTCGTACCGATGGCCACCTCAGTAATCGAGAACAACGGACTTCCCGCTCCCATCGCCACCGCCGAAGGCAGCGGCAGCATTGTTGTGCGCGGTGCCCGCACCCACAACCTGAAAAACATTGACGTCGAGATTCCCCACAACGCACTGACCGTTGTTACGGGCGTCTCCGGTTCCGGCAAGTCGTCACTGGCCTTCGACACCATCTACGCCGAGGGACAGCGACGCTACGTAGAGTCGCTCTCTGCCTATGCCCGCCAGTTCCTGGAGCGAATTGAGAAGCCAGATGCTGACCACATTGAAGGAATCGCGCCAGCGGTGGCAATCCGTCAGAAGAACACCACGCGCAGTCCGCGATCGACGGTGGGAACTGCGACCGAAATCTACGACTACCTGCGATTACTGTTTGCCCGCGTTGGCCGCACCTATTGCGTGAACTGCGGGACGGAAGTCCGCAAGGACACGGTCGATGAGGTTGCGGAGGCAGTGCTGGCGCTCGGCGAAGGCACGCGGCTGAATGTGCTGTTCCCGGTGATAACCAAACAAGATGTCATTCCAAACCCCGATGGAAATCGGGGTGAGGAACCTGCTGTTCGCAAAACAAAAGCAGGTTCCTCGGCGACAAGTCGCCTCGGAATGACATCAGAAAAGAAGAAGGCTCGCAAAAAGGGTCCTACCGATGGAGGAGCCGTCCCCCTCGATGCCATCAAGTCCCGCCTGTTCGAGCTGCGGCAGCGCGGATTCAATCGCCTCTTCCAGCGCGGACAGATTTTCGAGTTCTCTACCCCCGAGTCGCTGCTCGACATAAATTTCGCCGAACCCGTCTTCGTGCTCGTCGACCGAATTGCGATCTCCGCTGACTCCCGCTCACGCATAGTCGATGGCAGCGAAATCAGTTTTCGAGAAAGCGGCGAAGTGCTGTTCGAAACCGCACCCCGCGACGATCAACCCGCCAAGCAACTTCGCTTCTCCCAGCGCTTCGAATGCAAGAAGTGCGGGATCAAATACGAAGAGCCGGAGCCGCGCCTGTTCTCGTTCAACAATCCCTTCGGCGCGTGCCCGCGGTGCCAGGGATTCGGCAACACCATCGATTTCGACCTCGGCCTCGTCATCCCAGATCCTTCGAAATCGATCAGCCAGGGCGCGATTGAGCCCTGGACCAAACCGAAAGGCAAGCCTCTGGTAGCGGAACTCAAGCGCTACGCCAAGCAGATTGGCATTCCCCTCGATGTCCCCTGGGCCGAGCTGAGCCCGGAGCACCAGCGCATCGTGATCGAGGGCGATAAGAAGTTCATCGGCGTACGCGGCTTCTTTCAGTACCTCGAGCGCAAGAAGTACAAGCTGCACGTGCGCGTTTTTCTGAGCCGGTACCGCGGATATTCGACATGTTCCGATTGCGGTGGCGCCCGCCTTCGCCGAGAGGCCCAGCAAGTGAACATCGGGGACAAGAATATTTGCGAAGTTTGCGCCATGACCGTGGAGCAGGCCGCAAAGTTTTTCGAAACCCTGGAACTGCGACCGCAAGAAGCGGGCATTGCCGAGAAGCTGCTGGACGAGATCCGATCGCGACTAGGGTTTCTCAACGATGTCGGACTCGAATACCTCATGCTCGACCGGCTGACTTCGACCCTCTCCGGAGGCGAAGCCCAGCGAATTCAGTTGGCGACATCATTGGGATCTCGCCTGGTTGGGACGCTATATGTGCTCGACGAGCCGTCGATCGGGCTGCATAGCCGCGATACGCACCGGTTGATTGGAATCCTGCACGGGTTACGCGATCTGGGCAACACCGTGCTCGTCGTCGAACACGATCCTGACGTGATGCGCGCCAGCGACCATATTCTCGACCTTGGGCCCGGCGCGGGTGAGCACGGCGGAAAGGTGATCGCCCAGGGGACATATCAGCAAATCCAAAAGATCCCAACCTCACTCACCGGGCGATACCTGTCCCACGAATTGCGAATCCCGATACCGCAGAACCGCCGCAAGCCGGGTCGACAGCAACTCGCGATTCGTGGAGCTCGCGCACACAATCTCAAAAATGTCGACGTGACGATCCCGCTCGGCATGCTGGTAGCGATTACCGGAGTGTCAGGCTCCGGAAAATCCAGCCTGCTGCACGATGTTCTGTTCAAAGCATTGAACACGCTCAAGAGGCAGGAGAATCCGCAAACGCTGGATTCCACCAACGGCGAAACCGCCCCAACCGGCAAGCCGCTCGCGCTCCGCGGCCTCGAAGGTCACGAGCATATTGATGAAGTCGTGCTGGTGGACCAATCTCCCATTGGGCGCACGCCGCGCTCGAACCCGGTGACTTACATCAAGGCTTTCGACGGCATCCGCGAACTATTCGCGGGCACGCCTGAGGCCCACAAGCGGGGATTCGCAGCCGGTCACTTCTCTTTTAACGTCCCGGGCGGGCGCTGCGAAACCTGTCAGGGCGATGGCACAGTTGTCGTCGAAATGCAGTTCCTCGCCGACGTCGAACTGATCTGCGAGGAATGCAAAGGCATGCGCTTCAAGCCCGAAGTGCTGGAAGTACGGTACCGCGGGAAGAATATTCACGAAGTGCTGAGCATGACGGTGCGCGAGGCCATGCATCACTTCGCCAGCGCGCCCAAAGTTGCCGACAAGCTGCGCGTACTCGAAGAAGTCGGCCTTGGATATCTTCGTCTGGGCCAATCGGCGACCACCCTTTCCGGTGGCGAAGCGCAACGCGTAAAACTGGCGGCCCACCTGCAGCCCGCCACGAGTTCGACCCGGATTGGCGCCGCGGCCCGTCGCCGCAGGCTGCTTTATATCTTCGATGAGCCCACCACCGGCTTGCATTTCGACGACATCAGTAAACTACTCTCGGCATTTCGCCGTCTAATCGAAGCAGGGGGATCAATTCTCCTCATCGAGCACAACCTTGAGGTCATCAAGACCGCGGACTGGGTCATAGACCTTGGCCCTGAAGGCGGCGAACGGGGAGGCCGCCTCGTGGGAGAGGGTCCACCGGAGAAGATTGCCCGCCTTCCCGAGTCGTACACTGGAATGTTCCTGGCTCGTGTGTTGGAGGAGAATGGGGCTTCGCGTGGGAATACGAAAGAGTAACGCCGCGCTTGCAACTGCAGTCCTCACAGCTGCTGCGTTGCTCCTAGGCGTTGTCAGCCTTTACGCACAGGCTTCGCGTCCTACGGTTCGTCATCATCGAATCGAAGATACCGACCCCACCGCAGCCAAACTCACCCAGGCGGAAGACGCAATCGCAAAGCAGGACTACGCCACCGCTGAGCCCTTGCTGAAGCAAGTCGTCGCGGAGCGCCCCGCCGACTACGCTGCCTGGTATGATCTCGGATTTCTTTATCACGCCCAGGGACGAGACTCTGAGTCGATCGAAGCCTATAAGAAATCGGTGCAGGCAAAGCCTACCGTCTTCGAATCAAACTTGAACCTGGGCCTTGAACTGGCTTCTGCCGACAAGCCCGAGGCCGAACAATATTTGCGCGCTGCAACAAAACTCACACCGACCGCGCATCCAGCGGAGGGCCGCAAGCAAGCATGGATCGCCTTGGGCCATTTTCTGCAGCACAGCAATCCTGAAGAAGCCGTGAATGCGTTTCGCCAGGCCGCTGTAGTTGCTCCAAAAGATCCCGAGCCTCACCTGCTTGCCGGCTTAACCCTGGAACAACGGAATAGTCCTGAGGCGGAGCAGGAGTACCAACTGGCACTGTCCATTGATCCCAACTCCACGGATGCCATGAGCGCGCTCACCAACTTTTACATGGCGCAGCACCGCTTTCCCGACGCTGAAAATCTCTTGCGCAAATTGGTTGTTCTTCATCCAAACGACGCAGCGGCCCACCTTCAATTGGGGCGGATGCTCGCGATCGCTGGGCAGAATGATGATGCAATTGCGGAAATGCAGGCTGGGCTGAAATTGGACCCGACCGACAAAAAGGCCCAGCGCGATCTGGCCGACGTTTATTCTAGAGCGCACAAATTCGCTGAAGCAGCGCAGATCTACAGCGTGCTGCTCGAGAATTCGCCGAACGATGCCGACCTGCACTACATGCTCGGTCGCGCGTTACTGCAGCAAAAGAAGTTTGCCGACGCCCAGGGAGAATTGGAAAAGACAATTCAGTTGAAACCTGACTTAGGCGAGGCTTACGGCGATTTGGCTCTCGCCGCTAACAGCAACAAGGATTACCCGCTGACCATTAAGTCCCTTGATTTGCGTGCCAAGTATTTGCCTGAAAATCCTTTGACCTATTTCCTGCGCGCCACCGCCTACGATCACATGCGCGATGTCAAAGACGCTTCGAAGTACTATCATGAGTTCCTGAATATTTCGGGCGGCAAATTTCCCGAACAGGAGTGGCAAGCGAAACACCGCTTAATTGCGATCGAGAAGTGATCGGGAAAAGCATGATCAAGTCTGTTGGGGTGTTCGCGCTGGTTCTGTTGGGGTCGGTGGCCGCTTGCGCGCGTAAGCCGGAAACATTGCAGGAGTTGGTGGCCCGCGCCGACTCCGCCAAGACCGATCAGCAGCCGAAATTCTACATGGATGCAGCCGAACTCCAACACAAGGCCGCCACCGATGCGTTGAAGGCCAACCGCGAGGATGAGTTTCACACTGATCTGAACGATATTGTGCAATATTGCGACAAGGCGCACGCGGCCGCGATCAACTCAAAGAAACACGTGAAAGACACGGAGATCAGGATTCGACGGATCTCAAGCCATTTGAAGGAAATGAAACTGGACGCGGACGTCGACGATCAACCCATAATCCAGAAAGTGATCGATCAGCTCGAACATTTTCGGACCGAACTGCTGTTAAGCCTATTCGGAGGCAAAGGCAATGATTAAGACTCTCGTTGCGATTCTGCTTCTGGTTCCCTTGTGCGCCGTTGCCCAACGGCAAAAGCGCGATCCCCTCAGCGATCTGGAAGTGGACAAGCTGCGCGACGCGGCCCAAACTCCAGACGTTCGCCTTAAGCTTTACATCGAATTCGCGCGCACGCGCCTCGAGCGCCTGCAGCAGGCGAAAGCAGACACCAAGGCCGCCGATCGCGACCAGCAAATGCAGGATGCCCTGCAGGACTTTATCGACATTTTTGACGAACTCGACGACAACGTGGATACCTTCGCCGATCGCGATGATGACTTGCGCAAAGCCCTGAAGCCTGTCATCGAGGCCGATACAGAGTTTGGATCGAAATTGCGCGCGTTCAAGTCCTCGCTGGCAACTTCGCGGGAAGAATTTGCCAAGTACGATTATTTGGTTGGCACAGCACTGCAGGCCGTGGACGACGGGGCCAAAGACCACCGCAGCTTGCTGGCAGAGCAGGAAGAGAAGTTCAAGAACAAGAAAGAGAAAGCTCACAAGGAAAGAAGCAGCGGTGGCTAGCAGCGGTGTGTGGCCAGCCCGATTGGCGAACGTCTTGCGATAACCTCATGCTAATCTGAACTCATTCGCGTGTCGCAGCATCTCCAAAAACTTTTTGAGGAAACCTTTCGCGAACTCCGGCCTCGTACGCCTCTGCCCGAGTTAAAGATCGACTTCTTCCGCTTCGCCAGCGTAAACAACACCATACGGCTTCGCGAGGGCCGCTTACTCGTTAGGATTTCAGATCTTCTGGAGGGAGCGCCCGAACCGGTGCTGCGCGCCATCGCTCACATTCTTTTGGCGAAGATGTACCGAAAGCCCATCGACCGCGAGCACGCGACCCGCTATCGCGGCTATGTCTCTACACACCACATGTCGGAGAAGGCGCATCTGGTCCGGCAAATGCGCGGTCGGAAGCGCATTACCACAGCGCGAGGACACGTTTATCATCTGGAAGAAATTTTCGAGGACCTGAACCAGAAGTATTTCTACGGCTTGATGGGGCGTCCTGTAATGACTTGGAGCACGGAGCGCGCCCGCAACCGGCTTGGGCATTATGATCCGGCGCACAACGCCATTGTGGTCAGCAGCGTCTTCGATCATCCTCGCGTGCCGCGCTACGTGGTCGAATACATCGTGTATCACGAAATGCTGCATTTAAAGCATCCGGTGAAGTTGCGCGGCAGCCGCCGCTGCGTGCATTCCGCAGAATTTCAGGCCGAGGAAAGGTTGTTCGACAGGTTGGAAGCGGCACGAGAATTCCTCAAACGACTTTGACGTGGTTCATAGAACACAGAACCTTAATAGCTGTCATTCCGAACGGCTTCCAGCCGTGAGGAACCTGCTGTTTTCGGGAATTGACAATTTCATGTGCCGAAGCGAAAAGCAGGTTCCTCGACTCTGTTTCAGGTTTCGCACGCGAATCGTGAGACGTCGCTCGGAATGACATTCTTCGAGGATGTATGACCTATTCTTCCAACATCCACATCCGGCTCGCCACCATGGACGATCGCACCGCGATGATGCCTGCCATCAACGAGGCTTTCGCGATCGAGAAATTCCTAGAAGGCACGCGCACGGATGAAGGCCGCTTGGCCGAAATGATGGCGGATGGCGAGTTTCTCATCGCGCAGAACGGCTCGGAAAAGATTGTGGCCTCCGTATATGTCGAGATCAAAGGAGCGCGCGGGTATCTGGGCATGCTAGCCGTCGATCCTGCGGAGCAGGGCAAGGGACTCGGGCGCATAATGGTCGATGCGGTCGAGGAGTATTGCCGCAACAAGGGATGTTCAGGAGTCGATCTCGTCGTCGTCAGCCTGCGAACGGATCTTCCGCCGTTCTACCGCAAGCTGGGATATGTGGAAACCGCCACCGAGGAATTCCATCCTTCGCGCAAACTGAAGTCCGGTGTCGAGTGCCACTGCATCGTAATGTCCAAGGAGTTTTAGTAGCCCGCTGTTATACAATTTCGCGCGTGAGACGCACCTATTTCCTCACAATCATCGTTCTTCTTGCCTCACTATGCTGGGGCCAGAACAAGGCGCAACTCAGTTTCAAGCTGCTTTCCGTCCATGTGAAAGGCCTGCAACGCCTGCCTGAAGATAAAGTTGTTGCGGCATCCGGGTTACAACTGGGGCGTATCACAACGGAACAGGATTTTCAGCAAGCAGTTCAGAAGCTCGCGGAAACCGGCCTATTTACTGATGTCGCGTACAAATACCAATACACAACCGCGGGCTGCGACCTTGAACTCCAGGTTAGCGAAAACGAAAAACTCGTCCCCATTTTGTTCGACAATTTCGTCTGGTTTTCTGATGATCAGCTATTGTCTACACTGCACACCCGCGTTCCGCTCTTTGAGGGCAAGCTGCCTCTCAACGGCGGTTTGCCGGATCAAATATCCGATGCGCTGAATGCGATCCTTGCGGAACGCAAGATCGCAGGACATGCCGAAGGGATCCAAGCTGGATCGATGAACGGCCCCATCGACGAATACACCTACACCGTAAAGTTCCATCCTGTCATCGTGCGCAACACGGATTTCCCTGGTGCCGGACAGCCTGAAATTCCCCCTCTACAGGCCGCCGCAAAGCCAATCTCCGGCCAAGAATACCTCCGCTCGGCTATGCGACCTCACGAAAAGCTTGATCTTCTTCCTGTGTACCTCAGTCGCGGATATCTGAAAGCCCAATTTTCCGATTCCCAGGCGAAGATCGTTTCTGACGGTCCGCGCACGGTCGTTGATGTCAGTTTTCCCGTAAAGTCAGGAACTCAATACCACGTCACTGATGTCCGCTGGGCGGGATTCTCGGCCTTTCCTGCTGACAAACTCCAGGCTTTGATTCACCTGAAACCAGGCCAGCCGGCGAACGCCGTACAACTTGAGAACGATCTCGAGGCGGTTCAGAAACTCTATGGGACCAAAGGCTATCTGATCGCTCACGTGAAACCCGTCCCCACGCTCAACGACTCCGCCGCGACCGTCTCGTACGAACTCAACGTCACCGAAGGCGACCAATTCCGCATGGGCGACCTGACTGTGGACGGAATCGACCAGGCCGCCGCCGACAAGCTGATCGCGCAGTGGCAGATCAAAAAAGGTGACGTTTTCGACGACAGCTATTTGCAGCAATTCTTCCAAGTTATGTACCATGACATCGGGTTGAGCCGGTCTTATTCCGTGGTTCCCAAGCAAAACGTGGACCGACAGAACAAGACCGTGAACGTCGCGCTGCATTTCGTCCCCAGGAAATAAGCTGTAACCAATTCCTGGTCGGGAAATCCATTGCTGTAGAAGTCCAAATCCCCTAGGAGGATGCTGTGAAATCTGTTGGGCAAAAAATCAGTGCCGCTTTTGCAGTTCTCGTATTGTGCGGCTTCGGCCTTGTGACCCTGGCCGCTGCTGCAAGCCAAACTTATACCGGGGAAGTCAGCGACTCGATGTGCGGCGCCAAGCATGCCATGGGCGACAAAGCCGCCTGCACACGAGCTTGCGTGAAGAAAGGCTCCAACTACGCTCTGGTGGTAGGCGACAAGGTTTACACCTTGAAGACCGACAACAAGAAGGAACTCGCTGAGTTGGACAAACTGGCTGGCGAGAACGCGAAGGTGACCGGCACAGCCGAAGGCGACACCATCAACGTGAGCAAAGTAGCGGCGGCAAAGTAGCTTCAGTTTGCTCTTCCGAGGCGGACCAGAAATGGTCCGTCTTTTTTTGTATATTTCATCTTGTCCAGCCGCCCCGCTGTGTTAAATTTAACGATTCATTCACCCAAAAAGGCGGAGGGCTTCTGAATTGTCCAAAGACATGGTCCCCAAGCGGATCTTCTTCACCAAGGGGGTCGGTAAACACAAGGAACGTTTGACCTCGTTCGAGTTGGCTCTTCGTGATGCGGGCATCGCCGCTCAGAACCTGGTTCGGGTCTCCTCCATTTTCCCTCCACAATGCAAGCTGATCTCACGGGCGCAGGGACTTCCCTACCTCGATCCCGGCGAAGTTGTGTTTGCCGTCGTCGCCGAGAACTCGACGCATGAGCCGCACCGATTGCTGGCCGCCAGCATTGGCGTGGCGATCCCCGCCGATCGCAATACCTACGGATACTTGAGCGAGCACCACTCCTTCGGTGAGACCGAAGATGCCGCCGGAGACTACGCAGAAGAACTAGCGGCAGAAATGCTGGCCACCACGCTGAACGTGGAGTTTGATCCCGACCGATCCTGGGATGAGAAGAAAGAGATCTATCGGATCTCCAACAAGATCGTGCGTACCGCCAACGTGACCCAGTCCGCAGTTGGCGACAAGCGCGGCCTGTGGACCACGGTGATTGCGGCGGCAATCTTTATCTTTGATTAGATCGACTCTGGTTCGATCGAACTCAATTCCATCGAACTCAATTCCATCAGAGACCCTTTGCATGATGGGTTTAGGGGAAGGGCACGACTTCAGTCGTGCCGCTCAGTCTTCTACATCGCGGGGGCTTCAGCCCCTGAGGGTAGGATCTACGAACTTAATCTTGGTTGAGAATAGTGAATGGGTGCAACCGGAGTCGCAGCCCCGCAGGGCGAGCCAGCTTAGCCCAGCGCAAAAGTTTATCTTAGACCCGACGCGCTGGCCGCGGCAGCTTTCGGCAGCGCCGCCCTCGCTTCCTTGATTCCCGCCGCGATGCTCTGTTCCCAATCCAGGTGAGGCACGGGAGACTTCTCCGCCGCTTCAAAGAACTGCAGCGCCCTCTGAGGTTGGTTCAGCTGCTTCATGCAAATCCGGCCGGCGGACAATAAAGCAGGAATGGCCTGCCGCTCGCTCGCATGCACCTGCGACAAGGTCTCATACTCCGAAACCGCCCGATCAAAGAACTGCATCTTCTCAGCCGCGCGGCAAACATCCAGCCACACGTTCACCGGCAAATCCTTGCCACCAGCAGCCATGAAATCCTCGTAAGTCTTCCACACGAGTTCATGCTCTCCGGCGGCCGCATGTATCGCGCACAGCTTCTCGAGCGTGCTGATGCAAGCCGGCTGATCATTGGTGCCGCGATAGGCGTGCACCAGCAGCATGTGCGCGTCTACCGACTTGGGATGGGCTTGAACATAAGCCAACAATCTGGAGATCGCGGGCTCGAACTGCTTCTGGTCAATCAGATCACTGGCCTCCTGGATCTCGGTATCGGAGGTCAGGGTCAGCTCTTCTTCTATTCCCTTGTTGGCCTTCTGCTCCAGGCCGGAATGTTGGATTGCCAAAGCCGCGAGAGCACCGAACACGAACCCTCCAACATGGGCCCAGTGAGCGACACTGCTGGAGCTGCCGAAGAGGGCCCCGTAAAAGACCTCCATCAGCAACCACAACGGCAGGAGCGCATACGCAGGCGCCTTGAAACGATAAGAACGGAAGAAACCCAGCAGCCACAACATCTCGATCTTCATCTTGGGGAAGCGCACGAGAAACGCACCCATCAGCGCAGCGACCGCTCCCGACGCGCCGATAGTTGGAACCATGCTGCCCGCGTTGGTCCAGGCGTGCATTTGCAGTGCGGCTGCTCCTGCAATCAGATAGAAAACCGAAAAAAGCGGACGGCCCCATGCGTCTTCCAGAACAAATCCCGCCAGCCACAGGAACCACATGTTGCCAATCAGGTGTAGCCAGCCGCCATGCATAAAGTTGGCGGTCAGGTAAGAGAGAGCTGTCGGATGTGCCGGAACGAAAGCATATTTGTCGATTACCGAGCTCGAGATCAGCTGCACATATTGCTCAGTGAGTGAGTTCAGTTGCTCCTGCAGTTTCGATTCGTCGTCCTGCATTCGCATCTGGGCATCGAAGCTGTCCTCGACATCGCGATTCTGATTCTGCGCCTGTGCCCATACCGCGGGCTGGCGCTTCTTGAAATCGTCCACCAGTTGTTGGGCTTGCGGCTGCAGCGTCAGTTCCGGGTGCGTCGCCGCCATCAGAAGGATGTGCGCTTTCAACTGGCCCAACTGCGGGGCCTCATTTTGAAGAGTTGTATAGGTAAACAGGAAACACAGTACGTTCACCGCAATGAGCGTGAACGTGATAATGGGCCAACGGCGGGCGTGCATCCCCTCATGGCGGATGGGAATCAGCATGTTCTCGTCCTCGCCTACCGGGGAAGAAACGTGGTGGGTTCATTCTAGGAAAGTTGGCTTCCGTATCCCTAGATGCGGGGGGTGCGTGTACGAGAGTAACTGTAAAATCTACGATTACTATCGCCGGGCGGAAGCCTTCTTGCTGCTGGACTCGGTTTTCGTACTGGACTTCTGCTTCCCCAATCTCTCAAACAGCGCCGCCACGATCAGCGGCAGTCCAACGGTCGCATCCACGAAAACCTCGCCGAACTGCCCGCCTTCCGCCGGAGGAACGAATTTGCCCCAGGAAATCGCCTCACTGTAAGGGCTGCCGGAGAGGCCTCCCCAATACACCGGCTCGGGACAAATTCGCAGGCCGTAGTGATACCTCTTCAGCGGCACGTTCTCGCCTAGCCTGCGGTGCCGTAACTCGATGAACGGCCCGAACTGCTGCGACCAGTTGCGCGGCACCCCGCCGCCAATCGTGAAAATGCCCAGCTTCTTCTGGCGGAGCAGGGTCGAAGCGAAGTGTTCCAGATCCTCAAAGGGATCGAAGCGTATCTTGTGGCGCCCCGAACTCTCGCGCAGGCGATTGTGCAGCGCGACATCAAGGCCCAGCTCAGAATCGGTAAATGCCGGAACAAAAACTGGCACCCCCTTTTCGTGCGCCGATCGCAGAATTCCGCGTTGATCTTTGGCCCGCTTCGAGAGGTGCGCGCCGATGGCGTGGTTCAGCTTGTACGAACAAAGGATCTCGCTGTGGTCCCACTCTCCCAGGATTTCCGACATCACGTGCTCGACATCGTTGAGATTAGTTTCCGGCTCTAGCGTGTCGTACACGCGGTTGTAGCCCTGCTCATAAAGCTCGGTGTCCGGGACATCGGGGTTGTAGCGGAAATGCGACTTTCCGCTCGCTTCGACGAGGCCATGGGCCATCAGCGCGCCTGTCGAGACAATTGCATTCACCACGCCTCGGTCGATGAGATCGGCGATGACCAGGCTTTGCTTAGCAACGGTCATGGCGCCCGCAAGCGTCATGACGACGAAACAGTCCTGATCCTTGGCCATCGCTTCGAGAACATCGACAGCTTCGCCTAATTGGCGGCCGGTGAAAGCGGTCTTCGCCATGGCGCGGACAAGGTCATCGATGGAACGTACCTTGGACAAATCGAGCGGTTCGAGGGGAATCAGGCGGTCCTCAACCGGATTGTGCAGCTTTCGATCGATGCCGCTTCCGTCGTGGTTCTCGTGCTTCATTCAGCCCCCTCGGATTTTGTGTGAAGGAATACTTTACTTTAAGCGGAGAGGTTCAAGCTACCGAGGCCTGTGGACGAAAACGCAGTCATCGGCCGTATCGCTAAGATTGGAAACAGAAGAAAGCCCGCATCCAGCTTTGCAGTTTTCAAGATTCCTCTGATTGACTCGTTGTACTATCCCGCTTAGCATTGCGGCATCGTCATGATTGACCAGAATATTTCCCATTACCGCATCGTCGAGAGGCTCGGCGGAGGCGGAATGGGCGTGGTCTACAAGGCAGAAGACACGAAGCTACACCGCTTCGTGGCCCTGAAATTTCTGCCTGACGAGCTTCTCAAAGATCGTTCAGCGGTAGACCGTTTTGAACGCGAGGCGCAGGCCGCCTCAGCCCTGAATCACCCCAATATTTGCACTATCTACGAAATCGGCGAGCACGACGGTAAGCCGTTTATCGCGATGGAATTCCTCGACGGGATGACGTTGAGGCACATGATCACGAACCGTCCCATGGAGTTCGAAGTACTCCTGTCGGTTGCGATCGAAGTGGCGGACGCGCTCGATGCCGCGCATGCCGAGGGCATTATTCATCGCGACATCAAGCCCGCCAATATTCTGGTGACAAAACGGCACCACGCAAAAATCCTGGACTTCGGGCTTGCCAAGCTTGCGCCCATGGCACAGAAGGTGAGCGCGGCGGGAGCAACTGTCGAACTGACTGCGGCGGTAGGCGAACAGTTCCTCACGAGTCCGGGCGCGGCCATCGGCACGGTTGCCTATATGTCGCCGGAGCAAGCCAAAGGCAAGGAAGTCGATACGCGTACCGACATTTTTTCCTTTGGGACCGTGCTCTACGAAATGGCGACAGGAGCGCTCCCGTTTCGTGGAAACACCTCCGCAGTCATCTTCGACCAAATTCTGAACCGGGTGCCGGTTTCACCGGTGAGACTGAATCCGGAGATACCACCGCGGCTCGAAGAGATCATCAATAAGGCGTTGGAAAAAGACCGCGATTTGCGCTACCAGCATGCATCCGAAATCCGCGGCGACCTGAAACGCTTGCTGCGCGACAGTGATTCCGGGCGCACTGCGGTCGCCGATGCGGAAAAGAGCGGACAATTCAGATCAACGGCAAGTGGAGCAGTGGGCTTGTCCGTCGCCACAGGAACCGCCTCAGGCCAGGTTTCTCCCGCGCATACCACCAGTTCCAGCGTTAAGGCAGTTGTGCGCGAGCATCGTCTCGGCACGGCGCTGATGGCGGTGCTTGCTGCCGTGTTGCTCGGCGCGGCAGGATTTGGTGTTTACGCTCTTCTGACCCGCTCCGGCCCAGCTCCATTCCAAAATTTCACAATCAAGCAAATCACGAATACGGGAAAAGCGGAACAGGCAGCCATCTCTCCAGACGGCAAGTACATCCTCAGCGTGCAGGATGACGGAGGAAAAAAGAGCCTTTGGCTTCGCAACATACCTACCGGCAGTGATACCCAGGTGATCCCGCAGGCGGCGGCACACTACGAGAGTCTGGCATTCTCTCCCGATGGCAACTACATCTATTTTCGCAGGGCAGTAAACGCACAAGACACTGAGTTCAATCTCTATCAGGCTCCAGTGCTCGGCGGGTCCCCACGTATGCTTGTGCGGGACATCGATAGCAATGTGAGTTTTTCGCCCGACGGCAAGCGCATGGCTTACCTTCGGGGCAATGATCCTGAACCAGGCAAGTATCGTATTCTCGAGTCCAACATCGACGGTAGCGATGAGCAGGTGCTTCACATTTCCGAACTCACGCAAGGCGAAGTTCCTCAAAATGTCGCCTGGTCACACGATGGCAAACGGCTGGCGTACTCCGTTCTCTTCGGCGGGCGCTCCGCGGGGGTCATCGAGGCCATTGATCTGGCTGGGAAGCAGGTCTCGACGATTGCCTCTTTGCAGGATGACCACATTTTCGAACTGGAGTGGCTGCCGGGCGATCGCTCGCTCATGGTGGTCTTCTCCCCAAAGAACCATATCGACAAAGCTCAGATTGGCAGCATCTCCCTCGACGGCAAGCTTACTCCTGTCACTCGGGATACGAACGGCTATGCCACGCTCAGCCTCTCCGCAGATGAAAAGAGTGCAGCCACCGTACAGCTAAAGACGACCCGATCTGCGGGTGTTTTCCCTGCGACAGAGTCGCTGCGAATCACCGAGCCTGGGACGATTGCGCAAATCGAGGATGCGCGATCGATCGAGTGGGCGGAAGGCGGGCAGCTATTCATCGCCGATCGGAACAAGGTTTCGCGATTGGATAGCGATGGCCGCAATGCAACCGTCCTGGTCAACGACCCCGATGCCGCGATCGGCGACCTCTCGACGTGTGGGAATGAATACATACTTTTATCCTGGGCATATCACACGAACGACGCCCAGAACGTCTGGCGCATCAACCCGGATGGCTCCGCGCCGCTACGTCTCACCTCCGGGCGGCTGGATACCCGTCCTCTCTGTTCACCGGACCACAAATGGGTGTACTGCATAAGTCGTCCAGGCACCTCTCGAGTCATGCGCGTTGGCATTGACGGGGGTGCCGCGGAAGAAGTTTCCGGTACGTCAGTCCCCAACCAATTTGGGATCGAGGATTTTGTCTTCCTTGATAAAAATGGAGCTTCGTTAGGATTGGTAGCAGACATAGTGGACAGCAAGACTAATGATGCCTACACGAAGTTTGCCGTTGTGGACCTCAGTCGCGGCCCTGGGGCGACTCAGCGCTTGCTGGATCTCGATCCGCGGCTGACGTCTCTAATCGGCCGCGGACCGACGCTAAGGGTACTACCTGATCTCAAGGCAATCGCTTACCCAATCAGCGAAAACGGCGTGGGGAACTTGTGGGTGCAGCCGCTCGATGGATCGCCTGGCCACCAAATCACGAAATTCAATTCTGAAGTCATCGCCGACTTCTCCATTTCACGGGATGGCGTAACCTTTGCCGTGATTCGGCAGCAGACCAATTCCGATGTCGTTTTGCTACAGGAGCAACAACCCTAGTCTCTTATCGGGCGTGGGCGGAGCATGATGGACTTGCAGAACGAACCAACCGGGGTCTCGTCGTCCGGGACTCAATGGATCCAGCCAATGAGCCATCTAGACAGGCTACTGGTGACGCGTCAGTAGGTGCGCCACCGTGTTGGGACCGCCTACCCTTCCAACGCAAAAGCCCGCCGCTGCTCGCGACGGGCTGGTTGTCAGGAGGGAAAAAGCCAGAATTAGTTGTCGCGCGAACCTGCCGGCGCGTTCTTTTCCTGCGTCTTCAGGTCCTCTTCGAAGAACTTCACCAGGCGGTCGATCAGCCGGCGCCTGCCCCCAATCATATGGAGACCGCTCTCATGCTGGTGTTCCTCGAGAATATGATTCAATTTGTTTTCGAGCTCGCTCATTGGAACATCCCCCGCTTTGGACTCACCGCAGGCCCGCCCAGAAGGTGCAAGTGTTTTCACCTGACCCGGGAGCAAACCCAAGGCTGATATCCCTACATTAATACTTTTGAAAGCCCCCAACCATTGGAAATTCTGATAGTTGGCATTAGCGAATCGAATGGCGAAGCGCCTTTGCCGAACACCTGAAATTCCCATTTCGAACTGTGCTGCCCAGTGTTCCTGCATTCTTATTTCCGCATTGCCATGAAGCTGCTAAAGTAAGCGCGTTGAAGGCGAAAGGCATCTTACCTTTACTCTTTCACCGGGGGTCAGGCGCATGAAAATTGCAGTAGTTGGGTCAGGATACGTCGGACTGGTCGCGGGTGCGTGCTTTGCTGATCTGGGCCACGACGTTGTCGTTGTCGACAATGACCAACAGAAACTGGCCGCGCTCAATCGCGGTGAGTGCCCGATCCACGAGAACTTTCTTCCTGAGCTCCTGCACCGCCACCGTGGAACCCGCCTGACCTTCTCCGATGACCTGCAGAGTGCGGTCCGCGCCAGCGCCGCAATTTTCGTCGCTGTGGGAACCCCTCCAACTGAGCAGGGCGAGGCCGATCTTTCTTACGTTGAATCGGTTGCCCGCGGGATTGCCGGGGCCATCGACTCCTACAAGGTGGTGGTCGAGAAGAGCACGGTACCCGTCTACACCAGCGACTGGGTTCGTAAAATCATCCTCCGCAATGGAGCTGAGCACGGCGAATTCGACGTCGCCTCCAACCCTGAGTTCTTGCGGGAAGGTACCGCGGTTACCGATTTTCTCTATCCCGATCGCATCGTCATTGGAGCAGACACCGAGCGCTGTGCGGCCGTCCTCCGCGAAATCTATGCGCCCATGGTGGATGGAACCTATTACCTGCGCCCGGACGCCATTCCGCGTCCGGATCGCGCGCAAATTCCGCCACCCCTTATCACCACCAGCGCGAAGAGCGCCGAACTAATCAAACATGCCTCGAACGCCTTCCTGGCGATGAAGATTTCTTTCATCAACGCCGTCGCATCAATCTGCGAGAGCGTCGGCGCAAATGTGCAGCAAGTCTGCCAGGGAATCGGAACCGACAGCCGCATCGGCCCTCGCTTCCTCAATCCCGGCATTGGCTACGGGGGCTCCTGCTTCCCCAAAGACCTGATGGCTTTCCGGTCCGTCGCACGCGAGTGTGGATACGAATTCCGCCTGCTCGATGAGGTCATCCGGATCAATGAAGAGCAGCGTCAGCGTTTCATCCGCAAAGTCCGCAGCGCTCTCTGGACTCTCCGCGGGAAAAAGCTCGGAGTACTCGGCCTCGCCTTCAAAGGCGGCACCGATGACATTCGCGAATCCCCGGCGATTCTGCTGATCAAGTCGCTGCAGGCCGAGGGCTGCGAGATTTGCGCTTACGATCCGGCGGCGCAGGAGCGCGCGAAAGAGGCACTCAACTCCAGCATCAAGCATGCCGAAAGCGCGTATGAAGCCGCTGAAGGCGCCGACGCCCTTCTTATCCTCACAGAGTGGGAAGAATTCGCGTCCCTCGATCTTGATCGCCTGCGTGCTGCCTTGAAATACCCCATCGTGATCGATGGCCGAAATCTGTACGATCCACACGCCATGGCGATGAACGGATTCACTTACTACAGCGTTGGCCGGCCCACCATCAGCCCAGAACTGCTCACGCCCCCGAAAGACACGAGACCGGCCAGAAAGATTTCTCGTTCATGAAACCACGGGCGCTCGTCACCGGTGGTGCGGGATTTCTGGGCTCCCATCTTTGCGATGCGCTTATTTACGAAGGCTACTCGGTAATCGCCGTCGACAACCTGCTCACCGGTCGGATGTCGAACATTGACCACCTTCGTCGCGAAGGCAATTTCGAATTCCAACAACTCGACATCAATCGCCCCTTCGATGTTGGCGAAGTGAATTACGTCTTCCACTTTGCTTCCCCCGCCAGTCCGGTCGATTACATGATCCATGGCATCGAGACTCTGAAGGTGGGTTCGCTCGGGACCATGCACGCTCTCGAGGTTGCGCACAAATATCACGCGAAGTATCTCGTTTCTTCGACCTCCGAGTGCTACGGCGATCCGCTCGAACATCCGCAAAAGGAAACCTACTGGGGCAACGTGAATTCCATTGGCCCGCGATCGGTCTATGACGAAGCCAAGCGCTTCACCGAAGCCATGACTATGGCCTATCACCGCTATCACAAGGTGGACACACGCATCGTTCGCATCTTCAACACCTACGGGCCGCGCATGCAACTGAACGATGGCCGCGTGATTCCGAATTTCATGAAGCAGGCCTTGCGCGGCGAAGATCTCACCGTCTATGGCGACGGTTCTCAGACTCGCAGCTTCTGCTACGTCAGTGACGAGATTGATGGCTTCATTCGTCTGTCGAAGTCCGACGAGCACCAGCCGGTCAATATCGGCAATCCCGACGAGTTCACGATCCTGGAGTGCGCGAAGCGCGTTATCGCCATCACGGGGTCCAGCAGCAAGATTCGCTACGAAGCTCTCCCGCAAGATGACCCCAAACAGCGCCGTCCCGACATCACCAAGGCTGGCACCCTCCTCGGCTGGCAACCTAAAGTAAAGCTTGATGAGGGCCTGCGCATGTCCCTGGATTATTTCCGCCAGGCCGTCGGAAAAGATGTTGCCGCTCGGGCGTAAGCATCGCCATTGTTCCTCATGTTGGGGAACCTCGTGCAACTCACAGCACCTCCCCGAGCCTGCGAATCCCTTCTGTGATCTGTTTCTCATTTACACGGGAATAGCCCAGCAGAATTCCTGTGTGGGAGGACGGTTTCAAGAAATACGGCGAAATTTCGTAAACACCCACGCTGCGGGCGGCAGCTTGGGCGACAACGCTTGCCTCTGAAACCCGCTTCTTCGGCCACAGGACAACGTGCGCGCCTGCACCATCGCCTGTGACCTCCACTCGATCACCCAAGTGGGCATCGATTGCTTCCAGCAGCGCCTGACGTCGCGATGCATTGCGGCGACGAACTCGCCTCAGGTAACGCTCATACGTGCCGCTCGTGATGAACTCCGCCAGCGCTTCCTGCTCCAGCGTTGCCGATTGCCTGTCGCACAGCCACTTGGCTGCGGTAAACACCTCAACCAACTGCTTGGGCGCGATTAAATAACCGATTCGCAAAGATGAAAAAACGGTTCGCGAAAACGTTCCGACGTAGATTACGCGTCCTTCGCTATCCAATCCCTGCAACGACTCCAGCGGATGTCCTTCGTAGCGGAACTCGCCGTCGTAGTCGTCCTCTACGACCACTGCGTTGTGGCGTGCTGCCCAACGCAAAAGTTCGACACGCCGCGCCAGGGGGAGAATCACCCCAGTCGGAAACTGGTGTGAGGGCGTCACGAAGACAAGACGCGCACCTCGGGGCAATCGCTTCGGGTCCAGCCCTTCGCCGTCCACCGATACAGGAAACACTCGCGCACGGCTGGCACGCAAGACTTCCGCGATTCCTTCATAACTGGGATTCTCGAGGGCGACCGAATCACCTGGCCCGATCAGAACACGGCAAATGATGTCGAGCGCCTGATGTGAACCGCTGGTGATGATCACCTGCGAAGGCTCGCACACCACCGCGCGCGATCGTCGTAGATGCACGCAGATGGCTTCACGCAGTGCAGGACTGCCCGCGCTCGGCCCATAGTCGAGACCCGATACCGGCGTTTTGCGTGCACACCGCAGTAGAGTGCGCCTCCACATCTCAAAAGGAAATGTTTCGAGATCGCTTCTGCCGTAGGCGAAGTTGTAGGGCAGCCTCTTCTTTCTGTGCTGATACGCCTTAACTCGATCACTGGCACCCACGGCGCTTTCGCCGAACCTTGACAGTCGCAACTTTGGCGACTGCTCATGGCTAAGCGCTCGCGGACTGAATCCTGCAGTCGCAACATAAGTTCCAGAACCACCGCGGCCAGTTGCATATCCCTCCGCCAGCAATTGTTCGTAGGCCAGCACCGCGACCGTCCTCGAGATTCCGAGTTGCTCGGAGATCGTTCGGGTAGAAGGCAGCTTCGAGCCCGCGGGGAGTGCGCCTGAAAGGACCTGGTCGCGCAAGCCTTGATAGACCTGCCGAAACAGCGGATCGCGGCCGCGCGAAAGTGGTATCGCGACTGTCATATAAAGTGGTTATTGGAAGATACCATGGTTTGGGCCATTCTGTTTTCATAACTTGCAGTAGGAGGTCGGAAGGATATGCTGCTGAAATGGACGCTTTTGTGTTCCCTCGCCGCGGTACTGCTCTTACTGGCAGTGGCCTCCAGTTCGGCAGCCCAGAACCCCACTTCTGCCGCGTCCAAAACTCAGCACGATGGCCAGCATGACTTCGATTTCGAAGGTGGCCGATGGCAAATCCATCTGAAGCGGCTTTTACATCCGCTCACTGGATCCAAGGAGTGGGTCGAGTTTGACGGCACCTCGGTCACTCGCAAAGTCTGGGACGGCAAGGCTTGGCTGGAAGAATTTCAGACGACCGGTCCGACCGGCAAGGTGGAAGGCCTTACGCTCCGTCTCTATCATCCTGACTCGCACCAGTGGTACCTCTACTGGTCAAACGCCAAAGACGGAGTTCTCGGCATCCCGACCATCGGCGAATTCAAAGACGGCGTCGGCGAGTTTTATGACCAGGAACCGATCAATGGCCGCGCCATCCTGGTGCGATACGTCTGGTCGAAGATCACGCCCAACTCCGCCCATTTCGAGCAGGCGTTTTCTGATGATGGGGGCAAGACCTGGGAAGTGAACTGGATCACCGATCAAACACGGGTGGCGGATGAAAGTTCCCGGTAGGCTGCGCTGCCTGATCTTTGCTGTTGTTTGTACGCTGTTTTGTATGCCGCCATTGTCCGCACAGCAACGCACAAAAGCGGAGACCCGGCATAAATCCGTCTCTTCACACGATGGTCAGCACGACTTTGACTTCGAGCGGTAAGTGGAAAACTCATCTGCGTCGGCTCTCTGCGCCGTTGAGCGGTTCGACGAACTGGATCGAGTGTGACGGCACCACGACCGTCCGCGTGATTTGGAACGGCCGCGCAAATCTGGTCGAACTTCGCGCGCACTGCCCTTCCGGAGACTTCGAAGGAATGAGCCTGCGCCTTTACAATCCGCACTCGCATCAGTGGGCGCTCAATTTCGCCAACAGCAGTGACGGCGCTCTTGCGCAACCCACCACAGGTGAATTCAAACATGGACGCGGCGAATTTTTCGACCAGGAACCCTTTCATGGCCGCGCGGTCCAGGTGCGGTTCGTCATCACTCCGCTCA
>JAICSO010000019.1 GCA_025936825.1 Terriglobales bacterium
GCGCAGGTCACGGTGCGCAGCCAAGCGGAGTGGCGCAGCAAGTTCTTCCATCTGGCCATGCGGCGTGGACGGAAGATTGCCAAGGTAGCGATGGCGCGCAAACTGGCGGTGCATCTGTACTGGATGTGGCGTCAGGGCCGGGACTACGGCCAATTGCAAAAGCTCGGTTCGCACGCGGGAGAGCCCGGAAATCGCGATGGTGGGCAGTAAATCACCGATGTAATGATTGGGCATCCCGCTCCCTGTGGGTAAGGGAGTTCGAATAAAAGGAATCTTGATCGCAGTTCGTGATCGAAGAGATGGCTGGGTCGGACTGAGTTCCTGACCCTGACGATTCAAAGCGAGCCCAGGTTGGAAACGCGCAAACCATCCACGAGAGCGAAATGGCGCTCTTCTATGAGTGCACGCAGAAGTACGCTCGAAAACGTGCTTGACAGTGCCGACATTGTTAGAGATGCGATTTTTTGATAGGGTCGGAGGTTAAAAGCAGTGACTACGAGATCTATGGACTTGGCCTGACCAGAGAAACAAAGAACGATCTGATCCATATCTGATCAGCTCAAGTCTGCCCGCCGATCATTCCCTCGTGATCTGAGGGCAAGGACCTGCGCACCTACCAACGCTCGCGAAACAGAAAGAAAGTCCCCTGCACGTCCTCAACCTCACATGAATTAAGGAGCGAAGCCATGAACCGTTTGCAATTGCACCGTACCTCCACTTTTACGATGTCGCTGTTGTTTGCCATTGGCTTTTCCCTGCTTGCGGTTATTCCCGTTTCAGCACAATTGGCTGCGAATCAGACGAAGGGCTTTGGAAACAACCAGCTTGTGACCTTCACGTATCTTCAGAATTTTGATTGTGTCGATCAGCCTTTGCTGGATCTCGATTTCAATGGGATCAAAGCGCAATCCGATCCCAACGAGATGCAAACTCCGATCTGCCAGCCGGTCACCGAACCCACCGAGGATCCAACGGGCGGCAGCATCAAGCACACCGCTCATCTCTATGTTTTTGTGCCGATGTTTTCCGTGGACAATGATCAAAATCCGAACGATGCAATGCCATGCCCGAACGGTGGGCGGCCGGGAGAGCTTTGCGGTCCGGCTCTGGGTTCGGCTCTGATCTCGTTATTCGGATTTGTTCCGGAGGCATGGAAAACCCATTCCCTGGTTTCTACTCAATGTCCAGATCCCAACAATCCGGTGCCGGGGACCTGCACGATGCACGCTTCCTCGGTGGATCTTTCTGTAACCCTGCAAGCACTGGGAAAGGCGGGAAGTCCGACCGCACCAGTATTTGTTCCGACGCCCAATCATGATCACGTGATTGACAACAGCCGGGTCAATGCCCTACCAATCTGGTGGGAAGTGAGGCCTGTGCTGATCTTAAACGCGAGTGATTGGCCTGCCGCGGACGGCGGCAGCGGCATCACATCTTCAAAGACGATGGACGACGCCGAGGCTGCAGGACGAGCGATTGAAGTCGGATCGAATTTCTTCCTCTTCTTCAGTTCACGATTGGCGACCCACGTGGGTCATTGACATCGAAAAGACGCCGGGTGTCCGCCGGTTCTATAGCTTGCAGATATGGCGGACACCCGCACTTTTTGGGCACCGTCACACAGCAGGGTTGTAGTCCACTGGAGCTGGGCGAATTCTCAACTCCCCTTCCCATCTTCGAGAACTCCGATTGCGAGTTCTGACGGGTCTCCTGTTGCTCTTCGTCCACGTGCCTATTCAGAAAAGCGAGGTGCAGGCAGCAAGTCATCATCGCCACGGGTAGAAAGCTAGCGCTGTTGCCGTATCGCGTGTGGGTGAGCGGAGAAGTGTACCAACCCTTGCACCAGCACCCGAACGACCGTGGCCGCGTCGCCTAAAAACAAAATGGTTCCAGGAGAGAACAGACAGAAACCTAAAACCGACGTTGCTCAGTGTCAATGGCTTGGCCCAGGTCCCACTCGCAGGAGTAGAACCACAGGTCGTCAGACAGATGGCAGCACCGGCTCAAACGAGAACGCCCATTACGCACCGAGGGAGCGAATCGCTCCTCCAGTGCGGCTTGCACTTCCGGACTCAAACTTCGGCTTTCTCCGGATTCATGTTGCGCACGTTTCAGGCGCGCAGTGCCGCAAGACTTCGCCAGTCCGCGAGCCGTGTTAACCAGTCCCGTACGAGCCCTGCCAGGCCGGCACGCCCTCGCTATCCCAGTCAGGTCGCCTGCGCATGTGCGCTGCGATGCTTCAAGAGGACATCAAAAGGATCGATCCGGGCCAGTCGCGCCAGGGACTGCGCATCCAGCCGATCGTTTTCCTGGCGGATCTCTCCGATCAGCCGCGCCTTACGCGCATCCGCCACGATCACTTCATGCCCCAAATCGCTCAGCAAACGACTAATCCGGGGCGAATGTGTCCCGCTTTCCATCGCGAACCGGCTGCGCGGCGCACGAGAAGGCGGCTCGGAGTCCAGTCGGTTCTTTTGTTTTACGTTGAACAAGGTTCTTCTCTTCCGGTGGCCGAGTGGCCATTATCGCCATGCCTTCATTCGCACTGGAAGCGCTGCTGAAAGCAATCGAGTCGCTGAGCGAGGCAACTCAAGTAAAATTGCCGTCCTTGGCAAAGCTGGCCAGGGTGGTCGCAGCGACCATCTGTAGATTGCGCTGCGATGCTTAGTTCACGCTACCGTGTTAGTGCACGGATTGCGCCGGATTGGCTCCTCGCTGCCGAGACCAGTTGCTACGACCGAAACCGGCGACTTACGAGATAGTTCCTAAACAGAACGATGAGGGAGATGACTTGAAAAAAAGATCTCTTCTCGAGCAAAAAGCCCACGTTGCAGACCCTCTGGAACGTGGGCTCGTGGTTGGGAGAGAGTTGAAAACAGCTTGAGCTTACTTTACGGTCGTGAATCTTGGAAAGGGTCACGGGCTTGAAACTTGTTTGTAATTTTTTCGTAAACTCTGTTCTTACCTATGTACATCAAGCTAAGAACCTTTTGGTGAACCCGGACGGAGCAGTGCAAGTCATGGCCCACTCTGACCACACTACCGCCTTGATGCGCACTCTGGTGGAGTGGGCAGGGTGCACTATGAGATCCACTTGGGCGCACAACAATCCATCATGTCTCCCGTATAAGGCTCGGAATAGTCCGGGCACCCTCAAAGTTGTGCTAGAACCATAACCGCGGAACCGTCTTCGCTCCGGCTCGTCCACTGTGCGCAAGCCATGGGCCCTTCACGGGCGATGGGAGGCACCCCAGTATCAAGGGCGCACCTAAATGCGAAAGGTCGTAAGAGCAACAAATCTTCTTTTCAACAACGTTTGGATCTGGCCTCCAATGCTGCAGCTTTACAAGATTGTGACAATGCCTTGACAACAGCGTCACCTGATTTGAACGAGAATCTCTGACGCGCCGTAGCTGGACCGATCTCGCCTGGACCAGTGTGCGCCTTTGGGCTATGCGATCTGGAGACTTTCTACATGGAGATGTCGAAACTCCATTACAGGACCATTACATAGCGGCGGGTGTGAGCTGCAGGCTTTCTACTAATTGCGAGCACGTTTTGAACGCAGCGCGTTCGAGTTTTTTGCCACTCCCAGGACAGCCTGATGAAATCGAATTAGATTTACGTTTCTGGATTGACAAAACTGACAAGGCACCCTCACTTCGGCCGAAGCTGTATGTGAGAGGTCTGGATCACTTGGTATTCGTTGGGATCGATCCCGCCAGTTCCATGCTTGCCAACCTTCACACCAAGCGCGTCATTGGTCGATTCTCGGCTGCTCTAGCCCAGGATTCGACATATTGGAGAACAGTGATCTTCCCTGTGCTGATGTCTGTTGTTGCGGGCTCGGTCGGAATCGTGGAATTGCATGCCGCTTGCGTGGCCATCAATAACTGCGGTCTGTTATTAATTGGCTCCGGCCGATCAGGCAAATCTACGTTGGCAATGGCACTGACGGAGTTGGGATTCGGTTTCGTGTCGGATGACCGATCTTTCTGTTCCCTAAAGGGTCCTGCATTGTCCGCTTACGGTCTCGCTAGGCCCTTAAAGCTAAGGGAGGCGGCGGCATCGTGGTTCAAAGACTTTCGCAATCGTGAGCCCTCCGCTGTCCAGAACGGAGAACGTGTCTTTTATTGCGAGCCCAATCGTATTTTTGGACGACAGGCCTCCTCTTACTGCCGGCCCCGCTTGCTTCTGTTTCTTGAACGGCAGCAACAATCAGGCTTTTTTCTCACGCCGATGGAGTCCGGCCACGCAAAGTCGCGCATTGCAGTGGATTTGTTGCCGGAGATTCCTGCAGCACTCAACCAGCAACATCGCGTGCTGGACGCATTGCTAGGTCTTCCCTGTTGGCGATTGCAATACAACGGGCGTCCGCAAGTAATTGCCGAACACATTATTGGTGCGCTATCGGATTTTTATGAAGTCAACGGCTCTATGCTTCAATGCGAACGTGCGAACTGAATGGCGACTAACCACGGAACAATGCAACCGGTTTATGAAAGCTCGAGTGCAGCAAGCCGCGTGGACCTTTTGCGTCGTTTCGCCCCGACAATACACGCAACTAATCTGGTAGCGATGCAAAGAACAATGCGCGTGGAAACAAATAACGTGGAGATGCTTGCCCTGGTTCTGAAGTTCTTCGAGCGGCACCAACATGGCACTCCAAGCGTGCCCGAATTTGTCTGGCGCATCATCCTAGAATCTGATAACAGACTTGACCCGAGCGGGGCGCGACTCTCCGCCTTCTCCAACGGCGGACTTCGCTATGTCAATATTGGACAGATGAGCTTCTTGGCTGTTGATCTGGAGAAGCGGGAAGGAAAAGCGTTTCTGGATCCTGCATTTGTTCACGCAGACGCAAGGTTCAGACATCGCCCGCCAGTGGATATTTTGTTTTGCATGACAGCCGCGAGCTTGGGACTGGCAGCTCTCTCCGGCGGGTGCGTTGGCAACAATAATCGCGGGGTGCTCATTTTCGGTCCGCCGAACTCGGGAAAAACCACTGCTTGTTATCTCGCTGCCGAGAGTGGAATGGAGTTCCATGCCGACCAGGTTATCTTCGCCGACGCAAGATCTAATTCGCTGGCGGTGTGGGGAGATCCGTTTCCCGCCGTGTTTCGTCCGGAAACGTTGGCCTATCTTTCAGAGCTGCGGGACCGCTGTCGTCAGTCCACTTATGGCAATTGCAGTTTCTACTACTTCGATAAAGGCCCGATGCAAGCGCCGCGAACTAAACCTGTGGTTCCGATTTGCAGTTTGTTCCTTGATCGCAGCGGGCGGGGAGACGCCCAATTGTCTGAGATGAAACCCCGCGCGGCACTAAGCCGATTCTATGAGTACATGCTATTCGCAGAGGACGCCAAAGTGGATCCTCAGATCGGTGCAGCAATGCACGCACTAACAAGAACACCTGCATACAGCCTTACGTACAATACCGATCCGAAAATTGCTGCCGACGTCATGGTGAAGATGCTGAAATGAGGCCAATATTCTGGAGGACACTCGCCTGTTCGCTAGGCTATCTACTCCTCGCCATGGCGTGCCTCGTGCAATGGCATGGCGCATCTCACTGGGAGCAACTTGACTGGTTTGCGGGAAGTTATTTCGCGCTGCGTTTTGTGGGCTCGCTGCATTCGATACTGTCGAGCTGGGGTGTCTTTCATTCCAAGGTTTTACGCGAGGAGTGGTGGGCGTTGAATTCCGATCCCACCGGACCTCGGTGGGTCATGTTGTTAATGGCTCTTGATCTCACCGTGTTTCTCGACTATGGCCACTGGCGACTCACACCACGACTGATCCAACCCGAGATGCAGATTGCAGGCGCCGGATTATATCTGGCCATTACGCTGCTGCAGATCTGGACCGACAGCTATCTCGCGCGCTTTTTCAACCCGGGGGAGGCGGCCTCGGCACCAATGAACCATGGGCCATACCGACTTGTACGACATCCGCGATATGCCGCGGCAATCATCGGTAAAGTCGCAATGGCGTTAATTTTCGGAAGTCTTTTCGGATGGCTGCTCGTTTTTGGGTGGGGAGCGCTTCTTCTCAACAAAATCTCCGTGGAAGAAAGATATCTCCGAAAAGTGTTTGGAAGCAATTACGAGGCGTACGCCCGAACTACGGCCAAGGTAATCCCGGGAATTTACTGAAACGGCGTTGGATTGAGTGATGCCGCCATCATGGTTACATTTCGGGCGTACGCGACAATCAGCATCACGGATTCCGCCCAAGTCTTGTGAAACGGAGCAAGCGGCGGCGGGCACATTTGCATTTGAGCCTAGATCTCCTTCGCCGAGCATTCAGTTACGTGCCGGCGCGGAGTGGTCCCTCCTGTGCCTCCTCCTTTTTGCGTTCGGAGTTGCGGCTTTCATTCCTGCATGCCGGCGCCTCAACTCAGACTTTCCCAATTACTACCTAGTCGCTCGGCTGTATCGAGCTGGCTACCCGCTGGACCGGGTGTACGAGTGGACCTGGTTCCAGCGCCAAAAAGATTACGCCGGCATCGATCAAGGACTAGTCACTTTTATTCCATTAACGCTGCCTTCGGCGCTAGTGGTGGCGCCTGTGGCATCACTGGCCCCGCTCCAAGCCAAGCGGTGCTGGCTCGTTGCCAATCTGGTGTTCCTGTTTATCACAGCCATGCTCCTGACCCGCATCAGCGACTTGAACTGGAGGCAAGTCGGGTTATTGATGTTTCTTGCGTTCGTTCCGCTCCGAAGCAACTTTATGCTCGGCCAGATGCATGTTTTGATCTTGCTCTTATTTACGTTTGCCCTTTGGCTGTATTTGCGGCGACTCCATTTCACAGCAGGAACTGTCCTTGCTGTCGCGGCAGCGTTAAAGGTCTATCCCGCCCTATTCTTACTCTTTTTTGTCCTCAAACGTAGATGGCGCGCGGCCCTTGGCCTGAGCGCCGGATTGCTCGGTTCCGCTCTGATGTCGCTTTACCTTTTTGGAAAAACCGCGTGTGAGGTCTACGTTCAGGAAATACTGCCTGCGGCGTTACGAGCAGAGACAATCGATCCTTACAATGTCGCATTTGGATCCATTAGTACTTTGTTGCGACGCCTGTTCATCGCCGAACCGGAACTCAATCCAGCTCCCGTTGCACATCTCCCCTGGCTGTACGCGATCCTGCAGCCGGCTGTGCACACCGTAATATTCATGCTTTTCATTTGGGCAATTGGGCCGCACGAGGGAGATCAACAAAAGATCAAGCGCGATTGGGCGATGTACATCTTCCTCCTACTATTCGTCTCATCGCAGCCGGCCGGATATCACTTCGTCGTGCTCATGCTCCCAGCGGCGCTTATCCTCAGCGAAATGGTACGCAATCGGCGGCCCGTCCTGGCGTGCATCGGTGCAGCCGTGTATACAGCGACGTGCGTAGCCACATTTTCATGGCATTTCCCATCGCCTTCCGGCTGGCAGACTCTGCTGTTCTTCCCCAGACTTTGGCTCATGGCGATTCTTGGGTCTTTGTTGCTGCTCTGGACATTCTCGGCTCGCAGAGGGAGGTGGACTCAGAATCGTGGCATCCGCGCAAAAAGCCTCGTTGGAGCCAGTGTTCTTATTCTAATTATGGCGGGCTTCTACTCCACGAAGCGGCATCTTAGGGGCGAGTTTGAGAACTACAAGAGCCGGGTGGCGAGCCGGCCGGGCTCACTATTCGCTTCCAATCCGACGGTCAACGCTGATGGCATTCTCTCCACAGTAATGACCACGGGTGGTTATACAATTCGGCACACCGAAGGTGAATCCTTTCAGGATTTCCCACGAAGCCATGGCGACTGGTTCCATCCTTCCCTCGCAGCGCATTCCAGCTTCTCTTGGGTAGAGCAAGCTACTGAACACGGTTCGCGCATCGTTCAGGAGAACACAGTTTCTACTGCGACCCGATCCGGTGCGGAGATTGAGGATGCAACGGAGCCAGTTGTCTCGCGCGATGGCGAATGGCTCGCATTTTTTCGCTCCGTAGAGGGACGAAACAGCTTGTGGGTTCAAAACATCGCGTCGCTGTCTGAAGGCCGCCGCTTGCTCAGTTCACGCCGAATTGCCGGGCCAGAATACGACGCGCGGGGTGCTGACTTTGTTTCGGATCATCAACTGATCTTCAGTTCCGGCAATGGCAGACTTCTGCTCGCGGATCTTACCAACGATCGAATGCTGCGAGACCTGCATGCAAGTTGCTTCGCTCGTGATCCTGCCGTCTCGCCCGATGGCACTTGGATGGCTTTCAGCTGCAGACAAAAAGGAAATTGGCAGCTGCATACGATGGGGTTTCAAGATCACGCGGAGTTGCAGCTCACAGGCGGCGAATGCAATTCCATCACTCCCGCGTGGACGACAGATTCGAAAAGCCTGATTTACGCTACAGATTGCGGTCGAGGGGTAGGGCTCACAGCCCTCGCGAAAATCAACGTGAATCCGTGACAAACACCACCGCTACTACGTGCAGCTTGGCGCTGTCTCTGGCTGTAACCTTTTTGCATCGACACTAGGTTTAGGCAACTTCACAATGTTCTTTAGCTTTCGATTGATCCAAAGCTCTACCGGAAAGCTGTAAAAGTCATAGTTCAGGCGCATGCGAGCAGGATACGCGGTGAGGTGCTGAATAGTTTTTGCGATGCGACCGTGACCTTTGGTCGCAATCGGAGCTCGATCGAACGCGATCCGCAGGTAATCTCGCATAGTCTGGACCCGCTGGTGATCGGTACCTTTGAGCCAAGGCAGCACGGTGTATCGTGGGAAGTAATCCGCCCAACCCTCCAGGGACTTGGGTACCTCGATCCCCAGTTGGGCAGTCTGCTGGAAAATCGGTGATCCGGGATAAGGAGTGAAGATGTTCGTCCAGAATTCTGCACCGGGGAACTTGCGGCAGATATCCATCATGAAAGCGACCGTTTCGCGCCGCTCTTTCGGGCCTTCCCCGGGAAACCCAAAGATGATATTGAACGACGGGATAACTCCCGCGCGAATGCACCTCTCGGTAGATTGATAGATGTCTCCCAGAACTTGAAAATCCTTATTCATCAGCTTCATCACCGTCGGAGAAGCCGTTTCAATCCCCTGGCAAATCTGATGTAACCCGGAGCGGCGCAGCAGGGTCAATTCCTGGATGGTTAGCCGCGCTGTGAGGTTAGTCGTAGCTTGAACACTCCACTTAAAGTTCGCCCCACCCCGGATCAAGCCTTCTGCGATCTTGAGCGAGCGGTCGAGATCGACCAGGAAATTATCATCGGCCATCCACAGCAGTTCCAGGCGATAGCGGCGAGTCAGATCGATAGTCTCCTCCACTACTTGCTCGACGGGCAGGGCGTTCCACTTGCGTCCGTAAACTCCGGCGTTCGTGCAGTAAGCGCAATTGAAGGGACAGGCTAGGCTAGAGACGTACATCGCCCAGCGCCGGCCGCAAATTTGTTCGTACGCGTCAAAGTCGGCAAGATGGTAGGCCTTTGCCGGCATCTGTTCGAGCCTCTTGAGCGGTCGTTCGGCAGTAAAGTGCAGCTTGCCATCGCGCTTGAATCCGATGCCCATTACGTCGTCGAGTGGGGCATCGTCGCGTAGCCTATCGGCCACAGCAACCATGCTCTCCTCCCCTTGGGCCCGGACAATGATGTCCACGTAAGGGGCCTCAAGTGTCTGGGTTGGGAGCAAAGACGGATGCCAGCCCCCTAAAATGATGGGGAATTCCGGACTCCAGTTCTTGATCGCTTTCGCGACCTCAACGGTCTCACGGATCATCGGCCCAGTCACTAGCGAGATGCCTAGACAGAGCGCATCTTTTACTTCTTCCATGATGCGCTTCTTGTAGTCTGGTGCGATGGACGCATCGATGATGCAGATTTCATATCCCGCATCCAGTAGAGGAGTGGAGATTGCCAGGATTCCGAGCGGGGCAGTCGCTTCAATGCTGGAAAAAGAGGCAACGAAGAAGACGATTTTCTTTGAGGATTTCACCTTAAGCCTTCTCGTGAGTCCACAAATTACCAATGACTGCCTGCCCGTTTGTCTCGAAATTGTTAAAACCCTGCAAAATTCCAAGTCGGACAGGAGTTTTTCACTTGCAACGGTCGTGGAGCAGCAACGAAGTCGTGGCAAGAGCGTGAAAAGGTTGAGACATTCCAGCCCTCATTCCGGCTCCATTAAGTAAGAGAATGCCTGCATAGGTGCCGCCCTGGTCCATCGTCGCAGAAGAAAGCAGCCCAACCCGGCGCCGTAGACCACGGCTCCGCAGGTGAATTGAGCCATAAGTGCACCAACGGTGTGAATCCCAAAGACCCGTCCGAGCAGCCAGAGCACGCAGGTGAATGGGATGCAGAGAAGCAACGGGAATCCATAACACCGTCTCAGAAAAGTCCGGAGCGGTAGGCGCAGCAAGCGACAGACGTGTTCCGGCAGAAAAAGAATACTCGTGCATGTCAGCGGAATCGCCGTGCCCAGGGCAACGCCGAGCAGGCCCAAAGGACGGACCAAAATCAGGCTGAGCAGAAGGTTGGTCGCCCCTTCCAGCAGGAGCACTGAGGCCAGCGTTCGATGCCGGCCCATGCCGAGAAGAATCTTCGTAGATGTGGATTGGGCAAGATACAAAGAACGCGGGACGAGCAATAGAACCAGCACCGAGTAGCTGGCGATATAGCGGCTGCCCACCCAAACCTCAATAATGGATCGGCCCATGATCACCAGAGTCATGCAGATGGGAAAGACGATCAACGCGCAAGCCCGGTTCCCAGCGATGAAAGTGCGCTGCAGGCGGTTGAGATCACCGACTGCATGGAAGTGACTGCTCATTGGAACAAAGACTTGCGACATACCCCGAACGGCGTACCCGGAATATTCGACGAGCTTTCCTGCAATCGAGAATCCTGTGATTGCGCTGGCAGAGAGGAAGGCGCCGATCACCACGGCGTCAGATTGGAAGCGTAGCTTCTCGGCCATCGCAATCAGAAGTGCGAAAACGCCGTACCCCGCCATTTTATAAAGCGCAGTTGTTTCCAAGTGCGCCACTGAGAGGCGCACCGGCATCGCCCATATTGTTATGATTGCCAGGAGCACGTAACCAAGCACGCTGCTTATGACGGCAATGGCGCCTATGGCCAACAGTCCTTTGCCAGTAATAAGCGCAATACAGATCAAGGCAGCGCGGACCACATGCATGCCAGCCTGGGTGAGTTGCAGGACCGAAAACTTCTGAAGACCCTCAAGGATGGCAGTGAAGACGGTCAGCGGAAATGAAAGCCCAACGCCGATCCCCGAAAGTACGAAGAGCATCCGAGCGGAACCCAGAAGAGCGGACGGGATTTTGAAAAAGACGTTCAGATAGAGGGACCCTACTGCCGTCAGAAGTACAACCAGCACTGCGACCACGCTATAAAACGCCAGACTTGTGCTCAAATATCGCGAGAGATGATCGGCATTGCCGGTGGCGGTGAACGTTGCCGTGTACTTTACGATGGACGACCGAATTCCAAAATCGAGGAGCGCGAAATACGACGTCACGGTGAAGACTAAAATCCAAAGGCTGAAGGCTTCATCCCCGAGGCGGTGAAGAATCAGGGGGGAAAGCACAATACCGACCGCCCCATGCACGGCAAGCGCGACCCACGTCGCGGCGACGTTTTTGAGCGCTCTTACTTTGACGCCCATGAATCTTTGTTCCCCCATAGACCCGAGACTCAGGTGCCGGAATGTGGGAGCCGCTCCGGCCGAAAACGCATCCCGTTCAGCCACAGCCAGCGTGGCACTTCACAGAAATAGCGCAGCCAGGCAAATCCGTAATAGACACAGCGACGCGCAAGTTTGTGTTGTTTCCACCACTGTAGGTTCAGAATTAGCGAGGGATTCTTTCTCAGAGCAAAAGCAATCCGCAATGGCCGCCAGGCAGAGGGAGCGGGGCTGCCGTCAGCCGGTTGAACGGGGTCCCCCCGGTACTGCTGATGCAGAAACACGGATAGCTTCGAAGTGGCAAAAAAACGTATCTCGTGGACTGGTAATTCGCTGAGCACCCATTTGCAGGAATAGCGATCAAGCCAGACGCGAGCTCCGGGACGAAGCTGGCCAGTCCAGGTCTGAACCAGTTGAGGTAAAGGGGCGTCAAAAAGCTGAGTGGCTGACTCGCTCACCACGACCACAAATTCCCTCAGCTCTGCATTGCAACCCACCCTTTGCTCGATCATTCTCCACAGCCTGGCGTCGCTCGCGCGCTGATTCAAGAAGAATGCGATCTCGAGCAGGCTCCCAACTTTGATCCAGTGCGAAAAGACGTGAGACATGGCATGCAGCACCTGGATGAGGAACGCGTCCGCATCATCCAGAGCCGGAAATCTGGTCCCCTCAATCTCGTTCATTACGACCCGTCGCGCGGTGAACTGTCGCTGCACCGACGGCAGACGTAACAGTTCACCATCCCAAATGTCCAGATGCAGTTCAACTGCGTGGGGCGCCCGCGAGGAATACTGCTCAGACCCGCGAGAGCGAGGAACCGTTCCCGGCTTGAAGAACAAACGTTCTTTACTCGATGCCGTCTGCTTCGACAGGTATCCCATATCAGTCAGGATTCGACAAGCGGCTCCGAGTGACTGCTGGTCAACCAGATAATCAAGATCACCTTGCTGTCGCAACGAAATGTCGGGACAGTACTCGGGCACGAGCGAAAAGCCCTTCAGCACCGCGAATCTGAGGCCAGAATTCTGGAATTGCTCATTGATCTGTCTCATGCGATCGAACAGATCAGCCATGCGTTTTTGGTTCGCCGCAAAATCTGCTCTCAAACGGAACAGTAACGGTTCGGGGATCGTTCCCGTTGCGTTTTGAGTCTCGAGCCTGTGCAGGAAGTAAAATGCGAGTCCGGAGTCGTTAAGCCACTGGAACGTACGCTTCCACTGGTGTGAATTGATTGTGTTCAGAGCGTCGACACCCGGTCCAGAACTGGAGAACGCCAGGAACTGAACAATCCTCTCTGCAGCGCAGCGACTCATACCAATCCCCCAGCACAGATTGGTTTCTTGCAATGCCAGACGATTACAGCCGGCATTGAACTTGCCTCCGTAAACAATCGAGACTTGCCAGCCGCGTGGAATATCGGTCTCTCCGACTCTTCCAGCCAAAGAGGCATGGAGGTCACGCGTTCAAAACCAGCTTCGGTCAACGCTCTAACTGTCTCCAGAGAAGAGCGAGGGAATACTTCGATCTCCAGCGAGTCGTGATCATCGCGAAATCCGACTCGCCAGCCGTGGCCGTAGGCTTCGGGATGAAGATCGCTGACGAAAATATCCGCTCCTGGCTTGGTGACTCGCGCCAACTGCGGCAGTACCGAGTCCAGGCGACGAATGTGACTGAATGCAAACGAGCAAACTACCAAGTCGAAGATTGTCTCGCGGAATGGAAGATCCGAGCAGTCCGCTTGGATGAGCTTGTTAGTTATCGTAGGCTTTCGCTGTGCCACTCGCAGCATCGCATTGGAGCGATCCACTCCGATGCCTGCGGCCAGCTCAGGCATCAGTCTTTCCAACCAGCGGCCCGTTCCGCAGGCCATATCCAGAAACGTCCTGTTGCGCATAGCTGCTAGCAGTGGCAACAGATGACGTTGCTCGCGCGCCAGTAACGGATTAGGAGAACGGTCGTAAGTGGGCGCCCAGCGCTCGTAGCCGTCGCTAACCGAAACCGGACCAGGTTGCACGCCAGCCGGGCTCGGGCATTCATCTGTTCGCACAATGCGGTTCACAGGCTCTCAGCTTTGGGCTTGCGCAATTCAATAACTTGCTGCATCCATTTCAGCTCCCATGGTGCTCCGTAGATGCCGAGGCGATAACGCCAACTGCTGAGCGCTTTCAGCGCGAGCCGGCCCCAATTCGGCAAGCGAATGTCCTGAACGGTCGGCCATCGCGACGAGACGACCAGTTCAAAGTTGTCGATTCTCCGCTTTGTCGTGGGTTTTAACCAGGGTGTCTGGGGATCCTTTTGGGTTGCGAAGCGCTGCCAGTGGTCCGTAGCCCACTCGTCGGGCGTGGTCGGAAATTGGACTTTGTCCTCTATGCCACCGTACATCCGTGCACGCTGGGGCACGGGGGTGTAGTGCTCCACGATGATCTCCGCCTCTGGATTCAGACGTTTCAGCTGGCGAATAAATCCGATGCAGCTCCGGGTATCGCCCTCCGGGTCTTTTGGATTTCCAAAGATAATTGAAAACTCCGGAGTGATGCCGAATCGCCGAATGCGTGAGGCCAATGCAAGGGTATCCTCAGCATGAAGGTCTTTGTTCATCTCCTTAAGAACCTGGTTATCGCCGGACTCGGCGCCAAAAAAAATCATGGTGCAACCCGCGCGCCTCAGAGCCTCATAGGTCGCATCCGAGTACTTCATCATGATGTCGGTTCGCCCTTCGCACCACCAGCGGAGATTCAACGAGGCAAGGCGGTCAGCCAACTCGCGGGTGTGGTCCTCTCGCAGGAAGAAATTGTTGTCATAAAACTGAACTGCATCTACTCCGTACGTTTTGACCAGATGCCGCAGGATGTCCTCGGTGCGCCCTGGCGATTCCATTCTCTCCCGGCTTCCGGAAAACGTGACCACACCGCAAAAGTTGCAGCGATACGGGCAGCCGAGGCTAGCTTGATGAACCGCTGTGCGAGCACCCAGAAACGTAGGCAGAAGATATCTTTGGGCGGGAAGCCGATGATATGGATACCAGGGAAAATCATCGAGGCTGCGCATCGGGCGCTCGGGATTATGGCGCACGATGCCCGTTTTGTCCCTGTACGAGAGTCCTGAAATATTCTTCAGGTCGCGTCGGTCACGCAGGGCCTCAAGCAATTCGAGAAACGTTTGTTCCCCCTGCCCGCGAACGGCGAAATCAACGTAAGCCGCGTTCAGCGCCGCGGCCGTGTAGTTGGAAGCAAAATACCCCCCCCAGACGATCGGGACCGAAGGAAATCGCGCGCGAATCTCGCGGCAACTCGCCACGGCCCCGACTGTCTGCGGCCCCGGCATCACCGTGACGGCAAGGAGTTCAACGGGACGGTCCTTCAGGATGCCAATCAGGGTCTGGGTGGGGTTGGGATCAAGATTCCCATCGACAATCTCGTACTCTTCCTGGCCTTCCACCACTGCAGCCATGGCAAGGATCGACAGAGGAAAACGCCGGTTCCGCGCTCGAGTGGCTTTCGGGTTGTAAAAGAGAATCATACGTACAGCGTGGAACTCACTTCGGCATCTGGGCGAGATGCTTGTAAATTCCGCCACGAAGGTAACAATCGTGACGTTCTCATTTGTCTCCGTATTGTCAAAGTTCTGCAAACAAAAGCAGTGTGGCGAGCACGGTACACCCGGCGAAACGGCAGCGAGAATTGTCAAGAAGTGACACAGATTTAACAATCCACTGACAAGTCGTGCGTCTCTATCCACCTAGAGTGCAGTAGCCGAACGCTCATAGGGACTTGACTTGTCCGGAACCAAAAAAGTCGTACTGTTTTATCCCCCGTATGACGGTCCACCGCTCGGTGCGCCCCTCTCCCTACTCTGCCTCGCATCTCCACTCTTGCAGGCGGGATTTGAAGTCAAGATCATCGACAACCTGATCGCGCCGAACTATGACAAGGCAATCCTTCAGGAAACAGCGGATGCGCTTTGTTTAGGCATCTCGGTGCTCACGGGGCCACACATCGGCGCCGCAGTTCGGGTCTCGAGACTGATAAAGAAGCTGCGGCCAGAGTTGCCCATCATTTTCGGCGGCTGGCACCCGAGTCTCGCAACTCATCAAACGCTTCGCGAACCGTTCGTTAATGCGATTGTCAGAGGACAAGGCGAGCTTACCCTGCTGGAACTCGTGCAAAGAATCGCAGAACGAAGCGATTGGCACGGCGTGCAAGGCCTCTCGTTCAAAGATGGGGACGGGAAACTCATTGATGAACCCGAGAGGCCTGTCACGAATGTGAACCAGCTGCCGCCTCCCAGTTATCATCTAGCAGATCCGGCTATTTACGCCGCGGTGTCCGGGGTAAGGCAGTTAGCATACACCAGCAGCATCGGATGCCCCTACCAGTGCAACTACTGCACCGACATGGTCTTCTATAAACGGCGTTTCAATGCTTACACAGTTGATCGCGTGGTGAGCGAACTCAGTGACCTGGTTCCCCGTTACAACATCGAACACGTCCCCTTTTTCGATTCTAATTTCCTGGTGGACCGTCGGCGTGCCGTCGCAATCGCCAAAGGGATCATCGCCACTGGAGTGAAGTTTCAGTGGGACTTTCAGACTTCCACCGACTTCCTTTCTCTCATGAGCGAGGAGGAGGTCCACCTTTTGGCGGAAAGCGGTGTACACCACATCGGATTCGGGACCGAATCAGCCTCGCAAGAGGTACTTACCCTGATGAACAAGCGTTTTCAGCATGTGGAACAGATGGTCGAGACGGCGCGAAAGACTCACCTGGCCGGGATCCACGTGGTATTCAACATAATTCTTGGTTATCCCGGCGAGACCGACTCCGATCGCCAGAAGACTTTCCGTGTAATGAGCGATATCGCCAAAGACTACTCGAATGTCAGCTTCTCTCCCAATATCTTCACTCCCTATCCTGGAATCCCGATCTGGCCGCAGCTCAAGAGTATGGGAGTGAGGGAGCCGCAATCTCTAGAAGAATGGGAGACCTTGGCCCTGGGTACTAACGTCCTGCCCTGGTTGCGCGGAGAAGATTTACATCGCCTTCGGCGCAGTCTCGAATACTTCCTGCTCAACAATCAGATTCGAAAGTTCACCAGGAAAATACCGTGGGCGCAACGCGGCGTCAGGCGACTATTGGGAGCACCCGTACGCTGGCGCATTGGCAAAAGCCACTACTCATTCCCCTGGGAACTCTGGGTGTCGCGCGCAGTGGAGAGAGTGGTTACGAAACGCTCGCTGTTAACCGGGCAGGCTTTACCCGAACGTACGGAGCAAGCGTGTTGAATGGCTGAATGGAAGGGGCAATCAAGGTGTCTGACGTTCTACTGACCCATTCTTACCATCTGTATTACGACCGCAAGCAAACGCGGAAAATGCAGCCCTATCCTCCGCTGGGTACGTTATATGCGGCGGCATTGTTGCGCCGGGCTGGAATCTCAGTAGCTCTGTTCGACACAATGCTGAACGATCCCCAAGAAGGGTTTCAGCATGCCCTCGAGCGCCATCGGCCGCGCATCGTCGTCGTCTACGAGGATAATTTCAACTTCTTATCCAAGATGTGCCTAACGCGAATGCGAGAGGTCGCATTCGCCATCGGCAACATGTCGCGTAAAGCGGGAGCAACGATTTTGGTCAACGGTTCCGATGCTTCCGATCATGCAGAAGAATACCTGCAACACGGCTTTTGCTACGTTTTGCTGGGAGAAGCTGAGTGGACCTTACTTGAAACCGTGAAACATCTGCTGGCCGGAGAAGACCTAGCCTTGGAACGCGTCGCTGGAATCGTCTCTCTGCGAGAAGGCACCCGGGAACCGGCGAGAACGCCGTCCAGGGCCCTCATGCGCGATCTCGACTGCTTGCCCTTCCCTTCCCGTGACCTGATCGATATCGAACAGTACCGAACAGCATGGAAGTCCACCCATGGCTATTTCTCGCTCAATGTCGTAGCCAGCCGGGGTTGTCCGTACCGTTGCAACTGGTGCGCTAAGCCGATATATGGCGACTCCTTTTCGATGCGCTCGGCGCGATCCGTAGCGCAGGAAATGCGCGAATTGAAATTTGAGTACGGCGCCGATCATTTATGGTTCGCAGATGATATTTTCGGCTTGCGCCCCAAGTGGGTGCGAGAACTGGCCGCTGAGGTGGAGAAACTGGATGCAGCGATCCCGTTCAAAATGCAAACCCGCGTAGATCTGATGTCGCCGGATACTGTGTCGGCTTTGCGGCGGGCTGGTTGCGCGGAAGTTTGGATGGGAGCCGAGTCCGGATCGCAGAAGATCCTGGACGCCATGGATAAAGGCACCCGCGTGGATCAGATCGCAAAAGCACGCAAAAACCTTCGTGATCAGGGAATTCGCGCCTGCTACTTCCTGCAATTCGGATACTCGGGAGAAACCTGGCACGACATTCAGAGCACCATCAAACTGGTTTGCGATACGCGGCCGGACGATATCGGCGTATCCGTTTCCTACCCGCTGCCCGGGACAAAATTCTTCGAGCGCGTGCAAGCGCAACTGGGCGAGAAGACTAACTGGTCTGACAGTGAAGACTTGTCGATGATGTTCCAGGGCGCCTACACCAACGAGTTCTACCGCGCTCTGCACGATGCGCTGCACGCTCAGGTTGATCGCTGGAACACATCCAGCCGACACACCGATAATCGCCGGCAGGAGAGTTCCCACGGCAACCCTGAGCGACTCTGGAAACGCGTCATGGAACTGGAGCAGACGTGCCGGAATCCACGACCCACACGGTTGCGAGTCGTGCCGAAGGAAGAACTGGTTCAAATCTCGCCGTGCGCACACGCCACCAGCCTTGAAGAACTTCTTGCCGATCTGGCCGGTTGATTCCATGGACATACTTCTAACTCACGGTTATTTCCTTTACGAGGACCCCAAAGAATTGCAGATCATGAAGCCCTATCCCCCCTTAGGCGTTCTCTACATCTGCTCGCATTTGCGTAAAAAGGGGATCGTCGCCGAGGTCTTCGACTCCACGTTTTCATCGCGCCAGCAGCTATGGGAGCTACTGCGCAAAGGGCCGCCATCTGTTCTCGGTGTATATGCCAATTTAATGACTCGATCGAACGTGGTTGAAATTCTTGCTGTGGCCAAAGAAGCAGGCTGGAAAACCCTGGTCGGAGGGCCCGAGCCAGGCGCCTACGTCTCCGAATACCTGGCGGCCGGCGCCGATGTGGTGGTGATCGGTGAAGGCGAACTTACATTGGAAGAACTAGTTCCGGCGCTGCGCTCGCATGGCCTAGATAATCTGCACGAAATCGACGGCATCGCATTCCGGTCCAGGGAGGGTTCGATCATACGCACCAAGCCTCGCGAGCAGATCAAGGACATCGACGCTCAACCCTGGCCGGCTCGGGAAGCAATTGACGTCGCACAATACGTTGACGTGTGGCGCAAGCACCATGGCATGGGCTCGGTTTCCCTGATCACGGCTCGTGGCTGCCCGTATCACTGCCGCTGGTGCAGCCATGAGGTGTTTGGAAAAACGCACCGGCGCCGTAAGCCGGCATCCGTAGCCGAGGAGCTCGAGTGGCTTATTAGCCGTTATCAGCCGCAAATGGCGTGGATGGCCGATGACGTGTTTACCATCCATCACGGTTGGTTATTTGAATATGCGGCAGAACTCAAGCATCGCGGCTTGAAACTGCCCTTTGAATGCATTTCTCGTGCCGATCGTTTGAGCCCCCGGGTTGTCGAGACTCTGGCAGACATGGGATGTTTCCGCGTCTGGATCGGCTCCGAAAGCGGCTCGCAACGCATCCTCGACGCGATGGAGCGCGGTGTGACCGTGGAACAAGTGCGGAACGGAGTCGCGCTCTGCCGGGCAGCAGGGATTCAGACCGGAATGTTCCTGATGTGGGGTTACGAGGGTGAAGATCTTTCTGACATCGAAGCCACTGTTGAGCACGTCAAGGAAACCGATCCCGATATTTTCTTTACCACGGTGGCGTATCCCATCAAAGGGACCCCATATTTCTCTGAGGTGGCCGAGCGCGTTGAACCGTTGAAGCAATGGAAGGACACTTCGGACCGCGAATTTCGTATTAGAAACCGGCACTCGCGCCAGTTTTACCGTTTCGCAGACAAGCTGCTGCGCAGCGAAGTGGAACTCAAACGCCTTCATCATAAGCCGGACGTGGATGCCGCCGCCGTAGTAGCCTTGCGCAGTGTGGTTGCCGAAGCTCGTGCCGGCCTGGAAGCAACGTACTCCGAGGTGGAGGCGTGAAGATGTCGGTCTTACAGCCGCAAGTCGTGCCGGCACCGTTCGATGCGGTGGCCAACCAGTACGACAATAGGTTTACTTCGTCGGCGGTCGGCCGAGCCCAGCGTGTGGCCGTGTGGAAAGAACTACCAAACATATTTCACCCGGGAGATCGCGTGCTTGAGATCGGCTGTGGTACCGGCGAAGACGCGTGTTTTCTGGCACAACGCGGAGTTCGAGTGACCGCCTGCGACAGTTCCTCGCAAATGATTGCTGTAGCGAGGCACAAAATTGCCGGGTGTGGCCTGCAGAAACTCGTAACGCTCGCTCAGGTTCGGGCAGAGCACATTTCCAATCTGGGGACCGGCGGAGCTTTCGATGGAGCATTCTCTAATTTTGGCGTACTGAACTGCGTGCCGGATTTAGGCCAATTAGCAACGGATCTGGCAACCCTGCTCAAGCCCACGGCTCATGCTGTGCTGTGCTGGATGGGGCCGACCTGTATTTGGGAGATCGCTTGGTATCTCGTTCACGGGGATCGGAAAAAGGCATTTCGGAGGCTGCAGCGGGATACCGTTATCGCGAGAATCGCAGCGGGTGCTTCCGTCCACATTAGTTACCCGTCGGTCAGATCACTGGCAAAAACCTTTGCGCCCTACTTTCGAGTGAAGGCTGTTATCGGCATCGGAGTCGCCGTCCCACCCAGCTATGCGGAAGCTTGGGCGCAACGTCATCCCAAATGGATGCGGTTTTGCGAAGGCTTCGATGCACTGCTGGGTAGATCTCCGACCGTCCGCCTGCTCGGGGATCACGTGTTGGTGCACTTTCAGCGCAATTTGGTGCAGGGATGAGTACTCTTGTATCCATCGCGAGTTCGCCCGATCACGCTAGCTTGGCCGCGCAGCGGGTCCGAGCTTTGCCAGTGCTCGTTATCTTTCCTCATAATCAATGCAATTGCCGCTGTGTGATGTGCGATATCTGGCGCGTTCGGGAAGCGCAGCAGATTACCCCGGCAGACCTCGAACTGCAAATGGCTTCCATCCGGGAACTTGGGGTCAAGTGGGTGGTTTTCTCCGGCGGTGAGCCGCAGTTGAACGAGAAGTGGAGTTGCCTGGCTCGCATGCTGCGTGCAGCTGGAAGCCGTATTACGCTGCTCACGGCCGGATTGCTGCTTCATTCCCAAGCCCACGCCGTAGTGAATGCCGTGGACGATGTCATCGTATCGCTTGATGGTCCACCTGCCATTCACAACAGCATCAGGCGGGTGAAAGATGCTTTCGAACAGTTAGAGGTAGGAGTGCGAGCCTTACGTCAGCTCCGGCCCGAGATTCCTGTCCGTGCGCGATGTACGGTGCAGCGGGCAAATCACCGTGCCTTGCGAGCTGTCTTACAGACCGCCAAAGAGATGGGATTGACATCAATTTCTTTCCTGGCCGCTGATGTGACTTCAACTGCATTCAATCGAACTGAGCCCTGGCCGCCGAATCGCGTCAATCGGGTGACGCTCGATTCAGAAGAAGTCGCTGCCCTCGAGACCGAGATCGAACTGCTAGTCCACGAGCATCAAGCGGACCTTGATTCAGGATTCGTGGCCGAATCAGCGGGGAAGTTCAGGCTCATTGCCCGTCATTTTCGAGCCCAACTGCAGCAGGCGGAGCATCTGGCGCCGCGCTGCAATGCTCCTTGGGTCTCGGCCGTCATTGAAGCATCGGGCGATGTGCGCCCATGCTTCTTTCAACCGGTGCTGGGAAACATTCACCGGCGCTCGTTGCCGGAGATTGTCAACGGCCCCGAGGCACTGTGGTTTCGGGCGAACCTGGACGTCCGAAGTAATCCTGTGTGCCAGCGATGCGTTTGCTCGTTGCACATCACACGGCAGGAGCCGTGAGCTAGTGGCGCGGCTTCACCTTATACCAGCCATCGAATGACGCTTTGGGAACACTGGCTACTGCTTGAATGTGAAGTCTAAGGTCTTATTTTCGCCGGCGCCCACGGTTATCTTCTGGACTGATGTTCCCAGTTTTTCCTGCCACGCGGTGATCGTGTAGCTACCTGGCGGCAGGTCCTTCAAGCTGAAATGTCCTTCTTTGTCGCTTACCGCGAAATAGGGGTTCTTCAATACTGCGATATAGCCTTTCATCCACGGATGTACATTGCACTTCACCGGGACCGCAACTTCCTCGCGAGCAAATGATTTTTCGAGCGGCATGCCATGAGGCTGAGTCATGTTCCACTCTCGGTTGTTGACGGGACTGGGGTGGATGTTGTGCGTGGTCTCGTCGCTATTGATGATGTTGATTTTTTGGTTGCTCTGTACGGCCAAGACGTGCGGTTTATACTGGCAGCCTTTCTGCTCGAGCACCGCGGGCTGTTGCGGAGGCTGGAAGGTCTGCGTACTCAATCCATCAGAGATGTACACCACAACATTGGCCAACCCGCCATCCGGCCCCACCAGGATGTCCTCGGTAGTGAGCGGCGTAGAGTGCGCCTTTGCGCAGAGTGGGTCTTGTGATACATCGATACGGGTAGGTTTGGGCGGTGTACCCTGGAACTTAACCTCCCCACTTATGGACGCGGGGGAGTCTGCGGCGCTGGCCGTCGTCCTAACCCCGAGGACGGCTACTGAGTAAACAAGAGCAGTGATAGAGATGATCAAGACGGAGTATCTCGATTGCATTTGATGCCTTCCTTTGGAACGTGTAGCAAAATGGGATAACGAACTTGGCTTACCGTCCTTTCACTTGCAGGATGTGGCCGCTCCTATTGGCTGTGCTCAAGGTGCGAATGTAATGCACCAGGTCCCACCTCTGATCGGCGGTGGTGGCGCTGGCAAACGACGGCATAGGAGTTCCATCCAATCCCGTCACCAGGTCGCGATACATGTCTCGGTCTGTATTGCCGCATTTAAAAGTCGGTCCGCTGGTGAAGTCGAATGGCTTGATTGGGTTTCCTTTGCTGTCGGTAAGGGAAACTGCGGACGGGCCATTGCCGCGCCCATCTTTTCCATGGCAGCTCCAGCAATTCATACTTTGGAAGAGTTCCGATCCCCGCTGAATGCTTTCGGTGGAGGGCGGCGGTTCGGGCGGAATTTCGACCGGAGCACCGGGCCTCTCCTCCTGAAAGGACGGGGAGAAGGTCTTCACATAAGCCACTAGATCCGCTCGCTCTTGGCGTAATAACGGTTTCCAGGATGGCATTCCGCTGGCGTGAATTCCACGCGTAATCGTGTCATAGAGATCACTATCCAACGGAAGACTGCCGCTGGGCGTAGATCTGCATTTGAATGCTGCCTTAGTAAAGTCGCGGGGCTTCGGATCCAGATAAGCAGCGCTCTCGCCTCTCCCGTCCCCGTACTGGCCGTGACAAAAAATGCAGTAGCGCTGGTACAGCGCCTTACCGCGCCTGGCGTTTCCCACCAGGTTGCCAACGTGGCTTTCTTGCGCATACCCGGCAACGTTCCACGCGATCAAAATCGAAATCGCGACCCGCCTGATCAGCCCGCTTTTGTTGCTCACCGGGAATTCTCCTCAGAAATCGAAGTCAAAGCCCATCAGATAACTGTCTCGAATCTCATCCAGGTGCGAGACCGGCGCAGCCCCAACATTGGCGATGTGCGAATACTCTTGTGTCCACGCAAGCCCTGCGCGCGTACTCATAATCGGGTACCAGCGGTAACCCACTGTCCAGGTATCGAGGTTCCCTAACTTCGGAGGAAGCAATGGGTTCGCCTGCCGCGACATGCGCGTGAGTTCGTATTTACTGATGAAGACCCACCGTGGAGTTGGATTGTAGTGACCTTCCACGAAACCTCCATTCCAGACTGGAGCTAGCGCGCCCACGGGTAGAGTCGATGCCTGGTTTGCGGGTACACCGTTGCCCAGAAAAACGTTGTCGTAGCCATGAAGGTAAAAGGTGTAGAAATCGAATCGCTTCACGAACCAGTGTCCGTACGCCCCGACGCGGTAGAAACTCTCATTTCCAGTGCCGGTTCCGGGTAACGGAGTCCCGCCCGCAGTTTGAAAGTAGGTGGGCGACTGGCCCCAATATGCGTACACCCCGACTTGCTGCATTCCGAGCCGTGGCACTTCAAAAGCCTGATTCACATTGGCATACACGTCATAGGTCTGATTAGTCGGCAGACCAGTGGCTCCACTGTTACTGCTCACCATAGCAACGGAATATCGTGTGTAGTCGTTTGCGGAGTGGCCGGAGACTTCAATCCCCAGTTGGGGAAGTCCGATGCCCCCGAACAAGTTCCTATCTCCGGGCGGGTTGAAGAAGTAGTTGTAATAAAGTGCTCCCGTGTTGTTCAGCAGCAGAGAGCGTTCCTGCGAGATCGGCTCATCCAATTCGAATTTGCCCATTTTCAAGTTGAGCCAACGCGATCCCGCTAGATTGTCGAGACGTGCCCACGCTTGCGACAGTGTGACACTGGAATTGCCGATGAAAGGCTGCACAAATACAGATATGTTCTTGTAAAGAGTGCCCGCTGCGATGAAATCCACTCCGCCAAGGTCGAAACCTGATGTGGTCACGTTTCGTTCTATCAATCCGCTGGCGGCGCTGCCGGGAATCGAATCGACTCCCTGACGATTATTATTCTCTCGATGCCAGAAGGGAGTAGTACGAAACATTATCGGCCAATACCCCGGATCCTGATAGATCGGGGCATCCCGCCCATTTCCCAACTGATATCCATTGTCCTTGAATGTCTGTCCAAAATTGTTGAGCATCGGCCACGCTTCATGGCAGGCGGAGCAAGGCAGCCCGTATTTCCGAGCGAATGCGGGAATACAGTGGGCGTTCTCTGTAATTCCTAAGAGCGCTCCCAACATTAGAAATTCCAGCACGATTGATTTCCTAATTGGCATGGCGGTTGTTCGTGAAAATCCCTTCCTTAGCTATCTCTTACCTGAGCGGCCTCGAGCCGCTCGAGCGGTACAAACTTGTAGCCGATCCCGCGAACTGTTCGGATCAAAACGGGACACCCGGGATTGCTCTCAATTTTCTGGCGCAGGTTGGCGATGCAGTTATCGACGGTCCGATACGTGGAACGCTGTCGTTTCGGCCACGCCGAGGCAATGAGTTTCTGGCGTGACAGTACGATTCCCGGTCGCGTAACCAGGAACTTCAGAACTCGGAACTGGCGAAGTGTCAGTTCCACAACCCGACCGGAGCAGCAAAGCTCCATGCTTTGAAAGTCCAGCGAAAAATCCCCAAAATGCGCCACTTTAAACGCGCTTGGCATTGCCAGCTCTGTCAAGCATCACGAGAATTTAACGAGTTCATTTTGTAACTTAGCTCTTCTGGCCTTCTATGCTTGTCACGAAAGCGTCATATTCTTGTTAAAAGCGCGCTTCTGCACCGCTTGACTGGTTCACAGTGATGTGGTTTCAACGTTGGACGGTGGCTCCATTTGTGTCTATTAAGTAGACTAGTCTTGGCGCTACGTTACTCGACGAAGCCGCACACGAATCGGAGTACATGCGGAAGCCTTTGATTACTGTAGCCTCTAATCCGCAAGTCGCTCCACCGTGGATATGCGCATCTTAAGTATGGATTCGTGCGGGCTCGCAGGGTAAATCGTAGCGATTTAAGGGGTACACAACTCCCTTGAACTCCGGCGCGGCAAGCCAGCGTTGTCTGATTAAAATTACTTTTTTTTAACATATTTGTGACGCCGTCTCGACGCTGTTGGCTTTAATCTTTTTTCCCCAGTACCTCTGGGAAAGAGTAACAATGCCATCCGGCTCACAACCGCAGGCGGCTGCTCAAAAGCGTACAGGCCATTAGTCCGGCACTTGATCTTTGCGGCATCTATGCAACGAACAGTGGAGATTTACGTTCGGCTGTTAAGCGAGGGAACGGAATGTTCACTGCGGACTCAAGCTGTAGACTTAGGGAATGGTCTGTTCAGAGTTCTTCCTTCGTCCGACTACGACCCGAGAGACCGGGATTGGGAGTTTCCTCCTAACTCGATTGTGCGGTCGGAGGTGAAACTTTTGCAGGGTAAAAGCTTTCTGTTTGCTGTCGCTCGCTGATCTCCTGGTTAGGGAGTAATGTCCGGTTATCGCTAGTTCGGGAAAAAGGCTTTATCATGCTCGACTAGCAGCACGTTGTGCAAGCCAGTGTCATTTTGGAGCGAGGCGGTGAGCGGCGCCTTTAGCTATCAAGTGCGGCTTGGTTTCTTGGTCCTTTCACATGGTATTTCTCTTGAACGAAGATGAGGCTCAGAACACCTTCACGCCGTGAAAACAGCCAGGGGCACACTACTTGCGGTTGTTCCGTCTACGGCTGAATTCAATCGAGAAAAGGCGAATGCTGGGGCAAAGCGATCCAAAGCTTCACTCCGTCGTGGGATGGCGTGCAAAGAAAACATGAATTCTAAAATCGACATATAGGCGCACCGCTGGTAGGAGTTAGTGTCATTGGGCCAATATTGATCTCAAACGAAGTTACCCGGTCTGCATATGGGAAGACCACCATCAGAAGTTGCTGGAGGGCGAGCTTTTTTGAAGACACTGTGTTCTTCGTTGCCCGAGTTGTCTGCCGCCATCCTTCTATTCGACATGGTGATGATCGATGTCGTTTGCTGCGTGCAAGAGAGTTTCCAGTCAGTGCGTACTGTCGTGCGACTCAGGCTCTGCAATTCGTTCTGAAGTGGGCTCGGCAACTCTCTTAAGGTTCGGAGATCACCCGGTTGCGCGGGTTTTCGCCCTGAGGGGGCCTGATTCTATTGACCTTCAGGTGTGCAATCGTTTTGCGGCCAATGGGCAGTTCCGATGTGGGTCTTCAATGATGGTGAATCCTTGAAATCGAACAGATCTTCCAAATCGTTGGCGTAAGCATCGCGCTGGGTCAGGTGAGAATTTCCCAGACCACTAAGGAAACGCTTTTCGATAAGGGCCAGCAACGACGCATGATCTCCTACCACGTGAGAAACGTAGGAAGGTTTGGAGAATGGCGATACCGCGATTAGAGGGACACGAACACCCAATTGATCGAATGCGGCGCACCCTGGGGGGAACGATGCAGACGGGTTGTTGGCGAGCGCAGGGCACAGCGCCTCGGCAGCCGCTTGGCTTTGTATGGCGATGTCAGAACAGGACTCTGTGACCCTGGCTGGGGTTTTGCTCACCATGAGAGCAGCGGATTCCTCGCACTGCCCAGGGAAAATTCCGTCCGGTGTGCGGTCTCCACCCTGCCGAGCTGTGGGAGGATGGACGTGGTCGTAAAAACCTCCGTGCTCATCATAAGTAATGAAGATGATCGAATCTTCCCAGTGGGGCCCGTTGCGGACTGCATTCACGATTTCCGAGACATGGGACTGCCCCCGCTGGATGTCCGAAGGTGGATGTTCATCATCTTCGAAAACCTTTGACCTGGTGCTAAAGGCCGGATCTATCCACGCCACTTGTGGAAGTGTGCCGATGCCGCCTGCCTGGTTGAAAAACATGGCAAGGGGTAGATTGTGGGCTGAGTCGAGAAGTTGGAAAATGCTATCCTGCGCCCCATCCTCGAAATAGTCTGCCCACGAAACCTGGCGAGCATTCAGCAAATCAAAAATCGTACCGGTGATGGGCTTGTAACCTCCTATCGGGGTGAATTCGTTGGCGGTAAGCCCAAAGGAAGTAGCCGCCATCAAATAAGAGCGGTTTGGCAGGGTGGGCCCCAACACAGACGAAAACTGCCGATCGCTAATGGCAAACTTTTCTGCCAGCTCGTAGTAAAACGGCAGGTCGTCCCAATCATAGAAAGACATCGTCTTATCTTGCGACCGCTGCCCCGGGCCGGTGCCTTGATGCCGACGTTCATTCTGCTGCACGAAGCCGTCGTTGAGTGCTTGGTCAAGCGCTTGATTCGGGCTTTCGAAATTGATCTCGCGATGGGAACCCACCCATGAGTGGTCCAGATCTGGAGCAACGCAGCGAGTGCTAGCTTTGAAAGCTTTCACCGCATCGCCGTGTCCATCTGGATTGCTATTTGTGCATTGAAAGTGACCACGTGTAATTGAGCAGGTAAGACCGTCGAAGCACCTGTGGTCTGCCTGGGAACAGAGCCCGTTGCCATTATGGTAGGGAGTAGCCGGGGCGTACGCAAGCACACCAAAGTAGTTGTCCAAAGAATGATTCTCCTGCATCACAATGATGATGTGGTTCACGCGCGACAAATCAGGCTTATTCAGCGCGCATCCTTCCGTGAGCAAACAGGCTCCCCAGAGCAAGGAAATCAAGAGCGTTGCCGACGTCTGCAACGATCCGTCGCATGAGCGGACCATAGCTCGCATGAAAGCACAACCGGAGGCTGCGAATGTCAAATGGGGGTCATTTTGATCCTCGCACCGGATTTCACACGTGAAGTGCTACCTGAACTACAATACCGGCAGGAGATCAGTCATGGAAATTCCAAAACGAATGTGGATGGCGATGGTAGTTTTGGGCGCCGCCGCGCGCTTGCTTCCTCACCCATGGAATTTCACGCCAATAATGGCTATTGGGCTGTTTGCAGGAACTCAAGCTCGAAAGGCTAGCACGGGTGTTTTGGCCACCCTGGTGGCGCTCGTCGTCAGTGACGCCGTGCTGGGTCTCTACTCCGGATTTTGGTACGTATATGCGGCGGCGCTGATTCCAGTGCTACTCGGCAGGCTAATTCGTAACCGAAGTCGTGCGGCCGCAATTGCAACCGCTGCCCTTGTCTCCAGTCTGTCATTCTTCTTGCTAACCAATTTCATGGTCTGGGCTACCGAGCGATTGTACCCGCATACGCTCGGTGGTCTATCCGAATGTTTCCTGGCTGGCATACCGTTTTATCGGAATCAAGTGCTGGGGGATGCGGTCTATACCATTGCTATCTTCGGCGGTTACGCACTCCTGAACCGCTTGTGCCAACCAGCACAGCAGGCCGCATAACATGCGCATTGTTTCTCTCCTGGCGAGCGCCACAGAAATTGTCTGCGCTCTGGGTGCCGGTGAAATGCTCGTCGGACGGTCGCATGAGTGCGATAACCCGGAGTGGGTGAAGCGACTCCCAGCATGTAGCGCTCCCGCCTTTGACGTGTCGGTTTCCAGCAGAGAAATTGATACTGAGGTTCGGCGTCGCCTGCGATCAGGTGAGCCGCTCTATCACATTCACGGAGATCTGATTCGCGAGTTGCAGGCGGATTTGTTGATTTCACAATCGCATTGCGAAGTGTGCGCGGTTACTCCTGGTGACCTAGAGCGAAGTGGCGCCTGCACAGCTCCCGCGCGGCAAGTGGCATTGTCGGCCACCTCTTTGGAGGAGATCTTCCAAGGAATTCTGCGTATTTCACAGGAGCTTCGGTTAGAGCAGAAGGGCGAATTACTTGTTCGCCGCGAACGGGAGCGCTTGGGCAGAGTTAGGGAGAAGACTGAGCGCAGCCGTCGCCCAACCGTGGTGATGGTTGAATGGACGGACCCGCTGTTCGCGATGGGCAACTGGGGCCCGGAGTTGATGGAAATCGCCAACGGCGAACTACTGCTTGGGGAAAAGGGCAAGTATTCGGCAGCCATTCCCGCGGAGCAGCTGCGAGACGCCGATCCGGAGTACCTCATTGTGGCGCCCTGCGGATTCGACCTAGAGCGTAGTTTGCGGGAACAAGCCGTACTGGAGCGATATCCGTGGTGGCGTGAGCTTCATGCTGTGCGCCAAGGCAATGTCGTGTTTGCTGACGGCAATCTGCTCTTCAACCGTTCCGGAATGACGGTCTCCCAAACCGCCGAGGTGATTGCCGAAATCCTTCACGGCGTCTCGTTCGGCGAGCGAACCGAAAGAGTGGGTTGGCGCCGGATCGAAACGCACGCGAAGGTAGATTCGCAGCGGGTGACCATGAGCCGCGCGTGACGAAGGTTCTCTTATCGTGGAGCAGCGGCAAAGACAGCGCCTGGACGCTGCACCTTCTCCGGCAACAGCCGAACATCCATGTAGCTGCGCTGCTGACCACCTTTAACTCCGAGGCGAACCGCGTGGCGATGCACGCGGTCCGGCGCCTTTTGGTGGAAGCTCAGTCCGAGCGGACCGGGATCCAGCTCTGGCCTGTGGAACTCGCGTGGCCATGCTCCAAGCTGGAATACGAAGATCGAATGCGCATTGTGTGTCAACGGGCAGCAGCTGAGGGAATCACCGCGGTCGCATTCGGAGACCTTTTTCTTCAGGACATCCGTAATTATCGAGAGCGGCAACTGCAGGGGACCGGGCTCACACCGCTGTTTCCGGTCTGGCAAATTCCAACGGATAAAATGAGCCGGGATATGATGGCAGCGGGCGTGAAAGCAAAGATTACGTGCGTGGACGCATCGAAGCCAGCGAAGTCGTTTGCCGGCCATGAACACGACCTACAGTTGCTGCAAGCATTGCCTTCGGGAATCGATCCATGCGGGGAAAACGGAGAATTTCACACGTTCGTATATGATGCACCGGTATTCTCTGGGCCCATCGCGGTGCGCACGGGAGAAGTGATCGAACGCGATGGATTTGCATTTGCGGACTTGGTTCCGCTATGACCCATCACCGCGCGAGCTTTTTCCCATCCGGGGAGAGGAATGTCCCGAGGCATTGGTAAGGTCTGTAGGTGCTTCCGCCATCGTGTCGAAATCTGAAAGCGCATCAGTGTTGATCGACAAATGTAGATCGCTGTTTTATCGCAAAGCCGCCTGACGCGCCCTCGCCATCGATCGAAGAGGTAAATTTTTGCGACCTTATCCTTCCGAACAATTGCGATTCGAACTGAACCATTTGCTCCGCAAACAACGTGAAGTTTTGGAGTCAAGAATGCTCGGTACCGCTAGCGACGACGACTTACTGGAATACGACGTCAGACAACAAATCATCCACGAGCTATGCAATGTTCTAGCAAATTCGGCAGCGCCGTAGCAATCACCTCCAGCCCCAAGCTAAAACCAAGCAGAAAAACCCTTCATGTATCTCTCCCTCAATTGAGGTTTCGTTGAACAATGCCGGTGTTTAGTTGCTCTTTTGGCGCCGAGAGGCAGTCCGGCAACACTCGGTGTGTCGGGGATGAGTCCTTGCTGTGGTTCGTGTCCAACATTTCTACCCTCTCCTATTCAAATACAATGAATCTATGGTAAGAGAGATGAGAGGTTCCTACGTTCCAGCATGGCAGTTGGCATAGGCGTGGTGGCGGGTTTGCGTGACCTGATTGCGCCCGCAGTGCTTGCATGGGCTGTGAAGCGCAGGTGGCTTCGCCTCGGAAGTCTCCCTTTCGCCATGGTGATTTCAGGGACAGCATCGAAACAAATCACCCAACTTGCTGTCAGCGAATTGATCACGAACAAAGCGCCCTTTACTGCCAGTCGATTGAATTCTCGCAGCCGGTAATGTCATGGTCTGGGTCGATGTGTCAGGCAATCAACTCCATTACACATTCCGAATGTTTGAACCTTCAAGGTCCAGAGGTGCCGCCTTCGCCACCGGGGGCCATCGAGGCTCGTGTGGCGACTGGCACTCGCCGGCACCCAACGACGGGCCCCGCTGATGCGGCACCCGATGTGTTGGCACGAGCGAGTGGTGTGATCTGGGACTTCTTTTATGTGCCCTAGTTGAGAGCCCTTCGGAAAGAACTTGGGACGCAAATACGTGGGTGCTCTACTACAGCGTGGGCGTTTACGGGGCGATTGGACAAGTGTATCGGGCGACGGGGGATGCGCCGCCGGTATTTGAGCGGACCGGCGTTGCGCTGGCGACGCTGCATTATGCGAACGACGTAAAAGTATTTCAAGCGAGCGGGAAAACGTGGTACCTGATGTCACTGTACATAGAGCGGGTGCAGACCGATCCGAGTTCAGTTGCGTTTTCTTATAGCTTGTCGAATGACGGGAAGCAGTTCGGGCCGGAGCAGATATTGTTTACGCTGGCACAGGGAGCGGAGGATTCGTTTGGGGTGACGCCGGCTTTCGTGACGCGGGCGGGGCGGGTTTTGGGCGTGCTTTACGGAGCGAATCCGCAGGACCTGCTTTCCGCGACGGACGCGATCTTTGCGCGCTGGCTCCAGAAGAAGGTGGAGGTAGTGGATTCGAGCGGGACGGCGGTCGCGGCTCAGGGAGGCTACGGTCCGGACAGGCAATGGTTCGCGGCGGAGGGATTGGGAAAACTGCAAGGAACGATCCGTGTGTTTGCGGAAGACGGCGTGACTCCGTTAGCGACGGGCTCGATCGACCTAAGCGCAGGGAAGGCCTATGCGCTCGTGGTGCAGTAGGAAGAAGCAGCATACCCTACCCGCCCAAGACTTAGGCCAAAAACTAGGTCCACTGACGCACTTAGTCAGATCCCCGTGAAACGCTGTCAAGACCGGACGAGGGTTGCATCCAAAATCCTCTTCGTTAGCGAAGAGCGCTCTCCTGATGTTGCAGAAGAAGCCTTGAACACGGGGGCAGGCGGGTACGTCGTCAAGTCCGATGCGAATAGCGAATTATTGCCTGCGGTCAAAAGCTGTTCTGGGCAGCTTCGACGTCGAACCCTTTGCCTGAATCGCGAATGATCAGATGAATCTCACCGGATAGCATCTGGCCTCGTGGGCGGCACTGTGCCCGGGCAATCACGAAAGAGCCGGCAAGCCGAAATCCGGCAAGAGTCGAACGAAGGAGATTGCTACCTGGGTGATTATTCCGGCTGCCGGCTTATCCCTATTAGCCATCTATGAGTTGGCAATGGATCATTGGGAAAATAGTGTTAGAGCGCCAATCAGACTTGACCTGTTTTTGGAAATTTCACTCATGCTGGTTTTCGTAGTATGGGGCATTACCGCTTGTCTATTCCGGTCAAGAAAAGAAAAGCAACTCGGAGGCCCGACAGCGCCTGAGCACTTGCATCAGACGCCAAACAATTGATTTGGTTCGCCACAACGCTATGACCTATGGCCGCTGCCGAAGGACACTGCCGGTGCTGCGGCCAAAAACAACGTCACCGTTCCGGCCCTACGACCCGACGGCTGCGATACAATTGCAATATTTCGCTTCGCCAACGCGGTCTTAAACGCGCCTGAGGGTCGCGCCGAAGTAATAAGGACCGGTCCTTATGAATGTCCTGTTACTTTCCATGCCGGATTCCTTCGAACACATGCCACCGGTCGCTATCCGTATGCCTAATGGAGGGCTCACGTCACTGGCGGGAAACGTTGATCTGCAGCACCGCGTCGCCGTGGCTGATTTGATCCTGGTTCAGTCCCAGGTTCGTGAGACTGTCACCAGACTTATCCGCGAGCTAGATCCGGAAGTGGTCGGACTTTCCGTCATGACGTTTCAGCGCCGTACCGCCGTGCGCATTGTCGAACTAGTCCGCGCTCTCCGGCCGGGCGTGAAAATCGTCGTGGGAGGGTACGACCCCAGCCTTGCCCCCGAAGCTTACGAACAAATCAACGTCGATTATCTTGTACGCAGCGAGGGCGAAGTCACGTTCCGCGAATTATTGCGCTCAGTCGAGCAGGGGTCTGGAGTCGACCGGATCTGCGGCCTCTCTTACCGAAACGGCGAGAACTGGGTGCACAACCCCGACCGGCCGCCACACCGCCTCGAAGACAGCGAAATCCGTGCGCCGAAACGCGATGCACGTGTCCTCACGGGATATACATTGCTCGGTCGCCAGGTGGATGTAGTCGAGACCTCTCGAGGCTGCACCTACGATTGCAGCTTCTGTTCGATCATCGAAATGAGGGGGCGCAATTTTCACACCTATTCTTTCGACCGCGTGCTGGCGGACATTAGCGACGCCCGTGACCATGGCGCGCGAACCATTTTCCTGGTGGATGACAATATCACCCTGAACGTGCGACGGTTTGCAGCGTTGTGCGAAGCGATTATCGCTGCCGGGCTGCACAAGCTCGAGTACTTCGTGCAGGGAATGACCTCCGCCATCGCGAACCACGGCGACACCCTCGCCCCGCTGATGCGACGAGCCGGATTCCGCTATGTTTTCCTGGGGATTGAGAACGTCTTGAAAGGCGACCTGGAATTTCTGCGGGCTACCGCTAAGAATATCGAGCGCATTAACGGGCAAAACAGCGGGAATGCCGCCCTCAAAGCCATCGATTACCTGCACCGCAACCACATGTACGTGGTCGGAGGATTGATCATTGGCAGTCCTGACGACACACTCGAGTCTATCCAAGCCAACCTCGAATTCGCCCGCCGCTACGTGGATTGGCCCTATATTCAGCACCCGACACCGTACCCCCGCACGCCCATGACGAGAGAGTTCCGCGAGCAGGGCTTGGTGATGAATGAGCGGCTTGAAGAATATGATGGCACTACGGCGGTGGTGCGTACTCGACACCTGCCGGCGGAGGAAGTGGAATTCCTGCGCTGGAAAGCCGAACGTTGGATGAAGGTTCACCACATACCTGTCGCCCTTCAGCATGACCCGAGTTTCGTTCTGTTTCGAGGATGGAGGATGTTGGCTCACACTTTCCGGGGAAGCTCGATTCGCTCAGCTCTTGGACTGGAAAGCGAGAAGAAAGTTTTTGAGCGGTATCGAGCCATTCGGCGGGCCGAGCGGGAATACGTCTAACACTACAATAAAGGTCCTGCCGACTAAGCGCCGCAGTCCTTCGAGCGCATGCCGGAGTTGCGGAATCCTCCCTTCAACCGTCCTCGCGCAAGTTGGGCTAGTTGTTGGGCGTCGTCCTACCCATTCCTTCCATCGCGACGGAGGCCATGTGAGACGGTTATGTTGACTAGCACGTCCGTGCTCGGCTCTGCCACGTCTTAGCCATTCCTGTATCGGCAGGTGCCGTCGTACCTTTTAGAGCGCTGACGGCAGCGCACTCGATGGGCGGTGGCGAACGAAAGTTCACTCCTCATGTGCCGCCGCCAGTCCAACCAAGTGCTACACCTGCACCGAATGCGCGAGCTCACGCACATATCGTGAATAACACCCTGCCTCATTTCGTATTCGAGCACCTCCGCATCGGAAGCGCTCCCGAGCATCTGGGCTTCCAGTCTGCGGCTCGGGCGGTCTCAACTGTGTTGCGGCGAGGAAATCCACGAACGGTCGCAATGGCAGCGAACCCAGGTCCTCTACTGACTTATCTTCGGTGGTGAGCGGTCAGAGGTGCCCTTGCGATGTATTTCTTTTTTGAGACCAAAAGCGTGCAGAATGTCCAAGGAAAATTCGCTCACAAAGTTATAGCCACTGCCGATTCCCGCTTGTGAAAGCATGCTCAGTGCACCGCCTTTCCAGATGTTGTTTTGACCCGGAAGCCAGGTGTTATACAACAGGCCGGAAGCGAACGCTCCAGTGTACGTAGGCATCTGAGGGCGAAGTTCGCGCTCGGTTCGGTTATATGCGACAAAGTTACGCGAGATGGCGTGCAGAGTGCGGGGCCAAAAGCCGTCGCACCGGCAGAAATCGTAGCGCGGTTCGTAGTCTAAGAGAGCATTACCTGCCGCCACCCAGGTGTTCTGAACCACAAATTCACCGTAGCGTGCAATATAGCGCCGTCCATAACCCGGCCAACCTCCACCCCACTGTTGGGGTACGCCCTTTGCTTAATCAAGTCCAGCCGAAAATGCCCTAGCAACGTAAGATCCCGCTGTCAGAAAAGTCTGCCGAAAATAAGCCTGCTCTCGTTGCGAGTTGGTTAAAGGCTTGAGCTGCTCCTGCACGGGAACGTACGGACCTATGATCCATTCGATGGGCAAACGGCTGAGCTTCCGAGATTGCGATGACTCCTCTTGTTGCGGCGGCGCGCCAGAGTTCTCAGCTTTAGGGGTATTCTGCTGTGCCGCTCCTCCTGGTATCGCTGCGAATTCGAGGCACAGCACAAGAGAAAGGTGGACGCAGTTCATGAACGTGGGCTCCACTCCTGTGCTAACTCCAACCATAAAACGGCCCAACGAGCACCAGGGCCCCGAAAGGCTTGTTGGGCCAATGCGGAACTCTGTTGTTGTGATGCTGGTCTGAAAGCTTACACCCTGCGTGCGGAAATATAACTCCAAGATCCAGATCGACCAGCTCAAACGTGAGATCACAAACAAACCAGTACGATACGTGATCAATACGCACTTTCACGGAGATCACACGCAGGGAAACCGAGCCTACCGCGCATCCGGTCGGCCCGTGGATTTTATCTCCAGCACAACCACCAAGGAGCTGATGTCCGATCTCGGAGTGACACGTGCAAAGGCTTCGCTGGATGCTGCGCGGGAAGAGATCGAGGCGCTGCACAAAGAGGCGGTGAAGGCGCCTACAGCGAAGGAAAAGGCATTCTGCGCGGACCAGATTCGACAGTTAGAGGCATATGCGGCGGAACTGAAGGATTACTCGCCTGAGCTGCCAACGATCACATTCGACAACTCGTACCTGCTGCCGGATTCTGCCTTCGATTTGCACCTCGAGTTCCACGGCCGGGCACATTCGGCTGGAGACATCTTTGTCCTCTGCCCGCAGCGAAGCTCGATTGCGACCGGCGACGCCTGCATGGGCTGGGTTCCCAACCTCGGGAACGCATATCCAAAGGAGTGGCCGCGTACCCTCGACGCAGTTGGGCAGATCGGCTTCGATCACGTGCTTGGCGGCCATGGAGCGCTGGAGTCAGGGCACGGCGTGATGCGGAATGTGCGGAACTATATTGAAGAACTGACCGGCAGGGCGGAGCGAGCCAAAGAGTCGGGCCTGAATGTCGCGGAGATGCAGAAGCAGATCACAGCGGATTCGCTCAAGTCACTCGCCTCAAACGGATACGGCGCTTCCCTGACCTGTGCGATGACGGCAGGGTTGGCGCATGGAGGGCCTGGTCCCTTTGCAGGTGTGGGTGAATTGGAATATCGCGGACATCGATAAAAATTTGGAGCGTGCATAGTCAACGTAGCGACGGGTACGTGACGCGCACCTCCTAATGATTCGCAACCGGCTCGATGCGCGAGAGACAGCCGCCTGGTGGCCCAGCTCGAACGAACTGTCAGCGGTCCTGTAGTCGGTGAGTCGTCGCAGGGTCTAAAAACAAAACGTGCTCCGTAGTAGGCAGGGTTCGAATGCCAAGGAACGCATATGTAGACCCCAACTCCGCACGTGCGTTCGAGGGTGGAATGGTCGCCCAAGCACTGGGAAGAGATCCATCGCGGGGCGGTTCAGTACCACGCGGCTCCGTTTTTCCCATAGGACTCGTCTTGCGCGTGACCAAGAATGTGATAAACGGGCTCATCGCCATGAACTCCCGAATCGTAGGCATTCTCTGATTCGATTAGGGACGGATTGCCCGTCATCCGGTCATTACTTCAATTCCGCGGGCCAGTTCAACTTGCTCCTGGAGTTTTTCCTGCTTAGGCTTGATGACACTTGCTGTGCTTGGTCATCCCTTTGACCGCCGCAACCCCACGGGGCTCCGTTCCTACACAGCGGGGCCTTTTTTGCCCGCCGGATTGGGTCAAGGGTACAGACAAGCGAGGACAATAAACTAGCGCGGTGGGCGGTTAAGCTCTAGCCGATTGTCCTTTTGGGGCGAGGAGCGCGTTGAGTTGGGTGACTAATTCGCTCCGCGGTGGTGCATCCTGCGCCCCTTTTGCATTGAGGAATGTGAACACCCGTGCTCTTCTGGCAAATCTAAGCGCGCGCGTTCGGGAGGAGGTAAAACGGGTCAGAGCCTCGAGAAGAGCATCGTGTCCAGCAGAGCGATCCACATATTCGCTTGAGCCACTGCGCATGCTGGCCACGATGTTGCCGGGCTGAGTCAGGTCGCCGCTTGCAAAAATGGCGATCTGGCTGAGTAGTCGCATGGATCAATTCAGTGTTGCGGATAGCGCGCTGGCCGCTTTGCGGGGCACATCGACGATGACAACTTCTGCAGGCGATTCCTGCAACTGCCGGGTGAGCGTATCTGTCGGCCACACAGGAAAGCCAAGGTGGCGGAAGCCCTCCCTGCGCGATTTGGGTGATAGCCGCGGTAATCAAGGGCCACTTGTTGGTTCTCACCGGTACGCAATGACCAATCGATCGAGGCCAATCTGTGGTGGCGCGAGCTCCACGCGCGTGAAGCCCGCGTTTGTCGAAATGCTCTCAATCTCTTCGAAGGTGTAGGCGTCGCCATTGGGCGTTGTGGCCAGCATCATCATGCTGAAGGCAGCCGCAGTGGGCGGGGTAACGCGGTCAGGATTGGGAACGAGTTCAGCAATCGCGGCGCGCCCGCCTGATATCAGCGTGGTATGCATCTTACGCATGAAATTTGTGCATGTGGGCGGATCGAAATGGTGCAGGAAATTGGTGATTAAGACTAGATCGTAGCCTTCGCCAAAATCAGTTTCGAAGGCACTGCCGGGCAGAAGATGGTAGCGATCGGCCACTCCCATTGTCTGCGCATTCTTAGTTGCTACTTCAAGCACATTCTTCCAGTCGGCCGCATAGATGTGTGCGGCGGGATTTTGTTTAGCCACGGAGATTCCGAAGATGCCGTGACCAGCGGCTATATCGAGAACTTTATGCGCCTCACCGCCTTTGCGCAGCTCGGAGGCCATGATCTCAGCGGGCATATGCATCAGTGGCATCATGGCGCGGGCGAACTTCACCCAGTCGGGATTCTCGCGCTCCAGCGTTCCTTCACCCAAGGCCGTGCTTCCCCGGCGGACGGCTTCCGTCAGCCGGGCGTGAGCTTCGCGCAAGCGCGGAGTGAGCAGAAACTCAATGGCTCCGCCGATGTATGCCGGCGAATGCCGGTTGAGGAATAAAGATGAATCCGGTGCCAGAGCGTACTGGATTCCTTCTTTGGTCAAGAAGCCGTGAATGGTTAGGAAATCGCACAGGGTGCGTACACCGCGTTCCGAGGCCTTGCAGCGTTTCGCGACCGTTGCGGCCGTAGTATTGCCTTCGGCGATGGCGGTAAAGATCTCCAATTCAACCGCAGTCTTCATCGCCTCAGTTTGCTCATAAGCATTTATGGCATTGAAGAAGCGTTCCGGAGTGGGCTGTTGATGCGAGGCGGTGCCGGCCATGTAATCGTCCCTTCGGTACAAGCCTCAGCAGTGTAAGCCAATTTCTATTTTTCGGCATCCCGCAATTTTCAGATGTGGCCTCGGTAAGTTCGCCGCAGGCACGTCGGGCGTGAGCGGCAGCTTGACCGGTTGCGGCACTCCATTCTGGACAATTCGCCTAATGGGCATGGTCGAGGACAAGAGCCGGTGCTGCCGGGCCGAGGGCATCAAGGACTTCGCGAATGTGACGATGCAGCAACTTATCGGGCTCTTAAGGTTTGAATAGACTGATGCAAGAAATAGACGACTTCGTAGCTAGCCTGCCTATCCTCAAACAGAAACACGCGCTTATGATCAGGCCTTTGGCAACCACAAGCTACCGGTCCCGAACCACTCCGGCCTGGAAGTCGGCGGGGAGCAAGCAACCACTATTTACTACTGTTCACAAGGGAAGTGGATCCAGCTTGCTGGAAGCGATTAGCGCGATAAACGAGAATACGATTATTTCGCGAGTACCGGTGTCAGCACGGCTGAGACAATGTCTTTAAATTATCAACTCACGAGGTTCAATGGTCCAACTTCTTCACAACCGATCCTGAGAATCATTAGAGACTGCAAGGTCGGGTGCAATCTCGCGTTTGACCGAAGTAGAGGATTGCCGGGTACAATGCGAGACAAATACTCGAAGGCCGCAATCGAACTTGGAACTTGTGCGCGGTAGTGAGGTTTAATATGCAGATCTGCTCGTTCTTACCCTCGGCGACTGAGATTTTGTATGCGCTAGGCTTGGGAGAATCTGTTTCGGGTGTGACCTTCGAATGCGATTTTCCTCCTGAAGCTGCGAAAAAGACCGTGGTGGTGAACACAAACCTTGCCCACGATCTGACATCGGCCGAAATTGACCGCGACGTAAACCAGTATTCCTCTCACGGGGAGGGGCTTTATCGAGTTGATGTCCAGAAGCTCGAAGCGATCAAGCCGGACCTCATCGTCACACAGGAACTGTGTGATGTCTGCGCCATCAGCACATCCTACGTGGCCAAGGCGGTTCATCAGCTTTCTTCGAAACCTCAGATACTTTCGCTGACACCCCATAGCCTAGAGGATGTGCTGCAAGATATTTTGCGAGTTGGCGAGGCTACAGAGCGAGGAATCGAAGCTCGCGCGCTGCTGTCTTCTCTGCGGGAACGGATCGCCAATGTTAGCCAAATGCAAAAGACGCAGCGACCCACCGTGGTTTGCCTGGAGTGGCTGTCTCCGCCGTTCAACGGAGGGCACTGGATCCCAGAGATGATTGACTTGGCGGGTGGCATAGATCCTCTGGGCAAACTGGGAAAGGACAGTTACCGTATGGATTGGGACGAGGTTTTGCGCGTCGACCCCGATGTAATCCTGGTCATGCCCTGCGGTCATAATCTGGAAAGGTCGATCAAGGAATACCACGCCACGCAATTTCCCGAAGGCTGGAAACAGGTCAAGGCGGTGCGCAATGGCAGAGTATATGCGGTGAACGCCAGTGCGTATTTTTCTCGTCCGGGACCGCGGTTGGTTACCGGACTCGAAATTATGCACTCTCTGTTGCAGGACGACCGGCCGCAAGCAGCGCTCGGAAACAGTTGGAGCCGCTTGTAGCTCGCTAGTGGGGTGAACCTTAAGTTGCGAGAGGTGCTGTCCGCACCGCACTCAGGCTTAGTGTTTGACGTTTCTCTTGCCTCGCGGTATAAATCACAGGGTCTGGTATTTGGGAAGGCGGTTAGAGTCCGCCACTGCCCCGCAACTGTATTCGCTGAGAACTGAGCAACTACGCCACTGGACAACTTTCTGGGAAGGCTGCTCAGATTCGACGAAGCGTAAGTCAGGAGACCGGCCAGACGCAGACCCAAGGCATATTCGACTTCGATGGGAGAGTCGGAGCGCGTTCTGACGATTTACCTTCAACCCGCGTCTGAAAGCTGCCGGTAGAATCCCGCTCGCGTCGGGGCCACTCTCGTGCCCCAGGTGAGCATGCACGACCAATCTCGGAAAGCCATCACGTTGGTGCTAGGCGGCGTGCGCAGCGGCAAGAGTCGATACGCCCAGACGCTCGCCGCAGGCGTTGCGCCCGTGGCGTTTGTCGCGACTGCCCGGCCGTCGGACTCAGATGAAGAGATGCGGCGGAAGATCGAACGCCACCGGACTGACCGTCCCCAGGACTGGAAAACGATTGAGGAACCGCTCGATCTCGCGAGCGTACTGGCCGAACAGGGTCCCAATTACCGGATCATAGTGGTCGATTGTCTTACGCTGTACGCCGCGAATCTCCTCGAAGTTGAGCACAGAAATCTGCTCGCTGTGGAAGAACGTCTGCAAGGGTTTTACACAGCGCTGCGGTCGGCGTCTTGTTCGGTCGCGCTGGTCTCGAATGAAGTGGGCAGCGGAATCGTTCCGCCGTTTCCTGAAGGACGCACCTACCGTGACTTGCTGGGAGAAATCAATCAGCGGGTTGCAACCATTGCGGACACCGTGTTGCTTATGGTCGCCGGACTTCCCCTTGCTCTTAAGGGAACTCCGGAGGTGCTTCCGTGAACGGATTTGTAGTGGCGGGCACGGCGAGCGGGGTGGGCAAGACCACAGTTGCTCTCGCCATTATCGCGGCTCTACGGTCAAGAGGTTTGAGCGTACAGCCCTTCAAATGCGGTCCTGACTTCATCGATGGCGGCCATCTGGCGGTTATCGCGAGCCGCGCCGTGCGCAACCTCGATACCTGGATGCTCGATGCCGAAGCCAACCGCGACATTTTCTCAGGCGCCTCCACAAGCTGCGATGTAGCTGTCGTCGAAGGAATGATGGGGCTTTTCGATGGTGTCGCTGGAAATACGGAGGAAGGCAGTACGGGCGAAATTGCCAAGCTGCTTGGCTTGCCGGTGATTCTGGCCGTGGACGCCGGGAACAGCGCGCGCAGTATTGCCGCTGTGATTCGAGGGTTCGAGACTTTTGACGCGGGACTCCGGTTTGCGGGCATCATTTTGAACCGCGTGGCCGGGCATGCCCACTTCCGCTTACTGGAATCGGCGATTCGCCAATTCTCCGCGGTTCCAGTGCTCGGGTGGTTGCCGGTAGAGGCAGAGCTTGCCATTCCCGAAAGACACCTCGGGCTACACACCGCGGCCGAAGGAATCAGTGGCAATATCCCCGCTCTTACGCGATTCGGTAATCGTCTCGACGTTGAACATTTGCTGAATGCGACAGGTTGCAACCAACGGTTTGCAACCACACGCATAAGCAGCGCTCAATCCAAATACCAAGGCATTCGCGTGGGTGTCGCTCGCGATCGGGCGTTCTCATTCTATTACGAGGACAATCTCGACCTCCTCCGCGAGAATGGCGCAGAAATCGTGGAGTTCAGTCCGATGATAGATTCCGTGTTGCCCCGGAACCTGCATGCCCTCTACTTCGGTGGCGGATATCCCGAGCTGTACGCGGCTGAACTCAGCGTCAATGCCAGCCTGCTCCTCGAGATCCGCCATTTTGCGAAAGCGAATAAGCCGATTTACGCCGAATGTGGCGGGTTGATGTTCTTGGCTGAAACTCTGACAACCTTGGATGCGAAAAGCTATCAAATGGCCGGTGTGCTGCCGGTCGCCATCGAGATGACCAAGGCCTTAGTTCATTTCGGGTACGCCGATGTCGAGTTCACGCACGATTGCCTGCTTGGGCAAAAGGGAACGACCGTTCGCGGGCATAGTTTCCACTGCTCGCGCATTGTTGCTCACGATCGTTTGGATTGCGCTTATCGCGTTCATTACTCACTTTCCGACCGACGAGAGCAGGAAGGATTCGTCCGCGGGCGCGTCCTCGGAACTTACATCCATCTGCACTTCCGGTCCAATCTATCTCTCGTTTCATCCTTCTTGCGGCAGGCTGATTCGGCACGGCTCACAGCGGGGGCGCGATGAGAATCGAACTCGGTACGATCATCCTACTGACTTCCCTCGCGCTGCCGTGCTTCGCGAGCCGAACGGTGAACGACGAACTGGGTCGGACGGTCGAGGTCCCGGACCATCCCCATCGTGTGGTTTGTCTGATCCCGAATGTGGCGGACATCGTGTATTCGCTAGGGGCGGGAGCCGACGTTGTTGCCATCAGCGATTTCACAAAATATCCGAAAGAGGCTCTCGATAAGCCGAGCATTGGACTACCGCTCAACCCCTCCATGGAAACCATCGTTGCTTTGCACGCGGACCTGGCGCTCGGAACGGGCGACCTGAATACCCTGGAGTTCGCCGGCCAACTCGAGAGACTGGGCATTCCCGTGTTCATGGTGGATCCGCACGGGATTGAGGGAATCTATGCGTCGATTCTCAGCATCGGCAGCGCGCTAAATCGGGAACCCGATGCCAAGACCCTGGTTGCCCGGCTGCGCACGCGCGTGGACACTGTGAAAGCTCGTGTCTCCGGCAAACCAAGGGTGCGAGTATTCATGGCGATCTGGTACGACCCAGTCATGACCATCGGCAAGCGTGCGTTTATCAGCGAATTGATTGAGGCTGCTGGCGCCCGCTCGGTGACAGATGACATCGCACAGGAGTGGCCGGAAGTGAGTATAGAAACCGTAGTCAGTCGTCAACCAGACGCGCTCCTGTTTGCAAGTGGATCAGGAATTACGCCTGAAGAGTTGAAGGCACGCCCTGGTTGGGAAGACTTAAAAGCGGTTCGTGAGGGCCGCATTTATTACATCGACGATCGAGTTCAGTATCCGAGCCCGATTGCATTCGATGCATTGGAGGATCTAGCGAAACAGTTTCATCCCTGACACTGAGCTCGAAGCAGGATTGTTTTTGATCTCGGACTCTGAACAAAAACCAAACGGCAGAATGTTCGGGAAGCGCGGTGAGAATCCGCCACTACCCCGTAACTGTGAACGCCGAGAACCGGGCAAGCAGATGACTTGCAGCCACTGGGGACTAAGTTCCCGGGAAGGTTGCCCGGATTCGTCGAGGCGTAAGTCAGGAGACCGGTTTTGCCGAAACCAATTTCCGAGGGGAAAAAATGAAATTTCTTGGGCGAAATCAAACCCGCAGGCGATTGTTCTGCCTGCTCTTTTTCACAGGTCTGTTTGGGCCGGCAGCTTACGCCGCAACGGTTCGTGGGACCGTGACTGACTCACTTGGCGCTGTGATCGCAGGTGCGCGCATCGAACTCATGGCAAATCAAAAAACGATTGCGGCGACTGCGGACGGCACTGGAAGATATGAATTCCACGACGTCCCCGCGGGCCGGTACCAAGTCCGGGCCAGCGCTCCCTCGTTCGATTCGACTGCGAGCAGACCTTTCTATCTTGGAGAAGGCGCGAACGCCAATATTGATCTCGTGCTGGCCATCGGCGTAGTTTCGCAGGCGGTCACGGTTACATCGACGGGCACGCCGACGCCGGCGGCCCAAGTCGGCGCATCGATCACTCTGCTTTCCGCAGACGACTACGCGGACAAACTGGACGTGCACGAGGCTCTGCGGTTAGTGCCCGGCGCGCAAATCATCGAGACCGGTCAGCGCGGCGGGCTGGGCGAGTTGCTCGTGCGCGGCGGCAACAGTGATGCGAATAAGGTCCTCATCGACGGCATCTCCGCCAACGACATCGGCGGCGCGGTCGATTTTGGCGTACTTGCCGCTACCGGAATCAATCAGATCGAAGTGTTGCGGGGACCGAATAGCGCTCTGTACGGATCCGATGCGCTCGCCGGCATCGTGAGCATGACTACTCGGCGCGGCATCACGCCTCTGCCGGAGTTCACCTACTCGATTGATGGTGGAAGTTTCGGGACCTACCGGCAGGAAGGGATCCTGGGTGGAAGCTATAAGCAGTTCGATTATTTTTCTGACTTCTCCCGTTTCGACACCGCGAATGATATTCCCCGCAGTTCTTTTCACAATGGAACCTATGCCGGGAATCTGGGCTGGACTCCGAAACCGAACACCGAGTTCCGCGCGACCGTCCGGCGCCTAGCGACTGCGGCCGGAGAAGCCAACGCTGTTCAACTCTTCGGGATCCCCGATGATGCGGGGCAGAAGGACCAACAACTCTTCATCAGCGCTACGTTCCAGCAGCAGACAACTGAGCGTTGGCACAACATCGTGCGTTATGGAGCGCTTCGGTTGCGCTCCCAGTTTACCGGCTACGCCCCGACCGGGATTCCCTACGACTCAGCGATTGTGGGATCAGAGTACATTGGCGCGCCGGTCACGCTTCGCGGAGCCAACGGATATGCGGTAAGCGGGCAGGCGATTTTCCAGTTTGTTCAACCCTATCCGAATCGGTTTATAACCAGCACCGATCGTGATTTTGTCTATGCCCAAACAGAATATGAGGTTAAGCCGCAGTTGGCGGCGCTGTTCGGATTTCGCTACGAGGCCGAGCGCGGGTCCACCCAACCGAATTTCGGAGTGCCTCCCGCTGATCGTGGCAACTACAGCTACACTTTGCAGGTGGCGGGCAGTCTCGCCAACCGTCTTTATTACACGCTAGGCAGCGGCATTGAGAAAAACGCGGTGTTCGGCGTGGCAGGTACGCCACGAGCATCGCTTGCCTATTACTTGCTGCGTCCGGATGCGTCGAAAGTTTTCAGCGGGACGAAGCTTCGCGCCAATTTCGGCACAGGCATCAAGGAGCCCAGCATCTCCGCTGCCGGCACGTCTCTGTTCAGCCTGCTTCAAACACTCGGTAATGGAGCGCAACTCATTTCGCAGTTCCACGTTGCTCCCATTGGAGCCGAGCACTCGAAGACTTATGACGGCGGCGTTGAGCAAAGCCTTTTGGATGGGCGGGCAAGACTGGGAATTACCTACTTCCACAATGAGTTCACGCATCTGATTGAATTTGTTTCCACGCAGGGGCTGATCGAGCTTGGGGTCGCTCAACCCATTGCAGATTCGCTTCTCGCAGGATCCCACTTTGGAGCCACAGTGAACTCCCAGGCGTTCCGCGCCCAGGGAGCAGAGACGGAACTCGAATATCGGATGGGACGCAGCCTCGTCGCTCGTGGAGGATATACGTACTTGGATGCGGCTGTGCAGCGCTCCTTTACCAGCGATTCGCTTGGCCCGAGCTTCAACACTTCTTCGAACTTCCCAACCATCCCCATCGGTGTCTTTTCGCCGCTGATCGGAGCTCGGCCATTTCGGCGTGCGCCGCATAGCGGTTACGTGGCGGTCACCTATCATCATGACCGCTGGACGGGGTCGTTAACCGGAACCTTTGTGGGCAAGCGGGATGATAGTGATTTCCTCTCCGATAAAGACGGGGGCACGAGCCTGCTCCTGCCGAATCGCAATCTGGACGCGGCATATCAGAAGGTCGACCTCGGAGGCAGTTACCAGGTAAACCACGCGCTCTGCGTTAACGCCGATCTTCAAAATGTGCTGGGTCGACACTATGACGAGGCGTTCGGTTATCCGGCGCTTCCTTTCACTTTTCGCTCAGGCATTCGCATTACGTTTGGAGGAGAGTCGTGGAAACTGAAATAGCGGAAAAGATCGAACCTCCAGCGTCGTTGCGGGCCGATCGCCGGCTCGGATTCTCCGACCGAGCGCTGTTCATCCTTATTGTATTCGTTTTGTTCGTGGCCCTCGCGGTCGTGCTTTTGCTCTCGGCTGGGATGGGCGCAACCAGGATCGGACTTCGGGAAGTGCTCGGCTCCTTGCTCCATGGGCATCGTTCTCAAAGCACGGATTCTGTGATTCTCTTCGATATCCGTCTTCCTCGCGTGTTCGCGTCGGCCTTGGTTGGAGCTGCGCTTTCCGTAGCCGGGCTTCTGTTCCAGGGACTTTTCCGAAATCCCATGGCGGATCCGTACGTGATCGGCTCTTCGGGAGGAGCGGCCCTGGGCGCTGGGATTGGACTGTTTCTGCTCCCTCGTTTTTCCTTTCTCGGATTCGGCGCGACTGCCACTATGGCGTTCATCGGCTCCGTGGCGACCATCGCGCTGGTCTATTGGCTGGCCCGGATTGGTGGTCGGGTCCCCGTTGTGACGCTGCTGCTCGCAGGGTTCGCGGTGAGCACGATGTTGAGTTACTCCACTTATTTTCTTGTTGTGCTTGACGACAACTTTGGGCTGCGAACGCGGGTGCTTGCCTCTTGGCTTACGGGAGTCATTGCCGTGCCCCGGTGGAGTCAACTCGAGGTCACTGCTCTGATGATCGGTTGCGGCTTGATTTTCTGCTTTCCTCTGGCACGGCGCTTGAATACTCTGGCGCTGGGTGAAGACTACGCCCGCCAAGTTGGCGTGCAGGTGGAGAGAACACACCTGGCCATCATTCTTACCGGTTCACTCATCACCGCTGCTGCGGTGTCATTGGGAGGAGTGATCAGCTTCGTGGGGCTGATCGTCCCGCACATGGCAAGGCTGGTCCTCGGCCCAGACCACGTTCGCCTCTTGCCGGTTACAGCGATTGCGGGCGCGATTTTCCTGGTTCTGGCAGACACCCTGGCACGCACCGTGCTTGCTCCTTCTGAAATTCCGGTGGGACTTCTGACCGCATTTATTGGCGGTCCGTTTTTCCTCTACCTTTTGCGCCGGACCAGACGGGAGTACGCATTTTGACTCCATTGCTTCAGTTTGTTGACGTGTCATTTTCGTACCAGCAACATTTGGTTCTTAACGATGTCAGCTTCTCGATAGAAGCGGGCGAATGCGGAGCGCTGATTGGTCCTAATGGAGTGGGAAAAACCACACTGCTGCGTCTGGCCGCGGGCGTGCTCGCCTGTTCGCGCGGTACAGTTTCGCTGGCCGGACGCGGATTGCACGCTCTCGGTCGAGGCGAGGCTGCGCGGCTGGTTGCGCTGGTTCCCCAAAGATTCGAAGTGCCGTTTGATTTCACGGTTGAGCAAATCGTTGAGCAAGGGCGTACACCTTATCTTGGCTTATTTGCCGGTTTCAAGCACCGCGATCGCCAGGCGGTCGAGCGCGCTCTCGGACTGGCCGATGTCACTTCCCTCAGGAATCGCATCTTCAATGAGTTGAGCGGGGGAGAACGCCAGCGGGTCAAGATTGCTCTCGGACTGGCACAGGAACCTCGCTTGCTGCTCCTTGACGAGCCTACTCAAAACCTCGACCTCGGTCGCCAGCTCGAACTGCTGGATTCGATCCACGCCCTCCATAAGGAAGGGGTTACGATCTTGGCCGCGATGCACGACCTTCAATTGATTCCAGGCACATTCTCCTCCGTATTATTGCTGGAGCCTGACCAGGAAGCGCGCAAAGGTCGTCCGGCTGACATCTTGCGGCCAGACATTCTCGAAAGGGCTTTCGATTGTCCTCTTCGACGCCACCCGAAGTTAGTGAGTGAAAATCAGGTTACGCTGGAGAAGACACCATGACAGCAACCAATTCTGAGATGCTGTCGGAATTCATCCAAGAGATTGTTGTGCCTGATCCCACATTCCTGCAACAGGCGCGCACACATCTCGACCATCTGACCAAACCACGAGGCAGTCTCGGCCGGCTGGAGGGCATCGCCGCCCGATTTGTCGCGATCATGAAAGGCGACCCTGGCTGGCCGCTAAGCAAGGCTGCTTATGTGTTTGCCGCCGATCACGGAATCGTGGCCGAAGGAGTCAGTGCGTATCCCAAGGAAGTCACTTGGCAAATGGTGCTTAATTTCCTCGAGGAAGGGGCGGCGATCACCGTCCTGGCAAGGCTGCACCATGCCGAGTTGACCATCGTGGATGTCGGTGTGGATGCGGATTTCGGCGCTCTTTCGGGTCTGCTACGACGAAAAGTCCGGCTCGGCACTCGCAACATGCTTCATGAACCGGCCATGACCGAAGGTGAAATGCTGGAAGCTTTGCAGATAGGACTAGAACTGGCAACCGGCGCTCACGAGAAGGGGCAGACACTGATCGCAGTCGGCGAGATGGGAATCGGCAACACGACTTCAGCCAGCGTGATAACAGCCGTCCTTACCCGCCAAACTCCTGCCTTGGTTACTGGTCGGGGCACAGGCTTGGAGAAGCTCGCATACGAGCACAAGATCAGTGTCGTCGACGCCGTCATCCAAAAGCATTTCGGCAAAGACCTCCGAATTTCTGACGCGCAACCCCTTGAGATTCTGCGGCGCGTCGGTGGATTGGAAATCGCTGCCATGGTTGGATTATTCCTGGGTTTGGCACGGTATCAGATCCCGGTCATCACGGATGGTTTTATCTCGACGGCGGCTGCGGCGTTGGCGTACGCCGTCGCGCCGCATGTAAAAGAGTATTTGTTCGCCGGGCATTGTTCGAAAGAGCCTGGCCATCGCTTTCTGCTGGAGTATTTGGGACTCGAACCCATTCTGACTCTCGAGATGCGGCTGGGCGAGGGCACCGGCGCCGTTTTGGCGATGCCCATCATCGAATCGGCTGTGCGCCTCTACATCGACATGGCCACCTTCGCTTCGGCGGGAGTAAGTGGGCCGAGCGAATGAAGCCAATGAGGCGATTGGTGGACGATTTGCTGGTTGCTTTCCAATTTCTCACGCGACTGCCGATCTCGCGTATTACCTACCAGCCCAACTCCTTATCGCGGGCGGCGAAGTTCTTTCCCGTTGTCGGCCTAGTCATTGGGTTGGGCGTTTCACTTTTGCATCGTATCCTTACGCCACATCTCGACCGAGCTCTCGTGGCGCTATTGCTACTGACATTTTTGGTGCTGAGTACCGGTGGACTTCATGAAGACGCCCTGGCTGATACGGCGGATGCCTTCGGCGGTGGCTGGAACCGCGAGCAAGTTCTCACTATCTTACGGGATAGCCGAATCGGAAGTTTTGGAGCGCTGGCGCTCGTGCTATCTGTGCTGGCCAGATTCCTGCTTCTTTCGATTCTTCCGGTAAATCGTTTTACGGCATTGGTGGTCTCCGCACACGTCCTGTGCCGTTGGACCACGCTGCCATTGAGCTATTTCCTGCGACCTGCGCGCGACAGTGAGGGACAGGGGGCGAGAATTGCACAGCAAATCTCGCCCGCATCTCTTCTCGTAGGTACGCTGCTGAGCTTTGCGATTGTCTTTTATGTGATGTGGAGTCAGTTCTGGATTCCGATCGTCGCGGCGCTCGTGATCACCGTGCTGAGTGGTCTCTATTATTGTCGCCGGCTCGGCGGAATCACAGGTGATTGTTTCGGCGCCACGAATCAACTCACCGAAATTGCGGTTTATTTTTGTGGGGTCTGGAGCGTGTGACACAGCTTCTTCTAATTCGCCACGCGGATACCGACCTAGCTGGCCGATTCTGTGGCCAGTCTGATCCGGATCTCAATGAGCGAGGCCGCCAACAGCTCGCAGGGCTGGTGAACAGGCTGTCGCGACACGCAATCCGCGGACTCTATACCAGTGATCTTCGGCGTGCCCGACGGACTGCCGAGGCGATTGCCAGACATTTCGGGATGGGGCTCCACGTTCGTCCTGGGCTGCGCGAAATCCACTTTGGCCTCTGGGAAGGTCTCTCTTGGAACGAAATCGAAGTGCTCGACCCAGTCCTGGCAAAGGGTTGGGCGGAGATGTACCCGAATTCGACCGCGCCAGGAGGTGAGCCCTTTCAGCAATTTGCATCGCGGGTTCGCCAGGAGACTACCTTCTTGCTAGGACAAGGGGCGAATTCCCCGATCGCGGTGGTTACGCACGCCGGTTTCATTCGCGTCGTGCTAAAGAGGTGGTGCAGGATATCGGAACAGGACGCTTGGGATCAGACAAAGGACTACGGATCCATCGTAGCCCTAGACACCAATCATATCTATGGGGACTTGGGGACTTGAGGACTGAGGACTTGAAGGCCCTGTAGTTCGGACAAGGCGGTCTGGCCTCTGAGGATTTTGAGGATGAGGGCCGGAAGACGGCTCGGTCTGAAATTGAGTAGCGGCAGGTTGCACGACCACATAATTTCAAGGAGCAACGAAATGAGCATCGCAACCAAACGAGGGGACGGCGGACAGACCGGGCTTGTCGGAGGCATTCGTATTTCTAAGGCTGACCTGCGAGTAGAAGCCTATGGGTCAGTTGACGAATTGAATTCCTATTGGGCTTTGCACGCAGCATTTGCCAAAACGCAGAGATTCGTGCGTGGACAGAATCAATCCAGAAGACGCTGTTTCGGCTTGGGTCGGCATTAGCCACGCCGCCAGAGGCTAACAATCCGTCACCTGAGATAACCGCTGGTGATGTAGAACATCTCACAACTCTCGTCCATACCATTGAGGCGACGAAAGGGATCTTGTCGGACTGGTCCTTGCCTGGGGCGCACACGGAGGCCGCAGCCTTCGAAATGGCGCGCACCGTCTCTCGCCGGGCAGAGCGAAACGTGGTCCGGCTGGTCGAGAGTGGCGCTCCCGTGGACTCGCAGGTGCTGGCATATCTGAACCGTTTGTCAGACGTTTTGTGGCTCTTCGGACGGCTGCTGGAACTTCACGCTGGCGTCGAATCCAAAATGCGCGATGATCAACACGCCAGTGCGCGATGGTCGAAGGCCTGGTGATGCCACGTGCCGAAGGATTTCCGGAAGCTGAGCTGCGGGGAGTCTATCGTGCAATTCGTGACCGGCGCGATGTGAGATCTGGCTTCTTGCCCGAACCACTGAGTGACCAAGTCCTGGGTCGACTCTTGGAGGCCGCCCATCACGCACCCTCTGTGGGCCTGATGCAACCTTGGCGATTTATTCTCATTCGAGCGATTGAGACCTGTAGAGCTGTCCATGATATTTTTCTGCAATCGAACCGCGAGGCACTCGAAACCTACGAGGGTGACCATGCGAAGAAATACGCCAGCCTGAAGCTCGAAGGGGTTCTGGAAGCGCCTCAGGACCTCTGCATCGTCTACAATCCAGAATGTGAACGCGGACATCGACTCGGCCGCCACTCCATGCCAGAAACTGCCCTCTATTCCGCGGTCTGCGCGTTCAGTATCTCTGGCTTGCAGCTCGCGCCGAAGGGGTTGGTGTCGGATGGGTCAGCATTCTCGACAAGCAGGCACTGCAAAACGTGTTGCACATTCCAGCCAACATAGTCCCAGTAGCCTATCTATGTCTCGGGTACGTGAACTGCTTTTCGGCAGTGCCGGATCTCGAACGTGCTGGATGGGAGTACCGGATTCCGCTTGTTCAAGTGCTGGGGTTCGAACGATACGACCCACGCTGGAGTGCCGAGGAGAAGAAGCTATAGCTGCCTGCGCTATTATGGTTTAGGAAACGGTCTCTAACCAGGCAAATCGCTCCTGATTGCAGCCGTCTGCCGCATCTTTCGAGACCCAAACCGTGTGGCTACATACGGCTAGGACACACCAGCCTGGTGAGGGGATGCTGCGGAAAGTACGTCTTCTGTTAACCACTGCATAGTTCTATCGCAAACACCTCGATAGCTAAGCCATCCGGTGCTCTTTTTTTCTTCCTCTGCCGCCTTGCTTTCCCCAGTCCGACAGCTGCTCCTTGTGCCTGGCTGCGGTTGCTCGTCCCCCACCGGAAGCGATGCATCGAGGGCAGATCAGGTTTGCGCCGGAGTGCTTGGAGCAGGATGGCATCACGGATTTAACCGCTAAGGCGAGTTGGCCGGAGACTTCCTGCAGGAACTCAGCATGCTCTTGGGAGTAGCGGTTCTTTTGAGAACTGAGGATTATCAAGACCCCCAAGCTGTCCCCCCGGAGCACCAGAGGAACGGCACAGTAAGATCGAATTCCTTCGATGAGATTCTGCTGTTCGACCTGAAATTCCATCTCTTTTTGCAAGTCGGCGCGCACGATGGCTTTCTTGTTCTGGAATACCCATCCATGATGCGTTTCTTTGCAGTCCAGCAGCAAGCCAACGCGAAAGAAGCTTTCACGACCGCAGCCCTCGGCTACGACTAGCTTGAGCGCTCTCTCCTCGGGCACGTACAAGCTCAATCCCATTCGATCATAAGTGAGCACCTTCTTCACGGCCTCGCACGTACCCCGGAATACTTCATTGATCCCTGGCTGAGTGATTGCTGCACGGTTGACCTCCAGTATCGTCGCGTACCGTTGTGTGATTCTTAATCGCCGCGTCATCTGTCTTGCAGGCTCACGTCAATCGCGATGAACCACTACACCAATTTGTAGGCATGTAAAACCTTTATGCAAAAAGACACCAGGTCCCTTTTTTACGAAATCAGAACACAAGCCCATCGCATGGCGCCGCGCTTGAATGCTCATCGACCGCCACATCGAAGCAGTGCGTAACACCGGAAATTGTGGGTATATACAATATGCGCCTGCTTTCAATCGGCTTTCTCGCCCTGCACTCCGCAACACTTGTCTTCGTCAACACAGGTTTCTTTCATAATGCTGACTGTCCGCCGTCGACCACCAGCACATGGCCGGTGACGAACGCAGAGGCATCCGACGCCAGAAATACAACAGCGCCCTTTAGATCGTCTTTGCCCCCGAACCGGTTTTGTGGAATGTTCTGCAGCAAGAGCTCTTGCTTGTTCTTGATCGACCAATCGGACATGTGGGTGGGGAACCAACCAGGGGCGACTGCATTGACCTGGATGTTGTGTGGCGCCCATTTACAGGCAAGATCTTTGGTGAAACTTATAACTGCACCTTTGCTTGCATGGTACGCGGTTGCCTGAAGGACTTCTGCAGGAGTGCCGCTAAGCCCGGCTACAGAGGCGATATTGATGATTTTTCCTCGGTGTTTGCCCAGCATGACTTTCCCCACAGCCTGAGCACAGAGAAATGTACCGGTCAGATTGGTTTCGATTACTCTGCTCCAATCCAAGAGGCGCATTTCCTCGACGGGCGCACCCCAGGATATGCCTGCGTTGTTGACTAGGACATCGATCCTGCCAAATTCGTTTAGTGTCTCTTCCACCAGAGACTGAATGTCATTCGGTTTTGTCACATCGCAAGCGACCGGCAAGACACGAACTCCCAGTTTGCGCAACTCATCCGCAGCCTGTTCGCATCGCTCCTTCTTTCGAGCGCACAGAACGAGATCGGCCCCCATTTCGGCGAGGCCTTCGGCCATCTGGCGCCCAAGGCCAAGGGAGCCTCCAGTGATGATTGCCACGCGTCGCGTGAGATCGAAAAGTTCCCTAACGTGCATCGTACATTCTCGGCTCCCAGCTTGGGTCAAGAAGTCCCAACGCGGCAATCCCGCACTCGAAGAAAACCTTTAAACATTCCAGGACGAGCAAGCCCTCACCGTGCGCCAGATGGTTCTGCGTGATTGCTGTGCTTTCTGAGTTCCAGTTTGGCAACCGCTTCGGAATGAACTTCGTCAGGCCCATCAAACAATCGTATTACGCGGACATCCGCCCATGCGCTAGCAAGGAAGGTATCCTGGGAAACACCGGCGCCGCCATGAGCCTGGATGGCTCTGTCTAGTACTCGAAGCGCCATATGTGGTGCAACCACTTTGATCATGGCAATCTCGGCTCTGGCAGCCTTATTTCCGACAGTGTCCATCATGTACGCAGCCTTCAGGACTAAAAGGCGTGCTTGTTCGATTTCCATACGGGAGGCGGCAATTGCATCTCGAATGGTACCTTGATCGGCGAGCGGTTTGCCGAATGCCACCCGAGACTGGACCCGTTTGCACAAAATCTTCAGGGCTCTCTCGGCAACCCCAATGCAGCGCATGCAGTGATGGATGCGTCCGGGGCCCAACCGCCCCTGCGCAATTTCGAATCCGCTTCCTTCCGAAAGAAGTATGTTTGCTATTGGAACGCGAACATTGTGAAAGGCAATTTCAGCATGGCCATGGGGGGCGTGGTCATAACCGAATACTGTGAGCAGTCGTTCGATCTTCAATCCTGGCGTATCCATCGGCACCAGAATCATTGATTGCTGCTGATGTCGAGGCGCGGAGGGGTCTGTCTTGCCCATAAAAATGACGAGTTTGCATCGCGGGTCGCCCGCCCCTGTGCACCACCATTTCCTACCGTTAATGACGTACTCCCGGTCCTCTCTAACGATGCTTGCTTCGATGTTGGTTGCGTCAGAGGAAGCCACCGCAGGCTCGGTCATCGCGAAACAGGAGCGGATTTGACCCGCGAGCAACGGGCGTAACCAGCGTTCCTTCTGTTCGGCGGTGCCATAACGGGCAAGCACCTCCATATTGCCGGTGTCTGGGGCAGAACAGTTGAACACTTCAGGCGCCATTGCGCTACGGCCCATAATCTCCGCCAGCGGAGCATATTCAAGATTCGTCAGACCTGCCCCATTCTCATCTTCTGGCAAGAAGAGATTCCACAGACCATCCGTTCGAGCTTTCGCCTTCAGTTCTTCGATGACGTGCGGTGCCGTCCAACGGTCGCGCTGGACTTCATCGAGGAAGCGCTGCTCATTTGGGTAAACTTGCTCCTCCATGAATGCTGTCAGACGCTGGCGATAGTCCTTGGCTCTCAGGGACAATTCGAAGTCCATGGTTGCTCCATTAAGAGTTGGGTACCCACACCATTGAAAAGCGGTTCATCGCAGGCTACGAAGGCATGCCAAAGCTAGGTGCGGCACCGCATTGAATGCAAACAACCTCCGTTGTTTATCGCGGAGCCGTAGGACCGTGAATGATGAGTTCTGAAGCACTCCCGCAAGGTCGATCAGCCTCTCGTCGAGGATGCCCAACGCTAGGCCTGTCCAAATGGCCACGGGAGTGGCTGATGTGAATACGGCGGCAGCGGCACGGCCTTCTGGTGGATCAGCCACGGTTTGCCATGCCACCACGCGGCTTCTGAATTGCTCCCAGCTTTCCCCGGAATACTGGTATCGGCCACGAATCCATGTGTGCACGATTTCTGTATCGCAGGGCAACCATCGACGCTTTGCACCGTCTCCCTCAGCCCCGTGGGCAGAACGAACTTGTCTGCGCATGGTCTCAAAATACAGCTTGAATTGCTGGTCATCGGCGCATAGCTTCGGCCCGATTTCACGGTAGATGTGATCAAGATCGAACTCATTCCACGCACTCTCGACCGCAACTTCCGGGAAAGGGAGGCACGCTTCCTGATACGCTAGGCATACTTCACCTGCGGTCCCGCGCTGTCGGGACAGCGCTCCTGAATACGCCGCTGCAAAGACAATCTCTTGTGAAATAAAGTACTCCCCGAGCAATCGAGACTGCTTGCGGCCGAGATCAGAAAGGGAGTCGTAAGATCCTCGGGTACCAGCCTGGCCATGCCGTACCAAGTAGAGTGTCGTCAATTGAGTGTCCCCACGATATTGGCAGCCGCTCCAATTAACACCCGTCGCACGTGTCGGGCATTAAGCCCATCCGCACCGAAGAATCCAACGACGGAGATGACCGGCGGTTCAATCATTCATAGACGGCCGACTTGATTAGAGAGTGGTAGATCTCGGGATCGGTGTTCCCCTCCGTGCCGATGACCAATACCCGGCTGTTGGCATCCAGTTTGAGTGCGGCCCGAAGAACCGAGTCGCCTGCGGAAATGAGCAAAGCAGCCAGGCCGGCGACAGCGGATTCTCCAGCCACGATCGGCTGATCGCCATTGATTGGGGTATCGAGCAGTTGCATGCAAGGTGCGACTACTGCGTCAGGCACAGTTATAAACGCAGCGGCACCGCTGGATAGCACATTCCACGCATAGGTAGAGACCTCGCCACAATCGAGACCGGCCATGATCGTACCGACTGGAGGTGGCGCAGGCGTTGGTCTTCCTGCTAACGCGCTAGCGAAAAGACAGGCTGCGCGCTCCGGCTCGACCACAACCAACGCTGGAGCACTATCACCAAGTCTGTTTGAGAAATGCGCACACACCGCAGCAGCCAGCCCTCCTACACCACCCTGGACGAAGACATGCGTCAGTTGTTCATCGGCCGGCAACTGCTGTAAAACTTCCTCAACCAAGGTCGTATAACCATTCATGATGTCTCGTGGAATATCGACATAACCAGTCCACGATGTATCAGACACGAGCATGAAGCCATTCTGCGAAGCGTCGGACGCACACAATCTGACCGTGTCGTCGTAGCCGACCTCTGTTCTTATGATGGTGGCGCCATAGCGAGCGATAGCTGCTTCCCGAGTGCGACTGCAGGATTTGGGAACATAGACGACGCAGCGAGAGTTGAACATCTGCGAGCCCCAGGCGACCGCTCGGCCATGGTTGCCATCTGTTGCCGTCGTTACTGTCACTCCACGAGTGATTGCAGCAAACGAGCCATTCCGCATTTCCTCCGAGCTCGGCTCATGTTCAGTTTGCCGCAATACCTCTCTCTGAAGCACACGCAGTACGGCATAGGCCCCCCCTAATGCCTTGAAACTACCGAGATCAAAGCGTGAGCTTTCGTCCTTAAACCAGAGACTCCGAATGTCTAAGGCGAATGCGATGTTTTTTAGTGGAACAAGCGTTGTAGGCTGAAACCCCGGCCAGGAGGCAAGCTCTTTCATTGCGGCGGCGTGACCAGTGAGCGACAAGCCCCCGGTTTGAGGGCAACGCGCCGCGCAATTCACGAACAAACGGAGCCGTTGCCGCATTGCCGCGAGAACGGCGATTCTATTGACTCCGGTTTCCACAGGGTTCATGGCGAGACTTTCGCTGCATACCGATATTTTCTGTCGCGTTTAACACCGGGAGCTCGGCTCTTTTACGTTTGCGTCAGTACTGGCGGCGCTTTCGGATTGAGTCTTCGCCTTGAGTGATTCGCCCAGACGCTCGTCAACAGAGTGGAGATGAGCCTCCATTGCCTCCCGAGCGAGAGCGGGATTGCGTTTTCGGATCACCGCAAGCAGGTCACGATGGTCTTTGATTTCTTGCCACGCATCGAAATAACGGTTATACAAGGGTCCTTCAGCCGCTCTTATCATGTGATAAATAACGTCGATGACCTTGGTCGTCGCAGCGTTTCTGGCCGCCTTTGCCACCAAGAGGTGAAATTCCCAGGCAAGCTCGAACAAGCTCTCACCTCTTATTGCCTTTTTTTCCATCCGCTCGAGGATTTTTTCTATCTTTTCAAAATCCTCATCGGTTCCTCTCTCGGCCGCTCTCTCAGCAATCGCCGGCTCTAGAACACGACGAAGCTCTTGGATTTCCCACAACTCCTCGGAAGCAAGCAGAAGCTGGAGAACTCCCGAATGGATTGCGTCCGCCGACGATGGCTCGCGCACGTAAATGCCTTCTCCCTGCCGGGCTTCAAGCAAGCCTTCGCCGATCAGTACGCGTAGTGCTTCGCGTACACTTTGTCGGCTGACCCCTAGTTTTTTTGAGAGCGTTGTCTCCGGCGGCAAGCAGGAACTGGGAGCAAGTTCGCCGTCGAGAATGAGTGTTCGAACTTGTTCCAGTATTGCTTCCACCACAGACTTTTCTGTAATGCGGGAAAACATTTCCGCTCCCCCCGGCAGGCTTCTCGTGATTTGGTTCTGCAAAGACTAACCCCTTACGACGAACGTGTGCTTTAACTAGTCAGGCGGGCTACCGCAGCATACCTGGTGCTGGAGCCATCCGGCGACCTCTTGCCTGATCGAATGGCCGCCGATCTTTCGGATCTAAACTATAACAGATGTCTGGCAGGCTATGTATATCGATTATATCTTCCAGAAATAAGGCAGGTTACGTAATATTGACATGTCCGGTAGTCGCATGATAAGCATAACCGGCCTGTTGTCAGACAAAGGTGCTGCCAAGCACTTTGACCACGAGAATCGGCCGGGGTTGACGTCGTCGGAGGGGTTCTGATGTTTACACGATGGTTCAGGAAACGCTTTAGCTACAAACAAATGCTTCAATTCGGCAGCAGGAAGAGCGCCAGCATTTTGTTTGCAGCCACTCTGTTTGTGGGGTCATTTTTCAATCTGAGATTGCTCGCCGGTCCCGAGAAAACGACGACAACAAAACATCCAACCGTGCACGAAGACAACGTAATGGTCCTTATGCGCGATGGGGTCAAGCTCGCGACCAACATTACCCGCCCTGCTGCACCGGGAAAATATCCCGCCGTTCTCTTGCGTACGCCGTACAGCAAAGAAGAGGAGGGGAAAGAAATTGTGGACTTAGCAGAGTTTGGGTATGTGATCGTCGCCCAGGACTGCCGCGGTCGCTTCTCTTCCCAGGGGGAATGGGTTCCTTTTTTTCATGAAGCTGAAGATGGGGACGACGCGATCAATTGGGTCGCAACGCAACCATGGTCGGACGGGCGTGTTGTTACAACTGGGGGATCCTATTCCGCAATGGACCAGTGGCTGGCCGCAACTCAGCACAACCCCCACCTCAAGGGAATGATCTCCATGGTAAGCCCCTCCGATTTTTACCACGGTGTAATTTACCAGGGAGGAGCACTGAACCAGGGTGTCCTCCAAATGTGGAGTTACTTCACATCCGGCCCAAAATTATACCCGCCCGAATCGGCGCCGGTAGCTTGGGGTGAGGTTTTTTCTCACATTCCAGTGTTGGACGGAGTAGGTTTGGAGAATGTGAAGGTGGATTTTTATCGTGACTGGATTGCACACCCTACCGACAGCAGTTACTGGCGACGTATTCGGTTTGATGACCGGTACGGCACGTTCAATCTCCCCGTCCTGCATTTCACCGGCTGGTACGATATGTTTCAGGCTGGCACGATCGAGAATTTCCGACAGATGCACGATCGTGCGCCACGATCTGTGCGTGACCAACAGATACTAATCGTTGGTCCCTGGGGACATAATTCATACGGCCGTAAAGTCGGCGAAATTGATTTTGGCCAAAAAGCCAACCCAGACCTGATCCCTTTGTTCGTTGGCTGGTTGGATCATGTCCTCAACGGAGGCGATGACAAGTTTTTCGCGAAACCCGTCCGTGTCTTTACGATGGGAGAAAACGAATGGAACGACTATGACAGCTGGCCGGTGCCCAGTGCGCAACCGATCAAGTTTTTTCTGAGCAGCCACGGAACATCAAACGGGTTGCAAGGCTCAGGAATGCTCTCTACCGCTAGTCCCGACTCGCAGGAAACGCCAGACCACTATGTCTATGACCCGGCCAATCCGGTTCCAACACGGGGCGGGGGGAATTGCTGTTGGCCCAAGCTCGTCCCCTGGGGTCCCGCCAACCAAGTGGATGTCGAGAAACGACAGGATGTGCTCGTCTACACATCTCGGGAGTTGAGCCATGATCTCCGCATCACCGGTCCGATCATAGCCAAGCTCTGGGTTTCCAGCAGCGCACTGGACACGGATTTTACGGTCAAGCTTGTTGACGTGTATCCCGACGGTTTTGCGATGAATCTCGCGGACGGCATTCTGCGCGCACGTTACCGCAAGTCGTTCGAAAGTCCACAGCCCCTGAAACCAAACAAGGCCTATCAAATCACGGTGGAAATGGGGAACACAAGTAATCTGTTCAAGATCGGGCATCGTATCCGAGTAGAAGTTTCCAGCAGTAATTTTCCGCATTTTTCACGCAACACGAACACCGGCAGAGAACCAGAAACTGATTCCAAAACCGAGTTGGCGCGACAAACGGTTCTACACGACGCAAAACATCTGTCGTACATTGTGCTCTCTGAGCTTCCCTGAGGATCCGGCGGGCGACACATGGTCGGGTAGATGTAGGCAGCGCGGCAGTTGGAACGAGTGACGCTAGAGTGAATGCGCTCTTCTACGAATCAAAGCCGGTTAAGGCAAAACTGTACCGTTTACTGATCCCATTTCCAATTTGCATACTGCTGCCGAAGCTCGAGCTTCAGGAGTTTCCCAACCGAAGTGTGAGGCAATTCATTCGTGAAAAGGAAAGCGTCTGGCATCTGCCACTTTGCGAATTGCGCCGCCAACAGAGCGCGCAACTCGTCGGCCTGAACTTCCATCCCTTCTTTCCTAACCATGATCGCAAGCGGCCGTTCCTGCCATTTGGGATGGGGGACCCCGATCACGGCAGCCTCGCGCACGGCAGGATGTGCCATCAGCGCATTTTCGATATCCACAGAGCTGATCCATTCTCCGCCCGACTTGATAAGGTCTTTGCTACGATCCACGATCTTGAGATACCCTTCCGAATCAATGGTGGCAATATCGCCGGTCTTGAACCACCCATCGTCTGTCCAGCGATCACATGTCTCCGGAGATTCGAAATAGCTCGCTGCAACCCAAGGCCCGCGCACTTCGAGCTCGCCATAAGAGACGCCATCCCACGGGGCTTCCCCACTGGGCCCCATTACGCGCAGCTCAACAAAGGGCGAAGGAATTCCCTGTTTACCCCGAATCTTGTATTGGTGGTCTTCGCCGCATTGAGCCAGAGTCGATTTGACAAACCCAGTGCTAGCGAGCGGTGCGGTTTCGGTCATGCCCCAAAGATGCGTGATGTGAAACCCGAAGCGATCCAAGCCGCGTAGCAACGATTCGGGCACGGCACTGCCGCCAGCACCGATTCGCACGGTCCATGAAATATTCCATCGGCCAGGATGGTTTTCAAGGGCAGCTAAGACGCCGAGCCAGAGGGTTGGGACACCGGCGGCAAATGTCACGCTCTCCCCCTCGATCAAGTCAAGCAGGCTTTCCGGATCCAGATGCGGGCCGGGCAGCACCATTTTCGCTCCGACCATCGTTGCCGTAAACGGAATCCCCCATGCGTTTGCATGGAACATGGAAGACCCGGGCAACGCGACATCGTTCTGCGAAAGACAGAAACTATCAGCCGCGCACTCGTTGAGACTGTGCAATACCAGGGCACGGTGGGAATACAAGACGCCCTTGGGTTTCCCCGTTGTGCCGGAAGTAAAGCACATTGTAGCGGCTTGGTTTTCGTCCAAGTCGGGATATATGAAATCACCAATCGCGCCGGCCAAGAAATCTTCATAGTTTTCGCAATTGTTGGGAACGGATACGTGGCCATGGGGAACGACCAGCACACGTTCGAAGTCTACCTGGGAGCGGATGGATTCGTAGACCGGGAGCAGGACATCATCCACGATCAGGTAACGATCACGAGCATGGGTCACGATATACGCAAGCTCGTTGGCATGTAACCGCAGGTTCAACGTGTGTAAAATACCGCCGGCGACCGGAATACCGAAATAAGCTTCAACGTGTTGCGCGTGATTCCACATGAGGGTTGCGACACGGTCGCCCGGCTTGAGGCCTGCAAGCTGGAGTGCATGAGCCAACTGCCGTGCGCGACGATAGATGTCGCCGTACTTGCAGCGCCCAAGCCCAAGACCCGGCAGTCTCGATACTACTTCGACCTTGCTGAAGAGCTTCCCCGCTCGCTCCAGAATCGGAGCCAGAGTGAGCGGGAAATTCATCATGGTTCCGAGCATCGATCCACCTCCATGGCACGCTGAACCAACGCACGGGAAGACTGCACAAATGTCAAGAGCGTAGGCGAGGGCTTTGCACTCAACGATTTTTGAAAATGCTGCCGCTTCGTCACGGAGGCGGTCATTTCACATCGCCCTTTTATTTGTCTGACACATGTGTATAAATATATATCACCACAAGAATTGTTTTTGCTTATCTTTTACATTATACACAACTTAAAAATAGTAATATATTGACTTGCAGACGGATGTCTGTTATCTGACACTCATGCAAGATGTGGCCCGGAGAGCTGGCGAGCAGGTTAAGCAAGTTAAGTCGGTTGCGAGTGGATTGCGGGTGATGGACTCGGTCGGGAACTGCGAGCGAACCCGGGCCACACCGCGTGTGCTTCTAGGGGCGTGGTTGCTAACAATTCTGATGATGACCGCGACAACCCCAGCCCAAATTCGGGAAGCCGACTGGGACGTAACGGTTCCTCGCGGACACACCCGGGTAGTCGATTTCGAAACCACTGACGGCACCTGGATGACAGTGGATCTGTCGCCCGATGGCCGATGGATCGTGTTTGATCTCCTAGCCCACATTTACCGTGTACCAGTGGGGGGCGGGCAGGCGGAGAACCTCACTCAGGATAGTGGCATCGCCCTAAACTTCCAGCCCCGCTATTCCCCCGACGGACGCACCATTGCCTTCATCACTGACCGCAAGGGACAAAACAATCTTTGGATCATGGATGCTGATGGAGGGAATCCAAGGCCGGTTTTTACCGATAAGAACGTGCGGGTTTGGGAGCCTGCGTGGACGCCCGACAGTCAGTACATTCTGGTGCGACGGCAACAAATGGATGATTCCAATGATTACGCTGAAAGCGTCTGGATGTATCACCGCGACGGCGGCCAGGGAGTCGAACTGCTCGGAAAAGAGGCCCACGCGTTCTGGCCTACAGTTTCACCCGACGGCAACTCTGTCTACTTTCACGCCGCAGTTTGCCTGGGTTTCCCCATTGATCCGCTGGTGGACATGCTAAAAGGTTGTTTTCAGATTCGGCAAGTCGACCTGCGCACCGGCGATATCTTTGACGTAACTTCCGGCCGCTCGATGCAGCAAATTCGGGGAACGAGTGGCGGCGCGATCGCGCCGGAGGTGTCGCCCGACGGCCGCTCGCTGGCGTTCGCTCGCCGCATTGCCGATGGGACCATCTCTTTCAAGGGGCACAAATTCGGTCCGCGCAACGCTCTCTGGGTTCGAGACCTCAGCACTGGAGCCGAGCGACTCATCATGGATCCCATTGAGACGGACATCGCCGAACAGTTTCCCACCTTGCCGCGCGCCTTACCGGGCTACAGTTGGGCACGCGACGGCAAGTCAATCGTGATTGCCCAGGGCGGCAGGATTCGGCGTGTTTGGCTTGACACCGGCAAGGTGGACACCATACCGTTCACCGCGCACGTTCACCGTGTCATTTCGGAGATGGCCTACGCGCCATTCCGGATCTCGGACGGGCCCTTTCAATCGCGTTTTCTCCGCTGGCCTACGGCTTCGCCTGATGGCAAGGCATTAGTCTTTCAAGCCGTAGGCAAAATCTGGCTCATGGCCCTGCCAAACGGAGTTCCACGCCGCGTAACTCCACATTCTTTTGGCCCTTCAGAGTTCTCGCCTACCTGGTCACCGGACGGCCGTTGGATTGTGTTCACGACTTGGGATGATGAACGTCGTGGTCATCTGTGGAAGGTGCCAGGGATCGGAGGCGATCCTGACCGGCTCACCCGGGAAACAGGTGAATACATCAATCCCACCTGGACGCCTGACGGAAACTCGTTAATCGTGGCGCGGGGTGCTGGCGCGACCGGTCATGGCCGTAGCCTGGCAGCAAACACCTGGTACGATTTAGTGCGCGTGTCGGCGGCGGGCGGATCACCAGAGTTCATCGTTCGAGTTCAATCACCGAGGCAACTCCTAGCCCCAATGCCACCCCGGGTCTCCTTTGGCGCTGACGGGCGGCTGTTTTATATGCAGGGTAAGACCGAGGCCTCAAAGGGCTCTTCCGATCCCGTGAACCAGTTGGTTTCGGTGCGAGCCGACGGTAGCGATAAGTGGGTCCACGCGAATTTCACCAATGCTGAAGAGGCCTCGGTCTCACCTGATGGACATACTCTCGCTTTCGAACAAGGGAGCAACATCTATTTGACGCCGCTTCCCTCCAATACCGGGGGCACCGTTCCACAAATCGATAAAAAGAGTGGTCAACTTCCCGTGAAGCCGCTGACTCAGGAGGGTGGACTGTACCCACACTGGCGCGACGCTAGGACGCTGGAGTTTGGCAGCGCCAATCATTACTTCACTTATAACGTCGAAACACAGCGGAGCGAGACCACTGCGATTAATCTCACTGTGCCTCGTATGCTGCCCACCGGTAGCGTGGCCCTCAAAAATGCACGCATTATCACGCTAGACAACCGTCAAGTGATTGAAAGAGGCACCGTCTTGGTCAAGGGTAGTCGCATCGCTTGTGTGGGCAGTTGTGACACGAGCGGGGTCGACAAAGTGCTGGACCTTAGCGGCAAAACTCTCATACCTGGATGGGTAGACGCTCACGCGCACCATCATCGCGAGAACCGCGGGATTCAGCCGGTTCATGATTTCGAACAGGCAATCTACCTGGCCTACGGCATCACCACGACGCGTGATCCCGCTACCTCGTCGCAGGATGTCTTCCCGACTGCAGAAATGGTGGAAGCCGGTATCACGATCGGCCCCCGCACCTACAGTACCGGTGAACCGTTCTTACGCAGCGATGGCCCCCGCTGGAATGAGATCACCAGTCCCGAAGTAGCCCAGCACGACGTAAATCGGCTGGCTTCCTGGGGAGCCACGACGATCAAGCAGTACCTTCAACCACGTCGTGAGCAGCGGCAGTGGCTTGTAGAGGCAGCGCGAAGAGCCAATTTGATGGTGACAGCCGAAGGCGAGGATCTTTTCTACGATTTAAGCATGATTATGGATGGCCACACCGGTTGGGAACATCCCATGCTGTACCTGCCGCTGTATAGCGATGTCGCCAAGTTCTTCGGCCAAGCGAAAGCGAACTACTCACTCACGGATATCGTGGGGAGTACGGCGTCGTACAACGAGGAGTACTTTTTTCAGGAAAGCGATGTGTGGAAAGATCCGAAGCAGCGGCGCTGGATGCCCTGGCGGGAATTGATTCCTCATGCCCGTCGACGGATGCTGCGGCCGGCGACCGATTACGACTATGCAATCGCCGCGCAAGGACTAGCGGACATCATCGCCGAGGGCGGCTACGGAGCGATGGGTGGTCACGGGCAGGAGCACGGCCTCGGCTCCCATTGGGAAGTTTGGATGGATGCCTCAGCGATGGGGCCAATGGAAGCGCTCGAAGTTGCCAGCCTGGGGGGAGCTCACTTCCTCGGAATCGAGAAGGACATTGGATCGATCACAGAGGGCAAATTAGCCGATCTAATGGTGCTGAATTCAAATCCGTTGGAAGACGTTCACAACACGCTGAACATGCTCTACGTGATGAAGGCGGGCCGGCTTTACGATTCCGAAACCTTGGATGAAATCTGGCCGGAACGGAAACCATTCGGAAAATACTATTGGGTTGATCCCGATAATCTGCAATCAGATGATCGCTCCGTGAATTACTGGGATACGCCGAAATAGCGGGGAGACTCTTAAGTACAGGCGGCACGGCGCCGGAGACACCATATGAAGGTTCTTTCATCCGCATGGATTTTTCTACTCACCTGCTCAGTCGCGATTAACGCACAACAATTGAATCCCTCTGATCGTTCCGCGGCCGAGGGAGCCATGAAGGCAATCCGAGCCTCCGCCATCCGTGCGCATATGGGGTTTCTGTCCGATCGGTTGCTGGAAGGCCGGGCCCCAGGAACGCGTGGGTATGACATCGCCGCACTATACGTGGCGACCGAACTCGAAGCGATAGAATTGCGGCCCGCAGGCACAAACGGTACCTGGTTCCAGACGGTTCCTGTGCGCAAGGCGGTTCCCAACGGTTCAAAAAGTTCAATCGTTCTGGTGGGAAACGGTAAAGAACAGAAATTGGCCGACGCAGTGGATTATGTGTTTTTCGGGGACGTGATGCGACAAGAAAGCACTATCGAAGCTCCTTTGGTCTTCGTCGGATTTGGTGTAACCGCACCCGAACTGGACTATGACGACTACCGCGGCACGGACGTGCACGGAAAGATCGTGGTAGAGATCGGGGGCGCACCACCACGATTCTCCTCAACCCAACGCGCCTATTATTCCGAAGGGCTCACTAAAGCCGGGAATGCGGCTGCCCACGGAGCGGTAGGTCTCGTATTCATGGGATTGCCTGAAGATGAGAAGAGGAACCCCTGGGCATGGGTTGTCCCTCAGGTCCAAATGGGCGACATGCAGTGGCTGGATGAAAGGCAGACACCGCACGACGCATTCCCCGAATTGCGAGCCGTTGCGCTACTCAGCCATCATGGTTCAGAGCTGCTTTTCGGCGGTGCCCCAAGAACGCTCGAGCAGGTTTATACAACAGCGCACGCCAGCGAACCCCAGGCGTTCCAGTTGCCGTTGCGCGCGAAAGTTCATGCCGTGAGCAGGCACACGGCGCTCGAGAGCCCTAACATAATCGGTGAAATTCGTGGCTCTGATCCTGCGCTTCGCTCTCAGTACGTCGTCTACACGGCCCACCTGGATCATCTAGGAATCTGTCCGGAAGTCGCAGGTGACAACGTCTGCCACGGTGCCTGGGACAATGCGTCAGGGGATGCCAGCCTTTTGGAGATCGCGCGAGCTTTTACTCGCCTTCAGCCGGCCCCCCGCCGTTCCGTGCTCTTCCTGTTCACTACGGGAGAAGAGATAGGATTTCTGGGCTCAGGCTATTTCGCACACTTCCCCACCGTCCCTCTGCGATCGATCGTCGCCAATATCAATATTGATGGTGCGCCTGGTCTGCTGGGTTCGAGGAAGGATATGGTTAATTTTTGTGCCGGCCACTCGAGTCTCGACAAAGCTTTCGAACTGGCAGCCGCTCAGGCGGGTTACGACATCAGCCCTGATCCTATGCCCGAAGAAAATGTGTTCGTTCGAAGCGACCAGTACTCATTCATAATCCAGGGCATTCCCGCCGTGTTCATCAATGACGGAGTGAAGGCGACCGACGAGAAAGTCGATGGACTTGGAATTTTCAAGAAGTATTTGACCACCCAGTATCACACTCCTCTCGACAATATGAGCCAGCCTTTCGACTACGAGTCTGCTAGTAAGGGAACTCGATTGAACTTTCTGGTGGGATACCAAGTAGCGCAACAGGACCAGTCTCCAACCTGGAACGGGGGAGACTTTTTCGGCAGTAAGTTCGGACCGAGGCATACAGGTTCGGCAGGCAGCGGAAATTGATCACTTGCTAAAAATGGAAAGCGAGATGCCGTGAGGGCCAAGGAGGTAGTATGGGTTCTCCGCTAAAACGATTTTTAACTGTGGCTCGTGCTGGAGTCTTGGCCTTTCTCATTCTGGCGTTCGGTCAAGGTGTCTGGGGAGCTCTTCTCGCCAGTAATTTCAAGACCGGCGCTCGAATCCCATGGGGACCTTTAGCGATGGCCCTGGTCCTGTGGTTGATGTGGCAGTACCTCGGCGGCAAGTGGTGGCCCCACAGCACGGCCGAAGCTCGGCGTCGATATCTGCGTGCCAGAGTCGTTCCTGGCCCCGTGTTCGCCTGGGTTCTGCTGGCGGGGATCTTGTCAATCGTGGCACTGGCCGGATACTGGATCGTGATGTTTCAGCTCGTGAAGATGCCGGGAAACGTTATTCCGAGCTTGGCGGGATCCCCGTTCCTGACGGTGGCATTAGTGGTCATAATGGCCTCGTTAGTTGCTCCTTTCACGGAAGAACCCGCCTTCCGAGGCTACTGTCAGGTGATTTTGGAACGAGACTTCTCAGGTCCGGTGGCGATCGTTATTTCGTCTGTTTTTTTTGCGCTAGCTCACATTACACACGGATTCCTGTGGCCGAAACTCCTTGTGTATTTTCTCGTGGGCCTTGTGTTCGGTGTCACTGCGTACCTGACCAATTCCATTCTTCCTGGCATTCCGGTTCACATCATGGCCGACATGTCCTTCTTCACTCTGATCTGGCCGCACGACACGGCACGGCGGCTGGTTTGGGAAGGCGGTGCAGACACATGGTTCTGGGTTCATGCTGCGCAAGCGGTCATATTCACATTGCTCGCCATCCTGGCCTTCAGGCGGCTAGCGAAGATGACTGAGGGGGAGCGCATTGCGACCGTCAGGCAGCCGGTCGCGGTTTCGGTTAGCCAACGAGCTGGATAGTCAAAAATAGAGACTTCTCCAAGCGAGCATCAAAAGCGGATTTGGACACAAAGCACTTATTGGGTAGTGCAGGCGGCATACGGAGTATTCCAATGAGACAGTCGAGATGAGTAAGGCATGTTCCCGAATCGCGATGACTGCAGGAGAAAGAAAAATACATCGTACACGACGCGAACTTCACTTCGGTGAGCGTGTCGTACGCTGCTTTATTCACCGGCCGCGTAGCCTACACGACTCATTGGCTGAAGCGGTGGCACGCAATCCCGACGGCGAAGCCTTGGTCTGTGATGACGAGCGCCTGACTTGGCGTGATCTTCTGAAGGCCTCCGCTCGACTCGCTGGCGGGCTTAGCAAGTGTGGAATCAGGCCTGGAGACCGCGTCGCGGTCCTGCTCGGCAATCGTTCGGAATGGATTTTAACTCTGTTTGCAGTAACCCGCCTGGGCGCCATCTTTGTCCCTCTTAACATTCGCGAACAGAAACCGGAGCTCGAGTATGCACTGAACGACTGTGGCGCTGTTCTGATCATCCACGAAGCAGGGTTGGCGTCTCGCCTTCCGGCATCGACCGAGGTACGAGCCCTTCGACACCGAATCTCCATCGGAAGAACACGGGGTTCTGAGACGATCGACGTATTGCTGGACGACAGGGCCATCGTTCATCCGCCCGCCCCAGTAGGAGAAGAGGACACAGCCGTCATTCTCTACACGTCGGGGACGACGGGAAGGCCGAAAGGGGCAATGCTGTGCCACATGAACATTGTCCACTCCGCCTTGCATTACGAACTCACGATGAACTTAAGCAAACGCGACCGCTCAATCGTAGCGGTTCCGCTGAGCCACGTCACGGGCTTCGTTGCTCATGTCGCTAGCATGGTTCGGTGCGCCGGGACCTTAATCCTGATGAAAGAATTCAAGGCGCCTGACTTCATAGCGCTGGCGCTCCGAGAGAGGATCACACACACCTTGCTTGTGCCAGCTATGTGCAACCTGTGCCTGTTGGAACCCGATTTCAAACGGTTGCGGGCATCCTCCTGGCGAATCGTTGGTTATGGAGGAGCAGCCATGCCACCGGCGACCATAGTCAAGATGAGCAAGCTGCTGCCGAAGCTCACGCTCATGAATTGCTACGGTGCTACCGAAACCTCCTCGCCGGCGACGATCATGCCCAAAGGTATGACCAGCTTGCATCCTGAGAGCGTCGGACAACCGGTGGCGTGCGCCGAGTTGATGGTAATAGACGATCAGGGAAGCGAGCTTCCGTCCGGCGAGGTTGGGGAAATCTGCATTGGCGGTCCCATGGTGGTTAAGGGTTATTGGAACAATCCGACCGCCACGAGCGCAGCTTTTACCGGCGCGTTCTGGCACTCAGGCGACCTGGGCTCAATTGATGCGGATGGGTTCGTTTACGTCTCTGATCGTAAGAAAGACCTGATCAATCGAGGAGGCTTCAAGGTTTATGCCGCCGAAGTCGAGCACGTTTTGCTGAACTTTCCGGGCGTTCTCGAATGTGCGGTTGTATCCAAGCCCTGCCCGGTTTTGGGTGAACGTGTGCACGCCTTCGTCACGCTGCAAGATAGGAAGACCACTATTCCGCTGCTTCATGCCTTTTGCGCAGAGCGCCTTTCAGACTATAAGGTGCCAGAAAGCTTCACACTTCTGGATAGCCCGCTCCCGCGCACCGCCAGCGGCAAGGTTCTCAAACGAGCTTTGCGAGACGAATTACTCGCCAGAGTAGCAACATCATAAGAATAGGAGGCACGGTTTGCAGGCCTGGGTTGTCGATCGGCTTGTCCCGGAGGGGGAGATGCGCCTCGCGGAAGTGGCGCCACCCTCGCCTGTCGGGGATCAATGCCTGCTGCGAGTCGAAGCTGCGGGCGTCAACTTCCTTGATACCCTCATGATTCGTGGGCTATACCAGGTCCGTCCGCCTCTGCCTTTTACGCCGGGCGTTGAGGTGGCCGGAACTGTGGTGGGGATAGGGCGAGAAAGCCCATACGTAGTAGGAGACCGACTTTGCGCCATGGTCGAGTACGGGGGATTTGCGGAATTTGCGATTGTACCACTGCTCGGGTCAGAGCGCCTGCCACCGGATATCCCTGTTCGGCAAGCCGTTGCTCTTCCCATCACCTACCCAACCGCGTACCTCGCACTTTGCGAGCGCGCTGGGCTAAAGCACGGCGAAACCGTGTTAATCCATGCCGGCGCCGGTGGCGTAGGATCGGCTGCGATCCAGCTCGCCCGTCACTGGGGTGCACGCGTCATTGCCACGGCGGGCAGTACGGAAAAAACCGCTCTTTGCCTTGAGCTCGGCGCCGACGTCGCCATTAACTATTCCATCGAGCCCATCCTCGAGGCTGTCCGTGCTGCAACGGGGGGACGTGGCGTTGATGTAGTCGTGGATCCCGTTGGGGGACAAACAGCCATCGAGAGCCTTCGCTGTCTTGCCTGGGGAGGCCGGTTAGTAATCGTGGGCTTCGCTGGCGGCTCAATCGCTCAGCTATCGACGAACCGGCTGTTACTTAAGAATGCCGCGGCCTTGGGCGTCTATTGGGGGGGATTTCGACGTCACAATCCAGCGGTGGGGGAAAAGGTCTGCGCCGACATTTTCCGCCTTTATCGCGAAGGCATCATTAAACCTCTAGTCCGCGACGTCTTCCCCTTCCTCGATGCCAAACGAGCGCTTGAAGCATTGGCCGCACGGCGCACTTGCGGCAAAGTGGCGTTGCTGGTTCAGGCGGTAGGAAAACGTTCCTAGGATCGTCAGACTGGTCTGGTAAACACCGGGGACGGTGTTATTCCGATGGCCAAGAAATCTTTTCGCTGGCGACGTCGGGCTCCTCTAAGAACCTTGCGGGAATGGCCAAGAGATGTACCCACTGCACAGTTACAAACATCCACGAAGCGCAAGCAGCAACAGAATTCCACGTCGCAAGCCAGGCTTAACGCACCTCAGCGATCACCCAAAACCGGCCACTGATTATCACTTGAAAACCGGCCAACGAGAGTAACGTCCGGGACATTGATTCCCGCGGAGGCCTGTAGGCTCCGTGGGCATGGCCAATGTCTTGAACGACGAGAAGAAACAACA
>JAICSO010000065.1 GCA_025936825.1 Terriglobales bacterium
CGTCATCCAGTCCTTGAAACCCGCCTATAACAGAGGATGAGGGGCGCGCTGGAGGGGCACACCCCAGATGGGCCGTAAATTACTGAGCCGCGATACCTTGAATTCCCTCCCGAAGCGAGACTGAGCCGAGCTGAGTCAAGCTGCCGTCGCTCAAGCGGAAAATCAGTACTTTGCCTTGCGCCGATTCATCGACGTACAAGAACTTTCCATCGCGGGACAGCGCCGAGTCGATCGGAGCCCCGCCTGGATTTGCGGCCACTGCATTCAACAAAGCAAGGCTCCCATTGGCATCGATCGAGTACGAAGACAATGTTCCGCTGCCGGTGTTGGAAACTAACGCGAATTTGCCATCCCGCGGCACGGAGATCCAGCACGTCGCGTTCTGGGTGTCCGAAACGCCACCGCTGATCACACTGAGCATGTCTGCTCCCGTGAGCTGGTAGGAGGATACCGATCCCGCTGCTTCAGAGATGATTGCGTCACTGTTGTGGCCGAAGCGGATACCGAAGGGGCTGTTGCCGGCTGAGGCTTGCGCGACCGGGTTGCCTGCGGTTCCGTCGTTAGCGACACGAAACACGAGAATTTGATTTGTTGCCGAAATAGTCACAAGCAACTCGCTGCCATCCGGGGCGAAGCGAATGTCGTTCGCACCTGCACTTCCAGACGGCAGATCCACAGTTGCGATCCAGTGCAGGCGTCCATTCACGTCCAGGCGAAATCCAGTGACGTTGGGGGAGTCGCCTGTGGAGTTCAGCACGTACACCAGATCGCCCGACAGTGTGATGCTGTTCGGGAACGTGCCCCCTGAGAAGGCTTTGCTCAGCAACCTGAGCGCGCCACCTCGTCGCGCCAGAACGGAGATTTCATTGCTTCCGGCGTTAACAGCAAGGAGGACGAGGCCATCACCGCTTAGCACGAGCGAATCCTGCGACCCAAGAGGGTCGGCGCCGTTCGGGCCCGTGCCGCTGCCGCCAGTCGGGGTCTCATGAGAGAAGGTGAGCGCTCCGTCGCCGGCACGGCGGAACGTGGCAATAGAATTGTGCGGACTCTTATTGGTCATGACGTAGACGAAGTTGTCGCCGATTTGCGCCGCGGCGCCCACCGGCAGGATGGTGAAGAACACCGCCAGTGCAAAGATCGAAGTCACGATTCGGATGGGAGAGAGTACTTTCGCGCGCATATTTTTCCTTTCGAGACTGTGTAGCCTCTTGTGAATTTCAGAGGATCTTGTTTGCTATGGTTATGGTCGCTGGCGCAAAATAAATCCCCCGCGCGTTGACATGGTTTTGACAAACAATATCGCGCGCTGTTTTTGTGCAACGAATGTACACGGCGGCGCATCGCACGGGTGTGCGGGAAGTGCACGTTTTCTTTTTTCTTCTGATATCAGCAGTAATGGTTTCGGCGCAGGCGAGACCGTACTTGGGTGTGCTTGGGGGAATCGCGACGCTTTCGGGGGATGCAGGTTCACAGGCGACGGCGCAAGGACTAAATCTCTCCTCGTATGCGCCGGCAAATGGCGGCGCTATTAACGCTTTTGCTGGAGTGCACTTGCACGACTACTTCAGTATTCAGGGCAACTTCATCTGGAATGAAAACGATCTGCACTTGAATTCAGCTTCTTCGGGTACGGGGACGTCTTATCAGGAGAAACGCAGCAGTTCGCAGGAGGCCGGAGTCTTCGATTTTCTGATTTATTTCCGTCGACGAACGAGTCACCTTCGGCCTTACTTGGGGACAGGCGTGGGCGTGATCCACTTATCCACGACACAGGCCAGAGTCATCGAATCGCAGGGGAGGCCTGCACTTCCGCCTGCGACGTTCTCCTACACTGGGCCGGTATTCCGTTCGCATGTGGGTATAGATCTTCGGTTATCTGAAAAACTCGACTTCCGCTACAGCTTCAGTGAATTCATTGGGCATAATGAGTTCAGCACACGTCTATCGCCGCCCGGCTCAAGCGCACTGAAGAATTTCCAAAATCTGTTTGGTTTCGTGGTCCGACTGTAGGATTTAGTGCTTTGCGACGCTTTTCTTCGCGATCTCTGCGGTTTAAGTTCGACCTTCAAGACGCCTTAAATTTCACGTAAGGGCAATGGGCCCAGAAAATCAGCGGATTGTCGGAGTGTTCTGCCACAACGCGCGCGTGACAAACCTGGCAGAAGAACAGCGTTTTTGCCCGTTCGCCGACGGGAGCAATCTGCACCAGTTTTTCGAAGACACAGATTCCATGGCCTGCTTCAACCGACGCGTCAAGACTGGCAAGTGGACCGGTCTGCTGCTGCTCGTGGATTAGCGCAGAGTAAAGGCGCGCCTTCAGCGATGACGGCACTCGCTCATCGCCGCTACGCGGCGCGAATAATTGCGCTAATTGACGGTCCAGCTCAGTACTCGACATCGTTCCACCTCCTTCGAAAGTCTTCGCGTGCGCGGGCCAGCAGGCGCTCCATTGCTTTCTCAGTTTTGCCACTCAGCTGTGCCATCTCGCGCACGCTTTTCTCGTCGCGGTAACGCCAGATCAGCGCGAGCGCATAGCTCTCGGGCAGCCTGGAGAGAATCTGCTGAACTTTCTCCTGCTGCGCAGAGGAATCCAGTTGCTGTTCCAAGTTCGGTGCCAGAGCCGGCTCGGGTGCGCAGTCTTCCTCATCTTCGCTTGTGCCGTCTTCGAGGATTCGCTTGCGATAATAGTCGTCGATTTTGTGGCGCGCGATGCCAAAAATCCAACTTTGCAAGCTAGAATCTCCCCGGTAAGTGGGAAGCGCCTGCCACGCTGCGAGCAAGATATCCTGAAGAATATCCTCGATTACGTCGGGCCTTGGTACCAGTCGGCGCCGCAGGAATGGATACATCCAATCCGCGCATCGGTCTACAAACTCCGCTGTCGCCTTGCGGTCCTTGCCCAAGACGCTCGCGACGAGCCGACGTTCGTCGGAAACGAATTCAGGTGCTTGGGCGGGCTGGATTGGGATTTTAGCGGCCACTGGATATTCAGCTTACATGGGAAGAGTCGCAGGAGCGCCCTCTTTTCCCCCTCCGTGGCAGCGTTTGGAACTTAGCACCTGGCATTTTGGCGGGGAGTTTAACCGATGTGCGTTTATCGATCCTAACCCGGTCACATCTCCGAGCAAGCCAAGTCATGGCCTCCGTGATTGTGCGTTGCTCAACTTCCGAGTAGCTCGTGATCCGTCAAGAGCCCCCTGGAAGGCACCGAATTGGAGTGCCGAACCATGAGGGTTGCCAAAAGTCGATGGGATTTGCCTCAGGTTCGACCGCGATTGCAATCAAAACGAGTTTTCCGTTAGTGGGAAAGATCCTTGAAATGCGTCTATGGAATATCCAACCGCCCATCTCATGACTATTCGGTGTCGAGTTCTTTCCACGCGCGACGCATGGTGTGCCACGTGGAGATGTCAAAACTACCTTCGTTCAGCTGCTCAACAAACGCATTGAATGCTTTCACAAAAAGGCGGAAGCGTCTCATCCACTCGTCATCTCCGAGTTTTTGGCCGGCGAATGCTGGCCACGTAAACAGAGCCGCGAATAAAGAAAAACACATACGACGAGTCACCGTGTCGTTCCTCCTGGGATGACGCAGTGCGAGGCACACTCTTGTTTTGGCATTGACAAGAACCGCCTGAACACGAATACCGTAACAGAGAAGCAATCTGCTCTTCCAGATGTACCGGTTTCGTTCCCCACCCTTCGGAATCCCAAAAGGTGGGGAGGGTGGGGCTTGTGCGGTCGCAGTCTGTTAGAGCAGATCGGCAACAGTCGTATGGATCGTGATGCGTGTTGCTCCGATCACGCCGACGATGTGGGCAACTTGGTTTCCCGCGGTGTCATAGGCATCCAGAGTGAAAGTCCCGGCATAGTGCTTCCCATCTGCACTCAATGTGATTTCTTCAAAGAAACGAGTAGGACCTTGCGGGTTCCCGATTCCGCCCGGAGCGTTCGCCGTATCGTTGCCTCCCCAAGCAAAGTGATTGAGTTTGTATGTGGACTTCCCCGTCTTTTTCCAAACGCCCATACAGAAATCCCCATCTTGAGGAGCCCGACCGGAATTCATGAGCTCCGTCCCATCGCTATGCCAAGTCACCAGTGAATTGTCGATTGGCGTGCCGTCCGCCGGGCCGAGCTCATTGCCTTGTGCGGTAAAGGTCACATGCCACATGCCGACAATCGGGTCGTTCCCCTCAGAAACCTTCCTCAGGGAGCCGGGTCGGAATGCATCGGAGTCTTGCCAAGACTGGCTGTGCAGTGGTGTGCCGAGTTTAGTCGAGTCTCCGCATTCGGCGCGAGCTGCGGCGCCGAGCATGCAAACAGAAACGAGAGCTAGTACCATGATCTTTGCCTTGAAGTTGCGATGCATAAGCTGAATCTCCATGCGGCCAGTTGGCCGGCGACGCAAGATTTACCTAAGAATGGAAATCGGTGCCATGCACGGATGGTGAATTGGTGGTGAAGAATTGGTAAAGCTGCAGCCGTTGGAGGCTAAGTAGCTTGCGGTCGGTCCCTTAAGACCTGAATGGTATACTCTGTGCCTAAAATGCGTGTTCCGTGACTGGTGGACAGATAAAAATTGACGAATTTTCACTAGATCGCGACCGTTACGAACTGCTCCGGGCTGGTCGACCCATTAAGCTCGAAAAACTCCCGATGGAGTTGCTTATCCTGCTGGTCGAGAAGAACGGCCATTTAGTCACCCGCCAGGAAATAATCGAGCGTCTATGGGGCGCTGGCGTCTTCCTGGATACGGAGCACGGCGTCAACACGGCTGTTCGCAAGGTCCGGCATGCTCTGAGGTATGACACCGAGCATCCCCGATACATACAAACAGTTACCGGCAAAGGCTATCGTTTCGTCGCCGAGAAGCTGAACGGAGGCCCGAGTTCGTCACTCGGCTCAGATCAACACCAAGTCGCCCCGCAACCGAAAACCGCTCCCGGGAACCGTCGCCGTTGGTGGGCCGCCGCAAGCACGGCGACGGCATTGTTCTTGCTCGCTGGAGTGACCTTGGCATTCAATGCGGGAGGACTCCGCGACCGGATCTTCTTCGTCAGGAAACGACCATCGATTCATTCGATCGCTGTACTTCCGTTGGCAAATCTCTCCGGGGACCCGGCGCAGGACTACTACGCAGATGGGATGACCGATGAATTGATCACAATGTTGGCGAAGAATTCTGCGCTGCGCGTGATCTCTCGCACTTCAGCCATGCAATATAAGGGGGCTCGGCGGCCGGTGCGTGAGATTGCGAAGGAACTTGGAGTTGATGGCATTGTGGAGGGCTCGGTGGCGCGGTCTGCGAATGTTGTGCACATGACGGTGCAGCTTATCTATGCTCCAAACGATACTCACTTTTGGGCCGAGAGCTACGACCGCGAGGCGGACCTAGCGTTCTCATTACCATCTGAACTATCGCAGACGATTGCTGCACAACTTAACCTGCCCAGTTCCCCTCGGGGTACGCAAGCCCACATCAACCCGGAAGCACACTCCGAATATCTCCAGCGACTCTACTATCTGGGCAAGACGAAAGAAGTTGATCTGCAAGCAGCGGTCGCCCATTTTCAGCGGGCGTTAGAAAAGGAGCCAAATTACAGCTCCGCCTATGCCGAACTTGCGATGAGCTACTTTTGACTGGGACACGCAGACGCCAACGGTCCCTCCGCTGTTCAGACACTCCCGCGAGCGAAGGCTGCTGCGGCCAGGGCGCTCCAGCTTGAGCCATCGCTTGGTCGCACTCATCTCGTGTTGGCCCTGTTGGCTACGAGCCAGTGGGACTGGAGTGAGGCCGAAGCTCAATACCTGGATGCAATTCGGCTGAACTGCAGTTGCGAAGAATGTTTCGTTCAATACGCCGCCCTGCTGCAGGCACTCGGCAGGAGCGAAGAGGCTATCGCTAAAAACAAAATCGCCATCGAGCTGAACCCACTCGACGACGCTCCGCGAAATCAATCTGCGCTGATTTCGCTTACATCCCGAAAGTACGACCTGGCAATTTCGCAATTCACTGAGTTGCATGAAGCTGCCTGGTTCGCCCCCTTCGGCTTGGCTTATGTACAGAAAGGAATGTACCAGGAAGCCATTTCGGAAATGAACAAATGTGAAGTTAATTTTGGCCGGGGACAGTGCCTTGGCTTGCTTTCACACGTTTACGGAATTTCGGGGAATGAGCGCGAAGCGAAAAGACTGCTCGCGGAGCTGAAACGGATGTCGCGGAGCCATTATATCTTTCCAACTGTGTTCGCCGAGGCGTACCTCGGGCTACATGATAAGCAACATGCGCTTAAGTGTCTGGAGCAAGCCTTTGCTGAACAAGATCCTTGGCTGTTCTGGCTGAAAGTCTGGCCCACTTACGACTCCGTGCGCGATGAACCTCGCTTTCGGGTGCTTATGGAGAAGCTTCATTTCCAGTGAAGGGTATTCTGTGAGCGAACACTACATCAAATATGACGAATCGGGGGCAAACCACCAATCCCCGCAGCCACGTAGAAGAGCAGATGCAATTGCCATGGACCCGGGAGACGTCGCCAGCCATTTCATATTTATCAGAGGTTTCCGATAGCTTTGGCGGGGATCAGTGAGCACAACTTCCGCGGGGGAAGGTATGAGATGGGACTTTAGGATGCTGCCCACGGGTAACTTTCACCATGCTGCTGATCCGGCCTTAATGTCGACATCAAGCCCGATGTCCAGGCGCCGGAAACGAAATAGGCCGCAAGGTCGTCCCGTCAGACCGACACACGTGAATCTGTACAGCGGGTGTATCGTCGGCAATTGGGAAGTTGATTTCCGGCTTGCTCGTGATCCGTGAACTCACGAAACGTCTTGCTACATAAGGCGCTACCGAAAGGATTTTGGACAGTTAGTCGATGTGAAGCGAAACAAGAATCTAATCGACTCGCAATGCGTCGGTTGGGTTTACGCCAGAAGCGCGATGCGCGGGAAGGAGCGTAGCACCGAGCCCCGCCAGGCTGAGAGCCAGGATAGCAATGGCGATTACAGCGGGATCCCAGGATTTCACCTGGAAGAGCTGCGATTCAACAAGCCGTCCCAAAGCCAAAACAATCGGCAGCCCAATGCATATTCCTGAGAGGATCATCACCAGTCCATCGCGGAGCACCAACCAGATCGTAGACCAGCGCCGCGCGCCCAGTGCCAACCGAATCCCGATCTCGTGCGTCCGTTGCGTGGCGACAAACGACATCACGCCGTAGAGACCAACCAACGACAGCAACAGCGCAATTGTGCTGAAGCTTCCAGACAGAGTGGCCAACATACGTTCGGCATTCAGGGATCGATGCACTTGCTCGTCAAGCGTACGGAAATCTGTCATCGGCAAGGTCGGTGCGGCACTGCGGACAATCGCGCGAAGCGATTCGAGAGCGGGTTCCGGGTTTCCGCGCACTCTGACATAAAAGGTGCCGAAAGGATGCTCGCCTTCGTAAAAAGGGAAATACGCTTGCTCGGTGTCGTCGCGAAGTCCGCGGTAACTGAAATCTGACATGACCCCGACAATTTCCATCGTTGGCTTGGCGTCGGGTCTTCTGTCCAGACAGATTCGTGTGCCGAGAGGATTTCGGCCTGCCAAGTATCGCTTTACGAATCCTGCGCTCACGATCGCCGAACGCCAGCCTGGCCGGCCCGGCGAGGAAACATCATGGTCGTCGAAGTTTCGACCGGCAAGGAGTTTGATGCCCAACGTCTCGAAAAATCCCGGCGTGACGGCATTCAGATGGACAAGGTGATCAGTAACGATCCTTTGATCCGCAAAGATCGTCATTTGATTATTCCAGCTACCGCCGGTCAGCAAAGGGTTGCGAGCGATCGCTGATTTCTGAATCATCGGAGAACGGTGGATCGCATCTTCAACGTGGGCCATCATCTTCTCTCCTTCAGCATTCGAATAGCCGCCTCGCATCGCATCGATACCAAACGAGACCAGGCTTGATGTAACAAAGCCGGGCCCTTTTGTTATCAAGGCATCGAAAGTTCGCACAAACAATCCGGCGCCCACGACCAGTGTCAAAGCTAAGGCAATTTGTGCGGTAACAATGATTTTTCGGAGCCGGACGCGGCCAAAGGCTGTGCCGCCTCGCTCTCGAAGTGACGACGCAAGCGAGCACTGGCCTGACTGGAAGGCGGGAGCAAGACCACTCACAATGCCAGCGATCACAGTCACCAGGAGAGCGAAGAGCAACAGACGCGAATCAATGCCCGCGTGCAAGGCATTGGCGCTGATGCCCCGAGGAATGAATGCGATCAGAACTCGCACGCCGAGGGGCGCCAATGCGATGCCAAGCAGTCCACCAGCCAGCGCGATCAGCAGGCTCTCGGCAAGCAGCTGCCTCGTGAGCCGCCCACTCGACGCACCTAATGCCAGCCTGGTGGCAATCTCACGCACACGGGTCGACGCCCGCGCCAGGAAGAGACCCGAGACATTCAAACAGACTAGACCCAACAATACTGCCGTCGCGGCAAACAACATCCAAAGCGGGTCAGACAGCTGTCGTCTCAACGGGGAATGCCCCTGTGGCGCCGATGTGAGCGTCAGCGATGAATTGAGGTATTCCTGGCGGCGTTCTGCAGTGATGACGGGAAAGCCGGGCCGACCCATATCCCCCTGCAGCATGGCCTTGAACCATGGTTGCAGTCCCGACTCAGCACGCTGCCGCGTCATGCCTGGATTCAAGCGGCCCAGCACCTGCATCCAGAATGTACGGCGATCAAGAAGATCATTGAGACCAGGAACGACTGCAGTCGACATCGAGGCTGGGATCCAGAGCACCGGCACTTCGCCCACATCGATGCCGCGGAACGTCGAGGCCGCCACACCGATGATCGTCAGTGGATGGCCGTTCACTAGCAGCTTGCGGCCAACGACATCGGAAGCGCGGCTGAGGTGCGTCCGCCAAAAATCGTAAGAAATGACAGTCACGGCATTCGGCGCGTGATCGTCGTCACTTGTGATGACTTGGCCCACAGCCGCACCTACGCCGAGCACGGGAAAATAGTTACCGGAAACGATCTCCGCAGTGACAGGGGAAGTGTCGCCGCCGATCGAAAGATTCACCGGGGTAAGAGCACGACAGAAAACATCTTCGAAGAACTGCTTTTGCTGATCAAGATCGCGGCAGACGGGATAGGGCATGAGATTCCAACTGCCGAAGCCATTCCCTACCCAATCTCCATCCCAATCGAACAGGACAAGCCGTTCCGGCTCGCGGACCGGAAGCGCGTGCAGTACGATCTGATCCACCAGCGAGTAGATCGCTGTGGTAGCTCCAATGCCAAGCGTGAGCGAGAGCACCGCGGTGATGGTAAACGAGGGGGTCCTGAGAAAAGAGCGCAACGAAAAGCGGAAGTCGTAAAGGAAATCAGTCAACCACCAGCGAAGCCAGATGTCGCGCACTTCCTCTTGCGTTTGCACGATGCCGCCCAACTCCTGCATCGCGCGTTTTCGGGCTTCCTGGGCTGGCAATCCCGAATTCTTAAGGTCGGTGATTCGACGGTCGAGATGATACTGCAACTCGCGATCCAGGTCGCGATCCATTTGCTTGCGACGGAACCAGTTCACGAGTTGCCTCATGAGCCGCTACCCTCATCGAAGATAAGCTGAACTGCGCCTGCCAGGCGCGCCCAACTGTTTCGTTCCTCAGTGAGCTGCAGTCGTCCAGCAGCCGTCAACGAATAGAACTTGGCTTCCCGGCCGGTTTCCGATTGCTTCCATTTGGCCTTGAGCCATCCCCTCTGTTCGAGCCTGTGTAGTGCCGGATAGAGGGAGCCCTGGTTGACCTGCACCACAGATCGCGAGATTTGCTCCAACCTTAGCGCGATGCCATACCCATGCACAGGCTCCAGCGATACGATCTGGAGAATCAACATATCCAATGTGCCTTGCGGGATGGGGAATCGTGATGGCGGCATGCATGCCTCAACCTTCTACC
>JAICSO010000108.1 GCA_025936825.1 Terriglobales bacterium
AACCAATTAAAAATTTACAGTGCTGCCGTATTTTTTTCTTGACGGTCGTTTGCGTCCTGCTATATAGCATGACCATCCTGCTGATGCTCCTTGGAGGGCTGTGATGATAAGACGATCGTCCACCGCATTTTGCTGTTTTCTGCTCGCATTCCTAGTTGTAGCCGCAACCTTACAGTGCGCTTGGAGCCAGGAAGTAACCGCTTCGATCACCGGCACTGTCACCGACCCCAGTGGTGCGGCTGTGTCGGGAGCCACTGTGACTGCCACCTCGGCCGAGCGCGGCCAGAATTACACGGCGACGACTAACGACTCCGGTCTGTATCGGATCCCGCAACTTCCGGTGGGCACGTATTCGCTCAAGATAGAGAAGCAAGGGTTCGCTATGGCTACCCATCCGCCCTTTGTTTTGACTTTGAATCAGGTCGCCCGTGTCGATGTGGCGATGCGAGTCGGGCAGGCGAGTGAAACCGTCGAGGTGAGCGGTGCGGCTCCCGTCATGGAGACGGAGACCACCCAGGTAGACACGATCATGAACGCGGCCACCAACGACAATCTCCCCCTCGCCTCGCGCAATTACGTGCAACTGACGCTGCTTGCGCCGGGCGCGGTTTCGACCGATCCCAGCAGTTTCAATAACGGCAACAACACCGGCGGGTACGGCGGACGTCCGCTGATCAACGGAAATCGCGAGCAGGCCAACAATTTCCTGCTCGACGGCATGGACAATAACCAGGTATCGGATAACTTGCTGGGTTACACGCCGGCCCCGGATGCCATCCAGGAATTCAACCTCATCACCAACAACGCCCCCGCCGAGTTCGGCAATTTTGAAGGCGGCATCGTCAATGCCACGATCAAGTCGGGCACGAACGCTCTCCATGGGGACATTTGGGAGTATTTCCGGAATGACGTTCTGAATGCGAACAGCTGGTCGAATAACCTTCATCAGAACGATGCGGGGCAGTGGGATCCGCTTCCCAAGGCCAAACTGCGCTGGAATATGTTTGGCGCCACTGTGGGTGGGCCGATCATTAAGAATAAGCTTTTCTTTTTCGCGGACTATCAGGGCCAGCGCTTTGATATACCTAGTTCGTCAGGTGCGAACAGCGTATTCACCACGGCCGAACGTTCTGGAGACTTCGGTGCTCTTTGCGCGGCCGGCTTCGATGGCGCTGGAAACTGCTTGGGAGATGGTCAGTTGTATAACCCGTGTGCTTCCTTCGCCGCCCCCTGTACTCCGTCTTCAACTCCCGCACCTTTAATTACCACGGGGCCTAACGCAGGTCAGCGTGCTACTCCCTTTCCCTTCAACCGTATTCCAGCAGCAATGATCAGCCCGGTAGCCACCGCATTGTTTGGGTCAAGCCTGTATCCGAGTCCTATTAACGGTGCCCTGCAATCCAACGCAGTGAACGTGACTACTTCGGCCTTCAACGTAGATCAAGGAGATTTGAAGATCGATTTCAGGCCCACGCAGAAGGACAATATCAGCTATCGCTTCACCCGGGCTTATCAGAACAACCCATCGAACAATTCCCAGGTGCTGCTGTCGAATGCTTATTCGACCACTCCGATCTACAACACCGTTGGCGACTGGAGCAGGATGATCGGTAACAATATGGTCAATGACGCCCGTGTGGGTTGGAGCCATGTCACGCTGAACAGCGGTAACAGTTGGGCATCGAGCGTGGGGCAGTTCGGAAATACTCTGGGAATTGGAAACGGCAACCCTGGCAATATCGATGGGCTGCTCGCTCTGAACTTCAGCAATTCCGCCGTCGATAACATCGGCAGCGCAGTAAACACTCAGAGCTTCGACGACCACGTTTGGCAAGCGGAAGACGGGCTGAGTTGGAATCACGGTCGGCATAACTTCAAGTTTGGTGGTCAATGGTGGCGCCAAATCATCAAGACCTTCTACGCCGGAAACAATGGTGAATTGGGTTTAATGAACTTCGACGGCAGATTCACGAACGCAAAACCCGACAATTCTGTTGCGGGCACCGGCGACGGGGGGGCGGATTTCGTTCTGGGGCTTGACAATGAATACGGCCGCGGAGTAAGCACGGGAAAGACTTGGGAGCAGACCAGCAACATCATTGGAATCTACGCCCAGGACACGTGGCGGGTCACCGACACCCTGACGCTTAACCTCGGGTTGCGCTACGATGCGCATACACCCTGGGTTGAGACCCACAACCAGCAGGCTAATTACAACATCGCTACTGGCAATATCGACTTGGCCGGCCAAGGCGGCGCAAGCCGTGCCCTCTACAAGGGTTTCTACGGAGGCAGAGATTTTCAGCCCCGCGTCGGTTTCGCGTGGACTCCCGGCGCTCTGGGTGGTAAGACGGTCATTCGTGGCGCCTTCACCATCTCATCGTACCTGGAAGGTACCGGCACCAATCTTCGCTTGACGCTTAATCCACCATTCACTCCGGCAGAAATCGATTCCACCACGGCGAGCGGAGCTCCACTCCCGCTGACGGACACGAGCCAAGGAATCGCTGGCAGCGCATCAGCGGCATCCTGCGATCCTCCCGCATATGCCTGCTATTTTGGGGCATTCCTCCGGGTGTGGGACCAGAATGTACAGCCGGCAATCGCCGACCAGTGGAACGTCACTGTACAGCACCAGTTTGCTGGCAACACTACCTTCCAAATTGGGTACGTAGGGCAGAAGGGCACTCATTTAATGGTGCCGTTCGATTACGCACAGCGGGTCCTGCTCCCCAGTTCAGCTTCTTGCCCAGCGCCGTGTACGGCTCCTAGCCCATATTTCGCCGCCAACCCGACCCTTTATACCGTATTGGCCGGGGACAATGCAGGCGGAATCGGAGCGAAGGTTTCGGGCACCAGGTCGAACGGCAATATGAAGTACGATGCCCTGCAAGCCGTACTGCAGAAACAAATGAGTCATGGCTTGCAGTACCAGGTGTCGTACACCTTCTCTAAGTGCATGTCCGACAGCACCGGTTATTACGGAGCATGGAACAATGCTAACAGCGCGTCGGCATATTGGCAGAATGTGTATGACCAGAGGGCGGAATGGGCGCCCTGCTACTACGATGCCACCCACGTCGTATCCGCATATGCGATTTATGACCTACCCTTTGGGCGGGGCAAGACGTTCGCCAAGAACGCTGGTAAGGTCGTGGACGCGGTGATTGGAGGATGGGAGATCAGTCCCATCGTTTCTTTCCGCACGGGCTGGCCCATGCCAGCTTTTGGCTCTGATCAGTCTGGCACCTTCGGTCGCGGGGCGCGATTGGATTGCATCAGTATCCCATCGATTACGAATACAGCGAAACCCGGCGTAGGCGTTCAGTGGTTCACCAATAACGGAAACTTTGCACAACCGGCACTAGGCACATTTGGTAACTGCGCACCTCAACTGGGATCGTTACGTTCACCGCATTACACGGATGTTGATCTGAGTTTGCACAAGAACTTCCAGCTTACCGAACGGTTCCGGCTGCAGTTCCGAAGCGACTTCGTCAACACCTTCAACCACGTTCAGCTCAACGCACCAGACATGGGTTTCGGCTCGACCATGGGACAGATCACCAGCGCCCAGCCCCCGAGGAACATACAGCTGGCGTTGAAACTCTATTACTGAAGCAAACTCGTATAATGGTGCAGGCAGCTCCGGCTGCCTGCATTTTTTTTGGTTACGTGATTTTTTAGAGAGGATTTTCTAAGCTCAACTCAAGATGTATAAGCACTCCGGGCAGGCTACGGCGTTTCTCGCGCTTCTCTACTTTTGCAGCAGCCCGATCATGGCCGCACAACAGCCAAAAGCGGCTGCGACAGCCCCGTCCGGACTGTCCCCTGATAAAGCCATCAGCCTGGCAGAGCAAGGCCGCTGCCGCGAGAGCATCTCTGGCCTTAAGCATGCCATGGCGGGCACCGTCGCAGCCGAAACTCGGAAACAAGCCGGCGTGCTTGGCGTCCGCTGTTCCCTGGCGATTGACGACCGCGACTCCGCTGATGAATTCATCCGGCTGCTGAACAAGCAATTCTCCAAGGATCCGGATGTGCTATTCGTCGTGGTCCATGCCTATTCCGACCTATCCACGCGAACGGCGCAGGACCTCGGCCGAACCGCCCCGGACTCGTTTGCCGCTCACAAGCTGAACGCCGAAGCCCTCGAGATGCAGGGCAAGTGGGAACCCGCCCAGCTTGAATACGAGACGATGATCAAGAAAGACCCCAATGCTCGCGGCATTCATTTCTTGCTCGGCCGACTGCTTCTGTCGCGGCCAGACGCGGGACCAGAGATCGCGGAACGCGCCAAGCAGGAGTTCCTGAAGGAAATCCAAATCGATCCGAGCAACGCCGGGGCCCATTACATTTTAGGAGAGCTAGCCCGCCACGACGCAAAATGCGACGAGGCCATGCCGCAGTTCAACGAAGCGATGAAATTAGATCCCAATTTCGCCGAAGCTCAACTGGGTACTGGGGTTTGTCTCGTTACTATGAAGAAATATGAAGAGGCCATCCCGCCCCTTCGCAGCGCGGAACGGCTGATGCCGGAAAATCCAGAGGTCCACCACGCGCTGGCTACAGCGCTGGAAAGATCCGGCCACAAGGATGAGGCACAGAAGGAGTTTGCCATCCACGAGAGTCTGCGTTCCGCACAAGGAACCGATAAGCCAGAGTAGTTCCAGCAAAATCAGAGCGCGCCGTACTCTGAATGAAATCAGCGCTGCGGTTCTTCCACGGTAAGAATCTGATCGGC
>JAICSO010000057.1 GCA_025936825.1 Terriglobales bacterium
ACTTCTCAATTTCCGCTAATACTAGCGCGGACTCAGGGAAGAACATCACATATAAATTCGACGGCAAATTGTATCGAGCAAAGTGATTGTCAAGCTCCAGCAGTCGCTTCAACAAATGCGCTTTGGGCTCGAAATGAATTCAAGCTCCGCCTACTATACTGATACGGCGTCCCGCGGAAGACATTCTGTGGACCGATGAAGCTTACAACGAGGTTTATGGGCGCGTGGGTCTGCGAGCCCTGGCCAAATACAAGCCGCTAGCTAAGGGCGAGGAACCGTATCGATGGGTGAATGAGACCCGCATCGCACCGTGGGTCAGTTACGTTCTCGGAGCAAGACCGGGTGAGCTAACTGAGCTTCGCCGGCGGGGAACCGCTTTCCAACCACTCCGCATGCGTGTTTGTTCCCTCGATTTCGTCCAAGCCTATAATATCGCGTTTTTTTAGGAGAGACCGGTTTGGCTGTACGCACTTTGCCACCGTCCGCACGACGACCTATAGCCGCACTCTGGTTTGCGGCGTTTGCGGCTCTCGCTACCTTCCTGTTTTTCCTCCGGCTGGTGATGGCGCCCCACGCCGTCATTCTGTACGTGGTTTTACCTTCTTTGGCTGCCGGGATTGCCGGGTATACGTGGGGTGGAGCGATTTTGGATCCATCCCGATTTCACAATTACGGCCAAGCAGCTCTTCGTGGCTTTTTAATCGGCGCACGAACGTTCGTGATATTTGCCGCGCTCTACGCTTGTGTGCTTCCCATGTTGGAAGGGCCATGGTCGTTAGGAGGCGTGGGAAACCTCTTCCTCTTTACTCTCATGCTCGGAATTTTTATGGGCGGCCCGCTGGCTGCTATAAGCGGTATGACCGCCGGGGTCACTCTTTTCAGATTCGGCCGCCACTTCTTTGCAGAAAATGGCGGCCGAGTTTCTGAAACCAGTATCCTGTAGACAAGGGTCGATTGTCCACGAAGGGGTCGGGCATGTTGTGAAGCCCTGGCTTTTGAAAGCGGTCCTGGAATGCGGAACTCGTGTTTATATTTAAGTTGATAGGAGGGACCGTGGATGGTCGTTGGCGTGTTTGGGATATCTCCCTATTCGCCTGGCTGGCAGCCTGAATCGGAATGGTGACTCCATCCGGCAGTAATAGAGAGTCAAATTGGACTCTCATGTAGCCGGAACGGGCCGCCTCCTGGATCTGCCCCACAACTTTAGCTCCCGCGGGAACAATAATTTCGCCATCGTTCGGCCTGACGTCCACCACGCGTCTACGCGGTATTCATGCCTTGTCTTTGCCTGAATCATGGGAACACCTCATATTCCCAACCTTGGCAGACTCGGCGAGAACACTCCATGCATGGGGCTACCGTTCTTTGTGATTTACGTCACGTAAAGGCTCTTCGACGTGATCACGCGAGGTCCGCTAGACACAATGTCCGTTTCGGCCTTTTGGGGTATCGTCGTCGGGTTTCGAGGAGGTAACCTTAATCGTTCCGGTTTCACACCCTGTGAATCCAGAGTCAAGACAGATGGTCTCTCGTGCAACTCAACGGTCGGACAACGAACGGGGGTGCGATGTCGCACTTTCAGAACTACGACTGCTGGATATGCGGCAGAATCGTCGCGCTTGAAATCTGCAAAACAGATGAATGTGGGTATCCCTCCACGAGGAGTGTTATGTCGCGCGGGTGGTGCTGGTGACAGAACTTATGAGATTGAGCAAGGTCCGCCGACTTTACGCAGGCTGCAACCACCAAAGAGCCGTCTCAACTTAATCACGCGGCCTTAGGCTCATCGTGTGATTTCGACGTTTCAAGCCCTGCATCGCTCGGAGTCCCGTTGGAACTCCACAGCATGCAACTTCTGCGAATGCCACAGATTAGCAAGCCGCCCACTGTAATCGCCAACAAGGCAAACAAGCTGCCGTCGTAAGACGCCAACACATACGTGACGATTGGAATAATTGACACAACGATAACAACCAGTCGCCACAGCCCCGTTCCGCCGACGAAGTTGCTTCCTGACGCCATGGCCGCGAGGGTCATGAACAAGCCACCACTGAGCCAGACCCCAAGCAACATCGTCGCACCCGGCCAATTGAAATGCTGCCGCCCAGCGAACCTCCGTGCGACAACATAGGCCATCAAAAATATTGCAGGGGCCAAGACGGTGATGGCCCACCCGTGGCGTGAATCAAGATTCGGGCCTGCGTGCAGATGGAGGAGAACATCAGGAAACCAGAAACTAAATGCTCCGAGCGCGGCAAATCCGACCATCAATTCTGACCGCCTTCCTCTGAATACGCCGATGTCGTTCTTGGGTTCGACTGGCTGTACTTGTGACATGGGAAACCTCCAAGAAGATCAAGCGAGACGAGTCGGAACCTCCGAGGCTGCAATGGGCTGGACCTGCGTAACGATGGCAGCCCAGATGGCGAAGCGGGGTCCACAACGAAGTGATTTGTGTTCTTCTAGCGTGGAATCGTAACTTTGTCGGTGATGCCCGTCACACTACCGCTACTTTATTCGTAACAAAGTGCTAATGAATAACAGAAAAGGATCGACGTGAGACTTGCGCTGCCAGCAAGGGTGTCACGCTGTTCGCTGGCTGAATTACGAAATATTCCCATTTTCCCGCATGTAGGTATCGGTCACAATACCCACATGTCCAAGGGCATTGGCTCCGAAGGCGTTTCCGTTCCGGGACAAAGTATGATGTTGCAATGTCGGAACACGGGAAACCGAAAGGTACGGGTCTGAGAAATCGCAAGGTCCTAACCATAGGACCTTTCATCTTCGACACACTATCCGAAACGCAGAGAGAGCAGGCAGAGAAGCGGGTGAAGGGAATGCTTTATTCTCTGCACAATTCGGAGAACCTGTCTGACTATCTTGGTGGTCGCGTTAACGCAGCCAAAGTCGCGGGGGTCATCACGCAAATGGCTGAGCATCTGCAGGAGGACATTGTGAAAATCCTAAAGATGCACCAGAAGAAAGCGTAGCCTAAAGTGAAGAGTGACGACATCACTTCAGCCCGGCGCATACAGTTCTAAATGACCGATCTCGCGTCGCTTGATTTCTCCGGCAATTTCGTTACCTCGGCCTTGATCTTGTTGCGCATCCCCGCGCCGTCCAGTCTCTCCTTGGCATTTCGAGCAGTTCGGCTGCCTTGCGCCCAGTCGCGGCACAAGAAAAAGGGTCCTATTCGTGCCCAGCACAAAGCCCACACCGAAGACGATTGCGAAATAGAGGAGCGCAGCCTTGACGATTCGAATCGCCAGCCCGCCCTGTTGCCAATTACTCTTCGATATCGAAATAGATGTTTGTTGTCGTCCGGTACTGGGTGATGTTCTTGCCATCCAGTTCCATTTCAAGTCCAGTAACCCGCGCCCATTTCAGATTACGGACCGTCTTCGCAGCCTCCGCGACCGCGTTTGCCGCAGCTTTCGCAAAGCTCTCTTTGGAAGTGCCAATCACCTTAATTACCTTTTGCGCCACAAGATTTCTCCTAAATAGCGGTGTTCCCGCAGCGCCGAACTGGACGTCTCGTAGGACAATACCCGCGCAGCAATGACGTCATCAGTCGTGGCACAGACGAAGAAGACAGAGCACTTCAAGCGACTCTTGAAGCGCGCATAGCGGAAACAGAACGTACTATTGCCAATTCAGAGCAGGAGATACGCGCAATTTCTGCAAGGCAACCCGATACCGCTGACCAAGCAGCCGCCGAGTACGAAAGACAAACATTGGCGCATAAAGCTGAAGTGTCCCGACAAACCCTCCAAAATCTCAGACAAGCTCTAGAACGCATTGTCCGAGGAACCTTTGGTGAGTGTGCTGAATGCGGCAATGACATCGAATCGAAACGACTCGAAGCAATCCGTGGGCGCGGAACTGTATCAAGTGTCAGGAACTTCGAAAACATCAGTAAGTACCGTACTATCGTACTAGTGCTCGCGCGCTGCTCGACAGCAAGCGTTGGAAGCATCTGCAGACGAGAACAGTCGATCAGCTCTCGGACCGAATTGGTGCCGGACAGGGGTATTGCGTGGGCACTGAATCGGTGCGGCTCCCGACATTTTCGGGCATCTTTGACTAGCGCTGTGGTGCAGCAGTCTGCAAGCCCAATCAACGTGTGCGGCCCGTTCCACTGGGCCGTGTTGTTCATTCAGGCACACGGCGGCGTGCATGGCAATGCATTTTCCAGCATCCGAAGCATAATGATAGCGGTCATAAATGCCTCCGAAGCATAACAAGACTACGAGAGGAGTCAAGCAAACTCCCAGCTTCGGAGCGTACCTCCACGCGAACACCAGCGCTACAACTGCTCCGCACACCAGTGATATCCGAGTTCCGCCCCTATAAACTGTGCTTGCTCTTCCTCATTGACACCTGGCGCGTTCACCCTTCCTGTAAGGCAACGATATCAGCTTGATCTCGCGAAGTACCTCAACGATCCTGCCGGGGCGCACCCGCCAGTCGAGTCCGCGACATTTGGAATGTTGTAGGTTGCTACTCTGATCCTGTTCGGCATTTTGGAGATTGCCGGACCTGTTCTTCTATTTGGATACGTTTCAATGTCAGTCGACCGCACTTCGTTTGATTGTGAGGTGCTCGCAAATAAGGATGGCGTATCTTTATGGTTGAAAACCTCGACCACTCAGAGCGATCGAATGAGCACGTCCACAAACATCGAAGATTCCGAGCAGCGCTTTAGACTCGATTCGCGCTCACTGGCCGATCACGCATTCTCACGAGCAGCTGGAGCGTCGCTCATCGCGGGCAACGACGTGCAGCTTCTGCGAGATGCTCGCCAAAACTATCCCGCCTGGTTAGATGCCATTCGAAATGCGAAACAGCACATCCATTTCGAATGCTACATCATTCACGATGATGACGCCGGGGAGACGTTTGCGGAGGCCTTGATAGAGAAAGCACGAGAAGGCGTCGCTGTGCGACTGATCTATGACTGGATGGGCGGATTCGGAAAAACGTCGCGTCACTTTTGGAAGCGCTTGCGCTCCGCCGGTGTTGAAGTGCGTTGCTACAACCCACCCCGACTTGATTCTCCCTTCGGCTGGCTTTCACGCGACCATCGAAAGATGCTGGCGGTGGACCACGAAGTGGGGTTCATTACGGGCCTGTGTGTTGGTCGTATGTGGGTCGGTCAACCAGACAAGAATCTTCAGCCTTGGCGTGACACCGGAGTGGAGATACGTGGTCCGGCAGTCGCTGACATCGAACATGCATTCGCCCAAGTCTGGTCGATGTTGGGTCAAGCCATTCCGGACCAAGAACTCAGTGGAACGCGTGTTAGTGCAGGAGATGTAAAGCTTCGAGTTGTCGCTACAGTTCCAGCGACTGCGGGCTTGTTCCGCCTGGATCAACTCATCGCAGCCCTTGCCAAGGAGAAGATTTGGCTCACCGATGCGTACTATGCGGGTACGACGCCTTATGTGCGGGCACTAACCGCCGCAGCACGCGATGGTGTTGATGTGCGTCTGCTGGTGCCAAATGCAACCGATATCCCATTGATCCGGCTCATGTCACGGGCTGGCTATCGTCCGCTGTTGGAAGCCGGGGTTCGCGTTTTCGAGTGGAACGGAACGATGATACACGCCAAGACGGCCGTGGCAGACAGCCGTTGGGCGCGTGTCGGTTCGACGAACCTTAACGTCGCAAGCTGGCTCGGAAACTGCGAATTGGATGCGGTAATTGAAGACGATACCTTTGCGCGCCAAATGGAGGAAATGTACCTTCAAGATTTGGAGAATGCCACCGAGATCGTGCTCGACCTCAAGCGAAAAGTGCAGGCACCCGGCGAGCCGCGCCATCCTGCCCCGGTTGCGAGCAGTAGCGGTGGAAGTATTGCGCGCGTGGCCGCAGGTGCCCTTCGCATTGGAAACGCAGTCGGGGCAGCCTTTACCAATCGACGACTGCTTGAGCCCGTGGAGGCCCGCATCCTTCTTACTAGCGGCGCGCTGCTCGCTGGCCTTTCCGTTCTCTTTGGGTTCTTTCCCAGCGTGCCCGCGTACACTCTGGTCGTCTTGCTCGCCTGGATTTCCTTGGCGCTGCTCTATCGAGGCTATAGGCTCCACAGAAAAGGTAAAGAGACAGGAACTGACGTCAACGAGAACACGCCATAGATCCTCGCGACAGGTATGGGACTCGGAATGAAAGCGACCTATATGCGGGTAGAAGATGATCTAGCTTGGTCATGTCCCTTGCATCTGATAAGCGTTGGATCACCCGCGTGACTGAGGAGGAAAATGCTAGAAATCAAACTTACGGTACTGACAGCCCGTTCTTGATCCTCTAAGGAACTCCCGGACCCGGCTTTCCGGACCCAAATCGGACCCAGATTTGGAGAGAATTGCCGCACTCGAACGATTCTTGTCGAACGCGGAGCGTCTCCGCAAAGTATGCAGATCCGATGAGTCAATACAAGCCCGTTTCAGGGGACCTGAGGGCGTTCCTCGGAATCGTTGCTGTTGCCCTACAGCTTTATTTAGTGGAACGCAAGAGTGCCATCGGACCAATAGGGCACTTCGATTGGGACGGTCCGCAGCGGCGGCAGCTCTTTGTTCAGTGGACTATCCGGTTTGTCAGGGTCCGGGAACCACATAGACGTGGAAGAGATGGGTGATTTCGGATCATTGGCGTCCAATTCAGTAGGATCTTTCATCGGCAAGAAGAACATCACGTGGCATAAATTGTGTGAATTGCCCAGATGGGTAAGGTATGCATCCTTGGACATCATATAGCTCATTGCTCCCGGCTCCACCGGCGGAATCTCCTTCTTCGCATACGCCTCTTGAATGCCCGCGATGCGCTGTTTTACGGAGGTCACTCCGGCGAGCGTCATTTCCGTCAGCTTGCGAAAAATCGGCAGGATCGACCGCACAGCCGCTGGATTGAGGCAAATCGCCCCTCTCTGCTTCGGGCTCCAGACGTCATAAAAGTCAATGCTGGCCGTCCATGACGGCCCCGCCATGCACACAAAACCGTTTGTACCTTTGACCTCTGTTTCCCAGCCATTGGGCGTCAGCACCAAAACGGACGCATCCTTTGAAACGCCCTCCGGAGCAGCGCTTCGCGCCAGCGCGATTGCCGCATTCCGGTCCATTAAATACTGCGAAAGAGGCAGCATCTTCGGATAGGGCCTCTCTGACTCCTGTGCCCGCGTGCTCACAGTCATGCTCAGAAAACTCACGAGCGCAAGCGCTCCCACTGCAACTCTGGCCGCAATCTTTTCGATCTTTGCAAATCGCATCATGCTCCTTTTCGTTTCCTTCCTGCCGAAGACGTGTCCGCAACTGCTCAAGGCTCGACGATTAGCTTGCTTATGGCTGCCGATCCCACGGTTCAGACGATATGGACGCGCGATGCCGCTGCCGTGTGGTTCAGCACGTTTGGTGAAGTCAAAATATATCGCCCCGCGGACTCTACTGCTGCTGAGACGCAATTGCAACCGTATGTCCAAACGCAAACTCTGTCATTTGCAGTGGCTTAGGGCGGCGTTGATCTGCCGAAATTATGGGTTTCTGGATAAGTCCCGGTAAGTCGGCTTGTGGGCACCTTTTCTAAAGTGCGGTGGATCAAAGAAACCGCGAAGTAATTTGGCGTGTGACGTTTTGACAAACAAATGCGGCGCCGATTCGAAGAATTGGCGGGAGCGACGGGACTCGAACCCGCGGCCTCCTGCGTGACAGGCAGGCGTTCTAACCAGCTGAACTACGCCCCCGCATACCAACGATCGTCTGATTCCTTCCGGTTCCCTCCGATGTCTCTTCTTCCCTGCCGTACCATCTGGCGTGCCGTGAGAGGCAACAACGACGTGCAACTTATTGGATTTCAACGGTACTGCCAGCCCGTTCTTGATCCTCTAAGGAGTTCTTTGAACCCGCTTACCGGACCCCAGTCGGACCCAAATCTGAGGAATTCGTGATCGATACAGCTCTGCTCTAAAGATCGAGCATTATCCATGTTGGGGCATGGTCGCTGGCGTTTTCCTGCCCACGCGCCCATCGATCAACACCGCCGTCCACGAGCCGGTCCGACAAATTCGGCGAAAGCAGAAAGTGATCGAGTCGCATACTTTTGTCCTTCTGCCACCGTTCAAATTTGTAATCCCAGAATGTCCAGAGCGGCCCTTCCGGAATTAGCTTCCGCATGGCGTCAGTCCAGCCTTGAGCCAGCAAACGCGCGATGAAGTGCCGGCTCTCGGATTGGATTAACGCGTTGTTATCCAACGAGCGAGTCGGATAGATTTCGCGCGAGAATGGCGACGCCGTTCCAGGAACGCTCTCCTTGCCAGACTGCTTCGTACCCCAGAGTCCGAAGGGCATTCACGGGAAACGCTCCCTGCTCCGCCTTGAGCTCTTGGAGACTAACCACGTCCGGTTTCATTTTTAGCCAACCACGCCAAGAGGTTATCCAACCGCTTATTGATGTTGTTAATGTTGAAGGTAGCGATTCTCACTAAGACTCTGTCTCTCTAGCTCTGGGTGGCCCGCAAAAGGAGTACCCGAGCCGACTTCATTATTGTCGGATCGCCCACCGGGTTTGAACACGCGCACAGAGATTTGTTATGAATATAACGTGCAGCAATGAGCATTACTAAAAACAACGCCCCTCCCTGGATTCTCTTAGTGTTTAGTTTAGCGAAAAGCGGAGCCAGTCTCAGAGTGACGGTTTGGCGGAAACTGCAGCGGTATGGAGCGTTGCCGCTTGGCAACTCTGGCTACTTTCTTCCGAACACTGAGGAGAACCGTGAACGCTTTGAATGGCTGGCTACGACGGTCCGTACCGAGGGTGGCGAGGCTTCCCTTCTTGAAGTGCAGTCCATTGACAATTGTTCCTTCGCGCAGATGAAGCAACAGTTTTCCGATGCCCGTGCCGAGGACTATCGGGAGTTGCTTAAGGACCTTCGAAATCCAGCTTCCCCCAGCCTATCATCGCGGATCACGCGTCTGCGCAAGCGATTCCAAGACATCGTCTCCATCGACTTCTTCGGCAGCCCCCTTCGCCAACAGGTCGAGCAGGCATTGAGTTCCCTTCGAGCGTCGAAGACAAAATCAGTCGCAACGGAGATTGCCAATGTTTCTCCGGCCGAATATCGAAACCGAGTATGGGTCACTCGGCCGCGCCCAGGCGTCGATCGAGTCAGCTCCGCCTGGCTGATCCGCAAATTCATAGACCCTAAGGCCAAATTCGCTTTTGCACCCGAGGACAAGAAACCAGCGAAAGCTGTCCCGTTCGACATGTACGAAGGTGGCTTTGGGCACCGTGGCGAAGACTGCACGTTTGAAACGCTGCTAAAGGTCTTTCATATTCGCGACAAGAAAGTACTTGTCATGGCGGAGGTGGTTCACGACGCAGACCTCTTCGATGAGAAGTTTGGCCGGAAGGAAGGCTTTGGGATCGATGAGGTAATGAAGGGGTGGGCCCGCGAGGGCCTCGACGATCAAGAACTTCTGAAGCGAGGAATGCAGCTGGCTGACGGCCTTTACAAGGCTCTCGCCTGACTCACAAGAACTGTGAACGGGTTTTCGGCCCGGCGCAATCAAGGTACGAAAAGGAGTACTTTCATGAAACTACGACTGCTAATTCTCTCGGTGGCCCTATCCCTGCCCGTGATCTTGGTCGCGCAAGGTTTGGACACGGCCAAAATTGACGAGGCGATGGGCCGCTCTGGACAAAAGACCGGCGATGTCTACAGGCTCGTTTTTCCCCGAACCGATCTCCACTTCTCCGTTGGAGGCTTGGAGATAAAGCCAGGACTCGCACTCGGCTCGTGGGCGGCGTTCACCGGCAACGACAATGCCGCCATGGTCATGGGCGACCTCGTTCTCTTGGAGAACGAACTCACGCCAGTCATGAAGAAGTTGCGAGCCGCAGGATTCGACATCACTGCCATTCACAATCATGTGCTGAATGAAACCCCGCGTGTCATTTACATGCATTACATGGGACACGGAAAGTCCATTGAACTGGCGAAGTCCCTGCACGCTGCACTGACAGAGTCAAAGACGCCGCTCGATAAGCCAGCACCGCCTGCACCAACTGCGGAGCCTCCGGCGTTTGTAAAGACAATCGAGGATACGTTGGGCACGAAAGGCCGCTTTGCGGGAGGGGTGCTCTCCTTCGGAATTCCCCGCGGAGGTACGATCAGCGATCACGAAATGACACTGACTACGCCGCAAGGCGTAGCCGAGGCGATCAATTTCCAGGAAGCCGGCACGGGCAAAGTTGCGACAACAGGGGATTTTGTGTTGACGGCAGAGGAAGTTAATCCTGTGATCTCTGCACTCGAAGAACACGACATTGCGGTCACAGCGTTGCACAACCACATGCTTACAGAGCAGCCTCGCCTGTTTTTCATGCACTTCTGGGCCGTGGGTAGCACAGAATCGGTCGCCGCAGGTATCAAAGCGGCTTTGAGCCATGTCGCAGCAAAGTAACGGACGCAGTGCTGAGGTGCATGATGCGGAAGAATGTCTTGTTGTTCACCGCAGCTTTCCTTCTGGCAATTGGGGCGCCCGGACTCGGCCAGACGGGGCCGACTTTGAAGAAACTAACCGCGTTTGATTTGCCAGGCCGCGCTGGAAAGAGGTTTGACCACCTAACCATTGATGAAGACGATCACTACCTAATCTCCGCGCATCTGGCCGCAGAACAGACCTATGTGATCGACTTGCAGTCCAACCCTATCGTTGCGGTCGTAACCGATACGCCCGGCGTCGAGGGAGTACGTTTCCGAACTCAAGAAGTTCTACACATCGAACGCTCACGACGACACGATCGGTGTGGTTGAACCTTAAACAGATGAAGGTCGTTAAGAAACTCAAAACTGCGTCCAAGCCGGACGGCAGCACCTATGCCGCTCCTTTCCACAAGCTGTACGTCTCCGATGAGCGGGGGAGAGCCGAAGCCATAGTCGACGTGCAAAAGGACGAGATTGTAAGCACGTTGCGTTTCGACGGTGAAACCGGGATGCCACAATGCGATCCCATAACCCGCAAAGTGTACGTCAATCTCCAAGATCAGAACATCTTTGCGATCATTGAGCCCGCAACGGACAAGGTGATAGGGAGATATTCCGTTGGGCGGTGCAAAGGCAATCACGGAATGGCGCTTGATCCGGAGCATCACCGCGCGTTTCTCGCATGTGAAGAGAACAACCTAATGGCCGTCTTCGATCTGGACAAGCATGCCGCAATCGCCTTTCTGCGCCTTGCCGACGGGCCCGATGTGATCAAATTCGATTCTGGTCTGGGCCGCATTTATGTCGCCTGCTACAGCGGCGCCATTGCCGTTTTCCATGAAGACGATCCGGATCACTATAGAAAGCTCGAGGATTTCCGTGTTCAACACGGTCCATAGCCTCGCGATTGATACGGCCACACACCGCGTTTACGCTCCCGAACAGGAATGAAGATGGGAAAGCAGTCGCTCGTATGGTTGTCTATGACTCAATCAATCGATAAGCGCCCGATGGCGCGTCTGGGAAGCGTCATTTGAAATGTCCAGCGCAAACCGACTTCCGGCGGCTCTTCGTGCTCTCACAACCGACGCTTGGCTCCTTTTCGTCACTCGCTTTACCCGACTTTTTGCCTACGGATCCGTTTCGGTCATTCTCGTCTTTTATCTGGTCAGCTTGGGCTTATCAGAATCGGAAACCGGCTTGCTCCTCACCCTCACACTGGGTGGGGACATCGTTGTGTCGTTGTATCTGACAACGCGAGCAGATCGGATCGGGCGGCGCAGAATGCTGGTCACGGGAGCGGTGTTGATGGCGTTGGCTGGCCTGGCTTTTGCGGCCACTAGCAATCTGGCCTACCTCATCATTGCGGGCACGATCGGAGTTATCAGCCCAAGCGGCCACGAAGTTGGTCCGTTCCTCTCGATAGAACAGGCCTCCCTGTCCCATCTGATTCCGCCGGGACTGCGTACAGAAGTTTTCGCCTGGTACACACTGACCGGATCTCTCGCCACAGCGTTCGGCGCTTTCTTTGGTGGTGTGGTGACTCAGGCTTTGCAGCAGCGCTCAATGACAGCAGTTGCAAGCTACCGATCGATCGTCCTTCTATATGCGTTCCTCGGAATCGTTCTTGCTTGTCTGTTCATGCGAATGTCATCGCTGGTTGAAGTGAGAGACGAGTTCGATCAGAGTGTCGTGTCACCCATCGGCAGCTTTCTTGGGCTTGGTAAGTCTCGGCGTATTGTGTTGCAGCTGTCAGGACTTTTCGCGCTCGACTCATTCGCGGGCGGTTTTGTGATCCAGAGCTTCGCGGCCTATTGGTTTTACTTAAGATTCGGAACTGCCCCAAAGACATTAGGCGGGATCTTTTTCTGGGCCAACGTTTTTGCGGGAGTTTCAGCGTTGCTCGCTTCGCGCCTCGCGGCCCGCATTGGACTGGTACGCACCATGGTCGTCACGCACCTGCCTTCCAATCTTTTTTTGATCGCCGTGCCACTCATGCCTACGCTCTCGCTTGCGGTTCTCGTTCTCCTTCTCCGTTCCAGCATCAGTCAGATGGACGTACCGACGCGGCAGTCCTATACCATGGCCGTGGTGGAAGCTCGAGAGCGATCTGCTGCCGGAGGATTCACAGGAGTAGCGCGCACTACAGGTGCGGCGATTAGTCCGTTGCTGACGGGCTTTCTCTTCGCCCGTCCTGGGCTCATCAATCTCCCGTTCTACATCGCCGGTACAGTAAAGGTCGTCTACGACCTGCTTCTCTATTTTTCCTTTCGACAACTTCGTCCGCCAGAGGAAGCTAGCCCCGAATGAGAAGGCACTCTGGGCGATTGTTGTCGGCCGCAGCATCGATCAAAGAGCTACGTCTCCTGCTGCTTGTCCTGGCGTCAATAAGCACGAACTGAGTTTCAGCCACGGATAGACCTAGTGCAGCGGCGCTAATACGCATTCCGTCATCCATCGTTCCCGATGGACGCCTCGATGAACCTGAGTGGCGCGATGCACCTGTGCTCAGACTAGTGCAGCAGTCTCCGAACCCTGGCCTCACCACTTTATACGAAACCGAAGTACGCATTATCGTGACCGACGATCGGATCATCTTCGGCTTCCAAGGTTGGTGGTAGACGAGAAAGCAAAGTTGCGACGTGTGAGAGTTCTGAGCGCGGAAGATAAAGCTTCTTACGAAAGTTCGCTAAGGACCCTTGAAAGCTGGAGCTTCCGCTCGGATACCTGCAACTACAAGCCAATGACAATGCCGCTCCTTGTCGAGGCTTTACGCAAGCGAGGACCCATTAGGCACGAGCACGATCTTGCCGATGACACCTCCCTTGCCGAGCCACTCTTGCGCCTGTCTCGCGTCGGAAAGAGGAAATCGCTGCGCGACTATGGGCTTTATCTTCTGCTCTTGAAGAAGC
>JAICSO010000005.1 GCA_025936825.1 Terriglobales bacterium
CGTTCAGCAGGCCCTTTCGCGCAATGATTACAAGTCGGCGATTGCTTCCGCGAGTCGCGCCGCGAATTCCGCCCCTCAGAACGCTCAGCTTTGGTTCCTGCTCGGATACGCCGCTCGCCTCGGCGGGGATTACAACCTTTCACTTCAGGGATATCAAAAGGGCTTACAGCGTCAGCCGTCATCGATCCCTGGCCTTTCTGGCATGGCGCAAACCTACGCCAAGATGGGTCGTTACAAAGAAGCGCAGGACCTGTTGAACAAGGTCCTGGCCGCAAACCCGAAGAGTGCAACCGATCTACAACTCGCCGGCGAACTCGCGCTGAACACCGACGCGAATACCGCGCTCGATCTGTTGAAGCGTGCCGATGCGGTGAAGGCCGATGCACGCACGGAGTTGCTGATCGCGCGTGCCTATCAGAAGCTGAACCAGCCAGATCAGTTCAAGGTGTACTTAACTCGTGCCCAGAACCGTGCCCCCAATGATCCCAATGTGTTGCGCGCGGTCGCGGCGTTCTATCGGGATAGCGGCAATTTCAACGATGCCATAGCTATTCTTCAAAAGGTGACTCGCAAGAATCCCGATGCGCTCGCAGAACTTGGATACACCTACGGCTTGGCAGGGAAGAAGGACGAAGCCGCGGATGCGTATACGCAAGCCGCCAAGCGCTCACCCAAAGAACCAGGTCTGCAACTCAGCGCAGCCCAAGCATTGGTCAACGTCAACAAGTTTGACCAGGCGACTGCTTTCCTTGGCCGTGCCGAATCGGCTGATCCGAACAATTACCGCCTGCACGCCATTCGCGGCCAGATGTATAGCCTTGAAGATCGCAACGACGATGCTGTCCGTGAATATCAGACGGCCATCAAGAACTTACCTGGCGCGGTTCAGGAAGGGCCTCTATACCCAGTCTCATTGCATTTGAGCCTTGCCGAAATTCTTCGTCGCACGCAGCAGGACCAGCAGGCCGATGCCGAACTGAGAGCCGCACAGACCGCATTGAACAGCGTTCCCGGTACGGATCAGCAGAACCGCCCGGAATATCTGCGCCTGCGCGCGTTGATCGAGTCCGGCTTCAACGACATGGCCTCCGCTGAGCGCGATCTGAAAGAAGCAATGCAACTCGCGCCCAACAACATGAACATCCAGCTGAATTATGCGAACCTGTTGTGGAGGACAAATCGCGATCAGGAGGCGCTCGAGGCATACAAGCATTCGCTGCAGGCCGATCCAAACAATCATGCCGCGCTTACTGCACTCGGATATTTATCGCGCGACCTGCACGATCCCGCTTCGGCGGAGAAGTATTTCCTGAAGCTGGAGGAGCTTTATCCCAAGGACTATGTCCCATACTTCGCGCTCGGCGATTTGTACACCTCGCAGCACCAGCTTGATCGCGCGCAGGCCAGCTATGAAAAAGCTCACGAATTGGCGCCGAAGAATGCGCTCATTGTCGCGGGTGCCATTAACTCCGCTCTGGAAGGCCCCGGCCACCAGCTTCCGATAGCGAAGCAATGGGTGGACCGTGCCGCCTCGAATCCCGCGATCAACGACAATCCGCAGGTGATGCGCGAACGCGAGCGCTACTTGACGTTCACTGGTCACTACCAGGAAGCCGCGGAACTTGGCTACAAAGTGATCGCGAAGTTGCCACGTGATCCTGAAGCGCCGGTTTATCTCGCGTACGATCTGCTTTTCCTGAATCGCTACGACGAGGCGTTCAAGATCGCAAAGCAGTTCGAGCCCATTCTGCCCAAGGATCGCGACCTCCCGCTGGTCGAAGGCTATGTGTACGCGCACACCGGCCATCCCAAGGAAGCCGAAGACGCGTTCACTCGCTCGTTGGCGATCGATCCAAACGACTCCACTGCCTACATGAATCGTGGTTATGCGAGGAACGATCTGCGCGAGGCCAGTGCCGCGATCAAAGATTTCGAAGCCGCGCTGAAGATGCGTCCTGATTACGGTGAGGCGCACCTCGGTCTTGCCTTTGCAAACTTGCAGTTGCGTCGTGCCAAGCCGGCCATTCGTGAAGCGGACCTGGCCGCCAAAACCATGCACGACGTCGCGGCCATCCACCTCGCCAGGGCCGAGGCTTATCGCCAGCAGGCGCAATTCCGTCAGGCAGAAGGCGAGTATCAGATGGCCATGAAGTTGGCGCCGAATGACGTAAATGTTCATCTCGCGCTGGCCGAAGCCCAATACCGCCTGCATCGCTACAACGACTCGATTGCCACGCTGAAGAGCGCGGTAGGTCTGAACCCTGCTGATAACGGCATCGTCTACGCGCAAATGTCGCGTGGCTACGCCCAGCTTCGCGACAAGTCCAACGCTTACACCGCTGTCACGAATGCCGAGAAAGGCGGGGATGACAGCCGCGTCCTGATGGCGACTGGGGAAACGTTCCTGATCCTTGGTGACAACCACTCTGCCATGCAGCGTTATGCCCGCGCGCTCGACGCTCCTGGCGCGGACCGCACCGAGGTTCGTTTGGCACTCGCTCGCCTGTTCGCTGAATCTGGGCGCCGCAACGACGCACAGCAGCAAGTCGCATTCGCTCTGGCTGAAGCGCGCGTCGGTGAAGCCACAGCCGTCACGCCTGAGAACCTCGTCGAAGCCGGTCGAGTACTGGTTTCAATTAATCAGTTTGAAGTAGCAAAGAAGTACTTCTTGCGCGCGCAGAGCGAAGGCGCCGATCAGGAATCGGTCACCATCGGGCTTGCCGACGCCGATTTAGCTCTCGGCCACACCCAGAGTGCGATGACTCTGCTGCATTCGCTCTCGAGCGATCCCGACATCTCGCAGGATTACGAATACCTGCTGGCCATGGGCAACGCCTATCAGCAGGAGCACCAGACGCCGGAAGCCCTCGGAATGTTTGCCCGCGCCAACCAAATCATGCAGGGCAACGATTACGCCCAGCAGACTGAGATTCGTCTCGCCGGTGAAGAGGGCAGGCAAATCACGGAAACAGTCAGTGGCCAGCCCCAGTTCTCGCTGTCGCCAATTCTTGAGGACATCAACATTTACCAGCTCGATGCGCGCGTTCGTGGGTTAACCGCTACCGATCCAAATCTTCCCCCACCCCGTTCCTCGGTGGAAACGATTGGTGCCGCACGCTACCACGTTCGAATGGATGGCTGGCCGAGCATCACCGGCATGTTCGCCGAACGCAATGCACGCGGTACGGCGTTTTTCCCGAACGTTGGAACGGTCCAGTACCGTAATACCTACGACACTATTTTCAACGTTGGCGTGAACCCAACGTTCCACCTTTTCGGAACCGGGATCGGCCTCAATCCCGGTGTGCAGTTCACCATTCGGCGCGACGCCAGCGCGCCGGTCGCAATGAATCAGCAGTTGTTCCGGCAATACCTGTACTTGTACACGGGTGCTTTCGGAAACTGGGTCTCGGTGAGCGGAAGCTTGATTCACGAAGCTGGTCCATTCACCGAAATCAATCTGCATTCGCGCGATCTCGCCGGCACGATCGAGTTCCAGGTCGGACGTCCCTGGGCGAGAACTGCGATGATCACCGGGTATGAGGCGCGCGACATCCTTTTCCGTCCGTTAATTCGCGAGTACTACACCACCAATGCCTACATTGGCTTCCAGCGTAAGTTCGGGTCGGCGTGGCGCGCCGCGATCCTGGCTGAGTATCTTCGCTCCTGGCGTGTGCAGGACGCGAACTTCGCGATTGCCCAGGCCATTCGTCCGGGATTCCGCCTCGACTGGGAGCCCATGGCCTCGCATTGGGCGGTTCACGCGAATGGAACCTGGTCGCAAGGCAAAGGTTTCCATGCCTATGACAACGTGACTAACGAAGTCATGGTCGACTACATCAAGGGCCTGCGTCGCGTGATGAACGACGGCCTGGGCGAGGTTTCGGTGAACTACCCATTCCGGGTCTCGTTTGGCATCCAACAGCAAAGCTTTTATGACTTCACCGGAAGAAACCGAAACACCGTTCTTCCCGTCATACGTCTGAACCTCTTCTGATGAGTGTTGCGCCCCAGGGTCCCGCCATGGCCGATGAAATTCCAGTCGAAGCGACAGCCACGCTGACCGCCAAAGTTGCTGCCGAGCCTGACGCCGCACCGCAGCATTTGCGGATGCGCGTCCTGAGTGGCAGCGCCATCATGCTGGTCAGCTCGGTTTTCGTCGGCGGGATGAACCTGATCTACAACTTCATCGTCGCCCACAAGCTCGGGGCTGACAAATTTGGACACGCCAGCGTGGTCTACACGCTGCTGATGCTCCTCTCATCGATCACGCTTTCCTTTCAGTTACTGTGCTCGAAGTTCGTGGCGCGCAGCCAATCCACGTCGGACAAAACTTCGATTTACAAGCTTCTGCATCGCTGGTCCTGGGTCTGCGGAATCGGTTTGGGCGCGTTGCTTGCGGTCGCAAGCGGCGCAATTTCCGGATACCTGAATTTACCGGCCAGAACTCTCATCCTGCTGTTGGCCGCGGCGACGGTGTTCTATGTGCCTCTCGGGGTTCGTCGCGGATTTATGCAGGGCACCTACGATTTCACCCCCCTGGCATTCAATTTTGCCCTGGAGGTCGTGATCAAGCTGATCGGCGCTCTGGCTCTGATTGGCTCCTACGGCGTTCAGGGGGTTGTGGGTGCGATGACGGCTTCAGTTGCAGTCGCGTACTTGGTCGGCGTACCCCGCAAACATCACGTTGGCGAGGTTGGCTCGGTTGCCATTCGCGCCGGTGTCGGAGAAGGCCTGCAGGCGGTGACCTTTTTCGTTGGCCAGGTCATCATCAACAATCTCGATATTATTTTGGTGAAGCATTTCTTCGACCCCACGCAAGCGGGCGTCTATGCTGCCGTCGCACTCGTTGGGCGAGTCGTTTACATGCTCTCCTGGCAGGTCGTCAGCAGCATGTTCCCGTTCTCTGCAGGCCTGCGCGCTGGAGATAAGCGTGGCCACGCTGTGCTGACGACTTCACTCGGATTGGTCGCCGCTATTTCCAGTCTATTTATATTTGCAGTCTGGCTTGCGCCGCCGAAGCTGTGGCACGCCTTGCTGGGCGCGGGCTTTCCTATAGGGGCGCACCATTTCTACTCCTCGCTCCTGATTCTGTACGCCATCACGACTTCGATCTATGCCCTGGGCGTCGTCCTCATGACGTACGAGATCTCGCAGAAAATTGGGAACATCAGCTGGGTGCAACTCGGCTTCAGCGGAGCCATTATTGGTGGCATTTACCTCTTCCACTCCACCCTCAATGACGTGATTCTGGTGCAACTGGTCCTCATGCTGACCCTGTTGCTCGTGGTCTCTGTGCCATTCATCAGGCGACGCCGGGCGTCCTCGGTCGCAGAAGATGACTCGACATCGATCCCAACTGGGCTGCATCGCATTCGTCGAATTGACGAAAACGAGGTCATCGCCGAATTTCTGCAAAGTGAATTCTTTCAGGAAGAGTACAAAGAATACCGGGACACTTATGCGCACCTGGTGAGTGAGCCCGACCTGAGTGACGATCGTGAAAACGCTATCCGCCGTGCGCTTCTATTCCACCGTCGCGGCCGCCTATGGCGTGAACTTCCGGAGGACACGGAATGGTGGGAAGTAGAGTTGGAGCCCGAGGCCGTGCAGCGCATCCGTATCTTCGCCCGGAATCACTGGCTGCGCTATGGCGCGCCGAGCTTCCTCCTGTGCGATACCGTGGAAACCGTGCGCTCCCGCATCCAGCATCAATCGCGGGATCCCTTCATCCTGAAGCTGCGCTCGCTTAGCAATGAAATGGCAGACAACGCGGAGTATAGCTCGGTGATCCTGATCTCGATTAATCAATCGACCCCCTTCACGATTCTGGAAGGGAATCACCGCATGACCGCGGCCACCTTGCTTGATCCGGAAAACACGCACCGCCGTTTTCGATTCATCTGTGGGTTCTCCCCCCGCATGGCCGAGTGCTGCTGGTACCGTACGGATATATCAACCTTGTGGCGCTACGGCGTGAACACGCTGGCCTATTACCTGATTGACCGCCACAAACTCACCACGGCGGTGCTGAAGGCCGAGACCGTCCCTGCCCACCAAAATGCCGACGCAGCCTAAAAGAATTGAATCAGTGAATCATTGAATCATCGGATCATCGGATCATTCCCGATGGGCTCCCCTATCTTCAATGATTCAATCCCTGGATGATTCAAGGCTCGTGTTGAGTGCCGTCCCTGTGGGACTCGGGAATCCTGCTCAAGGCTTCCCAGGACTTACGTCCTGGGCTATTTTCGTTCCGCCCTCCCAGCTGCCGAATACACCGGTCGCGACCCAGACCAAAATACAGCCTCAAGCTGAACTGATTTTCGGGTCTTAATACCCTATTTCTCAGGAATGCGTGCACCGCTGCAAAGCGCCTCAAATCGAACCAAGTCGAGCGGTTTCTCCAAGCTGCTTTCCATCTATTGAATGCGCCCAGGATTCAAATCGAGGGCGCTTCTTGCTATTCCAAACACTACGCCTCTCCTGGCTCTAGTTCACGACTAGACCGAAGCGCGAAACATGAATAGCCCAGGGCGTAAGCGCTGCGTAGGATGATAGCTAAGCGAGTCCCGCAGGGACGGCACTCAAGCCGCGAGCACCCCCGAAATCGCCCAATCCGGACGCAGACTTGTTTTCCAATGATTCAATGATTCAATTTACGTGTGCCGTTGCGTTCGGATAATTCAATGATTCAATTTACGTGTGCCCTTGCACACGGAGATTCTGCCCTCACTGCTCCTGCGCCGAATTGATTGACGGGCTCTCGATGCTGCGCGCCGCGTAACCACGCCCATCAAATACGGCGGAGACATTGACCTCGGAGCCTTCGCGCAACTGCCGCAACACGCTGGGCGCAATCGCGTCCACAGAGACGTCGTATTTCTTGTTGTCGCTTCTGTTGTCGATTGCGATCAGCTTGCGCGACATGTCGAGATAGGTGATTTGTCCGGCAAAAACGAACGTCGTTCCCGGTTTCGCCAGCAGTGTCACCTCCCGCAGTTCCCGCTGCGGTCCGAAGCTCATCGAAACCAGCGTTCCCGGAACCAGGTCCGCGGCGGTTGCGCTCGCGTCGCCCTTTTTCATGATGGTGGAAGAAGTCAGCTGCATTTTGAGCGGTTGATTGGAAAGTTCGTCGCGCACGGTCAAAATCTTTCGGCCGGGATCAAATTCCACAACCTGCCCGCGTCCAATGCCGCTGTCGGCCGTGCTCTGGATCCAAATCCTTTTGGCAAAAACGGTGCTGCCATTCAACATCGTGTCCAGGTACACCCTTTGTCCTTCGCGAATGGTTTTGTAGGAAATCGGTTTGCCATCCTGAAAAAAGTCGGTGCGCGTGTCGAATGCCACAAGCATCTTCTGCTTGCTGCCGAAGGGAACAACGATCATTTTGTTCATCACTTCGTCGAGGCTCTTCACCGTGCCACCAATCAAGGTCACTTTGTTGTTCGGCAGCTCGGGAAGGTCGAGCAAAGGATCGCGGTTCTCGCGCCGGGCTGCCGGACTTGGCGTGGCACTGGCCGGTGACCCGGTCGTGGGACGGGGGGCCACAGGCTGAACTGGGGTTTTGTTCTGCGCCACCAGCGGCAGGGCAGTGGCAGCGGCAACAGTCAGGAGTATGAGTTTCTTGTGCATGATTCGACCGCGATTTGGATGCTTGATCTCCGGCTGGAGATTGCCAGAGTTGCCGCTGAATTCGGGCCGGAAGCGGCAAACGGGAACTGCTGGATTCGCATCCAAGTTGTTCAATTCGGGAGACTAAACGAACATGCGATGGAACTTACCTGCAATCGTAATTGGCGCGGCGTTGGCCATTTTGCCATCCGCCCAGGCCAAGGACCTTCGCATCAACATCCCGAAGCGTTCGGATCCCACTCCTGTTCAGAAGTTGAACCAGCAAGGCGTAAAGGAAATCCAGAAGCATCATCTCGAAAAGGCGCAGCGGATTTTCTACAAAGCTTACCTGTTGGATCCCGACGATCCGTTCACCCTGAATAACCTCGGCTACATTTCAGAACTGCAGGGGAAGGTGGAGCGGGCGCAGCGCTACTACGAACTCGCGGCCAAGGAGAACAACTCTGAAACCGTAATCGCCGAAGCCACCGAGCGCAAGCTGCAAGGGAAGAAGTTGAGCCAAGTAACCGGCTCCTATTCTAGCCTTGACCTGCGCGTAAATCGTGGAAACATCCAGGCAATGGCGTTGTTGCAGCAAGGCCGCGCACAAGAAGCTGAGGACGTTCTGCGGAACACCTTGAAGTTGCAGCCTAACAATCCTTACACGCTCAACAACCTTGGCTACACCATGGAGATGCAGGGCAACCTGGAACAGGCGCTACAGTACTATAACCAAGCGTCGATTACCCACTCAACGGAGCCGATCGTTGTGGCCGTCGATCCGCGCTGGCGAGGCAAGCCCATCAGTGATATTGCTTTCCGCAACGAAGAGGCAGTCCGCCAAAGGTTGCAGTCCGAAGGAAGTCAGCAGGCCAAAGCAGCACGATTAAACCTGCAAGGAGTGTCAGCACTCAACCACAATCAACAAGACAAAGCAGAACAGTACTTCCGCGAGGCGTACCAGCTCGATCCGCAAAATGCGTTTTCTCTGAACAACATGGGCTTCGTTTCCGAGATTCTCGGGGACCAGGAGACGGCCGCCGATTTTTACCAGCGCGCTCGTCGCGGCGATCAGGCGGGGACGGCCGTAAGCGCCGCCAGCCGTCATGAAATGGTGGGCGAGGCCGTGGGACAGGTTGCCGCCAGTAATACACAAGCGGCGGACGCAGGCCTGCAGGCCATGGCTGAGGCCAAGCGCCGGAAGCATGAGCCCATCGTTCTGCGTCGCCGTGATCACACCCCGGTCCCAAAAGGCCAGCCTGAGAGCGCTCCCCAGACCGAAAATCCTAACGTGCCGCGTCCGCTCCTCGACAATGCGCCTGTTGAGAACAACGTTCCGCGTCCCCCGCAATAATCGGCCATCATCACGCGTGCGCGTTGAACAAAGCATAGTGGAAATCTGTTACCTTTGTGTTCCCTCCTAAGGTGTTTCTCTTATTGTTCCTACATACATTCCTGTTTACCTTCTGTTCATAAAGATCAATTCAGGTCTTGAGTTAACGGACGCGTTGGGCCCTCGTTCGATCGCTCAAAACCAATAAACCTTGCGGAGTGGTCAATGAGGAAGAACCTCGTTCTGGCAGTTCTTTGTCTTGCAGTTGCGTTATTATTTTCCGTTTCTACCAAGCCAGCCCAAGCCCAATCCACAATGTCTTGTCCGTCCGGTACTTACGACATGTTGGATTGGATGACGCTCGATTCCAGCCTGCGGGGCAACTATCACATGTCAGGCGGTGCGAACCCGCTGTACACGAATATGGGGTCGGGCAAGTTTTACTGGAGCAAGGGTGCGAACGGCACGCCCTGGGACATTCAGCTGTTTGACAATAAGTACATTTACTTGTGGATCACCGAACTCAACTGGAATGATCCGCACACGTTTAAGAAGTTTGCGAAGAATACCAACATGCCCCTGGTCCCACGGTGCGCGAAAGCCGGCTTTCCGGGTTCCGTAATCAAGGTGCCGGATACCTCTTATCAGACCTATTCGGATTGCTCGCACTACATCACCCAAAACCTCAAGCAGGGAATCAACCAGGTGTGGGGACCGTATTACATCAGCTTGGGCGGGCAATTGCCCAGCAATCTTAAAGTTCTGGTTGCGAGTTACCGATACAACTGTGACATCAACTACGCGACCTGCAATGACAAAGAAGAGTATTATCTGGCGCAGAAATATGGGTTAGTGCAGTGGGTGCATTATTCCCTTAAGAATGGCGCCTTTCAGATGCAGCAGAAGACGGTGTTCAACCAACTCGCTTCGGGGGGAACTAAGCCGAATTTCCCCTGTTTTTAAAGGCCGCGAAAGCCCTCTCCCGAGCCAGCCGAAAGGCTGGCTTTTATTACATCCCGTCAGTTCCTGTCTTTGAAACTGGAACGTCGCGCCGTGAAGCGTCGCTCATATAAACCACCTCCGCGGGTTCCGGATTAGAGAGGGGCGCAGGCATTATTCCGGCGTCGTTCAAGGTCGAGCGCATCAGTACCTTAGCCTTCCGCTTTACAAGCCTGTTACGCATGGGGAACCAGCGCGGAAGCTTGCGCAGACGCGAGATGGAACGCATGGCTTCGATTCCTTGGCGCAGCTCGAAGGTCCGGAGATATTCGCGAATAATTTCGGGCATGCTCATCCGCAGAGCAGCCGAGACGTTCTGCAGCGCCATTTCCACCTGGCGCTCGCGATTCCCGAGCAGATCAGCCAGGTGCTCAGCCAGCGCCTTAATGTCCCCTGGCGTAAAGAAGTCGATTGCAATGCCTTCTTCGTCGGCCAGTCGGCGGAAATCAGGAATATCGGATGCCACCATCGGAACTCCGTACGTACACGCGAGATGGGCAATCCCGCTCGATCCCGCTGACGACGTGTACGGGAGAACCGCAATGCTCGACCGTTGCAGAAGTTCTGGAATCTCTTCTTCAGCAATGTACCCGATGAAATTGATTTCCTTGCGATGCGCATACCGTTGCTGGAGGCCCTGAAGATAGCCGGGCGTCTTGGGATGGTCGGTGCCAGCGACGACCAGACGAGCCTCCGGGCAGCGCTCCACGACCTCATCAAACGCCTCGAGCAGTGGCTCCAGCCGTTTGTACGTTCCCCACTTTCCGAATGCGAGGATGCGCTGTTCGGGGTTGCCGCGTTTCGAAAAATCGGGATACTCCGGCCTGGAAGAAAAAATTCCGTGACGTCGAACGTAGACTGCTCCGCGTCCGTATTTCTCTTTGAGCACGTTTCGATATGCGGGCAGCATCACGGAAACCGAGTTCGCGAACAGAACCATTTGGGTCGCGATGAATCCGCCGACCTTGTAAGCAAGTGGAAATCGGACGCCGGCATCTTTCAGGTCCACTGTTTCCATCAGTTGATGAAGGGTGACGTGGGTGTACGATCCGGTGATGCGTGCGAAGAAGGGAATTGCGATTCCGAGAAACGCCGGCAGGGCTTCACCACCAAAACTGGCGAAGCCAAGATTAAACCAAACCACGTCCGGCTTCTCGCGGCGGATCGCTTTCAACACGCGCCAGGGATTGCGCAGGCTGTTGAACTTCCAGCAGCGGACGACTGAGAAGCCGTCCAGTTCCGGCAGCATCGGCGAGTACTCATCCGCCAGAACCGTGAGATCGATCCCCGGTAACTGCCGCAATTCGGACGCGATGTGGAACCCGTATTCGTTCAGCGCGTCCCGGCTCGGCGGGAAGGCTGTGACCAGACAAATCTTCATTGCTGCTGACTCGATCCTGAACCGAAGAGCGCGTAACGGGAAAGCTTCCCCAGCAAACTGAAATATTGAAATGCGACTTTCAGGCTGGCCTTGCTTTCACCAGAGTGACGATTGCCAAACTGAAAAGGAACCTCGACCGCTTTGTTGATCCTGCCTTTGACCAGAATTTCCAGCAGGATTTTGAAGCCTTCCGGTTGAAGTGTTAGCTCCTCAATGCATTCGCGGCGCACAACGAAGAATCCGGAAAGGGGATCTTTGACTTTGACATTGCGCTGCAGCGGCGCTGTCGCCCACGTGCTGCAGCGCGACACGAAGAGTCGAAATTTGTTCCAATCACTCACGCCGTTTCCATTGACATAGCGGCTTGCAATTGCAACGTCAGCGCCGTTCAGAATCGGCTTAATCAGCGACGGCAATACTTCCGGTGGGTGCTGCAGGTCGGCATCGATCACGCCCAGCAGATCCGCTCCAGTGTGTTCCCAGCCGTGAATGACGGCACCGGCTAGTCCCCTCTGACCCTTGCGAACAAATACCCGAACACGCGAATCGTGGGCCGCATACTCGTTAGCAACGCGCGCCGTACCGTCGGTGCTGTCGTCATCAACAATGATGATTTCGTGTTCAATCGGTAATGGTTCCAGCGCAGCATTAATGCGATCGAGAAGCACAGGAATGTTCCCGGCTTCGTTAAGAGTAGGAATGACAAGCCCGAATTTGCGAATGGAAGAGTCGGTCATAGAAGAACCCTGATCTGTAATTCAAGTTTTGGATGTGCCTGAGTAGAAACGTGTTGTGCGCGTTTCAGCTGCTTGCAATTGATTTGCGGAGTTCCTGTAGGTACTTCTAAGGTGAGCTGAATCTCAAGCAGCAACGGTCGACTGCACGGCTGGATCGAGTTCTTTCTGAAGTGCACAATCGCGAAAGCGATCGACGATTGCCTGGTGAACCTCGTCCACCTCGCCGGGCTGAATCAATTGCAAATTCGCCATCTTGCGCAACTCCAAGTACGAGCTACGGTACTTGCGCATGAATTCCAGGGGATATTCAGGTTTGCGAGCACGCGCGACCTCAGGATCTGCGTCAAGCACGTAGGAGAGATCGGGTTTGGGTGCTACGCGAAGCAACACGCGCGCAAATGCACGCGCCCACCAGGTTTGCATCGGCAACGCCGCGAGTTGATCGTAGATGTAGCGGTCGAAAATCACTACACCGCTGTTTTCCGCTTTTGCCTTGCGCACGATGCGCCGGAGATTTGCGACGTCAAAGAAGTGAAGCACGGATCGTCCCAGAAGCAGGGGAGCGTTCTGCGTGTTCTTGTCGCGGCGATCAGCGGGCTTCTCCGGGCTGCCAATACTTCCATCGCTCTGCAGAACACGGCGGCTGAAACCCGCGCGCATGCGCGGAAACATTACGACGTTATCCCAGAACGTCAATTCCTTTACAGCCACGCCGTGTGCCGCTAGATATTCACGCAGCTTTTGAATTTGGGTGCTCTTGCCTGCGCCATCAATGCCGGAAAACGAGACGATAAGTGGTTTCAACGGTCAGCCTCGAAAAAAGTAGTCGAGAAATAAAAACTCAGTGTCCTGGGCTGTTGGGAACGTGGCTCGGGCTTGCTGCCGATAGTCCCACAACCGTTCCAATGGCCACACCTGCTCCCGCAAGTACGCCCAGCTTGATCAGCAGAGAACGCACCCGGCGCTGCTTCGGAGGTGCGATGGCAACTCCAGCCGGTTTCGACGCCGCCCCGCCGCTGGTTTGAATCTGCGGCGCAACTGCCGTCCCATTGGGCTCCTGTTTCTGCTGCGGTTGCTGCGCCGGTGTCGGAGCGTTATTTGCAGGCTCGTTGGTGTCGCTCCGGCCCGGATTTTCCGGCAATTCTACCGCCGGTTGATGATTGGCCGGCGTTTGCTCTTGCGGCGCTGTTTGCGCGGGCTGCTGATCTTGAGCGGCCGGCTGTGTCTGCGAATTCTGCGTCGGAGCCGCTTGCGATTGTGCGGGGTCGCCGCTTTGCTGTGCGCACACCAGCGGTGCTGTCGTGAAACTTACAATTAGTACAACAGGTCCTACAATGGCTCGCGCCAGAGTTCGATTCATGAAAACTCCTTCAGCGCAAAATTAAGCGGCGACCGGCAGTTGTGCCGGAGCGTCGGTCGGAACCTCTTCCGGCGCAGTCTCTGGCGCAACTTCGAACTGCGGCGCTTCGATGGAGAATCCTGGAAATTTCTGCATGAGCTGATTCACGCGCGTGAGCTCAAGCAGGGTAGCAATCTCGGGAGAGACGCCGGAGAGCTGCAAGCTCCCATCCTGCCGCGCCACTTCTTCCATGCACGTCAATAAACCTTCGATTCCGGAGAGATCGATGTCCTTCACTCGAGAAAGATCCAGCACGACGAGAGGAGCATCCTGTGCGATCTTGCTCTTTAACTCGCGCCCAAGCTTACGGGCATTTCTGGCGTCCAAAGCTTCGGGCATCTTCACCACAACTGCGGAGGACATATCGGTCATTCCTTCCCTATTTTCGGTTTCTGATTCAGCAGCGCGAATTTTCATCTTTCTAAGAGATGCGGTTTATGAACCGCAGGTTTACATTCCATGAACTACTCAGTCTCCGGCCTGTGCCTCACTGCGTAAGAATGACGTCAGGCCACTCCATGCAGGTATGGGCCTACTATTTCGTCCGATCAGGCGTGCATCGGATACGTTCACCTCAACGTTTCTGTCGAGGTTGAAAATCTTTTCATTTCCGACAATTGAATGCTTCACATCGAGCGCCATGCCAACGTAGGTCCCACGCAAGACCATGGAGTTGTCGATCATCGTTCCGCAATCGACCTCGCAATCGCGCTCGATTGAACTAATACCTGCGATCCTGCAGCCGGCCGCAACCTTCGATCCTGCGCCGACGAAAGCCGGACCTTGTATCGATACGGTGGAATCAATTTGCGCGCCTTCACCACACCACAGATCGGATTGGACTTCGACACCTACAGGGCGCAGTTGGCATTGGTCGCGCAAACCATCCTGCATCAGTTGATGAAGGTCCTCGCGATTGCGCAGACGGTTGATGTAGCCGTCGTAGTGAAATCGTTTCTGCTGCGGAATCAGATGGCTCAACGCACGGCGAACAAGATCATCTGTATTGCGCAATAACGCCGCGTTCACCACTGCGATATCGAGCGATGTTTCGCCGCAATACACATGACTGAGAGGACTCCCAGTTTGGTGGTGAAAATTGATGAGGTCGCGATAATCGACATCGGCATATGCTCCCGCGCGGACCAACAGTATCGTTTCGACGCCTGCGTCGACGTAATCCGAAATAGCTTTTTCCCAGGCATCGATAAAACTGCCAGATCGGGTAGAACGCGAGGGAAGCACGTGGTCTGATACGTTACGGCCCGACAACACTGTTGGCGGCAAAGTGTCGAGGTCTCGCAATTTCGCCAGCGTACGATCGAGAAGGCTAGCGCCAAGAATGTCGGTATTGGCAAATGAACCGTTGTTTTCAGGAGTACGTCTGCCAATCAGCGAGAAAGCACGACGGGGCGATTCTTCCGCGGTAACGGTCAAGATGGCCGCAATTTGCACTTTAGAATCTCCCGTCAACCTTACTTATCAGCTCAGACCCTGGCGGATTCCTGATAGAACACAAGAACTAGGCGGCAGTTGCTGTGAATTCCGAATCCACAAATGCTTCGCGGACCGGGAGGGAAATTGCGCCGTTCTCCCAGCGAGTCGAAGACTTGCTCCGATTGCGCTGGCTGGCCTTGGTCTCGTCTTCCTCGCGCGCTTTGCCGAGGAGTTCGCGAATCCGCAGCTTCGCTTTGTGCAACTGCGATTTCGAATTCCCTACGGAGCAGTCGAGCAGTTCGGCGATTTCCTGGTGCTCGTAACCTTCCACTTCGTGCAGAAGAAAAATCGTGCGGTAGCCGTCGGGCAATTCCTTGATGGCGCGAGCGAGCGCGATGCGATCGACAGATCCAGTCAAGCGATCGTCGCGGCTTCCATATTCGCGGCGCACTTGTTTCGCGTCCTGGTTGTAGGGCTCATCGAGCGATATCTGCCGCAGCGACTTCTTGCGGAAGTGCATAAGGACGGTGTTGACCGCGATGCGATACAGCCATGTTGAAAGGGCGGAATCGCCGCGGAACGTGGCCAACTTGCGGAACACTTGTAGGAAAGCATCCTGCGTCAGATCTTCCGCTTCCGCGGTGTTGTTGGTCATGCGCAGGCAGACCGAATAGATTCTGGCTTTGTGGTTATGAAAAAGAGTTGCGAATGCGTCAGCGTCGCCTTCCTGCGCGCGCTTTACCAGGTCAAGATCAGAATCAAATCGAACGGCGGTGTCGGTGGTCACTGGAGTTCTCCTTTCAAATTGCCCGTCTGATGCGCTGTTCCGCTGGGTTTGCGTTTTCTCAATCACAGTTCCGAGAGTATGTTTTGTCAGCGCGAATGACTATCCGGTGAGGTCTGTATGCGATGGGTGACGTTGCTGTACCGCGTTGATCTGGAACGACCTGCGGCCTACAGGCGCGAAAACGCCCAAGAATCACGATATTCGCAGCTCAGTCGCGCCACAACGCTGTTCAATGAGGATCAGAGTAGGTCAGGGATTTCCTGATGTCCTAATGAGTGTGGATGCGGCGAAACAAATCTGTCGCGGCGGGGTTGAATCATGCGGCAGTCCATGCTCGACCGTTATTGCGCAATGCGCCACAGCGTGCATCTGAGGTGTGCCCCTATGTCTTTCGTCAGACTGCTGCCTTCAAGATCTCTCGATACAGAAAATCCTTAGAAAAAGTACAGAGTCGGCAGGATTGTTGATGCGCGCCAGCTGGAATATCTTGGCTTCATAAGAAAGTTGCCCTCAACTGACCCACCTCTCGAGCAGGGGCCGGCTTAAAAGAGTGAACCGGCACCTGCTTCTCGCCTCTCTCAGCTACTTTCGATTTAGTCCCGATCTACGCGAACCACAGTACTCAGGCCGTCATCCAAGGGTCGATCTTTCTTTCCGGGAGGAATGCTGTGGAAATCAATTCGTTGCGCGAACTCTATGTTGAACAGCTCCGCGATCTATATGACGCGGAAAACCAACTTATTAAAGCCTTGCCGAAGATGGCAAAAGAGGCGAGTTCTGATGAACTCCGGCAAAGCATTGAGGAACATTTGGAACAAACGCGAGGCCAGGCTGAGCGGCTCGAGCAGATTTTTGAACAATTAGGCGAGAAGCCCAAAGGCAAGAAGTGCAAGGGCATGCAAGGCCTGCTTGAGGAAGGCAAGGAGACACTCGAAGAAGACATGGAAGAGGATAGGAAGGATGCAGCGATCATCGCAGCAGCCCAGCGCGTTGAGCATTACGAGATCTCCGGATACGGCACTGTCCGCACCTATGCGAATTTGCTGGGCGAAAGCGAGGCTGCCGAACTTCTGGAGGAAACCCTGAACGAAGAAAAAGAGACCGACCAGAAGCTGACGCAACTCGCCGAAGAGATCAATGTGGAGGCAGCAGAGGGATCGGGCGAAGAGGAAGGTGAAGAAGAGTCGCGTCCCTCGCGCGCTCGCAGTTCGTCATCGGGATCGCGTGGCCGCAGGCGCGTCGCGTGACCGTCGTAAAAACATACGGCAGCCTCCACGGAGGCTGCCGTTTTTGTTTGCGCCAAACTTTTACTCGATCCCGGCCTGAACTACGTGAACAATATTGTTTCGCACCGCGTACAGCACGAGGTCGCTCACGGAATGCAGTTGCAGCTTCCGCATGATGTTTGAGCGATGCGTTTCAGCAGTCTTTACGCTGAGTCCGAGAGCAACGGCCACTTCCTTGGTGCTCTTGCCTTCAGCCAGTAACTGAACGATTTCGCGCTCGCGCGGGGTAAGCCGGTTCCGCCCTGGCGTAATTACGGCGCCCGGTGTGCCGCCTTTGAGATAGCCTTCCAGCACCATGGCCGCGACTTTGGAAGTGAAATACGTCTTGTCATGGCGGAGGGCTTCAACGGCGGCTACCAGATCTCGGGCGGCGTCGGATTTCAGCAGGAATCCGCGCGCGCCGGCATTCAAGACTTCGCGCACTACCTGGTCTGAATCGTGCAGCGTCAGAATCAGGACTCGGGCATTCGGAATAGTCTTGAGAATCTGCCGCGTGGCTTCCAGTCCGTTGAGACTCGGCATTCCAATGTCAAGGATGAGAATGTCCGGCTTGAGTTGGATCGCCTTTTCCACTGCCTCACGGCCATCGCCGGCCTCGCCGCAAACTTGCCACTCGGGTTGAGCCTGCAGCAATGCCACTAGTCCTTTGCGTACTACCTCATGGTCGTCAGCTACCATGATTCGCAATACACCCATACACACCTCCCACGAATCTACCTGGATAAAGAGAATCTCGACGGAAAACAACGGAGTTGCACAACCGTTGCCAAACTAGAAACCTCGTATGCTCAACAGCTAAGACTCACGGGCGAGCCACTGGGAGTGTAATTCTTGCGTAATCTGATGTCACGCAAGCCCACGTTCTTCCAATTATCAGCAGCGCTTGACTTGCACTAGGTCCGGAGCGACTACAGTGTGCTCCGCGGCTGCCGAGCTGGCTTCTTCGACCGAAAGCAGCTTCAATCCCTTTGCCGGTTCGAGTACGAGCGTATAACTCGAGGCGCAGCGGCCACACAGCCAAAAATGGACGGTTTCCCGCTGCGGCTTTTCGTCAAAAGGTGCGGAGTTCTCATCGGTGGCCGCCAATGAAATCGAAACGACCTCGAACTGGAACAGACGTCCTTCTGAAAACGAATGCAACGGCCGATTGCAATTCTCATTCACGCATCGAGCCAGCATTTCCGAACTCCGACCCGCCGACCTTACATGGAAAAACCTAGCATTCCAATACAGTGAGCACTGTATTTCTGCCGGATTCTTCGTCCATCGCGGGATTTCTGAATTGCCTGTTTAGATGCCGGACGGTTTCCATCCGAACCCGAGCGCGACGTAGAACCTGAGGAAAAAGCAAACCCGATTACAACATCTCAGTGGTCTGGGTTGAGGTTCTCTGTATGGCAAAGAACAAAGCGTTTCCCACCGCGGCTGCTTTCCTGCCCAAAGAACGGACGCTTCCGACTCTTCAACACGCCTCCAAATTTTGCCAGGGATGTGATCTTTACTTGCGCGCGACACAAACTGTCTTCGGAGAAGGGACAAAGAACGCGAAGGTGATGCTCGTGGGCGAACAGCCTGGGGACAAGGAGGATGTCGAAGGCAGGCCCTTCGTCGGACCTGCTGGCAGGATTCTGGACGAAGCGCTCGCCGCGGCCGGGATCGCTCGATCAGACGTCTATGTGACCAACGCCGTGAAGCATTTCAGCTGGACTCCCGATGAACGCGGAAAGCGCAGAATCCACAAGAAGCCGCGCTACTCGGAGATCCAGGCGTGTAGACCATGGCTGGATGCCGAAATCGAAGCAGTGCATCCCGAGGTCATCATCTGCATGGGAGCCACGGCGGCTCAGGCGCTGCTCGGGAAAGAATTCAGCGTCTCGCGCCAGCGCGGCACAGCTGTTCCCTCCGACTTGGCGCCGTTTGTTATGGCTACGGTGCATCCATCGTCGATTCTGCGGGCTCGGGAAGATCGTCATGAGCAGATGCAAGCGTTTATTCGTGACCTGATTGTCGCGGCCAAGCAGATCCACAAGCTGCGCCGAGCTGCGTGATGTCCTAGTACGCTTACAGCTTTTTCCCGATGGCGTTACGCCCTTCATCGGATGGAGGCCGAGGACTATAGACGATACGCTGGCTATTCGAGGACACAAATGGCCTTACCTCAAGAGCAAGAAAAAGATCCGAAGGGCAAGCCCGGAGAAGAACCCAAACTACCACGACCGCCGGGAAACAATGACCCCGAACCCGATGTGCCCGATGAGAGCGATGATCTCGGCGATCTGCTCAAACCTGTGATCGCGTAACCCGTCGTTCGAAGCTTTAGCTGTGAGGCGAACCATGACAGCCTTCAAACGAACGTTGGCGCGCCGGCTTATTTTTGGCGGAGCGATTGTTGGCGGAGGAACCGCAGCTCTTGCCGCGGGCACAATGGCGGGAATGGCATTCGGCTACTGGGCCATCAAGCAGACGCGGCGCTTCAACCTTCGCGGACGCACGGTGCTCATCACTGGCGGATCGCGAGGACTCGGGCTCGCGCTCGCGCGAGTGTTTCTGAGGCGCGGCGCGAAAGTGGCTCTCCTTGCGAGAGAGGCGGAAACCCTGGAGCGCGCCCGTCAGTTGCTGGCCGGAAAGGGGACTGTGTTTGTCCGCCCTTGCGACGTTCGCGACCCCCAACAGGTGCAGCAAGCAGTGGCAGATGTCCGCCAGGAACTAGGCGACATCGATGTGCTTATTAACAATGCAGGCACGCTCACCGTGGGGCCGATGGACAGCATGACATCCGAGGATTACCAGGAGGCGCTGAATATTTATTTCTGGGCTCCGTTTCATATGGCGCAAACAGTTCTTCCGTCCATGCGTCAACGCAAAACTGGGCGCATCGTGAACATTTCATCAATCGGCGGGAAAATTTCAGTTCCGCACCTGTTGCCATATTCCACCGGGAAATTCGCGCTTTCCGGATGGTCGGAAGGGCTACGTCAGGAACTTCCCAAAGATGGCGTCTACGTGACGACCGTATATCCCGGCCTTATGCGGACCGGCAGCCCGCGAAATGCCGAATTCAAAGGCAAGCATCACGATGAATACACATGGTTCACCTTGAGCGATGCCATGCCCGGGCTTTCCATTAGCGCCGACCGTGCCGCTCGCCAAATCGTGACAGCTTGCGAATACGGCCGCACGGAGCTGGTCGTCTCACTTCCGGCAAAAATCGCCATCAAAGCACACGCGCTCTTTCCAGGCATGAGTTCACTTGCCTTGCGGCTGACAAACCAGCTCTTACCGGACGCGGATGGGGTGCTTGAGAAGAGCAGTAAGAAAGGTTCTCAGAGCGAGACGGCGGCCACACGTTCGTTTCTTACCACGTTGGACAAGCAAGCAGCCAGGAAGAACAACCAGGTTCCAAATCCCACAGCGGTGACGACATGACTATTACGACGAATTTAGCTCCGAAGAATGGCGAGAAGGAATTCTCGCGACGGCCCGCAACTTCAACCCAGGAAGCGATCCTGACGCTCGCTGCAGGCAGCGCCCTCGCCGGCCTCGGAATCTGGCGACGTGGGTGGTTCGGCGCCACTATGGGCGCGGCAGGTGGTTATCTTTTGTACTGCGGCGTGCGCGATTTCCAGCGCCCGTATCAGGGTCGGGTGCGCGTGAGCTACACCATCGGCAAAGATCGGCAGGAGATCTATGACTTCGCCTCCAATCCTCAGAATTGGCCAAGATTCATGCACGCGATTCAGGTCGAAAACCGTGGGAATGGGCAGTTTGCGTTTTCGATAGGCGAGCCTGCAGGGATCGACTTCGAATCCAACGTTCAGATCACCGATCAGCAAGCGGGCGAACACATCGCCTGGGCATCCGCCGAGCAGATGCTCGAGCATCGCGGCGTGATTCGCTTCAAGCAAGCGCCCGGTGACCGTGGCACCGAGGTTTCAGTCGCGCTGGAGTACAAGGCGCCCGCAGGACCAATCGCCCGCGCCTTGGCGTCGCTTGTGGGATGGGGGCCGGAGCAGGTGGTGCGCGAGAGCCTTCGCCACCTTAAACAACTGCTCGAAGCCGGCGAGATTCCGACGACCAAGGGCCAACCTTCTGGCGCACGCGGTATTCGCGGCACCGCAAAACGAATCATGTTCCGTGAAGGCCCTAGCGAACAAGCCGTGGAACAGACCCGCATGGCAGGCGACTAGTAACACCAGATCAAGTTTCGGAGGATTCTGTGAAAGCACTTTGTTGGCAGGGAAAAACCAGCGCTAGCGTCGAGCGTGTGAACGACCCAAGCATTCTGAACCCGCGTGATGCCATTCTGCGCATTACTCGTACGGCGATTTGTGGCTCCGATCTTCACCTTTACGACGGCTACATTCCAACCATGGAACCGGGCGATGTTCTCGGCCATGAATTTATGGGGGAAGTGATCGAGACGGGATCTGAAGTGAAGAAAGTGAAAAAGGGCGACCGGGTGGTGGTGCCCTTCACAATCTCGTGCGGGCAGTGTTTTTACTGCAAGAACCAGATGTGGTCGGCTTGCGACAACACCAACCCGAACGCCTGGATCATGGAAAAGATGTACGGCTACTCCGGTTCCGCGCTGTACGGCTACAGCCACATGATGGGCGGCTATGCGGGAGGCCAGGCCCAATATGTTCGCGTGCCTTTCGCGGACATTGGTTGCCTGCAAGTTCCTGACGGCATCGACGACGAGAAGGTGCTTTTCCTTTCAGACATTTTTCCCACGGGATACATGGCCGCGGAAAACTGCGACCTGAAGGGCGGGGAAGTGGTTGCCATCTGGGGATGTGGCCCCGTCGGCCAATTCACGATTCGTAGCGCATTCATGCTGGGAGCGGAGCGGGTGATCGCGATTGATCGAATTCCAGAACGCCTGAAAATGGCGCGCGCCGGCGGAGCGGAGATCATCAACTATGAAGAAGTGGACGATCTTGTCGAAGAACTGAAATGGGTAACTGGAGGTCGCGGCCCCGATGCATGCATCGACGCTGTCGGCCTTGAAGCGCATGGAGTCGGTTTAGCTGCCGCGTACGACTACTCCAAGCAGCGAATGAAAATGTCTTTCGATCGACCAATTGTGCTGCGTCAAGTCATGCAGGCGTGCCGCAAAGGTGGCGTGGTCTCCATTCCGGGTGTATATGGCGGTTTCCTCGACAAGATTCCTTTTGGTGCGGCGTTCGGAAAAGGGCTGATCTTCAAGATGGGGCAAACTCACATGCACAAGTACATGCAGCCGCTATTGCAGCGAGTGCAGAACGGCGAAATTGATCCCAGCTTCGTGATCACGCACCGGCTAAGCCTCGATGAAGCTCCGGAAGCTTACAAGACCTTTCGCGATAAACAAGATCAATGCATCAAGGTGGTTTTGGATCCTTGGAAGGAAGCCGCGGCAGCCTAGAAGAATTGATCATTGAGACATCGGATCCTTGAATCATTCAAAATCATGGCTCCGGCCTTCTTCAATGATTCAATCCCTCAATGACTCGATGATCCGATGATTCAATGATTTCAATCGCCTTGCTCCAGCCAGCAGCTATTAACCAGGTAGTACCTGTGCTCATTTCTGAATCCCGAAAGCCGGAAACTGCGTCTGTTATAATGAGCTAGTCAAAGGAGAGATTAATGGCCACAACCACGCCCGAAATTCAGCCCCAGGAAGCGACCAAAAAGACCCCGATCACGCTGACTCCGAAGGCAGTTGCCAAAGTGAAGGAAATCATGGGCCAGCAGAACCCTGTGCCCGCCGGCTTGCGCGTGGGAGTGGTGGGTGGAGGCTGCTCCGGCTTCTCCTATTCGATGGCCTTCGAGAACGCCCCGGGGCTCATGGACAAGACCTATGACTTTGACGGCCTGAAGGTGTACGTGGATGCGACGTCTCTCACTTACCTGACTGGATGCACGGTTGACTACCTCGAAACCCTCGAGGGCGCCGGCTTCAAGTTCGATAATCCACAGGTAAAGAGCACCTGCGGCTGCGGTTCGTCCTTCAGCGTGTAACTCACGTTGAATTCAGCTTTTTAAGGCCCCTTTCGAGGGGCCTTTGCTTTGGTGGTTACTTCCGGAATGAGCATCTGCTCTGAGCGGCTGTACCGAATCCACCGTATGGAATGCTTGTAGCCCAGAATTTAATCTCTACTCATGCGCCACAAAGACAAGTCCGAGTCGCCGTGCCAGGAAAAGCCGGCACAGATGTCTGGTTCCGCGGGAGAAGATAAGAACCAAACCTCAGAACAGAATTTCCCAGCCCGTCTCCGCATCAAGGTAGGTCCACCGGAAGCTTCCTGGAGCCATGCCAAATGGCTAGCGCTCGCGGATCAGGCGCTTCTCGAATAAAGAGCTTACTGTTGCTGGTTTTGCGGTGCAGGAGATTGCCCAGGATTGTTTACAAATCCAGGGTTGTTCCCGAACCCTGAATTCCCGGAAGCAGGATTGTTGCCGTTCTGCTGTTGTTGATCGGGAGTGTTGTTGATCATCAGCGGCGGCTGATTCGGTGTCATTAATAGCCCACCCCGGTCCGTGGTCGGATCGTAGATGAACTGCCACTGGTTATAGTGGTTCTTCTTGTTGAACTCGCGGATAGTCTTGTCCTTGTTCATGCTCGCGACGCCCACAATCCCTCCGCCGCCGAAAACCTGCGGCGCGCCATTCGGCCCAGCTTGTTGAGAGAGCGGTTGCGGAGGCGGAGGCGTTCCGGGAGGAGTGCCACTCACAGGCTGATTGGCCTGCGTAACGTCGCTGGGGGCTTCCACAGGCGCATTCGTCGACATAATTGCGCTTGGTCCTGCTGAGGTTGAGACTGGTGAATTGTCATTCACGGCTCCCGGAGAGCCGGGATCTGAGCGATTCATCTGCGCGACCGGAACGCCCGGGGTGGCGCCAAATGACATCTGCACATCGCCCAGCCGCAACAGCTTGAAATCCCGTTCCTGCCCTGTCTTCGGATCGCGGTTCAGCGGATCTTTGTATCGCCTCCGCAAAAAGCGCTGGTTGTTCGTATTCTCCAGGTCTTCAATACGCGTGGGATAACGCCCAAATGCTTTGAAGTACTTGCGCACCGCCCGCGAATACTGCACTCCGCGGTGGATCAGCTCCTCTTCGCGATCGCGCTTGATCTGGAAATCAATCTTCTGGATGGTGGTGAACACCCCAATCGACAGCAGCGCCACGATTAGCAGCAACGCTAGCAGAACGTAGCCGGATTGCGAGTTGCGTTTAGAACTTCTCATCAAATTCCAAATTGAATCATTGAAAACATCGGATCATTGAAACATTGAAAGCAACCAACACATGCAGCAGTGGTTTTCCAATGATTCAATCCCTCAATGCTTCAATGACTCAATTCTTCTACCCTTGGGTCAGCGGAATGCTCTGGCGGTTGTTGCTAAGCACGTCGAGAATATCCACCGAGTTCGCGGAAATCTTCATTACCTTGTACCGGCGGTCTACGATATCGCCTTCTTTGGCGATAAAAACGTCTTCGTTGTGAGCCAGGAAAATGCGCTTTGTGCCTCCCGCTGGCGTCGCAAAGCCGTAAAACTTCAATTCAATAGGAGGCGGCGGAGGGGGCACGTAGGCCTGCGGTTGAGGGGTTTGCTGCTGTCGATCGGTAGCAACGGGGATCTTCGGCTGCGGTATGTCAACAAACACCCTGAAGATATTCCTTCCATTGCCTTCATACTTCAATTCTTCGCTGGACTTCAGCACATCAAACCGCAAACTCGGATCCAAGGTCTGCGCAGGATCTTTCTTGGTCGTGGCATTGCGATTTCCTGTGTTGTTTCGCTGTCGCGGGGCGACATTCGCCGCGACGTTCGCCGGCGCAGGGACGTTTGTCGACGCAGAACTCGACCCGAACCATCCGGAGACTTCATACGCCAGCGCCAACACGGCGAGCACGCCCAGGACCACTGCCGCGATGACCTTGTTCTTGTTTTCCGCGCCTAGCTTCACGAATTCCTCAAATACGTTTCAAGCTTAATGTGCAGCCGCACACCGCCACTTTGTTCCCCTCCGAGATCCAACCCATCGATCATGAAGAACAACTGGCTGCGTTCCAGGGAGTTGATGAATTTCGCCAGAGGCACATAATCTCCGGAAACCTCGGCATCGATTTCAACCCGTTGCAAGCTGGGTATGTCCGCATCCTTCTCCGCATATTTCTCGCTCGACACTCTCACTCCGCTTTCTGCTGCAATTTTGTCGAGATTGCTCGAGATGGCAGAATAGCTGGAAGGGAAGCGGTCCCGGTAGAACGCGTCGATCTCTCGCTTGGCTTGGGGGATTTTCTTGTCCAGCCCGCGCCAGGGCGCCGATTCGCGCGCTTTCAACCCCATCCACGCCTGCCGCAGTTCCTCCTGACGCAAGCTCTCGCGTCCAGCGACGGGCGTCATGAGCATGGCTACAGCGGCAGCATCCAGTGCCAATAACACGGCGATCACGATATAGAGCCGATTGCGGGTTTGCTTCAGGTCTGCCATTAGTGCATTCCCCCGCTAGTCTGGTTCGGTTGATCCCACGGGGTGTACACGGCTTCAATGTCAAACGTGACGCGATCGTTGGTTGGCGACTGCTCCGTTGCAAAACCTTCATTAACAATCTTGGTTTGCTTGAAGTGCTTGGAACTCTCCATCTTCCGAACCAGATCAAGCGCCTGCACATGCGAATCCCCGCCAACCACCAACTTGAGCTGGACGTTATTGTCGGTAGATGCCGGATGAATCGAGATTACATGCAGATGCGCCGGCATTACCTGTTCCAGGTCTTCGAAGACCCGGGTCCACGAAAATGATTTGCGCTCGAACAATCGATTAAGGAACTGGGATTGCTCTCTCAATTCACGGTTCTGCGGCTGATTGAGTACGGCTTCAGCATCCCCCTTCTCACGATCGTAAGCCGCGACCTGCGACTGCAGCTTGTCCAATTCCCGGCGGTCGTGGCCAGCTCGCACATAGCCGGTCGCCGCCATGAAGATCAGCAAGGCAGTAACCAGTGCAAGCAAGCCCAGTCCGGTGGCCCAATAGGTCCAGAACTGCCGCGAATCTTCGTACGGCCGGGTCGCGAGATTGATATCGATTCGCATCAGTTTGTGCTCAGAAGCGCGCCAACAACCCCTGCCATTCGCCACTTCGGAATCGAGCCGCCGCCCAATCCCAATTGCGACGCTTGTACTAGTTCCTTGACCTCAGCGCCTGTCTGCGATTGCAGAGCTGCCGCCACCGCGGTGATATCCGAGATTCCCGAAACGAAAATCTGCTCGATATTGGTGTTATACGTGTCCTGAAAAAACACCACCGAGGGGTACACATCTTCTGCCAACTGCTCGCCGCTGATGGTCACCCCGCGTGTGTTTTCCAGCGTACGGAAGAGCAGCAACTGCTGCTGATCGAGCAGCGCGATACTGGTGGTGCGAGCGTCCACTTTCACCAGCAGCGTTCCCCGATCCGCGGGTGCTCCGCGGACCGCAGCCAACATTGAGGGCAGCACTACGCCCGGACTGAATCCCGCTTCGCGAATGACTGCTTCATATTCTTGAATCACACTGTTCAGCGCGACCGCTGCCACCACGCGCACAGTGCCGTTCGAGGTTTGCGCCTGATACGAGACTTTCGCCTTGTCGACGTCGAATGGAAGTGACTTGCGCAGACGGAAGCGCACGACGCCCTCAGCTTCTTCATGATTCTGCGGCAAAGTTTCAAAGTCGAGTAGGGCGACTCGCACTGCCGCGTCTGGAAGCACCGCCGTGACCTCCCGCGAACGCGATCCGACGTTGCCCAGTACTTCACGCAACGCCGTGACGACCGCATCCGGCTGACGCAGGTTGCCTTCCGTCAGGTCTGGAACCACGCACCCAGGCACCAATTCGCTGGTGGAGCACAGCTCCAGCACCTGGCGCGAATCCGCAGCGCGTGCCGCGATCACGCGGTCGGCCGCGATCTCGCACGCCAGCTTCGGCCTGCCGGACTGGTACCTGGAACTCATTTCCCTGTGAACTCTATTAAATCAAAATAAAGTTGCCAGTAGCTAGTTGCCCGTTGTCAGCCTGAGTACATCAGCACAGCCTGACACTGACGACTGATCACTAACCACTGGCAACTTGGCTACCGCATCGTCTCAATAAACGTGACCTTGTTGATTTCCTTCAGCGTGGTCAGCCCTAGCCGCACCTTATCGAGCGCCGACTCGCGGAGAAAGCGCATGCCCTCTTCGCGCGCGGCTCGCCGGATCTCTGACGTCGGCTTCTTGGCTAAAATCATCTCGCGAATGCGGTCGCTCAGGTCAAGCAGTTCGTGAATTGCCGTACGTCCACGGAACCCAGTTCCTGCGCACTCGATGCAGCCCTGGCCTTCATAGAACGGCACCTTCGACCATTGCTCAGGATCCAGTCCGCTCGCTTCCAGCACATCCGGCGGATAATGCACAACGGTGCGGCACGAGTTGCAGATCAGCCTGACCAGGCGTTGCGCCAGGATGCAGTTGAGTGCCGAAACAAAGTTGTAAGGCTCGACGCCCATATTCAGGAACCGGCCGAGGACGTCGACTACGTTGTTGGCGTGAACTGTCGTGAATACCAAGTGGCCCGTGAGCGCGGATTGAATCGCGATTTGTGCCGTCTCGGTGTCGCGGATTTCGCCCACCATGATCTTGTCGGGATCGTGACGCAAAATCGACCGCAAACCGCGAGCAAACGTCAGACCTTTCTTCTCGTTGACCGGAATCTGCGTGATACCGCGAATCTGGTACTCGACCGGATCCTCAATCGTGATGATCTTGTCTTCTTCAGTCTTGATTTCATTGACGCCGGCATAGAGCGTCGTGGTCTTGCCGCTTCCAGTTGGCCCAGTCACCAGCACCATCCCGTAAGGCTCGTTGATGTAACGCCGGAATTTGCGCAAATCTTCTTCGTCGAATCCAACCACGTCAAGCGTTAAGGAGCGGAACTTTTCGCTCATCGACTCCTTGTCGAGTACGCGGAGCACGGCGTCTTCGCCGTGAATCGAAGGCATGATCGAAACGCGGAAATCGATTGGCCGCTCGGGCTGGCCATACTTCACCCGGAACCGGCCGTCTTGGGGCACGCGTCGTTCAGAAATATCGAGCTCGCTCATGACCTTGATTCGCGAAATGATGGTCGAATGATGCTCTTTCGCAATCGGGTTCATGGCCTGCGTCAGTACGCCATCAATGCGGAACTTGATGACCACCGAATCATCGCGCGTCTCGATATGAATGTCGCTGGCGCGCCTCTGCAGAGCGGTGAAAATCGTGGTGTCCACGAGTCGGATGATCGGGCTCATGTCACCTTGCGCTGTCAGCTTGTCGATCGAGATGCTCTCGTCTGTGCCTTCTTCCGTTTCTCGCACGACGTTGAGCGTGAAGACCTCGCTGGCATCTTCCAGCACGCGCTTCGACTGCTCGGTTTTCTTCAGGATTTCAGTGATCTGCCCGAGCGTGGCAACCTTGGTGATGATTCGCTTGTTGAGCAGCAAGCCGATCTCATCGATCATCATCAACTGGCTGGGATCTGCTATCGCGATGGCCAGCTTGCCGTCGCGCGTCTCTTCCAGTGGAACGAAGTTGTAGCGGAACATCAGCCGGGGATCGATCTTGGTGAAGAGATCATGATGGAGCTGGAAGTCGCGCAGATCGACATACTCGCAGCGATACCGACGGGCCACATCCTGCGCCCGAACCACTTCGTCGGAAGCAGCAACGGGCGCACCCACTCCGTTCCCGCCGTTTGTTGCTGTCGATTTCTTTTCTACGATGCCAGCCATTGTCGAACCGCCAATCTTTAGTGAATGTTTGAGCCCAGACTGAATATCGGCAGATAGAGCGAGATCAGAATGCCGCCCACAAATACCGCCATTACGATCAGGATAGCCGGCTCAATCAGGGCCATCGCTGCGCCCAGCGCCGTCTGCACATCTTCCTCATAAAATTCTGCCACCGAGGTCAGCATTGCCGGCAATGCGCCAGTAGATTCGCCCACCTCAATCATTTCCACCGACAACTCAGGAAAAATCTTCTGCTGCTCCAGGCTGTAAGCCAGCGACTGGCCCTCCCGTACTCGGACGGAAGCGTTGCGAATTCCGTTCACCACTTTCGTGCTGCTCATCGAAGCCCCCGCGGTCTCAAGACAGGGAACCAGAGGCATTCCGCCCAGAAGCAGAGTCGAAAGCATACGTGAAAACGTGGCTACCTGATGTTTGATGAGAATGTCGCCAACCATGGGTATTCCCAGCAGCATCTTGTCGATCCATGCCTTGCCCTTGTCGGTTGCTTTCCATCTCCAAAACAAAAACAGCAACAGCCCCAGGACGACAACTCCCACTGGTGCATACTGCTGCGCATGGGTGCCGATGCTGAGCATAATCACCGTGATTGACGGCAATTGCGCATTCAAATCCTGGTATAGCTTTGCGAACTGTGGCACAACGTACGTCACCAGGAACACGAACATGATAAGAACTACAGACACCAGCAACGTCGGGTACACCAGCGAGACCAGCAACTTTTTCTTGAATGTCAACGTCAGGCGCTGGAAGCTGATATATCGAGTGAGCACTTCTTCCATGTTCCCACTCTTTTCTCCAGCCATTAACGTCGTGGTGTAAATTTTTGGAAAAACATTTTGCGCCGAAAAGGCCTCGGAAAGCAGCTCTCCGCCCTTCACCCGTTCGCGGACATTCTGCAACAGTGACCGGAAGTAGTTGTCTTTCTGCCGTTTAATCAGAAGATCCAGCGATCCCAGAATCGGCAGACCCGCCTTTAGAAGGGTCAAGAACTGCTGATTAAAAATCAGAAAGGTAGACGGTCGCACCCTCTTGCCGCGTACTGCACCGCCGCTAAGGATACTTTTCGGCTTGACCCAATAAACCAGAAAGCCTTGTGACGTGAACCGCTCGCGGACTTCGGCCTCGGAGTAGCCGGACTCCACCTGTTGCGTGAGGTTGCCACGCTCGTCCGCGACTTTCACCAGAAATTCAGCCATTTATACCAACTGCCCGGAAGTTATTCTCCTGAGTCTAGCACCGAAAAATGTCGTCTTTACCGCTACTTAGCACCCAAGTGCACCCGAGGTAACCTGCTGAATTCAAGCCCCTTTATGGCTGGCCGTTGGCCAATTCGTCCACCGTCTCGCTCCCCGGGGGAGGAGTGAACTCGAACTGCTTATCCGACAGGACCACGTTCTCCTTTTGATCGGTGAACCGGTATTCGGTGATGGAATCATCTCGACCCTGAATCAGGATTCGGACGATCCGATAATCGGGGCTGATCTCGAGCAGAACCTGATCCACTTGATCTTCCATCCCACGAGGGACGCCGCGCAAAATGGAGTCGTCCTGCTTCCAGCTTTGCACGTCGGGCGCAAAAGATAGTCCTTGTAACTCCTTCTCCAGCTTAGTCTTACCTAATAGAAATGCAAGCGGCGAGCGAAGGTCGTCCAAGTTCTTCAGTGCTGATCTTCGAGCCTGTTTTTCCTGAGGCAAATACAACCATGCATCCTTCCCGTTGCTCACAAACAACTTCTCTTCAGGAGAACGATAGTCCCATCGCATCTTGCCCGGTTTTTTCAGGCGTAGCGTCCCTGTCTCAGTCCGCTGGATGCCTGCCCCTTGGTAGATCTCAGTAAACTCAGCCTCAAGCGATCGCAGGTGGTTATAGTGCTCATCCACACCTTTGGCCACAGCATGGACGTTCGGAAGCGCCTGGGCCCCATACGGCACTCCCAGCGCTAGCACAGCGAGCATAACTGCGATTTTCAAGCCGAACTTCACAGTGGAAATATATCGGGAGCCCAACGATCCTTCTACTTCTAGTTTGGATGCAGCTCTGCTGGACCCGCGCATTGTACAGAAATACTCTGAGGCCCACGTCAGCGGAAATGGTTTGGACTTTACAAAGTGTACCGTATCGAACCCAATCACAATTCTTGACATCCTGTCCTGGTGAACGATGCTCGGATTCGATCTCCGCTGGAACGTCGTCGCGAAACCTGGCTTGACCCATCCCGCCGCGGCCTGCCGTATGCTCCCTTTGCGCGACGGGAAGGTGATTTCGCCCGCATGAAACTCCAGCACTGGATGGAACTGGCCGAAACGGCCCTGGCCGGCGACCGCCCTGATGCCAAAGCGTCCAGAGACGCTCAATTCCCGGAACGCTGAGCTTGGAAAATCGTGTACTGCTCGGTTCCAGCCGTCTTCCTGAACCCTCCTGACTGCAACACAATATCCTCGAACAGAGGGTTTGCATAGATGAGCCATACCGGTCGTGGATTCCTCCGCATGGAGGCAACAAGGTTCGCAATTACTTTCCTGAATCCGCTCTCCGGCAGGGGGTGGAACACGAAAATCACGAGCGGCTCGGAAGGGAACTCAAAAGCCGTGGCATCTGCCAGTCGCGCCTCAATCTGCTTGCATCTTTTCCGTGCGTCGGGAAATTTGCGGATGTTGTCTTCCGCGATTGCATTCAGCTCAGGAAGAAATTCCACGCCAATGATTCGCCGGAATGGATACTCCGACGCCATCAGCAGCGGCCGCCCCTTTCCGGATCCGATGTCGATGAATGTGAAGTGCCCGTAGTCAATCGCCAGCGCGTTGAGCATCTCCTGGAACAATGACGACTCGATCGGCTGGTACGACGAGTTCAGCAGCCCGATGAATCGTGCGCGCCAGGAAACATTGGCGCTGGTTGTGTCGACCCGGTGCTCCCAGTCATAGTCGACATCTCCATAGCGCTGGCGCGCCCGGTCCGGCATGGAATCACGAATAAATTCCCCTCCGATTGCGAGAAGTGTGCGTGCCGTGCGGAAGAACCCAGCGCGCGGGCGATGCTCGTCCCACCAGGCTTGGAGTTCCGAGATGACTGTGGGTTGGCCGTTGCGCAAGTGAGTTCGACCGGTAAGGTGTGGTCTTGGAGCAACGCAAATTTTGCGCCGATGCCGCTTCATCGGCGTTCTCCGCGTCAGTCCGCAAATTGAATCTTAGATTAACGCCGTCTTGGAACGTAGCCGGAAGGCAATGCTTTTTCAGAATATGGAAAATCCGCGGGCTGAGACACGAAGACGTGCCCATCATCATCCAGTCGATATTGCGTTCCTGTCGGGTCAACAGGGATGCCTCTCAACATTCCCGCCCGCACCAGATCTGCGAAGCTCGAGGGATTTCTCCCGGTTCTTTGCCGGTAGGCCGCCACAATTTGCTCCAGCTCTTCGCATTGCAGATCGGCAGTCAATGACACCAGGTGGGACTTTGCATTGTCTCGAATCTGCGGGTCATGAGTCGTCTCGTACACCGAGGTCCAAAGCATCTGCGCAGTTCGTGTTTCTCCCCCGTGCTGGGCCGTCTGTGCGGCCATAATCCTCAAGAACGGATGAGCATTCGGAACGTGGGATCCCCGCTCAAACGCATCCGAGGCTTTGGCATAATCCTTCAGGTCGTAATACACGAAACCCAAGTCGTAATAAAGGTGCCAGTCATCCGGGTTATTGCGGATTCCATATTCGACCAGTTCGATTGCTTGCTCCGGCAATCCAGCCCCGAGCGGCGGACGGGACGCGAGAAACGCTGCTCCAAATTCGTATGCAGGCACGAGGTGTGGGTCGAGTTGTGTGGTGATGTTCAGCAGCGGCCACAGCAGCTTATACTCACCGCTGTCGTTGTGATGCTGTTCGCCGAAATACTGCACTGCGCGTGTCCAATACACATCCGCGAGCAAGCCTTCGTAGCCCAGGCTCAAATGCTTCAGCAGCCTTGGTGAGGAAATGTAGATTGTTTCTTCGAGTGTTGCGTTCTCCCGCAATCGATCGACGAGGCGCAACAGGAAGACAGAGCCTGCGCAGGAGAGTATCAACAGCGCTGCGGCAATTCGGATAGTCCTTCGTCGCCTCATTTGAGATTCCGGTACTCAAAGATCACGATGGCGCCGCTGAGTACTGCGACTATGTAAACCAGAGCGTAGGCTGTGTTCCAGAAAACTAATTGCCCGGAAACGCCATTGCCATGTGCAACTTGATTGATGATATTCAGCGCGGAGAAGTTCGGAATGGCATACACCGCTATCACTGCCATCCAATGCTGCAACCCGTGAGACAATCCGACGAATCCTCGGAGGTCTTCCGCAAAGCTGCCGGCGACAAAAAGGCAGAAGGTGAAAACGGCGGAGAGCAGCGGGGACGAGAAAGACGAAAAGAACAGGGCCAGAGCCGTTGTAATCAGGAATTGCAAGACAATGAAATAAATTGCAACGAGCACCCAGGCATCGGATCCGTGCAATTGCCGCGAGACGTACAAAAGAGCTGCGAACACTCCGACCGCCATACATGATGCGTTGACGACCAGAGTTCCGGACAGCCCAACAAATTTGCCCGCAATGAATTCCCATCGCGCCACGGGTCGCGAGAGCACAGTGTAAAGCGTGCGTTTTTCGATTTCCTTCGAAACCAGCCCAATCCCGATAAAGATTGCGATCACGACGCCAAACAGCGCTACTGCAGTGAGGCCAAGATTGATGACTACCAATCGCTCGATCTGGATCGAAATCTGGCCTACTAGAATTGCTGCGCCCGTCAACAACAGTGCAAACGCAATCAGGTTATAGAGCACACGATCGCGTACCGCTTCACGAAAGGTGTTGGCCGCAATATGAAAAATTCGAGAACTCATTGCGCGGCCTTTCCGTTCGCAGCGGCGGCAGACGGTTGGTCGGGCGACAGTTGCGCCATGAAGTAATCCTCAAGCGATACTCGCACCGGTGTAACCGAGATCAGTCGCAGCTTTTCGCGCCGGAGTGTCTCTATTACGTTGTCTTGCTGGTCGCTCGGCACTACAGCCCGAACCGTGTCGCCGGCGATGCGACATGCTGCGCTTCTCAATGATGGAGGCACAGAAGTCCCCGCCCACACAATTTCGACCTGTCCGCGAAGTCCCGCAGTCAGTTCTTCCACGGCTCCCACTCCGCGGAGCATGCCTTGGTTCAGAATGGCCACACGATCGCACAATGCCTCCGCATCGGAGAGAATGTGGGTGGAAAAGAACACTGTCTTTCCCTCATTTTTCAACTGCTCGATTAGGACGCGCACTTCGCGCCGGCCCATGGGATCCAATCCAGACATCGGCTCGTCAAGAAAGACGACCTTGGGATCGTGGAGGATTGCCTGTGCAATGCCGGCCCGCTGCAGCATGCCTTTCGAAAACTTGCGCAATTGCACACCAGCCGAATCTTTTAGTCCAACGTGTTCAAGCACGGTATCCACTCTGGCTGTGAGTTGCTTTGAATTCACTCCTGACAACTGGCCGTAGTACCGCAGCAGTTCATGCGCAGTCAGATAGTCGTAGAAATACGGCTGCTCGGGAAGAAATCCGATCTGTGCCTTCATGCGCGGATCGTCCAAGTCCATGCCGAGGATTTTGGCGCTGCCGCCAGTAGGGAAGACCAGCCCCATCAGCATCTTCAGGGTGGTCGTCTTGCCCGCGCCATTCGGACCAAGAAACCCAAAGATTTCGCCTTGTTCAACGACGAAGCTCAGAGGATGCAAGGCGCGCTTCGGCCTCTTTCGCCAGAAGCCGACGTGATACACCTTCTCCAACCCAAGAATTTCGATTGCAGGCACGGAGAAATTATAACGAGCGACAGAGTAAGGAGGGAGCGTTACGAAGGTTTCCGCGGGCAAATGGCAGGCCAGCACATTCAGGAGCTTGCTTGTTTGCACAGCGGATTTGCTCCAACTTGTGACGCATCGCTTTTCAGCTTGTGAACCGCGTCCCGAGTCTCCTGCACTGAGGAGTGACCGTCGTTACCATTACGCTTCAACTCCAATGAAGTGCAACTAGTGCCCGAATTAGTATTAACGGATGACAGTGCGGCTAACCCTCGCTTCTGTACTGCTTGAAGGGCTGTCTTTTGCACTGTTCTTCTTTAGAATCGATTCTCTCCCCATTCGCCAAATCGACGAGAACTACTATGTGCCGGCAGCGAGAGCCTTTCTTGGCGGGACAGCGGACGACACGCTGCAACATCCACCGTTGGGAAAAATCATCATCGCTGTCGGTATCAGGGTACTGGGGGATCGGCCGGAAGGTTGGCGCCTTGCCAGTGCGGTCTTCGGCTCAATTACTCTGGTTGCTATTTTCATCTGGGCCTACATGCTGACCCAAGATTTTGGCCTCGCTTTGTTCGCTGCAATTCTTACGATTTTCAACAATTTCCTCTATGTCATGGCACGTATTGCCATGCTCGACGTGTTTTACTTTACATTCGTCCTGCTTGGGATTTTGGCGTTCACCCGCGCAATTCTGACAACAGATCTGTCGCTTTTCCGGAGACGCGTATTTGTATTCGTAGCAGGCCTCATGTTCGGGGCTGCCATCTCTTGCAAGTGGACCGGCATCGTCTTCCAAGCATGCCTTTTGTTGTTATTGCTATATCTTCGGATTTCAGACAGTCACAAAGTCCGCGAATTAGGACTCGCAACTCTAGTCCTGGGCTTGGGAGTTGTTCCGTTGGCCACGTATTACACGGTGTTCGGACTCGCGAGTATGGCGCTTCACCTGCCATTCTCTCTGCACGAATTTGTCGCCCAAAATGTCTCTATGTGGAAATGGCACAGAGCAGTGCCGGGCAATCCCACACTTAATGTGCGTTGGTATCAGTGGTTCTTTCGCTCCAGCCCGGAACGAGCTTTCTCCTACTTAGTAGGTAATTTCGTGGTTATGTGGACCGGTGTCGGCGCGGTAATCCTATGCGCCTGGAACTGGTGGAAGAATCGTACCCTGGCCGTCGCAGAAGCGATGTTAGTTCTGCTCTACTCTGCTAACGTTCTACAGTGGGTGGTCATTCCACAGAGGGTTACCTGTTACTACTACTACTATCCCTCTGCGATGTTGCTCGGTGTGGCCATAGCATTAGCTATTGGCAGGGCAGGACGGCCTTCGTGGGCGGGCGTGCGCGTCAGTTTGGTTCTAATGATTGCCACCTTCCTGTTTTTCCTGTTTTCCTATCCTCACATGGCAGGCTTGCAAGCACCTTTCGATTGTGCACTCGGTTGCTGGCCCTAACATCCCGAGTGACACTTGCAGCAGTTCCAGATTTATATCGGGGAGTACGCCACGCATGCGGACACGGTTGTAACGGGTGTAGTGCTTGGCCCTGGATCCGCGCGAAGAGCATTGTCGTTCGTAGTGCAGAAAAGTCGAATTCCAGTGACATTTGGGTTGAGCGGCGCTGCGCCGACCACAAACGTGTCATTGACACCCCCGCTGGTGCTCGCGCTCCCCACCGCACTGAATACATATCCGCTTTTGCCCTGTGTTCCAGGACCCGCGTTCGACAACGGATCCGGAACCAAACAGGCGGTGGTGCTTGAAGGCGCGCACGGCTCAGGTCCCCCAAGATGCGACAATTGCACCGCATACCCGATCGATGGATAGGAGCTGTAGTAAAGAATTTCGGATGTTTTGATCTGGCGAACCGACGATGCTGCTGATGCCTCATTTGCAGAAATCCGCGCTTTGACGAGGTTGGGCACTGCGATAGCCGCGATGATTAAGATGATAGCGACTACGATCAGCAGTTCGATCAGTGAGAAGCCCCCTTGACGCATTCTGTCCACCCCAACGATTTACTTGCAGTTCACGTGCCGAACGCATCCTCTCTCAGGACCAAAGGTCACTCCCCTCGATTGGTATTCGAGATGACGCTCCTAAGAAAAACAAAAGGAGCATCGAACTTGCGTCCGACGCTCCCGGCTCTGTACCCTCCCCCAGGTACTTTGCCAACTTGTACTTCAATTTAACTAGTTGCCGATCGGGCTTAGGGCCGAGCACGCGCTGATGGTCATAGTCGCGTCAGGCCCGCTGCCTGCAGCCGGCGTTTCGAAGCGCACCACGTTGTCCTGAACCGCACAGAACTCCTTCACGCCCGTGGTGTTCAGATTTGATGGTGAGGCGGTAATGATGAATTGATCGTTCGGGTTGCCCGCGGCGGAAGCGCTACCAGTTGCGACGAAGTTGTACCCGCTCTTAGCGGTGCCTTGCGAACCCGCCAAAGCATAGTCGATGATGCAAGCGTTCGCGGAGGTCGGTGTAGTGCAGGCCGCAGTGGCCGGTCCCAGCGCAGCAAGTGTCAACGGGTAGCCGGTGGCCGGATACGATGTCTCATACGTCAATTCAGCGGTTGAAATGGTGCGAACCGACGCGGCCGCGGACGACTCGTTCGCCGCAATGCGGGCGCGCAGCAAGTTCGGAATGGCGATCGCGGCGATGATCAGGATGATCGCGACCACGATCAGCAACTCAATTAATGAAAAACCCTTCTGTTTACGCATTCTGTTTGTCCTCTTCTCGGTTGTGAACCGTTGTAAAGCTGTTGTCGATCTCGGTCTCAGCGACCCGACTGCCCCTGATCTTCGCACTTGGCCTGCCGTTCTTGCTAATTACGAAAGTGTGCGTTTTTTAAGCGGCTCCTGTTGTGTTTTCAGAAGCTTACGGACAAAACGCGCTTCTCCGTTCGGAGTACAAACTGTCACTCTGTCGCATTTTGTCATTACTTCTGACAGTTTGTGTCAGTTTCGAACATCTGTGAGATTTACGCTTCCGATATGGGAACGCGCGCCCCAAGCAGTCTTGCAGTGGAACGCGTTAGGCTGACCGCGATCAGGCGCCACTCTTGGCGGTTTCCGCTTTTTCCGACGTTGACCGCTCTTCGTGATACTCCATTTCGGTATTCAGTTCCCACAGGTTGGACTTATCGGTTCTGCCAGCCAGAATGTTGTCCACTGCCGTCATGGCCGTAAGCATGGAGTGGTCCTGGTTGTTGTAGCGGTGCATACCGTTTCGCCCGACGAGATAGAGGTTCTCGAAGCTGTCCAGGAACTCACGAATCTCGCCGAAGCGAGAGTATGTCCCAAAATATGCCGGATAGGCCTTTGGCATTTTGAGAACCATGGAATCCAGCACCGCGCGCTCTTCAATGATTTCGATTTTGGCCAGTTCTTCGATGGCCAGCGCCTTCATCGATTCCTCACTCCGCGTCCACAGTGCATCACCCTCATTGCAGAAATACTCCACCCCGACCCATGCCTTCTCGGGATCGCTCACCATCCACGGGCTCCAATTATTGAAAATCTGCAACCGCCCGGCGAAAACATCCCGCTCCTGGATGTAGATCCAGTTATCTCGCACCAACTTCTTGCCGTTGGCGGTTTCCTCCTTGATTTTTAGGTCGTTCAGTAGCACCCCAACAGTAATGAAGTCTCGATACATCAGGCCTTCACTGACTTCCCGAACATTTTCCGGAACAGCGGCTTGTAACGACCGGATTAGTTGTTGCACGGGCATGGTTGAAAAGACATAATCCCCGTCATATCTCTGCAGGTTTCCGTTCTTGTCCTTTGCTGTGACCGCCACCGCACGCTGGCCCGCGGCGTGAATTTGCTCTACCGACTGTTCCATCAGGATCGCGCCGCCCATCTCGCGCACTTTTCGCGCAACTTCTTCCCACATCTGTCCTGGACCGTATTTCGGGTAGAGGAACTTTTCGATCAGCGAAGTGTCGGTTTGCTTTTGAGCGACATCGGCAGATTTACCGCGAAACTGCTTCGTAACGAAATGCTTAATCGTCTTCCATACCGAAAGCTCTTTGATTCGCTGCGCTCCCCACTCGGCGTCGATTTGCGAGCACGCCACGCCCCAGACCTTTTCTGTATATGACTTGAAAAAGGTAAGGTACAGTTTTTCCCCAAATCGATTGATGAAGAATTGCTCGAGGTTGTTTTGTTCTTTCAGCGGGAACAGTGCACGCCTTAAATAGCTGAACCCGATGGCGGTTGTCCGCACTAGCCCCAGCTTGCGCAGCGTATCTGCCGTGAGCGAAATTGGATAATCAAAAAACTTTCGCAAGAAGTAGATTCGCGACTTGCGTTCACGCACCAGCATCACGCGCTCGTCGTCCGCACATGCCGTTTGCTCACCCAATTCAACATCCCGCGATTTTCCCTGATAGCTGATGCGTACGCTCGGCGTCGAAGCCTGTTCAAACTTCAGGTGCTGCGCCCACCACTCCATGACGCGGTCGCTTTTAGAAAAGAACCGGTGGCCCCCGATGTCGATGCGGTTTCCCTTGTAGTTGACCGTCCGGGAAATGCCTCCCAGGTGATCGCTCATCTCGATCACAATGGGCTTGATGTCGGTGCGGGTCAGCAGTTCGTATGCGGCGGTCAGACCGGCGGGGCCTGCACCAATGATGATGGCAGTTTTATTGGAGTTCATACACGAATCAGTGAGGAGTCTGTTCCTTTGTGGAATTCACTGCTATCTGCCGCTTGGGGGTAGCTGCAGGGGTCTTTTCTGCTTTGGCTAAAATCCCTTGATCGCTGGCGGGCCCGAATGGGGGACTGTCGAACGCCAGTTTCCACGGAAGCATTGCCTGTTCGTAGGGTATCAGCTTTGCTTGGCCCCGGTCTACAAACCAGACTTGCCGGTCGGGATAATAGTTCACCAATTCCCGGTTCTTGAGGTATCCCATATCGCGGGCCCAAATGACTTTTGAATTTGCGAGATCGGCGCCGTTATAGACCCAATCAACACTCGGCACGTCATGGTAGGGGTGATGCACAATGACCAGCTGCTTTCCGGAACGCTTTTCAAGTTCCGACTGCAGTCTTTGCCGTTCAATCTGGAGCGGAATCGGTAAATCGATGGCGGTTTTAAAGGGAGCGTGGGGTTGCTGCCATTCCGGGTTGAGAAAGATAGGGTGGATAGAATAAGGATCGCGCAAGCACTCTACGACAGGTGACAGCAGGCACAGCACCGTTAAGAAGGCCACCGCTCGAGAAACACAGATCCCCGCCCACCGTCGGGTATTGCGGATGGAGCGCAAGCTAAACAGGGCCATCAGGGCAAAGGCGCCGGTTGCCGGTGCGGCATAGTGCGCGTGGCCGGGCCAGATTTGCAGGAACAGGTCTGCCCCCAGCAAAGCTACTGAGAACAAAACGATTCGCAGCTCAGAGCGCCACATCGCGTAGATTCCAGAGCCCATCAGCAGCAAAAACGGCCAAATAAACGACGCATAGTAGACGGCACCCTTGATGGCCATCAGGTACGCGGGACTCTCCGTTCTCAGCCGGAGCACATCCGGAAGTTCATGGAAGATATAAAACGTCCGCATGGCTTCATGTCGATACTGGGGAATTGGATTCGCCTTCTGAAATACAAATGGATTGCTGACGTGATATTCCCGGAGGTTCAACATGTACGGCATTAACAACGGGTGCAGAGTCGTTCGCCAGTTGTAGTAGAGGACAAATCCAAATCCCATCAAGAGCAGTGCCACACCTGGTGCCAGTCTCATGGCGGTCTTCTTCTCGAAAAGCGCCCGGCTCCTGAGTAGCTGAACGGCGAAAGCAATCAGGATCGGGATGCTGAAACACAGCCCTTCGAGGGGGCGGCTGAAACCCAAGATTAGTAATCCCACCGCAAGTAAAAGTACCGAGCGCCGTCGAACCTCACGTCGAAGCCGCACGTATGCGCCAAGTACGAGCGCTCCACCTAAGGCAGCGACGCTACCCCCAAAATATGAATTTATCCAATAAGAAAAGGTGGAATAGCGCAGGACGACAAATACACCACCGAGCCAGGCCCAGGTCGATGGCAAGCACCCTGACAGCATCCAGTAGATTGCGCCGCACATAAGCGCAGTAGTCAGCAGAACCCCCGCCCATGGATTTCCTGTCAGCGTTTGCCCGAGTGCCAACGCTGCAGCTTGCGCCGGTGGGTACATCGAGTGATACGTCGGCTGCATGTTTACGTGGAAGGTCTCGAAATGCACCCACATCGGCGTCGTGGGATTGGTGAGCCGCCCGTGGGCGAAGGTGTCCGCTCCCACCAAATAACTAAATTCATCCAACATCACCGGAGTCGGCACTGGAACCCAGGGAAGTAAGGCGGTGCGAATTAGAACTACGGAAACCGGAAAGGCCACAAGCCAAAATGTCTGATATTGAGCCGCCTGACGCAATTTGTGCTCCGCATAATCGAGCCATGCGGGGCGGAACCGCATCAGCGCAATAGCCATAACGGCGACGAGAACCCAGAAGATCAGTTCCAAAACGAATAGCCACAGGCCCGGACTGCCGTCGAGGAAGTTCAAGCGGGGGAATAGCCCTAGGATTTCATCGTGTCGCAGCATTTGCTAATAAACTTAGGGCGGACGCTCCGCTTAACACCAGAAAAGGGAAATATCGCGCGCCGATATACAGTTTACGGATAAAAACCCATGTTATGACTTTGTTTGCACGGAGGGTCGGTTACGGAGGTTATTCACTGTCGGGCGACTTTGGTCGCGCTCACGCGGTTCTTCTCAGCACCAGCGCCGAATTTTTCGAGCCGAAGGCGATGCAGTTGCACACCGCATGCTCGATCTTCTTTCTTCTTCCTGCGTCGGGAACGTAGTCGAGGTCGCACTCAGGGTCGGGATTCAGCAGATTCAAAGTAGGTGGGATCTGTTCCGCGTGCATAGCGACCAGCGTGGCAGCTACTCCAGCAGCCCCGCAGGCTCCCTGCGGATGTCCAATCTGCGATTTCAGCGCCGACATAGGCACTTGTCGCGCCCGGTCTTCGCCCATCGCCAACTTCAGCGCTCGCGTCTCAATTCGATCGTTCAGTTGGGTCGACGTGCCATGGAGGTTTACGTAGTCCACATTTTCGGGGCCGATGCCCGCGGTCTTCATCGCCAACTCGATCGCCCGCGCGGGTTCTTCGCCGCATTCCATCAGCCGCACCCGATGATAGGCTTCGCACGTCGAACCGTAGCCGGCAACCTCGGCGAGAATCTTCGCGCCCCGAGCCTTGGCATGTTCATACTCCTCAAGGACGAACATCCATGAGCCCTCCGCCAGGACGAACCCATCACGGTCCACCGAAAACGGCCGCGAGCCTTTCTCGGGTGACGCGTTCCATTTTTCGGTCAAAATCCTCATCAAAATGAAGCCGCGAACCGTCCCCAAAGAGATCGGAGCGTCCGCTCCGCCGGTGAGCACCCAATCCAACCTGCCGGATTCGATCTGCCGCATGGAGTAAGCCATCGCGTCTGTTGACGATGTACAGCCAGTCGTGACCACGTGGCTGGGCCCGCGCAACCCAAAGCGAACGTTGATGTCACTCGAAATCGATCCCATAACGCCTGTGGGTACGCAGAACAGGCTCATCTTGCTGAGTTGACCATGAAAGTAAAGCCGGTATTGTTCTTCCGTAAACTCCTGGGAACCTCCGCCGGTGCCGATGATCACGCCAAAGCGTCGCCGGTCCTCGATCGGGAGGGAAGCGGAATCGACCCCGGCGCTGGTCAGGGCCTCGCTTGCCGCGCAGAGCGCAATCGGCAGCACCCGCGAGACGTGCTTGCGCTCTTTCTTATCGACCCAAGCCAGTTCGTCGAAGTCGGAAACCTCGCCTGCGATTTGGACTTCAATGGCCGAGGAATCGAACCGGGAGATGCGCCGCACCCCACTTTTTCCCGCGAGTGTGGCCTGGCTGAATGCAGACGTGCCAATCCCATTGGGACTGACGACCCCCATTCCGGTGATAACGCAGCGTCGCTTCATTTCCATTGCGGCTCGAAGAACCCCCAATACGATACCAGTTGCTGGTTCCAAAATGGGCCGCGATGCAGTCAAATTCTTGTCAAGGCCCGAAAATGGTGCAATTCACGCCAAACCTCTGATGCCGTAGTAGAAATAAACGGAATTATCACCTTCACAAACCAGAGTACATGTTTCCCTGTATGGCCCATTTGTTCGGTGTGTGACATTCTCGCTGGGTGCGTCGCAAGCCATACTACCCGCAGTTAATTGAGGCTCTTCGTGAAACACTGCGGGAGCTAGAGAATACGAAGATGACTTCTCAGGATGACCCAGCGCTTGCGCAACTAAAGGCTGCTATTCTCCGCACCCTTACAGAACAAGGCGAAACAGTTAACAACTAGCGTCCCCACGCGGCCCTCATTGTTTCGGTTCACCTTCAGAAAGTGAGCGGTCAATCTTTCTCTCAACGATCTTGAGTGAATCTTTGAGATCGGCTACATCTTCTTTGCTCAAACTGGTAGGCCATTGGAATACCGCTCGGCTTCCATCTGAGAGAGGAACAACAAATTCTTGCATACCCTGTTTTAGCGGCGGAGGAACACGCGGGGGAGGCACGTTTTCGGGTGCCTTTTCGCGGATTAACTGTTCCACATGGAGGCCACTGAATTGACCATCCACGAAGGCGAACTTGCCATCCGGCGATATATCTCGGATGCGCTGGGGTTCCTTGAATTGCAGGACTCCATTAAGCTCCCACTGTACAAAGTCCCCAATTTGAGGCACATACGGAGTATCGCTTTTTCCTTCGTCGCCGTTATCTTTAACCTCCGTCGCCAATTTATCAGATTCGCTGAGTTTTGCAAACTTTATTGTATCTCTGTACTCCCTGATAAACGTGTCAACGGTGTTCGGATTGAACCTCGGTTCCCACTCAGTGAGAAGCGCAAAACGCATGGATGCTTCCGGCGGATTTGCTCCCCATTTTTGCCAAACCTGACGATGGATTTTAGGAGCTAAGGCTGCCTCTTTGATCGCTTTCTCTTTGGCTGCCGCATCGGGATTGAGAAGAATACGCATTGCAGGCTGGGTGAGTTGAACTTTGCGGCTCTCACCCGTTCCCTCATCACTTAGGAGGCCAAAACTGACGAGGGCTGCGGCTGTTTGCAATCCACCGCTACTCTTTTCCTCGTATCCCCAAAGCTTGACCGCCACCTTGATCGGCGCGGCATGGTGCTGCTGCTCGTCGTAAAATTCTTTTGCACGCCGGAGCGCGGTCTCCAAATTGACGAACGGGTATGCTGGACTTCTAGTCCGCAACTTCTTTCCATCCATTGCTTCAGGTACCTTGGCTGAAGTCGCCATGTGTGCTCACCTCTGATGCCATACATATACCAGACAAGATAGAGGTAGGCAAGAACTATTTTAATCAATTTTACCTTGACAGCAGGAGGTAGGAGGTATATTGTACAAACAATTCAGGCCAGCCCCGACAGGCTGGCCCTAGAAAGGACATGATGACCGATGCCACCGCCACCATGATCTACAGATCGCCGAACAAACCCTAGACCTTAACCTAGCGCCCCGCTTCCGGTTGCAGCCGTAGGCGGGGCTAATCAGCACCACGGAGCGACCCGCGATGCCGACTTCAGCCGGATTATATAACGAAAAACAGCCTCTCCGACTCGCCAAATTTTCAGACCTCACTGAGAGTAACGCCCGTCAAATTCTCGAATCCCTGCGATGGCCCGAAGGCGCGGTGTGCCCCAAGTGTGGCGAGATCGGCAACGCGAAGCGATTGAAGCCGCGCCAGGATTCCAAGAAGCCCGTCCGCAATGGCGTGTGGAAGTGCTACGGATGCTGCGAACAATTCAGCGTCACAGTGGGCACGGTGTTTGAAGATTCTCATATCCCGCTGCACCGTTGGCTTCTAGTTGCCTACCTGATGTGCGCGAGCAAGAAGGGCATGAGCGCTCATCAGATCCATCGCATGTTGGGGATTAGCTACAAGACAGTTTGGTTCATGTGCCATCGGCTGCGCTTCGCAATGTCGCAGCACGGGATGATTGATAAGCTGCGCGGTGTAGTGGAAATTGATGAGGTGTACATTGGGCCGAAAGAGAAAGGCACTGGCCTTACCGGATTGGGCCGCCCAGAAAGCAAGAAGCGGCCCATCGTTTCTCTCATGGAGCGCAGCGAAGCGGGTAGCCGTGTCCGTTCCTTCCACGTTGAGCGGGTCACCTTAAACAACATCAAGCCCATTATGAAAGAGCATGTCGAAGTCGGCACAAACGTGCAGACTGATGAAGCAACGGTGTACCACTGGATGCGTGAGGATTTTCCGGCGCACGATGTGGTCACGCACAAGAACAAGCAATACAGCTATCGCACGGATGATGGTAGGCACGTGACCACGAACACCGTCGAAGGATTCTTCGGTCTAGTTCGCCGTAGCGTGTTCGGAACCTACCATCATTGGGGGCGAGGCTATTTGCAGCAGTATTTGAATGAACTGGATTTCAGGTACAACAATCGCAAGGTAAACGATTCCGAGCGCACAATGCTGGCCCTTAGAGCTACGGAAGGAAAGCGGCTCACACTACGGGAACCAAGAAGCGTTTCGGCCTAGAGTCGGGGCGCTATACAGTGCAGATGCGACTATTGGGCGATACCAGGAAGTGAGAGTTGTGAAGCCGCTCTGCGGCTACGCTTCTTCCAAGTCATTCTGTGGATGGGTGGTAGATCAAGGCGTTCTTCGCCTAGAATCTGCTTGACTGTAACGATCTGTATTTTTGGGAAGCTGCCGTGTGAGCAGTTAAAGAAGCCATACCTAGCTGCGTCCCGAACCATTTGTTTTGAGTGAGGATGGATAACGACTAACACGCCCATTGGGGCGCGTTCACTTGATACTGCTCCGGCCAATTCCCGAATGAAAGGAGCTTTCAATTTGCCCCCTTTGACCGAGACGATAATAGGTCGTAGTGGGCCGTCAGAGCTATCGCGGAAGTAGAGCCTTCCATCAATTCCTTTGTCCCCAGAGAGTTGTTGATTCACTTCTCCATGCAAAATCTGAATAACCCAGTCCTGAAACTGAAACGGCTGTTCTTTTGCGAATGCCTCGGCAGCAGTAATATCACGAGGCCGATATACCATTTCGTAATCCTTATCCAGTTTGAGTCCTAGCTTTGGAAAGCGCTCTTCTCTAATGACGCGCATTGCTTGGTACGTGAGATCAATTCCAATCCATTTGCGCGATTTATAAGAAGCTTCAATCGCTGTCCCGCAACCGCAAAATGGATCTAAAACAACCTCACCTTCATTGCTGCTGGCCGCAATAATCCGTTGCAGCAGTTGCACGGGCTTCTGCGTTGGATACCCTAAGCGCTCTTGGGCATGGGCTGATATTGGCGGAATGTCTGCCCATACGTCACCCGCTATAACGCCTTTCATCTCATCCAAGAAATACTTTTCGCGTATCGCACCAGATTTGTTTGGTGGGAAATACAGACGGCCCTCAGCGTCTAAGCGCTCCATTACTTGACGTGACACAGCCCAGCCATTCCGGTGAGGCTTGTAGCCCTTATAGTCATAAGTTAAATTGGGCCGTGGATTAGGGCTTCGCAGGCTCACGAGCTGATAACGTCGGCCTTCGGCGTCAACGTGGCGATAGTACTTGTTTATATATTCTTCGGAATATGGAAGATATACCGGATTGAAGGTGTAGCGATCAGAAACGGTGTAGAACAACAAACAATCTTTAATGTTGGCATATTTCCGTTTAGAGTCCCCGTGAGCGTGGGTTCTTTTCCATGTGATCTCGTTGCGGAAATTAGTAGGGCCGAAAACCGCATCCATTAATAGCTTCAGATAATGGCTCGCCGTAGAGTCGCAATGCAGATAGATCGATCCTGTTGGTTTTAATACCCGTCTAAGCTCTACTAACCTTGGTGCCATCATCGACAAGTAGGCCAGCATGTCTGTGTCGGGGAACATGGTACGGAACTGAACCATGACCTGCTCTAATTTCCCAGCTTTCTCCACTACTGAGGAATAGTTGCGTTCGGCTTCTAGGTTCCACTCCCATGTATCCTCAAAAGCCAAAATTTGCGAAGTCGCTTTAGTGCCATTTTTTTCCCGGAAGAGCAGATTGTAATTTTGGTCGCTCTTGAAGGGCGGGTCTAGGTAGACCAGATCAACACTAGCATCCGGAATGTATTCGCGCAGCACTTCTAGGTTGTCGCCGCAAAAGAGCTGGCCGTTGGCTGGCATAAGTGAATCGGCCAGTATTATGAGCGAACTTGCACCGTTTTCAGTGCACTTCTTACTATCGTGTGCATATTCCGGTGAAACAGCACAAGATGTTGTATACGAAGCGCTAGGTACACAAGTGGAGAAGCTAGCGCTCATCTCTCACCTTCTCTTGGTTTGTGAAGGTGATAATTCCGGAAATAAACTTCTAAACCTTGGCACGATTTCCCGCGAAAAATGCTACGCTGAATCTAAGGATAGAAAAAAGGCGGGACTTCGGTCCCGCCTTTTCTTCATTCGATCCCGAGTTCTTTGGCGAGTGCCTGCCACTTGCTGTCAACGAGGGCCTTGGTCGCGGAATCCATAACGATCTCGTCGGGCCAGGGTCTGGAAAACCCTTCCGTTGACCACTTGCGGGTGGCGTCAATTCCCATTTTGGAACCGAAGTTGGCCAGACGTGAGGCGTGGTCGAGGGAGTCCACCGGACCCAGCGTGAACTGAATGTCGCGCTCGGGATCGATGTTGTTCGTGACCCGCAGCGTTACGGCCCCGAGGTCCTGCACGTCAACATCTTCGTCAACGACAATGATGCACTTCGTGAACATGGCCTGTCCCAATGACCAAATCGCGTTCATCACTTTGCGCGCCTGACCCGGGTAAGACTTGCGGATGGAAACGATCATCAGGTTGTGGAACACGCCTTCGATGGGCAGGTTGACGTCCACGAGTTCGGGAATGGTGAGCCGCATCAGCGGAAGGAAAATGCGCTCGACCGCTTTGCCCATGTACGCGTCTTCCTGAGGAGGCTTGCCGACAATTGTGGTCGCATAAATCGGATCTTTCCGATGCGTGATGCACCTCAGGTGAAAAACAGGGTAGAGGTCTTCTAGCGAGTAGAAGCCGGTGTGATCGCCGAAAGGACCTTCGGTGCGAAGTTCGTCGAGGTTCACATAACCCTCTAGCACAATTTCTGAACCTGCAGGCACTTCGAGATCGACGGTCTCGCATTTCACCAGCTCAACTGGCTTCTGTCGCAGGAATCCGGCAATTAAATACTCCTCAACATCAGGAGGTGCAGGCACAATCGCTGAAAACGTGAGCGCCGGATCAGTTCCGATCGCCACTGCGACATCCATTCGCCCCTTCGGCAGTTCGCCTTCCGGAACCATTGAACCGCCCGAAGTGCGCGCCATAATGTCGACTGCAGAAGAATGAATTTGAGGGTGCCCCACATCTCCCGTTTTTTGGGAGATGTGGGGAAGTTTCTCTCCCGCACCACGTCTCAACATTTCCCGATAGTGTTCTGCCGCGACTTTTTGCCGCTGCCAGTGCATGCCGGTCGTCTTCTCGTCGTAAACCTGCATGCGATACATACCGACATTGCGTTTACCGGTCTTTGGATCTCGCGTCACCACGCACGGCAGCGTGATGAACTTGCCAGCATCCTTAGGCCAGCACTGCAGAACAGGGAAGTGGTTCAGGCTGAAATTGTCCTTGCGTATGACCTCTTTGCACGGCCCGCTAGAAACGGTCTTAGGAAAAAACTTGCCCATCTCTGCCAGCATGGGAAGCATTTTGACTTTATCGAGAAATCCTTGCGGGGACTTAACGTCCATGAACTGGCGAATGCGGTCCGCCACTTCGTCGAGCGAATCGACGTCGAGCGCCATCTTCATTCGCCGCTCTGAGCCAAATTGATTGATGAGCACCGGAATGCTGCTGCCCTTCGGTTTTTCAAACAGTAGCGCTGGACCTCCGCCGACACCATTCTTGTCGCGGCTTTTTGACACGCGATCGGTAATCTCGGCAATTTCGAGCACTGGATCGACTTCGGTCTTGATGCGTTTCAGTTCGCCGGCGCGCTCCAGCGCGGCAACCCATTCGCGAATGTCGTTATAGGCCAAAGGTGTCCTCAGGTTTCAGTCGCTAGTTCTCAGTTGCTTTGCAGCCGGCCTGCGTTCAGCGGGTTTCCTCTTCCGCTAACGGCCAAAAATTAGGAGCTGGGGAACTGAGAACAAATTTTGGAATCGCGATTATAACGTGCACCGCGCAGGTGTTGCGATCAAGTTCAAAGCGGACTGTTCTTGAGAACTTGCGTCATTCCGAACGCCCGCGCTTTCACCAGCGGGCGGAGGGATCTCGCGCGTACTACGAAGTGTTTCTGTTAGGCCCCACGCCAGATCTCTCACTCGGCTGAACTGCGCCGAGTTTCGGGATGACGCACTTGGGAAGAGAGAAAAAGGAGAACAAATTCTATGTCCCTAATGCTGAGTGCGGCTGAGTACGTGTCGCTAAAAGCACCCTTCGGCCTCGACCAAATCTGCGGCACCTTTGGCGACATCTTTACTTATCTGCGCCCTGACCAGACCCTGGATCCGCGATGGCAAGCCGAGCAGATGATCACCATTTCACTACCTTTCCCGCTCGTCCTTTCCTGGGATCACTCTCGCCGGGTAAGTCATATGACCTGCCACAGGCTGATGCAGGCAATCTTTATTGACTGCTTTCTACGGATTGCGGGCTCAGGCCTTTGGCAACCGATCACCAGCTTTGGGGGATGCTTCTCATTCCGGCCGCAGCGAACTGGGACAAAGCTCTCAACTCACTCTTGGGGGATTTCGATCGATTTAAATCCTGAAACCAATGCCCAGGGAAGTGCTGGCAACATGCATCCTGAAATCGTCTCCATCTTCCGAAACGCCGGGTTCACCTGGGGCGGGGACTGGTTCGGCGCGAACTGCGATCCCATGCATTACCAGTTCTGCAGCGGATATTAACCGCAAAAAGGCTCAAGCGCCTTGGGCTGAGAGCGTATAGTCCCAAGAGGCTGAGGCCTAGATCCAAGCCTCGCGCCTAAACTCCTTTTCTCTTCGACCATCGGCGTGTAAATTGTTCAGCATCTATATTTGCGCGTGTCTGGCTCAAACGACAAATCGAACGCTGAAAGGGCTGAGCAATTTCGGGTCTTGGTCGATGCCGTCCAGGACTATGCCATCTTCATGCTTGGTCCACAGGGCCACGTAACTAGTTGGAACAGCGGCGCCCAGCGCATCAAGGGGTATACAGCCGACGAAATTATCGGCAGCCACTTCTCGCGTTTTTACACAGAAGAGGATCGTCTCAACCACAAGCCGGATCGAATTCTGGATTTGGCGGCACAACTTGGCCGGATCGAGCAGGAAGGGTGGCGTGTTCGCAAAGATGGCTCGCGTTTCTGGGCAAACGTAACGCTCACAGCGATTCGGGACCATGAAGGCAAACTGCTTGGGTTCGGGAAAGTGACGCGTGATTTCAGTGAACGCAGAAAGATGGAAGACCGCCTGCATGAATCCGAGCGTTCCTTGCGCGAATTGTCGCTGCATCTGCTTCGCAGCCAGGATGAAGAACGACGACGCATCGGCCGCGACTTGCACGACAGTTTAGGGCAATACCTGGCGGCTCTTAAGATGCATCTGGAATTGCTGGGCCGCGGACGGTCCGCTGAGCAGCACCTTGCGGAAGCTATTCGCTTGACCGACGAGTCCATTAAGGAAGTGCGGACCCTTTCGTATCTCTTGCATCCGCCGCTGCTGGAAGAAAGCGGTCTGGCATCCGCGGCGCAGTGGTACCTCGACGGCTTTTCTTCGCGGAGTCAAATCGATATCAAGTTCGAAAAAGCCCCGGACTTTCCGCGGTTGTCGCGCGATCTTGAACTGGCGATGTTTCGCATCCTGCAAGAGGCGTTAACGAACGTTCATCGCCATTCTGGCAGCCGTACAGCGCGGGTTCGCCTTTTCACTGCCGACGACGCGGCGGTTCTTGAGATCAGCGACGACGGACGCGGCATCGCACCGGAAGTTCTCGATCAGGTGCGAAACGAACGTGCGCCGGGAATCGGTTTACGTGGAATGACGGAGCGTATGCATCAACTTGGTGGCGAGTTGCAGGTTCAATCCGTAGGTCGAAACGGAACTACGGTGACCGCAATGGCTCCGTTAGGGCGCGGCGCAGTTTCGTCGCCTGAAGAGCGCTTTGCCTGACTTTTCGACTCACGCCTGGGTCCGGGTTCTAAGAGTTTCTCCATCCACCAGTCGTTTCAACTCGATCTGGGCTGCGACTCTCGCCCGATCCAAATCTCGGTGCTGGCTCCAACTTATGATTTCAGTTGAACCTTCCCGCTGAATGATGCAGTGATATACCTCGGGATAGAGCCGCTTGTCGCGGCGGAAATCGGCATAGAAATGTCCGCTGCGAAGCCGCTCGTACTGAACGATGTGTGACGAGTTGGCGCGTAATTTTCCCAGACCGGCCGTCCAATAATTCATTCCGCTGCTCGCTTGACCTGCTTCATCACCCCGGAGTCGAGAACATACTTAATTTCGCTGGCGCAGAACTCGCAAACTACCTGACGCTCGTGATCACCACGTTCGGCGTCGACCGGTACCGGCAACGAGAAGGATCGCAGGCACCCCGGGCAGGTGAGCACGAAGTACGATTTCCCATTCAGCGGAATCCAGACCGGGGCATGCGGAGCTTTGACGACACTTGCGCGCAGCGGGGATCTCTCTAATAGTTCGCGAATTTTTTGCACCAGTACTTCGGGCGAGTGCTCCCCACCCTTCTGAAGGTACGCATCGGCGATCACTCCATTCGGCCAATCGGTTCCAAGGTATTCGCCACTCATTGCTACAACCGGGATGTGTGGGAAGCGTCGCCGAACAATAGAAAGCAACTCAAATCCAGACATTCGCGGCATGTTCAGGTCGCAGATAATTACGTCCGGAAGCGCTTCCTTCATCATCGCCAGTGCTTCAAAGCCATCATCCGCGCAGCGAACTGTGTAGCCCAGAGAGCTGAACAGTTGGTCGGCGATTTCGCAGAAAACGGCGTCGTCATCGACGATGAGCATTCGATATTCAAACGTACGTGCCATCTGTGTGGGTCCTCGAATAGCAGACGGAAAGTAGCGCTGCCAGAAAACACACTTTGACGCACGACGACTCAGGATCGTTGCAGACCGCAGACTGAAGTGGCTACTGTATTTTCAACAGATTGGATATTGTGTTCGATACCTTACATTCCCTAAGGAGGGGGATAAGGAACTGTAGAAGAAAGCGGGGTAGGAGGGAAATCTAGGACCGCACCGGCCGCCGAGGCAAGATTAGCCCACTTTGTCGTGCACGTCTTCAGACAAATCGTTTTCCGGGCCTGGCGGGCTGTTTTTGAGCGCCTGCTCCGAGATCTTGGCGTATTTCTTCATTAAAGGATGGTCGTCGGAGTTCTCCAGTGGCAGAACCAGGCTAGGCTGCAAATCATCCTGGCGGGGTTGTTCATCTTTTTGCACAGCATTCATAGGAGCTTCCTTCATAACAAGCACCTTAGCTCTCATGGAGTGTTGGACGGAATACACCCCGTTCTGTACCACCTAGGATATTTTTATGGATTATCTTGAGGCCAACACGAATATAAAAGGCCGCCCGCAGGCGGCCCTTCCCTCAACAACCCTCGCGATTACAGCGTCGATTCGATCTCAAATCCCCATGCCTCTAGCAAAGGCTCTGGAATGTACTTGGAATTCTTGTTGCGACGCGCCCACTCGCGCAGGCGGGTTGAACGCAGGTACTGGTCAGGAGTCAGCTTGTATTCCTTGACCACCTGCTCGAATTCAGTGACTGTAGGGACAATCGGGCCAATTGGCTCCGGCTTACCCCAGTTTGGATTTCCGCGTCGTTTTGCCATGAAATATTTGCCTCGGTGCCTGGTTTATATAAATTTTAGATTCCGGCCGCCCAGCGAAGGATTCCGATCCTTGCGCCCTAAACACAGAAAAACAGAGAGACTGCGGACCTACTTTGAGATGAACTGCTTGCCGGAATAAGGATTGTACGTCAGATGTATCCAAAGTCAATGACCAGACAGAAACTAAACCGTAAGTTACTGACGTAGCTATGGTTGCGTTTCGCATGGCACAAAATCCAGCTCGGAAATACAACTTCGGGACGGAAGCCGAAATGGGACGCCAACCCTGGTTACTGCAGTAACCTTCGTTACCGTGTAAGCATTTGAGCTCAAAGGGATTACTGCTACAGTCCAGAAATACAGGGGTGCAGCAGTGGAAGCAGGTCTTCAGTCACTTCTTCTTTGCGGGGACGATAAGGTCGTCCGGGTTCTTCGCCGGGTGCTCAGCGAAATGGAAATCGCCGTGGAGCATTGCTCGGATCCCGACAGCGCCACCCGTCTGCTCACCCGCCAGCGTTTTGAGGCAGTCATTGTCGATTGCACCATTCCCGAGATCGCCGGAAAAGTTCTGAGCGGCACCCGCAATGCGCCCGCGAATCGCCGCGCCATTACCGTGGCTATCCTCGAGGCGGCGACGCCAGGTGACAGCCAGGCGGCCTTGAAGCGTGCGTTTGCCATGGGATCGCATTTTGTCCTGTTCAAGCCCATTTCTATTGAGCGCACTCGAGCCAGTTTTCGCGCTGTACGGGCGTTAATGAAACGCGAGCGCCGCCGTCACGCCCGTATTCCTATCGAGATTCCAGTCGAGTTGGAAATCCTCAACGAGTCACCCGTTCGTGCCAATACCCTGGACATTGGCGAAAACGGCATGGCTGTGAACACGCGGGGACGCAGGCTGACACCGTCGTTCCACCTGAAGTTTTCCTTGCCCGGCAATGGAATTCACGTCGAGTGCCGCGGGGAAGTTGCGTGGGAAGGTGGACAGGTCCTGGGGATTCGCTTCTGCGATGTTGCGCTTGAGACGAAGGATCAGCTCAAGCAATGGGTAGCGCGTCAATTGCTGGGCGCCGATGCCGAAGAACTTCCAGTCAGCTGCAGGCTCACCGATCTGAGTCCTAGTGCCTGCTATCTCCAGACAGAATCGCCGTTTCCGGTGCGGACCCGTTTGCAGATGTCGATGAAGGTCGGAGAACTTGTCGTGGAAACGGAAGGCATCGTTCGCCTGATGCACCCGGCCGCGGGCATGGGCGTGGAATTTACCAAGAACACGTCGGTGCAAAAGGCGCGAGTCGAGGATTTCATCCGTACGCTCGTCAGTACCGCCGGAGCGGTTCCCGACATTGACGTCAAGCCGGACACCATCGACAACAGCAGTGATGCTTATTCGTTCTGGCAGTTGCCGGATGAGCGTATCGACCCGCTGCTTTCCCTGTTCCGCACAAAAACTGACCTTCCCCCGGACATCTTCCAGATGGAACTGCAGAAGCAACGCGGCACACCTGCCGAAGCCGCGGCGGCAGTGGTCTAGCGAGTTGGTTGGCCACTCTGCGCGATTGGGTACCTAAATTCGCAGCTGGTTGAGGCTCTTTGACTTGTTATCCGGCAGGTCTCGATGTTTCAGATTGGAAGGGAAGAGGATTGACGAAAGCTCTTAGGTTCCATTACCTCCGTGACCTTACGTGCCACCGGCAATTCGTTAAGCTCTGAGGAGTACTAGAGGTATTTTCGTGAAGAAAATGAAATTCGTGATTTCGCTGACCACCCGCGACAACGACTATCAGCAAGAACAAGCCACATCGGCATTGGAAGCTGCTGCAAAAGCAGGCGTCGACGTCGAACTTCTGTACGCAGAAAATGACGCCGTGTTGCAGAGCCAGCAGTTGCTCAAGATGATTCAGGGGGAGTCGCGCCCAGCGGGCATCATTTTTGAGCCGGTCGGCGGAACCGCCATGCCTCAAGTCGCCAAGGCAGCGGTCGCTGCAGGTATTGGATGGGTGGTGCTGAATCGCGACGTGGAATACCTCACTGAACTGCGGCGCAGCACTAAGGTGTCGGCCTTTTCAATCACATCCGATCATACGGAGATCGGACGCATTCAGGGGAAACAGATTGCGGCACTGCTACCAAACGGAGGGTCGATCCTGTTGGTGCATGGCCCGGCTGACAGTCTTGCCGCCAAACAGCGGGCGGCGGGAATGGAAGCAGCCAAGCCCGCCAACGTCCAGGTGAAAACGATTAAAGCCAACTGGACGGAAGCGAGCGCGCATAAGGCGGTCAGTTCATGGCTCAAACTGACAACGTCACAGCACGGTACCATGGACGCGGTTTGCGCACACGATGATTCAATGGCCGTCGGTGCGCGCAAGGCATTTCAAGAAATAACCGACCTGACGCTCCGCCAGCGGTGGCTTTCGTTGCCGTTCCTTGGGATTGACGGCGTGAAGGCGACCGGCCAAGCTGCCGTCGACCGCGGAGTGTTGGCGGCGACGGTTATCGTCCCCACCAACACCGGCATAGGAATTGAAATGTTGGCGCGCGCTTTGAACACGGGAGTCAATCCGCCGGAGACGACTCTAACCACGGCTCAATCCTTTCCCACTATCGACGAGTTAGCAAGGAAACACAGTCAGAAAGCCCGGGCTGCAGCAGCGCACTAAGTGGGTCAGAGCGAGGCACCGCTGGATTCTGTACTCTCCGGCTGTGCAGTCCCTTTCTTGATCGCATCGTCGAGAAGCTGTTTCATTTCGCGGTTGGCTTTTTCTGCCAATTCGCCCTGCTGACGTCCGAGTTCCCCTTGCTGGCGGCCTAGTTCACCCTGCTTCGCTCCGAGCGCGCCCATTTCCTCGCCGACTTTTCCTTGCTCATCGCCAGCGTCTGATTGGATTCGGCCAATCTTGCTCTGCATCCTTCCGATTTCGGACTGGATCCGACCGATCTGCTCGACGGTTGCATCGGGCCCGAGCTGCTGCAACTCGGCTTTGAGCTTGTCAAGTTCCGCGGTCATGTCCGGCACCTTCACGCGCACCGCCTGCATGCGCTTGCCAAGTTCTTCCTGCTGCTTTCCTAAGGCCTCTTGTTGCTTGCCGAGCGCTGCCTGCTTCTTTCCGAGTTCTTCCTGCGGCGCCCACAATGCGCGAGCGCGGTCAACCGTCACCTGGTCGCGAATGATGTAGGACTTCTCGTCGCGCTCAAACCAGATGAAGTCGCCGGGAATGCTTTGCTTGAGCCGCTCGGCGTGGCGCGCGTCTTCGCCGGATCCCGACATCGTGAACCCGTTGCTCTTACCCGACACAATCACGAAGCGCTGCTCGTCGTCGTAGCCATAGCGGTACCAGAAACCACGATGGCGATTCTCACCAGCGTCTTGATCCTGGTTGGACTCTGCGGCAACTGCTACATCGGGACTCGACGGCGGAGTCGCAGAGTCCGGACTTGCAGGGGCAGCCGGAGCCACGTCGCCCGATCCTGCATGCGGAGCTTGCGGTGGCGCGGCATTCGTGGGAGCCGTATCAACCGAGGGCGGCTGAACCGAGGGCTGTGATGGAGCCGCGGGCGCCTCGTTCTGCGCGAGTGTTGCCGTCTGCCCTGCAGGGGAAGGGCTGGCGGGACGACCCGCTGCCACCAGGTAGGAAACCGGGAGTGCCAGAACAACTACCGCAATGAGTGCAGATTTCTTTGTTGGCATGTTCTTATCTACTGTCCATGCGAGAACTTTTTCCAGTCTTTTTTCCGACCGGCCAGAGCTGGCCATCGAGACACCTTGCCAGCCAACTCGGCCGGGATGTGCTTGAACGCTTTCAAGGAAGCCGAGCAGCATTCGCGCATAGCTGTGTTGATCCGCTCCGCGGGCAAGTGCCTCTTCATCACTCGCCTGCTCGGCAAGTTCGATGATCTGTCGATTCAGCCACCATGCCAGCGGGCTGAACCAGAACACTGCACGATGAAGCAGCGCGACATACTGCGACAAGCAATCGTGTCGCGCCACGTGCGACATTTCATGGGTCAGCACGCCTGCGAGTTTGGCGTCTTCCCATTCACGCCAGGAAATCGGTAATAGGATCGCAGGTTTGATCACGCCAACCGTCAGCGGCACAGAGATGGCGTGTGACGCGACGATCTCCGCAACGTGGCGCAAATTTGTATCGCGAATCAGTGCCGTGAGCCGTGGATCGTGAATCGGCGTCGACTTCCGGACCAGTCGACGTGCGAGCACCACGCCGATGACCAGGCGAACCAAGAAGTACAGAGCAATTGCGATGTACCCGCCGAGCGCGAGCGCGGTCCAGGGCAGGGAAGCGAGTATTGCGACCCATGACTCCTGAGGCTTCGAAGCCGAAGCAGTATTCGAGAGCGAAGTGCTGGCTGCTGTTTCGGGTTTGCTCTCCCTCACAGTGAAGGTACGAACCGGCGTTGCAGTTGTGGGGCGAATGTCCTTCACAATCGTCGTCGGTACAGTCGGCGCAGCGAAGGGCACAGGAATGCCTATCGCTGGCAACATCCCTCCGAGCAGAGGCATGCCGAGGCCGGCGTACAGTACCGCAATCCAGGCAAAAAGCCGCACGTGCGTAGCCTTCACTCGGAAGGCAGCGAGCAGCAACGCTGCCAGTGCCGCAAGAATTGTGGTTCGCGCAGCGGACGTAGCAAGCTGCACTAGAAGAGTGTCCGCTTCAGAAGCAAATATCGTCATTGGTTCTCTTACTCCGTAACGTCTTTTCGCCCCGGTTTCTTCTTTTCGTTCTCCGCGATTTTGCGGGCCAGGCGTTCCAGTTGCTTGCGATCCAGAACGTCGTTGTCGACCATGCCCAGCACGAGTTCTTCGGCCGATCCCCCGCAGAAGCGATCAATGATTCCTTTGACCGCTCGGACTGCAACGTTCTGCCGCGCATCCGAAGCCCGATAAACAAAGGTGCGGCCTTCCACCTGGTGCGCGACGTAGCCCTTTTCTTCCAGCCGCCGCAGAATTGTGCGTATGGTCGAGTCCTTCATGGGACGCGAAGGAGCGAGAGCTTCCCGGCACTGTTCCGCCGTGACCGGCCCATGCGACCAGACATAGTCCATGACCACCTGCTCTACCTCTCCCAGGTTCTTTAGACGTACTTGCCTTCTGTTAGTCATCGTAACGTTACAATATGTAACATTGACGGGTTCAGACGTCAACAGAAATATTGCGTCGATCCGTCGATCAAAATTCCAAAATAGATGTCATTCCGAACTGCTTTAGCAGTGAGGAACCTGCTTTGAACCACAGCAAACAGCAGGTTCCTCAGCCCTGAAGGGCATGTGGAATGACATACCGGAGAGGGAATCGCCATGTGCCTCTGACACCCGATAGCCAAGAGCCAAGAGCCAAGAGCCTGTTCCTCTCCTCCTCAGCTAAAATAGACCCGAGACCCCATGTCCCTCACTCACGCCCAGGCCCTTGAACTCTACCGTTCCGACGATCTGATCGGCATCGGCATGGAAGCCGATGCCGTGCGCCGCAAGCTGCATCCCGACGGCGTGGTCAGCTACATCATCGACCGCAACATCAATTACACGAACTACTGCACCGAGTACTGCACCTTCTGCGCGTTCTATCGTCCGCTGAAGGGGCCCAAGGCGAAAGAGGGATACATCCTCGACTTCGAAACCATTTACGACAAGATTCGCGAGACCGTCGAACTCGGCGGCACGGGCGTGCTGATGCAAGGCGGCTTGCATCCTGACCTGAAGATCGACTGGCACGAGCAGATGCTGCGCGGCATCAAGCAGCGCTTCAAAGTTCATCTGCACTGCTATTCGGCGTCGGAAATCATCGCCATCGCCGAGTACAGCGGGCTTACTATTTGCGATACCATCATGCGCCTGCGCGATGCCGGGCTCGACTCCATCCCTGGCGGCGGCGCGGAGATTCTCGACGACGAAGTGCGCCACCGCATTGCCCGCCTGAAGTGCCTGACCGAAGACTGGCTCAACGTGCACCGCACCGCGCACCAGCTCGGCATGCGCACCACCGCCACCATGATGTTTGGCGTCGGCGAAAAATTTGAGCACCGCATCAACCACCTGCAGGCGATTTACAACCTGCAGGAAGAAACCGGCGGATTCACCGCGTTCATCCCCTGGACGTTTCAGCCGCAGAACACCGCGCTCGGCGGCCGCAAGTGGGAGGAAGCCACCGCCGTCGAGTATCTGAAGAACCTCGCCATCTCGCGACTGTTCCTCACTAATTTCCAGAACGTGCAGTCGAGCTGGGTGACGCAAGGATTGAAAGTCTGCCAGATGGGCCTGCGCTTCGGCGGCAACGACGTCGGCTCAGTGATGCTGGAAGAAAACGTCGTCCGCGCTGCCGGCGTGACCAACTGCACCACGGAAGAGGAGTTGCGCCGCATCATCCGCGACGCCGGCTTCAGGCCCGTGCAGAGGGATACGTTGTATAGGACGTACTTCCTGACTTGAGAATTCGGAGAGCACTATGCACACAACTTCCGATCATCGCGAACCAGAACGAGAAATAGGTGTATTAGCTGGACAAGCGGATGCGCTGTTGAAGAAGTTGGGAATTGCTTTTTCTGATCAAGATCGGGCTTCTGGTGCGAACGCTGAGGCCTTGGCATTGGAGCGGTATGAACGACTTGCGACGGCTGAGAGGGAATCGACCCAAGTCGATTGGGAGAGAACGATGGTATATGGAAGAAACGGGAGGGAGTTGATGGCACGTCTGTGGGAGGTTAAGGAATACCTGCGCCAAGATCGCAAAGCCATCTGACCCAGACTGAACCGCGGAAGGCGTTAATTAGGAGAAGTTTCTGTTTCGTAAGGCGTGTCCATCAATCAGCTTCACACTATTCTTTTGAGCTAACGCCTTTGCCGATGGTGTGAATGAACCGCTTGTAACTACCCATCCTTCATCTGCTCCATAGAAGCTCACCGCACCAACTACTTCTTGCACTGCACGATTGCCAACAGAGCCTTGATAACGCTTAGCTTGAATAACTATCGTTCTCCCGTCGCGTTTGGCGATTAGGTCTGCACCTTGATCACCGGTGACCGGTGTTCCACTGACATCCTTGAAGCCGATTTCCGTGAGAACCTTGGCGACGTAGGTTTCGAATTCACGTCCGCTTAGCTCATCGAACTGCTCAGCTGATTTCTTGCTTCTGTGAGACTCATGATATGAGCAGAACTCACGCTCGAGCCGAGCCTTCAGCAATCTATATTTCGTTATCAAGACAAGAAATGCCGACAAGTCTTCACCTGGGCGAAATCTTGCCTGTATCTTTGTCCTGAGGCCCCGAACTAGATCAGGTCCTTCCAAATCACGAAAGAGAAGACTCTTAATCGACTCGATGCAGTCCGAATCGAGCTTCGCGGTCTTCAGAAGCAGAATCTCGATTTCCTTTGGCAATAAATCCCATCGCTCATCGCCATAGTCGTCCAAAACGGAAACTTTCCTCTCGGCGATTTCGAGAAACTTCTCCACCACCACGGAATGGCGAGAACGCCACGTTTGGTATGTCACATCATTTCGTTTTTCACTTCTCGCTGGAACTGCGCAAGGTCTTCCTGACGCTGTCGATTTATCCGAGCCTGTTCAGCTTCCAGAGCCTTTTGTCTGTAGATGTTGACGCATGACTCGTGAGCTTTTTCGAACCAACCAACCTTTTGGTCACAATAGGGGCAAAGTGCCACAAGAGCGCCTCTGATGGATTCTTGGGGAATCATTATAGAACCCAATGTCGTGTTATCCCAGGATTCGGAGTGATCTTAAACGCCATCGCGAAAGTGAGTACAATACGCTCTGAGTTATCCAAATTGAATGTGGCGCTATTTCAAAGGCGTTTGTCTTTTCCTTTTGGCGTTGGCGCTCCTTCCACTCGTTGTAGCGTTCCTGGTGAAATTGTTGGTTGTGGCTGGTACGTGGACGCTCCAGAGCATAACCGAGCCTCTCTACGCCGGTGCCGCTGGTCTCACCTTCTTGATCATTCTTGGATTCGGCGTTTTGGTTGTTATGTCCGAAAACACTAATCAGAAATCACAGCCGCCTAGTGACCCTACAGGCCGCGCGGTTGCGTACTGTAACGCTTGCGGCAAGGCGAATTGGGCGAACATTGCAGACTGCCACTACTGCGGCACTCACATGCCAGTCTCTCGTGCGACTTAAGCCCGATTCAAAAAATCAATTCTCAGCCCGGTGCCCCATCCTTTCGCGCTTTCTGCGAAAGGGTGGGGAATCCAACGTCTCACCCAAAAAGCAAAACGGCCTCACAATATGAGGCCGTTCGCACATAACACCCCGTCAAGGTCAATTCAATTATCGACTCGCAATCGCAGAACTCCAGCGCAAAGGAAAACGGCCTGTCTTGACGCCGTTCCATCACTCCGTCAAACTGCTGAGATTATCGGCGGCTTTCCGCAAAAGCGTAAATAGATTCCATTCCCTTACTCCGGCTACAGTTTCTCTCCCTGCAACGGGCAAAGTTGCTGCGGCTTCTAAGCTGCACAAGGGGTTTCTGTTCGGAGGTTCAGAATGCGTGTGGCAGCTTTCTTCCTTTCCCTTCTGCTGATGTGCGGTAGTGCAATTGCTGGCGGCACGGTCGGCTTCAACGTCAAGTGGTATTCGACCGGACAGTGGCCCTTCAACGACATCGTGGATTCCCCGGGAGCCGAGGACACGACCGGCATTGTGATCGCGGACCTCAATCGCGACGGGATTCTCGACGTGGCATATAGCTATTCCTGCTGTGGAAACGGCTCCGGCGGAGGCGTGATCGTTAAGTTGGGAACAGGCGGCGGCAACCTCGGCCCCGATGTGCCCTACAAATTTGGCCAGGACGACGTGGCGGAGTTGAAGACCGCCGACGTCAACGGCGACGGCTGGCTCGACCTGATGTTCCCCGACGTATTTTATGACTCGATCAACGTGTTCCTTAACAACGGCGATGGGACGTTCTACTACGCGGGCAAGGTTGGGTTCGGCGGAAGATACTCCGGTTCGTTCACCCTGGGAGACTTCAATCACGATGGCAAAATTGATCTGGCTGAGATTACCTGCGACCAACCTCAAGGCGGCTTTCCTCGTGGCGCCAATTGCACGCTGAACATCGGGTTGGGCGATGGCACCGGGATGAATTTTCCGGTTTCGCAATCCATTCAGCTCGCGGGGTCTTCCTTTAACCTTCAGTCCGCCGATATAAACGGTGATGGCAAACTCGACCTCGCCTTTGCACGTGGCAGCGTGGGAGTGATTCTGTGGGGACGCGGAGATGGAACCTTCTCAAGCCCAACGTATCTGAAACCGCCGACCACCGATCCAATGGATTCCGTCGCCATTGCCGATTTCAACAATGACGGACGCCTCGACCTGGCGTTGTTATCCGGCTATCCCTGCTCGCCGGATCCGAACCGGGGAGCTTGCGGCCAGGGAAATGTGAACAACGTTTGGATGTACAAGAACAATGGCGGAACCAGTTTCACTTTGACAACCCACTCGCAGTTCACGGCCCAGGCAGGAATGATCGTGCCGGCCGATATCAACGGCGACCTCAACCAGGACCTCCTCCACTTCAACCAGTTCGCTGGTGGCATTTACCCGATTATTGATCCTCACGGTGGATATGAATATGTCATGGGACTCGGCAATGACATGCTGGGCACCCAGGGGAGTTTCTCCAGTAGCTGGATTAGCGCTGTCACGTTCCGCGATATGGATGGCGATTCCCGCGCGGACTATGTGGTCATCGACTGGCTCACAAATCAGCTTGGCGTCGGAATTCAGACCGGCGGTTACAAAAATTGCCCTCCGCCAAACTCAGCAAAGCTCGCAGCGAAGATCTGCGGCGTCTCGAATGGCGCGACGGTGAGCTCACCGCTACTGCTCAGAGCGTCAGGTAATTCGCCTGCCGGAGTGAGTCAATTGCAGGTTTGGATCGACGGAAAGAAGCAGTACATCAAGTGGGGCGACCAGCTGGCAAAGAAGTTTGCGCTCACCTCCGGCAAGCATCGCATTGCGGTCGTCGCGAATGATCAGTACATCGGGAGTGCAACTACAGCGGTAAATGTGACCGTGCCGTAGGAATTCGTTCCACCCCGCCGTTGACAAACCCTTTCCGGCGTAGCAAAATTCCCGCCCGTCAAACAAGCACGATCCGGAGGTCCCATGACAATTCGTGGAAAGTACGCTCTGATTACGGGCGGCTCGCGTGGCATTGGACGCGGTATCGCCCTGAAGTTAGCCGAAAGCGGTTTAAACGTCGCCATCAACTACTATCGCAACGAGGCCGCGGCCAAAGACACTTTGGCCAAAGTGCGCGCGCTCGGATCGAATGGCTTCATCGTGCAAGCGGATGTCTGCCATCCCGAGGAAATCTCCCGCATGTTCCGCCAAGTGAAAGACGAATTTGGTGCGCTCGATATTTTCGTCAGTAACGCGCGCACGGAAGCCCCGACTTTCTACCAGCCAACGATGGAAATCACTCTCGACAAGTGGGACACAGCAGTCGACTCCCAGGCGAAAGCGTTTCTGGTGGGCGTGCGCGAGGCCAGCGGGATCATGCGCGAAGGAGGGCGCGTCATAGCCATCACCTATGCGCCGGGCGGACGTTTTGGCAGTTGGCAGCCATGGGTCGCCATGGGTGCGGCGAAGTCTGCGCTGGAAGTTCTATGCCGCTATTTTGCGGTCGCCCTTGCCTCGCGAGGAATTACGGTCAACGCCCTGAGTCCCGGATGGATCGAAGACAGCGTACTGAACAGCCTCCCGGAACCGGTCCAGAAAACCATTCATGAGTGGCATGAAGGCGGCTGGACTCCCATGGGACGGCTTGGAACACCGGCAGACATCGGCAACGCGGTTACGCTGCTGTGTTCGGAAGAGGCAGGATGGATTACGGGTCAAACCATCGCGGTGGACGGAGGCGCCTCGTTGATGGATGGTGCGTTGCCGCTGGAGATTCAGCAATCGACGCCCCAAAGAGCGAAAACGGCTGCCTAAGTTCCGGCCCCCTGTTTCGCTAATATCGCCGATTACGCTGCTTGCGACAGCGGCTGCTTTGCATCACTGAGGCGACTTGCGGCCACCTTGTGTCCGGTCTTGATCCACTCCGGTGCGACGTTCCGCTCCTCGTCAGGACGGTTCATCACGAACGCAGCCACGACTCGCGAGTCTTTGAGCCACCAGGCGCTGAAACTCGAAGTGTGTGCGTCACCTCGAATGGCGACGTCGGTTGAGCCTTCTGAATCTCCCCACAGTTCGTAGGAGAGATCGAACACGTCCGAGAAGAAGTAAGGAACGTGCACGAATGGCTGGCGATCGCCCGTTACAATGCGGGCCCAGTGCTGTCCTTGTGACACGGCGTTGTCCCAGTGCTCGACCCGGCGCCGCTTGCCGAAAATTCGGTCAGGATAATTAGCTACATCGCCCGCGGCATAGATTCCTGCAATCTCAGTTTCCAGAAATTCATTCACAACGAATCCGTTCTCGACCCGCAAGCCGTGCTCAAACCTGTCTGTCGTGGGACTAACCCCGATTCCCGCCACGACCAGGTCACACGCGATCTCTTGTCCATTGCTCAGTTTTGCCGAGCGCACCGAACCGCTGCCGTTTAGAGCATCAACACTCACTTGCTTCATGATGTGCACACCGCGCGAAGAATAGTAGTTGTCGAAGAAAGCAGAGATCTCCGGGCTGAATACGCGGCTCCAGACGCGGTCTTCGCGAATGACGAGTGTGGTTTCGATATTCTTCTGCGCCAAAACCGAAGCCACTTCCATTCCAATAAAGCCTCCGCCGATGACGACGGCTTTCTTTGCTCCCGATGCTTTCGATCGGATGTTTTCCGAGTCGCCCATGGAACGCAGGTAAAACACGCCGGCCAGATCTTTCCCAGGCGAATCCAGCTTGCGCGGCTGCGCCCCGGTGGCGATGAGAAGATTTTCGAATCCAATCTGCTCTCCCGAAGAAGTGCGCAGAGATCTAGAACTGGGGTCCACTTTCGCGACCAATGTTCGCAGCTTCACATCAATGCTGTGTTCTCGATACCAATCAGCCGGATTGATGAGAATGCCATCCGCAGAATCTTTCCCCGAGAGAAATCCTTTTGAGAGCGGAGGCCGCTCATACGGCAGCGCCGAGTCCGAAGAAACAATGACCAGTTCTCCAGGTTTCAGCCCACGTTCGACTAGTTCTTTGGCCGCGTAGCCAGCGACCATCCCGCCACCGAGAATCACGTATTTTGTTCGATTCATATGCGTCGCTCGCAATAACGTTCCGTAACAATCAGTTTCTACGACCGCTGTGCATTGGATAGCAGCAAGAGGCGACGGGTTACACCGAACACACCCTTATTACCTGCGTAATTCTCTTCGGTAACCAGGCCTTCCAAAGGGGGATGCAAACCTCCTACTATGAACACGATCCGCCCATCCAGCAACATATTTCCGGAACTCGCGTTTGTATATGCGAGGTTAGGTTAAATGTTCGCTGTTTCGCCACTCGATCTGAATCGCCCGGTCGTCCGCAACATGCGGCGCTGGGCCAGAGGAGAGAACATGCGTACTACCCGATTCATCCGCTTGGCGCTATTTGCGCTTATGCTCGTCGTCATTCCGGCGTCTTCGTTTGCCGGAGTATTTGTTTCCGTGACCGTTGCGCCGCCGGTATTGCCGGTGTACACGCAGCCGCCATGCCCCGGAGAGGGCTACATCTGGACGCCCGGATACTGGGCCTATGGTCCGGACGGCTACTACTGGGTTCCCGGAACGTGGGTGATGGCGCCTGAGCCCGGTTTGCTGTGGACGCCCGGCTACTGGGGTTGGTCGGAGGCGCATTACATCTGGCATCCGGGATATTGGGGGCCGCACGTCGGCTTCTACGGTGGCGTGAACTACGGCTTCGGCTACTTCGGCGTTGGCTTCTCAGGGGGATACTGGCACGGCCGCGACTTCTACTACAACCGCAGCGTCACCAATGTGCACATCACCAATGTCCACATTTATAACAAGACGGTTGTAAATAACATCAGAGTCAATCGCGTCAGCTACAACGGCGGCCGGGGTGGAATCAACATGCGCCCACGTCCTGAGGAAGAGCGCGCATTTCACGAACGCCATTTCGAAGCGACGCACATGCAGATGGAGCACGAACACGGCGCCGCAGGCAACCGCGCTTTCCTGGCGTCGGTGAATCACGGGCGGCCCTCAATCGGGGCCACAGCGCGTCCGAACGAGTTCCATGGACATGACGTGAGATCTTCGCGTCCGGAACCGAAGTATCGGCCAGGCAATCGCGGCATGGACCGCGACGTTCCTCACCCGAACGCGCGTAACATGGATCGTCCGATGCCGCACCAGAATGATCGCGGCAATCGTGGTGGACAGTCTTACAACGCACCGCGACCTGAGAACCACGGTCGTCCAGAAGTGCGCCAGAGCGACTACCATCCAGCTCCGCACGGACAAAATGCTGGACCCCGCGGTGGAACGCCCGATCATGGACGCGGTGAAGACCGCGGCGGTAAGGACCACGGCCGCCACTAATCGCTTACCGGTTTATCAGACAAACGGCCTCACTCATGTCAGGCCGTTTCTTTGTACCGCAATCTTCTCCAAGACGATTACTCGTACCGCAACGCTTCGATCGGATCGAGTCTGGACGCGCGGACGGCGGGAATCATGCCGCTCACCAGTCCCACGATCGCGAGGATGGTCGTTGAAACCAGCACGGTCACCGGTGAGATGATCAGACGAATGTCTCCTGCCTCGCCGTGCTGGGCCAGCGCGCTATAGAACGTCAGCTTTCCAAAACAAACCGAGATGATGTAGGCAAGGACGATCCCAAACACCCCCCCTAGAAACGTGATGGCCAACGCCTCACCCAGGAACTGGCGCAGAATATCAAAACGGCGAGCGCCCAGCGCCTTCTCCACGCCAATCTCCCGCGTTCGCTGCGTCACGCTTACCAGCATGATATTCATCAGGCCAATTCCGCCGATACCCAACGTTAGTGCCCCGATGAACGCGAGCAGGACTTGCAGGGCGATGGTGATGACGTTGAACTCGGTCAACTGCTCCATCAGGCAGAAAATCATCAGAGCCCGCTTGTCGTCGGGACGAAAGTTGTGTTGTGCGGCCATCGCGTTGCGAACCGAGCGTTCCACCGCGCCGAAATCGTACCCAAGAAACTCGAGCCAGATCGCGTCGATGTAGTACGTGTCGCGGAAGTCGCTCATGGTCGGAAACGGAATATGCACCACGCGATTGATGTCGTTATTCTCATTGCCTTCCTGCGGCCTGGGTTTGAGGACGCCGATGACTTCATAAGGAATTCCCGCAATGCGGACCCTCTGTCCTATGGCATAGCGGCCAGAGAACAGCTTCTGTTTGGCCTCCCACCCCAGGACGCAGACCCGCGCCCGTTGCTGCATGTCCTCCGGACCATAAAAACGGCCAGCTTCCACTTGTAGATTCTGAATATCTCGCAGCATGGGGTAGCCGCCATGAACCGTCCAGGTATAAGAACGTCCTTCGTAGCTGATCAGCGTGTTGTAGAAGGATTCCGGAGTTATTTTGAGGACGTGCGGAACATTGGCGACAATGCGGTCCATGTCATCTTTGGTCAGGCGAACATTGACCCCCGCCTTGTTGCCTCCAGCCTGCATTGAGGTGCGGCCGCCCACGACCACCATCGCCTGCATCGCGGCATAGCTCTTGAAGATGTTGACGATGGCGGTTGAGAATCCCGTCCCGTAAGCCATTAAGAGGACGACGGTCGCAATTCCCCATGCCATACCCAGCATGGTGAGCGCGGTGCGTCGGCGGTTGAAGGTGAGCGACGCATATGCCTGTGTGAGGATATCTTTCCCTCGAACCATTCACGACTCCTGACGAAGCGCTTCCACCGGCGCGAGCAATGCCGCACGGCGCGCGGGATAGAGTCCCGCGACGATTCCGGCGATGGTGAGACTTCCGATGGCCAGCACAGCAGACTGCAGGTAAATGTGCGGCAGTTCGAATCCATCGATCGGCGGCGCAAGTTCTAAAAGCTTGGTAACGGCAAAGGCTCCGGCAAGGCCAACCAGTCCACTCAAGAACGTCAGCATGAGGCCTTCGACAAAGAACTGAAACAAGATGGTGCGGTGCGTAGCGCCCAATGCTTTGCACAATCCGATCTCCGAAGTGCGTTCTGTCACCGTGACCAGCATGATGTTGACCACCCCCACCGCTCCCAGTCCGAGGGTTACAAGCCCGACCGCGCCGAGGAATGCGTCCATGGCGTCGGAAATCCTCCCGACCATTTCGGCGCTCGCAATCGTGTCCCAATCGTCGAAGGCGTCGGGCGTTTCAGGATCAAAACCGTGGTTTCGAGCGACGATCGCACGCACGGCTTTCTTCGTCTGCTCGTGCTGCTCGCGTGTGACCGGTTGGTAAGCGACGTACTTCACCGCATTGGCGTTGCCTTCACCTTGCATCGGGAAATAGGTCTGCATGGTGCTGTACGGCATCACCAGTCGCATGTTCTGGTCGTTCGTGTTGCCGTGTCCAATGTTCTGGATGGTGCCGATCACCTGGAATGGCACGCCGTTGATCAAAAGCCGGCTACCAATCACAGGACGACCGGGGAATAGCAATCGCACGAATTCCGTGCCAATTACGCAGACGTTATTGCGCTGGCGTTCGTCGTTCCAGTTGGGCCAGCGTCCCTGGCTGAGCGGTTGGTATCGGATGTCATAGAACTGGGGCTCGGAGCCATCCACGTAGCCATTGCTGCTGCCAAACTCGCTCACCAGTCGGAGGTCGCCGCGGTAAATCACGGGCGCAGCATTGCGGACGAACTGCGACGCTCGAATGTCGAGATAGTCCTGGTAGGTCAAGTAGTACTGGCGCGAAGAAAGCTGACTGCCTCCCACCGCGGGGACACGCCCGTTGAAGATCTGCATGTAGTCTTCACCGAACTTTGCGAGACTCTTCTTCGTGCCCGCACGAAAACCTTCGCCCAGCCCAACCAGAAGCAGCAGGGAACCGACTCCCCAGGCAATGCCGAACATGGTGAGGAATGAGCGCAGCTTATGCGCCCAGATTGCGTCAAAGACTTGGCGGAGGCTGTCGAGGAATCGCCTCATAGGTGGATTTACGAAACTCGAAGCAACAAAGTTCCTAAATACTCAGACGTGCAGGTGCGTTTTACGTCATGACCAGGGACAAGTGCTGTGACTCTGATCACGGTCCGCAGGTCTGGCGTGACGAGCAGCCCTTTGCCGCAACTTGGCTGCGCTGGTAGGGTTTAGGTGGAAATGAAAGTCTTGCATTACTTTCCCTCGGCACTGGTTGTCTGCCTGTTTCTTCCGTTGATAGCTCGGGCGCAAAAACCTAATGAGGAACTGCCGGCGGTCCCGCCGAATCAGGCCGAAGCGGCTGCGAAGGCAGCTCTCGACCTCACGCCCGACGCGAACGGCTCGCTGTCGCAGGCGAAAATGCAGGAATTGTTTCGCGCTGTGGCTGCCAAGGACCTCGAAAATGACAAGCGCCTCCGCGATTACACCTACATCGAGCGCGAGGTTCAAAACAAGATGGACTCCAGAGGAAAAGTTCAGTCCACCGAGACCAAGACTTACGAGGTCCTGCAGATTTATGGCGAGCAGGTGCAACGGCTGACCGAAAAGGACGATAAGCCGCTGTCAAAGAAGGACGCCGACAAGGAAGAAGAGAAGATCCAGAAGATCATCGAGAAACGCAAGAACGAATCCGACTCTGATCGAAAAAAGCGTCTTGAGCGGGAAGAGAAAGATCGCGAGCAGGGCCGTAAATTCGTCACCGAAGTCGCCGATGCCTACAATTTCAAGCTGGTCGGGACCGAGCAAGTCGGCGGTCGAGATGCTTGGGTCATCGATGGCGAGCCGCGTCCAGGGTTCGTCCCCCACATGAAAGAGTCGAAACTCCTCTCCAAATTTCACGGCCGGGTGTGGATCGACAAAGCCGACCTGCAACTTGCCAAGATGGACGTCGAATGTCTGGACACTATTTCCTTCGGGCTATTCCTCGCCCGGTTTCACAAAGGCTCGCGCCTCATGCTGGAGCAAACCCGGGTGAACGACGAGGTGTGGCTGCCGGCGCACGTGACGGCAAAGATCGATGTCCGGGTCGCGCTGGTGAAAGGATTCAATGTCGGCCTGCAGCAGACTTTTCGAGACTACAAGAAGTTCCGAGCATCCTCGAAGATTGTCAGAGTGGAAGAGACGCAAGATCAAAAATGACCGTGTATTAGTGGGAAAGTTGCTGCTCCGAGACGTTGTAGAACTTGTCGATATTCTCGAGGTCTTGTCGGAGTACAGGTTGGTACTGCTCAACAATGTCAGCCGTGGCACGGTTTTTGAAAGCTAAGGGGTCGGCATTGAGATCGTAATAAAAATTGCGATGCAGGACAGCATCGGTCATGAACAGCTTCTTCTGATCGGACGAAAGGATCCCGAAGACAGCCTGGTAGCTGGACATCAACAGATAGTGGTCCACTGGCGCCCGTTTCTGCTCCGCGGCGGTCAACGTGAACAAAGGCCGGCCTAGCATGGGATCCGTGTTGAGAGGGCGGTGGCCGAGCAAATAGTAGAGCGTAGGCGTAATGTCACGCAGCCTCACCACGTCGTCAGCATTCCATACCAGGGTGGAGCGAAGACGCTGCGGGAGATGAATGATCAGCGGAACTCGAATCACCTCCGGCGTGACGTTGGAAACGTGTGAAACTCGCCCCATCTCCCCAAGGCTCTCGCCATGATCGGCACTGATGATGATGATGCTGTCATCGTAAAGGCCCTGTTGTTTCAAGAACGCGAGGAAGTTGCCAAAGGTCCGGTCGACACGCTCAACCGCGGAGGCGTATTTGTCATTGAAACCGGGGTGCGGTGTGACCTCGGCTTTGCCGCCGTGCCATGCCAGGAACAATGTGTGCACATTCGTGGGTTGGGCAAACACAAAGATTGGACGGCTGCGATCTTTTCGTGCCGCAATGTCTTCTTGGAGTTCGTTCGCGATCGGGGCAAAGTCCAACTGGTCGGACTGGTCTACGTTCAGGCGTGTTACTCGCGGGAAGCGCGCATACAGCGAGTGCACAATGCTGTTGAAGCTGACGTAGCAGTCATAGTTGTCTACATCCAGCATGGGCTGCAAATTGTTTTCTTGTGTGAGTGGATCGGGAAAGGTTTTGCTGATTTGTTGAAAACCCGCGAAGATCGCGGGATCCGCAAGCGCAGTGCCGGCGTAAAAAGAATAGGCGTTCCGAAATACAACACTATCCTTAGCGAACTCTTGCATATGCGGCGTAAAACTGACGCGCGGATTGTATGCAGAGACGTAGTCTTGGCGCAGCGCGTCGATAACAAAGATGAAGATGTTGGGTTTGTAGCCCCCCGTGGCTTTCAGGTCAGCGGTCAGCGGCACGGTAGGTGCCGGAATGACCCCACGAATGCTCGCATGGTCAGTTAAGAAACCGTACCAGGCGGCATATTTTTCATCCTGCAACGCAGGCTTAAAAAGCGTGTCCATCACAAATATCGAGGGATCGTATGTCGAGTACTGCTCGATAGTTTGAGCGATGTTGGGGCGTTGGAGAGCCGTCCTAAGTCCCACCAGACTCGCAAGATCAACAACCGCAAGCAGGGTCATTACTACCGCACGCTGGCGTGAATCTGCTTTGAAGAGCAGGAAACAACACCTCAGCAGCAGCGCCCACATGAGCACAAACATCAGGCTGCCGAGTTCATGCGCCCAATCAAAAGCTGCTACCTGCTCGGAACAGATAAAACACGCCAGGGCAGGCACCAAGGTGAGTGCAAGCGCGATCCATCTACGCGGAGCTCTGACTCCTTTATTCGCTGGATTAGATATCAATCGCCCGGATCCTATCTCCAGGATCAGCGAAGCTGCGAACAACACCACCGCCAGAGCGAAAGCAACCGCGTACCAGTCGGCGAGGTGACTCGAAAAGGCGAGAAGACCAAAGATGATCTTCCGCAGCACCAGTGCAATTACAACCCATGCGTAAAGGCAATGAAGGAGAAATTGGGCCACTCGCGGATTGGGGAAAAAATTGGAACAGACACGAACGCCGTTAGCTGCCAGGAACGCTGTGGTAAAGAGTCCCAAGTGCGCCAGAATGCTGAGCGCCAAGGTGAGCAAAGAGAACTGTTCTGCCGTTCCTCCCATGCGAATGCGCGCGACTACCTGGTACAGAAGGCAGCTTCCTACACCGGCAATCAAGAAAGGGCTAAATTTGGTCATGCCACAGATGGTCTCGCGTGGCTGTTTGCTGAGTACCCCCGCGATATGCAAGGTGCAGAGCCAGGCAAGCGGAATGAGGCAAGCGAAGGACTCCCAAAATGCTTGAATCACGACACTGCCGGGAACGTGCTGGCGAGGTCCGAACAGCAGGGGCCATACAAAATACCCTGCAGTGCTGTGAGAGAAAAACGATAAAAAGCCCGCCAGCAACTGGGTACCCAGTAAACCGGCGACGAGCCGCTCAGACCGCTGTTTCTTCCAGTGCGTTAGTCCAAGATCGCATGCCAGAAGGGCACCCACGAAAAGAGGCAGGTAGGCTAAATGGGCAATCGCAGCGGCAGTACGGAGCCATGAGAAAAACGGGCTGGCAAGAGCACCGAAGAAATCAAAAGTGATGTAACACATCACCAGGTACAGAGACTGGATAAGCACCAGCGATCCAAAAAGGGCGTGTGCTGAAAGCTTCAGGCGGAAGCGGACATTTTCCGCAAGCGTGACCGCTTGGTAAGGGCGGAATGTGGCTTGTGCTGTTGCGGAACTCATCGGTCTGGCATGGAGGCAGAATTCGGCGGCATCTCAAGCACCGTTTCCGCTCTGTACATCCATCGTAGGGTTGCGAAGCCGAAATTTGAAGGCTCTTACCAAAGCTCAATATTACTTAAGTTCTTTACCTTCAAGGCTCGTCGAAGGACCTCCCAACAGGTAAAGAGCCCTTAGTATTTGGCTTTAGGCCTGATTTACGTAGTTGATCGTCAGGCGATCGCCTTCGCCGGCGAAATATTTTTCAAGCGCCCGCGAGAAAGTGCGTTGCTTCGGATCCGCGGCTGCGAACAACGTCATGCAAGAGCGGAACTTCATCGCGTCGATTTCGCCGAAAATTTCCTCTACATTGCTACCCTGAATCGCGATCACCAGTTCTGTGCATTGGAGCAGCCGTGGACCGAGAACCGGGTGCTGCATATACGCCTTTGCCTCATCCAGTGACGAGATTCCGTAGAACTCCGAGGTGGGACTTAGCCCAAGACCTTTCAGTTGCGGGAAGATGAACCAGATCCAGTGTCCGTACTTGCGGCCGTGCTTCAGCTCGGTGAGCACGTTGTCGAACACCTGTTCCTGCGCATCAACGAATCTCGCCAGATGGTAGCGATCTGCGGGGGAAGGCATCGCAATGCAATGCTACTCCCCATCATCGTTTCTAGTTCAGCGGCCACCAGCCGATGGAACAGGGAGCACCTGGCGCACCGGCGAGGGCTTCCCTTCAGACGTGGTCTGATCGGAGCCGCTCGCTCCCGAATTCGCCATAGCCTGCAAATCCTCGTTCCGGTACCTCGGCGCACTGACATATCCATGAATATGGTTCTTCGTGATGTTATTGATCACAATTTCAGCAGGCGCTTTTTCGTCGTTTGGATAGAACATCACCGGCTCATACACATTCACATGCTTTTTCGAAACCTTGGAGTCATCGACCAGCAGTTCCAGATCGGCGTAGTCATGCTTGGTGTTGGCCTTCCGCAGTCGGATGCTGATAGGCCCCTGTCGCTGGAATTGGTTCGCCTTGTCGAGATCAAATTCGAAGTAGTTGCGCTCGCCTTTTTTCTGCAACAAAACTAGGTCGTCATGGGTCTTGGCAATTGAACCCTGCAACTCGGTGCGCGTGCTGGCGAGGTACCGGCGCGTGGACTCAATTTGCTGTCCTTGTTCGTCCAATTGGCCCTGCATCTTCTTCCAGCGGGGATCATCCACCCGATGGTGGCGGGCCACTGCCGCCGTCAATGGCTTGCGATAAATGACTGCAGCTGGTTTCGTCGCCGCAGCGGGCGAAGCCTCCAGGGCATTCACCTTCGTACTTAGCGCATTCAGTTGATCGCGGGTGGCGTTAAGGGCGGCGTACACAGCAGTGTTATCCGTCGCGAGCTTGTTCGCTCGGCTGCGCTCATGAATCGAGTACGCTACAGCCCCGGCAACCAGGAGTACGAGCAACACCGGTAAGAATCGCAATGTAATGGTGTGATCCGGACGCGCGGGTAATTCCTCAGACATTGGGAGAGTCCTCCTGGCCATGCTCTAGCAAGCTACTTACCACCAAAGCTTTGGCCGTAAGTTGCTGAAGCACAGAGTTATTCCTTGAGCACCGCGGATGTACCGCCAGATGGTGAGCCAGAAATATTTTCCAGCAGCAGAACTGTTTACAGGCTTGGCGTGTGCCTACAGTTCGCTACCGAACGGATTGGGTGATCTTCCTGATTGTCCGCAAAATACGGAATTATCATCTCTATAACCTCTGGCCGGGAACGAGGTAAACCGATCATGGTCATAATGCCGATGACCCTTCGCCTCGAAGCTGCTGACGACTCGGGCGTGGAGGAATATCGAGTCTACGAAGACTCCGTCGAGGTCCGCAGGCTGCGCTGCGGTGAGGAACAGGACGATCTGGAACTCGCCCGGGAACAGGTTTCCGATGAGTGGCGGCGCCTTTCTCACGAGGACCTCACGGCTCACGTAAAGAAGAACACAGTCGTTGCCCAGTGGCTAAAACACAGGCTCGGCTGGCGGCGCCTGTTGCGGGCCTGCACCGATCCTCAGACTTTGCAGGAGTTCGGAATTCCGGACAACAGCCTCGATCGCTACGCCGCGTAGAAAGGTTTCGTCACAATTAGCGTGGAGTGGCACAGCTAACGTAGACGTGTGTTCCTCAAATCCTTTTCCACTTACAATTCCGTTTTGTGCCCCCCCGGAATAAAATCCTTGTACGAGATCCTTAAAATTGTCGCTCCTTCAGCGGAGATTCGCGCGTCCTATCTGAAGCTGGCGCGTGAGTATCCCGATCGTGTGCCGGAATATTTGACTAAGTTGCGCGCCGATGCCGAAGACGAGATCAAGGACATCAATTATGCCCTTGGCAAATGGCAGCCGGAATGGCGGTTCCCTCGCTTCGACCTGCATTGGCTTTTACGTACTCATAGCCACTCAGTGCCATTGCAATTTCGTCCTACTGTGCAATAATTCGTTCCTTCCCTTCGTCTACCTGGGGACTCGCATGTGGTGCCGCCTTATCATTCTGCTTTGGCTGCTGACCGGCCTCACCTTCGCCGAAGATCCGCTTCACGTCTACTACTACAGCGGCGAAACTATTGAGCAGCTTACCGTTCGAGGCGTAACGGTAACCATCTCTTTGAATGACACCGGCAAGTTGAATCAGTTGGCTGTTTTTGTGAGCAACTCGTCGTCGGAAGCAGTGAACGTCTTGCCGTCAAGCTTCGCATTGAAACAGACCAGCCCAAAAGACATCGATCTCGCGCTGAAATCAGAGCCGGAGATTCAGCGCATAGCAGGTAAACACGCCCTGTGGACACACGTCGCATCGGGGGTCACCTCCAGCGTAACGTACATGAAAGACAAGATGTCCGGCGAGGATGGCCAGAGCACGGAAGCCGCAGTGCAGGACTATGACGCGCAAGCTCGCTGGTTGGCACATGTCGATGAACTCGGGAAGCGCGGGCAGACCGGCACCCTCGCGCGTTCGTATTTGCGAAGTACAACTGTTTTCCCAGGTTCGAAGCTCTCGGGCATCCTATGGTTTGATCGAGCCGGCGTCTTCGATGCGGGCATTGTGAAAGCGACCCTGGGCTCGCGAGTGTACTCATTTCCGCTGCCCCCGCCCACGTGGGCGACGACTCCCTCGAATCCCGGCAAAATCGAGAAAGCTTCTCTCCGTGCCGCGATGCCAGTGGATGCGACTGGTTCCACTGAGAGTACTCAGCCGGATCCAAAGGCTGGAGTCCTCGGCGTCTACGGTGAAAACTGGTCGCAGGATTCTTTTGGTGGGGTTCGAATCGTGGAAATTGCTGAGAACAGCGCGGCTGAATTGGCTGGCTTGCGTGTCGGTTATGTGATCACAGAAATCGACGGCAAACGTATTCTAACCACCAACGATCTTTCTGCAGAACTCGCGAAGCGCAGTCCGGGAACGAGACTCACCATCGTATATCTCGTCCACACCAACCTGGGCTGGATGCCGCAAAAGGCTTCGGCCATCCTTGCGATCGGAGAGTAGCAGGGAACCATTCTGCTTCTACTTGCGTCAAAGCTTGTATGCGCCGCGCCTTATTGCTGTGGCTGGTTGCGGGGTCCTTGTTGTCAGCACAACAGGCCTCGACGCCGTCAGCCACCGTTTCAGGGCAGGTCGTGCAGGAGCCCGGCGGCACACCGATCGCAAAGGTTACAGTTTTGTTGGCTCCGACGAATGGGGAGATTGCACCTGGCTCCAGGTTTGTGGAGAGGCTGGGCAAAACTGCAGTTACTGATTCCGAGGGACGCTTTCACTTTACTTCGGTGCCGGCCGGTGAGTTCCGCGTCTTTCTGCAGAAAAATGGGTTCCTCTCCGCTGGTCGTAAGTCGCAACAGGACTCTCCGACGTACGTTACGGTCAGCGCAGGGCAGAGCGTGGATGGGTTGCTTTTCCGTGTCTTACCTGCAGGTGTGATCAGAGGCAAGATCGTCGACGAAGATGGCAGTGCCCTCCCCGGTGTCCAAGTTTCTGCTTTGCCGGCATCCGGTCACGGGGTTGCTGGCACCGGCGTTACGAACGATGTCGGCGAATACCGCATTCCGGCACTAACAGCTGGTAGTTATGTGATTGTGGCTCGCGACGACCGTGCGGTCTCAGATCAGCACGATGCGGAAGATCCCTCCTCGGCCCTATACGCGCCTACGTTCTTTCCCGGAACCATGGATCGCGGTCAGGCAGCCACAGTCGAGGTAAAGGCCGGCGAGGAAATGGATGCGGGCTTCGCCTTGTCGACCTCACGGACATTCACTGTGCACGGTCAAGTCTCGACAATAGCGACATCCCCTCGCACCGGGGTCCCCGAAACTTTGTGGTTACAACGTACGGATGGTGCTCCTGGCAGAGTGCTGGAAACCGCCCTGCAGCCCGACGGAAGTTTTGCTTTCGACGGCGTTTTACCCGGCCCCTACCGGATAGAAGGTCGTACCGAAAATGGTGAATGGTGGAAACCGGTGAGCGGCACCGATGTGGTGGAAGTCAGCTCCGACGTGGAGGGGCTGCGACTTGCCCCTCAACCCGCAGGCGAGGTTCAGGGTCAATTTCGCATGGATAATGACAAACCCTTCAGATGGTCTCAACTTACGGTTGCCCTCGAGGGGGAGGACGTGCAACTCGGAGGCGCGCTAAGCGCCCAAGTGAACCGCGATGGTTCCTTCAGAATTCAAAATGTTCCCGCAGGCAACTATCACGTTGTGGTGACTGCCGACTCCAACAATTTGCGCGATTACATCATGAAAGAAATCAATATGAACGGAAAAGATGTTGGCGATTCGGGCTTTGCGGTTGGCCCGGGTGTCTCAACCATCGACATCGTTGCCAGCGCGAATGGAAGTGCGATTTTAGGAACGCTTGTGGACCACGAAAATAAAACTGTTACCGACATGCAGGTGGTTTGCATTCCCGACGAGGCTCGCCGGAAACGCCACGATGTCTATCAGCAGGAGCGCACAAATTCGCGGGGGCAGTTCAGTTTCCTGGGATTGAACCCCGGCGAATACCTGATCTTTGCGCTCAATGGGGAAGATCCCGCTGAGATTACCGATCCCGATTTCATCCGTCAACATGAAGCGACGGCGCAGAAAATCCACCTCGACGAAGGAGAGCGCAAAACGGTTACACTCGATTTTTCCTGGAACGCCGAACCGTGATCGAAATCCCCGCCCTTTGGCAGCAAGACCGGGATTCACGAGTTACGATAGGGGCGGGTGAAATTTCATGTGCCGAAATATCAAAACGCTTTTTAATTTTGAGCCTCCCGTAACCGAAGATGAGATTCGCGCTGCGTCGCTGCAATTTGTGCGAAAGATCAGCGGGTTTACCAAGCCATCCAAATCGAATGAGGACGCGTTTGAGACTGCCGTCGAGCAAGTAGCCGCAGCAGCTGCTCGACTGCTGAGTTCGCTTGAAACTACCGCTTCGCCAAAGAACCGCGAGGAAGAAGCGGTAAAAGCGCGCGCCCGCGCCGCGGAACGGTTCGGCACTTAGCGCGTCGCCGAAATGCGATGAATTCCATGCCGGTAGCGGACTTCAGCCAACCGGTGCCACTCAAGCCAGGAGCTGGATCTCAGGTTTGCTAAGCTTTTCGCCTTACCGCGTACATGTACCTCTGATTCCTTCCTACAGTCTTTTTCGTTGAGTGTAAGTAGTAGCCTTCCTAGAATCCCTTCAACCTCTGCTGCGCAACTTGCAGCCAATTGATAAAGCTGGAGATAGTTCGATGAAGCTGGGAAAGCTACTCGTCTGCCTGTGCACTTTCGTGCTGCCTGCCATGGCAGGTGTAACCGTAAACAGTCCAAGTAATGGCGCAAGCGTGGGCTCGCCCGTCCACTTTGTGGCGAGTGCCGCTTCACCTGCTTGTTCTAAGGGAGTCTCCGCAATCGGCATTTATACTTCGCCAGGAGTTCTGGCGTATGTTGTCAACGGCACGAAGCTCGACACCTATGTTTCCATGAGCTCGGGTACGCAGTATCCGGTTGTTCAGGAGTGGGATAACTGCGGCTGGTCGGCAAAAACTCAACTGACAGTGACGGTTGGTAGTTCGGCAAGCAACAACAGCTCGGGCGGCGGCAAGACCTTCTACAACTTGCAGCGCGACGGCGGCTGGAACGGCTACGCCTTGCTGCCTCCGAATTTCCCGATCTGCTCGACCTGCACTTCGACTGGCTCGAACGTGTCCTGGTCATGGGTACAGAACGTCGCCTCACCCTCCATGGATGGTATGACGACCAAGTCGAGCTACAACGGTGGTACCACTCAATGGGCTGACATCCTCTGGAACAATCACCTGATCGGCGACTTCTCCTCGCAAGGCTTGCCTGACTTCAGCAAGACCTTGGTTCCGTCGCTCCACAATTTCACTTATGACGTGTATTTCTGGATCGGAAACACCAGCAACTCGCAAGCGCTGGAATTCGATATCAACCAGTTCGTCGGTGGGAAGTCCTACATCTGGGGCCACGAGTGCCGCATCGACGGTGGCCATGAGTGGGATACCTGGAGCAACGGCGGCCAACATTGGGTGGCCAGTGGGATCCCCTGCAATCCTAAGAGCAACGCATGGAACCATCTCACGATCCAGGTACAGCGTACCTCCGATGGTCACTTGCTGTTTAAATCCATTACTTTGAATGGCTATACGGCAACCCTGAACCGGTATGACACGCCAACCAACACCGGTTGGTACGGAGTGACGGTCAACTACCAGATCGATAGCGACTACTACAAGACGCCTTACTCTGTGTACCTCGACAAGTTCACATTCTCGGCATGGTAGCTTCAGGTGGAAAGACAAAAGGCACGTCATATCCGGCGTGCCTTTTGCTTTTTACAAGCCCTAGACAGCTTCACGCAGCTGCTTTCCATCCCAAGGACTATAATCAGCTGGGGTGCTGTATGAGGCTGCGCTTCGTGGTTTCGTTCGTTTTCCTATTGATCGTTGTCTCCCTGTGTGCAGCCAAAGATGAGCAGCCGACTTCGGCCATGACCGAGCAGCACAAGGTCGACATCATCCGCACCTTCAACTCGGAGCTGGTCTATATCCGCACCCAATTTCCCATGGGCAAGACTGGTCTGACCATTAAAGACGGAAAAGTCTCACCGAGCGGAGAGCAGTTAGAAAAGTTGCTCACTCTCTGGGGGCCCTCGGTGAAACCCGGCGACCGTGCCATGATCACGAAGTTTGAGATCAAAGGCGATCACATGCGTTTTGAGATAAACGGCGGCCCGGTGAGAAAGCAGAAATGGTACCAGCACATCCAGGTGGGCATGAACAATACTATGACGACCCCCGGTGGCGGCGATCAGACTGGCCCATTCAATAATCCTCGCGGTTCGTACGTTGATTTGGTATTCGATCACCACATTCCCGACCTCACAGTGGAACAACTCAAACAGTTGCTGTGGCCGGTGTTTGACTTCGACTCCAAGTCACCTGTCGATGCCTATGTCGCGACTGTTCCGCCCAAAGTGAGAGATGCCATCAAGAACCATCAGGTGTTGGTCGGAATGAATCGCGAGATGGTGATTTACTCCAAGGGGCGTCCCGACAAAAAGATTCGCGAGAAGGATGATAAGGGCACCGAATACGAGGATTGGGTGTACGGGGAACCTCCTAAGGACGTCGATTTCGTCCGTGTCGTCGGCGATGAAGTGATTCGCGTCGAGACCATGAAGGTTGATGGCGAAAAAGTCGTCAAAACAGAAAAAGAAATTGATACCGGTGGACCTCAGGTCGCGGTTGCTGCGCAGAACGAACAGAAGCAACAGACAAAAGCGCCGACTTTAAGGCGACCCGGCGAAGAAGCACCGCAGCAGCGCGGACCCGGCGCACCTATGCCCTTGCCTCCCAACAGCGGTTCTACGCCTCCACAGCCCGGTGGTCCAGGCCAGTGATCCTTGGCGTGCTGTCCCTCTCCCGTTAGACTGGAAGTGTGAAGCTCGCGCTGGGACAGATTAATCCTACAGTTGGCGACTTCGCTGGAAACGCGGCGAAGATCATTGAGTACTCCACTCGCGCCCGCGCTCAGGGCGCAGGGTTGATCCTTTTCCCCGAACTTTCCGTGTGCGGATATCCACCACGCGATCTCGTGGAGCGCGCCTCCTTTGTGACTCATAACCGCGAAGCGGCGGAGCACATTGCATCGGAAACTCGCGGCATCGCTGTTATCTGCGGGCTGGTGACACCTGCGCAAGCCGACACCGGCAAGTCCGTCATGAATTCCGCTGCGCTCCTGATGGACGGCGAAATTAACTTCATCCAATCGAAAATGCTTCTGCCCACCTACGACGTGTTTGACGAAATGCGCAACTTCGCGCCTGCACGTCATCAGGAACTGCTTCCGTTTTGCGGCAAGCAAATGGCGGTCACCATCTGCGAGGACGCCTGGAACGACAAGGATTTCTGGCCGCGTCAACTCTACAACGTCGATCCGGTCGAAGCGCTAGTGAAAGCCGGCGGCAACTTTGTTCTTAATATTTCCGCATCGCCCTTCTGGGCAGGGAAGCGCGAGCTGCGCCAGGAGATGCTGGCTACGATCGCACGCACGGACCACGTACCTGTCGCTTTCGTGAACCAGGTTGGTGGCAACGACAGCCTGGTGTTTGATGGATCGAGCCTTGTCTTTGATCGCCAGGGCAATGTCGTTGCAACAGGGAAGTCCTTTGAAGAAGACTTGATCTTCTTCGATTCCGACTCACTTGCGGGCGACCTGCACGATCAGATACCCGGCGAAGAAGCCAGCGTCTACTCGGCGCTTGTTCTGGGCACGCGCGACTACATTTCCAAGTGCGGGTTCAAGAAGGCAATCGTCGGGTTGAGCGGCGGCATTGATTCCGCGCTTACTGCCGCGATTGCGGTCGACGCGATTGGCGCCGAGAGTGTGATCGGCGTTGGCATGCCTTCCGAATACTCATCAGAAGGATCCATTACTGATGCTCGCGAGCTTTCCTGCAATTTGGGAATTCACTTTGAGATCTTGCCAATCGGCGACATCTTTCATGAATTCAAGGGAACTCTGAGGAAGGTGTTCGAGGGCAAGAAGGAAGACGTGACTGAGGAAAACATTCAGTCGCGCATTCGCGGCTCACTGCTGATGGCGATGTCGAACAAGTTCGGCGCGCTGGTCCTCAGCACCGGCAACAAGAGTGAATTGGGAGTTGGGTATTGCACCCTCTACGGCGACATGGCGGGCGGACTGGCCGTTATCGCTGACGTGCCGAAAACCCTGGTCTATCGCCTAAGTCGCTACGTGAATTCGCGCAAGCCGGTGATCCCGCAATCCACTTTAGAAAAGGCGCCGTCTGCCGAATTACGTCCCGATCAGAAGGACACCGACTCGCTGCCTCCCTACGAAGTTCTGGATGCTATTCTGGAAGACTATGTCGAGCAGTCGCACTCGGCGGAAGACATTGCGCGCGAGCACGGCTTTGACCTTGCCTTGGTGAAGAGCGTGATTCGCATGGTGGAACGCAACGAATACAAGCGTCAGCAGGCCGCCCCAGGAATTAAGATTTCGCCGAAAGCGTTCGGCTATGGGCGCCGTTTTCCGATCGCGGCCAAAGCCGATATTTGAGTGTTGGCTGAGTTTGCCTCTGTTGCCTGCGCGGTCAGTTCTTCATTCTCGAAGAATCAAAAACCGACCTCAGAGGACACAGAGGTGCACGGAGGAACGCCGCAGGGGAACACCAGCCAGGAATGGCGCTGAGAGTAGAAGTTAGGAACAACCGGCGCCAAGGATGAAAACCAGGAAATGCGCGAAAGCCTCTGTGCTTGCCTTTGTGTAACTCTGCGTCCTCTGTGGTGAAGGTTTTGATGTTTCACGTGAAATGAATTTCGGTCTTGAGGTTGTCAAGGATCCACATGCGCAAATTCGCAATTTCAGTTTTGCTTTCCGTGACGGTGCTGGCGGCCGCTCAACAAAAACATACGACGGCGACTCACCCGCCTACGTCAGCGAAATCATCCGATAACGCTACCAATCTTCCGAGCGAAGATGAGATCAACGGGTTCCTGCACGAAACCTTCGGCTACAATCCACAGCTCACGTGGAAGATTGTCGACGTCAAGCCCGCGGAGGCCAAAGGCCTCACGCAGGTCGATGTGCAGATCAGCAGCCCCGAAGGCCAGGGGGGACAAAGATTCTTCGTCACCGAAGACGGCAAACACGCCGTGGTTGGCGACATCATCCCTTTCGGAAAACACCCTTTCCAAGCTGCACGGCTAACACTGCAAAAAAAAGCCAGCGGACCCGCTCGAGGCCCGGCCAGCGCCCCAGTCATGATCGTTGAGTTCAGCGACTTGCAGTGCCCGCACTGCAAAGAGGCGAATCCGACCATTGAGCGTCTTCTGAAGGAGGACCCCAACGTGCGCTTCGTCTCGCAGAACTTTCCGCTTCCGTCGCACAACTGGGCAGAGAAAGCTGCGGAATATGCCGATTGTGTCGGCCGCGCCTCAAATGATGCCTACTGGAAATTCGTCGACAGTGTGTTTGCCGCTCAAGAGCAGATCACCGCCGACAACGCCGACGACAAGCTGAAGGGAATTGCTGACAGCTCCGGCGTCAATGGCTCTGATATTGCGGCCTGCGCCGCTAAACCGGAGACCCAGGCACGAGTCGAAGCGTCCATTCAACTCGGGAAGGATTTAGGAGTGAACAGCACTCCGACCCTATTCGTGAACGGCAGGCCGGTCGGGGTCGCGAGCAACAATTATGACGCGCTAAAGCAACTAGTGGATTTCGCCGCGACCGACAAGTAAGGAGCCGGAGACGCGGGCCAGAAAATCTGAATCCCTGACCGGGTATTTCCATCTACTTACAGGTGGCGCCTGGACGGTCAGCTTGAGTGTAAATGTCTCAATCGATGCCAATCAGCAGGTGGTTTTAGTTGCACTTGCTGGCGAGATCAAAGACGCCGACCTGATTGAAATCGCTGCTGTCACGAAGGCGCATCCTCTCTTCGAGCCAAGCTTTTCAGAAATTGTAGATTTCAGCGCCGTCACCGGCGGCAAAGTTTCGACTTTCGCTGTGCAAACGTTGGCTCAGCGAGCAAGCATCTACAACCGCACCTCAAAACACGTCGTAATAGCTCCCCAGGCGCATGGCTCCGGGCTCACCCGGATGTACCAGGCGTACGCACACGAAACCAGGCCGAACATGGAAGTTGTGCATACGATGGAGGAGGCCTACAAATCTCTTGGCCTGGAATGTCGGACCGAAGACTTACGATAGACATTCAGGTGTGGAGTGACCCAACGCGCCACTTCAGCTATTTTGGCAGGTAGACTTCCGAACTTTCGTTCGCGCTGCGCGACACAATGTGCGGTGTGATTACCACCAGCAGTTCGTCTTCATCGATCTCTTTGCTGTTTTCCGTAGTGATTTTATTCAACCCCGGTACGAATCCGAGCCCGGGAATTCCACTCATGGCCAGCGCTTCGGTTCGGGTCACTTCTCCGGCCACGACCGCTGGTTCGCCGTCGGCCAGGGTAATGCTGGCGTTGTACTCGCGATTTCCAATCACAGGAACGCCGTTGAAGGACTGTCCAGCCAGTGCCCGCAGTTGAAGTTGGAGTTTCAAACTCACGTTATTCGTCGCGCTAATGGTTGGTTTGGCTTTGATTGTCAGCCCAAGGTCTTCGTAGTTGAATGAGGGGAAGGCCGCCTGGAACGAGTTGTTCTGGATCACCTGCGAGATCGCGGCGGTGTTGAAGATGGGCGCGAAGGTTGCATTCAGAATGGGATACCGGCTTCCCATTCGGAAGCTGGCGTCGGTACCTTGCGATGCCCGCAACGATGCATGATCCAGCGTTTTCATCCAGCTCTCGTTCAACTGCAATTGTGCGCTGAGATGATCGAGGGTCACTCCGGTCAGGGTTTTGCCGCCGCCGAACGTCGCCAACGGCTGACTGAAGATTGAATTCTGCCCTTGCTGAGACTGCAATTGCGCCAGCAAGGCCGACAGCGCCGTATTATTCGCCTGATTGATTCCACCACTGGCGATCAGTTGATTGATGAGGTCCTGGATGTTCTGGCCACCGAGTGCCGCAAGCGCTCCCGCTGGAATATTGAACAAAGTGAAATTATTGGGAATATGCACGCCCAAGTTGCGCATGAAGGTGTGGTTGATCTGATAAACCTTCACGTCCAGCATCACTTGCGGGCGCGCGTCGTCCAAGCTCTCGAGAAAATGGGTCGCTGCGTCCAACGCGTTCTGCGGCGCGCGGACTACCAGCGTAGCGGCTGAGGCGTTCGGCACGACGAAGCGGATCTCAAAAAGGTTCCGCAGCAGGTTCATTACGTCGTTCAATGCCGTCGGAGTCGTCGCCGCGGAGGGGATGTAGAACTTGCGCATCGCCATGCGCTCGTACTGCCGCCGATTGTCCGGCGTGTCGGCGACCACCAGCATGTGCTTCTCGTCGAGCGGGCTCCAGAAACTTTTGGTGAGCGTGCTTGCCAGCAGCATCGCTTTGTAGAAATCGATGTTGTCGATGTCAAACGTGACCCGCCGCGACTGGACCGAATCTTCCACTTGCGCCGAGACCCCGTAAACCTGCGCGATCTGTGTCAGCAGTTCGCGGCTGTCTCCCCGAAAGTGAAAGCTGGCGAGATTGAGGCTCGGTTGCAGGTGCAGTTCGGTGGATTGTTCAATCACCTGCGGGGCGGTGTCCATTTTGGGCGCCGAGTCACCGAGTGCATCGCGCAGTCGCTCTTGCGCAAACTGATTTGCAGGATCCAGATGCAACGCACTGCGAAAATCGGCGAGCGCCTCGATCTGTTTTCCTGCTTCGAGTTGGGTGTTTCCGCGCTCGATGTCGCGCGTGACCAGGCGCTGGAGTGCGATTTCTCGGGCGGTGACGTAGGTCAGATTGCGGGGCACCAGGTCCGCAGCGCGCGAGAATTGCTCGTAGGCCTGATCGAGGTCTTTTTCCTGGAGTCTTACTGCGCGCGAGTATGCCGCCTTCGCTTCCTTCTCATCGCCCTTCGATGGATTGCACGCGGAATGACTCGCACCGGGAGGGCAAGGAAGCAAAGGATCGGGCTGTTCCTGCTTCGCGAGCGACGGCACGCTGAAGCAAGCGACGAGAAACGCCAAACAAAGTACACGGCGCATGGCTCATTCTAACCTGAAGCCGCCGCGAAGCCTCTCATCTCTGAGGGACGTGTATTATCGAAGTAACAAACCTCCATGATGATCAAACTGATGAAATCCAAGGTCCACCGGGCCACTGTGACCGGCGCCGACCTGAATTACGAGGGGAGTATTGCGCTCGATGAGGCGCTCGTCGAGGCAGCGGGGTTCCTGGTCGGGGAAGCCGTGCATATCTGGAACCTGAGTAACGGTGAGCGGTTCGAAACCTATGTTATTTCCGCTCCGCGCGGATCGGGCGAGGTCTGCCTGAATGGCGCGGCCGCCCGCCTGGTGCATTCGGGCGACCTGATCATCGTGGTCGCATTCTGCTGGCTGGACTCTGCCGAAGCTAAAAATCACGCATCTAAGGTAGTGTTCGTGGATGAAAAAAATCGATGCATGCAGACCAAGTAGTCCAGCGTCGTCGAACCCGCGTTTTGCGCGGGTACACGCGCCGCAGCGTGATTTGAGCCGATCAGCTTCGGTTTGGAAACTTTAAGGTTTTTGGCGTATAAAAGTTAGTTGCGGCTGCACGACCAAGCTTGCCGTGTGCCTCAACTATTCCCGATTAGCGAGGAATCTAGTGGGCCTTACGATGACACACGCTCCCAAGGGGCTGGAGGGCGTGGTCGCCACGACATCCAAGATTTGTTACATCGACGGCGACAACGGTGTTCTCGCCTACGGCGGCATCGATATCCATGAGCTCGCCGAAAAGTCCAACTTCGAAGAGACCTGCTTCCTGCTGTGGCACGGGCGACTCCCGAATTCCGAGGAACTGAAGGACCTTCGCCAGCGTCTCGGTTCTGAGCGCAAACTGGATCCCTCAGTCGTCGATTTTCTGCGCAGCGTTCCCAAGAACGCGCTGCCCATGGATGTTCTTCGCACAGCGGTTTCAGCCCTGGGTCTTTATGATCGCGATCGAAGTGCCAATGATCACGATGCCAATGTCAGCAAGGCTATTCGTCTCACGTCGCAGATTGCGATGATCGTGGCTGCATTTGACCGGATTCGAAAAGGGAAGAATGTTGTTGAGCCGGACCCCTCGCTTTCGCACGCAGCGAATTTCCTTCTTTTGTTAAACGGGGAGAAGCCTTCCGAAACTGCAGAACGCGCGCTGGATATCGCACTCATTCTCCATGCGGACCACGAACTGAACGCATCTACCTTCGCCGCCCGCGTCACCGCAGCAACCCTTTCTGACATGCACTCCGCAGTTACTTCGGCCATTGGTGCTCTCAAAGGACCATTACATGGCGGAGCGAACGAGGCGGTATTTCACATCCTGGAAAAAATTGATGCCGCAGGTGCTGATCCGGTCGAGTATGTCCGCGATATGCTGGCGAAAAAGCAGAAAATCTCCGGCTTCGGCCATCGCGTTTATCGCACCGAAGATCCGCGTGCCACGCACCTCCGCAAGATGTCAGAGGACCTCTGCCGTGCGCACAACGAGACTAAGTGGTTCGAGATGTCGCACGCCATTGAGAAATTCGTGAAGGCCGAGAAGAAGCTGAACGCCAACGTGGACTTCTATTCCGCTTCCACCTATCACGTGCTTGGAATCGACGTCGATCTGTTCACCCCGATCTTCGCGGTGTCGCGCATCAGCGGCTGGACGGCGCACGTCATCGAACAGCTCGATGACAATCGTTTGATCCGTCCTCGAGCGGATTACATCGGACCCGCATATCCGCAGCACTGGATTCCTGTCGGCCAGCGCTAAGACGCTCTTCACAAACAAAACCCGCGGATCGCTCCGCGGGTTTGCTGTTTCTACCTACCAGCTCATTTGCGTGGTCCTGAGGACGGAGGCGGAGGCGCGGGCATGCTCATCCGCGGAGGCGGTGGTGGCGGAGAGCTCATCCGCGGCGGCGCTGCAGGCCTTGTCTGGCCTTCCCCGCGCTGCATTCCCGGCCGCATGCCCGGTTGCATCATCGAGCGCGGCGGCGTTATTGACTGGTTTGGTGAAGGAACTCGCTGTGTCACCATCCCCTTGGTCTGCACCTGCTGCGAGACCTTGGCGATGTTGGAAAGCCCGCGCGGAACGCCCAGTCCCGCCGAATTGTTCTGGATCATGATCTTGCTGCCTGAACGATTGGCAAAGGTCGTGACCGGTCCACGGTTCACCGCCAGGATCGTAGTTCCTTTCACGGGTGCGGCTGGAGGCTGCGGCCGTTTAAATCCGCCGGGCGTATTCAACAAAACAGGCGTTGAGTAGTACGGCATCCACGCGCCGCCGGGTTGCCATGCCCATCCGTACCCGGGCAGGAAGACCCACGTGCCATAGTGATAGGGCACCCAGCCCCATGGATACGACGAAACCCAGCCATATCCGAAGCCCGGCGAGAAAGCCCAGGCGCCGTTCATGAACGGGTCCCATCCGGCACCGATGAAGTACGGTTGCCAAAGCATGCCGTAGCCTGGCGCGCTGAAGAAGTTGCCGTAATAGGCCAGATCGCTGGTGCCGTAAGCGTAAGGCGAGTAGTTCGTATACGAATTGCTCGCGTATACCTGGTGATACTCAGACTGTTTTTTGTCCCATCCGTCGAGCGGTTCGGGCTCGATGTTTTTGGCGACAACTGCTTTGGCATTTTCTCCAGCTTCAAAGCTGACTGTCTGATTCTTCTTCACCTGGACCGTACCCGATGCACCCTCAACCTGAACATCGCCCTTGAACACTGCAAGAGCTGTGCCTTCTTCGTTGGCGTCGATTCGCAGATGAGCAGCCTGCGTCAGAGTTGTTTTCGCGTTGCCAAACAGCAACGTGAGTTCATCGTGCTTGGCCGCTGCAAAGTCAACGTACACGGTGCCATTCTGCACATCGGCTACCGAAAGCTTGCCACCGGAGTCACGCAACGACAGCTTCGTGAACTGCACGTTGGTGTTCGGGGCCAGACGCATGGTGCTACCGTCTTCAAATTCAACCTCGGCGCGTCCGTCTGCAGTGCGCAGTTTCGTCCCTTCGGTGACAGGCAAGTTCACAATCGCCTTCTCGAACTGCCCGGTGTTGCGATCGATCGTCACACCGCCTTCGATGTAGCTGAGGCGAACAATCCTGACGTGAGATTCAGCGAAAACCGGAAACGAAAGAAGCAGGGTGAATGCAGCTGCGAAAGCAAGGCGGAGAAGGGCTTTGCTGGACATAGGGGCACCTCCGAGGGAACAACTCTCTACCTCATTAGAGCACGTTTACGGAACGTTTGTTGTCTTTATGCTGTAAAAGCATGCCGTACTTGTGCTGGCTCATCCCGAACGCCCGTGCTTTCACCAGCGGGCGAAGGGATCTGGCGCGGAGTGACCTAGGATTCAAAGCATATTCGACATCCCAGAATGCGTGTTTCGACACCCACGTCGTGTTCCACCAACCACGCAGCCAGGTTCGTCAAGAAAGACTAACTGCCGCCGAATCAATGTCATTCATTTTGGCCGCGATCTTGCCATTCCTCTCAACGAAGTCCCACGGAGGGGAACATGACAACGATCAATCCAAACTCGGTAAGCGGTAACAAGAATTTCAAGCAAGATGACGGCGGCTGGAGCAGCATGTACCTGCCAGCGATATGTGCGGCGGTCCTGATGGCGGGAGTGCTGTTCTTCGCGATCAACTGGTCGAAGAAGCCTCAGACCACGGCGAAGATCAATCCGCCGATTCAGCAACAGGCTTCAGCAACGGTTCCAAGCACGCCCGCAGCTTCGGTTCCAGAGAAGCCGAAAAAGGCTCTCAAGAAGCATCATCGTCCAGCCACTGCGAAGTACGTGAATAGTGACTACGGCGTTTCGTTCAAGTATCCGGTCAAGTACAGCCTGCAATCAGGCGACAAGCTAGCTTCACTGCCAGTCACATACTTGAAGGAAGGCGCGGTAGCAGTGGCGGCAGTTGATATGCCCGGAGACTCCTATCCCGAAACGGATTTCACGGCTGCGCTGCTCAGTGTGAGTGTCAGCAATGACATGAGTTCGGACGGGTGCATGCAGTTCAACCAGTCGTCGAAAGAAGCCGGCGACGTAAAGCCGACGATTGTGAAGCTTGGCGCCAACGAGTACAGCGTGTTTGAGCAGATCAACGGAGAAGGCGACAACAAGTCTGACCTGAAGTACTTCCACTTGTTCAAGAACAACGCTTGCTACGAATTCGCGCTGGCAGTCGATACGACCGATCAAGAAGATATGGCCCAGGTCGATCACGGAAAAGTCTTCCAGCAGTTGGAAAAGATTCTGACGACTGCGCGGATTAAGGACCTGCAGCCCACGGAAGTCCAGGATGCCGACAGAACGTCGTCAACGGGACTGCCGATTGCGGATACACAAACTGCGGACAGCAAGTCTGGGGACGCAGCGTCTGTCGAATCGAAAGCTGCCGACACCAAGGCAGCCGACGCGAAATCAAGTGACAAGACCGAAAACGCCCAGGTAGTCACGCCTGAGCCAAAGCCGGAACAGAAGTAATAACCAAAGTTGTTGAGGGGTGCCCCACCCTTGTCGCGTTCTTGGCGACAGGGTGGGGTTTTTGACTTTGCGTGAATGTAGCTCTCAAGATCAAAATCCCCGTCCTGCCTCGCAAAATACGCGAGACAAGGACGGGGCACCCGAATTACGATCGATCCCGAACAACGACCTTTGGAAAAATTCCCTGGCGTTCTCGCTTCCGCGCCGTCCATTGCGACTCAATCTCAACCACTCCCTCAGTTCCAGTCGCGTAGTGCACGAAACTACTCCACTTCCAGTCTTCCGGGCGCTTGACGAGTCCCCTGACCACCGGATTCCGATGCATGTAACGTAATTTCTCCACGCGCTTCGATTCTCCCCAAACATTGAAGTCATAGTATCGAGGCAGCCAGAATGGGCTGCCTTCGGGCAAGCGCAGTTCGCGCGCAACATTTTGCTTCAGCATCTGTAGTACGGTCGAGAGGCGTGAGCGCTCAGGTTCGCTAATCAGCAGATGGACATGCTCTGGCATAACCACATATCCGCACACGTAGAAGCCATACCATTGCCGAGTCTGTTCGAGTGTTCTTACGAACACATCACGAGCGTATGGTGTCCCTAGTAACGGCTCACGATTGTGACAACTGAAAGTGACGAAGTGTAAACAGCGCGCTTGCTGGAAGTGCTTCAACCCCCAGGGCATGCTCCGAAGCTAAACGAGCGTCACAATTCTGTCTGTGACGGATGAACATTAGGGGTGGCCCAGCCTTGTCACGGGTGCCCCTTGTCGCGTTCTTGGCGACAGGGTGGGGTTTTTGACTTTGCGTGAATGTAGACTCTCAAGATCAAACTCCCCGCCCTGTCTCGCAAAATACGCGAGACAAGGACGGGGCACCCTCTAGTTCTTTCTCGATCTCGCGATCGCCTCTCTGGCTTCCTTATCCGCCGTGCGGCGGCGCTCGGTTTGTCGCTTATCCCAGAGTTGTTTACCCTTCGCAAGTGCAAGTTCTACTTTCACTCGTCCGTTCTTGAAGTACATGCGTGTAGGAATCAGCGTGAGGCCCTTTTGCTGGGTCTTGCCAATTAGTTTGCGGATCTCTTCCTTGTGGACGAGAAGCTTCCGCGTCCGGAGGGGAGCGTGATTGTAGATGTTCCCGTGCTCGTACTCGCCGATGTGACAGTTCAGCAGCCAGAGTTCGCCGTCTTTGACGATCCCATACGAGTCGCGTAGCCCAACTTTTCCGCCCCGGACCGACTTCACCTCGGTACCTGTTAAGGCAATGCCGGTCTCGTATTTTTCCAGCAAGAAATAGTTATGTGAGGCGATCCTATTGACAGCGGCATCCCTCTGCCCGGCCGCGGTGGGATCGCGCCGCGGATTCTTCTCCGGGTTCGCCTTGGTCTGATGGGTCGCTTGCCGGGCCATTAAGGATAGAGTAGCAGTTTCAAGTTTCGAGTTTCGAGTTCCAAGTCGCTGCGCCTCAGTTCCTGAAACTGGAAACTTGAAATTCGAAGCCGGCTAATCAACCAGCACGGGTCCAATCAGCTAGCAGCTAGAAGCTGATGCGTTGGTACGAGTACTTTGGTGTAAATGTATGACGAACAGTAACATCGGCGTGGTTACCCCCGATGCTATAATCGCGCTTTCCTACAGAAAAAATGCATGGTTCAGCCCTCTGAAGCATGCGAACGAACGTCTTTTGAGGTGTCATTGATGAAACGCGCAATCCGCCCGGCGCTGATCGTTTTCCTGGTTTTTCTAGCCATCATCTCAGCTGTGGCCGAGAGCGCTCGCTCCCTTTACAAGAAGGGCAAAGATGCCGAAGCACGCCAGAACTACGAGCAGGCTTACGACTTCTACAAGCAAGCCTACGATCAGAGCCCCCGGGATCTTTCCTACCGGACCGCGTACGAGCGTTTGCGATTCCTGGCTGGCGCATCGCATGTCCATCGGGGACAGCTGCTTCGGGAAGCCGGACGCCTGCAGGAAGCACTAGCCGAGTTCCAGAAAGCCGCTGAGATCGATCCTTCCAGCGCCATTGCTAAACAAGAAATAGCGGTCACCAATCGGATGATCCAGCAGGGCCAGGGTGCTGCGCCGCAAACCCAGCGAGAGCCCAGCGTGCTGGAACAACGTTTGCAGAATGCGAGTGGGCCGGTCGAACTCGCCGCCATCCCCAACGTCCCGATGACGATGAAGCAGACCGCCGACAGCAAGATCATTTACGAGACCATCGGCAAGCTGGCTGGCATTAACGTTCTCTTCGATCCTGATTACACGTCGCGGGCTATCAAGGTAGATCTGAACTCAGTTTCTCTGGAAGAAGCGCTGCAGATCGTTGCTATGGAGTCAAAGACTTTCTGGCGCCCTGTTACGCCGAACACGATTTTCGTTGCTGCCGACAATCCCGCCAAGCGCAAGGAGCTTGAGCAGAGCGTCATCAAGACTTTCTACCTTTCGAACCTTTCTCAGCCAACCGAGCTCCAGGATGTTGTGAACGCGCTTCGCCAGATTCTCGAAATCCAGCGCATTCAACCGCTGCCTTCGGAAGGTGCCATCGTGGTGCGCGGAAACCCCGACCAGATCGCGCTGGCGCAGAAGTTGGTCAGCGATCTCGACCGCTCCAAACCCGAAGTGGTGGTGGATATCGCGGTCATGCAGATCAATCGCGACAAGAACCGCACCTTGGGAATCAATCCGCCAACCAGTGCGTCGATCCAGCTGCAACCCAATGTCACTACGACAACGACGAACAACAATAACAACAACAACAACAATGGATTGGGCGGCATCACGACTCCGACTACCAACAACGGCTCGATCAATCTGAATTCCCTAGCTAACCTCAACGCCACCGACTTCCAAGTCACGATTTCGCAGGCGACCGTCTCAGCCCTCTTTTCAGACACAAATACCAAGCTGATTCAGAACCCGCAGATTCGCTCGGTCGATGGGCAGAAGGCGACACTGAAAATAGGCGACCGCATTCCGATCGCAACCGGATCATTTCAGCCCGGCATTGGCGGCGTTGGCATCAACCCGCTGGTCAACACCCAGTTTCAGTACCAGGACGTCGGCGTAAACATTGAAGTCACGCCGCGGGTGCACTCCAACGGCGATGTGACGCTGAAGATCGCGATGGACATTTCGTCCGTCACCGGCCAGTCGAATATCGGTGGTATTACCCAGCCCATCATTGGCCAGCGCAAAGTTGATCATGAGGTCCGCCTGCGCGAGGGCGAAGCCAACCTGCTCGGCGGTATGTTGGAAGACTTGAACAGCAAGAGCCTGACGGGAATCCCGGGACTGTCGCAAATTCCCTTGTTGAAGTATCTCTTCGGCCAAACCCAGACGGAACATCGTGAGACTGAAACGGTATTCGTGCTGATCCCGCACGTGGTACGCCGCCAGGTATTGACGCAGTTGAACGAAGAAGCGATTGATGTAGGTACCGCTAGCGCCATCAGCTTGCGCAACGTGAGCCGTTCGAACTCGCAGCCCAGCGGGGGCGGTATGAACCCGTCCTCAGGCGCGGGCTCGGTGAACGTTCCGCAGCCTGCTGCGCCGGCTCAGCCGACCGCTTCGCCGGAGCCGCAATTGGTGCCGCGGTCAGCAACGACGGCGAGCTTCGCGTTTGATCCGCCACAATTGACGCAGAAGCCGGGATCAACCTTCACCGTGAATGTGTTGTTGAATGGCGCACAGAATGTGTATTCGGTCCCGCTGCAACTGACCTACGATCCCAACTTGCTGCAGGTGGTGAACGTTTCGAACGGGACCTTGCTTTCGCAGGATGGGCAGATTGTCACCGTTACTCACCGCGAAGATGACAGCACCGGAACCATGCAGGTTACGGCCAGCCGTCCGCCAGGTGCTGCGGGCGTCAACGGCCAGGGCGCGGTCGTCACCCTGACCTTCATGGCGAAAGCTGCGGGACAATCCAGCCTGACCATTGCTCGTGGGGGCGCGCAAGATCCAGCCCACCAGGCCATGCCTGTGAACGGAGCCACGGCGGCGGTTACAATTCAGTAGAGCGCAAAGGGTTGTGGGTTATTGGTTGTTCGTTGTTCGCGGTTTCGTGGGACTCATAGCCAGACGGCCCAAGAGCCAACAACCAATAGCCCACAACTGATTTCATGCAAGTTTCGCCGCCTAACTCGTTCCCAGTGAAGATGTACGTCCGCAAAGAACAATCCGGCTTTACATTGATTGAGCTTGTCGTGGCCACGACGATCCTGATCATTCTTTCCGGCTTGATCATTCCCGTCGCTCGGGTGCAGATTAAGCGTGAGAAAGAACGCCAGCTTCGGGCTGCGTTGTGGGAAATTCGCGACGCCATCGATCGCTACAAAGACGCCGCCGACCGCAACGCCTTCCGCACCAAGGTGAATTCTTTCGGTTATCCCCCTGATCTCGATACTCTCGTGAATGGTGAAGACGTTGGCGGAAAGAAGTTACGCTTTCTGCGACACATCCCGGTTGATCCGATGACAGGCAACACCGACTGGGGCCTTCGCTCCATGCAGGACGATCCGGACTCCGACACCTTTAACGGCGATAGCGTGTTCGATGTGCACACCAAATCTCAGGGCATCGCGCTCGATGGCACCAAGTACAGGGATTGGTAAATGAAATTCCGCAAACCAATCCAGAAGGTCCTCCAGCGTCGTCACACTTGTCGCAATCGGGTGGAGTATTACGCCCGCGAGGCGGGATTCACCCTCATTGAGCTGATGATCGTCATCAGCATCCTTCTGATCCTGATCTCCATCGCGATTCCCCAGTATCGAGAGTCCGTCCGCCGCGCGCGAGAGTCGGTGCTGAAGCAGGACCTTTACGACATGCGCAAGCTGATCTCGGAGTACACGCTCGATAAGCAGAAAGCGCCACAGTCCATAGAAGATCTCGTCTCGGCGCATTACCTCGGTTCGGTACCGAAAGACCCAATCACCGGCCAGCAGGATTGGCAGGCCGAGCAATGCGACGACAGCACCATCTCCACACCCGAGGAGCAGGACACCGGCGGCATGTGCGACGTGCATAGCTCGTCGACTCAAATCGCTTCCGACGGCACCGCGTACAACACCTGGTAAGAAGCACTCAGCATTCAGCAATCCGCATTCAGCCGGAATAAGCAGTTGCGTCGTACCGAACGCGCGCGTTCTCACCAGCGCGCGGAGGGATCTTGCGTGCAGTGACTCGTGCCCACGGCGAGCAGGTCGGACATGCGCCTCTGTTGTGATCCCCGCCAGATTCCCCGTCGGCTGAAGAACGCGCCGTTCGGGATGACGCCATTTGCCGGAGTTTGAATCTCCACCGTTCCCGGCACTACCATCTACCCATGCCTGTCCAAGTGGAAGCACCCGCCTACAGTCCCGTTCGCGCCCCCCGCGGCACCACGGTCACTTGCAAAGGATGGCCGCAGGAAGCCGCCATGCGCATGCTGATGAACAACCTCGACGAGGAGGTCGGCGAGCGCCCGCGCGATCTCGTTGTCTACGGGGGCACGGGCAAAGCTGCGCGCAATTGGGACTGCTACCATGCGATCATCCGTTGTCTGAAAGAACTCGGCAATGACGAAACCCTGCTGGTGCAATCCGGCAAGCCGGTCGGCGTCTTCAAAACGCATGAACATTCGCCGCGTGTCCTGATCGCCAATTCGAATCTTGTCGGACACTGGTCGAACTGGGAGAAATTCAACGAACTCGAGCGCGCGGGGCTCATGATGTACGGCCAAATGACCGCCGGTTCCTGGATCTACATTGGCTCGCAGGGAATCGTGCAGGGGACATTCGAGACTTTCTCGGCAGCAGGCGAAAAGCATTTCGGCGGCGATCTCGCCGGCAAGCTGATCGTCAGCGGCGGCATGGGCGGCATGGGTGGCGCTCAGCCTCTCGCGGCGACCATGACCGGCGCGGCCTTTCTTGGTATTGACGTCGATCCCGAGCGCATTAAGAAACGCCTGAAGACTGGCTACTGCGACTTCATGGTCAACACGCTCGACGAGGCGCTTCGCATCCTGAAGAACGCCGTCCGCAAAAAAGAAAATGTCTCTGTTGGCCTCGTCGGCAATTGCGCCGATATCATTCCCGAGCTTGCCGAGCGCGGCGTGGTGCCCGACATCCTTACCGACCAGACCTCAGCGCATGACCCGCTAAACGGATACGTGCCGAACGGCATGTCGCTGGCCGAGGCGCTCGAACTTCGCAAACGCGATCCCAAGGCCTATGAAGAAAAGTCGCTCGAGTCCATTGCCCGCCACGTGGAAGGCATGTTGCGCCTGCAAAAGATGGGATCGGTCACCTTCGACTACGGCAACAACATCCGCACGTTTGCATTTCAGCGCGGCGTGAAGAATGCCTACGATTTTCCCGGATTCGTGCCCGCCTATATTCGTCCGCTGTTCTGCGAAGGTCGCGGCCCGTTCCGCTGGGTGGCGCTCTCCGGCGAGCCCTCGGACATTCACGCCACTGACGATCTTGTCCTCGAACTCTTTCCCGACAACCGCATCCTGCGTCGCTGGATCGACCTCGCCCGCAAGCGGATCAAGTTTCAGGGACTGCCCGCGCGCATCTGCTGGCTGGGCTACGGCGAGCGCGCGCAATTCGGCCTCGCCATGAATGATATGGTGAAGAAGGGAAGACTGAAGGCTCCCATCGTGATGGGACGCGATCATCTCGACTGCGGCTCCGTCGCCTCTCCCTTCCGCGAAACCGAGAGCATGAAGGACGGCAGCGACGCGGTGGCCGACTGGCCCCTGCTGAATGCTTTGCTCAACACCGCGGCTGGCGCCTCCTGGGTTTCGATCCATAACGGCGGAGGCGTTGGCATCGGCTACTCGCTGCACGCCGGACAGGTTACCGTCGCCGACGGTACCGAAGCCATGGCCAAGCGCATTGAGCGTGTGCTGACAACGGACCCCGGCATGGGCATCATCCGCCACGCTGATGCCGGCTACGAGGAAGCAAAGCAGTTCGCAAATGAAAAGGGCGTGAAGGTGCCAATGTGAAGCACTGATGCCCGTGAAGAACTGATAATTGTTTGGGGATGGGCGCCGTCGCGAGCCTGCGTGGAATGAAGTCGAGGGCTTCAGTCCGAGCACAACTCGGCAGATATGTGAAACAGGCACCCAGCTTTCGCCAAACCACAACCCGATCCGGTCATCCGGAAGTCCGCGTTTTTCACCAGCGGGACGAGGGATCTCGCGTGGACCACTACATGCCATGTGCAGGCACGGCGTCCGCGCACGTACGGTCGATCGAGTCTCGACCTAAGATTGAGGTCGGTTTGTGTTAGCTTTATTTTCTGCGGCCCCGTAGCTCAACTGGATAGAGCATTGGTCTTCGGAACCAAGGGTTGGGGGTTCAAATCCCTCCGGGGTCGCCAGACCTCCCATTTATTGCTTGACGGTTGCTGCCGAGATCTTTAAATTGGCAAACTCGCCGCCGGAGCCGTTGCCGACCCATAGTCCCACCCATCCGTTCTTGTGATCGCTCAATTCGTCGATGACCAAACACGGCTCCGAGGCGTTATTGACGTACAGGCTAACCTTCGGATAAGCCACCACAATGCGTGCATGCAGCCAGCTATTCGGATCGGGAGCGGGCGTGATGGCTTTCTCGTACTGTCCCGGATGCTCACTGCGCAGTTTGGCCCAACTGTGGGTGGGTTCGAAAACATATTGGACGGAATGCGACTGGCGGTCCGGATCGCGGGCGCGGAAGTTGAATGGCCGGAAGTAAACAGCTTCATACGCGTCACCCACTCCGTGGAACGCCACCCCGACGAAGCTCTGCTGAAGAACGTCCTTGCCTCGAACATCGAATTCAATGGTTCCATCCGAGAATTGCACGTCAGGCCACATAACTAGACCGACGCCAGGGCGTTCGTCAAAACGCAGCGCGGGTTTGCCGTTCATGTCAGAAGCGGAGACGGCGCGGTTCACAATCGTGACGTCTTTCGCCGTCGCAACATTTGCGAGGTCAGGCTCAAACGGCTTCGCTTGTGCAGCGAATGTCGGAGGCAACGCCAAAGAGATGATAGATAACACAATCGAAGAAAAGACTCCTATTCTAACCAATCGCCTCCTCCAGATTTGCTAAGTCAATTTTCGGACAGCCTATTCGATCGCAAACACCGCGTAAACAGTCGCGTCAGACCTCACTTTCTTGGGATAAAGAACTAGGCGAGGCGGAGGTGGAGGCGGTGGTGCCGGCACCGTCATAGCCTCCGCAGTATCGAAAGCTCCGGCGAAGACCGGGGCTGGTGCCCGATTGCTTGCATAAACAAGGTCACCGAGCTTTGCGTTTAGCCCCTTGGCCATCTGCTCGGCAATAGCCTTGGCTTTCGCCAATGCGGCAGCCCCCGCTTTTGCCTGAAGGGCTCGCGGATCGGAGACATTCCAGTCCAAGCCTTCTAGCACGTTTGCACCTGCGTGAAGCGCTACATCCACAACCGCCTGCCCGCGACTTGCCGCTACCGTGATGGTCCACGACTGACTGGCTTGATATTGCTTGGCCTTTCTTTCCTCGGCCGTCCACTTTTCGTTTGGTTCTACACGCTCCAACTTCACGCTTTCGGTTTCTATCGCGGACTTGGAAACACCTCCATTAAGCAGAGCTTTAATTACCTCATTAGAAACCCGTATGTTCTCTTCGTATGCTGCTTCCTTAGTAGGCGCGTAATCGTAATATCCCACGGTTATCGTCGCAACTTCGGGATCCACACTGACGGTGTCATCTGCCGTTATCGCGATAGTTTTGTTTTGACGATTGACTGTAATCTGTTGACCAAAAGCAGGGAGAAGTCCCAACGCACACCACAAGACAACCGGAAGAGATCTGCGCATGATGTGCGAAATTCTAGGTCAAGGTGTGGTAGTTGTCGATATATCTTCGCTAAGTGTGTGTCCTTCATCACAATGTTTCCACGCCAAATGCATTATCATGTCACGCTGTTTTCATACGCCTGGAGATACTTATCCATGTTTATTCGACCGTTTAAGTCAGCCGTTCTAGCGCTGATGCTATTTTGCGTTTGTTCCTTCGCAAGCGCACAGTCGCAACACAAGCTGACTTCACACCCCTACACCTGGCGCAACGTCCAGATTGTTGGCGGCGGGTTTGTGGATGGCATCATCTTTCATCCCAAGGAAAAAGGCCTGCGCTACGCTCGCACAGATATTGGCGGTGCATACCGATGGAATGACCTCAGCAACCACTGGGAGCCGCTGCTCGACTGGGTTTCCTATCCCGACTTGAACCTGATGGGCGTCGAGAGCATTGCTCTCGATCCGTCCGATCCCGACCGCGTGTATTTTGCCTGCGGCACTTACACCAACCCGCACACGCCAAATGGCGCGATCCTTCGCTCGCGCGATCGTGGTCGCACGTTCCAGCGCACCAACGTACCATTTAAATTTGGGGGCAACGAGACTGGGCGCGGCAATGGCGAGCGCCTCGCCGTCGATCCCAACGACGGCAACATTCTTTATCTCGGGACGCGCCACGATGGTTTGTGGAAGAGCGCAGACGCTGGCGCGACTTGGAATCGCGTGATCAGCTTTCCCGATGTCACCGAGCCGCCAACTGCGCCCAAGCCCGGCGAGAATCCCTGGGTGGCCGCTCAGACCCGCGGTGCAGGAATCGTGTTCGTGGTCTTCGATCCCAGCAGCGGAGCGAAGGCGAAGCCGAGTTCGACGATTTACGCCGGAGTTTCTCTGCTTGGTCGCGATAATCTTTTCCGCAGCACCGACGCAGGAAAAACCTGGACGCCAATTCCGCACGAACCGACGCAATATCGTCCGCACCGTGCCGCGCTGGCTTCCGATGGCAATCTGTACATCGCATACGGGACCTTGCCCGGTCCATGGCGTATGCCGGACGGCGCAGTATGGAAGTTCAATACCAAGTCCGGCGAGTGGGCCGACGTCACGCCCGAAAAGCCCAACGCCGAAGGCTTCGGATGGGCCGCCGTTTCCGTCGATGCTCGTAATCCTCAAGTGCTGATCGCCAGCTCGTTTGATCGACACGTCGGCGGCAAAGGTGATCACGACGACATTTATCGCTCGACGGATGGCGGTGGGACGTGGAAGCCGGTTTTGAGCAGTGGCGCTACCTTTGACGCGTCCCTCGCTCCTTATGTGTCCGACACGCCGATTCACTGGATGTTCGACATCGAAATCGATCCATTCGACTCCGACCATGCGATGTTCACCACCGGTTACGGCGGATGGGAGACGTTCGATCTCAGCGACGTTGACCGCGGGAAGCCGACCACCTGGAGTGTGATGAGTACCGGCATCGAAGAGACGGTCGCACTTGATCTGTTGAGTCCGCCGCAGGGCGCGCACCTGATCTCCGCCATCGGCGACTACGGCGGCTTCGTACATTGGGATCTCGACAAGCCTTCTCCGGCACACAGTTCCCAACCACCGCTGTTCGGCAACACCACCAGCGTCGCTTGCGCGGAGAGTAAGCCGGAGGTTGTCGTGCGCGTAGGCCGCGCTTCGGGGCATCACCCCGGCTTGAATATCGGCTACTCGGTCGACGGCGGCAAAACCTGGCAACCACCCGCGTCTATGCCTCAACCCGACAGCGCTTTGGGAAATATTGCCGTCTCATCTGACGCTTCCACCTGGGTCTGGACTCCTGAACGCAGCCCCGTCTATTTGACTCGCGATCGGGGTGCGACGTGGACCGAGTCCAAAGGCGTTCCCGCAGATAGCCGGATCATTGCCGACCGCGTGAATCCGCAGAAGTTCTACGGCCTGGATTTATTCGGTGGGAAGCTGTTCCTCAGCACTGACGGGGCAGCGACGTTCTTGGCGCAGCCGCTGCGATTGCCTAACGGCCTTCCGAAAAAAGCTACTGAAACGCATCCTCGCGGGGACGACCGCGGCGGCCAGGACCGCATCTACGCAACCCCGGGACGAGAAGGCGATCTTTGGCTGGCAGCTTTTGACGGACTCTATCACTCCGCCGACGCGGGCAAGACCTTCACGCGTTTTCCGAACGTGCAGGAAATCCACGCTTTTGGTTTCGGCAAGGCCGCACCCAATCAGACCTCACCGGCGCTTTATCTCGTAGGAATTGTGCGAGGCACGCGCGGAATCTTCCGTTCCGATAATTCTGCCCGGACCTGGGTGCGGATCAATGACGACCAGCACCAGTGGGGATTGATCCTGCACATCACCGGCGATCCAAAGGATTATGGCAGAGTCTATGTCGGCACCCACGGGCGCGGAATCGTCTACGGCGACCCAGCAACTCGATAAAGTTGCTTTGGAGTCACGTGCATGAAGTCGAGTTCGAACTGGGCGGCGGGGACGGAGGTGTTTTCCACAGTTTGCGGCAGAGCGCCTGCTCACTTTTCGGCCGTGCCAGTAATTCTTTCCAAGTCTCTGGCAAATCCTACCGGGAAGGTTCCAGCTCGGCCCTTGTATTTTCAATAAGTTGACGTTGGCATGCAGGGTGCTACTACCTGTACCAGACGAAGTGGCGCGCAACGGGGCGCACTGAAATAAAACTTCGGCCAGAGGTTAATTTCAGGCGCCCCTTGCAATTTCTTCTCGGGACAAACGCTGGCGGCCCTCCCCCTTATCAAGCTAGAACGAGCTTGTCCCCGATCGCTAGGCCGGTGTTCCGCAGCAGCTTCGCCACCACCGGTTCGTTTAGCCTCGAAGCGTCATACTCCACGCGAACAATCTGTTCCTTCTCATTGAAACTGACGCGCCTGATGCCATACACCTCGCGCATGTTGTCGATGGCCGCCATCATGCGCTCGTCGGGGCGGTTGACGTAGCGGAAGGAAACATCCATCTGGGTCATTCATTCTCTCCTGTAAGTTGCTCAATTTAAGATAACACTAGCTTAGGCGTGGAATCGTAGCGTGTGCCTGGTCGAAGGGTGCGAATCCGACACGCGTCGGACGGAATCTAGCCAAGAGCAAAGAAATCCGATGAATCCCGAAACCAACACGGCGGTGGCCATCGATCCTGTCTGCGGCATGACCGTGAACCCTGCTTCCGCCAAGGCGAAGGTGGATCACGCAGGGAAGACGTACTACTTCTGCTGCACCGGTTGCGCAACCAAATTTCAAGCTGCGCCCGACCAATATCTGAAGCCAAAACCGTCCGGACTTGTAACGCTGGGCATGGCGGGACAACACTCGCATGCTGTACCTTCTGCCGGTCTCGTTGGAATCGGTTCCGCAAAGCCGACTGAAGCTGTCCGCGATCCTGTGTGCGGGATGAACGTGAATCCCGCGACCGCAAAATTTAAAACCGATCACGCCGGGAAGACTTATTACTTTTGCAGCGCCTCGTGCCTCCAGAAGTTGACCGCGAATCCAATCGCCTATGTGGGAGAACAAGCACCGGCGGCAAAACCGACGCAGAGTCCCGCATCGGCAGGTACGGTCTACGTATGTCCCATGTGCCCGGAGGTCCGCGAGACCAAGCCAGCTCCGTGTCCAAATTGCGGGATGGCTCTGGAACCGGAGAACCCGCTGCTGCTCACCAAAACCGAGTACACCTGCCCAATGCATCCTGAGATCGTGCGCCAGGAGCCCGGCAATTGCCCGATCTGCGGAATGGCACTGGAGCCGCGAACGGTCACGGCAGAACAAGAGGAGAATCCCGAACTTCGCGACATGACGCGCCGTTTCTGGGTTGGCGTGGCGCTCACGGTTCCGCTGCTCGCGATTGCGATGATCGACATGCTCCCCGGAATGCCGGTGCAGCATGCTTTGCCAGCAGGCTGGCTGCCTTGGATTGAGCTCCTCCTCGCTACCCCGGTTGTGCTCTGGGGCGGCGCGCCGTTTTTCCAGCGCGGCTGGGCTTCCATCGTGAACCGTTCGACCAACATGTTCACGCTGATCGCGATGGGTACCGGCGTCGCGTACGTATATAGCCTCATAGCAACTGTCGCGCCGGGCATTTTTCCAGCTTCCTTTCGGGACATGAGCGGAAGCCCGGCTGTGTACTTCGAGGCTGCGGCCGCGATTGTGACGCTTGTGCTGCTCGGCCAAGTTTTGGAGCTTCGTGCACGCAGCCGCACCGGCGCTGCAATCCGCGCTTTGCTGGACCTTTCGCCGAAAACCGCACGGGTGATCCGGGAGGGAAACGAAACTGATATTCCCCTTGACCAGGTTCACGTGGGAGATCGGTTGCGAGTCCGACCGGGAGAGAAGGTCCCGGTGGATGGCGTGGTCCTCGAAGGCCACAGCTCAATTGACGAGTCGATGGTTACGGGTGAATCGGTTCCCGTGGAAAAAAATGTCGGCGATCGCGTGATCGGCGCCACCGTGAACGCATCGGGCTCGTTTATCATGCGGGCCGAGCGCGTGGGCGGCGAGACCTTGCTCTCGCAAATCGTGCAGATGGTCAGCCAGGCCCAGCGAAGCCGCGCGCCTATTCAACGCCTCGCCGACAAAGTGGCCGGATGGTTTGTTCCCGCGGTGATCGCAATTGCCGTGCTGACATTTATCGCCTGGGCGACGATCGGCCCTGAACCTCGCTTCGCCCACGCTATCGTAAACGCCGTCGCCGTACTAATTATTGCGTGCCCATGCGCTTTGGGCTTGGCGACCCCGATGGCAATCATGGTTGGTACCGGCCGCGGAGCGCATGCCGGGGTGCTGATCAAGAACGCCGAGGCACTCGAGACGTTGGAGAAAGTCGACACGCTGATTCTCGACAAAACCGGCACAATCACGGAAGGGAAGCCGCGGGTGACGGCAGTCACTCCGACATCAGCGATGCCGCCCGAAGAACTCTTGCGACAAGCCGCAAGCCTCGAGCTCGCCAGCGAGCACCCGTTGGCTGATGCCGTCGTCACTGCGGCCCAGGATCGTGGATTGAAACTTGCTGAGGTTCGTGGCTTCCAAGCTCACGTGGGAAAAGGGATCAGCGGCAAAGTCGAAGGCCACGATGTCGCCATTGGCACATTTGCTCTGCTTCGTGAACATGGAGTCGAGGACACCAGTATTTCAGTGCTGCATCCTTCTGGCGCCACTCTGATTTTTATAGGCATTGATCGGAGGTACGCTGGCTCCATTGCACTCTCCGATCCCGTGAAAGCATCCGCTGCTGCTGCCGTAGGTGAACTTAAGAACAGCGGCTTGCGTTTGGTCATGCTTACCGGCGACAACAAATCTGCTGCCGAATCTGTTTGCAAGCAACTCGGAATCGACGAATACGGGGCAGACGTCCTGCCGCAAGACAAGTCGCAGGTTGTGAAGGAACTTCAGTCCCAGGGTCGCACCGTTGCCATGGCGGGCGATGGCATCAACGACGCTCCCGCCCTCGCCCAAGCGAATGTTGGAATCGCCATGGGAACAGGAACCGATGTAGCCATCGAAAGCGCGGGAATCACGCTCGTCAAAGGCGATCTCGCCGGAATCCTTCGCGCGCGCAGACTCAGCCGCGCGGTGATGAAGAATATTCGCCAAAACCTATTCTTCGCGTTTATCTACAACTCGATCGGAGTCCCGATCGCTGCAGGCGTGCTCTACCCGTTTTTCGGCCTGCTGCTAAGCCCAATTCTGGCCGCCGCGGCCATGAGCTTTAGTTCGGTGTCAGTGATTACCAATTCACTGCGTCTCCGGAACATCAAGCTGTGACTCGCCCACGTTCCTAAGTAGTTTCTTTTCGGCGAAGTGGCTCCTGAATATGCTGGAGCCACATGTTTCCTGGCACTCACGTTCTGCTCGTAATCATCTTGCGCACGGCGATCATTTACGTCGTCGTCCTGCTCGGAGTGCGCCTGAGCGGCAAGCGCGAGGTCGGCCAGATGACGCCATTCGATCTGGTTCTGCTCCTGCTCATCAGCAACTCCGTGCAGAATGCCATGACTGGGCCAGATAACACGGTAGTTGGCGGGATTGCTGCTGCCATCACTCTGCTGGTGATGAACTACGTGATCGCGGATGTGTCTGGGGCAAATCGACGCTTTCGCAAGCTCATCCAGGGACAACCCAGCTTGCTGATTCACAACGGCCAAGTTATTGCCACTCATATGGCCAAAGAGCACGTGAGCATGGACGAACTCGAACGCGCTCTCCGGGAGCATGGAATCAATAGCTATCGCGACGTTGCGTTGGGAGTCTTAGAAGTCGATGGCTCGATCAGTTTGTTGAAGTATGACGAGTTAAGCCCAGCCTCGCAGAATCATCTCGTCCGTCATAAATACATTCAGAAACACCAATAACTTACTTCGTCATCACGATGGGCAGTTCGTCGTAGGGGTTCACACTCACCGTGACGGACTTGCGCGCAGCAAAGGCGTCGGCGCCGACAGAGAATGTTCCCAGCACAGTTCCCGCAATCTTCTCACCGGGATTAATCTGCATCTCTGGTGCCAACAACTGCAAGGCGTGCGTTTTCAGGTCCGGCAGAGTTTCGATGTATCTCTTAGCATCTACGGCAGGAATTGCATCGTCCGATAATTTCTCGCCGTTGACCTCAGCGCCAACCTGGATGCTCTTAATCCAGAGCGGCTTCTTTTCGTTATTCTGCAGCGACACATTGATCGCAACCATGACCATGTTCTGGCCCGGAACTGCCGTGGTCACCACGTCGTCAATGGTTCCAGTCGAATGTTGCTTCACGCGGTTGGTGAGCGAGTAAACTGCCACAATCGCGATAACCACAACCACGCAGATGGCAACAATTCCCGCCGGAGGCAGATTTTTTTTGGCTGTTCCGTATTCTTCGCCGATGTCGAATTTTTCTTGAGACTCAGGAGTGGGCGCTGGGGGCGGGGAAGAGGGAGCGAGCGGCGGATTCGACATGACGGCCTCCTACCGCTGAGATTCTACTCTCCTAGTAGCTAGTTGCCAGTTGCAAGTTGCCATACGCGCGGTACCAACTGACAACTAGCAAATGGGAACTGTGTTTTTCAGGCGTTCGGCCAATTGTGCTTCATCGCCTTGGCAAACTGATCGGCCGGCAGGGTGTTCAGAACATCAGTTGCGGTGAGCCATGCCCGTCGCGCCTGCAACACTCCATATCGGATCTTTTCCATGTGCGACGTGTGGTGTGAATCGGTGTTGATAATAATCTTCACCCCTGCCTGCTTAGCCTGGCGAAGGTGGCGATCGCAGAGATCCAGCCGATCGGGATAGGCATTCAACTCCATCGCAACCTTGTTGCGCGCAGCCGCCTGCAACACGGCGTCCATGTCATAGGCGTAAGCATCACGGCGGAGAAGAATCCTTCCCGTGGGATGTCCGATCAGCGAGACGTTCGGATTACTTATTGCCTTTAGCAATCGTGACGTCATTTCCCCGGCTGACTGGTTGAAGTGCGAGTGCACGCTTGCAATCACGATGTCCATCTGCGCAAGGACTTCATCGGAAAGGTCGAGAGCCCCGTCTTCCAGAATGTCGACTTCAATGCCGGCGAAAATATGGATGTTCGGAATGGCCTCATTGGCGGCACGGATTTTCGCGATATGCTTGATCGCCCGTTCGTCATCGAGTCCGTTGGCGAATGCCAGGTTCTTCGAGTGATCGGTGATCGCCATGTACTTGTAGCCGCGCTCGCGGGCTGCGGCAGCCATTTCTTCGATGGTATTCCGGCCATCCGTCTCGACGGTGTGCATGTGCACGTCGCCCTGAAGATCTTCCTGCGTTAGAAGCCTGGGTAACGCATACTTCTCGGCAGCGTCGATCTCGCCGGCATTTTCGCGAATTTCGGGCGGAATGTAGTCCAGCTTCAGTGCAGCATAGATGTCCTGCTCGCTCTTTGAAGCAACGACCTCCTGATTGTCCAGACGCGCGAGGCTGTATTCGTTGAGCGTGTAGCCCATCTTGAGGGCGCGCTGACGCAGTGAAACGTTGTGCGCCTTCGATCCCGTGAAATACTGCATGGCGGCGCCAAATGACTCCGGGGCCAGTGTCCGCACATCAACCTGCATTCCACCGCGCAGGCGAAAGCTGATTTTGTTTTCCCCGCGGGCAATAATTTCCATCAGGCCTGGAAGCTTGATGATGTGGTCAATCAACTTCTCCCGTTCCGCATCCTCGCAACACGCCGGCCCTGTGACAAGAATATCGAGGTCGCCCACGGTCTCCCGCCCGCGGCGCAGTGATCCAGCAGGAGTCGCCTTCTCTACTCCGGGGTATGCCCGCAAATGCTCGATAATCTTGTCGGCCTGGATCTGCGCGGTTTCGATCAGAAACCGACCTGCGATTCGGCGATAATCCTCGATTGCCTTGAGAAGTTTCGTCTCATGCTTCTCGCCCATGCGCGGCAGAATGCGAATCTTGCCTTCGCGCGCGAGTTGTTCGACTCCTTCCAGATCGCAGACCTGATAGGCGCTCCAGATCAGAGCAATGGTTTTCGGCCCCAGTCCCTGAACCTTCAGCAACTGAAGCATTGATGGCCGGTACTTCTGCAGTAGGTCGGCATGCAGCGTGAGCTTGCCGTCCGTCAGCATCTCCTTCAGGTTGACCAGCATGCCTTTGCCGATGCCCGGGATCGCTAACACGGATTTCTCATTCGCAATCATGTCGGAAATCTGCTGCGGCCAGCCCTCGATCGCCTCAGCGGCATTGCGATACGAACGAATACGAAACGAGTCGGCGGCATCTACTTCCAGCAAGTCGGCCGTCTCGTAAAGAATTCCGGCAATGGATTTATTGTCCACCGGAAAAGCTTAGCAAAACTCACCAGTGCCTTATACTCGCCCTATGCGTGTCCTGCGTGCGGCTTCCGTGGCCGCGGTTCTGATAACCCTTTGCTCCGCACAAGCTGGAGAGTTCGCTCCTCTGGAACAGTGGCATTTGGCAATTCTGCGGGGAGACACTCCCGAGATTTCCTCCCTCTACAGCATTTCGCCACCTGTACAGATCAAGACCGGCTCCGGCGCCGTGGACCTTAACGCAGAGTCCGCGTTCTGGACTGGTCTGAAAGCAACGAGCATGAATCTCAGCATTGTGAAGTCCCAGACTCTGCAGCCCGGCATTCATGGCGTACTGTTCCAGGCGAGTCTCAAAAGCCGCGGTAAGACGTTGTACATCACCGCCGAGCAGATCTGGCAACAACAGGGAAACATCTGGCGAATCGTCGCGGAGGAAAGGGATATCGCCAAGCTCGAACAACCGCTCTCGACGAATGACCACATTTATCCCGAAGGCGATGCCCATGCCGAGATTCGTGAGGCCCTGAGCAAGGCTGCCAAGACACACAAACGCGTGCTGGTGGTTTTTGGCGCGGACTGGTGCTACGACTGCCACGTCCTCGACAAGGCGTTTCAGCGCAAAGATATTGCCGCCGTCCTTAACCCGAGCTATGAGGTCGTTCACATCGATGTCGGGCGCGGTGAGAAGAACCAGGACCTCATGAATGAGTACGGAGTTCCCATGAAGCGCGGAATTCCCGCCATTGCCATTCTCGCCCCCACGGGAAAGCTGCTTTACAGCCAAAAGAACGGCGAGTGGGAGCGCGCTCGGGCGCTTGGCCCCGAAGACCTGATTGCATTGCTGAGGAAATGGAAATCGCAGGGGTGAGGAGCACTCACCTTTGAGCCGGAGACCGTGCTTGTTTCACAATTACAGAGAGGCTTGCATCTGAGAACCGGAACTTGAGAGCCAAGAGCCTGGTGCCTACGACTCCACCACGTCCGGGCTTCTTTGGCTCTTCAGCGCTTCCAGGAACATCTCTTCGCTGAAGGACTCGTGGTTTCGTAGCAGATCGAGCAGCGGGTCTTCGATTTCTGATTCGAAGCCCTCGTTGCCGAACACATCTTCTTCGCCCATGCGGGGTTGAGGCGCAACCCGCAATTCAGGCTGTACTCCTGGGCGGCTCGTGAGAAAGCTGATGAAGTCTTCGGTTTGCTTCCGCTGCTCGGCAGTGCGCATAGCAAACTCCACGCCCATTCCGCGTCCAGGATGCATCACGCGAACCAAACCCTGTGCTCGGAACTCAATCTCATCGGCGGAGAGAATCAACACAACTCGCGTGCGCTCCGGAAAAGGCGAAGCAGTTTCCACGTAGCACGCACCCAGGCTTAGGTCGGTCAATCGGCAATCTGCCACCGCCTCGGGCTCAACTGAGGCGCCCGGTTTGGAATTCTGCGCCAGCCACCACTGCAGTGCGCCGTGAACGCTCTCTGGCGTGTCGCAAAACCTCACCCCGGACTCGCCGTTCGGATTGGCCCACGCGACCTCACCCGCTAACTCAAATTCCGCAGGCGCATTCGGCAGCAGGAACGTGGCTTTCAGCCGCGCTGAAGGATACAGAGGTTGCGAGGCGAGCACGTCCATTCCGGTTTCGCTCAGGTCGAGAAGGATGCCTTCGACTTCAGTTGCACCCTCATCTCTGCTGGCCAGTTGCAGCTTGACCGCAACCTGGATCGGAACGCGAAATGCCGTGCGTCGCTCGCGCTTGAGCAGCGCTGTTGCCGCTCGCAAGGTTGTCACTGCCTGCATTTGCTCGACAGGTTTATAAAGAACGAAATTTGCCCCCGCCCCAAAAACGTTCCGGACTTTGTTTTTGTCGCTAAGTAGGGCGACAGTTACGGAGTTGGTCTGAAAGGGAGTAGTGGCGAGGTTCTGCAACACGAGCGCGGCGCTGTGCGGATCGTCATAATCCACCAGCACTGCCTGAAATTTCTGTTCGGTGACGAGGCAAACGGCGTCAGAGTATCCGCAGCACTGGGCGCTCAGGCCGAAATTCGAGAGGACAGGGGTCAGCGTCTCAGCGGCCTGGTCGTCTTTCGTAACCAGTAGTGCCCGGAATGACATGATTGGAACTCGAGTTTACGGCCAACGCGGCGCAACCGTGCGTACAACCGGCTTCGCTGACGTGGACTGGCCCTGTGCCGTCGCAGCTTTCGCGGCCGGCGCGGTAGGCTCGTCCATATCGCTCAGAATGGCGGCGTCGTCCTCGTCGTTATCGGTCAATAGAGGCGCGACTTCGCGAAGCTTCTCCGCTGCTTGCTGCAGCATCTCGATCTGTTTGCCGAGTTGAGCGTACTTGGCCTGCTTACGGCGCAGAACCTCGTGGATGTCCTTCATAGAACCCCCATTGCAGACTGTAAGGATTGCATCGTATGGGGTCAACGATCTTGCCCGGTTACCCGGTTACCGCAGTAATCCTGGGAGCCACTCGCAGGGTAGCTTTGAGGCCGAATAGTGCCGTTTTAGGAAATGGCTGGGCAGAACTCAATCGAAAATCGTTGCGATGGCGTGGCCAAGGCTGACGTCGTTGGACTTCACCCTGGCCCATGCGAGGAAACGACAAAAACCCGCGCCGCCACCGTCAGTAGCTTTAGATGTGCCTTGCGCTGATCTGGTTTAGGCTTCAAAAAAAATAGAGGAATGTTCGCCATCCGGTTGAAATGAAAGCTGATCTGAGGCTATTCTCTAAAATTCGCTTTGGAGCTTATTTCATAAGTCACTGATTTTTGAGGAGGAAAGTTGGCAACCAGCTCCCCGCTCATTGTTCCTGGAATTCTAGGCGACTATCCGTCCCGTCTTAGAATTGTTTTAGGGGAAAATCATCCAAAGCAGCCTGCGAGCCGCAAGAACAAGGGGAATACGGAGAGCTCGAACAAATCGACCGAGCGCAACCGTGTCTTGATGCTTGGGAGCATCAGGGAACTGGCACTCTATCGTGCGGAAGTACTGCATCAACACGGATTCCATGTGCAGATTGCCACGAACCGCGATCAAGGCATGGATCTCATCCACGCCGGCAATTATGACGTTGTGGTGGTCAGCTATACTCTGCCCGACAGCGTGGTCCGCGAGTTTGCCGACCAGATGCGCGAGTATTGTCCCGAGTGCCCGGTGATCGCGATCTCGAATGCACAGCGCCCGGATCCCATCATCCGGCCGGACGAAATGATTCTCGCCGATGAAGGTCCCGCGGCACTGCTGAGCGCTTTGCGCCACGTTCTGCGCCGCCACTGACTGGAACATCAATGCAACTTATATAGTGCCGCCAGGATCGCTCCGAAAGCGGCGTGTGATAAGAACACTGAGATCGGGGTCTGATACCCGTAATTGAGTGCCATGAACCCCGGCGGCTCCAGTTGCCGTTTGGCTGTCGGACCATGTCGCTCGGTGGCCATACGGGGATGCAAAGTGGGCAAAAGCATCGTCCCGATCGTCAAAACAAACAACGCGTGTACGAGTCCGATGACCAGTCCAAACCACCAGCTTGCATTCCGAGTGGTCTCGAAGATCAAGACATAAATGATGGAGAACGCCCAGCCGTTGATCACGTGGGCCATGAAGCCATACAGCCTTGCTCTATCGCGATCGTGAGTAAGCACGGCGCCGATGAGATAGGGCAGATTCATACGCGTGAATCCCAGCCCCTGGCTGGTGGCAAGAGCCGCCGAAAGTACGACCGTCGCGACGAAACCGCTGAGTATCCAACTGCTCCAGTTCATATTTGACTCATGCGACCTTACTCTGATGCTCCTCGTCCATCGCGCTCTCCGGACGATGTCCAAGCTGCTGCTCACCCTTCACTCGCTGGTCGAGAGACAGTGCCGCGCCAATCAGCCCAATGTGTGTGAAGGCTTGCGGAAAATTGCCCAGGGCGTCACCCGTTTGGGCGTCGATCTCTTCACCGTAAAGTCCAATGTCGTTCTGGTATTTGAACAGCGACTTCATCAACTTTCTGCATTCGTCGCTTTTGCCCGCGCCAAGTGCGAGATACTCGGCCTCCCAGAAACTACAGATCGCAAAAGTTCCTTCGGGTGGATTCACATGATATCGGTACAGCAGTCCGTCGCGCGTGCCGAGCTGCCTACGAATCGCCTCATAGGTGGCCTGCATCCTTGGTGAATCCGGTTTCTCAAATCCGTACCATGACAACAGGAGCAAACTTGCATCCAGATCTTCACCATCGAGCACGCTCACGTAACTCTTCAAGTTTTCATTCCAAGCACGAGTGCAAATTTGCTGCTGGATTGCGTCACGGTTTCGCTTATATTCCTCAACCTTTACACGTTTTAATTTGCCTTGTTCTGCGAGTGACACCAGCCGATCCAGGGCTGTCCAGCACATCAGGCGCGAATGGGTGTGATTCTGGCGCCCATTGCGCGGTTCCCAGAGTCCTTCGTCCGGTTCATCCCAATGCTTCACGACATAATTGCCGAATCCGACCAGCACTTTCTGCATTTCATGATCGAGGTTTCCGCCATGAAAAACGTACTGTGATGCCGCGTCGATTACTTCACCATAAACGTCGAGCTGCAATTGATCGCGTGCCGCATTCCCGATTCGCACCGGCGCCGAGTTTTCGTAACCGCGCAGTGTTTTCGATTCCCACTCTTTAGGCGCCGAATTTCCAAAGACGGTGTAGAGAATTCGCAGCTGCGGCTGCGTCAATCGCGTTGCGTGCAGCATCCAGTCTAGGAATTGCGCGGCCTCATCGAGATAACCAAGTTCCAGCATGGCGCGGATGGTGAGCGACGCGTCGCGCAACCAGCAGTAGCGGTAATCCCAATTCAGCGATCCGCCGATCCGTTCGGGAAGGGAAGTGGTGGGCGCCGCAACCACTGCGCCCGAGAGCACGTACGTGAGCAGTTTCAACGTCAATGCGCTTCGAACAACTTCATCCCGAAACTCGCCTTCGTAGCGCATGGCCCCGACCCATTGGCGCCACCAATCTGCACACACGGACATACGATGCCGGATTTGACTGATGTCCGGCAGAATCGCCGGCGCATTTTCGGTATAGCTGAGCGAGAAGAGAAGAGACTCACCGGATTTCAACTGATGTCTCAAAATTGCGGAATGCTCATTCACCCCGAGAGACTCGCTCCCGCGCAGCCAGTACACGCCGCGACCATGGCAAAAGCGCAGGCCTAGGCGGCCTCGCTGTTCCAACTTGGGCGTAGCGTCTCCATAGTTCCCTCGCGGTGACAGCAGAACTTCAATCTCTAGCTCACCGGACGTGCACTCGATCTGGCGGATAATTTCGTGGTCCGGCACAAGCGAGCCATTTTCGCGGACGGGCATTAGGTCGGTGAGAACAGCCGTGCCTGATTCAGTTGTGAATTCTGTTTGCAGGATGTTCGTATCCGGCAAGTAATGCCGCTTGATGGAGTACTTGGAAATTGGAGAAATCTTCCATAGGCCTCCTCGCTCACGATCAAGCAGGGCAGCGAAAATAGAGGGTGAATCGAACCGAGGCCAGCACAGCCAATCGATAGACCCGTCTTTCGAAACCAGCGCGGCGGACCGACAATCGCCGATTACGGCATAATCACAAATTCGCGGGAATTTGCCCTGCGGAAAGGTGTGATTAGGATTCACTATTGGTTGCGCGCTCATTTTCCCCTGTAAGTTGATGCAAACAGAGGAGAAAGGTTTGTCCCGGGCGCAAATCCGTGGAAAACAGCCTCACCTGAAAAATACAGTATCACCCTGATAGCCGAGCCCTCTGTCACTCAATTACAAAAGATTCAGCCCCAACGCGAAGGAGACGGAAGGCAGGCGTTGGTTGTACCTCCCCTTTATCCGGCGCCTGCCGCCTCCCTAAACGCGCCCCTTGGTTGTAAATTTCCAGACTTCCTACCCGTCGATGTTCTGCCTATTTCCTTTTGATCTAAGGATTGCGGTCAAGCAGCCTTGTGGTCGTGCCTCTGGCTCGATCCCATCAATTCTCTCAACGTCCGCGAATTGCGGATTGCATGGCCGCCGATGTCATTGTTGAAGTAGAGATAGGCGGCAGAGAGTTGCGATTTCCAGGCAAGCAGGCGATCGGCCCATTGGCGGAGATGAGCCCCGGGATAGTCGCCGCCATATCGCGTCCCGCTGCCGTGAAAACGAACATAGGTGAAATCGGCAGTGAGCTGCTGCGGCCAGAGCATTTCCCGCCAATCGTGAATGCAATATGCAACGTTGTGGCGCGTCAGCAGATTGTAAACCTGCGGTACGCACCAGCTTTCATCGCGGAACTCGATGGAGTACCGGTGACTGCGCGGCAAAATACTTAAGAAGTCTGCCAGACGCTCCAGATTCAGCTTCCATCGTGGTGGAAGCTGGAACAATACAGGACCAAGCATTGGCCCTAGGGGCTTCGCGCGAGAAAAGAATAGGTCAATTGAATCTTCGGCGTCCTTCAGACGCTTAATATGCGTGATGAACCGACTGGCTTTCACCGCGAAGATAAAGCCCGGCGGCGCCAGTTCCCTCCAGTGCTGAAAGGTTTTCTCTTCGGGGAGGCGGTAAAAGCTGTTGTTGATCTCAACCGTATCGAATTCGCGCGCATACCAAGGGAACATTTTGGCAGGAGGGAACCTCTCCGGGTAGAAATCTCCCAGCCAGTGCTTATAATGCCAGCCCGACGTGCCGATGTGGATCACGCATTCGGCGAGCATATTTATCGGGAGCGGCTGGAGCGGGTGCGTGCTGCTTTACGCGCAGCCCGTGAACGGCTGGAGGAAGAACGGCGCCGCGCCGCGGACTTGGCTTGATTTGAAAGCGCGCGATGCGATGCTCCCGAGCGTCCCTCACGCTTCAAGGCGCGGGTGCGAGCCCGTGAGCGTTTTGCCGATGGACGGCTCCTGCGAGTGGAACGATGCCTTCTACTCTCTTTTTGAGACGACGCGGTACCCTTCGGTGGCGCGGGCAGCTTGACCCCAGCCTTCCGGGCTTTGGAAAGTCCAATTGCAATCGCTTGCTTGGCGTTCTTTACGCCATGCTTTCCTTCGCGCACATGGTGGATCTCCTCGCGGACGAATTCCCCGGCCTGTGTGCTAGGCGCCTTACCTTCGCGAGCATCCTCGCGGGCGCGTTCGATAGTTCGTTTTTCGGGCATAAATATCCTCCTCGGAAGTTCCCCCCTTGATCGCAGTCTATTGATCGCGCTGGACGTAACCTATCCGTAAAACGATGTAAAACCGTCAAAATCTTTAGGCCGAACAACTTAGACGTTCTACTTGCAATTGTCCGGCGGAGCGATTCCCGCGAGAGGCTCTCACCAACCTGCCTCAAGAACGCGCCATCTAAGTCTTCACTAGGTGCGGTGGAACCGTCCCCGGACCCAACGATAGTGCCCGAATCTATCGTCATGCTCCGGGGACGGCACTTAGTTGACGACACTGACTCGCCTGAATTGCTCCAGCCCTCATTCGCCTTTTTTGCCTTTACGACACATCTTCGCGAACAAGAAACAACCTCCTGCGCCGCTCGTCTTTCCAAACAACATGAAGAAAAATGAGGTTGTTGTGATTACGGGAGCGTCCGCAGGTGTGGGGCGCGCCACGGCTCGCGAGTTCGGGAAGCATGGAGCCTCGGTCGGTTTGATCGCTCGAAATCAGGAGAGGCTCGAAAAAGCCAAGCGAGAAATCGAAGAAGCAGGCGGGCGCGCGCTGGTTCTGCCGCTCGATGTCGCTGACGCGCAAGCAATCGAGAACGCCACAGAGCGAGTGGAGAAGGAACTTGGGCCAATTGACATCTGGGTGAATGATGCGATGACCTCGGTGTTCTCGCCGATCGAGCAAATGACCGCAGAAGAGTTCAAACGCGTCACGGAGGTGACGTATCTGGGATTCGTGTATGGAACGCTTTCAGCGCTGAAGCGCATGCGCCCGCGGGATCGCGGAACCATAGTGCAAGTCGGATCGGCGCTGGCGTATCGCAGCATTCCTCTGCAATCCGCCTACTGCGCGGCAAAGCATGCGATCGCCGGTTTCACGGATTCGCTGCGCTGCGAACTGGTGCACCAGAAATCAAACATCCACGTCACCATGGTGCAAATGCCGGCGCTCAACACGCCACAGTTCGGCTGGGTGAAGAGCCGTTTGCCACACAAGGCGCAGCCGGTGCCGCCAATCTTCGAGCCCGAAGTGGCGGCGCGCGCAATCTATTTTGCAGCGCACGCCAAGCGTCGGGAACTCTGGGTTGGCGGTTCAACCGTGGCCGCTATCGTCGGCCAAAAGTTTATTCCGGGACTTCTGGATCTGTATTTGGGGAAAACGGGATATGCTTCGCAGCAACACGACGGCCCTGAAGATCCAAACCGTCCCAATAATCTCTTTGAGTCGGTGCCTGGAGATTATGCTGCTCACGGCAGCTTCGATAAATGCGCCAGCCGAACGTCAACAGAGCTTTGGGTGGACAGGCAGCGGCCCTGGCTACTGCTTGGAGCCGCTGCGTTTGCGGGGGGTGCGATTTACGAAATGGTCAAGACGCGAAAGAGCAGAAGGCCATCTCTTGCCAAACTAATGCGAATTGCCTAAGCGACACGGCTGAGCTTTTCCCATCTCTTGTGGTTCTCGGGCTCCAGATCTCCGAGCGCGAGATCCACAATTGCGTTTTTCACTGAGTGCGCAAATATCGAGGAGAAAATCAGCATTTTCTCTGCCGTGTTTGGGTCCATAGTCTCTTCCTCGGCGTGACGCCAGAACTCCATACCGCTCGCGACTCCTGCCCAGAAGACCACCTCTTCCATGCTCATGCTCTGGCCGGGATTGGGAGGGAGTTCACAAAACTTCTGAACTGCGTCTTGAATCTCATCAGGCGAGCGGTCTTCCATCTCATCAACAAAGCTGAGGACCTCAAGGATCCGCGTGAACCCTTGCCAGTCTCTGCGGTCACTTCTTTCCAGTTTCATCATGGCAATCACCAGTGCAGCAGTTGTGGATTAACGTTCTGTCTCAAAGGACTGTATCGGGTCACGGAGCAGAGAGATATCCCCTTCATCAGTTAACTACCGCGAAAGCATCCTGTAAGGATGTGTACCTAAAAGATATGGCTCAAGCATGTTCAGGGTTTTTCTGTAGGCGGCAGGGAGCTATGCTGCAATTGAGACTAGCTGCTTTGAAAGCCGCTGGCGAGGAAGTTCGATGCGGTACGTCGGCTCGCCCTGCGGACGCCAATGCAGCTTGTAGCCTTCTTCTCCGCGTAAGAAATCGAAGCGCCGCATACCAAGTTTCACAGCGTCTGCAATCACTGCAAACATCAGCTGCGTGCCGGGGCTGAGATGCGCAAATTGCGGATCAAAGCCTTGCAAGTAGCAGAACACTGTTTCTCGATGGAAGAACGCGTAAATCGCAGCGATCGTGCGCTCATTCAAACGCATGCGATATAAGCGCAAAAGGCCATCTTTCAGGAGGGCTGGGGCGACGCCGCGGTGGAAATCCAGAAGCCTGGAATCGTTGAGCACTCCATTCTGATCGAGTTCATTCCAGCGAATTGTGTGCAGGCGAACCAGGTCGTCAAGGAATTCTGATACATTCGCTGCGCTCGCGCGCTCGATGCTGGGCTCGCCCTCGCGTTGCGTTCTGGAGCGGGCATTGCGGAGGTTCGACCATTGCCGCTTCGTGAGTGACTCAACTAAGTGTTCGATAGATTGCGGAAGAGACAATACGTAGCAAACGTCATGTTTCTCCGTGTGCTCGCGGCCGAGAGTTGAGCGCAGGAATGCAGAATTGCCGGAAAGGTCGGTGAGGTCGAGGACCGTCCAGTTCGGGATGCTCAGTACTGCGTGAAGAACTCTTTCTACGACCAGTTGCTCGCTTCCTGGTTCAGCCAGGAGAGTCAGGTAATCCGAAACGCCACCACCGGCAAAGGCCAGCACACGCTCGCCGTCCCGAGGGTAGATGAGCAGAGGAGCAAAGCCAAGCAGACGTAGACCTTCTCGAACTTCAATGCCAATGAGATCGCGAGGTTGAAACGCTTCGATCCAACACAGCAACCATGACGGATGCTGGAAGGGAGTGGCGTCCGGAGAGCGAAGAAAAATATTTTTCCATTCCGCGTTGATGGCCTGAAATTCAGCGGCAGAGCGCAGGAACTTGGTCGTGATGCGCGGGACCGAAAGCGGAGACGTCATGCCGCCTGCATCTCCACTGTGGCATCGCTCATCGTGAGATCGCTGTAAAGATCCAGATACGAAGAAATCATCCGCGCGGATGAGAACTTTCGTTCGGCTTCGCCACGGCAAGCTGCACTACTTAGGCCGGAAACATGCCCGATTGCACTCGCCATTTCTTCGACCGACGAAGCTATGAATCCAGTACTGCCCTCGCAGATTATTTCGGGCAGTGCACCGCTGCGCCAGGCAATGACCGGAGTGCCTGAGGCCATAGATTCCATCGCAATCAGCGAACTGGTTTCGCGTGCCTGGCTGGGGATGAGCAGGCACTTCGCTCCAGCGAGCAGATGAGCTTTTCTCCTTCCCCCGACTGCCCGGATAAGAACCGCATTACGACCAAGGCGAGGACGAATCATGGTTTCGAAATACTCGCGGTGCTCGGGATAATCGAAAACCGTTCCGGCAATTAACAGTTTGACACTGGCCTGTTCTGCTGCATCGATCGCGAGGTGTACGCCCTTCTCCGCACAAATCCGACCCATGTAGAGAACGTAGTCGCCTTTTCGGCGTGGCAGCTGAAAACCTTCGAGATCGACTCCGTTCGGGATTACGCGGCTGATTTCTACTCCCCGCGTAGCGGTGCGCGCCTGCGAATGCGAAACGCAGACGAGAGATACATTCTGCGAGACGCTCGTCAGTGCTCGGCGCTCATACCAACTCAGCGGAAGATGCAGTGAGACGACGATTGGCAGATTGCAATTCGGGAGGTACTCGTGAAAATCGATTCCGTGCATGTGAACGACGTCAACGGAATGCCGCTCAAGAACATGTGCGAGCGCCACGCGAAATTGCTGGCGCGCCTCTTGCTTTGCTTGCTGATCAAGATTTCCCGACGGAATCTCAACGGGAAGCAGCAAGCCGTGACATCGCGATCCTGCAGCGGCAAGCACGAGAGAGCGATGGCCCTGTTGCACTAACCCGCGATCGAGCGTCAGCAAGACCTGCTCGGCTCCGCCGGCTGTGGCCTCCGATACGGGCGCCAGGGGATAGGCGACATTCAAGACGGTCAATGACATGCGTACTCCCGTCGCGCCCTGCATTCTGCCGCGAGCGCGCGCCATTGATCGCCGGTCATCGGCCAGCCCATGCACTCATACCAGAGCTTGCCCTCGTGAGGAGGTCGCGAGAAGTCGTAGTCCGGCGCTCTGCGAAAGCGCTCACGATCCGAACCGAAAGAACTTAGAACCAGTTTTTGCGAAGCATAAGCGGCGAACATGTTCCGTTTTCGCTCGCGCTCTGCAGGAGAAAGATCTATGAATGCTTCCACGCACTCTGCGTCGAGGGCAAGAAATTCTCCAGTTATGCATTGGCAATCCCGCGCATGATAAGAAGTCATCTCGACCAGCGAGGGCGTTTGCTCCTGATCAAGTTGCAAAGTCGCCAGACGCGCAATCAGCGCCGCACTATCGTGGTCGGGATGACCACCTTCGTAAGGATGAGTGATAAGTACATCGGGCTGAAGCGTTGCGAGTACCTCAGTCAGGCTTCCTGCCAGGTCTCCTGCATTGAATATCGCTTCCTGATCTACGGCGCCCAGCCAGTGAATCTGGTGCGGAGATACTCCCACTATGCTGAGAGCTCGCTCGGCTTCAACACGCCGCAGCGATGCGTACTGCTCGCGAGTCCCGCGAAAGTCTGGCGACCACAACTTGCTATTGCGAGGAGCTCCATCGGTTAGATAGATCACTACGGCAGAAGGGAAGCGAGCCAGCAGGGAAGACGCGCCGATAGTTTCGTCATCCGGATGCGCAGCCAAAATAGCAATCCGCAGTGATGCATCCTGCGGATTCCCGAGCAGAGTTTGAGAGATTTCCTGCCAGCTTCGGTCAGCGCGAGATCTCATGCAGGGTAGCCTGATTGGAGAGCACGCGCACGGCCTCGCGATATCCGTGCAGCGTGCCCACATCTACATAGACGTCACCACGCTTGATTCCGTAAGCGCGTCCGCCATTTGCGAGGTAGGCGTTCACAAGAGTTCCAAAATATTCGTCCGAACGGGAACGATCGAGCCAGAGACGATGAAGGGCAGCAAAGCATCGTCCCGGCATTTTGAATGCGCCCCAAATCCACTCGGAGGCGGCATTTGGCTGCTTCACCTGAATTTCTTCCACTCGTCCGTCGTGATTGGTTACAACTGAGTCGAACAGCTCCGGTCGTTCGACCGGAAAGAGAAGAAATGACAGTTGTCCGTCGGGCAAAAGTTCGTAACCTTCGACCGGGAACCAAACCGTGTCGGGGAGCCCTATGTAAACCTCATCTTCGTCTGCAATGAAGGGCACGGCGCTGAACAGCGCGTCGCACAAGCCGCTGGGGTTCTGCTGAACCACGTAGCAGATCGGCGCGGAACCGATCTTTCCGCCAAAGTAGCTGACAATGTCAGTCTTCGCCGGAGAGATTACGAAGCAAACTCGATCCACGCCGCCCGCCAGCATGCGTTCCAGCAGGTATTCGGAAACGGCGCGAGGACGCTCAATGCTGCCGTCGTGCCGCGTGCCGACCGGCAGCAGTTCTTTCGAGAATGCCAGTGGCTGGATTCGAGTTCCGAGACCGGCGGCGGGAATAATTCCCCAGCGATGGCTCATGCGGCAGCCTCCAGGGCAGAAATCAGTTCGCGGCTGCGATGCTCGGCTGTGTGGCAGGCCAGCACACGTTCTCGTGCAGCTTTCCCGACACGATGAAGTTCTTCAGGGCTTCGCGAGAGTGCGCCAACTACATCATCGTCCGATTCGGCAATCAGCAACTCGCGATCGGGCTCAAAGAAGGTGTCGAGCCCTTCCCACGAATCGCTAACGATGGGCGTCTCGCATGCGGCAGCCTCGAATAGGCGTCCGGACGGGCAATATCCAACGTTCGCCATCGCCGCCCGAGTGACGTTCAGTGTTGCGCGCGATGAGCAGTAGAACGCCGGATGATCACCCGGTGGAACGTGCCGCACGAACCAAACATTCTCGTTCCAGGGAAAGTCGGCAGGGTACTGCGCGCCGCCCAGCAGAAACTTCTTTCTTGGCAGGCGATGGGCAGGCTTAAGGAACAGTTTTTCTAGCACCTGCTGGCGATCGGCCGCGTATGTTCCCAAATATGAGAGGTCGGACTCATAGCGGTCAGCTTTGGGCACAGGCTGGTGCAGTTCGGGATCCACGCTGCCATAGAGCGGCGCAACGCGCCGAGCACCCAGCAAGCGCCTTAACTCATCCAGCGCACGACCACCCACGTAGCTGAGAACCAGATCAAATCCGGACAGGCCTTCGCGAGGGATGTAATCCACGTGCGCGTTCGCTTTGAAATGTTCCAGAGTCACAGCAGTGTCGAGGTCGTAGTAAACCTTCACGACAGGAGAAGAAAGAACCACGTTGGACGCATTCTGCGCGTCCGGACAATAGGACGTCACAACCGCAGCATCTGAGCTCCGCACCTGCTCTGAGGCGCAAGCATGAATTTCATCCCAGTCGGAGTAAAGGCGAAGAGTGTAGTTCTCCGGATTCACCAGGTCGCGGTGGCTGGCGTAGTACGGAACATCCTTTTCGAAAAACGTGACCTCATGGCCCTGGCGGGCCAGCCACTTGCAGAGTCCGCGCCATAACGTGGCATGGCCATTGCCCCATGAGGAGCTGACCGTCAAACCGAATATCACCAGCTTCATCTGGTTTCCTTGCCTTCCGCACTGAGCGGAAGCCAGCCGGAGCACACGTTCTCTGGTTTCGAAACTTCGATGCGAAGGCTTTCGATAGCGATGTATTCACGGTTGGCAATTCTGGATACAAGTTGCTGTATTCACAAACTTTTAGGCAGGACATCTTGGGTTTTCAGGGGCGCATCAGAGGTTCGTTGCCGGTCCACCGCGGGCAGGAGTTCTCATGCCTGCTGAGTCTCGCTTTCTGCCTTTTCCGTAGCGCGGATCGTAGCTGCGAACCGGCGGTCCGGTCAGAGCCACTGCGATGCGTCTGCTCAACCTCACACTGCTGTCGATGGTCCTCTCGGCCACGCTTTGGGCCCAGACAAAATCCAGCGTGGAGAAGCAGCCTTCCTATCAGGGGCAAAAGGTAGGTTCGATCGAGCTGAGTGCCAATCCCAAAATCAACGTGGAACAGTACCGCTCGCTGGTTGTGCAGAAAGCGGGTGAGCCTTACTCCGACAAAGCTATTCAGGACAGTATCCAGGCGCTGCAGGCGAGCAACGCATTCGCTAAAGTAGACCTCAAGGTGGTTCCGGACCCAGCCGGCCTGAAACTCACTTTCATCCTGCAGCCTGCCTACTACATCGGGCTGATCCAATTCCCCGGCGCAGTAAAGCGATTCACCTACGCGCGACTTTTGCAGGCGGTGGACCTGCCCGACCAAAACGTGTATCAGCAATCGCAGATGCCTAAAGCGGAGGTCGCTCTGCACAAATTGTTCGAGAGCTACGGATATTTCCAGGCGAAAGTGCAGACAGAAGTACAGAACGACGACGTCAACCAGTTAGCAAATATTGTGTTTCACGTTCAGTTGGGGAAGCACGCCGGCATTGGGAAAGTCGACATCACCGGGCCTCCAGCTTCGGAGGACCGAAAGTTGGAACACACAGTGCGCTCGTTGCGTGCACGGTTCACTGGCGGACTACTCAAGCCCGGGAAGGGTTACACCCCGACACGATTGAAATCGGCGGTCGCGCTGATCAAGCGCGAACTGGGGAAAGAGCATCACCCCGCAAGCACGGTGAAGGTGAACCCGCCGACGTATCACGCGGACACGAATCGTGCGGACATCTCGATCTCTGTCGATACCGGGCCGGTCGTTGACATCAAGGTTGTCGGCGCACGGCTCTCGTGGATTCCATTCCTATCGAGCCGCCGCCAGAAGCAGTTGATCCCAATTTATGAGGAAAACTCGATTGACCCGGACCTGGTCGCAGAAGGTCAACGCAGCCTGGCGAATTACTTCCAGCAGAAAGGCTACTTCGACGTAAAGGTCCACACCAACTTCCAGCAACAGAACGGCAAGGTGCTCCTCGTATACACGATCGACAAGGGCAAAAAGCACTACGTCGCAGATATTTCGTTTCGCGGGAACCACCACATTGATAGCAGCGATTTGAAAGCTATGGCGGCGGTGAGGCAGAAAACCACCTGGATGCTGATGTTTTCGCACGGGAAATTCAGCCAGAAATTACTTCGCGACAGCGTGAAAGGGATTGAAGGTCTTTACAAAGAGCACGGGTTTGAAGACGTGAAAGTCACGCCCGACGTGGTGGACCGCGAGCCGAAGATTTACGTCACCTTCAATGTTGCCGAGGGAGATCGAACCATCGTGAGCTCGCTCAAGGTCAGCGGCAACCAGGCGCTTTCGACTAACCAACTCCGTCCCAAAACAGGGTTCGAATTGGAGGAAGGTAAGCCGTTCTCGCCCAAGAGCATGTCGGATGATCGCAACAATATTGCCGCGAAATATCTGGATCGCGGTTATCTGAATTCAGACGTGAAGACGATCGTTTCGCGGCATCCGGACGACCCGCACCAGGTGGATGTCACCTATCAGATTACCGAGGACCAGCAGGTGCGCATCAGCAAAGTGCTTTACATGGGACAAAAGCACACCAAGCTCGACTTGATTAACATGAGCACCAACATGGGTCCTGAGCAGCCGCTCAGTGAAGGGAAACTGCTGCAGGCGGAAAGCGAACTTTACAACCTCGGCATATTCGACTGGGCTAGCGTCGGTCCGCGGCGGCAGATCACAACCCAGCCCCAGGAAGAAACTCTGGTAAAGGTGCACGAGTCGAAGCGCAATACTATCACCTACGGCTTTGGCATGGAGATTTCGCGACGCGGTGGAAATATCCCCGCCGGAACGGTTGCAGTTCCCGGCCTGCCAACTGTCAATACGAAGGGAGTCAATCTTTTCCCGAGTGAAAAAACCTTCGTGAGCCCTCGTGGATCGATTGAATTCACGCGGCGTAACATGCGCGGCGAAGGAGAGACGGCTGCAGTATCGCTTCTCGTAGCCCGTCTGGATCAGCGATTCCTGTTCACCTACACCGATCCCCATTTCCGGCGCTCCAGTTGGCAGGCGCTCACAAGCCTTTCAGGAGAGCGGAACAGTGAGAACCCGCTTTTCATTGCTGAACTGGAGGACGCCTCGCTGGAATTTCAGCGCTACTTGGATCGCTTAAAGACGCTGCAATTTCAAGTGAGATACGACTTTAATCACACGCTGCTGAGCCAGGTGCTCGTGCCGCAGTTGGTGCTGCCGTCTGACCGCAATGTGAAGCTGTCGTACGTTTCAGGAACGATCATTCGCGACACACGCGACAAGCCGCTCGATGCGCATCACGGTATTTTCCAAACCGTCGATCTGCGGATCGTCCCGACTGCTTTCGGGTCAAGCGCGAACTTTACGCGCCTGCTCACACAAAATGCGTACTACAAGCCTCTGCCTGCGGGTATTGTTTTCGCGAACAGCATTCGCCTCGGGTTGGCAGCTCCGTTCTCGAACAGCAATGTTCCTACCAGTGAGAGATTCTTTGCCGGCGGCGGGACCACTCTGCGCGGGTTCCCCATCAACGAGGCCGGCCCCATCCGGCAAGTCCCGTTCTGTCCTCCTGGACAGAGTACGGGTTGTCCCTTGGTTCCCGTTCCCGTGGGAGGAAATCAGCTGTTTATTTTCAACTCAGAGTTGCGCTATCCCATTCCCATCATGAACAACCTGGGAGGCGTGGTTTTTTACGATGGTGGAAACGTTTACCGCCGCATCAACTTCGCAGACTTCATGCGCAACTACAGCAACACGGTGGGAATCGGGCTGAGGTATTCCACGCCCATCGGCCCGATACGTATTGACATCGGGCGGAACCTGAATCCTCCCCCTGGCATCAGCGCAACTCAATTCTTCATCACACTTGGGCAAGCATTCTAGGTGTGAGCAGGTCACTATGGCGCAGTGGAGAAAAATCGTCGGCTGGACGGCAATTGGGATCGGCGCGCTGGTTCTATTCCTCATCGTCGGGGGAATTCTGCTGCTGAAAAGCGGCTCATTTCACCGGTACCTCCTCGCCAAAATTGTCGAACAGGCCAGCAAGAGCACAGGTGCCAGAGTCGAGCTGCAGAATTTTGACTTCCATATTCGAAGCCTCACCGCGGACATTTATGGGTTAACGATCCACGGCAAAGAGGCTGCCGACGAGAGGCCCCTGCTCACCATTGAGAAGGCGAAGGCCAGTGTGCGGATTATTTCCTTGCTGCACATGAAGGTGAACCTGAGCGACTTGGTCATCGAGCGGCCCGTGGTCAATCTGACTGTTAACAAGCAGGGGGAGTCGAACCTGCCACAGCCGCCACCGTCGAACAAGAAATCAAATACGAACATTTTCGATTTGGCTGTCGGGCACGTGTTGCTCACGAACGGCGAGATTTACGCGCGGGACCGCAAGATTCCCGTGGACGCAAACTTATTCGGTTTGCAGACTGAGGTCTCCTTTTCACAAATCGAACAAAAGTACAGCGGCACTCTCAGCTACAAAAATGGGACGATCTACTACGCGGGGCTCAAACCGCTGCCACACTCGCTCAATGCGAAATTTGATATCAGTCCTACCGAAGCTAATTTGAATCCGCTGGTGCTGCGCCTTGGCGGGTCGAAGGTGACGTTGTCGACCAATGTCCGGGATTACAGCAGCACGCCCGTGGCTAGTGGGAAGTACGACGTCGTGCTGCATACGGACGACTTCGCAGGTCTTTCGTCTGCGAGCACTTCTGGCGACGTGCGACTGGCAGGAACGCTGAACTATCGCGATGTGGCGAATCAGCCAATGCTGCGCAATGCCAAGTTGAATGGCAGTCTCGACAGCAATGGGCTGGCGGTGCTCACACAACAGGCTGTTGTGAAAATCCAGAAGCTTTCCGGTCGATATCAACTGGCAAACGGGAACTTCCAGGCCGAAGGCTTCGCCTTCAACATGCTGAACGGCACGGTGAAGGCGGATGGAGAAGTGTTGCACCTCGACGCAACGCCTGAATCGAAGTTCCACATTGGGGTATCCGACGTTTCTCTGCAGGCACTCAAGGCATCGCTGCGCGGATACTCGAACCAGCAGGTACCGGTGACGGGGAACCTGAGCGCGCAAGCGGATGCCCAGTGGAAAGGCAGCATAGCAAACTTGCGGGCGTCGTCGAACATCCAGATGCGCGGTGCAGTAATCGCCGCGAATAAAGAGCGCACAGACCGATTCCCGTTGAATGCTGACGTGAGGGTGAATTACGACGGACCGCGAAATCTGATCACGGTACCGACTGCCAACATCCAGCTGCCGGCTACAACCATCACGGCGCAAGGCGAGATCAGCAACAATTCCAACCTGGTTATCAAAGCCGTCAGCACGAATCTGCATCAGTTAATGCTTCTGGCTTCCGGACTGCAGAGCTCGCCAAATGGCCAAAGCTCAAGTGCTTCGACTCTGTCCAGCCTGCAGGGCGCAATGACACTGAATGCGCAGGTGCGGGGCTCGATGAAAAACCCGCAAGTTACGGCGCAGCTTGCGGCGACACGATTGCAGGTCAACCAGGGGCAGTTCAGTTCGCTACAACTGGCAATGACTGCTAGCCCGTCCGGCGTGACCATACAAAATGGCTCGCTCAACGCACTGCCCCGCGGTCAAATTCAATTCAACGCGAAGGCGGGACTCAAGCGCTGGGCATATCAGCCCGACGGGCCTATTAATGCGTCCCTGCAAATCCGGCAGATGCCCCTCGCCATCGTGGACCAATTGGTTACGAAGTCTTATCCGATCACTGGCGATCTGAACGGGAACGTGCAGGTGCAAGGATCGAAAAACAATCCGCAAGGCCAGGGGAAACTGCAGATCACAAAAGCCAAGGTGCAGGATGAACCCCTGCAGACGGTGACGCTGCAGTTCACGGCAGCGGGCGGGACGATTCGTTCGCAACTGACTGAGGCAGCAAACAAGCTCAACCTGAACTTCACGCCGAAAACTAAGGCATACGAGCTTGCGCTGGATTTTCCGCCGCAAGAAGTTAGCAAGCTGCATGCAGTCCAGGCCAAGAACCTGCCGATCAAAGGCCAATTGTCGATCACGGCAAAAGGTGCAGGCACGATCGACAATCCGCAATTGAACGCATCGGTGGAGATGAACCAGCTCCAATTACGCGGGACGTCGATTTCGCAGGTGCGCACGGACCTGAATGTCGCGAGTCACCTGGCGAAGGTCACTCTGGCCTCAACCGGCGGTCCGGCCACGCTGAAGGGCAATGCCACCGTACACTTGTCGCCGGGTTATTACACCGAGGCCGCATTCGACACCAGCCCAATTCCATTCGAGCCGCTGCTTGCCATGTACTACCCTTCGCGTCCAAACGGTCTGACAGGCGAGACCGAAATTCACGCCACTGTTCGCGGGCCCTTGGCAGACAAGAACAAGTTCGAAGCGCACCTCACCATCCCAACCTTGAAAGCCCAGTATCAGCAACTGGAGATCGGGGCGGCGCAGCCGATGCGAGTCGATTACGCCAACTCGGTTGTGGTACTGCAGCCTGCAGTGTTGAAAGGCACCGACAGCTCACTCCAATTCCAAGGACGGCTGCCATTGCGCGGAGCGGAGCGGATGAACGTTTCCGCTAAAGGCTCGATTGACATGAAGCTAGCGCAGATGTTCAATCCTGACCTCCAGACTGGCGGCAAGATCCTGCTCGATATCAGTGCAGGTGGAACTGTGAAGAGCCCGGGAATGCACGGCGACGTTCGTTTTCAGGGTGTCACATTCGCTTCACAAACGATGCCGGTGGGTATCGACAACTTCAACGCCGATATGCAAGTCACCGACACGGGAGTGCAAATCACGAATGCGGTGGGCCACATGGGTGGCGGCGAAATCCAGCTGGGAGGATCAGTGATCTATCGCCCCGCGTTGCAGGCCAATGTGAGTGTGACTGCGAAGTCGGTGCGATTGCGTTATCCCGAAGGCGTACGCACCGTGTTTGACAGCAGTCTTATGCTGACTGGTGATGCGCAGGCGTCCACGTTGCAGGGTCGCGTGCTGATCGACTCAGTTTCATTCACGTCTGACTTCGACCTGACCAACTTCATGGGACAGTTTACCGGGGTTAGTGCTCCGCCCACGGGCCAGAGCTTCGCCGACAATCTCAAGCTGCAGATAGCAGTGCAGTCGAGCAATCAGCTGAATGCCGGAACAGCGCAGTTGGGTTTTGAAGGGTCAGCCAATCTGCGCATCATCGGGACAGCGGCAAACCCTGTGGTGGTTGGAAGGACAGACATCACTTCCGCCGACCTGTTTTTCCAGAAGCGGGAGTATCACCTCTCGCAGGGGATCATTAACTTTGTAAATCCTAACAAGACGGATCCCGTACTGAACCTGCTGATCACGACGACCATCAATCAGTACAACCTGAGCATCCGTTTGCAGGGGCCGATTGAGAAGCTGCAGACTAGCTACATTTCCGATCCGCCGCTGCCGCCAATCGACATCATTAACCTGATTGCCCGCGGCACGACAACTGAGGGCGCGCCGCAGAGCTTTGGGGCGAGCACTGTCCTCGCCCAAGGCCTTAGCCAGGTAGAGAGCACAGTGGGAAGCAACATAAGTAAGCTGACCGGAATCTCAGGATTGCAGATCGATCCCATGATCGGCGGCAACAACAGCAATCCGTCCGCGCGCATTGGTATGCAAAAACGGGTGACCAAGAACTTTATTTTTTCTTTCTCAACCGATGTAACCCAACCGCAGAGCGAAATCGTCCAAGGGGAATATCAACTCAATAAGCGCTGGTCAATAAGCGTCGTGAGGGATACAAGCGGAGGCTTTTCGGTTGATGGCCGGTACCATACAAATTTCTGACAATCTTTCGTTGCCGCAACCCAGCATCGAGCCACAGCCTTCAGCCACTCCCAGCGCGGCTGAGTCAGATCCTTGGATCTTTCGCGACGGGAAACGGGTTGTAAATGGGCTGGAGTTGCTCGGCGATCTACGACGACGAATTGCGAGCGCACTCAGCAGTAGCACTCTGCTCGACGCACTCATTGAAGCCGGAGAATTGGAAGCTGCGCTTGCTGATGCTGGCTCGAAGTCAGCAGAATCGGCAGCACGGGTTGCGGACTGCCTGGCATCGGCAGTCATTCACGGCGACGCCACTGCTCTTGCGCAGGCGGCGACCTATGCGGAGCAAATCACCGCTCCGGATACGCTCACCATCGCTCCGCCTGAAGGGTTCACCTACTACGCTCTGCACCCCAGCGATTTTGCGCGGCTGGCAGAGACGCTAGACTCGCAGCGCTACGCTGTAATCGGCATTCGCAGTATTGGGACGACTCTGAGCGCCGTGGTGCTCACAGCGCTTACGACTCAGGGCAAGCAGGCTGGTCGAATAACAGTGCGTCCAACCGGACATCCCTATTCCCGCCAGACTGACTTCAGCGCGGATCAACTGCGCTGGATCGGCGAAAACCGTGGTGCGCAGTTCCTAATCGTAGATGAAGGGCCCGGACGAAGTGGGTCGACGTTTTTATCTGTAGCAGAGGCCCTAGTGCGCGCCGGAGTTCCGCGACATGAGATCACGATCATGGGAAGCCGCGAGCCCGATTTGGGTTCTCTCTGTGCCGACAACGCGATCAACCGCTGGCGCGAGTTTCGCTTCGTTGCAACTGCACCCTCGGTCAACCAGCGTTTCGCTGAATGCACTTACGTAGGCGGCGGAGACTGGCGGCAGTACCTGTTCCCGGCGGGACAGCCGTGGCCCGCGAGCTGGATGCAGATGGAGAGGCTCAAGTTTGTTTCCGCCGATCAGCAAATTCTGTACAAATTTGAAGGCATGGGCCCGATTGGCGCAGAAGCACGACATCGCGCATGCCGTCTGGCGCAAGCAGGATTTGGGTCTCAGGTTAGCGATGCGGGCGGCGGTTTCCTCGCCTATGAACTGGTAAAAGGGACGCAGGCGCGGATACAACAAACCAATGCTTCGATTCTTGCCCGCATAGCCGATTACTGCGCCTTCCGGTATGCCGAGCTTGGCACGCTTTGCTCCGCAGAAGAAGCTCAGTTGCGCGAGATGCTCGAGTTCAACGTGGCGCAAGAATTCGGAATAGCGCTTGCTCTGCCCAGTGACTCGCTGCGCACACAGCGGCCGCTAACGACCGATGGCCGCATGAATCCTCACGAGTGGATCTTGAATGACTCGGGACAGCTGATCAAAACCGACGGCGTGGATCACGGTGACAATCACTTCTTTCCTGGCCCGTGCGACATCGCTTGGGACCTGGCCGGTGCTGTGGTCGAATGGCAGCTTGGATCGGACGCCAGCAATTTTCTTGTCGACCAGTTTAGACGACGGTCTGGTGTGAATGTCTCACCAGAGCTTTCCCTTTACAAACTGGCTTACTCGGTGTTCCGGCTTGGCTTCTGCAAGATGGCGGTGTCTACGGTGAAAGGTTCCACAGAGGAACTGCGATTGTTGAATGCCTATCGTCAGTACCGCGCCATCGCGCAAGATCTGTTGCAAACTCATTTGCACCACTAGAAACGAGAGATGTTCCAATGGATCCTGTAAACGCACAGAAGGTCTAAGGCCCTCTACAGGATTCCCTTTATTGCTGACGCGGTTACCTCGGACTAGACTCCGTAGGTCGCCGTAATCTCCTAGTGACATCCGCAAATATTGGAGTAATAAAGGCTTCGGTGTATTCTTATGGCTTCTGCAGTTATGCCGCACGATGCGATCAACTCTGACGTTGGTACCCGGCCCACGCGAATTCTTGTAGCTGATGACCACGAGGTCATGAGGATGGGTCTACGCAACCTCCTCGAGTCAGTGCCAGGATGGTCGGTTTATGCGGGTGCTTCAACGGGAACCGAAGCCGTGGAACTCGCATTGGTGTCATCTCCAGACATCGTCATTATGGATATCACCATGCCGGAAATGAACGGCTTTGAAGCCGCGGCCCGCATTGCGGCGGAGCGCCCTGACATTCCGATCATTATGTTTTCGCTTCACCTCTCCGAGGACGTCGTGAACCGGTTCAAGACCGGCAGCATTCGTGGAGCGGTCGCGAAAAGCGAAGCTGCGAGAGATCTAGTTGACGCGGTCCGCGCCGTTCTGGATGGAAAAACGTTTTTTCCAGAACGACGTTCTCAAGGCGCGAACGGGTGAATTTGCTGCACTGACGTACTCACCTGAGCGGTTCTACATTCTTCACCCGATTTCCAAGCATTTCGCCATGTGGGATATAAGGGAAGCCATCTTTTGGCGCGCCCCCAATGACGTCTCGCTGCGCGAATCCCGATTGTGCAGTTCCGCTCCGTTATTTACGAGACGGAAGAATTTTTCAATTCGAAGTCCGCAATGGATTTTCGAAGCTGCCTGACGACAAACCCATCACCGTGGCTGATAGGGTTCGTCGCGTTTCTCACTTTTGGCTATGTGGGCACTGCTCGTCGACTCTAACGCTCGCCTTCGATGCTATTAAAGGTGTAATCATACGGCCGCGCGCCACCGCCTAAGAATTACCGGCTTTCAGCACGACCTTCCACTAGAGATACAGATATTCCCTCGTAGGGAAATCGCCTCTAAACCGAACAAAAATCAAGGCCATTCAGGCTCTCCCCTACAGCAAATCGCATTTTGAAGTACAGCGACGGCCTGATCGTCAGGCGCACATGCATTGGCTATGCTTGCCTCTGATGCTGGTCAATAGACCAAGCCAAGAGGAGGCAGCATGCTTTATTGGGCGCTGGTATTTCTGATTGTCGCGATCATCGCCGCGATCTTCGGGTTCGGCGGTGTGGCGGTCGCAGCGGCCGGAATCGCGAAGCTCCTGTTCTTTATTTTCCTCGTGATTTTCATCATCACGTTGATAACAGGACTCACCCGCCGCGGCAGCACTGGGGTCTGAGCATAAGCCTCACGCGGCAAATAGCAATCGACGCTTTACCAAGGCCGGGCCGGGCTGGTTTCTTCGCGCGAAAGTGAAGCCAGTTGTCGGTCCGGATCGCTTTTTCAGAGCCCGGTCCAGAGTGCTTTCTGAGAGGCACGGAATTCCTTGCCGTAAGCTTCAGCCCCAACGTGGCTGTTCATCGAGGCTGATGCCAAGGGCCGTCTTAGCCACGACTTCATGCGTAAGGAAGCTATTTGCGGGGTGAATGCGTCCCAGTCGCGCATCGCGCAGCAGGCGCTCATATCCCACTGACCGGAAAATGCCCGCCCCGCCCGCGATGTCGAGGCCGGTATCGACGACGCGCCACGCTCCTTCCACGGCTTTGTACTTTGCGGCAAAAATCTTGGCGGGCCATTCTGCACCGTGGTCCACGCCGCTAGACCAGTCCTCCGCAATGCGCTCGAGATGCGGACCGATCGACTCCATTTCGATCACCATCTGCGCGATCGCGTGCTGAAGCTCGGGATGATATGCCATGGAGCGGGAGACGGCGAGCGAGTGCTTGCTCTTCACTGCCGCAATGCTCTTATCCAGAGCTCGCTTGGCCAGGCCGTAATAGATGTTGCCGAAGCCTAGCAGAGCCCAGGCAAATATCGAGAGCACAAATGAATCGATTCCCGCGCCTCCCGCTGGCACAATACGTGCAATGTAGCGGTCGGGAATGAAAGCATTCTCGAGCACAGTGTCATCACTGCGTGTAGCGCGCATGCCGAGAACATCCCAAGTTTCCTTGATGATGTACCCGGAACTGTCACGCGGCAAGAATGCGTGAACAATCTTGGGCTGGGTTGGATCGCTTGTGTCCATGCCATGCAGGCCCAAGCGTGTCCACACGGGAGTCAGACTCCCAAACTGCTTGCTGCCGTTGAAGCGGTACCCGCCTTCGACACGCTCGGCCTTTGACGACGAAAACAGCACCGGAATGTCATTCCCACTTTCGGCGTGTCCCGCGGCGAAGATTTCCCCGGCAGCTGCGTCGCGCAGTATCCATTCGAGCGAAGAATCGCCGCGCCGCCAAAGATCGGCAGCGACGCCGACCCAGTAAAGATGCATGTTCACGGCAAGCGCAGTCGCCGGCGCATAGTATGCGAGGCGTCGTTGCTCGCGGCAAACTTCGGCGAGGTTCAGTCCAGGTCCACCGAACTCCCGCGGCACCGGCAGCACGAGATACTTTGCTGCCCGGAGTTCTTCAAAATCCTGATCGAAGAAGCGGTTTTCGCGGTCATAGATAGCGGCCCGCGAATCAAAACGCGTCAGCATCTGCTCAGTGAGAGGGCTTTCAAATGCATGCTGAGGCGTTGCCGGCTTTCCATTTGCAGAGTTGAGATGCCGCTCTGCAGCTTTCTTAACAAGGGTTGCTTTGTGAGCTGGAGCCATAGGTCACCCACGCTAGTCGTTTCAGTGCGGAACATTTTACTCCGAGATCAACCGGGCAACCCCATGGAAAGGCTGCCCAATTGATCCTGCTTTCACTACGGTCGCGCCTCGTAGACGATATTGAAAGGCGTCTCGGTTGCGCGGCGGAAGCGGCTGAACCCGGCAGAAGAAACAACCTCGCGGATACGTTTCTCTCCGGCCTGCGCGCCTAAGCATGCAGCGACTTCCTGCGACCGCGAGCACGGCGTGCACAGCAAGGTCGAGAACGAGTAGTACACGCGACCCACGGGATTCAGGTTGTCTTTCAGCTGATCATTGGCGAAGGGTTCCACGATCATCCAGGTTCCATCTTTCGCCAACGATTGCCGCACGTGGGCAGCTGCGCCCACGGGATCGCCCATATCGTGCAGGCAATCGAAGACCGCCACAAAGTCGTAGTCTTTCCCTGGATAACTCTTAGCCTTCGAGACCTCGAAGGCGACCCGGTCGGCGACGCCTTCGCGCTTTGCAGACTCTCGCGCAGCCTCGATGGACTTGTCGTGATAGTCAAATCCAAAAAACCTGGATTTGGGAAATGCCTTTGCCAGAAGCACCGTCGATGCTCCTTTGCCGCAGCCGACGTCGGCGACCCGCGCTCCTGCCTCGAGCTTGGCTTTCACATCGTGCAACGATGGAATCCACGAGCTGACAAGGTTGGCGGCATACCCCGGACGAAAGAACTTTTCGCAGCCGTGAAACACTCCATCCTCATGTTCGTGCCAGCCCATGCCCGCACCGGTGCGGAACGACTCGGCAATGCGCGGCACTGCGGCGAGAGAGCCCAGCGCAAGTTCGAAGGCGCCGGGCAAGTAAGCCGGGCTGTCTTCGTGCGCCAGGGTGAAAGCTTGTTCTTCAGTGAGACTGAACTTGTTCGTCGCCTCGTGATACGTGATGTAGCCGCCGGCAGCCTGCGACGACAACCACTCACGCAGATAGCGCTCATCGGTGCTAGTCTTGGCGGCCAATTCGGCTGCGGTCATCGGACCTGACGCCAGGGCTTTATATAACCCGAGTTTTTCGCCAATCACGACCATCCCGGCGTGAACCGACGCGCCAAGGTCGGTGACGAACTGCCCTATGAAGGCGTTCAATTTGTCCATATTGATGGCTGGGGCTTGTGCTGTACTCATCGCATTTCTCCTTTGAATCGTGCTGCGAATTTATCGTTCGCTTTACTTTCATTACTTACGCGGATCTCAAGTTGAAGTTGATTCGAATGACCGTCAGTTGCAGTTCGGCGCGGTCGCGGGATACACGCCGCCAGTCTTGAACTCGGGGCTGAACTGCACGATTCCGTCGTCTTTGGGGAATACAGTCGACCACCAGATGACGGCGACATCTTTGCCGGTGTTGGTCACGGTATGCACTTCCCCAGGGGTCTCGACGAATGCACTTCCGGCGCTTAGCTCAGCAGACGCGCACTGATCCGGTCCAACGACGTGCTGTTCCGTAAGCCTGCCGCGAGCGAGAATCACGTAGCTGGTTGCTTTGTGGAAATGCCAAGGGATGGTATCGCCGGGTTTCATGGTGAATGCTTCGATTTGCATGGTGGCTGGAATGGGGTACCCGGGGCCGAAGCTGCCAAAATCGTAACTGGCAACTGTTCCCAGGGTGAAAGAGATGGTCGCCAGTGCGACGGCGCTAGCCGCCAGCACGATTACCAGGACTGCGGTCAGAACCAATGAGAGTTTTCGTTTGCGCGACATAAGCGTTTGCTCCTGGGATCGAATTTGGCAGTCCGCTTGAGGCGGCGCGGAACCGAGCACGAGACGAAGTCCGCAGGCACCAAACAACTTTGCTAAAATCCACAACTAGTGGCCGGGCTGCGGGGCTGTACCGATCTCGCCTGCCACGGCCAAAGTAGCAAGCCTGGGTTGACGGTGTAACGAAACAACGCCGAAAGATCTCCGAAAGAAATCAGAAGCAGTAGCCTTTTTGGAACCTTGTGGAAACCGGCGCCTCCATTTATCACTTTGGCGAATTCACGCTCGATCTGGCACGTGGCGCGGTGCTGAAGGGTGCGGCGGAGATCAAGCTTCGCCCCAAAGTTTATGAAGCGCTGAAGTATCTGGTAGAAAATCCCGGCCGCCTGATCGGCAAGCAGGAATTGATCCAGGCGGTATGGCCCGACAGCTTCGTGACCGATGATTCCCTGGTGCAATGCACGGTGGAATTGCGCCGGGCCCTCGGCGATCGCGACCAACAATTGCTGAAGACTGTTCCTCGCAGGGGATATGTATTCGCCGCCGAGGTCACGCGCTTGCTGCCGCCAGCAAAGCCTGCGATCGAAACGGCGGTGGCTGAGAACCGAGAATCCCCTGTTCCCAAGCTGAATCGGAAGTTGATTGACCTGCCCACGCCGCGCACCTCGCTGATTGGCCGTGAAAACGAGACGCGCAAAGCCGCGGAACTGCTGCTCAAACCGGATGTGCGCCTATTGAGCCTGACCGGAGCCGGAGGAGCAGGTAAGACCCGTTTGGCTATCGCTGCCGCGTCGGCGATCGCGTCAAAGTTTCCCGGCGGCGTTCAATTCGTCGGTCTAGCCTCGATTTCGCGTCCGGACTTGGTTGCAACCGCGATCGTAAAATCTCTGGACTTGCAGCAGGCACCCAACCGCACGGTGGTAGAAGCTATCCGTGAACATCTCCAGCACTCGGGGCCATTCTTGCTGGTGCTCGATAACTTCGAGCAGGTGATCGAGGCAGCGACACTAGTTTCGGAGCTTCTGGTGGCTTCCCCAAGCCTGAAAATCTTAGTAACCAGCCGATCTTGCTTGCGTATTTACGGAGAGCAGGAGTTGCCGGTCGCGCCGCTGGAGCAGGATTCAGCGATGCAGTTATTCGTTCAACGGGCGACGGCCGTCCGCCCGAACTTCGGCATCACCGCGGAAAACGCGTCTGCAATTCGCGAAATCTGTTCGCGGCTCGACGGGCTGCCATTGGCGATCGAATTGGCAGCGGCTCGAACCAAGCTGCTGTCGCCCAGCGCGATCCTCGATCGCCTGCAGAGCCGGCTGGGTTTGCTGACTGGAGGTGCGCTGGATCTTCCAGAACGGCAGCAAACCCTCCGCAATACCATTGATTGGAGTCACGAGTTACTCACGGAGGCGGAGCAAACGTTGTTTCGCCGCTTTGCGGTTTTCGTCGGTGGCGGCACGCTCGAAGCGGCAGAAGCGGTCTGCAATACCGGTCGCGATCTTGGCCTCGATCTTTTCGACGGCTTGTCTTCGCTGGTGGACAAGAACTTGATTCAACGGGTGGACGGGCCGCAGGCGGAATCGCGCTTCACGATGTTGGAAACCATCCGCGAATATGCCCTGGAGCGGCTGGCTGCAAGCAGGGAAGAGTACGCGACGAGGCGCGCTCATGCTGCCTATTGTCTTGTGCTTGCCGAGGAAGGCAATCCGGAACTGACTCCGGCGGAACGCTCTGGTTGGCTAGCGCGCTGCGACCTCGAGATCGACAATTACCGGTCCGCGCTCGATTGGCTCTTGCAGGCGCGCGAGGTGGATTGGACTCTGCGGCTGGCTATGGCTCTGTTTCGGTTCTGGGACATGCGGGAACACCTCGCCGAAGGACGCACCCGGTTGGAAAACATCCTGGAACTCACAAATGTGGGGCATCAAAAGGAACGCGCCAAGATATGCATCTTTCTCGGCGCTTTGTCCACCGCCCAAGGTGACTTCGCCGCCGCTGAGTCTTTCCTGCAGCAGAGTCTCACGCTTTATGAGGCGCAAGCGGATCGTCGGGGAATCGCAGCGTCGTTGAACGCCTTGGGAGTCAGCGCCCGCGATCGAGGAGACTCCGAATCGGCGCGACAGTATCTCGAGAGAAGTCTCGTGTGCTGGCGCGCTGCCTCAGATCTCCTGTCCACAGCTCGTTGCCTGCACAATCTCGCGAATGTAGTAAAAGTTGAAGGCAATTATGCGAGAGCGCAATCATTACTCGACGAAGCCATCGTCTTCTTCGAAGCGCAGGGGGACCGCAGTGGGGCCGCATGGTCTATTAATCAGGCCGGCGACATTGCCCGCGAACGAGGCGATTTCATATCTGCGCGTGACTTTTATGAGCGAGCATTGAAGGCCTTTCGCGCGGCCGGTGATCGTTGGGGCGCGGCTCGCTCGCTGGCCGATCTCGGATCCATCCATTGCGAACAGCGCAACTTCGACGCCGCCGAGACAGCTTATCGGGGCGCTCTGGAACTGTCCTCCGAACTCGAACATCGCCGCGGAATGGCGCGGGTACTGGAAGGGACAGCATGCCTGGCCGCAGCTCGAGGCCAAGCGAAGCGCGCGCTCACACTGGCTGGCGCCGCAGAGCACATGCGGCGATTGATTGGCGCACCCTTACCGCAAGCAGAGCAGTCAAAAATTGACGCCAATCTCTCCTCGGCTTGGAAATCAATTGACGAGAAAGACGGTAAGGCCGCCTGGGCAGAGGGCTCTGCTATGAGCCTAGAGAGCGCTGTCCTTTTTTCTCTACGAGAGCCGTCCTCGGCTATTGCAGGTTCACCGGATCGATGAGCCGTCGCACGGCAGAAACTCGATCCGCCGGAATTCCGACCCGACGGGCGTGCTCTCGTATCGTGCTCTCGTCCGGCGCCAGGTACACGCAGTAGACCTTGTCTTCCGTTACATAGCTGTGGAGCCACTGGATCTGCGGGCCCATTCCTCGCAGGGTTTCGAGAGAACGCATCGAGAGTTCGCGAAGTTCGGCGTCGGAGAGCTTGCCCGCGCCAGCCACTTCCCGTTCGATAACAAATTGCGGCATGGGCCAAAGTTTAGCACGTCGTGAGAAACGCTCTCCCTACGGGCTACTGTAGTCAAGCGCGAGACGAAGTGAGGGGTTCGCTCAAACGACCACTTCTATTCCCTGGTTCCCCGTGCGCACAACGCTGGCTCAGCTTTGCGGCGGCCTGCAATTGCATTCGCGTACAGCAACTTCTTTTCCTGCGGAAGGAATCCGAGCGATCCCCTCATGGCCAGCTGCACTTGCTTGAGATCCCACTGGGCTTTCATGATGCCAGAGGCACTATGGCGGTTCTCGCCTAGCAGCAGATGCCCTACTTCATGCGCCATGAGACATCCCATTATCGCGGACAAGGCATATTCATCTTTGTCGAGGACAGCAAGGCGCAATGCTGATCCGTAATACACGCTCGCGAATACTGGCGCGACCGCAAATCCGAAAATGCTGTCCTGAAAATAATCATTGAGTGGCTGCTTCAGGATACGTAACCGTATCTGTCCCGGTGCCGGCTCCTCGTAGCAATCTGATTTCTCCAACAAAACCTGCTGAATTGGGCAATCAGTCCAACTGATACTGACTCCCACTCGCGAGAAGATTCTCTGGGTTTCCTTCTCCGCCTGGCCCAGGACTGTCGGGCTGGCGGCGGAATAGTTGTAAACGAGAATCGAAAGGACGGGCTCTTCAGATACGGTCTGCGCCATGAGCGGTGTCCCAACACTGATCACAAGCAATCCGAAGAAGCCAGCGATTAAGTCTTGCCTGATTTTCACGTCGTTCTCCAGCGCGCTGGGCTGGCGCGCAGGGACGACCTTGAGCGGGATAAGCGACTACCTCAAGACATCACATATTGAATGTGTATGGAATGAATGTTGAAGTGTAAGTTATTGTTTTTAGGACATTAATGAGTACAGATAACCGCTCTGAAGGTTGGAGAGTCTACATAACGATAGCGATTCTGGTGCTAGACTTCCCTCCACTGAGGTAGATCGACGTGGGAAACGCAGTTGACATCTCAGGCCCGATCCGTTTCGGCGTGTTTGAGGCGGATCTTCGAGCCGGAGAGCTACGCAAGAGCGGAGTCAAAGTTAAACTTTCTGGGCAGCCCTTTCAGGTGCTCAGTATCTTGCTCTCGCGCCCCGGTGAAGTGGTGAGCCGCGAAGAGATTCAGAAGGCGCTTTGGCGCGACACGTTTGTCGATGCCGAGCGGAACCTGAATACGGCGATAAACAAGATTCGTGAAGTGCTGGGTGACTCCGCGGAGAGCCCCAGGTTTGTGGAAACCTTGCCCCGGAGGGGCTATCGTTTCATAGCGCCGGTGAATGGGTCCGGAAGCTCGGACGCTCCAAAACTCCCGCCATCTGCTTCACCAAGAAAATCACACGTTCGCTGGGCAGTTCTGGCCTACACTTCCGGCGCAATAGCCATCGTGCTTCTTGTTGCTCTGGTGGCCACCTTGCATCGACGAGCGGGACGGTCGGGTGCTCCCCATGAGCGAACGCTTACGCGTCTCACCTTCGAGCCCGGCCTACAGATTGGCGCAACCTGGTCGCCCGATGGCCGCTATCTCGCCTACAGCTCGAATCGCGGTGGGAAGTTCGATATTTGGGCGCAGCAAGTAAGCGGCGGCGACCCGATCCAGATAACCCACGCTCCCGGACAGAATTGGCAGCCTGATTGGTCGCCCGACGGAAATTCGATCGTATATCGCTCCGAAGAAGGCGAGGGCGGGTTGTTCGTAGTCCCTGCGCTTGGCGCCGTGGGACGTGAGCGGCGCATCTCGGATTTCGGTTACGCTCCGCACTGGTCTACGGACGGAAGCCAAATCCTCTTTCAGGCGACCAATTTTGCCTCTACTAACAGTTTTTTTATAGTCGGTCTCGATTCCTACCCGCCCAAACCAATTCTGGCAAAGTTTTTCGCTGAACATCCCGTTACCGCAATGTCAGCCGCCTGGCACCCGGACGGGAAGCGTGTTTCGGTTTTGATTTGGAACGCTACGCCGCTTCCAACCATCTGGACCATGTCGCCCGACCGTGCCGGGGCAATCAAGTCGGAAATTGATCCGCGTGTGGTGGAGCAAATGAGACAAGCGTCCGCCAACTCCGATTTGAGCCATGAAATCCAGGACTTCAAGTTTGCCTGGGGAAGAACCGGAAACACCCTTTATTTCGAGCGTTCCCTCGGAGGCTCGAAAAATCTTTGGAGACTTTTGGTAAATCCTGCCACCTTGCGAGTGACCGGAATTGAGCGCCTCACAACTGGGGCAGGTTACGATACCGAACCGTCGGTGTCCCCGGATGGAAGTAAGATCGCTTTCACAAGTGAATCTCGACACGAGCGCGCCTGGATTTTTCCTTTTGATCCCGTCACCGGACGACTGTCCGCGAACGGAACCCCTGCGACTCCCCCTGGATTCGAGGTAATGGCTCACACCATAACGGCCGATGGCTCGCGCCTCGCATTTCGTGCGGAGCGCGCTGGAAAGCTCGAATTGTGGACGAAGTCTCTGACCAATGGCGCCGAGGCTCCCATTTCGGACGATGCTTATGATCGAGTGTTACCCGTGTGGGCACCCGATGGCAAACACCTGGCTTATTTGCGCGGGGAACATGAATCTGACCAGAGTCAGATCGCCATTTGGTCAATTGATACTCGCACTGAATCGCTCCTTACATCGTTAGAGCGTACATTGCGACTCCCGTACGACTGGACCGCAGACGGCTCTCAATTGCTCGTTTCCCAGGGAGAACCGGAAGGCCATCCTTTGGAGATTTGGTCTGTCCCTGTATCCTCGACCGGAGGGTCCCAGGCGAAGAAAATTACGGGTAATCCGGCCTTCGATCTTTATCAGCCACACCTTTCTCCCAACAGAACGTGGATCGTTTTTGAAGCCGTGAAAGAGCAGATATCGCGATCGTGGCTTTATGTCATGCCTGCACAGGGGGGAACCTGGATACCTATCAACGAACACGCACACTGGGACGACAAGCCACGTTGGGCGCCGGATGGTCGCGCTATTTACTACGTATCCGAGTCGAACGGCTTCGTCAACGTTTGGGGAACCCGTTTCGATCCGGCAAGCGGAAAAGTTGTGGGACAGCCATTCCAGATCTCAAAATTCGCAAATCCCGACCGCATGATTCCTTCTTATATGCCACCGCTCGAGCTATCGATCTGCAAGAATCGGCTGGTTGTGAACCTGGAGGAAGCTTCCGGCGGAATCTGGTTGCTCGACGAGACCAGGCATTGAACACAAACGGTCTGCGTGGATCTCAAACCCTACCTGCTTCATGAGCTCGTGTCCTTTTATGCGTTCGCCGGAAAAGTAATTCCCCAGAACGTCTGCGACTTATCGTTGTCCTCGACAAACTCGATTCCGTACGTATGTTTCCCCTGCATGGCGTTGACTTGGGCCACAATGCGGGCGGTCAGGCGAGCCCCACGCTTGTTCTGGACGAGTATGGTCGTTCCCACCAGTAGTTCGCGCGTGACCTGCACGGCTGCGCCATGGCGGTTCAAGTTCGTTGCGTTCGCCGTCAGCGTGAAGAGTGCTTTGGCGCGGTCCTCGGCCGTGAGACCGACGGGTGCATTAAGCGCGATACGGCTGCTTCTGCGTTTTAAAGCAAGATTGCGATTAAGCGCTGCAGTCGCCATTGGGGACTTCCGAATCATCCTCTCCCGGCCCTTCGAAGGCCTGTGAAAGCCTAGAATGCGCCCTCTGGGGGCCGCAACGCACCTCAGTCACCCGCACCCGGTTACCTCGTAAGTTGCTGTTCTATCTGATTTTGCAACTGATTCCCAAATCCGGAACGGGACGTTCGTGCAATAACAAAGGGCTCCGTTGCCGGAGCCCTTCTCCCAGGGGAAGCGCACTACAACCCGCTACTGCGGAGGTGTGGTGCTCGATCCCGTACCAGTTCCGGTGCCGCTGCCGGTGCCAGTTCCGCTGGTGCCGGTGCTGCTCGTGCTGGAACCCGTGCCGGTTGAGCTGCCTGTGCCGCTCATGCCGGAATTGCCGCTGTTGCCCATGTTGTCCTTGGTCTTGATTTTGCACGTCTCAGAATCCATCTTCACATCGGTCACGTTGAACGTGCCTTTTGACATGCTTTCTGTACCTGACGAAGTCGCGGTTGCAGAAGAGTTGGCGCCGCCATTCTCCCACATGCCCTTCACGGTAATTTCGTGCCCGACATGTGCGGAGACGTCCTGGCCAGTAAGGCTAACTGGGCCTTTCTTGGTCTCGAGAACATATTGGCTGCCCTGTGACTCGACACAGCCCTTCAACTTCTTTCGCTCTTCGTGGAATTCGTGTTGGCGTTGTTGCCGTTTTGCTCAGTGTTGGACGGCCCCATGTCCGGTGGCTGTCCCGCCGTTCCTGGTTGAGCGGTGCCCGGCTGTTGTCCAGGCTGTTGCATGCTCGGCGAAGATCCTTGTGTGCCCTGGGATCCGGGACCCGCGCCGGCTCCTGCTTGAGCGGCGGCCGCGGTCACATAGACAGCGAACGCCACGATGAGTGAAAGCGCTAACTTCCTCATATTTGAACTCTCCTGCTCTCAGATTTCGAACCATCAATGGTCGGAGACTACGCGACCGTTCGGTGATCTGACGCCGGGGCTACTGGCGGAGGTTGCAGGAATGCCGGACGTTTCTTCTGCAAAAGAAAGTGTATGGCAGCTAAGAGTTCTTCTCTGGATCCAGCTTTGTCACAGCACGCATCAACCAACTTTAGAGCGCGATCCGAAACCGTTGTGCTTCCCGAAAACAGGATGACAGGAACGTTTGGGTAAAGGGCCTTCAACGCAAACGCGACTGCCTCGCCGTTCATGCCGGGCATTTCGTAGTCGGTGACGACGAGATCCACACGCTGACTTGCAGCAACCCTTAATCCCATTTCGCCTGATGAAGCCGTCAATACTCGATATCCGAGCCGTTCGAACATGGCGCGGTACATCTCCAGCCCGACCTGAAAATCGTCAATCCACAGCAACGTCGCTTTCGTCTTCGTAGATGGGCGCGCAGCTCGTACGCGTGGCGCACGCGTCCAGAGCACCGGCTTCACATCCCGGTGGATGATGGAGATTCTTGCAACTTTCGGCATATTGGCACGGTACCCGTCGGGTCTTGTGCGAAACAATGCGGCGAACGCTGTAAGTTGCCTACGGGCAAACCTGTAGATGCTGAGTTTTACTTGAAGAACGATTTTCTGAACGCAAGTCGTTGAATCGATTAGCTCTGCTGGTCTACTCTGGGCTAGGATGCTCGCCTTAGAGGCCATTCCGGACTGGGTTCTTGGCGCATTTTTTCCTCAGCCTGTGAGAGAGTCTGAATCAGTGTCTTCAAATCCTCGGCATGCTCTTCTTCCTTCGCGAGGATTTCTTCCATCACGCGCCGGCTCGTCGGATCATTGTCGCCCAAGTAGCGAATGATCTCGCTGTACGACTCAATCGCAATTCGCTCCGCGACCAGATCTTCGCGAATCATGTCGGAAAGGTTCTTGCCCTCGACATACTCACTGTGGCTGCGCTTCGCCAGAGTCTCAGGATTGAAATCAGGATCGCCGCCGAGTTGCGTTATGCGTTCCGCAATCATGTCCGCGTGGTCCTGCTCTTCTTTGGCATGTTCGAGAAACTCGTCTGCGACAGCTTGCGCATGTATCCCGGTGGCCGCGTAGTGATGCCGCTTGTAACGCAGCACGCAGACCAGTTCCGTCGCGAGCGCTTCGTTCAGCACTTTGATCACGGTTTCCCGATTGCCGCGATAGGCTTCTGTGACCGCGCCGTTCTCGATGTGTTGGCGCGCGCGCTGACGGATGGCTTCGATGTCCGCCGTGAATGAACCCTGCCGTTCAGAAGTGCTCATGAGTCCCCCTCAAAGTAATAGATGGTCGTTTGATGTTTCTTGTGCACGAAACGAACGCTGCGGTGGAAGAACAACAACCAGGTGCAGTGGAAAAAACTCACAATCTACCCATGAGCAGAAGGATGATCAGGATCAGCACAATCAATCCCAGTCCTCCGCTAGGGTAGTAGCCCCAGCCCGTGCTATAGGGCCATGTGGGAAGGGCACCGATCAAAAGCAATACCACAACGATCAGGAGGATCAGTCCCATGCGTTACCTCTCCTCGAACAGGATGTGCGCTGGCATTGCCACGCACGCGAGCGTCTGCCGCTCACCAACTCACGTTAGTGGATACCTGCTGCTCCCGTTAATCGGGTGAACTCTGTAACCAAAGGTGAATCATTCGGTAGCGGAGGGGGACAGGTTTCGGTTTCAAAGTTTCGAAGTTTCGAGTGTTCTTGCTTGAAACTGGAAACTTGAAACTCGAAACTGCTTTCGCGAGCTACACATCAAACACCCTGTACACCGCGCTCGGATTCCGCCGTTGCAGCAACGTAATCGCGACGTTGTGCACGGGCACTCCGCCGGGAGTCTTTCCATCGCAGCATCCGTTGTGTGCATGGCCGTGGACCACAAGATCGGCGCCGTGGCGATCCACGACTTCCGCCAGGCGCGACGTGCCCAGAAATGGAAAAATCTCCTGCGCTTCGCCTTGAATGGTCGCCGCAATCGGAGAGTAGTGAAGGACGATGACGCGTTTCTGCGTGCGCAATTGCGACATAGCGCGCTCCAGTTTCAAAGCCTCGTCAATGCTGGCGCGGACGAACGTCTTGATTTCAGGTTCGCCGAAGGCAGTGAGCACGCCTCGGCCGAAGCCGCCGACGAATCCTTTCGTCCCTGCAAAACCCACCCCATCGCGTTCATATGCGCTGCCGTCCAGAACTTTGATACCTTCCTGCGTCATCATCCGCATGAGTTCGTTCTGGCGGTCGCTCTCGAAATCATGGTTCCCAAGCACCGCGATGACGGGCAGCCTTAGCCGCACCAGCACATTCAGCAGTGGCTCCATCTCATCCGGCCGACCAAAGTTGGTGAGATCCCCCGCCAGCACGAACACGTCGGCTTCGTCCCGCACCCTGTTCAGTTGATCGTGAAGGGCACTGAATCGCGCGGGCGTGAAGTGCAGGTCAGCAGTTGCCGCGACTCTCATCGTGAATACCTATCTGAGGTCTGAATCCCTCTGTGGCGTTCCTTTGTGCAACCCTGTGTCCTCTGTGGCGGCTTTTCGAACGCGTCAGCACCAACCAAAGTCGGCTCTAAGCTGCCGAGCGGCGCTTCTGCAGGGCTCGCTCCCTGTACTCACGCTCAATATCTGGTAATCCCCAATCCTTCATGTCGATCGAGAACATATTGTCGTCCACCAGACTTCCGCGAAACTGCACATCGGGATTGGGATGCTGAATTTCATGCATATAGCGTGATAGAAGGTCCTGCCACAGAGCGGGAGGTACATAATGCGTCTGAGCGGGATAAACGTAACGGAACAGGATCAATGCCCAGAGCACCATCTCCCAATGCTCGCCGGCCAAATCCAGCACACGACTCCAATCCAGATGGCCCCGAGTTCTATAAATAATGTGTGCTATGTCAGCCCCATCGAACCGTTCCCGCCGAACCACGAACAACTTCGACGCAAGAAGGTCCTCGACGGAGATGATTCGCGACGGAACTCCCGCGACCACGGCGGGGAGCGTTCGTCGCATCCACGTGTCGTCCACGAGGATGACGGCATTGCTCATCCCGGAGATCAGGTCCACGAAGTAGTCTCCACGGTGCGCCTTCGAAAGCCACACGGGATCAGGAGTCTCGCAGCGGAAGCCGAGTTGCCCCAGATAATCCAGCGCCGCCGGTATGTCCTCGCCCTTCATAAACAGGTCAAGGTCTTTCGTGATCCGCGATATCCCCGTGTACTTCTGTAACGCGAACGCTCCCGCGACTGCGTAGGGAAGGCCATGCTCATTCATCGCCTGAAGCACTTCGTGATACAGGCTGGCCGCCTCGGGCGGAAGCGGCACCTCGATCGCGCTCGTGACCGACGAACTCTCTGGCGTCTTGGAGGCTTCTCCGGCCATGAGCGGCTTGGATGTGCGTTTCGTTCCAACCGGTTGCAGAGAGTTCTCACGCCCGGAGGTTTGTTCGGCAACGTACCGCGGTTTGCCTGCTCCGCGTCCTCTACCCGCGCATCCCGGCGGCGCCTGCAAACACAACGCAACTCTGGATTTGCGCATCTTTCAAGCGCACTTCAAATGACCCGTCATGGCTTCACTTCCTGAATCTCTACATGAGACAGTTCCAGCCGGTTCGCACGAGTTAGCTGGCCGCATTTCCGAACTTGGCGAGTGGTTTCATAATCTGAATCTGCACGGAGTGCCGACGGCGCCGCACCATTTCCTCGGCGATTTTCCCAATATCAAGTGGCGCCAGATCGCGCATGCCATCCCCGAGGACCTCACCGGAGCCACAGTTCTCGATGTGGGCTGCAACGGTGGCTTCTATTCAATAGAAATGAAGAAACGCGGAGCCAAGCGCGTACTCGGCATCGACGTGGATGATCGCTATCTGAAACAGGCCCGCTTCGCCACAGAGACTCTGGGGTTTGAGATCGAGCTGCAGAAGTGCTCAGTCTACGAAACCGATTGCATCCCCGGCCAGTTCGACTACGTCTTCTTTATGGGCGTGTTTTATCACCTGCGCTACCCGCTGTTCGCCTTAGACAACCTATTAAAGAAGGTGGGGGACACGCTTGTGTTCCAGACCATGGTCCGCGGCTCGGGCGAAGTGCAGGACTGGGAGGACGATTATCCATTCTGGAATACCCAGATTTTCGAGCAGCGCAATTTTCCGGCGATGTACTTCATCGAGAAGAGCTACTCGCACGATCCCACCAACTGGTGGATACCCAACCGCGCCGCGGTCGAATCGATGCTCAGGAGTTCCGGCCTTGAGATCGCGGATCACCCCGAGCCCGAGACCTGGATTTGCCGCCCCACGAACGTGAAGCACGAAGGACGTTTCGTCGTCGAGCGCGAACTCGACGGCACACTCTAGCAGCATGCACACGACACACAATTCGGGAGACGCACGGAATGATTGAAGCGGTGATGCTGTGGAATGAGCCCAATAACCTTTCTCATTGGGATTTCAAAGTCGACCCCGACTGGAAGATGTTCGCGGCCATGGTGAACGCTGCTGCGAAGGAAGTTCGCCGCGTGAATCCGGATTTAGCAATTGTGCTGGGCGGGCTCTCACCCATCGATCCCAGGTTCGTAGAACTCCTCGGAAGCTATGGCGTTCTCGACCTCATTGATGTTGTCGCGATCCACGGCTTTCCGCTGGATTGGAACCACTGGAGCATTCACGACTGGCCGCAGAAGGTCGATGAAATCCGCGCCGTAACGAAAAAGCCTGTGTGGGTTTCCGAAGTGGGCGTCTCATCTTTCGGAGCCGAAGAAGTGCAAGTCTTCGGACTGCAGCGCACTGCCGAGCTGCTGATGCCGATTGTCGATCGCGTGCACTGGTACAGCCTCTATGACCTTCCGGCGACTTGGACCGCGACCACGCGTCATAAGGAAGCGGAGGGGAGCGCCTACTATCGTCATTACTACATGGGCCTGCTTCGTGAAGACGGCACTCCGAAACTTGCATTGAAGCATTTTCCTCCTGGCCTGGGTATGTGCCAGTGGTTTCACTTCGAAGATCACCGTCTTGATTCGTCGGTGGAGTGGTTGCGTAAACTCGGGGTGAATTACCTGCGCACAGGATTAAGCTGGGCCGATTCGTTTCGCCCCAATGCAGAAGCCTGGTTCGATCGGCAGATGCAAGCGCTCGACGAATTCACAACCACACTCACTCTTTGTTTCACGCCGGAACACCTGGGCATGGTTCCGCACTACACCAGTCCGCCAAAAAATCCCACAGATTTCGCGGACTTCGCCCGATACATCGTGTCGCGATACGCACCGCAACAACTCACTTCGGCGGAGCCGACGGTAGCAGCACAAGCGCCAGAAAGCGTCATTCGCGCAGCGTAGTCGATTGCTGCGCGACAGCCACAACGGCGCGCCTTTCTCGCGCATGCACGCCAGCTTTCGAATCAGGGTTGGAAGTTCGCTTCAGAAGACATCTCACCCCAAGTGACATACATCCAAAGTTCGCTGGGAATGTTCCTGTGATGCCGCGTTTGTGGTGCAACTCGCAAGCACGATGCAAACAGAAACTTGCTGACCAAAGTTAATGATCCTCATTAGGAGCGAGCGTTAAGTGATGGCGAAACGGGTTCTTATTACAGGCGGCGCGGGTTTCGTCGGTTCCCATACTGCGGATGCACTGCTGAAAGCTGGACACGAAGTCCGCATCTTCGACAATCTCACCCCGCAGGTTCATCACGGTAAGGAACCTTACATCCCGGATGGGGCCGAGTTCGTCTTCGGAGATGTACGCGATCCCTCGAAGCTCAGCTCCGTCGTCAGAGACGCCGATGTGATCTATCACTTCGCTGCCGCCGTCGGCGTGGGTCAGTCGATGTACCAGATTTCGGAATACACCTCGACCAACAACCTTGGCACTGCGAACCTGCTGCAAGCGATCCTCGACACGCGCGCGACTCCCGAAAAAATTGTGGTCGCGTCATCTATGTCGATCTACGGAGAAGGGAAGTATCTCTGCCGTGAGTGCGGCGAAATGGCTCCCCAGCCGCGCCCGCTGGAGCAGCTCAAGTCCAAGAACTGGGAGACGCTCTGCCCCACGTGCGGCGAGAGCCTCATGCCGGTTCCCACGCGTGAGGACAAGCCTCTGCAGTGCACCTCGATCTATGCGCTCTCCAAAAAAGATCAGGAAGAAATGACCCTGCTTTTCGGGCGCACCTACCAGATTCCAGTCGTCGCGCTCCGCTACTTCAACATCTACGGCACGCGACAGTCTCTCTCGAATCCGTACACCGGCGTATGCGCCATTTTTGCCTCACGCCTGATGAACCGCAAGGCACCGGTCATCTTTGAAGACGGGCAGCAGATGCGCGATTTCGTCAGCGTGCATGACATTGTGCAGGCGAACCTGCTCGCGATGGAGAACTCCGGCGCGAACGGCCAGGCTTTGAACATCGGCTCTGGCGACCCAGTTACCATCCGCGAAGTCGCGACAGCGTTGTCGCAGGCGCTCGGCGTTCAAGTTCCAGCGGAGATCACTGGGAAGTATCGCGCAGGGGATGTGCGGCACTGCTTCGCCGATATCACGTCAGCGTCGGGACTTCTCGGCTATCGCCCGCGCACGAATCTGAAGCAAGGCGTGGAAGAACTGGTTGCATGGCTCGAATCCCAACAGGCAAAGGATTCGGTTGATCAAGCCATGCAGCAACTCAGCGTTCACGGGCTGGTTGCATGATGCCTGAATCCAATGTGCCCAGGGCGGGCGCAGTTCGAGGTGTAGAAGTGAAGAAAGTGCTATCGTTCCGTTCGGTTGTGATTTTTGGTGGTGCGGGCTTCGTCGGCTCTAATTGGGCTTCCTACCTCCTGAAGAACACGGATGCGCGCGTTCACATCTTCGACAATCTCTCCCGGATTGGCGTTGAGAATAACTTGGAGTGTCTTCGGCGTGAGGTGACCAATTCAGACCGCCTCAAGGTTACAGTAGGCGACGTCAGAGATGCCGCCGCAGTTCAAAAGGCAGTGCAGGGTGCAAGTGAGATCTACAATTTTGCAGCTCAGGTTGCGGTCACTTCTTCGGTGGCGGACCCGCGCCACGACTTTGAAGTAAACGCCTTTGGAACTCTCAATATCCTCGAGGCTGCCCGTAAGAGTGGGAGACAGCCGTTCATTCTGTTCACGTCAACCAACAAGGTTTACGGAAACCTTGCCAACAAAAAACTGGTCCAAACTGCACGTCGCTATTGTGCTCTTGACGAAAAGGGTGTGAACGAATCTCAGCCGCTGGACCTCTATTCTCCTTACGGCTGTTCAAAAGGAACTGCGGACCAGTACGTTCACGACTACAGCCGCATGTTCGCGCTGCCAACAGTAGTGTTCCGCATGTCGTGCATCGCCGGGCCGCGGCAGTTTGGAAATGAAGATCAGGGATGGGTTGCGCACTTCCTCTATTCCGCGCTGGAAGATCGTCCCGTCACAATTTACGGTGATGGCCGCCAGGTTCGCGACATTTTGTGCGTGCACGATCTGGTGAATGCCTTTGACAAGGTGCGCACCAACATCGATAAGACCGCCGGCCAGATTTACAACGTCGGCGGTGGGATGAGTAATTCGGTTTCGCTCGTCGAAGTCATCGATGAGATCGAAAACCTCACCGGCAAGCGTATTCGCTTCACCACCCAAAGGCCGCGTCCCGGCGATCAGCTGTTCTACGTCACCGATTACGACAAGTTGAGGAAGCACACGGGATGGAAGCCGCAGCGCAACGTGCGCCAGACAATTCAGGCAATCTACGCCTGGTGGAAAGAGCACAAGCAGGAGGAGCGTGTACCCGCATCGTCCCTGTCCTCGCCCATGCTGGCCGGAATGCCGGAGGCAGCCTCATGAAGTACGCCTTAGTCAATCCGGCATGGACGTTCGAGGGCTCCACATACTTCGGCTGCCAGGACCCGCACTATCCACTCGAACTGCTTTTTGCCTTCGATCAGATCAAGGCTGCAGGTCACGAGCCGCTGCTTGTTGATGCGCAACTGGAAAATCTGAGCACGGCGGAAGTCAAAGGCATGTTGGATGATTTCCGTCCGGATTTCCTCGTGATTCCGACCGCGCCATCGTATTTGTTCTGGCGCTGCCCGCCGCCGGAGTTGCGCGTTCCGCAGAAATGGTTTGCGGAGCTACAGACCAGGGCGGTAAAGGTTGCAATCGGTCCGCATCCTTCGGCCACTCCCGGCGCAACTATTCGGAAGCTGAACTGCGACGTCGGCATGCGCGGTGAGCCCGACCAGACACTGCCACAGCTCGCATCGCGCCCTTGGGCCGAGATCGAAGGTTGTTGCTGGCGTGATGGTTCGGGCGTCCATCTCAGCCCGACCCTCGGCGTTACGGACATGAAGAAGCTGGGCGCGCTCAGCTTTGACAACTACAAAGTAGAGCAGCACAATCACCGCCATCACGTATTTCACGGCTCTGGTCGCGGCGCTGAACTGGAATTCGCGCGCGGCTGCCCATGGTCCTGCAATTTCTGCAATAAGACGCTGTTCCGCAACAAATTTCGCGAGCGCGACGTCAATGAAGTGTTGAAGGAAGTGGACACCCTGATTTCTCGCGGCGTCGATTACATCTATTGGATTGACGAAATTTTCGGAGTAGGGAAGGCGGTTCGCCAGCTCTTGCAGGAATTGAGTCATCGGAAAATAACCATCGGCCTGCAAACGCGTGTCGACCTCTGGGACGAAGAGTCTCTCGACCTGCTCGGCAACGCGCACTGCATTTCGATGGAATGCGGCATTGAGTCGATCACCGACGCAGGTCGCGACGAACTCAACAAGAATTGCCGCATGACCACGGAGCGGATTAGCGACCTGCTGATCTACGCACGCCAGCGCGTGCCCTGGGTGCAGGCCAATCTGATCCTGACCGAACATGACAGCCGCGATCAGGTGCGCGATTTCCAGGAGAACTTGCGCAAGCACGGCGTGTGGGTCAGTGAACCTGTGCCGATGTTCGCTTTCCCGGGCACGCCTGATTACTTGCAGCGTTTTGGGCCCCCGGATGACTACGCATGGGAACGCGCGCACCAGCATTACCTGAGCGCCTTCCGCGACAAAGGTTTTAGCGACATTCAAGACCAGCAGCCGGCGCCCATCGAGGACCTCGAATGCACGTACTGATCACCTCCGACACCGTCGGCGGGGTCTGGACATACACGCAAGAGTTGGTGAGCGGTCTTGCCTCGCGCGGCCATCGCGTGACCCTCGTCAGCTTCGGCAAGCTCCCGAGCGCCGATCAAGCCACTTGGCTTCGCAATCTCGCCAATGTTGATTATCGTCCCACCGAGTACCGCCTCGAATGGATGGAAGTCGCAGAGCGCGATATCGAGGAATCGCGCCGCTATCTGGAATTTCTCGTTCGCGAAGTTCAGCCTGATGTCCTTCACTTCAACCAGTATTGTTACGGCGACATTGACGTCGATGTCCCGCGGATCGTAGTTGCCCACAGCGACGTCGTGAGTTGGTGGGTTGCGGTCCACGGTTCCGAGCCGGACGACACGCCCTGGATGCAGCGTTACCGCGGACACGTGACAAACGGCTTGCGCGCAGCAGATATGGTCGTGGCGCCGTCGCAGTGGATGCTCGACGCGGCTACGCAGCACTATCTCGCACCCAAGCATGGCGCCGTGATCTACAACGGCCGCTCCCCGGAGTTGTTCGATCCCGAACGTCGCAAAGAAGACTATGTGCTCTCCGTCGGCCGCATCTGGGACGAAGGCAAACATGTTTCGTTACTGCTCGAGCCTCAAAGTGTGCCCAGCATCTCCGCTGAAACGATTCACGAAAGCCGCGCTAAAGATATGCGAGCGGTTTACTCCTCGGCTGCCCTGCACACTGCTCCAAGCTCCGCAGGAGCGGCCCAGCTTAGCCCAGAGCCTGCCCTGAGCCTGCCGAAGGGGCGGAAGCCCTGGGTGAGAACGCAAAATGACCTAAGTCCCGGAGGGACGACCGACAACGGCCCAGTGCTTCAGCGCTGGGAAAAGCGAGTTGACAACTCGAGATCCGGGGCCACGAATGACATCCGCATCGTGGGATGGACCCAGGAACCCGGCCGCGAAAAAAAGGCCCTTCCCACTTGTCCACCCAATGTCCACCTCCTTGGCCCGAAATCGCAGGACGAACTCCGGCACCTCTACGCCGAGGCATCCATTTACGCCGCCACCTCGCGCTACGAACCCTTCGGCCTCTCACCACTGGAGGCAGCCCTTTCCCGATGCGCCCTGGTCATGAATGACATCCCGGTTTTCCACGAACTCTGGGGCGACGCCGCGACATACTTCCGCAAAGATGATCCCGCTGACCTGTCGCGCACGCTGACCGAATTGAACCAGAGCCCTGAATTGCGAAATCGCCTGGCGAACAAGGCATTCCTGCGCGCCTGCCAGAAGTTCACCGCATCCCGGATGGTTGCCGAATACGAGAGCGCGTATCACCAGGTTGCTTCACGGATGGAGAAGGTCGCATGAACGGACCTCTCAGCTTCCGATTCTTCGCGCACTCATGGATCTCCGACTGGAACCACGGGAATGCGCATTTCCTCCGCGGCCTGACCAGCGAACTTGTGAAACTTGGCCACGAGGTTCGTTGCTATGAGGAACGCGACGGCTGGTCCATCCAAAACCTCGCGTCGGAAGGTGAAAACGCCGTCGACGACGCCAAGGCAACATTTCGCCAGGCATTCCCGAACCTCAATGTCCGCTTCTATTCAACTGGTCAAGGATTGCGCGAATTTCTGGAAACGGAACTCGCCGGCGCAGATGTTGTTGTCATTCACGAATGGAACTCACTAGAGGTCGTCAACGCGATCCTGGAACTCAAGCATAAGTTCTGGTTTCGCGTACTATTCCACGACACTCATCATCGGGCATACACGAATCCGAAAGAAATCCTCCGGCTTCCGCTGAACGAATTCGACGGAGCGCTGGCATTCGGCGACGCAATCCGCCGCATTTACATTGACGGCTTCGGAGTTAAGAGAACGTGGACTTTCCACGAAGCCGCCGATACCGCTCATTTCTTTCCGATCGATTCCTCCAAAGACACCGACGTGGTTTGGATCGGTAATTGGGGTGATGAAGAGCGCACTCGCGAGCTCGAAGAGTTTCTCATTGCTCCTGCAGCTGTATTGAGCGACGCCAAGTTTGCCGTTCACGGCGTGCGCTATCCCAAAGACGCTCTTGAGCGACTCGCAAAATCGAACATTGAATTCCGCGGCTATCTGCCAAACCTGCACGCGCCCAAAATGTACGCGCGCAGCAAGATCAGCTTGCACGTGCCGCGCCGGTTCTACGCGAACGGCTTGAGTGGCGTGCCCACAATCCGCGTATTTGAAGCGCTAGCCTCGGGATCGCCGCTCGCCTGCGCACCATGGAACGATGCGGAAGGTCTGTTCCGTCCCGGGCAAGATTACATCTGCGTGCCAGATTCCGCCGCAATGATTTCGGAGCTTCGTCACTTGCTCCGCGACGACCGCGCCCGCCAACAGATCGCGGCCAGCGGTCTCGAGACCATTCGCGCGCGTCATACCTGCGCCCATCGCGCACAGCAGTTGCTTGAAATCTGTCACCAGCTGGAGAGCTGACGAATGAAAATCTACGTGATCGGTTCCAGCCTGACTTCCTGTTACTGGAATGGAGCCGCAACTTACTATCGCGGTATTTACAAGAACCTCCACGCGCTCGGTCACGACGTCACCTTTGCCGAGCCCGATATCTACAAGCGCCAGCAGAACCGCGACTGCCCAAGCATTGAGTACGCCAACGTTCGCGTCTATCAGACGCCCCGCGATCTGGATTCAGTTCTCGCGGAAGCCTGCGATTCGGATCTCATTATCAAGCACAGCGGCGTCGGCGCAGACGACGAGCTCTTGGAGCATGAAGTCCTGCATTGTCGCTCCGCCAACGCTCACGTTTCTTTTTGGGATGTCGATGCCCCCGCAACCCTTGCGCGCGTGGAAGAGAACGCGCAGAATCCATTCCGCCGATTGATTCCACAATACGATTTCATCTTCACTTACGGCGGCGGCCAGCCGGTCATCGATCACTATCGACAACTTGGTGCGAAAAACTGCTACCCGGTTTACAACGCTCTTGATCCCGACACTCACTTCCCAGTTCCACCCAATCCGCAGTTCCAGTGCGACCTGGCATTTGTCGGAAACCGCATGCCCGACAGGGAATCGCGCGTCCAACAGTTCTTCTTTGCAGCAGCCGAGCAAGCTCCTGAGTTCCAGTTCCTGCTTGGTGGCGAGGGTTGGGGCAGCAAGGCAATGCCGCCAAACGTGCGCTGGATCGGACACGTCGGCACCGCGAACCACAACGTGATCAACTGTTCTGCGCGCATGGTGCTCAACATCAACCGCGACTCCATGGCCAAAGTAGGATTTTCGCCGCCAACTCGCGTCTTCGAGGCAGCCGGAGCAGCAGCTTGCCTCATCACAGATGCCTGGCTTGGAGTCGAGCATTTCTTTGAGCCGGAACGCGAGATCCTGGTTGCGGACGGCGCCGAGGATATCGTGCGTTATCTGCGGCAGATCGGAACGGAGCAGGCCAAAGCGGTCGGCTCGGCCATGCACAAGCGAGCTCTTCGCGACCATACGTATGAGCTCCGGGCGCGGCACGTCGACGACATCCTGCGCCAGCACGGAATTTCAGCCACTGCGAATACTGCGTCACTCGTCGCTTAGCGAGAGAACTGATGAAAATTGTCATCTGTGGCCTGTCGATCACTTCCTCCTGGGGAAATGGACACGCCACCACTTATCGAGCCTTGGTTCGAGCTCTGAACGCTCGCGGACACGAAATCGTCTTCTTCGAGCGCGATCTCGAGTGGTACGCCTCGAACCGCGACATGCCCGAGCCGCCATTCTGCCGTGTCCACATTTACGAGAGCTGGCCGGAGGTTCAGCCGCTGCTTCGTCACGAATTGGCTGATGCCGATGTTGCCATGGTTGGCTCTTATTTCCCCGACTCGGTCGGCGCGATCGCCACGGTGCTGGACTCCAACGCAGCGGTAAAGACCTTTTACGACATCGATACACCTATTACCGTTTCCAAGCTGCGCGCCGGGGGCGCAGAGTATCTCACGCGTGAGAGGCTCAGAGATTTCGACATCTACTTCAGTTTTACTGGCGGCCCCATGCTTCGCGAGTTGGAAGACGACTTTGGTGCGAAGCGAGCCGTGCCGCTATATTGCTCTTTTGATCCCGACCGCTACCGCATGAGCGAACCGGAAGAGCGTTTCCGTTGCGACCTGAGCTACATGGGAACCTACGCCGCCGATCGGCAGCCCAAGCTGGAAGAGCTTCTATGCCAGCCGGCGTCACACTTGCCGGAAAAGACATTCATTGTTGCCGGCCCGCAATATCCGGCAGACATTTGCTGGCCTAAGAACGTCAAGCGCATCATCCACTTAGAACCAAAACTTCATCCTCCGTTTTACTCCTCCAGCCGCTTCACCTTGAACCTCACGCGCAAGGACATGATTGACGCTGGCTACTCTCCCTCAGTCCGCCTTTTCGAAGCCGCGGGTTGTGGCGCGGCGATCATCTCGGACGAATGGCAAGGGATTGAAACCTTCTTCACGCCAGGAGAAGAGATACTGCTAGCGGGATCAACTGCGGCGGTCGACAGATATTTGACTCAGTTGAGCGCCCCCGAGGCTGAGATGATCGGCCTGCGGGCACAAGAACGCGTTATTGCTGAGCACAGCGCCGAGAAGCGCGCTATCCAGTTTGAGGATTTTGTAGGAGCAAGATCTCTGTCGCGCCAGTGCGCCTGATCTTGCGCAGGTCGGACATTCTGTCTGAAAGAGAAAGCAAAAAGGCCAAGCTTTCGCCTGGCCTTCGAACTCGCAAACACCATTAACTACTTGCTATCAGCCGGTGATGCCGGGGGATTAAGTTCGCCCTGCTCGCGTGCCTGGGCGGAATATCTCCGGACCGCAGCGAGAAACGGCTCGCTGCCACTCGGAGGCGCGACTTTGCCACTCAGAATGGTGGCAAACGGAACCATCTTCCCAAAGAGGATTCTGGTTTCATCCGCGTCCTGCGAAATCTTTGCGCCATTCAAGTCGATGCCCGCGAACACGCCGCGTGCCCGCGAATAGGTCAAAACTTCCGACTTCATCTTCCAGTCGGTACTCGCTGACCCTTGGCGTCCTACCGGTCCAGCGGCTGCTGAAGCATCTGCACCGAGCTTGAACTTGCTCGAAAGCAGCGCATCCATACCTTTTTTGTTCATGACCATCATGACGAGATCGATGGCCTGTCCGCCGATCTGCAATCCCCAGCTTCCGCCGGTGATAGAGAAGGGCGCGGGAGCACTCCATCCGGTAGCCGTTCGGCAGGTGGCAACACCCTTACCATGGCTCCCGCCGAATCCCACGGCGATCTTCACCATCGAGGGAACCACCGCGACGCATTCCGCATCCGTAAAGATCTTGTCCGGAATGGCCTTGTCCTTCTGCCCCATAACTTCATTTAGAACCTGGGCTGCGTTCTTAATACGCTTTTCAATATCCGACTCGTCTTTCGTCGTAGTGGTGCTGGCAGACGCGTCGTCCCGACTCGTGTCGGTGCTTTGAGCGTGCATGCGCCCCGCCGTGGCGAACATCAACGCCACCGTGCTCAGCATTGCTAGAAACTTCGTGATTGCCCGTGTTTTCATCATTGTGTAGATCTCTCCTGTGCCCGGCGGGCACTCCGACAGTTATCCCGTCATGATGCTACTGGGGCACCCCAGCGCCGACCATCGGTTCGATTCTGTAGTTCAGCGGAAATCAGGCTTTATACCTGCAGTCTGCTGATGCGATTCTGGAGGAGAGACTCAGGGCGTGAGAACCACGCCCCAGGAAGGAGTAAGGTTCTACGCTGCTGAAAAGTCGATTTTCGAGAGCGGCAGCTCTCGTACTCGTTTGCCGGTTGCCGCGAAGATCGCATTGCAAAGAGCTGGAGCAAATGGCGGAACTCCAGGCTCGCCTACTCCGGCTGGTGGTGCATCGCTCTCCAGCACACGGACGTTTACGTGATAAGGGGCGTCGCCCATGCGCGCAATCTGGTAGTCGTTGAAGTTGGATTGCTCAATGACACCGTTCTTGGCCGTGATCTCGCCGTAACGAGCCAGACTGGTGCCGAACACAGCCGCTCCCTCAAACTGGTTTCGTGTCTGTTCCGGGTTCACTACGAGTCCGGCGTCTAGAACCGTGTCCACACGCGGGATTTTGATCTCGCCCTGATTGTTGACCTCGACTTCGACGACGGTAGCCACGTAGGTCAGGAAGCTCCGGTGAGCGGCAATGCCCAGGCCGCGCCCTTTGCCCAATTTTTTCTTGCCCCAGCCTGACTGCTCGGCTGCCAATTCGATGACGCGGCGCAAGCGGGCGGTGTCGTACTCGTATCCTGCAGGACTCTCAGGGAATCCTGGAGTGTCCTTGGGCGTGATTTTCCGTGCATCGCCCAGGAGCGCTAACCGGTATTCGACAGGATCTTTTCCTGCGGCATGCGCCAACTCATCCGTGAACGACTGCACCGCAAAAGCGTGGTAAATGTTGGCGACAGAGCGATACCAGCCGATGCGTACATGGTTTACCGCCGGGCCTACCTCCGCTCGGAAATTAGCAAGCTGGTAAGGAACGTCGGTCCATCCCATGCCCAGTTCGCCGGCATCGCCATACTGCGCGCCTTCCGCAAACGTAGAACCGATCGGCGGGAACACCGAACGATGGAGCCATGCCGTCGGCATGCCGTCCGCGCCAAGCGATGCCTTCATGTACATCGCTGCAACGGAGTGGTAGTAGCCGAACTTGATGTCGTCCTCGCGGCTCCAGGTCACCTTCACCGGCTTTCCGGTCTTCTTCGACAGAATTGCTGCCTCAGCCACGTAATCCGGCTTCGATTTTCGTCCGAAGCCCCCGCCCAAAAGCGCAACGTTGCAGGTCACATTCTCCGGAGGAATTCCCAGCTGCGCGCCAACTACTTCTTGCACGGCCTGAGGATTTTGCGTGGACGTCCAGATCACCGCCTTGTCGCCGCGAACATCCGCGAGCGCTACGGGTGGTTCCATGGAAACGTGCGCGAGATGTGGGGCATAGTAGTCAGCTTCAAGAATTTTGCCGCCTTTTGCGAACTCGGCGTCCACATCCCCCTTAATGCGGGAAACCTTGCCTGCAGTGCGCGCAGTTTTCTGCAAGTCTTTCTTGTATTCGTCCGAGTTGTAGACGGAATGCGGCGAGTTTTCCCATGTCGCGTTCAGTTTTTTTCTGCCTTCAAATGCAGACCAAGTATTGTCGGCGACGACCGCCACTCCTCCGAGAGGCTGAAAAGCGGGCGCTCCCTTAAAACCGTCGATGGCAATGACCTGCTGCACGCCTTTCACCTGCAGCGGAGCTTTGTCGTCATACGACTTCACCTTGCTACCCAGCACCGGCGGATGTTGCACGGCGGCGAACAACATGCCTTCCGCTTGCGCATCCATTCCGTAACCGGCTTTGCCGCAGCAGATGGTATCCAGGTCGTAGCTAGGTGATCCTTTGGCGACATAGCGCCACGCGCTCTTCGGCTTGAATTTCAGTTCATCCTTTGATGGAACTGGCACCTGCGCAGCCGCGGTGGCGAGCTTTCCGTAGTCCGCCTTCTTGCCACTGGATTTATGAACCACGGTGTGAAGATCGGTTTCGCATTCGGATTCTGGAACTCCCCATTCCTTCGCGGCAGCGCGCACCAGCATCAACCTCGCGGTCGCACCCGCTTCGCGCATCGGCTGATAGAAATCGCGCACTGAATGCGAACCATCCGTGTCCTGCGAGCCATAGCGCTTGTCACCAATCGCCTGCTCGATTCTGACGCGCTTCCAGTCGGCATCGAGCTCGTCTGCTAGTACCAGCGGCAGGGCAGTACGGCTGCCAGACCCCATCTCCGAACGGTGCGCCACGATGATGACGGTCCCGTCCGGCTCGATTCCAACCCACATACTGGGATGGAATGCTGCTTGGTCGACGGTGCCTGGCGCGCCAGTCTCCGCAGCCAGAAGGGATTGCGGAACCAGCTTGACACTGAGTACCAGAGCGCCTGCCGAAAACACGCCCTGAAGGAAACCGCGGCGGCTGACATTGGTGATTTCGTTCATGCCCGTTCTCCCGCTGCGTCTTTGATCGCTGCTCGAATCCGCTGGTAGGTTCCGCAGCGGCACAAGTTTCCCGCCATCGCTTCGTCAATTTGCGCGTCAGTCGGGTGGTGATTGCTGGAGAAAAGCGCTGCCGCCTGCATGATCTGCCCAGGCTGGCAGTAACCGCACTGCGGCACGTTGATCTTCATCCATGCCTTTTGTACGGGATGCGATCCATCGCTTGAAAGCCCTTCGATGGTCCGGATCTCCGAGCCCGCGGCCTTGCTCATCGGCACCACGCACGCGCGCACGGCTTTGCCATTCTGGTGCACGGTGCACGAGCCGCACAATGCCATGCCGCAACCGTACTTTGTGCCGGTCAGCCCGAGGATGTCTCGCAGGTACCACAGCAACGGCATTTGCGAATCGCCGTCAAAGGTGCGTTCCACTCCATTCACTTTGAGCCTCAGCATGAGCCTCCTTGCACCGCGTCAGATTGTGAGCGAACTATGGTCGGAAAGAATCAAGAAGTATGACCACGAAATGAATGACGGAATACTACCGCAGCTCACGATGGAAGGGAATAGCCTGAGCAGCACTTTTGCACAGGAAGAGCGTCCGATCACGAAGCGCATTCAGTGTACGGAAAATGGCTTCATCAGTTCTGGATCATAAATGTCGTCAGCGGCGATATGACCCACAGTTTCGGTGGAGAACCGTTCTGGGCTTGTTGTGTGATACGACTCGATTAATGGGTATCAGATTAATGGCGGTCAGATTAATGGCTATCAGCTACCCGCCAGCCGCCGGCGGCGGCACGTAAATAGCCCAGGGTGTAAGCCCTGGGCAAGCTTCGAAATACGACAGAGTCCCGCAGGGACGGCACAGGTTAGCGCACCACACCTTCGAGCGGCGAACTGGCCGTCGCGTACAACTTCTTTTGCATTCGCCCGGAGAGATACGCCTGGCGTCCGGCGATGACTGCATTCTTCATCGCTTCCGCCATGAGCACCGGTTCCTGCGCCGCCGCGATGCCCGTATTCATGAGAACTGCATCGGCACCGAGTTCCATCGCCAGCGTAGCATCGGAAGCCGTCCCGACTCCGGCGTCAACGATCAACGGCACGCCCGTGATCATCTCGCGAAGAATCTGCAACGTGGCCTTGTTTTGGATCCCGAGCCCACTTCCGATCGGCGCCGCTAGCGGCATAATCGTCGCCGCGCCGGCATCGAGCAGTCGTTTCGCGAAGACCACGTCATCCGACGTGTAGGGTAGCACCGTAAAACCTTCCTTCACCAGCACTCGCGTGGCTTCAAGGGTCGCCTGAACGTCCGGATAGAGTGTCGGCTGGTCGCCAATCACTTCAATCTTTACCCAATCCGAAATCCCGACCTCGCGCCCCAGCCGCGCCGCCCGGATCGCTTCTTCTGCTGTGTAGCACCCGGCGGTGTTCGGCAATAGGAAATACTTCTTAGGATCGATGTAGTCGAGCAGAGACTCTTTGCTGCGGTCAAGGTTCACGCGGCGAACAGCCACGGTAACAATTTCCGCGCCGCTGGCTTCGAGCGCGCGCGCAGTTTCCTGAAACGACCTGTATTTTCCGGTTCCGACAATTAGGCGAGAGTTAAAAGTTCGCCCTGCTATGACGAGTGGATCAGACATGCGTCCATTGTAATCCCGTGCAGCGGATGGTCGTGGGAAGCCCGTGAGGCACGTTCACTCAGGAAATGTTCGTGGTCGTTGTTCCTCTGTGGCGTTCCCTCTGTGAAACTCTGTTCCCTCTGTGGTGGAGGTTTTTGGGGTTTGCTGCGAACCTATTCCTCTGCCCCGTACATCTCTTCTATCTTCGCTTTGAACTGCTCCTCGATCGCCCGCCGCCGCAGTTTCAAACTCGCGGTCAACGTCCCGCTTGCCGCCGACAATTCTTCCGCAATCAGCCGAAAGGCCTTCAGCTTCTCGAACTGAGCCAAGGGACCGTTGATCTCATCCACGATCTCTGCGTATCGGGCCCGCACCGGCGCCAGTTCGACCAACTCTCCGCGTGATGAAAAATTGATGCCTTTCTCTGCCACCCGCGCTTCCAAGGCCGCGAAATTTGGAAAAATCAGCACGGCCGGAAATTTCTTCTTGTCCCCAACCACCGCCGCCTCCGCCACTAGCGGATTGTGCTTCAACGCATTCTCGATCGGTTGCGGCGCGATGAACTTCCCGCCGGAAGTCTTGATGAGGTCTTTCTTCCTATCGGTGACATACAGATACCCGTCTTCATCCAGTCTGCCAATGTCGCCGGTCCTGAACCAGCCATCCACGAACGCCAATTCGGTTTCCAGCGGCTTATGCCAGTAGCCCTGGAAAACAGACGGCCCCTTGACGAGAATCTCTCCGTCCTCGGCGATGCGCACTTGGACGTTGCACAAGGGCTTTCCAACACTGCCGAGCCGGTGCTCCGCCGGTGTATTTACAGCGATCACCGGAGACGTTTCTGTCAGCCCATACCCTTCATGAATTCGAATTCCCACATCCGCGTACCATTCGGCCAGATGCTTCCCAAGCGGCGCGCCCCCTGAAATAAAGATGCTGACGCGTCCGCCGATCCCTTCGCGAATCTTCGAGTAGACAAGCTTGTTGGCAAGCTTCCAGGGCGGAGAACTCGGCGTCTTGCCCGCGAGAACGGCGGCGCGATTCGCACGCCCCACTCGTAGCGCCCATTTGTAGATATCCTTGTGCGGAAACTTCGACGCCTTCAACTCCACCTGCGTGTGCACCTTCTCGTACACGCGCGGCACGCTCAGCAAAAGCTCCGGACGTATCTCCAGAAGCGATTTCGGCAATCGTTCTAGAATCGGCAAATGCGCCAGCGTGACTCCACGGTTCAGCAGACCTAGGTCGACCGATCTCGCCGTCACGTGCGACAAGGGAAGGAACGATATAGATTTCATTCCTTGCCGAAATCCAAAGTCGCGGCAGAACCCACCGATATTTGACGCCATGTTGCCATGGGTCAGCATCACGCCTTTCGGCACGCCCGTCGTTCCCGATGTATAGATAATGGTGGCCAGATGGGTCGACTGTACCGAACGCCCTACTCCCGCCAGGTCCACGCTGCCGCTCTGCTGCATCAGTTCGGACATGCGGATCGCGCGTTCCCCCGGCACATCGTCCATGACAACGATCTTTTCCAGAAACGTGGATCCCGCGATCGACAGCACCTTATCAAGGTGCTTCTCGGCCGACACGAAGATTGCTCGTGCGCCCGAATCCTTAAGCATGTAGGCGGTCTGTTCGGCGGTGAGCGTCGTGTAAATCGGGACCACCACGGCCCCGAGCAGGAGGCACGCCATATCGGCCACGACCCACTCGTGACGGTTCTCGCCGAGGATTGCCACTCGATCACCCTTGGCAATTCCCCAGGAGCGCAGCGCGGACACGACTCCGCCCACTTTCGCCACAAAGTCCTGGGACGAAATAGGCCGCCATTGCTCGCCGACGAGTTGCAGCAGGAACTCAGGCTGGTCGCGCTCGGCGATTCCGAAGAAGATGTCGTTAAGGGTATCGAGGCTCATTCCAGCGCGCGTCAGAACTGTAATGCTTTTTGGCCGCAGAAGGCAATGCGTGCAATCACATCATTTGACATTCTGTTGATTGACCACCAACCGCTACAAACGATACACTCAGCCCTCATAGGAGCTCCTAATGCGACGACTGTTCGTGGGTTTAGTCCTCGCTGCGGTGGTCCTGATGCAGCCGTTTGCGACCGCTGCCACGAAAGACGAGGCTGGTTCCTCCGCGATGCCAAAAGTTGGCGATATGGCGCCGGACTTCAAGCTTTCCTACTTCGACGGCCAGGGTCTCAAAGAGGTTTCGCTCAGCCAATACCGCGGCCAGAAACAGGTGGTGGTGGCGTTCTACGTCTTCGCCTTCACCGGTGGTTGAACGCAGCAAATGAAAAACTTTCAGGCGAACCTCAAGCGCTTGGAAGCTACCGACACCCAGGTCCTGGGTGTGAGCATGGATAGCCCGTTTGCGAATCATGCCTTTGCCGAACAGATCGGCGTCACCTTCCCGTTGCTCAGCGATTGGGGCGGCGACGCGACCAAGAAGTACGGCATCTACGTCGACAAATATAAGGCTGCACGCCGCGTGAATTTCCTGATCGGCAAAGACGGCCGCATCAAGGAAGAGCAGATCGACAGCGCTGCCATCGATCCCTCAAAGATCGTCGACGCCTGCGAACGTCCGAAGCTGAAACAGTAGCTTTTCACGGCACGGGCTGTGATGGACCACAGCCCGTGCCTGATCCTCAACACGATTTCACCGGTTTATGCTCTGGCCACCCTAGAGCGTTGCGACCTTAATTGGCGTTCCCGAGTGGAGATCGACTGTCCGGCGTAGCCCCGGAAGGGGTCGGCCGAACTAGCCCAGCGCTTCAGTGCTGGGTAGCGTCCAAGAAAGTGGTCTAGTCCCGTAGGGACGGCCGAAGCTCATCCGCCTCGCTAAGGAGTACTTCACATGGATCCATCCTCTCCCCAATTTGCTCAACTCAAATCCGCGCTCAAAGCCACTTGGACGGCCGGCGATTTTGGCGAGATCGCAAAACATACGGCTAAAGAGGGCGAGGAATTCGTCAAACGCATTGGCATTCAGCCCGGCACCCGCGTTCTCGATGTCGCTTGCGGCACCGGTAACACCGCCGTTCCCGCTGCCCGTTTGGGAGCCGATGTGATCGGGGTCGATATTGCCACCAACTCGCTTGAACAGGCGGCGAAGCGCGCAGCGTCAGAACAGCTTCGCGCGCGTTTTCAGGAAGGCGATGCCGAGCAACTGCCATTCGGCGATGCGGAGTTCGACTACGTCATCACCATGTACGGGGCAATGTTCGCTCCTCGTCCTGACCGTGTCGCCTCGGAACTGTTGCGCGTCTGCAAGCCCGGCGGCACCATCGCGATGGCCAACTGGACGCCCGAAGGCTTCGTGGGCAAAACCTTCCGCATGATGTCGGAGCACGTTCCGCCGCCGCCGGGAATTCCCGCGCCGATTCTCTGGGGCAGGGAAGACGTGGTTCGCGAGCGCCTCGGCAAAGGTGCTGCAAACATCCGGACCGAACGTCGTCCCGCGCGGTTCGATTATCCATTTCCGCCGGATGAGGTGGTCGGATTCTTCCGTCAATATTTCGGCCCCACCCAGGTCGCATTTGCCAAACTCGATGCCGAAGGGCAAGAGAAACTGACGACGGCTCTGACATCTCTGTGGCACGAGCACAACCAATCGCCTAACGGCAGAACCCTGGTCGAAGCCGAGTATCTTGAAGTTCATGCAGTACGCGCGTAAGCGGATACAACGGTCGACGGCCGAGTAAGGATAAATGGGCGGCGAATTCGAATGGGCGGCCGATCTGAGGGTTCCCGGATCGACTCCGCTTCGGGTTTGGCGCAAGACCTTCTTGTTTGAAAATTGACCAAACTCACGTCCGCCCCCGCGTAGGGCGAAACATAATTAGCCTAGGACGTAAGTCCAGGGTAGCCGCCCCGTGTCAGTAATTCGTTGCATCAGTTCTGCCGACAAGCGCTAAAATGCCAACTCGCGCTAAATGAAGAGGGGCGGATTCTATGGAATACCTGATTGGGGTAGGACTTGGGATCGCAGTGTGCGTCTTCGCGGCTGCGGTTGGTTTTGATCGCGAGCGAGTGTTCTATCCGACGTTGGTGCCAGTGGTCGCCACATACTACATTCTGTTTGCCGTGATGGGAAATTCCATGCTGGCGTTAGGTTGGGAGTGCCTGGTAGCTGGGGCTTTCTTCGTGTCGGCCGTGGTGGGGTTCAAGAAGAATCTCTGGCTAATTGCTGCGGCGCTTATCGGACATGGAGCGTTCGACTTCTTTCATCACCTGCTTATTCACAACCCCGGGGTTCCGTCGTGGTGGCCCGGCTTCTGCCTTTCCTTCGACATTTTGGCTGGAGCTTTTCTCGTTATGCTGCTGATGCGACGCCCCAACTTCGCTTCGAAGGCAGAATTCCACCGAGGCGGGAAATAGGCAATAGGGATTTTGACTGTTTCGCCAATTGAAGTCCTGCCGACAGATCTGAGCCCGCAAGAAACGTAACTATATCTTCATGGCCACCTAAAACCGCGACCTCCTTCGTCAGTGGCTTTTATTCTTTCGACCTTTGCGGGTTCGGGAGGTTTCTTGTCTGTAGCGGACTTGACCTCACGAGGGTTGACCTGTTGTTCCAACTGGGCCATCAGAGTTCGCAGGTTCTCGTCGCTGGTATCCAGGACCTTGCGCATTTCCGTGCTGGCCCGCATTGCTTCCTCGTACGCTGCCCGAGCCTTGGTAAGCAGCGGAAGGTGTTCGATGAGTGCGGTGGCGTTTGTGGTGAACTCCTTCACCGCTTCTGTGTACGTGGTCATTGTTGGTGACGTCAATGGTTGATTGGAATCTTCCGCGAGGACCTTCTCGGCAGGAGCTGCGAGATTCCTCTTCTGACGGTCGTCATCAGTCAGGGGCGGCTGACTCAGCGCGTCGGCGAGCAACTTCGCCGCGTCGCGTGACTCCGACGTGGCCTGCGGCTGCGTGAACTCAACATTGTCCTGCTTGTTCATCATTCCTTGCACTCCTCGCAACAGATTTGGCCAGGCGGGATTCTACCCAGTCAGGTAAGGCGCACCTATAGCACAAGAGTGCCATCTTTTAAGAGGATTATAGGTCAATGAGCCGCTATTGGGATTTCGCCACAGTCATCCGCTTCGTCCGTGGTTTCCGATTTGCCCTGGGCTAAAGCGGCTCGAAACCAAACTTCCAGCCGGCTTCGCTGAAAGCCAAGCGGCGCCGATTAAACAGCCTGTAATCAGGACCGAGAAAATGATTGGAATGGTGAAGGCAAATCTGAAATTCAAGATAGTGATCGCGACGAAGCAAGCGACGAGGTTCCAACCAATCCCCCTCATACGCATCAGAGTCTCTGACGGTAGGCGGCTCAGTTGCCAAGCCAAGACTCCCGTAAACACAAGAAACACCGAAAAAATGAACCCGAACCCGCTGAAAAAGTCCCAATAGCTCCGGTTGAAACCAAGCGCGTCAAAATGAACGGATCGCATTAAGCCAAGGACCGCGTCAGCTTCCCATTCCGGGTTGTTCTGGCGAAATGCAAATGTATGTCCGACGGCGAAAAGCATAAGAAGGACTGAAGCGATTCGATAAAAAAGAGGAGCGCGCATTTTGCCTCCAAGGATAACGGCGGCAGTGTATCAAACGCTCACTGACAACTAAAAAGCGCGCCGAGTCTCTCGAAAGAAAGCCCGCACAATTCGAGCAGGGCAGTGGGAGTGAAGCTGGTTTACCTTTAGAAGGTCAGCTTGGCTGCAAATTGGAAAACCGTTTGTGGGTCGAAGAAATTCAACCGTATGTGACCGGAGATTAGAGACTCCGAATCACCGGCGGAAAATCAAGGTGACACGAACCTACAAGGTACAATCTCGAGTCGATTGCTGAACTTTGGCTGACCAATGACTCGTTTATCCAGAGGTGAGGACATACTAAGTTTGTTCTCTTCCAAGTTCGGAGAGAACCATCTTGAATAGGGAGAACAGATGATGTCACGTATATTCGCTGCGGTCGCTGTTCTGGTATTTGCCTACACCACGATCTTTCAAGCACGAGCATTGTGGTCGCAAGCCACCGAAACCAAGTATCCGCGCATGGCCCCCGTCGAAGAGTACCTAATGACGGACCGGAATGCCGAGATCGCCCTGGCCCGCAGCGCAGCTCCCAAGTCGATTTCGCAGGACGCGACAGTTTTGGTTTTGGGACGGCACGGCTACGAGACCGCTGTTGAAGGAAAAAACGGATTTGTATGCGTGGTGGAGCGTGGATGGATGTCTCCCGCCGATGCTCCGGAGTTTTGGGACCCCAAGCTTCGCGGCCCCCTCTGCTTCAATCCTCCGGCTGCGCGTTCGATTTTGCCGATGACTCTTAAGAGAACCGAGATGGCCCTGGAAGGCAAGACGAAAGCCGAGATCATCGACGGGAACAAGTCAGCATTTCAAAAGGGAGAGTTGCCACCCCTGGAACCAGGCGCCATGAGTTACATGATGTCCAAGGATGCATATCTCACCGATCGTGGCGGTCACAACCTGGCACACCTGATGTTTTATGCCCCTCATGGTGCGGCTTGGGGTGCTGATTTGCCAAAATCGCCGGTGATGCTGAATCCACAGTTCAAGGATGTGCAGCCGATCGATGTGTTCATCGTTCCTGTAGGCACGTGGTCCGACGGAACACCTGGCCCCGCCATGTAGATCCCAAAGCGCCCGGCATCACTCTCAAATATTCGAGAGATAGTGCCGGCGGCCAGATCAGTCACGCTGGTTTCGATCTCAGCCATGCCGGATTTTTAGCTTGCCAGCGGTCGAAACTTTTCTAGATCGCTGATTGAGGGTTGCCCGGAACCGGCGGGCGTCGCTTTGTCTCCTAGATAAGGGGAAAGGAACCGCACGATGTTTGTTGTCGGGTTCTCGAGTTTTGTTAGGCACACGCGTCGCCACCGGTACGAAACGCTACTGCGGAATGGCGAAACGATAAATTTCGATGCTGATGGGTGCAATGGACAAAGTGGTGGGCGTTTCGCTGATCGCTGTTTCCTTCACTTCCACCTGTGGCGTCTGTCCCACGTGGTTGGCAGCATCGAGATTCTTACCAGTCATCTGCCATACGGTCAGGTTTCCTGTTAGCCGCGCACCGTTGATGCTGAGATCGAATTTTTGCTCGGAGTCAGTCGCGTTCACGACGGAGAGCGTGAGGTACTTGCGATCTGCGCTGAGCGCCGCAACCATGTCCAGCGGGTACGTGGGGCTGCCGGCGCTCGTTCGCGGGAGGTCGCCCACGATGTGTTGCGTTGGAGTTGGTTGCGGAGAGTTGCCGGTGAGCGCAACCGGAACCGAGCCCGGGCCCAGGTGCTCACCATAAAGTTTGAAGAGCAGCCCGTTGGTGTTGAGGACTGCGGCAGTCTGGTTGAAATCCAGGGTGGAAACGCCCATGGTGAAGGCGGTCATGCGAAGAAAGTCGGACTCACGCAGCATTTCGTTGAAGACCATGGCGTAAGCAAGGGCAAGTTTGAGGTTGGGCTGACCGCCTGTATAAGCGTATTCATCGTTCGACATGAAGGTGTTTTTTGCCTTCATCTCGGGAAAGCGCCGTTCGTATTCCTGCCACTCCTCGCCTTTCAAGTGCACACGATCGGAAGGACGGCGCACCCACTCGAGAGCTGTCTCTTCGTCGGGGACGTAACCGGCCTCGAGGCGACCCACCTTGATGCCTTTTTCAGCGCGCTCGCGGTCCCATCGCACACCTGCGCGTGTGTACCAGTGCTCGGTGATGCCATCGAAGTTGCCCCAATCATGTCTGAGGAAACCGCAGGTCCAGTCTGCATCGGAGCAGATGCCGGCCTGATCGAACGGAATATGCCAGTCAGCGGCGACGCCCTCAATGATTGCCTCTTCAGGCATGGAGCCTGAGGCCAGAAGAGTGATCGAGGGATCGACTGCGCGCATGGCTTTCACGAACTCATTGTGCTTGAGAAGGTAGTACTTCAGATCGGTGCGGCCGAGTTGCCATTGACCGTACGGCTCGTTGCCGACGTTCCAGAACTTCACATGATACGGCTCCCGATGTCCGTTCCGCGCTCGCATCGCACCCATTGGCGTGCTGACTGCTCCGTTGATGTACTCGACTTCCTCAGCGGCCGAGTGCGCGTCGCCGAAGCCCGCGTTCACGGTAATGTAAGGTTCGACGCCGATCAATTTGCAGAAATTCATGAACTCATCCATGCCGACATCATTGGTCTGCATGGCGTTCCAGGCGTAGTCGAAATCCGGCGGCCGCTGATCCCGCGGCCCGACCGAGTGATACCAATTGAAATCGGAAATGAAGTTCCCGCCGGGCAGACGCCAGAAGCCGGAGTGCAGCTGCTTCAGCGACGCAATGACTTCCGGACGGAAGCCGTCGAGATTGTCGTCAGGCATGAGCGAGACAGCGCCGATGTGGAAGTTTCCTTTTCCAGTGCCGGTGATCTCTAGCGCGCCTCCATCCGTGTCGGCTGCGGCGGTGAAGGTGAAAGGCAGTTGCTTGTACGTTGTTGACAACGCAGGCAGCGCGACAGTCTGCCTATCGTTCACGTCTTCGCCCCAGATGAGAGCGAGCGTTACCTTGACGCCCGGCGTCGCGCGCAAGCATATGTGTCCGGTGTACTTCTTGCCTTTCACGAGGGAGAAGCCGGATTGGCGGATACCGCGAGACGCTGAAGCGTCGAGTTCGATACGTGGGCTCTGTTCGCCAACGAAGGGGTGGTCCTTGTCCATCACGACTGCTTCGGCGGGACCGATCGGATGCCACTTTCGCAATTGCATATTCCGGAAGGGCCCACCCTGCGCGGGTGCAGCTTTCTGCGGTTCCTCGGGCTCGATTGGGAAATAAAACTTGCGGTCGTCGAGCATTTCAGACCAGAGGCTGCGATAAATGAGCGCGCCGATATGTTCGATGAACATGCCGTACTCGTACGGCGACACAGGCCGCGCAGTTTGCTGCGTATCGATTTTGACTTCTAGTGGCTGAGACGCGCTTCCCGCTCTCTGCTGGGCTGCTCCGATTTTGATTGTGCCAGCGTGCAGGAGCGCAACTGCGGCAATCATCGCAATTCGATTGTTCAGGCGAAAACTCCCTGTGTCACAATTAATTGGTGATCTTTTCGAGCAAATGTATCGTAGCTGATCATGTTGAGGCTGAAAGGATTTATTTCACTTGTCTGTTGAACGTGAGTCTTTGTATAGTCGCAACCTTGCGCAGCGCCGTCGAAAATCACAGACATTCAGGAGTATTCCACGAACTCATGTTGTGTCGTTCTCCATTTCGCGGAAATTACAGATAGCAAGATAAAAGGGCGCGTTTCGGTTTCCCAGAAAACACGCCCCAAACAGCTTACTTCTTGATGAACTTGCCTTGCCGGAGTTCGGAAAAGGCCTGCTGCAATTCTTCTTGCGTGTTCATCACGATCGGTCCGTACCAGGCGACCGGCTCTTCAATCGGCTTTCCCGAGACCAGTAAGAATCGGATTCCCTCGTCACCCGCTTGAACCACGACCTCGTCGCCGCGATCGAACAGCACCAGCGAATGATCGCCGACGGTTCGCACCGGGTAGTCTTCGTCGCTTCCTACGCGCTCAGTCAAGACGCTCTGTGGCCCCGAAGCATCGCGAAACTTGCCCGAACCCTGGAAGATGTAAGCGAAGGCGTGCCGCGAAGTCTCAACCTTCAGCGCCTTGCGTTTGCCTGCCGGCACGAATACATCGATGTAATTCGGGTCGGCGGCAACGCCTTCCACCGGGCCCGTCTTTCCCCAGAAGCTTCCGACAATCACGCGGACCTTTGTACCGTCATCGTCGGTCACCTCGGGAATCTCGCGCGCCGGAATGTCCTGATAACGAGGGTCGGTCATCTTCAGGTCCGATGGCAAGTTCGCCCACAACTGGAAGCCATGCATCCGGCCGACGTTGTCGCCCTTGGGCATTTCCTGGTGCAGAATGCCGCTACCCGCTGTCATCCATTGCACGTCGCCCGCGCCCATCTTGCCCTTGTTGCCGAGGCTGTCGCCATGCTCGACTGTTCCGGCCAGAACATACGTGATCGTCTCGATCCCGCGATGGGGATGCCATGGGAATCCGGCAAGGTAGTCCTCGGGATTTTCGTTGCGGAAATCGTCGAGCAGAAGAAATGGATCGAACTCCTTCGTCTGTCCGAATCCAAAGGCACGGCGCAGCTTCACCCCGGCGCCTTCCAGCGTGGGTTTCGATTCAATGACTCTTTTAACAGGTCGGAGCGACATAATGATTCTCCTTATGGATTGGTGAACGAAATGGGCCAGCGATTCGGCCGGAACCACTTCGTCAGTTGGCTTTTACAAACTGAACGTCGAGAGTGATGGTCACTTCCTCGCCAACCAAAATGCCGCCCGTCTCGAGCGCCGCATTCCAGGTCAGGCCAAAATCCTTGCGATTGATCTTGGTGGTAGCGGAGAGCCCGATGCGTGTATTGCCCCAGGGGTCTTTTGTCGATTCGCTTGGACCCTCGACCGCGAATGTGACCGGCCGGGTAACGCCGTGGACCGTGAGCTCTCCCGTAACCGCCAACTCGCCATCACTTTTTCGTGAAACATTGTTCGAACGGAAAGATAGCGTCGGGAACTTCTCGACGTCGAAAAAGTCTGCACTCTTCAAGTGCGCGTCGCGTTGCGGTTCACGGGTGTTAATGGTTGAAGCATCAATCTCGGCCTGCACGCGCGAATTCTCGATGTTCTGCTCGTCAAACTCCAGGAAGCCTTTCAGCGACGTGAACTCGCCCTTCACATTCGAGATCATCATATGCTTGACCTTGAATTGGGCTGCCGAGTGGACAGGATCAATATTCCAAGTTGTGGTGGTGACTTCCGGAAGGGCGATTGCGCTCATAATTGTCTCCTTTGTACTAATATAGAGATGCTCGTTATAACGAATAAGATTCAGGGTTCTTATCCGCCATACCGGCGGGCTTCCTCGAGGAGAGATTTCAAGTTGCGCAGGTTTTCCGGCCCAAGATGCCCGAGGAGCAGATGGTTGGTCTCCATCACCGGTCCATCCAGTTGCGCCAGGAGCGACAGTCCAGCCTGGGTAATTCGGGTGAGAACCATTCTTCGGTCTTTCGAATCCCTGCACCGTGAGACCAACCCGCGCTTTTCGAGTCGATCCATAAGGCGTGTAATATCAGGGTCTCGACTGATCATACGGGCGCCAACTTCGGTACACGTCAGCCCTTCCGGCGCTCCCCGCAAGATCCGCAGGACGTTGTATTGGGTGGGCGAGATCTCGGCGGCTTTCAGAACAGGCTCCAGTCTCCTGGCTAGTTGATCGGTCGTGCGTGCGAGTGCGACAAAGACCTCTTCTTCGAGAGTTCCGGGCCGCCGTGGTTTGGGAACAGCCTTGATATCACTAGACACAAATAAATAATACTCGTGATAACGATAAATAGCAAAAAAAAACCGAGATCCATCCGCGAGCGCACGTGAAGGCGCCCCCCGAGGGTGAAGTCCTTGAGAACAGGTAATCTGCACTGAGGCACTCAACCGTCAAGGTCGGGGAGGCTTCATGCCCGAAACTTCGCCGCATGCAGCCGATGAAACAGCAGTGATGGCAATCACGGCAGGCCTTCGAACGAGGTCTTATGATTCAAGGCAGTTGAGAGTCGTTTATGGTGACTGCCTCGCCGTTAAATCGCTTTGAGCGTGTGCTTATGTTCGTGGCACTTGCAGTGGCAGGGGTGGTTGTCGTGCTTCGAGTCGGTGCCATGCTTCTCGTATCATCCCTGCACCATTTCCGCTGACACCTCTGGATTCGCTTGCCGTGGCTTTCTAATTCCCGTCTACAATACGAAATTCGGAACGCTAGACATCTGTGGAGGATTCCGCATGTCTTTTCGTGCTGTTTTCGTAGCCGTGGTCATAGCCTTTGCACTCATTGTTGGCGCCTTCTTAGTCAATCGGGCGAGACCGAAGGTGGAAACCGAGCAGCCCAGCCCTGAATTGGTCCGTGCTAGCGGCAAGTGCGCAGAATGCCACGCGCGAATTCAGTATTCCGTAGTGCACGAATACGAGATGAGCTTGCATGCTCAAAAAGGTGTGAATTGCCTCGACTGTCATCAGCCAGCGGCCGGACAGGAGAAAAAGGAACATCACGGGTTCGTCATCTCTACCAAACTGACGGCCGGCAACTGCCGCAGTTGTCACGAGAATATCTACCAGCAGTTTTTGCGTAGCCGCCATGCTGGGCCGTCGTGGGCTGCGATCTACGGCGAGAAGGGATTGAGTCCGGAACAGGTAAAGTTTTCGGAGACGTATCAGCCGGGAGGCACGCGCCGGCCGCCGCACCCGTTTGTCCAACTCGAGGGTGGTTCGGCCATGACCAGCGGATGCGAACAGTGCCACAGCATTGGACGGCCCAACGCCGACGGCACGATTGGCAGTTGCACCGCGTGTCACACACGACACACGGCTTCGGTGCGCATTGCCCGGCTTCCGAGCACCTGTGCGCAATGCCACATGGGGCCGGATCACTCGCAGATAGAGATCTATGAGGAGTCGAAGCACGGGATCATGTTCCAGGCGCAAGAGCGTCTGCTGAACCTGGATGCGTCGCCGAAAACCCTCACCACTCGCGACATGTTTGTGCCAACGTGCGCCACATGCCATATGAGCGGCATCAACGGTGTAGGTGTTACCCACGATCCTTCGGAGCGGCTGTCGTATTACCTGGCCAATGCCATCACTGACAAGCGCCCGAATTTCGCGGAGGCGCGGGCGAAAATGAAGCAGGTCTGTACGCAGTGCCACACGCCGGGGCTGATCGATCGAGTTTACGCCCAGGCTGATCAGGTGGTGCAGTCGACCAACCAGCGCGTGCAAACTGCCCAGCAACTTGTCAACGGGCTGCGCAAAGACGGTGTACTTACCGGGACCCCTTTTTCCAATCCAATCGATTTCGTCTATTTCGATCTATGGCACTATGACGGCCGCACCAGCAAGCACGGGGCTTTCATGGGGGGTGCTGACTTTGTGCAGTGGCACGGGAATTATCCAATGCTGCAGAAGACTGTCGAGTTGAACGCAATGGCCGCTGAATTACGGAGGCAGCATGGCCGCAGCAAATGAACGCTGGTGGAGACAACCAGAGCTGTGGATCGAAGCCTTCGCAGTTTTGAACATCGGTTTCCTGACGTTCGACATTTTCCTTGCCCACTCGGTAAACGAGTTTCGCAAAGCAGCCGAATACGTTCCGTTGTTCTTCTCAGCCACTGCACCTGTCGTTCTGCTGGTTGCGTTGTGGCAACGAACCAGGCGGCGCATTGTCTGGAAGGTTTTAGGCCATCTGGTTGGATGGAGTGCGATTGCGGTGGGAATCGCCGGTGTGGTTTTCCATCTCGAAAGTCACTTCTTTTATGAGCGCACCATTCGCAGCCTGACGTATTCGGCGCCCTTCGCAGCTCCACTGGCATACACGGGACTTGGTTTCCTGCTGATCATGAATCGAATGGTCGATCCCGAGTCAACCGAATGGGCGCAATGGGTAATTCTCTTTGCCCTCGGAGGCTTTTTCGGGAACTTCGTTTTCAGCCTTGCCGATCACGCAGGGAACGGGTTCTTTTTTCCCGTCGAGTGGGTTCCTGTCGTGGCGAGTGCCATTGCGGTAGGTTTTCTGGCCATTCCTCTCTTTATGCGAGTGTCCAGATTCTTTATCGACGTCAGTGCGACCATCCTTGTGCTGGAAGGGGCGGTAGGCTTGTGGGGCTTTGTGCTGCACGCCGCCGGAAATCTACGCGGCCCTTCCATTCATGCCTTCGACAACTTCATCTATGGTGCGCCCCCAATGGCGCCCCTACTTTTTCCCAATCTGATGGTTTTGGGAATTATTGGCATGTGGCAATTGCGGAATGCCGGGAGGGCCGGCGTCGACTTGCGAAATGGTTGAGCAGAAAATTAGGACAGTGCTATCTCTGGGTTTCCGGGGATGAAGACATTTGCGGGGTATGCAGTTACCGTGCTTGGAGCGCTCCTGCTGATGACATATGCGGGGGATTACCTCGTTTTGCGCATACGCATTGCGCGGAACTCGGGCTACGACAGCGTTACAGTGAGGCAGTACTACGCCATCAACGAGAAGAACAATAGAACCGAGTATGTTTTCGGCTCAACGCAGGACCAACCCTGCGTGAATTCACTCTTCGGCCATCAAGGCTTGCAAACGTGCTGGTACCTGCGCCGCCATCCGGAACAGCAAATCAAAATTTAAAACTCGCCATGAGGTGGGGACCGCATTCTGACCATTGAACAGAAGTCGTCTGCTGCCCAACGCAGATGAACCGTGAGGAGTGCGCAACGCCTAGTACTGATCCCTGCGAGTAATCTCGTTCGTCTGTGAATGGACAGTTTGGTAGATTCATCACTACTGTGGCCGTGCAAGGTTTTTCAGCTCGGGCGAAATGGCGAAAGCTTTCTCAAACTCTGCTTCGGATTCAGCTTCTCTTCCGTCCTGACGCAATGCCAGAGCCAGATTGTAGTGTGCTTCGGCGTAGGCGGGCTTCAGGCGTATCGCCTCATTAAACTCCGCTTCAGCCGAATGCAGGTCCCCTGCCTGCAACTGCACCAAGCCGAGATTATTGTGACCTTCCGCGAAACTCGGGTCGCGACGCACGAGTTCTCGGAACACATTCTCAGCGCCATTTGTGTCGTTGTTCTGGTTCAGCAACAATCCCAGTTGTATCTGAGCATCCGTGTACTTCGGATTGAGGCTGATAGCTTCCTTAAATTCGTGGACAGCTTCGCCTGGCTGTTCTGATTGCGCCAGAGCAAGACCGAGGTTGTAATGTGCCTCGGCAAGATCAGGATCGGACATCACCGCCTGCCGAAACTGCTCAATCGCCCGCGTCCGATCGTCTTCCCGCCAATAAAGTAGACCTAAGCTTGAATGCGCCTGCGCGTAATCTGGTTTGAGTTCGAGTGCTTTCTTAAATGCTGTTTGTGCCTGACCGGGATCATTCTTGCGTTGCCAGGTTACGCCCAGGTAATAGTAGCCGGTAGGCAGCTCGGGGCCTTGCTCGATTGCCTTGGAAAAAGATGACAGCGCTGAGTCGAGTTTTCCTTGCTTTAGCGCATCAACTCCCTGCAGTGTCAGAAACTTCGCCTGCGCTAAACGTGTGCGGGAGTTGTGGAGCGCATTGAGTTCAGTTAACTCCTTTTCGGCAGCGCTCCGCTGTCCCTGCGCACGTAAAGCCAAGCCCAAGTTGTAATGTGCTTTTTCGAAATCGGGCTTTAGATCGATTGCGTGGCGGAAACTTGCTATCGCGCCTGACGTGTCCCCAGCAGATTTGAGTTCCATCCCGAGGTTGTAATGCGCCTCCGGGTCTTCGGGGCGGAGGGCAACTGCCTTACGAAACTGCGCGAGCGCGCCATTGTGGTCTCCAGTTCGACGAAGCGTGATCCCCAGCATGAGATGCGAGGGTTCCGACCTCGGATCCAGGAGGATCGCTTTGCGAAAAGCGGAAATCGCCGCAGCCGAATTTCCCAATTGCTCTTTCACAAGACCGAGCTCGAAATACAAATCCGCCGAGGGCTTCAGCTGCAGAGCACGCAATAACTCGTGATCCGCATCGGACAAGTTATTCTGCTGCGCGTAAACACGCGCCAGAAATCTGTGAGCGGCCGCATTTCGCGGGTCTAGTTCCACGGCAGCACGAAGTTCCTTCAGCGCCGTCTGAAAATCCTGCAGATCGTAGAAGGCTGCACCCAAACCGTAATGCGCGTCAGCATACTTTGGTTTCAGCCGGATCGTGGTCTGGAACTCCTCGGCCGCTTGCGCAGCATCTCCCTTGTATTTGAGCGCAAGGGCGAGGTTGTAGTGTGTGGTCGCATCGTTTGGGTCAAGGCTGATTGCTTGACGGTAATCTGCGATCGCTTCGTCCCAGGAGTGTTTTTTGGAGAGCTCGATGGCCCGCTGGCGATAAGTCTCGGCAGTCTGTGCCACGCAAGGTAGCGCGGATACAGCGAAGGTCACTCCTAGGAACAACCGGATGAACATTACTTGACGAGCGTACCAGAAGATTGCAAAGCGGGATGGGTGGGCACCCACCCCGCCTTGGAGCATCTCAGAATATGAACTTCGCGCTGAGCTGACCGATGCGCGGATCACGAGCGTTTGTGACATTTCCGAAGCTGCTGCTGCTAATGTCCCCGCTCGGATTCGTGAATTGCGCGTGGTTGAAAACGTTGAAGAACTCCGCGCGAATCTCGAACGACTTGGCTTCCGTGACGGGAATGATTTTCGTTATTCCGAAATCGGTGTTGTTGATGCCGGGCCCATGGAAGAAGCGGCGGTTCGCGTTTCCAAAGCTTCCGCAATCGGGGCCAATCAAAGCGCCCGACACGAGAGCGCATTGAGTCCCGGTAAATGCGCTTTGGTTGAAATATGTCCACGTGCCGGGGGTTGCGCGCGGGTTCTGCACGTGAACCGGTCCTACGACGTTCGGCATATCGGTGGAGGGGCTACCAGTAAGTGAAGCATCTCCCAGACACAGATTTGACGGACACAGAGGGCTCCCAGGGTCGATAGGATTCCCTTCACCCATCTGAATGGGAAAGCCGGTAGAGAACCGAGTGATGCCCTGCAGTTGCCATCCTTTCGTCAACCGTGGCATGCGATGGAAGACGCGATCGAACGGCATCTCCCAGATGTAGCTGACCACGAAGTTGTGGTGCACGTCGCTTGACGAGAGGCCGCGGCTAAGCCTGGGGTTCTGGAAATTGATCAAATCGTTGAAACCTGAGGAGTTGTCCAGAGCTTTAGCCAACGTATAAGCGGCGAGGAAGGTTACATCGCCCGCTCGGCGTTCGAGCGTCACCTCTCCCGAGTGATAAATGGAGTTCGCAGTCAGAGTCGTCAAGGTGTTGCCGAAGCCAAAGCACTCGCTCTGGGCTCCGGGGCAGTAATTCGGATTTAAAAGTGTATTTCTGGTGCCGTAAACCGTATTCGCACCCAGAGTAAACGTGTGCTCTGAAGCATTGGGCCCGCATCCGACGGCACCGCTGGAAGTATCAACATAGCCTTGAGCTGTGAGTTGCTGACAGAACGCCGCGTTCCCCGGGTTGATCTCCTGCTGCGAGATAAGACGGTGACCCTCTGTACCGACGTAGGACAGAGTTAAGACGGTCTTCGTATCCAGTTGACGCTGGATGGAGAAATTGAAGTGCTCGGCGTATGGCAGTTTGTTGCGAATGTCATATCCCGGGAAATAGCCCATCGGCTCGTAAATCGAAAAATCCAGGGTCTTATTCGCCGGGCTTCCAGGTGTGGGCGCAGTGAAGGGGAAGCGCTGGCCCTCGCCGTCGGTGCCGCCGTCCAGCCGATTTCGGAAAGGCTCCGCAAAGTCGACCGAACCCGGGCTGCTCCAATACAAGCCGAAGGGAGCATCGGCTACCTCGTAGAAGAGGTTCAGATCTTCCACTGATGTGTAGTAAATTCCATAAGCAGCTCGAATGCTGGTTTTGCCCGGCCCGCCAAACACCTTGCCCAAAACTCCATCGCTAAAGCTCGGCGAGTAAGCAAGTCCGATACGGGGCCCGAAATTGTTGTATCTGGTAGGGGCAAGTGTTTTGGGAATGCCGGGATCCCCAGGATATACGAGACCTGTGGGAGAATTCGGAAACACGGTTGACTGCTTCCCCTTAACCCACGTCTGAATCTTGCCCTGCGTGTCGTACCAGGGCATGCTAACTTCCCAACGCAGGCCAAGATTCAAAGTTAAATTAGGCGATACTCTCCACGTATCCTGACCATATGCACCGCCATAGCGCGTGCGGGAATCCAACAGTTGCAAGGCTGCCTGTTGGTACCCACCGCCAGCGCCCGTAACCGCTCCCAGGAGGTAGTCGGCGAAATCATTGCCGGTCACGGTGCCATCGAAAGTGAAAGCTCCGTCCGGGCTCGCCAAATTGCGCTCATTGACTTGCAGGTAGCGGGCTTCTCCTCCGAACTTAAGCGTATGCTTGCCAAACACTTTGGAAAAGCCATCTGACGCGGTATAGGTGTTGTTCGGCTGGAACGTAATCAGAGATGGTGCGCCGATCCCAAAGTCGTTGAAATAGATTTGCGGGACGTATTCCGCAAATCCGGGAGTGGCATCGGGAATGATCCCCAGGGTGCCGGGACCGGTAACAAACCCGAGAGAGGAAAGCGTTGCCTTGCCCCCGGTCGGGTTATCCAAGTGGGTGGCGGTGCGGAAGAAAGTGAACCTCGCCTCATTCACCGCGGTGGGGCCGAGGGTCTTGGTGTTGCTTACGACGAACTCCTGGGCACGCGTTGGGGTTTGAGCCGGAAACCCTGGCACGCTGGCTCCGCCGCTGGGGAGCGTACTAAGAACCGTCGAGTCGTCCCAGTGATAATAGAACGACCAGTTGCCGGTCTTCTGGCTATTGAAATCGACCCGCTCGCCGATCTTGTTGTCGGTAATTCTGTCTCTGTGGCTGTTATCGGAAAACTCGCCGTTGGCGTTATTGGGGGCTGGGATGTATTGGATAGTCCCAATGGCGGCTGGCGACCACGCACTTTGGGGGATGACGCCGCCGGGAAACACGCATTGCGAGGTTGAGTTACAACCCGCGAAACTGTACGGCTCCCCGGCTGTGACCGTGTACCCCAATCTGTTTGAGAGCGTCGTCGCCCAGTCGTTGCAGGGCGCGTACTGAGGCGGGCAACTGCCGGCGGGACCGGGACCGCCATCGACTGTCCCGGTCAAAATTGCGGGATCAAATTGGCCCTGGAGTTCGGCCGCACTGGGCACAGGAACGTCACTGATTTCCGCGCTTGCCACTCGTCTCGTGCCTTGATAATCCGTGAACCAGAACAGCTTGTTTTTCCAGAACGGCCCTCCGGCGGTGAATCCAAATTGATGCTGTCGCAGCTCGGACTTGGGCTGGTCGGTAAAGAAGAAGTTCTTGGCATCCATTACGTCGTTACGAAGATACTCGAACACATCGCCATGGAAACTATTCGTGCCCGACTTGGTGATCGCATTCATCACAGCGCCGCTGAACTTTCCGTATTCTGCGTCGAAGCTGTTGGTGATGAGGCGAAATTCTTGAACCGAGTCGAGATTCGGAACCAATCCGGCGCCCAGGTTGCGGCCTTCGCTGACATCGCCGCCGTTCACCAGAAACGCGTTGGCGGTTTCCCGCTGCCCATTGACCGAGATGTTACCTGTATTGGTTATGTAACCCGAAACCGGCCGGTTGCTCACAGTATTGCCCTCAACCGTGCCAGCCGTGGTTGGGGCCACGCCTGCCTGCAAACCCAGCAAATCTATGTAGCTTCTACCATTGAGAGGCAGGGAGAGCATCTTCTTTGAATCAATCACGTCCCCCAGTTGCGTGCTTTCCGTTTCCACGTGTACGGCGGTGGCCGAGACATCAACCGTCTCAACGATGGCGCCAACCTGGAGCGTGATGTCAAGCCGCCGTTGATCATTGACTTCCACGTTGATGTCCGTGATGTTGTATGGACGGAAGCCGCTGGCGGTTGCGCTTATTTTGTAGTTCCCCGGCGACAATGCGAGGAAATGGTAGGAGCCGTCAGCGCCGGTGGTTGTTTCCTGGCTCACGTTCGTTTGCACATTCGTGACTTGAACCTTGGCGCCCGTGACCACTGCCTGGGCCCGGTCACGCACGACACCAGAAATCGATCCAGTCACGTCGGCTCGGAGCATAGTCGAGCTGAATGCTGTTGCGAAAAGGAGCAAGAGAGCTGATGTTATGGCTCTAGACAAACTTCGCATTATTTCCCCCGAAGATTTGAGAAATTCCCACGAACCCACGAATCGGCAAACAATCTCACAAACACGCTCGTTTTATCAAGCAAAAAACTCGCGAATTTCCCTTAGATCAAACGTTTTAATACAAGAACGATTTGGTGCAACTTTACTGACCATGAGGCTTCCTCACGGCGATCAACGACACTTGTTCAAGGTCCGGGTAGTGCCCGTCTTTGTCCGGCTTGCGGTCGGCAGGAGCAATCTGCTGGACTACAGTTCGTGCCGGCAACACAGGGCCGAAATATTCTCCGTAGACTTCGTCAAAATCCTTACGGTCCTCCAGATTGTCAAGGTACACCGTGGTGGAGATGACGTCCGTGAATCCCATGTCAGCTTCTTCGAGATTGTCGAGAAGGTTGCGCATGGTCTGTCTGAGCTGAATTGCGGTCGTGGACGTGTACACGCCTCCGTGTGGTCCCGGAATAAATCCGCTCTTGGCGGAGCAGTAAAGAATATTTCCGGCGAAAACGCACGGGCTCGCGGTCGGGCTGGGCGGCATGTTCTTGGGGCGAACCGCTTTGCGCTGCGCCAAATCACGCACTGCGACTCCGGTGTACTCGATGTGGGCACCATCAGCAAGGCTTGAAACTTCAATCGTGGCTCTCGCGGGAGTGTTCCCAAACTCAAAACGTCGAGCGTAGCGCTCGTTCATCACGCGCATCGGAATCGCCGACGTCAAGTATGGATTGACGAAGACCACGTTGCGGAGTTCGAGGCCGGCCGCTTTCACTACGTCCGTGAAGTGGTCCAGCGCCAGGTCAACCTGTGCTGCCGGGTCCTCAGGAACTTTCCCTGTTGCGGGATCGCTGCCAGGCGTGCTGGAGATGAACAACAAGTCGCGAGTTAGCACACCCGGCGACGCGCTGCCTTGGAATTTGTAGTTCTGCGGCGAGACTGCCCGCCTCTCCGAAATATCGTGCACGGCGACTGCGCTGATCTGGATTGGCGAATCGGGAATCCCTGCAACACCCAAAACCGCTCGAGCGGGCGGCACCTTTGGGAAGAATGCACCGAAGATCCGGTCCATCTCCGCGTACTTGCTGATGTCCTGCAGGTAGATCTGGGTGTAAACCACATGGTCCGTGCTTAGCCCAGCGGCCACCACCACTGCCTTCACGTTGTCGAGTGCCTGGCGGCATTGTTCCGCAAATGTTGACGGCATGCTGCCGTCCGCACGGCGAGCTCCTTGTGCGGATACATAAACATAGTCTCCAGAGTCGACCGCAGGGGATGAAACGGAGTTCGCTTGCGAATGGCTAGGCACAACCGCGCGCACTTGTGACGTGAGGGGCAGCGATAAGAAAAACAAGATCATCAACACAAGCAGGAGAACTCGCATTTTGCCTTTCCGTCTATAGCGACTACCGTCAGGCTGCATTCTAGGTTGCCGACTTTCCTTGCTGGGCCGCACGCAACACGGCGCGCAGTTTTTGCCCCACGATGATTTCTTCTCCAGGCTTGATCGTCATCGATACCAGCTCGATGTGGTCCGGAGCCTTGCGATCTTTGACCGCAGCCTTAGGATTTCCTTCGTGAACCGCTGTCACCAAGCTTGGATTGTCGCCGCCAAGAACTTCGATCACAGGATTACTGGCGCGTAACTGTTGGACGCAATCGGAAATGCTGAATTTCCAGGCGTCCTGGTCCCATGAAACCTTCAGGGTCGGATAGCGGTTGCCGTCTTCGGGAACATAGACATCGGTCTTAACGCCGGGGACCGTATCGACGAGTTTGCGTATGCGATCGATCCGGCTGTTCCATTCGGCATAGAGTTTCTTCTCGTCGATTTTGAGCCAGGTCTCTAGTGCGGTGAGCGCTCCAATAATTTCTTCTTTGCCGACTTTCATGGGACGGCAGACGGCGCCTTCGCGTGGGTTGCAGTTCAAAAGTGCAGCTTCGATCAGGTCTTTCCTGCCCAGCAAAAGGCCGCTGCACTGTGGTCCGCGAAGCCCTTTGCCTCCGGAAAAACAGTACAGTGGAATGCCCATCTTGGCGTAAAGCTTGGCGTTGTCCGCAGGCGGAATGCCGGCGGCATCGTCCAGCAGCATCGGAACGTTATGATCTTTCGCGACGGCCAGTTCCTTCTGCAGCTTGTCGCCGAGATCGGTGGTGTAGATCATTGCCGTGTTTTCGTTGATGGCATTGGCGAGTTCGTCGGCGGAATAGACGAGCACCAGCTTTGCGCCAGTGAGTCGAATAGCGCTGTCAAAAGCACTTCGACCGCCGACCATAATCACTTCATGCTTGAGACCGGTCGTGTCGGGGAGTTGCCAAATATTTTTATCGTCAGTTCCGGCCATGCACGCAGCGGTTGCGGCAGCCATGGCACCAGCGGCGCCCGACGTCACAATTCCGGACTCCGCGCCTGTCAGCTCCGCGAGACGCCGACCAACCGCGCGTTGAAGGTCCAGTACGTTGACGAAATGCTGCGCTGCCTCGAGCTGTGCTTCGCGAACTTCAGGAAATTCGAGCGATCCACTGAGGTAAGTCCACGTGCCGCGACAATTGATTACGGTCTTCACGCCCAAACGGGTGTAGACGTTCTGCCGAGGATCCTTGCCCAGGGCCGTCGCGGCTTGGGCATAAAGATCACGGGCTGCGATTCGGCTTAGCAGCGGTGCAGCTGCAGCCAGTTTTATGAATGAGCGCCTACTCGGACTTTGCATCTTCCCCCCTGAATGAGTGAACTACTAGTCTTCGTCCCTAGGTAACGAAACCTTCGATCGCACCGCCAAGATGTGGGCTTTGGCTCCCGGTTTATTCTGGTTGTAGAAGCCCACCGTGCAATTCGGCCGGAAGTAGTAAGCGTCTCCTGCTTTGGCGGGAAAACGGCCTTCGACGCCATCCATGCCGCTGCCGGCAACCATGTCGCCCTCGCCGTCAATCACCAGATAAATTTCTTCGGCGGCTTCATGGTGATGAGGAAAGTTGGTTCCACCTGGCGCAAAATCCATCAAAAAGAAGCTGGTGGCGACGTATGCTTCGTCGATTGCATCTCGCGTGGCCCCGTGCGAACCTACCAGCAACTTGTACAAGACCGACGAGGGATGGCCAGAAACGGTTTCTTCCTTGACCGACTCCAGGTTCACGATTTTCGGACGAGCCGGTTGCTGGTTCGTCGCCATGCCTGCCGGGATCTTGAACCCCATGACCAATATGTGTGATGGTTGCTGGCCGGCGTTTGTGATCGAATGCTTTGCGCCGGGTGGGAGATAGGTGAAATCATTTGCCCGCATCGGCTGCTCTTCGTTTCCCGAGTGTAAAACTGAGCTGCCCTGAAGGACGAAGTAGATTTCCTCTTCACGATCGTAACGAACGGCCTGGCAGCTTCCATGTGGATCCACGGTCACTTCCGCAAAGCGCGCCACGCTCTGCATGTGGGCAGCTTCGGAATCCCCTTCGCCAAAGATCGGTGTGTAGTGGCACGACTTGGAAGACATCCCGTTGGCTGTTTCGTTCACTTTCGGAACGTAGCGATGCAACCAAGTAGGGTCCACCTTGCGCTCTTGGGCAAAATTGGGTGACGCCAAGAGCAACATTAACAGCAGAAACTTCAAGTTCGAACCCCCGAAAGCACGAGCGATAGAAAAGCTGGTATACCAACAAAAGTCCTTGACCGCAATCGAAAAGTTTCGTTTCATGTCTTTTGCTTCCGATTTTTTGGACTCCCATGAGGTCCCAAATGGCACCGGCGGATGGTTTGTTGCTCCGAATTTCTTTTTTGCTTCTGATTTTCATGGCTTCTGTGGCCGAGGCGCAGTCCAAGCCGTCGAATTCTGCGACCTGTCGAGTGGATGCAGTGGATTACAAGGGCTGGCATGCGCAACAGATGTCCAATCAGTGGGTGCAGTTAACGTTCATACCCCAGAACGGTGGCCGGTTGATTCAGTTCGCTTTCAACGGCCATGCCTACCTGTTCGTGAATCCGAAATACGCCGGCAAGTACTTTCCACCCACTTCCAAGCAATGGTTCAACTACGGCGGGGACAAACTCTGGTTATTGCCGGAGGGTAATGACGACGAACAACACTGGGTCGGCAACTCGGACCTGATTGACGATGGCCAGTTCACTTTTCGCAAAATCTCGGATGGGCGTGAATGCGAGATCGAGCTGATTGGACCTGCGGATCCCCAAACGGGAGTCCAGTTTTCGCGTACGATTCACCTCGATGCGGATTCGCCCAACGTCCGTTTTCACTCAACCATGAAAAATGTGACCGGCCATAGCCTGGAGTGGTCCATGCAATCGGTTTCGCAATACGACACGTCGGACTCCGCAACGCAGTCGCGAATCAATCCCAATTTTTGGACCTTCACCCCAGCGAATCCATCCAGCAGCTACTTGAACCGCTACCATGTGCGCTACGGTCCTGCTCAGAATTCTGCCGTTTCGGTCAGAGATGATGGATTTTTCGCATTGCACTACGTGCATATGGCCGCGGAATTGTGGATCGACTCGAACGCTGGATGGTTAGCAGTGCTCGATGGCGCCACCAAATACGCGATGGTTGAACGCTTCCAGTTCGACGAGAATAAGCCATATCCGGGGAAGGCTTCTGTGATTTTCTGGACCAACGGCGCAGGGTTGCAGCTCAACAGTGATGGAGAACCCGTACTCCGCGCCGATGAAGAAGGGAAGCCGCCTTTCTACTTGGAGGCGGAGCTGAATTCGCCCCTTTGCCGTCTTCGCGCGGGTCAGTCATGCGATTTCGAAACCGAATGGTTTCCGGCGCGGGCTGAGGGCGAGGTTCATGGTGTGATGGACGCAGGCATTCTCGTGAAGCCTCTGAACGCCAGTCGAATGGACAGCGGGAAAATTACAATCACTGGTTCCTTTGGCGTATTCTTTCCCGGACATTTGCTCGTCCGCTTATATGATCAGCAGGGCGCAACTTTAGGGACGATTTCCGGGGCTGATGTGACTCCAACCGAACTGGTGACATTACAGACAGAAATCTCAGCTGATATGAAGGCCGCTCGAGTGTCACTCCATCTCTTAGACACGAACGGCGTCGATCGAGGCTTGCTCGGCGAGGTTCCAGTATCTCCCACGGAGAAGCTCAAGTGAGGTGGGGCGGCTGGGCTTTCCTGGTTTTATTTTTCGCCAATTCCATATTGGCGGCCGCACAGAATTCTTCTTCCACTGGTGTAGCCACAGTCAGCAGCGAGGACCTGCTGGCGCAACCTGTCGCTGATAACTGGACCTCATACAACGGCGACTACACCGGGCGCCGATTCAGTCGACTGGGGCAAATCACTCCCTCGAACGTTGGCCAGCTGCGTGCCGCCTGGGTTTTTCATCCCGGAAACTCCCGCTTGCTGGAGGTGACTCCAGTGGTGGTCCGCGGAATTATGTACGTCACATCATCGAACGACGTGTTTGCGCTGGACGCGAAAACCGGACGCACGTTGTGGCACTACCAGCGGCCGGTAAGCTCCGGGTTGCTGGATGACGCTGCAGCACACAAAAATCGCGGCGTCGCCGTGTGGAAGGACTTTGTCTATTCCGAAACCGACGATGCTCATCTCTTGTGCCTTGATGCCCGCTCCGGCGGGTTGATATGGGACATTCAATATGCCGAAAAGGAAAAACACTACGGCGCGACCAGTGCGCCGCTAGTGATCAATGGCACCGTGATCGTTGGAACGTCCGGCGGTGATTCCGGAGTGCGCGGCTTTCTCGAGGCTCACGATGCGGTCACCGGAAAACTAAAATGGCATCTCTGGACGATTCCCGGCCCAGGGGAATTCGGTTCGGACAGCTGGCCGCGCGATGCGTACCTCTACGGCGGTGCGACGACCTGGATGCCTGGCACATACGACCCAGAGCTCAACACGCTCTACTGGACTACCAGCAACGCCGCACCCGACTTCCTTGGCGATACCCGCCCAGGAGATAACCTCTACACCGCGTGCGTTTTGGCCATCGACCCTGACACCGGAAAGATGAAATGGTATTTCCAATTCACGCCGCATGACCTCTACGATTACGACGCCAACGAAACTCCCGTGCTCGTGGATTTGAAGGAAAACGGTGAAACCAGGAAGTTACTGGCGCAAGCCAACCGGAACGGTTTTTTTTATCTTCTTGACCGGACCAATGGAAAATTCTGGAGTGCGAAGCCGTTTGTGGAGCGGCTCAATTGGGCGAAGAGCATTGATCCGAGCGGGCGCCCGGTTCTCTCAGGACTGATACCAACGAAGGATGGCACTCGCATCTGCCCGGGCATGACCGGAGCCACGAATTGGTTTTCGCCTTCTTACAATCCCGACACGCAGATTTTTTACGTGATGGCGCTCGAAGGCTGCAGTGTCCTGTTCGCAAGTCCGGAACCGTTTAAGCGCGGGCAGACTTACTACAACACCGGTGCCAAGATCCCACCCGGCGAACACAATCAGAAAATTCTGCTCGCTCTCTCCGTGCGCGATGGCAAAACGCTGTGGCGATATCCTCAAGCCGGCCGCGGCGATTCCTGGGGTGGAACGCTTGCGACGGCTACGGGCCTGGTTTTCTTCGCGGATGACACCGGATCATTCGAAGCGGTCGATGGGAGTAGCGGGCGCGCGTTGTGGCACTTCAACACCGGCCAGGGCATGCACGCTTCGCCGATGACTTATTCCGTCGATGGAGTGCAGTACGTCGCGATTGCTGCCGGAAGCGATGTGTTTGCTTTTTCTCTTCCCCAATGAATGCAAAACCTGATTAAGGCTGAGTCGGCGGACGAGGCAGAGCCTTCGAGCGATCGACCACCCACTGCGGAAACACAGGGGTGTTCATTGGCGGATGCCCGCGCGTGATCGCCCAATGGTCAATCCAATTGGTGCCTTCTTCTCCGACAAAGTCATCCGGCATGCTATAGGCAGCATCGCTCAAAGCGTCCTGGAGAGTGATGAACTTATAACCGCGCTTTCGCAATAATTCGAGTAGATCGCCAATATGGTCAGCTTCCAGCCAGTTCCCATGAAGTAACAGGACCTGCTTCGGTTCATATCCGATGAGGTTCTTGGAAAACTTTTCGTAGAAGTCGAACACCTGGCCGGTGTACTCGAGATAAGAATTCAACAGTTGCTGCTGAAGGGTTGCGTCTCCCCGTTTGCGGGCATCTTCATACACACCCGCATACATCCAGTCCCAGGCATCCATCGTGACTGGCGCGATGCGATAACCTCGCCCCACCAGGAATGCCTCCGCCTCTCGTCGTGTCTGCAGATCCCTGCCGGTATCAAGATAAGGGTGCCTGAAGTATCGCATCTTCATGTTGTGCTGCCCCATGAGCAAGCTGGTGACGGTCTCTCCGCGAACCACTTCTTCTTCCCAGTCCTTCAGCCTGACGCGACTTAACGACGCGTGGCTATACGTGTGGTTTCCAAGCTCAAAGCCATATTCCAGCCACATGCTGAGCGCTTTGATTCGTTGATCCACTTCGCCGAACTGGCGGTAGAGCTTCCTTTCATTCACAAACCCCACAGCGGGGATCCTCTGTTCGCGCAACGTGCCCAGGAGCTTTGCAGTCATCTCCAGCGTTTCGGCTCCGGTAACCCCCATTCCTGCTGCCGGCAGGTCGTCGAAGGTAAGCGCGATTTCCCGCGATGGAGTCTGGGCATGAACGAACGTGGCCAGGGACAACCACACGAGCGAGATGACGAAGTAGAGTCTGGCTTTCATGACGAGCAGTCCTTTTCGCAAGCACCTATTTTTGAATTTCAATTCTTCCACGTAATACAGAAACGGAGGCTTTGGGCAGCGTGAATACTGTTTCGCGATTAGCATTAACGCTCATCGCGACCGGCGGATTGTCAGGATCCGGATGACTGTTCGGCCCGTCGTTGAGCCAGACATACTGTTCACTACCGAAGGTTACGAATCTCACTGGTCCCGAAAACGCACTTTCGCCGTTGCCACCAGCGTTGAATGAAAGGCGCACAGGATGCGCGTTGCTCTCATCGCGATTCACCAACATCACCGACCAGTTGCCATCAGGGCGGAGAACAGCGTAGGACGTCACCAGAAAATTTCCTTTTTCGTCTTTGACATCGCTTAAGGAAGCGAACATCCGGTGCACTCCCGAACGGTGCTGCACCCACTCGAGGTTGATCATGTGGGCCGCGTAGTAAGGCGAGGTGTATCCCTTGATCTCATAGCGTTTGTCGGAAACAAAATTCGACCACGAAGACCAGCCCAGGCAGGTGTTCTGCACACCCTGGGGTTGAATTGGGGAATGGTAGAACGCAGACCCGCCGCCTTCAAAAAATGAACCCACGTTGTCGGCAAGCCAGAGCGCCGCGAAGATCGTGGTCATTGGGCCGGTCAGTTGCGCGGCCATGTGGCTCTCCGTCACCATTAGCGGCACATTCGGCGGAACACCGTCGTCCCGCCATACTTGCAGGATGTGTTTCATCAACTGCGGCTCCGAATACAGCGTTTGCCAGGTGATGTCGCACGGCTGAAACGGGTAGTGCTCGAAGGAAACAAAGGCCAGGTCCGAGAGCCGATTGTGCGCTTTCAGGTACGCAATGAAGCGGCCCATCCAGGAAGTTCGCCCTTGCGCATCGGGCCATACATGAATGTCTTCATTCACGCCCTCGAAAATCGGCCCGCCCAGCCTGAGTTTCGGGTCGACTTTGTGGATCGCATCCGCCCACTGTAGGTAGAGCGCTCCATAGTCTTCGGGCAGCGCGTGTTTGCCATCGGGTTCCTCTCCCATTTCGATGTAGTCGATCGGATATCCACGCTTCTCGATGTATGTAATTTGCGCGGCCGCATCCTCCGGAGTGCCATATAGCATAGTGACCGGGATCATCGCTGGAAGATTGTTGGTGATTCCGCTGGTGAAGAAGGTGTCAAAGCCGGTGTGCTGGGAGAAACCATCTTCGCGCGCATCCTCGGCGGAATGCCAAGGATCGATTGAGGAGGCGCAATAGGTCGTCAGCGGCTCGGCGGCATCTTTGGATACCTCGGTGAAGATTCCTTTCCTATCGGTGGTTCCAAGCGCGATTCCTTGAATGGAATATCCCACGCAGTTGCGTACATCCGCGGAGCCGTGCTCGTCACAAGTGTTCGACGATTCCGTCATGAGAACACGAAGGAAACGCGTGCTTACGGTAGCGTTGCTCAGCTTAAGGGTGGCGGTACCGCCACGCCCGGACTTGATAACGCCCGCAGTGAATAATTTCCATTCACCTTTGGGGCCGAAGTCGAAGTCCAGAGCATCGCCGCCAGTCCAGTACTCCACCTGGTAGTGTGTCGCGTACGGATTCTCCCAGAGGATGCGAACCGCATTCACTTGTTTTTCGGCCTTGAGATCCACTACCACCCATTGCGGATGTAATTCATCGCTCTCGTGCGTGAACTTGCTGGTGAGATAAGGATTGCTTTTCCAGTACGTCAGATTTGGGCCGGGTACGGGATTGTCGCCGCTGGTTGCGAAACCGCGGTGAGGGAGGGCATACGCCAGGATGTATTTGATTGGCGTCTTCAACTCCGTAGTGCCAGTAAAGTAGCCGCTGCGATGCGCGGCATCACTCCAAGTGCCGTTCTCGTTCCAGTGCCACGCGGCCATTCGCAGCTCCGTGTTATTCCGATAAGTGATCGGTCCCCACCCTGCCGAAAGCGATTCCTGGAGCACGTGCGGCGTAAAAACTCTGTTGATGTCCATGCGTGAGAGCACGTCCAACGAGCTTCCGAGCGCAGCATCGGGATCAAACGAGTTGATGACGCGGGTGGTGTCCACGCGAACCGAGCCTGCCGAAGATGGCTGCGTAGTCTGGTTGAATTGTGCAAATGCGGTCTCCCGGACAATGAGTAAGCCGGCGAGGAACATGAGAGCTGGAAACAGCGCTGATTTGTAGGATTTGTAACCACGCGCTATTGACGATCTTGTATCGGGATCCATTTTCTTCCTTGGTTCTCCTCAGCGTCGGCGAGCCACGATTGACCACATCCAAGGAACCGCACGGATGGCGACCGGCCCGTAGACGGTTGCTATACACGGTCAGATATTGACGGCGAGTGGCGGTTCATCGGCAAAGCGATTCAATGTGGCCGCGCTGAGCAGGGAAGCGGAATGTTTGTCCAGGTAAATGGTGGCATCCGGGTGGCTACGTAGGATCGAAGCCGGTGCCATGGGGCTGATTTCGCCTTCAAAGCACAGCTGCACGGCTTTCGCTTTACGCGTATCGGGGACGACGGCCAGGATTTCTTTCGCTTTCAGAATCTGCTGCACTGACATGGAGATCGCGTGTGTCGGTACCTGTGAAATATCCGCGAACCAGGCTTCGCCAACCTGCTGTTGCCGGCAAGCTTGGTCGAGTTCCACAACGATGTAGGGTTCTTCCGCCTCAAAATCCGCGGGCGGGTCGTTAAAAGCGATGTGGCCGTTCTCGCCGATGCCGAGGAATGCGATGTCTACCGGTTGCGAAGAGATGATGCGGCTCACCTCCCTCGCAGCTTCTTCCGGATCGGCAGCATCCCCTTGCAACAGGTGATAATTTGCGATGCCAGTCTTGCTGACTAGCTGCTGCAAGAGCATTTTGCGGAAGCTGCCGGGATGCGTGATGGGCAGACCAACGTATTCATCCAGGTGAAAAAGTTCGACGCGCCTCCAGTCGATCGCCGAGGCACGAGTGAGGGCGTCCAGAAAATCTACCTGCGAAGCTGCAGTGGCAGCCACAATCCGCGCGCCGTCTTGCTGTGTAATCGCGCGGCGAATGGCAAGGGCCGCCTGCTCGGCTGCTGCACGGCTTGCCGAGTGCTTGTCATCAAATACTTTGATTCTCATCCGAACCCCTTTGGGTACCCCTGTTGACGGATCGGAGCGCAATTATACCGAAGGAGGAAAGATGCCACGCTAAAAAAATGTGTGGATTTCTTAGGTATGAATCGTTTTAATAGTGCTCGACCTTCCGCGCCTGAACTCGTAAACCGCGAGCGACAATGGAAACTTTATTGAAATCCTTTCTTGCAAATGTCGTGTTGATGCTGTTCGTTTACCTTTCTGCAACGGCCCAAGTGGTAAGAGTTGACGCGGAACACGTTGTGAACACATTCAGTCCCCTTTACGCATTAGGTTCGACAGTCGACCGCGTTCCAAGCAATGCCACCGATGTGTTTTTTCGCCCTGACCAGATCAAGCAAGTTCAGTCGGCAGGATGGGGCGTCATCAGCTACCGCCAGAATACGGATTTATTCGTTCAGGCATGGCACTGGAATCCCAAAGGCACATGGAGTGATCCGGCCGGCAAAGGCTACTTCGTTGGTGATGCAAATCCTACGTCGGAGATGATTCGTCACTCATACGGGTATTCGCTTCGTCATCGCGGCTTCACCCGCAACGGCGGTAGTGAGTTTGATGGCTATTCACGGCTGAACGACGCCGATCTGAATTCCTACTGGAAGAGCAATCCCTATTTGAGCAAACGATTCACCGGCGAAGACGATTCGCTGCATCCTCAATGGGTCGTCATCAGCCTAGGCAACAAGGAAGAGGTAAACGCGATTCGGATCGCTTGGGCAGAGCCATTTGCGCGTGCATATGAAGTGCAGTACTGGATCGGGAGCGGCGATGCCATGGACGAACAAGACAAGGGCTCGTGGAAGACTTTCTCCCATGGAACTGTCACGAGTGGGAGCGGTGGCACCGCGACGATTTCTCTTGAGTCCGCCCCGGTCAGCACAAAATTCGTGCGCATCCTGATGACGCAATCTTCCAACACTTGCGACACGCATGGCCCAGCCGATCCCCGCAATTGCGTCGGTTACGCGATCCGCGAACTCTACCTGGGAACGGTGTCCGCGACCGGAGAATTCAACGATTTGTTGCAGCACTCTCCTGATCAGAAACAGACATTGACGCTCTGTTCATCCGTCGATCCGTGGCATGAACCCTCGGACCTCTATGTCGCGCCGGACCGGATGGAGTCCGGGGATCAACCGGGGCTCGACTTGTTCTTTACCAGCGGAATCACTCGCAACCTGCCCGCGATCATTCCCGTCGCCATGCTGTACAGCACGCCTGAAGACGCGGCTGCACAGATGTCGTACATCAAAAAGCGCGGCTACCCCGTGTTGTACGTGGAAATGGGCGAGGAACCGGATGGCCAGTACATGCAGCCGGAGGACTACGCAGCTTTGTACCTACAATTTGCGACTGCACTGCACAAGGTCGATCCCGACTTCAAACTCGGCGGTCCGGTCTTTGAAGGCGTTACCGAGGACATCAAAGTCTGGCCGGACGCGCATGGCCGCACCTCATGGCTCGGTCGTTTTCTTGATTACCTGAAGGCGCACGGAAGAATTCAGGATCTCGCCTTCATGTCTTTCGAGCATTATCCCTATGACGGCTGTGACACACCATGGCAGAACCTGTATCAGGAGCCCGAACTCATCGAACACATCATGAAGGTTTGGCGAGATGACGGAGTGCCGGTGAACATCCCCCTGCTCGACACAGAAACCAATGATCACGGCGGCGAGGCGGCGGTGGATATTTTCGGAGCGCTATGGCTTGCGGACTCATTCGCAGGTTTTCTTACCGCCGGCGGCGCGTCCACGCATTACTATCATGATCTCTCTTACTCGCCTCCGCATCCTGCTTGCGCCAACAGCTGGGGGACGTATCACATGTTCATGGTGGACGACAAATATCAGATCAAAACGCCAACCTCGCAGTACTTCGCCGCGCGGCTTCTCACGCAGGAGTGGGCGCAACCGGTTGACGCCCAACACCGGCTATTTACAGCCGCCAGCGATGTGAAGGATGGCGAAGGTCATGTGCTGGTTACGGCGTATCCGTTGCAGCGTCCCGATGGACAATGGTCACTCATGCTCATCAACAAAGATCACGAGCGTGCTCACACGGTGCACATTTCATTCAGCAGTTCGCAAGGCGAGTCATCGTTCAGCGGCGCAGTCACAATACTCACGTTCGGAAAAGCGCAATACCAATGGCATCCAAATCGGAAGCAAGGCTATGCGGATCCGGACAATCCACCGGTGACGTCTACTCTGAACGTGGATGAAAACACCTCCTACGAGCTTCCTGCCGCGTCTTTGACCGTGTTACGAGGCAAGCTGCAGGCGAATAAGACGCAGCATTAATAAACAGCGCTTCACGCCGCATGTTCGCGAAACAGTTTTACGAGTTGCTCCGCAACGATGTTTTCTTCGCCGGGCTGGAGCATGAACGAATTCATTGCTAGTCCCGGGCGGCCTTCTCCGCCTCCGATCGCAATCGAAGGCGATCCACTCCGCAGAATTTGTGACGCCTGTGCTGGAGTGAGGGAACTTTTTGGATCCCAGGTAATCTGCATGTGCGGAACGTGATTCGCGATGTCAGGGGTGAAAAACGCAGTGCTCACGCCTGGCACTTTTGCGAGCTGCTTGGAAACCGTCTCGAGGCGCTGTTGCCACTCTCGCGCGAGAGCATCGTGGTCTTCCGCCAGGTAGAGTTCCACCGCCTTCACCATCCCAACAATTTCTTCTTTCCCCACTTTTTGTCCGCGGCCCAAGGTGTCCTCGTGCGGGCTGTTGTTCAGCAGAGCATAACGCACCAGGTCCTCGCGCCCTATTAACATCCCGGCACATTGCGGGCCTCGCATGGCCTTGCCACCACTGAAGGTCACAAGGTCATAACCCAGGTTGGTGTAATCCCAGAGGTGCGACACGGGAGGCGTGTCGGCTGCGGCGTCGTTCATGCACGGCACCTTAAGTTCTTTCCCGAGCTTCACCCATTCATCCACCTTAATCTGTCCGGCAGCGTTCGCGAAATTGGTGAAGTGCATCATCGCGGTGCGCTCGTTTACCGCTCGCCGCAATTGATCACGGGTTTCGACTTCGACGAGTTTCACGCCGGTCGCCCGGAGTTGATGATCGAAGGGATTGCGATGCGATTTCTGGATGATGACCTCAGATTTCATTCCGGTCAGGTCAGGGAGCTGGTTGATGAGGCTCTCGTTGTCACCGGTGAGTATGCCAGCGAGCCCTGATTGAATCGCGGCGGCCGCGCCGGAGGTCACGAGCACGCTGTAGCCCTGCGGCAGCTTCAGCATCTCAGCCAGCCGTTTACCAGCCGCGACCTCAAGTGCGGGGATGCCAACGAAGTGTTTCGCCGCCTGGCTCATGACAAGCTCGACTTCGGGGCGGATCAAGGAGCCACCGAGCATCGTCATCGTCCCCATGGCATTGATCACCGTCGGAATCCCAAGCTCTTGATAGGGATTGCCGGACTGTCCAAAGCCCGTCACCGTTGCTGCGGCGGAAGTATTGGACACGCCTGCGCCAAACAACCTGCTAGAGTTCAGAAGCGATGCTGCCCCAGTGATCAGTGTCCCCACGAACCCCCGGCGGCTCCAGTTACCTGCCATTATTTGTTCTCCTTTTGCTTATTTCTGAGCGACTGCAGCAATACAGTTGACTTCTACGAGCGAGTTGCCGGGAAGGGCAGCGACGGCAACGGTGGTTCGCGCGGGGCCGCCATGCGGGAAATATGTTTTGAACACTTTGTTCATGCCGTCGTAGTCGTCGATCTTCGCGAGAAACACCGAGAGCTGGACAACGCTGTCCATACTGGCCCCCCCGGCCTCAACCGCCTTCTTGATCTTGTCCATGACGGTGGTGGTGTGTTTTCCGATGTCCCATGACGATGCAGGGCTTTCGTCATGCGCGCCTATTCCGGCGATGTAGATCAAACCGTTGTGCGAAACGATGGGTGTAATGAATTGAGTGCCGTCGGCGGGAGTGCCATCCTCTTTGAACTTGCGCACTTCGTCCTTGTGAGCAGCCGACGCTTTCGCGCTTGCCGTCTTATTCAACAGCGCCCCGGCGCCTAATGCCGAGAACAAGGACGCAAACCGGCCTGCGAACTTCCTGCGGGTAACGGAATCAAGATGCATGAAAACCTCCTGGCGAGAAACTGATTTGATTTAACCAAACTTGCGGCGTTGGCACTGCGCGTGTGGACGAGATTCGCGGTTCAGTCACGCGCTGGAATAGTAAATGGTTTTAATGGCGGAAAATCAAGCATTATTTCTCGCGAGGCTGTGGTATCGTCTCGTGAAGCAAGATCGAACCTCACTGGCGCGTGCGAGGAATGTCATAGGATGAATGGTCGAAATTCAAAAACGGCCGGCGTTTTTTGCTGGCTGATGTTTTTCACCGTGTGTTGTTGCTTCTGTCCGGGTGCACTCGCGCAGGGAAGAGCTACATCGCCGGCTGGCGAACCGGGCGCGAAGCTATTTCCCGCGAATTGCGGCAGTTGCCATGGCATCGATGGACGCGGCGGCGAGCGAGCTCCCGACATCGCAACCCGGCGTGATATCCAGAGACTTTCAGACGATGCGCTTGCCAAGATCATTCGTGACGGCATCCCCGGAACTGGCATGCCACCGTTTCGTTCCCTTGGCGCCGTCAAGATTCAAGGTTTGGTGCACGAGATGCGAAGATTGCAAGGAGAAGATACGGCCTCTTCCTTGCCAGGGTCGCCCGCAAGTGGCAAGTCCTTGTTCTTCGGAGGAGCTGGCTGTTCCGACTGTCACATGGTGAGTGGGGCCGGCGGATTCATCGGGTCAGATCTGTCGGTTTATGCACGCGGCAAGGGAGCGGCAGACATCCGCGTCGCGATCCTCAATCCAGCGGGCAAATTGCCGGAGCGTGGAAGACTCGTAGTTGCAACCATGGCCAATGGACAGGTGCTCACCGGCATGGTGCGCAACGAAGACAACTTTTCGCTGCAGCTGCAGACCAAAGACGGCACATTTCATTTCCTGGAGAAATCCAGCCTCCGTAGTCTGGAGCGTCGCAGCGAGTCCCTGATGCCTGCTGATTACGGGACACGTTTGAGCTCCCGCGATATTGACGATCTCATCAGTTATCTGATTATGAGCGGACGAACCAGCAACTCGGCTGGCATACAGAGCGATGGTAAACACGACCACGAAAGCGAAGGTTGGCAGGAATGAGGCCTGTTTTGATGAAGCGTAGAACGCTTGCTTCGGGAGCATGGATACGCCGCATATCAATGCAATTCGTACTGGTCGCAACAGTGCTGCTTACGCTGGGTTCATCGCTTAGCTCCGCTGCTGACTCTGATCAACAACGCCACTACGAACTTCGTGCCGAGTCGAACGCATTCTGGAAGTTGATCGATCACGACGCCAAGCTGACGAAGGTCGGTGGCGGTTTTGGGTTCACCGAGGGACCGGTATGGGATCCCAAAGGTTTTCTATACGTCAGCGACGAAGAGCAAAACAAGATTTACCGGCTCACGCTGGATGGAAGTAAACAAGAGCTGATCTCTCTCGGTGATCCCGACGGAAACACTTATGACCGCGATCATCGTTTAATTGATTGCGCCAGTGTTTTGCGTGCCATCCTCGCAATCAGCCCCGATGGACAGTACAAAGTTCTTGCCGACAAGTTCGAAGGCAAGCGCTTGAACAGTCCCAATGACGTGATTGTTGGTCCTGATGGCGTTATCTACTTCACGGATCCGACGCTCGACCTTGTGAAGGGTGAGAAGCAGGAAATTGCGTTTCAGGGCGTGTATCGGCTTGATCCTGACGGCGGCCTGCGGTTGTTGACGAGGGATCTCACTCAGCCAAACGGTCTGGCGTTCTCACCCGATGGTAAGCACTTCTACGTGGATGACAGCGAACAGAGAAACATTCGTGTGTACGACGTCACCGCCGACGGAAATCTGGCCAACGGTAGAGTTTTTGGAGACGAGAAAGGCGCCGAGCACGACGGCGTGCCCGATGGAATCAAAGTCGATGTGCGCGGCAACCTATTCGTGACTGGGCCGAAAGGAATTTGGGTGTGGGATTCTCAAGGGCATCATCTGGGAACGATTGAGATGCCCGAGCAACCGGCGAATCTAACCTGGGGCGACAAGGATTACCGCACGTTGTACATCACTGCCACAACTTCTGTGTATCGGTTGCGGACCAAGGTCCGCGGATTCATACCTTATCTCGCGCACTGATAAGTCGACGGATGAAAACGAAGAGTAGGCCAGCTGCATCCGCCGTTGAAGACACTTCTGAGTTATAGTGCGTGCGCGGAATCGGCCACGTTGGCTAGCTTGTTGTGACCGTCTTGGGTGTTTGGATCGCCTGCTTGAGTCTTGTCATTTATGCGCAAGATCATTTCGATTGTTCTCCTCCCATTGTTCGCGCTCCCAGGCTGGCCGCAGGCGACAAAACCACCGGTCACTCGCCGGGGGCCAAGTGTGGCGGTCGGCAGCCAAGGCGTGGTTGTTTCCGGTCGAGCTGCCGCCACGGGCGCTGGCATAAAGATTCTGAAACAGGGTGGAAACGCCGCTGATGCAGGCGCCGCCACTCTGCTTGCGCTTTCCGTAACTTATGTAGGCGCGTTCTGTGTCGGGGGAGAAGTTCCGATTCTGGTTTACGACGCCAATCAAAAAAACGTGAAGCTGATTGAGGGAATTGGCGAGGCACCTCGCGATCCCAAAGCCATCGCGTGGTACATGCAACACGGCATCCCCGATGGCGACGTCAAGGCGGCCGCAGTGCCGAGCACCATCGATGCAGTCGTCACGCTGTTGAAACTCTACGGAACCAAGAATTTCGAGGAAGTCGTGCAGCCAACGCTGGCCATTCTCGATGCAGGTGGTCCCACTTCGTACATCGATACCGGCAGCGATCAGAGGATCGAAACCGGCGTGCACTGGCAGGCAGATTTGGCGGTGACCTTTCGCAAGCTAGTGGAGTCGGAAAGAACTGCAAAAGGTACCCGGGAGCAGAAACTACAAGCTGTCTCAGACCGCTTTTATCGAGGCGACATCGCTGACGCTTTGCAAGCCTGGTACATCGAGAAGGGAGGGTTCCTTCGCAAAACAGATTTGGCCGCGCACAAGACTCCCGTCGTGGATCCGCTCACGACTTCTTACCGGGGCTACACCGTCTACAAAACCGGTCCCCTGACGCAGGGCCCTTATCTTTTGCAGACGTTACGTTTGCTTGAAGATTTTGACCTGAAGAAGATGGGTTTCAACTCGGCGGATTACATCCACACGGTGATTGAAGCGGAGAAACTGGCGCTTGCGGATCGCGACGAATATTACGGCGATCCGAACTTTACTAAAGTTCCGATGCAGCTGTTGCTTTCGAGCCAGTACACGAACATGCGTCGCAAGCTGATTGATCCTCGAAAGGCATCTCTCGAGCTCCGGCCGGGAGACCCGTACAACATGAAGCCGACGAAGCCTCCTACAATCACCGGCCCCTGGCATGGCGGGACCACCGTCATGTGTGTCACGGATAAATTCGGGAACGTTATCGCGGCGACGCCCAGCGGCCTGTCGAGCACCGCAGGTGTGGCCGGACGCACCGGCATCATTCACGGCAGCCGGCTGAGCAGCCTAAATACGTTTGCAGGGACTCCCAATGTCATTGAGCCGGGGAAGAGGCCGCGCGTGACACTGAGTCCAACGCTGCTGTTCCATGGTGCCGAACCTGTGATGGCGATCTCAGTGGCCGGTGGCGACCAGCAGGACCAGGCAGCGATCCAGGTCATCCTCAACTACATCGATTTCGGCATGACTCCCGAGGAGGCGTTCAAAGCGCCGCGTTTCTCCACCGAGCATTTCATCAGTTCTTTCGGCCAGGACAGCGCGAAATTAGGCAGCTTGTCTGTACCCAACACGCTGCCTGAAAAAGTGCAGAAAGATCTGAGAGCTCGCGGTCACTCGGTCACAGTCAGCCGTGAGGGAGTGGGCGGAGTCGCGCTGATCGGCATTGATTCAAATACCAAGAAGGCTACCGCCGTAGGTCCAGCTGCCGGCAAAGTGGAATAGGTTATCAGCCCAGCGTAGCTCGCGACTGTTAAAGAGAGCGGCTTGGGTGTGCGAACCCTTTATGAGCTAAGATGGCGTGATTTTTGCAATTGGGAAAGCGAAGCACATCCAATGTTGATCTCCCGGCGTGAATTCATCGCAGTGTCAGCGGTCAGCGGCGTCGCCGAATTACTGAACCGCCGGGATGCAACCTTCCACCCCGCAGTTTCTGTCTCGAATAACGAGCTGGCCTTAGCGATAACAGGAAATCCGCAGCAGGGTTACGGAACGGCTTTTCAATACAGGGGTGAGCCGGTTGCGCGCCACACTGCCAGTGGTGAGTTTTCCGCTGTGTTTCAGAATTCCGATCGCAGTTTGGTGGATCGAATCGATAACTGGCGAGCAGCATCCTACACGGGTACGGCGGATCATCTGGTCCTTCAAGGAAAATGCAAGCTACCCAACCTCAATGTCACCGTTTTTGCGGAAGTAGAGTATCAGGTGGCTGCGTCCCGAGTCGTACGCAAGCAGATTCGCTTCCATCAAGTTGATCTGTACGAGCTGTTTTACCTGGTGAGTAATTGTTTGGAGCCTCTGCATGAGCCGGCGTCCTTCTGGAGCTTCGACCAGGCCAATTGCAGCGGCGGCGCCCTGCGCGAATACTTTCCCGCTGCGGGATTTCGGACCAAGGAAGGAGTGACCGTCGGATTGCTCACCGACTCCGGTTACCGCAATCAATGGAGCCGGTTGGTTCGACGGGACTCAAGACCCGTGAAACCAGCGCCGTACCGGATTCCCGACGTCAATCTTTATTCCGTCTGTCGAAGCGCGGATCGCAGCCACGGTCAATATTTCGTGAAGCAGACCTTCGGGGAGGCTCTCGTGGGAGGGGAGGAAGCAAACGCGCGCGCTCCAATCACACTGCCGCCGGTCAGCGCCTGGCGCACGGTTGGCGAAGTGCACGTCGAGGAACATGACGGGAGCGCCAGCCTGGCACTTCATGGGGTCGATGCCAAGGCGATTCTTCCCTTTCCCGCAAAAGATGCGGAAGTCTACTCGCTTCGCCTCCGTTACCGTTCGTCTGACGCTTTTTCCGTGCAGGTGTGGGACGTCGACGGACAACTCGCTCCGCTGGCAAACATCACCCTGTATAACGATCGTATTCCCAAATCATCAGCGGAATGGGCGGAGTTCCACACCGAAGTACTGTTTCCATCACTACGCGGCCAGGGTGGCGCGTTGTTCATTTCGCATGCGGAATCCGACCAGGCGACCAGCGCTGAGGCTTCGCGCCAGCCATTACGAATCGAGCTGAGAGATGTGGAACTTTCCCGTCTCGCTATGCATTCTGAGCCGTATCACCGTTTGGCAATGGATCAGCCGCAGGTGAAGACAGCCTTTGTTTTCGTCGATGACCAAGTTCCCGAATCTCTTCGCGGCTATCGTTCGGCCAGTCAGCGGTATCTCGCAGACGGGCTCGGCTTCAAGGAAGGGGATACGGAGAAGACGCTTTACTCTGACCTGATGATGCTCTGCTGGTCAGCAAGCCCAGCGAACCCTCAACCCATGGTGGCCCCCAGCATCTGGTATTCAGCGGCGGGCGAGATGTATATGCGCGACAGTTTCTTCGCGCTGAACGGAATCCACAATCGCGAGTTAAACGAGCGGGTTTTCGATGCATGGGGCGAAAACCAAGGAGAAGACGGCGCCATCAATACGCTGATTGAGCCTTACATGGCGAATCTAGAGCGCAAGTCAAACGACTCCACCCCGCTGTGGTTGATGTGGGCGCTTCAGAATCGCGCGCGCTTTGGGACAACTTTGCCAATGGAGAAGGTTCGGAAGGCGGCGGAATATTGTTTGCGAACCTATGACCGCAATCATGACGGCAAATGCTGGGCGCAATTTGTCATGGGACAGCTCGATGTCATTAACTATCCGGAAGGAACCGTGGACCTGTGCGAGAACCAGGGAATGCTCGCAGTGACGCTACGGGTGATCAAAGAGCTGGCGATCCCCGGGGTGAGCGAGGGAATCTCCAAGGATTACATCGGGCAAGCAGAGAGAATTTACAAGTCCTATTACGATTCCGAGCTGAAGTTCCTACTGCCGAGCCGCAACATCAAAGATGCGATTGGCTTCGCCGAAATCTTTCCCGAGTTTCTGTCTCTGTGGCTATTTGGCCGCAAGATCCTGACGGATGAAATGGTGCTCAGTCACCTGGAACGCATCCCTGTTCTGCTGCCTCATAAGGACGCTCCGCATCCCGAAGCCGGCGGCACGGTGCGCCCGATTTTTATCGGGCTGACACAAGAAGGGAAGGGCTGGGACTACTTCACCGACAGCTGGCACCCCATGATCAGCAAAGAACATGCCGCCAATTACGCCAACCACAATATGGACGGGATTTACTACAACGGTGGCAGCTGGATGCGTATTGAAATCTGCGGGTATGTTACAGGCAAACTGCACGGGTGGACGAAAGCCGACCATGCGATCGAAAACCGTTTGTGGGCGGAAGTGAATGCTTCTCCAGAGTTTCCCACAAGCCAGGAATATCTGGCGACTGATCCTAAGCGTCCTTTCTTCGGCTACCACCGCGTGTTTGCGTGGAATGCGTTTGTATTGCGAGCGCTGGAAATGGCGGGCTTGCGCGCGCCGGAGATGGACCCTGATTATCGGAAGTGAGTCCCAGGTCCGGGTTGGCGCTGAAACGCCTTTTCTGCAAGGACCAGTGCTCCTGCTATACCTGCGCGCCCGCCAAGGTTCGCGGGCACGACGTAGTTGTCTATGTCCCTTGTCAACTCCGTGACGCGGATATAGCCGTTCAGCAATCGACTTAGCTCCTTGCGGATGAGAGGGAACAGGTGCTGCTGTTGCATGACTCCGCCGCCAAGTACAATTCGCTTCGGTGAAAGTGTGCAAACCCAACTCGCAAGTCCGAGCGCAAGATAGTGAGCCTCAAGTTCCCACGCGGGATGGTCAGGCGGCAGTTCGTGGGCAGGCGTGTTCCATCGCTGTTGCATCGCGGGACCCGACGCGAGTCCTTCTAGACAATCGCCATGAAATGGACAACCACCTGGATAAGGATCATGGTGGCGATCATGCGGAACTGGAATATGTCCCATTTCCGGATGCAATAAGCCATGCAGAATTTCTCCATTCACCATGGCCCCGCCCCCGATGCCGGTGCCAACCGTCAAGTAAACAAAATCGGAAATCCCCTGGGCCGATCCCCAGCGCGCTTCGCCTAGAGCGGCTGCATCGACGTCGGTATCGAATCCGATCGGCACAGCCAAGGCCGACCGGAACTTGCCGACCAAATTAAAGTTTTGCCATCCCAATTTTGGCGTCGAAGTGATGTGGCCATAAGTGGAAGACGACGGGCACAAGTCGACTGGTCCAAAGGAACCGATGCCTACAGCTTGCAGATCTCCTGCTTCTCGTAAGAAAGTAATGGCGTTTGCCGTTGTTGTCTCGGCTGATTCTGTGGACAACCGTGTGATTTTCAGGTTCGAGGGATGGGTTCCAACCGCGCAAATGAACTTGGTACCTCCAGCTTCAATTGCTCCGAACAAGATGACCCTTTCTGCCGCAGAGTGAGAATGCAGGCCAGTCCCTGATGCAACGAGAGTTTAACCCCAAGTCCGGTTCGCTCCAAGCCTTCACAGGACATGCTGGTCGCGGCTCTATTTCTCTAAATTCCGAGTTGGCGTTATGATCGCCATTCAGGACGTCTATGAAGCAGTACCTTCCCGTGTTTGAGAAACCAGGTTTTCGTGGGCGTGAACTGCTGCTGCTGTTAGCCTGTCTCGCGGGCGTCTGCCAGGAACTGGGAGCCCAGAGGCCGATGCCAATACCCGCGGGTGAATCGGCGAAGGCCCATTTCGATGTCGCTCAAGCGGCACAACGACGACAGGACTACTCCACTGCCGAGCGCGAATACCGTGAAGTCATCCGCCTGGCACCCGGATTCGCCGAAGCACACATGAATTTAGGTCTGGTTTACCAAATAGCAAACAAGCTGCCTGAGGCCATGGGCGAGTTCCGGCGCGCTCTGAAGATCAAGCCTTCGCTCATCGGTGCGAATTTCTTTCTCGGTATCGATTATTGCAAGATGGGCCAGGGTGCGAATGCGCTGCCTTACCTTCGGGCCACCGTGCGTGAGGATCCGAAGCGGCCAGACACTTGGTTGTGGCTGGCAACTGCGGAAGAACTTTCCGGCCACGCTCGCGACGAAGTTACCACACTTCGACGCGCTCTGACCGTGCATCCGCAAAATGTCGATCTGCTTTACCTCTTAGGCCGCAGCTATGAACGTCTGGGGAAGGCAGAAGTGGCTGAGCTGGAAAAAATCGCGCCGGCATCTTCGTGGTCTGAGCAGTTGCTAGGCGAGAGCTATGCCACGAGTAGCAATTGGAATTTCGCAGTGATTCGCTTTCAAAATGCGCTGGCGATTCCGCCGGCGCGGCCGGGGCTGCATGTAGAGTTGGGAGAAACTCTCTTGCGGGCTCGGCGGCTCGAGTCTGCCGCCCGCGAATTCGATGAAGAACTAAATCTTGATCCCAACAGCGTACGTGCACTCGTCCGCCGCGGAGAGACAAAGCTCCTTCAGGGCGATGCTGAAGGATGCCTGCGAGATTGGGCGCGAGCCATCGATATCGATGAGTCACAAGCTGAGCAAGTTCTCAGCCTTCGGGAGCGGGGATTTGGAGACTCTGCTTCCGAACAACTTCCCGAGGCATGGCTCGACAGAATCGAGAAACTCGCGCCTTGGTTTCGCGACCGGCCCGGCGCCGCGGCCCATTTTGCGCTCGCGTTCCTGGCGGAGCAGGCGGGCAATTCATCCCAGGTGGGGGCGGAGTTGGCCAGCATCAAACCTGCCGATTCACCGCGGTCTGCCTTGTGCAGTGAACGCGGACTTCGTGACGACCTCACGGCAGAACGGTTCTCGAGAGTATCGAGTTGCGTGTCCGTCTTGAAATCAAGCCTGCCTGACGCTCTTCGCATTCCCGCGGCGCACGCCCTGTTCGAGGCGGGAGATTATGCGGGTTCTCTGCAACTGCTTTCCGGACTGCCGTCCCCGGAGGCACACAGCCCGCCGGCTTACTACTGGCGGGCGCGCTCCGACGAGAAACTCGCCACCGTGGCTTACCTGCAGCTTTTCCAGGCGGATGCCCAGTCTTATCGTGTTCACCAACTGCTGGGTGACCTGGAGGCAGCCAAGGGAGATGACGCCAAAGCAATCGAGGAATATCGAGCAGCGATCGCACAAAGGCCTTCTCTCCCCAACTTGCACTACAGCCTCGGCCACCTGCTCTGGAAGAATCTGCAGACCGCGGAGGCGCGTAGCGAGTTTGAAGCCGAGTTGGCGCTGAATCCGACTCACGCCGGGGCACTTCACGACTTGGGGAACACTTACTTGTCGGAACACCAGCCGGAAAAGGCGCTGCAATACCTGAATCGTGCTCTCGCTATTGATGCAGCCGATCCAGAACTGCATCGTGATATCGGGACCGGCTACTCCGAGTTGCATGACTATCGCAGAGCGGAAGCCGAGTTCAGGATCGCAATGGCCGCCGATCGCGATGGGTCGCTCCACTACAAACTGGGCCGTGTGTACCAGGCGTTGGGGGAGAAGGAAAAGGCTGCTACTGAGTTTGCGCTTTCGGCGCAGACGAACCGCGAATCGCATCAGATGCTGGAGCGGCAAACGGAACGGCTCAAAGAAATTCAACAACTTCCCGTGGATTCGCCCGCGCCAAACCAATAAAGCTATGCGTGAGCAACTAATCCCAGAGTGCGGTCACGGTGCTGGGTCCCCGATGTCAGCATGAGCGCGGAACAATTTGCGCAAGTGCCTGGTCCCCACACCACGCGAAAGCCGGCGCCATTGCTTCGTTTTCAGCTCTTCTCTTTGATCCTGGTCTTCGCTGTTTTGAGGGGAGGCAGTGCTCTGGCGCAGACCTCCGGTGGCAGTGTTTCTGCGGACCCTCAGGACAGCGCGTTTGAACGCGGGCTGATCGCTCTAAGGGACGGGCATCTGGAAGCCGCGTTAAAAGAACTCAGCTCGGCAGAGGAAGCACATCCGTCCGAAGCCCGAATTCGAAATTTCCGTGGCGTAGTTCTGGCAAGCCTGGGCAGGAATGAGGAGGCCGCCAGCGAATATCGGGAAGCCGCGCGCCTGGATCCACGCATGGAAGACGCTTATCGAAACCTGGGGCTGCTTGAGTGGACCGAACGCCGCTTGCCAGCCGCGGCCGACGACTTGCACCGGGCTCTAACGCTCTCGCCCGATGACTCGTTTGCTCACTACTATCTTGGACGAGTGCTGTTGGACGCCAAAGACTATGGCAACGCCGTGTCGGAGCTGAAGCAATCCTCTGTGGCATGGCCCGAAGATGCACATTTTCTTATCGAGCTCGCAGTCGCCTATGGCGCGATTGGGCGAAGCGAAGACCGTAACAAAACCATAGATCGCTTGTTGAGCATGCAACTGAATGGTGTGCAGTCGATCGCTGTAATCGATTTGCTGTTGTCGGTGAAACGCGATGCGGCTGCAATTAAGCTGCTGCAAAGCTTGCTCCAGCATCCGACCGAGGACAGGTCATGGGCGCGATTCGACCTCGCCAGAGCTTATCTGGTGGCGCAGGATTATGGGAACGCTGCCGCCCGCGCTCAGGAGTATATCGAAACCTCAAAGAATGCGCCTGAGGTTGTGAGAGCAGGTGCCTGGTCGCTGCTTGGCATCGCAGAAGCAAACCTCAAGAATGCCGACTTAGCTGTGAATGCGCTACGCCAGGCAGCCACGCTTCAACCCGCCGCCGAAGAACATTGCCTCAATCTGACGCGCGAGCTTATGGATTTATCTCGCTACGACGAGGCAATTTCCGTGCTTCAAGCCGCTCTTACCTCAAATCCTAAGTCGTACGCTTTGCACCTGCGCCTGGGGGCCGCATATTTCGCTTCCGCTCGTTATCCCGAAGCCGAGAAAACTTTCGGCGAGCTGGTCGAAGCCAACGATCCTCTGCCGATCAGTTATATCGGGCTTGCCCAAGTCCTTTTGCGGACCGGACGCGCTGACAATGCTTCTGCTGAGTTGACCGCTGCCGAGAAGAAACTCGGACCAAGCTTTCTGCTTGCATACTATCGAGGATTCGCGTCAAAGCAGGCCGGCAAACCCGACGAAGCGGTTGCAGCGTTCAACCAAGCAATTCAGTTGAATCCCTCGAGCGCCGAAGCCCACCGCGACTTGGGAAGCACATTGCTCGTGCTTGGCCGGTTCGCCGATGCCATACCGGAACTGAAGGAAAGCCTTCGCCTCGCACCCAACGATTTGCGCACGCGTCGTCTCTTAAGCCGCGCCTATGCGCGATCTGGCGATGTAAAGACTGCGCGACAATACCTGGACGCCGAAATCGACCCGCCCGTACCGACTACGGGCTTGCAGGGCGATTTCATCTTGCCTTCCTGGCAATACCCGCCCCAAGAAAAACGAAACTAGCTCGCCGGTTGTGCTTACCGCAGAGATTTTGCGGCAGCATTTTTGTCAAGCGGCTCGTCAACGCGCAGATTCTGATCAGCCTTTACATTCTGCAGAACCTGGTGAATTCCGCTCGGCCACTGGACTTCAATCGTCTTCGCGCTCGGCTCCGAACCGAGCCCGAAGTGCAGCCTCTTATCACTCGAAGAAAGATAGCTGCCTGCGGTTGTCACGGTAGCGAATTGCGGACCTTGGGCCGTTACACATTTGACGGCTGCTCCAATCGCGTCGCGATTGCTCTTGTGTCCTATCAACTGCAGAGTCAGCCAATGATTTTGCGTTTCCGTGTCGTTATGCAGGACATATGCGGGGCCGTCGTTAGTGGTGACGACCGCGTCCAGCCGTCCATCGTTATCAAGGTCGCCAATGGCTAAGCCACGCCCGACCCATTCCCGCTGAAACACGCTGCCCGCGTCCTTCGAAACATCAATGAACTTGCTGCCAGTGTTCTTGAGCAGCAACAAAGGCTCGCGATAGCGGAGATTAGGAAAGGTCAGCTGAATATTGTCCAAATCGTGGCCCTGCGCAATCAACAGGTCCTTCCAACCGTCGTTGTCAACATCGACGAAGCGAAACCCCCATCCCGAGTGCGGCATGGTGATCCGGTCTAGACCAGATGCATGCGTTTCGTAGTCGAAGGAACTGTCCCCGTTATTGCGGTAGAGCGCATACATTTGATCGGCGAGATCGGTGATCAGCAGATCGGGTCGCCCATCGTTGTTGTAGTCGGCGAAATCTACTCCCATGCCCGCGAAGGCGTGGCCTTCTGCGTCGACCGCCACCCCAGCGAGAAGCCCGACTTCCTTAAAGCGGCCATTGCCCTCGTTGTGATAGAGAAACTCCGGCATGGAGTCGTTTGCGATGAAGACATCGATGCGGCCATCGTTGTCGTAGTCGGCGACTGCAATGCCTAATCCTTTGCCGGCTTCCGCTAAACCAATCTTGTGCGAAATCTCGGTGAAGTGTCCGTTACCGTCATTGTGATACACGAGTGGCGCAACCTGGTGGAACACATCCGGCGTGCAGTATGAGCGATATCCTTCGCGATGCTCGCCGCACCAAATATCAGCAAAATTCCAATCCAAATAGCGAAGCACTACCAGGTCGAGCAGTCCGTCGTTGTCGAGATCAACCCACGCTGCACTGGTCGACCAACCCTCGCCGCCCACGCCCGCCTGCGCGGTGACATCGGTAAATGTGCCGTCGCCATTATTGTGATAGAGCTTGTTTCCGCCAAACGCGGTGACGTATATGTCTTCGAAGCCGTCGTTGTCGTAGTCTCCAACCGCAACTCCCATTCCATAACCGGAACCCCGCAGCCCAGCCCTTTCGGTCACGTCCTCGAAGGTCCCGTCGGGCTTCTGGTGATAGAGGCGATTCCAGTATCGAGAGTCGACTTTCTGGGGAATCGAAGTTGCCGGCATAGGATCGCTTAGTGCCGCGCCATTCACCAAGAAAATATCAAGTCGCCCATCGTCGTCATAGTCGAACAAGGCAACGCCAGAACCCATGGTCTCAATCAAGTATTTCTTCGAGGTATGTGAGGCGAGATGTTGAAAGTTCACTCCGGCGGCAGAAGTTATGTCGGAGAAGCGCATCATAGAAGAGGCGGTTTTCAGATCACTTGTCTGCTGCGCAACTCCTGCGCTCGCAAGAGAAGCTGCGACAATTGCAAAAAAAACCAACCATGCGCGGAGGCGACCGACGGGCGAACAAGCTTTTGGGATCCCCATGATTCAGGTAAGCAGATTACTGCATTCTACCTAGTGCGTTGAAGGCCCGAGTTGGTTCTCCTCGCGCAATCCGGGCACGTGACCCGCTTTTTCGCGCTCGAGTCGAGAGAGGTTCTCGAATTGAGCGAGTTCCCGCGCGTTCCCCTCCGGGTCGTGGAGTTCGCCATACACCTGGGCCAAGAGGTAGTGAGGCTGTGCCGCCGTGGGTTCGGCGTCGATGGCAGCAAGAAGTTCAGCCCGTGCGTTTTCGGGATCCTTCTGCCCGCGATAACATTCACCCAAAAGCAGGTGTACCTGTGGCAATTTGGGTTGTGCCTTTTCCGCGGTACGCAAATATCGGCAGGCTTCGGGAAAGCGTTGTTGGTGTACGGAGATGTCGCCCAGGTAAAGATTAATTAATGGATCCTCCGGGCTTTCGGCGAAAGCCTGCAGGAATTCAGGTTCTGCACTCTCTAGATCATGTTGCACCCAGTACGCGACTCCAATCGAGAAATGGATTCCGGGCGCGTCGGGACGTTTGGCTAGGGCCGCTTTGTACTCGGTAATGGCGTCCGTATATTGTTTTTCCCCGGCATAAATCTCTCCCATCAATGCGTGGAGTTGGAAAGAATCGGGATCAAGCTGCTTGAGCTTTTCAATCGCTTGTAGCGAGGCATTGGTATGCATGCGCGCCAATTCGTAGTAAGCATCCGCGTCGTTGGGGTTGGCAGCGACTGCCTGGTCAAGTTGTGCGATGGCGTCGTCGGTGTGGCCCGAAGTTCGCAGCGCCAAGGCAAGATAGTACCGGCAACGTGGGTGCGGCTTGGCTGTCGCAAGCTCACGTTCGAAACTCTGGATTGCATCGACGGAGTCGTTCTTGCCGATGTATGAAACCCCCAGGAAAAAGTTAACCTGGGGATACTGCGGGTCATGTGCTAGTACGTTGCGGAAGTGGGCAATGGACTCGTCAAACTTCAGCTGGGTTTGTTCCAGGACTCCCAGGCGTTTGAGAATCTCAGGATCATCCGGGCTGATCGCGAGGGCGCGCTGGTAAATCTGCGCGGCGGCCGGATAATTGCCTGATTTCTCGCTGGCCCGCGCCTGGTCCAGTAGAACGCTCACCGGTGTCTGAGCGGACGTGGTCGTCGACCAGAGAATACAGGCTAATGCTGGTGCCAACAGACTGCCAGTGCGCCACGCCACCCGCCAAGATATTGGGAAGAAGCAAGTCACCAGGAATGATGGGTCAGGCGAAGCCACGTCAGTTTCGTTTCCTATTGCCAGACGAGAACATCTGGACATTGCGAATTACCGGATTCGGCGTACCGCGATCAGAGTAGTCGAGTTGGGAGCACCCGACTCGGTGCGCGAGCGAATCAAAGCCTCAAACCAAACGTTGTCATTCACGGTTTCCGAAACCTGTATTTTGAGCGCGCGTTGCAACTCGTGCCGGTTCTCCGCATCCATCAGAAATCGGCCGGCGGCTTCCGTTCCTTCCTGCTGAAGGCCCTGCAAAATCAGAATGCTTCCATCGTGCGTCATGTTGGGCAGGAGCGAGATAGTTGCGTAATCCTCTCCCTCCATCCCCGTCCATCGTAGCCCCTGGTATTGCGCTTGTTCCCCCGCTAGCGGATGAGTGTTGGAAAACGCTTTGATGCTCTTACCGACGGCCGCCTCGGTTTCGCGAAAGTTCAGCTTGTCTTGGAAGAGCGCAACCCATGGGTTCGACGCTGGACTGCCGATGAAAACATAGTTCTCGCGATCCAGGTCCCGCACTTTCAAGTCCTTCGCCGAACGTACAAAGACCTGCTTCTGCAACGGGCCCGCCACCTTCACCAGAGAAACCGCATCTGCGACGTCGGCAAACGAAGTAAGAGTGGAATTTGAAATGTAATCGTCAAAGGTCGACCCGAATTCTCCAAGCTTGGAGATCGCCGATTTCTGGGGGAAGTCGCGATGGATGTATTGGTCGAGAGAGCCGCGCTGTCCCGAAAGAATCCGCATCATGCCATAGTTGCCGTCGGCAACCACAATAACGGTTTGGTGCCTTGCGTCGAAGATTTGTGAGAAGGGCCATGGCGGCGCCGCGACCGGTACAACAGCGCGGTGAACGCCATTCTGCGATCGATAAAGAATTGCCGCGCAACTAACGACCAGAATTCCGCAAAGCGCCCACGGCAATACCGATGCAATAGTCCAAGACCTGACCTGCACCGTCTCGGCGACCGCCACTGTTGTGTTTTCTGCAACTTTGGCGTTTCTGAAGACCGGAGCATACGATCCCCTGGGTATTTCCACGATCAGCTTTTCTTCGCGCCCAACTCCATCGAAATACTCGTGGAGTTTGAGGCGCAACTGCCGCACATGCACCCGGACTGAACTGTCCTCCAACGGGGTGTATCCGGCAGGCTTGCGAAATAGCGTCTCGCCGATATGCTGCTCGGTCAGTTCGTGGGCGCATCCTCCAATGGTCTGCTCCGCGAGATATTGGAGCAGTTCTCGTAATCGCCCACTCTTCTGAAAGGGTGGACTGGAAACGATCCTCTGAACGAGAAGCCGCCGCTCGTCATTCAGAGGAGCATCGATGACTACGGGTTGAGGCGCTGCGGTACTCATGGGGAGCGACGTGGCTGCCGCTGAGGTGGACCAGTGCAGGAATAGTACCACACCAGATTACGACATCAATTCGGCTGGAAATCTCGCAGCCCGGTCAGGAATCTGCACCTGCAAATGATCTAAAAGCTTTGGATTCTTATGTGAATCACCATGAATTTACAAGCTAATCCCTTTTCTTGCTCTCAACGACAGGCGTTACACTGTGCCAACGAAGATTGCAGGTTTAGCTTTTCGTGGGTATGAGTTTCCGTAGATGAGCTATGGAAGAGCGGAGAAAGCTTTTCCCTAAGCCAGGAGGCCGGAGTGAAAGACTTTTCTCGTCTGCTATTCGTGTCTGCGTTGCTCGCCGCGGCTCTTGTCGTTTCTGCTTCCGGACAGACAACCAACGGAAACATTCAAGGCACGGTTGTTGATCCCAGCAATGCTGCGGTTGCCGGTGCCACCGTCACGGCCAGGAACCTGGGCACGGGGCTGACCATTGCGGCGACGACCACGGGCGCCGGTGTCTATGCGTTACCCAACCTTCCGCCTGGCTCCTATGAGATTACGGTTGAGATGAGTGGCATGAAGAAGTATGTACGAGAGGGAGTCACAGTAGCGACCAACAGCACCGTTGGTTTGGACGTGCAACTACAAGTGGGTTCGGCGACAGAGTCTGTCACCGTTAGCTCCGATGCCGCGCAATTGGAAACTGAGACCTCGGATATTGGATCCACGGTCCAGAACAGTCTGGTCGCGAACCTGCCGCTGGAAGTGTCAGGCACAATCCGCAACCCGGTTCAGTTCATCACATTGGTGCCCGGGTTCGTCGGCAATGTGGGCAACGATCCCGGCAGCAACTCGACGGATGATTTCAAAGTCAATGGCGGGCAGATGGGGGGCACCGACGTGCTGGTGGACGGCGTATCGATCTCCCTCGTATCGCCGAATACCCAGTGGAATAAGGGCGTTTCCGCGGAAGCGGTGCAGGAATTTAAGGTGTTGCAGAGCAACTTCGCGCCTGAGTTCGGCGAATCCGGCGACGGCATCGTCAACCTGACGATGAAATCGGGCACCAATGACTTCCACGGCTCTGCCTACGACTTCCTCAGAAATCGTGCTTTAGATGCGCGGTCGTGGACGCTCAACACCCAGAACAGCTTCAATGCCTCGCATGGCGTGCCGCTTGAACCTAAGCCAGTAGATACTCAAAACGACTTTGGGGTTACCGTCGGCGGCCCGGTCTACCTCCCTCACCTTTACAACGGCAAAAACAAAACGTTCTTCTTTTTCGATTACGAAGGATTCCGTTTTCACACAGGAAACTCCGGTCCGACCAGCTATATTCCGGAAGCTTTTCGGAACGGCGATTTTTCCGCACTGTTGCCGGCGACTCAGCTGTATGACCCCGTCACCCACAACGCTATCCCGGGAAACATCCTTAGCAATGATCCCAACTACACGCCAAGCGCAGTGATGACCAAGGTCTTCTCATTGCTCCCGGCCACTACCGGCGCATTGACGAACAATGTATTCGACCGCTCGACTTCAACCACACAAGCGAACTTGTGGGATCTCAAGATCGACCAGAACATTTCTGCCAAGCAGCGCCTCTCGTTTGGCTTTGACTATGACAATACAAAAACTGGCGGCAGCTCGATTTTGGCACCTTTCCTCGGTTCCCAAACCCCGCAAGACACTCGCTATGCAAGGTTCAGCCACAACTACATCTTCACTCCAACTGTAGTGAATCAGTTCCTGGTGGGATTTAGCCGCCGCTTCAGGACAGAGGCATCGAATGGTCTGGGCCAGAATTGGCCGCAAAAGCTGGGCCTTACGGGCGTAGCCGACACGACCTTCCCCTGCATCAAGTTCATCGGAACGAATTATCAGGACAACCTGAACAACTGCGGTGACTCGCAGTTTGCCGACAACGTGTATCAGGTCGACGACTCATTGAGTATCGTTCGCGGAAAACACACTTTCAAGTTCGGAGGCGGGCTTCGCGCGCTGCAATTTAACACTCGTCGGCTAACGCAGTCCTCGGGCGAATTCCATTTTGATGCCCCCGAAACCAGTTCGACGGGCACGAGTGGCGGCACCGGTGGATATGCTGTCGCCAGCGCGCTATTTGGGCTAGTCGATAACGGCACCCTGAATTACGGTCACACTCTCGGCGTTCGCTACAAAGATTTCTCGTTCTACGGCCAGGACACCTATAAAGCGACCTCGCATCTGACGTTGAATTACGGTTTGCGGTATGACCTGGACCGGCCAGCCCGGGAATCGCAGGATCGCTTTTCCCAAGTGGACCCCAACCTCCCGAACCCTGGTGCGGGCGGCATTCTAGGCGCGTACACGTATTACGGCAAGGGCCCGGGGCGTAACGGGAAAACACGCCTTCAGGACACTTATACCAAGGCCTTTGGTCCGCGCCTGGGGTTTGCGTACAGCATCAATGACAAGACCGTCCTGCGGGGTGGATACGGAATATTCTACGAGCCGCTCAAAGAGGGATCGTTCGCCGATCAAGACGCGTTGGGATTCTTTAACATCGAGAACCTAAGCTTCGGTAACGGCGCGCCATTCTCGATCGATAGCGGCTTCCCGCATATCCAGCCTCCGTCTGGCCCGTTCACACCGGAAGGACAAAATGGGAATGGCGGAGTGCTATTGGTGCCGCGGAACAGCGGAAGACCTGCCGACATTCAGTCGTGGAATCTCGATATCCAGCGGCAGATCACGAAGAACTTGCAAGCCAGCGTCGCGTATGTGGGTTCGAAGGGAACTCATCTTCCGGCGCTGAACGTTATTCCCAACCAAGTGAATCCGCAGTTTCTTGCGTTGGGCGGCGATCTCACCATGGATTCCAGTTGCTTGGCAGCCGCGACTTGCCCAAACGCTATTGCCGCCGGCATTACGCTTCCATACGCCGGTTTCACCGGGCCGATCAATCAGATATTGCGGCCGTTTCCCCAGTACGGCGACTTTAATCAGGAGGACAACTCGTTCACGCCAGACCGCACTGGCAACTCAACTTACCATGCCATGCAGGCGCAGGTGAACAAGCGGTTTGCAGAGGGGTTGAGTTTCCTGGTCTCTTATACGATTTCGAAGAACATTACCGACGCGGACTCCTCCGGGCCCGGCGTCGCCGGTTTCATGGGTGCGAACGCCTGGATCGGGCAGAACTCGTATGACCGGCGAGCGGAAAAAGCTGTAAGCGAACTCGATACGCCGCAAAGCCTGGTAGCGAGCTTCTTCTATGAACTTCCCATGGGACGTGGCAAGCCGCTCTTAAATTCGGGAGGAGTAGCGAGCCGGATTGTGGGTGGTTGGTCCGTGTCCGGAATTCTGTCGTACCAGTCTGGGATTCCAACGGCAGTTTACGCGCCTTGCGGTGGCACAGCAGGCGATGTTCTGTTCGCCGGATGTCACTTCACCGGCAGCGCCCGGGTCGACGTGATTCCTGGGGTGAAGCAGACCAACGGCCGAGGCCTGAATCCCTTTACCACGCCTTTCTACAATGCCAATGCTTTTGCGGCGCCTGCTCCACTGACCTTTGGCAATGAGCCCAGAACTCTGGCCAGTGCTCGCACCTTCGGCGGGCGTAATGAAAACATCACTATCGGCAAGAAAACGGGCTTGGTTGGCGAGCGGGTGGTGCTTGATTTCCGGGCTGAGTTCTTCAACATATTCAATCGCCACATTCTGCAGCAACCCGGCGGTCCGGGTGGCTTCGGCCCGCAACTAGGCACGCCGTTTGTGCCTGCCGATACTGGTCCGAATCCGCAGGCATTTGCCAGCGGCTTTGGCGCCGTCACTCAAGCAAGTGGACCTCGCACCATTCAATTTGGGTTGAAGATCGAATACTGACGCAGGCCCTGTTGCGGGCGACTCTGCAGCAGGGCTTTTGCGTCGCCCCATAATAGCCAGATGAGCCTCATCCATCGACGTGGCTTCATGAAAACTATGCTTGCCAGTGCTGCGGGATCCCCATTCGTGGACTCTTTGCGGGCGCGGGCAATCATGGCGACGGAACAGGAACCGACTCGCTCGTCTGCGGTTCTTGAACACGGAGATCAGCAGTTACGGATTTCCTCAGCTGGAGGGTCGTTGGCATTCCAGAACTTCGTGCGCGTCTCGAGCGAATGGCGGCCCGCGACTTTGCCCGATGTTCCGCTGGTCACAGGGCCCTCGTTTCCACTGCGCGCTTCCAGTGTCGCCAGGAAGGATGCTGCTGTAGTTTGCACAGGTTCCGCCATGGCCACAGGACTCGACGGAAACGCCGTCGTGTATGACTGGAGTTCCGAGATCACCGCACCTTCGACTGATGCGGCTCCGTGGTTTCGGTTCCGAACCACACTCCAACTGCCTCACGCGGTGCGGCTCAAGCAAGCCAGCCAGGTCGAGCCGCAGATCATCGTCTGGCTGAACTCGAACTCTACCTTGATGGAAGGCCAGTCGGGAAGTTGGCGGCGGGTTCTGTTGCAGCAGCCCACGCGTAACTCGCTAGGGACTTGGGGAAACGATTTGCCGGCGCTCTATCTGCTCGACCAGAACGTCGGAATTGAAACTCTTATGTATTTCGATGTGGGCGAAATGGACTGGATGTCGATCGAGAATATTCCGCGATTTCTGGTCTATCGATGCTCCAGTGTGACTCGAATTCACAGTGACGGGACCCAGCGTCTTGGCGTCGGTCTGCTCGCTGACCAGGCCACCGGTGATGTGCTCCCGGCAGGGCCGGTGAAGTTTTCCTATTGGCTCTTGCAGCGTCCGGTCAGCGAATTGTTGACCGAACAGCAAGCCGTCCGTCGTTGGATGGAGGCTTTACTTCCTCTGTTCGAAGAGCGATTGACCTGGCCGCCCTGTGCCGGCAGCTGGAAAGATTACGCAACTGGCACGATCGGTGACCTGCAGCACAAAGCCGAGACGCAGGTTGAGGTCAATGGTCACACCGGGCTTCGTGCGTATGTTAAGGAAACCTCGAAATTATGGAAACAGCCGGCCAATAATTTCGAGTTAATGACCGTGGCGGATGTGCTGTGGCCCTCCCTCCTTTATCTAACAGTGCATCCGTCCCCGGAATTTCAGAGCGAATGCCAGCAACTGATTCGCGACTTGCCCGGTTTCTATCATTCAGACACTCGCAGCATTAGCAATGATTTTGTGCGTCCGCCGGATGAGCGCGCAGACTCGTGGTATCCGTTCGAGAATGGTCTGGTCAAGTACCCGATGATAGGCAGCCTGGCTGGATCGAAGGAGGTTATCGCGGGTTTCCTCAGTGCTTTCGAAACTGCAGAAAAGATGGCGCGCGAGTACGACTACCTGTTCCCGATTTACTACGACGTCTCCACCCTTCGTGCCCAGGGGGCCGGCACCAATTACGCCATCGGCGGCCTATATGCATGGGCGGCATTAATTGCAAACCGTTTGACTGGAGAAGCACGCTATCGCGAGGAAGCTCGCCGGGCGGTGCACGCGTTATGTACGGTGCCGGCAGACCGGTTGTTCCACGAGCCTCAGGAACTTGCCTACGGTGCGCTCGCCGCTGCGGAACTGGGAATGCGTGAGCAGGCAGAGTACCTCCTCTATGAACAACTGCGGATGTTCTATTGGTACTCGGATCCAAGCCAGAAGACACACGACATCCGGGGCATGGTACAAGCCGCGGCTTCCATTCTGTATCCCGCGTTCAAAGAGAACGTGGAGGCCATTCTGCCATGGACCGCCATTATGAAGCGGGGAATTGTGCTCGAAGGTCTGCTCCGCTTTATGGACCAGCAGCGCCGCAACAACTTCAGCTTCTTTCAGAACTGTTCTGGCGACCGCAGCAATGTCGCGATGGCATTTATTCCATTTGAAAATCTTGGGACTCTGGAACTCGGCGGAGAGACCGGAAACGTCGGCAAGGAAATCTATGGGGCGGGCGAATGCATTTGGATGTACCTCATGTTCGAAGCTCTCGGTCAGGTGAGCGATCGTGAATTGATGCTGCTGAACCTCGATCTACTAGATAGCTTTGATACCAAGCAATTTCCGCCGAAACGCCTCAACTTCATTCTTTATAACCCGACTCCAAAGACCCGGACGGGAACGATCAGCATTCCGTCGGCTCTCGGTGCAAATTTCCGAATCAGCGAGAACAACAATGTTGTATCGGCAACATTGAATGTTCCGCCGCGGGCAGTGTTACGCCTGGCCGTAGATTTCTGAGGCACGTTCAGTTCTGGAAAGAAGTGGCGAATGAAAGCACGAGCTCCAAACCAAGAAAAGGATGACAGTCCATGCAGAACACTTTTAGTCGCGCAGGTGCTCGGTGCTTTGTAATAGCTTTGACCGTGATTGCTGCCGCGAAGACCACTGAATTCAAGATGCCGTTTGGCAAATGGGATCGACTCTCCGATAAGCCGATCATCGCTCCTCAAGGCTCGGGCTTCGAATCCGCGGGCACCTTTAATCCGACGGTAGTGAAGTTCGATGGAAATTTTGTGATGCTTTATCGAGCTCAGGACCTGCATGGCAAGTCATCGCTTGGGTATGCCAAGAGCAATGACGGCATTCATTTTGTACGGCGGCCGGAGCCGGTTATGAGGGGTGAGGCGCCTTACGAGGCCGGCGGCGGCGTCGAAGATCCCAGACTGGTAAAGATTGGAGAGATGTTTTACTTGACGTATACGGCATACAACAACCAGGGGGGCCAGGGAATGCATGCGACGGGTCCAATCCATGGAGACGCGCAGCTCTGTTTGGCGACTTCCACCGATCTGATCCACTGGAAACGACAGGGCGTCATCATGCCTGCGTACCAGGGAAAATGGAACGTAGGCTGGACGAAATCCGGGGCGATTGCTCCGGAAAAGATTAATGGCAAGTACTGGATGTACTATTTGGCCGACGGCGTCCGACAACTTACCCAGATGTCAATTGCGTCTTCGACGGACCTGATCCACTGGACGGATGCGCTCGATCATCCCGTTCTGTCCAGTCGACCGAAAATGTTCGACTCGCAAGTGGTGGAACCGGGGCCGGCGCCGGTGATCACGGGAGAAGGCATTTTCCTGATCTACAACGGGGCTGATGACGATAACGTCTACCGGACGGGATGGGTCCTCTTCGATAAGAATGACCCGACGAAGGTCTTGGCGCGCGCCGAACGACCAATCTTCCAACCATCAGACGAGTGGGAAAAGGTCGGGCAGGTACCAAATGTGGTTTTCGTTGAGGGATTGGTCCGCGATAACAATCGCTGGCTTTTTTACTATGGTGGTGCTGACAAGTACGTCGGGGTAGCATCTGCCCCAGTTCGCTGATTCGACCTGAACTCGGAACTCCACGAGGTAATTCGACCCGTGAACAAACGCACTTTCCTGAAACTCTCGTCTATGCTAACGGCCATGCGGGTTCTCTCTCCTCGGTTTGCCTGGGCCGGCGAGAAGCTGAAGAACTGGGCGGGCAATATCGAGTACAGCACGGAGCAGGTGTATTCGGCCGAGTCGCTCAAACAGGTCAAGGACTTTGTCACTGCAAAAGAGAAGTTCAAAGTGCTTGGCACGCATCACTGCTTCAACAACATTGCCGATAGCAAAAATTGCTTTCTTTCGCTCAAGAAGATGGACAAAGTGATTGCGCTCGATCCCGACGCTCGTACTGTGACCATCGAGCCGGGCATCACCTATGGACAGTTGTGCCCGTATCTCGACAGCAAGGGATTCGCGCTTCACAATCTTGCTTCGCTGCCTCACATCTCAGTGGCCGGTGCGTGCAGCACGGCAACCCATGGGTCCGGCGATGCCAATGGGAACTTGGCAACGGCTGTGGCTGCAATCGAGTTTCTTACCCCATCCGGGGACACGGTGCAGTTGTCACGGTCCAGCGGCGAGACTTTTTACGGCGCCGTAGTTGGGCTTGGCGCCTTGGGCGTGATCACAAAGATCACACTCGACATTCAACCCGCCTACCAGATGCGCCAGTACGTGTACGAGAACCTGCCCTTCAGTGAGCTGAAGCAACACTTCGATGACATCATGTCCAGTGCCTACAGCGTCAGCCTGTTCACCGATTGGCAAAAACAACGGGTCAACGAAGTCTGGCTGAAGAGCCGCATACAACAGGGGAAGCCCTATGTGCCGCCCCACGAATTCTTTGGAGCGAAGCCCGCGACCAAGAATCTTCACCCCATTGCCGAGCTTTCCGCTGAAAACTGTACTCCCCAGATGGGAGTGCCCGGACCCTGGTATGAACGGCTTCCGCATTTTCGGATGGGATTTACTCCCAGTGCAGGCAAAGAGCTGCAATCGGAGTACTTTGTGCCTCGCCGCCACGCGGTCGAAGCAATCCTGGCGGTCGAACGGTTACACGAGCAGGTCGGCCCGCACCTGCTAATTTCGGAGATTCGCAGCATCGCAGCCGACAAGCTCTGGATGAGTACCTGTTACAAGGAACCGCGCGTCACGATTCACTTCACGTGGAAACAAGATTGGCCCGCCGTGAGCAAGCTGCTGCCGGTGATCGAAACAGAACTGGCACCGTTCGATGTTCGTCCCCACTGGGGCAAGCTGTTCACCATCAGCCCGGAAAAGCTCCGTTCCAGCTACGAAAAGCTGCCGGAGTTTATTGAATTGTGCAGGCGATACGATCCCAAGGGAAAATTGCGCAACGACTTTCTGGAACGAAATATCTTTGGGGCAATGGCGTGACCCACTCAATAACAACATGAATCTTCGAATCTTCTTCTGGTCACTTACGGCGGCTCTGGCTGGTTTCTTATTCGGTTTCGATACCGTCGTCATTTCCGGGGCTGAAAAGACCATTCAATCCCTGTGGGGCCTGAGTCCCGGCTTGCACGGCTTCGCGATTGCGTCGGCTCTCTACGGAACTGTGGTCGGGGCGTTGCTGGGTGGGTGGCCTGCTGATCGGTTCGGGCGAAAAGTCACGCTTTTATGCATCGGACTACTTTATATCGTAGGGGCCGTTGGTTCGGCGTTAGCACCCAATGTTGCGACTTTTATTGTCGCGCGGTTCATCGGCGGCTTGGGCATTGGCGTTTCGACCGTGGTTGCGCCCATGTACATCGCGGAGATCGCCCCACCGAAGAACCGCGGCCGGCTCGGGGGCATGTTTCAATTCAACATTGTTCTCGGCATTCTGGTGGCTTTCGTCTCCAACGCTCTACTTGCGGGAATCGGCCCAAACGCATGGCGGTGGATGCTGGGGGTCGCGGCGTTCCCCTCCTTTCTTTATGCTCTTTCCTGCCTAGGGCTGCCTGAAAGCCCACGCTGGCTGTTGACCAGGAAGGGCGACCGAGAAGCGGGCCTGCAGGTACTGCAACGAATTGAGCCTGACATCCCCGCTTCGGACACTGCCGCTGAGGCTGACCAAATCATCGCCGCGTCCGCAGAAGAGTCGTCCTCAGGGCATTTCTGGACACGGCAACTCCGCAAGCCCATTCTGCTTGCCATCCTGATCGCATTTTTCAATCAGATGTCTGGGATCAATGCGATCTTGTATTTTGCGCCGCGGATTTTCGAGCTCACCGGTTTAGCCGCCAAAGCTGCGTTGCTGCAGTCGGTCGGAATTGGCGTCACCAATCTGGTGTTCACGTTCGTGGGCCTCTGGCTCATTGACCGCCTGGGACGCCGCACCCTCCTCTACATTGGCTCATTCGGCTACATTGCATCTCTCGGCCTGATTGCCTGGGGGTTCTTTCACAGGCATTACTCGATCATCCCCGTTTGCGTTTTTGCCTTTATCGCCGCCCACGCGATCGGGCAAGGTGCGGTGATCTGGGTCTTTATTTCCGAAATATTTCCCAACCGGCATCGCGCCGAAGGTCAAAGTCTGGGCAGCTTTACTCACTGGATTTTTGCTGCACTGCTCACGACGTTCTTCCCGAAGATGGTTTCAACCTTTCCTCCTGGGTATGTGTTTGCATTCTTCGCCGGCATGATGTGTCTACAGCTTCTCTGGGTGAAAACCATGGTTCCTGAAACCAAGAACATACCCCTTGAGGAACTACAGAAGAAACTGGCAGTTGCACAAAACTGAACAGCTTAGGCACAAAACCCAGCCCAGCCAGGAATCTAACACTGGGTACGTCGCTCTCAAAGTGGGAGAAAGGCAGATTGCGAGCGAGCACCTGGGACGAGCGGTCCTGTTGCCTTCATTTGACTCGTTCCGTGAACAGATTGAGGCAGAGCTATCAGTTAGGTCGGACGACTACAAAGTTTCCCATGGGCTCGGGGCGCTCGTGCTTTCTCGCATTGTTGGTTGTTTGAGTGAGGGCGCATTCGCTTACCCCGGTCCTCTTCCGGGAACCGAGGACCTTCCGAAAATGGCTGACTCGGTGCTGGTTTGTAAGGGAGATGAAGTTCGATGGGGCACCGGCCTTCTATGCTCCATCGCGGAACCAGTAAACGCGATGGAGCTCTTAAGAAATCTGGCTCTACTCTTCGGTGCGGTCCAGTCTGCCGAGCTTCTACTGGGCAAAGTTACAAGCACGGTGCGCCATGCCGTTCCGCATTCGGTCTCAATTCCCTCAGAACGTGTAGCCCACAATCAGCCTTAGCCTGGGTGCTGGCCCCGAATACAAGCTGCTCTTGAGTTCCACAAATGCCCCACGTCGCGATTGCATTCCTACCAGGATGTTGAAGCCGGTTTCGTAATCGAAGTTCCCGAAATCAATCTGACGACCCACCTGGAAATTTTGATGAATGAAGATCAGCGCTGGCCCAGCGCCAACGTAGGGAAGCCAATTGCCTTCGCGATGTTTCTCGGAGAACCGGTAAATCCCTTCGAGATTGAGCGCGATAAGGTCAGTCACCTCTCCGAAATCAAACTCGGCGTTGGGGCGGAACTGCACATGGCGGTTGAATATCGGTCCCATCTGTGAATGAACGCCGAACATGAACAGCTCAGGGTTGAAGGCCGCGCCTGCACGCACTCCTAACCGCCAGCGCCTGGCCTCGCGACGAATATCGTTTTCGACATTGCTGACTTTTTCTGGGACCGGCGCCGCCTGCGCTCCTTTATCGTGGGTGGCGGAGTTGGTCGCGCTCCCTGCCTGATCACTGGAACCAGCGCTCACTCGAACAATGTTTGTCGCGGCTCGGGTGCCATTCTCATCCGGAGCACCGGCGTTTACACGTACCCGCGCGCCACGAGTCAAACCTGCTGGACGAATTCCGGGATCGTAGGTGAATAGGTGGTATTCACCGTCGTCTCCGCGCACAACCAGAGTGTCGCGACTTGAGGACACCACAGTGCCGTCGATTGTATCGTTATTACTACTATTGTTGTTCTGCGGATTGGCTGTCGTATCCTGCTGGGCTCGGCTTGGGATTGAAAAGATCAACGGCAAGAGAAAAAGACAGCACACCAATGCGAGTAAGCTAGTCCGCATCTATCCTCCTAAGTTTCTGCTGGGCCGCTCGCACTGACACTCGTCGTGGCGAACACTTGCAGCTAGTTCCAACTTAGCGACGCAGCTAAGCTGACTCCATAAGGTGGTGGCTGCATTTGTTTGTGCTTGTGAGGGTAGGATGTATGCGGAGAGAAGAGAAGTTCGGAAACGTCGCGGCTTCGCACATTCCGCTCATATTACGCCTTTGCTTTGCGATTCCGGAGGCTCTTGGCCGGCCGGGGATGTCGTGCTGCTGGATGCTGAATGCAATGCCGTTCCTACTTGGCGATGGAGTGAGGTGGTCAACCTCAGCTCTAAGGAAGACCTCGGGCAGTTTCGGTTGCGCGTGACGTCACCGGCGCGAAAACGGTATGCGAAAGGATGGTAGCTGTTGACAAATCCGCTATAGCACTCAAATGCTCAAAGGCGAATGGAAATCGCCTCACCTCGACCATCGAGCCGGAACGAAAAGCGGCTGCTCTGGTGTCACTCTGCTATGGGATAACCGGTGAAGCCTCCTAGCACCCTCGCCTTCGTCGGGTGGCATAGGTCCGCGACCGTCGTCAACGGCACTCGAAATTGTTAGCTTGTTCGGCGTCGCCCGTTCCGTTGTACTGCGCGTGTTTGGGGTAGGGGCACAATGGACGGCTCCGGCCGGGGAAGGCCTTTCCGGTCGCGAGAACGGATCTGGGAGCGGTCCCTTTTTCCACCCAATCCACCATCACTCCTAGCAGGTCGAACTGATCAAGGGCTTGACCTCCACCACAATGCCCCATGCCAGGAACAAAATAAAATTGGCTCCACTTTAACGTGGCGTCAAGTCCGCCGTTTGCGTCCGCCATCTCCTTGTAATACCCAAATGTGTCTAGAGGCGAGAACCACGGATCGCTGTCGCCGTGATAGAAGATTAGCTTTCCTCCGTGCTCCGAGAAAGTGGTGAGATTGGTGGACATCGAGTCCACCAGCGGTTGAACATCCTGAAGCGCTTCCTTCTCGGCATCAACTTCCATCGCAGTGATTGCCGGCCCGAAGATACCTGGTCCGGGCGACAGAACTCCGCGTATTGGGCCACTCGCTGTGATTCCGGTGTCGTAGAGGAGACCGGGATAAACTTGGATTCCACTCGTGGTCTTCGGTCCCCCCATAGCCTTCTTTATTCCGCCAACTTTCTCCGGAGCGAGGCACGACTTGCTTTGTCCGTCGCTACAAGCGAGAACAGCAGGGTCAAAATCGCATCCGAGTGGGTCGGAGATGAGGCCATCGGCCACTCCGTCTCTCGCGTCGCACCGCTTCAGTAGTGCTTCTGAAATGAGCTTGCGGTCGCTGTCGGTGATGGCCTGGGTGATCATTGGTTTGCCATCCGAGTCTTTGGGTGCGATCTGATTGAAGGCGACTGGAATCCACTTTCCGATCGCCAGGTTGGAAAGCCCGGTTCGCATGGCCGGATCACCCGAGATAATTCCGTTGAAGATTGTGGGATAGCGCTGTGAAAGGATCATGCCTTCGCGGCCACCGGTCGAGCATCCTGAAAAATAGGAATATTTCGCGGGTTTTTCGTAGTGTTGTGCGATGAGTTGTTTAGCCAGTTGCCCGACTTCGGCATTGGCGAGGTACGCGAAGTCAAGATAAGCCTGCTGATCTTTGACGAATGCGAAATCAAATCCGGGATGATGGCTCTTGTGACCGGTGTCGGTGCTAACCACAGCGAATCCGCGTAGGAGAGCGGGTGTGTCTCCAGCAGCGTTCAAACCAAGCGGCGGCATTACGACGCCGTTACTGCCCGCGCCGCCTTGCATGAGGAAATCGCCGTTCCACTTATCCGGCATAGCTAAGATAAAGGTAATACCGAATTCCTCGCCGCCAACCCCGGTTCTGCGATTCATTATGCCTTCCACTCGGCAATATGCAGGCAGCGGCGCGCTGTGCCCAGGTCCCCAAGGATTGGGCTCGGTGGTTCCTGCCGCCAGGGGCGAGGCTTTTGTGATTTCGACGTTTGCGACTTTGAAGTTCAGCAGACTGGTGCAGGGCTGTTGGGCCAAGGCACAGGTGGTTGAGGTCAACAACAAAAGCAAAGCTCTTATGAATGTCGAACGCATAACTTCCTCTCACTATGAGATAGCGACCTGATGGCGTTTTCAGCGACTGCAATCACCGTAAATTTCTCTCGGAGTGACGTGAGCATCCGTATCGCGACTCTAGAAGAGCCTCGGCGCGAAATCCTTGAGATCGCGACGCCAAGTTTGCCACTCGTGGTCCGTTCCTGGTGATTCATAGAAAACATGCTGAATGTGCGCTTCGTTCAGTGAGTCATGTAGCCTCAACAGGCCAGCGCGCATCCTTTCCGGTTCTTTCGTACCAACACCCAACCAGAGCAGGTGCACCTTTTTCGCGAAGGCGGCGGGATCGGCGAAAACGCCGTTGTAATCGGTCTTGGCATCCAGTTTTCGATTGCCGAGCACGAGCATTCCACCCGCACCGCTGAAGCCGCCAATGTAGGAAAACAGATCGAGATGGTCCAACGTGATCTGGAAGGTCTGCATTCCTCCCATGGAGAGTCCCGCCATCGCGCGATGATCGCGATCGGGAATAGTCCGGAAGGTCGAATCGACGTAGGGAATCAAGGCTTGGGTCACATCATCTTCAAACGCAGCTGCCATGTCTTGCATGGCCTTCATCATCTCAGGAGATCCAAAAGGCTTTCCAGTCAGATCGGGCGGGACCTGTCCCGCGCGTCGGGCGTAGCCGTAGGCCATAACCAGGATCATTGGCTTGCAGCTTTTCGTTGCCATCAGATTGTCGAGAATGAAATTGGCGTGTCCTTGGCGAATCCAACCCGTTTCATCCTCTCCGGCACCATGCTGCAGATACAAAACCGGGTATCGCACTTTAACCTGCGTGTCGTAGTTGGGGGGCAGATAAACCATGGCGTGCCGCCAAGTGCCGGTCACCTTCGAGTTGTACCAAACCTCCCGCACCTGGCCGTGCGGCACGTCCTGAATGGAATAGTAAGTAGAGCCCGGTTCAGGGACTTCAACCATGCTGGTGTATTTGCCGCCCCCAAAGTAATCGCGGCTGTTGGTATCGCTGACTTCTGCGCCGTCAATGTTGAACACGTAGTAATGCAGGCCGGGAACCAGAGGAGGGGTGGTGATGGTCCAGAATCCGTCAGACTGCTTCTCCATGTCTAACTTCGGTCCGCTCCAGAAGTTCAGCTTGACCGTCGTCGCGTCGGGAGCTTTTACGCGCAATTGCACTCTGCCCGCATCGTCAATGCGAGGGTAATCCGCACCCCATACGTTTGTTTCAGCAGGATGAAAATCGCTCGATCCCTGTGCGCAACAGAAGCTAGCCAGAACAAGAATTACTATTCCGATGAGTTTCATGAACCATCCTTCTAAATTGTTTTAGAACTTGCACAGAATGTTATACAGGATTAAGCACGCGCGCAGTCGGACCGCTTCGAGCTGGCTGAATCCGAGCCCTACGGACGTGCGAACATCGCATCATCTACTGGAACATTCTGGGTAACATGAGACAAGCGGATGTCCAGAGTCCGGTTTGGGCGGCGGATAACGCGGTGCAAGGGAACTTGCACGCCGTCGAATGTTTTGTAATTACTGTAGTCAATCTGTGTTGGGTTGAGTCCGAGAGGCGACGAGCCGAAACGTAGCTGCCGCAGCAATAGCCCAGTCTGCCGGTCGAAATACAATTCCAAGGGCGGGCCAGATGAGCTCGTGGCAAACAACAGGATTGCCTCGTGCTCATTAATCTTCTCTGCTCTGATGACATTCAGCTCCTGAAAGGTCGTCTTCAGATTGATCGAAAATTGTATATCGGCGTCCAGTTTGGCGGCTTCAAGGTCCGCCCGAAGCATGTCGCGAACCAGGCCTGCGGGCGACTTGGACCACCCATTCCGACTGTCAAACACCGTGGTGCTATCTCCCGCAGGCAAATGGACAATCATTGCCTGCCGGAATGGCGATTTTGAGAAGATTTCAACAGGAAATCCAGGCCCGTCGCCGAAAGTAACCGTACCGCTTTCTAGGCGGCTCGACACGTTCTGCACCGCTGCACTGCCTCCAATTGCTTGTATGTACTTTTGGACTACCTCATCCGGCGAGGGCAGATTACTCCGACCCTGAGCGACTGAGTCTGTTGCCGATCGGGCTTCGGAAACATACGCTGCTGTGCTTTCGACCATTGGTATGCTCACTGGCTTTGCAGAACCGCGGTGGCAGGTGTAGCAAGTAACAGCTCGCTCACCCTGAAATTGGTTTGTGTCAAGTGCGAGCGTCATCTGGATCATGCGGCGCGCCGTTCCCTTCGATTGTTTATCGTCTTTGTCAAAGGCATCGCGAACATGACAAAACTCGCACTCGACGCCTAACGATGCCGAGATGAACTGCATAGCTGGAATCAACTGGTCCGGAGGAACGTCCTTTAAAACCTGCAGGTTCTTGAACTGTGGCTGCTCCGCTTTGTCTTGGGCGTTTGCCGATGTAATTAGCGACGCAAATGCACAAAGGAACAGCACAGACGGCATAAGCAGCTTGAGGCCGACAACACGCGCCGATCTAACAATGCTTCTGGTGCGATTACTCATCGGTGAACTGTTCTCCATGGATTGCGATCTTGTGGTCTGTGAATTCCGTATGCATGGAACGAATCATTTGTTTCGGCATATGGCAACGCACACAATCGTGATTTGAAACCTTACAGGTGGGGATCGCATGAGTTTGGACCTTGATTGCGTCGCTCGCCGCCGAATGGCAGCTCACGCAAACCTTGTCATAGAAGGCGGCGTCTTGCACTCGAACTTTGTGCGGATCGTGGCACGCCGTGCAGGTCAGTCTTGCATCGCCGTTCCCCCAGCATCGACTTTGCTCTAAACGGTAGGCGGGGAACCGCAACACAAAAGCCCCGCTGACCGGGTTGAGGGTGACATCGGCGGCGGTGCGGTGACAAGCGCCACAGAAATCCATCGAGTCAGCCGGATCGAGTCGCGCAGGGTTGAAAATGAGCGGTGAAGCCGTCGCATCATGTTCAAGACTCATCTGTGCGACATGCTGCGCTCCCGGACCGTGGCATGCTTCACAGGTGACCCCCAGAATCATTCCTGCGGGACGAAACATGCCATCCGCACTCGATGCAGTGGAATGGCATCCAAAACATAACGGAGGCTCGTCTGGCGACATACGGCGGCCGAGTGCAGTCTCTAAGCGGCTAGGCGAGAACCGAGTCCTTCCGGTCGTCAAGTCCAATCCGTTTGTCGCCGTGTAGTAGCTCACTCGGCTCTCAAAATAGTTTCCGCCTTGCTGATATAGAAACGTATCCCCGAACTGCCGGTCTCCGAATACCCAGTTCAATTCCGCCGAAGCGGACTGCTGGCCGTTGGTCGTCGAATACTCTGCACCCATCGCTGTTTGGGAAAGCGAATAATCGAAGGATCCAATGCGGAAATGCATGGTGCGAGGCATATTCGCGAAAGCATCTGGAAGCGCCGGTTTCACTGCATGGGCCATCGGCGTATTCGTCTGGGTGGCAAAAATGTCATGATGACAGCGTCCACAAACCTCCGACCCTACGTATTGATCGCGCGCGAAAGTCCCCTTGGTCGGCCACCAGCCTGGATCAATCAGCCGCATTTCAGTGGCAATACTGGTTGGGTTGCGCTTGTTCGGTGCCGACTGCGCAAATACCACCGGGGATCGAGACACCCCCAGGACGATCAGTAGCAGAACACCAAGAGCCGAGACAAACCTCAACATATCCGGGATTGTTATTCTACCGTGATCAACGTCAACGACTGCGAGCCTCACAGGAGTTGGCTGCAGGCGGCGACCGCTCATACGCAGCAAGTCATCGCCGTCCTTATTTGGACTTCAGTTGCGCCAAAGCATCCTTTACCCGAGGTGCCAGAGTCGAGTCAGGAGCCTCCTTCAAATATGCTTCGTACTCCTTGACGATTTCATCATCATGGCCTTTTCCAGTGAGCGCCTGGGCCACGATCAAGTGCGAAATTGCAAACTGCTTGTGGTTTTCAAGCGATGGCACTCTGCGAGCATTGGTAATAGCGAGGTCGGTTTCACCGTTTTGCAGCTGCGTGTTGGCAAGCACGGTGAGGATTTGTGCGCTTTTCGGCTGGTCGGCAGCAGCGCGCATCAAGTAGGGCTCGGCATCCTTGTATTGCTTGTTCTCGTAGTAGAACTGCCCCAAATAAAGATTGGCTTGCGGCAGAGTTGGATCGATTTGCGTGGCGCTGCGGAAGGACTCCACGGCACCTTGACCATCCTTCAGCTGAATGTCAGCGAGCGCGAGATCATTCAATGCTTCTGCGTACTTTGGAAAGAGAGCAATGGCTTTCTGGAAATGAGCCTTGGCATCTTCCCAGTGCTTCTTGTCCATCTCCTTCGATCCCAACTTGAATTCCTTCTGGGCAGCGTCCGGAATGATTGGCGCAATCGCTGGACCGCCTGCCTGCATCGCTGCCTCGGTCAACTTCACCTGAATGTTTTCGGTGATGAACGGTCCCCCGGCGGCGCCGCCCACTTCAATGAGGTCGGTGGTGGTTGTCTCAATGTCGGGTCCACTTACCCGCACCAGATAGCGCCCGGTGGACACTTTGTCGAAAGTGGCGCTCCCATTTCCATCGGTTGACCGCATATCCGCCGCGCCTCCATAGGGCGACATCAGTTCTACCCGCAATGCGGGTGCGGGCCGGTGGTTCTGTTGATAAGAGACACGGACCCGGATGGTGCTGAGCCCGCCGGAAGTACCACCACTCATAGTTGTCGACTGCTGTGCGGCACCTGCTGTGGAGAGGAACGCAATCACCAGAGCCTGCAACCAGAGATGAACCGATCTCATAATTGCCTCCATCCTTTGCTGAAGAATTCGCCGTGCGAACGCTTTCCACACGCAATGTGGGGAGCGGACAACTTAGAAACGGACACAGTATAGGCCCATCTGGATCGTCCTAGCAGAGTTTGTCGCCTAACATGCGGCTACCGCTTACTCTCCCGCTTATCGGGGACTTCCAATGACAAATCTGCCGTTCCAAACAATCCCGTGAGGTTGTCGCGCACGCCGAGACGTAAGATGTATTTTCCCGCTGCCAGCCTGATTGGTACGCTCATCGGCAGCCCCTGCTTGCTCACCCGCTCGTAGGTCGGCGCCGGCAGTGATGCCTCAGCGGTCTGCACTTCCGTTTTTACCCGCTTGCCTTCGGGAGTGAACGCCTGTACCTCAAACTCCAACATGCAGTGGTGGAGATTTCCCGCCTCGGTTTGAAAAGAGAGAGTAGAGGGATCGATCGCAAACTCAACCACGGTATCGGTATCGGGTTGCGGAGGCAGCGCCCGAGCCATGAAGGTCACTTCCGTTGAAGGCAGTGAATTCGCTGTCAAAGCGGCAGTCAGCGTGCGCTCACCGTCGTCCTTCTTCCAATCCGCAGGATTGACAGCAAAGTATCCGCGACGATAGTGCAACTGTGTGCTTGCCCGGTCCACCTGCAACTTGATATTGCGGAATCGTCCGTCCCACTTTTTGTTGCTGGGATAATAGCCAATCATGTAATAGGAATTGGATTCGCTTAGCGCCGATTGAATGGCCTGATCAAGATCGTTGCGGTTGCCGAAGTAGCGTCCGCCGGTGTCGCGCGCAATGGTTTCCATCGCGTCATGGGTAGAGAATCGTTGGAAGGACTCGCTGCTCAATGCCCGATTGGCGTCAATGCCGAGGTGAATCTTGCCCTGCGCATCACGGCCGCTGAGGCTGGGGTCCCCTAAGCTGGCCGGCGCCAGCCCACCTGCATCGATAGTGTAGGTAGCGACATGGGCATCGTTCAGGAGATTAATCGTCCGCCGGATCTGATCCCCGTAGTTCCTTTCTGCTTCCATGGCGCTCGGAGAATCTCCGACCACGGAAAACGGGAACCCGGTTGAAAACCACAGCAACACTTTGCGGCCATTTTGTCCGGACACGAAGCGGGCAATCTGCTCTAACGCCGCAAGTGTCGTGGAAACGCGGGTGTCGCGCGAGAAGTTTTCGGATTCACGCTCAAAGCGGTCCATCATGTAAGCGATATCTTCGAAAATGCTGGCGCTGCTTCCGCCGGCGGCAAGCGTGGCTGGAAGTCCGGGGTCCGGGCCGCTGCCAGCCGGCCCACCCTGGGCTTGTGCCGGCAAGTTGACGGTGGGAGCGGGCACCGAAGCTGACGAGGTCTCCATCTCACCGCCGCTGCGTGCCAAGGCAGGCGTTCCCGCCAGATAGCGGTCCAGCGCCGCTCGCAGCAGAAGTGGGTCCTGCGTGAAAGTCTGCAGCACCGTCAGCTTGTTGGTCAGCGCCATTACTGCCAGCTTGGTGTTCGGATCATATTGCCGCGCCAGGAATTTCAACATCTGCTGCTTCACGTAGATCTGGTTTTGGGCAGGAGTATTGAGACCGTCGAGCAGCAGCACCGCTACGGTGCCGTTCTCCACATTGGCCTGCGTTACTGCAGGACGGTTTGTCGTAACGTGTGCGGGAATGATCGGAGGCGGTGCCGAATTCGTGCGCTGAGAATTGCGCTCGGAGAAAAATGCAATGCGCTCACGAACCCCGTCTTCAGTTACTGTGAAGTCATCCGACTTCAGGCCCTTGATTGGATGGCCCTCTTTATCGAGGACAACAGCATCCACTAGCACCACGCGGGTGGTTACATGCATTACCAGCCCGGGTTCTTTGGGCGGGGGAGGGGACTGCTGCGCGGCGACGAGCCCGCCGGCGAAGAGCAACATCGTCGCAACAATCACCGCAAATCTGTTCATAGAGATACAACTGGTTCAAACCAGCTCCCCCGGTCACTGCTGTGACACATGGGGCTTGGGCCTGAGTTTCTGGTACATCAGCATGGCGTGCTCCGCATCATTGGCGCGTCCCTCACGCCGATATGCGACGCTGAGCTGATAGTATGCGTAATCCGTCGGGCGAAGGTGGATGGATGTTTCAAGGTCCTGAATGGCGTCTTTGACTTTGCCCTGTTCCAGTAAGGCCTTGCCCAACTCATAGTGGGCGTCGGAATGATTCGGCTGCCGATTCACCACATCCTGCAATAACGGGATGGCCGTGTCCGCCTGATGCATCTCCAGACGAACGTATCCCAACTGGTATTCCGCGGGGATGTAGCCAGGATTGACCGATAACTCCTTCTGAAATTCATCTGCGGAAGTGTCCAGCTTTCCCTCTTTAAGCGCCACCATCCCGGAACCGTAATGAGCTTCAGCGGTGCGCGGATCGAGCTGCAGCGCGCGGGCAAACTCTGCCAGGGCCGCGGAATACTCCTGCTGCTGGGCGTGAGCCTCTCCCAGCATGAGGTGGACAGCGGGCACATTCTGATCTTTTGCGAGCATTCGGGAAAACACTCGAGCGCCATTCTTCGCGTCACCGCTGCGCACCAGGGACACGCCGGCGGCGTAAAGCAGGCCCGCGTTGTCTGACAATTGATCGAGCACCGGGCGTAACGTCGCTGCACTGTCGGCGAACCGGTCGCCCATGTAATAGCAAACTCCCAGCATCTCTCGAATGGACACGTCACTCGGCGTATGCCGCAACTCGCGCTCCAGCGGAGCTATGGCTTCATCATATTTTTCGGCGCGAAAAGCAGCGAGGCCCCAGTTGCGGTCGAGGCTGGGGATCGACGGATCCCATTTCGCAGCTTGGGAGAATTCTTCGGCGGCTTGAGGGTAATGCGACGTGCGGGCGTCAATGACCCCGAGATTGTGATAGGCCTGACCCAGCAGAACTGACACCGATTTCGTGTACGCGGCCTCCGCTTTGGCGTCATGCGGCGCGGAATCTCCGGGCCGCAACATCATGGAGTGAAGCTCTTGCTGGTTAGAGTCGCTGTTCGCCTTACCAGCGTCATCTGTATCCTTTGGAAGCGCGGTGCGGAGCCGCTCCGCCTTTGCCGATTCTGCGTCAGCCTCGGCGTCATTGCCAAGCTTGTGTAGGGCTTCCGCGAGTCCTTCATAAGCTCCCGCCATCGCGGCATTCTTCTGTTGCTCAGACGGCGTGAGTTTGACTACCGAACGATAAGCCTCTGCTGCTTTTGCCCATTGCTGTTCGAACGCGTAACAGCGGCCCAGGTAAAAAAATGCCCGCGCGTCCTCAGGATGGATCCTGACGGCCTCTTGCAGCGAGGCCTCCGCCTTGGCGATCTGTGACTTGCTCTCTCCTGGTGCGACGTCCGGTGCCTGGCTGCTCAACCAGGAGGCGAGCCCCAAATAATAATGGACTTGCGGATACTTTGGGTCCAATGCGATGGCGTGCTCGAATTCTTTCCGCGCAAGCTGAGGATAGTCAGTCGCCAAAAAAGCCCGACCGATCAATACGTGCAGCTGCGCGCTCTCCGGTAACGAGTTCTTCATCTCGTCGAAGAGCACGGTCGCCAGCGACGTCTTCTTAAGCTCCAGATCAGCCAATGCAAGGCTGTACGCCACATCAAAATCGGTGGCCAGAGCGAGTGCCGCCTGCAGTTCGTCAGCTGCAGCTTGATAGTCTCCTCGTAAGAAACGAATCTTGCCAAGCAGGACGTGGGCGCGAACATGGTCAGGATTCTTCTGCAGCACCGCCTTTGCATTCGTTTCAGCTTTTGACATCTCGCCGGAGTAAAGCTCGGTGATTGCGAGATCTACGGCCGGATCGGGATTGTCCGGATCGGCGGCGAGGGCCTGCTGAAACAACTGCTCCGCGCCAGCATAATCTTGCCGGGCAGTGCGCAGATTGCCGAGGTGATCGAGCACGATGGCGATCGCCTGCCGATATTCCTTTGCGGCACGATCAAGATCTCCGGCAAGTTGATAGGTCTGGGCGGAATCGAAATGCTGTTGTGCAGTGTCGACCTTAGGTGCCGTGCTTCCGGATGCAGCCGCAGTGCTCCGGGCTGCGGGCTTGGCTTGTTTAGCCGTTGCCTGTGCTGCGGCAGTGGGCGTCGCGAGCGCCAAGGCACACGCGACGAATATTGCCCGACTGGTTGAAAGTGGCATCATTGTGGAGCAGACTTCGTGTTCGCCGATTGCGGATATATCTCGCGCTTCAGTTTGTCATTCAAAGCCTGGTGCAATTGCTCATAGATCTTCGTTTGCTTCTTTGCCTCGTCCGTCATTCCGAGACGCGCATACACCACTCCCAACTGGTAGTGTGTTTGCGGAACATCGGGACGCAGTTTGAGTGCGATCTCTAGCGCCGTTCGCGCGCCAGTTACATCCCCCTGACGCAGCCGGATGACGCCAAGCTCCTGCTGAGCACCGGCATGGTTCGGGTCTGACTTGACCACCTCTTCCAGGCCCTTTCGGGCCTCCTCAAACTTTCCGTCGCGCTCATCGAGCATCGCCAGGTAATAGCGCGTGTCGTTGTTCTTGGAATCGAATCGCAGGCTGCGGGCGAACTCTTGCCGCGCTTCGGCTTCGTTGCCTTCGTCGTAGTCAACCATTCCCAGCAGGAAGAGCGCGTGCGGATCGTTGGGCCGCTGCGCCACCATTTTCCGCGCCAGCGGATCCACGATTTCCTGGAACCGCTGCGTCTCCTGCAAGATTCTCCCGTAGATGTACTGCGCATCTGGAGTTTCGGGTTGGAGATCGTACAAGCGTTTTGAAACGACCCTGGCGCGCTCGAGTTCGCCGATTTGCGCGTATTCAACCGCTAACTTCATTAACACGGCGGGATCGTCAGGCTTGATGGTGTCGGCACGCTTCAGCAATTCGACGGAATCTTTCCAGCGGTTTTCCTCGGCGGCAAACCGGGCAGAGTCGAAAAGTATGTCGAAGGATTTCGGCTGCATGCGCAACGCGTCGGCCAGCAACTGTACCGCTTCCGCTCTGCGCCCCTCGGCTTCGCGCACTCGGGCCAGCACGTGAATGTAACTGGCGCCAGGTTTCGCCGGGCGGATCGCACCCATCAACTTCGACGCGTCCTGGACATAGCCGTTGTGCAGCAGGACCGCCACGAAGTCGAGCGCTGTTCCTTGCTTTGCCGCTGGCAGGCGCAACACCTGCGAGATCAGGGGAGGCACTTTGTTGGCCTGCCCAAGTTGGAAGTAATCGTCAGCCAGTAGCGGCAGAACATCGGCCGGGCGCGAGCTTGCGGGAATTCGCTCTATAGACGCAACTGACTCCTGAAATTTGCCGGTCTGCTCGTAAAGCGCGCCGAGGGACAGGTTGGCATCGCGATCGTGAGGCTCAACCTTCGCCACGGTCTCCAGAGCCACAACCGCTTGTGCAGTTTTTCCTTCTGATTGGTACAAGGCGCCAAGGTTACGCTGCGCCTCCAGGCTGGAAGGATCGATCTCCAGGACGCGATGGAATAGCGCCTCAGCCTCGGCATTGCGTTTCTGCCGAACACGTACCTGTCCCATCAGATCAAGCGCCCAGACGTCGTCCGGATGAGCAGTCAAAACGTCCCAAAGCTGTTGCTCGGCGGCGGGTAATTGATTATGGCGAATGAGAGCAGAAATTTGCTGCCTTCTCACTGGCGTTTCTGCGATAAGAATGGAGGCGAGTGCGAAGACGACCACAATCAACGCGGCTGGCCGCCAAAGCTTGCGTTCACCCTGTACTGCGCGGCTGACCACCGGCCTAGACTCCACTTGGTTCTGAGTAATGAACTTGCACTGAATTAGAAAAGGTGGGCTGGACCAAAGTCAAGCCCACCTTCCGTTAAGTCCGATCCGTTACAGCTCTAGAAGATCAACTTTAGCGCGTACTGAATCTCGCGATTACCGAGGTTGCTGGAGAACGGCGTGTCGCCGAAAGTCGATCCCGGCAGCGGAACAGTCCCCTGTACGACGTTATTCACGATCTGTCCCCCGTGGCCGGTAAAGGTTACGTTAACATCGGAACCCGGGCTTCCGAAGCGGAACATGGGATGATTGAACAAGTTGAAGGACTCGATCCGGAACTGTAGTTTGATGTTCTCGTGCAGGGTCCAGTTCTTGTCGAGACCAAAGTCCACGTCCTGCATGCCCGGCCCATGGCACTGACCAATGTTTCCGGGCGGCCGCGAACCGAGGACATAGCCATTCATGGTGAAGGCCGCCGGGTTCAGCCAGTGCAACTTGTCGCCGCTGAAGCAGGGCTTTCCTGTCATCAGTGGTCGCGTGCCGTAGTATTGGGTCGCTCCTAAGCCCCAAGGATCACCGGAGAACAGGTTGCCAGCCTGAAGGCCGCAGCCCACCGCGCATGTCACGTTGTCGAGGGCGCCGCTGATGGTCAGCGCAGGGCCGGTGGCTAGACTGATTATGGTAGTGGTTTCCCAGCCTCCCGCTACGTTTTTCAACAAACCACTATGACCTTCCAGCGTGGGTAGGTTGTACACGAGGCTTGAGGCAAAGACATGGGGGCGGTCGAAATCCAGCAGACCGCGGCTGGCGCGCGGATCGTAAATATCCGCGATACCACCGTTTGCATTGTTGGTGTAATCCCCCTCGGTGTTGCCGATGTTTTTGGACCAGGTATAACTCGTTTGCCAGATCGAGTTACGTGACATTCGCAGCGTAAACATGGATTGCAGCGAGTGGTAAATAGAATCGCCGCGATGCGCCCAGTACTGAATGCGTGCTGGAGCATTTGCAAACATTGCGCCGAATGGGAACAGGCTATTGGCATTGTCTCCAGACGCGCGGTAAAGCCAGCTAAGCCGGTTCTGGGGAGCAATTTCGTCAATGTTCGACACTTCGTTCAGATGAATCCCGCGTAGCCCCACGTAGGCAAGTTCCAGCTTGGCATTGTGGAAAGGAGCTAATTCGTTGGTCAGGTTCCATTGCCAGGTGTTCGACAAGTTGGTGTTCTGCTCCAAGCCCACGCTAGGAGTGCCACCCACGGCAAAGTCGAACATGTTCACGTCGTTAGTGAAGGTGGGACCATCCAGCGGGCGCTCGGGGCCGACGCCGACCGTAAACGGCGGGTTGGCTCCCAGGAGGTTCGTACCCTGGGGACTGATGGGATCGCGGGCAAAGAATTGTCCCACTCCTGCGCGCAGCACCCAACGCTGCCTGCCCAGCACATCCCATGCGGCACCCAGGCGGGGAGCAATCAGGTGTTTATTTTCGGGGACGAAGTTGTTCCATTTGGAATACACCCCTCCAGCGAAACCTTGGGCCGCACACCCGTTCGGCGCTCCCTTGGCCAGCACAATGCCGTTACAAGGCGATGTAGCGGCCGGGTTGCCTTGACTGTCCACGAGGTTGGGATCGTAGGCGTATGGCTCGAAGCTGGCGACGCGGTTACCCTCCTGGTATGCGTTGGGAATCAGGGAGTAGCGGACACCGTAGTCAACCGTGAGCGTCTTGGTCACCTTCCAGGTGTCGCCGAAATAAAACTCGGTATCGCGCCAGCGGGCGAGGCTGATCGGGTTGCTGCTGTTCTCGTTAGCGCCCCAGAGGGTACCCTGCAGAATGGCGTCGGACCACATGTTTCCAGTTGGACTGCTCCATGAAAAACCAGGGCCCTGGAGACTGGCCGCAGAGTCCCCTGGCACGAGGTAACCCGCACCGCCCCAGAGTCCACCGGCTTCCTCGCCGGTCTCTTCATCCTTGCCGTTGCGATCATAGAGCGCGCCCAGTTTGAAGGTGTGACTGCCCTTGACCCAAGAGAAATCGTCCTTCCAGGTATAAAGGTCCTGGCGGTTGTTCCAGGGACCGATGGTGCCGATGTAGCTCGAACACCAGCAGATCTGCTCGGGCAACTGATTGGCGTGCGTCTTGCCGCTTTGCGGAAAAATAAGAGGCATCGCGGAAACGATCTGCTGCTGCAGTTGCGGATTATCGCCGGACTGGGTGATATTGATGCGGTTTGCCGACCAGGCAAAGGACACTTCATTGATCTTGTTGCCGCCAATGGTGGAGGTCAGTTTGGCTACCAGCATTTTGCTGGGCTGCGACCATGTGTCACTCACTGCCGGCCAGTTCTGGTCGCCCCACAGCCCGCCTTCTTCATAGGCGTGAGTCGGATTCAGCCAAGAATCATTGGTGAAGTTGATCATCAAGGTCGTACGGCTGTTGATGTTGTAGTCGCCGCGCACGTTCTCTTCACGCCAGTCCAGCGGAATTGCAACCTGGGAGACCCAGTTATTCTGACCGCACAGATTGTTCAAGTTAGGATTCGGCACCTGGGAAAGGTATGCCGTGCCGGCCGGGCTGAGAAGGTTGGAGGGAATAACGTAACCAGCACCCGTGGGCTGGCCAGTTGTTGGATCGACCCCAAATGGAATCCCGTATTCATTCCCCGCGCTGTCGAAGTACGCGGTCCTTGGGTCGTTGGGCATGGCTGGCCCGCCGCAGGTGATCGGATTTCCCGAGGCATCTTTTGTTAGATCAAAGGTTGTGTGATCGTTGGGATTAATAACGGCCCCCGCCGCAATCCGAGCCGCCGCCAAGTCATTGAAATTTCCCGCATGTTCAGCTGCGGTCGGAATCCACGCCTGCCGCACCTGTCCGCGGCGTTCCTTGTTCCACTCCTCCGACCAGAAGAAGAAGAGCTTATCTTTCTTAATCGGTCCACCGACGGTGTAGCCATAGTCATTGCGGCGCAGAAAGTTTTTCTTTCCGCAAACCGGATCGCCGGCGACGCAATTTGCCTTCTGCTGTCCTAGAAAAAAATTCCCGGCATTGAGCGCATCGTTGCGCCCATAGTAATAGGCATTGCCGTGAAACTGGTTGCCTCCTGACTTGGTGACGAGGTTAATCTGTGCGCCACCCGCTCCGCCGTATTCGGGCCCGTAGCTGTTGCGGCTGATCTTGAATTCCTGGATGGCATCGACTGAAGGGTAGATCAGGATCGTGCGTTGCGAGCCCTCGTCGTTGTTGTTCGCGCCGTTCACGCGCCATTGGTTGGCGGCGGCGGGAGCGCCACTGAAAGAGATGTCCACACCGGCCAATAAGCCTTTGTTCTTGTTGTCGAAGGCCTCGCCGACGGCAGCGCCTGGCACTAGTGTGGTCAGTTGGATGAAGTTGCGGCCGTTCAGCGGCAACTGGCTCACTTGGTTGCTCAGCATCACATTGCCGACTTCGCCGTTCTCAGTGTTCAAGCTAAGCGCCGAAGCCTCGACAGTCACAACCTCCGTGGCCGCGCCCACCTCCAAGTGCACAGGGACCGTGGTCACCGTACTGACGTGCACTGCGACGTTTGTCTGCGACATCGTTTTGAAGCCGGCCTTCGTGGCAGTGATCGTGTAATTGCCAACCGGCACTTGAGGAAAGCTGAAATTGCCCTGTGCGTTCGAGGTGGCGTTGCGCACTGCGCCGGTAGCCGGGTCGGTCAGAGTCACTGCACTGTCCGGAACCGCAGCACCGCTCGGGTCAGTGATTGTTCCAGAGATGTCACCTGTAGTCTTCTGCGCGAACGAAAGGGGCAGGAAGGTGACTGAGAAAATCGCTAGAACCACGAATAGCTTCAACAGCTTGGAACGCATGGAACTTCCTCCTCGAAGGAACTGTTGACGGTTAGGCTCCGCTAGCACCCACTGCTATAGAGCAGGTTAGGATTTCTCCGCCCTTGTAGTACTTTTGTATTACGCTTGTCAAGATAAAAGTTGTCTCCCCTCGATTTTTTGGATTTGTAAAATACCGGTATTCTACGGTGACCAATACAACCCTTGATAAAATTTGTGGCGCTTCTGTCGGAGCATTCCGTTCGTCTCGGACGAAGAGCGGCGAGCGCAACGCTCATAACATTTGAGTCCGACTGCTATATATCACAGAATGCAGTGCGATTCCGTTTTCTGTATCGTTCGTAGCGCCGAGCTTGAGCTAATCCGGACGGATTCTGAGCCGTCGCTCACGTTCTGTAGGATTTCGAGTCAAAGATTTCGACCCATCACTAAGAAGTTGTGGCGAGAACCTTATCAAGGCAAGGCCATTTCAATGACAGCTCTGGCAAGAGGAGATGCCAACAAAAAGAGACGGCCCGTCACCTTGGAGATGGTGGCTCAGCGGGTGGGGCTCACAAAAGGCACCTGTTCGGCGGTGCTGAACCAATCCGCTGCGTCGCGCTCGGTTCCGGCGCACACCCAGGAAAAAATTCTCGCGGCAGCTCGTGATCTCAACTATCGTCCCAGTTTTCACGCCCGCAATCTCCGAAGCAAACGCACATACATGATCGGGGTAGTCACCCAAGAGATTGGCGACTTTTACAGTTCGCCCATCATCAGGGGCGTGGAGCGCTATCTCCGCGAAAGGAATTATTTCTTCCTAACTGTCGCGCATCGTCACGACCCGAAACTGCTGGACTATTATCCGAATCTTCTTTTGGAGCGTGGCGTCGAGGGTTTCATCACGATTGACACCATTACGGATCAGCCCTTCCCGCTGCCAACGGTTGCCATCCCTGGGCACCGCAGCTTAAAAGACGTGACAAATGTCGTTGTCGATCACGGCATGGGAGCACGGCTGGCGCTTCGTCATCTCGTGGAACTCGGACATGAGGACATAGCCTTCATGAAGGGTGCTGTCGTCAGCACAGACTCAAAGGATCGGTGGAACTGCATTTGCGAAGTTGCTGCCGAACTAGGTGTGCGCATGCCCGCCAGCCTCGTGGTTCCGCTTGACAGCGACGATCCGACACCCCAGTTGGGCTATCCCTTCGCCAAGAAACTGCTCGAACGCAAACGGCCGTTCACGGCCCTGCTTGCCTATAACGATATCTCCGCGATCGGGGCCATCAGGGCCTTTCAAGAGGCTGGGCTACAGGTTCCCAGAGATGTTTCTGTGGTGGGTTTCGATGATATTAGCATTGCTGTTCACAATAACCCGACTCTTACAACTGTGCGCCAGCCGCTGGAAAACATGGGGGAAACCGCGGCACGCTATTTGCTGGAACGCATTGAGAACCACAAGTCCTGGGTGCCCAACATCGTAATTGAACCTGAACTAATGGTTCGGGATTCTACCGGCCCAGCACCAACTGAGCGCGTTGCTGCATACAATTCTCCTACCGAAGTGGAGCATGCCTAGTGGCAGGACGCTGTCGGCTGGGCATACGGCGTCGTCAGCTTGCCGAAGTAGCGCATCGAAATGCACATTCTCGAGTTCTGGACCGCATTCGCTGTTCGTCGATTTCCTTTGTCGGAACAGAGCCTCTTGACTGCGTGGAGGCGACGAGAAAAACACAAGCTTTCCCCTAGTAGAATCGTCAGGATTCTCGCGTTATCATCATCTATGTTCCGGGGTCCTGGTTTTTCCTTCTGTTGCGTGCTGCTATTGTTTGCCTCGTCTCGCGCTCAAAATAACTCATCAGCGACTTCTGTTCCACAATTCGTGGACGTCGCTTCGCAGGTCGGATTGACACTCTCACATCTGGCGTCGAAGGAGCAGCACTACATTGTTGAATCCATGAGTGGCGGAGTGGGATTCTTTGACTGCGACAACGACGGACGGCTCGACGTTGTCGTAACCAACGGATCGAGTGTTGATCGCTACCGCGCCGGCGGTGACCTCATGGTCACGCTTTATCGCCAAGGTGACGATCGCAAATTCACGAACATCACGGAGCAGGCAGGACTTTCGGTGAAAGGCTGGGGAATGGGCGTTGCGGTCGCTGATTTCGACAATGACGGCAATCTGGACCTCTTCGTCACTGGCTACGGGCACAGCGTTCTATATCGCGGGCTTGGCAACTGCAAGTTTGAAGACGTAACACGGAAGGCAGGACTTAGCGGAGTTACCGGCTTTGCCACAGGCGTTGCTTGGGGTGATTACGATCGCGACGGCCATGTCGACCTGTTCGTGTCTCGTTATGTTCACGTGGACATGAATCATCTGCCTGCGTTCGGCAGCGACGAAAAATTCTGCCGTTTCAAGGGCGTGCTGGTGCAGTGCGGCCCTTGGGGCATGCAGGGCGAAGGTGACTACCTGTTTCGCAATCGCGGTGATGGCACCTTCGAGGACGTTTCAAAAAAAGCAGGCATGGACGATCCGCAGAAACGCTATGGCCTCGGCGCAATATGGGGAGATTATGACAACGACGGCTGGCCTGATCTGTTCCTGGCGAACGATGCCGGCCCCAACTTCCTTTACCACAATCGGCACGACGGAACCTTTGATGAGGTGGGCATGTTGTCGGGCGTCGCCCTCGGCGATGATGGCCAGGAGCTCGGTTCAATGGGAGTGGATTTCGGCGATTACAATCACGACGGATATCTCGACCTGTTTGTTACCAACTACACCGATCAGGTGAATAACCTTTACCGTAATCTCGGCTCAGGCGCATTCTCCGATATGTCGTGGGCGGCGAAGCTCGGACAGCCAAGTTACCGCTACATTAAATGGGGAACCGGTTTCGCTGATTTTGATAACGACGGATGGGACGACCTCTTCGTCGCCAATGGTCACGTCTATCCACAAGTAGATGCCATCCCGAACAGTCCAGGCTACAAGGAACCCATGCAGATGTTTCGTAACAATCGCGACGGAACTTTCGAAGATATTTCCAAACCCTCAGGCGTCTTTGACATCCCCCCTGAATCGCGTCGCGGAGCAGCCTTTGGAGACGTCTTTAACGATGGCAATATCGGCATTCTCGTGCTCAACATCGGCCAACCGCCGTCTCTGTTGATAAACAAAACCCGCAACAACAATCATCGTGTTGACTTTCACTTGATTGGAACTAAGAGCAATCGTGCAGCCATTGGAGCGCGGGTCACCATTCATGCCGCTGGAGTCATGCAGTTCCATGAAGTCCGATCGGGTGGCAGCTATCTATCGCAGAACGATCTGCGACTGCACTTCGGAGTCGGCGCTGCCGGCAACATGGAAATGGTGGAAATCAAATGGCCGAGCGGCCAAACCGAATTGCTGCGCGATGTCTCCGCCGACGTGATCTACACCGTCACAGAGGGCCGAGGGATCACCGATCGAGTGCCAATGCCGCCCTCCACTCAATCCACCTCCACAGCGCCTGCGAGCCGCTGATCGAATCAGCTTCTCTCTCTTGACCGGCACAGAGTTCGAGGCACGACGCATCACACCTGTAACTTGCGCAGACACGGGACGCTGACCCTCATCTTTTCAAGGTCCATCTCGATAAATCTCTATTGCACTCAAAATCCCTCTACCGAAGTCAATGAGTGAAATCGCCTGATTCAGAAACTGACTTTCCGCGAAGAGAACCGGGCATTAGTTCCGAATCTTCGCAGGATCATTCAGGTGAGGTCCAGCCCATCGAGACGATCTCCTGTGCGCCGGCGTCTTTTGGAATAAGCACCGAGTCGTCGGGAGTAAGCCCAAGCCAAAAGCCGTAGAGTCCGGTCTGCGCGAAGCCCTTCAGACTCACAACCTGCTCGATTTTTCCGTTCGGAACGGACATCCGGACCACATCCGACTTGTCACCGAGCCGCTGGAAATAGATATACCGGCTATCGTGGGACCAGCAGGGATAAGCAACAATATCGGGCGCCAGCATCGTCCACTTTCGGGTTTTGAAATCGAAGAGGGAAAGCCCGGTAGAATCCCCGTGCATAGCGACAAGGTAGCGCGCGTCGGGCGACCAACGAGGAGAAAAAAGCCCGTCGGAGCCCGGCACAGTCTCGATCTGGTGTGTCTCCATATCGAGGATCCGAATCACCGTTTGACCACCGCCGCCGCTTCCACCAAACACAAGGGACTTGCCATCTGGAGACCAATAAGGATCGGCTTGCGGCCCAGGATCATCCGGCAATAAGGGCTCGGGTACGCCGCCGATTGCCGGCACTTTATAGATGCGCGCCCTCTTGCCTTGCTGGATGTCGTAAAAAACAATTGTTTTACCGTCAACGGACCATCGAGGTAGCGAGGCGTATATCGGGGATGAAGTGAGCTGGAGTTTTTCGCTGCCGTCCAGTTTACTTCGCCAGAGAATTCCTTCCGGATAAGAAGAGTAAGCCACCCACTGAGCATCTTTCGAGAAATCCACGTCCTGTGCCGAAAGGCCGCCCATGAAAGCCTCGAAGGCCTTCGAGTGAATGTTGTAGCGTTGAAGTTCGGCACGCCTAAATCCGGCGATGGCGAAAAGCGTTTTACCATCCTTGCCGGGCACAGGAAAACTATAGGAGACCGTACCAGCAGTGAGTTGCACAGGCTGCCGATTGACTTTGTGGAAGAGGCTTCCTTCCTGGCGCGCCGCCCAAAGCTGCCCTCCCGACTCAAACACAAAATACTTGCCATCCGGCGTCCAGGAGCCACAGCAATTGTTCATGTCTGTGTGCCAGCCGGGAAACATCTTGTGAAGATTGGTTCCATCCGCCGAAAGCTCCCAAAGGTCAAGGAGTTGTGTCTTGGCATCGTAGACGTTCAGAGCTATGGTTTTACCATCGGGCGACCACGCGGGTGAGGTGGAGTTAACGGTACCAGACCCTATGGGACCCGGGAGATCGGCCAGCTTGCGGGAGGCGGTTCCGTCGGAGCTAGCAACATATAGCGTGTTGTTGTTCGTAAAGATCAAGTTCTGGCCATCAGGGGACCACGCGCCGCTAGTGCCTTGCAGGTTCGCCAAACGGGACGGCGAGCCGCCGAGGGTCGGCAAGGCCCACATTGGCGTTGATGCGGCGCTCAATGCTTTCAACTCACCGACGAGCAGTTTGGATCCGTCCGGCGACATGTTGAAGACCCCGAAAGGTGCACCCAGCAGAGTCCCGTTGATCGGCGCGAGATAGCCTCCGTTGACCGACATCTGCGCAGGCCCAACGCTAATGTCGTAAACGTACAACCGCGAGCCGTCGGTTCCGATTAGCCCTTTGTTGACGGCGTCGTGGCTGAGTTGTGTGTAGCCGGAAAGCTGCGGTGGCGCTAGCGACGGGCGGAACAAGTAGGCAATCACCGCCAGCATAACAACCATGCAGCCCGCTGCCATCGTCAAACTCTTCAAATGCTTTCTAGCCAACGCAGCGAGCAGTTTCGAGTCAGAACTATGGGTCTCCACTGCGGGTACTCCGCTTGGCTGTTTGTGCGGTGTCCCTCCACTTGATAATTCGAGCGCTGTCGTGATAGGTGACCGGCCGGACGTGTCGCGCCGCAGGCGCTTCAAGTCGGCTCGTAGTTCGGACGCCACCTGATAGCGAATGTCGCGGTCTTTTTCCAAGGCTTTGTTGATCACCCGCTCCAAATCGGCAGGAATATCAGGATTGATCCTGGCGGGTGGAGTCGGTGGCTTATTCAGAATCGCGTCGAAGATCGCCGCGGTGGTATCTCCGCGGAACGGAAGCACGCCAGTCGCGGTCTCATAGAGAACCGCACCAAACGAAAAAAGATCGCTACGTGGGTCAAGCTCTTTACCCAGCGCTTGCTCCGGCGACATATAGGCAACTGTTCCGAGAGTGCTGCCGGGACTGGTTAAATGCTCTTCCGTAACAGTCGGAGCAGAAGTGAGCTTGTCCGAACTGGACGGGCCCATCTTTGCCAAGCCGAAATCCAGCACCTTGGCGTGCCCTCGGTCCGTAACGAAAATATTCGCCGGCTTGATGTCGCGATGAACGATACCTTTGCAGTGAGCGGCATCGAGGGCGTCCGCAATCTCGATGCCGAGGTCGAGCAAGCGCTCCAGCTCTAGTGGACGGCCGAATGTCAGTTCACGAAGTGTTTTCCCGTCCAGATACTCCATCGCCATGAACGGACGTCCCTCGTGCTCGCCGATCTCATAGATTGTGCAGATGTTCGGATGATTCAGCGCAGAGGCTGCCCGTGCTTCTCGCCGGAAGCGCTCAAAAGCCGTTTGGTTGCCTGCCACATCATCTGGAAGGAATTTGAGGGCAACGAACCTGCCGAGTTGCGTGTCCTCCGCCTTGTAGACCACGCCCATGCCGCCGCCGCCGAGCTTCTGCACGATACGGTAATGGGAGATGGTCTGACCCAATGGCGAAGGGGAAGACATAAGTGGGCAACATCTTAGCAGAGTAATGCCGGACTTCTCCGACCAGCCGATTCGCCCTGAGTTCACATTGGCGATGAATCGCTATTACACTCAAAATGCCACCCAGTTTTGATCGCTGTCCACCTGATTTGCAGAAATCTGGCTAGGGTTCAGACTTTCCGGTGTCAGTGTTCTTGAGAACGCCAAGTGTATTCGCAAGATGAATCATTGCCGGGCGTTCTTTAATGCAGGAGACACGAACATGCGCTGGCATCGCGGTCTCGTGCTTGTATTGTTGCTGTCCACTTCTGCAGGCGTGAGCGCCCAGTCTTCGAGCTTAGCTCTCATCCGGGAGCGACTCCAAGACTGGCGCTGGATGGCGCAGCAGGACGCGTTTGTTTTTGTCGGCGAGATAGGAACAACGAGTCGAATTCCTACTCGCAGGTGCAGCGCCGGGTATCATGAGAAACTCGACTACATCGTCCATGATGTCCTCTGGAGCAGCCCAGATTCCTATCTCCAAAGCGGCTATGTCGTAAGCAAAGGGTTCATCGATTGCACAGAGATGCCACTCCCCATGCCCTTCCATGAAGGCAGCAAGGTCATTGTCCTTTGTGGAATCCAACTCGGCCATTACGCCTGCCTGCCGCCTGTTGAGGCCACCACCGCGAACCGGAACAGAGTTCAGCCGTGGGTAGATAACCTACGTCGAGCGGGCGAACCAGTGCTACTGCAGATTCACGAGCGCATACTCGAAGATGGCGACCTGCTCGACAAATCCACCCTTCGGGTTCCGGGCACCTTCAGGATCAATGGCGAACCTGTTCGACCTCTGGTTTTCAGTGGTCTGGTCAAGTGGATTGAACCCATTCCGACGACTGTGCATGTTGTCCCTCGACGTAGCATTGCTGTCAGCATCTCTCGGGTGCTGTGGGGAGATAACACGCAGCCGCAAATTCGTGCCTACTGCAACTCAACCAAATGTGGGGGCGTGCAGGTTGGATGGAAGGTGCTCGGCTATTGCCGCCTGACTCCGCATGAACCACAAGAATGCTTGATCTCACTCTGTCCGTCAGAACTGGGCATCTTTAAACTCAAACACTGGCTGGTTGAACGGGGCTTAGAAACTCAAGCGGACTCCGATTTCGAGGAAATCCATGCTGAGGCGGACGGTACAAGTATGCGCTACCAAAACTTCCCATACCTCTTTATTGGGGAAATTAGCGGACTCGGGCCGGTTCCACACGTTCTCGTTTGCAAGCAGGCAGTGAATCAGGATGTGGAGTTCTCCATTTCGACAGTCTTGATGGGAAAACCACCCAATGCAATTGTGAAAACGAGCTATGTCAATTGCTCTAGTCAGCCACTTCCCTCACCACCGTTCTCGCTGCACGCCACAGTGATCGGGTATTGCGAGCAAACGCACGTGGGAGGCTGGGACAGGTGCCTGATGCCCGTGCCGCTCACGGCAGAGAGGCTGCGCAAGGTCCAGGAGTGGACAGCGAAACGACAGGCGAATCAACATTGATTCTTACTCGTTGGCGAAAAATCGCCATTACACGCAATATGAAAAGGCGCCCACTCTCGCGGTAGGTTGTGATTGTCTGCATCGCCAACCTAGCGAAGAGGAGCGCCTATGAGGCAAGAGAAGTATATCGGGATGGACGTTCACCAGGCC
>JAICSO010000123.1 GCA_025936825.1 Terriglobales bacterium
CTCGCCTTTGCGGACATAGCGTCCACACTTAAGCCAACTCTGGTAGCCACCGACGAAACTGGCATTTGGTCTCTGTCGCCAGATCAGCATCTGGTTGTGCCAGGAATAATCCCAGAAAGCAGCTGACGTTCTGAGGTAGTCACGGAAGAGTTGCGACTGTCTTGCTGCATCAGTGTCTTGGGCAAGTTGTTCGATTGTGCGTCGAATGCTGGCAGTGAGTTCGTTTGCTTTGCTTTCCATGACTGCCGCAAATGCAATCGGGCAGCCAAGCGCAATCAGTCAAGAGAATGTGCCAGTTCCATGAAATCGTTTGAAAAAATGTTTCTGAGTTTAAGCTATCGTCACTGGGGGTGGCTTCAATGACCGGATGGGACCCACGGGACAGAAAATTTTGAGAATTTGAAATAGCAAAGGCACAATGATTCAAGCGGCCTTTCAGCATGTGTGTGGTTGACTCGAATCGCCTTACCAATGTATCAGGACCGCGTATACTGGGCCCGCTTCATTCGGCAAGGTGTGGACCTATGAAGATGCTTTCCGTATTGCTGCTGTCGTCCGTCTGCGTTTTCGGGCAGACAGTTCCAAGCCCAGTCAAGTACGGGAATATCGAGGTTCTCAGTGATACACGGGGCGTGGATTTCGCCCCGTACCTCCAGCGCATTTCGCAGGTTGTGCGGCAAAACTGGTACATCCTGATTCCTGAATCTGCCGAACAGAAGAAGGGGAAACTTGCAATTGAGTTTGCCATCGCAAAAGACGGCAAAGTCACCGACATGCGGCTGGTTGCGAGTTCAGGTGACCGCTCCATCGATGCGCCCGCGTGGGGTAGCATCACGAATTCGAGCCCCTTTCCACCGTTGCCTGCCGAGTTCAAAGGCGAATATCTTGCCTTGCGTTTACGCTTCTCCTACAACCCAGGCGAGAAGAATTATCTCGTTAGGTCACGTAAGGGAAATACGGAAGGAAGTCCCACGAAATCGAAATCAGGAATTGTGGTCAGCATCTCTGCACCCGGCAGTTTGCAAGTTCCTGCCGGAGGATCGCAGGTAGTTACAGCGACGGTCACGGGAAGCGAAGAGAAGGTTGTGGAATGGAGTGTCACCGGGTCAAGCTGTTCGGGTTCTGCGTGCGGAAAGATGATAGGCGATCTCTACGTTGCTCCGAATGTCGTGCCGACTCTACCGTATGTCACGCTGACCGCCATCTCTAAAGCCGACCCCACCGCGAAGGCTTCAGTTACGCTTCATATCGTGCAAGAAGCCCCCCAGCCGCATTAGCACAAAGGCCTTTTGGTGGCACCGTGGGGAATCGGTAGCGAAAACAGATCGCCCGCAACGCGGCGAAAGCACGATGGGGAAAGAAGGGAAGCTAATGCCTAAATGTCCCGCCTCAGCTGGAAATGGAGAAAGCGTTCGTCCGTTAAGATAGCGGAGCGAACGTATGAGAAAAGAGCGCAAGCACTACACTGCTGAAGAGAAGGTGGCCGTTCTGAGGCGGCACCTTTTAGACAAGGTCCCGATTTCCGATCTGTGTGAGGAACTGGGGCTGCAACCCACCGTGTTTTACCGCTGGCAAAAAGAGTTCTTCGAGAACGGAGCGGCTGCCTTCCAGTCGACCGAGCGGCCTCACCGCCAGGTAGAGGAGAAACAGAAACGGATTGAGTTCTTGGAGAAGAAGGTGCAGACCAAGGACGAGGTTCTGGCCGAGCTGATGGCGGAGCACATCGCGTTAAAAAAAAGCCTTGGGGAACTCTGACCGAGACCTGGGTGCCGCATGATGTGCGGGATCAGGTGGTGGATTTCGTCCGGCGCTGGTCGGAAAGAACCGAGATCGGCGCTGGCCGATTCATTCACTGGCTGGGCGTCACTGCGAGTAAGTTCTACGACTGGCGGCAGCGCTATGGGCGAGTGAATGAGCACAACGGTTGGGTGCCCCGAGATTTCTGGTTAGAAACGTGGGAGAAAGAAGCCATCATCGACTTCCACCTGAAGAATCCGTTGGAGGGCTATCGGCGACTTACGTTCATGATGTTAGATCACGATGTGGTGGCAGTGAGTCCGGCGAGCGTATGGCGCGTGTTGAAACAAGCGGGACTGCTGTCGCGCTGGAAAGGCAAAACGTCGCGCAAGGGCTCCGGCTTCGAACAGCCGCTGCAGCCGCACCAGCACTGGCATGTCGATGTTTCCTACATCAACCTGTCGGGCACGTTCTACTACTTGTGCAGCGTGCTGGATGGATGCAGTCGTTTCCTGGTGCATGGGGATCTGCGGGAGTCGATGAAGGAAGCGGACATTGAGATGATTCTGGAACGAGCCAAGGAGAAGTACCCGGAGGCCAAGCCGCGGATCATCTCCGACAACGGGCCGCAGTTCATCGCCCGCGACTTCAAGGAGTTCATTCGCATCTCGGGGATGACACACGTGCGCACCTCACCGTTTTATCCGCAGTCGAATGGGAAGATCGAACGCTGGCATAAGTCGCTCAAGCGGGAGTGCATCCGGCCCCTGACGCCGTTGACGCTGAAAGATGCGCGCCGCTTGATTCAAGTCTACGTGGATCACTACAACACGGTGCGACTGCACAGTGCCATCGGCTATGTAACGCCGCAGGACAGACTCGCCGGGCGACAGACCGAGATCCACGCGGCTCGCGATCGCAAGTTGGAAGAAGCTCGTAGCCAGCGGCAACTTCGCCGGCAGCAGACGGCGTCTTTGCCGTTGGCACACTCTTCCACCGCAGCTACAATGACCTCGCCGGGTGAAACGGAAGCAGGCACTGCAGGGATGCAACCATGCTGAGGGATAACCTGGCGGGGCTCATCGAGCCGATGCTTGGCAGCGCGGGAGCCAATCCTCTCGCGCTGTGCACTGCCCGGAAAAGCCATCGGACGATAGACCCCCATGCCTTGAAAATCCCCGCCCCGAAGGGGCGGAATCTACACTAACGGAGAACGCCGATTCTCCACTTCAGGCTGAGCCAAGACATAAATCCCTCCAACGCTTAAGCTATCGTCACTGGGTGGTCTTACACGTTCCGCGCGGTGGATCGGTCCTTCATTTGCAAAAGGTCCTGGCACATTCCAGTTTGGAGATGACCAGGCGATATGCGAATCTGATGACTGAGGATCTACAGGCGGTTCACGAGCGGCTCAGCCTATTGGCTTGAGGAACCTATGAACATCGAGTATCTCAGGAAGGCTATTGCGGACTACGAGCACTACATGGCGACGGTTGGTAGCTGGGAATCCAAGAAGACGATTGAAGAACGATTGGCTGCTTGGCGAGAAGAACTGGAACTGGAAAAGCGGGCCAACGTTGCGAAAAATCTTCTTTGGCCTTTCAAATAAGCCTGTTGGCTTTAGCCTAAAAGGGGGTCATTGCCATGAATCTGAAAGCGGCGGAAATTGCTTGGAGACTGGCGATGGAGCACAACCAACTCCATAAGGCACTAGCCGTGGTCTGCAAAGCTGATGATGATGAATACGACGCAGTAAAGAAAAAGTTTTACAAGTGGATATATCAAATGATCGTGCGGATACTGGAGGCTCCACAGGCCGACGATCAGTTCAGAGAGTTCTTGTCCAGAACGTTAGGTGAAGAACCTCCCTATCGGACCCGAAGAACTCCCATGTTCAG
>JAICSO010000059.1:0-10000 GCA_025936825.1 Terriglobales bacterium
TGAAAACTTTTCCTGCTCTGCCTTGCCAGTGTGGTGCTACCCTTCTTCATTGCCGGTCTCCTTTTATCTGTGCTTCGAGCACGTCGATAACTTGGGAGCGTACAGCATCCCCTCCGGAGACCGGCCTTCTCATCTCATCTGGTTTCGGCAATTGACCGCCACATGTCACAATAATCCGACACTTCACATGAGAATAAGGATGTTGACGAAGCCCATTTCACAGGCATGCTTCCAAGCACGGGGTTAGCGAAATGAACGAAAATAGTCTGCCGTTTAAGCCAGTTGAGCGCGCCTGTCTCATTGCTGCATTACGGTTGCGCGGAGCCTCGAATCAGCTGGCAACCGCAACAGGTTCTATCCAGCACAGGCTTGAACTCGCATGGCGTACCTACCTATGCGAATTGGATATGACTAGCTTCCCTAAGTATGATCGTGACGCATTCGTAGCGGTCCAGTTCGTAATTTCCCCGTTACTGGAAAAGAAAATATCTCTTGAACAGGCCCTTTCCAAGGAGCGGGCGTGGGATCTCGCTGAAAAATTGTTATGGATTGCAGATGAGATTGGTGAAAGCTTCGTTTGCGGCCGGCAGAAGTTCTTCTCTTCCTTGGCACCCAAACCGGAACCCCTCGATGGTCAATCTCGGGCGCGGCGCGAACCCCCAGACGAACGACTCGTCGAACTCGAGCGAACGTTCTCTTTAGGCGTGTACGAATTAGTGAAAGCTGATGGCTCCCTCTCGGATCGCTTGTCCAGCGCGTGGAACAATCACATCAGGAACTTCCCGACAAAATCGGTGCCAGCGTACTTTTCTAGATCGCTTGAAAATCTCCATGACCAGTTCAATCACCTCAACATGGCCGATGAAGCCGTGCAGCTCCTCGTCTATGACATCGTGCTGCTGCGCGAACTAATAAGGGAAGCTGCAACGGTGGATCATTACCGCTGGTCGATCGGATTATAGCTATTCGAGTGCAATCCTTCCCGAGGTCGAACGTAGTTGTCGAAAAATCGCCATTACACTCATTGACATCTTCCCGGCGATAATAAAGGCCGTCCATGAAAGCCCACCTTCGCCTATCGTGGAATCCGGTTGAAATGTGGCGCAGAGTCTTCGGCGCGAGACGCAGGATTAAGTACTTCAGCTTTTGGGACGTCCCCCGAACTTTTGCATTTGAATATAGCGGCAAAGTCTACTTGCTAACTTCTGAGTTCGACGATGTCCTGGACGAATATCCTGACGACTACGAAGTTTTCGTTGTTTCCGGTATCGAAAATCTGTCTAAGGTGAGCGACTGGAAATGTATCGAGCCGTTGCCAAAGACTTCCATTGGAAGGGTTCCGGTCGCATCAGTCCGGTTCGATGAATCGCGCGGTAAGTATGTGGACGGCTCGTTCTTGGGTGCGATCCGACGATCGTGAGGAAGTAGTTGGCGAAAAATCGCCATTACACTCATTGACCCAGACGCCAGTCCGATGTCAAAACGTAAGTTGTCGGAAGCCGAGGTCGAGGCAAATTCGTTCAGCAGAAAAGTTCGAAAAGCGCCTGGCTAGGCCAACCATTTCTACAAGCAGTGTGGAACCTGCTCTCTTCGCGCCAATCTCCTCCTATCTTGCGGCGCGCCTAAGCTCCTTCATCGATAACAGATGAATTAGAGTGGTAGCTGGGAGCAAGCTATGTCCACTACCACAGCAGAGCTCAAATTGACCAATCCGCTGCTATTCCGGCAGGCCTGCTACATCAACGGACAGTGGCTCGAGGCGAGTTCATCGCGGACCATTGATGTTGACGATCCCGCCACAGGAGAAATAATCGGCGCGGTGCCTAACCTGGATGCGACAGAAACGCGCCAAGCCATTGACGCTGCCGCCGAGGCGTTCTTGCTCTGGCGCAAACGTACCGCAAAAGAACGCGCCACTATCCTGCGACGCTGGTTTGAATTGATGATGACAAACCAGGAGGATCTCGCATACCTGATGACAGTGGAACAAGGCAAGCCGCTCACGGAATCGCGTGGAGAAGTTGCTTATGCAGCTTCGTTTCTGGAGTGGTTTGGTGAAGAAGCCAAGCGAGTTTATGGCGACACCATCCCGGGCCACCAGACCGACAAACGAATTGTTGTGACAAAAGAACCGGTCGGGGTTGTTGCTTGTATTACTCCATGGAACTTTCCGTTAGCAATGATCACGCGCAAAGTTGGGCCCGCCCTGGCGGTGGGCTGCACTGTCGTGGTCAAACCAGCCGAGCAAACACCGTTCTCAGCCCTCGCTTTAGCGGAATTAGCCGAGCGGGCAGGCGTTCCAAAAGGCGTCTTCAACGTGATCACGGGGTCGCCGGTCGAGATTGGCGGTGAGCTGACCTCCAACCCGAAGGTACGCAAGCTCTCCTTCACCGGCTCGACAGAGATCGGAAAGCTGTTGATGTCGCAGTGCGCCGGAACCATAAAGAAGATTTCGCTGGAACTTGGGGGCAACGCTCCTTTTATTGTGTTTGATGACGCGGATCTCGATGCCGCCGTCGAAGGAGCAGTCGCCTCCAAGTACCGCAACACCGGTCAGACCTGCGTTTGCACCAATCGGTTCCTGGTGCAGGACGCGGTCTTTGACAAATTTGCCGAAAAGCTTTCCGTGGCAGTAAGAAAGCTCAAGCCTGCTCGAGGCTTGGAAACAGATGCAACCCAGGGTCCGCTGATTGACGACAACGCATTGCATAAAGTCGAAGACCATATTCGTGACGCGACTTCGAAGGGCGCGCAAGTGCTCATAGGCGGAAAACGCCACCATCTAGGCGGAAGGTTCTTCGAGCCAACTATTCTGACGGGAGTCACGCCCGCTATGAAGATTTCGCGCGAGGAAACTTTTGGCCCAGTGGCGCCGCTCTTTCGGTTCAAAACCGAAGTGGAAGCGATTGCGCTGGCGAATAATACCCAGTACGGTTTGGCCGCATATTTTTATGGTCGTGACGTCTCGCGCATCTGGCGCGTGGCCGAAGCACTCGAGTATGCAATGGTCGGAATCAACACAGGGTTGATTTCCACCGAAGTTGCACCATTCGGGGGAATGAAGGAGTCAGGCCTCGGGCGCGAGGGGTCGAAATATGGCGTCGACGAGTACCTGGAAATCAAATACCTGTGCTTCGGCGGGATCTGAGATAACTTTGCGACCAGTCTTCGTGGTGGTCTACTTTCCCGCGCCGCGATGCCGGATTAGTGCTGAATCGATTCTTCGCGGATTTGTTCACCGGACACTCTCGTAACTTTCGCCCTGAACGAAGCCAATGGGACAATCACTCTCAACTTCGTTGGGGGAGAACTATGCCTGGTATTCGTGCGCACCACCTATTTGCGTTTGTGGTTCTGTTCGCGGCAATCGCCATGCAATTAGCCGCCCAGGAGAGCGTTCCTGGGGTTTCGAACTCAAGCATTCGCATCGGCTCTTGCTCCGCGCTTTCTGGGTCGACATCATTCCTCGGAATTCAGACGCAGCTTGGCGCGCTCGCGTATTTTCACTTGATCAACGATGCCGGCGGCGTGAATGGTCGCAAGATCGAAATCGTCTCGCATGACGATAGCTATGATCCCGAGAAAGCTCCCGCGTGCTTCAATTCCCTCACCAAGGATGATGTCTTCGCGATGGGCTTTTTCGTCGGCACTCCAACAGCCGCCAAGTACATTCCCATGGCTGAGTCCGCCAAGGTGCCTGTCGTCGGCCTGTTCACCGGCGCGCAGATTTTGTATGAGCCGCTCAAGCACGACATCATTAACGTCCGCGCCTCGTACTATGACGAAACTCGCGAGCAAGTGGACGGCCTGTGGCGGGAGCGCGGCATGCGCAAAATCGGAGTCATCTATCAGAACGACGCATTCGGCAAGACCGTGCTGGAAGGTGTGGAACACGCCCTGGCCAAGCACGACGCCACTCCCGCAGCCCTGGGCACATTCGAACGCAACACTCTCGAAATCGCCTCTGGTTTAAAGGCGGTGCGTGCCGCCAAACCCGACGCCGTAATTGTGGTTGGCCCTTACGCACCAGTCGCCGCGATTCTGAAAGAGGCTCACTCCGGAGGTTGGCATCCGCTCTTTCTTACCGTCTCGTTCGTAGGCACTGAGGGACTGATCAATGCCGCTGGCGAGGACGCCGACGGCGTCATTGTCACTCAAGTAGTTCCGCCATATGATCGCACCGATCTGCCGACCATCCAGCTCTACCGCAAAGCGCTCGATAAATACATGTCGGGCACGTCACCAAGCTTTGTCAGCCTGGAGGGATTCGTAGACGCAATGGTCCTTGTCGAAGGACTCAAGGCCGCAGGCAAAGATTTGAATCGCGAAAAGTTCATCGCCGGTATCGAATCACTTCACAACGCGGATTTGGGACTTGGTCAGAATTTTCGTCTCGGCTATAGCCCCAAAGACCACAAGGGATTTAATTCCGTTTACACCACCATCATCCACCAGGGCCACGCGAAGGTTCTGAAGGACTGGAAGACTCTGGAAACCGACTAAACGTGTGGCTCAAGCCTGCCCTGCGCGAAGTCGAAGAAGGCCTCGGCTAAATCCTGGGCACGGCAGCCATTTCTGTCCGCCACAATCGGTACTTGGGTAACCCGGCATGCTCAAATTAGCTAGGTCTTCCCCAGTCTCAGACAAATACTTCTACTATGAGGATCCTTTCATTCACCGCGGTGCTCGTGTGCAGCCTTGTCATCACCGCTAATGCGCAAGACAATCGCGTTTTCGACTGGACTCCTGCCAACAGCGAGACCATTCCGCTGGAGCCCGCCAGCATGCATGCCGGACGCACTTATCGCCCCGCAGCCGGAGGCGGTAACATGCACGTGCGCATCGAGTCGGATTATCCAGTCACGGTCGCGATGACCTGGGCCGACGCATGGAATGCCTCGATGCAGCATCCCGACTCGCCGGTGAATTTTGAATTCCTCTGCGTGAAGGAGCACGTCACCAGCACCACTTACGAGTGCCATCTGCCTTCCGAAACGGCCCATGGTCATCACCTTCCGTGACGAGCGCCGCCCGCAGAAGCCGGCCGTGACCGCCATCGGCGTGATTCTCGGGCCCGGTGCGCAGCGGCTCATGTCGTCAGTCAACGATCTCCGTATCCAGTACTACAGCTGGAGCTGTGTAAATAACTGCGTTCAGCCTGAATTCGATTGGCGCCGCATCCTGAATGAGAAATACGAAGTAACCACCGCGCCCAAGGTCTACAGCCTGATGACGCCCGACCACGATGGCCAGGAACTCAGCGTCAAAATCAAGTCGCCGATTCCACTCACCGTCGCGCTGCTTCCGTCGCACCTGGCCGACCAGGTCTATGACAAGTCAGTCAGCCTCACTGACGCGCTCAGCCAAACCGGATGCAAAGAGCGCGGCGTCCAGTCAATGAACTTCAATTGCACCTTCAACGTCGCCAACGGCACGCAGACTCTGTTTATCGCTCCCGACATCGCCTTCTCCGGACACAGGAAGGCCAACATTGAGGTCCACACCGTAAAGTGCGTGGACCACTGCGACCTGCTGCCGCCACCGCCAAATCCATAACCGCGATTGTGTGGGGCGGACATTCCTGTCCGCGAAGTTGCGTGAGGCGGACATTCTTGTCCGCCATTTTCCCGCCCCCGGGGATTACACCCGGGAAGTCATCTCGCCCCTCAAACTGTTTGAGTAGTGAGACTTAGCAGATCATCTCCGTTTCAGTTTCAGTTCCTTTGACGACGACGGCTGGGTGCGATATCCCGTTCACAGCACGGAGGAGATTTCTAATGCACAACAGATTCGTTCTGCTTCTCGCAAGCGCCTTGATTGCCTCACTCTCGCTGTCAGCACAGGTCACCATCACCGATACCCATGAGGGCGGCAAGCCTGTCCCTAAGCCTGCCCCATTCAACCTGAAGTCCGCCCAGCAAACGCCGCTTAACAATCAAGCCATCATCAACATGGTTAAGAGCGGCCAACAACAGGCCGGCATCATTGCAGTTTTGCGTTCCAGGCGCGGCAGCTTCGACCTTTCACCTCAGGGTTGCGCCGCACTCCGCAATGCCAGCGTCAGCCAGGGAATTCTCAACGCTATGGGCGGCAGTGGTGCATCGCAATGCACATCGTCGATGCCGAGTCCTGGTTCCGTTCAGACCCAGCACTCACTCAGCGGCGGCACGCTTCTGGGAAATCAGAATTCGACGCTACTGGGGAACCACGGCGCTGCGGTAGCCACACCCTCCAACACTGGCGACCCGGCTGCTTTGAATCCCCAACCACTACCCCCGCGCACCGGCAAGAACGCATCATCCTCGGTGCGTACAACCAAAATCAAATCGACCACAGCAACACCCGGCACTGCTGGAACCTCACCCGCTCCACAGCAGTAACAGGTTGCTAAAACGGAAAAGGCCAATCATGTTTTCATGACTGGCCTTTTATTCATGCTGGCAAGACCTGCTTTGTGTGGCACGGGCACTCTTGCCCGCGAGTGTTGTGTGGGGCGGACATTCCTGTACGCCATTTCGCATGGGTGCCCCACCCTTGTCGCGTTCTTTGCGACAGGGTGGGGATTTTGACTCTCGAGTAATCAATAGAAAAGGAAAAGGCCACCAACATTTCTGTTGATAGCCTTTATTTATGCCGGCAAAGACCTGCTCTCCCCTGCGTGTGTGGCGCGGGCACTCTTGCCCGCGAGGGTGAGATTCAGGACATACTTACGAAGCAGCTGCGCTTAACGAGACGCTCAACAACCTGCATTGGTAGCGTTGAAAATCGTAGGCTCCAGACGGTGGAAGCTCTTGTGCAAGGGTACGTGCCTTCTCTAATGACTCGCTCGCGGATTGAAGATCGTTTTCCATCCAGCGAAGCGCCGCGTGTGCAAGCCAGTAGTCTGAGCTCAAGGTCGCAGGCTTTTTCGCCTCCACATGCACCCACCATGCACGAGCCAAACCAGGATTCCGCCAGATATACGCGGAACCAAATACAAAGTCGGTGACAAGCTCCACCGGAGCATCAGACGCAGATTCGTTGTAAATGGTTCCGGCATGCGCCAGTTCGTCGCCAGCTTTCTCGAGATCGCCACAATCGAGAAAATGGGTGTACGCGAGTAGGCGCAACAGCAAACCTTGTCGGCCCTGCGCAATGCGTTGCGCCGCGCGGTGGATCGCATTTATATCGTAGTTCCTCGGCCGCACAGGACTGACAAGGCCGGCCCCAGCCAAACTTATCACGCGATGGTAATCACCCCACGGCCCTTTAGAAAACAGCTGGCAAATTTGAGCGCCGTCGGAATAGCTATCCGCAATTCGGAACGGTATCAAATTAATGGCGGCAACGATGACGCTAAATAGGCCAAAGAGCGCCATCGTCGCTTGAGCTCGGGTAGGCGCGAAGGCGGAAAGCGAAAACGCTAAAGCCAAGAAGCCAGTGGCCGTGTTGATGAGGACGCCTGCGATCAGCATGCACAGCTGGAATGAGCGCGGGAAATCCGCAGTTGTCGGAACCACTCCGGTTGCGCCGGAGGTTGCGAGAATTTGCCTCGGTTCAAAATGAAATTCCCATTTCCCTTCCCGAATACGCCATTGAAACGGCCCTACGACGAAAGCTCGCAACTTCATTCCAACGAGGAGACCGACAAGGGTGTGACCCGACTCGTGAAAAAGAACTATGACCGAGCCTATCAACGTAAGCTCCAGCGTCCCGCGGATGAAACCTGGAGTTGAAAGATCATTGTTTCGTAGCCATTCCATCCACCAGTGATAGGCACGCCAACACACGAGCACCGTTACGAGCTGCACCGCTTTATTGAACAAAGCGCTCGTACCGTCACCAGGCAGCTTCCAGGTCTTCTGCACTTGTTGAATAGCGCCCGAGGCCTGCCCGGGCCACGCAAACGCCGTCAAACCAACCATTCCGGTTCCCAAAAGCAACAGCTCACCGGTCCAGAAAAAATGCGGCTGCATCAAAACATGCGGCTGCATCAAAACAGGCAGAAGAACCCAGAGGATGAATACCATGCTCGCAGCGATCCCCCAAGCGCGTGCCCATCGCTTTTCCCTAAAAACAGTCCACCAAGCAACGCCAAACACTGCCGTCTCAAGGGGCATAACCCACGGAAGCGCGAAGAGAAGAAGCCACCAAGATACTGATAAGTGAACACTTGGATCCCGATGGCGGATACCGCTGAAGAGGTTCACGGTCGTGGTGAAGGTTATGGGCACGCCGATAAAGAAGGCCAGCGCGAAGATCCAGCTGAGGAATTTCCTCGCGCTCTCCACGAGTACAGGGACTCTTTTCAAAGCACCGAGAGTCTACCCGCTATGTAGGTAGCAGTCCAGAGAAACCCGTCGCCACACGACCTCAATTTAGCGAATATTTCAGATTTCGCGCTCAAAAAAAGGAAAAGGTCGGCAAGACCTCCTGTCCCATGCCTGTGTGGCGCGGGCGCCCTGACCAACTATGGTGCAAGTAAATTCGCGCACCTTTTAGCCTCATGGGTAGTACAATTCCCCGCACTGGGTTCCTATCTTCAACATTGCAGCCCAAAGATCCCAGTCACGGCACTTGATTGTCTTCGTGCCATGAAGCTCGTGACGCGCGCACCACCCAAGGACATCATGAAAATCCTGCTCTATAACCCTGACAACGGCGTCACTCGCAACTTTATGCCCCACCTCTGGATGTTCCTGCTCCAGGCGCTTACGCCTGCCGGGCATGAGGTCATCCTGATCGACGGCAACGCCCAGCCCATGGACGAAGCCGCCATTGCTCAATTCGTTCGCCAGGAAAACATAGGGCTGGTTGGCATCGGCGCCATGACCCGCATGATTGCCAAGGCTTACCGTATGGCCGACGCGATCCGCGCCGTCGGAGTGCCCGTGGTCATGGGCGGGCCGCACGTCACCGAAGAATTCAACGAAGCTCTCGGCCGCGATGGTGGCCCTCGCCACGCCGACGCCGTTGCCCTCGGAGAAGCCGACGAAACCTGGCCTCAGATCGTTAACGACGCCGCGCGCGGCCAATTAAAAGATGTCTACGAGCCCGTCGACAGCGACGGCAAAGAGCGCAAGCCTCCGCTCAAACCTTATCCTGTGATCCCCTGGGACACGATCGATCTTTCTCAGTTCAATCTCGTCCCCAAGTCTGCCTTCCCCCTGCTCAAGAGGATTGGCGAAGGCTGGGGAACATTTCGCATCGTTCCCGTCGAGTCTGGACGCGGCTGTCCTTATGGTTGCGAGTTTTGCACCGTCACCGGATTTTTCGGCGACTCGATTCGCTTTCGCACCAACGAAAGCGTCGTCAACGAATTGCTGCTGCTGAAAGCGCGCGCCCGCAAAGAAAAAGGCCAGATCGCCGTCTTCTTCATCGACGACAACTTCGCCATCAATGTCAAGCGCACCAAGTCGCTCCTCCGCGACATCATTGCCGCCAAGGCCCAAGTGAACTGGGTGGCGCAAATCAGCGCCAACCTTCTGCGCGACGAAGAACTCGTGGACCTGATCGCCGCCTCCGGTGGCAAGTGGGTCTTCATCGGTATGGAGTCGATCGATCCCGCGAACCTCAAAGACGTCAACAAAGGATTCAACAAGCCCGGCGAGTATGCCGCGGTGCTCGAGCGCCTCGCCAAGCGCAACGTTTACGCCATCACTTCATTCATCTTCGGCATGGACAACGACACCGTCGGCGTCGCCGAACGCACTCTGAGCCAGGTCCGCACCTGGCCCCCGGGCCTGCCCATTTTCGGCCTGCTGACGCCGCTGCCTTCAACTCCGTTGTACAAGCGCCTCGAAGCTGCCGGACGTCTCACTCGCCGCAAGCATTGGCAGGAATTCATTCCCTTCGCCATGGCCCACACGCCGTTGAAGATGTCGATTGCGGAAGCTCACGCCGAGGTGAAGTACGGATGGGCGAGTGCATACAGCCCCGAGGCTCTGGCGCGCGCGGTCGAGTCACTCGATGATCAACCTCTCGGGTATCGTGTGAATATCTTCCTCGCTCGTCTCTGCTT
>JAICSO010000004.1 GCA_025936825.1 Terriglobales bacterium
CATGCACCGAGCGACGAGATCGCTCCTCAAGAGTGCGGATGGAAGCATGGCGACAGTGGCTACTCGGCAGGAGAAGAACTTGTTTCCTAGAACTCGAAAAGAATCGACTTGACTCCGACCGGCCTTCTCATGGAAGGCGATTACACTCATTGACCTTTGCTAAGCGACTCGAACGCCTGCAGCACTTGCAGTCCGCTTGTCTCGGGCCTGCTTCGGTTGGCTCGATAAATGGAGCCGTTTGAAGAAGGGCCAATCAGGCACCTGAGCCCTTACGGAATCCCATAGCTGTTGCTGCTGAGAACAGGCGATAGCAGAAGTGTGCGCCGTCGAGCGGCTGGGTGGGCACAAAACTGGCACAAAAAGAACAAGCAGGTATCAAGCGAGAAAACGAAGCTTCTAAGTTTTTCCCGCCTCACAAGAATGAAATGGTCGGGGCGATTGGATTTGAACCAACGACCCCCTGCGCCCAAGGCAGGTGCGCTACCAGGCTGCGCTACGCCCCGACAAGACGTGTGCACTTATTTTAAACCAGACTGGACAAAACACGAGTGTGCCCGAGTCGCTTTTGCATCGCTATACAAAGTTGGTACCAAGGACCATGCGTCCGCTGAAGCGGACTCTGTTTGCCGCACGCTCCGTTCCCGGCACTCACGTACCGGGCTACTTAGGTTCCGCCGCTGAAGCGGCTCGGGCCTGGTTAGCTCACCGGCTTGCTTAGTGATCGAGCTCATTAATGACGCGTGGGATGGCTGCTACTCAGCGTCCGCAAAATTAGGAATAAACGTTTCTTGCAGCCAAGCAACGTTTCTTCCGTGATGGCGCGCGTAGGATGGCTGCTACTCAGCGTCCGCAAAATTGCAAGTAAACATTTCTTGCGGCCAAGCGTTATTTCTACAAGCCGCGAGTGACGTGCGCGAACTACGCGCGCGCGAAATCGATGTAGCCGCGTTGAACGTCGGTGCGGGTAAGGCGAACGCGAACTTTGTCGCCGACGTCGAGGCCTTGTGAACCTTGAGCGAGCAATCCTTCCACATGAGGCTTCAACACACGGACGAAAGTTCCGTGCTGGGTAACGCCGGTGACGATCGCGTCAAAAGTCCCGCCGATGCGGTTGCTCATCACGACCGCGGCGAGGCGCTTCGACATCTCGCGCTCCACTTTGCGGGCGGCATCTTCTTTCTCTGTGCAATTGCGAGCGATGGCGGAGAGTTCGCCGTCGGAATAGGGATTCGGCTGGCCGCCGATAAAGGCCTTCAGCAGGCGCTGCGTAACAACATCGGCGAATCGGCGGTTGGGCGCGGTGGAGTGGGTATAGTCCTGAACTGCGAGGCCGAAGTGGCCGGGTTCGGGATCACCCGGACGTTCGAGCACATACTCGCCGGGGCCGATGAGCTTGATGACCGCGAGCGAGAGGTCGGCGAAGTGGTCGGGATCGGCCTGCTTGCGCTGAAGGAGAAAATCATTCAGCGCTTTCGAACTCGGCTCTGCGGGGAGGTGCCCGCCCTTCGCGGCAGCAAGTTGGACGATGCGGTCCCAGCGTTCCGGTGTTCGCACAATGCGGCGGAGAGACGAAACTTGTTCGAGCAGGCGCGCGACCACGCCATTCGCCGCGACCATGAAATCCTCTATCAATTCGGTGGCGGGGTTCTTCTCCTGCTTGGCGACATCGACCACCTGATTGTTGAGCAGAATGGGGTGGACTTCGTTGGTGTCGATGTTCAGCGCGCCGTGCTGGAAGCGCTGCGTCTTGAGTGACTGGGCGACCTGGTTCTGAAGCTTGAGCTGCGATTGGAGATCGGCGGAGGCCGCGACCTTGGGGGGAGCTTTTGACGTGCCTTCCAGCCACGCGCCAACCGCGCTGTAAGTAAGTTGAGCTTTGTTACGAACCAGCGCGGGATAGACCGTGCCGGAGTTGACGGTGCCATCGGCAGCAGCCACGAATTCAATCACCATTGAGAGGCGGTCTTCATTTTCTAGCAGAGAGGATGCGCCGGTGGAGAGCGCCTCAGGCAGCATGGGGAAGTTACAAACGCCGGTGTAGACGGTGGTAGTTTCTTTCGCCGCGTGATCGTCTATGGGGCAAGACTTCGGGACGAAGGCGTCGACGTCGGCGATCCCGACTAGGACCTTCACCGCGCCATTTGGGAGCTGCTCGACAACCTCGATCTGGTCGAGGTCGCGGGAGGTGTCGTTGTCGATGGACGACCAGAGAAGGTCGCGGAGGTCGCGGACTTTGTCGGAGGGGGGGGATGACGGGTGGGTTTGAATGCGCGCCATCTGTTGTTTCACGGCGTCCGGGAAGTCGGGCTCGAAGCCATGTTCCATCATGATTTGTTTGGCCATGGCTTGAAGGTCGACGTGGTTGTTCATGCGGGCTCCTGAGTGAATGAGAAGGGTAACACGGAGCTGTGAGTTGTCAGCCATCAGGAAAACCGGGATTGTTTCTGATTGATGCCGTCCGCTGAAGCGGACTCGCTCGTATTGTCGTGCCTACCCCGCACTTACGTGCGGGCTATTTATGTGCCGCCGCTGCGCGGCTGGATTTGTCTGAGTGAGTGAGAATGTTGCGTAAAAAATATGTATTCGGCTGATTGCAGATTGAAGAATTGAGATTGCAGATTTCACATTGCAGATTTCAGATTTCAGATTGAAGATTGAAGACTGCAGACTGCAGATTGCAGATTTCAGATTGAAGATTGAAGATTGAAGATTGAAGATTGAAGACTGCAGACTGCAGATTTCAGATTGCAGATTTCAGATTGAAGATTGAACATTTGAGATTGCAGATTGAGAAGCGGCTCCATGAAATCCGGTTTCGGAGTCTTATCGAAGGCTCGAAACTCTCTAGTCTGTTTCGGCCAGTTCCTGATAGCGAGCGAGCACGTCTTGCTTGGAGACGATGCCCTCGATCTGGCTGAAGTTAGCGCGGTTAACGACGGGAACGATGGGCCAGCGGTCGACGTAACGCAAGGCTACTTCCAGTGGATGGTCCGGATGCAAGTAAGGCAAAGAGCGCAGTGGAAGTAAGCTGTGCAAGGTGAGATCACTCTTCCCTTCCGCGACCCAGGATGCAAGCTGGGCGACTTTCACAAGATTCCATCCAGCAGTGGTGGTGTGAACAAGAGCATAGTCGGTGGTGAAGCCCTTCGTCTGTTGTGACGCTTGGGCGATGGTAAGGCTTGCATCGAGCACGGCACCGGAAAAGGGGCGCATAGCATCTTCAACACGCAAGATACTCTGCTCGCGCTGCTCTTCCATGGAGGGAAGTTCGAGGCCGTCCTGCCGGGTGAGTAGGTCGAAGATTGGCGTCTTCCAGAATGCACGCGAAATTACATAGGCTACGGTGTTGGCGACAATTACCGGAAGAATGATTGAATAATTGCCACTTACTTCGAGCACCATGAAGACCGAGGTCATGGGAGCGCGGAGGAATCCCGCAAAAAGCACGCCCATTCCGACCAGAGCATAAGTTGCGGTAGATACCGCAAGGTGGGGAACGAGTAAGTGCTCAAGTCCCGCGATGAAGGCGCCGAGCATAGCACCGATAAATAAGGTGGGGGCGAACATGCCGCCGGGCGTGCCGCTGGTGAACGAGAGGATCGTGGAAAGAATTTTCAGTCCGGCGAGTATGCCGAGAAATTGCCAGGTGAATTGGCCGCGGATGGCTTCGTCCATGAAGCTGTATCCGGCGCCCATGATCTGAGGCGCGCCCAGCGCGGCGATGCCGCCGATGATGAGGCCCGCGAGCGCGGGCTGAAAGTACTGGGTCCAGCGCGGCATTGCTTTCAGCTTCGGACGAAGCACGGCGATGCCGCCGGCGAACACCAGAGAGGCAAGACCTCCCGCAACTCCGAGTACAGCGTATGCGAGCAGTTCCCAGGGATGAGTGAGTTCGACTTGGGGAATCCGAAAGAGCGATTCCGATCCGAGGAACCAGCGCGTAATCACGACGCTGGAGACTGCCGAGAGTACTACTGAGCCGAGAATGCCCGCGCTCCAGCGGCCAATAACTTCCTCGATTACAAAGAGCACGGCAGAAATGGGAGCATTGAACGCGGCGGCCAGACCAGCCGCGGCGCCCACCGGCGCGATCAGCCGCATGCGGTCGCGCGAAAGACGGAGCCTTCTTCCCAGCGCCGAAGCAAGGCCTGCACCAATTTGCAGCGATGGATCCTCCGGACCAAGCGATTGACCGGAACCGATCGCCAGGGCGGCGGTGATGAATTTCCCAATTGCGGTGCGAAAGGGGATGTAGCCGTTGTAGATATACAGCGCAGCTTTGGTCTGGTTCACTCCGCTGCCGCGCGCCAGCGGAAATACATGTAGAACGAGCACGGCAATGACAAGTCCGGTGAGGGAAGGGACGAGCATCAGGCGAAGAGCAGGGGCGGTGATCTCGGAGCCGAGGAAATACATTCGGCAGAGGTCGATGGCGTACCTGAAACAAACAACCGACAGGCCGGAGAATACACCGATGAACACAGAAAGAATCAGGAAGAAACGGTCTTCGCGAAAAACACGGCGCAGAAACGAACGGTGGAAACTCGACGGTGGCTCAGGTGCAGGTGGAATCGGATCGGAGCGCAGGTCGAGCTGTTGCGACTCTGGAATGACGTCCACCTCAGTTTCCTTCCTGTTCGCGCGAGATTAATAGCAGGGCCAGATCCTTGTCGGTCGGAGGTCCGCAAAGTTCCTTTGTTTGTTGTTCGATGTCAAAAACAAGACCCATAGCCTCGTCGACCGTGTCTGAGTCAACCGCTGATCTGCGCAATTTTGGCTGCAGTTGCGAGAGATGGGAATTGAGTTCTTGTAGCCCAGCCATTCCACTGCTCGCGGCCGGCTTGTTTGCAATGCACTCGGAAAGACGCGCGGCGGCAGTTTGAACGGCATCCTTTACATTTACAGAACGTTGCGAGGCGGACAGGCGCATATTGTACGGATCTATTTGCATGACGAGGCGCGCCGTTTCGAGGAGTTGCGCGCTCGCGCTGTCGGATGGATTCGCCGCCATCGCGCTCTTGAGATAGTGCTCGGAAGTTTTGTACTGCCCCAACTCGAAGGCGGCATGTCCCGCCCCGGCGAGAGCATCTGGGTTCTGATGTTTGAGTTTGAGGCTCCGGACAAATAGCGTAAGCGCCCGTTCATAATCAGGCACCTGCATAAAAAGGCCGCCGACCTCAGTGATCAATTCGGGGTCTTGCGGCAGATTGCTTTCTAAAGCGATTAATTCGGACTCGGCTTGGCCGTGCAGTTGCCGTGCCAGAAGGAAGTTGATCAACTCTAACCGGGCCGAACGGCGGATTGAGTCCTGGTCCTGGTCCCAGATGGCATAAATCGCATCATGGTAATAGCGAAGCGCCTGGGCAGCGTCCCCCTTTTGGGCGTAGATGCGGGCCAATTCGAAATTGACCATGCCATTCTCGGGTTCGCGTTGCCACAGGTTCGTCAGATACTGCAGCGCCTCCTCCGTTCGGTTCAAAGCCAACAGAGCCTGTGCAAGGCTGAGCTGGATAGAGTAGCTGTCGCGCGAGTACGCGAGGGCAGCATGAAACCGGTTGACCGCGAGGTCCGGGTGGTGGTTGCGAAGATCGAGAGTGCCTTGCTGAAAGTACTCGTCGGCGCGCGCACTCTGGTGCGACTCAAAAAACTGCGACAGCGCCAGCACGGCGAAAAAGAAGGCGATCGCGCCAGCCGAGAGGGCCATGATAATGAGCGGCTCTCGAGCGCTATACCAACTGAGTTGTGAATCGTTCACGGAGGGGTTTGCCATCGCGTTTTTCTATGATGCAGAGGCCGAATTGCTGTGCTCCGGGCCAAGAATCCTGCCGAGCGAGGAAAGCATGTGCGGGCCTTCGCTGGCGAGGCCTTCCACGCTGCGTTCGACAACGCGCGCCAAAAGCGCCTCTCCCTCACGGGTCAAACGGAGCGACAGACAACGGCGATCACGCTGGCTACGCGGTGCGGAAACAAGACCTCTTTTGACCAAGTCTTTTACCAATCCAGCCGCCACATGATGATGGACGAACAAGTTTTCCGCGATGAACGACACGTTGACCGATCTTCGATCAGCAAGAGCTTTCAACATCAAGAGTAACTCGTATTCGCGGGGATCCAATCCCTCGGACTTCGCAAACGAGCGGCGGATGCGCAGAAACTCCTGAACTCGAAACCAGAATTCCACCAAGGGATTACGACTCCCAAATCGTGTTCTCGGTTGCTTCACCAGAATCCTCTCATGCGGCACAGATAGCGTAGCCGCCGCGGGCTACAGATTCATTTCCAAATAACGAAAAGAAGATTTGCGGCGGAATTGCTAACAACGAAGTGTGGAAAGAGGGGAGGGCGTGTCGGCATCAGCGAGAGTGTGAGGTCTGGGTGCCCATCGAGCAGCGAGGGTGAACGTCACAGCTGCAATCGGTTCTCGCGCCGGGAAAGCGAGAATGAAGTAGAACACTTGTGCCGCGCGATTGGCGCGGAGCGCGGTGGCCGGGCCGTGAACGGCGGAGAATGGTCCCGCGCCGGCAGGCACAAAGAACACAATCAGCACTGAAAACAGCAGAATGATTGCGGCGGTCCGGATCGCCATTCTATCTAGTTTGACGTGCCCGGCTCCTGGAGTCAATGAAGACTGGGGATACGATCGAGCGCCGGTGAGTGCTCGAGACTAAAATCGGGTAGTTCCCAATGAAAGCAGCAGTTCTCACCACGCCTGCACCGATCAAGAGCGCCCCTCTACGAATCGAGGATGTGCCTGTACCTGAGCCGCAGCCCGACCACGTGTTGCTGCGTGTGAAGGCCTGCGGAGTGTGCCGGACTGACCTGCATGTCGTGGAAGGCGAGCTTGAGCCGCTGCGGCCAAGGATCATTCCCGGGCACCAGATCGTTGGCGAGGTCCAGGCTGGGGATGGGCTGAAGGCTGGAACTCGCGTGGGAGTCTCGTGGATAGGCGGGACGGATGGGACTTGCGCATATTGCCGGCGGGGAATGGAGAATTTGTGCGACGCGCCCACGTTCACTGGGTATTCAGTCAACGGGGGATATGCCGAGTACGCGTTGGCAAGGGCTGATTTCTGCTTTCCGATTCCATCGCAGCTGGATGATTTGCACGCAGCTCCACTGCTGTGTGCTGGAATCATCGGATTCCGCGCTTTGCGGGTGGCTGGAGTCGAAAAGGGAGAGCGCGTCGGCCTGTTTGGTTTTGGAGCGTCGGCGCACCTGGCGATTGATGTGCTGCATGCGTGGAAGTGCGAAGTTTATGTTTCCACGCGAGGTGAATCGCACCGAAAGCTGGCGGAATCGCTCGGTGCCACATGGGTCGGCGACGAACGGGAGAAGCCGCCGGTGGAGCTTGATCGCGCGGTGACGTTTGCGCCGAGTGGCGACGTGGTGGTCGCTGCGCTTTCCAGCTTGCGCAAGGGCGGAGTGGTAGCGATCAATGCGATCCATCTGGACCGGATGCCGGAATTCGATTATGACCGGCTGCTTTGGGGGGAACGTCAGATTCGCAGCGTCGCTAATATGACCCGGGAGGATGCGCGGGACTTCCTCGCACTGGCGGCGGACATCAAGCTCAAACCGAAGGTGACGTCGTTCCCGTTGGGCAAAGCGAATGAAGCATTACAAGCCCTGAAGAGCGACTCAATTGACGGTGCCGCGGTCATTTTGCCGTAGCAGGCTTTGGGGCGGTGCCGTTCCGGCGACGTGTGGGTGGTTCTTTCGCCCTATTTAAGGCTGAATAATCTTCTACTTTCCCCGCGGCTTACGCGCGGGCTCTATTCTTACGCGGCTTCGCCGCTGAACTCATGTGGTCATCCCATCCACTCTGCGGAACGAGCTTTGACTCCTAGGGCAGCCCAGTCCTGCGAAGGCATAAATATCGCGCCGTCTTTACCACTTTTCATAGTTCTGGTTCTTATCTTGGGAGGTCCCCAGGGCTGGGATGTGCGGAGCCGAATAGGGCAACTTGCAGGCGCCCAATTCGCCGAAGATTCTTAACCGCAAAGAATGCAAAGTACGCAAAGGAAACTTCGCGTTCCGACCTGTACTAGGCATCCGCCGAGCGACCACTTTGCCTGAGGGTTTTTACACGGAAAGGGACGCAAAGTTGCCAAGGAGACGCCGCCGAAAGACCCCCGCAACACCCGGTTTCCGGTTCAGGGAAGTCCTTCTTTGGATGCTTTGCGATCTTTGCGGTGGATGGTTCTCTTCCGGTGCCTTTCCAATTCGATCTGCTCGGGAAGAGGAGCGGGGGCTGTGACCTCAGTAATCTGTTTTGGCGCGTAAGTCGTTACTCCACACGGGCCTATCTGACATACTCATGAGCGAAACAGTACCTCCGCGCAGAGGACGTCAGTGCCTTCGAATCGAAGATCCGGAATACAGATTGCCTGGAAGACGATCACGTACCGCAGCGTGATCATGCTGATTTTGATGGGCTTGGCAATCCTTGCAGCGGGCACGCGACTGGCATTTCCGGAATTCACCCAGAACACGGTCAAAGCAGCAACCAACGTTTTTACCAATTTGCTGGAGCGGGTGGCTGCGCCGGATACCCTCAAGAGAGGGAACGAGGTTTCGCAGCAAGCGCATATTACGGCGCTGGACGGAACGGTGCGCATCAAGAAGGCGAGCAGCGATGCATGGGTGAAAGCCGATTACAGCGTACCCCTGGAAAAAGGTGACGTGATCCAGACCGGTCCGGAAGGCATGGCGAAAATCGCCTTCAACGACGGCACCAACTATACCGTCAAGCAAGACTCACTGATCGTGATTGCGGAGAACTCTGCCAACGATCATCAGCAGACAAGCGTTGCGGTGAATGTGACTACTGGAACGGTGGATCTGGCAACCGGGACCTATGTGCAGGGGTCGAGGTCGGAAGTGATTGTGGACGGCGCGACGGCGTCTCTGGCCCCGGAAAGTGCGGCGCGGGTTCGGAAAGACTCGAAATCGAAACAGGATGAGCTGCTGATCACAAAAGGCGTGGGCACGGTCCAGCGCGGCGAGCAGACGGTACAGCTGACGGATTGGGAGAAGGCCAGTTTCAAGGCGGACACCATGGCGCCGATGGAGAAGGTGAAGGAGATTGGACCTCCGACGCCCATCTCGCCGGCCAACATGATGCCAATCTTTGCGCCCACTGAGGACAAGCCAATCGAATTCTCCTGGACGCCGATGACGAATGCGAAGGGTTATCGGCTACAGATTTCGCGAAACCCATACTTCTCGTCGTTGATCGTGGATCGGAAGGTGACCTCTTCGGCGGTGATGGTATCGGGATTGACGGAAGGCCCGTACTACTGGATGGTGCAGTCGTACGACGGGAACGATAAAGAATCAGCGGAGAGCGAGAAGAACAGGTTCACCATCATTGCGCACGAAGCAGACAGCGGGAAGATCCGGCTGGATCTTGACCCGCTGATTCAGCACGGCCGGGTGATCGAGTTGACCGGAAAAACCGAACCGAATGCGCGGGTGATGGTGAATGGGCACGAAGTGCCGGTAATTTTGTCGGACGGCAGCTTCCACTACTTTATGCCGCCCTTGCCGAATGGCGAGAGCACAATCACGATCACGGCGCAGAATGCACGCGGCGGCGTGAACACGCAGCAGCAGAAGGTCGTGATCCAATGATGTTTACTTCTGCGAGCACGAAGGGCGCGGCGCCGGTAACTTTAGTTGCAATAGGGTCCGCGGTTTCCCATACAATAGAGGTACACAGGACCCAGATAAAACAGTTTCTGAAACTGCACAGGCCGTGAAGTTGGGCTGTCCCGGCGGTGTGTGCGGATTCAACTTCTACGATCGATAAAGAGAGAAGCGGTAGGTATGTCATCGAATAACGGATTTCACAACGGGTCCTCCCGTATCACCAATATGCGGTCGCTGTTCAGCATTTTCTCCAGCGACCTGGCGATCGATCTGGGTACCGCAAACACGCTGGTGTACGCACGGGGCAAAGGGATCGTGGTCAACGAGCCCTCCATTGTCGCCCTGAACAAGAACACCAACGAAGTCGAGGCCGTCGGCAAGGAAGCGAAAGAGATGCTCGGCCGCACACCTGGAAACATCGTTGCCATCAAGCCGATGAAGGACGGCGTGATCGCCGACTTCAAAGTCACCGAGAAGATGCTCAACTACTTCATCCAGAAGGCCCACAACCGCAAGATGCTGGTGCATCCGCGGATCGTGATTGGTGTGCCTTCGGAAATCACGCAGGTCGAAAAGCGCGCCGTCATGGATTCCGCGTATCGTGCCAAGGCCAGCGAAGTCTACCTCGTGGAACAGGCGATGGTGGCTGCCATTGGCGCGGGCCTGCCGATCACGGAGCCGTCGGGCAACATGGTCGTCGATATCGGCGGCGGAACGACCGACATCGCGGTGATTTCGTTGAGCGGCATCGTTTATTCACGCTCGGTGCGCATGGCGGGTAATCAGATGGACGAAGCCATCATGAATTACCTGAAGCGCAAGTACAACTTGCTGGTCGGCGAGCGCACGGCGGAACAGATCAAGATGGAAATCGGTTCGGCGTATCCGCTGGACAAGCCTCTGACCATGGAGATCAAGGGCCGCAACCTGATCGAGGGCGTGCCGAAGACGATTACAGTGGACGATAGCGAAATTCGTGAGGCGCTGAGCGAGTGCGTTTCGACCATCATGAATGCGGTGCGGGTGGCGCTGGAAAGAACGCCTCCGGAGCTTTCGGCGGACATCAGCGATCGTGGAATCGTGCTGACAGGTGGCGGCGCGCTGCTGAAGAATTTGGATAAGCGTATCCGCGAAGAAACCGGGTTGCCAGTTTCGATTGCTGACGATCCACTGTGCAGTGTGGTGCTTGGCACGGGCAAGATGCTAAGCGACTTCAAACTGCTGAGAAAGATTTCGATTGAATAGCCGTTAGCCATCAGCCCTCAGCCGTCAGGCTGATTAGGGCTTGATGCTGACGGAGATTAACCACGAAGCACGCGAAGTTACACGAAGGAGAAGCCCCCGCAGGTCGTCCCAGGTTCCTGATCTGACTTGCTGATAGCTGACGGCTGAAGGCTGACAGCTGAGTTTATGGACACTTTCATAGGCCGCTATCGTAATGTGAGCATCCTCGCAGCGGCCGTTTTCCTGCAATTAATCGGGCTCGCCTACCAGGTGAAGAAGCAGACGAGCAAAGACTCCGAGGAGTCGAGCCGGCTACTTCGGGTGTGGGCGATTTCCGCGATCACTCCGTTAGAAAAGGGGATTGTGCGCCTGCAAACGGGTACGGGCAATCTCTGGCACAACTACGTTTACTTGCGTGGAGTGCGGCAGGAGAACCGTGATCTGCAAGAAAAACTGCAGAAACTGCAACTGGAGCAAGTTCGCTTACAGCAGGACGCGACCCAGGCGCGGCGCTTGCAGTCGCTGCTCGGTTTCAAAGAACAATTCATCGATCAGACCATTGCAGCGCAGGTGATTGGGTCGAGTGGCAGCGAGCAGTCGCGCGTGGTTTACATCGATAAAGGCTCGACGGACGGCATCAAGGAAGGCATGCCAGTCATCTCCGCGGAAGGAATCGTCGGCAAAGTCATTCTGGTGCAGTCGAGTGTCTCGCAGGTGCTGCTCATCAATGACCAGACCAGCGGCGTGGGGACGATCCTGGAGCAATCGCGCTTACAGGGAGTGTTGAAGGGCCGGGCGTCGGGCCAGTTAGTTCTCGACAAAGTCATGTCGGAAGAGGATGTGAAGACCGGCGAGCGCGTGCTGACCAGCGGCGGCGATCAGATCTTCCCGAAAGGGCTGCCGGTAGGGACCATTGGCGAGGTCAAGCGCGGCGGCGAATTCCTGCAGGTACAGGTGAAGCCGGCTGCGGCACTGAACCATTTGGAAGAAGTCCTCGTCATCACCAAGAAGCGGGAACGCGAGCCGGACAAGGCGGCGGTGAGTTCAATGCGAGCGGCCGACATCCTGGCGCAGCGCCTGCCGCAGGTGCCCGACAAGCCGGCAGAACCTGCGAAGACCGGCTCACAAATCATCGGTTCAACGAATTTAACGAAACCTGCGACCGCAGGGGGTATGGCGCCTGGAGTTGCGCAGCCGAAGCCCACGATCGGGGCGAGTGTGCCTTCGCCAGGCACTCAGCCGAAACCGATTGCGCCAGTACCCACGGGAACGACGCAGACGACAACTCATCCAGCAACTTTAGGATCTGTTCCGCTTACGACCAAGCCAGTTCAGTCGAGGCCGCTGCAGAACGGGGCATCGGGAAATGCTCAGGCAACTTCTCAGCCAAAGGCAACACCAGCCGGAACGGCCCCGGCAGCAACTACTGTGAAGAAGCCGGCAGCGCAACCGGCCCAGACTACCCCACCGATACAGACTGCTCCACAATCCGACACGGGAGACACACCTCAATAGCGTGGCTGTCAGCTATACATCCCGGGAGCAAATTGAGGTTTACCGGTTCAGTTGGCCGGTAGCGATTCTCATACCGTTGTTGGCGATCTTTCTGCAGGCGTTCTTGCCCCTGCGTTTTTCATTCTTCTCAATTTTCGATCTGCCGCTGCTGATAGTGATCTTTTTCGCCATGGCACGACGAAGCCAGGTTGCAGGCCTTATGACGGGCGCGGTGATCGGGCTGTTGCAAGACTCGCTGACTCACCATCCACTCGGCGTATACGGAATTGCCAAAACGGTTGTGGGTTATGGCGCATCGTCCTTGGGCGTGAAGCTTGATGTCGAGAGTGTGGGCACTCGACTGCTGGTGACGAGCGGGTTCTACGTGGTCCATCAGATCATTTACTTCACGATTGCGCGGCTGCTGGTCGGGCTGGACCTGCACTGGGTTTGGTCGCGCGAGCTAATAGCCGCCGTGGCCAACGCGGTCGTGGGCGTGCTGTTGTTTACGCTGATGGATAGGCTGAAGGAGAGAGCGTAGGAGCGGTTGTTGGTTAGTGGCTCAGCCATGATCGGTGAGGGGCGGCTGCAAACAACTGAGGTTTACCAAACCACGCGGTTGCTGCCTTGGACCAAATCGAAGTGCCGATCCCGACTACAAATTGCTAGTGAGTACTGGCGGCCCAGGGCGGCGATCCAGGCGTCGTTGGAAGGAATCGGGGTACCTGCTTTCCTCAGTTCAGAACGGATAAGGCTATAAGCAACCGCCGTCTTCTCGTCAACCTCCAAAATCCGGAACTGCCGAAGATATTCCCCCAGCCACCTGTCATAACGCACCTGATCCCGCGAATGCAGGATTCCGTAGCGGTATTCGCCAAGGGCGATCACCGGAACCGCAACCTGGGAGGCTTGGGTCAGGATCGGCTTAAGCGCAGGGTCACCATCCGCGAGCGCCGACAGAGCGTTGGTGTCGAGGATCAAAGCTTATCCTCAGGTTCGATCTGCTCGAATTCTTCCTCGATGAACTTGTTGATCCTGGCCGTTTCCTCCCTGAGGTGCCGTAGCTTTCCAAACGCCGCCATCCAAGGCTTGCCGTCAGCCTTATTACTGCCATCGAGTTTCTCTTTCACCGCCTCGGTGACAAATTGACGCAGAGGGATCCCGCGATCCGCCGCGGCTGACTTCGCCCGCCGAAATATAGGGTCGGGGATTTCCAAGGTGGTCTTCATTTGCCTAATGTTCCCATATTTATGGGAGCCAATGCAAGATGCCAGGAATAGTGCCAGGTCCCCCTGAACTGAGGTCCTGTTTGTGACTTTGGTTTGCCAATTGTTCTTTCCTCAAAGCAGAGTAGATTTAAAATTAAGTTAACTGATGCTCTCCCGCCGCAACGCTAAAGAGCCAACAGCCAACAACTAATCGCCGATTTTATGTTTGGCCGCGACGAAAAACCCTCGCAAATCCGCCTGACCGCAGTTCAGTACATCATCCTGGTCATTTTTCTCGTGCTGGCGTACGGATTGTGGCGGCTGCAAGTTTCGCAGAGCGATTACTACCAGGCAGCGGCTGAACAGAACCGAATTCGCAACGTTCCCATCCTTGCCCCGCGCGGAAGAATTGTGGACCGCAACGGCCGGATCATCGTCGACAACTACCGCTCGGTGACGGCGATGCTTCTGCGCGATTCCTCGCGCGACCTGATGGTGGATGCGGACGCGATTGCTTCGGGCCTGCACATGGATCCGAAGGAAGTGAAAGAGAAGATCCGGCGATTCGCGTACACGCCGCAGTATCAGCCGATTTATTTGAAGGAAGACATCACGCCGGATGAAGAGGCTTTCATCGAGGCGCATCGGACCGAGTTGCCCGAACTCGACACGATCATGGCGTACCGGCGGCTGTATCCGCTGAAGGGATTCATGGCGCACGTGATCGGCTATGTGGGCGAAGTCAGCGAGGGCATGCTGAACCAGCCGCGATTCGAGCTCTACAACCCGGGGGACATCGTTGGGCAGTCTGGGGTCGAGCTGGAATATAACGACCTACTGATGGGCAAGAACGGTTCGCGGCAAGTGCTGGTTGACAGTCACGGGCGCGAAGTCGGAAAGCCCCTCGAAGAGAAGCCCGCAGAAGCGGGTAAACAACTGAAGTTGACGATCGATATTGATTTGCAGATCGCGGCGGAGGAAGCCCTCGGTGACAAGAACGGCGCGATTGTCGCGATGGATCCCCATACCGGCGAGATTCTCGCGATGGTAAGCCGGCCTACCTTCGATCCGAATGATTTCGCGGTGCACATCACTAATAAGGACTGGAACAAGCTGGTCAATGATCCGGACAAGCCACTGTTGAACAAAGCCATTCAGGCCCAACTCGCGCCAGGGTCGACGTTCAAGATCATCATGTCGGTGGCGGGATGGCAGGAAAACATTGCGCAGACGATGACGGTGCACTGCAACGGCGGCCAGGAGTTCTACGGCAGGCGCTTTGGGTGCTGGGTGAAGAGCGGACATGGCGAAGTTGATTTGACTAAGGCCATCTACCAGTCATGCGACGTCTTCTTCTATAACCTCGCGAATAAGTTGGGCATTGAACGCGTCGCAAAGTACGCAACCATGTTTGGACTGGGCCAGAAGACGGGAGTCGATCTTCCGCAAGAAGTCTCTGGGGTAGTGCCTTCGGAAGAATGGAAGTTGAGGAACTTCCGTCAGAAATGGTTTGCAGGGGAAACCATTTCGGTCGGCATTGGCCAGGGCGCTTTGGCGGTGACGCCCGTGCAACTCACGCGGGCGATTGCGGCGATTTCGATGGATGGACGCATGGTTACGCCCCATGTGGCTGACCCGACGGGATTGCCGTCGAACTATCTGGAAGTGAATCACTACGACCAGGTGAACAGCATTCCGGTCGATCCAAACGGTTACACCATAATCACAGATGCGATGAGCCGCGTGTTGCTGCCGGAAGGCACCGCGCCTTCAGCACATATTCCAGGAATTGATATTGCCGGCAAAACCGGATCGGCGCAGGTGGTTTCACTGGCGACGCGGGCCAAGCACGCGAATGACGAAGACCTGGCGCAGAACGGATGGTTCGTAGGATTTACGCCAAGACGGAACCCGGATGTTGTGGTTGGGATCCTCTTCCAGGGTGGTGAGCACGGGCGACTGGCGGCGCGCGTTGCCACTCAGGTGATTAAGGCCTATGTCGACAAGCAACGCCGGCAGCCGACCGGTTTGGCGAACGAAAAGCCAGCCAGCAATGGCAAGGCGGAGATCGGCGCGATCTGGACTTCTCCCGATAAAGACGGCGACGGCGAGAAGCTGGAGATGGGGCATCTGGCGGTGGCGCTGCCGAAGAAGCCGCTGCCGCTGGCATTGGCGGCGCCAGGGATGAGATAGAACATGGAGGACAGCCGCCCTCGGCTGTCCGGCTCGGCACAGCCGAGCAGTTTGTGCGTTGAGTAACCTGTCGAGCTTCGCTCGACTGGACAGCCGAGGGCGGCTGTCCCTACGTTGTTTTTTATGGCACGTTACGTTTCATTCAAAGATTTCGATTGGGCGCTGGTGGGCTTCGTGCTGATCATCTGCACGCTGGGCGTGTTTGAGATCCACAGCGCGACCGTGCACACCAAGTTTGCGGGCGCGCACATCAAGCAGGTGTACTGGATCCTGGGCGGGTTGGCGGGCATGTTGATCATGAGCCTGCTGAACTATCACATGCTGCTCGAAAAGGTTCATTGGATGTACATCGGGGCGGTCGCCTCCCTCATGACGGTCCTGATTTTTGGTCAGAAGTACCTGGGGGCTCGGCGCTGGGTGAAGCTGCCGGGCGGGATTCACTTTCAGCCGTCGGAGTGGGTGAAGCTAATCCTGATCCTCGCAGTCGCGAAATACTTCGCGGAACAACATCACAAAGACCTTACCTGGTCGGATTTCGTGAAAGCGGGTGCGATTGTCGGCGTACCCATGCTGATGGTTCTGGCGCAGCCTGACCTCGGCACGGCGTTGACCTATATTCCGATTGCGGTGATGGGACTGTTTCTCGGCGGTCTGCACTGGAAACAGGCGGCGGTGGTCCTACTGCTGGCAGGCTTGGCAATGCCATTGGCGTGGCATCACTTAAAGCCATATCAGAAGGACCGGCTGGTCAGCTTTATGGAGCCGGATGCGGATGCGAAAGGCTCCGGGTACCAGGTTAAGCAGTCATTGATCGCGGTGGGATCGGGCGGTTTGTTCGGCAGCAGCGAGGAATCGCAGACTCGGCTGTCGTTCCTTCCCGTCCCGCAGACGGACTTCATTTTTGCGGCTTTTTCGGAAGGCCATGGTTTTGTGGGGGCCATGGGGGTTCTGCTGCTATACTTCATAGTGCTGATGCGTTTGACGCAGAACGCGCAAACAGCGCCCGACCGCGCTGGCACGTTTCTGGTGATGGGTGTGGTGGCGGTACTAACCTTCCACATTCTGGTCAACGTCGGCATGGTGCTTGGCTTTATGCCGGTCACCGGAATACCTTTGCCATTAATGAGTTATGGCGGGTCTTCGGTACTGTTTATGTTTCTCGCGCTGGGGATGGTGATGAACGTCCGCATGCGCCGCTTCGTAAATTGACGCACCGCCCGTATTCCGCGGACACTTGCGAAGAATGCGAGCAAGGGATCAGGTAAGCTGGTCGGCAAAATTGCCCACCAGAGTTAGTGATGTAGATGTAGGGTTGTCGGACAGGAATGTCCGACCCACACAAAAATTACGAGCGCCCTCGCGTGAAGAGGGCAGTCACCGGCAGGAATGACAGCCGGGCAGGATTGAAGTAAGGCATCCGGGCAGGGAACGGCCCCCTGAGGCACCCCATCGCCGGCTGAAGCCGGACGTCGGGGACCCCGCCGACAGTGCAACGCACGGAGCGGGCAAGCTTTAGAGAGCGGTCACAACCCCGGTACAGATTGCGATCCGTGGAAAAGAATTCTGAATTTCTGCAGCCAGCTCGACCCGGTCTTCCGGGTCTGGAACCTTCTTGTCTAAGAACGGTTATCGCATCCTTAGTTCATCCCGCCAACTGTCTCCCCTCCTTCCGGTGAAATTTCCGGCCAGGTAGCCGGAAACCGGAGTTCGAATGACAAGAGAATTGTTTGTGTCGTCCACGCCCCATGAGACGAAAGTCGGCATGGTGGAGGACGATCAGTTAGCAGAAGTGTACCTGGAGCGTGAGAACGAATACACGCTGGCGGGATCCATTTACAAAGGCCGGGTAACGCGAGTACTGCCCGGCATGCAATCCGCGTTCGTGGATATTGGCCTCGAACGAGACGCGTTCCTATATGTCTCCGACTTCATGGAGTTGGAGAATACGGACGACGAATTAGAAGATGTGCCGGCCACGCCGGTGCCGCAAGAGCGCAGGCCGGCGGAGCAGGCTGCTGGCGGCGAATCTGCAAGCGCGGTTGAATCTGAGGAAGAGGGTTCTGCGGAGGAAGCACCGACTGAAGCTGCAGAGACGCGTACCAACGGCGAATCAAGCGAGAGCCGCGAGGATCGCGGAGATCGCGGTGGTTGGCGGGGACGCAGGCGCCGGCGTGGACGCCGGGACGGCCGCGAAAATGGGCGGGAGCGCGGCGGCAACGGTCATGAGCGGTTTAACCGGAGCGCCGAGCCTCAGGCTGGGGCCGAACGCGAAGAGTACGGACCACCTGCGGGATACGAACCGATCATTCTTCCTGGAGAATCTATTTCCAAGTACCGTGGCAGAGGTCCGGCCGCGGAAACCCGGGGCGGCGCTGCAACGGGCGTTGTAGAACCGGGCGCGGCCGCTACAGACCAATCGACTCCCATCGCGAAGACATTCCCGCAAGACGAACCGCTGTTCGCGCAGCCCGGCCATGAGACCGAGGATGTGGCGAGCTTTCCTGCTGAGCAGGCGGAGTTCAACGAGGAGCGCGCGCCAGCTTTTGTGTCTGAACATCATGAGCCTGAAGTCGGTTCCGAGGATTGGGACCGCGAGCAGAAGCGGCTTCATGACATGAACGTCGCGGCGATCTTCGGCGGAGAAGAGGCAGTCGAGGAGAACGAGACCGAAGAGCACGAGACTGAAGAACACGAGCAGCACGCGGCAACGGTGCATTCCGACGAGCGTGCGGAAGAGCACCCGGTTGCGACCGCTCACGGCACGATGGAAGAAGAAGAGATCGACGAGGAAGAAGCGGACCTCATCGCGTACGTCGAGGAGTTGGCAGAAGACGATGCATTTGACGATCTCGAGGAGGAGACGCATTCGGCGGGAGACTTTGTTGAGTCGACGCAGGAGATTGCGGCTACGGATGAAAACGGTGAGGTGCCATTCTCGTCTGAGCCGGTGGCGGAAGAGGCCGCAGAAGTAGAGGAAGCGGAAGAAGGCGTAGACGCTGTCGCTGCCGAAGAAGCTGAACTGGAAGAAGCACAGGCTGAAGCAGAAGCGTTGCTGGATTCCGAAGGGCGCGAGAACGGGACGGTTGACGCCCGCGCCGAGTTGCGGGCTCCAGCTGCCACTGCGGCCTACACGCAGCGCGCACAGCGGAGTGGATACGATCGGGACCGAGATCGCGGACGTGGTGGACGCCGCTTCCGTGGTGGCCGAACGAAATTTCGCCGCCGCGAGCCGCAAAACCTCCCGCAGATCACGGACCTACTGAAGGAAGGTCAGGAGATCCTGGTTCAGATCGCGAAAGAACCCATCGGGAAAAAAGGCGCGCGCATTACCAGCCACATCGCGCTTCCGGGACGCTTCCTGGTTTACATGCCGACGGTGAATCACACCGGCGTATCGCGCAAGATCGCTTCCGAAGAAGAGCGTCAGCGGCTCAAGCGAATTATTCAGAGCGAGCGCGAGAACGGCCACGGCGGCTTCATTGTTCGCACTGCTGCTCAGGGTGCTGACGAGCAGGAACTCCGTGCGGACATCCGCTTCCTGAAAGGACTGTGGAATGAAATCCGCACGCGGGCAGACAATGGCAAATCGCCAGCGCTGATTTATCACGACTTGAACGTGGTTGAGCGGGTGTTGCGCGACCAGGTGACATCGGACTTCGCAGCGATCTGGGTCGATAACGAGCAGGAATACGAGCGCATTCTGCGTTTCGCAAACCGCTTCCAGCCAGCGCTGGTCCGGCGCGTAAAGCTCTACACGAAAGAAACGCCGCTGTTCGAGCAGTTCGGACTAAAAGAGGAAATCGACAAGGCGCTCAAGTCCAAAGTGTGGCTGAAGAGCGGCGGATACATCGTGATCAACCAGACCGAGGCGCTGGTCGCGATTGACGTCAATACCGGCAAATACGTTGGCAAGACGGCGCGCCTGGAAGACACGATCGTTAAGACCAACGTCGATGCCATCAAGGAAATCGTGCGGCAGATCCGGCTGCGCGATCTCGGCGGCATCATCGTCATCGACTTCATTGACATGGATGAGCGCCGCAACCGGCAAAAGGTCATGCAGGCGCTGGAAGAGGCGCTGAAGGCGGACCGCGCTCCGTCGAAGGTCTTGCAATTTAACGATTTCGGACTGGTGGCGATCACGCGAAAACGCGTGAAGCAGTCGCTGGAGCGGACGATCGGTTCCCCTTGCCCCTATTGCGAGGCGACGGGTTTCGTGAAGAACGTGAATACGGTCTGCAACGAAATCTACGTCGAGATGCGCAAGATGAGCAAGGAACTGGAGCACTCGGACGTGATGCTGCGGGTGAATCCGGAGGTCGCGAAGGCGCTCAAGGCGAACAGCGGCAAGTGGCTGAACGAACTTGAGGAACTCACGAAGAAGACGGTAATCGTGAAGAGCGATCCGGCGCTGCACCAGGAGCAGTTCGATATTAACTAGCTTGTAGCTACGAGCTCTTAGCTCTTAGCTTTCGTGCCGGGAGAGAGCATCGGATGAGGATATTTCGCAGGTGTGTGACAGTTCTTGCTGTCAGCACCTGCGTTTTTGTTTTGATGCAACTGCTGGGAGGTACTCACTGCTTTGATTGTGGGGCGCGAGTTGGATTTCCATTCGCCTATATGCAGCAAGGAACGTATTCAACTAATGGACATACCCTCTGGCGGGGATTCCTCGCGGACGGCTTTGTTTCGGCAGGAATCGGCGTTCTCCTGATGTGTGGCCGGAACGCGGTAAAGGGGCAGCGAAGGTGAAGGCGTGTGGAGCGACGGGCGCCTCGCCCGTCCTTTTCTTGTTTTGAAGAAGCTCGGGTTCGTATCAGGGCACGGCTTTAGCCGTGCCGCAGACTGCCGCAATGAACTGCGCCTAGGCGCTGCACCTTCCGTTTGCATTCCTCCTTTGTTGCAACCCCGTCCCATCCTGACGCCCCAGTTTTGCATCCAAGTTTCCCGAGATCAGGAAACGAGGTTGAACATGGCGCGGAGGAAAGAGATGGAGAACTGGAAGCGGGGATTGCTGGCGGGTTCGGCGGGATTGAGCATGATTTTTCTTTTGAAGGGCAGCAAAACCGGCGCGATGCTCTTTGGTGGGGTGGCGCTGGCGGCGCTGGCGTCGGAGTATCCGGAAGAGTTCAGGAAGATTCGGTCGAAGTTGCCGGATTACGTGGAGCGCGGATCAGCGTTCCTGGACGTGGTGACGAGGGCCGGTGAGCGCCTGGCCGAGGTCGCGGAGAGCCGCGGCTCCGCGTGGTATGAGTCGTTGCTCAGGGCGTAGTTTCTTTCGCCCTGCGGGGCTCGCTTCTCTTCCTTTTCCCGCTCCCGGGGCTTACGCCCCGGGCTGTATTCTTTCGCCGCTCCGCGGCTCTCGCGCCTGATGTGAGCGAGTCTGTACCGTCTGCTTAAGCGGACTCTCGTCCCTTCCCCATTGCTTTGCCAGCACTGACGTGCTGGGCTAATTATGTGCCGTCGCTTCGCGACTGGTTGCCGATGCTCCCTGGTTTCCGCGCCATCCTGGAGTATCGGAACAGCAAGCTTCTTGTTGACGTGGATCAGCCGCGCAGCTTGTTAAATCTCAGAGCAAACCGCATGAGCAGAACGCCTAAGAGCAACATCGGCAACGCAACAACGAGGACCGGCCACGAATGCCCGATTCCCCATACGCCAGAAACGCACGTAATGGCCGTCAAGAAAATCCCAAGTGCGGTGAGAAGCACGCCAATACAACCAGCGATCCACGCGCGCCTAACCATCCCTAAATTTCCATCGTCCGGAGCTGCGGGATGGGGGTCAGCTTGGCTTCGGTGGCGCGTTGAACGTCTTCGACCGTAAGGCCAGGAGCGATTTCTTCGAGGATGAGGCCTTCGGGCGTAACGCGAATGTAGGCCATTTCGGTGACGATGGTGTCGACAACACCTGAGCCTGTCAACGGCAGCGTGCAATTCTTGAGGATTTTTGGTTGACCGTCCCGAGTGGTGTGTTCCATGGCGACAACCACGCGGCAGGCGCTGGAGACCAGGTCCATCGCGCCTCCCATGCCTTTGACCATTTTCCCTGGGATCATCCAGTTGGCGAGATTGCCTTTCTCATCCACTTCCATTGCGCCAAGGACGCTGAGATCGATGTGGCCGCCGCGGATCATGCCGAAAGATTCGGCGCTGGAGAAAAATGCGGTGCCGGAAATTTCAGTGACGGTTTCCTTGCCGGCGTTAATGAGATCGGGATCTTCCGTGCCTTCGACGGGGTAAGGCCCGATGCCAAGCATGCCGTTTTCGCTCTGCAGCACGACCTCTACACCAGGCGGCACGTAGTTGGCTACCATGGTGGGCATGCCGATGCCGAGGTTCACGTAGAAGCCATCGTGCAATTCACGCGCGATGCGCTTGACGATTCGTTCGCGTTTGTCGATGTCTTTGGGCATGAGAACCTGTTGTTGGTTGTTGGTTCTTCGTTGTTGGTTCCTGGTTCCCGACAGCTACTCGCTGGTTTTGCGCCAACAACCAAGAACCAACAACAGCTAGCTTGCCTTTCTTACCGTCCTTCGCTCGATCTTGCGGTCGTAGTGTTCGCCTTTGATGATGCGCTTCACGTAAATGCTGGGCGTGTGGATCGAGTCTGGCGGAATCTCGCCGACCTCGACTAGATTCTCAACTTCCGCGATGGTTACCTTGGCGGCGGTCGCCATCAGGGGATTGAAGTTCCGGGCGGTCTTGCGATAGACGAGATTGCCCCACTTGTCGCCCTTCCAGGCGCGGACGAGAGCAAAATCGGCTTTCAACCAACGCTCCATGATGTAGGTGCGACCGTCGAACTCGCGCACTTCTTTGCCATCGGCGACGACGGTGCCGACGCCTGCAGGAGTGAAGAAGGCGGGAATACCGGCACCCCCGGCGCGAATGCGCTCAGAAAAAGTTCCCTGCGGGATCAACTGCAGGTTGAGCCTTTTCTCCAGAACCATCTGCTCCAGCAGCCTGTTCTCGCCGACATAGCTGCCGATGTGACTCTTGATCTGGCCCGCGTCGAGGAGCAGCCCCATGCCGAGGCCATCCACGCCGACGTTGTTGCTGATGGTGTTGAGGTTCTTCACGCCCTTGCGCACGAGCGCGCGGATCAGGTTTTCGGGGATGCCGCAAAGACCGAAGCCGCCCACCATGATGGTGGCGCCGTCAAAGATGTCCTGAATGGCCTCGTCTGCGCCGGCGACGACTTTATTCATCGCAAGGATTGTAAACAAAATTCAGATCGAAGGCGGATGCGGGGCTCGATCTTGCACGGTGGACACTACAGGGAAACCGCAGAATCGTCGGTGGCGACCTCAACCCGTGAGTGCCTCCGATGCTCGCGTCGAGGATTGCGGAAGCGAGTGTCAGCGGCAGCGATGGTGCACAGGACGTAGAACAACATTGCATTCGCTGGAATCTGCAAGTTGAAGTCGACGAAACTGTGCACAAGAATCCCGGTGATTCCGAGGAGCGCGGCCAATGCGACGGCGCCGTTCACGTCTCCGGACCAACTCCGGGCCTTGCGAATGGCGGGGCGAAGAGTCGCGACCAGGAACCACATACCAATGCCGAAGCCCAGGATGCCGGTGTCAGTCAGCAGTTCCAAGTAATCGTTATGAGCTCGATTGACCAATTGATTGGTGTAGAAGCTGCGGAATTGCGGGTAAACGTTGGCGAAAGTCCCAAGTCCCCAGCCGAGCACTGGGTGCTTCGCGAACATGTGAAGCGAATCGCGATCGATTGAAAAGCGAATGTCGGAGCCGATCTCTGTCTGCTTATTGCCAGAGGCAACGGTTGAAATTCGCTCGGTGACTTCGTTGCCTCCGATCCATGCAACCGATACCAACGCAACCAGCAGAAACGCGCCCAGCACAAGAGCGACGCCGTTGCGGGTACGCTCGCGGAACAGGAACCAGAAGAAGAGGGCAATCTGAAGCGCATACGCTGCCATGCCGCCGCGCGAGCCGGAGAGGAAGATGGTCGCCCCCATGAAAGCCGCGGCTGCCGCGGCGATCCACCGCTTGCGGCCGTGCGCGTATTTGCTGAATGCAAAGACAAGCGGAATTGGCGCCAGCATCTCCATCAGCCCGGCGTAGTGATTGTGATTTACATAAGGACCATAAATCCAGCCACCGAAGCGGGGAGTGCGAAGCCAGTAGATCTTTCCGTTGGAACTGAGAGACTGCAGGACGGCGAAGAGGGCAAGGCAAGTTCCGAATGCGGTGAGCAGGGTCGCAATGTATTGGACATGCGTGGTACGTGTGAGTGTTTGCGCGATTAAGAAGCAGGTGCACGCATAGGCCGCATAGATCATGAAAGCCGAACTGGTTGCGTGCGTATAGCCGGAGATGCCGGACACTATTTGCAACAGTACAAGGGTTCCGAACGCAGACATCGGAACGAAAACCGCATTGCCGGTCAGAATCAAGGTCCCGGTTCTTACCTGACGCAAAGCCCAAATCGAAATCAGGATTGCATTGGCGATCTCAAGAATTGCGGTTGACCAGACTTCGACTGCGCCAAATGCCAGTGGAGCGAGTAATAACAGGCTGACAACGCTGTAGAGAATTGCCTCAGTCGCGCGCGAGCGGATGGGTTGCAGTTGGAGATAGGTTTCAGGAACATCGGGCAGGGGTAAGGCCGCGCTCATTTGCCCTCCGTTCCGCTCTGAACCAGGCGAAGGCCGTCAATCCACAGCTTGCCGCGAATGGGTCTCCCCGCGGGGACTCTAATCACGTGCACGATTACCAGGTGCGTGTCAGCAGGAGTGGTGAAGGTGCCGCCAGCGTTCTTCCAGAAGTCGGCATCCCGCAAGTCTTCACTCACGAAAAGAGGAGTGGAGCGATAGGCGTCGTGAATGGCGAACTGCATGGCTCCAGCGCCGTCCATCTCGCGCGCCTTGTAGAGTGCGGTGAAGTCGTAACGGGTGTTGGGCTCGACGCTCACAAACTGACTAATACCGGCGTCGGAAATTCCCTCGCCGTCGAGAAGAATTCGCAAGGAACGGGAACTGGAATGGGTTTCGTTCGCATCGAGCGCCACCGAAATGCCGCCGACAGGCTGATGAATCCAGTCGAATCCGCCGTTGAGGATGTCGAGGCTGAAATCGCCATTGACCAGCAGATTTTCCGCGGAAGGCTGGTAAGCCGCGATATCCGCGATCTTTGAGGCTTGCTGCCAAACGAGAGAAGCCTGCGCGACCTCCCGATGGTTGAGCAAGTAGTGCTCGTATTCAAGCAGGTATCGGCGCCCAATCGGTTGCTGCAACGAAAAAATTCTGTTCCACACTTTGCCTGCGGCCAGTGTCTCCTTATTCGAGAGCAGGAATTGCAGGAAGGGAATGTCGGCCGCGGGTGGGATTACGTTCTCGAGGAGCGAGTCGATATCAGGATGGATTTTCCACGCGGTCGTAATTGCAGGCCAGGTCAAAGACGAATCATTTTCCAGCACGGTACGGAACTGTTTCATCGCATCATTGGTCCGACCTTGTGCCAGGAGCAGATTTGCGGCCTGCCAAGCAATGTCCGGAGTGTGGGAATCTACGGCGAGCGCGTTGTTGATGGCGGCGTTCTCGCCGGCGGGATCTCCAAGCAACTGCTTTGCGACGGCCAGTGCGATCCATTGGCGGGCGGAATGGAAATTCAAGCGAGTGGCGGACTCAAGCCATGGTGCGGCATTGGCCGGCAATTGCAGTGCGAGTTGGCGGACGCCAAAGTTGTACCGATACTCCGCATTGCCGGAATCCAGCCGAATAGCCCGGCGCAGAGATGATTCGTTGTTGGATTGAGCCAAACGGTCCGCAAGAAAACGACTCGCGGCCACACCACAGTATCCAGCAGTGACCACGACAATGGCCGCGGTTGCTGCCCACTTCTTCGCCGGACTGCGAAGGCTCAACTGCATTTTTCATCCACCTGCAAGCTTTGCTCCGCAGGTGTAATTCGCGATGCGCGAACTCGGTCGTCCCTACGGGACTTGGTCACTCTTTCTAACTTTCCCAGCGCTGAAGCGCTGGGCTAAGTTCGGTCGCCCCTACGGGGCTGCGCGACTGTCACCTTGACCGCCACTCAGGGCTTGGCAACTGTCCCCTCGACCGACCTCCGGGCTGCGCGACTGTCCGCTTGACCGCCCCTCCGGACTGCGCAACCGTTTCTCAAGCTTTCGTTGCGCAAACTCTGCAACACGCGATTCCAAAAGCGCGTTTCCGGACCCTACGCTCCCCCTGAAACTGCTTGCGCTGTACTCTCGCCGGAACCGTCCATGTTCTCGTCGTAATAACGCTGGCCGTATTTTCCCTGGTACTCGTAGTAGTAGTAGTAATCGGCCGAGTCGAGATCCACGGCGTTCAGCAGCACGCCCGCCACTCGCGCGTTCACCTGCGCGAGAATGTTGCGGGAACGGCGTAGGGCTGGCTTTGTTGTTTGCGCCGAACGAATCACAAGGACCACGGCATCGACCCGGGTGGAGAGCACAACGGCATCCGTCACGGACAGGGTGGGCGGCGTATCGACAATTACGTGATCGTACTGCTCGCGAAGCTCTGCCAATAAGTCCAGCATCTGCGCGGACGCCATGAGTTCTGCTGGGTTCGGAGGCGGCGTTCCAGCGGGCAGAATATAAAGGTTCGGCAGCACTGACGACCGGACGGTCGCCTGCTGCAACGTTGCCCCACCGGTGAGCACATTGCTCAGTCCTACGCGTGGACCCAGTCCCAAAGCCTTGTGGATACTGGGCCGGCGAAGGTCGGCATCGATGAGCAGAACGCGCGTGCCCTTCTGTGCGAGGACCACTGCGGTGTTGATGCTGGTGGTGGTTTTGCCTTCGCGCGGAAGCGCGCTCGTGATCAGAATTGTTTTCGGCGGCGCTCCCAGTGTCGTCAACAGCAACGAGGTTCGCAGCGCGCGGTAGGACTCGGCCATCTGTGACTGGGGTCGCGATTGAGTGACCAGTTCGACGGGTTCCTTTGTGCCGGTCACCATCAGGCCACGCTTGCTGCCGTTGTCAGCGCTATTCTTCGACCCCATCGGGATCATGCCCAGCGAAGCAAGACCGGAGATGGCTTGGGCCTGCTCGGGAGTGCGAACGGTATTGTCGATCCCCTCAAGCAGGAACGCGAGCCCGACACCGCTGGTAAGGCCGAGCACGAATGCAAAGCCCAGATTTCGCGGGATATTCGGTTCGGCGGGGCTGCCCGGCGTGCGCGCGATATCGACCTCGCGGATGTTGTTTGATCGCAGACCCGCGGTCACGCCCGCTTCCTTCAACTTCTGCAGCAGACCCTCGTAGAGAGTGCGATTGGTCTCGAAGTCGCGTTTCAGGAAGCTGTATTCAATCGCGCTCTCATTCATTTTGTTTTCTTGCTGCTTCTGCTGTTCGAGAGCGGCACTCAGCATTTGTTCACGCTGTAAGGCAGCGAGGTAGTCGCCCCGCAAGCGCGAGGTCGCCTTCTTCATCTCGCTCTGGATCTGAATGTCGATTTCCTGCAGCTGATTGTTCAGTTGAGCGATTTTGGGATACGCGGGGCCGAATTGGGTGTTGAGCTGGGCGGCCTGGATCTTGAGATCAGCCTTCTGTGCCTGCAGCTTGTCGAGCAAACCAGAGGTTGCGACAAAAGCTTTGCCTTCGCCATTGGCCATTCCGGCGGCGATCGAGGCGGCGGAGTCGGTGTCGCCCGATTCGGCGAGGCGATACACAGACTCTTTCTCCATCCGCGCCGATTCGGCGGCGGTCAGTTCCTTGTTCAATTCATCCAGCTTCTCGGTGGTGATGTTCTGCTTGTCGTCGATACCGAGGATCTGATGTTCCTTCTGGTATTTGACCAGCTTTTCCTGAGAGGTCTCGACCTTCATCTGCAGATCGACCAATTGGCGGGAGAGCCAGTCGGAAGCCTGCATGGTCGACTCGAACCTGGTTTTGAAGTTCTGCTCGATATAGGTATTGGCAACCGCGTTCACAACGCGGGCGGCGAGTTCTTTATTCGGACTGCGGTAATGGATGTCGATGATGCGGGTGTTGGGTTCGAGCAAGACGCGAAGATTGCCTTTGAATGCGCCTAAAAGCGCGCTGGCACGAGCAGAATCGGGCTGCAGGGCGTCGGTGGTGAGTTCCAGGCTGGAGCTCGACTTGATTCCGTTGCCGCCGAATTCCGGGAGTTTGTCCAGGTTGAGCTGCGAAATCACCTGCAACGCAAGCAGATCGCTTTTCAGAATGCGTACTTCCGTGTCGAGGTCGGTGGTGGGATCACTGTAGTCGACGTTGTTATTGCCGTTCTGGATGTTGGCGAGGATTGGATCGGGCTTGTTGATCGCGATGCTGCCCACGGCATCGTAAATCGGAGTAGCGCGCAAGCTTGCAATGAGGGTTGCGCCAAAGATAATGGCGAGTGTGCCGAGCACAACCCAAATCCGTTTGATCAAAACACGCAGATAATCGCGAAGAATCGAATCTTGATTCGCAGCGGCCGGATGTATGCCGGCCAGATTGCGCGTGAGTTGCATGGAACCCGGGGGCATCTCACGCAACGCCGGAGTATTCGATTGAAAGACCGGTTCCATCAGCCCCCTTCACGCGTTACAGAAATCGCCAGAAACACTGGCAGACGATGGCGGATTTCAGTATGGCAGAGAAGATCGTCAAGTAGCCTTGATTGAATTGGTTCCAAGCTGTGAAAGACTTAGATTCACAGCTCCGTTCGGCGCAGAATGGCTATACTTGCGCAAGCTCGTTGGTCTGCTCCAAGGTTCCTCGAGGTGACAATGAACTGGTCGGAAGAAGTTGTGCTCGTAACCGGCGGTACCGGGTCATTCGGCAAGAAGTTCGTGGAGATTATGCTGCGGGAGTTTGGTCCGAGGAAGCTGATCATCTTCAGCCGTGACGAACTCAAGCAGCACGAGATGCGGACGAGCGGGTTGGACGGGCCGAGTGTCCGGTATTTTCTGGGCGATGTGCGAGATGAGAAGCGCCTGGAGCGTGCATTTGCCGGGGTCACGATCGTAGTTCATGCCGCGGCCCTGAAGCAGGTACCAGCCTGCGAGTACAACCCGTTCGAGGCCATTCAGACCAACATCAACGGCGGGAAGAACGTCATTGAGGCGGCGATCAACTGCGGGGTCCGGCGGGTGGCCGCACTCAGCACCGACAAAGCCGTCAATCCAATCAATCTCTACGGCGCGACGAAGCTATGCGCGGAAAAAATGTTTGTGCAGGCCAATGCCTATGCGGGCGCCCAGGACACCAGGTTCGCCTGCGTGCGATATGGCAACGTGGTGGGCAGTCGCGGAAGCGTGGTGCCGATCTTTATGGAGCAACGCAAACGGGGGAAGATCACGCTGACCGATCCGCGAATGTCGCGGTTCTGGATCACCTTGGACCAGGGTGTGAGGTTCGTGATCCGTTGCCTGGAACAAATGCACGGCGGCGAGATTTTTGTACCTAAGATTCCGAGTATGAAGCTGCTCAACATGGCGCAGGCCGTCGCTCCGGACTGCCAGATCGAGTCCATCGGCATCCGGCCTGGGGAGAAGTTGCACGAGGTTCTGCTCTCCGAAGACGAATCCCGCAATGCGGTGGAAATGGATGACATGTTCGTTATCCAGCCCGCGCATAACTGGTGGAAGAAAGAGAATTGGCAGAAGGCGCGGCCGCTGCCAGAAAACTTCCGCTATGCCAGCGACACCAATACCGAATGGCTGACGGCTGATGGCCTGTACGACCTGGTGGAGGGAAGCGCGCCCGCGCCGTCGCTGATCGCAAGTAACAACAAGCTTCGCGCGAACGCATAGAGGTGTCATGTCGCTGAGCGCGCCAACCCGGGTAGCACTGGCGATCCACGGAGGGACGCCGGTGCGAAAGACTCTCCTCCCGTACGGCAGGCAATCCATCGAGGAAGACGACATCCAGGCGGTGGTCGACGCGCTGCGCTCGGATTGGCTGACCACCGGACCGAAGATCCCCGAGTTTGAAGAGGCATTTGCCGCGTGGCTGGGAGCGCGGTTCGCGGTGAGCTTCAGCAGCGGGACGGCGGCACTCCATGGTGCAGCGTTTGCGGCCGGGATCGCGACCGGCGATGAAGCGATTACGACGCCACTGACGTTCGCGGCAACGGCGAACTGCGTGCTCTATCAGAATGGAACGCCAGTCTTTGCGGATATCTCTGCCGATACGCTGAACCTGGACCCGGAGCGAGTTGCGGCGAAGGTCTCGCCGAAGACGAAGGCGTTGTTGCCGGTGGATTATGCCGGGCATCCAGCCGATCTGGACGCGATGCTGGAGATCGCCGACCGGCACGGCTTGGTGGTGATCGAAGATGCGTGCCACGCGCTTGGTTCCGAGTACAAGGGTAGGCGGGTGGGCAGCATCGCGCACATGACGGTGTTCAGCTTCCATCCGGTGAAGCATTTGACCACCGGTGAAGGCGGCATGGTGACCACCGACAACGCAGCGTATGCGGATGCATTGCGCAAGGTCCGCAATCACGGGATCAGCAGCGGGGCGCGTGATCGGCAGCACGCAGGCCAATGGCATTACGAGATGGTGCTGCTCGGCTACAACTACCGGCTGACGGATATCGCGTGCGCTCTGGGGTTGAGCCAGTTGAAGAAGCTGGAAGAGAACTTAACGCGGCGGCGGGAAATCGCGACGCGGTATACAGCGGCGTTTCGCGAGATGCCGGGTATTTGCGCTCCATTTGTGCGCGAGGAAGCGTTGCCGGCGTGGCACTTGTATCACGTCCGATTTGACTTTGCCCGATTCTCGACGGGGCGCGCGGAAATCTTTCACGCGTTGCGCGCCGAGAACATCGGCGTTAACGTGCATTACATTCCGGTCCACCTACATCCGTACTATCGGGAGCGGTTTGGATATCGCGGCGGAGAGTTTCCGACCGCAGAGAGCGCATACGAGAGCGTGATCAGCCTGCCCATGTTCCATGGCATGAGCGACGCCGATGTAGAGGATGTGATTCGAGCGGTGGACTTGGTCATTGGGTACTACAGGAAATGAAAAGGGAGTTGGCGGATGTCGACGGCAAGAGTTGATATAGCAGGACAGACAGCACAGATGCGCGTTTGGCAAGGCGAGTTTGGGCGCGCCTACACCGACCGGAATACTCTGGAAATGGCCGAACTGGATGCCCTGTGGTCCAGAAACTACGGAGTATCGAGAAGCGCCATTAACCAGATGTTCCTGGAGGGAATCCCCCAAAGCGCAAGCTTTCTGGAGGTCGGATGCAATGTTGGCAATCAGCTTTTGCTCCTGCAGGCGCAGGGCTACACCCAGCTCACAGGAATCGAACTGCAATCGTACGCGTTGGCGGGCGCGAGATCGAGACTGAAGGGTGTTGCATTGGAGCAAGGGTCGGCATTGGCGCTCCCCTTCGAAGACCAGGCTTTCGACGTTGTTTTTACATCGGGCGTGCTGATTCATATCGCCCCTGACGATTTGCCCCAGGCCATGAGCGAGATTCATCGTTGTGCCCGGCACTACATATGGGGAGCGGAGTATTTCTCTTCAGAATTGACTGCTGTGAACTATCGGGGCAATGACGATCTGCTGTGGAAGATGGACTATGCCAGAAAGTATTTGACGCTGTTCGACGATCTCGAACTGGTAAAGGAACGGCGGTTCCAGTATTTGGAAAATGACAACGTCGATACCGTATTTTTGTTGAAGAAGAGCAAGGGAAGCCGGAGTAACGCTTGAGAACTGTTGCCATCGTGCAAGCGCGCATGGGTTCCACCCGATTGCCGGGGAAAGTACTCATGGACATCGGGGGAGAGACGGCCCTCTGCCGGGTGGTCCGGCGTCTGTCGCGGGCGAAGTTGATCGCGGAAGTGGCCATTGCAACCACCGAGTCTCCTGCGGATGATGCGATCGTCTCAGAGGCGAAACGATTAGGAGTGCGTTGCTTTCGCGGCTCCGAGCAGGATGTGCTGGCGCGATATCTCGGTGCGGCTGAGGAGTTCGAAGCCGACGTAATCGTGCGCATTACATCGGATTGCCCGCTGATCGACGCAGGAATGATCGATGATGTCCTGGAGAAATTCTTCCGTGATCATGCCGATTTTGCGTTCAATGCCGTTCCAGACCGCCTTCCCCGTGGGTTGGATGTGGAAGTATTTTCGCGCAGGGCGTTACGTGAGGCTGCCCTTCTGGCCAACAATGCGTACCAGCGCGAGCATGTGACCCCAATTTTCTACGAACGCCGCGATCTCTTCGAAGTTGCCGCCCTTGCGTCGGAACAGGACTTCAGTCAGTACCGATGGACGCTTGATACCGTGCAGGATCTGCAGCTGATCCGAGCGATTTATGCTCATTTTCCCAATCGAGATGACTTCGGCTGGCGAGAAGTTGCGGCCCTGATGTTGCGTTCGCCCGAGATGGCGACACTGAATTCAGATGTTGTGCAAAAGAGTATGTACGAAGTTGCACAACCCTCTTCGTAGCATGCGTTGCCTTCTCCTCCATCGCGAAGATAATCCCCTGAGCCCCGCATGTCTCGGCCGGCATTGGGATCGCGTGATCGATTTGGGAGTTTCCAGCCCACACACATACGAAGCTTGGGGCAACGCTCTCGGCTGCACAGTGGAACCCTCCCCGAAATTGGATGCAGATGATTTTGCAAAGCTCGAGATGGTGTTCCGAAGTGGGTTGGGGCTTCTGGTGGATCAATGCGGCCTCGATTGGTGGGACCTGCTTTCGATCCTCTGGCTCGATCAATTTGAGCAGGCCATATTCTTGCAGAAAGTTCTCGAAACCTTTCGGTCCGAGGATGAAGTATTTGTGAGTTCCAACGGGCCACAGTCGCACCTCTTGAAGACGCTAGTTCCCGGCACAATTCAATTCTTGGACTTAGGAGACGAGACCCGGTTTAGCAGCCGATTTAGAAGACTCTCGCGATTCACGTTGCGGCAGAGCGTGGCCATCCTTGCGGATAAGTATGACGGCAGCTACCGGCTTCGCCGATTGGTGGCACGGCGGCGTGAGGCCAGTGGAACACCGGTCGTACTTCTGCCCTCGGCGTATGAGAATGCGACGCAGATGGCGTTTTACCATGCGGCTTCTGTGCCGGATTTACGCTTCCTGCTGGTTGCCGTCCGCCAAAGTGGTTGGGGATGCGCAGCTCCCGCGAATGTGAGCAAGGCACACCTTGCGTCATACGCACGGACTGGTTGTGACAAAGGCGAGATAGGTGAATTGCTCCTGAGTTGGGACCGGCTACGATCGCGTTTTTCGGACCAACCTGAGATTGGAAAGCTCCTCGCACCCACACGATTCGATTCCTTGCCCGTGCGTCTGCAAGAGGGATTGTCAGTGCGCGATAGTTGGCTCAATGTCTTCGCAAAGGAAAATATCTCATCCGTTCTGACTGCTGACGAAAGGAATCCGTACACTCGCATTCCTCTCTTGTTGGCACAGAAGCGCGGAATTCCCACGGTCGCTTGTCATCACGGCGCTATGGATGGGCGATATCGGTATGGCGATATTTGCGCCAATCGGTTTCTCGCCAAGGGGCAGATGGAATTGGATTACCTGGTAAATACTGGGTCGGTTTCAGAAGAGAAGGTGTTTGTTGCGGCCCCGTTGCGAACTTCAGCAGCACCTCTAAAATCTGGAGCAAAACGCGAGATTGTATTCTTCTCGGAGCCTTACGAAGCACTCGGTTGCCGAGCGCAAGATGTGTTCGCGGAACTGATCCCGCCACTCATAAGCCTCGCGGCTGAGCACGGCTGTCATCTGATGATCAAGCTCCACCCCTTTGAAACCCTGCGTGAACGGAAGAAGATGGTGAGGCGAGTGATCCAGCCCTCGCAGCGTGACTTGCTAAGGTTTATGGCTGGACCAATCTCCAAAGAGCTCATGCAAGGTGCCCTGTTTTGCATGACAGTTAGCTCCACAGCGGCAGTAGATTCTGCGATGGAGGGTGTGCCATCGTTCCTTTGCACATGGCTTGACCGGTCCGGTTATGGATACTCCGATCAATTCATAAAGTTCGGCGTGGCTGAGCCCCTGGGTTGCGCCGAAGACATCCAAAATATTTCAACCTTACTGAAGCGCCCGAGAACAGCCAAGTTGTCAGACCTTTGGCAAAGCGCAGAACCCAATGTCCTGCGCGAGTTGCTGCTTGCGGCGCCTCCGGAACTGGCGGCGACCGAAGCGCGAGTACCTGCGGAGAGACTGTGGGCATAGGCAAACTCCTCATTCGCGCCGACGCGAGTCCGGATATTGGGACTGGCCACGTCATGCGTTGTCTCGCATTGGCCGAGGTTTGGCAGGAGCGCGGTGGCCACGCTGTGTTTGCTACGCATCGGTGTGTGCCTGGAATTCAGCAGAGGCTGACATCCGCGAACATAGAGGTTCACGATCTCTCGAGCTTCCCGGGATCGAGAAATGATAGCGACGAAACCGGAGCGCTGATTGAGGCGCTGCGCCCGGAATGGGTCGTGATCGATGGATTTGGCTTTACGTCTGATTACGCATCGCGATTACAGCGCTTGGGAACACGAATCGCGCTGATCGATGATCACGGGACGCGGGATCGCTATGACGCGGATGTCGTGATCAATCCCAATATTTTCGCGTCCGCCGAGATGTATCCACGCAAGGACCCTGCGACCGAGTTGCTTGTTGGATTACGGTTCGCGTTGATCAGGCGCGAGTTTCGCAAGATTGAGCGAAGCTCCCAGCACCTCCGTTCCAGGCGCAACCTGTTGGTCACCCTGGGCGGCAGCGATCCTGACAATGTGACCCTGGCGGTCCTGGAGGCTCTGGACACGATTGCCGCGCAGGATTTCGAGATCACCGTGATCTGCGGGGCAGCGAATGAGCACAGTGCCACGCTGGAGGGCGCGGCCCGAAGACTCAGAAAGCCGGTGCACCTGCTGAAAAACGTTCGAGACATGGGCGAAATACTGGTCAGTGCGGACATGGCGATCTCAGCACCGGGCGCAAGCGCAACCGAGTTTGCCGCGGTCGGTGTCCCGATGTTGCTGATCACCATGGCGGAAAATCACGCCCGCACAGGCGAAGAATTTGCTTCGAGGGGATTCGCAGTTTCGTTAGGGTGGTGGAATCAGATCACTGTTGCGGAGTTGGCCGCTCACCTTGAGGCGTTCCTTAAGGACGATGCCGGCAGAGCTCGCAGGGCCGCCCTTGCAGCCCAGCATATCGACACCTTTGGTGCCGACAGAATAGTCGAGAGATTAACGACGGCGAAGCTAGAGGCGACCGCATGACCATGGAATGGGGGCGCATCGAAATCGGAAGCATGTTGCACTGGGAGACGGAGTTCCCGGCTCCGGTTTGGTCGTGGCCCGAGCCCGCAGCTTTTTTCTCGCTATGCCGCCATGCGCTGGAAGCTTTATGCGGCGCCCGGCGAACTCGTGCGACGCTCTGGCTGCCGAGCTTTTTTTGCTTTGAAGTTGCGAGACATTGCCAGGCCGTTGCCGATATTCGCGAGTATCACGACGATTGTCGATGGAGCGAGCCGGATTGGTCCACTCTGCGCCCTCGTCCTGAAGATCTCGTTCTCGCCGTCAATTATTTTGGGGTACGCAGCCCCGAGCCCTGGAATCGGTGGCGGCAGAATAACTCATGCATCCTTGTCGAAGACCACACCCAAGATCCCTTCTCCGAATGGGCACGAAACTCGACCTCAAATTACGCTGTGTGCTCGATCCGCAAGACTGTGCCCGTGCCGGACGGCGCGATTTTGTGGTCCCCGACAGGCAATGCGTTGCCAGAGGCGCCCCAAGCGATGGATTGGAATGGCAGTTCCCTGAAAGCGGGAGCGATGTTGTACAAACGTTCGTATTTGTCTGAGACATCGGATCCTGACCTGAAGGCCAGGTACCGCGACCTGCAGTTGCGAGGAGAAGAGATGCTGAGTCGAAGCGCCTGCTCAGCGATTTCGCCAGTTGCGGAAGCAATCGTGTCTTTCGGAGTACCGAAATTCTGGCGAGAACGAAGGGCGGCAAACACGCGGCTTCTGATCACCCTGCTGAACGACTTTTCTGACGCGCAACCCGCATTTCGGACTTGGCCCGAAAGGCACGCTCCATTCGTTTTGCCATTGGTGTTCCCATCCACCGCGGCCCGAGACCACTATCAAGACGCTATGCGGAAGGAGAACATCTACTGTCCCGTCGAGTGGGTATGCGACACCACTGATCCTGGCGCGAAGGACCTTTCCTCGCGAATTTTGAGTATTTCAACTGATCATCGTTACTCCGAAACGGACATGCGACGCATTGCGGAAGTGATGCAACGTGTTGGCTGTGAATCACACGTGGAGATCAACTAACGTGGAAATGAATACGTTTGCGCTTGGAACTTTGCCACGGAGCGCCAATGACAAGAGTGATTTCGTGCTTTCGGGGCACCAACCGGTCTATCTGCCGGGAATCATTCTGTTCAACAAGATTGCTCTCAGTGATGCGTTCATGTTTGTCGGGCACTGCCAGTACGTAAAGAAAAGCTGGCACTCGCGGAATCGCATCTGCCTGAGTAATCGAGAGCTATGGCTAAGCATCCCAGTCAAAACAGCCGGCTTGTTTGATCAACCGATTAATGAAACGTATCCGCTCGATGGCAACTGGAGACGAAAACACCTGGGAAGCATTCGGCAAGCCTATGGCAAAGCACGTTTCTTTGATCTTTATTTCCCCGAGTTGGAGGCCCAGTTACAGGCGCATTCAGGCTCGCTTTCGGACTTGAACATCTCCCTGATCCGATTATTTTTGAAGTGGCTTGAGATCACCACTCCGATTCTGGATAGCCGCACCTATCAAATCACCGGTACCAAGACGGCAATGTTGATTTCCATGTGCGAGGCAGTCGGAGCGTCGGCGTACTTGTCGAATGAAGGCTCCCGAACGTACGTTGACGAGAAACAGATGGAGGATGCAGGGTTCAAGCACTTGTGGCAGAGTTTCAGGCACCCTACGTATTCCCAGCGGGGACCTTTTATGCCCAATCTCAGCATTATCGATCTCCTCTTTCATGCCGGGCCGGAGTCGAGACAAATCGTGCTCGAGTGTGGAAGCATCCTGAGAGGGGAAGTGATGTTCCGCGCCTCTGCCTAACATTTTCCGTCACTTCTGCGCTGTGATCAGCCAGTCCGAGTTCAGCTTAGTGCGGTCAGAAAATGAGAACTCGTTTTTTTCAAAGCTGATTTGAGAAAATCCGGCGAAGTATTCCGGGATCTGTTCTTCCGTGACGAAGTGCTGGACGGTGTTCAATTCGTTGGTATCGGCAATATTCAACTGAAAGGTACCTGGTTCGAGTTCCGTTCCCTTGCCATAACGGTAATCTCGCGATGTTCGCAAGACAACAAAAGCCTTTGCGCCGAGTTTCAAAACTCGCAGCACCTCGCCAATAGACTTTTTCATTTCCCCGGCAGAGGCGTAGTAGAAGACGCCGTAGCTTAAGACCGCGTCGAAAGTCTCATCCGCGAACGGCAGGCAAGTCATGCCTGCAACCGACAAGAGCGGCGCCACGTTCTTCGCCAGAAGGCGTTCCCGTGCATGCGCCAGCCCAGTGTGGGAGAAATCCAAGCCCACCGGTAAATAACCCATCTCAGCAGCCGTGAGCAGGTGTCTTCCGGCACCCGAGCCAATATCAAGGAGCTTTGGGGGATGCGAAATCCCTTTGGGACGAGCCGCAATCAAAAACCGAACAACAGATTCACTGGGATAGAGCGGGCGGAAACGCGCATCGGAATGAAGCATTTCCCAGTGCGAAGCAGGTCTCAGCACGTTGGTACGTTAGCGCAAATGGTGCCGCTTGTGAAAGCCGCAATTGCGGACGGTGGTCGAGCACATTAACATGCCGGTAATGACCACCGCAGTCGAACCCGTGGACACGGCGCATCAAGTCCTCCCACATATTCGGATCGCTAAACACAAAATTGGTCCCGGCAACCCTGTTTACATTGTGGCGGAGCTTTCAGCGAACCATAATCAGGACCTGCGGCGAGCCGTGAGTCTCATTGAGGCGGCGAAAGAAGCAGGGGCGGATGCGATCAAACTGCAGACTTACACGCCCGACACGATTACGATCCGCAGCAATGCAGAGCCGTTTCAGATTCGCGGGGGAACGCTCTGGGACGGACGAACCCTGCATGATCTGTACGGCGAAGCATTCACGCCCTGGGAATGGCATGCCGAGTTGCAAAAGAAAGCGCTTTCGTGCGGCATGGACTTCTTTTCGTCGCCATTTGATCCCAGCGCAATAGATTTTCTCGAAACGCTCAACGTTCCGGCATACAAGATCGCGTCGCCGGAACTGGTTGACATCCCGCTGATCCAGAAGGTGGCAGCGACGGGCAAGCCGCTCATCATGTCGACAGGCATGGCAAGTGCAGAAGAGATCGAAGAGGCATTGGCGTCGGCTCGTGCGGCAGGCGCGCGGGAGATCGCGCTGCTCAAGTGCACGAGCGCGTACCCCTCGCCGCCACAGGAGATGAACCTGAGCTTGATTCCGGCGCTGGCGGAGAAGTTTGGCGTGCCGGTAGGATTGTCGGACCACAGCATGGGTATTGCCGTGCCGATTGCGGCGGTCGCGTTAGGCGCTTGCATCATCGAAAAACACCTGACGCTTTCGCGCTCGGTGAAAGGGCCGGACAGCGAGTTCTCGCTGGAGCCGCAGGAATTCAAAGCCATGGTGGACGCGGTGCGGACGGTAGAACAGGCGATTGGCACACCGGAGTTCCAGGTTGGCGAAAAAGAAAACGTAAGCCGCGCTTTTCGGCGATCGCTGTTCGTGGTCGAGGACGTGAAATCCGGCGATGTTTTCACTGCGAAAAATGTGAGGTCCATTCGTCCGGCGAATGGTCTGCACACACGGTATTTAAGCGATGTTCTCGGGCAACGCGCCGCCTGCGACATCGAGCGCGGGACTGCGCTGCGCTGGGACATGGTCGCTGGGAAATAACATTCACGATTTCACTACGCATGAACATTGTTGATCCAAACCTCCAGCGGCGATCTCAGGACATAGAACCCAGCTAAGCATAGGAGCCGATTCCTAGAGGGAATATTCTCGAAATCAAGCGTCCGGCCGACTTGTTTGTCCGGCGCATTTAGTCGATGAGTACAGCGGCTCCGATTATCGTTGAGAGACCGAACCCGGCAGTGGTTTCAAACGACACTGCCGAATTCCGGCGGCGAGTCAAATCGATCTCGCGGCACTCCACCGTTTACTTCGCCGGAACACTGTTCACCGCAGTGTCTGGTTATTTCTTCAAGATTTATCTCGCGCGGACGCTCGGGGCAGAGGCGTTAGGGATTTACGCGCTGGGGATCAGCATCGTTGGCGTGATCGGCCTGTTTAATGCCGTTGGCCTGCCAACGGCGGGAGCTAAGTTCGTTTCGGAGTACTCGAGCCGAGGTGACTATGTCCGGCTTGGAGCGTTCCTGCGCGGCGCCTTGAGTCTCTTGGGATTTGGGAACATTGTCCTGGGAGCCGTGCTGTTGGTGGCAATGCCGTCGATCGCAGTCCGGTTCTATCACACGCCGGCCCTGGCGTCGTATTCCTGGAGTTTCGCGGCCATCATGTTGCTGGGCGTGCTGAACACCTTTTTGGGGCAGTGCATGGCGGGATTCAGTGCCGTAGCCCAGCGAACGGTGATCACGCATTTCATGGGGACCAGCGCCACAATTCTGCTCGCGGTCGTGTTGATCAGCCTGCACTTCGGGTTGGGCGGATATTTGGTTGCGCAAGTTGCGAGCGCGACGCTGATACTGGGATGCCTGGTGTATTCAGTGTGGAAACTTACACCGCCGCGCGCGCGGACCACGGGTGGACTGGGGCATATGGAAAAACGAGTGGTTGCGTTTTCGGCGACCACGTTCGGAATTGCCATGGTGCACTTCGTGCTGGCCCAGGCAGACAAGATCACGCTGGGGTATTACCTGAATGTTAGGCAGGTCGGAATCTATGCGGTTTCGATTGCGGTAGCAGGGTTTGTGCCCATCGCGCTCACGTCGGTCAATCAAATCTTTTCTCCGATGATTGCGGAATTGCATTCCGCAGGAAACCACCAAATGCTGCAACTACTCTATGCGTGGCTTACGAAGTGGGTACTTGTGTTCACGATTCCGCTTGCGGCAGCGATCATCATCTTTGCAGGTCCCGTGATGACGGCTTTCGGCGGTGACTTCCGGAGCGGAGCTGCGGTACTTGCGGTGTGCGCTATCGCCCAAGTCGTCAATTGCGGGGCGGGATCGGTTGGATTCTTATTGCTCATGTCGGGAAACCAGCTGTCATTGATGAAGATCCAGGCGGTAAATGCGATATTGATGGTCGCGCTGAATATTCTTCTGGTCCCACGGTTAGGCATTCTCGGGGCAGCGCTGGGTTTGAGCGCTTCCATCGTAGGGACGAACGTGTGGTGTTTGGCGGAGGTGCGCAAGCGCCTGCATCTCTTTCCCTACAACCGTAGTTACGCAAAAGTGGTGCTCTCGGCGATCGTGACGACATTGGCGCTGGTTCTACAACGTAATTTCTTACCCCACGCTACATGGAGAGCGGCCGGATTCGCGTTGCCTCTCGCGTACATGGTTTTTCTCGGAGCGATGTTCGTGGTTGGATTTGACGCTGAGGACCGCATGCTTGCCCGGCTGGCGTGGAGCAAAATTTGGGGTGCGAACAATGGAGTTTCGAATGAATAACACGCGTAACATTTGCCTTCCAGAGGAGCTCTGCCGAGCTGCGGAGCAGAAATTCGCCGGCAGGTTCTCTTCCGTCGATGAACTTATGACGAATCTCCTGGAGGAATTGCTGCGCGACGACGCGTCCAAAATGGACGAGCGCGAACTTGAGATTATCGAGCAGCGGTTGCGAGGGTTGGGCTACGTCTAGGGGAACACTGATGGGGTCTGACGGCGAGTGATCAACTTATTCAAAAATCTGCGATCCCAGCGAAAGGAACAACAGTCCTTCACCTTTTCTCGTCCGCTGGTGCTTTTGCATAGCGACGATTGGGGCAGGGTTGGAGTGCGCGACCGCGAAGGATTTGAGTTGTTGCGCTCACAGGGGATCCGTTTAGGCGAACGGCCATACGACCTCTACACATTGGAGACAGCAGATGATGTCGCGGCGGTTGCGGGTTTGCTGCAACGCCATCATGACGCGAGCGGCCGTTCGCCTTGCTTGATGATGAACGCCTGTGCCGCCAACCTGGACTTCCGCAAAATGCGAGAAGGAGGCTTCCAGCGCGTGGTCCTGAAAGCGTTAGTCAAAGGACTGCCGGGAGCATGGTCACGTCCAGGATTGTTCGACGCGTACAAGGCCGGCATCAAGGCGGGTGTTCTGCAGCCGGCGCTTCATGGCTTAACGCATTTCTCTGAGGTGGCAGTTTTGAAGGCGCTGGCGGAGAAATCGGAACGCGCGGAACTCTTGCTCAAACTGTGGGAAGCAGAAACGCCGTATATCTTCTGGCGTATGCCGTGGGTGGGTTACGAGTTTTGGGATCCTGAGGAGCCAAAGGAGAACTTTCTGGCCGGCAAGCGCCAACGCGAATTAATCATCCAGGGATGTCAATTGCTGTCTGTGCTCTTCGGAACCAAGCCTGTGTCGGCATGTGCTCCGGGCTATCGCGCCAACGCGGACACGCACCGGGCATGGGCAGAGGTGGGAATTCGCGTAGCAGTCAACGGCACCCGCGACGGCATCAGGGCGCCGCACATGGATGAGTTCGGACTTTTGCACGTTTATCGAAACGTCGATCTCGAGCCGAGCCAGCACGATTCGGAAGTTGAGAAATATGTCGAACTGGCTGCGATGTGCTTTGCTCGAGGATTGCCGCTGATCATTTCAATGCACTCCATTAACTTTCATTCAACGCTGAAGGATTTTCGATCTCCCAGTCTGGCAGTGCTCGACCAGTTGCTGAGCGCATTGGAGGCGAAATACCCCGACCTGATATATGCGAATGACGGCGATTTATATCGAATGGTGACAAAAGGCCAATTGGCAGACGGCTCCGAGAAGGTAAAGGTCTCCATTACACAACAACCATGGAATGCGCGCCCAGCGCAGATGGGATCGGCATAGTGAATCCGCATTCGGTAATCCTTATTACGGTCGATTGCCTTCGCGCGGACCATGTGGGCTTTCTTGGGTACCAGCGCCCAACTACGCCGTTTCTGGATTGCCTCGCCGAGGAAAGCGTGGTCTTCGAAAATGCAATTGCCGCGGGGGCGCCGACTTACTATGCGATGCCGCCAATGCTTGCCTCGCGCTATCCGTTGGCGCTCGGGCGCGATGTGTTGGGGATTGTGCCGGAGGAAAGCACGCTGGCTTCGGTGCTTCAGGAATCTGGATTTGCAACTGCGGCATTTTCCGCGGCGAATCCGTACATTTCGCCTCGTTTTGGGTATGACCGCGGCTTCGAGGTGTTTGCGGATTTCCTGCACGGCTCTGAACCAACCGGCGCAAGCGGCACGAGGTCCGGTAATTTTCGAAATCGCGCCAATCGTTTGCTGGCGAATGCCTGCCATTCGGTTGGATTGGGCGGGGCTTATGACGAGATCTACTTTCAGTATTGCCAAAGACTAGCCGCACGTCGCGATGTGTCGCTAGATGCAGTCCGGCGTTTTCCCAGTGCGGAAATCCTGATTGACAACGCCATGCGCTGGCTGAAAGAGCACTGTCACCAAAGGTTCTTTCTGTGGTTGCATTTCATGGACGCGCACGGGCCGTACTTCCCGAAAACCGAGGCGCTGAAGATAATGAGCCGTGGCGATCTCGATGCGGTGCGGGCTGTCTACCTCAATTCGTATTGGAACCGTGGCGATGTAAGCGTCGAACGGTTACGAACGAAGCGGGAAGACGTCGTTGCACTGTATGACACCGGCATTCGCTGGGTGGACGAGCAAGTTCGTCGACTAGCGGAAAACCTCGTCGAGTTGAACGTCTGGGACCGCTGTGCGCTGGCGGTCACCGCAGACCACGGTGAAGAGTTCCTGGAGCATGGCGGGCGAGCACATCTGCCCAAAAAGCTGACGGAAGAACTGCTCCATGTTCCGCTGATGCTGCGGGTTCCGGCCAGTCCAAAACACCGGGTGCAATCTCCATCTAGCTTGTTGGATCTAGCGCCAACACTTCTCGACGTTGCTGGAATTCCTGTTCCAGCAGAGTTTCGCGGCAGAAGTCTTTGGGGTCAGCTTCGCAAGGGGAAGTTTCAGGAGCGTCCTGTGTTGAGTGAATGCGTATACGACTGCACGAATCCGTTTTTCCCTAAAGACCGCATGGGGCCCAGACTGCTGGCCATTCGCCTGAGTCAGTACAAGCTGGTGCTCGATTTCGCGGGTGGCAGCGGGCAACTTTACGATCTGAGCCGGGATCCCGGAGAAAAAGCGCCGCTCGCGATGAGCGAGGCGGCAGAAGTTCGGCAGAAGCTGTTAACGGCGGCGAAGCGGCACTTGGTGGAATCATGTCAGTCACGGGATTTCGACAGGCGAATGGCGTCGCACGTCCGTGAGTATCGGCTAGAATTGGCGCGATCAGCGACTCATGCTCGCAACTAGTTCCCGTGGCGGAGATGGATGAGGCCAATTCGGATTCTTGTGGACAGTTTTGCCGATGAGGGCCTTCTGAATGCGCAGATGGGGAACGCCCGCGAGATCATCCGCCGGCTTGATCCCGAAGTTTTCCACGTAAGCACGTTTGTTCTTGGCAAGCCAGACCCGCACATTGCAGCCCGCAAAAATACCCGGCTGATCCAGCTGCCGCGAAGAAGGCAAACGGTCCGAATCCTCTCCGAATTTCTGCTCGGCACGCACCAGGTGCTGTTTTATCTGAAGTCGTCGCCGTCGAGCCGCTGGTACCTGGGCTTTCGGAAGAAATGGCCTGATCGGCGAGTTACCGTGGGCACAATCGAGTCCCAGTGCAACCTTGATCAAGCGGTTGATCTTGCGCCGGAGGCCCGACGCCTTTGGGAGCAGACCATCCTGCGGTGCGATCACCTTTACAGCAATTCCGCTTACGTTCAGCGCAGCCTGCTGCGGGAATATGGAATGCACAGCGAGGTCATTCCTACCGGGGCTGACACGCAGTTCTTTACGCCAGACTGGGAGCGTGCGCGGAATGCTCGTCCGCTGGTTCTATTTGTGGGCTCTTTGCGAAGCCGTAAGCATCCGGAACAGGTGCTGGTCGCGGCGAAACGCTTTCCGCAAGCAGATTTCAGACTCGTGGGTGAAGGGCTGATGCGTGCAGAACTCGAGGCCCAAATCGCTCGGCAGGGTCTTAGAAATGTCGTGCTCCCCGGGCCGCTGGGAGCAGAGCAACTGAGGAAAGAATACTGCAGGGCAGATGTTTTCTTCTTCCCTTCAACCTTTGAGGGATCTCCGAAAGTGATTGTGGAGGCCGCCGCGTGTGGTCTTCCCGTGATCTGCCGAGACTGCTACTCGGTGGAGACCGTCATTCACGGGCATACGGGTTATCAGGCCGCGTCCGAAGAAGAGTTGTACTCGTATCTCAAGGTCCTGCTCGACAACGAGGAACTGAGAAGAGATATGGGCCGAGCAGGGCGAGCGCATAGCCAAAACTTCGATTGGGACGTGATCGCGGAACAATGGGCTTCGACTTTTGTTGAGCTCGCAGGGGTCCAGACGTTGAGGTATGCCTCGTGAGCGTTTTGGTAGCGCCCCTGGAGACCCTGCGCTCGTCGGAGCCGCGAAGTTCGAAGCGCCTCAACGTATTGACGCTCGCACCGTTTTTCCCGTCAGTGGAAGACCCTGCGCAAGGCTGTTTCATCGCAGAGCCGATCCGCAGGATGTCCGCGCAGGGAATTGAGAGTCATGTCATCGCGGTGCAGCCGTTTTACCGAGGGCCCCGTCGTGCGAGCGAAGCCCAAAGTGAGTGGACGACGTACTATGCGTTGCCGGGCAACGTGGGACTGGGGACGTCCGGTGCATTGCTGGCGAGGGCGCTGCGCAGCAGAGTGCGCGAATTGCACGCATCCCAGCCAATAGATCTGATCCATGCACATGCGGCCCTGCCGTGTGGGGAAGCGGCGCTGACTCTCGCCGCGGAACTCAGAGTACCCTGTGTTGTTTCGGTCCATGGGCTCGATGTCTTTGCCGACCATCAGTGTGGGCGGTGGCTTGGACCGGCGGCAAAGCGGCGTTCCCGGGACGTGTACCGGCGTGCGAGGAAGATCATCTGCATCAGCGAGAAGGTTCGTCAGCAGTTGCCGTTGGATCTGCAAGCCAAAGCGGCGCTGGTTTACAACGGCGTGGATGCGGAAATGTTTTCGGCTCACGGGACAGATTCTTCAGCTCGAATCTTGAGCGTCGGCAACCTGACTTCAACGAAAGACCACGCCCTGCTACTGAGAGCGTTTGCTCGGGTTCAGAGAACTTTGCCGGAGTCCGAACTGGAGATCATTGGTGACGGGCCAGAGCGGGTGCGGTTGGAAGAACTGGCAAAGGACCTTGCAATTCATTCGCGGGTTACGTTTCGAGGACGGCAAGACCGCCAAACCGTGGCGTCGGCGATGCAAAATTGCGGGGTGTTCGCCCTGCCCAGCAGGTATGAGGGATTGGGATGCGTCTACCTGGAAGCGATGTCTTGTGAGAAGCCGGTGATCGGATGCAGCGGCCAGGGTATCGACGAGATTATTCGCGATGGACAAAACGGAATGCTTGTTCCAGCAGGCGACGAGATGGCGTTGGCCGATCGGCTTCTCGCATTACTGCAAAACGGTGGCATGCGGCAACGGTTGGGATTTGCCGCAAGACAAACGGTGTTGCAGAGCCACACCTTAGATCACCAAGCCGGGAGGTTGGCTGATGTCTATCGGGAGTGTGTGGCGTGAGCCGGCGAATGGTCCTGATCACCGAATTGATTGCACCGTACCGCATTCCCGTGTTCAACGCGCTGGCTCGCCGGAAAGAAGTCGAACTTCATGTCATCTTTCTGTCGCGCACCGATGCGAGCCAGCGGCAATGGCGGGTGTACGAAGAGGAGATCAAATTTTCGTACGAAGTACTACCGTGTTGGCGAAGGCGTGTGGGGAAGTTCAATGTTCTGCTGAATCGCGGGATGGCGGAGTCGCTTCGCAAGTTTGCTCCGGACGTGGTCATCTGCGGAGGATATAACTACGTTTCATCGTGGCAGGCGCTCCGCTGGGCCAAGCGGCATTCCGTCCCCTTTGTCCTGTGGTCGGAAAGCACAGGAAATGACTGCCGCAACAAACATGCGCCAATGGAGTTCCTCAAGTCTAAGTTCGTGGGGAGTTGCGACGGGTTTGTGGTTCCGGGTCAATCAGCGCGAGATTATCTCCTCAGTTTGGGCGTGAGGTCGGAGGACGTCTCGATCGCGCCAAATGCGGTGGATACCGCGTTGTTCGCCAGTGCAGGCGCAGTGGTGCGGCAGAACGCAGCGCAGTTACGCGCACAGCTTGCCTTGCCGGAACGATACTTTCTTTTTGTCGGACGGTTGGTAGCCGAGAAAGGTGTTTTTGACCTTTTGGATGGTTATGAGCGTATGTCGCCAGCGTTGCGGGCGTCAGTCGGACTGGTTTTCGCCGGAGAAGGATCGATGCGTGCCGAGTTGGAGTCGCGCGCTCGTGACATCCACCCCGGCAGAGTTCATTTCGCAGGATTCGTACATCGCGACGAATTGGCCGCCTACTACGCGTTAGCAGAATGCTTCGTGTTTCCCACGCGGACTGATCCGTGGGGCTTGGTCGTGAACGAAGCTATGGCCTGTGGGTTGCCCGTGATTTGCACGGGTGTTGCGGGGTGTGCTGCCGACCTCGTGCAGGAGAATGGACGTCTCGTGTCTCCCGCAAACGCCGACGAACTTGCCAGCGCAATGGAAGACATCGCTATCAACTCAGACATTCGCGAGCGAATGGCAGGAGAAAGCCGGCAAGCGATACAAGCCCACTCTCCTGAAAGGTGCGCGGCCGGCCTGGCCTTAGCGGCAACCGTTTCGGAGGCGCATGTCGGATAATGCCATCAAGGCTCTCGCGATTTTGCTCGGAGGCGCCCTGGTTGTTGCCGGTCTGCTCCTCTTCCGGCCGGGGTACTTTGCGAACACATCGTATCTGGAACTCCTCTTGGGTGCCGAGATCATGCTGATTGCTCTTGCGAATTATCGCAAAGCGTTCTTCCCCATCTTGATTGTCACGTTCCTATGGGCAGGATCAGCGATGCCTATGAACCAGGGATTCCTACAGGCGCGATGGGCAGTGCTGGGAATTGCCGCAGGTGCAGGTCTGGCGGTGTACTTGCACGCTCGTGCCCACGCGTTCCGGACAATCCACCTGATCGCGCTGTTTTGTGTCCTCTCAGCTTTTGTCTCGGCTTCGACCTCCGCCTATCCCAGTGAGGCTCTGCTGAAGGCTCTTAGTTTGCTGATGCTGCTGGTGTACGTGGTAGCGGGAGTGCGCATGGCAGTTCCGGTCCTGTGTCCGGAACGTTTTTTCCAAAAACTGTTGTTGGCCTGCGAGGTGCTGACATGGGTTACTGCCGTTTGCTACTTTGTGCTCCGGTTTGCGATTTTTGGAAATCCCAACTCTCTTGGCGCTATCATGGCCGTCGGCGTGACCCCAATGCTCCTGTGGGGGTTTCTCACTGCCGAAACTCCGCAGCGCAAACTGCGTCTGAATATTGAACTGCTTTTGGCATGGGTGCTGCTTTTGAGCAGCTACTCCAGAGCTTCCATTGGCGGTGCCGCGATTGCCAGTTGCCTTATTTGCGTTTCACTGCGGCAGAACAGGCTGCTGCTGAAGGGCGTCGCGGCAGGAATTGTGATCGCAATTTGTGTGGCAATTATCCTTCCAGAGGAGTCAGGCGATCCAACCGTAGAATCGGGTTCTTTTGCGTCGGCATTTCTTTACAAGGGAAAAGAAGACAAAGGATTCCTGGGCTCCCGAATCGGTCCCTGGCGAGAGACATGGAATGTCATTCGCGATAAGCCATGGTTTGGCAGCGGTTTTGGCACCAGCGCGATAACTGCTGACATGACGAAAATGGATTATGCCGCACATCACATCGATGCCTGGGTGATCCGCGAGCACGGAAACAGCTATCTTGCGATCCTCGAGTGGACGGGACTCCTGGGCGTGGTGCCGTTCTATTTCTTGGCGGCCTTGTCGGCGGCCAACGCGGGCCGGGTATTCCTATGGGTTCGACGATCTTGCGATGCGTTCTCTCCCGCTTTGCCTGCGGCCGCAATCATCGTGGCTGGCTTGGTCGATGCAATGTTTGAAGACTGGCTTTTCGCGGTCGGGTACTACGTATGCGTTTTTTTCTGGTCGATCAGCTTTATTCTCGCGGACATTCTTCCAGAGGAGGCGGTAGTGTATGCGCCTCAGTCCCTTGCCCTTGAAACGTACTATCAGCCCGTACCGCAGGTGCACTGATGCGCATATTTCTCAACGGACTGGGGGCCAGCGCCGGTGCAGGGCTTACGTACCTATACAATGTGGTCCCGCTGCTCTCGTCATTGCCGGACGTTCATACGACTGTTGCCGTACAGGCGCAGTTGAGAGCCGAGTTCCGACACTTGCCCAACGTGGACGTGCTGCAAGCTGCGGTCCCTGAGAGCACCGCGCGCAGGTTCTGGTTCGAGCAGAACGCACTACCCCGGTTAATTCGAGAGGCCAAAGCAGACGTTCTCGTTTCAGCGGGAAATTTTGCCATCCGTAACCCGCCTGTTCCCCAAATCCTACTCAGCGGAAACTCGCTTTACACTTCCGAGCATTTTTATCGCGACTTACGTCGCCGGCGTGAGTACCGCATGTGGATGGACACAAAGCTCAGGGGGATCTTCGCCAAGAAGTCGGTTCAGTGGGCAGATTGCACAGTGGCTCCCAGCCGAGCCTTTGCAGACGAACTTGAGCGCTGGACGGGACGCAAGGTCAGCTCGATCCATCACGGATTCGATGCCGACGTCTTCTTTGGCGACAAAGCGCCGCTGCCGGCTGCGATTGACGAGAACTTGCGAGGTGCGCAGGACTGCCAGAAGCTGCTGTTTGTGAGCCACTACAACTACTATCGGAACTTCGAGACTCTATTCCGCGCCATGGCGCTGCTTCGCAAGCGGTCCCCCGAGAGCAAGGTGCGCTTGTTTTTGACGTGCACGCTCGACGACAGCAAGACGCCGGGTGAGTACAAAACCGCTACCGCGGCGCGCTTGATACGCGAACTTGGGATCCGAGACGAGGTGGTCGAATTGGGAGCGACACCCTATCGGCAACTACATCATGTTTACCGTGCCTGCGATGTCTATGTCACGCCGGCATACGCGGAAACATTTGCGCATCCCTTGGTGGAAGCGATGGCGTGCGGATTGCCTGTGATTGCATCGGATATTCCTGCTCATCGAGAAATATGTGGCGCGGCATTGTTCTTTGATCGCTTTTCGGCAGAAGAACTGGCCTCTCGTATCCTCGATTTGTCACTCACGGCAAAGCAGAAGGGGACTCGGGAGACAAACGGGTTCAGTTGGTCCGAACATGTTGCAAAGTTGCTGGCAATCGCGTCCAATCTTGAGTGTCGAAGAGTCGAAAGGGATGCTATTCCAGACGACGTACAAACTTCCTTGACGCAAGCCTCATAGTCCATTGCCCAAACGCGCGACTCTCGGTCAGTGTGCGTGGAGGGCGATTGCGACATTGCGAATGCCAATAGCAGAACACGCCGCCAGGACGGGGGAAATCACTGCCAATGTCCAGACGATTCTACGATCTTGTGGTAGCCACTCGGCGAGCGAGAGATAAATTAAAGGTAAAACTGGGATAGCGAAGCGTGCGAACTCCGCCCTAGCCCACTGCGGCGAGTTGTAACAAAAGAGAAATATGAGATATCCGGCAGCGAAATACAACTCAACAGGCATTTTCTGAGACAGCTTAGATCGATGTTTGTAGATCGCAAGACTGCCTGCAGCGACAAGTGCGATCCAACCCAGCGTGAGCAGCAGGTTTGTCCACGGCTGCTGGTTGTGAATGATGCTCGTACCAATTGCGAAAAATGGCGCGGAGATCGCCGACTGCGAGTGCCAATCTGCAGTTTGATAGCGATGGAATTCGTAGAGCGGGTCTCCGAAGTAAATCCAGAACGGGACGACATAAAGCGCGCCGATTGCGATTCCGATTGCAGTGCAGCTGAGCAGTTTCCAGTAGCGTTTCTGGACGAGCAAAAACAGCCCGATTGCAATCAATGCGAACACCCCAACGGGGCGGGTCACAGTCGCACCGGCGGCGAGGAGCGCAGCCACGGCCCAGCGTTCTTTCCGCGAAGCCCAAAAACTTCCGAAGAGAAGCAGAACAAACAGGGGTTCGGATCCGCCTAAGTAGGATCTCTGCAGCCAATCAAAATTCAAGATCGCAAATAAAGCAGCCACCCATCCTCCCCAGAGACGAAACGCTAGCACTGTACTTAGGACGGAGCAGGAAATCGTGACCATGACCAGAAGCAGCCAGTCCGGATGGATACGAGTTGCAAGGGAGAGTGCGGCAACCGCATAAGGATATCCCCAGAACTGTTTTTCCTGAAGCCCTTGAAAATTCCAGTGGCGTATCGAGTTAGCGATGGAAAGATATGCGCCGCTATCGCCGAAACCATCCACAGCTGACCGATAGTCACGAAAATATAAAAGGGTGGCGAAGAAGAGCACCATCGTGAGTGCAATGAGTGCGGCTAGTTCCATCAGCCCCGGTTCTGTGCGCCACAGGTTCTTGGGGGCTGCGTAGGGCAAGGTTACAGTACTCGACACGAAGGCAGAATATCGGAGTAATCGATTCGAGCCGAGTACAAACTTGGGCACGCTCGGGACGATTTCTATCACTGCGAGGATTACTGGGTGGAGCAGTGCGGCTTCTTGCCAGTGATCAGTAGGAAAAGACCCAGCGACTTACCTAACCGGCGGATGATCCCTCGCGGGAACAAGGTCCATAGAAGCTGGTATGGGCGGCCCTGGAACCGGACGGACGGGCGGTGAATCAAAAGGTCGCCGGGGCTGTAGACCTGGCGCACGCGGACGTTGTCGAACTTCGACATTAACGCGAGCACTTCATTCCGGGTGAAGGTTTTGGTTCCGGGGCTTTCCAGCCGCTCGTACACGCAGCGGCGAACCGATTGTCGGCGCCGGATTCCATACCGCAGCCACAGCATCAAGCCGGTGAGCGAGGGATGGTGATAGAGCATGATGCGCGCGGATCCGCCGGGCTTCAGCACTCGCCAAGCTTCGGCGATGCAGCGGGCGGTGTCGGGACTGTGGTGCATCACGCCATAGGAATAGACGATGTCGAAGGCATCGTCGGCAAACGGCAAGTTCTCCGCGTCAGCCTGCCGCAAGTCTGCCTGCAGTCCCATGCGCTGGCAACGTTCCGCCGCGCGGGAGAGGGACTCGGAGGAGAGATCGATTCCGGTGGCGCGGGCTCCCGCCTGAAGCCAGCGCGAATAATCGGCGCCCATTCCCACCCCGATCTCGAGCACGCGAAGTCCAGCAGAGGAAGAAAACTGCGCGAAGTCGGCGATGTATGGTTCGAGCCGGTAACGCTCGGCAGCATGCGCGTCGAAGTCGAAGGACTGGCTCAAGTAGCGGGTGCCGCAGGGTTCGGCATTCCAAAAGTCAGCGATCGCCGACTTCAATGCATTCGCGCGCGTAGCCATGCTGGATAAGAATAGCGAAGTGACGCGCACTCCTCCGAGTACAAAGTTGTGCACTCCCAAGGAAGTTTTCCGCACGGCAGCGTCAAGTAAGATGGCGGCAGCGTCTGCCGTTGTTCATGTCACAACTTGCCATGTCGGCTCTGAGCGTTCCAGGCCACGTTGTGCCCTTCACACGCGTGGAAGACGGCGGCACCGCACTGCGCGATGCCTCGATTCTGCCCATCAGCGTGATCATTGCGGCCAAGAATGAAGCGCGAAATCTCCCCGCGTGCCTGGAATCGGTGCGTAATTTTAGCGAGGTCGTGGTCGTGGATTCTCAGAGCAGCGATGCGACTGTCGATATCGCGCGCTCGTTCGGCGTGGACGTCGCCCAGTTTTACTATCGTGGCGGCTGGCCGAAGAAGCGGCAATGGGCGCTCGACAATCTTCCGCTGAGACACGACTGGGTTCTGTTGCTGGATGCAGATGAGGCGGTGACGCCGGAACTTTTGACGGAAATCCGACATGCGCTCAAGAACCCTGATGTGAATGGCTATTACATCGGCCTTGACATGTTTTTCCTCGGGCGGCAACTGCGGCACTGCGGCGCGACCTTCTACAAGCTGTCGCTGTTCAGGCGCGATGCGGGACGGTTTGAGTGCCGGACTACCGAGCAGGATTCATCGATGTGCGACATGGAAGTGCACGAGCACATCATCGTTCGCGGATCGACTCGCAAATTGGACAGCAAGCTGCTGCACAGAAACGTTGACAGCCTGTCGCGATATATCCAGAAGCACAACGAATATTCAAACTGGGAGGCGCAAGTCTCGACCGTAGGCGCAGCAGAAGAAGCATTGCATCCCACTCTGTTCGGGACTCAAGCCCAGCGCCGCCGCTGGCTGCGACAGGTATTCTTTCGTTGGCCTGGGTCGCCTTTTTTGTTCTTCGTCTACAAGTACATCGTGCGTGCGGGATTTCTGGACGGGGTTCCCGGGCTGATCTACTGCGCCTTTCAGGGCATTCAATTCTTTCAGATCAAAGCCAAGCTGTACGAGAAGCGGGTCATGGCCGCGGCTGCGCTAAACCAAGCCGAACCGGAGAGTGAGCCGCATGTGCGGAATTAGCGGTCTGGCGAACTGGGGAGACCGCGCGACGCTGGCGCGCATGAACGCGGTGCAGGCGCATCGCGGGCCCAACGACAGTGGCATCTGGGAGCATCGTTCGCCCGACGGAACATATATCGCACTGGGCAGCAGACGACTTTCGATTCTCGACCTTTCTGCCGATGGGCGTATGCCGATGTCAAACGAGGACGGGACAGTCTGGATCACCTACAACGGCGAGATCTACAACTTCGCCGACCTGCGGCACGAGCTCGAGTACAAAGGACACCAGTTCGCGTCCAATACTGACACGGAAGTCATTGTCCATCTCTACGAAGAACTGGGCGACGACTGTGTCACGCGCTTGAACGGAATGTTCGCATTCGCGATCTGCGATCTGCGAGGAAGCGCTCCGCGATTGCTTTTGGCACGAGATCACTTCGGTGTCAAGCCGCTGTATTACACGCTGGACTCAGGACGGCTGGCATTCGCGTCCGAGGCCAAAGCTCTTCTCGAAGTCGACGGCGTCCAGGCGCGAATCGATTTGCAGGCGCTGAATCAGTATTTGAGCTTCCTTTGGGTGCCGGATCCAAAAACCTTGTTCGACGGCATTCTCAAGCTGCCTGCCGGACATCGCGCTGTGTTTTGCGATGGGCGCCTAGAAATTTCCGAGTACTGGGACCTCAGCTTTCCGCCCGAAGATCACGAGTTCCGATTTTCCGAAGAGAACCTCGTGCACGAGATCCGCGAGCGGTTTCGGCATTCGGTGGAGCAGCAAATGGTCAGCGATGTTCCACTGGGCGCGTTTTTGAGCGCTGGTTTGGATTCGTCGAGCATCGTGGCCGCGATGTGCCGAACCGCAAAGAAGCCGCTGCGCACGTACACGATCACGTTTCCGGAAAAGTATCGCAAGGGCGAGAACACGCTGGACGATCCTGCAGTTGCGGCGCGGTTGGCGCGCCAACTCGGGTGCGAGAATCAGCAGATCGTAGTTGAGCCGGACGTAGCCAGCGTGCTGCCGAAACTGTGCTGGCACATGGACGAGCCCACGGCCGATCCGGCAATTCTCACCGCATACCTTGTCTGCCGCGAGGCGAGCCGCGATGTCACAGTACTTCTCTCTGGAGTTGGCGGGGACGAGTTGTTTGCCGGATACCGAAAATACGTGGCGCATTATTGGGCGCAACTTGCTCCGAGGTTCGTGAAAAATTCCGCCGCTGGCCTCGAATCGTCGCTGCCAAACCTGCGTGGATCGAGATTCAAAGGGCAGGTTCGCCTGACAAAGAAGATGTTGCGGAGTGCCGGCGCGAAACCGGAAGAGCGGTTTATCCGAAACTGCACTTATTTGGATTCGGCGCAAACGGGAAGCTTGCTGTCGCGAGATGTTAGAGGGGAGCTGCACGACGTTCATGCTGACGCCGAGCACCTTGCTCGCTTCGAGAGAGTTCAGCATGCAGACTTCCTGAACCAGATGCTCTATCTCGATACGAAGATCTTCATGCCCAGCCTGAACCTTACGTACAACGACAAGATGAGCATGGCATCGTCGGTTGAGGTTCGGGTTCCATTTTTAAATCGCGAACTGGCGGAATTTGTCGCATGGAATGTTCCTCCACGGCTGAAATTGAAGGGCAGGTTGTTCCCAACCACGAAGCACGTCTTCCGCAAGGCCATGAGCGGAATTCTTCCGGAAGAAGTGCTGAAGCAGCCAAAGGCTGGCTTTGCCGCGCCCACCGATTACTGGCTTGCCCATGACTTGCACGAAATGACGGGCGATCTTCTATCGGAATCGCGGGTGCGCGCGCGCGGACTGTTCCGGCCGGAAGCTGTCAACAAGTTTGTGGACGAACATCGCAGCGGGAAGCAGGATTGGTCGATGCAGATTTGGCAATTCCTCACTCTGGAATTGTGGATGCAGAACTTCCTGGACGGCTCGCGGTTTTCGCAGGTTGAGGCGGTGCAGGCGGCTATCGCATGAAGCAAGTTTTGCAGAGCGCTCGGACTGGCAGGATCGAGGTGGCGGAGGTGCCCGCGCCACGTGTGCTGCCGGGGTGCGTGCTGGTAAGAATTGGCGCGTCGTTGGTTTCTGCGGGAACCGAACGGGCGTCGAGCGAGTTTGCGTCGAAGAGTTTGCTGCAAAAGGCGAAAACGCGGCCCGACCTCGTGCGCGACGTGATCAGCAAGATTCAGCGTGACGGCATCTTGTCCGCTGTTTCTGCGGTGCGCAGCCGCTTGGATCAGCCTCTGGCGCTCGGGTACAGCAGCGCGGGCACAGTGATTGCCGTTGGTGAAGGGGTGGCCGACATCGTGCCCGGGGATCGCGTGGCATGCGCGGGCGCGAACTATGCGGTCCATGCGGAGTTCGCATGCGTTCCGAGGATGTTGGTGGCGCGGATTCCATCTGCCGCTATCGATTTCCAGAGCGCTGCGTTCACAACGCTGGGCGTAGTGGCGATTCATGGTGTACGGACGGCTGAAGCGAAACTCGGAGACACGGTTGCCGTGATTGGGTTAGGTTTGCTCGGTCAACTTACCATACAGGTGTTGCTGGCGGCCGGCGGCAGAGTGATTGGATTCGACCTGCTGCAGGAGCGAGCAGAACTCGCGCGCAATTCGGGTACGATGGCGGTCAGCGCGTCGGAAGCCGAATTTCGAGATTTGTGCACGCAGCACACCTCAGGGAATGGCGTGGATTGCGTGCTGATCACCGCGGAAACGTCCAGCAGTGGACCCGTGAATCTCGCGTCGCAGATCGCTCGCGACAGAGCAGTGGTCTGCGCGGTCGGCACCGTTGGTCTGGAATTGCAGCGCAAGTTGTACTACGAGAAAGAACTCGATTTTCGGATCTCGCGGTCGTATGGACCCGGACGCTACGATGCCGCGTTCGAGCAAAAGGGGCGCGATTATCCGATCGGCTACGTGCGCTGGAGCGAAACCCGCAACATGGAAGCGTTTCTGCAGTTGCTCGCCGACGGGAAAGCCGATGTCCGCCCGCTGATTACTCACACGTTTGATGTTGAGCACGCCGAGGCCGCATACGAGTTGATCACCGGAAAAAAACGGGAGCGATATCTCGGAGTCGTGATTCGTTACACACGCGACGAACTGGAGCCCACAACACGGTTGGAACTGGTATCGAGAAAGACCCAGACCGAGGCGCAGGTGAAAATCGGGGTGCTGGGCGCGGGCAACTTCGCCCTAGGCACGCTGATCCCGGCGATTCAAGCATGCGACGGCATCCAACTCGAAGGCATTTGCGCGTCGAACGGCGCGCGCGCGAAATCCGCGGCCGAGAAGTTTGGCTTTGGGTTTTGCACGAGTCACGAAGAAGAAATCCTCTCGAATCCAAAGATCAACACGGTTATCGTCGCGACACGTCATCATTTGCATGCGCAACAGGTGATTCGCGCGTTGGAATCAGGAAAGCATGTTTTCTGCGAGAAGCCGCTCTGCTTGAACGAAGCTGAACTCTCTGAGATCGAGGCGGCATACAATCGCGCGGGCGGCAGGGTTCAACTGATGGTTGGCTTCAATCGCCGGTTCGCGCCGATGGGGAAACAGATGAAGTCTTTCCTGGAGAATGCGAGCGGGCCGATGGTGATGCACTATCGCGTGAACGCTGGCATGCTGCCGAGAGATCACTGGATCAACGATCCCGAGCAGGGTGGCGGACGCATTCTCGGCGAGGTCTGCCACTTCGTGGATTTTCTATCATTCCTTTGCGGCGCCACGCCGCTGAGCGTAGAGGCCACGGCGATTCCGCGTGGAGCAGAAGATCAGGACGCGATCATTCAGCTTGCATTCAGCGATGGCTCGACTGGAACCATTCACTACGTCTGCAGCGGTGATCGCGTGTTTGGGAAGGAACGCGTCGAAGTGTTCGGCGGCGGCGCTGTTGCGGTGCTCGACGATTTCCGGCGTCTCGAACTCGTCCGCCAGGGCCGCAAGCAGGTGTACCGGTCGCGGTTGCGGCAGGACAAAGGACATCGCGCCGAATGGCAGGAGTTCGCCAATTCTCTCCGCAATGGCAGCCCATCTCCGATGAGTTTCGAGGAGATTTGCGCGACCACGCTGGCGACAATTCGGATCGCAGACTCGCTTCGATCTGGCCAAGAACGCGTTATCGCAAACGAACTAGAGATTGCCGCTGCACCACTCGTCTCATGACAGAACGACGAAGGGAATTTGCATGCTGATTTTGGGATTGAACATGTTTCATGCCGACGCGTCGGCGGCCATCGTGCAAGACGGCAAGGTTGTGTTCGGAATCGCCGAGGAGCGCCTGAACCGCGTGAAACACTACGCTGGGTTTCCCACCATGGCGATTCAAGCCTGTCTGGACGCGGTTGGCGCAAAGATCGGCGACATCGATCACATTGCAGTTGGCCAGGATACCGACGCCAATCTCGCTGAAAAAGTACGGTATGCAATTTCCAATCCCGCGAAGCTGCTGAATTTCATTCGCCTGCGCAAGCGGAAGCAGGACATCCGCGATGTGCGGGAACTGATCGCCAGAAACCTTGAGTGCGATGCGCAAGCCGTGCCCTTTAAGGTGCACCACCTCGAACACCATATCGCGCACATTGCGAGCGCGTATTACTGCTCGCCGTGGGAGAAGGCCGCCGGCTTCAGTTATGACGGGTCCGGCGACTTCGTTTCCACGATGATGGCGCGTTGCGAGGGGAACAAGGTTGATGTGCTGGACCGCGTGTTCCTGCCTCATTCGCTCGGCAGCTTCTACACGATGATTTGCGAGTTCATCGGCTACAACAAATATGGCGATGAAGGCAAAGTGATGGGCCTGGCGCCGTATGGGCGCGACACGTACTGCGATCAAGTCCGCGAACTACTGATGACCAGTTCTTCCGGTTTTGAATTGGATCTCGAGTACTTCAAGCCGCTGGGCAGCAACGAAGGCATGCAGATCAAGCAGGACGGAACCGTGGCATTGGCGCGCCACTTCTCCGGACGCATGGAGGAGTTGTTTGGCCCGCCGCGCGCGCCGGATTCGGAAATCACGCAGCGCGACATGGACCTCGCCTACGCCATGCAGCACTGTTTCGAGGAAGTTTTCTTTCATCTCTTGAACGAGCTGCATAAGCGAGTGCCGCTGGAAAATATTGCGATGGCCGGCGGTTGCGCTCTCAATAGCGTGGCCAATGGAAAATTGTTTGCGCGCACTCCGTTCCGGCATACGTGGATTCAGCCTGCTGCCGGCGACGAAGGACTGGCGGTTGGGGCGGCGCTGCACACGTATCACTCAGTCCTGGGTCACAAACGCGACTTCGTGATGCAGAACTCATACCTGGGGCCGGAATTTTCAGATTCACGCATTGAGTCCTCACTGAACGCTGCGGGGGTGAAATTCCGGAAACTTGAGCGTGGCCCCATGCTCGACACGGTTTCCGATCGGATCGCCAAAGGCGACGTGGTGGGATGGTTCCAGGGCAGGATGGAGTGGGGGCCGCGGGCGCTGGGCAATCGGTCAATCCTGGCGCATCCAGGGTCGCCCAATATGAAGGACGTGCTGAATGCGCGCATCAAGCGGCGCGAGTGGTTCCGTCCGTTTGCGCCGTCAATTTTGCAGGAACGACAGGCGGAGTTCTTCGAACACGATCACCCCTCGCCGTTCATGCTGCATGTGTACAAGATCAAACCTGAGAAGCGCGAGCAGTTGTGCGCGGTGAATCACGTGGACGACACGGGCCGGCTGCAGAGCGTGAGCCGCGAAGAAAATCCGCTCTATTACGAGTTGATTCAGAGCTTCGAGCGCAAGAGCGGGATCCCGGTTGTGTTGAACACGAGTTTCAATGAAAACGAGCCCATTGTGTGCGCACCTGAGGAGGCGATCAGTTGCTTCCAGCGTACCCGTATGGACGCGCTCGCGATTGGCCCATACGTCGCGCTGAAGAGCGAAAACTAGCATGGCCACCCAGGCGGTTGCGTCGCGTCCACTCGCATCTGCACTTCAGGTCAAAAAAATTGCCGTGTTCCCGGGGATGCGGGTGCTCGCTTGGGAAAAAGATGTTCTCTATGTGTCTCGCGGATACACGCTGCTGAAGGCGCATTGTGTCGGTGAACGGTTTGATTGGGAGATTGTCGCAAGGTGCAAGCCGGAGTGGTGGCGAAGTATGACCTGCCGATCGCGGTTGAGTGCGCGCTTGGTGCGGGACGGATTTCATGCGCTCACGGGGTGCCCAAACGGGAACCTTATTGCGGCGATGCCGGGGGCAATTGCGACACTTCGAAAGGGCGATTCCGAATTCCGTGTCACGCACCGTCTACTGCGTGGCACGCGGCCGCTGCATATCTGCATGACTCCGGACGGGCGTGCGTATTGGGGCGAGTACTTCGACAATGCGCAGCGTGACGAAGTCGACATTTACGCATCGGGTGACGGCGGGTTGCGTTGGGACGTGGCTTACACATTTCCAAAATATGCAATCCGGCACGTGCACAACATCGTCTACGACCGCGGGGAGAAATGCCTCTGGATATTTACTGGCGATTACGGGCGCGAGTGCAAGATTCTGAGGGCCTCGCTTGATCTTTCAACCGTGGACGAAATTGTTGCGGGAAACCAGCATGCACGAGCGGTCGCAGTGATTGTTGATGAATCCGGGCTGTTTTTTGCGTCCGATACACCGCTGGAAAAAAACTACATCTTTCACCTGGATCGGAGAGGACGTCTGCAGCAATGCGCTGAAATTTCCAGTTCTTCGATTTATGGATGCCGCACCCGTTCCGGAATGTTTTTCTCCACTATGATCGAACCCAGCGTGGCAAATCCGAGCCGCAATGTCTCTCTATACGGCAGTGCGGACGCAGCGCGATGGGATGCGCTGGCTCAGTGGCGCAAAGATCACTGGCCAATGAAGTATTTTCAGTACGGAAACGCCTTCCTTCCCGATGGCGAGAATGCAACGGACCTCCTTGCGGTCACCACCATCGCCGTCGAAAACGCCGATCTTGAAACGTCCATCTGGAAAGTCTGCTAGGCGCACAAAAGCAGGGAACCAGTTGCGCTAACCGAACACAGCTACTTGGAATGCTATAGTCGGGCCAGCCTGTCGATCCCATTGCTGCAACGAATCAATTATTACCGCCGGGTCTTTCGCGCCTATCTTCTGCCCGGCGAAAGCCAGTTGAGTTTCTGGCACGATCGCGCGGAATTGAATCCGCGAGCGACGATCGGCAGACTTGGCGAGTACTACATGAATTTCTCGCACAAGGCACGCTACACCGGGCCTTCCGACAGCGACGGCATTCCAAAGCTTAACTATCACGGCAGCATCGGGCTGCAATATAACCCGATCGCCATCGCGCAATGGGGACTGGGAAACTTTAACCTCTACAAGCAAGGCACTCGCGAGCATTCGTATCGCAAGTTTCTTCTGGCAAGCGATTGGCTTTGCGCTCATCTGGAAACGAATGCTCACGGCGTAAGCGTTTGGCAACACCACTTCGATTGGGAATATCGAAGCCGGTTGCGTTCTCCCTGGCATTCAGGCTTGGCGCAGGGACAAGGCATCTCGCTGCTCGTACGAGCACACGCAGAAACTGGCGATCAGAAGTACATGGATTCGGCCGCCGCAGCGTTTCACAGCTTCACGGTGAGCACGGAGCGAGGCGGTGTCATGTTCGCCGACGCCAACGGCGATCTCTGGATTGAGGAGTACATTGTTTCGCCGCCCACCCATATTCTGAATGGATTTATGTGGGCGTTGTGGGGAGTCTATGACTTTTACGTCGCGACAGGTTCGTCCGACGCGTGCGAACTGTTCGCAGTGGGGATCAAGACGTTGCGAACAAACCTGCACTGTTACGATCTCGGTTTCTGGTCGTTGTACGAGCAATCAGGAACGCGTCTTCCGATGATTGCAAGCCCGTTTTATCACCGGCTGCATATCACTCAACTGCAGGTGATGCATAGGCTCACGGGCGATGCCATCTTTGCCCAGTTCGCCGACCGTTGGCAGCGGTATGCGCACAGCCGGTCCAAACGCACGCGCGCCTTGTGCTACAAGGGCGCGTTCAAACTCTGTCACTACTGAGGCCGACCCTGAGGATTCTGTACATCTCGCAGTACTTTCCGCCCGAGATGGGCGCGCCGTCAGCGCGTGTATCGGAATTGGCGCGGCACTGGGTTGTGGCGGGTCACGACGTCACGGTGCTTACTGGCTTCCCAAATCATCCCGATGGTGTCCTGCGGCCGGAATACCGCGAGCGCTTTTTGCGTGGGTTCTGCCGCGAGGATTTCTACGGAGTAAGGGTTGTCCGCACATTTCTGCTACCTTTCCCCAATCGTAAGGCGCATGAGCGCATTTTGAATTACACATCGTTCTGCATGTCGGCCGCGATCGCTGGGTCATTTGTAGAACGTCCGGACGTTGTAATCGCCACTTCTCCTCAACTGCTGGTGGGGCTTTCTGGCTGGTGGGCGTCTCGGATAAAGAGAGTGCCATTCGTCTTGGAAGTGCGTGATTTGTGGCCGGAGTCGCTTGTAGGAACCGGTGTTGGGAATGAAACGTCGCTGATGTACCGAACTATCGGCAAGATCGCTTCGTTTCTATATCGGCGAGCTGACTCGATCGTGGTAGTTACACCTTCGTTCCGCGACCATCTCGTTCGGGAGTGGGACGTACGAACGGAGAAGATTACGGTCGTTCAGAATGGCGTGGAGACCGCGCTTTTCAGGCCGCAAGAGAGTGCTTGCGATATTCGGAATGAGTTGCGAGCAGAAGGTAAGTTCGTAGTCTCCTACATCGGAACGTTAGGGATGGCGCACGGGCTCGACACTCTGATCGCTACCGCCGAGCGTCTTCAGAAAGTCGCACCGCAGGTGTTGTTCATGCTGGTCGGAGAAGGCGCCGACCGCGAACGCATTCTGTCGCTGGCGGTGTCGAAAAACCTCAGGAACCTGGTATTTGTTCCACAACAGCCGCGTGAAAAAATTCCCGCTTACATCTCTGCGTCAGACGCATGCGTGGTGATGTTGAAAGACAAGGAAGTTTTCGAGACGGTGATTCCCACGAAGATGCTGGAGTTCATGTCGTGCGCGCGGCCGGTGATCCTGGCAGTGCGAGGTCAGGCGAAGCGCGTCCTGGAGGCAGCAGCCGGCGGGATCTGCATCGAACCGGATAGTCCAGATGCCTTGTGCTCGGCCATTCTGCAGCTGCGGGATCAGCCTGCGCTCTGTGAAGAGATGGGGCGTCGAGGCCGGAACTACATCGTTCGGGAGCTTTCGCGCGAGCGAATTGCTCAGGAATATCTCACAGTTTTGCAACGGGTCCTGGGTGAAGTACCTGCACATCGTACGGCAGCCGCTTAAGCACTGAGGCTGCGCTAAGGATGCAGCGTAACGATGCTTACCGCAGTTGCCATCTGCAGTGCGGCCTCAGCGGTGCGGCCGCCAATGATCTTGCGGGCGCTGGCAGGGACGAAGAGGATGTCGTTCGCCTGCAGAGGCACGTCGCCGGTTTTCGCCTGCAGCATCTTTTTGAGCGAGACGGGAATCTCGCTTACGCCTTGGGGGCTCTTGCGAATAATTCGCGCGCCGCCAAGCTTCGCGGTACTTGTGGTTCCACCCGCCAGGGCGATGGCCTGTAGGACGCTCAGTTTGCCGCCGTTGTCCATGAGAAAGCCACTGGGGCGGTTTACGTCGCCAACCACGTAGATCACGTCGGCCCGGCGCACCATGACCGTGTCGCCGGGATAAACCGGAACATTGCTGTCTGGATGGTCCTCGAGATTCCGCGAGATGGGCACAACAATCGGTTTATCAGGTGCGGCTTTGTGAGTAACGGTGATGCTGGTTCCGGCCGCGGGGCTCAAGCCGCCCGCAGCCGACAACAGATTGAAAAGACGTTGCTCACCGAGCACCGGATAGACACCAGGTCTTGAGACTTCACCGAGAATACTCGTGCCATCCGAACTGTATTCGGAGACGAACACTTGCACATGAGGATTTCGGACGAACCCTCCGTGCTCGAGCCGCTGCTCGATGGCTTTTTCCGCCTCATCAACTGTAAGCCCTTCCACATGGACCTGATTCACGAGAGGCATGTCGATGTCGCCGCTGTCGCCGACGCGCGTGCGCGTGTTCAGTTCAGGCACATCGTAAACGTTCACTTCTACCAGGTCGCCTTGTCCGAGGCGAATGCTGGCATCCAGATTGCGAGCTTGAGGAGAACTACTTTTGGCGGCAGTTGACGCCGGAATTGCGGCGTTACTTGCAGGCGTGCTCGTGTTCGTGACCTGGGCTGCGCACAATACAGCCGAAGCTGTGAACAGAACCCATCTTACCGACAGCACTCCGAATCGCATTTGGTGCGGAGTCTAGCACAGCGAAGATGCGCGAAAGCTTGTGAATTCCAGGGCGTACACAAATCGGAAACAGCGATCCAGGGTACCTGCTAAGAGAATAGTTGCCGGCGTGGAACCGCCGTATATTCGCAAGCAGCGGTTCTTCATGAGCACTGGGACTCAGCCAGCCAGCTTCGTCAGAGTCGGAGGTTCACAGACTTGACTCTGGTCTATCTCGGAACGTTTGTTGGGGCCCTGCTGCTTGCGTTCGTTTCCACCAAAGTAGTCCGGGACCTCGCCAACCGGCACAACTGGGTGTCGGCGCCGCACAACTCTCGACATCTTCATACTCAAGCATTGCCGCGGCTGGGCGGCGTCGCCATTGTGTTCTCGTTCCTTTGCGCGACCGGCATCGGGGTGGCATTGCAGCGGATCTTTCATCCGGAAGCGGGTCTCCACCTCAGCTCGCTGCTTACAATTTTGCCCCCAGCGCTGCTGATCTTTCTGCTCGGCGTGTACGACGACCTGAGGACCGCGGGTCCATATCTTAAGTTCGGAGTGCAGGCTATTGCGGCCGCCATCCTGTTTGCCGGAGGGTTGCGGATCTCCGATATCCCGCTTCTGTTTGGCTCACACCAGTTCTCCTGGTTTGTGGGGCTGCCGCTCACCATTTTTTGGGTGATGGCAATTACAAACGCTTTCAACCTGATCGACGGATTGGACGGACTCGCGGCAGGTTCGGCGCTTTTCTCGACGTTGGTGATGTTCGTGGTGGCGACACTCGGAAATATGTCGTTGGTGTCGCTGGTGACGCTGGCCCTGGCAGGTGCGGTGCTCGGGTTTCTGCGCTACAACTTCAATCCGGCAACGATTTTCCTGGGCGATTGCGGTAGCCTATTTGTAGGTTTCCTGCTGAGTGCGTTGTCGTTAAAAGGCGCGCAGAAGGCGCCAACGTTGATCGCGGTCGCGATTCCGCTGGTGTCGTTTGGGCTGCCGATTCTCGAAACTACGCTCTCCATTGCGCGGCGATTCATCAGCGGACGACCAGTGTTCACCGCGGACCGCGAACACATCCATCACAAACTGCTGGAGCACGGCTGGTCACATCGGCAAGTGGTGATCATCCTTTACGGTGTGTCAGCGGTATTCGCTTTACTCAGTCTCTTTCTGTTATGGCCTACGGGCAGCACGCTCGGGCTTGTGCTGGCGGTGCTGGGAACCGGAATCTGGCTGGGAGTGCAGCATCTCGGGTATCTGGAGTTCGGTGAGATTCGCCGCGTGGCCCAGCGTACCATCGAGCAACGGCATGTTTTCATCAACAATCTCGCAGTACGGCGGGCGGTTGAGGAGTTAAAAGTAGCCGACAGCGTCCACCAGATTCACAGCATTCTGACCGCTGCATTCGACAGTAACGACTTCGATGGATTTGAATTGCGCCCAAGTTCGACGACCGGCACCCGCGGTTTGCATGTGCTCGAAACTTCTGTGCCGAAGTTTTCCTGGAGAAGAGCTGGGGCGCGAATCACCCCCGAGTTCGAAAATGCCTGGAGCCTGACGCTCGATCTGGTGAGCACTGGAAACCGTCACTGCGGGAAAATGACGATTTTCCGCCACTACTCGACACGCGATCTTCACTTGGATATCAATCTCCTGACCTCGGGGTTTGCCACTACCCTCGCCGATGCGCTGCAAAGAACGACGATCGAAGAAAATGAATTCATCGCCGCCGCGGAAGAACCTGCTCTGATGTCGGCGCAAGCAGCTGGGTGAAGTTGTAGCTTCCTTCTCGAAATCGAGAGTACCTGTCGCGATACTTTGCTGAGGGCCGACGCCACGATACCTTATTCGTTCTTGTCCACTGCCCGGAGGAATCTTGTTCGATGTCCGCACGAATCTCGCCCAGCCAAGTACACTTCCTCTCCCTTTCGACTGCCATTTTTTGTGTCCAGTGCGAACTGATTAGCGCCAATACGACGCCGCGTTGCCTGGCATGCGGCAGCAAGGCGGTGCTGGGGCTGTCACGCCTGTTTGGCGGTTCTTTGCGCGGGCAGGCATCGGCACGGCTCATCGAGGATGATGAATTAAATCGCCTCGTGCGGCAGTTGCTGTGTACGGTGCCGGGATCGGACCAGGGCGAGGAGAATTTTGTCTTCGCTGGATCACACCTCGAAGACGCACACTTGGCAGCTCACCAACCGCAGATGCCAATTTCCAAAATCGACCTGGAACCGGCGATCGGGGTGATCACCGAACGCGCGCAGGTTCTGACCGGGGCTAGCGGGGCCGCAATTGCTCTCCGGAGAGGAGATGAAGTGATCTGTCGCGCCCGTGCCGGAAGAACTGCGCCGGACCTGGGCGTGAGACTCCAAACCGACTCAGGCGTTTCGGCCGAATGCTTGCGGAGCGGCGAGGTCGTGCTGTGCAATGACGCGCATTCCAACCCGCGTGCCGATCGCGCTAGCTGTGAGCGACTGGGAGTGCGATCGATCCTCGCAGCTCCGCTGCGGCAATTACACCGGACAATGGGTATATTCGAAGTGCTCTCGCCCGCACCCAATGCCTTCGACACCCAGGACGTCGCCACTATGCAGCTACTTTCCAGCATGATGGTTACGGCGATTACCCGCCTGTCGCGCCTGGTTCCGATTTCGAGACAGTAACCTGTTACCTCCACTGTCCTTCTTATTTCCTGGCGAAGCAGCTTTGCTGGGTTAAGATGGAACCAATTTCTGTATGCACAGGGGAGCCAGGCTGGACCCGCCGGATACTTCCATCTTCGGACGTGACCGGAGGCGCTCGCGTCGCCATCGCGTACATTCTCCTGCTTACGCGAACCTGAGCGGCAGTGCGCAGGGATCTGTAGTCGAACTCAGCGAAATTTTGGACATCAGCGAAGGCGGCATGTGCATTCAGGCATCGTCGCAGATGAAGATCAATCGCCTGCTGCCACTGTGCCTTGAACTATCTGCGACCGGATCGCGGGTGTACCTGGTGGGCCACGTCGTGTGGTCGGAAAGTTCAGGAAAGACAGGAATCCGCTTTCCTGAGATTTCTGAACCTGAGCTGAAACAGCTCAAGACTTGGCTGGAGGCCAATGCCAATGCCGAGGCGGCCGTGCAGGTCAGTGTTTCGCAGGCTTCGGAAGCGACGGAGCCGCATCCTGTCCAGTCGAAGCCAACCTCGTCCCCGAGCTACACCTCGCTGGTCAGCGAGTGGGTTGAGATCGAAAAGGACGTCGATTCATGTGGTCCAGACCTCGATCCGGCGTTACACATGATCGCTCAGCGCGCGCTCACGCTGACGTGGGCGAGCGGTACAGCCATTGCACTGATCAACAGCTTAGATCCATCGGAGATGATTTGTCGCGCACGGGCTGGCAGTGATTCACCCGAAATCGGCGCGCGCCTGGACAGCAACACGGGGTTTTCCGGAGAGTGCGTTCGCAGCGGCATGGCCATCGTTTGCGACGACACCGAGAACGACTCGCGCGTGGACCGCAGGAGCTGCCGCGCGTTAGGGATTCGGTCGATCGTGGCGTGCCCGGTGAAGCGCAAGAATGAGATCATCGGCATTCTGGAAGTGTTCTCACCCGAACCGGCGGCATTCTGGGAGAACGATGTCACCGTGCTGCAGCGGCTGACGGGTTTCATCGTTCGCGCGGTGGACCGCGCCCAGCATGTCCGCCATGACGTGCTGGCATTTTCGGCCCCAATCAGCGATGCGGGTGCAGCGACGCTTGCCGATAGTGTGCCGGCATTTGTACAAGGCGCAGTGCGGAGATTTCCGCTTAGGGCAGCGCTCATCGTCGCCGGAATCCTGTGCTTCGGCACCGCGATTTGGTTCCTGGCACCGTGGGTCTCAAAGCTGGCGGGATCGAATTCGCCATTTTCGATTCCCTCGTCCGCAGAGGCAGATTCTTCTGGTGGCGCGTACGCATCGATGAGCCTGCAGGATGTGAAGCGACTGGCAAACCAGGGCGACCCGCGCGCGGAATATACGCTGGGCAGGCGCTACGCCAATGGAGATGGCGTGCCGCGAGATTACCGAGCGGCGAAGGACTGGTACCTTGCCGCCGCCGAGCAGGGCCACATCGCCGCGCAAAGCAAAGTAGCGGCAGCATTCTGGTCGGGTCAGGGCGCGCCGCAGAATTATGCCAAAGCCTACTATTGGGCTCTCCTAGCACAGGCAGGGGGCGATAAGACGGCCCCGTCGCTGGTGATGACCAGTGCAGCGCGCCTGAGCCCGGCCGAGATCAAAGCCGAGCAAAAACAGGCGGATCAGTGGCTGCATTCGCACCACATCGGCAAGGCCGAGTAACCGAGAACGATGATTCAGAAACTCGTGTCCTCCGCTAAAGCGGACTCGACTGTCCAGCTTTACTTCGCCCGCACTTACGGGCGGGGCTAATTAAGTTCCGCCGCTGCGCGGCTAGGGCGAATATATCGCAGAGGCGGTGCTCGCCATGCCGTTCCTTACAGCTCGGACTACTTTCCGTTTCACTCTGCTCTAAAATAGAGGCAGAGGTTTCCGTTGTCCTCCCTCCGCGAAGTACTCAACCAGAACGTCAGAGAAGGCGAACTTTACGAGCCGATTGAGCGGAATCGCATCCGCTGTTTCGCCTGCGGGCATTGCTGTCCCATTGCTGAGGGACAAGCGGGCGTGTGTAAAGTCCGCTTCAATCAGGGCGGGAAGCTGTATGTGCCTTGGGGTTACGTCGGCGGAGTGCAGTGCGATCCAATTGAGAAGAAACCATTCTTCCATGCCTACCCGGGTGCGCTGGCGTACAGCTTTGGCATGCTGGGATGCGACTTGCACTGCTCGTATTGCCAGAACTGGGTGACCTCACAGGCGCTACGCGATCCGCACGCGGTTTCTCCGCCGCTGGAAGCGTCTCCGGAGTTGCTGGTGCAAGATGCGTTGCGGCAGGGCGCGAAAGTTCTGGTTAGTACTTACAACGAACCGCTAATCACCGCCGAATGGGCGGTCGAAATGTTCAAAGCTGCTCGGGCCGCGGGACTTAAGACAGCTTTCGTGTCGAATGGAAACGGCACACCACAAGTGCTGGAATACTTGCGGCCGTGGATTGATTTCTACAAAGTCGACCTCAAAAGCTTCGACGACCAGCACTATCGGCAGCTGGGCGGACGAATTGGCCCGATCCTCGATACCATTCGCAGCCTGCACTCGATGGGAATTTGGGTCGAGATTGTCACGCTATTGATTCCGGGGTTCAACGATTCAGACGACGAGCTGCGGCGGCTGACCGAATTTGTTGTCAGCGTTTCGCCGGATATTCCGTGGCACGTGACCGCATTTCACAAAGATTACAAGATGTCCGACCCGGCGGATACGAAGGCATCGGACTTGCTTCGAGCGGCAGAAATTGGGAATTCAGCGGGGCTGCGATATATCTATGCGGGGAATCTGCCAGGCCGAGTAGGTGATCTCGAGAACACTCACTGCCACAACTGCCGACACGTGCTGATTCGCCGCTACGGATACTTCATCGAAGAGTATCGGCTAACTCAGGACGGCCACTGCCCCAAGTGCCAAATTAAAATTCCCGGATGCTGGGCAGAAAGGTTTGAAGGTCAAATTGCCGACAGGCCATTCTTGCCGGGCAGACGTAGCAAGCTGGTGGAAATCAGCTAAGAACGTGTGGGGACGGGCGTCCAGGCCGAGCAGCGCTCGGCAGTTATTATTCCGCTGGATCGTAATTCAGATTCTGCCCCAGCCAGCGCTCGACTTCGCGAACGTCCATGCCTTTGCGCTCAGCGTAGTCGACGACCTGGTCCCGTTCGATTTTGCCGAGACTGAGATAGCGGGATTCCGGATGGGCGAAGTAGAGGCCGCTCACGCTCGACCCGGGCCACATCGCGAATGACTCGGTGATCTGAATTCCCGTGTTGGTCTTAACGTCGAGCAAACGCCACAATGTGCCCTTCTCAGTGTGGTCCGGGCAGGCAGGATAGCCCGGGGCGGGACGAATGCCGCGATATTTTTCGTGAATCAGGTCTTCGTTGCTCAACTTTTCTGAACACCCGTAGCCCCATTCCTCGCGGACGCGCCTGTGCAGGCATTCTGCGAATGCTTCAGCCAGGCGATCGGCAAGAGCCTCAGCCATAATCGCGTTGTAGTCATCGTGATTGGCCCGGTAAGAGTCGCAAAGTTCTTTCAGACCGATCCCGCTGGTCACCGCGAATGCGCCGATATAATCGCGCAGACCGGTTTCCTCTGGCGCAATAAAGTCGCTGAGACATCGGCACGGTTCGCTTCCTTCTTTATTCGCTTGTTGCCGTAGGAAGTGAAATCGTTCGCGCACTTGGTCGCGTTTGTCATCCGTATACAATTCGACATCGTCGCCGACCGCGTTAGCAGGGAACAAACCATAGACGGCTCTCGCGGTAATCAGCTTTTTTTCAATGACGACGTCGAGCAGCGCGTTGCCTTCTTTGAACAACTGGCGTGCTTGTTCGCCATGTTCCTCGTGCTCGATAATTCGCGGATAAACGCCTTTCAACCCCCAGGTGTGGAAGAACGGCGACCAGTCGATGAACTCACGGAGGGTGGCAAGCGGGAAATTATCGAGCACGCGGACGCCGGTGAAACTGGGCTGAGGGATATCTTCGGCCCGCCATTCAATCGGAGTGCGCCGCGAGCGGGCCACCTCAATCGAAACGGTTGGCTGCTTGGGCGAAGCGTGAGCCTTGCGAACCGCCTCGTACTCAGCGCGATGCTTCGCCACAAACGCGGGCTTACTTTCATCGCTCAGAAGACTTGTAGTGACGGGCACGGCGCGGCTGGCGTCAACGATGTGGACCACCGGTTCACTGTAATGCGGCGCAATCTTTACCGCCGTATGCCGCCGACTGGTGGTCGCGCCGCCGATCAGCAACGGCAACTTGAAGCCCTGGCGTTCCATCTCGCGCGCCACGTGCACCATCTCGTCCAGCGACGGTGTGATCAGACCGCTCAATCCGATCAGGTCCGCATTGATTGCCTTTGCCCGCTCGAGAATCTTTTCGCATGGCACCATCACGCCCAGATCAATGACCTCGTAGTTATTGCAGGCGAGGACGACTCCCACGATGTTTTTGCCAATGTCGTGAACGTCACCTTTGACGGTAGCCAGAATGATTTTTCCTTGCGACTTCACCACCTCGCCGGCCGCAGCCTTGGCTTCTTTCTCCGCCTCCATGTAGGGAGTGAGGTGAGCGACAGCTTTCTTCATCACGCGCGCTGACTTGACGACTTGTGGCAAGAACATCTTGCCCGCGCCGAAAAGGTCACCAACGATCCCCATTCCGGCCATCAGTGGTCCTTCGATCACCGCCAGCGGACGGCCTAGTTTGACGCGTGCCTCCTCAGTATCGGCGACTACGTGGGTATCGATGCCTTTCACGAGTGCGTGCGCAAGACGTTCTTCAACCGTGCCATTGCGCCATTCTGCGGCTTTCTTTTCGCTGGCCTTGCCTGCGCCCTTCAAGGTTTCGCCGTAGTCGACTAGACGCTCGGTGGCGTCGGGACGGCGGTTCAGCAGCACATCTTCCACCATTACCTTCAGCTCAGGCTCGATCTCTTCATAAACTTCGAGCATGCCGGCATTCACGATGCCCATGTCCATGCCGGCGGCGATGGCGTGGTAGAGAAACGCAGAATGAATCGCCTCGCGAACAACGTTGTTGCCACGAAAACTGAAAGAGATGTTCGAGACGCCGCCGCTCACCTTTGCATACGGCAAGTTCGACTTGATCCAGCGAGTCGCGTTGATGTAATCCACCGCGTAGTTGTTGTGTTCCTCCATGCCGGTAGCGACGGTGAGGATGTTGGGATCGAAGATGATGTCCTCGGGAGGGAATCCCACTTCGTCAACCAAAATGCGGTAGGCGCGTTCGCAAATGCGAATCTTGTCCTCGTAACCAGCGGCTTGGCCTTGTTCGTCGAAGGCCATCACGACGGCCGCCGCGCCATATTTCAGGATGGTCGCGGCATGCTCGCGGAATTTTTCTTCGCCTTCTTTCAGTGAGATGGAATTGACAATCCCCTTGCCCTGCAGGCACTTCAGACCAGCCTCGATGACCTCCCATTTCGAGGAGTCCACCATGATGGGGACCTTTGCGACCTCGGGTTCGCTCGCCAACACCTGAAGGAATCGCGTCATGGCGACGGCGCCATCGATCATGCCTTCGTCCATGCAGACATCGAGCACGTTCGCGCCGTTCTCAACCTGTTGGCGGGCGATGCTTACCGCCTCTTCATACTTGCCATCTTTGATCAGCTTGGCGAATTTCGGAGAACCGGCGACATTGGTTCGCTCGCCGATCACGATATACACGCCTTGCTGTTGGGTGAAAGGCTGGGACCCCGAGAGACGAAGCGGTCGCCACTTCGAGGCGTCCGCGATGGCGGTCTCCGATGCGCTCACGCCTGACTCGCAATCTCGCTCGGGGGAGCGGGAGATTCGTAGGTGAGCTGCGTGCCGAATTTTCGCGGAGGCTTCCCCTCGAGCGCTTTTGCGATGGCCGCGATGTGCTCGGGAGTGTTTCCGCAGCAGCCGCCGGCGATGTTGATCAGGCCGCCATCGGCAAACTCAGAAAGATATCGCGCCATGTCAGGAGGACCCAAGTCAAAGCCTGTTTCGGACAGAGGATTCGGAAGCCCGGCATTCGGATATGCTGAAACCGCCACCGTCGCCTTTTCCGAGAGTTCCTCCAGAAATGGGTACATGAGATCTGGGCCGAGCGAACAGTTCAAACCGACAGACAACGGCTTCACGTGCCGGACCGCGTTCCAGAACGCCTCCGGCGTTTGCGCGGAGATCATAGTTTCGCCGCCACGTCCTACTGCGGCGGAAATCATGACGGGAAGCTGTTTGGCTTGCTCATCCAGCACTTCACGAATCGCAACGAGCGCCGCTTTGGCGTTGAGAGAATCGAATATCGTTTCCACCAACAGGAGATCTACGCCACCGGCAATGAGCGCGCGCACCTGATTGGCGTAGGCTGCCTTGACCTGATCGAAAGTAACCACGCGAAATCCGGGATCGTCTGCATCCGGCGAGTTGGAGAGAGAAACGGTGAGAGGCCCAATGGCTCCTGCCACAAAGCGCTGCCGCCCGGTCGCGGTTGCAACGCGATCGGCCCATTCGCGGCACTGTTTCGCGGACTGCTCATTGATGTCCCAGGCCAAACCCTCGAGAAAAGGATCGCCGACGATCTTTGAGTAAAACTCGGGATCCTTGCGGCCTCCGTGCTCGCGCGGATCGTCCACGAAAAACTCGCTCTGGGCGATGCTCGTGGCGCCGAAGGTGTTCGTTTCGATTATGTCCGCACCAGCCTCCAGAAACCGACGGTGGATGTCGCATATCATCTTCGGCTGAGTCAGTGAGAATAGATCGCCGTTATTTAACAGGCCCTTCTTGGCGTCCTTGAAGCGCTCGCCGCGGATGTCGGCCTCTTTCATCCCATAGGTGCGGATCGTCGTGCCCATCGCTCCATCAATGATGGCGATACGATCTTCGAGAATCTTTTCTAGAGGATGTTGAGCGCGTTTCATGTTGTTATCTTCGTTGTTGGTCCTTGGTCCTTGGTCATTGGCCGAAACACAACGCGGAGCTGATCGGTTCGCCAACGAATTTCTTTACCTCGTTTTGCTTTTGGCTAAAAGCTAGGAGGCTAAGAGCTCTTTATACACAAACGCCGGCCCTAGGATTGGGACCGGCGTCAGACTCTCACCACGATTATTGAACTCTCAATCTCCCAATATTGCCAATGGCCAAGAACGAACGACCAAGGACTGCTTTCTACTCTCCCGGAGCCGCTTCTGCGGGTGCCCCGCCGATCACTTCAGCGGTGTTGAACACCGGATTCGATCCCAGGTGTGCGGGCTTTGCTGCCAGCAGCTGCTCTTTGCGATAGATCAGGTTTGTTGCATTGAAAGTTGCGAGTTCGAACCCGTGGCCGTGCGTGATGGCGTCAGTCGGGCAAGCTTCCACGCAATAGCCGCAGAAAATGCAACGGTTGTAGTCGATGTTATAGACCTTGGCGTAGCGCTCGGCGCCGCTGACCCGGTTCTCAGCTGTGTTCTCGGCGGCTTCAATATAGATGCAATTGGCTGGGCAGTTGGCCGCGCAAAGGAAGCAGGCCACGCACTTCTCCAGACCATTCTCGTCGCGTTGCAGCACGTGGACGCCACGGTAACGCTCCTGGAAACGGGCACCGCGCAAGGCACCTTTTCCGTCCGGATAGTTCTCCACAACCGTCGGCTGGAACATCTCCTTGAAGGTGATGCTCATGCCCTTGGCGATTGCGGCAATGTTCTCGAGGATCGGCATACGACATTTAGTATAGCAAGCGTCCTACGTGGAGACAGGCAGCCCGGCTGTCTAGACATTGCTCGCTTTCACCGCGACGGAGTACAACTCCACCTCTCGTCCCTATCACGGGGTTCCCCGGGCGCACGCTGAGCTTTATGCAGTCTCGGCGGTGACTTCGGATTTAGAGGCTGTTACCAACCTAAGCTTCTTATTGCCAACAGCGCAAAGCATTTGGTAACGGTAACCAATTACGGCTGTTATATGTGAAACGTCGATATCGCTGGCGTTCGACCGCGAGTTGCTCAAAGATATGCGTGTGGCACATCGGAACAACGCCGGAAACCGACTTCGCGCCACGCGCGAGGAGCTAGGTATGAGCTTGCGTGACGTGCATCGCGCGAGCGCCTATATCGCACGGGAGTTGCACAATCGCAATTTCGCCATTCCCAGCAGCCGGCTTCACTTCTACGAAACTAGTAAGTCAACGCCGAGCATCTACCGCCTATACACTCTTGCGCGACTGTACGGCCGCAAGTTGGCGGATGTCCTCGCGTGGTATGGCGTTCCGGCTCGCTAGCCTAAACGTGCGCGGCGGCCTGGTCGCGGCGTTTAGCCTGGATTTCGATATAGACATTCACCAGAGAGACTGCCGCGGGAGTGACTCCGGGTATGCGCGAGGCGTGGCCGAGGGTCCGGGGGCGAATTTTAATCAGTTTCTCTTGCATCTCGCGGGAGAGTCCACTGACTGAGCGATAGTCGAACCACTCTGGAATGTTGCGCTGCTCGGCTTTTTTCAGCCGCTCGATCGCGCGCTGCTGTTGCTGGAGATAGCCTTCGTACTTGATTTCGGTCTCGACCGATTTGAGTTCGTTGCGGAGAGCTGAGGAAAGTTTGCCGTACGTCGTATATCGTACGTCGTAGGGTGAGGCAATGTCGTTGCTGGTTCGTCGTTGGTCGTTCACAAGAGCGTCGGCCACCGCAGGTCGGGCATCGGGCGCTGGACGGGGCGGGCTCGAGTTTGTTCGTGCCGAAGCGAGTTCATCTGCCTGGGCTTCAGTCCTTGAGAAGAAATCAGGAACAATTTCTCGCAAGATCGGCACGAGGTGCTCGATCGTTATCTCCGGGCGCTTAAGCAGTTGTGCGAGCGGCTGCCCGATAGCCGACGATAGGCCGATATTCGGTTGGGAAACAGCAGGTTCCTCGACTGCGTTTCCGTTTCGCGGTTGCGAATCGGAATGCTCGCTCGGAGTGACAGACGTCAGGTCTGAAGCTGGGCTTGCGTACGACTCACGACCTACGATGTAAGACGACTCCTGCTCTGGCCCAATGCTGAGTGCTGAATGCTGAGTGCTGATGCTCCCCAGCATCTCAGCCGTCGCTCGCGTCGTCTGTAGCACTTTCTTGAGCTTCTCCTGCCGCTGTTGCTTGGCCAAGTAGTCGGCCCAGGCCTCATCCGAAATCAAGCCTACGCGGCGACCGTGTGGAGTGAGTCGCCGATCCGCGTTGTCGATGCGCAAGTGCAGCCTGAACTCTGCACGCGAAGTGAACATCCGGTAGGGCTCGTTCGTGCCTTTCGAAATCAGATCGTCAATGAGAATTGCCGTGTATCCTTCGGTCCGGTCGAGGATCAGCGGCAGCTCGCCTTTCACTTTCAACCCAGCGTTGATCCCCGCCATCAGCCCCTGGCAGGCGGCCTCTTCGTAGCCTGACGTGCCATTGATCTGACCCGCGAGGAACAGCCCGGCAATTTTCTTCGTCTCCAGCGTGCGCTCAAGTTCAGTGGGATCGATCGCATCGTATTCGATTGCGTAGCCCGGACGCAGCATTTCCGCGCTTTCGAGACCCGGCACCGACTTCAGGATCGCAAGCTGTACCTCCACGGGCAAGGACGTGCTCATTCCATTGACATAAATCTCATGCGTCTTCAAGCCTTCGGGCTCGAGGAACAGCTGGTGTGTGGTCTTGTCCGGGAATTTGACGATCTTGTCTTCGATGGAGGGGCAGTAGCGCGGCCCAATCGACTGAATCTGCCCGCTGTACATAGGGGATCGGTGAACGTTCTCGCGGATCACGCGGTGCGTTTCTTCGGTGGTCCATGCGATGTAGCAAGGCACCTGCGAATCGTGATGAGCCACACGGGTAGTGCGGAAACTGAATGGCGTCGGATCCGGATCGCCTGGCTGCACTTGGAACTTTGACCAGTCAATTGTGCGACCATCCAGGCGAGGTGGTGTGCCGGTCTTCAGACGGCATCCGCGCAGGCCGAGTTTCTTCAATGCTTCTCCGAGCAACACAGCCGGCGGCTCGCCGGAGCGTCCGGCAGGATATTGCTGCTCTCCGCAGTGAATCAGGCCGTTGAGGAAGGTTCCAGTGGTGATAATTACTGCCCTGGCGCCAACAGTGCGGCCGTCGCGGAGCTTGATGCCGAGGACGCGGCGTGGAAAATCGTCGTCGGCCTTCGGTCGTCGGTCGTCGGCACGTCTGTCGTTGGCAATACCGTCGTGCGTCGCACGTCGTGCGTCGTGCGAAGTCTCTTCCTGCTGATTGCTGAGTGCTGAATGCTGAGTGCTCTCAAGAATCAGCTCCGCTACTTCCGCCTGCTTGATCTTCAGGTTGGGCTGCGATTCCAACACCTCGCGCATCTTTAAGCGATAAGCCTGCTTGTCGCACTGAGCGCGCGGCGACCAGACCGCCGGACCACGGGACGTGTTGAGTAGTCGGAACTGGATTCCGACTGCATCGGTGACTTCGCCCATGATTCCGCCGAGCGCATCCACCTCGCGAACGAGATGACCTTTCGCGATTCCCCCCACCGCGGGATTGCAGGACATCTGTGCAATCAGGTCGACGTTCAGCGTGTAGAGCGCGGTCTTCAGACCCATGCGTGCGCAGGCAACCGCGGCCTCGCAGCCGGCATGCCCGGCTCCGACTACAACTACGTCGAATTGTTCCGTGAATTGCACTTAAATCGAATTTGGCCGTCGCAGTGTCTGGGCGGCACAGAACTGGAATTCAACCCTTCTCCTATTCTACAGGGCAACTTTGCGCAGACCCATTGGGTCATCCTGCTGCAAACAAGGGCCTCGCCCGTGTATATTTTTGCCGTGCCCCGTGAAACGACGCTCGACCCACGACAGGAGATCCTCCGCACCTCTGCTCGCCTGTTTCAGCAGCAGGGATATGACGCCACCTCCATGAACGATGTCGCCGCCGCGCTGAGACTGAGCAAAGGCGGCCTGTATCACCATTTTCAGAGTAAGGAAGAAATTCTCTTTAACCTGATGAACCACGCCATGGACATCACGGAAGAGAGAGTGCTCAAGCCTGCCAAGGCCGTTCCCGACCCGGTAGAACGGTTGCGTACGCTCATTCGGTTGCACATCGCGGTGGTGTTGAGCGAGCGAGACCGAGAGATCACGGTTATGCTTCACGAAAACCATCCGCTATCGCCGATGCTGCGCAAGCGCATCAACATGCGAAAGAAGGACTACATCCACTTCGTGGAAAACCTTGTGGCGGAAGTGCACCGCCTTCGCGGATCAAAAGGGACTGTTACTCCGCGCGCGGCGGCGTTTGCGCTCCTGGGCATGATCAACTGGATCTACCAGTGGTATCGGCCTGAGGGCGCGCTGCAGGAAGACGCGCTGGTTCAGCAATACACGGAAATTTTCTTTCAGGGGGCGCTGGGGTGATCTGATGAGACCGTCGTTCTGACTATCCTCTCAAGAACATCCTTCTCACCGTAGACCTCGGGGTTCGCCCAGCAATATAGGATTGGTAGAGTTCTTCGCCCGCATCATTTTCGCAATGGACCTGGGTAGGTTCGGGGCACAATAATCGCGATCCGAAATGCGCGAGCGTATTGGATGCGATCGACAGATTTGAATTTCCGGATGCACCCAAGCCATGGCACACGTGATACAAGAACCGCGCCGCTTCGGCGGCAACCTGCGGCATGTTGAATTCACGAATGAAGAACTGATTGGTATCCGGAACGTAGCGGCAGCCAGTCTCGATGGCTCGTGTGATGCGGGCGCACTCACCCATGAGCGTCGATGGATTTCCATCCTCCGACTCGACGCTCACTACTTCCGGCAATGAGTCCGCGAGATACTTCGGTTGCGTGCCATTGTGGGGAGAGTCCAACCGGAAGCCAAGAGCGCGCGCCAGCGAGAAGATCACGTTGTAGACAGCGGGCGCGAAGTCGGTCTGATCATCGCCGTTCCAGCGCTCAAGACAGAGCCGATAACTCTCGTATTTTTCCAGCGGGCTGGAGTTGAAGACGCAAATCGTGTCCGGGCCGATGCTCGCTGCAGCGGCATCCTCTCCCACGGCCTGCCAGTACAATGTGTCGACGTTTTGCAGGATGGTGAGGAGAGATTCGTCTGGCAGATTCTGCCTGATCAGCTTCGGTAAGTGCTCCGGTGCCAGGTGCGATTCGCCGAATAACACGACAATCGCTGCATCGGGGTGTTCCCGACGGGCTTCACCGACCTTGGCTGCTGCATGCCGATCGCGAGACCGGATACGGCGCATATCGTCGCGGGGCATGCAATCGAGCCCGTAGATCGCTTCTGCGTGATCGCGGGCGGCTGACAGCAAGTCGTAGGACGGCTGCCACTCGTATCCCCATTCGCGGTCGAAGCGCAGGCGTTTGCGAAGTTCTTCTTCGCCGATCTCGCGGCGCCACCAAGACTCAACGATTCCCTGGTCGCGCGACAGCACGGCTTCGAGGCACAACACTACCGAACGCTTGGCTGAGACCTTCTCAATTACGCTCGCAGCGTAGCGCGGCGAGGCTGCGAGCGCGTGGTAGTCGCCTATCAGCACGATGTTTGCCTCATTGATCTTCTGATCGACTGCTTCCGGGCTGAGCGCCTTCTCGTACTGGCGGAAGGCTTGCGTAAATTCGCGCAGGTATTTGCGTCCGCCGCAGGAATCCCGCAGCACAATTTCGCGCCGCACGGCTGCGAGCGCGTGCATTTGTGCCGCCGACCGCCGTTCCCCCGCCTTGGAGTTCCTCTTCATCTCGATTTGACTGTGGCTCGTTCGCTGCCTATGCTCGAAAGTCGGTCGCGTCAAGGTTTCAAAGTTTCAAGGTTCCCAATGTTTCAACCTGAGTACCTAGGGCGCCGCACACAATCTTTTTGACCTTGAAACCTTTGAAACATTGAAACTTTCAGACCTTTACGCATGTCCACAGTTCCTAAAAACCTGACCATCGCTGCGACCGGCGCCAGTGGCGCAGTCTTCGTACGCCATCTGCTGCAAGCCGCGGAGCGCGACGACCGCGTCGAGACTGTCAACTTCATCACCTCCGACAGCGCCTTGCGCGTCATGGCCGAAGAACTCGAGCTTCGCGGACGCAACAATCTCGTCGAGCAGCTGCTCGGAACCGCTTCCCGCAAGATTCAGCAGCAGGCCAATGCCGATATTGGCGCCAACGTAGCCAGCGGTTCCTACCCCGCGGAAGCGATGGTGGTTCTGCCCTGCAGCGTCGGGACATTGGCCCGTATCGCGAACGGAGTCGCTTCGCATCTCATCGAACGCGCTGCCGACGTTTGTCTTAAGGAAAAACGTCCGCTGGTGCTCTGCGTCCGCGAAACTCCGCTGAATAAAATCCATATCCGTAACATGTACCGCGCCGCCGACGCGGGCGCGACCATCTTTCCGCTGATTCCCGCTTACTACTTCCTGCCCGCCTCGCTCGACCAGATGGCGCATGAATTCGCCTGTCGGGTCCTCGCACACATCGGCCTTCCACAATCCGATGCCTACCGCTGGAAGGGCTGAGCCGCAAAAACGCACAAATCGGCCAGTATCTGAGGGAGAATTTCAGTCTAGGAGCACGGAAGTGCGGGCAACAGGTTCCGGTCGGACATGTACGGCTGGAGTCTGGGGAACTGGGGCCGTCTTATCGACAATGATTTAATCGGGGCTCGCCCCGTGCCGCATGGCAATGACACTTGCTTCGACAACCGGCGTAGAAACGACGAAACGGACGCCAAAGGTGTATTCAAGTCCGCTGCTGAGCCTGGCTGTCGTCGGCGGGTTCGGACTGCTGCTGTTCCTCTTTTCCGCCGGAAAGACAGTGCTTGATCGCTTTTATCGGACGCAGGGCCGAGAGATCGTTGCCACCGTCACATGGTGTGGCTACACGTCTTCGGCAAATTCCCGAAGCGTGCGCTATACGTTCACCTTGCCGGATGGGCGCAGCTTCCGGGGAAGTCAAACGGGGTATGGTGGAATCGTGGGGGAGCCAATTCTCGTTGCTTATCTGACCTCAAATCCTTCTTTCAACCGCGTTGCGGGAGCCGAACGCCGGGGGCAGAAGTGGCTGCCGTTCCTGGCGATCGCTGGAATATTTTTCATGTTTGCCGGTGTGCATTCTTACAACGTCCTGCGACGACAACGGTGACAAAAAGACCGGCCCGCCGCGACTAACTTGCAACCACGACGAGCCGGCTCAAGCTCACTGCTGTCTTACCGATGAGCAAGTCCAGAATGCTACAGCTACGCGCGGCAGAAAAGCGCCGCAATATGCCAGAGCTCAATTCCCCGCGCGAGTAGCTGCTGCTTAAGTTGGATTTCATTTCGAGGCCTCATCCTGAGCGAAGCCGTAGTTTAGGCGGAGCGAAGGATCTAGCGTGGGGCATCGACGCTGCACGCAAGATCCCTCGCCCCGCTGGTGAAAGCGCGGGGTTCGGGAAGACACCCTTCCGACTGATTCAGAAGTCTCTAATTGGGCGTACCCGCGAGTAGCTGACCTGCACATGCGCGCTCTGAAGTGATATCTTTGTTGTTACAGTTTTTCGTGGACAGTTCCGGCCGAGCACAACCAGTTCAGCCTCAATGCCATCGATAAGGGAGCGGATGAAAGAGAGCGCCATAGCTTTCGCTGACGATCAGCGCACGTCTTTAACAGACCGTCTCTTGGAAAAAGCGCGGGACTATTACGTACTGACCAAGCCGGAAGTCAATCTACTGATCCTCATGACCACCTCGGCCGGGTATTACCTCGGGACACGAGGTTCTTTCCATTTCGCGGGACTGCTCAATACCCTGATCGGCACGCTACTGGTCGCCAGCGGCACGGCAACATTGAATCAGTGGATGGAGCGTGTCTGGGACGGGCAGATGCGCCGCACCGCACGCCGTCCACTGCCATCAGGACGGGTGAGTTCGACCGAAGCGTTCGTGTTCGGAATGCTGCTGAGCTTGGCCGGTGGACTCTACCTGGCGCTGTTCGTGAATCGGTTGTCCTCGCTTCTGGCTGTGTCCACGCTGCTGAGTTATCTGCTGATTTACACGCCGCTGAAACGCCGCACACCGCTGTGCACGCTGCTGGGCGCATTTCCGGGAGCCATGCCGACCCTGATCGGCTGGGCGGGGGCTTCGAACGCGGTCACGATGTCGGCAATGTTCCTTTTTGCGGTGCTGTTCCTGTGGCAGTTCCCGCACTTTCTGGCGATCGCGCTGATGTATCGCGAGGATTATGAGCGCGCAGGCTATCAAATGCTGCCGCGGTTCGACGCTGACTCGCGGTTTACGCGGGCCGAGATCCTGATTTTTACGGTCGCTTTGATTATCACAACCTTATTGCCCGGAGCAGGACTCCTGTACTCGGGTTCTATGCTGCTGGCCGGGGCATTTCTTCTCTTTTATTCTCTGCGTCTGGCGAAATCGTCTTCGCGCCTGATGGCCAGCCGCCTCTTGCATGCGTCGGTGATTTATCTCCCCGTTGTGCTCGTCGTGATGGCGTTAGCAAAGCGATAAAAGGTTCTTCTTGCGCCGGCAGCTCCTCACACGCAACGTCTCGCCCGTACTAGCCCTCCAATGGAAATCTCAATTGAGAGGATATATGCCTACAGACGTCAAACCTCATTCAATACTGATCGATCCGCGAGAGGCGGGACCGAAGCCGCCGTACAGCAACCGTCGCCAGCCGACTCCGGGCTCCGAAGAATTAATGGACCCGCAAGCCGATCATGGTGAGCAGTCGTACAAAGGATGCAGCAAATTGCAAGGTGCTGCAGCCCTGATCACGGGCGGCGACAGCGGTATTGGCCGCGCGGTCGCGTTGGCGTTTGCCCGCGAAGGAGCTGATGTTCTGATTTCGTATCTCAACGAACACGATGACGCCGAGGAAACCGCAGAGTTGGTCCGCGAGGCCGGTCGGAAGGCAGTCACGGTTGCCGGCGACATCGGTTCTCAAGAGCACTGCGAGAAACTGGTGAACCGCTCCATCAGGGAATTCGGAAGCTTGGACATTCTGATCTCCAATGCGGCCGTGCAAAGCGTGCACGAGGATATAGATGAGTGGAGCACGGAGGAATTCGACCGAACTTACAAGACCAATGTGTACGGGATGTTTTATCTCTGCCGGGCAGCGCTGCCGAAAATGCCGGCGGGCGGATCAATCATCGCGACTACTTCCGTACAGGCGTTCCAACCCACAGGCCAGCTGCTTGCCTATTCCTCCACGAAGGGTGCGATCAAGACGTTCATCGAGGGCTTATCCGAACTCGCCATCCAGCACGGCGTTCGTGTGAACGGGGTTGCTCCAGGGCCGGTTTGGACGCCGTTAATCCCATCCACCATGCCGAAAGACAAAGTAAAGGAATTTGGCAAAAACACGCTATTCGGACGCGCCGCGCAGCCGGCGGAACTCGCGCCTGCTTACGTTTTCCTGGCCTCGAACGATGCCCGCTACATTACGGGATCAATCATCGATGTGACGGGAGGCCGCCAGATCGTCTGATCAGGCAGCCTTCTGGACGTAGTTGGCACGAACGCGCTTCTGGCCCGTGTGCCCGAAATCGATGGTGAGGTTCTCGCCGGAGATTTCCAGCACCTGGCCGGTGCCGAACCGTCGGTGTTTTACGCGATCTCCAATTCCATACAAGGGAGTGCGCAGCGCAGTAGCTGTGGGCTGCTTAGGACTAGGCGGACGCGAAGTTCCAGCGGGCGTCGGCGCTTGCGCGATGCGTAGCGTGTCTTCAGCCTTTGTCCGACAATTGTCGCAATGGCCACAGTCCTTACCGGACTCTTCGCCGAAGTATTCCCGGAGCACGCGCATTCGGCAAAAAGTGGTTTCCGCATAGCGCATCATCGCGTCCAGTCGCTCGCGGTCCCTGAGGTGGCGGCGCTCGTATTCGCTCAAGAAAGACGACATCTCCTCAGGCGACGGGAACGTGCGCGCGCACCTGATCCTTCCCGCCCTGCGCTCAATAATGCCCGCACTTTCGAGCTGGGCGAGGATGACCTTCACCTTGCGCTGAGGCAGACCGGAAGCTTGCGTCAGATCTGCCGCGGAAATAGTTCTCCCCTCACTAGCAGTTGTTGCTACAAGGTCGTAAATCTTCTGCGAGTGTTCTCGGCGCGGATACTTTCCGCCCAGGAAATAGCCCTGGATCTTGCGGTCTTCGAGTCGATACAGCAGAGGACAACGCGCCGGCTTGCCATCACGCCCGGCTCGGCCAATCTCCTGGTAGTAGCTTTCCATCGAGTCGGGAAAATTGTAATGAATGATGAATCGAATGTCGGGCTTGTCGATTCCGAGGCCGAATGCCTTGGTGGCAACGATCACTTTGAACTCTCCCGCCATGAATCGCTGCTGGGTCTGCTCGCGTTCGCGCGGCTTCATTTTCCCGTGGTATCGGCCGGCATTTACGCCTTCATCACACAGCCATTCATACAGTTCATTAGCTGCCCGTACCGTCGCCAGGTACACGATTCCGGTGCCTTCCGCTTCGGAGAGAATCTGGGAAATGCCCTGTCGCTTCGCCGAGCCATTGACGGTGCGAAAAACCTCCAGGAAGAGATTCGAGCGCTCAATACCTGTGTCAACGACGACCGGGTGTCTCAGTCCGAGTTGCTGGATGATGTCCTGCTGGACATCGGGTGGAGCAGTTGCAGTAAGAGCTAACACAGGCGGGTCGCCGAGGCTGCGGATTGCATCGCGCAATGCGAGGTATGCCGGCCGAAAATCGTGTCCCCATTGCGAAATGCAGTGTGCTTCGTCAACGACGAAGAGTGAAACGCCGCCTTGGCGTAGCAGATCGCGGTACTCGGCATTTTCCAGCCGCTCTGGTGTGACATAGATCAGGCGGTGTTCGCCCTCCGCGATGGCATTACGCGCATCGCGTTCTTCCGCGCTGGTTAGAGTGGAATTCAGCTCTGCCGCGCCAATCTCTGCTTCTTCCGCCTTCTCCGTCTGATCTTGCATCAACGAGATCAGGGGAGAGACAACGATGGTTGGTTTGGGCAAAAGCAGTGCAGGAACCTGGTAGGTGAGCGACTTGCCGCTGCCCGTCGGCATCAGGCCAAGAGTATCCTGGCCGGAAAGGACAGACTCGAGGATCTCACGTTGTCCAGGACGAAAGCGTGTGACGCCGAAGCGCTCGGCTTCGGTGCGGATCCGCTGCCAGTCGATCGCAGATGCTTGCGACTTACGGCGTGAACGAGGGCCTGCGGCGCTTGCCGCCCGCTTGCTCACTTCTTGGGGCCGCTGGTGCTCTTCTTTCGGCCGCCAGAGTTCTTCTTGCTGTCCCGTGCGCCACTTTGCGCGCCTGCCCCGGCGTGACCTGCTCCGCCCCGATGAGAACTTGCGCTACCCGCGCCCGACTCTGCCCCACTGCGTTTCAGCATGTTTGCCTCCACAGGTTAGGTGCGGCGCACACGGAGGCTGTTGCCTTGCCTTGTAGTTGACCAAGGGCCAGGTGCTAAGCGCTGCGCAAACGTGGGCTGCGGCGAGCAGACTTCGAAGCAGTTTTTGACTTGCTCTTCCGGATTTTGTGCGAACGAGTTGGCTCAGCCAGCTTGATTGGCGGAGCGGCCACAGGTCTTGGCGGCGAGGCGACCTGTCGTTCGAATGGCGCGGGCCTCAGCATTGTAGGTCTCGGCACCTGCTGTAGGCGCGGACGCTCAGGATTCTCGTCCGACTCATCGTGACGAGGTACCTCGCGCAAACGGCGCACCAGGGCAAGACGCTTGTAGGGATCTTTCTCGGTCATGGCATCAACGTACAGTTGAAGCCAGTTCTTTGGCTCTTGGGCAATGAGTTCCTGCATATGTATATGAACGTTGTTCCCGCGAATAATTGCAGATCAGGTGAGACCTGCTGCTACCTAATGAATCTGATGCGGGGAGGCGCCGAAAAGATGCGGGATCGAGAGAATCTGAAACGGAGCTTCCCGGGAGGCGGGTTGGAGGTGAAAGGCAAGCAGGATGCAGAGGTCCCTGCATCCTGCCCGGTCGTCGCTACGTTTTGGCCGACGCATACGACAGACATCAAACGGCAGCGGCACCTCGCTCCTGGCTGCGAATGCGGATCGCTTCCTCTACCTTGTAAAGGAAGATTTTTCCGTCGCCGATCTTGCCGGTGGACGCATTCGTAATGATCGCGTTCACGGCGGCTTCCACAACGTTGTCCTGCAGCACGGTTTCCAGCTTCACCTTGGGCAGAAGGTCCACACTGTACTCGCCACCGCGATAGCTTTCCTTGTGTCCCTTTTGCCGTCCGTGTCCTCGAACTTCGGAAACCGTCATGCCCTCGACGCCGATATCGATGAGCGCCTTCTTCACGACATCAAACCGGTTGGGCTGAATGATTGCTTCAATCTTTGTCATGTTGGCTCCTGGATATTTTTGGCTGCGGCAGCCGGAGGGGAACCCCAGCTGCCGCGGCGGGCAACGTCGTTAGCCGGTCGCGCGACTGAGCGATCCGACGGATGACCGGGCGTGAGCAGACTGCGCCATGGGCAGTTCCTGCTCCATGCCGGCAGGCGCGCCAATCGCGGAGATGACGTACTCCGGATAAGCTGAGATGCCGTGCTCGTGCAGGTCCATGCCGTAGGTTTCCATCTCCGCGGGGAGCCGCAGGAGGCCCATCGCATTCACCACCAACATCACGACCATCGCGATAGAAAATGTTGCCAGCGTGACGCAGGCACTACCAATGATTTGGGCTTTCAGCACCTGCATGCCGCCGCCGTAGAACAGGCCCCTCAGCGGAGCGGAGTTATCGGCACCCAGCGGTCCAGTAGCTCCGTACTGACCGCAGGCGAACAGGCCGAGCGAGATTGTTCCCCAGATGCCGCAGACACCGTGCACCGGGACAGCGCCGATGGGATCATCAATTCGCAGCCACTCGAGCAGGTCGACTGCGAGAATGACCAGGACGCCCGCAATTCCTCCGAGAAGCACCGAACCGGTCGGACTCACCCAGTAGCAGGGACAAGTGATCGCGACGAGGCCGGCGAGGAAGCCGTTGGTTGTGTAGCTCGCGTCCCACTTCTTGAATTTGAAGTAGCCGTAGAGAATTGAGGTAAGGCCTGCGGCGCAAGCAGCGAGTGTCGTGTTGGCCGCGACTCGACCAATGCCGACCAGGTCCATCGCCGAGAGCGTGCTGCCGGGATTGAACCCATACCATCCGAACCACAGGATGAGGCCGCCACTGACTGCGATAGTCAGATCGTGCGGCAACATCGGCTGGCCCCCGTCGCGCTTGAACTTGCGGCCAAGGCGTGGGCCGAGAACAATCGCGCCCGCCAAGGCGATAAATCCGCCAATGGTGTGAACGACGGTCGATCCGGCGAAATCATGGAACCCAATCCCCAGCGACGAGTAAAAGTGGCCATCACTACCCATCAGCGCGAGCCAGCCGTCCGGACCCCACGCCCAGTGACCGATGATCGGGTAGATGAAACCGGTCACGCAGAAGCTGTAGAGGAGATCGCCGACGAACCCGGTGCGGCCAATCATCGCTCCTGAGGTAATGGTCGAACAGGTATCAGCGAATGCAAATTGGAAAATCCACACCGCCAGGAATGCGACGCCGGTTGTCTCATAGGTGGCCGGAGCGCCTTGCAGGAAGAACCAGTGATAACCGATGAACCCGTTACCGTGGCTGAACATGAAGGCGAAGCCGATGGCGTAGAACAGGATTCCGCAAAGACACGTATCGACTACGCACTCGACTAACACATTTACGGTTTCTCGCGACCGGCAGAATCCGGCTTCGAGCATGGTGAAACCAACCTGCATGCCGAAGACGAGGAACGCTGCTACCAGCGTCCACATGGTGTTTACCGGGTTCACGAGGTCGGAGGCTTTGACCTCGGGCGTTCCGGTGTCCGCATAGACATGTGTGAAGAACAGGCCGCTCACGACAAACATGAGCAGCAGTACAAGTCCTACGCCGAGCACTTTGCCGGTAAGCAGCGTACCGCCGTACCGGCGCCACTGCGGGTCTTTCAGTCGCATGCGCAATCGCGACACTTTCTGAGATAGCGATAACTTCTCCGTCGGCCTCTTAGCGATCATCCTTCTCTCCTTGAAATGGGTTTGCTGGTGTCTGAGCAGCTGAGTTCTTGACCGCGATATTGGGAAACTAACGGGTGACGAGAAGAGGGACAATCATCCTTAGGTAGGGTTTTAATCGAAAAAACTTATGAGAGAGATAACGAGGCCGGACTACTGACGCGGGTTTTGACGCAGCCGGTCGGCCATCCGGACTAATTCCGGCAGCGAGCCTGCCTGCATTTTCTGCATGACACGGCTGCGGTGAATCTTCACTGTTGGCTCACTCAGATCAAGTTTCCAGGCGATCTCTTTGTTCGAGAGGCCTTCAGTGACGAGATCCATCACTTCAGCTTCACGATTTGTGAGATCGGCGAAGTGCGCCTGCATGGCGGCGCTCTCGGCGCGTTGCTGGAGGTAAGCACGGTCTTTCTCGAGCCCGCGGTACACGGCAGAAAGTAGATCTGCCTTCTGGAAAGGCTTGGTCAAGAATTCGATTGCGCCAGCTTTGACGGCGCGCATCGCGGTAGGAATGTCTCCATACGCGGTGATGAAGACAATCGGAATCTCGATTTGTGCCCGGTGTAGATGCTGCTGAAACTGCAGGCCGGTAGTGCCGGGAAGCTGCAAGTCGAGCACCAGGCAACAGCTCGTGTCCGGACGTCCTCTGCGAAAGAAGGCCTCAGTGGAAGCGAATGCCTGCGCGCGGATGTTGACGGCTTCGAGCAGGTTCGTGACTGCATCGCGCACCGACTCATCATCGTCGATCACGAACACCATGTCCGAATCAGTCATCTGCGTCGTCCGGATGGATGGGAATGGTGAATTCGACAATGGTTCCGCCTTGTGGACGCGCGGCTGCGGTTATCTGCCCCTTGTGTGCCTCTACGATCGACCGAGTAATGGAAAGCCCAACGCCGATGCCGTGTGGCTTGGTGGTAAAAAAGGGCTCGAACATTCGCTCGCGCAACTCTCCTGCGAGGCCCACGCCGCAGTCCTCGACCCGGATGACGAGTTCATCGTGGCGGTTTTTACGAGACATCAAAAAGATTCGTTTGTCGTCGATAACGGAGTCGTTCAGAGCATCCATGGCGTTCACGACGAGATTTAAGATCACCTGCTGAATCTGCACTCGATCGACGCGCACATGAGGGAGTGACTGCTCCAGCAGAATGTGAATCTGCACACTGCGCCGTCTCGCCTCGTCACGAACTAGAACCATCATCTCGTCAATGATGTCGTTGATGTTCAGCCACTCTTTTTCCGGAGGACTTTTGCGGAACAGCGAACGGATCCGGTCCAGGACCGCGACCGCGCGAGTGCTGTCCCGCACAATGCCATCAGCACTACGGCGTGCTTTCTCCACATTAGAAGCACCAGCAGAAAGCCACTCCAGGCATGCTTGTGCATTGGTAACGACACCTGTTAGGGGCTGGCCAATTTCATGCACCACGGAGGCCGTCAGCTCCGCCATGCTCAACATGCGCGACAGATGCGCAAGTTCGCCCTGGGTCTTCATGAGGGCAGCTGTGCGTTCCGAGACACGCAGTTCCAAATCGTTGCGCGCTTGCACGAGGGCCTGCTCAGTCTTCTTCTTCGATGAACTGACCCAACTCGCGACCACAGCGCAGGCCACAAACGCGCCAAAATAGGCCTCCGCCGAAGGACTGATCGAAAAGGAATTAAAGGGCGGAACGAAGAAATAATCCACCAGCACGGTTGAGAGCACGACAGAAAGCAGGCCCGGTCCTGTGCCGCCGAACCACGCGCTCGCCATCACTGCGCCAAAGAAGAAGAACAAGAACGGGTAAGGAAAGAACCGCTGTAGAAGAAAACTGAAGAGGAACGACACTCCCACGAAAAGAAGTGCGGCGCCATAGAACGCAAGAAGGGGTCGCGACCGTGCCCACAGCTTGGGACGCGGCATGGCAGATGTCGAATTCAGGGTTCTCCTCGAGTGAAGATCGCCCGGATAGGTCAGTGCCGCGGGAATAGAGGCTCCTTTGAGTGAACTCGCCCACCAATTAAGCACGAATCATTGGAGAAGTGCTAAAGATCGCGGAATGCTTATTACGAAAACGAGGGCTACCAATACCACTCGGTATTGGCATTCTGGCTCTCATCGACGAGGGAGAGCGCGTGAGTACTACGTAAGTGGATTGTCAGTTCTGGGCGGGCGCATGTCCAATTGAAACTTTTTATGAGAGATATTTGGGCCAGCCTTAAAAGCAAAAAGGCCAGAGCCGAGGCCCTGGCCTTTTCGTGAAAAGCTGAGTTAGTTCTTGCTCCCCGTCGCCGGTGCGTTCTGCGCGGTAGCCGTGTCTGCGCCCAAGCGCGAGAGACGCGGGAAGAATGGCGTCAATTCGAAGGGTAGCTTGTCGCGAGCGGAGGTGTAAGAGACCGGAGCCGCTTTAATCATGTCCACTTTGTCGAGCCACGGATCGAGTTTGATGCGACCGCCGAGCGGAAGCGCGGCGATCTGATCGAGTTTGTTCTCGTCCAACGCCGGCGCGGAAGTCATCAGCCCGCTGAGGCGGATGATCTGTCCATGATCATCGGTGAAGCCGTTGCCCAAGTGCGCGGTTAGCAACGCAGAGAGCTGTGGAGCACGCGCTTGTAGTTGCTTGAGATAGAGTCCTGCTGCGCCCAGTTTTTGTGCGTATGGAGAATTCTTCAGCAGTTCGACTGCTTTATCATCCGCAGCTTTCTCTTCTTCCGGATTGTGCCGGAAGCCGAAATTCTGATAGGTCGACTCATCCGAAAACAACATGCGGTCGGTGAAGGCAAACTTGCTGCCCAGGTTGTGACCGAGGACGATGTGCGCCAACTCGTGCGACAGCACAGCGGCCAGACTCGCCTCATCCGGCAGCGTGTCGATCAGTCCGCGGCTGATGATGATGGTGTTGCCGACGCTGAAGGTTTCCAGCGGGCTGGTGACCATCACGCGAGCACGCACCGGACGCGGCAGGTCGATATTGTTCGTAATTTCGATGTTATTGACGACAGTCTGAAGGACTTTGTCGACATCTCCCGCTGGGGCAAGCAATCCTGCCTTCGGCAAACGGTCGAGGACGTTGTCTTCCGCCTGCTGTTGCCATGCTCGCTGTGCTTCCAACGGCGACAAATCCTGAGCATTGGCGCTGACATCTTTCACATCTTCGACCGTCAAATCCGTCAATTCATCATCGCGGCTGTTCTTCATCACCGCGTATCCCCAGATGCGGGATTGTGCCTTGAAGGCCAGTTTGTCGCGCGAACCGTAGCTGAAATCGCCTTCTTCGCTGTAGATGTAAGACGGAATCCAGTAGCCTGGCACCAGGTTCAGGCGCCAGCTGTCCATGTGGAAGTAGAACGCGTTCTTGGGACGCGGCACGTAGGTGCCGTTCAAACGAACGATGTTGTAATCCTGATCTTCTACCCAGATCTGGCCCTGGAAAAGGCCCGTGCCGGCGTTCTTCTTGGGGGTGACTTCGAATACCATGGTGCGAACTTCCCCGAGAAATTCGCGACGAACATAGTGGAAGTCGTAGTGGGCGCGATCGAAATTCTGGCGATCGGCGAAGATCATCCACGAAAAGCCCATCGGCTGATACTGAATGCGGAACAGCTTGGTGACACCGCCCATCAGGGTGCGCTGGAAACTCGTCTCTTTGGTCAGGTAATCGCGACGATCAACGTCGGAAAGGTCGAGGCGGCCAAGGAAATAGTGGTCCTCTTTTGGCACCGCGCCGAGCTTGGTGTCAGGCTGTAGATTCTGCAGGTAGGTTTCCACCAGCGGCGTGCGATCATGCAGGAATTGAATCAGAGCGTGTTCGCGCTCAATGATGGCATCCACTACCTGATCGACACTGACCGGGGTGCGTGGCGCTTGTGACGCCAGGGCGAGGCCGGGAGTGGTCGAAACCGGCTTCACAGCCGAGGGCTGCGAGCCGGCTGGCTGGCTTGCCGAATCAGCGGCCTGTTGCGCGCTCGCCGTCATCGCGAGCAATACCACAGCGGAGAGAATCCAACCCCAGCGTTTCATGTTTATTCTCTTTGACCTTCTTTCCAAAAACTTAGGACGCTAGCTGAAACGTGACGTGCACGATTGCAGTCGAGTCGACTGCCGAACCATTGCGCTGCGCCGGCTTGAACTTGATCCTGTTAGCCGCAGTAACCGCCGCTTCGTCGAGTCCGTGCCCGAGACCGCGAACCACGCGGTTCACACGCAATTGGCCGTTCGCCCCAAACAATACTTCCAGCAGAACCTCCCCTTCCAGGTTCAGCTTGCGTGCTTCGTCGGTGTAAATCGGCTTGGGCTTGAAGACGATTTCCACCGGGAACGTGGTCGCCGAAGTGTCTTCGATGTTGCGATGAGTGTTGGCTGCAATCTGCTGGGACGCGAACCCAGAAGCTTGCACTCCCTGGCCACCTCTGCGTCCATCGCCGTTGCTGGGCTGTGCGACTCCGTTGCCAAATCCGGCACTCGCAATTGTGCCTTTGATTCCTTTTGCGCCACCAGTGCCATTACCGGTTCCAGCGCCTTCGGGCAAATCGAACGATCCCAGCTTGGCGGCGGTCAACTTCGCGCCCTGCTTGCCTTCGCCAGGAAGTCCGTTGGGATCGCCGAAGCCGCCGGTCTGCACCTTCTCAACAGGAGCATTGACGGTCGGGGTGGCCGAACTGCCAAAAGACCCGGTATACACAACGCGGGGCATCGGGGCCGCACCGGACACAACTTTGGGCGCTTCAAAGTTCACGGGCTGGATTTTGGGAGGCTCGACTTTCGCCTCCTCGACTTTTGGCCTGGTCAATTCACGCGGCACCACGATCTTCGGAGTCTCGAAATGCGCTTCCGGCAGCAGCTTGACGTTTCTCGGCTGCGGCTTGAGTACGGGCGGTTTCTCCGGAACCAGGTCCGGCCGCGGCACGATCTCCGTGACCGTGTACTTCGCCAGCAGGCCCATGCTATCGGGCCAAATGAGCCGCGAAATTAACATCAGCAGCACGATGAAAAACACGAAGCCGTAGCTGAGTACGAACTTCCGCCAGTCAAGTTTCTTCTCGGGCAATAGCCCAAGCGTAAGCATTTCATTCGACCGCATTTGCTTGCTCCAAAGAGACACCCGTACCTGGGGAGAAAACATCCGGGCGCTTCTCTAAGCTAAGGGAAAACAGTACACGGGAAAACGTCCCCGCCGCTGGTGTACTTCGGTAATCGAGGTCGCACGAATGGAGACAGTTACCCGAAATGACCTGCCAACTGCTCATACTCGACGACGAAGGGTGAAAGCGTAGTAAATGGGAATGCCTGCCAAAATGATCAGACTTCCCACGATTGAATAACGTAAGTTGCTGCTGAAAGTGTAGTAGAGGAGCGCCCCCGACGCCACAATAAAAAGTGCCGGAGACACCGGATATTGCCACCCTTTTGTACCTGTTTCTAAGGCGTATGTCCTAGAACGGAAAACAAATAGCGCGCTGCTCGCCGCCACGTAGGATAGCCACTCCGCGAACAGGGCTAGCGTAAAAAGTTGGCGAAAACTTCCGCCAATGACGAGGAAAACAACCGATAGGACTGCTTGAAAAATCGTTGCCGTATGGGGCGTGTGGAAACGCGGATGAATTCTTGCAAGCGCCGAAAAGAAATTGCCGTCGCGCGAGACCGCAAATGCCATTCGCGCACCGCTCATCGCCACCCCATTCAGGGAAGTTAGTAGTGAGACGACGATGGCGGCCGACACGACTACTCCCGCGGAGATCCCCAGTGCCGAATGAGTAACTGCGTCGGACATTGGGGAGGATGATTTTCCGATCGCCAATGCGGGCAGGGCATATTGCACTGCGACGCTGACCATCAGGTACAGCGCAGCGATCACTCCGAAGCCGCCAATCATTGCCAGTGGAATGGTTTTTTCTGGTGAGCGGACTTCCTCGGCAATCATGTTCAAGTCGCTCCAGCCGTCAAACGCCCACAGCGCCGCAGCGACGGCGAGTACGAAACCTCTCAGGCCGCCCGTCGCGCCGGAGTACTGCTCAGCGAAATGCGACCAGCTTCCACGGGAGGTGAAAGCGATCGTGGCAACCGCGACGATGACCAGGATTTTTAGCGCGGTGAATGCAAGCTGAAAATTTCCCGCGCGGCGAATGCCGATGTAGTTCAGAAAGGAGACGAAGCCGACGATCAGGATCGCGATCGCTTTGCCGGCGTTGGTGAGGTGTTGGTTGGGGAGGATTAGAAAAGAAAGAGAAGAGAAGTTTCCCAGGACCTGGACGATTCCGGTGGAGATCGCGGCCAGCGAGGAAGGCTTCACCACGATGGTCCAGATCCAGGCGCAGAGAAATCCAGCGAGGGGTCCGTAAGCGTCGCGGATGTAAACATACTCGCCGCCGGCCTGCGGCTTCATCGCGCCGAGTTGCGCGTAGGTGACCGCGCCGCAAAAGGAGAAGAGGCCACCGACAATCCAGGCAAGAAAGACGAGGTGCGTGGAGCCGATATCCTTCATCATTTCGGCGGGGACGAGAAAGATTCCGCTGCCAACCACCACACCGATGACTACCGACGCCGCATGCATCGTTCCCAAGTCGCGGACAAGACCGGGCCCGGTTGTGGTGGACTGCTGGGGAGCAGGCATGACGGGGAGTATAAGGGAAGCGGCTTCACCTTCGTCGAGAAGACGCTTGGTCAAGAAGACGCGGAAGATCCGATAACTTTTCGCAATCTGAGAACCTACCTTCTTGCGAAGTACCCGTTATAACCAACGCTCTTAAATGCGGGGATCCGGCGATTCCCTTCTTCGTGGTGCCCACGTCGATGAGGCCCCACCCTCCAGCATCGCCCGCCTTGCCGTGCCGTCGAAACCAGAACTTCGCGCACAGCGGCCAATCCCGAACCAGATCGTCTGGTGGTTTGAGATCACAGTCGCTTGGTGCCCACCGCACCGTCATCACGTGTGCAGGACCCGAGCGTAGCCACTCGTCCAGGCGCTGGTGAGAGAGGGTGGGGTCGAGCGCAGTGACATCCAGCGCTTTGGCGTAAAGAACCACACCGCGGCTCGTATAAGACTGTCCCACGGCGCTCCAAGGGAGGACCGCAATGAATAACAGAGCAGGTAAATGGGCAACCTTCATCTGCGCGTATTCCGTTACTACTTGCGCCCAGAGCCGAGGACCACGGGCCAACTACCCGACGACGGCTTCACAGCTTCGGCAGCACGATCCCCTTCTGCGCCTGATATTTTCCCTTGCGATCCGCGTAGCTGGTTTCGCAGATCTCGTCCGACTGGAAGAAAATAATCTGGCACAGGCCTTCGTTGGCGTAGATCTTGGCCGGAAGCGGCGTGGTGTTTGAAATCTCCAGCGTGACAAAGCCTTCCCACTCGGGCTCGAAGGGCGTGACATTCACGATGATCCCGCACCGCGCGTAGGTTGATTTGCCAACGCAAATGGTCAGAATACTGCGTGGAATCTTGAAGTATTCGACCGACCGCGCCAGCGCGAATGAATTCGGGGGCACAATGCAGACGTCCGAAGTGATATTTACAAACGAGCGCTCGTCGAATTTCTTGGGATCAACAGTTGTCGAATTGACGTTCGTGAAAATCTTGAACTCGTCAGCCACACGCAGGTCGTAGCCATAAGAAGACAGGCCGTAGGAAATCACGCCCTCGCGCACCTGCTTCTCAGAAAAAGGATTGATCATGCCCTGCTCGAGGGCCATTTTGCGTATCCAGCGGTCACTCTTCAGCATGGAACTCCTTGGGGAATTGAGTCATTGAGACATTGAATCATTGAGTCTGAAAACCTTGCTTCGAGGTTCGGAGTGACGCTCCGAAAACTGCTAATAATTCATTTGCTTCTTTCAGGAGATCATTGGTGCGATCCGCGCTTAGGACCCCCGTTTCGATCAACAGTTCGAGCCAGAAAACGGTTTCGTCAGCTTCCTCCAGTACAACTCCGAGCCTTGAAACAAACTCTGCTTTGGATCGCGCGCGGCATACCGCCCGGTAATTCGCGGCGACCGATGTGCCAGAACGAAGGACCTGTTTCCCGAGCGTCTGCGCGTCCGGGGTGTGCGGCAATGAACGGTAGAGCTTCACCACCCGAATGGCAAACTCTTTCGTTCGCTGTTTGAGCTCAGCCGCCTTCTGCAGAGAATTTGGCACGCGGAGGGGTTCCAATGACTCAATGCCTCAATGACTCAATGCCTCAATGATTCAATGACTCAATCTGCTTTGGCTGGAACCAGAATCTTACGGGATACTGGCAGGCGTTGACAATCTGGATTATGTTCCTTAGCATCAAGCACTTGAAGCTGTTCCAACTTTTCCACGCGGCGAGGCGGACGTGATCAAGCTCGACATCATCAACGAAGTGGTCAACCGGACGGGCATCACCAAGACCAAGGCAGAAATGGCGGTTGAAACCGTCTTCGAAAGCATGAAGCGCTCGCTGGCAAAGGGCGACCGCATCGAGTTGCGCGGCTTCGGAGTGTTCAACGTGCGCCCGCGCAAGACCGGCATCGGACGCAACCCTCGCACCGGCGCCGAAGTGTCCATTCCTCCCGGCAAGGCCGTGCGGTTCAAACCTGGCAAAGAGCTCCAGTCGATCGAGTAGTGACTCCCGCCGACCAGACCGCGTTCGACCTGACAAACAAACTCGTGGCTGGTGAAGACGGTGAGGTGTCATCGCACCTCGCCATGTTGCTGGAGAAGTCCTCCCCGTTAGCTGACAGCGAGGAGCACTATCGCTGCATTTTGCCCCCAGAACTCGCTGGTCTCACCTTTTCCGCGGAGACTAGAGACCAGATTATCGCGATTCTTTGCGCGGAGATCTTACGTAATCCCAAAGAGTCCCTGATCGCAGCGATTTCGTTCACAGGAGCGGATTCGGCAATCAAGACCGCCGTGAAAATTCTAATCACGCCGCCGCGTATGCTTACCCTCGGCGAAATCTGGGGAGCATTGTCTCTCGTGACGAAGTTCCTTCCGTATCGTCTGAGTGACGACGTAGAATTCCTGTCAAAAACTGAGTTGGAAAGGCTGATTCAAAGAGTAAGGGAACTTAAGAGTATCGAAGAAGGTGGAGCAGGAGAGGAGAGATCCGCGCGAGTCGGCATCAAAGTGCATGCTGCCGAGTTCCTGAGAAGCCTTAGCTTATATGGAATAGTCGTAGTCTAAAGATCGCAGCTCGTGGCTCACCGCTCATCGCTCACCGCTCATCGCTCACTGCTCACTGCTCACTGCTCCCACCGTTCTTCGATAGAATGTACTGAGTCCCCATGCCTGACCAGCCCTCCCCAGAAATCCTCACGCCCAGCGAAGTGTATTCGCCGCATTCTGAGGAAGTGGTGTATTACACGCGGCCGCAGCATAGGTACTGGCTCAACCTGTTGCTGCTGTTCGCGACCTTCTGTACAACCTTGGTGGTCGGGGCGCGGTTGCAGTGGAATTTCGATCACGCCTTACCGGCGTTTCCACTTGATAAGAGCCTGTTTCCGCCATTTCTCTGGGCGATCAAGGGGCACTACTTACTCCTTGGCCTACCATTTTCGCTGACACTAATGGCGATCCTGCTCGCACATGAACTGGGTCACTACCTGTATTGCGTGAAATATCGAGTCGACGCCACACTGCCATTCTTTATTCCATTTCCCAGTCTGATTGGTACGCTCGGCGCGTTCATTCGCATTCGTTCTCCATTGCGCTCCCGAAGAATTCTTTTTGACATCGGCATTGCTGGGCCCATTGCGGGGTTCGCAGTAGCTCTCCCTGTTTTGATTTTTTCGCTCGGCAGGTCGCACGTTGCGCCACTAGGCCAATCAATTCCGCGGATTGATCTCGGCTTGCCGCTTATCTTTTCTATCGTGCGCAAGCTTCTGCTGGTGTTCGGCAATGCGGGAGCGCTTGCCAATATCCCCGCGAGCAGAATTCTTCTGCATCCGGTCGCAGTGGCCGCTTGGGTGGGAATGTTTGCAACGTCGTTGAATCTTCTTCCGGGCGGTCAGCTCGATGGCGGGCACATCGTGTTCGCGGTTTCTCCGCGCTGGCACAAAACCGTATCACGGGTGACGATTTTGGCTCTTATCCCCCTCGCGTTGTTCTGTTGGACGGGTTGGATCGTTTGGGCGATCTTGTTGCGCATAACCGGCATGCGGCATCCATCTGTGGCTGAGTGGCCCGGGATTGGAACAGGACGGCGGGTGCTTGCGGTTCTCGCTCTACTGATGCTTGTGCTCACGTTCTGGTATTCGCCCATCACTTCAACCGATGGACCACAGTCATTGCTGGGCACGATTCAGTCGTTTATGCCCGCCCATCACTGAAGCAAATTCCTGGCCGCTTGGCCTCAAAGAGCAGCTGCGGGACGTCCTTATCTTCATCCACTCACGCTTCGCAATCGCGAATCCTCCTCCGAATTCAAGAATCCGGAGACTCTGTGCTGAGTTGATCCGCCTGTAAACCCCTTGCTGTAAGCACACCAGCAACACAGCAGTGGCCCAGAGTTTGCACTCTTTGCAGTAGAAATCCAGCTTTTTCGAGGACGAATTATGCAAGTGAGTCGCACCATCTACTCTGTTCTGGTTCTTTTGCTAGCGGGAGTACTCAGCATTCCCGCCGTAGGACAATCACTTGTTTCCGGCGACATAGCCGGAACCATCACAGATCCCTCCGGCGCTGTGGTCCCCAATGCGACAGTGACATTGAAGAATAACGGCACGGGACAAACGCAGACCTCCACAACGAATTCCTCCGGCGCGTATCGTTTCTCGCTACTGCCTCCAGCTCAATACACCGTTTCGGCAACTGCGTCCGGATTCCAGAATGTGGAAAAACCAGTCACCGTGGCTGTCGGGCAAGCAACGCAATTGAATTTGCAACTCGCCGTCGGTGGAAGCAGCCAAACCGTCGAGGTGACTGCCGAAGGCGCGGTTGTCCAGACGGAGAACGGAAATATTTCGACGACCTTCACCCCGGAACAGGTCGAACTGGTTCCGAACCCCGGCAATGATTTGAGCTATATCGTGCAAGCTGCTCCCGGCGCGGTAATGAACACGCAAGCGGGTTATGGGAACAGCGCGATGTTTGGCTTGCCGGCGACTTCGAATCTGTTCACCGTCAACGGCATGAACGAGAATGATCCCTTCCTCAACCTGAACAACTCCGGTGCGACGAACCTGCTGTTAGGGCAGAACGATGTTCAGGAAGTCAGCGTAGTGAATAACGGATACTCGGCCCAGTACGGTGGTCTCGCGGGTGCGAACGTCAATTACGTGACAAAATCCGGCACCAACAACTGGCACGGGAGCGTCAATTATTTCTGGAACGGGCGGGCGATGAATGCCAACAGTTGGTTCGACAAGCAGGCGCAGATTTCAAGTGGCCTGCCCAACCGTGCACCGTTCGACAACGCCAACCAGTGGTCGGCTTCTGTCGGCGGCCCCATTATCAAGAACAAGACCTTCTTTTTCGTTGATTATGAAGGGTTGCGCGTTCTTCTTCCCACGAGCACGCTGGTACAGATCCCCAGCCCGCAGTATCAGGCTGCAACGCTGGCCAACATCGGGGCGACCGCTCCTGGGCAACTGCCGTTCTACCAGAACATGTTTAATCTCTGGACCTCCGCTCCCGGCGCTGCAAACGCCGGCCCGATTCCCGGAGGAAGTGACGGTTGCGATGGAACCATCAGCTTGGGCGCCGGCGTCCCGTGCGCGGTCGCGTTCAGGTCCACCGCGGGGAACTTTACTCACGAGTCGTTGCTGACGGCGCGCGTCGATCAGAACATAAGCGACAGCGATCATATCTACGGACACTTCCGCAGCGACCACGGCCTACAGGCCACCTACACAGACCCGATCAACTCCGTATTTAATGCGCAGAGTGACCAGCCGCAATACGAAGGGCAGTTGAACGAAACTCACATCTTCAGCAGCAACGCAACCAACCAATTCATCCTCGCAGGATCCTGGTACAGCGCGATCTTCAAGCCCGCGAATATGTCAGCGGCAACCGCGCTCATGCCCTACCGGCTACGCTTCTCCGGCGGCACGTTCTATGACCTCGGTCGCGATCTCAACGACTGGCCTCAGGGGCGCAATGTCACGCAGTACCAGATCATTGACGACTTCTCGAAAGTTATCGGCAAGCACAACATCAAAGTTGGGATGAATTTCCGTCGCAACGATATCACTGACTATTCGCCGGGCTTGTTCACGACGGGTGAAGTGATCGGTGAAGATCAAGCAAGCTTTTTCTCCGGAACTGCTGGCCTTTTCACGCAAGCATTTAATACCCGCTCCACGCAGCCGATCGCGCTGTATGGTCTGGGCCTCTACGCTCAAGACGAATGGACAGTGAAGCCGACTTTGAGAGTTACGCTGGGTCTTCGAGCGGAACATGATTCAAATCCGGTCTGCCAGACCAATTGCTTCGCCAGGTTGACAACGGATTTCATGGCGGCGTCGCACGATCCGAGTCAGCCCTACAATCAGGCAATTCGCACTGGAATTCACCAGGCGCTGCCGTCCTACACCGGTATCGGATGGGAGCCGCGCCTGGGATTTGCTTGGACACCACGAGGTGCCGGCACCAATACCGTCCTCCGCGGCGGAATCGGAATCTTCCATGATTTCTTCCCCGCAACCGTGGCAGACAGCTTCCTGAATAATCCGCCACTCTACAACCAATTCTTCGTTGGACCGGGCAACGTTGCACCAGGTGCTGGAAGCGTTCAAAGCATCGCCGCTGCCGCAAACTCCGCGTTTGTCAGCGGATTTGCGAGCGGTGGAACACTTGCAAGCATAAGCGGCTCGAATCCCTTCTTCGTGCCTCCCTCGCTCTTTAACTCGGCACGGTCAATCCATGCTCCGCAGTACCAGGAGTGGAACCTGGAACTGCAGCAAGGATTCGGTCAGAAGACCTCGCTGAGCGTCAACTACGTCGGCAATCACCAGATTTATGGGCCGCTGCAAAACGGCGGTCTGAACGCGTTTTGCGACGTAACTTGCCTCGGCGAACTTGGTGCAACAACGACTCAGTTCTCAGACTTGCCTGGGGCCGCGCCGGATCCACGCTTCGGTACTATTACCCAGATCTCCAGCAGCAACGTTGGCAACTACAATGGAGTCACACTCTCGTTGCAGCGGCGTTTCTCCGCGTTGCAATTCCAGGCGAACTACACCTATAGCCACGCGCTCGACATCGTTTCCAACGCTGGCATTCTGCCGTACAACTTCAACACCAACGAAAGCACTTTGAATCCGCAAGATCCCTTCAATTACAAGCGCTACAACTACGGCAACGCTGACTACGACGTCCGCCACACCGCCAGCTTGAACTACGTGTGGACGACGCCGAAGCTCAAGGGTTGGGTAGGGGCAATTGCCAGTTGGACAGTTTCGGGAACAGCCTTCTGGCGGACCGGTCTGCCAGTCACGGCCTATGACGACAACGCAAGCAGCATTCTGAATGGGTTCAACTACGGAATCAGCGCAGGTGATCCGGTATTCGCGAATCAGTTGAATTCCGGACCGGTGGTCTGCACCAGTGCTGCGGTTATCAGTTCGTGCCTGAACTCGACAACGCAGTTTTCGCCGGCCATTAACGGATGGGGAAATCAGCGCCGCAATCAGGTGTGGGGCCCGCACTACTTCGACACCGACCTGAGCGTGACGAAGAACTTCCATCTTCCGATCAGCGAGGCCAGCAATCTCGGTATCGGGCTTCAATTCTTCAACATCCTGAACCATCCGAACTTCGATCAGCCGGATGCCAATATTTCCAGTTCGACGTTCGGCCAGATCATCAGCACGGTCAGCGTACCTACCAGCATTTTGGGATCATTCCTCGGTGGGGATGCTTCGCCGCGGTTGATTCAGGTGAAAGCAACTTTGAGCTTCTAGCTGAGGGTGAGAAACAGCAAGCCCCGGCTTTGTCCGGGGCTTTTCTTTTCACTCTTGGGCCTTACTCGTCTTCGACCACTCGCGCCGTCATCTCTTGTGCGGGTTCGCCGCCGACCATGCCTTGCGCGACAATGAGCCGGCGAGCTTCGACGCGCAGTTTCGGCAGGCGGACACCGAAGATCGCCGCACCGCCGACCGCGGCGATCGCGCCGATGCTAACTGTGATGGGCGCTGATAAGCGCTCTGCCAATGCACCCCCGAACAGCGCACCGAATGGCGCCATGCCCATAAACATCATGGAGTAGACCGACATCACACGTCCGCGAAGGTGGTCCGGCACCATCGACTGGATCAGCGTGTTCGAAGACGACATCTGCAACATCATGCAGAAGCCCACCGGAACCAGAAGCGCGGTGGAAAGCCAGAAATATCTGGACAATCCAAAAGCCACCAGGCTGATGCCAAACCCCGCGCACGAATAGGTGATCCAGCGTCCCAAGCCGTAAACGCCGGTGCGAGTCGCCAAGGTGAGGGCGCCCAACAGAGCCCCTACTCCGGTAGCTCCCATCAGAATGCCAAGGGCACGCGCGCCACCGTGCAATACCTTGTCCGCAAATACGGGCATCAGCACGGTGTATGGCATTGCAACAAGGCTAACTAGCCCGAGTAGCAACAGAATGGCACGGATCGGGGCGGTGTTCCGCACGAAACGGAAACCTTCAATGATGTGCGCGAGCGGAGGTCCGGACGATTGCGGTCGCCGCGGAGTCAATCTCATCAAGAGCAGCCCGGTGATCACCGCAATGTAGCTGATCGAATTAGCCGCGAAGCACCATCCCTCCCCGATCTTGGCCACCAGAATGCCGGCGACCGCAGGGCCGACGATGCGCGCCCCGTTGAACATCGACGAATTGAGGGCGATGGCGTTGATGAGGTCATCTTTGCCAACCATTTCGACCAGGAACGCCTGCCTCCCCGGGATGTCGAATGCGTTCACCACGCCCAGGAGCGCTGCCAGAACAAAGATTTCCTTGATGGTTATGCGGTTCGTGAGGGTCAGCGCCCCGTAAATTCCCGCCAGGACCATCGAGCACGCCTGGGTTGTGATAATGACTTTGTGCCGGTTGTAGCGGTCGGCAACGATGCCCCCCAGGGGCGCTGCCAGGAAAACAGGAATCTGGCTCGCGAACCCCACCGAGCCCAACAAAAGTGACGATCCAGTCAGGCGGTACACAAGCCATGCTTCCGCAATGCTTTGCATCCATGTGCCAATGAGGGAGATCAATTGTCCGCTGAAAAAAAGCTGGAAATTACGATGACGCAGAGCGCGGAAGGTCGTGCTCAGGCGCCGTCGGTCCTGCTGGGGTTCGACATTTGGGCCTGGAGAATTCGAAGAGGGCACGTTCGTTCTTATGATGCTGGCCCTAGTGCATGTTATGCAACTGGGCAGGCCCGGATAGTCACTTTCTGGGGACTTCCCAAGAAGCTGCAGGGCAAGGTAGATTGTTTCTCCTACCGTGAGCGCCACCGAGCCAACGCGCATCGAACGCCGCAGTGGGCACCGTTTCGAGCAGTATCAGGTGCCGGTTCAACTACAAACCAGCGATGGGCAGTCTGGAAACGGGTTCACGCTAAATCTCAGCTCGCGCGGCGCGCTCATCCGTACGGATTTTGTCCTGAGCCAAGGACAGACAATCGAGATCACGCTCGCGATGCCGGCCGAAATCACAATGGGTGAAAATCCTGGCGTGCGATGCCGTGCGCGAGTGTTACGGGTCGAGGCTGCAGCCGACCACAGTCAGCCCACGATTGCCCTCAGGATCGAGCACTACGAATTTCTTGCCCGCGAAGTCGCGCCCGTGCACCACGAAGTCTTCCACGCGGTGTAGTTTAGGTAGTTCCTGCTGCTGAGCCCTTCTCTACAGACTTATACACGGCGTCGTTTGTGCAGAGCTCATATAGAAGCGATTCGGTCCATTGCACAAGGTTGAAGTTCCCGGTCTCGACCATGGGAATGCGCGCGCTGCGAACGATGATGCGGCGGAAAACGTCAGCTGCGACCGGCACCAGGCCGGTGTAGTAAGAATTTTCTTCAGTGCCCCAGAGTTGCGGGAAATTCACTTCGACTGGGGACAATGAAATCTCTTCCTTGAGCCGCAAGAAAGCCGCTTCGCTCATGCGGATGCCGTCCACGTTGTAGCGCATAGGCTCCGTAATTGTGCTCTCGCTGCTGCGGAATTCGTAAGCGTTGAACGGCACGTCCGTCCCGTGCAGGGCCTTTCGCATCCGCTTGTCGCAGGAGGAGAGACGGTCGCTCTCATTCAAGGCGTCGGAAATCATGATGCGGTGTTCGCCATCGAGCAGGTACATGGGAGAGGAGTTCTGGTAAGAGATCCCGATTCCAAGTTCCAGGGCGGGCAATGCTGCACGTTTCAGCAGATGATTGTATCCGCCGACAATCTCCACCATCTCGCGGGCTAGGACGCAAGTGCGTGCCACCGAAAGCCCAGGGTCGCCCTCGTGCTCCAGCAGTGCAAGGATCACCGCGTCACCTTCAACGAAGACTTTCGTAGCCCCGTACTTTGGCAGCAGTTTGTTCACGGGATCATAGAAATTCAAGCTGAAATATGATGCCGGGTTCATGTCGCGCTCCAGCAAGGACTTGGTCAGCCGCGAGGAGTCGCGAACGTCCGCCTTGAGTATCACGTGGCGCGCTACCGGCTTTTCCGCCTGTGACTTTTCTTCTGATTCGAGGAAAAAAGCGTATAGCGTGCCATTCAGCTTGGACAGTTCTGAAAGCTTTTCGCTTGAGATCAGGTTGACTTTTTCCTGCGCGGCGTTCAGCACTTCCAGTCGACGCATGTCCCGGTAGTAAAGCAGGAAATCCCGCAAATAACGTGCCGCAAGCTTAGCGCGCTGCATTCCGCTGACTTGAGACATACGACTGAGTGCGGACGTGAACCGGTCGATCGGCAACTTGCTGTATTCCGATGCCAACTTCTCGACGCGTTCCTTGTCCTTCTTGCGCACCAATGCATATTTCAGCTGCTGTGGATCGAGCAGGGGAGCGAAATCCTTGATGAGCGGCAAGACTTCGTACGAGGCGACTGCATAATCGAGTAGTGCGTCACGTTCGAGTAGCGATACCCACATTTCCAGCCGCTGTTTTTGCACACGATCGTCAGGCTCGCCGGTGCCGACAAGTTCGTTCGCATTCTCCGGAGCTGCCAGCCAGCCTTCGAACCAAGGGCTTTCCGCTTCTTCCGCTTGCGACGCAATCGCTTTCAGGAATTCACAAACTAAACCGCGGATATTGCCGATGGAATCCGGATCGTTTTCGAATCCGCCGACGAGAACGTAGTGCTCCGCTTGCAGATATGAGTCGCGCGCGTCCTCCTGGAAGATGAGCTGGGTCAAGAACACGGCGTAGTCGCTCGTGGACTTTTCTCCAAAAAGCGAACGCCGCATACTGGCCAAGTTTTCGCGCTCGATCTCGCGCAAAATGCGGAACAGTTCCTGCGCCGTTTGGCGCAGAACATGTTTCTTTGCGATCTGAAATCCCGCCACTCGTTCCCGATATTCGAGAGCTTTCTGTTGGCGCAGGCCTTCGTAGGACTTCAGCGTGTTGCGGCAGCGCTCCAACACATTGGAAAACTGGGTGCTCAGCTCTGTGCGCAAAAACTTCAGAATCGCCGCCCGCCCTAATGCATCAATCGTCAGGTCGCTGCGTGCCTTCGCTTGGTTCAGGATCGACTTATGAAGGTCCAGCAGCAGAAGCTTGAGATCAGGTTTCTTACGCGAGGCAACAGGGACGAACTTAGCGAGCGCGTTCCGGGCCTTGGTCGATGCTCCCGTGTCGGCGGCAAGGATATTCTCCACGCCGCCAAACTTCATGATGAGTGCAGAAATCTGGTTGCGAGCACCCTCGCAGAACGTCGGACTGAGCCACACGTCGTGGCGGACATTGTCGATGCCGAGATGCAAGCCATCGAGGTGGAGTACGGGTGTGTACGACGCAAGCCGCGGTGGCGGAAGTTCGACCGGGGAGCCGAGTTTGAAGATCGGGATGCGAGGCACGGCGCAGATGCTCGAACTGGCCCCAGCTCAGCGCAGGGGATCAGCCATTTCCGCATGAAATCTGACGCTGAGCTGACCAGTAGCTGTCCAGCTACTGCAAGCCTACTACGGGTGTACCTTCGGACAATGTTACCCAAGGTGACTGTCCATTCGGACCCTGTACGAAGGTAAGGGGCAGGAAGTTGTTTTCGCCATTGAGGCGCAGAGGGCACAGGAGCAACGGGAAATCATTGGATCTAGCGAATCGCGAGCTTTTTGGTGGTGCATTCTCTGGCTCAGACTTTGAGGAAAACACCTCGCCGATACAGAATCGCCATCACAACCCAGCACAGAAGGACATAGGCCAGAGAGTATGCCAGGGAGGCATTCGCGGCACTGGCCCAGGGCGCGAACAGACGGGTGTAGAGGTAATCTTGCAACGACGGGCCGGCACCAACCCTGATCGCGTGCAACGCGGAGGCCAGCACCTCCGAGAACACGTAGGCAGCGATGGCGTTTTTCCCAAACACGAGAATCGGAGTAGTCCATCCCCTCCGGAACTGCTTAATATCCGCAAGCCAGTAGCACAGCGCCAGACAAACCAGAGCGATCCCCGCCGTGAACAGGACAAAGGAACTTGTCCACAACTTTTTGTTGATGGGAAACCATAGGTGCCAGGTTCGTCCGAGGACAATGAGCACTGCTCCCGCGATCGCTATGCCGAATGCCTTCGCGGCGCCTGATCTTGCCGACCTTAGCCACTTGCCCGTCAGGAGTCCGAGGAGGCATCCACCAACCGCGGGAATGGTGCTTAGCAGCCCTTCGGGATCGCGCACGCGCTCGTACAAGTGGCCCATAAGCAGCTTGCGATCGAGCCATGCAACCAGGTTGCGATCTGGATCGAGCAGGGGAATATCTCGACCGGGAATTCCATAGCCAGGCACGGCCACATGCCGCATCAGCACCCAATACCCCGCCAGGCAAGCAATCGCGACCGCGAGTTGGGTTCGCCATTCGGTCCACAGTTCGAGGACGGAGGTGACTACGTAGCAGATAGCGATTCTTTGCAGCACACCGTAGATTCGCAGGTGCGCCGGATCAAAGCGCGTGGGGAATCCGTTGATGAACAGTCCGAGAGCGAATAGGGCTAATCCGCGCCACAGTACGTGGGCGAACAGCTTGCCACGCGAGTCGCCGCGCTGAAGGCGCGAAGTGAACGAAAAGGCCATTGCTACGCCGACAATGAAAACAAATGAAGGGAACACCAGGTCAGTTGGTGTCCACCCGTTCCAAGCGGCATGCTTCAAGGGCCAATACGCAGCGGGACCGTCGCCGGGGTCGTTGACCAAAATCATTAACGCGATGGTCAGGCCGCGAAACAAGTCGAGAGACATCAAGCGGCTTGAGACCGGCGCGGTCCTCTCCTTGCTCGCAGTAACATCCGTCAATGTCGCTACGTTGCTCGACATCTTTATCCGGGCCTACTGCTTCGTGTCCAGCGGATGCTTGGCTTTCTCGAAGAATTCGTTCTGCAATTTCAAGCTCGTTTGATCCGCTTTAACGGCTTTGATGGAATCGACGATAGCTTTGATCCAGTTGTCCATCTTGTATTGCCCGAGCTCATGGGTGGCGGCAGAACCTTCGCCGGAGTAGTGGTTAGGAAATCGCGCATACCACCAGATCCCCGTGTAGAGATTGTCGGGCAGATGCAGCCTCGCCTGATCTGCGCCAGACTGGCTGTTGGCGCGGTCCATGTGCACGAGGTCGGGACGCGAAATCATCATGGTCGAAGTTTCGGACTCGCCAGCGTGCATATCCATGGTCGTCTTTTTCGGAGGACCGCCGGGAGGGGTTTCCACCAGACCAAGGACGTACACAACATAGTCATGTGGGGTTTCGAGCTGACTCTGGGCGAAGTATGGAAGCAGGTACTCATTGCCACCATGCCCGTTGACGATGATCACCTTCTTACAGCCGTTGCGCGCCATCTCGTTGGTGGTCTCCTGCAGGAGTTCCAGTTGCAGGTGACTGCTGTAGGCCACGGTGCCCGGCTGATGTTGCGCCTCGAAGATCTGGCCGAAATAGTACTCCGGAAAAACGACCGCATATTCCTGCTCCGCGGCATGCAACGCGGCGTAGCGCACGTCGAGGAGGTCCGTACCTAACGGGAGGTGTGGCCCGTGCTTCTCAATGATTCCGAACGGCAGGAGGCAGGTGCCGCCAGAGCGGGCAATACCCTGCGCAAAATCAGGAGCGGTAAGTTCTTCCCAATGAACAGACAGTTTCTGTTGAGCGGTAGCAGTCAACGGCAGTACGAGGAGAAGAGCAAAGAATGGAAATTTTCCCATGGTGTGCCTCAGCGGCGCATTCTAGCACTTTCGGCCATTGACCGAACGGCCAATGCGCCGACGCGATGCCGATTTGGGCGATGGACCACAAACCGCAGCGCCAGATTACCAACGTCACCTCGGGAATTGCTCGAATAGGGAGACAATAAGCACAAACGAGGGGGGCAGTGTCCATGAAGAAACTGCGCTTTGTCGTGTCCTTGACGACACACGACAACGATTTTCAGATGGAGCAGGCCGCAGCCGCGCAGCAAGCAGCGAATCGCCTGGGTGTAGATATTGAAATCCTCTACGCCGACAACGACGCGATCCAGCAGAGCCAACAGTTGCTTCAGATCATCCAGTCGAAGGGGGCTCTGCCAGATGGAATCCTTTTCGAACCTGCCGGAGGCACTGGCTTCCCGCAAGTGGCCAGAGCAGCAGCGGCGGCGGGGATCGGTTGGGTGGTGATGAATCGTGAAGTCGATTATCTGACCGATTTGCGCCGCGCGTACAAAGTGCCGATCTTTTGCATCAGTTCCGACCACGAAGAGATCGGCCGCATTCAGGGGAAGCAGGTTGCGGCATTGCTGCCGAAGGGTGGTTCGGTGCTCTTGATCCAGGGCCCGGCGGAATCTACCGCTGCCAAGCATCGCATGACCGGCCTTTACGACACCAAACCTGTGGATGTGCAGGTCAAGGTTATGAAGGGCAACTGGACCGAAGCCGGTGCCTACAAGGCTGTTAGTTCGTGGCTGAAGCTTTCGACCTCGCTACAAACCGCATTGGATGTTGTCGTTTCACAGAACGATGCCATGGCGATCGGCGCGCGCAAGGCGTTCCAGGAGATTACTGATCCCAACGTACGCGACCGCTTTGCTCATTTGCCCTACATTGGCATTGATGGCGTCCGTACCACCGGGCAGGAGTGGTTGAGAAAAGGCCTTCTGAACGCAACCGTGGTGGTTCCACCCAATACGGATCTAGCAATTCAGATGCTCGCCCACGCGGTTCAGACGGGAATCATTCCTCCCGAGAGAACCATGACCGTGCCGAAATCGATACCGACTGTCGAGGAACTGGCAAAAAAGCCGGTACAGACAGCAAAGTCGGCGGGAGCGTAGGGTAGCAAAATTGTGAGGAAGAGAGCGGGCCTGATCAGCCCGCTTTTTTTTGGCAGGCGAATCGCCCCAAACCGTGCTGTGAGCTTGTTATAGTTCCGGCATGCCAACTCTCATTGCTCAGCCGACGCGAATCGAAGCCGCCGGAAACAAACCTAAAATCATTGATGAATACATTGGCCGTGTGAACAGCGAAACGTCTGCGGCCAGCGTGGCGCACATGCGCAGTCCGGAAGGCTGGGTCGAGCCGGGACAGACTCCTGAGTTCGTGGAGTTCACCATCGTGCTGAAAGGTCTTCTGCGCGTTCAGCACAAGAGCGGCGTCTTCGATGTGCGTGCCGGGCAAGCGGTCGTAACAAACCCTGGCGAATGGATCCAGTACTCGACTCCGAACGCTGGGGGCGCGGAATACATCGCGGTTTGCGTGCCGGCATTTTCGCCTGAAACCGTCCATCGTGACGCATAGGGCTCCACCCTCTCGGGCCATGTTCCTCCCTGTGCAAAGAAAGCCATAACCGCAAAGAACGCAAGGCGCGCAAAGAAAAACAAAACAATTCTTTATTACCAGGTTTGCTTTGCGTCCTTTGCGATCTTTGCGGTTCCATGTTGGTGAGGAGCAAAGGGGGAAGAAGCTAACCCTTCCTCGGCGTCTCCGTCTAACCCACATCAGGAGAACGGTCATGCAGAACAAACGCAATCTTGCTACCTGGCTGGGCGCGGTGCTTGGGATCGTAATGGCGCTGGCGCTGAACGCCACGTTGGCGCACGCCGCGGACAACGACTTCGTTAAAGAGGAATTCCACAAGACCTACCCGCTGTCGGCGAATGGCCGGTTCTCGCTGCAGAACATTAACGGCCCTGCGCACATTTCGGCGTGGGACCGTAACGAGGTAAAGGTCGACGCGGTCAAGCGTGCCGACGACGAAGAAGGCCTCAAGAACATGGAGATTCGCGTTGACGCTCACCCGGACTCGGTTTCTGTCGAGACCAAGTACCTCTCGCAAGAGGATCGCTGGAACAACCATCGGTATAACCACTATTCGAGCGTGGAATACACCATCACGGTACCGCGAAATGCGAAGCTGGACGAGGTTCAGTTGATCAACGGGGAACTCGATATTAACGGCGTGCTCGGCGAAGTTCGCGCACAGTGTATTAATGGAAAGCTGGTGGCGACTGGACTGACGAACCGAGCCAAGCTATCCACCGTGAACGGGATGCTCGACGCCAAGTTCGACCGCGTGACCGCGGAAAGCTTGGATCTTCAGTCAGTCAATGGACATATCCAGCTGACACTGCCTTCCGACGCCAAGGTGAGCCTCGACGCGAACACCGTCCACGGCGGGATCTCCAATGAGTTTGGATTGCGCAGCACCCATCACATGGTCGGGCATGAAATGCAGGGGACGCTGGGCGGCGGCGGAACTCGCATTCACCTGAGCAATGTGAACGGAGCGATTGAGATTCGGCACGCCAATGATGGTAAGTCGGTGAGCCCCGCAAAGAGCGAAGGCGGGGATGATCAGGACGAGATCTAGTGGCTAGTAAGAACAACACGGGAAGTCGTCCACAAACTCCGGACTGGACCTTTCAGAATGACCTTGGTTTTGGCTTAGGGTGCTTTTGGAGTTTGGGGAATACGCACCCCAACGAGTTCGGGTTTTAACTAGCCACTAATCACTAGCCACTAGCCACTGCTCCTACGGCGCTTCAATCAACTCCATCTTGCCGTCGCGCGTGCGGTGCAGGACCATCACCTTGCCCTTGGGATCGCGAAAAACGAAGACGTCGCGATCGCGAAAGTGGGCTTCCTTAATAGCCTCTTCCAGGGTCATGGGACGCAATGCAACAGCCTGATCGGTGCGCACCAGGTGGACTTCGGTTGACTTCGCCACCGCGGGGAATTTGTGTACGACCATCGAAGCAGTGGGTGCAGGGCTGGACGCGCCTGCTGCTGCGGCCTTCGCCGCTGGTTGAGACTCTGCCTCACCGTTCCACTTGCCATTCTTGCCGTTGTTGCGGCGCTTCTTAGTGATGATTCGCGTCTTGTTGCGGAGTGCTTGCTTTTCCAGGTGCTCGAGGGCCTCGTTGATGGCGGCCTTCATATCGCCCGCTTCGGCAAGACCTACAAGCGGCCCGACGCGAGATGCAATCGTGATTTCGGCTTTGTTGCGGCGCTTCTCGACCGCGAGAATCACCTTGGTATCGAATCTATTGCGAAGTATTTTGCGGATCTTGGTGAGACCAGCTTCTACGTCTTTGCGGTTTGTGGGAGTTACTTCGTAGTGCCTGCCAGTGTATTCCACGTTCATGGATCGGCTCCGGCTTGATTTAGAAACGAAGCTTAGATGTTAGCTTTTAGCTCTTAGCCTTTAGCTTGAACCAAAACCGTTTTAGCTAAAAGCTGAGAGCTAATGGCTAAGAGCTATTTCTTCACTCTCCTCTGATGCGTACTGGGTATTTTCATGTCTTCCCTGTACTTCGCGACTGTACGGCGAGTGACTTGAATCCCCTGCGACTGCAAAATTTTGGTGATCTGATCGTCGGTGAGCGGCTTGGTCGGATCTTCGTCTTCGATCAGCTTTTTTACCCGACGTTTAAGGATCAGTAGCGAGGTGCCGCCGCCTTCCGGCCCATTCACGCTCTCGCTGAAGAAGTACCGCAACTCGAAGACACCCTGTGGTGTGTGCGCATACTTATTGGCCACAGCGCGGCTCACGGTAGACGGATGCACTCCAATTTCTTCGGCGACTTCCTTGATCATCATCGGCTTGAGCTGGTCGATGCCGCGTTCCAGGAAATCCTGCTGCCGCGCGACGATGGTGTAGCAAACCTTCATGATCGTCTGCTTGCGCTGCTCGATGTTCTTGATCAGCTGAACCGCGCTCTTGAAACGCTCTTTCACGTAGTTGCGTGTGTCGCGGTCGTTCCCTTCTTTGCTAAGCAGCTTGCGGTAGGAGGAGTTTAGCCGCAGCGTCGGTACATCGTCGTCGTTCATGACCACGATCCACTCGTCGCCGTGCTTCACGAACGCAACATCCGGTTCAATAAGACGCGCCTGCACTTTGTTGTAGCGCAGGCCAGGACGTGGATCGAGGGTGCGGATGTAATCCAGAGCTGTCTGAATCGCTTCAATCGGACGATTGATCGCCTTCGAAATTTCCTTGTGCTGCTTGTTCTGCAGCGCCTTCAGGTGCTGATCGACAATGGCGATTGCGTCACTCAGAGTCTGTGCGGTTCCGTTGCCGTTCCCGGTGCGCTCGTACTGGGCCTGGTGATAGCGCAGTTGGTACAGCAGGCACTCGCGTAAGTTGCGGCAGGCGACACCCGGAGGATCGAGTTGGCGAACAACCTCAATGGCCTCATGCAATTCGTCGCGAGTGAAACTCGGCTTGTAGGTGGGGCGTGTGCCGTTGCTCGATGCAGCTGCTGGTTTCTCTGCGGCCGGTTCCGCTGCTGGTTGTACTGCTGCGGCTGATGCACTCAGCGGAGAACTCGAGTGGCCGTTCGCGCTGTAGTTTGCGGAACCGAGTGGCGGTTCACCCTCTTCGGCGACCAGCGTGGCGCCGACTACGTCTGCGCCATCTGCTGCAAAGGAACGATCGGGAATTTCCGCTGGCTCTTCCGAGCCCTCGGCCTCGCCGATCCCAAGCGCTGTCGCTTCTTTGACCAGGTGCTCCGATTTCGCCGCGTCCTGTTCCGGCGAGGACGGTGCCACTTCGCCCAGCATCTCCTCGTCGCTGGCGATCAGGTAGCCATCTTCGTTCAGGTTTCCAATGATGATCTCGGACGCCTCGCGCACTTCAGGGCTAGTCGGAATGGATCCCAACTGCCACATCAGGTGATCGGTCAGAGTACTGGGCTTGGAAAGGAAATTCTCGAACGAAGGCCGCTCAATCTCTTCAAAGTCGCCGGGGCTGCGGAAACCCGGATCGAGATAGTCCTTGAAGAACGATCCGAAATCGATTTCTTCGAAAGAATCCTTCTTTTCGTCCGTGGTGGGCGAGGGAGCCTCCTCGGAAACTGTAGAGACGCGCTCGCGTTCTTCCTCGCGCCGACCCACGTCGTCAATCAGCGGGATGGAATCTTCAAGCTCTTCGAGGACGGGGTTCTCCACCATCTCGGCATTGATCATGTCCTTGAGCTCAAGCTTGTTGAGCGCAAGCACGCTGACCATCTGCACCAGGCCAGGGGTGAGGATCTGGCGCTGGGAGACTTTCAGGTGAAGTTTGGGCTGTAGTAAGACCATGTTTCAAGGTTTCAAGGTTTCAATGTTTCGATGGTAAGGGTCGGAAACCCTGAAACCTTCGAAACTTTGAAACCTGCTTTGCTACACCAGAGAGAAACTCTCCCCTAAATAAACCCTTCTCACTTCCGAATCGCTGCCTAACTGCTCCGGCGTGCCGTGCCGGAAAATCTTGCCTTCGTTGATGATGTACGCCCTGTCGGTCACCGACAGCGTTTCGCGCACATTATGGTCCGTGATCAGCACGCCGATCCCGCTCGCCTTCATGTTGCTGATGATCTTCTGCAGATCCAGCACCGCGATTGGATCGATTCCCGAAAACGGCTCATCCAGCAGGATGAACTTCGGGTTGATGCACAATGCCCTGGCGATCTCAACCCTTCTTCGTTCGCCACCGGACAATGCGTACCCGCGGTTCAACCGAATATGTTCCAGCCCGAGCTGGTCGATCAACTGCTCCATGGTCTCGCGACGTTCGTGCCAGGAGACAGGCTGGGCCTCCAGCACGGCGAGAATGTTCTCCTCAACCGTGAGCTTCCGGAAAACCGACGCTTCTTGGGGGAGATAGCTGATCCCGAACTGCCGCGCCCTGCGGTACATAGGCACGTCGGTGATCTCGTCCTCATTCATGAGGACCCGGCCCGAGTCGGGTGGTATCAGGCCAACGATCGTGTAGAAGGTGGTGGTCTTGCCGGCGCCGTTAGGCCCTAATAAACCAACAACTTCGCCCTGACTGACGCTGAGACTAACGCCATTTACAACCTGACGGCCCCGATAGGACTTGCGTATTTCTTCGGCGGCCAGCGTTTGCATTTAACGTACCACTTTGGTCTCAGTGACGGCCGGTGACCCCTTGTCACCTTCAACCACGACCCTACCATCGCGTCTAAACAAAGTCAACGAAACGGCGGTAATCTTGCCATGTTCGGCATCAAAAATGCTAGGCGGTCCGCCGGTTAGCACAAACTTATCATCCGACGCTGTATAGGTGAGGTTCTCGCCGGTGGCGCGGCGGTTGGGTTCGGTGATCACAACCGAGCCGGAGGCGACAATTTTGTCGAGCTTCGATTGTGGAGCTACGGGCGTGTGTGGGGCAGCCGCCTCGCCCGCCTGAGACTGTGGAGCTACGGAGCCTGCTCTGAGCGACTGAGCGGAGGGAAGGAGTCGAACGGGCGTCTCGCCCGTAGTGTTCTGGTCAGACTGCCCTTGCACGGGCGAGGACGCCCGTGCCTCCACGCTCTTTGTTGCCGGCGCGAGAAACACGTCCATTTGCTTCGCGGTAATAGTCAGGTCAGTCCCGCGCACGGTCACTCCGCCATCGAACTGCGCCTTCCGATCGGAGTCCTTGTAGATCAAGTGTGCTGACGTGATCGTCACAGGAGTCGCGTTGCCCTTCTTGTCGGTTCCGACCAGGACAGTCGACACCAGTTGATTGCCTTTCGCGTCGGCCACAACCGTTCGCTGCTCCTTGTGAAATTGGATCGATGGCGCTTCGATTACATTCGCGTTCTGCCACAGGCGCGCATTCCCGGTGTAAGTCGCGATTGCCGGATCCGTTCGCGCCGACATGCTTTGCGCCGTCACGTGTACCGGATCGGAGGAGGCCAGCAGCGCGCCATTCGGTTCGGCCTTCAGGTCGCTATAGCTGGTCTTCACATCTCCCTGCGCGGATGCGTCGCCGGTGTCGCGATTCAGGCGGACTGTGCGCGACGTGGTTTCCATTCCCGCGTCGACAATTCGCGGCGATCCCGTGAGCGTGAGCATCTGGTCAGCTGGTGTGTAGCGCGCATTGTCGGCGAATGCCTGCTGAGTGCCTGAACGATAGACGAAGTGCCCCTGCTGATCGACGGACTCGATTCCAGTTCCTGGACGGAACGCCGCGTCGATGCTGTCGCTGGTGGTGATGCGGTCTGGTTGCGCGACTCCTTTCTGCGGCGCCGCGGGTGAAACTACCTTGGCGTTGGCGGCTCCGTGGACATTTGAAAGCTGCCCTTGCTTGTCGAACTTTGCAATGAACTTGTCGGCAATGATGTGCGTAGAACCGGGCGCAGTCGCCGGGATTGCCTGCGAGCTGGCCCGCGGTTTCGTCGACTGCGTGAGCAGGATTTCAGGAGCGCCAATGGTCTCAGCACGCGTCAGTCGTTGATCGGCAACAAAGAAGTCCATCGCGGGAGAAGTGATCTCGAAGGCAGTGCTGTTTGGCTTTTGGAGCGACTGGCGACCTCGCCCGTCCGATGCTTCAACTGTCGGCGCACTCTGGGTTAGCTTTACTCCTCCGTCCCCACGGACTTTGCTCAAGACATTATTGCGTCCAAAGTTCATGATGGCCTTTGCTGAGGATCCTGATAGGGCCTGTGCTCCAGTGCTATGAAACTGGACATCTCCCGAGAGAATCGCGTCCTTGGCGTCGCCATTCGACTTCATGTTCACATCGAGCCGCTGTGCCGTTATCTCGGTCTGCGTGGGGACGGACGCCCTCGTCCGTCCTGGGCGGGCGTCCTCGCCAGCCAGATCGCGCGACGTCAGTTTCACACCACCAGTGGCTATCGCATGATCGAGCGCATTGTCCTCGTTGAGAAATAGCGTGAGTTCTTCCGCTTGCGCCTGCTGCTCCGGATTTTCAGCGTGCGGATGCGTCAGGACGATCTCGCGCGGCGCCTTCTGCAAGAGCGCGCGGTCGGCGAGGATCGTACCGGGCGCGGCTCCAGTCATCACGATCTTGATCTGCGATTCCAGTGTGAGGGCCGTGTCTTTGGCGACATACTTCGCGCCCACGGCCGATCCGCTGGCCTGCGGCACCCGGAAGTCGATTCGCGCTGCGGTCCATGCGTCGCCGCTGTTCTTGTTGAACACCAGATCGCTGGTCTTGAGGTGAACTGGGTTCTTCAACTCGTGCGGCGCGGTTTGGTCGGGATGCACGATCCCCTGCGGATTGGACTGCAGGTCAATAGAGACCTCGCCCCGGCTGCTGACGTTGCCGGATTGCGGATCGTAGTCGAAGGCCTCGCCATACACCTGGTCGAATCGTGACGAGTCGCGGCCATATAGCGTGATAGTCACATCATGCAGTTCGGTGTGGCCGCCTTCTTTGAATTGCACGGCCTTGCTGGCCTGCAATTTGAAAATGGTGCGCCCCTGCTCGGACTTGGAGATCGTGAACTGGTTCGCGCTTTGCTGGACCTCGATGCCGAGCTTCTGAACCTGCTTACGCACGTTTTGAACACGATGCCGCAAATGCAGGTATGTCGCGCCCACGACGACGCACACGAGCACCAGCGCGGCGACAAACCATCGGCGCAGCCGGGCAATGGAGACGGGCATTGAGGATAGTGTAGTGCAGTGGGCAGTGACCAGTAGGCAGCGGCTGGTGGCCAGAGGCCAGCCGTCAGTGGCTAGTGGCAAATTCCAGTGGCTGGTGAAGCCTCCGCTCACACCAAGAAACATGCGTTGCCTTACCACATTCACTGCGACGGGAGGGATACCAAGGTGTTTCGGTTACCCTGCCCTCCGGGTTGGTTGTTGCAATGTGCATGCGACCGGGAGGGCACGGCTTTTCAGCCGTGCCGAAAAGACCTTATAAAGTCACCGGGCTATAGCCCCGGAGCGCATTGGTCAGCCAAATCACAGAGTGCTATCGTTATGTGCTTTCCCCTTCAGGAGACTCGAATGACCAGATCTTACTTTGCTCGGACCGGACTCATTGTGGCGTTCCTTCTTGCGGTACTGCCCGCAACCGCCCAGTCCTGGCAATCCCGCTTGAATGAGGAACTGCCCCTCATGGGCCATCGTAATTGGATCCTGATCGTCGATTCGGCGTATCCGGAGCAGGTCGGCCCTGGGATCGAGACGATTGAGACCAACGCAGACCAGATCGAGACAGTTCGCGCCGTCCTCAAGGCGATTGATAATTCCATCCACACACGGCCGGTCATTTTCATGGATGCCGAGCTGCCCTTCGTCCCGGACCAGGAGGCGCCCGGTGTCGCAGGTTACCGGGCGCAGATCAGCACGCTGCTACATGATTACGAAGTTCACTCGCGCCTGCATCAGGCCCTGATCGACGACATCGCAAAAGATAGCGAGCAATATCATGTGCTCGTACTCAAAACGCGTCTCACGATCCCTTACACCTCGCTTTTCGTTCACCTAGACTGCAGGTATTGGAGCGCCGACAACGAGCGCAACCTGCGCGAAATGATGGGTGCTCCTGCGCCAACTCATCCAAAGCGCCCTTAGCCGCGTTGCCTCCCAGAATGCTCATCACTGCCTAGATACCCCTCTACCGCAGCACCTCCGATCGCGCTCCAATCGCGCTACGCTGATCGAAGCACATGGGCCTCTCCCATCTCGATCTCGCAATCATTGCCGCGTATCTCGTCGGCATCACGCTGTTTGGTATTCGCTTCCGTAAAAAACAGCGCACGCTGCGCGACTACTTCCTTGCGGGACGCGACATCCCCTGGTGGGCGATTTCGCTGTCGATTGTGGCGGCCGAAACCAGCACGCTGACCATCATCAGCATCCCCGGCCTTGCCTACAATACGAACCTGACGTTCCTGCAAGTCGTAATGGGATACGTTGTAGGGCGCATCCTCATCAGCTTTGTCCTGCTGCCGCACTATTTCAAGGGTGACCTCTACACCGCGTATGAATTAATCGAGAAGCGTTTCGGACCGAACCTGCGCACGTTGACCTCCGGACTTTTTTTGTTGACCCGCGCTGCCGCGGAAGGTGTCCGCGTGTACGCAGTGTCCATTGTCGTTTCGATAGCGCTCGGCACGGGTCAATTAACTTCAATCGCGATCATTACTGTGCTCACGCTGATTTATACGTTCGAAGGCGGCTTGGCGGCGGTGATCTGGACCGACGTCGTGCAGACCGCGATCTACGTGGGCGGAACGATCGTGGGAGTATTCACGCTTCTCCATTTCGTCCCAGGAGGTTGGGCACACATCCAGCAGATCGCCGCTGCCGGAGATAAATTCCAAGTCCTCGATTTCACTGCCACTTTCTGGAAGCCGTACACGTTCTGGGCAGGGCTCCTGGGCGGCTCTTTTTTTACGCTGGCGAGCCATGGCACCGATCAATTGATCGTGCAACGCCTGCTGGCGGCACGCGGCTACAAACAATCCGCGACAGCTCTGATTTCGAGCGGAGTTATCGTCCTGTTACAGTTCGCGCTGTTCCTGACGGTTGGCGTGATGCTGTTCGCGTATTATCTTTCGCCGTCGAAAACCTTCGGCACTCCAGACCGGATCTATCCCACGTTCATCGTCAGCCGCATGCCGCATGGGATTTCGGGTCTGCTGATCGCTGCCATTCTTGCCGCCGCCATGTCGAACCTCAGTGCGGCCCTGAACTCGCTTTCTTCCAGCACCATGCTCGATTTTTATTTCCGTCTTCGTCCGGAAACCGACGAGCATCGACGGCTGCGCATCTCGCGCGTGGCCACAGTGTTCTGGGCGTGTGTGCTGTTTGTGCTGGCAATACTTTGCCTGCACCGCATTCCGAGCGTGGTAGAAGTCGGACTGCAGATTGCTTCGATTGCGTACGGCGCGCTGCTGGGCGTGTTTTTGTTGGGCGTGCTCACCCGGAGGGCAACCGAATCCGGCGCCATGGTCGGAATGCTTTTGGGATTCTGTGCCGAGGTGTATCTGTGGCAGTTCACACATGTGCCCTGGACGTGGTGGGTGATGATTGGGACCACGGTGACGTTTGTCGTCGGATATGCCATCAGCCGATTTGCTGGTGCACCCCGAATCCAGGAGCGATGACCATGCCTTCCCTGAATCTCTGCAATCCCTTTCTATGGCGGCCGGCTGCTGCTTTCTCTCTGGTGGTTGCGACATTTGCTGCTGTTAGTTCGGCACAAGCTCCTCCTGCAACTCACATCGACGACTTCACGGGCCATCCACGCGTTATCGTCATCAGCGACATTGGTAATGAGCCTGACGATCAGATGTCGCTGGTCCGATTCCTGATCTACTCGAATGAATTTGAAGTCGAGGCGCTGATTGCAAGCACGTCCACTTGGTAAAAGACCGCCACTCACCCCGAGACCATGCACAAGCTGATCGATGCGTACGGTGAGGTGCGTCCAAATCTGTTGCTACACGCGAAGGGATGGCCGACAGCCGAGTATTTGCATGTGCACGTGTTCAGCGGACAACCGGCATATGGCATGGCTGCAACCGGATCGGGCAAGATGTCCCCCGCTGCCGAGGCGATCATTCGTGCGGCTGATCGCGACGATCCTCGTCCCCTATGGATTACGATTTGGGGAGGCGCGAATACGCTGGCTCAAGCGTTGCTCCACGTACGTGAGACTCGCACAGCAGAACAGCTCGACAAATTCGTCAACAAATTGCGCGTGTATTCCATCTTGGATCAGGACGACGCCGGGCCATGGATCCGCCGCGAGTTTCTTCGTCTCTTCTACATCGTCCGTCCTTCCGCTCCGAACGGCGAAGAGTACGCGTATGCGACGTGGACCGGCATCAGCGGTGACATTTACTACCGCAACTGTCCTGGCGCAGAGGGCACGACCGTGACCAATGAATGGCTGGATGTCAACGTTCGCAGCAAGGGCCAGCTCGGCAAGATGTATCCGAAGTTCATGTTCATCATGGAAGGCGACACGCCGTCCTTTCTTGGGCTGATCGACAATGGCCTGAATGCTTATCGCAGACCCGATTGGGGAGGCTGGGGTGGGCGCTATGTTTATCGCCAGCCCTACGGGGAAACTCATCCCATCTGGAGCCAAGGCGGCGACGAGTTCTTCCGTACCAAGGCCTCGCAAGACACTGTCACCGGTGTCGATGGCAAGCGGTACACGTCAGATCAGGCAACCATCTGGCGCTGGCGCGAAGCGTATCAGAACGACTTCGCCGCGCGCATGGACTGGACGGTCAAAGATTTTGCCCATGCAAATCACAATCCAGTGCTGGAAGTGAATGGCCAATCCGGAACTGCGCCGATCTACATCGATGCCCAGGTCGGCAGACCGATCGTTTTGGATGCGAGTCACAGCAAAGATCTTGATGGCAACAAGCTGCGTTATTCGTGGTTTGTTTATCCGGAGGCAGGGGGAACAGACACGAACCTTTCTGACGTGAAGATCGAGGATTCGGACACCGCAAAAGCTACTGTCACCGCGGCTGCAGTTTGTCGCGCGCCATGGCTGCCGGGTTTAGTGCCGTGCAGAGGGGATGGCGTCGCGCACGTGATTCTTGCGGTGACGGACGATGGCACGCCGCAGTTAACGTCGTATCGACGCATCATTTTGAGAGTCCACCCGACGGAGCACTGATTTTTAAAGAGCAGGAACCAACAAATCGATTCTCACTCCAGCCCGTAGGGCGGCACATAATTAGCCCAGCACGTCAGTGCTGGGAAGGCGTGAACACAGATCGGAGTCCATTCAAGGACGGCACCACGCCGCCCCAGAACCCCCTCGAATTTGTGCGGTATTCCAGCCTCATCCAATATTTGCGACATAACGACAATCCATTGCCGTGAGATCAGCGTTCCTAGGCGACGACTTTTTGTGCATTTGGATTCGCGCGCCGTCCCTTCGGGACTTACTCTCATTTTTTCTGCTTTCCCAGCACTGACGTGCTGGGCTAATTATGTTCCGTCGCTTCGCGACCGGACTCATTACGTGATATCCGCGTCGGGTATTCTGCGTGATCCGGACATATGCCGGTTCAAAAAACAAGCCCAGAGCATTAAGCTCTGGGCTTGTTCAATCCCTGCCACGCTATCCCGCTACTTCCTCGAGCAACTTCTCATCGATATCAAAATTTGAGTGCACGTTCTGCACGTCGTCGTGATCTTCCAGTGCTTCCATAAGACGAATCATCGTCGAGGCCTGCTGGCCTTCGAGCTTAATGAAAGTATCAGGAATCATGCTCACACTAGCCGAAGCGGGTTCTATGCCAGCCTTCTTTAAGGCCTCGACCATCCCTTCATAGGCGGAGGGAGCGGTCAAGATTTCCCAGTTCTCGCCGTCATCAATCGGCTCATCCTCGCCGTTGTTCTCGATGATGATATTCATCAGATCGTCTGCCGTTGCGGCTGACTTTGGGATGATGATGTCGCCCTTCTTGCGAAACATGTAAGCGACGGCACCAGCGGAGGCCATGTTTCCGCCGTTTTTGCCGAACACGTGCCGGATTTCGCTGACAGTACGGTTGCGGTTGTCGGTATTGATATCCAGCAAAATGGCGACGCCACCTGGGCCATAGCCCTCCAGTTGAAATTCTTCGTAGACAGCGCCCGGCAACTCGCCCGTACCGCGCTGGATGGCGCGCTTGATGTTGTCGGCGGGCATGTTCTCGCTTTTGGCCGCAAGGATAGCGGTGCGCAGTCGTGGGTTGGAGTCGGGATCTCCGCCGCCGTTCTTGGCAGCAATACTGATTTCTTTGATAAGGCGGGTAAAAATCTTGCCGCGCTTCGCGTCCAGCGCGCCCTTTTTGTGCTTGATTGTGGCCCATTTTGAATGGCCAGACATGGTTATACCCTCGCCTTCGTTGAACTTGTGTGAGCCGGGTTGCCGGCAAAATTGCGTTGATTCGGGATCAGGGATCGCCCGTAGGAGACGGCCATGGCACGCCTCGCTTGCCTTGGAAACGAGCAGGCGAACCCAAATTATAGCATGGGCTTAGGGCCGGTCCGCCCTGGAAGCAGGTATGTGTATGTGAGTAGTGTGAAAGTAGAGGACGCGAGCTCTCTGCAGAGCCGCCGTACCTCGGGTTCGCTGCACCGCACCTAGCATGGTGCACTCCGACTTCAACGTCCATGTGTGCTGGACTCCGACACTCAGAAACGCTAAAACCCGCGAGTAGAGTTTTTTCAAATTGTTAACAAATCCGGCCCTTTTCACAGGCTGCGCAGGTCTATAATCCCGCATCTGTAAAGAGCTGCACGGACCGGCAAGTGCCGGCTTCGCACCTTCAAGGTAATCTCCCAGCGCCATGAAAGTCAGGCAGATCTCGTTGATTGGTTGTTTGTTGTTGGCCGGAGTTCCCATGCTTCCGGCCCAGGTGCATTGGTCTGCGCCGCGTAAGGAGCCCATTGAGGTGCGTCTTATCGCGCTGGAGGTTGCGTATCCGCGCACATCGTTTTTTGCCAATGACGAAGTGTTTGTCGCTGAGCAGGAACTCGCGAAAAACGAATCGCGGTTCGTGAAGCTGGTGTACGACTTCCTTCCTTATCAGAATCCGCTGTCTTCGTTTGGGCTGAGCTACTCGCTGGTGCATCACGTGCAGGCGGTTCGGGATTCGACCTGCGACGAAAATCTGTGGGAAGTGCGCGAGCTTCAGCACGAATCCGGCGCGGCGGCCACCCAGTTCAAGTACGCGCCTGATTCTCCTATTGGTGACTTGAATCGTCGTCAGGCCCACCTGCGCTGCTATCGGGTGACGTCGGAAGACTACGAGAAGGCGTCCAGGCAGCCGACCAACGAAGTGCCATATTGAACCTGCGTTGTAGTGGCAACCTGCCATCCGACTGACGAACACTGTACGATTGACATGTGAGTAGCTGGAGATTATTGGCTCTGGTTTGCGCCATGTTTCTAATGAGCGCATGCAATAAGACTGAGCTCTCGGGCACGTGTGCTCCCATCAGCAGCGCCACGCGCGTGGAGGTGCGGGGCGGGAATTCCTATTACGTAATTATTCGTGCCGCCACCTTTAGCCACTGATCGTTATGGCCACGATAATTCTCGAAATCAGCCGCGGGGCACCTCGTTCGCTCTTCTCCCAAAATATCCGGGAAGGACTACAATTTGCTCATGCGTCCCCAGATCACCTTTCGCATGAAAGGCACGACCGGGCTGTTGGTAGCTGCTGTGATTATTGTGGCCCTGCTGATCTGGTTTCCGGGATATTGGTTGTTTTTCGCCGTCAGCGTAGGCCTGGGCGTAGTGATTGCACTCATGCTGTTTCTGCGCAACAAGTACTTCCCCGTTTCCGATAAGGACGTCGAGAACAAGCACCCGCTCGGGCTGGAGTAGAAGGTCCATGGAACTTGCGGGCAAGGCGCCTGTGCCACGCGGGGCGCCACACAACCCCACTTGCAACTTCTTTGCAGAAAATCGAAACTGAGTTGTGCGCGTCCTTTCACGATTCCTATGTGCCGCAACCGGGGTTAATCAATTCCCCGCATCAGCCCTGCCTGAAGTTGCATTTCTCGGACGGTCCAACGTCGGAAAATCGAGCGTCATTAACTCGCTGCTAGGAACAAAAATCGCGAAGACCAGTTCCACGCCCGGGCGCACGCGATCGATCAATTTCTTCGAAGTCCGATGGCCTGGAAAGCCGCAACCAGAGCTGGTTTTCGCCGACCTGCCCGGATATGGGTATGCCAAGGTGCCGAAGGAAGTCGCCGCCAGTTGGTCGGCATTCATTGAGCCTTACCTGAAGGAACGGAAGACCCTCGCACTGTGCCTCGCACTGGTCGATTTGAATGTTCCTCCGCAGGAAAACGACAAGCAACTGCTGGAATTTCTGGACGGGGCTGGACGCAAAGCCCTGATTGTAGGAACGAAGGCAGACAAGCTTTCTGGCAACACTCTGCGTCGGGCGTTGGAGAACTTCTCGCACGCCGCTCCGCATGCCCGCGTACTCCCATTCTCTGCGCGCACGGGGCACGGACGAGACGAATTGTGGCAGGAAATACGGGCGGCGATAAGAGAGTGAGTGTTGCGCGATTTCGGCAGCGCACGGCTTGCGGCAGTGCCGCAAGATCCTTCTCGTCAGATGGGCCGGAGGATTCGCAAGCCGAATCCTCCGGCCGAATCAACTCTGGAGCATCGCCGTCGATGGCTGAAGCCATGTCCTCCCAAAGTCATCCGCAGTTTTGGTTTATCCTAATTGGTCGATTTGAGAACGGAAGCTAATGGCTGACAAGAAGGTCCTTTTCAAAATCCGGCGCCAGGGCACACCGAATGAGAAGTCGCGCTGGGAAGAGTTCGAACTGGCGTGGCATCCGGGCATGAACGTGATTTCCAGCATGATGGAAATCGCACGAAACCCGGTGACGCGCGATGGCAAGCCGACCACGCCGATCACCTACGACTCCAATTGCCTGGAAGAAGTTTGCGGATCTTGCGCCATGCTGATTAATGGCAAAGCTCGGATGGCCTGCTCGGCATTGATCGACAACCTGGACCAGCCGATTCGGCTGGAACCGCTTTCGAAGTTTCCTGTCATTCGTGATCTTGCGGTGGACCGCAGCGTCCTGTTCGAGAACCTGAAGCGGGTGAAGGCATGGGTGCCGGTCGACGGCACCTACGACCTCGGCTCGGGACCACGGGTAACCATGCAAGAGCAGGAAGAGGCGTATCCTCTTTCTCGCTGCATTTCGTGCTGTTGCTGCATGGAGGTCTGCCCACAGTTCAACGAGCACACCGGATTCGTGGGCGCCGCGACGATTTCCCAGGTACGACTGTTCAACACGCATCCGACTGGCGCGGCGTTGAAGCGCGAACGGCTTGCTGCACTGATGGGGGACGGTGGAATCCAGGAATGCGGGTATGCACAGAACTGCGTGGAAGCTTGCCCCAAGGATATCCCACTCACCCGATCAATCTCCGAGGTCGGCGGGGCAGTGATGAAGCAGGCGCTTGGGGACCTGTTTCGGCGATAACTCAAGATTTCACCGCAGAGAAAAACAACTTCTCTTCCGCGGATTCACACGGATCAACGCGGATCAAGAACAGAACCCGACGACACTCGGTTGGCGGAATTCCCCTACGCGATCGCGTTGTGCTCAGCAGCGAAGGTACGACCAAAAAAATCAATCGCGGAGATCGCAGAGTTCGCAGAGAAAGGCAACTTCTTCGCCGAGGATTCGCACGGGTCAACGCGGATCAAGAACAGAACCCGACGACACTCGGTTGGCGAATTCCTCTCCGCGATCGCGTTGTGCTCAGCAGCGAAGGCGCGACCAAAAAAATCAACCGCGGAGATCGCTGAGTTCGCAGAGAAAGGCAACTTTTCTTCCGCGGATTCCCACGGATCAACGCGGATCAAGAACAGAACCCGACGACACTCGGTTGGCGAATTCCTCTCCGCGATAGCGTTGTAGTCAGCAGCGAAGGTACTACCGAAAAAACATCGCTGGCTTCGCAGAGAAAAAGCACCTTCTGTTCCGCGGATCACACGGATCTACGCGGATCGAAAAGCAGCTTTGGCGGCGATAATGTAGAAAGCTTTACAGCCGAGTGCGGCGAGAAGCCTCAGATATTTTTGGGTCTTCTTCTCTGCGTTATCGGCGTGCTCTGCCGTTCAAGGTTTTCCGCGTTTCGCAGATCATGACCGTTGCCCTTGCCGTTTTTCGTAACTATGACCGAACAAGTTTGCCGTTTTTTGACCTTGGCAATCCAGTCACCGCGAACAAGCCTCGTACACCCTCCGTCGTTCGTACTGATTCCAAAGCAGATGTAGAGTGGCAGCTTTGTAGCTGGATGCGGCATCTCAGATGCAAGTAAATAGAACGTCGGAAGTTGCAGTAACCGGCGGTAACCAGCAGGCGGTCATTTTCGGGAATCCGGAAGTAACCGAAAAAAAAGCACTTTTGAGCTTGGATTTTTAAGCTCTTCGCTTACAATAACCTCCTGCTGTGTAGAACAAAAATGCCAATGCGGAAGAATGCGACACTCGTAATTTTCATTCTGGCCATCACCTGCTTCCAGGCATTCGCTGTGCGCCCACTGGTCACCCCGCGCTATCACCGCATTCATCGTTTTCGCCGCGTCCGCTGGAATCCCGTATTCAGGCCTTCGCATGAGAGTTTGCTATTGCAGAACGCCGAGATTGATCGGCTGAATTTGCCGCGCATTCGTGACGACAAGCAGCTTGAGGCTCTGAAGGCGAGCGGCGATCTGGTTCCGATCATTCCGACTGAGGCCCTGCGCATCCAGCCATCTCTCGATCCCAATCGCCGTTATTGCCGGCAGTGGACGATGGATTTCCTGACCGACATCAGCCAGGCATACTACAAAGAATTTGGCGATCAGATCCAGGTGAACTCGGCCGTGCGGACTGTGCTCGTGCAGAAGAAACTGCGCCGGCATAATCGCAACGCAGCGCCCGAGAGCGGCGAGACAGCTTCGTCGCATCTGGCCGGACTTACAGTTGATCTACAACGCCGAGGCCTGACCAAGGCACAGATCAAGTGGATTCAGGATTACATGCGTCCTCTGAAGGATATGGGCCTGATCGAACCGGAAGAAGAGCGCCGCCACTGGTGCTTCCACATCATGGTTGGCGGAGCTTACGACCAGTACCGCGCCACCAAGATGCTTGCTGAAAAACAGGACTCCTCGAAAGCACTCCTCGAGATCACCGCTTTGGCAGTGCCGGTGCAGTAGTCCCAACCTTTCTCTCGATTCCAACTTTTGCCTTAAGAGTGCTGGCCGCTACTTTCCGAATAGCTTTTTGGCGATCGTGTAATACAGCTCCACTGCCTCGCACAACTGCTTCTTTTCCACGTACTCGCCTTCGGTGTGGGCCACGAGAATGGAACCGGGTCCAAGCAGCAGGGGCTGTCCCCAGTTGCTGAGAGCGGGGATGTCGGTGGTGAACTTTGCCACCATGGTGGGCAGGCCTTCGAAGGTGCGCAGCCGGACGAAAGGGATGTCCAGGGTGAAATCGACGTTCACGAGATCGCCGACAGCATTGACGATCTGCTCGCGCAATGGCTCCGAGGGAGCAATAAGGCGGAAGAGGAGAAGCGCCCGAGCCTTGTCGGAAATAACATTCGGCGCCCGGCCCCCTTCGATCATTCCGACGTTCATCGTGCAGGGACCCACATCGGGATCTTCGGGCAATTTCATCGCCCGCAGTCTGTGCAGCGCTTCAACCAGCTTGTCGATGGCGGAATCTCCTAATTCCGGATAGGCCGAGTGCGCCATTCGGCCGGTCGCCGTCAACTCAACTCGCAGGGCACCTTTAGAAGCCGTGGCAACGCGGTTCTCGGTGGGCTCGCCATTGATGAGAAACTTGCAGCTGTTCGGCTGTTCATTCGCGACTTTCGCGCCTAGGCTATCGCGCTCCTCGCCGACCAGGAAGAGCAGTCCGACATGAGTCCCTTCCGATTTCAGCTTCTCGACGGCAGCAATCTGCGCCGCAATGATGCCCTTCGCATCGCAGGCGCCGCGACCGTAAACGCGGTCGGCATCCTCGGAGGAAGGGATGAAGGGCGGAACCGTGTCCATATGCGTGGAGAAGACCACCGCAGGATTCGGCTCTTGTGACGAGGTCGCAAAAAGGTTTGCGCGCTCGCCCTCAGCAATCGTCACCCTCACTTCGTAGCCGAGACGGAGTAACTCCTGCGCGAGGAATTTGCCGACCCGGCCCTCGTTGCCGGTGGTCGACTCGATATCGATCAGTTGACGCGTGAAGGAGACAACGTCCATGCGCTTCGAGAATACCTTAGGGGCTGCGAATTGGGCGAACTCAGGATTTAGATCGGAGCTATTCGCGGAAGACATTCACCGCCGAGTACGCCGAGATCGCCGAGCAAAGAAATTCACTTGTCACAGATTCACGCGGATAGAAAACATAAAATCTTCGACAGGACCTGTTACTCCTCTAAAAACGAAAGGAGTCTTTCTCTGCGATCTCTGCGTGCTCGGCGGTGAAATGGGGTTCCATGGGGTAATCTAGTTCGCGATGCATACGGGCGCTGGAGCCATTCGCTCGCTGTTTCTTGACGGACCAGTCGGGCAGCTTGAGGCCATTCTGAACCTCGGTGCGGAGAGTGCCACGCACGCCGCGCTGGTGTGCCATCCTCATCCGGTGTACGGCGGCACGCTGCACAACAAGGTCGTGTTCCATGCAATCAAGGCGCTGAACGGATTCGGCTTTCCCGCCTTGCGATTCAACTTCCGCGGTGCGGGATTGAGTCATGGTGAGCACGACTATGGTCAAGGCGAGATCGAGGATGTTCGCACTGCGATCGATTGGCTGAATCGCGAGTTCCATTTGCCGATTGTCTTCGCGGGATTCTCGTTTGGGGCAGCCGTGGGGCTGCAAGCCGTTTGTAACGACGATCGCGTTGTCGCAGTCATCGGATTAGGAGTTCCGGTACAGCCTGTCGAGGAGCGCACCTACGATTTGTCCTGCTTGAAGTCGTATTCAAAGCCAAAACTGTTTGTCAGCGGAAGCCGCGATCAGTTTGGACCGCGAGAGAAGCTGCAGACATTCGTTGATTCGTTGCCGGATCCGAAGAAACTGGTGATCATCGAGAGCGCGGATCATTTTTTTGAGGGCAGACTACGCGAGATGCGCGAGGCGGTCGAGACATGGATTCGAGACATCCGCATCGGATGATATCAACCCAGCCATGAAAGAAATCGCGCGGCACATCTTCGACCATGCGTTGCGGGAGAGTAGTGTGGGCGAGGCATTTGCGCGAAACGTCTCGTGCGAGCGCGGCGTGCTGCGCATTTGCGAAGACCTGTACGACCTGAACTCCTACAGCCGAGTGTTCGTCATTTCGCTGGGGAAGGCTGCGCACACGATGCTTACTGCGCTTCATGAGCAGACAGGCGAACGTTTCGAAGGTATCGTTGCAAGCCCCATTGCCCCAGAGTTCCAGGTTCGCGGCTTTCGCTATTTTCAGGGTGGACATCCTCTGCCGAATGCAGATTCAATCCACGCGGCAGAAGCGATGCTGAAGTCGCTGAACACTCTGAATGAGTCATGCCTGGCGATTTTTCTGATCAGTGGAGGCGGGTCTGCATGCGCGGAGAAACCGATTGACGATGAAATCTCGCTAGAGGATCTGGTCGCGACTTACCGAACGCTGGTGAATTGCGGAGCGCCGATCCGCGAAATCAATGCCATTCGAAAGCACCTGTCCGCGATCAAAGGCGGGCGACTCGCCCAAGCGGCGTATCCGGCGCAACAGGTTTCAATTCTGATCTCTGACGTACCCGACAACACGCCGGATGCGCTCGCGTCCGGGCCGACGATGCCGGACTCCAGCACAGTCGCAGACTGCTCCTCGATCGCGCTCAAGTACAAGTTGCTGGGACCGGAAGGTGCCTTCCCGCGCAGCGTTGTCGAACTGTTCGAGCGGCGTGCCCTGGAGGAAACACCTAAGTCGGATGATCCGGCGTTTATCCGTGCGCGCTGGTGGACGGTGCTTTCTAATGCCGTGATGCTGAACGCCGCAAAGACCGAAGCCGAGCGGCAGGGGTTTACGGTCGAGGTAGACAATAGCTGCGACGATTGGGACTACGCGCGGGCCGCGGATCACCTTCTGGCGCGTCTTCGCGAGTTGCGAAAAGCGAATGACCGTGTGTGCCTGCTCAGCGGCGGCGAACTAACGGTGCGAGTCGAGAACGGTGGTGTTGGTGGCCGCAATCAGCAGTTCGCCCTGCATTGTGCGGAGAAGATTGGAGGCGAGACGATTTGCGCCTTGAGTGCTGGCTCTGACGGTATTGACGGCAATAGTCCCGCGGCGGGCGCCATTGCAGACGGGATGACCAAAGTGCGCGCGAGAGCCGAAGGATTGGACCTTGCCTCTCATCTCAAGACGTTCAACGCTCATCCGCTGTTTGAAAGGCTTAGAGATGCAATCACAATCGGACCGACTGGCAATAATTTACGAGACTTACGAATTTTGCTTGTTACGTGACACGGACGAACGCCGTTTTTGAAAGCAAGGTCGCGGGAAATAACCGGGCAGGCACAACCCAGAAGTCATGCCTCCCGGATTTGTGTTTGATCGGATTAGGCGCTTTTCCTCTCCGCTTGCCGCGGGGGCATGTTCGCCATGGCATCGTTCATCGAGCGCCTCATTTCTTCCGGAGAGAGGTCCTTCACGTGTGCCGCCAGAGACCAACTGTGCCCGGATGGATCAGTCACAACTCCATACCGGTCGCCCCAGAACTGATCTGCAAGACGCATCCTCACCTGCGCGCCCGCGGACGTTGCCCGGTTGAAAGCCGCATCCACATCGGGCGTATAGATGTGAATGGTCACAGAAGAACTGCCCGAAACCGGCGCCAGCGCGCCCATCTCCGGCATTTCATCGTTGAGCATCAGGTTTGAATCCCCGATGCGCAACAAGGCGTGCATGATCTTTCCATTCGGCATTCGTGCAACGTCCCCGATGACTTCTGCGCCGAACGCTTTCTTGTAGAACTCGATTGCCTGGTCGGCGTTGCGGACAACCAGGTGGGGAGTAAGAGTGTGAAATCCTTGAGGAACTGCTTTGGCTGTTTGTGACATAAAACCTCCTCAGGGGCTGCATTCTAGTCCTTCAGACTGTTGAAATATGTCAATTGTTGGAAAAATCGAGAAAGGCTGAATCTAACAGGCCTGAAGCTTAGAACAGCTTGGTAACGCCTTCCGGCAACACCAGGACGCGGTCACTGACCCCAGCCGCAGCCGCCTCCTGTTCAAGCAGTTGCAAAGGTTCTTCCATGGGTTCATGCGAGAGGCGGAAGGTTCCGTAATGCATGGGAACCATCCATCGAGAATTCAGATCGAGGAAGGCGCGCGTGGCGTCACCGGGGCTGGTGTGAACATTGCGGAACTGCGGCGGATTGTAGGCGCCAATTGGCAAGAGCGCGACCTGCGGGCAGAGACGAGTGCCGATCTCGCGAAAACCGGAAAAATACGCAGTATCGCCGGCGTGATAAATGGAGTGCTTGCCGCCGCGCAGGACGTAGCCACCGTATCCGCGGTGCGCATCGCGCAAAATGCGCGCACCCCAGTGGCGGGATGGTACGTGCGTGATGGTTACATCGCGATGGCGGTAGCTGCGCCACCAATTCAATTCAACGACATCGCGGAAACCAAGATCGGACACAAGATCAAACACATGTTCCGGGACCACCGCAGTCGGGCCTGATCCGCGATACTGCTTGGTGTGATGCACGATGGCTCGTAACGAGGGCCGGTGCAAGTGGTCAAAGTGCGCATGCGTGATGAGCACGACGTCAATGGGAGGCAGGTCAGGGATGCGCACGCCGGGCTTGCGAAGCCGTTTGAGGACAAAAAGCCAGCGGGCGAAGTTGGGGTCGACGACCACGTTTTCGCCCCCAATCTGCAGAAAGAAGCTGGCGTGGCCGATAAACGTGACGCCCATCTGGACGTTGGAGACGAGCACGGGCTTGTGGGTCTCGCCCGTGCGCGGCGTCATGGCAGAGTGCCGGATCAGCTTGCCAAACTGCTTGGCCCGCTTGCGCAGCGCCTTATTCTTAAGCGCGTTTTTCAGCATGGCATGCCTGAGTTCCTGTTTGCCGGACCGCCGGCGATTCCCCGTTACTTCTGCTCATCAGCCCTCGAGTTCAAAAGAGCTGACACATGCCTACTCGTGCATTCTACAACTGCAGCAATGAGCTTGACCCACCACAGCGCGTCATTTCTAATTCACAGTGTTCTTTCCTAGGAGACTTAGATGCGAGTTGCATTCGTGGGTTTGGGCATAATGGGGCGGCCTATGGCCGCTAATCTGGCAAAAGCTGGACATGAAGTCAGTGTCTGGAACCGCAGCGCGGGCAAGGAGGTTGAGGGAGCGCGCGTAGCATCCTCTCCGGCCGATGCTGCAAAGGGCGCGGAAGTCGTATGGATCTGCGTGTCGGATACCGCGGCGGTCGAGCAGGTTTTGTTTGGACCCAATGGTATCGAACAGTCGTTAACAGATGGCATGATCATAGCCGACTCCAGCACGATTTCGCCTGCCGCGACGCGAAGGTTTGCCGAACGCGTGGCGAATAAGGGCGTGCAGTACGTGGATTCGCCGGTGACAGGATCGAAAGTTGGCGCTGAAGCCGGTACGCTGCTGTTTATCGTTGGCGGAAGCGAAGAGGCGATCGAAAGATTGAAGCCGCTGTACGCAGCCATGGGCAAAAAGATTTTCCGGATGGGCGAGACTGGCAAAGGCCAATCGGCCAAGATCGCGATGAACCTGCAGATCGCAATGATCTATGAAGGCTTCGCGGAAGGACTCACTCTGGCAGCGAAACTGGGCGTCGAACCGGCAACGCTGGTTCCACTCATCAATGCCTCGATGGTCAAGTCGGGGGTGGTGGAGTACAAGGCGCCGTTTGTTTTGCAGCGTGATTTCACGGCGAATTTCCCGCTTAAGCTGATGCGGAAGGACATACGTCTGGCGTTAGAAGCCGCCAAAGAGGCGCGGGTCAAGCTGCCAGGCGGCGAGACGGTGGAAGAGATCTATGAAATGGCGGTCGAAGATGGCCACGCGGATCTCGATTTTGCTGCCACGCTGATGTTGCTGGAGAAATGGGCCGGCGTGGAAGTGAAGGGCCAGGCAGCATAGTTGGGAGGCGCGCATGCGCGCAGTCGACAAGTGCACCAAGTGCGGCTCGGGCGCGATTGCTCAGAGGGCCATGGTTGTTGACAGGACCGACTCAGGAGAGTTGGCTCTGCAACTGAGGGTTGACGCTAATCCTGAGGCATTGGTTTTTAAAAAATCTGCCGCTGCGGCGTGCACGCATTTGTTTGTTCGTCGTGCGGATACGTGGAATTTTATGCGGACGATCCGAAGGCGTTGTATGGCGCATTCCTGGCGGCACAGCAGGATGCGCCACAGATTACGTAGGGCGGAGGTATCTTTCGCCGCCACGGGGCTCACCTTTTTGTCCGACTACCCCGGGCCTGACGCCCCGGGCTTTATTCTGGCGCCCGCGTCGCGGCTGAGCCTCAAGTAGACCGAAGAATGCCGTGAGTGTTTGTCTTGCCCCTGTGGTTGCGGTATGCGTTGAAGCGACGCTTGGCTACCGAGGATCACTGTCCCGCCGCACTGGCCGCGTGTTGCCGCCGATATAATTCCCGCGCTGGGTGAACTGCACCGCATCGTCCTTTAACGCGGTTGCCGCGTTCGCGAAATCATTGTTCATCAACAGGCGCTTGCCGGAAATGCGTTGGGCGTCGACAAACACATCCGTGCCGACCGATGCGGTGCTATCACGGATAACCACACCTGTGCCGTTCCGCAGAAGAAATGTCGCGGCCTTCGCACCGGGAGCATTCGACCCTCTAAATTCACTCACGTCGAGATCCTTGAAATCCTCCAGCTCAACTCCGCTGGAAAAGAAATTCGCCGCCGGCTTCCCCCACGCGATCGAAGAATTCTGAATGTGCAGGCCGTCGATATACCGTGCATAGATGCCGGGAATGTCGCGCTTGAACACCGCATTCTTGAGATCGGTGGCGGTCCAGCGGAAATCAAAATTGCCGCCGACCAGATCGCTGACGTCTTTACGCGTGGCTCGAAGCGTGAAATGCACGTTGTCGAGAATGATGTTGTGCAACCAGGCGTCAGGATGGCCATACAAAACGATGCTGCTCTCCGCGTCGCCGCTCACATTTGAGAAGGTCAGGTTGCTGATCTCGCCCGACCCAGCGCCATTCTGCGGCTTGCCCACGGCGATGTAGATTGGCTCGCCTTTTCCCCACCAGTGGCCGGTGAAGAGCTGCGTCTCGATGCGGATATTCGCGAACGAGATATGGTCGGTCTTGCCGAATCCGCGTTCGTAAACCGCGATGCCCCTGTTCGAATGGATCGTCAGATTCTCGAACATGTTGAACTGGCTGGCTTCGAGCCGAATGCCCGACGAGCGCGATGAAAGCGTGCAATCCGCAACCGTTACGTCGACGCTGTTCACAATGGCGAAATCGTCGTCGCCGGTGTGAATGTCGCAGTCGGAGAAGTGAACGTCCTTGCAGCCGAAGCAATCGAAGCCGTCGTTGTTCGGAATCAGGGGATTGTTAAGCACGTGCAGGCCGCTGACCACAGCGCGCTCGACGTTTTGGAAATGCGCTGTCCAGTTGGGCGCATTGCGAAAAGTGACGTCGCGAATGACAACATTCTTACAGTCGAAACAAACGATCATCGTTCCCGGGCGTCCAGAAGGCTTTGCCGCAATGGGACCATCGGCGGTCATGTGCACGGCATCGAGAGAACGTTGCCCCTGGCGGGTGACGCTGGGATCGAAGTCCATAGAAAAGTGCGGCGTGCTGGGATCGAAGAAAGAGTCGCCGCTGCCGTCGATGATGCCGGGCCCAATGATCGAGACATTCTCCACGTTGTGGGCAAAGACGATCCCAACCTTGGTGCCCTCGCCGGAGCTGTTTGTGCCATAAACGCGCCCGAGTCCGTAGTCCGTGATGTCGCCGTAATCCGAGAGTTCTTTGCTGCCTTCTAACACCGCTCCCGCCTGTAGTTGCAGAGTAATGTTGCTGACCAGGCGAAAAGTACCGGTTCGGTAGCGACCGGGAGGAAACGTGATTGTGCCTCCGCCGACCTTGGCGGCGGCCAAGACAGCCGCATTGATCGCCGATGTGTTTAGCGTTTTGCCGTCGGCTCGCGCGCCGAAATCGACGATGTTGAATTCATTGTTGCGCGAGGTGCTGGCCTGGGGTTGCGCGGAATTCGTGTTCTGAGCTGCGGAATTCGCAGCAGCGAAAGTGATGATCGAAATAAAGAAGATAACCCACCCACGTGGAACCCGCAGTTTTCTCATCGGCATGAACGATAGCGGAGATACAAATCCGCGGCAACTCAGGGTACTCACCACGGAGACACGGAGACACGGAGAAAACAATCGTGAGTGGCTCGAAACCGGGGCCGCCGCGGCGCAGATTTCCGGAGTGGCGGGAACTCAGTATCCGGCTGCTTGCCGTTCTAAAATAGAATCCAGTCGTTGCGTAGAGTCACTTTGACGCAGAATTTTTCACTAACTGTGTTCTCCGTGTCTCCGCGGCTCCGTGGTGAACATTATGGCCGATACCCTTTATCTCAGCCTCTGGTTTCGCGACTCGGAACTGGAAGACCTGCTTCCGCACGCGCTTCGTGCCATGCAACAGTTCCCTTATTCCAAAGGGGCGCCCGGAATTGCAGGAGTTTCGGTTCACCCGGTGTCGTGGAACGAGGCCACAATTCTCGAGCAGCGCTACCAGCCGGGAATCAGGCCGGAAGAGGCGGTGCTCGCGGCCGCCGATCTGTTGCATGAGGATTACGCCTACGTCTTCGAAGCGAACTGGGATCTGTGGACCCCGGAGTCGGCGGATGGTGAATGGCACAAGCGGCCCACGCCCATGAAGTTCATCGCCAGGGCACAGGAGTTCGAAGAAGGCGAGGCGGAAGCACAAGGCGAGATCCAGGTCGACTTCGGCCTGGATACGCCGTTCCTGCACGAGGAACTGAAATTGACTTCGGAACTCGAGTCACGAGTGCGCGCGAATGTTCAACTGCTGGTCGAATACATCACGCATGTAGAGAAGAGTGTCGGGGCGGAGACGCGTCTGCTGTGGTCGGAATCCGACGAGAACCTGGCCCAGAAGCTGATCAGCAGGCTGCAGAGGGTGCAGTAAACCCGTCCTTGGTCGTTGGTCCTTGGCGGACCCGGTCCGTTGCCCGTCAATGCGTCATCCCTGCGCTTTCACCAGCGGGACCCATTCGATGCGCTCCGGCTTCGCCGTCACTTACTCAGGGCGAGCTAGAGGGATCTTGCGTGTGGAGGCACCTAACCTGATCTTCGCGAGATCACTCCGTTTCTGAAGTACGCCAACGTTTGGGATGACGCCAGCTGAAAAGATTTCACGTGAGACACCCTTCGAACCTCCACTCTAGTTTCCCCACCCGCAATTGTGATACATAATGACTGACGGCGATGGAGTTCGCCATAACCGCTTGTGCTTTAATGATCGGCACAGGCTGATAACTCCTACCACTTGAGTGGCGGAGACTCCATCGTGTTCGAAAGCATAAAAGACATACTCGTTATTTCTCTCGGTGCCATCTTCGGCGCCAACGCGCGCTGGGTGATCAGCCGATATCTGGCAAAAGTAATCGGGCCGGTATTCCCCTACGGAACGCTGGTCATCAACGTGGCGGGCAGCTTCATTGTCGGATTTTTCATGATCTGGGCGAGCGAACGGGTGCTGCTCGATCCGCGATGGCGACTGCTGATCGTGGTTGGTTTCTGCGGCGCATTCACAACCTTTTCCAGTTTCGCCTTTGAAACCATGGCCTACTTCCAGCAGGGACAGTGGGCGCTGATGATGACCAACTTCGTTTCCAACAACCTGCTTTGCCTGATTGCCGCGCTGGGCGGGATGGCACTGGCACGAGCGATGTAGAAGTTGTTAGTTGCTAGTAGCTAGTTGTCAGTGGCGAGTTCCATTTCTGGCGGCTGTACTAGAACTGACACTAGCAACTAGCTACTTGCTACTCAGCAACTCCATGGAACCACTGCTGATCGAAACCGAGCGCTTGATCCTGCGGCCCTTAAGCGAAGCCGATATCCCCGAGTTGGTTCCGCTCATCGGAGATCGTCGAGTAGCGGCGACGACGCTGCGGATACCGCATCCGTTTCACGAGCAAGATGCACGTGACTTCCTCGGTAGTGCGGCTAAAGAGAATGAACTGCGGCTCGGGATCAGACTGCGCAATGACAACACATTCATCGGCGGCATGGGCCTGCATCCTTACCCCGAACACAAACGCGCCGAACTTGGCTACTGGCTTGGCGTGCCGTATTGGGGACGCGGTTACGCGACCGAAGCAGGCCGGGCCGTGGTGAAATACGGGTTTGAGAAATGCGGCCTCAACCGTATTTTCGCCGGGCACTTCAAACACAATCCAGCTTCAGGACGAGTGTTGGCCAAGATTGGCATGAAGTACGAAGGCTGCATGCGGCAGAACATCGTGAAGTGGGACGAGTTCGTCGACATCGAGGTGTATTCGATTCTCAAACAGGAATTTGATTCCGCGCTGAAGTAGAATGCAGAACGCGATGGCAGTTCAAGTCACGATGTATTTGAACGAATCCGACAAGTGGCACGGCCGGCCACTGCACCTCGCCGTGCTCAATTACTTGCGCGAAGAAAATGTCTTTGCAGCGTGCGTGCTGCACGCGGTCGCCGGATTTCTGGGGCGCATGCGGGTGAAGACCAGCCATTTGGTTGATGCCGGCGGCAAACTGCCGGTGATCGTCATTTTCGTCGATACCGATGAGCACGTCAGCCGCGTGCTCCCGAAGCTCAAAGAAATGGCGGCACATCGGTTGATTGTTCGCGAGAATGTCGTGCTGGAGCAGGGGAACCTGGACTGATGGCAACGCCCGAGCTCGACATCCTGGCCATTGCCGCGCATCGTGACGACGTAGAGCAGACTTGCGGCGGCACGCTGCTCAAGATGGCCGAGCAAGGCAAGCGAACCGGCATTCTCGACCTCACTCGCGGGGAGATGGGCACGCGCGGATCCGCAGAAGATCGGGCGGCCGAGGCTGCTGCGGCAGCCAGAATCCTGCAAGTCTCGTGGCGCGAGGCGCTCGACATTCCCGATGGCCGGGTTGAGAACACATGGCAGAATCGCCTAAAAGTTGCCCGAGTAATCCGGCAGACGCGGCCGCGCGTGGTCATTCTTCCATATTGGAAGGGCCGCCATCCAGACCACTACACGGCGTCGAAATTGGGATATGAGGCGTGCTTTCTAGCGGGATTGGCAAAGTTGGACGTCGACCGAGCCCTTAGCACTCAACAATCAGCATTCAGCCAAATCGCTTCGGCGGTCGCGAGTGTAGTTGCCGGAGAGAGACAAGAGCCCTCGGCGGCTAAAGCCGCTAGTACTAGGACTCATCGCGGCACGACTGAAGAGCCTGCCCTGAGCTTGTCGAAGGGTGCCCCCGGAGCTGCATATGGCGAGTTTTCGGGAGGTGCGGGCGAGACAGCGGCGCCCCATCGTCCATTCAAGATCATCTATGCAACGCTTTACTACGACATTCGTCCCAGCTTCGTGGTCGATATCACCGATCAGTTTGAGGCTCGGTTCGAATCGTTGATGGCCTACAAAACGCAGTTCAGCGATCAGGAAGCCGGCAAAGACATCTTCCCTGCACGAGACGAAATCCGCGCGCGAATTGAATCCATGGCGCGGTTTTATGGGATGCTGGCCGGCGTCACCTACGGCGAGCCGTTCCTGCAGAAGGAAGTAGGCTTGGTGGAAGATGTAACCGCGATCCCGGTGAAGTCAATATAGGTACCAGGCCTTGCGCCTGGTGATATGATAGGTATTACCTCAGAATAGAAAGTAATACCATGCCATTTCGAAGCCGGATCACAAGCAAGGGCCAGGTCACGGTGCCGATCGAAGTTCGTCGCAGATTAGGTCTCAGACAGGGCGACCAGGTTGAGTTTCGCGACCATGCGGGTGAAACGATCATTACAAAGGCCGCTCAAGCCGAAAACCCCTTCGAGAAGTACCGTGGCATCTTAGCTGGGAAGGTCAAACATCCATTCGATTCTCGAAAATGGCAGGCCGAGCTCCGCGACGAAGACTAAAGCAGATGAAAACCGCCGTGGACGCCAACATCATTTCGGCTCTGTGGACCGGAGAACCCTCATCGCGACACTGTCAAGAAGCCCTCGAAGAGGCGCAGCGTCACGGTACCCTGATCGTGAGTGCTCCGGTTTTTTGCGAGCTCCACGCCTGCCCCGGCGTAACCGGAGAAATGGTCGTGCGGTTTCTCCGGGACACCGGTATTGTCGCCGATTTCCAGATTGGGGAACACGTCTGGCAGGAAGCTGCGATACGATTTGCGCGCTACGCAATTCGCCGCCGCAAATCACGCGGAGCTTCTCCGAAAAGAATGCTGGTTGACTTTGTGGTTGGCTCTCACGCTCTGCTTCTGACAGATTGCCTGCTCACGTTAGATAAAGAATGCTACGCGCGGGATTTCCCCGAACTCAAGCTGATGTAAGCGTCTCTAGCGCTTCACCGCCACCGCCACGCCATCGCGGATCGGCAGAACCGTCGGAAACAGCTCCGTCGACGAATACAGCAGTCGATTGCATTCCAGGATCGCTTTGGTCGAAGCTTCGGATGGATTCTCCTGCGCCACGCGGCCGCTCCACAACACGTTGTCGGCAACCAGTAGCCCGCCCTTGCGCAGGCGCGGCACCGCCAGCTTGAACGCGCGCGGATAATCTTCCTTGTCGATGTCACAAAAAATAATGTCGTATTCCTGCTTCTGTTCGGAGAGGAGTTCGAGTGCGTCGCCGACTTTGATGGTGATGCGGTCCGCAACCCCGCCGCGCTCGAAGTATCCGCGAGCTTCGTCCGCCTTCTTGCGATCGCCATCGGTGTAAATCACGCGTCCGCCCTCTCCTACCGCGCGCGCCCACCAGATGGTGGAATAGCCCACGGCTGAGCCAAGTTCAAAGATGGTTTTGGCACCAGAGATCAGGGCGAGCTGATGCAGGAAGCGGCCAACCGCAGGCCCGACGATCGGAATATCGCGCTTGATGGCTTCGTTCTCGATTTGTGTGAGGACTTCATCGCGGGCAGGCAGTATCGAGTACAGATAACTCTCAACCGCGGGTGTCGTGATTTCGTAGTTGAGCCAATCAGGTTTACTTGGGGTGTCGGGCATGTTTCATTCTTTCCTGTTCAAAGTAGACCAACTCTTGTGAGATTCGCATTCGCGGGATTCCGATTCAGTGTTTGGAATCCTTCACTACAGAGGGCACAGGGTTACACAAAGGAACGCCACAGAGGCAGCGGGCTCTGCCGACGCGCAGGCTCTCCAAGAGTCTTCTTTGCAAACCTCTGTGTTTTTGCTCTGTGTGTTCCCTCTGTGTTTTTCCTCTGTGTGCCTCTGCGTCCTCGGTGGTGAAGGTTTTTTGACTGTCCTCACGCAATTGTCTGCCCCGGCTTCATCTCGCAAACTTCGATGCCCTTCACCAGCTTGCTCAAGTCGCTGGGGCGGCCAGTCAGCACGGGGAATGTCGCAAAATGCATAGGGATGACCGTTTGCGGCTTCAGCAGATTGCACGCGTACGCGGCCTCTCGCGGGCTCATGGTGTAGTGATCGCCAATAGGAAGCATGGCGATATGCGGCGCGTAGAGTTCGCGAATAATCGCCATATCGCCGAAAACGTTGGTATCGCCGGCATGGTAGATCTTCACGCCGTTGTCGAACTCGAGGACATAACCGACCGCCTCGCCACCGTAGACAAGCTGATCGCCATCCTGAATGCCGCAAGAGTGGTCAGCGTGCACCATGGTGACGCGAATGTCGCCGACCTGCTGCGTGCCGCCCTTATTCATCTCTGCGAGATTCTCCACACCCTTTTTCCCCAGCCAGCGGCAAAGCTCTGGAATGCCGACTATCTTCGGCTTGTGCTTCTTTGCGATTTCGACCGCATCGCCAATGTGGTCGCCGTGGCCGTGGGTGATCAGCATGACGTCGAGCGTCTTCAGGTTCTTCTCCGAATCCGGGCAAGCCGGATTGTTCATCACCCAGGGATCGATGAGAACGGTTTTTCCTTTGGGCGTTTGAATGCGGAAGGTGGCGTGTCCGAGCCAAGTGATCTTCAGTCCGTTGAGCTGCATTGTCTTTCTTTCTCCAGGTGACCGCAACATTCTAGATGGCAGCGCGATTTTGGTTCAATGTAGCGGGTCGGAAGCTACAAGCCGCTAGCCACTAGCTTCTAGCTTCTAGCAACCAGCGTAGCGAGAACGATGACACCCTGCTAGTAGCTCATAGCTCGTCGCTCATCGCTCATCGCTCATAGCTCATAGCGTAAGATGTTCATCCGTGAACGACTTGAGAATACTCATCTCGCGCGAGCAGATTGCGGCGCGCATCGCGGAACTGGCGCAGCAGATCACAAAAGATTTTCACGGTGAGCAGGTTTTGTTTGTGGGCGTGCTGAAAGGCGCAGCGGTTTTCCTGACTGATCTGATTCGACAGGTGCAGCTCGATGCCAGCTACGACTTCATTGGCGTGTCGAGCTATGGCAATCCGCGCGGGCCGAAGCAGGAGAGTATCTGGGATTCCACTGGCGAGGTTCGCCTCACCAAAGACGTTGAGCATTCGCTGCGCGACAAGAACGTGGTGCTGGTCGAGGACATCCTGGATACGGGGCTGACTCTCAGCTTCCTCAAGCGCCTGTTGTTGAGCCATCAGCCTCGGCGGTTCTGCGTGGCCGTACTTCTCGACAAACCTTCGCGCCGGAAGCTGGCAATCAATGCCGATTATGTGGGATTCACCATCCCGGATGAGTTCGTGGTGGGCTATGGCCTCGACTACGCGGAGAAGTATCGCAACCTGCCCGAGATCAGGGTGATACCGGGGGTGGCGCCCTGAGTCGCACGTCGTGAGTCGCACGTCGTGCGCTTCACTCAAAGGTTCGTTGGCGCGTGCCTGCCATCTCTAAGGCTCATCCGTCGTGCGACGTGCGACGGCCGCCGCACGACTCTCCCGTTTTCCGCAACTCACGCTGCTATCATTGGTCAGTGGAAATGGCTGTCGCCAAGTCAGAAGTGCAGACGCACGTAGATCCGTTGCTTCTCGAAGTCGCCGACGTGGTTAATACCACCCTCGACCTCGACACGACCCTGCGCCGGGTCGCGGAACTGGTGCGCAAAGTCATTGATTATGAGATCTTTGGCATCCTTCTGCTGAATGAAAAAACGCAGGAGCTGTATTTCCGCTTTAGCGTTGGCCACCAGCGCGAAGTGGCCGAGCGCATGCGCATTAAGCTGGGCGAGGGCGTTACTGGCGCGGCAGCGCAGAAGGGCGAAGCCATTCTCGTGGACGATGTCGCCGCCGATTCCCGCTATATTCCGGTGCTTCCCAACGTGCGCTCGGAACTTGCGGTTCCGCTGATCGTGAAAAACCGCGTCATTGGCGTGATTGATATCGAGTCTCCGCAGCCACACCACTTCACCGAGGAACATAAGCGGCTCCTGACCCTGATCGCTTCGCGGATGGCGATCGGGATCGAGAATGCGCGCCTTTACACGCGGATCAGCCGGCAGGCACGGACTTTGCTTCTGCTGAATGAAATCGCACGCGAGCTGACCTCCATTCTGAACGTCGACGAATTGCTGAAGCGCGTGGGCGAATTGCTTAGCCGCCTCATCGACTTCCAGATGTTCAGCATCCTGCTGCTCGATTCCGCGGGCACGACGCTGCAGCACCGGTTCTCGTTGCGCTTTCAAGAGAACATTCAGCTCAAGCACGACATTCCCGTCGGCGAGGGGTTGGTTGGGTATGCAGCGCAGCACAAGCAGGCAGTGCTGGTGCGGGATGTGAAGAAGGATGCCCGCTATATCGAGACCAATCCGGAGACGCGGTCGGAGCTGGTAGTGCCGCTGATCTATCAGGACAACGTGATCGGCGTGCTTGATCTTGAACACACCAAGCGCGGCTTCTTCACCGACGATCACCAGCGCACGATCACCACCCTGGCGGCCCAGATCGCGATTGCGATTGAGAATGCGCGTCTCTACGAGCAGGTGGCGCGGCAGGAAAAACGTCTAGAGCGCGATCTGGCCATGGCGCGCGAACTGCAGTTCCGGTTGCTTCCGCAGTCGCGCCCAAAGCTGCCTAACCTGGAAATTGCGGCCAAGTTTTCTCCGGCGCGCGCCATTGGTGGCGACCTGTACGACTTTCTGCCTTATTCCAATTCGCGGTTAGCACTGGCGATCGGCGACATCAGCGGCAAAGGCGCGCCTGCTGCGATTTATGCGGCTCTGGTGAGCGGCATTCTGCGGTCCCACGCTCCTATGGAGCCTGGACCGGCCGAGATGCTTGCTGCCGTGAACTATTCGCTGGCGGAGCGGCGGATCGAAGGACAGTTTGTCTCGCTGATCTACGCCGTCTGGGACGATGAAAATCGCACACTCCAGGTTTCCAATTCAGGTCTCCCCCGCCCCGTTTTCTGCCGTAAAGGGAAGGTGCAGTTGATTGAGGCCACCGGCCTCCCGCTCGGCTTGTTCGACGATGCCGAGTACGACGAATTCACTTTCCAGGCCGAACCAGAGGATATGTTCGTCTTTTTCAGCGACGGCATTCTCGACGCCACCAACAAAGCTGGTGATCTGTTCGGACGCACGCGACTCGAGAAGGTCATCAACGAGTGCCACGGCAATTCCGCCGAGTCGATTGTGAAATCGGTGTTCAAGGCCGCCGCCGAGCACGCCAAAGGTGTCGATACCTTCGACGATCAGACCGTTGTGGCGATCAAAGTGAAAGGGAGTGCGTCCAAGCGCAAGTGAGCGAACTCCATCAGCGGCCTCCCGGCTTCCTCTACAACTCCGGCCGAAAGACGCGTGAATTGCTGTGCGAGCGAGTGCCGCTTGCCCAACTCGCGAAGCGCTTCGGCACGCCTCTATACGTCTATTCGGCGGGCATGGTTCGCGAGCGCGTGAAGGCGTTTCAACAGGCCTTTGCCGCGCAGGACCACGCGATTTGCTATTCGGTCAAAGCCAATTCGAATTTGAGCATTTTGAAGCTGCTGGCTTCACTCGGCTGCGGGTTTGACGTAGTCTCCGGCGGCGAGTTGCAGCGAGTGGCGCGTGTGGGCCGCAGCGCGACAAAAACTGTCGTCTTCTCCGGTGTGGGCAAGACAGTCGCCGAGATGGAAGCCGCGCTGAAAGCAGGCATTCTGCTTTTCAACTTGGAGAGCGCGTCGGAACTTGATTCGATTGCGCGCACGGCCGGACGCTTGAAGAAAAATGCTCGCGTTGCGATGCGGGTGAATCCTGATGTTCCCGCTGATACCCATCCGTACATTTCGACGGGACTGCATAAGCACAAGTTCGGCGTGCCGATCGGGCAGGCGCGGGAGCTTTACGAAAAGATTGCCACGGCGAAGTACTTGCAAGCTGCGGGGGTGAGCGTTCACATCGGGTCGCAGATTCGCGATTTCTCCTCGTTCAATGCAGCCATGGAACGCGTTGCGGAGCTTGTCCGGCAGCTTCGCCAGGCTGGCCACGACATCCGGTACGTGGATGCCGGCGGGGGCATGGGAATCAACTATCGCGACGGCTCGGATGACTTCGCCAGCCTGGCTGCGGAATACGCAGCAGCCGTAACTGGTCCCTTGCGGGGACTTGGACTCCAACTATTGCTCGAACCGGGCCGCGCAATCGTCGGTCCCGCCGGCGTTCTGCTCACGCGCGTGGTTTATCGCAAGACCAATGGCGACAAGAAGTTCGTGATCGTGGACGCGGCCATGAACGATCTGATTCGTCCGTCGCTCTACCAGGCACAGCACCAGATTGTTCCGGTTTCATCGACGAGTGCTGGGGCGGAGACAGTGGACGTTGTTGGACCCATCTGCGAGTCGGGGGACTTCTTTGCGCGTGATCGCCAATTGCCGGTAACCGCCGAAGGTGATCTGCTCGCGATTCTCGACGCCGGCGCTTACGGCATGGTGCTAGCGTCCAACTACAACACCCGGCCGCGTCCAGCAGAGATCCTCGTCTCAGGGAAATCTGCGAAAGTCATCCGCAAGCGCGAGACTACTACTGACCTGATGCGGGGGGAACGGTAGTTCAGTTCTTCTGCCTTGGCAAGCCGGTCTCCTCGGGACCGCGGATCATGACCTGGAATCTACTAATCTCATCTGCCGAAGCTGATCTTGTTCCCTTCCACTTCTCACAACTCACGGAGAAAAAGTTCCAGCCCACCCCGAAGGTTCCCAGGAAATGGTCTCGTTCGTAGAACGCGGCATGGGTCTGAGGTGCGGGCGGCGTATACAGGCCAGCTTGCGATGATTCCCGGCGCTCATTCGCAAACGCGACGAGATCTCGCACGCGAACTGGGTCGGGAAAGAGGTTTTCTGAAGCGTCCATCAGCTATCTACCCGATTAACTGTATTGCACCGAACATTTGGCTTTTATAGATTCTTAGCGTGCTACCTCGTTCCGCAAGTCGGTTGAAAATAACAAGACGGAAGAGGAGGAACACCGAAGACCCTATTCAGCCGCATCTCGTGCTCCCAAAAAAGGAGAACACCGAGCCGTCTGATGGGGATCCATTGGTGCAGCAGTACATCAAAATCGGCGAATCGGCATTGAAAGATTCCTCATTAGACCTGGGAGATGAGGACTCGGCAGCATGATGTAAACCGCACACATCTTAATGCCACTGCCCAAAGGAAAGCCCGCTGGAGCTACCACCAGTGGGCTTTGCTATTGCTTCACTTCGGGTCTGCGATCCCGTAGGGGTGCTCCTAAAAGCGAGGACCATGATGGTCCTCGAGAGCGCCGACGCCCCGGCCGGGCTGCCCTAACCTTGTGACCTGCGAGCTTTGGCGTGTCATGGCGCTTTCAGGTACCCACAAAGTGACCTAATATTGTGAATACCTGTTTCTAAAAAGACCCTATGACTCCCGATCCAAAACCTCCAAAGCGGGGTACTGGCGAATCCCGAAATACCCCATCGGCGAATTGGCGGGAACTCGCTCAGGCCACCGCCAGCGAGCAAGATCCGACAAAGGTGGTGCAGCGCGCCCAAGAACTGATTCGTGCTCTGGATGCCGAAAGCCAGGAGCGGATGGAACACTCGCCAGTGGACAAGCATCGCGACAAAGCCGCGAGTTAAGCCGCCTAGCCTTTTGCGCTCGCCGTGGCGAATTGCTCCGAATACGAGGCGCCAGAAAAGCAGCTCCCGAAAGGCTTTGGGAGCGGGGCGGCAATCTCGACGGTGTAGCAACCCAGTTTGCCCCGTCGTCTCCTACCGGACTGGGATATGCGTTCGATCTGGAGTGGACGCAAGCGTCACCTTCTTGGTGTCGTAAACTGGCGAGAGATTTCTTTCTTCGTATAAATTGCACCGCTTCAACATGGCGGCAACCAGTTCTTTTCGCTCGCGCGAACCGCCAATACCCTTCAGCAACGCGAGATGCTCGAGCATGTCCTGCGCAGAGATTCTCGGGTAGACACCGAACTCCTGCGGCAGATAGCCAAGCAGCTTGCGCACTTCATCCTTTCTGCTTGAGGACGTTGATACCGTTGAGCCGAGCACTGCCAGTGTCTGCCTCCTGCGGGGTAGCGATGGTCCGCATGAGCGTGCTCTTGCCCGCGCCATTGGGCCCCAGCAAGCCATACATCCCATGAGCAATTGTGAGCGAAACATTCTGGAGCTTTCACGCCATTGGCGTAAGTCTTGGAGAGACCGGAGATATTAAGTTTCATAAGGTTGAGGCAGTACACGCAATACTACGTTGAGCGGAGGTTTAAGGTTCCCGGGAGTGCAGATTTACGGGAAAGAATCTGGACAGCACGGGTACTGACGACAGTTTCTCGGCAACACACGCCAAATCGGCGCCATGGCGCTCAACAGACAAAAGCAGCACTTCATCTGGGCGCCAGCAGAGCGCAACTGAGCTACGATTATGTTTCGGTATATTGCGACTCGACCGCTCTAAGAATATGCATCGAATATTTGGATTAAACCTCCCCCAAACTCTTCAAGAAGTCTGTGATCCGACAAGACTCGCGCTGATCGTGTACGACATGCAAGTCGGGATTGTGAGCCAAATCAGCAACGGGCGGCAGGTGACCGAGAATGTTGTTGAGGTGCTCAATGCCGCCCGCGCCGCCAGAATTCGTGTTTTCTTCACCCGTCACATGTCTCTGCCTCGGGAACTCATGGGCGTCTCACAGTTTCGAATGGCCATGGCATGGCAGCGGGTGAAATCACCGGATCAAGTGAAGCCCTGGTTCGTGAGGGATTCCCCAAGCTTTCATCTCGTTCCCGAACTGATTCCGCTTCCAAGTGAAGCGATATTTGACAAGCTTGCAATGTCGGCTTTCGAAGGGACGCCGCTGGACTTCGCGCTTCGTGATTGCGGGATCGACGCGTTTGCAATTGTCGGGATAGCTCTGGAAGTCGGTATTGAGCCAACCATAAGACACGGTGCTGATCTGGGATACATTCCAATTCTGATTGAGGACGCCTGCGGTTTTGGCCATGCCGATGCTGCGGCTCGTTCAGTCGCAAGCCTTACATTCAGCGGCGACGCGCTGATCACCGATGTCAAAATTATTTCCGCTGAATTCAAACGCCTACAAGCTCAAGCCTCGACAATTCACCTCGATGGGTAATCGAGATGTGCAGCTATTTTGCTTCGTGTGTGATCGAGAGAGGCCGACATGGATACATGTGACCATCTCACGCGCCATCCCGTCCTGCCCAACTTGCATCAGAGTCTTGGCGATGTAAGAACCAAGCAGCTTTGGCGACAAAAACCAAGACCCGTCGGACGCGAGCCAGGTATCAGCATGGCGACGTCATCAAGAAGGAATTCGATCAGCACGAAGCCTTACGCATCATCGCCCTGATTGCGATTCTCGCATTCGCGTCCCTTATCATTGCCGGCCTCTTTGCACCCGGGCTCAAGTACTCACTGGCGACCCCGCCCAGGTTTTCTGTAGACGCGCCGCAGTTTCTGGACGAGCTCGAGCCCTTAGTGAACTCGAAATTTACCCACAACAACAGCATCGAAGTCCTGGAAAACGGTGAGAACTTCTACGCAGCCGAATTGGACACCATGCGGCACGCGCAGCACAGCATAAATATTGAAGCCTACATCTTTCACAAAGGTCAGATCACGAACGAAGTCATCAACGCCCTTACCGAGCGTGCGCGCGCTGGAGTACATGTCAACATTGTGATTGACTCGCTGGGGAGTCTCTCAACCCTCAAGGCGAGTTTCAAGAAATTGAAACAGGCCGGCGGCAGGGTGGAGTGGTATCACCGCCTGCGTCTACGCAACTGGTTCAGGGGTAATAACCGCACGCACCGCGAGATCACGGTCGTCGATGGCTCTACTGCTTTCGTTGGGGGCGCCGGTTACGCAGACTGGTGGAGATACAACTCTGATGACATCCCTCGCTGGCGTGACACGATGGTGCGCGTCCGTGGTGACGCCGTCCGCGGAATTCAGGGGACGTTTCTTGAGAACTGGCTCGAGACCTCAGGGCAAATCCTTGACGGTCCAGACTACTTTCCACCCCTGCCCAATGACGCCGGTCATGCGACTGCATTGGTAGTGACCAGCACTCCATCGGCTGGTGGGTCAACTCGCGCGCGCGTGCTCTACCAGATCATGTTTGCAGCTGCGCGTAAATCCATTTTTATCAACACCCCATATTTCCTTCCTGATCGCAGCATGCGTACGGCGCTTGCAGACGCCAAGAAACGTGGGGTCGATGTGAAGATCGTTGTCCCTGGCAAACACGCGGACCACACACTTACTCGAAGCTCGGGACGAAGTGAATATGGCGACTTGTTGGAGGCGGGCGTTGACATCTACGAGTACGAACCCACCATGATCCACGCAAAGATCGCGATTATTGACGGTGTGTGGAGCATTGTGGGTTCAACCAACCTCGACTACCGTTCTTTTGGCATCAATGACGAAGTCAATCTGGCTGTGTTCGATCCTGACGTCGCCACGACGCTGACTCATGCTTTTGAAGATGACGTCACGCATTCGCGTCACATCACATTGCAGGAGTGGAAGAAACGTGGCCTCATCGAGCGCGGCCTGGAAGATATCGGCTGGATATTTGAACGCCAACAATGAGCTTTCGACTTCGCGTTGCTACTTACAACATTCACAAGTGCCGCGGTCTTGACCAGCGCACTCGTCCGGATCGTATCGCGCGAGTGATCTCTGAGCTCGATGCAGACATCGTTGCGATTCAGGAGATCCTGGATGTCCAAAACGGTCGCCCTGAATTCGATCAAGTGCGTCGGATCCAGTTCCTCTTGAAAGGAAATGAAGTCTGCTTTGGAGAAAATCGCTCACTTCACGGTGGCCGCTATGGCAATCTCACGCTGAGTCGTTTTCCAGTGAGGATGTGTGAGAACTACGATATCACTTGGCGTCACCGCGAGCGGCGTGGGTGCTTGCGCGCCGACGTGATCCTCCCTGGCGGCACCATGCTGCACCTCTTTAACGTCCATTTGGGAACGAGCTTCGTTGAGCGTAGGCACCAGGCGCGAATGTTACTGAGTGAAGATGTACTGAATCGCGGCGACTACGCTGGTCCCAAGATCGTTGTCGGCGACTTTAACGAGTGGACCCATGGTTTGGCATCACGCCTCATGGGAGAAGCATTCGAAGCGGCTCGACCGCGCACACTGCTCAGATATCCCCACACTTACCCCGGAGTCTTTCCTGTGCTGCATCTGGATCATTTCTACTACGACCGCCACCTGCGCCTTGCCGCCTTCCGCGTGCACCGCAGTCGCACCGCCTTGCTCGCCTCGGACCACCTCCCGTTGGTCGCCACATTTGAGGTGTGAACATTTGCTTTGTTTGTGCGAAGCAGTTTTCGCTTTCGGGATACTGCATACACGGAATACTAGGCCGTGACACGACCCTCTGGAACTGGTGCGGCGGATCGGAATTCCTCTGGAGTTTGAGTGTAGTAGCGATCGAACGCGGGACGCGGAAGTCGCTAAACGAAGATGAGAGCTACAACTTTCCGGCCATTTACATCCACAACGAGTTCGTTCTCTACTGTGGTACGCCAACGGGCGTAGCGCGTGGACAGGAGCCCCCAATGAAGGACGCGTTCGAAGTCCTCTATCAGAAAGAAGCGGAACTAGTTCGGGTCCGTCAAGAAGTGGAAAGCCTCAGAGTCGTCGCGGAACTGCTCAGCGACGCAGCATTCGCAGAGGATTCCGAAGCGGAACCCACAGCAAAGCGCCCCGTCAACTCAGCGCTAATGAAGCTCTCCGAGACCATCGCAACCGGTACGGACGGAGTACCCGCGCTTCCACGTCAACCCAGGTTTTGGGAGTTCCTGAAACCCGCACGGCATTAGTTGTGGCCAGCGGTGCCGGCGTCAGTTGAGAAACCCCAGCCAACGATACGGGCCGCGTCGTGTGTGACGCTACTTACTCCCTTGATCAACTTGCAGATTGTCCGTCACGGAGAACACGTTCGGAACGCTTTTGGCTTGCATCTCAGCCGTCTGCTTGTCCATTTGGTTTGCGACCGCACCTTCTAATGTCACGTGGCCGCCGCTAACGATGATGTGGATCGGCGGCACGGCCCGCAGACTGTAGGGGGCGAGGCTGCTGTTTCCATAGATCGCACGGTAGGTTGCCATCCTGATCTGGTCGTCCATTGGAGAAGTAGGGAGGATCTGAATTTGGTTTTCCACGCGTTCAACACCCTCGATATGTTTCACCACGTTTTCTGCGTCCGTTTTTAGAGAGGGTCGTGCCACTTGCCCGACGAGCGTTACGCTGCCGTCAGGAGCAACTCGGTAACCGAGGTTGTCAAATACCCCGTAATAAGGAAGCAGGAGCAGTTCGTGGCGAACCTCTCTGTTGATACGTTCAACTCCTACCTGGCTCAGTGGCCGTGAAGCCGGTTGTTGCGCCGGAACCGCGCTCTGGGCCGCTAGAGCGGTGGGGATGAACAAGGCGGCGATCAGGGTTTTCAATAATTCTCGCAGCATAGCACTCCTCCCATCGTGCAGTAGATGGGAGAAATCCACTCCGAGGGAATCAGCACAAAAATGTATATTGCTGGGGATTGCTCCTTAACGTGCAGCAGTTCCGATCCCAGCGGGAAGCGACTCGTGAAAATGATCAGTATCGGTATTCGTCGTCATAGTCGCGATCTCTCCACCCGCGATTTGTGCTTTGATATCCCCTGCGAAACCCGCGACGATATCCGTCACGATAGCCGTCCTGAAAAGCCTCGATTGGTCCCATCCATCTGCGGTATCCGTGAGTCGCGTCTCGCAGAGCTCTCACATTGATGTCCCCAGGATCATTCTCTCGTCCCTCGTGCTGGCCTTTGCCGAAGCCGTCGCGGTAACCATTCTGATAGCCGTATTGGTGGGCCTGCTCTGCATTGGCTCGGTAGTGGTAATCGTCATCGTAGCCATACTGGGCAAAAGCAGAACCGCCGAGCACGACCGTTGCGCCAAGCGCCAAGCTAAGGCCAAGAACACTCTTTGCGACAAATCGTTTCACGATATCCTCCTACGAGTGGCAGGAGTGAAAACACGGCTCGAAGCGTTTTGTCTCGCTGGCGAGTTTGGGAAAACGCTGTATTCGGCCTAGGTGACAAGGCAAAACAAGCTGCCGTGGAAGTTCGACTGGGCGCACTTTGAGTTGGACCTTACGGCCTTTTACTGCAGGTTCTGCAGCACCAGCGCACGGTCCATCCCCGCGAAGTGCAGTTCCAGCAGCGGGCGCGATTTATCCTGTTGAATTTGATAGACGTACTCGTTATTCAAGAACTTCGAATCGCGATGTATCCACTTGCCGTTTACCGCAGCGACGAGGTACCGCCCTTGCATGAACTTGATCTTGGTATCTGTGACGTAGGTTTCCCACCCAATGCTGAGATCTCCGGTGGGTAGTTGAGAACCATGTACGCTTACCCGCGAATGAAAAGAGAAATCTCGTGAGCCTCTTTCGTAAGGGCGCGGCTCGTATCCGTGCGACAGCAATTTGTCTCTCAGTTGTTTTTCAGCAGCTTCGTTGTTGTAGGGGCCCGCGAGCACCTGGTAAGAACTCATCCAAAGATGCCCCCTCTGCACAACCGAAGTTCGTACTCCGAGCTGTGCGATTTTATTACTCAGATTCTGCGCCATCCAGTCCTTCTTGAATCGTCCAACATCGAAAAACATCTGTAAGTCCGAGCGGGCATTCAGCGGAGAGACGCCTACAGCCAGGGGCGCCACCGGTTCATTGTGAATCAACGTGGCAACTTGATTCATCGTGGGATTTGACACCTGTGCTTGCGAAGTCACCGCTGCAAAACTAGGGGCGCTGATCGGCGTCGGCATGGATTGACTTTGAGTGGAGCCGACACTCTTTGTACCTAAAATGCTCGTTTCGTGCGCCTTGGCCTGCTCGAGCTTTGGTCTGAGAGGCACAGGTTGCGTGCCTCGGGGCTGACTTGGAGTTGGGAACGAAGCAAGAACCGCGATTGGCCGCTTGTCATCGCTGGATGCATTCTCATGTTGGGCAGTCGTTGTCGGAAAAGACGAATTTGCTTCCACCGTCTTAGCACTCGCGGCGAGTTTCACCGGAATAGCAGAAGGTGCTGTTGTGGAACTTACCATCGCGGGACGTGCGTTTTCGGGTGCAACGCCGCGGTCGCGATTTGCTCCCAATCGCTCGCCCATCCGAATCAGCGATTCGCCGAATTCGCGCCGGTGGGCGTAGCAAAACAGCACGAGTGCAAATGCAAACATCGACAACGTGAATCCGCTCGCCAACCCGCGCGCAAATCCACTTACTTTCAGACGTCTTCCAGATTTCCACCACGCCAACGCAGGCTCAAAGGAGAAGACTGAGCGAGGAGAGCGATTGGTCGGCAACGCTTTGAGCAGAGCGGCCCCCAGTGTAGATCGCTCAACAGGAACCGGACCAGACTTACGTATCCAGCCAAGAATTTGTTCTCGAGCTTCTGCAGTTAGCGTGTTGAATCGTACGCCGCCAATCTTCTGGAATTCGTCCGTCCACACCAGTTCACCGCAGATGTCCACTCTCCGGTTCTGTTCTTGTACAGAAAAACGAAGAGGTGCGGTCGGATCGACGGGAGCCATGGAATGAAACCCTAGTCCCTCTCCCGAGGCATTCAGAACAATGGCGCCATTGTCTGGTTCGATATGGATGTAGGCGACTTGGTCGAGCTTCGTCCTGTGGGCGAGACGGCGGTCCGCATCTGGCATGGCACACCTAGGCAGTGAAAATTCAGACGAGCGGCGCAGAACTACCAGGACGAAGAGAGCAGGCGACGCAAAATGCAGAACGACAAGTTCGTTTCCGTGCGCAGAAATATACACTGGCGCCCGTCCCGGCACAATGAGTTTCTGTACTCACAATGCCGGGACAGCGTCCGTGAGGGTAATAGTTACTACCGATCAGTTTGGAGATTGAACCTACTTCGCGGGCGTGCTGCCGCCGCTTTCCTTCGTGGCCTTGTCGCGTACGGCCCCCAGGAGCTTTTGCACGTTGGCATCCGAGCCCGCGTACTTCAGACCTTCATTGGCGGTGGCGATCGCGTCGGGATATTTCTTCAGGTGCTCCTGGGCGAGCGCGAGGTAGTACCAGTTAAAGGGATCCGGTTGCGCCTTGGTGAGCTCGGTTGTAGTTTTCAGTTCTGTTTCCGCCGCCGCGTAGTTTTCCGTCTTCAGATCGGTGACGCCGAGCGCCGAGTGTGCGATTCCCTTCAAAATGTTTTTGTACATGGCTGCCTGTTCCGGCGTGACCTGCGCCGGCGGCTTGAACGCCGTGTCGATCGTCTCGAGCGCCAAATTCGCGTTCTTGGTGATCTCCGCCACCTTCTGCGGGTCAGGATTGGGTTGCGTCAGCTGGTCTGACAGCACCATGGCCGAGATCACCAGCGCGACCGAATTCGTGGTGTCGAGCTGCAACACCTTTTCCGCCATCTCCAGCGACTTGGCCGACTGGTTCTCGGTCTGATACTCGTGCATCGCGCGCAGGTAGAGGTTCTCGCGCATCTCGCTGTCCGGATATTTCGCCGCAAAATCGTCGGCAGCCTTCTCCATCGCCGGACCGCCTGTGATCACCGCCGCGGCGTTGTAATCGTTCAACTCAGCTTGGGTTTTGGGGTGCGGCCCCGGCTGCTGTTGCGCCGGCTGAGTTCCTTGCGCCTGCGATCCCTGAGCCGGTTTCGAGTTCTGCTTCTGTGCGGCCACGCTCGCGCTCAGCAAAACTATCAGGAAAATAAAAAATGATTTCACGATGAATGCTCCTTTCAATCGTCCCGGAGGTCACACGATCCCGGAATTTCCAGAGCCAACCCAGAAAATAGACCGAGCTAGTCTATCCCGAATCGTGGGTGCGTGGGTGCGCCACATCGCCGTGGGTCGCACATTCCTGTGTGGGTCGGACATTCTTGTCCGACACAGGCCGTAGGCAACCACGGTTCAGGGTTTCCGATGTGGAAAGCGCATAGTCCAGACTACGACCCCTGTTCACACCTCACAGACATCAGCCATTGGAAAGAAAACAATGTCGGTGTTAGGCAGGTGGCAAAACACGAGGAGTGTCGGACAGGAATGTCCGAACCCACACGAGAGGACTTGTCGGACAAGAATGTCCGGCCCACATAATCCTACTGATGAGCGCTCGGAGCTTCCGAGTCCCCCATCGATGCAATCGTGGGCTGCTCGGCGGGGATCTCCACCACCGGCAGGGCCTGTTCCAGAGCCACTGCCAGCACCTGGTCCATCGTGTCGACGAAGTGCAGCTTCATGGCGCTGCGCAGGTTCTCGGGAACTTCGGCCAGGTCCTTCTCATTGTCCTTGGGAAGGATGACCTCGAACAATCCCGCGCGGTGTGCGGCGAGGAGCTTTTCTTTCAATCCGCCGATGGGCAGAACTTTGCCGCGCAGCGTGATTTCGCCGGTCATCGCGATGTCGCGGCGAACCGGAATCTTGCTCAGCGCGCTGGAAATCGCAGTCGCAATCGTAATGCCCGCGGACGGGCCATCTTTTGGAATGGCGCCTTCGGGCACGTGCACGTGAATGTCGAAGCTGCGATAGAAGTCGCGTGTCAGTCCCAGGCGCTGTGCGCGTGAGCGGATGTACGACATGGCCGCATGCGCCGACTCCTGCATCACGTCGCCGAGTTTGCCGGTCAGCGTGAGCTTACCCTTGCCGTCCACCACGGTGGCTTCGGTGGAGAGAATCGACCCGCCGACTTCGGTCCACGCCAGGCCGGTAACCAGGCCGACTTCGCTCTTCTCGTGCGCGAGGGTGTCGCGGAACTTGATCACGCCGAGGAAGTCGTTCACATTCTCACCGGTGATGGTGGTGGTGTAATTCGACCCTTCCTTCACCACCTTGCGCGCGACCTTGCGGCAGACGTTGCCGATCTCGCGCTCCAGGTTGCGGACGCCGGCTTCGCGCGTGTAGCTGCGAATCAGCGAAGTGATGGCCTCGTCGGTGAACTTGATGTTCTTTTCGTTCAGCCCCGCCGCTTCCATCTGCTTCTTCACCAGGAACTGCTTGGCAATCTCCACCTTCTCCGGTTCGGTGTACCCGTGCAGCCGCAGCACTTCCATGCGGTCCTGCAGGGCCGGCGGGATGGTGTGCATCACGTTGGCGGTGGCAATGAAGAACACTTGCGAGAGGTCGTACTCAACATCGAGATAGTGATCGACGAACATGAAGTTCTGCTCGGGATCGAGCACTTCGAGCAGCGCGGCCGACGGATCACCGCGGAAATCCATCGACATCTTGTCCACTTCGTCGAGCATAAAGACTGGGTTCTTGGTGCCCGCCTTCTTCATCATCTGGATGATCTGGCCGGGCAGCGCGCCGATATAAGTGCGGCGATGGCCGCGAACTTCAGCTTCGTCGCGTACGCCGCCGAGCGACATGCGAACAAACTTGCGGCCGGTGGCCTTCGCGATCGACATGCCCAGCGAAGTTTTGCCGACGCCCGGAGGTCCGACGAAGCACAGGATCGAGCCTTTGGGATTCTTCACCAACTGGCGCACGGCGAGAAATTCAAGGATGCGCTCCTTGATTTTCTCCAGCCCATAATGATCTTCGTTTAGAACTTTTTCGGCGCGCGAGATGTTGCGAATTTCTTTGGACCGCTTCTTCCACGGCACTGCGAGGAGCCAGTCGAGGTAGTTGCGCGAGACGGTCGACTCGGCGGACATCGGCGGCATCGCTTCCAGCTTCTTGAGCTCCTGGATGGCCTTGTCCTTGACCTCTTTCGGCATGCCGGCGTTTTCGATCTTCTTCTTGAGTTCGTCGAATTCGCTCTTTTCGCCGCGGCCCAGCTCTTTCTGGATGGCCTTGATCTTCTCGTTGAGGTAGTACTCTTTCTGCGCCCGCTCCATCTGGCGCTTCACGCGCGACTGGATGGTGCGGTCCATGTTGAGCTTTTCAATTTCAACGTCGAGAACGTCGCCAATTCGCGTGAGGCGCTCGGCAGGATCAAAAATTTCGAGCAGTTCCTGCTTCTCTTCAATCGAAAGCTGCAGGTTTGCAGCGATGGTGTCGGTGAGCTTCGCCGGGTCCTCCATGCGGACGGCGGCGATCATGGTCTCGTAATTCAGCGATTGGCACAGCTTCACGTACTGCTCAAAGAGCGACGTGACCCGCTGCATTGCCTGCTCAAGGGTGGCATTGGTCTCGACGGCGTAGCGCGCAAGACGCACCGTGGCTTGCATGAAGCCTTCAGCTTCGGTGATCTGCAGAACTTTACCGCGCTCAATTCCTTCCACCAGGACCTTGATGTTGCCATCCGGCAACTTCAAACTCTGCACGATGTTTACAACTGTCCCGACCTGGTAGATCTCATTCGCCTTGGGCTCATCCACGCTGGCGTCGTGCTGCGTGGCCAGAAAGATCTTCTTGTCCGCGGCCAGCGCCTCTTCGAGCGCCCGTATGCTGGACTCTCTTCCAACCACAAAGGGCGTCATCATGTGGGGGAAGATGACCACATCGCGGATGGGCATCATGGGGAGTTTGCGGGTCTCGAATTTTTCCTTGGCAGTGGTCAATGAAGGCTCCAAAAGCGGCTTCAGGCGTCAGGCTCTAGGAGTCAGGCACCTGGGCTTTACCTAGTCTATCAAGGCAAGCAAGATTGCATGTACAGGAAAGTTAAGAACTGCAAGCAGAGAACTAAAGGCCAAAGCAGATTCTACGAACGCCGTCAAGAAACCTCGTGCCGTCCGCTGAAGCGGACTCGGATCAGCCACCATACTCTCCCGGCACTTACGTGTTTGGGTGAGAACTCTTCTTTCGCTCCTCCGGAGCTTGCCTTTCCCACTTCTACCCGGGGCTCACGCCCCGGGCTTCATTCTTGCGCCGCTCCGCGGCTGTGAAATACGAGTCGTTTTCCCGTGCAATCGGGATGATCGAGTTGTCACACAGACTCTTACGTGCGGGGCTGTTTATATTCCGCCGCTGCGCGGCTAGTGCCGAGCTATCCCGGCGGTTTCGCCAGCGCGGAGCCTCTAACCGCTCCTATCCAGCTTTTTCCATCATTGTCAGCGAGACGTTGCGTTTTTCCACCATCTCGCGGGTGACTTCGAACTCTTTTACTTTCTTCTGGCTAGGCAGGTGGTACATGAGGTCGAGCATCAGCTCTTCGAGGATCATGCGCAGGCCGCGGGCCCCCACTTTGCGGACCATGGCCTGGCGGGCAACGGCGCGCAGGGCGTCATCGCTAAACTTCAGGCGCACATTCTCGAACTCGAACAAACGCTGATACTGCTTAACGATGGCATTCTTCGGGCGGGTGAGGATCTCGATCAGGGCAGCTTCGTCGAGTTCCTCCAAAACACCGACCACAGGCAGACGGCCAACGAACTCTGGGATTAAGCCGAACTTAATGAGATCTTCCGGCTGAACTTCGCTCACCAGCTCGGCCTTGTTTTTATTGGCGAGGGCGTCGGCCTGGGCCTGCTTGGCTTCTTCCTCGTCCGTGCGGAAGCCGAGGGCCTTCTTGCCGGCGCGACGGCCAATCACTTTATCCAAGCCGACAAACGCGCCGCCGCAGATAAAGAGAATGTTGGTGGTGTCGACGGGCGTGAATTCCTGGTGCGGATGCTTGCGTCCGCCTTGCGGGGGAACGTTAGCAATGGTGCCCTCAAGGATTTTGAGGAGCGCCTGCTGTACGCCTTCGCCGGAAACGTCGCGGGTGATGGACGGGTTCTCGTCCTTGCGGCCGATCTTGTCAACTTCGTCGATGTAGATAATGCCGGTCTGGGCGCGGCCCACATCGCCATCGGCGGCCTGGAGCAGCTTCAGGATGATGTTCTCGACGTCCTCGCCGACGTATCCAGCTTCGGTCAGTGTGGTGGCGTCCACAATCGCGAATGGAACGTCCAGCATGCGGGCAAGCGTCTGAGCCAGAAGGGTTTTGCCGGTTCCCGTCGGACCGATCAGCATGATGTTGGACTTGGTGAGCTCAATTCCATCGCCACCAGTTCCGCGCTGGCGGTTCATGTAAATGCGCTTGTAGTGGTTGTAAACGGCGACCGCGAGTTTCTTTTTGGTCTGCTCCTGCCCAATGACGTACTCGTCGAGGAAAGCCTTCACTTCATGCGGCTTAGGAAGCTGGTTGGGGGTAGAAGCTGGCGGCGTAGCAGCCCGATCGTCTTCCAAAATGGAATTGCAGACGGCAACGCACTCGTCGCAGATGTAGGCCCGGGGATAGTCACTGGGCGAGGAGATGAGTTTAGCGACGGCGTCCTGCGACTTGTGGCAGAACGAGCAGCGAAGAATTTCTTCAGATCCGGTTCGGTTTTTCAATCGGCCCCCTTCGACCTACAGCTACAGTCTGCTTGCCACTTCTGGAAAAACGCAAGAAGTGGAGCACCCACTGGTAACTGCGCTCCTCTGGCCGTCGTCGCTGCTCCGAACCCGCCCACAACGGGTCACGGAAGGGCGATCATACAGCCTAGCGAGTCTTATAGATGATATCGTCAACGATTCCGTATTCTTTGGCCTGCTGGGCGTTCATAATAAAGTCGCGTTCCACGTCCTTTTCGACCTTATCCAGCTTCTGGCCACTATGCTTCGCCAGCAACTGATTTGTAATCTCACGCATACGGAGAATCTCGCGCGCATGGATGTCGATATCAGTTGCCTGGCCGGACAAGCCTCCCATCGAGGGCTGATGAATCAGAATTCTCGAATTGGGAAGCGCCAGCCGCTTCTTATTCTCCCCTGCGGAGAGCAATAAAGCTGCCATGCTGGCTGCCTGACCGATGCATATTGTAGTGACATCGTTCTTCACATACTGCATCGTGTCGTAAATTGCCATACCGGCGGTAATCGACCCCCCGGGAGAATTTATATAGAGCTGGATGTCCTTCTCGGGGTCTTCCTGAGCCAGGAAGAGCATTTGGGCGATAACCAGGTTGGCGATATTGTCGTCGATAGGAGTGCCAATAAAGATAATGTTGTCGCGCAGCAGGCGCGAGTAGATGTCGTAGGCGCGTTCCCCCCGCCCGGTTTGCTCAATGACCATTGGGACAAGCATCATGCGCTCCTCTTTGTCGTTCACGTTCACACTCCTGCCCGGAATGTCCGGTTTCTGGAAAGAAAACTCGAAAACGCTACGGTTACGGTTTAAGCGGATTGGCGATACAGAAAGTCGAGGGCCTTTTCGTTGCGGATCCTGTTTCGGATTCTATCCAGCGCTCCATCCTTGGTCAAACGAGCGCGAATGTCGTCCGCGGCCTGATTGGTCTGTTTCGCCAGAGCTTCCACTTCCTGGTTGATTTCCTCGTCGCCGACCTGAATATTTTCGGTATCAGCGATTTTTTCCAAAAGTAGACTCGCCTTTACTTCCTGGACCGCTTGCTCTCGTTGGCCAGCGCGAAGGCGGCCGAAGTCCATCTTCTTCATGTGCTCCTGGCTCATGCCTTGCGCGGCGAGGGCGCGGAGACCACGCTCGAGCCGGATGTCGACCTGATGCTCGACCAGCGCCTCGGGCACTTCAAACTCGTTGCGGCGAATGAGTTCGGCCAGAAGCTTGTCCTTCGCTTCGCGCTCGGCTTCGTGCTTGCGATCGTGCTCCATGCCTTCGCGGATGCGCTGCTTCACTTCGTCCAGCGTCTTGAAGTCGCCCACTTCCTTGGCAAAGTCGTCGTTAAGTTCGGGCAAGCTCTTCTGCTTGATCGCATTCACCTTCACCTTATATGCAAAGGTCTTGCCGCGGAGGCGCTCGTCGGAGAAGTCGTCAGGATAATGAACGTCAAACGTGCGCTCGTCGCCAGGGTTCGCGCCGCTGAGATTCTCGGTGAACTCCGGCATGGTGTTCTTGCCGCCGATCTCGACCAGCACGTCGTCCATGTGGACGGGCTTGGTGTTCGCGTCTTCTTCTTTAGGCGTGCCGTCGAGCGAGACCTGGGCGAAGTCGCCGTCCTGGAGCCCGCGGCCCTCGACCGGTGAGTAGGTCGCCTTGCTTTCCTGGAGAGCTTTGAGCTGGTCTTCGACTTCGGGCTCGGTGACGTTGACCGCGGGATGCTCGGCGCGAAGCTCCTTGTAGCCTTCGACCTTGACCTCGGGCATGACTTCGAAGCTGGCCTTGAAGTGCAGGCCTTCGCCTTCGTGCACGTGGAGATCGGTGACACGCGGCTGCGAAACGGGAACCAGGCCAAGCCGCTCGGTTTCCTTGCGGAAATACTTGGGCACGAGCGCGTCGACGACATCGTTCTGGATGTCCTGCTTGAAGCGCTGGCGGATGATCGAAGCCGGCACGTGCCCGGCGCGGAAGCCCGGAATGCGGGCCAGCTTCTGATACTTCTGAATGAGAGCGTCGGTCTCGCGGGTGACTTCCTCGGCGGGGACCTGAACTTCAATTTCTCGTTTCGTGCTCTCGGCAGTTTCGGTTGGACTCACGGGGAACCTTTCTTGAAAGATTTTAGAGACGGTGGAAGGGGAGCGTCAAACGAGGGGAGGGGCTCGAGATAGGAGATACGAAATGACACCCTATCTTGCACGACTGGTGTGGCCGCTCACTATGTTTTTTCGACGCCTTCTCGCTTTAGCAGTTCTTCTTTGGAGACGCCGAGAACTTGCCTCACGGCAACATGAAACCGCTGGAAGTCGGTCGTGACGGGAACGAGCCGAGCTGGGGTTTATGTTTCATCTACCTCGTCGCTCGCTCGCGTCAGTGCCAAAAAATAAACGTGGTCTCTGTCAAACGTATAGTACAAATTGACGTTCTTCCCCTCGCCAGGGCGCCACATCGGAAGGAACCAAACGTCTTTGGTGATCTTGGTTCCGTATTCAGGGTTACGCGACAGCACGAACTCCGCTCCTTCGGTGAACTCATCTGCGCGAATGGCATCTAATTCGAGATCGGAGAGATTTTGCTCGAAGAGGGGATTCTTAACGATTTCGCGGAGTCTATCCAAGTCCAGCAGCGTTCTCCGTTAAACATGACGCTGCAAGAGCTTCCAGCCTGAGACCATAGTGCTTTTCAGAGAGTGTTGGCTTTCTGTTCCCGACAAGAGCAACCTCGTAAGGAATATCTTCCTTATCGCCAGCTAAGCGCCAGCCAGCGAACCTGTGAGAGAGTTCGCTAAGATCGTTACCGCTTTGATCCTTACATATATCAAGGATTTCCGTAACCAGGAGGATTTCGGCTGGCTCGAATTTGTTCGGGTCTGGTTCGCGCAGTGCCACGACGCGTTCTTGCATACCACTGAGGGTCGCCTTTCGTGCGATGGCGATTTCCCTGCTCTTAACCATCTGGTCCCGAACCCGAACCATGTATCGCGGCGCCGGGCCGTTCTCAAGAGCAAAGTAGGGCTGTCCAGTAATGGGATGACCAAGCTTCAGGTACGCCATGAAATCGGAATAGAACAGAAGCTTGTTCAATTTGAGCGCACCGAAGCGTGGATCGGTTTCCGAACGTCGAGCTATGAAAAGCAAGAGTTCACGAAACTTTTCTTCGCTCGGCTTAATGCGCTGAGGTTCGACCTTGTGTCGAACGTGAGTCCCCGCCTTGCGTCGACTCTTCTGAATTTTTCGGTACTTCGGAGCCATGATGCCGTACACCTACCCTAGTCTTTTAGACGCATACACTAGCACAAAGTTGCAGGGCAAGTCAGTGATTTAAAGATGAATTTGGGAGGTGTTCCCAATAGGGGAAAAGTGTAATCCATTGCACGTTAACTTTATGGTAATACCTTATCTTTGCCAAGTATATTTTGCGCTCACCCGTGCTTGCTCGCGAGTACCGGTAGTTCATGGACTTTTACCCTTCAATTCGGTGCAGGCGGCCGTTTCCCGATGATCCGGCCGACCAGCGTCGAACCGGGGCCGGAGTCTGATAGGGCACCCGCCCCTTCCGCTAGGGTTGATCAGTCCGCTTCAAGGGCGGGGGTAGGAAAACTGCAAAACGGACGGCGTTCTAATTGTCCGACGACAGAGATTGTTGTCGTGAGGGAAGCCCCTCACGACAAGCCTATGATGACTTGATTGGCGAAACGCGCTTTGCGGCTAATCCTTTAGCAGTGGGTTCTGGAGTGAATTCCACGTCGTTGCCTATTCGAATGCGATCCCAGTCTGACCGGTCGGTCAAGTCCTTGACGTGAAAGAAATAGTCTGCACCGTCGGCGGCTTGAATGAATCCATAACCGTTAGTTTTTAGCGCAGTAATCTTACCGATCGATGTTTCTTTAGTCTCGGCCGGAATGCGTCGGGGTTTGCTGATAGTCCTAGGTTGTGGAACTTGGCCCCAGACCGCCATAAGAGCAGGGAGGGGTCTGAAGCGCTCATCCAAGAAGCCAAGAAGCTTCAGACTCTCAGTCGGATTCTCCTTGAAGGGGCTAGATGGCGAAAGACCAATTTTCAGCAGAAATATTCACTTGACACAAATGAGATGATGGATTGACAGGGCAGCGAAGCATATCACAGTGACATAATCAGCCGCGTGTCACAGATGTGACAGGGTTACCTACGAGGTTCAATGCGGGTAAATAGAAGAAAATAAGCCGAATATAGTTGTGCCACATGACACACTTGTCAGGCATTATAGAGAAGGAATTGCCCGCTGAGCCGAACTGTCACCGTATGGTGTGCGTGCCCGCAAGGGATAGGCTAGCGGGTTTTACTTTTTTAGCGTGGCCAAATGCGCAGCATCAACTCCCGATGCGCGATGATCTTGCGGTACTCCAAATGATCACCTTTTGACTTCTTGAGATACCTAGCGGTCGCGCCACAAACCATGTCTGCGAGCTGTAGGAGATTGTTGGAGCACGATTCATTTGTCTTGATTTTGCTGATCAATTTGCCTTTCTCATTTACCCGCTTTCCAAGATATTGTTTCAATTCCCGCTGGAATTCGCGATTCCCGCATCGATCGAATACTACGATTGCGTTCTCCAAGGAAGGCTTTAAATTTTCAAAAAGCAGGTTCACGGCATATTTATAGAAAGAATTCTTGTACTTGAATCCTTCCCCGTAGAGTCGCGATTTGTTGAACACGAATGACATGTAGAAGAACTGAAATTTTGCCGCTTCCCGCAAGAACTGCAGGCGGATGTCTCGACAGCAGGAGTTGAAATGAAATTCAAATCGCTCTGACTTGTGCATCTCCGCTCTGAGCGCGGTCACGCGATCATCGCACGCCTGTGCCTCGTCGCGGTCCTCGAACGTCACCGCAGTGACCACAAAAACTTGCGATGATCCATCCTTCCCTTGCATTCCAGGATCACCGGATTCATCAATAAATACGAGCATTTCAATCGCGAGCACTTCAGGTAATGACAACTGACATATTAAGCAAGGAAACGGCTAGAATGTTGCTGAAAAATGAAAAGCCCGGCGCGATGGCCGGGGCATTTCTGATGAGCGACTAGACACCCTCATCGTAGCCCTTCATCGCGCCCTCGCGCAAGGGTTTGCGATGCAGGAGAAGTCATCTTTACCACCACTGCCGCCATTGTCCGTGCAGGCTCTGAGCGACCTGCAAAACATCGAAGATGTTGTCGCAGAAGCCCTGGAACACTTGGATGATTTTCTCCCAAGCGTTACAAGCATGCTTCACCGTCACAACAGCCCCAAGAGGATCGAACGGGTTTTGCGCACATGTCTAGTGGCGCATTTGGACGTGCAAATTAACTACTATTCGTCGCTGCCGCAATATCGTGCAACTTGGATCCCACAAATTATCGGAAGCTCCATTGGTGCCCTGCTGAGCATGTTCCCTGTGTTTGTGGATAGTGAGCCTTATCGGGGAATCCTAAATGGGACAGCGGCGGAATATATAAAAACCAGACCATTGAATCTTCCAAAGTCGAAGAACCACACAACAGCAGCCGTCAATGAACAGAAGGCATTGCGAGATCAATATCTAGCAAATTTTCCCGATGAAAAGATAAAACTGCGTGATCTCTGCTGGGCTGCAGGTCAACACTATCGGGAGTGGAAGCGATGGCTTTCCGGGCAAATAAAGACTGGTTCAACAGCTGACCTAGCGTTCCGCCGAATTCTATCAAGCGGGAAAAGGCCGCTAGAATTCAACAAGAAACCACGGCCAGACGGATGGGAATAATTCCCCCCTGATCTCCCCTGTTTCTCCCCCGTTTTTCCCCTGTTTCTCCACTCTCGACATTCCCTCGTTATCTCGTTGTATTTTCACAGTTACGAGGGAGGGCGTATAGCCAGTGGATGAGGAGGGTAGAATCAGAAGAGTACTAGCCTGATGTGGTCACAAAGATCACCGCCATATCAGGCGATAATGCGAAGGCTCTAAATCAGCATCCCCTCGACAAGGAACTCGCTGGTTTAGAGCCATGGTGATCGATTTGTTTTGTGGTACCGGAGGGTGTCTAGTTGGTGGCTAGAACCCGCCTTATAAGCGGGAGTTCCGCTTGGAACGGGGTCCGATCCCCCCGCCCTCCGCCATTATAGTCGAACGCGTTAAAGGCAGACGAGTTAAATGGACAATGTGCAGAGCGGTGGCTACGAATACGCCATAATGAGGTTCTACATCGTTCACATTGTAGTGGCCCTGCCAATCACAATTTTGGCCATAAAGCTACTTGTCAGATTCTTTACCCGTGAACGCGCGAGGGACATTTTTCGCAGCCTACCGGTATTGCCTTTGGACCTGATCTATATCGGATTCGGTCTCTTGATAGCCGGTATAGCCAGACGAATTCCTGCTTTTGCGACGCATTATCGTAGCGATAAGGATGCTGATTTCGCAGGACTGATCCTATCCTTAGTGTTGTTTTTTTCAGCTTGTCTAGTGACCCTGATAGATCGGGCAATCAGGTTGCTGTGGCAAAAGTTTTATGCCGCATGGAACCTGACTAAAGTGATGGATCCAAGCAGCCAGCAATTGGTGTTGCCCAGCGCGCCAGCTGTCAAGAAAATTACCGTCGTTTATCTATGGATATTCATCTATTGGAGCATTATGATTCCACTTCTATGCATCGAAGTTGTTGTTGCTGTTGAGGTTCTCGGGAGTGTATTGAATCGGATGAGATAGCCATGCTATCGTAGTTGGTACTTCCGTAATGTTTACCACCTGCTCCTACGTTGCCGATAGTGGTGAAGGAGGTAAACCATCATGCTATTCTTGCAGCTTTTGATTGTCGCTTACCTCATCGTCGGAGTGATCGCTACTTTGATGGTTTTCTCCGCGATTCCCAATCCAGGCGTTCGGTTTATGTTCGTAATTTTGGGATTAGTCATGCCAATTATCTTCCTGTACGCGACCGTCACCTCGCTGTTCGCGACCAAGCGAATGCTTCGATTTAACGAAGATATGGCAAAAGTGGAGGATGAAATTGAAGCAGAGCGATTGCGGATTTTTGGTGGCGAGCCTACATGCCCATCGTTCGGCGAACGTTGGCAACTTATGTATCAGGCGTATATCGAAAAGATCGTAGATAAGGCTGCTGCAACGTCGGAAAAGATTGTTTCAATTGGTACAGGGATCAGTCTAGGAAGAGCAGCATAGTAGTTTCGTGAAGGCAGACAAAGGACAATTCGACGAGGTTCTCCAGCGCATGCTGGAGACCCCACCACAGAAGACGGCGGAAATAAAGGCTGGAAACAAGATCAAGCCGTCTCGTCGGAAACTAGCTTTGCAAAGGGCAGCGGAGCGAAACCGCAGAGGCGGCGCACGGTCTCTGTGAATGCACCAGCATCATTCCTGCGATTAAACCTGTACGAGAACTCATCTAGGTAGCGCTGCAAGTGCTTTATAGAGACCTTGTGGAAGTTCCCTATGATGCCGCGCTTCAATAGCGAGAATGCTGATTCAATCGTGTTGGTGTGAACAATGCCACGAACGTAAATCTTTTCCTTGTGCTTGATGGTTTCGTGCTGTCCACCCTTGATTCCAGACGCGATGAATGCTTTCGGATAGGCGTTCAATTCGTCAGTGATGACCATCTTCACATCGCGGCTAATGTGTTTGGTAATATGCTTCGCCAGTTCTGCTGAGGTGGCGTTTTCAGCTTTGACCAAGCGAAGTTCGCCGCCGCGTTCACGGATTCCAATGACGGTATCCTTCGCATCGATACCAGCCTTGACGCCCTGTCCGGTTTTCTTTCCGCCGACATAGGTTTCGTCAACCTCAACGATGCCGCCAAGTTTGGGTATATCGCCAATCGCCATCACTTCGCGGATTCGATGATTCAGGTACCACGCTGTCTTGTATCCGCCGATCCCTAGATCGCGCTGTAGCTGCTTTGCGCTGATTCCCTTTTTGGCATTCAGCATCAGGGCGATTGCTTGGAACCAAACTATTAACGGCAGCTTTGTATCGTGGAAGATGGTTCCAGCAGTGGGCGAGAACTGCTGACGGCATGAAGGCTCAGAACACAGGTAAAACCAGCCGCGCTTGTTCTTAGAGGTGGCCTTGCGTTCGACCTTCACAGCACCCTTTGCGCCGCATACAGGGCAGCGCACGACGCCATCAGGCCAGCGCATCTTTTCGATGTACTGCAAGCACTGTTCGTCAGTGGAGAACTTCTCGTGGACTTCTCGGAGGTTCATGCCAGCGCCCTTCATGAACCCAATGTACTAGGCTATTCTATTTGTGTCAAGTGAATAATTCTGATTTTCAGTGCCCGCACTGCCTGAGCATTTACGGAGTGAGATTTCGAGTCTTTGAGCAATCGCAGTAGCTCAGTCTTGTATTGTTCCACCTGTCCCGGCGGTCGGATAGACCATCGCCTTTCATTTCGGCTCTTTATCCCGCCGCGCCTGTTCGTATCCCCCTTATACAAAATGCCTTTTCTTCGTAGGCGCTCAACCAGCTTTCTAAACTCGTCGACATCCGCAATCCCAACGACCTTCATAATCTCATTGGTCGAGAGCAGAGTTCCGTCGCGGCCAAGAAGTACAACTCTCTGCTCGTCTCGTGAGAGCCCATAAGACGTGTAAGCGTTGAGCCACTCTTGGTCTCTCGGAGAAAACACCGAGCGATGGTGAAGTGTCAGTTCGAAGTTTCCTCCATCGCTCTTGATCTCGGGAGGAACTAAATCTCGGTCCTTCATCGCTGAAAAGATTCTCAGCATGCCCTCTCCCATTTCCCGCATATAGCCGACTTCTCGGAGCACGCGAGAAATGTACGCGTTTCGCGATTTGGTGGGCTCTTTTCCCACCCGTAAGATCGGACAGGGAGATGGAAGAGAGCAGACTGCCAGGACTAATGATTTCGAGACGATCATCGAACACGAGAATTTCAATTCCTTTGCCTTCGGCGCTGTAATCGCGGTGAGCAATTGCATTAATCAAGGCCTCTTGGCAGGCATCGTCAGGGTAGACTAGACTTTCGGCGAAAATCCCAGACTCTACGAGGCGGGTGCGAGCGAGATAGGGGCGGAGTGTATCCCATGCACTCTCCAAAATACGGAGGATGTTGCCCCTAACGATGTGGTCTTCATGCTTACTGATGTTGTACTCTTTCCCCACACCGAGCTGTGTCCCCGCAACCCTTGCGATTCGGATTTGGCAGCGCGGATGCCACTTGTTGATATCTTTTGCGAACAGCAGAAGAGCTGCCCGGCGCAGTACGACCCCGTCACTCCCATACTCGGCGAGATCTACATACTGCAGAAACTTCTCTGCAGACTGAGATCCCGCTATCATCCGCGAAACCCTGTTCAATAACTCCGCGTCAAGGTCCGAGGCCGATGCGCCGTCTACAAACTCCCGGTCGTACTCGCGCGACAAACGCTCTTGGCGGCTGTACTGAATCTCCTCGGCAGCCACAGGTCTGTTTTCTGTGTCGAAGCGCTGCAGGCACCTACCGTCGCAAGTAAGGTGAATACGGACCGTACTCTTAGCTACTTGGAAGTACAAAATAGTGTGCCCGTCGGCTTTGAAGCGTGAGACAGTGGAGCTAGGTAATGGTGTTTGTTGGTGAACGTGTGTCTTGGGAGCATTCACCATGGCTTCGACTAACTCTTCCTTGTGGGGGACGCCCGTCACTGTTCCATCGTCCTCCACGCCGACGAAGAGCTCGCCGCCGTCAGCATTTGCGAAAGCGACTAATGTCTCCCCGATATCTCGACATACAGCCTTGACATCGCGTCCTTTGTGAACACCCGCCGTCCGTTCTAGCGCACTCTTAAACCCTCTGAACTGACTCTCTCCCTGTTCGACACCAGAGGACAACCGCTCCGAAAACTTCAGAAGATCAGATCCAAACGCGAGGCTCGCCATAATTTAGGTATATTAACTCGTTGCCTTCGCACTTGGGCACGGAAAAAATCGTGATTCTAACTCATGATCGCAATTCCCGTAACCGGGACTCCGCAGTCGATACACACCCTGTCTGGACGCGGCACCCACCTGACCTAAATCGATTTATGTAGTACCCTTATCCGTTTCAGATTATGTCAGCACATGGCACTTCTCGATCTGTACGGCAAGATGGCTTGTTCTGACTCACTACACAACTGGAGGAAAACGTGAGAAAGATGTCGAATCTCTGGACGAAGCGAGCTTTCGTGGCGTCAAACCATTTTCGTTTGGCAGTCGCGGGGTTGGCGTTGGCCGCTGGGCTTGCCTTGCCGGCGCGGGCGCAAAACGACAAGATGACGCCCATCCCCACGCCTTCGCAGCCCAACGCGATCGAACTCGGCACCGGTCCGCTGCCCGGTGCGACCAACCCGGAGGTCTGGCATAGCCAGTACGGCAGTCAGTTTGCGCGCAACGTGACGATTGCGACGCTGACGCCGTTTCTTCCGGATCCCGCCAAGGCAAGCGGCGCCGCGGTTGTGGTCGCGCCCGGCGGCGGTTTCATGACTTTGTCGATGGAAAATGAAGGCTCGAACGTCGCCCGGGCGCTGGCGGAAAAAGGTGTCGCCGCGTTTGTCCTCAAATATCGCTTGAACCAGACACCCGCCGACATGCCTGCGTTCGAAAAATCCATGCGGGAAATGTTTTCGGGTGCAGCGCGGCCGCCGCGTCCCCCCGACCCCGGACAGGCCATGGCGCGCCTTGCGCCTCAGCTCGCCGACGCTCGCGCGGCATTTGCCCTGATCCGGAAGCGGTCTGCCGAGTGGCATGTCGATCCCAACCGGATCGGCATGGTTGGCTTTTCCGCCGGCGCAATGCTGACAATGGTTACTGCGCTTAATGGCGAGGATGCGAAGCCCGCCTTCATCGGCAACATCTACGGTCCTCTCGCTTCAGTAACGGTGCCAGCCGATGCGCCGCCACTGTTTATCGCCCTGGCTGCCGATGACCCTTTTTTCGGGAATGCCGGCTTCGGGCTCATCGAGAGCTGGAAGGGGGCGAAGCGCCCCGTCGAATTCCATCTCTATGAACAGGGTGGCCATGGCTTTGGGATGTACCCGAAGGAAACTACGAGCACCGGTTGGTTCGATGCCTTTGTGTACTGGCTCGGGATGCATGGCATGCTGAAGCCGACAGGATCAGGAAGCAGCGGTGCTAGCTCTCATTGATACCGCCTGAAACTCTGATTGCAGGCTTCATTGGTACCCACCCTTCGCAAAGAACGCGAAACGGTGGGGCATCCCTCATTATGCTGCTTTCATCCCCCCACAAACCGCCGAGTCTCCCACACCCTACCCTGAAGCATGCCGCGCGCAACCTGCACCGCCGATGTCAAGGATGCCGGCGAAGTCAACCGCAAATTAGTGCGCTCGTTAGAGAAGTATCGGATTCCATAAAAACCACTCGCGCGGAGGTCGCGAAAGAAAGGGCGGCACCTTATATAGGGGCCGCCCTGGCGAAACTAGCGTTGGCTAGAATTCGTACTTAACGCTCATCTCAACAATGCGGTTGCCGTATTTAACGTATGGCACGCCGAATTTCGCTCCCGATGACAGCATGCTGGGAACGAGTGGGACGCCAACTCTGGCGCTGCGATCGGTTGCAGTGTAGAGGTTCTCGTTATCGCTATTGTTTTTGTTGAACGACGTCAGTGGGTGGTTGAGGAAGTTGAATGCCGCAAACCGGAACTGCAGATTACGGCTCTCGCTCATTTTGAAGTTCTTCAATATCGAAAGATCGCTATAGAAGTAATGAGGCAAGTGCACGTAGGGTTGCCGGTACGGTCCGTTGCTCAGCGTCATCGGATCTGGAATAGCAAAGCACGCGGAATTCATGATCCGTCCGCCGCTCAATCCGCTTCTCGGATCGCAAAGGATCTGCGGCATCAGGTAGTAGTCGGGAGAGCCTAGCCATACATTTGAGCTAATGCTCTGTGTGCAGTACGGGCTGCCGGTTGCAGTAATGCATTGCTGTGTGTGGCTCGGCTGTCCGCCTTGTCCGGGTGATGGATCGGATTGGTTCTGGAACGGCAAGACCGTCCAATCAATGGGACCATTCAGCCCGAAACTGCCGCCAACCAGCGATGCCATAGGCACGCCGCTCTGCACGGTGGTGATTCCCGAGATCTGCCAACCATTCGCCAAACCGCCGAGAAGCTTGTTGCCATGGACGAAGTTTCCAATGTCCATCAAGTAATGAACGTTGAAGACGTGTGTGCGGTCAAACGGCGCGGGATTGTAATCATTTCTCAAGTTCCGGGGATCGGGCAGCCAGGTGGTGTATGGCTGTGCGACGGCCAAGGTCTTAGAGAATGTGTAGTTCGCGCCGTACTGAAGCCGGCCAGATTGCTTGTTCCAGCTCGCCTGCAGGCTGTTGTAGTTCGAATACAACTTATGCGAGAGGACATAGATGTGCCGATAGAACGGGTACGGACGGAACATATCGTTTTCGGCATCACCAAAAGCACTGATGTCGTTCTTGGCATTGGCCAGCATGGGGCTGATATCAGCTCTCCAGAGAGTGCCGTACGGAATCATGTTAGCGTCGGAGAACTCCGACTTTCCGGAGTTCAAATGCTCACTACTGCTGCCGACGTAGGCAATCTCCATCAGCGACTTCCACGGCAGGCGCTGCGAAATCGTTAGGTTGTAGTTGTAATAGACCGGTGACATCTTGTCGTTTTTGGAAAGGGCGTAGATGTCAGAATCGGGTACGATGGGGGATGAACCTGGGCCTTGCGCATCAATGCTGTCGAAGGTCATCAGGTTATAGGGACTCGGTCCGTCGGTCATCGGTGTCATGTGAGCATTAACGGTTTTATATCCCAACGCCGAGGCGGCCGCGTTGCTGAAGGGGTTGTACTCTTCCTGGTTCCGGTATGCTCCCCAGCCCCCGCGCAGCACGGTGCGTCCATTCCCAAAGATGTCCCACGCTAAACCAAAACGTGGCGAGATGAACACCTGTGCTGGACTTACCACCGAGTTGCTCACCGTAGAGGCCAAAGAGTGCCAGGTCAGCCCAGGAGACGGGACCGTGCAACCCACCGCGCCGTTGTAAACCCTGGCAGTTGGACATTGTTGCGCGTAGAGCGCGGGATCGAAGGTCGCCATGCCTCTGCCATTGCGGTCTCTCCACGGAGAAAGATGCTCAAAGCGAGCACCGAAATCCAAGGTGAGGTGGCGGCTGATTCTCCACGTGTCCGTCGCAAAACCCGCAAAGGTGCTGTAGCCGACGTTGGTATCCGGCATCATGTTCGATTCCGAATACTGGTCCGGCATTCCCATCAAGATCTGCGCGACGGGATTGAAGCAGTTGCCGATGTTGTGGGCGCTGTAACCATTACCCGCCTGGCAGCCTCCCCATCCGTTCGCAGGCCCGACGTTGTTGTTCCACCTATACGTCCAGGGAGCGAACTGAATCTGCCCCTGGGGATAGAAGTTCCAGTCGGCCAGAGCATTGCGGGCTGCACTCTCCCAGTAAATTCCCGCTTTGAGTAAGTGCGCGCCTTTGACCCAACTCACTGTGTCCGTAACGTTGGGTACGATCACGCGGCTGTGCATGGCGCCGGAGGTGAAACCGCCGGGCATGAACGATTGCGGGTAGCCGAACTGGCTCCAGTCGAGCAAGGCCGGCATCTGTTTCTCACCCGTGCGGAAGAGTCCGTGGTAAACCTGCCCGGACGCGTTGGCGTACCCCAGCTGGTTGCGGTCAACCGCGTCTGGGTTGTTCATGGTCATCGGAGAAAATGCGTAGCTCACGCCGAAGCTGGCTTCATTGGTGAGCGTGGTGGAAAATACGCGGGTGAAGTTAAGCGCAGCAGTCTCGAACTTATCCTTCTGCGCCACATCGCCGGGATATTGCATTGACTGCGACGGATACCAGTCGATCATGTACGGCCATGACTTGGCTTGCGTCTGCCGATTGAGACTGAGAAACAGTTTGTTGCGTTCGTTGACGTTGTAATCTATGCGGCCATGCCAAGTTTGGCCATTCTGGTCTTGCATGACTTGAGACACATAGTTGTAGCCGATGCTGCTATCGTTCGCCGGAGTTCGGTTGGCGTGCGGAAACAGCTTCATGAACGCTTGGCCGCCGGGAACGATGTAGGGCGTAATATCCGCCGGATTAATCGCGGTGCCATTCGGCAGATAATTCTGCGTTTGACACATGAGTTGGCCGGCGTTGTATGGGTTGCTGCACAACTCCTGATCGAGCGAGGCCGCATCGAAGTGGCCGGCGCGCTCTGATTCTGTCGGTACCCACATCTGCAGCAGCGGATTCAGGTCATTCGGATATCTTTGCTTGTAGTATTCGAATCCCGCAAAGAAGAACAGCTTGTCGCGATTCCGATTGAAATTGGTGTGAGGAATTACGATCGGGCCACCGATCGTGCCGCCGGGATAGAGGAAGCTGGAATCAGGCCTTGCCACGCCGGTGTTGTTGGCGATCCAATCGTTACTGTTCAGCACTCCGTTGCGAGCATGCAAGTAAGCGGAACCGTGGAACGCTGAGCTGCCGGACTTTCCCACCGCGTTGATCACGATCGGACCTTTGTTGTTTTCGGCGCTGTAGGCCGAGGTGGAAACTTTGATCTCCGAGACCTGGTCGAGGTTTACGTCAGACACAGACCCGGAATTGCCGCCAATGTTTGTAATGTTTGCGCCATCCAGCAGAATGCTGGTAGCGCTCTTCGTCCCGTTTCCGTTGTAGGCGCCGGCACCGCCGCCGTTTCCCACAATCTCTTTGCGGTTGGGAACATTGTTCAGTTGGTTGTCGCCAGGGTCCATTACGAATCCAGGCAACATCTTGACTAGCTCTCCCGCATCGCGGCCCACGACTGCTAATGTCTGAATCTGCTTGGAGGTAATCACATCACTGCGCTCGCCGGATTCAGTGATCTTTGCAGTCTCCGCGCTGGCTTCGACGAAAACTTCCTGCTGGGTTGCGCCGATCACCATGCGAATGTCGGAGAAGTCATAACGATCGCTGGGTCGTACCGCGAATGGTTGCGACTCCCAGGTTTTGAAACCCATGGCAGAAACAGTGACCAGAAACTTCGTTCCCGGCGTGACCGACGCAAACGCAAACGCGCCCACGCCGTTGCTGACGGTTACGCGAAGTTCTCCAGTTTGTACGTTCTTTAGAGTGACCTTGGCATCGGGAATGACTGCGCCCGTGACATCGGCCACCGTGCCCAGAACTGATCCAGTCATCTGGGCAAAGACAAAGGGCTGTAAGACACACAATAATGCCGCTAATACGAGCAATGTTTTCTTTGCCCGTGACTTAAGAAATGAATTCATATCTGCCTCGCGAAAAGATGTAACCCGAATCACGTATTTGTACCTGCGATGTAACGCATCGACTTTATTGATTGTTCCTGGATCGCGTCAGTGATTGCGGTCACATGGTGCAAGGTTTTACATGTCGGGTAACTAGTGGTACTGCAGACGCGAACTGGCTCAGCGCAGGTGGCCTCGCGCACTTGCCTCAGTGATTTCGATCACAGCAGGCCGGACTGGACTCCCCAAATAATCGAGGTGATTGAAAACACATCGCATTTGGACGGCCTTGAGAGACGCCGCAGCAGGCGCAAATGCTTCCCTGATGCGTTGATAGACAAGCTAACTGGTATTTCCTAGGCACAGCTCAGCAGGAGGCCCCAGATGCGGGAGTGGTTGTCTTGGCTCGAATCCAACCTTCGATTCAGGCATAGATGTTCCATTCTTGCCTGTTTGTGCGCGGCGATTGTGGTGTCAGGCTCGGTTCTAGTACGAGCAGAAGAGCACTGCGACGCAAAGGTCAATGTGGAGGTCGAGAAGACCAGAAACAGCATGGCTCTGCGCGCGCTGGCATCCGATGCCGCATTGTCTGACGCGAACCTGATGAATGATGAACTCCCTGATCTTCTTCACGCCGTCGGGGTGACGACGCTAAGATATCCAGGCAGATCTGCCAACCGTTATCACTGGTCCACGTACAAAAGCACTCGAATTCAGGGATCGGATCCAGCGAAGTTCGACTACTACGCTCCCAATAATAATTTCGGGAAATTTGTCACGCTGCTCGGAAAGATTGGCGGCACCGCCATCCTGACCGTAAACTATGGCTCGAATCTGGATGGCAGTGGAGGAGGCGAACCAGCCGAAGCTGCGGCATGGGTCGCCTACTGCAACGGAAAGCCATCCGATACCAAGGAGATTGGCAAGGACTCCACAGGCCACGACTGGAAAAGCGTCGGGTACTGGGCCACCTTACGGGCATCTGCGCCCCTCCCGAGCGACGATGGCGTGAACTTCCTCCGTATTTCTCACCCCGCGCCGCTAAATATTCGTTATTGGGAAATCGGCACCCAGGTCTTTAGCAATGGGTTCTACATGAAAGATGGGCAAAACAACGATGAAGAAGACCTGCATGCTGCCTACGGCATGGACGCCAAAGAAAATGAAAAGACGCGCCGAGGTAATCCCAAGCTTTCTCCGACGACGTATGGCAACGAGGTAGTCGAATTTGCCAAGACCATGAAGGCCGTCGACCCCTCGATCAAGATCGGTGCGGTGCTCCTGCCTCCTGCAGTGAAAGAAGCGATCACCAAAGCCGGTGCCCAATTTGTGCATTGGAACGGCGAAGGATCGCCGGGGAGCAACCAGGGCCGGTCCATCGGCAGCGGAGCCTGGATCGAAGGAGTGGGATCGGGATTAGGAGACACCTCGCAAATCGATTGGAACCCTTCGGTAATGAAAGCCTGCGGCGGCGCGATCGACTTCGTCATCATTCACTGGCAAGTGGGCAAGTATTTGCCGCCAGATTTCAAGAGAGTCGATCCGGCAGCCATCCTTTCCGCACCCTATACGGATTTGCCTCAGGTTGTGTCCGGACTGGTTGAGCTTTTTACAAAATATGGCGGCACGAATGGCGGACATATTCAATTGGCAGTGTCAGGAATTTCAGCGAGCGGTCTAGAAAAAAATCCCCTCGCAAAGGCTCTGTTTCTCGCCGACAGCACCGTTAGTCTCATTGAAGACGGTGCACTGACCGTAGTGGGTTCGGAACTGAACGATGCCAGCTTCGTCGATTCGAAGAACGGGCTCGGTCCGGTGGCGTATGCGTTAGGGATGATTCACATCCTGGCTGGGCCCAACGATCCTATTCTGGCGTCGGAATCGAGTAACCCGTTGTTGGCCGTCCACAGCGCCAAGCGAGCCGACGGGAGCGTGCGCATTATGCTCATCAATAAGGACCCCTTGAAGAAAGCCACTGCGAAACTCTCGTTAAAGGGTGGGACGTTCGCCAACAACGGTGTCCGATTTGATTTCGGCAACTCTACTGGTTGCGTACCCAGTAAGAGCGCCCTTGATGTAAGCAGCAACTTCAGTGTGGATGTTCCGCCGTACACGATTTCAGTAATCGTGATTCCGAGGCGGCAATGATGAGCCGTTTGGAGCGATCCTGGGCTCGAATCGCTCCAGCCAACCGAATTGTTAGCCTTGGCATTTTTGTCTGCTTCTTCGCAAGCACCTTGCTTGCCAAGAGCCAGCATTCCTTGAGCCTTTCTGAAATTCGCCAACGGGCGGTTGACGCGAGGCAATCCGGCGATCTTCAGCAAGCGGCGGCCCTCTATCGCAAGGGAGTGAAACTTCGGCCATCTTGGAGCGAAGGATGGTGGAACCTCGGCGCGAGCCTATACGAATTACAACAATTCGCCGACGCTGTAGACGCGTTCCATTTCTCTACCCGGCTGCAGCCGTCCAACAGCGTGGCTTGGGCTTTCCTCGGCCTGTGCGAATACCAGTTGCAAAGGTTTAGACCCGCGCTGCAGCACTTCTTGCGCGCGGAACGGATGGGCGTCACGGATAACACCGAGTTAGGATCTCTCGTCCGTTACCATGCCGCGCTTCTACTGAATCGAAACGGAAATTTTGAAGCAGCCCTGGATCAATTGTTTGGAGTGACCAACGACGGAAGCCCGGAAATGCTTGAAGTAATGGGCGTCACTGCGCTGCGAATTGCCGCGCTTCCCTCGGAGATTCCGGAAAAGCAAGATCTGATGACGAAGGCAGGACAAACTGCTTGGGCGTCGTACATGGGGAATCTCGATGACGCCAGGAAAGGGTTCGACGAACTTGTCAGCAGCTATCCCGATGAACCCGGAGTACACCACGCGTTCGGCGTGTATCTGCTTGAGAGCGATCCGGAAAGAGCTCTGCAGGAATTCCAGCGGGAACTCACCATTAGCCCCCTCCACGTTTTTGCCCGACTACAGATTGTGTTTCTCTATCTCAAGCAGGGCACACCAGAAAAGGGCTTGAATGCGGCGGAACAAGCGGTGAAGCTAAAGCCAGGTCTTTTTTTGACTCACAACGTGTTGGGCCGGGTGCTGCTCGAAATGGGCCAGACGAATCGCGCGCTGCACGAACTTGAGACAGCTGTGCGATTGGAACCACGCAGCCCAGAGAATCACCGGCGCCTGGCTGAAGCGTACCGTAGCGCAGGCAGGTCCGACGCTGCCGCCAGGCAGATGGCGGAATTTCAGAAGCTTGATCGCGAACAAAAGCACGGTTATAGCCAGCCCACGCCTAGATAAGCCTGCTATTTGCGGCTCCGCTCCACTTCTCGAACCACCATTAGCCGATCGCCTGGCACGTTTTCCAGCACCTGCTGGATGCCGCTCGGCCACCGAATTCTGATTTCTTTTGCTGTCTTAAACCGCCCCAGTCCGAAATGGACGCGCACATCGCTCGAGGAAGCGTATCCCACGCTGGTCGTCACATGGTTATATTGTCGTGATCCGTCGTCATTCGTAAGTGTGATGCCCGCGCCTACGCCCATCCGGTTGCTCTTTGTCCCATGTAATTCGAGAGCAAGCCAATGATTGTCGTTTTGCGTAATGTTATGGAAAAGTTTCGCAGGGCCATTCAGAACGGAAACGACGACATCCATACGGCCATCATTATCGAGATCACCTACCGCGGTTCCGCGGTGGACGGAACGCAATTGAAAGTCCGACCCGCAGTCAGCGCTCACATCGCGAAACTTGCCATTACCGAGATTGCGAAAAACGGCGTTGGGCTGCGCGTAGTGCTGAGAGGAGATTCGCTCGATGCTATCGTCCACATCCGAGCGTGCGGCAAACAAGTCCTTCCAACCATCGTTATCGAGATCCACAATGGCATTGGACCAGCCTGCCTCGCGTTGTGTCTGCCATGCCAGGCCAGTGCGCTCAGTGACGTCCTCGAATTCGCCGTGCGCACGGTAATACAGGAGGGGAAACAATTCCGCGGACAACGCTGTAAACCAAATATCGGGGCGGCCATCATTATTCACATCGCGAAAGTCTGCGCCCATCCCCGAGACGACTTTGCCGTCGGGATTGTAGGCAACCATCGCGGGCACGGCAACCTCTTCAAAACGCTTCCCGCCGACATTGTGGAAGAGAAAATTCGGGCTCTTGTCGTTGGCAACAAAGATGTCCATAAAACCGTCGTCATCGTAATCGGCGATGGCCACACCCATGCCGCGCCCAGGGTATTTGGAAATGCCGGTCTCTTGCGACACATCCGTGAAGGTACCATCGCCGTTATTGCGGTAGAGCGTATTCGGAAGCCGGTCATAGTACTGAGGATTGCAGTAGCTTCGTTTGCCGCCAACCATGCAAACCGGGTCCTTGTTTACCTCCCATTGGACATAGTTGGAGACGAACAGATCGAGCAGCCCATCATTGTTGTAGTCCACCCATGCTGCCGCAACCGACCACATCTTTCTCCCTGCGAAAAGTCCTCCCCCCACTCCTGCCTTCGAGGTGACATCTGTGAACGTACCATCGCCATTGTTGTGAAAAAGCTGGTTGCGGTTCACTCCGACAACGTACAAGTCCGGGCGTCCATCATTGTCGTAATCTCCAACGGCAACGCCCATGGAATAGCCGTCCGCGGCCACTCCAGCCTTGTCAGTGACATCCGTGAAGGTCAGATCATGATTGTTGTGGAAGAGCCGATTTTTGTATTGCGGTCCCTCTTTCTGCAGGGAAGGAATGGCTGCTCCGTTCACGAAATAAATATCCTGATAGCCGTCGCCGTCGTAGTCGAGCAGGGCCACTCCCGCCACCATGACCTCGATTTGATTCTTGTAATTCGTTGGGGAGCTATCGATGGCGAAATGCACGCCTGCGGAGTTTGCAATTTCAGCAAAGCTGATTGCAGGAGCAACCGAATCAGTTGAGGTCCCGTGCATGCGGTTAAACACGACGAGAACGATGGCGAGAGTATAAAGAATCTTCAGCCAACCGCGACAAGTCTTGCGCAGGAACGCCATTGACCTATGATGATATTCCGAGTGCAATCCAACATGAATTTCTGAATTGTGCCGCAACAACGCGCGCTTACACTTGGGGATCAGTCTGCTGAGTTTCGACTCCAGGGATTTGGCTTTTGGACACTAAGGCTACTGTAGTTCCTTCATCTTGGTTCTTACGCTGTGGGCTAGTTTTTCCACGGCCTCAGCTTTCTTGAGCATGTCGAGCGAGAGAATCGCAGAGCCGTTTTTGTCGAGATAGTATTGCAATTCGCCGCTGAGTTGGTGCAGCTTGGCTGCCTCGTGCAGTAACTCTTGTTGTCTCAACAAACGATACTTCTGGAGCCGTTCCTGGTTGACCTGATCTTCGGTTTTCATCGGCACACCCATTCCCTGGCTTTGCTCGGCGAGCGGCGGCAGGTGCATGCCTCCGGGGCTAGTGGTGCTCTGTGCACAGCCTGGGCGCGATAGAAGCTGAAAGGAGCGATGTGCGGAGCGGCACGCGCCAAATCCTAGCTTTCTTGTTTTTGCTCTCCAAGTACATTCAGAGACCCACTGAGGCCAGTCTGACAAACGTCAAGCGCAGAGCTCAGTAGCGAAGTGGGTAGGCGCCAGGCCACTGTGCGTCCTGCTCGGTCCAGCCCAGGAGTTTACGAACATCGTCGGGGGCTAACACGCGACTCTTCGGAATCGCTGAGTTGGGCTGAAGGTCGTAGCGGCCGAGATCGACACTCTTGAAAATCGAGCGGGGAGTGCTGTCCAACAGGGTTTCGTAATGTTCGACGCCCGAGGCCCCCTTTTCGAATTGGTCGAGTGTGGTGAAAGTCGCAGAACAACTGTCAGTCTGCGCGGGGCTCCAGGTCACGAGCGGTGGAGCGGGTTCGGCGGGGACGACGGGCCTGACGTAAACGTTGCCATCCACATCCTTCGCCATTGGACGCGTCAGTCGTGAGCAGAGCGACTTCGGCTGCTCGAAACGCAATAGCGGAAGCCGGTAGGAGTCACTTGCGACGAGAAGGTTGTTGACGAAGGTGTGTCCCTCGCGATGATCGACGTCCGGACCGGTGGAAGGATGCCAGCCAAAATGGTCTCCGGTGGCGCTGCGCTCATTCCGCTCGAACGACGCTGGAGTGTCGACGAAGGTGTTGTTGTAGATGCGGACATCGGCAGAGTTGAGCACCCGCACCCCTTTGTCACAGCGCACGAAAACGTTGCCGGCGACGATGGCGCCGCGCGAGATCTCGAAGAAAAAGCCGTCGATGGCGCCTTCAATCCAGTTGTCGACGATGACGCCGTCGTGATTGCCGACGTCGTACCAGACGCCGTTGGAGTTGGGCTGGTCGATGATCAGGTTGTCGCGGAAGGTCACGCGGCGAGTCTGGTTGAAGATCTTTACGGCTGAGGGGTAATAGCCGGTAAGTTGCATCACGTTATTGCGGCGAATGATGTTGCGCTCGAGCAGAACGTCCGACGATCCGATGACGTAGATGCCTTCGGTGCCGGTGTCGCTGATGAGAGAGTTGCGGATGATTAGGCCGTCACCGCGGAAGTAGCCGGCGACGCGCGAGCAGTAGGAGATGGTGACGTTCTCGAGAGTTGTGCCGGTGACCTCTTTGCCGAAGGTTGAAGGATCGGAGAGTCCGACAGGCTCGTCGGTAGGCTCGTCGTTGACGGTAAAATGCTTTTTGCCTTCGACTTCTAGTGCGCGGTAGGCGTACTGGGTGAAAGTAATGCCGCGGATCACTGGGCCTTTGTGATCGTTGGTCTTGCCGTGGACCGGAGCGCTGGTGCGAACGAGCGCGCTGTTGAATGCGGTGATCTCAACCTGCTTGTTGGCGGGGTCGACGCCAATATAAACGTAGCCGGTGGTGTAATCGATGTAGAAGGTGTGAGCATCGAGTTCGCCTTCCCATCCGGCGGACTTCAGTTGCTGCCCATCGATGAAAACTTCGTCGGTGTTGAAGCGATGCAGCGGCGTGCGCATGCCTTCGCGATTGCGCTGCCACCAGGGAAGGGGGGAGGCAGGAAAGAGCGTCGTCCACTTGGTGCGCCAGACGTTGTTGCGCAGCGCTTCCCAATTGCCGGCGACTTTTGTGCCTTTCAGGATCGGGCGCTCGTCGAGATAGGGCTGAATAGTGATGCCCTGATTCAGCACGAGACCTCCGGTGCGATAAACACCGCCGCGCAGAATGATGGCATCCCCAGTGACCACGCGACCAATGGCCGATTCAATCGTTGTGGGCTGGTCGAGGGTGGTGCCCGCAGCCGTCAGCTTTGCCGTCGGAGAAACGTAGTAAACGTGAGCGGCCTTCGGCACTTCGTAACGCTGATCGATTGGGCCGTAAGGACCGCCGGAAGGCTGCGCATGTAAGCGCGTCGTCCCGAGGGCAAAAACACATAGAACCAGCACGAGAGTGGCAAATCCCGTTAGGCGATTGGTCTGCATAACTTTCCTTAGCGGTATGACGGAGATGAATTCCAAAACGACGATTGTTCGGACGGAATATGGTAGAGGATTTTTTACACCTATACCACCGGAGTCACAGACTGATGTTATTCGGTGGGGGCGTAATAGCCGTTGCGGCTGCGGACTTTCATGCCTTTGCGCAAAGCGGAAATCTCAATGGTGCGATAGCGGCCATCGTGGGCGAAGTTGGGCGGACTATAGGAAAGCTCGTACTGGCTGCGAAGGTCGTCCTGGATCTGAGCGAAAGCGTCGGCTACCTGCTGTAATTGGAAGGGTTCGAAGGCGCGTCCACCGGTGGCGTCGGCAATCCGCTGAAGGACTTTATCTCCGGGGCCGCCGCTGGGGAAGTTCGTGCTGATGGTGTACACGATGACGTTGGCGCGGAGTGCCATCTCAATGGCTTCTTCGCGAGTGACATGGCTTTCGTTATCGTCGCCATCGCTAACCAGGATGACGGCGCGGCGTACGGAGCGCGTCTGCTCCGACTTCAGAAGTTTGTCGCGGCAGGCGTAGTAGAGAGCATCGAACATCGCGGTGCCGCCGCCGGGACGCAGCGCGCGCACACCCTTCCCAAGCGCCTCTGTATTGTCGGTGAAATCCTGAGTGAGTTCGGGCTCGGTGTCGAATCCCACGACAAAGGCCTTGTCGAAACGGGGACGGATGATGGAAGACAGGAACTCGATTGCAGACTCCTGCTCGAACTTGAAGCGGTCGCGAATGGAGTTGCTGGCGTCGATCAGCAGGCCGACCTGCAAGGGCAGGTTGTTTTCACGCGCGAAGCGAAATTGCGGAATAAGCTTGTCGTCGTCGATGACTTTGAAATCGTTCTGGGAAAGATTTTTGACGTAGTGATTGTGCTTGTCCGTGACTGTGAAGACGACACTAACCTCGTTGACGCGGGCACGGAATGTCGCGTCACTCTGTTCGATGGGGATGCCGGAGTTGTCGGAGCCGCTGCTGTCTGAATTCGCGTTGTTTGCGGTCGGCTGAGCTGTGTCCTGAGGAGATGCTGGCGTCGAGGTCTGCTGCGGCGGCTGAGCTGGTTTTGGCGCCGGCTTGGGATGAGCAACTTCCGATGGCGCTGCGGGCAAGTCGTCCGAGGTCTGCGCGATCAGAATTGCGGTGCCTGCAACCAGGGCAGCCAACAAAAGGAAAGATGAACGCCAGGAACGGTGCATTGAGGTAATTATAGCTGCACTGGAAAGCGACGGTCAGGCCAGTTTTTTCAGGAATTGGTCGAGTTCTGATGGAAGGGAACGAGAAAAGCTAAGCGGCTCGGCGGTTCGAGGATGCGTGAACTGGAGCTCGGTGGAATGCAGGAAATTGCGCGACAAGGTCAGCGCGGGAGTGGACTTGGCGCGGATCTCTGCAGGGGCACCATAGAGCTTGTCGCCAACCACGGGATGACCGATCGAAGCCAAGTGGACGCGAATCTGGTGCGTGCGTCCGGTCTCGATGCGGAGCTTTAGCAGGGTGAACTTGCCGTACGGCGAGTCGATCCGGCGGTCGACGTCGTAATGAGTAACGGCTTCACGGCCACCGCTGCGACGGGTGGTCATACGAATGCGACGAATGGCATCACGACTGATCGGTGCGGATACGGTTCCGTGGTCTTGCTTGACCCAGCCGTGGACCAGAGCAATGTAGGTTTTCTTGACGCGGCGGCTGGAGAACTCGTTCGCGAGCTTGCGATGGGATGAGTCATTCTTTGCGACGACGAGCAGGCCGCTGGTTTCCTTATCGAGACGATGAACGATACCGGGGCGCAGGGCGCCGCCTACGCCCGAAAGTTGACCGAATCGATGCACCAGGGCATTGACTAGCGTGCCGCGATTGCGGTCATCGTCAGTTGCGCCCGCACCGGCGTGGACCATCATGCCGGCTGGTTTGTTGATGACTGCGAGGTCGTCGTCCTCATAGACGATGTCGAGAGGGACGTCTTCAGGCATGGCCTTGAGCGGCGGGCGCTCGGCGGGGCCGAGGATCTCGACAGTTTCGTTGCCGCGCAGTTTGAGAGATGCCTTGGTGGGGACGCCATTCACCAACACCTTTTCTTGAGCAATCAGTTCCTGGACACGGGCGCGGCTGACATCGGCAAGATGCGAGGCCAGGAATTGATCGAGGCGCCGGCCGGCGTCGTCGGGAGTGGCGGTAACTTGGTGAGTGTCAGGCATTCGTGAGGTTCACCACGAAGGACACCAAGGTACACGAAGGGAATAAGGAATGGGAACTATGGTTAGCACGTTCCCACTTCTCCGACAACCAGGGAGAAGTGGGGTACCCGCTCGTTTAACACACTTATCTGGTGGCGGTGGCGACGATGACTTTGGGTGCAGGGCGGAGATACCAGATGATGCCGCCGGCGAGGACGAGGCCGATCGAGATCAGCTGAGTTCCGCTCAGAGCGCCGCCGAAGTAGGGACCACCGCGACCGGGATCATCACGCAGGAATTCGATCAGGAAGCGCGCGATGCCGTAGAGGAAGAGGTAAGCGCCAAAAACCTGCCCGTCGAATTTCTTGCGGGCGAACATCCAGGTGAGGATGCCGAAGATGATGAGTTCGGCGGCAGACTCGATCAGCTGAGTCGGCTCGAGCGGAACGTTGAGCGGTGTGCCGGCGTTGGCATTGGCAAGCGGATTGGTGAAAGTGATCCCCCAAAAATGTGTCGTTGGCTTTCCGTAACAGCAACCGGCAGAGAAACAGCCAATGCGGCCGACTGCGTGGCCGAGCGCAAGGCCGGGAGCGAAGGCATCGCAAGTGGCGAGAGCGGGCATGTTGTATTTCCGCAAGAACCACCAAGCTACGATGAAAGCGCCGATTAAACCGCCGGAAAAGACGCCGCCGGCCTGAAGAGTCGAGAGGCTGAAGATCTCTTTCGGGTGCTCCGCGTAAATCTTCCAATCAACCAGGATGTAAAGAATTTTGGAGCCGAGAATTCCGGCGAGGACGACCGCGATGCCGAAGTCCCACGCGTTCTCAGGCTTGATGCCCTGCCGCGCGGAGTTGCGGACACTGATCCAGAGACCAAGAAGAACGCCGGTGGCGACAAGGATTCCGTAAGTTGGTACTGCGAAGCCGCCGATATGAAAAAGTTGAGGGAACACTGATCAATTAGATGCGAGCACGAGGCAGAAGCCGCAAAGACGTCCTTGGTCGTCGGTCCTTGGCCGTCAGCAAAACCCATTTTAGCCAACGACGAACGGCCAACGGCGAAACAAGCCGACCCGCGGTGCCGTGTGACGGGCCGAGAATGAACCGTCTCGCGACGCTTGGGAACCCCCCGAGACCCTTTAGGCGTCTCCGCGTGGCGGAGCATGGCACACCGGATCCTAGTTCGAGTGGGGCCCCCGTTCATTCAGGTGTTGGTTCAAAAATCGGTTACCGCCATCACCAACCCTGCAGGCCGGCTTTCATTTCGGATGCTAAAAGATAGATGCTCCGGTTAGCAAGGGGGTCGGATAAGAATGTCCGGCCCACACAGTGCTTCATGTAATCTTTTCCCCGATAGATTTCATTTGGGTGAACAGGAGCAAGTAGTCGGGGCCGCCGGCTTTGGAGTCGGTGCCCGACATGTTAAAGCCGCCAAATGGGTGAGCGCCGACAATCGCGCCAGTGCACTTGCGATTGATGTAGAGATTGCCGACATGGAACTCGCGTTTAGCAAGGGCAATCTTTTCGGGCGAGTTCGTGTAAACCGCGCCGGTCAGGCCGAATTCGGTGTCGTTCGCGATGTCTAGGCCATTCTCGAAGTCCTTGGACTTGATCACCACGAGCACCGGCCCGAAAATTTCTTCCTGCTCGAGCTTTGAGCCGGGCTGAATGTCGGCGATCACGGTGGGCCGAATGAAGTAGCCGTCGCCAGCTTTCGTGTCGCGCTCGCCGCCAGTGATCAGGCGGCCATCGCGTTTGCCGATCTCGATGTAGTTCATGATCGACTTCATTGACCCTTCATTGATCACCGCGCCCATGTAGACGTTCTCCGCGGGATCGCCAATGGGCATGCGCTCGACCCGACTTTTCAGGCGTTCAAGAAACTTGTCGTAAATGCGTCCGTCAACAATTGCGCGGGAGCACGCGGAGCACTTCTGGCCTTGAAAGCCGAACGCGGAAATTGCAACGCCTTCGACCGCGGCATCAAGATCGGCGTCGGCATCCACAACGATGGCGTCTTTGCCGCCCATCTCCAGAATGGTGCGTTTGATCCAAATCTGGCCGGGAGCGCGGTCGGCAGCGACTTTGTTAATGCGAAGGCCAACCTCGCGAGATCCGGTGAAGGCGATGAAGCGAGTTTTGGGATGAGCAACCACGGCATCGCCGAAGCTGCCACCAGCGCCGGGGCAGAAGTTCACAACTCCCTCGGGCATTCCGGCTTCTTCGAGGATCTCGACAAACTTCGCGGCGATTGTGGGCGAGTCGCTCGACGGCTTCAGAATCACGGTGTTTCCGGAAACGATGGAAGCGAGGGTCATTCCTGCCATGATGGCGCAAGGGAAGTTCCACGGTGGAATGACAGCGCCAACGCCGAGTGGGATGTAGGCAATCTGGTCATGCTCACCGGGGAGTTGGACTGGAGCTTTGGCTCGCGAGAGCCTTAGCGCTTCGAAGGCATAGAAGTTGCAGAAGTCGATCGTCTCGGCAATGTCGGCGTCGGCTTCTGCCCAATTCTTGCTCACTTCGTATACCAGGCACGCCATCAGTTCGAACTTGCGCTCGCGCAGAAGCTCGGTGGTGCGGAAGAGCAGGGCAATGCGCTCGTCCCAGGAAGTGCGGCTCCAGCTTTCGAAGGCTTTGAGCGCGGCCTGCATCGCGGGCTCGACATGCTCTTTGCCGGCCTTCTGGTGGACGCCAACAACCTCAGACGGGCGAGCGGGATTTAGGGAAACAATCTTGTCCTGAGTGCGAACGCGGTGACCGCCGATGATCAGGTCGTACTCACGGCCGAGCTGGCTACGCACGTTGTTGAGCGCTTGGCGCATTTCGCGGGCGACTTCGCTGCGGGTGAAGTCGGTTGCCGGCTCGTTGCGAAAAACCGGTTCGTGGGCGTGAAGATGCGGGTGGACGGGGGCTTCAATGGTTGCCATAGGAGAACCTCGGATAGGAAACATAATTTTACACAGCGGGTGCAGATAAGCGCCGACCAAGTGGTCGGGGAATGTAGTTTCCTCTATCGACTGAATGGAATAACTTGCCCAGGCTAGATATAAATTTCTCTGTGGCGTTCCTCTGTGAAACTCAGTGCCCTCTGTGGTGAGGATTTTTCTTGCGAGCTCGGCGAACAAAACCTTTACCACAGCGGACACAAAGTCCACAGAGGAACGCCACAGAGGGGCGATTGGTAAAAACTAGGTCACTGTGAACGTTGGCTTCAGTGCCCATGCCAAACAGCCATTTGACAAACAGCAGCTCTTCTTGTTTGATAATAGTTATCCAATGATAATTTCTGACTTCACCTCCCTCTGCCGCGAGCATGGCCTGGCGGCGACGCACCAGAGGAGGGTCATCTACGAGACGGTGATGTCGTTGGAAGGCCATCCCAGCCCAGAGCTAATCTACGACGCGGTCCGAAAAAAGATTCCATCCATCTCGCTGGCAACGGTGTATAAAAATGTGCGGACTTTCCTCGAGAGCGGTATGTTGCGGGAAGTAAGCATGCATCACGGTTCCATTCGGGTGGAACCGAACGAGAGCGAGCACTATCACCTGGTTTGCACCCGTTGCCGCAGGATTCAGGACCTCGATCCTGAAGGCGTGCAAGTGCAGGCACTCACGAAAAAACGCTCACTGAAAGGCTTTCACGTCACCAGAATCGCAGTGGATGTGCTCGGCATCTGCGCGGCCTGCGCTGGCAAGGAACGCGCAACCAAATCCAGGCGGAGAGAGAAACCATGTTAGGTGTCGGCGATAAATTTCCTTCGTATTCCTTGACCGCGACCGTGGGCAATGAGCCCGACCCGAAGACCGCGTTCAAAACCGTTACTGATCTCGATTATTCCGGCAAGTGGAAGGTGTATTTCTTCTGGCCCAACGACTTCACGCTTTTATGCCCGACGGAAATCGCGGGATTTGCGAAGGCAAGCAAGCAATTCCAGGAGCGTGAGGCGCAGATACTGGGTGGCAGCATTGATTCCGAATGGGTCCATCTCGCGTGGCGCGGCAGCAATCCTGATTTGAGGGATGTGCCGTTCCCGATGATTGCTGACATCAAGCGTGAGCTCTGCGGCCAGTTGGGCATCTTGGACCAAGCGGCCGGAGTCGCGGAACGGGCTACGTTTATCGTCGATCCGGATGGAGTAATTCGCTTTGTTTATGTGACCGCAGGCTCCGTCGGCCGCAGCGTTGACGAAGTTCTGCGCGTTCTTGATGCTCTGCAGTCGGATGAGTTGACCCCGTGCAATTGGCACAAGGGCGAACCCACGCTGCAGGTGGCGTAAAAACAGTGGCTAGTGACTAGTGGCCAGTGGCTAGTCGAAAACAGGCAAGTAGGTCGTGATTAGTAGCTAGTGAAATCACAAAACAAGTAGAAGCAATCTGAATTGGAATAGGTACACCGAGTTCCCTCAGAGGCTAAAGCCCGAGAGATTGGGCCATGAGCGGCACGACTGAAGTCGTGCCCTTCCCAAGACATTTGTAGGACGGTTTCTAGAAACTAGCAACTAGCCACTAGCAACTTCCTGCTCGAACGTTCATTGCAGTTTTGAAATCATTTCAGAGGATACAAATTATGGAAAAAGAACTCGCTACCGCAGCGGGAGCATCTGCGTCCCACACCCAGGAAAAAGTAAGCGAAGGCAAATGTCCAGTAATGCACGGGGGAGCCCGCGCCCACACCAATCGCGATTGGTGGCCGAACCAGTTGGACTTGAGAGTCCTGCACCAGCACTCGCCGTTGTCGGATCCGATGGGCGAAGATTTCGATTACGCGAAGGAATTTCAGAGTCTTGATCTGAACGCCGTAGTGAAAGACCTTCAGGCGGTCATGACCGACTCGCAGGAATGGTGGCCGGCCGACTTCGGTCACTACGGGCCATTGTTCATCCGCATGGCGTGGCACAGCGCCGGCACGTATCGAATCGGTGATGGCCGCGGCGGAGCGGGAACTGGGCAGCAGCGGTTTGCGCCCCTCAATAGCTGGCCGGACAATGTGAACCTCGACAAGGCGCGCCGTTTGCTGTGGCCGATCAAGCAGAAATATGGACGCAAGATTTCGTGGGCGGACCTGATGATCCTTGCCGGGAACGTCGCCCTTGAGTCGATGGGTTTCACGACCTTCGGTTTTGGCGGTGGCCGCGCGGACGTGTGGGAACCAGAAGAGGAAGTTTTCTGGGGTCCTGAAGGCAAGTGGCTCGCGGATGAGCGTTACAGCGGCGAGCGTGATTTGCAGAGTCCGCTGGGTGCGGTGCAGATGGGATTGATCTACGTGAACCCGGAAGGGCCGGGCGGCAATCCCGACCCGCTCGCGGCTGCAAAGGACATTCGCGAAACCTTCCGCCGTATGGCGATGAACGACGAAGAAACTGTCGCGCTGATTGCTGGGGGACACACGTTCGGCAAGACGCACGGCGCTGGGCCGGCGGACAACGTAGGCGCAGAGCCGGAAGCCGCCAGCATCGAGGAGCAGGGCCTCGGCTGGAAGAGCAAGTTCAGAACCGGCAAAGCGGGAGACGCGATTGGTAGCGGCTTGGAAGTTACCTGGACCAACACGCCGACGAAGTGGAGCAACAACTTCTTCGAGACCCTGTTCAAGTACGATTGGGAACTCACAAAGAGCCCGGCGGGTGCGAATCAGTGGGTAGCCAAGAACGGCGCAGGAGCCGGCACGGTGCCGGATGCGCACGATCCCTCAAAGCGCCACGCACCAACGATGCTAACGACGGATTTGTCGTTGCGGTTCGATCCTATCTACGAGAAGATTTCGCGACGCTTCTACGAGCATCCCGATCAGTTTGCGGATGCATTTGCTCGCGCGTGGTTCAAGCTGACGCATCGCGACATGGGCCCGATTGCTCGTTATCTTGGCCCGCTGGTTCCGAAGCAAATTTTGTCGTGGCAGGACCCGATTCCCACCGTCAATCATCCCCTCATCAACGAACAGGATGCCGCTGCGTTGAAGGCGAAGATCCTGGCGTCTGGCCTGACGGTCTCGCAGTTGGTTTCGACGGCCTGGGCTTCCGCTTCAACCTTCCGCGGATCTGATAAGCGAGGTGGAGCAAACGGCGCGCGCATCCGCCTTTCGCCGCAGAAGTTCTGGGAAGTCAACCAGCCGGCAGAACTGGAGAAAGTGCTGCAAAAGCTGGAGACAATTCAAAAGGACTTCAATAGTGCGCAATCGAACGGGAAAGGCAAGAAGGTCTCGTTGGCTGACCTGATCGTGCTTGGTGGCGATGCTGCCATCGAGAAAGCCGCGAAGGATGCGGGCGTGGAGGTGAAAGTTCCATTCACACCCGGACGTACCGATGCGACGCAAGAGCAGACCGATGTCGAATCCTTCGAGCCGCTCGAACCGAAGGCGGATGGATTCCGCAACTACGTTCACGGGAAGCAGCATTTGTCGCCGGAAGAGCTGTTGATCGATAAAGCGCAATTGCTCAGACTGACTGCGCCGGAGATGACAGTTCTGGTCGGCGGCCTGCGTGTCCTAGGCGCAAATGCGGGGAAGTCGGCCCATGGCGTGTTCACCAAACAGCCAGGAAAACTGACAAACGACTTCTTCGCCAACCTGCTTGATATGGGTACCGAATGGCAGCCGTCCACAAGCTCGAACGGTTCGGGCCCTGTCTATGAGGGGCGCGACCGCAAGAGCAAGCAGGTCAAGTGGACCGCAAGCCGGGTTGACCTGATCTTCGGTTCGCACTCGCAATTGCGTGCGATCGCAGAAGTTTATGCTTGCGCGGACGCGAAGGAGAAGTTCGTGAAGGACTTCGTCGCAGCTTGGACGAAGGTCATGAACGCGGATCGCTTTGAGGTTACGGCAGCGAAAGCGGTTGGCGCCTAGCTGATGCGCGTCCTCATTTTCGGTGCCACCGGCATGCTGGGGAAGGCCCTCATGCGCGTGTGGACCGACGACGAAGTTACTGGCCTCGGGAGCGCGGATGCCGATATTCGCGTTCCCGAGCAAGTTCAAGCCCAAGTCGAGCGCGTCAAGCCTGACTGGATTGTCCTCAGCGCTGCGTACACAGATGTGGACGGTTGCGAGCTGAATCCGCAGCTTGCAAACGCCGTGAACACGCAGGGCGCCGTAAACATTGCGCGCGCGGCAGCGAGGTCGTCTGCAAAACTCCTGTTTGTCAGCACCGATTACGTTTTCGACGGCAAGAACACGCAACCGTACGAGACAGATCATCCGCGGAATCCAATTAATGCCTACGGCGAATCGAAAGCCGCGGCTGAAAAGAAGACTCTTGAAATCCTGCCTGAAGCATGTGTTGTGCGAACGTCATGGCTCTTTGGCACCGACGGAAAGTGCTTTCCCGATACGATCCTGAAGCTAGCTGCCGCGCGTCCGCAAATTGAAGTGGTGAACGATCAGCGGGGCTGCCCGACGTACACCGATGAACTCGCGGAGGTGGTTGTGCAACTGTGTCGTGGAAACGCACAGGGGATTATTCACTGCACCAACGCGGGCGACTGCACCTGGTACGAATTCGCGCGGGAGATTCTCACGCTGGCCGGTTCGAGCACAAAAGTTCTTCCCACCACATCCGAGAAATTTGTCAGGCCAGCGAACCGCCCGCGCTACTCGGTTCTCTCCTCGGCGAGTTTGGGGAAGTACGGAATCGCCATGAGGGCTTGGCAGCAAACACTGCCCGATTACCTACTGCAGCGCGGGCCGGCAGCCTAGTCCGGCTTCGAGCCCCAGGCCTCTCGCGCGGAGGTTCCGATCTGGCCCTAATTGGCTTGTTTCCCACTGGTTACGACCTCACTCCAAGGTAATTCCGATCTCCCCTGTCGATTCAAGGCTGAAGAAGCAAAGGGCCTTTACCTTAACGTTTTTGTAATCAGATGCCGTTACCTTCGTACAGAGACTGCTGAGCACTCTTGTGGGATGATTTCGGCAATGGTCGCGTGGGGAAAAGTGGGCAGTCGTGTCGCGTGCGCTCTGGTCGCGCTGCTTGCAGTGTTGTCTGGATGCAAGCATGCCGAGCAGACCAGGATGCTAACGTTCCAGCAGATCTTCGCAGAGGATTCGATGCCCGCGAAGCACGGGGAACGGGTGAGCACTAGCGGCGTCGTCCTGTACAGCGATCCCTTGTGGCATCTGTTGATTCTTCAAGATTCGAGCCAGGGAATCTATATCGAACCGCCAGCGAAGCAGGAATTTCATGCTGGGGACAAGGTGCGGATTACCGGCACGATAACTGATCCTGGGAAATTTCTGGAGAACCCGGAATTCCAGTGGATCAGCACCGGAGCGATACCGGCGCCGGCGGAGCTGGCGAGCGCTGCGCAATTTTCCGATTATCCGACGACATTTGCTCGTGTGCCCGCAGTCGTGCATTGGTCGGGAATTCGCAACGGGCGCGTCATGGTTGAAGCTTATGCGGGCGACGGCCGGCTTACCGCTATTGTGTTTCCCGGAACTGGCGAGCACCTTCCGCGAGTCGGCTCGGAAATCAAGATCGCGGGCGTGACCGGCGTTTCTAACGATAACGGTGGGAACTTCCAGGAGTGGCGGTTGCTCACTCCGTCGATGCAGTACATCGATGTGGTCAAGCCCGGACCTCAGGACCCCTTTTCACTGCCGATCAGGCGACTGGCTGAACTCGATAGCAGCCAGAGAGGGAAACTGGTGCATGTCGTCGGAAAGGTGATGGACCGCGTTTCGTCGCTTCTTTTATCCGACTCCACGCACTCCGTGCCGCTGACGCTGAGGCGTCCGGTGCACGGCGACTTCGTCTCCGCGGAGGTAGTTGGCTTCTGGAACGGAAATCGGATTGAAGATGCAATGCTGCGTCCCACCGGCGAGTTGCTGGCGCAGAAAGGCGGCATCCGGACCATTGACGAGTTGAAGCACCTGAGTGTGGCAGAAGCGTTAACGCGCCGTCCGGTGAGCGTGCGCGGCGTGGTGACGTACTTCGATCCGTATTGGGGTTTGTTGTTCGTACAAGACCGAACCGCGGCAGTGTTCGTGAATACATCGGGGCTCGACTTGCGGCTTAAGGCGGGTGATCTGGTGGACGTATCGGGCGTGAGCGGGCCGGGGGACTACGCGCCGGTGATCCAGGATCCAGCCGTCAGTTTTGTCGGACACGGCGCGTTTCCACAGCCGTTGGTTGTCGATCCGGTGCAAAGCAATCTCTCGCTTGCGGATTCGCGGTGGGCAAGATACCAGGGCGTTGTGCATGCGACGCAGGTTGTGGACGGCCATACAAATCTGAAACTTGGCGCCGGCGAAGCCGCGCTGAATGTGCAATTGCCGACTTTGATCGATGGAGAGAGTTTCCGAGACAAAGAGATTTCTGTTACCGGCACGCTCGGCATCATGTTCAACGAACGTCGCCAAGCTATTGGGCATGAGATTTTCGTCCCAGCTCCGGAATTTCTGCGCGTGGTCGGAACAGGTGGGAAGCCGAATCCGGAGAGCACGATTGCGATGCTGCGGAGATACTCGCCGGAATTTGACGAACACCACAGCGTGGGATTCCGCGGGCAAGTGGTTCTGAAGAGCGCTGCGAACACGTTTTTCGTTCAAGACGAGACCGCCGGAATTCAGGTGAGAGCCGTCGGAGATTTGAATCTTGAGGTAGGCGACCGGGTGAGGGTTCGCGGGTTCTTGCGGCCCGGCGAATATTCACCTGCATTAGAAGATGCGGTGATCGAGCGAGAAGGAGCGGGAACGCTGCCGCAGCCGGAACGCGTTTCCGCCAAGGCCTTAGACGAAGGCATGCACGACTCTCAGTTTGTGTCGATCCTGGGAGTGCTGGCGGCGATCCGCCCGGGTGCGAAAAGCACGACTCTCGTCTTCAACGACAAAGGGAGCTACTTCGATGTCATTGCACCCGCGAATAACGAGCTGAATTCGTTGCGGCTTGGCAGCAACCTGGAGGCGCGAGGAGTGTTCGAAGTCATCCTCGATCGCACCCACGTGCCATACACGATCAGCGGATTCGCGGTGGAGATCGACTCGCCACAGTCGCTCACGGTGATTAAGCCGGGGCCATGGTGGGACGCAGGGAAAGTGCGATGGGCGCTGGTACTCTTTGGATTTTTTGCGAGCGCGGCCGGGCTGTGGGCCACGATGTTGCGACGCAAAGTTCGTGACAAGACGCAGGCGCTGCAGACGTCGTTGGTGTCACAGCAAAAAGCGCAGCAGTTTGATCGCGCTCGAAACGAGATCCTTGAAAGCATTGCGCGAAATGCACCACTACCGGAGAGCATGGAGCGGTTGGCACTCGCGGTAGAGGAACAGATTCCAGGCATGGTTTGTGCCGTAATGATGCCATCGGACGGGAAGTCTTTTCTCAACGGCAAGCCAGCACCAATGTTTATAGCCCCGGGACTCCCGGAGCGGGCGCAGCATACCGAGGCAATGACTGCGGTGCTGAACGCAGGCGTAACATCGGATACCTCACAGATTGCTGCGATGGATAGCGATCTGGTGCCCCAGTTGCTTGAAGCATTGCGGTCTTCTGGGACGAAGTTCGTGGCGGCACATACTTCGCCAGTATTTTCAGCCGCGGGAACGGTCAGCGGAATGCTGATCCTGTTCGCAAAAAGTGAGTTGCCGCTGCTGAGCGATCCAGATTCGCAGAATGTTCTACAGTCGGCCTCACGGCTAATTTCTCTGGCGCGTGATCATTGGTACATGCACGAGCGGTTGTTGCACGAGGCGCGGCATGATGGGTTGACCGGCCTGCCGAATCGCGCGGTCGCAGAGGATCGGCTCGAGCAGGCGCTCGCCAGGGCGGAGCGTCGCAAGAAATGCTTTGCAGTCTTCTGCATCGACCTGGACGGGTTTAAAGGAGTGAACGATGAACTGGGTCACGATGCCGGAGACGAGCTGCTCCGTACCGTTGCTGCCACGTTGCGGGGACGCATTCGGCACTCCGACACTCTGGCCAGAATGGGCGGCGACGAATTCCTGGCCATCATTGACGAATGCTCGAGCGACGCAGCCGCACGGGCTGTGGCAAATTCCCTGATCGACTCATTGAAGTCGCCAATCACGCTCGAGGGGCGTCCCCTTGTCTTGTCGGCTAGTGTAGGAATTGCAATGTATCCTGCGGACGGGCAGAATGCAGCGCAGCTGAAGCGCAATGCGGACCAAGCTATGTATCGTGCCAAGAACAATGGCGGAGGTCAGGGATGCTTCTGGTCGCGCGAACCGGAAAAGAGTACTCAAGCCACACGTAAAGCAACCCAGCCCTAAACGTTCCCTCGCTCCTGTCCTGGAGTCGCATTCGCAGCGCCAACTCACGAATCACAAGTGCATCCCGCCACCCCATACTTCGTGCTTGGGCAACTCTGTTAAAAGGCAGTGAATCGAAAGTCAGACTGTCTGACGTCGGACGGAGCTTTCATGTTCAAGCAGCTGCTGTCATTTTCCGGGATTGGTGCGCTGTTGCTGGCCGCCTCGAGCTGTGGAGGCGGTAGCGGGACCAGCAGCAATCTTCAGCAGCCCCCCGGTAATCGGGTACCTCGGTCGGGAATTCAGCACCTCATTATTGTCGTGATGCAGAACGCATCATTTGACCATTTGTTTGGCACCTACAGCGGCGTGAATGGGCTGGATCCCACCGCGCCTAGCTATAAGCAGGTGGATGGTTCCGGGAACACGGTGCAGCCCTCGTTGCTGACGAACCTGAGTCCTGCAGATCTGAATCACACTCAGACCAGCTACGTTACTGCGTATGACTCGGGAAAGATGGACAAGTACGCGTCGACGAATGGCGCAATCTCGATGGACTATTACGACAACACCAGCATCGGAACCGCCGCGGATGGGCGAAAGTTCGGCGTGAATACGCTATGGGGATATGCGCAGCAATATGCGCTGGCTGACAATTTCTTCGCCGCAGCGATGGCGAGCGAGCCGAGCAACATGCTGTACATGACTTCGGCCGACGTGGGTACTGGAAGTGATCCGTACGGCTATCCGCAGGCAGATGCGTGCACTGCGGGGCTGTTTCAGCAGAACCAGTCAAATGGCGCGACCATCACGCCTCCGTTAACTTTCCCGAACGTCGGTGATCAGATGTCGTCAAAGAACATCACCTGGGGCTTCTACCAGGAGTGGTTTACGAACGAGCAGAACGGAACGTGCACACATTACGTTCCCCAGGAAAACCCCTTTCAATATTTTCAGACAACGGCGAATGGTTCGAACGTGCAGAATTTCACCGTGTCGGGACTGCAGTCGATGTTGAGTTCGGGGTCGCTGCCGTCCGTTATGTGGGTGCAGCCTTCCCCCGGGCACAGCATGCATCCTGGACAGGGCAATATTGCGGATGCGATTGAGTGGCTGGATGATTTCGTGCAAGCGGTGAAAGGATCGTCAGAGTGGTCGAGCACAGCGATTATTGTCCTGTGGGACGAAAGCGGCGGATGGTATGACCATGTGCCACCTCCTCAACTAAGCGGGACGATTGGGCTGGGCGCTCGAGTGCCAGTCATCGTGATTTCGCCGTTTGCGAAGACCGGATATGTTTCGAATCAGCAGATGGATTTTGTGTCGATCCTGCGGTTCATCCTGTACAACTGGGCGCTGGGACCGTCGTCGGACCCGACGGCAGCGGCGCGAGAACAGCAGAGCGGTGACATCTGCGATCTGCTGACCACAAATTGCGGTGCGCCGTAGAGTTTTTCATTTGGAGCCACGGTTGCATACCGTGGCTTTTGTTTTGGGAAAGACTAGCGTCGACGAAGGGAATCGGACCAGTCGCGTAGTTCGTCTGCGGTCATGAAATTCAAAATTCGGCGCCGGTCGATTCCCGCTCGCATTGCCGCGGCAAGGGAATAGTCCATGAAGCGGAGTTGCAGTGGGTCATGGGAGTCGGTGCCTAACGATATTCGGCAACCGGCCTTCTTTGCGAGCTTCAGCAGATCGACGCTCAGGTCCTGGCGATCGGGATAACCGTCGATCTCGACCGCCCTGTCCAGTTCAGCCGCAACATCGAAGACGCGTCGCCAGTCGGCATCAAGGCCCATGCGATAGTTGTAGATGCGGCCGCGCGGGTGGCCCACGATGTGGACGTCGGGATTGCGCAGCGCGGCAATGTATCGCTCTGTTTGATCTTCTTTCTTGCGCAACGCCGAGTGGAAGCAGCCAAGAACCAGATCCAATGAGGCGAGGGCTTCTGAGTCCATGTCGCCTTTTCCGTGAGGATCAATATTGAGCTCGATCGAGCGCAACACCTGCAGGCGATGACCTTCGGCTTTGAGCTTTGCATTGACGCTTGCGATTTCTTCGGACTGCTGTTGAAGTTGCTCTTCGTTGATGCCGCCAGCGATTTTCAGACCTTTGGAGTGGTCGGTGATTGCGATGAATTCGTAGCCACGGTCCGCTGCCGCGCGGGCCATGTCCTCGACCGAACCGGAGCCGTCACTCCAGACTGTGTGCATCTGCAAATCACCCCTCACAGACGACCGCCAATCGGGATTGTCGGCGAGTGTGGCGGCAGTTTCGGTTGCGGTCAAGAAGTGTTGACGGATCGGAGGACGCGGCGGAACGTCTGGAGGGCTTTCAAGCCAGCCGCGAATAATTCGATCAAGCGTCGGTCCCACGGCAGGCAGCTCGGTCAGAGCACGGCCTTGCTGCAGAATTGATGCCGCTTCTTCCGGCCACATGAAGGACTTGCGCGAGGCGCGCCGCAGGGCTTTCTGGAGTGGCATCTTCGCACTTTCGGCGGCGACGGCGAGGAGTTCGGCGATTGCGGAGTTGGAAAGCGAGCCGTTGGCGTGATGACCGGTCTCGTCGATGCTCGTCCGGAGCTTTGCGCTGCGAGCACTCACAGGGATAGTTGGATGCACGTTGGCAAGACCGGAGAACTGGCGTGCGGTATGCTTTTGAAGTGAAACGATTCTTTTACTCCCTTGTCCTGCTGCTCTTAGGGATGTCGGCAGCAGTTTCTGCGCAAAATCAGGAAATCGTCTGGAGCGCGCAGGAAAAGCCAATCATCGATCAGATACACACGTTGCGCAGCCTCGCAGACGATGTGCGCGGCAAGGTGCAACGCGATCTGGCGCTCAGAATTCGCGCCCTCCCTGCATCTCCGAATAAGTTGCGACTTGCAATGGCGCTGACGGGGCGGGCTGATGAGGGCGACTTCGGACGGGATTCGTTGCAGGAAGTCACCACAACTCTGCAAAAAGCGATCGTGGAAGAGAAACCCTCGGACGATGATCCGTATCTGGAACTCGCCAGCTTGGTGAAGTACGAGCACATGAATGGCGCAATTGATTCGCCGAAATTTGCGGCGGCAATGAAGCGGCTAGAGGATGAAGATCAGCAGCGCGACGACGCCAACTTTACGCTGACGGATTTGAATGGGCAGGCATGGACGCTGAAAGACCTCAAGGGTAAGGTCGTGATGCTGAATTTCTGGGCGACATGGTGTCCGCCGTGCCGCAAAGAAATGCCCGACCTGGAGGCGCTCTACAAGCAATTTGAGCCGCAAGGCCTCGTGATCCTGGGAATTTCCGACGATGAACCGGAGAAGGTGCGGGAGTTCGTGCAGAAGCAGGGGACTACGTACCCGGTGCTGCTCGATCCAGGCAGCAAGGTGAATGAGCTACTTCATATCCAGGGAATTCCGAAGACTTTTGTGTACGACCGCGAGGGCAAGATCGTGGCGGAGTCGATTGACATGCGAACACGAGGGCAGTTTTTGGAGATGTTGGAGAGGGCGGGGTTGAAGTAGTTTCTGTCGAGCTGCATTGCTTATCCCACCCTGTCGCAAAGAGCGCGACAAGGGTGGGGCATCCATTGAATAAGGTTACGCTCTGGCGGCGCTGGTGGCTGTGCCGCCCGCAGTGGCCGAGACCGGGGGATGCGGGCCAGAGACGAGCGCTTCCAGCAGATCCGACGATGGAGCGCCGTACTTCACATCGGTGACATCCACAATCGCATACCAGTCGCGGCAGAGCTGGCCGATCTGCTTGGGAGTGACCTCGAGCAGAAGGTCGGCACGATAGCCGTTGCCGGAAGCGCCAGCACGGATGTAGTGCACATCGAGCGCGCGACGGGAAACCGCGGTCAAGATGCGCATCAGCGTGCCTTGCGTGTTGCGATAGTGGATGTGAAATGCGTGCATTTGAGTTCTCCTAATCGAAGCACGTTGCAACAGACGCCCTCGGCTGTCGTCGGACCGCAGGCCCGAGTTGTTGCCAGTCTTCGAACCTGTCGAGCTTCGCTCGACCGGGCAGCCGAGGGCGGCTGTCCCTACGCGGAACTATTCTTCTTCGAACAGCATTTCCGAAAGTGCCGCGCCGGCGGGCACCATCGGATAAACATTTGCTTCCGGAGCGCAATCGAACACCAGCAATTCCGGTTCGGACGAGTTCAGGAATCGCTCCAAAACGTCGCCGGTATCTTTGCTGACCGGAAATTCCTGCATCGTTTCTTCGTACATGCGCTCGGAATTGATGCGATACGCCTTTGCGATCTCGACGAAATCCGGATTGTCGCTGAGATCGGTTTCGGCGTAGTTGCGTTGATAGAACAGCTGCTGCCACTGGCGCACCATGCCGAGATACTTGTTGTCCACGATCACCATCTTGATCGGAAGATTCAGACGGCGGACCGTGGCCAGTTCCTGAATATTCATTTGGAAACCGCCGTCACCGGAGACGCAAACCACGAGCGCGCCGGGACGGGAAAGCTGCGCGCCCACTGCGGCGGGGAGAGCAAAGCCCATCGCGCCGAGGCCGCCCGAAGTGATGAAGCCGCGGGGGCAATCGGAACGATAGCGCTGCGCCGCCCACATCTGGTGTTGGCCGACGTCAGCGATGACGATGCTGTCTTCCGGCAAGCGGCCAAAGAGTTCATCCAGGAAACGGATGGTCGGCTGCGAGAGGCCGCGCGGGTCGAGTTCTGCACGATCTTCGCCGCAGGCCACGTCGCGCCATTCTTTCCAGTCGGGCAAGTTGGTGTTCTTCAGCTTGCGCGAGAACGCGGGAATTGTTGTTGAAAGATCGCCAAGCACTGCCAGTTCGCAATCGCGAACACGGTTCAGCTGCGCGGGGTCGATTTCGAAGTGGACGATCTTGGAGTTTGGTGCAAATCGCGACGGGTCGCCGGTAACGCGATCGTCAAGCCGCGCGCCGAAGATCAGCAGCAGGTCGTTCTCGTGCAGCGCCATGTTGGCCGCGCGAGTGCCGTGCATGCCGACCATGCCGAGGTAATACGGAGCATTGGGAACGACGGCACCGAGCCCGTGAACCGTGGCAAATGTCGGGATGTTCAGCTGGTCAAGCAAGTGGCGAAGCTCGGGAATTGCGCCAGAAAGCTTTGCGCCTGCGCCGATCAGGGCGACTGGCTTCTGTGCTTTCTGCAGAAGCGAAATGACCTGGTCCGGGAAGGCGGCATCCGCTTGCGCATCCGATTGCCGTGGCTTCGGCAAGAATTTAGCCGGGCCTTTGAACTCCGCTTTGGCTTTCAAGAAGTCAGTCGGGATGTCGATGACAACCGGTCCAGGACGTCCTTCGCGAGCCCAATAGAAACCTTCGGCAATCACTTCGGGGATCTCGTCAATCGAACGAATCAGGCGGCTCCACTTGGTGAGCGAGAGCGTCAAACCGAAAACGTCCGTCTCCTGAAATGCGTCGGAACCGATGAGCGCGCTGCGCACCTGTCCAGTAATGCAGACGAGCGGTACCGAATCCATCTTGGCATCGGCAATGCCGGTTACAAGGTTGGTCGCACCGGGACCACTGGTCGCGATGGCAACACCGACCTGTCCTGTAGCGCGCGCATGGCCTTCTGCGGCAAACACCGCGCCCTGCTCATGACGCGTGAGCACGTGGCGGATGCCGCTGCCATCAAGCGCGTCGTACAACGGCATGATCGCGCCGCCGGGATAGCCGAACATCAGATGGACGCCTTCGGCCTCCAGGCACTTCAGGAAGATTTCCGCACCTTTAAGCATTGACCACCTGTTTCTGAGGAGCTTCTTTCTTGTCTTTCTTAATCCACGACATCATGCCGCGCAGGTCCGCTCCCACTGCTTCTACCTGCAACTTCTTCTCGGCGTCGCGGAGGGCATTGAACTTCTTGCAGCCGGTCTTGTTCTCGTTGATCCACTCGCGGGCGAATTCGCCGCTCTGAATTTCGGAGAGGACCTTTTTCATGGTGGCGCGGGTCTCATCCGGAACCACGCGCGGGCCACGCGTCAGATCGCCGTATTCCGCGGTGTTCGAGATCGAGTAGCGCATGCGGGCGAGACCGCCGTCGTAAATGAGATCGACAATCAACTTCACTTCGTGAATGCACTCGAAGTAGGCGATCTCGGGCTGATAGCCGGCTTCCACCAGAGTTTCGAAACCTTTCTTCATCAGCGACGTCAGGCCACCGCACAACACAGCCTGCTCGCCGAAGAGATCGCTCTCGGTTTCCTCTTTGAAGGTGGTCTGAAGAACGCCGGCGCGGGTTGCACCGATTCCGTAGGCGTAGCAGAGCGCCAGTTCGTGGGCTTTGCCAGTCGCGTCCTGATGGATGGCAATCAGCGCGGGAACGCCGCGGCCTTCGGCGTAGACGCTGCGAACCAAGTGGCCGGGCCCCTTAGGCGCGATCATGACGACGTCAACGTCCGCGGGTGGAACGATAGCCTTGAAATGGATGCTGAACCCGTGTGAGAACGAGAGCACCTTCCCCTTGGTCAATCCGGGCTTGATGTCCTTCTCGAAGAAGTCGGCCTGGGTCTCGTCGGGGGTGAGAATCTGGAGCCAATCAGCTTTCTTGGCAGCCTCGGCCGGAGGCAGAACGGTGAAGCCGTCCGCTTTGGCCTGAGTAGCGCTGCCGCGGCTGGGGTCAAGACCAATGATGACGTTGTAGCCGCTGTCGCGGAGGTTCTGGGCCTGGGCGTGTCCCTGGCTACCATAGCCGAAGACAGCGATAGTCTTGCCCTTCAGGGCGTTGGGATTGGCATCGCGCTCATAGAAGATAGTTGCCACGTTAGAAGTTCTCCTGGGTGCTCTCATAGAGAGCTGAATCCGAATCTGTCGAGTGGGGACTGGCTGCGAAATGATCGCTGATACTAAGTAGCTGGCCCCTTGCCAAACCGACCGGTCGGTCGGTAGTTGACATAAATGGTAGTACCGGGGGACTGGGTAAGTCAAGGGGAATCTGCGCACCACTATTAGTGCCTAACGAGACGTGCGGGGCACTTACGTGACCCGTGCCAACTCAGTGCACTAACCACTTGGGACCCTGGTAGTCCATCCAGACCAGGCCGTCGCGGTAGTCGACTTTGACATCAAGAAATCGAAGGGTTGTGAAGCCAAGGATACCGCCGACTTCGATACCTATACTGTCGCTGATGCTTTTCAGGTCAAGAACCAGAACACCTTGCGTAGGCTGGCGGAGATGCGCAAATGTAAGAGTGGCCTTGTCTGCGTTGTAAACCTTGTTTACTTCACCATTCAGGCCTTTGACGTGCCACTCCTCTTCATTGTGGACCTTGGTGACCGCTTTGGCCGTATTTAACGAGAGTTGTGTTGTGAAGCCGCCGGAGTCGATCAGGAAAAAACGAGCCTGCTTTTCCTGCTCGACGAACGTCGGGATCAGGAGCATGTGTCCATAGCGGAGGAGGGTGGAGTAATCCTTCATTTCCGGGGCGACATAGCGGTCGAAAGGGCCGCGATCGCCAGGTTTCTGGGTGGCGTCGGATTTCGGCTTGTCGGACAAATCCGACTCGGGCACATCGTCATCGTCTTCCGCTTTCAGTACTAACTCTTGCTGAGGTTGATCCGGCCGGTGGGGAAGTTCTTTCAGCCGGAGCTTCTTGTGCGCGAAGTCGAGATCGACCAGGAAGTCGTCGAAGACATCGGCGCCGATCAGGCCATCTTCATCGGCGACGCTGCGTCGATCCATTACCCGGACGGGACAGTTTTGAAACTCCAGTCCGCCGACCTTGATCGACGGAGCCATCGCGACGTAGCCGCCGACAGCGCCTTTGTCGCCAATTCCACGAATGGAAGTGTCAGACAGGCGGGTGAGGCCGGCCTTTTCAGCCACACGGCGGTTGATAAGAATTCCGCCTGCTCCGGTGTCCAGCAAGAGCCGGGAATTGTGATCGCCAATCGCCACTTCTAACCCATAGCCGCGCAAGTGCTGGGGGTCCCTGAGCAGGTCGATCATGTTGGTTTCGATGGATGTGACTTTGCTGACCAAATGACAAGAGGACTTGGGCGCTTGCAGGCGCGCTTTCAGGTAATCGAGATACTGTTTGAGGCGAGTCTGGGTTTCCTCATCGTCGGCATTGTTCTGCGCCAGGTACGCCTCAAGAAACTTGAGGCGCTGAGATCGGGGAAGCGTTGACATCCATGCTTTGCGCGCGTCGGCATCAGCAGGATCGGTGTTGTAGGCACGTTCGATCATGGTGCGCGCACGTTTGTGAAGTGAAAACGCGGTGCTCAGTCTGGCGATTCCGAGGTAGGCGCGAGCCTGAGGGTGATCGGAGTTGACGACGTCTATCCACTCGCGTTCCGCACTACCAAGGGACCCTTCGCGGTATTCAACCTCACCAAGAGCGACCCGTACCTTCGGCGAATCGGCGTTGTGGATAGCCTTGTCGATGATGGCGCGGGCTCCCTCGATGTCTTTTAGCTTGAGCAGAGTCTCAACTAGTCCGGCGTAGGCGTCGGAGCTTTTGGCGTCATTTGCAAGAACCGAGCGATACTTTTCCGCCGCTGAGGCGAATTTGCCGCTCTGGTAAAGAGCCATTGCCTGTGCAAGCGTCGAGGAGGTGGGCGGAACGACGGCAGCTTGCGGCTGTGCGGATACCAACCGCAGGTTGGAAGTGACCAGCGTCACGCCTAGAAAAATTGCAGTGCAAGTGAGAACCCGTGGCGAAGGCATACGGTCTGGAACTCCGAATTGCGAAGAGTGTGACACGGAAAGAGGGAGGGGGCAAGGAAGGATTTCCAGACGTGCTGTTCTGTCAAACGGGTCGAATTAGCCCCGACTTAGCAGAGATTATGTGAAACGTTTCTGATGCCAGAATCACTGTTCTACGAAGACTGTCAGGGCTTCCCCGTTTTTGACACTTCGTACGAATTCTGGAGGTAAAAATGTCTGCTCACGTGCGCATAAAGTTTCTCTTGATCGCTGCTCTAGCGTGCAGTTGGCAATGCTCAACGTCAGCGGCCCAAACAAACGCGATTCGCTTCGCGGCTGAGGTCCCGCGTGCACCAGAGGAAATGCAGGTGTTTAAGCTCACCCCGAGCCGACCACCGCTTGTCTTTCTTAACGAGAAGCTCCGGCAAGCGAAGCTGACTCCCTTGAAGGCGGAAGGGAAAGCGTTCATGGCGCGCGAAGCTAGCAGCCGCAACAGCGCGATCGGGTGCGTGCGTTCGTGGATCCGCAAAGCGGAGACTCGCAATTGACCCCGAACTTTGCTGATCTTGTACGCTCCGGGGCACCACACACGCCGCTGGCCGGAGAACGTGCAGCAAGCATTGCAGCATCAGCTCTCAATGATGAACGCTTCATTCCGCGAGACGCAACGAAACTGCGTGTTGCGGACGGAATCACCGTCATGGCAGGGACAACGCCCCGGGCGCAGAAACCGGGAGTAAAGGCGATTGAGCCCAGATCGATTTTGACCATCGTTCCGGCAGTTCGTTACGCAGCGGGATTCAGAGTCTACGGCCAAGGTTCCCATGCGGTCATCTCCATCGCGAACAATGGAGTCGTCGTGGGTGCTCTGCGACGCTGGCGAACGGCATCGGAAGCTGAACGCGTCCCAACTATTATCACGAGTGAACAGGCGCGAGAGAGCATTGAACGGCAGCTTCGGCCTATGACACTGGCGGAGGGAACGAAAGCAACCGTCGACAAGATAGATATCGCTTATTACGACGCCAATGCAAACTATCTTCAACCTGTATACCGTTTCGAAGCGACGATAACGCCTGCGAACGAGAGAGTTTCGCCCATAAAAGTCGCCGGCTACGTACCGCTCGCGAAGGAACTGGAACCCATCCCAGATTTGTCCCGTAAGCCAGAAGGTCCAGCCCCGCGTATACCCAAGCAGGATTCACGGCAAAACGGTACCGGAACTCCAGATGACATCTCTCTTGGTGAATACGCGAATCAAGACTGGCCGAATGATAGCGGCTATGTCAGCATGTCGAATTCATTCCTGCGAGGGCTTACTTTTCTGAACGGGTTCTTTCCCGGCATTACTCCTCCCGTGAATCGCACGCAGTGGTATGTCGCCTATCCCTGGGAGGTAGTGGGCCCATCATCGAAGTACTTCATGAACGCCGTGGACGTGGCGTACACGGTCCCGCACGGGGATTGGCTGATCAATACAACCAAATCGAATAACGCGGATTTTTGGGATGTGCGCAATATAGGAACCGGAGGCAATCCCGGCTATGGTGCCGCCGCAGGCGGCGTCCTCGCAACTTGGGTGATCATGTCGTGCGAGGTGATTCCGTCGATGTACGACCGCCAGAATGAGAGCGGGGGACTGGTAATCCGTACACCGCGTTTGACGCGTGGTGGCCGGTGTTCCAGGGACTCCACAATGCGATTGGATTCCGCACGATCATGTTTTATCCAGACGACGACCTGCAGTTTGGCTTCGGCTTGGACGCGTCAGTAGGCGGAGATCTCAATGGAGCGTGGTTTCAGGAGGTCTCTGCATACGATGGTGATGATGGCACCTACGCCAGCCAACACCTTACTGGCAAGATTCCGGTGCACTATGATCGCGCGTCAACCATGATCGACGCGCGCGATTTGGGTCAGTCGATCTACAACGTCCGTCCTCAGAGTGCGTCATCAACCCTTTGGAATTTCTGGATGGGGAACTGATGTCAAGTGCGCGTTTCGTTTGTTGGGAGCATGCTTTCCAGGTGCAAATAAACCTGAGTACAAAGATGGCGCAAGATGGCTGCGGGTGCCGTGACGCGAAGAAGTCACAGTTAACAGCAAGGAACAGTGATAGACCCCGAGCAGGGTACCAGCATCATAGAATCGCGGGAGTTCCAGGAGGCGTCTCCAAACGAGCAACTCCGTATCGAGGCAATTACAAAGATGCACGGAAGCGAAGTCCGTGAGAGACACCTAACGAGGATCGGCACAGCTTGCGGAATCTCTCTCTTGTTGCTCCTGCCATTCGGTGTTGCGCAGAACAAGCTGACGAAATCGCCGACTGAGCCGCCCCAGGAACTTGCACGTCGAGTGTTGGCCAATGAATTGAAATCCGAGCAGCAGGACCATAGTCACTGGATGTTTCTGCTGAAAACGTACAAGCCTGCAGGACAAACTGAAGTTGACCAGGTAATCGAGACCAAGGACGGCGACATCAAGCGACCTGTCTTGATCAATGGGCACGGGCTTAGCGAAGAACAACGAAAGAAGGCAGATCAGCGGCTGCAACAATTTACTAACGATCCGAGCGAACTTCGCAAAGCGCGTTCCGGAGAGGATGAGGATACAGCTCGAAGCCAGGAGCTTTTGAAAATGCTTCCGGATGCTTTCAATTTCAAATATGGGCAGAGACGAGGGAAGTTGGTTCAGCTAAATTTCTCGCCCAATCCAAACTTCAAACCGTCAACCCACGAAGCCGAAGTCTTTCATGCCATGCAAGGCAGTCTCTGGCTCGATCCAAAGGACAACCGGCTCGAGGAGATCAACGGCCGGCTAATTCGGGAAGTGAAATTTGGCGGAGGGCTACTGGGTCACCTCGATCCAGGGGGCACGTTCGACGTCAAGCAAGCCCCGGTCGGCTCCGGCTATTGGGAGTTGACCCTGTTGCATGTGGAAATGAAAGGGAAAGCGCTGTTCTTCAAAACGATCGGTGTGCAGCAGCAATACACGCGGAGCAAGTTCAAGCAGGTCCCCGATGACTTGCCGCTGGCGAAAGCCGCCGAACTGCTCGAAAAGCAAAAGACGCCCACCACGCTTCAGACCCAGCAGGTCGACTCCAAAAACAAATAAAGTAGTTCCGCGATCGGCTTTGGGAACCTGCCAAACCGAGCGTGAGGGTAGCGGGCCTTACCTCGGGAGTTCCGCTATCAGCTGGTCATGCCCATCTTGCGTTTCAGCTCGGCAAATCGCGGGTCAGAGCGAAGCTGGCCGAACCCGCCGCCAGGGTCGGAATCGATCCAGATCATCATGGTGGAGTGAAGTGCCAAGCATTGGTTGAGCCAAGCAAACGCCTGGTCTTTGCGGCCCATACGCGCGTACATTTCGGCGATCATGAATGCATTGAAATGCCAATGCTCTTTTTTCCAGTTGGCCAATGCCGACTTCAAGTCGCTCTCGTGTATTCCGCGCCAGCCGTTTTCCGCATAAAGTTTTCTCTGTTCATCGATGCCTTTGGAATCGACACCGTTCGCCTGAAGAGTCTTAATGTGTTCTTCGAATGATTGTTGCGGCATCCCTTTGCGCCCGTAAGTATCTTGCAGTCGCGAGTGAATCACGGCGAGGTGGGTTGGATTCGGATCGATTTCAAGGGTCTTCAGGTCCTCCTGAATAGATTCATCCAAGTGGCCCGCATCCATTAATTCAAGAGCCAGGATGTTGCGTGCTGGAACCGAGAGCGGATCCGTCTCCACCGCTTTCCGTGCTTCCAGAATTGCTTGCTCCGGCCTGCCCGAAGAAATGAGCAATCCGCTGTAGGCGTGATGCGCCCATTCGTAATTGGGATTTAGCGCAATGGCACGCTTGAATTCCTGTTCGGCTCCCGGGAAGTTCCAGTCATACGTCAATTCCACCATCGCTAACGAGGTGTGGGCTTCTGCCGAATTTGGATCGAGCTCTACGGCCCTGCTCGCAGCGGCGCGAGCTAGCGGCATCGCTTCCGTGGGAGGCATTTTCCCCCACGCATAGCCAAGATAAAAGTATGTATCCGCAAGGCCGGAGTAGGCGGGCGCGTAGTTGGGATCCTTAGCAATCGCCAGCTGAAAAGAATCGATGGCTTTCTTCAGGTCTGGTTCACTTCGCTGGCTCCAGAAGAAGCGCCCTTTAAGATATGCGTCATGTGCTTCAGGGTTAATCGGGCGAGCAGAGGCAAGATAGGTTCTTGCCTCGCCAGAGAGTTCAAGTTCGATAGTTTGCGCGATCGCCTCGGAGACCTCGTTTTCGGTGCTGAGCACGTCACGCAAACTGCGGTCATAAGAATTGGCCCAGAGGTGTTGGTCGGAGCGCGCATCAATTAACTGTGCGGTAATACGAACCCGATCACCGGAACGTAATATGGTTCCTTCCACCACCGCATCCACACCGCCGAGTTGGCGCCCAATTTCCGGCAATGGCAGTCGTGTGCCTTTAAATCGCTCGACGGACGTATGTGAAATGACCCGCAAGCCACCGGCCTTGGCAAGGTCGGTGATCAACTCATCGGTCAAGCCGTCACTGAAATATTCCTGGCTGGGATCGTCGGAAAGGTTGCGGAGGGGAAGGACGGCGAGCGATCGGATTTGACGAGCATTTGCCGGACCGACAATGGAATTCCGGTGATACCAGCTGAGTCCAAAGATGACGGCCAGCACGATGGCTGCACCAGCATATAAAATCTTGCGGCGCGCCGGGCTTCGAGTTGGCATGCCGGCGGCCGGTATGACTTGTGGCTGCTCCTGCCCGGTCGCAGGGTTCGTAACCGCGGCAATGAACCGATATCCTCGTTTCGGTATGGTTTCCACGAAGGTGGGTTGGTCAGGATCGTCCTCCAGCACCGTCCGAATCTTTCGAATGGCGAAGTTCAGTCCATGCTCGAAATCAACATAAGTCTCCGACCCCCAGACTTGGGCGGTCAACTCTTCACGCGTGACGATGCCGCCGGCACGCTCAATAAGGATTGAGAGCACTTTCGCAGGCTGGGGCTGAAGCTTTAGCGTGGTCCCCTGGCGGCGGAGTTCGCCGGTGTGACAGTCGAATTCGTAATCGCCGAACACGACTACTTCCCGAGCATTGATACGTGTCGCCAAACAGCACTCCGGCACGCGGTATGTACAGCAAAGAGGGAACACATTATATCCCGCCGCGTACCCAATGCCCTTTGTCGACAAGCGGTTAGCCTGCTCACCAAAAACTCACCTCGCGCTTTCCTCAAGTTCATTGACCAAAACTCGCAGGCACGGCATCTTGGGCGCGTCATGGAGCCGCGGTGAGATATGGGAGTTCGGACCGCCGGTTTCCAGTTTCGCGGTTGAACTCAGCACGGGCTGCGGCACATGCCTAAGCCGAGGCCGCACCCATAAAGGAGGATTTATGACGCGTACAGCACGCGTTTTTGCTTTTCTTTTCAGTCTGGGACTTCTGATTGGAGCTGCATCACCAAGAGGATTTGCCCAAAACCCGCATTGCAAAACAGTGGGCGGAGCGATCTTAACCAATCTTGGGGGATTCGGCGTAATTGATGGCACGCCGACTACGTTGGGCGTTGCTACAGGCGATTTGAAAGGCGCCATTGGCGTGCAGATCGTAAGCGCCAGCCCGGACTTCACCAGCATTACTGTGCAGCACCACTGGGTGACGGACGACGGCGAGACCCTGAATTTCGATCAGGCGACCCTGCATGGGGCCTACGTTTCGCAAACGTTGCTGGCAGTTACTGAATACAAAGTGCACCTCAGCGGCGGCACCGGCCGCTTTGCTAATGCGACCGGCAACCTGTCGTCGATCGGCGAGGTTGACTTCGCGACCGGGCATACCGTGCTGCGCTACAGCGGCACAGTCTGTTATGGAGGAAGCAACTGATTCAACGCCGACTCGTCCGAGTTTTCGTTCTAAATTTGTTGGCGGCGCTGAATACCTGACTCGGCGTCGCCATCCGATACGCACGGCAGATCGCCAGCAGATGCATTGAGTTTTCTATGCGAACGACGCAGCAGCCGATTGTGCGTCCGGAAAGATCTCGAACAGGTTCAGAAGGCCGACGAGTTTCAGCGTTTGGACGACGAACTTGGAGGGATTCACCAGCTTGAGCGATCCGCCCTGAGCCTTGGTCGAGGTGAGAAAGCGGCTCATCAGGCCGATGCCGCTGGAATCTACCGTGGTAAGTTCAGTCAGATCGAAGACAAGGCGGCAGTCGCCGGAGCCGAGGAGGTCCTCGACGGTGGCTCGCAACCGGTCGACCGGTTCGCCCAAGTTGAGGCGTCCGCGTAGAGTAACGATTTTCACCTGCCCCTGACTGCGAACGTCAATTTCCATGAAAAGCCCCCGTGGCGAACGGCTCCAGCAACGCGTTGACAGTGCTGTGTCCCTTTGCTAGAGTCACTCAACTTAGAAGAAGCCTTCGAAATTTGCAAGAGGGCTTCACGCGCCCGTGTTCGTGCGGTTGGACGTCACTTCGAGGCCATCAATGGCGACCCAGGGACCCGTTGTGGCGATGGATATCGTCGCTCTTTCGGCCCGTCTTCTAGAAGTTCGTGAGCTAGCCCCTCGTGCAAGGCTGGCCGCCCAAGTCGTTGCCGACTCGTTGCCGGGCAGCGCCGTCAATCTCTACATCGTTGGTGAACAGGCCGCGGAACGCGTTTGGATTCCGCAGGCGAGCGCCGGCGATGTGTCGGTAACTGAGATTGCCGTTCCTCTTGAACAAGGAGCGCTAGGAACGCTGGCTGGAACTTCCGACGCGGTCGTGATTTCCGGAAAAGACCTGGTTCGCGAAGAGTACGCGCACCTGCATGTGCGAAGGACTGTGCAGGCGCTGGCGTACGTTGCCTTGAAGGCCAAGGGAGATCTGGTCGGCGCGATCGAGATCGTCAGCTTTGAAGGGGAAATGCGTTCGACAAGTCTGACAGCTTTGGAACCAGTTGCCAGTGTGGTCGGCGTTGCGCTTGCTAGCGCCTCGGAATACGAGCAGGAGCGGCACTCGACGCTCTCTTCTATCACTCGCCTCACTCAGCTATACGACATCGAGAAAGTTCTCAATTCCACGCTTGAGTTGGACCAACTGCTGCCGCTGATCGGGTCGAAATTTAAAGAACTGCTGGAGTGCCAGGCACTGAACGTGTGGCTGCTCGAAGGGGATAACTCCGTCACGCTGATGCACCAGGCCGGCGTCGATCCCACTGCGCACGAATGTCAGGTGCAAAAACCGGGCGAGGGCTTGGCGGGGGATGTGTCGGACAGCGGCGAGCCGGTGCTAATCGAGTCGTCAGACGACGAGCGGTTGGTTCAGCGGAATGCGGGCGTTCAGGGAGAGGCAATTTTCTCCATTCTGCTGGTGCCGTTGATTGATCGTGGGTCACTGGTCGGCGTTGTGGAGGCAGTGAACAAACTCGACGGCAAGGCCTTTGATGAAGACGATCTTTTTGCGCTGACAACGTTTGCCGAGACTGCCAGCAGCGCGCTGCACAACGCCAGCCTGCTGATGGCGGAACGCAAAGTCGAGATCCTGGAAGCGCTGGTCAAGACCAGCGGTGAAATTACCTCGACGCTGGACCTCGATCGCGTGCTACAGGCGGTTGTGAACGGGCCGGCGGCGGTGATCCCTTATGAGCGGGCGGCGATTGCGCTGGACGATCGTGGTGGCACGCGGCTCAGAGCGGTGTCAGGCACGACGCAGTTGAACGCGGACGATCCGCAATACCGCGGGTTGCGCGAAATTCTGCAGTGGTCGGCGGTACTGAGCGAGCCGCTGCTGGTGGCGCAACACGGCGAAGAAGTCGAGTCGGACCGCGAAGAGACGAAGGCAAAGTTTCAGCAGTATTTCGCGGAGAGTGGAATGCGCGCGTGCCATCTGCTCCCGCTGGTCGATGAAGAGGGAAGAGTTGGCGTGCTGCTGTTCGAGAGCAGCGATCCCGACTTTCTGGCAGAAGCGCACCTGGAGATGATCAAGGTGCTGGCCAGCCAGGCTACTGTCGCGCTGCGGAATGCCTCCTTATATAAAGAGGTGCCGTTCATCAGCGTCCTGCAACCGTTAGTGGAGAGGAAGAAGCGGTTTCTCGCACTCGAGAAACATAAGCGGGCGGCGCTGGTGATAGGTGTTGCCGCGGCAGTGGTGTTCCTGCTGGTGGTTCCTTTGCCGTTGCGGGTGGATGGAAACGCGGTGGTCGCGCCGGCACGGGTTGCGCACGTGGGCTCGGAATTTGAAGGCGTAATCAAGGCAGTGGACGTGCGCGAGGGCGATGTGGTCAAGAAGGGCGCACCAATCGCGGAACTCGAAGATTGGGATTACCGCTCGGCCTTGGTGGCTGCGCAGGCAAGACACCAGACCGCCGTCGCGGCTATGGATCGCGCGCTGGCAGGGAATGATGGGAGCGAGGCAGGCATTCAGCGGGCGCAGGCGGACTATTGGGCGTCAGAAGTTAAACGCGCTGAGGGTCGGCTGGCCAAGACGACCATTCGCTCGCCGATTGATGGCGTGATTGCGACGCCCCAGATCGAAAACCTGGTCGGGCACAAGCTCAAAGAAGGGGACAGCTTTGTCGATATCGTCGACAACTCCGAAGAGTTGGTGGATGTGGCGATTGGCGAGTCCGATGTCGCGCTGCTGAAGCCGGGGCAGAAAGCAAAACTCAAGCTCGACGGATTTCCCGAGAGGACGTTTCGTGGGCAGGTCGCGGTGGTGAGTCCACAAGGCATTCTGCAGAATGCCGAGACGACCTTCTATGCGCGGGTCGCGGTCGCGAATTCGGATAGCGCGCTGCGATCGGGAATGCAAGGACGTGGGAAGATTTCGACCGGCTGGAGACCTGCGGGTGTTGTGATGTTCCGCCGCGTGGGCATTTGGATTTGGACAAAACTGTGGGATTGGTTTGGATGGTAAAGGGGCATTATCCATGATGAAAGCTGTGGTGGCCTGTGCGTTGCTGATTGTGGGAGTTGCATGCTCGAGTTCACCCTCGGAGGGACCGGCTACCGTGTCGGCGGCGGAACCTGCGCCGCAGGCGGCGCCCACTCAGCCGTCGCATGCCAGCCCTGGGCCGCAGGTGGACTTTGTTGCGTCGGGTCCAATCATCGTTGAAGACCAGGTGGATGTCGCGGCCCAGCGGGATGGATTGATCTCCGAAGTGCTGGCCGAGCCAGGAACGGCGGTCAGAAAAGGACAGCTGCTGGCGAAGATGGATGATCGCCAGATTTCGGCCGACCTCGAGGCCGCCCGGGCCAAGACCCGAAGCACGGAAGCCGATCTGAAGAATTGGCAGGCGGAAGCAAAGGTGTTGCAGGCGGATTATGAGCGTGCGCAGAAACTCTGGGACGCACAGATCATCCCGAAAGAAGAGCTCGACCACGCGAAGTACAAAGCCGAGTCAGACGAGTGGGACGTGAAACGCGTTTCGGAGTTGCTGGCCAACTCAAAAGAGGTGGAGCGATCCCTCGAACTGGAACTGGAAAAGACGCGGATCACCGCGCCGTTCAATGGAGTGGTGGCGCGGCGATATATACGCATGGGGCAAAGCGTCACGAAAAATGACCGGTTGTTCTGGGTCACAGCAACCGCGCCGCTGCGGATCCGAGTCACGTTGCCGGAGAGATTTCTAGGGCGCGTAAAGCGGGGGACGATGGTTGGCATCACGCCGGCTGAAGCAGCCGATCCAGCGCACAGGTATCGGGCCCGAGTGATTCAGGTAAGTCCAGTGGTTGACCCCTCGAGCGATACCATCGAGATTCTTGCGGAACTATCAGGGGATACGGCGGGCCTGCGGCCTGGAATGCGCGCCGATCTTCACCTGTCCGATGTTCGGTGAGACTACTCATCTGCGATGAACATTGTTCGAGCCCTCGAAGTTGCGCTGCCGGAACTACCGCCGCAGATCGTTCGCAAGAACCCGCCTAAGCTCATCGCCAACGTCGTTGCCAAAGAGCATATCGAGAAGGGAAAGCCCGTCATCATTACGAAGGCCCCGGGAAGCGAATTCATCTTTCGCTTTTCTCCGCTGCAATGGCAACTTCTGCAAATGTTTGATGGGGTGAGCACCCACGAGGAAATCGCGGAGGGCTTTACCGCTGAAACTGGAACACCTTTGAGCGGCGACGATGTCCGGGAATTCACCAGTTACTTGCAGGCAGAGAGCAAACTGCTTCAGCGGACGGCGATGGAGCAGAACATCGCGTTGCAGCAGGAAATGCGCGCTACTCGCGGCAAAAAGAAGAAGCGGACGTTGGATTTCGCCGACATCACCATCCACGTTTGGAACAACGCCGACAGTTACATCAGCTGGATGTATCCGAAAGTTCGGTTCATGTTCACACCGTGGTTTGTGTGGACGAGCGTCGCGATGTTTGCCCTGATGGGCTGGATGTGGTGGGACCGGTTCGGGGAAGTCTGGGCGGACAGCTTCGCGTTCTTCAACTTCCTGCACAAATCGGGTAAAGACCTGTTCGAATTCTGGTTTTTGTTTGCCGGCATGGCGGCGATCCACGAAACGGCGCACGGATTGGTTGGCAAACATTTCGGTGCAACGATCGAAAAAATGGGCTTTAGCCTAATGTACTTTGCGCCGAGCTTCTTCTGCGATTCGACGCAGGTGCTGGTGACCGGAGGCAAGTGGGCGCGAATTGCCACGGCATTGGCGGGGATCTGGCTGGATCTGATCGTGTGCTTCTTCGCGACGATTGTGTGGTGGGCGACCGCGACGGGAATGCCGGTGCATGACTGGGCCTACAAAGTCATGATGGTGACCGGTGTGGGTGTATCGCTGTTGAACCTGAATCCGCTGATCAAGCTCGACGGATACTTGATTTTCTCGGAACTGGTAGCTGAGCCATCGTTGAAGGAAACCAGCACGGCGTATTTGTCCGCGTGGGCGCGTAAGCACGTATTTCGACTGCCGGCCGAGGTGCCGTATGTGCCGCGGCGCAAACGGCCATTCTACGTGGCCTACGGAATTTTGTCGGGCATGTACAGCTATAGCTTGCTGTCATTCCTGATGATGATCACCTACAACATCTTACGGTCATATAGTCCGGAATGGGCGTTTGTGCCGGCTTTAGCAATTGGGTTCTGGGTGTTTCAATCACGGATCAAACTTCTGGTGGCATTTATGAAGACGCTTTATCTCGACAAAAAGCAGCGCGTACTGCAGTGGTTCACGCCCATGCGGATTGCGCTCGTTGCGTCGGCAACGCTGGTCGTACTGTTTTTGCCGATCTGGCCGGACTTCGTGGAGGGCCCATTTGTCTTGCAGGCCGGCGAAAGCGCGGTGATTCGCGCGACGGTTCCCGGAACCGTGGAGCAGGTTTCTGTGCAAGAAGGCCAGCGGGTGTCGGTGGGAAGCACGCTCTTGCAATTACGTAACTCCGCGGTGGAATCAGAATCAGCGTTCGCACAAAGCCAACTTGCCAGCGCGACCGCGCACGAGAATCAGGCGGCGCTCCAGTATGCAGGCTTCGCTGCAGCACAACAAGAAAGGCAGCGTCAGGCGAGAAACGTGGAACTGGCGAAGGAACGGAGCCGGCAGCTCTCGATCACCACTCCGGTCTCGGGAGTTGTGGCATCCCCGCACGTTGCGGACTTGGTGGGCAGGTCCGTCGCTGAAGGAGATTTTTTGCTAGAAATTACCGATGTGGCGCAGCTGAAGGCCAAGGTCTATGTGCCAGAGTTTGCGATGCATGATGTGCGCAATGGAGAAGCGGTAAGACTGCTGGCCACCGGGCGAGTGCGTCCGGTCTCAGGCACAGTGACGAGCGTGGCGCCCAGATTCGCTCTTGCGGAAGGCCTGGTTTCGAAAGATCAGTTGCAGGGGATCAATCCTCCGCGGTACTACATGGCAAGTGTGTGGCTGAAGAATGATGGAGAGCTGAAGCCGGGAATGACTGGAATTGCGAAGGTACTGGTTGCTCGAAGGAGTCTGGCAGGGTTTGCGTTCGAGTTCAGCCGCGACCTGATTTCGCGGAAGATCTGGTAGTTCTTTCCTCGAAGGTGAAGGGCCAGGTTCCCCCCGGCCCTTCAGTGCAGGCAATTCCTCGAAACTACTGCATGACTACCTTGGGCGAGTGGCCGACGACCTTGGGGCTGTGTCCAACCACTTTCGGGCTATGGCCGACAACTTTGGGCGAGTGGCCTACTACCTTGGGACTGTGACCCACTACCTTCGGGCTGTGTCCGACAATTTTGGGCGAATGCCCAAACACTTTCGTGGGTTCTGCGCTGGTGACTTCGGGCTTGGTTACGATGGCCTTCTTGCTTGCGCTGCGATTGCTGATCAGAGATTTTTTCGAGATTGACATTGCCTGCTCCTTGTTTTTGTTTTCGACTGACGCATTGTCCTATTGCACAGGGCGTGCCAAAGTGCGGGCGAAGATTTTGGATTGCGTCTCACCAGTGGAATCAGCAACTTGCGAGATTCTCGTTGCGAGCGTGCCGGCGAGAGGGATTAAGAAATCACCTGGTCGGTTAAAAATTAACCCACGCCGGTTTAAAAATTAACCCTGCGCGGCTGCGGCCAGCCTTCTTTTGCGGCAGAGATACTTCATTCGTTGCGGATCAATGCGCAAGAGTGCCGCTGCCGCGGACTTGCTTCCTCCGGTACGGTTCAACGCGGCGGTGAGATAGGCGAGTTCGATGCGGTCCATTTCAGCGTCGAAGTCGACGCCATCTTCAGGGATTAGAATTGCCTCTTGGCTGGCGGCGCTGGAGTATAGCATCGGCTGCGGCAGATGCTCGGCGCGGATGGTCGGCGAGGCGCTCATGATGATCAGCCGCTGGATCACGTTCTCGAGTTCGCGCACGTTTCCCGGCCAGGAGTAGTCCTCCATGATCTCGAGGGCATCAGGCTCCAGTTGCTTCAGAGGACGATTGTTCGCGGTGCAGTATACGCGGAGGAAGTGATCCACCAGCAGCGGTAGGTCTCCCGGACGCTCGCGCAGTGGCGGGATGAAAATTGGAACAACGTTAATGCGGTAATACAGATCTTCGCGAAAGCGGCCCTGGTGAACCATTTCTTCGAGATTGTCATTGCTGGCGGCGATGAGACGAAAATCGATCTTCTTGGAAGTGCGACTCCCGACGCGCTGGACCGTGCGTTCCTGCAGGACCCGGAGCAGCTTGCTTTGCAGGCTGTGATCCAGTGTAGTAATTTCATCCAAGAACAGCGTGCCGCCGTGGGCGGACTCGATGAGTCCAGCCTTGGCGGAGTCAGCTCCGGTGAACGCGCCCTTCTCGTGGCCGAACAGCTCAGACTCGATCAGGTTCTCTGGAATCGCTGAGCAGTTCAGGCACACGTAAGGCTTGTCACTGCGCCTGCTGAGCTGTACGATCGCACCCGCAATCAGCTCTTTTCCGGTGCCGCTTTCCCCACGCAGGACCACAGTTGTATTGCTGTCCGCGACGGCCTGGATGGCTTGATAGACGCGCTGCATAGCCTCGCTCACGCCTATCAAGCCGCAGAACGAAGTCTTATTTTCAGCCTGTTCGACGACGCGCTGTCCTTCAACTTGAAGACTGCGCTTCTCGATGGCGCGCCAAAGAACGATCTGCAGTTCCTGAAAATCGAGAGGCGCAAGGAAAAATTCATCTGCGCCGGCCTTGCTGGCCTCGAGAGGAACGCTGCGACTGTTGGAGCGAGTAATCGCCACTAAGGCGATGTCCTGGCGGATCTGGCGAATATCACGTAGAAGTTGCAGGGCATTGGACGGATCTCCGCCCATGCTGTCGAGGTCAATCAGGATGGCGCGAATGTTGGCGTCGTCAACGGCCGACTGGATCTGCTTCTCCGATTGAGCGAGCGTTGCCTCAAAGCGGGGCAAAAGGAAATGCCGCATGTCGGGAAAGGCTTCGGTTTCGGCGGTGATGATAGCAATACGGCATTCCGGGCCTGACAGAGCGGTGGCGTCGCGCATCGGGGTCCCCAGTTCCTGATGATCAGAGCAGCCGGATTATAGGTGAAGCGAGCGTCGCTTTGAAAGCACAAGATCAGTACGAACCGGGGATTCGGTTGGTACGCACGGGAGGACATTTTGAGAAAATACCCACCTTAGAAGGTAAGAGCCTTAGTGCTTTCCGGCAGGTTCGCGCTCCTTCAACTGCGCCACGCAATCGAGAACGCGCTGGGCGACGTCCCACTTGGTAGTTTCGGGAACGGCGATGGTTTCGGAGGTAGTCAGGATCGTGACCGCGTTGCGGTCCGTATCGAAGCCCACGCCTTCCTTCGAAACGTCGTTCACCACGATCGCATGTAGGGACTTCGAAGCCAGTTTTTTACGGGCGTTCTCGACCACGTTCTCCGTTTCCGCGGCGAAGCCGATTACGATCTGCCCCTGCTTGCGGCGGGAAATCTCCGCAAGGATGTCTGCAGTCGGAGTAAGTTCAAGCTTTAGCGGCCCGGAACGCTTCACCTTGTGGTCCGGAGGATTGGCGACGGTGTAATCCGCGACCGCAGCGGCTTTGATCACAATCGTCGCTTCAGGAAGAAGGCGGAGAACCGCATCGGTCATCTCAGCGGCGGACTGGATCTGAATGACCTCTGCGGCGGACGGCGGTTTCAACGAAGTCGGTCCCGTCACCAGCAGCACCCGTGCGCCGCGTCGGAGAGCGGCTTCTGCCAGCGCGTAACCCATCCGTCCGCTCGAACGGTTGCTGAGATACCGGACAGGATCAATCTTCTCGCGCGTGGGGCCTGCGGTGATGAGAACGGTTTCGCCCGCAAGGTCCTGCGAACTTCCGAGTGCTTCGAGGGCCGCAGCAACGATCGCTTCGTTCTCTGCGAGGCGACCAGGGCCTGTCATTCCGCAGGCCAGATATCCGCTGCCTGGCTCAACGATCTTTACTCCGCGCTTGCGAAGGATTGCGAGGTTTTCTTGCGTTGCCGGGTGTTCCCACATGTTCACATTCATTGCAGGAGCAACGACCACCGGCGCCGTGGTGGCGAGGTACAGCGTCGTCAGAAAATCATCGGCGATTCCCTGCGTGAACTTAGCAACAACGTCGGCCGTTGCAGGAGCGACCAGCAGCGCGTCAATCGACTGCGCAACCGCAATATGCTCAATCGCGGAATCTATGTTTGGCTCGGTGCCTGCCTCGCGGCTGAACATGCCGGTAATGACTTTCTCGCCGGAAAGCGCCGCAAAGGTAAGAGGACGAACAAACTCCTGCGCGGAGTCGGTCATGATGACCTGAACACGGATGCCGCGGTCCTGGAGGAGTCGAACGATCTCAGCGGCTTTGTAGGCGGCGATGCCGCCACAGACTCCGAGGGCAACTTTCATAAGGAGCAGCGAGCAGTGAGCCGCGAGCGACGAGCAATCCTGTCTTGCTCACTGCTCATGGTTCACCGCTCTCAGCCTTCCTGACCGAGGGCCTTATCGAGCATTTCTCCGGCGGCTTCGACCGGGGACGCTTGCACTTCGGGCACGACCCACTTCACTTTGCCGGCCTTGATCTCGTCCTGCGCAATGCGGCAGGGCTTGCGCGATTGTGTGTCGATGACAGGGGGAGCTCCACCCTGCAACTGGCGCGCACGACGAGCAGCGACCAGGATGTACCGATAATTGCTGTCGAAACCATCGATCAACTTCATTAGAAACTCTCCCTGCCTACTTCCCGCCGGCCACGACTTCCCGAAACGATTGCAGGATCGGGTCGAGGCGATCGCGAACATTTTCCAACCGGCAGTTTTCCGCTAGTACAGCTAAGTTTGCATCCGGATTGCCGGCCCGCTTCTGCCGCTCCGAGAGCAAGATGGCTTCCAGGGCCTTGACAGAATCGTCCAGATGGTCGTTCACCAAAATATAGTCGTATTTATCGTAATTCTCAATCTCGCGCCGGGCCTCTTCCAGCCGTCTTTGTATCTTTTCCTCGGCGTCTTGACCCCGCGATCGCAAACGCTCCTCGAGTTTGCTGCGGTTCGGCGGAAGTATAAAGATGCTGACTGCTTCCCGGACTTTCTTTTTCACCTGCGCCGCGCCCTGTACGTCAATATCTAACAGTAAGTCCTTGCCTTGATTTTTAGCCTGGTCAAGAAACCTGCAGGCCGTGCCGTAATAGTCAGTTTCGAACACAACCGCGTATTCGAGGAATTGATCTTCGCGAATCATCTGCCTGAACTCTTCCCGGGAGACGAAGAAGTATTCGCGTCCATTCTGTTCCGCGCCTCGCGGCTTGCGGGTCGTGTAGGAAATCGAAAACTCAAGCTGGGGCACACTGCGCCGGATCATGGAGACCAGCGTGGATTTCCCGGACCCGGACGGCGCGGAGATGATGAACACATTCACCATTATTCGATATTTTGCACCTGTTCGCGCGCTTTCTCGATGTCGGATTTCATTGCCAGTCCCGCTTCGGTAATCTTGGCCGCATCACCAGCGAGTCCCGAGGTCTTGGAGAGCAGGGTATTGGCCTCGCGATTCATCTCTTGCAACAAAAAGTCCATTTTCTTGCCAACCTCGCCCTTCGTGCCGAGCAAGGCGACGAAATGCTGCACGTGATTGTCAAGCCGTACTAACTCTTCCTGTATGTCGCTGCGGTCGGCAAGTACGGCGGCTTCTTGCAGGATCTTGTCCTGATCAACGGACGAACCCAGCCACTCTTGAATGCGCGTCTGCAGGCGCTCACTGTAATTCTTCAACACGGCATCGCGATAGGCGCTGACCCCAGCGCAAGATTTGCGGATGTTCTCCATGCGCTCGCGGAGTTCGCGGTCCATCGCCCGGCCCTCTTCTTCGCGAACACGGTTCAGCTGATCGATCGCCTGTTCCAGCTTGGGCAATACCGCCGGAGAAAGTTCCTCTTCCGAGGGAGCCGCATTGGTGTCGAGAGCGCCGGGTAGGCGAAGTACCGCATTCAAGTCGGGTTCCGCTGCAATGCCAGCTTCAATGGCCGCAGCACGAAACGCCTGAACGTATCCAGAAACCATAGCCTTGTTAAGACCCAGCGGGGCCGCTCCGCCTTGCTCGAACGAAAGATTTACATCCACGTGGCCGCGGGCGAGTTTCTCTTTGAGAATGCGGCGCATCGACATTTCGAGACCGTCAGTATTCGACGGGAGCCGGAAGTGAAGATCGAGGAATCGATGATTGACGGACTTCACGGAAACATTGAAGGCAAGATTATTGACCTGCCCTTTGGCCTGCGCAAAGCCTGTCATGGATCGAATCGGCATCAGTAAGTTCCCGCTCCGTTGCTCATTTGCGCGACCGCACGCGCATCCACATCGATGAATTGAAGATCATACAGCTTGCGGTAAATGCCTGCCTTCTGCATGAGTTCTTCGTGCCTGCCGATTTCCGCGATGGTGCCATTTTCGAGGACAACTATGCGGTCCGCGCGCCGGACGGTCGAAAGGCGATGAGCAATCACGATCACGGTGCGGCCAGTCATCAGATTGTGCAGCGCGGACTGCACCAGCGCTTCGGACTCGCTGTCGAGCGCGGAAGTGGCCTCATCCAACACAAGGATCGGAGCGTTCTTCAGCAGGGCGCGCGCGATGGCGATGCGCTGGCGTTCGCCGCCGGAAAGTCGCACTCCCTTCTCGCCGATGATGGTGTCGTATCCGGCAGGTAACTCCATGATGAAGTCATGAGCGAGCGCGGCGCGGGCGGCAGACTCAACATCCGCTTGCGAGACACTGGGTTGGCCGTAAGCGATGTTGTTGCGCAGCGTGTCATTAAAGAGGACGGTTTCCTGCGTGACTACGCCAACTTGCGAACGCAAAGACGCAAGTGTGACATCGCGGATGTCATGGCTATCCACGGCGATTCCACCGGAGGTCACATCGAAGAAACGCGGCAACAGTGAAACCAGCGTGCTCTTGCCTGCGCCACTGGAGCCGACTACCGCGAGAATCTCACCAGCTCTTACTTCGAGGGAAACGTCGTGGAGCACCTTGCGAGTGGTGTCCTCGGTTTGATAGCTGAAGCTTACATCCCGAAATGCAATGCTCTTGGAGAAGGGCGGCAGGACAGCGGCGGTCCGCTTCTCCTGCACCTCATCCTGCACGTCCATGAACTTGAAAATCTCGGAGGACGCGCCGAGCGCCTGCTGAAAATTGTTATAGAAAAGGGCGAATTTTCGGACAGGATCGTAGAGCTTGAACACTGCAATGATGAACGCGACGAATATTTCCGGTTTCATTGCGCCGTGAACCACCTGCTCGCGGCCGAGTAAGAGGAGCAACGCGAGCGCGACCGAGCCGATGATGTCCATCAGCGGAGAACTGATCGATGCTGCAGCCACGGAGCGCAAGTTCGCACGGAATAATCGCTGGGCTGCACGGCGAAACCGCGCGAATTCCCACGATTCCATGTTGAAAGCCTTCACGATGCGATTGCCGGTGATCGTCTCGTGAAGAATGTTCTGGATGTCCGCGAGCTTGTCTTGGCCCTTGCGCGTGGTCGTGCGGGCGCGGCGACCGATCTTGCCGGAAGAAAAAATGATGAAAGGTACAAAGAGTACGAGAAGCCAAGCCAACTTCCCGCCGAGAACAATAACCACTCCGACAGTGAATATGAAGGTGAAGAACTGCTGCAGCGACTCGGCCAGCACGTTCGACATGGCGAACTGCACGCGCTCAATGTCGTTCACGATCGTAGAGATCAGGGTTCCGGTGGAATGGCGCTGAAAAAAGGCGCTTGATCGGCGCAGGATCGCGCCATACAGGGCGTTGCGAAGTTCCGTTATCAGTCCAAAGCCGGCGTAGTTCACCAGATAGGTTCCGGAGTAATCGCAAATCCCTTTCAAGATGGTGGAGGCCACAAACGCGAACGCCACAATGGTCCACGCGTTATGGAAATGCGATGGCACGAATCGCTGCAGATAAATGGTGTGGTTCGTGTGGGGTATCGTGAATAGCAGAATGTTCTCTGAGCCCGTGGAGGGGTTGAGAACGCGACCCAGAATCGGCCCAATCAGCAGCAGGCGAAATGCCTCCAAGAGACCGACGCCAGCCAGCAGCAAAACGGACGGAATGAAGTACGCAAGGTACGGAAGCAGATAGCGCAGCAGCCGCTTTAGTTGCTGCATGAAGCGCTCCGGGGTCGCTGTGGCCAGGCTGCGCGTATGGGAATGCTGAAGGTGCGGCTGTGGTCCATGGGGCCCAAGGTGAAGGCTCTATTCTACTGTAGGTGCTGCTGGGGAGCGCATTACCCAAGCCGGTGCTAGCTGGCGGCGGTTGCGCTGGCGACTGCGCAACGCGACCTGGGCCGGCCATAGTCGCGACAAAGCAGTTCGAACGCGTGTTCCGCATCGACTGGCCGGGAATAAAGAAAACCCTGAGCCATTTCGCACCCAAGCGCTTTGAGTTCAGCTACCTGTGCTTCCGTTTCAGTTCCCTCCGCAACCACTTGCAAGTCCATGCTGTGGGCGAGGGCGATGGTTACACGCACGATTTCGAAGCTATCGCGATCTTCCGTCATGGTGGAGATGAACACGCGATCGATTTTCAGCGCATCCACGGGGAAACGGCGCAAGCGGCTCAAGGAGGAGAATCCGGTTCCGAAGTCATCGATGCTGAGATGGACGCCAAGAGCTTTCAATTTTGACAGACGGTCCATGGCCGCGTCCGCATCCTGCATCGTCACGGTCTCAGTGATCTCGAGATGGATATTGGCCGGGTTCGAGCCGGTCTGATCCAGAATGTTTCGTAGCTCTTCGGCCAGTTGCGTTCGCTCGAACTGCTTTGGCGTGATGTTCATGCTCATAAACAGCGGCGAAGCGCAGCCGAACGAAGCCTGCCAAATCGCGCCTTGCCTGCACGCATCCAGCATGAGTTGTTGATTCATGGAGACAATGAGGCCTGTTTCTTCCGCCACCGGGATGAAATCTGCGGGCAGAACCATACCTGACGCTCGCTGCCAGCGGCTCAAAGCTTCAAAGCCGGCGACCTTGCCCGTCCGAAGCGAAATGATCGGCTGGTAATAAGCCAGCAATTCTCGCTGTTCGATGCCCCGGCGCAACTCGGTCTCCAGTTTCAGTCGCTTGATAGCGGCGGAGTGCATCTCCGGATCGAAGACCTCGCAACGCGATCTGCCGGTACTCTTGGCGCGATACATAGCCAATTCCGCATCGCGGATGAGGTCCTCGGGGCGAAGGTGCGCGGTGCTGAGGAGCGCGACGCCGATGCTGGCTGTGATAACGATTCGGTGTTCGCCCACCGAAAACTCCGGCGCAAGACTCTCTTGAATGTGCTGTGCGAGTCGAATAGCGTCGGCTGGCCCAGAAAATTCTTCGGAAAGAACGATGAAGTCATCTCCCCCGAAACGTGCAAGGCCCTGGGTCTTCTCTTCGACCTCGACATCGCGGCCGGCAATGGTCGTCTGTTCTGCGCGATCGAGGCAGCCTTCCAGGCGGTGGGCGATCTCGACAAGGAGTTGGTCGCCGGCGGAATGACCTAGACTGTCATTGACAACTTTGAATTCGTCTATATCGACCAGGAACACTGCCAGGCGTTCGTGTTTGCTGCGGCGCGCTCGCATCATTGCCTGCCGCAAGCGGTCGTTGAACAGCAGACGGTTCGGTAGCCCCGTCAGCCCATCGTGAAAGGCGCTGTGGGCGACCAGTTCTTCGACGCGCTTGCGGTCGGTGATGTCGCGGTTCACAATCACCAGCGAACCAGAGTTCCCATCCGCACCCGCAATCGGGTTGGCGGTTGATTCCAGAATCCTCCAGGAACCATCTTTGTGGCGCATGCGATATTCCAAGCGCTCGCCGCGCCCGGTAGCCCGCGCTTTGGCGGCGGCCTCGATCACTTTCGGGCGATCTGCGGGATGGATCTGCTCGGTCGAGAGGCTGGTTCCGAGTTCTTCGGGAGAATATCCCAGCACGGTGGAATACGCCGGGCTGTTGTAAAGGCGGCGGCCTTCGCTGTCCACCACTGCGATCATGTCGGCGGCGTTTTCCGTGATCAGGTGGAACAGTTCGTTGCTGTCCGCGAGTTCGCGGCGGATGCGCAGCAACTGCCGGTGCTGATACATCGTGTAAATATCGAAGAGCAAAACTAAGGCAGCCAGGCCGCGCACCCACTCGCGCAAGTCGGACCAATAATTTTCAGTTTCTGCAACTTCTTTATGAAAGATAGTGAGGAAAATAATGGTCGCCGTGAGCGCAATCGTAACTACAACGGCGAATGCCCAAAGCCACCATTCGCGGCGATCGATTTGACGAGTTCTGAGAATAAGACTCAAAGCAATGAATGCGGAGTGCGCACGTCGTATGAACGATTCTCATTCACTAGTGCTGTGCCGCCAAGTTACAGAGGTGGACTGCGCTTTGGTTCGGGAAGATTTGTCGCGCAGAGTTTCAAGAAGGGAACGGTTCCATTCTGGGAGAACGAGCGTTCGCAGTGACAGCGGATGCGCGTGTTACCCATGAGTGCTTTCGCGCTGAAGGTAGGAGCAACAACTCCGATAAGAGAAGAAAGCAAGTTTAAAAAAAGCTTTAACAGGAACCTGTAATGATTAACGCTGCAGATGTGCGGGCGCTGATGGTGACACAGGATGTAGTCCTCGCGTCCTTGTTTAGCGACATTTCGCGAGAGCTTGGAATTGCGATTGATGTTTCCGGGGGAGAAGGAAGCGACTTCCCTGAGTTCGGTCGTGAGAAGTATGAAGCGATCGTAGTGGATTTCGATTGCGTGCGGGACGCGGGGCCCACATTGACGGCTTTCCGACGAAGTCCATCCAACAGAAACGCCGTCGTCTTTGCGGTCGCGACCGAGAATTACGAAAAGGAGCTTGCACGAGGGCTTGGTGCAACTTTTGTCCTGGCGCGTCCTCTCGACGTCATAGACGTGCGCAGAGCGGTTTATACCGCCTACGACGCCATGACTCGTGAGCGGCGGCGATATTTTCGGTGCACGGCAGAGTTGCCGGTGATTTTAACCCGTGCTGATGGAACTGATCTGAGCGCCCGAACCAGCAATGTCTCAACAAGCGGAATGTCGATCTGCAGTCCGGGCAGCTTCAAGTTAGGCGAGCGCGTAGGAATCACGCTCGATCTTCAGAACGGCGGCCCACAGGTGCTGGCTCATGGCACCATCGTGTGGGATGACAGGCACGGCAAGTCTGGAATCAGCTTCCAATGTATTCGTCCGGAACTGCAACGCATCCTGAACGACTGGCTGGATGCTAAGTTTTCCAGGATGCGGGAAGTGGCGGTACACGAATTACAAAGGGCGGGCGCGGTGATCCCGACACGCGGCTAAGTCCCTACTTCGGGCTGTCGCGATGGACAACCTTGATCCTGTAACCGGCTTTCTTCAACTTCTTCGCCACATCTTCGGCAATCATTACTGACCGGTGCTGTCCTCCGGTGCAGCCGAAGCCTATCGTGAGATAACTCTTTCCTTCGTGGATGTAGTGGGGCAGAAGATAAACCAGGAGGTCTGAGATGCGTTGGATGAATTCTGCGGTCTGAGGAAACGATCGAATATACTTCGCCACCTTGGGGTGACGCCCGGTCAACGGCCGAAATTCCGGAACGAAGTGCGGGTTCGGCAAGAAGCGAACATCGAAAAGCAAGTCTACGTCATCGGGAACGCCGTGCTTGAACCCGAAGCTCACGCATGAGACCAGGATGTTGCGGCCATTCTCTTGTTTCTCGAACAGTTCAGTAATGTGGGCGCGAAGCTCGTGCACATTGAACTTCGACGTGTCGATGACCAGATCGGCGAGATCGCGGATGTGCCGCAGGTGATGGCGCTCGGCAGCGAGAGACGCTTTTACAGGCTCCTTGGTGCCCAACGGGTGAGGCCGGCGAGTCTCGCTGTAACGGCGAAGTAAAACGGAATCGGATGCTTCGAGGAAGACGACCTTGGTCGAAATCATCCGCCGTACCGATTTCACGATATCCGGAAGTTCTTCGAGTTGGCGACCTTCGCGGACATCCACTACCAACGCCGTCCGCTCGATCTCAGATGATTGGCCCACCAACTCGGCAAAGCGGGGAATGAGCCCGACAGGCAGATTGTCGACGCAGTAGTAGCCGAGGTCCTCAAAGGCCTTCAGTACCGACGCTTTTCCAGACCCGCTCATGCCGGTGATGATGACAAGGTCTCCGGCGGGGCGAGCATCGTGAGCCGCGCCTTTGTGGGCTACCTTGCGGGCGGCATCGCCAAGTTTTGTGGCAATTCTGCGGAGTGGCATTCCTGGAGGGATGTTAGCAAGAGAAGTTGCGAGTTGCTAGTTGCTAGTTTCCCAGTGGTAGTTGCTAGTCGCGAACCTGCCGTGGTGAACTTCGCGGCGCGACTTCAGAGCTGGAATTTCTCAGCCGGCCTAAAACTCGAAGTGCTTTTCCGTTGAGAGTTGGAGACTGGGAACGGGGAACTGGCAACTGGTAACCAGCCACTGGTAACCAGTCACGCGCAGGCGTCGCGCCAGCCGGCAATCTCCTTAAGTCCCTCGGTACGGCTTTGACGGAACAGGCGCACGCGGTGGCGCGAATGTTCGAATTCGTGAATGTCGGCCCACACCTCAGCCTGCCACGGTTGCTCGTGGACTGCCGATTCGCCGCAACTGGCACAACGGGTGTGCAGGCGCTGGGGTGCTTCCGGGAGGGAACCTTCAGGCGCAAGCTCAATGAAAATGCAGCGCACTTCTTTGATGTCTTCGTTCTCGCCGATCAAGTGCTCGTAGCGAAGCAGGTAATTGAAGCCCAGTTTCCCAGCCTCGCGCTCGGCCTCGGCGCGGGTGTGAAATGGGCCGTATTCAGCCCGCAACTGTTCGGTGGAGTCACAGGCCATCCAAAAGGTTTCTTTGTAGGTCATCCAGTTTTGCCCCAGGAGATTCCGCTGATTCGTGCCAGCGGCTGGAAACGGGAAACGCGATCCCCGCGCCAGACACTAGCTTCAAGCAATTCGCCTTCCGTTAATGCAGCGAGTAAGTCATTGCTTCACAATCGGCGTGGTTAACGCTAAAGCACATGGTGCAAGGCTTTGCAGACGCAGTCCGCTCTGCGGTGTAACTCGGACAACCTTTATCCTCGGCAGGCGTGAAAGCCAGGCACAATCTAAACGCTGATTTCCGCCGCCGGGGCGACGGCCAGGCGACCGCGATCGGTCGTTGCGGGCAAGCGCAGTGCCCATCGCCGCCCCCCGTGGGAGGCGACGTACAAGGCCAATTCCAATCGGCTCCAAACCCCCAGCTTGTCGAAGATGCAGCGCAAGTGGTTCTTGATGACCTGCTCCGAGGTTCCGAGTAGCCGCGCGATTTCGGGGTTGGTGTGGCCTTCCCAAACCAGCGTGGCGATCTCGATTTCGATGAAACTAAGCTGTTCGCGTGGTGACATGGTCCATCTGCTCCTTTTCGAACATGGCGGTGGCCAGAATGACACGCTTGCGGCCCGCCTTGATGCCAGCGCGCAAAAAGAGCGTGCGCAAGTGCTGCTTCACGGTCCGCGGGCTGATCGCGAGTTCCGAGGCGATCTCCTTGTTACTGCAGCCTTGGACAAGGAGCTTAAGCACCTGCTCGTCCCGGTGGGTGATTTTGATCTGGTCGAGATTCAGCATGATTACCTTCCCCCGTGCATTTCTCGAATCCTTGCAATTGGAACCGTTGCAAGTACTTCGCCAAATCTTCGCCTCGTCAGCGAAAGGCCATATACCAGAGAAAATTCAGTGATTTGACGTTCGGAAGGGGCTGCCTGAAGCGCGCCAACTCGCGGTCCGTGTCCCATTTCCAGCCAACACTTGTGCCACAATGAAACTCTTTCAGGTGGCATTAAGGTAAGGACACTACGATGAGGTGGGGTATGATGCGACGGTTCAGCGACTTTCTCAACGCGTGCCTGGCAATCCTTGGAGTGATGTCGGCGACAACGCTGTGCGCTCAAGACACAAAAGTGACGGTAGGTGCTTCCGATGCAAACGCCAGCGCTCCAGTTACCCTCACCCTGCAGGACGCATTGACTCGCGCGCACGCCAATGAGCCGCAGTACCGGGCTGCGTTGACGCAGTATGGAGTAGCCCGACAGCAGACCATCCAAGCTCGGGCCGGCCTGCTGCCGAATGTCAATTACAATGCGGAATTTCTGTACACGCAGGGAAATGGAACAGCGACGGGAAGATTCATAGCGTCCAACGGCGTGCACGAATATGTGAGTGAGGCCAATGTGCATCAGGCGCTTTCGCTACAGAGCGCGGCGGAGTATCGCCTGGCGCGAGCCGAGGAAGCACTGGCCAAGGCCAATTCGGAAATCGCAACACGCGGGCTGGTCGTGACCGTGACACAGGCGTACTACGCAAATGTCATTGCCCAGCGCAAGTATGCGACGGCGCAGCGTGCCGCGGCTGAAGCAACGCACTTCATGGACATCTCGCAGAAACTGGAAAAAGGTGGCGAGGTGGCGCATTCCGATAGCATCAAAGCGCAGATCCAGGCGCAGCAACAGCAGCGCGCTATGCAGGATGCGCAACTGGAAATGGACCGCAGCCACCTGGAGTTGGGGGTATTGATTTTCCCGAGCTTTAACCAGAACTTCACCACCGTGGACGATCTCGACAACGTCGAGCCGGTCCCCACGTTTGAGGAAGCCGAGGCACATGCGGGCAAGGAGAACCCGCAGTTGCGCGCAGCCCTAGCATCGATGAATGCCGCCAACAGGCAGGTTGCGGTGGCGTGGAATGGCTTCCTGCCGTCGCTCGGCCTGGATTACTTCTATGGAATTGACGCCAACCATTTCGCGGTAAACGGCTTTGATCCGGTTTCCGGGCGAAATGTCCGAAACCTCGGCTATGCGGCTACGGCAACACTGCAGTTGCCGGTATGGAGCTGGGGCGCCGGGCACGCCAAGCTGAAGAGCGCGCATTTGGAGCAGCAACAGGCCAAAGTGGAATTGAGTTTCGCGCTACGTAAAATTGTGGCCGACTTGAAGTCGTTTTACGCGGAAGCGCAAACCTCGCGCACCGAGCTGGATTCGCTGCGTCAGTCAGCCGATCTTGCAGCTGAGAGTTTGCGGCTGACCACGTTGCGATATCAGGCTGGCGAGGCTACCGCGCTTGAAGTGGTGGATGCGCAGAATACACTCACTACGTCGCAGAATGCCTTTGCTGATGGCCAGTTGCGGTTTCGGCTGGCGATGGCGAATCTGCAAACTTTGACCGGGCAGTTTTGAGGGGGACTAAGGTTGCGTAAGTTAGTGACTGCAATGCGTTTGTTCTCAGCGATGGCGGTTGCGACAGCGCTCTGCCTTGCCACGGCGTGCTCCAGAGAACCCAAGGACACGGAACCCGCTGTTCCGGTGCAGATTGTTTCCGTCACCAAGGCGAATCTGCAGCAGACCATCACCAGCGATGCGGTGCTCTTTCCTGTGGCGCAGTCCGCGATCGTTCCCAAGATCAGCGCTCCGGTCAAAAAGTTCTATGTCAATCGTGGCAGCCATGTTCGCGCCGGACAGCTGCTGGCCGAGTTGGAGAACCGCGATCTCGCCGCCGCGGCACAGGAAAATAGAGGCGCGTACGACCAGGCGCAGGCGACTTACGCAACCGCCACCGCAGCCGACATCCCGCAGGAATTGCAGAAAGCGCAACTGGACGCCCAAGCTGCGAAGCAGACCTACGACGCCGCGCAGAAGGTATACGACAGCCGGAAAGAGTTGTTCCAGCAAGGTGCCTTGCCACGCAAGGAACTGGATCAGGCAGGCGTGGACCTGACCAATGCCAGAAATCAGTTCGAGATTGCGCAGAAGCATCTCGAGAGCCTGAACGCCGTCGGCTACCAACAGGCACAAAAATCCGCCAAGGGGCAGCTCGAATCGGCGCAGGGGAAATATCAGGGAGCGGAGGCGCAGCTGAGTTACTCGGACATTCGCAGTCCGATCAGTGGTGTGATCACCGATCGACCGCTGTATCCCGGCGAGATGGCGGCTGCGGGAACACCGTTGCTCACCGTCATGGACATCTCGCAAGTGGTCGCTCGCGCCCACATCCCGCAACAGAGCGCGGCACTGTTGAAGGTTGGCGACAAGGCGGAGGTTACGGTGCCAAATATAGACAGCGCATTTCCCGGTACCGTTTCAGTGGTCAGCCCGGCGCTTGATCCTGGCAGCACCACGGTCGAGATTTGGGTCACTCTGAAGAATGCGCACGAGCGAATGAAGCCGGGAACAAGCGTACAACTTTCTATGGTGGCGAAATCCGTGCCGGATGCATTGGTGGTGCCGACTGCGTCGCTGCTCACCGCGGCTGACGGGACAGTTTCGGTGATGGTCGCGGGCAATGACGGGCACGCGCACCAAACAGCAGTCAAGACTGGCATCCGCCAAGGGGATCAAGTGCAGATCGTTGACGGCCTCCATGCGGGAGACAAAGTCGTCGGCACTGGAGCTTACGGCCTTCCTGATAATTCCAAGATCACAACTGCTTCCGCGCAAGCTCCGGCCGAAAAGGAGTAGCGGTTGACGCCCCCCGTCCATCTGAACGAGTCCACCGACACCAACGTCGCGCAGAACCACGCGACCTCGTTCTGGTTCGTTCGACATTCCAAGCCGCTGATCTTCCTGATCATCACGCTGGCGGCGCTGGGGGCCTATCTCGCCTTCACCATCCCAGTGGGTGTGTTCCCGACGACGAACTTCCCGCGAATCGTTCTTGCCGTTGATAACGGCGTCATGCCCATTGATCAGATGATGGTCACGATCACGCGCCCTGTCGAAGAGGCGGTGAATAGTGTGCCGGGCTTGGAAGAGGTGCGATCCACTACCAGCCGGGGATCCGCGGAAATCGATCTCTTCTTCAACTGGAACGTAGACATGTTCCAGACGCTGCAATACGTGAATGCAGCCATCTCGCGCGTACAACCTGAACTTCCAGCGACCGCGACCATCGATACCCGCCGCATGACGTTCGCGTCCTTCCCGATCATGGGCTACAGCATGACCTCCGGATCTGTGTCTCAAACCGAGCTCTGGGACATGGCGACCTACGAAATCAAGCCGCGCCTGAATCGACTGAATGGGGTCGCGAGCGTCATCCTGCAAGGGGGGCAGGAGCCGGAGTTTGACATCCAACCTGATCCCGCGAAACTGCTCACCGCCGGGGTGACGGTCGCCGACATTCTCGATGCCATGAAGCGCACGAACTTGATCGATTCCCCAGGGCTGTTCGAGCGCAATCACCAACTGGTTCTGGGATTAGTAAGCGGGCAGGTGCGCACTCCCGACCAGATTGCGAATGTGGTCATCAAGAACACGGCTGCGGGTGTACCGGTGCGAGTCGGAGACGTTGCTACCGTCGTTCCGGGTGTAAAGCCGGTCTACACGATTGTCAGCGCCAACGCCAAGCCGGCGGTGCTGCTCAACATCAACCGCCAGCCAGACAGCAACACGCTGCTGGTGGCCGACGAAGTCCACGACATGGTGGACCAGATCAAGAAAACGCTGCCGCCGGGAGTCGAGATACGGCCTTTCTATGATCAATCCATTATCGTGAGCGCCGCGATCAAGAGCGTGCGCGACGCAATTCTGCTCGGGCTGATCCTGGCCTCCATCATTCTTGTGGTCTTCTTGCACGACTGGGGATCGTCGATCGTCGCCGGACTGGTCATACCGGTAACGATTCTCGTCACTTGCGTCATTCTCAAACTGCTGAACGAAACCTTCGACCTGATGACGCTGGGCGGCTTGGCCGCGGCGGTGGGACTGGTCATTGACGACGCCATTGTTGTGGTTGAAAACATCGTGCTGCACCGCGATGCCGGGCAGGGCCGGTTTCAGGCCGTCCAAAGCGCGTTGCGGGAGATTACCGTCCCCTTGATCGGATCGACCATCACTCCGGTGGTCGTTTTCGTTCCCCTGGTCTCGATCACCGGAGTCTACGGCACCTTCTTCCGCTCACTGGCTTTGACCATGGCGGTTGCGCTTTTTACGTCTTTGGCATTGGCGTTGACCTGGACGCCCACCCTGAGCAGCTTTTTCGTGCGAAAGCACGGTTCGCGAGCGGAAACTGGCGGTGAGGAGAATCTCGCACAGTTGTTGGCGGTGGAAGAAGAGTCTCTGGGCAATGTATTCCGGCGCATCATCGACTTCCACCAGCGATGGCTGAAGCGAGCGTTGGAAAAGCCTGTTTGGCTTGGAGCTTTTTGCGTTCTGCTGATCGTGGCTGCCGGAGCGTGTTTCTACTTCAGCGACACAGATCTCATGCCCGAGATGGACGAAGGCTCGTTCACGCTCGATTATTGGACTCCCCCTGGAAGTTCCCTGAGCGAGACGAACCGCATGGTGACCCATATGGAACAGATCGCCAGGTCGGTTCCGGAGGTGCAAAGCACGTCACGGAGAACGGGAGCTGAACTTGGGCCGGCGGCAGTCACCGAGGCCAACCGGGGCGACATTCTCGTCATGCTCAAGCAAGATCGCGAGCGCGGGATTGACGAGGTCATCGCCGATATCCGTCACAGAGTCGAAGCAGAGGAGCCGTCGGTGAAGGTCGAGTTTGTGCAGATCTTGCAGGACATGATCGGAGACCTGACCGGCGAACCCGAAGAAGTCACGGTGAAGTTATTCTCGCAGGACCCCGAACTCCTGCAGACTTGGGCGCCCAAGGTGGCCGACGCCATCCGCTGGGACGAAAAGGCCAAGACCGGGGTGGAAGGTGTTGTGGACGTGCTCAACGGGATCGAAAACACCATCAGTGGCCCGGCGGTGAATTTCCAGATTGATCCGCTGGTGGCGGCGCGGGCCGGCTTTACTCCCGAGGAAGTGGCCACCGATGCGGCGGCAATCCTGGAAGGCGAACCGGCAGCCACCCCGGTGGTTTCGAATGACCGCGTTTATACCGTGCGGGTGAGATTCCCGGCCGACAAGCGCGCATCGCTTGAGAACATTTCCGACACGTTGCTGGTCAGCGCCAGCGGCCACACTGCCACCCTGGGGTCGCTGGCGAAGGTGACGGAGATGCCGCCGCAAAATGAAATCCACCGCGAGAACCTTTTGCGCGATGTGTTGGTCACCGGCCGAACCGAAGACGTTCATCTGGGCAGCGCGATGGACGGAGTACAAGAAGCAGTGGCTAAGCTGCACCTGCCGCCGAGTATTCGTGTGGAATACGGTGGAAAATACGAGCAGCAGCAGAAATCGTTCCGCGAATTCGCGTTTGTGCTGGTGCTGGCGGTGGTGCTGGTATTCATCGTCCTACTGTTTGAGTTCCGAACGTTCGCGGCGCCACTGGCAATTTTGGCTTCAGCCCTGCTCTCCACCTCGGGCGTGTTTATCGCGCTGTTGATCACCCGCACGACGTTCAACGTCTCGTCCTTTATGGGCATGATCATGGTGGTGGGCATCGTGGCGAAAAACGGCATTCTCCTGCTCGACGCCGACCAGAAGATTCGCGCCTCCGGCGCGTCCGCTGAAGAGGCCATGCTGCTCGGCAGCCGTCGCCGTCTGCGTCCAATCGTGATGACCGCCTTGGCCACCGTCGCCGGCATGCTTCCCCTGGCATTTGCCTGGGGGGCAGGGTCGCAAATGCTTCAGCCGCTAGCCATTGCCGTGATTGGCGGGATTCTGATCTCGATGGTGCTGTCGCTGATTATCACTCCGGCGGTCCACTTCTACCTCAGTCACGAATAGCCCATTTGTTTCAGAGAGTTCTTAACCGCAAAGATTGCAAAGTACGCAAGGACCGGCCTCTGGTTCGTCCTTTGCGTTTTTAGCGACCTTTGCGGTTAAGCTTCTGTATTACTGGTACATAGCAAGCTCTTCCCCTTGCACGGAAGGTGTACTACTGATTTTGTCCCACCATGCTTGAGGTATGTACCTTGATTGCCTGCTTTAAAATAGCCTCAAGCGAGTCTTTCGTGACGTTGTCCTCTACAGGAGCGAAGCAGAAGCCGGCGCTGGACGAAGGTTCTTTCCAGCAACTGCTGGCGGCTGCCTATGTTGTGCAGCAGCACAACGAAGCTGACGTTAAAAATGATAGTAAGGAAGAGCAGCCGACCGCGACTTCGCGGGTGCTCGCGATCATCGCCGAGATCCAATCGCTGATACGAACCCAAAGTCTCAATATCGCCGACAGCGCCGCCCTGATTGCCGACCGCGTCCTAGGGCTGACAGGCGCAAGCGGGGTCAGCATCAGTCTTGTCGACAATGGATATCTGGATTGTGTGGCAGAGGCCGGAATTCCAGCAAAGATTCCCGGAAGCAGCGTTTCCTCTCACTCGGCGGATGCAACCGCCCAGCTCAAGTCGGGCCATATGTTCGAGAGCGCGGACGCCCAAACGGATTCGCGGCTCGATCGCGAGATTTGCCGAGAGATTGAAGTGGGATCTCTGGTTGCGGCACCCGTTCTGCGATTCGGCGAGATTGCGGGACTGGTGGAAGTCCGATGGGCCAAGCCGAGGTGTTTCGGTGAGGCGGAACTCCGCACCTGCCGCTTGATGGCGGGTCTGATCACGGGAACCCTCGAGCGCAGCGTGCGGCTTGGAAATGCGCGAAGCACGACGGTTCAGATCGCTTCAACGCAGAATCAAGAAGAACCATTCCCCGCCGAGCAGGTTGAACCACCTGAAATTTCCACGCCAGCTCCGGCGAGCGAGACCCCGGTAGTTCCTGATGTCCTAAAAGCAACGGAAGTCAAATCAGGATCTCCGGCACAACAAGCTGCGAGTGCTGTTCCGCCGCCGTCTTGCCGCATGTGCGGACGTCCGTTTGCCGCCGACGAGCAGTTCTGCGGCTTCTGCAGCATGCCCCGCCCCGCACCAAACCAGGCAGAAGAGCTGCAGAGCAAGTGGGCATCGCTGTGGTTTATGCAGCGGGCACAGGGGATCTTGCGGGATTCGCCGCATCCGGCGCCTGAGGTCACGAACGCGGGAGATGAGTTCAGGGCGGAGTCGATTCCGGATCTTTTCCCGACGCCAGAGGTGACGCCAGTTGAGCCAGTCGAGCCAAAGCCTCTAATGTGGCCACGACGAGCGCCGGCGGAGCCCGCTCCTCTCCAAGTTGCCCCAGTCGAGCCGGTCGCGCCAGAGGCCGCATTTCCGTTCGAGGAGCGTCCTCATCTTTCAGAACGAACGGCGAGTTTCGCGAAACGACGCTGGCGGGAATTGTCGTTAGCGGTGGTTGCGGTGGCACTTGCTTACGGGTTGATATTAGCTCGGCCGAAGCCGGGGCAGCCGACGTGGTTCCAATCATTGATGATCGACATTGGCGTGGAGAAACCTACAAAGGTTTTTGCTGGGGCGCCGGACACGCGTGTCTGGATCGATGTGCACACCCAGCTGTATTACTGCTCCGGCGAAGACTTATATGGCAAGACGCCCGACGGCGAGTTCACGACCCAGTACAACGCCCAGAGCGACGGGTTCCTACCGGCCTCGAATACCACCTGCCCTTAGACGACCTAGGCCACGAAGTAAAGCACAAAAGAAAAGAGCCTGATTCATCAGGCTCCCACGTCAGAGAATTCAGAAATTGAATGATGAGCAGCTAGCTCACCTGCGCCATCACCAGGCCTTCGTGCCGCCTCGCCTCGTACCATAGGGCGAGTTCTACGCGGTTCCAGAGCCCCAGTTTGTCGTAGATGGTCCGGAGATAGTTTTTGATGACGTGTTCAGTGGTGCCGATTTCGTCGGCAACTTCCTTGTTTTTGAGTCCTTGGGCGACGAGTTCAATGACTCGCTGTTCGCGCTCGTTTGGTGTTGAGTTTCCTCTGCCTCTGAACATAGCTGCCTCCGATATAAGAGTGTGGCTAACTTGACCCGTTTGACCCCGCCAGTAATTCCGAAGCGCAAAAACAGACGATTGAAATGCGCTTTGACCGTCCGCCGCGCCATATTCAGTTGTTTGGAGATTTCGTCATTGTCGCAGCCTTGCAGAAGCAGTTCCACGACCTGCTGCTCCCTCGGACGTAACGATTTTTCCTCCATTACAGACCCCTTCCAGTGAGATGTGACCCTTCTCTGCAACCTCCGGCGGCAAAGCAAAGTCGTCGAACAAAAAATGGCTCTTTAAGTGGAAAGATGTTGCACATGCTTTGCCACCGTGAGCTGCCTGCCCGAAGAAAAAACTGCCAGATTTACACAGGCTTACAGACGTCCACCAGGGACGAGACGACAGTGTGCGGCGGCGCGGTGAATGCCCGGTTATGGCTTGGGCGGGTTGCCTCAAGTGTAACAAACTAGAGAATCTTTTTCACCAACGGCTGCCGAACTTTTGCTCATCGATGACAGCTAGATCGAATCTCCTACTTGGTTGCCGGAAATTACCGTAGGGTTGCAAACCAAAGTGGGGGGTGGTGCTAAGGTTTTCCTAGGTAAAAGGCCTTAGGTCGTTTTTTCCGGTTTCCGCTGTAGGGTCGGGAACAAATTACACCTAAGGGCACCTTAAGGTTTGGGCGGCCTCGCCGAATTCCAGGTAAGTTCCTTGGGTGCTAGGATGCAACTTCGCCTGCGTTTTCTTAACGATGCCTCAATTTTGCGACGTTGCGGTCCCCGTGCCGCTCGATACGATATTCACCTACCGCTTGCCCAAGGGTTGTAATCCGGCTGCGGGAAGCCGGGTGCTGGTCCCGTTCGGAAGGCAACGGCTGATCGGGATTGTTACTTCTACGCACGATCGTGCTCCGAAGGTGATCGCTAAAAACGTTCTGGAATTCCCCGACCCGCCGGACACGCCTGCTCTTATTTCGGAGTTACTTCGCCTAGGACAATGGATCAGCGACTACTACCTCGCGCCGTTGGGCGAGGTGTTCCGCACCATGCTGCCGCTCAATGCGGAGTTCAAGAAGTCAGTCCTGTATCGAATTACCGATGATGGGCATCTCGCGCTGCACCTGGCTGGAACTGGCGGTTCTTCCACACGCTCGCGAAAGAGCATGGAAGACCAATATGCGGAGTTCAGGGTGTTGGAGTACCTCTCGGGACGAGACAATGCGCGCGAAGAAACGCTGAGAGGGGCGAGTCGTACTGCGCGAGATGTGATCGACGGTTTAGTCCGAAAGAAGTGGATCGCGCGCGAGGATGCGTCGCAGTCCGTTGCTGCGGTGCGTACTCGCCGGGTCGCAATATTTAAGAGCGCGGAAGGAAAGCTGAACGCCAACCAGCAACTACTGATTGAAACCATTGCGGGCGCGGGAGGAAGAGTTCCAGTCCAGGACCTTGCGGCGCTGCCGGTTCCGAAAACCACGCTGGGAACTCTGGTCAAGCGGGGCCTGATTGAAATTAACGAGGAGCCTCTCGAGTTGGAACGTCCCTCGCTCGCTGCGCGGGCTCTCCGTTCCCACGAGGATTTCACGCCGCAACAGCAGGAAGCGTTGAAACAGATCGAGGCTGCGGCGGAGGCGCACAAATTCAGTGGAATTCTTTTGCATGGAGTCACCGGGTCGGGAAAGACTGCGGTGTACCTGGCGGCGATGAAGGCGGTGCTCGATCAGGGCAGATCGGCAATTCTGCTAGTCCCGGAAATTGGTCTGACCCCGGCCGTCGCTGCCGATGTTCATGACACATTCGGGGACCAGGTCGCGATCCTGCACTCTGCGCTGTCAGAGAAAGAACGTGCGGAGCACTGGCATCGTATCCGGCGCGGCGAAGCACGTGCGGTGGTAGGCACGCGTTCAGCCGTATTCGCGCCCGTATTGAACCTCGCGCTCATCATTGTCGACGAGGAACAGGACGCCTCTTATAAACAGGACGAGATGCCGCGCTATCATGCCCGCAGCGTCGCAGCCATGCGCGCGAAGATTAACGATGCTGTCGTGGTCCTGGGGTCGGCCACGCCGTCGCTGGAGTCTTACTTCAACGCGAAGAAGGGACGCTATGCTCTGCTCGAAATGCCCGACCGCGTGCAGAAGCGTCCTCTGCCGGAAGTCGAACTGGTCGATATGCGCCAGGAGTTTCAGGAAACCGGCCAAGAGCAAGTGGTCTCGCGCAAGCTGATCGAAGAGATTAAGCTGCGGCTGGAGCGCAAGGAACAGGCCATGGTGCTGCTCAACCGGCGTGGATATTCGCCGGTCGTGCTTTGCAGAACGTGCGGCAAGACGCTCGAGTGCCGGAATTGCGCCATTGCGCTCACCCATCACAAGCAGAAGCGTCGCATGGAGTGTCATTACTGTGGATTCATGGCCCCTGTGCCGAAGCACTGCGCCTCGTGCGGCAGCGAGTATGTCTATTTCCTTGGGACTGGCTCGGAGAAGCTCGAAGAATTGCTCCACGGATATTTTCCGCAAGCACGCATTGCCCGCCTCGACCGCGATACGGTGCGGAGCCACGCCGATTTCGAGCGCACTCTAAATGCTCTGAATGAAGGTGAACTCGACCTGGTGGTTGGCACACAAATGATCGCCAAAGGACACGATGTGCATGGGGTCACGCTGGTAGGCGTCGTTGGCGCGGATAACGCTCTAGGGCTTCCAGATTTCCGCGCGGCGGAGCGAACGTTTCAGTTGCTGACTCAAGTGGCCGGACGTGCTGGGCGCGGAGAGGTTCCGGGGAAGGTGATCCTGCAAACATTTTTCCCCGACCACTATGCTGTCCAATATGCCGCACAGCACGATTTCGTCGGCTTCTACGAAAAAGAACTGCGCTTTCGCAGCTGGATGCACTACCCGCCATATTCTGCGCTGGCGAATGTCGTCCTTCGTAGCGGTAAACTCGATGACACGTTAAAATGGTCGGGCGCGCTGGGTCGCTGGTTTGAACGAACGCGGCATGAAGGCGTCCGCGTGCTCGGTCCCGCCGCCAGCCCAATTGAGCGGCTGAAGCGCGATTACCGATATCACTTCATCCTGAAATCGCAAAGCCGCGAGAAGCTGAACGCGCTACTGCGCGCAATGCTCTCGCAAGCGGCGAAGGAAAGCATTCCGCGCACGAACGTCGTGGTGGATGTCGATCCGGTGTGGCTGATGTGAATCGCGTAGAGACAGCCGCCCTCGGCTGTCCGGTCGAGCCCGGCTCGACAGCATCACAATCGCTTGCTCCGCAGGAATTCGGCCACCACTTCCTTTACGTCTCGCTTCTTCCCATCCACTTCGTAGTTGAGCTCGCGCATCTCTGAGTCGGAAATTTTGCCGCCGAGATCGGCCAGCGCGGCGCGAATCTCGGAATGCTGCACAAGGGTTTGCTCGCGTACAACCGGCACGGCTTCATAGGGCGGGAAATAGTGCTTGTCATCTTCCAGAACGAACAAGTCCAGCGCGGGAATGAGGCCGTCGGTCATGTTGCCCGCGATCAGATCGACCTGGTGGTCCTTCAAGGCGCGAGTGAGCAGGCCGAGGTCCATGATGCGCGGCGGCGCGGCAAAGCGCAGACCATAGGTCGCTACCAGGCCTTTGTAGCCGTCGCGGCGCTCCATGAATTCGTATCCAAAGCCAGGGCGCCATTCTGGCGTGTATTTCGCAGCTTGTGACAGCGTCTGAAGATGCAGCCGGCGAGCGTCTTCGCCACGTATTTCAATAGCGAACGTATCGTTGAAGCCGAGTGGTGGTCCGAGCGTCAGATGAAACCTGCGTTCGTATTCCGACTTCACGCGGTTATAAACGGCTTTACGATCAGAACTGGGCTGCTCTTTCAAAATCGCGGTAAGTGCCGTGCCCGTGTATTCCGGATAGATGTCGATGCGTCCGGCCAAAATCCCCTGATGCGCGATGTAAGTCCCGCCGAGATAGAAGCGGCGCTCGACCGGAAGATGAGTTTTGTTTTCGATCTGTTGCGCAATGAGCTCTCCAAGGATGATTTGCTCGGTAAAGTTCTTGCATCCGACGACAATGTGCGCATGGGATCGGCAGGCGGGAAGAAGCGCGAGAGCGAAACAGAGAAGAACTAGAAATAACGACCGGAGTGCAGTGCGGGTCCGTGACCGATTCGGGGAAGATGCGCAATTGGCCTGCTGTTTTGTCACGCTATTACTCTGAGTGCCGTGCCGTCCCTACGGGACTCCATCAGGTGTTATCAGCTTTCCCAGGACTTACGTCCTGGGCTGTGTATGTCCCGCGCCTGCGGGGCTGGTTCGCAGTTCGCCCACGTTACGCCGCCCGCTGCGGGGTGAAGCGCTTTTCCAGCCATCCGAGAAGCGAGTCCGCGAGCAACGCCATGACCGCGGCGGGAATTGCTCCTGCAAGAATCACCGAGTTGTTCACCATCGCCAACCCGCGGAAAATCAACTCACCTAAGCCTCCGGCGCCAATGGCCGCCGCAATGGTGGCGAGTCCAATTGAAATCACGAGAGCCACACGAATTCCCGCCAGGATCACGCTCGCGGCCAGCGGCAACTCGACTTTGTAAAGGAGTTGCCAATCGGTCAGGCCCATTCCTCGTGCGGCATCGACGATGGCGCGATCGACGCTCGTTATACCGACATACGTATTGCGGATGAGCGGCAGCAGCGCATAAAGCGTCAGCGCGAGAATGGCAAGCCGCTCGGCGCGTTCGCCAATCCAGGGCGCCGGAAGCAGGAACCCGAACAACGCCAAACTTGGAATCGTCTGAATGATGTTGGCGATTGCAATCACGGGCTTGTGGAGTGATCGCTTCCGCGTGATCAAGACGCCCAGCGGAATTCCTACCACGACGGCCAGCACCGTCGAGATGCCCACGATCCATAGATGCTCAAGGGTGAGGCTTGCGACTTCGTATCGGTTCTGCGTGATGAAGCTCCAGAAGTTCATGGCTTCTCCCGTTGACGCTCGGTGGTTCCGAACGCATCGACATATTTCTTGACCAGCGGCTCCGGCGACGTCAGGAACTCGTCCGCTGAGGTCAGTGACACCAGCCTGCCTTCCTCAAGCAGCGCGATTCGTGTGCCCAGGCGAAGTGCCTCGTGCAGGTCGTGCGTGACGAAGAGGACTGTTTTCCCCAGTTGCTGCTGCAGCGAGAGAAATTCGCGCTGCAGGTCAGCTCGCGTGAGTGGATCGAGGGCTCCGAAAGGCTCGTCCATCAGCAGAATTGGCGGATCGGCGGCGAGCGCCCGCGCGACACCAACACGTTGCCGCTGGCCCCCAGAAAGCTGGTGCGGATAGCGAGAGGAGATGTCGGAGTTCAGGCCTACCAGTCTTAGCAGTTCCTGTACGCGCGCGTCGATCTTATCTTTCGGCCAGTTCTGGATTGACGGTACCAGCGCGATATTGCGAGCGACCGTGTAGTGGGGAAAGAGGCCAACTTCCTGGATGGCGTATCCGATGTGACGGCGAAGTTCGATGACATTCCAATCTTTGCTGGAGCGGCCGTCGACCCGCAACTCACCGCTCGAGAGTTCCAGCAATCTGTTGATCAGTTTGAGTGCTGTTGTCTTGCCGGAGCCGCTACGGCCGAGCAGGATGAGAATCTCTCCTCGACGAGCTTCGAAGCTGAGGTCTTGCAGAATTTTTCTGCCGTCGGGCAGGACATACGACACATCGCTAAATTCGACCACTGGCGTGGCGTCTGTCATATCCGAGTGGCTTAGAGATCGTAGGCTTGCGGCGGAAGCCCGGTGATGCGAATGCCGGCGCGCCCTTTGTGGCGGATGTTAAGCCCGATCTGAAGAGCAGTGATCTGCTCGACGATGCGGGCATTCTCCAGTCTGCCGCCATCGATGGCGCGAAGGCCGGGAATTTTGCGTGCTAGCTCGCGAATCTTCTTCGACGCTTCCTTGTTGTCGCTGCATACGATCACGTCACAATCAACTGGCGCGTCCTCATTCAGACAGTCGGCGCTGACGTTGTGGAACGCCGCCACCACGGCGATACCCTCCGGCACGAGCTCTGCCGCTTGCTGCGCGGCCGAACCCTGCCAGACGCCGAGCGGCTGGGTCGGCTTGCCTCCAACGCTCGCGGCGAGAGGGACGGTTGCGTCGACGACAATTTGGCCGGAGCGGAATGAAGATTTCAGATGTTTCAAAGTTTCGGCGTGGGCTTCGAAGGGAATTGTGAGCACGACGATCTCGGCGGCAGCGCAAGCGGAGGCGTTGTCCGTGCCGGATACATTGCTGGTTCGGGCGGGGGCGCCCATTCGGCTTCCTCCCTGCGGTCGGTCGCTCAGGGTAGGCTCCGTACCTCCACTCACGCGATTTGCGATGTTCGTCGCCGTCGTTGCCGCACGCGCAGCGTCCCGCGAGCCAACGATGATCGTTTCTCCGGCGCGGGCCCAACGCAGGGCGAGTCCAGAACCTTCCGGCCCGGTGCCTCCGATGATGGCAATGGTCACGCGAACTCCGGCTCGAGCAACGGCTCGGCGGGAAAGCTTTCGAACGGCTCCTTGATCTTGATGCGGGAGTACGTCGTGTTGCGCTCGGCGGGAATGCGCCCTATCTCGCGAATCATCGCCTGAAAATCTTCGGGGCTGGTGTACTGGCCGGCGGTTGCGCCAGCTTCACGAGAAATATTTTCTTCCATCAGCGTTCCGCCGAAATCATTCGCGCCAGCCTGCAGGCAAAGCTGCGAGAGCTTGCGGTTTAGTTTCACCCACGAGACCTGGATGTTGTGAATCGATCCGGCAAACATCAAACGTGCGAGCGCATGGATTTTTAGATGTTCCGCAAGCGTTGGCCCGGGCCGCGAAAGTCCCTGCTGAAAAAGAATGGTGTTGGTGTGGATGAACCCAAGCGGTACAAACTCGGTGAAGCCTGCAGTCTCGTTTTGAATTCCACGCAGCATCAGCATCTGGTCAACCCAGTGCTCCGGCGTTTCGGTATGCCCGTACATCAAGGTGGAGGTGCTGCGAATTCCGCAGGAGTGCGCTGTGCGGATCACTTCCTGCCATTGCGCTACTGTTACTTTGTTGCGCGAGAGCACGCGGCGAACATCGTCATCCAGAATCTCGGCGGCAGTGCCAGGCAGTGTATCGAGACCATTGTCGCGCAGCATGAGCAAGTAGTCCCGCATCGGCATGCCGGTGAGTTCCACGCCATAAATGATCTCCATGGGCGAGAAGGCGTGAATGTGCATGCCCGGCACGGCGGCCTTCACGGCACGCAGAACATCGCGGTAATAAAAAGGATCGAGCCCGCGCGGAAGGCCGCCCTGAATGCAAACCTCTGTCGCGCCGATCTGAGCCGCTTCAACTGCGCGACGGGCAATCTCTTGGGGCGAGTGGAAATAGATGTCTTCCTGGCGCGGTCCGCGGCTGAAGGCGCAGAACTTGCATCCGATGAAGCAGACATTCGTGAAATTGATGTTGCGGTTTACGACGTAGGTGACGATGTTGCCGGCGAGTTCGGAGCGGAGCGCATTGGCGGCGACCAGCAGTCCGAGCAGATCATCGCCTTCTGCATAGGCAAGCTGAACCCATTGCTCGCGGGTGATCGCGGTTGAGTCCTGTGTGGCCAAAACTTGTTCGATCGTTGCGCGAATCGCGGGCTGGAGTTTTGGCGCAAGCTGCTCCCAATCGAGTTGCGGGAACCGCTCCAGTTCTTCTCGCGTACAGTTGTGCGCGGGCATTGTCTTTCTCCTTCTGTTTTCTTCGCGTCCTTTGCGTACTCTGCGGTTAGAAGCTGTTACCGCAAAGGCCGCAAAGTTCGCAAAGGCCAGTACCACCTCATATGTCTACCGGAACAAGTCATTCTGGCGCGCGCGCTGCAACTCTCGCGCGCTCCCCCGGCCCGGTTCGTACCTGAACCCACGCACGATGCAGACAGGTACGCCATTAAGCTTGCCGCAGACCAAGCCTGCCGCGCAAGCCAGTTCGTCGGCAACAGCTTCGGCGGTCGCATGCAAAACGTAGCCGTGCGGATCGCGCTTGCCGCGGAAATCGAGCAGAGGCTTCATTCCTGCCACACCGATCGCAACCTCTGTCAGCCCTTCGCGCCAAGGGCGGCCAAATGAATCCGAGATGATCACTACAACCGAAGCTCCAGTTTTTCTTTGGATGGCAGAGCGGAGTCGCGCGGCAGACTCGTCCGGATCTTTGGGCAAAAGTAAAGCATGCGCTCCACCGTTGACATTCGATAGATCGACTCCGGAGTTGGCGCAAATCAGCCCATGCCGAGTTTCGGTGATCAGGACTCCGTGACCGCCGATTACCTTCTTGCGCAGCACCGTCCGGCTTTCGCGCAACGCGAGTTCCGCGACGCGGGCGTCGGTTCCAGACTGTTGCGACCACCTTTTCGCTGTGGGCGAGGCCTTGACGCGACTGAGTTCCACGACCTGTCCTTCCGCTTTGGAGACAATCTTGTGTTTGACGACGACGATGTCACCGGATCGGAGCGACAGTTTCTGAGTTCTCAATGCGCGCAAGATTTTCTTGCCCAGGTCATCGTCGGCCCGAATCTCATCGGGGAAGGGAACGGGAATCAGCGTCACCGCAGCGGCCTGGGTCACTGCTCGACCGCCGTGATGCGAATATCCTCTCCTGTTGCCATGGCCGGCATGACCACACCGAAGCCCAGCTTGCGAGCCAGCACTTGAGAAGATTTGTTGCCGGGGTGCGCGGCCAACTCCCTGAGGGCTTGCGCGTTGTCGATGTCGAGACCGATCCGCGGCAGCGAGAGCACAACACACGACGTGTCAGTCGCGATTGCGGCCTGCAGGTGTGGCTGGAAACTGTCGTTACCAAATCGCAGCGGAAACAGACCCGCAGGAGAACGCAGAATCGCATTGGTTCCACGCTTGTCGCTGGAGGGAACCAGGACCGAGCCGTGCGTTGGCGCGTGTTCGAAGATTGTGGCGAGATCGCCTGACTCGATTAGAGGAATGTCGCCCGGGATCACCAGGGTGCGCGAAACCCCGCGAGCAACACACACGCGTGTTGCCATCTCGATCGCGTCAGTTTCGCTGACATTGCTGCTGTCCGGAATGACTTCGAATCCGTGCCGCGAACCCTGCTCCGAAGCGAAGGGATCGTTGGTCACTAGCGAAACATCCTCGCGCCCGTACTCAACAACCGCTTGCAGGACGTCGACCAGCATCGCATGCGCCAACTCCGTGCGCGTGCTCTGATCCAGTACGTCGCCCAGGCGCTGCTTGGCATTCGCCAGGTTCTTGACGGGAATAAGAATCATCCTGCGGCCTGCTCCTGAATGATTTTCGGCCGCGGGAGCGAGAGCGCAGTCGCAGCCACTCGCTTCCTATCGTCAATCGTGCGCATAAGAATGTCGGCACACTGGATCTCAATTTTGCCGATGCTCACACTTTTTGCGAACTCAGCGTCAGATTCGTGCGCGACCAAGACATGAAGAAAATCTTCGTACGCTTTCACAACGCCTGCGATCGAGACTTCGAGGCCTTGGGCTCGCATGAGATTGGCGGCAGGCCCGGAGACCGCAGCAGTTCCAATGATCGGACTCACCGCGACGACTGGCGCGGATGTGTTTGCGAGTGCCTCGCGAACTCCCGGAACTGCGAGTATTGGGCCGATGCTGGTCACCGGATTACTGGGCGCAATCAAAACCGCAGTGGCCGTCGTGATTGCCTCAATCACCCCCGTAGCAGGCTCGCTCTCCGAGGCGCCGGCGAAGCGAACCGACTCGACCGGGTCCTGATACCAGCGTTTCACAAAATATTCTTCGAAGCTGAGCTCGCCGTTGGGTGTTCCGACCCGGGTTTCAACCCGCTGATCGCTCATGGGCAGAATGCGCTGCTTGACGCCCAGTCGCTCCGAAACGGTCCGCGTTGCTTCTGAAAGCGTGCGCCCCTGTGCGAGCAGTTTGCTGCGCAGCAGGTGCGTAGCGAGGTCGCGATCTCCAACACTGAACCAGGTCTCCTCGCCGAGTTCTTTCATCTGCTGTAGGCAATGAAAAGTGTCGCCGCGCACGCCCCAGCCGCGCTCCGGGCTAAGGAGACCCGAGAGAACGTACGTGATCGAATCGATATCCGGTGAGACGTACAGGCCCCACCAGTCGTGGTCGTCGCCGGTGTTGACGATGATTGTGAGCTCTTCGGCCGGGACAATCCCGCGCAGGCCGTCGACGAACTTTGCCCCGCCAGTCCCGCCGGTGAGAACGGTAATCATGCGGCGCACCTCGCGAGGCCGTTCGGATCGGCAGAGGCTCGCAGCCGGGTCGCCAAAGGTTCACGCACAAATTCCAGTTTCGGCAAGAACTCCGGATAAACCGGCAAACGTTGCCGCAGTTCGAAGCCTTTGCTGCGTGTGCGTTTTTCCAACTCCGCCAAGTGAGGCCACGGTCGCTCAGGGTTAATGAAGTCCGGCGTCAACGGCGAAACCCCGCCCCAATCATTGATCCCCGCATCAAGCAATTCTTCGTAATCGGGATCGGACAGATTCGGCGGCGCCTGAATATTCACTTCCGGCATGAGTAAGCGCCCCACAGCGATCGTGCGCAGCATTTCTTCGCGGCTTGGTTCCGGCCACGCGTGCATTGGGACTCCAGGTTTGGCGCGGAAATTCTGGATGATGACTTCCTGAATGTGGCCATAGCGCTGGTGCAGGTCGCGAATCGCCAGCAGCGAATCCACGCGATCTTCGCGGCTCTCGCCAATCCCGATCAGAATTCCCGTGGTAAACGGGACGCCCTGTTTGCCCGCTTCTTCTATCGTCCGCAGACGTTTTGAGGGCAGCTTGTCCGGCGCGTTGTCGTGCGCGGCACCGGGAGCAAGGATCGCGTCGTTCGTGGTCTCAAGCATCAGGCCCATGCTGGGCGATACCGCACTCAGGCGCGAAATCCATTCCGCGCTCATCAATCCGGGATTCGGATGCGGCAAGAGGCTTGTTTCGCGCAGAACCAGTTCGCACATCGCCTCGAGATAATGCAGCGTCGAGTTGTAGCCGAGTTTGCGCAGAGTCTCCCGCATCTCCGGGAACAGCATCTCTGGCTTATCCCCGAGCGAGAACAGCGCCTCAGTGCAGCCAAGCCGCTCTCCCGCCTTGGCGACTGCCAGCACTTCGTCCGGTGTCATGGTATGCGCGCCGGGCTGACCGGGATCGCGGCGGAAGGTGCAGTATCCGCAATAGTCCCGGCACAAATTCGTAAGAGGAATAAAAACTTTCCGCGAATAGGTGATCACGCCGGGTTTGAAGCGGTCGCGGAATGCTCGTGCCCGAGCCAGAAACTCTGAAAGTCGCTCATCGCTGCAAGAGCTCCAGCCGCACGCGTCCTCGCGTGAAAGCGGACGCGCGTCAGACAGGTCACAGAGGTTGCCCGAATTCAGCCCAATCAATGCTTCTGCTGCCAATGTCGTACTCTCGGCCACGAAGTAGAACCAAATGATATCGGATGCCACGCCGGGGCGGGAAATGCGGGGTTCGTGGTAAAACTCAAGGAGGTTCTCTGGAACAGAACCTTGTGGGCTGACCCTCATTCATGAGCACGACCCAGGAACAATTTCGGCGGGCAATGGCGGCGTTTGCCACCGGTGTCACCGTCATCACGGTCGACGACAACGGCCGGGTGCACGGCATGACAGCCAACGCCTTCACTTCGGTATCACTGGATCCCCAACTGGTGCTGGTTTGCGTTGACCACAAAGCGCAAACCCACGCGCATCTCACTGCCCGCAAACGCTTCGGAATCAATGTTCTGTCTGAAGGGCAGGGCGCGATCTCCGAGCACTATGCCGATCCCGACCGCCAACCCTCCGGTGCTGAGCAGGCAGGCGCGCGCTTCGATCGCACACCTCACGGTACACCCGTTTTGCATGGAGCGCTGGCGTATCTCGAGTGCCGATTGCAGGACGCGCGCGATGCCGGCGACCACACCATCTTCATTGGCGAAGTGGAAGATGTCGTAGTGCGGAATGGAGAACCGCTGATCTTCTTTGGCTCGGAGTATTACGGAATTGGCAAGCCGCTGAACTGAATTTCAGGTTGGTTGATCGTGTACGAAAAATGCACACGTTCCCACTAGGAGCACCAGAATGAGCGACGAACTCCAGGAACTCCAAGAGCACGCTGAACACGCCGCACACAATCGGCAATTGGCTCCCGTATCGCTGACCATGGCATTTCTTGCGGTAGCCGTGGCCGTGGTTTCGCTGCTCGGGCATCGATCCCACACGGAAGAAGTCGTGCTGCAAAGCCAGGCGAATGACCAGTGGGGGTATTACCAGGGCAAAGACGTGCGACTGCACGCCGACAAGCAATTTGCCGCGTTGGTGGCATTCGTCGCCGCGACAGATCCGGCGAAGGCAGAACAGGCCCGAAAGTCAAACGAAGCAGAAATCGAGGAGTACGGTAAGCAAACAAAAGAAATTCAAGCAGAGGCCAAGAAACTCGAAGAGGAGATGCGTTTTGAAGCCAAGCGCGCCGACCGCTTCGATCTCGCCGAGGTTTTCCTCGAAATTGCCTTGGTGATCACTTCCATCACTTTGTTATCGGGAAACCGCCTGTTTTGGTACTGCGGCATCGCGCTGGGGATTGTTGGCCTGGTGGTCGCAGCGACGTCCCGGCTAGTGCGCTGAATGCCATGCGGTTTATTCGCTTGTGATGGGAGATGACAACTTAGCACCGACCGATCGGTCAGTGTGCCCGTCCAGAGCGGGTTCTACTCTGAAAAAAGCTTGATTCATGGCTTCTCGGCGGGTCTATAATCCGCCTTGTAAGAATCTCTCTGCCCGGAGCCGCAGCTCCCCGTTCCGGCGCTTCGAGGGGCGCTAGAACCCGGCAACGGCCCCAGACAGTTGCAGAACAGTCTACGAGGTGGTTTATGCCAACTCTGTTCGTGCTTCTGATCGTTTGGGGAGTGCTCACTGCCGTTCTCATTGCTCTCCTGATTTACCGTGGCACACTGACCATGCATGAGGACGATCAGCTTTTCCTGGGCGAGTCGGAATCGCATATGGCCCAGGAGCAGGTCGAAATCATGGCCAAGGTCAACAAACTCGGCCCGCTCAAGGTCCTAGGAACAGTTTCGGCAGTCATGTTCTTGGGCATTGCGAGCGTGTATGTGTACCAGGGCTGGATGCAGCAATAGCTTGCGGTGCCAACTGCCGAGCGACGTGTAAGCCGCCGGTTGTGTGTTTGCAGTGGCTCAA
>JAICSO010000097.1 GCA_025936825.1 Terriglobales bacterium
AATAAGCACGGCCGTGTCGATAGCGATTTTGGCCCTGAGTAGCACCGCTTCCGCGGAGGGGCCGCTTCCGGATGCGCCACTCCCGTCGCTAGCAGCGGTTGTGCCCGTCATGGCAGTAACGCAGCCCAGAGTGGAAGTCACCCACAAATTCTGGGACAAGCAGAACAAGTTTCTCTTCATCGCAGCCGGCGCGGGCGCCGCCGCTGACTTCGCAGTCACCCGCGCCAACCTGCAAAGCGGAGGCCGCGAACTGAATCCCATGGTGCGTCCCTTCGGCCGCTCCAGCGCAGGCCTGGCGATGAACTTCGCGGGAGAGACCGCCGCAGTCATCAGCCTCAGCTACTTCTTCCACAAGACCGGTCATCACAAAATGGAACGCGCAGTCTCGATGGTGAACATAGCCAGCTCAGCCACCGCAGTTAGCTACGGCCTGGCCCATCACTGAGTAACGCCTCCGGCATGCAGGAACAGCCGCAGAGCGTACCTGTGCCAACCGCCCCCCGCCCTTTTCCTGGAACTGCTCCGACGCATGCCATTCTTGAAAATAGCATTCGTCCGTGCCAAAAACGAAGGCCGCGCCTTGCAGCGCGGCCTTGTAAGTTAGCGGACGCCCAGAGAGCGCCCGAGTTTTGGTTAGAAACGGATACGAGCGCCGATTTGAATCTGCCTCGGCCCTGCTTCGCCCTGCAAGGTACCAAACCCGCCATCGGGCGAAGATCCGTCAAATAGCCCGGTCGCAGCGTTAAATTGCGGATCTAGCCACTGCATGTGGTTGAGCACGTTCGCGACGACCCCTTCGAATTCCAGGCTTATGCTCTCGGCCACGCGGACCGTCTTCCGCAAGCTAAAGTCCATGTTCCAGTAAGACAAGCCATTCAAGATGCCGGCCCCCCCATCTCTGGTATCGAGGCCCAGAATCGGGTTCCGATACTGGTTGGCTGCAGCCGTCCCGTTCTTGAAAATGTTATATGGCAACTGGCCTGTGCAGCCAAAGCAAGACGCGTTCTGGGTCGGGTCGAAGTAAGCATGGCCGCTTTCAACGTGCCCGATTGGTATGGCGTTCTGGTTGCTGAAGAAGTTATTGTTGTCGCCGGAGCCGAACTCTTCGCTATCGCCGGTCGTGGTGTACACCTCGTTGGGCGTTCCCGAACCGGCCGTGAAGATGCCCGCGATCGTCCACCCACCTAACACGCGCCCCATGAAGCCGTGCTGTCCCTTGTAGAAGGGCGGTGAGTACACCACAAACATGTTGTAGACATATTTGCGGTCATAACCCTGGCGGCCGTACATCTGTTTTAGATTGAAGACATCCTCGGCAGTGTATTGGCTGGTTGCCTGGGCGAAGGCTCCCATGCCGAGGGCCTTGGACCAGGTAAAGTTCGATTGCGCAGTGAGGCCATGCCAGTCATTCATCTTCAACGATGCGAACGCGCCATTGTAGTTTCCAGATCCAACACTGGCGTTGATGCCAATGCCGGAGGTCAACTGACCCTGCGCTCCGCACGGCGTCAAGTCGGTTGACCCGGGGCAGGGTGCGGTTCCGGGGAGCGGAGTGTTCATCATACTGCGCGGGAAATTGAATCCGCATGGTCCTCCAGTAGCCGTTTGCCCGGTTGCCGGATCGCAGGTCGCACCCGCGCCATCCAGACTGCTCCAGAGATCCCACACGAGCGCATTGTTGAGGGTACCTGCGCCATCGACACCTTGGTTGGCTACGACCGCTTGCGTGCAGTTTGCGTAATTAGTGCAGTAGCCCGTTCCGGCGAGGGCGCTCTCAAAGAAAGGCTGGGCCTGAACCGCACCCGCGGTTCCTGCACAGCCGCCGCCAGCTAGACCGGCAATTCCACCGCAGTACTGCAAAACAACATTCCTGTATGCGTCAGAGAACTTCTGCCCACCTCTGGTCATCATGTAAGGCACCGCGTTAATGTTGAGGGGCAGATATTCATGGGTGATCCTGCGTCCGATGTAGCCAAGCTCCATGGTGAATTTACGAGAGAGCTGACGCTGGATGGTGAAGTCGAAGGAATCGATGACGTTAGGCCGGAAGTGTGGATCCAAGCCTTCGCCCGCGCCAGCCGCGATGGCATTAAAGCCAGGGAAGTCGGGCTGAGGCAGTGTCGGACTCGCGGCCGGAATCGGGGCATTCAATCCATCTATTCCAACGCGAAATGCCGTGGTCGAATTTGCAGAGTGGTTTCCGCCACAACCCGCGGCAGTAGCGCCCCCGATACACTGCACTGGCTGGATCAGACCAGTGCCGAGCAATGGCACGAGCACCAGATCCACACCGTTAAGACGTCCGTACTGACGCGAATAGCCGCCTCGAATCACAGTATCCTGGGAGCCGAAGATCTTCCCCCCCATCGAACTCGCGTCGAAACGTGGGTTCCACGCCACCGCGACACGCGGACTGAATTGGCCATAGAACGGGTTGTAGGGGTACTTCAATCCGCTGCCCGTGTTGCCCACGAGGGCAAAGCCGACTTCAGGATTGTAAACCTGCCCTTGGAGGGCCGCGCGCTCACGCTGTGCCAGGTACGCCACAGCGTCGAGCTGCTGGCCAGAGGCATCCACGGCTTCGATCTGCTTGCCTTCCTTCTCCACCGGTGGCATTTCCAGCGCCCACCCCAAGCCGTAGGTCAACGTGAAAGTTGGCTTCATGTGCCAGGTGTCGCTGAAATAAACGTTGTAGTAGGGAATGGTGGCCTTATCAAAAGCTGGCGTGAGCGGGGGATTCAACGCCAAGTTGGGGCCGGTGCGCGTGTAGGCCTGCTGGGAGATTGACACGATGCCCAGCGCTCCCGCCACCAGCGAATTGCATTTTCCAGATGACGTCATGATGCTCGCTGTATCGCAGATACCGAACGTGTCGGACAGCTGCGAGCCGGAAGATCCATTCCCCAGGATATAAACGGGTTGATAATTGATGCCGCCGCCATTGTCCGTGCGCTGATGCCAGTTGAAGTTGTGCTGATAGATGCCGCCGACCTGGAAGAGGTGATTTCCCTTCAAGATCGAAAGGTCATCCCGGAACATGTGGTCCTTGCCATCCCAAAAACGTGTGCGTGTCTGCTGCGTGTTTACGTTGTAGGGGACGAGAGCTTGCAGCTTCGATTCGCCGCTCTCGATTTCCAGTGCTCCGCCCAGACCTGCGCAAAGCGTGCAGCCCTGAACGACATCTCCCGCGCGGGTCCACGCCCACCAGTTGCGCAGGAAGCTGTAGTGGAAGTCGTTGGTAACATTGGTGCTGATGTTCGTGGTCACTCCTGCAACCAGATACCAGGGTTCCACCGGAGCACCTGATAACGACGCTGGCTTGCCCAGCGTGTCGCCCTTCAAAGCGCCGCCAATGTCCACTTGATCGTCGGTTGACTGCTGCTGGTTGAAGTATCTGTAGCTCGACATGAAATGCCACTTCGGCCCGAAGTCGTGGTCTAATCGAGCCACTCCAAAGTTGCTCTTCAACGGCAGGGTAAGGGTTCCCTGGAAGCCTTGGACGTTCACGCCATCGCACTGGGATCCGGCCTGGCAGGTTGAATTGGACGCCGGCATGTTGGCGTTCCAGATCTGCGCTACGATGGGATTCAGTCCCAAGTGCAGCGGATCGACCGAAGCCAGACTGTACGTCTGCCCGGTCTCGGTGTCTGTCAACAGACCCGCTTTCAGATTCGCCGAAGGCACGTTGCGGTTAAAGGTTTCCGCATTGGGAAAGCGGAAGCCTTCATAGTTCACGAAGAAGTAGGTCTTGCCGCCGAGTATTTCCTTCGGAATGAGCGGCCCGCCAAAAGCAAATCCGAAGCGGCTGAAGTGATAACTGGGAAGACCGCCAGCCGGTGAGTCGCCATTTACACGCGCAACAATGGCGTTGTAGTTGTTCTCCCATGTATTCGCCGACCAGTTGTTATCTTTGTAATACTCATAAGCGGTGCCGTGGAAAGAATTGGTCCCGCGCTTGGTGACGACTTTGATCTCCGCGCCGGAAGAACTGTTGAAGTCAGCAGTCTGATTCGCGGTGTTGACCTTGAACTCCTCGACGCTATCGGCGGGAGTCGGCATGACGCCCACGGGCTTGTTGTAGCTCGTGTATTGCGCGGAAACGCCGCCGGTGGGATCACCGACGGTATTTTTCTGTACGCCGGAGGTGTACACGCTGCCCGCACCGTCCATGTCGTTGGTGTTATTGCCGCCGTCCAAGCCGAAATAATTCTGATCCACGACGGCTCCAGCCACGCTGCCGTCCGGTGCCACACCGGGCTGCAGTTCAATGAACGAGTTCACGTCTCGTCCAATGCTGGGCAGGTTTTCAAGGGCCGCAGCGTTTACGGTGTTGCCGACTGTAGCGTTCATCGTCTGCAACTCGTTGCCAACCGCAGTCACCTCGACCACGACGTTGCTGCCTCCTACCTGCAGCGCCATATTGATGTTGGTCGCCTGGCCGATGCTGACTGTAGTTTGCGTCTTACTCGTCGAGAACCCTTGCTTCGCGAAACTAAGATCGTAGGTGCCGGGCGTAACGTCGACGAAGATGTATCGCCCTTGGCCATTCGTGCTGGCAGTGCGTGTGGTCTTGGTCCCAGTGTCGGTTAGACTGACCGTCGCTCCGGAAACAACGGCGCCAGACGCATCCGTCACTATTCCTGCGAGTGTGCCAGTGCTCGTGGACTGGCCGAAGAGCGGCATTGCCGCAAGGCTGAGAAGCAGCAGGGGCAAAAAGACTGTGACAACAAGCGAAGCGAAATTTCCGCGGCGGACGTGCATTGCAAAGCCTCCTGAGAGTTGTTCCCCCAACGGCACGCGATTGTGCTACTAGCTTTTGAGACCCCTCGCATCTGAATCAGGTGCTCGTGTTTGAGCCCCAACACCTAATCCAAACGTTAAAACCCACTGACAGGTGGGACACACTACCACCAATGAATGCGGGAAAACAAGTAGGAATTGTTTTGATTCAATAATTTGGTTGGTTCGGCCACAAATCCCTATTACCCAGAGGGATGAAACGAATCTGGCAAGCCCGAGAGGATGATGGCAACAAAACTGTTAGGAGTCGTTAGACCCCATCCCCTGTCGCTACTCCAACCTGATGAGCTTGTGCCATTTAGTCAGAGTTCTGTACCTTGTATGCAGCCAAACTCCGGCAACCACGAAAGTCGTCATGAAAATCGCAAAGGATGTCACGGAACTGATCGGCCAGACCCCCCTCGTCCGCCTGAACAAAGTCACCGAAGGCTGCGTGGCCGAAGTTTTGGCCAAGCTTGAAAGTCAGAACCCGCTGAGCAGCGTCAAGGATCGCATCGGCGTGAGCATGATTTCCGAGGCCGAGCGCGCCGGCAAAATTCATCCCGGCAAGACTGTGCTGGTGGAGCCGACCAGCGGCAACACGGGCATCGGTCTGGCATTCGTCGCGGCTGTCAAAGGATACAAGCTCGTGATCGTGATGCCCGACACGATGAGTCTCGAGCGGCGCGTCCTTCTGCTCGCGTTCGGCGCCGAACTCGTGCTTACTCCCGGCCCGCGCGGCATGACCGGGGCGATCATGAAAGCTAAA
>JAICSO010000136.1 GCA_025936825.1 Terriglobales bacterium
AAGGCATCAGGAGAACCACCGGGCACCCATAGCACGTCGAGAGCCAGAGTGTCCTCAAAACTCGCGTGCGCCTCAAAACGAACTCCATTCATCGTTTCCACTGGCCCACCGTCTTCAGAAATGATGACCGGATCCAACCCTTTGCTGGAGTCAACCCACTTGAACATCTCATATGGACCAGCCACGTCAAGCAGGTTCACTCCTTCATAGACAGGGATACCAAGTTTCATTTCTGCAAGCTCCTGTAATTACACGGCCCGGACGTAATCATCCACTGGATTCTACCCCGGAAAATTTTACTGAGCAGACGGCAGCGAAGTACGTTTTGTTTTTGTGAAATGCGGCGCAAGGTTTCGTTCGAAATTCAGGGGGTCCGGCCACAGCCAGCATCTACCACGGCTGCCGTCTCATTGCGATTTTGGACGCTCTTTCAAAACGGGTTCGGGTGGCTTGGGAGGCGGAGCAATCGGCTCGAAGCTGGATCTAATGTAATCGTCAGCATTCGTTTCGTAGCAGAGCAGAGGAATTCGTCTCCGCTCCAGGTCCTCCCTGGGCACATTGCGGGAATAGACCAGGGGCTGGTGGCGTTTGGGCATGCTTCGCTGGGTTAACTGATCAACCGTCTCATCGCAATTCGGATCACGCCACGCAGATACTTCGTGAACCACTGAGTAATCAAAACCGGAATCCGAGAGCCGCGGCTGATACGGCAGGAAGGTGAAGACCAGCTTGATTAAGCTCCACTCTTCATGGCCAATCTCCTTTTCAGCCACGTAGATCTCATTGCTGGAGAAGAAAGAGGAGCGGGGATAGGCCAAAGCCAGGGCCACCAGGCGTATCCGCATGGGCGCTTTTTTGGGGGGATCGGGCCAACGGAGCTGTCCCTGGGCCAATCTGCCTGAACCCGCAACACAGGTTACAGCCAGGAGGAGCACGGCCTTGGTCCAGTTCTTCACTCTCACGCTCATTGCGCTCTGCTCGCCTGGGCTTGCCACTTGACACTGAAGCTCGTGCGCAGAAAACGTTCAACCACCGCTTTCTGTGATGCTCTTAACAGACTACGGAAAGCCACGAACGGTTGTCCAGCGGCAGCTTCGGAGGACATGCCTGGTAACGTGAATAACAGTTCTTAATGTATTTGGGTCAGCTCTTAGAAGATTTTAAAACTCTTACCTGCCATTCAGGATATGTTTGGGGCATTCGCGAAATCATGCACAAACTCGCTGTCGAGCGAAGCGGCGTTCCTCAGCCCAGTGTGCGCCGAAGATACCCTGCAACATCAGTAATGAAGCGATGCACGGAAACTTCAGCGATGCGGTGCAGAACGATTGCGTTCATGGTCTTTCCCACAGGGCCGAAGGGCGGTTCGTAGACACCGGAAAAATCCAACTGCGTTTCGGTAGAGGTAAGCGGATAAATGGAAAGCTCACCCTTCATGAGCGGGAACAAGCGCGGCATGGTCGCGGCCTCCCACTCCAGCAGCAAAGAGGTTTCAGGAGGTGAGCCGGCGGTCGCTTTCTCCCCGATGCTTTGCACGCTGATCTTGATATCGGTCGTCACCCCGATCCCTCCAAAGTCAACATGAAGCTCCGGGGCAACGGATTCTGCACGCGAGGCAGCAGCCCTGGTAGCCGACTGGAAAACGGTGAGCGCGTTCTGCCTTAAGGCATCGCGGACGCGATCGTAAGGATGGTTTACGTAGTCGAAGCAGCGAATTTCAAGCCCTTTGCTCATAAACGCCGTTCCGTCCCGTTCAATGTTCAGCCTTCCAACAAGAGTCACGCTACTGTACCATAGTGCGTCGTTTCAGATGTGCGGTCACGAACGAGTTGAGGAGGCTCGATGTCTCAGATTGATGTCCCACTGGTGCGCTCAGGGTTTGGACAGACGCGGCGAGCAGACAACTGGTGGGTGCAGCCTTTACTTGTGTTTCTTGGACTTTCGGCATTCATTGTTTACTCCACCTGGGCAGCGCTGCAAGGGCAGCACTTCAGGTTTGGGCCATACCTCTCGCCATTTTATTCACCGGAATTGTTCGGACCGGCGCATCACGGCTGGTTTGGCGAGATGCCACACTGGATGCCGGCCTGGGTGACTGCGGCCGTGCTCATTCTCTGGGCGCCCGGCGGCTTTCGCGTAACGTGCTACTACTATCGCGGCGCCTATTACAAAGCCTTTTGGGCCGATCCGCCTTCATGCACTGTGGGCGAACCGAGAAAGAAATACCTCGGCGAGCGCTCATTTCCGCTGATTGTGCAAAACATCCATCGCTATTTTCTCTATCTGGCCCTGGTCTTCCTGGTTCTGCTTGGACACGACGTGTGGAATGCGTTGTGGTTTGACGGCCACTTCGGCATTGGCGTTGGGACTCTGGTTTTGCTGACGAACCTGGTGCTGTTGACTTCCTACACCTTCGGCTGCCACTCCTTCCGCCATCTGGTGGGCGGCTTTCGCGACCGGTGGGCGGGCGCGCCGGTTCGCAAGCGAGCCTATGACTGCGTAAGCTGCCTGAACCGGCGGCATATGTTGTTTGCCTGGTGCAGCCTTTTCATGGTGGCGTTTTGC
>JAICSO010000134.1 GCA_025936825.1 Terriglobales bacterium
GAGGAGTTCAGACTTGCTGAAGCCAGAATCGGCAGGCGTCTGGCGCAATGGCACATCCAACCGATCTGCCGTGCAGGATTTCCGACCATCAGGGCGAAATCGAGAACCGTCCTGAGCACAACTGCGCCTGCACCAATAAAGGCGTATCTCCCGATGGTGACACCACACAAGATGGTTGCATTCGCTCCCACGGTGGCGTTGGCGCGAATCAGTGTGGTTTGCAGTGCCGCACCAGGCTTCTTAATGTAAGCCCGCGGATTTGGATCATTGGTCAGGACGCAATTCGGTCCCAGAAACACGTTGTCCTCGACCCTGACTCCCTGCCAGATTGCAACTCCATTTTTAATTGTGACGTTATTGCCCAACACAACACCTGTCTCGATGAATGCGTGATCGCAGATATTGCACTCGGCGCCGATGCGGGCTCCCGGCAGAACATGCGCGAAGGCCCAGATTCTGGTGCCTAGACCGATGTCTTCCGTTTCGACCAGAGCTTGCGGGTGGGCAAAATACGGCTTTACAGCAGGGGTTTGACTCATCACGGTGCTCACGCGGCGTTAACCACAGCCAGGCTCTCTGCTTGGGCACCCTCGATCGCAATTTCGATTGCCCGCACCACATCGGTACCGAATTCGCCATTGGTAACCGGGGCTTCTCCGGTTTCAATGCACTTGAGAAAATGATCGATTTCCACAGCGAGAGGCTCAACATTGGCAAGGTTCGGAGAGATGACGTCGCCCATGCGATAAGTCAGTTGGAATTCACCGAAGTCGCTTGGAGCGGCCAGATTGACGCCGCGTTCGAACAGTTTCACCTTTTCCCCGGGATCAAGGTCGTCGTACACGACCATCTTGTCCGAACCGATAATGCAGGTTCGACGCATCTTCTGTGGCGCCAGCCAACTCACCTCGCAGGAAGCGATCACGCCAGAAGGAAACCTAAACCACAGGAACGCTACGTCCCGTTTCGTATCAATGCAGGCTCGGCCAAACGACCATGCCTGGATAGGACTTTCGCCGAGCCAGTAGAGCAGAATTGAGAGGTCATGGACCGCCAGATCCCAGATGACATCGACGTCTTTCTGATAAAGGCCCAGGTTCACTCGGGAGAAACTGATATAACGGAGATCGCCCAAACTGCCGCTGTCAATGAGTTCCTTCACTTTGACCACCGGGGGGCTGTAGATAAATGTATGGCCGGTCATCAGAGTTCGCCTGGCAAAGTGTCCGATTTTAGTCAGCTCAGCCGCCTTGCTGCTGCTGTCCGCAAGCGGCTTTTCGACAAATACGTGCTTGCCTCGCATCAGAGCGTGTTTTGCCAATTCGTAGTGGGTACCGATGTTGGTTGCGATGAATACCGCATCGATATCTGATTTCAACAATTCGTCATAATCACGATACCCTTTCAGTGATGGATATTGCCGCGTAATCTTACTCAGCTTCCTTGGATCCAAATCGCAACACGCAGAAAAGTCACACCTTTCATTGTTTGCAAGTACGCGTGCGAGATTTGGGCCCCAATACCCCAAACCGACGAGCCCGACTCTGAACATCAGCATTTCTCCATTTCTTGGATTTGAATAATCTGTTTGAAAACGCCTTTTGAATTCAAAGTGAATTGGATCGGCGTCGGGTCGCGACCCTATTCTGCACCGCGGCATGACAGGACCGCTGGAATCGTGAGCAGGAGGATTTCCAAGTCAACCCAGAAACCTGCGCGCCGAGCATAATTAATATCCATTTGGATCATCTCCTCAAAACCGACCCGGCTGCGTGCCGTGGCCTGCCACCAGCCTGTAATCCCGGGAATGGCTCGAAATCGCTCGAAATGCTTTTCGTCGTACAATGCCACCTCGTAAGGAAGGGCCGGACGCGGCCCCACCAGGCTCATCTCTCCTTTCAAGACATTTATCAGTTGTGGCAGTTCATCAAGGCTGGTCCGTCGAAGTATCGCGCCTACCCGCGTCAGACGTGAATCCCTGGTCAATTTAAACGGCGTTGATTGGTCTCCATTGATACATCCGAGCCGAAAATTCTCAAAGTACACCTGATGCGGCGTTGGATCCGCGTCATTGACCATGGAACGAAATTTGTAGAACGAGAACGTGTACAGTTCCCATGTAATCCGTCCAACTTTGATCCGCCGCTTCACACCAATCCGCTTCTGCACGAAGAAGACACGGCCGGGAGAATCAAGCTTGATGAACAAAGCGACCAACAGCATCAGCGGAAGCAGCAAGGCAAGTAGTAATGCGGCCAGTATGACATCCATGCCGCGTTTGCAGACGAAGTACAAGCGCCGGCTCAGGCGTTCTTCCGTTTCCACTGCATGGATGCTGAGTGGTAAAGCCGCCGCGCTGTAGGGAATTGCCATATTGTCCATGGCCTGTTCACCCGTGTAAAAAGTCCTTCGGGACCTTATCTCTTTGTTTCTGGATTCAGTTTGAACTTCAGGCTCACTGAGGGAAGCGTGTGATTCAGAAGATCACCTTCGCCGGAAAAAATGGCGCGTATTCGGGCGGCCGTTGCGCCCCATGCAACGTGAACCGAGTGCCAGCGGCGCGAATCTTTTTGCTAATAGTGCCGGGAAAAAATTTCTTGAACCCCCTAGCGGTTCCTTGCCTCGGGATCCAACTTGAAGTTGAATCGTACCCGGGTGACGGTTGGAACAGGAACTTGATCGTCGGTAGCGGGAGAATACTTCCACTTTCGCACTGCATCTTCCGCTGCTTGCAAAAGGATGGCATTTCCACTCAAACTGCGTACCTTTTGGACATTACCATTTCGGTCAATGGTGAGTTCAATCAGCACCTCTCCCTCAATGTGCCATAGCTTGGCTTTGGGCGGGTATTCGGGCTGGATAACCTTAATCGCCTGGAGGGGAAAATTTGTTTTCGGTCTGGAACCA
>JAICSO010000015.1 GCA_025936825.1 Terriglobales bacterium
GAAGACGGCGTAGCCAGCCATCAGCCATCAGCCATCAGCCATCAGCCATCAGCCATCAGCCATCAGCCATCAGCCATCAGCCATCAGCCATCAGCCATCAGCCATCAGCCATCAGCCATCAGCCATCAGGAAAATCTAAAACTTGTCATTCCGAACCCGATTTATCGGGTGAGGAACCTGCTTTGCTACGTCGCACAAAAAAGCAGGTTCCTCGACGCTGCGCTTCTCGCAATGACATCACTGCTTTGAATGACCGCCAAGCGCCCGTCGGAAATGACATCAAGGTTTGAACGCTGCGCTCCTCGCAATGACATGTGGCTAGGTGTTCCTGAAGGCTGACGGCTGATGGCTCTACGGCGTCCCGTACAGCTGGCGATACACGCTCGCATTGCGCATGATGGCTTGGACGTACTCGCGGGTCTCGGTGAATGGAATGGACTCGACGAATTCCTCGATATCGCGATATTTCCCGTTCGCCTGCCAGTCAACAACACGGTAGTCACCGGCGTTATAGGCAGCGAGGGCGTATTCAAATCCGCCAAACTGGTCCACCATCGAGCGAAAATACTTTGTGCCGAGTTGCAGGTTCACAGCAGGCGTGAATAGCTGCTGGGTTGAGAAGTGCTTCAATTTTTCCTGCTTCGCTACACCCCGTCCGACCTTAGGCAGCAACTGCATAAGGCCAACCGCATTCTTGACCGAGACTGCATTTGGGTTGAACTCCGATTCCTGTCGGATGAGGGACGCAACCATGTAGGGGTCGAGCGCGTTGGCGGTGGCGAACTTTTTCAGATCCGGCCAGTAAGGGCGCGGGAACAGAAATTCCCAGTAGCTTCGCGGGAGAACTGAGAAATCGATTGCGAAGTAGTTCGGGATCGCGTGCTTTAAAGTCTCGACTGCGAGATCATATCGGCCAGCATCCTCGTACAGACGCGCAATCTCGCCGGGCAGCCAGTTGCCCTTGTCCTCTTCGGCAGCAGCTTTCAATTCGCGCAAGGCGAAGTCCAGGAGACCGCCGTTTTCCAGCAGGTGAGCCTTCTCGACGCGCAGATTGTCATCCGGAACAGTAGTATCGGCGAGCGCCGGCATGTTATTGATGGGCGGAACGTGATCGAGAATTGGATAATGTGGCGGATCGTCAGTAGCGCTCATGCCCATCTTCGCCATGCGCTCGCGCGCCAGCGGACCGTAATAATAGTTACGGTAGCGCGCATTCAGCTTCTGGTAGAACGCCGCCGCCATCTGCTTGTCGCCATCTTCCTCGGCTAAGCGGCCGCGCCAATACAGGGCATTGGAAACTTCGTTGGAATCGGGATAGACCGCGATCTGCTGCTCGAAGCCGGTCTTCGCGTCCGCGGTTCTTCCCTGCCGTAAACTCAGCCACGCGACTTTCCAGTGGACGTAATGCGCGCGTGGACTTCCGGGGAATCGCTGTTCCATTTCGCGGAAGGAATCAATGGCCTTGTCGTAGTCCTTCCGAAGCAGGTAGATGTTGCCGGCGGCGAACAGAGCCTGCTCCAGGTACGGACTTGTCGGCGCACTCTGGCGCAGATCATTGACCGTGTGCAGGAATCCATCATCGTCATCCGAAGCGCGCTGGATTTCACCGATCGTGAACAGTTTCTGCGCGGCAACTTCAGGAGTCGTCAAAGGCAAAGAATCCAGCAGGCGGCGCGCCTCTTTGCGCTGGCCGGAGCGTAGCATCGCGTCCGCGAGGGCAAGCTGGATGGATGGCTTGTCGGTTGCGGTCGCCTGATTCAGTAGGTCCCGATAGGCGTCAATCGCCTCAGGATAACGTTTGGCTTTGACCAGCGTGTCCGCACGGTTTCGACGGTCGCCGAACGTGGGTGGCGTGACGCCTTGAACATTGCCGAGCTTTCTCAACTCATTTTCGGAGCTCGTCGCCTCAGCACTGAGCGGCACCGTGAAGTACAAATGCTGAAACACCGCTGCCGCTTTCGGCATGTCTCCAGCAGCTTCGTAAGCGCGGCCTAACGCATACTCGAGGTCCGAGCGCAACGGAACGCGGTCATTCTCCAAGAGTGCAATCGCTTCTTTGGGACGATTGTCCGTGAGCAGCGCGTTGGCATGAAGAACGCGCGCATCACGCACCATCAATGACGCAGGGTAGGTCTTCTCGAACGCAGCCAGTGCTGCGATCGCTTCTGAATTCCGATTCGTCTGGATGTAGCAACTTGCGAGATAGAAGGCTACGTAATCTCCGATGTCGCCCGCATGCGGTGTGGCGCGGTTCAGCGGGTCGATGGCTTTGGCGCAATCGTGATCCAGGAAGTGGCCATACCCGACCGCAAGCCACGCCAGCGAGCCGGCATCATCAGCACTGTGTTTTCTGGCGAATGACTCGACACCCGCGTAGGCCTGCGGCGTGCGGTTCTGCAGAAGCTGCATGGCCATAGGCTTCAACGTCGCCGAAGCAACGAAAGCCTGGTGCATGCGATGAAAGCGTGGCGTGTTGCGGCGTGATCTTCTGCGGGCAGGGCTGCGCTTCGTAGTCGCAGAGGTCTTCTTCTTTGGTTTTGGCTTCGGCTTGGAAGAGGAGCTTTCCGCGGTAGGCTGAGGGTCCGCAGTCTGCCCTTTAGCGGGCAATGGCGGACACACGACCGCGGTCAAAAGCAGCGCGAAAAGAAAATACCTGAGAAACCCCGACACGTCTTTCTTCTATTATCGCCGAAAATTCTTGCCCAGGAGAGATACATCGTCTTCTGCGAGGCTGCGAATCAGTTCCTGATTAAAATAGTCTGCGCCAGCGGCGGCCGTATTGCCATAGCGTTTCTGGTACGTAGCGCGGCTTTTTTCGATGTCTTCTTTCAGGCGATCGTAGAGGTCGCGGTTCTTGCGGCCTTCAGCAACTTTCGCCTGGTTGTACAGTTTGATCTCGTCCATCAGCAAGCGGGCAAAGCGCTGGGCCTTGCGATGCAGGTCGGCATCTTCTCCAGTCGGAGCGGCAACTGGGGCGCCACCCCATCCGGCGGCGGCGGACATTGCGGCAGGGGCTGCAGCGGGAACGGCCTGCGCATTACCCGAGTGCAGCGGAGCGTGCGCCGCAAAGGGGTCGTTTGACGGGGCCGAATGCGCCACTTCCTGCGCTTCGGAGCCAACGTCTTTCAGGGCCTGCTTCCGCTGAGAAACTACTTCAAGCCAGGAACTGGTCGCGCGAACTAAGACATCCAGGGCCGCGGCATCCAGTGAATTGCTGTCACCCTCATCGGCGTAAATCAGCGCGGAGAGCTTGTCCTTGAGCACGAGCGGCAGGACCACAGCCGCATTGCCTCCAGGCTTACCGAACTTCTTCAGAAAAGCCGAATCAAAACTGGATACCGCACCACTCGCGGCATTGCGCGAATGCATTGCGTTCGCAACCAGCCCTGAATTCATGTCGAGTGCAAAATCCTTTACGTCGCCATTGCCGAAACCGGTGCCTTGCCATCCTGAGGCAACGCCATTTTTCACGACGAACAACGCCGCGCGTCCGCTGTAAAGGATGGTGCCCTCCATCAGTGCGCGAAGAATTTCTTTCTGCGTGGATCCTGTTTGGATGGTTGCAATCGCCTTCTGTAGAGCGGCGTTCGAACTGGTATTTTGTGGGCTCTTGCCTAGCGCAGGTTGGACTTGCTGCAGCACCTCCTGCACGACGCTTTCGCGCAGGGATGCCATTTGACGCTCAAGCGCCTGGGCTACGGCGCTCCGGACCAACTCTTCGACTCGATTATCAGCCATGGTTACCCGCAAACCAGCGCAGAACACTGTGCTTTCTGGATTATAGGATGGGTGTCGGGGGCATTAGCAGGTCACTTTAGTCACTTGGGACTGGGCAGGTGAAGCGGGCACGGCGGGGACCGCGCGCCCATGGCTTAGGAAGGCAGCCGGGAGAATGACGCAAGTGCCGGAGACGACTGTGTTTTGCACTTGAACCTGTACTGGAGGCGATCCCCTGAACTGATGTCATTCCGAACCGCTTCAGCGGTGAGGAACCTGCTGTTTGCCGGTGGGATCGGTGACTCGGGAGAAAAGCAGGTTCCTCGTCGTTGCGCTTCGCTCCACTCCTCGGAATGACATCATAAGAAAAAGAGAAGCCGAAAGAAAAAAGGCGGCCGAGGCCGCCCTTACTTAAAGCCCTAAAACCTAAGACCTTAAACCTTCACAACATCTTGACGCTATCAACGTGAATGGATTCGCCCTTCACCGTACCGGTGACGGCGACGTGATGGCCTTCGTGTCCGGTCAGCTTGTCAGGATTATCCACGGTCAGGACCTTCTGATCCCCGTCGGTAACCACGACCATCTTGGCGCCGGCCTGCAGGCACTTTTTGGTGCACTCAGCAGCACCCGCGTTCGCGCCCTTGGCGCCGCACTTCGAGTCGGAAACATATCCGTTCACAGTGGTGGCGTCAGCGGCAAACGATACGCCGACCATCATGAACGCCACACAGAGAACAACCAGAATCAGAAGCAGCTTTCTCATCGATTCCTCCTGGATTGAGCAGCTCAGTCACATCGTCCCACGATGTTCGGGAACTATAACATAATCTGGGTAGCTGAATTGTTAAGAGGCTCATTCCGACCCCCAATTATTTTCACGAATCCGTCATCCCGAACGCTCGCGTTCTCTCCAGCGAGCGGAGGGATCTCGCGTGTCGCATCTCTACACCGCACGCCAGATCCCTTAAGCCTGCCCTGAGCGGCTGACCGCTGGGAGGGAGCCGAACGGATCCCGCTGGTGAAAGCGCCGGACCACGGAATGACGCTGAAGGAGAAGTAACTGAAGCTAAGACGGTACCGTCACTTCCTGGCGGAACGGTTGGCGGGAGCTTGAACTGCGGGCTTGTCGGGAGAAACGTAGATCACTTCTCCCGGGCGAGCGTAATGGAACTGCTCGCGGGCCTCTTTCTCGATTCGCTTGGGATCCGACTTGAGTTGGTCGACTTCGCTCGAGTACTGCTGGTTTTCTTTCTGCAGAGACTGGATGTCCTTTTGCACGCGCTCGTACTCCGCCTTTTTCGCGCGATAGACAACCATCCCATTCGCGCCAAAGGTGACGTGCACGAACAGCCAAACGGCTAAAACCGCGACCGCCACCGTCGCGATCCGGCGGCGAAGCTCGTACAGCCTGGTCAAGTAGGGTTCAAGTGCTGCTTGAACTCTCCCCGCCCAAGCTTCTGCCTGATCGGCTCCATGGGTGAGCGAACGCAACCTCTGCTCTGGCGGCGGAATCACGCGGATTCGGGGGATGCCTACTCGAAAATCCATTGCTTGGCAGCGGCGCTCAGCTTCGAGAGGGCCGGTTCGCTGCTGGCTTCCGAGTAAACCCTGACCACGGGTTCGGTCCCAGAAAGCCGGTAGCAGACCCAGGCGCCATCGTCGAGCACGAGCTTGAGCCCGTCTTTACGGACGGCCTCGCGCACACGCCTGCCCGCGAACTCCTGCGGATCGACGCGTAACTTCTTAGTAAACTTCTCTTTCACCTCTGGCGTCAATCGGAAGTTCTCCCTAAGGGGATAAAAGGAACCAACTTTGGCAAACAGCTCCTTTAATTGAGCGGTGAGAGATTTGCCGCGCTTGGCGACGGCTTCGCAGCAAAGAAGTCCCGCAATGATACCGTCCTTTTCTGGAACGTGATATCGAATCGAAAGTCCTGCGCTCTCTTCCCCGCCGATGGCAATCTTGTCCTGCTTGATCAGCTCACCGATGTATTTGAAGCCAACGGGAGTCTCGTGCAGTTCGACCCCGTGATGCTTCGCGAGCGCGTTAATCATGTTCGTCGTCGCAACCGACTTCCCGACACCATTCTTCCAGCCGCGGCTGTCGACCAGGTAATCGAAGAGGATAGCGATGACATAGTTGGGCTGCAGGAAGGTGCCGTCTTCGTCGACGATACCGAAGCGGTCGGCGTCGCCATCGGTAGCGATGCCGATGTGTGCTTTGGTTTCGCGCATTTTTTCGCGCATAGGCTCCAGCAGGTGATCGTCCGGCTCGGGAGCATGCCCTCCGAATAGGACATCGCGGTAGTCGTGCACGGTTTGGACCTGCAAGCCGGCTTCGCGAAGGAGCGAGTCAGAGTATCCCCGCGCTGCTCCCCAAAGGGGATCGAACACCACGCGCAGTCCGGATTTCTTGATCGCGGCGAGGTCCACGATTTCGCGAAGGCGCGCCAAGTAGGTTGGCTTAACATCCAGTGATTGGGCGCTTGCTTTGTTTCCATTTGTGGCTGCACCTTCGGATGCGATCTGCGCTTCAATCTGCTTCGTGACTTCCGGCAGGGCGGGAGCGCCGTCGGGCGTAGAAAATTTAATTCCGTTGTATTCCGGAGGATTGTGCGACGCCGTGAAGTTGATCGCGCCGTCCGCCTTCTCGTGAATGACAGCATAGGAAATCGCGGGTGTCGGGGCGGCATCGGAGATCACCAGCGGCGTGACGCCATAACTCGCGAGAATATCGGCGGCCATGGAGCAGAACGTCTCGCCCAGGAATCGCGGGTCGCGGCCAACGATTACGCGCGCCTCCTGAGGCTTCTGCGATTTCACGTAACGCGCAATGCCACTCACTGCACGACGCACGTTGGTGAATGTAAACTCCTCGGCCATTACCGCGCGCCATCCCGATGTGCCAAACTTGATTTGGGTAGCCATGGTGAATCCCTCAGTTCTGTTGCGAGTCTAAGATGCGTACCGAATCAATGGGTTCATCTTCGTCTGTTTGTCTCTTCGTTGATGGAAGGTGTGGCCTTCCAAAGCCGGCGATGCGAGATACGATTCACTCCAAAGAGCCAGGCTTAAGTCGGCGATGCGAGATACGATTCACCCCAAAGAGCTAGGCTTAAGTCGCCGGAGTTTGAACTCAGCCCGCACAGCGGGCGGCATTTAATTAGCCAGCGCGAAAGCGCTGAGTAAACGAGAATAAAAACGGAGTCCCCTAGGGACGGCGCATTCCTACCGGTCCCAAACCGAATTGCCCGAGGCTGATTTTATATGACAGACAAACTGCTCGTCCTGACCACCGCCGGATCAGAGGACGAGGCGCGCAAAATCGCACATACGCTGGTCGAGCGCAAGCTGGCAGCTTGCGTCAACATCGTTCCAAAAATTCACTCCATCTATCGCTGGCAAGGCAAGGTCGAGAGCGCAGAGGAGTTTCTGCTGATCATTAAGACGGCACGGTCGCGGGAACAAGAGGTTGAGAGCACGGTTCGCCAGCTACACTCATATTCCCTGCCTGAACATGTAGCACTCGCCATCGATGATGGCAATGATGCATATCTGCAATGGATTGAGGAATGTGTATCGTAGAAGGGCCGGATTTTGCTGGCCACTAGTCACTAACCACTAGCCACGAAACGAGACACGGCGGCAGGACGTGCCCGCCGCCGTTGCGCAGCCCTCCCCCAGGGCACGCTGGATAAATTACCCTTTGTGGTCGTGGCGAATGTCGCGCCGATCGTGCCGGATGTCACGGCGGTCATGCCGAATGTCGCGGCGGTCAGCACGCAGGTCGCGTTTGTCCTTGTGAATGTCGCGCCGCTCGTGGCGGGCGGCCGCGTAATTCCCGTTCCGCACGTCTTTGCGCAGCTGTCGGCGGTCCTGCCGGACGTCGCGCTTGTCAGATCGAATGTCTCGTCGGTCCTGGCGCCGGTCAACTCGGTCCTGTCGAAGGTCTCGCCGGTCGCCGCGCAGGTCGCCATTCTGGCCCAGCGCAAACGCCGATCCCAACACTGCAAACATCAGCAATCCAATGATTCGTCGTCGCATATCGCCTCTCTCGTTTCCGGGCCTCTTGGCCTCTGTGATCTTGAACACAGGGACATCAAGAAAGTTTTGCGGCAGGTAAGTGTCTGGAAAGGCAGGAGGATCAGGCCAAGTGTACCGGGACGGCCTCAATAGCATTCTGCTTGCTGCACCCACTCTAGGGCTGGCGGATACCCGAGAACGGTATGTCTATCGGACGAGAATCAGCAAGACATAAAGCATGCTAAGAATCGCCATGAACTCGAAAAATTCTTCGCCAATCATGTTTCTTTGATGTCGCGTGGGTGCCACTGCTGGATCAGGTTGTTCACGGACGTTTGTGTCTAATATCCGTTAGAAAGGATTCGCGGTGCGCTTGAGATTCCGGACAGAGATCAATCGTACGGTGAATGCGAGATGACGATTGGGCTAACTATTTGTCTTCGGACTGTCGATCCCTTGGCTTTTGTTTTCGTCGGCTGAACTTCTGAAAACCAGCCCGCTCCAGCGCAGACCCCAGATCACGCTCAAGTTTTTGTCGCCTTTGTGGATCTGCTTCTTTACTCAGTTCCTTTGCGATCTCCTGCCAGCTCCGCTTAGCCACATCCATCAAAGCATCTCGTCCATCAAGTCACGAACATCGTTGGATGGGTGTGGCAGCCGCGGAGAGGACGCGTCAACAAATGCCACTCAGGTTTTGCCCTTATGAGCTCAGCAGGGCTGACCAGAGAAGCGTTCGCTAAAGCGCGTGCTTACCGGATCTCGTACTCAAAGCTTTCCAGAGCTTGACGGAGCGCCTCAAGATGAAAGGCTGCCGGCGGGACAACACTCTGAGGAACTCCGGGATAGTCTTTGCGGAATTCGCCGCTGGACAGATAAGAGATATATATTTCCACGTCGCCATTCTCCATAGCGATATAGAACATCCGTGACGGAAGGCCTTCTTTTGATAACACGATTCGTGAGTCCGCCGGAACCGATGCGGAAATGATTCCCGCATGGATCGGGTCACGCCGGATACGCTGTCCATTCGCCGTTTGGAACTCAAGCGAGCCGCCAATCCATTTGCTACCCGAGTCAACATGTAGTGTGCACGACGTGCGGGCCGGTTTCGGATGAAAGCCCATCGGCCACAGATAAACTGGATTCGAAACGGCTAAATACCGGACCTGGTCAGGATGGTGATCGGGATCGGCGCCTGAGCCAAACGAGCGGACGACAACATAGTCAGGTTCATTGCGTCCCGGAATTTCATATTCGAGCACGCCGCCAGCAAAGTCGTCCTTCGTGGCGAGTACTGCGCCGTGTTTTCCGACAATCTCGATTCGCCCAAGTCCACTATTCGGCGCGGGATACACTTCAATGCGCAGCCTGTGACGCTTTGCCGCGCCCGTTCGCACAACAGAGCCCATCGGTACGCCATCTACCGAGACATTCAGGAAGCCGCCGTTGCTGAAGAAAACTTCGCCAGTACGGGCAACATCGCGTATAGTTTGCGCGGTTAAGGGGCGGTTCCCGATGTGCGGGTAATTCCTGAAAGTGTCCAGTTGGCTGTGCTGCTTCGCCTGGTTTAGAAAGAAATCCGTCTCGGCGAAGCCCGGCACTTTGTCGCCCGTGTCCAAGTACGAAAACCACAAGTCCTCGTAGGCTTTGTTGTACACACGATCGCCCATTACAGCCATGCCGTCGAGGTAGCCTTCCGCAATGAGGAACAGCCCCGACATGGCGGCGATATTCGAGGTAAACTTCCCGTCGCTCACCCACCAGCGTGTGGGATGAGCAAAGATCCCGATTGCACCCGCCTTTCGCTGTACGGCCATAATCTCAAACAGATTGCGGCGCGTACGCGGTTCGCCTGTTAGCTTGTTGATCTCGATCGAAGGATCCTTCTCGTAATACTTGATGGGACGGTCCTGAGAGTAGTCGTGCCATGCCGGGTAATCATAGAGATATCCAAACCACCACATGTGCCCCATGCGGTTCTTCGGAGTTTCATTGTCCAAGTAGAAGAGGGTCGCGCCATGGGATTGCGCGTTCAGCTGCCGAAGAGTGGCGTTCACGCCTGCAACATCCATGACTGATTTCTGATCGAAGCGACCGGAGTAGTACAGATCGCGATCCGGTCCCTCGAATCGCTGGAAGTTGGCTTCGTTGGCCGGGTTCCAGGCGCTCCCCACGCCGACCGCGCGAATGCCGAGTTCGCGGCACCAGCGGACGAGTTGCTCCTCGGCGGCCGGGAAACTGCCGGCCGTCTCTCCTTCGCGAAATCTCCAGTTGTGGGTGTGGGTCAGGACCGCTGGCCACTCGCGATCGAGACGGGCTGGCCGTTCTGCCAAATGCTCGGACAGGAGCCTCACCTGCGCTGACGCGTCAGTGCTCAATGATGCCAACACCGCAAAACAACAAAGACGGAAAAGAAACCTAACTTCCGAGCAGGTAAGCATGATTAACTCATTCGTTCGCATCTGAGCCGTCGGTCGACGTCTCAGGCATTTCTGTTCGCGTCTTGATTCTCTTGCCGAGCGCTTACAACCCTGCCAGTTTCTGCTGCACTCTCGGGGTCCAGACTTCCTGCGCTGTCGGCTCCATCGTATGGGCGATCGCAAGTGCCTTTTCGAAGGTGGTTCGTGCATCGGCATTTTTCTGCATGGCTTTCTGCGCGTCTCCCAAAGCCATCAAGGCCAGCATGTAGTCGGGCGCGAGAGCAACTGCGGATTGAGCTTCAGCCAAAGCCTGTTCGGGTTGGTGCTGTTCCAGCAGGTCTCCGGCCTTCACGGCGCGATCAAACGCGGCTGCCTTTGGAACCTGGAATGTCCCGTCGTAAACGAACACACCATTTTCGATAACGTCCGTCGGCTTCATTTTCATGAACTCGCCGTAAGGGCTGAGCAGGCTCGATCCCGATTCATAAAAGGTCAGCGAAAGGTGGCTGATGAATACCGGTCCCTGGATCACCGGAGGTGTGTCGAGTTTCAAGCCGAACCACATCGTGTCCATCGTCGGCAGCGTCTTGCAAGGGATGCCGTAGGCGCGAAACGGAATTGCCGGTTCCACCGTGTAGGCAAACCAGCATTGCTGAATTCCGTGATGGTCAATGTAGCGTTTGACGGCTTTCAGTTGCTGGCCCCAGTCGGTGGTGGAATCGGTCAGATACTTGTGAATGTTGGCCGGGCCTCCCCAGAGTTCGTTGGCATACGCCATGTAGGAGGTCGGGAACGCCCGCAACGAGGAAACACCATGGAACAAAAGCAGAATGGCGATAGGCCAGGTCCAGCGCCGATCATGACGGATCAAGCTCCACGCGGCTCCTCCCGCCAGTACCAGCAGGAAGATGAACACTAACAGGATATGTCGCACACCGATGTTCAGCTTTGATGTCATTGAAATTGCGAAGTAGAGTGTGGGCGGTAAAGAAAGAAATAAGATCTCCCGCCAACCTCGCAGTTTCCTGGTTGCGATAGCGTAGATGATCAGCGGCAGAAAGATCAGCGTGGGTAGTGTCGCCTTAATTACGAATGCTAGAGGAAAATAGAACCACACTCCGTGGGCGTAAACCTTTCCGAAAATGTAGCTGGGCCAGACATTGGCGACTGAGCGCACGTCAGCCAACCCGAAGAGCCATGACTCCGGCAACAGTTTCCGGTGCGCCATCATGGTTACAGCCTTGCCTTCGATCGGACTCAAGTTGCCCAGTGTGCTCTCCAGCGGTGGAACAATCTGCTGTCCTGCTGGACGGGCTGAGTAACGAAATCCGTAACCGGCCCACATGATCGCCACGGCAAGGATTCCGGCTACAACAAAGGCAGCAGCCAATCGCACTGCCTGGCGCAATCGTGTTTCGTCACCCAACTGCCGGCGACGCAGCAACTCTGTGATCGCCAGCAGGAGCAGCATCGGCGGCAGAAGCACGGCCGAATGCTTGGCGATGAAGAAAATGCCCGCAGCAACACCGAGCACTGCAACGCGTCCCCATGAGGGCGCCTTCACGTATCGATAGAAGCCATAAATACTGGCGAGCAAGCAGCAGGCTGCACCGGTGTCAGTAGTCACGAGGCCTCCGTGGGCCAGGAAATTCGGCTCGAAGACGATGAGCAAAAGCGTGATAAATCCGGCGCCGGTACCGAACATCTCGCACGCTGCCAGAAAAGCGAGCAGCGCCGTCATCAGCGCAAAGATCGAGGCGAACATCCGGGCACGAAAAATGATGGTATTAAAATCGTTCTGAAAGATCAGAGCGCGCCCGCCCATGTACGCTTCAGTCTTGAAGTAGCGGTTCTGAAGCTGTGGTTCGCGAAGATTCATGCTTTGCAGCGGTGTGGCGGCTACCATCTTTACCAGCGGCGGATGCTCGGGATTCAAGCCGAAGTCGTGATGCTTGAGCGACATGTATCCGGCAAAGATATGATCGCCTTCGTCCCAGGTGAGCGACTCTTGCCGGACGGAATATAACAATTGCCCTTCCAGAACCAGAAGCAACAGTGCGACTCCGGCGAAACTCACCCAGGGACGATTCAGAAATGATTGCAGTGGGTTCGACGTCGCTGTCTCCGTCGGCCCGGAATAGGTTTGTGTGGCCATGGTCTCCCCAACAATGAATGCTAAGAACAAAAGATTGCGGAAGGCTTGCTACTTGCTCAGAAACTCCTCGACTGCTTTCTGCACCCCGGCGTAGTCGCAATACTGATGGCCGCAGCCGTCATCGATGATCTTCAGATCAGCATGGAGCAAGTGGGCGAACTCGATGGCCGGCCCTGGAGTCACCGTGTGGTCTTCTTTGCCGACGATCACCAGAACCTTAGCCTTCACCGCGGCGGCAGCTTTCTCCAGCGAGTCGCCAACCGGTTCGGCCACGTTCAGCGACATCATGGCTTCGACCTGGCGAATCTTGTCGTTGGCGTCGGAACCGTCGCCTGAGTTTCTCGCAGCCAGTTCTTTCATCACCTGATCGCGGGTATGCGTCTTATTAAACTCCTCGGGCGTCTTCAAAAGAATCGCGCCGAACTCATACTCCGCGTCACGGGCCGGATTCTGGGTGTAGTTGCCGTTGTTCCAATCCTTGTTGTCTTTGATTGCATCGATCTGCGCCTGCCAGTGCACGAGATCATACGGCGCGACGCGCGGCGAGCCAACAACGGGGATTGCCTTTTCCATGAACTGGGGATACTGGACCATCCACTGAAACGTCTGCATTCCGCCCATCGAAATGCCCATGAACGCCTGCACATGATCGATGTGAAGCACCTTGGTCAGCAACTCATGCTCGGTAGCCACCATGTCGCGCATGGTGATCCTGGGAAATTTCATGCGCGGTTGCGCAGTGCTATTCGAGGGCGACGACGAGATCCCATTGCTGAGAGCGTCAATTAGGACCACGTAGTACTTCGATGTGTCTGCCATCTTCCCCGGCCCGACATTTGGCAGCCACTGCTCCGTCTTCCCTCCCGCCCAGGTGGGAATCACGATGATGTTCGATTTGTCTGCATTCATTTGCCCGGCGGTGCGGTATCCGATGCGGCAATCACGAAGAACTTCGCCGCTTTGCAACTTGAAGTCGCCGAGGTTGGCAAACTGCTGCTCCTGAGCGAATGAGAATTGGACTGCGAAGAAGCTAAGCGCAATGACGAAGAGCAACCGTTTCATGGGGCGCATTCTAGCAAAGGAGTGAGAGTGAGCCGAGTTCTACGGCCCCACGCCCCCGGTGTGGCAATCGGCGCAGGTCACTTGCGTCAGATCGCCGATATCGACCGGGTGTTGAAACACGCCCGGACTCGCCACCATTTGCTTAGTGGTGTCAGTTTGCGCCAGGACGGTGTGGCAGGTGTTGCAGTCCTTGGGAATGACCTTGCCTTCCGGACTCACATGCTGTCCATCGTGGCAACGGAAGCAGCCGCTGGAGTAGAGGTGCCCGATGTTATTGGGATGCGTTTGCCAGTTCAGCTTCATCTCCGGGAACGTTGTACGCTGGTAGACACGCTGCACTTCCTCGACCGCATTGCGGATGTCGAGTTGCCGCGTCTTGGCCAGGTCCGGATAACTCTTCTCGTAGTAGCTCTGCACTGAGTTCGCAATCCCTTGCACCGCTTCGTTGGTGGTCTTATATGAGGCGGTGAGTGCGGCCACCGCTTGTTGCTTGATGAACGGCAGCGACGCATCGATTTTGTGCCCCAGCAGCGCCTGATCAACCGCCTGGTCCGGCGGCACATACACGTGCGTGGGGCGATTGTGACAGTCGATGCAATCCATGCGGTGGCGTGGCGCCTTGGCGATCTGGTCTTTGGTCAGCTTGGAATCCGAAGCATAGTATTCCGTCACGCGGCCTTGCAGGTCCTGAACATGAATATAGGGGATGACCTGGCGTTGTTCGTCCGCGGCAACGTAATCGATGCGGTTGCCGATGTTCATGTGCCAGTGAATTCCTTCGGGCGCTCCAGTCGCGGGATCTCCGCCGCCGGTTTTCAACAGCAACTGCGTCTCCCGCACAGTGTTCTTCTCATCGCTGGAATAGTGTGTGAACACCTTCAACTGCGCGCCATAGAACTTTCTTGGCCAATGACACTCTTCGCAAGTGTCCTGGGCCGGGCGCAAATTGTGTACCGGAGTTGGAATCGGCCGAGGATACGTGTTGAACGCCGTGGCGAAAACCTGCCGCAAGCCCGACATCTTCGATTTCACATACCAGGTCGCACCCGCTCCGACGTGGCACTCCACGCATGCAACACGCGCGTGCGATGAAAGCTGATAAGCCGTGTACTCAGGGTGCATTACGCCGTGGCAGGTCTGCCCGCAAAACTGTACCGAATCGGTATATTCATAGGCCTTGTAACTTCCTGCCATGCTGATGAGAACGAACACAACCAGAAACGTGAGCAATCCAAACACGGTTGCGCGCTGGCGCGGATCATTTAAATCGATTCGAGGATAGGACGATTGTCCGTGCGCCGCTTTCAGACGATCGCGCCAGTAGCCGACCCCGATCAACACAAAAGAAAAAATCAGGAACCCCGGTGCGATCATGTAGGCCAGAATGCCCACGTAGGGGTTCGGCCGCACCGAAATCATGTCAATGATCGTGAAGACCACGATGTTGCCGACGGCCACCACGGCCAGCATCAGTCCAGCCTGGCTGATCAGGTTTCGTGGGAAAAAGCGCATCCACCGGGATGCGCCCGGAGCATTGGAGTTCGTCGCGTCGTCAGTATTCATGATTTATGAAGTAGGACCGCCTTCAGGATTTTGTCCTGCCACATTGGGATCGAGAGGATGAGCTTCCCGATAATGACTTAAGGGCATTTTCCCGTCCCACCACGACCAATTCATGTTGTGCGCTTCGTGATGGAAGAACACATGGTAGAAGTGCCAGACCAAAATGGCCAGCGTCGCGAGCACCGCTTCGTAAAAGTGGATGGCAGTCGCAACATCCAGGAACCAGCGCGGCAGCAGGTTGCCAAAAAATACCTTCGCCCACAGCATGGTCCCGGTCACGCCCATGATGATGGTCCCCCACAGCAGCGCCCAATACTCGGCCTTCTCGGCGTAGCTGAACCTGCCGAAGAGCGGCCCGCGCTTGGTCTTCCCCACATGAAACAAGACGTTGGCCTGCATCGCGGTCAGGTCGTCAAGGCTGGGGAGCATATCACGGACCAGGCTTCTGCCTTCGCGCCAGACGAAGAGATACATGAGGTGATAAATACCGGAACCGATCAGCACAGCGCCGGCGATGCGGTGCACGATGCTGCGGACGCGTTCGCTCATCCCCAGCGCCGCGGCAAAGCCGGAATCTGGATACTTTAGCGCGAAGCCGGTGATCACAAGAACAAAGAAGCTGATAAGCAAGGTCCAATGCTGCCAGCGCTGGTTGCGCGTCATGCGCTCCACTTGAGGTTCGCCTTGACGACGCTCGTGCAGCGCCGCCCAGCGCCAGACCAGCAGGTTGTGCAGCAGCATGCCGCCGATCACGAACAGGATCGTCATCAAGTAGAAGCGTCGCACCCAACGCACACCGAGGCTGCCTCTATCTTCCGAGATGGCTTGGTCAACATGGACCTTAGCGGCGACGAATTTTGCCGTCACTCCCGGATGGCACTTGCCGCAAGTCGCAACCAAATTCGCCTGGTTGATCGTTGAGCGCTGATCACTCGACGGCAGGATGTTGTGCGCGCCATGACAACTGGCGCAGTTTGCTACCACGGCGGAGCCAAGTTGCGAAGCTAATCCGTGATAGCTGGCCAGATACGTTTTCGCTTTGCGCGAATCGAAGCCAAATTCTCTGGAAAGACGCACGCTCTCATGGCAGTGCGCGCAAGTCGCCTGGGCGAGATTCTGCGCCGACACCGCTGAATTTGGATCTCCCTTGGACTTGATGGCGTGAATCCCGTGACAATCGGTGCACACGGGCGCTTGCCAGTCACCGCGCGCGATCGCCTGGCCATGAATGCTGGTCACGAATTGCTGCTTCACGCCGTCATGGCATTTGCCGCAGGTTGTTGGCACGTTGAACTTGAAGATGGACGACTTGGCATCCGACGCGGGAAGAATTTCGTGCGAACCGTGGCAGTCAGTGCAAACTGCAGCTCCGTTCTGTCCGGCAGCCACCGCGTGCCCGTGCACACTGTCCTGGTAAGCAACGAACGGCTGAGTGCTCAGGCCGCTGGTCTCCATGACGAACTTTTGCCCGTGGCAGGTGCCGCAGGTCTTCGGGATGTTGGCGTGATTGACCTTCGAATTGGCATCGCTGGCGGGCAACAACTCGTGTGGACTGCCGTGGCAATCAACACACGACGCCGCATTCTTATTTCCCGCCGCGATCGCTTTCGCATGCAGGCTGCGATCGTAGATCGCTTGCTGGTCCTGGTGACACTGCGCACAGTTCACCTTCGCAGGCGTCGCCTCGTGCATGGAATTCTTGATGTCGGTGTGGCAATCCACGCAAGAGAACATGCTTCCGTGGATCGAAGCTTTGAATTTCTCCGGAGAGACATAGAGACTGAGTGGCTTGCCGCCGACTTCCTTGCTGAGCGTGGCATCTCCGTGGCAAGCCAGACAATCGTCGTTCGTGGGCTTCTGCGCAGCCCACGCCCCAAATGAAAACGCAATGAAGATCAGCAGAACACCGGACGCGCGGCTCTCCGCCTTCTTCATTGAAGTATCAAACTACTTTCCTTTACCGAGCTGCCGAATATAAGCGACCAAGCCCTTGATATCGGACTCCTGCAGCTTGCCCGCGTACGCTGGCATTTTGTTCTTGCCCTTGGTGATGACATCGGTCAGTTCCGCATCCGACATCTTCTGTACATCAGCGGAGGTGAAGTCGTGGACACCCATCTTCTGTCCGACGGCGCTTCCCTTGCCGTCGGCTCCATGACACATGGCGCACTTTGCTTTGAAGGTGGCGGCGTCATCAGCCGATGCCGTTGTGCTCAGGATCCCGACACCTGCCACTAATACCGCTACCATCGCTAGTCGAACCAGAACCGCTTTTGCGCTGACCATTCTCTCGTCCTCCTGATGATTTCAGCTCTAACAGCCTTGCACCTTCACATCACTTAAACCCCAACGCAAATCCAGAGTTCTAGAAGCTATATTCCAGCGTTGCTGCCACGTAGTGCGCATGGTAAGACGGCTGGTCCGCCCCCATAAACAGAAATCTCGCTGCGCTGGTGTCTCCTACAACGAAGTACGGATAGAACGGACTCGGTGTGCCGATCAGCGGACTTGTGCAACCGGGCACCGGCGCACCTACAATTCCGCTAACGCACCCCATGTACGGCGTCATAGGGCTCGTCTGATAATCCTTGTTGTCGAACTGCTGGTATCGATATTCGAGCTTTGGTGTCACGTTCTTCGTCAACTTGTAACGGAAGGTCGCAACCAGTTCGTGCGTGCGGCTCACGGTCTCTGGATAGTTCACTGCCGCATTCGTGCCTGTCAGCAAGAATTTGTCAGGACCTGTGGTGACTGTCGGATCTCCGAATGGCCGGCTGTCCACATGCCCCTTCGCCGCAGAAAGCGAATAGTAAGCGTTGAAGTTCGCCTTCTTGCTCAGGTGAGCGTCCAAGCCGCTGGCGTAGATGTGAACATAATCGCGCGAATTGCTTCCCCAGTCGTTGTTTGCGCTGTCGCAACCCTGGCTCGATGCGCTGCAGTCGAGAGGCGTGGGATTGGCGCCATTCCCGGGTACGCGATATCGCGTCGCCATCGCCTTGTAATAGCGTTCGTAGGAATACTCCGCGAACAATGTAATGCTGTTCGTCAGGTTGAAATCGCTATCGAAGCCCGCGTTGTAAGAAAGGTCTTTCAGCAGCCCATAAAGGTAATACGGATACATCGTACCGGAGACGAAATTCAGCGGCCCCGGGCTGTTGACTCCGCCGCGCCGGTTGAAATTGTCTTGCGTTGTCCCGGCGAAACCAGTGAAGCTCAAGCGATCAGTCATGTCGTACATTAACTGCACATCACCGCGATCGCGAATGCGGCCTTCTTCATCAAAGCGCCGGCTCCAGATCTGGTCGCCGGTGATGCCCCCGGAAATCGAATCCGTGCCCGCATTGTCGTCGGCGTAGGCTTCCGGATCGCGCACTGAATGTCGGTATGACGCGCGCAGCGAGAGATCTTTGCGCAGTTCGGTGTCGACGGCGGCGACGAATCCGTTTTCCACCGAGTGTGCAACATCACGCTGTGAGCGGTCCATAATTTCGCCTTCATACCCGATCTTGGCGGTGCTCTTCTTTGCGAAATACCAGTTGCCGGTGACTTCAATGCTCTTGCGGTTATAACCCCAATTGGTGTTCTGATCGGGGCTCGTTGGATCTGGCGCACCAAAATCCCCCTGTACCGTTGTGAGGTTGAGGATGGGAGTGTGGTTCTCGTAGTCGTATTGCCGGTAGCCAGCCTTGATCTCAAACTTCTTGCCGATGCCCTGGATCAGCTTGTAATTCATGGCAAGCGTCCGCTTGTCACCGTGCGCGTTGGCGGCGGGCAAGGGAGTCGTCAAACTTTCGAGTATTGAGTTGGTTGTGTAAGGCATGAAGGGATCGTCCTGGTGCAACCAGCCGGCAGTGATACTGGCCAGCAAGCGCAAATGCTTCATGAGAAGGAAAGATCCCGCAAAGCTTAAATAGTGAGCCCGATTATCCGGATAGAGATCTGCTCGGCCCAATGCTGGACCTTGAGTGGCATTCGTGCAGCCATTCGGAGCCACGCAATCGGTGGTCACAAATGGATTGTCAAAAGTCAAAGTGCCGGTGTGGTTGTGAAAGAAGGACCCGGTATAACCGCCTTGCACCGCGAACCGGTGCCCAACGTATTCCGCACGGAACCTGGTGACGTCGGTGAAGTAATTAATCGGCTCCGGCAACTCCACGCCATAGCCGCCACTCAACGACGCGCTCGGGCTGGAATTGAAAATCATTCCAATCGGCCGAAAGCCGGATTCGTGCTCGCGCCGGTACGAGGCCATCAAGTCTAGGTTCTCATTTACGTCATAGGCCAGCAGAATATCTCCCGCGCGGCGCAAAATTGCGGGAGTGAAGAAACTCATTCCCGGCACCACCTGCGTTTGAATCGTACTGGGCAGACTTGTCGATGACGCGAGGCTCTGTAAAGCAGTCCGCGTAACTAGTGGCATGGTGAAAACACCGGGCGCAGTTTCGGTGTAGAGAGTGCGCGTGGTGTTCGAATAAGTGTGCGGAATCTCGTCGAAACGGAACTGCAACTTGAAGCGGTTCCACTGGCCGAAAGTCGCAAGATAACTCTGGTCGCGGTAGATTGCCTTATCCGACTGGAAGTCCAGGTAGTATTTCGAATCGATATTGTCCCAGTTCAGACGCGCTCTGGGGATAAAGAACCCGTCCCGGATGTCGCGGTATTCTTCATACTTCGAGGTCCGCAGCGAGGGTTTGAAGGAAAGGTCGGGACGTCCGTAAACATCTCCCCAGATCGCCCGCGTCCCGAACTCGACAAATCCGCCCTGATCAGGATTCTTGGGAGCTTCCGGAGTTTTCTCCTGGCTGAATACTATCGACGTCAGCAGGAGCGTGAGCAGCAGAAACAAGCTTTTCGTAGTTTTCATCGCTCTCTCCTCGCTAACGCAAAAACGCATTGCCCGACGGATGATTGGATCCGTGGATCTGGGAATGGCAGTTTGTGCATCCCCGGTTGAAATTCTTGATGGAACTCAGCGGCTGTGCCTGCGTGGGGTGACGGCTCGCGTCGTGGCAGGAGTCGCACACCCGCGGCATACGTACTTTCAGTAGCTCAGGATTGCTGCTGCCATGCGGATCATGGCAATTGGCGCAGTTCTCCATCACCGGCGGATGCTCCCACAAGAACGGGCCGCGGCGCTCGGTGTGGCATGAATAGCAATTCTCGTTCACTGTGGCTTGGAGCAGTTGCGCCGGATTGGGGCTGCCATGCGGATTATGGCAACTGGTGCAGGTGACCTTACCCTCCCGATAAGGCATGTGGGACGAGCGCTGCAATTGCGCTCTCCGCATCTGGTGGCACTGCAGGCACAGCTCCGGCTGCGTCTTCTTCGTGCCCACGTGCTCGGTTAATGGTTGACCATAGCGGGCTTCCTTGGAAGGAAGGTTCTCCATGGCCACATACCGCTCGGCGACGCTTCCGTAATGCACTTGGTGGCAGTCAACGCACGCCATCGCTCGCGATTCGTGCGCACTGCCTGTCCAGAACATCTGGTTGCCCTTGTTGTGGCAGGAAAGGCAAGTGGCATTGCGGTCTTCGACAGGAGTATTGGAGTCCTTGGTAAAGCGGACTGGAATCGTGTCCTTGCCGCCACCGGCGTCCACGTGCGCCTTGCCCGGCCCGTGACAGCCTTCGCAACCAAGTTTCTCTTGCGCCGTCTTCGGGTGGGCCATCATGGCGTTACCCATGATGGTGTGCTCAAAGCTTTTCCCCTGTTCCGCGTGGCAGGTTACGCAGACTTCACTGCCCACATAATCAGAACCGGGATTCGGGGTATCGCTCTTGGTATCTGGTTTGTTCGCTGCGGTTTGGGACGAGGCGGCAGCAGCCAGAACAATGGCGAGAAATAGATTGCTGGGGAGTATTTTGAACAGCCCACGCATATCTCAAGATCCTCCGGGTCCTGAACTGCACCCACGCTATGCTGCGGTACGGGGTCCCAAGTGGCCGGAAGCCAAAGGTAAAGCAGACTGAATTCCGAGCCACGTACTCAAAAAAGTTGGTCCGCGTGATAGGGGCCAGCCTTCTTTGGAATCAATTCTGCCGGATGTCAAATAGAAGGTTCTGTATTTGAGACCACGCCCAAATGTGATTCAAATCACATTTCCCTGAAGTGGCCTGTAATCAACTAGGAATTGCGCCCTGTAGTGGCGCGACTCTAGCACGCCCGCTGTTGTGATTTCAAACACATTATGATTCGTCAGCGACGGTGGCTAAGCTGCTCTTTTTGCGGCGGTTAGCAGGTAGGGTCTTCTTCCGCAGACGGAGGGATTTAGGCGTTACCTCTACGAATTCGTCGTCGGCGATGAATTCGATCGCTTGTTCGAGATTGAGCTGCCGAAATGGCACCAGCCGGATGGCCTCATCCGCGGTCGAAGCACGCATGTTGGTGAGCTTCTTCTCGCGCACAACGTTGACGTCGAGATCATTGTCCTTGGCGTTCTCGCCGATGATCATTCCTTCGTAGACCTCGACGCCTGGGCCGACAAAAAGCTCGCCACGTTCTTGCAAGTTCCAAAGCGAGTACGCGGTTGAGACGCCACCCCGATCGGCTATGAGCGCACCTGTCAGACGGTGCGGGATTTCGCCCTGCCACTCGGTGTACCCGTCAAAAAGGGAGTTCATGACGATGGTGCCGCGAGTGTCGGTCAGCAACTGACTGCGAAGGCCGATCAGTCCGCGGCTAGGAACTCGAAACTCGATGCGCACACGACCATAGCCATGGTTGTGCATGTTGATCATTTCGCTCTTGCGCGCGCCAAGCTGCTCCATAACGACACCGACGAACTCCTCCGGGATGTCCACCGTAAGCCGCTCAACCGGCTCCATCAGCTTGCCGTCTACACGCTTGGTCACGATCTCCGGCTTGCCGACCGCTAGTTCATAACCTTCGCGCCGCATCATTTCCAGGAGGATCGAAAGCTGCAGTTCGCCGCGCCCCATCACCTTGAAAGAATCGGTACTGCCAGTGTCTTCCACACGTAGTGAAACGTTAGTGAGCAGTTCTTTCTGCAAACGGTCGCGCAGATTACGCGAAGTAACAAACTGCCCTTCCCGGCCCGCAAACGGCGACGTGTTTACCGTGAACTGCATGGCTATGGTGGGTTCGTCGATGGAGATCGGCGGCAATGGCGCCGGATTCTCAACGTTGGTGATGGTCTCGCCGATGGTGATGCCCTCGACACCGGCGACGGCGACGATGTCCCCCAGTTCGGTTTCGGTGATGTCGAGCCGCTTTAATCCAGCGAACGAAAAAAGCTTCGTAATTTTCGTCTTATGAAAGCTGCCATCGAGTTTGGCGATCGCGACTTCCTCGCCAGTTCGCATCGTCCCATTGAAAACCCGTGCGATCGCCAGCCGTCCGAGGTAGTCGCTGTAATCCAGGTTGGCGACCAAAATTTGCAGACTGCCGCCGGACTCGCCCTTGGGAGGCGGGATGGTATTCACGATGGCCTCGAACAATGGCTGCAAGTCGTCCCCGCGGCCAGACTGGTCGGTGCTGGCAGTTCCAGCCTTTGCATTTGTGTACAACACGGGGAAATCAAGCTGATCTTCCTTCGCATCCAGGTCAATGAATAAGTCGTAAATCTCGTTCAAGACCTCTTGGGCTCGGGCGTCTGCGCGGTCGATCTTGTTAATCACAACGATAGGCGGCAGTCCCGCCTCAAGCGCCTTTCCCAGGACATAACGGGTCTGCGGCAGGGGGCCTTCGCTGGCGTCGACCAGCAGCATGACTCCATCGACCATCTTCAGCGCACGCTCCACTTCGCCGCCGAAATCGCTGTGGCCAGGAGTGTCTACAATGTTGATCTTTATGCCTTTATAGAACAGCGCGGTGTTCTTGGCGAGGATGGTGATCCCACGTTCCCGCTCAAGTTCGTTGGAATCCATGACCCGGTCCACGTGAGCTTCGTTGGCCCGAAAAGTTCCGCTCTGTTGGAGCATGGCGTCGACCAGGGTGGTTTTGCCGTGGTCTACGTGGGCAATTATCGCGATGTTACGAAGGTTGGGGATCATTCTATTCTTCTTGGATAGGTTCACTTTCACTTTACTATGCGGCGGCGACTGCGCCGGGTTCCTGTTTACTCAAGGGCCAAACATGGCACATCGGTGCCATTCCAAATTCGCTTTAATTCACAGATATTACATAACTTACGGGAACCATGAAGCAAGCACTGCAGATTCACAGTTTGTGTGCAGCGGATTGCATAGGTCCACAGGAAACCCACGCGAATTACGAAGGTAAGTTGTTTCTCTTCAATACCGTAGCAATTTTCGCACTTTGGTAATGCAGATGCTAAGTAGAAGCTTTAGTCCGCACGAGGATATTGTTGGGAACTGGGCCAGCGGAGGTCAACATGGTTCCCACAAATCGGTTTCCCCCCAGAGCAACACAACTCGGAGGAGCGTTTTATGAAGAAAGTAGTTTTGTTGGCATTGTTGGCGCTGGCATTGCCCACCGTGGCGTCTGCCACCACCTATGACATTATTGACGGCGGTTCCGTTGCGCTGGGGGTCGCGAGCCAGTCCGGAACTACGAGCGCGGGAAGCAGCATAACCTTAACGGCTCCATTGTTGACGCTGAACAGCGTTGCCACCGCTGGAAGTCTGAGCCTGACAACTGGCACGCTGACTGCCACCGGCAATAGCAACGTGTTTGACTTCACCGGCGGCACGCTGACCCTGACGGTTGGCAGCAGCACCCTGTTTCAGGGTACGTTTTCTTCAGGAACAGTCACGGTGAACGGTCTGAACGCATTCACGATTGTTGGGACGCTCAGCAACGGCGCCGGTTTTATAACCCAAGTTGATACCCACGGGGACGTCACGGGAAGAGGAACGGTGGTTGTCACTCCTGAGCCCGGCACCCTTGGGCTCCTGGGCACCGGTTTGATCGGACTTGCTGGAATCGTTCGCCGCAAACTGCGCAGATAGTTCGGACGACCGCAAAGCAACAGCCAACAGAACCACTCGGAGTTAGGCCCTGCCGAAAGGCAGGGCTTTTTGTATCTAAACCGTAGGAAGACTTAGGTCGAGTAATCCGCGTTAATTCGCACGTAGTCCGCCGTCAGATCGGTAGTCAGGAATTCCAACCCAATCTTTCCACGTCCCAGTCGCACTCTTATTGTGCATTCCGCTTGTGCCAGATGATCGTGCGCCTTTCGCTCGTCGAATTGGCAAGCCACCGATCCTTTGCAGACGGTTTGCTCGCCGATGTCAACGCTGACCTTCTTAGGATCCAGATTCACGCCGCTGCGACCCGCGGCCGCCAAAATCCGTCCCCAATTCGGATCGGCACCAGCCCAGGCGGTCTTCACCAGGAGGGAATGAGCAATGGAGCGCGCAACCTGCAATGCTTCCGTTCGATTTCTCGCTTGTTCGACGTGCAGGTGGACAACGTGCTGAACGCCCTCTCCATCGCTGACGATCTGCTTGGCCAGCGAGCGGCAAACATCGGAAAGCGCGGCGCGGAACTCTTTTCGAACAGCACGCAGCGCAACTCCACTCTCACCTGACGCAAGCAGGAGGACGGTGTCGTTTGTCGAGGTGTCGCCGTCGACGGAAATGACGTTGAAGCTTTCGTTGCAGGCTTCGCGGAGCAAGGCTTTAAGTTCATTCGCAGTCGCAGCCACATCCGTGATCACATACACCAGCATGGTCGCCAATTGTGGATGGATCATCCCCGATCCCTTTGCGACACCGGTAATGCAAGCTGCACGCGAGCGCAAAGACGCGCTAGCCACTTTGGGACGCGTGTCAGTAGTCAGGATTGCGTCGGCAAAATGGCGGAAATGCTCGACTGATGCTCCGGCAGTCGCCAGCAACGGTTGCAAATGGGATGTCACCTTCTCGGTGGGAAATGGGACACCGATGATTCCGGTGGATGAAGGAAAGATTTCCGACGCTTTCGCCTTCAGCAGCTTCCCCATTTCCGCGCAAACGTTATTACATCCCCGCAGACCCGCGGGACCGGTGGCACAATTCGCGTTTCCGGAGTTCACTACCACAGCCCGCACCCGGCCGCTGTTTCGAGCCAGAGAACTGCGCCCGACCTCGACCGGCGCTGCGACGACGAGGTTCCTGGTGAATAACGCAGCCCCGCGCGTGGATGCGCCCGCAAGGATCAGCGCCAGATCAGGCTTACCGCTGGCCTTGATGCCGGCGGTTATCGCTGAAAATTGAAAGCCCTTGGGAAGGAAGATCCGGTCGGAGCCGTTCATACTTGCAGTTTCACCAGCCAGTTGGCAGGTTCGGGGAGAATCGCAAATCGCGGAAGCTCGCCCTTCACCATCGCGACCTCGTCACAGTTGTGATAACGCGGGCACACGCAGCAATCTTTATTGATCTTGTCGGGCAAATCTTCGCGTTGCGCAACGTCGAAGCCTAGCTTGGCGAAAAACTGCGGAGCGCGAGTGAATAGGCAAATGCAACTCACCTGGTGCTTGTGCGCCTGCGACATCAAGGACTGCACGAGCAGTTCCCCGCCCCCGCGCTTCTGGAACGCGCGATCGACGGTGATGGAGCGAATCTCAGCGAGATGGGTGCCGTAGAGGTGCAACGCGCCGCAACCGATGATCTGGCCGGCTTCTTCCAGCACAATGAAGTCGCGCACGTTCTCGCAGATTTCGGCCAGCGAACGCGGCAACAATGTGCCGTCGGGCGAGTAGGAGCAGATCAGTTCGTGGATGCGCTCGGCATCAGGCAGCAAGGCTTCACGCGTGTGCATGGGCCTCCTCGTGAACAGAAGTGAGTCGCTTGCGCGTCCGCGTAATAGCTTCCTTCACTTGCGCAGGCGAGGTGCCGCCGGGGACGTCGTGGATCGCCAACACGTTTTTCAGTGTTACGAATTCGAAGAATTCTTGAGCGAAATGGGAGTCCAGTCGCTGCAGGTCTGCGAGCGCTAAGCCCTGCAGTTCGCATTGCTGGTCGAGGGCAAGGCGCACGGCCTTACCGATAATTTCATGAGCAATTCGGAACGGTACGCCCTTGCGCACGAGGTAAGTCGCCGCGGCGAAAGCATTCATGTAGCCGGTTTCAGCTGCGTTCTGCATGCGCGCAAAATCGAATTCTGCCGATTGCATCCAGCCCGTAACCAACGGGATCAATGAAACCACAGTTTCGGTGATATGAAAGAGTGGCTCTTGAGTTTCCTGCATGTCCTTGTTGTAGGCGAGCGGCAGGCCCTTCACCGAAACAATCAGTGATGTCGCGCTGCCGATGATCCTCGCAGCTTTCCCGCGCGTGAGCTCGAGCAGGTCGCCGTTCATCTTCTGCGGCATGGCGCTGCTGCCAGTTGAGAACGCTTCTGGCGCATGAATGAATCCGTACTCCTGCGTCGAGAACAACAGCATTTCCTCTGCCCAGCGGCTGAGGTGAATGGCGAGCAACGACGCCGAATTGGCAAACTCAACCACGAAGTCGCGATCGCACGTGGCATCGATACTATTCGCAGTTGGAGCGGTGAAGCCCAGGTCCGCCGACATCAGCTCGCGATCCAGTGGCAGGGTTGTGCCGGCCACAGCACCCGATCCCAACGGGCAGACATTCAGGCGTTTGCGGCAGTCTTCTAAACGAGACAAATCCCGTAGCAACATCTCGGCATACGCAAGCAGCCAGTGTGCGACCAGCACCGGCTCCGCACGTTGCAGATGTGTGTAAGCCGGCATAGCTGCGTCCCCGGCCTTCTCGGCCCGATCGAGGAACGCAGAGATCAGTTTCGACAATTCCGCGCTGATCTCATCGCACGCAGCGCGCGTATACAGGCGCAGATCGGTGGCAATCTGCTCGTTGCGGCTGCGGCCGCTGTGCAGTTTGTAACCGAGATCCCCGACGATGGTTACGAGTGCCTTCTCGACAAAGTGATGAACATCTTCAGCCTCGTCGTCTTCGAGTAGCGCCGGTTCTTCGGCAACACGATCGCCGATCTGCTCCAGACCATTCAGCGTAGTCTTGAGTTCGTCGGCAGAGAGAACTCCCGCCTTCGCTAACGCACGCGCGTGAGCGGAACTGGCCTCCAACTCGCATTCAAGCAGGCGGCAATCGAATTCCCACGATCGCTGCCAAGCCTCGAATGCAGGGTCGAGCGGCTGCCGAAAGCGGCCCGACCACATCTTCACCGGATCACCTCGGCAGCTCTTTCTGCGTTCTTCGCGTCCTTTGAGCTCTTTGCGGTTAGGTTCTTTTTCGCGCGAATCTGTGCTTGTGACCGCGAAGGCAAACCAAGAATGCGGATGAATCCAGCCGCATCCTTCTGGTCGTAACTCTCGCCCATGGTGAACGACGACAGGTCGGTGCGATACAGCGAGTGCTCCGATTGGCGGCTCACGATGGAAACATTGCCCTTGTAGAGAGACAGCGTGACCGTACCCGTGACCTCCTGCTGCGTGCTGTCGACGAAAGCATCGAGTGCCTCGCGCAGCGGCGTAAACCACAGTCCGTAATAGACAAGCTCCGCGTACTTCAGCGCGATGTGCTGCTTGAAGTGCATGACGTCGCGCTCGCAGCACAGCGCCTCGAGTTCCCTATGCGCGGCAATCAGCAGCGCCCCGCCCGGTGTTTCGTAGCAGCCGCGCGACTTGATCCCGACAAACCGGTTCTCGACGATGTCCACGCGCCCAACTGCATTCCGTCCGCCGATCTCGTTGAGCAAATCAACAAGCTGCACGGGATCCATCCGCATGCCGTTCACACCCACGGGCACGCCCTTTTCAAATTCAATCGAGACCTTCTCTTCGCGATCGGGCGCTTCCTTCGGCGACTTGGAAATCTGCCACGTGGTGTCGAAGGGCGCATTGCCTGCGTCTTCCAATTCCCCGCCCTCGTGGCTGATGTGCCAAAGGTTGCGGTCGCGGCTGTGAATCTTAGTACGGCTCGCTTCCACCTTGATTCCATGCGCTTCCGCGTAGTCGAGGCAATCCTCGCGAGACTTGAGGGTCCACTCGCGCCACGGGGCAATCACCTTCAAGTGCGGAGCCAATGCTTGATAGGTCAGCTCAAAGCGCACCTGATCGTTCCCTTTTCCCGTGCATCCGTGAGCAACGGCCGTCGCGCCTTCCCGCAGCGCAACCTCGACTTGATGCTTCGCGATTACCGGACGCGCCATGGAAGTCCCGAGCAGATACTTGTGCTCGTATACCGCCCCAGTCTTCAAACAAGGAAATACGTATCCTGTCAGGAACTCTTCCCGCAAGTCTTCGACCACAACCTTGCTGGCCCCAGTCTTGTACGCCTTTTCGACGACGGCCTCGATGTCGTCCCCCTGGCCCACGTCGGCCACCATGGCGATGACTTCGCAGGAATAGTTTTCCTTGAGCCATGGAATAATGATCGACGTATCCAGGCCGCCGGAATAGGCGAGTACAACTTTTTCAGGCATGAGCACTCCTTAAGGGCAGACGGTTCTTGCCGCCCACCAGCATCATTAGAATGGCTTTCTGTACGTGCATGCGGTTTTCCGCCTGGTCGTAAACGACCGATTGCACGGAATCAATCACAGAATCTGTCACTTCCTCGTTGCGGTGCGCGGGCAGGCAATGCATGAACACCGCGTGCGGCGCGGCTTCCGCCATCAGTTCGTCGTTGACCTGGTATGGCGGGAAGATGCGCGCGCGCTCTTCCGTCTCGCGCTCGTGGCCCATGCTGGTCCACGCATCGGTGTAGATCGCGTCAACTCCGCGAACCGCCTTGTGCGGATCCGTGATGAGCTCAATCGTCCCGCCTGTTTTCTTCGCGATCTCGCGTGCATCGGCAAGGATTTGAGCATTCGGACCATAACCCTTCGGCGTTCCGATGCGAATGTTGGAACCGAATAGCGCTGCGGTTAGTAGTAGCGAGTGCAGGACGTTGTTGCCATCACCCACGTAGGCAAGCGTTACCTTCTTCAGATTTCCGAACTTCTCGTACAGCGTGAAGTAATCCGCCAAAGCCTGACATGGATGCTCGACTTCGCTCAGCGCGTTGACCACCGGAACACACGCATGCTCCGCCATGCTCTCGACGGTCTCGTGAGCAAACGTGCGCAGGACGATCGCACTGACCCAGCGCTCGAGGTTGTGCGCGATGTCCGCCAGACTTTCGCGGGCATCGAGCCGCTCCTGCCGCTGATCGACAAACGACACGGTGCCGCCAAGCCCGCAAACGCCAGCCTCAAAGGTGATGCGCGTGCGCAGCGACGGCTTCTCAAAGAACATGGCGACGTGCTTGCCGGCGAGAGCCGTGCGGAAGTCCTCCGGCCGCGTCTTCACAAGGTTCGTCAGGTGGAAGAGCGCCTCGACTTCAGACGGAGACAGGTCGCGCATGGAAACCAGATCGCGCCCGATGGCAAAACTCGGGATCACCGGCTTCGGGGTCATCTCACTCGCATATGTTTGGCTGCGCAATTCGTTTGCTCCTTTCAACTGCCGCGTCCTCAGCGCCTAAAAGGCGCTCCCTTAAGTGCTTCCTTCGGCACGCCTGAAGGCCTGCCCTGATACAACCAATAACTGGCCAGAACTGCCTACGCCGCTACAGCTTTCCTTCGTGGGCCTTTGCCTGCCCTGAGCGAAGCCGAAGGGGGTCCTTCGTGGTTATTGCTTTTTCCCGCCGACGCAAGCGCCGCATCTAGCGCATGCACGACTTCATCCACATGCTTTTTCTCGATGATGTAGGGCGGCAGGAGGCGCAATACGGTATCGTGAGTTCGATTGATCAAGATTCCATTCGCAAGCAGGTCCGCGAGTACCGCCTTTGCTAGATCGGCAGAGTCGAGTTCAATCGCCAGCATCATGCCAATTCCGCGAACTGACTTCACAGAAGAGTGCTTCGCCTGCAAGTCCTGCAACTTTGCGAGGAAGTAGCCGCCGAGTTTCGCGACATTACCTTTCAGTTTGTCCATCTGCTTGAGAACTTCTATGGCAACGGCGCAGGCCAGCGGACCACCGCCGAACGTGGTCCCATGCAGCCCCGGTTGCATCGCCGTGGCAACGCGGTTGGTTGTGAGCAACGCACCAAGGGGCAGCCCAGCCGCTAGCGGTTTTGCGACAGTCACGATGTCCGGTTGAATTCCGTAGTTCTGGTAGGCGAAGTACTTGCCCGTCCGTCCCAACCCGCACTGAATTTCATCCAGCAAGAGCAACGCGTCCGATTTCTCGGTCAGCTCGCGCGCAGTTTGCAGGAATTCCTGAGTGATCAGGTTGATCCCGCCTTCTCCCTGGATCGTCTCAATGCAAACGGCGCACACGCTGCCATCGAACTGCCGCTTGAGATCCTCGCCGTCGTTGAACGCGACGAAATCCACTCCAGGCACCAACGGCATGAACGGATCGCGATACTTGGCCTGCCCCGTCGTCGAGAGCGCGCCGAACGTACGGCCGTGAAACGAGTTTTCCAGCGCCAGCAGACGCCATTTTGCCTTGTGCCCATTGCTGTTGTTCGCGCGAGCGTAAGCCCGAGCCAGCTTCAGCGCGCCTTCCCAGGCCTCGGTGCCGCTGTTGCAAAAGAACGCGCGGTCCATGCCCGACATTTTGGTAAGCCGCTTCGCCAGCTCCGACTGATACGGATGATAAAAGAGGTTGGACGTGTGAATCAGCTTGCCAGCTTGGTCTTTGATCACCTTCAGCACGGCGGGATGCGCGTGGCCCAGCGCATTCACACCGATTCCGCTCAGGAAATCGAGGTAGCGCTTCCCTTTGGCGTCCCACAGGTACACGCCTTTACCGCGCGTGAACAGCACCTTCTGCCGGTCATAAGTCGGCAGCAACAAATTCTTTTCCGCGTCCATGATGGAATTCAGGTTCACGCTCCAATGACCTCCGTGCCGTATTCGAGCTTTTGAAAATAAAACTGCGGCAGAATCTGCGCCTGCGCCGCTGGCAAAATGCGCACGCGACCAACGCCGCGCTTCAGGGCGTTGGTGCAGGCCTCAAGCTTCGGCAACATTCCTCCACCAATCACGGAATCGGCAATCAGCGTCGGCACCTGTTTCAATGTCAACCATGGCATCACCGTGCCCTCTGCATCCTTCACTCCCGGAACATCCGTCAGGAAAATGAGCGTGTCCGCGTGGCAAGCAATGGCACAAGCCGAAGCCATTTGATCCGCATTCACGTTGTAGTACTCGCCATCTGAACCGAGCGCGAGCGATGACAGCACCGGAATTCCACCCTGGCTCCAGATCGCTTCAAACCAGCGCGGCTCGACGGCACAAATCTCGCCAACGAAGCCCAGGTCGTAGCCGGTGGTCTGTTTTTTGCGGGCGCGGAAGGTCATGCCATCCCCGCCACAAAAACCAACGGCAGGCAGTCCCGCCTTTACCACCGCGGCAACCACTTTCTTGTTCACCATGCCAGCCAGAACCATGAGCGCGACGTCGCGCGTCTCCGCGTCTGTGATTCGTAGGCCGTTAATAAAATCGCTTTGTTTTCCGAGGAGCTTGAGCGTGCGCGTGAGTGCCGAGCCGCCGCCATGCACCACCGCGACTTTGTGACCGTCTCGCGCCATCTCGACCACCGCGCGAGCGCACTTGTGCAAGGTGGTCTCATCCTCGAGCGCGGCTCCGCCAATCTTGATCACGATTTTCATAGCAGCCCCTCCTCTTCGTTCAGGCCGAACATCAGGTTCATATTCTGGACGGCCTGCCCGGCAGCGCCTTTGATCAGGTTGTCCTCGCAGGAAACGATCACGAGGCGCTGACCGTCAGGCGCCAGGCAAAAACCCAAGTCGCAATAATTCGTGTTGAGCGAGAACTGAATCTCCGGAAGCTTCGGCGTTTGAAACACGCGGACGAAGCGTTTGCTCTTGTAGAAATCGCGATATACCGACTCGATTTCCGCCGCCTGAGTCTTGTGCTTCAGGTGGACGTAGATGGTCGAAAGAATTCCCCGCGGAATCGGCAGCAGGTGCGGCGTGAAGGTGATTTCATCGCTTGTGATCTGCAACTGCTCCGCAATTTCGCCGAGATGACGGTGCGTGAACACGCCATAAGCTGACAAATTGTCAGCAACGGATACGAAGTGCGTACGCGCCGTGGGCTCTTTTCCGGCGCCGGAGACGCCCGACTTAGAGTCCGCGATGATTCCCTTGTCTTTGTCGGCGAGACCCGCTTTGAGGAGTGGCGCTAGACCGAGGATCACTGTCGTGGCATAGCAGCCAGGGTTTGCGATCACCTTTGCACTCGGAATCTTGTCGCCATTCAATTCAGGCAAGCCGTAGACCGCTTTCTCCGTAAGCTCTGCCGCCGTCGCCGCGTCTTCATCTTTGAATTTGTAGATGGCGCGATGCTGCTCCTGCTTCAGCCGCCACGCTCCGCTGAGGTCCACAACCCGCATGCCGTTTGCAACAGCTTCGGGCACCAGCGAACGCGAAACTTCGTGCGGCGTCGCAAGAAAGAGAAGATCGACACCTTTCTGTTTCAGCACTGGCCAGGCGAGTGGTTCGAGCGGATAGCTGCCATTGCCGGACAGGGCCGGAAAAATATCGGCCAGATTGAGGTGCCCATTTCCAGATTCAGAGGGCGCCCCACCTTTCGCGTCTTTCGAAAGGTGGGATTCAGCTCTCCGCAGCAATACGGGTCTATCCACTCTCGGATGGCGCAGAAGAATCCGCGTCAATTCCATTCCGGAATAGCCGGTGGCGCCGAGTACCGCGACTTTGAGTTTTGCCGGCATTTAGGCGAGCATCCCCTGGATGCGGCCAGCCAGCCGTCCTGCAGAGCGGGAGTCGGTGCAGACGATCAGGATGGTGTCGTCGCCGGCGATAGTGCCAATGGCTTCCGGCCAGTTCTCGCCATCGAGCGCGGCCGCAACCGGTTGCGCGCTACCCACGCTGGTCTTGGTCACGAGCAGGTTCTGCGCCGTGCGGACGCTGGTCACGAACTCACGTACGAGTCGCGAAACCGACGGAAGTGCGACATCGGAGTAGCTATGCCCGTTTCCGTTGCCATTGCCGTTTGCTGGAAGTGAGTAGCCCTCGGCGGTCTTTACCAGCCCGAGTTCGCGGATATCGCGAGAAAGCGTGGCTTGCCCGGCATCCACACCCTTCCTGTGAAGCAGACGCTGAAGCTCCTCCTGACTGGGGACAGGCCCCGAGCCCAGAAGTTCCAGAATCGCCTGATGCCGTGACAGCTTGCTCATTGGATTAATATTCACTGAAGTGAATAATTATTCATCTAGTGTACGGCATTCTGCGGTGCTGTCAAGTGGAAATCGCAGGAAGAACGATTGTTTTCAGGTGACTAGGTGGGACTGCGTGCATTGGATGACCTCGTGTGTGGTTGAAAGCGGCTACCGTTATACTCTGATTTCCATGCTTGCCTTCGTCACAGGGGCCACCGGCTTTGTGGGAAGCCATGTTGCTCGTGCGCTCGCCGAACAGGGAGCGAGCCTTCGCCTTCTGGTACGTGCAAGCAGCAACACTAAGAACATTACCGAACTGAAAGCCGATCTTGTGACGGGCGACCTGCGAGATCCGGCCTCGCTGCGAAAGGCCATATCGGGTTGCGACACGCTGTTTCACGTAGCTGCGGATTACCGGCTCTGGGTTCGCGATCCCGAGGAGATGTACCGCGCCAATGTAGAGGGCACGCGCGCCATCCTCGAAGCAGCACGGAGGAGCGGCGTGCGGCGCGTGGTTTACACGTCCAGCGTCGCCACGATGGGTTTCACTTCCAACGCCCAACCGGCGAATGAACAATCTCCGGTTTCGCTCGACAACATGATTGGCCCCTACAAACGCTCGAAGTTTATGGCGGAGCAGGTTGCTGTCGAAGCGGCGAAGAGCGGAATTGATGTGGTGATTGTCAATCCCACGACACCGGTCGGCGATCGCGACATCAAGCCAACACCCACCGGACGCATCGTTGTCGATTTTCTAAAAAAGAAGTTCCCCGCCTACGTCGACACCGGGCTCAACCTGGTTGATGTCACCGAATGCGCTCGCGGACATATCGCTGCCCTCGAGAAAGGCCGCTGCGGCGAGCGTTACATTCTGGGTGGCGAAAATCTCACGCTGAAGCAGATCCTGGACAAACTGGCAGCGATTACCGGCCTCCCCTCGCCCTCGGTGCGGGTGCCCTACGTGCTCGCGCTTGCAACCGGAGTCGTAGACGAGATCGTCACCGGACGGATTCGCGGCCGCGAGCCTCGGGCTACGATTGACGCCGTCCGCATGGGCCGCAAGAAGATGTTCGTGTCATCGGCGAAAGCCGAGCTCGAACTGGGGTGGAAGGTTGTTCCCGTGGAAAATGCTCTGCGGCGCGCCGCGGATTGGTTTCGTGCTAACGGCTACGCCTAAAATCAACGTCTTGGCCGCGGATTAACACGGATGAACGCGGATGTGAAAGAAGAACCTGAGAACCGCTATTGTCCGAGGAAATCCGTGTTGATCCGTGTTCATCGTGGAGATGAAGTTTTTTTGCCGAAAATTGCTATCGTCGCTGCGCTGGAGCGCGAGATTCACCCGCTGGTGAAGAACTGGCAGGCCACCGCTGTCCAACACGAAGGCAGATCGTTCACCTTCTTCGAAAGCAACTACGCTGTCGTGGTGTGTGGAGGGATCGGCTCAGAAGCCGCGCGGCGAGCGGCAGAAGCTGCAATCGTCAAGTACTCGCCTGAGGTCATCATTTCTGCCGGAATTGCGGGGGCGCTGGTTCCGGAACTCCGTGTCGGTGAAACTATCTTCCCTGCTCGGGTTATCGATGCGCAGGATGGCAGCCGCCATGAAACCGCCATCAAGAATGCATCCGTCGCGAATACCCCACTCGGACGCACGACCGTCGTCTCGTCTGCGGAAATAACCGGTATTGCGCAAAAACAGCAGCTCGCGAAATCTTACGGGGCGCAGGCGGTCGACATGGAAAGCGCGGCGGTGGCTCGGGCTGCAATGACGCACAATCTTCGTTTCATTGCGGTCAAATCTATTTCCGACGAGCACGACTTTGAAATGCCCGAAATGTCGCAGTTTGTCCGCGATGGCCAATTTCAGGAGAAACGCTTCGCGCTGCATGTTTTGCTGCGTCCCTGGCTGTGGCTTCCAGTCCTCCGTCTCGCTCGAAACACAAAGATTGCCTCGGAGAATTTGTGTGCTTGGCTGCGCGAAAGCGCTTTGACCCATACAATAGTGGTAAGTAGCACGGGCGAGGGCGCCCGTGCCTCCACCAGCGACTAAGTTTAATTACACATGGCCATTGCCCAGCAACTGACCTCCAAGCAATCTTTACGTCCAATCCCTTCCACCATGCTGGCCGCGGTCTATCGCGGCGTGAAGGACATCCGGGTGGAAACCGTTCCCGTTCCTCAGATCGGCCCTGGGGAAATCCTGATCCAGGTCCACACCTGTGGGATTTGCGGTACGGACTTAAAGAAGATCGCCACTGGGTCGCACTCGGCTCCACGCATCTTCGGCCATGAGACCTCGGGAACAGTAGCCGCAGTCGGCGAGAATGTAACGAAGTTCATCCCTGGTGACCGGGTGATGGTGTTCCACCACATTCCTTGTGGCCACTGCTTCTACTGCAAGGCCAAAACTTTCGCGCAATGTGAGACGTATAAGAAGGTGGGCTGCACGGCGGGTTTTGAGCCTTCTGGTGGTGGCTTCGCTGAATACGTCCGCGTAATGGACTGGATCGTCGAGCGCGGCACCGTCCGTATCCCGGACGAAACGTCCTTCGAGCAAGCCAGCTTCGTGGAACCGATCAACACCTGCATTAAGGGGATCGAACGAATGGCGATTCAGCCCGGCGAAACCGTGCTCACGATCGGTCAGGGCCCCATCGGTATCATGTTGAGTATATTGGCCAAAAGGGCTGGCGCTAGGGTAATCACTTCCGATTTGTATCGGGCGAGGCTTACAATAGCGGAAGCATTCGGACTCGACAATTCAATCGATGCCTCGAAAGCTGATCCGGTCCAGGAGGCTCGCAGGCAGACCGAAGGTCGTGGTGTGGACGCCGCGATCTTGGCTGTGGGAGCCAATGGCCTGATCCGGACTGCGATGGATGCGGTTCGCCCGGGCGGACGGGTATTGCTGTTCGCCCAAACCCAGCACGGCGAGGCGCCCTTCGATCCGGCAGCGGTTTGCATGAACGAGAAAACGTTACTCGGCTCGTACAGTGCATCCATTGATCTGCAGGATGAATCTGTAAGGTTTGTAATGGGCCGGGAGATGGCCTTGGAGAAGCTGATCAGCCATCGCTTCCCGCTGGAAAAGGCGGTGGAGGCGCTGGATTTGGCGGCCCATCCGCAGCCTGACTCGATGAAGATCGTGATTCAGCCGTCGCAGGAAGGAAAGCAGTGACAGGAAAAATGACCGCGGCCGTCCTCTACGGTAAAGAGGACGTCAAAATTGAACGCGTTCCCATTCCTCACGTGGAAGCCGGAGAGCTTCTCGTCAAGGTGCAGGTCGCTCTGACCTGTGGCACTGATCTCAAGGTGTATCAGCGCGGATATCATGCGCGCATGATTGTGCCCCCTGCCCTGTTCGGGCACGAACTGGCGGGTACGATCGAGGAGACGGGTCCCGGAGTTCGCGGATTCAAGAAAGGCATGCGCGTGGTCGCACTCAATTCCGCGCCCTGCCAGACCTGCTTCTACTGCTCGCGCCATCAGGAAAATTTGTGCGAAGATCTGCTGTTCAATAACGGCGCTTATGCGGAGTACATTCGCATTCCTCGGCGGATCGTGGATCTGAACACCCTGGTCATCCCGCCGCACGTGAGCTTCGAAGAAGCCGCGATGGTCGAGCCGCTGGCTTGCGTACTGCGTGGTTTGCATGAAACCGGAGTCGAGATCGGCGACACCGTTGCCGTCATTGGCGGCGGCCCCATTGGGCTGATGTTCGTTCATGTCGCTCAAGCTACGGGATGCAACGTCATCTCTGTCGTGAAACGCGAGGGCCAGATCAGCGCGGCCCGAAAAATGGGTGCACAGGAAGTCGTCCATACCGAAGCAGTAAAGAACCCGGTTGAAGCGGTTCGGGCGTTGTCACCCTCAGGCCGCGGCGCTGATGTGGTCGTCGAGGCTGTCGGCCGCCCTGAGGCTTGGGTCTGGGCAACCGAAATGGTCCGCAAGGGCGGCACCGTCAACTTCTTCGGTGGATGCGCCAAGGGAACCAAGGTTGAACTCGACACCAACCGCCTGCACTACTCTGAGGTCACGCTGAAGGCCACTTTCCACCACACTCCCGACAGCGTGCGCAAAGCATTCACCTTGATCGCGGAAAAGAAAATTCGTCCCACGGAATACATCACAGGCGAGGCGCCGCTTTCCCGGCTGCAGCAGGTGCTGCAGCACATGATGAATCGCAACGGGGACATTAAGACCGCGATTATTCCGGGACAGTAAGCCAGCAGCGAGCCGTGAACGCTGAGCAGATGGGTTGCGAGAGTCAAAATTGCTCAATGCTCACCGCTCGCAGCTCACTGCTTATTTGTTATGAGTACCGCCAACCACATCTGGAACACCCTCCCCGCGGAGTACGCGATTCCGGCGCAGGCACCCTCTCTGTCAGAGGCGTACGCCTATTGCGAGCGGTTGGCGCGCACTCATTACGAAAACTTTTCGGTCGCAACCTGGTTCCTCCCCAAGCGGCTGCGACAACATTTCTTCAACGTCTACGCTTACTGCCGGATCTCGGATGATCTTGGGGATGAGACCGGCGACACGGCAGCTTCCCTCCAGCTTCTCGATGAATGGGAAACTGAACTGAACGCGTGCTACGCGGGATCGCCTCGCCATCCAGTGTTTGTGGCGCTCGCCGGAACAGTTCGCGAGTTCGATATTCCCAAGCACGAGTTCTCCGATCTATTGAATGCCTTCCGGCAAGACCAGACAGTCACTCGTTACCAATCGTTTGATGATCTGCTCGGGTATTGCCGCTACTCCGCGAACCCTGTGGGGCATCTGGTTCTCTACCTTTGCGGATATCGGGATGCCGAACGACAACAGCTTTCCGACTACACATGCACCGCGCTACAGCTCGCGAACTTTTGGCAGGACGTGACTCCCGATTTCCAGAAAGGCCGAATCTACCTCCCGCTTGAAAGTCTCCGCAAGTACGCCGTCAGCGAAGCCGATATCGCATCCAAGCAGAACACGCCGCAGTTTCTCGAAATGATGCGCTTCGAAGTCCAGCGTGCGCGAGAGTGGTTTAAGCAAGGGCTGCCTCTCATCAGCAAAGTGAGCCGGGAACTTGCGATCGACATCGAACTCTTTTCCCGCGGCGGCCAGGAAATCCTGAACGCCATCGAGCGGCAGGGGTATGCCGTCCTAGGCAATAGGCCCGCCATATCGAAATCGCGTAAACTTGCGCTGGTTGCGCGCGCAGCCCTCCACAAGTTGATATGAGCACCGTGGCGCAGAATCCTCCCCAATTTTTGCCCACCGAGTCGCAGCTGCACATGGCGTATTCGGTCTGTCGCGGGATCACGCGCGAGCGCGCCAAGAATTTCTATTACGGATTTCTCGTTCTTCCGAAGATCAAGCGCCAGGCGCTTTGCGCCGTGTATGCGTTCATGCGGCGCTGCGACGATATCGCGGATGATCCGTCTCTTTCGGCGCGAGACCGCCGCCAGAAGCTCGACACATGGGTCGACTCGTTCCACGCCGCGCAGTCGGGGCTTCCGACGGACGATCCTATTTTGCTCGCCCTCACCGATGCGCAACGCCGCTTCCACATTCCGCTTGGATTACTCGACGGCCTTGCCTTTGGTACTGCGATGGATGTCGAAGCGGAAGGCGCGCAGCCGGATTCCTCCGGCCTAACCATTCACTACCGCAGCTTTCAGGACCTTGAACGCTATTGCTATCAGGTGGCGTCAGTTGTCGGTTTGGTCTGCATTCGGATTTTTGGGTATACCGATCCTGCTGCTGAACCGCTTGCGGAGCGCCTCGGCCTGGCTTTCCAGCTGACCAACATCATTCGCGATGTCAAGGAAGACGCGTCACTGGGGCGCATCTATCTTCCACAGGAAGACCTCGATCAGTTTGGAATGACAGCGACGGAGTTGGCGAACAATCCCGCGCTGGATCGGCTGCGTCCATTGCTGGAATTCGAGGCCCAGCGTGCGTTTGAGAATTATCGCGCCACCGATGAACTGATCCATCTAATCGCCGAAGACAGCCAGCCTGCATTATGGACGTTGGCGACCATTTACCGTAGCCTGCTCGAAAAAATTGTGCGCCTCAACTACGATGTGATCACGAAGCGCGTAGCCCTTACTACCCGCGAGAAGGTTACCATCCTCGGCAAAGGATTCCTGAAGCGAATCTCCTGATGGCCTGGTAGCGTGGCACAAAATTAAAATCGCTCGATGATGGTCTGAGCAGTTGCCAGAACAAGTCCAGTTCAGGCACAAGATTTCAGGTACTCAGCACCAGCCCGCAACGCGGGCGGAATTTAAATAGCCCAGCACGTGAGTGCTGGGGAAAGTAGAAAGCATGTCCGAGTCCCTGAGGGACGGTACGAATATCGAGTCGCAATCTCCCGCGCGTTACGTCGCCATCGTCGGCGGTGGCCTGGCCGGCCTTGCTGCTGCATGCGCACTCGCCGAAAGCGGATTTCAAGTGACTGTCTACGAGCGTCGCCCTTACCTCGGAGGGCGCGCCAGTTCCTATGAACATCCTGGCACCGGCGAGGTCGTCGACAATTGTCAGCACGTGCTGTTCAAGCTTTGCACCAATCTGATCGACTTCTACGGGCGCATTGGGATCGAGGACAAGATTCAGTGGTTCGACCGCATGACATTCATCGAGCCGGGGGGAAGACAATCGCAGTTGCAGTCCACTTCTCTTCCGGCTCCGCTGCATGCACTTCCTGCATTCATGAATTTCAAGTTCCTGACGCTGCGGGACAAGATTGGACTGGCTACGGGGTTGAATTCACTGATCACGCACCTGCCGAAAGACGATGGCACCTCGTTTGAGAGCTGGCTGCATCGCCATCATCAAACGCCAGCTGCGATCGAACGCTTCTGGAAGCCGATCCTGGTGAGCGCTCTCAGCGAGGATCTCGACAGAATTTCAGTTCCTTTTGCCGCACAGGTCATCCGTGAATCGATGAAATCCCGTGAAGCGCGGCTCATGGGCGTGCCCATGGTGCCTCTGACCGAACTCTACGATGCGGCGCGCGATTACATCACGGCTCGCGGCGGCACGGTTCGCTTCCGCAGCAGCGTGCAGTCCTTTCTGCCACTAGATACCGGCGTGCGGATCAGGACAGCCGACTCCGAGGAGCAGTTCGACTACGCTGTGTTCGCAGTGCCCTTTGATTCGCTCGAGAAACTTCTTCCGAATTCCCCCGACTCTGACGAATTGCGCGAGAAGCTCTCGCGCTTTGAAACCGCGCCCATCACTGGCGTCCACCTGTGGTTCGATCGCAAGATCAGCGATCTGCCGCATGCCGTGCTGCTTAACCGCACCATCCAGTGGATGTTCCACAAATCTGAACTGATCTCAGCGCGCAGCAACGCGCTTCCTGAAGAAAAAAGTCTAAGCATGGCGACAAGCCCCGGAGGGGCTAGTGCTGATAGCCCGCCGCTTCAGCGCCGGGAAAGCGAGAAAAGCGACGGCAGTGCCGTAGGCACGACTCAAGAATCCCGGGGCAGTTACATCGAACTCGTCATCAGCTCGTCGAAATCTCTGCTGAACAAACCACGGCAGGAGATCATCGATCTCGCTCTGAAAGAGATCCGCGAATTCTTCCCTGCGGCTCGCGACGCGAACCTCGTAAAGGCAACCGTCGTGAAAGAGGTGAATGCCACCTTCTCTCCAGTGCCGGGGATAGACAAATACCGGCCATCTCAAATTACAAACTGGCCACGCGTGTTTCTCGCGGGAGATTGGACCGCCACGAACTGGCCCGCAACCATGGAAAGCGCTGTGCGGAGCGGTTATCTGGCTGCCGAGGCGATAACAAATTCATCGGGAAGATCGAAGAAATTCCTGTGCCCCGATCTTCCAGGTAAAGGCCTGGCCAGGATCTTCCCGTAGAAGTTTACGAAGGCTTGCAAACTAGTGCCGTCCGCTGAAGCGGACTCGGTCATCTACTTCACTTTCCCCACACTTATGTGTGGGGCTATTTAAATTCCGCCGCTCCGCGGTTCATGCGACTGCAGCATAAGGTTGGATCGCTTTAGCGAGCAAGTCGGTGGATGGTCGCGCCGACCCCGCCCAGCTTGAGAGTTCGTAAGACCTGGCACGCCAGGCCATGCCTCAATACCACTTCTGCGTGGGTTTACGCCACTCTGCGCAAATTGGGACGGGCTTCGGTCTGTGCGTTATCTGTGGCGGGCCTTCCGGAGAGCGAGTTCGGCGCATTGGGATGCGCGCCGGGGTCGACACCGATACCTAGCCGGTCGACGAGTTCTCCACCAAGCCAGCCACCAACCAGAGCTAGGACTACGGCGACGAACGAGCACACCAAACCGGCGGTGCTTGGCACGTGAGCATCGGATCCATTGCGAATGAACCAGCTCACAATGAACAACAGCACCACCAGCACATTCGTTCCGCCATGCAGCAAACCAATGCTCTTGGCGCGCGTGCCGGATGGAATCGCAACCCAGTCAATCAGACCGAAAACTGCGGCCAGCAATCCTCCAATAATTCCGGCGGCGATCATCCAGTAGGAAACACCGAACCAGGAATAGTTACCTTGCACCAGCCCCACGATGTCGAACGCCACGGCGGTGGCCAATAGCCCCAGCGGAAACACGATCAACATCGGATGTATCGGATGGCCCAACAACTTCGCTCCTGCTCTCATAAGTCCTCCAAGCCAAGTTTTGGCCGTGTATTCGTTGCAGAAGAGGGCACGTCCGTTGCCGGGCAGAGAACTGGTTTTACAACTATCTGTTAATTGCTGAGAATAGGGGGCCTATCTCGTCATGAGATCGTCGAAGTCCAGCTCCAGCTCTTCCCTGACTTCGTGATCGAGAGACTCGTCTGTCGACATACGGTATTCATTTACGCGAACGCCCTGATGATCGATCGCAATATAGGTGGGAACTTCTTGCGTCCAGCTGCCGCTGTTGTAGTACTCAACGCCATCACGCCACAGACTTAACGCCTCGTGCGTGTGCCCGCAGAAAACGCGATGCGCGCTTTTTGATCGCGCGTGCAGAAGAGCTCCGTGAGCGACCTTCGCGGAAAGCCGCAAATACGCCGTATCGAAGCGCTCCAGGAAGGCGATCATGCGTTTCTTGCCGAACGAAATCTTCTGCAAGCCGAGATGAACTCCCGAGAGGAACGTGCTCACGACCCGGTTGCTGGAGACAAAGCGGTCGAACTGGTGTCCGTGCATGGCAAGATGTTTCAGGCCGGCAAACTCCCAGGCGTATTCGCGATACACGCGCACGCCGACTAAATGCGACATGACCTGCGTCAACCCGTAGTCATGGTTCCCTTCGACCCACACTATTTCAATTTCACGCTTCGGATTCGAGAGCTTGCGAATGTAACCCAGAAATTGCCAGTGCTCTTTTTTCAGTCTCCGGAAATTCAGATCGGAAAAAATGTCGCCGAGAAGGATGAGTCGATTGAACGAAGCTGACTTCAACATTTTCAATGCCGCGGGAGCGCGGCTGACTTCGGAACCCAGATGCAAGTCCGAAAGGATGATGGTATCGGCGAAAATCATGTTCCCCAATCCAACTGCAGCCCTGACGTGAGTGAGGCCCTAGCGGCGCGCTGTAACGCGGGTTTGCCCTCAACAGGAAGCGGTGAGCCGCTCGCGTTAGCGGAGCGGTGCGCCGCAACTTGTTCCAGGAATTCCGGAATCTCATACAGTGCGTTGTTCTTATATGCACTGGCATTTGCACGATATTCTGCGAAAGCTGTCGGAAGCAGCAGCTTTTCGACGCCATCGTCGATCTTGTTGAAGCTGGTGAGCACGACGCCCAGCTTCTTTTCCGTGATCCATTGCGCGTTGTAGCGCTCCTGCGGCAGCGTGCGCCCGTTGCACTCGACAATCACGGGTAAATTGAATTGGAGCGCTTCGCTGATGGACCCAGGCCCCGGCTTGCCAATGAAGAAGTCGGAGAGCGCCATGTAGTAATCCACGTCCTGAGTGAAACCGACCGCATGAATCGCAAATCTGGTTTTCAGTTTCTGCGCCGCCGCCAGAAGTTTTTGATTCTTGCCGCACATCAGAATCAACTGAAGATTGGCTTTGCCGGCGTTCAAGCATTTTGCGATGTTCAGGATGGCTGACGATCCGTGGCCGCCAAACAGCACGATACCAGTGGTTTTTGTTGGGTCCAATCCGAGCTTCTTGCGTTCTTCTGCTCGATTGATTGTTTTCTTCGCGTAAAACTTCGGCCGCATGATCATGCCAGACGCGAGCAACACGTGATCACGATCGTGCCCACAACTAAACGCCTGCTGTTCTGCCTTCTCGCTTCCGCAGATCAGATACTCGGACTCCTTCTCGATCCAGAAGTGTGGTGGGTAATCGGCGAGATCGGTGATCAACGTGACGAAAGGCGTTGCCGGCATCGTTTTGCGCACGCTTTCCACCATCGCGCGATTGAAGTGCGGGATGACCGAAAGCACAAGGTTGGTCGGATGTGCTCGCCAATGCTCAATCAGCACTTTCACCGTCGGCCGGTGATACACGCGCACCACACTCTGCAGCACCGGCAGCAGTTGCGGCGTCAGGCGTGTCCAGCCTTTGCGGAGAATAAGGTTATATCCGTCTTGAATGCGAAGGCCGGTTAGCTTCTTCAGCACATCAAGACGGTCGAGCAACTCCTGAAGGTTCAGAAGTTCCACTTGCCACGGCCGCTGTTGCGATTCCAGAACAGCTTTCAACGCTTCGGCCGCGCTGCGATGGCCGCCGCCCGCCTCAAAGAAGACGATCGTTATCCTGCGATCCATCTGTCCTCCCTTGGTCTGCGAGCGGGCAACATTCGCCACGTCTACTCTCGCCGCTGGCAGCTTACTAGATGATGAAGCCAGCATGAAGTGTTCGTGAATTACCTAGTTAGTAACTCGGCGGAATTCATCATTCGTTGACCTCACCTTAACCGTGTTTTCAGAGGCCTGCCGCTACTCTCATCACCTCAGGGGTTTGCCAAGTCAAGGAGGAAATACCAGGTGATACGACGTCGTCTATTCCCCCTGCTTGCGGCTGCGGCTCTGTTATGTGCCACTGCAGTCCAGGCTGAGACCCATAATTCGAAAATCAAACATGTTTTACTGATCAGCGTAGACGGCATGCACGCCGTCGACTTCCTCAACTGCGCGCAAGGCGTCGCCGGAGTCAACAACGGCGAACCGTACTGTCCCACCCTCGCCGCGTTAGGCCGCACGGGGATTCACTATGTCGCCGCGAGCACGTCGAAGCCGTCTGATTCCTTCCCCGGATTGATGAGCATCGTCTCGGGTGCGACACCGCGCACACTGGGCGTCTACTATGACGTTGCCTATGACCGCTCTCTGGATGGTCCTGAAGTTACTACCGGCAATGGCAACGCTGCCGCACCCTGCAAACCGTTCGCAACGCCGACGGGTTACACCACGGAATACGAAGAAGGCATTGATCTGGACCAAACGAAAGTTAACGGCGGAGCGCCAGGCGCAAGCTTGACCGACGGCACGGCCGCCTCCATCGATCCAAAGAAACTTGATCGCGATCCCGCCAGAGGATGTGCGCCGGTCTATCCTTGGCAGTTTGTGCGCACCAACACAATTTTCGGCGTGATTCACAATGCCGGTGGTTACGCATCCTGGTTCGACAAGCATCCGGCCTACGCTTCGGTTGCTGGACGAGATGGCATCGACGTACTCGATGATTTTTTTGGCCCCGAGATCAACTCCACCGTGATCGGCTTGCCCGGCATCGCAACACCGCTCGGCATGGATTGTTCCAACATTCCCGACCCATCGCAGACCGGGTCTTGGACTGACAGCTTTCAGAATGTCCAGTGCTATGACACGCTCAAGGTCAACGCGATTCTGAACCAGATCGCTGGGAAGAGCCATAATGGCGGCGCAGGCCAAGTGCCGACCATCTTTGGCATGAATTTCCAGGCGCTCAGCGTTGGGCAGAAGTTGAATGAGAAAAATGTCGGCGCCGGCGGGTACCTCGACGCAGCAGGTACACCGAGCGAACTACTGCTCGGTGAGTTTCAATTCGTCGATGCCTCGTTGGCCGAGATGGTTCAGGCGCTGAAGGCGAATGGACTCTGGGAATCGACGCTCGTAATCGTCACCGCAAAACACGCGCAATCGCCGATCGATCCTGCACGTTATTTCGCGATCCCCGGCCCGAGTGGCAACAACGGACAGTCGCCGGCAACGTTACTCGCCAACCTTCTGCCGATGTCCGAGTCGCCGGCAAATCCTAACGGCATTGGACCGACCGAAGATGATGTATCCCTGATCTGGCTTGCTGATTCTTCGAACACCTTGTCAGCAGTTGCAACTCTTGAAGCCAACGCAGATGAAGCGGGAATCGGCCAAATCTTCTACGGGCCGACTCTTGCCCTTAATTACAACTTGCCAGGTCTGGGAGATGGACGCGATCCGCGTACGCCCGACATCATTGTCACTCCGAACTATGGCGTCACTTACACCGGCAGTTCGAAAAAACAGGAAGAGCACGGCGGCTTCTCGCACGACGATACCAACGTGATACTGCTTGTTTCCGGCAGCGGCATTAAACCGGGGACCGTCTTCAGCGAAGTTGGCACGAATCAGGTCGCGCCGACCATTTTGCGCGCCTTGGGTCTTGATCCGAACCAACTCGACGGCGTACGGCTGGAAGGCACACAGGCGTTGCCGGCGCTGCCGTTTTAAAAACTCTGATTGTTCTCAGTGGGGACCTTCGGGTCCCCTTTCTTCTTTGATGAAATAGCCTGCAGCAGAAGCAGGCATTCTCACTCGTGGTCTCGCAAGATCTGCTCGATCCTCGCCTTGGGAAATGGCAGATGGTCCTCATTTTGTTTTAGCCACTGCTGATAATCCTGCTCGATGGCATCCGTCCAATGAGCATCGACCTGGCCTGCGGTGTACTTCCCTTCCTGCAGCCGTTGATGTCCGAACATATCGCGCAAGTGCGTAGCCTCAGATGTCTTCACCACCTGCTCGGCCAATTGCGGGGGAATAAACATCACTCCGCCGTCGCGCCCTAAGATCACGTCCCCGGGCATCGCCATGACATGGCCAATGCGAGTCGGCCCATTAATGCTCACCATGGTGGAGTTCAACAGCTTCCCCGTCTTCAACGAACCGTAGTGATGGGAAGGATCGTAGTACCGAACAAATGCAACGAAATTATCGAGTTCGTTCAGGCCATTGATGTCGCGCACTGCGCCGTCGTACACGATGCCGTTCCCTGATCTTGCATAGATCGCGTTGCCGACGTTATCGCCAATGGACGGTCCTGCTTCTTTCAGCCCGAAGTGATCGCACACATATACGTCGCGCTTCTGCAGCATGTCGACGGGCCACGCATTCATGCCTCCAATCCGATGAGCATTCGCCGGATCGGTTTCGATCAACTTCTGAACATCAGGACGCCCCGGCATCCAGGTAGCAGTCAGCGCGCGGCCCACCAGCACTTTTCCCTGATGAATCGACAGCCAGCCATCTTCATATTGGTGCATGAACCCATTTTGCTGCAGTACTGCCCACGCTTCTTCCAGGGTGACGGTCTTCATGCGATCGAGCACGTCGTCCGGAACTTTTGGGCGGCCGTCGGGAAAGCGGTCGCCGTGCCAGTCGGGCGTGTACTTGATGACGTCGGCAGGTGTGAAGAATCCCTGCTGCGCAGTGGCGACAGTTGCCGTCAAAAGAACCATGACGGTGATTAGTTCAAGTCGTAGTTTCATTCCGCATTCCGCTCCTAAGAAGGGTAAAGAGTGCTTGTGCCGTCCTAGCGGACTCGCTCATTTGTTCCGCTTACCCAGCGCTTACGCGCTGGGCGAATTAGGTTCCGCCCGCCAGGCGGGCTGAAGTCTTGGAGCGGCCGATTCCCTGGACACCAAAGCTGAGTGTGCAAGCGTTGTAGCCAGATGTGTCGATTGCCAGATTTGATCTTCTCCGGTGCCAGCGCAGGTAGCCGAACGGAGCAGCCCTAACTTGCACTTGGCTCAAACCATCCGGTTCCGGGGATTTGCGCTTTACGCGCGACCGATTCATCCATCTCCACTCCGAGTCCGGGTTTATCGCTGGGCGTCGCGTAACCTTTCTGGATAATCTCGCCCTCTTTCACCCAGCTCTTCCACAGGTCTGGATGATTGATCCAGTGCCATTCGCACACCACGAAATTGGGGATGGAAACACAGACGTGGGCCGAAGCCATCATGCCAATGGGGGAGACCACGCAGTGTGGCGCGAGCGGTACGTAATAAGTTTGCGCCAGGTTCGCAACTCGTCTGGCTTCGGAGAGTCCTCCGACTTTTTGAAAATCCGGCTGCAGGATGTCGACGCCATTTTTCTCCAGAAGTTCGCGATATCCCCACCGCATGTACAGGTTCTCACCGCACGCGATTGGCGTCTTGGTCGAGTGGCGAATATCCACCATCGCGTCAATGTCCTCGGCTGGCACCGGCTCTTCCAGCCACAGCAACCGGAACGGCTCCAACTCGATTGCCACGCGCTTGCCCGTGCCCGCGTCGTAGCGCCCGTGCATGTCGCAGGCAAGGTCCATGTCTTTGGGAATGTTCTCGCGCACGTGCTTAACCCATGCGACCATGCGGTCGATCTCGCCGTTGCTGGCCGTCCAGTTCACTCTGTCGAAGCGCGCTGGGTCGGTGGCGTCGTCGAGATCGATCTTCATCGCGGTGAAGCCTTGCTCACGAATCCACGGCAGCTTGCGATCGGATTCGGGCCCGATAGGACTCTCCATGTCAGAGTCGCAATAAATGCGGACCTTGTCGCGAAATTTTCCACCGAACAACTGATACACGGGCAGCCCCAGGGCTTTTCCCGCGAGGTCCCACAGCGCGATTTCGAGTCCGCTCAGTGCCGTCGTATATTGACCGCCTTGCGCGCCGGCAAAAATGCCTGAGGTTCGGAGGCGCTCCCACAGCGCGTCAACATTAAGCGGATCCTGTCCGACAAGAACGCGACGGAACTGACGCACGAGCGCATCCGTGCCAACGGCCGCGTCGGTCGCCTCGCCCTGGCCGTAAATGCCCTGGTCGGTGTAGATGCGGATATGCGTCTGCGGGCCATGGACACGCACCTGAGCCGTGCGAATATCAGTGATCTTCAAACGTGGCCGCTGATAAGGCGTGCTCGAGTTCTCGACCGCTACCGCAAGGGACGGCAACGCGAAAGCGCCGGCAACGGGTAATGCCGCGCTTTTTAACATCCCTCTCCGTGTGAGCTTGTCCGCACAACGCTTCGGATCCTGCATCAGTGATTGCCTCCTCATTCCGGTCCCAGCGCGGGAGCCATTGTATAGCGTCCGGGTCCGGCAGGTATTTGAAAACAAGCCAAATCCAAGTCTTGACACGACATTACAATTTGCAATATAGATATTGCAAATAGAGATATGACTCTGGCCGAGAAAATTCGTTACCTGCGGGAGGTTGAGGGCTCGCTCCGAGAAATGGGCCGGCCCATGACGCAGCTGGAACTGGTCAACGCCATCCGCAAGGAGCAGGGCAAGGGTATCAGCCAGTCGTACATCTCGCAGATCGAGAACGGATCGCGCCGTCACATGACGCAGGCGACCCGTTCCCTGCTGGCGAAGTTTTTTAAGGTGCATCCGGGATTCCTGGTGGACGATCCCGAGGGTTATCACACCGAGTTGACGTCGGACCTGCGCACCGTGGAAGGCAAACTCGATGTCTGGTTGTTGCAAGGTTCGGAGCAGTTCGCCGGCGATGCAGAGATCGCTGACGTTCTGATCAAAGCAGCGCGGCAGAAGGACACGCGCAAATGCATGTTATTGCTGGGCGCGATTCTCGATACGCCAGGTTTAGCTGAGCGGTTGCTGGAAGCGTTGCGGCCGCAGAGCGGTACGGACGGTAAGACGCGGTGAATTTTCGCGGGCGTGGGCGCTCGCGCCACACACTGAGGAGGAGACCATGACCTGGGCTGATTTTTATCTCGTCTGCTTTGTGGTGGGGCTCTTTCTGAGCGTGGTGATGTTTCTCGCCGGAGGAACGCACCTGCCGCATGTGCACATCCACTTGCCCGGCATGCACGGACATTTCGGCGTCGGCCACGGTGCAGGCGCCGGACACGGTGCGCAGATTGGTCCAATCAATCCCATTACGCTCACAGCGTTTCTCGCATGGTTCGGAGGAACCGGTTACCTGTTGTCACGCCATTCCGGCTTGGCGTACGCGAGCGCGCTGATTGTCGCGATTCTCGCGGGCACCGGCGGCGCAGCAATCATTTACCTGTTCATGGCGAAGGTGCTCACCTCGCCCGATGAAGCGCTCGATCCTGCGGATTTTGAAATGGTCGGCGTGCTGGGAAAGCTCTCTGTCCGCATTCGCGAAGGCGGGACCGGCGAAATCATTTATTCGCAAGCCGGCACTCGCCGCGTGTGTGGCGCGCGTTCGGAAGACGGCTCAGCGATCTTGAAGGGCACCGAAGTTGTCGTGACCCGATACGAAAACGGCATCGCTTATGTCCGCCGCTGGTCCGAGATGGCGGGGGAAGAATTGGAAATGGATAGCACGGCAAAACCCAAGAGCACGAACGAGGTGAGGCCGCAATGACGCAGGCTCCGTCCAATTCGCGCACGCTGTTCGGGCTGTTCTCTGCCCTGCAGTGGCTGGCCCTGCCGATCCTGGTGCTGGAATTCGGCTCCGTGTGGCAGAAGCTGCCGGAGCGCATGGCGACGCACTTCGATTTAGCCGGCCAGCCAAATGGATGGATGGCCCGTGAGGAAGCAGTACTCGTCATGCTTGGCATTTCGGCGGCGGTGTTGATTATCGCGACCTGGATCGCCTCGCGGGTAAAAGAAGCTGACGCAACCGCCTGGGGATTGATTGCGCTGTTCTACATCATTCAAGGCACGCTGATTTATGCCGCGCAGTCGATGATCGATTTCAACTTGCATGCCACGCCCGTGCATCCAGGCCCAGTGCTGCTGGTCGGAATTGTTTCTGCGGTGTTGCTGATCGTGTTTTCGCTGAGCACGCGGCGGGGAGAGCATCTCCCAACAGGGCGAGTGTACGCGACGGAGACTCACGCCTCGGTTCTGTGGGCGGCCGTTTGCGGTGCTCCCTTGATTGTGTTCATTCCGATCGTAACTATGGCGCCGATTCCCGCATTGAAGGTCGCGCTAGGACTCGCAGCACTGATTGGCGTGTGGGCTGCCTCAATGGCTGCATTTGGATTTCAGTACACGTTCAGCTCCAGCGGGGTGGATATCCGCACGTTGGGTTTTCGTCTTCGCTCGATTGCCGCTTCCGACATCCGCAGCTACGCCGAAGATAACTGGCCGTTCTGGGGCGGGCGCGGCATTCGCGGCCTCGGAAATCGCCGCGCGTATGTTTGGGGCAATCGCGGAGTTCGCATTCAGACGAACACTGGCGAAGTATTCCTCGGGCATAACGAGCCGAGGAGAATTGTTCGCGACCTGGACCGGGTAATTCAGAACCATGAAGGTCACGAAGGAACACGAAGGCAATAGTTCTTTCCTTCGTGTTCCTCTGTGTCCTTAGTGGTTAAAGGACTTTGAAGTGGGAGGAGGCGGTATGTTGCAGAGCTTTTCAAACGTTTCGTTGATGGAGTGGATCATCGCCGGCGCGGTTCTGGCGCTCGTCTTGCTGTTCATCATGAGCACGTTAGCCAGGCTGTATCGCAAGGCGGGTCCACATGAGGCGCTGCTCGTCTACGGATTTCGCGGCAAGCGCGCCGTCACCGGCAGAGGCACGATCGTTCTGCCCATGATCGAGAGCTGTCATGAGCTCTCGCTGGAGTTGATGTCGTTCGACGTCGCGCCGCAGCAGGATCTGTACACCAAGCAGGGCGTCGCAGTCACGGTAGAAGCAGTCGCTCAGATCAAGGTGAAGTCGGACGTTGAGTCGATCTGGACGGCCGCGGAGCAATTCCTGACCAAGAGCGATCAGGAGCGCGAGGGCCTGATCAAGCTGGTGATGGAAGGTCACCTGCGCGGGATCATCGGCCAGCTGACGGTCGAGGAGATCGTAAAGCAGCCCGAAATGGTGGGCGACCGGATGCGCTCCACTTGCGCGGACGACATGAACAAGATGGGCCTGGAGGTCATCTCGTTCACCATCAAAGAAGTTCGCGACAAGAACGAATACATCATCAATATGGGCCGGCCGGATATCGCGCGCATCAAGCGTGATGCCGACGTTGCCGCCGCCGAAGCCGATCGCGACACCGCCATCAAACGCGCACTGGCAACCCGGGAATCCGCAGTGGCCAAGGCGCAAGCTGATCAGGACCGCGTACTCGCGGAAACGTTGTCCCTCGCTAAACAGGCTGAGGCGCAACGCGATCTTGAAGTAAAGCGTGCGCAATTCCTGGAAACGACGAAGCGCCAGCAAGCGCAGGCGGATAAGGCCTACGACATCCAGACCAACATCATGCAGCAGCAGGTTGTGGCTGAGCAGGTGAAGGTGCAGCAGGTCGAGAAAGAGCAGCAGGTCAAGGTTCAAGAAGCGGAAATCAAGCGCCGCGAGAACGAACTGATCGCGACCGTGCTCAAGCAGGCGGAAATCGAGCGTCAGCGCATCGAAACGCTTGCCGAAGCTGAGAAGCAGCGCCTGACCGCCGAAGCCGAAGGTCGCGCTTCTGCTATCCGTCAGCAGGGTGAGGCTGAAGCCGAAATCATCTTCAAGAAGGGTGAAGCGGAAGCCAAGGCGATGAACGTGAAGGCCGAGGCTTACCAGGAGTACAACCAGGCCGCAGTGGTGGACAAGCTGATCACCGGCTTGCCCGAAGTGGTGAGGGCCATGTCGGCGCCGCTCGCCAACGTGGACAAGATCACGGTGGTCTCAACCGGCAACGGCGATGCGACGGGGATGAACAAGATCACCGGCGACTTCGCCAAGATGGCCGCGCAAGTGCCGGCTCTGTTCGAATCCCTTTCCGGCATGAGCATGACCGAACTGTTCTCGAAGGTGCGGGCGATCGGGGACAAGTCGCCTAAGCCTCCCGAGACGCTACCGCCAGCTCCGACGAACGGCGGGAAGAAGTAAGGGTCCGTGTGGGGCGGGCACTCCTGCCCGCCCTGCATGGCTGTTGTGTGGGGCGGACATTCTTGTCCGCCATGGTGGTCAAAGATGTTGGACTTCATATTCGAAATCGTCGGTGAGTTTTTGGCGGGAGCGATCTTCGAACCGTTGTCCTACATCCTTGTGCACCTAGGCAGGGCCATCGTCGAGTTGGCTCGCGACATTTGGATGATGTGTTGAAGCCTGCGTAATTCAGCAGAGAGGCAGCCCCGGAGGGGCGAAACAGCTTAGCCCAGGACGTAAGTCCTGGGAAGGATGACGAAGAAGGACCGAGTCCCGGAAAGACGGGACGGCGGAGTTCACAATGAAGCGCCCATCGATGCAAATCGGATTAGGAATTGCGCTGGGAATCGGCATCGGCGCTGCCGTCGCGCTGATTCTCGGCAGCGGAGGTGCGTGGCTGACGGTCGGCATCGTGCTCGGGGTGATCGTCGGCAAGACGATGTCGAGATCAAGACATACAAACGAGATTACGCAATCGCAAAGCAGGTTCCTCACCCCGATGAATCGGGGTTCGGAATGACAAGAGTTTTGGGTTTTGAGCTAAGAGCTAAAAGCTAACGGCTAAGAGCTGGTTTTCCTGACGGCTGATGGCTGAGGGCTGACGGCTAAGAAAAGGAGTTCACCATGGCACTACTGGAGCGGGTATCAACGTTAATTCGCGCGAATCTCAACGACCTGATCGACAAGGCCGAAGATCCGGAAAAGATGATCAAGCAGGTGATCCTCGACATGCAGAACCAGCTTCTGCAGGTCAAGACGCAGGTGGCGATCGCCATCGCCGACCAGCACCTGCTGGAAAAGAAGCAGAAGGACAACGAAGAAAAGACGGCCGAATGGATGCGCAAGGCCGAGCTCGCCGTCGGCAAGAAGGACGACGACCTGGCGCGCGCCGCATTGCATCGTGTCGAGAGCTATCGCGAGCTTTCCGGCAGCTTCACGCAGCAGGTCGCGGACCAGAAGGCCCAGGTCGAGAACCTGAAGACCGCGCTGCGCCAGCTGGAACAGAAGCTCACCGAAGCGCAGGCCAAGGCTGATCTACTGATCGCGCAGCAGCGCCGCGCCCGCGCCGTCGGCAAGGCTCAGGACGCGCGTTCCGCGATGGGCGACGGCTCGAAGATTGCCGCGTTCGATCGCATGAAGCACAAGGTTGCGCACAACGAAGCGGTGGCCCAGGCCAAGACCGAGCTCAACGCTGAAGATGTCGACGACCGCTTCACCGCGATGGAGAAGGCCGACCGCATCGAGGCCCTGCTGGCGGAGCTGAAGGCGAAGAGGGCGTAAGCGTAAATCGACAAGCTTGGTTGAAGAAGACCCTGCGGCGAAAAGGTCGCACCAGCTCCGGAGGAGCGGAGTGAACTTAGCCCAGCACGTAAGTGCTGGGAAAGCAGGGCATATGACGCGAGTCCCGCAGGGACGGCACAGGCCTAACGCATCAGTTCTTGGGATGTTGCCCCCTAGACAAATTCGACTGCGAGAAGGATAAACGTGAGAGGTATAACGGGGAGGAATAGATGCAAACTGTCAGATCAGTCGGGGTACTTTCGTTTGCCAAAGTTTTCGCGTTGATTCATGCCTGCTTTGGGCTACTGTTCGCCCCCCTTTTTCTGCTCGCAGGAATTGCCGCCAGCATCGGCAACGACAAATCTGCGGCAATCTTGGGCGGCACCTTCGGTATTGTGATGGCGCTCCTCATGCCGGTGCTCTATGGCGTCATGGGATTCATCGTGGGCGCTGTCGGCGCCTTGATCTACAACTTGATCGCCGGCTGGATTGGAGGCATTGAACTACGGTTGGAGCCAAGTCCAAGCTTGGGTCCTGGTATCACCGCGACATATCCATAGTCGGATTTGCCGTGGAACATTCGCTCAACCTCTGAACTCTAATAACGAACTAGGAGCCCTATGCAATCACGCATTACCGGAACCACCATGCCCGTCCTGGAGTTTGTGCTGGAACCGAACGAGTCCGTCATCTCCGAGGCGGGAGAGCTTTCGTGGATGGGCAGTTCCATCCAGATGACCACGCACACGCAGTTTGCCGGCGGCGGAGGCCTCTTCGGCGTGCTCAAGCGCGTTGCCGGCGGCGGATCGATCTTTATGACCGAATACCGCGCCATTGGCGCTGCGGGCGAGGTGGCGTTCGCCACCAAGCTGCCCGGACACATCGTTCCGGTTGAAGTCTCGCCCGGGCACGAGTACATGATCCATCGCCACGGGTTCCTGTGCGCGACGCCCCAGATTCAGATATCCGTCGGCTTCCAGCAATCGCTCGGCGCCGGAATTTTCGGCGGCAGCGGATTCCTGCTCCAGCATCTCAGCGGACAAGGCACCGCGTGGCTCGAGCTTTCCGGCGAACTCGTCGTACGCGATCTCGCGGCTGGCGAGAACCTGCGCGTGCATCCCGGACACGTGGGCGCGTTTCAGTCCAGCGTGTCGTTTCAGATCACGACTGTTCCTGGCATCAAGAACATGATTTTTGGCGGCGACGGTTTGTTCCTCGCTTCCCTCACCGGCCCAGGACGTGTGTGGCTGCAGACTCTCCCAATCGCCAAGCTGGCTCACGCGATCGATCATTACTTGCCTCACCAAACCAGGGATGCTACGGAGGGAGGCGTCGTTGGCGGAATTGTCGGATCGATCCTCGATGGAATGAAGCGTTAGCGAGGTCTGCAAAGTTTTGAAAGTGAGGTACGTAATGAAGAAATTTTTTCTTACATCTGCACTCGTATTGTTCGCGTCGCTCCTGAGCTTCGCACAGGACATCACGGGCGACTGGAACGGCACCCTCAACACCGGCGCGGGAGAACTGCGGCTTATTCTGCACGTCAGCAAAAATTCGGATGGAACGCTTCAATCCATGCTCGACAGCGTTGACCAGGGTGCCAACGGAATCCCGGTTACTTCAACCACGCTGAAAGACTCGATACTTAACTTGAAAGTTGACGCCGTTAACGGCACCTACGAAGGCAAGGTGAGCGCCGATACCAAGGAGATCGTCGGCACTTGGACGCAAGGTGCGGGCATGTCGCTAACCTTCCATCGCGGGGGCATTGCGGTGAAACCTGCGCCTAAAGCCGCCAAAGCCTCTGACATCGATGGCGATTGGCTCGGCACCCTCGATACTGACATGGGAAAGTTGCGCCTGGCGCTGCACATCACCAACACAGATCAGGGGCTAACCGCGACGATGGACAGCTTGGATCAGGGAGCCAACGGTATGCGGGTCACGAGCGTGACCCGGAATGGGGCGTCCTTGAAGTTCGATATGCAGGCAATCAATGGCGCCTATGACGGGACCATCGGCGCAGACCTGGCGAGTTTTAGCGGAACGTGGACACAGCTCGGCAAAAGCTGGCCTCTTGAATTTAAACGTGTGAAGGACGCCGCCGAACTCGAGCGCAAGCGCCCCCAGAATCCGGTGAGGCCATACCCCTACAAGGAAATGGATGTCATCTACAAGAACCCGAAGGCCAACATCGATCTAGCGGCTACGCTCACCGTTCCCGAAGGCAAAGGCCCCTTCCCTGCCGTGCTGCTCATGGCGGGAAGCGGGCCGCATGATCGCGACGAAACCCTGATGGGCCACAAACCGTTTCTGGTGCTCGCGGATTATTTGACGCGCAAAGGCATTGTCGTTCTGCGCGCCGACAAGCGCGGCGTGGGCAGGTCGACGGGCAATTATTCCCAAGCGCTGATGGCCGATTTTGCTTCCGACGCTGACGCAGGAGTCGCCTACCTGAAGACAAGGCCTGAAGTTGATCCCAAGCAAATCGGCCTCATCGGCCACAGTGAAGGCGGCCTGGAAGCGCCCATGGTCGCGGTCCACAATTCGGATGTTGCTTTTGTTGTGATGATGGCCGGACCTGGAGTGAGAGGAGATCAAATTCTCACGGCGCAACAAAAGCTTATCGCGGCGTCCGTCGGAAAACCTCCGGCTGAAATTGAGAAGGATGCGGTGACGCAGCGCCAGATTTTTGCAATCTTGGCCAAAGATGAAGACGAGTCCGCGAGAGAGAAAGAACTGCGCGCGGCACTTGCGGGAAGTGTGCCAGAGGCCCAAATTGGAATGCAAATCAAGGTTCTGAACTCGCCCTGGTTTCGTGATTTTGTGAAGTACGATCCGGCTCCGACACTGAGCAAGCTCGCCTGTCCCGTGCTGGCGATCAATGGAGAAAAGGACCTTCAGGTCCCGCCGGACCAGAATTTACCCGCGATTCGTAAGGCACTCGAATCTGCAGGCAATAAGAACTTCGAAGTCGTGGAGATGCCCGGCCTGAATCATCTTTTTCAGGAGGCAAAAACGGGAGCTATCACGGAATACTCCGAGATCGAAGAAACCATGTCGCCGGTGGTGATGGAAAAGATTTCCAGTTGGATTCTGACGCAGAGCGGGTCCAAAGCGCCGAAGGTTCCCGCAAAGTTGGCGAAGGCAGGATCGACTTAATCGGCATCGCTGAAGGACAGTACTAGCCGTTTTGGCTTTGGCCGGCGGTGTTCGGCGCAATCGGCTGCTTTTGTCCTTCTATTCTGGGGATTGGACCGTTTTATGAAGCGGCACTTCCCTTCCTCCAGAAAAGCCGACACCGCAGGCGGAAACGCCTTGATGCGCGTCGAAGCATTGTTCCTGCCGAGCCGCGAGCACGTCATCGAAGTCAAGAACGCGACGAGAGCGGTGCCCCACCAGAGACGGAATACTGACGGAGAAAATACAATTCACTTGCGAGCAACGCGTCCCAGGTAAAACTGAAAGAACGCCTCCGAATCGGAATGCAGACATACTTGCGCGTTGGGGGTACCTGTGCCGCGCAGGGTCATGCCCTTATCATCGACCGTAATCTTCATGGGCTGCACCGGGCACAGCTTCGGATCATCGATGAACGCAATGGTCATTGGATCGTACAGCGTCGGAGTTTGCTGTCCCCATTGGTGATAGAGGATGACGAGCGCATCCGTGATTGGCGTGCCCTGCCGAAACAGGTATTCCCGCCCCACCTCATCCAGCTTCAGTTGCGTTGAATCAAGTGGCATCAGGTAGACTGGCACTCCGGACGCGAATAGCTTCTTCGCCGACGCCACGTCATTCAGGATGTTCCACTCTGGTTGGGGAGGAGTTGGCGGTCCATAAGGGTCCCCGTACCCGCGATCAATCGAGCCGCCCATGCTGACTACGCGTTTTAGTTTCTTAAACGTCTGGGGATCGCGGTCAATGATCGCACCCACATTCACCAGCGGGCCTATGGTCACCAGCGTGATCTCGCCGGGATTCTTTCGAATCTGGTCGAGAATGAAATCGACGGCTGCGGGATGCGAAGTCTTGGCAAAATGCCCGCCTTCCGCATACGGCCGCTGCCCGAAGCTAGTCTTCGCATCGGTGTGAATGCCGATCGCAACGGGAATGTCCTGCCGTCCCGCTTCGCCAAGCATGCGATCCACCAGCTTTGCCCGCGTCTCGGTCTCGCCAAACTCGGTCGAGATCCCAACGATCTGCAACTCGGGACTCCTGAGCGCGAGCGCCACCGCGAAAGCATCGTCAATGTCATCGCCAATGTCGGTGTCGATGATGATCTTCTCGCGAGCATTTTGCGCAAATCCCGCCGAAACCAAAAGTGACAAAATCAGCAGTCGAGCAGCCTTAACGATGAGAGCAGGGCGGAGCAGAAAATCTACTTTTGAGTGCACGCGGCATATTGTACGCACGTGTGGATGCCCTTTGCATCCAAAACCGCTTTCACGCTTTCCGCCGCCCGCTTCGGGACTTCGAAGACGGCGATCTGCTTGGTTAGCTGATCATTCACGTAAACGATGGTGAAAACGTGCCGGTGCTGCCGGTGCTTCAGCAGTCCTACAGCAATCGACGGCAGCACGCCCAAATGGTGCGAAACTTCTTCGCTGTACTCATAGCTGACAATCTGCCCATAGGGAATGGTAAACCGCGATTTCCCGGCCGCGTAGGTGATTGAGCCCGGGGCCGACATATCCAATTGGCCCTGAGTACCGACCTTCGAGTTGTCCAGAGTTCCGCCGATGTAGCGAACCTCCGTCTCGCCGATGGCCATACAGGAAATCGAAAGCATCAGCACTGCGCAACAAACACGTTTCATGGATCGACGCCTCCAATGCGTCCTGAGTCAGAGTACTCACGGTGGGTGAACCGGAATGCGCCGCATGTTGCACTTTTTGGACTGCCACAATCCACCCGCTTGCACGATTCCCTTGGCACCTTTCATACTGTTTCTTCACAAAAGATTATGAAGACTTCACTTTCGCTCTCCCCTGCCGCTCAGACTGAAACCGAATGCCTCGTTGCTGTCGCGCTCGACCGGGGCGAAAAGGACAAGACCGACGTCTTTGTCTCGACCACCGACAAGGCAGTTCAGCAAGCCGCGGCCGCTCTCATTTCAGCCGGGGATGTCTCAGGCAAGAACTTCGAGACCCATTGGCTGCACAATCCTTCAGGACTCAAAGCTAAGCGCCTCCTTTTGGTCGGAGGCGGCAAGTCGGCGAAGTTCACAGCTGCGGACCTTCGCAAACTGGCTGGCGCTGCCGTGCGCGCGCTCAAGCCGCGCAAGTTGCGCAGCCTGGCCTTCGTCCTGCCGGACGCGATTCCAGCCGAAGATGCTTTGCGTGCGGTTGTGGAAGGCTCAATAGTCGGCGACTTCGATCCCGACACCTACAAAAGCGACCGCAAAGATCAGCGCGTGGAGTCACTCACGGTGGTAACCTCGGGCGATCAGTCGAATTTCCAGCGCGCACTCGATGAGGCGCACACCGTCGCCGAGTCGCAGAACTTTACCCGCGGACTGGTCAACGAGCCGTCCAATCGCATGACACCGACGATCCTCGCTCAGCGCGCGCAGGAGATGTGCAAGGAGGCCGGGCTAAAGTGCGAAGTCTATGGCGCCGACAAAATCAAAGAGCTCAAGATGGGTGCATTCTGGGGCGTGGCGCAGGGCTCCGACGAACCGCCGGCCCTGATCATTATGCGCTACGAACCAGCGGGCGCTCCGGAAAAACCCGTGCTCGGCCTGGTTGGAAAAGGGATCACCTTCGATACCGGCGGCATCTCGATCAAACCTGCTGATGGCATGGAAAAGATGAAATATGACATGGCTGGCGGGGCGACCATGATCGGCGTGATGCGCGCCATCGCGATGCTGAAGCCCAAGGTCAAGGTCATCGGGATTGTCTGCGCCACCGAAAACATGCCGTCGGGCAAGGCGCAGAAGCCCGGCGATATTCAGACCGCCATGTCCGGGAAGACCATCGAAATCATCAACACTGACGCTGAGGGGCGCCTGGTTCTGGCCGACGGCCTTTGCTACGCACGCCAACTCGGCTGCACGCATCTAATCGATGCCGCCACACTGACCGGCGCCGTCGTGGTTGCACTCGGATATGCAAATGTTGGCGTCTTTTCGAACGACGATTCCTTCTATCAGGAGTTCGCGTCGACACTGGCGAAGTCGGGCGAGAACATGTGGCGCTTGCCGGTGAACGATGAGTATCTCGACATGACGCGCTCGCAGATCGCCGACCTCATGAACACCGGCGGGCGCTGGGGAGGCGCCAGCACCGCGGCCGCGTTTCTGCGCGAGTTCGCAGAAACCACGCCTTGGATCCATCTCGACATCGCCGGAACCGCCTGGATGGAAGACAATAAGCCTTGGATCGCGAAGGGGCCATCAGGGATTGCGGTGCGCAGTTTGATTGAATTCGCGCGAGGGTTCGGAAAAAGCTGATTCACTACAGGGACACAGTGGTACAGAGAAAAAAGAGATGTCATTCCGAAGGGCTTCAGCCCCGAGGAACCTGCTTTGGTTTAAAAGAACAGCAGATTCCTCGACTCGGGAACGATCAGCAAAGCTGATCGTTCCACATCGCTCGGAATGACATCAAATAGGAGAAATATGAAAGCTCTGTTTGTCGTCGGACTCATCATTCTCGTGCTTGGTATTCTCTCGTTTTTCATCCCCGTCCCTCACACCGAGCACCACGGCCTCGACGCCGGCGATATTCACGTGGGCGTCAATACCCACCACGACGACATGCTTCCGCCTTACGTGGGAATTGGGCTGATCGTGGTCGGCGGAGCGCTGATGGTGGCGGGTGGAAGAAGGAGGGCCTAAGAGCGCCACGCGGCGCTCAGGAGGCATCTCCGTAACGCCGAACAATCCTGCCGATGGGTGTTTCTTCTCGCGCCAGAAGGTCTTGCGCTTCCACAAATTCTGAGTGAGTCCGATTGAGAATATTGGCCCAGTGCAGCAGTACTGTCATCTTCTGTTCAAAATCTCCTTCTGCCCACGGACTCGGATTAGCAATGTGACGGCCTGAGTTGTAGCGCTCGGATCCCCACAGCCGATTCTTGTCAGTGTCGTGAAGGGATGAGTTCGTCTCGCGGTATGCCGCGTAGTTCAAGCATTCAATTATCAGATTCCGAGCTTCATCGGGTGTCATTGCCATCACATCACCACCGGCACTTCAATGCCGAGCACTGCCAGCGCTCTGATCAATTCCTGCCGCACCACCGCCGCGGTTGTGAGTAAGAACTTCTTCCGTTGTTCATCCAGTTCCGTCAGGATGGGATGGCGATGGTAGAACGTATTGAACATCTGGGCCAATTGGAAGACATGCTTGGCGAGATAAGCCGGCTCGGTTGTAGCGATGCACTGGTCAACGACATACGCCGTCTTCGACGCGGCGAGCCAGAGCTCCCAGAGTTCGTTGGGATCAGCACCCGTCGTCGGTCGTCGATCGTCGGTCGTCGGCGCAGGACCGTCGTCAGCTTGCTTTACGGACAAAAATCGCGACAAATCTTCTGGCGAGAGATTTGCGGCGACATCTTTACTGAAGGCCTCCACGTCGAATCCGCCCTTGCGGAAGATGTTCGTTGCGCGCACGACCGCGTATTGCGCATAGGGCCCAGTCTCCCCCTCGAAACTCAGCGCGTCTTTGAAGTCGAAGGCAATCACCGACGGCTTGGTGTACTTCAGCATGAAGTAGCGTAGCGCGCCGACGGCGATCTTCTCCGCGATTTCGCGGCGTTCTGAATCCTCGCGCTCGGGGTGACGCGAATCTACTTCCTGCTTCGCTGACACGATCAGTGCATCCAGCAGGTCATCCGCTTTCACGCCAAAGCCCTTGCGTCCACTCACGCCGATGAAGGGACGCGTCTTGTCCTCCTCGCTCAGCTTGTACCCGAGCTCCGCTGCGCAACGGGGAGTCAAGACGACCATCCCGTAAGAAATGTGAGTCAAACGATCGGCAGCTTCCCCATGACCCAGATCGCGGAGGGCCTCTTTAACTGTCTCTTGCGCTTCCGACTGCCGTACGTCGATGACGTTGTAGTTTTCGGCCACATCGCCGAAGTGCGGATGCTCTTTTTGTCCGTTTGTCGCCGAGACCCAGCAGTCCTTTTGCGTTACGGGATAGTGGTAGAACTTGCGATACTCAAAATCTTTTCCTAGTAGGCCAAACTTCCACATGTGATAGGCGATGTCCTTGCCTACGTAGCCAACGGTCGCGTTGGAGCGGACAATGACTTTTTGATCTTCCTCTGAGACTGCCTCCGTGTCTTCCTCTGTGTTTTCCTCCGTGCTCTCCGTGTCCTCTGTGGTAGAGGTTTTCTGGGTCCCGGCCCGCCGCATGACCCAGCAGCCTTTGTTCTTGCCTTCGCTCTCGAACGTGAGCACGCCGGTTTCTTTCAGCTTGGTGAACGCTGCATCCCAGAAATGCAGATGAAGAATCTCGCTCTCGCGCGGAAGAAAGTCATACTCGATGTCCAAGCGGTCCATCGTTTCTAAATGTCGTCTGAGCACCGCCGTCGAAATCAACTCTGCCAGAACCGCCGTTTCGTTCCCACCCTGCTCGATCTCATGCAGCACCTGCAGCCGGACTTTTTTGTTTTCCGCGCTCTCCTCGTACCACTGGGACGTCCGCGCGTAGAGATCCCAGCAGTAGTAATCAAAACGTGACTGTTCTGCGAGCTGCTCAATCTCTGCACGCGACTTTTTCTCTAGGCGCAGAAAGCCGACCACCACATCCGCAACTTGCACGCCGGTGTTGTCGATATAGTTCTGGACATCGACCTCGCGACCGACGAACCGCAGCAAGCGCACGAAGGTGTCGCCGAGAATGGCGTTTCGGAGGTGCCCGATGTGCGCCGCCTTGTTGGGGTTTATGCTGGAGTGCTCGACGAGAATTTTTCCTGACGGTTTCTCGACAGTTGGCTGTTCATCCCGAGCCACAGCCGACGCAAGCGCGCCGCGATCAACTCGTGCATTAATGTATCCTGCGCCCGCGACCTCCAACTTCTGGAAGCCCTCGATCGCGCCGATTCCTGCAACAATCTCCTCCGCGATTTTGCGCGGAGCTTTGCGAAGTTTCTTGGCAAGATCGAACGCGAGGGGAGATGCGTACTCTCCGAACTCGACCTTCGGCGGTTGCTCAATAACGATCCGCTCTAGCTCCACTCCATATTTTTCGCGCAGAAACCCGCGTATTTGCTGGGCTAGACGATTCTCAAGGTGACGATACAAGTAGGTCCTCTAAGTTGTTGGGAAACAGTGATTTTAGCAAAACGTCGTTGGTCCTTGGTCGTTGGTCGTCGGCAAGACGGTCGTGCGTCGCACGTCGCGCGTCGCACGCGAATTCGAGTAGGCTTAGAATTCATATTCGCAATTTTAAGGACCCGACTTGCCGAACGACGAACAACGAAGAACGAACGATAGCGCTTTGGCGCACGGCGTGCGACGCGCGACGCACGACCAAGCTGCTGGCGACGATCGACAGCCGACGGCCGACCACCGTTCTGCGTACGACGCACGACGGACGACGTACGGCGCTCCGCGCCGCATCGCTTACCTCGACGGCTTCTCCGGGATTAGCGGCGACATGTTTCTCGGAGCGCTTCTCGACGCAGGAGTTCCAGTCGAGCTTTTTCAAAAAACGGTTGAGGCCCTGAACGTCGGTGCGATGCTGGAGATCACGCGCGTGAACCGCAGCGGCATCAGTGCGACCAAGGCTGACGTGCTAGTGAAAGGAAAAGCGGAAAACCCGCGCGAGCACAACCCGCATCCGTTTCATCACGAGGACGAACACGCTCACCAGCATTCGCATCCTCATACTCACTCGCATGAACATCAGCATGAATCGGGTGTCCAAGCCTCTTCGCATTCTGGGCGAGAAACTGGGGCTACTGTTCACTCACACGGACGGCACCTGACCGAAATCCGCCAGATCATTTCGCAAACTAACATCAGTAACTCAGCCAAACGCACCGCCATCACCATGTTCGAGAAACTCGGTGCGGCAGAAGCCAAGATTCACAACGTCCCGATCGAGAAGATTCACTTCCACGAGGTAGGCGCCGTCGACGCGATCGTAGACATCGTGTGCGCCGCGGTAGGCGCTGAAGCGCTCGGAGTTGACCAATTCATTTGCTCGCCGCTGAACCTGGGCGGCGGAACTGTTGTGTGTGCACATGGAACGTTTCCGGTCCCTGCACCGGCGACGGTTGAACTGCTGCATGGCGTGCCGGTGTATTCGGGCGAGATCCAGAAAGAATTAGTGACACCAACCGGCGCGGCGATCGTGGCAACACTCGCTTCCGGCTTCGAAGACTTCCCGACGATGAAGATCGAGAAGACCGGTTACGGGGCAGGAACTCGCGATTTTGCCGGTCAGCCCAATGTGCTGCGAATTGTCGTTGGTCAGGAATTTCCTGCCGACCTGGCGGACAAGAATGTCCTCCCCACACAATCCCACTCCACAAGAGTCGGGCAAGACACGGTAAGCGTAATCGAGGCCAACCTCGACGACCTCAGCCCTCAGGTCTTCGGCTACGTCATGGAGAAGCTTTTCGAGGCGGGAGCGCTCGACGTCTTCGGCACGCCGGTGCAGATGAAGAAGAACCGGCCTGGAACAGTACTCACCGTGCTCGCGAAACCTGCCGATGCCGACAATCTGACCGAAATCATTTTTGCCGAGACCACCACACTCGGTGTCCGCCGCCGTGAGGAACGCCGTCAGGTCTTGGCGCGCGAGTGGCAGACGGTCGGTACCCGGTTCGGCGAGGTCCGAATCAAAGTGGCGAGCATGAACGGAACAATTTCCAGTTACGCGCCCGAATACGAGGACTGCCGCCGCATCGCCGCCGATCAGCGTGTACCATTGAAGCAGGTCATGCAGGAGGCGGTGCAAGCCTATCTGCAGGGCACCAGCAAAAAGCATTAACCACCAAGGTCACGAAGGTACACGCAGCGAGTCTTGTCGTGTTTCCTTAGTGTTCCTTCGTGTCCTTCGTGGTTGAAGATTCTTATGTCCAACAAGTTCTACATCACGACTCCTATTTATTACGTCAATGCGCGTCCGCATATTGGGCACTCATATACAACTATCGCGTGTGACGCGATCGCGCGCCGTCACCGCGGATTGGGTGACGACACCTGGTTTCTTACCGGCACCGACGAGCATGGCCAGAAGATCGAACGGGCGGCCGCAGCAGCTCAAACTTCTCCCCAGAAGTTCGCGGACAACGTTTCCGCCGAGTTCCGCGCGCTTTGGGATCGTATGGGCATCACGTACGACGACTACATTCGCACCACCTCGGAGCGCCACAAGAGCGGCGTTCAAGCCCTGTGGCGGCGGCTTCGCGACAATGGGTACATCTACAAGGGGAGTTACACCGGTCAGTACTGCGTGTTCGATGAAATGTACGTCGAGGTCGGTCCTGGCGAGCCGTGTCCGGAATGCGGGCGCCCAACTGAGACAATCAAAGAGGAAAACTATTTCTTCAAGTTGTCGGCGTTTGCTGAGCCGCTGATCGAACTTTACACGTCGCAGCCGGATTTCATCCGACCGGAGACACGCCGCAATGAAGTGATCGCGTTCGTCAAATCGGGGCTTCGCGATCAATCCATTAGCCGCTCCACATTCTCTTGGGGCATTCTGGTTCCGGATGATCCCAAGCACGTGATTTATGTCTGGTTCGACGCGCTGGCGAACTACGCTACCGCGCTTGGCTATGGATCCAGCGACGATTCCAAGTTCAAGAAGTTCTGGCCTGCCGATGTCCACATGATTGGCAAGGAAATCGTCCGTTTCCATTGTGTTTACTGGCCGGCATTCTTGATGGCGGCACGCCTGCCTCTGCCGAAGTCAATCGTGGCGCACGGCTGGCTGCTGTTCGAAGAAAACAAGATGTCGAAATCGCGCGGCAACATCGTGCGCAGCGAGACGATTCTTGACGTGCTCGGCGCTGACGCGTTGCGCTATTTCCTGCTGCGCGAGGTTGTCTTTGGCCAGGACGGATCGTTTTCCTTTGATGCGCTGGTGCAGCGTTATAACTCCGATCTGGCGAATGGGCTCGGCAATCTGGCCAGCCGCACGCTGGCGATGATCACGCGCTATTTCAAAGCCGAGGTGCCGTACCCGTCGCATACGGCGGCGCACACGCCGGAGGAAGATCTGGTCGCCGCACTCGCGAAGCACACGATCAAGGAGTTCCACGAACTTTTTGAGCAGCATCAGTTTTCGCGTGCGCTGGAGCTTGCTTGGGCGCTGGTCGCGGCGGTGGACAAGTACATTGTCGAAAATGAGCCTTGGGCGTTGGCCGAGCAGCAGGATGAAAACAGCCGTGCACGTCTGGCGACGGTGCTCTACACCTCGGCGGAAGCATTGCGAATCGTGACCGCATTGGCGTACCCGGTGATTCCGCAAGCCGCTGCGAAAATCTGGTCGCAGCTAGGGCTGGGCGACCTCACAACATTTTCGCTCGCCGACTTGCACTGGGGACAGCTCAAGCTCGGCACCAGGCTGGGCAAAGTTGAGCCGGTATTCCCTCGCGCAGACAAGAGCACCATTGAGAGGATGCAGCAGATGGAAGAGAAGAATCGAGCGGGCGCAGCGGCTTCGGCCACAATTGCCGAAGGTGCGAAAGGCACGGCTGCGACCGCGAGTCAGGCTCAAGCTGTGGAGGGGCGGACACCCTCATCTCCAGCGAGTGTGGAGGGACGGGCGCCCTCGCCCGTCCACAGTCCGGACGCAAAGATCGCTATAGATGATTTCGCGAAGGTAGAACTCCGCGTCGCGCAAGTCAAAGTCGCCGAGCGCGTGAAAGGCGCCGACAAACTCCTGCGTCTGGAAGTTGATCTTGGAACCGAGACTCGCCAGATTCTTGCAGGCATCGCCGAAGCTTATACGCCCGAGACCTTGATTGGCCGCAAGATCGTCATCGTCGCGAATCTTGCGCCACGTAAACTGCGTGGCTTGGAATCCAACGGCATGCTGCTGGCCGCATCGCTGGAAGGTGGAAAGCCGGTATTGGCGGGATTCCTGGAGGATGTGCCCGTGGGAGCTAGGCTGAAATAAAATTCGAGGCGCGGACACTCCTGTCCGCGTCGATGCTTCAAGTCAGCTCACACCCGATCAGTTACAAAGGCTGGAACAGCGCCTGCCCAACACAAGCATTTCATGTACATTGACTCCCACTGCCACCTCGACGGCCCGCGCTTCGAGTCAGATCGCGAGCAGGTGATCTCGCGCGCACAGGAAGCCGGCGTAGCAAACATTCTCTGCATTGGTACCGGCGACGGTCCCGGAACGCTGGATTGTGCACTCAAAATCGCCGAGCAGCACGACTTCATATACGCGAGCGTTGGAATTCATCCGCATGAGGCGAAGCTCGCCAAAGACTCGGATTTCGCAGAGCTGGAGCAACTCGTGCGAAGGCCGAAAGTGATCGCCTGGGGTGAAATCGGCCTCGATTATTATTACGACCATTCTCCGCGAGATGTGCAGCAGAACGTCTTCATCCGACAGATGGAACTCGCGCGCGCCGCCAAGCTGCCCATCGTCATCCACTGCCGCCCTACAGACAACAACGAGAACGCTTGGGACGACTGCCTCGCTCTCATCGACCAGCACTGGAAGCCGTATGGCTTGGGCGGAATTCTCCACTGCTTTACCAGCAACTGGGCGCACGCGAAACGCGCGCTGGACATGGGGTTCATGATCTCGTTCGCGGGAAACGTTAGCTTCCCAAAAGCCCAACCGATTCGCGACTCGGCGTCTCAGGTCCCGCTCGATCGCATGCTCATCGAAACGGATTCGCCCTACCTTGCCCCAATTCCCCATCGCGGCAAGCGCAATGAACCGGCGTACGTGAAGGAAACAGCGCGCCACATAGGTGAACTGCGCGGCGTCTCCGGCGAAGAAATTGGCCGACAGACGGCAGAGAATTTCTACCGCTTCTTTGGAATGAAGAAGCGGTGAGCGGTGAGCGGTGAGCGGTGAGCGGTGAGCCGTGAGCGGTGAGCCGTGAGCGGTAAGCGGTGAGCGGTGAGCGGTGAGCGGTGAGCGGTGAGCCGTGAGCGGTAAGCGGTGAGCGCGAACCCGGCCTTAGACATGCTCCAATGCTGATTGCGTCATCCCGACGGCCCGCGCATTCACCAGCGGGCCGAGGGATCTGGCGTGGACGACTGGGGGTCCTGCCACGCAAGAAAATGTGATCGGTAATGCACGCAAAATCCCTCCGCTCGCTGGAGAGAACGCGAGCGTTCGGGATGACGCATCGGCGGTGGAGGAGAGTTTAGTGTTCACCGCTCTTTGCTCAGCTCACCGCTCGCTGCTCACCGCCCCAGGCGGTACAATGCTTTCAACGTGGGGCAATGGGAATCATCCGCCCAACTACGCTAATCTATTAGTCCATGCCAGAGAACACATTCGATATTGTGAGCAAGATCGACCTGCAGGAAGTCTCGAACGCCATTCAGCAGGCAATGAAGGAAATCGTCACACGTTTCGACTTGAAGGACTCGAAGTCGAGCATAGCAATGGAAGGAAAGGATGCGATCATCCTTCACTCGATTGACGAGTACAAACTAAAGGCGATCAACGACATTCTTCAGGCGAAACTGGTGAAGCGCGGCATCTCGCTCAAGGGGCTGACCTACGGGCCCGTCGAGTCGGCCCTGGGCGCTACCGCCAAGCAGAAGATCACGCTTCAGCAGGGCATCCCGATAGAGAAGGCGAAATCCATCGTTCAACTCATTAAGAATTCGAAGAAGAAGGCTCAAGCGTCGATCCAGGGCGACTTGGTGCGCGTGAGCGGCAAAGATCGCGACACATTGCAGGAAGTTATTGCATTGTTGCGTCAGCAGGATTTCGGAATCGACATGCAGTTCACGAACTACAGGAGCAACTGAGTTCACCACGGAGACGCAGAGGCACGGAGAAAACCAACTTCTTTTTCCGCGAATACACACGGATCAACTCTGATCATTGAAATCATCCGTGTAAATCCGCGTTGAAGAAGTTGCTTAACGAATGAGTGCAACCGCCATTAACGGAGCTGAAGTCTTTGAACTTCTGCGCGACGATCTCGCGGCCATTGAACGCGAGTTCGGCCGCGACACCGTTTCCGGTGTTACTGCCATCACCGAGATCGGCGAGTACCTGCGCGGCGGCGGTGGCAAGCGCATCAGGCCTGCACTACTGCTGCTCTCCGCTAAGCTTTTCAATTACGAAGGACGAGGTGCAGTGAAACTCGGCGCAGTGGTCGAGATCATCCACACTGCCACCCTCGTTCACGACGACATTATCGACGAAGCCAAAACTCGCCGCGGCCGTCCCGCTGCCAACACACAGTGGGGAAATTCGAAATGCGTGCTCGCCGGCGACTGGCTGTATATGCAAGCCTTCAAGGTTGCGGTACAAGAGCGCAACTTCCGCATCCTCGACGCACTTATTGAACTCACGCAGCAGATGGTCGAAGGCGAATTGCTTCAGATGGAAAAACTGGGCAAGCTCATCTCCCTCGAAGAACACTTTGACCTGATCTACCGCAAAACCGCGTGCTTGTTCTCCGTTTGCATGCGCCTGGGTGCGATCCTCGGCGGTGCAACCCCCGAACAGGAAGAGCAGGTTGCGAAGTATGGCCGCGATCTTGGCATGGCATTCCAGATCGTCGACGACGTCCTCGACCTCACCGCCTCCGAACAGGTGCTCGGGAAGCCGGTTGCCAGCGATCTGCGCGAGGGTAAAGTGACCATGGCCGTTATTCACGCGCTCCAGCGCTGCACGCCATTTGAGCGCAAGAAAATTGCCGCGGTAGTCGACCAACGCGCTTTCAATGGCGTGAGTCATGCCGACATCCTCGAGGTCCTGACCCGCTACGGCTCCGTCGAGGCGGCGACGGCGTCCGCCACCCAATACGCCGAGTGCGCGCGAAAAGCGATCTGCACCTTTCCCGATTCTGAAATCAAGCGCGCCCTGCTCTGGGCGCCTGAGTTCGTGGTCGCTCGCGAAAAATAACGAAGAAATTCATCTCCACGGATCCACGCGGATGAACGCGCGGATCGAGCGGATCCGTGAATCCTAACTGTCACGAGACAGATAGCCTGCTTTCACGACATCCAATTTCCCCGGAAACACGTACTTGGATCAGACGTCACTCCGAGCCCGCCCTGAGCGAATCGACCAGGGCGGGAGTCGAATGGGTGACAACTCTAAGGAGAGATTTCCATGAAGAAGCTGTTAGTTGTGATGTTCTCAATGTGCATGGCGCTCAGCACAGTTGCACTCGCGCAAGACACGATGAAGGGCTGCGACATGGGTAAGGCCAGCGCGGCCAAAGCCCCGCTCATGACACTGAAAGGTACCGTAAAGGCCGAAGGCGACAAGCTCACCTTCGTCAACGACGCCGACCAGAAGTCGTGGGACGTGATGAATCCCGAAACGCTCAAGGGGCACGAAGGCCATCACGTGCAACTGAGCGCACACGTCTACACCGACAAGAACAGCATCCACGTGATGAAGGTGAAGATGCTGAAGCAGGACAAATCGTCGATGTAGGCATGGCCGTTGCCAATCCGGGCGGCTTCGCGCCGCCTTTTTTCATGTAGTCTGGAATGTGCGATGAACAATCTTCTCCAAGCCATTTCGCAGCATGGATATCTGCTGCTGTTCCTGGTGGTTTTCGCGGAAGCTGCCGGTCTGCCCGCTCCCGCTGCGCTTGCGCTCATCGCCGCTGGAGCTGCGGCCGCATCGCATTTAATTTCTGCGCCAGTAGCTCTTGTCATCGCGATCGTCGCCATGCTGTTGGGCGACGCTCTGCTATTCCTTCTTGGACGGTACACGGGCTGGGGATTGCTCGCCTTTTTGTGCCGGGTCTCCATGAATCCGGAGACGTGCATTCTTCGCTCCGCTGAGTCTTTTTATAAGCGCGGCAAGCTCACGCTCATCTTCGCGAAATTTATTCCTGGCGTGAACACCATGGCCCCTCCGCTCGCCGGCAGCATGAAGATGAAGACCGTTCAATTTCTGCGCTTCGATGCCGCGGGAACGTGTCTTTATGTGCTTGCGTATGGAGCGGTCGGCTTCCTTGCCCGTGATTTCGTCGCCAGGATTACTCGCGGCTTGCAGAGCGCCAGCCATATCTTTGTTGAGGTCGTCCTGGCGGCTCTGGTTGTTTTCGTTGTCTATCGTGCGATCCAGTATCACCGCTACACCCTCTCCGACGTGGTTCCGCGCGTGTCGGTGGAAGAGATTGCTAAAAGGATCGCGGACGGCGAGAAGAATGACGTGATTCTGGTCGATGTTCGCAGCCACGGATACTACGATTCCAGCTCCAGCCGGATCGCGGGCTCCGTTCGGCTTGAGCCAAACCGCCTGCAGCAAGAACTGGATTCTCTCCCCAAGGACAAAGACATTTACGTCTACTGCACTTGAGCGCGCGAAGCCACCAGCGCCCGTGTGGCGCTGCTACTCAGGCAAGCGGGATTCCGCGCGTTCGTGATCCAGGGAGGTCTCGGTGCTTGGCGGAAAGCAGGACATCCCGTCGAAACCGTGCCATCAGACGATCTGGTGAAGCTGCCCACGTTTAGTTAGTTTCAAGTTTCAAGTTTCGAGACTCCAGCAACAACTGCTAGTTTTGAAACTTACAACGTCAGCACTTGAAACTAGAAACTGGAAACTGCTTATACTTCTCCCATGTCTTCCTCCCACGAAACCGAAATAAAGTTCCGCATCACTGATTTGCCAGCACTTGCGGCAAAGTTGAGCCAACTCGGTTTCGCCGAAATCACTTCCCGAACCCACGAGATGAATGTACTTTTCGATCTTCCCGGCCGTCCTTTGCGTGCCCGCGGAGACATTCTCCGTATCCGCAAGTACGGCGATTCATGGGTGCTCACCCACAAAGCCAAATCAGCCAGCTGCAATGGTCCGCATAAGGTTCGCGTTGAAACGGAAACCAAAGTCGACGATGGGACCAAGCTGGAAGCGATTCTCCGGGCTCTGCAGTTCGAACCGGTGTTCCGTTACGAGAAGTTTCGCGCTGAGTGGAAAGGCGAACAGGGGCACGTGGTGATCGACGAAACTCCCATCGGCAATTTTGGTGAGATTGAGGGCCCTTCCGAGTGGATCGACAAGGTTGCACACGACCTTGGCATCAGCCCCGCAGACTATTCGACCGACACCTACGCCGGCCTCTTCTATTCCTGGAAAGAACGCACTGGCAGCCCTGCCAACGAAATGACCTTCGCCGCGATCGGCGCGTCAAAAGCTTGAACGGCAGAGACCGCAGAGTGCGCAGAGAAACTTTGCGAAAAGCTACGGTCACGAATTTTTCTCTGCGTTCTCGGCGTTCTCTGCGGTGAAAGGCTTTATTACTTTCCCATTCCGAAACTTGCTAAGCGATTCCCGCTCTCCCGCCCCCGCAAAGCTGCTATAGTGTCCAAATCCAAACAAATGACACCTCCCAGTGCTGTCTGAAGGAGCCCATTCATGGCAGGAAAAAGCGTCAATAAAGTCATTCTTCTCGGCAATCTTGGCAAAGATCCCGAAGTGAAGTACACGCCTTCCGGCACCCCGGTAGCGAAGATCACGGTTGCGACCAACGAACGTTTCAAAGACAAGGATGGCCAATGGCAGGACCGCACCGAGTGGCACAACGTGGTGCTTTGGCAGCGTCTCGCCGAGATCGCCGGTGAGTACCTGAAAAAAGGCGGCAAGGTTTACATCGAGGGCAAGCTCCAGACCCGTTCCTGGGACGACAAGCAGACCGGGCAGAAGCGATACATGACCGAAATCGTGGCCAATGATCTCGTGCTGCTCGGTGGCCGCGGCGAAGGTTCAGGAGAATCAGGAGGCTACTCCCGGGGTGCTGCAGGCGGCAACAACTTCGACCAGCGCACGCCGGAGCACGAACCTGCGGCGGCCATGTCATCGCCGATCAGCGACGAAGATATTCCGTTCTAGGCTTTTCCGAACTCGCGCACGCAAGCCTGCGCGGTTCTCTCCATTGGAAACTGGAAAGCCGCGGTTTTGCATCTTGTGTATCGTCCCGGACACCTTCATTTTCGTCACGGAGTTCTTATGAGCGAACTCGCCTCCCGCACCTGTGTTCCCTGCCGCGGCGGTGTTCCGCCTCTCAAAGGCAAGGAGCTTGCCGAAATTCACAAGCAGCTACCCGATTTCGCCCATTGGAAGGTCGTCAATGAGCACCACATCACCCGAACCTTCACTTTCCCCGATTTCATAAAGGCGCTTGATTTCGTGAACCGTGTTGGAGCGGTGGCCGAAGAACAAGGCCATCATCCGGACATCCTGCTCACCTGGGGCAAAGCCGAAATCACCTTGTGGACGCATAAAGTCGACGGCCTTACCGAAAGTGACTTCATCATGGCGGCCAAAATCGACAAGCTACAACTTTAGTTGTAGCTTCTCTACATCCTTGGTGCCACACGGTTTAGCACGCTTTCTGGACGCGTATAACCCTGTAGATTTCCTAAGTTAATACCGAGTCGCAGCACACAATGTGCAGGACATTGCACAGTTGAATGGCAAGGTTCAAAGTAGCTACTCTGGTATACATTTTTCTCCTGATGAATCAACAACTTAATCAAAAACACTTTTCCACTTAGAATGGCAGCTCTCGTGCCAGTAGTAACCCGTTACCGTTGTACTAATTCGTGTCCCAGAGGGGGATTACGTCGTGCGTATCACCAGCCTCAAACTATTCGTTCTCGCGTTGGCCGTTATGGCCTTCGCCTTTGTGCCCTCGGCCTCAGCAACAACGTGTCCGGCGGGCGACACCTGTATGGATTTGACTCAAACCAACCTTACCGGCCAGACCGGACCGTTTGGCACGGTGGAACTCAGTCAAAGTGGCAGCAATGTGAACGTCACCATCGCGATGAATCCGGGCTACGCCGTTCTTGTCAATGGCGGCGACATCGGAATCAACACCACGGGCGGCCTCACGCTGAGTGGATCGTCTTTGACTAGTTTCAGCAATGGGATTTCTGCCAGTCTGAAAAACAACACAACCTTAGGCAGCTTTTCGTTCAGCTACATTTTCCAGACGAACGGCAGCGGCGGCCAGCAATTCCTGAGCACCATGAGCTTCACCATCCAGAACGCAACCATCAGCCAGTTGACTGGCTTCGGTATTCACCTGTGTGTTCTTGACAACACCGGCAAAGGCTGCGCTACTACGGGATTTGCCGCCACGGGCGGCGGCGGTGGTGGCGTGGTTCCCGAGCCTGGAACACTCGGCTTGCTTGGAACTGGTCTTGTCGGAATCGCCGGTCTGGTTCGTCGTCGTCTGAACCGATAAACACTCAATTCCCCCTTCTGCTTGCCCCGGGAGCAATCCCGGGGTTTTGCATTTCTGGGAGTAATCGAGAACAGAATCAGTTAGTGCCGAGTCTGAATTTCAGGTGAGAAGCGATCTGTTGGCCGTGAAAGCGGCCGTTTTCGATAAAGATTTCGTTGGTCCTGGATCCCGCCACAATCACTCCTGCAACGTAAATGCCCGGCACATTGCTCTCCAGCGTTACCGGATCGCACACCGGCCGGCACTGCTCGGACGACAATTCGATCCCCATGGAGCGGAGAAATTCGTAATCCGGGTGGTAGCCGGTTAAGGCAAAGACAAAGTCGTTTTTGATCGTCACGTCGCCTTCCGGCGTGTCCAGAGTGACCTGATCGGGTTGAATTTCCTTCACGGCGCTCCGGAAGTATGCCGTAATTTCGCCGTTCTTGATGCGGTTCTCGATGTCGGGCAGGATCCAGTACTTCACGTGGTTGTGCATCTTCGCGCCGCGATGCACCAGCGTTACCCGCGCGCCGTGCCGCCACAGATCCAAAGCTGAAATGGCAGCAGAATTTTTCCCGCCAATCACCAGCACGTCGTTGTCAAAGTAGGGATGCGGCTCGCGGTAGTAATGAAAGACTTTGGGCAGGTCCTCGCCTGGAACGTGCAGCAGGTTGGCGCGATCGTAATATCCGGTTGAGACAATGACTTTCTTGCACGAGTAGTCGTACACGCGACCGAGCCGATCGCAGGTTGTGAGATGGAAGTTGTCGTCTTCACCCGCAACCGTCTCCACCTTTTGATATTGCCGGACGTCGAGATTGTAATGCTCAGCAACCTTCCTGTAATACTCCAGCGCTTCCAAGCGATTCGGCTTGGGATTTGCGCTGGTAAAAGGAATGTCACCGATCTCCAGCAACTCCGGCGTGGTAAAGAAAATCATGTTCGCCGGATAATTGAAGAGCGAATTCACCAAGCAGCCTTTGTCAATGCAAATCACCTTGAATCCAGCCTTTTGCACCTCGATGGTACAGGCCAGGCCCGTGGGACCGCTTCCGATGACGATGACGTCGGCCCGCATGTCACCGCTGGCGAGGAGTTGAGCTTTCGGCAGGGTGTCGGGGATCTGCTTGGTTGAAGGCAATTAGGCTTCCTGATCTGAATCGGCCGCTGGGAGAGATCGATTTTAGCATGTGACCCGCACTCGGTATCATTGCAGCATGCCGTCCCAACTTCATGATCTGAACGGAATTCGAGTGCTGGAATTGGACAGCTCTGGAGCGCCGATTGGAAATTACCGAGACGCACTGGACCTGATCGGTGAAGCCGCTACGAACAAGGCTGATATGGTGGCCGTACCATTGGAACGATTGACCCCAGGTTTCTTCGATCTGAAGACGCGGGCGGCAGGCGAGATGATTCAGAAATTCAGCACTTACGGAGTGCGGCTTGCAATCGTGGGCGACGTCTCCAACGCCGTCGAGAGCAGCAGCGCATTCCGCGACTTTGTTCGTGAATCCAATCGGGGCACCACGATCTGGTTCGTGGAGAACTTTGAATCCTTAAAACGCCGGCTTCTCTCAGCTCCGTAGCCAGTTCGCGAAACCCTCCCTAGCCCCATTTATAATTTTGAGTTCTTTAGGAGAGACGAATGTCTTCTGATAGCCACGGCGCGACTGGCGCCACCCGCTCTGAAAAAGATTCGCTTGGCACCAAGGAAATTCCAGCGCATGTTTACTACGGAATTCAGACTGCACGGGCCGTCGAGAACTACCCCATTTCTGGAATGCGTGCCCATCCAACTCTGATTCGTGCCATCGGTATGGTGAAAGAAGCCGCGGCTGAGGCAAACCGCGAACTGGGACTTGTAGATGAGAAAGTAGCGAACGCGATCATCCAGTCCGCGAAAGAAGTTCAGCAGGGTAAGTGGAACAGCGAGTTCGTCGTGGATGTTTTCCAGGCCGGCGCCGGCGTCAGCTTTCACATGAACAGCAATGAGGTGATCGCCAACCGTGCGCTTGAGATTCTTGGCGGCAAGCTCGGCGATTACAGCAAGGTGCATCCCAACGATCATGTCAACTACGGCCAGAGCACCAATGACGTCTTCCCTACCAGCATGCGTCTGGCAACGCTGCTGGAATTGGAAAAGTTGTATCCCGCGCTCGATTCGCTGATCTCTGCGCTAGAAAAGAAGGGCATGGAATTCCATGACATTCTGAAGTCCGGCCGCACGCATATGCAGGACGCAGTTCCGATGCGCCTTGGCCAGGAGTTCACGGCTTACGCGGGAGCGATTCGGCGCTGCAAAGACGCTATTCGGACGAGCGCAGACCTTTTGCGCGAACTTGGTCTAGGCGGCTCTGCAGTTGGGACCGGCATCAATACGCATCCGCATTATCGCGAGAAGGCGATTGCAAACCTGTCGCGCATCTCCAGCCAAAAACTCATTCCAGTCGACGACATGCGCTACGCCATGCAGTCGAATCTCGCCATGGCCGCGGTCTCGTCTGCTCTGCGCAATCTGGCGCTGGAAGTCATTCGCATTTCCAATGATCTACGAATGCTGTCCTCCGGCCCAAACACGGGATTCGCCGAAATCAACTTACCTGCGCTGCAGCCTGGGTCCTCCATCATGCCCGGCAAGATCAATCCCGTGATTCCGGAACTCGCAGCGATGGTTTCGTTCCAGGTGATCGGTAACGACGTTGCGGTGGCGATGGCAGTTCAGGGCGGACAACTCGAACTGAACGTGATGATGCCAACCATGGCATACAGTGTTCTGCAGTCGATCACGATCTCAACCAACATGCTGCGCCAATTCACGGAGAAGTGCGTGGCTGGTATCACTGCCAATAACAATCGCTGCAACTTTTACGTGCAGGCAACGGTATCGTTGGCAACTGCACTCAATCCGTATATTGGATATGCAAAAGCAGCTGAAATTGCGAAAGAAGCTGTTGCCACGGGCCGCTCGATCATCGAGATCGCGCGCGAAAAGAAATTGTTGAGCGAAAAAGAAATCAGCGAAATCCTTGATCCGGTGCGCATGACCGAACCGGTTCGTCCGCTGGATTCCGCGAAAAAGCGCGAAGAAATCAAGGCCAAGTAGATACGCGGCCGACCAAGAGACTTCGGACGCCTTCTGTCTATTTGATCGGCTCCTCTTTGCGTCCTCTGCGCTCTTTGCGGTTCAAGTCTTTACAAAAGTGGCCCCCTGCCGCCGGGGAGACAGCAGAGGGCTTGTTCCGGCGAGAGGTCTCATTTTCCCTTTCCGGACACTCTGTAATACGCAATCTTCAGTTCCGAAGTTCCCTTCTGCGATTCTCGAAAAAGAGCCTTTATCGTGTACCTTCGTGACGTTCGCGGTCAACGATTTTTACTTTTGATCAGAGACGGATCGAACCGAAATGGAACTGGCTCTCCGAAACTCACCCTGCGAAAATTAGGATGCTCAGTGTTTAGCAGGAAATTGTGTTCCTCCGGCAGCAAAGCGCTGGGAACACGAAGTACCGGGCGCTCTGCCCTTCTGATCCAATCATCTCCAACTCGCTTTAGTTCCGGTGGCGAAGGGTCCGCCGACCAATTCTGCGGCAACGATGATTGCTCGATCCTTCCCACCAGCGATTCGTCGATTGCGATCTCAATCAGAACATACGGTTCCACCAGTTCCCTGCCCTCTAGATGACACAACATCTCAAGCACAGCCAGTGCCCGGCTTTCGGCTGCGTAGATGACGGGCGTACCGGGGCTGTTCCAACGATGCGCACCCGTGCCGTTCGGAGAAGCTTTTCCGTGCCCCGCTTTGGAAATTCGCCAGACCTTCAAATTCACTGCAGGCTCCAGCAGGGCTAAGCCCTGCCGGAATATGGATGAGGGAACATCAGTTTTGTGCTGCCTGGACAGGCTTCTCGGGGTACTCGTAAACACCGCGACCGCTCTTTCTTCCGAGTCGTCCAGCTTTGACGTACTGCACCAAGAGTGGCGCCGGGCGGTACTTGTCGCCCAGAGTTCTATGCAGGTATTCGAGGATATGCAGGCGGGTGTCGAGGCCCACCAGGTCCACCAATTCAAAAGGCCCCATCGGATGGTTGAGCCCAAGTTTCAGCGCCTTGTCGATGTCGCCGGCAGAAGCAATTCCCTCTTGCAGCATGTAGAACGCTTCGTTGCCGATCATCGCATTGATGCGGCTGGTGATGAATCCCGGCGACTCGCGAATGACGACCACTTCCTTACCCATTCGACCACCGACTTCCGCGGCGGCCGAGATCGTCTCTTCGTCCGTCTCCAGCGCGCGCACAATTTCCAGCAGTTTCATCTTGTGCACTGGATTGAAGAAGTGCATTCCGACGCACTTTTTCGGACGGTAGGTCACGCTGGCAATCTCTGTCACGCTGAGGGACGAAGTATTTGAGGCGAGAATGGTCCCCGGGCGGCAGACCTTATCGAGCAGAGTAAAGATCTCGATCTTCGACTCCATCTCTTCCGGAACAGCTTCGATCACCAGGTCTGCTTCGCGCGCCGCTTCCTCCGGGCTGCCCGCGTACTCGATGCGATCTAGAGCGGCTGTGGCATCCGAAGCAGACACCTTCTTTAGCTCAACCGCTTTGTCGAGATTTCCGCGGATTTCATCCTGGGCGTTCCGCAAAGCCGCAGGCAAGACATCTTCCAGCACCGTTCGGTAGCCGCCCAGCGCGGCCACGTGTGCGATTCCCCGCCCCATGGTCCCCGCACCAATGATGGCAACCGTCCGAATCTCTGCCACTACTTTTCCACCTCCGCGAGCAGTTCGCGAAGGCGTTCATCAGCGCTGCGCAAGCTCTCGGCCAGGCGCTTACGCTCCTCGGCGTCCATGCCGTACAGCGACGCCTGAATTCGGCGAAGGGTGGTGGTGATGTCATCGACGTAATTGATGAGACGGATAAGTTCTCCAGTGGCTGCCATAAAGGCGTTCTTTCTCCTGATTGTGGGGCGAATGAAGCCCCGCAAACCTTTTATTTTCGACTGCCGCGCCAATTAAGTAAAGGCGGCTACCGACGATGCAAGGTAGGAATGAACAAACCTGGCAACTGTTTTGCCGTGGCGAAAGTGTGGATAATTGGCCCCATGAATGCAAATAAGGCGTTGTGGCAGGCCATTGCAACCGTGTGCATTCCTAACCTGATCTTTTGGATAGTCGTCGCACTGCTGGTGCATCGAGGAACAGCATTCGAAGATTGGCCCCTTTATCTCCTGTTCTTCGCGATTCCGCTCCCGCTGATTTATCCGGTCTACCGGCGGTACAAACGAAGCCCTTCGGCGGCAACCAGCACTTATTCGCCGCGGCAACATCGAAATATTGCCTTGCTATATGCCCTGCTTGCGATCGCGTACATCACTATTGGCGGCCTTCCGCGTCGCTTCGGATGGCATCGCTTTTATCTTGTCGGATTGGCAATCGTGTGGATTGGTTTGGCTACCATCCAGATCTATCGGGCGATCCAGGCAAAACGCTCCGCCTCGGCGGAAGATGAGATCGATTAGCGTACGACCTGAAGACGTGGTGGCGGGCAGGTGTCGCCAGCCGTTCTATTACCAGAGTCATGAAACCTAATCTGGTTGTCCGGTGTCCGTCTTGAGATGGCAGTGTCTGACAGCGCGAAGCTCTCGGAAATATCCCCTCTCTGGAAGCGCCACCTCGTCGTGCTTACGATCACTCTATTGGTCATCTCTTTCCCGATCTTTCTCGTGACGGGTTATACCGCTCTTTACTGGACTTGGGTACGCGGCAATCTGGGAGCAGCCCTAGCATATCTACCATGGGCAAGAAATTTTGGAATGTTTGCCATGCTCGGCGCCGCCGTGGCGATCGGAATCCTGTTTTCATCAAGAAGCGTTCCGGTCCCGCCAAAAATCCGCCTGTGGCTTTCAATGTTGGCCGCCACCACCATTGGCTTCTTTTCTGAATTCAGGAACGAAGGCAAGTTCTATTTCAAAACACAAGTCCATTTCTTCGGGCCGGGAACGTGGGCACACGACGGACTGAATCGCGTGGTTCCTTCCTTGGGCAATTACCTGTACCGAATGGAATACTCGCACTGGAACGACTTCTTGATGGGGCCGGCTGTCGTGAGTATCCTCTTCTCCCTGGTCTTCGCCCAAATCTACAGAAGCTCGCGGAATCCAGGCCCAATCTGCCTGGGTACATCGACTACATTCAATGCAACAGACCTCGATGCTTCTTTACGGTTCGCCCGCATCCTGATGAACGTTGGCCTCTTCTGGTTCTTCATCCAAGCGTGGGGAGAAAAAGCGGGCTATCTGCGTAATCCTCATTCTGTTGATGAAATCGATATGCCTTTTGAGTTTGCAGGCACCATGCTTGGGTTCTGGATGGCGCGTGTTCTCACTATGCCCTTCGAAGGGCACTCCGAGAAGTTCCAGTCGACTCTGTTCATAGATTTTCTCTGCTCGGGAATCGTCGGCCTTTTCTACACGCTGGTAATAGGTCCGCTGACGGAAGGTGTTGCCAGCGACATCGCGCATGCGTTGCAACCCATCGTACCTCACGCGCTGGACGTCCATGAGTACACGCCGCTTCAACAACACATGCGTCCTTTCGAACTTTTATTGCTCGCCGCCGCCATCTGGTGGAGTCTGAACCGGTCTTCTAAACATGAGCAGATCACGCAAATCAATCACACAGTCGAAGAACCCGCAGGTCACCCTCAATGGGATATTCCGATCGCAATGGCAACGGCGGTAGCAACGCTTGCCGCCTATCTGCTTGTTCTTGCGGCGATGCTCGCCATATTAGAGCCCGAGGGACTGGCCTGGACACTGGCGACTGCCGGCGCTGGAATGGGTATTGGTACCGTGCTGCTCTTATTCGCCAAGCGTGCCGAGCGAGACCTAACAACGATTCTCGCTCGGAACCACGATGCGTCTGCCTGACTCGTCAACTTGAGCGGAAGTACCTACTCGTCCCAATCGTCGCCAAACAACTCCGCCGGGTGCGGAGCGCGGATCGTGCCATTGCCACAGCGCATGTCATCAGCTGGACAGAACTTGTCGCATCCCCAGCAGATCCGCTCCGGGTGCTTGGGGTGGAGTGGAAGTTTGGGCGTTTTTGCTTGCTCCTGGTACATCGGTCACTTCCAATCGAGCGTCGTCCGTCGCACGTCGTGCGCAACATCTTCCAATCAGCAAGACTTGCAGTGCGACGCGGCAGGTGCGATCTTCCTGCAAATCAGCCCCGGGCCTCGTTTAGAACCGGCTGATACGGGCAGAACGGATCACTCCCCAGCGCGTCGCCGGTATACGCATACGCGCGCGCGCGCGACCCACCGCAGATGTGGCTGTACTCGCAGAGTTCGCACTTCCCGTGGAAATCATCCGGAGAATGCAAACCACGGAACGTCTCCGAATCGCGATAAATGTCGACCAAATTGTCCTTGCGCACATTTCCACATCGCAGCGGCAGGAAGCCGGAGGGATAGATTTCACCCAGGTTTGAAACGAACACGATTCCATGTCCATCGCGAATCTGGAAGCCCCGGTAAACCGAGGTTTCCTTCATCGCAGGCGCTGCCATCTTGGCGGCCTTCATCTTCTTTATAGCGATTCGCCGATAAGATGGCGCCTCGGTCGTCTTTACCGCGAATGGCGCGCTGGGCACGAGGTCCAAGACCCAGTCCATAATCTGCTCCCCACGTTCCGGCGAGACTTCGTTCAACGCCTTGCCGCGTCCCACCGAGATCAGGAAAAACAGACTCCAGCGCATGACCGGAAAGCTCGTGCGCAGCAGTTCGTAAATTGCCGGAAGATCGTCGGCAGTCTCTTCGGACACCAGCGTGTTCACTTGGATGGGTAGGCCGATCTTCCCCGCGTGGCGAGCCGCTCGAATGGTGCGATCGAAGGTCCCAGGAATTCCCCGGATCGCGTCGTGCTTCGCGGCACAAGAACCATCAAGGCTCAGCCCCAAGCTCTGAATCCCATGCTGCTGCAGCTTGTCGATTGCCTGATTGGTTAATTCAGGTGTGGCGCTGGGGGTAATTGAAACGTCCAATCCAATCGAGCGGGCATAGTCGATAAGCAAGAAAATATCGCGGCGCCGCAACGGGTCCCCACCCGTAAGGATCAAGTGCGGCAGTGGGTCGCCGAAGCCCAATAACTGGTCCAGAAACGCCTTGCTTTCCAGGGTATTCAGCTCGAAGGGATGCGCTTCCGACATAGCCTCGGCACGGCAATGTTTGCAGGCCAGACCGCAGGCCTGGGTCATTTCCCAATAAACCAGCATTGGGGTGCGGGAGAAGTCCCGGGGAACCATCTTTATCTGAGGCATTGCGACTGTGCTTGCCAAGGTGCGTCCTCCAGAAAGAGTTCGTTTGAAGCCCACTTGAATGCAAGCCTAAGCCGGGCAAAGCCTTGTGGCTGTGACCTAAATCACACCTGCCCGTGACCGCCTTCGCAGGATGGTTAACGCTATTCCGCCCCGAGAAACGCGTATCTGAGCAGAAACAGTACGGTTAGAACCCAAATCAGCGGGCTGACGTCTTTCCGCCTGCCAGAGAACAGCTTCAGGAACGTGAACGAAAGCAGCCCCAAACTCAGCCCGTTGGCGATGCTGAAAGTCAGCGGAGTGGCAATGAGCGTTAGGAATGCTGGTATCGACTCGGTGAAATCATCCCACTTCACCTTCGCGACCGCGCCGCACATCAGGGCGCCCACGATGATCAGCGCGGGAGCCGTTGCATAGGTCGGAATTGCCGTCACGATCGGCGCGCAGAACATGGCCAGCAGGAATCCGCCGGCTACGACAATATTCCCCAGTCCTGTCCGCGCTCCGGCCGCAACCCCGGCCGCACTTTCGATGTAGCTCGTCACCGTAGACGTGCCCGTCACGGCTCCAACAATCGTTCCGAATGCGTCTGCCATCAGCGCGCGATTGGCTCGCGGCAACTTCCCTTCCCGCAGAAAGCCGCCTTGTTCGCAGACTGCCACCAGTGTTCCCACGTTGTCGAAAAGATCGACAAAAAAGAACACGAACACGAGTTCGGCCAGTCCGAGCTTGGCTGCGCCGCGCAAATCAAACTTGAACAGCGTTCCCGATGGCGCAGGCCAGGAAAACAGATGCGCCGGCCAGTGACTCACACCAAAAGGAATTCCAATCAACGCTATGGCTGCGATCCCGATCAGGATCGCGCTGTCGACCTTCCTCGCCAACAGAATCGCCGTAAGCAGCACACCCACCGCGGCGAGGATCACCGGCGGACTCGAAAACTTGCCTAGCCCCACAAACGTCGCCTGATTCGCGACAATGATTCCGGCATTGCGAAATCCAACAAACGCGATGAACAGGCCGATTCCGGCTGCTGTCCCGTATTTCAGTGAGTCGGGGATGCCGTTAACGATCTGCTCGCGGACCCGCGTCAATGTGAGGATGAGAAAAACCACTCCCGACAGCAGCACCACACCGAGCACCGTCTGCCATGGAATCCCACGTCCGATGACAATCGAATAGGTGAAGTACGCATTGAGCGACATGCCGGGCGCGAGAGCAATTGGATAATTCGCCCATAGACCCATCACCAATGTTGCCAGCGCCGCCGAAATGCAGGTGGCGAACAACACGCCTTCAACGGGCATTCCAGCCTGCGAAAGAATCTGCGGATTCACGACCACGATGTACGCCATGGTCATGAACGTAGTCAATCCCGCCAGCAGTTCGCGGCGAATTGACGCGCGATTTTCGGACAGGTGAAAGACTCGCTCGAGCAGACCGACCTCCCCTTTGAAGTGAGCCACTATAGGAGGTCACCGCAGCGCCGTCAATGCGCGTCGAATCGATCTGCTCTTAAGAGCTCGGGCAGTAGTTTGTGGCCTAGCAGGCCTTGAAATCACTCCCGGGCGCCTGGGTATAGTCCCAGCTCAATTATGGAGGCGTTATCCTGAGCGAAGCCGTTGCTGAAAGCGGAGCGAAGGGCAGCTCACGGGGTAGTTCAAGAGTACAGACTGGATCCTTTGCCCTCACAGTAAGAACGCGCGGGCCATTGATTGCGATCGCATATATCGGTGTGATGGGCTGAGCTTCCATCGCACGATGCAGAAGAGCACGAGCTTTCGTCAGCACCCAATCTGAACTTCCACGACAACGAAATGGCGCTTGTTCACAAACGACAGCGTTCCTAAGGTAGAGGAGGGGCGATCGGGAGCTTCCTCTACGTTGATAACTGTCCTCGCTATAGAACGCATCACGTGTTTAGAGGATGTAGTTCAAGCCGAGAGACGCTGGAGTGGTACGTAACACTATCAAGCGCCGCGGCGCATTGAGAGAAAGCAAAGGCGTTGTTATAATCGTGAACGACTCATCCGCTCCTGCTTCTGATCGCGTCTTTGCAGCCGTTGCGCCGCAGTTCCGGCGCGTCCCAAACGAGCGCACAACCGGAGCCGCGAGCGGCAAAGTGGCCAGGTAGCTCAGGTGGTAGAGCGCAGCCCTGAAAAGGCTGGCGTCGGCGGTTCAACTCCGTCCCTGGCCACCATCATTCCACATAGTTGCCTTCAGTCCGCATTTAGTCCGCAATTTGCGGAATTGCTGCCCAAAATCGCTTGAAGGACCTCGCCCTGCGCCAGCATTCGGTCTTCTGGAACGCTGTGCGCGTACAGCTGCAAGGTGGTCTTGACGTCTGAATGCCGCAAGAGTGCTTGCACCGTCTTTGGATCCGTTTTGGTGCGAACCAAGAACGAAGCAAGCGAATGTCGCAGGTTGTGAAATCCGAAGCGACAAGGATCGCCTTCCGACAGGATCCCTGCCTTTTCGGCTGCGGGGCGAAGATAATCTTCGACCAGCATGTTTGCAGCCCGTGGTTTCTTCCCGTTCAGCCTGAGACTGGGAAAGACCCAGGAGTCTGGTTGCGGGTAAAGCGTGCGGCTGTGCCAAGCCCGCATGAATTCAGCTAACACGGGATGCAGAGGCACGGGCGCTTTTGACGCTTTACTTTTGGGCGCACCGACTTGTCCACAGGTCCATGTCCGCAGAACTCGGATTTGAGCGTTGGCGAAATCTATGTCTTGCCACTGCAGGCCCAAGCATTCGGATATGCGTAGGCCAGTGCTGGCAGCAAGTAAGGTTAAGGTTCTTTCAGGTTCAGGCAAGCGCATTAGAACCGAAAATGCTGCTTGCGGGCTCAGTGTTATGGCCTCGTAGTCGCTGGTAGTCTTGCAGCGCACAAATCGTAGCGGGTTGCACTCCTCTCGCCGAGGAATGAGTCCGTAACGTTGCCCGTGCTTGTAAACCAACGACATAACCCTTCTCATTTTGTCGAGCGTTGGGTTTTCCAAGGACTCGTTGCGCTTCACCTTGGAAAGCCAACCCTCTATTTCGAGCGGTTGAATAGTGACTGCGATCTGCTTTCCCCATCTCGGTAGCAAGCGATTTCGCAGAACGCGCTTGTAAGCAGCGACAGTTGTATGGGCCTTCGGATCAAGAATCGCGCTGCGGCCTTCGCCCAATTCATGCTCGACATAGTGTTGGGCAAGTTCCGCAAACGTCGCTTGCTTCCGAAAATCCGGCTTGTTGATTGCAAGTTGCTGTCGTTCCACTTCCTTCCATGCCGATCCCTTGGAAGGAAATTCGCGCACGAGTCCTATAGGAACCTTGCGCTCTACCCGCCTGCCATCGGACTCGCGGGTTATGCGGAAAAACAGCATCCATGTTTCGCCTTCTTTGCGATGCTCTTTCTTTAACCAACCACGTTGATGTCCCTGTGCCATCAGAAGTTTCTCCTTCAGGCACGTGAGACTGCCGCTGGTAGTTTAATTTGCGGCGGTGTGGAAATGATCAGAATTTGCGCAGGTCTCACCGCGGTCACCTTCAGGCAATTCGGTCTTTTTCGTCGATATGACTACGGGAGCTACGTCCGGCTGGGTTCCCCATCCACGCATCTAGTTCTGAAGCGCGGAAGCGCCACAGCTTGCCGATCTGAATTGCTGGGATTTCACCTCGACGTGCCATTCGCTGGAGTGTTTTCGGATGAATTTTTAGCAGCGCAGCGGCTTCATCGGAATCGAGCAGTGGTTCAAAGGAAGCTTCATAACTGCTTGTACTTCGTGGCGGTATTCGCGGAGTGTCGGACATCTTAGGAACTCCTGATAAACGGAAGTCATCGATAAGGCACTCCGCGATCTATCCATCGGGCAGGCACAAATCGAGGAGTGGATTTTCTTAGAGTGTCATTAGCCTGGCGGTGGGCAATGTTGCGAACGACGGTCAGGTGACTTGCCGCTAAGAGATATTCGCAGTATCGCCGCATCATTCCTGCACGTTCGACAAAGACGTGCTCCGGATCGTTGACCATAACCTCGCTAATTTCAGGGTCGAGGATCAGGTGCTCAATGGGTCGAAGGAACGGCAGGATGAGTTCAAAACCGGTCATTACAATTCTCCATCAGGGAATTGCCGGAAATAGGACTTGTTCACGCCGTTGTGGTAGGGCTTGAGATACATGAATGTGTGGGTGAACGGAAACAGTGTGTAGCTGCATCTGAAAAGCAGGTAGATCATCGGCCAGCGCAGCGCGATCAACCGAAGCATGAGATCGTTCTGCGGCCAAGGCCAGCGGAAATAAAGCGTGATCCCCGTGGCACAGGCAAGCACACGCTGGATCATTGCTCTGCTCCCTGGTCAGGCTGCTTGCGCTGCATGTCGCGTGACTGTGACAACCTTTTCGAGTTCGCGGCATGTTCGGCCAGCCAGTGCTTGAATTGAGCATCGCGTTTGAAGATGAATGCGAGCGCTTGAGTGACAACATGGTCGAGTTTGTCTGTACCCAGGAACTCGGCATAGCGCTCGGCTGTTTGAGCGAGTGATTCATCGATCCGCAGGTAGAGCCTTCGTGTGGCGAGTTGCGGCTCGGGTGGTTTAAGCAGCGGCATGGTCTGTCTCTCTTGAATGACGTCGTGATGTGATCGCCTGAACAGGTATTTGTCTTCGGCAGTTGTGGTGTTGAGTCGAGACGCGGGAAACACAGGGAGAACCGCCGGGATTGGGCGGTGACACTGTGGACGGGAGCGACCTCCGAAGCCCGAAGGGATTTTGGCCTTGAAACGCAGGCCAAAATGGGGTCGCTCCCGTCCACAAAAATGTGTTTCCCGCGTCCGGTTTGCGTGTGGGCCTCATGCGTTTGTGCCTGTATTTCTTTGAAGTTGGCTGTTCTGAGTGGAGGCGGCAAAAGTGGAACCGAGGCCGGAACCAGCATTCGGCGCGATGGTTCCACTTCGGTCACGTCTTTTTGCTACAGAAACGTGGTCCAAGATGTCGTAGGAATCGGGCAATAAGTGGGTCTCGAAGGCCGGTTTGCCAACTGTGAAATTGGCGTTCGGCAACCCATAAAGCTCGGTCGCGGAGAGCTGGTTCGCACTCCATTTGCGATAGATTTCCTCAAGAAATGGGTCGCGGTATTGCTCATCTCCCTGGCGGAGCAAATCACGATCCGGGCGGCCGAGGGCCGCAGTTTGACCGCTTTCCCAGAGGCTCCTGATGGCGAAATATTGCTGCAAATGAGCCAGGTCAATGCGGGCTCGGCTGTGAATACGCCGGGCAAAAAGACTCTGTGCGCGCCGGAATTTCTTTGGGTTTGGAGCGGCATAGATCAAGCGAAATGCGGCGAGGCTCCGTAGGAGTGGGTTGTAGGTTTCAAGGTAGGAGACGAAGCTGAGCAGGCTACTGTCACCGTGATCGCAATAGACAAAAACAGGTGTTTCGGACGATCCCTGCCGGTCCAAAAAGATAGGACAACGGTCAACGAAATAGCGTCGAGTCTCGGTGTTATCTTTGGCTGCCTTGTAGATTCGGCAAGGAAGAAGAGAGAGCGAGAGTTTCAGGCACGACCGGAAATACTGGACTTTTTCGTGCTCCGTTTCGAGGTATTCGAGGTCAGGACGGGCCAGTACGAAATCCAAAATCAGCAGACGCGTACGGACCAAATCTGGGGAGAGACGGCGGCGATTACGGATGTTGTCTTTTTCAATCGCCTCATAGAATCGTCTCCCGTAAATGTTGTGGATCAAACTATGCCAGCCGAACTGCGCGCTGCGGATGTGATCCAACGTGCGGGCTTTTGCGATTAACCGAGTACCCAGGCCGCCCTTCTCTACTGCTGCATAACGCAGGAATTGCCGCTGGGTGAAGTAGCCCGAATGGGTGGCCACGAGATAGAGAAAACGGGCTTCCCTCTCGGTGTAACCGTAGCGCCTGAGCCGTTGGATGGCTGCATTCCAGTGAGCAGGGTGATGCGCTTGCCCGAAGACAAGCCTTTGGCGGGTGCGATCTTCTCCGAGTAGCTGAGTGTGATTCCCTGACTCCCAACGTACTCAATCAGCCGTTCCCTGAAGCCCGTGACATCGCCTCGGACGTCGGTCAGGCCGGGAAGTTCTTTGCCTTCGGTCTGGTCAACATCGAACACGTACACGGCGCGAAAGCCATAAAGCTCGTGTTCTGCTTTGCGCTCTTCGGCTGCATTGCTGGTTTCGATCTCGGTCGCAATTTCCTCCCTGCGCTGCGCTTTGCGCCCAACCATCGGCGCCAGAATCAGAATGCCTTTTTCTCCGCGCTTGACGAAGCGGCCAAGCGAGTTCCAAGTGCGGATTCCGGCAACCCGCGTTGCCGTCGGCCTCTGGCGAGCGATGAGCATGATGTTTCCAAAGCTGTAGTTGTGAAACCGTGCCATGGCGTTCAGGTACTCGGTCAACACTTCACTCTGTCCGGACTCCAGCGCTTCAACTAAATAGGCAACGGCTTCGTTGGTCTTGTTCTTGATCTCTTCTGCTTTCATGGTTCATTTCCTCTCTTTTTTCTTTCTTTAACTAGGCTGAATTCAACCGAAGGTTTTTTCTTGAGTTTTTGGCCTTCGATTGTGTGCCTTCGTTTTCTAGTGGGAGAGGCTTCTCAAGCAGACGGCGCGAGGGTTCAGTCAAAGGTCGAGGCGTAAGCGAGCCGGAGGGAAACCTTGACGGGTTCTTCGCCCGTCTGCATGGTTTGCTCCAAAACGAAGGCAAGGAAGAAATGAAAGACCGGGGTACACGAACGATGATTTGAGGGTTGCGGTTAAGGAGCGCGATGAACGAAGCTCGGCAGAATGGGGGTACGGGCTTTAGCAGCCTGCCGCCTCCTCTGGGCTATTCCGGCGTGCTCCCGATTCTTTCCATAGTCATACCCCCTCTTTGCAGGGTTCTCATCTCTAAGCAATTTGGAGTATGAGGGGAATTCGTAACCGAATCGATATCGCTAACCTGCACGGGGGTGGCATTCTCATGACAGCCCTCATCTGGTTGCCGGTTGTGCAACTCCGCGACTCTTGAAGGGCGTGGCCAGGTTCTTAGAACATTTCCTGCGGCGGATGGACGCGTAGGGTTCCCGACACTGCTTCTAAATCTATGGCCCAGAATCCGAGCACAATCAAGTTCCAAGGACTGCTCAAATACCGCTCTTCCCGGACTGCGGCTCGATCCTAACGAGGGCTTACGACGTAATGGACGGACTCACTTCCGAAGCGACGCCGCAAGGGACCCGGCAGCCTCAGTTTTTCTTCGCGAGGTAATAGGTGTTATTCCCGCTGTCCGCGTGAACGTCCGCCAAGGTGAAGCCGTGATCGCCGAGGATGCGGCGGTAGCTTTCCGCGCTGTAGGAGAAATACCGAAACGTCACACCGTTCATCTTGCTTTCTTTGGCGTGCAAGCCGTCGACGTTTCCGGAGGTAAAGAGGAACGGTGCGCCGCGTTTTAGCGTGCGCGAGATACCTGCAATTGCCCGAATCGCGTCCTCTGGATTCAGATGGAACATAACGCCCCACGCGAGCAGCGTCGAACACCGCTTCGGCGAAGGGGCAGGATTCAACAATTCCCCTAACGGCAAATGCTTCGGGGCAATTCCTTTTAAGGTGTGCAAGCATCGCACTAGAACTATCTAGCCCGACGACTCGGTGGTTCTCGCTCAGCAAGGCTCTTGTGATAGGTACACCGTTGCCGCAACCAACATCCAGCACAAGCGATCCTTGTGGGATCGATGACGCTAGCGCAATCGCCTCCGGCACCCCTGTCTGATCGACGCGTTCCGATGCGTACCACTCAGCGATTAGGTCGTACTCGCGCACCTTGAACCCCTGACTTTGTATACGCCTTTTGATTGCAGACTGTCGAAATCAGGAATGGCTGACTGACCGCGCCCGCGAATGCTCGGGAGCGTAGTTGAGAATTATCGTGCCAACCCGCGGAATGATACACTCGCGCCCTATGCGTCAGGTCCGCATATTCTTTCTAGTTTTGCTCGTGTTGGCCCAAGTGCTGGGTCGAGTATTTGCACAGACTTTCGGAGAGGCGATCCCAGGTTCTCGCACCGATATTGAGGTCAGCAACCAAGATCTGCGAGGCCCTGGTGCCGCGAAGATTCGAGAGGCCACATCTCACACATGCTATGTCTTCCTTGGTGAAGACCACGGCATCAAGGAGGTACCGGAGTTTGCAGAAGCGCTTGCGAATGGCCTAGTGGATGATGGCATTCATACGCTTGCTCTGGAGGTCAGCCCCAGCGTGGCACACCAGTTGTCTTCGCAGCTCGCCAGTCCAAACCCCAGCCAGAGTTTCGCGTCTTTTCTTCGACAATATCCGCTAACCGTTCCGTTCTACAACACGGCGGAGGAGTTTGATTTCCTCAGGCACGCAAAGTCTCGAATCGGGGCATCGTTCAGTTTGATTGGTTTCGATCAGGAGTTCTTAGGATCAGCTAAATTCTTGCTTCGAAAGGTCGGTGAACAAGCGCTGCCTGATGATCTCCAGAAGGAACTCGACGAGTTAAAAAGACAGGAACAAGAGGCGAATACTAGGGCGGCACACAGTGGCAAACCTGAAGATCTGTTCTTGCTCACTTCCGACACGGCTATTCTCCAAACCTTCGTCGATTCTTTAAGATCTCGCGGCCTGGACAGCAGCCCAATGGAGGATCTTCTCGCGAGTCGCCGAGTTTACGATACGTTCGCCAGGGACAACCACAGATCGAATGAGATGCGTGATCTGCTTATGAAACGGAATTTTGTAAGGATGCACGGAAGTACGCCGCCATGCGGAATTCTGATTAAAGCTGGAAGCAATCATGGTTTCCGAGGTATCGGGCCGCTGTACACACGCGAATTAGGCAATTTTTTAGCGGAGAGCGCGGACGCCTACTCGAATGGCGGCGTCCACATTCTTATCATCGGCGGAAGAGGACAATCCATCCAGTTCCAAACCGTGGGAACCCCGATGAAGGCGGTTCCGTATGACGCGCTCTCTGATCCTGAGCTGCATCCTTTGCGACCTTTCTTGCAATTGGCTCTGCAGCAGAAAGCATGGTCTCTCTTTGATCTCAGAGCCTTACGAGGTTCGTTAGAGTCCAAGTCCGACGCAGGTTTGCAGAAATTCCTTTAGGGCTATGATTTTTTGGTAGTCATACCCCACCCGACAGCATCGCATGAGATTCGTGAATGGAACTGAGGTGGGTGAGCCAACGCTCTTAAAGCCATGCAGTTAAGAGCGGCCACGTGGAGCAAGTTGCGACACGACCGCAATACGCGCATGTCACCAATCGGCATCAAAGGCGCTAGGAGGGCAGAATATGCCGGAGTCCTCCAACGATGTGCCCATATCGTCGCCCTACTGCTCGGACCCGGCCTGCCTGTACTGCAAGGAACTGCGGGAAATTGCAGATGAACTTCGAAAGAAATCGCTGCGGCCGAATCCTATCGAGGAGCTTTCTTCTTCGTCGGAAAAACGAGAATTGCGGGGACGCCAACCGCCAGAACCCCGGCTGCGACGCGAATCAGCGTGACACTATCCAATTTAGGTCCTTCCCAATAAAAGGCTGCCCCGCACAAGGCGCAACCCAGCCTAGAGTTGGCCCCGTCGGGGCGCGAGGCGAGCGGTCGTGCGACGCTCGGCCTACTGACAATCGTAATGCTTTTAAAGCCACAAGCCAGTTATGTAGGTAACCGCGAGCGGGTGACTTTTGGCGCATCACCGGCCATCGAGACTGCTTCTGCGGCAGCCCTGGCCGACTGCAGTTCAATTTTCCTTGCCAGAACTCGTACAGTATGTACCACTATCGCGGATTCCTCCGTTGGGTGCACCAGGATCATCGAGGGATGAATCGTGCGCTCCTCGCTCTGCGGCTGGGTGCGGCGCGGCATCTGGATGACCTTAGGCATGGAACCTCCTAAATGATGCGCGCGCACGCCGGAATTCGACGCAGGGCAGCAGTTGTGAGCCAGCTCAGCGCGACAGCGAACGAGAGGACGATTGTCAGTTTCGCAAAGCCCGAAATCTGCGATTTTAGCAGCGCATATTGCAGCCAACTGACGAAGGCGTAGTGGAACAGGTATATCCCATACGCGTTGTCACGCAGGCTGTTGAAGATGCGCCGTGACTTCTTTACGAATCTCACGAAGAGCGCCAACATGGCCAAGCTGGTTGTGGCGCAGGTAATCGTAAATACCAAGTCAGCGGCGGCCTGCCACGAAACTGACGCGGCTTTCGCAGAGGTCACAATCATGATGAAGAATGCGCTGGAGGCAAGGAAAACAAGCAGGGCTGCAACTGACCAAAGCAGCCAGCGACGTGCCAGTTTCGCGGTCGAGGCCAGGATTCCGCGCTCGATTCCGTAAGCGCCAACGGCGATTCCCATCAGAAAGTAAACAAGGTAGTGGAGCACCCTGCTGGTTTGGAAAGCCAACGGACCGAACTGTGTCCACGCGAGCGGATTGAAGCGGACGGCCATGGGAATATAGACGGCGGCCGAGAAGCCGATCAAGTATCCCAGGAAACGAATGGGTTTGTTGGCCAGGCGCGCTAAAAAGCATCCGACAGCTTCAGCCCAACCTGGCTTGTAGAAGCACAGAGCCGCAGCAATGCAATCGAACGCCAACAGCAACCATACAAACCACGCTGGACCTGCCGGCCAATACCCGAGAGAAAGCCACTGATGTGCGAAGCCGTTTATGCCGTGCTGCCCCGTCTGCAAGTAAGTGGGATAGTAGGCGAGCGGCGCGATGATTGCGGCCGCACCGAGGAATGGTATGCCGAGGCGCAGCGTACGGTGGTGCAAGAAGTCACCGATTCCTTTTCGTTGCAGGCTCCTCCACACAAACAAACCGGATATGAAGAACATGAGCGACATAAAGAAGGTGTCATTGAATCCCACAATGGTGTCAGCGCCAGCCCATTTGTGCAAATCCACAATCGGGAACGCCTGCCACCACCGCACAGGCGCGACAAGTGATGGCGCAACTGGAGGCGCAAACGTCGCGTAGGCGAGCGCAGCATGATGCGCTACCACGAGCACGGTGATGAATGCCCGCAAATAGCCAATCGAAATGTTGTAGTCCGGCGCAGGCGCGCAGACCACGTGTGGTCTCGTTTTCACTTCAGCAAGCGAAGGGATTGTTTGTGTCAGGCTCATAAGATCTCCTTATCCGGGCCGCTCTATGCGGTTGTTACGAATCGATTCAGGTTTCCTCAGCAGGCAATAAAGACACACGTATCGTGCAGGCTTTTCAGCCTTGATCGACGCATCCTTTGTTGTGGCTGAGCTCTAAATAAAGTTGCGCTTCCGCGACTGCAGAAAAAGAGTTGCTCCCAGGGTCAACACGATGATGGCGAACTCCACTCCAAGGATCTTGAATACCGACGGGGTCCAGACTGCAACCGGTCCGCTCCACGTCTCATGCAGCGATGGAATATGGCTTACAAGCAGGTACCATACGAGCCAGTAAGACGAATTCACGACGGCCATGGCTGCCGTGCCCCACCCTTCCGATTCAGCCACCAGCGCGGTGCCCGTAATCAGACAGAATCCGATCAAGGGAAAGTTCATGATGATTAACCCCACTGGGATCGCCCCGTTGGGCAGACTGTGCCGGACGAGAACCACGTAGAGCGCCGCGCCGAGCAACGCCAGCCATGGAATCAGGAACAGGCCAACGGTTGAAACGAGCTTGGCTGCTCCGTATCGTGCGGATGAGATAGGGAGGCTCATTACGAAGGAAAGCGTCTGCTTCTTTCTTTCGTTCACGATGTTCTGCATGGGAAGCAGACACGCGCAAAACACCATCGAAACGAAGAAGAAGACGCTGCCGACTACTGCCGGCGTCTGCCCGCCGACCAACAGGATCGCCAATGCGGCCGCGCCAGCAACAATCGTGAGAACAATCATTCGGCGCTGGAGCCGCCAATCTTTCAAAATCAAATGAAGCATCACATTGGTTTTCATGCTTTCACCTCCTCGCGGCTGTGTTCCACATTGGCAACAAAAATTTCTTCGAGCGTCATGTTTTCCACCGCGCGGACACGGGCTCCCGAGGTCTCGTAGGCATTCGGAAGATGCGGCTCAAATGCATTGGCGATTGCCACGGCCAATCGGCCCGCTTTCTGCACTCCGATCACGCCCGGCAGGGTTGGTAGTGCGACTCCGTCGGGCACTTCCAGCCGCAAGCGCCGCCAACGATCGAGATAGATTTCTTTGTCCATCGAATCAATGATGCGGCCACGATCAATGAACGTGATCTGATCTGAGATCTGCTCGACATCCTGGGTGTTGTGCGAAGAAAACAGGATGCTCCGCCCGTCTTCGACCATGACAGCGGTCAGCTCGCGCAAGATTTCGTGCCGCGCCACGGGATCGAGACCCGTGGTTGGCTCGTCCAGGACCAGGAGCTTTGGCCGACGCGCCAAGACCAGCAGCAAGGACGCTTTCACGCGCTGCCCGTGCGAAAGTCCCTTCACTTTCTGTTCGGCATTCAGTCCAAAGCGCTTCAACAACAGTTGCGAGTACGCATCATCCCAGGATGCATAAATCGACTTCATAAAATGAATGTGCCAGCCCAGAGTCATCGAATCGTAGAGGCGCATGTCCTCAGAAGCGAAGCCAATGTCCCACTTGGCGTCGATCTGCCCCTTCGGCATGGAGTGCCCGAGCACGTTCACTTCGCCGCTGTCTTGATGCACCAAGCCCATGAGGATTCGGATCGTGGTGGACTTACCTGCGCCGTTTGGACCAATCAATCCCATGATGGTTCCCGGTTGCAGCCGCAAGTCGATATTGTGCAGATCGAAAAAGGGATATGACTTGCAGACTCCATTGAGTTCAATCGCAAAGTCCGTCATACGGTTTCTTTCTCCTCGTCCGTAACGCGGTCGTAGATTGCCCGAATGCGCTTCTCCAGATTCTTCGGGGAAACGCCCATCATGGCCGCACTTCGCACGGCGTGTTCCAAGTGTTGCGCCAGCTCCTGCTCGCGGATACGCGTGCCAACGTCGGAATCGGAAGCAACGAAACAACCCTTCCCTTGCCGCGTCACGATCAAGCCTTCCCGTTCCAGTTCGAGATATGCGCGCTTCACGGTAATCACGCTCACACCGATATCAGCGGCCAGCTGTCGAATTGATGGGATCGCCTGCCCTGCGGCCCAGTCCCCAACCGCGATCTTCTGCTTGATCTGTTCCATGATCTGCAGGTACAGCGCACGCTTGTCAGTTTGAGAGATAACGAACATTTGTACATACACAGTATGCACAGTATGGCGATGTGTCAAGAAGATTTTTCTGAAGAATCTGCCGGCGTTTGGGAGAAAAGCAGGGAAACGACCCTGGAAATGCGTTCCGAGCCATGCGGAGGTGGTCAGCTATCAATAATACTGTTCTTTATGTAAATAACACTTGACACACTCCGTTTTGGGAGATTACTCTGCTTATGTCAAGCATGAATTACATAATGACAACAAAGGACGACATTATGAATCAATCGACAATACGAGAGAGTGGCTATGAGGCGCGGACCCGAGCGAATGTTTTGCGGATTTTTTGGTGGTGCGTGGCCTGGGTAGGAACCTGCGCGCTCTTGGTTTTCGGGCCGAAATTTCTGTGGGCCAAGATCTTGGTGTTTACGCTGGCCGCGGTTGCTCTCAACGTCCTCGTCGGCATATGCGCGATCAGGGCTAATAAAAGATACTTTGAGGAGTTGGATGATCTACAGCGGAGAGTTCATCTCAACTCACTGGCGATCACGGTTGGAGTTGCTTTCATCGCTGCCGTGCCGTATTCGGTACTGGACTCCTACCACGTGATTCCCTTCCATGCGGACGTCGCGCACCTGGTGATGCTCATGGGTCTTACGTATGCGGCGTCCAACCTGTACGGCACACGGCGGTACCGATGAAGAATCGACTCAAAGTGCTGCGCGCCGAGCGCGACTGGACGCAGGCCCAGTTGGCCGACGCCCTCGATGTGTCCCGGCAGACCATCAACGCCATTGAGACGGGTAAGTTCGATCCGAGCCTGCCGCTCGCCTTCCGCGCCGCCCGACTCTTCGGTCTCGCCATCGAAGCAATTTTTCATGATCCTGCCCTGGACAATGACGGGAGTAGTCTTGCGACGGAGATCAAGAAAGGTAGGTATGCATGAATTCACCCTGACGTTTAGGCAGTCTCTGCGCACTCGCGAACAGTGGAACTTTTCCGGGACGAGGTCAACATTGTGATGGAACTGCTGAGCGCCCGCTTGACGAGTCAATCGGAGGGATATTTTGAAACGGTTCGTCGGCACGGGACCCTAGCGGACGATGAGACGCTGAACTACAGTCAACTGGCGTTGAAACCCTTTTTACGCTGATGGACACAAGATCGCAAGCGCGGCAAGAGAGGAACTACCTTGATTCGCCGCGATTACGCTCATTGAGGTGTTGGGGTCTTCTACCAAGGCTCGAAGCAGTCGTAGTTTCGTTGACTGATGATCTTGCCGTCTTTGAACTCAAAGAACATGGCTGAACGGGCGCGCATTTCAGAACCTGCTGCCAGGCTGCCGAAAGCGACAGCTAGCTTGCCGGTCCAGAGAACCTCCAAGGCAACCCTCTCGCCGTTGAGGACGTGGCTCGTGATCTCATACGTTTGGCGAGATAGCAGCCTGCGGCCTTCCTCGAACGCATCCGCCATCCTCGACACTCCCGAACGAATGCCATTTGGGTAGATACGGTTTGGAAGCTGTTCCATTACCGCACTGGCAGCAAAGAGTTCGGCGATGTAGGCGAAGTTGCCATCCTCGATGGACTTTAGGAAGCGCTGAACTTTTTCCAAATTGGTGAGTGACTCGGGCACGAGTTGTTGCTCCTGAGATCCATTTTACAAAACCGCTGATCGGTCAAAGGCACGGTTCCATTGCGAAGAAGCCTACCAAGGTTGCTTGGCGGTAAATCCCCATTGAACTCAAAATTACACTCATTCCCGCCGAGCGAAGAGAAGGCGCAAGCTTGTGATACGCCTGATTACGTCAAACGAGATTCACCAGTTGTAGAATACGCACCACCATGAACGGTTGGGTGCGTATGGTCTCCTGCGCAGCGGTTGCTCAAACCCCACGTCTCGATCAAAGGACGAGGAGCCACTTATGAGCTTTACCATCGAGTATGAGAGGAAGGACAAACCCAAGCATTTGGACGACCTTACTACTTACCTCGTACACGAAGACGGGCGCCTGATCGCTCGGTATTGGCACGATCATCGTGGGGACGAACACGGCATAGATTTTCTGAATGGCGACAAAGAAGATTGGCCTGTGGGCCGAAGGGCCGATTTCCTCAAAGGTGGCGGTCCGGAACCGCTGGTCCTTTCTGAGCGGGCGGTGGCATATCTTAAGAACAAGACAAACAAGACTGCGTGAGGCAATTGTCCTCGAATCCCCATTACATCAAAATCCTCCGAAAAGGCGAATGGAAGGCGCAAACTTGTGTAAACGCCTGACTGCAGAAATTAACTTCCGAGTTACCTGTGAATTCGCGAATGCAGAGGGACCAAGATGTTGGCGTATGTAGATCGGCGCCGGAGCACTGTTGCACATTCCTAGGTGATTAGGCTACATTCTCTGTGGCCGTTCAGGCGGCCATCGGTCCGCGAAAAGGGTTAAACCCGCCTGCCGGTTTTCATTCGATTACCTTCTTTCTGCCGGAACACGCGGACGACCGGCAAATTTTGAAGGAAGGTGCCATATGACCAGAGCAAAAGCTCTGCCCACTCGTCCGAATCTGAAATACCTCAAAAAGATAGCCAAACAACAAGTTGCATCCTTGCGCAGACAGGGCAGGACCCCTTCGCTTGCGCAAGCGCAATTGTCTTTAGCCCGAAGCTATGGATTTCCAAGTTGGCGGAAACTCAAAGCGCATATCGAGCAATTGCAGCGGCAGGCACAAGGCGAGCCCCTGCAAAAAACAATTCCCACTGAAACGTTCAATGAAGTGATGAAAGCCATCACCAATCGCGAAGCCGAGACGTTGTTGCGACTTCTGGTTGGCGTGCCAAGCGCAGTGAACCAAACAGGCCCCCATCCGCGTTGGGGCGGACGGCCGCAGCCACTTCATGTCGCCATCGAGTCGGACAATCGCGAAGCGTTCAACTTGTTGCTCGACGCGGGTGCTAGCGTCGACGGTGACAATCAGCAGTATGACGGCTGGTCTCCGCTCATGCTCTCCATTCATTGGAATCGCAAAGGAATGCGAGAAGAACTGATCCGCCGCGGCGCAAAGATCGACCTCATCGTTGCGCTCATGCTGGGCGATGATCGTCGTGTGATTAGGCTTTTGAAAGACCCCACAGTATTGCAAGGACCATATCCCAACGATGCCACACCTCTGCATTTTGCCCGTACAGTGAAGGCTGCGCGTCTCCTCATCGCACACGGAGTGAAAGCCTCACAGAAAGACAAGTACGGCAAGACAGCGCCACAGCTATGGACCAATATGCCGAAACCTTCGGCGGGGCTGTTGCGCCTCGCCGACTCTCTGGGAGTGAAACCGCAATCGGATATTTTCTGGGCGGTCGAGCATGGTCGCCTACCACTGGTCCGAAAACTGCTCAACTCCGGAGCCGATGTGAACGCGAGATCTCCCAACGGATCGGGAGGAACCCTGCTGCACAATGCGGCCTTCGATGGCAATGTTGCTATGGTGAAGCTGCTAGTCGGCAAAGGCGCTGATGTTAACGCCCTCGACCGCGAGCACAACAACACTCCCGCAGGCTGGGCGAGATTCGCGCTGAAGGCGTTCAATCGTTATCCCTGCGAGGCTGTGGCGGAATATCTTGAAGGACAAATAAGCCGTCGTTCGCAATTCCTTTCCACCAAGCTGCGAAAAGCACGAGGTCTTTCATGAGGAAGAGCGGCTTTCCCACAAAGGACCTGCGTTTTCGACAGGGAGTGCCCGACGACGCCGTGGAGCTGGCGGCCCTGCACACGTCAGTGGCCGACCATCTCACGAGCCTGTACGGCAAAGGTCTAAGCAATAAGTTTTGGTTCTCAGTTGGCGTAACATCCCGTGGGTGTTGAAAAAGTCCCCCTTGCTCGAAAACGGCCAAATTTCAGGGGATACAAAATGCCTTGAAATCCGAGAAGATCGCTTATAACGCATTCTGACGCAATTTCATTTTTGCGAACTTAGGAAAAAAGAGTTTTTCAACAGCCACTCCCCATTACACTCACTGCCCTTTGGGGAAAAGAAAAAAACCGCCGTCCCTCAGCGGTTCTTTTGCTGACGAACGAACGCGAGACCACGCTTCAGTTGTTTCGAGAGATCAAGGTCGGCGGTAGCCACTTGCACCGGCTCCCCGCCTAGTTCTCGGCCTAACCACTTGTTCAACTCCTCGGGAGTCGCCGTTACGAAACATCCTTGCCTTTTGAGAGGCATGCCGTCTTTGGCCCAGCGTTGTGCGACCGATACAGGCTGGGAGAGGAAGGCGGAGATTTGCTCCCAGCCTTTCAGAGCGGTGGGGGGAGATGTCGGGCGCGCCTTGCGTGGCGATTTCGCGACCTTCTTGGCGGGGGTTTTTCTTGGCCTTCATGGCAGGAGCAGCCCGAATGATACCCGCTTTCCGATTCATACGGAAGCCAGTAAAATGGGCGACCTCAGGAGTCGAGCGTATGCAATGTGGGATCGTTGAAGTTTCAAGTGTTGAGGACGCGACCGGTTACCAGTGCAGGAACGATGCCATCGCGCGATGCTGCGACTGTGACGCTCACGTGTGCGAGGCCCATGCCGAGAGCTGCGGTTCCTGCAACGAAGTGTTCTGCTCGACCTGCTTGGCTTTTCATCAGACGGCCTACCATCAGAAGAAGCCGGCCGCTGAGTATCGCCGGCTGCGGAAGTCGGCCTAAACTCTATTTCCCGCGCGCGGTCTTCTGCCAGTCAATCCGCCACCGCTCTTGCCCCATCCGAACCCAGTACAGCGGTTTCCGGGGAGTTCCTCGGGCATGATGGTAGAGGGCAGCGGCGCGCTCATAGAAGCCGCGCGTGTGCCAGGAATCCGGGAAGTGGAACAGTTGGAAATCAAGGTGATGGCAGAACTCGTGGGTTAAGGTGCTAAAAAACGTACCGAACGAAGTGATCTCTTTGCGTACTGCGGTTCGCATCCAGACCCGAATGATCATCGTGTCTAGGGTGTAATCGCCGAAAAGTTCCGTCTTCCAGTTCTCCCGGACTCGCAAAGGTCTGGCGGCGAGAACGCGAATGCCGCAAGGCGGGACCTTGTAGAACTGGGACGCTAGGGTCAGAAATTCCTCACAATAGCGACGGACCTCCTGCATTCGTCCCGCCTTCATTGCGCTTTCGAGCTTTACGGTGACTTCTTGAAGGGATCGGTCAGTTGGTAGATCGAGGATCTTGATCTGATCGCTCTTCAGGTATTCGGGGCGATTTTTTCGCGGTACGGGATCAGTCAGCATCGATCAAGGTTTCACTGAGTTCGCAGACTTTCGCGCAGCTATTCCAAATGGCGAATTCTGGATCAGTTTCGCGCTCGCGTTCGAACAACTCTTCCCGGCCTACCCACTGGGAGTAATCGCGGTTCCTGATCTTGTACCAGCGGACGCTGCCATCGAGGACGGGTGACGAGCGAACCGGAGATTGAGCCACGGAGAGCGGGAAGGAGGCCGCAAATCGGCTTCTCGGAGATGTGGCTGGATGGGGTAGATAAACGGATAAACATGCGATATGCGATCCGATCGGGTCGTACTCCCGTACGCCGGAAACGTAGTGCCTTGCCGACTTCAGAGTACTGATCGGGCCTGGAGGAGTGATTTGGCGGATAATGCGCTCCTTCAGGAAACCTAGCGCATTTAAGCTAATGGCGTTAGCATTCGCTCTGGGCACTCGATTGAATGCCGGAGCAGAAACCGTTCTCGGTAAGGTAGATCCACAGAACTCAGAAAGGCTAGTTGGGCCAGCACCTTGAGTTCATCCCGTGACTTCAACTGAGAGGACACCGATGAAAAGACTACATCGAATCATCCTGATCCAGATTTTCGTTTACGGAATGATGGTGACGCCGTCACGAGCGGCCGATCCGATCACAGGTACCTGGAAGCTGGATGTGAAGGCTTCCAGGTTTGTGAAGTTCGAGGCCCCGAAGGAACAGACGGAGTCTTACAAAGAGCTTGCTTCCGGTGAGATCGAAATGATCCTTACGCGAGTTGCGAAGGGCGGCGCGCAATCAACCGTGAGGCTGACATGGCCGGCATCGGGAGGAGCCGTTCAGGATCCTGCGGGCGCACTAGGGAAAGGTAAGTCGGCGATCGAGACCATGCTGGGTCCCGGCGATTGGCTTGTCACCTTCCTGGAGAATGGGAAGCAATGGTCGACAATGCGAAAGGTAATCAGCCCCGATGGGAGAACAATGACTCAAACAGCCAAATTCGCCGATCCTGACGGACGGACTCTGACCCAGATTCAGGTGTTGCGGCGGCAATAGCCGATCTCTGGAGTGAATCTTGGAACACCGCGACTACCTTCCCTCCAAATACCGTTCCTGCGGGTACGTGGTTCTGTTTTGCAAGTAGTGCTTTTTCAGGGCTCCCAAACAGTTTTAGCGCCGTCTGTGCCGTTCAGTTTTCTTTAAGTTACGGTTCTAGGTTCCACTGTCACGGCAAAGGTCATTTTATCTGTCCGATCACTAGAAACTGACGAGCACTCAGATCCGATGGCACGAGTGGATTTCATCCATGCGCTGTTTTGCTACGTTTCGGTTTTGGTCTGGCTTCATTCCGGTAACGCGCCGGCGGATTTCCAAAACTCCTCTTAAAGGCCCGATTAAATGCCGGTTCCGAGTCGTACCCTACTTTCGATGCAATTTGGGCGACGCTCTGGCTCGTTGAGCTGAGCATCTGCGCGCCCAGCTGCAAGCGCCACCGCGTGAGGTATGCGAGAGGCGGCTCTCCAAGGTATTGTCGAAACCGCTCTGCTAAAACTGCCCGCGAGATGCCAACCTCACGGGCGAGGGTTGCGATTGTCCACGGTGCTGAGGGCTGTTGATGTTGTACCGTGGTTCCCATTCGGGCTCGTCGGAGATGGCGTCGAAATGCTCCATCACCACCTGCTTTCTCCGCGAGAGACGAAACCTTCCGCACATTTCGGCATTATGCCAGATGATTGTTGTTTGCTGATCGAGGCCGGCAACAAGTCGCAGCGGCATCAGGCTGGCATTTCTCGGCTCCTTTTTCATTTGCGCCTGCGGGTCAATGAATGCAAGGAGCTATCGGTCGAGTTCCGACTAACGTTCATTGGGCGCCTTCCCCTCTCTCTGGGTCGGCACGGGCTTTGCTTCGCTGCTAGAATGCCGCGCATGACCGTAAATGCGGGGAGCGATGCAAGTGAGTCCAGCGCAAAAATGTTGGGCGAACGAACCCAGCTAGACCTGCTGACGATCGTTGCAATCGCGATCGCAGCTACAGTGATCACCGATCTTATTCATGAGGGTCTGGGGCACGGGGGCATGTGCATGGCCACCGGCCGGCATGTTGTTCGTGCTCTCCATCCTAGGGCCAGGATTCATTACCGCCAATGTCGATAACGATTCCGGCGGGATCTACACCTATGCGGCCGCAGGTTCTCAGTTCGGTTACTCCCTTCTTTGGACGATAATTCCCGTCGCAGTGTGTCTCACGTTTGCCCAAGAGATTTCCGCGCGCATGGGGGTTGCGACGGGGAAAGGACTAAGCGAGCTGATTCGAGTATGGGATCAGAATCACCTTCTTCCTGATGTTGGGGCTGGTTTTGTGCAATATCGGGGATGTCGCTTCGGAGTTCGCCGGCGTTGCAAGCAGCATGGAGCTGTTTGGAATCAGCAAGTATGTTTCTGTGCCAATTGCAGCCGTGTTGGTGTGGCTACTGGTGGTGCTTGCCGACTACAGGAAGCTTGAAAAGATCTTCGTCTTCTTATCGTTCCTATATATCGCCTACATGATTACCGCTTTCCTTGCGCGCCCTGACTGGCTGCAGGCTTCGAAGTACGTTATTCGTGCGCCGCGCCTGTCTGAATTGAAGGATGCCAGCTATCTTTACCTTTCCGTAGGGATCATTGGGGCGACGATTGCGCCATGGCAACAGTTCTATTTGCAGGCGTCTATTGTGGACAAAGGCACACCGAAAAGCGGTCTCAAGTACAGTCAAATAGATGCAGTCGTGGGTTCGCTATTTTCGGTTGCGATTGCGGCATTCATCGTGATCGCGTGTGCGGCAACGCTGTTCGTACACGGACATCACGAGATTCGTGATGCAGCGGATGCGGCGCAGTCGCTTCGTCCGCTGGGAGGGGAATACGCATACCTGCTGTTCGCGGTGGGACTGCTGAACGCCTCCCTATTTGCGGCCTCGATACTTCCACTCTCCACTGCCTACACGGCTTGTGAAGCGTTAGGGTTCGAATCGGGTCTGAACAAGAGGTTTCGGGAGGCGCCGATTTTCTATTGGCTGTACACGGCACTTATTGTGGTTGGGTCAGTAATCATTCTGATACCGCACGCACCTCTGGTGAAGTTGGCGGTGCTGTCCCAGGTCTTGAATGGGATTCTGCTCCCGTTTGTTCTTGTGTTCATGTTGCTGCTAGTCAACAAACGAGAGCTGATGGGTAAGCTGACCAACTCTCGCGTTTACGACATTGTTGCTTGGGGCTTGACCGGAATCATTGTGCTCCTTACCGCCATGCTTCTGGTCTCGCTTTCCAGAGGCTAAGCGGGTTGCGCCAACCTTTGCGCCTCCGCCGTTAAATTGCGATGACTTGGTCTTCTTGTACGACATTCACTGGCGACTGAACAGTTCTTGTCGCGCAGAGTTACGAATGGCAAGGACTGCTGGATGCTGCAGCTTTCGCTCGGCACTAATGGCGTAAAACTGCGTTCGTACATCATTGGTAGAGCCGATTGTTTTGAGTCCTTTTTGTTTTCGAAGCTGGGGCTCGACGACCGACGGCAGAGGAAATACACCTGCACCGGTTTCTCCAAACGCTCGCAATAGTGCGTAGTCTTCGAACTCCCCCAGAACGATGGGGCGAATCCCTTCGGATTCGAACCAGAATTCAAGGTTTCGTCGGAAGGCAGTATTGTCGGTTGGCAGTAGCATGGGTGCGCCGTTAAGACACTGGGGGAATCCGTGTCGGTAGCGCGCGGCTGTTCTCCGTCCGACCGCGAAACTGACTCCGCATTCTCCGAGAAGATGGCTGTAAGCGCGAATCTTCAGCGAGGGATCCATTGGGGAATCAGACAGAACGACATCGAGTTCGTGAGTCGCCAGGCGCGCCACCAGCTGGTCGGCAGCTGCCTCGCGACAGACAATGCGAACCGCCTCCCGCAGGTGCAGTGCTGGCTCGAGCAGTGTCTGAACGACAGCCTTGGGCATTACATCGACGATGCCGACGTCCAGTCGCAAGGGGCGTCCGATAGGACGGTTCTTCACTACGTCCATGAGTTCGCGGCCAAGTCCGAATATATCCTCCGCATAGCTGAAGACTGTCCTTCCCATTTCGGTTAGAACCAGCCGACGCCCCGATCGGGAGAGCAGTTTCTCGCCAAGTTGATCTTCCAGCAGCTTCAGCTGCGTGCTGATGGCAGGCGGCGACACGAACAGCTGTTCGCTTGCCTTTTGGATGCTTCCGGCGCGAACAACACTCCAGAAATAAAGCAGGTGATGGTAATTCAACCATTCCATGTGGTCACCTCCAGCGGAAGTGGTGTCACTTAATAAAAGGTTAACAGATTGTTTTGACTTATCTACTTTTATTAATAAACGCCACATCGTTAGAGTGCAAATAGAGTTGGAAAACGAGCGAGGAGGGCACAAATGCACATTGTGATGCACATGAACGATGTCGATCTTAGTGAGGCTTTCAATTCCTACGTCGAGCGGCGGCTGAGATTTGGGCTTGGCCGTTTTGGGGCACGCGTAGGCCAGGTTACCGTTCGCGTAGCGGCAGACGGCCGGGGACAGCGGCACTGCCGCATTAGCACTGAAGTCGTGCCCTTTGGTCGCGTGGCGGTCGAGGAAAGAGACCCCGATCTGTTTGCCGCCATTGACCGAGCGACCGGCAGAATCGGCCGTTTGTTCGGACGCGAGTTGGAACGAGTCCGGGACGCACGGATGGGGCGCGAGTCGGTTCGGCTGGCGGCATAGCAGACTTGACCAACCCCACCCAAAGAGGAATCAGGAGTCGATCTTAAGCCGACACCCTTGAGGGACTCAGCAGAATAATTTACAAGGAGGAACAATCGTGAAAGCCAAGAACATCGTGATAACGGAAGCAGACTACGCACGTCTCCAGCGTCTGGTCGAATCATCCAGAGTATTTCGTCAGCGTGATGCAAAGCATCTCGACGACCTTGAGCAGGAACTGGAGCGTGCCGCCATTATGAAAAGTGGCGAGGTCCCGAGCGATGTAGTGACCATGAATTCACGAGTGAAGGTGAAGGACCTAAACAGCGGGCGGGTAACAACCTATCAGATCGTTTTTCCGGGGGAAGCTGATATCGCGAAGAACCGGATATCGGTCCTCGCGCCAATCGGGACGGGCCTGCTTGGCTACAGCGCCGGCACCACAATTGAATGGCGGTCCCTTCGGGCATGCGGCGCTTCCGCATTCTGGAGGTGGAATCTCAACCCGACGCCGCAGCCGCAGCAGCCTAGAAACGAGAGGCTGTTTACGGTTGATTGAGGACGGTATGGACGAGGTGCAATCTACCCCGGTCAAACAATCGGAAAAGGAGGTCAGAAACCATGGACGCTTCGCACATTCTGGTTGGCGGATTGACCGCCATTTCCATTGCTCTACTAGTCTGGATAGAGATTCGCTCACGGCGCGCTGCCGAGGCGCCAGAGCAGAACCCTCTTCCGGTTGACTCAGACGAAGCACAACCACCTCTGCACAAACGATCCCGCACAGGGCAGAAGAGGTATTAACAATGGCCGGGGGGCTGATGGGGTAATCGTGCTGGCTCTGGCGATTCCTATTGTCGAGGGGGAATCTTTCAGCGCTCGCTGCCCAAAATGCAGTCGGCGTCGGCTTGACGAACACTACTGCTGAGTCGTACAAAATGGCCCTTGCTCCTGGTTTTCCCGCAGCAGCTCGGCGAGCCTATCGCATTACGTGGTAGAACGACTGCGATAAGCTTTCTCGTTGCGGGGTGCCAATGACGCAACTATACATAATCCTCGGTGTGGTTGCCGTTCTGCTCGTGCTCAGCGTTTTCGCCAGCAAAGCAGCCGCGAAACTCGGCGTTCCGACCCTGTTGTTATTTATGGCTTTGGGAATCGTGGCGGGATCGGAGGGCGTTGGTGGGCTATGGTTCGATTATCCCCGCATTGCTCAGGGGGTTGGCGTCGTCGCTCTTGTCTATATCCTCTATGCGGCGGGATTCGACACGCATGCCGCTGAGTTGCGGCAGCAGATGTGGCCTGCCCTGAGCCTGGCAACCATCGGCGTGTTCGTAAGCTGCCTGTTGATGGCAGCGTTCAGCCATTATGTCTTTGGCCTGAAGTGGGCCTCAGGAGTGCTCCCTGGTGCAGTGGTTTCGTCTACCGATGCAGCAGCAGTTTTCAGTGCCTTACGAGCGAAGAACACAAGTCTAAAACCGGGCTTGCGGCACCTCATAGAAGCGGAATCGGGCAGCAATGACCCGATGGCGGTATTCCTCACCTTCGCTGGCATAACTGCCGTCCTGGCTCCGCAGACCTCGATCGCGAGTCATATCGGTCATTTCTTTTTGGAAATGGGACTAGGTGCGGCATTGGGGTATGTCGGCGCCAAAGGCACCGTTTACATCATCAATCACATCCGCCTAGAGTGGGATGGTCTGTATCCGGTTCTGAGCATCGCGCTGGTATTGCTCTTTTTCGCGATCTGTTCACGATTAGGCGGGAACGGATTCTTGGGCGTCTATGTGGCTGGCATGGTGGTCGGAAACACAACTCTGATTCACCGCCGAAGCCTTCTCATGTTCCACGATGGTATCGCATGGCTGCTTCAAATCGCAATGTTTCTGATCCTTGGGCTTCAGGTCTTTCCCTCGCAGTTGTTAACGGTTGCGAAGGTTGGTCTATTGCTGTCGGTGTTCCTCATCGTGGTTGCTCGACCACTGAGTGTTTTGGCCGCCTTGATTCCGTTTCGATTTAATATCCGTGATCAGATGTTCATATCTTGGGCCGGTCTGAGGGGTGCGGCTCCTATTATTCTTGCGACGATTGCGGTCACCAGCAACGTTCCACACTCAGACTCTGTTCCATACTGTTTTCTTTGTCGCAGTGCTTTCCGTTGTGGCTCAGGGCACCACTATTGACAGAGTCGCGAAGTGGTTGGGAGTGCTCGATCCGAATCCAAGTCCGTCAAGATCATCATTACGCTTTGACCCAATGGCATCGCCGAATAGGCAGTTGGTCGAATTCGAGGTGGTTCCGAATTCCGAAGCGGAAAATAAACGGATTGTTGATTTGCGGCTACCTGCAGGTGTGTTGGTCCTGTTAGTTGCACGAGATGGAGAAGACCTGGTTCCAAACGGTGGAACCGTACTTCGACGGGGGGACGTGATTCGGCTCTTAGCGGATAGTGCATTTGCGGCGCACGGTAATGAAATGTTCAGCAAGTGAGATCCGTTCACGAATGATGCGCTGTTATCGAAACTTTATGCGGCGTTGGGATCAATGACACTGATTGCCGTACCCTGGATATCCATTTATTTGGTATCGAGAAACGACGTTTGTCGACGCTTCCTGGTCCGACTTGAGATAAAATTGAAGGTCCCATCTGACTTTGAGGGTTCCCAGATGTCTGACGAGCATGTCCGCGTCAAGCCCATGTTCTGCAGATTGGTTGCAGCGTCCACGTGACACCTCCTTACCTTGTGGTTAAGGGCCTATGTCTTCAGGCCACGTCTTTGTCGCTATTTAGGTACTCCGGTGGCACATCATCTGCTGGTACTTCGCGCGTTCTGACCTCAGAGATACCGGGTGGCTTGGCGTCTTCGACACTTTCGACCGCATCTGCTTCCATCGCATTTCCTTCTTCGACCAATTCTTCTACGCTTTCGGAATCGGCATCAGCGACATCAGAAAGCTGCTGAAGATCACCAGACTGACCCGCGGATGCTGGTCCGAGTTGATCGTTGTTTTTGGGCTGATTTGTTCCTGGCATAAGTTTTTCTCCAAAAATTCCTGACCTAGCGGTTCAGCCGGGGGCCGGCCACAGAGTTGCGCCTCTAAGCCACTTTGAGGATCGGATTTTAGGTAATCGAGATCCTTAGGAGTCGATGAAATCGTTGACTATGAGCAGGAACGCTTCTTTTGCTTGGTTGAGATTCATGGTTTTCGCTCAGTCGAGGTTTAACTACGCCCTTCTCGCGGTTGGGCCATTACTGATTTTGGTCTCGGCTGCGGCTGCTTCTTTTGGTGGGAAATCCGCTCTGGCGTGGATGTGGACGCTGCTCCGTAGGCCTCAGATTTCGAGTAGCGAAATGCAGATGCCGGAAATCGAACGCAGCTGGGGATGGATCTTTGCCGCAGTGATTCTGGCGGTATTGTTCATCACCGGACTAGGACGCCGTGTGCGGTTCCATTCTGGATAGCTGCAGCAGTAATCACGCTGGGATCTGTAATGGACGGGTGTTAAGTGGTCAGTTGTTGGACGCCGATTTACAAACGCACATGCTGCCCGAACTGGGCACTCATTACATTTCGGGTTGGTGGGCTTGCAAAGTTCTTGGCCGTGGCGCTTCAGCAGTAGATAGGCGCGAACTCTGGCATCGAATGTGGCCGCAAGCTCCGAATCGATTATGCGCTGAGCCGCACGATAACTGGCGTTGTAGTTCTTTTCCTCCTGGCCGTTCTCAATACGCTCCAAAACCACCGTGCAGTTTGAAGGCACGGCCGCCACGGCTTGAATTCCGGCGAACAGCAGTATGCGGTCCGCGCCCGGGTCAGCGATGCTGTGGAAGGTCTTCAGAGTTTTGCGAATGTTTGTAATGGGCCGGTTAGTGCCGTACGCAAGTCGCCGTCGAATTCATCTTTAATTCGAACGGCAAGTTCTTTCATCCTTTCGGCGCGAAGCTCCGGAAGCATGCCGCCCGGTTTCAGAGCGGCAGCGAGCGCCGCAGGACGCGCGGCAAGAATGGCTTCGGGATCGGTTCCAATTTTGCCGGTGAGTTCTTTCCAGCCCTTGTTGCACGCGACATCACTTGCCGGATATCCGCAATACCACCACAGCAGAAACAGATAAGGATCGGTGGGCCAACCTGGTGCTTGCTTCCCGTAGAATCGTTCCAGGTGATCCAGGAGTTCAGGGACAGTCAACCGATTCTTGCGCATCACCTCACCCCGACTGCAGAGGCAGCCCGCCCGTGGAGTGTATATCAAAGCATCAGCTCTTAAAAAAGCTTGCTTTATTGTCTGCAGCAAGCGGAAATGTGCGCCAAGATTGACGGTGAAGGGCTCGGCGTCCGGTTTTGCTCCAACCGACCTTGCTGATCTTGATAGTCGAGGTTCCTTTGCGCTATCCTCCCGCCACCTGAATTCGACTTGACGCAGCTGTTTCCCAGTTGTTGTAGTGATTTATGGCCCGACGGAGAGTATATTCTGGCTGGTCTGCGGGAATAGCGCCTGCAGTGCCTAGCGCCGCGCCCGGCGAGTTCGATCTTGTTGCGCAGATGAAAGTGCTCAGGTTCCTGGGCTACTTCGTTCTCGTAGTAATCGTTGCTGCGGCCAGCTTTGCCGGCTATATCGCCATCTCCGGCATTGCGACCTACACTCCCGAAAAAGTGAATCTGAGAGTCGAAGTTACTCCGGCAAAAGTCGAGCGAGGGCGAAAGTACGCGTCAATGCTCTGCATCAGCTGCCATCTCGACCCTTCGACGGGCACGCTGACCGGCAAACGCCTCGCTGATGTCCCCGCCTCGTTCGGTGTGGCTTACTCGAAGAACGCATCCGCGTGCAACGACCTTCAAAGCCTATAATTGCGCGCACGGATGGCTCTTACTCCTGGGACAAGGCTCGGGCCCTACGAAATCCAGTCACCGCTTGGTGCAGGGGGCATGGGTGAGGTGTATCGTGCCCGCGATACCCGCCTGAATCGGACGGTCGCGGTAAAGGTTCTGCCTTCGCACTTGGCCCAGAACGCAGGAGCGCGCGAGCGGTTCGAACGCGAGGCGCGCGCCATCTCGGCCCTGAACCATCCTTACATCTGCCACCTGTACGATGTCGGGGAGCAAGACGGACATAGCTACCTAGTGATGGAGTACATGGAGGGGGAAGCGCTCTCCTCACGCCTGGTGCGCGGGCGACTACCGCTCGAGGTGGCGCTGCGGTATGCGACTGAAATTGCGGACGCCTTGGATGCCGCGCATCGGCGGGGCGTAGTCCATCGCGACTTGAAACCCGGCAACATTTTCGCTACTCAGCACGGCGAGTGCAAAGTCCTTGACTTCGGACTGGCGAAATTTGAGCCGACTGAAACAGGTTCCAATGCAGCAACAGTCGCAGCGACAGAATTACTAACCATTCCCGGGAGTGCGGTGGGCACCGCCGCGTATATGTCTCCCGAGCAGGTGCGTGGTGAGGAACTCGATTCGCGCACGGACATCTTCTCCTTCGGGGTACTGCTCTACGAAATAGTCACGGGAGCGCTGCCATTTCAGGGAAAGACGTCGGGAATGCTAGCGGACGCAATCCTGAACCGCGCGCCCAAACCTCCGACTCAGATAAATCCCGATGTTCCGGTCGAGCTGCACCACATTCTCAGTAAGGCACTGGAAAAGGACCGGGATCTGCGCTACCAGAGCGCCGCAGATATGGGCGTCGACTTGCGGCGCGTGAATCGAGATTCAGAAAGCGCCCGCCTTTCTGCGGCAAGCCCGACTCGGGTTGAGGCAGCGACTCCCGCGGCTCAAGCTCGGGCTCCCTGGAAGATTGCGGTTCTTATTGTCATGGTCGCCCTGATAGTTGCGGGCGGATTCTACTATCGTTCGCGTCAAAGCAATGTCCTTACCGATAAGGACAGCATTGTTTTCGCCGACTTCAACAACAAGACTGGCGACAACGTATTCGACGACGCGCTGAAGCAGGGGCTCTCGGTTCAGCTTGAGCAATCCCCCTTTTTCGACTTCGTGTCCGAGCCAAAGATCAATGAGACGTTGAGGCTGATGGGACGTCCGGAGGGAGAGCGGCTAGCGCCGGAGGTCGCACGCGAGGTCTGCCAGCGTACGGGAAGTAAGGTGATGATTGCCGGCTCGATTGCTGGGCTGGGCAGCCAGTACGTCGTCGGCCTGAGAGCAATTAACTGCGGCTCGGGAGAGGTGCTGGCACAGGAGCAAGAGGAAGCAGCGAGCAAAGAACAGGTGCTCAAGGCGCTCGACGGTGCAGCGATCCGCATGCGCGGAAAACTGGGCGAGTCGCTCACCTCCGTGCAGAAATACGCCACTCCTGTGGAAGCGACTACCTCCTCCCTGGAAGCGCTGCAGGCCTACAGCCTTGCCTACAAAGACGTCGTCGTGAAAGACGACAATCCCAGCGCCCAGCTACAGGGACAGCGCGCAGTCCGCCTGGATCCGAATTTTGCCAGGGCCTATGCCCTGCTTGCAACTGTTTATCGCAATCTCGGGGAGATGACTTTGGCCACGGATAATATTCGGAAGGCTTACGAGTTACGCGCGCGAGTGTCAGAACGCGAGCGGCTGGAGATCGAGGCCTACTACGACCAGATTGCCACCGGTGACCTCGAAAAGGCGCGCCGGTCCTACGAACTCTGGGCACAGACTTATCCGCGGGATTTCATTCCGCCGACGAATTTGTACGAGATTGACATGATTCTCGGGCGCTATGACAAAGCTTTGCCGGAAGCCCGGGAGGCCCTCCGCCTGGAACCAGCGAGCGGCAACAGTTATGAAAACCTGGCTTTCTCGTATTGGTTTCTCGGCCGGCTTGAGGAGAGCCAAGCCACAATGGTCGAGGCGCACGCGAAGAACCTAGACACCCCCTACCTTCAGCTTCTGGTGTATCTGCTGGCCTTTATGAAGAACGACACGACCGGCACGGCACAACAGATCGCGTGGTCTCGCGGGAAGCCGGGGATCGAAGACGTGTTCCTCGATATGGAAGCCGATACGTCCACCTATTCCGGTCAGCTCGCGAAGTCGAGGTACCTCTCTCGCGGCGCAGTCGCCTCGGCCCTACATGCAAAGCAGAAAGAAACGGCAGCGATTCACGAAGCCGCAGCCGCTATCCGGGAAGCCTTCATGGGTAATATCGCCGAAGGCCGCAAGCGGGCCGTTGCGGCGCTCGCACTCTCCAGCGGCCGCGATGTGCAATACCCAGCGGCCTTGGCGCTGGCAATGAGCGGAGACTCGACGCGGGCGCAGACGTTGGCGAATGAACTGAAGCAGCGCTATCCGGACGACACGATTGTTCAGTTCATGGATCTGCCTAGTCTCCATGCCCAACTCGCCCTGATTCATAACGACGCCGCGAAGGCCATCGACGCGCTTCAGCCTGCGGGTCCCTATGAACTGGGAAATGGCATGCAACCTATTTACTTACGCGGCGAAGCCTATCTGGCCGCGCATGAAGGCAATCAGGCCGCCGCAGAGTTCCAGAAAATCATCGACCACCACGTGCTTGCGTTGGATGCCGTAGGAGCCCTCGCCCATCTCGGCCTCGCTCGCGCCCATGTGTTGCAGAGCGACACCGGCAAAGCCAAGGCCGCGTATCAGGACTTCCTTACGCTTTGGAAAGACGCCGACCCCGAGATCCCGATCCTCAAGAAAGCGAAGGCCGAGTATTCGAGCCTACAGTAGTGCACCTCTTTGTCCAGACCCATAGGATGCTTTGGGACGCATGACGGGCAAACCGGCGATTGAGCCACGAAGAGCGGGAAGGAGACCGCAAATCGGCTTCTCGGAGACGTGGCTGGATGAGGTAGATAAACGGATAAACATGCGATGGGCGATCCGATCGGGTCGTACTCCCGTGCGCCGGAAACGTAGTGCCTTGCCGACTTCACAGGACTAATGTCCTCGACCCCGTTGTGTCGCCAGTCTGCGAGTTGCCGACCAACCGCCCCGGGCCATCATATCTTAAACGGCCAGAGTCCGAGACTGATTCGCAAGGGGAATGAACTTTCGCGGGTGAATCACACCTAATGTTCGACATTGTCCAACACCCAGATGCTGCCCGAAGTCTCTTCCATCAGCAGCGCCAATCTATCTTGAGTAACCGAAAGCTCGGCCCCTTCTATCCGCTGTGAAATCATCAGGCTGGGTTGGTCAAATGACGTCACTCGGAACGGCGTTCCAACTAGCGTGCCTGCAACAGGGTTGAAATGAACACCCCAAACATTGAAGAAGCCGCTGCGACCGGAGATAAAGTAAATCGTCTTTCCGTCCGGAGACCAGCGGGGCTTGTCGTCCCAGTTCTTGCCGTGGCTAAGCCGAATCCATGGTCCGCCGGCCGCGCGCGTCACGTAAACGGCAGAGTCCACGCCCGTCGGTGTATCGGCTGCCGTCTCAAAGGCAATCCATTGCCCGTCTGGGGAAAAGTGTGCTTGGTAGACGTTGGAGGTAGGACTGGAAATTATCTTTTTTGCTGCAGTTTCCGCATGCGGGGCGTCAGCGATGGGAACCAACCATACTTCAAATAAGTGAGTATCGGTACCCTGCGACACCAATATCGCTTTACCGTCTGGTGACCAGTCGCTCACCACCTGCCAACCCGTGGCGCTCATAGACGCTAGTGGTTCTTCGATTCGCGTGTCTGCAGACCACATCATGAGTTGGTGTTCGTCTGGTTTTTCGCGCTGATAAGCAAGGTGCTCGCCATCCGGAGACCATTGCGCCGAGTCTCGCACATATTCGTCGGCAATGATGGGCGCCTCACGCCCATCCATAAGCGATTTCTGCCAAAGCTCCCAAATGCCAGCTCGCTCGACATCAAACGCTAATTTCTTGCCATCGCGCGATAATGTCGGAACCACGGCTCGACCTCCCGACGAGGTTATCGGCTCGCCGTGGCCGCTGAGCTGCGAACGGCTCAAGTCGAAGGGAAATAGCCAAGTGCGGACATGCTCCGACTTCGCTGTGAACGCCAGCCGAGTGCCGTCGCGAGACACTGCGGCTTCGGTGTCAGGCCCGGCCCCGGTTGTCAGGCGTTCGATCGCGGTCGCCTTTAAGGTTTCCGGATCCATGACCAGCTTCCAGATATTTCGCGTGCCTCGATAGGCGCGCTCGAAATAAATAGCTTTGCCGTCCGGCGCCCAGGCGAACGTAAAGTCCACGGGCCACTCTCCCATCACACCAGTAACGGCCACATCTCTGAGCTGCTCCTCAATTGCAGGAGCGATGTCTGACTTGATCGCCGGACCGCCC
>JAICSO010000106.1 GCA_025936825.1 Terriglobales bacterium
AAAAGTGCATATGAACAGCGGACTCTACGCAGTACAACACGTCCGCAGGATGCGTGGCGGCTCTCAGGCGCATCTGATGCGGGCATGCGACAACCGGTTTTTTGTGGTCAAATTCAAAAACTAATGTGGAGCTCCACATTAGTTCTGTTATGTTGAGAACTCAGTAATGTGAAGTCGGTTCTCCGCATATCCTTATTCATAGGCTCTGCATCAAATCGAGCTGCACATTACCGAGGATGTTACAGGCTTTCCAGCCACTCCAAAATGGACTCGTTTCGGCGCCACGATGATCGGGCACGATGAGTCGTCGGCTTCACCTTGGCAATGGCGCGGCGCTTCATTTCCAGATCGATCGTGGCGTATCGATTGGTGGTGTTGGCATTGGCATGGCCCAACCAGTGGCTAATCGTTGTTAGGTCCACACCCGAAGTCAGAAGCGCGACAGCTGTGCTGTGGCGCATGCTGTGAGGGTGAAGACGTTTGCGGGCCAGCGTGCTGACTTCGGCCCGGGTACGGTCGAGATGTTTCGCCAAGATATACCGGACTCCAAAGCGGGTCAGTGGCATCCCTCGATGGTTGAGAAAGACTCGCGCGTCAGAGCGCAGATCCAGGTGATATTCACGGCAATGATCGCGGAGCACTTGAGCTGTTTGCGGCCACAAGGGGCAAAAGCGTTCCTTCTTGCCCTTGCCGAAGAGCCGGATTTGAAACGGGCGTATCAGTTGCAGGTCACGTACCCGCAAATCGACGACCTCCTGTACGCGAGCTCCTGTGTTGAACATAGTCGCAAGCAATGCATAGTCTCTACGGCCGTCTCTGCTTGCTCGATTGATGCCCGAAAGTACAACCTCGATCTCTTCGCGTTCCAGGTATTCGATTACGCGTTGGCGGGCGCGCTTGAACGGGACAGTCAAAATGCGCTGGACACGATCGAGGTGTTCGGGGTGGTAAGTTCCCACATATCGAAAGAACGCGTGGATTGCAGCCAAGCGGACGTTTCGGGTGGTGACTCCGTTCTTGCGTACGTCCTCCAAATAAGCAAGGAACGCAATTACGTCGTCTGGTTCGATACTGTTGAGGTCCAGATCCTGAATCCGACGCTTTCGTTCTGATGTCAGAAAACGAACAAAGAGCATCAGGCTGTCCCGGTAGCTGTGAATCGTGTGAGGACTCATGCCACGGACGCGTGGCAGATGGTCACTAAAGTAGCCTCTCAGCCGAAAGGCGAGCTGGTTCGCTGGTGGAACTTTCACTCTCTTCCGGCCTCCCGCCTTGCCAGCGGAACGACCAATCCACCATAAGACTTATCGAACCGCTTGCTCGCGAGAGCACGGAGAGGCTCAACGAAGTGCAGATAACGATAAGAAGAGATGATGGAGACATGCCCAAGGAATGCCGCCAAGAAGGGCAGCTTTGTGCTCACGTCAACATCGGAGCGATACAATCGAATCAGGACGTTAACCGCGCAACTGTGACGAAAATCGTGAACCCGTGGTCTGCGGCCTGATCTGGTGCGAATGTTGCAGGCGTCGAACGTAGCCCACAAGCTGCATTGCAATCCCCAAGCCGAATACGCCCTGCCTCCACGTCTCAGATTCCAAATGAATGGTGTAGTCGGAATCGTGAGAAGGCCTTTCTTGCGTCTAAGAAGCAGGTGGGCCTCAAGCTCATGAGCCACGTCCTCACGCAGGGGCAGGAGACGTGATTTATGAAACTTTGAATTGCGCACCATAAGCGTTTTTTCACTTGGGTCGAAATCCGCCACCTGGAGCCGCAGTAACTCCCCTACGCGTAAGCCCGTCGTGTAGAGGAGAACGATGGCGAGACGGACTACCTCGGGACGAAGCGGCGAAAAACTCGGTCGGTCAAGAGCTAAGGCGGCTCTCATCAGCTGAGCCACTTCGGCTTCTGAAAAGATGTACGGAGCAATCGGTTGGCTCGGTGACGGAAAAAGGATTGAGTCTGGAACAAAGCAATCAGGCACAGTACGACGCCGATACCGACAAAACCGATGAATCATAAACATTCGGTTGCGCCGCACTCGCGGTGTGAGTAAAGACTGTTCTCGACACCAATCGTGGAACGTTTCTGCAGTCAGATCCTGCGAGGCACGGGGACGCCGACTGAGGAATCGATCCAGAGATCTTAGAGTTGTGATCTCATGCTTGTAGCGTTTGCCCAATGCTAAGTTGAGTTCGAGATAGCGTGTAATAACCGGACCCAACTCTGAGAGAAAAGCGAGTGTCTTTTTCACGAGCGCACCGCCTTCCATCCTTTCGGGTCCTGCGGCACAGGCAAGCCGATGTCGCGCAAGTCTTCAAGCGATAGACGCAAATAAGTCCACGTACTCTGCAAGGTGCGATGGCCGAGGATGTCCCCGATGGTCTTAACCGGGGTACCCTTGCGCAGCAGAAAGACAGCATACGAATGACGAATACGATGGCATGCTCCTCTGGCCGGAAGGTCTAATCCGCTGCGGCGTGCCCAAATTCGAAACGCAGCCGAAACCGCAGTTGTTCTGAGGATGCGAGTCGGAGCGTTTCCGCTGAGAAAAATTTGTCGAAAGGGCGCCGGCGGTGGAGCCTTCTTGAGATATTCATGCAAAGCTGCTCCCGCATCGTCCGTTAGAGGGAGTTCGAGAACAGTGCCGGTCTTCTGCTGGGAGATGGAAATCTTCCGCGCGCGCCAGTGGATATTATCCAACGTCAATGCCACGACATCGCTGGCACGCAACCCATAGATCGCCATTAAGAAAAACATCGTAAAATCGCGGAGTCCCACTAAGCTGGAGCGATCAATGGAATCCAGAAATCTCCGGACTGTTTCCCAAGGCAGAGCGCCAGGAAGGTGCTCTTCTCGGTAGACACGAGGAGAATCAATCTGACGGTCAAGCCCAGAGGGGATCTCGCCTCTAACTGCAAGGAACCGCAAAAAGGACCGAAGTCTGACTACAACGGCTCGCAAACTTGCACGAGAGACGCGCAGGCTGATCCTTTTTAGAAATGACTCGAGGTCGTGAGGAGTCACAGCTCTTAGCCGATCAGGGTGGCTCTCGATCTTCAGGTACGCAAGGAACTCCGCTGCCGTATAGGAGTTTTGCTGTGTGGTGGAGGCTGCAGCCCCACACACCGTTTCCAAAAAATGCGCATAGGCGCGTAGGTATTCATTAGCGGTGCCAGTCACCCGCTGATCTGCTGGACTCACCAGATTCTGGGCGCGGAGATATCTCTCCAACGCATTCGTTGTACCCGTCAGATCTGGGAATCGACGCAGAAGGCCTTCCCGACACGCGCGCCAATCGGCCTGCTCAATCTCCTTCACATGTCGGATGCCTCGCCGAATGAGGATTGCTTCGATATGTGGCAGCAGGCAAATTCGGTGCTTTAGGTAAGCACGGCTGTAGCGTTGATTCACAAGCCAGCGGGAAAAATCATCCGCGATGGGCCCGAATATCGACAAAGACGAATACCGCCGGGAACTGGCGGGGCACAGAGTTCGTATCATCAGACGCTCCTTTGGGCGCTAAATAGCGCGATCTGATGCTACGGAAAAAGGCGCATTGCCCGCGCGCGGGCGCGTTCTTCTGCATGGTACGATTCAGGCACAATAACGGCATGAATAGAAGATCGAGGCCATGGGGAATCCGAGCTGGTTTGCTTGCCCTGTTGATGGTCTGGGTGTTGGTGTTGGATGGGAGCTCACAGGCAGGCTCGCAACCGCAAACCAACGATGATCCTGTACTCGGCGCTCGTGGCTGCTCACCTGGGAAAGATTACCGATCGCGCAAGGACGCCGGCATTGAAGTGGGTTACTTTAGCAGCTCGGGTACGCGTACTGTGGATTCAACCGAGCGGGATCAGATTGCCAGCGATATCGTCGGCTCATGTTTCGATGAGCAGAGTAGCAAACTTGAAACGCGCATATACGAGCTGTTTCACGGGCTTGGATACTTGTCTGTTCGCATAAACAACCTGACAGTTAAACCCCTCGATCAAACCACAGCCGCCCCGACTCCAGTGGACGTCGAAGTTCAGATCACAGAGGGACAGAAGTGCCCATCGTATTCCGAAGAGGAGGCACTATTCCAGTTTCTGGTTGATCATAGATCGCACAGCCTCGATGCAGATCCGGAGTGCGTTCAAAGAGCATTTGCCTGGCTTTCACATGATCGGGCCTATACCAAAAAGTTGGTCCAGCTACTCGACTTCGAGCGCAACGATGAGCATGATGACAGGTTACGGTCCCTCAGTTCACGATATCCGTCCACAGGTGTTTTGGCCTTTCCCAGTGCGGTGCCGTACCTCGTCGAGGCGATCAAGCAAAGCGAGAGCGAATTGATTAGGACGAATGCAGCCGCTGCGATCCATTTGATCTACCAGTCATGCGTGCAAGCGGCAGTGACAAGAATGAAAAATGAGGAAGACAAGCCAGGAGTCACAAGCGAGCAGAAAGAACGGCTACAAACGGCCGCGAAGTACGTAAGCGAACTCTATGGGGGCGGCGGTCCATGCAAGTCCATCCACGGCGAACCGACGACGGAGAAGGAAATGCAGAGGGAACTGGACAAATCGGATTCGCACATCGTCAAGTGACCTATTTTAAGCGGCCCAACCGTCTCAGTAATGTGACGCCCGACCGCCTGGAATCCCAATAGACATGAACGGAGTTGAGGGCCGACTCCACATTACTGAGTTCTCAACATAATCCAATTAATGTGGAGCTCCACATTAATTTTTGAACTTCGTGACATAGAATGCGCCATCCGAAGCTCGCAGTAATTGTGCCTGGGATCCGCCGCGCATCCTGCGGATATGCTGGACTGCTTGCAGGTGGGTACTCATATTTTCTTTCGGGA
>JAICSO010000078.1 GCA_025936825.1 Terriglobales bacterium
GGCCTGACATATTTATGTCAAACGGCCACGTTTTCCCCGAAGTAGATAGCAGGAAGCTGCACCTGACCTTTAAGCAGCGAAAGATTCTTTACCGAAATCTGGGCAACGGACGCTTTGCCGACGTCACCGCCGAGACTGGGGTCGTCGTAACCGAGCCGCGCCCCAGTCGCGGTGCGGCTTTCGGGGACTTTGATAATGATGGCGACGTCGACATCGTCATCATCAATATGAACGAACCGCCGTCGCTGCTGCGAAATGACTGCCCGGCGAAAAACAACTGGCTGAAGGTGAAATGTATTGGCACGAAGTCGAACCGAAGCGCCGTCGGGGCGCGCGTGCGGGTCGTCACGGGAAAGCATGCCCAGATGAACGAGGTCATGAGCGGGTCGAGTTACATCTCGCAAAATGATTTGCGGCTGCACTTTGGCCTGGGGCAAGCCAAGCAGGTGGACTTGGTCGAAGTGCGATGGCCCTTGGGCTTGGTGGAGTCCTTCAAGAACGTTGACCCCAATCAGTTGCTCGTGTTGCAAGAGGGACACGGGATCCTGCGGCGAGAGAAGCTCGGGAGAGCGTAAATAAAGCAGAAAACAAGGGATGGTCGTTTAGACCATCCCTTTCGCGCTTTTGGAGGCAAATCAGAAGAACAGCTGCAGGCCGAACTGAATGCGCCTGGGGATATTGCACTGGCTGCCGGTGTGCCCGAAGTTGGCATTTGCTCCATTCGGCTGCCATGATTGATCCACCGGGCAGAAGAACACGCGGTTGAAAGCATTCCCCATGTCGGCTTCGAAGCGTACGTACTTGTCTTCCCCGAAGAAGGTATCTTTGTAGATTGAAAAGTCTTCGTTGAAGTTCTTGAATCCGCGAACGCTGGCATCCATTCTTGGGGCGTTGCCGAACTGAAGCGCACCAGGATCGGCCCAGCCACTCTGATTCAGATACGAATCGCTGTAGGGATTGCTGAAGTGCCCTGAAAGGCCACCACCCGCTTTGTTGGGGAACTTAGCGGTGTTGAACAGGTAATTTCCCAAGTCGTTCGGCATGGTAATGGACAGGGGCCTGCCAGACGAGTAACTCTGGATTCCTGATATCTGCCAGTCGCCGATAATCTTGTTCAGGAAACCTGAAGCATGATTAGCAATCGGTTTACCCTTACCGAAGGGCAAGTGGTAGACCCATCCTACGGAAAAGATGTGCGGCACGTCGTCAGAACTGACAGTGTTGAGATTACTCATGTCGCTGGGATTCTGTACCGGAGGACCTCCAGACCCTAATCCAGTCTCTGCACCATTGTTCATGAGGCGAGAATAGGTATACGACACTTTCGCCTGCAGTCCCGCACTCAGTCTGCGCTCAAACGCGACTTGCAAGGCGTTGTAGTGACTGTTTCCAAAGGGGAAGAAGCGCCAGTTAATCTGCTGATACTGAGGCCATGTCCGCAGAGCCTGCGCGACTGTTCCTGTAAAAGTCGGGTAGGGCGCATGCACCGTACCGCAATCGGAAGTGGGATCGCACTGACCGTTGGTGAAGGTGCCACCTAGAATGGGAGCGCCCAAGCTGAGGACACTCGCGGGATTCATATTGTCGTACACCCCCGCAGAAGAGCGGCCGTCGACCAGGCGCGTACCGTGATTGCCGACATATGCGATATCGATGCCCATATTACGGCTAAGTTGACGTTGGAACGAGAGCGACCAATTCTGGTATCGCGGCATGGTATAGGTTCGTGGGTCTACGCCGACCGGATTGGCACCATTGGCGACATCTGGCCTGAGTTGCGGAGGCAATTGGATACTCCCGGCTGGCCAGCCACACGAAACTCCGAGCGCTTGCTCGGTAACACAACCAGCGCTGCTGGCAGGGTTGGTACCATTGAAATAAAAACCCGGCAGTCGTCCATTTGTGGAGTTGGCAACCGTGGGATTCGTTTGGTAGCCATCTACAGGGTAGGGGTCCCACGAATCGGCCTGCACGCCTGCATAGTACATTCCGTACCCGCCGCGGATGACCGTCTTCGGATTGAACGAGTACGCAAATCCGAGGCGCGGGCCAACGTTCCAACTGGATCTCCCGTTTGCCTTGGAACTGTGGAAGATCGTCGCGCCTGGGACGCCTGCAGGATTAGGAGCGTTGGGATCGAAGGTGGAGAATCGGCCGTATTCCTCATGGAGGTCGCCCTGCCAGTCAAAACGCAGCCCCACGGTGAGGTTGAAGTTACTGGTTACCTTGATGTCGTCATTCGCCCAGATGGCACCATACTTCATCCTCGGCATGTATTTGAAGGGTACGTTGAACGTAGCGTTATCGACCTGGCCGAGGATAAAAGAAGCGAACTCATTACCGGTCGCCCCCCCAGTCAGAATGGCGCCGCTTGAGTCATAGCCGGCGGTTTCATTGTCGGCGAACCTGAAGATGCCGCCGGTATTCACGGCCCAACCCGTCTGCGGGAAGGTCATGTAGCGATATTCGACCCCCGCTTTAATCGTGTGCTTCCCAGTCGTCCATGATACATCGTCCAAAAACTGATACCGATTGTTGATATCGGCGCCGCCGCTCGCCCACGCTGTTCCAAAATGCGTGTAGCCGACCGCGCCGTTGAAGTCCAACTCCGGGAATCCAGCATTGTTGAAGATTGGCGCGTCGGGGAGGCCCAGACCCAGCTTTTGATTCCATCCCACTCCGCCGGAGAGTTGGTGCCCGAGCATTACCCATCGGTCATAAGCCAGGGTGGTGTGATTAAACAAATTTGGCTTGATGATCCAGTTCATCTGCAGATGTTCGAAATGGTTGGTGATTCGCTGGTAGAAACCCTGGCCGATGTAAGTGTCGTTCTGTGCCGAACTTTTCTCGCCATCGTGCAGCGTGTTACAACCCTGAGGGCCACCGCAGTGGGCAATTCGCGGGCGGATATTCTCGTAGTAGGTGTTATTGATGGAGAACTTGTCGTTGAAGTTGTGATCGAAACGGAACAACCACGTGCGCACGTTGATTTTATTGTTGTCGTCCGAACTGCCGCCGAAACCATTCACACGTGTAGTTTGCCGATCCAGGGCAGGGATATTGGGCATCACCGCAGTGGCCAGGGAACTCCAGAGCGGGTCAGTGCTTGGGATAATGTTGCCGACATACGGACTTCTAACTGAGCCAGTGACACTGCTAATTACCCCTGTGCACGGGTCAGTCACACTAGCAGTAACCGGATGCGTGGTTGCAGGGTTGAATATCTGGCCTTGCAATACAGGGGTTCCATCAAGCTCCTTTATCGGATATTGGGAGCCGTTGGGACACTTCCCCATCAACTGGGAACCCAAGAGTTCACTGAAATTTCCGTGGCGCTGTGCATCGGTGGGCAGGGTGTTCACGAACCCGGTGTTGACCGTACTGTGATAATCCAAGCCATCCAGGTTGAAGAACCAGAACGTCTGCTTCAGTTTCGGAATCGGGCCGCCGAGTGCGAACCCCCAGTTGTTCTGGCCAAGAGGGAGGGTTTTTCCCAAACCGCCCTTCTGTAGCACTGGACCGAGGAAGTAGTTTGAGGCATCCAGCTTGTTGTTCGTATAGAAGTCGTAGAGGTTACCGTGCAGCTTGTTAGTGCCCGATTTGGTCGTGTAGGTGATGAACCCGCCACTAGTGTGTCCGTACTGAGCAGAGAACGTGTTCTGCACAACCGTCATTTCACGAACGGATGGATACGGGATGGAGCTTTCCTGCGTCTGCTGGTGACCTTCGGCATATCCGAACGCCGCGCCGTCGAACCAGTTTTCGGTAGCCATGGTCTGCCCGCCGTTCATACGCGAGGTGAACTGGCTGCCGCGGAAGACCGCGTCGCCATTGGGCTGCATCGGCACATAACCGGGCTGTAGTTGCAGCAGTGATTCGGCCAAGCGGATGTCGGCACCCATGACGGCAGGGAGGTCATGGTAGTAACTCTCGCCGATCGTGTGCTGAACCGTCGCCGTTTCTGTGTTCACAAACTCCGTCGTGGAAGCTTCTACCTGAACGCTTTCCGAGGTCGCGCCGACGTCGAGCTTCGCGTCAACACGCACTGTCTGGCCGCCAGTAAGGTTATAACCGGGGCGGCTGAAGGTTTTGAAACCCTGTTTTTCGATCTCTACGCGGTAGGTGCCCAGAATAAGGGGAGGGGTACTGTAGTTTCCGGCGCTGTTTGAGCCCACGACGGTCTTCACGCCAGTCTGCTCGTCTGTGATTGTGACCCGAGCATCCGGGACAGCTGCGCCACTGGCATCAGTGACCACGCCCGTAATTATCGCTCGATCCGCAAACTGCGCGAAGGCGTGTTCGTGGGCGAAGCAAACGAATGCGAGTAGCAGAACGACAGCAGAAAGGAACCAGCGTTTCATCACAGCGCCTCCCGGTTCGATATGACAGGGCCCCAATAATGACGCTTGAGAAAACCTTTTCTCAGTTGGCTGAATTTTTTATCGTTCTCTGCCCCCCACTGTCAAGGTAATTCTTTTCTACTAGCGAAGAATTTTGCGCACCCGGTTACGGGCGTGACTCGAAATCGCAATCCGATCCTGGGAAGTCGCATGTGTTGCGCGGATTGGGGATGTAATGCTTTGCAAGAGCGGCAGTTAGGGAGGTCTCGCGAGACAAAAAAATCACGGGAGCAAGAAAAACGTTATTGTGCAATGGATATTGCGGCAGGCAGTGACTGTGGGCGCGAATTACGAGGGAAACTTTGCAGCTAGAGCCTCGAGGGTGGCGAATAGAAGCCAAAAACTACGATTCCGGAGTAATCTGGAAAGCGTTTTCCCTGATGAGCCAACGAGTATACCCTAGAATTTCTGCTTGCTTATAATTCCGGCACCTTCTCGGACCACCACCAGTTGTTCGGATGCCACGTTGGGAATTGTCTCGGTACTGCCGTTGCTCCAACGGATGTTGAGGGTGGCGACTGTCTCGCTGCCCAGGCCAAAGTGCAAGCGGCGGTCGTTCACAGAATAGAAGCTGCATTGTGCAGTCACTTCTTGCGATTGCTGCCGTTTCCCATATCGCGCTGTCACTCTCGTGCCGATGGCGCTGCGATTACTGTGAACTCCCACCAGCATGACTTTCAGCCAGTGGCCGGTGCCTGACAAGTCGTTGCGCAGCAAAGACGGGGGCTCGTTCATATTCCAAATCAGGACGTCGATGTCGCCATCGTTATCGAAGTCGCCGAAAGCGCATCCGCGGCTGGCGTGCGCATCGGCGACGCCCGGCCCGGCTTCGTCAATCAACTCTTCGAATCTGCCATCACCCAGGTTCCGAAACACCAGGCGTGGAGTGCGAAACGGGTAAGCCGGAAGCTTTTTTTCCACTTCGGGGTAGACACTGCCTGTGGCCACAAAGAGATCGGGGAATCCGTCATTGTCCAGATCAACCATGCCAGCGCCCCATCCTACGTAACGCGTCTCAACCCCCAATCCTGCGTGAATCGTGACGTCATCGAAGTTTCCTTTCCCGTCATTGTGATACAGGACATTTGTATCGTCGGCGAAGTTTGTTTTGAAAACGTCGAGATTGCCATCGAGATCAATGTCCCCTACAGCTACACCCATCCCGGCTTGTTCTAGCCCGTCTTCACTGAGCGCCACTCCCCGTTCGAGGGCTTCCTCCCGGAATGTACCATCGTGCTGATTGCGAAACAGCCAGCTTGGCGTGGAATCGCACGCGACGTAAACGTCGAGCCACCCATCGTTGTCGTAATCCGCTGCAACCGCCGTCATGGGATAGGATCCGGCCGCGGCGCCCACTCCACTCTGCTTGCTTACATCGTTAAACGTGCCGTCACCGTTATTGTGAAAGAGCTGCACGAAACCTGTCGGCAGTCCGCGGGGACCGCAGTTCACGGCAACTCCCTTCCACGTGCAGTCAGGATTTGTGCCCGGCTTGGGCAGCGCATCAAGGGTAGTGCTGAGGTAGTTGGCCACAAACAGATCGAGGTGTCCGTCGCGATCGTAGTCTACCCAGGTGCAACCCGAACCGTAACGAACCGCATTCTGGGCGAGCCCGGACTGCTTGGTCACATCGGAAAACGTGCCGTTTCCGTTGTTACGGTAAAGCACGTTGTGGCCGTAGTAGGTGATGAAGATGTCGTCAAAACCGTCGTTATCATAATCGGCCACGGTTACCGCCGACGCCCATCCGGCTCGGGTCAGGCCTGACTTGGTGGTGACGTCGGTGAACGTGCCGTCTCGATTGTTCTTGTAGAGCCGGTTGGTGACACCCGGCGGATTACCTTCGAGTTTGGTGCCGTTCAAGATGAATAGATCCATCCAGCCATCGTTGTCGTAATCGATGAAGGCAACTCCCGCTCCAACCACCTCGATGATGTAGTTTTTTGTGTCGAGGCCGCCGTAGACGATGGGCTCGATTAATCCGGCCTGCTTAGCCACGTCCGTAAAGCGTGCGAGAAATGGACGGCCGGATGGCTTGCCACGGGGTTGCGGCTTGAGGCCGCGAGAAGATATGCCCTGACCAAATGCGGAAGGAACCAAGAGGGAAGCACCCGCGGCGCTTGCGATCCTGAACATCAGTTCCCGACGAGTAATCATTGGCTGGGTTCGACGGCTTTGAGATATTGGCGGCCCTTCACGTTCTCAAACTTTTGCACCACTCCAGACGGCCAGCGAATTTCGATCAGTCTAGCGGTGGAATCTTTACCCAGTCCGGCGAGTACGCGTTTGTCGCTGGCAGAAAGATAGCCCACGGCCGTATTCACGGTAAAGTACTGCGTCAGGCCGGAGGTCGATACAATTTTGATTCGCGCTCCGATACCGTCGCGGTTGGACTTGGTGCCCACCGGCTGAATTCCGATCCAATTGTTGCGATCTCCGCCATCGTTTCGCAGCACATAAGCTTTCTGTCCCAGGTTGCTCACGATTACATCTATGTCTCCGTCGTTATCGATATCTCCAAAGGCAGCACCGCGACCCGCCCAGTTCCGCTGAAAGACGTCTCCAGCAAGTACCCGGGAAAAATGCCCAGAACTGTTGCGAAGCAATAGTGGCGGCTCCATGTAGCGCAGGTTGGGTGAAGTTTTCTCAATGGTATCCATCACGTGCGACTGAGCTACAAACAGGTCTTTCCACCCGTCATTGTCATAATCGAAGAAATGCGCGCTCCAGCCGGAAAAAGCGAGAGTGGCGCCGCCCAATCCCGAAGCGTTCGTCACATCCCGAAACGTGCCCGTGCCTTCGTTGCGAAACAGCATATAGCGTTCGTTTGAAAGGTCGGTGACTACGATATCGGGTAGGCCATCGTTGTCGTAGTCGTTGAAATCAATGCCCATGCCGGCGAAAGTCTTGCCATCCTCGTTGTAGCCGACGCCGGCGAGCAGGCCAAGTTCGGTGAACGTGCCGTTGCCATTGTTGTGATATAGAAAGCACTGCACCGAATCATTGGCAACAAAAATATCGGGCCACCCATCTCCGTCGTAGTCAGCAAAGGAAACACCCAGTCCCTTGCCATGCGGATTGGCGATTCCCGCCTTCTGGGAAACGTCGGTGAACGTCCCATCTCCGTTGTTGCGATAAAGGATGTTAGTCACACCGTCGTAGTTGTCTGGGTGACAGTAGGAACGAACGCCATTCGGCGGTTTTTCTCCGCAGTAGCGGTTGTTCTTGAATGTCCAATCGACGTAACGGGTGATGAACAGATCGAGCTTCCCATCATTGTCGTAGTCGA
>JAICSO010000079.1 GCA_025936825.1 Terriglobales bacterium
CTCTAGTCGCCTGCTCATCTTCGTTAATGTGGAACCACTAAGGTCGAAGAAGACGTTTGGGTTCCAACGCGCAACTTCCGCAGCCCACTCATATTCAGGGTTACCGCAATGAGCGCCGATCACAGTCAATTTCGGAAAACGGCGGGCAATCTCCTCTAGATGAAACGCTCGCATGCGGTGAGAGGCCACGTTCTCCGGTTGATCCACGCTCCGACGCAAAACAATGCCCGTATGGAATAGCAGTACCCAGCCATATTGGTTCGCGAGCTCGTAAACCGGCAGATAGGATGCGTCGACATAGGGTTTTTTCACAAATTCAAGTTCACCCAACCCCCGATACCCGAGCTCGTGAAAATCCTTAACTTGCGACAGCACGTCAGTTGCATCTAGATCAATGAAGCCGAACGGAACAATTTGTTTTGGGTGCTGCTTTGCCGCCTCTGCTACCTGCACCCGGTGAGAATATGGAGTGAGCAGACAGGCCGTAAGATTGATCCTTTTCGCTACGGCCACAAAATCGCGAATGAAATTCGGATTCTTCTCGTCAAAATGGACATGGATATCCACGATGCGATCGCTAGCGCTGGCGGCAGAGTGCTCGTCTAACGGAAATTCTTGGCTGGCCGATTCGGCAATGGAACCCAGGGGAATTGCTGTCGCCGCTCCTCCCGCGGCTCTCAAAAAGCCGCGACGTGACATCCGAGAGCCCATAGATTCCTCCTCGCAAAACATTATGCTTTTAGCCAACTGTCTAACCAATCAAATGCGTCTGCTTGCATCTTCTTATCGAATTTGTGAGGGCCTGGGTAATAACAGAATTTCAGATTACGTTGGGCTCCGGCTTTTCCGTAGACATCATTCAGCATACGTTCTGCCTCTCTCATTTCAGCCGGACTATACAGATCGTCATTTTCGTCGTTGAGCACAAATGTGGCTTGCGGAAGGCGTAATCCCAGTATTTCGGGAAAATCCAACTCGTTTGGAAGCAGAGGCACATAAGCCATCCATGTATGAGTGAAAGATTTGTTCAGAAGGAAGTCTTTCCAGGTTGTCATAAAACCGACACATACTGCAGCTCTGATTCTCGGATCGAGCCCACCCAAGAATACTGTACGCAATCCGCCGCCTGACAATCCGCCACACCCGATGCGACCTGCGTCCACGTCATCCAGAGAGCACAATACATCCAGGGCCTTTTGGTCTTCTGCAAAGAAAACGCCCGGCCATGTGGTCCCGGCGCTGAACAATGATTTCGCCATCACATGCTCATGCTGAGCAGCCCACTGATTGTACTTCTCGATATTAATGGGGTTTTCAGGATCGTTATCACTAAGTCCGTTGCGCAGATGTTCAGGCACATCCTGCAGCATTACTCTTCGGCTCCCAAAAAGAAAAGCGTCAGGTACAAGGACAACATAACCGCGTTTAGCAATCTCATTCGCCCAAGCTACGCCTTCGTAATATTCGTTCTGATGAGCCTTAATTAGCGGGTGTTGTTGGTCGGAAGTTTTGGTGATCTTGGCTTTGCCGAAATACTTGTTACCTCCATGATCGTGAAACGCAAGAACGCCAGGAAGTTTACCCATTACATTCAGCGGTCTAAGAATGAGTGCTTCTGTCGGTCGCCCGTACGGTAATTGCCACGAGATCTCCTCGATGCGTACTCCACCATAAACATGTTGATTCTTGATAGTGATCTTGGGGGTACTTCCAATAGCGGGGATTGCCATCCGTTCCATAGCGCATTTCCGTGCGGCTTCGCGCCATGCGGCGACGTTAGCAAAGCGCTCGTTACGGAACGAAAATGAGGGCAAGCGGCCCCCATTCAACGAAGCCGCCCACGGACCATATAAACCGATCACGCTGAGATCTCCACCTACGTATTGACCGCTTGGGTGAGGCGGCATGGATAAATCTGCGGCAAAAGGTACTGCTTCGAGCAAACGTTCCCCAGCTAGACCTACAACCGAGAGAGCGCCACATTTTATAAAATCCCTGCGTTGCGGGTGCATGTCGGAGAGTGTAGCGCACTAAGGACAGTTCGCTGTTACGTTCTCGGATGTCGTCGGTCGGTCGGGGGATCTTTGTGCCCATCCCCGTGGACCACGTTAAGCGGTGTGATAGAAACGTGATAGTTCTATGCTCAAAACGCGTCGAATCCAGTCAGAACGGATCAAAACGCAAATCTGGGAAGTGGTTGACGAATCAAGTAGATTTTCCTAGACAGATCAGAACATCCTCTGTGATCTTCAAAACCGGGACGAAGCGTAGCCTTCCTGCACTGCGCTTTATCACGAGACTTCTTGGTGCCAAACCAAGTTGTCCAATCTCCACTCTCTAAACTTTCAATTTGCTCGTAATCCAGGAAACACCTCTTGCTGTTCGGTTCGGAAAGTCGACGGCTAGTGGTTCAATGGGCTCTCCCAGACGTGCAACAGTAGCTCTTTGAGCTGGCCGAAACGGTTGGACCCAAGCTCAACGCTCCAGTCTTGCTCGATCTCAGGCAATATCGCGTGGGTTCTTAAATATGCGGCACGTCCGCGCTTGCCGGAGTGTTACTTGCTTCGCCAAAAAGCCGACTCTGGTGTTCCTAGTCACTGCGACTGAGGACACAATGCACTATAAAAGTAGCAGGCCGGGAGTCGTCCGAAAGGCAACACTCAACCCCAGCGGTCCAAGCAGGCACGAGCGTGGCGACGCCCGGCATCAGAATGGAAAAGGCCCGGAGGCGTAAGTTCTGGACACGCCTAACAAAGTGCTCGCGGCGCAGCCTGAAGACACGAGAGGAAATTGGTCACTTGGGCGACTCAGGATGTTCCGATCCGGCGGAGCATATACCGTTGATGCGGTTCTCGTACCGCACCTGGCGCTCCACGTATTTCGGCCAATTTAGTCAACCTTCTACAATTGCTGGTGGTCTCGCCTCGGGAACCTCCGGGCGGTAGAACTAAAGAGCGTCAGGCGACTGATGTTCTCTGTGCATCGCGTCACTGACTAGCATCGGCCGGTACCCTGTAGAGCACCAATTTGGAATAACTGTATGCGTTTGTTGTTGCTATCTGCTGCGTAGAGGCAATGCCCTGAATCCACCCATATTCCTGAGATCCCATTGAACTGGCCAACGCCCGTCCCTGTCTCTCCGAATGTATACAGGGACTGGCCATCATGGCTGAAGACCTGCACGTGATTAAGCTGCGGATCGCTCACGTAGATGTTTCCGTCATTGTCCATTGCGAGACCACTTCCGTTTTCGACATCTGGAACTCTGAACTGTTTAAGAAAGCGTCCTGACGGGTCCAAAATCTGAACACGATAGTTGCCGCTGTCCAAGACAACGATTTCACCCCCAACTGCGATGACCTGCATCGGATATCGAAATTCCCCTGGTCCGTCCCCACCAAAACGCTTGCCATAGCGTGCCAGTACTCGACCTTGCTGATCCAGGGCGAAGACCATGTGCCGGAATTTATCGCACACATAAATGCGCGCCGTGGCTGGATCGACCGCTATGCCCCGAACACTGTCGAAGAACGACTCGCCGCCTTTCATTTTCTTCAGAGGGCGGATGAACTTGCCGCGCGAGTCATAAACAAGGACTGTCTGCAGTCCGCTGTCGCTAACATAAATATTGCCGTCACGATCAGCGGCGACCCCGAGTGGCAAGTGCAGCGTCTCGCCCCCTCTGAGACGTGAGTACGTCGCGTTGGTGAAATCGAAGACATGCACGGCTTTGGCACGAACATCAGTAATGAAGATCCGGTGTCTGGAATCTGTCGTAATAGCAGACGGGTCTTGTAGGGCATAACTCTCTGCCTCTGCGTCTTTTGGGCCAGCGATGATGTCGAGCGAGCGATTCAATATCGGATGCTCGCGTTTGATGTCTTCCGCAGAGGCAAACTGACGTACAAAAACGGGCCGTGGAATGCCTTTCTCGCCTCCCGAAACTCGCCGTGTGCTCGCACGTCCTACGGAAACTGGGGCCAACATCAAGAGCAGGACAAGAATAAAAGCTGGGGTCACGGCAGGCATTCTCCCCGTCAAGAATCTACGAGCAGCATGCCTCTTTTCGACGTATGAAACAACTTCTGGTCCGATTTCGGAGTTAGCGCGTGCACTCCAATGCTTCACCACAAGCTCGCACCTAAGTCGTCCCACTGCAATGCTGAGGATCTCTGGTTGCCTGCCCGGCCATCCACAAGCAAAAAACTCTCGCTCGCGAAACTTCCATTGCCGATTCCCAAGCCGACTTATGAGTACAGTTGTCGGGTGCACGTGCGATTATTTCCGGATTGCCGACCATCCATCCATGGTCGTCGGCCCCCGTTGATGTAGGGCTCGAGATATTCGAATCCATGATGCGTCCCGGATTAGTGGTGACAAACTCTTACGGCAGCTCGAGATTGTCCAGACGAGGTTGACGGGGCCTACTTGTCCTGCGGCGTGAACTTCCAGATGGTCGAAACCAGACCGACGGCTAGCGACGATTCCGCCGTCGGGGGTCCAGGCCGCCGAGTGCGAGTCGCTCACGCCGTCGCCGGCCAATCGCATAATCCGCGGTCTTCAGGTCGAGCTGCGCCAGAGGATTGAACTACAACATTGAGTGGCACCAGCATCTGACGTTGTCCCGAAGTTGTCTCGGGCCTGTGTGTCGGATCAACGGATGCGAATCAAGGCTCTGCACCGGCATCCCGAAGAGGCGGTAACAATTTTGGTGAATGACAGGTGTAGCGCGACGTCCTGTCCGCGGTGGACGCCGCGCTCGTCCACTTCGTTCACACCCCAGGGCACGTGCCGGGGTCCGGGGACACGTCAGTTCTCGGGGATTCGCCAAGAGGGACGCGCGGGAAGGTGACGTACAGGATATAGTCCTCTGTGCCGTTGTTGACGACCTGATCCACTTCGCCGGGTCGCTCGGTGAAAGCCTGCCCCGCGCTGTACGTCGTAGTCTCGCATTGGCTGCCAACCGATCGGTAAACGGTGAGCGAACCTTGTTTGACGACGATGATCGAGCCTCCCGGATGGGAATGCCACCCAGAGTAGCCACCCGGTTCGACCGTGATCTGCACCATCACTACATCCGTTCCGCCTTGAAGCGGGATGGTCCCATTGGAGACGTTAGTTCCACGCGCCAAGGGGATGTTCACCAGCCCCGACGATGGGGTGGCACGCACCCTGATCACCGCCACGCTGGCGAGTGCCACAACGGCCATCGCGAATATCGTCTGAGCAAGCTTGCGCTTCATATACTCCTCCTTAGAAGAAACTCTGATCAACCAACAGCTATGGCGGCTAGAATTGACGACGACTCTCCAAAGGGTCAATGCAATGTCGGTGAAATATAGGTGACACCGGAAGTGACTGATAAGGCGTGCCTTCCGATGTGCGATGACATGCCTGTTGTGTCCCTTGTAAGCGGGTTATACTGCGCGGTAATCAAGGAGTCCCGGTCAGAGTGGCTACTCCCACAAAACCGAAGATCGTAGGTTTCGGCGCCTACGAGTTCAACCCCGAGTCCAAAGAACTGCGCAAATTAGGAATGCGGGTCCGCCTGGAGGGACAGCCTCTGGCTGTCGAAGTTCTACTGGGGCGATGACGACGCTGCCGCTGTTGATCACGCCTGGTTTAATGCCAACGCCGGCTGCAAAAAAGTAGAAGGTCTTTTTTGCGACGGTGGCGAGCCCCATCCCGTGGGCCTGAAGCCGCCGAACGCTTTTGGGCTTTACGACATGGCAGGGAACGTTTGGCAATGGATCGAGGACTGTTACGACAATAGCTACGCTGGCATTCCCGGCGACGGGCGCGCGAACGAGAGCCCTTCGAGTGACCCGAAGGCGAAGGACGGCCAAGGCAATTGCCTCAGAGTTGATCGCGGCGCCTCGTGGATGTTTCCGGCGTGGCTGCTACGACCGGCAACCCGAGAACGCAATCCTGCCGACTACCGGAATGACATCATGGGTTTCCGCGTCGCTCGAACGCTCCCCTGAAGCAATATCCTCCAGGACCGCCACGCCAAGGACGAGCCGGACGAATCGCGTGTGGAAAATCTTCAGGTCGGCAGAGACCTTCGAGGACGACTGGAACGGAGGCTGGTCCCTCACCACGAGATTGTTGAGGCACTGGTTGAAACCTTGAGCTTTCGCCACATCGCTGTGGTGAACGAAGAATATGCCGCTTCCAATGACGGCATGAAGATGTTTGGAGTTCTCGATCTTGAAACCCAAATGGATGGCTGCCGTTTCGCGATCGGCATTCGCAACTCGCACGACAAATCGCTCCGTCTCGGCCTGACCGCAGGCCTGCCGGGTTTTCGTTTGCTCGAATATGGCGTTCAGCGGCGACTTCACGCCTGTCTTGGCCAAGCACAGCAAGAGCTTTAATCTCATCGACACCTTGGCAGTTGGTGTGGATCGCATCCAGCGAAATTTCGAGCCCATGCAACGCCAGGTCGACAACTGGTGGCAGGCGCAGATTACCGATGAACGGGCCAAGCCGATCTTCTATTCGGCCTTTGTCGATGGCAAGCTGGACGCGCCAGGAGTCTGTTGCCCGAGGTCCACAGGCTGTACTTTGAGCCGCAGTACGAGGAATTCTCACCTCGAACGATGTGGAGTTTGTCCAACGCCTTCACCAGCGCGTTCAAGAAGCTGGACCCTGTCCCGCAATTCAAGGCCACGGCCAAGCTGGGCGAATTCCTGAACCAGTTGCCGAACTAATGCTCCCACGGGCCCGTTTCATCGAGGATGCTTTCGGGGCATTGACCTTAGGCAATGCCCTTTGTGGGCATTGCCCCATAAGCGCTAACTTAAGGAGGGGTCTTAGGGAGGAGACAACATGCTTCTGCAAATGCGACTCGCCGAAGAAAACTGGAAAGTACTCAGATCGCTGTTTCCGGCAGGATGGCGGCAAATGGCGTGGTACTCGGGATCGCTCCGTCGATTGCGTGGATTCAAATCGCCCGACGTGCTCCTACGCATGCTAATGCTGCATGTGGCACGAGGCTACTCGCTGCGCGAAACGGTTGTGCGCGCCAAGCCGGCGAACTGGACCGATATTTCAGATGTCGCCCTGCTCAAACGCCTGCGCAACAGCGAGGAATGGCTGCGACTATTGTGTGTCGAATTGCTCCGAGAAAACTTTGCCGATGCGTTCAATGAAGGTATCAATAGCATGGTCCGGGTTGTGGATGGCACAGTCGTGAGGGAACCCGGTAGGACTGGCAGCCAATGGAGAATTCTGTACAGTATCAGACTGTCGAGTTTGGAATGTGATTTTTTCGAGGTTACAGCCACAACTGGCGAAGGCAGCGGAGAAACACTGAGCCGTTTACCGTGACTCCGCAGGAACTTATTCTCGCCGATGCCGGATACTGCTCGATCGCTGGGATGGAGTACGTTTGGCGAAACGGTGCTGACGTGTTGGTTCGCGTCAACCCTCAGAGCTTTGTGGCATACTCTCCAGTCGGCGGACGGATATCCGTCCTTTCGCGGTTACGAGATTTGTCCACGGTGGGGCAGTTCGGCGAATGGCGCGTCGTTTTGCACGGTCGAGTCTCCGCGTTTGCGGGCCGATTATGCGCAGTCCGAAAGAGCGACTGTCGCAATTCAAC
>JAICSO010000020.1 GCA_025936825.1 Terriglobales bacterium
GAAAGAGGCTCTGGCCAGCGTTGAACGTGTTGTGATGGTGCCACACGATGACAAAGCGGTTCGGAACCTGAAGTCTGACCTTCTGGGTGCCGTGGTTAACCTGCAATTTAGAAAAATCGTTGACCGTCAGCGATAAAACTCCCCTGCAACCGAGGACTGATTACCGCGACAAGGAGGCGCTCGTCTTATCACTTCGGAGAGAGTGATGTCATTCCGGAGATGACTAACATTCACCTCTGAATCGTGTGAAATTCACGTAATTAAGCAGCGCGCGGCTCTTCACGATGAGTAGGATTCAAAGGAGGTTTGCGGACCTCAATCTTGCCATCCCGAATGCGCGTCTCCAAGCAGGGCTGGCGATGGACTGCCGGCCCATTGATCACGCGTCCATCTTCTAGCGAAAAGCGGGAAGCGTGGTAAGGGCATTCAATGCTGCCATCGACCAGTCTGCCTTCCGAAAGCGGCCCACTGAAGTGCGAGCACGTCTCCACCATGGCACAAAGACGCCCTCTATGACGAACAAGCAATATAGGCACCTCGCGGTGCATCACCCGCGTGGGTTGATCATCGGCGAGTTCTGATGCAGACAATACGGCGGTGAAGTTTTCCGGTAACGCGAGGCCGTCGGTGCGATCCACTCCGACTCTATGCTTGTAAACCATTTTCCCGCCGAGGTGGGCCGAATACGTCATGACCGCATATCCCAGAGCAGCGAGTATTCGACCGGACTTGCGAGCCCGATTTCTTCGCAGCGCCAAGGAAGTCGCAAACAAAGCCGTTGCCCCGACGTTCAGTACACCGTGGAGTAACCCCATTCTTCGAGCGGGAGGATCAACATCGGACCAGTCAACCAAGCCGGTGGCAGCAGCACCAGCTGCTCCCAGGAGTCCTATGCCAATCGAGACGTCGGCCGCAAATGCAAATTGGCGACTGCCGTCAATGGAATCGCAGGCATCAAAAAACATGGCCATGGTCCAGGCTCCAATCGGGACGTCCTTCAGCACCACGTGTAACGGTTCACCCAACCATGTGCCATTCAGGAAATTCCTAGTCTTCTGCGCGCTCGGCAGTCCCCCTGCGTAAAGCGCTGCATCAATGCGCTTTTGAATTCTTTCATCGAGGGGTTTTGCTTGCGCTTGAGTTGTCATCTTAGCCACTCCTGCCACTGCGGATTGATCAGCGTTGGATGCCGTTTGCTGACTCGGTGTCGTGGCGGTCATCTGCGGACTACTTCGAACGGCGAAGTGAACCTCGGTGCACACAACTAGCCGGAGGTCAATCAGAATGCGGATGCTGGAGAACAAATTAGATTCGCCGTACAACACGGTGTGGGGAGGGGGCCTTCCGGCGTGTGGGTAAACCTACGTTCTCTCATGTGGGATCTGCCTGGGGAATTCTCTAGATGGGACGGACGGCCTCAGTTCGGATGTAAACCTGCTGAGTTTTTTCGGCATCTCACCACCCGGTTTTCAGAGTCTCGGAGATCCTATGCGCTCAGACAAGCCTGCCCGCCCACGTTCGATTGAACCGACGTCAACTGTCACTCGGAGTCTGAACCGTCGAGATTTCATTAAAGCCGCGTCGATCTCTGCCGGTGGGGCCCTTTTGGGAGGAGCTGCGGGCTCACTTTATGCCAAAACTGGAGGACTTCCGAAGCCGAATAAATCTGGCATTGAGCATATAGTTCTGGTCACCATGGAGAATCGCTCGTTTGATCATTTTCTGGGCTGGCTGAGTGGAGCGAATGGCATGCAAGCCGGGCTGAGCTACACCGATGTCGCGGGAAATGTCCAGTCGACGTATGGTCTCAATCCTGATTTCCAGGGCTGCGGTCATGCCGATCCCGACCATTCCTACGCCGGCGGCAGGATCCAATATGACAGCGGGAAGTGCGATGGCTTTCTCCAGACGGCACCGGCTGGCGACAAGTTTCCCATCGGCTATTACACCCAATCGGATCTTGCGTTCCTCGGCAATGCGGCGCCCGGGTGGACAACCTTTAGCGGCTATTTCGCGGCGATCATGGCAGAGACTTTTCCCAACCGCATTTACCAGCACGCTGCACAGACAGACCGGATTGACAACTCAACTTCAATCTCAACCTTGCCCACAATCTGGGACCGACTCGCCGACCACAGCATTAGCCGCCGCTATTATTTCAGCGATATCCCTTTGCTCGCACTATGGGGAACGAAATATCTGCCCATCAGCGCGCCGATTGCCAATTTCTTCGCAGATTGCGCTGCCGGCACGTTACCTCATGTGTCTTTTGTAGAGCCTCGTTTCTTGGGAGAGTCGCAGGGTGTCTCGTCGGACGACCATCCCTTCGCCGACGTCCGCAATGGTGAAGGTTTTTTGAATTCTGTCTACGCGGCGATCACGCTGAGCCCGACATGGCAAAACACAGTCCTGATTATCAACTTCGATGAATGGGGTGGATTCTTCGAGCACGTGCCTCCTACGACAGCGCCTATTCCGCCAGCTGATGCCGCAGCTGGCAATCAGGATGGACTGCGTGGATTCCGCGTACCGTGCGTGATTATCTCTCCCTGGTCTCCACGGGGTGGTGTGATGAACGGGGTTTTTGACCACACATCTGTTCTGAACATGATTGAATGGCGGTGGAATCTGCGACCGCTCACCGTGCGGGATGCCACGGCTCAAAATCTCGCTCTGGCTTTAGATTTCTCCGTTTCGGATCTCACGGCGCCGCAGTACGCCGTACCCTCAGGACCGTTTGGAAGCGTTTGCAACACTACCGTGGTTACCCCATTTGCTTCGACGAAACCGACGAATGAGAATTGGGATGGCTTACGGAACGTCGCTTTCCAGTACGGCTGGCCTGTGGGATAACGGAATGTGCTTCCACCGAGTTGAATTGCCGTGCCAGATCACCTCAAGTAAGTAGCCAAAGAAGCCGGGGAGCTCATCTCTTAGAAGAGTGCCTACCTAGGCTGCACGTCCAGCTGGCGGAGAGACAGAATTGCCCAAGACTTGGGCGTATAAGGCCTTGTAGTCAAGAGCCATTCGCTCCTTCGAAAAGTGCTCTTCGGCGTATGTCCTTACCGACGCCGGGGATAATTCCAAGTTCTTTACACGTTTCACGAGACCTCCAATCGTGCGGGAAACATAGCCGAAATGCCGTCCTTCACAACTTCCGGGACAGAGCCTGCTCGTAACGCCAATACAGGCGTGCCGCACGCCATAGCTTCGACCATTACCAAGCCGAAAGGCTCATGCCACGTGATGGGAAAGAGCATTGCCAATGACTTGCCTAAGAGTTCGTTCTTTGCAGCCAAATCCGCGGGTCCTATGTATTCGACAAACTTTCCGTCAATATGCGGTTTGACCTTTGCTTCGAAATATCCCCGGTAAGCGGGTTGGATTTCTCCTGCTATCTTTAGCGGAATGTCGGACCGCTTGGCTATCTCGATCGCGAGATGGGTGCCTTTGATGGGTGCAATTCTGCCAATGAAGCTCAGGTACTGCTCCTTTTCCCTTCGGAGAGTGTATTTCGAAAGATCGATGCCATGGTGAATCGTTGTCATCTTCGGGAGGCTCTCTCTGCTGCACTGATCCTTGCTGATGCAAACGTACTGGACGTCAGGAAGCCGAGAGTATGCCTCGCTGAGCCGCCGATCCGTAGGGTGATGCAGCGTATAGACAATTGGCAACGAGGACAGTCGCGAGCATGTCAGGGCGATGGTTGAGTTCAGGTGAAGCAGATCACAGGTGGCAGCTGCATCCTTGAAAGCCCATGTTGTGTGCTCCATCTCTTTAAGTTCAGCGTAGTCGTTGCCTTTCAAGGGCCATTGAGATTCGCGAAATAGAAACTTCTTTTCGACGTTAATTGTCGACTCACCATTGGTGTAGAGCACAACACTAACGCCTTGGGCGTTCAATGCGTTCGCCAGGTCGGCAATAAACAGTTCAGTGCCGCCATATTCCTGAGGAGGAACCGGAATGAATGGAGGTGCAATTATGCCAATTCGCAGGAGTCACCTCGGATACGCTTACGTCGAACGAGTTGCACAGCGTGCGCTTCCGGGCATGTAGGTGCAACTTTCCTAGGGTAGGTTGCCCGTGGGAGCGCTCTGAACATCAGAAGTAGCTGAACGCCAAGCCGCTGCCGCCGCGAACAAGGGGGATGGGCTGCAACTGCATCTCCGAAACAGCTCATTCGCAGATATACCTACGCCGAGCGGCGGCTCCTGGATACTACTTCCTTGCGCACTCTCGATTTTGGCTTCACAACCGCAACCGACGGTTCCGTCAATGCTTGCGCCAACGTTCCCGGCTTGCGAATCTCAACCTCCGGTTCTGTGGTGACGTAGGTCTCTTCGGTCACAACCTCAGTGGTGGGTTTAGGAACCGGCAGCTCAATCACCGGAACCGTGCGCGAACGAGCGTTGCGGCGCTTGCTTTTCTTCGTGGTCATTCATCCTCCGTAGTTAGCGAACACGCACTGATCGTGCGGGAATCGAGGCACTCCCATCCAGCGCCATTAAAAAAATGCCCGCGGCTCACCGACCCAACATGGCTTGAGTTCCGATCGACTCTCCGGTGACGACCAGTTCGACGCGCCGGTTTTGCTGATAAGCCATAACAGCTATTCGGATTTTCGGGCGCTCTGGAATGGGCTAAAAAAAAGCCCTGCCGTGATAGCAGGGCTTTGCAGCAGGCTGACGTCTCTCAGCTTGCTCTCCTCATAGGTTTATCCGTGTTAGAGAAATCGCCCTTCTCTTCACCCGTGGAAGACACATCGTCGGCCCCGGTACGCTCAAGGATGTCCTTAGCTTTACGTGTCCAGTCCGAATTGTCCGAGTGTACGGATAAAAGAATGCCACCCTCTTTTACTCGACCCTCATAGCGCTTTGCTTCGTATTCCGGAATACCCATTCCAATGAGAGCGCCACTAATGCCACCAATGGCGCCGCCGACTCCAACTCCAGTTAGTGCTGCCACGATTGGTCCGGCGGCAATCAGTGGACCGACGCCTGGTATTGCAAGCGCTCCGATTCCGGCGAGCCACCCCAGCGTTCCACCGATCACGGCTCCGGTACCTGCTCCGGTTGCAGTTCCTTCAGGGGCTTTGGTAGCTTTCTCGTGGGCGAAGTCTTTGGTTCCCTCGTTTTCGGGAAACAAAACGGATATATCGGTGCTGCGAAACCCTTCTGCCCGCAATACGTCAACCGCCTGTTCAACGTCCAGCCGACTCCTATAAATCCCGAACACTGCCGTATTCTTTCCTGCCATTGGAATACTCTCCTTGAGAAAATGGTTTAACTTCCTTCGATTCACTTGCTGGGCGCGACCTGGAGCTCGTTGGTAACCTTGCCTGCTCCGGCGATCTCAGTCGCTTTCGATTCGATAGCTTGCTTTTCCTGTTCAGATTTGACTGCGCCTTTCAATGTCACAGACCCGTTTTGCGCGATGATCTTTACGTTGTGCGCGTCAGTAGAAAGTGACTTATCCTTCACCACTGCGCGTCTGATTTGTCTTGCGAGTTCGCGATCATTGGAGTTGCTCTTTCTGCTGATCGGCCGTTGGCTCATTCTGATTACGGTCGCGTTGATTCACCTTCGTATTATCGGCAGGTACTGGCTGCGAGTTGTCCTGCCGCGCGAAGGCTAGTCCGCTCAGAATAAAAAGCACGAGCATTGCTCGCGTGAATAGCTTTTGCATCAGTTCACCTCATCGAAAACAAGCATCTTTGATGAGGCTTGTTGGTGGGGTCGATGCTCCAAGAGAACGGAAATCGAGAGGACAATGGGTTCGCTGACGAACAGTTCGATGAAAAGGTTCTGTGGCGCAGCGTTCAGATAGCGTCATTCTCGTCAGATTGACGCTAGTTGCCTGTGAGTTGGCTTGCGCCGGTTACGGATTCGGGCTGCTTCAACTCACTGCCAGCGCACGGCCCGTGCAGTTCCGGGCAGCAGCAGTTCTAGTTGTCAGGAGAACTGGATCACATCACTGAACCAGAACAGTTGTGCTCACCGGAATTCCAGCGATTGAGCCCCACACGTCAGCGATGTGTACTGTGCACCATTCCTCATGCATCCCTTTTAGGCGTGTAGGAAACTAAAGGAGAGCCGGAATGTACATGGCCACCGAACGCTGTTTTCGGCGCATATAACGCTTACGGAGAACGTCCCCATGCTCGAACGCCTACTCCTTCCCGAGAATCACGCCATTTCGATTCTGATCAAAGACCATGACAGGGTAAAAGACGTTTTTGATCGATTTGAGAAATCTGAATCGGGTCCTGAGAAACAGAGGATCATCAAGGAAGCACTCAGCGAATTGAAGATCCATGCGGTGATCGAGGAGGAGATATTCTATCCCGCCGTCCGCAAGTACGTGGAAAAGGATCTGATGAATGAGGCCGACGAGGAGCACCATGTCGCCCGAGTCCTAATCGCGGAACTCGATCAGGACGGCCCCTCCAACGATCATCGCGAAGCAAAGTTCACCGTGCTCGCCGAGAGTGTACGGCACCACATTAAAGAAGAAGAAGGCGAGATGTTACCCAAGGCGAAGAATGCCAAGGTGGATTTCGAAGCTCTTGGGCGAGAGATGCTGGCTCGTAAAAAGGAACTCAAGACGCGTGGAGTACCGCCTGACGCCGAGCACGCCATGATCGCTGCGGTGCATGGAAAAGACGATACTCCGGCCGTTGCAGCACGACGGACCAGAGCCACTCAATCGAGCCCCAAAGATTCCGACAAGGTCCGTTCTGTTCGAAAGCCGACGCAGGGAAGGCGAACCATTAAATCCGGACGCGCCTCTAAGCCGAAACGCAGCGCCGCATGAGCTGATGGCTTTTAGCGCGGAGAAACAGGGCAATTTTCATGGCCACTAACGACAACCGGAGCGAGAAGGGATTTCACATCTTCGCCACGCAGGCCGCGTATTTGGTCGGAACCAAATGGGCATTCCTGACCGCTCTGCTGGTGATTGTTCTTTGGCTGGTATCCGGCCCATATTTCCATTACTCGGATACGTGGCAGTTGATCATCAACACTGGGACGACGGTTGTGACCTTTCTCGTGGTCTTTTTGATCCAAAATACCCAGAACCGGGATGCACGAGCTATTCATCTCAAACTCGACGAGATCATCAAGTCAATCGACCAGGCACAGAACGAGATGATCGACATTGAGCACCTCTCAGACGCCGAGTTGCAGACATTAGCAGATAAATACCAACGGGTTCGCGAGGAGTGCGACAACCGACGCAAGCGCACAAGAAAGCCTGCTTGACGACCGGGGTGGGATGCAAATTCAGCCAATTTGAAACCAGTCGCCAACGATTCCCCAACACACTAACGCTTTCGCACACATCAACGAACAATGAGCGCGCGTCACAAGACCATACTCTCCGTCTCTCCCGACCTCCAACTCTCGAACAGTCGCCATGAAGCACTGAGCCGCGGAGGTTTCGAAGTTATTTCAGTGCATTCGGAAGTCGCTGCCCAATATGAAATTCAGTTTGGCCGTTGCGGGGTTCTAATCCTGTGCCACAAGCTGAGCGGCGCGGCAAGGCGAAGCCTCGCACGCGATTTTGATACAAGATGCCAGGAGCCATTCATCGTCGCTATTCTCGCTCACCCTGCGGGGCCGTATCCCCCTCAAACACATGTTTGCGTACTGCACTCGGAGGGCAACGGTCCACTCCTTAAGGTTCTGCAGGAGAACCTCGCCGCGTGAAGGCAAAATCGATCAGGAGCACTTGTCCGAGGATGCACTTTCAACTGACCAACAGGACCTGGGCTGACGGGCAGTTCGGCTCCCAGCATGCCACCAGGCACCCATCGGGGAACGCCCTCGCGATATAGCTGATGGGGATTTCATTTCCATCGCGGTGTCGGAGAACGTAGGAGCCTCGTTGCAAGCCATCCGCCAAGTACTGCTGGAAGAGAGGGGACGTATTCGAACGCATGGTGTGAGCGGTTACGTCATCGATGCGCATCTGTAGAAGCTCGGATCGGCTGTACCCGAGCAGTTCACAAACTCCGGCGGTAACGTCGAGATAGCGGCGCTGCTCATCCACAAAAGCGACGTATGCTCTCTCGAACTCAACGTGGGAGTGGCTACGGATGTGAAGGAGCGATGCAGTAGCGGAGAAGAGCGGGTGAACCTCCCTTGGTAATGATCGTATCAATGTATCGATTCGCCTCTGCAGGGACGGGGTATCCCGAAAGCATAATGATCGGCACAGTCGATCGCAACTTCTTCAACCTTTCTGCTACGGCGATGCCGTTCATGCCGGGCATGTTGTAATCGAGCACGACCCCATCAATGGGGTGAGTCTCGAAAAGTCCTATTCCCGTTTGGCCATCGAGCGCAGTGAAAACTTGGAACCCTTCAGTCTCAAACAGCCATTTGCGCATCTTGAGGCCATTCTCTTCGTCGTCTATGCAGAGGAGTGTGGCGTTGTAAGGCATGGGTTCTCGTACGAAAAGGAAGCTTTTGTCGTGCTGTCTGTCTTCCGCTTTGCCGTATCCGCGCCGAAGCCCACAAGAAGGCGATTTGCAGCGGGAGGGCTTTGATTAAAGAGTACTCTACCCGACCACACCCACTTTGACGAGGGTAGGAAGAGTCGCGTTGCGTGCAAACCACGATTTCCAACTGGTAGCCTTGCGTGGTTCCAGGCAGTACATAAAGTCGCACTCAAGATGACTACCAGGACCAAATCGCTGACCATCGCTTTGGCACTGGTGCTGACTGTTGCTCCTGCGTTTGCTCTGGCCTCATGCTCCCAAGGCATGGCTGGGATGCACTCCGAGATGGTTGGCATGGTTATGCCGCCTGCTGGTCTTACGTCTTGATGGATAACGCAAGCTGATGCGAGCGCACTCGCGATAAACATCGGTGCCGCTCTTCCGGAGTACTTGCCGCAAGACCAGGAACCAGTTCTCTCTCCCGCATTTTTGGCGGAAACAGCGCCAACCCAAGCTTTCCCATGAGCTTTTGAGATACTCTCCGCTCCGGAACTGAGTCCGCGGCGCGAGACGCGGGATGGTTTTCGCTAAGACTCCTATTTATGTTGTTATTGCTTTTACATGGGCGTAACTCTTGTCGCGTGAATTGTGAACAACCGCTTTCTAGGTCCCCCTGGCTCGCTGGATTCCCCAGTTTGCGTGAATGAGGTCGGAGTGATGTCGGACCAGACCTCGTGCCAAGTCGTTTTGTTGCCGTTATGGGTCTCAAGTTCATCGATGATGAAGTGTTTGCCATCCCAGCTCATTGTGATGTCCGTGAGCGACCCTTTTACGTCGCATGTGTAAGGCAGCAGGTTCTGGCACTCCATTCCTTGAAAGCTCTTCGCAAGAGCGTTCCACCATATGATCCCCATGAGAAAGACATCTCCCTTGGGCATTCGCAGGTGTTCTTCCTCAAGCAACGTAAACCCTCCCGGACCAGGTCGCCACGTCTCTTCTCCAGTGTTGACTGAACCGGTCGGCATCGAAGCGCTGGGTTCAAATTTCACACTTAGCGACCATTCCCCTGCCAGGGCTTGGGTAAGGCTCTTGATTTCAGCTGAAGATTGCGGCGCAGATGTCAATGATTGAGCTTGTGCGACACAAACGGATATTCCGAAAACACTTACGAGGCACAGTAATATCAATGCGGCCTTGGAAACGCTTTTCATCGTTGTTCCTTTCGTTTAATCTCTTCAAATCGTTCCTGGCCCAAACAACTTCAGTCCAACGTCAATTCCACCCGACGGTTTCTCGCCCGGCCTGCCAGCGTGTCGTTCGTGTCCACTGGATGGAAGTCGCCATCTCCTGCGGTTGAAAGCCTGTTCGGGGCCTCGTGATACCTCTCGACAAGAGCCTTCTTCACTGCGGCCGAGCGGCGCTGCGAAAGCTCCAGGTTGTACTTGTGTCCCCCGATGTTGTCGGTGTGGCCTGTAATGGTCAGCTTCCAATCGGGTTTGTCGGCCATTGCCTGGGCAATTTCTTTGAGAACCGGCTCCGATTCGCTCTTAATCTCGTCGCTGTTGTAATCGAAGTAGATTCCGTAGACCAGCGCCTTCCTATTTTTAGAAAGCTCCTGTTCGATCTTTTTTTCAGGGTTAGGCAATGGGAAGCGAATTTCAGTCACTTGTATTCGGAAGTTGTTGACGTTCTCCTTGAAGAGGAGCACGAGCGGGTTGGCAGGATCATCCAGAACATAAAGGTCAGCGGCAAGGGGCTGGTCATTTGGATCCTTGCTGAGCTCCTGCGCTTTCTTGCTCTCAACCACCACTGTGCCAGCAGCGTGGATCGCGGGTAATTTCGTGGGAGTGCCGTTGACGATTACCGGCATTGAAACATCAGCTGGCTCAACGCGGGTGAGAGGGCCTCGCTCCCAGTGCAAGTATCCGCCGCTCCCGAAGTCGCCCGCCCTTACATATTCGAGATAGCGGAAATCAACCTTGCCGCTTTCTTTAAGTGTGCGGAAAAGTTCATGCGAGATGTCGATAGTCGTTGAACCTTGTAACGTAATTGGTCCGTCATCTGAGAAGCCGGTCGAAAGGCCGTGTGCGGTTTGCAGATCGTTGGTGCAAACCTCACGCATAGCTGAATCGGCTTCGCCCTTCTCCGCGTCGGCATTCCGGAAATATGTGCCGCTATCGGCCACTTCTACGTATTTGTTCGTGATCCGGGATACCGTATTTATCGACTCGGAATCGCCCGACTTGCGACCCCATGTCCGAACAATAAGGAGTCCCTTCTCCATCGGAATCCCGCTGCTTCCAACCAGTGGCGTGGAAGAGTTCGGCAGATCCTTTGCTTCATGCTTGGGATCGCACAAGTTCTTGCGGAGATCGTCAGGCTGTAAAAAGGGGAGTTCCTGATACGGATTCGGCGGAGGATCTCCGAATCCCATCTTATCCATCAACCCGCCGATCGCATCCAAGCCCTTCGATACTTTGGGATCGTCGCCATCACGTTGCTTGCTGTTTTGCTGTTTGCTCTGGTCCGTGTCTTTGCTTAAATTGTTGTCGCTGGAGTCAATGTTGTCGGAGTCGTTTGGTTTGATGTCATCGGAGCTCACTTTGCCATTAACGCCGCTCCCGTCAGTCTCCAACTTATCCAGGGCAGCAGTGGCTTTTTGTTTGACACGATATGCGAGGTAAACGCCACCTCCAATAAGCGCAACGACGGCCAGGAGGACGAGCAACAAAATTGCACCCACAACTTTGCTGCTGGACTTGTTTGTCGGAGGCAGATTTTGCTTACGCAAAGTTGTGGGTTGTTGCAAGGGGGCTTCGTTACCAGTTGCATGGGGAGGAGTCGTTGTCGCCGGAGACACCGGTCCCTGCCCAGTGCGAAGGGCGGGCGCAACGTTCTCGCCCACTCTTGCCCCGCACATCGCGCAGAAATCCTGGTCTTCTGCCAGTGGTGCGCCGCAATTGCCGCAGAAACTCATGTGCTATCCCTTTCCGATAGGCTTCTTCGATTTCGAAATGCAGCAATGTTTTTTGCGAGCAACTACCCACCACCGCCAGCGCAGCCGGCTGGTATCATGTCGCGCCTGTTCACGATGTCAATACGGTTCGGTAGAGCGACAATACTGCCCCAGGAGGGAATCGGCTTCGCGCCAAAAAGGCCAAGCACGGCATTAATTACGTTGGCTACAATTTTCGGCATGCTGTAGCCGATTCCTGCCCCTAGTGACATGGCAAAGGTGGCCTGCCGGCAATCAGCCCAGGTCGTCGACGACTGCTTAAGTGTGGTCAGCGTAGTTAGGAGGTCCACATATGGCCCGGCCGCAAAGCCGAATCCGCCCACGCCGACCATGAGACGTTGACTGAATGCGAACACGAAGGAGTTGATGCCCACTGACTCTCCGCTAATCAATCCAGCAAGATTGTTCTTCAGGGTTGCGGTGGGTTTGTCGATACGCCAGCCCGAGCCAGCCGTATACCAGGCTTCGATTGATCCATCCAGGTCAAGGGAACCCTCCCCGTGAATGACCGAATTCTTTGCGCTGAATCCGCTGGTTATATCGAGTGCCTGACTGAGCTTGGCGGTGAGTGGGACAAACAGGCCACCAATCGGAACGTTGATTTCGGCTGGAATTATGCCGAGTTCTTTTATGTTTCCCTGAATGGATGCGAAATCATTGCCGGTGGCGGCATCCACCGTGATAGTCACGCCCGCCCCGCCAAACAATTGTAGGTTGGCATTCACGCCATTGCCGGATACTGAAGCGTGAAAAACGATATGCGGGCTATTAAGGTGAAAAACGATCGAAGCCCAGACCTTAACCCCGTCCTTTTCCTGATAGACCTTAGCCCCAATGCCTCCACAATTCAGAGCACAGGGGTAGGCTTGCAGGTTATTAAAGGTGAGCTGTTTGATCTGAGGCACGGGCACAGGAACAGGTGCTCCGGCACCCTGCCCGAGTGCGGAACTGAGGCCTCCGACACTGGGGATAGAAGTCTGCAGCGCGGTTGGTGTAATCGAAGGACGGCCGGGATGGTAGGTCCCGTCCAGCAGGCGTGGAGTGCCCTCGGCAGTCACGGTGCGCATCGGCGTCCACTTGCCGTCGTTAGAAACCACGTAGTAGCTGACGGAGCGTTGGTAGTTATGCGGGTTGTCGTTGCGTGAAGTCGTGCTTGGGCTCTTAATTTCCTGCTGCAATGCTTTTGAACCCAGCGCGGCCGGATAGTCGGGAGCAACGACCGCAATTGCATTGTTAAGATCCAAAGGCTGGTCGTACGCGAAGTTTCCCTCTTTCACCAACTCGTTCAGTTGCACCGGCCCCAGCACGACGGAAACACTGTTGCCGTTATGTTGGACGGCAAGAACTCTCCCCGCGCAGCGGTCCGTGGCGAAGAGCACCTTGCCGACTTGAATTTCGTTGACCTGAGGAGCATTCGCATCGAAGGTCCAGGACAAGCCATCGGACGCGAATGAGCGGATCGCCCTGTCCCCCTGCTCCATGAGGATGATGCCGTCCTGATAAGTGACGCCGGGTCCACGTTTCGGTGCAATTCCGAAACGAATTTCGCTCTCCGACAGATCGTTGAGCTTGATGGCGTGGCCTGTAATCACCGGTGCCTTGCTGAGCCAGAAGTCAGTACCGACGGAGGAGCTTGCGGAATGGGAAAGAGAGCCACCGGAGGGAACAGCGGACCTGTTGCACGCGCCATCGAAGGCCGCAATGATCGCGATCAAAAGCAGATATTTCGCGAAATGCGTGCGCCGAAGATCGAGCGCTTTCCTTTTCGCGTCCTGCGATGAACCAGTGATTTCGTGCATGATGCTCCTTTGTCTCGCTACAAAGCGTCGGCAATTTCCTTCGCCAGAGGTTTGACCGCTTCGGTACCGCAAGGACAAGTCAGGTACATGATCCGCACCAGCTTGTTGCCCTTGCGAACCATGATCATGCCGTCGCCGGAAACAAAAGCCTGATCACCGATCCCCGGCAGATCTTGCATGTCACCTATCCTTCGCATCACTTTCGCGTTGAGACGCATTTGGGCTTCGGCAGAATGTTCATCCACTGAGAAACTGAAAACCGGCACTTCTCCGGAGTTATCCTGTTCCGACGGTGGCCTCTCGCTCTGGAACTCCTTGAACATTCCTCCGGCAAACTGTTGCAGCATCTGCTGCGATTTTTTGTCGGCACCACGGCTGGCCGCCATCGCCGTCGCGTGTTTCGCCATCACGTCGGCTTGATTGCCCTTGGCGATGTACGAGCAGCCATCCTCCTTGGCTTGGGTGCGAATGATCTCGACGCCGATCGCTTTGCTGACATCTTCCTTGCTGAGAAAACGGCAGACGTCGCCCATCGAGTTGTCACTGGAAGCGCTCGAGTCCGATGACGAGGAGCTATCTGAACTGCTTGAGTCCGAGTTGGATCCGAGAAGTTCGCCCGATGCCCGATGTACTTTCTGGCTCACTCGATGGGCAACGTAATAGAGGCCGACCGCTGCTGCTGCCGCGCCGCCCACGAAAATAATCACGACCGCAGCAATCGCGAACTTGGCGAAGGAGCTCATCCCGGCTTTGGCCGATGCCGCAGGAGCAGTCGCTGGTCCCGAGTTCGCCGATTGCGGGCCTGCCTGCGCTGGCGAGACGGCTGGCGCGGCCTGCTCTGGGATGGTGTTCGGTTGCGCCGGAACCGACTTCGATGGGCTGCGCGTTCCGCACTTTGTGCAGAATGGTCCGCTCGTGAGCGCCGAACCGCACTTCACGCAAAAGTTAGCCATACCAATAATCTCCTCTTGGTCCTTATCTCAATCTCTTGTTAGCAGCGGTATCGGTCCTTATATGGGTGGCTGGATATTCCCGAATTCGAAGTGAGCCGAGTTGTGCCGCTTGCCCACCGCCCCCGCCATCTCGATGTCCTGCTCCTCGCGTAGAGGAACGCCTCTGGTGGTAGATATCCATATCTGCGAATCTTCCTTGAAATCTTCGGTCTCTCTTTGCAAGTGGTAAACCGAGGTACTCTCGCCGTTGACCGACTCGCGACGCACGAGTTGGCAGCTGGACTTTCCGTTCTTCTCGTTCTCTTTTTCTTGCTCCAGGACTTCCTGGGTGGTGATACGGGTGTCCATCCACTTTCCACTAGCGCGGATGTATTTCTTGTTCTGAACCATGATCGTCTCGGCTATCTGGGGCGTGCCGCCCTTTGCTGCGGTGCTGGTCGTGAAGCTATGGCTGGGAGTCGTGACCAGTTTCTGGAGCGCGTCAAAGACAGGCTGACAGGTATCAGCCGCGCGCGCGGTCACGGCCTGCCCGGTCGCGAATAATGAAAGGACACAAATCGCGAAAATGTGATGGCGAAACATTGAGGTTCTCCTTAATCGAAACTGACCGTGTCTCTCCGAGCTTTTTTCCCGTCAGTGGTATCTCGTGAGGGCGACTCGGGTTCCTGGTTTCTCATTGCCCGAATCATCGTAGAAATTCCTTGAAATCTGGATTCGTACACCGCCGCTCTTTACAGACCAGGTATCTCCTCCTTCGCTTTCCGACCATGCGCCCTTCACGCGTGCTTTGTACCACGCCACCACCGTCGGCATTGGGTCGGTCGTTGCGAGTCCATACATTTTCGATTGCACGCGCGCGGCGATAGGGCTACTCCAGGAGCGGCCATGAGGGTAGACAGGGACAACGGCTGCGGCCCAGTCGGGATAGGAGGGCGCGGCGCTATCCACCGCGTGGGCTGTCACGGCCTGTACCAACACGAGTAACGAAAGAACAAAAAGGGTGAAGGCGTGTTTGCGAAACATGAAGTCTCCTTATCGGAAAATTTCTGCTGGTGCTTCTTCGTACTGCCGGCAAAATTACGGTTCGAACTTCTAGAGCGTGACCATTCCCGCTTTCATCCGGTCGCTAACGCCACAATCAGGATTTCGGGTTGTCGGCAACCGCGTCCTCGGTTACGAGCCTAGGTTGCCGCTTCCGATTGAGTTCGCCTGGTTGCCACCACATCGCAGGTCGCTGTCCGTTTCTTCGAGCGCCTCGCTCCTACGGAGTGCACACCGTGCCGACGTAATCGCCGCTCGTAGTGCCTGCTACAGGATCGAACTCCCCACGCAGTCGGATTTGTCCAGTCGCGTTTGCCATCGCGCCAGTGCCGCCGGTAAACGTGATCAACGAGGCGAAGCCACCTTTTCCGGGCGGCAGATCGATCGTTCCAGTGTCAGTCCCAAAGAGTTGATCACCGCTCTTCAGGCTGATGATGCTGTGACCGGTGAAGAAAGAGATCGTTGGCACTTCGGGTTCGCCGTTTGGAATGATCTTGTCCATGGTGAAGCGATAGTCGCCCTGGATGCCTCCCCACACGTGGCCCGCCGTGCAGAGCGGGCCAGGACATATGTTGGCCGGTTGAACTTCGGCCTCGAAACTGCCTACGAGCGGTTTGCATTGTTGCGCAGCAAGTGGCACTACCATCGCTGCTATCAGGAAAAACCCCAACCCCACCGATACGATTTTGCTGGATCGCTTCATATTTCATCTCCTTTGGCCCGTCGTTGCGATGACTAAGTGAACATGCCTTTACGGCTCAACCTTGTACAGCGTTACCATTCCCGCTTCCATGTGGTCATCGATATGACAATGGAACATCCAGATGCCGGGGTTGTCGGGAACCATATCCACCGTTTCCATCTGGGCCTGTAAGAGCGGGACAACGTCGGTGCGTTTGCCGTCGTGCAAGACGACATTGCCGTGCCAGTGCGGCGTGTGCATGCTGAATTGTTCGCTCAATGCCATCAGATACCAGCGGACACGCTCACCTTTTTTCATGGTCATCATTGGACCGGTTCCATAGATGTAGCCGTTAATAGCGGCTTTGAAGTTGGCGATGGTGAACCCTGATCCCAGGCCGGAAAAGTTTCCCTGATCATCGACCGGCGCAAATTCCAATTTGTTTATGCCCTTGGGATCCGTAGTGAACGTCTTGATGTTGTGGTCGAGGTACCAGCTCACGTTCTCGTCGAATAACATGAAAAGGCAGACGAATTCGCGATCCACGTCTTTCGGTTTGCCGTTCTCATCTGCCATGCCGCGGCGGGTGATGATCATTGCTCCAACCAAGCCGCTCGATACGTCTTTCAATTCATTTGTATGCGAGTGATAAAGCCAGACGACCGAACTGGGATCGTTTGGGCCTGGCCCCGCGCGCTCGGGAACTTTCCAGGTGTAGGTATGAGTCTTGCCGGGAGGCACTGCGTCATCTTCTTTGTCTGCGCCAGAGGTTCCGTCGTCGTAAGGTGCCCCTTCGGAGTCTTTGTCATAGAACACGCCGTGTGGATGCATGCTGTAGGGATGGGTGGCGTTATTCTTGAAAATGATCTTGATCGTGTCGCCAACTTCGGCGCGAAGAATTGGGCCAAGAATGCCCGCCATCGCAAACTCCGCGGGCCGTGGCTTCAAGTGGTTGAAAGTTTCATCTGTATATTCGCGATAGATCGCTTTGCGATAAACCGTGCCAATCCGGTGCGGCCCTTTTTCGGTGAAGACTTTCGAATAACCCTCAAATTTCATGCCCATCATCTTGTTGATGCCACCGGGCGCGTAATCCCAGTCCACTTCATCGGCGGCAATGTAGTACGTGCGAGTCTTGCCCGCGAATTGTCCGAAGGCGATGGGCGACAACAGAATCCACAACGCAACAAATGTCAAAGGACGTGGCATTTCTTTCCTTTCGTGTTCTCAGTAGCCCGGCCAATCAGAGTGCTACCCCCGCGTGTTGGGCGGCGAACCTGCCCACGATCGGCAGCTTGAAGAGTTTTTGCTGGTACGCCTGATACATGAGGAACGCCCAGATGGCGAAGCCTGCCAAGCTGAAAATCAGCATTACCGGCAAGGCAATTAGCCCGAAAACTCCGGCGGTCAAAGGCGTCAGGACAGCGGAGAGAATCATCCAAAGAATCCAAAACGCGATCCACGCGACATTGAAGAAAATGGATTGGAACGCATGGAACCGAACGAAGGAGTTCGACTTGTAGGGATCAAGTACCAGAAAGATGATTCCCGTAATGAAGCCTGCGAGATACGTGAGGGCCCCGACAAGGTTGGTCTCCATTGTTTTCTGTTCAACGCTCGCTGGTGTTGAAATGGCGACTACGGCGCCTGAACCGGCGGATGCAGGTACCGACATAGGTCCTGTAGAGGTTGTCGGCGAACCGCAGGACTGACAAAAGCGGATATCCTCCGCCAAAGCGGTACCACATGATGCGCAAAAACTCATTTCTTCCTCCTCACAAACGGGCTCGGGCGATAGGCAGGCAGGAATTTGCCTGTACTCGGCGGGATTCGCAAACCAACTCTGCGCAAATTGTGGACTAACTGTTAATCCTTTGTTTTTCAGGGGATTAGGGGGGCAGATTAACTCGTTTCAATTTGTTTTCCGTGCTAAACTCGACGCTCATTCCCCGCCTGTTGCATGAAAGTCTCTGCCACAAGTAGCTCTGTTGCCCCGGAAATCAGCTACCGCTTCGGGCTTTATGTGCTGGACCCGGCCAACGGCACCCTGATGCGGGATCACACACGTGTGCGTTTGCAGGAACAGCCTCTGCGACTGTTAGTGTTGCTGGTCGAACGTTGCGGGCAGGTTGTTTCGCGGGAGGAGATTCGGAATCGGCTTTGGCCGCAAAATACTTTTGTCGAATTCGATAAAAGCCTGGGAGTGGCGGTCCTCAAGGTTCGCGAAGCTCTTGGGGATGATGCGAGTAATCCCAGATTCATCGAGACTGTCCCCCGGCGCGGCTACCGATTCATCGCACCGGTTAAGGTTGAGACCGCGGCGGTTGCTGCTTCCACTACTCCAATTCCTGCTTCGGAGACTACCCCGGTAATCCACCCTAGGTTTTATACGACGAAGCACGGTCTGATTATTGCCATTCTGGCGTTGTTGTTGGTCGGCGCCACGGTTTACATTCTCGATGGCAGGCATGGGCCTTCGCATTCCACAGCCCAAGCTAGGACCTCAATCCCTCAAATACACATTCGGCGTTCGGTGGCAGTGCTCGGTTTCCGCAACTTGCCTGGCCGGCCAGAGGACAATTGGCTCTCTCCAGCTTTCTGCGAAATGTTGAATACCGAACTTGGGGCAGGCGGCCAACTGCGCATGATCTCAGGAGAAGATGTGGCACGAGCCGAAGGTGAATTGCCACGCCGCGACGAAGATTCGCTTGGCAAATCTACTCTGCAGCATTTGCGAACCAACCCCGGAGCCGACGTAGTCGTTGTAGGCTCCTACACCACGATTCCGGCTGACCCTAAACGTACGATTCGGCTCGACGTTCGCCTGCAAGATACGGCTGGCGGAGAAATCATTGCCGAGGAATCAGTATCCGGCAACGAGAACGACCTCTTTAATCTCGTCTCGGATTTGGGCAGGAAACTGAGGCAAAGTCTTGGCGTGGGCGCAGCGTCCGAAGGCACCGAAATGGCCGCGAGAGCAGCCCTTCCATCCAACGAAAAGGCAGCCCGGCTCTACGCAGAGGGACGAGCAAGACTGTGGGCATTCGACTACTTCGCTGCTCGTGATTTGCTCAACAAGGCAATTGAGGCGGATCCTAATTTTCCTCTCGCCCATGCCGCCCTTTCGGACATGTGGTGGCACACGGGTTATGACGCCGAAGCTCGAGTAGAGGCTCGACGGGCTCTAGAACTATCGAATCAGCTTTCGCAGGAACAGCGGCTTCTGGTCGAAGGACAATACCAAAGGACCGTCGAAGAATGGCCCAGAGCCGTTGAGACGTATCGCTCTCTTTTCCGCCTTTTCCCCGACAATCTGGACTATGGCCTCTTGTTCGCCTCCGCACAAATGCATCTCAGTCCCGCGGAATCATTGCAGACGTTAGCAGGTCTGCGGCAACTCCCACCGCCACTGGGGGACGATGCTCGAATTGATATGACAGAGGCTTCAGCGTGGATCAATCGAGACTTCACCAAAGCGCAAGCTGCGGCGAAGCTAGCGATCGAAAAGGCGACTGCACAAGGATCACCGGTCATTGTGAGTCGCACGTACGGCATTCTGTGTCAGCAAGAGCCCTCTATAGGTGCGTCTGCAGAAGCGATCGACATCTGCCGAAATGCCCTTGAAGCCGCAATTGCGACGAAAAACCGGAACGGCGAAGCCATGATGCGCACCGATCTCGCGGCACTCTACTTTTATCGAGGTGATCTTAGACAATCTGCAGAAATGTTCCAGCAGGCAATAAAGAAATTCAGGCAGGTTGGTAACAGGGACGGCGTTGCGACCGCGCTCAGTGACTTCGCTGACACTCGGCTCTCTCAAGGCGACCTGATGGAAGCGAAGAGACTCTTGGAGGAATCCATTCCGGAGTATCAAGCTGTCGATGACAAAGAAGGCGTGGCCCTTAACATGGACAGCTTGGGAGACATTTGGAGACAAACGGGCGAACTCGACAAAGCTGACGCAGCGTACCAGCAGGCGGAGGTTATCGCGCGGAAAATCGAAGATAAGGACGCAACTGCGTTCGCGCTGAATGGAATGGGCGACGTGGCTTTGGACCGGGGCGACCTTGTTTTGGCCAGGAAGCGATTTGAAGAAGCTCTCACGCTCAGGACTCAGGCCGGAGAAAAACAGATTGCGGCCGAAAGTCGCGTCGCACTTGCAAAACTAGCACTCGAAGAGGGTCATGCTTCGGATGCCGAAACTTCGGTACGCGGGTGCATGGAACAGTTTCACACGGAAAAGCAAGTTGACGATGAACTCAGTGCCAGCATTGTACTGATTGGGGCGCTGCTCGCGCAAAACAAACAAGCCGAAGCTCAAAAGGAAATGGAAGCAGCGCAACAGCTTCAAGGCAAAAGTCAGAACCGGCATCTTCGCTTGCAGTTCGAATTAGCCTCAGGCCACGTTTTCCTCGCGTCGGATCATCCGGACGCAGCGCGTCCATTGTTTCAGCGAGTAGCGGGGGATTCACACCGCTATGGATTCGTCGATCTCCAATTTGCAGACGACCTTGCGCTCGCAGAATTTGCGAAGAAGACGAAGCAGGATGCGCAAGCTCAAATGGAGTTTCGTGCTTTGCAGAAGTCAGCCAGTTCCAAGGGGTTCGGATTAATTGCACGTAAGGCCTCCGAAGAAGGCTCTGCGCTGCGGAAGCCGGTTGGCGCGATGTAATTTCAGCCCGCCAGATCCGCCACCTGGATACGATGGGAGTTCCGAATCATCTATGTTTGAACCCACGATTTCCACCCACGATCCTCTCGTCTCTAACGTCTTCTCAAGTACTTAGGCGGCCACCTGAAGTCACTTAAGTTGTTTGAACTTCGGCATAATGTAGCCCTGAACAGGCTGGCGTCGGCGGTTCAACTCCGTCCCTGGCTACCATCATTCCAAAGAACCTAGCCAGACCGATCCCACGGACGCCAGTCCGCTCTTAGTCCGCATTCGCGAGAGGCACTGAAATGTGTCTCCGCAACTGGATTATGCTGAACAACTTTAGGACCGCGCAATTCTTGTGCAGTCCGCTTCAGTCCGATTTGCTCTGTCGCGTGGCTGAGAATCGCCGTAAGCATTTTTTCCCGCTGCCGTCATTTGATGCCGGCTGACCGCGTGAGTGTAGAACTCAAGTGTCAGCTTGACGTCGCTATGGCGATGCAGAGTCTGCACGGTTTTCGGATCAGTTCTAATGCGGAGGAGAAATGAGTCCAGACTGTGGCGCAGATTGTGAAAGCCAAATCGTCGCGGGTCCTCATCGACCATCTTTCCCTTCGTGTCCCGATCTGAAGAAAGGATGCGAGCCGACCGGTGTCCGCCGCAGGTAAGGTGCGAGCCACGAAAGAATTTTGAAAGAAACTCCCTTCAATTCCCATTTCTGATCATGGGCGATCTGGTTCTCTCCTGAGAACTGGATGGCCGCGTCGCCCGCGGAATGCGTCGATGAGTTCCTAGCGCAATTCTCCGCGGCGAGTTTGTGGGTAAACAACTCAACTCAGGAGTCTCAAAATGGAGCGTTCTGTGGGTTCCATGCCACCCGTCTGCATTGCGATCCCAGCACCCAGACTCAATTGGAAGGTGTGTGCTTTGCCGTTATTAGTGTTGCTGATCTCACCCGCGTTCGCGGGAGAGGGGGCTTACAAACCACCGGCCAGTCACTACTTCTGCACCTCGAATCCTGCTCCGAATACTCGCTACTACAGCGCACTCTTCGATATGGCAGCTTCCGCCCAGCTGGAGCAGCAAGCAGGCAAGGCCTTCAGGCAATTTCTCTCCGAAAAATACGGTGTCCACGCCGCCGCCAATTGCCAGGGAAATCCCGACCAGAAAATGATTCAAGGTCAGATGCAACAGACGATCGCTCAGCTCAAGAGCGCCAAATGGAAAATCGTAGAAACTGGATGGACGAATTCCAGCTCGACTCAAGCCGGAACTGGCGAAGCTTCCCATCCCGACTGCAATTACGCGGATGCGTGGAAGTCAGTTGCGGAATATAAGGCGGCGTGCGAGAACGGCGCACAGTCCTCAAGCTCTGCCGCCCAGCCGCAATCGCAGGACACATCTTCTCAAGGCTCGACGGGACAAACGCAGAATTCCATGCCAGTCGCTTCTAGCGCCGGAGGCCAGTCTAACGCCACCGCTGCAGGGACCACGCTCGTGGTGCGAATCATGGAGGCGGTCGATTCAGCGAAAGACGGGATGGGGCATCAATACCGCGGCATTGTCACACAAGCAGCTGATGCAGCTTCGGTGACGATTCCACGAGGCTCGCCAGCGGTCGTCATCCTCGCCAAGAACCAGTCAGGCTGGGCGGCGCACCTGCAATCCGTCATGGTCAAGGGACAAACGATCCCCGTTTCGAGCGGCCCGGCAACTTTGATGAATTCATCCCTGGGCTCCGCGCAGAACATGGCTTCAGGAGCGATGAACACAGTCTCGTCGGCTTTGGGCGGATTTGGCTTCGGTCACAAAAAGCCGCACGCTCCTTCTGAAGCCGAGGCTGTCGCATCTGGTAATCGAGTCGTGCTACCTCCAGGCACGCAACTGCACTTTGTTCTAAACGGTGTCTCCAGCGCACCCAGTGCCGCGCTAGGCGGAGGAAGCGCGGGAATGGCCCAGCCAATGGGAACGAGTTCTGCGAGCATCGGTGCAGCTTCGAACACCATCGCCGGTGGAACGGGCGGAACACTGAAGGCCAAGGTCAGTGAGGTCGTCCTCGGTCCGAGCCCAACGAAGGCCGGGGGAAAGTATGTCGTTAGCCCAGACGGCGGACACTACGCGGCATTTGCCATGCACGGCAGTCGGGAACTGATCATTATTGATGGAGTCGAGGGACCGGAATTCGACCATGCGGGACACGCATATACCGTCGGTGCTATCGACGTTGTATTCACCAAAGATGGCAAACACTCGGCATACGTAGGACAAAGCGGCGATTCCCTGATCGTTGTAGTGGACGGTAAGCAGCGAGCAACCGTGCAGCAACTACCGAAGGGCGCCGGAATGGGAGAACTGCAAGCCATTGGTACCGCGCTGAACTATCCGCCCACAGTCAGCAATCAGGCCATGAATGCGCGCCATCCGATTCTGCTCAGTCCGAGCGGCGCTCACTACGCCTGTATCGCCACCGATCCAGGCAAGCCCTGGTCCCACATGGTTCTCGATGGAGTTCGCGGGCCTGACATGATGGCCATTGATCAGGACCAGGTCGCGTTCGTGAATGAGCAACTCGTCTATGTCGGCACAACCCCCGATCGAAAACGGCACGTGGTAGTCAACGACAAACTCGGTCCGGAATACGACGAGGTCCGCTTTCTGCGCGTTACAGATGATGCGAAGCACTATGGCTTCGCGGCCCAGCTAAACGGGGCATTCACGGTCGTGGTGGATGGCAAGCCAGGAACTCCGCATCACCTCCTTACTTGGATGACGGACCTGGTCTTCTCTTCCAATGCGCGCACCGGCTTTATGGCCCAACTTCCAGCCGGAGGGCCGGTAGAACACAACGAGCCGGTATTGTTTGTCGATGATCATGAAGTTGCCAAAGATGTTCGCCCTTGCACAGGCCTTGATCGAATGGGGAACCCTCTTTCGGCGTATGTCGTCTTCAGTCCGGACGGTGCGAAGTACGCTTATGCCAAAGTGGTCCCCGGTGGGGTGGCAGCTGTCATCGATAGCAAAGTGGGACGCGCGTATGACGGTATCGGGATGATTCAGTTCAGCCAGGACTCCAAACATAACTATTTCGTGGGGCAGCGCGGCCAATATTTTGTCGTTGTTGATGGCAAAGAGATGACGGGCGTCAACCGAATGGACAATTTCATCTTCAGCAACGATGGGATGCGCTTCGCGTACTTGGCGTACATGCAGGACGGCAACCACGTCGTGGTGGATGGCAAAGACAGTCCGCGCTACTACAACTTCATTGGTCACTCTCTTGCGTTCAGCCCCGACAGCAAGCACTATATCTATGCCGCTTGCACCAACATCATGAAGTGTGAAGTTGTTCGAGACGGCAACACGGTAATCAATGTTCCCGCTTTGAGTGAGTTCTCCGCCCGAACACTCAAACCGGTGTACATGTTCCCGCCAGTCTTTTTCAGCCCGGACAGCAATACGGTGGCGTACTCATACGCAAAATCGGATGGTACTTCCCAGTCTGTGTACGTCCTGAATGGGCAGGAACTAGTGCACGGAACCACTTTCGAATTCCCCTCATTCAGCCCGGATAGCAAACATTTTGTTGTGATGGGATGGAACGGGCACGGCTATTCATTCTTCGCTGATGGCAAGATGGGGCCGGGCTATCAGGAACTGCTCGAAGCCAACCTCAACATCGCACGATTTGAAAATCCGAACACTTACAGATTCCTCGGCATCAAGGACGGCTCGGTGTATCGGGTGACGGTAGATCTCGCAGCAAACTAAAGTCGCCAATTTGTCTAAAGGGAGGTTGCATGAAACACATCACCGCAGAGTCGTTCAAAATCGCCCACCGAGCTGCGCTTCTCCTAGTGTGCATCATTTCGGCAGCATCTGCAGCGATGGCGGGAGAGGGGAGCTATAATCCTCCGCCGTCGTACTACTATTGCACCTCCGATCCAGCTGCTCACACCCGCTATTACAGCGAAATGTTCAAAGTGGAGTGGAAAGCTGCCGACAATCGGAAGATGTCAAACGCCTTCAGCGAATTCCTTGCGCAAAAATACGGTGTCAAAAGCGCGGTGGGTTGCTTCGGAGACCCGAACCAGAGCGAGGCTCAATATAGGATCAAGCAGCAAGTCGGACAGCTGAAAATGTCCAAGTGGACCTTGGTCCAAACCAAGTGGACTTACAACGGCGCGCATTCAGAGGGAGAGGCCTTGGATGCCTCAAGTTCAAGCCCAGCCCCGTCAGCAGCGAGTTCAAGCACAAAGCAGGAGAATGCCATCGATGGCGTTTACACCGGCACCTACGTCTGCGCAAAGGGTCCGACAGATTTGAAGCTTACCCTGAAAGCTCCGGAGTATGGCCTGTTGACGGGCACCTTCACCTTTTATGTCCCGCCAGGCACACATAACAAGGCATACACCTTCAGCATGAATGGTCACTTTGATCCGAAATCCGGCAGTTTCAATCTCAATCCATTGAAATGGGAGGGACCCGAACCACCTAATTACTTGATGGTTGGCTTGAAAGGAGCGGTGGACGTCAAGGCCGGCAAGGTGGAAGGAATCGTGGACTACACGGGGTGCGGGCGTTTCGAGGCCATGAAAGGAAGAGACGACTAAGCGATCTGTGTTAGTTCACCTCCAAGATGCTAAAGATGCATGTGGAATAAGCTTGGCAAGCTGGAATGCATGGGAGAAAATGAATCCCTCTCATGCAGCCCCAAGCTGGCAACTCCGGGCCTGGAGAGCTGGAGTCAGCACCGGTACGGCATGCGATCCCGGGCGACTATCGGCGTCTCCTCATAGTGCTCGCATCCCGAGCGCACCGCCTTGGATCGCGGGATCCTGAGGCCGCTGCCCAGGAGGCATTGACGCGCTCATGGGAAAACACGAAATCACAAGCCGCGCTGGATTTTTATTTCCGTGAGGATATCGCTGACGATGTAGCTGCGCCCGCATGGAGCCTGGATCAACTCCTGGCATGGCTGCACACGGTGTTGCGCTATGTGGTTTCCGAGGAACGCGGCCGAAGTGCGTATCGCATGGAGGTATCCCTTGATCGAGGTTCGGACGCCTGGGACGAGAGAAATGTTTCGGAGCCGTCGCACCCCGGCGCCGACCAGCTACATCAGCTCCTGCAGAGAGAACTCGAATCTATCCTCAGCGAGTGTTTTCCAAAACTCGATTCTGAGTATCAGGCGGTGCTGAGGTTGCGTGGAGCGGGCATGAAGTATGACGAGATCGCAGCCCGATTGGGACAAAAAGAAAACACCATCGCCACGTGGCTCAGTCGGGGAATCCGAGATCTGGCGGGATGCGTGAAGAGACGTACGCAGGGCTTAGGTAGGAATAAATGACGCGACCAACACAATCATGGTTTGATGAAAAGCTGGCGCGCTTCGCAAGTGGCGAAGTCACAGCCGAGGAGGCTCGAGAACTTGCCCGAGCATCCTTGGAGTCCCCCGCATGGTTCGAGGAACTCACGGCGACCGCCCTGTCCAAGGCAGCAGTTTCCACCGTTCCCGTTCCTGCGGAACCCGCCCGTCGAGGGTGGTGGCGCTCGCCATTCTTGCTTGCTACGGCAGCAGTGATCGTGATTGCGCTCTTGGTTGTGCCCTACGGAATGCGCCACACACAGAAGCACAGTGCGTCAATTCCAAGCGTAAGTCCACAAACTCCGACTACCGGAGCGCCAACTCCTACGCTTGCTTTTAGCCCCGCATCAGCGCAACCCATTCTTCTTGCAGAAAGCCTTCAGTTGGCAATTCCAAGAAGCACAACGCAGGTCTTCCGTGGAGATGAGGAAGGCGCCCGAGCACCGCGGCACACCGGCTCAATCATCTCGGTTGAGGATGGCCAGGCAACAATGAATCTAGGCTCAACCGATGGGTTGATGAAGGGAAGTCAGGTCGAGATTTTTCGTGATGACGCATTGAAAAACCGCGTAGGTACTTTGCGGGTCGCAACTGTTTTCCGCGAGCAGGCCAGAGTGAATATCGGAGGAAATGACGTTAAACTCCACTACGTAGTTCGAGTCACGGATCGCGATCATCTTCAGGCTCTGTTACAGCAGGCGGACGATCTTGAGGCCCGAGGAGATTTGACAGGTGCGCGACGGCTTGCCGAACAGGCCAGCGAATGGTCTAAGCCTGCAATAGTTACGACGTCCCAAAGAGCCAGAGCGACTGAAGTCCTCGCCAGGCTGGATTTCAAAGCGAAGGATCTTGCCTCCGCCGAAACGCACTACCGAGCGGCGCTCGACCTCTTAACTACCGACCCGCATACCTCGCCCGATGATCTCGGCAAACTGCAAAGCGATCTGGCTGCGCTCGTCATGCTGCGTGGCGATTATGACGCCGCGGATAAACTCCTGCGTGAAAACCCGTCAAGTTCCACGCGGCCCAATTTACGCGCGGAACGCCTCAACAACCTTGGCGTGCTGGCAGAAATCCATAGGGATTGGCATCAGGCAGAATCGTTTTATACTCAGGCATTAGCAATCCTTCCCCAAAACTTGCCCAACGAAAGAAGGATAACGGAAGCTAATCTGGCTCGAGTTAAGGGATTGCATTGACATTGTGGAGATGGGTTCGCGTTGTGCGCCGTTTCATTTACGCGCTGGCGTTGGTGTCTGCAGCTGCGTGCGCACAAACCACGGAGCCGCAAGACTGGACCGCTCTCGATCAGAAAGCGGAACAACTCTACGCCCGAGGAGATCTCAACGCAGCGATACGCGTCGCAAAGCTGGCGATTGATTCGGCGTCAGGAACTGCGCAATCCAGCCGCAGTTTAGACCGGCTGGGATTTTTCGAATACACCGCCGGAAATCTGAAGGACGCGGAGCAACACCTCAGGAAGGCGCTCGATCTCCGAAAACAAACCTTCGGCGCAAAGAGTGCGGAATACGCCGAAAGCGCAAATGATCTCGCGCTGTTTTGTCGAGACTCCGGCAAGCTTCCGGAAGCCCGCACGCTTGCAGAAGAAGCAGTCGACATCCGCACACGCCTGCTGGGAACTTCCGATCTGAGAGTTGCTGAAAGCCTTAACACCCTAGCCAGCACATACGGCCTGCTCGGCGAATACGACCTGGCGATTTCGAAATTCGAGCAGGCGCGAAGCATCCATGAAACACAAGTTAAGCCGCAAGATCTTGCGGAAGAGTACGGGACGCTGTGTATCAATTTGGCTGGTACATACCAGCGCGTTGGTAAGTACGGAAAGGCGGAGGAACTCTTTGACAAAGGCCTGGCGGTGCTTCGCGTAAGGCCGGGGATCAACCATCCTGCCTATTCCGCCAGCCTGGTTGCCGCAGCTTACCTGCAAGCCGAACTCGGACATTATGTGACAGCGGAGAAACTTTATTCAGAAAGTGGTGATCTGCTCGAAAAGCAGCTCGGGGAAAATCATCCGGTTTACGCCACATACCTGAACAACCGTGCTGCGCTGTACGCTGCAATGGGAAATTTTGCGGTAGCGGAAGCCGACTATCGCAAAGCACTTGAGCTGAAAAAGAAAATCTTCGGACCTGACGCGCTGACCATTGGAGCCTCTTTGCGCAACTTGGCGCGCCTGCTCTCGCAAAAGGATCCCGACGAAAGCGAAAAGCTTTTCCAAGAAGCGGTTGATTTGTACGCCCGCAACAAGAAAGCTCAGCCCTACGACTATGGCAGCGCACTGCTTGGGCTTGCCGAGGTGCAAAGAACTCGTGGCGAACTGGATTCCGCTCAGAAAAATCTGCAGCAAGCATCCGACACCGTCTCGAAGGGACTGGGTACTGAGCATCCGCTTTACGCCGCTGTCCTCCGTGATGAGGCTCGCGTTCATCAGTCGAAGCATGAATACAAAGAGGCCGAGCGCGAGTTGCAACAAGCAATCAATATCGTTCAACGCATGGAAGGAGACCAACACCCCGACGTCGCGGGGTACCTGTTCAAGCTTGCCACTTTATATGACGAGGGCGGTGACTACCGTTCTGCTACACCGCTCTACCGGCGGAGCCTGGAGATTTCCGACCGCGCGTTGAGCGATATTCTCAGCATAGGATCGGAGGACTCGAAGAATGCTGCCATCGCAAACTTGGACGACTCCATCCCTGCTTTAATCGCTTTCCAAAACAACGTTGCGGATAAAGTTCCTGACGCACGCGTCCTGGCCTTCGAAGCAGTCGCGCGCCGTAAAGGGCGGGTGCTGGATCAAGTACATGACTGGGGTGCTAGGCTGTCTCAGAGTACCGACCCTGCCATCCGAGAAACCCTCGCACAACGCCAGGCTATGCTGGAGTGCGAAGCGTCGCTGAGTACCGCGCTTGGCTATCGCGACATCAAGCCCGCTGTCGTCGGAACGTGCTCTCTGACTGGGACAGACCTTGAAGGACGTTACGAGCGATTGCTGCACGATCTTCGTGTGAACTGGACACCAGCTTTGGGGCAAGAAGGCATCCAGGCCACACAGGTTTTGAAACAGCACATCGACATCATGGAAGCCAATCTCAGCCGCGATCTTCCGCAATTCGCAAGTGCGATTCGGCCAGTGCGGATGCGCGACATCGCGGCCCAACTGCACGCGGGTGAACTGCTGGTCGAGATCGTCGCCTACGCACAGCAAGGATCCGGGCTGGCGGATCGATACGGTGCCTTTCTCCTGGATCATGAAGGCAACTTAAATTGGCTGGACTTAGGTTCGAAGCAGACATCCGATAGAGCAGTACGTGATCTATTTGCCGCAGCACACGACTGGAGCAGCGCCGTTTCCGCTCGGGAATGGCGCAATCAGAAGGTTGCCGAGCAAACTGCCAACGAATCGGTAATCACGCTTTCGCAAACGCTCTCTCCACTGATCTCGGCCATTGAACAGAAGAACGATGTTCGGCGCCTGAGGATCGCACCGGATGCGATGCTTAACCTCGTACCATTTGGTGCCCTGATGGACAAGCGAGGCTTACGGCTCGTTGAACGTTTCTCTACGAGCTATCTCTCGTCGAGCCGGGATCTCGGCAGCTTGCCAGCATCTGCGGATCACAACGATACACATAGCGACTTAATCATCGCCATGAGTCCTGGCGGCAAAGAAGTGGGGCCCCGCACCCTCGCGTCTGCAGCATTTCGGTCGGAAACGCTGGAACCTCTTCGCGGCGCTCAGGCCGAAGCTCATGAAGTCAAGCGCTGGGTTCCCAACGCACAACTGTTGGGTGAAGGGCAGGCCACCGAAGAGAGAATTAAGCAACTGCATCATCCGGCGCTGCTTCATTTAGTTGGACACGGCCTGGTCAAAGGCAACGAGAACTGCAACATCGATCCTGACGCTTCCTCGTGCAAACTCAGCGCCAACCCCGCCGAGCGTGTGATGAGTCTTTCTGCGATCGTGCTCGAGGAAGCTTACGGTAGAGGTCCACACTCCTCGCAAGATGGCCTGCTCACTGCCCTTGAACTCCAGACCTTGGACCTCCAAGGCACGGAGATGCTGGTGCTCTCGCAGTGCCGCATGGCAGACGGTGTTCCCTCCACTGCTGATGGAGTGTTCGGCATGCGTCGCGCCGCCGCGATCGCAGGCGTCAAAACTTTTGTTGCGCCGCTATGGAAGATCGGCGATGAGCCTCAGCAGATTTTAGTCAACCGTTTTTACAAGGAATTGAGTCTCGGCACTCCTCGCGATGTGGCCCTACAAAGGGCCAAACTGCAACTGCTGCATACTTCTTCGACGGCGTCCTTTCTAACGTGGGCGCCCGTAATTCTTTCGGGTGATCCCGAGCCTGCACCGAGCGACTGGTTCCATACGTCTCATCCGAAATAGACTTTGTCGGGTCGAGCAGAGGCCTGAACGGAGCACGAGTCCGCGATCAGCCCCTCAATTCCATGCCTTCAGCCCAACACTTCAGCCCAAGAAGACCGTACGTTTCGTGAATCTTCGGATACTTGAGTAGACAATCTACTGCCACGGGAGTAGAGTGTCTACACCTATGAGCGAGAAAGGCCACTACAAGAACCGGATTGAACTGCTGCAGGGAACGCTCGACATGCTTATTCTGCAGACGCTGCAATGGGGACCGCAGCATGGGTATGGCATTGTCCAGGCTTTACGTCTGCGATCCGGAGATGTGCTTCAGGTGGAGACCGGATCCCTGTATCCGGCTCTCCATCGATTGGAGCGTCAGGGTTGGGTGCAGTCTGAATGGAAACAGTCAGAGAGCAAGCAAAAAGCCCGATACTACCGGATTACAGCCAAGGGGAAAAAGCAGTTGGCCTCGGATCTGGGCCGATGGGAGCGGATTGTCGAAGCGATTGGGTCGGTCATGTACGTCAAGCCGGAGGAGAGTGCATCATGAAGTGGTTTCCCAGCTTCGGTTTTCAGAGGCGCAGTCGCGAATTGCAGGAAGAGATCGATGCCCACCTGCAGATGGCGATTGCAGATCGAGTGGCGCGAGGCGAGACAGCAGAGGCGGCGCGACAAGCGGCAATGCGGGAGTTTGGAAATATTCCTCTAGTGCAAGAGGTGACAGGCGACATGTGGGGCCGAGGCTGGCTTGAACAACTAGGCCGGGATGTCCGTTATGCCTTTCGGCAACTGCGCAAGAGTCCCGGGTTTGCGATCACCGCGACGGCGATGCTGGCAGTAGCGATTTGCGCCAACAGCACCGTATTCAGTTGGATTGACGGCACAATGTTGCGTCCGATTCCTGGCGCGCGAGACACGGGCGACCTCGTCAGCCTGCAGCGGGGGGAACGGAACTTCTCTCCGGTTCCGCCCCTCTCGTATCTCGACTATCGCGATCTGCGCGAGCAGAACCACACATTCTCCGGAATACTTGCTTATCATCACGATTGGATCACGCTGACCGGCGGCGCAAAGCCGGAGCGTGTCTTTATTGCGAACGTGTCGGCGAATTATTTCGACGTGCTCGGCATCAAGCCGATGAAGGGGCGCTTCTTTCTGACTGAAGAAGAGGCGCGCGCGGCTCCCGACGTGGTTTTGAGTTACTCCCTATGGAAGACGCGCTATGCCGAAGACCCGGCAATTGTGGGCAAGTCGATCGAGGTTTCCAGGCATCCCTTGACGGTGATCGGCGTGGCGCCGGAGGGAGTTGTAGGAGCCATGCCCGGGCTCCGTGACGATCTGTGGGTAACGCTTGATCCCCTCGGGAATGATGGGTGGCGGATGACGCATCGCGATGGTGGTGCGGTTTGGCTGAACGTAATAGGGCGATTGCGGCCCGGCGTCAGCCGTGACCAGGCAGCCCAGGATCTCGATACCGTGATGCGCAATATTGTCGCGGCGTATCCGGACCAGCATCTCGGCGATAACCGGATCTCGCTGGATCCCATGTGGCGCTCGCCCTTCGGCGCCAACGGATACATGGCGGCGACGTTGCCCATTCTTCTCGCCTTCGCCGTTGTGGTGCTGTTGCTGACCTGCGCGAACGTGGCTACGCTCACGCTGGTGCGGTTTGTGTCCCGGCGGCGTGAGCTCGCGATCCGGCAGTCGCTCGGGGCGAATCGTATTCAACTGGTGCGGCAGATGGTGCTGGAGGGCGTGGTGCTTTCCATCGTGGCCGGGGCCGTGGCCCTCGCGTTGACAACCTGGACATCGAAGACATTCGCATGGTTCTTTCGGGCGAGCTCGAGTCCTGGCACCCTGAACGGGAGCATGGACCATAGCGTGGTGATCGGGATTGCGGTGTTTTCCCTGTTGGCCGGCATTTTGTGCGGCGCGCTCCCCGCCTGGCGTTCGTCCCACGCGCCGGCAGTCGAGATACTCAAGGCAGAGTCGGCAAGCATTTCCGGCGGGTCAAGCAACCGGAAATTGCTCAGCGGGCTGGTGGTGGCGCAAATCGCGCTTTCACTGCCTCTGCTGTTGTGCTCCGGGCTACTTCTGCGAACGCTGCGGAATCTGGCCGGCGCGAATCCCGGATTTGAGCAGGACCACATTCTCACTGCGACCGTGGGACTGAATATCGCCGGCTACAGCCACGACGAGGTACAGCTGATCCGTCACAAGATACTGGATCGCGTGTCGGCATTGCCCGGCGTTAAGGTCGCGAGTTTTACGGACTGGATTCCGATGACCCTGGGGCACAAGGCCGAGGATGCGTATCCGGAAGGGTATGTGCCACACCCCCATGAATCTTTGCAGGTGTACCACGCAGAGGTGGCCGCGCGGTATTTCGAGTCCCTTCACATACCCATTCTGGAAGGACGCGAGTTTACACCGGATGACGATGAAAAGGCCCCAAGGGTGCTCATCGTGGATCAGACTGCGGCGAGGCGCTACTGGCCGGGACAGGATCCGCTGGGAAAGAACCTCAGGATCTGGGGACGGATCTTCACGGTTGTCGGCGTCGCGAGAAATTCGACACATATGTTCGTGAATGAGTCACCGCAGCCGATGGTGTATATGAGCTTTTTCCAGGAGGGCTACGAGAATATCGTGCAGGTGGAGACCGAGGGAAATCCGGCCGACCTTGCGCCAGCAGTGGAGAATACCCTCCACGAAATCGATCCACGGCTGCCGGTTTTCGATGTGCGTCCCATGCGAGAGAGTACCCAGCTGGCGAGCAGTTTCGCTGTCATACAGAGCACCCTCGCGGGAATGTTCGCGCTGATTGGGCTGGTTCTTGCAGTAACCGGGATCTACGGAGTTGTTTCCTATCGAACCCAAATGCGAACCCACGAGATCGGATTGCGCGTGGCTCTGGGCGCTTCGCGCCGCGATGTGCTGAGACTCGTACTGTCGCAGGGAGTGTGGCTCACAGGCATCGGGCTGGCGGTGGGACTGGCGTTTGCGTTGGGACTGACACGCGTCATCGCCCGGTTGTTGTATGGAATCGGTGCCAACGATCCCGTCACCATGGTCTACGTTGTCACGGTTCTGGGAGCGATGTCTTTGCTGGCATGCTACTTTCCGGCACGTCGAGCGATGCTCCGAAATCCTGTGACCGCGATTCGCGAACTGTAAGCTGCGGTTCAGATTCCGACGCGAATTACATGCATTCGACGTGTGCACGGTGCCAGCCTTAGTTGGCAAGGAAAATAACGGAATTCCAACGGTCACCAACAATCTCTGCAATGGTCACGCTCGCGACGCCGAACTCCGGCGCGATGCTTCACGGACAAATTAGCGAAGCCGCTCTGTTGAAGCCGGGCCACGCTTTTTTTCTCGACGAGCAATCTCGAATCTGTCACTGACCTCACGACAGACCGGCTGTTCCGGTTCCTGGAACAGTTTCGCAGTAAGAGAGATGCATGTATACACCGTATACATTTGCGCGTATACTCCCTATATAACGATGCCTTCTTCTATTCCAGCGGCCGCGAAGACAGATACCGCAGACCGCATACTGGCGGCGGCACGCGACATTCTCGATCGGGACGGTCTCGCAGAGGTCGCGATGCGCCGGGTGGCAGAGCGCGTCGGCATTACTCCAATGGCTATTTATCGTCACTACACCGATCGCGCGAGCCTGCTGAACGCGATCGCCAACCAAGGCTTTCAGGAGCTTGCCGACCGCATGCATGCGCGTCCGCTCAACGGTGGCGTAGAAACCCGGCTGGCTCAACTCGGAGAGACTTTTGTGGAGTTCGCGCTTCAGTTGCCCAATCTCTATGAACTGATGTTTCTTGCGCCTCGTAAGGGGGCGCGGTTCTATCCCAGGGACTTCAAGGCGGGCCGTTCGCCAACGTTCAGCCCGAGCGTAAAGCTACTTAAGGAGGCCATGCAGACCGGCGAGTTGCGGCATGATGATCCCGTGGAAATCGCTTTTGAAATCAGCGCGCTCTCCCACGGACTTATCGTGCTGTACCGCGGTGGGCGCGTAGGTCTCAGCGCCAGGAAGTTTCGTATCCTCTACCGCCGTTCCTTCAGGAGATATATTCATGGCCTTCGTCCTTAAGCGCACCCTACCCATGGCGAGTGTCGCTGTGCTCTCGACGGCCGCGCTGTTACTGCTCGGGAATGGCATGAACCCGCTGTGGCCCTTTATGTGGATAGCGCCTCTACCGGTGCTGTTGTTGGCTGCCGAGGCCGGATCATGGTGGGTTGTGGCTGTCTCCGCCGCACTCTCCATGCTCTTAGGGAATCTCACGATGCTGTATTACCTCCACTTCGCGCTGCATGCCCCCATCATCGCGTGGCTGGTTCCGTTTTCGCTCGTCTCACTGCTCTTCACTGCAGGTGTCCTTTTATTCCGCGCTCTCCTGGGTCGCGGCTCGACGATTGCGTCTGTCATCGCGCTGCCAGCGCTCTGGACAGTTTGCGAGTATCTCAGCAGCTTTGCGCCGGCAAGTGGCACCGCCGGCAGTCTGGCGTACACGCAATTGCGTTTCCTGCCGTTCCTGCAACTAGCCTCGCTGACGGGTCCGTGGGGCATGAGCTTCCTGTTGCTGTTGTTTCCCTCAGCCGTTGCCGCGGCTTTCCATATCCGGCGTACGAAGCCCGCGCAGGCAGCTCGCGTCATGGGATCCGTACTTGCTCTGCTCATTGCAGTCTTGGTGTTTGGGATTGCCCGCCTGGCAGGATCGGAATCTAGTCAGAAGATGAAGGTCGGATTGCTGGCAACGGATACGGTACAGATAGCGGACCCAGGGCCCAGCACACAAGACCTTCTGCGCAGTTACGCCGAGCAGGCCGAGAGACTCGCCCGCCAGGGCGCGCGCATCGTCGTGATGCCCGAAAAGACGGGTGTGCTGCTCGACCATGATACGAAGACCGCCGACGCCACACTCCAAGCTGTCGCCGACCGTACCGGCGCGACTCTGGTTATCGGATTGGTGCATGGGGTCAAAGCTGACTCATTCAACGAGGCGCGCATCTACACGCCGGATCAGCCGGTCACGACTTATGACAAGCAGCACATGCTGCCGCCGTTTGAATCGAAGCTAACCCCAGGCACCTCGCTGACTCTCCTTTCGCAATCTGCGGACCGAGTTGGCGTCGCCATCTGTAAGGACATGGATTTCATTCGTCCCGCTCTCGATTATGGCCGCGCAGGAGTTGCCTTGATGCTCGATCCCGCATGGGACTTCAACATCGATCGTAGCTGGCATGGGCACATAGCGATCATGCGAGGCGTCGAGAATGGCTATGCGATTGCGCACGCCGCAAAGGACGGATTGCTCACCGTCACCGACGATCGCGGACGTATTCTCGGTGAGGTACGCAGCAACAGCGCGCCTTTCTCTTCGGTTCTCGTGGATGTGCCGCTCCATCACGACAATACAATCTTCAGCCGCTATGGCGCATGGTTCCCGTGGCTAGCAGCGTTGCTGTTGATCGGCACTCTGGCGAAGCTCGCCCTTGGCGCGCGCCAGGCTCGAGAGGGCCATCTCGTCGCACACTCGCCATATAAATAAACTCTGAAACAGCAGCAAGGGAGGAGAGACGAGATACGTACTCACCTTGGCGTTACATTCTTGTCAGAACACAGCATCTCGATTGCTGCGGAACACTCAAACCATTAACGTCTTCGAAGCACAACAGTGGAAAGGCGTTTCTGTAGCATCGGTATTTTCACTTCATCGCTGTCAGTGCTTTCAAACCTCCCAACGACCTTTTCGTTTTCGTCAACTTCGTACTTCCCCGACGGCAATCCTCGGATCATCAGTGTTGTTTTATGCTGGTCGCCGGAACGGTTTTCAACCTTGAATGTGATTTGGTTGAGATAGTTGGAGAACACGATCGGCTGTTCCTTGGCGAAGCCGTCGCGATCGAGGGCCATCTGAAGGCGGGTCCCGCCGCGAAGAATATCAAACCGGTCGCGTAAGCCGTCGCGCGGAATCACCGAGATCGCGCCGGCGGATGGCTTCAGTTCGCCGCCATACGCGTAGAGTCCAAAGATTGGGTCGTCACTTACCACGGTTGCTGCAGTTCGTAGCGCGCCACTAAACCCCAGATCAATCTCGCCCGAGTACCACCAGGAGCCGCGTCCCATTTCCTTATTGCCGAGCCACGCGCGTCCCCATGGTCGCGGCTCAAATCCGCCGCCTGCGGCGCCATCGTTTTCTTTGCCGGGAAACCAATAACCGTAATTCGATTCAGGACTGCCGGAATTCAGCAGCGCCCAGGAACTCAGATATGACTGGTAGCCGAGGCGTAAGTAGTCGATTGGATCTTTCGCGAAATTGAGGGCATAGTCTTCCACCGCCCATCCGCCCATCTGTGACATGTAGCTGAGCGTGTAGGCGGTGTTGCCGCTGGCACGATAGTCGCTGCCGAGCCAGTAATATGCGGGTTCGGTGCCCCGGGCCGCAACATTCAACCGCATCTGCTCTTCCAGGAATTCGTTGGCGTCCGCCGGTATCACCGCTTTGCGAAACTCTGTTGCGGATGGATCTTGTAGTCGTGCAACCGCGTACTTCGCCAAAGCATGAGTGGATTCGAATCCCGTTGAATCGAACGGATACTCCGACTGGAACAAATCCGGTTTCTTGTTGATGAAGAACTCCGCCTTCTTCTCCCAATGCTCGCGGAGTTTGTCGGCATCGTCCTTGCGCCCGTTCTGTTCGAGTGCACGGATCAGGTCTGGAATTACAAGTTCGTTGTAGGTACCCGTTTCATACGCCGACCACTTCACGATCTCCATCGGGACAGTGAAGAATGCCATAGCGGTGCCGTACGCGCGCTGCAGATATCCGGCGGCATCAAGGTGATGCACCATGCCCGGATAGTCCTTCGCGATCAAGTACATGTTGTAGTAGAGCAGGATGACGTGTGGATAGTCGTAAATGCGCCACAAGTGCTTCTTCCCTCGTTCGTTGTCCTGCGGGCTCTCGCGGTTCACCTTCCAGTTGGGGATGCCGTAAATCCCGTATGGATACGGCTCTTTGTCGGTCTGCTGCAATCCTCCCCAGACGTAATGCTGAATATAGTTCTCGACGGACGCGATCTCGTCCCGCTCAGGAAAGAAAACGTTTTTGGCCGCTAGATACGGCGCTTTGCCCAGCGCCGGATCGTCACACGCCACCGCGTACGACTGCAGGCCGTCGAGATCGTCGGGACTGCGCAGCACTTGATGCTTCATGTCCCACTGCGAGTAAAGGCCGTTGTACCAGCGCTTGGGATCATTCCATTGTTCGTGCGTCACTAGGAAATGGGCGCGCTTCTTGTAAAGGGTTTCAAGCGGGTCGGTAACAAAGAAGTCAAGTGGCAGGTATTTGCCGTTGCCGTAGTTCACCTTGAGCATGTTCTCGCCCAGGCGAGCAAACTTTACGGAGTAGATGTAAGTGTCGCCGCTTTTCTTGCTCACAAGCTTGATTGCTGTGCTCTCGGGGTGCTCGGGTGCAATCTCGCTAATGTGATTCTTCGTCCGCACGGAAAACATTGTCGGGAGATCCGTTGGCACGGTCATGCCGGGGACGACATGGACATCGAACTCACCTTCTTCGTACAAGACATCACGAACTGCCGCGTAGTCCTTGGCCCAGCGAAATTTGAAACTGTAGGCCAATGAGTCGCCCGGCTTCCCTTTGGGCGCCAGCGTGGCCTTGGTATTCGTAAGCCGCCACTTACCGCCCTTTTTAGCGAGTTCCTCGCCGCGGCCCGCGGAATGAACGTAAGCCGTGTAGCTGCGGTCTTCTTCCTGGTCGAAGTATTCGAGATGCGTATTTTGCGGCACCATGACAAGGTAAGGTCCGACGCCATTGCACCGCATCCAGAAAATGTAGGAGCCGTCTCCGCCGATAAAGCTGTGGCGAATCACGCGCTTGGTGTAGGTCTCCGTTTTGTCCGGAACATAATCAGTGTTAAATGGCAAAGCTACGCCAAGATCTCCGATTTCGATCGCCTGCGATGCCTGGTTGCGAACGTCAATCACCCAAACGAGTGAATCCCCCTCCAGTCGAAAACTTCCAGTGGTCGCAATCTCTGCGACCGGTGCGACTTCCTTCCCCTTGTCCGTGTTTACTCGCCATTCGTAAATCGCCGAAGTCGCATCCTTAGGAAGCTGCGCCACCAGCCGCAAACGCTCCGTTGTAACTGGTTCGAAGGTCACATGGTTGAAGCGATCCGCGGCAATTCCATACGAATCAGACGCGTGCACATCCCTCCACTGCTCGCCGTCTTTGTACTGGATCTTCCACGAAGCCGGCAGGTCCCATTTGTAGTCTTCGTAGTTGCCGATCGCCCAGTAGACCTCGACCGATGACACCTGCTTCGCGGCGCCGAAGTTGTACTCGACCCACTCCTCAGTCCCGTGATGATCGCCCCAAGCAAAAAATGGAATGTTCTGATCACGCGAACTCTTCGGCTCAATCTGATCGTTGAGCGCATTCGTGCCCCAAGGTCCTATCGATGAATTGGACTTACTCGCGGTCGCAATCGTCGGGATGGCGCGGCCGATGTTGTATTGGATTCCTGAGGGACTCGGTGCTGCTCCGGTTGCGCTATCGACCTGCTGCCACGCGGCACCTGCTGTCCGATATCGGACTACTACATCGCCCAGCGCTCGCCCGCCGAGAATGTAGTCTGTGTCATAAACATCCTTCGTGTGCTTCAGGCTGCTCAAACCATTGGCGGAAAGCTGGAGCTGAAACTGGTCATTGGCGAGCTGCTGCGCGCACGCCAGGCCGGAAGAGAGCAGGAAAAACGAGAGTATAAGTCTGCGCAACGTGTGCACCTCGGCGGCTTGTCCGTTCGATCAGAAATGGGCTTCGAGCGGATGTCCGTTGAATTCGACTTCTTTCTGCTTTTCCGCGACTTTGATCTGCATAGCACGCCGCAGCGGTGCAAGCATCTTAGAACCGATCGCCAGCTTCATTCGTAGTATGCGTTGTGCATCGTTCCACGACATTTCGATGCCCATCCACTCGCCGCGACGGTGGTTGAAACTTCGACCATCATCTTCATACAGCGTGAAACCTCCATCCGCTCCGGGATACACCTGCACTGTAAGTGGTTCATCCGATTTTTCTTCCACGTACTGCTTCACCGGCCCGAGCGGGAGAACCGCGCCCGCACGAACATAGAGCGGCATGGTTTCTAGGTCTACCGGCCTCGTGACTTCGCGCCCACCTTCCACGCGCTCATTAGTCCAGAAGTCGTACCAGGTTCCACGCGGAAGATAAATGTTGCGAGAAGTCGCTCCCGGCTCCACCACCGGCGCGACCAGGACATCGCGTCCCCACAGGAATTCGTCGTTGCGGCTCACTGCCTTCGGATCATCGGAATAGTGCAACCAGAGACCACGCATCACCGGCATTCCAGTCTGTGTGCACTCGCGAACCGCGCTGTAGATGTACGGCAGCATGCGATATCGCAGCTCGAGATATTTCCGGCAAATCGGTTCGACCTGCGTATTGTGCAGTTGCGATGGATCGGGGATCGCCGCGCCGTTGTAATTGTTAATCTCAACCGGGCCGGGATCGCCGGTGTTCCAGCCCCACGGAAGACGCAGCTTCCATGTGCGACCGTGGCAGCGGAACAACGTGCAGAACGCGCCGAACTGAAACCACCGCAGATAGAGCTCAGCCGTGAATTCCTTGGTCGGAACGAAGCCGCCGATGTCCGTGCCCCAGTATGGAATCCCACTCAACCCCGTGTTGATCGCAATCGGAATGTGAGTGCGCAGCGTTTCCCATGTGGAATACACATCGCCCGACCACAGAAACGATCCATATCGCTGCATCCCCGCGTAACCATTGCGATGCAGTGCGTACGGACGTTCATTCGGACGATCCAGTTGTGGCCCTTCCCAGTACATGCGGTTGCGCACCAGGCGCGAAGGGATATCGAGCGGATCGCCTTCATCCGGCCACCACCCATCGACGCCCATCGCAAAATCTTCGCGGTGCGCATTCCAGTTGCACTTCGCATCTGGGGACTTCGACGATGACTCCGGGCACGTCACGCCATCGTGAACGGTGCCATGCAGTTCGTCGGTCATGATGACGGAATGCAGCACCACCTTGAAATGATCTTTGTGGAATTGCTCGATCATCTCTTTGGGATCGGGAAAGACCTTCTGGTTCCACGCGAAGGATCCATTGTCCGTGTTCCACCCCGATGGGCAGAATCCCGTTCCTAAGTAAATCAGCGCGTCGCACGGAAGTTTCTTTTCGCGAAACGTTGTCGCTTCCTCGAGCACCTCTTCCCTACTCACGAGCGTGCGATGCGACTGCTGATATCCCAGGCTCCACAAAGGCGGGAGTTCAGGGTGCCCAGTCAACCGCGCATATTCGCCCATGATCACAGCGGGTTCTCGCGATGCGATGAAGAAGAGTTCAATCGGTAGAACCTTGTCGGATTCCTTCGGCTGAAATTTGCTTTCTGGGCCAGTAAAGTCGAACATCCCATACGGCTGGTGAAAAAACATGGCCCAGCCCGCCGTGCTGATGATCCAGGGAATGGGGACACGCCCACCATGAGTGCCGAGCTTGTAGCCGCCCTGGCCACTTTTCATCGGATCGACGGAGCCACGCCGATCGAATTGCACGCCACCCTCGCCGAGTCCGAGCAGCGGAGATTCTCCAGTTTTAAAGCCAATCTCCGCTGTTTTCTGATCGATGGTGATGCACTGGATCTCCGTTCCTGTCTTGTCGAGGATCGTGAGAGCAAGCGGATCAAAGCTGACTTTCATCTTCAGTTCTCCGCAATTTACGGTCGCGGGTTTCGCGTCGCGGATCACAGCAGCAGGCGGGCCCCAGTCGGACTTTACGAGTGAACCGTCGTCCGCAACGGAAGCAACGCTGCTGGATTGAATCGGCAGCACCGCCACTCGAACGGTGTACGCGCTTATCGAGGTGATTTGCAGCTCAACCCGCTGTCCCGCTATCTCCAGCGACGACGAGTCTCCTCTCGCCGCGCGCGGCAGCATCGTCGCAGCGGAGGCGGCCGCAATCGTTTTCATGGCTTGGCGCCGATTGAATTTGCCAGTCATAGTCTCAGTGTTATCGTCTGCGCTCCCGGCGACCGCGAGAAATGTCCTGCTCCGAGATAACAAAATCCTTCGGGGGCGCGACGCCCAGCAGGTACTGCACGAAATAATCCCATCGCCTCCGGACCAGGTACGCTGCGTGCGGTCCGCTTTCGCCGTGATACATATTGGGCACGAACAGCATGTCGAAGTTCTTGTTCGCCTTCATAAGCGCATCCGCGAAGCGCATGGTTTCTACGGGATGCACGTTGTCGTCGATATCCCCATGCACCAGCAGCAAGTGACCTTTTAACTTGTCGGCCATGGTGACATTCGATTGCGCGGCGTAGTCGTCCTGCACGGGATATCCCTGGTACAACTCGTTCCACCAGGCCTTGTCGAGCCGAGCGTCGTGATCGCCCGAAATCGAAACGCAAACCTTGTAGAAATCGGGGAACACAAGCATGGCGTGCGCCGCGCCATACCCACCCGCAGAGGTTCCGAAAATTCCGACGCGATCAATGTCCATGTACGGGAATTTCGCGGCCATCTGCTTGATCATGGCCACGTGATCTTCAAATGAGCCGCCCAGATTTCGGTAGGAAAAGTGATGAAATGCCCGTGAACGGCCAGTCGTGCCGCGGCCATCTACCATTACGACCACGAAGCCCAGTTCGGCGACGTTCTGCAGCCACAAGGTCCCGCCAAACGTCTTGGGGACAAAGAAGTCCTGCGGCCCGGTGTAAACGTGCTCGATGATCGGATATTTCTTGGTGGCGTCAAAATTCGAAGGCTTCCAGATCAGACCATACAAATCAGTGTTTCCATCCGCCGCTTTGCCTTGAAACGGCTCCGGAAATTTCCAGCCCTTTGCCTGAAGCGCCGCGACATCTGTCTTCTCCAGCACCCGGACTTCGGAACCATCTTTTGTTCGTCGCAACACCGCCACTGACGGCAGATTCGGCCGGGAATAGTTGTCGACAAAATACGATCCATCAGGCGAAACGCTCACCGAGTGGTTTGCATTCTCCGGCGTCAGCGGCGCCAAGCCTTTGCCGTCAAACCCAACAACGTAGAGATGAGTTTGGTACGGGTCTTCGCCCTTCTCACGACCACCGCCCAGGAAGTAAACGCGGCGGGCCTTCTCGTCCACGAACTCGATCTGCCGCGTAACCCAGGCACCCTGCGTGATTTGGTTTTCAAGTTTGCCGTTCTTGTCGTAAAGATAAAGATGGTTCCAGCCGTCGCGCTCGGAGGCCAGGATCAGCTCACCCGTGGCTTCCACGTAGCGGTAAGACGTTTCTCCGGGATCAACGTAGTCTTTGCCCTCCTCGCGCAGGAGCACCTTTTGCTCGCCGGTTTCTGGATCGACGAGTCGAAACTCTTTCGCTTTATGGCCGCGCTCGTCGTAATCGTAGCGGATTGTTTTCCCATCTGGAGACCAGTCAAACCCGGGCGCATCTTGGAATGGAAGTTCGAGGGGCGCCGTTTTCACATTAATGCGTTTTTCCGATCGCAAATCAAAGATGATCGGCTGCGCTTTCGGTAAGACCTCACCCGGCAACGGATAGACAACCGTGTATGCTCGCGGCCTCAATTGATCATCAGGGACAAACTGCAGGCTGGTGAATCGTCCCGCATTCCGCGAATCGATACGGGAGGTAATTAGTTTCGTTGAATCCGGTGACCAGAAAACGCCCGCCGGCTGCTTCACGTCTTCAGTTTTCTGCTCCACTAATAATCGGAGCGGTGGCAACGGCGTGGCATAGTCCCAACCGGCAACTCCGTCTTGTGTCAGTTGGACCGAAGTGCTGGTCGAGAGATTGCGAACGTAGAGATTGTGATCTTTGACGTACGCTGTCCACTTCTTGTCCGGGGACTGCGCCTCGTCCGGTTTCGGCGCAGGCTCGCTCGTGCATTTGTAATCGCTGAGAGCGCACGTCCAGCGCGCATCTTCGAAATTAAAGTGAATGGAATTGGCGTCGTCGCTGAACTCGATGTCGTCGAAAGGCAGGTCTGTCGCACTTGCTTCGCGTTTGGTCGCACCTGCCAGAGCAGCTGCGAGTTTCGCGTGATCAAACGCCGGCCCTGCTGTGTTGTGCTCGGCATCAACGACAATGAACTCGCTTCCGGCGGGGCTGACCTTGTGGTACCAAAAACGATTTGTTTTATCGATCCAGTGCGCAGAGACGTCGGCGACATAGACTGAGTGCCGCAGATTCCCGGGCAAGAAGGCTCGCGCGCGTTCGTAGTCGGCACGAGTGCCTTGGGCAAACGCCGCTGGAACGCAAAACAACACCGCAAGAATTAGAAGGAGTGCACCTGCCCTTTTTGTCATTCCACTCCTGTATCTGTGTCATTCCGACGCGTCTAGCCGCGCGAGGCGAGGAGGAACCTAGTGTTCGCCGGCAGCATTTCCTGATCCGGAAACAACAGGTTCCTCGTCGCGTTCGCTCCTCGGAATGACATCGGTTTAGTTTTCGTAAGACAACGAGACGATCTACTTGACCTTGATCCTCACCAGCACCACGCCGTGCGGCGGCACATACGCGCTGTACGAATCCTTAAATGTGCCCACATCTTTTTTTAGCCACAGATCGCGTACTGTAGCTTCTCCGCGAATGCCAATTTGCGCGAGATTGGCCGTGATCTGCTCGGCGGTGCGCTGCCGGTTAAACAATCCCACGACCTTGCTGCCGTCCGCCATCGGCTTCATCCAGACTTCGAAGGGTCCTTCCTGCGCGACACGAAAGCCTTGCTTCCCCAGCGGGTCCTGATCCACCGCGATTACTTCACGATTGGTCAGGATTTCAACCGTATACGGTGTCATCCGGGTCAGGTCGTTGCCCATGATCAGCGGCGCCGCAAGCATCGCCCACAGACTGAAGTGGGTGCGGTACTCGTCTTCGTTCATGCCGCCGTTGCCGACTTCCAGCATGTCAGGATCGTTCCAGTGCCCGGGCCCGGCAAATTTCTCCAGTCCATTCTGGTTGAATCCGATCTCGGCCATCGAGTTGTAACGATCGGTGATGTCTCCGGTCGTGCGCCACAGGTTTCCGCCCACCGACGGTCCCCACTCCCACACCTTGTGCCAGCCGTACTGGCAAAGGCTGAGCACGATTGGACGCCCGGTTTTCACCAGCGCATCGTGCATCTTGGTGTAGGCATTCTTCATGTCCTCGAAGCGTTGCGGCGGCTGTTGGCACCAGTCGTATTTCAGGTAGTCGATTCCCCACTGCGCGTACGTCTGCGCGTCCTGCTCCTCGTGCCCGAGACTTCCTTCGTATCCTGCACAGGTCTTCGGTCCCGGCCCCGAATAAATGCCGAGTTTCAGTCCCTTGCTGTGGACGTAGTCCGCCAGCGCTTTCATGTCGGGAAATTTTTCGTTGGGATGCATGACACCGTTCGCGTCGCGCTTGCCTGCCCAGGTGTCGTCAATGTTCAGGTAGATGTAACCGGCGTCGCGCAGTCCGGTGGAAACCAGTGCGTCAGCCGTGGCGCGAATAGTGGCGTCATCGACCTTCTCCGCGAAGTGGTTCCAACTGTTCCAGCCCATGGGCGGCGTGGCTGCAAGTTTGTTCTGCGCGACAACGGCCAGAGTTGATGTTAAAAGACAAACAAAGACCAACTGCTTCGCGACACTCTTCGCGTGCACGGAATTCTCCTGGCTTGTGAAACTGCGGTCAGATTTCGGCAGGCCGCGCTATCCCGCAACCTGCAACTGTGGTTGAGAACTCTTTTCGCGGGTCATCTCGCCATCGACCATGCGCCAGATGCCAAGCGGGTTGCCGTCTTTCAGCTCTTCTGGCAAAGCCGACTCGGGGAAATTCTGATAACACACCGGGCGGCAAAAACGATAAATGGCCTGTGTCCCTACCGAAGTCGAGCGCCCGTCGGAGGTCGCAGGAAATGGGCCGCCGTGCACCATCGCGTGACAGACTTCTACGCCGGTTGGAAAGCCGTTGAACACCAGCCGACCAACCCTGGTTTCTAAAATTGAAACCAGGTCGCTGAACTTGCGCAGGTCCTGCTCGGTGCCATGAATTGTGGCCGTGAGGTGTCCTTCGAGCTCGCTGGCGATGCGCAAGATTTCTTCGCGCTGAGAATGCCGCACCAGCAAGGTTGCCGGACCGAAAATTTCGCCCGCGAGATCGGCGTCTTTCAGGAATGATTGCGCATCGGTTTCGAAAAGCGCCGCTCCAACTCCGAACTCTCCGCCTGGCGCGGATTCTGCCAGCACCTTCACTCCGGACTTTGCTTTGCGCTCGTTGATTCCTGTGCCGTACGATTTGTGAATTACCGATGTAAGCAGATGGAAAGGTGCGGAGCCGGTCACATGCTCCTGCAATTTCCGCGTGAAGTTAGCGGCATCAGTTCCTTCCTGTACGAAGACCATTCCGGGCTTCGTGCAGAACTGGCCCGCACCTAACGTGAAAGATCCGTGCAGGCCGGCAGCGATCTTCTCAGCATTCTGCCGCAAGGCTCCCGGCAAAATGAACACCGGATTTGTGCTGCTCATCTCGGCGTAAAAAGGGATCGGCTCCGGACGCGAGGCAGCAACATTCATCAAGAGCTTCCCTGCATGGCGCGAGCCAGTGAAACCGCCCGCCTTCACGTGCGGATGCTTCATCAGAGCGGTGCCAATCTCGTTGCCCCCGCCGAAGAGTAGCGAGAAGACTCCTTCGGGCAGGTTGCAGCTGCGCACGGCTTCGCGAACCGCTTGCCCCACGAGTTCTCCGGTGCCAGGGTGCGCGGAGTGGCCTTTCACGATCACCGGACATCCGGCCGCCAATGCTGACGCCGTGTCGCCTCCCGCGACTGAAAATGCGAGCGGGAAATTGCTCGCTCCGAACACCACTACGGGCCCGAGCGGCCGCAGCATCGATCGTACGTCGGGTTTCGGCAGCGGTTTGCGATCTGGGTCTGGACGATCAATCCGTACCATAAGCCACGAACCTTCTTCCACCAATTGCGCGAATAAACGCAACTGATGGCAGGTCCGCGCAGTCTCACCTTGCAGACGAGCTTTGGGGAGGGCCGTTTCCAGCGTGCCGCGCTCAACGATTTGGTCGGTAATCTTTTCGATATTGCTGGCGATCTCGCGAAGAAACTTGGCTTTCTCTGCACCCGAAGTATTTCGGTATGTTGCAAAGGCATCGTGCGCCAGCGAAGCTGCCTGATTCACCTCTTCCGCCGATGCCGAATAAAAATCAGGCTCAAGCGCCTCTCCTGTTACAGGATTGTGGGCGCGGAACTTGGCTCCCGAAGTCGAGCCTTCACGAAATCCGATGATCGATCTACCTGCGAGTTTCACGATGTGCTCCCATCATTTCGCCGGCACAGCCCTACCATTCACCAGCTGTGGGCGGGATTGCAGTGCTTCCCTTATTGTGCCTTGAACGCGGCTCAGTTTGTCGCCAGTCAGTTCGAGGCGCGGCGGACGTACTCGGGCATTTCCCATCCCCACCTCCGCCTGCACCAGTTTGATGAGCTGCACAAACTCCGGGACTGTATCCATTCGCAGCAGGGGCAGAAACCAACGATAGATATCGAAGGCTTTCTCGTGCTCGCAATTCCGGCCACTGTTGAACAACTCCACCGACTCACGCGGCAGTGCGTTCGCCAGTCCAGCAACCCATCCGATCGCGCCAACACCAATGCCTTCCAGAATCGCGTCGTCGACGCCGACGGAAATCTCTAAGCGATCTCCCATCAACGCTCGGATCGCAGCGACGCGTCGCGCGTCTGTGCTGGACTCTTTCACCGATTCCAGATTCGCGTAATCCGCAGCTAGTTCCTGGATCTGCTCGGGAAGGAAGTCCGTGCCGTAAGCGACGGGATTGTTGTAGAGCATGCAACCGAGCGGCGTAGCTTCCAGCACCGCACTCACGTGTGCCTTCATCTCTCGCCAGTCACCTTGATACACGTACGGAGGGAGAACCATCAGCGCATCGCATCCCGCATCTGCCGCGGCTTTTGCCAGAGCAACCGCTTCCCCGGTCGACAGCGCCGAGATGGACGCCACGACCGGCGCCCGGCCATGCACCGCCTTCACGCAAGTCCGCAGGATGTTGACCTTTTCCTCGAAAGACAACGTAGCGCCTTCGCCGAGCGAACCGAGGCACACGATTCCGGTGCAGCCATTGTCGAGCAGCCAGCGGCTGTGTTCCGCCATAAACCCGTAGTCCACCTCGAGCTTACGGTCGAAGCAGGTTGTAATCGCAGGCATTACTCCATTCCAATTCATCGCTGCCCTCACATGACGAACGTGTGCTCTTTCTCTTCGTGCGTTTCAGAAATCAAATTTTCTAGTGCGACTGGGAAAATCGGCGGACGCACGGATTCCGGCGTCCATCCCAACAGAAACTGTGTTGCCGGCCCGCAGACGCGTCCTTGACACGGCCCCATACCACAACGCGTGTGCAGCTTCGCAGCACGCCATGAACGATGCTGTGTCATCTGGCCGTACTTCACATCCTCGCATCGGCAGACAATCGTTCCCGTGGACGCCAGGCTCTTCAGTTCAGGCCGCAACGCGAATGTTCGGTCGAGCGCCTCTGCAAAGCTGCGCATCTTTCTGCGCGCGCTGAAAAGACTCTGGGCCTCACCTTCTTTGCCGATCGCAACCAGACCTGCGATTTGCCCTTCGATCAGCGAGAGTTCCACTCCACCGATGCCCGTCGGCTCGCCTGCGCAAAAGACATTTGGCTGTGATGTCTGCTGAAAGTCATCCACCTGCACATATCCATTCTGCAAACGACATCCCAGCAGGACCGCCAATTCTGTATTGGGGACAAGATGAAAACCGCACGCCAGATAATCGCAGGCAATCTCCTCGTGCTTTCCACCGCGGCAAAGGACAACCGACTCCACGACTCCGTTTCCCCTCGCCGCAACCGGCCACGCGTTCGTGATCAGGGGAATGTCTCGCAGTTCTTTGCGCAACCATAGCGCCTGAGCTAACTTGCCTCTCTGCGCGGCAACTTTCAGTGCGAATTTTGCCAGCGCCGTGCGCGATACTTGCTCGTAAATCGCAACAACCTTCGCGCCATCATTCTTCAGATACGCGGCTACGGCCAGTAGCAAAGGCCCGGTCCCGGCAATCGCTACTCGCTTCCCGCTTACCGGCAGGCCTGATTTCACCAGCGCCTGCAACGCACCTGCTCCCATCACATTCTGCAGCGTCCATCCGGGAAATGGCAGGAATCGTTCACGCGCGCCGGTCGCCAGAATCAGCTTTCCATATTCAATCTGGTACGTGCCGTCGCCGGATTCCGCGCGCAATACGCCGCTCACCGGCTGATCGAACACTCGCGTCCCCGCACACACCTCGACATCCCAGGCATGCAGCTTTGCCAGCCATGCCGCCGCTTCCGAATTGGACTGTGCCGTTTCACCGCGCCAAATTTGTCCTCCCAGAGCAGGATTGTCGTCAACAATCCCGACCCGCTTGCCTGATTGTGCTGCTGACACTGCCGCGGCGATTCCCGCCGGGCCTCCGCCCACGATCAGCACATCGAATTGTTTTCGCGCGCTAACCATCGGTCCTTATATCCATGCCTGTCGTGCAAGCTACCTGACAGCTTCGCCTATGGGCCACGCCATCAACCTCCGCGCGACACTCGTAACAAATGCCTATGCCGCACAACGGACCCCTCGGTTCGCCGCTAACTGAAGTTCGGCAACTAGCTCCCGCAATCATCATCGCAACGGCGACACTCGATCCCGCTGCCACCGTCACGCGTGTGCCGTTCACCGAAACCGCGATTTGCTCAGACATGGGCGTGCTCCATTGTCGTCGCCCGAGACGGCAAATATGGCTCGCGTGCGATCTGCGATGCTCTTCCTGAGAGTTGATCGGCCAACAATCGCCCAGTTGCAAGCGATGTTGTAATTCCTAATCCTTCATGCCCGGTCGCAAGAAACACCGTCGAATCCTCGCCCCACGGCCCGATCAGCGGGAGTTTGTCCGGTGTCGCGGCGCGAAATCCGGTCCAAACTCGAATCGCTGAAGTCTGCGACAGTCGAGGCATGTACTCCTGCGCCCGCTGCAACATGCGCCCGAGAATCTCGTGATCCACTTCCTTGTGCTCCGCTCCGTACTGCCGCGAAGATCCAATGAGCACTTGTCCCGTCCGCCTCGGCTGCACATTGAAGGCAACCGAGTCCGAACTGACAGAATGTGCGCTCTTCAGATATCCGAGTTCAACCAACTGGTGCTGAATGAAGCCCGGGTAGCGGTCAGTGATCACTAAGTGGCCTTTGCGCTTTTTCACGCTGATGCCGCGGGTCAGCTCCGGCGCCCACGCTCCCGCAGCATTCACGATCACTCCCGCCGACAACTCACTTCCATCTGCGCGCCGCACACGTCCATTTCCGATCTCAGCCACCGGAGCGCCTACCTGCACGGTTGCTCCCAGCGCTTGCGCTTGCTCGATCAAAAACCGCGCTGCACAAGGCGGATACAAGACGCCGTCCTCCGTCACGAGAAGCCCGCCAGCCATTCCCTTTCGCAGGTTCGGCTCCAGACGCGCCAAATCTTCTGCGCTCAAAATCTGGACCGGCACTCCGCGGCGCTGGTAATAGCTCGCCTTGCGATGGACCTCCGCCATCTCCTCATCGTCAGCCGCCACCCAGATGGTGCCGCACTGCGTATACTCCACGTCGTCCGGAAGCTCAGGACGAAGCTGTTGCCACAATTGCTGCGAATAGCGCGTCAACGCAAACTGCGCTTCCGAGTCGTCCATTACGACGATGTGCCCCATACCAGCCGCAGTCGCACCGCCGCCAATCACGTCGTGGTCGACAACTGCGACGCGCATTTTCTGGCGCGCACACTCCAGCGCACACGCGGCTCCCACAATTCCCGCGCCCATAATGACGACGTCGTACTTCTCAGCACTCATGCGCGAATGCCGTTACAGAACGGATCTCGCGGGTCCAAAATCAGCTCGGCTTCCGAATTCACAAATGCCGATCCGGTGATGCTCGGATAAATTCGGCCATCCCGCACCGCGACTCTTCCCTCGAACACGCTGCCGACGATGCTCTCCTGGCGCCATACATCGCTCTCGCGCAGCTTGCCGCTTTCGTGCAGGCATGCCAACTTCGCGCTTGTCCCCGTACCACAAGGCGATCGGTCGTACGCTTTTCCCGGACACAATACAAAATTCTTGCTGTTGACTCCCGGCAACTTGGAAGGACCAAACAGCTCGATATGGTCGATCTCGTGTCCCTCATCTCCGGTAATTCCTGCGGCATTCAATGCGCATCGGACCGCCCAGGTGAATTCGGTCAATGCCTCTACATTTTTCAGCGTCAGTTCGAATCCGTGTTCTTCAACGAGGAAGAACCAATTACCGCCCCACGCAACGTCCCCACGCACCGTGCCGAACCGTGGGACCTCGACAGCAACTCCCGCCGCCTTGCGATAGCTGGCGACGTTATTTACGGTCACTTTGCCGTTCTCGTGCAAGATCGCGCTCACAATACCAACCGGAGTTTCGATTCGATGCTCGCCCGGTGCGATCTCTCTCCTGTGAGCGAGAGAAGCAATCAACCCAATCGTTCCATGACCGCACATTCCGAGATAGCCGACGTTATTAAAGAAGATGACGCCGGCGGCGCAGGTGGAGTCACACGGCTCGCACAAAAGGCCACCTACTACTACGTCGGATCCTCGCGGCTCGTTAACGACCGCGGAGCGGAATTCATCGTGCGCAGTGCGAAATCGCGCCAGCCGTTCACTCAACGCACCTCGTCCCAGATCGGGACCGCCTGCTACTACAAGTCGCGTTGGCTCTCCGCCGGTGTGCGAATCTACCACTCGCACGCTGCGCACTTCCCGTTCTCGACCGGACATTCGCCTCTCCCTGTCGCTCGATTCTACGTCCGACAGGGTTGGCGAGACGGGCGAAAAGTGCAATGATGCCAAAGACTTACTCCTCAGGGCTTAGAGTGTTTCAGCAGGGCAGAAGGGATTGCCTTCCGTGCTCGTCCATATTATGTATACAATATCCAGTAGTCAAGGCGTATTTACAATTTCACTGCAAAGCCGGAGCCGCACTTGCCCTCATTTCGTGCTGCAGAACCTGCCCCAATGACGACTCCCCGCAAGCCCGAGTTCCACCGTGGCCTCGGGCTGTTTGATTCCACGATGCTGGTCGTCGGCGTCATGATCGGCTCCGGCATCTTCATAGTGTCAGCCGACATGGCACGCGAGATCGGTAGCCCGGGCTTGCTGCTGGTCGCATGGATCATCGCCGGAGCTCTGACCATCGCTGGTGCGCTTTGCTACGGCGAATTATCCGCCATGATGCCGCAAGCCGGCGGTATGTACGTCTATCTCCGCGAAGCCTATTCCCCGCTCTGGGGATTCCTCTACGGGTGGACGCTATTCACGGTCATTCAGACCGGCACGATCGCAGCCGTCGCCGTTGCTTGCGCGCGATTCACCGGAGTGCTTCTTCCCTCGATTTCCGAGGATCATTACCTCGTCCGGCCGATTCGAATTTCAACGCACTACGCAGTCTCGCTTTCGACTGCGCAACTGCTCGCGTTGGGAGTGATCCTGCTGCTGACCTTCGCGAACACACGTGGACTGCAGTACGGCAAGTGGGTGCAGAACATATTTACTGTCGCCAAGAGCGCTGCGCTTCTGGCACTCATCGGCGCCGGAATTTTTGTTGGACGTAACGCTGCCGCTCTGCACGCAAACTTTGGCAATTTCTGGCACGCCCGCGGCATTCAGCCATTGACTGCCACACTTAACGCCACTACTGCATTCGGACTCTTTGTCGCCTTGTGCGTGAGCCAGACTGGATCGCTTTTTTCAGCTGACTCCTGGCACAACATTGCCTTCGCCGCCGGAGAAGTTCGCGAACCTGAGAAGAACGTGACGCGCGCCATGGTGATCGGCACCATTGTGGTGATCTCGCTGTATCTCCTGGCAAACTTGGCGTATCTTTTTACGCTGCCTCTCGAGGCGATCCAGCACGCGCCTTCCGATCGTGTTGGCACGGCAACGTTGCAGGCCATCTTCCCTGGCCTGGGCACTGCGCTCATGGCCGTCGCCATCATGATTTCCACTTTCGGGTGCGTTAATGCGCTGATCCTCGCAGGACCGCGTGCCTACTGTGCAATGGCTCGCCAGGGCCTCTTCTTCCGACTTGCTGGGCGTCTCAATCGCGCCAGCGTACCGGCGTGGGCACTTTGGATTCAGGGTATCTGGGCGATGGTTCTGGTTTTGCCGCGGACCTTCACCCCCGCAAGCGGCACATGGGGAAACCTATACAGCGATCTGCTCGACTACGTGATTTCTGCCGCGCTCATCTTCTATGTTCTGACTGTGGCTGCCGTCTTCCGCTTGCGCCGGAACCGGCCGGACGCTCCGCGACCATACAGAACCAAGGGCTATCCCTTTGTTCCCGGCGCTTACGTCATCACGGCTACGATAATCCTGGTGGTGCTATTTGCTTATCGCCCAGCCACGACGTGGCCAGGCCTGGCGATCGTCGTTGCAGGACTGCCGGTTTACTGGCTGGTGCGTAGGGCCAGCGGCCGTGACGTCATGGCGTCGGACAAGGCAACGCCTGTGGTTAAGTGAGCTTGATCCTGAATATCGGTTATTGCACGCTCCGAAAGCTCCGCATATCATCGTTTGTGCATCAGCGTTCTTGTATTTGGATGCATTTGTACTCGCACTCAATCTCTGAACCATGAACCTGTCCACCGCACCCGAATCGGCCATCCCCCGGCAGTCGCTCACCTCAGCCGTCGCAGATAAACTGCGCGAAGAAATCATTCGCGGCACCATTCCTGAGGGCGCGCAACTTCGCCAGGACGCCATCGCCATTCAGTACCAGGTGAGCCGGATTCCCGTGCGCGAGGCCTTGCGGCAACTCGACGCTGAAGGCTTGATCACGATTGTCCCGAACCGTGGCGCGATTGTGCCGGCGCTCTCGCCCACGGACATCGAAGAACTGTTCACCATTCGCGCACTGCTCGAGCCGGAAATTCTAAAGCACTCCATCCCGCGCTTAACCGAGAACGATCTCGAGGAAGCTGCCGTCGTTCTTCGTCGGTACGAAACCGAACTGCAGCACGAGGACCACCTCTTTTCCTGGGGACGCCTGAACTGGCAATTCCATTCTCTTCTCTATTCACGTGCCGAGCGGCCGCACTTCATGAACATTATTCGCAACGTGAACAACAGCGGGGAACGGTATACCCGCCTGCAACTCTACCTAACGCACGGAATTGCGCGCGCCAACCAGGAGCACCACGAGATTCTCGAGTTTTGCCGCCAGCGCGACATCGCCGGCGCCTGCAAACTCCTGCGCCAGCACATCCAGCACGCCGGCCAATCGTTGAAGGAAGCGCTGCAACAGCGCAGAGCGTCGGACTAGCTCGTCTTTCCATCCCAAGTCATTTTCATGACAGAACAAAAACGCCAGGGCAAGCATGCCCTGGCATTTAGGTCTGAAGACGGATTTTTGTTTAGAACTCGATATTGCCTCTGAGTTCTAGGATGCGTGGTTGATAACTCGGGGAAACCCCTCCGATCGCGAAGCTTCCCGCTTGCACATTGGGAAAACCTCCACCCGCAGCGTAACAGAAGTATGAGCAGCCGCTGCCAGAACCGGGCTGAAACGTTGGGTGATTGAAGGCATTTAATGCCATCGCCTGTAAGCTGAACATCCACCTCTCCGTGATAGGTATTCGCTTCGTGAGCGACAGGTCATCATTAACATAGCGCGGGCCGTACAAAAAGACTCTCTGGCCAATGGTTCCAGGTGTAGTGTTGGGCGAGATGTATGCCGGATTTGCTCCACCTCCAGTGCTGCTGGCCAGATACTTAGGATTAATGAAGGACACCGATGGTTGTCCTGGAATGTGATAGACGCCCACTGAACTCTGCAGCTGCGAAACTGTCACATTGTTCAAGACAACACCTCCGTCGGCGTAGTCGTTAAACGTGTTGTAACCACCCTGCAGGAGGAATGGATTCCCTGTCTGGAGAGTAAAGATTGTGCCAATCGTCCATCCACCAATGACACGGTCAAGAGCATTTCCGGCCGAGAAAGTTTTACCTTTGCCGAGAGGCAAGTCGTAAGTGCCGCTGATGTGGACCGAATGGCGAATATCAAACAGCGTGGGCCCGTAGCTCAGATGCATGTCACGCAGTGTGAACGATGTAACCGCACCTTGCCAGTTGTTCTGGGTAGACACTCCCAGAGTATGCGACCAGGTGTAGTTAGCGTCGAACTGCAAACCGTGCCAAGCACGTTGACGGAAATCCACCTGTAAACCGTTATAATTTGAATAACCCTCCGACACCAGTTGACTCAGGCCGGTGCCAATCGCGTAGGGATTCACCTGAAAGAAGTTGATTGGATATCCCGCACCCGCAACGTTGATGCCCACGTTGTTAGCACAGGGAGCAAACGCGGCGCTACCTACCATATTGCAGAAGTAGAACGCCGTATTTGCGAGCGTATTGGCCAAAGCGCCTGCCTGCCCCGTCTGCAAATTGTTGACGAAGCCACCGTTGCTGTAGTCCAGTAACTGGCCATCGGGTCCCGCGCCCTCTCCCGCGAAGGCCGCGTTGAAGATCGCCATCGACTGCTGCCCCGGCAGTCCGTTGTTCGCAAAGCTACAGTTATTCGCGCTCACGCATCCCGGATTCGCTTGGATGTAAGCAGCCAGGTTTTGCTGAGCCATCTTGAACTGACTCAGAAATCCATTTTCGAAGATGTTAACCTCATTTTGATTCATCACGATCCACTGTCTCAAACTCCGGTTCCCGATATAGCGAATCTCAAGTGCACGGCTTTCGCCGAGCTGTCGCTGAATGCCAACGTTCCACGACTCAGTGTAGGGCTGCTTGAGGTTGGGAGCCACACCATTCGCACCTGGCCCACCCAAGAATGTAAAATCCGACTCCGGTTCGGTAGTTAGGTACTTGGCGGGGTTGCAGCTGTAAACGGGGCCCGACGATGAACTGTTGGGACAATTGAGGGCAGCAATGGTCGGGTCGCCCAAGGCGAGCGTACCTGGCGCAAACGTACCAGCCGGTTGCGCTCCGCCCGTCTTCAAAGGATTAAACGAGAAGCTCTGAAAGTAGAATGCTCCGTAATCGGAAGCCTGGTTCCAGAAATATTGCTGGGGTTCGGTAAATCTGCGCAGCGAAAAGCCGGCGCGAAGCACGGTATTGTTCCAACGCCTCGGATTCCACGCGAAGCCAAGTGTCGGTTGGGGTGAAACATACCATGGCTTAGCCGGCGCACTATTTTGCGTCAGAATCGGATTGTTTGTACCCTTCAATACTCCGGGAGCGAAAATATTGTTTACCCCCGACGGCCCCCATATCGCATCCTGCGCAGCCGAGTGATAAGCGCCGGTCAGGTCATAGTCGGGCCATGTGAAATCCCAACGGAGGCCATAGTTCAGTACGAAGGTCGGCGTTACGCGATAGGAGTCTTGAAAAAAGCCACCGAAGCTTTTTTGTAATTCGTCCAGATTGTAAGCGCCGATGCACCCTTCACAGTAAGAGTTGAGTTTCTTGTTATACGTGTAACTGCCCCCGATACCCGAAACACGCCCCACTAAAACAGCGTAAAGCTCCTGGGCTTCAGCCAAATCATTGCCCGAAGCACCGGGCATCGAACTGGTAGTGAAGGCATTAATCGCGGGGTCCGTTGACGCTAATCCGAGGTTGATTCCCGGGAACCCGAGCACTCCGTTGTAGTAGTGATTCTGTTCTCGCCACCATGAGAAGCCGAAGTCGATAGTGTGCGCATGCTTCTGCCATGTGACCGTGTCCGATGCATTAAATACCGGATAGTAAGAACCCGTCGGGATCGGGAAATTTGTACCATTCATCCCCGTGTTGTAGCTGAAGGGAAGGTTGGAAAAATTCCAACCGATTTGTTGAGTCGACGGCGTCGGTGTAACACCGTTGTACCCAAAGAAGTTTGCGTTGTACAGGAATCCGCCATGAAACTCATTGATGAAGGTAGGAGAAAGTGTGGAGGTGAAACCCAGCGCGGCCGTGTAGGAGCGGAATTTGTTCCCAGCTCCCGTCTTGGCGAAAGCCGAGCCAGGAAGATTGGGTGGGATTGCTCCCGGATCGACCCGCTTGGTGTAGTTCCACGCTACATTGACTCGTTGCTTAGAGGTCGGCTCGTAGTCAACTCGAACCGTCGGAAAATAGCGATTGTCGGGATTCGCGATTTGCCAGTTGAGTTGTTGAAAATTCGGATCGCTCAAATTGCTTAGGGTCCCGCTCGCCACGGCGCTGTTGGCTGCGGCTAGCGCACTCTGGGTCTGTCCATTGACGGTGGTGGGCAGCGCAGTAGAGCCACAGTTGCCGCACGACGAGGCCAAATTGAATACGTTCACTGTACCGCCGCTGTAGGTGAAGTTTCCCGCTTGAGCGGCCGGCGTTAGTACCCACATGTTGGTCGGCGTTGCGCCAGGTTGGCGTGACATGGCGTACGTGCCGAAAAAAAACAGCTTGTTCCGTATCACCGGTCCACCGACGCTCGCTCCAAATTCGTTGAGAATCAGATGCGGTCGCGGTTGCGAGCCGGGGCTCTGAGCATTCAGGAAATCATACGTCCAGTCGTTGGCATTCAGCGCGCTATTTCTGAAATCTTCAAAGATTCTCCCGTGAAACGCATTGGTACCGCGACGAGTAACGAAGTTGATCTGCATCGTCGATGTGCCATAGCCCTGGTTCAAGTCGAGTTGGTCCGTTTGGACTGTCATCTCCTGGATGTTTTCTACCCGAGGCTCGACGGCAGGCTCAGCCGCACCACCAAACTTCATCCGACCTGCACTTCCGGTGACACCGTCAATGCTGTTCCCTTGCGCAATTGATGGAAGCCCATTCCAGGTACCTCCTCCGTCCGCGAGTGTTCCCGTGTACCCGGGCACCACTTGCGTCATTTGTGTGAGATTCCGTCCCTGAATCGGAAGATCTTCGATCTGCTTCATGTCGATCACCGTGCCAATCGCCGAGGAAGTCGTCTCGATGAGCGGAGAGGCGGTCGCCGTGACTTCCACGGTCTCTGCTTGTGTACCCACACCCATGGTCGCGGTAATTCCAGTCGTTTTCGTGGCTTGCACTGAGACGGCGTCGAACACTTGCGACTTGAAACCCTGCTTCGAGATACTCAAGCGATACGTCCCCACTGGCAGGTTGACGAAGGTATGGGTGCCTCCTTCCTGGGTCTGGGATGTTTGCGTCGAGCCGGTGGCCACGTCTACCAACTGGAGATCAGCCCCTTGCACCACACTTCCGCTTGCATCCACAACCACGATGCTCACGCTTCCTTCGGAACTATGTTGCGCGATGCTAGCCGGCAAGGTAATCAGCCAGCTCACGAGACCGATGGCGGCGATCAGAAAAGAAGAAGCAGACCTGCGGGACATACGTCCTCCTCCGCGAACTTGTTTGTGGCCTCCGGATCCAGCCGAAAGCTCAACCACATGCACGAAAAGCCCAGAGCAGAAAACACGTCGGGCACGTTTGCCGCTCAGGTTGGATTTTGTATACAATATTCGGAGCCGTTGTCAAGCAGATTCTTGCAAGCACACGCTTCGCCTGTGGAAGATCGTTGCTGAACAACTCGGGGAAGTCGCCAAATCGCCTCGTGTATGGTTCCATCTGAGGACAGTTTCCTTTGACCCAGTTGACGAGGCGCGATCTGCTTCGAGGTACAGTCCTAACTGGTGCTGGCATTGTTCTACCCCGGACAGGCTGGGCCACCCCCAGAAATCAGGTCACGTTCACTGATGTGGCCCACTCGGCTGGAATCAACTTCATACACGACAACGCTGCCTCGCCGGAAAAATTCCTGATGGAGACCATGGGCTCAGGCTGCGCCTGGATCGACTACGACCAAAACGGGCTTGTTGATCTTTATCTCGTGAATGGCGCTGCCACCAAGGTCTACACGCCAGCCCACCCGCTCCGCAGTGCCTTGTACCGCAATAATGGCGACGGGACATTCACGGATGTGACCCTGAAAGCGGGCGCTGGCGCCGAAGATTTGTTCGGAATGGGAGTCGCGGTGGGCGATTATGACAACGACGGCTTTCCTGACCTCTTCGTCTGCGGATACGGCCGCTGCATTCTTTATCACAACAATGGCGATGGAACCTTCACCGATGTGACTTCACGTGCGGGAGTCGCGAACACCGGCCTGTGGGCATCGAGCGCGGCCTGGTTCGATTATGACAACGATGGGCGGTTGGATCTCGTGATCGCCAATTACGTCGACTGGTCGCCTGAACGCAATTTCTATTGTGGCGATCGTGGACCCGGCATGCGTAGCTATTGCCATCCTGACGATTTCAATCCGCAACCTCCCACGCTCTACCGCAACAACGGCGATGGCACGTTTACAGATGTGAGTAAGACGTCGGGTCTCGCGGCGAAGCCCGGCAACGGTCTCGGCATCGTCACTTTTGACTATGACAACGACGGCTGGCAGGACATTTTCATCGCCAACGATCACATGCCCAATTCACTCTTCCGCAACAATCGCAACGGCACGTTCACGGAAGTCGGATATCAGGCCGGGGTTGCTGTCAGCGGCGATGGCCAGTTCGAAGCCGGCATGGGCACCGATGCCGCTGACACCACTGGCAGTGGTCGCATGGATGTTGTCGCCGTGCATCTCGACATGCAGTTGGCGCGACTCTATCAGAACATGCGTGACGGTACATTTGAGGACGCGACCTTCCGCTCCAAGCTCGGTTACGCTACGTTCCACATGAGCGAATTCGGTACCAGGTTTTTCGACTACGACAACGACGGAGCGGTGGATCTATTTATGGCGACCGGGCACGTGCTCGACAACATCGAGCGCTATCACGCCGATACGAAGTATGCCGAGCCCAAGCTGATGTTCCGCAACACCGGCCGCGGTGTTTTCGAAAATGTGAGCGATCGGATAGGGACGGATTTCCTATTGCCACGAGTAAGTCGCGGGGCCGCAATAGGAGACTTCGATAACGACGGCGACCTCGATATTCTCGTCAACAACTGCGGGCAATCGCCACAGCTGCTCCGCAACGATGGCGGAAACGCAAACCACTGGCTAGAGATTCTGCTGATTGGAACGAAATCAAATCGAGACGGGGTTGGCGCTCGGGTGACGGTCACGGCGAGTGATCTGAAACTCTTCGATCAACGCAAGGGCGGGATGAGCTACCAATCCGCGCAGGATCCACGCCTGCACTTCGGCATCGGCTCGCGAGCAAACATCGATGCCATCGAAATTCTCTGGCCGAGTGGCATGGCCACGAAATTGAAAGACCTGAAGTGCGATCAGATCATCGCAGTGAAGGAAGGCACCGGGATTGTTGAGCGGCCGTTCCCGCGAGTCAGATCGGGAAACTCAGCCTAAGCAGTTTTTCCTTGGTGTACCTTCGTGCCCTTCGTGGTTATTTTTCACCACCAAGGACACAAAGGTACACGAAGGATTCTTCAGTGCGGCTGAGGCGCGGCGCCGGTGTAGCTTGATTTCGTTTCTCCCGGCGCAGTTCTGATCCTTTCCGCTTGCGCCTGATTCAGTTCGGCTAGCTTTGCCAGAGCATCCTGCGCCTTCTGCATCTCTCCCTGCTTGCGATATGCCGCCGCGAGATTCGAATATACTGCTGCATTCCCCGGACTCAGAGCCCGCGCTTCTTCCAGATGGACGATTGCATCGGCTGTTTGGCCATTCAGCAAATAGAGCTTTCCCAGTGCGAGTTGCGAACTTGGATAATTCGGCCGCTCGGATACTGCCGCCTCCAGTGCCTGCCGAGCCTCATCGAATTCTTTCTGCCCCGGAGTAATACCAGAGCGCAGTGACGCCTCGCCGAATAGCGTCAGCAACAGGAAATTGTTATGGCCCTTGGCAATGCCTTCGCGCGAGATTCGGACCGCCTCAGCAACATTTCCGCCGTACATGGCCTCTTCCGCTCCCGCGATGTAGGCGACTTCTGAATCGGGCGCGAGTTTGCGTGCCAACTCGAAGTCGCCCTTCGCATCGTCGAACCGGTCCATCAAGGTCAGGAACATCCCGCGTTCCAAATGCAGTTGCGCTGAATCAGGCAGGTTCTTCAATCCCACTTCAACCACCTCGATGCCCAGTGCATACGCTTGCTTTCCCATGCATGCGTCTGCCACGAACAGATAGAGCTTTTCATTCGCGGGGGAGAATGTTGCTGCGCGCTTCAGTGCATGCAGCGCTTTTTCGTCTTGTGAGTCGCCGATATACGCCTGCGCCAGCAGATTGTTGACGTCGCCATTGTCGTGGCCACGGCTGCGGAGTTGCGTCAGGAGTGGAATCGCGTTGCGCGGCTGTCCGGTAGCGACATAGCAGATCGAGAGGTTGAACTCCGCCGCGTAGTCGTTGGCGACTCGCCCCCGTGCAGCGAGCAGATGCGGAATCGCCTGCGTGAACTCTCCTCGGCGAGTCAGCGCAGAGCCCGTTTGCAGTTCCTTCTCGGCCTGCTGATCGACATAGTTCGTCTCCGGGCGCTCCGTTTGCACCGAAGGGTTCTGGGATGGGGTGGACGGCGGGCGTATGGGTGTGGATTGCGAATGCGCGGTCATGGAGTCAATGGAAAGAATAAGAATCATGATCACGGTAAGCTGCATGCTCTTCCGCGGAGCCTCGCTCCGCCGGACGGGCGAGGGCGCCCGTCCCCACACGAGTTCCGCGAGCCGGCTCCCTACTTCCACTTCCCTTCTCCTTCGACAATTGTGATGTACCGGTCGATTGGCACATCGGTGAACCGGTCGATCTTGCCGCTGGGTTCCGGCCACTTCACTTCCAGCCAGTCCATCTTGGAGCGCGCGCCCACTCCCAGCACGATCCGCGGATCGTGCGACGAAAGATAGCTTCCCCCACCAACTTTGAAGCGGTGCCGCTCCAACTCTCCTGCCCTCCAGGTGACCTTCGCGCCGATGGCGTCGATATTGGCCTTGCGGCCCACCAACTTTAGTCCCAGCCAGTGGTTTTGACGCCCGGCGTTGTTGCGCAACAGGATCGGCTCGCGATTGTTTTGCGTGACCAGCACATCCACCGAGCCATTGTTGTCGAAATCTCCCAGCGCCAGGCCTCGGGAAGCCAGCCGCCTGGAAAATGTGGGGCCACTTTCGAGGCTTACATTGTGGAAGGAGTTGCCGCTCCGTCGAAACAACAATAGCGGCTCAAGAAAAGTGACACCCTGAATTCTTCCATCCACCGTGTCGTCGGGATGGCTGTTCGCCAGCAGCAGGTCGAGATCGCCGTCGTTGTCGTAATCGAAGAACTTCAATCCCCAGCCACTCATCAGACGCGTGGCTTCCCCGATCCCGGTCGGCAACGCAACATCGCTGAAGGCCTCGTTCTTGTCGTTGCGATATAGGGAAAACATCTCATGATCGACGTTGGCTTCGAATAAGTCGATCCAGCCGTCCTGGTCGTAATCGCCTGCATCGACCCCCATTCCTGAGCGCGGCTTTCCGAAGACATTCACGCCCACTCCGGCCAGCATCGCAATCTCTTCAAATTTCCCTTTACCGCGATTGGCGAAGAGAAAATTCGCAACGGTGTCGTTCGTAACATACAAATCCATGCGACCGTCGTTGTTGATGTCTGCCGCGACTACTCCCCACGCCTTCGCCAAAGATTGCGAGATCCCTGACTCTTTGCTGACGTCGGTGAAAGTTCCGTCGCCATTATTGTGATAGAGCCAGCACGGCATGGGATCGTAAATACTGGGAATGCAGTAGTGGCGCTCTCCGGTCAACTTGTCGCCACAGAATTTCAGCTTGTCCTTGCCGTAGTCGACGAAGCGGCAGACGAACAGATCAAGCCGACCGTCGTTGTCGTAATCGAACCAAACCGCGCTGGTCGACCATCCGGGAGCGGCTACACCCGCCTTCGCGGTCACATCGGTGAAGGTGCCATCGCCGTTGTTGTGATAAAGAATGCTGTTTGGATATTGCGTGACATACAAATCAGGGAATCCGTCGCCGTCGTAGTCGCCGACAGCGACTCCCATTCCGTAAGCGTTGCCGGGCACGCCTGCTCTCAGCGTCACCTCGGTGAAGGTGCCGTCGCGATTGTTGCGATATAACGCATTGCGCAGCGGCTGTTGCGGTTGGTAGAAGTCGCACGGCCCGCTATTCACGAGATAGATATCCATCCATCCATCGTTGTCGTAGTCAAAAAACGCGCAGCCTGCGCCGACAGTCTCCGGGAGATGGGCCAGGGACGAGCGCCCGCTGACGTGCTTCCATGAAATTCCCGACGCGCTGGAAGGAACTTCTTCGAAGGCCGGAATTGCCTTGGGCGCCTGTGCAAAACTGATTTGTGGAAACGCCGCGGTCGCGCCCGCCATCAAGGAGCTTTGCAGGAAATTTCGCCGCGACATCTCCCAACTATTTCCGATTTTCGACTTCACCCAGTTCTCCGGCTTAGTGTTCCTGCGTGCGAGGGGTTTTGGCGGCGGCTTCACGCTGCAGGATCATTTCGTGGTCAGCCTCGGCTTTGTGTCCCGTACGCGCGAGCGCGGTTGCGAGCTGATAATGCCCCGCTGGATCTCCAGGCTGCATCTTTACGTAGGTTTGTAGCGGAGCAACCGCATCAGCAAACTTCGCTGACGCGTTCAGCGACATTCCCAGCGCGAGATATGCCTCGACAAAACCCTCGTCGAGCTCAGCCGCACGCGAGAAGTGCTTTGCCGCGTCATCCCACTGACCAGCTTGCCGCGCTGTTTCGCCCAGCATGAATTCCGCCGACGCATTCTGCGGATTCATGTTGAGCTCCTGTTCAAATTCCTTTTTTGCACCGTCAGGGTCGGGCGGATTCTTAGAAAGCAAGATTCGCCCCAGGCGGAAATGGATCTCCGGCTCTTTAGGATTCTGCTCAAGAATCTTTTTGTACTCCGCCGCGGCCTTCTCCCAGTCGCCTTGAGACTCGAATGCTTCAGCATCGAGCTTCTCCGCCTGGGGAGATTGGGGAGCCATGGCTGCGAGTTGCTGGGACGCGCGTGACGCCAGTTCGGAATAGAAATGCGTGGTGGTGTAGAGAACCTCAGGATCGTTCGGGAACTCGCGGTTCAGCAGCAGCAAAGCTTCCACCGCAGTCTGGGTTTGATCAATGCTCATAGCGCAGCGTGCCAGCAGCATCGTCGTCTGAAACTTCAGCTGCTTGTCGGCCACGCGGGCGCTCGCACTCTTCAGCACAGCGACAGCTTCTTTGCAGCGCCCTTTTTCGGCGAGAGCGATTCCTCGCTGTGCTTGGGTAACGGAGTTCACTGCTTGCTGCGCAAAAAGCACTGCAGGACTGCTGGACAAAACACATCCGAGCAATAAAGAAGAGCCAAGAATTCCCCAACGTTTGCTCATGCTCTTGTGCGAGACCCTCGCGCAGTATATCCGTCTCGCGTCGGGGGCTTGGATTCTGAGTACCCGGTTCTTTTGAACTATTGCCGGAGAAACACGCACGCGAGTAGTGTATACAATATCCTTTAAAACTGCGGTTGTTATGGTAAACGTTTACTAAGCAGCTTAGGAGGGATTTGTGATTTCACTGTCGAAATTTTCGCGCAGGAATTTCATCGCTACGGTCGGCGCCGCTGCCGGATCAGCCCTGCTTCCCAAGATCACCCTCGCGCAAGATCCTGTCGTCAACACTACGCATCCGAACGGCAAACCGGTGAATCGCGAGGAGGTTCCCTGGAAAGTCCGCCCCTTCCCCATGAAGCAGGTCCGCCTCGGCAAAGGTGTCTGCACGACTGCGATGGAGGCAAATCGCGGCTATCTCCATTCGCTCCCTCCCGATCGGCTGCTGCACACCTTCCGCGTGAACGCCGGGCTTCCTTCTTCCGCTCAGCCGCTCGGCGGATGGGAAGCTCCCGACTGCGAGCTCCGCGGCCACTTCGCCGGAGGCCACTATCTCTCTGCCGTCGCGCTTATGTATGGGAGCACTGGCGATGAAGACCTCAAGAAGAATGGCGACACCGTCGTGGCCGAACTCGCCAAATGTCAGAAGAGCCTGAACAATGGCGGATACCTGAGCGCGTTTCCTATCGAATTCTTTGACCGCCTCCGCAATCGCGAGCGCGTGTGGGCGCCGTTCTACACCATCCACAAAATCATGGCCGGCAACCTGGACATGTATGTTCACACCGGCAATCAGCAGGCGCTCGAGGTCACCGAGCAGATGGCGAATTGGGTCGGCGGCTACACTGGCCCGCTCAGTTACGACCACATGCAGCGCATTCTCGGCACCGAGTACGGCGGCATGGGGGAGGTACTATCGAATCTTTATGCCGTGACAGGCAAAGAGTATTACCTGCACATGGCAAAGCGCTTCGACAAGAAGTGGTTCTTCGATCCGCTGGCGGCGCATCGCGACGAACTCAAAGGATTGCACGTCAACACGCACATCCCGCAGGTGATCGCCGCCGCGCGCTACTACGAACTCACGGGCGAGCCGTACTATCGCAACATCGCCGAATATTTCTGGGATGAAGTGACGAGCGAGCGTTCCTATTGCACAGGCGGCACCAGTAATCACGAGTCGTGGAACACCGATCCTGGCAAACTCGCCGGCGAACTGAGCACCACCACCACCGAAGACTGCTGCGCTTACAACATGATGAAACTCACGCGGCACCTCTTCGGCTGGTCGCCAGATGCGCATTACATGGATTACTACGAGCGTCTGGTCTTCAACCACCGCCTCGGCACAATCAACCCCGAAGACGGCGCGCTTATGTATTACCTGCCGCTCGCCTCGGGTTATTGGAAGACTTTCGGCAAGCCGTTTGATTCTCTCTGGTGCTGTACCGGGACGGGCGTGGAGGAATACGCGAAACTCACCGATACGATCTACTTCCACGATGACGACTCGGTATACGTGAACCTCTACGTTGACTCGAACCTCGAGTGGCCGGAGAAAGGAATGAAGCTTGCCCAAGAAACACGCTTCCCCGAGCAGCAAGGCACTGTGTTGACGGTTTCAGCGAAGGCTCCCGTCCAACTTGGCATCAATCTGCGCATTCCCTACTGGGCTCAAGGCGGAAGCGTGAAGATCAACGGCCAGACTCTACCCGCGTTCGCGAGCCCGAGCAGTTATCTGACGCTCAATCGCGTTTGGAAGACGGGCGACAAGATCGAGTTGAACCTTCCCATGGCGCTGCACATCGATCCTATGCCCGACGACCACACCGTGCAGGCGATGATGTATGGACCACTGGTGCTTGCGGGCAAGTTCGACGCTGTAACGAAAGACATGCAGTACGGCGACTACGAGCCGAAAGCCAGCGACGAATACAAGACGCCGGACATCGTGGCCGATGCGAACCAGCCCACAGCATGGGTCGAGGTCGACAGCAAGCAGCCGCTGAACTTCAAGGCAGTCGGCCAGTCGCAACCGATCAATCTGGTTCCGCTGTACCAGATCATCAATAACCGGTACACGGTGTACTGGAAAGTAAAGAACAAGTCCGTGTAGGTCGGCGGGCTCAGACGTTGCAATTCCTTCGTTCCCTTAGTGTCCTTTGTGGTTGGTAATTCTTGAACCACGAAGGACACTAAGTCACACGAAGAAAATCTAGTCAGGGCCTAACCACCGTTGGGGAATTTAATGATGCTCTTGCGTCTAGTCGCCGTTCCAAGTCTTGTCTTTCTCGTTTTCTTTAGAGCGGATATTTCCGCAGCTCAGGAGCAGAACAATCGGACCCCTGATCCAACTCAGCAACTCCACGCTCTTTTCGACGAAGAATGGCAATACGAACTCCGCACCAGTCCGGAATCGGCGACGGCGCTGGGCGACAACCGCTACAACGATCGACTGAGCGACTACTCCGCCGAATTCCATCGCAAGGATCTCGACGAAACCCGTAAGTTCCTGGCGCGCTTCGAAGCGGTCCCCACCACCGGCCTTTCGCAGGCGGACCGGCTTAGCCGCGAATTGATGATCCGTAATCTGCGCGAGCAGATTGAAGGCGCGCAGTTCAAGTCCTGGGAAATGTCGGTAAGCCAAAACGGCGGCCCGCAGATCGAATTGCCCGACTTGATCACCATCACGCCATTCAACACCGCAAAGGACTACGAAGATTACATTGCTCGCCTGAAGCAGATTCCACGTGTATTTGACCAGGTTACTTCCAACCTGCAGCAAGGCATGAAAGACCGCCTGATGCCGGCGCGCTTCCTGCTGGAGAAAGTTGCTCCCCAAGCTGACGACGTTGCGAGCAAAACCGGCGAGAACAGCCCGTTCTTCGATCCGCTGAAGAAGTTTCCCGAAGGAATTTCATCTGCCGATCAGGACCGTTTGCGCAAAGAAGCGCTCACTGTCATTAACGATCGGATCATACCTGCCTACAAGCGCTTTGCCGAGTTCATGCGCAACGACTACGCGCCGCACGGCCGCACAGAGCCTGGTATTTGGGCGCTTCCCGACGGCGACAAGCGTTATCGCTTCGCAGTTCGCCGGATGACCACCACCGATCTCACTCCCGACCAGATTCACGAAATCGGCCTGAAGGAACTGCACCAGACCGAAGCCGAGATGCTGGCGGTGGCAAAGAAATTTGGCTTCAACGATCTGGCCAGCTTCAACCAGCACATCAAGAACGATCGGAAGCTCTACGCGACCTCCGGCCAGCAACTGCTCGATCTCTACGCCAAGTACGTCCACGAGATGGAGCCTGAGCTCCCCAAATATTTCGGCCATCTGCCAAAAGCGAAGCTGGCGGCCATACCGATGGCGCCTGCGCGTGAGAAGAACGCTGTCCCTGCCGACTACACTCCCGGCACCGCCGATGGCTCGCGGCCGGGTCACATCAATGTGAATGAATACGATCCCGAGCATCGCCTACTGCTGAACGTCGAGGCAATCGCATATCACGAAGGCATTCCCGGCCATCACCTGCAGATTTCGCTGGCGCAGGAAATGACCGGCCTGCCCGAGTTCCGCAAGTATGCCGGATACACCGCTTTCGTTGAAGGCTGGGCCCTATACTCCGAGCGCCTGGCGCATGAGATGGGACGTTATCAGGATCCCTACAGCGAATATGGCCGACTGGAGAATGAGATGTGGCGCGACATTCGCCTGGTTATCGATACCGGTGTTCACTCGAAGCATTGGTCGCGCGATCAGATGGTTGAGTACTTCCACAAGTACACGGCTATGGATGAACCCAACATCCAGACTGAGGTCGACCGCTATATCGCGTGGCCGGGGCAGGCGCTGGCCTATAAGCTCGGGCAACTCGAGATTCTGCAACTTCGCCAGGAAGCGCGCCAGAAGCTTGGCGACAAGTTCAATATCCGTGCCTTTCACGACGAAGTGCTTAGCAACGGCGCTCTGCCGCTCAACGTTCTGCACGAGCAGGTAGAAAACTGGATTTCAACGCAGTTATCGAAATGAGGTTGCGCTGATGAATCGCAAGGCGGGGTCCGGGATCGCGGCGGTGCGTTGTTCCTATTTCATTGCCTTTTTTGTTTGCATTTCTGTCTACGCACAGGAAAAGCCCAAGGCTCCCCCGACTCCTGGCCCTATGCTGCAACAGGGCACGATGGAACTGCAGACTCCCGACTTCAATTTAGTCCTGGTGCGCTCATCCCAGACTGTCGCTGCGCTCAAGCCCAAGTCCGATCCAAATTTTGATTTCACACCCGGCGATCTGCTGGTCGAACGCTCGCAAGACAAGTACTTCCACCTCGGCGACATCACACTTCGGTTGCGGGAAGGGACGTCCGGCGATTGGAAGAACTACTCAACTGCAACCCACCGTCTGCCAGTGACTGCGTTGCCAATCACCTCAGGACTATTTGCGGCAGTGGGGCTGCATGCCGAGAGCGACACCCGAATCTTAGCGGCGGCCGACCTTGCGCCAACATTGCCTTCCGATATCCCATTGCAAATTACCCGAGCCTGGGCCATCCGAAACGGACCTCTTGCGCTGTTGTTTACGCTGAAGAACAAATCCAGTCAACCGGTCGAGATCGGCGCGCTCGGCATTCCGATGGTGTTCAACAACGTGCTTAATAACCGTTCGCTGGACGAAGCGCACGCGAAATGCTCGTTCTACGATCCCTACATCGGCGAAGGCGCCGGATATCTGCAAGTCACGCGCCTGAGCGGCCACGGCCCCGCGCTGCTCGTGGTGCCCGATGGAACCACTCCCTTCGAGGCCTATAACCCGATTCTTGATCACCCCAATCACTGGGGAGCAAAGCCGGTGTTCACCGATCCCACGCCGCGCGGCATCACCTTCGAAGGTTTCTACGAGTGGATGGTCCACAGCGTCGCCTATGCGGACAATGAATGGAAAGGCGTCAACGAATGGAACCCGCCGACTTCGCTCACCCTCAAACCGGGCGAGTCGAAAACATACGGCGTCAAATTTCTGGTCTCCGATTCCATTCACGACATTGAGAAAACTCTCGCGGCCAATCGGCGTCCCGTTGCTGTCGGATTCCCCGGCTACATCCTTCCTACCGACATCGACGCTCGCCTCTTTCTGAAATATTCGGATGGGGTAAAGTCGCTGACCGTCGAACCGCAAGGGGCGCTCACCATCAGTAAACTCCCGCCTAGGTCGACAAGAGGATGGGCAGCCTACGCAATAAAAGGAAACCGGTGGGGACGCGCGCGGCTCACGGTCACCTACGCTGATGGGCTTGTCCAGACCATCCATTATTTCGTCATGAAGCCGGAGCGGGAAGCTGTGGCCGACATGGGGCACTTTCTCACGACAACAGATTGGTTCGTCGATCCTAACGATCCTTTCCGTCGCAGCCCATCGGTGATGACTTACAACCGTGACGAAAACAAGATTGTTATGCAAGACAGCCGTGCCTGGGTGGCTGGTTTGGGTGATGAAGGCGGCGGTGGTGGCTGGATTGCCGCCATCATGAAACAAATTGTTGAGCCTAACAAAGATGAGATCGGCAAATTGCAGCAGTTCGTCGACGGCGTAGTCTGGGGCGGACTGCAATATAAAGATGGCGATCGCAAATACGGCGTCCGAAAAAGCCTTTTCTATTACCAGCCCGACGAATTCCCTGCCGGCTTCTACCGCAGCGATTTCGACTGGAGCACCTGGACCAGTTGGAACAAGAAAGCCTCCGAGCAAACCGACCGATCCTTCGATTACCCGCACGTCGCGGCACTCTACTGGGTGCTCTATCGCCTCGCGAGAAATCACCAAGGACTTGTCACGAACCATCCCTGGGACTGGTACCTGAACCAGGCTTACGAAACTTCTGTCGCCATGACGAAGTACGCGCCGGACCTTGCCTCGTTTGGCCAAATGGAGGGCTCTGTTTTTGTGCAGATCCTTGGTGATCTCAAAACCGAAGGCATGAATGACCAAGCGTCTGACCTCGAGTCCAAAATGCGGGCGCGCGCCGAACATTGGCGCAAACAAGCCTATCCCTTCGGCAGCGAAATGCCCTGGGACTCAACCGGCCAGGAAGAGGTTTACGACTGGACCAAATATTTCGGCTGGAATGACAAAGCCGAGGTCACTCTCAACGCGATCCTCGGATACGATCCTGCCATCCCGCATTGGGGTTACAACGGCAGCGCTCGTCGTTATTGGGACTTCATCTTTGCCGGAGGGGACCGCCGCCTCGAGCGCCAGCTTCATCACTATGGCTCGTCGATGAACGCCATTCCGCTGCTTGCTGAGTACCGTGACCATCCGGATGATTTGTATCTCTTGCGCGTCGGTTATGCCGGAACTATGGGCGCGTTGACTGACATTGATCAAGACGGCTTCCCATCCGCCGCGTTTCACGCTTTCCCTGACATGCTGAAGGACGATCCCATCACCGGCGACTACGGCCCCAACTTCTTCGGTCATGCGTGGAACACAGCGACCTATGTTGTCGATGATCCGACATTCGGTTGGCAAGCCTTCGGCGGTAACATTCAACAAGCAAACGGAACCATCACTGTCGTTCCACTCGACTCCGCTCGCACTCGCGTCTATCTCTCTCCGCTAGGCTTATGGCTCACGCTCGATGCGGGCACGTTCGACAGAGTGGAACTGAATCCCGCAAGCAAGTCGGTCCGCATTTCGCTCTCACCTTCCGATCCGTTCACGTCTGCCGCGCTCTTGCGCGTAGAACAACCCGCGAAGCTGGCAAGCGTGGGGGGTTATGGCCCTACGCAAAAGCTCGAACTAAAGCTTGGTGCTTATGTTGTGCCATTGACTGACAAGCAAACATGGATAGACCTGACGGCCAAATAGCACAACTTTCAACCGCTCAGTTTCGTGTCTCGAAGAAGGCTTGCAGGTGTGGGGAGTCTCAGCCATGGGCAGCGCAAGAGCTCTACCGCAAAGTAACCGTTGGGACGCGGGGATGGTGCGAGAAACTGTCGCAGTTGAGACCTTCGCCCGCTCCGCAATCTCTTTGATATCCATTTAGAAGTCCGCGGCAGTAAACGTTTGCCGCGTATAGTATCTCAACGGATCTTTTCCCTCCACCGAAAATATACGCACTGCGTCCACCGACAAAGCCCGTGAATGCCAATTTGGGAACCGCCAGCTTCGTGCCGTGAGTTTCCGCAGCAGGGGATATAAGAAGGTTCCAGCGCGGTCGCAACCGAAGAAAACAGTCCTTGCCCGCACAACGTCCGAAGTCGTATATTAGTGCGTCTTCGAGTAATCGTTTACCGTCTTAACCACCAGATGCTGTGCCATCGCTTTCGGAGGAGATCCTCATGTCATCCAGACGTCACTTTTTGCAGCAAGCTTCCACTGCCGCACTGGCCGCATCTTCTACTGGTTTGTTCGGCCGCCTCCTCTCGGCGCAGGCTGCCGCAAAATCAGATCAGACTGCCCGCATCTACATCGACAGCCGGCGTATTATCTCTCCCCTCGATC
>JAICSO010000096.1 GCA_025936825.1 Terriglobales bacterium
GCATTCCGAATACTCTCGATGGATGAGTCCACCGCGATTCACCCGGCGCAAATGCTGCCGCCGCGAACCCACGTTAGTGTGACCCCGACCAGTGGCCTGGAGCGGGCGCAGGTTAAATGGTTCAACCGGCTTCGCGGGTTCGGTTTCCTGACCTGCGGCGAAGGGACTCCGGATATTTTCGTGCACATGGAAACGCTGCGTCGGTTCGGAATGACGGAATTGCGCCCCGGCCAGTTCGTTCTGGTGCGGTTCGGGCCGGGTTCCAAGGGCATGATGGCTGCGGAAATCCATCCAGAACACGGATCACCTGCATTGTCGTCGCATTAGCTTGTGATCCGATCGGGTTAGATCGTAATCACGACGTCATCGCTTTGTTCAGCAGGCGTCGGGCAAATGGTTTCGGTTTCGCCCGAGGAAAAAACGGCTGATTGAGCGCGGAACGCCGCCACAAAGCCAGCGGGGCTGGGCGGTTAGCCCGAACGATCCTTCGTCTCCGGTCTGGTATTTGCCATCATCCTCAGGCTAGGGTCGCCCGCGCAATTTTCCGAAAAGACACTCCCGTCTTGCGACGGGGATGGCGCAGGTCCTTGCAGGGAGAGACCTTGCAAAGTCAGTTGCAACGAGAGTTGTAAGCAGGTCTTTTCAAGAGTCCTTCACGAGGTCAGCTAAGGCTATGGATTTCAATACGTGTGTTGGGCCGGCGCGCCCGCGGCGCTCGGTCTGGTTTGCTGTGGTCACGCTGATTTTTGCGTGTTGTGCGTTCTCAACTTTCAGCGCGCGAGCGGCGAAGATTGAACCGCTGGAGATCATCACGAAGTCCGGCGTTCAGGTATTCTCGGTCGAGCTGGCCACAACCGAAGACGAAAAGACCACCGGCCTGATGTACCGTAAGGAACTACCCGAGGGTAAGGGTATGCTGTTTGATTTCTCGCCCGCCGAGGAAGTCTCGATGTGGATGAAGAACACGTATGTCTCGCTCGATATGATTTTCATCCGGCCCGATGGCCGCATCCTGCGGATCGCCGAAAACACCGAGCCGTTGTCGACCAAAATCATTTCATCGCGAGGGCTGGCGAAAGGCGTGCTGGAGGTTGTCGCCGGGACCGCCAGGAAGTTCGGCATCCAGCCCGGCGACCGGGTCGCGCATCCGCTTTTCAATGGGCGCTGAAAGGGTCCATAGCTGCCTTGCTGGCTGAGCCCTAAGCGTGTATCCACATCGCTTCACATCAATCGGGGTATAGCGCAGCCTGGTAGCGCGGCAGTTTTGGGTACTGCAGGTCGTTGGTTCGAATCCAGCTGCCCCGACCAAATAGATCAAGGTCCGTTCCGGACACATAGGTTACATTCCGAGGACATAGGTAACACTTTCGGTCCGAAGGGGATTTGCAAGGAGTTCGAGCCTGCAGGTCTCATCAGCGAATTGGCCGAGAGCGGTTTCCAGTCAAACAGCGCCTTGTGTCGTGGCGGCCTCTCCCTCAACTCCATTCCAGTGCTCCGCGCCTCTAAAGCGGGCCTGTCAAAGTCAATCCGCTATCTTTTTCGGCGCTAATTGACACTACCTTCGCGGGAATGTGGAATGAGTGAGTTGCTGTCGGCGTTGAGTAGGGAGTTGATTATGAAGCATTCGTTTTTCGGCAGGGCTTTGCCCGCGGTTGCAATAGTTGCTCTATCACTGGCGAGTGTGCCGGCCTGGGCTGGCATCTATAGCTCGATGGTTGTCTTTGGTGACAGTCTGTCGGACAGTGGCAACGATGCCTTCCTTGGCGCTATTAAACCTGCGCAGGTCATCTCCGGCAACACCTACATTCCGGGTGCGGCCTACGCGTCCGGGACGTTCAGCAACGGACCGGTGTGGGCCTCTGATGCCGCGTCCGCGCTCGGGCTCCCGCTTCAGCCATCGCTATTGGGGGGCACGAATTTCGCGTTTGGCGGCGCGACCACCGGAGGGGCGGGCGCCATCCCCAATCTGATTCAGCAGGCGAACATTTATCTCGGCTTGACCGGCAATGTGGCTTCGCCCAATGCGCTCTACGTCATCGAGGGTGGCGGCAATGACGCGCGAGCCGCGCTCGCAGCAATCCAAGGGGGCGCGAACCCGGGAGCCACGGTCCTGTCGACCGTCGCTTCGTTTGTGGCGAACGTCGGCAATATCGTTGGCGCACTCCAGGCGGCCGGGGCTCACCACATCGTAGTCTGGGACACGCCCAATCTCGGTCTCGCGCCAGCCGTGAGAGCGGGAGGTCTGGACACAGTGACTTTTGCGACATCTCTCGCGCAGCTTATGAACGCAGCTCTCACGGTCCAATTGATGGGCGATCCCGGAGTATCGATTTTCGACATTTTCGGTCTGGGAACCTCAATTGGAGCCAACCCAGCGGCGTTCGGACTAACCAACGTCACAGATGCTTGCGGGGCTCCGTCCAACGGATGCGATCCCGCGACGGCTGAATATTGGGACGGCATTCACCCGACAGCGGCTGCGCATTTGTTGATCGCGGATGCATTTCTTGCTGTTGCGACCGTGCCCGAACCATCGACGTGGGCAATGTTGATCCTGGGCTTTGCTGGCCTCGGATTGGTGTCTTACCGTCGTGCATCAAAGTCGGTCACGCTGGCAGCTTGACCAGCTTAGGTTAGTAGTCGGCGGAATGAGTCGGGCGGCGCAGGTCGTCCCGGTACCAGATCGGGCGCGCCTCTCTCTGGCGCGTCTTGCAACTTTGCACGAAAGTTGAACGCTGTCGGTGAGGCACGTAGCATCGTATGCTCCGACGTGATTTTGCTACGGGCGGCGCAGGGAGAAATGTCCATGACTTCTCGCAAGCATCTGACCACGACGCTTGGGGCGTTCGCGCTGATATGCGTTACCACCTTGACCCCGGCGCGAGCTGACGAGACGGTTGATGTTGGGGGCTCTCATGCCGTGCTGCTGAAGCCGAACACGCCCCATGCGAGTGTCATCCTGATGCCCGGCGGCAATGGCGCCATCAACGCCGGATCGAACGGCGAGATCAGGGGACTGACCGGCAATCAACTGGTGCGAACGAGATCGGCTTATGCCCGCAGGGGTCTAGCCGTGCTGGTTGTCGATGCCGGCGTCAATCTAGCCACCGCCGTGCAATATATGGCGGCGATCAAACGGCCCGTCACGGTCATCGCGACCAGCCGCGGCACAATCCGTGCGGCGCGTGGGATTGCGGGTGGCGCCCGGCCCGACGCATTGGTGCTGACTTCCGGATTTCTCACCCCGGAGTCAGGCAGCGCGGAAAATGTTCAATCGATACTGGGTTCGCCCGCGCTGCTGCCCCGAACCCTGGTCATTCATCATCGCCAGGATAGTTGCCGCGCCACGCTCCCTGGGGGTGTCGATCCCTTCATCCGCTGGGCGGGAGGCCGCGCGCGCGTGGCTTGGTTGACCGGCGGAACGGAAACCGGTGATGCTTGCGAGGCGTTTGCGCATCATGGCTTCAACGGCATCGATGGACGGGTTGTCGGATTGGCGGCTTCATTCCACTGAGGACGAAATCCCGTTCAGCGCCGAAACTCTCGATCTTGAGCTGCAACATCGCCGCGAACCTGGCACTTTCGCCTCATTCGTCGGCGACGAATCGTTACGTCGTTAACCCAGCCTCTTAAGAAGCCGTGAACGAATCCCTGCAAAATTGGAGATGCAGGTGCAGCAGGTAGGGCACATGAGCGCCATAGGTCCCACATACCCGGCCCATATCGTCGTCAACCAGGCGGAAATCCGGCTGGTTGCGGACCAGACCGCCAACGCAAACTCCGAAACCATCAAGTCGGACCAAAGTCGGATCGAAGCCGCCAAAGCAGCCGAAGCGGCGGACGCCAGAGTTCTGAGCCTGGACTTCATCGCCTGATCGGCGGCAGCTTTGCAACGCTTCTGCTTGTCCCGCTCCGGACGACACTCGAATGACGGCTCCCAGCGAAATTGAGAGCTTCGGGCACGCGACAGCGTTGCCCTCGAGTTCGGTACCGAACGTCAGCAATCAAATTTAAGGTTCAAATAAGGAACAAACTCTAGCACGCAAGGATTTTGCCTGTTGGCGCAAGTAAGCGTCGATCGTCGAGAGCCATACATGCCTGAGAGCAGAGCGGCTCTCGCCCACTCTGATAGAGGCCTGCGCCTCTGAGCGGCGCGGGTTGGCTATCGCTAATGAGGAGCAATCCCATGTGTGACTATAGCCTGCACGCCCAAGCGACACGCCCCGCCCAGGTTGGCGAGACGCTAATCACGACGAGATTTCGAGGAACGACGACCCGCGGATTCGCATCGGAAAGCGAGCCCGATGTCGCGGTCTGCATGTTACCGGGAACCGAACTGGCCTTTGACGACAACGTGAAATACGACAATAGCTGCACCTGGAGTAAAGCGATCGATTTCCGCGTCGGAAAATTCGGAGCGATCGACCCCCATATCCCTCACCGTCATCATGATGCAATTGAATTTCCGGACGGCAATTGGGTGCTGGTGACGCAGCTCATGGAAGGTCAGCGAGCGACTGTCCTTCAGTTGCCCGTCACGTCGCACACTCCAGAACGTGTGGCTGAAGTGCGCTCGGCCGTCGCTGCCAACGAGGACTCGCCGCTACCGGCTGCCTGACCGACAAAGGGACCGCCCTGCGGGGGCGGTCCCTTTTTCGGAGCTGAAGTGGAAACCCGAGCTCTTTCACAAACGTTCTTAGCCGTTCGCGCGGATTTCCAACCGTGCCGTAGTTGCTGGGTGTTTTCAGGATAGTTCATGAACCTGCGGCAGGACATGGCGCGCTCACAGGTCCTTTCGTTTCGGCCGGTGAATGACAGACCCGGTTGTGATCCCAAGAGAGCCGCCGAAATCGAACAGATGCAACTCGCGTTGAAAGTAGCCTTGGACGCGCTCGATGTACTCGAGGCAAGGGTGCCGAAGGCTTCGGGAGCGCCAGCGCGATCCGGTCCGGTCACTAACAGGTTCGCCAGCCGCATTGCCGAGGGATTAAGCAGGGCGCGTGCTGCTGGTTAGCCCAACCTCATCGCAATCCCCCACGTCATTGCGTTACCGCCCCACTTCTGAAGAGAACCACAAGGGACGCCTTCCTGGGTGACACGCCGGCTAGCGGGGCGCGCGCTTGTGTCGTCGGTAAGCGCATCAAAACGGTAGCGGAGGCAAATTCTTGAAGAGCGGTTGCGTCGGACCGACAGGTGACAGCAGGAGAGGCGATGAGCTATTCTTGTGCGCAGGATATTCTTCGCGTGGGTCAGGCTTGCCGCAGATCTGCCGCTGAACAGCAAATCGTGGCCGGGAGAGTACAGATGCGACTTTTTTACGCCGCCGCTGCTATCGCGCTACTGGTTGCGCCCGCTCACGCCCAAACACAGCCGGTGCCGAAATATGCAGAGACCGGCAAGCCAAAGTCGCCGCAGGAGATACAGGCGGAGAAGGAAGCCGAGAGGGCCTACCGAAAATCGCTCAGCAACATACCCGACCAGGCGTCGACCGATCCTTGGGGCAACGTACGCACGGAGAACCCGTCCAAGCCGGTTGCGAAGCCCTCCGCCGCAAAGCGGACCAAAAGCGCCGCCCCGGCCAACTAAAAGCAATGGAAATACCTGGCGCTCACGAACTGAATGCGGACCAGATTGCCTACTGGAACGGACCAGCCGGCCAGCACTGGGTCGACCGCCAGGAAACGCAGGATATCGTCTTGAAGCCGATATCCGA
>JAICSO010000090.1 GCA_025936825.1 Terriglobales bacterium
CACCGCCGAAGTAGGCCGCCAGCCGTGGCTGGTATATGGACTGGTTCGCGTATCCGAGGGATATTCAAGGCAAGTGCATTCCGGCAACACACTGTTTACACTGCTTGGGTTCATGGGGCTGTATACGCTGCTTGCCATACTCTTCATTTTTCTGATTACCCGCGAGATTTCGCGGGGACCTACGCAGGAATCGGATCTTTCGGTCACGGATGGAACGCCGGTCTCGTTGGCATAAGAAGAGAACGATAATGCCTACAATCTGGTTCGCTCTCGTTGCTCTGATGATTACGGCATACGTGGTTCCGGCAATGAGCCAAACCTCATTGGCATCCCACACCGGGCCGATTGTGCGAATGAGCAACTGCCGCTCGGCATCACTCTTGCCTAGGAAAAGATGCACGGCGCCCACTCCCAGATCGAAGCCGAGGCGGCACTCTCTTCTTCTCATTTCCATTGCTTTATGCGTCAAGTTTCAGCGGATTCTATCTTCCCCTCACCATGGTGCTCTGGCTGCTGGTCTTCCGCGGCATTGGCGTCGAGCTGCGAGGTCATGTTCAGTCTGACGTTTGGCGCGGACTGTTTGACGGCTGCTTCGCGATCGGCAGCACACTGCTGGCAGTTTTTTATGGGGTCGCACTAGCCAACGTCGTGCGCGGTGTTCCCATTGGCAATGATGGATACTTCTTCGAGCCGCTTTGGACGAACTGGCGCGTCGGTAAAGATACGGGGATCCTGGACTGGTATACCGTACCTGGCGGTATCCTTGCTCTTCTTGCGTTAATGCTGCATGGCTGCAATTACATTGCGCTCAAAACCAGCGGAGATCTTCAGTTGCGCGCGCGAAAATATGCTCAAAGGCTCTGGCTTCCGGTCGTGCTGCTCACTGCATTCGGCATTCCTGCGACTGCGGCGGTCATACCCCATGGGCTACAGAATTACTCAGATCACCCCCTTCTCTTTGCGGTTCCGGTCCTCGTCGTGGCCAGTCTCGTATTGATGTTATGGATGGTCGTGAAGGGCAACGATCGGGGGGCATTCCTGGGTTCATGTTTGTACCTCGTTGCCATGTTGAGCGGCGCGGCGATAGCACAATATCCTGTGTTATTGCGGTCTAGCGCGGATGCGCGCCAATAACATCACCATTTACAACGCGGCGGCCGGACACTTCGCCATGTCAGTTGGTCTCATCTGGTGGGGATGTGGAATGGTCCTGGCCATCGGATATTTGATGTTTGTTTATCGAATGTTCCGCGGGAAGGTCACCATCAGCGCAGGGCACGGGTAACCCACCGGAAACTCACCGCGAGCTTTCAGCGTACCGTTTAAAAACGCGCATATCTGGAATCACTACTTGCCGCTTTAGCAGGATCAATCCTTCCTGCTATAGCCGCGCCAGGACACCGATACCACATCGCGGACCGAACCCATTCTGATCGCGATTCCGTGATTTGAGAAATCAAGTTATACATCACACGGCCGTTTCATAAGCGCGCGCCTTCTGTGCCGCAACCAGCAGGAGAAGCGCGCGCCGTTGTCCAATGTCGTGGAACGACAAAACACCATCATCGCGCGCCGTCTCCCGCGCTCCGCTATTAGCCTCAAAGCTTCGAGCGCGAACGTTGGATGGTCCAGACAAGGCTGACATATGCCTTGGTATCAGGCTACAACACCAATATTTTCTACCCCTGTCCATTCGACATATGTTCCACATAGGTGGCAACGCAATCGGCCACCCGCCTGGGAACGGTGCTTTGACCGTCGGCGACCTGCGTGATTACGGCGTTCCCAATGTCACATCGGTTTCGACGCAGCGTTCCTTACGGACACTAAGTAACCCATCAAAACAGCGACGGCGATCATGACACTGAGGACCACGAATTTCGCCACGGTCTAATGCTGACACGATGTCCGAATTCCAAGTGGCCCCATTGGGTGCTTCACAATAGTGGATTTGACCTTCGTCCCGCCGCCGGAACACCTCCCATACAATTAGCAGGCGCCCTGTTTTAATGCGGACAATCGTGGTTTCAAAGGAGGTCGGGGATGAACAGCAATCCGGCGGAGCAATTTTTCGAAGAAATGCTCCCCTATCTTGAAACGCTTGATGCTCAGGTTGGCGCCACTATCCAGCTGTTGAAGGACAAAGGTCTCACCACGAGTGCGGAATTCGCCAACTACGTCGAGCGAGCCGATCTTGCAAGTAATGTGAGGGACCGCGGCTTGCGGGTGAGGATGGAATACTTGTTTTCCCTCGCGGCAAACAGAAGCAAGGGGCAGTGACTCAGCGTTGCCACGAGCTCTTGGACGGCATTGCCGGTCACGTAGGCACGCCGCAATGGGAGCCCTCGACGATTCCGGAGAGTTCCAAACGAGGATGAGAGGCAGAGATTGCTTACGTCCGCTCTTCTCCTCGCGAACAAGAGCGGCCTAAGGCCCCCATTCCGGCAGCGACTCGCTCACCAGTAGTTGCCCAAAGAACGGTCTGAGACGGTGCAAGTCGTCGATTGTGATCACGCTTGGTAAACCGAATTCTAGAACCCACGCGTCGTTCATCGTCCCTCTTGGGCTTCTTACGCCAACTTCACTCATTCTTGCTGCGGCGGCGGAAATCGGGTAGGCGTCGGAACGGGCGGCCGTGCAACCTCGCCCCTAGGCACCGACTGGTCGCCGGCTGCAGGCCGAACCGGATAACGCACAAACGTGCATTGGAGAACTTAAAAGCGTTCACGCCAAAGTACGACACGGTGGCATAACTGGGCGGTGGAATTTGCGATTGCAGAAAGGCTCTAGCAATGGGATGGGTATTTAGGTAGACGCCGAGGGCGGTTGGCGGCTTAGCCCCGGTCCGCAGCCGAGCGCAATGACAAACTCTCGGAAGTCCGCTGCCCTGCCGCCACATCTTCCTTACGCACCAGGATGACGGTACCGCCCACGCCGGGAAGGATTTCCTGTCGTGCGTCCAGACAGGTGACATCGCAATCAATGCCGGCAGTCAGGCCGCGTACGACCATGGCTTCAGTTTGCTGCTCGGTATCGAACACCCGCAACAGCTTCTCGTTCGACCGGAGAAAGACTCAGGTTTGCGACCAGCAGCAGCCGATCTTCTTCGTCGACGATATGATGCAGCGTTCTCCTGGTTATTACTTACGCCACGGGAACACTGCGCCCTGATTCTCCCGCTCGGGCCGAACTGCCGAGTGTATCGTCGCGTTTTGATACGGGCATCGAGACAGTCACGACCGTGCCCGGGTCGGCAGCAGAAATCTCCAAACGACCGCCGAGTTCGCTGATGCGTTCCTTCATACCCGCCAATCCAACGCCGCCTCCCGTACCTACCGCTTGAAAACGTTGGAGCAACTCTCGCGGCATCCCACGTCCATAGTCTCTAACTTCAAGAATTACCCGCTTTGCATCTAGGTTCAGTCGAATGTCTACCATGGGACTGCCGGAGTGGCGATGCATGTTGGTTAGGCTTTCTTGCAATACCCGGAAAAGGCCGAGCTCCACAGAGTCGGGCAAGCGCACAAGCTCCATCGGAATTTCTAAATTAATTTCAACGCCGCTGCGCTTCGCAAAGCCATCGACGAACCAACGGGCTGCAGAAGCAAAACCGGCCTCGTCTAGCAGTGGCGGGTGAAGCAGATGCGAGATCGTACGTGTTTCGGTCAATGCTTGTTCCAGCAAAGAGGAGGACTCCGCTAAAACCTCATCCGTTCCGGTGCCGAGCTCGGAGCGTCTTAAACCATCGATATTGATCTTCACAGCCGTAAGACACTGCCCGACACTGTCGTGAAGCTCACGAGCGATTCTCCTGCGCTCTTCATCCTGTGCCCGCAATAGGCGTGATGAGACGCGCCGCAGGGCCAACGTGCGCTGCTCAACAAGCGCCTCTAGCGTGGCGTGTGATTGTCGGAAAATCTCCTCTGCTCCTTTCCGCTCGGTGATGTCTTGTGAAATTCCAAATATGCGTGGTGTCCCTGCACCAGTAGTCAACATTCGTGACTTGCTGTAAATCCAGCGCAAACCACGACTTGGGTGGTGGTAGCGGAATTCAAGCTCGAGAACAGCTTGCTCACTGCAGTTCTCAATGCCAGCTCTTACCCGGACCACATCTTCCGGATCGACTCGGGACAACCACTTCTCAAAACGCGATTCCTCAGCAGGATCAATTCCAAAGATGTCAAAACTTTCCCCAGACCAGTTGTATGCGCCATCAACCGGGTTCCACTCCCAACTGCCGATATTTGCCGCTGTTTGCGCTAGCCTGAATTGCGCTTCGCTTTCGCTCAGCGCAGCTTCTGCTCGCTTCCTCTCGTCGACACTGCGCTCCAGCAGTTCGACCATACGAGTACGTAGATGTACGGAGAGCGCCACCAATACTAGTGCGCTGGCAGTCATAGCACGATTTGTCCAATGCACCCAGGAAGCGTGCGTCTCGACCGGTGATGGGGCCAGCCCGAAGCCAGCGAATGTAAACACAGCAAACAAAAAGGTAGCGCTCCATAACCAGACCAGTGAACGAGTCCAAACACACAGTGCGATTGCCAAACAGTAGAAAATTGCGATGTTGACGTCGCCGGGAACCGAAAAGTCCACGAAGGCAACCAAAACACCGAGGACGCACACACACACTTTGGCCTGCGCGGGGGATATCTGGAAAATCTGCTTACCAGGAGCTCGCATTAGGGATATGCTCCACTGTTCGGACTATCATCCTTACGCAGAACGATCTTATATCGCTATCGACATACGGCTACACGAATGAGGTGCCCGACTGCATGATGCTCGGGATGAGACATGAGTCCAGGAAGTGCGCGGCGTGTGCAATCAGATGTTCGGCAGCTCATCGAAGTACTCATCGTCTTCGTTCGTCCCGCCCTCGCCTTCGCCAACTTGTTTCTGGGATTCGACGAACTCTATTCGTTCAATCCACTTGACCATCTTGTAACCGAGCTGATTTTCGACACGCAGCCGCAGCGGAGCACCATACTCATCCGGAAGCGGTTCGCCATTCATTTCATAAGCAAGCAGGCACTCTGGCTTTAGCACGTTCTCCAGGCTCTGTGTGTCGTAATACACACCGCCATACAGTCCTTCCCCAAAAGAGAAGAAAACGACTGTTTTGGCAGACGGCTTTGGCTTGACCAGGTCAATCAGCGTTTTCATCGGCATACCTTTCCATTGCGCAATCCCTGACCAGCCTTGAATGCAGTGATGCATGGTGATGTGCTCGTCTTTTCCCAGCGCCCGGATCTCCAACAAAGAAAGCGCCACCGGTCTCTCCACGAGCCCTCCGACCTTGAGCTTGAATTCACAGAAGTTACTCGCAGACAGCTGTTTCCAATCCGCGCATTCTGGCCTCTTGCCATTCGGCCAGAAGTATGGAGAGATCTGCTCTTTTGTATACCGCGCGCTGGGAGAGAACCGGTTCAGCGTAGCGAGGCGCAGCGGTTGAGAAACTGCTTTTTGGACGTGTTGCAACAGGCGTGGAAGCTTCCACGAAGTGTAGTGAGCGGCAACCCAGGTGGCAATCACCACCGCAATACCGGCAAAGCCAAGAATCATCCCCAGCGGCTGAAGATTATCCGTTCCGAGAACAATGTGGTTCATATTCCGCTTAAATCCGGTCAAGACCACCAGCGTCACGTGAACGATCAAGAATGCGACCCAGCTGAGCATCATCAGAAAGTGGATGGAGCGGGCCCCCTGTCTTCCACCAAACAGGCGGGGGAACCATGAAAAGCGATTCACCATTGCCGGCGACATCGCGGCCCCGGTAAGAATCGAGAGGGGCGCGAATAAGAAGATCGCGGCAAAGTAGGCCAATTGCTGCAGCGCGTTATATCCATAAAAGCCATTGGGCTCAGGCGGGAAATGGAAGTTCGCATAATGGACGAACGTGTTCCAGGCCTGAGGTAGAACTATCCAGGATGTCGGCACCACCCGTCTCCATTGCTCTGTTATGAAAAGCAACGGAATAAATATTAGGCCCGTAATGATGAACCCATAAACATCAATGAAGTGCCAGGAGCGCGCCACGCCCACGGTATGGCGATATCCCGGCAAGGCAAACACGGGCGAGATGTAACGCGCATCGTCCTTGGCCGTCCACACCCGGTCTTTCGGGACTCTTAAGGGTGTGAATCGAATCCACTCGGTGCCCGGTGTGCAGTCGCTATTAAAGTAAAGGCGCGGATGATCCATGAGAATTGAAAGACCACTGCGGACCAGCATCATCAAGAAGAGAAAATTAAAGAAGTGTGCATAGCGGATCCACAATGGAAAACCATGTGGTCCAGTTGGAGACGCTTCGTTAA
>JAICSO010000082.1 GCA_025936825.1 Terriglobales bacterium
CATCGAGATCGCGAAACTTGCTGCCGCTGGCATCTTTCACAAAAATCGGCCACGGATCGTAAGCGCGATAGTTGCTGGCTACCCCCAGAGGAATGCGCTTGAGATTCTTCTTGTGGGCTTCGGCGGATTTCGGCGTTCGCCGCTCAAAAGTGGCGAGTTCTTTTTGCAGATCGGGGTACATCGAGGTCTCCGAGATAACTCAGGCCGGCTGATTTCGTAGCGGGGCCATTAGATTGCCGGGCGGCCTGAGCCGCCCGGGACTTAGATCATTAGATCAGAAGAAAAACTTCAACGCGAACTGCATCAACCGGGGCTCTTTAGCCTGCGTTACCTGTCCAAACACGGGGCCATCCGAGGTGACGCCATCGGGGTTGTAGAACTGCGTGTGATTGAAAATGTTAAAGAACTCGGCACGGAAGTCAACGTGCTTCGTTTCCGAGATGCCGAATGTCTTCAAAATTGCGAGATCAGTGTTGCTGATGTGGGGTCCGCAACAAATCGTGCGAGGAGTATTCCCCGTAGTCCCCAGCAGAGACGGCTGATAGCATCCGAAAACTGCTCCCGCGCTGCACGGGGGCTGGCTGTTATCGGTTGCGTTCTCCGTGAAGCTGTTGGGATCGAAGAAGTAGTTCCCGTTCGACTGCGGCTTCATCGTACGGAACGGGGCGACCTGTGCAGGACCGCCCGGCAACTCGAAATCGAAGCTGTACATCAACTCGTTATCGGCTTGAGAAAGTATGCGGATCGGAAATCCCGTCTGAAAAGTCGTGATGCCAGAGAGAGCCCATCCATTCAAAACCTGACCCGAGACGCCCGTATGTTTCCGGAACGGCAGTTCCCAGTAGTAGCTGAATACGAGGCGATGCCGGGCGTCGAACGCGGACAGCGAACGGCTCCGACGTTGATCGATAGGATTCACGATTCCTTCGAAGCTGGATGCTTCATCAAACGATTTGCTCAGAGTGTAAGCGGCCGTGAACTGCAAGCCGTGGGCAAATCGCTTGTCCAGCGAGGCTTGGAAGGAGTTGTACGCCGAATTCGCGATTGTGTCCTGGGCGAAGACGCTGCTGAAAACTGGAATCCCATCCTGGGGACAGCCAGTCGCAGTGAAAGGATCGCAGTTCGGCGACGAGTACTTCCTCAGACCGACAAGTGTGATATCGGTGGGGTTCGGACCCGTGACCGTCGATTGAGAACCGTACGGCATAGTCAGAGTGACACCTGCCGGAATCTCTCCCGCCGGAATAAAGAAAGGACTATCCGCGTAATAGGGTCCGCAAGCCAGATTGGCGTCGCCTGTCAGGTTCGAGATGTTGTTTAGATCTAGACAAGTCTGAGGATTTCCGTAGTTAAGGTCGTGCGTGGCTAAAAGACGGTGGCCTTGCGATCCGACATAGCTGAGCTGCACCTTCATATCATTGCTCAGCTCGCGTTGGATCGTGAGATTGTATTGCGCCGAGTACTGGCTGCGCATTTTAGGCTGGAATTGTCCGAACAGAAGAATCGGACGGAAAGTCGACCAGTCCACGGCTTGGCCTCGCGGCGGGTTCAAGATGCCGTTAAACGGGTTGGGGTAAGCCGTGACGCCATCCTGGCCGAGGAACGGTGTGTTGAACAGGGTTCCTACTGGGAAAGTGCTTCCACCGAAGGGCGGCTCGGCGCTGAACTGCTCCAGAACTAGCTGCTCGATTGGATTATAGAACATACCCCAACCGGCGCGGATACTGGTCTTGCCCGATGTCCCGGGGCTCCACGCAATACCGATGCGAGGCGCAAAAGCTTTGTAGTAGGTTTGCGTCAAACCGTTGGGTACGCCCGCATCTCCCGGCACGACCAAACCGGTTGGAACTGTTCCCGTGTTGTTGCAATCCGGGCTAGCTACTCCCAATCCCTGGAAAGTGGCGATGCTGTCCGCATTCAACTGGCATGGATATACGGTCGACACCTGCCCCGGCCGGAAAGTTTGCACGTGTTTGCTGATATCCGCAATAGGGGTATTGAGTTCCCAACGCAAGCCGTAATTAAGCGTCACGTTCTGCTTGATCTTCCAGCTATCCTGAGCAAACAAATACACCGCAGTGCTGCGAACATTTTCCACCTGCGCGGACCCTTGTCCGTACGAGCCGGGGAAGCCGAGCAAGTAATCGGAAAATACGGTGTCGCCCAGAGTGCTGTTGGCGGAGCTCCCGTCAACAAAGTATTCGCCATTGACATCGAAATAGAGGGTCTGATCAAAGCGCTGGCGCCGAACATCTCCACCGAATTTGAGCGAGTGAGTGCCAACAACCTTGCTGATGCTGTCGGACCATTGGAAGGAGTTGCCGACCTGCGGCAGCTCGCCTTCCCCATTGTTGCCGATCGTAAATCCGCCACTCAGCTGAATAAACGGAAGCCCTTCGCGATTGGGCCCTAAGCCAGGGTGAATACCCAGAGGATTCGCAGCCGTGCCATCGGAGAAGCAGGGCACAGGACCGAGCGCGGCAGTAAGCCAGGAAGGCGCTGGGGGACAGGAATCCTGCACGAGGGAAGTGCGTTGCGGGTGCTGGAAAGTGCGCTGGGCTTCGCGATTGTAGTTGAAGCGGAATTCGTTGACCGTACTGTTGTTGATTGTCCAGGTATGACTGATATTCCACTGTTGGTAGCGCTCTTTGGTAGCAGAGGCAAAGCCTGGCACATTGGCACCGGCTGCCTGAAACTGCGCAAAAGGAGACACTAAGCTGCGGTCGTCAAAATAGTAATAGATGCTAAGGTTTTGGCTGTTGCTGAGACGATGGTCGACCTTCACCGTGAATTGGTCCCCTCGGTCCGGCTGGACGGGAACGGTCACGAGGGTATTGCCTGTTGTAGGGGTAGGAACAAATTGAAGCAGGTCCACAGCTGTTGGGTCCATGCAGGCCAGAGGAATCTGGTTGTTAGGAAAAATATCGGAGTAGGCGACGCCAGAGCTTATGGTGCTGCCCCCAATAGCAGTGATAGCTGCCTGGCATCCCGCGCGCTGGTCAAGCGCAAAGGTGTCATTCAGGTTTCCGGCGAATGGGCTCTCCGAGGAAAAGTCTGAAACGATCTGACCATTCAGTGTGGGATTGGCCGGGTCGGGCCGTTCTACCGCCGTGGGCACAGTCACTGCTGGCGACTGCATTCCCTGACGAATACGCCGGCCCTCATAAGACGCGAAAAAGAACGAGTGGTCCTTCCTAATCGGTCCGCCGAACGTTCCGCCAAATTGATTTTGGTTGAACTGAGGTTTTGGACAACCGTCGGCAGAGAAGCAATAGCCGCTGGCATTGAGTGCCTTATTGCGGAAGAACTCGTACATGTTGCCGTGGAACTGGTTGGTGCCCGACTTCGTGACTACGTTAACCACAGAACCCGAGTTGCGGCCGTATTCCGCATCGAAGGTGTTGGTGAGAACACGAAATTCGGCAATACTGTCCGGTGTAGGCTGCACGGTGGGCAGATTAATGAATTGATCGTTGGCATCTCCACCATTCACGCTGAAGTTGTTCGAACGGCCCCGTCCGCCGTTGACGGACACGGTGCCGGCCTGGTCACTGCCGTACACGATAGAGTTGCTCGAACCTACCGTGGACATGACGCCCGGCTGCAGTTGCAGAAACTGGTAGGTGTCTCGCGCATTTAGGGGGAGTTGACTAATAGCGCGATCGCCCACCACCGCGCCCAGCTGCGTGCTGGTGGTCTCCACCAGCGGCGCTTCCGAGGTTACATCGACCACTTCCTGCGCGGCGCCCACTTGCATTGTCATGTTCAGCGTGATTACCTGGTTGATATCCAAATTCACGCCGCGGCGGACATTTTTCTTGAACCCGGCCACGTCGAACTCCAGCCGGTATGTACCCACCGGGACTTCAACAAAATCATAGTCACCATTCTCGTTCGTCTTGACGTCCCGACTGACGTTGGTCCCTTCGTTCACCAAAGTGACCTTAACGTTCGACAGAACCGCGCCGCCCGGGTCGGCGACCCTGCCGACGATTCGTCCGGTTGTACCCTGGGCCGAGAGGAATGTTGGGACTGACAAAGAGACGGTAACTACAGCAAGGCAAACTACGGACCAGCAGACTCGACGTGACCGCATGGGACCTCCGAGAACCGGGAGAGTTTTTTTGGAATGCTGTTTGAAAGCTACCGCTTGCTTCGGGCGACAACCTTGCTATAATCCCGCAAGGTTAGAGAAGCCCTGTGGGTGCTGTCAAGCAGAAAAAAAGATGTACGCCGTATAGAAATTTCTAATGAAATAGCTTTGCCCCGAAAATGGCTGAACCTTACTTGAAAATTGGAGACGTCGCCAGGAAGGTCGGCGTGTCTCCTTCCGTGATTCGTTCCTGGGAGAGCCTCGGACTGGCGCGCCCCCGCCGCACGGAGAGCAAGTATCGGCTGTACACAGCGGAAGACGTGAAACTGTTGAAGAGAGCGCGTTTCCTCCGCAAAGTACGGGGCTTGAATGCGGCCGCCATCGTTCAACTGCTGAAGCGGGAGGGAAAAGTTCGGCCGGCGGGGGATGGCAACGCCCGCGCCATTGGCGGCCACCTGCGGCAACTGCGGGTGCGACGCAAACTGTCGCTTGCTCAAGTGGCAGATGCCATCGGCATCTCCGTGGGATTTCTCAGCGCCATGGAGCGTTCCCAGATGAGCGGTTCCGTTGGAACCCTCCGTAAGCTGGCGAAGTTCTACAAGACGAATATCCTCGATTTTTTCGATGCCAATGGGGCCAGCAGCCGGCGAGTTCGCGCTTCCGATCGTAAGGTTCTGGAGGCCGGCGCCGGGGTTCGTATGGAACTGCTGGCGTGGGGCAATACAGTGATGGAGCCGCACCTTTTTCGCATTGCGCCCGAAGCCGGTAGCGGCGACCCCTATACGCACGAAGGCGAAGAGTTCATTTACGTTCTTAGCGGTGAACTGGAGATCACGCTGGATGGCGAGGAGTATCACCTGAAGCCGGGCGACAGTTTCTATTTTGAAAGCGCCACTCCGCACCGCTGGAAAAATCCGGGCCGCAAGGAAACGTTAGTCTTGTGGGTCAATACCCCGCCAACCTTCTAATCGAGACATCTCGTGGAGGACACAATGGGTCGGCATCGCGCAGCGAGCATGGTACCGTTGCTGCTGCTTCTTCTCGTAACATCCTGCTCGAAGAAAACTCCTACCTTAAATCTCCTGGTATGGGAAGGCTACGCAGATCCGTCGTTCGTCAAAGCTTTTGAGGATGAAAACCATTGCAAGGTCTCCGCGTCATATATGGGATCGAGCGATGAACTGATGGCCAAACTGCGGGGCGGCAGTGCGGGCAATTATGACGTGATCTCTCCCTCCAGTGATGTGGCCAGCGCGATTGCGACATCGCAACTGGCCGCGCCTCTCGACCTCTCGCAGATTCCGACCTACAGCCAACTTTCTTCCCAGCTCACTTCCCTTCCTCTGGTGAGGAACAGCGGTCAGGTGTACGGAGTCCCTTTCATGTGGGGCCCCGATCCGCTGATCTATGACACCACGGCATTCGCGCAGCCTCCCGATTCCTGGAACCTGATGTGGGATCCAAAGTACAAAGGCAGGATTTCCGTCTGGGACGATCTTTCGACCGTCTACATGGCCGCCCAGGTGCTGGGCTACGACAAGCCCGATCCTTCGCACCTCTACAATTTGAGCGATCAGGAACTGGAGGCTGTGAAGAAGAAGTTACTGGAACTGAAACCGAACGTTCGCAAAATGTGGTCCACCGGCGGTGAGTTGACGAATCTGTTTGAAAATCATGAAGTCGTTATGGCGATGGGATGGCCGTTGAACACCGCGGACTTGAAAAAGGCAGGATTTCCGGCCGGAGAGACGATTCCGAAGGAAAACACGACCGGCTGGATCGATCACCTGATGATCACCGCCGCCAGTGAAAACAAAGAACTCGGGCACAAATTCCTCGAATATATGATCCAGGCGAAAACCCAAAAGCTGGTCACGGACAAGACCCACTACGTTCCTGCCAATCCGCAGGCCGCGCAGCTTATGACCATGGATGAAGTCAAAGGTCTTCACCTCGACAATGTGGAGGGTTATCAGAAGCGAATCTACTTCTGGCAGAATGTTCCACGGCGCACCAAGTACACGGAAATTTGGAATGAGGTAAAAGCCGCGCAATGACAGCATTTCCAACGAGCTGACCCGTACATGGCTACCTTCAAAGCTTCCCTGCGGACGCAGACTGCCGATATGCAGGGCCCCGCAAGCCCGTCTCTCCTCTCCATCCGGAATGTAGCCAAAAGCTTCGGGCAGAATCAGGTTTTGCGGAATGTCTCGCTGGAGGTCGCCGAAGGCGAGTTCCTGACCATTTTGGGCGAGAGCGGATCCGGCAAGACCACGTTGCTCCGCATCATTGCGGGTTTCGAGACAGCGAGCTCGGGCGAGCTGTGGATGGGAGCGGAGCGGCTCGATCGGCAGCCGCCGTATCGCCGCCGCGTAAACACTGTGTTCCAGCACTATGCGCTTTTTCCTCACCTGAGCGTTGAGCAAAATGTCGCGTACGGTTTGCGGGTCGCGAAACGGCCCGAAGCGGAGACCCGGCAGCGAGTCGCCGAAGCCCTGGCAATGGTCAAGATGACCGCGCAAGCGACCGAGAAACCCTCGCGCATCAGCGGCGGACAGCAACAGCGTGTCGCGCTGGCTCGCGCGCTTGTAAACCGGCCTCGACTGCTCTTGCTGGACGAGCCTCTATCGGCGTTGGACGCAAATCTGCGCCGGCAAATGCAGGTGGAATTGAAATCCCTTCAGCGTGAGGTAGGAACCGCCTTCGTATTCGTCACCCACGATCAGGAAGAAGCCATGGTGATGTCGGACCGCATCGCGCTGCTGCGATCCGGAGAACTGGAGCAGGTCGCCACACCGCGCGAGATCTATTCCCGTCCTGCGACCTCTTATGTGGCCCAGTTCATCGGCCACACCAATCTGCTGAAGGGCGAAGTAAAGGCCGGCACAGTCCGTTGCGGAGCGATGTCGTGGAAAACCGAATTTCCCGACGGTCCGGCGTTGTTTTCGTTGCGACCCGAACACATCCGGCCAGCACAAGGGGCATCCACTGCTGGCACCGTCCGGGTTCGTGGACACCTTCTGCATCAGGCGTTCCACGGTGCCACCGAATTGATTCGCGTTGAAGCCGATGACGGAATGGTTCTGACCATGCGCGTGCCAAGCGGAAGCTCTCTCAACGATCATCTCGAAGTAGAATTCTCCGCCGACGACGCCGTTCCGGTGCGCGAGTCTCCCGAGAAAATCTGATGTTCTCCCGCGCGTACAAGACGATCGTTACTGCGCCGCCGCTGGTGTGGGTGACTATCTTTCTGATCGTGCCTTACGCCTTGATGTTTTGCTACAGCTTCTGGTCGGTCTCGTCGGGGCAAATGATCGTGCA
>JAICSO010000017.1 GCA_025936825.1 Terriglobales bacterium
ATTATTCAGTAAAGCGGCTGTTGGCTCTTGGTTGTTGGTTGTTGGCAAAAGCAAAGAGCTAAGTAGCCTGATTTCTCATGTAGCCCCGAAGGGGCGAACGAGCTTAGCCCAGGACGGAAGTCCTGGGTAGAGGTAGCAAGAACGACCGAGTCCCGTAGGGACGGCAGAGAAGCAGGTTCCTCACCGCTAAAGCGGTTCGGAATGACATCAACGTAGGGTAGGCGGTTCGACAGTAGCTGTTAGTGGGGCAGGGCCGCTAGACACCTCAAGATCTTTCCTTCCGGATGAGCCGGAAGGGGTCAGGAAAGAAGACGTGATTGGAAACGAAAAAATTCGCATCCGGCTGAAGGCATACGATTATCGCGTGCTGGATCAGTCCACGACGGAAATCGTCGCCACAGCGAAGCGCACGGGCGCTCAGATCGCCGGTCCGATTCCGTTGCCGACGATGAAGAACAAGTACACGGTGCTGCGTTCGCCGCACGTGGACAAGAAGTCGCGCGAGCAGTTCGAGATCCGCACGCACAAGCGTTTGCTGGACATTCTCGATCCGACGCCGCAGACGGTAGATGCGCTGATGAAACTGGATCTTCCCGCCGGAGTGGATGTGGAGATCAAGGCGTTCGGGAAAGAGCATAAGTAGCCTTCAGCCATCAGCCATCAGTAAAACGGATCTTGGGGAAGCGGAAATGCTGAAAGCTGATTTGAACCAGTCCCGCAGGGACGAAAGATAAATAGCCCAGGACGTAAGTCCTGGGTAGGTAAAGAAAAAAATCAGAGTCCCATTAGGGACGGCAGAAAAGCAGGTCCCTCGACTGCGCTTCTGATTCGCAGGCGAATCAGAATGCTTGCTCGGAATGACAGGTTTCTGGATTTTGAGCTGAGGGCTAAAAGCTAATAGCTGAGAGCTGAATTTATGGCAAAAGTAGCAGGAATTCTGGGGAAAAAAGTCGGGATGACGCAACTCTTCGATTCGAAGGGCGACGTGCGTCCAGCGACGGTGCTGCAGGCGGGCCCATGTGTGGTCACGCAACACAAGTCGCAGACGAAAGACGGCTACGATGCCGCGCAGATCGGCCTAGTCGAGTTCGTGAAGGAGTCGCGCCTGACGCAGCCCATGAAGGGGCACCTGGGCAAGAACAATCTGCCTCCGGTGAAATTCATGCGCGAAGTTCCCATCGAGATTGAAGAAGGTTCAGAGGGCAACGGCGCGGTGAAGGCTGGAGACCGCGTGCTGGTCGATATCTTCGACGGCGAGAAGTTTGTGGACATCGTCGGCATCAGCAAGGGCAAAGGCTTCCAGGGTGTGGTGAAGCGCCATCATTTTGGCGGCGGCCCGAAGTCGCACGGCTCGATGTTTCAGATCACGGGTTCCATCGGTTCTTCCGCATTTCCGTCGCGCGTGTTCAAAGGCATGCGGATGTCCGGACACATGGGCAATGCTCGGGTGACCACGCGCAACCTACGCGTGCTGGGCGTCGATAAAGACGACAACCTCCTCGTGGTTGAAGGCAGCGTGCCCGGCCCTAACGGTGGATACCTGGTGATCACGAAAGCGAAGAAGCCGCCGAGAGAGCGGCGCGGATTCGCCGGTTCGGCAACTGTCGATCCGTTGAAGGCTGCGAAGAGAGCGGCGAAGAAGGGCTAGTGGTTAGTGGCCAGTGGTTAGTGGCCTGAGAAAACGAACATGGCAACTATCGACATTCATGATTTGAGCGGCAAGGCGGTTGGCTCGCTGGAACTGGCCGACGAGGTCTTTGGCGCGATCAACGAAGCCCTGCTCTGGGAAGCGGTGAAGCACTACCGCGCCGGGCAGCGCGCCGGCACGCACGCTACTAAGAACCGCTGGAAGGTTTCGGGATCGGGCAAGAAGCTATGGAAGCAGAAGGGCACTGGACGCGCGCGCATTGGTTCCATTCGTTCGCCACTGTGGCGTCATGGCGCGACCGTGCATGGACCGCAACCGCGCTCGTACGCGTATGACTTCCCGCGCAAGAAGCTCTTGGGTGCGTTGCGCTCGGCGCTGGCCGCAAAATTTTCTGATGGCAAGCTGATCGTTGTGAACGCATTCGACGTGAAGGAAGCGAAGACGAAGGCTTTCCGCGAGGCGCTCGACAACCTGAAGGTTGATAAGACCGCGTTGCTGGTTGAAGTTGCGAATCACGGCAACAACGACCTAGTCCTGAGTTCACGGAACTTGGATGGCGTGGAACTGATCGCGAGCAGCGAAGTACATCCGTATCACCTGCTGCGTTATGACCGCGCGATCTTCACGCAGCCCGCGATTGAGAAGCTGCAGGCGTCATTGAAGAAGTCGTCATCGAGCAAGTCGCGCCAGGCCAACGAAGCTGAGCAAAAGCCGGCGAAGAAGGCGACGCGCAGCCGCAGCAAGAAAACGGCGGAGGTGGCGTAAATGAAGTCGGCATATCAGATCATCCGCCGGCCGGTGATTACCGAGAAGGGTCTCGGGATCAAGGAAAACCAGAACACGCTGGTGTTCCAGGTTGCGCCAAAGGCGACGAAGACCGAGATCAAAGAAGCTGTGCAGACAATCTTCAAAGTGAAGGTCAGTTCAGTGCGCACGGCAAATTATCCGGGAAAAGAGCGGCGGCGCGGCAAGTTTGCCGGCTACCGTGCGGACTGGAAGAAGGCATACGTAAAACTGCGCTCCGGCGAGAAGATGCCGGAATACGCGCAGAATCTGTAGTTGAGCGTCGTCCGTCGCACGTCGTGCGCAAAACCGTGCGACGCCTGACGTGGGACGTGCGACAGAAGCTAAGAGCTGATTTTTATGGCAATCAAGACTTACAGACCGACAACGCAGACGCTTCGCTATCGGACCACGCTGTCGAGCGCGGACCTGACTACGAATCGTCCGCATAAGCCGCTGGTGGAGCGGAAGTACAAGAGTGGCGGGCGCCGCAACTCGGGCGACCTTACCATGCGGTTCATCGGTGGCGGGCACAAGCAGAAGCTGCGCACCATAGATTTCAAGCGCGAGAAGCTGGGCATTCCCGCAACCGTGGTTTCGATCGAGTACGATCCCAACCGCTCGTCGCGTATCGCTCTGGTCGCGTACGCCGATGGCGAGAAGCGTTACATTATCCAGCCGGATGGATTGAAGGTTGGACAGAAGATTGTTAGCGGTCCCGACGCCGACATCCTGGTTGGAAACGCACTGCCCTTGAAGAACATTCCTCCAGGCACGACGATTCACAACCTGGAGCTGCGTCCTGGAAAAGGCGCCCAGATGGTTCGTTCCGCGGGTGGCGCTGCACAGTTGGTAGCGAAGGAAGGCGAGTACGCGCTGGTGAAATTGCCTTCCGGCGAGACCCGCAAAGTGTCGCAGGATTGCATGGCGACGATCGGGCAGGTCGGCAACATCGACCACGAAAACGTCACCATCGGCAAGGCGGGACGTACGCGCTGGATGGGCAAGAAGCCGCACAACCGTGGTGTTTCGATGAACCCGGTTGACCATCCGCACGGCGGTGGTGAAGGCAAGACCTCAGGCGGGCGTCATCCGGTCACGCCGTGGGGCCAGCCAACGCGTGGTTACAAGACGCGCAACAACAAGCGGACGGATAAGTTCATTGTGAGTCGCGCGAAGTAGTCGCACGTCGTGAGTCGTACGTTGTGCGGAAAAGCAGGTTCCTCACCGCTGAAGCGGTTCGGAATAACAGAGTTTTGGTTTTTAAGCTAGAAGCTAGGAGCTAACAGCTAGAAGCTGGTTTTTTATGGCACGTTCAACAAAAAAAGGCCCGTTCATTGACGGATATCTGGCCACGCGAATCGAGCAGATGAATTCGCGCAACGAGAAGAAGGTGTTGCGCACCTGGTCGCGCCGGTCGACCATTATCCCGGAGATGGTGGGACACACCATCGCGGTTCACAACGGAAAAAAGTTTATTCCGGTGTACGTCACCGAGAACATGGTGGGACACAAGCTGGGCGAGTTCAGCTTCACGCGCCAGTTCAAAGGCCACTCGATGAAGGCGGCGACCGAAGCGGCGGCGCGTCCGGCGGGCGTGCCTGGCGGTCCGGGAGCTCCGGCTCCGGCGGCGGGTGCGGCTCCGGCAGCACCGAAGGCATAACGACATGGAATTTCGAGCACAAACCAAATTCGTTCGCGTCTCACCGCAGAAAGCGCGGCTGGTGCTGAACCTGATCAAGGGACGGCGCGTGGAAGATGCACTCAACACGCTGGCTTTCACGAAGAAGCGCATCGCCGGCAAAGTCGAGAAGCTGCTCCGGTCGGCGGTTGAGAACGCCAACTACATGAGCACAGAAAAGAATGTCGATGTCGATCTCGACAACTTGTACGTGAAGCATGCGGTTGCGAACGACGGACCGCGTATGAAGCGCATTCGGCCGGCGCCAATGGGCCGTGCCTATCGCTACGTTCGGCGCATTGCGCACATTGAAATCGCCCTGGCGGAGCGTGGCAAGAATGGGGCTGGAGATCTGGCGACGGTGGTCGGCGAAGAGAAAGCCGCAGCGCCAGCACCAGCGAAGAAAAAGCGCGCAGTTGCGAAGAAGAAATCGGTTGGGAAGAAGGCCGTAGCTAAGAAGTGATTAGGTGTCTAGTAAAAGCAGGTTCCTCACCGCTGAAGCGGTTCGGAATGACAAGGGTTTAACTCACAACTAGCAACTAGCCACTAGCAACTGCAGTTCAGGAGCTTTATGGGACAGAAGGTACATCCTTACGGATTCCGGCTCGGATACACGAAGCCGTGGAAGTCGCGCTGGTTTGTCGAACGGGACTACGACAAGCTGCTGCTCGAAGACGTCAAGCTGAAGGCCGAGCTGAAGGATAAGCTCAAGTCGGCAGGCGTTAGCTCCATCGAGATTGAGCGTCCGGGCAACAAGCTGCGCGTCATCATCAAGACCGCGCGCCCCGGAATCATCATCGGCCGCAAAGGCGCCGAGATCGACAAGCTCAAGGGCGAAGTGCAGAAGCGCACGAACCGTGAGGTGTACATCGACATCCAGGAAGTGCACAAGCCCGAGCTGGATGCACAGCTGGTGTCGGAGTCGATCGCGCTGCAACTTGAAAAGCGCGTAGGCTTCCGGCGCGCTATGCGCAAGGCTGTTGATTCGGCGCTGCGCTTCGGATGCAAGGGTATTAAGGTTCGCGTGAGCGGACGCCTGAACGGAAACGAAATCGCGCGGTCCGAGTGGTATCTGCAGGGACGTTTGCCGCTACACACTCTGCGTGCGGATATCGAGTACGGCTTCACTGAAGCGCGCACCACCTACGGCGTGATCGGCGTAAAGTGCTGGATTTATCGTGGCGAAATCCTACCCACGAAGAAGCGCGAGTCGCAGGCGGTAGGAGCGTTTTAATCGGGTGATTGGGCGATCGGGCGATCTGAAGAAAGTCGCACGTCGTGAGTCGCAGGTCGCACGCAAGAAATACGATGTGCAAATTTGGCGTGCGACGGACGACGTGAGACACACGACGAGGTTTTGACTAAGAGCTAAAGGCTAGAAGCTAAGAGCTGAACTTTATGTTGATGCCGAAAAAAGTTAAGTACCGCAAGCAGCAGCGCGGGCGCATGACCGGGAAGGCGTGGGCTGGCAGCACGCTGTCTTTCGGAGATTACGGGCTGAAGGTCCTCGAGCCAGGTTGGATCACCGACCGGCAAATCGAGGCCAGCCGCGTCGCGATGACCCGGTTCATCAAGCGCGGGGGAAAGATTTGGATCCGTTTGTTTCCGGACAAGCCAGTGACCAAGAAGCCGGCCGAAACTCGTATGGGTAAAGGCAAAGGCGCGCCGGACCACTGGGTCGCAGTCGTGAAGCCGGGCAAGATTTTGTTCGAAATGGAAGGCGTGACGCCGCAGGACGCGGCAGAAGCAATGCGGCTGGCGTCGCACAAGCTGCCATTGCGCACGACGTTTGTGCAGCGCGAGACAGCGCACTAAGAAGCTGAGAGCTTATTTATGGAAGCAGAAAAAATCAGAAACCTGACCGACGAAGAACTTCGGCATCAGGAACGCGAGATGAGCGACGAGCTGTTCAAGCTCAAGTTTCAGCTCAACATGGGCCAGACCGAGAGCCTGAAGAAGCTGCGCGGCCTGCGTAAGGACATCGCGCGGATCAAGACCATCGCCCGCGAGCGCGCGGCTGCAGGGGAGAAGAAGTAATGGCGGAAACACAAGCTGCCGGACGCCGCAAAGAGCTGATCGGCCACGTAGTTTCGAACCGGATGAACAAGACGATTGTCGTCCAGGTGATTCGCAAAAGGGCCCACCCGCTCTACATCAGGGTGATTTCGAAGGCGAAGAAGTTCTATGCGCACGACGAGAAGAACGAGGCCCACATCGGTGATGTGGTGAAGCTCGAAGAGACGCGCCCGCTTTCGAAGCTGAAGCGATGGAAGCTGAAAGAGATTATTCGCAAGACGGCGCTGGTGCCGGAAGTGGCGGCAGAGCCGAAGGCATAGCCGGCTCGCAGCAAATTGTTCCGCGAGGGATGACTTATGACAGTGATGATGCGAAGCATGCTCGAGGTCGCTGACAACAGCGGCGCACGCAAGCTGCAGATGATTCTGCCGCTGGGCGGCGCAACGGGTCTGCGAGCAGGTCTGGGCGACGTAGTGACGGCCAGCGTGAAGGAAGCCGCGCCCGACGGTCAGGTCCAGAAGGGCAAAGTTGTGAAGGCGGTTATCGTGCGTACGCGCAAAGAGCATCGCCGCCGCGACGGTACTTATATTCGCTTTGATCAGAACGCGGCAGTGCTGATCAACGATGCTGGCGAGCCGGTTGGAACACGCGTCTTTGGCCCGGTTGCCCGCGAACTGCGCGAAAAGAAGTTTTTGAAGATTGTGAGCTTGGCACCGGAAGTTCTGTAGAGAAAAGGGATTTGGTAATGGGAACAGCGACAACAACGGCACACAAAACAGTCGATATTCGCCGCAACGACACTGTGAAAGTGATGAGCGGCAAAGACAAGGGCAAGCAGGGACGCGTGCTGCGCGTTTTCCCGGACACTGGTCGTGTCCTCGTCGAGCACGTGGCGGTGGTGAAGAAGCATCTCCGTCCGACACAGACTTCCAAGGGCGGTATTGCCGATCAGGAAAGCTCGATCTCGATTTCGAAAGTGCAGTTGGTTTGCCCGACCTGCGGTCCCGTTAGGATTGGCCATGCGATGCAGGGCGATCGCAAAGTGCGAGTTTGCAAGAAGTGCGGCGGTGACATCGCCGGCAAAAAGTAATCGACTCACGAACCGGTAGCCACTCCGAAACCGTGAGAATGGATTGAGAAATGGCAAAAGAGAAAAAAGAAAAAAAGGGCGGAGCGCAGCAGGAAGAGCGCGCACCAGAAGTAGCGCGGCATAGCGCCAAGGAAACGCCGCGACTCAAGGACCGGTTCCGCAAGGAAGTCGCGCCGGTACTGATGAAGGAATTCGAACTGAAGAATCCGATGGCGGTTCCGCATCTGCACAAGATCGTGGTCAACATGGGCGTAGGCGAAGCGACGCAGAATGCGAAAGTTCTCGACCCTGCCGTCAACGAACTCGGCCAGATCACCGGGCAGAAACCGGTTGTGACTCGCGCAAAGAAGTCCATCGCGGCCTTCAAGGTTCGTGAAGGCATGCCGATTGGCGCGATGGTGACCTTGCGTGGCGACCGTATGTACGAGTTCTTCGATCGCCTGGTCAATATTGTTCTGCCGCGTGTGCGCGACTTCCGCGGAGTTTCGACGAAGTCGTTTGATGGTCGCGGGAACTACACGATCGGCTTGCACGATCAGTTGATTTTTCCGGAGATCGATTACGCGAAGGTCGACAAGCTAAAGGGCATGAACGTCACAATTGTGACCACCGCGCGTGACGACAACCAGGCGCGCGCGCTGCTCAAGCATTTGGGAATGCCGTTTCGCGCATAGATTTTGAGCTAAAAGCTAAGAGCTAAAGGCTAGGAGCTGATTTTTGGCAACCACAGCAAAACGAGTGAAAGACGGTGCGGAGAGCAAGGTTAAACCGCAGAATGTGAAGAAGCCCAAGTTCTCCACGCGCAAGCACAACCGCTGCAAGATTTGCGGACGTCCGCGCGCGTACCTCCGCAAGTTCGGTCTCTGCCGCCTGTGTTTCCGCGGGTTGGCGCTGCGGGGAGAGATACCTGGGGTTTCGAAGTCGTCGTGGTAGAAACCGTCGTCGGTTGTTAGCTGTCGGTCGTCGGCCAAGCGCAAATCGCGAACGACGAACGACTAAGGACGAACGACGGAATGCATAGGTCCTTCGGCGGCTTAAGCCGCCTCAGGATGACAGAGTGTGAGCAGCCATCGCTGGTTCTCCGCTGCGGCGGAGAGAACGGGTGGCCGAGGAGAAGCAAAACGATGAAGTTGACCGATCCGGTCGCAGACATGCTGGCGCGAATTCGCAACGCGATCCGCGCGCGGCACCAAAAGGTGGATATACCCGCTTCCAACTTGAAGCTGGAGATTGCCCGCATTCTCAAGGAAGAGGGCTACGTCTCGAATTTCAAGCCGACGGAAGAGGAAGGCCACAAGGTCATCCGTGTCTACCTGAAGTACGACAACAATAACGAAGCCGCGATTTCGAATGTGGCGCGCATTTCTCGTCCTGGCTGCCGCGTGTACGTGCGCCGCAACGAGATTCCGCGTGTACTTGGCGGCCTCGGGATCAATATTCTTACGACGCCTCGCGGCGTCATGACTGGCCGCGCGGCCCGCAAAGCCGGTGTCGGAGGCGAAGTCCTCTGCGAAGTTTGGTAACTAGCCGTTAGCCGTCAGCCGTCAGCCATCAGGAAGAGCTGACGTGGTTTTGCTGAAGGCTAAGGGCTGAAGGCTGAAGGCTCTATGTCACGAATTGGAAAAAAGCCGATCGCATTGCCCAAGGGCGTGACGATCAAAGTGGAAGGAAATCTGGTTGCTGTCCAGGGGCCGAAGGGCAAACTGGACACGCGCATCCCTGCCGGCATCAAGGTCGAACAGCAGGACGGGCACATCGTTGCCTTGCGCCAGAACGACTCGCAGGCTGCGCTGCATGGGCTTACTCGCGCGCTGGTGAACAACGCAGTCGAAGGTGTCACCAGAGGCTGGACCCGCGAACTGGAAATCGTCGGAATCGGCTACCGCGCCGAAATGAAGGGCAAAGGCACGGTGGTGTTCACGCTGGGCTACTCGCATCCGATCGAGTATCCGTTGCCGACCGGTATCGATGTTGCTGTCGACCCGAAGCAGACGCGTTTGACTGTGACCGGAATCGATCGCCAGAAGGTGGGACAAGTTGCTGCGGAAATGCGCGCGCTGCGTCCACCGGATCCGTACAAGAACAAAGGCGTGCGCTATGCAGGCGAGCGCCTGAAGAAGAAGGTTGGAAAGACAGGGGCGAAGTAACGCTGTTGGTTCTTGGCTGTTGGTTGTTGGCCAAGACCGTTGTTGCAAGCCGAATCCGTTGGCGAGGGATGTTGGTTTTGCCAACAACCAAGAGCCAACAACCAAGAGCTGATTTATGCTGACACAAATCTCTAAAAACGGAACGCGGCGCCGAGTGCACGATCGCATTCGCAAGAAGGTGCTGGGCACCTCAGAGCGGCCGCGGCTGAATGTTTATCGTTCGCTAAACCACATTTACGTTCAGGTCATTGACGATCTCAAGGGCCAGACTCTGGTTTCCGCGAGCACCGCGGAAGGCAAAAAAGAGTCGCGTACAAAGGGCGGAAACGTCGCTTCGGCCAAGGCAATCGGCAAAGCCATTGCCGAGAAGGCGAAAGCCAAGGGAATTGAAAAGGTTGTTTTTGACCGCGGCGGCTACATTTATCACGGGCGCGTGAAGGCGATTGCCGATGCCGCCCGCGAAGCGGGATTGCAGTTTTAAAGCAGTGAGCGGCGAGTAGTGAGCCGCGAGCGAACTTAAGATCGCTCACCGCTCATAGCTCAAAGCTCGGAGCTAGGAAATTATGCCAACAGTTGTTAAGAAACTCGATGCGGGCGCGTTCCAACTGAAGGACCAGGTGGTCGCGATCAACCGCGTGACGAAAGTCGTGAAGGGCGGCAAGAACCTGTCATTTGCGGCGCTAGTGGTTGTCGGGGATCCGAGTGCTGCTGTCGTCGGCTACGGTTCCGGCAAGGCGAAAGAAGTGCCCCAAGCGATCCGCAAGGGAATTGAGTCCGCGAAGAAGAACCTGGTGAGGGTGAACCTGACGCAGACCAGCATTCCGCACACGGTGCTCGGGCGCTTCGGTTCCGGCATGGTTCTGCTAAAGCCGGCTCCTGAAGGAACTGGCGTGATCGCCGGCGGCGCAGTGCGAGCGGTCATGACTTCCGCGGGTGTGCAGAATGTGCTGACCAAGTCGATTGGCACAACCAATCCGCACAACGTGATTAAGGCCACCTTCGATGCGCTGAAAAAACTTAAAAACAAGGAACTCGTTGCCGGCGTGCGCGGCAAGGCGGCGGAGGAGTTGTAATGGCGGCAAAAAAGACAACTGCTAGCGGAGGCACTCTGCGCCTGAAGTATGTGCGCTCCAAGATCTGCACTCCGGTGAAGCACAAGAAAGTCGTTCAGGGACTCGGGTTCACGCGGCTGAATCAGGTCATCGAGCGCCCGGATACCCCGTCCATTCGCGGCATGGTTGCCAAGGTGCCGCATTTGGTGGAGATCGTTCAGTAGCTCTCAGCCATCAGCCATCAGCCATCAGGAAAACCTGAACAAGCTGACGGCTGAGGGCTGACGGCTGAAGGCTGGTTTTATGAATTTATCCAACATTCGTGCACCGCGGAAAGCGGCAGAAAACAAGAAGCGAGTCGGACGCGGTATGGGATCCGGCATGGGCAAGACCTCGACCCGCGGACATAAGGGCCAGCGCTCGCGCAGCGGTTCGCGCCTGCTGCGCGGTTTTGAAGGCGGCCAGATGCCATTGCATCGCCGTCTGCCGAAGCGCGGCTTCACCAACATCTTTCGCGAAGAATTCAGTGTAGTGAACCTGGACAAGCTGGCTGGGCTCGGTGAGAAGACGATCAATCCTGAGGTGTTGCAGAAGGCGGGACTTGCCAGCGCTAAGCGCCGAGTCAAGATTCTGGGCGACGGCGAGTTGACGAGCGCGATTACGGTGCAGGCGCATAAGTTTTCCAAGTCCGCGCAGGAAAAGATTACCAAGGCGGGCGGCAAGGCAGAGGTACTGCAGTAATGAGCTGTGCGCAGCGAGCAATGAGCGGCGAGCGACATGCTGAGCTGATCGCTCAAAGCTCAGCGCTCGATGCTCGCTGCCGAGGTTTTTATGTTTGATAAGTTTGCAAACATTTTTCGCATTCCCGACCTGCGCAAGCGAATCTTCTTCACGCTTGGGCTGCTTGCCGTTTACCGCATTGGCGGACACATTCCGATCCCGGGTGTGAATTCCGATCTCTTCGCGCAGTACATTCAGCAGAACCGCGGTACCCTGCTGGGCTTCGTGGATCTGTTCTCCGGCGGGCAATTCCGGCGCATGACAATTTTTGCGCTCGGAATCATGCCGTACATTACCTCGTCCATCATTCTGCAACTGCTCACGGTGGTTTATGAGCCGCTGGCAAAACTGCAGAAAGAAGGCGAACTCGGCCGGAAGAAGATCACGATGTGGACCCGCTACCTGACGCTCTTGCTCAGTGCGGTACAGTCCTTTGGAATTGGTTGGAGCCTGCAGCACTCGACGGGAGGTTTCGTAACCAACCCCGGCTACGCGTTCATGGCCATGACAGTTCTCACCTTGACCACGGGCAGCGTATTCATTATGTGGTTGGGCGAGCAGATCACCGAGCGCGGCGTCGGCAACGGAATGTCGCTGCTGATCTTCGCTGGGATCGTGGTCGGCCTGCCGCGCGGAATCATGGACCTCGCCGACAAGATTAAAAACATGACGTGGGGCCCCGCGACATTCCCGCTGATGATTGCTCTGCTCGTGCTCATGGTCGTGGTGGTCGCATTCATTGTGTACGTCGAACGCAGTGAGCGCCGAATTCCGGTGCAGTATGCGAAGCGAATCATCGGCCGCCGCATGATGGGTGGCCAATCGACTCACCTCCCGATGAAGGTCAATGCCGGCGGTGTGATGCCGGTCATTTTTGCCTCTTCCATCGTTACCATTCCGCAGACCATGTTTTATGGCCTGCGAGATAACCGCTATTTGGGCGGTGTGATGGAGGCCCTGAAGTGGGGCGAACCGCTCTATACGGTGCTGTACGCACTTGGCATCATCTTCTTCGCGTACTTTTACATTTCGATCATCTTCAACCCGAATGAAGTTGCGGACAACATGCGCAAGTACGGTGGGTTCATTCCCGGCATTCGTCCCGGAAAGCGCACTGCGGATCACATCAACGAGATCCTGACTCGCATCACGCTGGTGGGCGCTCTTTACCTGATCATCATCTCCTTTATTCCGGAATGGCTGATGGTTGGTATTCACCTGAACCACCTGTTCCGGCCGCTCGGTCCGTTCTTCGAGCGACTGCCGAACTGGGTGTTGAACGGGTTGAATGTAAACTTTTACTTTGGCGGTACGTCGTTGCTGATCGTGGTGGGTGTCGCGATGGATACGATCAATCAGGTTGAGTCACAGTTGATCATGCGCCACTACGACGGATTCACGCCCAAGAGCGGAAGAGTGCGGGGAAGAAGGGGTTGGTAGGAAGATGTCAGTAGCTAGCTAAACCAGGTTTTGCTAACAACTGCCTACTAGCAACTGGCTACTGAATTGGGGAGCGGTCGGGAGACCGAAGTACGATGTGTCAGTAATTTTGGGTCAGGAGCAGGTTGGGGCCAGGTCGGTGGAGCAGACACTGCGAAACATCGGACCCGTTGTGCTGCTCGGGCCTCCAGGCGCAGGCAAGGGCACGCAATCCAAGCGGATTACGCAGCACTACCGGATTCCGCAGGTTTCGACGGGCGACTTGCTCCGTGAGCACGTCAAGCAGGGAACGCCGCTGGGAGTGCAGGTTCGGGACCTGATCGCCAGGGGCGAGTTGGTTTCCGATCACCTGGTTTGTGACATTGTCGCCTGGCGCCTTCGCGAAACGGATGCGCAGCGCGGGTTCATCCTCGATGGGTTTCCGCGCACGGCAAAGCAGGCAGTTTGGCTGGACTCGTTCCTGAAGTTCGAGTTTGGCGATACGGGTAAATGGGCGGCATGGCTGCCAATTGTGGTCTGTATCAAGGTGGATTATAATAAGTTGTTGCTCCGGATTACTGGACGCAGGACTTGTCCCACCTGTGGGCGGATCTACAACGTCCATTCCCAGCCGCCGCTTGTTGATGAAATCTGTGATGTTGACGGCTCCAAGCTGGTCACCCGTGATGATGACCGCGAGGAAGTCATACGGGAGCGCCTTGACGCCTATGAGCGTCAGACCAAGCCGGTAGCAGAGCACTATGGCAGGCTAGGTCGCGTGGTGGAGGTCAATGGCGACCTTCCCGTGGATGAAGTGACGGCCAGCCTGATCGAAGCGATTGATCAAGGCGCCCACGGAGCAGCAGGGAGTAGTTAGCGAATGGTGGTCTGCAAGTCGCAGTCGGAACTCGACAAAATGCGGCGCAGTGGCCACATCGTGCGTCAGGTGCTCGATGAGCTTCGCGCGATGGTCGCGCCGGGCATTAGCACGATGGACCTGGAAAAGCTGGCAGAGCGCCGGATCAAAGAATCCGGAGCGAAGCCAGCGTTCAAGGGATACTACGGTTATCCGTGTGTGCTGTGCACGTCGATTAACGACGAGATCGTGCATGGGATTCCCTCTGCGAAGCGAGTTTTGAAGACGGGCGATATTGTTTCGATCGACTGCGGCGTGGTGCTTGATGGTTATTACGGAGACGCGGCGATCACAGTAGCAGTGGGCGATTTGGTTTCGCCCGAGCGCAAAAAGCTGATGGAAGTGACCGAGCAGTCGCTGTACAAGGCGATTGAGAAGGTCAAGATCGGAAACACGATCAGCGACATTGGCGGCGCCGTTCAAGAGTTTGTGGAAGCCGCCGGCTTCAGCGTGGTTCGCGAGTTTGTGGGTCACGGCATCGGGACCAAGCTGCACGAAGAGCCGCAGGTCCCGAATTTTCGTTCGCGCGGCGCTGATATGCGGTTGCGCGAAGGTATGGTGCTCGCGATCGAGCCGATGGTGAACACCGGAGGCCCGGAAGCGCGAGTGCTGGAAGATAAGTGGACTGCGGTGACGTTGGACGGCAGTTCCAGCGCGCATTTCGAGCATTGCGTGGCAGTGACGAGAAATGGGCCGTTGATTTTGACGCAGTAGAAGCTGCGAGCCTTTAGCTCTTAGCTTTTAGCCAAATCGTGACTTGGTTCAAGCTAAAGGCTAAGAGCTGAGGTGCATGAGCAAAGAAGACGTGATTGAAGTTGAGGCGTCTAGCGGGCGTCTGAGACCGCTGCCGAAATCCTGAGCGAAGCGAAGGATCTGTTGGACGGGTAAATAGGAGCTAATGAGTAAGGAAGACGCGATCGAAGTGATGGCAACGGTCGTCGAACCGCTGCCCAACGCCATGTTCAAGGTGGAACTGGAAAACAAGCACCAGGTGCTGGCGCACGTTTCCGGGAAAATGCGCAAGAATTTCATTCGCATTCTTCCGGGAGACAAAGTCGCAGTCGAGCTCTCGCCGTACGATCTGAATCGCGGAAGAATTGTTTACCGCTACAAATGACGCCTCGCGTCAGCCAGGGCTTCCCTGATGGCTGACGGCTGATGGCTGAAGGCTGGGTTATGAAGGTTCGAGCATCGGTTAAGAAAATTTGCGACAAGTGCAAGATCATCCATCGCAAGGGTGTGGTGCGCGTGATCTGCACAAATACGAAACATAAACAGCGGCAAGGATAGCAGCAAGCCGTGAGCGGCGAGCTGCGAGCAAATACAAGTCGCTCGGAGCTCGAAGCTCACAGCTTTAGCAAGAACGGGAGGGCACGACTTCAGTCGTGCCTCTCGAGAAAAATCAACGAGCGGCTTTAGCCGCTGAGGTCAGGATTTATGGCACGTATCGCAGGCGTCGATCTTCCGCGGAACAAGCGGTCGTTTATCGCGCTCACTTACATTTACGGGATCGGCGTTTCGCGCGCGACCCGCATCCTCGAAGAAGCCAACGTGGATCCCATGAAGAAGATCCAGGATCTGGGCGAGGAAGAGGTCAACCGCATTCGCCAGGTTATCGAAGGCGAAGGCTTAGTTGAGGGCGACCTGCGCAAGGAAATTTCGATGAGCATCAAGCGGCTCATCGAAATCGGCTCCTATCGCGGAAACCGCCATCGCCGCAACCTGCCGGTCCGAGGACAGCGCACTCATACGAACGCGCGCACCCGCAAAGGCCCGCGTAAAGGTACTGTCGCGAATAAGAAGAAGGCGGCGGCAAAGACATAACCACGTCGCCGGTCGTTGGTCGTCGGTCGTTGGCCAACACCGGTGCTGCAAGAGCAAGTGGTGTTGCGAACGACGAACGACGAACGACCAACGACTAAGGACCAAAATGGCTAAACCAGCAGCAGCAGCGGGCGGCGCAGCAGCCGCACCGGAGAAGAAGGGCAAGAAGAAAACCTTCAAGAAGAAGGAACGCAAGCACGTCTCGTTTGGCGTCGTGCACATTCAGGCGTCCTTCAACAACACGATCGTCACGATCTCCGACCAGGCCGGAAACGTCCTGTCGTGGAAGAGTTCGGGGTCGCTTGGATTCCGCGGATCGCGTAAAGGTACGCCATTCGCCGCGCAGCAGGCGGCCAGCAACGCCGCCAACATGGCGCGCGATCACGGTGTGCGCAGCGTGGAAGTGCGCGTGAGCGGGCCGGGATCGGGCCGTGAGTCGGCAATCCGTGCGCTGCAGGCCGCAGGCATCGAAGTTCGCGCCATCAAGGACGTCACGCCGATTCCGCACAACGGGTGCAGGCCGCCAAAGAGACGCAGAGTGTAGTTTCCAGTTTCCAGTTTCGAGTTTCAACTTCGGTGGTTGCGCGAAACTTGAAACTATGAAACTCGAAACTGATTTTCAACCGGGAAGAAGGGAAGCCAATCCTGTAAACCGGTTTCAATAAGGAGAGAAACTTGGCACGTTACAAAGATGCAGTTTGTCGTCTATGCCGCCGCGAGGGCATGAAGCTGTTCCTCAAGGGGCCAAAGTGTTTTACCGATAAGTGTCCCGTCGAGAAGCGCAACTTCGCGCCCGGCCAGCATGGAAAAGATCGCAAGGCCAAGGTTGTGGGTTACGGCCTGCAACTGCGCGAGAAGCAGAAAGCCAAGCGCATCTACTTCACCCAGGAAGGCCAGTTCCGCAACTATTTCGAGAAGGCCGCGCGCTCGAAAGGCGTGACCGGCGAAATCCTCTTGCAGCAGCTTGAGCGGCGCCTCGATACCGTGGTTTACCGCATTGGCTTGGGAGTGTCGCGCCGTCAGGCCCGCCAGTTGGTTCGTCACGGGCATGTTGCCGTCAATGGACGCAAGGTGAATATCCCTTCGTTCCAGACCAGCGTTGGCGACGAGATCACGATCCGCGAAGCCAGCCGCAAGCTGCCGATCCTCGAGCAGGCGAAGGAATTCGCTGCGCACGGAACGTCGCCCACGTGGCTGGAGATCGATCGCGACAACTATCGCGGGAAAGTGCTGGCATTGCCCAAGCGCGAAGACATTCAGCTGCCGGTGAATGAGCAGTTGATTGTGGAACTTTACAGCAAATAGTTTCGAGTTTCAGGTTTCAAGTTTCGAGTGTGTCTTGCTGTTGTCACACCAGGAGCACTGGAAACTCTGAAACTGGAAACTTGAAACTGATTTTTCCGGTCCACTTTTCGTGCCAGATCAGCCTTTCGCGGCTGTGACCTGAGTCGGACCACTCAGAGAGCCGCGATTGAGCCATATGGCCGAAGGAGAAACAAATGCTTTGGAAGGGTTTTCAAAAACCAAAACGTCTCGCAGTTGACACCTCAACCCTCACCGACAAGTACGGAATTTTCTGGGCGCAGCCGTTTGAACGCGGCTTCGGCACCACCATCGGTAACGCGCTTCGCCGCGTACTACTGAGTTCCATCGAAGGCGCCGCGGTCACCGCAGTGAAGATTGATGGCGTGCTGCACGAGTTTCAGTCCATCCCTGGCGTGGTCGAGGACGCGACCGACATCATCCTCAACCTGAAACAGATTCCATTCAAGCTCAGCGGCGACGCGCCGAAGGCCATTTACCTGCGCTCGGACCAGCCCGGTGTCGTCACCTCGGGCATGATCGAAGCCGACGCTGATGTCGAAGTGCTCGACAAGGACGTTTACATCGCGACCGTCAGCGAAGGTGGACGCCTCGACATGGAAATGCGTTTAAAACGCGGCCGTGGCTACGTTTCCGCGGACAAGAATTTCGACGAGGACCTCGGCATTGGATTCATTCCGATTGATTCGGTCCACTCGCCGGTTCGCAAGTGCAATTACACGGTGGAAGCGGCGCGTCTGGGACAGATCACGGATTACGACAAGCTTACGCTGGAAGTCTGGACGAATGGCTCGATCATCCCCGCCGACGCCATCGGCCTCGCGGCGAAGTTGCTGAAGGACCACATGAACATCTTCATCAACTTCGAAGAGGACATCGAAACCGGCACCACGACGGAAGACCGCAAGCCCGAGATCAAGAATGAGAACTTGAACCGGTCGGTCGAGGAGCTCGAGCTTTCGGTGCGCAGCTACAACTGCTTGAAGAACGCGAACATTCAGACCATCGGCGAGCTGGTGCAGAAGACTGAAGCCGAGATGCTGAAGACGAAGAATTTTGGCCGCAAGTCGCTGAACGAGATTAAAGAAATTCTGGGCACCATGGGTCTGAGCCTGGGCATGAAGATCGACGAGCACGGCAATGCCGTACCCGGCCCGACTTCGAACCAGGTGCTGCCCGCGTCAGCGTACGGCCCGGACGATAACTACTAGAAAGCAGTTTCGGGTTTCGAGTTTCGAGCAATAACGTTGTAGCTCAGACTTGAAACTCGAAACTTGAAACTTGAAACTGGGGTTCTTATGCGTCACAAAGTTGCAGGATTCAAACTCGGACGTACCACATCGCATCGGCGCTCTCTGCTGCGCAACATGGTCACCTCTCTGATCATGGAAGAGCGCATTGAGACCACGGTGCCCAAGGCGAAGGCACTGCGTCCTTCCATCGAGAAGATGATCACCCTGGGCAAAAAGGGCGACCTCGCGGCACGCCGTAAGGCTGCTGCGTACGTCATGACCGACGAAGCGCTGGCCAAGCTGTTTGATACGCTCGGGCCGCGTTTTGGCGATCGCGAGGGGGGCTACACGCGTATTGTCCGAACGGGCTGGAACAAGGGCGATGGCGCCGACAAGGCATTCATCGAACTTCTCGGCAGCGAAAAGGTGCTCGACGAGAAGCGCCAAAAGCGCGCCGAAGTCCGCGCCAAAAAGGCCGAGGAAACTCGCAAGGCGATGGAAGAAGCCGAGGCCCAGCAGAAGGCCGAAGCCGAAGCGGCGGGCGCTGGCGAGGCTAAAGAAGAGAAATCGGAATAAGCGCGAGCAGTGAGCTGCCAGGAAGATGTGTTGCTCACGCTTTAAGCTGACTTCTTACGATTAGAATCACGTGGCGCGGGCCCCTTGCCCGCGCTTTTGTTTTGCTTCGTCGGATCAAGCTGTGCAACGGGCACAGTTTTGAGCGAAGGCAGTACCTAGATCGACGATCTGCATGAATGTGGGCCCTCCTTAGTTGCTGCTACCTGTCATACACTGATGATCGAGTTCGTATGTGTGTAGTACCCGCGGCCCAAGCCATATGACGATCAGCAAAGCATTCACCAACCGATGCCTCGGCGATGTTGAAGTTCATGACGTTGTGGACCAGGCAGTCGAGGTCATGCCGATCGCAGGCAAGCGCGTGCTAATCCTCATTCCTGACGGCACCCGCACCGCTCCCATCCCGCAGATGTTCCGGCTGTTTCAGGAACTGCTAAAACCGCGAGTGAAAGCGCTCGATTATCTGGTGGCGCTCGGGACGCATCCTCCCATGAACGATGCGCAGCTGAGCAAGTTGGTGGGCGCAACAGTTGTGAATGGCCGAGTCGGCGACACGCGTGTCTTCAATCACGAGTGGAGCGACCCGGCTACGTTTACGACGCTTGGCAGCATTCCTGCCGCGGAGATATCTGAACTCACAAATGGCTGGATGACTGCCGATGTGCCGGTCTCGCTGAACAAACTGATCTTTGAATACGATCACTTGATTGTCTGCGGTCCCGTATTTCCCCACGAGGTGGTTGGCTTTTCTGGTGGAAACAAATACTTCTTCCCCGGGATCGCGGGGCCGGAAATCATCAACTTCACCCACTGGCTCGGTGCGGTCATTACAAATTACGAAGTCATCGGCGCAGGATATACGCCAGTCCGCGCGGTGATCGACAAGGCTGCAGCGCTGATTCCCAAGCCAACATGGTGCTTCGCCTTGGTGGTGGATCACGAAGGCATCAGCGGCTTGTATTTCGATACGCCACAGGAAGCCTGGAAAGCCGCCTCGGCGCTCTCGGCGCAGAAGCACATTGTGTACGTTGATAAGCCGTTTCGCCGCGTGCTGTCGGTGTTGCCAGAACTCTACGACGATCTATGGACGGGCGCGAAAGGGATGTACAAACTCGAGCCCGCCATCGCGGATGGCGGCGAAGTCGTTATCTACAGTCCGAGAATCAACGAGGTCAGCTACACCCATGGCAAGTTGATCGACCAAGTTGGATATCACTGTCGCGACTACTTTCTGAAGCAGTGGGACCGGTTCAAGCACTATCCCGGCGGAGTGCTGGCGCACTCTACGCACGTGAAGGGGCTGGGGACCTACGACGCTGCGAGAGGCGTTGAGCAGCCGCGCATCAATGTGACACTCGCGACTGGAATTCCCGAGGAGCGCTGCCGAAGAATCAACCTCGGATATCTCGATCCCGCCGGTGTGCGACTCGAAGATTGGAGCGGCCGTGAAGATGAAGGAATCGTGGTTATTCCAAGAGCGGGAGAACGCTTGTATCGAGTGCGAAGAATGCAAGCGGCCCAACCTGCCCGATAGTGGCGACGCAAATACTCAATCTGTGTGCTATCGAGTCGCACGCGTACATATATAATTCGCGTCGATGAGCAATCCCGCTACAGCGCAGTGGCCCAGAACCATTCCCCGGCTGGATTCTCAAGACCCATACCTGCGCATTCTCTTCATTACAATCTTCGTCCGAGACTTCGAGCGGAGCATTCAGTTCTATGTAGGTCAACTTGGCTTCAATCTGCTCTTTGATAGCCGTGTCGGCACGGGAAGGTTTGTGGTCGTTGGTCCGCCAGACGGTAGCGCAACGCTGTCGTTGGCCGAGGTAACACCGGGTGCAAAAGAGTACGAGTCGATTGGGCGAAGCCCGACCATTGTTTTCCTAAGTGAGAACGTCGTCGCAAAGTATGAACAGTGGCGAGACCGAGGGGTGCATTTCAGCGAGCCACCCCATAAGCCGGTGTGGGGCGGGCTGTACGCTAGTCTGGAAGATCCGGACGGAAACTCACTCAAATTGGTGGAATCCGATGACTTAAGCCGGAACCTCGATCGCGAACGCAAGTCGCTGGCCGAAAAGATCGCACAAGAACGGCGATCAGCTCAGGAACTGGAGTTCGCTAAACAGGTACAGGCGCGACTGTTCCCGCAAATACTTCCGCAATTGGAGTCCCTTGAATATGCCGGCGCCTGCATACAGGCTCGCGAAGTGGGAGGCGACTATTACGACTTCCTCAGTCTTGGCCCGCAACGACTCGGGCTTGTCTTGGGAGACATTTCGGGAAAGGGCATGCCGGCCGCGCTGCTAATGGCCAATCTGCAGGCGAATCTACGCAGCCAGTACGTGGGCGCATGGAAGGAACCGAAGCAGTTTCTGGAATCAGTGAACCGCCTTTTCTACCAGAACACTGTTGAGAGCGCCTACGCGACATTGTTTTTCGCGGAGTACGACGATAATGCACGTCGGGTGCGTTATGCCAATTGTGGGCATTATTCCGCCCTGTTGCTGAGGGCTGCTGGGCGTGTGGAGCGCCTCGACTCCACCAGCACAGTGCTGGGTCTATTTGACGAATGGAAGTGCGAAACCGACGAAAGGGACCTGGGGCCTGGTGACACGCTGGTGCTGTATACCGACGGAGTCACAGAGTCGTTTGATGGTGACGGCCAGGAGTTTGGAGAAGGACGACTGATCGAAACCTTGCAGAGGAACCTTTCCTCGCGACCCCAAGAGGTGGTCTCAACGGTGGTGAACGAAGTGCGAACGTTCAGTCCACATGAGCAACACGACGATATCACGCTGATTGTCGCGAAATGCACGGCAGGGTACTAGCGCACGCACCGGTTTAGAACAGCTAGACCTCCCCATTCGTGAAAAAGCACATCAGTAACAGCCGTTATCTCCTTGACGGTTCTGGGACTGCCATCTCCCGAGCCAGGATAGACGACATACGCAACTCCATGCTCAATGCCGCCGGTGCGTGGATTCGAGTTAATGCCTAGTGCGTTAGCCAAGGCGATCGATCCTTCGCCCATGGGCAAATCCGACGCGCTCTCATCGGCGACTATCGCGGCCGACATCTTGTGATTGCGAAGATTCACCACCATCGCAAAATCCCCGAGCTTCGCGTGTTTGAATCCCTTGGGTGGAAGGACCACATAAGGGATGGTCGCGGCATCGACAAATCGACGTGGGTCATGCTCGTCTGCAATGTCCGGATCGAAAAGGGAAGTCATTGAGACGTAATAGCCCGGCGGGGGATCATCCTTGCCCTGGAGAACGGGGCGGCCGCTGGGTTTGCCTGTGGCGGTTGCTAACGCCCACCAATCACCTGGACGGCCTGCATGCTCGATCGAATCGAGTCCTAAGTGGTTGTCGGGGTGATAGGCCCTGAATGCACCGTCTGCATCGACTGCTAAACCGGACTCGAACAGAAACGCGTTCACATTGGCCGAACTGCATGACCATGCCGTAGTGCCGTGATGGCGGAAAAGACGTGTTCGGTGAGGGCTTTCCCGGCTGCTCGTCGTTTGTGAAGCAAGCGGGAGGACCATGATCAATGCCGCCGATCGAACGCAACAGCCTTCACGCGTGAAGATTAGCACGCGGACGTCGCGGGTCGAATTCCTGAAAGAAAAAGGGCGACGCGAACGTCGCCCCAGAGACGTGCGATCGCGCTGATTAGAACCGGTACACGAGACCCGTGTTCACGCGCATGTTGTTCTTGTCGGTAAAGCCGTTAAACTTCAAAACCATCCAGTCGAACTGGACCGCACGGAACACCAGACGGTGCTTTCCAAGGTCCAATCCGCCGCCGAACAACATCGCCATACCGCTGTCGCCAATGCCGGCAGCCGAAGCATGCGCGCCGCCGAACAGAGCGTGAACATAGGGCGAGAAGTTGCCCTTAGGAGCCGAGATCATCGGTCCAACGGTGTAGGTGTAGAGGCTAGTTCCAGACTTATATCCAGATCCTAGATCGCCGGTCACGCCGACGTTTTTCCAGATGTACATATTGGCGGCAGTGTTCCAGCCGCTGGCATGCCATCCGCCGTCGGTCGAAGTGAACTGATAACCGCCATAAACTTCAGGCAGTGGCTTTTCGCCCGCAAACGCGAACATCGAACTCAAGCAAAGTAGCACGGCAACGCCGATTAGTTTTCGCATATTCTCCCCTGTTTTCAATTCATTCGCACCCATCCCGTCCTCTTTTCGGCGTGGTCGTAAAGCCGGGGTCCGCCGTTGGTGCTCTGGCTGATCCCGAAGGTCAGGACTTTCTTTAGCAGGTGCTGGAGTCTATGTTCCGGTACGAAGCCCAAAACGGCAAGTCACCGAGGCGTGGTAACCAGCTTCAGTCTTTCGTAATAAGGCGATAGGCAACCAATTTATTTTCAGCTGCTTACAGGTTGCCGTCTGAGTGCTTGCGTCAGGGCGAGCACGGGGTTAAAATGAATCTGTACTAAAACGGTCCTATATATTAAGTACTGGACTGGTCCTATTTAGATCCTCGAATGATTCGACTCGGCAAATTGACGGATTATGGGCTCCTGCTGATGGCGGAGATTGCTCGGACTCCCGGCAAACTCCACACGGCTAGGGATCTCTCCGCAATCGCCAAGCTGCCGCTGCCGACGGTTAGCAAAGTTCTCAAGACACTTCTTCAGAGCAAGCTGCTGATTTCGCATCGGGGCACGCGAGGCGGATACAGCCTGGTGCGCGAGCCGCAGGCCATCTCCATCACCGAAATCATTTCGGCGCTCGAAGGTCCACTGGCGCTAACCGAATGCAGTATGACGGTTTCAGTCTGCGACCTGGAGCCGTCCTGCCCAATGAAAGACAACCAAAGAATCATCAACCAAGTTATTCACGGAGCGCTGGCGAAGGTGATGCTGTCTGACCTGATACGGCCGCTACAAGTCACGGCAATGCGTGATGACAAGAGCGGGCTGGTCACGATCACTGGCCTGGCACCCGGGAGCATGCAATGAGCACCAATACTGAAACCATCCAGAAATTAGCCCAGCAGGATTACAAGTGGGGATTCGTCACCGATATTGAAGAGGAACGGATTCCGAAGGGGCTTAACGAAGACATCATTCGCGTAATTTCGGCGAAGAAGAACGAGCCGGAGTTCATGCTGGAGTGGCGGCTCAAGGCGTTTCGCCACTGGGCATCGCTGGAGCGCTCGGACGCGGAGCCCAAGTGGGCCAACATCAAGTACGGCCCGATCGATTACCAGGGCATCACCTACTATTCCGCGCCGAAGCAGAAGAAGCAACTGAACAGCCTGGACGAGCTTGATCCCGAGATCCTGAGCACGTACGAGAAGCTGGGCATTCCTTTGGCAGAGCAGAAAATGCTCGCCGGAGTCGCGGTGGACGCGGTGTTCGACAGCGTCTCTGTGGCGACTACGTTTAAGGGCAAACTGGCCGAGGCGGGTGTGATCTTTTGTTCGTTCTCGGAAGCGGTGCAGAAGCATCCTGACCTGGTGAAGAAGTACTTGGGATCGGTGGTGCCGGTTACCGACAACTTTTTCGCAGCTTTGAATTCCGCCGTGTTTTCGGACGGTTCATTCGTCTATGTGCCGAAGGGTGTGCGGTGCCCGCTAGAGCTTTCAACGTACTTCCGAATCAATGCGGCGGAAACCGGGCAGTTCGAGCGTACGCTGATCATCGCCGACGAAGGTGCATACGTCAGTTATCTCGAGGGCTGCACGGCGCCGATCCGTGATGAGAACCAGTTGCACGCAGCCGTGGTTGAGCTGATCGCGCTCGACAATGCGCAGATTAAGTACTCGACGGTGCAGAACTGGTATCCCGGGGACAAGCAGGGCAAAGGCGGGATCTACAACTTCGTCACCAAACGGGGCGCGTGCCGCGGCGTGAATTCCAAGATCTCGTGGACGCAGGTGGAGACAGGATCGGCGATCACGTGGAAATATCCCAGCTGCATTCTGCAGGGCGACAACTCGGTGGGCGAGTTCTACTCGGTGGCGCTGACCAACAACTATCAGCAGGCCGACACCGGCACGAAGATGATCCACCTCGGCAAGAACACCAGCAGTACGGTCGTGTCGAAGGGCATCTCCGCCGGGCACGGCCAGAACACGTATCGCGGGCAGGTGAAGATCTTGAAAGGCGCGCAGGGTGCGAGGAACTACACGCAGTGCGACTCGCTGCTGATCGGCGATAAGTGTGGCGCGCACACATTTCCATACATCGAAGTAAAGAACTCAAGCGCTCGGATGGAGCACGAGGCCTCGACGTCGAAGATCGGCGAGGACCAGCTGTTTTATCTGCAGCAGCGCGGGTTGAAGACGGAAGATGCGGTGTCGATGATCGTGAACGGATTTTGTAAGCAAGTATTCCGCGAACTGCCAATGGAGTTCGCGGTGGAGGCGCAAAAGCTGCTGAGCGTGAGCTTGGAAGGAAGCGTGGGATAACCCCGTTGTTGGTCGTTGGCTGTTGGTTGTTGGCAAAAGCCAAGGCTCCACGCTTTGCCTGAGAGTGTAGTTCAAGCGGCGTTTTGGCCAACGACGAACGACCAACGACCAAGGACGGCTTAGCAATTCTGGAGTAGGGAACAATCCAACCATGAGTCTTCTCGAAATCAAGAACCTCCACGTGAACGTGGATGGACACGAAATTCTCAAAGGCATTGACCTGACCATCAACCCGGGCGAGGTGCACTCCATCATGGGGCCGAACGGCTCAGGCAAGAGCACCTTGGCTCAGGTGCTGGCACGGCGGGATGCCTATCACGTCATCAAAGGGTCGGTGAGCTTCAACGGGAAAGATTTGCTGGAGATGAAGCCAGAAGAAGCCGCCTGCGAAGGCGTGTTTCTGGCATTCCAGTATCCCGTCGAGATTCCTGGCATCAGCAACGCATATTTTCTGCGTTCTGCTCTGAACGCGCAGCGCAAGTTCCGCGGCGAAGAGGAGATGGATGCAATGGATTTCCTTCCATTCTTCCGCGACAAACTGAAGCTGCTCGAAATGGACGAGAAGCTCATGAACCGCTCGTTGAACGAGGGATTCTCCGGCGGCGAAAAGAAACGCAACGAAGTTCTGCAGATGTCGATTTTGCAGCCGAGGCTTGCTGTTCTTGACGAGACTGACTCCGGCCTCGACATCGACGCGCTGCGAATCGTCGCTAATGGGGTAAACGCGCTGCGTAGCCCGGAACGCGGTTTCCTGGTGGTCACGCATTATCAGCGGCTGCTGAATTACATCAAGCCCGACTTCGTTCACGTGCTCGTCGACGGACGTATTGTGCGATCCGGCGGTCCGGAGCTTGCGCTCGAACTCGAAGACAAGGGCTACGGGTGGATTGAGCAGGAAGCGGCGGCAGTTTAGAAACGTCCCCACTTCTCGCAAAGGACGCGAGAACGCGGCACCGACTGCACATGAAATGCATAGGTCCTTCGCGGCTGAAACCGCTCAGGATGACAGGAATTAGGAATGGTAACGACTTCAACCCAGGATTTAGGAATTCATCTCCAGAATTTCACCGACTTTCAGCGGCGGGCCGCGGGAAGGAATGTCCCGTGGCTGCGAAAGCTGCGAGAAGATGCCTTCGCGCGCTTTGCGGAAGTCGGCTTCCCGACCACACGCGATGAAGATTGGCGTTTCACTAACATCACGCCGATAGTCCGGACACAGTTCCGCCTCCCTGGCACCGCGCTCGTACAACTTCCACCGGCGGAGTTGAAGTCCTGGAACATCGAAGGCTCCGCGGCGCGGCTAGTCTTCGTGAACGGCCGCTACGCTCCTGAGTTGTCGCGGATCGCCGCACTTCCGAAGGGCATGGCTGTTAGCTCGTTGCGTGAGCAAATTGAAGGTAACTCCGATCAAATATCTAAGCAGCTTGGTCATTATGCCGACACGCAGCGCGATGCGTTCGTCGCCCTCAATACGGCGTTCGTCGAAGACGGCGCGTACGTGCATGTGAAACGCGGCGTGGTGGCGGAAGCGCCCATTCACTTGCTTTTCGTTTCCTCGTCTGACCATACGGCCTTGCTGACGCATCCGCGGAATTTGGTCGTTTTTGAAGATCAAAGCCAAGGAACGGTGGTCGAAGAGTACGTCTCCCTGGGCGGCGGCATGATGTTCTCGAACGGTGTCACCGAACTGGTCGCAGGCGACGATGCGCATGTCTCGCACTACATGATCGAGCGCGAGCACAAAGAAGCTTTCAATGTTTCAACGTTGCGCATTCAGCAGGGAAGAACGGCCAGCGTGGCGTCGCATTCGTTTTTGCTGGGCGGAGGGTTGGTGCGCAACAATGTGCATCCTGTCCTGGCAGGAGAAGGCGGCGAGTGCCTGATCAATGGACTCTTTGTTGGCAGCGGCAAGCAGCATCTCGATAACTACATGCACGTCGAGCACGCGAGCCCGCATTGCGCCAGCCGGCAGTTCTATAACGGCATTCTGGACGACAAAGCGCACGGCGTTTTTCACGGGCGAATTGTGGTCCACAAAGACGCGCAGAAAACTGACGCCAAGCAGACCAATCGCAACCTGCTGCTCTCCGATGATGCACAGATCGACACCAAGCCGCAGCTCGAAATTTATGCTGACGACGTAAAGTGTACCCATGGAGCGACGATCGGGCAGATCGACGAAAACGCGCTCTTCTATTTACGATCGCGGGGCATGAGCGAAGCCGAAGCGCGGCGACTATTGCTGCTGGCCTTTGCGAGCGAGTGCGTCGAGCGCATGCGGCCCGGCGCAGCACAGATCTATGTGGAGCAATTGATTCAGGAGCATCTGCTGCCGTTCCGCGAACACTCCAGGCATGCGGGCGTGGGCACAGGTGAGAGAAACGTGGAGGAGGTTGGGTGATGGCAGTCGCCAAGTTTCCAGATTTCGCCCAGCCTGAGGTGCACGACTACAACGTCGAACGAGTTCGCGCAGACTTTCCTATCCTTCATCAGAAGGTGCATGGGCATCCCCTGGTTTATTTGGATAATGCGGCCACTACGCAGAAGCCGCGCCAGGTAATCGACGCCATCACGCACTACTACGAGCACGACAACGCCAATATTCATCGTGGGGTGCACACCCTTTCGCAGCGAGCGACGGATGAGTACGAACACGCCCGGCGGACCGCCCAGGAATTCCTTGGCGCGGAGGACTGTCGCGAAATCATATTTGTTCGCAGCACAACAGAGGCGATCAACCTCGTCGCTCAAACCTACGGACGCCAAAATCTGAAACCAGGCGACGAGGTACTCATCACCGCGATGGAGCACCACTCGGATATCGTTCCCTGGCAGATGATCTGCGAGGAGAAGCAGGCGAAGCTGCGAGTTGCACCAATCAATGAAGCAGGCGAATTGATCCTCGAAGACTTTGAGCGGCTGCTGACGTCGAAAACGAAGTTGGTTGCGATTGCGCATCTTTCGAATGCGCTGGGAACCGTCAACCCTGTGCGGCGCTTTGTCGAGATGGCGCACGCCAAGAACATTCCAGTCATGGTGGATGGCGCGCAGGCCGTGGCTCGCCTACCCGTCAATGTTCGCGAACTGGATTGCGACTTCTACGCGTTTTCCGGGCACAAGATCTACGGTCCAACTGGTATCGGCGTCCTCTACGGCAAGCTGGCACTGCTGGAAGCTATGCCTCCTTATCAAGGTGGAGGCGACATGATCAGTTCGGTGGCGTTTGAGCGCACCGTGTACAACAAAGTTCCGCACAAGTTCGAGGCGGGTACGCCCGACATCTCCGGGCCAATCGGCCTCAAGGCGGCTTTGGATTACGTGACGCGGCTCGGGATCGAAAATATCGAGCGGCACGAGAACGAACTGCTGGAGTATGCGACCAAGCGGGTTTCTGCATTGCCCGGCATCAGGCTGATCGGAACCGCAAAGAACAAAGCCGGCGTGCTTTCCTTCGTAATGGAAGGCGTGCACCCGCACGACATCGGCACCATTCTCGATCAGGAAGGCATTGCCATTCGCACTGGGCATCACTGTGCGCAACCGGTAATGGAGCGCTATGGAATTCCGGCGACTGCCCGCGCTTCTTTCGGTCTATACAACACAAGAGAAGAGATCGATGCGCTGGTCAGCGGCATCAAGAAGGTGCAGGAGGTCTTCGGCTGATGGGCGGTTTGCGCGATCTGTACCAGGAAGTGATCCTCGAGCACAGCAAAGTTCCGCGAAACTACCGCGAGATCGCCGGGGCGGACCATAAGGCCGAAGGATTTAATCCTTTGTGCGGCGACCGCTTCACTGTGTATCTTCATCTGGATGGCGAGACCATCCGCGATATCAGCTTCCAAGGCTCGGGATGCGCAATTTCGAAGGCGTCGGCCTCGATGATGACGCAAACGCTCAAGGGAAAGACCCGCGATGAAGCGGAGAAGCTGTTTGGCAAGTTTCATGATCTCGTAACCGGGCAAGGTCATCCATCTGAAAGTGAGATGGGAAAGCTGGCAGTATTCTCCGGCGTCTCGGAATTTCCGGCGCGAGTGAAGTGCGCGACGTTAGCGTGGCACACGCTGCAGGCCGCGCTCGAAGGCCAGCAGGACGCGGTGTCGACGGAATAGCCGCGCGACGAAACCGCCGAGAACGCCGAGACCGCCGAGAAGATCAGAAGGGCAGAATTGGAATTTCTCGGCGTACTCTGCGATCTGTGCGGTGAAATGCCTTGGTGGTTTTATGGCCATTGATCTAATTCCCCTCAAACGCGACACAGAAGCGATTGAAATTCCTGCCGGTGTGCGCCGTACGTTGCCTGCTGGAACTACCGTGCGCATCTCGCAATTTCTCGGCAACGCTTACACGGTGGTCACCGATCTCGGCTATCTCTGTCGTGTCGACGCCCGCGATGCGGATGCCCTGGGCATGACTCCTCCCGAGCAACCTGAGGCTGCGCCGGGCACTTTCAGCGAGCAGATGGTTTGGGATCAACTGAAGACCGTTTTCGATCCGGAGATTCCCGTCAACATTGTTGACCTCGGGCTCATTTACGCCTGCGATATCGCTGACCTAGATGGCGGCAAGGAGATCGATATCAAGATGTCGATGACCGCTCCTGGCTGCGGCATGGGAAACGTGCTTAAGGCCGATGTCGAAGGCAAGGTTTCTCGTCTGCCGGATGTGAAGCAAGTGAATGTCGAAGTAGTGTTCGAGCCGCCATGGGGGCCGGCGCGCATGTCGGACGCCGCCAAACTGCAACTGGGATTCGATCTCGATTACGGGACATAGCTCCCGGAAACAAAACCTCACCACAGAGGACACCCGTTCGACTCCTTCGCTGCACTCTGTCGCTCAGGGCAGGCTACGTCACGCAGGCAAACGCCACAGCGGAGTTCGCTGCGCGTCAAGTGGCAGTCTCTGAACAGGAAATAGCGCCTGATTTTCGTCCCGTTCTGTTCTTCGGTTTTCCCTCTGTGTCTTCCCTGAGAAAATCTGTGTCCTTCTGTGGTAAAGGTTGGTGTTTTCCAGAGCGCCTTAGTGTGCGACCTGAAACGCGGGAACGGACCTGGATTTCTGCTTGTGACCTCCATCACAAACAAACGTGAGTATCGGCACGACCTCAACTTACCGAAGCTGTAACAATCAGCGCGTTCAGAGGAGGGAGCATGGCGACCCGTGCTCAGACGCCTCGTGCGCCTCGCAAAAAGCGGGAGCCCTCTCCAACGCGCAACTCTCCGCGCGCTGCCGCCGAGGCCACCTCCAAAGGCAATGGTTCCCAACCCAAGCCAAATAGCGGCAAGCGAAATGCGAAAACCGCGTCAGCAATCGAGTTCGATCGTGCGAACCATCGGCCTGCGCTTATCACCCCCGAGCAACTGGAAAAGCTGATTGCAACCCTTATCAACGATGGATTCGAGGTCATTGGCCCCACGGTTCGTGATGAGGCAATCACCTACGACCCGGTGAAATGCGTCGCGGACCTTCCTGCTGGCTGGACGGACGAGCAGGAACCAGCGCGATATCGGCTCAAGAAGAGCGACAATCCTGCACTCTTCGGGTACTCACTCGGTGCGCAGAGTTGGAAGACTTTTCTACACCCCGCGGAAGCGCGCCTGTTTGCAGCGGAGAAGCAGAATGGCGCATTTCACATCCTGAACAATGACCCGATCCCCGCGGTGTCACGAGCTTTGCTGGGAGTACGCGCTTGCGAGTTAGCGGCTATCAGAGCTCAGGACCGTGTGCTGCTGGGCGATAAGTATCGCGATCCGATCTATGGTTCGCGGCGTGAGAGCGCTCTCATTATTGCGGTTCAGTGCTCCCATGCCGCCGCGACGTGCTTCTGCGTCTCAATCGGCTCTGGCCCGAAGGTGAGCGATGGGTTCGATCTCCTGCTGACGGAACTGGTCGACGCAAACGGGCACCGATTCGTTGTTGAGCCGGGCACGGATCGCGGAATTGGTCTTCTGGCTCGAGTTGATGCGAAACCTGCGCTGGAAGCCGATCTTGCTGCAGTCGAATCGGCACTTGCATCAGCCGCCCAGCAGCAACGCAAACTCGACACTGCAGGCCTGAAGGAGTTCCTCTACGAGAACTTCGAGAATCCCCAGTGGGACAAGATCTCAGCCCGTTGCTTGAGTTGCGCGAACTGCACAATGTCGTGCCCGACCTGCTTCTGCACCACGGTTGACGATGCGACGGACGTTACCGGCACCCACGCCGAGCGCTGTCGCCGGTGGGATTCGTGTTTCACACAGAGTTTTTCTTATATCCATGGCGGGAGCATTCGCACGTCCGCGAAGGCCCGCTATCGCCAATGGATGACGCACAAGCTGGCTGCGTGGACCGACCAATTTGGCAGTTTGGGTTGTGTGGGTTGTGGGCGCTGCATTACGTGGTGCCCGGCGGCAATTGATATCACCGAGGAAGTCCGCGCAATGCGGGAAGGAGGTGTCCGTGCAGACGCTTGAAAGGATTATTGAGGAGCATCCGTTTTTTGAAGGGCTGGACCACGGATTCATGGACCTGGTTCTGGGCTGCGCCACCAACGTGCGCTTCGGAAAAGATACTTACATCTTTAAGGAAGGCGACACAGCGAACACGTTTTATCTGATTCGCCAGGGCAATGTAGCGCTTGAGATTTTTGCACCACAACGCAAGCCGATCATCGTGGCAACGCTGGGGGAGGGCGAGATCCTCGGCTGGTCATGGCTGTTGCCGCCGTACCACTGGAAATTCCACGCCCACGTGTTGCAGGACACGCGCGCAATTGCGCTGGACGGCAAATGCCTCCGCAAGAAATGCGAAGAGAATCATGACCTCGGCTACGAAGTATTGAAGCGCTTCGCCGGGATTGTCGCGCAACGCTTGGAATCGACGCGCTTCCAGCTCCTGGATGTTTTTTCGGCGCAAAAATGACGGCAGCGGCAGCCCAATTCGATGCCATGGTCCCCAGCGCCTGCGTCCTAAAGCAGGTGACTAAGGAAACACCAGACACGTTCACGCTGGCCGTTGCCCGCGAAAACGGCAGCGGTGAAAACGCGTTTGCGCCGGGACAGTTCAGCATGTTGTGGGTGTTTGGCGTCGGCGAGTTGCCCATCTCGATCAGCGGTGATCCATCGAAGCACGACGAGTTGGTCTACACGGTGAGGTCGGTTGGCAAAGCCACACACGCGTTGGTGAGCCAGAAGCCCGGAACAGAGATCGGCGTGCGGGGGCCATTCGGCCACGGATGGCCCTTCCAGGCTGCCCGCGGGCACGACGTCATCATCGTGGCGGGCGGCATCGGGCTGGCACCTCTGCGTCCGATGATCTACGAGGTTTTTCAGAACCGTGCGGAATATGGACGCCTGGTAATCCTGTACGGCGCGCGCAGTCCCCGGGAATTGCTTTATCGCAAGGAACTGGCGGCTTGGGCTCGGCAACCCGAAACGCAGGTGCTGGTAACGGTGGATTACGGTGGCATCGGATGGCACGGCCACGTGGGCGTGGTGACGACGCTATTCAAATACGCGCGTCTGCATCCGGCACGTTCGGTCGCGATGATCTGCGGACCAGAAATCATGATGCGGTTCGTCACGCGGCAACTGCAGGAGCATGGACTGCAGGAGCAGAACATCTACCTGTCTATGGAACGCAACATGAAGTGTGCCGCCGGGTTCTGCGGCCATTGTCAGTACGGAAAGCACTTCATCTGCAAAGACGGCCCGGTTTTTCCGTATGCCGAAATTGCGCAGTTGTTGGACAAATATGAGCTCTGAGAAAAAAGACGGAGCAAAGCGGAAGGGCGGTTCAAAGACCGGCGTCAAGGCCGCTGCAAAGCCAAAGATTGCCGTATTCAAGTTTGCTTCCTGTGACGGCTGCCAGTTGAGCCTGCTCGACGCCGAAGACGAACTGTTGGCGATTACCGATGCAGTCGATATCGCGTATTTTCCCGAAGCCTCGCGCGCAATGCTGAAGGGGCCTTACGATATCGGGTTCGTCGAAGGTTCGATTACTACCCATCACGATGCGCAGCGCATTCAGGAGGTCCGGCGCGAGTGCAAAACGCTGGTCACGCTTGGTGCGTGTGCGACAGCCGGCGGCATTCAGGCGCTTCGAAATTGGAAGGATGTCGACGAGTTCATTCGCGTGGTCTACGCCTCGCCCCAGTTCATCAGCACACTCAAGCTGTCTACGCCAATTGCCGAGCACGTTCCCGTGGACTTCGAATTGCGTGGCTGCCCGATCAACAAGTATCAGCTGATCGAGTTGATCACAGCCACGCTTTGCGGCCGCAAGCCAAACATTCCAACCAACAGTGTGTGCCTGGCCTGTAAGCGCAAAGGGAACGTGTGTATTGCGGTCGCACGTGGTATTCCGTGCTTGGGACCAGTCACCCACACAGGTTGTGGTGCGTTGTGCCCGAGCTTTGACCGCGGTTGCTACGGCTGCTTCGGTCCCATGGAGACACCGAACACCGCTTCGCTCACTGAGCGCTTGCGCATCTTGGGACAGACGGATGACCAATTGATGCGCGGTTTCCGTGGGTTCAATGCCTGGGCATGGCAGTTCCGCCGTGCTAGCGAGGAGTGTGAACGAAAATGAGCCGCGCCGCGAGGACAATCCGCGTAGACACATTGGCACGCGTCGAAGGCGAAGGCGCCATGCACATCAACCTGGTCGGCGAGCGCGTGGCTGATGTGAAGTTGAGGATCTACGAACCGCCACGCTTTTTTGAGGCATTCCTCCGCGGACGGCATTTCTCGGAAGTAGCGGACATCACTGCGCGGATCTGCGGCATTTGTCCAATCGCGTACCAGATGAGCGCGATCCACGCGGTCGAGCGGGCTCTCGGGTTGCGTATCGATCCCGCGGTTCGTTTGCTGCGACGGCTCTTCTATTGCGGCGAATGGATAGAGAGCCATGCGTTGCATGTTTACATGCTGCACGCGCCTGACTTCCTCGGCTATCAGGACGCGATCGCCATGGCGAAAGATCACCCCGAGGTTGCACAGCGAGCTCTGCGGCTGAAGAAGATCGGCAATCATCTGGTTGCACTCATGGGTGGGCGCGAGATCCATCCGATTTCCGCTGCGGTGGGCGGGTTCTATAAGGTCCCCAGGCCTGAACAACTGCGCACACTCGTTGAAGACCTGAAATGGGCTGTGGACGCCTCGATTGAAACGGTGAAGTTTGCGGCCGGGCTTGAGTTCCCTGATTTCGAGCAGGACTACGAGTTTGTGGCGTTGCGGCATCCGGATGAGTATCCCTTCAATGAAGGCCGGCTGGTGTCGAATCGCGGCCTGGATATCGATGCGGCGGAATACGAGGACCACTTCACCGAGTTGCATGTGAAGCATGCCAACGCGTTGCACTCAGTTGTGCGCGGTCGAGGTTCGTACCTGGTCGGACCGATGGCGCGTTTCAATCTCAATTCGGACAAGCTCACGCCGCAGGCGAAGCAAGTTGCCGCCGATGTGAAGCTGAATCCGCCAGTGCGGAATCCATTCCGAAGCATCATCGTGCGCGCGGTCGAGTTGGTGTTTGCCTGCGAAGAGGCGCTCCGGATTATCGAACAATATGAACCGCCATCCCAGCCGCGTGTCGACGCACCGAACCGCGCAGGAGTAGGTCAGGCGATCACCGAGGCGCCACGCGGGATTCTGTACCACCGCTATGCCATCGACGAAAAGGGGCTCATCGTCACCGCTAAGATTGTTCCTCCAACCTCGCAGAACCAGAAGCGGATCGAAGACGACCTGCGCGAGTATGCCGCTCGATTAGTCGCGTGGCCCCTAGATGAGGCGACATGGAAATGCGAGCAGGCGATTCGCAACTACGATCCTTGCATTTCCTGCGCGACCCACTTTTTGAAATTGACCGTCAGTCGTGAAGAAAGATGAAGACTCGAATTATCGGATGTGGCAATTTGCAACGCATGGACGACGGTGCTGGAGTTTTGGTTGCGCAGCGCTTGCGGGAGCTCGGAATCTTGGCGGAGGTTCAGAGTGGAGGTACGTTCGAACTGCTCGCGGGGTGGGATGATAACGAGCGCCTGATCCTCATTGATGCCGTTAGAACTGGTGCTCCCGCAGGCACGATACACGTCTGGGAAGGTAGTCCGCCACAACTGCCGCACGCTACACATTTTTCGAGTCATGGATTCGGTTTGGCGGAGGCTTTTCGTCTTGGCCAGATTCTGAATTGCCTGCCTGAGCGGATCACTGTGTTCGGAATTGAGGGCGATCAGTTCGGCATGGGCGAGCAGGTCTCCCCGGATGTTCTCACCGCTACCGAGCGCCTGGCACAACAAATTGCAAAAGAATTCGCCTCGGATCTTCAGCAAGAAGCCGTTCAACTCGCGGAGTAGCAGCCAAAGCGTGGGCAGCGATCGCTCAGTTTGACTAGGCGCTCTGCTGAGCTCTGCTCCGTGGGAATCCGTCTGCTTTCGTCACCCGCTCTGCTTGCAAGAGGTGACGCCGGCCATGAGCAGCAAGGATCAGAAACCCGGTAGCTACTGTGAAACGGAGAACCGGGATAAACGGATTCCGAAAAGTAATGCGATTAAGATCCCGGTGCGCGGTTTCATCGAGGATTGCCTTCGTTTCGAGAAGACCTCGGCGTAACTCCTCGAATGACTTTTCAGGATCGCCCGAAAGCGGGCGAATTTTGCGCGGAGCTTTGAATTTACTAGTGACCTGCGGGCCGATGCGTCTAAGGAACGCGGCCGAGAACCAGCCGCCAGGACGAAACACATAGTCGTCTTCGGTTGGAGCGGGTGGGGCACCATTTGCGATCGCCATCCGGATAGGCACAAGGTATTGCAAGATCGATTGAGAAACATGCTCCATGCATTCAGCAATCGACCAAGTGCCGGCTGCAGGACGCCAAGCCAATTGATCTCGTGAGCAACGGCTGTAAAGCGCCGAATAGAGTTGCTCCAGTTCGCTGAGATCGCCGCAAAGTTGCGTGCGGGTTCTAGTCAACCACTGCGGTGCAGAGTTATTCATGGATGTGGCATCGCCATCGGGACTTTGTCCTGAAGAATGAGAGACGGGCGGGAGCCCGTCTCCCGTTCACAGTCTGCAGATCAGTAACTCGCGCTCGTAAACCATTTCCGGTGGCAAATGGGCATGCAGTAGGATGAAGAGCTCTTCGTGATCGATGACCTCTTTCTTCCACGCGGCTCGATCGACGTTCTGCAGTTCATCGAACTTCTCAGGTGGAAAATTCAAGCCACTCCAATCCATATCCTTGTAGAACGGGGTCCAGCCGATCGGAGTTTCTTTACCGCGCGTGTGGCCGTGCACGCGGTCGACAATCCACTTCAGAATGCGGAAGTTGTCGCGGAATCCGGGCCAGAGGAACTTGCCTTCCGCGTCTTTACGGAACCAGTTCACATGGAAGATGCGCGGCGTCACGGTCAACGAGCGCTGCATCTTGATCCAATGGCGGAAATAATCGCCCATGTGATAGCCGCAGAACGGAAGCATAGCCATTGGATCACGACGCACTTTGCCAACTTCTCCGGCCGCGGCAGCTGTTGTTTCTGACCCAATGGTCGCGCCCACGTATACTCCCGCGCTCCAATTGAAAGCCTGATAGATAAGCGGCATGGTGGTGGCCCGGCGTCCGCCAAAGATGAAGGCGCTGATGGGCACACCATTCGGGTTCTCCCAATCGGGATCGATGGTGGGGCACTGCTTGGCGGGCGCTGTAAATCGCGCATTGGGGTGCGCAGCTTTGGCGCCGGTCTTCTTAGCGATTTCAGGTGTCCACCTGTTGCCCTGCCAGTCAATGCACTCTGCGGGAGGCTCATCGGTCATGCCTTCCCACCACACGCCGCCCTCAGGAGTGAGAGCCACGTTGGTGAATATCGAATTCTTGGCGAGAGCAGCCATCGCATTCGGATTCGTCTTTACTGAGGTTCCGGGTGCCACCCCAAAGAATCCGGCTTCCGGATTGATGGCGCGAAGCTGACCGTTCGGGTCAGGAATGATCCACGCGATATCGTCGCCTACTGTGGTGACCTTCCACCCTTTAAACGCGTCGGGCGGAATCATCATCGCGAAATTCGTTTTGCCGCAGGCGCTAGGGAAGGCAGCACAAACGTAGGTTTTCTGTCCCTTGGGATCCTCGACGCCAACGATGAGCATGTGCTCGGCCATCCAGCCTTCGTCGCGCGCCATGTTCGAGGCGATGCGGAGTGCAAAACACTTTTTCCCGAGCAGAGCATTCCCACCGTACCCGGAACCATAAGACCAAATTTCGCGCGCCTCGGGGAAATGCACGATGTACTTCTCGTTGTTGCACGGCCAGGGAACATCTTTTTGTCCCGGTTCGAGCGGCATTCCGACCGAGTGCAGGCAGGGAACCACGCGCTTGTAGTCCTTATCGATTTCTTTGAAGACTGGCAAGCCGATGCGCGTCATGATGCGCATATTCGCGACGACGTATGGAGAATCCGTCAGTTGTACGCCGATTTGCGACACAGCTCCGCCCACCGGCCCCATGCTGAACGGGAGCACATACATCGTGCGTCCGCGCATAGACCCGCGGAACAGTCCTCGCAGCTTGCGGCGCATCTCGTACGGGTTCTCCCAGTTGTTGGTGGGGCCGGCGGCATCTTTCGACAGGGAACAGATAAACGTTCTGTCTTCGACTCGGGCAACATCGCTTTTCTGGGAGCGCGCAAGAAAACACCCCGGCCACAACTCCTGGTTGATCCGGATCAATGTCCCGTTTTCGACCATGTCCTCACAAAGCTGGTCGTATTCCTCCTGTGAACCATCGACCCAATGAATGTGCGTTGGTTGTGTAAGCTCGGCCATCTTGTCGACCCAGCGAAGCAGGTGTTCGTTGGTGGTGAGTGGAGTTGTCGGTTTGGACTGAGTAAGAGTGGCCATGAATGCTCCTTAGTATGAGTGCAGCTCGGAGCCGGCTGCCCCTGACTAGCGGGAGCGACCGCCAAGGATGACCTTCCATGGTATCGCAGCTGGAGATAAGGAAGGAAACCAGTCGGTCGGTGCAAATGCAGCCTCGACGAGTGTTCACTCGAAGTTCATCGGCGGCTAATAAATCAACCTGCATACCCGCGCCTGCGTGCGGACGTCTCGCCGATAAAGGTATTTAGTTCCTGAATGTTAGTGACTGTTCCCGTGCCGCAGAAGTACATGGCCAAGAGGGACCTCATTTGCACACAGTTCTAAGGTCTTCAGCTTATAGGGGATCTACAGAAGACGCTGTACTTTGGCACTAAGCAAGTCCTCCCCCAGGTTGCTGAATATATGAACCGCACCCAGCACGACGCCGCAGTCGCGTAGCCGACTCGGCAGGAACACGGAGGATTTAAATGAGGTTTGCAGCGTTGGGGCTGCTGATCGCCAGCAGCATTTGTGTGCCCTTTTCTGGTAGCGCGTTTGGCGCTTCCATTCCTTCGACCGATCCGGATTTTTCTATCGTTCTTTTCCCAGACACGCAGTATTACCACGGCAATTATGCTTATGTTCTACAGGACCAGGTGAATTGGGTTGCGGCCCACCGGAGCTCACTGAATATTCAGGCTGTAGTGGGACTTGGCGACATTGTGGACGGCGGTGGGTATCCCGTCGATAGCGCCGGAAATGTTGTTGGCACCTGCAACAACGCGCCGCCTTCGGGTTGGCAGACGCAGTGGCAGCAATCGCAATCCGCGGTAAGCACGCTTACCTCGCACGGGATCTACTACCAGCCCACCATCGGGAACCACGATTACGATTGCGAAGCGGATCGCCCTCAGCCCCGGAGTGCGACCAATTACTTCCACTACTTCGGAAAGATGGGCATCAGCCCAACGGCCTACATCCTCGATCAGAATGGCAACCGAACGCCGAATTTTTACAAGACGATGAAAATCGGCTCGGTCAATTTTATGATCCTGTCGCTCGAACTTTTTCCTCAGACTTGGGTGGTGAATGCTGCCAATACCCTGATCTCGAACTTCAATGGGCCAGTGATCGTTGCGACCCACGCATACCTCTCCAATGATGGCTCGGGACCCAGCTTCGGCACGACATTTCCAGCGGGCTCAGCCTATCCATTGTGTTCAGGCTTTTCTAGCAGCATTTATGGGTGTTTGCCGGATTCGATCAATTCCTATAAGCCGGTCGGTGGCGGGACTGACGGAATCGGGCTCTGGCACAACCTCGTCAGCAAGCACTCCAATATCTTCATGGCGCTGAGCGGACACGTGCGCAATCCGAATCCCGGGAACTATCCGAACGTGCCAAATTACAACGGCGTTGGATACGTGGACTGCAACGTTCAGTCCTGGACAACGCTGTGCTCGAACCCGAACCGCCCCATCCAGATTTTGTCCGATTTCCAGGGCCAAGGAAATGGCGGGTACTTCGGGTACGGATATCTGCGTATTCTCACCGTGAGCCCCTCGCGAAAGACCGTCTCAGTGTTCACGTATTCACCCTCAATCGCGAACCGTCCGACAAATTTCCCTGCTGGAATTCCCGTATACAAGACGGATTCCCACGATCAATACACGCTGAAGTTTCCGCCTGCCTTCGGCGGACCGAATCCCGAGATCACGCAGATCACCGCGCCTCTTGATGGCAGCCATGTTCCGTTGAGGTTTGGGATTTCTGCGTCGGCTAAGGGCCCCGACAACGCGGGCCACATGCAAGTTTATGTCAATGGCGTAAAGCAGGCGGACTACCTGAACGTGAGTTCCTTGCCAGCTGGAACGACAGTGACCCTTCCGGGACGTGGCACGCATCGCATTGCAGTGCAAACATACGACAATGCGAAGGCTACCTGGGTAAAGTCGGTGATCTACGTAAGCAATCCGTAGACGGCACGCGGCTATGCTGTGACAGGGGCTTCGGATTTGGCTGCGTAGTGCGAATCAACGTAATCGTCGAGAATCTTCATGAACTCGGCGACGATCTTGTCACCTTTGAGAGTGGTGAGCAAGCGGCCATCGACATAGACCGGCGCCTTCGGTTCTTCGAACGTACCGGGGAGTGAAATCCCTAGATTCGCGTGCTTGGATTCGCCGGGGCCATTGACCACGCATCCCATCACCGCGACTTTCATCTCTTCGACGCCGGAATAGCTCTGCTTCCAGACCGGCATCTGGTCACGCAAGTAGGACTGGATCTGCTGCGCCATTTCCTGGAAGAAGGTGCTGGTGGTGCGTCCGCAGCCGGGGCATGCCGTGACCTGAGGGGTAAAGCTGCGGATCCCCAGTGATTGCAAAATTTGCTGCGCCACGCGAACTTCTTCCGCGCGATCGCCCCCGGGAACGGGAGTCAGCGAAACACGAATTGTGTCGCCAATGCCTTCCTGCAGAAGAATCGAGAGGCCCGCACTGGAAGCAACAATTCCTTTTGCGCCCATCCCGGCTTCGGTGAGTCCGAGGTGCAGCGGATAGTTACAACGGCTGGCGAGCGAGCGGTAGACGTCAACCAGATCCTGCACGCCGCTCACTTTTGCACTAAGAATAATTTGATCTGCACGAAGCCCGTATTTCTCGGCGAGCTTCGCGGAATTCAGTGCGCTTACAACCATCGCTTCCATGGTTACATCGCGAGCGTCCTTGGGATCCGAGGACTTCGAGTTTTCGTCCATCATGCGGGTGAGCAGCGACTGGTCGAGCGATCCCCAATTCACACCAATGCGCACAGGTTTTTGGTTCTCGACAGCAACCTCAATCATCGTCCGGAAGTTGTCGTCGTTCTTGCGGCCTACACTGACATTGCCCGGATTGATGCGGTATTTCGCTAGCGCCTTCGCGCAGGCAGGAAACTTCTTGAGCAGAATATGGCCGTTGTAGTGGAAATCGCCAATGATCGGGACGCGAATGCCCCGCTGATCGAGTTCCTCAACGATGTGCGGCACACCAGCGGCTGCGTCTTCGTTATTTACGGTGACGCGTACTAATTCCGACCCAGCGCGGGCCAGCGAAGCAACCTGCTCGACAGTGGAGGCCACGTCGGCAGTGTCGGTGTTTGTCATGGACTGCACCACAACTGGTGCATCGGAGCCCACGCGCACGTTGCCAATCGTGCAAGTCACGGTTTTGCGGCGTTGGATAGAAGCCATGGGAATCTCTAGTTTAGCAGAGCGGGTCGGGAACGCAGGGGAATTACTCGATGCCGAAATCTGTAATCCTCGTGTTTACAGCAGGTTGCAGCAACGAATGAAGGACCTGTAGTTAGCAGGTCCCTCGGTCTTGGTGATTTCAAACGGCCCGCCTACTTCGACTGCGGTCGGCTTGCTGGCGGGATGATGCCGTTCATTCGCAGATATTCGACCATCTGCCCGTAGTGATCGAACGGGTGCGCAGTGGAGAATGTCCCGACGCTGCCGCGCGCCAATTTCATTCCGAAAAGATCGACCACTTGCAACTGATTCTGCTCGTTGATCGAGGCCACGGCTTTGTGCAGGTATGCGAAGGAGTCCTTCAGGAACTTCATAATGTCGGCCTTGCTCTTGACAGAGTCAGGACCCTTCTCTCCGCCGGTGTCGACGGGCGGCTTCTCATTCAAAATTGCCGCGCCGAAAATATAGTTTGTTGCGGCAACGTGTTTCACTTGCTCTGCGAAGGTACGCACCCCTTTGAATTCTCCGCTAGTGGGCGCGAAAGAATATTTGTCCTCCGGCATCGCGTCAGCAGCGCTGGTGAATTCACCTTCGGCGATGGTCAGGACTGCATTGATCGAATCTCCGGGAGTTTTTGGCGGCGGTGGTGCTGCCATTTGAGCGGCAGCAGTGGCCATGGTCCCGAGTACAACGAGTGCGGCAAACAACAGGTTGATTCTGCGCATATCTTCTCCTGATCAAAAAACTAATGATGCCCGAGTATGAATCAGTCCCGAACCACAGATGGGGCGAGGTCGAGTTCGCTGGAACTCAACGGATATCTGCGAACGGTAGCCAGCCCCAAAATCAACGCGAGTGAGGAAAGAAGCATTGTAGTAGCGAGCCCGTATTTTGTCGCCAGCGCACCCCAGGCGGCGGAACCGAGCGCCATGCCGCCCTGCAGGATCAGCAAGTACATGGAGAGCGCACGCGCGCGCATCCACGGCGGAGACATGGTCTGCGCGGCAACATTGAGGCAGGCAAGAATGCCGATCCACGCGGCGCCGCTGACGAAAAGAATCAGAGCAAGCCAGGGGAATGCGTGTGCCCGACCGGCGGCGAAGGTCATAAGCGCGAAGATCACAATCGCGGCGGCAACCACGCGGTCAACGGAATAAAAAGCCTTCAGCCGAGGAAGCAGGCCCGCACCGGCGAGCGCGCCAAGCCCAAAAGATCCCAGCAAGAGTCCGTATCCGCTGGCGCCTTGTCCACAGTGGGTTGCGATCAGTGGTAGCAAGGCCAGCAGGGAACTCGCCGCAACGCTGAAAGCTCCGGTGCGAATCAGCACGCAATGCACCAGCGGCGTAGACCGCACATAGCGGAAACCTGCGCGCATCGAGTCGAGCACACGCTCGGTTCGGGCAGAGTCGGGCTCCATGCGTTTCCAGCGGTACAGAATGAAGATCACACCGAAAAAGCTCACCGCGTTCATGAGGAAGGCAACGCCGGAGCTAGTTATGGCAATTACCAACCCCCCCAGTGCAGGACCGATGGCGCGAGCGACGTTGAAGCCTACTGAATTGAGCGCTACCGCCGGCGCATGATTTTCAGCGCAGACGATTTCCGGCGTGATCGCCTGCCATGCCGGGTCGTTCATGACCGCGCCAAGTCCCAGAATGAAGGTGAAGACGAGCAGAGTCCAAGGGCTCACAGAACCCAGCAGCGTGAAGATGCCGAGCAACCCGGCGGCAACGACCATCCACGCTTGCGTGATCAACAGCAGGCGCCGGCGGTCCACCATGTCGGCGAGCGCGCCTGCCGGAAGAATCACGAGAAAAACCGGCAGCGTGGTTGCTGCCTGGACGAGGCTGACCATCAGCGGAGCTTCCGGTCTTGACATGGTGAGTTGCGTCATCAGCCAGCCGGCGCCGACGTTCTGCATCCATGTGCCGATATACGAAATGATCGCTGCTACCCACAAGGACCGAAACAGCGGCTCGCGCAAAGGAGCGAGTGCCGATCCGCGAAGTTCAGGTGGAGGGCCGGGCAGAGGAGTTGGAACGGAGTCGGCCATCAGCTTGCGCGAACCTCGGCAGGAGCAGGGAGTGCTTCTGAGAACGGCCAATCACGATTGCGCCACGCGCGGACGAAGTAAAGGATCAGGCCCGCAATCAGAATCACCGCGGCGTAGCGAATTTCTTTCAGCGCGTCCGGACGTTTCGTGACGATGTAAGTGAAACCTACGATTGCGAGCAGCGAAGGAACAGGGTAAAGCCACATCTGGAACGGGCGCGGCATCTCCGGGCGGCGAATGCGAAGCACAATGACACCCACTGCCTGCAGCAGAAATTGCAGGAGAATACGAATCACAACCAGTGCCGAGATTACGTCGGCCAGGCGAAAGAAGCAAAACACCAGCGCCGTTGCTCCAAGAGCGAGAAGAGAGATGTGCGGAAACTGATAGACCTGATGAACGCGTGAGAACACTTTGAAGTAGTTGCCATCGAGCGCCGCGGCATACGGGACGCGCGAATATCCCAGCACCAGCGAAAACACCGATGCAAACGCTGTGATCATGATGAGAGCGGTTATCAGGTTTGCCGCCCACCCGCCGTAGATGCGCTGCATCAGCGTAGAAAACACGTAGAGCTTGTTGTTCGATTGCGCCGCCCCGATGACCTCGTGCCAATCCATTGCGCCCAGCACGCTCAGGTTCATCAACATATATAGACCCGCGACGAGAACAATGGATAGCAGCACAGCACGTGGAATGGTCTTGCCGGGATCTTTCAACTCATCGCCGAGGAAGCAGACGTTGTAGGCGCCCCAGTAGTCGTAGGTCGCGATCAGCATGGCGGCGCCAAGCCCCAGCCAGAAGTTGCCGGTAAGGGAGAACGCGCCCGGAGGGAAACTAAATGCCCGCGCGGCATTGAAATGGGTCAGGCCGGCAAAGATGATCCATGCAATCGTCCCCATAACAATTACCCAGAGATAGCGAGAAATTCGTCCGATCTGAGTGATTCGCCTGTAAAGAAGCAGCATGGCGATCAGCACGATTCCAATCGCGAGAAACGTTGTGCCCGCGATGACCCATCCAAACTGAAGATTGCCGAGTAGCGGGACGTGAAGCGTCCATTCGCGAGAACCGAATTGAGTTTCCAACGAAGGGAAAAGGTACGCGCTATACTTCGCGAATCCAATGGCTCCGGATGCGATGGAGAGTGGTGCGCTGAACGACAGTTGCCAGATGAACAGGAAAGAGACCAGCTTGCCCAGGCGGCGAGGTCCGTAAATTTCTCGCAGATAAACGTACGATCCGCCCGCGTGCGGCATGGCGGCGCCAAGCTCCGCCCATACCAGGCCGTCGCAAATGGCGAGCAGGGCGCCGAGAATCCAACCGAGCAAAGCTTGCGGACCTCCCATCGCCGCGACCACTAGAGACATGGTGATGAACGGCCCGACGCCGATCATGTCAATCATGTTCAGCGCGGTGGCGGTGCCGAGACCGATGCCGCGAATTAGTTTCGGAGAGTCGGGTTGCGGTGGACTAGCCATTAGCTCCTAGCTGCCAGCCATCAGCGGTGAGCAGCGAGCGACGAGCAGTGAGCAAACACAACCAACGGCTGGCTCCTGGCTGAAGGCTTCGGATTAACATCATGCTCAACAAAATTGGATGCCTAAAAATTTGCCAGATAAGGCGCCGACGCCGCCTCGGTTGCTCGCAGCTCACGGCTCACCGCTCGCTGCTCTATCGTGTCCTGTACTGACCAGATTCACAAACAGCCGCACCGCGCCCGGAACGCCCGCCGGTAGCTGTCGGAAGAATGCGTATCCCGTAAAAATGTAAGTGCCCTTCCCGTACTTCGCTTCCAGCATGCCGCCTTTCTGGTCCGGTTCGCCGGGATCGTGACACGATAGCAACGGGGTGAACTTGCTGTCCCAGGAACTCATGAAATAGAGTCCACGCTCCTGCACCCAGTTGTCGAAATCTTTTTGCGTGATCTCGTTTGGATAATGAAAAACCGGATTCTCCGGCGCGAGGATCTGCACCGGCGCTTCTTCGACGGAAACTCGCGCGCGGCTCAGTTCGGCAGCATATGGCGTCAGGTGCTCACTGTTGAAGTCGCCGATGCTGTTGTTGTTCTGCACGATCAGCGTGCCGCCGTTGGAAACAAAATCCAGCAGCTTCTGGTTGTTCGTGACCAGATCTTTGTGCGTATCGTAGGCGCGCACGCCGAGAACGATCGTCCCGAACTGCGAGAGATTCGTGCTGAGGATTTTGTCTGCCGGCATAAGCGTCACGTTCATCCCGATCTGCTGCAGCACTGCAGGGATGTCGTCGCCCGCACCCATGATGTAGCCGACCTTCAGGTCCTTCGGCACTTTCACGTCGACGACGCTCTCATGCTGCGTGGCCGGTTCGAAGTAATAAAACGAGCCGAGGTCTTCGCGCGTGACAAGCGTGTAGCCCTCGGAATAACTTTTGCCATTGGACTGAAGCGCTGCATGCAGCTTCAGGTCACCTTGTTTCAGCGCTGATGTGGTTACTTGAAATTCGAAATTCTTTTCTTGTCCACGATTCAAACCCGAAACCTGCTGCTCGGCGAGAGAGACTTTCCATCCTTCTGGGGCCTGCAACTTCAAGGTGCCGCTCGATCCATCAACGTTGGAACTGACCTTCACATCCACCTTGATCGGCGAGTGTGTGTCAACGGGGATAACTTGGTTGCCCGGATCGATGGCGACGGAGAAAGGTGGAACAATCGCGACCTCTTCTTTCCCGCCGAGCGATTTAGATTCGGGGACAGGGATCACCACAGGCGCCGTGGCTTGGGGAATACTGGCAGCGCTCAGTGCGGCGGGACCCTTGTTGCCTGACAGTTCCGGGATGTCGTAGTGAAGCCGAGCGATCATCGGCGGGATTGCCGCGAATGGCAAAGTCCCGAGCTGCGGTTGGTCAACGGTGAAAACACTGTCGCGTTGGGGATCATTGCGATGAAACCCTGGTTTGGTGGAAGCGGATGTTGCTGGTAAGCGAAGTTCGAAACTGTGCGTATAGTCCTGACCGGCAGGAACCGCGGGTGCGTTGGCATGATAGTCCACGACGGCGCCGCGACTCGAGACCATGCCGTCGAGCACAAGCGAATCTAATTTCAACCCATATGCAGAACCGTTGTGGAGTGTCACCTTCACCGAAAACTTCTGGCCGGGAGAGATCACAGGAATGGCCTCATTTTGTGCGCTTGGGGGTTCAGTCAGCTCTGCTTTCAACTCGACATCGAGTGCTAGATCGATGGCTTTACTGAGTTGCTTCTCTTTGTCGCGGACCTTGAGCTGTTCAGTTTGCTGATTGGGAGAGCTTTTGCCAAGTCCGGCTTCGCCATTCAGTGACCGGAGCGCCGCAAATAAGGACCTGGCGATCTGCGCATTGTCCGATGCTTTTTCTGCCGCGTCGATCTGAGCGGCGGCTTGCTTGATCTTCGAGCCAGCGGGTTCGCTGAGCGAAGCGGCCAATCCGGCGACGCTGGTATTGATGCCGTCAAAGATATCCTTCTCGTGCCCTTTCTCGTCTGTGGTCTTCGGCAAAACGGAATCTTCCAGCTTGTAGAAAGCGTAGCGATCCCCGGCGGGGAACTTCAGATCTCCTAAGCCCTGCGACTCTTGGTGCCGCAGCCCTTCAATCGCGAATTGGAAATACGTCATGCCCAACACCGGGTCTTCTTCACCGGTGTTGATCTTGACGGTGTAGTTTTCATCCGCACAGGTTGACGCGCCGAAGCCACAGACGTTGCCGACATAGAGCTTCTTCGGTTGCCACGGTTGCAGACCCCCTTTGATCTGCTCGGGGAATCGGTTCGGGTCGGCAGCGGCTCGAAATGCTTCTTTGGTGAGAATTGCGGAAGCCTGATGGTGGCCGTGACCATCGCGGTCCGTGCCGGAAAAGCGCGCGATCAGCACGTCGGGACGGAACTGCCGGATCACTCGCACAATATCCGCGAGCGGGACATCGTGGCCGCCCCATTTCTGAAATGTTTCTTCCGGAGTTTTTGAGTACCCGAAATCGGCAACGCGAGAAAAGCGCTGTTCAACTCCGTAGTACCGGTCAGCGGCCAGCAGTTCGAGTGTGCGCAGAATGCCGAGTTCGTCAGAAAACGTGTCGCCGGTTTTGTTTTGTCCGCCCTCACCGCGGGTGAGCGTCATCAGCAGGGTTTGGACGCCCTTGCCTCGAGCCTCTCGCGTCAAGAGGCCACCGTCCTCGTCGTCAGGATGGGCCACCACCATCATCAGGCGACCCGTGGTTTGCAGTTTGCGTAGTTCCAGTTTCAGGCCTGCCGTGCCCGTGTCCTGCGGCAGGGGATCAAGGAATCCGAGAGAATACGCGGTTGGAGTGTCAGGTGAAACCGCCGGTGCTTGCGCAAACGCGGTAGCGGCGAACAGCACCGCAAGAACAGTCAGTGAGGTTGTTAATTCCTTGCGGCGAGGCCAGACTTCCCGGTCTGTAATGGGCATGTGTTTATATGAGACGGATATTTGAACTCGAAGGAATCAAAATTTCTGCTTAGGTTTCTCGTTTCGCCCCTAAAGGGGCTTTGGACCATGGGTGGCGTCATTCCCGGGGCTCACGCCCCGGGCTGTATTATCCCGCCGCTTCGCGGCTGAACTGGCGGTAACTCAACTCCTGGTTCTCTTTCAAACTCCCGCTCTGCTTTACCCGCAGCAATCCCCGATAGCTCGCCGTTCTCGACATCAATCACGTGCGCGGCCAGCCATTGATTCGCCTCAAGTGATCCTCGGACCCGCATCTTGAGATAGTTGTCGGTCAAAGCCTCGGTCCAGGGGCCGTCGTCATCTTCGCCCATGACGTTCAGCGTTATTGCTTGCAATTCCCGGCCGACAAAGCTGCGCATGAAGGCGAGTTTCTTTTCGGTCGCGAGCTCGCGCAGAATGCGATTGCGCTCACGAGCGATGTGAACCGGCACTTGATTCGGCATCGTAGCGGCGGGCGTGCCCGGGCGCGCCGAAAAAGTGAAGACATGCAGATAGGTGAACGGCAGGTCTCCAATCATGCGCCGCGTTTCTTCGAACTCCGCGTCGGTCTCGCCGGGGAAGCCGACCATCACATCGGCGCCAATAGCTGCGTCCGGCATAGCGGCGCGAATCTTTTCAATCTTCTCGCGGTAGTGCCAGGGGCGGTATTTGCGATGCATTCGGCGCAGAACAGAGTCGCTACCGGATTGCATAGGTACATGCGCGTGTTTCGCAATCCGTGGTGATTCGGCGACAAGTTGAATCAGGGAATCGGTCCAGTCCATCGGTTCGACGGAAGAAATGCGGAGTTTCTCGATGGAGGTATGAGAGAGGATGGCTCGAATAAGGTCCTTAAACGAATTTGTCCACTGTCGAGCTTCGCTCGGCCAGACGGGCCAGGGCGCTTGTCTCTCCACATTCAAGTCTTTTCCCCAGCGGCCCAGATTGATTCCGGACAAAACAATCTCACGATAGCCAGCCTCGACGAGTTGGCTCACCTCCCGCAGCACATCTTTTATTGGCAGCGACCGGCTGCGGCCACGCAGAGACGGAATAATGCAGAACGAGCAACGATTGTTGCAGCCGTCCTGGATCTTTAGGTTCGGGCGGGTGCGCTCGTTGGCAGAATCGAAAACCGGCGCTGCCAGCAGTTGTGTGTGCGCAAAGATGTCGGAAACGAAGATTTCGGTATGCCCTTGCCGATTTGCGCCGCTCCGTTCCAAATCCGAAACAGGGATGAACTCCCGATTTTGTGAAATGTTTGTCTCTGACGTTCCCGCGAGCGCGATCTGTGCCAAAGTGTGTTTGTGGGAATTGCCAACCACCTGCGAAACGCCGTCCAGGGCGGCGAGTTCCGCCGGCGCCCGCTGGGCATAGCAGCCGGTGATAACGATTTTGCAGTCCGGATTTTGCCGCCGAGTGCGGCGAATGGCAGCCCGGGCGTCTTGCTCGGCGGCGGCGGTTACGGCGCACGTGTTCAGGACCACAAAGTCGGCTTCCGTCGGGGCGTCGGACCGCACCAGCCCCTGGTCCCGAAACTGTTGCTCTATAGCAGCGCCGTCCGCCTGAGTGGCCCTACAGCCGAAATTTTCTACGTAAAAGCTGGACACGCCCCTATACTAGCGTATATACATCTGCGATGCGGAAGCAGGGGAACGCACCGCCGATCTGTACAGAAGTTGAGGTTTGAATGAAACGCAGGATCCTGCTGGTAGACGACGACGCTACCGTGCTGCTGACGCTCAAAGCCGTTCTTGAGCTGAACCACTTTGATGTTCAGACCGCCGGATCGGCCGCAGATGCCATTAAGAAATTGGCGACTGGGGTTTACGACATGGTGATCACCGACGCGCGCATGGAAACTGATGATGCCGGTTTTCATGTAATCCGCGCCGCTCGACAGCAAGCCTACAACCCCGCGACTGCGTTGCTGACAGCGTATCCACCGCGCAACGTGGACTGGCAAAGCAACGGCGCGCAATCGTTGCTGGTGAAACCAATTGGGACGCAGGATTTGTTGCGGCAGATCGAGGTGTTGCTCATCCGGCAGCAAGACGAGAAGATTCTTCGAGAGCGCTCGCGCTCAGCAACCACCGAAACTCTGGGTGAAGAAAAAGAGCGCAGGGCTAGCTAAGGCTGATCACAAGTAAGTCTGGACACACGTCTCCCGCGAATCAAAACCCACTTGCTAGTTAGCGTTTTTACGCGCTTGCGGCCTGCCGTTTCTCGCGAAAGCACTCACGACAGAGTATGGGGCGATTCTGCGTGGGGCGGAACGGGACCGTCGTTTGCTTGCCGCATTGCGAGCAGACGGCCGGTGTCTCGACGCGGGTATGTCCCTGGCGTTGAGGCGCACCTATAGTCGCAAGCCGCTTCGATTTGCAAGGTTTGCAGCGTTTGGGTTCGTTACGAAACTGCTTGTCGTGAAAGAAAAGCTGTTCGCCCGCGGTGAACACAAAGTCTCCACCGCAATCCACGCACTTTAAAGTCCTATCCTGGAATTGCATGCGAGCTCCTGGCTCCGGTGCTGCGCGGAAAACACGAATGCGCAAACACGTTTTCTCGCCCCCTGAATTGGACTGCTACCCTGGGTTCGGCCCGACCGCACGGGGAAGTGTGCGGAATTTTGCTTGGACGATGAGCGGCGCTCAGCTACTAGGTAAGGCTTGGGCCACAACCGTAGTTGTGGCCCGTTTGCTTATTCCTGTTCTTTTCGTGCTTTTTTGCGGCTGCGCTTGCGCGCCAGTGCTTCCTTCACCCGCTTCTTCTCACCGGGTTTCAGGTAAAAGGAGTGACGCTTCACTTCCTTGATGATGTCCTCTTGCTGCACCTTCCGCTTGAAGCGACGCAGGGCGTTTTCCAGCGATTCGCCTTCCTGCAATCTAACTTCAGCCAACGAACTACACCCCCAAACCGGTCCTGTATGGACTTGTTAGTTATTGCAAGAAGGCCCGTTAAAGTCAAGCACTATATCGTATTTCTAAGGCATTTTTGACATCTCTGTCCCATTTTCAGAACCCTAAGCGCAGCGAAAACTGCACCTGTCTCGGTGCATAAGCGGTGGTTGTTTTCATGAAGTTATTCGGGACCTGATAATAAGCCGGGTAGAAGCGATTCCCGGCCTGTTTTGTGCCGTACTGGAACTGGGCGGCGTTGCTCAGGGCGCCGTCGTCTGTAAGTTGAAAGCGCCGATTCAGGCGATTGAACAAGTTGAAGGACTCGGCGGTAAATTCTAGTTTGAATCCGTTGTGGGTGTAGAGCCGGCGGCCGAGGCGCATGTCGGTGGTGGCGTAGTTTGGGCCGTACAGAGAATTCCGACGAAGGCCTGGTAATCGATCATTGGCTGAGTTGCTGTCCTGATTGGCGTCCCCGATCACCCGCGCATCAATTGGCCGGCCGCTGCCCACTGTAATCACGCTGGAACTCTTCCATCCTTTGCTGAGTTTGCCTAAGAACCCGTGTCCACCATTCAGAGCACGGGGTTCATAGATCCAGGAGAAGACAAACCGTTGCCGCTGGTCGGTGGCGCTGTTGCCACGTTGCAACGAGGGCGCGTAGGAGTTCTGTACCGTGGCCGGACGTCCGGCCACGAGTGCGTCCTGGCCATCATCAATCGCATGGGCGTAAGTGTACGCCAGGCGGAAGTACAGCCCGTGGGTCATCTGCCGCTTAATTGAGAGGGTCCCACCGTGATAGATGCTGGAAGCTGCGCTCTCAAATACATTGATCGATCCGAGTTGCGGAATTGGTCGCGCGAGCGGGTTGATGCACGGCGGATAAGGGCAGGTGAAACTCTGGCTAACCTGCCACGTCGAGAATGTTTCTACATCACCGTATCCCAGCACATTTAGACCAGAAGAATCGTAAATCGGATATTGCACACTCGTCGGTGTTGGTAGGTTCACATCGCGAGCGCGAATCAGGTTCTGACCGTGAACGTAAGAGTATGAGAATTGCGCGACCACGCGGTTAACCACTTCGCGTTCCATCGTCAGACTGGCTTGATGAACTTCCGGCGTGCGGAAGTTATGAGCAAAGGATGAAACGTCGTTCTCCGCGTGCTGCATGAGACTTGCCGGAGGCGTGCATGTAACAGCCAGCGCCGCACATTGCACCAACGCCGCCGGGTATTGCGGGAAAACCTGCTGGTCATAGTAGTTGGTCTGAGTGAGAAAAATAGAATTCGGGATCAGCCCATTTTCGGTTTCAATACTCGAGTTGTAGATCTGCGGAATGCGCGTGTGAAACAGACCGTAGGCAACCCTCGCGACCAAGGGATGTTCATTGCCGAAAGCGTAAGAGATTCCCGCCCGGGGAGCGAAGTTGTTCAAGTCGAGCGGAACTTTTCCCGAGTCAGGCCACAGCGGGTTACTCTCCAGATATTTTCGCGAGAAGGTTTGTAAGTCGTACCGTACGCCCAGGGTGATACCTAGGTGGTCTGTGAGTCGCATGGTGTCCTGCGCAAAGAGAGCATAGTCGTTGCTGTTGGGGTGGCTCGTGGATACTCCGAAGCGCTGCAAGTAGTAGTGCGGTAACTCGTGGGCGTAGGCGCGCAAGGGAGTAAGTTCCATTCCGCCAATCATCGGTTGGAACGTGAATGGGTCGACTTTGATGGGACTGAAAATGTACTCTCCACCAAAAAGCGAGGGGAAGTAATTATTGATGAATGTGAACATTGCATCGCCGCCGAACTTCCATGCGTGGTGATCGCCATCACGGCTCAGCGTTTCTGCGAAATGCAACCGGCGCTCGCGAGTTTGTCGCGGAAGGATCGTGGACCGGCCAATACCGTCGAGTATCCCAGGTATGCGCGTGAGTGATTGGTACGAATTGCTCTCGGACCACTGCAGGTCGCGAGAAAATTGCGCGCGAAAACTGCTGATGGTCCTGACGGAGATCATGCTAGTGAGCGCGGCGCTGAGCGTTTCTGTAGCGACTTGCTCGGTGCCGTTGTCGGATATGCCATAGGTTGTGATCGGGCTGGATGGATCGAGAAAAACATTGTTCGATCCCGAGTAGCGGGAAGTGTTAAGTCGTAGCGCCAGCTGATTCCTAGAAGAGATTGCGACATCGAGTTTGGCGAAACCGGAGTTGCCCAGAAGTTCCGAAGGATAGTTACCGGCTTGATGCGATAGTTGTGCAGCGGCTGCGAAAATGAGGTCCTGATCGCTGGCTTCGTAATCGCCAGGGGTAACCGGGCCCGCCGCGGGCTGAGGCGTAACGACACTGCTCCCGTTGATGAAGCGTACGACCGTCGGTTCGTGAAAAATGTGCTGATCGAATCCGCCGAAGAAGAAAACACGGTTCCGCAGAATGGGGCCGCCAAAAGTAAATCCGAACTGATGCTGTTGGCTGGCGGGTTTGACATTCAGGCCCGCGGGTCGCGCATCGAAACTGCTGTTTCGCACGTAGTAAAACCCGGTGCCGTGAAACTTGTTGGAGCCGGATTTGGTTACAACATTCACCACCGCGCCTCCTGCCCTCCCGGTCTCAGCCGACCCGGCGTTCGTGGAAACTCGAAACTCCTTAATGACCTCGTTGGAAAATTGATAAGGCGCGCGATAGCGCCCTCGGGCCTGCGAAAAGAAGCCATTGTTATTGTCGGCCCCATCAACTAGGTAGCTGGTCTGAAAACCGCGGAGGCCCCCGAAGGCCAAGTCGCCGTTGGAGGTAGAGTTTTGTCCGCGAGGATCTTGCGTTACCCCCGGCGTGAGCAGCGAGAGATCGGTGAAACGGCGCCCATTCAGCGGCAGATCGGCGATTGCCCTGTCATCCACGACCGAGGACAAACCGCGCGGTTCGGTTTCCACCTGCTTGGGTTCGGCAGAAACGGTGACGCTTTCCTGCACGCCGGCCACAGTCATTTTGAACTCAATTTCCGTGACGGCACCCAGCGTGACGTGAACCCTGGGGCTAATCTGCGGCGACATGTGCTCCGCAGTCGCGCGCGCCGAGTAATCGCCGGGCGGCAGAAGATCGAAGGCGAAGCGTCCGGTGCTGTCGGACAGGTGCTCGTAGCGCACGCCCGTCGCCTCATTGACCAGTACAACGGATGCTTTGGCTATTCTGCCGCTCGAGGCATCCAGCACAATGCCGCGAATGGCACCGGTTGAGACATCCTGGGCAGAGCATGTAAAAGCGACGCAGGCGAATGTTAGGGCCAGAATGAGAGCGCGCATGGCTGCACTCCGGATCTAGGGATGATCCAGCATGACGGGGAACAGCTTCCATATAGCACGAGCCTGGCGACTATAGCTGTGACGGTCGGAGGTTTTTTCGCAGAGCTTCCCGCATTGGGAAATTTGGTAGGATCGAACGTTAGCCGTTAGCCATCAGCCATCAGCAAACCCAGTCCAGCGGGCTTCGACGCTTCCGCCTTGTACGAGGGTGCGTTCTGAATGGCGGATGGTGACAGCCAAGAGCCAAGACCTAATGATCCGTTCCTTCAAAGGAATTTCGCCGACCATCCCAGCTTCATGCTACGTCGACGCCTCTGCCCAAATCATCGGCGACGTTGTCTTCGGAGAGCATGCGAGCGTGTGGATGAATGCGGTGGTTCGCGGGGATGTGCACGAAATTCGAATCGGCGCGCACTCGAATATTCAGGATTGCAGCGTTCTGCATGGCATGAAGGAGCAGTATGGCGTTTATGTGGGCGAATACGTCACCGTAGGTCATAACGTGACGCTGCACGGCTGTCGCGTGGAGGACCGTTGCCTGATCGGCATGGGTTCGATCATTCTGAATGGTGCCGTCATCGGGGCAGGATCGATTATTGGCGCGGGAACGTTGATTCCCGAGAAGACCATTGTCGAGCCGGGATCATTGTGGGTGGGCGCACCGGGCAAGTTCCGTCGCAAACTGGACGAAAGAGATCAGGCGGCAATCATGCGCTATGCGAACAACTACTTGGGGTATAAAGAGTCGTACTTAACGGAGGTTCGGCGCTAGAGATGGGAACTTCCCCACTTCTGAAAAAGAACGCGAGAAATGGGGCACCCGCAATCAGCAGTCAGCCAACATACGCTGCTGGTGAGAACGACGGGCCCACAACCAACAACCAACGACCAAATGATTAAAGCCATTCGAGGAACGCGCGATCTTCTGCCGCCGGATACGGCGCTGTGGAACTTCGTCGAGAAGACAGTGGGCGAAGTATTTGGCGCATATAACTTCCAGGAAATTCGCACGCCAATCTTCGAGGCCACAGAGTTGTTCGCGCGCGGCGTAGGCGAAGAGACAGATATTGTTTCGAAGGAAATGTTCACGTGGGAAGACCGAGGTCGTGCACAGAGCGAGAAGAATCAGTTGTTGACCTTGCGGCCTGAAAACACGGCTGGCGTTGTCCGTGCCTACATCGAACACAACCTTCAGCAGCGCGGGCTGAACAAGCTTTACTACATTGGGCCGCAGTTTCGAAGGGAGCGTCCGCAGAAGGGACGTTATCGCCAGTTCTACCAAATTGGCGCGGAAGTTATCGGGCCGGCGAGTTCGGGCAGCGAGTCTCCCATGCGTGATGCCGAGTTGCTCGAAATGCTCGCTACGCTGCTCGATCGTCTCGGAGTTACCGGATGGACGCTTGAGCTGAACTCCATCGGCTGCGCTGCGGATCGCGCGCGGTATAACGAAGCCCTGCGCCAAGCGCTCGACCCAGTCAAGGACAAGATGTGCGGCGACTGCCAACGCCGCGCCGTGACCAACCCGCTCCGCGTCTTCGACTGCAAAGTTCCCGAAGATCAGCCCATCATCGAGCAACTGCCGCGCATCAGCGAATATCTCGATGAACCTTGCCGTCAGCACTTCGGGCAGGTCAAGGAGATCCTCACCTCAGCCGGCGTTCCATTTACGTTGAACGATCGCCTGGTGCGCGGACTCGACTACTACACGCGCACGGCTTTTGAGTTCACCCACGGAGCTTTGGGCGCTCAGAACGCGATCCTAGGTGGCGGACGTTATGACGGACTTTCCGAATCGCTCGGTGGGCCGCCTGTTCCCGGAATTGGCTTTGCCATCGGCGAAGACCGTCTCGTTATGTCACTTGGCAAGACTGCTGAGGAAGTCTCTCGCAAGCCCGACGTCTACATCGCGCCGCTCGGCGCCGGTATGAACAAAGAAGCCATCCGCCTGGCGCGCGAGTTGCGTCGCCACAATATCGTGGCCGAACTCGGAGACGAAACCTTCCGCCTCAAGAAGTCTCTCGAGACCGGCAGCAAACTTGGCGCGAAATACGCGTTGATTGTCGGCGAGAATGAGGTCAGCACCGGTGTGTTTGCGTTGAAGAATCTTGCCACCGGCGAGCAGAAGAGCGTGGCGCGGAATGAACTCGCGGGTGCGATTCGCGCGTCACAATAGCGTTATTGACCATGCGATTTTGATCTACGGCTTGTGGAATTTTCGTACTTTCCACAAAGCACTCAACGCATTTGCGGCTTCTTTAATGGCCTGTTTTTCGGCGCTTTGTGGATTGCGCCGATAAATTGGTTTGTGCCGATCGCTGCCGGCCGCGCCGCTTTCGTCGCCAATTTTCCCCAATGCCACCGTGAACTTCCCTTGCAAATCTCTTGGACTCAAGTTGTGATGTCTCCTTCAAACATTGTTGATTCAATTAAAGCCTCTACACGGCTGGCGGCCAATACCGCAGGCTGCGGAAGTGCTTGACGAAATCCATGTAGGTGGGCGAACAAAGGGGCGTAGTTGAGGCTGGTTCTGTATGATTCATTACGCATTTGGGGGCTTTTGTATTCGTCCTGTGTCACAGGTTGTTGGAAAACCATTGACTTCTCCTCCGTTTACCGCCCGCCGCACCCGTGAAACAAAAAGGAGGGTCGCGGCTCATCCCAAGTGTGGTGTTATGGATCGCCCAAGTATTGACAATTGTCACTGCGGTCCGGTGACGATCCCCACTTTTCACCTTCCTCGTTTTGCAGCATGATGTATCGCACAACGGCAGTCCTAAGGAGAATAGGCATGAAGAAAACGGCTGTGATGACGGTGGGCCTGGTTGTTGTCCTGGCAGCAATAAGCGCGGCGGCGCAGATGACCCCGCCGACGCCCGCTCCGGAACTCAAGAAACTCGACTACTTCATCGGAACGTGGAACATCGATGCGACCATCGGTCCCGGACCATGGGGTGGGGGAGGCAAGTTTACGGCAACTGGAAGCGACGAATGGCTGAAGGGCAACTTCTTCGTCGTGGGTCACGATGACTTCTCCCTGCCTGCCGAGATGGGCGGCGGCGGCACTGCTGTGACCATCATGAGCTACGATCCCGACAAAAAGGTCTATACCGAAGACCGCTACGACAGCAACGGCCAGCACCAGAAAAGCTCTGGCACCGTGAATGGCGATACCTGGACGTGGACCTCCGAGAACAACTACGGAGGGATGACGATTCAGGGGCGCCTAACGATCAAGGTGGTTTCGCCGACGTCGTACACGACCAAGTACGAAGTTTCGGCTGACGGCGGAGCGACCTGGATGCCCTTCTGGGACGGCAAAGCCACGAAGAAGTAAGACCCTTAATTGTGCGGGCGGAGCCTGCCCCGAGCGACCGACCCTCGGGAGCGAGTCGAATGGGCGCCCTCGCCCGCCTTGTTCTGTCTATGGGCAACTCTTCCAGTTTTTTACAATCTTTGCGATTGACAAGCCGCCAATATTCGCCTATTCTTCGCCCGTCGTGCAGATTGCTCGAACGGAGAAGGTCTATGAAGGGTTGGTTAATCGGCACTGCCTTGTTAACCTTGGGCATCATCGCGGCGCATTCTGCGTACGCGCAGATGACGCCTCCCACACCCGCACCTGAACTCAAGAAACTCGAGATGTTTGCCGGTGACTGGACCGCGGAAGGAACTATGACGGCGGCTCCTGGAGCGCCCTCGGGCAAATGGACCATGACCACCCACGCCGAGTGGATGGAAGGGAGCTTCTTCCTGGTGGAACACGACACCATGGACTTGGGCGCGATGGGCAACGTAAAGGAACTCGCGGTAATGGGATACGATTCCGAGAACAAGGTGTACACCTATCGAGCTTTTAGCAGCATGGGTGAGGCAGAGAACGCGACTGGGACGCTGGATGGCGACACATTGACATGGCTCAGCGATGAGCACATGAACGGCCAAATGATGAAGGGGCGCTTCACTATGAAGATCCTTTCACCGACCGCCTACAATATGACGTTCGAGCTGTCGCAGGATGGCAAGCAGTGGGTGACCGCAATGGAAGGGAAGGCGACGAAAAAGTAGGTATCAATCTCTGGCGCGACCGCGACCCTGCCTCACCCTGTCCTGTTTCCCTGGGGTGGGGCAGTCGCGTTTATAATCTTTTCTTCGGCCCACCAGCACAATTGCCATCAGCCGTCAGCCATCAGTAGAAGGCGAACAAGCAAGCTGACGGATATCCCTCAGGGATAAATAGATTCCTCACCGCTCAAGCGGTTCGGAATGACAAAGAATAGGTTTTCCTGATGGCTGACGGCTGATGGCTCATAGCTGATAGCTTCTTCCGAAAGGCAAACTTTGCTCGATTTTTTAGGCGACTTAAAACGCACGACAATGTGCGGCGCTCTCCGTGCATCTGACGCGGGGAAGAAGGCCGTGCTCATGGGATGGGTCAACCGCCGCCGTGACCTCGGCAGCATTATTTTTATTGACCTGCGCGACCGCACTGGTGTGACCCAGGTTGTTTTCAACCGCGAGAATTCCGCCGCTCACGATAAAGCCGAGCAACTGCGCAACGAGTTCGTCATCGCGGTCATTGGAACGGTGAAACTGCGCGACAAAGATACGGTCAACAAAAACATCGCTACTGGCGAAGTCGAACTCATCGTCGAAGAACTTCGCATTCTGAACGACTCGAAGCAACTACCGTTCCTGCCGGGCGACACCGTCCTTCCTAACGAAGAGATGCGGCTGAAGTATCGCTACATCGACCTGCGCCGCGACGCCATGCAGTTCAACATCGAAACGCGGCACAAGGTTTCTAAGGCGATTCGCGATTATCTGTCATCTCAAGGCTTCTTCGAAATTGAGACGCCATTCATGACGCGCTCGACGCCCGAGGGCGCTCGCGACTATCTCGTGCCAAGCCGCGTGCAGCCGGGGAGTTTTTATGCCCTCCCGCAGTCGCCACAGATGTTCAAGCAAATCCTGATGATCTCGGGATTCGATAAGTATTTCCAGATCGTCCGCTGCTTCCGGGACGAGGACTTCCGCGCCGACCGCCAAGCCGAGTTCACGCAAATAGACCTGGAGATGACATATCCGCGGGTTGAAACGGTGTGGGGCGTTGTCGAGGGATTCTTGACTGCTGCCTTCAAGGCTGCAGGTGTGGACATCAAGACGCCGTTCCCGCGCATGAGCTACGACGAGGCCATCCGCAAATACGGAAACGACAAGCCCGACATGCGCCTGCCTGCGATGGTCGACATCCGCGAGGCATTGACACCGGAAGAACTTGAAGAACTGACGACTAAATTCCGCATGCGCAAGGAATTCCCCGTCCAGCTGATTCGGATTCCGCACGCGGGAGATATTTCGGGAACCGAGCGCCGCACGATAGGAACGTACGGCGCGTATAACCACGTTCAGGGGCCGGCGTTCGTCCAGTTAATGACTGATCCCAAGCGGTTTGCGAAGGATTACGCGGCCTTGTCGGAGAAGGTTGCGGCGTTTGCGAAAGTTGAGGCTGACGATCTGTGGCTATTGGCTGGCGCGGCTAACAAGCCGGAGAACGCCGCAGTCATGGATCAGGATGTGCAGCATTTCTGCGAGAAATGCGGGTTCTTGCGCCTCGATCTTGCGCAGAAATACGCGTCCAAGCACAAGGCCTTTGAAAAAATCGGCGATGTTGCAAAGGATTACCGCTTTCTTTGGGTCTCGGATTTTCCCATGTTCGATTGGGAAAAGGAAGAAAAGGCGTGGATGCCGGCGCACCATCCGTTCACCACGCTGCATGAAGAAGATTTTGCCAAGCTGGAAGCAAATATTGATTCGGCTCGCGATCCGAAGTCACCGCTGGGCGAGATTCGCGCACTGGCGTATGACGTGGTGCTGAATGGAACGGAGCTGGGCTCAGGCTCAATCCGTATTCATCGCCAGGATGTACAGAGAAAAATTTTCCAGGCGCTTGGCATGAGCGACGAAGAAGCCAAAGCGCGCTTCGGGTTTTTCCTGGAGGCGCTGGAGTACGGTACGCCTCCCCATGGCGGCATTGCGCTCGGACTCGATCGTATTGTGATGATCCTTACAGGCGCTGAAAGCCTGCGTGAGGTGATCCCATTCCCCAAGACCGCTCGCGCGGTGGACCTGATGGTCGATGCCCCAAGTCCCGCGACGGAAAAACAGTTGAAGGAGTTGGGCCTTCTGATCAAGAAGGCTACATAGTTGCAGTGACTTCTTCCTCTCAGGACTGGGATTCCTCCCGGTACGCGCAGAACGCGCGCTTTGTATCTGATCTAGGCCAGTCGGTGCTGGAATTGCTCAATCCGCAACCCGGAGAGCGCATTCTGGATCTTGGTTGCGGCGACGGGGCCTTGACCGAAAAGCTTGTCGCAGCCGGGGCAGAAGTAGTCGGCGTCGACGGTTCCGCGGACATGGTCAGTGCGTCACGCGAGCGCGGACTCGATGCTCGCGTGATGGATGCATACGACCTCACCTTCAGCAATGAGTTCGACGCGGTCTTCTCGAACGCCGCGCTGCACTGGATTAAACGGGATCCTGACACGGTGATTCAGGGCGTTTACCGCGCCCTAAAGCCCAGCGGGCGTTTCGCGGCTGAAATGGGCGGCCATGGCTGCGTCGCCGCCATAGTAGTCGCGCTTTGTGCAACTCTAGAGACGCGTGGAATTTCGCAATCTGCGTCGTTCATCCCCTGGTACTTCCCGACTGTTGATGATTATCGTTTGCGTCTCGAACGTGTCGGGTTTCGAGTCGAGTACATCGCATTGATTCCTCGCCCGACACCTCTACCCACTGGCATGCGCGGCTGGTTGGAGACGTTTGCGATCCCATTCACAAACATCTTGCCCGAGAGTGGGCGCGGAGCATTTCTGGATGAAGTCACGCAGCGTTTGGGCCCGGCGCTCTGCGACGAGCGGGGACGCTGGACGGCGGACTATGTGAGGCTGAGATTTCTGGTGGAGAAGAAATGATCAGCCGTACTGGCTGGTTCTTAATTCACCTTACTCTCCGGCGTCTTCCCGAAGCCTCGCGTATTCACCAGCGGGGCGAGGGTCTTGCGTGGAGCGCAGATGCCCCACGCAAGATCCTTCGCTCCGCCTGAAGAACGGATGCGCTCAGGATGACGCCTCGAAATAGAAATTGATACGAATGAGTACTGACCGGTCGGCCAGCTTACGCTCGAGTAGCTGAGTCTTTCCTACATCCCTGAAGAATTCGGCGAATTGGACGCGCTGTTCGGCTGCTGGGGCGCGTATTTCGAAGCGCACTTGGCTTGAATCTGTTTGGCGTAGAAGACGTTGTCGCGGCCGAAACTTCCTTCAGCCAGGGCCTGAGCATTGTCTTTGAACGTATCCGGCGGGGGTTCCGTGCTGTTGTAAACCACGTTGAGTAGTTGATCGTTCTCAACCAGCACAAAACTCATGTTTGTGCCGCTGCGCTTTATAGATCCCGGCTGCACGTTGCCAGCGACCCGCAGGCGCTTGGTATAGGCGCCGTCGCCCATCCCATGCAGTTCTTTGATGGTGACGTAGTAGCTCTTGCTCTCCTGCACGCCGGTGTAAGCCAAGTAGCCCAAGGCGAGCAGAATCAGCACCATCGCGATCCCGAATTTCAGGAACTTACTGGATTGAGAAGACATGAAGGAACTCTACTCCTGACTCTACTCGCCGCAGAAACAGGGGTCAAGCCAGAGAGGTTTCGCTTATCAGCGCCGTTCCGGCGTTCAGAACGGAAACCGCACCGAGAGAATCGCGTTGTGGTTGGTCGTATGAAAATGCGTGGTGGCAATCTGATATCCGACACCTACCACGAACCCAACTCTCCCCCAAAGCGGGAACCGCCCCAGCACCAGCCCCGGCGTCGCGAAATTTTGATGCTGGCCGGCGTTCTTGCCGCCCTGGAAAAACGTGGAGTTCATTTCCACTTCCGGCCACAGCTTGCGAAACAGCCTGTACTGGAAAGCGTTGTTCCAGCTGTAAGTGCGGCCTAATAAGTTCGTATCGGCGACGGGGAACGTTGCGCCGAACGTTCCCTGCAAATCGAAATCACGGAAGCCTTTGCCGTACGCGATCGTTGGCGTAATCGTGGCGTGGAGCGCGCCGTTCCTATGGTCACCGGTGGGCACAGTCCAGCCAAGAAAGGCGGTCAGAATGTATCCGCCGTGCTTCTCGTTCGCGGAAAGCAGGCGGTACTTCACTAGGAACGCAGTGTCGCCGAAGCCGTCGTGTACGACAGGATCGTTGTGGGCCAAATATGGAGGCGCGTTGAAGATGACCTCAACCTTTTCGAAAGGAGTTAACTCCAGCCCTTTGCCGCCGTCGTAGTTGTTCGTGGTGATGCCCTGTCTGTTGTTTTGCCAAAGCTGGTCGTACCGGAACTCCTCTTCCAGGCGAGGCGTGGTGGTGGCAATCGGGGTGATCCAGTGGGGTTGCTCTTCCTTGGTTTTGTCCACGCGAGCGAACCAATCGCTGAAATATCCATCCTGGGCTGGCGAGAGGGAAGGAGCAAACACAGACAACACCGCAACCGCGAGCAAGCACGACCGACGCATTTCGAACGTTTCTCTCCTTTAGATCAGAAAAACCGTAAGTGTATCGGCACTGTTATTATTGTGGCAACTTTGATACGGTTTCATGCAGTTTTGTGACTGATCCGTCACACTGCGAGGAAAAAGATGAGACCAAGGAAGACTCAGAACCCAGCCGATGCCGATCCGCTCTTGCGCATCGGGGACGCGGCCCTCCATTTAGGGATCAGCGTCCCCACCATTAAGCAGTGGATCTATCGTAAGAAGATCCGCAGCATCCAGACCGCGGGCGGTCATCATCGGATTCCCCAGAGCGAAGTCGATCGTTACCTGTATCGCACCCGTGGCAAGACCGAAGTGGAACGTATTGACCTGATTCGCCACGTGAGCGGACGTAACCAACTGGTGGGCCGGATCGAGGAAGTGCGCATCAGCGGGTTGATGGCGGAAGTAAGCATGTCGATCGGGAACCAGAGAATAACCTCGATCATCACGGCCCGTTCGGCTCGCGAGATGCACCTGACAGCCGGCCAAACAGCCGCAGCTCTGATCAAAGCCACCGAGGTGATGATCCTCCGGGTCTAAAGCAGGGGCGCCGTTACTTTGGGCATCTCGGAGCTGGCGACTTCTTGCATTTACGATTGTGGTGACCGGAAGTCCAAGGTCGCGTCCTCTGTGCGGTTGCCACGCTGCTGCAGTGCTCGCCATCGGTTCAGGTGCTGAAAACGCCTGAATTCACGACGATTCACCAATCTGTGACCGTAGATTCATCGAATTTTAAACGGAGCCTCGCTAATCTAAGGCTTCGCGGAGAGTTCTAGAATCGTCGTTCAAGCTTCAGGAACGACGAGTGTCTTTGAAGCTGTGAATCGTTTTGGCGGGGCGCATCGCCGAAAGCCTTTCAGTTGGGGCTCTACAGCCATGCGGCGTCACTGATTTCAAGAAGTGCAGTAGTGTCCTATCTACCTTTTCGAGGAGATCACAAAGATGAAGCGAGTAACAGCTTTGGCGCTGGCCCTCACCCTGATGGGCGTGTTCCCGGCGGCGCAGGCTCAACAGGGTACAACGGCTACCAAGAGCACGCGAAAGAAGACGGCGCCGTCGACAAGCAATGCCGCCATCGCCGCGCAGTTGAGCGAATTGAAGCAAGCGCTGGATGCGCAGCAGCAACAAATCAAGCAGTTGAGCGATCAGTTGCAGAGCCGCGACCAGCAGATTCAGCAGTTACAGCAAAACCTTCAGCAGAGCCAGAGCGCTGCCTCGCAGGCTGAGAGCAAGGCTGATGCTGCGGCTTCCCAAAGCGCAAAGCAGGACGAGGCCGTCAACGCGCTACAGAGCGATGTCAAAGACTTGAAGCAGAACTCGACCAACACTGCTGTGGCGCTGCAGGAAACCCAGACTAATGTGAAGAAGGAAGTGGAGAGCCCGACGGCAATTCACTACAAGGGAATTACCATCACGCCAGGCGGATTCGTGGCGGCTGAAACTGTGACCCGTCAGCGCGCCGCTGCTGCCGATATCAACACGCCCTTTACTGGAATTCCCTACACGGCGAATGCGCTTTCGCGAGTAGGCGAGACGAACCTGACCGCTCGCCAGAGTCGCTTAAGCCTCCTCGGCGAGAGCAAGATCGGCGACACCAAACTGACCGGCTACTGGGAAGCTGACTGGCTGGGCACTGGCGTCACCTCCAACAACCGCCAGAGCAATAGCTACGTTATGCGCCAGCGCGTCATCTTCGGCCAGATGGCATTTAAGAGCGGGCTGAGCGTAACGGCTGGCCAGATGTGGTCGCTGCTCACCGAGAACAAAAAGGGAATTGCCCCTCGCACCGAACTGCCACCGCTTACTATCGACTCGCAATATAACGTCGGATTCACCTGGGCGCGTCAGTACGGATTCCGCGTCGTTCAGGATTTCGGTGGTAAGTTTGCTCTCGGCGTTTCGGTCGAAGGACCGCAGGCCACGGTTGGCGGTCGCGGCTTCTCATCACTGGCAACCAGCACCGCAGGCATTACCACGAATACTGCGGGCAACACAATTCTGAATGCCATCGGCGCCGGCGGAGGTCTGTACAATTACACCGACACATCCGGCTACACGACCAATAAGGCCCCTGACTTTATCGTGAAAGCAGCCATCGATCCGGGCTGGGGACACTATGAAATCTTTGGGGTGGCAAGCCTGTTCCGTAATCGCATTTATCCTTGCGCAGTGGCGGGAACGAATGCTACCGACACGGTTGTCCCAACCACTCCGACCGCGATTAACTGCCCGTTAACAGCCACACCGGTTTCCAGCGCGTTCGGTGCATTCAATGACAGTCGCACGGGCGGCGGAGCTGGAATCAACTTCCGCTTGCCGATCTATGCCAAGAAACTGGAATTTGCATTCCAGGGATTGGCGGGTGATGGCGTGGGACGCTATGGATCCGCACAGCTGCCCGACCTGACCTTCCGCCCTGACGGAACCGAAGCTCTGATCCGGACCGCACATGGGCTTGCTGGTCTTGAATATCACTCCAACAAGTGGGACATGTACGCCTACGGCGGCGCCGAGTACGCAGCTCGCGCGGCATACACGGGATACAACAGCATCACAGTGACCAAGACGCCAGCGATCACGTTCGTGCCGAACGGCAGCACGAACGCAACGTGCCCGGTTCCGGCAGCGAACGGGACTTGCCTTATCCCCGCCACCACCAGTACCTCGATCAAGACCAACGGGATTGGCGGATACGGATCGATATTCGCCAATAACAGCGGCTGCCAGACTGAAGGCATTCCGTCCAACAGCCTGGGGCAGTTCCCGCCCGCATCGAGTCCATTTGCTCCGAACGGCGGCGGCAACTGTGCAGGCGACATTCGCACGATCGAAGAAGGCACCCTGGGCTTCTGGTACAAGTTCTACAACGGTCCGAAAGGTGGTTTCCGTCTCGGCATTCAGTACTCGTACTTTGAGAAGTTCGGCTGGTCTGGGAACAACAACAAGCCCGGAGTCGCAGGATTCTCACCCCGAGCTGTGGACAACATGATTTGGACCTCGATCCGTTACTACATTCCGTAATTGGACGAGCGATCCGGAATCGCAGAAAGGTTTTCGGCGCGTGCTGATGCAGTACGCGCCGAGATTTTTGATTTGATGCGGGAGGTCTCAGAACAGCCAACGTTTTTGAAATGTGCGCGCATCGAAAGTTACGTTGGGCACATTCAGAAAGCTTGGGCCGCTTTTCCCGCGTTATATAATTTGACATCGATCCGAACTACAAATTGTGCTTCACTACCGTTGCTGGGAGCCGAACGGGTGCCTAAAGTACGCCTTTTAAGCGGCCGGGGGATCGCGGTAGCGCTGGTCATATTTGCGCTTACCGCCTCTCTATCTACCCGTGTGTTTCACGATAGCTACAGCCAAAGTTCGCAGGTTCAATCCAGCTCTTCTTATCAAAAAGTTCAGCACCGCGATAAAGACGCTTCTGAGTGGGTGCCACCAACTTCGGAGTTGTCGATCTTGTGGGTTGAAGAAGCATCGGTTACGCCCGAGACTCGCGACGAACTATGCGTTCGAGTCCATTACGAATCACTCTACAATCGCCCCCCTCCCATCGCTTAATTTCCGTCAGCTCTAGTTGTGCCCGAAATCAGTGCTGGTAATCCATCAGCACGTGTGCTGGGTTTCTACTAATCCAGAGACTCAGGGTTTCGCGGCTATCGCCCATTCTGAAAGTCGAGTGCTTGTCGGTGATCCAGCATGGTATGCCTGGTTGAAACGGCTCTCGGCAACAACAGTTCTGAACAACAGCGAACAGGATGCAATTCAATGAATATGAAATACAAACGCAAGCATTACCTGATTCTGGCCGTTGCGGTTGTACTTGGAGTGGGAGTGCTCTTTCGCCTGTCGGGACGTAAAGCGCACGCCAGCCCATCTGCTGAATTGAACGCGCCGACTGCGGCAGTGGTGATGGTGCAGCGAAAGCCGATTGCCAACGCGATCACCTTGTCTGGCGATTTCCGGCCATTTCAGGAAGTCGATGTTCACGCCAAAGTCGCCGGTTACATCCACAAGATTTATGTCGATGTCGGCGACCATGTGAAGACCGGCCAAGTGCTCGCTGTGCTCGAGGTTCCGGAACTCAATGCGCAGGTGCAGGGAGCCGACGCGGCCTGTGAACGCGCCAAAAATGCGATCCGTCGGGCTAAGGGTGACCTGCAGCGTGCGGAATCTCTACACGCGGCCACTCATCTGGATTACGACCGATTGAAGCAGGCGTCTGCGGCGCGGCCCGGACTGATCGCACAACAAGAACTGGATGACGCTATGGCCAAGGATAAAGAAGGGGAAGCTCAAATCTCCGCCGACGAAGCGGCTCTCTCCGAGGCCGAAAGCCAGTTGGCCGAAGCTGTAGCGCAGCAAAAGCAATACTCGGCCATGAGCGACTACACCAAGATCACAGCGCCGTTCACAGGCGTCGTCACGAAGCGTTACGTCGATACCGGTGCGCTGGTGCAAGCAGGCACCAACTCGAACACTCAGGCTCTGCCGGTGGTCAGCGTCGCTCAAACTGACCTGTTTCGTCTGACTCTGCCGGTGCCTGAATCAGCCGTCCCTTCGGTTCGTTTGGGTAGCACGGTTACAGTCCGCGTTCCCGCGCTCAATCGCAATTTCGATGGAAAGGTTTCCCGGTACGCCGACGCGGTCGCGCAAGACACGCGCACCATGCACACCGAAGTCGATGTGCCCAATAAGAACGGCAACATCGTGGAAGGAATGTACGCTGAGGTTGATCTCACTCTGAGCAAGAAGAACTCAGTTCTAGCCGTCCCCATTCAAGCGGTTACCCGGAATGGCGACGAAGCCTCGGTTCTTGTCGTCAATCTGAAGGATCGGATCGAGGAGCGTCAGGTGCGCCTCGGACTCGAAAGCGCCAATCAAGTTGAGGTTGTCAGCGGCCTCTCCGCTAATGAGCGCGTGATTGTTGGCTCTCGCTCCGAGTTCCGCCCGGGCGACGTCGTTACCCCCAAGCTAGCCGAAAACCAAGAGGAAAAGTTCTGATGTCGCGTTTTGCCATCAAGAATCCCTATTTCATTATTGTCTGCTGCCTGATCATCGCGATCGTGGGCACGACCGTGCTGGTTCGCATGCCGGTGGACCTCTTTCCGCCGATCAACATACCTGTGGTGGTGGTTGCAACGTTTTACTCCGGAATGCCTCCGGAGCAGATTGAAACCGACATCACCGGCCGCTTCGAGCGGTTTTTTACACTGGGCAGCAACATCGACCACATCGAGTCGCGATCTCTTCCCGGCGTCAGCCTCATCAAAATTTATTTCCAGCCGGGAACGAATGCCGACGCGGATCTCAGCGAAATTTCCAATCTCGCCATGGCGGACTTGCGCAAGCTGCCGCCCGGCACATTGCCGCCTGTCGTACTCAAGTTCGACGCATCCAGTTTGCCAGTATGTTTGATCACCTTGAAGGGGCAGGGTCTCAACGAAACGCAATTGCGTGACTTGGGGCAATACAACGTGCGCAACCAGGTGGCAAACGTCCCCGGCGCCTCGGTTCCGCAGCCGTTTGGCGGACGGTATCGCCAGATCATGGTGTACGTCGATCCACTCAAGCTCGAAGCTCACGAACTCAGCGTGATGGACGTGGTGCGGACGGTGAACGACAGCAATCTCATCCTTCCCGCAGGCGATGTGAAGATCGGTCCTGTCGACTACAACCTCTATACCAACAGCCAGCTGCCGAACACCTCCGAGATCAATCATCTGCCGCTCAAAACTGTGGGCAACGCTTCTGTGCTGGTGCAGGACGTCGGCAAAGCCATGGACGCGCACGAAATCCAGACCAATATTGTGCGCGTGGATGGGCAGCCCTCGGTCTATTTGCCGATTTTGAAGCAAGGAGGGGAGACCAACACGATTTCCGTCGTGAGCGGGATCAAAGATGCGGTTCGCGACCTCACCGACATCCCCAAGCAGCTGATCGCCAAAGTTGTCTTTGACCAATCCGTGTTTGTAAAGAAAGCCATCGATAACCTGCTGCACGAAGGCGCCATCGGGCTCATCCTCACAGGCATCATGATTCTGCTTTTCCTGGGCAGCATGCGCGCCACCGCGGCGGTCTTCCTCTCGATTCCCCTGTCCGCACTGGCTGCTTTTCTGGCCCTCAGCGCCACTGGGGGAACGGTCAACACCATGGTGCTCGGCGGGCTGGCATTGGCTTTTTCGCGATTGATCGATAACTCCGTCGTGGTGCTGGAAAACATCTTCCGGCACATGGAGATGGGCGAGTCGCCGGAGGTGGCGGCGGAGAAAGGCGGTCAGGAAGTAGCCTTGCCCGTGCTCGCGGCCACGCTGACGACGATTGTCGTGTTCTTCCCGGTCGTGTTTCTTTACGGCGTTAGCCGGTTCCTGTTCATCGCGCTCGCCAGCGCAGTTGTCCTGTCGATGCTGGCTTCATCTTTCGTGGCAATGACCGTTGTGCCGCTGTTCTGCGCCAAGTGGATCAAATCGCCGCATCTGTCGCACGAACACGTGGTTTCCGATTCACGCTTCGGCCGCATTGACGCGATCTTCAACAAGTATTTTGAAAGGCTGGTACGCCGTTACGATCACACGGTCAATCGTGCACTGCTGCGCCCGGTGGCGACGACGATCGGGCTTGTGGGTATCGCGCTCCTCAGTTTTTCGCTTTATCCCCTGCTCGGAGTTGCCTATTTCCCGCGCACCGATGCTGGTCAATTCGTGATCAACATGAAAGCTCCTTCCGGGACTCGAATCGAACTGACGCAGCAGGATGTCGAAAAAGTCGAGAACGAGATCCGCAAGGTTGTGCCGCCGAACGAGCTCGGGATGATCGTTTCCAATATTGGCGTGACCCCGGGATTCTCCGCGATCTATACGCCCAACTCCGCTTCTCATACCGCTTTCGTGCAGGTGAGTCTGCAAGAGGGACACAAGGTTGGCAGTTACGAGTATATGAACCGCGTGCGAACCGCCCTGCGCAACGATGTTCCGGAACTCAGCGCGTACTTTCAGTCGGGCGGCCTTGTGGACTCGGTGCTAAACCTTGGTCTTCCCGCTCCGATCGACGTTCAAGTGAGCGGCATGAATCTGGAAAAGACCTACGACACTGCCAGCTCGATTGCAACCCAGATCCGCAGGCTCAAAGGCGTCAACGATGTTCTAGTTCCCCAGGACATCGACTATCCCTCGCTTCGGCTGAACATCGACCGGGAGCGCGCGAGTCTGGTCGGTCTTAGCCAAAAGGAAGTGGTCGACAACGTAATCACCGCGCTCACTTCTAACCAGATGATCGCTCCCAGTTATTGGGTCGATCCAAGAAGCGGCAACGACTACCTCCTCACCGTTCAGTACCCGGAAAACGAAGTCAGCACCCTGAACGATCTGAAGCAAATTCCAATCCGCTCGGCCTCAGGAAAGCAGACGACAGATCTGGACGCAGTGGCTGACATCTCTCCCATCGAGGCGCCGACCGAAGTCGATCACTACCAGTTGCGGCGGGTCATTGACGTTTACGTTGCGCCGAAGACCGAGGACCTGGGAACTCTGAGTAATTCAATTAATAAAATCGTTGCCGGCACCAAGCTCCCTCAGGGCGTGCGCGTGGACCTGCGCGGTTCGGTGCAAGGCATGCGTTCTTCATTCAAGAGCTTCGGCATCGGACTGCTGCTGTCAATCGCGCTGGTTTATCTGATTCTGGTCGCTCAGTTCAAATCGTTCCTGGACCCCTTCATCATTCTGTTCGCGATTCCGCCGGGACTGATGGGCGTACTGCTGATCCTGCTGCTGAGCGGGACGACGCTCAACATCATGTCACTGATGGGGCTGGTCATGATGGTGGGCATCGTCGTGTCCAACAGCATTCTGATCGTCGACTTCTCGCGCTCCTTGTGGGAAAGCGGCAGACCGCTGAAGGAAGCGGTCGCAGTGGCGAGCAGAATCCGTCTGCGTCCGGTCCTGATGACGTCGCTGGCCACGGTCATTGGACTCATTCCCATGGCCCTGAAGTTGGGAACCGGCGCGGAAGCGTACGCTCCGCTGGCGCAATCCATTATTGGCGGGTTGATTGTGTCAGTTGTAGTGACGGTTTATCTCGTGCCCGCTGCCTACCTTTGGTTTCACCGCAAGGAGGAACACCCTGCTCCGGAGATCGCCGCATGAATAGGAAGCTCTCCTGTCTAGTGCTGCTGTGCTCGATTTCAGTCGCAGCCCAGACGCCTTCCAAACTGGCTGGTAATCCGCCGGATGCGCCGTCGAAGGTCAGCTTCGAGTTGCGGTTGACTCAGCTTGCTTCCGACGCTCTGCCGGACGCTGCGACACCGCAGGCCGCGCCTGACCAGCAGGGCCAAGCCGGGCCTGGCAATACTGCTGTCGGATCGCAAACGGCTGCAACTGCACCCCGCTCTCTCTCCATCAAGGACGCAGAGCAGCTTGCGATTCAGAACAATCCACAGACCACCGTGGCGCGCCTCAATGCACTCGCTTCCCAGCAAGTCACGCGCGAAACCAGGTCTGTCCTATGGCCCCAAGCCAATATGGATCTGACGGCGGTTGACTCACATCCGGGTAGCCGCATCACTGCTGGCGGATTGAATAATCCCATCATCTACGAACGCGCTGCTGCCGGCGCGAGCGTTACCCAACTCATTACGGACTTCGGGCACACCACGAACCTGATTTCGAGCGCGAATCTGGCAGCTAAAGCTCAAGACCAGAACGCGATTGTCACCCAGGAGCAGATTCGCCTCGCCGCCGATCAGGCCTTCTACGGTGCGCTGCAGGCGCATCAACTCACGCTGGTCGGTGAACAGACCGTGAAGGCCCGACAAACTGTCGCCGATCAGGTGCAGGCGTTGTTCAACAGCAAGTTGAAGTCGCAATTGGATTTGAGCTTTGCGAACGTCAATCTTTCACAAGCCAAACTCCTCTTGCTCGATGCACAGAACAACGAGGACGCCGCTTTGGCGCGTCTGTCCGCTGTCCTAGGCTTTCCGACATTGCAGAATTTCCAGCTGGTCGAAGATACCTCGCACCTGGCGCCGCCGCCCGCGAATGTGGATGACCTGATTTCGCAGGCGTTCACGAAACGGCCGGAACTGCTCGCGCTCAACTACGACTACGAATCGGCGCAGAAGTTCCAGACTGCCGAACGCGATCTCCTTTTCCCCACCATTCGCGCTGCAGGCGCAGTTGGCGACACGCCGGTACGCAGTCCTGTGCTCTCAAACTGGTACGGAGCGGTAGGCGTGAACGTGGACATCCCAGTTTTTAATGGCTTCCTCTACACGGCTCGCGCGAAGGAAGCGCGGCTGCGTGCCCAGGCCTCGCAGACCAGGCTTACCGATCTGCGCAACCGTATTTCTCGCGATGTTCGCACCAGTTGGCTCAATGCCACGACTGCCTACAACCGCCTGTCAGTTGCAAAAGAGCTGCTAGACCAGTCGAACCTCGCGCTGGATCTCGCACAGACGCGCTACAAGATCGGCCTCAGCTCGATTGTCGAGCTAAGCCAGGCACAACTCCAGCAGACACAGGCGGCAATCAACAACGTGCAGGCAGGATACGAATACCGCTTCGCCCTGGCGGACCTCAGGTTTCAGATCGCCGGCTTCTAAGCTGAAAACGGCCTGCGGCATTCCGCCGGCCTTCCTTCTCCCTCTACTCCGAAATGCAACTTCGTTGCACCCGAACCGTCCTGCCCGACATCTATTACTGGCATTCCCTTGTGGAGACGCGAAGCATGTCTACCTGGCCTGCGATGAGTGCCTTGGACGCCGGCACGCAAACGTTCCCCGTTCTGACCTCCACGCAAATAGATCGCCTGCGCCATAGCAGCAAGATGAGGCCGGTGCAGCCCGGCGAAATTTTGTTTCGCCCTGGAGACACTACGGTCTCGTTTTTCGTCGTATTGTCTGGGAAGATGGAGATTGTTCAGCCGGGCCTGTCCGCGGAACGGCTGATTACGACGCACAATCCCGGCGAATTCACGGGTGAGGTCAGCATGATTTCCGGCCAGCGATGTCTGGTGCTGGGTCGCGTCACCGAACCCGGCGAATTTCTGGAAATGAACGTCGAGGCGCTCCGCGCGGTGATTGCGAAAGACGCGGAGATCAGCGAAATTCTGATGCGCGCCTTCATCCTGCGCCGGGTTGCGCTGATTACCAAAAACCTCGGCAATGTCATCGTGATGGGATCGCGCCATTCAGGCGACACCTTGCGTATTCGTGAGTTCCTGGGGCGCAACGGCTATCCGCACACGTATGTAGACCTCGATACGGACAAGCTTTCACAAGAACTCCTCGATCGCTTTAGCGTCACGCTGGACCAAGTACCCGTCGTCATCTGCGACGGCCGCACCGTGCTGCGAAATCCTTCCACACAAGAGCTGGCCGGCTGTCTTGGCATGAATGTCGATCTCGATGCTACGCAGGTGTACGACGTCGTTATCATCGGAGCAGGTCCGGCAGGTCTGGGAGCGGCTGTTTATGCGGCTTCCGAGGGGCTCGATTCATTGCTGATAGAGACCGAAGCGCCCGGCGGCCAGGCGGGATCGAGTTCGAAGATCGAGAATTATCTTGGCTTTCCGACTGGCATCTCGGGGCAGGAATTGGCATCGCGGGCCCTTCATCAAGCACAAAAGTTCGGCGCAAAGATGCTGGTGGCGCACAGCATTGTGAAGCTCGATTGTGCTCGACGTCCTTATGGGCTGGTTCTCGACGATGGTGCTGTTCTGCAATCGCGGGCAATCATTATCGCAACCGGCGCTCGCTACAAGAAGCCTGCCATTGAGAACCTGAAGCAGTTTGAAGGTCAGGGCGTCTACTACGGTGCGACTTACATGGAGGCGCAACTTTGCGAGTCCGAAGACGTGATCGTGATTGGCGGCGGAAACTCTGCTGGACAGGCTGCAGTGTTCTTGTCGCAGACCGCGCGAAAGGTTTACATGCTGGTACGCTCGGGCGGGCTGACGGAGACCATGTCTCGCTACCTGATTCAACGTATTACCGAGAACCCAAACATTGAATTGCACTACAACACAGAAATCAAAAAACTGAATGGCGACACGCACCTCGAACGGGTTCAGTGGCTCGACAAGAAAACCGGCCAGACATCCAGTCACGAGATTCGGCACGTATTCATAATGGCGGGCGCCTCGCCGCGAACCGAGTGGCTGCAGGCCTGTCTAGCTCTGGATGACAAAGGCTTCATTCTCACCGGGCGGGATCTCGAGGCTGCCCTGCGCGGCAATTCCTCATTTGGCTGGCACCTGGCCCGCTCGCCGCAGATGCTGGAGACAAGCATGCCCGGGGTTTTCGCGGTCGGCGACGTCCGGTCCGGAAACGTGAAGCGTGTCGCCTCGGCGGTGGGCGAAGGTGCCATCTCGGTACATCTTGTACATCGCACACTGGCTGAACTGTAGGTTGCGCGCTTCTGAGCATCAGAGAGAAGCAATAGCGGAGGATGTTGTGGCTGAATGCACTCATCTCGATCAGATCAAATTGAGGAGCACGGACAAACACGTCTGTGAAGATTGCGTCAAAACCGGTGACACATGGGTCCATCTGCGGCTGTGCCTCGAGTGCGGTCACGTAGGTTGCTGCGATTCTTCCAAGAACAAGCATGCGACGAAGCACTTTCATCACACGAAGCATCCGCTGATACGGTCGATTGAGCCGGGCGAGGCATGGGTGTGGTGCTACGTGGACCAACTCGTTCCAGGGGAGATGACGCGACAGGGGTTTGCTGCCAATCAGGACTAAGAACGTTTGACGCAGGAGAGACGAATGTCAGTAGCACGACAAGATGTTCAACTTCGGCACGAGTTGCTGGGCCGAGTCCACGACGCGCGTGAGCGTAGTGACGCGCTCTTCGCACTCGTGCGTCCGAGTGCTCTTTACGACCGTCCCATCCCTGAGCGCCATCGGATCATCTTCTACGTTGGCCACCTCGAAGCTTTCGACTGGAACCTGCTTTATGAGCGCGTTCTGAATGCCAAGGCATTCCACCCAGATTTCGATCGGCTCTTCGCGTTCGGGATTGACCCGGTCGGCGGTGGCCTGCCCGATGACAAATCTTCGGATTGGCCGGACTTGACGCCGGTGCAGGGCTACGTTCAGCACGTTCGCAGCGCGATTGACCAGAAGTTGGAAGCGATTCTCAGCCCAGGACTGCGACCGAGTTCCGACCTCAGCACGCTGCTTAACGTTGCCATTGAACATCGCCTGATGCATGTTGAGACGCTGGCCTACATGCTGCACCAACTGCCACACGATAAAAAGATCCGAGAACACAGCGGCCGTTCATTACTTGCCGAACCCGTTGCCAACCGGATGGTCCAAATCCCCGCAGGGACCGCAGAGCTGGGTATTTCTCGATCCTCTGGAGAATTTGGGTGGGACAACGAATTCGAAGCTCACTCGGTTGACGTCCCGGGATTCGAAATCGATCAGTTCATGGTAAGCAATGCGGATTTCCTGGAGTTTATGAAGTCAGGCGGCTACGAAACGCGCGACTTCTGGACCGATACAGATTGGAAATGGAAAGCATCACACGGCATTTCTCATCCCATCTTCTGGACGAAGTCAGACGATGGCTGGCGCTATCGGACAATGTTCGATGAGATTCCATTGCCTCTGGATTGGCCCGTGTACGTCAGCCATGCGGAAGCCTCGGCGTATGCGCGTTGCGCAGGGAAGTCGCTGCCGACTGAAGCAGAGTGGCACCGCGCAGCCTATGGCACAAACGAGGATCAGCAGCGGCGCTATCCTTGGGGCAACGAGCCGCCGAATGCTCACTTGTGTAACGCGGACCTGATGCGTTGGGATCCCGTGCCGGTAAACGCATTGCCCTCAGGCCAGAGCGCGTTCGGTGTTGACGGAATGCTCGGCAATGGCTGGGAATGGACGTCAACAGAATTTGCGCCCTTCACGGCCTTTGAGCGCTTTCCGTTCTATCCCGGATACTCAGCCAATTTTTTCGATGGCAAGCATTTCGTTATGAAAGGCGGGTCGCCTCGAACAGCCGCTTGCATGCTGCGCCCGAGTTTCCGTAATTGGTTTCAACCGCATTACCAGTACGTGTACGCAGGGTTCCGCTGCGTCCGCCGTTAAGGAGCGAAAGAATGCTCGTCCGCGCGATTACTCCGAATCCTGCGTATGAATTTGCTGAAGAAGTCCGGGCCGGCCTGACCAAGCCTGGGCAGAAGGAACTGCCCTCGAAATATCTGTACGACGACATCGGCTCGGCGCTGTTCGAGGTCATCAGCCATCTTCCCGAATATGGCCTTACCCGCGCGGACGATCGCCTGTTGCGCCGACACGCTCAGGACATCATCGATCGTGTGCCGGGTCCCGTAGTCGTCGCCGAACTCGGCAGCGGCAGCGGCAGAAAGACGCGATGGTTGCTGGAAGCGCTGGCTCGGCGGCAGCGCACCTTCTACCATCCCATCGAAATTTCCCGTGCGGCATTGATCAGGTGCCAGCAGGAGTTGCGAGATCTCGAATCAGTTAGCATTCTCGGCTTCGAGCGCGAGTATCTCGACGGCCTGCTCGAGATTGCCGCACATCGTAAGCGCGGGCAGCGTCTGCTTGTGCTTTTCCTCGGCAGTACGATCGGGAACTTCGATCGCGACGCCGGAATCGAGTTCCTGGCATCGATTCGCCGCATTCTGCATACTGGCGATTCGCTTCTGCTAGGTACTGACCTGGAGAAGCCCGCATATCAGTTGATCGCGGCGTATGACGACGACCTCGGCGTGACTGCCGCGTTCAATTTGAATCTGCTTGCCCGCATCAACCGCGAACTTGATGCTGATTTCAACGTCGGTCAATTTGTGCACGAGGCGCGACTTAATGAGCAGGCCCGCAGCGTCGAAATGCACTTGCGATCAACGCGAGCGCAAAGGGTAGCGATTCCGATTGCCGATCTCACTGTGGATTTCGAAGAGGGCGAAACCATCTGGACGGAAAGCAGCCACAAATATTCGGCGGAAGAAATCTTCGACATGGCCGGTTACGCGGATTTCCGCTGCGACGCGCAGTGGATTGACAGCGAATGGCCTTTCGCTGAAAACCTTCTGATCGCTGAATAACACTCTTCGGCGAGCTTACTTCTTCTTAGGCAGCGCCCGCATCGCGCCGGTCGAGATGCCTCCATCGACCAGCAATGTCTGTCCCGTCACGTAGCGGCTGGCTTCCGAGGCGAGGAAGACAATCGCTCCATCGAGATCGTCCGGCTGCCCGGGCCGCTTAAGCGGAATTCGCTCGGTCAGATATTCAACCCACTCGGTGTCTTCGTACATGACTTTGTTTTGCGCTGTGCGGAACCAGCCGGGAGCGAGCGTGTTCACCGTAATGCCGAATTTGCCCCAGTCATCCGCAAGGCTCATGGTCAACTGACGGATTCCTCCGCGGCTCGCCCCATAAGGGCCGAGGCCTGCATACCCCGCGACGCTAGTGACCGAACCCACATTGATGATCCTGCCGTATTTTCGCTCGATCATGTGCCGCGCCACGGCCTGAGCCACGAAGAAGCTTCCGCGCAGGTTAGTGTCGAGAATCAGGTTCCAATCGTCCCAGGTCACTTCCAGCGCCGGCTTTCGCACGTTGCAGCCGGCATTGTTCACGAGGATGTCGATGCGCCCAAATGAATCGTGTGCCGCCGCGGCCATCTTCTGAATGCTTTCCTGGTTGCGCAAATCGAGATCGAGGGAAACTGAGCGACGCCCAAGTGCGCTGATCTCTGCCTCAAACGGAGCCAAGGTCTTGCGGTCCCGGCTGGTGAGCACCAGATCCGCACCGGCGCGGGCCAGCGCACGCGCGAAGTATTGGCCCAGGCCGCGGCTGGTGCCGGTGACAATGGCTACCTGTCCGGTCAAGTCAAACAACCCGCTCATGAGGTTGCTCCGGGCTGCAGGACAACTTTCATCAGGTTGGGTTCGTGGCTATAGAGGCGCTCGAACCAGCGCGGTCCATCGGTCAACGGGGCGATTGCACTGATTAGCGGTTTCACGTTGATCTCGCCCCTGCTCATCAAGTCAATGGCCCGCGGATACTCGCCGCAGGAGGCGCAGGATCCCTGGAGCCTAATCTGTCGGCTCACAACCTTTTGCAAGTGGATCGTCACCTCCGGCGTGATGTTGCCAACCAAAACAATGCTGCCGCCCTTTCGCACGCAATCAATCGAAGTACGGATTGCAGGGGTGTTTCCTACTGCCTCGACAACGACATCCACGCCGACCCCGTCAGTAAGCTGAAGGACGTTCTTGACTAATTCCGTGCCGGAGGGCAGCACTGCTGTTGCTCCAAGCTTCTCACTCAAACTGAGGCGCGTGGGGTCGAGATCGGTCACAAATACTCGCGAACAGCCGGCCACCCGCAATCCTTGCTGAACCAATAATCCGATGGTTCCGGCACCCACGACTAGCGCAGAGCTTCGCGGTGCGATGGGGACCAGCGACACCGCATGCAGTGCAACCGACACCGCTTCCAGCAGGGCGGCCTCGGCGAACGAAAGATTGTCCGGCAGCTTATATGCGATTCGCGAGGGCAGAACAACGTATTCGGCAAAGGCGCCGGCGCGGCGGTAGTCACCGCACGAGACGCCCAGAACCTGCCGGTTGTCGCACAGGTTGGCTTCACCGCTTCGGCAGAAGGCACACTCACCGCAGTAAATCGTGGAATCGAAGGTGACGCGATCGCCTTCTCGGAAGCTCTTGACGCTAGCACCAACACCCGCGACGATACCTGCCGCTTCGTGTCCCATGACAATGGGCGGAATCCGTCGGCCCGAGGATCCGTCGTAACCGTGCACGTCGCTGCCGCAAATCCCGCAAGCCGCCACCCGGACCAAAAGATCACCCGGCCCTGGTTCCGGCACCGGCAAATCAGCAATTTCCAGTTTCTTGTATTCGGAGAGAAGTAAGGCTTTCATAGGGAACCCGTCGAAGGAAAAAGATACCACCCTTGGAAAAGACGTGCATTGAGCTGACTAGCACTTTTGTGGCGTTATTCACAAAGGTTCGCAGGCCCAAATCAGAGGTCGTCCACAGTCGCAATGATGGGATCATTTTTGGAATGAAGATCCTCGTCGTGGTGGGCGCGCGGCCGAATTTCATGAAGGCTGCTCCAATCCTGAAGGCAATTCGCGAGTTCAACGGCATGCGTGGGCAGTGGGCGGGCGCGATTCAGCCGATCCTGGTTCACACCGGCCAGCACTTCGACGCGAAAATGTCCGACGCCTTTTTTGCCGACTTGGAGATGCCCGCCCCCGATGTCTTCCTTGGGGCGGGATCGGGGAGCCACGCCGAGCAGACCGCCGAAATCATGAAGCGGTTTGAGCCGGTTCTGCTGCGCGAGAGACCGGATGTAATGCTTGTGGTTGGCGACGTGAATTCGACGCTTGCCTGCGCGCTGGTTGCCAGCAAAATGCCCTCAAACGCCCGTCCCGCCATTGCCCACATCGAGGCGGGATTGCGTTCTTTCGATCGCAACATGCCGGAGGAAATCAACCGCATCCTGACCGATCAGCTTTCCGACTTCCTGTTCGTCACAGAAGAGAGCGGCGTGCGGAACTTGCGCAAAGAAGGCATTCCGGCGTCCAAGGTTCATCTGGTCGGGAACACCATGATCGACTCGCTGCGCGAGTACGAAGCCCGCGCGGAGGCGTCCCCCATCATGCGAACGCTGGGAGTTGAGAAACGGGCTTATGCACTCCTCACACTGCATCGTGCGGCAAACGTGGATGAGCGAGATACGCTTGTCGAGATCCTCCAAGGAATTTCCGAGCTCTCGAAGCTGGTGACAGTTGTGTTTCCCGCCCACCCGCGCACTCAGAAGAAGATTTGCGAGCTCGGGCTCAGCAGGTATGTCGCGGATTCCATGCGCATCGTCGAGCCGCTCGGCTACCTGGATTTCCTGTGCCTGATGAAGCATGCGCGCCTCGTGGTCACAGATTCTGGCGGCATTCAAGAAGAAACGACGGCGCTTGGCGTTCCATGCGTTACTGCGCGCGAAAATACCGAGCGTCCCGTCACTATTGATGTCGGCACCAACCTTCTCGGCGGCACGCGCCGTGACACCATCGCCAAAGCCATTCGTATCCAGCTTGCATCCAAGTCCCGCGCGACGCTTCCGGACCTTTGGGACGGCCGGGCAGCGGCGCGGATTGTCGGCATCCTCGCGGACCGATACATGCGCGCCGAAGCTATGGCAGCGCATGCCGCAAGCGGACAAACCGTGCAAAATGCACGATAATAGGCCCTTCGGAGCACGCTCTTCCTCATGCAAGCGGACACCACTCTGGTCACCGGCGGGGCAGGTTTCATCGGATCGAATTTCATCCTGCAGTGGCTTGCTGCGGAAACTGCCGCTGTCATCAATCTCGACAAGCTGACCTACGCAGGAAACCCCGCGAATCTCGCCAATGTTGCGTCCGATCGCCGATATCGATTTCTGCAAGGCGACATTTGCGATCGTGAATTCATTGCCGAGC
>JAICSO010000030.1 GCA_025936825.1 Terriglobales bacterium
AAATTGCAGGTTAACCACGGCACCCAGAAGGTCAGACTTCAGGTTCCGAACCGCTTTGTCATCGTGTGGCACCATCACAACACGTTCAACGCTGGCCAGAGCCTCTTTCATTGCGGGAAGCATCCCCACCTTATCGTGATCGAACTTTTTGTCTGCCGGTCGTAGTTGGCCTAATTTGCGGGTTGCACGCTCGACAAGCTGATCATACTTTTCCAGCAACATAATTGCCTTCGAGATGAGTTTCTCACTCTGTTTCACGCGTTCCTGAGAACGGGCGCGAGCTGCCTGTTGCCACTGTTTAGCTTGACGAACTCGTGCAGTTAAATCATTGGCCATAAACGGCGTTTAGATGCTTTTCAAAGCTCCTCGCGTTTTGCGGTCGTACCAAGGAACGGTTCCTTGCTCTTTGCGCGAAACTCCGCTAATTCTTTCCTGAGAGTCGTCAGTCTGCATTGCAGCTCTTTTCTGTTTTTCTGCACTTCTCGCCGCAATTCCCGCGCACGTTCAAGACTACAGCGTAAGCTGTCGCGTACTCCGGATGGAAGCTTTCTGCGATACAGTATCCACGCCTTCAACTCATCTGAGTCGGCTATTACAGGGCTGCGCCGGGTCTGGTTAATTCACCGGATGGACAATCCCTTACGCTCCCAGCGCTGCAGCGTCCGTACACCGTATCGAAGATGGTTGGAAATCTCTTTCCAGCCCGTCAGAATCATGGCAGGACAAAAAGCCACCTTTTGTGGCGAGATTTGTTACAACTGCATAGCCTGAAGCGTATCCTATAAGCCTACGCACCTTTCCGCCAAATGGCACGACGGTCTCTTGCGCAGAGAAAAGAGACCAGATGCGGAATCTCCTCGTACACTCGCGGTTGATCGTCGGGCGTACCCGACAAACAATCCTCCGCGCTAGAGAGACCATCCGTCGTTCTCGCGAGATTCTCAGAACGTCAAAAGAAATACAGAAGGACAGGGAAAGAAGCGCAATCTCTCGCGAATCGGCTCTAAGCGAAGTGACGGAGTCAGACTGACTCCCGAGACATAACGGGTTCCGCACAGGCGTTTTGTTACATCTTTGCGACGCCACGGCATGCTATCCAGCGTCTGATCTGTTTGTAGACGGCCGACTGATTCAACAGATCCCAATGGTTAATGCCATAGGCGATCCATTGCCGAGTGGGCGCGAAAGACAATTTCAATCGAGGATCCTCGTGGTAGCCCAGAGCGCTGTTTACGGTCACCATCCCATCTCCTAAGAGTTTGTTGGACTGGCTCCCCATGTCAGCCGCGATGGCATAACACGACACTCCTTTCGGAAGCGGTACCGCATGCCTTTGGTCGTGCGTAGGCTCAAAGCGGTCAATTCCTTGCCAATCCTCGTCGAGCAAATTGCCATAACGCAGATCGGTAATACCTGCGCTGCGGAGTTTCGCCAAACGAGCGAATGGAGCCGTATACGCGGTGAGTCCCAGACAAACGTTCAACCAATGGCCGCCGCGCTCCAGTAGTGCGCCATGGTGCGGCGTACCCAGGAAGATGAGCTTGTGCAACTGTTGCGGCCAAGTTTGGCCCTCCGAAATGCCGTAGTGGTACGCACTACGGGACACTAGCCCTCCCATACTGTGGGCAATGATCGCGAACTCTTTCAGCGGTGTCGGCCATTCGCGGAGAAGGGCCTCGAGTAAAGTGGCGAATGCGCGTCCGTTCGTGGAGGTGTGCAAACCGCTGTTGTAGTGGAGATAGACGGGTGTATACCCCAGGTCGCGGGCCATTGCCACCCCAAAATCGCGACCGCTCCGCGTCCATTCCAGATCGTTCATGCACAAACCATGCACAAACACGACGAGCTTATCGCGCGGCTGAGAAAAGGCGGCAGCCAGGGCTTGCCTTTCGAGTGTCAAGGGCTGGCCATTGCAACGGAGGCGCATGGTAATCGCAAGCGGGTTGCCGGTCGACGCGAGGTAGTCACCCATGATTCCGTTCACCGCTGCCAGGACGGCTTCACGTTCACTCGAACTCCCCTTGTCAAGTTCTGGCGCGAGTTGGGTGAGAGCGACGTCGGTCGTGTCGCTCGCCAATCTGGTTACTGCGCGAACACCGTTGAAAACAACCGGCGCAAATACGCTTGTGAGTTTTTGCACTGGCGTGCCGAGAATACCAGGGGAGCAAGCGATCCTGTTTTGCAGAGCCTCGGTCAGGTCGGTGATTCCCATCGTTACATCAGTTGACAGGCGGTTGAGCCCAACAAGATCGGAGAGATGGACGTGATTTTTTCGGCTCATAGCGGCTCCGTGCAGCGAAAATGCCATCTGGTTTCGCAAGGAACCGTCAGCTGAGGGCGGCAGGATGCGGAAAGGAGACTGTCTCTTATGCTACTCCCTTACCCTCAGAAATACCGATACATTCTTGAATGGGCGACAAGCAACGCGGCGGAAAAATCTGATCTGCTGAAGTCAAGAAAAGCAGTCCAAAGGCAGCGTTCCTCAGAGCAATCTTAGCGCATTAAATCGGAGAGGTCCTCAGTGTAGCGGACGCTTCGACAACTTGCTTGTATTTCGTGGTTTCGATCAGTGTAGCCTCCAAAAGTACGCGCTCTTCCTCCCATCACCTACATGTATTAAAGCGAGCAGTTCGGCTGCACTTGGTATTGGCTGAAAGCGGTGCAAACGCTCTAATTAACCAGTAGCAAATGGTGGAGGAGCACAACTTGAGTCCTCAAGAATTGCAGGGAAAGTATACGGTCGCATTGAGAAGAATTGGCGGCGAAACCACCTCTGCCGATCGGCACACACCGATTTTCCAGCGTGGAGCACACCTAACCGAGCAGCAAGCTATTCAAGAAGCCGCCAATGCGCTGACGGCCTTGTGGAAGATCAGCAGAACCAACAGAACCTAACCGTCGCGATGTATTCAACTTCGTAGTGGAGGGCGCCAAATGCGGAAACGAATTGTCAGTTCGGCAGCTGCTCAGGAACAAGAGCGAAGGTGGTTGGATCTAGAACACGCCGCGACAGTGGAAGTCACGTCAGAGGATAAGGATTTTCCAATAGAATCCTCGCTATCGCTGGAAAGCGGCCAAGGCTGGCGTGCAGCCGCACCGGGCACGCAAACAATTCGGCTTCTTTTTAATGAGCCTCAAGACATACAATGCATCTCGCTGGTGTTCGAGGAGGACAAGGTAGAACGGACGCAAGAATTCGCCTTGCGGTGTGGCGGCCCTTTGCGAGAGCTTATACGCCAGCAATGGAATTTCAGCGCACCTTCGTCGATCCGAGAAACGGAAGAGTATCGCGTCCAGCTTTCGGATGTCACCATACTCGAACTGACAATCGTGCCTGACATTGCTGGCGGTGCTGCGCGCGCGTCTCTCAAGGGATTGCGACTAGCTTAGAGTACCTAGTCCCCAGAGAGGCTTGCCGGATGGGAGGACTCTCGTCAATTGCGTTTACGTGGATGCCGGGAAGATTCTTCTCCAGCATCTATGCTACAAACAAATGGACGCAGCCGGAAGAAACGAGCGTATGATCAAAGTAATGACCTACCTTGCGGACCACCTTTTCAGCCTTCGACAAGAAATTGCGCACTTGCAGAACATGAATAACCACTACGTTAGCAAAACCGAGCACAGCCCACTCGATGAATCAGCGCTGGAATTGCGCACGGTGAGATTGCGGCAGATCAAGAAAGAGCTAGCGGATATGCTGATCCGGCCCAAGGACGCGAAGGTGTGGTGGGAGAGACTTTCCAAATCCCGCATCGCCTAGAGCGCGAAGCCCCAGCTAATCCTGGTCTCTGCGGATTTTCTTTCGGGCACGCTTGCGCGCCAGAGCTTGTTTTACGCGTCGCTTTGCACCCGGTTTTAGGTAGAAGGAGTGACGCTTCACTTCCTTGATAATGTCCTCGGTCTGCACCTTGCGCTTGAAGCGTCGCAAGGCGCTCTCGATGGACTCACCTTCCTGTAATCGAACTTCTGCCAAGGAAACACCTCCACACAACTTTGAATATTCAACCTTACTCTATCTTGCTCATGGAAGCCGTTATTTCGGCTACGGTTTGTGCAGATCCGGCATCTTCGGGATTGCCGAGACGGACGTTCAGAGCATGCTTGCGAATCGCACGCTGACTACTCTGTCCGGCGAGACTCGTTTAGCAAGGGTGTTGCCACGAACGCACAACTGGGGATTAACGCGACATTAGGCAAGGAGCATCGACTGCCGGCGCCCCGGTTCGCGGCATAATGAGTGCTCGCCTCTGATCGTCGTGCTCCGGCTTCGCCGTTCAGTTTCCCGATCCACGAAGCCACCTGCGTTGTTCTTTAGACCGCCTGCGTCTGATCAGAACAAAGATGACACAGCCCGCCAGGAACATGGCCGACACCACTGCCGCAAGATATATATCGTATCGTGCTTCCAAACCTGCCTCCCCGAATTATGAGCGGACTCATACCCTCCACAGTTTGAAGCAGTTCCGTAGAAGAAACTGAGCACAATGGCTCACTCGACCACGGTGTTCAATACTGACCATCACGACCGAGGAGCCTGTGGTAAACAATGGCTATGGCGAAAAGGCTCTGTCTTGACTGCGGAGGCGAACTGGTCATGGCGTTTCATCCTAGTGAAAAGGCATGGCACGCTCCGGGTACGGGGGTTCCCCCCACGCAAGTTGCACGTTGGAGATGCGGTACCTGTGGAAACAGCTTCACCGCTGAACAACTCCGCTCTGTTAAGGTGCTGAAATCTGCAGCCGTCGAGCAAGCCTAGCAAACAACCTTGCTAGGTTTCAGTATGTCCAAGCTAAATCTGATCAATCCTGCAGCAGCACCGCTCTATCCGCTACTTGACCCCTAAGCGGACTTCAATACTTTTCCGCACTCCAAACAGCAAGTCTCGTATCGGGGCGTGATGAGTCCGCAGAATGGGCAAATTCGCTGTCTGGCGAAATCGCCGTCGTGCCTTTCGAAGCCCAACTTCTCTCTCAATGCGGCACTCATGAAAGCGCGGGCGCTGCGAATCCGAATAAGCAACGGGTGAAGAATAGAAGACAAGATTGCATCTCACCTTGCAGAACTCCGACCGGGAGGCAGCAAACCGACTTCGCCAGAACGAAAAAACACTAACCTGACCACAGCCGAAGTTTCTCAATATTCATGCGAGGGTGTCGCTTGAGAAGCCACCGCAATCTCCGCTGGGGGATGCTCTCGGCCCAGGACGGTTTCTGTTCTGGCTCATTTATGCTTATGGAATTCATGGCGTCGTGCGTCTCAGAAACTGCCGGAGAATCTCCATGATCGGGCTGATAAAAAACTCGTAAAACAATGTTCGCAGTGGATGCTTCATGCACTATGGCACCTCACCTAGTAGGTAACTTTCCTGCTCTGAGCGCCGCATTTCGCGTGAGTGACGAACGTCCTCCGTCCTTGTCAATGCGGCGGGTGTGATGACTGTTGTCATTACAATCCATCCTTTGCCTCGCCCGCGATCGTCCCCAGTTCTGCAGCCGTGAGTCGTGAACGATCGCAAAATCCATAGCCGCTCACGCATGCCTTGTAGTTGCGGCGATGTTCAGCTATCGCCAGCACACCAGCCTCGGATGCCGTCAGCGCTGAGTAGTCGCAGGTCTCCATGCCCTCTTTGCAGGCGACAAGGTTCCGCTGGTGTTCCCCTGCTACAACTTTGGCGGCCTGCTCTGGACTCAGCCGAGAGCGGTCGCAATCGCTCCAGCCACTCATGCAGCTGGAGAAATTATGCTGAAGTTGAGCAGTGTCAGCTTGACGTGCTTCGATGGCGGACAACTTCGTGCGATCGCAGGGTTCAATCGCACCTCTGCAATTCGCCAGGTTTCTCTCACGCTTCGTTGCGGCAACGTCAGTCGTTTCGGACCGAGTCAGCTCGACATCATGGCAAGGCTCTACAGCAATCTTGCAGTCCTCGACCCTGCGGTCCCGCTCCATTGCGCTGACGCGCTGCGCTTCCTTGACCGTCAGCCGGGAATGATCGCAAGATGTAAATCCGTTCTCACAATTAGAGACATTGCGCTGGTGCTCCGCAACCATGAGCGCAGTCAACTCCGCCTCGGAAAGCTTTGAGCGGTCACAATAGCCCCATCCGTTTCGACAATCGGAAACGTTCCGCTGGTGATCGGACATGTCAGCCTGCTGTGCAGACAAGACGGCTGAAAGAAAGATGAAGCAGAGCACAGCTACCTGGAAGAAAAAGTTGTGTTCGCTGATCCGCATAACAGCCTTTGTTCTCACCAATTCACCTCTCGAGTCATATGCACCTAACTCTGAATTGCACGGGGCGTACGCGATCTGACAGAGACTAACGTTGTTGCACCTCTAGGGTGGCACACGTGGGACCCGATGGCTGGTCTGAATTGCTCACTCTGAGATGAGCTTTTCGCGTCAAAAGCCAGGCACTTTTGCGAGCGGGCGCAGCCAGGAAACGAGACTCTCAGTGAGAAAAAGCGCTAATCAGTCCAGTAGAACCACATTCAGAAGCGAGCTGTGGACTTGCAGGCCACCTTCCAAGCCGCCGGCGTAATGAATGAACCCCAACTTTCTGAACCGATTCATAAAGAAGCTCACACGTGAACGCGTAGTGCCAACCATCTCTGCCAGGGTCTCTTGGCTGATCTTGGGGACGACCGTCTCTGGAACTCCCTCTTTTCCAAAATGCGCGAGCATAAGAAGGACACGCGCAAGTCTTTTCTCACTGGAATTAAAAAGGTGGTCCACCAGGTCTTCTTCGTAACGAATGTTGCGTGCGAGCAGATACGCTACGAACATGTCGGAGAAGGCGTGCTCTCGGTGAAGCACATCCATCATTGCCTTCTTGTCGATACGTAGGAGCTTGCAGTCTGTCAGTGCCGACGCTGATCCTATGCGCAGGGTCTGACCGGCCAGAGAGCCTTCCCCGAAAAAGCTGCTTCACCCAATATTGCAATAGTCGCTTCTTTGCCGGTCTTAGAAACTACAGTGAGTTTTACTCTACCCTTCTGAATATAGAAGATGGCATCCGCCGCGTCGCCTTGGGCAAAGATCGGATGCTTTTTTAATACGGTGATGCTCTTCCTGCCTTCTCCAAGGGTCGCCAGAAAAACCTTAGGGTCGAATGCACGGCTCGCCTTGTCAGCAGAAGAGCGCATCAAAGTCATTCTATCGCCAATATGCCAAAACCAGCCGAATCACTCCCGAACTTGGTGTCACCGTTGGATTCAGCGCCCTCCATTCCCACGGGAAAAAGTCGCAAGCCGCCTATTTGCGGGCGTAAATCTATCCACAACTCTCGCGTTATGAAACTGACCAGCATCGAGAAGTACAGGGCTCGGCGCAGAAAAGCGCCGGAAGAGCAGAAATAGACCGTCCTTTCTAACTATGTTGGTCGCGAGCTCGACTAGACCGATGCGTGCTGTAAACAAAGGACATTTCGCTGAGATCGGAAACCAGATTGCTAACGCCGGTGTTCCAGCGTAGCATCAGACTAGTGGGACTGGACCGAAGTGTCGTGCGCAGGCTCGCACCAATCTCCAAGCAAGCTGCGCAACTTTGAAGATCACCCTCAAGACTGAGCTCATGACCAATATTTTTGTCGGGAATCTCGATATCACGGCCACCGAGCAACAACTGCGAGAACTTTTTTCGGCACACGGAGCGGTTGAAACTGTCACGATTGTCAAGGACCGGGACACTGGTGAGCCACGCGGTATCGCTTTCGTCGAAATGGCACAAGCGACCGAAGCTAAGGGCGCAATTGGCGCGCTAGATGGGCACGAACTCAATGGGCGTCCCATGCGCGTTAACGAGGCTCGTCCGAAAGCGCAGCCGGGCCCGACACGTGATTCCGGCATGAGAGGTCATCGGCGACACAACATGTGAGCTGCGAGCGTGGCATTTTGCCCCTGCTCGGGAACGGATCATCCTGAAACGCGATAATACTGCCGATTGTTACGCCATCATTCGTTACAACAGCCGAACCTATCAGTCGGCAGGAACATTGGTTGTTGTGAGGGGAAAAGAAGCCGCAGAATCAGAATTGAAGAGGTTGGAGGAGTGTCAAGACTCTTCCGACCGGCACGATGGCTGGCGCTACTTCATAGAGAAAACCGATCTTACGGCTGGAACAGATCCGGTTCAGGCCACCCAACATCGCCAAGATGAACTGGAGGCGAGAGAATTGAAGGCTCTGCAGGAAGATGAGACTTCCACCGACCGCTCCCAAAATCATCGCGGATGATTCAGCTCGCACCGGCGCAGACCGATTGACACCTCAGTCAACATCAAATAAACCAAGAAGCGACGCTGAAGAAATATCTTTTGCCTTTAACGTGTACACTAGGCCATGCATGTTCAAGCGTCGTTCGATCTGGCCACTAGCGAACGCCTAAAGAAAGAAAATGGGTTGCTCTTAAGGATCTACCGGGCAGCGTTCGCAAAGGATCCCACTAGCCAAGCCACAGAATCGGCGCGTAGCAATCTCATTGCTCTACGTCATACGGTGAGACAAGTGTACGGAGAACGCGCTGCGGTCGACGTGACAGACGCTTTAGGATTCATCTCCATTGCGGCCTGCTCCGCTGAATAGCCCTGAAGAGAGTGCTCGTACCGCGGCTCCCTGCCAACCGAACTAGCCCAGGCAGGCACTGACCCTTCCAGTGTGTTCCATGCGAGAAGACGAAACGAACTTTATGGCCAAAAAAGGCAACGATGCAAAGTGAACCCCTCCCCCTCGAAAACATCCATCTCGATGCTAACGCACCGGATTTGCTCACTGCCGTTCGAATGCAGGGCCTGGACGTGGTGGCGGGGGATATCACAGATTCATGGTTAATTCCCGAGCCGAAGTCCGGTGATGGAGAGGATGAAGTAGAGCTAGACCTGAATACAGCTGCTCCCGATGCATCTACGGACCCTGTGCGTCTTTATCTGCACGAAATGGGCGCGACTTCATTGCTGACACGGGAACAGGAAGTAGAAATTTTCAAGCGCATTGAACGTGGACAACGCCGCGTATTGAAAGCGCTATCGCGTTCGCCTTTTGCACTGCGTCAAATTTTGGCGATTGAGCCGGACCTCGGGTCTGGTGTGCGCTCAATTCGAGACATCGTGAGTTTCGATGATGCGGAAATCACCGACGAAATGTTGTGCGAGCGGCTTGATGAGCTGAGGGGACACATCGCTCAGCTCCGCCAACGTAGTAAGCGTGCGGACATCCTTTCTGCCCGTCTGCAGCGTATCCCGATAAAGAAGAAGGCACGTGAACATCTCCGATGCCGATGGCAGTTGGCGCGTGAAACAGTCAGAATCTCACTCGCGCTCCGCAGCCTCGGTCTTGCCCCTTCGGAACATAATCGCTTGCTTCAGGCTTTAAAAAATACTGTGCAAACCATGCGCTCGCGGGATCATCACCTTAGCGCTGTGGAGAAAAAGATCGCCACCGCCGGATCTGAAGAACTCAGGAGTCGGTACCGCGACATCCGGCGACAACATCGTGTCCAGATGAACCAGATGGAAAGCACTGCTGGCATTACCTTTGCTGAATTACGCGAGACCCACGGCAGGATCGTCCAGGGGGAAATGGCGACAGAACAAGCGAAGCACGAGATGATTGCAGCCAACCTGCGACTTGTTGTCTCGATCGCCAAAAAATATGCTAACCGTGGCCTTCACTTCCTAGACCTGATCCAGGAAGGAAACATCGGCCTAATGAAAGCCGTGGACAAATTCGAGTACTGGCGTGGATACAAATTTTCCACGTACGCCACGTGGTGGGTTCGCCAGGCGGTCAGTCGAGCGCTTGCTGATCAAGCGCGCACTATTCGCCTCCCGGTGCACATGAGTGAAGTTGTGAATAAATTGATTCGCACTTCTCGCCTACTGGTGCAATCGCTAGGCCGCGAACCCACGTCAAACGAGATTGCCAAACAGATGGACATCCCGGAAGCCAGAGTGCGCTACGCCCTCAAGATCATGCGGACACCTGTCTCGCTGGAGACGCCAATAGGAACAGAGGCGGATTCTCGCCTCGGCGACCTCATCGAAGATCGTGCTTCGGTTTCGCCTGCGGAGTCGGCCATGGAAAATAACCTGAAGGAACGAACGGCTCGTGTATTGCGCACCCTTAGCCCGCGTGAGGAGAAAGTTCTCAGAATGCGCTTTGGCATGGAGGATGGCTCGGCACATACCCTGGAAGAAGTTGGCCGCTGTTTCGACGTCACCCGTGAACGTATTCGTCAGATTGAGGCTAAGGCATTGCGCAAACTGCGGCATTCATCTCGCTCGAAGGAACTGAGATTACTTCTCTCCGCAGATTAGCACTGGCGGGTGATAGCCCGAAGTCGTTTGACATTGGCCAGCAACAAGCATAGGGTCAAGACAGAGAGAACATCAATTCCTCGTTCAGGTTCCCTGAGCTAAGTCAGCCTATCTGAAGTTTTCCTTCCTTAGAGATGGCGATTCGCGGAGTTGACTATGTTTGCTCGCAGCATTGCCTTCCGTCTCAAACCCAACTGCCTGGGCGCGTTCACTCGAACCTTCGAGGAGAAAGTTCTCCCCATTCTCATGCAGGAAGTTGGCTTCCAAGAACAAATTACTTTCCCCACCTCACCAACCGGGACAGACGTGATTGCGATCAGCCTTTGGGATACCCGGAAACAGGCGGAAGCTTACAAGACCACCGAGTACGCCGAGGCGCTTGAGAGTCTATGTAGGGTGCTCAATAGTGCTCCCCAAGTATGGGTCTCGGATGTGATTATTTCGAGGATTCATCAGGTGGCCACCGTTGCCGCCTGATTGTTTCCGCCGCTGAAGCCGTGTTTCTTGACTGCGCCCGTCCATGAACTCACAAATCCAACTCGGTAGCATTCTCATCGAGGACCGCCCTGGAATAGTGGCAGCCCTCGGCATTGAGATCGAACCCTGCATGCAGAACTGGAGCGTGGTGCGTGTGGACAGCGCTGAGGCGTTGGACCAACAAATTCGCGGCGTCGGATGGAATTGGTTTCTCATGGCCACGGAACTCAAAGTGACGGTATTCGGCTCGGCGTCTCAGATGGTGCTTCGAAGGGCGTTGATGCTGATCGTAAAGAACCACCCCACCCAATTCTTTAATTGCTTGGAAGTTACGAACATAAGTACCAAAAAGTTTTTCGGGCTGCCCTATACGGTCGTTACGGCCAATTCTCGCCACATTCAGTCAAGTTGGCGACTGGATGATGTCGATCGCCGCCAGAAAGACCAGAGGCAAGCTGAATGGGCGCGTGGTTGATTCAACCAGCATGGCGCTCGATTCAGAGTCCGTTTCGGTCTTGCGAAAGGAGCGAATCGCGATGCACGAGGCACATCTAGCAACTCTGGAACGGCTGCTTCAGTGTGCGGTCGTGGTGAGTTGGGAAGATCTATTACAACCCGGCATAGGGGGCTCGATCCATGTTAAGTATCGCTTCGGCGCGGACGGATCGATCGACACCGTCGCACTTTGGTTATCTACAGTCCGCGGGCATTGGCATCTGGTCTGTGAATACCGGATGACTTCCGATCAGCAGTGCAGCATGCGGTTTCAAAAACCGTACGAAAGCGCAAAACTAACCCGCGATTTGCATTTGATTATGTGCAACCAGGACGCATTTCAGCCCGCCACGAACCATGGCCGCGATGGTTTGCTACAAGTCGGCGTACCGACTCAAGTGGAGACCGACACAGCCGGCGCAGCCATATCGGCTCTGCATTTGCAGGTGGAGTCTATGACGACGCAGGCTCGCCGAATGATCCTCGGAGGCACTTATTTGCCTGGGCAACAGCATGGAGATCAGGAGTGAAAATGGCAACGCAAACAGATGCATTAAGACCGACAAACGAAGGACTGACTGTTGAGGAGCGCGCCGGAGCAGCCGCGCGCGCTAAGTTTGCCGATTGGCACAAGGCCGAATTAAAAGAACGACCGCGGCGAGTTCTGTTCTTCGCGTTCGTCATAGCAGTAATCCTGACGGTCGCTATCGTCTTGGTCATCCACGGTCGACCATGACACTCTTATAACTCCGGTCAATAGGTCTCGTTATCCGTAGCCGTTCAGTTTGCCAAAGTAATTATCGAAGCTTCAGTTTTCTTGTGGCATGACGATGGTGTGATTGATCTGTTGCAACGTCGCTCGGGGGAGGGGCGCCCGCCCGGAGGAGTGACGCCCCAACTCTGTTCTCCGCCGGATGACATGGTGGACATAATGACGAGAACCACTAGGAACAACCAGATGGAGCGAAGAGCTTCTATCATGCGGCTACCTCTCGGCACATACTAACGTTTTTCGCGTTCAGACGGTCCTGAGAAGTGCTGGTTGTTTGGCGTGATTGAGGTTACTGCACTGCGTCTGCCGATAAGCCTCTGGGGCAGTTTCGCAGTACAGTATGTCCCCGATTTTGTTTAGTTCCAGCTCTGGATTATTACTTAGACCGTCGTGCAGGAGCCCGCACATGATTCACTTGCCGAATGCAACTTCAGCGCTTGAAATCCGCGTAAATGTCACTCCACTTCCTGCGCGAAATAGTCTCTGGCGAGATTTGTACCTGCAAGCGATTTTTGAGCCTGAACACGCAAAGGTTCCTGCGCGGTTACAAGAAGCAGAAAGGGCGTTGATCCGGCGCGAGCATGAGCTTTGCAACGAACAGGTGTCATCCCGTGAGCGCGAGGCCATAATCAACGCTCTGCACTGTCTCGATGCTCTCCGTCGTTGTTCAAAAACGCCCCGTGGAAAATTAGCGGCATGGCACTCCGACACTCCTGATTTCAGCCCCATCCACACATAAGAATCGTGCTTGAGACATTTTCGTGGCTCGCGTGCTAGTGATTTTGGGATGCGGAGGGGGCACAGAGCCGGATATAGCCGTCATCCGCCCAGAAATGCGGCTAGAGATCCGGGGGAAGCGGTACTCCCCTAGGGGGGCACAGGAAACGATTGGACAATCGACAGTAATCGGAGAGGTACCCTGGAGTTATGGACGATCATAGCGGGTGTGGATGGTGAACGGTGACACGGGCAGGCCCAGCGCAGTTCCACGCACTGACTCTTGTCTAAGCGATTCTGTTTGGGATGTCGCGGCCATCGATGTGAGGGCCTCAACGCCCACCTGAAAATCCCTCGGTATAACCGTGCGGAATACCCCTCGCAGAAAAAGTTATTGCCGCTCTTTTTACCGCAGGGGAACTTCCCGACGGAAACGCTCGCAGAGTCCGGTGCCTGCAAAAAAGCTTCCAGCGCTCACATTTGGAAAATCAGCAAAAGTTTGGCGAAAGTTCTCGTCGTGAATAGTCTGGAACTAAAAGAAATTCCGAGGCTTAGCATCACGAATTGGACTCGCGAGCACAAATTCAGCGTGAAAGCTGCGCTCTGCGCCAAGTCGATCCGCCCTAAATATCTGATAGCACGCAGGATTGGCTAAAGGTGCTCTGCTGTTCACACTGCCGCTCCAGAGAAACCGTCTTTGCTGCAACCAGCATCTCTCATTTGCTCGTACAAATACTGTGCAGAATGACTCAATCCTGAGTCCTAGAGGCGAAACTCGGATAGCGAACACTGGCGGTTCAAAGGGACACACGTGGTCCTACACGGTTAAGTTCCGCCAATCGTCTTCTCTACCAGGCTACAAAGTGGTCAATTTTGACCGGATTTTCCCACGAAGCCCGCGGGACAATTTTTACTGCTTCATTTTTTCTCGGATTCATGAACTGCTGAGCTGTTTCCGAAGTTTCGAAAGACCCAGAATCATCCGTTTGCTCGCAAGTGAAGTGCCTGTTCGCCCATGGGTACAAGGAGGCAACAACACGTGCGCGTTCATTTGATCAACCCCAGTGACGTCTCTTTTGGCACCGCCGTAATCACCCCGCGATGGCTGTATGTTCTCGCTTCGGCGACACCGGCAAGTTATGGCGAGCCGGTGCTGACGGATGAAACCCTCGAAAGGATTGACCTGGACCGAATTGAAGCCGGGGACGTGGTGGGAATTGGCATTCATACCGCCAACGCTCTCCGTGGATACGCGATCGGGAAAATGGCACGCGCCCGCGGCGCCTCTGTGGTATTCGGAGGGATTCACGCGACACTCTATCCGAACGAAGCTCACGAACTGGGTGGTGCACATGCCGTGGTTAAAGGCGATGGGGACGTAGTCTGGTCGAAAGTGTTGGCCGACTGCTCTCGCGGAACCCCTTTGCTCGTTTATGAAGGGGGCCGTATTGATGCCTCAGACTTCTTGCCTGCGCGCTGGGACCTGGTGCCCCGCAAGAGCTACATGTGGGCGTCGGTTCAAACGGTGCGTGGCTGTCCCAAGCACTGCTCGTTCTGCTCGGTGTGGCGGACCGACGGTCAACGGCCGCGCCAGCGCTCGTCAGATGTAGTGGTGGAAGAGATTGTGCAACTGCGACGACTTGGATTTCGCTTCATCGCCCTGGCCGATGATAACTTCTACCCGGTCACTCTTACCGATCTCCGCCTGGCCGAACAGCAGAACAACCTGGCGCGCGTAAATGAACTGAAAAGCATTCGCGCGGAACGTTTTGCTTTGATGGAACGGCTCGCGCAGCTTCCGTCCGACACCATCTTCTTTACGCAGATCACCATGGAAGCCGCAGAAGACGGCGAGTTCCTGAATGCCATGCAAGCCGCGCACATCAAGGGCGCGCTCGTGGGCATCGAGTCGGTGACACCAGAAGGCTTGAAGGATGTCTACAAAGAATTCAATTGCGCAGGCGACGATCTGGTAACTCGGCTGAAAAAATTCCGCGCCCATGGGATTTACGTGCTTGGCTCTTTCATCTTTGGCCTGCCCAGCGATCGCGAACAAACCTTCGATGCAACGGCCGCGGTCGCATCCCGCGCGGAGATTGCTTTTGCCCAGTTTGTAATGCTGACGCCGTATCCTGGCACCGTCGATTTCATCAAGTGGGAGAAACAGATGGATGCAGCCAACATGAAGGTTGGAGACATTCCGATCACCCGTCGCTGGCTGATTCCGCTAGGGCTACGGCCTAAGCTCTACTGGCCTCATCCGACAATGTCGGCGGAGGAAATTCGCCAACGCACACAATCCGTTTGGGACAACTTTTATGGCCTGAAGTCGATATGGACACGTTCGCGTTTTATAAAGTCGCTGCGGGCACGTCTTGCTTTCGTGCTGATCTCGAAGATCTACAGGCAGATGTACGCAGACACCGGGATCGCGACTGATAGCGCGCGAGTCTCTCGGTCCGCGCAGTGGGCTCGGTGGTTGGCCAGACCCTGCCAGCGGCTCTTTGCGGGGACTCCGATGCCCACGCTTAAAGTTCCCAGACGCCGGACTGAGGATGCCGGTATCGGCCTAACGACCCTCGAGGCCGATTGATGTGTTCAATTATGACCATCCGCCCGGACACTCTTTGTGGTAAGAAGAAGCACATGGAGAAGAGACATTGCCTGGAGTGCGGCGGAGAGTTGGTGTTGGCATTTCGGCCTGCGCTAAAGGGGTGGCCCCAACCGGGAGCGGGGACTCAGGCGAAGTCGAACAGAACCTGGCGATGCAGTACCTGCGGGCATGAATTCACTGCAGAACAGCTTCGCAGAGGCAAGCTTCCGGATCCCGCCGGCAATTCGTCGCTCGCGGCTCGTCGGCTGTTCGATCTCAATGAGGCCATCACGTCCGGTGTTAGGAAGAGCGGCAAAAGACCGCTGATGCGTTAGGTGATTGAACTTCTTCTTCGTCACCAACGACAGTCTAAAGGACGATTCCAGATTGTCCCTTCAGAGACGAAGTCCGTCCAATTGATGACGACAGCAGCCTTCAAGAGGCGGCCGAAACTCTGCTGCTGAGCGTGACTCGAAACTCTCCCCTTCGGCGCCTGCGACAGCGCGCGAGTGTCCGCAACGCTGGTCATCTCATCCACCGGGCCTGCATTTTTGACCGGCGCCAGAGTTTATAACACCCTAAGATGACCGATATGGGTAGCACCGAGCGTGGCGAGTGGTGACTTGCAGGAGAATATTCCAAGTCACACACCAAGAATTCGCTCCCCGGAATGAGCTTCGAAGGCGGCTACCGCTCCGAGAAACTTGCCTGTACGCTCGATACCATCTTCGAACACCCCGGCTATGAACAGTGTTCCCGTCGCGAAAGCTATGTATTGGTCAGATGTTTCCATTCTCACCTCCAAGAGGACGTCACCCTAAAATGGTGGACAACAGTTCTTTGGAGCAGACTAAGCACTGATGTTGATCGGGACTAACTCGCCAACACATCGGGCACTCTGGATGCAGTCGACCGCATCCTGAGCGGTGTACTTTCCCATCAGAAGTGCCAGCTTGCGCTCTGACGTCGTCTTAATCGCCTTTTTTTGCCTATCTCCAGCAAGTTCTGGGGACCATGTGCACCGACGCGCGTTAGCTTTACCAGGAATTTCGTGTTTTGCATTCTGCCCCTTTTATGCGATCCATAACCTACGCCTTATCATGATTTACTGAATGAGAAAACAACTGCCGATCACTCAGGCGCCACCATGAGTGAGTGTCACAAGAATGGTGACAACCACGATCACTACTGCAGCAAGAGAGAACAAGAGGATACGGCGCGGGCGATCTTCTCTCTCCTTCCGATGCCATTCCGCGAATTTCGCGTGCGCAGCTTCGCTCGCCCATTTCTCGAGTTCATCAGGATTGTCAGTTGAAAGTACGTTAACGATCGGTCGGCGTTCGGTCATACTTTACCTACTTTCACGCCCGTTAATTACTGTCGAGACGTAAGCTGTTGTGAAGTCCATTCTGGGTATCTGGCAGGCATGGCTGCTGGATAGTAAGATTTGGAAGTTCGGCTTCCGAACTCAGTGATGACTGGTCGGCTGCCGGCGTTTGAGAACATTCCTGGCGACGCTGACTTCTGCGTTCCGCCTTGTTTCGTTGCTTCTGCGGCCGTGCCTGCTCTTTCAGGGTTTTCGTGAAACTCGATCGACCTCTGGGCATAAGCGTCCCCCGGAATGAACAGCAAGTACGGCATACGCTAGCACCGTCCAACACTGGTGGGCAATACATATTGCGGGTCTACCCGAAGCTACGCAGCAAGTACGTCTATCGCGGTCTGGTGTGGGTGGACGGAGCCGATTTCGCAGTCACTCGAATCGAAGCCGAGCCAGCCGAAAACCCGTCATTTTGGACGAAGAAGAGCCAGATTCATCAGGAGTACGGGAAAGTGCAGGGGTTTTGGCTTCCACTCAAGAACGAGTCAGTCAGCTATATCCGGCTTGGAGGACGGGCCACTCTCACCATCGAATACACGGACTATAGAGTACAGGCCGTTCAACCAAACGCTGCGACACCGTCGACCCAGGCCGCAATCCAATAGCAGTCAACACACATCTAGTTCTCGATCTCATGGAGCGAGTCATTGCCTCCAAGAATCGATGCTGCTCCCTGTTCGATTAGTTTGTCACCGCTCGCTGCGAGAGTTTTGTTAGCTAAACATCTGACGAACTCAAGGAAAGCTATTTTCTGTGGGAAAGAAGTCAGCAATCCGTGTTTGGGGCAAGACACGCGCTGAATGGTCTTCGGCCCATCGCTGTCGATATTGACGATCTCCCCACAATGGTTTCGTGAGCAGTGCAAATTAGTCTCAAAACTGTCTTCTGTGTCATTTCGCTTCACTTCGATTTTCAAAAAGATTGGATCATGAGGCATAAGAGTTGGGCTCCAATGGTTGACTACATCCTTGAAGCGAAGGCGGTCCGGTCCGGCAGAGCGCGCACCGAGGAGTGGACGCACCTCTCGTAGCGAGGAACGATGCCAGCATCTTCTGCCGAAGAGTAGTGCTGCGAGTTCACTCGATATTTGGAAGTGCCAACAACGGGCTGGAAGGTGGCTCTGTCACGACGGGTGCTTGGCCATCTCGCCAGAATCACCTATTACGCTGCGCCTGCGCGGCTATATCTCGCAATGGACCACCAGCCCCCGCGACGGAACGCAATTCCTTGATCACGCAGCTGCTCCAGCGCAAATCGCACGAACACTGTGGGTTCGTTTAATGACTTCGCCAGGGCAGCAACGGAACTGCCGTTTGGGCCACGGCTCATTTGCAGTTTTGCAAGCACTCGCTCTCGCAACGTCAGCATTTCGCAAATTTAGAACAAAATACAGGATCCGGTATGTGCAGTATTGAACAGTTTGGCAGCAACCCTGGCTGGAAATTGTGCTCACTCTGAATAGCCGTCGTCGGTACTCTCAGTGTCGTCGTCTTCTTCCTCTTTGCCGTCATCCTGATCCTCATCATCTTCGTCTTCTCGGGCTCTTGCCGCAGGAGGAAGTCTGCACCTTTTGACCAGGCATGGTGGGCGACGCCAGGGCATCTGGATACCTTTTGTTCCTATGTTTCATGGCTACTCCTTGTGCTCCCGCCATGATGGTTCTGGAGGGCGCTCATCTGCTTCCTTCCTATGTACCTGTTTGGCGTGTTTGTCGACTGTCGCTGCATGGTTTTCATTGCAGCTCCCGGATTGCGGAGCAATCCGGGCCCGGCAGAACTAAAGTACGTTTCGCAACTTGAGCACTTGCCGTGCAGCCCTGATTGGTTGTTTTGAGTGATCTCAAGAACAGGCTTTTTCATTCACCAAGTCTCCCACGAACACCAGTCTCATACCAGCACGCGGTGTGAGCTATCTTGCTCAGACGCAATATCGGGAGTCTGCCATGATCAATTCTCCTGAGTGTGAAAACCGAGCTGCGACCGCTGATTCGCAGCTCTGATATTAAGGTCGCAGTAAACCGTTGTCTGGTGAAGGTACCCGAGAGCCAGCACATCCAGCTAATCAGCATTCCTCGTGCGTGTGTTGTCGTGAGCTTTCCAGGCGAACACGGCTCGACGCAAAAAGTTTTCGAGATGACGCACGTGGGCTAGACGTACAGAAAAAGGCCAACAATCATGCCGTTGCTCCAAGCAGTGGAAATTCTGGTGGTAGTAGGGGTGCTGCTGTGGCTGGTGAATCGATTCATCCCTATGCAGTCGTCGATCAAATCGATTTTGAACGGCGTAGTAGTGATTGCCGTCGTTGTGTGGTTGCTGAATGCGTTTGGGCTCTTTCATTCCCTGTCCCGTATGCACATCGGATCGTGAAGTCACCCGATACGTATGCAGGCGAACATCCAGGTCACGGCTCCACGACGTAACCCGGCAGGTAACTGCCTTAAGGAGATACTTTGAAAACTAAGCTTTTCTTGACAACCGCAATCCTTCTCAGCACGAGCGCTTTTGCTCAAACCACTTCTCAAACAGAACTCGTGGTCCAACCATTGAGTCCGACTCCCGTTTTTCACGTCTCCGTGACCAGCCGCAGCGTGCAGGCGATCAACTACAAGCACCGCGGCGGAGCTACCAAGCTGGATTTCGCGGGGACGCCCCTGATGCCCGAAGCGACCGGGCAAGCCAAAGTAGAAAGCAAGAAAGGCTACATCGAAATCGAAGTTGAATTCGCCAATCTGCAGAAACCCACGACATTCGGCGGCGAGTACCTTACCTACATTCTGTGGGCAATCTCGCCTGAAGGCCGCGCCGTCAATCTCGGCGAAATCTTAATTGGCGATAACCACCGCAGCAAAGTGGATGTCACCACCGATCTCCAAGCCTTTGCGCTAGTCGTCACCGCTGAACCTTATTACGCGGTCCGCCAACCCAGCAACGTTGTCGTGATCGAGAACGTGGTTCGCGAGGACACCAAGGGGACGGTGGAAGCAATGAACGCCAAGTATGAACTTATGGAACGCGGCGGCTATATTCCCACGGGCTATAAGTTCGACCCCGTGGTGCTGAACACTAATCTGCCGCTGGAATTCTTCGAAGCGCGCAATGCGTTGCGCATCGCGGAATCCGAGGGTGCCGAGCAGTATGCCGGCGACAGCTACCAGCATGCGGTCCGGCTCATGGACAAGGTCGATCGATTCTCTACAGACAAGCACGCGGATCGGAAAGCAATGATCGCGGTGGCGCGCGAGGTGGTGCAAACCGCGGAAGATGCTCGCGCGATCACCGTCAAGAAGATCGACCAGGAGCGCTTGGACAATGAACGCCAAACTGCTGCCAATGCACAAGCGCAGACCCAGGCAGAAGCAGACGATGCTACGCGTCAGAAGAACCAGGCGCAGTCCGACCAGGCCCGAGCGGAGAACGCCAAGGCCCAGGCGGAATCGGATACTGCAAACGCGCAGGCGGCGACTCTGGCTGCACAAACTGCCACGGCAAATGCTCAGGCTGCAAAGACGCAGGCAGAGATGGACGCGGCGACAGCGCAAGCTGACAAGCAACAAGCCGAATTGGATAGCGCCAAAGCCCGCGCCAATGCTGCCCAGGTCCAGGCAGATTCCGATAAAGCACGATCTGATATGGCGGACAGCCAGGCTGCTTCCGCTACTGCACTCGCGGCAGCCCAGGCGGATGCCGAGCAATCCCGCCTGGCAGCGCAGAAAGCTGAAGCCGAAAAACTGGCAATGCGTGCCAGATTGTCAGAGCAACTGAACTCGGTGCTGCAAACGCGCGACAGCGCGCGAGGCCTGATTGTCAGCATGTCTGACGTTTTGTTCGATACTGGAAAGTATTCGTTGAAGGCTGGTGCACGGGAGAAACTGGCTAAAGTCGCAGGTATTCTGCTCGCCTACCCTGGGCTCAATATCGCAGTCGGTGGATACACGGACAATGTGGGCGGTGACGCGATGAATCAAAAACTTTCTGAAAATCGCGCCGGCTCGGTACGTGATTACCTCGTGAACGAAGGAGTATTGGCTAATTCGGTGACTGCGCAGGGTTATGGCAATAGTTCACCGGTTGCTTCGAACAATAACGCAGCCGGCCGCCAGCAGAACCGCAGAGTCGAACTTCTGGTTTCCGGCGAGGCGATCGGTCACCCGGTAAATGCGACTACGGGAAGCTTGCGATAAGGAGTCTTTACTTGCAACGAGGAAGGACTGACATATGCTTGGAACCATACTGATCGTGATTCTGCTCTTAGCCCTCTTTGGTGCACTGCCCCGCTGGTCTCATAGTCGGAGCTGGGGCTACGCGCCTAGCGGGGGAGTGGGACTGATCCTTGTCATTGTAGTAATTCTGCTACTTCTCGGCAGGATCTAAATGCAGATCAGCATGCCGAGTGGGGAAACAGCGAAGCGCCGGCGCCGATTTACTCTCAGCGCGTCGGCGCTTTTGATTTTCGTGCTTCTGTGCCGCGGCGGCTTGTCCGCGTACTCGGTTCTTACGCACGAGGAGATCGTTGACCTGTTGTGGGCTGACGAGATCCGGCCCCTCCTGCTCAAGCGGTTTCCCGGTCTCACGGACGACCAGATCAAAGAAGGGCACGCCTATGCCTACGGAGGCGCTGTCATTCAGGACCTCGGCTACTACCCATTCGGAAGCAGAGAATTCAGCGACTTAGTGCATTACGTCCGCAGCGGCGACTTTGTTCGTGAGCTGATACTCCAGAGCCAGGACGTAAATGAGTACGCCTTCGCGTTGGGCGCGCTGTCGCATTACACCTCAGATATCGCAGGTCATCCCGCGGTGAATGAGGCAGTCGCGATCGAGTATCCCAAGCTGCGGGCCAAGTTTGGTAAGTCGGTACGATATGCGCAGGACAAGACCGCACACCTAAAGACCGAGTTCGGTTTCGACACCGTGCAGGTCGCGAAGAACCGCTACGCCTCGCAGCAGTATCACGATTTTATCGGCTTCCAGGTTTCCAAGCCGCTCCTGGAGCGGGTATTTCCGGTCGTGTATGGAGTCGAGTTGAAGGACGTGCTCACGCATGAGGACCTGGCGGTGGGCTCGTACCGCTTTGCGATCAGCCGGCTAATCCCCCAGATGACCAGGGTCGCGCTGCAAACGCATAAAAAGGAGTTGATGCGGGAGACCCCCAATTTTGCCAGAAAGAAGTTTTTGTACCGTCTTTCGCGTTCCGGGTACGAGAAGGAGTGGGGCAAGGATTACGTGAAGCCCGGCGTGGGGACCCGCATCCTCTCAACCCTGCTGCGGTACATACCGAAGGTTGGACCCTTTAAGGGACTGGCATTCAATAATCCGACCGCAAAAACCGAGGATCTCTACATCAAGAGCATCAATACCACTGTCGATCATTACCGCGCATTCCTTCACCAAGCGCGCACCGACACACTGGTTCTGCGTAACGTCGACCTGGATAGTGGCCAGACTACGAAGGCAACCGAGTACTCTTTGACCGACGAAGCTTATGCCACATTACTGGCGCAGGTGGCAGGCAGAAAATTCGATCTCACCACGCCGGAGCTGCGCGATAACATCCTTGACTTCTATTCCGACCTGACAGCCCCCATTGAGACTAAGAAGAACGTGGGCGAATGGCAGAAGGTTCTATCTGAACTGGATCAACTGAAGTCGACAAACCTCGCCACCAGGGCTGCCGGTGATCCGCAACCCTGATCGGGGGGAAAAAGCTCAAGCGAACGCTTCCAAGTCGAATTTGTAGGCGTGAGGAATGCAATGGCCGTTCACGGTTCTTTCAACAGAGTTTGGAAACCTGTGCTGGTTTCGGCGTCCGCGATACTGGTGGTTGTTGCCCTAGCTGGCGTCTTCTTACTATGGCACTGGCCATTCAGTCGCGAAGCCGTGTTGAAGGACCTGGAAGAGGCGAGTACGAGCAAGGTGCACATGGATGCATTTCACGGCACCTATTTTCCGCGACCTGGTTGCGAACTCACACACGTCACGTTCCAGCACAATCCGAAAGCCGGAACGCTGCCGCTGATCACCATTGAAACAGTGAGAATTGAGGGTACGCTTTGGGGTGTTTTCACCAGGCACCTGCGGCGAATCCGCGCCGATGGCTTGCACATCCTGATTCCGTCTCGCGATTCGGGTGAGCAATTTGAGGCGCCGAAGAGGTCGACTTTCGTCATCGACGACTTCATGGCCGACGGAGCAACTGCGGAAGTGGAGTCGCGTGAACCGGAGGCGCGATCACTGAAGCTTCTGTTTCGTACTCTCGTTATCAGCAATGTTGGCAGCAAGGGACCGGCATCATTCCGGACCCAGCTTTCGAACTCCAAGCTGCCGGGCGAAATCACCAGCACAGGTACCTTTGGTCCGTGGAATCCAGATGATCTCGGTAAAGTTACAGTTTCTGGAGATTACTTATTCGAACACGCGGACCTCAATGTCGTGCCCGGCATCGCCGGTTTGCTCTCTTCTTCCGGTAAATTCTCCGGAACGCTTGATCACATTGAGATTCAAGGGGTGACCGATACTCCGAGCTTCGCCGTCACTTCAAGTTCGCACCGTGTGCAGCTGAAGACTCAATTCCATGTCGTGGTTAACGGCGTAAATGGGGACACATTTCTTCAACAAGTGGGTGGGACTTTCTGGAAGACGACGGTATGGTGGCAGGGCAGCGTGGCAGGAACCACCGCACAGCCGGGAAAAGTGGCCTCGATTGAATTAGACGCCACGGACGGGCGAATCCAGGACCTTTTGTTGCTCTTCGCTCGGTCGGAGCGCTCGCCGATGTCTGGGAATGTCAGTTTCCACGCCAAGGTTTGCCTAACTCCGGGGAAAAGATCCTTTCTGGAGAGAGTCGAATTGCAGGGGACTTTCGGAATCGATGCCGGTACCTTCTCACGATCCAGCACCCAGGAAGGGGTCAACCATCTCAGCGCCGGGGCGAGCCGCGATGACACTGTTCGCAAGCCAGTGGGGGAACAGGGTGAGCCTGAAACCGTGCTCTCGGACCTCAGGGGGCAAGTTCTGCTGCGAGATGGCACAGCCAGGTTCTCGAATCTCTCATTCACCGTTCCGGGCGCCTTGGCCCAAATGGATGGCACGTACAGCTTGATTACCGAAAGAATCGATCTGCACGGAATGCTGAAAACTGATTCTGCCCCATCCAACACGACGCAGGGAATTAAGAGCCTTCTAATGAAGGCCGTGGACCCTTTCTTTAAAAAGAAGAGGGCCGGTTATGCAATACCGGTCAAGGTCACCGGCACCTACGAACACCCCGTTTTCGGCCTGGATTTAGGCAGGAAAGGCGACCAGCGCAAGGAGAAGGAGCAATCGCGCGCATCTCAGCTACTGGATGGAACCAAACACTGATTTGAATTTGAAAGACAGCGCCGGACTAAAACGGCGCTGGGATCGAGGAACAATGGCTGAATGGACAGTGAAAGACCTAATGGAGAACCTGAAGCGATACCCGCCCGACGCAAAGGTCTACTACGAGATGGGCCCGAACGGCCCAGGAACAATCGGGAAGGCGCAGTACGTCAAGGTCTGGGGGGATGACGAGATGGGAGTGCTGCTGGATCGGTAGCGATCGCCGCCTAGAAAACGGGAATCGAGCACCCGCTGCAAAACTCTGCAGGATAGGCTCAAGCACGAGTTCATAGAGCAGGGTTTGTAGTGGCCGATCCATTTCCGAAGTCCTCCAACACTGCCTGCGAGCTATCTTTCCGGGCGCAATGCCCAGAGCTGGAGTTTGTGACCGGCAGCGCTGGGATGCTGCTTCTGCAGCCACATCAGCCGGCGGTCAGCGACTGTTAGTTTCCAACTTCGGGTTATTGGGTCCATCTTTGACAATCGAGTGCTTTCAAGTCGCGCCCTCAAGATGCCTCCTTGGCGATTGGCTCGCCTTCCTGATGTTCGATTGAGTGCCCAGTGGCGTCCTCTACTCGTGAGCTTTCGTTGGGGCAGCCTTCGTCACTCATTCGTGAGGAGCTGCTGTCCTCGCTCTGCCGGTTCGCCAATGGCTGACCAAGAGGTCGCGCGACTTCCAGCTGCTTACTGCGCTTGTTCTCGCGAATTTGTTCTGCGGTGAATTCACCTCCGCAAATACTGCAACGCCAATAATTCGATAGGCGGGCATTGAATCGTGCTCCCTGCTCATCAGAACGCCTGGCCAAAACAAACTCGCCACCGCAATGCGGGCACTGCCGAGAACTCATAGTCGCTCCATTATTCAACGTTGACCTTTATCAAATCCGCCCGCTCCGATCGAATGCCTTGACGAGTTCCTGGCCGGAACATGAATGCAGTTCCAGCCAGCCAAATCATCTCGTCTAGCGGCCCCGATTGCTTATTTCTTCTCTTCTCTTGCTTCCGCAATGCTGGCCTGTTGTCCAGCGGTAGAAACGGCCTTTACGAATGCCTCAGCGCTTTCCGGAGTGGATACTTTTCCGGAGAGGATGTTTCGAAACCTCATGTGCTTGCCGTAAATAGCGCGCGTGGAGTCGTCATCCTGCTGCACCACTGCTCCTTCCAAAGTAATGCCGGCGAACGCGCCTCTCGAGCGTGAGTATGTCAACACCTGTGTGTTCATCTTCCAGTCGGTTCCAGCGGAGGCGTGACGGCCAACCGGGCCGGCAGCTACGGATCCTTCGCCAGATAGTTGGAACTTACTTGAGAGCAGATGCTGGAAGCCTTGTTCGTTCATGACCAGCATGACCAGATCCACACCCTCGACGCCGATCTGTAATCCCCAACTTCCCCCGCCGACAGAAACAAATGCTGGCGCACTCCAACCGTTGGAGGTGCGGCACGAAGCAACACCACGCCCGTGTTTCCCGCCGAAGATGAATCCGCCCTTAATCAGGTCGGGGACGACCAGGATGCACTTTGCGTTGCTCAACACTTCTTCGGGGATACCCTTGTCAGGAGTCGCCATGATCGAGTGCAGAACATCGACCGAAGACTGCAGGCGCGCGACCGAATCTTCGCGGGCCGACCCTGCCCAGGCGAACGTCGCACACAGGCCCATGAAACTAACCAGCAAAACTGATAAAGCTTTCTTCATGAATATTTCCTTTCGGTGCGGAGCTAAGGGAAGACAACTTCAGATTGGCTGACTTAGTTCAGTGGACCTGAAAGAGAGAGAAGGACCGCTCGTCTCAGCTTTCATCATGGGCTTGTTGGAAAAGAGTAGCTGGTCTGAATTGCTCAGATTGTCTTGCTTCGGAAGTCATTGCCGTCGCAACAGGCTCACGCCTTTGGCGATCGAATGCCTTCGAGGAGCTGCGCGAGAGTCCCATAGAGGTTGCTGGGAGGCTCGCCTTTGGCGTAAAAGCCATGCGCCATCACTTCAGACGGCAACTCCCCGCCATTTCGGTACGCGCCGCTCATAGCGATGGTAACAATCCTCGGAAAATGACGCCGGATCTCCGAGAGCAGGTCCACACCGGACATTCCGGGCATGTTCAGGTCGGAAATGATGATGTCGGGTGCGCTTTCGTTTATCGACAGAAGAGCTTCCACGCCATCCACAGCGGTAGCAACGTCATAACCGACCGACTCGAGTAGCTGAGTCAGGCAGGTACGGATGGTCGGGTCGTCGTCCACGACAAGAACTTGACGTTGTGCAGGCGTTGCCATAGTTATACGTAAAGTGTCGCATTCAGTCCCCGTCCCAGTCTGGTCAAAATTGGACCATTTCGCCGATGGCACTCCCCGCACCTTTAGTGCTGGGGGCATTCCTTTTGCGTCGTCCCAAAGGCCGGGAGTTACCTGGCTCTCTTGGGTTTCGTATGGGTTCTTGGCGGTACTCCGGGGCTCGACTCACACTAAGCGCGAAGTGGACGGCCGCCCACAGGAAGTAAGGGGGGTCGGATATGGACACTAATGCATCCACTGACTCGAGGGCAGCCTCGGGCAATTCCGCGCGCTCAGCCAGCATGACGATGGGTATATTCGGCCGAAGCTGTTTCATCTCGGAGGCGAATACCGAGGCATCCACGCGGCCCAAGTTGTACTCAAGCACAATTGCATCGACGAGCTCCGATGCGAGGAGTTGCAGCCCCTCTTGCGCATTGGTGGCGGTTAGCACTTTGTATCCATTGTTCTCCAGTACCCGGATCCGATGCGGATCGCGGTGGATGCAAAGCAGGGCCGGACGTAGGGCCATATGGCCTCAATATGTACTAGTACCGGATGCCAAGTTCTGTTCACAATTGCACACCATCACGGAAATGCCTGGGAAGAGGGCAGCCCGGGCCGCCGCAGCGCTGGTTTCGCGCTACGAGAGCGGCCGCGTCTGAATTGCTCCCACCGCTTACCGTAGAGACACAAAGCCAAGGATGTTGGACAACTGAATATCTAATATGACATTCGTGTTCCCCGAAGCCCTACCATACTGATAGCGGCTGTTGTAGCCGTCCTCATACCCACGACGGAAGCCCTCGCGGAAGTAGTAGTTGTAATCATCCCGGTCAACGTAATATCCGTTGTAGCCGTAGTTCGCGTCTTGATAGGCATAGGAGTCCTGGTAATCGGCATGCCAGCGGTCTTCGCGGTCTGCCTGTCCGGTCCCGAAGCCTTCGCTGTAGCCGTAGTTCACAGCTTGTCGCAGGACATCTGCCCCGTACTGATTGATCTCGTAGTAATTTCCGGCTCGCTGGTAACGATATATAGGGGCACTGGAATAGTAAGGATCACGATCATAGTCGCGGTTGCGCTCGTTCTGAAACCGAAGTTGCTCTTGCCTTTCACGCTGTAAGTAGTCTTCCTGGAAACGATATTGCGCCGTGCGTCGTTGCTGCTGCAGCTGTTGGGTTCTCTGCTGTTCCAGGCCGCGTTCGCGCTCTTGGTTCTGTTCTTCGCGGAATTGAGCGGAGCGTCGCTGTTGCTCTGCAACCATCTGTTGCTGGCGGTGTTCGGAGAGGCGCTCGCCTTGCTGGCGATCTTGGTCCTGCTGCTGCGCTTCATGCCGGTCCTGCTTCTGCTGCCGTTGCTGGTTCTGCTGCTGTTGCCGATTCTGATCCTGCTGTTGTCGCTCGTTCGCGCGTTGTTGCTGCTGGTTTCGGTCCTGCTGCTGTTGCTGTTGAACTTGCTGCTGCATGTTACGATCATGCTGCCCTTTCTGTTGTTGCGCTTCCTGTTGCCTGTTCGCGTCCTGCTGCCTGTTCGCCTGCTGTGGCTTGTGATCCTGCTTGGCAGGCTTGTCTTTCTCAGACTTATTTTGTCCTTCGTCCTGCTGATCCTGCTGCGGATAAGCAAGAGCAGCTGCGCCAAGGAGCACGAACAGAGCTACCGTGCTGAGAACTACAAAGCGTTTCATGGAGTTTGCCTCACTATGAGGCTAAGCGGCGGGTGAGAAGATTAGCTGTGTCCTTTTGATCAGTTAAGGTCATTTAAGCGTCTGCGCCATAGGAGGTAAGTGCGGGGCAGTTCGGCGAGCAATATTGAACAGACGTTTTCGCAAGCCAGCGCCATGGTTGTGAGCGAATCGAGATCTCAGATGAACGAGCGACAAACACTCTACGCCGCGACTAGATCCAACGGTGGCGAAATCGCAATGCGGATTCTGGTGGTCGAAGATGATGCTACCGTGCGTCATACAATTTCGAAACTTCTGTCGGATCATGGCTACGACGTCTCGATTGCAGTGGACGGCTTCGACGCGCTTTTGCAGCTCGAGCGGACAATCCCAGACCTCATACTCTCTGACCTGAACATGCCGCAAATGTCGGGCTTCGAGTTGTTATCGGTGGTCCGGCGCAGGTTTCCGGAGATTCTGGTTGTCGCTTCCAGCGGCGCTTACGATTCCAGTGGAGTTCCTAATGGAGTGATCGCTGACGCTTTCTATGCCAAGGGCCAGGAAGATGCATCCCGGCTACTGGAAATTATCTCGACTTTGATCCGAACGGGTCCCCTAACGCACAAGGACCAAAATGCTCCGGTGTGGATACCCCGTAACGGAGTAGGGAGAGATGGAAAACCGTTCGTTGTCCTCACTTGTACGCAATGCCTCAGGTCTTTCCCCTTCGCTGTCGATCATGAGCCCACCGGAGAGGTTCTAAGAACTCCCTGCATTTATTGTCCTCACGAAGTGACTTACATCATCGATTTTTCCCGCTCAGTGAACTCACCCGAAAAGCGAGCCGCGTGGAAGGCGGCGTTTCTCAAATCGCAAGAAAAGCTGGCTTAAGCACCCGTCGCCGGATTCCACAATATGCACAGTTCCGCTGGCCGCAAGATCGACCGGCAGAACGACAATCTGTGGACCGTGAAATACGGTTTTGCGCTTCGCAGCCCGCGAGTGCGAATGCTGTCCCTACACATCCGGCCGCAATGACGTACGTAGACCAATGAGCAATTGTGAGCAGACCAGGGAACTTACAAATGGCAGAATCCAGGAACTCAGAATCAGAGCACGTTATAGATGTTATGTGGTAGGAGGTTCTTCATGAATACGCTTCGCATATTGCTAGCCGATGATCATCCAGTGTTTCGTCTTGGCTTGTGTTCTCTGCTTGGATCTCACAAAGGTTGGGAAATCTGCGGACAGGCTTCGGACGGACGTGCGGCTGTGGAGAAGTGCGGGCAACTGAAGCCGGACGTGCTCATTCTGGACATTGGCATGCCAGAACTCAACGGTGTGGACGCGGCGCGGCGCATCTTGAGAGACAATCCTAAGCAAAGAATTCTGATCCTGACGGATGTAGCTTCAGAACAAGTGATCCGCGAGTGTCTGGCCGCAGGCGTTCGCGGTTGGGTCTACAAATCTGATGACACCGCTGAATTGATGACCGCGGTGGAGGCTCTGCAACAGTACCGATCCACCTTCAGTTCACGTGTCTGCGACTTGATTCTGGATGGCTACCTGCAACGCCTCCATCCGGATCCAGTCGTATTGGCGCCACGATTGTCATTTCGCGAGCGCGAAGTTGTTCAACTTGTCGGTGAGGGCAAGACTTCAAAAGAAGTCGCGGCAAAGCTGGGCATTTCATTGAAGACCGCAGAGACCCACCGCAGCAATATTCTGATGAAGCTCAACCTTCATACCACTGTGGAACTGGTGCTGTACGCCGTCCAGAACGAAATCGTCAACATCGTGCGCTTCCCAATGGTTGTTCCCCGGGCGCCCCAGAATGGAAATGGACATGCGCAGATCGCGGTCTGAAAAGCGGTCGGCGATGCCGAAAAGATACATGTGTCAGATGAATCGGAAAAGATCGTAAGCCAAACACAGAAATTCGCGAAGGCGGAAACTGCGCTCGCAAGCCGAGGGTCGCTGCCTCTCGAAGCTTGCATTTCCGAATCCAAGCGGCCCATCCGGATAGGCGGTGAAATGGGAGCCAACTCTCGCGTCCTGCGACTCGCCAGCATAGCGCGGTACCGAATGAAACGCCGGATGACGATAGTAGAGAAAAGTTTCCGCAGCGAGCAACACAGATGAGATTTGCCAGCCACCAGCAGCGAGGCTGAGATGAGCCATCGCCGTGAGGAGATCATCATGAAAACCTATTACCTTCACCTGCGAGCGTTTCCCTGTGACCTATGTCAAGGGCCGGTTGTAACCGGCTCGACGGCAGTACGCGAGAGGGACATCGAAAAGGAGACTGAGATTACGGAAGTGGGAGCTATTTGTCTCTCATGTGGTCACCGGCAAAGTGAAGCGACTGCGCCAGGCCGGACGCGCGACTTTCCGCCAGTTCTGTGGGAACCTCCGAAGGCCTCGACGCCCCCGGTCATGGGACATACTGCCAGTGCTTATCGTGAAATGCTCAATCGTGAAGAACTACATTGAGCAGTGAGCTATGAACCTGCAGTCCTCCGTCTTCTCCCGCGGAGTAATGAATGAATCCCATTTTTCGGAACCGATTCATGAAGAAGCTGACCCGCGAGCGGGTGGTTCCCACCATCTCCGCCAGGGTTTCCTGGCTGATCTTTGGAACCACACTTTCCGGCACCCCCTCTTTGCCAAAACGAGCGAGCATCAGAAGGACGCGGGCGAGCCGCTTTTCGCTGGAATTGAACAACTGGTCAACCAAATCTTCTTCGTAGCGGACGTTCCGAGCCAGCAGGTAGGCGACGAACATTTCTGAGAGAGTCGGTTCGCGGTGCAGCGCCTGCATCATGGCATTCTTCTCAATCCGCAGCACGGCGCAATCGGTGATTGCAGTTGCCGTGCCCATGCGGAGTGGCTGTCCCGCAAGCGAGCCTTCGCCGAAGAAGCTCCTGTCGCCCAGAATGCCAATCGTCGCTTCCTTACCGGTCTTGGAAACGACCGCGAGCTTGACCTTGCCTGTCTGGAGATAAAAAACCGCATCCGCGGGGTCCCCTTGCCCGAAAATAGTCCGCTTCTTCGGAAAGAGCATGGCTTTCCTGCCCTCGCCGATTGTGGCTAGCAGCGCCTCCGGGTCGAATTGGCGATTCTTCTTGGCAGTTGTGACGGGGCTCATCACTCATCATTCTAGCTCTGAATGGCAAGCGGGAAATGAGCCATTGTGCTCAGTATCTTATGGAGAAGTGCGCGAACCTGAAGATGGCTGAAGAGCACCGGTTTACGTCAACCAGACGGCCTACCCTCTTGGGGTCAGCAGTTGCCGGGCCAAACTGATTGGCAACCGGTGCGAGGAGAAGCGACATGCACCCGGAAGAGCTAATGAAGCCAGATCTGTTGAGTGAAATCGTGTTGTTGACGTTCGGCACTCTGGTCCTTTCATCGCTGGTGTGGTTCGCAGTTGCTGCGCTCGCTCGACCGTGACGGCGCAGCAGTGCCGTTGTGGACGCCGATGCAGGAACCTGAGGCGCATTGACCCTACAGCAAGATTTCTATCTCGGAATAGTTGTGACGGTACTGTTTGTGGCAGGTTGTGTAATCGCCATCGCGAATCGATATCGACGAACTCGCGACCGCCGACGCTGGGAATAGTGTTTCAGGATTTGGCTACTTTGTCTGAAGCTGCCAGACGCCGGTCTCGGTGAGGATCAGTTCGCGGTAGTCCCGTGCTAAGCTCGCATTTCTCTCCTGGCTTAGCCCCACAGGTTGGGCAACGGACCGATAAGACTTTCTTCTCGCTTACTTTCATAAACAACATATTGAGCCGGACCTACCGGAGTAACTGATCAATTCTGACCAGCTTGTGGTTTAGCAACAGCTAAGGAGCCTTCAATGAAAAAAGCCTCGTCAGAGACGGGGCTGTGGAGGCTTCCTGAGTCAGATTCTCACTTCTTCGGTTCCAAGACTATCTCGCGTGCGAGTCGGCTGCCGATAATGTCCCTATAGGAAGACCGATCCGCATAGCCGGCCTCTATCTTCGGCATTCCTCCAAAGAGGTCTTGGCTGAGTTCTTCCGCCTTGTCCGCATTGGCTTCCATGGTGGCCAAGTCCTTGTATTCCGTCATCAGGATCACGTTGCAGTCGTTTGGGTTATGCGCTTCCGTTCGTATCGCTTTATAACTCAGCACGTACCCGGCTTTCCTCATTGCGTCTTGCTCTCTTTTCCAGTCGCCCGCCAGGTAACGAGCATACCGATCTTCCATACCACCCTTAACGTGGATGCATTGCATTTCCCATACAGATCCATCGTGGTACGGCTTTGACTGTGCCAGTAAAGGCAAAGCAAATAACAGCACACATGCTGCGACAAGCGCCGAGGCAATTCTTCTCATGTTGGTTTCTCTCTTTCTGAAGTGAAAAGTCGGGATTCAGTGTGGGCACGCGTGTCCGAACCGCCCACTTCGATCGACTATGCCGGTTTCGAAGACTTCGGACTGGTCGTTATTGACCACTTCGGAAAAGATCGGGAATTGGCCAATGTCGAATCAGGCGTTCTCATGAGACTGCGTTTGTTTAGCTCCGCTGAGGTCGCGACTCGTGAGCCCCTCGCGGTGACAGAATCGCAACAGAACTCGCAAATGACAGCAGAAACCAAGGCGTGTGCGGGGAGCCACCTTCGGCCTGTACTGCACAATGAAAGCGGCCAGAACTGCCGAGGACAACTGGCTGAAAGAAGAGATGCCTGTTCCCTTGAGGTACTGAGCAAACTCATCCAGGTGGTGACGGTAATTGCGAATGGTGCTTCCTGCGAATCCAGGTTCGCTACGCAAATACTCAGCAAACCCCGGAGCCTCTGATTCGAGTGGAAACGGGTACCGTCGGCGATTGCGCGTCACTGGCTCCTTGCAAGCCAGCTGCAGCATCTGCCGCACCCCACATTCAGCATCAATCGCATGCTTGCGCACAGCGACGGCCGTCTTTGCCTTGGCTCCATGTTGCTCCAGCCATTGGGACACGAATTCCTTTATATAGGCCTTGCAAGGAGCAATGTCTTTGCAACCCTTCTTCTGGGCGAACTCGGCAAAGTGAAAAAGCAGCGGCAGGCGGCGATGCACAACAAGGCGAGAGTAACCATGCGCTTGCAACCATTCCAAATAGCTCTCAATCTGAGGGCCAACCAACTACCGCGGACTCTGTCGATGGTTGAAGGCTTAACGTAATAATCTTCGAGCATGAAGAACCTCCATTCGGAAATCTCCGATGGAGGTCCATGATCCGCCTAGCCGACCTGTTATGTGAAATAGTCTGCACTTCGGCTGCCGGACAGATTGAGTTCCGCTCGACTTATCCAACAACCGGTCTGCAGAAGGTAAGCTCAACAACCGCGAAATCGTGCCATATTTATCTTCCCCGTCTCACAGATTACGGAGGTCCTTAACGATTATCCTTTTCAATAATCATTACTTCCGCCCGACGTCGGCGGCCACAACTGTCCCATTAGAGAGGACACTAACCACTTCCGGTTGCCGCATTCGATTCATAACGATCAGTTCCTTCTCCTTGTTCGACCTGTCGAAATCGTAGGTTGACTGCCACGATCCATCAGAGATTGCCGCAAGGAAATATGACTTGCCGTAACGGTGGAAGACGGCTCTTGGACGCCCGCCCACTTCCTTGCTGGATCCGGCAGGTACGATATGCTCAAATACGGATGCTTGGGTCTCCACGTTGCGCAAACCGAGCACGCATTGCGCGGGCTGTGTCAGCTCATATTCGCCTGCCGCAAACGTCTTGTTCTCGACCGTGAACGGAAATGACACATTAAAGCGGACCCTAAGGCTACCGGTCTGGGTGTGCGCTGCTGAAGTGATCAGCGAAATCGCGACCATCGTGGCTATGGCGTTCCATTTGTTTTTCATTTTCATTCTCTCTTCGTGTGAATTTAGTCGCCCATGTTTCAGGGCCACTTTTGCGCTTCATCTGTCTAAAGCGGAAAGGCCACGCGAAAACTGTAGTGAGGGAGAAGTTTCTTTCTGGCCGGTCCGGAAATGGGTATATAGTTAGCCTCTGTCCCGTAGACTGAGAGGACTGTCTGACGGATGTTCCTGCTCACGATGTAACCCTCCTGCTCCAGGCTTGGAGCGTCGGGGATGAGCAGGCGCTGGGAAAGCTCATTCCCCTGGTCCACCAGGAGTTGCACCGTTTGGCCCGGCGTTACATGGCTGGTGAATCTCCCGGCCATGCCCTTCAAACCACGGCATTGGTGAATGAGGCTTACCTTCGATTGGTGGATGTCAAGAAAGTTAGCTGGCAAAACCGGGCCCACTTCTTTGGCATTTCCGCCCAGCTGATGCGGCAAATCCTGGTTGACTTGGGACGTTCTCGCCGCGCTCTTAAGCGTGGTGGAGGCGCCAACACTTTGTCGCTAGAGGAAGCTCTGATCGTATCTCCGGAACGGGGGGCGGACGTGGTGGCACTCGATGACGCGCTGAGGGTCCTAACTTCCATTGACGCGAGGCGAAGCCGCGTCGTGGAGCTACGCTTCTTTGGCGGGCTAAGTGTCGAGGAGACAGCTGAAGTGCTGAAGGTTTCACCGGAGACGGTGATGCATGATTGGAAGTTGGCAAAGGCGTGGCTGTTGCGAGAGTTGAGCGTCGACGAGGCCCATGACGCCTGAATATTGGGAGCGAGTAGCACTGTTGCACCGTGCCGCCCTGCAACATGAGGAAGACCGGCGGGCTGCGTTCCTTCATGATGCATGCGCCGGCGATGAGGATTTGCGGGGCGAGGTGGAATCGTTGCTCGCTCACGAAGGAAAGGCCGAGAGCTTCATGGAAGTTCCCGCCTTAGAGGTCATGGCCAAGCAGTTAGCCGAGAAGCAGGCCCTAGGTATGGTTCAGAGATCGGGCACGAAACTCGGACCGTATGAAATCCTGGCTCCGCTAGGCGCGGGCGGCATGGGAGAGGTGTATCGCGCCCGCGACAGCAAGCTCAATCGCGATGTCGCCTTGAAAATCCTGCCCGCTATGTTCACCGATGACGCCGAACGTATGGCCCGTTTCCGGCGAGAAGCGCAGGTGTTGGCGTCGCTGAATCATACCAATATTGGATCCATTTACGGACTAGAAGACTGGAACAATCTCCGCGTCTTGGTGCTTGAGTTAGTGGAGGGGCCCACACTCGCCGATCGCATCACCGGAGGTGCCATCCCCCTGGAAGAAGTGTTGGCGATTGCCGGGCAGATCGCGGAGGCCATGGCGTACGCACACGAAAAGGGAGTTACCCATCGCGACCTGAAGCCGGCCAACATCAAGATGACTCCCGAAGGGAATGTGAAAGTACTCGACTTTGGTTTGGCGAAAGTGCTCGAAGGATCCAAAAATCTAGATGCCGATCCCTCACGATCACCTACCTTCAGCAACCCCAGCACGCTTGCGGGCATGATCCTGGGCACCGCTGCATATATGAGTCCGGAACAGGCGAAAGGCAAGCCGGTTGATAAGCGGGCCGACATCTGGTCGTTCGGGGTGGTGCTTCACGAGTTACTCGCTGGTCGGCCACTGTTTCAACGCGAGACAGTGTCGGACACTTTGGCGGCAGTACTGAAGGAAGAACCGGATTGGAACCGTATTCCGGTCAAGGCGCAACCCCTCCTCCGGCATTGTCTCGAAAAAGATCCTAAGCGGCGTCTGCGTGACATCGGTGACATGCACCTGTTGCTCGAGACCGCTTCGGTTCCCGCGCGGGGACGTCGACCCTGGCTTGCGCGGGGAACCATGGCGGTGTTTGTAGTGGCCTTAGGTGCGTTATCACTTATTCATTTCCGCGAAAGGCCATTAGTGTCCGCGCCGATTACTTTTCAGATCTTTCCATCCCGAAACCTATTCCAAAGCACTTTCGCGATCTCACCTGACGGCCACCATCTCGCGTGGGCGGCTAGTGATTCTGGCGGTATCCTCCGCTTGTGGATCCGCGACCTGGACTCGCTAGACATTCGGGTCCTTTCAAATAGCTATCCCGCGGCTGTAAAGCCCCACGGCGGCGCACCGCCGTTCTTCTGGTCTCCGGACAGTCGCTTCATTGGATTTCAATCGGGGAGCAAACTGGCAACAATCGAGATCTCTGGCGGCCCAGCACAAACACTGTGCGATGTTCAGGGAACCGTGGTGGGTGGTTCGTGGGACCGAGATGGGGTGATCGTTTTCGCGGATTCCGAAAGAGGCTTGATGCAGGTCTCTGCGGAGGGTGGAGCCGCATCTCCTCTGACCACTCTCGATCCAGCGCGCAAGGAAGTCGTCCACGTACTCCCATCGTTCCTTCCGGACGGGCGACACTTTCTGTACGAGCGCGCCTCGAGCATCCCCGAAAACAGCGGCGTTTACGTCGGCTCCATCAATACCCAACCTGGGGAACAGAACTCCAGACGGCTGCTGGCAACTACCTCGGGGCCAGTGTATGTGCCTTCGTCAGATTCGGATTCTGGGCAAGTGCTGTTCTTGCGCCAAGGGACGCTGATGGCGCAGCCATTTGATGCTCATCGGCTGCAGCCCTCCGGCGAGGCCGTTCCGGTCGCCGAGCAGGTTGGCTCCTATCTCGACTATGGCTTGTTCTCAGCTTCGGATAACGGTGTCCTGGTTTACAGGAGCGGCGCGGGGCAAGATTATCAACTCACATGGTTTGACCACCAAGGAAGAGTCCTAGGCACAGTGGCGGAGCCTGGCCGATACAACAGTTTTGCACTCTCGCCGGACGGACAGCGGGTCGCTGTTTCCCGCACTAATCCCGAAAATACACCCAATTGGGATGTATGGTTGCTGGACCCAGAGCGCAATACGCGCACACGGTTGACTTATGATCAAGTCCGGGCTACGTTTCCGGTCTGGTCGGCTGACGGAACTAGTGTTGTTTTTGATTCAATCCGTGGGGGTGACGTCGACCTTTATTTCAAGCGGGCGAGCGGTGCCGGCGACGAGCAGCTATTGCTAAAGTCAGATGCTGGATACAAATTCGCCACGAGCTCGTCCCGAGATGGGCGCTTCCTGCTCTATACGGTCGAGAACCCAGTTACAAAAGCTGACCTATGGACGCTTCCATTGCAGGGAGATCGTAAGCCGACCCCATTCCTGCGCACGGAGTTCAACGAAAGCTCAGGCCAGTTTTCTCCCGATGGGCATTGGGTCGCGTACACATCGGATGAGTCCGGCAGCGATGAGATTTACGTTCGGGAGTTCTCCTCCGGCTCTTCTCAACGATCTGGGGATGATATGGGCAAGTGGTTGATATCTAAGGGTGGCGGAACTTTCCCGAGGTGGCGCGGTGACGGCAAAGAACTGTTTTATGTGGCTTCCGGCGGGAAGCTCACGTCAGTCGACATCAGCGCCAAGCCGGTCTTTGCGGCAGGAGCGCCTAAGCCTCTATTCCAATTACCACCTGGTTTTATTGGTGGTGAGGTCACAACAGACGGCAAACGCTTTCTGGTCGGCGTGCCTGTCGGACAAAGCGCCTCCGTGCCCTTCACTGTAGTGCTGAATTGGCAGACGTCCTTGAAGAAATGAGCCCGGAACAAGGATCGAGATTCGAAGTCTGCCCAGCATCATGAAGAGGGCCATTTCTGCACGTCATTGTCCGGGCTCCCACGCTACCTCTGGCATCTTCATTTCGGTCGAATCGTTTGGAGACCGAAATTGAGGTTTGACCGAGTCTGATAGCTTCGACGAGTTTTCGCAGTGGCGTATGTACCGTCAAGTCTCAATTGTCCCGCGTATGTGCCTTTCGGAAAAGGTAACATCCATTCCCCATGCGCGGTTTGGCGTCCTCGGCCACAAAATGACCAACGACACAAAAAGCCGCTTATGTGCCCAGGCACATAATAGTTCAGTTCGTGCAGAGCATCTGAATCAAGAGTTCACGGAAAACGTCTCAATGCCGGACAGGGCTACGCCGTACGGGACGGGTTTAGGGTAGTGCCGGGAGCGCCACTTTCATCATCCATTCGGGCCACCGCCTCTTCATCCAAATGCCGTTGCGTTGGCGACATGGATTCTGAGGTGTCAGTCTTCTCCCTCCGCCAGGCGATGGTCAGCAATAAGGCACTTTCCTCCAGCGCTTCGACATCGTGCAGTACACCGCAGTCCAGCACCAACAAGTTGCCGGTGGACAATGTCATCTTTCGGTCGGCCAAATGTATACACACTCGTCCCTTCAATTGCTGAATAGAGATCCGTCCCTCAGCTCTGTGCTGCCGCATTCGTGTGCCGCTCTTCATTAGAATTAGAACAATTCTGAAATCTGGATATTTTGCTATGGTTTTGGAGCTGCGCCCAGTCTCCCGCTGCCAGGAATCTTCTAGCCGCAGTTGCTGCAGCTCTCGTTCGAAGTCGATTTGCAGCAACGGGTCCGCCAACCCGGGTAGTCGATTCAATGCTTCAATGCCATCGCCGGGACGGCATGTGCTGAGATTTGTAGCCATAATGAACACCCTTTCTCCTGTGCGTCTCCGCTGCGACTAGCTAGCCACTGGGCTCGAATTGCGGGCGCAGAGCAGTTGGAAACTTTCGAGAGACGTAGAAGACAATGATCAACGACATGGTGCAGCGAAGCTGGTCAACATTGCACAGCCGCTGTGGATGGATCTCAAGTTCGGGCAGGATACGCGTGACGATCAATATTGACCAGCACTCGATTCCTTGACGCCTCATATTCGGCCCGAACAACTCCACAATAAGAAGTGCCGGATTCTCCGGCTACAGATCTCTTTTGAGGCGCCAGCATGAAGAGTTCTTCCTGAACAACAGAGCTCCTGCATCCTCCGTTACTCGACGAGGTTGGCTTTGCATCAGCAGCGCGTTGGTATGTGGAGGGATTCGCGAAGCGAAGTGGTATACCAAGCAACCTTGACTTAGCTTCTGTGCCGGAACTCAGAAAGAAGAACTGGTGTTCTTTCGCGTCCTGCAAGAAAGCTTGAACAATGTTCTAAGACATTCCGGCAGCGATGCGGTAGATATCAGGCTGACTTGCGACGGGAGAAACGGCGTACTTTCTAAAAGATTACGGGAAAGGAATCGCGTCCGAAGAACTGAAGGATTTCCGCGAAACGGGCGCTGGCGTAGGAGTAGGGCTTGGTGGGATGAAGCAGCGCCTCCGAGAATTAGGCGGTCATCTGAAACTTGAGAGCGAGCGCACAGGTACATGCGTTATTGCCACTCTGCCGCTGCCGCAAGCTGGCAACAATGTCTCACACTCGAACTGAGCGGGTTGTCAGCGCAGCGCATCGAATCCGATCCGAACGGCTCTGGAGAGCTATGCCTTCGCACTTCGCCACTTCTCGACGGCAGCACTGACCGCATCGATCAGGGCTTCTGGACCCTCAACACCGTAAACGAAGAAATCGGCAAATTCTGGCTTATCGATGTGCTCATTTGTTATCAGAACCATTCGCGAAATGGGGCACGATTTTCTGAGGGCATCCGCGAGCCTCCGCCTGACCGACTCCGCGAGCGAATAGCACACCAGCAAAACGCCACATTCTCCCCGCTCGATTCTGGCAAGCGCCTCGTGCTCGTCGAGAGTGGAGAAGACGTGGAATCCCGCCTCTTGTAGGACAAAGTTGCGGAGGCCCACCAGTTCCGCATTTGCTCCGACGGAGATGACGGTCGTGCTTGCAGACTCCATTCCTGATTCCTCTCGGTTATTTTCAAACAGATTGCCAGATCGGATGGCAACAATAGCATACAGTGCTTCCGGTATATTTCTCAGCGTCATGGTGCGTAGAACCGCGCCTCAGGATAGAACCGCCGCAGCGCGAGAAGACATCGTACTCGCCTCATGCCGGAACGCTCATGCCGGAACGAAAGAAGCCGCAATGCAGAACCAGACATCCTCGACCGGTGACAGCAGATCGCCGCCCTCCTTGCTCAACCAGTCCCAGTTTGCGCAACGCTGGGCGAATGACGGAATGCCAATACCAAGGCAAGTCCTGGTTCAGAGCGGCCGCAACAAGCTTTAATGCGCGAACGGCTTACTTCAGATCCCACCTTTTTGTGTAGAAGAGGCCGCTGAAATTCACGGAGGGTGTTGGGGCAGATTTGCACTATTGGCATTATGAGATGATTGGCTGCCAACCTGTGCAATTGTGAACAGACACGAGTAACGACAACACACTAGATTGACCCGAAAATGGGAGACGGACGCGGAACTACTGCCCCACCTGGTTCCGCGCATGGCGCAGCCAAGGATCCCCGCTGCGCCATTCTGCTATTCACCGCGAACTTCAATCCTGAGTCTTTTGGGCATGCTGTAACTCTAAGCCCCGTTAGCCTATGGCACGCAGAAGGCCCGTCAGAGAACGCATTGAAAAGTTGCGGGAGGAGATCGCGTAAATCAGGGAATCCAATCGCCTACACCTGCAAGCGGCAACAGACCGCCTCGGAGCACGAACTTCGACTTGAAAGATTGCAGGAAATCCAGAACAAATTGGCGGCGCTGAACAACTGAAAACAACGTGACACTCGCCACCGAGTTGGGCGCCGGATCTCAAGCCGGTTCCTGCAACAAGCTTTCAGCCCAGTACATCTGTTCTGAGAAAAAGTCTGCTCAGCCATCTTTTCGTTGTTTACCTGAGAACTCCGAGCAGCGGTGAGCCACGTACTGTTCCTTGGCGTTTTCCTCTTCTTCGCGCGAGACACGGGCTGAACTGGGATCATTGACACAGTACGCCCAATCACAATAGGTGCAGCGAAACTTGATTTAAAAGACCCGCCTGATAATACGGGATCATATACGCAATAACGCAGCCCCATTCGGAATAACGTAATAACTGAGTATATGCGTGACCACGGGGACTCAAGTTCCACAGCCTCGAAAGAGGGAGGAGCCAGGGCATTCAGAATCGAACTAATGCGCAGAGAAGGGGTTCCACAGACACGACATTTTACCTCTCTCAACATCTCTGCTCTCTTCTTGACGTAACCGCCGCTCTGGCAAGGAGCGAGACACCTACTCTGCTGTGTTCCTCTTTCAATATCTCTCCAGGACCTCAGCTGGCTCGATGTGAACCTGCTTGATGTGTTTGTCAAACTGCCGCTGCAGGGTTTTCATTGCTGCTCCCGGATTTCTAGCGAGTCCAGGCCCGCCGGAACTAAAGTACGTGTCGCAACGTGAACACTTGCCATGCAGCGCCGACCTGTCGTGTTGGGTGATCTCAAGATGTGGTTTTGTCATGCACCACGTTCCCAGTTCTGGCTGCGCTCGGTTCGTTCCCGTGACCCTGCATCTGACACAGCTCAAGTTCTTCTGAGTCGTCGACCTAGTCTTCGCCTAACTAGCGGTCGGCATGGCGGTCGCGGCCTGCGATTAAGAGTCCTCTCACACTTCCCTTGGACAGCTTAGCTTTGGGAAGACCATGATTCTGAGCAAGAGTGACCACCTGCGCACCCCTGCGTTTGCGCCGTTATTACTGCTTACCGCGGGTCGGAGAAACGCTCCGCGCGAATCGCAGTTGTGTGCTCTAAAAGCGCCTATGACGTGCTCTGGTTGCCGCGTGGTTCTAGCAGAGCGTGGTTCTGCCACGACTAGCAGTTGTGTACAGTTCTGACCAGACCACGTTCTCGCCGTCTGATAGCCTTCGTCCTTGTGGATGGCTATAGAACATGCCAAAGAAGCACACTCGAAGACGGTCAGGCTCAGCAACTCTCTTTAGCGGCAAGAAAGAAATGGGCAAGGCTTGCATTGCCACATTCACTCGGCAAGCTGGTGACCGGCCGGCCGCCCGCGGGCGAACGGCTGCAAGTTCTAACGATAAACCCAACAGCAGAGCCGAGACAGAACGCATACTCCTCGACTACGCAAGAAAAGTTGGAAGTTAACCCTCGTTTCAATGGCCATCGCTTTATTGATTCCGGGGTTCGATGCTCGGCCAAGTCTCATAATCCGTTGTCTCTCAGTGCTGGCAAAAAATAGGGAGCACGTTTGTCCATTACTTCTACCCTTTTGAGAATATCCGCTGTTTCCGACGGTCAACTTGAATCCGAAAGACCCTTCACTGCGCGGCTCTTGGGTGCAAACGGTGGGCTCGTGACTGGCGCCATCGCACCGACCACACGCCTTCGGCAGGATTACTGACAACAAAGAGGGAGGGTGACGTCAATCATTCATTCGCGATCCTCATCAAACTACCGGAGTCTCTTGGCTCAAAAGAAGCCAAGAAGATGATGCGCGAATTGAAACTCCAAATCACAGGCGAACCACCTCTGGTGATAATGGATCTTTCTCGTGTGACGAGGATGGATTGTGCGGGGCTGGACGGATTGTTGCTCTGTATGCGAGAGATTGCCAAGCAAGACGGTGTCATTCAGGTGCGCACGATTTCACCGGAAGCGGCCACCTTTCTGGAACTTTTCCGAATGGACCGCCTGTTACAGAGATTCGCAACGTTGCCGGCGCAAGTTTTGGGTTTCACTGTGGCAGCAGTTGCCACCGCCAAGGGAACACCATCTGCAGCCGTCCAGTCCCAGCTAGTCGCAGCTTAGGGCCATCTCCATTCCTCGAATGGCTGACCCTTACAGTCTGACTTCTAGTGCTCTGGTTTTAGTGTGATGGCCGAGCCGTTGGGCACGGCGATCTCAACGCGAATTGCGTTCGACAATGTTGGCCGCAGAGATTCAGGCGCGCAACTTTCTTGCAACGCTAGAATTGTAAAGAAGCACGGACTCGAAACTTCTGAGGTGAACGGTGCTCGCTATCCGTAAGAGAGCAGCGTGGCTGACGATCAAACGATCGCTAGCAACAATCTACAACGACGTTTATGACGAACACCTCTTCGTATTCGCCGCCGGGCTGTCGTACTATTTCGTGCTCTCACTGTTTCCGCTCCTGGTTTCGATGGCAGTGCTGCTCGGGTATGTACCTATTCCCCACCTGTTTGATGGCCTTCTGGGCCTGATGGCCCGGCTGGTCCCAGGTGATGGAATGAGTTTGGTGCGGAACATCGTGGCTGACGTCAGTCATGCACACAAGCATTTTCTTACGCTCGGGTTAGTCTTCACGTTTTGGACAGCGTCCAGCGGATTTGCTGCAATAATCGACGGCCTTGATCTTGTCTATCGTGTCCGTGAGACCCGCCCGGTGTGGAAGACTCGACCACTTGCGCTGGGACTGACGTTGCTCGCAGGATCTCTGCTGGTCGTCGCGGTTGGTTTGATGGTTGAGGGGACCTACCTTGGGACTTGGTTTACTAGTGAATTTAACCTGAGTACAGCCGTGCTTACGGCGTGGCGCACGCTCCGCTGGGGTATCGCAGCAGCGTTTGCCGTGCTCGCGCTGGAACTGGTCTACCACTTCGGGCCCAATGTGAAGCAGCGCTTCCGCGACAGCCTGACAGGCGCGGTTGTTGCGGTAAGTGCTTGGATCGGTGTGTCATACCTGCTGGGGATTTACTTCCGCCATTTCGAATCTCTCGACAATACTTATGGGCCGTTAGGCGCTGCCATTGGTTTGTACGTGTGGTTCTACTTGTCCGGCTTTGCCGTTCTGCTCGGCGGAGAAATCAATTTCCTGCTTGGCGAAGTACGACACGCCACAAAGCCACAATCGTCGCGACCGGTCTACGCTGACATCAAGAACCTGAATTCCGCGGCCTGAGCTTTCTGTCAGCCAGAGCCACACCTTCTCAGCTGGTCTCACCACGATAAACGTAAGCTAGCCAGATTCTTCCATAGGCGAGAGTGAGCAGTTGTGAACAGACCCCATGCGGGTGCACGGCCGACAATCTATCTATCCTTCTGTGGGGACCTCTGGTTTGAAAACCGTAACGACGTGGCACCCGATACGATCAACACGACGTTAGGCTTGTCGGGTGCCACTTTCAAATGCGAAACCCAAGACTCGCCTTTGCAGATGCCGACAATTTGGGTTGATGGCGACAAGCCCGTTTGGCGGTACTAATCCAACGAACGAATCGATAACTTCCGGATTGCCCGTCATCGGGGCGCAATCGGTCGATCCCAAGGTTTAAGCGTAGCCAAGATGGAGACTTTTCCATCACTCCCATCCGAAAAGCCCATTTTCGAAGTCAAAAGACACCTTGCGAAATCCCATTTTTGCGAATCCCAAGAGACCATCAAATCCATTTTGCGGATCGGGGTTAACATCGGCGATCCCAACGCTCCGTGTTCCCATGTTGTCGTTGCCGAGTGACACCACCGCGCGAAACCATCGCACTTGAGTCATCCCCCCAGCGGTGGATATCGAAGCATTCGTGTCGAATTGGAGTTGACGCTGCGCTGTCCGAAGGCGATTGCGGTAGACGAGCAATCCCCAGGTCCCCGAATCGACCAATAACCTCACCTCTTGCCCTTCGATTTTCACCGTAACTGTGAGGAGCGGTACTTGTGTGTCAAAACGGATCTGCTTTGCACTTGCTGCGATAGCTCCAAGAACGATCTTTCTCCTCCGGTAATCAATCGTAAAGCTGCCGGTACTTAGGATGTCCAGGCCAGCAATTCCCCCTAAAGAAATGCCCAGGCTCCGCTCCATGAAGCTAAGGTCCTGCACGACCACTCTGATGGAATCACCGCGCAACGTGCCAATCTGGATGTGCGGCAAGATGATGCTCTGCGCCTGAATCGGGCCCTTCAGCGTTTGCAGAGTCTCTGTCTTCCCGCGCACTCTAAGTCGGTCCGCCATTTCCTTGCTGATGGCACTCGGGCTCGTCCCCGTGTCGAGGATCATGTTCACATTCTTGATCGCTCCGATCGTGGCTCTCACGATGATCAGATTGTCGTTGTATAGTTCGAACGGAACCTCGGTCTTGGCCCCGGATACAAGTTCTGGCGAAGCTGATCCGAAACACAAAGGCCCTCGGATACAGACCAAAAGGGCAACCATGCCCACCGCCACCCTGAGCTGGAGGGAAGAGCAGCGGTTAGACCTGGGGGCTTCACCGGCCCCTGAATTCCAGAGCCTGATTCCTATTTTCATGTCGCTCTCCTGCGCGAATTGCGCGGTGAGAGCGACCTTGGGCTTCGTGGCTGGCTACCTCAATGCATAAGCTCTCCATTGAGAGTCAAAAAGAAGTCGAAAAAAGATTCCGTGTGCAACCTGCTTAATTGAACCAAGTTAGAAGATCAGGTGTATTGGGGAGGGGGGCCTACAAACGCCGTCGCTCAGGGCGAATCAATGCTAGACTTGGTGCCATTTGAGGCGAATGTTGTGGCGGAAATTGTCCGTGTCCCTAGGTTGGTCCGGTTTGGAGGCTTCGAAGTCGACCTTCGAGCAGGAGAATTGCGCAAGGACGGAGCTAAGCTCAAACTCAGCAGCCAGCCATTTCTAGTCTTAACTATTCTGCTGGAGCAGCCCGGCGAAGTGGTGACTCGGGAGGAATTGCAGGAGCGGCTGTGGCCCGACACTTTCGTCGATGTTGACCACAACCTGAACACGGCCATTAACAAGATTCGCGAGGTGCTGGGCGACTCGGCGGAAAGCCCGCGCTTTGTCGAGACTTTGCCTCGGCGTGGCTATCGCTTCATCGCCACGGTCGACGGAAGTTCGCATGGACCGGCGAATCCCGCAGCGTCCGAAACCGTTGTTGTCTCCGCACCTACCGCGAACCGCAGCTCCGGAAAATACCCGAGCGGTTCAAAGATCCTGAGCTACTCCATTGCCGCCGTTTTGATGCTGGTGGGGTTTTCAGCTCCCTGGATTCTTCACAAATCACCGCCACACGCCCAGCGGGCGCTCACTCGCCTGACTTTCGACGATGGCTTACAGTTCGGTGCGACCTGGTCGCCGGACGGCCGCTACATCGCCTATAGTTCCGACCGCGGCGCTAAATTAGACGTCTGGGTGAAGCAAGTAAGTGGTGGCGACCCGATTCAGATCACCAAAGGAAAAGGTAATAATTGGCAGCCCGACTGGTCGCCGGATGGAAGATACATCGCCTATCGTTCCGAGGAAGGGGACGGAGGAATATTCGTGATTCCCGCACTGGGTGGGGTCGGCCTAGAACGAAGAATCTCATTTTTCGGCTATCACCCGCGCTGGTCACCCGACGGATCGAAGATATTGTTCCAAACGCATTTCACTTGGCTGGATGCGAACGACAAATTCTACGTAGCGCAAGTGGATGGCGGCGAGCCGCGCGAAATCCTGACACAAAAAATGGCCGAGCATGACCTTTGGCCGGCCTCGGCAATGTGGCATCCCGATGGAAAACGAGTCACGGTTTGGGTTGGCAGGACCGGCAGGTATTCTGAGCGAAGTCCAGCCTTTTGGACCATACCAATTGGGGGCGGTCCAGCGATCAAATCAGACATCGCTCCTGCAATTGAGGAGCAGCTCAGAGATGTGGCCGTTACTGGTGTGATG
>JAICSO010000092.1 GCA_025936825.1 Terriglobales bacterium
CAGTTCCGTTCCAGGCAAATGCCGGACGGGCTGAAATCCCGCGGAGCCTTACTGCCGACGTAACTTTCCATGGCGCCGGTTGCCGCGACCCAGCGGAATACTTCTTCACTGTCTGCCTCTTTCTCTTTCTCCAAGAGGCTAATACCCGCTGACTCCGCTTTGCACAGGCTTATTGCGTGACCGATCAGACTGTTCAAAACACTGGATGGATTCTGGATCAGCATCTCTCGCCCGAGCACGCGGAAGGCCTCGATTTCCCGATTGAGGTCGGGCGGACGTGAAGGACGACTCCACAATAAGTCCGTGATAATGACTTCTTCCTGCAGCTTCTGAGAGTCGGCGCGTGAACCTGGCGAAGAGTTTGTCAGGGGTGTTCCTCTGCCCTGGACAAAGAGGTGAGTCTTCAACCAGTCATCAATCTCACGGGGAAGCGCCATAATGGCGCTTCCCCGCTTGCCGCCCGCTCGGCGTACCGGAAGTTCAAGATGGCGTTCCCAGCGCTGGGCTGTGCTGACGGCGACTTTCAGATAGGCAGCAACATCTTTCCAGGACTTCAGGATCTTCTGGTGCATGGGTGCCTCAAATTCCCCATCACGGCGCTGAAGCCAGTTAACGCTTGATGGTGTCCGTTGACGCTATTAGAACCGGTCCACCGGCCCGCATTCACAATTACCATATTGGCCAGTCACTTCACAACTGTTGGCTTGGGGTGGAAGACTTTCCACGGAAGATTCCGCGCTGAACGTTTAGCTTCTGCGCGCGGCAGCGCTATGCCTTTTGCGATTTCGAAGGACCGCGTCGGCACCGCATCCCGCGCCGGTTAGCTGTATAGCATTTGAGGAGCGGGGTGATGCTGCAGAACGAACTGCTTCGGGTACTTGAGGAAACTGCTGATGCTGCCTTCTGTGTGAACCAGCAAGGCGAAATCTGTTCCTGGAATGCAGCGGCCGAAAAACTTTTCGGCTATTCAGCCTCGGAGGCCGTCGGCAAATCCTGTTACGGACTCTTGCGATGCAGCGGCGGCCTCGGCATCAAGCTTTGCACGCCTGAGTTCTACGCGCGCCAGGCTACGGCAGAACACTGCAGAATCCCTAACTTCGATTTGGAAGTCACGGTGCGTTCCGGCCGGCGGATATGGGTGGATTTGTCAACCTTGGTCTTTAAAGATGGCCGAACTCACCCGCGCCTCATCGTGCATCTCTCCCGCGACATCACAGAAAGAAAGCACAATGAGGATCTGCTGCATAAGATGCTTCAATTCTCCAAACAAATTGTTGCGGTGTCGGATGACTACGGGACGGAGCGCTCCGCCCCTGTTTCCTCACTCTCGGAACGGGAGCAAAGCATATTGCGCTTGTTTGCAGACGGCAAGAATTCTGCCGAAATCGCCAGGACGCTGGGGATCAGTCTGCAAACACTCCGCAACCATCTTCACCACATCAACGAGAAGCTCGGAACACATAGCCGTCTTCAGGCCGTTATGCATGCCATGCGGCGCAAACTTATCTGACATGCGATGCACAGGACAGAGCCAAGTCTAAAGTGTGGACGCAAGCGCCCTAATGCGCCTTCCAGAAACAGCTACGCGGCTTGGTGCGCGCGGCCACGCCCAACTGTCTTGGCTGCAAGGTAGGCTTTCAGCTCGACTGCGTTGTTCCCATCCTCGCATGCCGCAATCCTGCAGAATCTTCCGAAGGTCTTCATCAAAGTCAATGCTCCGGTCAAGCTCTGTACACATCGTCGAGTATTGCCATTGCACCATTTTGGGCACCTGCTGTCGGTTGTTTTCCTTTTTGTAAGTCATTCGTGATGACAAGCAGCCTTGTGCTGGCCATGTCTGAAGACTTTCCGTGTTGCTTCTCAAATTCATTGACAATTTCGGTTATGCGGGCCACTCCAGAGGACTGCATTCCGGACGCTGGCTGTTAATGAATGCCAGCCACGTCACAATCTCGTGCACGTCGGGCATTGCCTGTCCGTCGGCCGCTCGGTACGCGGCAAAGCTCTCGCCAAATCGGTCGGCAATATAGATTGCTGCGGCAGGATAGCCGTAGTTGGTCAGGAGCACCTGCGGAGCGATATATTCGTCCATCCTCATCGACCAGCAAAGCAAAAAGCAGATTTGCTCGCTCCTTAATCCGGGCTCCTTTCCCCTAGCTACACTGCATAATGGCCAGCACCTGCGTATGCTCGTCCACAACCGGGTATGGTCGGCCGCGATCTCAGCCAAACTCTTGAGGTCAGGACTGCTATCTCCTCTCCAGCGAATACCAGCACCAGGTTGGAACGCCCTCGATAGTGGGAGAGACTAATGGGCTGCCCTAGAGTCGAGGTGAGAGTGACGTCCGTCTCGCACCGCGACCCGAACGAGTAGTCGCTCCTGAACAGCCCGTTGCCGAAGTCGATCTCACCCTTGCCTGTTTTTACCCTGCCTTCCCAGCGTGCATGTGCTGTGCGCGTCGGCATGACCGCTCCTTCCTAGTCTGCAGATGATCGCTGGTTTCGGGAACGGAGGCAATGACGCGTGCGTCCCAGTCAGACGAGATGTCCGTCCCACGTCATCGGGAAAACCACCTGATCCGTCGTGAACCGCGCGGCAGACATCCCACGAAATGTACCGTCGCGGAGTACGAACGCGTCATTGTCGAAATACGCCGAACGGAGGATAGTAGGCTTTCGCCATGAGGGCTACGAAGAGGGAGCATCATGACAACGCACAGGACGCACGACCCACACGCGCGGGCGAGAAGCGCTGTGGGCTTCATCGAGTCTGAGGCCATCGCTCACCGTGCCTACGAACTGTTCGAGGAACGAGGGCGCGGGGAGGGACGAGAGTTCGACGATTGCCTGCACGCCGAACACGAATTGAGGGAATTGAACAACGACAACGCGTCCGAATAACGTCGGCTGTAGTTTCGGAGCAACTCGAAGAAGGAGCACCAATGAGACTCATCAACTTGACGGTTACCGCGTTCACGCTCACACTCGCGCTCGTCAGCTCAGCGTCAGGTCCCAGCGCAACGGCTAATCAGCGTGCTGGTGGCGAGGCTGACGAGGTCGCACAGAATCAGCAAAACGGACAGAACCAGCAGAACGACGACAAGGACCACGACGACGATAAACCCGGCGCCTGCGAGTCGCAGTCGATCGACAAGCCTGGCCAAGGATGCGCGAAGGCGCTGGTTCGGTTGTTCGAGCAGGGCAAGGAGATCTTCCGCTTCGACACCTTCGGCGACGAGGACTACTGGGGCGGCATGCTCCAGCTGCACAAGGGGGTCGAGGGCGCCGCCCTCGGAGGCGTCGGTCCGGGTGTCAGCCCGAAGACGGCCCTCACTGTAGCCGGCCTGAAGGTCGATGTCGAGGCCCTCCCGCGGAACGTCCAGGCGAAGCTCAAGCAGGGCAGGATCGATCTCGACAGTCCTGCGACCACGCTCGCGCTCCTGCAGTTGAACGCGGTCGTCGGCGTCAAGGGCTTCTTCGACACAGGTGGCTCGCTCAGCTCGATCGGCATTACCTGCGCCCTCTGCCATTCGACCGTGGACAACTCGTTAGCCCCGGGAATCGGCAAGCGGCTGGACGGCTGGCCGAACCAGGATCTGAACGTCGGCCTGATCGTCTCGCTCGCGCCCAACCTGGCGCCGATGGCGGTCCAGGTCCTCGGGGCTAGCGACCCAGCGACGATCAACACGCTCAAAAAAGTGCTCCTGAGCTGGGGCCCCGGCTTCTACGACGCCGAGGTCAACATCGACGCCATCGGCTTCCGACCGGACGGCAAGTCGGCCGCGGTCCGGATCCCGGCCGCCTACGGGCATCTTGGCGAGGACCTCCACACGTGGACGGGCGGCTTCGGGAATGTCACCTACTGGAACGCCTACGTCGCGAACCTACAGATGCACGGCAACGGCAACTTCAACGACGAGCGGTTCAACGATCAGGCAAAGTATCCGGCGGCGGTCAGAGGCGGCTTTTTCAAGCTCCGCCACGACCCCGACCAGGTGACGTCGAAGCTGGCCCCGCTCCACTACTACCAGCTCTCGCTGAAGGCGCCGACGCCCCCGCGTGGCAGCTTTGACCCCGCAGCGGCGGAACGTGGTGAGGCGGTCTTCAACGGCCAGGGCAAATGCTCGGAGTGCCACATGCCGCCGCTCTACACCGACGCCGGCTACAACGCGCACACGCCGGCCGAGATGTGCATAGACTCCTTCCAGGCCGACCGAGGGCCGACGGGGGCGATCGGCAGCACCATGGTTACGCCGCAGCTCAGCGGCCTCTGGGCGCGGTCAAAGCGTGGCTTCTTCCACGACGGCCGTTTCCCGACGCTCCTGGATGTGGCCAACCACTACAACGCCTGTTTCAACCTCGGTCTGTCGCCAAGTGAGGAGAGCGATCTGGTCGAGTTCCTCAAGAGCCGCTAGGCGGCGAGGTCGTTGATGGCGGGAACGCTGCGCAGCACGCTACATCCGCAGCGTTCCCGCCTGATCCTGTCCGCGTGGCTCGCCCGAGCACCTGCTTTCGGAAGATCATGTGGCCGACGAAGACTTTTACCCGCCGGTCACACCGTCGCGACAACGTTCCTTCGCGTGGACGTGGCGCGTACCGGCGAAGGCAGCAGCCTGGTTTTTTCCCTCCATACGTCTTTCTGATCGAACGATCCCCGTGATCTGGAAACCGCTGTCCCGTGGCGTCACAGCCAAGCAACTCTTCCGGACTGGCTCCGGCGACTCCTCGAACCCGCAGGGCGCTGGCATACTGAGGGCGACGTTCTTGTATCATGGCGGCATCACTCGCCGAAGCGGGGCATCTGGCCCGTGATATCACGGAAAAAAGCAGAATGAGGATCTGCTGCACAACATGCTTCAACTCTCCAAACAGATTGTTGCAGTATCGGATGACAATGGGACAGGGCGCTTTGCTCCTGTTTCCTCACTCTCGGAACAGGAGCAAAGCATATTGCGCTTGTTTGCAGATGGCAAGAATTCTGCCGAAATCGCCAGGACGCTGGGGATCAGTCTGCAAACACTCCGCAACCATCTTCACCACGTCAACGAGAAGCTCGGAACACATAGCCGTCTTCATGCCGTCATGCATGCCATGCATCGCAAAGCTTTGATATGCCGTGCACGGTGGGCGAGCGAGGTTCAAAGTGCGCCGAAAAGCCTATGGTGTCCCCCTTCCCGTCGCAAAACGCCCAAGATGATCATTGCCCTCAAGGAACGCCAACGGAGTGTTGATCCGCCGCAGCGCTGAGAAGGCTTGCTCGACGCGGAGTTACGAAGGCTCTCAGCAGACTTGGCTCAAGGTTTCGTGGTGCTCGGCCAATTCTGAACTCATGTATCGGCCTGTTAACATGGGAAATGTTGGAGATGTGGTCTCAGGCCGAGGTAAACAGATGACGCCAGAAGAACGCGAGCGGATGAATAGCCTGTGCGTTGGTATTCAGGAAGAAGAAGACTACAACACATTCGTGATGTTACTTCGCGAACTGAGCGAACTCATCGCGCGTAAAGAGCAGCGGCGATTTAAGCAACACCCCAAGCTCGTGTGGCAAAGGAATAGACCTTGGAAGACGGTACCCGCGGTCGTGAGTAAACTTGTAAAGCCCGGCTTTGCTGACCAACCAGAAAAAATTGAGATTTCAATATCCGGAGCGGAGCACCTGTTTCGGGAAATTCGGATTGAGAACAAGTTCACTGGGGTCGATGGTGCGCTGGTCGCATTGACGAATGGCGCTCACGTGGATGTAACCTTCGAGGTTGAAACGGAGCACCCTGTTTGATTCGCTTCGCGGCTGTTGAAAAACGCCTTTCCAACGAAATTCGCGTCAGGATGGCCCTACAAGCGAATTTCTCGGACTTTGCTTTCAAAGTAGACATCTAAGTAAGAAAGCGGATTGGATATCCGCGGAGGATCCCAAAGGGCCTGCCTTCACTGGCTTCTATCTCGCTTGCACCGCGATCGGCTACGCACATCAGGAGTGGATTTTGCGTGATCCACTCAAGTTCGTGAGGCTTTTCGTAGACCACTGCTTCGGAGGTGCTCTTTGCTTGAACGGAAAGGAACGGGCCCAGCCTTCAAAAGCCCCGCTCCGTGGGAACCTGTGATCAAGATCGCACCCGGGTGGTGAATGCAATCCCTGCCAGCAGGTGTTCGAC
>JAICSO010000100.1 GCA_025936825.1 Terriglobales bacterium
GGCGGTCCGCTATTTGATCGTCGACGATTCCGTATTTGCCAGAAAGAATCTGGCCCGCATGATCGAAAGTTTCGGCGGGCAGGTTGCGGCCGAGGCCGGCGACGGCTTGACCGCGATCAGCGAGTTCGACCGCACGCATCCCGACATCGTGCTCATGGACATCACCATGCCGCAGATGGAAGGGATCGAAGCGGCCGAACGGATCGTGCAACAGCATCCCGAAGCGCGCATCGTGATGGTTTCCTCGGTCGGATACCAGGAGAACATCGTGGCCGCGCTGCAGCGGGGCGCTCGCCATTTCGTGCAGAAGCCGGTGAAGCCGGAAGTGCTGTACGAAGTCATCAAGTACGTGCTGGGTGAAGACGGAGCTGTTGCCAACGCCGCCGGAGCGGGAGTTTAAGTCCATGAAGATGGAACTGATCCAGCCTTTCATCAATGCGGCGGATGCCGTGTTGTCGCAAGGTTTGCAGGGCACGACCAAGGTGGGCAATCTCACCATGGAAGAGGATGCCTATCGCCGAAAAGGTGTGGCGGGCATGATCGCGCTGACCGGCGACATCGAAGGCCGGATCATTCTCGACCTGGAGCCGCAGACCGCGGTCAAGGTTGCCAGTCATTACGCCGGAACCGACCTCCCCGAGTCCGACGAACTGATCAAGGAAACCATCTTCGAGCTTGCCAACCAGGTTGTGGGCAACGCCGTCTCCGCCTTGAACGACCAGGGCTTCCACTTCCGCGTCCATCCCCCGCTCCTCCTTACCGCACAGGAGGGCGATAAAACCAGCGAAGACACGGAAGCGCTGATGATCTTGTTTGAGACTTCCCTGGGCAGCGTCTTCATGAACGTCGCACTGCGCTACAACAAAAAACGCATGGCAGATCACGCGGCAGTCGGGGCATAGGGCGCGTCATCTCATCTTTGCCGCCACGCTAAAGCCGGTGGATTTTATTAGCGCTTGAATCGCAGCGGTAAACCGCTGCGCCACCCAAGGCGTATCCTCAAGCCTTCCGGAGCCAACCTCAGCGGCTAAAGCCGCATTGATGGTGCGGCATTCACGGCACGACTGAAGTCGTGCCCTTCCCAGCCACCTGCACCAGACGGGAGTTTTTCCGCGACCTCTGGAATCGTGCCCGTTCAGGCGGCTGAGTTGACCCTCCGCCAGACTTTTCGAGCCGCGTGAAATTTTTCAGAACAGTCTACGTAAAGTCTTGAATACAGGTGAGTTGTTGGTTCTGGTCTGCTGGTATGGTTCGCAAAGTATTGGGGAATAAGGAGTTAAATGCAAAGTATTCCAGAATAAGGACTTACCGTAGTTTTCTGGATCACGCGGGTGACCTTTCTATTCCTGCAAGCTATTGGAAATGAAAGATCTTTCCCGCTCGCACGTTTTCTGCTACTCGCAAAGTATTGTCAAAGAACGAGTTACACGCAAAGTGTTCCGGAATAAGGAGATAGGCTTGGGTTCCTGTCCAAGTCTGGTCGCCAGTTGCCGGTCGCTTCGCGGTGCAGTGTGCACAATGTCATTGTGCGCGTTCTATTGTGAGGGTCAAGGTTGTACGTCACAGGAGATTAGATTTGGGCTGTGGAAAAGAGTTCGGGTTAAGCGGCAACCGCAAAAGGCGTGATGAAGTGCAGGCAGCGCTGGTCCTTAATAGCGGACTGGTTTGACGTGCATTCGTGGAAATTGTGGTCCGCACAGAAGGCCCACCCTCCCGCAAAAAGCGCGGGAAGGGTGGGGCAAACCCGGGGCTGGCCCGTCCCTACTGACTTGTGCGAAGTGCGACATCGGTTGACGGCCCACCCTGTCGCAAAAGGCGCGACAACGGTGGGGCAACCTCGTTTTCGGCCTGGCCAAACTGTCTTCGGGGGTCAAGTTTCAGATCGAAGTTGCCCCACCCTTCCCGCGTTCTTGGCGGGAGGGTGGGCTCTCGCCAGGAGCACGACACCCTGTTGTTCTCGCCTACGCGCCGTCCATTGCGATTCGATCTCGACAATCCTTGGATCCCGGTTGCATAGTGAACAAAGCTGCTCCATTTCCAATCCTCTGGGGCCTTCACCAGTCCTCGCCTTACCGGGTTGCGGTGAATGTAGCGCAACTTCTCGATGCGTTTCGCCTCGCTCCAGACCGGAAAATCGTAATAGCGGACCTGCCAAAAGCGCGGGAGATGTTGGGCGTGCAGTTTTTGTGAAGTGATCTGCTTGAGCATCTGTATCACCACGGATAATTTCGAGCGTTCAGGTTCGCTGATGAGCAGGTGCACGTGCTCCGGCATTACGACATAGCCCGTGATATAGCAGCCATACCAGGCGCGGACTCGCTCCAGTTCTCGCTCGAAGGTCTGTTTCGCTGCACACGTATCGAGCAGCGGCAGGCGGTGATAGCAACTAAACGTGATGAAGTGCAGGCAGCCCTGGTCTTGATAGCGGACTGGTTTGACGTGCATTCGTGGAAATTGTAGTCCGCACAGAAGGCCCACCCTCCCGCAAAAAGCGCGGGAAGGGTGGGGCAACCTCAAAATTTCGGTTTCCTAAGCTAGTAGCGAGAGCTGGCTGCCCGGGGAGGATCCTGCGGCGCCATCGTCGGGATCGGCGAATTTTCTTAGTTCCGGATATTTCTGAATCAGGGTCGCAGGCGCTGCCACCCGCTTGCCGGTGATCATGGCCTTCAACTCGATCGCGTTCACGCCAGCCTTGCTTTCGAAGTGGTTGTTGGTGATCACGTACGTGGTTTGCGCCTTGTGCGCGACATTCTCGATTCGCTCCTTCCAGCCTTCGAGTTCGCGCTCTTTGTAAAGGTAGTTGTAGCGGTCATTGCGATTATCGGAGTCGAACCACTGGTCGTAGTTGCGGCCGTGCAGTCGCACGTAGGCGATGGGTGCGGTAACGTGTTCCGTGGGCCCGAGTGATTTCCCCAGCTGCGGCTGGTCGATGTTGCAGAAGGCGACGTTTCTTTGCGCGAAAGCCTGCAGCGTCTCGGGATTGTCCCAGCTTGAGTCTCTGACCTCGACCACGCAGGGGAACTCGATGAACTGGCGCACCAGGCGCTCGATGTATTCCCGGTTCAGCGAAGTGTTTTTGAACGAGACGGGAAACTGGATCAGCAGCGCGCCTAATCGTCCTTCGCCGGCCAGGGCATCGAGACCCTCGCGGGTCTTGACTTCATCCTCGTCAGTCGGGCGAATGCTGGCGGCGGAGGTCGGCTCCATCACGGCAAGCGGTGAGTGGGTGAAGGCGCGATACAGCTTCGCGGTAAACAGGAAATCCGGATTCACGCTTGCCACTCTTTTACACCAGAGCTTGACCAACTCCGGCTTGAGCGGCCCGTAGAAGGAAGTGTTGATTTCCGCTGTATCGAAAAATCTGGCCAGGTATTCCAGGGGATGGATCTTTTTCCGCTGCATCCCTGAGGGGTAAAAGAATCCCTCCCAGTCCTTATAGGACCAACCGGCCGTGCCAATGCGGATTCTGGGCTTGAGTTCCATGGCGATCAGCGGAAGGTACGGCAAGGTTAGCATAGCCAACGCGCTCAGTGCTCCATTGGTAACTTGCGCTGTTCCCATGGAATGTAGAGGATAGCCCGTATGCGTGCTCGGACATGTGTGCCCCTGTTGGTGTGCCTACTCGGCAGTTGCGGGCTGGCTGCGAGCGCGCAAGAAAGCCCGGACGCCGCTGCCATTCGCGTCCTGGAAACCAAGTGGGCCGAGTCGTACAAGAACCGGCAAGTAGACGTGCTCTCCTCTCTCATGTCCGATGACTACGTGATCACGATGGAGGATGGGAGCGTGTACGGCAAGGTCGGATTTATCAGCCACACCGCCCAGCCGTCTGAAAAGGTGGCCGTCGTGGAATTCGCCGATCTCAAAATACGAATGCACGGAGATGGGGCGGTGGTAACCGGAAGCTACCACGAGCAGGGCGAGTCTGCGGGAAAGCCATACGATTACCGCGATCGCATGACCGACCTGTGGATGAAGATGGACGGCAAATGGAAGCTGGTGGCTTCGCATTACAGCATTCCAGCGCACTGATGGTTCCTTGCAGTGCAGCATGCGGGTGCCCGTATCGCCGCCTCCTGTGAGACGTACTAACGACATCGATGAAGCGGTGATTTCTTGCTACAGTGTTCTCATCCAAATTCCCTAAGCAGGCAGTGCCAGACCGCTGGCTCTCGCCGGGTGGCAGTATGAAAAACCGCGTTCAGCGTCGACACTGGATAACGGCAATCGTCCTCGTGCTGCTGACAGGAGCAGCCGTGGCCGGGCTCTATTGGACGCGAGAACTGCCGGCGCAGAATGATGATCCGGCTGCAAACACGGGCCGGAAAGCATCGAAGAGCAAGGCATCGTCGCAGCGCCGCCGGCTTGTCGATTTGCGTCCGCTTGAGACCGCTCGCCGGATGGCGGCGCTTGCCGGCACTCCGGCAGAAATCGCGCTGGCTCATGAGGCGGAAAAGGTCGGCGACCACGAAGTCGATCTCGCTTTCTACGACGCGATCCGCACGGCCCAGGAGAACCCTCCCGCGCTTTCTCCCGAAGCCAAGCAGATCGAGATCCGCAGAAATAAGGCGCAACAGACCGTCAAAGAGGACCAGGACAACCTCGCGGAACTCACGCGTAAGCTCGCGCTTGCGCCGGAGACGCAAAAAGATAACTTGCAGGACCAGATCGATGTGATCAAAGCGCAGATGGAACTCGATCAGGATGAATTGGACGACGCGAGTGAGGACCTTGAGCAGGCGGGCGGCGATCAAGAATCGAAGATCAAGCGCTTGCAAGCGGATCACGAGGCGGGAGACCACAATGCCGCGCCTGCCGGTTCGGGCGTGAATGCGCACGAGCAGGACTACCAGGCGTACACGTTGCTGTCGGTGACCCAGGCATGGAAGGCACTGCGCGACAAGACAGGGCAGTTGGAACAGGCCAGACAGGAAGCTGCGCAGAAGCAACAACGGCTAGTTCAACGCCATGCCAAGCTGGCGGCCCAAGTCGAGCAGGAAAAAGAAAGCCGCGAAGCCGCCAAACAACAGGCCAAAGGATTTACCGCCGGCGCGATGGCGAGCCGTGATGCGTCGAAAGCCGTGGCGACC
>JAICSO010000081.1 GCA_025936825.1 Terriglobales bacterium
CTTGCTCGGGTTCATGGAACTTTCTTCGCTCTTCTCGATACTCTCAATTTCCTTTGCTTCTGACATGGGAACCTCGTCAATCGGCCATGGGACCGCACCTCGCGTTTTCGGTCCTCTCGAACAGCACCGAAACGTCATCCTGATAAACAGGCTTCCAAAGAGATCAAGCGCAGAGGCAAGTCGAACAACTGGACGCGGCTCTGAAGGCTCTGGGCAGTCTCGACGGATTGCGAGGAAGAACAGGGCGCACTCAGACGGCTGGCACGAAGCGGAGACCAATGTCAGCAGCAGCGCGCAAGCGAATCGCAGCGGCCCAGCGTGCACGTTGGGCGAAATGGAAAGCAGCCAAGCGAAACAAATAAGCGACGACGGCTAGAAAATGAAGCGCGAGCGACTCGCATCGGTCACGTCTTCAGTGACGAATCCGGGAAAAGGTCCGCCTGCGCAGCATCCTCTTCTCGATCCTGAAAGTTGCTCAAACCAATCCCAACCAACCGATAGCGTTGCTGTGGACTGAGTTCTACTCTTTCCCGAAGGCTAAGAGCGATGTCCGTGAGTTCTTCGCAGGAGGAGGGAGGCGAGCCCGGCGTATGGCTACGGGTGAGAATCTTGAACTCGCCGGTCTTCAGTTTGAGAACCACCGTCCGCGCAATCCGTGATTCCTTATGCGAGGCCGACCAGACCTTTTCTGCGAGCCGACGGATCATGGGCTCGATTGCGGCCAAAGGGACGTCATGCTCAAACGTATCCTCGGCGGATATCGATTTAGTCGGGCGGTCCGGGATAACCTCACTGTCGTCGATTCCGCGCGCAAGTTCGTACAGGCGCCGACCATATCGGCCGAACTCGTGTTCGAGGGCCGACGAATTCAGCTTTCGCAAATCTGCGACGGCGTGTATGCCCAGTTTCGCCAGTTTCTCCCCAGTAACTTTCCCGACTCCGGGCAGGCGCCCAACCTGCAATGGCACAAGAAACGCATTTACTTCTTCGGGTTGAATGACGAACAATCCATCAGGTTTGCGCCAGTCCGAGGCTAGCTTGGCCAGGAACTTGTTCGGCGCGACTCCCGCCGAGGCAGTCAGATTCAACTCCTTGCGAATCTGCTCCCGGATCGTGCGCGCCACAAGAGTCGCGGTCGGTAGTCCCGTCTTGTTCTCGGTGACATCGAGATACGCTTCGTCGAGCGATAATGGCTCGATTAGGTCAGTATGGCGCTTGAAGATCTCCCGCACACTGCGAGAGACGGCACGATACCGTGTGAAATCCGGAGCGACGAAGATTGCATCGGGACACAAGCGTTCCGCGCGCACTGCCGGCATGGCTGAACGAACCCCGAACTTCCTGGCTTCGTACGAAGCCGCGCAGACGACAGAGCGGTTGCCCCGCCAGGCAACGATGACGGGCTTGCCGCGCATTTGCGAATCGTCGCGCTGCTCGACCGAGGCGTAAAAGGCGTCCATGTCGACATGGATGATTTTCCGCACAATCTTCTGGCAACAATATTATTCCCGCCTCGGAACACTGTGAATGTCAATCAGGCTGATGGTTCGCCGTCGTTGCAGTAGATTCTAGGAATGCATGCAGCCGTTCTTGGGCCGACATTCTATTCCGCGCTCGCGGTTTCCGTCCTTTTGCTGCATGCCATGTTCATCCTGTGGGTAGCCTTTGGCGCTCTGCTGACTCGTCGGCGTCCGATTCTCCGCTGGCTGCATCTCGCTTCTCTTGTCTCGGGAATTCTCACGGAACTGCTTCCTTGGCCGTGTCCTTTGACGGTTCTGGAGAACTGGCTCGAAGGCAAAGCCGGAATCGAGCCATACCAGGGTGGGTTCCTGCTCCATTACCTGGATAAGCTGGTCTATCCGGACATCTCTGCAACTGTTCTGACGGTTGCAGGCGTAATCATCTGCGCTCTGAACCTTGCCTTCTATGGTCGGCAAATCTGGATCGCTCGGCTCCGATAGCCGGGACATCCCCTTGGTTCCTACTTCTTTACTTCTTCTTGCACAAAACGCCGCGTACCTCCGGCCCTTACAATGGGGGTATGAGGATCCTCATGTTCACGGGCAAGGGTGGAGTGGGAAAGACCAGTCTGGCCGCCGCCACTGGTGTCAAACTTGCCGCACTCAACTATCGCACGCTGGTCATGAGCATCGACCCCGCACACAGCCTGGGCGACTCCTTCGATTTGGAAACCGACCTCTTTCATCTCCAGACTTCGGACCCGCTACAGGTGGGTGACCGGCTCTGGATCCAGGAACTCAATATTCAGAAGGAGATCAAGCGGCATTGGCAGGAAATCTCCGCTTACGTGACCTCTGTACTGCGTACTACCGGGATTGGCGGCGTGGAGGCGGAAGAGCTTGCGATCCTGCCCGGCATGGAAGAGCTCAGCGCCATGATGTACGTCAACCAGTACCGGCGCGAGCAGCGCTACGACGTAATCGTCCTCGACGCCGCGCCTACCGCTGAGTCCATGCGCTTCATCAGCATGCCCACCACGCTCGATTGGTACATGAAACACATTTTTCCCTTTCAGCGAAATTTCCTGAAGGCGGTGCGGCCCATCGCGAACCGCGTGGCGCCGTTCGAACTCCCTACCGATAGCTACTTCCTAAATATCCGCGATCTGTTTGGCAAACTTGAGGGCGTGGACGAAATCATGGAAGACCCTGCCATCACCAGCGTTCGGCTCGTCACCAACCCTGAGAAAATGGTGCTGCGCGAGACGGAACGCGCGTTCGTGTACTTTTCCCTGCACGGGTTGACGGTGGACGCGGTCATCGTCAACCGCCTTCTCCCACATGAAGTCAATGATGCCTGGTTCAACGAGTGGCACATCTCGCAGGACAGGATTCTGCACGAGATCGAAGAATACTTTGCTCCGGTTCCGGTGAAGCGCGTGCCCTTGTTCTCTCACGAGGTCCTGGGGAGACAAAGACTGGAGGAGCTGGCCGGAGTGCTGTATCCTGCAGGGGAAGATCCGTCGGCGGTAACGCGGACAGAAAAGCCGTTCACTTTCGGGAAACAGAACGGAGCGTATGAAGTTCGGGTGCTGCTGCCGTTTGCCACCAAAGGTGAAATCGGATTGTTCAAAAAAGGCGACGAACTGGTGGTTGAGATCGGCACGCTCCGCCGCCATATTGGGCTGCCGCGGTCGATGGCAGGGTTGCAGCCGGCGAGGGCGCGGTTGGAAAATCGTGTTTTGACGGTTGAGATGAAGGAGGCACAATGAACGACACGCAGCAGACGCAATCCACGCCCACCGGTCAAGCTGCCGCTCACGCGCGATGCGCCTGCGGCGAACTCACCGAGGCAATCTCCGAGTTACTTGGATTCTCACCCTCGGTGAAACAGCATCTGCATAACTCACGCGTCGAGTTTCTCAAGGCACTCCGGGAGATGCTGGACGCGCGTATTGAGCATTTGTCGAGTCAGCCTCAGAAGGGCACGAAAGTAGCGGTGGAATAGGCTGCTCTGACAGGCGTCATGCATGCCATTCCGCATGCAGCTGAATTGGCCTTCCGGATGTATCAGCGTTCCTCTCTCGCTTGCCGAAAGGAAACCAGATCCCAAGTGCGCTCGGGTGTAGATGTCTGTTGCCGAAGGACGTAGAGATTGCCGTCGTCAGCGCGGACCTCGTAAAAGGTGCCCTCCGGGTCGTACCACTGGTCGAGCACTGCCTTAATCACGTACTGTCTTTCTTCGAGCCGGAACCGAATCGGCCGTCCTATTAAAAGGAATGTCAAGAGAAAATACTCCAGCGTCGGTGAGAGACCGGAGCTGTTCTCGGCATTCAGCCCCGACGATCTCTTCCCGGTAGGTTCTAACGTTTCTCGCCGCGCGGCTGAGCGCGGCAGCATCGTGCCAGGTGCCTGGGTTTCTCATGCGATCAGCTCGGCGTTTCTGTGACAATGAACAAGCAGCCCAGGTTTCAAACGGCAACCATGGTCCTATCGGAGGCTCGTGGCCTAGTGCTTTCTTGGGTTATCCGAGGGGGCAAAGGGTTAGTCCTGAGACTTCGCGCTTTTCAGCGCAGCCGAACGGCCGATTGGTTACTCTCCCTCGAACCCGATCATCTCCAGAGCCGTGCGCCAGCGGATCAGATGAACTTCCCGGCGTATGCAACGCTCTGAGACGCTAAGCTACTTGTGATTTCAGTTGTTCTGGATCGAACCGCACTCCTTTCTTCCAAACTGTCAGGGTAGTGGCGGCAATCTTGCGCGCCAGAGTCAGCCGTGCCAGAGAAGGTTTAGTTCCCTTGGCCAGCAGACGCTCATAGAACTCATGGAATGGTCCAGGGCTACTGGCTGCCTTATGCGCGGCACCTTTGAAAATGCCCTTGAGATCATGGTTGTGGTCGTGATTCAGCCCATGCAGTTGCTGCGGTTTCCGGCAACGGAGCTGTTGTCCGCCTACGTAGCGATATTGCGCACTGTCGTGCGTCTCCAGTGCCAGGCCGCTGTAGGCCCACAGCTGCCTCTTGCTGCGGAAGCGGTGCGGCGTCTGGATGAGGGCGACTAAGTGAGCCGACCGGATGGAACCGATGGTCGGAATGTCACGCAGGATTTCCGTCGCTCTATGTTTGCGGCTCTCGGATAGCAACTCCCCGCGCACTTCTTTGCGCAAGGGCAATAGCGTATCCAACTGCTGGTAGAGATACTCCGCCCGCCGGCGGACGCCAGCCTCTTTGATTTTGCTCAACCAAACTTCGCGTTGGCTGGGCATGTACACCGATTTCCCGGAGTAGGCGATTCCCCAACTTCGATACAGTGCTTTTAGCCGGTTCATCACCCGCACCAGATCTTTGCTGACAGTCAGATAGGTACGCGACAACTCCTTGAGCATGCGCAGTCCATATTCGCCGTGATAGACCGGCTTGAGATAATTGCCGCGCAGCAGGTCAGCTAACTTTCGGGCGTCGATCCGGTCGCTTTTGTTTCCCTCGTTCAGCAACGCATTCTTCCGCGGATTGCAGACCACGATTTCCGTGACGTGCGCTTGCAGCAAATCATAAAGCCAGGCTGCCCATGTCCCTTCTTCGAAGGTGACGCGCAGATCACCTCGCAAGCCGGCAAAGAACTGCAAAATGGTGCTTGCCTTGGTTTCGATGATGGATTCCATCAGCAGCTTTCCCGCGTCGTTCATCACGGCGAGGGAAATGGTTTCTTTGTGAACGTCCATGCCGATATATTTCGCGCTGCTCATCGATTTGGCTCCTTAGGGAAGTTGTCCTCACCCTGCAGATTTTCCCCCAAAGATCAAAGGCTCATTCGTCACGTCAATCCAGAGATCCCCATTCCTTCTTAGCGGAAAGGTGTGCAGAGGGGCCCGCAGCGGTCAAGGGCGCGTTCTTCGCGGCGAAGCGACCCCTTGACGGCGAGGACGGCTCTGCCAGAATTCCGCAGGAAGGAATGGCGAGATTCCTCGCCGCCCAAGGAGGGGCGGCTTTTCATAATGCGTCAGTCATCGCGTTAATTTTGAGAAGCCGAATCTGGCACACAACCCGCACACAGAGTGCTCCGCTCTAGCAAAAACACGACATCCGAGAATTTCCCGCAGGTTGTGTTAAACGATCGCGTTATCGCGGTGACGGTTCAGCGTTGGCTCCGCAGGAAGTACACTTGGTTCGTCCAATCAATTTCCCCAGCCTCCTCTACAAGCGAAATCAGAGCGCGAACTAGCCCCCCAATGTCCGCCGGCGAGATCGTCTTTTCATCGACAAAGATCACACCGCCATGGGATCGCTCCTCCTCTGCCCACAGCTTCAGCAATGGAGGAATCGTCCTGCGATCATAAGTAACCAGGCTCAAGCGTTGCCTCGCTGCTTCCAATAGGCAAACAGAATCTTCCTTCCCGAGGAAGTTTCCGTTCTCCCACTGCACCATCGAGTGAATAACTAGAGATCGATTCCGACGTTGAACGCCGTTCGCTACCTCTGGGGAAATGTGCTCATCGAGAAGCAACTTGACCATCTCAGCCCCGCTTGGTCTTTCTGGCGGCAAAATCGACCGCTTGGGGAAGCATGCGCTTTAGGCTGACGAAATCGGTTGAATCGTTCTCTGCTATTGCGTCATTCACCTCTCCGGGGAATGCCTCCGAGTAGTTGAGTGCAGCTCGAACCTTCGCGTCAGGCCATTTCAGATGCTTCGCCACGTCCTCGACATTTCCTTTGTAACTCCGAAGAAGCAACATGACTTCCCATATCGCCAGGGTGCTTCCTTGTACATAGGCTTGCCTGCCTGCTGGTGAATCGCGAAAATCCAGGAAGGCAAATTCCGACCGCCTTAGACCCTCCTCCACCAGGCGAGCGCTAGCGTCGCTCGGTGTCCAGCCATGCCGATTCGCGATGCGCTTTAAGCGTTTTCCACTCTCCACCGGCAGGCGCATACTGAGCACCATCGAACGCGATTGCTTCATAGATCCTCCATCATGTAACTGTTGTAAGCATTGTATCACTTACTAGGGGAGAAGGGGAAAGAACTCTTGCCTGCTTCGAACGTCGCAAGATGGACCCGTTTGGAGCTGTGTTCACCTTTGACTCTCCAATTGCGACTGATGAGCCGTCAGTCGAATGTTAGCTCTATCCGCTCTGTCCACATGCACCTAGGCTGGACAAAGAGAAAAAGGGCACACTGTTGGCACAGAATTATGAAGTTACCACGCCTTGCATTTGCTGGTGACAAAGCAGCGAGGCCTCACTGAAGCCGCACAGGAAGACCATCCAACGGCGGCTACGCTATTTCGGAATAAGATACGATCCAGGAATGCTCTCATCGAGAGTCGCCAGGACCGCAGAATTTGCGCTCGCCAGCTTGCTTAAATGACCATCCGTAATTTGTTTGGGTGCTCTGACCCAAGCAGGCAGATGAGAAACATCGTGTTCATCCGGGATAAACTTCAGAGGAGCAGTACGTGCCTCTTTCAAGCGCAGCAACAACGTGCGGGCCTGAGTCACGGTAAATCCGTAGGCCGGAGCTTGCGCAAGTACGCGTACTAACCCGAGTTCAGTGATTGAGCAACTCGCCAAGTTTGGTGAATTTTGAGATTGGATCCAGGCAGCAACACGATCGTGGAACTCATGATTAATGAACCCTACAGCGACTAGGGCATTCACATCGAGCAAGTAGGTCATGGGAAGTTCGCCAAAATTTCTTCAACTTCCCTGCTGCTCAATGTGGGTGCGTTTGGCCCTGCACTTAGAGCAGGCAATCCCGTAACAGGATCAGTCACGAGTTTTGTGCGATGAGGGCGTTTCTTGCGAGGAGTGAGCACGATTCGCCCATCCTCTATATTCGCGTCCAGCGGATCGCCTGGGCGGATATCGAGGCGGCGGCGAAGCGGCCCTGGGAGAACGACTTGTCCCTTTGTGGAAACCTTGGTCTGCATGGTAAGACAATCTTACTCGGTTTTTCGTCTTCGGTCAATCGCGGACC
>JAICSO010000040.1 GCA_025936825.1 Terriglobales bacterium
CACACTGAAGGCGGCATCAGCAGTTTCCTCAAGAAAGTCCTGCAACTCGCACTGAAGCATTCACGCGGCTCCTGAGATTCCAGACCCGACCAACGCATGCTGCCATGCGCTATCGTAGCGAAGGTCGAACGTGAATTCTGTTCACTTTTGACCACTTTCGTGATTCTTGGGCGCAGTTTTTCGACGCGTGCGTCGCGGTGGGAATCTGGAATTACCATTGTTCGTTAGGGGGCCCAGGTGCGTGGAATCGGCTGCCGATTGTCGGAAGAACAAAAACGCGCACACAGGGGCCATTTCCGGGAAGCTTCGCCAAGCTTGTAGCTGTGAAAATGCTCAATCGTGAAGCACTACATTGAGCAGCGAGCGATGGACCAACAAACCGCCGTTGTAATGGATGAATCCTAATTTCCTGAAGCGGTTCATGAAAAAACTAACTCGCGAGCGCGTGGTACCAACCATCTCGGCGAGGGTCTCCTGACTGATTTTGGAGACGACCCTTTCCGGCACATCCTCCTTCCCGAAGTGAGCGAGCAACAAGAGGATACGCGCCAGGCGCTTCTCGCTGGAATTAAATAACTGATCGACTAGATCCTCTTCATAGCGGATGTTGCGCGCGAGCAAATAACCTACGAACATATCGGAAAAGGTGTGTTCGCGGTGAAGCGCATCCATCATTGCTCTCTTCTCTATGCGCAGAAGCTGGCAAGCCGTCAACGCAGTTGCCGATCCCATGCGGACAGACTGCCCCGCCAGCGAACCCTTCCCAAAAAAATCTTTCTCACCCAGTATGCCGATGGTCGCTTCCTTGCCGGTCGTGGATACGACGGTGAGTCTGACTTTGCCGTCTTGGATATAGAAGCCAGCATCCGCCACATCGCCTTGTGCGAATATCGCTTGCCTTCTTGAAACCGACACAATCTTCCGGCCGACGCCAATCGTCGCCAGGAAAGTGCTGGGATCGAACGCGCGCTTTTTCATGGCTGCTCTCGCAGGCGGTTGTCGAACATTCCCGGTGGCACAATCGGAACGGCCCTCTAGAGAATGGCGTCCTCTTGCCAGTTGTCACGCAAGTGCGCCACTCTGCGCAGGATTTCGAGAGAGAAAAAGAATAAACGACTCTGCTGGATGGTTCAAGAAGGCACTCGATCCGGGCATTCGGAACCGAACTCCTGGATGTTCAACGTGCAGTCACTAATGATATCCGCAAAGAGTGGGAAAGAGTCTTGATCCTTATCGCATTGGAAGGCTTCGACAAAAACGAACCGGCTTGATTGGACTGTCAGGGACTGAGTTGCAAGCGGAGTTCGGCAAGCCGGTCTGGCAGAAGAATGCATCCTTTTGTGCAAGATGGTTCCGTAACGTTGGATGCGTCACTTTCGTCTAGATTCTTTTCGGGCGTCAGGGCTGTAGCGCGAGCCCGGCCACAGCTCCCATCATTTTTCGTCCTGTCAGTTGGTGGAAGCTGCTGTACACAAAGTGATCGCCAAGCGGTTCCATTCGTTGATGACGACAATTGCAAGAGTTAGATCAACCAACTCCTTTTCGCCGAAGCTGCGGCATGCTTGCTCGTATATGTGATCTGGCACATGTCCGTGCCCGACCAGCGTGACGGCTTCCGTCCAGTCGAGCGCCGCTCGCTCACGTTCCGTGAAGAAAGATGTCTCCTCACAGGCGCTCGCCGTATTCAGCCGTTGTTCGGCCTCAACCTCTGCGCGTGCATCTTTCGTGTGCGCGTCCACGCAGTAGGCACATCCATTGATCTGCGAAGCTCGTAGCTTCACCAGTTCAAGGAGAGAATCCTCTAATCCGCAGTGGCAAACATAAGTTTCCAGGCCCAGCGTTGCCGTTGAAGCAGCGAGAGCAACTCTTGCGTAATCAATCCTGGACTCCATCACAAACCTCCTTGTCTACTCTTAGATTCGATGGGCACCAGGGAATCAGGCAATAGATGGTTTGTACCAACCATGGAGATGAACGTCAGCACGACCTGACGCCGGGCAGAAGGAGTCTGCACTTGGAGAGAGGAGTCAATCGGGAGATTGACGACGGTGTCTTACCCTTTGGCTTGACTGCGATGCTGCTATGCGATACGCCCTGCCCCATCCGCGGACAATGCCTCGTCGAATGCTGGCTCACCTCACGCTTGAGGGCTGCACTCCGAAAGGACACCACAACGTCCTCTCCCCCAGCGCACGAGACAAGTGAATATTGAATGCATTCATCGCCGTCGTGCGCGTGTGACATTGTGCCCAACGGTTGGTACAAACCGTCTATTGTCGATTTGTGCGGCAACAGACAACACTTGATCTTGGGTAGTTAGTACAAGGAGCTGTTTCCCAAGGTCGAGGAAAAATTTTCGTTTTAACCAAAGGAGCTGTTTTATGAAAAGTATTTCGTTGCTCGTACTCACGGTTGTCGCTTTGCTGCTCGCACCATCCCTTCCCGCACAGACAGGGGGGAACACGGCAAATCCTCCCGCGAATTTCAAAAAAGTCAGCACATTAGTGCGACTGCCCGACTGGCTGCCAGGGTTGGGGACGCTGTACGTTGACCCCGCTTCGCTGCCGGCCGGCCCGTATCTCGGCTACAACCATAATGGCGAACTGGTCAATGTCACCTACATGATTTCGAGCAAGGACCTCGATCAGCACAAGGATTGGAATGACTTGGGGCAAAAGATTGCGAACTTGGACCTGAAAGTGGACCACACCAGTGTGAACTTCAACCCCGGCCACCCTGGCCTGCAGGAGCCGCACTATCACATCACTCAGTGGCTCATTACTCCGACACAGGTGGAGCAGGAAATGAAATAAAGAACAGAACGATGCCGCTCGAGCGGGTTCCGTTTCTAACGCTCACTCGAGCGCATTCGAGTCTGTTTTAGTGCTGACCTCGCCACGCCTGTCAATACTGAATGCAGAATTGCCTCCGAATGATGGAGAGAGCGGTGCTGGCGACGACGGTGACGGACAGGACGAGGGGGCGCGAGCGATGTCACACAAACAGCCCCCCAGGTGCGGAGAACAAAAAGGCAAATGGCAATGGTGGCTTCCTACAAGAGATCGACCCTCAAAGCGGCGTGCGGCTTCCTGCTGTGCATAATAGGACTATTGACGTCTGGCAGCGCCAGGGCTCAAAACACGGATTCGTCTGCTGCCTCGAAACCGAGTTCAGCTGCAAGCTCGAGGAAAGACACCGCAGGATCGGCCGCACCGACACAACTGGACGGCTGCCTGACCGCCTCGGATGGGCTCATGCCGAAGCTGGTGCTATTCGGCTCGCGCAAGATCTATCGCTTGGAAGCCAGACCAATGTTGCTCACAGAGAGCCCTTTGCTTTTTGCCAACAACATCGATGCATTGGTCCACGTGACCGGACATCTGGGACTCCTTCCCGACATATACGATGCGGATCGCTCGCCTGTGTTCATTATCGAGACCATCGACAAGTTGGCACCGACGTGCGATGTGAAAGTGTCACTCGCACAATTGCGGAAGCAACTAGAGAGGCCACAGGCTTTGCCCTCGAGGGCATCATCCGCGGCGTCAGGGAAGACTCAACCTGCAGTCGTTGTGGACATGACAGGTTCGTTGCTGGTGTTTGAGCCTGCAACCATTGAAGTTAAGGCTGGCCAGACTGTCGTATGGAAGAACTCATCGCGCGAGGTACACACGGTAACCGCCGATCCTGGCCAGGCGACAAACGCCCAAGACGTTACCCTGCCGAAGGGCGCCCAGAAGTTTGACTCCGGGTACCTCAATCCGAGCCAATCCTATGAACATACGTTCCGGACGCCCGGCACGTACCAGTATGTCTGCACCCTGCACGAAGTGCAACGTATGATCGGACAGATCATAGTAAAGCCGTAGGCGGGGAAATGAGCCGCGGGCCCAACTGTATAAACTAGCGCTGGCTGAATAGGAATTCGGCGGCTAACTCGAGTCCTGGGGATTGGGAGGTGCGCCATAATTGGACCTCTTTGTTTGGAGGCTAAGAGGGAAAGCTTCAGCTGAACCGCTTAGTTCAGAGAATCTGAGAGAGGGGGGAAGGTGTATATACCCTCTTTTCCAAAGCACTCTATCACGCGGACCGTCGACGCGAGTCGTGGTGAAACCTCGTTAGTAACTCGGCCCTGATCCTTGATCTCTGAACTCCGCGCATCATCAGGACAGACGCCTGGCTTCAACGATTCCCCTCACTCCCGGAGCTTTCTTAGCACCGCAATCGCCTCGGCAATTTGCGCTGTGAACGCTCCTCCTGCAAAGGAAATCGATAAATTTGTCGCGGATAATCGCAAACCGAATTGCGCGAGTAAACTGGAACTATGCCTGTTCAAATTGGAGTGAAGAGCCACAATTTTACGGACCCCACTGGTTTGCTATCCGACTGTCACCGGCGCGTGGAGATGTTTCTCGGTATGCTCGTAGCGGTTGCCGATGTGATCGACCATCCGGTCACGGCAGACACAGGTCGGTTGCTGGATTCCGCCTTGCGCTACTTCGTGCAAGCAGCTCCGAAACACACCGCTGATGAGGAAGAGTCGTTGTTTCCCCGGCTGCGTCAGATCCGGGACCCTGAAATCGTGGCTGCTTTCTCGAGAATGGAAAAGCTTGAGGAGGAACATCGCTGGGCTGCTCCCTTACACGACCAAATAGAACGCCTGGGAACGCGGTATCTCTCGACTGGCAGTCTGTCCGACGCCGAAACCACGCAGTTCCGCACCGCGGTTGCGAGCCTTGCGTCGATGTACAAGCAGCACATTAGCGTCGAGGACGAATTGATTTTTCCTCTGGCGGCGCGGATGTTGTCTGAGACCGAGAAAACAGAAATTGCGAACGAGATGGCAGACCGCAGAAAAGTGCGGCTCATCACAGAGCTATCCTGACGGAGAACGGAGCAATCCGCGCGGGCAGCGGTCGGACGAGTGAGGGCTGATGAATCGGTTACACCGATGGTACTGTCGTTCGAATCGATGGAAGCAGAAGCTCGATAACGAAATCCTGCCTTGGGCCATATCTGAAGTCGACTTAGGGGATGAGGTGCTCGAAGTGGGGCCGGGACCTGGCCTGACTACGGATTGGTTAAGGCATCGCGCCAAAAGAATTACCTGCATTGAGGTAGACCCCTCATTAGCAAGCTTGCTCCGCCAGCGCACCGCCAGCACCAATATCACGGTGCACTGCGGCGATGCGACGGCGATGGCGCTGCCCGACAATATGTTCTCGAGCGCAGTCTGCTTCACTGTGCTTCATCACCTGCCCACGGCGGCATTGCAAGATCGGCTGTTTGCCGAGGTGTACCGGGTTCTCAGGCCGGGTGGCGTTTTTACTGGAACCGATAGCATGCGGTCCTTCCTGATGCGAGTCTTCCACGTTCGCGACACCATGGTGCTCGTCGATCCGGCAAGCTTGCCGCTTCGGCTCGAATCGGCCGGATTCCGCGATGTGAAAATCGGAATCGGCGCTGGGAGATTTCGTTTCTCCGCCTTGCGCCCCGTGTGAGAGCGCTCCCACCAATACTTGCGGGCGCTAGCGTGGCATAAAGAACAATGACTCGCACGCCGGAACCCCAACGCGGTGATCGCAAGCCGCAGCACGAACCGACTGACGTCGTTTAACTACAGAGATGCTTGAGTTGAGGTTGGTGTGCACTCCGCCGATCTCGACAGCTCTGTGCTACCCACTCCCGGCACAAGTTGACGGGGCCACGACAGTCCTGGCCGCCAAGCGGGTAACGCCGCAGGAACGGGAAGGGCGCCGCTGGAATGTGGCCACTCGCAATGCAGGGGCGAGGCCGGGCCTGTTGCGACAGTCTTCGGGTGTCGGCCGTCATCTCCGCTCCTACCCCAATCCTGGCGGCAAAATGCAGATTCAGTTACGGCATCTCGATGTGCTGGACTAGGCACCGCTGACTGCTGTCTCGCGTTTCAGGGTGTAAGCCAAGACCTGATGAGCCAGGAGGTTTGCGGAGGATTGGTCTCATGTGTTTCTCCGCAACAGTGGTATTGGCACAACAGCCCGCTCCATCCGTTTGTGCGTCCCCTCGACGCCTTAGAGAGATGAATCGGAAAACTGGACCGTAAGTTGGTAACAGTCTCGCCGGCTTTCGCCTTTCCAATATGTGACAACCGTAATGCTCACAAGGACGAATGTTGGATTGCAAGAAGTCAGCATTCGTCCGAGCATAAGACCTCTCGGGCGGAACGGTTCAGCCGCGGCTGCACAAAGTGCGCTTGCGATTGCCACGAATTGTTGTGTGCGGCCATGCCCGTACCGCCCCCGGAGGAGCAGGAGTGTGTGGCCGAGCGAAACGGCATCACGAGCTTTGGAAATATGAAGTGGGGTTGGCAACTCAGTCTCGAGGCGTACGCGCCGAGAGGAGTAAATGGTTCGTACCCGGGCAGAAACCCGTGCGGAGTGGAAGACCGGAACAGGACTCACGAAGAAATAATTTGGGATGAGAACTGCGCGCTTCTTCGTCTGCTCAGGACGCAAATCGCCGAGTTACGACAAACAGTTGTCACGTGCTAACTGCGGGATGTTGCGCTCGCCATTACGGGTCGTGCGGACAGCGTGGTCTGGCGTAGCTGCCAGGTTCGCGATGCGATAAGACCTTCTTCGCATCGCTGGAAAGCTTATCGATGGCGCAGATCTTTCATCGCAGTACCAACACAATTTCTCGCGCAACGATCTTTGGCTCCGTGCTGATCGTAGCGGCGCTGTTTTGGGCGGGGGACGAGATCCAGCGCTCGCCGTACGTGACCTACGCGGGGGTGGTGCGGCCACAGCCGGTTCCCTTCAGCCACCAGCATCATGTCGCCGGGCTGGGCATCGATTGCCGCTACTGTCACACCTCGGTAGAGACCTCCAAGTTTGCCGGTATCCCACCCACCAAGACTTGCATGAATTGTCACTCTCAAATCTGGACGAACGCGGCACTCCTTGAACCGGTGCGGGAGAGCTTTCGCAGCAATAAGTCGCTGCTGTGGACCCGGGTCAACGACCTTCCCGATTTCGTGTATTTCGATCACAGCATTCATATCAACAAAGGCGTGGGCTGCAACACGTGCCACGGGCCGGTGGACCGCATGCCCCTCATGTACAACGACGCCTCCCTGCAGATGGAGTGGTGCTTGAACTGCCATCGCGCACCCGAGAAGAACCTGCGTCCGCGCGACCAGGTGTTCAACATGCGATACGAGCAGCCGTCGAGTTATAAACCACTCGAGCTTGATGGCAAGGTTTTCATCGATCAGGATTCTCTCGGGCTTTACCTGATCAAGCAATACAAGCTGCGCACCGAACACGATATTACCAGTTGTTCCACGTGCCACCGGTGAACAGATCGAACCGGCGATTGGAGTGAGAAAGCCACTGACGATGAAGACCGACGAATCAAGCCATACGGAACGCCGCGAGGAAGTCTGTCCAGGGAAGAAGGGAAAGCTAGGCCTGGAAACCGCTCGGGCGAAAATTGCGGAAACCAAAGGGCCTGAGTTCTGGCGCAGCCTCGAGGAATTGGCGGGCAGCGAAGAGTTTCAGGAGATGCTGCACCGCGAATTCCCCAAGGGGGCATCCGAGTGGCTCGATGCCGTCTCGCGCCGCGGTTTCCTCAAATTAATGGGTGCATCGTTGGCGCTGGCGGGCATGACCGGCTGTACCAAGCAGCCGCTCGAGCCCATCGTCCCCTACGTGAAGCAGCCCGAGGAGGTGATCCCCGGCCGGCCGATGTTCTATGCCACGACAATGACGCTGGGCGGATATGGCAGCCCTCTGCTGGTGGAGAGTCACCTCGGCCGCCCAACCAAGATCGAAGGTAACAAAGAACACCCGGCGAGTCTTGGCGGCACCGACATCTTCTCTCAGGCTTCGATCCTCGGCCTTTATGATCCGGACCGCTCCCAGACCATTGCGTATCTGGGAGACGTGTATTCATGGGCGTCTTTTCTGCAGGCGCTTCGCGTGCCACTCAGCGTCCAGAAAACGCTGCAGGGAGCGGGTATCCGGGTCCTTACGCAGACCAGTTCATCTCCGACGCTCGCCGACCAGTTTCGCCAATTTCAGAAGATGTTCCCCGCGGCTAAGTGGCACGTGTACGAACCAGTGAACCGGGACAACGCCCTTGCCGGCGCGCAGATGGCGTACGGTCAGCCGGTGGAGACGCAATACAAGCTGGAGAATGCCGACGTAATCCTCTCGCTGGACGCTGATTTCCTGTATGCAGGGTTTCCGGGATTCACTCGTTACACGCATGATTTTGCGATGCGCCGCAATCCCGATGGCAACATGAACCGGCTCTACGCAGTCGAGTGCACGCCTACTTCCACCGGAGCCAAGGCGGACCACCGCCTGCCTCTGCGGGCAGTCGAAATCGAACGGTTTGCCAGCGCGCTGGCTTCTGCTGTAGGAGTGAACCTCGGAGGAGCGCTGCCGAGCGGAGAGACTTGGGAGTTCTTCAACGCGCTGGTTACCGATCTCACGACACATCATGGATCCAGCGTCGTGATCGTCGGCGACCATCAGACGCCGGTGGTGCACGCACTGGCACACGCCATGAACCAAGCTCTGGGCAACGTGGGACGCACAGTCGTCTACACCGACCCGGTGGACGCGAATCCGATCAATCAGACTGAATCACTCAAAGACCTGGTCACGGAGATGCACGCGGGTCAAGTGGACATGTTATTCATCCTGGGCGGCAATCCCGCCTACGATGCACCGGCGGACTTTGGTTTTGCGGACGCACTCAAGAAAACCAAGATTGCTTTGCGGGTCCATCTCGGTCTTTACCAGAACGAAACCGCCGACCTTTGCCAGTGGCATGTGAATGAGGCGCATTATCTCGAGGCATGGGGCGATGCTCGCGCCTACGACGGAACCGTGAGCATCGTCCAGCCTCTGATCGCACCCCTCTACAGCGGCAAGAGCTGTCACGAATTCATGGCGTTGCTTTTGGGCCAGGCCGATGCATCGGGGTACGACCTGGTGCGCGCCTATTGGCAGAGGCAGCGTGCGGATGCAGACTTCGAGATGTGGTGGCGGCGCGCGTTGCACGACGGTTGGATAGCCGGCACTGCGTTCGCTCCCAAGCCCGTTGCCCTAAAGACCACGAACCTTTCGCCTCCGGCAGGAGCCGACAGCGGCGGCATCGAAATCAACTTTCGGCAGGATCCTTCCATCTGGGACGGTCAATTCTCCAACAACGGTTGGCTGCAGGAACTCCCCAAACCGATGACGAAGATCACTTGGGACAATCCGGTCCTGGTGGGGCCGAAGATGGCCGACCGGCTCGGTCTGAAAACGGAAGACGTGATTGACCTCGAACTGCGGGGCAAGAAGGTCTCGGCCCCGGTGTGGGTGCAGGCCGGGCATCCGGATAACTCCGTCACGGTATTCCTGGGGTACGGGCGTCGGCGTGCAGGGCGGGCCGGCACCGGCATTGGCTTTGACATGTATCCGCTCCGTACTGGCGCGATGCCGTGGTTCATCACCGGCCTGAAGATCGCCAAAACGGGAGGAACGTACAAGCTCGCGTCCACCCAAGGGTATCAGACGATGGATACACCAGAGGGCGCGCGCGCGCTGGTGCGCACAGCTTCGCTCAACGAATACAGGGAAGAACCAGGTTTTGCGCGGGCAGGTCAGCCGGCCGCTGAGGAAACACTTTACCCACCGCTCGAGGGCTTTGATTACAAGAGCAAGCCTTACGCATGGGGCATGGCCATCGACATGAACGCATGCACCGGATGCAACAACTGCATCCTGGCCTGCCAGTCCGAGAATAACATTCCCGTAGTTGGCAAGGAACAGTGCGTGAAGGGCCGGCATATGCACTGGATTCGCGTCGATGCCTACTACCAGGGCGACCGCGACAATCCCAAAGCGTACTTCCAGCCGGTGCCGTGTATGCAGTGCGAAAACGCGCCCTGCGAAGTGGTTTGCCCAGTGGGAGCGACGGTGCACAGCTCTGAGGGACTGAACGACATGGTGTACAACCGCTGCGTCGGCACGCGCTACTGCTCGAACAACTGCCCGTACAAGGTGCGGCGTTTCAATTTCCTCCGGTTCCAGGACTGGGAGACGCCGCAGCTAAAGATGATGCGCAACCCGGACGTCACGGTACGCAGCCGCGGTGTGATGGAAAAATGTACCTACTGCGTGCAGCGTATCAACCAGCATCGCATCGACGCTGAGCGCGAGGACAGCAAGATCGCCGATGGTGACCTGCAGACCGCGTGCCAGCAGTCCTGCCCGGCCAACGCGATTGTGTTCGGCAACATAAATGACCCGGACAGCCGGGTCTCCAAGTTAAAAGCACATTCGCGAAATTACGGCTTGCTTGCGGACTTGAATACGCGGCCCCGGACCACCTATCTGGCGGAGGTTCGCAACCTGAACCCCGAACTGCAAGAAAAATCGGAGCCTCGATAAATGATGGACGAGCAGACTCAAACTGGAGGCGGAGGACGGGGCGCTCCCGTCATTGAGCCTGGATATAGCTTCGCCACCATCACCGACAAAATCAGCGCGATTGTGCTGACGCGGCCGACCTCGAACGGCTGGCTGGTGGGCTTTGGCGTTTTCTTCCTGATCACGATGCTGCTGCTCTACGCCATGGGTTACTTGTTCGTGCGCGGCATTGGCATCTGGGGCGTCAACATTCCCATTGGGTGGGGATTCGCCATCGTCAACTTTGTATGGTGGATCGGTATCGGCCACGCCGGGACTCTAATCTCTGCCATTTTGCTCTTGCTACGGCAGCCATGGCGTAACTCGATCAACCGCTTTGCCGAGGCAATGACCCTGTTCGCCGTCGCCTGTGCGGGCATGTTCCCGCTGCTGCACCTGGGCCGGCCCTGGCTGTTCTACTGGCTATTCCCTTATCCCAACACCATGAATTACTGGCCACAGTTTCGCAGCCCTCTGGTGTGGGACGTGTTCGCGGTATCGACCTACTTCACGATCTCTCTGGTGTTCTGGTTCATCGGCCTGATCCCGGACCTGGCCACGCTGCGCGACCGCTCGGCGAACCGCTGGGCCGCCATCATCTATGGAATTCTGGCAGTTGGCTGGCGGGGCTCGGCCCGGCACTGGAGTCGATATGAGACGGCCTATCTGCTGCTGGCCGGGTTGGCCACACCACTGGTGCTCTCGGTGCATACCGTTGTGAGCTTTGACTTCGCGATCTCGATTGTGCCCGGCTGGCACACGACGATCTTCCCACCTTACTTCGTCGCCGGAGCAATCTACTCCGGCTTTGCGATGGTGCTGATGCTGGCTATCCCGATACGCAAGATTTATGGACTCGAGGACTTCATTACCCAGCGTCACCTGGACAACTCTGCCAAGGTGATGTTGGCCACCGGGTTAATCGTAGCCTATGGCTACGCCATGGAAGCCTTCATGGGCTGGTACAGCGGCAATACCTATGACGCATACACCCTATGGAATCGTCTGCACGGACCGTATGCGCATGTGTACTGGTCACTTCTAACCTGCAATATCTTTCTTCCACAATTGCTGTGGATCCGAAAGTTCCGGACCAACCCAGGCCTGTTGTTCATGGTTTCAAGCATCGTCCTGATCGGGATGTGGCTGGAGAGGTTCGTCATTGTTGTAGTGAGCCTGCAGCGTGACTTCCTGACTTCTTCCTGGGGCATGTATTACCCGACGCGCTGGGATTGGATGACATTTATCGGAACGCTCGGGTTTTTCCTGGCGGCCATGTTCTTGTTCCTGCGCATCCTGCCCATGATCTCGATCTTCGAGATGCGCACCTTGCTGCCGCAGGCGGAGGTGAAAGCCGAATGAAGCGGACACCAATCTACGGGATATTAGCAGAATTCGATTCCCCCACTGACTTGGTGGATGCCGCACGTCGCACCACCAATGCTGGCTACAAGAAGATCGACGCCTACAGTCCTTTTCCGATCGAAGAACTGGCCGAAGCCATCGGGTTTCACAACAACGGAGTGCCTCTGGTGGTGCTGATCGGAGGACTGCTGGGATGCGTCGGCGGCTATCTCCTGCAGTACTGGATTGCCGCCATCAGCTTCCCCATCAACATTGGCGGCCGGCCTTACAACTCATGGCCGGCGTTCATCGTGGTGACGTTTGAAATGACGATCCTCGTTGCTGGTTTGGCAGCGGTCTTCGGAATGCTGGCGCTCAACGGGTTGCCGATGCCCTATCATCCGGTGTTCAACGTGCCTCGCTTCGCTTTTGCCACGAGAGACAGGTTTTTCCTGATCATTTTTTCCTCCGACGCCAAGTACGATCCCGTGGAAACACGTCACTTCCTGGAAAACCTAGAGCCGCGGTCGATCTCGGAGGTACCCAGCTAGCGCCATGCGCAATCTCCCAAAGGTCTCACCGTTCGGTCTCGCTGTCCTGCTGCTGGTGGGCTGCCGTCAAGACATGCACGACCAGCCGCGCTTCAAACCGCTGGCTAAGAACGATTTTTATACTGATCTGCGCTCGGCGCGGCCCCTGATCGAGGGCACGGTTGCCCGCGGCCAGTTGCACGAAGAGACCTACTTCTATACCGGTACGATCGGCAACAGCAGCACTCCTGGTGACTACATGCCTTTCCCGGTGACGAAGGAGGTTTTGGATCGCGGGCGGTTACGCTTCAACATTTACTGCGCACCGTGTCACTCCCGGCTGGGCGATGGAAATGGGATTGTCCCTGCGCACGGCTTTCCACGCAAGCCGTCGTCGTATCACATCGACCGGCTGCGCAAGGCACCGCTCGGATACTTCTATGGTGTCATCACGCATGGGTTCGGGATAATGCCGGACTACTCTGCTCAAGTCTCACCCAAGGATCGCTGGGCGATTGTGGCCTACATTCGCGCCCTGCAGTTGAGCCAGAATGCGAGCGCTGACAACACTCCGCCTGGCCAGCAGATGCCGTCTTTGATGCCACGGTTCCGGGGCGTCCCGGGCTCTGGCGCTACATTGCCCGAGATCCTCCGTCAGTCCGCGGGAACGGCCGACCAGGAGTCTAAATGAGCGCGACGCATGTGAACAATATGGATCTACTAGCGCCGGCAGTGGTCGAGACCGTTCAGCGGCGGGCGTTGGCGGCGGGCCTCGTGTTCGCCGTCCTGGCTGTACTCGGTGCCGTCTTGCAACCGGAGAAATTCTTCTCCGCCTATCTGCTTGGGTACATGGCATGGCTTGGACTCTCATTGGGTTCAATGGCGTTTCTGATGCTTGGGCATTTGACCGGCGGAGACTGGGGCCAGGCAGTGCGCCGGATTTTCGAGGCAGCTACCCGCACGGTTCCCTTGATGATCCTGTTGTTTGTTCCGGTGATTCTAGGCATGCACCATCTGTACACCTGGATGCGCCCCGAAGATATCGCGCGCGACAAGCACCTGCAGGACATCACGCGCACGTATCTGACCCCGGGCGGCTTCATTCTCCGCGCAGCGATTTACTTCTCGATCTGGCTGATCTTGGCGACGCTTCTGAGCCGGTGGTCGGCGGAGCAGGACATTCCACCGGAGAGAGACACGAGCTCGCGTTTTCGCGCACTCAGTGGACCAGGGCTGGTTCTCTACGGTTTTACCCTAGCCTTTGCCTCGATTGATTGGATCATGTCGTTGAACCCGCACTGGATCTCGACCATCTACGGCCTGATTTTTCTGGCCGGTCAATGCCTGAGTTCCATCTGCTTCGTCGTGGTAGTTTCGGCGATTCTCCACCACTACAAGCCCATGTCGGAATACCTCAAGCCGAATCACATTCACGACTACGGCAATCTTATGTTGACTCTCGTCATGCTATGGGCATACTTCGCGTTCTCCCAGTGGTTGATCATCTGGGCAGGAAACCTGCCGGAAGAGATTAGCTGGTTCACACGACGGTTGCACGGCGGATGGCAGTACGTGGGGCTACTCCTGGCTCTATTCCATTTCGTCGTGCCTTTCCTGTTCCTGCTTGCGCGCGGGTTCAAGCGAAGGCTTCAAGACCTGGTGTGGCTGGCCGTCTTCCTAATGTTGATGCGTTTCGTGGACTTGTTCTGGTACATCGAGCCCACTTTCCACCTGCAATTCCACGTGAGCTGGCAGGATGTCGTTGTGCCCGGGGCCATCGGCGGCTTCTGGCTGGCTTGGTTTTGCCGCAACCTCAGAGGACGCCCGCTTCTGCCTTTGTTTGATCGGCACACGCGGCTTTTGCTGGAGACTGCACATGAGTAACGAGAAGTTCAACGCCGAGAATGGCAAGTTCGAACGACGGGATCTTAGCGCTGGCGGAGTCCTCGGCTTTCTCGGCGGGCTGGGCATCGTGGGCGTGTTGATCTATCTAATTCTGGCCGGTGTGTACGGCTTTCTGAATCGCTACCAGAAGGCGCACGAGCCTCCTCAGAACCCGCTCATAGGAGCCACCAACACCGACACGCGTCATCCCACAGCGCAGGACGCGGCCAAATTTCCGCTCCCCAGGCTCGAAACGAGCGAGCGCGGGCAGTTGGATGATCAGCGGATTCGGGAAGAGGAAATTCTGAACAGCTATGGGTGGTTGGACCAAAAAGCGGGTATCGCACATATTCCGATCGAACGCGCCATGGCGTTGATAGTCGAGCATGGCTTGCCGACTGCGCCGCAGCACTCCGCGGCAGGTGCGGAGGCTCCCATCGAAGCCCAACACCATGCGGCTCATAAGGCGACGAAAGCAGCGGGGAAAACAGATGCCAAACAATAACCATAATAATAATGATGACGCCGTGCGGCCGGGCCGTACCGGCGGCAAGCCAAGAACCGATGGAACCGTGATCCGAACAACGTTTGCTAGTTTGAAATCGATTGCATTCTTCGTCCTCATCCTGGTTGTCCCTGCCTGGAGCCAGGGTATGGGCCCCGGAACGGTCAACCCACCGGCGAACCTGCGTCCACCTGGGCTGAAGAATGTCGGCATCGAGCAGCGCTTGAATGAGCAGATTCCGCGGGATCTTGCCTTCCGCGACCAGAGCGGGAATCGGGTGCTTCTGGGAGACTACTTCGGCAGCAAGCCGATGATCCTGAATCTGGTTTACTACAAGTGCCCGATGCTCTGTAGCGAGGTACTGAGCGGACTCACGAGCGCCCTCAAGCCGATGAAGCTTGAGGTGGGCAATGATTTTGAGGTTCTGACGGTAAGCTTCGATCCGCGGGAGACGCCACAGGACGCGACCGCAACCAGCGTCGAGTATCTGAAGCGCTACGGGCGTCCTGGCGCGGCCCAGGGTTGGCACTTTCTAACTGGGCCGCAGGAGTCAATCGACGCGCTGACCAGGGCCGCTGGCTTCCAGTACCAATATGACAAAGGCTCCGGACAATTCGCGCACTCAACTGCCATTGTGGTACTGACGCCAGAGGGCAAGATCGCGCAGTACTACTATGGCGTGGAGTTTCCGTCCAAAGATTTGCGGCTGGCGTTGGTAGAGGCCTCGCAGAACAAGATCGGCAACCTCGTAGACCAAATCCTGCTGTACTGCTATCACTACGATCCCAGCGCGGGCAAATACAACCTCATGATTTTTCGGGTGCTGCGTGTGGGTGGAGTGGCAACCATGCTGTTGTTAGGCGGCCTGATGTTCATCATGTTTCGGCGTGATGCGGCGCACCATACATTCGGAGCACGAGGAATCCGGTAATCATGTTTGAGCACTTTCCATTTTGGCCTGCACGAGCTTCGACGTCGGCGGGGCAGGTAGATGCTCTATTCATCTTCTTGCTGCTGTTATGTGGGCTTGTGTGTCTGGCAATTTTCGCCCTGATCATTGTCTTTGCGCTCCGTTACCGTCGCCGTGCCGGCCATCAGGCTGAACACATTGAAGGTTCCAATGCGCTTGAGCTCACGTGGACGGTCGTTCCCGGGTGCATCTTTCTCTGCATCTTTGTCTGGGGTGCCTACATTTACTTCCAGGAACGTACTCCACCAGAAGGAGCCGCCGATGTCTACACGGTTGCGAAACAATGGATGTGGAAATTCCAACACGAAGAAGGCCAGCGCGAGATCAACGAACTGCATGTCCCCGTCGGCCGTGATGTGCGCATGATCATGACCTCCCAGGACGCGATCCACAGTTTTTTCGTGCCTGCATTCCGCATCAAGCAGGACGTTCTGCCCGGGCGCTACACCACCGCCTGGTTTCATGCGACGAAGCCTGGAACCTATCACCTGTTCTGCGCCGAGTACTGCGGGACCATGCACTCTGGGATGATTGGCGATATCGTCGTGATGGAACCGGCGCAATATCAAGCTTGGCTCAGCGGGGGTGGCTCTACGCTCCCGTTGGCGGCGACGGGAGAGAAATTGTTTTCTGAACTGGGCTGCAGCACCTGCCACCGCTCTGACATGCAGGGACGCGGGCCTAACCTGGTTGGTCTGTTCGGCAAGCCGGTATTGCTGGAAGACGGTCGAACCATGATCGCGGATGAGAACTACCTCCGAGAGTGTATCCAGAACCCGACCCTCAGAATTCCGAAGGGCTACAAGCCGATCATGCCCACGTTCCAAGGACTTGTGAGCGACGAGCAATTGAACGCCCTTGTCGCCTACATCAAGTCTCTGAAGCAGTCCCAGCCGAAGCAAGCTGCCGGTAGCAGCGTCGCTGCGGCCAGCCAACAGCCTCCGGCAACACAGGTGCATTGAATATGACAACCGCTGCGGTCCCGATGCGCGAACGCGAAAACTACCTGAACCAGGAATACGGTATCAAGTCCTGGCTTCTGACCACGGACCATAAGCGGATTGCGCTGCTGTACTTGCTGTCCATTACTTTCTTCTTCTTCATCGGGGGCTTCTTCGCCCTGCTGATCCGGCTGGAATTGCTGACCCCCGCGGGTGACCTGGTGCAAGCGGACACCTATAACAAGTTGTTCACCATGCATGGCCAGGTGATGGTGTTTTTCTTTTTGATTCCCGCCGTGCCGGCAGTGCTGGGGAACTTTCTGATTCCGATCATGATCGGCGCCAAGGACTTGGCTTTTCCGCGGGTCAATCTGCTGAGCTGGTACATATTCATTCTTGGCAGCGCTCTCATGCTGTACACCATCCTCAATGGAGGTGTCGACACCGGCTGGACTTTCTACACCCCGCTGAGCACCGAGTTCCTCACCACGAACGTGGTGGCCGCCGCCATGGCAATCTTTGTGGTTGGATTCTCCTCGATCCTTACCGGCCTGAATTTTATCGTGACAATTCATCGCCTACGTGCCCCCGGAATGACCTGGTCGCGTCTGCCCCTGTTCGTATGGGCGAACTACGCGACCAGCATCATTTTTGTGTTGGGCACGCCAGTACTCGCGATATCTCTCGCATTGGTGGGATTGGAGCGGATGTTTCATCTGGGCATTTTCGACCCCAGGCTGGGTGGGGATCCGCTCCTGTTCCAGCACCTGTTCTGGTTCTATTCGCATCCAGCGGTGTACGTCATGATTCTGCCAGGGATGGGCGTGGTCAGTGAGATCGTAGCTTGTTTCTCGCACAAACGGCTTTTTGGCTACAGGTTCATGGCGCTCGCTCTGATCGCGATCGCCGTACTGGGCTTCTTAGTCTGGGCGCATCACATGTTCGTGGCCGGGATCTCTCTGTACGCGGCGTTGATCTTCTCCTTTTTCAGCTACATGGTAGCGATACCGTCCGCGATCAAGGTGTTTAACTGGACGGCCACTCTTTACAAGGGATCGATCTCCTATACGACCCCGATGCTTTATGCCTTTGGCTTCATCGGCTTGTTCACCATGGGGGGGATGACTGGACTATTCGTGGCCGCGCTCGGGGTCGACGTGCATGTGACAGACACGTACTTCATCATCGCGCACTTCCACTACATCATGGTAGGTGGCATGGTGATGGCCTACCTTGGGGGCATGCATTTCTGGTGGCCAAAGATTTCAGGGCGGATGTATCCGGAAGGCTGGGGCAAGCTGGCCGCGCTACTCATCTTTATCGGGTTCAATCTCACCTTCTTCCCGCAATTCATCTTAGGCTACATGGGCATGCCACGGCGCTACTGGCAATATTCGCCAGAATTCCAGGTGCTCAACGTGCTCTCCACAGCGGGCGCATCGATCCTGGCGGTCGGCTACCTGCTCCCGATGGTGTATTTCTTGTGGTCGATGCGCTACGGGAAGATTGCAGATGATAACCCATGGGGTGCCGCTGGCCTGGAATGGATGACGACTTCGCCACCGACCACTTCTAACTTTGACGAGATTCCGACCGTCACCTGGGAAGCCTACAACTACGACCAACTCACGGAGGTCCCCGTTGAGCGACAGTAGCCCGACCCTCGCCGCGCACCAGCCGGGACTGCAACACCACTTCGCCACCATGGAACAGCAGACGGATGCCTCTGTGATGGGTATGTGGGTTTTCTTGGTTACCGAGATCATGTTCTTCGGCGGCATGTTCGTCGGCTACATGATCTATCGCTACATGTATTACGGCCCGTGGCTGGAAGGTAGCCAGCACATGGACTTCTGGTGGGGAACCATCAACACTGCAGTTCTGCTCTGCAGCAGTCTGACCATGGCGCTGGGGGTGCGGGCCTCACAACTCGGACAGCGCAGGATGCTGGTCACCTTCTTGTTGATTACGATCCTGTTCGGCCTTGGTTTCCTGGGCATCAAGAGCATCGAGTATCACGGTCACTGGGTCGATGGACAGTTCCCGGGCGCGAATTTTCGTTTTTCCGGTCCCAATCCAGCGCAGGTCGAACTGTTCTTCTCGTTCTACTGGGCCATGACCGGCTTCCACGCTCTTCACGTTCTGATCGGAATTGGCCTGGTGACCTATGTCGTCTACCGCAGCTGGAAGGGGGCCTACGGACCGGACTATCACAACCCGGTAGAAAACGTCGGGCTCTATTGGCACTTCGTCGACATCGTTTGGATCTATTTATACCCGTTGCTTTACCTGATCAGTCACAAACACCTTTCGGGGTAGGAGCAGAGATGTCGGAGCATATCGCAAGCAAGAAAACCTATATCGTAGTCTGGGCATCCCTCATGTGTCTGACAGCAGCCACAGCGGGGGCCTCCTATTTGGAACTGGGCCATTTCAACATAGTCCTGGCCCTGCTCATCGCTACCTGCAAAGCCACGCTGGTCGCCTTGATTTTCATGGGCGTGAAGTACATCAGTCAAAAGATGACGTGGGTTGTCATTGTCGCCGGTCTTTTCTGGCTCTTTATTCTAATTTCCCTGAGCATGACCGACTACATCAGTCGCTCATGGAGGTAATCGTGAAGCATAACCATTCTCGGCGTCCGCGGGCGGTAAGACCGAAGCCAGAGTCTCGGCTTCTGTGGAGTTATATGCATGCCATCTTCGTGCAGACCTATTGGTCACTGCGCTTGCGCTACTGGCTGTGGAATGAGAGGCGAATTCTAGCGAAGCTCGACCGTCTCCGTGTAGTGTCGAATCATGTCAGTTTGCTCCACGGGGGAGAAACAGAACACCATCTTCCAGTTGAAGAGTCGCCGCTGATCGCTGAGGTAGATCAGGAGCTTCAGTTTCGGCGCTTGCTGTCTTTAGGCGCGGGGAGCGTCATCCACGCGGCGACCGGTGAACCGCATCCAGAAGTGCAGGAACTTCTCAAAGAAGCTGTGCGCAAGGCATTAGCAGAACGGGAGACGCGGTTGATCGCGGAGTACGATGCACTCTTCCTTGCGTCGGTGCGAATTCAATTCCCCAGCCGAGCCTCCACAACGGAGTCATTACTGAGCTTCCCGAAAGGCTCGACAAGGGATAGCTGGACAGTCGATGAGCCCAGAACATGATGGTTGGAACCCGATCTGCGGAAATGTCTAGGCCGGTTCGCCCGTTGCCAGAGGGCGGCCTCACGCACTGGACCGCTGTGCTCGCCGACTATTGGACGCTGACCAAGCCGGAAGTGAACTTTCTGATCATTATCACGACCTTTGCCGGTTTCTACTTGGCCTCACCGCCGGCACTCTCGCACTGGCGACTTCCGCTGCTGTTCGACACCCTTGTGGGCACCTTGCTCGTTGCCAGTGGGACGGGAACTCTCAATCAGTATATCGAACGGCATTTCGATGCCCAGATGCGCCGAACGGCGAAACGGCCGCTCCCTGCGCGGAGGATCAGTCCCTCGCACGCGCTGTGGTTCGGGATCCTCCTCTCGGTGGCCGGTGGTCTTTACTTGGCCTTGCTCGTGAACTCCTTGGCCAGTTTGCTGGCAATGCTGACGCTCGGCACCTATCTGCTCTTCTACACGCCGCTCAAGAGGAAGACGCCGCTGTGTACGCTGGTAGGTGCGGTTCCTGGGGCTGTGCCTCCCTTGATCGGGTGGGCGGGAGCGCGCGGCAGCCTCAACCTGGAGGCGTGGTGCCTCTTCGCCATCGTGTTCCTTTGGCAGTTCCCGCATTTCATGGCGATCGCCTGGATGTATCGCGAGGATTACGCGCGAGGCGGATATCTCACACTACCTCGTGGAGAGGGGCAGGGTCGTTTCATGGCATGGCAGATTCTGGTGTTTTCGGTCGCTCTGATTCCTGTCAGCCTGATTCCGGCCTTATTGCGCGAGGCTGGGGTGGCTTATTTTGTGGGTGCCCTTGTGCTGAGCTCCGGGTTCTTTTATTACGCCGCCCGGTTAGCCTTCGATCGATCGAATGCGTCGGCGCGTCGCACGCTGTTTGCTTCCATCGTTTTCCTGCCGCTGATTTTCGCCCTGAGGATGCTTTCGTGATTCGGCACTTGACCGACATGAGATTCGAGGACGTGGGCATGGCTGGCAAAGAAGTTCCGGTCGCCGGTTGCGACTCCATTTTGTGCAGCCAAGTCGAGGCTGAAGAACGCATCGTGACCTTCCGTTTCGAGAAACCTGCGCAAATCGCCGGTTCTGTATTGGAAGACCAGTTGATGTTTGTGAACCGCATGCGCGATACGGCGTTCAAGCGCTCACCCAAGAACGTACCGCTCGAAACAGAGATGAACATTCGGCAATGGGTTCCTTCGCGCACACAAGAATTCAGCCCATCCGACGATGTTCCCGGCAGGCTGGATCGGAGTCGCTCCTTTTCCCAGAATCGTGCTGCAAGCCGATCTCGACGGGTCTTGCCACAAGTTGCACTTCCAACCGGCACACGTAGGAAGGCGGTCGGGTCGACCGAAATCGAACTCTTTCGAGGTGAACAACATGCTGGCAAACAAGCCTAAAACAAGAATCCTAGTGGATGGTGGCGACCCTAATGAGACTCTCCGGATCAAAAGCTTGATCGGGTTTGTTGATGGCCAGACCACCAATCCTTCCCTGATCGCAAAAAATCCGGAGATTCAACAGCTCATAGCAACCGGTCACACCTTGAGCTCTCAAGAAGAAGAAAATGAATACAAGAAGATCGTGCAAAGCATTTCTCCGATAGTGGGAAGCGCCGGGGTTTCCATCGAGGTATTTGCGGATCTGGGTACCAAGGCCGAGCAGATGTTTGCCCAGGGCAAAGAAATGTTCTCTTGGATTCCCAATGCCTATATCAAGTATCCGTGCACGCACGAGGGTTTGCGAGCCGCGCACATGTCGGTGCAAAAAGGTATTCGGGTCAACATAACCTTGTGTTTTTCGCAGGAGCAGGCGGCTGCGGTGTACGCGGTGACGAAGGGATCGAAAGAGCCGGTGTACGTATCGCCATTTGTTGGCCGGCTTGACGATCGCGGCGAAGACGGCATGGACCTGGTGAAGAATATCAAGAAGATGTACGAGAACAGCGATCACCACGTGCTTGTCTTAGGCGCGAGCATACGTGGTCTTAGCCATTTGCTTTGTTCGTTTGCTCTGGGCGTCGAGCTGGCCACCGTGCCCACGAAAATTCTGGAAGAATGGGCAGCAAGAGGCTTTCCCATGCCAAATCCAGAGTTCAGATATGAAGGTCGCGATGCCAGTGGCAAGCCCCTGAAGACAATTCCATACAAAGACTTGGACCTCGGCCAGCCATGGGAGAGCTTTGACATCACGCATGAACTCACAACTAAGGGTATCCAGAAATTTGTGGCTGATTATCGGAGCACGCTGAGACGCTCGGCATAGCGTCTCCCGACTGGGCAGAGACATAGTTGTCGCGAGGAAAGCACGAAACGGAATCGGGGTTGGGCTTTGCCAGTCGAGCAAGGGTTGTTAGGAACACAGCCTCCTCCGGTCTGTGATTGTCGTAGAAGAGCTACAGTTCATGCCGGAACTGGTCATGGCCAGCTTATGCTCCATACTCAGAGAAGGTGTGATCCCTGTCCCCTGATGAGAAATACGGCGGGATGTGCGGCGGTGCGGCAACGCTGCGGCTGGGATTGTGCCCGCGGCGTCGCCAGTTGCGCCATCTTCCGAACAGGAGCTTCATATTCTCAAGTTGCTCCGAGCGGGCAAGAACTTTCCCGAGATTGCCGAAGAGTTACGAATCAGTCTTCAAACCCGGCGCAATCAACTGCACCACATCGACCCGAAGCTGCGGACTCACAATCGCCTGGAACCGGGGCTTTACGCCATTCAGCGCAAGTCGGTCTGACTTCTTACCGTTCCTTCGACCATAGGCCGAGTGCCAGGCTCGAGATCTTTCTTGACCCTAGGCGCCCCCTCGACATGATGGTTGTTTCTACACGAGTACGAACGAACTATTTCAAAGAACCGGCTCGAGTGAATAAATGGAGAGTGGAAGAAGGCCAGAAAGGAATTCCTGATGGCTAGGGTTCGTGCCAATCCTGCATGCGCAGCGTCATTTCTCTACTGGAGAGGCGAAAAGGTGTTTCGGTTTGATGTGAAAGAGCTATGCGAGCCTTGGCGAGATATTCCCGAGCAGATACGCGAGCTGAAACCAAACCGGAGTTCGGTGTTTTTCTGGCTGTGTCACAACTGGTCGACCATGGCTCTGAGGTTTGACCAGACCCAGGGGCTTGCCTTCGTGCCGCTAAAAAGCGGAGAGCGCGGCAGCCGTCTGACTGGGCGGAAAGGCCAGCAAGAGTACAGTGCACCGCCGCTGTTGTCGAGAGGGCAGGCAAGTCCAAATAGCATAGCAACTAACCCGCTGGAAGGTAGACGATGAAGACGCATTCCCACGAGTCAATCGTGAATGTGGCAGAACATGAGAGCCCCATGAGCCAGGTGGAACAAATGGCAGAATTCGTGGATACGGTTCGATTTGAAGCCCTAGGCTCCGACACTCGCCAACAACTCAAGATCCGCATTTTAGACTCACTGGGTTGCAGTCTTGGTGCGCTGCATGCGCACCCCATGCAAATGATACGCAGGTATATCAGTGAGCTGGGCAGCGGCGGCTCCTGTACCTTGATTGGTGCTGGATCCACAGATCTTGACCGAGCTGTTTTCTACAACAGTGCACTGATACGTTACCTCGATTTCAATGACAGCTATCTGGCCAAACAGGAAACCTGCCATCCCAGCGACAATTTGGGGGCAATCCTGGCGGCAGGTGAATTCATCGGGGCCACCGGTCGCGAACTCATGACCGCCCTGGCGGTTGCCTACCAAGTCCAGTGTCGCTTGTGCGATGTTGCCCCAGTCCGGGCAAGGGGATTTGACCACACGGTTCAAGGCGCCTATGCGGTAGCCGCGGGGGTGTCCAAGATCCTAGGGCTTGATCGGTCCCAGACCGCCAACGCACTCGCCATTAGTGGGACAGCCTTCAACGCCCTGCGAGTGACACGGACCGGACGATTGTCGCATTGGAAGGGGCTGGCCTACCCAAACCTGGCCGCTTGTTGTACCCGTGCCGTTTTGCTGGCCAAGCAAGGTATTACAGGTCCGCTGGAGGTGATCGAGGGCGAGAAGGGACTGATGGATGCCATCACGGGTTATTTCCAGGTGAGTTGGTCCGGGGAAGACCTCGGGCGTGTGGGACGAACCACGGTTAAGAAGTACAACGCAGAGATCCATTCACAAACCGCCATCGAGGCGATTCTTACCCTCCTCCAGCGGTATCACTTCTCGAGTACCGATATCAAGCGAGTGGACGTGGAGATCTTTGATGTGGCCCACAACATCATTGGGGGAGGAGAAGAAGGTGACAAGAGTATCGTTTCTACCAAAGAACAGGCCGATCACAGTCTGCCGTACATACTCGCGGTAGCAATTCTGGATGGTCAAGTAATGCCTGAACAATACGAGCAGGAGCGTATTCAGCGCACGGATGTGCAGGCACTTCTCGGTAAAGTCTCGGTCCAGCCGCGCAAGCTCTTCTCCGAACGGTTCCCAGACGAGATGCCTTGTCGCGTAAAGGTCACTTTGAAGGACGGGCGCACCCTGGAGCAGGAAACCAAGGATTACGAAGGATTCTTCACCCGGCCCATGTCCTGGGCACTGGCCGTTGAGAAATTCAACAAGGTGGCCAGTCCCAATGCAACGGAAGGTCAGCGTACCGCGCTTGCTGAAGAGGTTGCGAACCTGGAGCAGATTTCAGTTCGCGAGCTGCTGAAACAGCTGGGTGCGGTAGTGCCGGGTTCGGAGAACTCACACGTTGTGGGTCTTAATTGAAGTTGGAAAAAATGGCGATCGTGCAAGTTGCAGACGAACCGCGCTTTTTCCTTCCGGAGAGTGAATGAGCGGCAGCCCAAACCGAGGGCTGAGAGATTCCCGGAAATCCGTGGCGATACTACACCCTGATGCAAACGCGATACTTCGAGGACTTGCTCGACACGATGGGGCGGCAGGTGCGAACTCGGTCTTGGCCAGAGATGGCGGACGAAGCGGTCGCGAAGGGATGTTTGTCCTCGACCATGGTGAAGAGAGCGGCAGCCGACCGAAAGATCAAAGAACACAGGAAAAGATCGCCTCCGCATGATGTCGAGGGGCTTATGTTGAAACACAACGTATTACAGGAAAGAAGAGGAAGAATCCATGGAAAGAAAAGCTAGTGCGGTTTGGATCGGAGGTTTCAAGGAAGGGAAGGGAACTGTGTCCGCCTCGAGCGGCGCCCTTTCCAACATGCCGTATTCTTTCGGGTCCCGCTTCGAAGGCCAACCGGGAACCAACCCCGAGGAGTTGATTGCAGCAGCGCACGCAGGCTGCTTCTCGATGGCCCTGGCAGCGCAACTCGACAGCAAGGATGTTCAGCCGGAGAGCATTCATACATCGGCAACTCTCACCTTGGAGCAGCAGGAGGGAAAATGGACCATCGCCGCCATTCACCTGGGGGTCAATGCGCGCGTTCCGGGGATTGACCGGAAGACATTCGAGAAGGCGGCGCGAGAGGCTAAACGTGGGTGTCCGGTCTCACGGGTCTTGAAAGCGAAGATCTCTATGGAAGTGACGCTGGAATCCGAATCAAAGGCAGCGGACTGAGCAGAGGTTCGAAACTCTCTTTGAAACTCTGACAGAACCCGGGACGCCATGCCGCTAGAATATGCCCACTCGGCGATACCCCGACTCGCATGTTCCTCTGCCCGGTCCCTTGCTTCCGGCGCTTGTTTGGATATCTGCGCTAGCAAAACGAACGAAGTGACTTCCGTTTGTCGTGGTTTCTGTGCCCAAGACATGTCTTTTCATCCTCACCTGTGTTGGAAATGATGGAAAATCCGATGCTCTCCGATCAGTGGTTTCACTCGGCACTCGCCGTGACGCCTGTTGTCCGCGAGAGTACAGACGGTCCATTGGCAACGCATCCTGGTAGATGGAAACTTAAGGACAGAGGACATGGAGATGCATGCGGTTATCGAAAAGGAAGAGCGGGATCAGACACCAATAGGGGAAGCCTTGCACGTAAGGGTGAAGTCTCCGCTTGGCCCGATCCGGCAGAAAGCTTTGTTTGCGGACACCCTGCTCGGGACAAACGGCGGGCAACGGGGGCAGAGGGACATGGGCGACTCTCGTCGCCGTCGCGCCGGCACCGGCTGCGGGCAAAGTTGTGAAAGTGGCAACCGATATCGTCAATGGTCAGCTGCGGACGCCTACGAGAATCCCAGAGAAAGTTCAGGTGATTAGGGAATCTGAACCGCCGCCACCGGTTGCCACAATCGGTGGTGTCATCGGAGGAGTGCCGGGTGGAATTCCGGGAGGCCAGTTAGGCGGCGTTATCGGTGGCATTATTAATGCAACGCCCGGTGTCGCAGCGGTGCCGAAGCTGTCAAAGCCTGTGCCAACTGTCGAACGCGTGCGTGTCTCGCAAGGCGTGACCAAAGGTATGGTCGTCTACCGAGTTGAACCCACCTATCCACCTCTGGCGCGGCAGGCGCGCATTCAAGGTGTGGTAGTACTGACAGCGATGATCGATCGGGAAGGGAACATTGAGAATCTGCAACTGGTAAGCGGTCATCCGATGCTGGCGCCTGCAGCAATCGACGCGGTGAAGCATTGGCGGTACAAACCATTCCTCCTGAACGGTCAACCAGTGGAGGTAGAAACAACCGTCACCGTCACGTTTCAACTGCAGATGTGAAACCTGAACCCTTGGCAGGACGCAAAGGGACCGGCGCGATGCTGCGACTCACAATTGAGGAACGGATTCCTTTATCGGCTTCCATATGTACGCACAACGGCGCTATTGATGTGCTGTCTGATGCGTGTAGCTCACACGAGCAAGCATTTCGGTAATGACGTATTCGTCGAGGTCGATGTGATGAAAATGGGCCTGCGATCCAGAAGCCCGGGTCTTCGAAAGGCAGGACAGTCCGCTACGGATCCGTCATCTTCGTCCCGGTTCTTTTCGGGCGCTGGTGAGCTCCGGGTTCTGGAACAGGTCTCTGACTGTCTGTTTCATCACCTGGCCATAAACAATAGAGATGGACGTGGTCAATGGAATGTTCTTGGGACAGATTTGCACA
>JAICSO010000055.1 GCA_025936825.1 Terriglobales bacterium
AAATTGCAGGTTAACCACGGCACCCAGAAGGTCAGACTTCAGGTTCCGAACCGCTTTGTCATCGTGTGGCACCATCACAACACGTTCAACGCTGGCCAGAGCCTCTTTCATTGCGGGAAGCATCCCCACCTTATCGTGATCCAACTTTTTGTCTGCTGGTCGTAGTTGGCCTAATTTGCGGGTTGCTCGCTCGACAAGCTGATCATACTTCTCCAGCAACATAATTGCCTTCGAGATGAGTTTCTCACTCTGTTTCACGCGTTCCTGAGCACGGGCGCGTGCTGCCTGTTGCCACTGTTTAGCTTGACGGATTCGTTCAGTTAATTCATTGGCCATAAAATCCGTTTAGATGATGTTGCGAAGCTACTCGCGTTTTGCCTTCCTGCCAAGGAATCATTTCTTTCTCTTTGCGCGAAACTCGGCTAATTCTTTTCTGAGAGTTGCCAATCTGCATTGAAGCTCTTTTCTGTTTTTCTGCACTTCTCGCTGCAGTTCCCGCGCACGTTCAAGACTGTAGTGCAAGCTCTCGGGTACTCCGGGCGGAAGCTTTCTGCGATGCAGTATCCACGCATCCAACTCATCGGAGTCGGCTACTACAGGGCTGCGCCGGGTCTGGTTAACTCGCCGGATGGGCAATCCATTACGCTCCCAACGCTGCAACGTCCGCACACCGTATCGAAGATGGTTGGAAATCTCTTTCCACCCCGTCAGAATCATGGCAGGACAAAAACCACCTTTTTGTAGCGAGATTGATTACAACTGCATAGCCGCTAAAAGCGTATTCTTTAAGCCTACGCACCTTTCCGCCAAATGGCACGTCGGTCTCTTGCGCAGAGAAAAAGAGGAAGATGCCGAATCTCTCCGTATACTCGCGGTTAGTCATCGAGCGTAGCCGAGAAATAATTCTACGCGCCAAAGAGACCATCCGGCGTTCTCGCGAGATTCTCAGAACGTCAAAACAAATACAGGACGACAGGGAAAGAAGCGCAATTTCTCGCGAATCGGCTCGAAGCGAAATGAACACACACATTTCGAGCAGTGCTTTTAGTGGCAAGATGCCAAAAATCCGTGGGTAAGGTCCGCCATGCCCGCGATCAGCCCGCCGGGAGCGATCGCCCTGACTTGGGTTTCTGCAGAACCAGGCACGGAAATTTCCTTGGAGGTGCCATTCTTGTACAGGTATGCGTGCGCCTGGCCTTGTCCCACAATCACGTTGGAGTTGCTAACCCCATAGAGTTCCGTGGATAACGGCGCATTGGGGAACTGCAGCGTCGCCCACTGGTTGTTTTTGTAAATGAAGCCACGCTCCGGACCGTACTTGACATTGTAAAAACCGACGATTACGCCGCTATCGTTGATGGCGTAAGCGCGTGTCGCCTGTGCTCCTGGATAACTGAGGTGAATCACATTTCCGTCGCTGTACCGCTTGAATCCGTGCGCGTTTCCGTTGCTATCAAAATAGGTTCCCACAACGGTGTTGTACCGGTTGATTCCACCGAGACCAGCGCCGTAGGGCCTTACGACGGGAATCAGCGTTGAACCTTTCCTAATGAAGGCATGTGTTTTGTTGGACGAATCGGTATACGCCCCCGTGGTTAAGCCCGCATCATTGCGACCGCCAAATGCGCTACCCTTCGCGCCAGAAGGCACCCAGTAAGTAGTCGCGCCTCCCGAGTAGTGGATGAACGCTCTGAAACGTGGGCTGGCATTTGGGCCAAAGTCGGCTTCCCCCACGACAGTTCCATAATCATTCACACCCCTGACCGAGATCATCTGTGGAGTCGGTGAAAGGCCAAAGGTGTGAAAAGTGCATGACGCCTGCTGAGTTTGGGCTTGGGTGAGTGAAGGCCAAAAGACAACCATGACCGCCAGAAGGCACACATAAAGGAAAAAGCTACCAGCCTTTGACATTGGAATTGGCTCCTGAGCGTACTTCATTGGCCTTCAGATTGACTGGAGTTCAGCAAGGTTGCTGACCTTAGCAGCGAATTAAGCGAAAAGGTGCAGGGAGATTAAGGTTGGTGCGCAACGGTCATCTACACCGGAAACCCTTGAAAGCCATCTTCCGCTGTCGCTTTTGTTCAAAGTTCGGGCGAGGCACGACGCGCTTGAGCGGCGGCCACAGACGCACCCAGAATCACGACAAGGTATAAACGCTTGAAAAGCGGATCGTTTCATGGCGGTCATATTGAGGGCAGTATAGCTGGCGATAAATCTCTATTACACTCATCGACACGAAAAAAAGCTCTTAGGCCGACGAAACCTCCAGTTCACCGACGCGCTTGTTCACAAAGACGCTAGTCCTGCAGTCCCACTACTTGCAAACGGGCGTGCAAGATCTGGATAATGCTCGCGTGGAGACACTGTGCTCTGAATGTAAAGCGCCCATGTCCTGTGAGCAGGAAGATGGCTGCTGGTGTGCTGATCTCCCGAACACGTTGCCGGTTCCTGAAAGCAAAGCTACAGGGTGCCTTTGCCGCATCTGTCTGACAAAGCGAATAGACGGCAATGTGACTACCAAGACTCTCAAGAGTTTCCATTAAGTTAACGCGGAGGCTCAGTCGCGTCTTTCCTTCTGGTGTTTTCACCTTCCTGATGCGAACGTTATGCCTGGATTCGTCTCAGTTGTTGATAATCTCCGTTTCACTCAAAATCCCGCGCGGCGGATGCCTAAATGGTGGGACTCCTCAGTACACCTGCTACGCACGGCTTGCATCCGGGATTGCGACCAAATCTTCTACAAGTCCTGACAATTTCCACAGCTAAATCGGTTTAGAGCAAGTAGTTTTCCTTGACAACATTGGTGCCTTGAGACAAACTCGGCACTCGAACCAAGGGCGTTCGCGAGGGGGAACCAAAAGAATGAAAACTCATTAGGAGACTGAAGTATGAAAACGCATGTCACCCTGTTCCTTTCCGCGGGCATCATCACTTCCGTGATGCTGGCCCTTTCAACCAGCTCTCAAGCTCAAAGTGCCGTTGTCAATGTCACGGCGAACCAGCAAGTAATCGATGGTTTTGGGTTTTCTACCGCCTGGACTCCGGTGATGACCAGTGCCCAAGGCAATATTCTCTTCGGCACTGGAAGCGGGCAACTCGGCTTTTCTCTGATGCGCTCGCGCATTGACCCCAACGGGAATTGGGCCAACGAAACTGCCAACGCGCAGATAGCCCACTCTCACGGTGCCAAGGTTCTAGGAACCGCATGGACTCCGCCTGCCTCAATGAAGACCAACAACAGCACCATCTGCGGCGACCTGTTGGCCAGCCAATACATCGCTTACGCCAACCACCTAAACCAGGCAGCAACTGCCATCAATCTGGACTTCGTTTCCTTCCAGAACGAACCGGACTTCTGCCCGAATCCAGGCTACGAATCCTCCAATCCCACTCCGACCGAGATCGAAACATGGGTCGCTAACAATGCGCCGACAGTCGGCAAGCCGATCGTCGTGCCGGAGGCTGTGAACTTCAACAACTCCTACTCCGATCCGGTCTTGAACAACGCCACCGCTGCCAGCCATGTCACCTATATCGCCGGGCACTTCTATGGCGGCGGCAACAGCGTGCACCAGAATGCGCTCAACCATGGCAAGCATGTTTGGGAAACCGAGCATTACATCAATGGCACTGACATAGGAACGGCCATGACCGTCGCTAAAGAAGTCAGCGACGCCATGAACAATCAGTTCAGCGCCTATTTCTGGTGGTGGATTATGCCCAACGATCCCGCCTCTTTCATTGAAGGCACGACAGTGGATCTTCGCGGTTACATGCTGGGGCAGTTTGCCCATTGGGTGAGACCGGGCAAGAACCGCTGCACCGCGACCTACAACCCGCAATCAAATATCTTCGTGACCGCCTACCACAACGGTGGAATCGTGATCGTTGCGCTTAATATGGGCGGATCCACCGTCAACCAGACGTTCACGATTCAGAATGCGACCGGCGTCACTTCGTTCACGCCGATCCAAACGAGTTCGAGCCGGCACCTGACGCAGTTGAGCGCAGTTTCAGTGGCGAACAATACCTTCACTTATGCACTGTCGCCGCAAAGCGTCACCACATTCGCGCAATTCCCGTAGAGACAGCCAACTTTGGGAGGTGGATTGTATTCAGGGATCCACTTCCTGATTCCCGGATTTCTAGCGAGCAGCAAGTAGGGTGGTCATCGGTCAACGATTGTAATCGCCTGATAACGGAAACTGACATCTAAACCCGCGCAAGAACTGTTTGTGGACTCGTTCCCCGTTGTGCATATAGCGCTGCAGTCAATCCTGAGGCTGAGGCAATGACGCTGAGAGTAGGTGCCCTCGTTAGATGCCTTCCTGTGTTGGCTTTCTGGGGAGTCGTTGCCAGTGCCTCAGCGCTATTCGGTCTCGGCAGAAAAATCCGAGGAGAACTACCCGCCATTTTATCTGGCCTTCTATTCGCCCGAAAAACAGCCTGAAGTGGACGTCTCAGAAGCCAACAAGGACGTGACGCTAAATTTGGTATTGAGAATAAAAGCGGGAGTGCTTGTCGGGACAGTGGCGGACGTCGAGAGCGGGGCCCCCATCAACGCCAACGTAGATTTTCGGAGCACGACCGATCCGCGACGTGCCGTTAGCGGCTCAGGATTGACCAATGCGAAATTTCGGGTACTGGTTCCGTCCGATACACCAGTGTTGATGAGGGTTTCAGAGCCTGGATACGAGGATTGGCTCTACACTCGCAACGGCGTCATCGCGCCAATAAAACTGCGGCCTGATGAAACATTGAACCTTGAGATTAGGTTGAAAAAAGTGGCATCCTGTCCGGCTCAGCACGCACTCTCCCACCCCCTAGATGAACGAGTTCGATGCGTTATTGATAAATCTCGATATCGCTCATTGAGGTACGAGCGCCACGCATCAGGCCACTACTTAGACCCGCTCCTCTCTTTCCCGTATCGAACGACTAAGGTTAGCAACAGGATTAAGTCGGGTCAGCATCTCTGTACGCGCATCGAGGCAATCCATGCTTAACCACTCTCGCGTCCCTTGCCTAGCCATCATTGTTCTGTTCTTTACTTACACCGCGCAGGCACAGACGCAGGCTTCTTGCAATTTCAACCTCATTCCGATGTTTCCTTCTTCCCCAGTTGGCTCGCAATTCATAGCGATGGGCGGAAATGACTTTGGAACAGTAGTCGGCAGAGTGTATCTCTCCCATACCACTCCGCAATTGGGAATACAGGCATTTATTCGCTACTCGAATGGCGGCATAACCTACTACACACTTCCCAACTCGCCCTACAACCAGTTTAACCAGTTCACGGCGCGCAACAACAACGGCGCAAACCTTCTCATGGTTCAGCCCGCTGGCGAATACGACTACATCGTTCAAGGCTCAAGCATGACCAAAATTGTCGTGCCCAACAGCCAGTGGAGGACTACCCACGCCACTGCAATTAACAAGTACAACAGCGTTGTTGGAACCTACTACCACACCAATGGCTACCATGGAGGCTTCAAGCGCTTCAGCAATGGGAAGTTCGTTGATCTGACGTACCCTGGATCAACCGCTACCTTCCCCTGGGGCATCAACGACAGTGGAACCGTCGTTGGCTCCTACTTCGACTCCCAGTCCATAGAACACGGCTTCATTTACTCGAACGGAAGTTGGGCTACCCTCGACGATCCCAGCAATAAGACTGGCAGACTGCTTGGCATCAGCAATAAGGGAGTTATCGTGGGAGGATTCAATCCATTCTTGTATGAAAATGGCACCTTCAAGAGGATTTCTGTTCCCAACAGTCCGAACGCCTACATCGACATCCGTGCCATGTCGCCAGGTGGACTGATCATTGGCATTGTAGAAATGACCCCCAATCCTCCCGATTGGTATAACTTTACGGCGAAATGCCAGTGAAACGGCCACCCACCCGTGTTGGAACAGCGCGAGAACTGTGCCAGCATCCAACCTTATGGATCGAGAATCCTTCGAGCAGTGGCTAACCTTGTACGGCGTGGCGTGGAGGGAACGGAATGCTGCGCGTGCCGCCTCTCTATACGCGGAAGATGCAACTTATCAGGTAACCCCCTTCCAAGAACCATTTCGTGGTCTGGTAGCAATTCAAGAATATTGGAAGGGCGTGACTAGCACAGAAGAGAATATCGAATTTGAGTATGAGGTTCTTGGCGTCAACAGCGAATACGGAATCGCTCACTGGCGGGCCTCTTTTGTCCGTGTGCCTCCCGGATTGCACACAATTCTGGACGGCATTTTTGTAGTGTCCCTGAATGCGGCTGGTCGCTGCCAATCGCTTCGTGAGTGGTGGCACAAGAGGCAGTAAATTCGCGCCGCTCAATTCAGCCGGAATTTGGAGTAAGGCCAGACTGGCGATAAATCTCTATTACACTCAAAACCCGAATCCGGCACCCAAAAACTTCCGGCATTCACTGCCTCACTGCAGTGACCGCCCGCCTGAGGGTGTCCTTCGCAATTCCCGTCTCTGCTGCAATCTCACGCCAACTCAGACCTTGTTCTCGGAAGATCTCGACGCGAGAAACAGGCACGACGACATTAGGTCTGCCAAAGCGCACCCCACGCCTCCGAGCTGCTTTTTGACCAGCCACGACTCGCTCTCTGATTGAATGGCGCCCACACAGACTTCAATGCACGAGGCCGTAAATGAAGATGTCGTTTTTGCCCGCAGCGATCACTTTATTGTCGACTACAACTGGTGTCGCGAATCGCACGCCAGGATAAAGCACATTGGTGCCCATGTAGTTATTCCACAGCTCGTGGGAAACGTCTGTTGCATCGTAGGCATGTAGTCCAATTGCACTCTTTGCATCCTTCGTTTCGGCCCAAACGATCGCGTCGCTCGTTCCGTTGGCTGACACAATGGTGTTGGCTCCGCGATTCCCAAATGTTGTTGCTGAGCGCGATGCAGGAGTCGTGGACAATATGCTTCCCGAAAAGCGGTACTGCCGGAGATCAGTATTCGAAGGAGCTAGATAGATATTGCCATTCCAGTACGTCGGATTCCCGTAAAGCCGTTGCCAAGTGGGGCCATCCGCACCTGCGGCGCCCTGCCCCGGCTGGCAAGCTTGGCTGCCTGCGAGAAACTGCTGCGGAATTTGCGCGTCCGCAGGGTCAAGTTTTCCAAGGTTTGAAGTATCCAGAAGGTAGACACGCCCCTCTTTGTTCCCGGCAATCGCGAGAGACTGGAATCCGCCAGTACCGCTCGGCAGCAGCAGCAAACCTCCGGAGCCGATTTCAAGATCAGCATGGTCGAGACACGCGTAGTTCCCTGGGGTGTAGTAGTCGAGCACCTGGAACGAACCATTGGATAACTTCAACTTGAGAACCGAGTCGCCATAATTCTGTCCACCAGTATCGGCATTGAAGCTGCCATCGGCAGCGATCAGATAAATGTTACCGGCAGAATCGATACTCGGAGCTGCTCCCCCGGCCCAAAAGGCAGCGCCGCCGCCATGATCAGATGGGCCATTGGCTACATCCTGGGCCTGGTATTGTGTTGCGGGGCTGAAGACTGCTGTTTGTTTCAACGTTTTTGCGTCGTAGGCCATAAGCCAACCGCGGTAGATGCCGGAATCCGAAAATGAGCCCCATGCGACAAGTACCTGACCGTTGAGCAGCGCAAGGCCACAACGCTGGTTCTGAACAGAAGGATCGAAAGCGATCTGGCCGTTGTTGCTACCCGGTCCGTCCCCAGCAATAGTAGCCTGCACCATGGCGCTGCCGGCGCCGAAGTCCATACCGGTGCGAACGTCAATCGCGCGTATCCACTGCTCAATCGCGCCGTTATCCATGATGAGAGTGACAAAGTACATCGCTCCGGTGGCAGGATCGATGACCGGAGTTCCAGTAATGCCAACCTCCGGACCAAGGCCCGTTCTGCCCCCGAATATGGCAGTACCAGTGGTGATTCCAGGGCCCAGATAGCTGCGCTGCCAGAGTGCGTTCGGCACTTTACCATCGGCATCGAAGGCAGCAATCTCATCGTGCTCGGTAGCTATGATTACGACATTGTGAATGCCAGCAGAGCCCATATCGAGGTTCGACACATACAAGGGCTGCGCTTGAATATCACCTACGACGTGGTAGCGCGCAATCTGTCCGAACGCAGATGAATTCACGTTTTGGAGTGTTAGTGTTCCTGCGGCATAGAGCCCATTCCCGCTGTCGTTGCCCTTCCATCGGAATACTCCCTGGAGTTGAGGCGCAGTAGCGGGTGGTAGAGGCGCGGGGGCATCGACTCTTGCGGCAGGAGTATTACCTCCGCCACATCCGAGCATCAGTAGAAGGAGCGCTAGCGAGAACCTGAGTAGAAGCTTGGCCCACATAACAGGTTTGTTCCTCGGCCGGGCACTGAGAGGCTGGAACTCTCGCCCGGGTTGCTGCGCGGGTATGCTGATTTTGCTCTTCACCGACGAACGCTCGGCGGCGGGGAATGACTCTGAGACCAACGCATCGGCGGGATCGTGACGGGACTTCACAAAAATATGCTCGCGGGCACTCGCTGGTCGCCGCTCGTACAAACAAGAAAAGCCGCCATTGACGTGCAACGGCGGCCTTCTCCCCCTAACCCGCTAGGAGCCTTAAAGCTAGCGGGGAGCTTATTCAATTTGTCCGCCGGTCACCATTTGTCCCGGAAGGGCAAGGGACAAAGCGGGGCGGATATTTATATGGTAGATGTCGTCCAGCGTTCCCGCTTCTGTCGGGAGTAACCACGCCACGATAACGGGAGTATCCACAGCGGCACCGTCTGCCACGATACAAACCGCCGTAACTGGCGTTGCGCTCAGGAATGAATAGAATTCGCCCTGAGGCGTTGAACTGACGACATGTCCGTTGATATAGGGAAACGGCGGTACAAACGAATTCGGACAGCCCTGCCGGTCCGACTGTGGGGTATGGATGCAAACGGGCGTCCTTTTATCGAGGTCTCGACCACCGTCAATGTGAGCAGGACAGGAACGCAACTCAGCTGTATCCCAACCAAATTATCTGAGGGCGACATCATCGGCCTACGATGCGGCGAAAGAAAGCATAATTTTCGCGTGATCTGGACTGGGAAGAAGGGTACTTCTGAGGAAGGACACGTCGGCCTCCAGAGCCTAGAGCCGGGGAAATGGATTTGGGACGGCTTACGTTTACCAGCGGATGACATAGACATCTACGCGCGACCGCCCCATTTGGAACAGCGCATGGTGAAGCGGTTGCAATCGCTTGTATCGGCTGAGATCGTTTCAGATGCAGGGACAAAGCAACGAATTCTTGCGTTTGTCACTAACATCAGCTCAGGTGGATGCTACGTTCGTATGCACTATCCGCTGGCGGTTGAAACCAGGGTTTCGATTGCATTGTGGTTAGATGAACAGCACAAAGTCTGGATTGATGGAATCGTTGTAAGCTCTCATTCCCAGGTCGGTGCAGGGATTAAATTCCTGAATGCGACGCGAAGGGCGACCGAAGCGATTGAGCAGTATATAGAACTTATTTCTGAACCCGACGCTGCTCGGGTAGAACCGTAACGGGCTGCTCATATGTGCAACTACTGGCTCCACATTTTGAAAGACGAACCGCACGTAGAAAGTTGCACCCTGGCTCTTTCGGTTTCACCCTGTGAACGCGAAGTGGACGGCACTAAGTTACAGACGGTCCACTACAAGTCATGGCAGCAATTGTCGGCAGCATTGTCGAAGGTTGGAATAGGCTACGAACTGCTGCAACGCGCGAAGTCCACGCTAGATTCGACCGGGCTGGAAACGCTACACGAGATCCAGCTTTCTCCCGAACAATTGAACATCCTTGGATTCAAAGAAATTCCCTGAAGGGAAATTGGTGCAACTACCAGTAAGCTGCTGATTGGCTCCTGCTTCACAGGAACTCATAAGACAAGTACCTGCCTCCCCGGGCAACGTTCAGAGCTGCACCTGAGAGTTCTTCCCGAATCTTCGCCCATCAATGTACAAAATGTTCTGTATCGTACACTGCCGGGCCGCTCACGTACTCTTGCAAGTGCCCACGTTCGTCTGCGCCAATGCAGAATCGCCGTCTCCAGCTCGTGCGGCAACGGAAGCCCCGGAAAGATGATCTTTCGTTTATGCCGCCCTATTCAGACCAAGCCAAATACCTTGAGCTTGCCGATACATTCCTTTCAGGCGACAGCAACACGCAGGCAGATCACACGAGGGAAACTGTTGTCACTATTAATGAAAACCGAGCAACGGAACCACCGTCTAAGGCTGCATGACGCCGATGAGGATCTAATTCTCTATGGGCCTGGTGCCGATCACTTTACTGCTTGAAAACGTCGATGGTTCTCCGACGGAGGAATATCGGGTTGTCGATGCAGAGATTCAGGTCCGAGGATTCTCGCCCAACGGTCTCGAGGACAATTCCAAGTGGCGGACGTTGAGTCCAGAAGAACTAACAGCCCACGTGGAAAAGAGCACCATCGTTTCACATTGGCTCAGACAGAGGCTCGGGTGGCGGGCCTTGCTGCGTGCTTGTGTTGCGGACCAGCGCGGGCTGTATGGAGATGCTGCTTAAACAACAGAAGCCCCGAAATGATCAGGGTGTCGTCCAGGGCTATGTGGCGTGCGGAGAAAACCGTCCTCGGACCAGGGCGCAAACCGAGGTGAGGAGCGGCTCCCATGTAGAGTTGCCGCAACCGTACTCCTCAGGTCAAATCGGAGACGAAAAAAGACTGCCAGGGCAGCGGACCTGATCGCGTCTTTACGCACGTTCAGCAGCTGAGCCCTCATGCCCTGCTGCTTTTGCTAGACGTTGCTGATTCACTGCAAAATGGAATAAGCTACTTACAATCGACGTTGATCCTATTCAGGTGTCTCATCGGTGACCAGAAAGTCTCAATTTAAAACGGCTCGTTCGATTCGCGTTCTCTCTGCCAGCGTGGATGCTAATCTCAACCGAAGTCGTGCTCTGATTCTCCGAGATCAAGGATTTGAAGTAATCGCATCCGAGTCAGTCGAAGACGCACGAGAACACATGCAGAACCAATCCTTCGACGTGATCATATTCGGCAGCACCCTGCCCAGGGACACGTGTTGGACATTAGCTGGAGTGTTCCGCAACCGCAATCCCAGAGGTACGATTATCGAGATACTCCCTTCACCCTGGGCTGCTCCGAAGAATAATCCAGATGTGACCATTGTGAGTTGCGACGATCCAAAGGAACTCGTCTCGGTCATCCGCCAACGTGCGTTCTAGCGTTCGGCAGGAGTGCTACCAATAAAGGAAAACACGGACGGGCCTATTCTGATTCTTCGTATTCATCTGGATCATTCGGGAAGTCTATTGTCCAGATATTCTTTTCAGACTCAACGTTCACAGCACCAATCTGGCGGTCAGTAGGCTTATCAGCTTCCTTAATCCACACGACGCGAAACCAGCCCCGTTTGGCACGGTAGTCGATTTCCAAAACGTCACCGACGTTCAAAGCACCAGTGATGCCCGAAAGCTTCACTCCTTGCTCTGTGGCGTCCAGCGTGTGTGCCACACGAAGATCCGTTATCGGGCTTCCTGCAAGCCTTACCCGCACGGGAACCAACATTTTCGCGCGACGCTTATATCGGCGCCCTTTCTGAAATCGAGGCATTTGAGACTCATCTTCGCTGGTCGCTAAACAAAACGCAACGCAAACCTGTTTTAGCTTCCTCCAAACTCGGGAACTGCTTTTACATTGGACGCGAAGCCGTTGTTGAAGAGGCATTCAGCGGCAAGCTCCTTGGCCTCTGCTGCTTCTTGCTAGACTGACAGGGTCCGCAAACCATGCCTGCACTCATCCCAAGGGAATCCCAAAATCAAAATGCAGTTTGGGTGTGTTCGGATTGTGACACTCTCTTCGCGGCATCACATCCAAGGGACCGGTTGGCACCAAGAGAAATTGCCCGAGTCAATACAGCGTTTCTTAGTCATTACCGACGCCATCTCCGGAAAAGCGTCATCCTCCTCCTTCCTGAACCTAACGACCCCTGGCGCTTTGGCTGGTTAATACGAATTATTGAGTGGTTCAGGCGCCAGGTCGGATGATGGCCTGTGAAGCCCTCCAAAAGATTGAGAACCAGTATCGAGAATCGCTTGAGAAAGCCAGAAGAATGCAATCAATGATCGGTGTCGCCGCGACGGACGAAGAAGCGGAGCTTTACCGCCAGCAATTCAATTTTGAGATGCTTAAATCAGAGGGCTACCGCAAGCAGTTACGGGCCGTCGAACGGCAACTGAAGAAGAAAGGCCCGCTGAATGATCCAACGGGCCAGCTGCGTGGGGATGCAGGGTAAATCTTAATTTCGCTGCGCGATCTCTCGCATCTTGCGAAGCAATTCTGCCATGCCGAGGATTCGGTGGAAAACGTCGTCTCTCTCAGCACCTTGGCCATGTCCAGAATATGTCGAGGCCAAGACTAGCGTTCGGAGCGAGATGAGTTCTGCCCGCAGTTCCAGCACAAAACGATTCTAGCTTGTGCGGTGATGAAACTAAAAGCCCGTTGAATGTCGATCAACGGGCTTTCGCAACCGCCCTATTTCCAGGGCGCAAACCAAGGAAGAGGGGCGGATCACCATGTTTGGCAAATCATATCACCGTTGGTTGAAGGAGCTAAATTTCGATCGATCCTATTCTACGATGCTACATCCAGCATCTAAACCGGCTCGAACATAGCTCCAGAGGCGGGCTGCTGACCCATGACCCCAAACAAAACAGTTCGCCTCTTTTTGCCTCTTGGACGAGGTGGTACTCTCGTAAAAGGGAAGCCCACGAATCGCCGACGAAACCAGGGCATGAGCACGACGACATCCTGCGCCAGAGCTGGAAATATTTGTTCCGTCCGCTCGGGTCCAGACAGTTCCAGCAGGACATAGAAGCCCTGTGGGCGTTGTACTGACCAGGGAAAGCATCGGCCCCGACCAATTCTGTGTCGTCAACGGTCAAATTTGCGTGGACGATTTTCTCGCGCCACTCCCGGGGCAATTGCTCGGCCATGGCGGAACCGCCGTAGGTCAGCAAAGTCACCAGGTTACCGTCGAGCGTGCGCTCGTAAAACCTAAACGCAGTCTCGCACTGGCCGTCAAAAATAAGATGAGGAACGAATCGCATGACACTTCGCCTGATTGTCTCAGAAAATTGGGCGTTGGTTGGCGCTACGTCGCCACAGCACTCCACATACCCAGAAAGGTGAAGAGAACGCACGCTTGCGCTGAAGCCTAATCACGAACACTTTTAGTTAGCGCCTGCTGCGTGGCTCTTGTGGACGGGTCTCTTTGCTAATTCTGCGATGCTGGGCAGAGACTTCGGGACGGTTAACGTCACCTCGGGAGGAAAAACTCCTGTCTTCACCGTCTGCGCGAGCATTTCAATCGCGACATCGCTATTTGGGGGAACTACTATGGTGGCGTCCAGCAGACCACGTTTCAGCCATTCTTGTCCGGTGGTGCGAACGCCATCGATACCGATATAGGGAAGGCGGGAAAACTTTTGACGTAGTGCGGGATTAGCAATCTCCTCGAATGCCTTACGGGTTCCGATCGCCATAGCATCATTCTGCGAAACAACCACGTCGATGGGTGTTTGCAGAGCGGTCGAAAGCTTCAGCCAGGAGCTGATCACCTTGTACGCGCCGGTTTCGGTCCAGTTTCCCTTGATGACTTTCACCTGAACGCTGGGAGACTTGGCCTCCTGGAACCCAACCAGACGGTTTTGCGCAGCAGCGGACTCGGCCGGGCCTTGAATCAGGAGCACTGATCCGCCATTAGGTAGCAAGGCAGCGACTTGCTTCCCCTGAATGCGCCCAATCTCTTCATGGTCGGAACTGATGCAAAAGATCGGAACCTTGTAGTCACGGCGCAGATCTGCAAGGTATTCAATTTCACGATTCATTACTACCCAACCAATACCGGCGGCTGCAGCAGCTCTGGCTACCTGTGGGAATCCCGTGCCTCCCACCGGCTCCAAGATGATTCCATCCGGGAGAGAAGCTCTTGACTGAATGATTTTCAGCAATTGTTGGCTCTGCTGAATCGCATCGTTGTCCGCGTAGAGGATCTCAATATCTACCCCGAGGCGATTGGCTGCTTGCGCGGCGGCCTCAGCCTGCGCTATCTGAAAATCGTTATCCTTTGTCGTGAGCGACAGGACGAATCGCGGTCTTTGCATATTTAGCCATCCATGATGGTTTCTACCCATTCTTAATCAAGCTGAGGGAAGGCCCAAGGTGACGGTAGTAATGGCTTGGGTTGCTGCTCCCTTCCACTCTGCCGTTCGTCATCTCGGTTGCTGTGTAGATTACGCGAAGTTATTTTGCGCGGCGGATGAGGCACGGATCATAGATGCGTAACATCGCGGTTCACTCAAAAAAATCCCTAAAAATGGCGAACAGAAGGCGCAAGTGGCGCCATCGCCTGTTTTCGGCAACTGAGCGTAGGGGACTTGGAATGCCAAGTGCGGGGGAGAGTTATCTTGGCGGATTGCGACTGATGGGCTCCGTGTACTCACTCGCCATCAGGAATGTACTGTATCGAACTTTGAGAGTTCATCCAGGTATGATGCAGGTTCACGCCCTCAAGCCCGAGCACCCCATGCGGCTAACCAAAAAACGTGTCCTGTTCGTTGATGACGAACCGGGAATCCGTCATACGTTGCCCTTGATTCTTCGCCGGTATGGGTTCACCGTCATGGTGGCGGGCACTGTCACCGAAGCTCTCGACCAAATCAAAGCGCAACCCATTGACGTGTTGCTTTGTGATTTGAACCTTGAACGGGAGCACGATGGATTTGATGTAGTCCGCGCCGCCAGAAACGCGAATCTCGATGTCGTAGTGATAATTCTCACGGCCTACCCTGACGTAGACAGCGCAATAAAGGGAATCCATGAGCAGGTGGACGAATACATCGTGAAGCCGTCCGACCCCGATACACTCGTTGCCATTCTGGCGAATACTCTTGCAAAGAGAACAGGACAAACCGTGTTGTCCCGACCTCCCCAGCCTCTATCGGATATCGTCCAGTAAGCGTTACGCTAATTTGCATTCCTACGGCTCAGAACTCGTGCCTCGATCCGTAGTTGACGATACGCGCGATTACACTCAAAATGGCCCCGGAGGTCAATGAGTGCTATCGCCTTCCATGAGAAGGCCGGTCGGAGTCAAGTCGATTCTTTTCGAGTTCTAGGAAACAAGTTCTTCTCCTGCCGAGTAGCCACTGTCGCCATGCTTCCATCCGCACTCTTGAGGAGCGATCTCGTCGCTCGGTGCATG
>JAICSO010000061.1 GCA_025936825.1 Terriglobales bacterium
GTAAGCATGAGTAGTAATGATGACTTGAGCGCCGGGATTGTTCTGAATCACCTGCGCAGCCCAGGAGAGGGAAGCATCGCGCGGGTAGAACTCGAGCGCGATAATCAGGTACTGCTGGCCATTGATCGTGACACTCCCATAAAAGTTCTCATTGCTCCCAGTCGGATAGCTGCCTTGCCAATAAGGCGTGCTCCAGTAAGTCGTATTCGTGTAGCGTGATGGACCGAAATAACGATTGAAATTGTTGGTTGCCGACGTTCGCCCACTGGGATTGTTAGCGTCATAGTCGTGATTGCCCAAGGGCGCGAAGTAAGGAATATGTGCAGCGTCGAGCTTCTTGTAAGCGGCATCGGCGGTAGTCCATTGTGTGGAACTGCCGCCGTTATTGACGATGTCTCCAAGGCCAAGCACCAACTGGATGTTCATAGCCCCAGCGTTAGTCACCATCCACTGCATCTGCGAATTCAGAATTGCCGGATACGATTCCGAGTAGTACTGCGTATCGGGCAACACCACAACAGTAAAATCTCCGTTTTGCGCTTGTACCAGTGATGGTGCGAGGAGGGAAGCAACTAAAAGGAAGCTAAGAAATACCCAAGGATGATGCGACGTCGACAACATACAGGGCCTAAGTTCTACCACCTTTCTGATGGCAAGCCGCTTTAAAAGGTGTTTACGATTAGAAAAAATCAAAAAGAAATAAACCCCGCTTCTGGCGGGGCTTTTACCGTAGTTGGACTAAGTTGTTTTTGAGAAGATTCGGATGGTTACTCCGGCCAGAGTGCCTGATCCGTGCCCGCTCCCCGCGAGTCACCAACAATGTTTTCTCTCATCTCGGAAGTAGGTGCCGCCAGTTGCATCAGTCACCGTTTTCAGGACCCGTTCGCCTTTTTTTGCATCATCGTCATACTCAACCGCCGCGCATTCTGGCGTGATCACCGCAACTGGGGGAACTACTCCGAAGAGAATGTCCGCACGAGAAAGAAAGAATGCTTAAAGAATGCTAAAGGTTCAGTGCAACAGGAACGGATTGGCCGCTCACGCGAGCCGGAGCAGTCGTTCCGCGCACAATCAATTCAGGTTCGAACACAATTTCAGTGTTGGTGTGGTTTTCTTTCGCCGTAATGTGTCGCAGCACCGTTTGAGCTGCCGCTTTGCCCATGGCTCGCAACGGCTGCCGCACGGTGGTAAGTCCGGGGTTCTGATATGCCGCACTCTCAATGTCGTCGAACCCGACCACCGAAATATCGTGCGGGACTCTCATTCCATGCTCATGAATCGCGCGGATCGCGCCCATCGCGGAAATGTCATTGAAGGCAAACATTGCCGTGAATTTCTTCCCCGAATTTAGGAGTCGTTTGGTCACCCGATACCCAAGCTCTGGCGTTGGTATATTGTCTTCGATCTGCACGACCCGGTCTGGGCTGATCTCGCGGCGTGCTTCCGATGAGACTTCCTCAATCGCTTCCCAGCGTACTTCAGTATCTGGAGTGAACTGCTGTCCTTTGATGACGGCAATATCGCGGTGGCCGAGATCCCATAGATGTTCGAGCGCGAGTTCAGCGGCTCGGCGATGATCCAGGACGATTCTTGTTGCGCCTTTCACCCTGTCATGGCAGGAAATCGTGACCACTGGAATCGGCAGCTCACGGTGCCAGCTGGCATTCATCACAATCAGGCCGTCCACAGATCGATACAAAAATAAGTCGGGGTATTCTTCGATCAGATCCGGTTGAAAGCGATGGCTGGCTACGAAATAAAAGTAGCCTTCTTGCAGCAGGTGATCTTCTATGCCCCCGAGCACGGTTGTGTTGTATCCGGCGCTCACTTCCGGAACCATTACCCCGATGGTGAAACTCCGCCCCGAACGAAGGCTGCGCGCCAGAAAATTCGGTCGATACCCGAGTTTCTGGGCAGCTGCGTGAATCCGGGCCTTCGTTTCCTTGGCTATGGTTTCCGCGACGGGGGCACGATTCATCACGAGCGAGACCGTGGCCGGCGCGAGCCCCAAATAGTCTGCGAGCTGTTTCAGACTTGCCGGTCGCGTCGCCTTGACGGCTTTCGTGGCAGAGGGTTTGCGGTCTGCCTTCCCCCTCGAAGGGCGTGACATTCGCAAGCAGTTTGGCACATACCTCGCTGTTGGGCAAGGCTTTAGGTTCTGTGCTCATTACAAGAATTTACGTCTAAATCGATATAGAACTAGGCAAGTACCTTAATTTCCCTTGACAAAATGTGCACAGCCCGGCACTCTCACAGCAACGGTTTTGCACCGAATGCTCAAGTCGCGACTCGCGGCCACCGGCTTTCTGGTTGGCAAATCCTCCACGAATGTTGGACAGCATGCTCGCCCTGCTCAAGCCCAACCAGGCTGAAAGCAGGGTTTTTACTTGGGATTGAGAATTAAGCCAGATGGACGCGGTTTGAGCTGCGTCGGCGACTACTGCGTAACCTTCTGCACGCTGGCGAGTTTGGTGTGCTGAGTGTCTTGGCGATATTTCACGACACCTTTATATAGCGCCTCGGCGATCTGCTGGCGGTACTCGGAACTCGCCAACCGGCCCTCGTCAGCAGGGCTGCTGACAAAAGAAACTTCGGCCAGCACAGCCGGCATTTGGGTTCCTGTTAGAACCACATACTGCGCTTCCTTTACGCCCCGATTTCTGATCTCGGGATTTCGGGCCGCCAGTCCACTGTAAAGCGACTGTTGAATATCTGACGCAAGCAGCTTGGCGCCTTTCACCTTGGCCCGAATATCAACGACTCCGCTCCAATTCACCTGCTGGATCGATGCCGCCTCGGGCGTACGTGCCTTCACGGAAGAATATGTGTTCGTGAAATAGGTCTCAACCCCGCGAGCGGTTGAAAGGTCGCTATAGTTCGCGTGAACCGAGAGGAATAAGTCCGCACGCGCGAGGTTCGCTATCTCCGCGCGTTTCTCTAGCGACATGTACGAATCATCCTGCCGCGTGTAGACCACATTCGCGCCTAAGCGGGTTTCCAGCAAAGTGCCCAGCCGATCCACGATGTCAAGCGCAAGGTCCTTTTCCAGAAGGCCTCGCTTCCCAACCGTCCCTAGGTCCCATCCACCATGACCCGCGTCGAGGACAATCTGGAAGTCTTGCGGGGCGGCCGCTGAGGCGGTTGGCCTGTTCGGAGATCCGCTGACAGCTGGCGAGGGTTTCGGCAAAGTGGGTTGAGGCTTTACCGCAGGAGCGGAAATCGCTGGTGGCGCACCAGGCTTGTGCACTTGTATCGTGAGTCGATAAGGATTGTTGTCCAGGCTTACCGAAAAGTCTGGCTGATTCTTCGTCTCCAATACCACGCGAGTGATGCCTTCCGTCGGCTGTGCTACGCGCACCCGTTTTAGGAAACCATCGTCGATATTGAGTTGAGTGGCGACGCTTGGACTCAATTTCGTATCGTGCAGGTCAAAATAGATTCTTGGAGGATCATCCAGTGAGTGCGCCTCGTATTGCACCTGGTCTTCCAAGTCCACCACCACGGTGCTCATGTCCGCGGTCGACGAATGCTGGATCTGCGTCACTTGCGCCAACGCACCGACCTTCAGCGGAGGTGCAGGAGATGCGGGGATCCCTTCGTGCTGGGGTGAATCGGATGTTCTCGTTTGCGACACCGCCTGCGTGTCTGCACTGATCGGCTGCCCAAGGTGCTGCGCTTTCCAGATCAATACCCCTGCCATTCCAATCGCGATCAGGATTCCAGCAGCCGTCAACGTGAGGCCCAGAAAGGATCGTGCATTGCCTCCCGGTGCAGTGCTCGCCTCAATCGGTTCGGGACTTTCGGTTTGTCCTGGAGTAAATGAGAGCTTATCAGGCAAGGGAACGGGTGCTGGGTCAATCTTCTTGGGGATTGCAGGTTCAAGCACCGTTGCAGGCCCAACCGTCAGCTCCTTTTTTACGGCGGGCTTCGCAATCGCTGGCGCCGATTTTTCGATCGGCTTCTCTGGAATCAGCGTCCTTGTCGTGGTACTTGGTATGAATTTCTCATCCAGCAGAACTTTGGACCCTGCAGTAGCAGCCGGCGCGGCGGTGATTGCTTTCTCCGCCTCAGCAGGCTTTGTCTTTATCTCGTTGTCGGCCACAGCCGTGATCTGAGGGCGTGTGGCGGTCGCCACGATTGCCGGCGGTGCGATCACGACGGTCGTCGGCGCGGGTACAACCGGGGCGGGGATGACAATCGGGGCAGGCTTGCCCGCCGGTTCGGGTAGGACCTCTCGCGCCATCTCCGCCAAGTGGTGCTCTTCCTCAGGGCGAACCGCGGCCAGAATCAACTCACCCAGCAGGTTCAAACTGCGCACGTCGCTGTCGTTGAATCCGTGAGTTTCAGACGAGAACGCTTCGAGCAATCCAATGACGCGCTTCTTTGCCGATAGCGGGACCGCGATCATCGACCGGGCACCCAGCGCGCGGCATGCTTCCGGGTTCACGCGCGAATCGTTGTCTGAATCATCGCAGCGAATGATTTCACCGCTTCGCAGACACGCGCCTGAAAATCCGGAGCTAGGGTCGAGTCTCACCCCAGGATCAGGCGCAATCTTTCCTGCCGACGCCCGACACACAATTGCCCGATCTTTTGCCAACGCGATTGCGACCCCGTCTGCGCCGGTAATCGCAATGGCCCGCACCGCCACCAGTTGCAGGATTTCGTCCAGCGCTAATTCCTCTTCGCGGGAAAAACGCAGGGAAGAATCGGGAGGGTTTTGAGTTTCGCGTTTTCGCCGCGTTGCCTGTTGATGAATGCAGGCGAAAGCTAGCAGGCCTTGCAGGGCATTGTGCCCATCGGCCTCACGCGTTTCTCGCGAGGGCGCCGGAGTCAGGGGGCGCGCATTGTCCCATCCCGGCGCAGCATTGTTCGGAGTTGCACTCATTCCGTTTTGCCTGGCTCGCACACCAAGGCTGGCAAACCTTCCGTCAGCGCAACTGCCGCTGAGAGCCCCAGAAGACTTTGTAAGCAGTACGTTACAAGGGATTACGTGCAATCGCAATATTTCTGTTGTCGAAGAAGTGCCCTTGGTGATCTGTTTCTGCTGTTCACAACCACACTAGGCTGCTACAATCGCCCCAAGATTAGTTCCTCCACAGGTTGGGTGCCCGGTTCTAATGGCTGATGAGAAGAAGTCCCGCTGGAAGGTTCCTTTAGGCTTGGTTGCGACTGGAGTTGCCGGGGCTGCCGTCTTGGTACTGCGCGGTTGCTGGCACCGAAAGATGAGTTGGCCGATCCGCTCCCAGGGACATTCCTACCAGGTATGCCTTGGCTGTGGCATCAAGCGCCTCTTCGACGAGAGCTCTTTCCGCGCCTACGGCCCCTATAGCTACGATCTGAACCGCTTGATTTCCTGGGACGAACGACACGCCGCCAAGGAAGTCCCTCAGCGGCGCCCTGCATAAAAGAGTTCGAAGTCACTCACTGCACAGGCTTTACCGTGCGATAGATCTTGCCGCTGTCGCCCGAGACATCCCAAACTGTGGCGTACATTTTGCCGTCTGACGGATTCACGGCCATACGGTAGACCTCTTGTGACTTAGGCAGCCCCCTGTCGCAGGCCTGCCAGGTGCTGCCGCTGTCCGCGGAGCAATAGACCGATGTCGGATCTCCACTCGCGTAGCGATGGCCGTAGTACAACAGGCCGGTTGCATCCCGCGCCATGGCAATCCCGTCCGCAGTCGTGGGATTGCCTTTGACATTGGTCCAATGGAATGCGCTCCCCGAGCTGGAGGATTTCCAAATGCCGCCTTGCGACCCAAACAGAACATTTCCGCTTCGGTCAAAGGTGATGGCGTAGATGTTCCCGTCCCGAATTCCACCGGAAGGATCGATCTGTGTGTCAGGCGGCGAAGCTGAAGTCCATGTCGCTCCATTATCCGTGGAGCGAAAAATGCCGTACTGCTCTGTTCCCATCCAAAGATCGTTGTTCACAGGATTGAGTGCCAGGGCATAGACGGTCGTGCCGTTGCTCGAAACTGTTCTGGCGGCTGCAACTGTTTGCCCCCCATTGGTCGAGTACCACCCGCCAGTAGACGGGAACGACGCCCAATAGCCTCCGCACACCGCATTGCCATTCGACGCGAACGCGCACCCCGACCAAGCCGGATATGCGTCCAGTACGCCCGATATGCTCGACTGAATCATTGTCCAACTGCTGCCCTCGTCGGTCGATCGGTAAAACTGAACCGGGTGCAGGTTGGGTCCGCCGCTCGAATAAATTCCCGCGATCAGGTCTCCGCTGCTCGGTACCACGTTGATGGTCCAGCCGAAATTGGTTGCTATTCCCGAGTTGATCGGTGACCAGGTGGATCCGCTGTCGGTCGAACGAAAAAATCCCTGGCTCCGGTCCGCTACGAACCAATGTCCGTTTGCGCCGAAATCGATGAAATTAGGTTGGGAAAATAGCGTACTGACTGCTTCCCAATTGATCGCTCCCGGCGTTCCTGTGGCTCCTCCTCCAGAACCACTCCCGCCGCACGACACCACAGCTGAGGACAACGCGAAAAGCACAACAATACGGAGGAGATTGACTTTCTTCATAGGCAAATCCTCTCCAGGCGCGTATTAAGATTAGTCTGACCTGCGGACAGCAGCAACCGGATGATACACGTTTGCCGCAGACTTCATAGGTGAACAGAACTTCTGGAGTTCAATAGATTAAGATGCTGGACTGGGTGAATTCGCGATAGGAAAACTTATTTTCGCGCCGCCGTTCTCAGACTAGTTCAAAAATCCATGGTTTCGGGCCTCGGTGCCACAGTGTGCTCTTGAGGCCAAACCTGGAAAGCCAATACACTTCTGGAGTTCAATAGATAAGATGCTGGACTGAATGAATTCGCGATAGGAAAACTTATTTTCGCGCCGCCGTTCTCAGACTAGTTCAAAAATCCATGGGTTCAGAACCTCGGTGCCACAGCGCGCTTTGAGGCCAAAACCTGGAAAGCCAATACACTTCTGGGGTTCAATAGATAAGATGCTGGACTGGGTGAATTCGCGATAGGAAAACTTATTTTCGCGCCGCCGTTCTCAGACTAGTTCAAAAATCCATGGTTTCAGAACCTCGGTGCCACAGCGCGCTTTGAGGCCAAAACCTGGAAAGCCAATACACTTCTGGGGCTCAATAGATAAGATGCTGGACTGGGTGAATTCGCGATAGGAAAACTTATTTTCGCGCCGCCGTTCTCAGACTAGTTCAAAAATCTATGGTTTCAGAAGCTCGGTGCACAGCGCGCTTTGAGGCCCAAACCTGGAAAGCCAATACCCGGGATCTGGAAACCTCGACACTGAGAATTCGAACTCTGAAGCCAGACCCGAATCCCGCCGGATTTTAAACTGAAGCAGGAATGCTAAAATGAAATTCGCTTTATTCCTCACGCGTCCCCGTCGTCTAGCCTGGCCTAGGACATCGCCCTTTCACGGCGGTAACACGGGTTCAAATCCCGTCGGGGACGCCAACAAAATAAAGAACTTCCGCAACACCACCGCTTTTCTTCATGGTCCAATTTGGTCCAGTTATTTTGAAGCGACTTTTTTCAAGACCATGTTCACCAGTTTGCTCTGTGCTTCGCGCTTCTGTGGACTGACCGCCTGCATGTAAACGTCTGTGGTCACTTTCAGGCTTGCGTGCCGTAGCAATTCCTGCACGACCTTCGGGTTCTCTCCATTCGCATTCAGAAGTGTTCCAAAGGTGTGCCTGAACGTGTGATAGTTCACGTGCTTGGTAACCTGGGCCCGTTTCAGGGCAGGTTTGCCGTAGTATCGCCATTGCGTGCCCGGCCAATACGGTTGTTTGCCCTTCATAGCCGGCGATGCAAACACCCAATCGTCCGAAGCAGGGTATGCGCAGGTCTGGCGCCACGCGAAAAGCGATTCGGCAGTTTGCGCGTCCAACGGCACGTCCTTTTTCGACGCCTCCGTTTTCGGTGCCCCCTCGACCATCGCAACGACCGACCTGCGGACGTGGAGAATCAGCTGCTCGAAATCCACGTCCTCCCAGCGGAGTCCGATGAGTTCGCCGCGGCGTAATCCGGTGAATGCATCCAGTTCGATCATCGTTCGGAGAGGATTGGGCAGCTCTGCCAGAATTGCCACAATTTCCTCCGCCGTCAGAACGTCTGGTGTCTTCTCCCGCTTTGCGCTTTGACGAACGCTGGTAATCGGATTCTTGTCCGCCCACTCCCACCGAATCGCGTGCGAGTAGAGCGCGCTCATAATGTTGCGAATTTTTGCCTTGCTCCCACGCGCAAGCGCGATGCCGGTTTTCTTGAAGCAGAGTGTCTTTAGCCATTTCTCCACTTCCACCGCTCTGACATCTGTCAATCGGCACGCGCCCCATCGAGGAACGATCCACTTCTTGAGATAGCCCTCGTAGGTCACCTGTGTCGCGTACGATTTGCGATCTTCGTCCGCTGTGTCCGGCCCTGGCTTCGTCTTGTTGAATATATCGGGCAATTCGTACTGCCGGTAATGATTCACCAGCGTTTCCAGAGAGATACTTTTGATGAGCTGTTGAGGGGTTTGCTGGTTGATTTCCAACCGGAGCGCGTCTACGGCCGCTTGTGCGGTCGATTCGTTCGGAAATTCCTCGAGAGACCCGATGACGATGTTCTTGCGACGGATGGAGCCATCGATTTGAACTTCTCTCCATCGGAACTCCCAGACCTTTCCTTTTCTGCGCTCCGCGAGTTTAAGACTGCCTTGCTGATAGCTTGTGCGCCTCATTCATTCTCCTGTTTCGAGGCGACACGGGTGGCTGAGAACGAGAGTAGCCCAGCTCCAATCACGTGTCGAGGGATAGTTCCTGTGGAATTCTGGTGCGGCTAGCTGGCCATCTTCTGTTCAAGCCACTCGTTCAGAACTGACGCACGAAAACGCCAAAGGCGGCCGACCTGCACTCCTGTGATCTCACCGTTGCGGGCCATTTTCTGGAGAGTCTTGGGATGGATTTTCAAGAGAGCCGCTGCTTCATCACTGTCGAGTAGCTGTTCAAAGGTCAATTCACTAATTTGCGGTTTTCGGGCTGGCTTGAAAGAAAGATCGGACATGGCGATCTCCGAGCGTTTGTTTATGCAGCGAGAGGCTGCCAGAGCTGCATGAGGTTAGTCTCGGAGCCTCCAGATAGTCCAATTCATTCTCGGTCGCTGCTCATTCCTGCCGGGAATATCTGACTATCTTCAGCATTTTATTGGACATGAGTCTCTGCCTGGAACAGAGCTCCGCGTAAACACACGCGATCCAGTTATGAGCTGTAGGAATAAGCACGTGCAGAGAACTCATTGGACTCCGAGAAAAAGCGCTAGTACGTTCTCCGAGAACAGTCACTCAGATTTGAATCCGGAGGCTTTATGAAACTGGAAAGGTCATTCAAGCGGGGGACAATAGATCACCGTTCACACGTCCGGCTCGCGCCAATTGCCCTCTTGCTCCTAATTCCGCTGGTAGCTCATGCGCAAGGGACACCTCTGGATACGGGCTTTACAAATCTGCAAAACCTGTTCACCGGCACGGTCGCAAAGGTCGGGAGTCTAATCGCAATCGTTGTTGGCGGCTATCAGTTTGCCCACGGTGAACCTGGCGCGAAACGCGCTCTAGCTGGCGTAGCAGCTGGAACTGGAATCGCGGTCCTCGCAGCCAATGTCTTGACCTGGCTTTGGGGATAAATCTCCCTACGAATCTCTTCAAGCCGTTGAAGCCATTTCACCCAGAGGGCAATCATGCGCGAACCGAACCTCAGACGCCGAAATAGAGTTTTCAAAAGCCTACATAAACCGCTCACGTATCTCGGGGTCGAGCGGACCCTCTTCTATTTCGTGTGTGTCGGCGCAGTCGCCGTTTTCAACCTCTTCGAGAGTCTGTTGGCTGGCGTGATTGTCTTCATTGGCGGATACGCGTTTGGCCGATGGATAACGGAGGCTGACCCAGCAATGTTGCGCATTCTTGCCCGGAGTGAACAATTCCGTGCTCGCTATGACGCGGCGAAGCAGGAGATCGCTCCCGTGGAGGTGCGCTGATGTTGCGCCTGGATCGAGTCGTGAAGCCGTGGAAGGAATCTGGAGCACTCAACGCCCATATCAACCTGTACGGCTTCTGGAATGATGAAGTTTTCCTCACCAAAAGTGGCGATCTGGGGATCGTTCTGCGCGTCCGTGGTGTCGATTACGAAAGCCTCGATCAGGCGGCCCAAGATTATGCGGTCAAGCGGCTCGAAGCGGCTCTCAAAATATTCGGCCCTGGATTTCGCATTTACCAATACCTCTTTAAGACAAACCGGCCACAGATCCCATTCCAGAGCTATGACGACCCCATCATCCAAGCCGCAGTCAATCAGAGAAAGCGCTTTTTCGACAGCAAACTTGACAGTTTGTTTGAGGTCGAGATTTTCTATGCGATTGTCATTGAGGGGACACGGTCTAAAACTGGCGTAACAGCCGCCCTGAAGCAGCTGGCGACCGATCCGATGGCCGGATTACGGGAACTGAAAGCGCAATTCTCAAACGACAAAATGAAGGTCCTGCTTCGTGAGCACATACAAGCGGACCTCCTGAAGCTCGAACAGCGCGTAAACAGTTTTATCCGGCAGCTCGCAGATTTTCTCGCAATAGATGCTTTGCAACGGGACGACTGCTTCCGTTTCTTTCGCCGCCTTGTGAATTACGACTCCTGGCGTATCGAAGGCCGACCAATCTGCGGGCAGTTTCTGGATTACCAAGTTGTGAATTCCGATATCGAAGCCGAACGAGACCACCTGCGCGTCGGGGATAGCTTCGTCCGAGTGCTAACGATGAAAGAGGCGATTGGTGAAACCAAGCCGCTCGTTCTGAAACAATTGCTTGAGATTCAGGCCAACTTCTGCATCGCCACCGAATGGGTGCCACTGGAAACCGCTGTAGCACGCAAAGAGATTACCAAGCGCAAGCGGCATTTCAACATCACGAAAACATCCTTCATCACCTCCATGCAACGCGATCCAGCCACATACGATCCGCGCAACACGCTCATGGATGAGTCAAAGCAGGCAGACATCGAGAACCTCGGAGACTGCCTTCGGGCCTTGGGCGACGGCCAGACCCTTGGCGAATTCTCTCTCACAGTCGTTTTGTATGGAGAAGAGAAAAGATCACTCGATAGAGCTCTGCCCGAGGTAGTGCGAGTGTTTACCAGTGCTGACGGGAATCTCTTTTCAGAAAGCTACAATCAGCTCAACGCCTATTTCGCCATTGTGCCCGGCAACTACCGGCACAACCTTCGCCGGCTATTTTTGCTCAACACCAACTACGCAGATCTTTCGTTCGTTTTCACAATTCTGCCCGGAGAAAAACAGAACGATCACCTTGGAAGCGAATATCTTGCAGTCCTTGAGACCGATCACGCTACGCCGTATTTCCTGAATCTGCATAACCGAGATGTCGCGCACACTCTGATTCTTGGCGCAACCGGGGCCGGTAA
>JAICSO010000113.1 GCA_025936825.1 Terriglobales bacterium
TCGGTAGCGGGAGAATACTTCCACTTTCGCACTGCATCTTCCGCTGCTTGCAAAAGGATGGCATTTCCACTCAAACTGCGTACCTTTTGGACATTGCCATTTCGGTCAATGGTGAGTTCAATCAGTACCTCTCCCTCAATGTGCCATAGCTTGGCTTTGGGCGGGTATTCGGGCTGGATAACCTTAATCGCCTGGAGGGGAAAATTTGTTTTCGGTCTGGAACCACCAACTGGCTTCGATGCTTCCAACCGAGGCACTGCTGGAGCATAGGCTGCAACTGGTATTGCCAAAGTGTTGGCGGCTTTGGGCATGGTATCAACGGTGGCGGGAGCCAAAGGCGCCTGTGCTGCCGCTAACGCTTGCGAGCGGATCTTGGATGGGAGGAGCAAATTTGGGCGCAAATCGATCATTGACCGGACTTGGATCGGTGGAGACTGGCGGGTCTCGGAGTCCGTCGAAGGCGCGGCGGCGACACCCTTGGGCTGTACCAAATTCTGAGCTAGTCCGTTCTTGACTGCTTGCGTTGGCGGTTGTACTTGAGGCCTCAACGACTCTGGTTGGGTTCGAGATGTGTACTCACCGTTTACACTCGATTTGGCGCGGAGTTCATTCCAGCCTAACCAGGAAACAAATGCGAGGAGCGCGAGCAGGACGATCAATTCAGTAGAACGATGACGATACCACTCTGCACTCTTGAACTGATCCATAGCATGCAATTTGATTCGGGGCCGCCGATCAGCTTTAGCGAAGACGGGCTGACCTTTCGAAGTGATGCCGGGACTATTGACGCGTGGTGGAAGATGCGCTGGTTGCGGAAGATCTCTGGGGTCGACATCGGGCAGGCGCTCTTTCTGTTCAAAAGTTTGCGTGTGCGCAATCGGTCCACTCGGGAACTCACGGCTGTCGCCAGCTACATTTGCAGGTACATGGTGTTCGCGTGGTATAGCAGCAGGGACGCCGTTCGAGAGTGGAGCATCAGGAGCCGCCGTGTACTTTATGGCCGACTTCAAGTCCCTGCTGCCCAGTTCTGAAAAATCGAGATCCCTCGCTGCTTCCTCAACAAGCTCTCTGCTCACAGTCCCCTTATTTTGCGTATATGCCAGTATGAGAGCTCGATAACAGAGTGAATTTATAATCCTTGGTGTGCCTCCGCTTTGCGAAGCAATCTCGGCTAGGGAGTCTACTGAGAAAAGCCCCTCGATGGCTCTCGTGGCGACAACTCCGAGTCGAAATCTTACATAATCCTTAACTTCTGCCCCGGCTAAAGACTCCAACCGGGAGATGGTCGATATCCGTTGCGCCAACTGTGAAAGCTCCGAGGTAAGGAGCATCTCTCCGAGTCGCGTCGAACCGGAGAGCACGACATTAAGGAGTTTAGAAAAACCCGTTTCGAAATCCGATAGAAGTCGAATGGCTTCGAGCGATGCACTCTGGAGGTTCTGCGCCTCATCGATGACGATTAACACCTTGCGTCCAGCTCGCGCCTCTTTAAGCAGCATTTCGTTCAGCTTCTGGTGCAAAGAGACTTCGTCGCGGCCGCTTGTGGGCAGATCGAGTTCGGAAGCGATATGGCGGATCAGGTCATGGGGTCCGCATTGGGTTTGAAAGACGAAGGCAGTACGCGCCGATTCGCGATACTGGGCCAATAGGTGGAAAAGCAACGAGGTCTTTCCAGTGCCGGATTTGCCCAGCAGAACACTAAACCCGAGATTTGATTCAATAGAGTCAATCATGGCCTGCAATGCAGCGCTGTGCATTCGAGACCAGTAAAGGAACTCAGGATCCGGTGTGACGCCGAATGGAGATTCGCGAAACCCAAAGTGCCGAAGAAACGCTTCTCGCTGCGTTCTCGCCATCAGAAAGGCTGACTGTGGCGTCTCGCTTTCCATCTTTGAATTTGCCGCAACTGGGTTCATGCAGTGTGATCTCCGGGAGGCTACCGCAGAGCTTCCACCTCTGTAGCGTCAAGCGAGACCGATACAGAGCGATTCATCCAATCGAAAGAGACGATTACCTGGACATTGTTTCTTACCTCACAGACAAATCCTTCCAATCCAACCAATGGTCCCGCGGTGACCCGGACACGGTTTCCCGATTGCAGGTATGTACACGGTTCAGCTCGGCCGAGATTCACAGCTTTCCTGAGTGCCTCGATCTGCGCGTCTGGTACGACTGCTGGAAGTCCTTTGAAGCAAACCAGAGACACCATCCCCGGAAGGGCGAGCACCCGAAAACGCTCTGCAAGGGCCATCCGGACAAAAACATAAGAAGGGAAAAGAGGTAACAGTACCTCTGCACGACGTCGCTTCCAGTGCCGCTGCACAGCATACAAAGGAAGAAAAGCGGTGATACCCCGCTGTTCGCACTGCTCTGCCAGGTATTTTTCGTGACGGCTGCAGGTGTACGCCACATACCAATTGTGCTCGAGTAGCTGTTGAGAGCAGGAATTAGCTTCCACTGCTTAACTCCTCGGGCAAATTCGCGGGAAGTAATCGGAAATTCAGAGGTGTCTTGAAAAACATAAGAAAGTTAACGCCTAAAAGAAAACTTAAATTCTTAGCCGTTGCTTGGTATAGCTTCGCCACCTTAACTACATTGGAGCTGTTTAATGCTGCCAGCCTCAGGGGAACAGTTGTAAGGCCGACAACGCAAGTTGCGCGGCCATGAGCACAAGTTGCTTCATCATAGCGATCATGCCAAAAACGTTGCAAGGAGTAGGTTGTTGGAATTCGTATGAGAAGAGTTTCTCAAATCGAACCACCCTTAAGAATTCGCGACAAATGAGCTATTCAAGGAATGCTGGACGTGCGAAGGGGAGTGGGGCCGTGGTGAGCCCATCAGTACGCACGAGCAGCGAACGTGAACATCACGCAACCAGACATTTGCATCAGGCCAACTCACCTCCCGGACCGTGATCCGTTTCTGGAGCTGATCGGCTCATCCGTTGCTGGCGCGGAACTTGGCGTTGATCAGATTGTGCAACAGAAAATGACAGAAGACCCGCGCTACGTTTAGTGGAATCCAGCCTCAGGCAAACAACAATGCATTCCACAGGTGCATCAGAGTTTCCAAGCTCGTGAAAACAGGATAGTCCGAGGTGCTTTTCGCACGCGTACTAAGACGTAAGAACTCACGTTTTGGGGACCACGGACAGTACGTTCCGATGCGCAAATTGGTTCCGTGAGCGAGTATGACAGGGTAACTCACGCGTTGGCGCTGTAGAGCGTGCGGCTGTTCACGAAATGGACATGACATTGAGTGTGCGAGAGTCGACGGGAACCTCGCCCCTTACGTTCTCATCCCCCTACCCTCTCATACTAATGCCCTGGTCTCAGGCGGGCGTCAAAGAAAGGAGTGATCTAAGGACCTTTGACACTTGCACGGGTGAGCACGCCATTCGGAATTCTCGCGCCTTGACAGCCCCGATGGAAGCTGGAATCAGGTACTCAGCCGTGACTAGTTCCGTGCAGCGAATCGACCTAGATTCCGGATGGTACGCGTCGTTGCACGAATTTCGATTTCGTATTTCTCAGGAGTATTTATGAGAAGTCATGCAGAAATTGGGGCAAGTGATCAGTTCGAAACGGTGCAACAAGAAGGCAGATCAGAAGGCCAGGCAAGTCAGGCACGGAGTCAAAGAATTTCTCTTGTAGTAAGCGACGGGAGTTACATGACTTCTGAACTGCTGGCGCGGGCCCTAACCCGAATCAAAGCGCTCACCATCCTGAAGTGCACAGTAACTTTCGGTGCGACGCTTGACGCAATTGTTGATCTCCGGCCGGATGTTGCAGTAATCAGTCTCCATTTTGCAGACGGGCCTTACAAAGGACTTGAGCTGCTTCGCCGTCTTCGCGACTTGTCTGTGAAGAGTCGTTGCGTGTTGTTGATGGATGACGCTGAGCGCGAAGGGGTTATGCATGCTTTCCGCGCCGGTGCGCGCGGCATTTTCAGACGATCTACTCCCACGCATCTCTTAGCCCGGTGCATCACTGCCGTGCACAAAGGACAAGTCTGGGCAAGCAGCGCTGACGTACTGCAGTTGATTGAGGCGCTGCAGACGGCCATGCCTTTCAAAGGTGTGAACTCACGGGGTGAAGCAATGCTCACGAAAAGGGAACAGGAATTGGTGCCGCTTGTGGCCGATGGGCTCACCAACCGTGAGATATCAACCGAGCTCGGGGTAAGCGAACATACGATAAAAAATCATCTATTTCGAATTTACGAAAAGCTCGGGATTTCAAGCAGGGTTGAGCTGATACTCTATGCCGTCTCTGAGCGAGACAAAAACTTTAAATAGGGCATAGCTATCGGAAAGCCGCGAAGTATTTCTGGATTTCCTCGCGCAGCATGGGGGTGAAACCGTTACGGGTCGCCCGGCATAGAGA
>JAICSO010000140.1 GCA_025936825.1 Terriglobales bacterium
CATGAAACAGATCGTGATGATCACCGACGGCAAGCCCTCAGCCCTCACCCTTGAGGATGGGCGCATTTATAAGAATGCCTTTGGGCTCGACCCGCTGGTCGTGAGCCAGACGCTGGAAGAGGTTTCCAAGTGCAAACGTGCGGGAGTGCTCATTAACACGTTCATGCTGGCATCCGATTACGGCCTGGTCCAGTTCGTACAGAAGGTCACCGAAATGTGCCGCGGCAAGGCTTACTTCACTACGCCGTACACGCTGGGACAATACCTGCTGATGGATTACATGTCGCGCAAGACTAAGACCATCCACTGAGAAGGGCGGCTACGTGGTTCGGGCACTCCCCACAGCTGCGTGGAGTGCTGATAATCTCTAAATAGACATGGCAAAATGCATCCGATGCGGAAGGCAACTTACCGCGTTCAGTCTCAGGAAGATCTGCCCCTGGTGCAAGCAGCACGAGGCGATCCAGCGCGGCGAGGTCGTCCAAGACGATGTTCCGCAGCCGGTCATTCGCAGGCCCTGGGCCGTACGGAACGAATCCAATATCTCACTAACGCACATTCTTTTTGGCGCCAATGTAGCGGTTTACCTGGCGATGGCAATCGGCAGTGGCACGGTTGTCAATTTTCCTGGTGACGCGCTCTTGTTTGGCGCGAACTACGGGCCGTATACACTCACCGGCCAGTGGTGGCGGCTGCTGACCTACATGTTCATACATGGCGGGATCCTACACATCGCTTTCAATATGTGGTGCCTCTGGGATCTAGGGGCGCTCTGCGAATCACTTTACGGACGCTGGACCTATTTCGCAATTTATATGATCACGGGTGTCGGCGGCGGACTTGCGAGTCTTGCCTGGAATCCTCGAACGTTTAGCGTTGGAGCTTCAGGTGCAATTTTCGGATTAGCTGGTGCGCTCATAGCATCGTTCTATCTCGGCGAATTCTCTCTGCCGAGGGCGGCGATTAAGGGCACCCTTATGAGTCTGCTCTTCTTCGCCGGGTTCAACTTGTTCTTCGGAATGCTCCCGGGCATTGATAACTCTGCCCATATCGGCGGACTGATCACAGGACTGGTACTCGGCGCCGTGATCGCCAAGCTTGCTCCGCATGAAGGCTCTAGCCGGCTTTGGGTGATTGCTTTGGTCGTTCTTGCGGTTCTCGGTGCAGGAGTTGGGGTTCGCCGATGGCGGAGCGGGCCGATGAGAACGGCTCTAGCCTTTCAGGCTTTGGGTAAGAGCCAAGGTGACCGTGTCGGGCGATTGAAGATGATCATCGAGCAGAATCCTAATTCTGCTCCGGTCCATTTCGCTCTGGCTCAGGTTTATTTCGAGGAACAGAAGTTCCCTGAGGCAGAGGCGGAATTCAAGAAAGTCATCGAGCTAGAACCCAAGAATGCGAGGGCCCGGTTTGATCTGGGGATGACTTACTTGAGCCTGAACCGTCCCGAGGATGCCAAAGCAGCGTTCAACGGGATGATTCAGCAGGGCCTGAACACGGGCGAAGCTCACTATGGAATCGCCATGGGGTTGGCTATGCAGGGCAAGCATCAGGACGCCATCGAGGAATTCAAAGCAGCGATCAAAGGGGGATCCGACATGTCCGGAATTTACTCCGAGATGGGCAACTCCTACGCCAAGCTCAAGATGTACGACGATGCGATTTCCGCGTACCTGAAGGAAAAGGAAAAAAACGGCGATAATCCTGATCTGGAGAATGCGTTGGCAGACGTTTATCAGGCAAAGGGAATGACAAAAGAATCGCAGGATGCGCGAAATGAGGCCACGCAATTGAAAAGCGGAGACAAAGCACAGTAGTACTTATTGAGGAACAGCGGCATCGGCTGTCAGGATTTCGTCAGTTCGCTGACTGCGCGGTACGCCTGATTGATAGCTTCATCCGTGTAGGCATAAGCACCAGCGTCGGCGTTGGCAATGGCAATGCGCCCATGCGTCCGGCGCGCCACTTCGCATGGAGTCTCTCCAC
>JAICSO010000038.1 GCA_025936825.1 Terriglobales bacterium
GATCGAGGGGAGAGATAATACGCCGGCTGTCGATGTAGATGCGGGCAGTCTGATCTGATTTTGCGGCAGCCTGCGCCGAGAGGAGGCGGCCGAACAAACCAGTAGAAGATGCGGCCAGTGCGGCAGTGGAAGCTTGCTGCAGAAAGTGACGTCTGGATGACATGAGAATTTCCTCCGAAAGCAGTGGCACAGCATCTGGTGGTTTGAGACGGTAAACGATTACTCAAAGACGCACCAATATACGACTTCGGACGTTGTGCGGGCAAGGGGCACCAGTTAGCACTTTGCGTCCGAAATTTGGCTTCTGGTCAGGTGGTATTCAACTCAGCGTCCCCGCAATGTACGTTACAATGCCGGGGAAAACGTTTTCGTAGGCTGAAGCTTCCCACCCTGGAGTTAATCAACGTTGCGTTGGCGAATTGCCCTGCTTGTGAGTGCTGCGATCGCGATCAGTTATCTTGATCGCCAGACGCTGCCTGTTGCGGTGAAGGCCATTTCGTACGATATCCCGCTCAGCAATGAGCAATTTTCATTCTTGCAGTCGGCCTTTCTTCTGGCTTACGCGTTCATGTACGCCGGTGGCGGTAAGCTCTCAGACATTCTCGGCACTCGACGCGGGTTCTTCGGGATCATGCTGTTCTGGTCGCTTGCCTGCGCGAGCCATAGCCTTGCACTCACCTTCGGGATGTTGGCCGGAAGCCGCTTCCTGCTGGGTTTAGGAGAAGGTGGAGGATTTCCCGCAGCCACTCGCGCGGTCGCTGAATGGTTCCCGGTGAAGGAGCGAGCAACTGCGATGGGAATTATCAACGCGGGAACTGCGGTCGGTGCGGTCGTTGCTCCGCCGCTCATTGCCAGCATTCTGCTGCTCGCGAACTGGCGTTGGATCTTCGTTGTCGCGGGATTGATGGGACTAATCTGGGCGATCTGCTGGAGAGTGTATTACCGATTGCCGCAGTTGGAAGAGACTGGCGCGACCTCCGTTTCGCAAAGGACAACTGGCGCCAAGATTCACTGGCTCGAACTTCTGCAGATTCGAGAAACTTGGGCGTTAATTATAGCCAAATTCTTGAGTGATGCTGCCTGGTACTTCTACTTGTTTTGGTTGCCCAAGTATCTTTACGACGCACGTGGATTCGATATTAAAGCTGTAGGCAAGTTTGCATGGATTCCTTATTCGGCTGCGGGTTTAGGCTGTTTGCTCGGCGGCGGTTTTTCCAGTTACCTGGTCCGGAAAGGCACGTCCCTGGGAACTGCTCGCAAAGCCGCACTGGGAGCAAGTGCCGCCGTGATGCCGCTCATTCTTCTCGTCCCGCACGTGCGCGTCTCCTGGGCGCTCGCATTATTCAGCATTGCTTATTTCGGGCAACAGTCATGGTCGACGCTGGTCATGGTGCTGCCGACCGACCTATTCCCGCGCGAGGTGGTTGGAAGCGTGGCTGGATTGGTCGGCTTCGGAGGCGCAATGGGTGGAATTGCTTTCGGCGAGTTGGTCGGATACCTGCTTGACCATGGCGCCGGCTACGGCCCGGTCTTCGCCATGGCCGGCAGCTTTCACGTCAGCGCCTTCATTATCATTCTCATTGCAATTCCGGTGGTCGGCCCCGTCCTTTCGCGGTCGTCACTTCGATATGAGGGAGTCATTTGAAGATCAAAGAAATCCGCACTCGCGTGGTCCGCTGGACGGGGAAGACCGTCCCCCTTCCCGGCCATTTTTGCACGAACCCCATGGACTTGGTTCCGATCAATGCATCCTCCATGAGCACGTTTACCTTTCATGACTGGCTGATTGTCGAGATTTTCAGTGATAACGGACTGGTCGGAATTGGAAACGCCGCGTTATCGCCGCAGGTCACACAGCAGGTGGTTGAGCTCTACCTTAAACCAATCCTGCTCGGCGCCGATCCGTGGGACATCGAATTGCTTTGGCAGCAGATGTATCGCAAAACGATGGCTTTTGGCAGGAAGGGAATTGGGATGGTGGGTATCAGCGCGGTGGATATCGCGCTCTGGGACCTGCTCGGCAAATCTGCCAAACAGCCCGTCTACCGCCTGCTTGGCGGCAGAACCAAGCCGCGCATCCCGGTTTATGCGAGCCGGCTTTACAGTTCCGCTGTCGATGAACTTACCGCTGAAGCCAAGCGCTACAAAGACGAAGGTTATAAAGCCATGAAGCTGCGTTTTGGCTGGGGGCCAACTGATGGCGCGGCTGGAATGCAGCGCAATCTCGAGTTGGTGCGCACCGTTCGTGAAACCGTCGGCGACGAAATCGACGTCATGGCGGACGCTTACATGGGATGGACCCTGGACTACGCCAAGCGCATGCTTCCACTCCTGGAGCCATTTCATTTACGGTGGCTGGAAGAGCCGGTGATTCCAGACGACATTCACGGATACGCCGAGCTCAAGGCGTATGGGCGGGTGCCAATCGCCGCAGGCGAGCACGAATTCACAATCTACGGATTTCGTGAACTTCTGGAGTCCCGTGCCGTCGATTACATTCAGTTTGATACGAATCGTGTGGGCGGCATCAGCCAGGGGCGCAAGATTTGCGCTCTTGCGGAAGCGCACTCCGTACCCGTGATTCCCCACGCTGGGCAGATGCACAACTTCCACTTAGTAATGGCTAGCCTGAATTCGCCCATGGCGGAATATTTCCCGGTTGTCGATGTCGAAGTCGGCAACGAATTGTTCTGGTACATCTTCAACGGGGAGCCGAAAGCGAAAGACGGCTTCATCGACCTTGATGACAATTTCCCCGGTCTCGGACTGACCATCAACGAAGACTCTGTGAAGCAGAATTTCGAGATCGTCAAATGAGCTTGCGATTGATCCAGCTGCAAAATGGCGCCCGGCGCCGGGTTGCTCTCGTCGAAGAACCCTATCTTCACATGCTCGAGGCCGACTCGATCCACGCATTGGCAGGCGAAGCGATTGGGCGACGCGCCAAACTCTCCGACATTGCGCGCGACAAATCCACGAACGAAGTCGTTGAATATGACGCTGTCTATGAAGCGAAGTCGCCGTGGCGCATTCTCCCGTCTATCGATCATCCAGAGGACGCCGCTCGCTGCCTCGTCTCCGGCACGGGGTTGACTCACCTCGGCAGCGCTCGGGACCGTCAGGCCATGCACGTGAAGGACAGACCCGCGGAGCAAATTGAGTCATTGACTGACAGCATGAAGATGTTTCGCTGGGGCTTGGAAGGCGGCCGGCCAGCAGCGGGCTGTATCGGAACATCGCCGGAGTGGTTCTACAAAGGAACGGGTGCGATCCTGCGCGCGCACAACGAACCGCTAGAAGTTCCGAGTTATGCGGAGGACGGCGGAGAGGAGGGGGAAATTGCTGGTGTGTATGTAATTGGGACCGACGGAACTCCGTATCGTATTGGCATGACAACCGGCAACGAATTTTCGGATCACTGCTTCGAGAAGCGCAATTATCTTTATCTCGCCAGTTCGAAGCTGCGCAACTGCGCGATCGGCCCTGAGTTAGTGGTCGACCCAGAATTCTCGTCGGTTCCGGGCGAGGTAGTGATTCGCCGTAGCGATCGGACGGTTTGGTCGAAGAGTATTCGAACCGGCGACGCCGAGATGTGTCACAGCTTGCAAAACATCGAGCATCATCACTTTAAATTCCACGAACATCGTCGGCCGGGGGATATTCATGTTCACTTTTTCGGCGCCGACTGTTTAAGTTTCGGAGAAGGAGTCCGGCTTGCAAATGGCGATGTGATGCAGATCAGTTTCGAAGGGTATGGCCGGCCCCTAAAGAACGTAGTGCGCATCGAGGCGAAAGCCTCAACGTCGGCGAGAATCGTTGCACTGGAATAACGCTATGAACAATCGTGTAGCAATCCTGGGTTTGGGAATCATGGGATCGGGTATGGCGCAGCGCCTGCTGGCGTCGGGATTCCAGGTTGCCGTGTACAGCCGCAATCGCGAGAACGCAAGACCTCTGGCAGATGCAGGAGCATTTGTGGCGGCTTCTCCGTTAGAGGCGGCGGGGCATGCCGACGTAATCATTAGCATGGTTGCAGACGATTTTGCGTCGCGGGCCGTTTGGCTCGGCGAAAAAGGTGCGCTAGCCGGTGCAAAACCAGGTTCGATTCTGATTGAATCAAGCACGCTGACGGTGGAGTGGGTGAAAGAACTCGCTGCTGCAGCCAGCCAGCATGGCTGCGAATTTCTCGACGCGCCCGTTACGGGAACCAAGCCACATGCCGAGTCGGGACAACTGCTCTTTCTGGTGGGCGGCGCGGAACGTGCGCTGGACAAGGCAAGACAGGTTTTTTCCGTGCTGGGTCGGGATGTCATCTATCTCGGCCCGACCGGCAGCGGAGCACTAATGAAGTTGGTCAACAATTTCATGGCGGCCGTACAAGCAGTTTCATTCGGAGAGGCACTTGCGCTGATCAAAGCAGGAGGTCTCGATCGCGACAAGGCGGTGTCGATTCTCACCGATGGTGTTCCCGGCAGTCCGATGGTGAAGCGAGTAGCCACTAGGGTTGCGACTGGCGATTTCACTCCACACTTCTTCATGCGGCTTATGGCGAAGGATATCGGATACGCAATCAAGGAAGCGAAGGAGCGCGGTATCGCCCTGCCAACTGCAGCCGCAGCGCTCTCGGTTTTCCAGCATGCAATTGAAATCGGCCGCGGGGAAGAGGACTTTACCGCCGTGGTCAAAACCGTCGCGCGTTGAGGTGGGCCGTTTATTTACTGCCCGCGTCTCCTTCTGCAAGGGCGGCGTGCGGCCACCCATGCGACCAGGTAATAGTTGAGATTTGCAGGTACGGCGCACCCGTCTTGCTGTCATATGCATGGAAAACGATGATGTCGTGATCGCCTCCGTGCTCTTTCCGCATGCGAATCGATTCGCCTCCGGGGCCAATCCAGCGGTTATTGCCTATTAAGACGGGTGTTCCTCCTCCTTCTAGCATTGGCGTGCCGTTCGCGTCGAGGTAAGGCCCAGTAACTTCGCGAGCGCGTCCAACCATGGTTTTGTAATTGCTGCGAGTGCCGCGACAGCACAGATCGAATGAGACAAACAAATAAAAATATTTGCCGTGGGGAACGATAAACGGGGCTTCGATCGCCTGCCAGTTTCCCGGCAAGCCGGGCGGATTTGGAGGCGCGTCCGCAGGCCGCTTGCGCCGAGCCAGCGAGTACAGTTTGGCGTCGGACTCTGAAGCCTTGCCGGTTGCGGGATCGAGGCGCCGCATTTTGATCCCGTCCCAGAAGCTGCCAAACGCCAGCCAGATGCGGCCCTTGCCATCTTCCACGACAGTGGGATCGATTGCGTTGAAGTCATCTTCTGTGCGCGAACGCAGTACGAGGCCGCGATCCTCCCAGTGGAATTTCGCGTCGTCAGGATTGAGCGTCTTGTTTGTAGCTAAGGCAATGCCGGAAGTATTTTTGCCGAATAGCGAGTAGGCATAATAGAGGTGGTACTCACCATCAAAAAACGAGATGTCCGGCGCCCACAGGTTCTTTGTGCCAGGGCTTTCTTGCTCGATCCAGTTGGGTATGTGGTCAAAAACATTGCCGCACCGTTTCCATTCGTGCAGATCCTGCGAGCAGCGGACGGGAATCTCTCCATCTGCATGCCGCCCGGTGGTGGTGCTGAACAGGTACCAGGTCTCGCCCTCCTTAATTACGGAAGGATCGTGGACGAACTCAGAGTCTCCGTGCGCACTTATAACTTGCTGGGCGGGACAGGAAAGCGCGGCTGCAAGCCAGAGGAGTGTCCATATTGGTAGCTTAGTAGTGTTCGGCATAAGCGGTGACTATAGTTTGTTCAGTACAGGAAAAACATTCTTTGAGATACAATACGCGGAAAACGTTTACCTTCGTGGGGCCGTTCAATGGACATTAGAGAAATTGCGAAGCGCGCCAAAGTCTCGACAGCTACAGTTTCTCGCACCATCAACCGCGTACCCACGGTCGACCCGCAACTCGCAAAACGTGTCTGGAAGGTAGTGGAAGAACTCGGGTATTACCCGAACACGCAGGCGCGCGCACTGGTTTCCGGGCGGACCCGGATTTTCGGTCTCATCGTCTCGGACATGACCAACCCCTTCTTTCCCGAAATCGTGCAGTCCTTCGAAGATATCGCTGTCGAACACGGTTACGAGATCTTGCTGACTTCCACCGTGCACGATCCGAAGCGAATGGAAGGTTCGGTGCGGCGCATGATTGAGCGCCGGGTGGAGGGAGTCGCTATCCTCACGTTCGGCATGGAGGAGTCGCTGCTCGAGGGGTTACGCTTTCGAAAAGTACCGCTGGTGTTCATCGACGTCGGGCCGCCGCTTCCGCACGTATGCAACATCAGGATTGATTATCAGCGCGGCATACGTCAGGCCGTGCAGCACCTTGCAGCATTGCGGCACGAAAGAATCGGATTCATTGCAGGGCCGCTGCATCTGCCCTCGGCGGTGACGCGCAAAGCAGCGTTTGAAAGCTCACTTCGTGAAATTGGCATGCCCATCGATCCTGACTTGATCCTGCAGGGCGACCATACCATGGAGGGCGGAATGCGCGCCTACGACGAACTGGCGAAGAAGAGCGCGCGGCCGACCGCGATCATGTGCTCTAACGACATGACCGCCATTGGAGTAATTCGCGAGGCCTACGAGCGCGGCGTTTCAGTGCCGCAAGAACTGTCGGTGATCGGGTTTGATGACATCCGACTGTCGCGCTTCTTCATCCCTCCCATCACCACGATTCAAATGTCGCAGGTGGAGATTGCCCGCCTTGCATTTAAGGCGCTAGTGACCGAGGTCGAGCGCGAGACTCCCTCGTCCAAAGGGACCGAGTACGTCTTAAATACCGATCTCGTTCTACGCAAATCGACCGCGATGGCCCCGCAGAAATAGAGCCGTTGCCCTGACCAGCAGAGAACCCTACGTTCGCATGTATGGAACCCACACTTCCATTGCGCACGATTGCCTGTTAGCCCACACGTAATACGGGATGAAGGTCGTATTCTCCTGGCGGGTTTTGGGCGTGGCAAGGCTGACCGGCCCGTAGAGGGCTTCTGTCGCCGAAGATGTCTCCAGCACACCTCCGCGATGATGCAGTACGACAATTCCATCCAGCAGGTCCGGCTTGTACTCGGACTGGAACTCGCCTCCGGACTTCGAATCCAGAGCGAGTGACACATCCGCCAAGGAAACGCCATTGGGTTGGTCGATTTGTTCCATGCAGTAGATGATTGGGCCACGCCGAACCGCAACTCGGCCGCGGTTTTCCGCGACGCGCGGATTAGCTGCCAGCACCTCGGTCGTCATTGGGAAGTTCAGGCTCACCACATCTCCCGGCTTCCAATTTCGCCGCATGGCGAGGTATTCGCCGGCTCTGGCGCCGCTCTGTGCTTTCCCATTTACCGCGACCGATGCGGCCTCGGCCCACCACGGAATGCGGACATACAAGGTGAACTCGCGCGCGTTAGCCGGCGTCACGGTCATCCGGACTTCCCCTTCCCAGGGGTAGTTCGTCCTCTGCTGAACTTTGATCGGCGTGCCATCCTCGAGGTGCCAATCGAGCAAAGAATTGTCGTAAAGATGGACGTAGAGTCCGTCTTTGCTCGTGCTGTAAAACAGACCCGGCAGGGACGAGAATGTGCGCTCAATGTTAGGCGGGCAGCAGGTGACGTCGTACCAGGGATTGCGAATCTTGTCGCCTGAGGATGGATCGAACGCCAGCGGATTGCGATAGCAGTAAGTCGTGCCATCCAGCGACATGCCGGAATTGATACCGTTGTACAGCGCTCGCTCGACAACGTCGGCGAACTTCGCTTCACCACTTGCGGCCAGCATGCGCCAGTTCCACATCAGGTTACCGATGGCTGCACAACTCTCCCCATATGCCTGAGCATTGGGCAACTCATATGGATCGCCAAAGGCCTCCCACTGCGCGCGGGCACCGACACCGCCGGTGACATACATTTGGCGGCGCGTGAGGTCTTCCCATAGCGTGTTCAGGGTTTTCCAATATGCCGGATCGCCAGTTTCAAGATAGTAGTCTGTCGCGCCGCAGCATGCGTACATCGCGCGAACCGCGTGTCCTTCAAGTTTCGTGCGCGTGGTGAACGGAACGCCGCAGAACATGTAAACAATGCGGTGCGGATCAATCTTCCAGCGGTCGTCACCGTGGAGGATGTGTCCCGCGAGATCAACGTACTGCTTCTTACCGGTCGTCCGGTAAAGCTCGATCAGCGCCATCTCAATTTCGGGATGGCCGGAAATGATTGGCTTTTGATTCGGGCCGGGGCCATAGTTGGGGATCACGAATCCGTCAACCATTTTCATGCCGGCATCCAGCAGCGTGGTATCGCCGGTCGCGCGATAGTACGCGATCGCACCCTGGATCATGTGGCCGAGGCAGTACATTTCATGGCCAACTTCCTGGTCGTGTTGGCTCATTCGCAGTGACGCTCGGTCACCCTGGTAGTAGGTGTTGAGATAACCGCCTGGTTCCTGGATCGCGACTACGTCATGGATCATGGAATCCGTTATACGGTGCAGTTCAGGACGATCTCCGGACTGCAGTGCCCAACCCACGGCATCAATCCATTTGTAGATATCGGAGTCGGAGAAGTAAGGCCCGATTTGCGGTGCTGAGCTCTTGCCGACCAATCGACGGAAGTTGTTCATCCGTCCGTGAGACTCGAGTTCCTCGCGCATGGTCGGGATGCTCTTCTCGACATTGGTCTTGCGACGCTTGTACCAGAAACCTTCCTCAATGGTGACTGCATGTACCGGTACTCCGTGCAGCTTCGCGTAAGGAGACCTCGAGGTGTTGATCACGCCCTGGTCGCGCCAGGGCAGGAGATCGCCAGAGATCCCGAGGTCAAACGATCGAGTCGCGCCGAATAGATTGGCCGAAGCCGAAGCAATAGCCGGACGCGCTAGCACGGAAGCTGCCGTCGAACCAGCCGCGGTCGTAAGGAACTGACGTCGTGAGAAATTGCGGGAAGAGCTCATAGACACCTCGCGAAATCACATCGGGGCAGCTTTCGAAACAACGTGCAGCGACCTGCACCGGAGGACGGGCAGGGCACTGAAAACCGCCGCTGAGCAAACGTTTACTTGATTGCGCTAACGATATTGCAGCGGCTCTGGCCATGTCAAGCCATCTTAGTCCTGTTTCGCTGAAGTTAGCTGGCGAATCAGATCAACTTCGTGCTGCCGATACGGCCGCCCATCCTGGTAAAACACGTCATGAAACCAAATCGTAGGCGGCCGAAGAACGTACGGTCTCTCCCAGGAATCCCATGGCAAGTTGGTCTGAGATTTGCCGACCACGAATCCCCAATTGATTGCGCCGACGTGGTGCTTTTTCGCAATCGGCAGAATCGTATCGAAGGTGCTTCCCGCAGACCGGGCCATATATTCGGTACAGATGATGGGCCGATGATACTGCTGGAGCGTGATCACATGCGCTTCGAAATCTTCGGGCCAGTTGTAGTTGTGGAATGAGATCACATCCGACTGCTCGAGTTGAACTTTGGTGATGGGATCGGCTTTGTCGAGCGACCATTCGCCTTCCCACACACCGCTGGTCAGAGGTTGCGTAGGATGCACCGACCGCGCCCATTCGAAAACCTTAGGCAGCAATTCAAGGACGCGGGCTTGCTTGTTTTTGGGCTCCATTCGATGGTACTCGCCGCCGTTCGTATTGGAGGGCTCGTTCCATACATCCCACGCCAGAATTCGCGGATCTTTGGCGAACGCACCAACTACGCCTTGGACGTATTCCTTAAGACGTCCCTCTTGCGAAGAATCTGTCAAGCCCTTTGCTCCCGGACTCTGCACCCAACCAGAATTGTGCACACCGGGAATGGGTGGATGTTGCGGCCCGAGCTTCGGATTCGGATCCCAGCAGGAGTCGAACAGAACGAGCATCGGCCGAATGTGATGACGAGACGCAATGGTCAGGAATTCGTCAAGGCGCTTCTGAAAACCCTGCGGGTCTTGCCACAGAAGATCGTGCAGGAACACGCGCATCGTGTTCATTCCGATCCCTTCAGCCCAGCCGAATTCCTTGTCGATCTCCTTTGGATCGAAAGTGTCGGCCTGCCACATTTCGAGCTCGTTGATCGCGTCGTCAGGCAAGAAATTGCTGCCAACAATCCATGGCTGGTGCGAGTACCATTCGTTAGCTTGTGCTTCCGTCCAGCGCGTACTCTGCGCGTTAACGGCTAACGAAACGGCAAAAATGAACGAGACCACTACGATGAGCCGGCGCATAGTCGATGACCCCTGGGAAGAATTGACCTGCATCTCTAACCGCGCGTACGAGGACAGCACCGAACTCTATCAGCGTCGAATGGTTTGTGACAAGTACCGCGACGACAATGAGACTGTTCATTCGCCTGGCGCAGATGCGAAAATCTTAATCGTTCATGCCGAAAACCAGCCTGCGCACAGCTTCCTTCGCCGAGTCCGTAATTCGTGGAATGACGCGCCTCGCCAATGAGTGCGGCGCCATCAATCTTTCACAAGGATTCCCTGATTTCCACCCGCCGGAACAAGTCCTCCAGGCTTTGGAGAGAATTGCTCGCGAGGGGCCGCATCAGTACGCCGTCACCTGGGGAGCGCCGAATTTTCGTGCGGCACTGGCGCGCAAGCAATCGCGATTTACGCAGCTTCCGATCGATCCGGACGAGAACGTCGTAGTCACCTGCGGGAGCACCGAAGCCATGATGGTCGCGATGATGACTGCCTGCAATCCGGGAGACAAGGTCATCGTGTTCTCGCCGTTCTATGAGAATTACGCCGCGGATGCAATCCTGTGCGGAGCAGTCCCAATTCACGTTGAGCTTCGCCCGCCGGACTTCTCCTTCGATCCCGATGAACTGCGTCGAGCTTTCGCGCAAGGAGCGAAGGCGCTGGTCCTGTGTAACCCGTCGAACCCTTCGGGCAAGGTGTTTACGCGCGAAGAACTGCTGGCCATCGCAAATCTTGCCGAAGAGTTCGACGCGTTCGTTTTGACAGACGAGGTCTACGAGCACATCGTTTACGAACCGCACCACCACACCTACTTTGCGACGCTGCCGGGGATGTTCGAGCGCACGTTGTCATGCAGTTCGCTTTCGAAGACGTACTCCATGACCGGATGGCGACTTGGGTACGTGATCGCCTCGCCCACTGTGATCAACGAAGCGCGAAAGGTGCACGACTTTCTCACGGTAGGAGCGGCGGCGCCGCTGCAGGAGGCGGCTGTGACCGCGTTGGAACTACCTGATAGCTACTATGAAGATCTGCAGCATCTTTACAGCGAAAAGCGAACCTTGTTTCTGCGGTACCTTGATGCCGCCGGCATGCGCTACACCGAGCCTCAAGGCGCCTATTATGTGATGATCGACATCTCCGAATTTGGCTGGAGAGACGACACGGCATTTTGTGAATGGATGGCCCGCGAAATCGGCGTTGCGGCCGTCCCCGGCTCAAGCTTTTTTCATGAACCGGTGAATCACCTGATTCGGCTTCATTTTGCCAAGACATCTGAAACCCTGGAAAGTGCGGGAGAGCGATTGCTCGGGCTTCGGCACAAGATCAAGAGCAAGAGTCCTAAAGGAGTAGTATGACGCAGCGTTTGAAATACATCAGTATCGCGGTTCTCATTTGCGTTTCGACCGCTGAAGCACAGCAATATAAGTATCCATTCCAAAATCCGAACCTGCCGATTGAGGCTCGCGTGAATAACATCCTCTCGCTGATGACCATCGAGGAGAAGATTGCCGCGCTTAGCACTGATCCCAGCGTGCCGCGACTGGGGATTGTCGGTTCGTCGCACATAGAAGGGTTACATGGCGTGGCCCTTGGCGGACCGGGAGGCTGGGGCGGCCGCGGCTTGCAGCCCTTGCCGACGACGCAGTTCCCGCAATCGGTCGGACTCGGCGAGACATGGGATCCGGAACTGATCCGACAAGCGGCGGCGGTCGAGGCATACGAAGCGCGCTACACGTTCAATACGGACACGCAAACTTTTACGAACTGGCGCGGCGAGAAGCATCGTCGAGTGGGCATCGTGGTGCGTGCTCCGAATGCCGATCTCGCACGGGACCCGCGCTGGGGACGCAGTGAGGAATCCTACGGTGAAGATCCATTCCTGACCGGCACCATGGCCGCGGCGTTTGCGCGTGGCTTGCAAGGCGACAACCCAAAGTACTGGATGGCGGCCTCGCTGATGAAACACTTTCTCGCCAACAGCAACGAGAACGGGCGCGACGGTTCATCGTCTGATTTCGACGATCGCCTTCTGCGCGAGTATTACTCGGTTCCGTTTCGAATGGGGGTGATCCAGGGCGGTTCTCGCGCCTACATGGCGTCGTACAACGCTTGGAATGGTATTCCGATGACGGTAAATCCCATTCTCAAAGACATCACCATGCGGGAATGGGGCCTGGATGGGATCATTTGCACCGACGCGGGTGCACTTACGAATACGGTCACAAAGCATAAATACTTTTCTGACATCAACCTGGCCTCTGCAGGCGCGATTCACGCCGGAATCAATCAATTTTTGGATCGATATCATGATGGGGTGAAATCGGCTCTCGATGGCAAGATGATCAACCTTGCCGAAATTGATGACAACTTGCGCGGAGTTTATCGCGTGATGATTCGGTTGGGCTTGCTCGATCCGCCGGAGATGGTTCCGTTTAATAAGATCAAAGGTGACAAGCCAGTTTGGGACAACCCAGAACACAAGGCTCTGGCGAGAAGGGTTACGCGGGAATCGATCGTCCTTCTGAAAAATGAAAACCGCACGTTACCGCTCGACAAGTCGAAGCTGAAGAGAGTAGCCGTGATCGGGCCTTACGCCGATATCGTTGCGCTGGACTGGTACAGCGGCACGCCCGGATACGCGGTGAGCGCGCTCGAAGGAATTAAGAATAAGGTCGGCAACGGTGTGCAGGTGGATTTCGCGCACGACAACATCGATGACGCTGCGGTAAAGATTGCGCGGGATGCTGACCAGGCAATCGTTGTAGTCGGCAACCATCCGACATGTAATGCGGGATGGGCAAAGTGTCCGCTGCCGAGCGACGGCAAGGAAGCCATCGACCGGCAGTCGATCACGCTGGAACAGGAAGAATTGGTGAAGCAGGTCTACGCAGTTAATCCGCATACTGTCGTGGTGCTGATCGCAAGCTTCCCCTTTTCCATTCAGTGGACACAGGACCATATCCCGGCAATTCTTCACATGGCACATAACAGCCAGGAGGAAGGAAACGCTCTCGCGGACGCGCTTTTCGGTGACTACAACCCGGGTGGACGCTTGGTCACGACCTGGCCGGCGTCGCTGGAACAACTGCCGCCGATGATGGACTACAACATTCGCGATGGCCGCACCTATATGTACTTCAAAGGGAAGCCTCTCTATCCATTCGGATATGGCCTGAGCTACACCACCTTTGAATATTCAAACCTTCGATCCAGCGCAGGACAGGTTGCTGCAAATGGGGAAGTCACAGTGAGCTTCGACCTTCGAAACGCAGGCTCGCGATCCGGGGACGAAGTCGTGCAGATGTATGTGTCGCATGTGGATTCGAAAGTCGCCCGGGCACAAGAAGAACTCAAAGGTTTCCAGCGCGTCTCGTTGCAGCCACAGAAGAGAACCACAGTGAAATTTACGCTGAAAGCCGCTGATCTTGCGTACTGGAATAGTGATAAAGCTGCGTGGGACGTCGAATCTGATCAAGTCGAGATCAGGATCGGCAGTTCGTCAGCCGATATCAAACTCAAAACATCGCTGAAGGTGAACAGCTTGGGGGAGTAGGACAAAACGTTACTGTCCTGAATCTGCCGCTTCGATGTGATAGTTGTCGATGGTATGCGTCTTCTCGTCGAGGGTGCCAACAACCTTGACCTTCTGTCCGGAAAATTGCTCGACGCCTGCTTGATAGAGCAGGTGGTATACATCGTCTCCAGAGCGGAGGACCCACTCGCCGCCGCGACGGACGCAGGCTCTTGCGCAGGACGCCGCGTCGGTTCCAAGCGTTCTCTTCTTGATCATCTCCTCATGAGATCGGCTTAGCGAGTGCACGTTCATCGCGCATTGCGAGTCGGAAATCTCGCCGATGTATTCAGTGCGCTCTTTTCCTTGGCTGGTGGAAGCCGTAATCATCAGAACAAACAACATAGTTGCAAACCACTTCATCGCACTACTCCTTTTCCGAACTGACTGGTGGTGAAACCACCAGCGTGAAGCCCATATCCTCGTGCATGTCACTGCAGATCACGATGCACACTGCCATGTACCGTCCGGGTTGAATCGGCGCCGTGACCTCCACATCCTGGATCCCAGGATGAAAATAGAAACGCCATCCAGGCACGGTGTTCTCGTCTTTGTCGAGCAACGCCAATCCGTGCACGCTGCCATCGCGCGCCACTTGCGCGGCTTTTACAGCGGTAATCCGCAGAACTAAATGCTCGCCCGGCGAAACTTGAATCGTCGGTGCAACTTTGTCTCCTTGGCGATAACGGCTGTCCTTGTCCGCCGTTAACTCAATGACACGTGCGGTTGGGGGCGCCGATTGCGCGGTGCACAACAAGCACGTCGCCACTACTGAAGAAGCAGCTGCAACCTGGATTTTTTTGAACATCAATGGGTCATGTAGTACAGCACGTACTTCATATCTTCATCGGTCAGCATGCCGCGAACCCGCATGTGTCGCACAGCGGTGGCCATGACCCGCGGTTCAAACTTGTGAGGCGGCTGATGACACCGGCCGCAGTTGGTTCGGTATCGCTTTTCGCCTTCCATCATCCAGCGAAGATTTAGCTCAGGGGTGGACGCTGTGGCCGGCTGCGAAATGGGTGCGGGAGAATCCGCTGCAGATCCGGCATAGGCCACGTCGGCAGCGATCGTCAGCGCGAAGATAAACGCACGCAGAATTTTCATTGTGCCGGCCCCAGTGGAATGACGAAGCGATACGTCATGCCTACAGTCCAGATGTTGCTGTTGCCCGCCGCCGTGAAAGTACGGCCGTAGCTCGCCAGCGCCTTCCAGCCGTCGTTCAGGTAGTAGTTCAGGCCACCTTCGGTGCGCCTGGTATCGATGGTAGGAAGATCAGGATTGATTCCGGCGACCGTTCCTACATGAAACACCTGCGTGCGTGCGACCACCTGAGCCCGGTGCAGAAGGGAAGCTCTGGCATTGCGGAAGCGGTACGCGCCTTCGATCCAAAGGCCATCGCCTTCCTCTCGCGAGTATGTACCCTCTGTGCGGAGATCAAACGGAACTCGTGCAGGCTGCCACTCAAGATAGGAACCAAGGCGATTGACGCGTGCATCCTGCAGAACATGTTGCTCGCTGAACCCGATCTCCAGGCGATGATGGGGGAAAAATAGTCCTGCCCGAAGTCCTGCGTGGCGTTCGGATTCCAGGTGATGGATGGTAGAAAGCGCCGAAAAATAGACTGCATAGTTGAGCGTGATGTTCGGATCGAGGCTTACACCTCCACGAATCATCAGCCCGTTGTCACTGCCAGTCCCGATCGGATAGATCAACGGGTCTGTCTGCGTATCTCGAATCCAGTTTGGATACAGCCGCTCGTTGAAGATGTTGAAGGGTGTGAGAAACCGGCCCGCTGTGAATGTAATGTATTTATTGCCGATATAGTCGAACTCGGCATATTCCAGCGATTTTTCGATGGCTCCCGTGAAGTCTCCGGAATTGCCGTTTCGCCGAACGAAATCGCCTTCAAATTCAGCGCGGGATTCAAACATCAGATTCCGGCTGACGGGCACCAGAAGCACTGGCGACACGATCGACACCAAAGTTGGATCTCCAGAGTCCCAGGTGGGCACGAATGCCGCTCCGCCGGACAATATAGGTATGGGCTTGGCCTCATCTGCAGCTGCACGAAGATCCGCGGTCTCTTGTGTTGTCCCGAGCGGAGTCAACCCGATGCAAACCGCAATGACCAAGCACAATCTTGCTAGTGCTCGCTTCATACGGTGTGACTATTCTCAGGGAATGAGCTTGGGTTTTTGTAATGCTCGTGTCACGAGCCAATTACGGCGGTAACGGGTAACAGTTACCTGCGGCGCTGGAGCCACCTTGAAAACAAAGGAGAGAGGTGAATCCTCTCTCCTTAATATACTTACCCGCGATTTCTGGCGGAGGTGCTCGAAACGCCAAGCTTGCGTAAACGGTCGCGCGCCTGTAGCGCTTCGTTTGACCGCGGATATCGCTGCACCACGTGGCGAAGCGCAGCAACGCCTCCATCCTTGTCGCCTGACTCGAGCAGTGCGAACCCCTTCTTCAGTTCTGCTGAGGCAGCTTTGTTTCCATCCGGGAAGCTCTGCAATACCTGGTCGTAATTCTTCACCGCATCCGCATATTTGGCCGCGCGATAGTCCATCTCAGCGAGGTAGAAATACGCATTTCCCGCAAGATCCGTATTCGGATACGCTTTGATGTAATCGTTGAACTCCTGGCGAGCAACGTCCATATTGCCCCCGTTATAGTCACGCAGAGCATTGTTGTAGAGCACGTCCGGTGGGAGCGCCTGCATCGCTTGCTGCTGCTGTTGCGTTGCAGCTGCCTGCTGGCTCGCCTGCGCCGCCAGCGTTTGCTGGGCGGCCTGCATGTCTTCCAGTTGTTTCGTGACCTTGCCTAAACGTGCCTTCAATTCATCGAGGCTGTCATTCAAGGACTGCAGTTGCCCGGACAACTGGTCGACGCGGTTGCTGGAATCGCTCTGCTCTTTCTGCAGCGTGGTCTGCATGTTGGTGATGGCCGTGGTGACCTTGTTGATGCTGTCGGTATTCTGGTCCATCAGATGACGGAACACGCCCATGCGCTCATCAAGCGACTGTTGCAACTGGGTCATCTGCGTCTGCAGGTTTTGTACCTGGGTCTGCAGTTCGACAATTTCGCGGTTCACGGCCCAGGCTGGGCTGCTGCATACCAGCGCTCCAGCCAGAAAAAGCAGGGTAAAACGAGTGGTTAGGTTCTTCATGTTCATTCCTAAGATGCGGAAAAGTGCCTTTAGAAAGTGCAACAGATTGCTGTTCTATAGGTCAAGTTTACCGCAGGGCAACTGTTGGTGAGCTTGGTGCGGGTATGTTCATGGCACTAGAGATAGCTCAGCCAAGCCCAGTCGCGGTGCTGCCGCTTGAACTTCATGTACCAGCGGCAGGGCAGGTACAGGATTAGCAGCACAAGAGCCCAAACACCATAGATGAAAGGAAGTCCATGTCCATACCCTGGAGCGATTCCCAGGACGAACATCCCACCGTGCCACAAAAAAGCTGTGGGCTGATGCGTGAGGCGGCCAGCAGCGATTGCAAGCAGGTGAATTAAGTACAGGTGGAGAACGTAATAGAAAAGTGGTACCCGACCGTACACCAACAGGATTCGGCCAATCCCGCGCTCGGCTTTGATGCCGTCGAATAGCCCCAAAAAGGTCAGGGCTGGGCCCAGCGTCATCAGCAGGTACTGCAACGAAGGCGGATATTTGAGGGTGTTGAAGAAAGAAATAACAGTGAGCGTCGTAGTTGCCTGAACGTGCCAAGGCCCGGCTGAAAAGGGGAAGCCGAACGACTGTCCCGCAACGCCGTTGCCGTAGAGGTTGAAGCCGCGGAGCAGGAAGAACAGCGCGGTCATCGAGAGTCCCAGCGTCAGAACTACCTTGCGCCGGTCCGGGCGCTGAAGGACCTTGCCAAAAGCATAGCCGGCGGCCATAACGCCGACCCATGGAATCAACACATAAAGGTTGTAGAAATTGAACTGGGGCGTCATCTGGATGCCCCCCGGGACGTGCAGCATCATCCACAGCCAGGAGAGTTTTCCGAATGAAGCCGGACTGATGCGGTCCAACAGGTTATGGGTCACGCAGACGGTGACGCCAAAGATCCCCACCCACCGTACCGGCATGCGCACGATTAGGGCCATGCAGACCATGCTCCAGCCTAGAATCCAAATCACTCCGGCAGCAGGCCAGAAAACGAATGCCCAGGCAAAATCGACGATTGTGATTTCAAGGAGAACGAGCCAGAGGCCGCGAGTGAGGAAGAATCGTGAAAGCTGCGGCACCGATTTGCCGCGAGTGGTTGCCAGGTAGGCGCCCGTTCCAGCCAGAAATGAGAAGGTCGGCGCGCAATAATGTGTGATCACGCGGGTGAAGAAAAGCCAGCCATAGGTGTGAGACAGGTCTTCTGGCTCAAACGGCAGGTACGAGAAGAAGTCACGCACGTGATCGAGCGCCATGATGACCATCGCCAAGCCGCGCAGCACGTCCACGGACACGAGACGCGTGCTTTGTGCCGCGATTTCCGAAACCCTGGTTTTTACGGTAGCGACTGCCTGCGATGCGGACGCTGTAACCATCGACGCCCCCACGAATAGTTGCAGCAGTGTAGCACGCGGAATGTACTGAGAAGTACAGGTTTGGAGTGTTTTTTTCGGAGAAACCTATTTGATGTCTTTCATCGCCAGCATGGAACCGTAATCCCTGCCGGACATCTCCACAGCGCGCGTCACCACCCCGTCGAACGCGTCGCGCAGTTCGGGAAATTTAGCCAGGACCGCTTTCATTACGTTCATGTTTTCCTGGAAGGTTTGGCCGGTATTGGAAACGTCGGTGGTCAGGTATTTGACGACGAGATCGAGGTTTTGCTCTACGGGCACAGAGAACATTGCCGTCAGCTTGTATGTCTTGCCATCCGCGCCAGTGATTTGGACAGTGCTGCCGTCAAGAGGGAAGTCGCTCGGGCGTACAGCCTGCTCTTCGTCGAAAATCTTGTCGGTCGCCAATGTGTACATGAACGACAGCGGCATAGAGAGGTCCCGCGCCTGCCAGAAGTACAGAAACGCATTATGGGTCTGTCCCTTGGCTTTGAAATCACGCGCTTTTTGCAGGAACCAATTGGCATCGTGCCCCAGAAGAGTATTCGGGTGCAGGAAAAATCCGCCAAGTTTCCAGTCCGTGCCCATTTGCTGCAGGATCAATGAGAGCGTGTAGGGCGCTTTCTGCGTCTGGAAATCGAACATCATCACGCCGTATGTGCCGGGAGGCAAGTTGGGAATTACGAACTCCGCGCTCTTCGCGGCCTGCGGACCATTGAAAATACCGCACAGAAAATCTGCCCTTTCCAGGGGTGCCGTGCCTTCTGCCTTCAACATGAACGGAGGTTGAGGGGTCGCGCGCACGCCTGCGAATTCAGCCTGCTTGTCCTTGAGGGTGTTCTCGATTCCCGCAAAATTGTTCGCCACCGACGGGATCGAATTCTGCTTGAGAGACGCAGCGTCACCACGACTGACCATATCAAAAAAACGGGTTCCGGCATTCTGGATCGCAGTGCGCGTGGCGGTGTCCATGTCGTCGGACGTGAAGCAGGTTTGTGCGACCAATGGCAACCCACAAAGCAGGATGGTGAAAACCCAAAAAAAACGAACCACTGAACTGAAGTGTGATCTCATGAGTACAAGTTCCCTATCTTCCAGGCTCATTAATAGGATACCGAAACCTTAGATGCGAGTTGCAGGAAAGCGAACTGTACCCTCGTGCCCTAATGGCATCAGGGCGGAGCGTGTCGAGGAGGATTTAAGCAGCCATTCGATACTCCGCCTCGCTGCTGGTGCCGTGACTCGACGATCTCCGTAAAATCATTGTAAACACAAGCCAAACGGCTTATGTCGCGCTTCCTGAAACCAACCAGAGCGGTATCGCCTACATCCAAGTTCCCGCTGAACCTTCATTGAGGAACTCTTTGCATGGCACGTAGGCTAGTGGCAGTTACAGGTTTGTTTTTTTTGATTGGATTTCTGGGCGGATGCCAGGGGCTCGTCAAGGGCGTTTCCCAGCTCACGGTCAATGTTGACGGTGCCGGCAGCGGAACCATAACCAGTTCCCCCGCCGGCATCAATTGTCCAGGTACATGTGCTGCGAACTTCACCGGCAACCCTCAAGTCACGCTAACCGAGACACCTGCACCAGGCTCATCTTTTGTGGGATGGACCGGTTCAGGCTTAACTTCGTGTGGAACGCAGACGACCTGCACGGTCTCCTTTTCGGGAAGCGACGTCACGGCCAAATTTGCCGGCAGCCTGCAAAGCATCAATCACATTATTTTTCTGGCGCAAGAGAACCGATCGTTCGATAGCTATTTCGGTGCGCTACGTCAGTACTGGGGCAGCAATGGCATTGCGGACCAACCGTTCGACGGCCTGCCTCAATTCAATCCGGCGGGTGATCCCAATGCAGGCCCTACGCCAACCAACCCGGGCTGTGATCCTGCTTTCCCATCGCCCGCCAATCTGTATTGCCAGATTGATCCTGCCAGCCCTGCCGTTCCATCGTTTCATCTTCAATCGATGTGCGTCGAAAACCCAAGCCCGTCGTGGGCGGAATCGCACCGCGACTGGAATGTGAATAATCCCGTGGATCCTCAGGCGTTGCTGAACGGCTTTGTAGACACAGCCGCCAACGATGCCCGCCAACACACGGATAACACCGGCGCTCTGGCCCCTTACTTCGACACGGACGGTATTCGTGCGATGGGGTACTACGATGGTGGAGACCTGAATTATTACTACGCGCTGGCTTCCACGTTCGCGACTTCGGATCGCTGGTTCGCTCCAGTGATGACACGCACCCCACCGAACCGCGAGTTTATGATTGCCGGAACCTCGAACGGGTACGTGTATCAGCGAGGTGGCAATCCACCATTCGACAGCGCGCTCATTCCGGCAAAAACCATTTTCGAGGAATTGCAAGCCGCAGGAATCAGCTGGAAGATTTACGTGAATCCATTTGGCACGTCTTGCCAGAACACCCCTACGGATGTTGCATGCTTGGTGAGCTTTAGTTACATACACGATTTTGCCTTTGGGGCGCAGATCAAGGCGAACCCATCGCAGTACACGAACAATATCGTTCCGATCTCACAGTTTTATACCGACGCGGTAAATGGTACGCTGCCGGCCGTGGCTCAAATTGAACCAGCGTCCGATGCCGGGCTCGACGAACATCCGGAAGACAACGATCCCGCGCCGGGTAGTCCGGCGTGCTGCACCATCCAGGCGGGAGCGAACTACGTTTCGACGCTAATCAACGCCGTCATGTGCGGGCAAAACAACAGTCCGCCATCCGCGAGTTGCACGCCCGGCCCAAGCTGGAAAGATTCAGCGTTCATCTTTACCTTCGACGAACCTGGCGGTTTCTACGATCACGTGCCGCCGCAGCCGACGGTGAGTCCTGATGGCATTCCCCCGGTCGATCTATTTCCGAACGATCCCTGTTACGGAAACCCAGCAGCAGGTCCAACCTGCGATTTCACGATTACCGGATATCGAGTGCCGTTGGTCGTCGTGTCGCCGTTCACGAAGAAAAACTTCGTCTCGCATCAGGTTCGCGATACGACTGCAATTCTCAAGCTCATAGAGAAGCGCTTTGGGGTGAATTCGCTTACACAACGCGATGCCGCGCAGGTCGATATGGACGATCCGACGACAGGTTTTTTTGATTTCACGAACCTGCAGTGGCAGGTGCCGCCCACGAATTTGCCGGCGCAGACGGTGTTGCCGCAGTCAGCCTGCTTCGTGAACCCGCCGCCCACTTCGCCCTAGGTTTTATTGCTTGGGCTTGTTCTTGCCGGGCAAGGCGGCAGGGTTCTCATGCGTGCGTTCGCGGAAGCCGCCCTTCATCCGTGTGCCAAGCGTGATGCTGGACTCGCCGAACCTGTCGCGGAGTCGATCTGCCGCGGACAGGGCGTGCTCCCACTTCTCGCGAGCATTTTCGGCGAGCAAACTCGGTTGAGCGGGTTCATTGTCGAACGAGGATGCATGCACTCCTAGCAGGCGGATTTCCGCACCTTTCCGCCAATTGTCGTGAAAAAGTTTGTGGATCTGGCGATAGATTTCATTGTCGAGTTGCGTCGACTGCTCCAGGGAATGAGCGCGCGTGATCGTGGTGAAATCTTTGTATCGAAGCTTCAGTTGAATCGTTCGCGCATGGAGTTGCTGCTCGCGCAGGCGGCGGCCGACCATTTCCGATAGGCGCATCAGCGTCGCTTCGATTTGCACCACGTTGGCCGTGTCTTGGTCGTAAGTGTGTTCGTGGCTGATCGACTTTGGGCCATCATCTTCGCCAATTTCTCCTTCGAACCAGGCTCCAGCATCTTCACCGCGAGCCTTTCCCGCCAATGCGAGCCCCCACTTCCCGAGATGGTGCTCCAGAAAGCTGTCTTCCAATTTCGCAATGTCTCCAACGGTAAGGATGCCGAGTTCGTGAAGCTTCTGTTCGGTGACTTTGCCGACTCCGGGAATCTCGCGAACGTCGAGCGGCGACAGGAATTTGGCTTCTTGCCCTGGCATCGCGTAGAGCACGCCGTGGGGCTTCGCTTTTCCCGAGCAGACTTTCGCGACCAGGCGTGAGGTGCCGATTCCAATTGAGCAGTTAAGTTGCGTCTGCGCCTTCATCCTCTGGTGAAGTTTGTCTGCAGCAAGCAGTGGCGGGCCATGCAGGCGTTCGGTGCCAGTCATGTCGAGATAGGCTTCGTCGATCGAGACCATCTCAATTCGCGGGGAAAAGGATTCGAGTACCTCGTGCACCTTGGCCGAGCACTCGCGATAACGGTCTGGATGACCATCTACAAAGATCGCCTGGGGGCACAGCTTGGCTGCGGTGCGCAGCGGCATGGCTGAGTGCACGCCGAATTTGCGGGCTGCGTAAGAGGCCGCGGAAACCACGCCGCGCTCGTCACGCTGGCCGCCGACAACAACAGGCTTGCCTTTTAGTGATGGATCGAAGAGTTCCTCGACTGAGACGAAGAAGGCGTCCATGTCGACATGGAAGACAGTTCTTTGATCGGCGGATGGCATGTTGGGCGAACTTCGGTCGTCCCTACGGACTTGGCTGCATCTCGAGCTTACCCAGCGCTCACGCGCTACGCTAAGATCGTCCGGCCCTTCGGGGCTGAGCCTTGGAGGCGCAGCCCTCAATGGAGCTGACGCGAAACGACTTCGGTTACACCAAAATTGCTTGCGCGTGTTGCTGGCGAACGCGCTCGTAGACGCGAACGTACTCCCGCGCCTCGATACGCCATGAGAAATCTTTGCCGATGCCGTTGCGCATCAGTTTCTGCCAGGACTCCTTGTCATGATAGACCGCTAAAGCCTGATGAATAGTCCGCATCAACGCATCGCCGGTGTACTCCTGAAATTTGAATCCGGTTCCTTTCTTGCTGCGCGGGTCCCAGAGATCAATCGTGTCGTCCAGTCCGCCCGTGGCTCGGACAACCGGCACGGTCCCGTACTTCAGGCTGTAGATCTGACTCAGGCCGCAAGGCTCGTAGCGTGAAGGCATCAGAAACATATCCGAGCCGGCGATGACCTTGTGCGCGAGTTGATTGTCGTAGGCGATGCGCACGCCCATCTTCTCGGGGACGCGTTTCCCCAGGCGCATGAACATTTCTTCGTACAAGCGATCACCGTTGCCGAGCACCGCAAAGTGAATGTCTTCGAGTGCCAGCCGATCGATAATCTGTCCAATCAGATCGAAGCCTTTTTGGGCGGCGAAGCGGGAGACGATTCCAATCAGCGGGATGTCGATATCCTTCTCCGGCAAGCCAAAGGCGGTCAGCAGATCGCGCTTGCACTGTCCCTTACCGCTTAAGTCTTCGGCGCTGTAGTGTGCGGCAATGCACTTGTCGGTTTGCGGATTCCAGGCCTCATAGTCAACGCCATTCAGGATGCCGGTTACCGTGTCGGAGCGATCCTTAAGAACGCCTTCCAAGCCGAATCCGAATTCGGTCGTTTGAATCTCCTGCGCGTATCGCCGGCTCACGGTGGTCACAAAATCCGAATAGATCAGCGCACCTTTGAGGAAATTCACGTTGCCGAAAAACTCCATTTTCGTAATCGTGAACAGATCCCAAGGCAACGTGAGCAATGGCAGAATTTCCGGCGGAAACAGGCCCTGATATCCGATGTTGTGAATTGTGAATACGGTTCCAGCATTGCGGAACGCAGGATCTTCTGCATATTGCGTCTTCAGCAGGACTGGAACAAGTGATGTCTGCCAATCATGGCAGTGGAAGACGTCAGGAACGCCAAGAACCTTTGACGCTTCCAGCACCGCGCGACAGAACAACGCGAAACGTTCCGCATTGTCGGGGAAGTCACCGGAAGCTGTGCCATAAAGGCCATCACGATCAAAAAACGGCGGGTAGTCGACAAAAAAGAAGCGCACGTCCGGGTAGCCCGTACCTTCGACAATCGAGCAAAAGCGGTAACGATCGTCGAAAGGAACGGTGATGCTCTGGACCACCGTGTGCTCGTCGGGCACTCGCGTCAGGCGATAACGCGGTGTGAAGACGCTGACTTGGTGTCCTGCGGCGGCCAGGGCGTGCGGCAACGCGCCGACCACATCGGCGAGTCCGCCCGTCTTGGAGAAGGGAACGCATTCAGAAGCGACGAACGCGATGTGCATGGGTCCCGCAGCCTTCGACTATGATAATGCCTGTTGCGTTTCGGTTCGGGTCACAGTCTACCAGAGCGAACGAGGGTCAATGAAGACATCCAGCGCGCGTGTGCCGCGCAAGAAACCGAAGCTGGGCCAGCATTTCCTGAAAGACACTGCTGCGGCAATTCGCATTGTCGACGCGCTGGGGGACATTTCGCAGAGCACCGTGCTCGAAATCGGCCCAGGTGGCGGTGCGCTCACGTCCATGCTGGTGAAGCGCGCCCGGCGGGTTATCGCGGTTGAGACAGACCGAGTGCTGGCAGCGCAGCTGCGGATGAATTTTTCACTGACCCCGAACATCGAGGTGATCGAAGGTGACATTCTGGCCATCGATCTGGACACTCTGTTCGGCCCGCGGCCGGGAAGCACGCGGCCGGGAATGGAGCACGTACCGGAGCGAGTGAGAGTAGTCGGCAACCTCCCGTACTACATCACCTCCGATATCCTGCTGCGCTTGTTCGAGTACCGGAAGTACTTCGAGTCCATTGTGATCATGGTGCAGAAGGAAGTTGCCGACCGGCTCGCGGCGGATCCGGGTTCAAGAGACTACGGATTGCTCTCGGCGACCACACAGCTGTATGCCAGTGTGGAGGAGTTATTCACGCTGCCTCCGGAGGCTTTTGCTCCTCCGCCGAAAGTGCATTCCACCGTTGTGCGTCTCACGCCATCTGGCCGAGTCGAGAAACTCGGCGTGAATGAGCCTGAGTTCATCCGTTTTCTGAAGCTCTCGTTCGGGCAAAAGCGCAAAACGCTTTGGAACAACCTCAGGACCCGTTACGCATCCGAAGACCTCACGCGCGCCATGTTGCGGGCGAAGATCAAGCCCACGGTTCGCGCTGAGGCACTTTCGTTGGAACAGAATGCCCAACTATTTCGCGCTCTGACGCAGCCTGCCGCCGCTCAGGTCAGTTGAGGAGGAGCCATGGTGCGGGAACCGGCAGTCGCCGGCAAGTTTTATGCAGCCAGCCCTCGGGCGCTGCAGTCCGATGTCGAGTCGTACCTCTCGCCTTCGCGTGAGCGACTTACGGCCATCGGATGCATCGCGCCGCATGCAGGCTACATCTACTCGGGGAAGGTGGCGGGCGCGGTTTTCTCGGCCATCGAGGTTCCGTCTCGCTGCATCGTTCTTTGCCCAAACCACACTGGACACGGTCACCCGCTGGCCGTTATGTCGCAAGGGACCTGGCGCACGCCGCTCGGAGAAGTGACTCTGGATTCCGAACTGGCAAAAGCCCTGCTAAAAGCTTTTCCCGCTCTAACCGAAGATTCGGAGGCCCATCGCTTTGAGCACGCCATCGAAGTTGAATTGCCCTTCCTGCAGACGGCGCGTCCCGGCGTACAGATGGTCCCAATCGCAGTGGGCACAACTCGCTGGTTGCTGCTGGAGCAGTTGGGCCAAGCGATCGCTTCGGCAATTCAATCTTCCGAATTCCCTGTACTGATGGTGGCGTCGAGTGATATGAACCACTACGAAGACGACGACACGACTCGAATAAAAGACCACAAAGCCATCCGAAAGATTCTCTCGCTGGAACCGCACGCGCTCTATGAAACCGTGGTCAACGAGAGCATCAGCATGTGCGGATTCGGGCCGGCGGTGGCCATGTTGATCGCTGCCAAGCAACTTGGCGCCACTGAGGCGCACCTTGTGCAATATGCGACCTCAGCGGAAACTTCCGGCGACAAAGAGATGTGCGTCGGCTACGCGGGAATCGTGGTGAGCTGAGCCAGAATAGTGTGAAGCAAATCCTCAGTTGTTCGCTTCGCTCAGCATGAATGTGAATTTTCAACCTAAAGGGATGTGCAGCTTGTAATGCTCGCTGACCTCAGCCGCTAAAGCCGGTTCTCTTCAAAGGCACCCATGCAGGGCTGGAAGCCCTGCTCCACCCAAAACCAGGTTCAGCAATCATCCATGCTACTGAACTACTTCCCAGCCAGAGCAAGAAGTCGCAGCGCCCGTGCGCGGCTCATTCGCATCACGGACTGATCATCCGCAATCTGCTTCAGTAGCGGCGCGATTGCTTGCAAGTCCCCCAGAGTGTTGCTTCTCTGACGTTCTTCCATCTGCTTCAAATCGTCGTCCAGTGCGAGCTTCTGGTATTTGTGAAACCAGGTGAGCCGCCGGCCGTATTCGAGGACGGTAGACAGGCCCTGCAGGATATTCGTGATCTGCTGAACCGAGGGATCGAGCGAGTAGTTGTAGGTTGCTGAGGTATCGTGCGAGCCATCCTTGTAAACCAGGGTTTTCGCGCCGGTGTTCGCCAGCTTGGTATTTCCCGAGTCCACCTTTCCAGTGAAGTAGTTCGCCTTCTTAGCGCATTGGAAAATTTCCTGGCGTGTTTTATCGGAGACCGAGAACTCAAACGGCGTGCTATCAGGAGATGTGCTGTTCCCAAGGTCCCCGTTTGAGGTGTAGTAGTCGTGGCCATCTTGCTGCACTGTAATCTCGTAGTGCGCCGGATTCGACCCCGGAAAATCGAATTTGAACTGCACCGTGGCCGTGGATGCGGCATCCGCGGCAAACGCTGTTAAAGATGCCAGCAGCAGGAATAGTCCGGTACGGATTGCGAGTCTCGCCATGGATAAGAATTATGCCAAAAGCCAGGGTTATCGGCCTACGGCTTGGCGCCGCAGCGTGGCCGCAGTATGTAGGTCGCAAATCGCGATCGCCAGCGCGTCCGCAGCATCGGCAGGTTGCGGAATTTCTTGAAGCCGCAGCAGTCGCGCCACCATGAGCTGTACCTGCTCCTTTTCGGCTTTGCCGTAACCCACGACCGCGGACTTGATGCTGAGTGGGGCGTACTCCGTCACTGGTAGTCCGTGTGAGGCTGCAGCCAACATCGCGACTCCTCGTGCCTGACCCAGCTTGAGAGCCGACTTTACGTTGACGGCATAGAAAACATCTTCGATTGCGACCTGGTCCGGCTGGTATTCCTCAATCACGTGACTGAGTTTCTCAAAAATGGTGCGCAGCTTATCCGCCATGTGCGCGTGACGCGGGAAGGTGATACCGCCAAAGGCGATGCACTGCAGTTCATCGCGAGAATCAATTTTAACCACGCCGTAGCCGGTGCATTCGGTGCCGCAATCGATTCCGAGGATGCGCATCGTTCCGAGTTTACCGCACAGGCTTCAGTCTGCAGAGGCCCTTGCGTTAACTGAAACAGTGCGTCCGGACTCGTTGCTGAGAATGTACAATTCTTGTACCGAAGATTTGCACTCGAACGGCAGACATCCGGTCGGGCCAGAAGGATATTCGTTTTCCCGAGCTTGCCTGACAGCTTCGGTGTGTCTTTATATCTTCAAAATTCATAAGGGGCATCCATGGCAAAGAAGCGCATTGGTATACTCACCGGCGGCGGCGACGTCCCGGGCCTGAATTCGGTCATCAAGTCGGTCGTTTACCGTGGGGCGGAAACGGATTGCGAAGTGGTTGGCATCCGCCGTGGCTGGGAAGGGCTGACCCATGTCAACCTGAGTGATCCTGCCAGCAAGGCGCGCTACATTCTTCCATTGAATCGCGAGAATACGCGTACCATCGACCGCACCGGCGGAACCTTCCTGCACAGTTCGCGCACCAATCCCACCAAGATGAAGAAGTTGCCCCCGGTGCTCCAGGGCCAGAAGTTCGAAGCCAAGGAATCGACGAAAAAAGGCGTGACCAGCATGGTGTACGACGTCACGTCTGCGGTGCTCAAGAACATTGCGGCGCTCGGCTTGGACTACCTCATCGCAATCGGCGGCGACGACACGCTGAGCTATGCCGCACACCTGGACAAGCAGGGCATGAAGGTGATCGCGGTGCCGAAGACCATGGACAACGACGTTCGCAATACCGAGTACTGCATCGGCTTCTCGACCGCGATTACCCGCGCCATGGATGCCATCGACCGCCAGCGCACCACGGTTGGGTCGCACGAGCGCATTGGCGTTTTCCGCGTGTTTGGGCGCGATGCGGGCTACACGGCGCTCTACACTGCCTACGTCACCGGAGTTCGTTGCTGCATTCCCGAGTACAAGGTGGATCTCAAGCGACTGATCGAATTGCTGATCAACGACAAGCAAAACAACCCCAGCAACTACTCGCTGGTCATCCTTTCGGAAGGCGCGGAGTGGCAGGGTTACACAGTGAAGGAATACGGCGACGCCGACGCGTTCGGGCATCGCAAAAAGATGAGCGTCGCCGAAGATTTGAGCGATGAGATAAAGACCACGACCGGTGAGGAGACTGTCGTCAGCGATCTGACCTATGATCTGCGTTCGGGCAGTCCTGACTTCGTCGATCGCATGGTGGCCTTTACTTTTGCCGGCATGGCCATGGATGCCCTGCAGGAAGGGAAGTCCGGCTTGATGACCGCGATCAACGAAGGTCGGTACGCCATGGTCGCAATTCCTGATCCGAAGCTCGGACCGCGTAAAGTGGACATCGAATCGATGTACAACACCGAGCGCTACCGTCCGAGATACGATCGCAAGCTCGGACTGCCGATTTTCTTGACCCGGCCCTAGCGTTCGTTAGATCACGAAACCCAGCGTGCCCACTTCTCGCGTTTTCAAGAAGTGGGATTTTGCTTAGGAGGAACCGTGCGGACTCTTCTGATTACCGCTCTCTTGATGTCCTTTACCGTTCCCTTGCTGGCCCAGGGTGCTCCGCCCCAGGGCGGCGCGAACGCTCCTTACACGATGGAGTACTACTACAAAACACAGTGGGGGCATCAACAAGAGTTCCTAAACCTCTTCCTGAAGAACCACTATCCGTTGCTGAAGAAGCAGGCCGAAGCCGGACGCATCCTGTCGGTGAAGATCGAAACGCCCGCAAATCACATGACCGAAGATGCGCGCTGGGACTATCGCGTCACCATTCGCTTCAAGAACTCGACCGTTGCCACCACCGAAAATCCTGATGAAGACAAGATGATCAAGCAGCTCTGGCCGGACCAGGAAACCTACAAAAAGGAAGAGCAGCGGCGGTTCGAGATATTGCTCGCGCATTGGGACCTGCCGGTAAGCGATATCACGCCGAAATAGCGCATTCTCTTATCCTGGCGCGGCCATTCGGGAGGGCACGGCTTCAGCCGTGCCGAAAGATTGCTTTATCCCTTGTCATTCCGACCGAAGCCGAACGATTCGCGCGAATCGTTCGGCTGAGTGGAGGAACCTGCTGTTTGCACGGATACCTTCCAGATGCTCAGATGACTTCCAAAAGGAAAAGGCCAATCATCCCGAAGGGAATGACTGGCCCGAAACTCCTGAGGTGAATACTTAGCCTACTTCATCTTCACGAACACAATCAGCAGCGTATAAATCGCCAACGATTCAATGAACGCCAGCCCAATAATAAGGGCAGTTTGAATCGCGCCGCTCGCCGAAGGATTCCGCGCAATGCCCTCATTGGC
>JAICSO010000009.1 GCA_025936825.1 Terriglobales bacterium
GCACCGAGCGAAACCAATCGCTCCTCGAGAGTGCGGATGGAAGCATGGCGACAGTGGTCACTCGGCAAGGAAAAAATCTTTGTCCAGCAAAATCGAAACGAATGCGCTTGACACAGACCGGCCTTCTCATGGAAGGCGATTACACAAGTTTGCGCTTTCCATTCGCCTTTTTTGGTGCTACCGGGATAGGACTCTCAATCATGAGCACGAGCGATTGCGCCATTTGATTCTGACTAGCCTCGTACCCCCGCCCGAGACTATCGAAATTGCCACGTTCGAGTATTGATAGGTTGTCTGGCAAACACCCATGCACTCTTCAGACGTGCCCAGCTTTGCGCCTCGCTCCGATACCGGAACAAGGCCGTCAATTATGGAGAAAGCCTTTCGCTCATCAATGCGATAGCTTAGGTCTACTCCATCCTTGACGAAGCGTGTCTGTTCGACCTGCATTTCGCAAACCCTACCCGTTGAGTCGAATTTTGGGGCCATCTGGACTCCAGGCTCCAATGCATAAACTTCGTGGTGAGGGTATTTCTTTGCTAGGTCGGCTGAAGTCTGACCAGCCGCCGGAATACACACGAGCACCGAAAATGCTGCCAGAAAAGCCTTCGTCATGTTTTGCTCCGATTTGGCACCGCTGATCGACAGCTTAGCGCAGCTCAAACTGCCGGAACAGGCGATTTCACAAGTATGCGATTTTCCTTCGCCTTTTCCGTGGATTCTGAGTGAAATAGACATTCATCGTCAACGACCAGTTTCTTAGTCCCAAAGTGGTATACAATCCGCCCCTGAGTAGGCAAATGCGTTCAAGCTACCTAGCGCTAGTTACCCTCCTCGCGTCAAGTTGTTGGAGTTCTGATTGGACAATTCGAACTCGACGACATATTGAAGGATCGCCTTACGAAGACGCTGTCTACACGCAATACCTGAGTGGTGGCTGGCGCAGATGGGATTCCGGGTTCCCGAACGGCAAGCTCTCGCTGACACGGATTACCGACTGTTCGAATCAACGGTGGATTTTTCTGAATCATGACGACCATACATTTCAAGTCGTCCCCGCTGTGGTGAATGTCGGCGTAAAGAAAAAAATCGAATCTAGGGATACGGCCGAGCGACGAGATGCTTTCGGCTTCAAGGCAAGACATGTGGTTCAGACGACAAAATACGGGCCTTCGCGGGAGACGATACGCGACGGTTGGTACGTCGAGCTACCATTTTCGATGGAATGCTCAGCAACCGGAAATGAATCGGAACTAGGATTTGCAATTGAAGAAACGGTCACGGAACGCTTTCCGGGACAATTAAAAGAGACGCGCACCATTGATCGTGTTGTCGATATTTCGAAAACGAGGCTTGATCCCGCCTTGTTCAGGATTCCCCGTGGCTATCACAGCTGGAACAGTTGGCGAGAAAAGGTAAAAGCCTTCTTTAGCGGGCCGTAATGTTATGCCCGACGTTCTGCTTTCTCACGCAGTTGTTGAAAACAGGCGTTTGCGCAAGCATGCGCTTTTCATTCGCCTTTTCGAGACATTGAGTGCTATCGAGATTATCGCCAATTCATCAGTAGTACGAATGTTTCTCTGAAAATTGTTCGGCAGCGACTAATGCACGGAGTTCCGTTAAATCCTGCGCTCCGCTAAACCCAACTCCGCCCCACAAGAACTGAGAGCGTTTCCCACCATCGGCACTCAGAAGAACGATGGCATAGTAGTGGCCAATTCCGCCCCTTTCATAATGAATAAACCATTTATCACCACAACTCCCGGCGAAGATAAGCCGCCGCCACGGCAAACGCGGCTTCTTAGGATTCACAACGTCGGTCGCCTGATACTCCTGACCGGGGTTGGCCAGCGCGAAGGACGGTTCTCTTGTGATCTCAGCGAAACTCTGTTTTACATTTGCAGGAATCGCTTCCGTGTCCTTGACGATGGTGAAGTCGCCTCTGAAGATGTTGTCTCTGCCAGCCTTGGAAAGAGATGATTTGGGCTCGCTTTGTGCTGGCAATTGTATGCAGGCGACCAACAGAAGAATAAGCAGAACACCAACCCGGGGCGCGACTCGATGTTTCGTCATGGAGGATCTCCTACTCCTTGGAACGCAGCTGTAGGTACATCTTGCCGCAATCGTAGGTTGTTGTTAACAGGCGATTTCACTCATTGACCCGACAAAGATGGCGTATGGGCATCCTCGTTGTGAGGACGTTTTCTTGGCCAAACTGATCCCAACGCCCCGGCGACAAAAATTGCCCACATGATCTCTACGAAGAGAACGTCTGGATCAAGCCAGCCGAGTTTGGGCTTCAGTCCTGATGAGAAGCGCCCAGCAATGAATCCGAGTAGTAGTGACGCGAGAATTGCCAGCACCACTGTCGTACGTGCTGACCAGTATTTGCGTTCTGGTTGTTGGAACCTGGTCCTTGGAGTCCTCGGAGTGACGCTCTGGAGATCGAAAGAATATTACTCCAGAGGCCCGTTCCACGGTTGACGTTAACAGGCGATAGCGCGAGATTATGCACTTGACACAAGGTACTCACGCCAGCTATACTCCTTATCGTGATTTGCTCTTCTGAGACCGTGGCTTTTGCTCTGACTGCTTCTTTACATGCTTTTTTACCGCTTTCACGATCTCAGGGTGAAAGATGTGCTTCAGCGCTTCATCGTCCGTCATGTGTATTGGGTGCTTCTTCTTTGTTGGCATTAAGGTGACCTATGAAAAACAACGAAGCCATTGACCTCGTAGAGCTGGTTGAACGTTATGGCGACGATCAGAAATGCCGCACCTACCTTGAGCATTTACGCTGGCCGCACGGCATCCGTTGTCCGAAATGTGGCGGCGACAAGATTTCGTCCATCTTGAAGCGTGATCAATACAACTGTGATTCCGAATCATGCGGCTATCAGTTCTCCGTTACGGCTGGAACGATCTTTCACGATACGCACCTGTCGCTTACCAAATGGTTCCTTGCTACGTTCATTCTCTGCCAATCCCGCAAGGGCGTCAGTGCAAATCAGCTTAAAAGAATGCTGGGAATCAACTATCGCACCGCGTGGTACCTTTGCCATCGTATTCGCCATGCCGTTGAGCAAGTGATTGAACCAACCTTGAAGGGCACGGTAGAGATGGATGAAACCTATGTAGGCGGAATGCAGCACAGGGGGAAGGGATGGAACACGCCCGACAATAACAAGGAAATCGTGATTGGGCTGAGGCAACGCGGTGGAGAGTTGCGCTTCTTCCACGCGGAAGATGCCAAGTCCGGTACGCTGTCTAAGTACATCCGGGAGAATGTCGGCAAGGATGTTGAGGTAATGATGACCGACGAATTTCCCGCCTACCCCAAGGCTATGATTGGTGCTGGAATCAAAGGTGGGCAGCATAAGACGATCCGCCATCGTGACCGAATCTATGTTGACGGCGATATTCACACGAATACTGTGGAATCCGCGTTCTCGCTTTTGAAGCGTGGCATCATGGGAACGTGGCATCGTGTGTCTGCGAAGCATCTACCTGCCTATCTTGACGAAATGACTTGGCGATTCAATAACCGCAAGAACCCGTTTCTGTTCCGCGATACGATGCTGAGACTCATCAACTCTGAGAATCTCGAATACAAGGAACTTATTGCTGCCTAACTTCAGCATCGAAAATAGTTTCCTGTGCGCTGGCCCACTCGCGAAATGTAAACCTATACGGCTGGGACCGCTGTGTTCGCGTAACTTCGATTTGCAATTTTCGTATATTGCCTAACTGCTTTGGTGAGGCATTAGGAACCTTTAACCCAATCCACCCATTCCTCTCGATGCCAGGTTTCAAACCGTGTTGCTTAACAGACCTCCAGAGCGAGAGCGCGTTTAGATTGTGCTCATCGAAGTTTTTGTAAGGATAGGTTTTTGTCATAACCGGAATGTGGATGATCCAGCCTGATAGGTCTTCCATCGGCTTGCCCGTGAACAGAGTGCCATCTACATCCGCAAATATTGATATATCTCGAATCCCAACCTCCTCATCAGAAACCATCGAGAGTTTTAGAAAGAGGGCTGAATGATTGGAAAAAAAAGTTGTGCCATGGCAAAGCGTTAACAGCTTGCATTCCAAGTCTTGAGGATAGACTCGGATCGCAGCAAGGGCCTTCGCCTGCTCTTGAATAACGCCCTCGGCGTCTCTTAGAACGCCAAGACGCTGCCAATCGCTAAGACGCTCCTTCGTATTGCCTTTCTCATCGACCGAGATGCATCCGAATCTTGCTACCGTGTGAAAATTTCTCAGCGATTCAGCAACTCTCACAAAATGATTTACTGCCGGATCGTCACTCTGGATCAGAAGGCTTCCGGCAAACTCGCTATTCTCAATCTCCATCGGTGCAGTGCCATGAAACATAACCGTCACGTTTGTAAATGTGCAATCCTCAAATCTTTTGCCGTCAAGTTCAACGGTCTCATTGTGAAACTTCACCCCCCGCACCAATTTGAATACAGGATCACCGGAGAAACCTTGCCGTGCCTGTTCCGCTGGCTCAGAAGCCTCTACCATTGGAGTACCCTCTTTTTCGAGGCGCGAGACCTCACGCTGCAAGTGAGCAATGGAATGTGCATCGCGTTCTAGTCTTTCTTTGTGCAGCCACCATATCAATATCCAGATGATGATTACAGCCAGCAGAACGCAGGCGACAAACGAAAAGGGGGCGGCTTTAATCACTGGCCACTCCCTGTGGAGGAATTCGAGCGAGCTTGTATCCGGAAGTTCCATGGCGAAATTGTACTCCCGCACCTTGCGTGAAGTACACAATCCCGCGATAGCGCAAGCTTGCGCTTTTGTTTCGCCTAAAACTGGGATTTTGAGTGCTATAGGGATTTTTCGCCAACTAGCAACTCGCCGCCCCACGTCGGTGTGCTGTGACTGTGATCACCGCAAGGCAACGCACTGAGCGCGTACAGTCCATTTTTGATCCTGAAGGGCTGGAAAGCAATCGCTGAGCACGTTTCTAGCGCGGTGGCTACGGTCATACGCTGGAAATCGAGGGGCCTTCCCGTCCACAGATGCGGCCCCCATGAACGTGGCTGCGTGGTCGGATACTCCGAAGAAATTGACGCCTGGTTGCGTAGCAGTTCTCTCTGGGCACACGACGGGCTTAACCAGCGCAGTGTAATGGCACGAAGAGCAGCCGTGGCACGGTTTCAAAGGAAACGAAGGCGCGAAGAGAAGGTTCGGATACTTGAGCACCTACTTCACTTCCAAGAAAAAATCCAAATCATTTTAGATTTGTGCGCGGAAGGCGAATTTTCAAAGGAGCGCGCAGCCAGAGCATCAATCCTGTTAGCTCAGCTACAGAGAGAATTTGAAAGCGAGGGTAAGGCCACGGAGCGCTCTAGAACGCGGGATGTGCACGGGCCTGAAGGGCGCCGTCTATGGTCCTGCAATTTGCGATGCTCTAGAACTCTTGAAATGTAGTTCGGAGCAAGTTGACGGCAAAACCGATCAGTCTGCCGTATCGGCTCTCCTAAGGCATCTACAGGAGTCCCGAGCGAATTTAGAAAAACTCCAATGATCGCAGCTAAACACCGGCGGGCTAGGTAGCCTCACGATTTTCAATGAATGTAGTGGCAATTTATCGTCAACTGACGTGTGCGGCAACTGCGATCCGGCGTTTGGCGCGCACTGTCAGTGAGCAGGATGGGGGATTAGAGGTCCCTTCTAGCCAGGACCAATTCTGCCTCGTGCCCATCAAAGGTCAGCTTCCAACTGGTAATCGATACTGGAAATGCGATGCCATCCCTTCCCACATGCCACCACTTCTCGCCGGTGCTCTCATGCGGGTGCCTCCAAGCATTCAGGAAGCGCTCTATGTCGGAGCTTGGCCGAATATCCAAAACTGTCATCCGCAAAAACTCTTCTTCGGAAAATCCGTAGGCCTGCGTCGCTGATTTATTTACCATCAGAAAGGCAAGCGTTTTGGCGTCGTAAATCCACATTGGATATGGACTTCTTGCAAACGGCAACCCGAGCACGTCGGGTTCTCGGACAGCTTCACTCTTCACAGGAGTCCTCCCGTAAGAACGTCGCCAGACAGCAACCACGCTGCTTCATCTAGTTCGACGGTTAAATGGAACGCTTGAAGGATCCCATAGCGCCATTTGGCAGAGCTGTGATGCACGTTTGTGGACCTCGCCGTAAGTAACGTGCCTCAGCCCTTTGTGGGAAAGAAGCGATTGAGAACCTGCTGTGTCCATCCGGAACTCGCAGGCCAATCTGGGAACACATGTGCTCCAGACAACGTGCCGATGTGCGCGCTATCACTGCCGGAAGGTGAAGCGCAATTTAGGATGCGAGCAGCAATAAAAAAAACGGTTGGGCGCATGCACGAAAGATGCTGGGAGGTGCTGGATCGCCCCTACTGTTCTGTGGTGGGCTGCGTGACTGACTGGCAACAGGAAACGCGCAGCCTGTTTATCGCTCCTCCGCCGGGACATGCTGAGTCCCGTTCTGGGAAAACTGAGTGACGCGGGTAATAGCCCCAATAGGCAAAGATACACTCCTTGCCGAACTGTAGCCCCACAATTGAAATGTTATTGAATGGAGGCAAACGGTGCCGCCCCGGTCAAAACTTGACCGCTCCTGTTTGGCCGACGGAGCGGTGGAGCTAACCCGATCTTTTCACGAGGTTTTGCTGGACAGCCTCTCTGATGGCGTCTATTTCGTAGACCCGCAACGCCGCATTCGTTATTGGAATCAGGGTTCTGCAACGATAACGGGATATGGAGCCAAAGAAATTGTTGGGCAAAGTTGTTTTGATGGTTTGCTCCAACATATTGACATCTCGGGCAAGTGCCTGTGCCATTCCGGTTGCCCACTTGCAAAAACGCTGCTCGATGGACGTAGCCGAGAGGAGCATCTGTTCTTGCACCACAAGCGAGGCCACAGGGTTCCCGTTTGCGTGCGTGTGGCATCCATCAAGAGCAAGGGGAAGATTATTGGGGCCATGGAAGTATTTAGCGTCATAACGCCGGAAAACCAAGCCGAAAGGAGAATCCGCGAACTTGAAGGCATGGTGTTCCTCGATTATTTGACCGAGCTTCCGAATCGACGATACATCGAGCTAAAACTGAAACAAGCTCTGGAAGAAAGTCAATCGTTTGGGCGAACCTTCGGTCTCGCGATCATAGATATCGACCACTTCAAAGATGTGAATGACGTATACGGACATGAGGCAGGTGATTCTGCACTAAAAACACTCGCAGCAACTCTGACCGCGAGCCTGCGAGAGAAGGATGCAGTTGGCCGCTGGGGTGGTGAAGAGTTCGTGTTGCTGCTCGCGGATTCGGATCCACAGATGTTGCAACATGTGGCGGAACGCTGCCGAATGTTGATTGAGAATTCCGGTTGCCCGGAATTGATGGGCCAGTCGTTGACCGTGTCTATTGGAGCAACCCTCTTGCAAGAAGGGGACAGTACACAGTCCGCAGTTGATCGCGCTGATCGACTGCTATACACAAGCAAGTCGCGAGGGCGAAATCGAGTATCAATTGGATAGAACAGGTTAGGCCGTTTGAGGTTTATTGCACGATTTACGAATTGTGACTCCGATCACACGCGAGTAGTTCCAGCATCACATTCCGAGAAGGATTATCCGGGGAATAATCTAGCAACCAAGGTGATCTAGAAATGGATTACCACGATGCGGGGGGAGGAAGCGGTGCAGTCAAATGCAGTCTCAATGCATAGCGAGTCATACGGGGGACCTGTTTTTTCACAATTTAGTCAATAAGCTGACGGCAATCATTTGCCATTGCGACATTCTGGAAACGCATGATGCCAGCCCCGAGTGTCGATCACGGGCGCACAAAATTAAGGATCTGGCCGAAGCTGCTTCCGTCGTACTCTACTCGCGCTCAGCTGAACTTCAAGCCGAAAATCACATTTTCGCGTTGCAGCAGGCACTAACGGCGGAGCACTACCCCAAGAAACTTCCTCGAAGCACTCCGGCCCCAGTTGAAGAGCCGGTGGACTCATTAAGAATTATCGCTGGGGTGCAACGATGATGCCGACGGTCAATGTGGACGCCCTTGCCTACCTTTACGACCACCTAAAGGACTTCCCCAGTTGGTTTCAACGGTTGACGCCGGGACAGATGAATCAACTGGCGGCGATCTTGACAGGGTGGAGAAAGAGCGATGACCAACCCGAGGGAGTACAGCCGTTAGAGGAAATCGAGAAGCGCGAACTCACACGTGCTCTATTGGTCTTCGATGGTGATGTGTGTGCTGCGGCAAAGGCGCTCGGAATCGGGAAGACGACCGCATATCGTCATTTGAAAAAATGGGGACTGAGTACCTCCGATTCCCATGTACTTCACCAGGCCTCGGCTCTGTCTCAGCCGTGCAGACTACAGTACCTAGTGAGATCAATTCAGGATTCAGGGAAATAACGGGGCTGCTGTTATGCCCGAGAACCCCGGCGATGGGTTTCATTCCACGAGGAGGAGAACGTAACTTCCAGCGAGTTTCAAGCGCCAATCTCTCCAAAGACGGCTTCTGGAAGTCAACTGTTGAAATCAGGCGTTATCACAACTTTGCGCCTTCTGTTCGCCTTTTCGGGGATTTTGAGTGCTATTGCGATCTTCACCAATCACTGCGTCTATTTTGCTTTGGGTACGCCTCCTTGATTGCTTCTTCAATGCACGTGACTGCGAATATGGGGTGACGCTGATGGCAGTGGGAATGCTTTGGTGGAGCGAGTTTGGTCGGACCAAAACTCAAGCCGCCGCACATTCCCGATTTCGCCGCTGAACATTCCCATATGCCCGTGACCTCTGGCCGTAAACACTCCGACGCAGATCGCGTAGCGCATGTTCACTTCATCCTGCTGCGGTTTCGTCATATCGGTAGGAATATCAACCCATAGGCCATTTTCTGCGATGCCATAGTCGAAGTCTTCCCGATGGAGATAGATCGCGTTACCTTCAAACTCGATCCTTAGAAATCCAATGAAACGAAGGCTGTTCAGCACGGCCACCTTCGAATGATCCAAATCTGGCAATCGCAGTACGATGCGGCGATAATTTGCTTTGGCCTTTTTTCGACCCATGTCTGACGGCCTCCGGTGCCGTACCCATGGGATTGCAAATCGTGACTGGTTGGATCAGAAGGCGAGGTTTGGATGGAAATTGATGAACATAAGGTCGATGAGATGTCACTGGCGCTCCTGTATCTCACCACGTTCGAGGACAAATGGGGAGTCAGAGCCTGGAAAGGTCATAGTTGGGAGGTTCTAGATCGCCTGCATCAGAGCGGCTACATTGAAGATCCGCGGAGCAAGGCCAAATCCGTCCTGTTGACGGAGGAGGGCATAAAGCGATCCAAAGCCCTGTTCGAGAAACACTTCGCGAAGTAGTCCAGGAACGCCAACCCAACTGAGAGCAGACAGATTCCCATTTCCGAACACGCATTTTGAGCGCTAACGCCTGTTCTCAGTAATTGACAAGATAGCGGAAAATGGTGGCATGCTGGTTGGTTGAGTCGAACTGGCATCCATTGTGAAAGTATCTGAGCTAAAACGGTGTCTGTGGCGTGAACTCGACGCGATACTCAATGAGCTTGGCTTCACGAGGGTGAGCTATGGGCGCTCTGGTGACCTATATTGCCGGACGGTGGCAGGCGGATCGCAACAAATCTCCTTCCCGACATACAGCCGCGGTGGGAGAGTAGAAGTCTACTGTCCCTATGTCAGCCTCCACCTCGATGCGGTAGAGGAATTTGTGGCACGGTTCGAAGTGCCTAGTCCTGTTCCTCTGACGCCTAGCGACATCGAAATGAGGTCCACCCTTGGGCTTACGCTTGTGAAATGGAGTTTAATAGGGCTAATCGAAAAAACCTGGATCATTTCCGATGAGTCAAGTGCTTATAAAGTAGCTAGAAAACTCGCACCCTGGGTGATCTCAAAAGGAACCTCCTTCTGGGGACAATTCTCGGACAATCTCGAAGTCTTGCGAATTCTGTTAGGCGACGGGAAGGAATCCCGTCGATACGGCGGCCTTGACCGCTTTCGGGCAGAGAGAGCGGTCGCTCTCACGTTCCGACTCGATGGCAAGGAGGCTGCAAGAAAACTCGCTGAAGCGAAGTTGTTAGTCCTCCGCGGCGACCAGCACGCCGAATTCAAGGACTGGATGCACCGGGCACTGCCATAAGTTGGCGATCGAGGGCTTCTAGCGACGCCCATCCCTTAGCGATTTCATGAACCAGATGGTGAAGCACAAAAAAGAAAATGAGACCACACCGACAAATGCGTCTGTGTGAACCGAAGGGCGAAGCTGCTCAAGAAAGCCGAGCAATATCACCAGAGCGATAGCGGCTAGCCCGAACAATCCAGTACGTTTCGTCAGCATGAGAGGAAAGAATACTCCAACGCCACAGTTGACGTTAAATCCTCAATTACACTCATAATGCCGCCAAAAGGCGAAGGAAAAGCGCACACTTGTGCTATCGCCTGATTTCAACAGTTATCATGTCCTTGCGCTACTGACTGGAGGGTGAGGTCGTGGGTACAGGAAGAACGCTGATGATTGCCGCCGAAATTCTGGCCGTTGCCGCCGTAGCGGTTCAGTTTCTTCTGCCGAGCGAGATGGGAATCACCATCCATGTCGGGCACAAGGCATTGGGGCTGCCGATTCGCTGGGTCGTGCCGTTAGTGCTTATCTCCGCTGCTGGCGCACTGAGTTTGTTCGCCCTCGGTGCAATGTACTGGCGACTGGGGCAGGTCAAGATTCCGGGTCAATGAGTGAAACGCCTGTTTTCAACAATTGTGAGTTCCGGCGATAATTGCTTGCCCTGTCCAAAGGATTGGAGAAAACGGCAATGCAAACACCACTCACAGAACGACAGCGAAAACTGGCGCATCATGTTCTCCTCTTTGATCGGCCATTGGCACATGAGGTAGCGGAGGCACTCCAACGCACTACCCTCGCGTGCGCCGAAAATAAGGTTGTATCAACCGGCATCCTTCAGTTCTTTTGTGGTCTCTACCTTCAATTCGGACAGGAATTGCAATCTCATTTTCAAGGGAACGCCCTCGCGCTCCTTGAACGCACTTTCCCAAAGCACAGGTTCGGCGATAAGGGATTGGTTACTGAAAAAGTTCTCGAAAACGCCGCGTCAGATACCGACTCCAGCTTCGGATATTCAGTCGTTTTGTCGGATGACCTCATACGTCTGCTGTGGTCGGCAACTCGGTTAGCCGACGCGGTTGGCAGGAGAACTTCTCTGAAGGACGTCATTGCCGCCATTACGCTTGAGAATGCGTGGCTTGAAGAACTGCGACGGAATGAAGTTGTGCCAGTTCGAAAATTGCACGACTTCAACGATGTTCTGAACGTGGTTTTTTTCGTTACTGTTCATGCTCACGGCAGTTGGCCCAAAAAGATGGAATTCGATTTGGACGGGAAGATTCACCAACCTTTTACGGCCTCGGTAAAGACGCCCTCCGGAGGGTTCGGGGCCATGAAGACAGCATCGATGAAGGTGAACGGGAAGCAAATTGCTGAGCTTTCTTGGCCTGACCGTTCCGAAGTCAATGTTCCCGTGGAATTGCAGCCGAAGAATACAGTGGAATTTGAGTTTGATGGGCCACAGTTCGGGAGCATGGAAGCGACGATCCGGGGAGTGTCGTGAAGATCGAAATGGGAACACTACTGTTGGTAAATCCCTATTACGCTCAAAACCCCTCGGGAGGGGTCAATGAGTGCAATCGCCTGGTTGCGCCAATTGACCCCCGCAAAGGTACACTTCTGAGCGTGAAAAGAACCCGCCACATCGGCGTCTGGCTTCTGTTCGTACTCCTTCAGGCTCTTGGGGTGCTGATTCCCCGGTTGACCAACATTCATGCGAACATTTGGCCCGCGTTCGCCTTGCTGTTATTAGTTCCGGGGATTCTTCTCGCTGCCGTGCTCGGGCTCACTTGGGGAGTTGTGTTTTCGATACCCGTAAACGGTGTTGTTTGGTACTTGGGTTTACGCTTGCTGGACTGTAATGAGGGGTCGGAGGCGAGCCAATGAGCGTTATCGCCTGGTTTGAACAGTTATTTTTCGAGTCTAGCTCCTTCTGCTACGATAGGCGTCAGCGTAGAGGACGCACCCGGTCCGCGGAAAGGGTAGAAGCCCACCTTCAGATTACGAGCTTTGCGAAACCTTCTTTCAGCCCGAAATTGTCGGACGACGGGCGCTTGCATTGAAAGGAGGTCGCCATGCCGACCAATTCTCCAGGAGCGCACCGCCCGCTTCCCGAACGTCCTAACATCCGTCATCTGAAAGACCAAGCCAAGGATTTGCTCAAGGCGGGCGCGGCCCAATCGATCACCGAAGCACAGTTCAAGATTGCTCGTAGTTACGGATTCACCAGTTGGCCAAAGCTCAAGGCGCACGTTGAGTCACTCGAAGACATTGGTGAACTCAAGCAGGCCATCGACACGAACGATCTTTCTCGCGTGAAGACTTTGATGACGCTCGACCCGGAACTGCATGGGGCTCCGCTGGGCTATGGAAAGAATGGACCCCTCACGTGGGTTGCAGAATGCCGCGTACCTTGGGCGCCGCCCGGCCCGGAGAGACTGGCCATGGCGGCCTGGATGATTGACCACGGCTCCGATGTACATCAGGGAGGCGATGGGCCGCTCATGAGGGCCGCGCTCCGAGGCGATCGCATTCCAATGATGGAGCTTCTTGTGTCGCGCGGAGCCAACGTGAATGCGTTGTGGAGCGGATATTATCCCATCATCTTTGCGCCGTGTGAAACCGTCGAGCCATTGGCGCTAAAGTGGCTGCTGGAGCACAGCGCCAATCCCAATCCGCCAGGTCAGCGGCAGAAGTATCCCGGCACAGCGCTGGATTTCGTGATTAGCACGTATGGACGTTCAGCCGAGCTCGGCACGTGCATGGAGATCCTGATTGAAGCTGGCTGTCCCACGAAATACAAGGTTCCTGCCGTATTAGATTTATTGCGCAACCGGCTCGACCTTCTCGTCCGACACCTGGATGCCGATCCTATGCTGGTGCATCGGCGGTTTCCCGAACTCACTTTCGGAAACACCGCCGAACGCCGTCTGACCTTGCGAGGAGCAACACTGTTGCATGTGGCAGCGGAGTACGGCAATGTGGAAGCGGCAAATCTGCTTCTGGATAGTGGAGCAGACGTAAATGCGCCCGCGACAATAGATGACACCGGAGTCGGCGGACAGACACCGATATTTCATGCTGTCAGTCAGTTCGACGACTGGGGACTAGCGGTGACTCGGCTGTTGCTGGATCGCGGAGCGGACCTCTCGGTGCGAGTAGATCTTCCGGGCCACTATGAACGACCAGATGAAGTGGTTAAGTGCACGCCTTTGGGATATGCCCTGTTATTTCCCGCCAGCCATGGCCCTCGCCCTAGCAACAGCACCATCCTATTGCATGAACGCGGGGCACCGGAGTGAAGAGCTGACCGGCCCACATCCATGTGGACGTGAGCCGAGGGTTGGTTGGCGTAACATCGCTATAGCACTCAAAATGCCCGAAAAAGGCGAAACAAAGGCGCAAACTTGCGCAATCGCCTGTTTACGTCACATGCCGAGATTGCAGGTGGCGGGAAGGCCAATTACGTGCGGCTCCGTCGTATAGGTCGTGACTTTTCCACCGCGTTGCATGTTGGAAACCACAAAAGAGACCAGCAGTGATTTTCGTGCGCCAGCCCTTTGAATGTCAGTTGGAGTAATTGCGATAGGCCGTTCGAGCCTTATCTGTTTCGTTGAGTGTGCCCAAACGTGCCGTTCTGGTGTCTGAAAGAGACCCTCGCCCTCTGGCGCGAGAAATTCCTCGGTATCGGGATTGTCTCGAATCGGATGTAGTACACCTTGATCCTTTCGGTAAAACGACTCCCGAACCACCGTGATCCTGCCAATCACAAGTGGCTCGTCTGTCGGATTGCTGACAGTCAGGACTATCGGAACGCGAACAACATTCTTTGAGCAAACCGGAGCGCCGGTTCCGGTGATCTTGAACTGCAGCCCAGAGGACACTTGGCCAGCGGCAAGGGCAGCACCGACAACCACCAAACCAAAAATGATTCTAGTTGCGAACTTCCAGTGCCAGCCTGAAATCACTAAAACATTGTAGCGAAAGCAGCGAACTGTTGATAAATCGCCTCTCTGACGATGTCGGCGTTGTCAAGAGTTTTTGAACACACTACGACCTGCACTCGGTAAAGAGCGCCATTTCGCTCTAGGTGAACAGCTGCTGCTCCAACCACGGCTCGCCACATAATCTCTTCGGGTCGGCACGTCGGCTCGACCCATGCATCTCTTCGGTCTCGGACTGCGATCATGATTACTAATGCAGACTCCTCGCGAGGAGGAGCGGGACACCCAATCAATATCTCGGTGTTCTACTGCACACCATGGCGATTTCCGGGCTCCCGCGTGCGAACCGAACCTCTGTAACTGCTCGTAATCCCAACCGCGACGCCACATCCAGTACAAACGAACTGTAAGCTTCCGTGCCATTGCGACCTTTGCGGTGTTTCGCCCACGTCGCTGCATCAGGTGAAAGTATTTGCTTCTCCACTCGGGCACGCTCCGCACCGTCGCCTGTGCAGCCTCAACCAGAAGGAAACGCAGGATCGAACTTCCTTGCTTCGTGATATGACCTAGACGCCTGCGGTTTCCACTGGACTTCTCCAGCGGCACCAGGCCCAAGTAACTCGCAACCTGCTTGCCGCAGCGAAAGCGTTCCGCATCTCCGATCAGCAGAACAAACGCCAGTGCCGTCAAAGCTCCCACTCCTGGATGTGTCCTCAGGCGCTGAGCTTCCGGACACTTCTCGGTTTCGCGCTCGATCGCGTGTGTCAGTTCCGCGATGGTTGGGTTCAGTTGATCCAATAACTGAAGCAGATCGTGCCGCCGGCGGCTTGCCCACTGCCCCAGTTGGAAGGATTCCAACCGTTGTCGTCCGTTCTCTCGCCACAACTTCTTCTTGCAGCGCAGCCCTCCATTCAGCGCCACCGCCTGCAACTGATTCATCACCCGCGTCCGCGTTTGCACCATGCGATGCCGATGCCAGAGCAGTTGCCGCAGGTCCCGGTTCTCCGAACTCGGAACCCAGATGCGGGGAAACCGATCTTCCACCAGAAGCTGCAGAATCAGCTGTGCATCTTGTCGGTCCGTCTTTTGCTTACGCACTCGCTTAGAACAGATCTCGTCCGCATCTCCAATCCACAGCTCAAAATGCAGTTCTGCCAACAGTCGTTCTAACCAGCGGGCATGTCCGCTGGCCTCCATCCCGATTCGCACCTGTGCACCGCGACCCGCAAGCTCACGATAAAACTGCTCCGCCTGCTCCGGGTTCTGCAGACGTGCTTCCTTGAATTCGCTTGTCTCGGTATCTACTGACGCTAGTTGTTGAAACTCGGGGTGATAATCGACTCCATATAATGATCATCGTTCGGCTCCTTTCTCCCGAGCTGTTGGTTGGATTAGCGCCACCAACTTTACTCGGAGCTGGGAGCCGACATCGTCATGGAATCAATATCACTCATTGAGGCCGGAATGGTCGCCGTTGAGAGAATCCTTAAAGCCTTTTCCAGTCTGTTAGCGCTATCAATTCGTGTTGAATTTCTTGCAATCGCTGCAGGCGTCGCTCGTGATCCGACGAAGAACCGGGCATCTTCTTACCACCTTGCAGATATACGCGATTCGCTTCGCTGATTCGTGCTATTTCTTCCCGCAACTTTGCGATGCGCTCTTTGACCGGTCGCTGCATGCGGACAGGCTAGCAGAAGCCAAGTGATGGCTGGCGAAAAATCTCTATAGCACTCATTGACCGCTTTCTTGAGCGTTCGGCTGCCTTCGTTCGGAAAACCAGATCAAGAATGCCGTCGCCAGTAGAGGAGCTCGGCAACGGTTGACGCCACCAAACTGTAGGCGACGAAGTTCGCGACCAACACAACTTTAATGAAACCCACACCACCGTGGATGTCTGGGGTGTGAAGAAGAACTGCTATGGAGGTCCCGGGCGCAAGAACCAGCGCGGGAACCCAGCTCACGGGTAGAAAAAATGTTCCCACAGCGACGATGCCGACCAAGCACCCAACTCCCACGGACTTGAGGTGGGTCATACGGGGAAAGCCTACCAGTTTAGCGGTCAATTGGCGAAAAATCGCCATAGCACTCATTGAGCAGTCTTTCGCTTCGGAATCCTTCCGAGAAAAGCTTCCAGAGCCGCTGTTGGATCGGCTGATTTCTCGATTTCTTGGTACAGGTCACGGAATGTCAGCCGCACACCCCCGAGCATCTCTTTGTCGGAAATCAGATGGTCAACGAGCTTCTGCCAATTGGCGATACCGCGATGCTCAAGCACTAGCTTGAGGGCCATGTTCTCAAGGAAAAGGTACTCAGTCGCATGGAGGACGGCTGATAGCCGTTTTTTCTCGTCTTCTTTCATGGATGGTTCCTGAAGGGTCGAACATTGTAGCGCAGTGGCTCTGGCGTGGTTGGTGAAACATCTCTATTGCACTCATTGACCCCGAACAGGCGAATGGAAGTTACAAGCTAGCGTTGCTAAACGTTTGTTTGACCAGCTCCTCTAGCGTTCGGCGACGCGCGGCTCAACGATAGGCGCAACCGCCTGCGATGGTTGTTTTGCCGGGAGCAGTGCAAGCAGCGTCACTCCAATCACGACCATGATCACAATGTCCTGGGGGCTGTCCTTCCGGTGCATCCCGTGGGCCGCAGCCTGCGCCGACATGATGGTCATTGTGAACCCATGGGCAAGGCTTGACCACGCCCCATAGGCGATCATCAAACGATGCTTGGTGGGGTGCTTAGCGGCTACCAACAAACAGACCCCAAGCGCCGTGTTAAGACTCAGGAACATCGGCATTACGTCACTATGCCCGCTAAGCCACCTGAGGTGGGGCCACAAGTCGTCGAACAGGATATAGCCGCAAAGGGAATAAAACAGGCCCACCAACACCAACACTACCTTCAAGGAGCGCTCACGATTCATACCGTCCTCCCTTTTGTGCCATGGAAGGTTATTACCACTGCTCGGTGCAAGTGTCATGGGTGAGTCAAAATTCATTGGAACCGCCAGGCGCTCACCCCGCTGGTACGCGCGCATGTGTTGGCGGGCATTTGCATTGCTGTTTCGGGGCGTCGCTGTTGAAAAATCATTAAGAGCGGGAAACCAGATTACCTTGCCATCGCAAGTTCAATCTTGCGCAGAATCTCATGTCGTTTAGGAGGCCCGCAGTTTGTCAGCGCCTCATCCTCGCACACCCGTTCAATGGTCGTCACCGGATTCTCCATCGTTGCGCTGACAATGTGTCCATCCGCCGTGCTGACTATCAGGTTGACGGTAAACGTCTCTATGCCCACACCTGCTTCATACTTGCCTTGTGAATTCTTTACGATCTCAACCCAGTTGTTTGCACCTGCCCCGACTGGCTCCTGCATCCACCCCGCCTTCATGGGTAGAGCTGAATCCTTCGGTGGCACGTGCTTCACTTCCACCATCGCGGTTCCCGCCTCGGAATTCATCGACTTTAGAGTCATATCAAAGTCGATTGCATCCTCGCCCACCAGCACACGATTTCCGTCCGCCCACGACGACGGCGGCATCGGATTCCTAAAATAGAAGTGATCGCCAGCTTTCTTGAGTACACTCAACTTGTTCGCCAACCACAGGTCTGCGTAGAAGGTCATCATGTCCGTGATCGGGCCAATCAGCTTTGGATCAACTTTTGTTAGATCTGGCCCGGATGGGATTTGTTCAGGATCGAGCGCCAACTTCTGTCGGTACTCTCCTGCAGACAAGGCCAATGACACGGGCTGCTCGCTACTCGTCATGTGCGCCCACTGATACTCCTCGAAAAACCGACCTCCTGCGTCCTTCTTCACCACGCCTTCTGCATCGATCTCGTAGCGCCAAGCTTCGTTCGTCCCTTTCATGCGGTAGGTCAGCCTTTCGCCCTCCCTGTATTGTCGGTGCAGCGGATTCGTTGGCGTGGAGGCTGCCTGTGCGTTTGAGAAGTTAGAGGCACCGTGTGCTACGAGAAAAATGAGTGCAATTTTCAACTTCATTATTCTTATCTCCTGAGCGTAGTCGAGAAGTGGTATGCGCCGGTGGTTAGGGGCTAAGGCTTGCATGTCGAATCAGTTATACCGGATAGCTGTTGATAAATCTCGATTTCACTCAAAATGGCCGAAAAAGGCGAACGGAAAGCGCAAAGTTGTGAAATCGCCTGATTACAGGAATTGACAGGATAGGAGCGGAGCCTGTGCAATGGACTTGCCCAATGAGACGCTTAATCGTCCCGCTCGCGTTTCTGTGTTGCACCATTTCTGTCCACGCGCAAGAAGACCGTTCGACCGCATCACAACTGAGCGGCTGCTATGAAGTCATCTCGTTATCGTGGAATCCGCCAGACGACACCATCAAAATGATTCCGCCACGGTTCAGATTGACCGCCGATGGCCACATTCATGCGGTCCCCAGCGAAGACTTTCCACGGGGTTCTTGGACCGCCGAAGCAAAGAGGCTGAAGCTGACGTTCGGATTTATGGGAGGGTTCAGCGGGAGCCTAAAAGCGGCAAGTTCTAAGGAATTCGGTGGCAAGTTGAAGGAATGGTCGGATCATCGCTGCTGGCCTTGGGGCTGGTGCGGTTCTCAAGGGAAAAGACGAACTGGTTTGCTTTGGATTCGTAAAACAGATTGTGGCGGTTGATGACCGAATCGTTTCCGCAAAATCCGCATTTCACTGATTTGAGACCCGAGAGCGTGGGTAGACCTTAAAAGGAAAGCTATACGGACGTAAAGAGTCCGAACCTGCGACTCACTTGCTTAGCTGCGGCATTTCCGAGCCAAGCTCCACATATGCCACAAATTAACCACACCGTCCCTGCGCTCCAAGGGTGCAGGGGTAGGGGTCAGCGGAGTTCATGAAGAATGATGACGACAGTCGCACCACCAAAAGATGCGAAGAAGACAAACGCGATCGGTATGACCAAGGCTTGAAGAGCATAACGCCGCCATCGCGGAATTGCCAATAAACTCAAGAACAGGATCACAGACGAGGCGATGAGCGGCAGCCACACAGTGAACATGCTGGAAATCTTACTACTCGCCTTTCGGCTGGAGAACCCTCTTTTTGGTTTGACCGTGGGGAACCGCTGCCCCAAACTGTCGTTAAATCCCCATTACACTCAATGAGAGGCAAGCCTCACGATCCCCCACATCGCTATTGCGATAAGAACGATAACTCCCCACTGAACGGCTAACCAGACCTTGCTCCTTCGTTCGGGAATCAACATGCCTAGGAGGGTAGCACCAAACTGTTGCAAAATAGCGATTGCACTCATTGACCCCTCCCCCTACCATCGGGCAACGGTGCAGGAACGCTCGGCGTTCTTTGTTCCCCCGTCTACGATATGAAAGCGCAGACGACCATAGAACCACACGTCTCTGCCATGCTGTCTCTTTGGGCGGAACGTCCAATCTTTCACCGCCTCGATTGCGGAACCGAACAGCAGTGGGTGACCGCTGACGACGCGGGCGCACGAGACTTTTCCATTGTCATCCACAAGAACGTCGATCACAACATAACCATCAAGCCTGCTGCGATCTAGCATTGCGGGCTTTAGCGGCGCGGCGCAATGTGTTGCGTTGCGGACCAAAGATTTCGTGTCAAACCAAAGCGGCTTGTGGTCTCTGCCCACGTACACGGGCTTATCAGTTGCGCACGAAGGTCCTGAATGCGCAATCCGGGGATTGTTCACAGTCTGCAAACGGGCAGGGATTGAGAGTACGAGAACCGCGGCTGATAGCGACAGAAACCTGCGGATCAGCCCCATGCCTGAAGTTGACACCAGCGGCTGGATATTAGTTCCGCTCTCGGTCTTGGACAACTGTTGTTAAATCGCGATATCACTCATTGAGGCGATTCCTGAAGCTTTCCGAGCGCCCTGTAAACCCAGACCGCCACCGTCACGATGATCAGACCTCCGACTAGGCTGCAGACGTTGTCAAACACCGGGAATTCCGGACCTTGCCAGTGCGATGGCAGCACCAGAAACGGGGCTGCAAATGGCCAGAACAAAGTGATTAAAGTGTCGGGGCGACCCCGGCCCAGGGAGTGAAGCACTCCAAGAAAGATCTGAAGGAGCGCGAAATAAACCACGTAACCCGCCAGGAACCCAATGAACCCTCGCCCGATCCGCCTCGCTGTCCGCATTCTGTATTAGTTCTATTCCGATAAACCATCTCACAAAATTTGAAGGTTGGCGATAAATCCCCATTACACTCATCGGCCACGAAAAAGACGAATAGAGGGCAGACAGAACTGGAGTTAATCAGGTATTAAGAGCCGCAAACGCCGCTGTGCCTTCTGAACACCACGAGAGGTCGATGCCATTGTGTGCGCCCTAAAAACTATCGCGGCAACCAGAATGCAAAAGGCAGAGTATGTGGCCGCTTCGGTGACTCTCGAGGTTCCAAGCACTTCAAGCCCGAAAACCACGATGGCACAAATCCACGTGGCGAAAACTGCGAAGCCTGCAATCGCACTTCCTAAGAGAATTCCCAGTCGCCCCAGGTGGTAATAGCTCAAGAGCACGGGAATTATCGACACAAAGGCGAGACCGAAGTTGATGTACGGATTGAGATCACGAGAGGGCGCAAGAAAGCGGTACATGGGCGTACCATCTGCCGGAATCGACGCGATCCCAATTGCAGCACCAATGACGAGAGCACACACGACGGACACCACGAAAACCTGCGTTCGGCTCAGGACATGGTATTTCTGCCACATCGGACGCATTATAGCCTTCAATCCACACCCGATGCCGCCCCTCAATTGACGTTAAATCGCCATAGCACTCATTGAGGAGATTTCCGACCGAGATGCGCTCTGAGCGCGCTCCATTTTCGTGTTTACCAACGCTTTGCATCTCCTTAGGTGTCATCCGCCGACTTGCATGTTGTTGAAACTACGTTTAATTGTTGATTCGAGTCCTACCTGAGGACCCATTCTTTCAATGGCTTAGCCTTCCGCGCGATCCGTTTGCGCTCTGTCTGCACGAAACGCAAGCGCAGCCACCTTGCCACTCGCGGTAATCATCGAATCGTCAAAGACGGTCCGTAAATGTTCATCGTGGTGCGGATGTCGGAATGCCGCATCATCTTTTGTTGTGTGGCGATCGGAGTCCCCACTTCGAATATGGCGGATTGCGTCATCATACTGCCGCTCCAGAGACTCACAGGAAGGACACGTGACGGAACCGAGCGTTGCGCGAAGAGACAAGCCAGTGTTGATGTGTTCGGGAGGTTTCTTTCGTGTCATCGGGCGGTCCGGGGCGTGTTGCATTCTTGGCATTCGGGAGCGCGGAGCACAGCAGCAACGGCTTGTGCCTGTTCCCGAATCTTGCTCGTGTGCTCAGAGCACCACGGGGTCGGAATGAGACGTTCGAGCTCGTCACAGTGGGCGACGATGACGAACATTTTGTTAATCAAATCATGGGAGAGCATGCAATGGGGCTGATTCAAAGTGGCCCGCCTTCTCCCCTCGATTAATCCACTTCTATAGCGCACAACCGTAGCAGATGACGCTAATGCTAGTCTATGGCACCTTCGAGTTAGCTCCCGCAGTGGCGTAGAATTTGCTCGTGCTCGAACTCCGCAAAGAACTTGTTGCACTGATTGAATGGGAGGAGGAGGATTTTCCGTGCGCTCACGCAAACGGAGATTGACGCCGTGGCACACCGCATCATTCGCATGGCAGAACTGCTCAAACGGATGCGTGAGATTGCAGAACGGAATTGATAACGGAGGGGCGTAGAATCCAATGGCCCGTTGACTCGCTTCCCGATTCCGCGCGGGGAAAGTCAGCGGCGCTCTTCACGGTAGGGTTATTGGCGTTGCTGAACCGCTATACTGTTCACAATCCGTGGTAGGTGGACATACCCCTAATTGTTTAATCGCACATTTCCGAAATGACGCTAATCCGAATACCGCGACCGCCCAAAGGTTCCGTTAATCCAAACAGGCGGCTCAATGGCAATATCCGAGCACAACTAGGGCAATTTCAGGTGGTTGAAGCTTCTTTACCCTCGGAATTGAAGACCGATATTTACGTCAATGCAATTGAGACCGACCGCGAAGCGGCAGTTTACATACGTGAGATGACTGAGACTCTGCTTCGAATGCATGGTCTCCTCTCTTCCGAGCCTAAAGCGGAACTGGCAGACCATCGTCCTGTACTCAGCTCTGATCAACTCGTTTCGTCATCAGATGGATGGGATATCTTCATCTCGCATGCCAGCGAAGATAAGGTGGCTGTTGCTGCCCCCCTGGCCCAAGCTCTTGTGGCGAGAGGTTTAAGAGTGTGGTACGACGAATTTTCTTTAACGCTCGGAGACAGCCTCCGCGAGTGTATTGACCGTGGGCTGGCAAATTCCCGCTTCGGTGTTGTGATTTTGAGTGATTACTTCTTCCAGAAACAGTGGCCACAGCGCGAACTAAATGGCTTGGCTTCGCGTGAGGTCAATGGAACTAAGGTGATTCTCCCCGTTTGGCACGACATCACTTTCGAAACGGTGCGCACCTTTTCACCGATGTTGGCAGACCGAGTTGCCGTTCAAACGAATAGCGGACTAGCAAATGTCGTAAACAGAATAGTGGATGCCGCAACTAGAATGAGAACGCGTTAGGGGCGAGTGCATCCAATCTGCGCTTCAGCGGGCGCGGGATTGCGGAGCGATAAGCTACGAGGCCGTGCGAGTTATTTGCTGAGTGGCCGCCTGCTCGCTACCAACGGGGAGGTTCGTCACCGGCTACGTTTTTGTATGTTTTCGCAACATGGCTAGTACCGGCACGCCGGACGGAGGTTTTTCATTCTCAACTGATCGCCATCTAGACTGGTCGGGAGAAACCCAGGTTTTGGGTGGTCGCCGCTCCAGCGCAACCCATTTCGGACGGTAGTAAAGCCGAAGGACGATACAAACCACTGCATTTGTAAACCGGAATCGCGGGTCGTTAGTTGGATAGCCTGCCCCGACGGGAAGCTCCGACTTTAGGCTAGAGCACAGGCCTTGCACTTTTTCAGACTTGAAGGAAGTGCCGTGTTTCGCGTGAGCAAATTCATTTCGGACCTTCCGAATAAGTGCGATTTCTGCAAATTCAAAATCATCTATGAGCCCGAGCAAGTAACAGGCTTGGGCGCGGGAGGAAAAAGTCCCAAGTGGGGCGTTGGCTTCATCTAGGATTTTGCTAGCTGATCTACCCTCGACAAAGAACGATCGCAGTGTGTCTTCCAAGCGATCATCAATCAAAGCCGCTCCGACGAGGGGTAGACCTCTATCGGTCTCTCGATTTAACTCTTCAAGGAATGTGGCAAGGTCTTTTATGTCGGGATCAATCATCTCCCAAATTGTCGCACAGCAGCAGTTCGTGACCTTTTTCTATTTCTTCCATGTTTCGAGTACCAACGAGTCCAAGCGGTCCTGCCGTCCCTTAACCCACTTCGCGTAATGCCGCTCTGTGGTCTTGATGCTTTCGTGCCCGAGCAGCTTTGAGACTTCCTCAAGAGGCACGCCCTTTTCGAGAAGGTCCACGGCGAAGGTGTCCCGGAGTCGGTGGCTCATCATGTGCCCGTCATTCGGAATCTTGGCGGCCTTGAAGAGCGGAGCAATGTAATACTTCGCCCAATTCTTGGTGATGCTTTCTTCCTCACCCTTGCCGGACCAAAACACGTACTCGGGATTCCCGTTTAGAACGCTTAACAGCTCTTGTGCCACGTCTTCGGGTATAGGCACGGAAACGTGCGTGCCGGTCTTCTGTCGAGCGGTCACGATGCGGTACAACTTTTTCTTTTTGTCGTGCTGTAGCTCGCCTCGCTTTAGCGTCAGGGCGTCACGAATTGCCAAGCCGGACCAACGCATGAGCTGGATGAGCGCATGGACTTGGGCTTGCCGTTCTTTGCCCTCAATCGTTCCATAAATCGCATCGAGCAGACGCTTGTATTCCTCTTCCGTGAGGGGCATCGTGGGCGGCTCTTCAATCTTGATCTTCGGTAATTGCGGGATTCTCGCAATCCATTGCGCCTCATAGCAATACCGGAGGAAGGACCGCACGCGCTCGCGCACTTTGGCGCGGGTGTAGCTGGATGGGTACAACTTGGGCCATGTCGCGCAAAAGCCGGTCAGCAACTCGCGGGTGATGCCGTGCACCGCGTGTACATGGTTGTGCTCGCAAAATTCGCGGAGCCGCGCTAGTTCGCGGGTGTACTTCCCCACAACTTTGTCTGTAATTCCCTGATTCTTTTTGTCTTGCAGAAAAACGTCTATCGCGTCCTGTGTGCCGTGGGCAGATTCCTCGGGCTTCGGGTCGGGGGCGCGGCCGCTTAGCTGGTCCTCAATGGCCCGCTTCTTGTTTTCAGCCTCAGCCCAAGACCGCGTTTGTGCCGATACGCGGTTCTGCTTCCCGTATTGGCTCCAGCGCAGATGCTTGGGGCAGTCGCACCGCTTACAGAACTCATCGCCCCGGTATTTGCAGTCAGCGCTGTGGCGCACAAAGATCGTGATAACGGGCGGGCCGCGTTTAACCCGCCACTTCCGCACGTTCACTTTGATCTTGGCTTTTTCGGCGTCTGTGAGGCTTAGGATGTCCATGCCGGGGACGGTAGCACGAAATTAGCACAAAATCTGTGATGTGCATCACAAAGCCAGTATTTATGCGGGGAAATTCTGGCGGAGAGAGTGGGATTCGAACCCACGTTAGAGTTTCCCCTAAACACGCTTTCCAAGCGTGCGCCTTCAGCCACTCGGCCATCTCTCCGGCGCTATCGGGAAGCTACTGCAGAATGGCGGGCGATGCCCGCCTCTTTGATTCTATGGTGCGCTGCTGATCGCCGCAACCGCGATTCCTTATAGCCGTCTTGCTTGGTCAATGAGTGATATGGCGATGTGTCGCCAATCTCCACGAAAACGTCATCAACGCAGCACTAGTTCCTTAACGAACTTCTTCGCACGTCCGTTTTCGAGAGCCTTTTGTCTAAGGAACTCTTCCAAAGCACCACAGCTTTCCTTGTTTGGAAGAAGCCAAGGCAAAATCTTAAACGTCCCGGCTTCAGTCTCCACCATGAGCGCAAATCCTCTGTCGTAGAACAATCGCTTCCAGACACGCCTAATGCTTGTGTACTCGATCTTGGCCGTCCTCCTGCACATCTGGAGCGTACCTATTGGAAGTAGCATGCTGTCGATTTCGAGTAACAGATAGCGTTCAAACCAAATACAGCGCACACTGAGAATCAATGCGAACGTGACGAGAAGGAGGCCAATGAGGATGTGAAGCCAAAGTCGGAACCAAAAATAAGAAAACCCCCAGAGCCCGATAGACATCTCCCCGAAGCCACAAACGAAAAACACGAGGATAGTTCCAAGTCGCGGATTGTAGGGGTACTGATTCGGTACGTCCATTCAATTGCCTGTCAATGACAGTGGAATGGGAGACCGGGTATCCTGGCAACATTACCGGTGTAATCAAGCGTGATCATCGATGCTTTGTCCACCATTGTGTCGGGAGGGGTTTTAGCCACAGCACCATCATAGATGTTGTTATCAGGCGTTAGCACAAGTGTACGCCTTCTATTCGCCTTTCAGCCTATTGCTGAGAACTCAGCGGAGGAATTTTGAGGCATTATGGGGCTTTACCAATAGCTACCGAATCGCACCTGCTACAATCCCGACTCTAAGGAGGGAAGGACGATGATACTTGCTCTCGTACTTGGGGCTGCTGCAACTGTAACAGTATTCGCGCTGACCATTGGTGTTTGGAAGAACTCGATGGTCATTACTGCTGTTCTGATGGCATTGGCGTTCATAGCGGGAGCCCTGCTGATGGCGGAAGGTAGTCTCGCCATGCCCATCTGCGTGGGCCTGGCATTCGCTTTTGTGGTGTACTTCTGCTATATGCTGACCCAGTTAATAGCAACGCTGAAGCAAATTGCCATGGCGATGCAGGCGAGAAAGTGATGCCAACCACGATGATTGTTGTTATCAGGAGATTACGCTCACCGAGGATGTACGGGCCTTGCTCATGAGTAACGAAGGCGGCCGACGTGGTTTGGAGGACTGGAAACTCGAAACTGGTGGCTACGAGTTCTTCTTTTCGGCGAGTGGGTCGCCCACGACTTCTGGAGTTGTCTGATCCCTGCCTTCGGGCGCGTGTGGCGCTTGGGGCGCCTGCGGAGCTGCGCTCTGTGGGTCTGCCGGGGCTGCCTGCTTGGCATCCTGCAAAACGCGGCTGTTGAGGCAGTAGAGTGCTAGCTCAAGACGATCGGCGACGCCCAGCTTGTCGTAAACCTTGCGCAGATAGTTCTTCACCACCTGCTCGGTCGTGCCAACGCGCTGTGCAATTTCCTTGTTCTTCATGCCCTGCGTGACGCAGGAGACAATCAAAGCTTCTTTTGGGGTCAGCTGAACTTTTGTGCGGGAAGTCTGCGGACGCGTACCCTGCGTGCGGTACGCATCCAGTACCCACTTCATGGCGTGCGGCTCGACCCATGCTTCGCCGGTAGCGACTTTGCGCAGGCATTCCACGAACAGCTCTGAGTCGACCTCGCGCGAAACCACGGCGTGCGCGCCACGACGCAGAAGCTCCAGCGTCAGCTCCTGGTCAGGAGCTTCGGTGACCGCAACCACGCGCAGGCCGGAAGCCTGCTTCAGAATGTCTTGCACGGCATCTGCCGGGCGCTCGGCCAAGGCAGCTTCGAAGATCACAATTTCGGCGCTGAATTTTTTGGCAGCGGCGACCGCTTGCTGCAGAGTTTCGGCCTGGCCGACGACGCGAATGTCGTCTTCGACGGCGAAGATCTTGCGCAGCCCGGCGCGAAAAATTGCCTGCGAGTCGGCCACGATGACCCGGATAAATTGCTCGCGGTTCTCCATGGATGGAGGGGCCAACGTCGGTTCTCCCGTGCTCATTGCTGGGCTTGCCATCAGTTCATCCGCCCTTATCGGTGCTCGAAACGATATTCGTCAATCACGACGCCAACGCCGCGGCGCTCGCCGTCCTGCGAAACGCGCGCGACCCGTCCGATGCATTGCACCTTCACGTCTTCCTCGGCGCCGACCACGTCGGCGGGTAACGAGATGGTGAATTCCATCTTCGATCCCACCGGCATATCCACGTCGTGATGGAAAAGCAATCCATTCGCGGAAATGTTTTCGGTCTCCGCGTCACTCTCGCCAGCTTGTGACTTGAAGTGGATGGGAAGCTTGACGGGGAATCGCGCCGCGCCCTGCACTTCTGCATAACGCGACTTGACTGCTTTCGCTGCGCCAGTTGTCGAGTCGTTGGACATCAAACGCAGAGTACACTCGAAAACAGGGCCGCGAAAGTTACCGAAGTCATTGGCCTTTGAGGTGTAAGTTCTTGAGGTACATGAACTTGGGGGCAGATTGTCAAAGAGTCGTCACGGCCTGGTCAAGGACGCAAAGATGGGAATTTCCAGCACTCAGCGTGAGCCATCCCTGAGATTCTGGACGAAGTGGAGACGGCAGTTTACCGCGCTGGTTCGGAGAACGCCAGAGTTTCTTAGAAGGTACTAAGAGGCACTCGCAGCGGGTACGCTCCGACTGCGCTGCGGAGGGGAACTCATGGCGGCGAGTTTGGCCGCCTCGTATCCTTCAGCGGTGTAGCAGATGGCGCGATCGAAGAATTGATCGAGAAGCCGGAGCAGTTCCATCTCGCCAAAGATTTCAAGCGGGCCGCGGAGAAACCCTTCCCGTTGCAGGAAGTTCCAGATGTGCTCCTTGGTGAGCATGATTCCCCAGCACACATGAGCTAGAGAAACGTCCTGGGAAGCGCGCAACTCCCCGATCGCACGGTAGCGACGCTCAACATCGGAATCTGCCTTAGACAGCAGCCAGTCGCTCAGATTACAGATGATTTCGTGGCTGCGGGCGCGCAGTTCGTGCTCCGGCACCTTCTTCAAATCGCTGGTCCGCGGGGAACTCTGGAATTTGCGCAAGAGTCCTTCGGTAAGGTCATCGGAATGTTGCTCGATCAGGCGTACCAGGCGAACCGCAATCATCTCAGGCTCCTCTTATGCGTTCATTTTGGGAAGGGCAGAGCCTCCCTTGTAACGTAATCATATCGTATTACGATATAGATGCGCAATCCCGAAAATCGGGAGGGCAAGAGGCAAACCAAATTCATTGCCCCGGATTTAAACGGACAAACACGGATTCAGAAGAGCTTGATTTCAAAATCCGTGTTCATCCGTGTAAATCTGTGGAGATGAATCTCTTGACATTGTCCTCCGCTATAATCCAGTCGCCAAAGAATCGCGGAGGCAATATGCCGGTTCCGACAGCCTTTCACGAGCGCACCTTTCCCCTGTGCCAAAGCCTCAACTATCGCGAATGGGCCGGGTACTACACGGTCAGCAGCTACGAAGTGCATCATGAGCACGAGTACAACGCCATCCGGAACGCGGCGGCGCTGATCGACATTACGCCCCTGTTCAAGTATCTGATCTCGGGACGGGACGCGACCAGGTTTGTAAATCGCATCATCACTCGCAACATCGACAAAGTGGCCAAGGGGCAGGTCATCTATTGCTGCTGGTGCAATGAAGAAGGCAAGGTGATCGATGATGGCACGATTACGCGTCTGGACGAGAACCGCTACCGTTGGACTGCGGCGGAACCCAACCTGCGCTGGTTCCATCTGAATTCGACCGGAATGGATGTGCAGGTCGAAGACATCTCCGAACGTACTGCGGCGCTGGCGGTACAAGGGCCGACAGCTGCGCGTTTGCTGAAGTCTGTTGCAGATGCCGACATCGCGAATCTGAAGTACTTCCGCATGACCAGCGGCAAGATTGCAGGAGTTGCGGTCGACATTTCCCGAACCGGTTATACAGGGGATCTTGGCTACGAGATTTGGACCGACTGGAAAGACGCGCTGCGCGTCTGGGACGCACTTGCTGGTGCGGGCGAGCAGTTCGATCTGCATGCGACGGGCATGCTGGCGCTGGATGTAGCTCGCATTGAGGCGGGATTGCTGTTGCTGGATGTCGATTACACCAGTTCGCGGAAGGCGCTCATTCCGTCGCAGAAGTTCTCGCCGTACGAGCTGGGCTTCGGCCGCATGGTGCATCTCGACAAGGGAAATTTCGTGGGGTGCGCGGCATTGGAAAAAGATCATTCAAACGGCGTTCCCCGGCAACTCGTCGCACTCGAACTCGATTGGAACGAGATTGAGGCGCACTACGAGAAATTAGGACTGACGCCCGCGGCGCCGAGCCAGGCTTCGCGGATACACGTTCCTGTGTATGCGGGCAAGCGCCAGTGCGGAAAAGCTACTTCAACCACGTGGTCGCCAGTGTTAAAGAACATGATCGCCCTAGCCAGCATTGAAACTGAGCACTCCAACCCAGGAACCAAACTGCAAATGGAAATCACGGTTGAAGCGATACGCCAGAAAGCGGCTGCCACCGTCGTGAAGTTGCCGTTCTTCAATCCAGCGCGGAAGACAGCGGTGCCGGTTTGAGCTTTCCGGTATTTTCGCAAAGCGGATAGTCGTTCGCCACTAACCCGAACATTACTAATGACTTGTGCAGATGTGCCCGGTTGCAGTATTTGCAACATAGCGCCTTTCTGCGTTCGAGAGCGGCATAGGCCGTAGGAACGGATCGCTCAGGCGGTAGTCAGGGGACGGGCTGGAACGCAGCCGCACTACACGCCTGATTTGTAAGAAAAATCAGAATCCGAATTCTTTGGCCTGAGCGGTTACGCAAGCGAATCTGCAAGTTCGCGCTCTGATCGCGGCGCTTACGAGGGGGAACTGTGGGCACAATCTCATTGGGGCGGTCTGCGCCCCAAGACGCACTCTTTTGTAATTTCGCGCACAGCATTTTCGCAGAGTGGAGGCGATCTTACGGCGTCGCGCTTGCTGCGGTGATCTTGTTGTGCATGGCGACGGCGCACGCGCAGGTGGCCTTCGATACAGCCACGAGCAGCAGTGGCGTCCTTATGCAAGGTGCAAACACCCTCACTTTCGGCCATACGAGTACGGGCACGAACCTGGTGCTCGTAGTCGGAGTCTCCTTCAATATCAGTGGGCAGACCAATGCCTCGATCACCGGCATCACATACAACGGCATAGGACTACAGTCTGCCGGAAGCCAGTCGAATGGCACCAATCGCCACACTGAGATCTGGTATCTGATCGGACCGGCAACGGGAACGCACAATGTGGTAGTTACTCTAAACATCCCAGGTGGAGGAACCGTCGGGACGGTGGCGGGAGCTGTTACTTTCACGGGAGCCGACCAGTCGACGCCGATTCGGACATTCGCTTCAAGCACCGGGAGTTCTACTAATGCCTTCGTGAACGTAGCCAGTTCGTCGAACGACATGGTTCTGGATACGCTGGCCATTGACCGGAACTCAACCGCGGCAAGCACCTCGCCTGCGCAAATTCAGCGATGGGCCGCCGCGAGCGGGGGAACGAATCGGGACATCTACGGATTCGGCTCGACTCGCGCTGGTGCAGCCAGCGTGCCGATGTCGGAAACCCTGAATACGACTGGAACGTGGGCCCTCTCTGCCGTATCAGTGCAGCCTTCGCAATCGGACCTTACAGTCTCAATCTCTGGATCCACGACACACTTCGCAGCAAACGTTACTTACGCAGTGGCCATAAAGAACACTGGTCCTTCGGGCGGGAGCGGCGTCACGGCCACGCTCACGATGCCCAGTGGATTGACGCTCGTCTCTGCGATTCCGAGCCAAGGATCCGGTTGTACCGGCACAACGACGATCACCTGCAGCTTGGGTTCTCTCGCCAAAGACACCACGGCAACCATCGCCGTTACGGCGACCCCAAGTGCCCCTGGTGGCTATGTGCTGAGTGCCGCTGTGAGTTCGACCTCTGCGGACCTGAACAATTCCAACAACTCGGCGAGTGCGGTGTCGTATTCCGAGTTCACATCTTGCGCAACCACACCGACGACTGCAGGCGGAAACTTGACGGGAGTGATCAATACTTATTACCCCGGCACCGCGACCGCGGGGGCGGGAACTACTTCGATCACACTGGGCGCCGCCACCGGTTCAGGCACAGCGATTGCGGCCGGAGACATGGTGCTGATCATACAAATGCAGGATGCAGCCATCAACACCTCTAACAATTCGCAGTACGGCGACGGCGTGAGCGGGTCGGGATCCACCAATTTGAATAACGCCGGGGTTTACGAGTATGCGACGGCTGTCAACGGAGTGCCAACCTCTGGTGGCACGTTAACCGTAACTGGTGCTGGCCCCGGAGGCGGGTTGCTCTACACGTATACCGCGGCGGCCGCATCGTCCTCGCAAGGCGCTCGGACGTTCCAAGTGATCCGCGTTCCGAACTACTTGTCAGCCACGTTGACGACCGGACTGACCGCGTCAGCGTGGAATGGATCCACAGGCGGCGTGCTGGCGGTGAACGTTTCGGGAACTCTCACGCTGAACAATGCAAACGTCAGCGTGAACGGCTTGGGTTTCCGAGGCGGAGCGCCGCTCTTTCTTAACGGCACGAGTGGAGCGGCAAACACCGACTATCTCTTCACCGCGCCTAGTTCCTACAACACGACAACGCTGACGGTCGCCGCAGGTGCGCATGGCGGGAAGGGCGAGGGTATCGCTGGCACGCCGGAATATGTGGAGAATGTGACCGGTGTGACGGGCGGAGTGGTAACAGCGGGAACAGTAGTGAATACCAACCAGAGCTATGCCGAGGGATATCCGCTCGGCAGTGTGGCCCGCGGTGCGCCTGGCAATGCAGGCGGCGGTGGAACTGACAGTGATCCGGCGGGCAACGACGAGAACTCTGGTGCGGGCGGCGGTGCCAACGCCGGCGCCGGGGGACAAGGCGGTAACAGTTGGAATACCAACTTGTCGGTGGGAGGCCTCGGTGGGACTGCATTTCCTGCCACTACAAGCCGTGTGGTCATGGGAGGTGGTGGCGGTTCGGGAAGCAGCAACAACAACAGCGACAACACCACTGCTCCGTTTGCCTCCAGCAGTGGTGCGCCGGGCGGTGGTATTGTCCTGATTCGTGCTGCGACCATTTCCGGGAATGCGACCATCACGGCAAATGGATACGGGGCTTATAACAGCACCGGCCGAGACGGCGGAGGAGGCGGCGGTGCGGGCGGAAGCATCATTTTTTTGTGGACCACGGTGACCGGCACTCCCACCATAACGTTGACTGCGAATGGCGGAAAAGGGGGCGACACCTGGGACACCGGGACTCCCCAATTTCCCGGTTACAGCAATGCAAACCGGCACGGCCCCGGCGGAGGGGGCGGTGCTGGAGCGATTTTCTACTCTGGGAACGGATCCACTGTCAACGCAACATCGAACGGCGGCGCGAATGGCATCACTCTAAGTAATGCCACCGCAAGCTACGGTGCGACGTCAGGTGGGAATGCGACTCCCGTGAGCGGAATAACGCTTGACTCCAGTCCCGGGCCGCATTCAGCGGCCGGTTGCGCGGATCTAGCCATTACGAAATCGGCATCACCGAATCCCGTGATCGTGAACAACACAATCACATACACGATAACGGTTACCAACAACACGGCCACGGCAGCAGCGAGCACGTTGACTGTCGTGGACACCATTCCGGCGGAGGTAACATACGTGTCCTCCTCTGTATCCGGAGGCACGGGAGGCAGTTGCACTCAATCGGCTGGCGTATTGACTTGCACATTCACAGCCCTCGCGGGCGGCGCGAGTGCCACTATCACTGTGACGACGACGGCGGCGACCGCCTATTCGTTGGCTGTCAATACGGTTATTGTGAATTCCGGAACTTCCGACCCGAACGCCACGAACAACACGGCAAGTGTTTCGGTCGCGATTGAAGGACCGACAAGCGTGAAAGTGAACTCGTTCTCTGCGAGTCAGAACGGCAATGGTGTGCTGCTGGCATGGAACACAGGAGGCGAGATTCACAATCTCGGCTTCAACGTGTATCGCGACGCGAACGGTCAGAAGATACAGCTGAATCCGTCTTTGATCGCGGGATCGGCGCTGCTGATGCGCGAAGCGTTAGAGCAACACGCGGCAAAATCTTATGGATGGGTTGATCCGTCGCCGATCCCGGGCGCTGAGTATTGGCTCGAAGATGTCGATCTGAACGGCATGCGCACTATGCATGGACCAATCAGCGTCCAGGCGATGTCGCCGGCGATGCAAACTGGGGCGAAAGCTATGGTGCGGGTGGCCACGCTTCAGGACCTGGCACGGCCGGTGGCGCGGTTTGCGGCTACTTCGGCTGCAAGCAATCTAGCGGCGCCGCCGCTGGCGCATGTACGTGAAGTTATGGCGAGGCCCGCTAGTACATCAACGCGGCAGCAGGTTGGGTTCGCACTGGCAGCGCGTCCAGCTGTAAAAATCTTTGTCGATCACGAAGGCTGGTATCGCGTGACTCAGCCGCAGTTGGTTGCGGCAGGGCTATCGCCAAATGTGGATGCTCGATCTCTGCACCTGTTCGCGGAGGGCATTGAGCAACCCGTTCGTGCGACCGGTGGTGACGTATTCGGGCCGCAATCCGCGATCGAATTCTACGGGACGGCGATTGACACGCCATACTCCGGCCAACGGGTGTATTGGCTCACGTCGCAACAACAGCCGGGGCTGCGAATTGCGGCGGAGAATGAGAACGGAAGCGCCGGGCCGACGCCGACAAGCTTCCTGCAAACGGTGGAACTCAAGCCGCGCACCACGTACTTCGCGGCGCTTTTGCGCGAGAACACCGATAACTTCTTCGGGCCAGTGATCTCGCCGACTTCAACGACTGAGAGTTTGAATGTGGCGAACGTTGCTCTGGGTGAAGTTGCGCTGGACATCGTATTGCAAGGCGTAACGGAAGGCCAGCAGCACGATGTCACCGTGGCATTGAATAGCGCGACGCTCGGCGACGTGCACTTTGCAGGCCAGCAGGAGGGCCGAGAGCACTTCACCATCCCGAACGGAATTCTCGCCAACGGTACGAACACCATTACATTGACAGCACAGCAAGGAAGCAACGACATCAGCTTGATCGACACTATCGATGTGAGCTTCCCGCATACGTATACCTCCGAATCGGATCAACTGAAGTTCAGCGCAAATGCCGGAGCCACCGTCACTGTCGCTGGATTCTCCCAACCGCCGACGCGGCTGATCGATGTAACGAATGCGCAACAGCCCTACTCCGTTGCATTTCAAACGTCAGCGGTTGGCATGACCTATTCGCTCACTGCTCAGGTGCCATGGACTTCCTCTGGAACGCATTGGCTCTTGGCCACGACGGACTCACAGATTGCCACGCCTGTCATGCTGGCGCCGCACAATCCTTCCAGCTTGCATGCAGTACAGCGCGGCTCAGAAATGGTTTTGCTGACTCCACCGCAGTTCGCCCCACAGTTCCAGCCAGTAGCAGACCTGCGTCGCGCGCAAGGCAAGTCGGTCGCGATGATCAGCGTGGACGACATTTACGATGAATTCAATTTTGGCGAGCGCACTCCGTATGCAGTGCGCGATTTTCTACGCACCGCGACCGCAGCATGGAAGCAGAAGCCACGTTATCTGCTGCTCGGTGGAGATGCTTCCGTCGATCCCAGGAACTATCTCGGGTTCGGCTATCTGGATTTCGTGCCGACGAAAATCATTGTCACGCAGGAACTGAAGACGGCGTCCGATGATTGGTTTTCGGATTTCAACAACAGCGGCTTTGCGCAAATCGCCACCGGCCGTCTCCCGGCGCGCAGCCCCGGCGATGCGCAAATCATGGCTGGGAAGATTGTTGGATATGAAGCGGGCCAACGTGGAAGCTGGGCTAACGACGGCATGGTGGTTGCCGACGTGGACGATCCAGGCGTGAGCTTCACGCAGGCTGCGCAATCTGTCCAAAGTGCGTTGCCCCAGAATATGAATGTCACCGGCATATTTACGACCAGTGTTGGTGCCAGCACGGCACGGCAGCAGATCCTCTCCGGAATGAATGCCGGTCAGTTGTTCGTGAATTACAACGGCCACGGTTCGGTGCAGATTTGGGGCAGCACGCTGTTCGACGATAATGCGGCTTCGACATTGACTAACGGCAACAAGCTGCCATTTGTGGTTGCGATGAATTGTCTGAACGGGTTCTTCCACGATGTCTACAGCGAGAGCCTTGCGACGGCGCTGATGATTTCGCCCAACGGTGGCGCAGTGGCGGTCTGGGCCTCTTCGGGGCTCACTGCGCCGAGTCCGCAATTCCAAATGGACCAGACGCTGGTGCGAACGTTGGCAGGTTCGCCGTGGATGCCGGTCGGCGATGCCGTTATGCTGGCGAAGTCGGGAATCGCAGACCAGGATGTGCGAAGAACATTTATCCTGTTTGGCGATCCCACGATGCGACTGAAGTGGCCGCAAGGTATCACAGCGCCGCCTGCATTTAAGAAAGCGCCAGCAAGTGAAATCAAACCGCAAGCCGGAATTCGTTTGTATTGACCACGTGCAACTCGCCATGCCTGCCGGGCAGGAGGCGGTTGCACGCGCTTTCTTTTGCGACGTGCTGGGAATGGCGGAGGTCCTCAAACCAGCGGAGTTAGCGAAACGCGGTGGATGCTGGTTTCAGGCCGGCAATGTGCAAATCCATCTCGGGGTGGAAGCCGATTTTCGTCCTGCGAAAAAAGCTCATCCGGCTTTGAGATGCGAAAATTACGACGCTTTACTCGCGAGTCTTGCCGCAAAAGGCATCCATGCAGAAGAAGCCAACGACATTCCGGGCGTTCGGCGCTGCCATATTCACGATCCGTTCGGAAACCGGATTGAACTTGTGTGCGGGGACTAGCGCAATCCAGTATTGCTCCTCGAATGCGGACTGAGTAGCATAAGAGCAAGCTCAGGCCCGCTCACGCAAGAGCCGCGGGATTACTCTCTCATTCGAAGGGTATAGTGCGACTCAAGACCTGTAATTTTCATTGGGAATTCTTGTTTCTACAGACGACGGTGCTCCTGGCCGCGATCGGCGCGATGGCACAGAACGTCTCGTTTGATCTGGTTGGGCCCAAGGTGGACGTCCGCGTGCAGCGTGCTGGCGAAACCCTGCCCATCGCGCAGGTGCCGAATCTCCAGGCCGGCGATCGTGTGTGGATTCATCCTGATCTGCCCGATACTCAGTCGGTGCACTACGTGATGATTGTCGCGTTCTTGCGCGGGGCAACGAATCCGCCGCCGGAGTCGTGGTTCACTCGCGTAGATACCTGGACGAAACAAGTCCATCAAGAGGGTATTTACGTTACGGTTCCGGAAGAGGCGGAAGAAGCAGTTGTGTTTCTCGCACCAGATACAGGCGGCGCCTTCTCGACCCTGCGCGGAACTGTGCGCGCCAAGCCTGGAGCGTTCGTCCGCGCAGTCCAGGACTTGGAGCAAGCCAGCCTCGACCGCTTGCGGCTCGAAGCTTATCTGGACGCGGTGCGAGAAAGTTCGCTGGATACGGAGCAACTCAAAGCGCGTACATCGATGCTGGCGCGAAGTCTGGGAATCAAACTGGACCAGCAATGTTTTGATAAGCCGAGCGCGCAGCAGGTGCCGTGCCTGACGCAACACACGGACCAACTTGTGCTTGATGATCAGCACAGCCAGACCATGGTTGCGACGCTGACCACCGGTCCATCCACCGAGCTGATTGCAAACATCAGTTCCACTCCAACGGCACGCAGCGGCTATTACAGCCCCTATATTGGCGCGGTGGTCGACATGGCGCGAATTCTTAGCACCGCGCACACGGCGCAGTTTCAGTACATCCCTGCGCTCGCTCTGCCGAAAGAAGACCAACTCAAATTGCGGCTGAACAATCCGCCATCGTTCAGGAATCCCAAATCGGTGATTGTCATCGCGTTGCCGCCGGTGCGACCCGCCGTTGTGCCTCCTTTGCGAGCGCTGGATGGCACCCAAGTGTTCTGTGCCAACCAACCCGAACTAGTCTTGCCTGCGGACGGTGCGCCTCTTATCTTCGCCACGAACCTAGGGCGGAAATACGTCTTGCACGTTGAGACTAAGGCTGGCGCTGGATTCGAATTGCCAGCTGAGCCGGATCCCGCGCGCGGCGGATTTGTGATTGGCACAAAGGACGCGCATTTCCAGCCTTGGGACGGTGAAGTTACAGGAACCATTCGTGGCACTTGGGGGTTCCGCCCATTCGAAGGGCCGCATTATCGATTGCGGGCAGCGCGTCCGGGACAGTGGGTGGTTGCGTCGAAAGACGCGAGCGCGTTAATCGTGGGCCGCGGAGACACGCTGCACGTGCAATCCGCGGACATATGTTGCGTGCACGAAGTGGTGATGCACGATCGTGAGGGCAAGGATGTGAACCTGCCCTGGAAAGTTTCGAAACCCGATGAGTTGGAGGTCAAGGTCCCGCTGCAGAATGCGACTGCCGGGTCGCTGAAGATGTACATCAACAAGTTCGGATTACACGAACCGGACGAGATCTCGTTGCATACCTTCGCAGAAGCAGGCAGGCTCGATTCCCTGACAATCTACGCCGGGGACAGTGATGCGGTCCTGAAAGGAACTCGGTTGGACCAAGTGGCGTCGGTGGAACTCGATGGAATCAATTTCCAGCCTGGTGCGCTCTCGCGTGCGAACCAGCACGACGAGCTGAAGCTCGCGACGCAAGATAGCTCTGTAAAAGTAAAACTCGAAGTTGGCCAAAGTTCGACTGCGCTGGTGACGCTGAAAGACAGCCGCACACTCGATCTCAAGACTACGGTTGCTGCGCCCCGGCCGAAGGTCACACTACTCAGCAAGAGCGTGCAGGTCGAGAACACCGATCCTCCGCCGATGATTCATCTTGGGAATCCCGATGAACTGCCGCAGGATGGGCGACTGAATTTCTTTCTGAAAGCGCAGGTTCCCGAGACGTTTTCACCAAGCGCCAAGGTCGAAGTCGCGACTGCAGATGAATCATTTCACGTACTGCTGACTGTTAAGGACGGCAACCTGACGTTGCAGGATTCGAAGACGGTGTTCGCCGTTCTAGATCCGATGAAGCTATTAGGTCCATCTGCTTTTGGGCCGCTGAAGCTCCGCGCAGTAAGTCCGGATGGCGTGGAGGGGGATTGGCAGCCGCTGGTCAATCTGGTGCGAATGCCGGAACTCAAAGCCATTCATTGCACCACGCCCGCAAAGCCTGCCGAACGGCGTGCTGCTGCAGATAAACCCGACTTCCCTGAAAGCCAATGCACTTTGACCGGCGACAAACTCTTTCTGATCGACGCGATTAGCGCGGACCCAGACTTCAGCAGTCCTGTAACTGTGCCGGACGGCTTTATTGAGGCTTCCTTGAGCTTGTCAGTGCCGCGCGGGAAGGGTGTTTACATCAAGCTCCGAGACGATCCAGCAACTGTGGACACTATCAGCATGCCGATCTCCGGGGATTGATCGTCTTTTCTACTGGCCCCATCTGACGCCCTCGCATTTGCCAAATTACGCAGGCAGGCCCGAAACTAGTTGCCATGCCTGTTCCGCTCAGTCTCGAAGGTCGCGTCGCGCTGGTCACCGGCGGTTCCCGTGGAATTGGCGCCGCCATCGTGCGGATGTTCGTGGCGGCGGGGGCACGAGTCTACTTCAATTACGAAAAAGCAAAAGAGCAGGCGAAGGAGTTGTGCCGCGAGTGTGGAGAGGCGAACTGTGCTGCGGAAGCCAGATCGCTCGATAGTCCCGCGTCGGCGGCAGAGTTGGTGACCTCCTGCCTGAAGAAATTCGGACGCCTGGACATCTTGGTCGCGAATCATGGAATTTGGCCACCTGAAGATGCACCGATCGATCGGATGGCAGACGATCAATGGAATCGAACCGTGGCGGTGAACCTGGATTCTGTCTTCGGCCTCATGAAGCACTCGGTTGCAGCGATGAAAAAGACGGCCACGATGGCATCTCCTGGGCACGTGGTACTGATCAGTTCGACTGCAGGCCAGCGCGGCGAGGCCTTCCATTGCGATTACGCAGCAACCAAAGGCGCGCTCATCAGCATGGTGAAAGGGCTTTCGACGGAACTGGCGCGAGATCACATTTATGTCAATTGTGTGGCCCCGGGTTGGGTCGAAACCGACATGGCGCGTCCGGCAATGGAGGATCCACCAACCGCTAAGAAAGTTCTCAGTACAATACCGCTAGGCAGAATCGGAAAACCTGAGGAAATTGCCGGACCGGTGCTGTTCCTTTGTACGCCACTCGCCGGGTTTGTGACGGGCGAGATTTTCAATGTGAATGGTGGCGCCGTTCTGGTGGGCTAATCTGAAGCAGCCGCAGGGGTTTCGCTCGCGTCTAACTCTATGAAGATAATGAAATATGTGGTTACGTTTCTGCTACTGACGGCGCTTGCCGTGGCCCAGAACACCAGCGATGCTCCTCCAACTGCTGCGGCGCCTTCGACGTCCACCGGTTCGACAACAAATTCCGCTATTCCTACAGATCAGGAGAATGCTGCCAAGGCGAAACAACTTATCCAGCAGGCAATCCAAACGCTCGGAGGTCAAGCCTATCTGACATGGCGCACGCAAACGTCCCAGGGGCGAAGCTACAGCTTCCATCATGGGGAACCGAACAGCCTGGGAACCCAGGTTTGGCGCTTCCGTGAATACCCGGACAAAGATCGCCTCGAGCTCACGAAGAAGCGAGACATATTTGAGATCTTCAACGGTGACAAGGGCTGGGAAGTCACTTTTCGCGGGGTTCGGAACTTGGAAGATACCGATCTCCAACCCTACATGCGTCGTCGGCACTACTCCCTGGACAGCGTTCTTCGGGAGTGGATTAACCAGCCGGGAGTAGCCTTTTTCTACGAAGGCCAGACGGTTGCGGCGCAGAAGCAGACCGAACAGGTCACGATTATGAACGCCAAGAATGAAGCCGTGACCCTGAACTTCGACATCCATACGCACCTGCCGGTACGCAAGAGCTTCACGTGGCGAGATCCTACCGACAAAGAGCGCAACGTCGAAGAAGAAATTTACGACAACTACCGCAATGTGCAAGGGATCCTCACCCCCTTCGACGTGACCCGGACCTACAACGGAGAGATGTCGGCACAGTCATTCTTGACCGAAGCCAGTTACAACCAGACCCTGAATCCCGAATTGTTTGACCCGCAAGCTACCTGGAAGAGCAAGCACAAGTAGCTCGCTCGTCCTTCTACCCACGTTACGATGTGTGTAACCCCTTCGGCAAAGGGCGACGTACGCGTGGCGTATATCGCTGATTCTAAAATGTTAATTCCGTCCCGTAAGTTATTTGCATTGTTCGATGTGGCTTTTCTGCCACAGTCGCCCATTCAGCAAAACAGGTAATCTAACCGGTTGCCTTGATCTACGAGCAGACAATCCGTACCAGTGCTGAGTGCAAGGGAGTTGGCCTGCACTCCGGGGCCCCTGTTCACCTCAAGATTCTTCCCGCTGCCTCGGGCACCGGAATTGTATTTCGCCGAACCGATCTGGATGGTTTTGAACTAGAGGCGGTGAGCCGCAACGTTGCGCGCGTCAGCTACGCCACCAGTCTGATGAAGAAAGGCGTGCTGATCTCCACCACCGAGCACCTGTTATCCGCTTTCGTAGGCATGGGGATCGATAACGCGATCGTGGAACTGGACAACCTGGAACTGCCGATCCTCGATGGCAGCGCTCAGCCGTTTGTCGACCTGATGCGACGGGCTGGAGTTCGCAAGCAGCGACGGGCACGCAGCTTCCTCAAGGTTCTACGGCCAATCGAACTGCGAGAGGGCAGCAAGTTCATCGGCGTTTACCCATCCGACCGGTACACCGTCTCGTACACGATTGATTTCCCGCATCCGTTGATCGGACGCGAAGCTCGCACATTAGAACTCACGAACGGCCATTATCTGGCAGAAATTGCTTCTGCGAGAACCTTTGGTTTTTTGCATGAGGCCGAGGTCATGCGTCAGCAGGGCTTGATACGAGGTGCCTCTGAAGAGAATGCAATCGTCCTGACGCGCGACGGCTTGGTGAATCCTCCGTTGCGGTATCCCGATGAGTTCGTTCGTCACAAGATACTGGACCTGATTGGCGATCTCGCGCTCATCGGGAGACGAATTCTCGGGAATGTGGTTGCTGATCGTGCCGGACACGCTATGCACACCGCTTTGGTATCGCGCCTGCTGCGCGATCAGGCTTCATGGGAAGAAGTGACCCTGGCCCGTGAGGAAGAAGCGGCAGATGTTCCAGTCGAACCCGAACGCGCGGCAGCATCCCTTCAGTAGTTTTCGAGCGCTACCAACGTTTAGCAGCGCTTCCGATTACGCGTCGGTTCTCGCTGCTTTGGTTTTTTCCTTACGCAGCTTCTTAATTTCCGCTCGGGTCAACTCAGCGAGCAGCATGGCGTGTGATTTGGCCGACTCCTGATGTTCGCGGCTGAGAGGCGCCACTCGCATCTCAAGCAGCGGGGCATCGTCTTCAATCATCTGCAAAAGGCGCTGAGCACGCGTGATTCTTTGGTCTATGGAGAGCTGGTTCATCCTTTAAGGGTCGCCAACCAGCAAACGGGGCACAAGTTTCAAGCTGGGTTCCTGTATGCTACGAACCTGAGTTCTAAACGTCCCATCTAAGCCAGAATCGCGGAAGATCAGGCAAGTGCATAAGATCGTCTATCTCTCGCTGGGATCGAACCTGGACGACCGGGCGGCCAACCTCCGCACCGCGCTGGAGAAACTAGGGGACTTGGGGACGGTGAATTCGGTTTCTGCGTTCTATGAGACCGAGCCGGTCGGGTTAACTGCTCAACCGTGGTTCGTGAACTGTGCCGCGAAACTGGACACGGAAAAAATGCCGCGCCAGTTGCTCAACGGAGTCCTCAACCTGGAACAGGAGATGGGCCGCCAGCGGAAACAGAAGAACGGCCCACGCATCATTGACATCGATATCCTGCTATTCGGAACATCTGTGATTGAAACCGCCGGCCTCACGGTGCCGCATCCCCGTATGCATGAGCGAAGGTTTGTGCTCGAGCCCCTCGCGGAGATTGCGCCAGATGTTCGCCATCCTGTGTTTAAGCGAACCGTACGCGAACTGCGCGACGCCCTTCCTCCAGGGCAGACGGTACGGCGGGTTTTAGAATCACTATGACGCCAGACCTCCAGATGAACACGGGCTGCCGGTTCGTGCCCAGCCCCTTTCTGGTCGTGACAAGAAATAACGATCTACTTACACCCCACGCCGCAGGTTTTTGCTCCGTCAGAGTTCTCCTGGGTTCGCCGATTACTTTAATAACAGGCGTCACACTCATCCACTTGCAGGCGTGCGCGATGTCCGGTGTCTACGGAACAATAATGCTCGATTGCGCGGGGGCGGCAACGGTTCCTTGCTGCTCGGGGAATTGCCGGAACAAAAATTCGACGAAGGCTTTCGACTTCGGACGGCCCGAGGTGCGGGTCAGTCCCATTCGAAGCAAGAAGACCAACGCGCGGAGAACGTCGGCATCACGCAATCTTGTGTAGCCCAGATGCTTCTGTTCCGCCTCGCGGTATTCCTTGAGCATCTGCTGTAATTCGGCGGCGATCGCCTGTTGGGAGAGGCTCGTCACCGGCGATTCGTAGTGAAGCCCGGAACTGGCGAGGGTTTCGTAGCTCTTGGCCAGGGAAGTCAGGGCGCTGGTGAGATCGGAATCCCGGATGCCGCGGTCGGCTCGCGCGCTCTTGGCCAGCGCATAACTCAATCCCAGCAGGAGATGCTCTTGCTCATAGAGAAAACGATCGCCGATTTCGACCTTGGGAAACAGGGTTGACGGGTCGAAATCCTCGATGGAACGCGGCTTTTCGTGCTCGTGCGCCTGCTGGAGATAGGCGCATTCCGTGGGGCAGTCCAGCGTCACCTCGCGCTGCTCACCGCAACACTGCGGACAAATTCGCCCGTGGACGGCCAGGCAGAAGCGCTTTTCCTTTCGCTTTTCGCAGATGGAGCAGGACAAAGGAACTCCTGAATCTTCATTATGGCACGCGAGCAGTCGGGCGTCGCAGGCCGCACGTCGCACGCTCGGTTGCGCCTATCCGCGGGCCTTCCGCTGATTTCCAGAAATCGGCCTTAGCGCCCGACGCGCGACGTGCGACGCGCCTAGAGCCTAGAGCCTAATCCTTGCCTCAACATGCTCCCACCCGCGTCTTTTGTGGCTCTTTTTGGTACATAGTGCCAAAAACCCGCATAAATATTGGCTTTTGCGCTTCTTTTCCACAGGTTGGAGGATTAAGATAGCTGCGCGATCTCGCAGAACATCTTTACCTTAAAAGGAGAGGATTCATGGCAGCTGGCATGACCAAGACGCAACTCGTTCGTCACCTCGCAGAGAAGGCGGCGATCAACAATAAGACCGCAGCAGCATTTCTTGAGAACCTGGCCGATACAGCCATCAAAGAGACCAAGAAGAACGGCGTGTTCGTCGTTCCCGGCATTGGCCGCCTGGTGAAGGCGCACCGCAAGGCCCGCATCGGACGCAATCCGCAGACGGGCGAGCAGATCCAGATCAAGGCAAAGACGGTCGTGAAATTCCGCGTGGCCAAGGCCGCGAAGGATGCGATCGCGCCTAAGAAGTAGTTCAGTTTTCGACACCCAGAGAGGCCGGCGAAAGCCGGCCTTTTCTTTTTCTCCAGCGAAAGCGCGCTGTGCAAAAAGACTTGACACAATGACACTGTGTGTCATACAGTGTGTTGCGTACAGTATGTGGCGCATGGTATGACCGTCACTCAACACAATGCGTTTCTTGAAAATCTGCGGCTGGAACTCCGCCGTGGCTGCCTGGTAGTGGCAGTTTTGGCCGAACTGAAAACCGAGCAGTACGGCTACACGCTGCGGAAATCTCTTGCCGACCACGGTGTGGCCATCGACGAGGGCACGCTGTATCCGCTGTTGCGGCGCCTGGAAACACAAGGATTGCTGGTGAGCGAGTGGCGCGAAGAAGACAAGCGCAATAAGCGCTTTTACCGCATTTCAAAGGAAGGAAAGGCCGTTCTCAAGCAGTTGCTGGGCGACTGGGAGAATCTGGATGCGTCACTGCGCACGATTTTGAAAGGGGAATTTTATGGATTTGCTAAACCGCTACTTGCAGGCAGTTAAGTTCTGGCTCCCACGAGCGCAGCAGGATGACATTATTGCCGAGCTTCGCGACGACATTCGCTCCGAGATCGAAGAGCGTGAGAGCGAACTAGGCCGCAGCCTGCACGACTCGGAACTGGAAGCCGTCCTCAAACAGCGCGGGCGGCCTCTGTTGGTCGCGGAGAAGTATCTACCCCAAACGTCGCTGATAGGTCCGGCGCTGTTTCCAGCGTACTGGTTTGTGCTGAAGTTAGTGATGTTGTGCTACCTGTTTCCCTGGGCCCTTGTATTGATCGGGGCGATTGTGTTCCATACGAATGCTTACGTCCATCGTGTTGCCCCGACGATTCTCTCTACTCTGTGGACAAACGCGGTAGGCGCATTCGCGATTGTCACCATCATTTTCGCAGTCCTCGATCGCGCTAAAAATAAGAATTGGCTTGTCAACGACTGGAGCCCAAGCAAACTGCCGCCGGTCCGTGATTCGGAAAGGATCTCGCGAGCTGGTTCTGCAATCGAGTTGATCGTGGGATTGATCTTCGGGACATGGTGGCTGAAGATCGTGTGGAACCTGACAATCTTAGATAGCCATTCATTCAAGATTTCACTGGCGCCGGCCTGGCATTCGCTTTTTTGGGCGTTCCTGCCGTGGGTGGTGGCAACGGTTGCGCTCTCTGTTTTCAATTTCGTCCGCCCTTATTGGACACGGGCCCGTCACGCCGTCAAAGCGGCGCTCAGTTTTGCAGGCGCCATCATTCTCACTTATGTCGTTAAGATCCAGCCGATGGCCATGGTGACTTATCCCTCGTCCGATCCGGAGAAACAGGTCGTTTCCGCAATTAACCTAGGGCTGTCGAGCGTGTTTGCCATCGCAGTTGTGATCAACGTTGTCATCGGCTGTATTGAGTTGTGGCGAATCTATACCATGAACCAGAAGCGCACACAACTCACCAGCAGCGTCGTTGCCTGAGCCACAAACGAGGAACGAATACACTACTTCGCGTATTCGTTCTTCACTACCTCGCCGCCCTTCATCACGAACTTCACGTGCTGCAAGGTTGTGATGTCATGGAGCGGATCGCCATCGACGGCAATGATGTCGGCCCACTTGCCGGGTTCAAGGGTGCCAACCTTGTCTTTCAGTCCCAGGACATCGGCGTCGTTGATCGTCGCCGTTTGAATCGCTTGCAACGGCGTCATTCCCAGTTGAACGTAGACTTCGAGTTCGTGGGCATTCAAGCCATGGGGATAGACGGCCGCGTCTGTGCCCATGCCGATCTTCACGCCCGCGGCAAAAGCCTTCTTGGCATTGTTTTTTGCACTTTGCGAGACCAGTTCCATCTTGGCTTTCAGGAAGCTGGGAAGATTCGCCTGGGCTGCATGCTCGCGCTGCCAATCGATGAGATACAGCGTGGGCACGAGATAGGTGCCATTCTTCTTCAGCGTGGCAATAGCCTCGTCGTTCATCAAATGGCCATGCTCGACCGAATCGACGCCCGCCTCGGATGCCCAGATCACGCCCTGTGCACCGTGCGCATGGGCAGCGACTTTCCTTCCGAGGCGATGCGCGTCGGCGACGATCGCCTTCATCTCCTCGAGCGTGTATTGCGACGCGTTCGGATCGTCGCCCTTAGAGAGAACTCCGCCGGTGGCGCAAACCTTAATCAGGTCGGCGCCGTACTTAATATTTTCGCGAACCTTGTGCTGGACTTGCTCAACGCCGTCCGCTACCCCGTCACCGACTGCATGGTACTCGGAGGGCAAAAGGTTGTTGTCGCAGTGGCCGCCGGTGATGCCCAGGGGCGGGCCGCTTACCAGCATCCGAGGTCCGGGAACGTCGCCAGCGTTGATGGCATCGCGCAAGGCTACGTCGGCGTAGCCATCCGCGCCAACATTTCGGACCGTCGTGATTCCCGCTTGCAGGGTTACGCGCGCATTCTTCGCGCCAATGAGCGCTTCGCGCGGCACGGAAATCGCCAGGCTTTCATACCCGAACTGGGGGTCAAAGGTCAGGTGCGTGTGGGCATCGATGAGGCCCGGCAGAATGGTTGCATCGCCCAATTCAATTCTCTGCTCGTTACCCGTCAACTTCGCTGACGACATGGGTCCGACACTCACGATCTTGTCGCCCTCAATCACGATAGCTTGGTCGGAAAGCGTGCTGCCGGTTTTCACATCGAGCAGCTTGCCTGCGTGAATCACAGCGCGCTTTGGCATCTGCTGCGCGAAAGCAGCAAGGCTGAACAGGACTGCGGCGAGAAGGACCGTAGCCTTCAGACCGAGCGGATTTTTCAGCCGGACCCCACGCGAAATTTTCATTTGCGCCATCGACGTTGTTTCTCCTTGTGTACATCTTCCCACCCGCAAATACGGGCTGATTTCTCGCGTTCTGCAAGGCTCACGGTACACGACTCGCCATTAAGGCCATCAGTCGCTAGGACTTTTGTCCACGCGTGACTTTAGCAGCGTTGATGCTGGTTTGCCAACAACGAAGCGCGTGAAACCTTCGGCAGAATATGGGTTTCTAATATGCAGGGCCGAATCAAGTGGCCGACTAACTAAAGTTACTTGAATTTGGTTACCGGCCTAATTTAAGAAAGCGCAATGGCCGATTAGGAGGACAGTATGATTCCGGACGATCATCCTTTGCAGAAGCTGTTCATGGAACTTGTGGCACGCCACTATGCGGAGGAGATCGGGATTCGCGACTCCGAACTCGTCGGCTACGTGGCTCACTTGCTCACCGAGTTCTGTGATGCGGAGCAACTGTTCAAAATCCACAACGCTGCGGGGAAGCCGCTGATGGACGTCGGTGAAATGCTGGTGGAATCCAATCCAGTGTTTGGGCCCGCGCCGTCATTCGACCGCGAACGCCAGGTCCGCAAGCATATTGGTGACTACACGCTGTTTTTTGCAGGCATGTTCCCTGAGAGCATTAATCACCTGCGCCTGCGGCGGGATCGAGTAGAGAATTTTATCGACTGGGTGAAAGCGGGCAAGGAAAGCTACTACATCGTCTCGAAATTCGACTGCTTCGAATACACGAAAGTTGCGCCGCTGTTTCAGAAGCTTTCCAATCACTTTGAGCAGTGCGTTTACGGATTGAATTGCGTTAAGAACGAATTGCAGGAACTGCAGCATCCGGTTATGCGAAGGACGAATGAACTCTTGATGTAATCTTTTGGCTCTGCAGCCTTCCCCCGAATAGCACCGCCAGCGGGTGCTATTCTTTTTTTATGGTGCGTTTTTACCGGCGCTTCGATCCACATGCCATCAGGCTCGTCATCTTCGACCTCGATGGCACGCTGATCGATTCACGTCTAGATCTTATTCACTCGGTGAATGCGATGCTGCGGCATCTTCAGCGGCCGGAATTGCCGGGTGACATTGTCGCTTCCTATGTCGGGGATGGCGCGCCCATGTTGGTCCGCCGGGCCTTGGGCGACCCGAAAGATGAAAGATGTTTGAAAAGCGCGCTGGATTATTTTCTCGCCTACTACAAAGAGCACAAACTTGACCATACGACCGTATACGCGGGGATCCCGGAGACGCTGCGGCACATTCAATCGAATGGAACGCGACGCCAGATGGCGGTGCTCTCCAACAAGCCGGTGAACCCGTCGCGAGCAATCGTGGAAGCGCTTGGACTGGAGCGCTTCTTCACGCATGTTTACGGCGGCAACAGCTTCGAGACGAAAAAGCCTGATCCGTTGGGGATTCGAACAATCCTAAAAGAAACCGGAACAGCCGCAGACCACGCGTTGATGGTGGGCGATTCCGCAATCGACATTCTAACCGGCCGCAATGCGGGCCTCGCAACATGTGGCGTCACCTATGGTTTTGCGCCACACACGTTGACGGGAGAGGTCCAGCCGGATGTACTCGTAGACAGCCCGCAAGAGTTGATCGATCTATTCAAGTAATCCACCGCAAAGACGGCAAAGCACGCAAAGAAAACCTGAAGAAAGCACCAGATATTCGACGGAGCTCGTTCTTTGCGTACTTTGCGGTTCGAATCACGTGCCGCGTGGTTTCGCTGAGCCGTCGTCCGTGTCCTTCGTGGTAAATGGTTTTGCGGTATTGCTCCGATACACTGGATTGAATGAGCCACTCGCACGGGGATTGGATGCCCGCGGAACTTCGCAAGCTGCGGAGCCTCAAAGATCCATATGGAATTCAGCGTTTCCTGGATTCGCAGCCTTACCATCTGCAGGATACTGCGTGGTCGCCGCGGCGGGTGCTGCGCGAGAACACATCACATTGCTATGAGGGCGCGCTGTTTGGCGCCGCGGCGCTAAGAGCCAATGGATATCCGCCGCTGATCATTGACCTCGAAGCGGAGCACGATACCGACCATGTGATCTCCGTTTTCAAGCAGCACGGGCACTGGGGCGCAATCGGAAAATCCAACTACACCGGCTGCCGATACCGCGAACCGGTTTATCGAACTCTGCGTGAGCTGGCACTGAGCTATTTCGAGGGGTATTTCAATCTGCGGCGCGAGCGATCGCTGCGCACATTCTCCAACCCGGTAAACTTGACCCGCTTCGACAATCAGGAATGGATGACGACGGAGAAGCCGGTCTGGTTCATCGCAGAATACCTGTTCACCATCCGGCACACACCGTTGCTCAATCCAACGCTCATCCGACATCTTCATCGTGTGGACGACCGAACATTTCGCGCCGGGTGCGTAGACAGGGCAGAGAAGCCCGCGCAGAAATAGGCGACCCACCGACAGCCAGCAGGTGTAGAATGCGGCGGGTTGAAAGCTCGAGCCTCAAGGAGGTTCTATGCCGGTTTATCTGCACCAGATTGCCTACTCGCGCGAGGGGTGGCAGGCGCTGCTCGCGCAGCCACAAGATCGGATCGAAGCTGTACGTCCCGCGATTGAGAAGCTCGGAGGCAAGATCAGAAATGCATGGTTCGCGTTTGGGGAGTACGACATTGTGCTCATCAGCGAAATGCCCGACAACGCCAGCGCCGCAGCGATTTCGATGGCGTTTGCCGGAGGCGGCGCCTGCAAGTCGGTGCAGACCACGCCGCTGATGTCGACGGAGGAAGCGGTGAGCGCAATGCGCAGGGCCGGTGAGTCCGGATATCGTCCGGTATCAGCTACAGCCAGCCGAGCGGCTTAGAGGTTGAATTCGCAGCAAAGAAAACGCGACGCTATAGCGTCGCGTTTTGCTTTGCTCGCGGACTCGACAAATCTCAGCACTTCTAGAATGTAAACTTCGCGGCCAACTGAATTCCTCGCGGCCCGCCGCCGCCGAGAAATGGATTGCCGATACCAACGTCACCGGTGGCGGTGATTTGGTACCCGCCGTTGCCGACCTCGCGATTGTTAGCTACGTGGAAGCCACAGCCGCAACCGGAAGCCAAATTCGACGCAGGGTCGGCGATGAACGCGGGCAGCACGGGATTGGAGAAGTTGGGGTGATTGAGAAGATTGAAAAATTCAGCCCTCAACTGCATCGTTACTCGCTCGGTGATAGGAGTGTTCTTGTAAAGAGCCAAATCCCACTGCTTGAAGGTGGGGCCAATAAGAGCGTTCCTGCCGAGATTGCCATAGTGCCGCGCCCCGGGCTGGCAATCGGAGGCGAAGCCGGAGAGATTCGTTTGGTCGATGCCGGGTGCGAGCAAGCAGGGCATGGCAAACGCACTCAAATCGATGTAGTTTCGTGGGTCGCGCTTGTGATACACGATGCGTCCGACCACATCCGGCCGGTCAAAGCCATCTCCGCCGCCGCTAAAGTCATCTTCGAAGTTGTAATTGAGCGTAAACGGCTGACCGCTTTGCATCGTAATCGTGCTATCCACACCCCAGCCGTTCTTTAACTTCTGCATACTGCCAGAAAGTTTGGGAAACTCATATCCCAGAATCCAAGTGAAGCGATTCCGGATATCGAAGTTCGACAGGCCGTATTCCTTTTGAGGGCTGTTGCTGTCTTGGGGCTGCGCAGCATTGACGACGAAGTCCTCACCATCGCTGGAGTTGTCAAGGGATTTCGACCAGACGTAATTCACGATTGACGTGAACCCGCGATAGTTGGTCACGTGCAAGCTGGTTTGCAATGAGTGATAGTTCGACTTGCCGGTAGAGTTTTCCTGAAAGATATAGAATGCGCCGTTCGGGAAGCCGTAATTTCGGGAGACGCTTACATCGTTAATGCAGTTGCACGCCGTATCTTCTGCTGTGATGGTGGCCTGGCTGGGCTGATTGATATCGAAGAAGCGGAACAATCTGTGTCCCTGAGATCCGACGTAACCAACTTGTAGCACCAGGTTCCGATTGAACTGCTGCTGGACGTTGACGTTGTAGTTCTCGATATATGGAGTCTTTAGGTTCCGATCGAACGAGAAGATGTCACATTCAAAGCTGCAATCGGGAACGCCGTAGAGAGGGGTACCGGCAATATACGCGCCGTTTACATCCAAGGCTGCGGGATTAATCTGTGCCATCTGAATCGGATTAGGTCCGATGGGGTTATAGGCGGGGCCGGGCGCGTAAAACGTCGGGTAGGGCAAGTGGCCCAGCATCATATCCTGAGAAAAGGCGTCGAAGAACAGCCCATAACCCGCGCGAACCACGGTCTTTCCCCGTCCAGTCACATCCCAGGCGACGCTTACCCGAGGTGAGAAATTCGTCTTGTCTGGTTTGTAAAGATTCGGAAGTCCCCCAGGACCAACTTGGATCAGATTACCCGTTGTGGCCGAGCTCGGAACGAAATCGGAGAAGAGGTGATTCTTTTCCTGGACTACAGCGTAGTAATCCCAACGCAGGCCGTAGTTGAATGTGAGCCGCGGACTGATTCGGAAGGAGTCCTGTGCGTAGAAGCCCCACCCGTTCTGGAAGGTGTGCCGCAGCGTGTTGCCGGTATAGCTGAACGTTCCAAACGCTGAGGTTTGGGGTGTCATCTGCAGGAGGGCATTCAAGTCGTCAAACCTGACTCGTCCTCGCGAGTATTTGTCAAAGCGCTGGTGAACGCTGGTGCGGTGGAATTCGCCTCCAAAGCGGAAGTCGTGCTTATTCTCCTTCCAGGAAAAACTGTCGAGCAACTGAGTGTTGGTGTCGACCCGTTGTCGAGGGTCGCCCGAAGTTGCGCCCACTTGGGCAAAGAAGCCGGATGCTCCGGTTGGAGTTGGGGACAGGATCAAAATTGGCAGCCCTGAAGAATGACATGTTCCGAAGGTAGAAGGAACATTGCACAATCCGATGGTGCTGGGATCGAACTTGCTGTCCTGAGGGAAGAAGCCCTCCGCAAAGCGATTCCAGCCATAGCGCAGTTCGTTGACCTTGGTGGGCGAAATCACGTGTACATCGGAGAGCGAAACCAGTTGCACGCGAGTCGGGGTGACCGTGTCGAACCCGGGCAATTGGCCGCCGGTCGCATTCAAAGCGAGAGGAAACTGTTGTGTGCTGTCCCCAAAGAAATATCGGCCGGTCACGTTGTTGTTGGAGGAAAAACTGTGGTCAATTTTCCCAATAAAGCTGCTCAGGTTATTGAATGAGGGAGCAATCGCCACGTAGTCCGCCGCACCACCGCAGCCGGTCGCAGTTGGCGAGACTCCTGGAATGTAATTCGCAGCGTCGTGCGGCCAAAAGTCCAGCAAGGCCGATCCCACGGGACTAACCGCGGTACCGAGGGCCGCTTTGGCGCTAGCGATCTGAGACAACGTCGGAACGCAAGCGAGACTCACCACTCCCACGCTTTCACGCTGGCCCTCGTAGTCAACAAAGAAGAACGTCTTGTTCTTCACAATAGGTCCGCCCATCGATCCGCCGAACTGGTTGTTGTGGAATGGCGCCTTTGGTGCCGAGGTCTGGTCAAAGTAGTTGCGGGCGTCCAGTGCGTCGTTACGGAAGTATTCGAAGGCGTCACCGTGAATGGCATTCGTCCCGCTCTTGGTCACGATGTTGACGATGGCGCCACCGTTGCGGCCAAACTCCGGTTCGAAATTCGAGAGAACGCGCATGTCAGAGACGGCGTCAATGGGCAAAATGGCCGACGGTGTTGCGAACACGCCACCCTGGTTGATGGCAGGATCGTTGCGGTAGCCGTCGTTCATGTCAGTGCCATCGAGCAGGTAGTTGTTCGATCGGCCACGAGCGCCGTTCATTGAAAACTCACCGAACGAACCCGGCGAGTCGGTAATCTGATCGGGCGAGCCTGCGACTCCTGGATTCAGATAAATCAATTTGGTGTAATCGCGTCCATTAATGGGGAGGTCTTTCACGTCCTGCTGCGTCAGGACTCCGCCCAGCGTGTCGCTGGTGGTCTCTACAAGCGGCAGAGTCTCTCCGGAGACTTCCACCGTCTCGGCTACCTGGCCGGGTTTCAGCGTGACATCCACTCTTCGCTCGACCGAAACGTTGACGGCAATATTGTTTGTGATCTGAGTTTGGAAGCCGCTTTGCGAAACGCTGACGGTGTACGTGCCGATCGGCAACTCAGGAATGGAGTAGCTGCCGTCGTCGCTGGTGCTGGTGGTGCGCTCCAGCCCAGTGTTTACGTTGTGCGCGATAACCTTGGCGTTAGCAATGACCGCGCCGCCTGGATCAGTAACGGTGCCCAAAATTGTTCCGCGAAATGTCTGTGCCAAAAGTGCCGCCGAACAGAGCAAGAGACAGGACAAAGCAAGCCGCAGCCGCATAAAGGTCCTCTTTCACGCGAAGCAGAGATGGATATCGGTTGCGGATTGTAGCGCAGCGGACAGAGAGTCTTCCAGCCGAAATCCGGACATCATGACGTAGAAACGTTATTTCAGTGCTGGAAAAAATTTCCGGGTTGGAGACCTAAGCCTCAAGGATGTTCGTTGACGGCGGGCCAAGCCCTGAAGGATTCAACTTATGAGGAGTGATGAAGGCTAGAAGCTGAATGCGACGCCGCCGCGAACCGCACGGGCGGATTGCACGAGATAAACGGTGTGGCCGTCCTGCCCGAATACTGGCACATAGCCTTGAGCAAGGAGATTACGGACTTCTACGATGAGATCCATGCGGCCAGGCAAGCCACCGGTGCCGGGAAGCGGCTGGCGCAGGAAGAAATCCAGGAATGGATCGGTCTGGCCCGCGGATGAGTTGAACATATCTACGGGCGTAAGGGAACGACCGCCAGTCCACCCGTACGACGCGATCCAGCGGGTCTTCATTTTAGGAGCAGTGCCACTGATCTTTCCGCCGACTGAGTGACGATAGCGAATGGTGCTGTTCTGCTGCGCATCTGCGAGGCTGACGCGATTGCCATTCATGTCGAGCGTGCCGCCGAATCCGTAGTCAACAGTCGCACTTATATCGGAGGTGAGCTTCCGTTCCAGCACTATGCGCATTCCTTCGACACCGAAATCGCGGCCTTGGTAGGTAAATGTGCCCGAATAAATATCAGGCAGCACGTCACCCATGGCGCTGGAAAAATCACCCACACCAGTGAGAGCAGGGTCGACGACTCGATCGCGATATACGGCAACTTGCATGTTGGTGTTGCCTTCACGATGAGAGAGCGCGATCTCCTGGTGATGCGCCTTCTCTAACGCGGGAGAGAATCCGTTCATGCTGACCCGTGGATCGGTCTCGCTGAGGTCGGCGGGTGACGAATCGAACCCTTTCTCGGTGCGGGTGGTGGGCCGCGAAGTCGTGTACTTGTACTCCACGACGGTGTCTGGAGAGAGGTGCGCTGTGACCGAACCAAACGGCCTAAGCGCCGTGACCTTGCCTAGGAACTGGATGCTTTGCAGTTCACTGCCGAATTTTAGTTCCAGCACGTCGCCCAACACGATGTCATCTGATGTCGAAAGCGCAAGCGCCTGAAGGTCCGCATTGCGCAACCCGAGGTCGGGACTCGAAAGTCTCCGCATGGTGAGCGCGACTTGCGGGGTTGAGCCATTGCTCATCGGGTGTTTAAACGACGCTCGGAGGACCGCGTTTGGAAGTCCCTCGCCGTAACCGACGTCTCCACGGAACCTGAGCGTATCGCTCGAGAACAAAGATTTCTCAAGCAGGAATCCCGTACTCATATCGGAGAGCGACCCGAATCCTTGCGAAGACGAACCCGCCACAAAGGAAAGTGTGCCGCGAAAATCGGGAGTGTCTGCCGGCTTGCTCGCGAGCACAACCGGCGTGCCGTCGGGCAACACGCGTAAGATCGGTCGATTGGCAGTGGAACGTAACACCCAGTCCCAATCGCCGTTGTCAGCACTGCCACGACGCGGCGCAAACTGAACGGAGTCGAACAAGGTGCTAAGGGTCAGGTTCAGCAGAACGCTGGCACCGGCGCGCACGTTGACTTTGTCACGAAGGGTCGGAAGGAACGCGGGAGCCGAAACCTTTAGGCTGTAATTGCCAGGAGCCAGAACCTTGGCCGAGAAGAAGCCATTCTCGTCGGTGAAGACGCGCAGACGTTGCAGAGCGCTACCGAGCACGTCCACCATGGCACCCATTTGCGGGGTTCCACTGGCGTTGCGGACGTATCCCGAGATTGTAGCTGTCTTGTCTGCGGCGGCGCACCACACCGGCAGCGTGAGTCCGAGTACAACCACGAGATGGCTGAGCTTACGCACGCAACCTCTCTGCCTCTACTATTCGACCGCGAACGTTGCCGTAGGGTCTACCGTCTGTTTCGAAATCTGATCCGAAACTTTGATCTCAATCTTATACACCCCGGGGTCAAGTGCTGACGAGGCAACAGCCTTGTGCAAGGTCACCTGGTCTCCGACATTGCCCAGCTTCTCCGAGGCTTCCACCGCGTGCACCACCGGCTTATTAGTGGCCGTGTTCACGATGTCGTACTCGAACGTGGCCGATGGCTTATGGGTCTTGTCGTCGACGCTGAGATTATAGACCTGCATCCAGAAGTTGACCTTCTGGCCGCGCTTGAACACCGCCGGTTTTCCATCAGAAGGCGCCACCCGGGGACGCACCTTGGTGGTGCCGATCACAAACATGCCGGTTCCCACGCTGTTGGTCGGGACTGACTCAACATCGTCGGCGATAATCAACGAGGAGTTCGTGAGCTTGTCGTCAGAAAACTCCGGGACCATAATGCCCTTGGAGTAGGTTCCGACCCGGTCCCCGTTCACATCTTTTACCACGACATCCAGTTTGTACCGACCGGGCTTCAGCGGAACTGCCTTCCAGTAGACCTTGTAATTTTCCGCCTCGCGCGCGAGCAACTCAGATGGAACATCGGCGGAAACGGTGTCCTCGAAGGTCTGAGCCACCCTTCCGGAGATGCTGGTCAAGCGTCCAAAAATGTTCACGACACCATGCTGTACGCCATCTTTGTCAGTGTAGGTGATATCTCGATTGCGCAGCTGGACCGTGACCGGCACCAGCACTGTGTCGCTGGTGATTTTGATGAAGTCAGTGCGCACATCGAACGGCATCGCGTTATAAGTAATCTTATGGTTTACAACTTCTTCCAGATCTTTGAACTTGACTGGAGGAGCTTGCTGCAGCTTGAAGAACTGCTCCATGCGATCAAATTCCTTGCTTTGCAGGTAGGTTGCTCCGTTTGGTCCCGTACCCAGCCGCTCCATGCTGCCGCCATTAAAGCGGTCAACTTTGTTCGCCATCCCCATTTGCTCGTAGAAGGTGAGGCCGGCACCCGGAACATTGAGGAGCGCGTCCTTCTTGCTGCGATCCATCGTCATTTCATAAGCGCCGCACATGCAATCGTCGACGAATTCGATGATGACTTGCTCACCAATGCCATCGATATGGCGGTAACGCCAGTCTTCAAAGGGATAGGTAGAAGTCTCGCCGCCGCCTTCTTCCATCGGCCTTTCGTACGATCCTCCAGAAGGATGTGATTCAATCTCGTCCGGTGGGCCGAACACGATATAGATGCGCCCGCGATCGGTCATCCAGCCGGGCATGCCGGCGGCAAAATGCTCGTTCGCGTATTCGATTCGACGATAGTGCTCGTCTTTAAACTCGTTGTCTTCGCTGTCGGGATTGGGATTGCGACGGTCCCAGAACGCTTCGATAAACTTCTCACGCTCTTCTTCGTTGGAGAGTTGTTTGAAGGCCTTGCGTTCCTCGTCGGTAATGATCCAGCGCACGTCTTCGTTCAGCCACTTGCTGTCCTCAGGGCTCATTAACTCTTTCTTCAGCGCCTTCGCATGTTCCTTCTTGCGCTTGGCATCGGGAACTCGCTTGAGGGGATCGCCCGAGGTGTCCTGGGTTGCATCATCGGCCTTGGCTTTGTCTTGAGCCGGTTTGGCCGGCGGCTGATTAGCCTGGTCATCCGCCTTGAGAATGGACGGGGTGACCCCGACCACCGCGAACAGCAAAGCGTAAACAAATAAGCGGCTTAAAGAACTGGGACGCATGACCACGGGTACTCCTTCGGACACACTCTGAGGTGTGTCAATTCTATGTCTTTAAACAAGGGAATACAAGGGTTTAAGGCCAGAATCATGGGGGCGCGGACTGCCTCTCCTAATCCAGATTCTGCGGGGTACAACGATGGTTGTCCGGTGGATAACAAAATCCGCTGCTGTTGGTTTTTTTGTCGAGGCAGGCCTGCAATGCTCAAAGTTCGACTATCAAGGACAATCCATATTGCAAACTTTGGTGTCTAAATCGTTCATACCACAGGGTACGGGATATAATCGTGGTTAGTTGCCCGAATCCCGCTGTCTGACGGGAACTTTTCGCCGGATTGCGTCGTATTTCCTGGTGGAGGCTGTGCGAGGCCGTTCTGTGAGCCTGGACACAGCTTTTCCAATAACCAACGCCTGGGTGGCGCGTCCAACAGAATTGAGAGGGACTGGAGCGGCGGTTTGTCCCAGAACGAGCAGGAGAAAAGCATGGCGACGGCAGAAGTCATCAGTATTTCCGAGCCAGTAGTGTCGGCCCCCCCTGAATCCGCAATCATCTATACCCACGATCTCTGGAAGACCTACGACATGGGGTCCGAGCAGCAGGTACATGCCTTGCGAGGCGTGAATCTGCAGATCCGCCGCAATGAATACGCCGCCATCATGGGACCTAGCGGATCGGGCAAGTCAACGCTGATGAACCTGATCGGCTGCCTCGACTCGCCCAGCCGCGGCCAGTACTGGCTCAATCAGCAACTGGTAAGCGAACTGGACGATGACGAGTTGGCGCGCATCCGAAACAAAGAAATCGGATTCGTCTTCCAGACCTTCAACCTGCTGGCGCGCGCCACCGCTTTGCATAACGTTGAACTGCCGCTCATTTACGCCGGCATCCCTTCAAACGAGCGTATCGATCGAGCGAAAGAATCGCTGATCGCCGTCGGTATGGAAGCGCGCATGCACCACAAGCCCAACGAGCTTTCCGGTGGACAACGCCAGCGCGTCGCCATCGCTCGTGCTCTGGTTAATAAGCCTTCGATCATCCTCGCGGACGAACCCACCGGAAACCTCGATTCCCAGACAGGTATCGAGATCATGGCCCTGTTTGATCGCTTGCAATCAGAAGGCAATACGATCGTTCTGGTTACCCACGAGCACGATATCGCGGCCTACGCACATCGCGTCATCCACATCAAGGACGGCGTAGTGGAACGGGACGAGAGAAAGCGGTAGGTCACGCTCCAGGCTTAAGGCTCTGGGCTTCAGCAACCAGAACAATTTCACTCCTGCACCCTCAATCAAGGGCGTATGTTCAAAACCGGATGCCTGACGCCTAAGCCTGAACCTGAAACCTAGAGCCTAGAGTCTGACGCCTGGTTTACAATACCTCCGGCGCCGCGATAAAGTGCTCGCGCCAACTCTGACGCATGCCGACCAGGAACCACGGAAAATCCGGCGCAGTTGCAGAGGCGAACCACAAGACCTACGAAGGCCTTACACGTCAGCAACTCATCGAAATTTATCGCACGATGTACACCTCCCGGCGGCTGGACGACCGGGAGATCCTCCTAAAACGGCAGCAGAAGATTTTCTTTCAGATTTCCGGAGCGGGGCATGAGGCGGTGCTGGCCGCAGCCGGCATGGCTCTGAAGCCCGCCTACGACTGGTTCTTTCCGTATTACCGAGACCGCGCACTGTGCCTGGCGTTAGGAGCCACTCCATACGAGATGTTGTTGCAGGGCGTTGGTGCTGCCGACGATCCCAGTTCCGGTGGCCGCCAGATGCCTTCCCATTGGGGATTTAAGCGCCTGAACGTGGTCACGCAGTCATCGTGCACGGGAACGCAAGTCTTGCATGCGGTCGGTTGCGCCGAGGTTTCGCGGCACTTGATTGCCCATCCCGGCGCAGTCGAGAAAGTTGCCGGTGACTATCGCGAGTTCAAGGACGTCAAGTTCTACGGCGATGAGGTCACATACACCTCCATCGGCGACGGGACCACCAGCGAAGGTGAGTTCTGGGAGGCGATGAATGCCGCCTCCAACCTGCGGCTTCCGCTGATTTTTCTAGTGGAAGATAACGGCTATGCGATTTCCGTGCCGGTCGAAGTGAACACTGCTGGCGGAAATATCTCGCGCCTGGTTTCGCAATTCCCCAACTTCCACTTCGAAGAGATTGACGGCACCGATCCGGTGGTCAGCTATGCCGCGTTCACGCGTGCGGTGGCGCACTGCCGGGCTGGAGTTGGTCCTGCATTTGTGCACGCGCACGTGATTCGTCCGTACTCGCACTCTCTTTCGGATGACGAGAAACTTTATCGACCTGAGATTGAGCGTCAGCGCGACGCTGCCCGCGATCCGATTTCGCGCATGCAGATGTTTCTGATCCGCGAGGGGATTCTCGACGAGAAGGCAATCAATAAGCTTGAGAAGGAAGTCGATCAGCAGATTCAGGAAGCCGCTGACCAGGCGCTGGCAGCCGCGCCTCCGGATCCCGAATCGGTGATGAGGTACGTATATTCGCCGGACTTGGAGCCAACTTCGTCTACATTCGATACGCAGGTTGCAGTGAGTACGGGCGAGGGCGCCCGTGCCTCCACGGAACAGAGTGACAAGAAGCCTGCGCCCAAGACCATGGCTGATCTCATCAATGCCACGCTGCACGATGAGATGAAGCGCGACGAGCGCATTGTGGTGTTCGGCGAAGACGTGGCCGACTGCAGCCGCGAAGAGTACCTGCGCCAGAAAATGGTGAAAGGGAAGGGTGGCGTCTTCAAGCTTACTTCGGGCCTGCAGTGTGAATTCGGCTCAGAGCGCGTTTTCAATTCGCAGCTCGCGGAGGCCACGATCGTGGGTCGCGCCACGGGCATGGCGGTGCGCGGACTGAAGCCTGTGGTCGAGATTCAGTTCTTCGACTACATCTGGCCGGCGATGATGCAACTGCGCAATGAATTGCCCGTCATCCGGTGGCGGTCGAACAATGCATTCTCGGCACCCTGCGTAGTACGCGTTGCCATTGGCGGATACCTTACTGGCGGCGCGATCTACCACTCGCAGTGCGGCGAGAGCATATTTACGCACACGCCCGGAATGCGCGTGGTGTTTCCTTCGAATGCGCTCGATGCCGCGGGCCTGTTGCGCACCGCGATTCGCTGTGACGACCCAGTTCTGTTCCTCGAGCACAAGCGTCTGTATCGCGAGAGCTATGGCCGCGCCGCCTATCCGGGGCCGGATTACGTGATCCCGTTCGGCAAGGCCAAAGTCGTGCATCCGGGAACCGATGTTACGGTGATCACGTATGGCGCGGTGGTTCCGCGCGCGTTGCAAGCCGTCCATCGCCTGGATCGAGAGCAGGGACTGAAAGGCGAGTTGATCGACCTGCGCACGCTGAACCCGTTCGATTGGGAGACGATTGCTGCGTCTGTATCGAAGACTAATCGCGTGATCGTTGCCTACGAAGACACCTTGAGCTGGGGATACGGCGCAGAGATTGCCGCGCGCATCGCGGACCAACTTTTTGAGTACCTCGACGCTCCAGTGAAGCGTGTCGCGGCTAAAGATGCATTCGTGCCGTATCAGCCCGTCCTCGAAAGCGCGATGTTGCCGCAGGTGCAAGACTTGTATTTGGCGATGAAAGAATTGGCCGAATACTAGACTCACTTTTCCTTTCCTTCTTAATCTGCTTAAATCGCGAATACGTGATCGACATTCACTGCCACATCCTGCCCGAGGTGGACGATGGGCCCAAGTCCTGGGAAACCGCCGAGGCCATGTGCCGAATGGCCGCGCAGGATGGAATCGAGCACATGGTCGCGACTCCGCACGCGAATGATCGCTACTATTACGATCGCGCCTATCTCACGAGCCTACTGCAGCAACTGCAGCAGCGGGTTGGGCCTTCGCCGCGGTTGAGTCTGGGCTGCGACTTCCACCTTTCCTTCGAGAACATGCAAGCCGCGCTGCAGGCGCCGGAGCGGTGGTGCATCGCGAACACGCGCTATCTGCTGGTAGAGTTCAATAATTTCAACATTCCGCCGCAGATCGACGAGTGGCTGGCGAACATGTGCACGATTGAAGTCACGCCAATCATTACGCATCCGGAGCGGAATCCGATTTTGCAGAAAACTCCGGAACGGGTGCTGCAGTGGGCGGCTGGCGGATGCGCGGTGCAGGTCACCGCCTCGGCGTTAACCGGATCGTGGGGCGATCGCGCGGGACAGTTGGCGCGGCAGTTTATGAAGAAGAAGGCGGCGCATTTTCTTGCCACGGACGCGCACGACACGGTGCGGCGGCCACCGATCTTATCGCAGGCAAGGAAAGTTGTGGAGAAGGAATATGGAGCGGAAGTGGCGAGAGCGCTGGTCGAAGAAAATCCGGCCTCTGTGTTAGCCAACAGGACCTTGAAGGTTTTCTAAGCCGCAATCCATGCTCGACTTTCAGCCGTGCCTACGGCACTTCCTTCGGCTGCCGGCGTTCCCAGCGCCGAGGCGTTGGGTTATTCGCAGTCAGCCCACTCGGTGGGCTAAAACGCAAGTATGCGATAGCGAGTCTCCTGTTGAGTGTTCTCGGCGTGCTCTGCGGTCTCGGCGGTGAAATGTCTTAGAAACTATCGCGAAGAAGAAAAGTCTGATCCTGCATTGACCTGCATGCCCGGCGAGGAATTCGAAGCGGGCAGAACGGTCGCGCGCGATGGAGTACTTGCACGAGCCGATTGCACGGCGCTGCCGCTTACGATCGCGCTCTCCGGATTCAGCAGGTGCTCGCGGCTGGGTCCGAGACCCAAGCGAATGAGGGCTCGTGAATCGGGAATGACCTTGGTCTGCCACCCCTGATCAGCTTGGTACTTGCGCATCGCCGCCTGGGTTGAGGCATCCCAAGTTCCGGAAGGTTCGCCGGTCAGGTAGTGCTCCCGAAGCAAAGCTGCCTGGATCTCGTGCGCGCGCTGAGTGTCGATGGCCTGCTGGCCCCGCGGTTTGCGGGACTTCTTGCTGCGATGGGAACTCTTGTGAACCTTGCTGCTGTGGGCCTTAAGCTTGCTGGATTGGGTCTTCGGCGGGGTGGTGGCGGATGCCATCGAGGCGGCTAGCACGAGGCCAGCAGCAAAGATTGGCAATTTCCTGGATATAGAACTCATTCGTTACTTCTCCGCTTTCCATGTATCGTTGGCGGCCCGTCGTGCCGCTGCTCACCTGTTTAGATGCGCTGACCATCTTCTCGCAAAAGATTGATCAGCGCCAGTATCGTTGGTGCAAGTAACTGTTACGGAAGTGTTCCGGCCAAGAAAATAGTGCCCCCGTTGCGTCCAGCGCCCCTCTGGCGGACAAGAAACACCACGTCCTGTCCACTCTTGAGATTGCCCTGTACGCGGTCGAAATCCTCTTGGCTGTTGATCGGTTGCTTGTTGATCTCCAAGATGATGTCGCCGCGAGTGAGGCCGGTGTCGTCGGCGAAGGACCCAGGTTTGACGTCCTGCACGACCACGCCCTTGTCCGATGGAACATTCAGACGATCCGCCATTTCAGGCGTGAGCGAACGCACCGTGATTCCGAGCTTGCTTTGCTTAGGCGCGGCTTCCTCACCGTTGTCTTCCGCTTCACCCAGACGAGATGCGAACAGCTTGGCTCGATCCGCAACCGTGACTGGCGCTTCCTGCTTCTTTCCGTTTCGGACGAAGCCCAGGTTCACCTTGCTACCCGGCTTGCGCGAAGCGATATCGGCGACCAGTTCGTCACCATTCTTTACCGGTTTGCCGTCAACGGAAACGATGGTGTCGCCAACTTTCAAGCCAGCCTTGTCAGCTGGGCTGCCGGCGACCACGTCGGCAACGGTGACTCCCGACTGCACACCGTACACGCGCGCGATTGCGGGATTCTCTTCCGCATTGAACTGAATGCCAATGGAGCCCCGCTGCACACGGTGTTCAGAGCCAATGAGCTGGTTATAGACATCAACGACCGTCTTTGAGGGCAGTGCAAAACCAACGCCGGCGTAGGCATTGGTGTCAGTGAGAATAGCGGTGTTGATGCCAATCACCTCGCCGTCCATGTTAACCAGCGGTCCGCCGGAGTTGCCGGGATTGATTGCCGCGTCAGTCTGAATGAAGGACTGGAACTGGCGGTTGGGAACGATGTTGCGGCCCTTGGCAGAGACTATGCCCGCGGTGACGGTGGCCTGCAAGCCAAAGGGGCTGCCGATGGCAAGAACCCAATCGCCCACCTGCATACTGTCGGAGTTGCCGAGCTTTGCGACAGGAAGCGGCTTATCAACATCGATTTTGATTACGGCGAGATCAGTCTCCTGGTCGGTGCCGATTACCTTGGCGTCATGCTGCACGCCCGGAGCATCGTCCTGGAGCTTTACCCGAATGCGGTCAGCCTTCTCCACTACGTGGCGATTAGTGACGATGTAGCCTTTACCATCCACCAGCACGCCGGAGCCGAGGGAGCGCTGCTTGATGGGACCGGCGTCCTGATTCCCGAAGAATTTGTCGAAGAAGTCGCCGAAAGGATTCTCCTGATCATCGTCGCCGCCTCCGGGCTGACCGCCGCGACGTCGGGCACTCGGCTTCACGGTGGATTCGGTGTTGATATTAACTACCGCCGGCTCAAGCGACTTGGCGATTTGCGAGAACTGATTGGACATCTGCTTGGGTGACGGTACGCTGAGCGGCGTCGCATCCGACGCGCGCTTTTCCTGGCCGCGAACACCGCCGGACACAACTGTGCCGATAAGGATTCCGAGCGACAGCGTCAGAAGAATGACCAGGGTCGACGCCAGCCTGTTTGCCTTGAACCGTCCCCACAGAGCGTTTGCATGCTCTCGCATAAAGCCACTTGCCTCCCGTACCGAATCCACGATTATAGCGCGATGGTTCTCCCGGGCTACCGGAGAAGAAGAACCGCCCAGCTTTCTGATACTTAGACGCGCATGCCCCCAGAAATGTTGTTGAGCAGCACACCAGAAAACCTGACTTGTTTACTGATCTGTGAGCAAGATGAAGGTGAAACCCCCGGTGGGCGAATCCAGGGCAAGGATGGTCTGCTTCGCCGAAACCGACAGGTTCAGTGACCCAGTGCTGAGGTATACGCTTTGCGCGCCAGGTTTTGTCAGATAGACGTTGACGTTGCCAGTGGTACTGCCGGTCCCTATGTATCCGGTGTTTTGATCAAAATCCAGCGCACTGGCGACCGGGGTCGCACCACTCAGGCTTGTCCCGGCTGGGACAATGTAGACATCCGCAGGCCCCATAGTGTTGGAGATATTCACGATTCGCACGTTGTTACTGCTGGTTGTTCCGGTGGTTGTGCCATCGTCTAGAACAAGAGGCTTAAGCTGGGTAGATGGGCCGGTTAAAACCAGCGTCTCGTTGGCGCTATCGGCCAGTGAGACGGTTTGAGAGAGCAGGGGCTTGGTTGAGTTCACAGGGATGATCTGCACACTTCGTGTTCCAGACTTGACGCTGGCGTAACTGGATGCGTTCCCGTACAGGAGGTTGGAACTCTCCGTTGTGTTATCGACAACATAGTCGACGGCGGGGGCGTCAGGAGAGCCTTGAACGAAGCGAAGGTTTGCGGTTGACGAACTGCCACCGCTTCCGCAGGCAAGTGCGGATCCGAGTAGGAAAATAGCCACGAAAAGGGAAGGCGCCCGACGCAAAGTTGTCCTCCAGTGCAATCTCAATGTTTACCAGAAATTCTGGAACTCAGGAAATTGGATGCGGGCAGCCGGGCGCGATGATTGCTGCTTTGGTTCAGCAAATCCGCTCTAGGGTGAAAGTGTGAAATTGACGGTTATCAAGGTGTCTACTTCTACCGGAGATCCATTCAGCATGAATGGTCTGTACTTCCACTGTTGGACGGCATCTACCGCCGCATAGCTCAATGAGGGCGAGGGACTGTTAACAACCTTCAGGTCTTGGACGGTGCCATCCTTCCCGATTACCGCAGAGAGGGTGACCAATCCCTGAATGTGGGCTTGTTTGGCCTCTGCCGGGTATTGAGGGACAACGTCGTATGTTTTCAACCGCTGGATAACGCCTTGCGAAACTCGCACCCGTTGCGGCAACTTCTTGCCTGGGACGGGCGTGGGTTCGACTACGCCCGAACTCGGTTTGCCCGGGGGGACGACCACTGTGGGTTCCGCGGTACCGGGAGCGACAGCGGGAGGTGTGCTGGGGAGCCGATCGGGTATCGCCTTTTGCACCACCTCGCCGCTCGATAAACAAGTAGTAGCCTTTCCGTCAGACGATGCGCGAATGTCGCCGTCTTCATCGGAACAGAAGGCGCGTTGTTCAGAATTCGCAACCGCAGGCTCCGCGACGATCTTGTAGTGGGAGGGGTCGCAGCCGGAGATAACGTAAACGTAGCCGTCTTTGCTCCCCTTGACCAGTTCAGGATCGTACAAATACGCGCCGCCACCGCGCGCCTGGCCTCCCAGCACTGACAAAGAACAGGCGAAGTGTCCTTGCATGGCGGAGTATCGTTTCTGCGCCATGTTTACCTGTTGAATCCACATGATTGTGCGCTGTTCGTTGCGTGCTCGCTGGGAATCTTCCATGCTCTTGAGAAAGTTTGGGTCAGCAAGCGGAACACGCACCGTCACGCTGATTTCATTCAGCCGCCATACATTGGCCTCGGTTTGCATGATGAACGTGAAGCGTGGAATGACCGGGAGCGATTGTTCTTTTCCATTGCGGCTCAGGTGCAGTGCGAGTTCAATCTGGTCTTCATCGCCGACGAGATCATCGCGCTCAACGCTGATCTCGATCTTGTCAGGCTCGGTGCCATTCAGGTCCGGGTGCGGTTCTTCCGCGAGCAGCAAAGTGGGGCCGGTGTCGAAACTCTGAAAATTCGTGCCGCCTGCGCGCGCCTGAGTAGCGATCGCGGAAAACTCAGACAGGTAATTCTCCCCGCCAGGGGAACTGAGCTTATTCAGCGAATGCCGGGTGACCTCAGGAAGGTGCTTCTCCATGTGATTCGGGGCCTGGCCGAAAAACATCTCGATCAGCGCCTGGCGCGCCGTTTGAGGCGCAGCTGACTGGCCAAATAGAGAAGATGCAAGAAGGGTAATCACCAAGGCGAGGCACTGCCGCATGCGAACCTCCAGTACCGCTTACGTAAGCGTAGCAGAGTAGTTCCTGGGAGTTACAGACTCCGAAGAAAGGTGCGTAGTTCCCAAATTACACCGGTTGACGTACCAGTTACTCGCGGTGGCCTAAACAGCCACGGTTTCCTTCTCTTTGTCTTCGGAACTCTCCAGTTGACCTCTCCGCAGCGCGCGTTCTTTCATCATCACAAAGAACACAGGGACGAGAATCAGAACGTGAATGGTTGACGTAATCATTCCGCCTACCACCGGGGCGGCGATCGGCTTCATGACGTCAGAACCAATGCCGCTTTCCCAGAGGATTGGTGCCAAGCTGGCCAGGACTGCGGTCACCGTCATTAGCTTGGGACGTAGCCGTTGCACCGCTCCTTCGACTGCAGCTTGCTGAATGAGCTCGTTGGTCAGTTGTGAGCCGAAACGTAGGCGCTTGTCGAGAGCCTCATGCAGATACACAACCATAACCACTCCGGTTTCAACCGCGATGCCAAACAGCGCGATGTATCCCACCCAGACCGCCACGCTGAAGTTGTAGCCAAGCCACCACTGCAGCAGCAGACCGCCGCTGGCCGCGTACAGTGTGGGGAAGATCAGGACGAATGCTTCGGTCACGGAACGGAAAATCATATAAAGCAGCATGAAAATCGCTGCGAACACAACAGGGAGGATGATCTTCAGCCTCTCTTTGGCGCGAAGCTGAAACTCATATTCGCCGGACCATTGGTGGCTGAACCCGGTTGGGAGCTTGAGTTCGCGCGAGAGCACTTTGTTGGCTTCTCGAACGAAGCCGCCATAGTCATCCGTCTTCAGGTCGATGTACACGTAGCCGGTGAGTTGACCGCCCTCATCACGAATCATTGCGGGACCCGTGGAGAACGAAAGATGTGCCACCGCGTTTAGCGGGATCTGCGCACCGGCAGGCGTAGCAACGAGTACGCGTCCCATTTCTTCCGGTGTGTCACGGAAATCACGCATGTAACGGACGTTGATGGGATAGCGTTCGCGTCCTTCGACGTTCTCGGCGATATTCTCGCCGCCGATGCCCGACTCGACCGCGCGCTGTACGTCTTCAACAGTCATTCCGTAGCGCGCGGCCTGCATGCGGTCGACATCGACGTTGAGATAGAAGCCTTGCGAGACGCGCTCGGCATACACGGCGCGGGACTCGGGAAGTCGAGAGAGCAGTTGCTCAATACGGGATCCCGCTGCCTGAATGCCCTCCACCGTTCGTCCCTGAATCTTCATGCCGAGGGGCGTCTTGATCCCGGTGAGTTGCATGTCGAGACGATTTTGTACCGGCATCGTCCACGTGTTCGAAATGCCGGGGAATTGCAGCTTCGCGTCCATCTCCGCGATCAGCTTTTCGTAAGTCATGCCGGGCCGCCATTGCTCACGCGGTTTCAGCATGATCGTGGTGTCATACATGTCGAGCGGCGCGTTGTCGGTAGAGCTGTCGGAGCGCCCAACTGTGCCGAAGACACTCTCGACCTCAGGGAAGGTGCGGATAATGCGGTCCTGCTGCTGCAAAAGTTGTGTCGCTTGCGTGATGCCGATGCCGGGTAACGACGTCGGCATGTATAGCGAGGAGCCTTCGTACAGCGGCGGCATGAATTGACTGCCGAGGCGCAGCGCGAGCGGAATTGTGGCGGCTAGAAAAACTAGGTTCACCGCAATCGTCAGCCAGCGACGGCGAAGGGCGAATCGCAGCACGGGTAGGTAGATCGCCTGGCTAATGCGTGAAAACGGATTCTGAGATTCCGGACGCAGTTTCCCGCTGATGAAGTAGAGCATGAGCGCAGGAACAACGGTGATTGCCAGCAAGGACGAGAACGCAACCGATAAAGTTTTGGTCCACGCCAGTGGCCGGAACATGCGGCCTTCCTGCGCTTCAAGTAGGAACACAGGGAGGAACGAGACAGCAATGATCAGTAGCGAAAAGAAAAGCGCTGGGCCAACCTGCTTGGCGGCATCGATCAGGATGCGGCGGCGCTGCTTCTCCGTGATCGGCCCAGGCGTTTCCGAAAGATGGCGGAAACCGTTCTCGACGATCACGATGGATGCATCGATCAGCACGCCGATGGCGAGAGCAAATCCACCCAGCGACATGATGTTGCTGCTGATGTGCAGAAAGTACATCGGAATAAATGCAGCTAAGATCGCGACCGGAAGCGTAAGGATCGGAATCAGCGCCGAGCGGAAATGAAAGAGGAAACTGATCGTCACGAAACTGACGATGACGCACTCCAGCAGAAGATCGCGTTGCAGCGTTGTAATGGAGTCGCTGATGAGACCGGAACGGTCGTAGCCGGCGTGAATCTCAACTCCGGCGGGTAGAGTCGGCGCAATCTCCGCGACCTTAGCTTTGATTCCGTTGATGACGTTCAGTGCGTTTTCGCCAGTTCGCATCACCACGATGCCGCCAACTGCCTCGCCTTGGCCTTGCCATTCCGCAACGCCTTCGCGAATATCGGGCCCGAAGTTCACAGTGCCCAGGTCGCGCAACAAAATAGGCGTGCCATTCTTTGCGTTGACCGAGACTTCTTCGAGATCTTTCAACGATGTGAGATATCCAAGCCCCCGCACCATGTAGCGCGCGCCGTTCATTTCCAGCACGCGTCCGCCGACCTCGTTAGTGCTGGCGCGAACACGTTCAATCACGGTGCTCAAGGGAATCCCGTACGCCAGCAACTTGTTGGGATCAAGTTGCACCTGATACTGCTTGACGAAGCCGCCAATGGTCGCAACCTCGGCAACGCCTGGAACCGTTTCAAGCTGGTAGCGAACCTGCCAATCCTGAAGAGATCGCAGGTCGGCGAGGCTGTGGCGGTGCGTGCGATCGATCAGCACATACTCGAAGACCCACCCGACACCAGTTGCGTCAGGACCCAGCATGGGATGGGCGTCTGCGGGAATGCGGCTGCCGAGTCCCTGAATGTACTCGAGCACACGTGAACGCGCCCAGTAGAGATCGGTACCGTCCTCAAACACGACGAAGATGTACGAATCACCGAACATGGTCTGCGCACGCACAGCCTTCACCTTCGGCGCGGCGAGCAATGTGGTGACGATCGGATAGGTGACCTGGTCCTCAATGATGTTCGGCGGACGGCCCGGCCATGGAGTGTGCACGATGACCTGGACATCGGAAATATCCGGCAAAGCGTCGAGCGGAGCATGTTGCAGCGACCCAATGCCGGCAAGAATGAGGCCGAGCACGCCGGCAAAGACCAGGAAACGATTCTTCGCGCACCATTCAATGATGTGCCCGATCATCACATGCCTCCTGTCGCGCTGACGTTCAGGCGCTTGGTCAGGATCAACTTGCCGTTTTGCTCGGCGGTGATGGTCACCTGCCAGGTGCCGCCGGATCCAAGATCAAGTTGTCCGGCGTAGGAGCCATTGCCTTGCTCGTTCAATTGCGCCGAGTTCTTCATTTCGGCCATGCCCATCTCCGGCATCGCCGCCATAAAAAATTGAACGTTCACTTTGGCGCCGGTGATGGGTATGCTGTCAGCCGATGCCAACTTCACTTGCACTGCGTTCTTGCCTTTGTGCGCGGGGTAGGGATTCGTATTGAGATCGGCTAGCACCTGCGGTGTAGCGCTGGGCCCGCTTGCGGCCCCCGGTGGAGGCGGCGTATACGAGCCCGCCGCGGCTTGCAGCTGACTCTCGGAATCAATCAGGAAATTCGCCGAGGTGGCCACGAGATCGCTTGCCTTAAGTCCTTTCAGAACTGCAAATCCATCTTCTGTGCGCGTTCCGAGTTCGACTTGTTGCGGATCGAAACGACCATTGCCCCGCGCAAGGAAGACGACTTGCCGCGCACCACTCTGCAAGACGGCGGTCGCCGGCACGAACAGTTGGCGGCCGATCGCGGCGCGCAATCGCACGTTCACGAACATCCCTGGCTTGAGGAGCAGGTTCGGGTTCGCAACATCAAGACGAACGCGAAGAGTGCGCGTAGTCGGATCCATCTGCGGCAGGATTTGCTCTACGCGTGCGCGGAAGGTGCGGTTGGGATAGGCATCGACGGTGATCTCCGCCGGGTCATTGGGCTTCAGACGGCCGGCGTCCTCCTGGAAAATTTGCGCCTCAACCCAGACGCTCGACAAATCCGCAATGGTGTAGAGCCGCATGTCCGGCTGCGCATACACATTGGGCAGTGCGGTGCGCTCGGTGACGTATCCGAAGACTGGAGAGTTGAACGTGAATTCGCTGGCAGGCTTGCCGGTGGACTCGAGGCGTGCGATGTCGGCCTCAGTGAGATTCCACTGCAGCAGACGCTCGCGAGCGGCACGCAGCAGTGTGTCCGCGCCGGAAGCAACGCCTTGCACCGAACTTTGGCTGACGCGCTGAACGTTAGCTTTCGCCAGCAGGTATTCCTGCTCGCTGGCCACAAGTTCGGGACTGTAGATTGTGAAAAGCGGTTGCCCTTTCCTCACGTACTGATAGGTCGCGCTGACGAAGACTTCTTTGACCCATCCCGGATAGCGCGTCTGAACGTAAGCGATGCGGCGCTCATCTTGTTCCACGCTGCCGGTGGCGCGGATGTCACTTTCAATGTTTTTGAACTCGACACGACCAGTGCGCACGCCGATCGCCTGCATGCGTTCGGGAGTTAACTCGACTGGAGTGAATTGAGGTGTGCTGCCCTCGGGTGGAGTGTTGAGCGTGAAGCCTTCCATCGGTGGGTGTTCTGCTGGAGGCGGCGTAGCAACCGCCACTGGACGCGGCGACTTCCAGATCCAGTACACTCCCGCGGCTAGTGCAACGTTCAAGATCACTGCGATCACAAAAAGCCTGCGGTAGTTCATTGCAGTTCCTCCCCGATAAGGCCTTCGATCCTTGCAATTGCACTTTCGTGCTCGGCAAGCGTCCGCTCGCGCTCGATCGCAAGTTGCAGCGTGTCGGTGAAGGAAGCGAGCAGGCCTTGGTAGTCCTGTTTGCCGGCGCTGTATCCTGCCAAGCCCGCGTTAAGCGCGGCTTCGCTCTGCGGAATGAGGCCGTCGTCATAGACTTTGAGCTGTTGTTCGGAAGTTTGCGCGATGGCGATTTGCTCGCCGAGGTCGCCTTCCATCCGCTTGAGGCGTGCCTGCTTTTCTGATTCAGTCTGCGCCACTTTGGCTTGAGCTTCGCCTTGCATGGCTCGCACCCGAGATCGGTTGGGCAGCTTGATCGAGAACGTCGCCATGTAGTAGTCGCGAAACTCGGACGCGGTGTGCTGCCACATGTACTGCACGCCGAAATCAGGCTTCTTCTCTCTCGCAGCCAGTTCAACTGCAGCGTGGCCCTGAGCAATTCGCTGCGTATTTACCTGAAGGTCAGGATTTTTGTCCGCGAGCTCCTGGAGCAGAGTCTCCGTTGCGGGCAGGCGGCGCTCGTGCAAGTTTTCAGCAACGATGTCCGGCGATGCCATGGGCCGATTCAGCAGCGCTTTGATTGTGGCTTGCGCCTGGGCACCTTCTCGCCGCTGCATCGAGAGTTCGTTCAGCAGCTTGGTCTGTTGCAATTGCGCGCGGAGCACGTCTCCCTGCGCACCTTGGCCGACGCGGTATCGTGCCTCAGTTGCTTGCACCATTTGTTCGGCCGTTTGCTGATCCTTTTCCAGGATCGCGACCAACTGCTGTGACGAAGCAAGCTGGAAGTACGCGAGCTTCAGGCGGGTGATTGCATCCCATGCCACCACATCCTTCTCGGCACTCGAGATTGCGATCTCATGTTCGGCTACGCTTGCACGCAACGCGAGTTTCCCCGGATAGGGCAACTCCTGAGAGGCGCCAAGCCCGATGTACGCAAAGTCGCTGTTGCTGTAACCCGCGAATGGCCGCGGGCTGCCAACGCTGAAGTGCTGCACCATGAATTCAGTGTCAGGAAGCGCCGGCGCCTGCTTTGGCGCATATCGCGCTGTTGCCACGGCCATTTCCGAAGCCCTGATCGCGGGATTGCCCTGTCGCGCCTCGGTGATCAGTGCTTGCAGGCTGGTGGTGGCGTTCTGAGCAACTGCACTGCCGACCAACACAAGCCAGATACACAAATTTCCCATCTTCGTCATTTCTCCTCGCAAGTTTTCTGAGGATGGATTCACACGAGGACACGCGTGCATCCTCGCAGTGCTGCCGCGATGAAGAGAGGATCAAATTCTCAGGACAGTGCTTGACCTGGGTGGACTGCCCGGCGGGGAATCGGACGGGAGTAGATCACCTACTTGAATGCTCGGGGGGAGAGCTACTACAAACTCAGACACTAAAACGGCAGGTGCGGCAAGATCGCCACTTCGTACTTTTGCAAACGCGATCACCTGCGGTGAAACCGACTGCTTGCAGCAGGAGTGCGACATCGGCATTGCCGAAGAATTGCACATGCTGGCCATCTTGACGCAGCAGGCGTGCTCAGCAGCCGTCAGGGTATGGCCGGGCGTCACGCACGCCGCCAACGGCTGCCCAAAGAGCAACAAAGCGACAACGACAGCTGCGATTTGAGTGGCCCTTTTCATTGGTGCTGCGGCGCCTCTTTAGTGCGTATATCTTACATTGCAATCATGTTAGCTTCAGCCGATTTTCGCTGTGATCGTGGTCACATTTCCTCGTGGTGCGACTCACGTCGTTGGTTCATGGCATCATTTAACGAGAGATTTCACCGAGTTCCACCAAGGATAGCTGGTCCATAAATGTCCGCTGCCTGGAAGCGCGTCGCCATCATCATTGTCGGATGGGTTTTCATTGCTCTAGGAATCGCCGGCCTTTTTCTGCCGATACTCCAAGGCATTCTCTTTCTGCTGATTGGGCTGGTGATTTTATCGACCGAATACCACTGGGCGAGACGGCTTCTTGGCTATGTGCGTCATCGGTTCCCGAAACTCGATAGCGTGATCAAAGCCGCCCACGACAAGGCTGCGTCCATCCTCGGACATCGCAACACAGAAAGTGATTAAAGCGCGTGGTAGGTAACTGGGCCGGCACTATAGGACCGTGCAACGGACCGCGTGACTTGCGGCTTCTCGGCTGAGCTTACGGGAACGATAGCTTTGAGGAGGGTGCCTTTCGGGCCAGACTCTAGGTGGAATGTACCGCCTAGTTCCTTGATGCGTTCGCGCATTCCCGCCAGGCCGACGCCGACGTTGGTGCCGGTTTTCTTGAAACGATCGAGCGTGTCAGCGGGGATACCTTTGCCATGATCCTGAATGGAGAGAGTCACGAAGCTCGAATCGCGGGTCAGGCGTACTTCCACAGACCGACTGGCGGAATGGCGGTGAACGTTAGTGAGCGACTCCTGCAGAATTCGGAAAAGTGCGGTCTCGATTTCGGAGGGCAGTCGCTCAAATCCCTCGGGAATTTCGAGCGAAGCCCGAATGCCACTCCGTTTGCCAAAGCCTTCTACATACCAGTGAGCGGCAGAAATGAATCCCGCTTCGTCAAGCAATGGCGGATGCAGAAGATGGGACAACGTGCGGGTGTCGGAAATTGCGCGATCGATGAGCTGTTGGGCTTCACGGAGGTAGGCACCGTCGCCCTTGGTTCGCGCCAGCACATCCAGATTGATTTTGGCCGCCGTGAGGTACTGGCCCAAACTGTCGTGCAGTTCCCGCGCGATGCGCCGGCGCTCTTCGTCCTGTACGCGAAGCAGGCGGGCGCTGAGGCGGCGAAGTGCAGCGGTACGCTGCTCAACTAGCGATTCCAGCGCGTCGTGAGCGCGGCGGAGAGCCTCTTCCGCTTGCGCGCGTTTTTGTAAATGATCGCGGATTTCATACTGACGCTGACGGGCCGCTAAGGCAGTTCGCACAGAACTAATCAGCGTTGCGGGACGGAGTGGACGCTCCAGCAGCGCGACGTTGCCGAGCGGAGCTCGCGACCGGACCGCATGTTCGGTCGCAGCTGTGCTCATGCCGCCGCCGGTGAGTACGATGATGGGGAAATCGGACCACGGTGGTTGCTCAGCAAGCAGTTTGGCGAGCACGCCAATCGACATGTGTTGCAACACTTCTTCAGTCACAATCGCGGCCCCGGCACCGACCGCGATTGCATTCGTGAGGGCTTCCAAGCTCGGCACTCTCAAGCTCTCGATCTTGGATTCCAGCAGTACGGATTCAATGAGACTGCCGTCTTTGCCGAAAGGAGCGAGGATCAATACCCGCAGGTCGTTATTGGCAGCATCAATTGTCAAGTCGAGGTCCGTGTCCGTTTCCGTGTCCGTTCGTGCCCTGTCCCACCAGTGCAGGAATGCCGCTCAGTACGCCGTGAAAATCCCGTAACGGCTCGCCAACGTAAATACGCTCGGGACCTAATTTCAGCTCGCGAATGGTGTGTTCGTGTGCGCCACTGCGTTTCTTGATCATGGAAATCGCCTGCCGCACTTCTCCCTGTGCCTCGAAATATCGCAGCACCATGATGTTATCTGCGAGGTAGCTGATGTCAGCCGGAGTCTGAATAGCTCCGATCATTCCCATCTGCGCCAATATCATCAGGGTTACAACGCCGCGGTGATTCAGGTAAGTGAGCAACTCATGCAGATGCAGTGCCAAAAACTGTTCGCCGGGCATAGCTTGCAGGAATCCGTTCAAGCTATCGATTACAACAGTGCGGGTATCCTCTTGCTCTACTGCCTTGCGCACGAGTTCGACAAACTCACCCGGCGACATTTCGGCCGGGTCAAGATGCGTGATCTTGATGCTGCCGCTTTGAATGTGCTGCTGGAGATTCATGCCCAAGCCAGAGGCGCGTTGAACCAAGGTGGCAATGGTTTCTTCAAATAAGAAAATCGAGGCGGTTTCTCCGCGTTCCGCCGCGCTCACCGCCCAGCGAATAGCAATGGTGGTCTTACCGCATCCGGCGGGACCAAGCAGCAAAGTGCTGGTGCCGCGATCCAGACCTCCGCCAACGAGGGAATCGAGTTCAGCGATTCCGCTGCCTACTCTGCCTCGATTCGCAGGAATCTCTTCATATTCGGAGGCGATCAGCCGGGGATACACAACTACGCCCCCCATCCGGATCAGATAATCGTGGTAACCTTCGCGGAACGCGCAGCCACGCAGCTTGGTAACTTCCACACGACGGCGAGTTTTGCCATATTCGACCGCGATCTTCGAGAGCGCGATCACGCCGTGGACGATGCTATGTAATTCCAGATCAACCTGACGACTGGTGCGATCGTCCAGCAAAAGCACAGTGCAACTAGCGGGCGCATATTCCTTGAGCGACAGTATTTGGCGGCGATAGCGCAGCGGGTCCTTCGAAAGCATGCGGACTTCTGAAAGACCATCGATCACCAGGCGATCGGGCCGCAGTTCATTCACTTCTTTCATGATCATCTGGACGCGGTCGTTGAGTTCAACCTCGGCGGGATGAAAAACGGTGTATTGGCCTTCGGGCTTGAGATCCTCTTCGTCAGGCCTGAGTTCGAGGATGCGAATGCCTTCAAGGTTAAGTCGATGAGAACGTCCGACACTCAACAAGTCCGCCCGCGACTCTGACAAGGTCACGAAAAGCACCTTCTCGCCGTTCCGCAACCCTTCGGCCATGAACTGCAGGGCGAGCGTGGTTTTGCCGCTTCCAGGTTCACCTTCGAGCAGATAAACGTGACCCGATGGAAGTCCGCCGCCCAGAACATCGTCGAGACCGGAACATCCGCATCGCGAGCGCAGGAGCTCTGGTTCAGTAGTCAGTTGTGCATTCGCCATGTTGTGATCAAGAACAGAAAACGCAAACCACGTACATTGAGGGAAAGCCACGTATGTGGGACTGCACGACAGCGCCCGATGCCCCCGCAAGAGACGCCGCCCAACGCGCTGCGCGGACACATAATTCTTCACTGCTAGTGCAACGCCCGTCTATACAGTGGTTTCTGTAGGGAGGCCGAATGTTCGATAGAGGACAGAGCAACGAGTCTCTGCGAAATTCAGGCGGATGACTTGGACGATTAAGGCTGGGAAGTGGCAGGGCTCGGTATCGGCGTGGCAGAGGGCAACTTTGAACCGGCGCGTTCGGTTTCCGGAGCCTCAGCGGACGGAAACCACTTGCGAATTTGCGGCAACGCTTTGCGGCCGATTTCTTCCCCGATACGTACCAGTTCTGCACTGTGCTCGAAGTCATCGTAGCGGTAACCGGTAACATCGGGTTCGATGATGAGATCGGCGCAGGCACGTGCCTGAGAACAGTTCATGTCTTGCGCAATCGAGAAGCACTGGCCGATGACATCGAAAATATGGCGCGGCCCGTCTTTTGTCGACCATGTGCTCTTGAGATTCACTGCGATCACACGATCGGCACCCATGTCACGCACCGGTTGGCTGGGAAGCGAATGGGCCAGCATGCCATCCACGAGCATGCGACCATTCACAGTGACCGGAAGAAAGACTCCGGGGTATGCACAACTCGCACGAACCGGATCAGTCAGCGACCCGGAGCGGAACACCACGCCTTCTCCAGAAGCAAAGTCGGTGGCAGTAACGGCGAGCGGGATGCGAAGTTCCTCAAAAGTCTTCACCTTCAAGATTCGGTCGAGAAACGAGATCATGCGCAGGTTGGTCGCAAAGCCGTAGCGTGAGAGCGTCCAGCGCGCGAGGTCGCGGAAACGCACCCGGCTGGCAATGTGCTCCAGTTCTTCAGGAGTGACGCCGCTGCAGTAAGCAGCGCCGATGAGCGCGCCCACACTGGTTCCGGCAACGAAGTTGATGGAAATGCCTTCGGCTTCCAGCGCTTTTAAAACACCAACATGAACGATGCCGCGGGCAAAACCGCCACCGAGGGCGAGACCAATGGCGGGAACCTTCGTGGGAGCCGACGGTTGTAGTGCAGGCGAGAGTCCGCGTCCAAAGGCGCGCACCGAGCGCACGATTTTTCGCAAACTCTTCATGGCCGCTAACTCCCTCCGGCCGAACTTCCCACCACCTAGGTAAGATGCTGCCTGCCCTAGTGTAAGGAAACCGTATTTCACGAGGTTAATTACTCTAGGGGAAAGCGTAACCAGGGATGACGAAGCCCTTTGTTCCTGATAACTTGGAAGGCCATGCCAAGAGAGATTTCAGCCGGGGGAGTGGTGGTCCGGAAAGCCGAGTTGGGCTGGGAAGTAGCCGTAATTGAGCCCACGCGCGAGGGCGGTACCTCGAATTCAGCCAAGCGCAAATCAGGCAAGCAGGGCCAAGTGTTGGCGCTGCCGAAAGGGATTGTCGATCCCGGAGAACAGGCGGCGGAAACCGCCGTGCGCGAGGTGTTCGAGGAGACCGGCATCACCGCTTCCATCGTCACCAAACTCACCGACATCAAGTACGTCTACGTGCGTTCCTGGGGCGACAAGCAGCGCGTGTTCAAGATCGTCAGCTTTTTTCTGTTGAGGTATCAATCCGGAGAAATCGACGACGTCACGCGAGAGATGCGGATCGAAGTGAAGCAGGCGCTATGGATCCCACTGGAGGGCGCCGACCGGCGGTTGAGCTACCGCGGCGAGCGGGATGTCATTCGCAAAGCGCAAGAGTGGCTGAAAGCGCATCCAGAGGAGGTGAAGTGATGGCGAGGATCCTTCATCGCGAGCAGCATTTTACGTCCAGCAACTTTGTTCGCGACGTGGTGATTGGGATGTCGGACGGGCTCACCGTGCCATTCGCACTGGCCGCAGGACTTTCCGGAGCCTTCTCGAACAACAGGTTCATCGTAATCGGAGGGTTGGCGGAGATCGCGGCAGGATCGATTGCCATGGGACTGGGCGGATATCTTGCGGCGCGCGGCGACGCAGAACATTACCAACAAGAGAAGGAACGTGAATATCGCGAAATCGAGGAGATTCCGGAAGAGGAGAAAGCTGAGGTCAGCAAGGTTTTTCGCAATTACGGAATGACGGCTGAGGAAGCCAATCCCGTGGTAGAAGCGCTGAGCAAGCGTCCCGATGCCTGGGTGGATTTCATGATGCGATTTGAGTTGGGCCTTGAAGAACCCGATCCGAAGCGCGCCGTGACCAGCGCGGGAACCATTGCGGCGTCGTATGTAGCAGGCGGGCTGATTCCGCTGTCACCGTACATCGTGCTGACGAATTCCTATCGAGGTTTGATCGTTTCGGCGATTGTGACGTTAGTTGCACTCGGCGTTTTCGGCTATATCAAAGGAAAGTACACCGGTGCTCGCGCATTGCGTAGCGCCATGCAAACCATGCTCATCGGCGGCGTGGCGGCGGGAGTGGCGTTCGCGTTGGCGAAGTGGATCGCGTAAGCAACGTCCATCTAGCTTCATCCGGTATGATTTCTTCATGGGATTCCCCATCAAGGTGTGCAGCGTTTGCGGAGAGGAATTCGAACTCAAGCCGGACAAGCCTGGGTTTGCGAATCGCTGCCCGGATTGCAGCGTCGAGGACACAAAGGAGTCCAAGAACTCCGCCGGCACCGCGGCAGGCGACAGCGAACTGAACGCGGCGCGCCGCAAAGCCATGCGCGACCTGCTATATCGCAAGGACAGCTAGCCGTTGTCGTGCAACCTGCTTCAGCAGCGGCTACATCCGACCGAGCAGGATTCGTGGTATTTCTTGAGTAAGGCATTCAGCTTCTGGCAGGCGATTTCAATCCAACAATTCCCGGGTGATTCGGTTTTATGCGGTACTTGTTCCTTCGCTTCGTGTTTAGTTCCACCATTCTTTCGGCCAGCCTGTTTTCGCAGACGCTGAAGATCCGTCCGGCAGAACCACCGAAAGCGCCACCCCGCGAGCCTGCTTCCATGCCTTTAACAATTCCGGAGGGGACACCACTGAAAGTCGTCCTCGACCGCGAACTTCGGCTGCGTGCCGTAGGCCAACCGATTCACGGCAAAACCATCGAGCCCATCTACTCGTTCGACCAGTTGCTGATACCGGCAGGGAGCGAGGTGACTGATAAGGTTGCGGACATCGAGGGCATATCGAAGAAGATGCGTACACTCGCTGCTCTGAATGCTGACTTTTCACCTCAGCGCCAGGTTCAGGTCGAGTGGGAGGAGGTTCACGTTGCGGATGGGCGAGTCCTTGCTGTTCACACACTGGTCGCTCCTGGGAGCAATGGTGTGCTGCAGTTTGTTTCGGCGAATCAGGCGAAGGCAGGAAAGATCGCAGAAGGAAAGGCCGCCGCCAAGAGCAAGCTTGCCCAGGCTGAAGCGGACGCGAAACGACAGCTGGCGGCGCTAAAGGAGCAGGTCGTTTCCCCAAACAAAATGCACCGCTTGGAACGGTATGCGCTGACGCAATCGCCTTATCGGCCGCAATATCTGGATCCAGGAACAAGTTTCAGCGCTTCGCTCCCGCAGCCGCTCGTGTTCGGAACAGAGCAACTGAAACCAGCAATGGTGGAGCACATTGGGCAGTTGCCGGACTCCGGCGGGGTGGTGCACGCGTGGCTGACTACGCCGTTAAACTCCGCGACCGCGAAGCGCGGCGATCAGGTGGAAGCCCGGATCAGCCAGCCGCTGATTGTCGATAATCAGCTCTACCTCCCTGAGGGCAGCATTCTGAGGGGTACCGTCTCGCAAGTGCGAGCGGCGCGGCGCTTCGGACGCAATGGGCAACTGAGAATCTCATTTCACCAAGTCGCGCCTCCCAACGGACTGGAAAAGCAGATCCAGTCAACGCTCGAGGGAATGGACGTTGCCAAAGGCGAGAACCTTGCGCTCGACTCGGAAGGCGGCGCGCAGGTGAAGCCTTCGAAGACCCGCTATCTCACAACTGGAATTGCGGTACTGTTGGCAGCCTCTTCGGCATCGCCGGACTCCGACGCCGGCCGGGGAGACGCCGCCGGTCCCGCCGGTCCAAATGCCCTGAACGGATTTTCCGGATTCAAGCTGGTAGGCATGCTGGTGGGTGCATTTGCGCACTCACGAGCGATTGCGACAGGAATGGGAAGTTATGGGGCGGCGACCTCAATTTACAGCCACTTTCTCGCCCGGGGAAAGAATGTGAACTATCCCAAGAACATGTCGATGGTGCTAGCTCTGGGACCGCGTGACAAGAAATCAGTGAAATCCAACGCGGCAGCCCAGAGCCACTTTCCGGGCACCAATGAAGCCTTATCCGGGACGAAATGATCACAATGCTGTGATCGCGAAAAACTTCTACCAGCATCTATCCATATGACGGCCGACCTGCAACAATGAAGAGTAGGGAACTCCTGCCTGTGACTTTCCGTATCACGGTATAACTCATGAGGACGTTGCTGGACATTCTCGCGCAAATTTTCAGAAACTTGTGGGCGCACAAACTGCGGTCCTTTCTGACTATGTTCGGAATCGCCTGGGGAGTAGGTTCGCTTCTTCTCCTGGTGGGAGTTGGCGAAGGTTTTCGTTCCGGCAACAAGCGCGAGATGGCGGAGTTCGGCAAAGACATCATGTTCATCTTTCCCGGGCGTGCCCCGGCGTTGGCTGGGAGCATGAACTCTGCGCGTTGGTATCGTTTGCATTACGAGGATTACACCCAAATCCTGGAAGCCCCACATGTGCGTCGAGCCTGCCCAATTATCTCCCGCAATGATCTGCACGAGGTAAGTGAGTTCGCCAATGGCAGCGGTCAGATACTGGGAGTCGAACCGCAAATGAATGAGATCAGCTACCTGCCATTAAAGGACGGACGGTGGCTGAACGACCTTGATGGTTCGCAGAGACGCAACGTAATTGTGCTCGGAAGCGAGTTGCAGAAGACTCTGTTCCCCGGGCGTCCGGCCCTTGGTTCCACCGTTTTGATCAATGGCCAGAGCTTTCACGTGATTGGCACACTGCCTCACCTTGGACGCGGTGACAACCTGTGGTTGAACATGCGCGGCTACATTCCGTTTTCCGTGATGCAGGCATCGTTCCCGATTAAAGGCGACAACGAGCAGGGCGCAATCTCGTTCATGGAGTACCAACCGACAAAGACCGACGATCACTTGCTAGCGAAGGCCGAGGTGCACAAGATCGTGGCCCGTAATCACCAGTTTGACCCCAACGATCAGGATGCCTTCGACGAGTGGGATTCCATTCAGTCTTCCCAGATGGTGAACACAATTTTCGACGTAATGAATATGTTCCTGGGCACTGTGGGGATGGTCACGCTGGCGCTGGGCGCGATTGGCGTCATCAACATCATGCTGGTGGCGGTTAGCGAGCGTACGCGCGAGATCGGACTGCGCAAAGCATTAGGTGCGACCAATCGCAGCATTCTTACTCACTTCTTTCTCGAAGGACTGCTGCTCACCCTGGGCAGCGGACTGATCGGCATGGCTCTCGCCGGAGGATTGATGGCCGCGCTGGATACAGTTCGAGGTCCTGGCGGCTTCGATCCGCCGAAACTGGTTCCAATGTCGGCGATCCTGGCGATTGGCAGTCTCACATTGGCCGGAGTTGTTGCCGGCCTCTATCCCGCGCGGAAGGCAGCTCTGCTGCAACCGGTCGAAGCGTTGCGGCAGGAATAGTCATGTTCAGAGATCTTCTCCAGGAAGCCTACACGGCCATGCGCCACAACCGGCGTCGCACGGCCCTCACTATGCTCGGTATGGCTTGGGGCATTGCGACGGTCGTGATGCTGCTCGCTTATGGCAATGGCTTCGGGCAAGCTTGCGCGAACATCTTCGCGAATTTTGGCAACAAGCTGGTGATCGTGGTGCCGAACCGTACATCCATGCAGGCCGGCGGAGAGAAGTCGGGAACTCTCATCCGGTTCACGCTGGAGGATGTCGATACCCTATCTACGAACCTTCCGCAGATTTCACACATTACCCCTGAGGTCGGCAAACAGGCGAATGTGCAGTACGATACGCGCACATTCACCTGGCAAGTCACCGGCGAGTATCCAGTGGCGGAATCGGTTCGTTCCCTCGATGTAGACGAGGGCCGTTTCTACAACGGCGAGGACCAGAACCAGCGGGCGCGCGTTGCGGTGATTGGGTCGGAAGCAAAAGAGAAATTATTCTCCGGCCGGAATGCTATTGGCGAGCGAATCCGACTCGACGGTCTGAGTTTCGAAGTCATCGGGATCTTGAAGCCGAAGATGCAAGAAGGGAATGATGACATCAATCGGGTCATTTACATTCCTTTCACCACCATGAGCGACTTGAAGGACATACACTACCTCGACTCGATCTGGTTCACTTATTCGACTCCCGCCTACGAACAACTGGAGCAGCAAGTGCGCAGCATTCTTGCAGTGCCTCACAAATTCAATCAAGCGGACCGGCAAGCTGTCCGAGTGTTCAATTTGATGACGCAGGTGCACCAGTTCGAAATCATTACCACGGGATTGAAGATCCTGATGGGCTTCATTGGGACCTTGACGCTAGGAATTGGCGGTGTGGGATTGATGAACATCATGCTGGTTTCGGTGACGCAGCGTACGAAAGAGATCGGTGTGCAGAAAGCACTGGGTGCACGGCGGCGTTACATTCTGACGCAGTTTCTTGCTGAGGCTTTGACGATCACCGCCCTCGGCGGCGCGCTGGGCATCATTTTGGCGTACGTGGTGGCGCTTTCGGTCGGCAGGCTGACTCTTTATAGCGCCTTCGCGAAGAATGGCGAGGCCGGTGACATCCGCCTGATGATCGCTCCGGGAACTCTGATCGCTTCGACAATTATTCTGGGAGCGGTCGGCCTGATCAGCGGGATGATCCCCGCCGTTCGTGCTTCGCGGCTCGATCCGATCGAAGCGCTCAGGCACGAGTAGTGAAAGATTGAATCATTGAGCCATCGGATCATTGAATCATTGAAAGCCTATGGGAATCACTCTTGTCTATTCCGGTTCACTGATTCGTCTTCGAAAATGAACGCATGAGATTTCGAAGTGCATGCATTCTGTTCTCTTGCTTCCTCCTGACTGGCCCTCCATTCTCGTTTGCGCGTCCTAACAGATCGCGCGCCCGAGTGATTGATTCGTCGTACAGTTCGGCTCTGGCTGCCGCCAACCGGTTCCTGCATGCCTGGCAGACCCAAGACCATGAAACCGGAATCATGATGCTGACGGACGTGGCGCGGCAACAAGTGTCGTCGGACAAACTCCAGGAGTTCTTCTCTCCCACTGATCAGGCTGCTTATGAGATTCAGCGCGGCAGACGGATGAATGGAGCCGAGTATGTTTTCCCGGTAGTGTTATTTGGCACGATGCAGGATTCGCCGCCGCGTCCGTGCAGACTGGTGATTATGCGGACGGCAAAGGATGAATGGGTCGTGAACCGTCTGCCGTAAGGTGTGTCCGCCCTTAGGCGGATTTCTCACGTCGAATCTCGATTACTTTGCCGCGATTCTCGGCGGCAACCCACTTCGGATTCTTTCGATATCGATTGGGAACGTAAAACCTGATTAGCTTTGCCACAGCCCCCTCCGCGCTACCCCACAACTTGTTCTAAGTATAACAACACTGCCTGAGCACGGAAGTCGCGCACCTCGCGATTGAATGAAGACCTAACGTTCCTTGTGGGTCCTGGCGATCTTTACAGGAGAGCGGAGCTTTTGCATGAATATTCTGATCGTGGAAGACAGCCGGTTTCTGCGGCTAGCCAATGAACGGGCGTTGACGAAGGCAGGACATAACGTGATCAGCGCATCCGACGGTGCCGAAGGATTGCGCCTCGCGACCGAGCATCGTCCGGATTTGATCATTCTGGACATGCTCTTGCCAAAGATGTCCGGGCCGGAGGTCCTGCGCGCGATTCGTGCGAATGCGGAAATCGGAAAAAAACTGCAGTTATGGTTCTCACCAGCCTCCCTCAAGCAAATGAAAGCAAGCTGCTGAAGGAGGGCGCGACGGCCTACTTCGAGAAATCGCTACTTACGATTGACAAAGGTCCCGTTCCTTTTGTGGAAGCTGTCGAGAAATTGCTGGCCCGGCCGGCTCGCGCCAACGCTGCCGTCGCGGGCGAATAGTCACCTTTCAACCTGAGCTGCCGTGCTGTGGTAGATTCGATTTCTGCCATGAAAGAGCTTGCGGCCTGGGCACTCAACATTGCCAATCAACGCGGCGCCACCTACGCAGACGTGCGGGTGATTGATGACCGCAGCCGGGCATTAGCCACCAAGAATGGAAGAATTGGCAATGCGTCTGATTCTCGTTCACAAGGTTTCAACATCCGTGTGCTGATTGACGGAGCCTGGGGGTTCGCTTCATCTGCCGAATTGGACCGTTCTTCTGTGGAAGCCACTGCGGCACGGGCAGTGGATATCGCCAAAGCGTCCGCGAAGGTGAAGCAGAGCGACGTGCAACTCGCTCCCGAGAAGGCTGTAACGGTTGAGTGGACTACGCCGCATCAGATTGATCCGTTCTCCATTTCCATCGAACAGAACCTGGCGTTGTTGCAAAAAGTCGATGCCGAACTGCGTTCGGTGGGTGGGGTGACGCTCGCGGAAACGAACATGAACTTTCGCCGCGAGGAGCAAAGGTTCTTTTCGTCGGAGGGTTCGGATATTCACCAGACGAAGTACACGACCGGCGCGGGATATGTGGCTTACGCGTTTGCGGGGAGCGAGATCCAGAAACGCTCGTACCCGAATTCCTTTGGCGGCCAGTGGCAGAACAAGGGATATGAACTGATTGATGAATTGAAGCTGGTCGAGAATGCGCGCCGAATCGGCGGAGAGGCGGTCGCGCTGCATAGCGCCGAGCAGTGCCCAAAGGGCGTGTTCGACATCATTTTGGAAAGCTCGCAGCTGGGATTGCAGATCCACGAGTCTGTCGGTCATCCGATTGAGTTGGATCGCGTGTTGGGCATGGAAGCCAACTTTGCCGGCACTTCATTTCTAACGCTGGAGAAATTGCGTTCCTTGAAATACGGTAGCGAACTGGTGAACGTGGTTGCCGATGCAAGGCAGGAGCATGGACCGGGCCTGGGCACCTTTGCTTTTGATGATGAGGGCGTGGCGGCGCAGTGCACGCCGATCATCTCGAACGGTCTGTTCACGGGCTATCTGAGCTCGCGCGAGACGGCGTCGCTGGTCGGTTTGCAGCGCTCGGGCGGGACAATGCGGGCCGAGAGTTGGAACCGGCTGCCGATTATCCGCATGACCAACATCAGCATTTTGCCGGGTGAAAAGCCGCTGACGCTGGAGCAACTGATCGCTTCGACAGATCACGCAATCCTGTTTCAGACGAACCGCTCGTGGTCGATCGACGACAAGCGGTATAACTTTCAGTTTGGCACCGAAATTGGCTGGGAGATCAAGAACGGCAAGCGGGTGCGCATGCTGAAGAATCCATCGTACTCGGGGATCACGACAGAGTTCTGGAATTCTATGGATGCGATCTGCTCGCGCGATCAGTGGACGCTGTGGGGCACGCCGAATTGTGGCAAAGGGCAACCGATGCAAACGATGGGGACCGGCCATGGAGCCAGTCCGGCAAGGTTCAGGAAGGTGAAGGTGGGAAGTGCGTATTCGTAGCATTCAGCACTCAGCATTCAGCAGTCAGATGTCTTCGCGATGTCATTCCGAGTGGCTTCAGCCGCGAGGAATCTGCATTTCTGTTAAGAACCAACGCTGCAGATTCCTCACCGCTAAAGCAGTTCGGAATGACAGGCCATTGAAGTTGGCTTGGCTGAATGCTGATTGCTGAGTACTGAATGCTTACTCTCGAGCAAGCCGCGGACATTTTCTCTCGCATTCGCAAGTACGCGACGGCGGATGAGGTGGAGTGTCTTTTTTACGGCGGGAAGTCTGCGCTGACGCGTTTCGCCAACAACACCATTCATCAAAACGTGGCAGAGGAAAACTACGATGTTTCAGTCCGCACAGCTTTTGGCGGGCGCACCGCCCGGGCCACGACCAACAAGTTCGACGAAGATAGCTTGCGCGACGTGGTACGTGCGTCGGAGAATCTCGCGCGAGTGCAGGAACCCGATCCGGATTTATTGCCGGTACCCAGCCCGGAAGAAATGTCGGACAGGAATGTCCGACCCACACAATCTGCGCGACATTTTGGAGAGACTGCGGCACTTACGCCGGGGCAACGCGCCGATGCGGTGGGACAGATCGTGGCAATCGCGCAGAAACATAAGCTAACGGCCGCGGGAATTTTCGCGAGTTCCGATAACCTTGAGGGAATTTTCAATTCGCGCGGGCTGAGCGCCTGGCATACCCAAACGTCCGCGGAAATATCCATCACGATGCTGGCGCCTGATTCGTCCGGCTGGCAGAAGGCAAATTTCCCAGACGTTGCCCGACTTGATCCGGCGCATCTCGCGCAGGTTGCTGCGGAGAAGGCCGCCAAATCCGCTGCTCCCCGTGAGATTGCGCCGGGGAAGTACACAGTTATTCTGGAGCCCGCTGCGGTCCTCGATACGGTCGGCTTCGCTTTCTACGATTTCGGCGGACTTGCCATTCTTGATCAGCGTTCGTTCCTGAACAACCGCATCGGGACCAAGCTGTTTGGCGAGAATATTTCCATTTGGGACGATGTGTCTCATTCTCTGCAGTCTGGCTCTCCGTTCGACGGCGAGGGAGTACCTCGCCAAAAGGTGCAACTTGTGGCGAACGGAGTCGTAAAGCAGCTGGTCTACTCTCGTGGAAGCGCCGCGAGGATGAAAAAATCGGAGTACGCCAGCAAAGTTGGTCCCGTCGAAACTACGGGACACGGTTTTCCCATTCCCAACGAGATCGGCGAGGCGCCGATGAACATCGTGTTCGAGCCGCCAAAGGAGCCGAAGAGCACCGAGCAGATGATCGCGTCTACCGAGCGCGGAATCCTGGTCACGCGGCTCTGGTATATACGCGAAGTCGATCCCTACGAGAAGATCCTAACCGGCATGACCCGAGATGGCACATTCATGATCGAAAATGGGAAGCTGGTTTGTGGGCTTCGCAATTTTCGTTTCAATCAGAGCCTGATTGACATGCTGTCGAATGTCGAAGCCATGAGCACGCCCGTGCGCACCAGCGCCGAGGAATCGTTTGACATGGTCGTGCCCGCGATGAAGGTGCGGGATTTCAACTTCACGGAAGTCACCAAGTTCTAGAAGCAATGGCTAGTGACTAGTGGCTAGTGGGCAGTTACCGGTAGTCACGCAACGGAGCCGGATTTGAAAAAAGAATGGCGTCATCCCGAAGGCCCGCGCTTTCACCAGCGGGACCAGGGATCTTGCGTGTAGCACCGATGAATGTGCGATCACAAGTCGCTCTGGCTTCAGAACTCACGCTTCTTCCTGCTCCTTCAGTTTTGCCAGCACGCTGAAATCTTCCAGCGTGGTCGTGTCGCCTTTCACGTCGCCGCCGCCGGCGAGTTCACGCAGTAGCCGGCGCATGATTTTTCCGCTACGTGTTTTAGGCAGGGCATCGGTGAAGCGGATATCGTCGGGCTTGGCGAGCGAGCCGATTTCTTTCGCCACCCATTTCCGCAGTTCTTCTTTCAACTCGGGCGAAGGCTTTCGTCCACCCTCGAGCGTCACGAATGCGGCGATTGCCTGGCCCTTGATCTCGTCGGGGCGGCCGACCACGGCGGCTTCCGCAACCGCATCGTGCGAAACGAGCGCGGACTCCACTTCCATCGTGCTCAGGCGGTGGCCGGAGACATTGATCACATCATCGACTCGGCCCATCACCCAGAAGTAGCCGTCTTTATCTTTGCGGGCGCCATCGCCGGTGAAATACGCGCCGCGAATCTGGGAGAAGTATTGCTTCACGTAGCGGTCAGGATCACCGTAGATCGTCCGCAACATCCCGGGCCAAGGACGCTTCAGGATCAAAAAGCCGCCTGCGCCATCGGGCACCGGTTCGCCGTCGATGTTCACGATTTCAGGTACAACGCCGGGCATGGGTCTGGTTGCCGAACCCGGCTTGGTTGCTATCGCGCCTGGGATCGGGCTGATCATGATGTGACCGGTCTCCGTTTGCCACCAGGTGTCGACAATCGGGCAGCGATCGTGGCCGATGACGGCGCGATACCACATCCAGGCTTCAGGATTGATGGGTTCGCCGACCGAACCGAGCAGGCGCAGGCTGGTCAGCTTGTGCTTCTTGGGCCATTCGTCGCCCCAGCGAATAAACGTGCGGATCGCTGTAGGCGCGGTGTAGAAAATGTTGACCTGATGGCGATCGATGATCTGCCAGAAGCGATCGGGTTCCGGAAAATTCGGCGCGCCTTCGTACATCAGGCTGGTCGCGCCATTTTGCAGCGGACCGTAAACGATGTAGCTATGTCCTGTAACCCACCCGATATCGGCTGTGCACCAGAAAGTATCTTCTTCGTGGAGATCGAAGACCCACTTGGTGGTGATGTAGGTGCCGACGGAGTAACCGCCGGTCGTGTGAACAACGCCCTTCGGCTTCCCGGTCGTGCCCGAGGTGTACAGGATGTACAGCGGATGTTCAGCATCGAGCGGCTCGGCTGGGCATTCGTCGGATGCGTTCGCCATCAACTCGTGCCACCAATGGTCGCGGCCTGACTGCAAGTTGATAGGACTTCCCGTCCTCTTATACACGACTGCATTCTTTACGGTAGGACAGGACTTGAGTGCCTCTTCGACCACGGGAAACAGCTTCACCTCGCCTCCGCGTCGGAAGGAGCCATCTTGCGTAACGACGCAGGTCGCCTGCGAATCATGGATGCGGTCGATGAGTGCATTCGAAGAGAATCCGCCGAAAATGACCGTGTGCGGCGCGCCAATTCGTGCGCAGGCGAGCATGGCAACCGGGAGTTCCGGCGTCATGCCCATGTATATGGCGACCCGGTCTCCTTTGCGCACACCCAGCGACTTCAGCACATTCGCGAATTTCTGTACTTCTTTATAGATCTGCTGATATGTGAGTGTGCGGACTTCGCCGGGTTCGCTCTCCCAGATCAGCGCAGCTTTATTCTTACGCGCGGTCTGGACATGGCGGTCGAGGCAGTTGTAGGAGAGATTCAGTTCGCCACCAACAAACCATTTTGCCCACGGGTGGTTGTATTCGAGAATTCTGTCCCATCTCCTGAACCAGTGCAGTTCTTCGGCAATGCGCGACCAGAATTTATCGGGATTTTCGATCGACTCGCGATAAATGCGCTCGTAATCCTCTGCGCTTTTGATGAAGGCGGACTGACGGAACTCCGCCGAAGGCTCAAACTTGCGTTGCTCTTGAAGGACAGAATCGATGTGGGTGCTGGGGACGGTCGCCATGCGGGATCCTAGAAAATGATTTCCGTTCCGCATTTTACCTGTGTAAAGGCCGAGTTGTCTGCCGGGGAGTCGTTCAACTTAGCAATTTAGGACAAGCCACTTACCCGAGACTACCGATAAACTGTCTGACCAGAAGCGCCGATGATGCCGCCAAAGAAGGCCCACCAGAGCCATTTTCATCGAGCCCAAGTCCGACGCGCGCAGCGCTACATTCGCCTGCATCTTGCCGAACCCATGTCCCTCGACCGCCTTGCGCGAGAGGCGAGGTCGTCTTCTTACCATTTCGCGCGCTTATTCAACGCGTACGTCGGAGAAACGCCTTTCGAATTCCTGCGTCGCTTGCGACTGGTGACCGCCTTGCGAATGCTGCAGGAAGATCCTCGAGTCCGCGTAACCGAGATCGCTTTGAGCATCGGCTACGATACCTCCGCGTCGTTTAACAAAGCCTTTCGCAAATTGCTGGAAATGAACCCAGGTGATTTTCGCAAGCTGGGAAAAGAACGCCAGGATGAAGTGATCTACGCTCTGAGTCGTCCCAGACCACTCAAGGAGATCACGGTGAACTTAAGCTTGGATTTCGAGACTGTTACCCGTCCTTTGACCCACTACATTTTTCTCGAAAAGCACGGGCCCTTCGCGGAAGTCGCACCACCGCTGTGGAACGACCTGCAACCCTTGCTCCGACACTTGAACCAGCAGCAAATTCGTGAATATTTGGGCGTGAGCGGCATTGATAAGAGCAAGCGCGGCGAGGAGGCCATGATCTACCAGGCAGGAGTGGCCTGCGCCCAAGAGCCGGGGAAGCTTCCTGACGGTCTTCAGCACCGGGCCATTAAATCGGGAAAATACGCGCGCTTCCTGCTCACGGGACCGTACTCGCAAATCTGGCCGGCATTCGATCTCATCTTCAAGAGTCTCGCTGAGAAGAAGGTGGGACTGCGGCCAGAGTTTTGTATTGAAAACTACTTGAACGATCCGCGGGTCACTTCAGAAGAGAATTTACAAACCGAACTGTTGATTCCAATTGCCTGATCACCATGTGGGTGGGCCGGACATTCCGGCCCCCCGATCTCCGGTTTTTAGCCTCCCCGTGTTGAGGCGTGAGCAAAGCCCCGTCTACTTTGCCCGCGCCAGTTTCCTCAGCCGCTCACTCACGTTCAGCAGCGCGCGCCCATCGTGATATACCGCCTTCCAGATTTGACCTTTTTCAGTTGATAGTGGCCTGCCGTCTTCGCCAATACGTCCGTAGAAACCGTGAAATTCCTCATCGCGCTGGTATCGTTCGATGAAATCCAGTTGCTTCTGGAAGGCATTGAAATACGCATCTGTTCGGCTACCGTACTTTTCATGCATCAGTAGCAGCGCATTCAGGCCTTCCATCTCCACCCACCAGTCTTTGCTCTCTTCCTCCGGCTTCCCGAACGTCGTACCTTCTCCGTAGAATCCGCCCAACTTCTCGTCCCAGCCAAACGCCAGCGCGTGATCAACAAGCATCTTCGCCATGTGATCGGTGCGTGGATCATGAGGAACGCCGAGAACGTCCTCGGCCTCGAGCATCAAGTACGCCGTTTCGACGTCATGGCCGTAAGAATCGTGGTCGGGAATCGGCCGCCAGTCGTTGGCGAAGTAGAGATTCATCACGCCCGGCTCGACACAGATCTTATCGCGCACAATTGTGAGGAGTTCCTGTAATCGAGTTCGAACTAGATCGTCTTTCCAAACCTCGTATAACTGCGACATCGCCTCAAGCAGATGAATGTGCGTGTTCATCGACTTGTAGCCCGGAATGAATCCCCCATGAGCCGTGTCTCCGGGCGGCATGCCATTCGCATCCGCTTGCACCGGCTTGCCGTCGCGCGTCAGCAGTTCGAAGTAACCGCCGTTCTTTTGGTCATGTGCGTGCTCCTCCATCCAGTGAAATTCTCTTTGCGCCAGCATGAGTGCTTTCGAATCTTTCGTGGCCTGATACGCCGCTGCCGCACCATAGAGTCCAAAGCTCTCTCCGTACATTTCTTTGTTGTCGCCGAAGGAAGGCGAGATTGCGCCGTTGTCATCCACACCCCAGAAGAAACCGCCGTACTTCTTATCCCAAAGGACATCACTGAGGAACTGCAGTCCGTGTTGCGCAATTGGCAAAAAGCGGTCCCTCATCTCGGGCCGCCGCAGCACAACCTGTGACGAGATCCACGTCATCCGCCCCTGGAAAACAGAAAACTTCCCCTGACTCGGCCCTGGTTTCCACTCGCGAGAAAACACGGAATAGAACCCGCCGTGCTCGTTATCGACAGACCGCGGGAACCAGACATCGAGCACGTCCTGGCGCAACATCTTTTCGACCCTAATCGCTTGTGTTAGATAAATTGCGTTCCAAGGGCGCTCTCGCTGAGCGGTGAGCCGAGGCTGAGGCAGTGTGGGCGCCTGCACACTCGGCGATAGAAGCGGAGGCGCTGCTTGAGCTTCCGCCAGAGCCCCAGGTGCGGCCAGCGCCATCGCAAGGAGCAGCTCCGTAACTGCTAGCTTCATCGAAGCCTTCATTTGGATGCATCCGTCTTGGTCTGTAAGTCAGTACGGGCGACCACCCGAGCATCTCCGTACAGCGCGCGCAGTGCCTGATCCTTTTCGGAGGCCGGCGACGGATCGGCAGCCAGCATGAACCACGACCACACGCGTCTCAATCGCGTCATAGGCGCTCCTTTTGCCCTTGGAATAAGTAGAAATTAAGAAGTGTTGAAGGAACTGGAATCTTCTTCATTAGAAAGGGAGAGCAAGCGACGTGCGTACTTTAACGTGCGCTAGTCCCGCGCGCAAGCACGAGATTTCTGCGGAGTCGCACGATGTAGGAAAGAAACTCCAAAGCCTTAGACACGCTCCAGCAATTCATTCCACACAGTCAGATTCGTCCAGTACTCGATATGAGCCACTAGCGGCACCAAGGCATCTTCATCTTTGACGTTTACGACTCGCTTCACCTGGGCCACGCCAGCCGGAGGAGGTTCAGGAAACTCATAGAAGTCGAGCGAACCGCTCACTATGTCATTCCGCGAAAACACATTCACCCATTCAATCTTGTCTCGAATATCACGGTATTCAATCAACGGCTGCACCACCGCCGCCAACTGCTCCCGAATGTGGCGAGTGTTTTCCCCCATCACGCTGAAGAAGAAGGCGGTCTTGTCGAGCGGACTGCCGAAGGTCAACAACGCGCTCGTACGGTCTACGACATGAGCCGGATTGCCCGTCAGCATGTCATCTGCGATGAGCCGGTTCAGGGTGTCATAGGCAATTACAGAACCTAGCGAGTGTCCGACTACACAGACTTTGTCGTATTCAAATTGATCCACCCCGGGGGTTTTTGCCGAATAAATCGCCGAAAGGGACTCTTTCGCCAGCGTCTTAATCTTCGCCCGCAGATCGTCGAAGCGGTCAACTTTGTTGGAAGCGACATACGCTGTGACGTCGCCGACATATTCTACGAGTATCTTCCTGACTTGCGCGCTGACAATCGCCAAGAACGGCCAGACCCAACCGCCCCACTGAAAAAACTTCGACACTCCTCCGTAAACTTTGCTTCCAAGAATCGCGGAGCCAACGGTTCGCGACCATTCCTGAAGTCCGAGCGCAATGCGGCCGAGTACCGAGTCCCTGAAATCAGGGGCTACCAAAGACGCACAAACCAGGACCGCTCCCACCAACACGGCCAAGTGAACCATAAACGCAAAATAGAAGAAGGCCTGCGATACCCAACTGGTTTCCGCGCGTTCGGCGCGCGACACCTTCAACCTTCGCCAGAGTTGCGAACTTAGCGCAAACAGCAGGCTGAGAAAAATCAGGACGTTGGAGAGCGTTTGCAAGCAAAGCGCTCCCTCGTTGAGCCATGCCGGATTCCATCCCTTCCAAAAGATCACCGCCATGACGCTGGCACCGGTAATGATGGAGAGGATCGTGAAAGCAACTCCTAACCAGGTCAGGTTGCGAAGCGTGTGTCCCGAGAAGGACTTTGATTTCGCGGGCTTGCTCGCCGCGGCAATCGTCAGCACGACGCCGAAGGTGATGGCAGCGGCGCTGACTAACCCAGCCAGTACCGTCAACGGAGTCACTAATTCCGGCGCCGGAAGTTTGGTGGAGATTCCCGCAATCGTTGCCCCTGTCGCAATGATGATCGCGTTTATGACGATGAGTGCCGCAAGCGTCAGCAGAGTGACAAGAAGATAGGTCGGCGTTCTCCACGTCAGCTTGAATGAAGCCATGGCGCCGAACAGCGCCCGCTGAAAATGGCTGAAGAAGTTGATCAGGCCGCGGCTGCCGCCATCCCAGAGGAAGCCAATCACCTCCGAAAGCTTCACGGCTCCTTCGGTTTTGGGCGCCCAATAGTATTCATAGACGTCAACTTGGCGCTGCACATCGCCGTCCTGCAGGGTCAGTTCGACGCGTTGCAGCACCGTTTTATCAACTTTCACTTCGCGATATTGAACATTCACCACGTGGGCGTCGCCCGCCGCCATGATGATGCCTTCCGCGGCCTGCTCCAGCGTGGCAAACGGAACTTGTTCCCCGATTCCATGCACAATCCAGACGGCGCTTTTTGGCTTTGCGGGCAGAGGCGCCGCCAGCATTTGAGCGCGCAGCTTTCGCGCCTTCTCGTGAACTTCACCTTCCGGAGCAGTGAGGGGATAGGCGTCGTAGACGATCGGAGGTTTTACAGTGAATTCGCGGCGAAGGTTTTTCTCCATGTGGCCACACTCCCGTGACGGATTGGCGCAAGTGAACGGCGAGGCTCCAAAACTTTTGCGCGGATGTTATCAGGAGAGCGAGCGACAAACAAGAAAATGCGCGGTTTGTTCCACTAATGGAACACGGCAGTTCCCATCACGAGGAACTTATCCGCCAGCGATTGCCCCGATCACAATGAACGGTTCTTTCCCAGACACGACCTCGTTGGGCAGAGGTGTATCTGCCGAATCGTGCGACATATCCTGCTCGCAAGCGAAGAAGCGCAGAAAGGCGCGGCGCTCTTTAGTACCGTGGTCGCGGATGGTGCCGCACAGCATGGGATAGCGAGTTTCGAGGACATCGAGCACTGAGGAGATCGTCACCGGCCCCGGAACGTCGAGTTGCACCTCACTGCCAACGTGAGCCAGATTGCGGAGATGATAAGGAAGGACCACTCGGATCATAGTCACACAAAATAATTCACCGCTCGGCAAGTCGAGCAGCAGATTTCGCCTGTTCCCACTCGCGCTGGACGTTCAGTTCAGCAATCCATCGCTCAAGGTAATTCTGATCGAGACGGCTCCACTGCAGCCTCAAGATCGCAGCAACATCTTCGATTTGTCTCTGCGAACCCGCCAATTTCGACCACTCGATCTTGGCAAGCACAACGTCTTCAGCACTGGCCACAAACACTGGGATGCCCTCAACATTCATTGAGCGCCGTCGCCTGAATTCCTCCTGGCTGAACCCGCGCGATTTTCGAAAAATCAGATCTACCTTCCAGTTGTTCGCAAGATCGACGACATTGAACATCGACTCATGATCATGAGCCGTGAGCGCGGAGTCCACCTCTACGTAATATTCTCTCTCAGGCAGGAGCTGAACCAAGCGCTTCACCTCATCTCGCCCGGCTGCGATGACTATGTCAATGTCCATCGTTGACCGCAGAGCACCATACATAGCGCTGGCCAAGGATCCGGTAAGCATGTAGGCGATTCCTGCATGGTCGAGAGCCGCAGTGATTTTCCGTAACACCTCCGACGGGTTCATGGAAGCCCAACAGGAATTGTCGCGGGAGAAAACGTTCGCCGCAACAACTCACGTGCTATTCGAGCCTCGGACCATTCAGGATGTTCCCGCTGTATTGCAGCCTGGGCTAACTTCCGAGCAAACACGCACATTTCGAAAGCACGCAAAATCCTCTGTTCTTCCGACATGGCGCGAATCGCTTCCAACTGCACAGCTTCTATCTCACGCGATGTATCGGTGTGTTGCACGAGAGAATGTTAGCACCAGGCATCAATTACTTTAGCGTCTGCACCTCGACGCTCAGCACCGCCGGCAGATTCTGCACGATTGCCTGCCAGCTGTCGCCCGCGTCATTCGAGCAGTACACTTGCCCACCGCTCGTCCCGAAGTACACGCCGCATTTATCGAGCGTGTCCACAGCCATCGCATCGCGCAGAACGTTCACATAGCAGTTACTCTGCGGCAGACCTTTCGTGAGCGGCTCCCAGTCATTCCCGCCAGTCTTGCTGCGGAAGACACGCAGTTTGGCCTCGTGTACGTAGTGCAATCCATCGCTAGTGATGGGCACAACAAAAATCGTGTCCGGCTCGTGCGAATGAACATCGATCACGAACCCAAAATCCGTCGGCAAATTTCCGCTGACTTCTTTCCAGTTGTCGCCGGCGTCATCGGAGCGCATCACGTCCCAATGCTTCTGCATGAACATCACGCCCGGACGCTTGGGGCTCATCGCGATGTGATGCACGCAGTGCCCGACCTCGGCGTTGGGATCAGGAATGTATTCGGAGCGCAGACCCCGATTGATCGGCTTCCAGCTCTTGCCGCCATCGTCACTGCGAAACGCCCCCGCAGCGGAGATCGCGATCCAGATGCGGTTCGGATCTTTCGGATCGAGAACGATGGTGTGCAGGCACATTCCACCGGCACCCGGCTGCCACTTCGGCCCAGTTCCGTGGCCGCGCAGTCCGGACATTTCTTTCCAGTCCTTCCCCCCATTGGTGGTCTTGAAAATGGCGGCATCTTCCACTCCGGCGTAAACCGTATCGGGATCCGATAGCGATGGTTCCAGATGCCACACGCGCTTGAACTCCCACGGATGCGGCTTGCCATCGTAGAACTGGTGGGTAGTCATTGGAGCACCAGTTTCGGCGGAGGTGTCATAAACAAATTTGTTGCTTTCGCCTTTCGGCATACCGCTGGGACCGGTGGTCGACTCGCCCTTGGGAGTGCCCGGCTGATGCCAGGTCTTGCCACCATCGTCGGAACGCTGAATGACCTGCCCGAACCATCCGCTGGTCTGCGAAACATAGATGCGGTTGGGATCGGTTGGTGACCCCTTCATGTGATAGATCTCCCACCCAGCGAAATGGGGGCCGCTTACATCCCACTTCTCGCGCTTGCCGTCAGAAGAAAGAATGAATGCGCCCTTTTTCGTGCCCACCAGAACTCTTACGCCGCTCATCGCTGCTCCTTTGCGTCAAATTTCGGAATGTCTTAATCTCACAGCCTTGTGCTTACCCCGGGATTTCAGCCTCAACCAGTTTCGCCAGCAATGTCAGCGATTCCTGCCAGCCGAGATAGCACGCCTCCGCCGGAATCGCGGACGGAATGCCCTCCTGTACGACGTTCAACTCGGTACCGACTGAGACTGTTCTTAGCCTGACCGTTGTCGTCATCTCGCCGGGAAGACCTGGGTTATCGAATTGATTCGTATAGCGAATGAACTCGTGCGCTTTCAACTCCACATACTTCCCGCCGAATGAATGACTGTTGCCGCTGGTGAAATTGGTGAACGACATCTTGTAACCGCCGCCGACTTTGGCATCCATGTGGTGCACCTTGCCGGTGAAACCGTTCGGCGGCAGCCATTTCGCCATGGCGTCCGGATCGAGGAACGCGCGGTAGATTCTTTCCGGCGTCGCCCTTAAAACTCGATGCAGCTGAACCGAATTCCCTGCCATTGTTACTCCTTCGCACCTTTCCTTAGTTCTTGGGAAAATTTGGATCGGCCTTCACTTCCGCGATCTGCTTGGTGTGCCGCTCGCTGTGCGCCGAAATGAACAACAACCATTCGTACGCATCCATAGGCTGCTGAAATGGATTGTCGGACGAAGCATGCTCTCGCAGGTCGGGTGTGGATTGCAAGAAGGCGATGGTCTTGGCACGGCTTGCCTCGAAGTGAGCGAGAGTTTCAGTTGGCGTCCAGCGGCCTTTTGGCACCAGTGGACTCGGGGCTTGCCGCTTCTGGCTGCGATCAGGAACCGCGGAAAGGATCAGCGCATCTAGCTTCGCCGTGTCGCGATTCGCAGGACCAGCAGGGGCTTTCATGATGTTGTTCGTCACATTGCCAAGCAGATAATCTTCTGCAACCGCGATGTGCTCGAGAGTCTCCGCCACCGACCAGCGGTCTGGCGCGGGTTTGAATTTCATTTGTGCGTCGGAGAGGCCTTTGGTCTGGGCAATCACTCCGTCGCGAGTCTGCTCTAGATACTTGACTGCCTTCTCACGTTCCGCAGCAGTGAGCGACTGACTGAGAGCCACAGCGCTCAAGGTGAAAACCAGAACTGCGCTAAGCAAAAGACTCTTCATTCTCTTCCCTTTCCGCTAATCCTTTTTGAACTGTTAGTTTTGATTGGTACGGCGCGTTTCCCACTGCGACAACTTCAACCCCGATTTTTGGCGGATTCACGTTTTCCACTTTCGAAGGTCGGCAGAATCGGCGTTGGATCGTGCCGCTCCCACCTGCGCCTGGTTTCCGCCAACACCTGCTCCCTATTTCGTGCCAGATGTTCGATTACCGCACACGGCGCGCCAGTCTTTTCGTGACGTGCGCCCCAGATCAGCAATTCCAGCATCACCGGCGCAAGGTCAACCCCTTTTTCCGTGAGCCTGTAGTTCACTCGCCTGGCGTCTTCCTGATCACCCTCGGCACTGAGGATTCCCGCGTCCTCCAGTCTGTCCAATCGGTCGGCAAGAATATTGGTCGCGATACCCTCGCCTGAGTTCTGGAACTCCTTGAACGTCCGGTATCCGCGAACCATGAGGTCACGGATGATCAGCAGTGACCAGCGGTCGCCAAAAATTTCCAGCGAAATGCTAACCGGACATCCAGAGCGATGCTGGTGTGCTTCCTTCCCCTTCATTAGCGAGTGACACTATCAGATATCACTTGTGATTTGCAAGTGATTTGCACAAAGATCTGAAACCAACCACTCGCTTCCAATAGCGGCGCTAGCTTCCCGTGCCCATCATCACGATGGGCGATGTAGGCGTCGAGGACCCATGCTCTGGCTCGATTGTGATCGCGAAGGCCTTCGCTTCCACACCTGCGGGTAGTGGTGGGTTCATCACCATGGCCATTCCGTGACTATCGGGTTTGAACATCCCAGCAGGAATTGGCGCGCCCTTCATCGGGATCAACCAGAGTTCGTAGGCTTTTTGAGCCGGGGCGGATTGCAGATTACTCGCAACAAACACCAGTCCGCTGCGATCGCGCGAGTAGATCGCTTTACCCGTTGGCATGGCCATCTTCATTTTCACCGGCAGAATTTCGTACGGCATTGCGTCAGGCGCGTGCATGATGTCAGCGATTCGGCGGGCCTCCTCACCGGAAATACGCTCCTTCTCGACCATGCTCGATAGCTCGGAGATAGTAGAACTGAGGCGCTTGTTGTGCCGCGTCACTCCGATCACGAATACCAGCATTGCGGCCGCCGCGGTCCACCCGAAGATTGCCCACCAGTTTAGGCGAGTACGCGCGGGCTGAGTGCGAGGTTCTTTCCCGATTGCATCCATCAGCCTCGCCTTCGATCGCGCCGGAGGTCGCGGTCCGGAGGTGCTCAAGGCCAGCAAAGCAGCATCTCCGCGTAACTGTTCTAACTCGCGACGGCAGGAGGCACACTCCTGCAAATGCTTTTCGAGTGCGAGCTTTTCTTCACCGGAGAGCGCTCCTAACGCGTAAAGCGCCAGATCGTCCCCGAATTGTTCATGCACCGTCATGTGGTCTGTACAGCCTTGCGCAGTAGCATCAATCCTGCGCGGATTCGGGTTTTGATTGTCCCTAGAGGCTCGCCAGTTTTCTCTGCAATTTCCGAATGGCTGTAACCCTCAAAATACGCCATCTCGAGAGCACTGCGCTGCGGCACCGGCATCTGGCTCAACACAGCCCGCACCTTTCCTGCCATGCGCGAGCGATCAGCTTCAGCCGCAAGGTCCGGTTCGACGCTGAGTGTCACGTCTTCAATATCATCCTGTGGCCGCCGCTTTCTCAGCGCGTCTACGGCGCGGTTACGGGCAATCACCGCCAGCCACGGCGCGAGGCTTCCCCGGCTCGCGTCGAACGCCCCGGGATTACGCCACAGCTGCATAAAGACGTCCTGCAACACATCTTCGGCAGCGGCCGTATCGCCCAAAACGCGCATGGCAACGGCGTACACGATCGACGAGTAGCGGTCGTAGAGTTCTGCCATCGCGCTCTGGTTTCCGGCGCGAATGGAGGAGATCAGCGCCCCATCATTGCCACCAGAATGTTGCGTAGCCGTGGACAAACGCGCCACTCTCTCAATAGAAGTACGCGTGGATTGCCTCAGCAGATTCGGCAAACGCCCCGCGTCACGGCAAGATAGCAGCACGGAAGTAACTCCTGCAAGCTCACGGGATCGCGGCAAAAGGGTCGGGCGTCAATGACTCAGGCTTTCGAGGCAATCACTTCCTGCGCAATGTGGAAGGCTGTGTTCGCGGCGGGCAGCCCCGCGTAGATACCCACCAGCAGGAGAATCTCCTTCACATCGCATAATTCCAGCTCATGCTGAAGCCCTGCAGCCAAATGCATGCGAAATTCCTCCCATCGCCCCAAAGCCGCCATCAGCGCCAGAACCAGCAACCGTCGAATCCGGTCATCCAGCAGTGGCCTGCTCCACAGTTCCGCCCACGCGTACCGCGTGATCAGATTCTGGAAATCGCGATTGAAATCATTCGCGTTGGCTGCGGCGCGATCTACGTGCGCGTCACCTAAGACTCTTCGGCGAGACACAAATCCTGCTTCCATCGATCCCGCCTCTGTTGGCCCCAATAGGAATTCCAGCACGGCTGCGGTAAACGAACGTGGTTGTTCGATGTTAGACAAGTGCGCCGTCGGCAGGTGGACTGCCTTCGCATTCGGAATTTGTCGCGCCAGCAGCTCGCCATTTCCGGTCCACGGGGTTGACGGATCGGTATCTCCCGAGATGACAAGGCATGGCACGTTGATTTTTTGCAGCGACTGCCGGCTATCGAAATCTCGTAAGGCCACGCAGCAACCGAGATAGCCTGTGGGATCAGTCCCGAGGAACACCGCTCGGGTCGACGCGACATAAGGATTGTGGCCAGCACGATTCTTCTCGGAGAAGAATCGACGCATGACGACTTCGACGATTGCCGCCATGCCTCCCTCGCGTACTGATTGAATCCGGCTGTTCCAAACCGAGGAATCTCCAAATCGAGGGGACGTGTTGGCCAGAATCAATTGCGTGATTCGCCCGGGAAAATTGAGGACGATCCACTGCCCGACGGCGCCTCCCATCGAAAGCCCACACCAAGCGAACTTGTCGATGCCGAGCGCATTGACCAGCGCCACAGCGTCACGACCGAGTTGCTCGACGGAAAATTCACCGGAAGGAGCATCTGTTGCGCCGTGGCCGCGAGTGTCATAGCGCAAAACCTGGAAATGCCGCAGTAGGTCCGGCATTTGCGGGTCCCAGAGACTGTGGTCCGTGCTGATGGAATGCGAAAGCACCAGCAACGGCCGCCCGCTGACACCCTCAAGTCGGTAAAACTGCCTCAACTTATTCGCTGTGAGGAATGGCATGTTATTTTCGGCCTCGTTGCCGACCGCGAGTCGATGATAAAAGCCGCGCCGTGAATACCTGCGCCGCTCCTAAGTACTCTTCGGGATCCTCGACGCTGGCGAGCAGTTTCTTGTCAATTTGCGCCTCAGGAATGTCCGCCAGGACTTGCGCGAGCGTGCGACCTCGCATTTTCTTCGGGTCAGTTGCACGCTCTAAAGCTTCATGCGCCGCCTCGCGCCCTAGTTTAGCGGTAAGCAGCAGCGCCGCTTTTTCCGCGAAAATCGTCCCTTGGGTCGATTTCAGGTTCTCTTTCATTCGCATGGGACTGACGGTAAGTCCCTCCCCAACCTCGGCCATCGAGGCAATAGCCACTCCGGTGGACTGAATGAGTTCTGACATGGTCGGCCACTCCGCCTGCCATCCTCCAACTCCGCGCTCGTGCTCCTGCACCATTTGCGACAGAAATGCTGCTGTCAGCCCCGGAACGCGATTCGCAGCTGCGAGTGCAATCGCGGAAGCAATCGGGTTGCGTTTCTGCGGCATCGTCGACGACCCACCACGGCCGCCTTCTCCAGGCTCCGACGCTTCGCCCACTTCGTGCTGCATCATCAAGCTGATGTCGCGTGCCATCTTCCCCAGACTGCCAGTTAGTATCCCGCACGAACACGCCACCTCTGCAAGGCGGTCGCGATGGGTGTGCCAAGGAGCACCCGAAAAGTTCACTCTGAGCCGCTTCGCCATCAACTCAGCCACGCGAGGGCCGCGATTCCCGAGCGCCGCAAGCGTGCCCGACGCTCCCCCAAACTGGAGAACGAGAGCCTCCGAGAACGCACGCTGAAGTCGAACCCGCCCACGGCGAATTGATGCCAGCCATCCTGCCGCCTTCAATCCCATGGTGACTGGAGGTGCGGGCTGCAGCAGTGTGCGGCCCAACATCACTGCCTTCGAATGCTTCGCAACAAAAGGTCGTAAAGCCTTCTCGATGCGCGCGAGGTCAGCGTCGAGAATCTGTGCACCCTTCTTCAGAAGCAGGACAAGCGCGGTGTCCGCTACATCCTGGCTCGTCGCTCCCCAATGAACGAAGTCGGCGGCCCGGGCGTCTTCCTGCTGAACTCGTTTGCGAAGCGCTTTGACCAGCGGAATGCCGGGCGTCCCCGCGCGTAGAGTCTCTCTCGCCAGTGCTGCGGTGTTATATTCTTCAGCTCGCGAGCAGCGGGCAATGGTGCGCACTGCAGATTGCGGGATGATTCGGAGTTCAGCTTCGGCGCGGGCCAGAGCAACTTCGAAATCCAGCATTGCCTGGAGGACGGACACATCGGAAAACACTGCGGCCAGCGGCTCAGTGGTGGCCAGACTCTCGATCAGCCGCACGGACATGTTTCCCTCCGCGACGTTTTCAGCGGCACATCTGGTACGAGTATTTATAAACCAGACTGCGATTAATATCGTGACTCAGCAGGTGGTTAGATGTGTTCCTGGAAATCCAATGATCCCGTTCGCATCACGCGCAACAGACAGGGCACCTGACGGGAACCACAGCGTGCGATCCTGCGTCGTGTGGCAACTTAACGACTGTGCTTGCTAGAACTGGCGCTCGACGCAGCACTCTGCCCTTCGAAATCGCTTCTGAGTTCTTCGTGCTTCTTGCGAGCGGCATCTACCAGGGCCCCGAACAAGGCCCGCGATCGGAAATCGTCGTCGAACGAACGTTCTGGGTGCCATTGCACCGCCAGAACAAAATGGTCTGGCGACGTTCCTTCGAGCGCCTCTATCACATTGTCGTCCGGACATCGCGCGACCACGCGTAATCCATCTCCAATCACATCTCCTGCCGCCTGGTGATGGCTGGAATTCGCAGGCATGCTCATGGAGGGACAGCCGCCCTCGGCTGTCCGGTCGAGCGACGCTCGACAGCTCTCCGCGCCTGCCACAATCTCGGCCAGCTTCGACCCCGGCTCAATCGAGACGTTATGCGCTATCGGAACCGTTCTCCCTGCCTCATGGTTGATCCGCGACTCAATATGCTGCAGCAGATTTCCCGACTGGTATACGTTCAAAATTTGTAGCCCATAACAAATTCCCAGGACAGGCTTGCGCATGTTGTAGGCATCTTGCAGCAGAAGTTCATCGACCGTGTCGCGCTTGGGATCCGCAGCCTCGGTTTTGGCATGTTTTTCCGCCCCAAACTTCGCGGGGTCTACGTCGGCCTTGCTCCCCGGCAGCAGCACTCCATCGCACTGCTCGATCATCTTCATGACCTCCGCTGGAGGCCGATCCAGCGGAATGCGAACGGACTGTCCGCCAGAAAGCTCCACCGCGCGCTCGTATTGAGGGATTGCTCGCAATGCGTATTCAGGATCGCCGCCATGCGGCAAAGGGATGGCAATGCGCGGCTTCATCGTGCGGGGTGCATTTGGTCGGCGATCTGGCCAAGTGCTTTGGCCTGGCGGTAGTGGCGGATCTCCATGACCAGAGCCGAGATGAGGACAATTGTGCCCACCATCGCAGCTACGGGCAATGCAACATCGCGATAGGCGAGCGTCATGTTGGCGTGTCCACCCTTGAGCTTTGCCGCAAGAATCACGCCGAGGATGCCCAGCAGCAGGCTCACGGCAAAGGACAGCAGTGTGACCACGACCGTCACCAGCAGAACACGCAGTGGAATTAGGTACCAGCGCGGTTTGCGAAGAGAAGATTCTGCCATTTGCTCTAGCCTACAACAGAGAACAGGCCATGTGGGGACGGGCGCCCTCGCTAAGCCTGCCCTGAGCGACTGAGCAAAGCGAGGGAGTCGAACGGGTCCGGTCGAGCGGAGCTCGACATTACCAGCCGCAATCCTCCCGGCAGACGACCTTATCCCTTTACCAGCGGCTGTCCCGGCGAATTACGCGACAGGCGGGTCAGCTTGGCTTCGATGCGCTCACGGTCGCCGGATGATCCGGCTGCTTTCAGGCGCTTGCGCAGCTTCGTGACCTTCTCGGCGCGGGTGCGGCGACGGCGAATTTCAGGACGACGGCTTGGTGCGGACATGAGGCTCCTTTGATTTAAGACTTCAGTCTTGTACTTAACGAGAATAACGTACCGCCGAAGTTCGCGCAGGCTAGTACTGTGCGTCGCCTGTCCAAAAAAGAGGGACAGCTCGCCGCTGCCCCTGAGAAATACCTTCGCACTGTTTACGCGTTGTGTGTCCAGATTCTGCCGTAGTTGCTGGGCACAATCAGCATCTGTTCCGTTAGCGCTTTCATGCCAATCTTGTGGTCCAGCCCGTGCAGTTCCTCCTGGTAGTCGCCGTCAATTGGGAACCAAAAGGGTACGGTCTGGTCGTAATCCGAAAAATTCAAGCCAATCAGGCTGAAGGCTCTCGTGTTGTAGCGCGAGAACAGCATGACGCCTTTCGATTGGTAGCGGTCCCATTCGTTGTAGAAGAAGTGTTCTCCGCTGCGGAAGTGGGCACTGCTGTTACGCAGCGCCAGCAGCTTGCGCATCAATCGGATGAGTTGCTGACCTGCGTCATCGTAGAAGTAATCCCAGCGAACCGGACGGAACAGCATCACGCGTCCTATGCCGTCGTTCGGGATCCTGTGATCTTCTCCGAATTCCTCTCCTTGCCACAGCAGCGGTATGCCTTTGCATGCGGACATACCAATGAAGTAGGGCTGCAGCTTGTACCATAAGTTACGATTCCCCTCCGCGAACAAATCGTTGCCGCTGTCGGGATCCAATCCGAAATTGCAGATGAATCGAGATTTGTCGTGGTTCTCAAGGTGCTGGAAAGCAGTCTTTGGAATGGTGTCCCCATTCACCGTGACACTGCTTGGGAATCCTGACAATCCCCACGAGAACGCCAGGTTCGTGAGATTGTCCCACTTGGGAGGGCTGGCAACGGAATCGCAGGCCAGCCCGGTCGCCGCGCCGAATGTGCGATCTTGCCACGTGGAAGTGCTGTAAGACTGGTTTAGCACGTCCACAGGCACCTCCAACTGCTCGGCACACTGGATGAGATTGATGGAGTTGCCGCTTTTGAATCGTTGCCAGTATTGCATTCCCGCCGCGACCTGCGACTTGGTTGTCTGATATGTCCAATAGGTCAGCGAGGCATACCCATTACCCGTCGGCCCATCCCAGTACTCGGGCACGCAGTCATAGCGGAACCCGTCAACGTGGTAAACGTCGAGCCAGTGATAGTTCACGGTGCAGAAGAAATCTCGCGTAAGTTGGCGATTGAAGTCCGTGCTGGCTCCAAACATGTCCTTCGCAAAAGGGCCGATGAAGGGATTCTCCTCAAATTTGAGTTGGTCGTAGACGTACTTATACGGAAAACTTTCGCTGGTGTGTCCGTAGACAGAATCGACAATCACCGCAATTCCATTCTGGTGCGCAACGTCCACCAGTTGCTGGAAGTCCTTTCGATTCCCGAACCGCTCATCCACTCCGAAGTATCCGAGCGGCATGTACCCCCAGTCGACCGTCTCAGCAGCATTGGTCACGGGCATAATCTCGATGCAGTTCACGCCCAAGTCGGCGAGATAACGTAAATGAGCAATCGCTCCGTCGATATTGCCGCCGAACTCGCTGATCATCATTTCGTACACCACCAGGTCATTCAGTTGCGGCGTCTTCCAGTTGGCTTCTTCCGCGCTCCACTCGTAGTCTTCGTATCCGAGAGTAAAGGCCGACATCTTGCCGACGCCAAACTCACGCGCGTAGGGATCGATCACCCAATCAATGGGCGTGGGGTCATTGGGCCGGTATATCTGGTAGCGATAAATGTAAGTTCCGTTGCTCCCCCATGCGGACTCGAACTGGGTCCTTCCCGAAGGGTCGATCTCGATCGCGTTCGGACTCGACCAGAAATTCCCATACACAGGATCAGTTGACAAGTGGCTCAACGCGAATTCCTTAGACCGTATCCCCTGCAGAAATTGATCTTTCTCGTGCAGAATCTTGACGGTCACGCGGTAACCATCTGTCGCGGAGATCCAAGGGAGAAATAGCCCTAACATCATCTTCCCTTGAGAAATCTCACGCGGTCCGAGTTTGTTGAGGGGAAGCAGCTGAGGAATGTTGACTGGAGCCGCTCCGACTACTTCAAGTACAGGCGCTGCGGACATGGTGCCTCCTTTTGATTTGAAGTTTCAGCTCACGGCGTCACAAGACACGCCGGCGACATGGGCTAATACCTTGATGGAATCATTCGCTCAGGGAGTGTGCACTTCCTCCCCTCGGTGGGAACTGCGCTTCAGAGGGCGAATTCGAGAGGATTCTGTGCCTCTCGAACGCCGAAGTCAATAGTGATCGAGTTAAAGTTGTGTGTTTTCCCGATATGGGCGGTCGCTTCGATCGCGCAGGTGTACCTGGGACAAGTTAACTGCTCATACCCGGCAGACCGAGGAAGAAGATTCGATCTACCGGGCACAACTGTCTAGGCTGCTGCCTTGCGGGTTTGTTGGACCGACTGCACAAACTTCAGCAAGTCTGCGTTGACTTCGTCCTGGTGTGTAGACGTGAGCCCGTGCGGCCGGCCCGGGTAGTAAATCTCCTGCGCTCCCTTGATCAGCTTGGCAGTTTTTTTTGATGTATCCTTGATCGGTACGATCTGATCGTCTTCACCATGCATGACCAATGTGGGCACGTCGAATTTTCTGAGGTCCTCGGTAAAGTCGGTTTCGGAAAATGCCTTAATGCAATCGTAGGAATTCTTGAGTCCAGCCTGCATGCTCCATAGCCAGAACTGGTCCAGGATTCCCTGCGATACTTTCGCTCCCGGCCGGTTCGCGCCATAGAACACTACGGCAAAGTCTTTGTAGAACTGTGAACGATCTTTGAAAAGGCCGGTGCGCAATCCGTCGAACACTTCCATGGGGAGCCCCTCTGGATTGGCAGAGGTCTTCACTACGATCGGCGGGACAGCGGCAATCAGCACTGCAGCTGCCACCCGCTTTGTACCGTGACGTCCGATGTACCGTGCCACTTCGCCTCCACCCGTGGAGTGACCCACCAGAGTGACATCCCTGAGATCGAGCGCCTCAATGACTGCAGCCAGATCATCGGCATATCCGTTCATGTCGTTCCCGGATGAAGCCTGGCTCGAGCGGCCGTGGCCGCGGCGGTCATGGGCAACGGCGCGAAAACCGTTCTGGGCGAGAAAAAGCATTTGCCCGTCCCATGCATCGGCGTTGAGCGGCCATCCGTGCGAAAACGTAACAACCGGGCCCTTGCCCCAGTCTTTGTAGTAGATTGCCGTGCCATCTTTCACCGTGATTGTGCTCATAGGAATTTTCTCCTCCGTCCTGAATAAACAGAACTAGTCGCAGTTGTGGTTTCATTTGGCGGGCACCAACACCGGAGCGCCTTTGTCCTTCACTAAGAAACACGACGAATTTCGCCGGTTTGGTTTTGCTGGCGTTCCGCCCAACAATATGGATATCATCCGGGCCTTCGTAGAAGGTTTGACCCGGTATGAGGGTTACTTGCTTGCCGCCTCTCACTTGCATCACGATCGAGCCTTCCAGCACATAGACAAATGCATGGATCGGAACTGCCCGGCGGATACTCGACCGTGATCATCAGGCCTTCCTTGCCAGGCAGGTTTGACAGGTCTTTCGACAATAGCTGCGTGACCTTGGCCTCCTGCGCTGCCAGCATTCCGCACATGAGCCATGCCAGAACGAAAACTAATTTTGTGAAGCTCATGGAGACCTCGGTGTTCGCCGACACTTATGCGTCGTATGCATCGGCTGCGGATCGCGCTACGCTGCTCGTGCGATCTGTGCCGCGGGTTCTGTTAGCCAGGTCTCGAAACGAGTCTCGGAAAGTCTTGCGCTATTGCTGGGAAGCAGAGTTCTCTCGCTGACTCTCACTCCACCGTAACGCGCGTTTGGGTCAGGGATGACTTCGCGGTTGTCTTTGAGCGATACCAAGCGCCGCCGCACCAGTTCATCCACACGAAACTGTTCCGGGCCAGCTATTTCGACTATTCCGTTTACCGGTTGACCTACTGCGACTTTAGCGACGCCGCTTGCGACGTCGTCGGCCGCCATCGGCTGGAACAACACGGGAGGCAAATGCACTTTGCCGCCCACCATGGAAATGTCGGCAAGGCCTTTCAGGAATTCAAAGAACTGGGTCGCGTGAACGATGGAGTAAGGGATGGAAGCCTGTTTGATCAGCTTTTCCTGGGCAATCTTCGCGCGAAAGTAGCCGCTTTCCAATAGCCGGTCGGTTCCGACCACCGATAATGCGACATGATGCTTCACCCCCGCCGTCGTTTCATTCGTCAGGATATTTCGAGTCGAAGTTTCGAAGAACTTCAGCACTTCGGCGTCGTCCCAGGAGGGAGAGTTTGATACATCGACAACTACGGATGCGCCTTTCAGCACTTCGGCGAGTCCTTCACCCGTGATGGTATTTACACCGGTGTTGGGCGCCGCCGCTATTGCCTCGTGTCTTTGCTCACGAAGTTCGTTGACGAGCTTTGATCCAATGAGTCCAGTACCGCCTATGACTACAATTTTCATAATTGTCTCCTTCCAATGGCGTTTCAGGGCCACGGTCTGTGGGTAGGACTTAGTGACACGATTCCTCTTGGCGCCAAACGAGAGCACGAGAGGTCACTCAGGGATGATCACGGGACCACGATTGGTGGCGGCCCAGCACGAATCTTCCAGTGCTGTGCTATTACGCGTGTGAACATGCTTGCTCCTTCCTTGGTTATCTGTGAAAGGAGATCCGCCCTTCCGCATCGGGCATTGACGTGATTTGTCTTGCGAGAATGCTCAGCTTACCTGGGTAAGGGCGGATGTAGAACGTTTCGAGAGGCAGATGCGCAGACCTGGAGTCCCGCAAATACCCGTATGACTTCACATGTATGCGATATCTAAGCGATACTCGCGATTCTAAGCTGCAGCAATCAGGTAAACCGTGTAGAGCATAGCTAGTATTCCGTGAAAATCATGCCGCCGGATCAATCACGTTCTCCGACGCTGGAGACTCTTCGGTCAAGACTCGCACGCGGCGGCGCTTTGTAAGGAAATCAAATCCCCACTGCAGCAGCACGAACAGGCGGTTAGCAAATCCGATCAGAAAATAAATATGCACGCTGGCCCAGACGAACCATGCTGCAAGGCCCGCGAACCGGATGAAGCGTAAGTCGGCAACCGCGTAGGTTCGGCCCACGATTGCGAGATCGCCCTTGTCCCAGTACCAGAAAGGCTTTGGTCGCTCACGCCCAGCGACGCGACGCCGGATAATTTCCGCAACGTACTTCCCCTCCTGGATCGCCGGCTGAGCTACTCCAGGCAGCAGCATCGGCTCTGGTGATTTAATGCCGAATAAATTCCGCGCTGGTGCAACCACATGAGCCGTGTCGCCAATTACAAAAATTTCTGGATGATCACGCACGGACAGATCCGGGTCCACCATCACCTTCCCGAACTTATCGGTTTCCGCGCCTACCCACAGGGCTGCGGGAGACGCAACCACGCCAGCTCCCCAGAGTACGGTTCCGGCAGGAATTTTCTGCCCGCCGACCACAATTCCATCCGCATCCACATTCGTGACACGAGCGTTGGTTAGGACCTCGACGCCTAAGCTCTCCAAGTGGCGTTGCGCTTTGCGGGAAAGCTCCTCTGGATATGTGGGCAGAACGCGAGGCGCAGCCTCGTAGAGGAGAATCCGCGCGGTTCTTGGATCTATATGCCTAAAGTCGCGCGCCAAAGCCATGTGCGACATTTCGGCGAGCGTGCTCGCCATCTCCACGCCAACCGTCCCGGCTCCTACCAGCGCAAATGTCAGGAGACGCCGAATCTCCTCGATTTGCCCCTGGTGCGCGGCGGCGAGTGCTTCGGCCCACTCGAAGGCGAGCAGAACCTTGGTTCGAATCACGTCGGCATCGTCGAGTGATTCGAGGCCCGGTGCGAAGCCGCGCCAATCATCGTGCCCAAAATAGTTGTACTGAATGCCCGTCGCCAGAATGAGGAAGTCGTACGCTAAGTCTCTGTGTTTGAGATGGACACGGCGCTGGTTCGGGCTAATGCCGGTCACTTCATCGAGCAACACGTCAACATTTCTCTGATGACTCAGGATCGAGCGCAACGGTCCTGAAATCTCGTCTGCCGAAAGCAGCCCCGTCGCAACCTGGTACAGCATCGGCCGAAAAAGATGGTAGTTCCGTTTATCAATCAGTGTGACGCGGACATCAGCACCGCGTAAATGACGCGCCGCAGAAAGTCCTCCGAAGCCACCACCCACGATGATCACATGCGGCGTCATCACTGGACCTCACTTGAATACATTCTTCGGATGAGCCGCGACCATGCTTGGATTCTTTGACCCGCGGACATTTTTTGGACCTCTGCATGACGTAACGCGGCGGTAAGTTGAGCCGACCGCGCGGTGAAATCCCGAGCGAAGCCGAGGGACCTTGCCTAATGTCAGAAGGCAGCCGGACCTATAAGTTGGGGCGATTAGCGGGCGTGAGCGAAGCGGGAGGCCGCTGCCGAAATCCCGAGCGTAGTCGAGGACCTTGCGCACTATCAGAAGGCAGCTGGACCTGTAAGTTGAGGCGATTAGCGGGCGTGAGCGAAGCGGGAGGCCGCTGCCGAAATCCCGAGCGTAGTCGAGGGACCTTGCGCAATATCAGAAGGCAGCTGGACCTGTAAGCCGAATTCTCCCGCCACAATTGAAAACGCGCAAGTTGCTGAGTCGAAAAGGGTGCAAATTGTCAATGACGGCAATTTGGTCAGCCCTGGCAGATTCTACGTCACACCGGCGTCACAACCTCAGCGCACAGGTCTTTTTTTTATTTTTGAATGAATCCAGGGGCAAGAGATGATTCCTAGCTCATACCTTCGAAATGCGCGCACATTGCTGATCCTGAAAACGTTAGCGCATCCGATCCATCCCTCACAGGCGACCTCCGCCATCGCGTCCTGCACGAACGGTCTTTGAGGTCTCGCACGCTCAGCCGCGTACAGCTCGGAAGCTCTCAAGTACGCTTTGGACTGGAAACGAATGCCTGGCCACAACCAGGGCACTTCAAGTGTTCCCAATCCACGCGCAACTGCCGTTCGGGAGGAATACGAATCCCGCATTTCGGGCAAATCACGTCCATGGAGGCGCGGAGTTTCTCAAGATCGAGCTTGGTCCGTCGTGAAGGGCTCATGCGTGAACTTCCTACTCTACTGGCGCCAGCAGCGCACCATACACAATCGCGGTCTGCGCGTCCAAGTGTAAGCTGAGATCGTGGACCTCGCTGATCCAAGGCTGACAAGACTGGCTTTCATAGTGCGTCCGATTGCTCGTGAACTCGCGCATGAGCTGAAAGACGACGGGCAGGTTGAAGCTGATGTCATCAGAACCGTTGCCGCACGCATCACCACCATTGAGGCAGGATTGTCTCCAGAGCTGGAATTCATAGCCGCCATTAATTGGCTTGGGCGTGCCGCCATTGCCAATAGGGTTGACCAGACGCCTCTGCCTAAATACCGCGATGCTGATCCAAACTTCAAGGTGCCGGACGTCTTGTGTATCGCCTCTCTCGAAAACGGCAGGTCCGTTCCGCTGCTGATCGAGGTAAAGAAAAGTACTCAAGATCCGATCGTCTGGACCGACAAATACCTCAATGGCATGAAGGCATATGCAGAGGCACTACACATTCCGCTGCTCCTCGCCTGGAAACATCATCACTTTTGGACGTTGACGGATGTGCTCCACTTCGAAAAAAAGGTGGACTCCCATCACTTGAGTTTCGAACGAGCTTGCCGTGAGAACTTAATGTCCAGCATTTTCGGCGACCTGATGATAGTACTCACGCAACGAATAACGTTCTTTATTGACGCTGAAGTGTCGGCGAACGGTGAGTTGCCGGCGATGCCAGCTCTCTTGCCGGAAGGAGCATACACATTCACGATCCGAGGAGCAGGTTTCCTGCTGGATGGCAATCCGATCGAACTCCGTTCGGAATTGGCATGGTTGCTGTTCCGCGCTCCAACGGAAAGCGAGGTCACGCGAACGAGCCAAAACACCGTCCGGATTCTGTATAGTCCCGAAGCCGAGTCAATGTTTTCGTTGATGGATTTTGCTTTGATGCTGATGCTCTGGAATGAGGGAGAGACTCCCGACTGGGAAATGGTCGTACGTGAGAAGATTGGTGTAGCCGCCGATGAAGTCAGGAAGCATTTACTTGCAGGAATCGACTTAGGCGTTGTCAGATATATTCTTGAACAACAACCGCACACGATTCCCGAGTTCCTACGAAAATGATCCTGCAGGTATCCTGATTGCACAATAGATCACATATGGTTGACCTAACCTTGTTGGTTCGAGAACTCCGAGCTGAACGGGACCATGCCCAAACGCAGCTGGACAGACTCGATCGAGCCATCGCGGCGCTCGAAGGCGGCGGCTCAGCCAAATCGGCCGGCCGAAGACGCGGTCGCCGAACACTCTCCGCAGCGGCGCGGCAACGCATCGCCGAGGCCCAGAGACGCCGCTGGGCAAAAGCGCGCGCACGCGGTCCCGCCAAACCCGCCGGCGCACGCCGCAAATTATCACCCGCCGCTCGAGCGCGCATCGCAGCTGCACAGAAGGCGCGCTGGGCTAGGTTTAGGGCGCAGAACAGACGACATAAAAGGTAGACGCGAAACGGCCCACCCTGCATTTCTTGCTGCAAGCCCAACCAACATGCCTCGGCGATGCTACATCCAATCGCATTGAGGACGTGGTGCTCATCCGCAAATCTCCAGCTACGATCGAAACAGATAGCGTAAGCTACTCCATCCACATCTGTGGGCAGGGTAGGCCCGACGGAATATGGGAAGGGTGGATCGAGTTCCATCCTACGCAGGCCGGTGGCTCTATCCTGCGAACCGATCAAGAAACATCCCAGCCGAATCTCGAGGCATTGGAGTATTGGGCCGACGGGCTCAAGCCAGTCTACTTCGAAGGCGCTCTGGCGCGCGCCCTTGGCAGGTTCCTGTAAACGCAACCGCTGACTAGGCGCTTTTACCCAGGCTCCACAAAATCATCGCTGCGCTTTAGAAGGTGATAGCAAACCGGCGTCGGAGGGCTCGGGTGCTCTAACGTCGCCATGCCCAAACATCAGGCGTTGAAACTCCGCCTCCTCACCATCTGTGAGCGGCAGGTATTTTCGCCTGCGTACAGCGACGATGTAGCCTCCAGGCTGCGATACGCAGGCGGTGGCCGTCGCAACATTCTGGTGTTTGTGATCGCAACCAAGGATACAGCCGGAGTCGGTATAGACGGCGACGAAGTGTCTCTTGCCCATTTGTGGCGACCTGGGGCGCTCTTCAATTGTTTAGATTCCAGAATGGGTGCTGAGCAATGTGACGAAGGTACATGGCCGAAAGTAACAACGATGGGGTTGGTGGACTTTCCCAACCGTTCAAGTCATGTAAGCTGAATTGCAATGACCGACAAAGTCGCGCGTTATCGCAAGCTGTTGGAGTCACTCGCTGAGATCGGCGACCAACAGGCGAAAGCAATCACCACCAGTGGCTACCGCCTCATGTATCACTACTTCATCCGGTGCGTTTCACTCACGTCGGCAATCATCCAGCTGGTTGAAGCTGACAATTTGACCGGCGCTTACGCTTTACAAAAGAGTTTGGTCGATGCTCTCCTGAATGGCCTCTACTTGGGCTACGTGGCTTCAGACAAGGAGATTGAGGACACGATACAAATGGCACTCAAAGGGCGCTGCACCGGCCACTCACGCATGCGAAAGCACGCGAAGATGATTGATGCCAACTTTTCACAGCGCCACACGTTCATGACTGGGATGTTCGAAGACATGGTAAGGCGAACCAGCGAACAACTGAATGAGTTTGGCCACGGAGGTCTACTCTCAACTGCATTGACGCTCAAGAGTCTGCATCCCGAGGTTGCGAACAAAATTCTTGGGCAGAGTGTTTTCGCAATTATCATTTTCCTAGGGAATGTGTTTGTCCTGGAAAACTTGGACCTTTCTCCGTTAGAGGCGGCACAAAAGGAATTTCAGCTCACGAATAATGAGCTTGTGCCGGTGAAGCGGTATTTGTAGAAGTAGATGCACAGGTCAATCGCGTCCGCGTTGATGTTCTCTGGCGAAGTCCATAGCTCGCGGGTGGTCACGACATTGCAGGTCCCACGCTGTTACATCAGTTACCTCTGAAAGCCGTAGCGCTCCTGCGAGAATGTCCACATGCTGAAATCCATAACTACAGTCCTTGTGCTCTGCACCGCTGTCTGGGCGAAGAGTGGCACAGCGGCGAGTGTGCAGATTGTCTCCTCTGAGAGCTCGCCGGAAGCTCAGCGACGTTATCAGCCTTCGACGCTCCAGTGCAACAACGGCGGATGTACGGGAGGAGTTGGACATTCCTACGCTGTCATCGAGGATGAGGTACGCGCAAACGCCATCATAAACGGTGACAAAGTCCTGCTGACGTGCGGCGAGCGGCGCAGGAAGACTTGCTATGTGCTGCCACCAGGAACCTACGTGGGGGAGATCAAGGGGAAATCGGTTTGGATTACGAGTACCTTGCCTGCCACCCACGAAACTGTGAGGCGACGCTTCGACATTATTGGTGGCTGGTAACGACGCACACAGCGGAGTGCGGGAAGGCTGCAAAGAGTAGTAACTCCTAATGAACCTTAACCCGACCATTGACCAAATTCTGATCAGCCTTAAGCACGAAGTTCTATTCGGGAAAGCGTATCTTGGGATTGCTAAGGGCCTTGCTGCAGCTGACTCTGTGGTGCTCAATACGTCGCGCATCTTTTTCGGCCTGACGCTTGAGGCCTGTTTGCACATGTCGCAAATGTTCGCTGCAAAGCTCTACGACAAAACCAGTGGTGCCGTTACGGTAAAGTCGCTACTTGCTGCAGCCCAGTCCCAAGCCGGATTGTTCAAGCACGGAACTCCACAGGAGATCTCTGCAGCCGTTAAAGAAGCCGAGGCGCGCACAGCAAGTCTCTTCCTCACTCTCAAGTCGGTTCAGGAGCGTCGAAATCAAGCGCTTGCACATCTGGACCCAAAGACGGTCGTCAATCCCACACACCTTGACGTTAGCGCTAAGTTAACGCTGGCAGAGCTCGAAACAGTTTTCTCTGAGACGGGAGCAATTCTCAATGAATTCTCACGTTTGTGGCAGCACACTACTTCGATCATGGAATTAATCGATGATGACGATTTCACTACTGCCCTGGACCTGATCGCTGACGCCAAGCACGCCCAAGCAGACAAGTATGAGTCTGAATTCAAAGAGCCGTATCCGTATGCGCGACCACTGAAACCAAAATCACCGTGGTAGCGTTACTCGAGCTGCACAGAAGGTGAGCACCAAACGCCTCCGAACGCAAATCGCTAGAATTCAAGTATGCACAACAACCGAAGCCGGCGAACGATCGCCGAGAAGCAAGCTGCCATGCGCGTGCGTTGGAATCGTCAGTAAGGTCCGGCGTTTTGGTCCCAACTCCTCCCAGGTGGTCCCAGTCTGGTCCCAGTGGGTGGGACGAGCTTAACTCCTGCTCTGACATTACCTTACGCCGAACGAATGCGCCTCTGGTCCCGCTTGCGCTACATAGTGTGTGTGTACTCCTGTAGGCTGAGGAAAATACCACTCTCGAGCAAGATAGAAAGCATCCGTGCAGCAGACCTTGCGCGTGTCTACATATGTTCGCAAGTGGGACCAAATACACATTCTTGTTTGTAAGAAGAAGAGACATATAGACTTGAGTTGGTCCCAAAGGGTGGGACCAGAGCGGGACCAAGTGGGTCCAACTGGGACCAAGATCGCTCACCCTTTATCCTCCTCATCCTCAGCCAAAACACTCGCCGGAAAATATACGACCCTTGGCCGCGAGTCGTCTGCACTTTTCCAACTTCGCGGCGCCTTCTTGAGCGTGCGGCCTGGATCAGTTTCGGTCTTCCCGCGCTCCTTCAGTTCTTGTAGAAATTCATCTTTCGTCTTCGGGAATATCCTGCCTTGCTCGCGGTACAACTGCAGCAGTCCCGTATACAGCACGTCCGGCAAACACATCCAACTGCCGTCGCCATCCAGTTGGCCGATTTTGATTGCCCTAGGCTCGGGCGGAATACTCGTATCGATCAGCTCCTCAACGATCGTTTCTCCCCCAAAGTAAATGCGTCCGCTCAACTTGGCTGCTTTGAGCATCCGAATTGCTTCGGTGATCGGATCTTCGGTCTTCTGCACAGCATCTTGCTCGGCAGCAACTAGGTCCATCGCTTCGACGAAACGCTTCCGTAGCGCCGACGACTCGGCTTCAGTTATTGCCTTTTGCGACACAGCGCACGCCAGAAACATCTCGAATCCGACGGCCAAACTCGCTAAGTTTTCCGCAATTCTCTGGTGACGGCCTACGGCTTCGAATTCGGAACGCAGCTCAGCGATCCGTTTTTGAACGTGGGATTTGAGGTTCGGATATTGCGATGCCAGAAATTTCAAGTACACAGCGTTGGCTTGCGCGAACACTCCCGCCGCAGCGTCCTTCTGTGCAGCGCTAAGTTTGGCTTTATCTATGGCGCCTGGAGTAAAACGACTGAAGACGGTGCGTGACGCCTTCGAATGTCCGCCTGAGCGATCTTCGCCAGTGACAAGGAGTAATGCTCGCGGAGGTCGATCTGGTTGAGGCGTTCCGTTTCGATTGGTGCGGCCGCGCCCAGTTTGGTTCGCAACTCCGCGAACAACGTTATCAACCTGTTTGTCCTGGCGTTCTCGGTTGTTGCCTTCAGGAACGTAGTCGTCAACCAGCCAGGGCGCGTCCTTAGCCTCGTGCAGAACGCGCAGAACCGAGTTGTCGGTATCGTTCCAGTGCGACACGTTGTCATCGGTAAAACCTTCGCCATAGTGTTGTTGTACCAACAGCAGGGTGGACGTCTTGAACGAACCAGTCAAGCCGAGCGCCCAAACTGTCAGGTTTGGCTCAGGCAAAGCTGCTCGCCAAATCGTGGCGTACAGTGGCATAGTGATCTTGTCCGGACCGAGATCGATAAATTTTAAGCTGGCGCGGATGACTTTTTTCGCGGCCTCTCCGGTTGGCGGCTCCGGCAACGCGATCTGCCGAACTTTTTGGCTTCGTGGCTCAGCTTTGATGTCGCCGCGAATCCCGCGCGACCCAATCGCGCCATTCGCGTGCAGATATAGCCACTCACTTTCATCTTCGCCCTTCGGGACTTCAATCCATCCAGTGTGGGTGTGGACTCGCCGCTCCGGAAGGTGCTGTGCGGTAAGCTGGATAGCTACCTGAGCTGTGTGAGGACGATCCGTAAAGCGAACGGCGGCCGGATCGATCAAGTACATAGGCCATTCCATCTTGTGGAAGTCTGCGTTCTCTAGACTTTTTTGTTTGTAGTCCTTGCCTTGGAACCTGGCATCGATTTCAAAACTGATTTCCTGGCTAGCACCGTCGTCGTATACGACCCTTCGGATCGTCGCTACCGTGAAGTTTGTGAGGCGAGACAACTCGCGGTATGACTCGTTTCCTTTTGCGTTCCAGCGCCCAAGAAAAAGGCCATCAGCGAACGCGAAGTAGCGGTCGCCGTCCGCCCCAGGGCTCGCTGCTGTCCAGAAGGCATCGATTGCTTCGCTCACATTTTTGGGACCATATTGGTCTGTGGGAAAGAGCTCCAAAGCGGAGCCGGCGCGCGCCCACCGGCGGATCGCCTCCTTGAGGGCTCCTTTTTCAGGCGGCGAGAGTGTGCGCTCTGCCTGCGAGGATTCAGCCTGCGCCGCCTCAGGGTGTAGCGCAATTTTCACCTTGGCGATGTCCTCGTAAACTTGCACGCCGCTCTCGTAGCAATCTTTGAACTCCTCGGTTATCGTCTTTGGGAGTTTTCGTTTGTCGTAGTGGATCTGTAACAGATGTTGCACGCGCTTGAGCCGGATTTTTTCGTCACAATGCTCCGACGGCGAGTTGCCGGATTGCCGATTGCCATCGTCAGTCTGCACAGCTGGGGGATTGACATCGGCGGGATTGACTGCTGGCGTTTGGCTATCGAGCGTGGTTTGAGACATAAGAGTTATCCTCTTGTTCGTTGTGTGACACTTTGAGTGTCATTTCCTTGCGGATCAGCCGTAGGTCGCCATCTGTGAATTCAAAAACAATTTTACCGAACAGCCGTTCACGCTTGGCGTCAGCCAGCAGTTCGGGCAATCGATGCGTCGAATAGAGTCTGCTCATTAAACTTGTTCCTTTCGGCAAAAAAGAAAACCGCCTGCTCAACAGAGAGAGGTCTTCCTATCTCTCCATTCAGCAGGCGGCTAACTCGCGGCCCGACGCTGGCCAAGCGTCTTAATATCCGGAACGTGTACCTTTGCCTTGCGGCGTTATTGAAGCGTCCTTGCCTTCAGCGGCCTCGGTTCCGGCGGTCTTTTCACCGAATCAAGCCTTAAATTGTTAAGCCGACCTTCAAGCCTGAAGCTGGGCTCACCTACTTAGATGCTTTCCTCAGTAAGAAAGTTTCAATGTTGCGGCTTTGCACGAGCCTGCTCGCCGCGGCTTTCTGGCCATCGGCTTATTCGGACAGCTCCGAGATTCAGACAGTCATGGCGATAATTACACTGGATACGTTAGAGCGTGACAGAACGATGCGGAAGCTCGATTCACTTTGCAGCGGTTGGATTTAGGGAGCACCTTCGGTAGTACACCGGCGGTGGGACTGTGTTCCCGACGGGCGGCAAACAATGTTATTGTGGCCTCAGTTTAAACCGCGCTAGCCAAATGGGGAGGGAATGCACCGATGAAGATCACTTGTTTAGAAAAAGAGGTTGGCCAGCTCCTCAGCGAAGCCTATTACAAGATTCCGAGGTTCCAGCGGCCTTACTCATGGGACCACGTCAACGTCGAAGAATTTTGGGGTGATGCAGTCGTTGAGAGTGAGAGTGACTACTTCATCGGAAATTTCGTGGTTTACGACGATAAGGGAATACAGGGAGTTGTTGACGGTCAGCAGCGGCTTACTACGATAACTCTGCTCCTGTGTGCGCTACGAGATGTTTTTCACGAACAGGGCGAGGAGAAGCTCGCGCAGGGGCTCCACGGCCTTATTGAAAGGCCGAATATCAAGGCTGAGAAATATTACGTTCTCCAGAGCGAAACCTCATATCCCTATTTTCAGGAGCATATTCAAAAATTCTTGGGAAACCAGGGGTTCCTGCCGAGGTCGGGCCAGAGGAGGAACTTCTGAAAGATGCCTTCGACTACTTGCGAGAAAAGTTGGATGCCACCGTTCACGGTATCAAAAGTCTTCCTAGTCTTTCCGGCCAAAAGAAGAGCGAGCGCATAAAGGAGGAGCTGTCGAAGATTAGAGATAAGGTGTTGGCTCTCAAATTGATCTTCACAGCCCTGGACAACGATGATGATGCATACATCATCTTCGAAACCTTAAACACGCGAGGGAAGGATCTCACGCTTTCTGATCTTGTTAAGAGCCATCTTTCCCGATTAATGAAGCCTTCAAACAAAGGGGTGGACCTGGCAAAAGACAAGTGGGCCACAATCAACGAAACTTTTGAGGAATCGCAAGCTGACCTCAGCGTCTCCACGTTCATACATCATTACTGGCTCTCGCGTTACGACTACACGACAGAAAAGAAGCTCTACAAGGCCCTGAGAAAGCAGATCAAGAAGGACAATGCAACGGCTTTTCTAGACGATTTAGTTCTTGAGAGTGGCCTCTATAGAGCGATTCATGAACCTGTATACAGGAATTGGAAAAAGGAAGAGTTTGAAATTCGGGACTCACTGGCAGCCATGAACCTTTTTCGCATAAAGCAGCAGCTGCCAATGGTGCTCGCAGTCATGCGGCATCTTGAAGACGGCACCCTTAAGATCAAACATGCAACGAATGTTCTGAAAGCAATTGAAAATTTTCATTTCGCATTTACAGCTGTCGCGTCACAACGTTCGTCTGGTGGAATTTCCTTTATGTATGCCTCGAACGCAAGGAACCTGTATTGCTCAAAAGGCACAAAAAAAGTGTCGTTGTTAAAGCAGTTTAGAAAAAAACTCGCAAGTAGACGCCCTCCCGTCGCGGAATTTGAGGCAAGATTTCTCGAGTTGAAGTATTCAACAGTATTCACAAAGCAGAAGCCTTTAATTAAGTACATCCTCTCCAAGATCTACGAACGGAATTCCCCTGGCCTGGCGATCGATCCCGAAAAAATGACGATCGAACACTTGGTCCCTGAAAGCCCAACCAAAGGGCCGGTGCTTGCAGACGAACACATTGCGTCGATCGGAAACCTGATCTTGGTCACGCCGAAGATTAATCAGAAGCTGGCAAATAGGCCGTTTAACGATAAAAAGGCAATTTTAAAGTCATGCAACGTGTGGGTCGATGATGTCATTATGAACGCACACACATGGGGAACCAACGAAATACAGAAAAGAGCCACGCTTCTTGCCCATGAGGCCTTCAATAATGTCTGGCCACTGTGATTGCCATCAGTGATGGGGTACTGTAGATCAGAAAAGCTGCGCCGCATACCTCCGCTGCACAGACGCGTCCACCGTGGGGATCGCGTGCTCCACGGTTAAATTCCGCAACCAACGCCTGGGCCGCGCTCGGCTTGCCGAAGCATCTCACCGGAGTCGACGTTTTCCGCGAACTTATCCAGGCTGGCTTGATCCGGTTGGTCCATATGGCGCCTCCGCCGCAATCTTACTCCGCGACAACGTTTCGGAATAGATGCGACCGCAAATGACGATTGGAGGCCTATCATATGTCGTTCACAGACGGGCGTTCTTTCTGATCCAAGCTAATTCTGCACAGATGCGGACGAGCAGGACGATGATCACGGCCAGAGCGAATCCGAGTAAGCGTGTCATGCGACTGGCGCCTCCATTCTGACCAGTGATACCTTTCGCGTGGCACTCACTGAAGCACTCCTGAAGTCATAACGTGACCGAACAAATGGATCTCCGCAAGTTCGTACGCGCGAATGCTCACGCTATCCAACGCCGGATCAAAATCGCTCGCTTGTAGAAGCGCCCGTTTGGCTGCCTTGAAGTCAGTGTAAGCCTCCACGCCGTCCTCTTCGACGCGTTGTTTGTAGCGCTCCAGCAGAAGATTCGAGATCCGCTCGACTTCGGCCTCTAAATTGTTCGATGGCTGGCTAAGCGGTGTCTCGGAAACTGGAATGTCGTACAGCTCATCCGGCACTGAGGACGCGATGTCTGGGAGCAATGGAACGCCGGTCTCGTCGCGCGGCCGACGTTTCAGTGCCTGCTTGCCTTCGAACGGGTTGCCGACGATCTCGCGCAGTGCATGTGCTTGCCCAGCGAGCGTCGCCAGCTTCAGCGCTTCGAGTTCGGCCTGTAGCACCTGGGAGAGCGCGTCAGCACCCGAGGTCCACTTTAGCTTCTCTGCGCCAGTCTCCAGAGCTAGGTCTATGACCGCGCTGATGTGATGCCGGCTTGCCTGTCGCGCCGCATTTATGGCGATGTGTTCAGAAGTTGCGAAGCAGCACAGCTGTGCAGATGCACCTGGAATGTGCCGTGACAATGCCCTTGCTGCACCGGCACCGCCGCCGCTCGCGCCCTCCCGAGCAAGGGCCACGTCTTGAGCCGATGACCTGCCGCGCGCGAACGCTTCGGCTGAGTCGACCACGCGCACCGTGGCCGGATGAACCTTTAGAACTTTCAGACAGGCTCGAGCACACCAGCATGCAAACAGGCGGAGACTCGCGTCTGAGTCGTTCGGGATCCGACCGAGCTGCCAGGCCGATTCGAGCGTCCACAGCATCCAATCGCTGCGCTCGCACAGATCCCAGGCGTGCTCCAAACTCCTGTGCAGCTTCAGGAACCCAATTACCTCTCCGCGATTGATGCCGGTCTCGATGGACGCCTCCGAAGGGCGACAGTGGAACATTCAGGGCTTGTAGCTGATCAGCCGGAATTGCAGTTTCACGGTTTGATCGTGCTACGAATAGGGGCTATGACCAAGTGACGGAAGTAACGAATCCGATCCTCGAGCGCACCCTAAGCTGCGTGCCACGAGGCGGATAGCGTCAGCCCAGTATAATCTGGCCCAGCTAATCTGCTCGTGGTGCTCCTGCTCGTATCCCTTTAAAACCTGGACGTGGACGATGCCGCCTTCTTTCGCGCCCTGGGCAAACGTGTGCGCGAGCTACGTAAGCGTAAGCGTTGGTCGCAGGAGGACATGATCGAGCACGGATTCTCTGCGCGGCACTGGCAGCAAATCGAGGCTGGTCGGCCGATTACTGTCAAGACACTACTGAAAATCAGCAAAACGTTCCAGGTGCCGCTTATTCGCCTTCTGCGAGGACTTGATCGCTAGATAGGTATTCCATTTTCCAATCCTGCCGCCGCCGTATCTGGGGTATAGTTCTGAGTACTTCCCCACCTTTGAATTCCTATGCTTACAGGCGAGATTCGCAATCAAATTGATCGCATCTGGGACGCGTTCTGGTCGGGCGGAATTTCCAACCCGCTCGAGGTAATAGAACAGATCACGTACCTGTTGTTCCTCAAGCGGCTAGATGAGCTGGAGACGGCCGAAGAACTGAAGGTCACCCGCGACAGGAAAGCCACGCAGAAGCAGTTCTTTCCGGAGGGCAAAGACGGCCGCAAGCGCTCGTATCAAGATTTCCGCTGGCACAAGTTCAAGAACTTCGAGCCGCGCGACATGTACACCGTTGTCAGCGAGCACGTCTTTCCCTGGCTGCGGACCTTGGGCGGGAATGGCACTACCTATTCGAAGCACATGGACGGCGCGCGGTTCACGATCCCCACGCCGGCCCTGCTCGCAAAGGTTGTGGACATGATCGACAAGGTGCCGATGGAGGACCGAGACACCAAGGGCGATTTGTATGAGTACATGCTGGGCAAGATTGCCGCGGCAGGACAGAATGGGCAGTTCCGCACGCCGCGCCACATCATCCGACTTATGGTCGAGATGGTTGAGCCCGAGCCGAAGGATGTTGTTTGTGATCCCGCCTGCGGCAGTTGCGGCTTCCTCGTGGCCGTCGGCGAGTCGCTCCGTGAGCGGCATCCTGAAGTGCTTACCAATCCAAAGCTGCGCGAGCACTTCCACCACAAGCTCTTTCACGGCTTCGATTTCGACAACACGATGCTGCGTATCGGCAGCATGAACATGCTGCTGCACGGTGTTGAAAGCCCAGACATTGTGTATCGTGACTCGCTCTCCCAGGAACATGCCGGCGAGGACGAGGGGTACACCCTAGTGTTAGCGAACCCGCCTTTCGCTGGATCGCTCGATTACGAAAGCTGCGCTAAGGACTTGCAGCAGGTAGTGAAGACGAAGAAAACGGAGTTGCTCTTCCTGGCGCTCTTTTTGCGCCTGCTTAAACCAGGCGGACGCGCTGCAGTGATCGTGCCGGACGGCGTGCTGTTCGGATCGAGCAATGCACACAAGACGCTGCGCCGGATTTTCGTCGAGGATCAAAAACTCGATGCAGTGATTTCACTGCCCAGCGGCGTGTTCAGGCCGTATGCAGGCGTCTCAACCGCGGTCTTGGTATTGACCAAGACGAACTCCGGCGGCACGGACTACGTGTGGTTTTACGACGTGCACGCCGATGGCTGGTCACTCGATGACAAGCGCACGGCGTTGTTGAGCGACGAAAAGCTCGGGCCGTTGTCAAAGGCTAAGCTCACGGAGGAAGAGCACGCGAAGAACAACTTGCCCGATGTTTTCGGACGCTGGAAAGACCGCGACGGTAAAGAACGCAAACGCCCTCGTACCGCCCAGAGTTTCTGTGTGCCTAAAAACGAAATCGCTGCACAGGGCTACGACCTGAGCTTGAACCGCTATAAAGAGGTCCTCCACGAAGAAGTAGAGCACCGTCCACCGAGGGAGATACTGGCGGAACTCGTAAACCTGGAATACCAGATTCAGCAAGGCTTGAGCGATCTGGAGGCAATCTTACGTGCTTGAATCGATAGTTCCCTTGGCTGAACTCAACGAAATGTGTAGCCTGATCACCGACGGAACGCATTTCTCGCCGCCCACATCCAGCGCAGGCCAATTCTTATACCTAACCTCGAGAAATATAAGACCTGGACTGATCGATTTATCTACAGTGTGCTATGTAACTGAGGAAGTCCATGACAAGATTTACAAGGCCTGCCCAGTTCTTCCTGGCGATGTCCTTTTTGTAAAAGATGGTGTGAATACTGGAACCGCGGCAGTCAACACCTTAGCCGAACAGTTCTCGATGCTATCGAGTGTCGCTCTCCTCAGACCTCATGCGGGACAACTAGACGCACGGTATCTAGTGCATTGGCTTAACAGCCCAGCGGGTCGCGCGCACATGATGCGGAATATGTCCGGATCGGCGATTCGCCGTTTGGTACTGAGAGAGATTCGCCGAGCACAGATCCCGATTCCATCAATCTCGAAGCAGCGGCGCATCGCAGACGTTCTGGACCGAGCAGAGGCGTTGCGTACCAAGCGCCGAGCCGTCCTCGCCCAGTTCGACGCGCTCGCCCAATCCATCTTCCTCGAGGTCTTCGGCGACCCTATAACGAATCCGCGAGCTTGGCCTCGTTCTGAGCTCAATGGACTTTGCAGGTCCGCGGAAGGCATAAAGTGTGGCCCGTTCGGCACACAGCTTGCGAAGAGGGAGGTCGGAACTGAGGGAGTTCCACTGTGGGGCATCAGGAATGTCAATGCATTGTTTGAGCTTCCCACACACGAATTTTTAAGCGTTGGGACCGCAAAACGTCTTATGCAGTACTCACTAGAACCTGGCGACATCGTCATGACTCGTAAAGGTACTGTCGGGAACTGCGCGGTCTATCCCGAAAAATTCCCGCTTGGAATAATGCATTCTGACTTGCTTCGCATACGTGTAGACCGAGACACATGCGATCCAATATTTCTGAGCCATCAGCTACACTACAGCCGCAACGTGGAACGACAGCTCCTGCTGATAAGTGGCGGCGCGGTTATGCCTGGAATTAACGTTACTAAGCTGAAGAGTCTGACGGTGCTCGTACCTCCTCTGCAGCTCCAGCGCAAGTTCGCGCACCAGGTTCGGGCTTTAGAGAAACTGAAATCGGTGCAGTATGCCTCGTCGCGCGAACTAGACATTCTCTTCGAATCTCTTCAGCACCGCGCCTTTCGAGGAGAGCTGTTTACTGGGACGCGCGAATGCAGCGTGATCGGAACAACAGCTTAGGGTGAGAGAGTGACGACTAACTTCGGTTTCCTTCAACCCGAATGGGCGCAGCTCTGTGCAGATGCGACAAAAGCCGAAGAGCTGGTTATCCCTGACCCACGCACTGCTTGCTTCTACGCCCGTCGGGCGCTCGAGTCCGTAATTGCCTGGCTGTACAGAAGCGATGCCGCACTCAAGCTCCCCTACCAGGACAATCTCAGCGCTCTGATCCATGAGCCGACGTTCAAGCAAGCTGTTGGGCCGAAGATCTTTGTTAAGGCTAAGCTGATTAAGGATCTCGGCAACCTAGCCGAGCACAGCCATAAGCCATTGCAGCAGCTGGACTCGATGACTGCGATGCGTGAGCTGTTCCACATCTGCTTCTGGCTCGCACGCACTTACGGCAAGTCTGCACAGCTGGCGGACAGTCTAGCCTTTGATCCGACACTGCTGCCCAAAACCTCTCCGGTCCCGCCCCAGACGCTCGCTCAGATCCAGCAGCTCGAGTCGCAGCTTGCCGAAAAAGACACTCGATTAACTGAACTATTGACCGGCAAGGCCGCTCTGGACGCCGACCTCGAGCGTCTGCGCCTGGAGATCGCCGCGACCAAGAAGCAAAACGAGGCTACACCGGACACACACAACTACTCCGAGGCGGAAACGCGGGACTACTTCATCGACCTGCTATTGAAGGAAGCTGGCTGGGCGCTCGATAAACCGCAGGATCGTGAGTATCCGGTGACTGGCATGCCCAACGAAAAGGGCGAAGGCTTCGTTGACTACGTGCTCTGGGGTGATGACGGCAAGCCGCTCGGCCTTGTCGAGGCGAAGCGCACAAAACGAGATGCGCGCGTCGGGCAGCGGCAAGCCGAACTCTACGCTGACTGTCTGGAGAAGAAGTTCGGGCAGCGGCCGATCATTTCCTACAGCAACGGATACGAGCACTGGATCTGGGATGACCGCAACTATCCACCGCGCTCTATGCAGGGTTTCTACACGAAAGATGAGTTGGAGCGGTTGATTCAGCGGCGGAGCACCCGCACCAGCCTCGCTGATACGGATATCGACACCGCTATCGTTGAGCGTTTCTATCAGCAGCGCGCAATCCGGCGCATTGGTGAAGCGTTTGACAAGGATCACGAGCGCAAAGCGCTGGTCGTAATGGCTACAGGCGCCGGCAAGACGCGGACTGTGATTGCGTTATGCGACCTGATGATGCGGTGCAATTGGGTAAAGCGCGTCCTATTCCTCGCCGATCGGATCGCGCTGGTTAAACAGACCACAAACGCGTTCAAACGGCACCTGCCGTCGGCCGGTGCAGTGAATGCGCTCGACCACGCCGAACAAATTGGAGATGCGCGGGTTCTGGTTTCCACCTACCCGACGATGCTCCGCCTGATCGATGAAACCAAAGACGGCAGGCGGCAATTTGGTCCAGGCCACTTCGATCTAGTGATCATCGACGAGGCCCACCGCTCCGTTTATCAGAAGTATCGAGCAATCTTCGAGTACTTCGATTCGTTCCTTGTTGGCCTGACAGCCACGCCCAAAGACGAAGTCGATCACAACACGTACAGCTTGTTCGAATTGGAAGACGGCGTACCGACTGACGCTTACGGTCTTGACGAGGCGGTCAGAGACAAGTTTCTGGTTCCTCCGAAAGCAGTGTCTGTCCCGCTGAAATTTCAGCGCCAAGGCATGAAGTACGACGAATTGCCCGATGAAGAGAAAGAGCAGTGGGATGCGATTGAGTGGGACGAGGACGGCAACATACCGCGCACTGTGGAACCGGAAGCGCTCAATCGCTGGCTGTTCAACGAGGATACGATCGACAAAGTCTTAGAGCACCTGATGACGCGTGGAATGAAGGTGGCAGACGGTGATCGGCTTGGTAAGACGATTGTCTTCGCCAAGAATCACGATCACGCGCAGTTCATCGCCGATCGCTTCGACAAGAATTATCCACACTACAAGGGCAGCTTCGCCCGAGTGATTGATTTCCAGGTGGAGTACGTGCAATCGCTCATTGACGACTTCTCAAATCCCGCGCGCGCGCCTCACCTTGCGATCTCGGTGGACATGCTCGACACTGGCATCGACATTCCGGAGATCGTGAACTTGGTGTTCTTCAAGATGGTGAGGTCGAAGACCAAGTTCTGGCAGATGGTGGGCCGTGGCACGCGCCTTCGCCCCGATCTCTTTGGAATAGGCCTGAACAAGCAATGTTTCTACGTCTTCGACTATTGTCAAAACCTCGAATTCTTCAGCGAAAATCCGGAAACAGTCAGCGGCTCAGGAAATGAATCGTTGGGCAAGAAGCTCTTCGCCAGCCGCGTGGAACTGATTGCAGAGCTGGATAAGCAGAAGGATGCTGACGTCAAGCAAGGATTGCGAAGTGATGTTGCCGAACGTCTCAGGCAGGAAGTCGAGCAGATGAACGTCAACAACTTCATCGTGCGGCCGAAGCGGAAGCTGGTCGAGAAATATGCGGACGCGAAGGCGTGGGAGACGCTCGGGATCGAACAGCGCGGTGAACTCGTCGACTGCGTGGCCGGTCTTCCATCCGAACTGATGGACGAAGATCGGGAAGCGAAGCAGTTCGACATGCTGATTTTGCGCCTGCAGCTTGGACTACTTCGCCACGAGAAGTCGTTCGCTCGCTGGAGCGAAGATGTGCGGGAAATCGCGGGTGCGCTCGAGGAAAAGGCGGCGATCCCGATGGTGCGAGCGGAACTCGAGCTCATCATCGAAGTGCAAACCGATGAGTATTGGCAGGACATCACGGTTGGCATGTTGGAGGACGCTCGCAAGCGGCTCCGTAGCCTCGTGAAATTTATCGAAAAGACGAAGCGTCCTACGATCTACACGGATTTCACCGACTCGATGGGCGAGGAGCAAGAGATCGAGCTGCCAGGATTCGATTCTGGTCACGATGTGGAGCGCTTTCGAGATAAGACGCAGCAATTCCTGAAAGCGCACGAGAACGATCCAGTGATTCAGAAGTTGCGCTTCAATGAGCGCCTCACGGAAGAGGATCTAGACACCCTGGAGCGCGTGCTCGCCGAGGTTGGCACCGATACGCGGGAAAAGCTGCACAGGATGCGCGTAGGTGGCGAGCTTGGCTTGTTTGTGCGCGAGCTGATCGGTCTGGACCGCGAGGCTGCGAAACGCTCCTTCGGCGGTTTTCTAGCCGGAAAAAGTCTTACGGCAAATCAGATTGAATTCGTGAACCTGATCGTCGACTGCCTCACCCAGAGCGGCTGGATGCGCGTGTCCCAACTCTACGATGCGCCGTTCACGGAATACAGCCCGAGAGGCATAGATGGTCTATTCAACCCAGAGCACGTTGGGCAACTGGTTGCAGTTTTGGATGAAATTAGAGCTAGAGCTGGCGGCTAAGCCGGAGTTTGCAGACCGTTTCGCTGCACAGCGACGTCTCACAGGGAGGAGAGATGGCTATTTGGCTAGTCCGCGCTGGGTCGCATGGAGAGTACGAACAGAAGTTCATACAGGAGTCACGCATATATGTGACCTGGGATCACCTGTCGACCAACCTCAAGCAATTGAATGCGCGAGAGGACATCGCAGAGTTCTTGACGCTGCTGTACCCCAACGCGAAGCCCAGAACTGTTCAAAACTGGAGTTCTCAAATCTGGCCGTTCGCTCACGAGATGAAGAAGGGTGACATGGTTGTCGTCCCACTGAAGAGCCAGCCGGCGATTTACGTGGGAGAGCTGACGAGCGATTATCACTTCGAGTCGAACGGACCTGCTCCCTTCTACCACTGGCGTGCCATCAAATGGGTCGGTGAGGCGATTCCGCGTGCTCACTTTGGCAAGGACCTGCTGTTTTCTCTCGGAGCTTTCCTGACGATATGCCGTGTGCAAAGGAACAATGCCGAGGCACGGATTACCGCAATGCGCGCTAGCGGATGGAAACCCGAAACCATTGCAATCGCGGCTGCGGCCACACTGGTGGAAGGCACTGTATCGGGCGACGATGCTGACCTGGAGGAACTCGCGCATGATCAGATCGCTCAACTCATTTCCGCTCGATTCAAAGGCCACGGTCTTGCACGACTAGTCGAGGCGATTTTGCAGGCTCAGGGATACACAACCTACCGTAGCCCTGAGGGCTCTGATGGAGGCGCTGATATTTTGGCCGGTAACGGGCCTCTTGGGTTCGGTACGCCACGCCTCTGCGTCGAGGTAAAGTCAGAGGCGTCACCGATTGATCGGCCCACGGTTGATAAGCTGCTCGGTGCCGTTGGTAAATTCAACGCTCAGGAAGGCTTGTTCATCTCTTGGAGCGGGTTCAAAAGCAACGTGCAGAAGGAACTGGCAGCCAGCTTTTTTCGAGTGCGGCTGTGGAGCCAAAAAGAGCTCTTGGAACAGCTCTTCGTGTATTACGAACGGCTTGACGAGGACATCAAAGCCGAACTGCCGCTGAAACGAATCTGGACAGTGGCAGCACAAGAGAAGGAATAGCGCGTTGCGCGCCGTGCTTGATTTCAAAAGACCTGCGAAATTCCATTTGCGCGACGTGCTGATGTTCCAAAGCTCTTCCTACTCCGGTGGTTCTGGCCCTCCCCCTGGGTGTCTCCTCCAGCAGCTGTGCAGAAGTTTTCACGGACAGCCGCGCGGAAATGTCCACATTACTTCGGGCGTGTGGTAGTTATTGCCGTCGTCGCTATGTCGGCGCTCGCGCTAACGCTCGTCCACAGTACGGCGCAAATGTAGACAGAATCGGAATCGAGTTGGCACGCAAGTTGCAGCTGTTTTAGTGTCACGCATCACGAGAGCCCGTAACGGGCCAGCAAACGGCGTAGGAGACGCGCGTTGCTATAGAGCGAAAAGCTCGATGCGGCCTGAAGGAGGCAAAATGATCTCCGCTAACCCAGCAGCTGTTCCGAGATTCAATCGTGGTCCGATAACCGTTTCCGAGTGGGAATGGAATCAACATGATCCAGACTCGCTGCGGAAAGCTCGCGCCCAGAGTACTCCGGACTCTTCTAAAGCACAGCAGCCGAGGGATCCAAAATATTTTTCGATGACTCAGCTGGCAAATCGGTGGCAGTGTTCTCGAGGCTCCGTTTACAACAGGTTGCGACGGGCCGGTGCTGAGGTGCTAGATTTCGCGCCTCGTGGCAAGCGTGGACGAAAAGCGATTTCGCTCCAAGTAGTTCAGCAAATCGAAAGTCGATACACAAAACGCCTATGGTAAACATCCGCAAGCGCGGTCGAAGTTTTCACGTCGATTTCGTGATGGGCGAAGTGCGCCTGCGCGGCTCCCTCGCAACTCACAACAAAGAAGCAGCGCGCCGTGTGGCGAATAAGTTGGAGACGGCCATTTCCGAAGGCCCGTCGTCTGCCGGCTGGAACGAGCTTCGCACCGTTCTCCCGATGGGGACATTGAGCCGGTTCGCACAGTTCGTCGGCGCGAAAGAGACATATCAACCGACATGGAACGAACTCGACCACTCATTCAATGTCCACATGGGGCAGCGTATCAAGATCGGCAAACTCCAGAACTCCACGGCAGAGCGCTACAGAGTGACTCTCCGAGAATTCCAGGCGTTCCTATCGGAGCAGCAGATCACGCTTTTGTCAGAGATCACCAAGCCAGTGGTCGAGAAATTCAAGGTGTGGCGAGTTGAGCGAATCAACAAGCGAAAGTTCTCACGCGGAGCGACCAGCCTCGCTTTGGACGCCGCAATTTTGCATCGAGTGTTCGCACATGGTGTTGATGCCGAAATGATCGCCAAGAATCCAGTTCGCATGGAAGGACGACCTGGAGAAAACCCGCAGGGCGGTGCTGAGCCGTTTACGGCAAAGGCTCTTTCGCTAATGCGAGACAAAGCTGCGGAGGACGTAATTGCATTCCTTTTGCTTCGATGGACGGGACTTCGCGGATCTGATGCCGTGGCGCTGACGTGGGCTGAAATCCACTTTGACCGAAGAGAGATTGAGAGGATAACTCAGAAGCGTAGGAAGAAAGTGATTCTCCCGATACATCCCGAGTTGCTGTTCGTACTGGAGACGGATTTTGCAGAACGTCAACCGAAACCAGCCGATCGGGTTTTGCTTAACCCAACCACCCGCACTCCGCTCACACGTCCGAGGCTCTACCATCGGATCCTGGCGCTTGGGAAACGTGCGGGTGTTGTCGACGCCCATCCGCATCGATTCAGAGACACTCTAGCCGTGGATATGCTCACTCGCGGCGCAAGTCCGTACGACGTCGCAAAAATGCTAGGCGACACGATTGAAACTGTTGAAAAACATTACACACCGTTCGTGAAGGAGCTACGTGAACGAGTGCGTTCAATTCTCGAAACCGGCGTTGGTCTAGAAGAACTTGCCCAAAAGGCGTCCGAAAGATCTCAGTTCCCGATCAAGAAGCCCAATTAGCCATTCTGCACAGGTTCGACGCGCTTCGAGAGGGCCTTCCTCGGTTTCTCTGTCACACCCGCGTCACAACTTGACGTGCGAATTCACAGGTTTGTTGAAAATAAAGAGCTTGAGGCAGCTGGACCTGTAAGCCGAATTCTGTCCACCTTGCGGTGGGACGGCCATTCCTCTGGGCCGCGCATCACTGCGCGGCTCTAGCGACCTACCCGGAGGTTTGGCGCACCGAGCCGGCACGCGTCCCGCCGAAGCGGGACTTCCTCCCTATTTGGTCTTGCTCCGTGTGGGGTTTGCCCTGCCCGCGACATTACTGCCGCGGCGGTGCGCTCTTACCGCACCTTTTCACCCTTACCTCGCCGAAGCGGGGCGGTATGTTTTCTGTGGCACTTTCCGTCAACCAGCCTTGACGCTGGCTTCCCGGACGTTATCCGGCACACCGCTCTGTGGAGTTCGGACTTTCCTCCCCCGCCACTTGACGCGACGGGAGCGACCGTCCGGTCCAGCTGCCTACATATCGATTATAGAATTTGCAGAACAAGAACGGAGACCGCTCACATCAAGTCTTTCAATTCCTGAATTCGGCCGCCAATCTCGTCAGTTGGTGATCATCGACCTCTACAGGGTACGGCTGATAAAGCGAAATCCGGTCAAGCAATCCCGTGTATTTCTCACGAAGCTTCTTGCCGATGTTTTCGTAGGTTCCACACACGGCGACTTCATCCAGCATCTCGTCTGGAATGAGGCGCGCCATGCCTTTCCAGTCGCCATCGAGTGAACGTTGGTGGAGTTCCGGGCTGAGTGATTCCCATCCGTGTGCTGCCAGAACCGGCGCATAGGTTCGAGTCGATGCGTAGAACGCAATCTGCTGGCGTACTGCCTCGGCGTTTTGGCTACGCTCTTGCTCTGTTTCGCCAACAACTACGAAGCATGCAGTTGCGTAGGCGAAGTCTTCGCGCGACCTGCCCGCGCCTTTCATCCCGTCCTGCACTGCCGGGTGCACGAATTCGCGCAGATACTTCGTTGTGTGAAACGGATGCACATGCAATCCATCGCAAACTTCCCCTGCCATCCGGCACATGTACTCATTCACACCGGCGATGTAGATCGGGATTTTCGGATATTCAATCGGACCTGGATTAAAGAACGGTGTCATCAAACCGAAGTTGTAGAATTTGCCCTCGAATTTGAGCGCTGTTCCGTTCTGCCAGCAATCCCAGATGGTGCGTAGTGCGAGCACTACCTCGCGCAATTTTGGCCCCGGCGATTCAAATTTCACCGAAAACCGCCGCTGGATGTGCGCTCTCACCTGCGAGCCGAGCCCCAGAATGAATCGCCCTTTCGAAGCCTTCTGCAAGTCCCAGGCGGTTTGCGCGATGGTCATCGGGCTGCGCGCAAACGCCACCGCAATCGATGTCCCCAGTTTGATTGTCGTAGTTGCATTCGCAGCCACCGCCAACGGGAGAAAGGGATCATGCTGCGTCTCAGAGGTCCACAGACAATCGTAGCCACTACCTTCCGCTTGCCACGCCTGCTCCGGGATGGCACTCAAATCGTAATTGCGAAGAGCGACATCGAGTTTCACTGAAGTTTCTCGCCTGAATTGTACGTGGAGACCCGCGTTTCAGCAGGAGTATAAAATGTCAACCTCAGCTTCGGAGGATGCAATGGCAAATCAGGCAGAAATGATTTCGGCAGTTCACACGGGCGATATCGAGAAAGTGAAAGCGCTACTGCAAGGCGATCCATCGCTCTCTTCATCGAAGGACGAGCGCGGTGTCTCCGCGCTGATGCACGCCTACTACCGCGGACGCCGGGACATCGCCGACGTCATTCTGAACTCCCATCCTGACCTCGATATTTTCGAAGCCACAGCGTCCGGCCGCGCGCAACTCGTCTCCGAAATTCTCGACCGCGATCCCGCTCAAGCGAAGGACTGGTCGGCAGACGGCTTTACCGCTCTCCATTTCGCTTCCTTCTTTAACCAGCCGACGATCGCGCGCGAACTCGTCAGACGCGGCGCCGACGTGGCCGCCGTCTCCATGAACCCGATGGAAGTGACTCCGCTCCACAGCGCCGCCGCAGCTCACGCCACTGAAATTGTCCGCATGCTGGTAGAAAGCGACGCTCCGGTGAATGCGAAGCAGCACGGAGGTTGGACCGCCTTGCATGCTGCTGCTGACAATGGCGATGAGGAGATGATCAAAATCCTGCTGCAACACGGAGCCGATCCGCTCGCCCAGAATGATGACGGCAAAACTCCCGCGCAGATCGCGCAACTCAAAGGCCGCGATAAAGCCCTTCAGATCCTGTCAGCCGCGTAGAGCTTTGCTATCATCGAATTTCATCACGAACTCGGAGAACTCTCATGCAAGAAGTACCCAGCATTACCGCGGGATCGCGCCGCGACGAAGATATCGCCCTCGACCTGATGAAGTTCGTTGCCATGACAACCGGCTACGGCCGCACAGCCAGCGGCGGCGTCGGATTTCAAGGCGGTGGCACAGTGGCGAAGCCGGAGGAATACGCCGCGCATTTGCTCGAACTCTACGGCAAGTGTCTCAGCGCGGTGGAGAAGAAGTAGGCATCAGACGTCAGGCTCCAGACTGGCGACGATCAAAGACCGACAATCGACGACAGTTTTACGCGGCCTGCAGATCGCTAGCCTCGTCTGTCGCAGCTTTCGGAGTCACTGGTGCACTCGACAGCAATGGCCAGCCTCGCCGCAAGACGTATTCCAGCCATGCGCCCGCGATCTGTGAGGTAATTACCGCGGCGACGACGAGTGTGGTGTAGAACTTCGGACTGATGATCCCCGCATCAAAGGCCACGCTGGCCAGCACAATCCCCGGCCCGCCACGTGCATTCGTCGTAATCGCCAGGTTCAGCAGATCAAGTCCGCGGAATCCCGCAAATCGCCCGGCTAGTGACACCGACAGAATCTTCACCACGCACGTGCCTACCAGGAACGCCACCATCATCCACAGCGACACGCCGCGTACCAGGTCCAGCTTCAACCCGACGATCGCGAAATAAACCGGAATAAAGAATGCGAATGCCACTTTGCCGATGGCGTCGAGGGCGTCGGCGAACAGCCTGCGCTTCTTGTGCACCACCGCGAATCCCGCCAGGAACGCCGCAAATACGAGGCTTACCTTCAAGGCTCCGGCAACCGCGCAATAGGCAAGTAGCACAGCGATGGCGTATCCCACTGGCGAATTCTTGGCGACGACATTGAAGCGGGCCTTATTAATCCGCTTCACGATCCGCGGCACGATGGTCAGTCCGAGCACAAAGAAAGCGACGGTCGCCAGCAGGTGATACGACATGGCCTTGGGATCGAGCGCGGCTTTGCCGGCTGTGGTCGTCGCGACCGCCAGCGCCAGCCAAAGAACAATGTCTTCGAGCACCGCCACTCCCAAAATCAGCCGGGCGAATCGCGTGTGCAGAATTTTCAGGTCTGCGAAAATCTTTGAGACGACCGGAACTGACGTTACCGCCACGCCCACGGCAAGAATGATGATCAGGGAAATGCGGTTCGCGTTAGGACCGGCCAATGCGGGACGAATCAGCCAAGGGCCCAAGACGAGGCCTAGCGCGAATGGGAGTCCAGTTCCTACGATCACCAGCCATCCAACTTCACGCCGCTCCTCGCGCGTAAACAACTGCTGGGTCTCTGCGCCTGAGAGGAACATCAGCAACAGCAGTCCCATCCAGTACACAAAATCGAGGATGTTTCCCTGGTGCCTGGTGCTCTCGACCAGGTGTGAGAAGAACGGGAACCGGCCCAGCAATGCGGGACCAAGGAGAATGCCTGCCGCGATTTCCCCGACAACCTTTGGCTGACGCAGCTTGACGAAGAGATAACCCAGGAGCTGCGCGAATCCCACGAGGAGCAGGAGAATTAAGAGCAGGGACGACAAAGAGGATTCGGACATAGCGGCTGAGGCGTAAGATGCCGCGCAATCACCCTGGTTTGCTTTGGGATTGCGTGCGTCGGACATTCCTGTCCGACACTAGCTCTTTGGGAATTTGACCTCTATTTTACGCAACCCTCGCCATGCCAGCCATGCTACAACGCTGACCATTCCCACCCACCCGACAATCCGCACCATCGAAGCGATCTGTGTGTCATGCTGCAGCACCCCGAGGCTGCTGAACATCGCAAACCAATCGTGCTCGACGAATTCCGGACTGCCAACCGTGATTAACGGCAACTCCTGCGCACGCGCATCTGCCATGTAGGTCGCAATGGGCAGAAACTGTTCGAAGAAACAGAACATGCAAAATGCAACCCCGGCAATTTGTCGCTGGAAGCAGAAGTACGTCGCCAGCGCGAGCGGAACCAATAATTGCAGCAATGTCCCGCCGGCCACCGTGAATCCGTGCCCCAGATACCCGAACAGCAGGTGCCCGCCTTCATGGATCGGGACGAACACAAGGTCAATCATGGGCAGAAATCCCGAGCCGCGCGCCAACTCGAACAGGAACAAGCCGTAAAAGCGAGCCAAGCACCTGCAGCCCAGCGCGGTAATGGACGCCAAGGCTCCGTCAGGCTTTCGAGCACCGGAAGGCGTTCAATCCACGATTGCGGAATGCGTCCATTCATGGTGGCCTTACCTATGGTAAAAGCTCGCTGCTGGACGGCTGTATATCGCAAAGAGGAAGCGGAATCAGCATCGACATCAGTCGCAATGAGATTCAGATACCTTCACCACAGAGGACACGAAGGGACACAAAGGAACGCCGAGAGGAAGATTGCAGGGTCTCATTGTGCGTTCGTAGTAGCCAGCTGCCGTTCCTGCGGAGACATCTGGCGCCACAGAACTTGCAGGTCAGCCGAAATGCGCGAGTTCTGCGGATCTTGATGCAGAGCGCGAGCGAACCAGCGATACGCCGTTGGAAGATCGCGGCCTACGCAATGTCCAGTGGCGTACATCGTCCCAAGAACCGTCTGCGCCTTGGAATTCCCGCGCGTCGCAGCGGTCTGCAGGCTGCTCTGGGCTTTCGCGCAGTTCTGCGGTGTGCCTTTAGCGCCGTAAAGGTAGCGTTCGCCCGCCGCCTCGAGATCAGCGTCTGGCAAAATCTTCGTGGCGAGAGATGCCGACTCAGTTTTGGGCGCGGGCTTCGCCGCTGGAGTGCGGGTTGCTTTCTTTGGACGCGCCGGCGTCACGCTTGGCGGAGGTGTTGCTTTCGCTTCTTCTGCGGGTTTCTCCGGCGGAGGTTCGGTTGAAGCAGGTTGCTGGGCCGGAGTCGCATTGTTCGAAGTTGCGGCACCAGCAGCAGAGGAAGTTTGTTCTCCCTGTGGCGTGAAATCGGAAGTTTTGCCGGTATCGGCAGGCTTGTTCTCGTTTGCTTGCGCGGGTTGCGTGTCGCCAGCGCCAGTCATTGGCTTATCGATGTGGGTCTGCTGATCTTGGTTCTGCGCGGGAGCAACCTCAGATGGGGACGCTGACTGCTGCGCCGACGTAGCTCCGAATCGATTAAAGGGAAATCCGTGGTGTTTCCACTGCCAGTAGCCGGCGCCGCTGACGACAGCCAACAGAAGGATGAAGAAGATCAGTCCCGCGTAGCTGCGAGGCGGCTCGTCTTCATAAAGGTAGTGGAACTCGGTTTTCGGATCTTCCGCCAGTCCCAGGAACGACGGCCCATGAACGCTCTCCACCGAAGGGCCGGGTTTCTCATGATCCCCATTTCCGCTCGCGGGTTTTGCCGCAGGTGTGACGTCTCTCAAAGGCGTCTTGGTCTGAACTGGCGGGTGCGCGAGCGCAGCTCCGCACATTCCACAGAAGCGGTACTCTGGGCTGTTGTCGTACCCGCAATGCGTGCAGCGGACGTACATGGTCTCTAGCATATTGTATCTGTTAGATGGCAGAACGGCTGCTGCTGTTGGAAGCTGCCCAGAGCCGGTGGTCCAACGCTAAGTCTCTGGCCAGTAAGGGCCTACCGCCGCAGATATTTCGAAACCAGAGTTGTGGATCGCCGAGATTGCCCCTGAATGTAGAATAGGCGCCGTAATTCGTGGAAGTTTCCATCGGGGGTGGCAAGCATGGCTTCGACAGAAGTGGTGTCAGTTCGTCCGCAACAGCAACATGCGGAACGCGTGTTTCAACTCGGGACTGGGTTCATCTTCACGGCGGCGCTGCAACCTGTCGTGCGCATCGGGATACCTGATCTCCTCGCAAAAGGTCCTGCTTCAGTTTCTGAATTGGCTGCTCAGGCTGACGTCAATGCAGACGGGCTTTACCGGGTTCTGCGGCTGCTCGCGTCGGTTGACGTGGTTGAAGAATTGCCGGGAAAAAAATTCGCGGCCACACCTGTTTCAGAGTTGCTCCGCTCTGATGTGCCGGGTTCAATGCGCGACATGGTCCTGTGGATGGGCAATCCGTTCCACTTCAAGGTGTGGGGAGAACTCGGGTATTCCATTCAAACCGGCAAGCCAGCCGTCGAACACGTTTATGGGAAATCGTGTTTTGACGCGATCTTTGGCGATCCTGAAGTTGCCAGCGACTGTTGTGCGAAGTGCTCAGCCGATATCCCAAGATGAAGGGAATCTTGTTCGATATACCCAACGTGATTCAGGAGGCGACCTGCCACATCTGCAATCTGAAGATGGACGACCGCTGCCGGACCATCTCCGGAAGTTTCTTCGAGCAGGTCCCTGCGGGTGGAGATGCCTATTACATGCAGCACATCATTCACGACTGGGATGACGAACCGGCGCTGAAGATTCTCGGCAACTGCCGCCGCGCGCTTGAAGGCAATCCAAGCGGCGTGCTCCTACTTGTCGATGCCGTAGTTCCGCAGAATTCAGAGCCGCATACGAGCAAATGGCTCGATCTTGAGATGCTGCTCATGCCCGGCGGCCGCGAGCGCACCGAACCCGAATGGCATGCGCTGATGAACAAAGCTGGATTCGAGATCACCCGCATCATCCCTATGAGAGCGTCAGAGAGCGTTATCGAGGCGAGGGTCAAGCGCTAGCGGGCAGTGCGGTGGAAGTGCCGCACACGTCCTTTAATGCAGAAGGAACTCGAACTTGCGAATTACGACTGACTGGTCCTGCGCGGGTGTTTGGCGGAAGCACCAAAGATTGATGCCCACCGGTGCAGCGACCTGGGGAATGTTGGTTGCGTTCGAAGTGTAGGTCTCGGTCTTGATCACGTCGGCCACGGTTCCGAGCGGCTGAGCCCCGTTCATGATCGTGAACACGATGTGATCCGGGAACCACTCCATCCTCGCCGTGGTCAGGGTGCCACCGCTGACGCGAAAGTTATCTTCCCACGCGGAAACTCCCTTGGGCTTGCGATGTCCGGTGGCGGGATAAACGGTAAAGTCGGCATTGCATCCGTGGCATGTTTTATTCCATTGGGAAAACTCGATGTCGATTTCGTCTTCTGCGTCCGTGCCGATGTGATGCGTGGGCCCATAGGTGAACAGTCCGAGCACAGTCGTCGGATCCATGGCGTACACATTGCCCTCAACGATCCATTGATAAGTTCCGAAACCCAGATTTTCGGTGGTAAATAGTTCGCCGGCTGTCCATTTGCCATTCTGCCGGACAATGCGCAAATGCAAGTATCCGTGTTCATCAATGCTGACGTTCGCAGGATTTCCAGGCGCGACCCCAGCCATGCGCCCGTTGGTCAATTTCCACGAGTGCCCAGACCAGGTGATCGTCTGGGCGTAGATCGACGGCAGGGTACAGAGCGGCACGCAGATAAGCATCACCGAGATTATGAGCAGTTTCGACATTCTCCCCTCGCCGTGGTGGGCCGCACTTTGGCTAGGTCCTTAAAATTATCACTATTCTCCTGAGCGTAGGCAGATGATTCCCTTTGCGAATGAACTGCCGAGTCTAATGACCTGCCTTCTTGCCTGCAGTGTCACTGAGTACTGAGAAATTCTCACTGTGGGGTGCCCCATGTCTCGCGGTGTTCGAGACATGGGCGCGACAACTTAAGCGTGGAAGAAAACGGAAAGCCCCGCCTAAGCATTGATCCTGCTTGCTTTACAGCTTTTGCAGGGGCATGTTAGCCTATCTGCATACCATAAACGGTTGAAAATATAGAAGGAGTGCATCAGGTTAGTGCTAGCCAGAGAGCAAAAGAAATCCCTCATTGACCAGTACGGCACGCATCCAACCGATACGGGCAGTCCAGAAGTCCAAATCGCTCTGTTGAGCGAACGCATTGGTCAACTGACGGAGCACTTCAAATCGCACCAGAAAGACCACGGCTCGCGCCGCGGTCTTCTCATGCTGGTCAGCAAGCGTCGCAGCTTGCTCGACTACCTCAAAAAATACGACTCCGAGCGCTACAAAACGGTTGTTCAGAGACTCGGCCTCCGCAAGTAGGAGGCTTTTTCTCTTTGGGCTGTTTGTTCCAGGCTTTCGGGACAGCGCAGAAGTGTGTTTGCTGGATTGAGGTTTGAAGGACAATCCATCCTCTCCGTGCCAGTACAAAATTCGTTTCGAGTTTCAAGTTTCCAGTTTCAAAACCCAGGTGCCTTTCTCGAGACTTGAAACCTGAAACTCGAAACTTATCCTCGTGATCCTCCTCCACAATTTAAGGAAAAACCATGAAACAAGAACTCTCCATCGATCTCGCAGGCGGCAAGCGGATCTCTTTTGAAACAGGAAAACTGGCCAAGCAGGCTCACGGCTCCGTCGTCGTTCGCATGGGCGATAACGTCGTTCTCGCCACTGCCACCTCGAACGCGGACCCGCGCGAGGGAATTGACTTCTTTCCGCTGACGGTTGACTACCGCGAATACACCTACGCCGGCGGACGCATCCCCGGCGGTTTCATCAAGCGCGAAGGGCGTCCGAGCGAGCGCGAGATTCTCACCAGCCGCCAGATCGATCGTCCCATTCGCCCGCTGTTCCCCGACGGCTTCAAGTGCGAAACCCAGGTGATTGCATTCGTCCTTTCGGCCGACACCGAGAACGACCCTGACGTCGCAGGCATCAACGGCGCCTCTGCTGCACTCACGATTTCTGACATCCCGTTCAATGGCCCGGTTGGCGCGGTGCGAGTGGGCTTGATCGATGGCCAGTTCGTCATCAATCCCACCTACAGCGAGATGCGCGACAGCCTCGTAAACATCATGGTGGTCGGGACCTCCGAAGGCATCGTGATGATCGAGTCGGGCGCAAAAGAAGTGAAAGAAGAGACCGTCGTGGACGCGATCGAGTTCGCGCACGCCGAAATCAAGAAGATTTGTGCGGGTATCAACGAGCTGCGCGAGAAGGCCGGCAAGCCGAAGCGCACGGTGACGCCGCCGGAGTTCGATCAGGCTTATTACGACGATCTGAAGAAAAAGATCGGGAGCGACCTTGCCGATCGCCTGGATACGCAGAAGCACCCGAAAGCCGAGAGCTACACCCTCGTCCGGGAACTGAAGAAGAGCTTGCAAGCAGCCCTTCCGGAAGATGACGAAGAAGGGCAGGCGAAGCTCAAGACCTACTACGAGATTCTGCGCGAGCGGCTGTTCCGTGAAGCGGTGATCAACCAGAAACGACGTCCGGATGGTCGCGCCTTCGACCAGATTCGCGACATTTGGATCGAAGTTGGCGTGCTGCCGCGTACGCACGGTTCCGCGATCTTCACCCGCGGCGAAACGCAAGCCTTGGTCACAACAACTCTCGGCACCAGCGACGACATGCAGCGCCTTGAAGTTTTCGAAGGCGAAGCCAAAAAGCGCTTCATGCTGCACTACAACTTCCCGCCGTTCTCGGTTGGCGAAGTGGCCTTCCTTCGTGGCGCAGGACGCCGCGAGATCGGCCACGGTGCGCTGGCAGAGCGCGCAGTTTCTGCCGTTCTTCCCACGGAAGAGAACTGGCCCTACGCGATGCGCGTCGTGTCCGACATTCTCGAATCGAACGGTTCGTCGTCAATGGCCACCGTTTGCGGCGCAGCGCTCTCGCTGATGGACGCGGGCGTTCCGCTTAAGGCTCCAGTAGCGGGTATTGCGATGGGGTTGGTGAAAGAAGGCAATGATTACGCAATTCTCACCGACATCGCAGGCGCCGAAGATCATTACGGCGACATGGATTTCAAAGTTGCCGGTACGAAGGATGGCATCACCGCTCTCCAGATGGACATCAAGGTCGGCGGCATCACGGCGCAGATCATGCGCGAAGCGCTGACTCAGGCACAGCGCGGACGACTATTCATCCTCGGCAAGATGGATGAAGTGATCTCGACCCATCGCGAGAAGGTCTCGGCGTACGCGCCGCGTATTTACACCCTGCAGATTCCTGTCGACAAGATTCGCGACGTGATTGGGCCCGGAGGCAAGATGATTCGTTCGATCATTGAGCAGACCGGCGTGAAGATCGACGTCGAAGACACCGGCAAGGTCAACGTCGCTTCGAACGACGAAGCGTCGGCCAACAAGGCCATTCAGATCATTCGCGACCTGACCGCGACCGCCGAAGTAGGGAAGACCTATCTCGGCAAAGTCACGCGTCTGGCTGATTTCGGAGCATTCGTCGAAATCATCCCTGGAACCGAAGGTCTGCTGCACATCAGCGAAGTCGCAGAGCATCGCATTAAAGATGTTCGCGACGAGTTGAAGGAAGGCGATCAGGTCCTGGTGAAAGTGCTCGCCGTCGAAGGCAACCGCATTCGTCTTTCGCGCAAAGCGATTCTCAAAGAGCAGCGCGCGAAAATGGGCGGCAGCGCTCCGGCGCCGGCTGCTCCGGTTGAGGGCGAGGCGGAGTCAGAAGCGCAGACGGTTCCGGCGGGCGCTCCGGCATTGACGCTCGAAGGCGGCGCGGAGTTCGAGGAAGGCGACGAACCAAATTTCAACCGCATCGACGCGCCGACGTCGGGAGACCGTGGCGGTGACCGCGGTGGAGACCGAGGCGGAGATCGTGGTGGCGACCGCGGGGGACGCGGTGGTCGTCCGGGTGGAGGCGGTGGTGGACGTGGTCGTCGTCGCCGCGGCGGACACGGCGGAGGTCATGGCGGTCACGGTGGCCATGGCGGCCACGGTGGTGGCGGCGGACGCCGCTAGGACCATTCACCACACAGGCACAGAATTCAAATTCGTGCGACAAGGCCGCGAGTAATCGCGGCCTTGTCATTTCCGGAGTCATCCAATCCAGCAAGGTCTCCGAGGAGAAGGCGAATGTACGAGGTCATACTGAAGAGATTTGAAATCCCGACGAAGTTCGCACCTTTGATAAGGGCAAATTCGAAATTGTGCATTTGGGCGGAATGACGATTGGACGTGCAACCTATGAGCCTGGTTGGAAATGGTCGGTACACGTCGGCAAAGCGGCAGGGCAGAAAAGTTGCTCCGTCGAGCACGTGGGCATGGTCGTCTCCGGCCGCGCTACCGCTGCCATGGACGACGGCCGCATTATCGAAATGCGCGCGGGCGATGTTTTCTACATTGCGCCTGGGCACGATAGCTGGGTGTTGGGCGAGGAACCGTACGTCTCTTTGCATTTCATGGGAGCAGGGGAATACGCCAAACATAAGTAAGAGCTAATTGCCTCAGGTGACAGGCTCACGCGGCGCGCGAGTTTTGCTATCTTCAATGAGGATCTCTAAAGCACGGAAGCGCATGCGGTCCGGTGATCGTCCCGGTCTTCAAAACCGGCGGGTGGCATCTAGCGGTGTCACCGGTGGGTTCGACCCCCACTCGCTTCCGCCATTGCCCACACAATTCCATGAGCACTCGTCGGCAGTTCGTTAAATCGGCCGTAGTTGCGACGAGCGTTATCGCTGGTTCAGACAGTCCTGCAAAGGTAACTACGCTTCAGTCATCGCCCTCGCCTTTGGGGGCAGAGGACCGCAAATACTGGGTAGGAATTGCGGCTCGCCTTGCGTCGCCCGTTCTCGACGCACTCGCACATCGTAGGCTGAAAGCTGAGATGCCCGTCGAACAGCGTCGTGGCGCTGAACGAACTTCTTATACGTATCTCGAGGCGTTTGCGAGATTACTGTGCGGCATCGCACCGTGGCTCGAAAATTCCGCGCATGTGACGGACGATGAGGGCGCACAACGGTTTGCGGAACTGGCGCGCGAGGGATTGAACGCTGCTAGCGATTTTTCATCTCCTGATCGGATGAACTTCTCAGAGGGCGCACAGCCACTCGTCGACGCCGCTTTCCTTGCAGAAGCCATTCTGCGTGCTCCTGTTGAGCTATGGCACAAAGTTGCCGCACGTGTTCAGCGAAATCTGATAGAGGCGATAAAGCAGACTCGCAGCATTCAACCGCCGGAAAGCAATTGGCAGTTGTTTGCCACCATGATCGAAATGTTCTTTCAATTCGCCGGCGAACAGGTTGACCGCACGCGGCTTGAGACTGGCCTTCAAAAGTATCGCAATTGGTATCTCGGAGATGGTGTATACGGGGACGGTCCCGAGTTTCACTGGGACTACTACAACTCCTTCGTGATCCATCCCATGTTGGTCGACGCGCTGAGCGCTCTCAGCGAGAGTCAATGGACTGAGTTTCGCGAACGAGAGCTATTGCGGCTAACCCGCTGGGCTGCAATTCAAGAACGCTTGATTGCGCCGGATGGCAGCTACCCGGCAATTGGGCGGTCCATCACTTATCGTTGTGGAGCGTTTCATGGCCTCGCGCTTGCCGCGCTGAAACACGCTCTTCCGGCGGAAGTGAAGCCTGGCCAGGCAAGAAGGGCCTTGACCGCCGTCATTCGCCGCACTCTGGAGTCTCCGAATACCTGGGATGCGAAAGGATGGTTGCTGACGGGTCTAGCTGGTCATCAACCTTCTCTCGGCGAGCGTTATATCTCGACTGGCAACTTGTACCTTTGCAGCGCCGCATTGCTGCCGCTAGGGCTACCCTCGACCGATGCCTTCTGGAGCGAATCGAGCGGCGTAACAACTTGGGAAACAGCATGGAGCGGACGAGATCTTCCCGCAGACCACGCCCTTGATACCTAGTAGATTTACCGCGCGAATGCAGACAGCGTCTGTTTGCGCTTTGGGATTCCCCGTTGATGGCAGTCGAGGCACTTCACGGAATGAATGTTGTGCTTGCTAGCGTTGTCCTTGAAGGTGGTGTCCATCTTCTCGACATCAAGCCTGCAGTCGAGATGCTGGGTATGGCAGTTGTCGCAGGAGGCGCGAGTTTGCTGGCCGTGTTGTTGATGGCACGAGAAGCAACTCAGGCCTTCGTGGACGCCGATGGGCGTGCGGTCATCGCCTGAGTACACTTCGCGTGTGGCCACCGGTGCGTGGCATTGATAGCAGAGTGCCTGCCGCTGGTCGTGACTCATCGCTACGATACGAGAACGATCAAGCATTACGGGGAGCGGCAAGTCGGCAACCGCGATGTAGTCAAACTCTCGGCGATCGAGGAAGGCCAGCGATGGGCGTGTGATCTCCTGCTGCGGGCCAGTTGACGCTCCGTTTGGTTCAGATTTCTGCAGTGGCACGCCTTCGTGGTGGAGTTGATGGCAGGCGAGGCAGGGCACCACGGCCTGTTGTGTGAGTTCAGCGTTCTTCAGCCGCCAAGGGCCGTGAATATCAACAGGCGTGACAAGGTCGCGAATGCCTCCCTCGAAGTGCATCGCGTGGCAGCGCAGGCAGTCGTCGTTTATTTGCTGCTTCTGGTTTTGCGCGGTGTTGAGGAAGATGTCGGAATAAGTCGTGCTGTGGCGACTGGAGCGCCACGCTGCGAACTCCTGCTGGTGACAACTTTGGCATCGCGTAGTCATAGCGAGTACGTCAGCGTTTTTGAGTTTCGGCTTCTCCGGGGTTTTGCCGCGCAGGTGCGTTATCACCCGACCCATGTTCTTCAGGTGGAAGCCTGCGTTCAACGTGAGCACATCGCCATGGCAGCTTGAGCAGGCAACGTTGCGGTGTGTCGAGGAGTGCCAGTCTGTGTAGGGCTGCCAGATCTCGTGACAACTGGCGCAAGCATGGCCAGATCGTTCGTAATAAATGCTGGGTGTCGCAAAAGCCACGGCGATGATCACGAGTACTGTCGCTGTTCCAGCCAGCCAACTGCCGAACAGACGCCTAGTGATGCGCTTACGCAACGGCCTGTTGGGCTCGTGCGTCATACGGATTTCCAGTTCTGCGCGATGTGCTCGCCCACGCGGTACGCATTTGCCATGATTGTCAGTACAGGATTAAATCCGCCGTTGGTCACATGTACGCTTCCATCCGCGATGAAAAGATTTTCGACATCGTGAACGCGGCAGTTGCGGTCCACAACTGAGGTATGCGGATCGTTTCCCATGCGGCAAGTGCCCGCTTGATGCTGACCGCCGCTTAACTCGGAGCCGGGAAGACGCGGCCACGTTCGAATCGCTCCTGCTTCTTTGAGCCACCGCTCGGCCTTGTCAGCAATGTATTTCGCGGTGACGATGTCGGAAGGATGACGATGGCCGGAAAGGCGCGCCACCGGAATGCCCCAGAAATCCCCCACTGTGGGATCAACCTGCACACGCGCCTCGAATACTGGCAATTCCTGCACCGGCCCCATCACAACGCTGGAGCGCCGGTAGTACTTGCGCATGTAATCCTTGTGCTCGTTGCCCCAACGCGGCAGTCCCGGTGGACTCATGCCGGCGAAATGAATTGGAAGGCGAATAAATTCATTGCACAGCAGCGCACCGCCAACCAATCCCGGATTGCCGTGGTTATAGTCGCAGATCGCAATCGAAGCTCCGGGCCCGAGATCGTCGAAGACTTCGAAGTTGAACAGACCCATCGCTCCGGTATAGGCATGCCCTTGCAGATTGCGCCCGACCCAGTCATAGCGATTGCCGATGCCGTTCGGAAACAAGAGGCTCCTGGAATTCAGCAACAGGCGAGCCGATTCGACGGCAGATCCTGCAATGACGACAACATCGGCAGGTTGCTCCCGCAGATGATTATGCTGATCAAAATACGCAACTCCAGTAGCACGACCTTTTCCATTGGTCAGGACTTCTTTAACTACGCAGTTGGTGCGCAGTTCGCAGTTGCCGGTAGCGAGAGCTCTGGGGATGACGGTGTTGTGCGTGCCATTCTTGGCATCCACCTCGCATGCGAAACCAACACACCAACGGCAACGCATGCATCCGCCGCGGCCGTTGTAGGGAACGCTGTTACGCAACATGGGAATGTGAAACGGATGCAGGCCGAGGCGCTTAGCGGCGGCACCGAGCAGTACGTGCTCTTTGCTGTCGGGCAAAGGCGGCATTGGTAGAGGCTTCTTGCGCGGCGGCTTTTGCGGTGGTTCGGGGCCCCCTGAAACTCCGATTTCCCATTCCGCTTTTTCATAATATGGTTCGAGGTCCTCGTAGCTGATCGGCCAGTCGTCGAGCGTGCTAGCCTCGACTGTTCCGTAAGTCGAGCGCATGCGGAAATCCTGCGGCATGAAGCGCCACGCCATTTGCGCCGTAGCTGAATGTGCCGCCGCCAACACAGGCCGCATTGTTGGAGTAGGCCCAGTGATTGGGCTTTATGACACGCGGCCGTCCATCGTCGCTGATTGCGACTCGGGGATTACGTTCATCAGGGCCGAAGCCGCAACCGAGAAATGATGTTCGCTGATTCCGCAGGTCGTCTTTACGGCAATCGAAAGCGGTGTGCCATTTGCCCCGCTCCAGCAGCACAACGCTCATGCCGGCGCAGGCAAGTTCCTTGGCGACGACACCGCCGCCAGCGCCTGCCCCCACCACAACCGCGTTGAGCTTCTTCAGTGGCATTGCAATGCTTGTGCCGTCACGTGGCGCGCGGGTCGTATTTCAAGCGGCCGCGTACCTGAGGATAAGCGAGTCCGACCATCTTCCAACTTACGCGTGCTCGGTTGCCGCCGTGTCGCGGATCTCCGTAGAAGCCCTGCATCGTATGCGACAGCACCGTCTCAAAGAACTGTCGTGAGTCGACGGTTTCCCAGATGTTCTTCGAAACCGTACCTCGCTCGGTAGCGTCGAGAATTTCGACTTGTTGTTTTCCATCTAGTTCGGCGAAACGCTTCCCGAACCAGGAGCGGGCGGTCGCATCGGTGTAGCCGAGGCCGTCGCGGTACAAATCCTGCGCATCGGCAAATGGACCACACAGCTGAATGTCGATGAAGTTGACGGCCTGGGCCCACTCGGCGCCGGGATCCTGATCTGGCGGAACAAGTTGGCCGCAAATGGCCGCGAGAACGCGGGCTTCACACAGGCGGAGAAAGCGCCAGGGGGTTGGTGATCCGGAGCACGTCGTCATTCCGCTAGCCGCCGCTGCTGCGGCAGCAAGCTCAATGAATTCGCGACGGGTGAGGTTCTTGTACCAGCTCACAGCAATGCGCAGACCTAGTGGGCCTGCTTAACGCATTGTGAAATAAGCAAGAACGCGGGGAAGTGATGGAGGTCACAGACCCTGGTATCCGGGTACACCGGGCACTTGCGACAGAACTACTCGCCCCGCACCAGGCGCAGCGTGTCAGCGACAGCATCCTCGCGCGACTTCGGCTTTCCGTTGCCGTTGGGCGGCACATCCTCAGTCGTGTCACCCTCGCCGGGAGCGAGGAACAGGTTGTTTACCAGTCCTTGCTGCTTGGTATAGAGCTCGTAATAGCGACCTTGGGCCGCATAGAGTTTATCGTGGTTGCCACGCTCAACAATGCGCCCTTGCTCAACCACGAGAATCTGATCGGCACGCCGGATAGTGGAGAGGCGATGGGCGATCACGAAGGTAGTGCGCCCGCGCATGAGATAAGAGAGGCCTTCCTGGATCATCTGCTCCGATTCGGAGTCGAGGCTGGAGGTGGCTTCGTCGAGAATCAGAATGCGAGGTTCCGCAAGGATTGCACGAGCGATAGAGATGCGCTGGCGCTGGCCTCCGGAAAGCTTAACGCCGCGTTCGCCCACAATGGTGTCGTACTTATCCGCAAAGCTCTCGGCGAATTCGTCGACGCGAGCGATGCGGCAGGCGCGCAATACCTCTGCCGCGCTCGCATCAGGACGCGAGAAAGCGACATTCTCGCGAATGCTCCCATCGAACAGAAAAGAATCCTGCAGCACAACCCCGAGCTGGGTACGGTAGGAGTCGAGCCGGACGGTGCTGAGGTCAACTCCATCGACCAGCACTGCGCCTTGTTTTGGAGTGTAGAAGGCGGAGATCAGGCCGATGATGGTGGACTTGCCTGAACCAGACGATCCGACCAACGCAGTGACTGTGCCTGGGGCGGCATGAAACGAAATGCCGTCAATTACGGTACGCACACCGTCATAGCTGAAGCTGACGTGGTCGAAATCGACATTGCCGTCAATTTCGGGTAGAGCTATGGTTCGGCGAGGATCACGATCTTCGGCAGATTCTTTCAGGATCTCGTGAGTGCGTTCCAAGCCGGCGACGGCCTCAGTAAGCTGCGTACCGATTTGGACAATCTGCATCACCGGAGCGATCAGGAACCCCATAAAGAGCGTGTAGGTGAAGAAGCCGCCGATGGTCAGCGAGCCCGCTAGGATCTGTCGTGCACCGACGTACATAATGACCGCACCGACAACACCGAGCAGCATGCTGGCGGAAAGGCCCATGATCGAAGTTGCGGTGAGAGTCTTGAGCACATTATCGAGCAGCCGCTTCACGCCTGCGGAGAAGACATTTTCTTCTCGGGTCTCGGCATGATAACCCTTTACGACGCGAATTCCGCCCAGTGATTCCGCGAGACGTCCCGTGACTTCGGCATTAATTTTGCCGCGCTCGCGGAAGATTGGCCTGATTGTCTGAAAGGCTTTTTTCAGAGCAAGAGCGAAGGCCGCCAGAAATCCGAAGGCCAGCAGCGTCATGACGCTGCTGATCCGGAAAAGCACCACCAGCGCAATGCTGGCGGTCAGCAGGCCGCCAACAAGGTCCACCAGGCCGGTTCCAATCAGGTTTCGAACGCCTTCCACGTCGCTCATGATGCGCGAGACAAGAACGCCGCTCTTTGTTGAGTCGTGAAACGAAACCGGAAGTCGGCCGACATGCGCCTGCACTTTTTGCCGAAGTTCATTGATTAGCCGCTGAGCAGCTTTCGACAGCAACTGGGTCAGCGAAAACGACGTGACGCCTTGGACGAAGGTTGCGGCCAGAACGCCGAAAACGATCGGCTTCAATAAGCCGATCTGGTGCTTGGTGATGACATTATCGATCAGAAATCGCGTCGAGTATGGGAGAACGAGCGAAGCGACGCGATTGATGGCCATCAACACGAAGCCAAAGGCGAGCAGTCCTCGGCGCGGGCGGACGAGTTCCCAAACCAGCGGGAGCACCGCTCGTAACTTGGGGCGGGATGCTCCGGCGCCAGATGCACGAAAGTGATGGGGAACTGTTTGCATTGTTGATTGGATACCTTTTACTTGCTAGCTGCTTCAAAATGTGAGCGAAACGTCTTTGCTGAGCTCTTTTATGCGGACGGATCCAGCCGCAGACGGTATAGGACATGCTTGCGCAACGGGTGCCCAGGAGGGAGCTGGGGATGATCGAAGTCGTCGGCCGCATCGTGCGACATTCCGAGTTTCTCCATCACCCGGCGAGACCGCACATTGGCAGGGACCGTGAAGCTTACGAGCTCGTGCAGTCCCAGAACGTCGCGGGAATACTGCAAGACCGCCAATGCTCCCTCGGTTGCCAAGCCCCGTCCCCACACGCCTGGTGAAAGACGCCAGCCGATTTCTACGCACGGGGTGAAATGGGCCCGGAGCGAGGGGACGTTCAGCCCGATGAAGCCGATGAAGGTGTGGTTCGACTTAAGCTCCGCCGCATACATGCCAAATCCGTGTTTGCGGAAATGCGTTTCGATCATCGCAACCAGTGCATCACTTTGAGCACGCGTGAGATGAGCCGGGAAGAACTCCATCACCTTAGCATCGCAGTTGATGCGCGCGAACTGCTTCTTGTCCGCCTGTTTCCACTGACGAAGGATCAGGCGAGGCGTCTCAATCACTGCTTGTCCGTGCATGCAAGTTACGCAACTTGGTGCCCTTTACTTGCCTGTCGCAGCAGAATATTTCTTCGTCTGCTTGGTTCGCGAATTAAAGACATCGAAGCTGCCGTCTTTATGCGCGGTCAGTAAGAGGTAGTGGCCAGCATCCGGCCCTTGCGGATTAGCGATGAACTCCGCAGCCACATTGTGCGTGCTTCCGCCTTCCTCCGAGTAGTGCAATTGCCAGAGGGTCTCTAATCGCGGAGATTTTTCAATGACCTCCCACGGACCAGGCGAACCGCCCTTCTTGGCACCATTGTCCATGATCGCCACTCGTGGAGCGAGGCCATCTACGAGTTGCGGACTCCCGCTTTGCTCCCATCCGTGATGCGAGACGACGTAAATATCAACCTTGCCAAGTTTGTTCTCCGGACACATCAGACCCCACTCCTTGTCTTTCGTAAGATCGCCGAGATCCAGGATGCGAAGTTTACCGAAGGTTGCCAGGAAACCGAGTGAACGGGAATTCTCGGTGGTATCGGCAGTGGATTGTTCTGCCCCCTTGCATGAAGGATTTTCTCCACCGGCACCGGGCAGCGGCTTCGATATCAAGTTGCCGTCGGCACTAACGACAACGGCATCAATTCCGGTGATAGGCAGTTTGTCTCCCGGTTTGGCAACGATGTGCTTGTACTTTCCACTTTGCAGCAGTTTCTGGTACGCCTGCCAGACCTGCATGGTGGGCTGATCGGTAGTCTCGCGGTTCTCGCCATGATCGATGAATGTGCCGATCGGGAAGCGCTCGGCAAGTTGGGGCACACCACCGACGTGATCCATATGGAAATGGGTGATCAACACATAATCGATCTTGCTGAGGCCGGCATCCTTCGCTGCAGCAACAATGCGATCGGCGTCGCGGCCGTTGAACCCCGGCCAGCCAGTGTCCACCAGCAGCGATTGCCCAGTAGGTGTCACAAACAACGTTGATTGACCGCCTTCGACATCGACGAAGTAGATCTTCAAAGGTGTTGAAGATGCAGCAGTGGCCCAAGGCAAACACAAAAACGGCACTAATAAAGAGGTCGCCATCCATAGGAACCCACGATTCATTCTTATCCTCCAAGCCACAATTTGCGATTACGAGATGATCAAGACGATGTGAATCACAGGGGTGAAAGTTCGTCTTCATGGTCGTGCTGCTCTTCTGCAGGTTCACTTCCAAAGCGCTTCTCTAAGTATCGTCGTGCCAAGTCTTTCCCGCCAAGTCCGAACGCCAGCGCCAGACCAAACATCAAGGCGCCGAAGGTCATGCCAAAAGCCACGACCACCGTCCGTGAGCTGATGCTCAACTCCTCGAATGCCATCGACACCACGAAAAGAATAATCATCGTCCGCACGGCCCAGCTGATGATCCTTGGCGATGACAAATTCGCATTCACTGCGCCGAGCAACACCGCGCGGGAAAAAAAGCTTGCGGCGAGGAGGCCAAAAAACAGAATGAAGAGCGAGACCACCAGTCGCGGCAGGAATTCGATGAAAGTTGCGACGTGTTCGTCGAACCCGGCTACCCCAAGCACGCTGATGCCGAGCAGGATGAACCCGAGCCACGCGATCCAGAAGACAAATCGGCTCGTGAGCTCGGTCAGCGAAGGTAGCGCAGCGCCGCGCAGAAGTTGAGTGGCGCCTGTGTGCTCCGACAGCTTGTCGAATCGGGCAATCTTCAGGATGCTGCGGGCGATCGCACGAAGCAGGATCGCGATCACCCAGCCCACGAGCACAATCACCAGCATTTCGAGAATACGAGGAAGAAATCGCGCGAAACCTTTCAGGATTTCATCCGCCGCTCGTGTCATTTCGCCTACAAAATTACTCCACATAGGACCTCACTTCCCGCCGTCCCAGACTTGCAGCAGGTACGGCTTTTCGGCCTCAAACGCGTGGCAGACCTTATCAATGTTGCTTTCGATCTCCGATTCTTTGGCTTCACGGTTTTCCGTCAGAAATGTAAGTGCGCGTCCGCGGAATAACGGCACCAGCGCCTGGACTACATGATCACGCCCGATTACCGCACGATGGTAGGCCGCGGCGAATTCGTATACAGTTCGCGCCCAAAGCGGTTCCGGCAGCTCAAATTCATTCTCGGGCAAGGTTGCGAGCCGTTTCAATTCCTCGTGAGTTGGAGTCGATAGGATGGATGAGAACACCGGCTCCAGTTGTGAGATTCCGAACGTGAACATCTGATGCAGCCGCTTGCGGTTCACGCGCATGGGCTCGAGACTGACCGCAGGTTGACACCCGCCGCATGGCGCCGGCAAAGGCTCTCGCGAGTCCTTCCATGCTGCGGGATAACAGTCCATTGAGCAGAAGAGTAGGCCCGCAGTTTCGCGCATGGCCTTCACCAGATCAGATGGTGGCGACTCCAATCGGCCTCGAGTTCCTAAGAAAGACTGGTAAATCCTGTAGCGTCCAATGATTGCCGCCAGCGTCAACCACAATTCTGTCCCGTGACGTCCTTGCTCCTGCGTCCACAGATCCTGGTTGAGAAAGTTGCTGCCTAGATTGCTTGAAAAAGCGTAATCCGACGGATAGGGTTCCTGCACTGTGCAACCATAGACCGCGCGCGTCACCGGATAAACCAAATTGCGGATCAACATGCCATCGAACTTGTGGCGACGGTAAACCGGGAGAACAAGGTCAACCCCCTCGCGAATCACTGGACGCAAAAGGCGTTCGACCCACTCCGGTTCCAGGCTGGTCGACTCCGGCGAAATGACAGCGCACGCTTTGGCTTGCAGAAGATCGGCGGCCGCAAGAATGGTGTGAAGCGCGGTTCCGCTAGCAGGCGGTCCTTCATACTGTGTGCTGATGCTGTGCAGCGTGCGCAAGGCCGGCAGATTTGACCCAACTGTATCGTTGATTGATGCGGCACACACCAGATCACGTGTGCCGTCGCGGGAGCCGCCGTCAGCGTTGATGATCACGGACCTGGCGCGTGGGAAATACTTCAGCAGGCCAGCGCGAACAGCTTGGACGACCTGGCCGACCGTGCGCGCATCATTGTGCGTTGGCACGCCGACAAGGATGTCCACTTCGCCAACATTTATCAGTTCGCGAATGAACTCGTCCGAAAGTATGCTCTCGTCGGGCAAGAAAGCTCCTAGCGTCTGGCTGTGAGCGGCGAGCCGGGAGTCGCGAGCAAACCAGCGCCCTCGGACTCTGGCTCACAGCTTATGGCTCACTGCTCTGGCTACACTCTTCTAATCTTGAACCAATAAAACTGATACGGCCCCATGGTCAACAGGTATGGTAAGTCTCCAATGCGCGGGAACACGTTTCGTCCGAACATCTCAACGAGAATATTCCCCTTGTAAGGCTTCAAATCGAGTTCCACCGCCTGCGCCGAACTCGAAAGATTGTTGACCACAAGAATCGTCTCGTTTCCCAGTTTTCTGACGTAGGCCAGCACTCTGTGATTTGCTGGATACAAGAACTGAATGGAACCGCGTCCGAACACCGCTGTCGATTTGCGAATCTTGATTAGCCGCTTCATCCAGGCTAGAAGTGAGTGATCGAAGCGCTTTTGCGATTGCACATTGACTGCCTGGAATCCATACACCGGATTCAGCATCAGCGGAGAATAGAGCGTCTCGGGATCTGCGGTCGAGAATCCTCCATTCCACCCGCCATCCCACTGCATGGGAGTGCGAACCCCGTTCCGGTCACCCAGATTGATGTTGTCACCCATGCCAATCTCATCGCCGTAGTAAACAATCGGGGTACCAGGCATAGACATCAGCATGCCGTTCATCAACTCAATGCGGCGGCGATCATTGTCGAGCAGCGGGGCAAGGCGCCGGCGTATGCCTAAATTCAGCCGCATCGCCTTCTCTTTCGCGTACTCGTCGTACATGTAGTCGCGCTCCAGGTCGGTGACCATTTCGAGCGTAAGCTCGTCGTGGTTGCGCAGGAACAGGCACCACTGACAGGTCTCAGGAATTTCCGGGGTCTGTTTCAAAATCTCGGTAATGGGCTTCCGGTCTTCCAGCTTCACGCCCATGAACATGCGGGGCATGAGCGGGAAATGAAATGCCATGTGGAACTCGTCACCGGTGGAGAAATACGCCCGCAGGTCCGAAGGCCACTGGTTGGCTTCCGCCAGCAACATGCGACCGGGATACTCGCGATCCAGGCGGGTACGCAGATCTTTGATTACACCATGAGTCTCCGGCAGGTTCTCGCAGTTCGTGCCTTCCCGCTCGACCAGGTAAGGCACTGCATCCAAGCGGAAGGCATCTACGCCCATATCCAGCCAGAACCTCATCACGTCCCACATCTCTTCGCGCACCGCTGGATTGTCCCAGTTCAAGTCTGGCTGATGACTGAAGAAGCGATGCCAGTAGTACTGCTTGGAAACTGGGTCCCAAGCCCAGTTCGAAAGCTCCGTGTCGAGGAAGATGATTCGTGTGCCTTTGTACTTGGTGTCGGTGTCGCTCCACACGTACCAGTCGCGACGCGGATTGCTGCGCGAGCTGCGTGATTCCTGGAACCACGGGTGCTGGTCCGAAGTATGGTTCAGCACCATCTCGATGATCACGCGAATGCCCCGCTTGTGCGCGACTTCGAGGAAATTCTTGAAGTCGTCGAGCGTGCCGTAAAGAGGATTAACAGTACGGTAGTCGGAGATGTCGTAGCCATCGTCGCGCAAGGGCGACGGAAAGAACGGCATCAGCCATAGTGTGTTGATGCCGAGGTCTTGCAAGTAGTCCAGCTTTTGTGCCAGACCACGAAAGTCGCCGTTTCCGTCCCCGCTGCTGTCGAGAAACGAGCGGACGTGGACCTGGTAGATTACGGCGTCCTTGTACCAAAGCGCGTCTTGCTGGACTGGCAACTGTCGTTCCCCGAATTCTTTTGTGTGGGGCGGACATTCCTGTCCGCCAAATGTTCTGAGAAGCTGTGTGACTGACCTTGAAAGCTACGGCAGACCAGCTTGGATGCGAATCACACCCCATCGGTCGGCCAACTCAAATCCTAAGCTAGCTCGCTGAGGAAATCCTGCAACGGCAGTTCCGGCCGTAGCCGAGCGCCCACACTGTGTCCTGCCGACCACAAGAGTCTCTCACATAAGCAGCTTATTTTCAGCAATATGCATTTGGATCGAGCCTTGCACTTTTCCTGTCCGAACGTGGGAGAACGCATATGCAACTGGTAATCACATTCATGTCGGTAGTCGCAGGGTTGGCCTTCTCAATCGCGGTAGCGCTAGTGGTCGAGGAATGGATCTTCGGCCAAGTCTTCCGGGTCTTCTTCACCCACCCGGCCAAAGTGCCTACTGGTCTGGCCCTTCAACCTGTACGGGTGAAGTCACAGCAACGCTGAAGAACGGAGAAATCCCAATGGTTCTTTTCAAATATTTGATGCTACTTGGCGGAGCGGGAATGATCGCAGCAGCCATCGCCCTGCTCTCGCGCGACGTCTACTTCCTCTCACAACATAAACGCTCGTCGGCGAACTCGGATACTCCGGCTCAACCTGCCCCGACAACGCACTGGCGCGGTGCCTTTGCACTTGCTCTTCTCGCCTGGGGTCCAATGTTGATAGCGATGGGGATTGTCGTGGTCCCAAGCGGCATGGCAGGTGTTCGCGTCAGTCAGACCAGCGGCACGGAGCCTGGGACTTTGTATCCCGGCGCGCACTTTGTCACGCCTGTTGCGGAAAGCGTCGTTCTCTTCGACACGCGCGACCAACTCTTCACAACCGGTGCTGTCGAGGATGGCAAGGCAGCTTCCACCAAGCCGTCCACGAAAAATGAACTTTTAAACGTGCAGTCGAAAGAAGGCCTTTCGCTCGGCCTGGCAATCACCATCCGCTATCGTCTGGATGCCAAACATCTCGCCTACATTCAGGCTAACCTGCCGCAACCGATCGAGCGTGAAATTGTTCCGCCGGTCGTCGCTAGCGCCTGGCGCGAACTGGTGCCGAACTATACCGTCCGCGAAGTTTTTGCGACGCGTCGTGAAGAGATACGTCAGAAGGCGGCCAACGTCATCACGCAGAAGCTTGCCGCGGACGGAATCATCGTGAAGGAAGTCATGCTGCGCGACATTCAGCTTCCTCCCGAGTACGCGAAAGGCTTGGAAGACCTGCTGTTGAAGGAGCAGCAGAATGACCAAATGAGCGTAGACACGGAGATCCAGCAAAAACAGGTTCGCATTGCCGAACTGCAAGCCGAAGCAACCAAGGCTCAGCAGGTAAAGCAGGCGGAGGGCGAGGCGCAGGTGCGCGTCCTGCAAGCAAAGGGCGAGGCCGATGCCATGCAATACACGTTGCCCCTGAAGCAAAAGCAGATTGAGGAAACCAAGCTAGAAGCTGAGGCCCGCAAAGAAGCCACAGTGCAGAGTGCCGAAGCGAATGCGACCGCTACGGTCAAAAATGCGGAGGCTATGGCGCAGGCCAAGGTCATCGACAGCAAGGCAGAGATGGAAAGGCGCAAACTGCTGGCTGAGGCCGAGGCTGAGCGTATCCGTCTGACCTCAGCCGCGGATGCAGAGCGCATGCGCAACGAGGGCGCGATTCTGAAACAGAATCCGCTGCTCATCAACAAAATTGTCGCGGAGAAGCTTTCCGACAAACTGCAGATCATGATGGTTCCGGCCGACGGCAAGTTCTTCTTCGCCAATGACGTGCTCAAAAGCATGAACATGGCGAACCGCGGGAGTGAAGCGGAGCAGGCAGAGGAGAAGTAGGGAGATGCGAGCACTCGGCATTCAACAGTCAGCATTCAGTCCATGAGCGCAACCGCAGATTTCCTGTCGGGCTGAATGCTGAGGGCTTTGGAGCACACGATGCGTGACCACAGTCATCAATACGAGCGAGTCCGCGCGAGTTATAATTCGCGCATCCTTCCAATGCTCCCTTCGCGCGCGCGCTGGCTTGGTTGTGCCCTTCTGTTGATTGGCCAGCTCTGTTTTGCTTCCGACTGGCATTCTCCCGCGGCTCAACTCGCAGGCAAGATTTCAGCCGCTACTGGCCCCGGTGTTATTGCTCTGGAGATCAACAATCGCTCGTCGATCTCTGCCGCGGATGTTGAGCAGATTCGGGGCTTCTTCATCTCGGAGCTTGCTACCGGCGGTGTCCGCGTCTGGCAACCCGATCAAGCTGCGGCAGTTGCGAAGGTCACCCTTTCCGAAAACTTGAACAGCTATATCTGGATCGCTGAGGTTCAGCAGGGCACTGGCGAACCGAAGATCGCCATGATCTCCATGGACCGCCCTCCTTCATCGCTCTCGGCGCAAAATGCGCCGTTGCTCACTTTGCATGCAACGCAGCTGATTTCTCAATCGCAGCCAATTCTCGACCTAGCCGTGCTGGAAGGAAATCCTCGCCGCGCTGTGGTGTTATCTGATTCCGCCGTCTCCGTCTTCGACTTTAAGGACGGTCACTGGCTCCAAACCCAGTCGCTGCCGATTGCTCATGCCACGTCTTTCCCTCGAGATATACGCGGCCGGCTTGTACTCCGCAAAGATCATCTGTTCGATGCCTACTTGCCCGGCGTCATCTGCCACAGCTCCGAAGCGGGATCGCTTAGCCTCAACTGCTCACGTAGCGATGATCCGTGGCCGCTAGCCATCGCAGAGTTCGGTGTCTCCGGATTCTTTGCGCCTGCGCGTAACTTCTTCACCGGAGTGCTTACTCCCGGCATCGGAAAACAGAGATCAGCGCCGGCGTTTTATTCCGCCTCTGCCATTCCAAAAGACAAATATGTGCTCTGGATCTTCGGAGGCGTCGACGGCCAGGTGCATCTGCTCGACGGCATTAATCAGCAGACCTCAAGCCGGCTTCGTTGGGGCAGCGACATCGCCGGAATTCGCGCTGCCTGCCGGCCTGACTGGCTTGTGCTCGCAACTGCGCAGGGCGATGAAGAGGATTCAATACAAGCGTTTGAGATCCCGGATCGTGAGCCGGTGGCTGCCAGCCAGAAATTGCCAATCCATGGCCGGGTTACCGCGCTTTGGACGCAGCAGAATGGCGAGGCTGCGACGGCGGTGTATCGAAATGCTGACACAGGAAACTATGAGGCGCTTCAACTTACTCTTGCTTGTGGCCAGTAGCGTGATCTGGTCGGTTCCGGCCAATGCTGCAACTCGCCCGCACTATGGCGGCACTGTGCGCGTCGCCATGCATGAGACCCCGCAGTCTCTCGATCCGCTCAGCCTGGCTCAAGTCGGCGTTCCGAATATTTCTCGTCTCTTATTTGATACGTTGGTCGTCCTTGATGATCGCGGGTTTGCTCAACCTGCTTTGGCCACGACATGGCAGGCTGAGCCTGGAAATCAGCGCTGGCGCCTCACACTGCGCAGCGGTGTCTCATTTAATGACGGTGCAAACCTGGAGCCGACAGCGGTTGCTGCGTCCCTGCGCGCCGCAAACCCAGATTGGAAAGTGCTGCCCGTCAGCGACATGATTATTGTGCAAACTGGAGAACCGCATCCGAACCTTCCCGCCGAGTTGGCGCTGCCGCGCAACGGAATTGTGCACGGAAATCCGCAAGTGAGCGGGACCGGTCCATTCGCAGTGTCGCAGTACGTTGCGGGCAAGCACCTGAGCCTCGTCGCGAACGATCAGTATTGGGGTGGGCGTCCGTTCGTGGATTCAATGGAAATAGATTTCGGCCAAACCGGTCAAGACCAAATGACTTCGCTAGATCTCGGCAGGATCGATCTCGCCGAGGTAGCTCCGGAGAACATACGCCGCGCTCGCGCCGAGGGGCATACTGTTCAAAGTTCGAGCCCCGCAGAACTCATGGCGCTGGCTTTTGCCATGCCTCCGCGAAACGACGAAGAAATTCACCTGCGAAATGCCCTGGCCCTGAGCATCGACATGCCCGCGATCAACAACGTTGTTTTGCAAGGTGGCGGTGAAGCGACCGGGGCTCTTTTGCCAAACTGGCTCTCAGGTTACGGATTTCTTTTTGCCCGGGTGCAAAATACCGAATTCGCACGCACAGAGCGGACGTTAGGGAAGCAGAGCGGTCCACTGGTGCTCGCTTACGATTCTCAGGATCTCGTTGCGCGCACAGTTGCAGAGCGCGTTATGTTGAATGCTCGTGACGCCGGCATCACCGTGCAACTCACAACCAACGGGCATGGCGATATGGCTCTCACGCGAGTTCCGCTTCCATCTTTGAACACTCAGACTGCCCTAACCGGGGTCGCGCTGGCGCTGCAACTCCCGATGCCGAGTTTCGGTAATGGATCTGCAAATGATCTTTACTCGGCTGAGAAGACTCTGCTGCAATCTCACCGAGTCATACCTCTGGGTTACCTGCGGAGCGGTGTCGCACTGCAACCGGGGATTCGCAATTTCAACATGTCTCCTGATGGTGCCTGGCAGATGAGCAATGTCTGGTTGGGGTCAGACAAGCCATGAGCTTCCGGCGCAGACTGCTCCTGCTGTTTGCGCTGACAGTGCTTGTGTCGGTTGCGGCAGTAACCGGAATTGTTTCGGCCATGGCGCGCCGCGCCTTCGATCGCGCCAACGATGAACGCACCGCCGCGCTGGTCTCTCAGTTCCGCCGCGAGTTTACGCGTAGAGGCGACGATGTCCGCCGCAGAGTGCAAGCCGCATCCGCCAGTGCTGCAGCTGGCCAAATTGCTGTTGCTGCCGCGCAGAGCTCTCCGGATTACAGCAGCTTCCTTGACGCGGCGCAAACGCTTGCAGAAGCGCAACGGCTCGACTTTCTGGAGTTTGCCGACGACCGCGGCACGATCATTTCGTCAGCCCAGTGGCCAGCTAAGTTCGGATACCAGGAGCGACTTGCCAAAACCACGCTACCCGCCTATGCGTTTCTTCGAGACGAAGAGACGCCATCCGGCACGGTTCTCGGTTTGTTCGCGGTTCATGCTATTTCTGCTGGAGATCACAAGGTATACGCGATCGGTGGCACGCGTCTCGATCGCACCTTCCTCTCCTCGCTCGATCTTCCCGCAGGAATGCGTGTCATGCTGTACCCGAACCTGGCCGGTCCCATTGCACCTGAACGGCTGCTCACCACCGGTGATCCGATTGCGAACCCGCAAGCTCTAGCGCAACTCGTTCAGAAGGTCCATATAACCGATCACGATGAAAGCGCCGTCATTCATTGGGATTCCGGCAATGACGAGACTGTGAACGCGTTTCCGCTTATGGGAGCGAACGACAAGACTTTGGCCATCCTTCTGGTGGGCAGTTCACGGCAGATTTACACCGAGCTGCGCAGCGAGATCCGTTCTGCCGCCTTGTTTGCCTCGGGTGCGGGGCTTCTGCTGGCAGTGCTTCTTAGCAGCATCGCTGCTGTTCGTGTAACGAAGCCTGTTGAAGAACTGGCGAACGCCGCACGCGAAGTTGCCGCGGGGAACCTCGACGCCCAGGTCACCGCGCATACGAATGACGAGCTTGGCGTTCTCGCCGACGCCTTCAATCGCATGACACGCGATCTGATTGAACACCGCGAGCGTCTCGTCCAGGCTGAGCGCGTTGCGGCGTGGCGCGAACTGGCTCGGCGTTTGGCGCATGAATTGAAGAATCCCCTCTTCCCTCTTCAGCTCACGGTTGAAAACCTGATGCGATCGCGTGAACAAAGTCCGCAAGACTTCGAGGATACATTTCGCGAGAGCGCATCCACCTTACTTTCCGAAATTGCGAACCTCAAGTCCATCATCAACCGTTTTAGCGAGTTCTCAAAGATGCCGCAGCCGCATTTGCAAGAGGTCTTGCTGCGCGACCTGGTCGCGGGTGTCATCCACGTTTATGAGGCACAGTTTGAGAAGATGAAGATCCGTAATGAGACGGAGTTCACAGATTCACAGCCTGTTTCTGCTGATCCAGACCTGCTTCACCGCGCAATATCAAATCTGGTGTTGAATGCGATCGATGCCATGCCGGAAGGCGGGAAGCTTGTGCTCCGGACATCGAGAAATGGCAATACGGCGATCATCGAAGTCGGCGACACTGGCACCGGCCTCACGTCTGAAGAGTGTGCACGGCTGTTCACGCCGTATTACACCAGCAAATCGCATGGGACAGGCTTGGGACTGGCAATTGTGCAGTCGATTGTCAGCGACCACGGTGGCCGTATCAGCGTGAAAAGTCAGCCAGGGAAAGGGACCACGTTTATTATCGAACTACCGGTGGCGCGGCAGATACTCGCGGATGGCACGTCCGCTTAGGAGAATGTTTTGGCAAGAAAAGCCAACCTGTTGATCCTTGATGACGAGCCCAGCACTCTCGCCTCGCTCTCGCGCGCTTTCCGCCTCGCCGGTCACGATGCGACGGTTTGCGACAATGCGAACAAGGCGCTCGAAATCGCGAAAGCCGACGGCTTCGACCTGATCTTCTCGGATGTTGTGATGCCCGGAAAGGACGGGCTCGCATTCCTGGAGGAACTGCGCGGGAGTGGCGTCGTGACACCGGTTGTAATGATGTCGGGTCAGGCACACATCGAGATGGCAGTGCGGGCCACGAAGCTCGGTGCCCTGGACTTTCTGGAGAAACCAATTTCGACAGAGAAGCTTCTGCTTACGGTCGAGAATGCCCTTCGCCTGCAGCGGCTCGAATCGGAAAACAAGCAACTGCGTCAACGCCTCGGCGATCATGAGATCGTCTTCACCGGCGAGGCCATGAAAAAGGTGATGGCGCAGGTCGATCGGGTTGCGCCAACCGAAACCAGGGTGTGCATTCTCGGCGAAACGGGCACGGGCAAGGAACTCGTGGCGCGCGCTTTGCATGAAAAAAGCCCGAGAAAATCCGGGCCATTCGTAGCAATCAATTGTGCAGCGGTACCAGCTGAGCTGATCGAGTCAGAACTGTTTGGACACGAAAAAGGATCGTTCACCGGCGCGACCGCTCGTCACGTCGGAAAATTCGAGCAGGCGGACCATGGGACCCTGGTCCTCGACGAGATCGGAGACATGCCGCTGGCTATGCAAGCCAAACTCCTCCGCGTACTGGAAGAAGGCGAGATCGAACGAATCGGTACGAGCAAACCTACCCCGGTCGATGTCCGGGTTGTTGTGGCTACACATCGCAACCTCGAGGCCCAAGTTCACGATGGCAAGTTCCGCCAGGATCTTTTCCATCGCATTTATGTTTTTCCAATCATTCTGTCGCCGTTGCGGGAGCGCCGCGAAGACATTCCTGCGTTGATAACGCACTTCGCCGCTCAGGTGTGCGCTCAGAATGCCTGGAAGCCGGTGGCGTTCACTCCGACCGCGGTGGAATGCCTGCAGCAGTACTCTTGGCCAGGCAACGTGCGCGAATTACGCAACATGGTCGAGCGAATCATGTTGTTGGCTTCCAGCAATGAGGTTGACGCCGGTACTGTCGAGTCGGTGCTGACACCTTCGACTACGCAGACGAGGACCTCCGTGGGCTCAGGTCCCTTGGCAAACCGGGTGGAGAATTTCGAACGAGAAGTGATTCTGGCGGAACTGAGGCGGGCGAACTACCACATCACTAACGCGGCGAAGTCACTCGGCCTGGAGCGCAGTCACCTCTACAAAAAGGCTGAGCAACTTGGAATTGATATTCGCCAGAAAAGACGGGAAGAGGAGAGTCTGGAATAACGCTCAGGCGGCTGCGACCACCTGCCCTCGCTTCCATTCCCACGCGCTTTGGACGATGCCCCTCAAATCTGACGAGCTTGGCTGCCAGCCAAGCTCCCGTTTCAACTTTTCTGGACTTGCGCAGAGAATCGCTGGGTCGCCCGGCCTTCTGCTGGCTATTCGCGGGCGAATCTTCTGTCCCGTGATCTCCTCGACCGCGCCGATCACTTGGCGCACTGAGTACGCGGTGCCCGTTCCAATGTTGTAGGCCTGCATGCCCGCTGCTTCAGGCATCTCTAGCGCCAGCAGATGCGCCGCTGCGATGTCGGAGACGTGCACGTAGTCGCGGACGCAGGTTCCATCGATGGTTTCGTAGTCATCGCCGTAAATTTCAAAATGTTCCCGCTCTCCAGCCGCGACTTCGAGCAGTAAGGGGATAACGTGGGTCTCGGGCCGATGGCTTTCTCCCGCTTCTGTGGTCGCTCCGGATGCATTGAAATACCGGAATGTGGCCACAGTCCAACCATACGCCAATGCGTACCAGCGAAGCACTCGCTCGAACATCAGTTTGGTTTCACCGTAAGAGTTCACCGGCTCTTTGGGATCGTCCTCTTTGATCGGCAGCGATCGGGGATTGCCGTACACGGCTGCCGATGACGAAAACACGAATCGCTTAACTCCAAAATCCCGTAACGTTTCGAGGAATCCGATACCCGACGCGACGTTCACGTCGAAGAACCATCCCGGATTCGAGACCGACTCTGGTATCAACGCCTTCGCTGCGAAATGAAAAACCGCATCGATCCGGTGCTGCCGGAGCACACACGCCACCGCCGCTCGATCGCCGTAGTCGATCTGATGGAACTCTGCCCTGCTGGGAACAGCTTCGGGATGTCCAGTCGACAGATCATCAATGATTACTACCGCGTGCCCTGAATCCAGCAGTTGTCGGCTACAAACCGATCCCACATATCCCGCCCCACCCGTGACCAACACTCTCGCCATCAATACGCTCCCACGCCGCGCAGCACTGCCAGCGGTGTACGCACCAAAATGTTGCAGTCCAGCCCTAGTGACCAGTTCTGCACGTAAAACAGATCCATTTGGATTCGCTTTTCGAAAGAGACTTCCTGACGGCCCTGGACCTGCCAGACTCCTGTGATTCCGGGCTTTGTCACGCGAAAGATCCACCCGGCATCGCCGTAGCGTTTGAGTTCCTCTGGCGTAATCATCCGGGGGCCGACCAGGCTCATCTCGCCGCGAAGGACATTCCACAGTTGCGGCAATTCGTCCAAACTCAATTTGCGCAACAGCGCTCCCACCGGAGTCACCCGCGGATCCGTCCTCAACTTTGAATTTCGCTCGAACTCGCGGCGCAAGCCAGGATTCTGCTCCAAAATCGCATCGGCATTCGGACACATGCTGCGCAATTTGAATGCGTCAAATTCACCTGAGGGCCCGACAACTCGGCGACGGTGAAATACGGGACCGCGATCCTGTAATTTGATAAGCAGGGCGCACAGCAAAATCACCGGCGCGAACAGCACCAGCAGCACAGAAGCGCCCGCTATATCGAACAGTCTCTTGATCCTCGCCGCGGTCATGCTTGTAGGCAAGATTCAGCTTTGGATGCACCGGACGCGTGACATATCCGCCTATAAACGCCCAACGTCTGCTCCGCCGCCCGAGTCCAGGAGAACTGAGCGGCGCGACGAAGGGCGCATTCACGCCAGTGATTCCGCACCTTTTCACTTTCCAGCAATAATGCGAGTGCCGCACTCATGCCTTCAACATCGAAAACATCCAACACCTGAGCTCCATCGCCCGCAATTTCGCAAAGCGATCCGCCTTTCGCAGTCACCACAGGGCATCCACACGACATCGCTTCTAGCAGCGGCAATCCAAATCCTTCGTACAGCGACGTAAGCAGGAACGCATGTGCGTGACGGAATAACATTCCCAGCTCCTCGGCAGAAATGAACCCCGTTCGCAGCAAGCTCCCATTCAAAATATTCGCCTCAGCAATTGTGTTCAATCCGTCTCCGGGCCCGTAGGCAACAATTTGAAAGCCTTGTTCAACTCGAGTCTGCATGACCGCAAGCGCCTTCAATGCAGTGGCCAGGTTCTTTGTCCGCCAGTTCCGCGGGGTTGAGATGACAACATAGCGGGACAATATCCCAAACTTTCTCTGGAGGTACCGCAATTCGCTTTGTGTCGCATGCGAATGGAACTGACTCGGCGAGACTGCGTTATATACCACCGAGATGTTTTCCGGCGGTACATTTAAGACCAGCTGGATGTCCCGCGAGGTCGTTTCCGACACGGCAATGATGTGGGCCGCCCGTACCGTTGCGGCGCGGTATGCCATTTTGATCAGCAACTGTTTCGGGTAGGAATAGATGCGGAACAAAAACGGGATCAGGTCGTGAATTGTAATGACTACTGGGCACGGCGCAGCGTAGGGCGCAACGAAGAACGGACAGTGCAACAGGTCGAGTCTGTCGCGGCTGCAACGTCGGGCTAGCTCCCATTGTTCGCCAATGGAATATTTTCTCGACTGCACCGGGATTCGAGCCACCGAAAACCCTTCCAGGCCCGGCACGGGATTTTCGGGATTCTCATATACAACCAACTCGCAGTCCCGACCGCATTCCGCCAGCGCAGCTAACAACCCGGCAACATACGTTCCTACTCCAGAATCGTTGTACCAGCGGGCATCGAATCCGATACGCATCTGAAGCTCTACTAAGCGGAACGACGACCTTCCGGCATACCTGCGCTTTGCCATGTAACTGCGCGGCTGTCTGCCGCAAGCGGATCAAGAACCTGCCGATAGGCTGCGATGGTTTGTTCGGCAGCTTTCCGCCAGGAGAAGTCCGCAGCCCGCGCCAAGGCGCGCTTACGCCAGCGTTCCCGCTCTTCCGGGTTCGTCAGGAGTAGTGCGATGGCTTGAGACATGCCTCGCGAATCCTTAGGATCGAAGATCAACGCGCCATCACCCGCCACTTCGGCGAGTGATCCGCCGCTTGAAGTAATCACCGGGCAGGCGCACGACATGGCTTCCAGGATGGGCAATCCGAATCCTTCATACAACGAAGTCATTAGAAACAGCTCCGCATTCCGCAGCAACGCCCCGATGTCCTCGACCGGCATATATCCCAGGTAGCGGACGTCGACCTGCGACAGCACGGCAGGATTCTTGAGATTCTCGATCGCAGTTCTAGGCCCATAGATGGCGAGTTGAATTCGTCGGCCGAGGGCGCGCGATGCCGAGGCCACAGCTTCTATGGCCGTGTCCAGGTTTTTCGTTCGCCAATTGCAGCCCGCACTGCCAACCACGGCGTACGGCGGACACACTCGATAGGTTTGCTCCAACCTTTCCGTTTCGCGCTGCGACCCGTTACTGTGAAACGCGTCGTGGGATGCAGCGAGGTGAACGGTCGTGATTCTGGTGGCGGGCACACCTAAGATCTTTTCGACGTCATGTGCTGTGTTGAGGGAATCAGTGATGATATGCCGAGTGCGTAGCGCGGCCACGCGGCACCCCAGCTTTACCCAGGGCACCGCAGCCAGTTGCTTATACCAGTCTCGCGTGCGGAACAGAAAAGGGATCAGGTCGTGCACTGTGATGACTAAGGGGCACGGCAAGAATAACGGCACTCCATATTGGAAAGGGCTGTGAAACAAATCAATATGTAGGGCCCTGCACAGGGTTCTTAGTTCGTATTGCGAGCCCAGTGACAATTTGCTTGAGCGTACCGCGACGCGCGAGAGGCGGGCAGCGGGACAAAAGGGAACAGGCTTGCCGGCCTCTTCAAACACGTACAGCTGCAACTCCGAATCAGCGGCACAGATTGCGTTCAGCAATTGCCTTATATAAGTTCCTACGCCTGACTGGTTATACCAACGGGCGTCGAATGCAATGCGCATATCTGATCCGAGCGGCCGCATCAGACTGCTGTATCAGCCGTGGTGTGCAGCCTTTCCATCCTTGATCGAACGGCCAGCCCTACAGGGAACCAGAGCCAGCATGCCAGAGGGAAAACGTCGTGCAGCGCAGCAAAGGTCATCACCGCGGAAAACCCAACGACCACTCCAAGAGCCACAAGGTCCAGCTTTGTCGGCTCGGGCCGTAGATACCGCACCAGGGATACGAGAAATGCTATGAAGCAAATTACGGTGCCGATGCCATATTCGGCGGCGAAAGTCAGATACGTATCCTCGACGGAGAAGGCGGTTCCCTCGGTCTTAACCGCAAGTTTGCCCGCGTTTCCCGGACCAACGCCGAAAGGGTGTTGCGCAATGAACTGAATCCCCTCAATGATCGACTCGCGATGGCCCTGGGCGGAGGGATCTTCGCCGGATTTCGTTGATTTGAGATAGTCTGTCAAGCCCAGCACTGGAATTGCAGCGATAAACAAGGCGAGCATCACTGCCCCAGCTTTTAATAGCCGCCGAGTTTCTCCTAATTGGACGGACACAAAACCCAGTGCAACCGCAGTCCCCACCCACGCGGAACGCGTTACGGTGCAGATAAGACCGGCCGCGAGCATTAGGCCTGGGATCGTCTTACGGGAATAAATCCACCATATGACCAGCGCCGCCATACACAGAGGTGCAAACTGAAGGGGACCAAACATCGTCGATGATTCGCGCAGACCTAAGTACCCTTGCGCGTGGAAGGCCGCATCAAGCGCATTTCCGTCAGTACCACCTCTGCTGACGGCAAGGTACAGAACCGTTCTCGGGCCTTCGCCAATAATGAATACCTCTACCATACCGAGAACTGCCAAAAGCGACACAATCCAAACAGCTCGGGTCGCCCAGTATTGCTCTCGGTCGCCGTCCAGCGTCGTGAGGCGGCCGGCGGCGTACGCGATCACAAAGTTAAAGTCCGACAGCAGCGCCAGCAGAGATCCTCCGAAGATGAAATGTGCCGTCGCCAAACCGAAGCACGCCAGCAAGAGCCAATCCGGTCTCGTAAGGTGAATGCCATTCTTGCACCAGAGACCAAACGCGATTAACAACAGCGCGCCCCGGTCTGCCCCCTCAAGCGCACCGATGTATGGGGGGCCAAAAAATTTGGCAAGCAGAAAAAGCAAGGTGTACGTGGGAATGAAAGCCAAAAACAAACCCAAACCCTGAGTTGGATATTTGAAAGTCGCCCAAAGCACCAATACGCTCGCCGTGGCCACAGTCACCAGCAGCAACGACATGCCGATCACGCCCAGGAGGGCAATGAACACTACTGCACATCCCGCAGAACTGATTGCCAGCAGCTTGCGCAGGCCGCTTCGCGGCCCTTCAACTGTTTGAAACGTCGTCCCCATTAATTATTAATTTAAGAGAGCATTGCTGAGTGTCAGCTGGCCGTTGCCGATCGAAGTACCTGGAGTGTTTGTTCCGCGCATCTTTGCCAACTAAACGTGCTGGCACGCGCCTTGCCGGCGGACGCAAGACGCTGTCGCACATCATCGTGCTCCAGCACTTCCTCGATCCTTGCGGCCATGTCTTCTACCGAGTAGGGATCGAAGTACAAAAGTTCGCCACCAGATACTTCAGGCAGGCACGATGAATTGGAGCAGATTACTGGTGCCCCGCACGCCATTGCTTCCAGCAGGGGCAGGCAGAACCCCTCGTACAAAGAAGGAATAACGACTAGGGTCGCACATTTGAGCAGAATCGCTAGCTCAGGATCACTTAAAGGGCCGGTGAATACCACACGCTCAGGTGGCTGACAGTGGCTCGCGGCTGCAACAATACGCTCGTGTCCCCAGCCGTTTTCCCCTACCAGCACCAAAGCGGTATCTAGATTCTTGTTGTTGCCGACGAGTGCGCGGTAGGCGTTGATCAGTCGTTCAAGATTCTTTCGCTCCTGGATCCTGCCGTGGTGCAGTATGAATGGTTGCCTGATTCCCAACTTGTTTAATAGTGGGTCGCGCTCCGAAGGATCTACCGGGTCGTTGTTAAATATTTTGTTGTCACACGCCAGGTACACCACATGCACTTTCGATTCTGGTAAGCGGAACACGTTAACCAGGTCCTGCTTGGAATGCTGTGAATCCGTGATGACGGCGCGAGACAGTCTGGCGCACATTGCAAACTCGCGCTTCAGTGCCTGTGCTCTTGGAACATTTGGAAAGACCACCGGGATGATGTCGTGAATCGTGGTGACTGCGGGAATTAGGCCACCGATGGGAATTGTGTTGGCTGACGGGCAAAACAGCACATCAGCCTTGCTCTTGCGAGCGGACCAGCAGGCGCCTCCATATCTCCAGAGCCGTCCGATGCGCAGCAAAGTTGTGTTGTAAGGCCTAAATCCGTCAGTAGCTGTGAACTGGTTTGCATCACTAGCTACCGTGGAAGACACCAGCGGCCTGAAATGCATTTCTCCTTCCTGCGCAACCTCCCTGAAATACGAGAGAAGATTTCGAGCATAGACGTAGATGCCGTTATTCCGAAACCGACTTAGCAATGGCCACGTGTCGAAGGCAATGGTGCAGTGACGGCCATTGCCGTTTCGTGGTTGAACGAGATTGCTGCTGATATGGTTCACTGGCAACTCAGGCATTTGCCTTGGGCAAGATTGGAACGGCTTTCAGCAAAGTGCGCATCCTCGTGCGCGACGGAGCGTCGAGTGCCCAGTGCCAGGTGATCGCGGTAAAGAGGCCAACGATGGCGACGAAGAACAAGATTTTCAAACCTAGCCCACTTACGAGGGTGGCCAGTAACAGTGCTGCTGCTCCCGCGCCCATTGTCATCCACAAGCGCGGTGCAAGCACGGCTCTGAGAAAAAAGAATAGAACAACCGCTTCTGCGCTCAGTCGAATCGTCCACGCCAGCGCAGCCCCTTCAATACCGCGCATCCGCACTCCCCAGTAGAGCAGCGCCAGATAGCAGGGCACTTCAATCAGGTGCAGTTTGGCCGTGAGGTCGGGCCGACCAGACGCCTGCAGCAGCGCATATGGCATATTCGCAAGGCTGTTCGTGAACACTCCGATTGCCAATATCTGCAAGACGACTGTACTGCGACCTGCGAAATCTGCGCCTAGCCAGAGAGTCAGTCCCTCACGGGCGCCCAACACAATTCCGAGAATGCTTGGGAACAAGATCGCGAAGGTGCTCGTAAGGCTTCGTTCATAAAGTGATGTGGTGCGCGGATGATCTTCAACTGCGAGCGCCTCCGAGAACGCGGGAAACAAAACTCCCGATAACGCAGCAGGGACAAGCCATAGCTTTGTGACCGCGTCAAAGGGCGCTGCGTAATAGGCGACCGCGGAAATCGAAACCACTGACCCAATCACAAAGCGGTCGAGATATACCATTACCGGCCCGACGATATTGCTCACGGTCAGCCAACTACCGAAGCCGATGAGGGCTCGAAATGCCGCTTTGTCCCATGTGACATCGAACGAGAACCCGGTCACGCAACGCCGGCAGACCGCGAAGTGTAGCGCGCAGTTCGCAAGACGCGCGACCGCCAGGGTCAAAACGATGGGGTAAAGGCTGCGTGAGAACGGCAGCACCGCGAGGGGCGCAAGATAGCTGATGAATCCGAAGGCTACGCGTAAGGCGTTCACGGCGGCAAAATTCTGCTGCGCCTCCAGCATTCCTCGCAAACCAGAGGTTAGCGTGACAAACGGCACGGCGACAGCCAGCCATAGCAAGCTGCGCAAAACTTCCGACTGCAATGCGGCCGGGATTTTTAGCGCGGAGTGCGTGAGCCATGGTGCCAAAGCAAACAGCACCCCGCCGAAGCACACGCCGAGCAAGAGCATGCAGGCTATGGCTGTCCACACCAGGTTTGCCGCGCCTTCGCTGTCACGTAAGGCAATTTTTTCCGCCAGCAGTTTGGTTACGGCGCGCCCAATTCCAAAATCGAAGAGGCTGAAGTAACCGACCAGAATCCAAACGAGCGTAAGGACGCCAAATCTATCTACACCCAGGTGGTGTATTAGAACCGGAATTGCGACCGCTGCAAGCGCTAGCGGCAACAATTGTCCGGCAAAATTCCACAGACTGTTGCGAACAACACTGGGCCGACGAGTACTTGTCGGTGGTGGCGCGACGTTTGCTGGCTGATTCACTTAGCCAACTCCAGGCAGACGACTGCTTCCGCCGCCGCCAACTCCGTTAATGAGCCATCCTGTTGCGATGAATCGAAGTATCGTGCTTCGCTGCATTCATCAGCCGAAGCCGTGTTCCATCCAGCCGAGGTGTATCGGAAATACTGGGTGCGGCACGCCTCGGGACGAAACGCATCCAGCAGCATCTGCACCCGGGTGGCGTCAAATACCTGTAGCCATCCATGATCGGCCGCCCGACCGAACGGCACCGTCAGATACAGGACTCCTCCAGGTTTCAAAACACGATGTAACTCGGCAAGTGCCTGAAGCTGCGATTCTGGGCTGTGCTCGTTCTTCGTGGCGTCCGCCGTATAAAACTGGGTATTGTCCATGCCCACGTGCTCCAACGTCGAAATGCAGGCTATCCAGTCGAAGTAGTTGTCGCGGAAACAACAGTCGCGAATGTCTCCATAGACGTACGAAATGCCGCGTCGCCAATAGCAATCTGCTTCAGGGGCGAGAGTGAGAATAGAGATTGCCTTGTTCTTCAGCTTGGGATGAGAGAGTACGAAGTCGTAATTGAGAACGGATCCGGCATCGAGCAATCTGCCCTCAGCAGTCGGCAATCGTGAAAAGAACCAAGGATACTCAACTGCGCGCTCATCCAACCACAATCCCCAGCCTTCTGGAAGCACGTCTGGCGGAAGCGAGGCAGTTACGTATTGCGGCAACTGGGTCTGGCGGTAAGAAAGATATCCGCGTCCAAAAGGTCGTCGCGTGTACCTTTGGAACACGCCCGATTTAAAGCGCCGCATCGAGGAGGACAATTTGCTCATCCGAAGTTCGTCGATGGGAGCGCGCTTGGAGCCGTACTCGCGAGAACTTGCTCGTATATTTCCGTACAACTTTTTGCAGTTCTCGACCAAGTGAAGCGCAGAAGATTTTCGAAACCACGGCGCACCATCTCCTCGCGAAGAGTGTTGTCAGTGAATGCGCGGTACATGGCTTCACCAAAGGCCTGGGCGTTGCGGGCGTCTGCATACAACGCGGCTTCCCCTCCAACTTCCGGCAGCGATGCGGCATTCGAGGAGACCACCGGCACACCGCAAGCCATGGCTTCGAGAACTGTGAACCCAAATCCTTCGTATAAAGACGGACAGGCGTAGACTCGCGCACACGAATAGAGTGCCGACAGCTCGGGATCCTCGACGAAGCCCGTGAGCACTAGATGGCTGGAGATGCCCAACTCCATGGCAAGATTCCTCAATTCGCGCTCGCCCTCTCCAATCGGGCCTGTAATTACCAGTTGTGCATCCCCGCCCTTCTCCAAAAATGCCTTGAACGAGCGCAAAAGTCCGGCATGATTCTTTCGCTGCTTATAGATCCCGGTATAGAAGATGTATTCCCCTCGGACGCCGTATTTCGCGAGAACGCGCTCTGCAACCGCAGGTTCCGCAGCTCTCCCCAGCGTGTTGTCAGCTGCCGGGTACACAACAAACACCTTTTCGGGATCAATGCCTAGGTAGCGCACAATCTCATTTTTCGAAAATACCGAGTCGGTAATGATTCTTTTGCTCAGCCGAACGGACGCTCGCATCATCAAGCTGTAATACATTCTTCCCAATCGCGAATCCAGGTCTTCGGGGCACGCAAGGTAAATCACATCGTGAATAGTAACCACTGACGGACAAACTTGAAAAAGGGGAATCATGAAATGCGGCGAATGCAACAGGTCGACCTTTTCTTCGCGAAGAATGCGCGGAAGCTCGATCTGCTCGCCAACTGAGTAATAACCTGACCGGGGAACGAGTACCTTCACATTGGAACCTTGCCAGCAGGGAATGCCCTTTGCGTCAGACGGCAGCAAGAGCACGAACTCGTGATTGCTCTCCTCTTTGAGCATGGTGTCGACCAAGCACTTCATGTATCGTCCGATTCCAGGATTCCCGATTCGCCGCAAGTCGAAGGCAATTTTCATTGGAGGAGGGTTGATGAGGTGTGGGCGCTACTGCTTGGTTTGCGACATCGCGGGAAGTGGATCGGCTTCTATCGCAGGCTGGCACGACGTGGGTTTGTCTTCCGCGATCTTCTCTCGCCAGTAGTCAAGAAGGTCCTTAAGAGTCTGCCGAAGTGGGATCTTAGGCCTCCAATCAATCGTGGAACGGATCTTCTCCGGGCTTCCGCAGACCACTTCCACTTCTCCGGCGCGGCGGCGCGCTTCCTGTGACTCTATTCTTATCTTTAGCCCTGAAATACTGACGAGTTCGTCGATCAACTCCCGGATCGATTGCGCCCTGCCGCTGCAGACGTTATAGATGTCGCCAGGGGTTCCCTTGATGAGAAGTTCAAAATATGCTTCGACAACGTCTCGCACGTCGGTAAAGTCGCGCCGGACGTGAGTGTTCCCTACTATCAGCGTCGGCTCGCGCATGCCGGCTTCCATCTCCGCAAACTGTTTCGCGATGGAGGACAGCACGTAGTCCGGTGTTTGTCTTGGTCCCGCATGATTGAACGATCGCGCTGTAATAACTCCACCTTCGGCAGCTTTTCGATATTGCACTGCAAGCAATTCGGCCATCGCCTTGCTCGCGGCGTAGGGGTTCTCCGGTCCAAGAGAGCTGGTTTCGCTCAGCGGCTGTGAACTGGCGGCATATACCTGCGCAGTGCTGATGTTCAGAACTCTCGCCGGTTGCGGCAGGGTCATGGCCGCTTCAAGCACGTTGAAGGTACCCAGAACATTCACTTCATAGGCCAGCCGCGGTTGCCGCCACGATTCTGCGACAGACGAAATCGCCGCCAGATGACATACGTGGGTAGGCCGGAACTCCTGGACTGCTGCACGTACCGCTTCCGAATCCCTGACATCCACCCGATAACCGATGACGTCAGCGCTGCGCGCGAACACGCCAGTTCCAAGTACGGCGACGTTCGCGGAGCGGCCACTGAGGTGCGCAACCAGATGCGTGCCGACAAAACCCGAGCCGCCGGTGATTAAGAATCGAGGGGACAAGAGAACCTTCTTACGGCAGAGTGCTACGCCGCCAAGGACGCAGTCGTGGTGGATCTCGATACTATACCGAGATCACCATCCACCATCATCGCCACGAGTTGCTCGAAGCTGGTGCTCGGTTCCCATCCCAGCTTTCGTCGCGCTTTGGCGAAATCCCCTCGCAAGTGACAAACCTCAGCCGGTCTGAGAAAAGCGGGATCAATTTCAACATACTCACGGTAGTCCAGCCCAGCGTGGCTGAACGCGAGATCAAGAAGCCTACGCACGCTGTGGGTCAATCCGGTTGCGATCACATAGTCATCCGGTTGTTCCTGCTGCAGCATCAACCACATCGCGCGGACGTAGTCCCCGGCAAAACCCCAATCGCGTTCGGCATCAAGATTTCCCATGCGGAGATTGCGCTGCAACCCGAGCTTGATCCGTGCAACGCTGTGGCTCACTTTGCGGGTCACGAACTCAATGCCGCGTCTGGGCGACTCATGGTTGAAAAGAATGCCCGAGCAAGCAAACAGGTTATAGCTCTCGCGCGCATTCACGGTAATCCAGTGTCCATATAGCTTCGCCACACCGTAGGGACTGCGCGGATAGAAGCGCGTGCGCTCGTTCTGTGGCGACTCTTCCACCATGCCGAACATTTCGCTCGATGACGCTTGATAAAAGCGGATCGCCGGGTTTACCACCCGAATGGCCTCCAGCATCCGTGTCACGCCCAGGGCGGTGAATTCTCCCGTAAGCACAGGCTGGCTCCACGAGGTGGGAACAAACGATTGCGCCGCGAGATTGTAGACTTCATCAGGTTGAACGCGATCGAGGGCCGACAAAAGAGAACTTTGATCCAGCAGGTCGCCGGGAATGAGTTCAATCCTGTCTTGTAAATGTGCAATCCGTTCAAAATTGATGGTGCTGCTGCGGCGTATAAGACCAAAAACCTGGTAGTTCTTTTCGAGAAGGAACTCGGCAAGGTACGATCCGTCTTGACCGGTAACGCCGGTGATCAATGCTTTCTTTGGCATAAGCTTCCTCTGCGACCCGTGCGAAAACAATACCGATTTTGGGGGATGAGGCCTCGAGTTCAGGCTGCGTTTTCGCCGGAGCTGCCGTTTCGTCCACTTACTTTGCCCCAGGCGCGATGAGCGAGCAATCGCGTCCTGGACCCCGGTGCGGCGAACTGGTTCCAGATTTCAGTCGCCAACTGCTTTTCCTGTGATTGGTTGTTTTCCCACAACTCCGCTCCAATAATCACTGTTGAGCCGAGGAAAAAGGCAAAAATTGTGCCTAATAAGACGATCAGCGTTCGCGGGGGAAACGACTTCCGCTCGGGCATCAACGGGGGATCTAGTACATTGACGGTCGGAATCTCTTTGGCTTCCTGGATCTTTGCCAATTCGTACTCTTGAGTGAGCAGCTCATACACCGTTTCCTGGATCTTGCTTTCGCGGTAGAGGTTCGCCCAGCGTACGCCAACGAGCGGTAACTTGCGGATGGAAGGGAAATCGCCCGTGATTTGCGATGCGTCTGAGGCGGGATCCACCTTGTTCCCGCTCATGGCTTCGATTTGAGTTCTGAGCGCCGCCACCCGTGCGCTCAGTGTGCGCACCCGAATGTTGTTGTCCTTGTAAATCTGCCTCAGTCCTTCAAGCTCCGATTCCGCCGCAACCAGCTGCCCCTGCAATGTCGCTTCGCTCTCCACCATGGCCTTCGCCTGCTCGGGCAGGTTCAACGTGCCGTTCTTACTCGCAAACTCGCTGAACTGTTGGGCGGCCTCATCGAGATTCTGCTTCACAGTCTTGAGCCTACCCTCAAGGAACTGGCGTTCCCGACGGGCCGATGAAGTTGAAACCTGGGCGACCAGGCCATTGAGGGCATCGACGTATGCTTGCGCCATCTGTTGCGCTCGGGCGCGGTCGCGGTCGGTAACCGCAATCGTGATCACGCCGCTTTTCCGGTCTTCCTTGATGTCGGTAACTTTTGCCAAGTCGCGCCGCGCATCTTCCCAATATCGATCGTGATAGGCAGTGCGAAGGTTGAACTTCTTCACTAGTTCATCCTGAATGGTCGCGCCATTGAGCATGTCCACGAACAACGCTCCGGAACTCTTCAATCCCAGAAGATCTCCGGCAACACCACCAAGACCGCCCATGGTGCTGCTAGATCCGCTCCCTCCCGTGGCTCGCCCGGCAAGAGCTGCCAGCATTGCGATTCCCGAACCCGACGTTTGATCGGGTGGCATCAGGCGCGCCTTCGACTCATAGCGAACCGGCAACAACACTGCCAACAACAGCGCCAACACGAACCCTGATAACGTCGCCTTCCACAAGAAACGGCGTCGCTGCCACAGCAATCGTAGCCATAAGGCGCGCGTGCGTTCGGCGCGACTGTCGAACTGCTGCCTGCGTTCGACCGCTGGTCTTTCGACAGTACGCACGGGGTTCATCTAAGCTGAATCCGCATTCTTTCGACCGGCGCTAGCGTGCATAGCTTCGCCCTCTCACTTACATCGCGGAGATGCGAGCAAGCCATAAACCAGCTCCCGGACTCAATCCCAAAACTCTGGCGACCAGCTGCAGTCGCACATTTCTCCTGGATTGAATGAGTTTGGATGGTTTACGGCGGGAACTCAGTTGTACGGACTTGAGGTAAGTGCCGTCGATTTCACGCCTTGACCGCAAAACGCAGGGCCACACAGCTAGCTGTTGATAGCCTTTGCCTGCTCATCCCAGTACACCGCGCTTTTGCGGAAGTAAGATTCGTTGGCCATGTGGCAGGCGAGCGCGGCGTGGTGTCCAAATACAGCGTTTTCAACGACGGGCTGGCGACTCTTGACAGATTGGAAGAAGTTCCAGAGGTGCGGCTTTACATCGTTGTAATTCGCTCCCTTGTAGGTTGTTGCCTCAATCGTTTTTTCGCGTTCGAGTGGCATGTCATGCTCCTCGTGCCACTGCTTGTAATAGGCGTCGCGCAGCGCCTTTGGGAAGCTGCCTGCATACCAACTCGGAGCTTCGTCTTTTCCCAACTGCGACGTGAACGTGATCTGGTCAGAAGTGACGTCGAGTATCCCCTTCGACCCCATGAAGCGGTAGCCTTCGGGGATGTCTGTACCAAGGTTCAGCCGCATCACAACGGAGATGTTGGTGCCTTGGGTAGTCGCATACTCAAAAATGGTGTTGTGAACGTCAGGCATGTTGCGGCCGTCTTTCCAACGCAGAATTCCACCCATCGCCATCGCACGTTTCGGCGGTTCATTTACGCCGAGGACGTACAGGGCGCCGCTCATCAGGTGCACTAGCAGATCGCCGGCAACACCGGTGCCGTATTCTTTCCAGCAGCGCCAACGGGCGAAGATGTTGGGATTGAAGGGAACCTTAGGCACGGTGCCTTGCCATGTATTCCAATCCAGATTTTCGGGCGAGAGATCCGGTGGTGGAGGGTACTCCCATGCGCCGTTTGGATCATTACGTCCCAACACGCCTTCGACCATCATCAGATCGCCGAGCGCCCCCTCGTGCACAAGTTCACGGGCTTTTGTGAGCAAGGCCGAACTGACGCGCTGCGAGCCGACCTGCACGATTCGTCCAGTTTTCTTCTCCGCCGCGACCATGTCCACTCCATCTGCGGGGCTGTGGGACATTGGTTTTTCACAGTAAACATCTTTTCCGGCGCTCAGGGTGTCCACGACGATCTGCTTGTGCCAGTGATCGGGCACAGCCGCGATAATGCAATCGATGTCCTTGTTGTTCAGCAAGTCCTGATAGCGGCGAGTCACCGGCAAAGTCGGCGAATTGGCAATTTCGCGCGCCAAGGTGTGCCGCCCGTCATAGAGGTCGCAAGCTGCGGCACATTCAATGCCGGGGAGCTGAAGGGAATTAGCCATCAAGCCATTGCCTTGCATGCCAATGCCAATAATTCCGAAGCGAACCCGGTCACTGGGCGCGACGGTTTGGGGGGTTGCCCAAATAGGAGTGGGGTCGAGCACGATGGCCTTGGTTGCGATAGTGGCTCCGGCAGCGGACGCGCTCAGGGAAATAAAATCACGACGGGAAACATGGCGGCTCATTAGAGATCCTCCGGTTACAAAAACCAGAGAAGTTTATCGCAAGCGGGGCTTAGTAGTTGTGGAGAGTTTGCTGGAAAGGGAAGCGCGATCGACGGCGTGACTTAATGCGACATCTTGCGCAAGATTTCCGCTTCGAACTAAGCGCTCGAGCTGGGCGTCGATTTGGACTGAGTTTTTGCGCGTAGAGCGATGGGTTCTGTTTTCTGGATGGAGCCCAAGTTCTTCGGAGTCTCCGTCCACCAGTTCGAAAATCGCGGTCCGTTCTCCATCCGCACAAGGAATCAATCGCTGGCAGACGATGAGCCGCAACATTCGGGCGAGGCGCTCCTTTGCGTTGTCTTGCTCCATCGCCGAAAATGCGCCCAGGATCCTTTCAACGGCCTTCGGTGCAGTCATCGTAGTCAATGTGGACAAGATTAAGTGCCCGGTTTCGGCAGCCTCGAGCGCGAGTTCGATCGTATCGCGATCCTCGAGTTCGCCGACCGCGATTACATTTGGTGCCTGCCGCAATGCCGCGCGCATGGCTTGTGCAATGCTCGGAGTATCGCTGTGCAGTTCCCGCTGATGCACGGTCGAGCGTTTATGCAGATGAAGGAATTCAATCGGATCTTCGATGGTAATGATGTGCGACGCGGTACTTTCATTGATTTCATTGATCAGGGCCGCGAGCGTAGAGGACTTGCCTGAACCACGCGGACCAGTCACGAGTAGCAGGCCATCACGGAGCCCCGAAATATCCCGCAATTCCGCAGGCGCGCCCGTCGAGCTCAGCGTCGGGATCACCGTCGGAATGACTCGCATAACCACTGCGCAACTGCCGCGCTGGATAAAGACATTCACGCGGAATCGAGCGACACCGGGCAGCGCGTACGAAATGTCGCAGTATCCTTGCTCGCGCAGCATGGTGATGGCTGCTTTGTTGTTGCCAATCAGCTGCGAAGCAATACGGCGGGTATCGTCTGCCGTAAGGTGAGCGATTCCAGGGCCTTCGAGAGCAATGAGCTGCCCATTCATCTGGACTTGCAGGCAGCGACCCGGAGAAAAGATTAAGTCACTGATACGCGGGTTGGCGCGCAGCATGGCAGTGAGCAGTTCGTCCGTACCGGCTGCCGCCGATGCGGGATCGAGGAAAACTTGAATTGGTGCGGTGCCAGTCGCAGCCACGTGCGCCTCAATGCGAAGACGTTCTTCTTCAACTCTAGCCAATCGGGGGCGGGACATTCTAGAAAGAACGACTTGTGCATAGACCTTCGTAACTGCCGGTTTTTCCAAAAAAGAAAGGGCGGCCGAGGCCGCCCTTTCTTTTCAAGCGCCAAGACTACTTCTTCTTTGTCGATGGTTTTGTCGTACCGTAGCTGCTCTCGATCTTCTGGTTGAGAGCTTGCAACATGCCCTTGGCTTGCTCGGCATACCCTCCGGTGGGATCGAGCGCTAGATACTTTTGGAGTGACTCGGTAGTGCCTTCGGGCGGGGAGAGTGTTCCGTCACTCTTTTGCGTGGACATGGCGAACAACGTGGCGCCCTTCAGGTAATAGGCATCGGCTTTGTTGGGATCAGCCGCGATGACCTTGTCCATAGCGGCAATGGTCTTCTTCCGGGTGTCTTCATCCCCGGCCATGTTGTACAGAGTGATCCCCTCATGAAGATAGAACTGGCTGGCGGACGGGGGATCGAGTTGCGCAGCTTGCTCAAAATCAGCCACCGCCTCATCGGTTTTGCCGACGCGAGCGGCTGCGCTGCCCAAATTGTCGTAGTAGGTGGCCAAGTCAGACTTAGCTTTCTGGGCTGCGGCGGCATCCGGTGCCTGGCCTTGTTTTTCCTGCGCGGCCTTCTTTAGATCGACGGCCTTCTGAAGGTCGTTGTAAGCCTCGGTGTACTGCTGCTTCTTGTCATTCGGATCGGTTTGAGCTCGCGCCGACTGCAGGTACGCATTACCCAGACGGTACCAGACGACGTCCTGGTCCGGCATCATGTCTTTTGCTTCCTGGAAGTTCTGGAGAGCGCCCTTGTAGTCAGGAGGAGTGGCTTTCATCATGGCCGCGCCCGCGTTCAACTTGTCGTTTACGGCTTTTACATTCGCGTTGAATGCCTGCGCCTTGTTGAGCTCTTCCTGTTGCTTTTGTTGTGCTTCTTTGACCTGTTCCGCGGACATGCCTTGTTTCTTGGCCGTCTGCTGAATACTTTGCTGTTGCGCCTGCTTCAAATCGATGTTGTAGACGAGTTCGTCTAAACCAACGTGGACGCCCTTAGATTCGTCGACCACTTTCCCATCTTGCGTCACCGTGACGGTGTAGTCGCCAGGATCAATGCCGAGGGAGAAGAACTCTCCTTTCTTGTTGGTCTTCAGGTTGTAGGTGCGCCCATTATTCTGGTTCTTCCAGGTAACTTGCGCGCCCCCGATGGTATTACCTTGCATGTCAACAACTTTGCCGCGCACGCTTCCGTATTGCGCCGCCGCGAGACCGCCCAGCGATACGCAGACGACTGCTAAGAGAACTACCTTGCTTATTAGTCCTTTCATTCGACCTCCTGAGTTCCGTCAACAGAGACGGTATAAACCCTAGACGACTTGCGGCACCGCGGCATAGGGAAGCGGGTCGACAGCGCCGGCTTCCTGAAAGGCGCGCAGCCGGAGCACACAGCTGTCACAGACTCCGCAGGCGCGGTCCTCGCGGCTGTAGCATGACCACGTTAAATCGAAGGGCGCTCCCAATTCAAGGCCGAGCCGGACGATCTGGGACTTCCGCATCGCGATCAGCGGCGTGACCACTTCGATGCTGCCCTCCTTGGTTCCGGCTGCAATTACCCGGTTGAAGGCCTCGTAGTACGCGGGCCGACAATCGGGATAACCGGAGCTGTCCTGCTCTACCGCGCCAATCAATATTCTAGACGCGCCGATAACCTCTGCCCAACTCACGGCTACCGCCAGGAAATGTGCATTGCGAAACGGCACGTAGGTGACTGGAATCTCGTGGCCGATGTTGTGCGCCTCAGGCACCGAGATGTTTTCATCGGTGAGAGCAGAGCCGCCGATAGCGCGAAGCGCCTCGTTGCGAACCGCCAGCCGGTTCTGGATGCCGAGCCGGTCGCAGATGGCGAAGAAGGAACGGCGTTCCCGTTCTTCAGTCCGCTGGCCGTAGCTGATATGGAGCGCGGAAGCCTCATAGTCTCGGACCGCTAATGCCGCGCACACGCTAGAATCCATTCCTCCGCTGAGGAGAACGATGGCACGAGGCTTTGAAAATTGAATCATTGAATCATTGAGACATTGAATCATTTAGACGACGCCGGTGAGCGGTTTGCAATGATTCGATGACTCAATCGCTCAATGATTCAATCCCTAAACTCCTTTCAGTGCCGGGTCCCAGATCAGCTTATGAATTTGCAACCCAAGCCGGACCCGAAGGTTGTCCTCCAGGATCCATTCTGCCAGCTGCTGAGGATCGAGCAAACAATTGGATGCATTTCGCGCGCCGGCAGCGTCCTTGCGAAAGGCTGGCGAAAACAGTACCGCATTGACCCGCTCCGGGAGATTGTGCCTACGCGTAAACTCGCGGGCAAACTCGTAGTCCGCGCGGTCGCTGATGACGAACTTGACCTCATCTTGATTGGTCAAATTCTCCAGGTTCTCGGGATGGAAGCTATCGCCCTCATCCGACGCGGGGCATTTGATATCGACAATTTTCACCACAGCGTGCGGGACCCGGTCCAACTCGCGTTCGCCGCTGGTCTCAAGCAGTACCTTGTAACCTGAGTCTACGAGCCGCTGCATCAGGGGGACGAGTTCTCGCTCCTGGAGCATGGGTTCGCCACCCGTGATCTCAACCAATCCGCCGTCCGGGCTGAGGTCCACTATCTCCTCGAACACCTGTTCCGGAGACATCTTTTTTCCGCCGTAAAAGCTGTACTCGGTGTCGCACCAGGAGCACCGCAGGTTGCAGCCCGTCAAACGCACAAATACGCAGGGAAGACCCGCGTAGGTCGATTCGCCCTGCAGCGATTTGTAGATTTCGGTTATCTGCATCAGCTACTCGCTGCTAGCTTCTAGCAAGCCAAGGATGGCTCGTGGCTAGGAGCTGGTGGCTAGAAGCTCACTCCGAGTATTTGGCTGTCGTCGTATCAGTCTCAAACACGGTCACATCCTTTACGTGCACGCGGCCGCTGGTCACGGTTCGGAGGCGCCCGTTCGTCTCATCGAAGAAATATTTCGCCAGGTTCTCGGCGGAAGGGTTCAGCTCGGTGAAAGGCGCAACATCGTTGATCATCTGGTGGTCCAGTCGCTCAATGACGTGCTTCATCACCTCGCGCAAGTCCTTGAAATCGAGCAGCAAGCCTGCCTTATCGAGTTCCTTGCCGGCAAGCGTGACCCGCACCTTGTAGTTGTGGCCGTGCGGATTCTCACACTTGCCTTTGTAGTTGCGCAGGTAGTGACCTGCGGCAAACGTATCTTCAACTGTGACCTCGTACATGAGCCCCCAAATAGACCGCAAGCGACACATTTATTGTATCGCTTGAAAGGGGCGGGGCAGGAAAGTGCGAGGACCACTCTGGAGATCAGCCTAGCTCGGCTATGCGATAGGTCGCGGCATATCGCTAGCGCCGCGATTTTCTCCGCGTATTCTTCCGAGAACAGCGAGAGCCCCCAGGAGCGAGGGAACACCAGGAACAATGGTCCAGGCGAGCAACGCCAGACCGAAGGGTCGAAGATGGTGAATGACATAGGTATTGCGCTCGATAAAGATCGCAATCGGTAGAACCACGCAAAACACGCCAAGCATGGTCATCGACGGGAACAAGCTTGCGAGGATCGAGTTCCATCGCGTGCCGCCTGCACGGCAGGACATGTACGCACCCAATGCCCCGCAGGGCACAAGGGAGAGGAGCCACAAGACACCGACCTCAACATTCACTCCATCAACCCAATAAACTCGCGGCCGAGAGAACGTGAACAACTGCATGACCGCTAGGGAAACAGAAGCCAAGGTTAGAGTGATCAATCCCGGCAACCATAAAGTTCGGCTTCGTTGATTCATAAAATCCTCCCAGATTTGAGACCGACTAGCGGCGGCTGCGATTTGCTGCACATCATCTATTTGTTCAAGGCACTGTGCTGAGGCTTCCGGTTCTTCAACGCCGGAAGCAAGAAGTTCGGCGTGGAGGTCGTCGAGGTGGTTTGAGAGTTCAGAAATGAGTTCCTCGCGGCGCCTGCGAGACACCGCAGCGCCAGCCAGCTTTTCCCTGACCATCTCTTGCCAATCAGGCATGGTTGAACCCCGTCAGCTGATCGAGGGCAACGAAGAATGCCTTCCACTCGCGGCGCAAAGGCTGGAGTTCTTTGCGTCCCTTCCCCGTGAGCGAATAGTAACGGCGATCTCGGCCCGCTGGATTAGCTTCCCATTGTGCTTTCACCGATCCGCGCTTTTCGAGTTCGTAGAGCATCGGATAGAGCGAGGCCATGGTGAAGCGCAGAGAGCCGCCGGTGCGCTCTTCGATCTGTTTAGCTATTTCGAAGCCGTAAAGGGAACGCTCTTCGAGCAACGCCAGCACAGCTAACTCTGCACTGCCACGTGCGATTTTGGACTGAATAGTCATGCTATGCAGGAATCCTATATTCACGTGGAGTTGAAGTCAACAACACGAAAGTACAGTATGGCAGTCCCGGATTCGTTAGCGTCGCTAGTTGCTTTTAGTAGACGGAAGCGATAGGTACTCGGACGGCAATTACAGGCCAAACCACTGCTCGACCACGTTCAAATCGGTTGAGCGACGATAATTCGGGAGGCTGTCGACGAATATCCGGCCGTATTGTTTTTTAAGAATTCTGTTATCGAGTAGGGCGACCAAACCGCGGTCGTGTAGCGAGCGGATGAGCCGACCGAAGCCTTGTTTCAATGTAATGACTGCCGCCGGCACCTGATAGTCGAAGAAGGCGTTCCCGCCGTTGGAGTCGATTGCCTTAACTCGTGCCGCAACCACGGGGTCAGACGGCACCGCAAACGGCAGTCGGTCGATGATGACGCAGCTGAGTTGCTCGCCTTGCACGTCCACCCCTTGCCAGAACGATGAAGTCGCAAACAGGACGCAGTGCGGCGTGGCGCGGAATTCCTCGAGCAGCGCGCTTTTCGGGGCGTCACCCTGGAGGAGCATCGGAAACTCGATCTCGCCGAGCAATCGCTGGTAGATGTCCCGCATTTGCGCGTAGCTGGTGAACAGGACGAACGCGCGACCACGAGTTATCTCCAGGAGTTTGCGAATGCGTTCTGCAGCCTTCGATGCAAACTGGGGAGTACGAGGATCGGGAAGGTCTGGCGGAACGTAAAACAGTGCCTGATTTTGATAATCAAAGTGCGAGGGAAGAACTACGTCCCGAGCATGATCCACGCCCAGCCGGCTGCGGATGTAGTCGAAGGCGCCTCCCACCGCCAGTGTCGCGGAAGTCAGAATGGCGGTATCAAGCTTGGACCACAGAGCCTCGCGCAGTACGGGCCCAACATCGATCGGCGTAGCTTGCAATGAGACGTGCTGCTTTTCGCGACCTGCACGACGGCGCTCAATCCAGAAAACGGTGTTGGGATCCTCGTGCTCGAGAACCAAGCCGAGTTGGCCGTGCAATTCCTGGGCGCGGCGCGCGAACGAGAAGGCCTCTTCTGGTTTCGAAGGCATGTTTTCGATCTCTGACGCAATACGCACCAGCGACTGCTGTACCGCGAGGAACTCGTCTCCGTTTTCTTCCAGGAACTCGTGGCGATTCTCGAAAGCGAAACGACTATCGCCTTCGGGCAGCAGGGAAAAGAAAAACGCTGAACGCTCGCGCAGAGTCTTAATCGCGCCAGAAAATGAAGCTGTGTAGTTGTGATTTCGCTGAAGGAAGTTTTCGATATCGCGGCAAAGTTCTTCAAACCGCGCGGCGCTGACCGAAATCCCGAAGTAGCTCCCGGCAACATCTTCGAGTTCATGTGCTTCATCGAAAATTACGACCGCAGCGTCGGGGAGAATACCGGCATCAGGCGCGCCTTCGGCCTGTTGCTTGATTCCGAGATCGGCAAAGAACAAATGGTGATTGACAATGACGATGTCACTCTCGAGCGCGCGGCGGCGCATTTCGGTAATGAAGCACTTGTCCCATGAACTGCACTTCTGGCCGGTGCAGGTGTCGGCGCGTGCGTCCAACTTGTGCCAAAGGGCACTTGCTTCCGGCAGATCGGCAAGTTCGGCGCGGTCTCCGGTTTGTGTGGTTTGTTCCCAGGCAGCGATAGCACGATACTGCTCAATCTCATCCAGGCCATTCAGAACTGGCTGCTCCGTGAGTTCGTAAAGTTTCCTGCGGCAGAGATAGTTGTTGCGTCCTTTCATGTAGCAGACGCTGAGAGCGCGATTGCCATCGGGGAACAGTGCCTTCTCAAGAAAAGGGACATCTTTGTAAAACAGTTGCTCCTGCAGGTTCTTGGTGCCGGTAGAAATGATCACGCGCTTGCCGGAGCGAATCGCCGGCATCAGATAAGCGAGAGTTTTGCCGGTACCGGTGCCCGCTTCCACGATCAAGTGGCGCCGTTCTTCGATGGCTTGCCCCACCGCCTGCGCCATCTGCAACTGTCCACGGCGGAATTCGTAGGCGGGATGCGTTTGCGAGAGCAGTCCGCCGGGAGAGAAGAAGTTATAAAGCGAAATCGTGCCACCCGGTGCGGCGGAACTGGCGGGCTGAAAACTCGAGGACACAGAGTCTCTATAGTAATCTGAGAGGTTGAAGTAGCACAGACCATCGGCGGACGTGCCGCCTTCACCCGTCCCATCGAGCAAAGCTCGACGTGTAAGATTCATGCCCAAACTTCCGCTCATCGCAATTGTTGGCCGGCCGAATGTCGGCAAATCCACGCTGTTCAATCGGCTGGTCGGATCGCGGCGCGCCATTGTGGGCGACGAACCAGGTATCACGCGCGACCGCCTCTACGGTGAGGCGCATTGGGCAGGATACGACTTCCGCGTGGTCGACACTGGGGGAATCATTCCTGAAGAAAAAGATCTGATTCCCTCTGAAATCTTTCGCCAGGCACGCGTAGCTCTGGATGAGGCCGCGCTTATCGCAATGGTTGTTGATGGACGGACTGAACTAGCCGGCCCCGATATCGAACTGGCCCGACTGCTGCGGAAGGCAGGGAAGCCGCTGTTCCTGGCCGTGAACAAAGTTGATTCCGTGAAACAGGAAGGGATAGCCGACGACTTTCATCGTCTGGGAATTCGCGACATCTTCCCGGTCTCCGCCGAACATGGGCGCGGCGTGGATGAATTACTGGACGCGGTGATTGCTGAACTGAAGGCAAGAAAGATTCTCACCACGGAGGCCAGAGGGGCCACAGAGGAACTCGCGACGACTGAGGAGGCGCAGGTCAACTCAACATTGAAATCAAAATTTCCACCCTCCCGCAGAGGACGCGGGAAGGGTGGGGCACCCTCAAATTCTTTTTCGACCAACGACCAATCACCAACGGCGGATGACGATTTTGCGCACGACGCACAACGTGCGACGCACGACGATTTCGCCGACTACGAACCACCAACGACGAACGACGAGGATGTCTCCGAAATCCGAGTCGCCATCATCGGCCATCCGAATGTGGGGAAGTCGACCCTCTTAAATCAGCTGACCGGCTCCGAGCGCGCAATTGTTTCTCCAATTCCTGGCACGACACGCGATGCCGTAGACGAGATCGTCGAGCGTGGCGGCAAAACATTCCGCTTCATCGACACGGCCGGCATTCGGCGCAAGGGCAAGACGCACCTTATGGCGGAGAAGCTCTCGGTGGTGATGTCGCGCAAGCATCTCGAGTCCGCAGACATCGCGTTGCTGACGATCGACGCCACCGAAGGCGTGAGCGCGCTCGATGCCGCGATTGCCGGTTACGCGCACGAGAGCGGAAGGTCGGTCATCATCGTGGTGAACAAGTGGGACCTGGTGATCCGCGGAGAAAAAAGGGCAATCAGCCAGTCCCGAGCGGCACGAATTCAGGAGTACAAGCGAGCTGGCGATCGGGCTGCTTATGAGCAACGCCTGCGCTATGCGCTCAAGTTTCTGAGTTACGCTCCGGTTGTTTTTATCTCAGCAGCCACCGGAAAAGGTGTAGAAAAGATATTTCCTTTGTTAGAGGAAGTCGCATCTGAGCGGCGCAAGCGCATCACCACCGGCGAGATGAACCGTTTCTTGAAGCATGTTGATTTTGATCGCGCAGCGGTACCAGTCCGCCAGCGGGTAAAAATTTTGTATCTGACGCAAGCCGCTGTTGCTCCGCCAACGTTCGTGTTGTTCACAGACCGGCAGGTCAAACTGCACTTTTCCTACGAAAGGTTTTTGGAGAATCAGATTCGCCGCGCGTTTGGCTTCGTGGGCACGCCGATTTGGATTAAGGTGCGGGCAAGGTAAATCACCCATATTCAGAACAGAGGGCTTGTTCTTGCATCCAACAGAAATGTAAAAGAGGGTATGTTTTTGCCATTCCGCAGCGTTATCAGCAAAGTATTTGTTCTCGTCTTGTTCCTAGGCTACTTAGGTATCTCATGCGCCCAGAATCCCCAGCTTCAACTGAAGACCTCCGGCCAGTTCCCCACTGTAATTTTTAGCGCGGTACGTTGGAATGCCGATCCGTCGTACTATTCGATTGCTATTGATGCAACCGGAACGGCGACTTACTTGTCTGCACCTGAAGGCCTCGCCAAGACTGGGATTCCGTACACGACAGAGTTTCAGGTCAGTGATCGAACGCGGCGCATCGTCTTCAATTTGTCGCAAAAACTGGGTTATTTCGCGGGAAGTTACGGCGAACTGCAAAGCTCGCCAGAAACGCACAACGTCTACACGCTGGCATATCGCTACGGGAGCGTCAATAACCAGTACACATACAGCACCTCGTCCGATGCTGATCTCGAGGAGTTGACGTCGGTATTCGAGGAGCTTTCGCAAACCTTCGAGTTTGGGCGCAAGCTCAGCGAATTCGAACTTCGCAACCGGAAGGCAATTGGGCCACAGTTGGACGTGATGAAGACCAAAGCTGATCGCCGTGCCTTGCGGGATTTGCCGGCACTGGTCCCGATCCTACGCGATTTGGCTGCCGATACGAGCGTTGATGCTGCCGCACGCAAACAGGCGAGTTCGTTGATCAAGCTGGCCCAAAGCAATGCCCAGCTTGCGAGTCCCTGAGCAGCGCTACCGGCTCCCAGCGATACGTGGCAACAAACCAACCCTATCCACGCCTGAACTGCGCGCGATAGAAATCGCATCCGCAATGTACTGATAGTCAACGCCGTCATCTCCCTGAATAAAGGCAACCCGTTCTGCACGCCATTTGAAAATGTTGAACAGTCGATTCTGTAGATCTCTCCAACTTACTTTTTCGTCGTTGACCTTGAGCGTGGGAAGTTGCTGCTCCCCAGCCGCACGAACTTGAATGACGATGGTGCGAACCTGCGGACCGGGTTTATCGGTTGGTTGGGGGATTTCGGTAGCCAAACTCTTTTTCTGAACGGACGAGACCGCGACCATGAAGATGATGATGAGTACAAGGAGTACATCAATCATGGGCGTGAGATTCATTTCAGCTCTAAACGGACCAGTGCCTGCTGTTGAGAAAGCCATAACCCACTCCTCTCAGCACGCGCGTGTCTGTGGGATTGGACAACAGAAACTCAAGACTGGTTCCCGCAATTGTTATGCCGGTTGAGGGGGCGGCATAACCGGAGCCGGCGGCGGATAAATGAGATCGGCGAGGCGATGATATCGGGATGTAAAGAAGTAGATCGAATAGGCAGGGAAGAACACAATCACCGGAACTGATATCAACGAGACTGCGTAGAAGATCAGGAATAGAACGACGCATCCTGCAACCACAAGAGCAGTAATGGTAAGGACATTCCAGGAGAAGGCGATGCCGGCACTTTTCGCCAGCAGCACGGAAATCAGACCGAGTCCTCCGATCGGGATCAGTAGCACGAGAAACAGCATCACAGCTGCCATGGTTACAGCCAGGGCGGCACCCAGGGCCAGCACTATTTTCATTCCGGCATAAGCCGCGTAGCCGCCCTTCTCGGAACGAAGCATCGGAAGCAAACGCCGCCATCCCTCGATCGCAGAGATATCTTCGATCGCCATTTGGGGGACTACGAAGTCCTTTGTGAACACGTGAACGCAAGCGATTGCGGCCACGTACACAATGAACAGGAAGAACACAAACAGACCCGCAAGGATGAGCCTGCCAATGTGCTGACCCGGGGGAGAGAACCATCCCGCGAGGAAGGCCAGGAGCGCGGGAATGCCGACGAGCACAATCATTCCTGCAAAAGCGAGAAGTGTAAACGCGACCTGCCAGCCGAAGTAACGCAATGCCGGGCCCCCTCGCGAACGCCACATCTGGCGAATCGAACAGTGTTTCGTGACCACGCTGTCAAAGAGGACGAATCGCATCCGGCTGTTGATGTACAGGAACAGCAGCCACAGAACAGGTATTACGACAGCCAAAACAATCACAAGCGTAACCAGAAGCGCAGGATCGATATGCGGGAGACCGGGAAAGTTGTGTTGCGAGTGTTTGCCTGATGTTGGGATATTGAGGTTCGGCCCGCCTCCTCCGCCGGTACCCATCTCGCCTGCGAAGAGTCCAACTAGAGCGAGTTTCGTCCATTGAGCCAAGCGAAACGGGCGGAATAGTTGCGTTTTGGTGTGCTCAAACGCTGGGCCCATGGCGTCGGTAGCAGAGAGCGGCACAAGTACCTCGCTAGGTGGGGAGCATTAGAACTTACGCCGGTCATAAGCACGGCGTCAATGGCAAAGTGTGCTGCCTGGCGCTACAACAGGCCCGCACGTCTACCGCAAGCATGGGCTGCGTTTATTTGGCCGCGCCAAATGCCATCTTGACGTCTGCTTTGTCTGCTTCGTCTACCTTGAGCATTGTTCGGGGAGTCAAGTGCATGAAGCCTGCAACAAAAGTATCAGGGACCTGCTGAATGCGGATATTGAAGGTATTGACGCAATCGTTGTAGAACTCGCGACGATCCGCGATTTGGCTTTCGAGATCTGAAATTCTCTTTTGGAGCATTTGGAAATTGGTGTTGGCCTTTAACTCCGGATAATTTTCCGCAACTGCGAAGAAGCCGCGTAGAGCTGATGTCATGCTCTGGTCTGCTTGAGCCTTCTGGTCAACAGTGACGGCCTGCTGATACTGGCTACGCGCCTGGGTGATCTTGGTCAGCGTCTCGCGCTCGAACTCCATGTACCCCTTGGTTGTGTCGAGAAGCTTGGTCAATTCGTCGTGGCGTTGCTTCAAGAGGACGTCGATATTCGCCCAGGACTTGTCGATGTCATTCTTCAGGGCGACCAAACCGTTGTAGATCGTGACCAGGTAAACCACGCAGGCCACGATGGCGAACAGGAACGCAATTGTAATTACCAGTGTCATAAGCTGCTCCGTCGCTCGCGCGAAGTTTACAAATGCCCGAAGTGCGCAAGCAGTAGGTAAACGCACAAAACCGTAAGGGCCGGGCCGCCCCAAATCATCAGACTCGACTTCCAGCCGAGAGACGCCACTATGTCTCGCTGGCTGCGCCACGAAATAAGGAAGGTCGGTTCGTGGCTGCCCTTCATTAACACCACAGGCGGATGGAGGTCGAATGAGCCCACTTGCTGTGCAGAGACCTGCGCCTTCGTCATGGCGGTTGAGATCGTCGCCACGCCTGGCGCAGCTGCAGCACCTGAGGAGAGAGCAACATCCCAGGCCGCAGGGTTCGTGATACCCGCTTTCGACAGCGCCGCCGCAATCTTCTGCTGTTGCGTCATAGCCGTCGTTGGCGTGGGTACGGGTGCTGAGGAAAGGCGGATGACTTCAGGTTCGGCTTGGTCCTCCGCGGGAATCGCCGCTTTGCCGTTGACGCGCTGTGCCCACGCTGGCGCGATGCTGGCGTCGAAACCAGGGTTCTGTGACAGAGTTCCAAGCACGAACAGGAAATTCTTGGGCTTGATGCAATGTTCCTCGACTTTAATTCGTTTGTCGGGATCCACGCCATGACGCGCCAAAAATTCTTGCACTCCAACCGGCATCTCCGGTCCCGCAAAGAGGATGGAGCGGTGGTACTCCTCCTGAAAGTCGCAGTGCAGGTCCATGTCGGCGCCGCGCGGATCAACCAAAACCTTGTCAGTGCTGTCGTCGACGTAAAAGGGAACGTGCAGGTTTTCTTCAGCTACCTTGACCCATTCGCTGTTCTTGCCGCGTTGCCGCCTTTCCCACACAGTGCTTTGGTAGTAGTAGCAGTCGACCCCTTTGAGCGGAGATCGCATGACATAAGGGCCAGTTGCGAGGCCACTGATCTCAACCAGTCCCATAGAGGCGCTGCGGATCTTTGAAGCCGGAGTATTCAGGATGAGCCGCTTGCGCTGAAGCAGGCGGAAGCCCCTGTAAAAGAAATAGAGTCCAGCGGCCAAGCCAATCACGGGCAAAATAAGAAAATGCTCGTCTGCAAAGGAAAAATTGGCGGAGGCAAGCATAATCTTGCGGTCCACGAAGTACACTTCGAGGCCAGGATCAGGTTAGCGTCGAGTCAGGGAACGTCGCAGAAGAAACCGCAGAGACCGCTTACGAGGGTAATTAGCACGCAGCAATGACCTTGGTAATCGCAGTCACCCGTCCTGCGTTGCCGCTGGGTAACCGCCCTGCCTAGAATCAGCATTGGACTACTCCGCTGTTGCTCATCCCATGACTGATACCCCAAAACGGGCGGACCGGCAGGAAATCGCAAGGCGCGTGGAGCGCGGCGAAAAGCTGCTGCAGAAGGGGAAGCCCGCGGAGGCGCTGGAGGAATTTCTCCAGACTCTAGCCCTGGATCCGGCAAACGATACCGTGCGCCAGATGGCAGCGGACTTGTGCCTGTCGTTGCAGCGCCTACCTGAGGCTGTCCGATTGCTAGGGGATCTTTTCGAGCGACAATTGGCCGCAGGCGATGCAATCCGCGCAAGTCTGACTTACAAAAAGTTGGCGCGGTTCGCGAATCCCAGCTTCGAGCAGAAGAAGCGCTTTGCAGAATTGCTGGAAAAATCCAACCGCAAGCTGGCAATCGAGACCTATGAAAGCGTGCTGGAGGAGGTCTCAAAGCAGGGTCGCAAAGCTGAGGCCTTGCCGGTTTTGAAAAAGATCGTCGGGCTGGAGGGATCAGAACGGAACCTCACCCGCTTGGGCGACCTCGCTTCCGAAGTGGGAGACGGAAAACAGGCAGCGGCGTCGTTTTTACAGTTGGCACAACTCGCCGAAGGAGCTGGGAAAGATCCCAGCCAATGGTTTGAGCGCGCGTACTCAGAGGACGCAATGGACGAAACCATTGCGATCGGCTACGCCCGCAGCTTGATGCAGCAGCAACAGGTCGGGGCCGCAATCTTCGTCCTTGATCCTTTGGCTGCAGCAGGAAGCACCTCGGCGGAGTTCCGCGATCTTTACGCACGAGCATTACTGAGCGCGAATCGATTAACGGAGGCTGCACCACTCGTTTGGCAGATCTTTGAGCAGAATCCTTCGCGTATCGAGCAGGTGCGTGATCTCATCGGCGCATTCCTGGATTCGCAACTCGACCGCGAAGCTGTGGTGTTGGCAGAGAAGTTAGAACACTTCCAGCGCCGTAAAGGGGAGCGTCGAGCCTTCCTGGCGATGATGCAAGATATCGTCGCGGGACATCGCGCCTCGGTCGAGATGCTGGAATTCTTGGCCGAACAATTTAATGCGGCAAACCGGGAAGCCGACTACTGCGCGACACTGCTGCGGCTTTTCGAGCTGTATTGCAAAGAAGGCAAGTTCGAAAAGGCCGGGGAGTCGCTGGACCGTGCGGTTGAAATTGATCCTTACGAGAATGGTCATCAGAAGCGTTTGCAGGCCCTGAAGGGCAAGATCGACGAAAACCGATATCAGGTGATCTCCTCGCGTCTGGGGGGCTCAGCTCCTGCCGCTCCTGTCCGGAACCAAGTAGAAGAAGAAAAGTCGATTGGGTCGAGCACTCTGCAAGACCTGATGGTGCAGGCGGAAATTCTCGTTCAATACGGAATGCGAAACAAGGCCCTCGAGCGCCTGCAGCGCATCCAGCAGCTATTTCCGCATGAGGAAGATCGCAATCCTGAGTTGCAGCAGTTGTACGCAAGCGCGGGTCTTACGCCGTCCTATGGAAGCGCACAGGCTGTTCCGGCAGCTCCTGTTGCGCCGCGTACGCCGGTTGAATCGGCAACTACAGCCGCTTCATTTGACAACGACATGAGCGGATTTACGCGAGTTTCAGAGATTACCAAGAAACTGAATCGCGAAAACAGTGCGGAAGGTGTGTTGAACACCATGGCCGTGGAAATCGGTACGCAATGGGCCCTGGATCGTTGTGTGGCGGCCTTACGCAAGCCCGGTTTGACTGTCGGTGCAGTGAAGGAGTTCTCTGCCGCCGGCAGTCCTGCCAAGGCTGATGCTCTCGATAAGTTGATTTGCGGCATTCACGATGTGGTCGCTGCGCGTGGGAACCTGGTGTGCACGGATATTTTCTCCTCGGCTGAATTGAAGAGCGTCACGCAATCGGCCACGGCAATGGGGGCGAAGTCGTGTGTTGCACTGCCATTGGGCGAAGGCGGGGAACTCGGACTGTTGCTGCTTCTGAGCAACACGCCACGGAGCTGGTCCCCAAACGACGTCATCATCTTCAAGATGATTGCCGATCAGGCCGGAATCGCTCTGAATAACGCGGGACTCCGCCGGCTGGTGAAAAACCTCTCGGTGACAGATGAGAACTCTGGCCTTCTGAAACGCGCTTCGTATCTCGACTTGCTTCTTGGCGAAGTACGTCGCGCAAAGCAGCAGAATGGTCCACTCTCAGTCATGCTGATGCGTTTTGGAGAACGCGCCGCGCTGGCCAAGGAGCAAGGCGAAGCGGCTGCAGAGAGTGTCATGCAGCGGCTTGGCCAGGTGGTAGCCGCGAACGTCCGACAGAACGATCTAGCATTTCGCTATTCCGCCAACGCGATTGCAATCGTCCTCGGCGAAACTGCTGAAAAGGAAGCTTTGCTGGTTTCCGAGAAAATGCGCCGTGTAATGGGATCCGCAGTTCCAGAGAAGCAGTTTGCCAGCCAGTTCAACGCTGGAGTGGCTGAAGCTGTGATGCGGTCAGAATTCGACGCCATCGACATCGTGACCGAACTCATTAACCGCGTTGAGCGCAGCCTGGAAAAGTCTGTCGTCGAAGGTCCCGGCAAGAGCGCCGCAGTGCAAGCGGCAATGTCTGCCGCAGCGGTCGCCTAACTTTCTGTCAGCCAGAAGTTCTTTCTATAACTCTCACAATTCTGCTGTTTTATGCATCTCACCTTAAGTAGCAAGCGAGTTCTTGGGGTGGGGCAGGTTGCCGAAAGAATCAGCAGCCTCTAAACTGAGAGTTTTCCAGAAGCAACTAATCTCTTTGCGGAAGGGTTCATGCGTAGGTTGATTTCCGCCACATGGCTGATGTGTGCGCTCGTGGGCTGTGGGTTTCTCTTCTCGTGCAGCAGTCCTACTTCGACTACGGTAACGACTTTTCCCGTGCCAGCATCTGTCTCGTTGTCGCCATCACCCAACGTGAGTCTCGAAGTCGGCAAGTTTGCGGCACTCACAGCGGCTGCACACAATTCGACCGGCGCCAGCGTCACAGAAACCTTCACCTTTCAATCGAGTAATCCCAGCGTAGTCACCGTTGCCAACAACGGCATCGCCTGTGCCGGGGTTTGGGATTCCTTAACCACTCCGGTGGTTTGCACTCCCGGAAGCACCGGTACTGCCCAAGTGACGGCTGTCGCGAACGGGGTCACGAGCCCTCCAGTGACAGTCTATGTACACCAGCACGTTACACGCGTTGTGATCCAACCCGTGCCGGGCCAACCCGCAACGCTTAGTCCTACATGCTTGACCAGGGATGCGAACCACTCGGGCCCGGAGAGCATGTTGTTTGAGGCTGTAGCATATGCCGGCACTTCTGGAACGAACGACATCACGCCGAGTGTCGGGCAGTTCACGTGGAGTTCCACGACCGCAGCCGGACAGACGTCGACTTCCTCGTCGGTCTCGTTGTCTTCGCCTGGCCCAAATGCCCCGCTGAACCAGGAAGTGGCAACCGCTGCCATGCCGGGTATTTCGTCCATATTTGCGAGCGTAGGTGGCGTTACATCGCAGCCGCTGCAGTTTACGACCTGCCTGGTGCAATCCATTGCTCTCGCGTTTGCCCCCGGTTCCTCGCTCGCGTTAACTACCGGGAGCAACACCGCCACGGTTAACGCCACCGTCACTGACAGCATTGGTATGGACGTCACGGGGATTCCGTTGACGTGGACATCGAGCTATCCGCATGCGGTTACGGCAACTGGGACGGCTGCGTCGAGCGTTTTTGGTGGAGTGGGAACGGTAACGGGAAGTATCGCCGGGCAAGCGTCGGTCACCGTTTCCTGTACTCCGCCATTGTGTAACGGTGGAGTCTCGCCATCAATGCCAATCTATCCGACGAGCGCACTCCCCTTTCAGGTTACAAGTTCGAGTGCACCGCCTACACCGGCCGTTTTTGTTACGACCACCGGATGCGCGGCGACAACGCTCTCGTGTACGACCAGGGTCATTCCTTTAGGTGAGAGCAGCACTGGGCACTTTACAGTGGGAGCTCCGGTAAATCTGCCCGTCACTCCCAATTCATTTGTTACTGGAAAGACGTCCGGCACTTCCTATCTTGGAGTTGATAGCACCGCCGCAGGATTCAGTAATCAGGGGCTGATGATTTTCAGCGGGTCATCAGTTTCTCAAGCCGGGCCTGTATTTGGCCGGGTGCTCGCGATTTCGCCAGATTCAAAGACCGTAATCCTGTCTGACACCATCGACTCACCGAGCCGAGTGAACATCTGCGTGAACTGCGCCAGCCTGCACACGATTGTTCCCATCTTCTTGTCGAATGCGACCGCCGCCGCGTTTTCTCCAGATGGATTAAAGGCTTACATTGTCTCTGGTTCGAGCTGCCCTGGAACCGCGTCGACCGGGTGCCTTCTGGTTTATTCGCAGCTGGACGCGCCGCAATTCATTCAACTTTCAGCGGTGCCGACGGATGCAGCATTCATTGGCAACGGCAGTGCGGGCTACATTGCGGAGAGCAGTCAGACGACATTTCTGCCGACCTGCGGTCCAAGTATTTCGGGATCTCTCGGCAACGTGAGCTTGGCAGCCCAGTATTTGCGTCCTTTGCCCGATGGGATGTCGCTGGTGGCGCTAACCCCGCCTGTAGTTCAAACCATGACTGCAAACATCACGGGGCCGCAAAACGTGCCGCAGAATGCTTCCGGGTGCCTTGCGCCAAGAGGAGTGCTTAATCTGACAAATACGCCTGGGCCTTCGTCCAACCTGGGAACCGGACCGTTTGTACCCAGGCAGTTTTTCCTTTCGCGTGACGGTTCTGTGGCCTACATTCTGGCGCAGACCACGGGCGGTGGATCTTTCCCGTTCATAATTGCTTTTAACGTTCAAACTGGTGCATCTTCTCAGATTTCCTTGTCGGGTGGTGCTGTCCCGCTGAGCGCGGGTATCAGCCCGGGCGGAGATCAGTTGCTGGTGGGAGCCGATGACGGGCAGGTGCACGTGATTGAAACCGCCACCGGCCTCGATACACAGCAGGTACAGTTGACGTTCGCGAACAACACAAGCCTGTGTATTGGGCCGGGTAACCCCGCTACGCAGGTGGCAGTAGCTTCACTTGACGTTTCCGCGGCGCAGCAGGTCGGCACCAGTACGGTCTATACCTATAGCGTCTCGAACGGCACCACGCCGCAGGTTGGTCAATCGTTGGTGTTAACAGGAATGACGGATACGAACAACAACGGGACCTTCACGATTACGGCAGTGAACCCGACGAGCTCGAGCGCCGGGACTATTACCGTGGTGAATCCGGCTGGCGTGACTGCGAGTGGTCAGGCGGGAAGCGGAACAGTCCCGCTGACCTGCAATCCGGATTTGGTGGTCGTGGCGCCGTAATTAACGGCAGAAAACCTTCACGGCTGGAAAGCCGTTCGGATGAATTTGGGTGGCGCAGCGCTTCAGCGCTGCGAAAAAGGCCCACTTCTCATGGCGGCTTTAGCCGCTGAGGTGCGCCGACCTTAACGCGCCGGCTTCGCCGATTCTCGGTTTTCTACTTCTTTTCCTACGCTGTCGAGAACGCCATTGATGAACTGCGCCGATTCCGGTGCGGAAAACTTCCGCGCGATCTCGATGGCTTCGTTGATCACGACTGCGCGCGGGGTCTTGGGAAATCCGATAAATTCAGCAACTGCGGCTCGGAGGATGTTGCGATCCACGGCCGCCATGCGGTCCATGCGCCAGTTCTCGGCGTGAGATTGGATGAGCTTGTTGATCTCTTCCGAGTGATCCTGCGCCACGCGAAAGATATCTTCTGCGAATCCCTGAACGTCGGGTTCGACGTCTCCACGCCCTTTCCAGAACGTCTTGCGCACTTGCTCAGCCGCCTGCTCGCCCAGGTCAGCCTGGAAGAGCATCTGCAGTGCAAGTTCGCGGGATTTGCGTCGGGTGCCCATGGGAGTCGTCAGCCATCAGCCTCCAGCCGTCAGTTTACAGCACATAGCCGCAGGCAAATGGGAGAGCATCAAGACCTTCGCTTTTTCGAGAAAGTATTGCGGGTGTTGATCCCGGAGTTCTTCTTGCTTTTCCTGACGGTTGATGGCTGATGGCTGATGGCTGCGTTCCGCGCGACGTCCGACGTGCGAGGTGCGACCGTTTTGGTTTTGCGTGTGCCGACGACCGACGCCGAACGACCAACAACGGTTTTCCTGACGGGTGACCGCTAACGGCTGATGGTCTTCTTCAAATTCGCCATCTCAATTGCGGCCAGCGCGGCTTCGAATCCCTTATTGCCCATCTTCAGTCCGGCGCGATCGATTGCCTGTTCCAGCGTGTCGCAGGTGAGAACGCCGAATGCATGGGGCACTCCTGTTTCCTGCGCGGACTGGCCAATTCCACGCGTGACTTCATTAACGATCACGTCGTAGTGCGCGGTATCTCCTCGGAGCAGGCAGCCGAGGCAGATGATGGCGTCGTACTTGCCGGTTTCGGCGAGCGTGCGCGCCGCGGAGGGAATCTCGAAGGAACCGGGGACACGGATGATATTGATGTCCTGATCTTTCGCGCCCGACCGAAGCAGTCCATCGTAGGCGCTGCGCAGTAGGCGATCGGTGATGAATTCATTGAAACGTGCGACGACGATGCCGAAGTGGAGCCCTGAGGCATCGAGCTTTCCCGCATGCGTCTTCAGCCGAATTTTGGCTTCGGTGTTTTTCTCTGTATCTCTGTGGCTCTGTGGTGAAATCGGTTTGGTCCTAGCACTCAGGGGAGTGTGGAGCAATGATAAATGGAAATCCGCGAAAATCCGCGTTGATCCCCGGAGATATCCCTCGCTACGCTCGGGATGACGGCGCGAGGCTCAGACGCCTCGCAAACACCGTCACTTCCCTTTGAATTGCGCTGGACGCTTTTCCAGGAACGCCGTCGTTCCTTCCTTTTTATCTTCTGACGAGCAGGCCACGCTGAAGAGCACCGCTTCCAGATAGAGCGCTTCCGGCAGAGTCATTTCCAAGCCCTTGTTGATAGCTTCGAGCGAGTACTGCACCGCGAGCGGCGCATTGGCGATGATCTTCTGCGCGATGGCTTCAGCGCGGGGGATCAACTCAGCGGGCGAAGTAACTTCATTCACCAAGCCGATGCGGTACGCCTCTTGGGCGGTGATCATTTCGCCCGTGAGGACCATCTGCATCGCGCGGCCTTTGCCGACGAGCCGCGGCAAGCGCTGCGTGCCGCCGTAGCCGGGAATTATTCCGAGCTTCACTTCCGGCTGGCCGATTTTGGCATTATCGCTGGCAAGGCGCATGGTGCAGGCCATCGCAATTTCGCATCCGCCGCCAAGCGTGAATCCATTAAGGCAGGCGATCACCGGCTTGCCGAGGTTCTCGATGAGGTTGAGCACGCTCTGGCCCCGATGGGTGTACTCCTTGCCTGAGACGGCAGTGTGCGCGGCTAGTTCGTTGATATCGGCTCCGGCGATGAATGCCTTTTCGCCCGCGCCAGTCAGAATGACCACGCGCACGCCGGCGTCGTTCTTGATGTCGTGAAACGCCGCGCGCAGTTCGTCCATGGTGGCCATGTTCAGCGCGTTGAGCACCTTGGGCCGGTTGACAGTGACGTAGGCGATTGAGTTCTTCTTTTCGAAGAGAATGTTTTCGTAGCTCATAAAGTTAATTCTTCTCCGCGGATCAACGCGGATTTACACGGATGAAGTACCGCTTAGTTTACCTCTGTCATCCTGAGCAGAGTTGGATCATTCGCTTGTGAATGATCCTACGCAGTCGAAGGACCTGCTTTTTGCCGGTGCCAAGGAAAGCAGATCCCTCGACTTCGTGGCTTGATTCGCAAGCGAATCATGCCGCTGCGCTCGGGATGACAAATGGAAGAGATTCCAGTTCGGCACGGCTGAAGCCTTGCCCCGATACGAACCACCTTGCACGTCACCGACACTCTTTACTGGTCGTATTTCTCTCGATCGTGACAACAATCGGCTGAGAAGTTGCTTGAACGTAACTAGTCGCGCCCTCCACATCTAGGTGCATCCGGAGTTGAATGTAATGGATTCCAATATTCAACGCCTCATACCGAGAAACCTGCGGTACGCGAGGTGTCGGCACTGTGATTTCCATAGTTTCAGATTGCAGCGCTTCGCCGGCGCGGATGATTCGAGGAACCGGACGCGGCAAGGGATGGTCACTCAACGCTGTGAACACATCTGGAGCGTGCAGTTGAATCTCATATTTGTGTTTCAGCAAATCAGCCTTGGTTTTCGCGATCAATAGCGCAGGGTAGGGATTCGGATAAAACAATACGGCCGGGTTTTGAGTGTTCGTGAGGTTGATCTTGAACTTGATAAGTAACGAATTACTGCGACTGTCAACTTTGCAGTAACGCTCACTGATCATCTCTGCATGAAGTCTTAATTGCTGCTCCGCTTGTTGAGCCTTCATTTATAAGCCGAAGAGCAGCGCAGAAGCAGCAATGAAGTAAGTTTTCATGCAAATTCGAATACAGCGGTCAGTTTAGCTCCTGTCCGATGAACGGAATCGAATTCACTTCTTGCAGCCTGCAATCCGCGTTCATCCGCGTGAATCCGCGGAGATGAAGTTATAGCCTATTCGGCTTGGGATTGTTGGGGTCCGCGTAATCGTAAAAGCCCTTGCCCGTCTTGCGCCCGTACCAGCCGGCCATTACGAGGCGCTTGAGCAGTGGAGGCGAGGCGAAGCGGCGCTCTTTAAATTCGTGGTACATCACTTCGGTGATGTAGTAGGTGGTCTCCAGGCCGACGAAGTCGAGCAGCGTGAACGGCCCCATGGGATAGCCGCAGCCAAGCTTCATGGCGTTGTCTATGTCCTCAATCGAGCCCACGCCCTCTTCGTAGGCGCGGATGGCGTCGAGCAGATATGGCACCAGCAGCCGGTTCACGATAAATCCGGTCTTGTCGCTGGTGCGCACCGGGACTTTGCCCAGCTTCTTGCCGAAGTCGTAGGCGGCGTCGTACACGTCGCTCGCGGTGGCAATTGTCTTGACCACTTCGACCAGCTTCATCAGCGGCACCGGATTGAAGAAGTGCAGCCCGATGAAGCGCTCCGGGCGGTCGGTCGCAGTCATCAGTTCGGTGATCGAGATGGACGAGGTGTTCGAGGCGAAGATCGCGTCCTTTTTCACAATCTCGTCCAGCGCGGAGTACATCTCTTTCTTCTGCGGCACATTCTCGATGATGGCCTCGATCACAATGTCGCAGTGGGCGAGGTCGGTACGCTTCGTCGTGCCCTTGAGATGGGCGAGCGCGTCCGCTTTCTGCTGTTGCGTGATGCCGCCCTTCTCTGGCGGCCGCTCGGCAAACTTCGTCAGCGACTTCTCGATCCCGGCGAAGCCCTTGTCGAGGTACTTCTGCTCGACTTCGAGGACGGTAGTGTCGAATCCTGCCATTGCCGAGACCTGCGCAATGCCCGAGCCCATCAGCCCACAACCGAGTACGCCAACCTTCTTGATGTTCATTTCAGCTTCCTTCCCAACTTCAACTTCTTCTCCGCGGATTCACGCGGAGGAACGCGGATTGAACAGGGAATTCTATCTCACCACGGAGATACCCTTCGACTTCGCTCAGGGCAGGCTCCGGCACGGAGAAAACGTCGCACGAGGAGGGTTGTATCAGGGCACGTCTTTAGACGTGCCGACAGGGCCGTCTCTATCTCCAACTGTCATCCTGAGCGGCGCGGGATCACTCGCTTGCGAATGATCCCACGCAGTGAAGGACCTCAAGCAACTTGGAGGCGAGCAGCGGCGACTCCGGAAATTCTAGCTGCGCTGTGGTAGTGGGAACGCCTTTCAGCGTTCGCGGTTGTACTCGCGTTGATGGGATCCTTCGACTCCGCAGCATGATTCGCAAGCGAATCAAGCTGCTTCGCTCAGGATGACAGAGATATGGGGGACGCGTGTCGGCACGGCTAAAGCCGTGCCCTTCCCGGTTTTGTTGGACGACGCCGGCCCTTTATCCGTAGATTGGCGCAGCTCAACGGGGATCAGAAGTTGAATCACTGGTTTATGTGTAACGTCACATGTTTTTCAGCGGTAGAGGTTGTTCGCCGACTGAGAAACGTCCAAATCCCGAAGACGACCAAGACGTCCACCGGAAAGCTGATGATAGGGACGAGGGCGATTTGCCCCTGATGAAACGCTTGCCAGGAGTTGTAGAACATTGAGACGAATGCTAATCCGGGTAGCAGCGGAATTGCGATGATGTAGGACACGAACTCGGCTGGTGTGGAAGAAGGCAATGTGCTCAGAAACAACTCTCCGATGAGGCTGGCGACGGTGGATCCGCCGCCGAACAGGAGCGAAAGCCCCAAGCGCGTGAGCCAGTCATCCGTTCTTGTCATCGATGGCGCTACGTCATTCATTCAGCTCTCTGCAACATCTTAAACTGCGGATCCTTCGACTCCGCAGCTTGATTCGCAAGCGAATGATCCAACTTTGCTCAGGATGACAAGGGGAGCCTTTGCGGCACGGCTATAACCGTGCCCTCCCGTCTTGCTACGCAACCCCGGCGCCCTGCTAATTTTTCAGTGCAACGTTCACCCGTTTCGGATCTATCAATTCCGTTACGCCGGCCGCTGCGAACATTTCTTCCAGTTTCTCCGTCCCCTGCGACAGCTTCAAATTCATCTCTTCTCTGTAGAGGGGCACAGCCGCGAGAAACCAGGTCTTCCCGCCGTCTGCACGTTTCATGATCTTGAATTCGTCCGGAATGAGTCTGGGCTCCAGCAATACCCACCCGCAGAGACTCGTATCAGGGGCGAGGGGATTCGCGGGGTCTCCGTTCGGCAAGGAGTGACCCCAGAAGAACCAGGTACCGAATGCGTGGGGAAACCGTGCCAGTCTCCGTAGCCAGAGTGTCGGCCAGTCCTTTCGCCACGTTTCTTCGCTTGACAGGTCGCCTTCCTTGATCTGCCAGGAACTGGGCAGACACAGCATCAACTCGGCATATTTCAGCTCACCTGCCGGGGGCGGAGCGTTCATGGGCTTATCACTCATACCGGAGGTGACGAGCGTAAAGAAGTCGCGATCGGCACGTGGCGGCACAACGTGGATGTCCACATGTACGCCCTTCGAGGAGAGTTCATGAATCACTATGCCGGGTTTTCCCAAATGCCGCTCAATATGTTTTTCAATCTCTCGTAGCGATTCGGAAGGGGGAACTTGCTCATTGGCGAGTTCTCCCTTGTGGCGGAAAATTCGGCCAAACTTGTTTTCCATCCAACCCTCGCAGTTTGAACTTGCCTGAGCCGACAACTCTTGCGGCCCAAATCCTATCACCGCGTCCCCCAATTTCGCTTTTGATCCGCGTTCATCCGCGTGAATCCGCGGCAAAGAAGTTGATTTTCGCGGTCAAAAAGTTGGCCCTGTTACATTTCCACGAACCCCAGGTTGACGCTTTCCTCTCCCGATTGATATATTTGAACAGTTCCGCGAGTACACCCTGGATTGCCTGTACGTGTGTCCCTTGTTCCGCGTCGCGCGCGGCGGATACCGGAAAAGCAGTTGAGGCTTATAGAAACAACGTCTTGCGCTGTACTTAAGCCAGGACGCCCTCGCTGAAACGCCCCGCGAACCCCTCCCGGCAAGGGAGATTATGCGGAGCGATGCTGGCGAAACGGAGCGCTTCCCGTAAGGGCTTGGGGCCACCGTCGTCAGACCTGTCACGGTAAACAAAATATTCCGGCAGAGTTGCGCTGGAAGTATGGGTAGCTAAGCTACTCCAGTCCTGGAAACGAACCGGGAACAGTTGAATGCGCGTCCGAATCCGCGCCACTGTGTGCGGAAGCGGGGAATCGCGCGTTGCTTAGGAATATCAGGAGCAGGAAGAGTGCCTACTTTTAATCAGTTGGTGCGCGCAGGACGTGAGAAGCCTCGCTACAAGACGGCGAGTCCGGCGCTGCAGTCGTGCCCGCAGAAGCGCGGCGTCTGCACGCGCGTGTATACGCAAACCCCGAAGAAGCCGAACTCGGCGCTTCGGAAAGTGGCTCGCGTCCGCCTGACAAATGGAATTGAAGTCACGACGTACATCCCCGGTGTCGGCCACAACCTGCAGGAGCACTCGATTGTGCTGATCCGCGGCGGCCGCGTGAAGGACCTGCCGGGCGTGCGTTATCACGTGATTCGCGGAACGCTGGACGCAGTTGGCGTCGCCAACCGCAAGCAGGGAAGATCGAAATATGGGGCCAAGCGGCCGAAGTAGTTTCGAGTTTCAAGTTGCAAGTTTCGAGTCACTGATTTTGAAACGAAACTGGAAACTTGAAACTGTAAGCCAAAGCTAGGAGCTAAGAGCTCAAGATGCCACGCAAAGGACATATCGCAAAAAGGACCGTGGAGCCGGATCCGGTTTATGGGTCGGACCTGGTCACGAAGTTCGTCAACTCCATGATGTGGTCGGGCAAGAAGAGCACAGCTGAGGGCATCGTTTACGAGGCCATGAAGAAGCTAGAAGCGAAGGGCGGCGGCGATGACGCGCTCAAGCTGTTCAAGAAGGCGGTCGAGAACGCCAAGCCTCTGCTCGAAGTGAAGACCCGCCGCGTGGGTGGGGCGAACTATCAGGTGCCGGTGGAAGTGAATCCGGATCGGCGCACCTCGCTGGCGATCCGCTGGCTGGTGACTTACAGCCGAGGTCGCGCCGAGAAGGGCATGATCGACAAGCTGTCGAATGAGTTGCTGGACGCCGCCAATGGCAAGGGCGCCGCAATTAAGAAGAAAGAAGACGTACACCGCATGGCCGAAGCGAACAAGGCCTTTGCGCACTACCGATGGTAGAACCGTTGTTGGTTATTGGTTGTTGGTTATTCGCCGACAACTCAGTGCCAATAACCAATAGCCAATAGCCAACAACTGAATTCATGAGCAGTCCCGCAAACACGATCGGCGAACAGGAAGTCCGGAAAGACGAGAAGAAGAAAGCTGTGTCCAGAACCGTTCCATTAGAGCGCTGCAGGAATATCGGCATCATGGCGCACATCGATGCCGGCAAGACCACTACGACCGAGCGCATCCTTTTCTACACCGGAAGGACGCACCGCATCGGAGAGGTCCACGAAGGCACTGCGACCATGGACTGGATGGAGCAGGAGCAGGAGCGTGGTATCACCATCACCTCCGCCGCGACCACCTGTTTCTGGCGCGACATTCGCATCAACATTATCGATACGCCCGGCCACGTGGATTTCACCGCCGAGGTGGAGCGCTCTCTTCGCGTGCTTGACGGCGCCGTCGCGGTATTTGACGCAGTTCACGGCGTGCAACCGCAGTCGGAAAAAGTTTGGCGGCAAGCTGATAAGTACGGTGTCCCGCGAATTTGCTTCATTAACAAGATTGATAAGATGGGCGCCGATTTTGAACATGCCATCGACACCATCCGCAAGCGCCTCAGTGCCAAGCCCATCGCGATTCAAATTCCCATCGGACAAGAAGACAAGTTCAAAGGCGTAGTCGATCTTCTCACCATGAAGGCCATCCTCTGGAAGGATGAGACCATGGGCGCGGAGTACGTCACCGAAGAAATTCCCGCCGAACTGAAGAAAAAAGCCGACGCGATGCGAGCGCTGCTCGTCGAGACCGTCGCCGAGAACGACGACGAGATGCTGCACAAGTTCCTCGAAGGCGAGGAGATCACGGAAGCTGAGCTTCGCGCTTCCCTGCGCAAGTCGACCATCGCGCTGAAGGTTTTTCCGGTTGTTGTTGGAACTGCGTTCAAGAACAAAGGCGTGCAGACGCTGCTTGATGCGGTCGTCGATTACCTGCCTTCGCCGCTCGATGTTCCCGAAACGCACGGAACTGATCCCGACAAGAATCAGCCCGCCGTTCGGCATGCTTCTGATGACGAGCCATTCGCAGCGCTCGCATTCAAGATCATGGCTGATCCGTACGTGGGCCAGTTGACGTTCATCCGCGTGTACTCGGGGCAGTTGAAGTCGGGCGAGTCGGTATTAAACGGCCGCACCCAGAAGCATGAGCGCATTGGCCGCTTGCTCAAGATGCACGCCAACAAGCGCGAAGACATCCAGGAAATTCTGGCGGGCGATATTTGCGCGGTGGTTGGATTAAAGAACGTCGGTACCGGCGACACGATTTGCGATGCAAAGCATCCGATCACGCTCGAGTCGATTGAGTTCGCCGTTCCTGTCATTCACGTTGCAGTGGAGCCGAAGACGAAAGCCGACCAGGAAAAAATGGGTATGGCGCTTTCCCGGCTGGCCCAGGAAGATCCCACCTTTAAAGTTCACACCGATCCCGATAGCGGGCAGACGATCATCAGCGGTATGGGCGAACTTCACCTCGAGATCATCATCGATCGAATGATGCGCGAATACAAGGTTGAAGCGAACGTCGGCAAGCCGCAGGTTGCATATCGCGAGACCATTCGCAAGCACGCGGAGGCTGAAGGCAAATACATTCGCCAGACGGGCGGTCGCGGTCAGTATGGGCACGCCAAGATTAAGCTCGATCCGCAAACGCCAGGCGGGGGATACGAATTCGTCAACGAAATCGTGGGCGGTTCGGTGCCGAAGGAATACATCAAGCCGATCGACCAAGGCATTCAAGAAGCGCTCGAAGGCGGAGTGCTCGCCGGGTATCCGGTTGTCGATGTGAAGGTCACGCTGTACGACGGCAGCTACCACGAGGTCGACTCGAACGAAATGGCGTTCAAGATTGCCGGTTCGATGGCCTTCAAAGAGGCCGCGCGCAAGGCGTCTCCGGTGCTGCTGGAGCCGGTGATGGCGGTTGAAGTCGTCACTCCGGAAGATTTCGCGGGCACGATCATGGGCGACCTGAGCTCGCGTCGCGGACGCATTGAAGGCATGGAGCACCGTGCCGGTTCGCAGGTGATCAAGTCGATCGTTCCGCTGGCGGAAATGTTTGGGTACGCGACGCATATGCGGTCTTCAACCCAGGGGCGTGCGGAATACTCGATGCACTTCGCGCGCTACGAAGAAGTGCCGCGCAGCGTGGCGGACGAGATTATCGGTAAGGCACAGGGCGGAAAGTAAATAGTTCGCGGGCAAGGGTGCCCGCGCCACACGGACAGGGTTTGAGCTAAGGGCTAGGAGCTAATAGCTAGAGGCTAAAAATGGCAAAAGAGAAATTTGAACGCACAAAGCCGCATGTGAACGTAGGAACGATTGGCCACATTGATCATGGCAAGACCACGTTGACGGCGGCGATCACCAAGGTTCTGTCGAAGCACAACCCGAAGATCCAGTTCCGGTCGTTTGACTCGATCGACAACGCTCCGGAAGAGAAGGCGCGCGGTATCACCATCGCGACGGCGCACGTCGAGTACGAGACGGCTAACCGACATAACGCGCACGATGATAGCCCGGCCCACGCCCACTACATAAAGAACAGTATCACCGGCGCGGCGCAGCTGGATGGCGCGATCC
>JAICSO010000076.1 GCA_025936825.1 Terriglobales bacterium
CATGGCGGTGAAGGCCAGCCGTGAGCCATCGGGCGATAGAGCAAAAGCCTGGCGGCTGGCGGCGCCCTCCAGTGCAAACCCGTCCGGCGGGACTACCGCGAATCTCACCGCTTCGGGGGCCTCGACCGGCTGTGTTGGGCCGTTGGCGAGTTTATAGACCCAGGCGCCAAGAACCACCAGCGCCACACCAGCGACAACCAACGGCAACGGGTAATGGGGCCTGTGACTCCTCCGTTCTACTTTTGACGGGAATGGGGCGGGCATCTCCGAAACGAGTTTGGCTGAAGCTCGTCGCACGGGAGCAACGAACCTGTATCCCCGGCTCGGGAGCGTCTCGATATAGCGAGGTTGGTCCGCCGAGTCCCCTAGAGTCTGTCGAAGCTTGTTGACCGCGGAATTGAGACCTTGTTCGAAATCGACGAAGGTCGTGCCTCTCCACAAGTGACGCTGCAATTCTTCACGGCTAATCACGCGCCCCGGCTGGTTCACCAGAAGCAGTAAGATCTGAAGCGGTTTGCCCTGAAGCCGTATGGGAATTCCGTGCTTCCTCAAGTCTCCCGACAGCTCATCGTATTCGAAAGGACCGAATATAACCTTGGGCGCGGGACTCGCTCGGCTTCCCACAGGATTGAGATCGTACCATAAATCGCCTCGGATCAATTACTTTCCGCTTGAGACGAAAAGCAAGGCGAAATGAAGTAGACCGAAGGGCTCCCCAGCCCTACACTTCATTCCGAGTCCAGAAGACTCCTCAAACATTCTGGCAAGGAGAAACACAATGCAGATCAATCTGTTCACAAACGGGAAGAAAAATACCCAGTCGGTGATGAAATCTAGCATCTCTCTCGCTCTGGCGGCGATGGTGCTAACAGCGACCTTCGTCATTCCGGCAGCAGCGCAGAAGCAGGTACCCTTCAAGGGCTCCCTACAGGGACACGAGACCGACACACCCCAGGGTGGTCCTCCACCCACCACAGTGATGGCGACTGGAAGTACTGAGGGAATTGGTACCCATGTCGGTCAATTCTCATTCACCTATCAACTCACGATAACCCTCGCGACCGGCACCGCAACAGGTTCTGCTCAACTGATCGCTGCCAATGGAGACAGTATCTTTACAACAATTATCGGATCAAGTGAACCGACAGCGACACCGGGAGTGCTCAGCATCACGGAAATCGACACAATCACGGGTGGCACGGGTCGATTCGCCGGAGCCCAAGGAAGTTTCACTGTCGAGCGATTAGTAAACCAAGCAACGGGCTTCACGTCGGGTTCGTTCCACGGAGCCATTACTTCGCCGGGTGCAGTGCACTGAGAGCATCAAGCCGTATCAGGTTGAGAGGATAAGAAACTCATCGACTTTGCCAGGTCGATGAGCTTTTCATTTGTAGCGGGCCTTCCCCCGAGTTAACCGCTACAGCAGAGAGTGTGCCGAATCGTCAATATTCGTCCGGCCGAAGAAAGGTGGTCACGCTGCGATCGGCTTCCGTGATGATCCAGACGTCCATGATGCGCTCCTCCAGAGGGAGAACATACGCTACGAGCGGACACTCTGCTGCGATTTCTATCACGCCAAGAGCACATGGGTGGCAAGGTCGCCAAAAGGTTGGTTTAGTCGTCGCCAAAAGGTTGATTTGGTCCTTGGGAATGTGATCAGTGTCACTGACACGAGCTGCTCCTTCTCGCAGAACGGACCACAAATGATACTTTGTCTCAATATGCAACATAAGTACTGCAACGGTCAAACGGAAGGGGTTGCGAGGTGCTGAGTCGGGGTCACCAACACGCTTCCGCCTTGACCGTCTGCAAGCACAGCTTCGATGTTCGAGCACCTGTCAATTCTGACGGTGGCGACTCCGGTTCTCACGGTATTGAATGCTTCCTTGGGGTCACAGCACCATGACCTCAGGTCTGAGTGCGGTTTTGGCGGCTGAGCCGAAGGCACGGGTATAGTATTAAGCAATCAGTTCCCCCGCCAGAACTTTTGATGAATCCGTGCGCGTGCGCAATGACGAAATGAAGAGCATGCGATTCTGAAATACACTGGGAGTCGGGTTTAGACGTTCGTTCGAGGTGGCTCCTTGGAAACCTCGTCCGTCCGTGGTTCTTGTGGTCGAAGATTCGGAACCTTTTCGGCGATTCATCTGTTCAACGCTAGAGAAAAGACCGGAATTCCAGATTGTCGATAAGGTCATAGACGGATTAAGGGCAGTTGAGAAAGCCGAAGAACTGCACCCAGACTTGATTGTGCTCGAGATCGGACTTCCGTCGCTTAATGGAATCGAAGCCGCTCGACTCATCCGCAAACTCTCTCGTGAATCCAAAATACTTTTTGTGAAGCCAAGAATCTTCTGTCGATGTAGTGCGGGAAGCCCTTGGCACAGGAGCAAGAGGTTATGTCCTTAAAACCGATGCGGAGGGGAGCTACTGGAGGCTGTGAACGCTGTTCTTCGAGGCGACCAGTTTGTCAGTAGAACGTTCTCTGGTCATGATTTCGTCGGAGCCTCGGACGCGGGAGCCTCGCAAGAGCTTCAAACCAATGGCACGCACCGCTCCAGAAAAAGGTAGAGATCGCCCACCGCCACGAAGTTCGGTTCTACTCCGACGATGAATGTTTTCTCGACAGTTTCACGAACTTCATCGGGGCTTCGCTCGATGCAAGAAAGTGATAATTGTTGTCGTCACGGAGTCACACCGTGACAGGCTTCTTCTGAAGTTACACGCACACGGCGGAGTCACACCGTGACAGGTTTCTTCTGAAGTTACACGCACACGGCTTCGATATTGGTGCCGCGATTCAGCAAGGAAGATACATCTCGTTGGATGCTGCCGAGACTGTCTCGACCTTCATGGTGAACGATCTGCCTGATCCGGAAACATTCTTGAAAGCTACAGGTGATCTCATTGCGAAGCCGCCAAAGCGGTTAATTTCGAGTCTGCCCGCGTTGCAGCTTGCGTTCAATGTTCGCCCCTTCTTTGGGCACAAGGCAAGGGAGAGGCGGCGATTCGGCTTGAACATCTGTGGGACGAGATAGCCAAGTCACACGGTCTCGACGTTCTCTGCGCGTACCCACTGGGTGGCTCTCAGGGAAGAGTCGTTCGGGCACGGCGCTCATGGCGATCCAAAGGGAAGGAAACGGTGTCCCAAATCCTAGGCTTTAAAAACGGGCAAAGTCAAGCGGACGTCAATGGAATCAAGCTCCGCGTGTCCGAAGCAGGGGCTTTTGATCCCACGACTGCGGCCTGTCCATCACCGGAATGTACGCCCCGCTTCACTAACAATCTCCGCGAAATCGCCGCAGACCGTTGAAAGAACATTTGAGCGTTTGGTAGTTCTCCTGACAGACTCTGGCACCCGGCTGTGATACTTTCAAATCGCGCCTCTTCTCGACCTTGGAGGTGTGGTGTGCCGCAAAAGCACACGTTGGAGTCTGTATTGACCGTTGTAGGAGTGGTCATTCTATTGTTCGCTTCCCCTGCGATTGGAATTGAGCTAGGCAGACTGCTCGGGATCGTCACGCGATGACGCCTGCGACCCCACCCGCAATGGTGGCGGGAGATTGGCATTTACATTTTTCGCCTTATGAGCAGCGCGTAAGTTACATGCCAGTCGGTCTTGAAGCCGCAACTAAGATAGAGGCCAAGGTGGACCTTGCTTATGGACGAACCAATACGTATTCCCGTAAAGCTGGAGTGCCCGCAATGTGGCAGTGACAACCTTGTCGCCGAAACAGGGACTCAAGAACCCGGAGACGATGAAATGATCACTTGCAGCTCCTGTGGTGTTCAGTTTGGGGTCTGGCGCGCTGTTCGGCAGCAAGCGTTGGAATCCTCTGCAGAGAAGGACCAGTAGATCAGTTTTTGGACCGGATTGGTGCTGCACCCGGTGGTATTGGTTGGGCACTGAATCGATCCGGCTCTCCGACATTTTCGGGCATCCCTGACTAGCGCTGTGGTGCAGCAGTCTGCAAGCCCAATCAATGTGAGATCGACCATCAGATTTCCCTAGAAGCAGTGGATTGAAGCTCAAGGCCTCGCGTGCAGTCGCTGGCCTGCCTATTTAGACTGGTACGAGCAGAGAAGAATGAGGAAAGCGAATCGAACGTAGCGGCTGGCTTTAGCCGGAGCGTCCGACTGAGATTCGCATCCTCAAATCTTACCGACCGCCTTTATCTCTTCACATCTTTCTTGCGAGTTTGGGATTGACGCTACGCCCTGAAAGGGTCATTGAAGCGGCTTGATGTGTTCCGAACATGGAACCACTACAGTTCTACTACGGTGTCTAGCCGCTACAGTCTGGACTACTTGGGAGAGTTCATCTTCATCATCTGCAAGCAGCAGGATTGCGATATTGAGGGCTTCGATTTCCGTCTGCACGTGCATGAGTTCTTGCTGTTTCCGATGTAGAGCTGCGTAGACAGTCTGTGGGTTACCTGAAGCGCGCACAGATTGCCGTAGCTCTGGCGAGCCACCCAGAACTGAGCTGCGGCGGAGATTCGATCGATTCCTCGCATCGTTAGGCACGGGAGGATGGGCGAGGAACTCCACCCCTAAACAATCGCCAGTACAATTACGAACCACCGCCGTGATGCCTGTGGGGGGAGACGTCGGAAATTGAAGCTGTATCAGATCACCAGGGCTAGCAGCAACTCTAGCGTGCAGCGCCATACCCGCCCTGCTTATTGCGCTGCCACGAGCAAGAGCCGGGGTTGTTAGACACCTGTTTAGTGCAACGATGCGAACCGGCAAAACGACGTGATGCCGCGGCCATCGTCGACTGTTCAATGGGAGGGGCATCATTTCAGAAGGGGAACGCCGAACAGATAGATAGCACTTCCAAAACAGAGTACGAGAAGAACAAAAGTTCCAAAAACGACTCGGAACAATTTTCGTCGCGGAGGAATCTGATGAATTAGCGCTGCTCTGTACTTCTGTATCCATGCCTGCTCGCGAGCATCCAAGAACGACTGAACCAACGTTCGCAGCTTGCGATGAGCGCCTTCCTCAAGCGCAACGAACCGGAATGGTTGCCGATTCTTGGAGACCGGGCTCAGCATCTCTGCTGTGGCCTGCACCAGCCCCGTCTGAGTCAGGAACATGAACGTGACGCGGGAACTCCGATCCAGCACGTTAGAGATGCTGACTAAGCCACCGGTTAGAGAAATGATTTCCAAATTCCCTCGAAAGCAGCATCCGTCCGACAATCGAAGGACCACAGGGGTGATGTCTGCAACGGGCGCGCGGGGGCTACGCCAATCCGGTTGCGAGTTGGGGTGGTAATTCATGCGCCAAGCCGAGTATGGTTCCGGCCCGGAGAAGACGAAAAGATTACGGAAGTAACTGCCACACTGCCGACCACGGGCTGCCATTGACGACTATGTGATCCACCTGCGTGATATTGGGCTTCGAACGCGGCAAGGAGTTTCGAGAGGACAATCCGACATTTTCGGCAGCTTACACCTGAAAATCGCTTTCAGGCCGAACTAGAGTCAGTAATTCTCTTGCTAACTTCGTCCTTTCGCTTCGTTGCCTGCTATGCAATTCCCGCGCGTCTGGCGAATAACCTGACGGTCTGCCACGAAATTTTCCAACCAGCCGTCACGGCGTACTGACGTACTCTTTTGAATTTTCCTGTTGCGACGACAATCAAGTTACCGCCCAACACCCGACGTGGCGCCGGACCGGCCTCGTAACCAGAGTACTCCGGCGCCACACCCGTTTTGAGGCAAACTCAGTTTTCGTGCCTGACGCCTCGTGTACTGGTGGTGTAGAGTGCAGGAACGAAGTCACGGCTGGCGCCGGGACTCACGATCGTACCTGGCCTCTCGTACTCTTCTGGCGGACGCAACGATTTTGATAAACAGAAGAAGTCATAAGGTCAACGTGGCGCCGCGGCCTTCTTTGTTTCCCCCACCAGAGAAGACTCCGGCGCCACACCTGTTTTTTATCTGGTCTGAAACGCCCGCATCCCCGGAACAATCCAAGGAAGAATCCAGATAGACGTAACCTGAGCTGGGAAGTATTTCTGAGGCAAACTCCCGCCGCAAGGCGGAATTGTTTCGGACAAAGTGTGACTTCGGAACCAGTGCAACAAAATCTGGATCAATTGGCTTGGCGTCGGGCTGGAGCTTCTGATAGTAAAGCAGCATCTGCCAAATTTCGTCTTCGTTCCCGAATGTAGCGTAATCCGGCTGAAGTTCATGGTCATCTTTGAACGCTGTTCGCTGGCTGAAGCGGATACGACAATCAGTCAGGACGTCGAGGCGTTCAGGACAAAGGTATTTGTAGAGGAAAGGAGGTGGTGCATGTTCCCAGGGACGCATCAGTTTCTAAAGGTTATCAAAAACGGGACGCATGCGCGCTCGGGTGTGGCGCCGGGATGCTCTGAAAAGAAGAGAGGAAACAGAGGCCCGGCGCCACGTCGGGTGTTGCGCTGTGCAAGCGTACTCGACCAGCGACTGAAGCACAATTCCCAGGAAGTGGTATTACCGTTGATTACCTTCTAGCGATTTTCATAAACAGTGAATCTGCGTAAACTCTCTTCCATGATGAGTCCCGGAGAGAAGCGCTGGATGGATCACCTGTGCAACCTCATTCAGGCCGAGCAAGACCCGCATCAAATCGCCGTCTTGTTAAGCGCCTTAAATCTTAGTGCCCTAAATCACTATTTGGAGAAACGCGAGTTCCTTCTCAAGAAGCAATCGCAAAAGAAATCCTCTGGGATTGCATGCAAGCAGGCGGCCTAGAACCTCCACCTTTTGCCTCTCAGTAATACTCACCACGCCGGGAGGCACGAATCTGTCTATCCAGCTCGTCTTCCTCTGACCCTTTCCCTGCGTTCAGAAGTTCGGGATTGCAGGTTGAGGGGCGGACGTCTCGCTCATCGCATCCCGTAATTGCCTTCGCAGCTTTCCCCGTTCCGCAGGTACACGATTGTCCAGTTGCTTGGCTTTCCTCTGCAGAGTCGGGCCGCAATTGCTTGCGTTCGTCATCCTGGGCAACGTCCCACAACTCCAGGGCCTTCTCGAGCGACAATCGGCGGAAATCGCGCACAAGTTACCGCCATTGGTTCTCCTGAATGAAAGAGTCGGCATGAGCAAGTGCCTTCTGGCTAAACGCGTTGCCGCTTGGCTCTGTGCGCTGGCCTTCGCAGTCCTTGCGCTGGTCGCGTTCCATCCGAACGTTCGCCCGATTTTCTTGTTGGTGATCTTTGTTGCGATGTGGGTGCTCTTCCGAATTGTCGGGGGATGGGTGTTCTTCCAGCGCCGTGCTGAATTGGACAAAAAGATACCCGTCAGCAGCAAAGAGCTAAGGAAGCGGAAGAAGAAGTTCTTCGACAGTCTGCAACGTCCATGATATGCATGGCAGCTTCCCTCGGCGCTAACAGAATTTGAGTGAAATGGCCTTCCATGAGAAGGCCGGTCGGAGTCAAGGGAATTCTGGATTCATAGTGAGTTCTTGGTTCTTTTCGCTGACAAAGTTTTCTCCTGCCGAGTTAGCCACTGTCGCCATGCTTCCATCCGCACTCTCAAGGAGCGAATCGTTTCGCTCGGTGCATGTTGGGCGTTCTCAATTCAGCCGGTGCTGCTACCTGTTTGGCGACCTGTCGTTTCACTTCCGAGTGGAACGTGGCCCAGGCCATTGACGCAGTCACCGGAACTCGGCGTTGGCTTTTGTTTTTTCTCTTCCTGGAACGATTTTGACTTTGCTTTTGCTGTTGGTTTACGCAGCTGCCGCCAATGCCATTCGGCTGCTGTTGTGCAAGGGCTCGTACACTTCTCCGCTCTCCCACAGGTGAAGCAGCAACACCGCCAGCTTTCTTGCGGTAGC
>JAICSO010000101.1 GCA_025936825.1 Terriglobales bacterium
ATTCGCTCCTTGAGAGTGCGGATGGAAGCATGGCGACAGTGGCTAACTCGGCGGGAAGAGTAAAACCTTGTCCAACGAAAAAACAAAAGAACCGACTTGACTCCGACCGGCCTTCTCATGGAAGGCCATTACACTCAAAATACCCAGGGCCAAAGCCCCTCCCAGCCACAAAGATTTGTGTCCCACCTGTCAGCTGATGAAAAATCGGCATGACCCCGCATAAGGCTAACTGCACCCTAGCACTCTAGTGGTTCAGCAGGAGACAATCAGCGAGCTATTCCCGTTTCGCATTGGGGAGAGTGCCTCATCCTCGCCGTTCTTTCATGTGCAGCCCCCTAACTGCTAGAGGAAGCAGCTTACAAGGCAAAAAGCCGACGAGCTATGGTTTGGTGATTCCCCACTTTTGCAAAGAACGCATGGCATTCTGAGGCGTCGTTGCATAGGGCAAAGACCTTAGGCAGGGCCAGCCGCGCGGGCGGATATGAGGTCGAGACTAAAACCTCTGAGTACAAAACAGTGCATTCTGGGTTGGACAAATACGGGATTCTTGGTATTCTCCACACAATCATTCTGTAATCGTCAATCAGGCTAAGTCCCAGTCCGTTCCTGGCGGACGTCTTGGCAGACACTTTAACGGCGTACAGCAGTACCGCAGTCGCCATTGCCACGATTTTCTTCGCAGCGCTCCCGCTCATGCGCCCCAAGATTTTCGCGCCGCAAGTCTGAGCTAATCGCAAGCAAATAATCTCACGGAGAAGTTGAATGTTAAAGTTCGTATTTACCCTAGCGTTTTTCGGGGGCTTGATTTCCCAGGCATTTGGAGTGACTGTCAGCAGTCCTGCGAATGGCTCCGCGGTCGGTTCCCCCGTTCACTTTGTGGCTACTGCAGGCAGCACCAGCTGCGCCAAAGGCGTTGCGTCGATGGGGATCTACAAAGCTCCTTATCAATTGGCGTACACCGTGTCAGGAACGAAGCTCGATACTTATCTGAATCTCAGCGCCGGATCCTATACCGCGAACGTTACGCAGTGGGACTATTGCGGCGGAGCTGCCACCAAGGCGGTCAGCTTTACCGTAAGCGCATCTGCCACTAGCAACATCAGTACCGCGGGCAAAACGTTCTACAACGTGCAGGCGAGCAACGGCTGGTCGGGACACGGCGAATTGCCGCCGGTATACGACATGTGCAGCAGTTGCTCTGGTGTTGGCTGGTCTATGACGCGGGGCATCAGTTCGCCTTCCATGGACGGGAAAGCGACCAAGTACACCATTTTTGGAACCAGGCCCTACGCTGACGTCTTGTGGAACAACCACGTGATCGGCGACGGTTCGACACAGGGAGTTCCCGATAAAAGCCACACCCTGGTGAACAAGTTGCACAACTTCACCTACGATGCGTACTTCTACGGGTCGAATCTGGGTGTAGCCGAGAACATCGAGTTCGATATCGGTCAGTTCTTCAACGGCATGCAATTCATGTTCGGCACTCAGTGCCAGGTCATCAATGGCGCGGTGTGGGGCGTCTGGGACAGCGCACACGGGCATTGGGTCGAAACCAAAATTCCTTGCAGACCCAAGAACAATGCCTGGAACCACGTGGTCATTCAGTTCCAGCGCACTTCAGACAATCGTCTGCTGTACAAATCGTTTACGTTGAACGGAGTCACCAGCACGCTGAACTGGAGTTATGGACACGCCTCCGCGCCCGGCAACTGGTGGGGCGTGGCAGTCAACTTCCAGTTGGACGGAGACTACAAGCTGTCCGACTACTCCGTGTACGTCGACAAAATGAACATCAGTTATTACTGATCCACTCTGAATGCAAGCCGAAAGCTCCGAGTGAGGCTTACCGCCTGCTCGGAGCTTTTGTTTTGACGGTGGCCGAGTTGTTCTCTGCTGACACTATTCGAGGGGCACCCGGAGTTTGCTGTGTTACACTTTTGTACTCATTACAAATAACCAGTGCAGGCGGAAGACTCGATCCATCCATGCTTTTTTCCAAAGAATATGTGGGCTACTTGGCCCGCGAAGTCACTAAAAGATTGATTGCAGGCAAGTTCATCGAAACGGAAAAGGTTCCGGCGGTGACCGAGCGCGTGAACGCGGCGCTGGTGGACGAGCTTTCGCTGGAAGATCGCATCAATGACGAGGTGCGCGTCATCCTGGAAGCCTACTCCGACGAAATGAACCGGAGCGGGGCGAATTACCAGGAGATGTTCCGCAAAGTGAAGAACGAACTGGTGCGCAAGTACAAGGCGGTGCTGTGAGACTGAGCCGCGACAAAGTGAACGTGCTGGCCCGGGCGGTTTCGGATGTGCTCAAGGCGATGGACGAGGTGGAGTTCATCGAAGATCCCAACACCATCCGGCAGGAAACGCGGAAGATCATCGAAGATCTGCTGAACCAGGAAGCGAAGATCGATCAAGCCGCGCGGCAGAAGATCGATACCCAGAAGCGGACCATCCTAGAAGGTTCGCAGGAGTGGGATATCCTCTACCGTAAATATTACGGTGAAGAAGTGAAGAAGCTTGGTGTGTAGCTGTTCCTTTCCGAACATCATTCGTCACGGATCTGCACGGATCAGAATCTAAAGACCATTGATCTGCGCTACTCCATGAAATACGCGGGCTTTGCGCCTGGCAACGAAAATCTGCGGTGAACTCCATGCCGGACCTTACGTCTATTGTGAAGCGGGCAGCCCTGGAGGCGGGCTTTGAACTCGCGGGAGTGGCTCCTGCCGCGGATGCGCGCGAGCTGGAGCATTTTCCACGTTGGATTGCGGCGGGCCGCGCGGGCGAGATGAAGTACATGGAGGCGCGGGATGAGCAAGGTGAACTGAAACGCGCGTCACTGGCGCACGTCGCGCCCTGGGCGCGAAGTGTCGTTGTGTGCGCGATCAACTACAACACCGCGCATCCTTACTCGACCGAAGTGAATGATCCGGAGCGCGGGTGGATTTCGCGCTACGCGTGGAGTCGTGAGGACTATCACGATGCGGTGCTGCGACGCTTGAAGCAAGTGGAAGCTGCATTGCAGGTGGCGGTCGAAGGAGTGGCAACCCGCAGCTATGTGGATACGGGGCCGATCGTGGAGCGGGTATTTGCGAAGTATGCGGGCGTGGGATGGGTCGGCAAGAACACGTGCATCATCAATCAGCAGAAGGGTTCGTGGCTGTTTTTGGGAGTAATTCTCACCTCGGTGGAATTGACGGCAGATGTGCAGTCGCCGGACCGATGCGGAAGCTGCACGCGTTGTATTGAGGCCTGTCCGACGGATGCACTTCTGAGACCTTACGAGCTTGATTCGAACCGCTGCATTGCTTATCTAACCATCGAGAAGCGCGGGTCGATCCCTGAGGAATTGCGGGCGGGCATGGGGCAACAAGTTTTCGGCTGCGACATTTGCCAGGATGTGTGTCCGTGGAACCGGAAAGCGCCGCAGTCAGAGGCGCCTGAGTTTGCGGCGCGAGAGGGATTGGTGAATCCGGCGCTGGCTTGGCTGGCGGAGATGTCGGCAGACAAGTTTCGCGACACTTTTCGAGGCTCGCCGATTCGCCGCGCGAAGTCCGCGGGACTGCGCCGAAACGTCGCGATTGCGATGGGGAATAGCGGCCGGAGGGAATTTGTCGCCGAACTGGAGAGGATGAGCCGCGATCCCGAGGAGTCTGTGGCCGAGAGTGCGGCTTGGGCAATCAGGCAGCTGACCACGGAAAATCGACACTGATGCAGCTGCATTCGCCGGATGTTCGCCGCCGAGAAGCGCTAAGTCACTCACACTTTAGTAATTAGTATTTTTGGTGACCAGCAACTAATCTCTTCGTAAGGGGTTCGTAATAAGGAGTTTAGATTTAGAAGTGAGGGTCATGAAGTTTACACGCCACATCCTTTTCATGCGGCGCGCGTTGGGAACGGCAGTCATCGCGTTGGGGCTTTCCTCCGCTTTTGCTCATGCTTCGGCCACGCTCTTCCTGGAAGAACCGTACGGCAAGCTTGGTTTCTTTACCGCGACGGGTCACGCTGCGGTTTACCTTTCCGGCGTATGCGCGGAGACTCCGGTCAAACTGCGTCCTTGTGCTCCCGGGGAAACCGGGGTCGTGCTCAGCCGCTATGACGGAGTCGGGGGATATGACTGGGTTGCGATCCCGCTGATTCCCTACCTGTATGCGGTGGAGCGGGCGCAGGAAGTGCCGCTGTTCGCGGACGCGAAGACGACTTTGTTTTTGCGCGACCAGTATCGCCGGAAGTATCTGGAATCCGTCACGCCGGACGGCAGGAATGGCGAGATCCCGAAGGGAAACTGGTACGAACTCGTAGGATCTTCCTACGACCGTACGATTTACGGTTTCGAAATTGAAACCACGCCCGAGCAGGATGCGGCGTTGATTCGAAAGCTGAACTCATCGCCCAACGAGTCTCATTTCCATTTGAGCTACAGGAATTGCGCGGACTTTGCCAAAGGCATCCTCAACCTTTATTTTCCCAAATCGTTTCACCGCAGCATTGTGGCGGATCTGGGGATGACCAGCCCGAAGCAGTTGGCCAAGATGATGACCAAGTACGCGGCTCAGCATCCGCAATTGCAGTTCTCCAGAATCGTGATTGCGCAGGTGCCCGGTACCATGCCGCGGAGTACCCCAGTGCACGGAGTCATGGAGTCGTTTGTGAAGGCCAAGAAGTACATCGTGCCCAGCGTAGTGGTGAATCCTCTATTTGCGGGCTGCGTGGCGGCGGTGTACGTGGGTACGGGTACGGGGCGTTTCGATCCGGGCCGCGGGGCGAAGGTATTCGTTGTCGGCAGTGACCCGGAGGCGCCGCTGGACCGGGAAGATCTGCGCGCCTACCGGCAACAATTGAAGCATTACCTCGCCGGAGCGTATCCGGATAAATCGCACGGGAACGTGGAGAGGTCCTGGGGAAAGCTGCAGGCTAAATCCAGTATCTCCATGGATGAGAACGGCCACCCGGTGCTGCAGATGAGAGCGGACGAAAATCCGGTGGAGGTCGGCCTGGCGGCAGGAAACGTACTGCAGAGCGACGCTCCGCCGGAATTAGTGCGCCAGTTGCTTGCGGCCCGTTTG
>JAICSO010000086.1 GCA_025936825.1 Terriglobales bacterium
CGGCAGCGACGTTCCCTTCAGCGACATTCTGCAGGGCAAAGTCCAGGCCAAGACCACCGACGCCCGCGACTTCGTAAACGCGGTCCAGAACGCCAAGGAAACCGCGCAGACCCACTAACCTTACCCACGCCGCTTAAGGCGGATACGAAGGTGCCCCACTCTACGCGATTTTCGTAGAGTGGGGTTTTTGGTTTACGCCGATAACCGCACCGAAGTTTCTGGTCTATCCCGATAACTGTTGTTCCAGACCCTTTCCCTCACGCTCACCGCAACCCAGACATCCAACTCCACGCAGTAACTCCCACGCCTCCAGATAGCGCGCATACTTCTGCCGCTTCCCGCCCGGAGTAAAGTGCAGCGTGCATTTCTTTCCCAACGCCTCATACGGAATGATGTACCACTGATTCACCGGAATCAGATACACCGCAAAGAAATCCACCGTTCCCCGCCGGTACTGCTTCCGCCCCGGACCCATCACATTCAAGCTGTACTCGTTCCGCCGCCGGCAATAGATCGTGGACTTCACCTGCACCCGCAAAATCCTTCCCCCACTGAGCACGCCCACATCAAACCGCATCGACTCCCCAAACGGCTTCAACACTCCCATGCCCATCCCCGCCGCCCGCGCCATGAAACAAAGTTCCGCCCATTCCCCGCGCTCCTTGCATCCCTTCACCCAAACATCCCCGCCCAACTTCTTCCTCATACACTCCCCGATTCCTGTCGCCTATTGATTTCGAGAGTGAGAAACCCGCCAACCGCCTGCTCCCAGTCTTCCCGTTTCGGAATTCCAAGTAAAGGTCATCCGTCACAAGGAAAAAATTTTATTGATGATGAAATCTCGACCAGTGATGCCAATGCGCAGGGGATTAACCGACGAAAAAGGCTGGAGTTAGGCAGCACTGAGATCGTTTGGAGGGATCGTGAGGCCACCCAGTGTGAGCACAATCACACGCCCGCCCCCCGAGTCTCTAGTCACAATCGTGACCAGCCTGTGCAAAACTCCCGTCGAAATCACAGGAGCGAACTGCTGATCCGGTCCGTGCTCGTGTAGGGGCGGACGCCTTCGTCCGCCCCGCTCGCGAAGCGAGCGTTACGGTGTTCGCTGGTTGCCCCAGCCTTCGTGATTTTCGAGGCTGGGCATTCGTGCGTCAGGATCAAAACATTTTCGGGAAATCGGCGGACACAGGGAACGTTACACTTGGAGCGAAAGCTGGTTGCCCCAGCCTTCGTGATTTTCGAGGCTGGGCATTCGTGCGTCAGGATCACGACATTTTCGGGAAATCGGCAGACACAGGGAACGTCATCAGATGACCGCTACGATTACGGCGAAGAGCGAATCTATGCCATTGGAATGGTGAACGGATTGGAGATTACGGTCATTTACGTGGACCTCGATGCGGACGAGCGGAGAATCATCTCGGCGTGGCGTTCCGAGCCGCATGAGAGACGCGAGTACTGGAAAAGTATCAAGAGGTTGAGCCAGTAATGAAGAAAACCAACGGGGTTCGGGCAAAGCGCGCAGCCGCGAAAGCTGGTCGGAGGACCGACTGGTCTGGCCTGCGCGGCCGTACGCCGGGAGCGATCCGTAAGGGGATTGCCGCTGATCCCGACGCCCACGGCACGGATGCCGCATTCTGGAAATCGGCCCAGGTGGTGCTGCCCACGCCAAAAGAAGCGGTGACCATGCGGCTCGATGCCGACCTGCTGCGCTAGTTCCGCCGCGAACGCGGCTATCAGACCCGCATCAATGCCATCCTGCGCGCCTACATGCAGGCGCAGAAGTCGTAAGGCAGGTTTTTCATTGGAAATATGCTCGTAGTCCCCACCATTCGAAAGGCGCGAAGGGTGGGCCACCCGCGGAAAAAGAATTGGGGTACGCCCCGTCTGTCCCCAGTTTTCCCCCACTTGCGTGCCCTTTGCTTTTCTCTCACTCCAGGAGTACAAAGGTCGCCGTCAGGGAGGGGGTCCCGCGGCTATGCCGTAGGACCCTTTTTACGTGGGAGGAGCTAATGCAGTGGTCGAAGCTGCTGAGCGAAAAGCGGGTTGGAGAATTTCATGGGAAAAAGCGCTCAGAACCTGATTCTAGGACGCCTTTTGAACGTGACTACGGGAGAGTAGTGTTCTCGACACCTCTACGCAGATTACAAGACAAGACTCAGGTGTTTCCTCTCGAGGAACACGATTCCGTGAGAACAAGACTTACCCATTCCCTCGAGGTGTCGAGCGTTGCAAGGACCCTTGGACATCAAGTGGGAAATTGGATCGTAGAGAAAGACAAAAAGGGTGAAATCGCTCGCGAGCAAGTACATGATATCGAGACCATTGCCGCGACCTGCGGGCTAATGCATGACTTAGGAAACCCCCCATTCGGGCATGCAGGCGAGACCGCAATCAGGACATGGTTCGCGAATCGCTTGAAATCGGAGGAAATCGCGCGAACTTTGGGCGACCCAGACGCGCTAAACGGGATTTTTAGCGAACTGGAGACCGCTAAAAATAAAGAGCGCCGGATTCAATTTGAAAGTGACTTCCTAAACTGGGAGGGAAATGCACAAACGTTACGGCTGATCTCGCGCTTACAGGTGCTAGCCGACTACAATGGTCTAAATTTGACCTGCGGGACTTTTTCGGCTGCATGCAAGTATGTCGCTCGCTCATCTGAGGTGGACAAGTCAAAAGGCCACCAGCACTCTAAACCCGGCTTCTTTGCGTCAGAAGAGGAAACGGTGACGAACATCGCTCATACGACGGGGACTAAGGGCGCTCGCAACCCGATTACGTATCTGGTAGAAGCGAGCGATGACATAGTCTATTCGACGGGCGATCTGGAAGATGCGGTACGCAAGGGAATAATCGACTGGGAGGCTGTTAAGAATTGCCTTAGGCGGGAAGCACCGGACGAGGACCTACTGGAAAAATTAATAAAAGACGCCGAGAAGAAGGTGAAGTACAAGAGGCGCATGAACCCAGCCCCTAGCAGTGAGGCTGCACAAGCCTTTCGTACGTTCGCGATACACGAAATGAAGGAAGCTGTCTACAACATATTCCGCAAGCGATATAACCTAATAATGAATGGGGAGTATGACAAGGAACTGGTCAAGGATCCGGAATGCAAAGCGCGCGCACTCATTTCAGCGTGTAAGAATGTGGGAGCTAACCACGTGTATCCCTACAAGAGCACGCTTAAGCTGGAACTGATGGGACGCAAGGTGATTCACGATCTCATGAGCATATTTTGGGATGGCGCAAAGGTGTGCGGCAAACCGTCATCGCCCGCACAATGCAAATCAGGATTCGAGGGCAAAGCATTCGGACTCATTTCAGAAAATTACGTAAAGGTGTTCACGCACGCACTAGCAAAGGGTAAGCTGCCTGAGCGATACTGTAGGCTACAACTCGTTACCGATCAAATCGCCGGCATGACAGACACGTTTGCAATTAGGCTGCACAAGAGATTGATGAATGGCTGACGCCCACCTCAAAGCGAACAAGCTGAGGGAGAACGTCTCCCGGTTTCTGACAAGGAAATCAAAGCTTAGAGTTCCGCTGATTGATGCGCTTAGCAGGCTCACCAACCGAAAGATGCAAGCAGTCATCTTCGGCGGAGCAGCGCGAGACTTAATGCTTCGTGGGCCGGGCGCTGAGCCACGAGATGTAGATATCGTCGTGGATTGCACGTCTGTACAAGACCTCCGAACGCTTTTTTCAGATGTCCTTGTGCGCACAACAAGATTTGGTGGGCTGAGCCTTAATGTTAGGGGATGGACAGTCGACATATGGCCCTTATTGGAAACGTGGGCTCTCAAGGAACAGCAGATTGGAAGTCGGGATTTTGAGACCTTAACGAGGACAACATTTTTGAATGTCGAAGCAGTGATTGTCGACCTTACACCTGTCGGAAACAGGGGAAGGAGGGTCTTCTCGTCGGGGTTCTTTGAAGCCCTTCAAGCAAGGACGCTTGATATTAATCTGGCGGAAAATCCCTTTCCCGAACTCTGCGCAATCAGAACCTTGGTCACCGCAGCCAAGCTCAAGTTTCAATTGAGTGAAAAACTCGCTAAATACGTTCTGCAGCAGGTCGGTGCCACGCCCCTTGAACAATTCATTCAGATTCAAATGAACCACTACGGAGCTACCGTGCTCGACGTAGACACAATTTACCGCTGGTCTAAGATCATCCAATGCCAAATTGGCACGCAATCTTTGATTCGACTTCCATTCCAGGAAGCCGTCCAGTTCCAGTTGTGGCAAGAGCCAAGGTCCTTAGCAGCTTAGGCTCCCAGAGATCTGCTACTCCTGGCACAAACGTCAGTCTCCTACTTCTTGATCGGGTCTGATTCTGGAAGATCGTCTGCCTCGTAGGTGTCGTCGTATTCTCCCGTCATCATCGCGTCCTCGGCTTCTTGATTGAAATCGTAATCAAAGAGCGGGAGGGTCGCGTTGTAGATGTTGTTCAGATCGTAGGAGCGTTTCTCGATTGCGTGCCTTCGCACATCATTCTTGATGGCGTCCAAGCTCTGCCTGAATGCTTCTTCCATCTGATCGGGCTTAGCAGTGCGAGGATCGACGTAAACGATGATCGGCAGCTCTAATTGCTCACCTACTATGCGCAGCGCGTGTTTGGCCCTCACTTCGTTTCCCTGAGCATCGACGTACTTTGCCTGCTGCAATGCCCGACGCATATCGCGGGTGCATAACTCACGCTGCGTCGGCGGACGACGCTGATACAACCGATGTTTGAGCGCGTAATCCACTGCCGCGTCCACGTCAATGGCGCTAGCACCTTCTTGTTCGGCCCACTCATGCGCAATATCGACCATCTTTTCGTAAAACGACATTTTGCGTTGCTCCTTTCAACCTAAAACTTGAGGGACAGGCTGCCCCCAACCATCCGTAAATGCAAACTGCGTAATGAAGTCGCGTACCTTTGTCAGCAATTTCCGATGCGCTGCATAGCTGATCTCTCCGCGATGTTGTAGCTGGCCAACGATTATTCCCGGATGAATTTGTAGGCGCGTGGCAAGGTTGTTTATTCGCGCCTCTGAGTAGCGGGGAGCGCACGCTCTAATAAAATCCTCCAGTTCGTGCTTGGGAACCAGCAAATTAGCGGCATTCCAACTCGCGCGCTCCTCTGCTTCATCGTTTGGCTTGGATTGAAGATCGTCGAAAGAAAATGCATCTTTGTATTCAATGTGATCAAGTTCGTGCATGAGGGCAAACCAGAAGGACCCGATATTGTCGAATCGAAGCGACATCGCAATGACAGGAGACTCCGCGTCAATCCAAAATGCCGCTCCGTCAATCTTGACGTTTGGTAATGGTTCAACCACGACATAGCGAATCCCAGCGCCCGTCAAGAGGGCGGGTACGCGATGGGCCGCTTGAGTCTTGGCGGCCAAGCGCCGCAGTTCAACCTTGAGTTTGGGGATATTGTTTTCACTAAAGCTGGCTACTGGACACGCCTTTGCTAGCTGCCTTGCTCTTGCCAGCCACGCTTTCTCAGCGTTGTTAAGCGACGATTCCTTGATGGTTCGTTTGAACGATGTCCCGAAGGGCAGCTCGTAAGAATCGGGTTGTGGTTTTCCTAATCCGTCATCACTGAAAAACTGGTTCAATTCCTGCTGCAATTCTGCCGTATCGAGCGTTTCAGCAATCCAGCGCCGCTTCTGCATTTCCTTGACCGGGAAACTAAATAATTCCGATCGCAGAAGGACCGCCTGATCCACGTACTCCGTTTGTGAGAGCCGGTAGGCATTATCCACGCCAAGCCAGTATTCGGCCCCCCCTCCCAGCACTACACCCAACTCTTGTGCCAGTTCAGGAGACAATTGCCGCCTTCCCACCATTAGATTGCTTATCTCTGGCGGCTTCCGGCCCATTACGTAAGCGAGATCCGCCTGAGTCCAACCTCGCTTAAATAGCTCATCCTTAATGTACTTACTAACCGGAAAGACCTTTTGCGTCTGGTTTTCCATACCTTTATTTTACCGCTCCTCCGGTAGCCGTCAAGGCAAAAATGAACAAATTGTACAAAACGAATATTTATTGTTATTTTGCCACTCGCAACAAAGCTCGCCCCAGAAACGGACCGTAAATCAAGGGGGGATCCTTGCGTTCTTTGCAACGGTGGGATTCCGATCATTTCATTCCGGGTGCAGTCCCGCGGTGGAGCTTCGCTTGACTGGACAGCTGATGGCGGCTGTCCCGGCATCGACGGCGGGGCGGACGAGGCGTCCGCCCCTACACAAGATTCTTAGCTGCAGCCGCTGGTGCTGCCGCAGCTCGTGCATCGCCGGGTGCCGCATCCCTTGCGTTATTTGCAAGGGTAAGATTTCCAGGGAAAGCATACGGCAAAAATACGGCGGCAGGAGAAAACCGAAATGCGGGGACGGGACGTACTCCATTTTTTCCTTGCACATGCATTGAGTTCTCACGTTTTTCACAGGCCAACTCCCCTTCCCTGTGACGCACCACCTTAAGTAGACTCGCAACTGAAGCCTCGTGGAATCATCCTTGGCAAACACCGCAAAGGCCGGGCCATCCGCCCGGATCATAGGAGATATCGGTGAGCGATCCTCTGTTTCCTGGTCGAAGTTTCTTCCACGGTACGAAGGCCAACCTGAAAAACGGAGATCTCATTGGAGCGGGTTACACGTCCAACTATGGCCAAAGGGCGACGGCTGCTTGCGTGTATCTGACAGGCACGTTAAATGCGGCGATCTGGGGTGCCGAGCTGGCGCTGGGCGAGGGGGCCGGCAGAATCTACGTTGTGGAGGCGACCGGCCCTGTTGAAGATGATCCCAATCTGACTGACAAGAAGTACCCGGGCAATCCGACATTGTCCTATCGCTCGAAGGACCCGCTGCGCGTGATCGGCGAGGTCATCGAGTGGCAAGGCCACTCCGCCGAAGAACTCAAGAAGATGAAAGACGGCGTTGAACGAGCAAGGCAGCTTGGGGTTGAGGCCATCTGAAGATTAGAAG
>JAICSO010000114.1 GCA_025936825.1 Terriglobales bacterium
AGACGTTCGCATTCGGGCCGGCGCCAATCCCCAAATTTCCATGAGCCCCCGGTCCCGGTAACGACGCACCTCTGGCCCTATAACGGGCGGGACGAATTTACTTCCGGTGCAGCGCGTTTTTTGTGGCGTAGCTAGCTGAAGGTGGCGGCACGATGTCGCGCGCTTTGATCCCTTAAGCAAAGGGTGGGACAGGGTAGAGCAGGATATGCGCTAGGCCCCGGTCATGCCGCTTTGCAGCGCCAGCCGGCTCGGCGGTTTCGCAGTCTAAAGCACCTCAGCACGGACTGGGACCACGCCACGATCCGTAATTCCCAAATCACGCGCAGCCTTGAGTGAAAGGTCAAGCATGCGACCAGCAGCGTTCGGTCCGCGGTCAGTGATGGTAACTATAACCGCCTTGTTAGTCGCAGGGTCAGTCACGCGAACTCTCGTGCCGAAGGGGAGGGTGCGGTGGGCTGCAGTTAGCAAATTCCGATCGAATGAAGAACCGCCCGCTGTTTTTCCTCGCCGGTACGAATAGAACGAGGCCTTCCCAGTAAAGCTGCGTTTGACCGAGTGAATTTTGGACCGATCTTCCGCTCTCGCCGAGTTCGCATTGGAAGCTGGCGCCGTCGCCTCCATTCCTGCCGGAGGTTGCGTTTGCGGAAGCGGCTTACTCTGTCTGTTGGGTTCGGCCGCATTTGCCTTCGGAATGATGGACCATCTCTCTTGAAAGCTCTGCGCTGCCGCGGGGTTCACATATAGCCCCATCCACGCCGAGGTTATTGCAATGGTAATTCCTAAAACAGGACGCATGATCGCCTCACAGAGGGCAGAAAAGAACAAAGCGTTAATGCGACAAACTCGGCGGTTGTTCCTGCTCATGGAAGTTCCAGCGGCGGCGCAATATTTAGACGCACCGCAGCAAGAAACACCTTCGCTGCTGATAACAGATCATCCCGCCCACCGGGACCCTGCCTTCGGGGACTTCGCTTGGTACTCGATTTCGGCGAGTTACTCCGGGTCGGTTGGCGCCGCTCGCTCGCACCCTCCACGAACAATGCATTGATGGACAAGCATGGTGGCCGGATCGTCAAGACCACCGGGACGGCGTCTTGCTTGAGTTTTTACCGATGCGGTGGAGCTCGGAAGCGCATGGACAAGCTAGGCTCTTAACTGTTGCGAGTGCATGCGCGCTGAGGGTAAGCCATCTTACTCAGTACTGCGAGCGTACTACAAGAAGTCGGGATTTGGCTTTGGCGTGAATAGCCGCTCGTTGCCATCTCAGCGAGGGCACAACCCGCAATTAAATCTGATGCGTCGAAAAAAGGACTCCACGATGCAAATCCTACCGTTCGTCTGCGTGATTTCGAAGGGCCGATTTGCCTAGGCAGACGTCGAATCAGCCCTGACGAAATCAATGAAAGCTTTGAGTGCTGCAGGCATTTGCCGCCGACTAGGATAGTAAAGATAGAAACCTACTGAAGGAGGAGTCCAGTCCTGTAGCAGGGGAACTAGCCTCTTGCCCTGAATTTCGTCTTGGACTGATGCGAGCGGGATTCGAGCGATGCCTACGCCGTCCACAGCCGCCCGGAGAGCAAGATCGCCATCACTTACAATCAAAGAGCCCTTTACGACGACCTCCAAACGTTTTCGCCGTCTCTCGAAAGTCCACGGCGCAATGGCTCCGCTGGCGAAACGGTGTCGAATGCAATTGTGCGACTGAAGATCCTGCGGAATCTTCGGAACGCCGTGCTTGTCCAGATAGGCTGGTGAGGCAACGAGTGTCGGGCGTGCATCTTCACCCAAACGCACCGCAATCATGTCCCGACCGACACGATGACCGGGCCGTATTCCGGCGTCAAAGCGGTCGCGGACAATATCGGTGAGGGCGCTATCGGTAATTATCTCCAAGGTGATGGCGGGATATGCGGCTAGGAAGTTTGCGAGTCTCGGTTCGATGATAGATCGTGCCGCTGGCCGGGGGACCGTAAGACGAAGATTTCCGCCAGGCTTGTTGCGGAACACATTCATAGATTCGATCGCTTCTTCGAGGCCTTGCAGGGCAGGTCGCAGCTGCGAGAGCAATCGCTCGCCGACCTCGGTCAACGCGACGCTCCGCGTCGTTCGATTGAGGAGCCTTACTCCGAGCCTCTCCTCCAGCCCACGGATGGTTTCGCTCAAGGCCGAGCGCGAAATCCCGAGATGAAGTGCTGCTTTCGCAAAACTCGCCCGTTCGGCGACAGCAACGAATGCCGACATTTCCGCTAGGCCCAACTTCCGCACTTTCCGGAAACTCCGACTGATGTTTTGTCGACAATAGCGCACAGCAGGAATGAATTCTGGTCTAAGTTCTGCTCACCGACGTGACGCTCTAAGCGGGATTATCGCCTGCAATGGCCGACTGCCTTAAGCCGGTCCATTCGCCGCACCAACGCTCCAGATTCCCTTCGATACATCCTTCGATTTGTTACGTTGGCGGCAATAATTTGAGCGGTTTTCAGGGGGCGCATTCGGCGATCCCGCGCTTGAATTGTCCATGCCTGATCAGCCGCGTCGTTTTGCGCCCACAGCTGTGACTTAGCTTGCTGAAATCGCCGGGCCAAATCTGCTGGCAGACGCCAAACGTAGACGGGTGTTTCGGTTGCTCCTCCCTGGCTATTGTTCGGAAAACCCGACCACGTCATGCGGATGGTGTTGGATTGTCGAAAAAATTTAAAACTTTAAATTGACGTCGCAGGATGAAAACAAGCGAGGACAGTCGTGAACATGGTCACGCGTTACCATCCGATCCTGGTCGTACTGCACTGGATTTTGGCATTCCTGATCATCGCCGCGCTATCCTTGGGCGCAGTTGTCATGGTCAAAATACCGAATACCGATCCCATGAAGTTTGAGGCCCTGCGCAGCCATATGCTTGGCGGCATGGCAATCGTCTTCCTGATGGTAATCCGGCTCATTATTCGCTCACGAACTCAGCATCCGCCAGCTGCATCCACCGGCAGCTCTGGCTTGGACCGGTTGGCAACGATCTCGCACCGCGTGCTCTACATCGCGGTTTTCGGCATGGGTGTCAGTGGGCTGATCATGGCGTTGCAGACGGACCTCCCGCATATCCTTTTTGTGGGCGGAAACTTACCTCCGGATTTTTGGCTCTACCCGATCAGGAGTGTGCACTACGTATTCTCCCGTTTACTGTTGGTTTCGATCGCACTGCATATCGCGGGAGCGATGTATCATGCCGTCGTCCTTAGAGATGGTTTGCTTAAACGAATGTTTTTCGGGCGGCGGATGGTGCGTAATTCGGCTTCCGAAGTAGCTCCTAAGTCATCGCTTCAGGAGAGTGCACCATGACAAAGCTGATGCACGCGCAAGCAGCGGCCCAGTTGATGAGCTTGATAACGTTCGCGGCGATCGCAAAGTGGTATGTTGTACCGTGGCTTGAGAAGGGATCGCGTGTCGAGGCGCTCGCCGCGCTTCTTTGGGTGCATGTCTTTCGGTACGTCGCCTTACAAGTCTTTTCTGCTCAGCAAAACGGATTTCCGATTTCGGATCCTGCGGCCGCGGAGATCGTCTGGGGTGACGTAGCTGGTGCCGTTTTGGCTTTTATGACGATTGCGCTTCTCAGGCTGCGATCGCGAGGCGCGATTCCGCTAGCTTGGCTGCTTGCGGCCGAGACGGCCTACGACACTGTCAGCAACATTCACAGTGGTATTCAGGAGCATCTGATGGGGGCAGCGAGTGGCGTGACATGGATGATCCTGGTCTTCTTCGTGCCCGCGGTGGTCGTGAGTAGTGTCCTTCTCGTATGGCAGCTTTATTCCAGGAGAGAGAGCCTCGACTCCGATCAGCCGATCCCCAGGGGAGAGGCCTCGATCGGTTCGGGTGTCGCGTTTTAGAGATCTCAAAATTTGTCGCGGGCCACAGCTAGAATGGAAGTCGCCAGATGAACCTCAAGCAGACTCGGCTAGTCACCGAAGACGTGCAACGGCTTACCGCTTTTTACGAGAGATTGACCGGTGCGACGGCAGAGGTCATCAGCTCCTCCTATGTGGAGTTTCAGCACAGCCCGTGCGCCGGGCTAGCAATCGCGAGCAAGGATATCGCCCGCACCTATGGCGAGAGCACGCTGGGATCTTCTTCCAACGGATCGCTCGTTCTTGATTTCGAGGTACGCGACGTAGACACCCACTATGCCCGGTTGAAGGAGTATGTGGTCGCCTGGGTGCAATTGCCGAAGAAGCTGCCGTGGGGCAATCGAGCAATGCTATTCCGCGATCCCGACGGCAATCTAGTCAATATGTTCAGTGTGAAGCCCTGATGTCGTCCCACCTACTTTGTGCCTCAAGGTTGGTTGTAGATTTGCGCCGAGGAT
>JAICSO010000010.1 GCA_025936825.1 Terriglobales bacterium
GTGTAATGGCGATTTTTCACTAGTTGACTTCGTTGCACAACCAATCTGCAGCCTATTCTTGAGTGCGTTGTACTGCCAGAACGGGCATGACGTGCCGCACGTTGAATAACCAAGATGGCGGCGAACTTGGCGCCGCGGGCTTGTACATAACGGAAGCCCAACCACCGACAACACAACCAGGCACCCCCGAAAGAAATACCTGTTCAACCTTAGGTGCACCGTATCTTTTTAGAGGAAACGTCACGGTGATGATGGTCGGGGAATAGCGAACAAAACGCTCTTCCTTCGTAAACCTGGGTGCGGCGAATATTGCCGCTGTCCGTAATTTCCCAGGTTCTCCTAAGACTTCGACACTCCGCGCTAGGCCAATCTTTGTCAGTTCCAATTGCAGCACGACAACTCCATCCGTCGATTTGCGTCTGGCAGTTTCTCGGATCAGTTTAACCGTTGGGAGTGTAGCCGAGACCGCAGGTTGGTGAGTCGTTTGCCCGCACTGTGCTATCGCGCTTTGTCGCTCAAAAACAAAGAACAAAACACCGAGACAGAGGATTGTGGAAATTCGCATAGGTCAGGCCATCTCGGGCAATTTCCCTTCAACCAGTTTAGGCGTGTTTTGCAGAAGGAGAGTCGTTACTTTCGTCAACAACTGTTAACAGATGAGATGAGAAGGCCGGTCTCCGGACGGGATGCGGTGTACGCTCCCAAGTTATCAACGTGCTCGAAGCACAGATAAAAAGGAGACCGGCAATGAAGAAGGTTAGCACCACACTGGCAAAGCAGAGCAGGAAAAATTCACAGCAGAAACTGACCGTGGGACTGGATCTGGGAGATCGCAACAGCTGGTATTGCGTGCTGGATGAAACCGGCCAGATACAACTGGAGCAGCGAGTGCGTACTACTGCGAAAGGCTTGCAGGAGATTTTCGGTGCGATGCCGCGCAGCCGGATCGCACTGGAAACGGGGACGCATTCACCCTGGATCAGTCGCTTGCTGAGGCAGTTGGGATCCGAAGTAATCGTTGCGAATGCCCGCCATCGAATCAGTCATCGAGTGCATTGACGAGTACAACGAGCGGGTGGAGAAACTGGCGCAAGCGAGATATCCGCAAGTTGCCGTGCTGAAGCAAGTGAAGGGGGTAGGCACGCTGATCGCGTTGACGTTCCTTCTGACTCTGGAAGACCCTCATCGGTTCTCAAAAAGCCGCGACGTGGGCGGCTATCTAGGACTGCAGCCGGGACGCAGGAAATCAGGGCAGAGCGAGCCGCAGATGCACATCAGTAAGGAAGGCGATCCTGATAACAGCTGTTAGCACAAGCATGCACTTCCGATGTCAAGAAATCATACGGAACGGTCTTCAATTGCGGGGTACTGGCGCTATCGAAGTCGCCCAAGAGTCAGTCTCAGAGTGATGCAGACTCGCCTTGCGTCAATTCCTGCGGGGCGAACAGCGGAATTGCTGCTTCCGTTTCAACCGAATCCCTGTCGCTTACTTGTGTTCGCTTTTCCACTTCTTCGAATCTCGATTTCAGCGCAAGGCAGGGCTGCTCGAGAAATTTTCTCGAGAGGGCAGCGACTGCGAAAGACAACAGAATGACGACTGCGGATCTTGTCAGGACGGTTTCCGTCGGCCCCAGGTGAAGGCGGTTTGCGAACAGAGCTTGATAGCCGTCGCCGATCGAAAGATGGATGAGATAGAGACAGTAACTCAGGGCTCCCGACAACTGCAGGAATGGATTCCTGAGAACGCTTGTCCAGGCAGTTCCGCGATACACGAGGGAAAGGACGAAGGGAATCGCAAAAGCAAAATAGGCTTGTGTATATGTGAATGCCAAACCCACCGGCGTTTTTGTGCCAAAGATCCCATGACCAGCGCCTGCAATGGTGACGACACATAACATGGCCAGGCAAATGGCAGCGATCACAAGCGCGGTCTTACGATTGAATCGCTGCGAGCGCGCCCAAATGGCGATCGTCGCCCCGGTTGCAAGTCCGTCGAATCTGAACCAGGACAGAACGATGATGGTGCCGGGATTCATCCCCTTCAAGGCAAAAATTCCGCGCAAGATCGGACACCCTATGAAGATCGCCAGACAAATCCAGATCAGTTTCTTCCGATCTACCAACAGAACAAATGCCGGCCAGAGAAGATAAAAATGCTCCTCCACCGCCAACGACCAGAGCACGGTGGGGCCGTGGGGCACGGCGAAGTGGAGCAAGGGAGCTAGGTTTGCACCAAAGACGGAACTCAACAGCAGATAGCGGTCATAGGGGTGGTACAAAAACGCCCACACCAGCACGACCGTGAAGTACAGAGGCATGATGCGGAGGAACCGTCGCGCATAGAAATTCCGGAAATAGTGCGGTCGTTCTCGGGTGTCGAGCAATATCCCGGTAATAAGGAACCCCGACAACATGAAGAAAAGGTCCACCCCCAGCCAGCCGTGCCCGATTGCCACCTGCATCGACCAAGGCAGAAAACTGAGTGCTCCTTGTGGACTCGGGAATGCCGTAATCACGTGAACGAGGAGAACCATCCAAATAGCGATGGCCCGAATGCCATCAAGTTCGGGAATTCGGCTTTCCAAACCATTGCCGCTCGTTTTCTGTCCCACACTCTTCATCGGTTCTCCTCGACTTCGCTTCAATTCCGCCCTGTTTTCTATTCACATTGCCATGCAAAAGGCGCGAGAAATCACCCTTTGTAAAAGGCGATTGCAACCTTCTGTAGGATTCTCTGGCAGAGAAGCAGCTTGCTTTTGACCCCGAGCAGCTGTCGCGAAAATAAAACAGGCGCCTCGGCTCCGTTTGAGTCGAGAGGCGCCTGGGCAGCCCTCCCCCAAGAACTGCTCAGGTTGACGATACTTCGGTCGACTCACCTTGTGAATGGCACGAACGTGCTACGGAATCCTCCCGATTTCCTCAACTGGCGCGGGATTTGGCGGAATTTCCCCCCCAAGGGATTGTTGCAAAGTTCATCAAGAATTTACATTGGAAATGTCAGGAGTCGGACAATCCCTTGCCGCCGAGAGGCCGCAGTTTCACGCTCTCAAAGCTCTCCACAAGGGTCTTGATCGAAGCACTAGAGCTTTCACGCTTTGTAACTGAAGCGAGGCGTCGTGCTCCGCCTCGCTCCTCCAAACCTCGTAAGCAAGCACAGCGTTCGGATTCGTCGGAGCTAAGGTGACGACATACATCTCGCAGCCGGACACAGGCGCAATCTCCGGGCAGGAAATCGTTATTTCACTTCAAACGTTCCCGCTACGCCGCTGGCGGAGTCCGGCGCGACCCAGACGTCGTAGGTACCAGAGTTGACAACCCAATGCATCTGCGGATCATAAGAACCGAGGTCGTTGGCCTTGACGCTGAAGTCGACTGTCTTACGCTCTCCCGGGCGAAGGGTGACCCGCTCGAATCCCTTGAGTTCGCGAACTGGCCTTGAGGTCAGTCCGACGCGGTCGTGAACGTAAAGCTGGACGACTTCTGTAGCCTCGCGCGAACCGGTGTTCTCCACATCGGCCGTGACCTCAAGGCTGCCATCCGGGGCAATCGTCGGGGTTTTTACCGCAAGATGGCTATAGCTGAACTTCGAGTAGGTCAGTCCGAAACCGAATGGGAAGAGCGCAGTATTGGGGAGATCGAGGTAGCCGGTGTGCCATCGATCCGGAGAACTCGGACGCCCGGTCGCGCGGTGGTTGTAGTAGATCGGAATCTCGCCCAAGGTGCGCGGCCAACTGATGGCAAGGCGACCGCTGGGCGAGGCATCCCCGAAGAGGATGTTCGCTATGGCATTGCCCGCCTGAACGCCGGGGAACCATGCCTGCAAGATTGCCTGCGTGTGGTAGGTCGCCCAACGGATGTCCAACGGGCGGCCGCTCTCAACCACGAGCACCACCGGCTTCTTGGTTGCGAGCACTGCATTTGCCAGCTTGAGTTGGTCCCCCGGGAAATCGAGTGAGGCGCGGGAACTGGCCTCGCCCGTCATTCCGGCCAACTCGCCTAGGAACAGCACGACGACATCGGCTTTATTCGCCGCTGCCACTGCATCGTCGATGCTCGAAGGCTTATTGGTGTTCGCAATTCCCTTCACGCCGGTTGCGGACGGCGGGGCTGGTGAAGCGACTCCCGCGCCCAGACCGCCTTCGAAGGACGGGATGCCGACGCCCTTGGCGTAGAGCACGTGCTCTTTGCCAATCTTGCCGACGATTCCTTCCAATGGGCTCACCGCATCTATCGCTTGCCCATTTCCAGCCCATGGTCCGAGTTGCGAAGCCTTGTCATCTGCAAGCGGGCCGATCACGGCAACTGTTTTGGTCTTAGCAAGAGGCAGAACCTCCGACTTGTTTTGCAGCAGCACCATGGATTCCTGCGCCAGCTTGCGGGCAACTTGCAGGTTTTCCGGCGTCAAGATGTCGGTCTTCTCGCGTTTGGGGTCGGCGTAGGGATGCTCGAAGAGTCCAGCCTCAAATTTCACCCGGAGAACTCGACGCACAGCTTCGTCGACGACGCTTTCCGGCAGTTTGCCGGAACGAACGAGCTCCGGAATGTGCTCGAAAGCGTTGTCAACCATATCCATGTCAACGCCCGCTTTAATAGATTTCGCGGCCGCATCGGCATCGTCAGTGGCGAATCCGTGGGCCAGAAGCTCGTGCACCGCTCCCCAATCGCTGACGACGAAGCCGTTGAACTTCCACTCGTCACGAAGAATGTCCGTCAGGGTGTGGTGATTTGCAACACCGGGGATGCCGTTCAAGTCCTGGAATGACGACATGAACGTGCCAATCCCGGCATCGACCGCACCTTTGAAGGGCGGCAAATAGATTTCACGGAGAAGCTGCTCAGAAATGTCGACGGTGTTGTAGTCGCGTCCGCCTTCCGCCGCACCGTAGGCAACGTAGTGCTTGGCGCAGGCGACCACGCTGTCGGGATCCGCGATGCTCTTACCTTGAAAGCCGCGAACTTTGGCAGCAGCAACCCTCGACCCGAGATAGGGATCCTCACCGATGCCTTCCACGATCCGGCCCCAGCGGGGATCGCGCGCGATATCAAGCATAGGAGCAAACACCCATTTCACGCCGGAAGCAGTGGCCTCCTTTGCGGCCACGCGCTCCGCCTGTTCGAGGAGCGGCATGTCGAAGCTGCCCGTGCTAGCAATCGGAACCGGAAACACGGTGCGGTAGCCGTGGATGACGTCGAACCCCAGAATCAACGGAATCTTGAGTCGCGAATGTTCGACCGCGGCACGCTGAGCCTCGTTGGCGTTGTCAGCGCCGAGGACTCCTAGTAGCGATCCGACTTTTCCTTCTCGAATGGCCTGCAGTGATTCCGGCGTTTTCCCAGCCAGCTGCGTCAACTGGCCAGCCTTCTCTTCCAATGTCATCTGCTTGAGAAGGGCGTCTACTTTGCTGTCGATGTCTGAAGAATTCTGCTGGGCAATCGCGAAGGTGGTCGTGAGTAACAGTAAAGAAGGCAGGAAAAAGCGATGAAGTACGCGCATTAAGGTCCTCCGAGACGAGGTAGTTTAACAGAGCGAGTTCGGAGTCTGCGCAGCGGAGCTTGATGCTAGGACTTTAATACAGGAAGAGCAGGGCGGCAAAATGGCGACGCTCAGGGGTGATATCACCACCCGCCGCCTCTGCTCTTTTGCGCGGCGAGCGTTGAGCTCACCGGCAAAGTCGAGGCACGCCAGCTTTCACCTGACCAGCGGCAATTTTGCCGCAATGGCTCTTTGTCGTGCAGAACAAGAATTCGAGAGCAGAAGGGCCAGGTTTAGGCGGCGGAACGAATCGGCGGAGCTCGCCCGTGAATCGGGCGTTCAAGTAGCGACGAAAGAGAGGGCAGAGCAGTTGCAATTCGAACGAATCCAAATACTCGGAACAAGCTTGCCAACAGGGCGCTCAGCACGAACAGAATCGCTGTGAAATGCTCCACGCTGACATGAGCTGCATTGACCAGCTTCTTGCTTGGATTCGAGTCTTCACTAACAAACGCCTGTAGGTGCAGGTCGTCGGAAACTGAAATGGATGGGAACAACAACAAAAGCGCACAGCAGAGCGCCCCGAAAGCCACCAGAAACTGCTTGCGCCGGCTTGGAACAAAGCTCAGGAAAGCCGACACTGCTGTGCCTGCCAAGAGCGCCCAGACGACATTTAACAACAGTTCCATTCAGTGAAGTTCAGAACTACGGAGCTCAATCATACAGCAAAGAGCCAGCCATCACTTACCTACTGTGATGCGGACAGACACCCGCAGGCTGTAGGCGGTGGCTCGATATCCTTTGGGATTCGAGCGCTTGTACCTGTCGCTGAAACACCGTCATCCTGACGTCTCCGCAGATGGTACAACTCACCGACCGAGTATGTCACTCCTGCCATGAACATGGCGTGCGGGATCGGCCCAGTCAACCTGCCCATCATTCCTATATCAAACACCAACCGTGAACTGGCGTTGTAGGTTTCCGACAAAATAAATTGAGCGCTTCCCGGTAAGCCGGCGCTCGACCGGGTAACGCCGGAAAGTTCTCCATCCACGCCCCAATTTCCGACGATAGGGTGCGACCATGCCAAGGCATTCAGAAAGTTGTGGTCCCAGCCGTCTTGCGTGCCCAGGAGATTCCCAATTAGGTTGTAGTCGAAATGATGCTTTCCGAGGTCCTTGCTGACCAGAAGCATTAGTGAATGGTCGGGATAGCCTGAACCGAGTAAGTTTCCTGCCGTGGGAGCTTTGAACATGTACATCAAGGCAATTGAAGGCTGGCGATCGTGATCGCCCGTGAATCGATATTTGAAGCCGGCGGACACGTCGCCGAAGCCGTGAGCGCCAGAATCAGCGGTGATGGGGTTGTTTGCAAAGCGGAGCTCAAGGTTCGTGGTCGCGCCAAACTTCAACAGTCCGTTCAAGTCCTGGTGCGAAGAGGCCGCATCGACTCCCCATTCAGTTTCGAGTACGCCGAGTTGCACCGGCTGCGCAGTGGTCGATACTGTCGGCCGATTTGGCACAGCGGTGATGTCGTTCTGCGCGAACGCAGATACCGGAGCTAAGGCGAAAAAGCCCAAGACGAGTGCGAAATTCAGCTTCACGCGAGATTACGCTCAGGTTATCCGAAAACCAGGTCAGGGCTGTATGGCTTGTTTGAGGCTGGGCTTGATTCCAACGGATGCAAGGCTGGCGCTGTCCCAACCGCCGCCAAGAGCTTTGACCAAAAGCACGGATGAGAGCAGGCGCTGGCCACGGAGCTGGGTGGCGAGGCGTTCGTTGGTAAGAAGCTGCTCCTGAGCAGTGATGACGTCGAGGTAAGTCACCAGACCGCCGCTATAACGGGCATTGGCTAGGTTCAGGGCTCGGGTTGCGGCTTCCACGGCTTGATCCTGCGAGGTTGACGCGGAAGAGAGAGCGTTGAGGCTGCTTAAGGAGTCCTCTACTTGTTGGAAAGCTGTGAGGGCCGATTCACGATAGTTGGCGGCGGTTTCCTCGTAGGCAGCACGGGCATTTTCGAGCGCAGCACGATTCCGGCCGCCGTTCAGAATCGGTTGAAGTGCGGAAATGCCCAGCGACCAGAACGTGCTGGAAACGTTCAACAAGCTTCCCAGCCCTCTGCTCTCCCAACCTGCGGAGCCACCAATTCCGATGCTAGGAAACAGGGCAGCGCGTGCCACTCCGATGCGCGCATTCGCTGCTGCAACGTTGCGTTCTGCTTCGGCGATGTCCGGGCGCCGCTCCAGGAGTTCCGAAGGAAGCAGCAGAGGAATCGCAGGCGGTTGCGCGTCTAGAGCTCGAACTGGAGCGACAAACGAGGAAGCCGGCAGTCCCTGGAGCGCGGCTAACGCATGCTGAAACTGGTCGCGCTGCTGCTGCAGAAGCGCAAGTTGCGCCTGACTGGCATTTAGAACGGTCTGCTGCTGGGCGACGTCGAGTCCTGAAGCCGCGCCGCCGGTGTGGCGATTCTCGACCACTTGCAGACCTTTCTGCTCGCAATCAATTGCTTTGCGGACCACCGCCATTTCTGCGTCCAGTTCGCGCAGTTGGAAGAAGTCGGCTGCCACTTCCGACGTAATGGTCAGGCGAACGTTTTCGAGATCCGCCGCTGAGGCCTGGTATTGCTCATTTGCGGCTTCGACACTCCGGCGTACGCGACCGAAGAGATCGAGCTCGTAGTTCAGATCAAATGGAATCTGAAAAAGATTTTGCGTGACCGGCGCTGTAGCAGCGGTTCCGCCGAGCGTGGGGCGATTCCCGGAAAGGCGCTCCCGCTGTACTGACGGATTCACGCTGAGTTGCGGGTAGTAATTCGATGCCGTAATACGCGCAAAGGAACGAGCCTCCGCGAGACGGGCCACCGCAGCTTTGAGGCTTTGGTTACTGGCGAGAGCGCGATCCTCGTATTGGTTCAGTTCGGGATCGCTGAAAAGAGTCCACCAAGTGCCCTTCGCGAGTGTATCCTTTGGGGCCGCGTCCCGCCAGGGCGCCGGCGCCTGCCAGTTTTGTGGAACCGTGACCTCGGGCTTCTGATACTTGGGTTCGCCTCCAAACACGGGTGCCGCACAGGCCAGCAAAAGCAATGCTGCAAATGATTGCTTCACTGCGCGGTTGCACCTTGCGGAGATTGCTGTTGCTGTTTCACGTTGACCTGCTGCCCCGACTCGAGAGAATCACTCGGGTTCAGAATGATCAGGTCTGACTGCTGAATGCCGCTGAGCACTTCGACCTCGCGGCCGTAATCGCGGCCAATCACGATTGGCTTCAGTTGCACTTTGTCGCCAGTCACGACTGCGGCGAGCGTGCCTTCCGCGCGGGTGAGCATCGCGTTCACCGGGATCGTCAGGCGAGGCACTTGCACCTTCAAAGCGAAATGAACCTGGGCATAAGCACCCGGGAGCAAGTCGCCTTTGGGATTCGGCACGTCAATTTCTGTCAGCAGCGTGCGAGTGCTCGGATCGATAGCTTCGGCACTGCGAACCACATTGCCAGAGAATGCCCGCCCAGCAATCGAAGCAAGTTGAATGTTGGCCTTCACTCCAGGACGAACGGAGTCGGCGTAAACCTCAGGCACGCTGACGTACACGCGGATGGGATCAGTCCGGGCGATGTTGAACAACTGCTGATTCGGACCAGTATTTCCCGCGTTAATGAGAGCCCCAATATCTACGTTGCGCTTTGTGAGCACCCCGGAGAAGGGTGCATAGATATGTTTGAACGATTCCATTTGCTCAAGCCGGTGCACGTTAGCCTCGGCAGCAGCGAGGTTCGCTTGTGCTTGTGCATAGCTGCTGTTGCGCTCGTCCGTTTCCTGTTGAGCGACAGCGTCCATCTTTTGCAGGTTCTCCCAGCGCTTGGCGGACGTCTTCGCAATCTCCACCTGGGCAGACGCCTGGTCTCGCGCGGCTTTCGCTTGCATCAACTCTTGATCAATCTCAGGAGTCTCGATGTCGGCGAGCAGTTCGCCCTGACGAACTCGGCTGCCGATGTCCTTGTACCACTTCTTCAGATAGCCGTTGGTGCGCGCATAGATCGGCGACTCGATAAAAGCCTGCAACGTGGATGGAAGGACCAATTCATCCTGAGGAGGCTCCGATTTCGGGTGGATCACCGACACGTATGGCACAGCGAGCGCCTCGGTTTCCTTGGCGAGCGCCTTCCGTTCGCTGAAACGCGAGGCAATGCCCACAATCGCGGCAACCAGAAACAGGACTGCCAGAATCCCTGCAACCAGATATCCGCGATGCTTCTTGGGTTTTTCAGACCTGGTCTGCCACTCGTGCGTCGTTTCCTTCTCCTCGGTAAAGCCTGTCTGCATATCGCTAATTAGATCCCTGTCTTCCCTGAATTAGATGAAGTATTTATTGTTCCGCGGCAGAGCGTTTGAGCCTCCAGCCATGGAAAATGCTAAATACAACCGGTACAAATAACAATGTTGCAATCGTGGCGAACACCAGGCCACCAATGACGGCGCGCCCGAGCGGCGCATTCTGCTCACCGCCTTCACCGAAGCCCATCGCCATGGGCGCCATGCCTATGATCATGGCCAGAGCAGTCATCAACACCGGCCGTATGCGCGTGTAACCAGCTTCCAGCGCGGCTTTGATCGGGTGCATGCCTTCCGCCATGCGCTCGCGTGCAAAGGAAATCAGCAGAATGCTATTGGCGGTAGCAACCCCCATGCACATAACCGCTCCCGTAAGGGCGGGAACACTCAAAGTTGTGTGGGTAAGAAATAACATCCAGCAAATCCCCGCGAGCGCTCCCGGCAGGGCCGTAATAATGATGAACGGATCAAGCCACGACTGGAAATTCACCACAATCAGCAGGTACACGAGCACTATGGACATCACTAGGCCGATCGAAAGGCCTTCGAAGGACGAAGTCATTGTTTCCACCTGGCCGACAACGTTCATCTGTGTGCCGCGCGGGAGTTTGTCGCGGAACGGCGCGAGCGCTTTGTCGGTGTCATCGGCCACTCCGCCGAGATCGCGGCCATCCACGCTGGCGTATACGTCGATGCTGGGCATGATGTTGTAGTGCGTCACCACGGCTGGCGCCATCTTAGGCTTCACCGTAGCGAGATTCGCGAGTACTTGCGGCGACGTTGCACCCGGCCCGCTGACAGGTGTGCTCATCAACTCCTGCAGTGAATTCATCTTGTACTGAGGCGTCATGATCGAGAGGGCATAGCTGACGCCGTTTTGCGGGTTCAGCCAGAACGTGGGGCTGGTCTGTGAACTTGAACTGAGCGAAATGAGCAGGTTCTGAGCTACATCTCGTTGTGTCAGACCGACCTGCTGCGCTCGCACGCGATCGACGTCCATGTGTAGCGTGGGATCGTTCATCAACTGCTGAACGTGGACATCCACTGCGCCGGGAACATGTCGCATACGGTTCGCAATTTGCTGGGCGATGACATAGTTCTGCGCATAGTTCGGGCCGGTAAGCTGAACATCAATCGGGGAGGGCAGGCCAAAGTTCAGAATCTGGCTGACGATATCCGCGGGTTGGAAGAAGAACTCGACACCGGGAAATTGCTGCGGCAAAGATTTCCGCAGCATGCGAACGTACTCTTCAGTGGGGCGATGGTCTTTGGCCAGATTCACCAGCACTTCCGCATCGGAAGTTCCAATCGTCCCGGAGTTGCTGTAGGACGTATTGATGCCGCTATACGGCAGGCCGATGTTATCGACGATCGTGGTGATGTCGCCCTTGGGCATCTCGCGGCGGATCTCCTGCTCAACCGTGTCAACCAAACGAGCGGTTTCTTCGATCCTCAAACCTGCCCGGGCTCGGACGTGAAGGCGCATCTGACCGGAATCCACGCCGGGGAAGAAGTCGCGCCCTAGAAAGAATGCCAATCCCGCAGAAGCAATGCAGAACGCAAGGAATACCGTCACGAAAACCGCACGGTGGTGCATGATGGCTTCCAGCGTGTTGGCATAAGCCGTGCGCATCTTCTCGAAACCGCGTTCGAAGCCCCGCTGGAACCTGCCAAAAACTGTACGCGGCTCGTTGTGCGAATCCAGTTCGTGGCCGCGAAGCAGGTACATCACCAGCGTGGGCACCAGTGTTCGCGAAAGAAAGTAAGACGCGAGCATGGCGAACACGACAGACTCAGCCAGGGGCACGAACAAATACCTCGCTACGCCGGTCAGAAAGAACATCGGCACGAACACGATGCAGATCGAAAGCGTTGAGACCAGTGCCGGAACGGCGATTTCTTTCGCGCCGTCGAGAATCGAGTGGTTCAGTTCTTTCCGCATGCGGAGATGGCGCTCGATGTTCTCGATCGTCACCGTGGCGTCGTCCACGAGAATTCCGACCGCCAGCGCCAGGCCGCCCAAGGTCATGATGTTGAAGGTCTCGCCGAGCGCGCTCAGGAGGAGCACCGACGACAAAATGGAAAGTGGAATCGAGATAGCGATGATCAGCGTGCTGCGCCAACTGCCCAGGAAGAGCAAGATCATGGCGGCCGTGAGGCAGGCGGCGGTCAGCGCCTCGCGAACCACACCGCTAATGGCAGCGCGAACGAATAGCGACTGATCGAACAGCAGCTTCACATTCATATCGCGCGGCACCCGCTTCAGCAGGTCCGGCAGCATTGTCTTGATGTTCTTGACGATATCGAGAGTGGAGGCGCCTCCATTCTTCAACACCGTGAGCAGCACGCCGCGCGAGCCGTCTTGTCGAACCACATTGGTCTGCGGTGCAAAGCCGTCGCGCACATGAGCAACGTCGTGGACGTAAATTGTGGTGCCGTTGACCGTCTTGATCGGGAGATCGTTTAATTCGGCGATGGTTTGCGGGCTGGCGTTGAGCTCAACCTGATATTCCAGCGATCCAATCTTGGCGGTACCGGATGGCAAGATGAGGTTCTGGACACTAAAGGCGTTGACGACATCGAGAGGAGACAGTTGCTTCGCCTGCAGCGCCTGCGTATTGAGGTCCACTTCGACCTGTCGCTGCTTGCCGCCGTAAGGAAACGGAATCGCCGCACCCTGGATTGTAACCAGCTGCGTGCGCATCGTGGTTACAGCGGTATCAAACAATTCCTGCTCGGGCAGCGTGTCGCTGCTCAGCCCGAGTTGGAGGATAGGAACGCTCGAGGCTGAGTACTGGATCACCAGCGGCGGCGTGGTTCCGGCGGGCAAGAATCGCAACTGGGTCTGCGAAATGGCGGTGACCTGCGCGATCGCGGTCTGAATGTTCGCTTTAGGTTTGAAGAACACTTTCACCACGGCGATCCCGTTCAACGACTGCGACTCGATGTGATCGATGTCGTTGACCAGCGTGGTGAGCGCACGCTCAGTGGTCGTGGTGATGCGGTTCGCCATCTCCTGGGGCGAGAGACCCTGATAATTCCAGACAATGCTAATGACCGGAATATTGATATCGGGGAAGATGTCGGTCGGCGTGCGCAGAATAACGATGGGGCTGAGGATGAGCAGCACCAGCGCCAATACGATGAACGTATACGGGCGACGAAGAGCTAGAGAAACAATCCACATAAGGCAGTAAGCCGGCCCCGCGCACGGGTCGCCAAAAGAAAGGTCTCGCTAAAAAGGTACCAAGCAGACTACTTTCTTAGATGAACGCAGCTTGCGCGAAGATTTAAGTTTAAGGCCGTAAAGGGCGGTCTTTACGAAACTTTGCAATTGTTTCGCAGAGCAACATAGAAGCTGTTAATCACCCCGGGGCGCCGAAGGACCCAATTGAGTCATGAAGAGAGGTTGGGTCATTGACCGATTTGTCCACCCGCCATTTTCAAATGATTCAATGATCCGATGATTCAATGATTCAATTCTTATTCCAATCCCGTAAGCAGAAGCGTATCTCCTGGCTGACTTCCTTGATGCGCATGCCTTCCGCAACGAGCAGCTTACAGGAGAGGGCCGCGCGTTCTTGGGTCCCCTCTCCCATGTCATAGGTCACCCGGCAGTACTGGCAGTCCTCATTCCAGCAAAAACGCCCATAGGAGATCGGTTCTGGGGCGAGGTACTGCAGACAGCGCAACAGAGGATTATTTTCCGGAACTTCAACTTTCCTGCCCAGAAGTTCGATGGTAAGCAGCTTCGAAAAGGGGCGGAGGAGAGAGGAAGGCGTGGTCATTCTACCCCGCCGTTTGTATTCCGAAGGAGCACTTAGGGTTGCGCGGCCCGGAGGCTGCTTGATACTCCTCTATTTGCTGGCACCCGCGCGTGCTCGCCGATTGCCGGTACTGTCCGGTTCACAACCGCTGCGATCTGCCTCACCTGCGACATCAATTCATCGAACTGGTCGGGGTAGAGCGACTGCATGCCATCCGATAGAGCCTTGTCCGGATCGCAGTGGACTTCTATCAGGAGCCCATCAGCACCAACGGCGACCGACGCACGCGACAGCGGCGTTACTTTGTTGCGCTTCCCAGTTCCGTGGCTTGGGTCGACAAGAATCGGCAGGTGGCTCAAACGCTGGACCGCCGGGATCAGGCTGAGGTCGAGCGTGTTGCGGGTGTGGTCAGCGAAGGTGCGCACACCGCGCTCGCAGAGGATCACCTTGTAGTTGCCTTCGCTCATCACGTATTCGGCGGCCATGAGGAATTCTTCGAGGGTCGCCGACATACCCCGTTTGAGCAGCACCGGCTTGCGCGACCGTCCTGCGCGCTTGAGCAGCGAGAAATTCTGCATGTTGCGCGCGCCGATCTGGATCACGTCGGCGTACTTCTCAACCAGATCGAGCGACTCGTGGTCGATTGCCTCAGTCACGATCTTCATGCCGAACTGATCTCGGACCTCCGACATGATTCGCAGCCCTTCTTCGCCAAGTCCCTGGAAAGAGTAGGGAGAAGTGCGGGGCTTGTAGGCGCCGCCGCGGAAAAACTGCGCTCCAGATCGGTGCACGCGCTCAGCCACTGCAAACGCCTGCTCGCGGCTCTCGATGGCGCACGGTCCGGCGACAATTGCCAGGCCGGGTCCTCCGAAAGTGGCGGCGGTGCCGGGAAATGATATGACCGTGTTCTCCGCCTTCATGTCGCGGCTGACGAGTTTGTAAGATTTGGTGACCGGGATAACTTCCTGCACGCCGGGCATTTCTTCGAGCGTGCCGGGCTCGACTTCGCCCTTGTTCCCGGTAATCCCGATGGCAGTGCGTTCCGCGCCGGGAATGGAATGGGCGCGATATCCAAGAGCTTCGATCTTGTTGCAAACTGCGCTGACCTGTTCCGGCGTGGCGTGCGCCTTCATAACCACTAACATGGGGTCTCCTCAGGAACTAACAGTTTAAATCCGCAGCACAAGCGGGGCAATGAAAGTCAGGCTTTCGGCATGAAATTTGACATTGCCTGAATTCGTAAGTGCCGCCGAATCAGCGAAACTGGGCACAATATACTCGATGAATGCCGCGCTCGATGGCGCATGCGCAGGATATTCTCAAAAGCCCGCCTCCCAGGCGGCCGCCGAAGCTGACCTCACGGCGGATCGGAATCCACACTTCGTCCGCCGGTGGCGTTGAGAACGCCGCGGAACGAGCTTACCGCCTCGGATGCAACACGTTTCAGATTTTCTCGTCGAGTCCTCGGCAGTGGGCACCGTATGAGTTGGCGCGTCCGCAATGCGAGCAGATGTTGCGCCTGCGCGAGAAGTATGACCTCAAGCCGCTGGTGATTCACACAAATTACCTGGTGAACTTGGCCAGCACGACCGAAACTTTCCTCAAGAAGTCCATTGAGGCTTTTCGAGGCGAGATCGAACGCGCGCTAATGCTCTGCGCGGACTATCTGGTGCTCCACCCAGGATCGTTTAAGGGAGCGAATCGCGAAAAAGGACTGCTGCAGACTGCGGCGGCAATTTCTGCGGCCAGCCATGGCTTGGGTCTCGCTAAAGGCGGGCTGATGATTCTGATCGAAAACACGGCCGGGGCGGAGTTCTCGCTCGGCGGCAGCTTCGAGCAAGTTGCCGAGGTGATCGAGCATGTGCGCGGTCAAGTGCCCGTTGGTGCGTGTATTGATACCTGCCACACCCATGTTGCAGGTTACGACATCGTTTCCGAGCAGGGATTTCTCGACACTCTGGCGCAACTCGATGCGACCATCGGACTGAAGAATGTTCCCGTGTGGCATTGCAACGACGCCAAGGCGGCCCGCGGATCGAAGTTGGATCGGCATCAGCACATTGGAAAAGGAACGATTGGGCTCGAGCCGTTCCGGCGACTGCTGAATGATCCCCGACTGGCCCATTGCGCCTTCATCGCGGAGACTCCGATCGACGAACCGGGCGACGACCGCAGGAATGTGGCAGCGTTGAAAAAGCTGGTCGGATGACAAGAATTGGGAAGGGCATGAGTTTTACTCGTGCCGCCAAACTGGCAGTCGAGGGCGGGCTTTAGCCTCTGCGGTAGCCTTGTATCACCTCGGCGGCTGAAGCGGTCATCTTCTAATGCATCACTTTCCACGAGTGGAAGTCGCGCCCTTCCCTGAGGTAGAGCGCCCTCACTCCGCCTTTATCTACCAGGAGTGCATCCCCAAAATCCAACTGTATTAACGATGTTCTCATCGACGCCTTCCCGTCGCCGCCGAAGCACTGCATTGATAGAATCAATTCACCCCTATGCCGCAGGAGAAAGACACTCTTATTCGCGACGAGCGCTACAACGCGCACCAGGTCGAGGAAAAATGGGCGGAACGCTGGCAGGCCGACGCATCGCTCTATGCCGCTGAGAGGAACTCGACCAAGCCCAAGTACTACGTGCTGGAAATGCTTCCCTACCCTTCGGGTGCGCTGCACATGGGTCATGTGCGCAACTACTCAATCGGCGACGCGCTCGCCCGCTACATGTGGATGAACGGCTACAACGTGCTGCATCCCATGGGATGGGATTCGTTCGGCTTGCCCGCGGAAAACGCCGCCATCGCCAACCAGACGCCTCCGCGCGAGTGGACGCTCCGCAACATCGCGAACATGAAGACGCAGATGAAGCGTCTTGGGTTCGCGTATGACTGGTCCCGCGAAGTCACTACATGCCTGCCTGATTACTACAGATGGAACCAATGGTTCTTTTTGAAGCTTTACCAGCGAGGCTTGGCATATCGCAAGAAGAGCAAGGTGAACTGGTGTCCGAAGTGCGCGACCGTGCTGGCCAACGAGCAGGTGCTCTCAAACGGCTGCTGCTGGCGACATGAAGATACGCTTGTTCAACAGCGCGAGTTGGAGCAGTGGTTCGTGCGCACGACGAAGTATGCCGACGAATTGCTCCGAGATTTGGATCGGCTGCCCGGCTGGCCGGAAAAAGTCCGCACCATGCAGCGCAACTGGATTGGGCGCAGCGAGGGCACATTGGTGGAGTTCAAGCTGTACAGCGCTGGTGGTGACGTCATCACCGTCTTCACCACGCGCGTGGACACAATCTTTGGCGCGACTTCGGTGCAGCTCGCGCCGGAGCATCCGGTCACTCAAAAGTTGGCGGCCGGTGATCCCGAGTTGAGTGCAAAGGTCGCGCAACTCATTGCCGAACAGGTGCAGGCGAAAGAGTCAGACAAGATCGGCGAGATCGAGAAACACGGCGTGAACACCGGCCACTTCGCCATCAATCCGTACAACGGCGAGAAGGTGCCGGTGTGGGTGGCGAATTACATCCTGATGGATTACGGCACCGGCGCGATCATGAGCGTCCCGGCGCATGACGAGCGCGACTACGAGTTCGCGAAGAAATACGGGATTCCGATCAAGCAAGTAATTGTGCCGACAGATGTGGGTCGGACATTCCTGTCCGACAATGCAGGTAGCGAGGCAAAGATGTCGGACAAGAATGTCCGACCCACACACGGCGATGAGCTACCCTTCACCACTCTGGATGGCAAGCTGACCGATTCGGGCGAGTTCACTGGTCTCAGCTGCGAAGATGCAATCGAGAAAATGTCCGCTTACGCCGAGCAGAAGGGCTTCGGCAAAGCGACAGTCACATTCCGTCTGAAAGACTGGGGAATCTCACGCCAAAGATACTGGGGCACGCCGATCCCGATGGTCTACTGCGACAAGGATGGCGTGGTGCCGGTTGCCGAAAAGGACTTACCGGTCATCCTTCCCGACAAGGTTGAGATCACGTTGACGGGTGGGTCGCCGTTGCTGCGCGTCCCGGAGTTCTTGAATACGACTTGTCCAAAATGCGGCGGTCCGGCGCGGCGGGAGACCGACACCATGGACACGTTTGTCGATTCGTCCTGGTACTTCTATCGCTACACCAATGCCCACAACGACGAGGCTCCGTTCGACTCTGCAATCGCGCAGTACTGGTTCGGCGACAAAGGGATCGACCAGTACATCGGCGGGGTCGAGCACGCCATTCTGCACTTGATCTATTCGCGCTTTTGGACGAAGTTCATGCGCGACATGGGTCTACTGAAGAACGATGAACCCGTCGAACGCCTCTTCACGCAGGGCATGGTGATCAAAGACGGGCGAAAGATGTCCAAGAATCTCGGCAACGTGGTTTCGCCGGACGAGATGGTCGCCCGCTTCGGCGCCGACGCCGCGCGCATGTATAGCCTGTTTGCTTCGCCTCCGGACCGCGACTTGGATTGGCAGGACACGGGCATCGAGGGCATTCGCCGGTTCCTGGCACGCGTGTATGCCTTTTTTGTAGAAGGGCCTCCAGTCCAAAGCGGAACGTACAAGCCGGAATACGCTGTCAACGACCTCACGCCAAGAGCCAAAGGAATATTAAGGAAGCTTCACCAGACGATCGGAAAGATCACAGAAGATTTCAAAGGCCGCTGGCATTTCAACACGTCAGTCGCCGCGTTAATGGAGTTGCTGAATGCCTGCAACGCGGAACAGGAGATCTTCGCATTACACGGCGATGCGCCCGCGCCTCTCGCATTTCGCGCCGATGTACAGCGTAAGTTGGTGTTGTTGCTGGCCCCTTTTGCCCCGTACCTCGCGCACGAGTTGTGGGAGATGCTGGGCGAGAAGAGTAACCTGTTCAAGGCTCCGTGGCCGAAATACGATGCGGAACTCGCGAAGGAAGAGGAGATCCAGATTCCCGTCCAGGTGAACGGAAAGTTGCGCAGCGTGATTGTCGTCGCGCCGGGCACAGCTGAACCCGAAGTAATCGAAAGGGCGCTGGCCGATCCCAAGGTACAAAGCTTTGTTGCCGGCAAGCAGATCGTGAAAAAGATCTACACAGGGAAATTAGTCAACATCGTGGTGAGATGAATCCGATTTCAGCCACCACCGTCGGATTTCGCTTGCTGTTTCGCCGGCCATTGATTCCTGTGGCGGAAATCGCGTGGCGCTGGACATTTGCGGCCGCAGCCTGGGTTCTGGGGATCGCATTCCTGGCCGAATACTTCGGTTCTCTTCCGGTGACGAGGGCGGACCGGTTTCTGCTTAACACTGGACAGCCATTCCTGATCGCGCAGGCAATTCGTCGAATCTTTCAGGGTAGTTCGCTCCGATTTGTCGAGGGCGCTATCCTGCTCAGCGTGGGTTTGGCGCTTGCCTGGATCGTTCTCGCCTCCGTCGGCAGGCTTGCGGTGTTGCGCGCGATGTTTGAGGAATTCGAATTGGAAGCAAAAGCGTCGAGACCTCTTCGCGCACTTCTCTTCTTGAACTTCCTTCGTGCGGCTGCGCTTCTGGCGGCGAAAGTGGCGGCGATCGGGTCCATCTTGATCGCCAGCAGTTATTGGGCGTCCACGCACATTCGCGTGGTCGATGTCATGCGCCTCGTGTTCGTCGTCTGGTTTCTTATCTGGCTGGCCTGGGCGGTGCTGAACTGGGTGCTTTCGGCGGCCGCAGTTGTTGTGATCGCAGAAGGAAGGAATTCCCTGGCGTCCATCGGCGCGATTTTGCGCCTGTTGCAGTCGCGAACCGGGGGCGTGCTCGGGGCCAGCGCAGTGTTTGGGCTGATTCATGGCGGCGCCTTTGTCGTGGCAGGCGGAGTCGTCCTGGTTCTCTTGCCCATTGCGATCGCGCAGCCAATTGCTCTGCCGCTGGTGCTTGCCGTGATTTTCGCGTATTGCTTTGTCGCGGATTTTCTGTACACCGGCCGCCTCGCGGCCTATGCATATCTCGCCACTGGACGAGAGGAATTGCCGTCCTGGATGGCGATCCCCACGGTGCCAGTTCCCGAGACGCCGGGCGTCGGCGCTTCGGTTGACAAGGATGAATTGATCCTGGGCGATCTGCCCGCACCGGCCTGAGAACAGAAGGCGTCTCGAAGGCTACCGCATAACGGCGCTACTTCCGATGTACCCACCCCGTCTGCGTCATTCCGAAGGCCCGCGCTTTCACCAGCGGGCCGAGGAATCTCGCGTGGAGTGGCAAAGAGCTGTAATGATCCGCGCCGGATCCCTCCGTCGGCTGAAGAGCGCCGACGTTCGGGATGACGCCAGAGAAACCTCTGCTTTACAGCGGCGGGATCATTCTGAGAAACTCATTCGTGGAAACTCCCTCAATCGTAGTTCTCGACTTCGGGGCGCAGTATTCGCAGCTCATCGCCCGCCGCGTGCGCGAACAGAACGTCTTCTCGGTTGTCCTTCCCTGTAACAGCAAGATCGACGAAATTAAGAAACACAATCCGATCGGAATCATTTTGTCTGGCGGGCCCTCGTCCGTTTATGACAAGGATGCTCCCGTCGCCGATCAGCGCGTCTTCGAACTCGGGTTGCCGGTGCTCGGCATCTGCTATGGCCTGCAGTTCATGGCGCACAATCTCGGCGGCAAAGTTAAGGGAGCCAAGCACCGCGAGTATGGACACGCGCAAATAGAGGTCCTTTCCGACTCAGAGCTTTTTACAGGACTGCCGCGATCTCTTGAAGTCTGGATGTCTCACGGCGACGAGGCCCAGGAATTGCCGCCCGGGTTCACGTTGATAGCGAAGTCGCCCAGCGCGGTGGCGGGAATCGAGAACGCGAGCCAGCGGTTCTTCGCGGTGCAATTCCATCCCGAAGTCCGGCATACCAAGCTCGGAACCGAAATCCTGCGCAATTTCGTTCTGAACATCTGCCACGCGAAGCCGACATGGACTCCACAGCATTTTGTGGAGGCTACTGTTGCCGCTGTTCGCCAGCAAGTCGGCTCCGGACGCGCCATTTGCGCATTGTCAGGCGGCGTCGACTCAGCGGTGGCCGCGGTACTGGTGGATCGAGCGTTGCGCGATAATTCCGGCAAGTCGCGACTGACGTGCGTGTTCGTCAACAATGGCGTTTTGCGCAAGAACGAATTCGAAAAAGTTCAGCAGAACTTGCGGGAGAAGTTGGGCTTGCACCTGATCGCCGTCGATGCGACCGAGCGCTTTCTGATCAAGCTCGCCGGCGTCACGGACCCGGAAAAGAAGCGCAAGATCATCGGCAATGAATTTATCGCCGTCTTCGACGAAGAGGCCCATCGCATCGAGAAAGAAGAGGGCAGCGTCGAGTGGCTGGTGCAAGGCACGCTTTATCCCGATGTGATTGAATCGGTGTCAGTGCGGGGACCGTCGCAGGTCATCAAGTCGCATCACAACGTGGGCGGGCTTCCGGAGAAGATGAAGCTGAAGCTGATCGAGCCGCTGAAAGAGTTATTCAAGGATGAAGTTCGGGTGATCGGCCGCGATCTCGGCATGCCGGAAGAGCTTCTGCAGCGACAGCCGTTCCCCGGACCAGGGCTCGCAGTGCGGATACTGGGCGAGGTCACCCCAGAGCGGCTGGCAATTTTGCGCGAATGCGACGACATCGTCGTGAACGAGATCAAGACCGCCGGACTCTACAAAAAAATCTGGCAATCGTTCGCGGTTCTGCTCCCGGTGATGTCCGTCGGTGTTATGGGAGACCAGCGAACATACGCCTACACCTGCGCGATCCGCGCCGTCCATTCCGAAGACGGCATGACGGCAGACTGGGTGCCGCTGCCGCACGACGTCCTGAAAACGATCTCCAATCGCATCGTGAATGAAGTACACGGAGTGAACCGCGTGGTGTACGACATCACGTCCAAGCCACCGGGAACGATTGAGTGGGAGTAGGGCTTCAGGCTTCACGCTTCAGGTGTCAGGCTCTTGGAGCGACTAACTCCTCCCGGTCGCTGTGATATCTTCAAGTTTCCTTTACAACTGAGTCGCAACGCGCTCCTTTTGCGCGATCGGCACAGCTACACACGGGGGGCACATGAGCGCAAACTTTTCCAAGAAAACCATCGCCGTGCTGGGCGCGGGCAAGATGGGAGGCATTCTCATCAAGGCCCTGGTCGAAAAGCACCAGATTTCTCCCGAGCGGGTGCGGGCCACGGTGGCGCACGAAGGTCGTGCGAAAGAACTGTCGCAGAAGCTTGGCGTGAAGGTTACGACCGACAACGTAGCCGCTGTTGATGGCGCAGACGTGGTCCTGATCTGCGTAAAGCCCCAGGTTGTTCAGGAACTCGCGGAGCAGATTTCCGACAAGGTTACCGCCCAACAGATCGTGATTTCGGTAGCGGCTTCGGTGCATACCTCGCAGATTGAGTCCGCACTCGGCGCGGGAGTGCCCGTGGTTCGCGCCATGCCCAACACACCTTGTGTCCTCGGCCAGGGGATGACCGGAATCTGCAAAGGGCAGTATGCCGATAAAGGTCACGTGGACGCGGCTTGTGCGCTGTTTAACGTGGTCGGCCGAACCGTAGTTGTTGATGAGAAGCACATGGACGCGGTGACAGCGCTCTCAGCGAGCGGGCCCGCGTACATTTACATAATTCTCGAGTCGTTGGCGGAAGCGGGCGTTAAAGTGGGCTTGCCACGGGACATCGCAACCCTGCTCGCCGCGCAGACTGCTTTGGGCGCGTCGACGGTTGTGCTCGAAACCGGCGATCATCCAGCGTTGTTGAAGGATGCGGTGACAACTCCGGCCGGCTGCACCATTGACGCGATCATGGAACTCGAAGAGGGCAAGCTGCGGGTGACTTTGATAAAAGCCGTGGTGAAGGCGGCGCAAAGGGCGAAGGAACTAGCGCTCGGATAGGAACGACACAACGTGTGTCCGCTAAAGCGGACTTCGGTCTTCCTGACTTAAGCCTCCCGGCACTGCCGTGCCGGGGCTTTCCTGTTCCGCCGCTACGCGGCTGCTCATGCGATAGATGTTGCGATTCCGCTCAACACGTCAACGCTTTTTAGAACTGCACGGCGCGCTCGTGCTCCTCGGCTGCAGCGCGCGAAGAAAACGTACCCAAGTTCCTGCGCTTTCCAGTTTTCGCGTTTTTCTTGCGCGAATACAGCCGGTATTCTCCTGACTTCAATTTGCGAATCATGCGGAGGGAGATGCCGCTATCTCACTCTTGGGTTGGGACCAGTGTCGAAGCATCCTGTGAGTGGGCCAATACACCACCAGCGGCACTACGATAAGATATGCGACCAGGTACAGCCAGCCTGGAATCAGGTGCTGTTCATGACCGATCCCGCGAGCGAAGTTGATGTTGTCTTCGGGATGCCAGAAGAATGTTATCGGGACGAGGACTGCCATCAGTAAAATCTGCCATTTCCAGCCTCGCGAATCGTAGCCCAATCTATACATCGCCCATAGCAACAAAACCGGGACCACAAAATGATATAGGCCCAACGCTCGCACCAGAAGAGAAATGTGCGGATCAAACATGTACTCGGTGCCACCGGTTGCGTGATGACCCGAGACAAGTGCAACCAGCAAGTCAATGTCGTAGAGCGTCTGAAATACCAGCAACCCGACCGCCTGCCATGAAAGGATGAAGCGACTTTCTAGCCATAGGCCGACGGTAATCAGCAGATTCCCGATGTCGCAGAAGAAGAGAAAATTCTGTGGTCCGTATTGGCGCCAATACACAGGGACCCACACCAGAACGAGGACTGTCCAGATCAACTTTAGCGCCAGCGGGATGCGCGATTGCCGCTCCTGCCTGTGACGCTTTGGGCCAATGACATCAGTAACTTGCGAGGGCATCCTGAGGTACCTACCATGCGATCATGAGCTTCAGATCCCTACTCTTCTGCCCAGACGAAACGGCTGCGCGATTAGTGACGCAAGTCCTTACTGAGCTTGATTTTACCGTGGAAACCGCGCAGCAGTCTTTTGCCGCGGTGCAGCGCCTCACCGAGGAGCATTTTCACGCGCTGGTGGTTGACTGCCAGAACGAGCAGGACGCTTCGTTGTTATTCAAGGCCGCGCGTAATTCGGCTCAGAATAGTGGTTCTCTATCGGTGGCGGTCGTCGAGGGCCAGGCTGGAGTGGCGAAGGCGTTTCGGATCGGCGCGAATCTGGTGCTCACAAAGCCCATCAATGTTGAGCAGTCGAAGAGCACCCTGCGAGTTGCACGAGGTCTGCTGAAGAAAGCACAGCCGAAACCAGCAGGCACTGCTCCTACGGTCTCAACTGAAAACCGAGTTTCTCCGCCGCCATCTCAACCCGTTCCAAGCAGAAGTAGTTTTGAATCGCCGCAACCTGCTCCCACGCGTTCGCTTTTTATAACGCCACCCGGGCCAGTTGCACCGCTCGTCACGAATTCAGCCGCACCCAGTCCGGCAGCATCAGTTCCCTTTTCAGGATTGGTGCTCGACAGCGATCCAGAGCCACAGACCGAGGCTGCGGATGCGGCAGTTCTCGAGTCGCTGCCCCAGATCACCGGAAAGCGCTCTATCGAGGGTCCCGCGTCAGTGCTTTTGGGACAAGCCGAGCCAATTGCAGCCCGTCCTTCCGGGCAAGCCGCAGCGCCTGCGCTCGCGCCCGAGCCGAAGCCAGCAGAATTGAGAACGGCTGGTGCATCTCCGATGGTTACGAATGAGCCCATCGTTTCGACCAGCACTACCGTTCCGGAGCCCGCTCCAACCTACGAACCAGAGTCCGTTGCTCCACCTTCGTTTTCAGCGTTGGAGCATTCAGGGCGCAGCAGCGGCGGTGGCTGGTTCCTGAAGATTGCGATTGTGCTCGCCGTTGTTGCTGGTGGCGGATACTTCGCGTTGCAGCAACCGCGAGTGCGGCAGTTCGCCCAGAATATTGCGCACCGAGTGAAGCCCGCGCAAGCAACTTCGTCGGACGGTGCCCAGAATTCTGAGAACCCGACTGCTAACCAGCCTTCGATTCAAGTTCCGGCGCAACCAACTCCGACTACTCACGAAAGTCAAAATTCACAAGCAGCACCAACGTCGCCGAGTGATCAAGCAGCGCCTTCCATGAATTTCAATGAAGACATACCGCAGGAGAACACCATGCCGGCGACGCCAGCGAAGAGCGTGCCGACGGATAGTATTGAAGTCGAGGAACTGCCTCTCTCGCGGGATTCGAAGCTAAATGCAACTCCGAAAGCACAACCCCTCCTGGTGAAGAGTGGCACCTCAGCAATGAAGGGCTCACAACAACCAGCTGCGCCTCCCGTCAATTTGGTGGCCGAAAATGACAGCGCCCTGCCCAGTGTGACGCCGACAAACTTTGAGCTTCCGAAACCCGCGCCGGGAACGATCCGAATTTCACAGGGTGTTTCTCAAGGCCTGCTGATCAAGAAAGTGCAACCGGTGTATCCAGCCATTGCGCGGCAAGTGCACCGACACGGTTCAGTGCAGTTGCTTGCAACCATCGACAAATTTGGGGACATTGCGAAAGTTCAAGTACTCACGGGAGACGCGATGCTTTCCCGGTCCGCGGTTGATGCCGTGAAGCAGTGGAAATACCGCCCGTACCTGCTTAACGGATCGCCAGTGGAAATCGAAACGCAGATTACGGTTGTGTTCAACGGGGACTAAGACCGCTAAAGCCAGCCAACCTGACCCGCTAACATTACTGTCTGCCGGTGGACGTTTTACTTTGTATCAATCTTCAGAACGACGCTGAGTACCTTGCGGTCGTCAAACTGACTGATCCGCTTGGTGTCGCTCGTCTTGCCGTTGAATTGGGCGTAAACCTCGTAATCCACAGTGCTGGAGAGGGCTGGAAAGCGATAGCTACCGTCAGGCCCCACGATGTAAGTCTTGACCGCCCGCGACCGGGTGTCCGTCACGTAAACCACAGCATTGGGCAATGCGTTTTCCTGCCTGTCCACGACCCTGCCGGTGAGCAGGCGCCCCGGGGTTTGTGGTTCTTTCTCTTTTGCGGTAGCAGCAACCGACACGAGGAGCGCTCCCAACAAAGTTGAGATCAGGATCGTTCTGGCGAGTTTCATAGATCCCCCTGAACGTGCAGCAACTCTCTCTATTTTAGATGTAACCCGGTATCGACGCGCTCGTTGCTCTCGACGTGGACGGTTACCTGCGGGCTGGGCTCTAAGTGCTTACCATTGGGCAACTTAACGCTTTTGGTGTCGGCCCAGATTACGTAATCGGCCTTGCCTACCGGAACCCGTACTGAGAACTCACCCAAGCGGGTTGAGTACCGCTGCCATTTTGCCCTCTTCTGGTCGGCGCGGCGAATATTCACCTGGATGCCGGACAATGGCTGGTCATCCGGCCCCCACACGGTGCCGAAGATGAGCGCGTAATCGTCTGGTTTCTTTTTTTCACGACCTTGCAGCGGAATCGTTGCTGCAAGTAGCAGGCAGGCAGCGATCAGCGAGAGTCTGATGACTGAACGCATGATCGTTCTAGGAGTAGTCGCCGTCCTCAGTCTCTTCGTCGTCCTCGTCGTCTTCGTACTCTTCTTCTTCGTCGACGGGCTTCAACTCGACGGGATTTACGGTAGCGACTTCGAAGTCCATTCCACACTCCGGACAGGAGAGGACTTCGCCTTCATCAACCTCGTCTTCTTCCACATCCAGGCTGGTTTCGCATTCAGGACAGTAAAGCATGATCCTCCCTCCGGAACCCCAATCTTATAATGGCAACCCTTATATTTATTTTCTTCTGGGACGTTGGTCAAGTCGGGCTTGGCCGGTGCTAGGGCCTCAGATGATGCAAGAGTTTGAGAAGATGCATGGAAAGGAAGGGAGTGGGTTATGACGGACGAAGCGCTCCGTGTGGGGCGAGCGGTTGTGCCTCTGCTGTTGGGGTGTTTATTGTGCGGGACCGGTTCAGGCCAGGCGGATTCACCATTTGCGGATCCGCGGATCAAAGCCGCACTCAGTGAAATTTCTGCCGCGCACATTCGATCTGACATCGAGAAACTTGTCAGCTTTCAGAATCGCAGCACCTTGTCCGCACAGGACCCTGCTGCAATCGCGCAGGGGCACGGAATCGGCGCGGCGCGCGAGTGGATTAAGAGCGAATTCGAGCGTTACTCGCGTGAATGCGGTGGATGCCTGGAGGTGAAGACGGACACATTTACGCAGCCCGCGAGTGAGCGGGTATCGTCGCCGACGGTCATCAGCAATGTTTATGCGGTGCTGAAAGGAACCGATCCCGAGGACGCGAAACGAATCGTACTGGTGACGGGCCACTATGACTCGCGCAACAGCAGCAACGAAAACGTCACCGATGCTGCGCCTGGAGCGAACGATGACGCGAGCGGAACGGCCGTCAGCCTCGAATGCGCGCGCGTCCTAAGCAAAGTGAAGTTTCCGGGGACGATTATCTTTCTGGCCGTCGCCGGAGAAGAGCAAGGGCTTTATGGCAGCAAGCATTTCGCAGAATTCGCCAAGTCCCAGGGCTGGGATGTTGAAGCGGTTCTGAACAATGACATTGTTGGCGGGGACAAGAGTCCCGGACAGGATCCGCACGCTGTGCGCGTGTTTTCAGAGAGCATTCCCGACAATGTCAGCGAGAGAGAATTGAGAATGATTCGCGCGCTGGGTGGAGAAAACGATTCAGCCTCCCGGGAATTGGCCCGCTACATCGCGCAAACTGCACACACTTACCGACTCGAAGTCGCGCCTCTTTTGGAGTTCCGTCGCGACCGCTATCTGCGAGGAGGTGATCATATTTCTTTCAACCAGGCGGGATTTGCGGCGGTTCGGTTCACGGAATTCCGCGAGAACTATGATCGGCAGCATCAGAACGTGCGCGTGGAGAACGGAACGCAGTACGGTGATCTGCCACAGTATGTCGATTTCGATTACGTAGCAGGGGTGGCCCGAGTAAATGCCGCAACATTGGCATCGCTCGCCGCGGCGCCGGCACCTCCGCAGAACGTGCGCCTGGTGACCAAAGAACTTGTGAACGATTCGAGGCTTGAGTGGGAGGCACCAGCAGATGGGCGAGCAACTTCGTACGAAGTGCTATGGCGCGCGACTGCAGCGCCCGACTGGGAACATTCGCAGATGATTCAGAATGCAACGAAAGCCACTGTTCCCGTTTCCAAAGACAACGTGATCTTCGCGGTGCAAGCGGTGGATGAAGCGGGACATAGAAGTTTGCCGGTGGTACCACAGCCGGAACGGTAGACCCACAAACTGTTAGGATTAATCTTGACCGCGATCGTCAGCGGTTCACCTGCTGACCCTTCGTTCTGCCAATGCCGAGATTCAACAATTCGGTGATGGGATTTCCGCCACTGCGAGGAGCAGTCCGCCAGCTCATCATTTTCAGCGCGGTCGTTTATGTTGTGACGTTGCTGCTGTTGGCATTTGCTCCCGGCGCAGGCAACACTCTGGTCAATCTGGGGGCACTTCGTCCAGATCTAATACGCGCTGGTGCTCTGTGGCAGTTCGTTACCTATCCCTTTATTTACGTGGACCCGATAGACTTCGTTCTCTCGCTATTGGGAATATATTTTCTGGGATGGGCGGTTGAGGATCGTGTCGGAGCCGCCAAGTTTTATCTGCTGTTCTTCGCCAGCAGCATTTTGTCGGGACTGGCGGGATTCGGATTGTCGCTGTTGGGTCCCGCACTGCATGCCCCGTCATTCGCCCAAGGAGCCGCAGCTGGATGTGGCGCAGCGGTCAATGCCATCCTAATGGTGTTTTATCTTTTCAACCGCGGCACATCTCTCATGTTGTTTCCTTTTCCCATCCAGATTCCCGCAAAGTGGTTTGTGTTGGGAATCGGCGGACTGGAAACCGCGTACCTGCTACTTCATCATTTCGACCTTTTCGACTTCGTATTGCTGCTGGGGTTAGGCGCGGGATACGTATGCTACGCACTCTTTCTTACGCGACGCACAACAATCGGCATATCAGAAAAGTACTTCAGCTTCCGCAATTCGTATTACCGGTGGAAACGGCGGCGCGCGGCACGGAAATTCGAGGTCTACATGCGCGACCACAATCAGACGGTGCAATTCGACGAGCACGGAAACTACATTCCTCCGGACGAGCCTGGAAAAAAGCCAAACGGTGGGTCGAAGTCGGGGTGGGTGAATTAGGTTTCAGGTTTCAGCGAAACACTACGCGAACAAGAATTCCTTTGTTCTTAGCTCCTTGATTGCATCGCGCAGCTTGGCGGCCTTCTCAAACTCGAAGCGCTTGGCATTCTCGCGCATCTCGCTTTCCATTTTGGCGATGTAGGTGTCGAGTTCTTCCTGAGTCTTGAATTCGGGGATTCCATTGGTCTCTTCGGTTGCGAGGTCGGCATAGTCGGCTTCGATAATCCGTGCGAGTGACATGTCCAGTGGGCGCACGATTGACTCCGGCGTGATGCCGTTGTCTCGGTTATAAGCTTCCTGAATCGCGCGGCGTCGGTCGGTCTCATCCATCGCCTTCTGCATGGAATCGGTCATACGATCGGCGTAGAGTACTGCGCGGCCGTTCAGGTTGCGGGCGCAGCGGCCAATGGTCTGAATCAGTGAACCACTGGAACGCAGGAATCCCTCTTTATCGGCATCGAGCACGGCGACGAGGGAGACTTCCGGCAAGTCGAGCCCTTCACGAAGGAGATTTATCCCAATGAGCACGTCGAATTCGCCCTTGCGCAGGTCGCGAAGGATCTTTACGCGTTCTAGCGTCTCGATCTCCGAGTGCATGTATCGGCATTTCACGCCGACTTCGCTGTAGTATTCGGCAAGGTCCTCGGCCATGCGTTTGGTCAGAGTGGTGACCAGCACGCGCTCGCATCGCTCCACGCGCTGTCGGATTTCATGCAACAGGTCATCGATCTGCCCTTTCACCGGCCGAATTTCGACTGGCGGATCGACCAGCCCCGTCGGCCGAATGATCTGCTCAACCACCACGCCAGCAGACTTCGTGAGCTCATATGGACCGGGTGTCGCGGAGACATAGATGATCTGATTCGTCCGATGCTCGAATTCTTCGAAGGTAAGCGGGCGATTGTCCAGAGCCGACGGCAAGCGGAATCCATACTCAACCAGGGTTGTTTTACGCGAGCGGTCACCGTGATACATGCCGTGCAACTGCGGCACAGTCTGGTGTGACTCGTCGATGAACATCACGTAATCGCGCGGAAAATAGTCGAGCAGCGTCGGCGGCGGCTCGCCCGGCATGCGTCCGGTGAAATGGCGCGAGTAGTTCTCAATGCCATGGCAGAAGCCCATGGCTTTGATCATTTCGAGGTCGTACATGGTTCGCTGGTGCACCCGCTGCGCCTCGACGACTCTTCCCTGCTTCTCAAGTTCCTTTTCCCACCACGCCAGCTCCTCTTTAATCGTGTCCACGGCACGGTTGCGGGTTTCGGGCTTCATCACGTAGTGCGTCTTGGGGTAGATCGGCAGGCGAACGTATTTCTGCTTCACTGTGCCGAACAACGGATCAATTTGCGAAAGCGACTCGACTTCATCTCCCCACAGCTCGATGCGATAGGCCATGTCGTCGTACGTGGGATAAATCTCGATCACGTCGCCGCGCACGCGGAATGTCCCGCGGCGAAACTCGCCTTCGCTGCGCTCGTACAGGATTTCGACCAGCTTGCGGGTGATGTCTTCGCGCTTGATCTTCTGGCCTTTTTCCAGGAACAGCAGCATGCCGTAATAGGCTTCGGGCGAGCCGAGGCCGTAAATGCAACTCACCGACGCGATGATCAGGACATCGCGACGCTCAAATAATGAACGTGTAGCGGAAAGACGAAGCTTATCGAGCTCGTCATTGATGGTCGATTCCTTCTCAATGTAGAGGTCGGCGGCGGGGACGTAGGCTTCGGGCTGATAGTAGTCGTAGTAGGAGACAAAGTACTCGACCGCGTTTTGCGGGAAAAAGCTCTTGAACTCGTGATACAGCTGGGCGGCAAGCGTTTTGTTGTGCGCCATCACCAGGGCAGGCTTGTTCACCTGCTCGATGACCTTGGCCATGGTGAACGTTTTGCCGGAGCCGGTAACCCCGAGAAGGACCTGGTGCTGCTCGCGATCGATCAGGCCTCGATTGAGAGCTTCGATGGCGGTGCCCTGGTCGCCTTTGGGCTTGTACGAACTGACTAATTTGAAGTCCATGAATTCCGTAGCGCACCCCACAGGGAATTTCGCGAGGTGGGCATCTCTTCATTATAGATTCAGAGTTCGGACGGACGATTCGGCGGAGCCCAAGACAAAATTCACCACAGAGGACACCCATTCGACTCCTTTCGCTGAGCTCAGTCGCTCAGGGCAGGCAGGGTTGCACGGAGGAACGCCACAGAGGCGGGCGGGGATATTTGGCGTGAAGCAGATGACCGCCTATCATCGTTCCCGTGCCTCTGGTTGAAAGAGAACTGATTTCGAGAATTCGGCGGCTTGCGAGTAAGCGACTGGCACGCAATAAGGCTGGCGCTATCGTCGCTGGCATCGGCGATGATTGCGCCGTGCTGCGGATTCCGACCGGACACGAGGCGCTGATCACGACCGACTTTAGCCTGGAAGGCGTGCACTTCCGGCGCGAGTGGCAATCGCCGCAATTTATCGGGCACCGCTGCCTTACGCGTGGACTGAGCGACATCGCGGCGATGGGAGGCGAGCCTGTTGCAGTGTTCCTTTCCCTCGCTCTTCCTGCGCGGACTCCACAAAAGTGGGTGGATGGCTTCTTTGATGGCCTCCTGAGACTCGCGAAGAAATTCCCTGTCCCGCTTGCCGGCGGTGACACCACGCAATCTCCCGACAAAGTTCTTGCTGACATCGTCGTGCTTGGGGCCGTGCCTAGAGGAACGGCGATTCTACGCTCCGGAGCGCGACCCGGCGATGGAATCTATGTCACCGGAGCACTCGGCGGCGCAGCAGCAGAAACAGATTCCTTTTACTCACAGCTTCGACGCCAGAGAAGCTCACGCGATCGAATCGGCGGCACGCTTCCGCAGCCCAGGCTCACCATCGGCAGAATTCTTCGCGAGCGCAAGATCGCCACCTCGATGATCGACATCAGCGATGGGCTCTCGACCGATCTCTCGCACATTTGCGAGGAGAGCGAAGTGGGCGCGGAAGTCTGGGAAGAAGCGATTCCGCGCGCGAAGTTTCGAGGACGCGAGGTCGATCTTCATTTCGCGTTGCATGGTGGCGACGCCTACGAACTCCTATTCACGGCGAAGAAAAGCACCCGCGTGCCAACTAGTATCGACGGCGTGTCACTTACCGCCATCGGTGAAGTTACTCGTACAAAGAACATGATCATCATTGATCCCGCCCAGACTCGGCGCGTGTTACGTCCGCAAGGCTGGGAACATTTCCGTCAACGTTCCTCCTCTAAGTAAATCCCCGATGAACATGGCATGAAATACCTGAAAAGCCGCTTCAGGCATGGTGTTTGGGCCAACTAGCTCCACCTGCGCTCCATCCAAAAGACCACCTCAGGGAACTTCTCGTAGGAGAGTTGTGGAGGACGTATGTCGCTCGCGCAAAAGCTTGTCGCCCTCTTGATCGTCGTGCCCGTCATCTTCTTCTTTAGTGGTTGCGGCTCCAGCAACATGCACACGACAAATGGAACCAGTTCCGGAACCGGATCAGGATCCGGCGGATCTGCATCAGGATCGGGTGGCTCTGGATCGGGATCAGGAGGGTCCGGTTCGGGATCAAGCGGTTCCGGAAGTTCAGGCAGTGGATCCGGTTCAGGCTCAGGCTCCGGTCAGGCCGTTCCCGGCTACGGTGAGGGCATCGGCGCCTCCGGGCAGAGCGGAGCAGCGAAATTTCTGTATGCCAGTCCGTTGCCAGGCGGAGGTCCGTTCACCGCCGATATCCAGTCGAACGGCACTTTAACGCTGCAGCAAGGTGGCTCTGCCAATACTGGCAACCCTTCGACCATGGCAATCGACCCGTCCGGTTCGTTTCTCTTCCAGGCGACATTCGGCGGTGGCGCAAGCACGCAGGCTGGATTGTTCGTCTACGCAATCAACCGCAGTAATGGCACATTGGGGGCCGCGATCGGCAATTACTTGCCTAATCAGGCCCTGGTAGATGATGTCGTGGATAACCAGGGGAAATTTGTGTATGCGCTGAGCACGACTGGAGGCGTATACGCATTCAGCAATCAATCCGGCGCCTTGACTGCGGTTGCTGGTTCGCCGTTCACGACACCGGCGACGAGTTCCCCCGGCTACTCGCAGCCGGCAACGCTCTTGGCCGTTGAGCAGACAAACAGATTTCTGTTCGTGTCAACGAGCACAGGGATCGAAGCCTTCTCCATTAACCAAGCCACAGGACAACTCACGCCGGTGGCGGGATCCCCGTTTGGAACTGACATCGCCTCCCCGTGGACCGAAGTGATCACGCCAAACAACATGTTCTTGTACGTGCTGTCCGCGAAGAACAGCGGCGTCATCTATGGCTTTAGCGTGGACCAGAACTCGGGTTCATTGACTGCGCTACCGGGTTCGCCCTTCAGCGCAGGCTCATGCGGAACGGTAACTCCGAGCGGGACCATTGGAATACCTGGGCCGGATAACATGACGATCGCATCAGCTGGAAAGTTCATGTACGACAACTGTGGCGTGTACTCGCTCGACCAAACTAACGGCGCAGTCACGCAGGTTTCCGGACAAGGCCCGGGCGACTGGCCGGTGATTGATCCCACTGGGCAGTTCCTGTGGGCCCTCACTTCGAACCAGCCGGCGTGCTTCAGCTGCGATGTCGGCGTACAGGTTTATTCGGTGGACGGGAACACGGGCGCTTTTACCGCCATTCCGAACGGCTACGTTTCAATCACCGATACCGAGGTCGGAGATATCAATAGCCTGGCCATCACCAAATGAAACTTTGGTTACCTCGCTTGGCATAGCTAGGTTTCAATTGCGGGACTACATTGAATGTATGTGGTCCCGCATCTTGGTTTTCACTCTGCTCACAGCGTGCGCTTCCGCGCAGAATGCCACTCCTTCAACCAATGTGACTGCGAAGGTCAACGATGATTTCGTTCACGAGCAATTTGGCAGCACCTGCTCGGTGGACCCTAAGTTTGCGCCGATGACGGGAGACCTGAATAGCGATGGGGTCGAAGACATTGTCATCATCGGCCGCTGCAAGAACGCGCTTATCGATCAGGATGAGAAGAACTACAAAGTCATTGATCCGATGAATTCGTTCTACGGCTATGGAAATCCGAAGATCACGTCGACCATGGGGCAGCAAGACCCACGCTTGAAAGGAATTTCAATTCTTATCATCCATGGCGTTGGCTCTGATGCGTGGCGTGCGGCAACACCGGGCGAGAAATTCGTGATCATCAACATCGATGTGAAGACGGCTGTGATGAAGAAGATGAAGATCAACAAGAAGAAAAGCACGATGGCGGTTTACATCGAAGAAGCCACCGGCGACGAGATGACTGCGGCAATTTACTGGGATGGCAAGAAATACAAGTACGAGCCGCTAGGCTCGGGCATGGAATAGAAAAGGCGGGCCGAAGCCCGCCCCTCCTTTGAGTCGCGATCAACCACAGCTAGAAATGGAACACATCGAGGACGAAGAAGGTCCTTCGGTTCACCAGCACGATGTTGCCACTGATGATCGTGTGCATATATCCCGCCGGCGGAGGCGGCAAGTACTGCACGACCTCAGGCGGGCACGGATGCATCTCACGGCGCAATCCCGGCGGTAGAGTTCCCCTTACAACCAATTGGCGCTCGAGTCCGGGAGGCAAGCGGTCGCGCTTCGCCAATCCGGGCGGCAGATTGTTATAGTGCGCGCGGTACCAGCCATGCAGATCGCGGTCGTGGTCGCGATAGTGTCCCCGGTCGTCGTCATCACGATCGTGTTTCTCGTGGCCATAGGCATGGCCGTTGCCATGACCGTGACCGTGATCGTCGTCTCCACGATCGTGATCCCGGTCAGCGAACGCCGGAGTGAGGCCAACGCTCAGAATCAGCGCCGCACAAACCAAGTACAGCCGTTTCATAGACATCACTGCTCCTTTGAAGAGGTGAGAAGGTTCAGGATACGACTGGGGTGGGGGTAGTAATAGGTCACGAGAGTACTAGGGGGTGAGGGGCCATGGGTCGCCCCATCGCACTCAGTCGCACGTGCCATGTCGTGCGTCGTGCGCGCTACCCTCAAATCCGAAAGTCTAGCGTTTCTGCTTTGCGTGCCACGTGCGACGCATGACGTGCGACGGGTTCTATAATCCCGTTCCATGGACATCGAACAGAAAATTCAGGAGCTCAAACGCCGGGACCACCTCGCGGAAGAGGGGGGCGGCAAGGAGCGCCGCGAACGGCAGCATAAGGAAGGCAAGATGTCGGCGCGGGAGCGAATCGAGTTCCTGCTTGACGAGGGTACGTTCGAAGAAACCGATCGATTCGTCACTCACCGCGCCAACGACTTTGGGCTGGCTGAACGCAAATATTACGGCGATGGATTTATCACCGGTTACGGGCGCATCGATGCGCGCCTGGTATTCGTTTTCGCGCAGGACTTCACGGTATTCGGCGGCACGCTCTCCGAGGCCAATGCCGGGAAGATCGTGAAGATCATGGAAATGGCTGCCAAGGTAGGCGCGCCTGTTATAGGGCTAAATGATTCCGGCGGCGCCCGCATTCAGGAGGGCGTAGTTTCACTCGGAGGCTACGCCGATATTTTTCTCCGCAACACGCTCTACAGTGGCGTGGTTCCGCAACTGTCAGCGGTGATGGGCCCCTGCGCCGGGGGAGCGGTGTACTCTCCCGCGATCACCGATTTCATCGTGATGGTGAACAAGACGTCGCACATGTTCATCACTGGCCCGGACGTGATCAAGACGGTGATGCACGAAGACGTCACCAAAGAGGCTCTCGGCGGTGCGGTGACACACAACGAGACCTCCGGCGTGGCGCACTTCCTGGCGCACGATGACGCGGAGTGTCTCTCTCTGTTGCGCGAACTGCTGAGTTTTATTCCATCCAACAATCTCGATGATCCGCCGCGCAAGCCGTGTACCGATCCGATCGATCGCGCCGAGGCTTCGCTCGACACGCTGGTGCCTGCGCAGTCGAACTTGCCCTATGACATCAAGGATGGGATACGCGCGATCATCGACGACGGCTACTTCTTCGAAGTGCACGAGCACTATGCGAAGAACATCGTGGTTGGCTTCGCGCGAATGAATGGACGCTCGGTGGGCATTGTCGCGAATCAGCCGGCCGTACTGGCGGGAACGCTGGACATCAATGCATCGGTCAAAGGCGCGCGTTTCGTGCGCTTCTGCGACTGCTTCAACATTCCGCTGATCACGTTTGAAGATGTGCCCGGATTCTTGCCAGGTACACAGCAGGAGTATGGCGGGATCATCCGGCACGGCGCAAAGCTGCTATTTGCTTTCGCTGAAGCGACCGTTCCAAAACTGACGGTGATCACGCGCAAGGCATACGGTGGCGCTTATTGCGTTATGGCATCGAAACACATCCGGACGGATGTGAACTACGCTTGGCCGACGGCGGAGATCGCAGTTATGGGTCCCGAAGGAGCGGTCGATATCGTTTATAAGCGCGAACTCGAGCGCGCCGCCAACATGTACACCGATGAAGCCGAGCGCACCGCCAGCCGCGAGCAGATCCGTCAGGAAAAAATCGAGGAATTCCGCAACCGTTTTGCCAACCCGTACGTGGCCGCCGAACGTGGATATCTGGACGCCGTTATACAGCCGCGCCACACACGCAAGAAGCTGATCGACGGCCTGGAAATGCTCCAAACCAAGCGCGACAAGAACCCGCCCAAGAAGCACGGGAATATACCGCTGTAACTTGGGGCGCGAGTTATTCCGCCGCGGTTTCGCTATTCAGCGCGCCCGGATTCAGGATCGTCAGCTGGCGGCCGTCGATTTCGATCAGGCCTTCGGATTGAAAGCGGCTCAGGTTGCGCGAGACCAGTTCGCGCACAGTGCCGATCTGAGATGCAATTTCCTGGTTGTTCTCCGGCAAGGTGATTACGACCTTGCCGCCATTGACGGTCGCCCCTTCTTTTTTGGCAAGGCGCAGAAGCAAAGCTGCGAGCCGCGATCGCACGGTCGTGAATGAAAGCTCTTCGATGATCCCCACCAGCCGGCGAAGTCTGCCGCCAACCACGCGCAACACTTTCAATGCGACTTGAGGATGGGCCAGGCAAAGTTCCTGAAACGCCTGCTTGCTCACAAATAGCAGGGTCGCGCTGTCGACGGCAGTGACCGATGCAGGATACGTTCCGCCGTCAAACACCGGGAGTTCGGCCACCGAACTGCCGGGGCCGTCGATGCTCAGCACCTGCTCGCGGCCTCCCGCTGAGGTCTTAAAGATCCTGACGTGGCCAGAAACCACAACATACAGACCCGCGCATGCGTCCCCCTCGGTGAAGATAATCTGGCCCGAATCGTAGGCACGCGAAACCGCATGCTGTGTAAGGAAATCCATTTCTGCGGGGGCAAGGCCAGAAAAAATTGGTACCTTGCCCAGCACCTGACGTGTGTTTTCACCCGAAGGCATTGGCCGCCATTGTAATGCCTCAGCCGGAGCCCCATCGAGCAGGCCCTAACCTGACAAGCCGTGACAAAAGTCATAGGCCGCCTCCCTCGCCGCGTCTAGAGTCGAACGTAGAGGTTGAACTCCTCAGGAGGAACAGAAATGAGCATTGACGTACAACAGACCGTTCGCGAAGTCGCGCTGAGCACCCCCGCTGCCACCCGCGTTTTCGAGAAGTTTGGGATCGATTATTGTTGCGGCGGAAATAAGCCTCTGGCGCAGGCCTGTGGAGAAGCCCGGATTCCGATTCAAAAGGTCATAGATTCGATTGAGTTCGCCGCACGCTCCGCTAACGTCCGGCAGGATTCGCCGCTGGCCGAGGACTGGTCGACGGCGCCGCTCTCCGATTTGATCGCTCACATCAACAACACGCACCACAAGTACACGCGCGAGGAGATCGCTCGCCTGGGCCCGCTCTTCGATAAAGTATGCAACGTCCATGGGCCGAGTCATCCCGAGTTGTTGGACATTCGTCATGATTTTCAGGCGCTAGGCCAGGAACTCACCGTACATATGATGAAAGAAGAGCGCGTCCTGTTCCCGTTTATCGAGCGATTGGAGGAAGCCGTCGTTGCGCGCGAACCCGTGATCCCTGCCCCGTTCGGCAGCGTGAATAACCCGGTTGCGATGATGATCCACGAGCATGACACCGCCGGCAACCTGCTGCGCGACATGCGCGCTCGCAGCGACGGATATCAGCCTCCGGCGGGTGCCTGTACCAGCTACAAGACTTTGTATGCGGCGCTGTCAGAATTCGAGCGGGACCTGCACCAGCATATTCATCTGGAGAACAACATTCTGTTTCCGAGAGCAATTGAGTTGGAGTCGAGCAGGTAATTCAATCAGCCACACATATCGTATTTCGATATGATTCATCGCCGACAGGGAGAACTCATGTCTTACAAACGCCTTTGGATTGCACTCGCACTGGTGCTGGTGATCTCGTTTGCGGTGCTGGGCGGGGTTGGAGTGAAGCTGATCAATAGCGCTCCGCCAATTCCTGCACAGGTGGTCACCACGAATGGTCAGACGCTTTTTACCGGTGAAGATATTCGCGATGGACAGAACGTCTGGCAATCGATTGGCGGCCAGGAAGTGGGCACGATTTGGGGACACGGCTCTTATGTCGCCCCTGATTGGACTGCCGACTGGCTGCATCGCGAATGCATGTTTCTGCTCGATGGTTGGGCAGTCGAGTCTGGCGCGGCCAACTTCGCCGCGCTCGATGTAGAACACCAGGCGGCGCTCACGGCGCGCTTGCAGAAACTTCTACGAACGAATACTTACAACGCGGGCCGCGACAGCATCCCTGTCGATCCAGCGATTGCGCAGGCGTTCGATCAGCTTTCGAACTACTACGGCGACGTCTTCAGCCGGGGACGTAGTGACTACGCAATCCAAAAGGGTGCCCTAAGCGATCCAGCCAAGGCGCGGCAGATGAGTGCGTTCTTCTGGTGGACGGCATGGGCCGCGTCCACGAATCGGCCTGGGCAGAACGTTACTTACACGCAGAACTGGCCGCATGAGCCACTGATCGGGAATGAACCGACTGGCGGCACGATCGTTTGGAGTGTTATCAGCTTCGTTCTGCTGCTCGCGGGGATCGGGGCAATGGTCTGGTACTTCGCTTCACAACCGCGTACCGAAGCGCACGACTTATTGCCGCAAAGCGATCCTCTGCTCGGTTTGAACCCAACACCTTCGCAACGCGCAACGATTAAATACTTTTTTGTTGTTGCCGCGTTGTGGGTGGTACAAGTCGCTCTCGGGGCAATCACCGCTCACTATGGCGTGGAAGGTTCGGGATTCTATGGAATCCCCCTCGACAAAATTCTTCCCTACTCGGTGACGCGAACCTGGCATCTGCAGATTGGAATTTTCTGGATTGCGACTTCATGGCTCGCGACCGGCTTGTACGTTGCGCCTGCGGTCAGTGGATATGAGCCGAAGGGGCAAAGACTAGGCGTGAACGCACTATTCGGCGCGCTCATTCTGGTTGTGGTGGGATCGCTGGCCGGCGAGTGGCTGAGCATTCAGCACAAGCTCGGAAACCTGTGGTTCTGGCTCGGTACGCAAGGTTACGAGTATGTGGACCTTGGTCGACTGTGGCAGATACTGCTCTTCGTCGGCCTAGTGTTCTGGCTATGGTTAATGTGGCGAGCGCTGAAGCCTGCACTACAGAAGCGCGATCAGAGCCATGCGCTGCTCACGATGTTTGTTGTGTCGAGCATCGCGATTCCGCTGTTCTACGCGGCAGGGCTGATGTATGGACAGCGCAGTAATCTGGTGACGGCCGAGTACTGGCGCTGGTGGGTGGTCCACCTCTGGGTTGAGGGTTTCTTCGAAGTATTCGCGACGGTAGTGATCGCGTTCCTTCTCACGCGGCTGAGATTGCTTTCAATCACCACAGCAACCAAAGCAGTTCTGTTCTCGACGGTGATCTTCCTGTCCGGCGGGATCATTGGCACGTTCCACCACCTCTACTTCGCGGGGACGCCCAACATCGTCCTCGGACTCGGGGCCGTTTTCAGCGCACTGGAAGTGGTTCCCCTGGTTCTGATCGGGTTCGAAGCCTGGGAGCATATTCGCCTGGCGCGCGCTCGCGAACAGCAGATTTGGGTCGCCGCATACAAGTGGCCGATCTACTTCTTTGTCGCGGTGGCCTTCTGGAACTTCGTCGGAGCGGGATTGTTCGGATTCTTCATCAACCCGCCGATCGCGCTGTACTACATGCAGGGACTCAACACGACGCCCGTGCATGGGCACACCGCGCTGTTTGGCGTCTATGGAATGCTGGGGCTCGGTCTAATGCTGTTCTGCCTGCGCGCGCTGCGTCCCGGAAAAGCGTGGAAGAACGGGCCGCTGTCGTTCGCCTTCTGGTCAATCAACATCGGACTGGCTCTGATGGTGCTGCTCAGCCTGTTGCCGATTGGTCTGGCTCAGGCGTGGGCGTCGGTCGAATATGGCACCTGGTATGCACGATCTGCAGAGTTCATGCATTCCGGGCACATGAGCCAATTGCGCTGGATGCGAATGATCGGCGACACCCTGTTTGCACTAGGCGCGCTGGTTCTGGGATGGTTCGTGCTGGGACTAGTCACTGGCCATTCGTACGATAAACGGGCATACGTTCCGGAAGGAAGTTGGGAAGAAATTCCGGAGGAAGTGGGAGCGAAGTAATCGGGTTCGGACAATCCGGCCATCGTGTGATCGGATGGTTGGGCTATCGGGTGATCGCAAGGTGAGAATTTGTGCGCGTGTCATTCCGAGGAGTGGAGCGGAACAACGAGGAACCTGCTTTTCCCGCACGGTGACGGTGCCGCATGCGAACAGCAGGTTCCTCGTCGCTACGCTCCTCGGAATGACATCTCGGTTGAAGTTTAGCTTCTCATCAAGCGCGGCCCACCAAGTCGGATATCAGATCATCCGATGGGCCGATCACCTGACGGCGCGATTCCGCGCTTCGGCCTCCGCGAGCCAGCCGCGGCGGAGCTTCTCCTCAGGAATGCTCGACAGATAAGGCTTGATGTCCAGGATCGGCGTGCCGTCGAGCATGTCGACGCCTTTCACATGAAGCTTCGCGCTGTCGCGGCGAATCAACTCCACAACAGTAAGAGCAATCGGATTCGGGCGGCGCGGAGAGCGCGTCGCAAATACGCCGTGCGGTCGGCTGCTGTCCGTGGGCGGATGCGCCACCAGATCGTAGTCCCCTGACTTGTCAAACTCCCAGATCACGTAGAGATGAGAAAAGCCTTCGATGCCTAGCAGGCCCGCCTCAAATTCCGGCAGGATCTCCAGCACACCTTCGGCGTCGTGTTTCGCTCCGCAACCCTTGGGGATTTCCGATGTGGCTTGGTAGGGCGTGCGGGCGTAGGCAATGGGCATCGAGGTGAACATGGAAGTATCGTACCGCCCCGACGGGCCTAAGCGCCACGAACGTCACTGAGTGATATAGAGATTTTTCAACAATAATGGGGGAGGAATGAAGCGGTTGTGGTGGAGTGTTTCCGAAAACACCACAACCGCGCTTTCAGCTTTGCAGCACTTACTACGGGCAGACCCCTGCGGAGCAGGTGGTTGGCATTCGCCGGTACGACTCTGTACCGACAGGTGCCGAAATATCGGGAACATCTAAGAACGGCACTTTGTCACCCCAGTTATATAAGCCAACGAAATCGATGGTGGATTTCAACGTGTCGCACCCTTGGAATTGCATATGAGCGCGTACGGCCCAAATCTGAGGCGGCGGACCTCCCATGGGTGGAGGAGTTGAGACCAGGTTTGCCAACGCGAGCGAATAGACCACAAAGCCCTCAGGCGTTTTCACCATCTCGCCCGAATAGTTCGAGAGCTTCGGGATTTTCGGAACGAAGCCAATCTCGTACGTTACTGCGTAGTGCCCAGCGGGACCAGCCGTGATCTTGAGCAGGTACTTCATTCCTGAAGTAGCGTCACTACCACCGTACCAGGTGCCCACTGGATTGCACTCATTTCCGAATCCTTGAGCGACACACGGAAGGGCTACAAGTACGATTACGATCATGAGCAAAGCGATTTTTCGCATTCTGGTTGCCTCTTTCTCGCAATATCGGTGAGATACCCAGTTAGCGAAAACATTCTCCGGCCGACATCACCGACTGTCAGTGAGCGGGATCACGCCTCCGTGACATTGACGAAAACAGGCGATTGCACTCATTGACATCTGTCAATGCTGTACTGGGCATCCATCGCGTCCAGCGCGCGATTGACTAGCCCTTCCGGAGCCAATACCATTGGATTCCCCCGGGTGGCATGCTCAACGAGACAATCTCGCATTACCACATCCTGGAGAAGCTGGGCGGCGGCGGGATGGGTGTGGTCTACAAGGCCGAGGACACCCAGCTCGGCCGCTTCGTCGCGCTCAAATTCCTGCCCGACAACGTCTCCCAGGATGCTCAAGCGCTCGAACGCTTCCGGCGTGAGGCGCGGGCTGCCTCGGCACTCAATCATCCGAACATCTGCACGATCTACGAGATTGGCGAGCACGAAGGCAAGCGCTTTATCGCCATGGAGTACCTCGACGGCGTGACGCTGCGGCATCGCATCGCGGGCAGGCCGCTTGAGACCGACGTTCTGTTAGGGCTAGCGCTGGAGATCGCAGATGCCCTTGACGCGGCGCATTTGGAAGGCATTGTTCATCGCGACATCAAGCCAGGCAACATCTTTGTCACTCGGCGGGGACACGCGAAGATTCTGGATTTCGGACTGGCGAAGATCACGCCGCCGCATAGCCATGGCTCCAGCGGTGGTGTCAGCGATGTAACAGTTGGCGTCACTGGAGAACTGACCAGTCCTGGCACCGCGCTGGGAACGATCGCCTACATGTCACCGGAACAGGTTCGCGGAAAGCCGCTGGATTCGCGCACAGACCTCTTTTCATTCGGGGTAGTGCTGTATGAAATGGCGACCGGAGTCGCTCCCTTCCAGGGGGATACGTCCGGTGTGGTTTTCGACGCCATTCTGAATCGTGCTCCGGCGGGGCCGGTTCGACTGAATCCGGGCGTGCCGTATCAACTCGAGCAGATCATCAATAAGGCGCTGGAGAAGGACCAGACTCTCAGATATCAGCACGCCGCTGAGATCACGGCTGATTTGAAGCGTCTTGTTCGTGATAGCAACAGCGGGAGTGTGGCCGCGTATTCGGGCGACGCTTCGCGGTTGACCCGGACAGCAGTGCCCGCGGCCAAGCCACCAAAGTCGCGCAGGGCTCTCTGGATTTCTCTTGCCGGCGTCGCAGGATTAGCGCTGCTAGCGTTTGCCTTCTTTTCCGGCAGAATCACGGGACTCCACTCGGCGAAGGTTTCGCCAGCGGACGGTCCGCAGTCAGAACCAGTAGAAACCGCGAAGGCCGACATGCCGCCGGCGCCTGCTCCGGTACCCGCTGCTGCGCAAGATCAAGCGGCCGCTGAACCGAGTAAGCCCTCGCCTTCGGTCTCGGCGCCACCAACCGCGACAACGCAAACACCCGCTCCAGAAGATGTGTCGGAAACCATTCCAGCCGCGGCTGAGAACGACAGCTCACCTGAGGACTTGTCATCTGCGACCGGCGGCTCCGCCGAACTGACGTTGCACGATGGCGGGCGAAATCGCGATATCCCGATCAAGGTTTACTATCCCGAGCATCTTTCCAGTTCAGTACCACTGATTATTTTTTCTCCGGGGTATGGCGGCAATCGCGAAGGTTATGCCTACCTTGGGCAGGGATGGGCATCAGCTGGCTACATCGTGATGGTGCCAACCCACGCAGGCAGCGACAACACTGCTCTTCGCAAAAACGCATTGCGCGGAGTCGAGGACGCGGCGCAGGCATTTGAAAATCAGACCCTGCGAACTGGTGACGTTCACTTCCTGATCTCCTCAATCAAACAGATCGAACACCAGATTCCCGCAATTAAAGGGAAGATCGATCGCAAGAGGATCGGGATGAGCGGTCACTCAATGGGCGGTGGAACGGCGCTACTGGTCGCTGGGGCCACTGCTGCGTCTCCGGGCGCTCAGCCGCGCGGATTTCGCGACGATCATGTGCGAGCGGCGGTGGCGATGTCGCCCCCGGGACCGGGCCGCGCGGCCTTCGCAGACAATTCCTGGGACAAGATCAGCATCCCGGTAATGACGGTCAGCGGCACTCGCGATCGCGGCGTCGGAGGCGAGCCTCCGGAATGGCGAACACAGCCTTATAAGCACATGCCGGCCGGAGACAAATATCAAGTCACGGTCAATGGCGCAAACCACCTGGCCTTCGCCATGGGGCGACGATTTCACGACTGCATTCTGAGCGAAAGCACCACATTTTGGGATCGCTACTTGAAAGGACAATCGAAGCCGATTCAGTCCACAGGCGCGTGCGAGGCGAGTTCGAAGTAAGGATTGGATTCGAGAGCAGGTTGCTCGACTGTGAAGTTCGTCCGCGGCGCGAACTAACTTCTGCGCGAACTAACTTCTTCGCTCGGAATGGCAGAGTTGGTTGGGCTCTGCAGATGTCAAAAACTACTTAGCAACCAGCAACCCAGCCACGATTTCTTCCCATTCTTCTTTCAGAGCGGCGCGCGAGGGGCGCCGACCGCAGCGGCTGTACCAATAGGCAGCGTTAGACGCATCGCCTTCCTTGCGATGCAAGTAAGCGTGCACCCAAGAGCCGGCGGGACCTTCATCCTGTTGTGCAGATTCGTGAGCGCGGGACCAATCACCTTTTTCGTCCCACCAAAGCCCGGCAAGGGCAAAGCCTAAGTCGGCAGGCGGCGCGGTCGCCGTCAACGACTCGCGAAATTGCTCTACCGTCATGGCCGTAAGGGTACCGCAATCCGAACGCTTAGGCGGAGATTTCTACGAACCTAATGCATGAGAAGTGTATATGCCAAGCCGACCGCCGAGCCTACAACCATCCCGACCAGGATGAAATCGAGCCAAACGCCCGCGTCCACCCAACCATGCAAAATGCTCTTCTGAATGCTGGAACTTTCTCCGGACACTGCCACTTCCTCCAAAACTTACAGATGAAAGCACCTCAATTGTGGAGCATTGCTGCCCTTCAACTCCATACCGTAGGTGCTGTAGGAAATAGTGAGTGCTGCGGAAAAACGTTTCATTGCTCACCCGTGGTTAACACGATTTTGATAAGACCGGGTAAGATGTGGAATTCAGTTCCACGCGGTCACTCCTCTTAGGGGAAATTGAATGCACTTATTTGCCCGTGCAGTGCGCGCCTACCTCGTCTTGATTTGCCTGTTTGTCGCTTCCCAACTTTTTTCTCAGCCAGCTCCCAAGCAAACATTTCCATGGTCGAACACTAGTTTGTCGCCGGATGAGCGGGCGACGCTGGTGTTGAAGCAAATGACACTCGACGAAAAGATTACCCTCCTGCACGGGACGGGACACCACGGACTCGGTCCGATGAGTCCTCTGTCATCCGGCTCAAACGGGGGCGCCGGTTACGTTGTCGGCATTGAGCGCCTAGGCATTCCCGGAATCCAGATGTCGGACGCGGCTTATGGCGTGCGATCCAGCGGCCAGAATGGCCGCTACTCCACCGCGCTGCCGTGCAATCTCGCCGCAGCCGCTACTTGGGACCTAAAAGGCGCTTATGAATACGGTGCTCTCATTGGCCGCGAACTGCGCGCGCAGGGCTTCAACATGTCGCTCGGCGGCGGCGTGAACCTCACACGCGAGCCGCGCAATGGGCGGAACTTCGAGTATCTCGGTGAGGATCCGATTCTGGCCGGAAGCCTTGTGGGGCAACTGATTCGCGGCACCCAGGATCAGCACGTGCTCGGCGATATTAAGCATTACGCGCTCAACAATCAGGAAAGCGGTCGCAATTCGGTCAACGTCAATATCGACGAACGCTCGATGAGAGAGACCGATCTGCTGGCGTTTGAGATCGGTATTCGTGACGGCGATCCCGCCGGTGTGATGTGCTCCTACAACCGCGTAAACGGCGAGTACGCCTGCGACAACAAATACTTGCTCACCGATGTGCTCAAGCGGGCGTGGAAGTTCCCCGGATTCGTTCTTTCTGATTGGGGAGCCGCGCACAGCATTGAGAAAGCTTCCGCCGCAGGGATGGATCACGAGGAGCCGAATGAGTATTTCTACGGAGCGCGCCTGAAAGAGGCGGTTCAGTCCGGCAAGGTTCCCATGTCGCAGGTGGATGATCACGTGCACCGCATTTTGCGCACCATGTTCGCCACCGCCGTGATCGACGATCCGCCGCAGAAGAGCGTGGTGGATGTCATGGCGGGATTTGACACGGCCCAGCACATTGCTGAAGAAGGCATGGTGCTGCTGAAGAACGAAAAGAATGTACTCCCGCTCGATGCATCACGCATCAAGTCCATTGCCATCATTGGCGGACATGCGGATGTCGGGATGGTTTCCGGCGGCGGCTCGGCTCAAGTTGATGCGCCCGGAGGAAACGCCATCATGCCCGCTGGAAAACGTGCGACCACTTGGGGCGTTCCAGTGTGGTTCCCGACAGCACCGCTGAAAGCGATTCAGGCCAAAGCGCCCAACGCGAAGGTGGAGTTCGACCCTGGTACGGATCTAGATTCGGCTGCGTCGCTTGCGAAGGGAGCCGATGTTGCCTTGGTTTTCGCCTGGCGTGCAGAAATCGAAGGGGCCGATGCTCCCAACATGTCCTTGCCCGGAAATCAGAACGACTTGATCGCGAAGGTGGCAGCGGCGAATCCGAACACAGTGGTCGTGCTCGAGACAGGAAATCCTGTGACCATGCCGTGGTTGGATCAGGTAAGCGGCGTTCTTGAAGCTTGGTTCGCGGGCAGCAGCGGCCACAAGGCGCTCGCGAACATTCTCTTCGGCGATGTGAATCCCAGCGGCAAGCTGCCGATTACGTTCCCGAAGAGCGAAGCCGATCTGCCACATCCGACAATTAACAAGCCGGATCCCGCCGTTCAACCGCACGGTCCCGATGCCTGGCGGCAAACCCTCGAGGGTATTCCTGCATTTCAAACCAAGTACGACGAGGGATTAAAGGTTGGCTACAAGTGGTATGACGCCGAGAAGAAGCCAGTGCTCTTCCCGTTCGGATACGGCCTGTCGTACACGACCTTCAAGTATTCGGGCTTGAAGCTCACGCCGGCCGAGAAGCTGTCGGTCACCTTCACCGTGAAAAACACTGGTAATCGCGCAGGGACGGAGATTGCTGAGGTATACGCGGGCTTGCCTTTGAGTAGCGGGGAACCGCCTAAGCGCCTAGTGGGATGGGAAAGAGTCGAGCTGAAGGCAGGTGAGAGTAAGGATGTCAGCGTACAGATCGAACCTCTGTTCCTCTCGGCCTTTGATCCTCAGCAACACGCATGGAAGAAATCGGCGGGAGAGTACACAATCCTGGTGGGCGGATCGTCGGCAAATTTGCCGCTGCACCAGGCCCTCGCACTCCAGTAATCCGGCCAGAGTCCTTGTCGCAGCCGCTCACAGCGCCGGCAATGAGTGCCCTCCCCCGGGGACTCGCTCGTTGGTTTCACTTACCCAGCGCTTACGCGCTGGGCTACTCAAATTCCGCCCGCGGTGCGGGCTGGGGTTGTGTTTGAAGAGCGGGAAAGTTGGGAAGGTTATCCCATGCCTAGTTCGTCTGCCGTTTCGAGGGGCGTTCCGCATCGGCGGCAGATCACGGCGCCGCAATCTCCGCAGGTGAGAGGGTCGGAGACTTCCGTCGCGCACTTGGGGCAGTAGAGATTTTCGGGTTTGGGCGCTGTGTCCATCAGAAAGAGAATCTAGCACAGGCGAACTGCTGAGAGGAGCCTTCAGGAATTCCCAAGAACCTCGCGAATTTTCTGCATCAGTTCCGCGGGTGTGAACGGCTTCTGCAAAAAGCTGGCGCCACGATGCATATCCTTGAGCTCATCGCTTGGATATCCGGATGTGTAGATGATCCTCACAGCCGGCCATCTTGACCGCACTTGCTTCGCGAGTTCTTGCCCGCTAATTTCCGGCATGACCACGTCGGTGAGTAGAACGTCGATGTCATTCGTGTGCGACTTCAGCAACGAGTCAAGTTCCTCGCGCCGGTGTACGCTGATCACGGTATATCCCGCGTGCCTGAGGATGGTTTCGCCAAGTTCCCGAAGCAGGGGTTCATCTTCGGCGAGAAGGATGGTAGCTGGGCCGCGCTGGCTGGATCCGTTCATAGACAAAAGGGTGCAGTTCCTTCGACGAAGGATGCGGCGTCCGCATAGTCTAGCATTGCACCGGGAGTTGTGCAGCAAGGCGTTGGTTCCATGCATGGTGAGCGCTAGCATTGCCCAAAGTGGAAACGGGGTAGCTTGTTATCGATTCGATTGACAACACCGGTGGGCCTACGTGATTTAATATCTGCATCAGTTTGGCCGAGTATCCCGTCCCGCCCTGTGACCTTTTGAGACGAGGAGCATACTAGTTGCATCTAAGACAACAGGCGCTACGAATTGAAGGGCTTAGGAAGGCCTTTCGGTCTGGCGCGACTGAACTGGTGCTCTTTGAGAATCTGTCGTTTGCGGTCGGCCGGGGCGAGATGCTGGCGATCGTAGGCCAGTCCGGCGCCGGGAAGAGTACTTTGCTGCACATCCTGGGAGCGCTGGAACGGCCTTCTGCCGGGAGCGTCTACTTCGGCGAACAAAGCCTGAATTCGCTTTCAGATGATCAGGCGGCCGATTTCCGCAACCGGAAGATCGGGTATGTTTGGCAGTTCCACTACTTGTTGCCGGAGTTTACGGCGGTGGAGAACGTGGCAATGCCGCTCCTGATGCGAGGGGTCGCGAAGTCCGAAGCAGAACACGAAGCTCTTAGCTGGCTGGAGAAAGTGGGGCTGCGTCCGCGTGCCTCGCACCGAGCGGGAGAACTTTCCGGCGGCGAGCAACAAAGGGCAGCGTTGGCGCGGGCCTTGATCACGAAACCTGAGATCCTATTGGCGGACGAGCCAACCGGCGATCTGGATAGTCGGACCTCAGAAACGGTGTTCGAGTTGATTTCGCGATTGCACGAAGAGCAGCAACTCTCCTCGCTGATTGCCACCCACAACATGAGTTTTGCGCGGCGATGCCATCGCGTACTCAAAATCGAGAATGGGGTGGCAGAAGAAGTGAGACCGGAGGCACTGGCGGATTAGGCAGGTTGCCAAAGTGGTACCGAGGTAAAACACGAAGGTTGGTGTTTCTAATCACAAGAGGAATTGCGATAATCGGTGTATGGTGCCCTTAGTAATCGGGGGCATATAGCGAAAAGCAGGACGACTCTCGATAATGTACAGATCGGGAGCCCAGGTACAACGTGGTATGAGGTACCGGAGCGCAGGGCGGTGGCCTTCCGTTCTGGTGGGATTCGGGGGCTGATATGTTTGAGCGTTACACGGAAAAAGCAAGGCGCGTCATCTTCTTCGCGCGTTATGAAGCCAGCCAGTTCGGCTCTCCTTATATAGAGACTGAACATCTGCTGCTAGGACTGTTGCGCGAAGACAAAGCCCTGACCAATCGCTTTCTGCGTTCGCACGCCTCCGTAGAATCGATCCGCAAACAGATCGAGGGCCACACCACGATCCGCGAGAAAGTTTCGACCTCCGTTGATCTGCCACTCAGCAATGAATGCAAGCGAGTACTCGCTTATGCTGCGGAAGAAGCTGAGAGGCTTTCCCACAAACATATTGGAACCGAGCACCTACTCTTGGGTCTACTTCGCGAAGAAAAATGTTTCGCTGCGGAAATCCTGCATGAGCGGGGATTGAGGCTCTCGACAATCCGTGAGGAACTTGCCCGCAGCAGCCAGGAAAAGGCGCAACCGCAGCGGCAGCGCGAGTCTTCCCTGCTCAGCGAATTTTCCCGCGACTTAACCCAGTCGGCGATGGACAGCCAGCTTGATCCGCTGGTCGGACGTGAAAACGAACTCGAGCGCGTCGTACAGATTCTATGTCGCCGCACCAAGAACAATCCTGTACTGATCGGTGAGCCAGGCGTTGGTAAGACGGCCATCGTTGAAGGTCTGGCGCAGCGCATCGCTGATGGCGAGGTTCCGTCATTCTTGGCGGACAAGAGAATCCTAGCTCTGGATCTTTCGCTGATTGTTGCCGGCACTAAGTATCGCGGGCAGTTTGAAGAGCGGCTCAAGACCATCATGAAAGAGCTGATGGAGTCGCAGAACTGCATCATCTTCATCGACGAGTTGCACACGCTGGTTGGCGCAGGTTCCGCCGAAGGATCGCTCGATGCGGCGAACATCCTGAAGCCGGCGCTTTCACGCGGCGAGATTCAGTGCATTGGCGCCACCACGCCTGGGGAATATCGCAAGTCGATCGAGAAGGATCGTTCGTTGGAACGGCGCTTCCAGGCAGTGAAGGTTCCACCTCCGAACGAGGCCGACGCGACCAAGATTCTGTTCGGAATCAAGGACCGGTACGAGAAGTTCCATGCGGTCACTTATACCGACGATGCGATCAACTTCGCTGTTTCGCACTCGAACCGGTACATCCCGGACCGATTCCTGCCGGACAAGGCGATCGACCTGGTCGACGAAGCCGGCGCGCGCGTGAAATTGCGCCAGACTTCCCTGCCCGAGGAGATCACGGAAGTCCAGAAGCGGCTGAAGTTCATCGTGCACCGCATGGAAAACGCGGTCGCGAACCACGAGTTCGAGAAAGCCCGCTTCTACTCCGACGAGGAGCGCAAGGAGCGTGAGAACCTGCGCATCCTGCGCGAGAAGTATCACCTCGACGAGTCGGCGACCGGTGTTGTCAATCGCGAAGACATTGAAGATGTGGTCTCGCGCTGGACCGGCGTGCCCATCACTTCGATCAAAGAAGAAGAAACCCAGAAGCTGCTGCGCATCGAAGAAGAACTGCACAAGCGCATCATCTCGCAGGACAAATCGATCAGCGCGTTGGCTCGTGCCATCCGACGCAGCCGCGCCGGATTGAAGAGTCCGAACCGGCCGATTGGCTCGTTCCTGTTCCTGGGGCCGACCGGCGTCGGAAAAACTGAAGTCGCGCGCACCCTGGCGCAGTTCATGTTCGGTAGCGAGAAGTCGCTGATCCGCTTCGATATGTCTGAGTTCATGGAAAAGCACTCGGTCTCGAAGCTGATTGGCTCGCCTCCGGGATATGTTGGTTACGAAGAGGGCGGCCAGCTTACTGAGCGCGTAAAGCGGGCGCCCTACAGCGTCGTCCTGCTCGACGAAATCGAGAAGGCTCATCCGGATGTGTTCAACATCCTGCTGCAGGTGTTTGAAGACGGCCAGTTGACGGACGGCCTCGGCAACACGGTGGATTTCAAGAACACGATCATCATCATGACGTCGAACATTGGAGCGCGGCACCTGCAGAAACGCGAGGGGCTCGGCTTCCAGTCGACGAAGGAAGATGCGATCTCAGACAAGGTTGAAGAACTGGTGAAGAACGAAGTGAAGCGCACGTTCAACCCCGAGTTCCTGAACCGTCTTGACGAGGTCATCCTGTTCAACGCGCTGAACGAAGCCGACCTGATCCAGATTCTGGAGTTGATGGTTACGCAGCTCAACACGAACCTGGCGCAGAAGTCGATCACTGTCACGGTGGCCGACGAGGCCAAGAAGTGGATCCTGAACCAGACGCTCACCGACCGCAGCTACGGCGCTCGCCCGTTGCGCCGGGCCTTGCAGAAGTACATCGAGGACCCGCTGTCAGAGGCGCTGATCCAGGGCACCATCACCATGCGGCCGGCGTTCATCGAGGTCTTCCTCGAAGGCAACAAGCTGTTCTACCGCCCCGTGGATGCGAAAGAAGACGAAGGCGTGCTGCTGTACGAGAACAATTAGCCGTCAGCTCTTAGCCATCAGCCGTCAGCCAAAAGCTGGCGGCTTTTGTTTTTGTATCAGGAATGGCCGTGGAGGGACGGGCGCCCTCGCCCGTCCAGGTCGAGCGTAGCTCGACAGCGGTCGAGCCCGTGGCGTTCATTTCGCGCAGAGTTTAAGGCGGGTGAGATGGCTGGCCAGTGCGGCTTCGGGAATTCCCTGTCCCCGATCCAATTGCTCGATACCGCGCCGAATCTTCTTCTCGTCGATTACGGTACGGTTTCCCGATAGCCAGCGGCCCTGTTCTTCCTGCGACGCTGCGCGGAATAATCAGCGTTCTTGAGGCGGACTATCCTTGATCGCCAAGAAAATCGTCCGGAAAATGCACTGCATTCACAAGGTCAAAGAATTCTTGCCAGCCGTGACTTCCGTCGAGTCTCTTGGGCCGGCTTGATGTTAAGCCCCACTGTTTCTTCTGCTTACGCTTCATAAAAGCACTCTATCCGAAAACCTGACCCACAACCTTCAATTTCCTCAGGCCTCCTCGCCGAAAATTTCGCTTGACATTGATATAGTGTTATAGTTATGTATAACAGTGTCGCATGGTTCCTAGCTGGCTGGCTTTGAACGTCGCCGCCGATCAGGGAACCAGCCCAAGGAGATCGAAATATGAAGCTTCGCTATCTATTGCTCGCATTTCTGCTGTCGCTCTGTCCGCTCGTCTTCGCCCAGAACGACATGCAGCACATGTCCACCCCTCAACCCGCGCCTTCAGAAGCGCAGAAGTCATTCACGGAACTCAAGACCCTGGCCGGTTCGTGGCACGGGCAAGTTACCGTCAACCCGCCAATGAAAGACATGGGCGAGACCAGCATGGAAGTTTCCATGCGCGTAACCTCGCGCGGCAACGCCCTGGTCCACGAGATGAAGGAAGCAGGAAAGTCAGACGATCCAACCAAGAATGATCACCCGCTCACGATGTTTTACCTGGACAACGATCACCTCACGCTTGTGCACTATTGCGATGCCGGGAACCGTCCGCGCATGGTGGCCAGAACGTCGCCGGACGGAAAGACGGTAGAATTCGATTTCCTCGACATCTCCGGCAACACGAAGTACGGACACATGCAACACGCGGTTTTTACTGTGGTGGATTCCAACCATCACATCGAGGACTGGACGTTCCTGATGCCCGGCGACAAACCCGTGCATGCGCGGATGGACCTGGTGCGGGCCCAGTAACAGTAGGCATCATCGGTGGACGATGGAGAGGAGGAAACGATTATGAGCACAAGTTTGGCGACAAAACGGCTTGCGGATGCACCCTCAGGAGCGAAGGCCACAGTGGTCGTCGGCTTCTACCTGATCACGTTCCTGATGGGAGGATTCTTCCTCTTCGTTGGTGGCAGGTTAGGGGTGGGTATCGATGTCACCGCGGCCGTGTTCTACATGATTGTGACGGTGCTTTTCTATGCACTTAACAAGGGCGCGTAAGAACCGACTGAACTAAGGCGAGTGACCACAATGGACCGTGAGTGGAATGACAATCAGCCGATCTACCGTCAGCTACGCGATCGGGTAGTGGCGATGATCCTCGACGGGGTGCTGAAGGAAGGCGATCCGCTGCCCTCGGTGCGTACCGTCGCCGCGGACTATCGGCTGAACCCGCTTACGGTCCTGAAGGGCTATCAGGAACTGGTCGACGAAGAGCTCGTGGAGAAAAAGAGAGGTCTCGGTATGTACGTCAAGGACGGCGCGCGAACCCTGCTGCTGAAAGGTGAACGTCAGAAGTTTCTCTCGGAAGAGTGGCCGCGGGTGCAAGCCACTATTCAGCGGCTCGGCCTGAAAGCGGAAGACCTCCTCAACGGTACTGGTAACTCCAAACCGCCGAAGAAGGAGGACCGCTGAACCTATGGCCTGCATAGAAGCACGTGGCCTGCGCAAGGCCTTCGGGACAACCGTTGCATTGGACGGAATTGATTTGCGCGTAGAAGACGGACGAATTCTGGGCATCATCGGCCCCAACGGCGCGGGCAAGACCACCGCACTGAACGCGATCCTCGGCCTGACCTCATATCAAGGCGAACTGCGAGTCCTCGGGCGAGATCCGTGGACCGAGCGCGACCAACTCATGCGCGACGTTTGCTTCATTGCCGATGTTGCCGTCCTGCCGCGATGGATCAAGGTCTCACAAGCGCTCGACTACGTGGCAGGCATCCATCCGCGATTCGATCGCGCCAAAGCTGAGGCACTCCTTGCCAAGACCAGCATCGGGCTGAATCACCGGGTGAAGCACTTGTCGAAGGGCATGGTGGCCCAACTCCACCTCACGCTGGTCATGGCCATTGATGTGAAACTACTGGTGCTCGATGAACCGACCCTTGGTCTCGACATTCTGTTCCGCAAGCAGTTTTACGATTCCCTGCTCAGTGACTATCTCGACCGCAATCGCACGATTCTCGTGACCACGCATCAGGTCGAGGAACTTCAACACATCCTTACAGAGCTTATGTTCATTGACCGCGGACGAATCGTGCTCAGTTGCACGATGGAGGAGTTTGAATCGCGTTACGCGGAAGTGACGGTTCGTCCTGAGCAGATCGCCGCTGCGCGCGCGCTGAAACCAATTTATGAGCGGCAGGTGTTCGGACGCAGCGTGTTGACGTTCGATCGAGTTGAACGCGGCCAGCTGGTGCAACTTGGCGAAGTGCACACGCCCAGCATCTCCGATTTGTTCGTTGCGGTGATGAGCAATCACGCTGGGATCGCACAAGGAGCAGCACGATGAGCACTCAAACAACAACTATGCCCGGATCCTTCGCCCGATGGGATGGCATCTCTCCAGCTCTGCGGGCATTCTACTGGTCGATACGACGCGAGCTGTGGGAGAATCGCTCGCTCTACATCTCTCCGGTAATTGCAGCCATGGTATTTGTTCTTGGTTTCATCGTCAGTGTGGTCCGCTTGCGCCACCAAGTCTCTTCGTCGCAGCTCGATACCGCGCAACTCCACCAGGCACTGACAACGCGGTTCGACCTTGCGGCAGCCTTGATTATGGGCGTCGCTTTCTTTGTCGGAATCTTCTACGCCATCGATGCGCTTTATGGAGAGCGCCGCGATCGCAGTATTCTGTTTTGGAAGTCGCTGCCGATTTCCGACTTCATCACCGTTCTCTCCAAATTTGCGGTTCCTATCGTCATAGTGCCGGTGATCAGTTTCGGTATCACTCTTGTGACCCAGCTCGCCATGTTACTTCTGGGCAGCGTGATACTCGTGGGCAGCGGCGCCAAGATCGGAATTGTCTGGAACGTCACACCGTTTCTCCTCGATTCCGCCGCGCTCTTCTATCACCTGCTGACGATTCACGGCTTCTGGTACGCGCCCCTTTACGCATGGCTGTTGCTGGTTTCGGCATGGGCGCCGCGCTTGCCATTTCTGTGGGCATTCTTGCCGCCTTTTGTAATTTGCGGATTGGAGAAAATCACGCTCGGCACCTCGTATTTCCTCGATCTGTTGAAGTACCGAGCCCTGGGGCCAAATGGCGCGATGGCTCCGGAGCACCATCAGCACGTGAGTGGTGCGAACATCCCTCAGCACACGATGGCCACGCTCATCCCGCACCATTTCTTCAGCACGTCGGGACTGTGGACCGGATTGGTTGTTGCGGCGGTACTTCTCTTTGTCACTGTGCGGGTGCGGCGATATCGCGGGCCAATCTAATCCGACTTTCCGGCTTCTACGGGAGACTTGAATTCGCCGCTAGTACCGGGGCGCTAAAGTCGTGCGACTTTGTTCCTCGATGGTTCATCTCTAGACATTATGCCTACAGAGGTGAACCTCTCCTCCAAGTTCTCTGAAATCCACGAACACTGGCAGCCACATATTGCCGGCGAACTCAATGGACAGCTGATCAAGCTGGTGAAATTCCAGGGTGAGTTTGTGTGGCATCACCACGACAATGAAGACGAGATGTTTTTCGTGGTGAAAGGACAATTCCGCATGGAGTTCCAGGACAAGGCCGTCATGATCGGCGAAGGTGAGTTCATTGTGGTGCCACGCGGAGTCGAACACAAGCCTGTCGCTGACGAGGAATGCTGGGTCATGCTGTTCGAACCCGCCTCAACGCTAAACACCGGCAACGTCGTGAACGAACGCACCGTACGCGAACTTAAGCGGGTGTGACGGAAGGCAGAACCCTCACCACAGAGGACACAGAGGTACACCGAGGAACGCCACAGAGGAAATCGACATAGCGGCAGATAGTTAATTGGCCAGCCTAGTGCCGCTCTGTGCTCGACCAGCGGCCTGTCGTTAAAGGTAGATTCGCCTTGCTGTTAAGGTATTACTCTCCCCCTGGTTTTCCTCTGTGTTTTTCCTTTGTGCATCTCTATCTCGCACCTCTATCTCCTCTGTGGTAAAGAGTTTTAGCCGTTTGACGGCAACCTCACTTTCTAACGTAGCTCACACCTCGATCATCGAAGCAAAGATCAGTTATACTTCCAACTCACTCCTTCACATCTTCAGACTTCGTAGGACCACAATGGCCGTTGGCGTTCGTACACAAGACCTTCGCAAGATTTACAGCTCTGCCCCACCCATGGCGGCGGGCGGATTTGTCGCTCGCGGCTCTGCTAAAGGATCGAAGCAGCCCAAGCCGCAAATCACCGCGCTGGACGGGTTGTCGCTTGAAATTCAGCCCGGGGAAATTTTTGGCCTGCTCGGCCCAAATGGTGCGGGCAAATCGACTACGGTGGGTGTCCTCACCACTCGCGTTCGTCCCACCAGCGGACAGGCGTGGATCGGCCAGCACGACGTCTGGAAAGAGCAGGCGGAAGTTAAGCATTTGATTGGAGTGGTGCCGCAGCGGCCCAATCACGACTTCTCGCTGACCGCCAGGGAAATCCTGATTTTCCACGCAGCCTATTTCGGTATGGGATCGAAAGAACGCAACGAGCGCGCCGATTCCCTGTTGGAAAAATTCAAGCTGACCGACCGTGCCAATCAGATGGTGCGCGGCTTTTCCGGCGGCATGATGCAACGGCTTTCGATCGCGCGTGCCATGATGCACGATCCGCAGCTGCTCTTCCTGGATGAGCCGAGTGCCGGACTCGATCCGCAGACGCGCATTCTGCTGTGGGACATCATTCGCGACTACAACCGCGAGGGCAAAACCATTCTGCTGACTACGCACTACATGGAAGAAGCCGATGCGCTGTGTCATCGTCTCGCGATTGTTGATCATGGGAAGATCATCGCGCTCGACACGCCTCAACAACTAAAGGCGTCGATTCCGGGCGGCTATCTCTTGCGGCTTCGCTTTGGAAATCAGACGCCAGAATTGTTACAGCGTTTACAGTCTCTCGCGGGAGTGCGCGAGGTGCGCTCCAATGACGGCACTGCGACGGACGTGTACGCCGATCGCGGTGGATCGTTGATTCCCGAGATCGCCGCAGTTGCTGTATCGGCCGGAGGAGAGCTTTCTGACGTCCACATTTCCGAACCGAGTCTCGAAAACCTGTTTCTCCATCACACCGGAAGGAGCCTGCGCGATTGAACTGGAAAGCTTTTGGCGCCATGCTGGCGCGCGACGCACACGTGGCTCGGCGGAATGCAATTCAACTCTTCTTTCAGACGTTCCTGCAGCCGCTGCTGTTCGTGTTCATCTTTGGCCGCGTGATGGTAGGCAGCGGCTACATGCCGCCGCAATATAAAAGCCTACTGTTGCCCGGAATTATCGCGATCAGCATGGTGTTCACCGGAATCTGGGCGGTCGCAATGCCGCTGATCGCCGAATTCCAGTGGACGCGAGAAATTGAAGATCGCCTGCTCGCGCCCATCGACATTCGCTGGATCGCCATTGAGAAAGTGCTCGCGGGGATGATTCAGGCGGCTGTGGCGGGATTGGTGGTCATTCCACTGGCGTGGCTGGTTTTGGGACGCGGGGTAGGCCTAAGCGTTCAGTCGCCGGTGGAGTTCATTGCCATTGTTCTGCTGGTCTCGGCATTTTCGGCATGCGGAGGATTGGCACTGGGCTGCAGCATGAATCAGCAGCATATTGGGTTGATGTTCAGCATGCTGCTTACGCCGATGATCTTCTTTGGGTGCACGTATTATCCGTGGAGCGCACTCGACAAGTTCCCAATCCTGCAAAAAGCGGTTCTTATTAATCCCATCGTGTATGCCAGCGAGGGAATGCGTGGGACGCTGGTACCGCAGTTTCCGCATTTGTCCACGCTGGCAACACTCGCGGCCTTGTTGTTTTTTGACGTGGTGCTGCTGGTGGTTGGGCTTCGGCAGTTCGACAAGAAGGCGATCAGCTAATATCGTGCCGTCCGCTGAAGCGGACTTGGTCTTTTCCTCCCGCTTTCCCGCACTTACGTGCGGGGCTATTTGCGTTCCGCCGCTTCGCGGCTATCGCCACGTGCGGGAACGAGCAGCTGTCCTGATGCGACAATTCGCTCCGCTGAAAATCGGCTTTTCTCCAGCGGAACTGTTCCTTCCTTGTGCCGCGAGCAGGTCCATACCGGCTTGGGTCGTGTAAATGGCCTGGTCGAAGGCCGTTCCTGATTTCGCTTTGGCTACGGCAAAGAACCCGTAGGCCTTTCCGTTCACGAATGATGTTCCGATGTAATCGGCCACCATCTGTCCGGAGAAGGTTGATGGCAACCAACTCAGCGACATTGGGCCAGCGAGAGGCGTGGGATTGCTCCAGGTCTGCCCGCCATCCAGAGAGGAAATGAAACCAGCATACAAGGCACACGTCGTCGCCGTGCAATTCGCCACGGGATAGTAATAATAAGTCACAGCCAGGTGCGCGGATGCGCCGCTGGTATTGGGATCAATGCCCAATCCCGGGATGAAGTGGTCCACCGTGCTCGTGATCGCGTCGATGGGAATTCGTGCCGGCGGCGTCCAAGTTGTGCCGTCGGCAGTAGTGCTCATCACCAGGTCATTTGAGCTGCAACCTGTGCGAAAGCGGCAATCCTGCCAGATCACATACACATTGCCCGTCGCATCGATTTGCGCGGTCGGAAGCGCGTCGCTACGAAGTCCGCCGGCAACGGCGTGATCGGTGACCGTTGCGATCTGAGCGGGCGCGTTCCAACTCGCACCTCCATCCGAAGATGAATAGGACGAAATCGTAGAGCTGTTTGTCAGAAATGGCACAATCACGTTTCCCGACGGTTGCACCAGCGGCTCGCCTCCAAGTCCCAACGCGTTCGAAACTGCGATCTTCGCAGACCAGGTCAGGCCACCATCCGAGGAAGTACTCATGTAAACCTGATTGGCAGCGCCGTTGTCGTCCCACTCCATGTAGCAGTTTCCGTAAAACGGACTGGTCGGGGTGGAATCGCAGGCCAGCCAGTCCTTGTCGAGATTCGGGCCGTTAGCAAAAACGACAGGATTCCCCCACGTCAAACCGCCATCGGTCGAGCGGCTCACCGCCACCTGAATGTTGCTACTTGAGATGGGGAGTGAAGAAATCATCCAGACACCGTGCTTAGCGTCATAGGCGACATTTGTGTCGCTGACTGCGGAATTAGTGCCACCGCCTTGAAATGTCGTGATGCCGGAGAGAACGCCGCTGCTCCAGGTCAGGCCGGCATCGGTCGAAATGGCATACCCGATGTCTGCGCCTCCGCCTCCAGAAATGCGTGCCACCTGAAAACTGGTGATGATCGTCGAACCGAATAAGAAGCTGCCAGGCTCAACCTCGGTCGCGTGCTGGCTGGTAGCGTTGGTGAAGGTATCAGTGCTCAGCTTCACTAGGGGTGTCGTTGCCGGCGGGAAATTGGACCCGGAACCGGAGCCGTTGTTCGAGGGCAAGAAAGAATTGGAGCCGGAACCGCAACTCAGGCTGGCGGCAATCGCGCATAAGGCAGAGACACACCTGACAGCAGAATTCACAGCCTCTCCCCTTTGAGTGGCCAGTCGCGGCCGTCTTCTCAAGCTAACGGGTGTCCTGTCCTGCGTCAATGCCGCTTTGAATGCTGCGACTGCTAACATGATGCGGTGCTTCTCGAAGTCCAAAATGTTCGAGTTTCATTCCCTGGTTCTCCTCGTGCCGTGGAGGCAGTTCGCGATGTGAGTTTCAGCATCCCTCGCGGTGGCGTGCTGGGTTTGGTTGGCGAATCGGGATCGGGAAAATCTGTTACCTCACTGGCCATCATGCGACTGCTGCCCCCCGGCGCCACGGTCGACGGGGACATCCGATTCGAGGTGAACGGCAAGGCTACAGATCTGGCCGCCCTAAATACCGAACAGATGCGAGCCCTTCGCGGCTCACGTATTTCCATGATTTTTCAGGAGCCGATGACGGCTCTGAATCCGGTCATGCGCGTCGGAGATCAGATTGCCGAAGCCGTGCGCGCACACAATGACGTCTCGAAAAAAGAAGCCCGCAATCGTGCGGTTGAGGCGTTAACTGAAGTTGCAATCAATGACCCGGCTCAACGTGCCCTGGATTATCCCCATCAACTTTCCGGTGGAATGCGGCAGCGCGTGATGATCGCCATGGCAATTGTCAATCGCCCGGAGTTGCTGATCGCTGATGAACCGACGACCGCCCTCGACGTAACTGTCCAGCAGCAAATTCTGGATTTGTTGACGCAACTGCGAAAGAAGTTTGGCCTCGCGATGCTGTTCATCTCTCATGATCTAGCTGTGGTCTCGCACGTGGCCGATCAGGTAGGCGTCATGTACGCGGGCACGTTGGTCGAACTGGGATCGCGCGAGGAAATATTCCACGCACCGGCTCATCCCTATACTCGCGGCTTGCTGGAAGCGGTACCGACCTTGAAATCTGATCGCGCACAGCGGCTGCGTACGATTGACGGATCCGTTCCTCCGCTCACTGCCTTGCCACCAGGATGCCCGTTTGATCCGCGCTGTAATTTGAGGGTTGAGACGTGCAGCCGCGACCTCCCGCCATTGGAGCGGGTTGGCCCATCGCATTGGGCGAGATGCCCGGTGGTGAATAACGGCGGCAGAGTGTAGGTTTCAGGCGTCAGGTTTCAGGTTCCAGGCTTCAGGTTCCAGGCTTCAGATCTAAGCTCGAACAACAATCCTTTGCCTTTTCGGCCCCCTAAAGCCTGACGCCAAAAGCCTCACGCCTGAAACCTGACGCCTGATGCCTAGCCCCTTTATAATCCCCATTCCGCATTTTCATGCGCATACTGCTGCTCAGCGATATCCATAGCAACATCGAGGCTCTGGAAGCCTGCTTGGCAGCTGCGCCAGAACACGATCGAGTATTCAATCTCGGGGACGTCGTTGGATACGCTGCCAGCCCAAACGAGGTGACTGCGCGGGCGCGAAACCTCGGCGAAGTTTTCGTGCGAGGCAATCACGACAAGGCAGTTTCCGGGATTGACAGCGTCGAAAGCTTTAATCCGGTAGCCGGCCTGGCAGCACTGTGGAATCGAGAACACCTTGATTCTGAGCACATGAACTGGTTGCGTGAACTTCCCAAAGGGCCAGTCACGCTTCCAGAGTTCCCGGATGTTCAGCTCGTCCATGGCGCGCCTGACGATGAAGACCGCTACGTCGTCAACGTGCCCGATGCGATTAGCACCTTGGCCACGGCTGAACGTGCGATCACATTTTTCGGCCACACGCATCTTCAGGGGCTGTTTCGCATGCGAGCCGGGCTAGCAGAAGCTGTGTATCCGGAGTACGCCAGCATTGCGAAGGCAGAAACGTGGGGTCTGGAATTGGAAAGTGGGACGACGTACATGATCAATCCGGGCTCCGTTGGTCAACCGCGTGATGGAGATTGGCGCGCAGCTTTCGCCGTATTCGATACTGAACAGCGGACAATGACGTTTTGCCGCACGCCTTATAACTTGCGATCTGCGCAAGAGCGAATTTTCGCGGCAAATTTGCCGCCGCGCCTCGCAACGAGATTGGCGGCGGGAAGGTAGAAGAATTTCAGATTTGAGATTTAAGATTGCACATTGAGCAAGCCAGTCCAATCTGCAATCTGAAATCTGCGTTCTAAAATCTACAATCTGAAATCAGCGTGATCTCGATTGCAGATTTTGGATTTAAGATTGCAGATTCAAAATCAACTCGTTCAATCTGAAATCTGCATTCTGAAATCCTCATGAAGCCTGCTCCTCCAATTCATCTCGTCGCGCACACCGATGGCGGCGCTCGCGGCAACCCAGGCCCATCGGGATACGGCGTAGTGATTCACGATGCGCAAGGGCAGAAGGTAGCTGCGCTCAGTCAATACCTCGGGCACCAGACCAACAACTTTGCGGAGTATCAGGCGCTGATTGCGGCGTTGGAGTACGCCGTCGAGCACGGGCCGAAGGCACTGCGGGTGATCAGCGACTCGGAACTGCTGGTACGGCAGATGAAGGGCATCTACAAAGTGAAAGAACCGACGCTGCGCGATCTTCATGGTCGGGCAAGCCAACTGGTTCGACAACTCCAGTGGTTCGACATCGATCACGTACTGCGCGGCCACAATAAAGAAGCTGACCAACTGGCGAATGACGCCATGGACAAGGGATCGGGACGCGCGCCCTTCCGCTCACCTGTGCCCACAGCCGCACCGCGGGAGTTCAATGGCATAGTGTGTGATGGCAAAGTCGAACTCTTGGATGGCAGTCTACCCGACGGGACGGCAGTTCAGGTGAGAGTAAAGCGCTAGGATCAGCACGGACGAATGCCCACGTAACTCCAAATCTCAACTACGGGATCAGCAGCAGTTTGCCAGTTGTCTTGCGGCCCTCCAGATCACGATGCGCCTGCTGAGCGTCTTCGAGGTTATAGATGTGCTCGACCCGAAGCTTGAGCTTTCCAGCAGCAATCATTCCAAGCACAGCTTCGGCGCGGGCCAGCAACTCTTCGCGGGTAATGATGTAGTCGCCCAACTTTGGGCGCGTTACGAACAGAGAGCCCTTGGCGCTGAGTTGAATGAGGTCGAATGGCGGCACCGCGCCACTTGAGCCTCCGTAAAGGACCATCATGCCTCTCGGGCGCAGGACGTTCAAACCTTTGTCGAAAGTCGTTTTTCCCACCGAGTCATAGACAACATCGACACCTCTGCCGCCGGTCAGGCGCTTGGTTTCAGCTTCGAAATCGGTTTTTGTGTAGAGGATGACCTCGTCCGCACCGGCTTCACGGGCCAGCTTGGCTTTTTCTTCGGTGGATACAGTCCCGATGACGCGAGCTCCAAGGTTGTGCGCCATCTGCACCAGCAGCAGTCCAACACCGCCGGCGGCGGCGTGAACGAGCGCGGTCTGGCCGGACTTCAACGGGAAAGTGTCGTACGCAAGATAATGGGCCGTCATTCCCTGCAGCATGGCTGCGGCGGCATCGCGATCACTGACTCCGTTGGGAATGGGAACTAGGCGCTCCGCGGGAACGGCGGCGTACTCGGCATATGCACCGAGAGGACCTGCGTAGGCGACGCGATCGCCGGGCTTGACAATCTTCACGTCTGCGCCGATTTCGGAGACCACGCCCGACGCTTCTTGGCCGTTGACGAACGGCAGCGGCGCTTTGTAGCGCCCCTCACGCAGGTAGACGTCGATGAAGTTCACACCTGCAGCGGCAATCTTAACCACGGCTTCATTCAGCTTGGGCTTCGGTACTGGAATGTCGACGACTTGCAGCGCCTCTGCGCCGCCCGGTTGCTGGATCTGAATGGCTTTCATGATGTTGGTTCTTTGTACGAAAACTACAGCACAGAAAACGCTAGTGCCGCTCCGCGCCTGAATACTTCGCGCCTATCATCCTCATGCGGGATGACATCGGCAAATCAGGCAGGGTGGGCGCATCGCCAAAAACTGCCTTAAATCCTCGGACAAAAACAATTGCATAGAACGCGAACAAGGGCAAAACCGGAAGCAGGCCGATCCAGTCTGAAATGGAGGTCTCCTCCCGCACAAAATAAGCGAGGGTACCAAGTCCAACAGCGAGCACTGGAGGAATAACAATAAGAATCAGAATCGCAAAGCAAACCTGTTGGCCGACTCTAAATGGATACTTCCGCGAGCTGAGATTCCGCCAAAAGCGTGCGGCGTTGAAGGCAGTTTCGGGATAAACTATATTCCGCTGCCGATAATGCATTTCGCGCATCCACTCGTCGCGGCGCTGTTCTGGCGGCTTGTATCGCGATTGCACGTCCTTACGCTACGCCCTTCTGCGCTTCCTTCAGCCACTCCAAAACCTGCTCGGCGTGACCTTCCGGCTTCACCTTTTCAAAGATGTGCTTGATCTTGCCATCGGGGCCGATGATGAACGTTGTCCTGGCCACGCCCATCACTTTCTTGCCATACATATTCTTCTCTTGCATCACGCCGTAAGAATTGCAGATCCTCTTATCGGCGTCGGCGACGAGCGTGAATGGCAGGTCGTACTTGTCCACGAACTTCTTCTGGTCTTTAGCAGTGTCAGGCGAAACGCCAAGCACGACCGCGCCAATCTTCTCCACACGTTTAAAGGAATCGCGGAAGCTGCAGGCCTCAATCGTGCATCCGGGAGTATCGGCGCGAGGATAAAAATAGAGCACAACCCACCTGCCCTTGTAATCCTTTAGCGCGATCTTCTCGCCATTCTGGTCAACCGAGGTAAACTCCGGGGCTTTATCATTGATCTCCATGGGATCCTCTCCTGAACGTCATTGGTTATACCGCAAAAGCGAAAACCTCGCATCCAACTTGAATATGGGTTATGGGCGGGCACTCATTGCGGCGGTGATCTGCAGCCTATTTTTAGGCGCGGCATCTGCACAGGTAGCCAAACGGCGGGCCATCAGCAAAGGACCACGCGCACTCGGATTGATCGAGGTCGACCCACAGGGTCGAGGCCACCTCGTGCCCGTGGCGATCATGATCGACGGTCAGTTTTACGACGCAAGCGTGTACAAGGCGGATCCTGTGCCCATGGCACTGCAGCCAGGCACGGTTTACGAAGGGGTGAAGGCAGGCATTTCGCAGGGCCTGTTCACGGTGAGCAATCCCGTACCGCAGCATGGCTGGCTGGGACTGGGATCATGGAAGAGCAACGAGCAGATCGCAGCCGAAAAAGAAAAGGCCAAAGCCCGTTCCGCGAAGCTGGCCGAAAAACCGGCAGACGATTTCAAGGCAGGAGGCCCACCGCGCTTAAGCCGCACGGCCGAAGGCGCCCATCCCAAGCCATCTGAGACGACGAAGCCCGCAGAGACTGCTTCGACAACGTCGGCCCCAGACGATTCCGACCGGCCTGTGCTCAAGAAGCCTACGCCTCCTCCACAGGCGGCCCCGGCGGGTTCTATAGACGATTCGGACCGGCCGGTCCTGCGTCGACAAGAGCCTGGCGAAGCGAAAGAGCAAACCAAGATTGAGCCGGACACCTCTCCGCTGCAAGGCAAGCTGAATGTGATTCCCGCAATTTCGGATGCGGAAGGGCCACACCCACGTCCGTACACGTATCAGACCAAGCCTGAGGAAGACCAGAGCTTCATGACAAAAATGGACGCGATGGCCGCCGACGAGGTAAAGCGCCGCGCGGAAATGCTGTCGGGTGACCAAGGCAAGAAGCCGGAGGGCAAGAAGGCGAAGAACGCTGCTGTCACGCCGGAGTTCCGCGATCAGCAACTCAAAGTCTTGGACATTTCAGGAACAAATGAAGCAGTGCTGATCTACTCGGCTACCGCGACTGTCGCGTCGCGCGCCGATTTGCAGTTCAGTACCGTCGTAGTCGCGCGGCAGGACATCTACGGTGACTTGCACAAGATTTTTGCGCACACGAGCGACAACAACCATCTCGACATGCAACCTCGCTACGAGTTCATCGATGCCGTCGACGCGGACGGTGATGGACGAGGCGAACTTCTGTTCAGGCAGGTCGGCGATTCGGGAGCGGGATACGCGATTTATCGAGTGATTGGCAACCGGTTGTGGCCGCTTTTCGAGAGCAAACCGGGTTCCTAAAAGGGACGCCCACTGCGGCGTTCCTTCGTGAAACTTAGTGGTCTGTGGTGAGGTTCTTAAAAACCTTTAGCACAGTGGAGACGATGGTACACAGAGGAAAGCGGGATTAAGCCAACACCGCGTCTTCGCCTTTTTGCGTTTTCCACTCGGCGGCAGCTTTCAGGAACGCAACAATGATAGGGTGGGGCTTGCCGGGTTCGGAAGAAAGTTGGGGCTGGAACAGAGTCGCGATAAAGAACCGGTGGGCCTGGGACTCGACGGCTCGGGGTTCGTGGCGCTCGCCGCGGGCAACGAACGGAAATCCGGCTTCGATAAAGGCCCACTCGAAATCGGCATTCACTTCAAAGTTGCAGAAGAATCCTTCCTCGACTACATCCTTTCCGTAAAACGAACTCAAATAGGAGCCAGGGCGGATGCGGAGACCCCGCACTGTGCCCGACAACTTGGGCGCCCCCGGCGCACGGTTGGGTACTTCGCAATCCACTGGCGTAATTACGATCTGTCCGGAGCCGGGTGAATTCTCGGCGGAATTTGCATCAGCCATGCCGACGACGTTACGGGCAATCTCGATGAGGGTGTATTGAAAACCGCCGCAGGTCCCCAGAAACGGCCAGTCGCGGCGTCGGGCAAACTCAATCCCGCGCAACATGCCATCGAAACTCTTGTAGGGACTGCCGGGTGCAGCCCAGAGCCCGTCAAACGCTTCAAGTTTTTTGTCGAGTTCGCGATCGAGCAGGGATTCGGTCGGCAGCCACTTGGGTTCGACTGAGATCTTCAATTGCTGGGCGGCATGCTGTAAGGATTTCTCGACCCAGGGAAGGGTGGGGGATGCCGGATCGAACTCTCCAAAGATGCCAATGCGTACGGCGTCTGCCACGAGTTCATTGTAACTGAGAGACTCAGGACAGAAGGTGAATGGAGTCGGTTATTCGTATCGCAAAGCCTCTACTGGATCGAGCTTTGAGGCCTTCATCGCCGGGAACAGTCCGCTGACAACTCCGACCAGCAGCAGCACAAGCGTTGAAACTAGAACGGTCATCATCGAAATGCGCAGGTGGATGTCGCCTTTGCCGGAATCGTCTTCAAAGAGCGGCCCCATCATCGGCAGAGTGCCGACGGCTGCGGCAACCGCATAGGATACGACGACACCGAGCAAGCCTCCCAGCAGCATAATCAGAAGCGTTTCCGCGAGGAATTGCAGCTTGATGTGAGAGCGCTTGGCCCCGAGCGCGCGCCTTAAACCAATTTCACGGATACGCTCTTCCACGGAAACCAGCATGATGTTCATCACGCCAACACCGCCAATGCCGAGTGTGAGCGTGCCGATGAATGTGAGCAGTACTTCAAGACCGATAGTAATTCCGTCAATGATGGGGCGGAATTCATCGCGGCCAAACATTTGTAGAGCTTTGGGATCGGTGGGTGAAAAACCTTGACGACTTGCCAATGTCGCGAGCACCTGCGCCATGGCGCGCTTCTCGAATTGTGGTGCAATGGGAGCAAACACCAGAACCGCGCCGTACTTCGTATTCCACAAATCACCAGCCGTCGAATAAGGAATCCAAACGGAATCATCGTCGCTGGAGAAATAGTTGCTGAGCTGGATCTTGCGCTGCATCACGCCGATCACCTGGAAGCGCACGCCGCCGATCTCAACCGTCTCGCCCACTGCGGGTCTTCCGCTGAAAAGTTGTTCCTTGATGCGTCCTCCCAGAAAGCACACGCGGCGACGTTCGAGTTCGTCACTGCTGTTGATCCAGCGGCCTTCGGAAGGGACCTCGTTGCGCATCTCGCCATATTCCGGGCAGACGCCGCGAACTGCGGCAGTCCCGACCAGGCGATCCTGATAAGCAATCCCCGGGCGGCGGACCGTTTCACGGCAGACGTATTTCACCAGCGAAGCATTCGCTTTAATCAGATCGACGTCAGCCTGTTCGAGGACGACCTTCTTCCCTGCCCGTTGTCCACCCGGCTGTTCGCTGGTCTGGCCGGGCCAGCCGATCACAACGCTTTTCCCGAATGCGTTGAATCCGTTCACCAGGACGCTACGGAAACTGTTGCCGTACGCGATCAGAAGCGTCACAGTCGCAATGCCCCAGACAATGCCGAGCATGGTGAGCAGGCTGCGCGTGATGTTGCGCTTCAGTGCGATCCAGGCTTCGAGAATGATCTGAGAAAGCATAAAAACAGTTGCCAGTGGATAGTGGTTAGTTGCTAGTTGTTGTGCAATCGTCGGTAGCAATCGTTCAGGAGTCTTTACTAGCCACTAGTCACCAGCCACTAACCACTTTATTTATCCTCCCGCCTCAAACCGCAAAGCTTCAATTGGATCCACCGAGGCGGCGCGGCGGGCCGGCACCAATGCTGAAAAAACTGCGATCGTTCCGAGCATCAAGCAGGAAAGCACGCCTGTTTTCCAGGTCGCGACTAAACCTGCAAAGAAATCCGGCATGGGAAGCAAATTCACGAGCGCACAGATTCCGTATGCAACGCCGAGGCCGATTCCGCCGCTGATCAGAGCGATGATCATGGCTTCGATGAAGAACTGGCGGAGAATAGAATGCGCGGGAGCACCAAGGGCCTTGCGCACGCCGATTTCGCGCGTACGCTCACGAACCGCCACCATCATCACGTTCATCACGCCGATGCCGCCGAGGAAAAGGGTCACAAGCCCCACTGCGCCGAGGAAATACTTCATGCCATCGGTCATCGTGGTGAAGGCCTTGGCTTCCTGCACGGTGTCCCAGATGGGACAGGCTTCTTTGTCAGTGGGGTCGTAACCGTGCATGCGCGCGAGCGCGACTCGCACCTGGTGTTTGCAACCTTCGTGTTGCCACACCGATTTAGGAGTCACCAGCATTTGGTCGAACGTGCGCGATGTGCCCGGCGGTTTGTCGGGAAAGTCACGGCGCATCGCAGAGAACGGAACGAAAATCTTGTTGACGTCCCAGCCGTCGTAGCTGGAGTCCTGCTTCTTCTTGGCCATCACACCGACGACAAGATACGGGATGTCATTCAAATAGATATTCTCGCCAATCGGGTTGCGCCCCTCGGGAAAGAGCTGCTTGGCGGCGTCGCTACCAACGAAAGCTACGCGACGTCCTTCGCGCTCATCATCCCAGTTGTAAAAGCGGCCCGAGCCCACCGTAAGACTGCGAATGTCGCCGAACTCAGGATAGGAACCGGTAACCAGAAAAGCAGCATTGTTGTAGTTGCTGTGCGTGCGGACATCGTTCTGCTCGAGCTCCGGAATGGCGTACTGGCAGTCGGTGCCCTCAGTTTGAACGGCCTGCACATCGGCGTCTTCCCAGTGCACGACTCTGCCGGCGCGAGTCCCTCCGGCCTGAAGGCTGGTGCGGCCATGGAAGACGATCATGATGTCTTTGCCGAGATTGCGAGACTGCTCTTCCTGCCCCTTGCGCAGGCCTTCCCCCGCGGCCACCATGAGTACGATCGACACAATTCCCCAGGCGATTCCGAACATGGTCAGGAAGGTACGGAGTTTATGAGACCAAAGCGTACGGAAAACGTCACTGATGAGATCGCGCAAAACCATGGTTTAAGATTTGGACGCCCGCGGTCGCGGAAAGTGAGCCGGGGAGGGCGCCTAAGAATGATACGCAGAGGAGAGGGGGTTGGTTCAGAGAAAGTGGATGGTTTCGATGTCATTCCGAGGAGTGGAGCGAAGCGAAACGACGAGGAACCTGCTTGGCCCGTGCTGCTCAGGTCGCGCCGGCGAACAGCAGGTTTCTCGTCGCTGCCAGCTCCTCGGAATGACATTTTTTAATCGAGCTGGACAAGGGCGGACGGTCGCACAGAAATACTTCGCTTAGGCGTTGATCGCTAGTCCATACACGCTGTTTGACGCGTCCAGCATGGCTTCGGCCAGCGTTGGATGTGCGTGAATGGTCCACATCAAGTCTTCGACGGTCGCTTCGAGTTCCATCGCAGTGACCGCCTCGGCAATCAACTCGGTTGCCTGCGGCCCGATGATATGCACGCCGAGAACTTCTCCGTACTCTTTTTCAGAAACGATTTTGATGAAGCCTTCGTGCTCGCCGACGATAGACGCGCGCGAATTGGCGGTGAACGGGAATTTCCCAACTTTCACGTCATACCCTTGCTCGCGAGCCTTGGCTTCGGTAAGCCCTACGCTGCCAATCTCAGGATGGCAGTAGGTGACGTTCGGAATTCGTAGCAAGTTGATCGGCTTGTCCTGCTTACCGGCAATGTTCGAGATAGCAACGATGCCTTCCATCGCGCCCACGTGCGCCAGTTGCGGGGTTCCAAGCACGATGTCGCCGATGGCGTAAATGCCGGGCTCAGCGGTCTGCATCCACTCATTCGTTTTCACAAAACCGCGCTCGGTCTGGATTTTCGTCTTCGCCAGGCCAACATTCTCGGTGAGCGGTTTGCGCCCGATGGCGATCAGGATCTTCTCGGCCTCAATTTTCTGTTGCTTGCCGTCCACGCTGAACGTGACGGCAATACCGGTCTTGTTCTTCTCAACCTTCTCGACCTTCGCTCCTGTGTGAGTGGTGATCCCACGCTTGCGGTACACACGCGCGAGTTCCTTCGAGACTTCTTCGTCTTCGAGCGGGACCATGCGCGGCAGCATTTCGAGAATGGTGACTTCGCAATCGAAGGATCGGAAGATTGAAGCGAACTCGACGCCGACAGCGCCGGCCCCAACAACGACGAGTGACTTCGGAATTTTGCCCAACTTCAGGATTTCGATATTGGTGAGCACTCGGTCATCCGGCTGGAGACCGGGAATCATGCGAGCTTCGGAGCCGGTGGCGAGGATAACGTTCTTCGTCTTGACCTGAGTAGTTTTCGAACCGTCTTTCAATTCGATCGTGTGGACGCCATTCTGCGCTGGGCCGGTCAGTTTGCCATACCCTTTCAGCATCTCGACTTTGTTCTTGCGCATCAGGAACTCGAGGCCCTTGGCGTGTTTGCTGACGATCTTTCCCTTGCGATCGAGCACGGCTTCCCAATTCAGCTTGCGCGCGGTAACACCTTCGATTCCAAATTCAGAGGCGTCTTTCAGGTGGTCCCAGAGTTCGGCGTTGAAAAGCAGGGCCTTCGTCGGAATGCAACCCACATGCAGGCAGGTCCCGCCCAGGTATGGATCCTTTTCGATCAGCGCTGTTTTCAGGCCATATTGCCCAGCTCGAATGGCGGCGGTGTACCCGGCGGGGCCGCTGCCGATAATGGCTACGTCGTACGTGGTTTCTGGCAAAGTCGTGCTCCTTCTACAGAGTGGATGAGCGCAGGCAAACGTAAGATTCTAACAGCCGGACAGTGGCTAGCGATTAGTGGCTAGTGGCTAGTAAGAAGTTTGGAGTTTACCGCTGTCGATTGCACAAGCACTAGCAAGTAACCACTGGCGACTGGTTTCCACGCGGAACTTCATGGGGCATCACCGCGTATGAATTCATGGAAGTAGAGTGTGAGCAGCAGGAGGTAGCTCCATGCCGGTCTTTGCACATTTTTTCTTCTTTCCGCCGTTCTTCGGCTTTGGGATGCTGATGTATTTCCTGCCGACGATCATTGCGGCGGCGCGCAGCAAGCACGATGTGGCCGCGATTTTCGTGCTGAATTTCTTCTTGGGATGGACGTTTATCGGGTGGATTATCGCGCTGGTCTGGGCGCTGAAGCACGATCACGTGGTCGTGATGCGGTGAGTTAGACCGCGATAGCGCTCACGCGAGCGTCCCCTTGTCGAAATTGCACACTCAAGCCTTCTCTGCCTTACAATCATTCGTCCATGAGCGTAAGCATCCCATCTTTCGCCAAGATCAATCTGGGTCTGCGCATCGGTGCCCTGCGCCCGGATGGATTTCATGAACTGCGCACGGTATACCAGACGATTGGGCTGCACGATATCGTGCGTGTCTCCGTGGGGCGAGGTACGGGGATCGAGATTCGCTGCGATGATCCGCGAGTTCCGTGCGACAGCTCGAACACCTGTTACAAGATCGCGGAACGTGTAATCGAGGCTTTGAAGATCCGTGGTCGCGTGGTGATTGAGATCGAGAAGCAATTGCCGGTGCAGGGTGGATTGGGTGGAGCTTCGGGGAATGCGGTGGCAGCAATGCTGGCGCTGGAGCGTGCGGCTAAAAAGAGGCTTACCCCGGCGGAACGGTTGCGAATCGCAGCGGAGGTTGGATCAGACCTGCCGCTGTTCTTGATCGGAGGAGCGATCCTGGGCGTTGGGCGAGGCGAGGAAGTTTATCCATTGCCCGACTTGCCTGCGACCGTCTGTGTGATTGCGCTCCCGGAGATTGCTGTATCGACCCCGAACGCGTTCAGGGATTGGGATGAACTAAGTGGCGCGGGGGGCCTTGCCCGCGAAGGACGTGTTCGGGAGGGCACGGCTTCCAGCCGTGCCGAAGCGGCTTCCATTAACCCATGTCATTCCGAACCGGCTTTAGCCGGTGAGGAATCTGCTGGTGGCCAGAAAAAGCAGGTTCCTCGACTCGGAAATCATTCGCGAGCGAATGATTCCGCTTCGCTCGGAATGACAGTATTCAAGGTGGAAAATAGCCAAGAAACACTGAAGACAGCCGCTGAATTGACCCATCCCGCTGCCTCCGATAGAATGTTGAAGTCCAGCCGTGAGATTTCCGCGTGGCTGGCTGCGGCGGAAGGTGGCCGCAGATCCGGTGTCTCTGCCAAGGGTGGAGGCCGGGCCGAGAGCCTACTACTCGACCTTGTCCGTACCGGGATCGAAAACGACTTCGAAAAGGTCGTCTTCCCACAGTATCCCGAACTGCGCGAGGTGAAGAGTGTGCTCGAAAGGTCCGGGGCGCAGTACGCGTCGCTGTCCGGATCGGGTTCGGCAGTTTATGGCTTATTCTTGTCGCGCGATAAGGCAGCCGCAGCGGTGAGGAAACTGGCTCGGCAGGGTGCACGATCGGTGGTCACGAGCACGTTGACGAGGCGGCAGTACTGGAAGAGGTTTCAAGTTTCTAGTTTCGAGCGGAACGACACTTGAAACTCGAAACTGGAAACTCGAAACTTGAAACTGTTCCTACTGGGCCGTCGACTAATGGTAGGTCAAGTGCCTTTGGAGCACTTTGTCTAGGTTCGAATCCTAGCGGCCCAGCCAAGAACCCGCTGTTGGCTGTTGACAACAGCGCAGGGTGCAATCGTCACTGGTTTGGCCAACGACCAAGGACGAACGACCAACGACCAAGTTCGCGTACCACGATTTTGAAACCGAGAACCGGCGGTTCAAACTATGGCGACCCTTGCGACGGCTGTAGAAAAGAAAATGAGCCCTGACGAAAAGCACGCCAAACCACAACGTTCGCGTGTTGACGACAAGTTCAAGATTTTCTGCGGCACGGCGAACATGCCATTGGCCGAAGAAGTTTGCCAGTTTCTGGGCATGAATCGCGGGCAGGCGCTGGTCACGCGCTTTGCCGACGGTGAGGCTTACGTTCAGATCCAGGAGAACGTGCGCGGCGCGGATGTTTTCATCATGCAGCCCACGTGCCGTCCGGTGGACCAGCACCTTATGGAGTTGCTGCTGATGATTGATGCGGCTAAGCGCGCGTCGGCGCGGCGCATCACGGCGGTGATTCCGTACTACGGCTATGCGCGGCAGGACCGCAAGGACAAGCCGCGAGTTCCGATTTCGTCGAAGCTGGTAGCGGATTTGTTAACTACGGCGGGCGCGGATCGTGCATTGATCGTTGATCTGCACGCGCCGCAGTTGCAGGGATATTTCAACATTCCGGTGGACCATCTGTTTGCGTCGCCGGTGCTGGTGGACCACTTCAAGAAGTTACAGTTACCGAATTTGACGGTAGTTTCGCCGGATGCAGGCGGCGTGGAGCGCGCGCGGTTCTTCGCGAAGAAGGTCGATGCAGCGCTGGCGATCGTTGACAAGCGACGCGTGGAAGCCAACGTCGCGGAAGTGATGCACGTGATCGGCGACGTCAAAGGCCGCACCTGCTTGGTGATTGACGATTTGATTGACACCGCAGGCACTTTGGTGAAAACCGCCGAAGCGCTGCGGGACAACGGCGCGGATACGGTTTACGCCTGCTGCTCGCACCCGGTGTTTTCAGGGCCAGCGGTCGACAACATCATGCGTTCGTGCATTAAGGAAGTCGTGGTCACGAACACGATCCCGCTAAGCGAAGCGGCGCAGAATGCCACCACGGCGTGCGGCGGAAAAATTCATGTACTGACGATTGCGGGGCTGATCGGACGCGCAATCCAGTCGATTCACGAAGAAACTTCGATCAGCAAACTCTTTTTGTAGGACTTGAAGGAATTCGAATATGGCGACAAAAGCAGCAGATACCAGCACTCTTGAAGCACAGCCGCGCACTCCGGGCACCAAGAACGATGCACGCCGTGTGCGTCGCGAGGGCAGAATTCCCGCGGTCATTTATGGCGCGGGCAAGTCGGCGGTTCCGGTGGCAGTTGATCCGCGACAAGTTTCGCGCATCCTGCATTCCGAAACCGGGCACAACTCGGTGTTCGACCTGGCGCTCGACGGCGAGAAAACCAAGGCCATGATCGTGGATTGGCAGTATGAGCCAATCAAGGGCTCGCTGCTTCACATCGACCTGAAACGCATCGCCATGGACCGGAAGTTGCGGGTGAACGTGCCCATCGAACTGGTTGGCGATCCAGAGGGTGTGAAGACGCAGGGTGGATTGCTTGAACAGATCATCCGCGAGGTGGAAGTCGAGTGCTTGCCCGCCGACATTCCCAACGTGATCGAATTGAACGTTGCTGCACTGGTTTTTGGCGTGGTCCTTCGCGTGTCGGATCTGCCGAAGAGCGACAAGGTGAAGTTCGTCACCGATGCGGACCAGCCAGTCGCGCACATTATCAGCATCAAGGAAGAAGAAGTGGCGACTCCGGAAGCAGCGGCTGCGGATGCTGCGGCAACACCGGCAGAACCGGAAGTTATCAAGAAAGGTAAGCAGGAGACCGAGGAAGAAGGCGAAGCTCCTGCCGAGAAGAAGGAAAAGAAGTAATTCACTTCTTTTCCACGGATCAACGCGGATTTTCGCGGATTTCTGTTTTTGTTTGATCCGCGTCATCCATGTAAATCCGCGGAGATGAATTTTGAGCGAGCGGCGTGAAGCTGATTGTTGGACTTGGCAATCCGGGACCGCAGTACGAGTGCACGCCGCATAACCTGGGTTTCTTGACAATCGACCAACTGGCTGACGATCTGAAGGTGGAAGTTCGAAACCGGAACTGCCGGGCATTGACTGCAAGAGCAACGATCGGCGAAGAACCGGTGGTGCTGGCAAAGCCTGAAACGTTCATGAACTTGAGTGGCGTTTCGGTACGAGGGCTGCTCGAAGAGCTGGAGATCAAGCCGGAAGCGGATTTGATCGTGATCCAGGACGAGCTGGATTTTGCGTTTGGGACTTTGCGGATCCAGCGGAATCGCAGTTCAGCAGGACACAATGGGATCGAATCGATCATCGATTCGATCGGCACCAAAGATTTTATTCGGATACGGATCGGGGTTGCGCCCGAGCACGCGGTAAGAGACGGGAAAGAATACCTGCTAGCGCCGATGAGTAAAGCGCGGTGCAAGGCATTGGGACCCGTTCTGGAAGATGCTGCCGCGGCGGCGGCCATGATCGTGAAAGAAGGGCCGGCGGCGGCGATGCAGCGGTTTAATCGCAAGCCGGATGAAGGAAGTACATAGTTCCTTCGGCGAGTTGACGTCGCCTTAGGACAAGTTTGGAGAATGCAATGAATCGTGCTTATGAACTGATGTTTATTGTCCGGCCGGATATGACGGAAGAGGACCAGGACAAACTGATCTCCACGCTGGAGCACGCAGTCACCTCTTCGGGCGGACAGGTGAAGAATGTCGAGAAGATGGGCAAGCGCCGCCTGGCCTACACCGTGCGCAAGTTCCATGACGGCCTGTACATCCTGCTCAGTTTTGAGGGCAGCGGCGGGCTTGTGCATGAACTCGAGCGCCGGTTGCGCGTGACGGAACCAGTGATCAAGTTCCTCAGCGTGCGCACCGACGAAGAGCAGAAGCGCCTGGACAAGATCAAGGCACTTCGCGACGCGCGCCGCAAGACTTCGACCGCGGCCCCGGCAGCAACACCGGAGCCCGCAGGCGAAGCCCCGGCAGCGACGGCGTAGAAAAACCGCTGTTGGCTATTGGTTGTTGGCTGTATGGGCTTCGTGCTGAGCACGGCCCTCGAGCCAAGAGCCAACAGCCAACAGCCAACGACTGACTTTTGAAGGAGCAACATGGCTGACGAAAATAGACCAGCACCAGCAGCAACTGAAGGAGCACCATCCGGGGAGCGATCCGGCGAGCGTTCGGGCGATCGCCGTCCACCGCGCTCCGGCCCGGGAGGACGCGAAGGCGGTCCCGGTGGTCCGGGCGGACGGAAGTTTTTCCGCCGCAAGAAGGTGTGCAAGTTCTGCACCGAGAAAATTGAGGCCATCAACTACAAAGACGTTCGCCTGCTCGCGCAGTTTGTGGCCGAGAGCGGCAAGATCGTGCCGCGCCGGTTGACCGGTGTGTGCACGCCGCATCAGCGCCGCCTGAGCACGGCTATCAAGCAGGCGAGGAATATCGCCCTGCTGCCGTTTGCTGGAAGAGCAAGTTAGAACTTCTCTTCCGCGGATCAATGCGGTCTGACGCGGATTTCATAATTTTCATGATCCGCGTTCATCCGTGTGAATCCGCGGCGATGAATTCGATTGGAGAGACCAATGGAAGTGATTCTGAAAGAAGATGTCGCGAAGCTCGGCTCTCGCGGAGATGTGGTGAAAGTGGCCGAAGGGTACGGCCGCAATTTTCTGCTGCCACGTAAGCTCGCTATCGAGGCGAATGTCGGCAACAAGAAGGTGATCGAGCAAATGCGTGCTGCCGCGGTGCGTCGCTCGGCGAAAGAAAAGGCCCAGGCAGAAGAACTATCCAAACAGTTCGACGGCGTTTCTGTGTCCTTTGCGCGCCGTGCCGGCGAACAGGACCAGTTGTTTGGATCTGTGACCTCCGGTGATCTGGCAGATGCGCTCGAAAAGAAAGGCTTCAACATTGACCGCCGGAAGATCCAGTTGCACGAACCGCTGAAGACTCTCGGGGAGTTCACGGTTCCCGTGAAGCTGCACAAGGACGTCACCGCCCACCTGAAGGTCGTGATCGAGAAAGAAGCGGCAGAGTAGGCCGCAGCGCGAAAACTTGAGGCCCGGCGGGAGCCGGGCCTTTGTATCTTCCTTCCCTGCACGTCACAGGCGAAAACGCACGACTTGCTTCTTGCCTTCGTAAGAAACAACTTCATCCGGCCGATCAGCGACTTCTACGCCAGTGCCGTGTCTTTTCCCAACAATAACGATGTTGAACGTGCGCTTTTGCAGCATTCCGGGGAATGACCCCGCGCGCTTGTCAATCGTGAGCGTTTGCTTCGCATCACTCCAGTGAAAACCGATGGTCGCGTAGACTCCCTTCTCATAGTCGTAGGTGTCGTTCTCATCCTCGTAGAGCGTGAAATCGCAGTCCGCACCGGGATAGATGCGAAGCTCGATCGGATCCGCCGACTTTTCGGTTGAATATTGAAGGAATGGCCCCATTGGAATGATTGAGCCTGCCCTCACCATCAACGGCATTTTATCTATTGGAGCGTCCGCAAGGATGGTATTGCCGCCTTCCTGAACCTCGCCGGTCCAGAAGTCGAACCATGAAGTGCCCCCCGGCAAGTAGACGTTTCTGGTTTTATCGCGCGGTTCTTGCGTTTTTTCTTTCGCGAGGATGTCGGGCGTCTTCCAATAGAGCATGGCGCGGAAGGCGCCAAGCGACGAATTCGAGGTTTCGAAGGTGATGTCGTATTCCTTGCCCGCAACCAGATCGACCGGCAGGGTATCGGCCTCGTTGTTTTTGTAGTTCTGCTGAAGCTCTTTGCCGTCGAGGTATATGTGCTTCGGTCCCCAGGATTTCATGATGAGGCGGTAAGGCCCGGTTTGCGGTGCGATCAGCTTTCCGATCCAGCGAATGGAAAATTTCGGGCCGGTGATGAAGTTCTGCCAACCCGTATACCAGTCCAGATTGACGTTAGGCTCGACGCCTTCGTGGCAGACAGTTTGAAAATGATCGTCACAAAAGTATTTCACTTCAAGGCCAGGACGCCCATCCTTGGTCTTGAATTGTTCAGATGGAATGAGTACGGACGGTTCGGGCGGCCGATGATACATGTATTCCGTAACCGGGGCGACCATGATCGCGGGGCCGAACATGAACTGATCATCGATGGAATAGGTTTTGTGATCCGCGGTGAAGTCCATGGGCAAGCCGCGCATGATCGAATAACCGTCGTGCGTAACTTTCCATGCCAGCGAGTAGACGTAAGGCATCAATCGATAGCGAAGATTGTCATACTTCACAATCGTGTCGGTATATTCGAGGAAGCGCCACGGTTCGCGGGGGTAGTCAGTCCCGTGCGCTCGGAAGATGGGGCAGAACGCTCCGAATTCGAACATCCGCGTGAACAGTTCTTGATACGCGGGATCCTCGCCGCCGTTGATGAACACACCGCCTTGCGCCCCGAGGAAAAAACCACCGATATCCAGCGTCCAGTACGGAATTCCTGACATGCTGTGGTTGATGCCGGCGGAAATCTGCTTGCGGAAAATGTCCCAACTCGCGCCGATGTCGCCCGACCATGTAGTTGCGGCGTCGCGTTGCTGGCCGGCAAAGGTGGACCGAGTCAGAATGTAGACTCGCTTCCGGTCAGTCGCCTGGCGCTGATGCTGATAAACACCATCGACGTCCACCAGCGGATATGAGTTCAAATAGCGTGCGAACGTGCCGAGGTGATTGGGTTTGACGCGCTTCATCTCGTACTCTTCGGCGTCCTCGGTGAGTGCATTGACCATGTCGGGCTCGGTAGAATCCATCCACCAACCATCCACCCCTTTTGAGAACAGGCCGTCATTCGCGTACTTCCAGTAGAGGTCCCTCGCGTCGGGATTATAGGGATCGTAGTAGCGGAAGCCCGCCCATCCGACCGTAGGAAATAGAAAGCCGCGCTCTTCCATCTCTTGGTAGATGGGAGTATTCGGGCCAAGCCCGGCCCAGATGGAAACCATCAGATGAAAGTTTTGTTTGTGCAGCCGGTCGAGCATTTCCTTCGCGTTCGATCTTCTCGTCGAAGAACATGCCGCCCCAGTTTTCATTTCCACCCCAGTAGTTCCAGTCCTGCACGAGGTTGTCGATCGGGATCTTGCGGGTGCGAAACTCATTGGCAACGTCGAGCAACTCGTCGCGCGTGGCATAGTGTTCTTTGCTCTGCCAATAGCCATACGCCCACTTGCCATAAAGCGGGACTTCACCGGTGAGATGGCGATATCCCGCAATCACCTGGTCCATCGATCGGCCATAGAAGAAATAGTAATCAATGTTGTCGGCGACTTCGGACCAGAGCGAGGTTGTATCTACGTCATCCGCGAAGAGGGTCTTGGAGTAGTTGTCCCAGAAAATTCCGTAGCCCATCGTGGAAACAAAAAACGGCACCGCTGAATTACGGTTCGCCTGCACCAGTTTGATCTTCTTGCCGCGATAGTTCATGTCGCCGTACTGATGCATACCCAAGCCGTAAACGCCCTCTTCCGCGCTCAAGCGAAAGTTCTGCTGAACGGCGAAAGCACCTTTCTCGATCTCCGAAGGCGTGAACAGCGCCTTTCCCTGCTCCCGCACGAGAGTGCGATTGTCCAATGTGTAATACGCGACTGTTCCGTCGCTCTTATCCACTTGCACCCGAATATGATCGGAACTCAGCACGGTTTCGGTGTCACTGTCATCGATGTGGACCTTGATTGCCGGAATTTCTGTCTGCAGCACGGAGAGACTCTTCTTCTCCGGAGTGCCGCCCTTTGTCCACTTGAGAACGCGCACCGTGTCCGGCGAGTAAAACTGCACGCGAACACTCAATTCCCCTGCCGTTATCTGGATGCCATTCTGAACGCGCTGCGGGGAAGGGGAAGGTTTCGGTTCTTGAGCGAAAGAGAATTGCAGACCAATTATGAAAAGACAGCATAGAAGGCACGGTCTCATGAGAGTCGAACGGTTCATTCAGAAAACCTCCAAAGGCTTTACACGTACCACCGCATAAAAACGGGAGAACTTAAGATCCAAATTTAAAGGGTGCAGGCAGGGTTTGTCGGGCGCGAACCGCAACGGGCAAAACCTTTCCGGGGAGCGAGAGACACAGGATTATACCGTCAGGTGGGCGGATTCACTGCAAACAAAAAGCGGTCAGCGCGAGACGCTCACCGCCTAGGATGACCGCCGCAATTTTAGAACTTACCCAACTTAATCCGGACCACTGCGGGATCATCTTCATGGAATTGAAGACCGCGATCGGTTTCATCGCCATTCCAAAGACGCGCGGGTTTCCAAACACCGTCCTGATAGGTGCCCTCTTCCGCGGAAAGGATCTGCATGCGCATTCCGGGCAGGTGACCTGGAAGATGGAAACTCACACTGGCATCTACGGCTGTTACCAGGAACTCATCCGGGCCGAGTTGCGCGAGGAGGGCAGCGCCGTGCGCGTCGTTATTGCCCGGCGGACGGCGGCCATCATTCTGCGGGAAGCCGTAGGCAACCGTGGCTTGCCAATCGCCGAAGTCGAGTTCCTGTTGGCTTTGTCCTGGTTGCTCAACTGAAGTCTTGAGCTTGCCTTCAAAGTTGAGTTTGGCGATCTCGCGATCCATTGGTCCGATCAGGGCGAAGTTGCGGGCGTGTGCTTTCGCGGGCACATCACCGAGAATGTTCCATCCGCGAGGATCGATCCCAAATGGCGCGACGCCAACTGCACCGTCACCCAGCGCAGCAAAAAAATATTTGGCGAACGTATCCAGCTTCGCGATTTCCGGAACCAGCAAAGGGTTGTCGGGCCTGTGATATGCCTGCAAAACCGAGTACACGAAATCGGGATCGTTGCCGTAAATGTCCGGTGCAATGGCATCGATGGCGGGCGCTAACGCGCGCCACAGACCTACCCACTCCTGCACGGCGCCGCCGCTAGGATACTGGATGCCAGGGATGGAAATCCGCCGCTCGGGCAGCTCACCAGGCGGATAGCTCAGCCACACATTGATGTAGACGGGAATACCAAATTCTTTTTTGCCGGCGGCGACGATTTCGTTTACATACTTTGCCTGGTGGTAGAGCTGAAACAATTCGTCAGCATTGTCGCGAAAAACTTCGCTCCACGTACCCGGCTGCTTGTGCGCGGCCGCCAACATGTCCGGAGGAACGGATCCGGCAAACTCCTTGTTCGACTCAGGCGAGAAGTCGCGCGCGCTCCCGATAATCCCGGATTCGTTTTCCGCTTGCACCATCAGCACCGTATGCTGGTCGCCGTCAATCGTTTTGAGGTGGCGCATCAGCGCGGTGAACGCGGCTTTGTCGGCATCGAGATTGGAACGAGAACTGGCGGAGAGACCGTCAATGGGATTGCCGTCGGCGCGGATCACCCGCGGAAAACGCTTAGTGTCGGTCTTCACCCACTGCGGCACGTAATGCATGTTGCCGTTCTTCCAGGTGCCGAACCATAGGAGAACGACATGTAAGTTGTGCTCGCGCGCGCCGTTTATCAGAGCATCGACGTTGTCCCAGTTGAACTTTCCTTCCTGAGGCTCCATCTGCTCCCAATACACGGGTGCTTCCATGGTGTTGGCGTGCAGTTCTGCAATCGCCTTGAAGACCCTTGGCAGCTCCGAAGGCCACGCGCTGGAATTGTGCAATTGGCCTCCGAGCATCAGGTAGGGTTGGCCGTCGACCAGAAGAGCCCAGCGGCCGTCCTTCTGGACAAAACGCGGAGCTTCGGCTGCGAAAGTGAAAGCAGCGGCGCCCAGGCAGAACAGAAATATGACTAGGCATTTACGAAAGAGATGCGGGTTGCAGAATCTGGTGTCTTTCATGAAGACAGATCCCCCTTTTCAGCTTTTCTTCCAACCTTTGTTATCCACGCGGCCAACTCCCTCACGAAAGGTCACGAGTTGATCGACCGCCACAGCTTTGAACATTTCGTGCAGGCCGTTCGGCCAAAAAATTTCAACGTCCGCTGATGTAACTGCGCCAAGACCAAAGTGCAGCCGTGGATCACTGCACGAATAATAGCTGGACTGGCTTACGACGGCCTGCACCTGCTTTTTGCCGCCGTAGTGAACGATCACTCGCGCGCCGATCGCGCTGCGGTTCGACTTGACGCCTTCCAGCTTGACCTTGACCCAGTGCTGCTTCGGATCGACATCGTTGCGCAGCAATGACGGACGTTCGTTCATGTTCATGATGAGCACGTCCATGTCGCCGTCGTTATCGAAATCCCCGAAAGCGCAGCCGCGGCTGCTGTGAGGGGTGGAAATTCCCGGGCCGCCTTGCGTGGGGAGTTCTTCGAATGTCCCATCTCCTAAATTTCGGAACAGAACGCGCGGCGTCTTGTACGGATACTGCGGAAGCTTGGCTTCTACTTCGGGGTAGACGCTGCCGGTTGCGATGAGCACGTCAGGATAGCCGTCATTATCGAAATCGACGAGGCCGGTCCCCCAACTGGTATAACGGGTCTCTACGCCGACCTTCACCAAACGAGTGACGTCGTCGAAATTACCTTTGCCATCACTGCGATAAAAACCGTCGGTGTCGCCGATGAAGTGGGTCTTGAAAAGATCGAGATGGCCATCGAGGTTGTAATCTCCGATACCAACTCCCATTCCGGCCTGCTCCATCCCGTCTTCGCTAAGCGCGACGCCGCGCATGACGCCTTCCTCGCGGAATGTGCCGTCGTGATTGTTCATGAACAGCAGGCTGGGCGTGGAATCGCACGCGACAAAAATGTCGGGCCAGCCGTCTTCGTCGAAATCGGCGGTCACGACGGTCATGCCGTAGCTCTCGATCGCGACATCAATTCCTGCCTTCTTCGTGACATTCGTGAAGGTGCCATCGCCATCGTTGTGATAAAGCGAGTGCCTTCCGGTGGGCAAGCCGCGCGGGCCGCAATTTACAGGAACACCTTTCCAGTTGCAGGTGGAGTTCTCACCCGGCACGGGCGCATGCTGCAGATCAAAGCGGATGTAGTTCGAGACGAAGAGATCAAGGTGGCCATCGCGGTCATAATCGACAAACGCGCACCCAGCTCCCCAGCGCGGCGGTCCGTCTTCCCAAAGACCGGCTTGCTTGGTTACATCCGTGAAGGTGCCGTTCCCATTATTGCGAAAAAGTCGATTCTGCCCGAAGTAGGTGATGAAGATGTCGTCGAAGCCGTCGTTGTTGTAGTCGGCGACGCAGACGCCGTTCGCCCACCCTGCCATCTTCAATCCGGACTTTTCGGTAACATCGGTAAATGTGCCGTCGCGATTGTTCTTATAGAGGCGATTCGTCGCCTCCGCTGGCGCGCCTTCGAGGCGGGTACCGGAAAGCAGCAACACGTCCATCCAGCCGTCGTTGTCGTAATCGATGAACGCACAACCGCAACCATTGGCTTCCAGAATGTATTTCTTGCTTTCTACCCCGCCGTAAATGACGGGCGCTTTGAGTCCGGCGGCTTCCGCGATGTCTTCCAAATGCGCGTTGAATGGCTTGCCCGAAGGCGGCGGCGCCGCCTGTGCTTTCACGTCGCGAGATGCAATCCCCTGTGACAATGCAGATTTCGCGGCGGCAGCGCAAAGTGAGAACAGTACGAATGAACGGCGAGTGATGGTCATTACGAAGCGATGGGTCCCTTATGCTTGAATGCCTTTATTGGACGGCAGTCTAGGATAAACCACGGACGAGGGTTCATTGTGGCGAGGAAGGCGGAGTCACGACCAGTTTGTAGCGATTGTTCTCTGCTTCCTGTCTAGTTGCATCCTGGCGGGCGGCGGCTAATCGCTTGAGGAGATCGGGGATCTCCTCTTTGTGATCGGTTTTCCGCAGCGCCACGATCATACGATAGAGCGCAGTCTGATCTTTCGGATTTTGCTTCAGTGCCGCGCGGCACTCCGCGACGGCAGCGTCGGTCTGACCCGCCTGCAGGTAATAGTTCGCGAGCACGTTATGCGCGTTGCCAAGGCCTGGCTGCAGCCTCACCGCTTTCTTCGCGGCCTCCATTCCATGGGCAAATTCTGGAGTACCGGCCACCGGAGCTTTCTGCTGAATGATGGCGGATTCCAGATAGAGCAAGAACGCGTCGTTCGGAGCTTTGGCAAGCTTCGATCGCACGACAGCAAGGGCCTTGTCGGGATCATCCTGATGTTTTTCTTCCGCGATGAGCCCTTGCGCGATTCCCGCTGCAGAATGCTGGGGATCCAGTTGTTCTGCTTTGTCAAAATCAGCCTGCGCCTTCTCGAAGTCGCCGATCTGGACATATAGCACGCCGCGGGCCAGGTGGAGCGGAGCGGCATCGGGCTGCAGCTTGAGCCCTGAGTTCATCATTTCGATTCCGGCTTGAAACGACTGGTGAGCGAATGCGATGTTGGCGAAGTCCACATAGAGCGACGTGCGGCGCGGATCTTTGACGATGGCGTCACGAAGGAGTTTCACCGCTTCTGGAGTTTCGCCGAGAGCTTCGTGCGCGGAGGCGGCGAGTTGCAGCGTGCCCACGTCCGGATCAGCTTCGAGAAGTGCTTGCAATGTCGCGAGCGCATCGCGCGGATGATTGGCGGCAAATTGCACGGTCGCCAACCCGTTGCGCGCACGCGGATCGTCGGGATGAGAAGTCAGAACCTGCTGAAAGATGGCGACAGCCTTGTCAGCCTGCTTTACACGAAGGAGGCAAGCCCCGTATTCCTGCATCGCACCAGGCTGCACGCTGATGATCTGCTGACTCTTCTCGAATTCGGTGACAGCTTCGGTGCAATTCCCTTGCTTGTAAGCAAGCGTCCCGAGCATGGCGTGACTGGTCTGGTCAGCGGGACGTAACTGGGCAATGCGGTGGAGAAGAATCGCGGCTTCTTTGTTGTCGGCTTCGTATTGAATCTGAGCAGCACCTTCTAGAGCCGGTAGATAGTTCGGCGTGAGCTTCAGGGCACGATGGTAGGCGCCGAGCGCTTCTTTGGGTTTCTTCTGCGCCGATAGGGCGATACCCTTCAACGTCCAGAGTTGAGAGTCGTTAGGAGTAGCCGCGAGTCCCTCGTCCGCAAGCTGCACTGCCTGCGTCGCGTTTCCAGCGCGTAACGCGGAAGTGATTTGAGCGACCCGACTCGGTGCCTGAGCCTGGATATACAGACAACAACCGAGTGTAATCGCGGCTACTCTTCGGAACACAACCATTGCATCAACATTATCCGCGATCCACCCCGACAGCGTGCCAACTAGGCTTCCGTCCTGAGGTACAAGCGATATTCCTCATCCATGATCTTCGCGAAAGGCCGAAAAGTGAGAACACCCGAACCAGCCCGTGCCGTCCAATCATCTGACGACTGAGAGACTCGCGTTGCCGCCATCAGTTGGGACTTTGATATGCGCGCGGGGACTTCGCTCACTGCAAAAAGTGCTAGCGGGCCCTGAACGAGTGCGACGTTATTTTGATCTTCATTGTCGATCGCTTCCAGCCGCAGCGGCATCTCGAATTCGATCTCAACACGATCGCCGTCCTTCCAACTGCGCTGCACGGCGGCGAACTTGCCGGGTTCGATGGCCGGATCGGTACGGCCTCCATTTACCGAAACGCGAGTTTTTGCACCAGCCCACGCGGGAATTCGCACGTACATGGTGAATATTTCTGGCTTCGGCATGGACAATGCCAACTGCGTTGTCTGCGCGTGTGGATACTCCGTATTCTGTGTAAGTGTGACCTGAGTACCGTTTTGCGACCACGCGACCCGTGATGGCAAGAACAGGTTGACGTAAATTCCGTCGTTGCTCTTGTAATACGAGCTGATGCCGTAATCAGCAGCGAGTTGGGGATACGTTCCCGAACAGCAAGGCCATTTGTCCTTGTAATGCACCTTTTTGGCCGAGTTGTTGTAGTCGGAGTAATAGAAGCTGGTACCGTCAGGCATTACAGGATGTGCGCCGGCGATGGTGTTGTAGAGCACGCGTTCCATGCTGTCGCCGTATCGGGAGTCTCGCGTCGTACGCAGCAAATATCGAGTGATCTTGAAGTGACCATACGCTCCGCAAGGCGTCTCGAAGCTGGCGTGCGTTGTGCCCAGGCTCGCATCGAGCAGACCTTTCCCGGGCGGAACGAAGGCTTCATCCGGTCCCCAACCCCCTGTAGCGAAGCTCTGCTCATGAACAAACTGCAGACCATTCTTCGCTGCGCGCAGATATTTCTCATCGCCGAGCACCAGGTACGACTGCATCGCCGAACTCAGTGCGTTGACGTGGCTGTAGGCGTGCTCGCCAGGAAGAACATTTTGTCCATCAGCAAGTGGGCCGAAGTAATCCTGCTCAATGAAGCGAACCGCCAAATCGCGGTATTCCTTCCGGCCGCTACGACGATATGCGAGGAAGAAATTTTCGGGAAGCGTGTAGGTCTCATCCCACGTATCCGCCACCATGGCATGAGGACGAGCCCGCTGTTCAGCGCGGCTAAGAGCCTTCTCGGGCAAGTACGGCAATGCCGCCTGTGTGGCACGCCAGTGGACATCCAGCGCGTCAGGGCACTTGGCGAATTCGTGCGCATCGATGAGGCCACAACTGGTTTTGTCGTAGGTATACGCGGGAAGATGATACCCCCGGTAAAACTTTCCAGAAGGTTCGACGGTTTCACCGAAAGCGCGGACTAGGCGATGCACCTTTTCTTGCGTGGCTTGCGAACCCGTAACCGCGTATGCGCGCGCTAGACCGGAGAGATACTGCCCAAAGCTGTGACCCGGAATGAAGGCATGAAAATTCTCCGGTGGGCTAAAGTCGTCGGCGTTGTCGTACCAGCCCCCCATATCGGGCCCTGGAGCGGGCATGCCTTCGCGCTGGCGGAACGGCTTCAGCATGGCGTCTTCGTCGAGATGCAAGTAAACATCGTGGTTGCGATCAAACTGCTCGCGAAAAAGGCCAGGTAATAGTTGGACCTGACCATACTCAAACACGGACAGCGGAGGTTCTACAGCAACGGCGGCTGAACTATTGCTGGCCCAAACAGCGGGCGTACGCGCCAAAAGTGCGGATCCGGCGACAGCAGCGCCAGAAAGTTGCATGAATTCACGTCGAGAAGTTTTTTTCATGAAGTTCTCACCAATAAGACCACAGGAGAAAATACGGGAACATGCGCCACTCTGCATGGTACATGTGTCTCATATAGTGGGATGCACCAAGGCAAGCATCACGCACATAGAGATACCGTAAGCTAACTCGTGACCGGGATAATTCCTTGTTTAATCGCCACAGATGCGGCTTCGGTACGATCACTCACCTCGAGCTTCTGGGTGATGTTGTTGATGTGATTGCGTACTGTGTGTTTGCTGATGCCAAAGGCATCGCCGATTTCCTTGTTGGTCAAGCCCTTCGTGAGTAGTTCGAGGATCTCCAGTTCCCGAGCACTTAAACTCGAACGGTGGGTCCGCTCCGAGAGTCTGGCCGCAATGGAGGGTGGAAAGTACCTCTTCCCTGCGTGAACAGCAGTGATTGCCGCTACGATCTCGTCCCGGGACATCTCCTTGAGAAGATAGCCACGCGCGCCGGCCTGCACAGACCGAAAAATCTCTTCTTCAAATTCGAAGCTGGAGAGGATGAGGACCTTCGGAGGCGATGCCTGGCGCGAGAGCACGTGGAGCATGTCAATTCCGCTCATTTTGGGCATCCGCAGGTCAAGCAAGATTACGTCAACCGATCGATGCGAGAGCATAGCGAATGCCTCTTCGGCACTAGCCGCGACTCCCGAAATCTCGACTGCCTTATGTTTTCCCAGCATGCTGCTCAGCCCCGCCCTGACTACAGGGTGGTCATCGACGATCAGCAGCCGTATCGGCTTCTTTCCGTTTTCCTTGTCCATTGAACCGATGCTCCAAGAGAGAGTGCCAAAGTGAGGTGAGCCGGGTCAGACTCACGGGAACCGGCGCAACCGCCTGCACGCTGGTTCCGACCCCGGGCGTACTGCGAATCTGAAGGTCCGCGGAAATATTATCCGCCCGCTTCCGCATGCCGCGGATTCCAAATCCCAAGGACTGCGAGTCAATCAAGAATCCTTTGCCGTTGTCTTCAACCGTCAGTTCCAGAAAATTGCCGCCGTAGGTCAAAGTTATTTTCAACAGCGTCGGACTGGAGTGGCGCACAGCGTTGGCGAGCGCTTCCTGGCCGATGCGAAAGAGAGTGTCAGAAATGCGTATCGGAATCCTTCCAGGCTCTCCGGAACTGGTCGCGATGACTCGAATGTTTCCGCCAGCGACCATGCTACGGGCGCTCTCCTCGAGCGCCGTGAGCAAGCCAACCGACTCCAGCAGTTCCGGACGCAGTGCCGCGATATTCCGTTTCGCTTCCTCATGGCTGCGGCGTACCAGCGTCGATGCCATCTCGATTTCGCGGTGCATTGCGGCACGATCGTCGACCTCGTCACGAATCGCCTGCAACTGGAAACCGATTCCGGCAAAACTCTGCGCCAGCGTGTCGTGCATCTCCTGTGCCAGCCGATGACGTTCGTCCAGCACGGCGGCGAACCGTGATCTCTCCATGTAGTTCTGAAATGCTTGGGCAATCAGAACAGCCAACAAGCAGGCAATAATCGCGACGACAATGTTCCGGGTATTCCACCATGGCGGGCCCTGGAGGACTGCGACGTCATTTACAGAAGGAAGAAGAATGGCAAACGGCGTCAAATCATGGGTGTATTGCGAACCTACAACGCAAATTCCACGCAGCCGAAGCCGGCTTTGCTCCTTAATTCCACGCAACGGAGTAACACCGCTGCTCACATTGGTGACAACCTGGAAGGATTGATTGTCTTCGTCCAGATCAAAGACCACAGTGCCGTCCGCAGCTTGCTCTTTCCGTTGCAGATGTCCCTCAAGCTCGATGTATTGACCATCGAAAGCTCCGGTGGCGGCCTGCGAGGCGGTAATCGTCATGGCATGCAGTGGCGCGTGCGCCCAGAGACTATGGACCTCCGCGTTCGTCATGATGGCACTGAACTCGTGAGGTTCGGCCACGCCCTTCGCTTCCACCTGGTCGCCAATCTGGGGTGGAGTTTTTGCATCGAAGCTCTGAATTTCCACGCCGCCGGTGGAATCTTGAACAAACAAGGACGGATGCGTAAGGGTCACAACGCCGTGAATGGCGACCGGCGTGGGTTTGTCGGGCGCCAGCGCTACCAGGTTTGAAATCGGCAATCCGCCGGAATCGACGTGATGCGCGCGCATGTCAAGGTAGAGAGGCTCAAAATATTGCTCGTTGGCGTCGTTGGTCGGGTCGCCAAGGGGACCGACTTTGGTCATTGGAGTAGGCCCCGGAATCTCGGCAGTCCCAGCAATTGCGAGCAGATCTGCACGACTGGCTGGGCGCACTCGAACATTTCTCCAAAGTCCGCCTGTCTGGTACGACTTCAAACCAAAGCGTCCCGACTTGACACAGTCGGGTAGACGAACGGCATCGATGGTGATCTCGCCGGTGAGTGAGGTTGCACTCGCAACGATGTTGCATTCATAGGCAAGCAGCTTGATGTGGTACCACTGCTGCGCCACCACGCGCGGTACAACGCGATTCCTCTGGTATTCGATCCAGCCAAAGCCGGCGTGGCCGAGGATCAGCGTGTTGTCGAGATCGCGCAACCCGGCGTAGTAGCCGTTGTAGGCATCAACGCCGACTTCCTCGTTGTTAGCCCGGATGATGAGGCCTGCGTCTCCGTATTGACCCAGGAGCTGCACGTCGGCTTCGATCATGTAGTTGCTGACGGAGGGGTTCCCGTTCATCAGCTTTGCGCCGCGCTCATCGGAGTTATTGAGCATGGCACCATTCAGAAATTGCCAAGCACCCCCGAATGGCTGCCAATCGTCGCGCGTTTCTAGATTGCCGCTCTGCGGAAAACGGGGAGCCTGCCACCAGCGCCGGTGTACGAAGAACACGATGGCTCCGACGGCGACTACAAACACTGCAATCGACAACACACCGACTCGCCGCCGCAGTTTCGGGCTCATTCCGTCTTCCACCAATCTGCCGTCAATTGGCGATAGATTTCAGGCGTGTCCAGATTGTCCCGAGTCATCAGAATCGGAGGAAGTACGGTAACGCCGGGTGTGCCCTCCCCACGCAACTGCGCCAGCATTAGAGTCATGGCAGTGTGCCCCATGTCATACGTGCGCTGCATTATGACGGAATCAAGACCACCGGTCCGCAGCGGTGGAATCAGGTCCTGATCGAATCCGATCAACTTAATCGCGCGGGCTTTGCCGAACTCCACGAGAGCGTAGTACGCGCCGCGTGTCGAACTTGTCGACAGCGCTACTATGGCATCAACCGCGGGCCCGGAGTTCAGCAGATCTTCAGCGGTCTGCTGCTCTTGCGGAACGCTGTAGTAACCGAGTCTGCGGGCGACAACATGAATATTCGGGAACTCCTTGCCAAGCGTATTCTCAAGCGCTCGCTCACGGTCCCGTATTCCAGTGAGTTGCGGATTCAAGCCGAGAATCGCTACTGAGCCGCTTCCTTTCAGAATGTTCCCCAGCCGTCGCGCTGCCATTTCTCCGCCGGCGGCGTCGTCATTCAGCACATATGACAGCTTTGAGGTAGGAGCGATGCCCAGATTCGTCCCAACCACGACCATTGGCAAACCCCGGCTCACAATCCGCCTGACGGGTGTTCGCAAGGGGAGGGTTTCGTCTGGTGTAAGAATGATGCCGGACGGACTGCGGCCAACAACTTGATCGAGAAGAGCGATCTGTCCCTCGACGTCGTCTTCCCTGGGTGGAGCATTCCAATAGACTTGCAAACCGTTTTTGTAGGCCAAATGCGTAACGCCCGCATGCTCCGGTTCCCAAAGCACGGTACCGCAGGAGCGCGGGATGACCGCAATCAGCTTGGGGTTGCGAGCGCAGGAACCTGAGAAAACGCATACTGTCGCGGCGATCACCATGACAGCGCGTGTGCGGGGCAAGGGAACCATGGTCGAGTGGTCTGCTGAATGAATGCCGAGGACGCCAGAGGTTTCTGCGGCGCCTAATACATTCATAGTACATCTGTCTCATGTGCTCTGGCTGCAAAATCGCTTAGCCTTCTGGCACCCTCACAGTGTGAAAAACAAGGGGCAAAGGGTCAAGGACAGTAAACGCTTACCCATCTCCATGAAAGCAGTCCCAGGAGTGCACATGGTAGTCAAAAAGATTTTCCTATTCGCGATTGCGATCCTACTGACGTCTCCCGCGTGGGCGCAGTTCACCAGTAACGTACAGGGCGTGGTGCAGGATTCGTCGGGCGCAGTCATTTCCAAAGCCACGGTCACGCTCACGAATCAGGCAACGCAGGCGAGCCGTTCGACAACGAGTGACGCCGATGGCAATTTCCGATTCGTCAGTTTGGCACCGGGATCGTACAAGCTGGCAGTCGAAGCCGCAGGTTACAGCAAGTCGGAGTCGACGCTCACCTTGCTGACCGAGCAGAATTTGAACGTTCCGGTCACGCTGAAGGTCGGGGCAGTAACGGAGGCAGTGACGGTCACCTCCGCCACGCCGGTGGTCGATACAGCCGACAGCCGCGTTGAGCTTACGCTCGAAAATCAGTCTGTGGCTGAACTGCCGGTGATAGGTCGGAACCTCGTCACGCTTGTCACCATGGCGCCCGGCGTTTCCGGTCTCGGCACGAGTTCTTCCGGCAGTCCGGCCTCGGGCGTCGACAATTTCTCAACCGAAGAGCAAGTTGACGCCAGTGCCAACGGCCAAGGACAAAACAACAATCAGTACGTGATTGATGGTCTGGATGTCACCAGCGGCATTCGTCAAGGCGTATTGAACCTGACGCCGCAGCCGGATGCGATTCAAGAAACCAGCATTCAGGTGAACACCTTCAGCAGCGAATACAGCCGCGCTGCCGGGCTTCAAACCATTTTCACGACGAGGTCTGGAACTGACCAGTTCCACGGATCGGCTTCCGACTGGTTCAACTATCAAGGAATGTTCGCCAATCAGCATTTCGTCAGTTCCTCGAGCAGTCCTTACAAGCCGTTCCACTCCAACAATATGAATTTCGCGATCGGCGGCCCAATCATTCCCCACAAGGGCAGCTTCTTCTACTTTGCGGTGGAGGCGTTGCGATCGTCATCGAGCGCCGGCGGATCGGTGACATTCCCCGCTCCGGAATTTATTGCCTACGCGCAGGCCAATTATCCGAATACGGTTGGAACTCACATCCTGAGCACCTACTTACCTTCCGGAGTTGGAGGCGTACAGACAATAAGTTTCCTCAACGGGAACATTCCGATGATTGATAAAGGATTTTTTGGCGCGACCTCGCGACGGAATGGAACGCAGTATTTTGCACGCATTGACCAAACCTTTCATAAAGACCGGGTTTACGCCAGCCTGTTCCGCACCCTGCTGCTGACCGGCGCCCCGTCACCTATGACTCAGTTTTCGGCATTGAACAACACGTGGCAGGTCGCAGGGCAAGCCTCCTGGACTCATATGTTCTCCTCGAACACTCTGAATGATTTCACTGCCGGCGTCAGCCGAGTGGAAGGTGTTCTGGGCACAGGCGCTAAGGATTACACGGTTCCGTCTATTAACGTGACGGGAATCAACGTGGACTCCGGGCAAGCATACGGCACAGGCTTTGCGCAGGGAGATTTTATTCAACACAACTGGCACTGGCGTGACGTTCTCACCCACGTGCGCGGTGCACACACTCTGAAGTTCGGTTACGAAGGCTGGTACGGGGACGACGTGGAGCCGTTCCAGGGACCGTGGTCACAGCCGAAATTCGACTTCAACGACCTGCTTTCGCTGGCGCAAGATGCGCCGCGTGACGAGAACGGGGTGATGTATAACCCGGCGACCGGAACGCAGCAGTTGTGGAACTGGGACGCGGCATCTCGAACCTTTGGGTTATTTGTTCAAGATACCTGGAAGGCTCGCAAGAACCTGACGCTTACTCTGGGCTTGCGCTACGACGATAGCGGCAACCCGTGGTCGAAGAGTCCTTCTACCGTCTTTGGGAACTTCTATTTCGGTACTGGTGATACGGTTCAACAGCAAATCGCGAATGGTTACGCCAAAGGGACGCACAACGCCCTGTTGCACTCAGTCAACAATCTCTTCAGCCCGCGTGTGGGATTTGCTTGGGATCCGACCGGCAACGGCGACTGGGCAGTCCGCGGCGGGTTTGGCATATACAACAACTGGCTGACACAGGCCAACGTCCAAGAGGAGTTCCGCGGGAGTCCTCCGGGACTGGTTCTGCCGACTTTCTTCGCCGGTGGAACTGCAACAGCCCAGGCACCCATCTTTGTACTCGGAACGAGCAGCAAGCCGCCATTTGGGTTCACCTTCCCTACGTTCCAAGGCGGATTGAATGCGCAAGGAGGTGTGGTCGGCGCCAGCTTCAATATCGGCGGCATCAACCCTCTACTCAAATCTCCGAAGGCTGACATCTGGATGCTTAGTGTTCAGCGAAAACTGAACCGCTATCTAGCTGCCAGCGTGGGCTATTCTGGATCCCATTCGTACGATATCGTCAGCAATGGCAATTCCACTGGCATAGTCAGCTATGGTGTTGACATCAACGTCCAGCCTGGCGATCTCATTACCCATCAGAGCATCGTCCCGACTCGGCTCAATCCAAGCTTCGGTGCAATTACCTATTCGGCGAATGACCGCTACGCGAACTACAACAGCGTCTACTTTGACCTGAGGGGTAAGTTCTCGCGAGGCTTCATCGATGCTTCGTACACTCGCTCGCGCGCCAAAGATGATGCGCTTACATACCCCGACCCCTTCAATCCAAAACGTTATTACGGCTTGTCGCCGTTCGACGTACCGAACCGCTTCTCAATCACCTTCAATTATTCGCTGAAAGGATTGGCTGGCGGAAAGGGAGCAGTGGGCTTACTCACGGGTGGCTGGGGAGTGAGCGGCACCAGCATCTTCCAGTCGGGATACCCTTTAACCGCTACCACCAATGCGTCGTACCAACCCATTTGTCAGAATGGTGCGACAAATTGCCCATCAGCCGGCAATCCGGCCATCGGCTACGCTCCTGGGAGCGGGGACTTCAACGCGGACGGCAACAACTTCGACTTCCCCGACGCGACGAGCTACAGCCAGTCGACTAACAATAGAAGTTGGCTTACGGGCGCTATACCCACAAGCAATTTCGCAATCCCTGCGTTCGGGCAAGAAGGTAACGAAAAATCGAACGGCTTCCGGGGACCAAACTTCTACGAGACCAACGTAAACTTCTATAAGGACACACACATAACCGAGCGGATCAACTTCCAACTGCGGTTTGAATTTTTCAATATCTTCAACCGCGCAAACTACGCAAACGTTGACACCAATCTTCCGGACGGAAGTTTCGGGGAGGCTACTGCTTCCCACGAGCCGAGGTTCTGGCAGATCGGCGGCAGGATTTCCTTCTAGGCGTTTGGAGAATAGCAGCGGCCCGCTCCAAAGGAGCGGGCCTTTTTTGTTATGTTGGAGAAGCAAGATTCGGAATTTCTGACTAGATGAACTCCACATTTCCGGTCCGCCTGCGCGTCATTGTCGCGGTACTTGCCACTTCCCTGCTCTTGTTTCCGCTCGGTTTGCGCGCGCAAAATGCGGGTGTTGAGGAAAACCGGATCGCATCTGAGTTGCGTGAAGGGAACAACGAGAAGGCGCTTGAACTGTTGTCCACCGCGGTGCAGAAGTATCCGACCGATGCGCAGCTTTGGACCATGCAAGGCGTTGCCTACTCGCGACAGGGGCAAAAGAAAGAAGCCCTGACAGCTTTTCAACACGCGCTGAAACTCGCTCCTGACGCGATTCCTGCGCTGGAAGGTGCCGCGCAGATCGAATTCGAAGCCGGCGATACTCGCGCCATTCCTCATCTTGAGCGCCTGCTGAAGCTGCGGCCAGAAGACACAACCAGTCATGGGATGCTTGCCGTACTGCAATACCAACAAGCAAACTGCGGCAAAGCGCTCCCTCACTTCGAGAAGGCTGAGGCCCTGTTTCAGGGCCATCCCGACGCGTTGCATGCTTACGCGGTCTGTCTGGTTCGCGCCAAACAAATGGACAAGGCCGCTTCTGTCCTGGAAAATGCGGCTCGGTTCGAGTCTGGGAACGCCCAGGAGACGAGATTGCTGGCGAGTGTTGAACTTATGGCGCATCACCCGGAATCGGCATTGTCTGCCCTCGCCCCTCTGCTTAAATCGGGAACGCCTGACGCTGAAACACTGGAATTGGCGTCGCTCGCATATGAAGCGACACACGACACCCAACGTGCAGTAGACGCCCTGCGGCAAGCCATTCTGGCCGATCCGAAAAATACAAGTTTGTACCTGGATTTCGCGAACCTGGCCGCTGATCACCAATCCTTTCAGGTAGGAATCAATGTCGTGAATGATGGGTTGGCTTTGCAGCCCCAGTCGGCGCCTTTGTACTTTGCGCGCGGTATGCTGTATTCGCAAGTTTCCGATTACGACAAGGCGCAGGCGGATTTCGAAACGGCTTACCGCCTCGATCCGAAACAGTCATTGAGCGCCGCCGCACAAGGGCTGATGGCGGCGCAGCAGAACGACTTTGATGGCGCGCTCAAGTCTATCGACGAGAAGCTGGCGAAAAAGCCGAATGATCCAGTTCTCCTCTATCTCAAGGCTGACATCCTCACCCAACAAGGCGCCGAAACTGGCACCGAGAGGTTCGCAACTGCGATGCGCGAGGCCAAGCAGGCCGTCGCTTTGAATCCGGCGCTCGCGCCGGCTCACGCGGTCTTGTCAAAGCTGTATTTGCAGGGGGGAGACAACCAGCAGGCGATCAAAGAGAGCCGGAAGGCTCTCGAGCTAAACCCCAAGGATCAAGCTTCGATCTACCGGCTGATCCAAGCCTTACGCAAGGCAGGAGACACCGCGGAAGTTCCCGGTCTTTTGAAACGTCTTGCACGACTGCGCGAAGAAACCACGAAGCAGGAGCGAGAACAGAATCGTTTCAAACTGGTTGAGTGACGACAAACTTGGTTCGGCTATCCCTTCACTGTTTTCTTAGAAAACAAACGTCGTTGATGCGTATGGGTAATTGTAGGACTGGCCCGGGGTTGCGTTGTTCAGGAAAGTCCCCGGGAAGATGTGGCCGAAACCGCCGCTGAATTGAAATTGGCGGGAGAAGTTGTATGCTACTGCGCCGTCGAGTTCCTGGCCGACGAACCTTCCAGCACTGCCATTTGCGACGCGAACGATTAGCGTGCTGGCCGCGTTGTAAAGTCCATCGTGCGGGTCCGCCAGCCACCAGGCATCGTATCTTGCGATGGCTGTCCACTTCTTCGAGGGCTTGGTTTCGAATGACAGGCGTGCGTTGCGAATGTTCTTCCAACCCACCTGATCATCCATGCCGTACTTGTCGTGACCGGTGGCGTAAAGCTGGTCGAATGTGCCACGGTGGCCGTCTTGCGGATTCGCATCGCCGGAGGCGTAGTTATACTCGAGCGCGATCCGCGGGTGCAAATGCTTTGTCGGCAGAGTCTTTCCGAGTACCCAGTGCCCAGCCCAAGAGCCGATGGTATCAGCGCCAAGTGATCCCGTCTGTCGATCCATTTCGAGGCCGTAATCCCAATTTGCGCGGAACTTACCGACCCAGCGAACACCCGCAGTGCCGAAGTTCATGATCCCGGGCGTGCCGAGCTCGGTTTTGAGGCCAGACTGACGACGCCACAAGAAATAAGGTTCCACCGTGGCGTTCGGAACGAGTGCCTCGATTCTGCCGTACGCTCCGTAAAGATTGTTGCCGGGAGTGCTCCAGTCGAACTCGCCGTCCTCCTGCCTAACGACACGAGCAGCGAAGAGATCGATGCGATAGCGGCCGCTACGCAGGCTTCCGCGCAGTGCGTCAAAGCTGCGAGCGGTGTTGGTGTAATTCGAGTTGCCGATCAACCGCTCGTCACCGAATGCGAGTTCCTGGCGGCCAGCGCGGAAACCAATCCGGTTTTTCTCGATGTCGCCGAGTTCAACATAGCCCTGGCGGAGGTCGAATGTGTCCTGATACGGCGGGGCAGCGGGATTCTGGTTCTTCCAGAAGACGCGTGCATCCTCGGCTTGAAACCCGAATTTCAGCCATAATTCGGGACGCAAAGTCATGTTCAGGCGCAGGCGGCTCAGAAGGTAGGCATCCTTGGTGTTGAACTTAAATCCACCGCCAGTAAAACCTTCCGCGCGGGCGCGATACTCGCCACCCAGCTGAAGCCACTTCGGAAGCTGTGCATTAACGTTTTCAGAAAGCAATTTCTTGTCAGCTTGCGGATTCGCGGCTGGGGCTTGCGAGAAGGCGCGCAGCGAGACAAACAAAATCAATAATCCCAAGACTGTTACACGAGACATGAATGCTCCATATGAATGCGAGTTATATATGAATAGTACGAGTTTCTCAGTTCTCGTCGGCAGATACCAGGTTGCGTGCGAAGGTGCGGAAGCAGAACACGCCCGAGCGACTCACGAATGCTTCATCCCAATCGCGTGCCCACGCAGTGCCACGCAGCAGAAGTAGAGCGGAAGCCACGAAGAACGCGATTGAAAAGGCGAGAAGGCCAGTGCCATAGTCGCCCACACGATCCTTGGTCGCTCCAAGAAGCGACGGGAGGAGAAAGCCGCCGAGACCTCCGGCGGCCCCCACAAGTCCGGTGACAACTCCAACATGCCGAGAGAATCTCTGCGGAACCAGTTGGAACACCGCACCATTTCCCATGCCAAGCATTCCCATGCAGAGAAAAAGCAGCGGCACAACGACCGGAAGTTCGGGTAGGGAGCTGATGGCTGCAAGGCAGCAACCGACGCCCGCAAGCAGCGCGAGGAGCAGTCGATAGCCGCCAATACGATCGGCAATCCAACCGCCTACCGGGCGCAAGAAACTGCCCGCCACCACGACCAGCGTGGTGAAGTCCCCGGCGTGAACCTTCGTCAACCCATACTGGTCGTGGAAGAAGAGGGTGAGGAAGCTTGCGAGGCCGACGAAGCCGCCGAAAGTGAAGCAGTAGAACAAGCAGAACCACGCGGTGTCGGCCTGGCGGAAGATGACAACATAGTCGCGCCATGCCGGTCGCGGTGGACGCTTGGGGCTGTCCTTGGCCATCAGAGAATAGAGGACCAACACCAGGGCTACCGGCAGCATCGCTAAGGCAAAAGCGTTCGGCCATCCGTAGTGCTGTGCGAATCGCGGCGCGAACAGGGTTGCTAACAGTGTCCCCGAGTTGCCTGCGCCAGCGATGCCCATGGCGAGACCTTGATATTCAGGCGGGTACCACGTTCCGGCGAGCGGCAGTGCAACGGCGAAGCTTGCGCCCGCGATCCCGAGCAAGAATCCAATCAGATAGAAGCTATGCAGACTCGACGCGAATCGCCATCCCAAGAACAGCGGGATGAGCGTGACCGCGAGTCCGACGATTCCCGCGCGGCGCGGGCCGAGGACATCACCCAACACGCCGAGAATTGGGCGGAAGAACGACCCCGCCAGCAGTGGCAAGGCGACAAGAAATCCTTTTTGCGTTGCTGAGAGTTTGTAGGTTTCTGCGACGAACGGTCCGAGCGGACCGAGCAGCACCCACGCCATAAAGCTGACGTCGAAGTACAGAAATGCCGCAATGAGCGATGGAGTATGACCGGCGTTACGAAAATCTGAGATCTTCACAGGGACGCTCCTTAGATGTTTCCAGGGAGCCGCCCTCAGCGACAGCAGCGTGGCCGGTCGAAGCGGGGCAACTCGCGAGTTCTGAAATTTCCAGAAGAAGCATCCCGGCTTCAACTTTTGTAGCAAACGTCTTGACGCAGGCCGGCGTCTCGGCGGGCCGTTGAACGTTACCGTGCTGCAGATCGATTTTCCATCCGTGTAGGGGGCAAACGACATTGTCACCGGTCACGATGCCGTCGGCCAGCGGTCCGCCGCGGTGAGGGCAGCGATTGTCGACGGCCAGAAACTTCGCTCCGAGATTGAAAACAGCGATGGAGCGATTTCCAATGACGACTTCGCGGCCTTCACGCAATGGGATGTCATCGCAATACGCAACTCGAATCCATTCGTTGCTCATGCGAGCACCTCCTGAAGCGGAGTGATTTGCACGAACTGGGTCGCGGTTTGAGGATCGTCACGTTCCAGCCACGCGTCGCGCGAGTGTGCCTTTGATTTCCTCAGGCGGTCGCGCAAAGCGGCCTTCATCGCATCCGGTGCGTAGATGGTTTCCTTGCGGACCTTCTCAATCCCCAAACGCTCGACGAAGTCATAAGTGCGTTCGAGATAGTTTGCATTTTCGCGGTAGTACTGCAGGAAGAGACTCGCCGCATCGAGTGCTTGTTCCGTGGTCTCAACGGTGATCAGCAGATCGGCTTTGCGGACGCTCTTGCCTGCTGCGCCTCCGACAACCACTTGCCAGCTGCCGTCCTGACCGACCAGGCCGATGTCTTTGACGGTTGCTTCGGCGCAATTACGAGGACAACCAACTACGCCCATCTTCAACTTGTGAGGGGTGAACAGGTTCTCGAAGCGGCGCTCGAGTTCAATGCCGGCGCTGGTCGAGTCCTGCGTACCGAAGCGGCAGAAGTCCGTGCCGACGCAGGTTTTCACCATGCGGATTCCTTTGGTGTAAGCCTGCCCGGAAGGCATGCCGAGGTCCGCCCAGACTTTCGGCAGGTCTGACTTCTTCACGCCGAGTAGGTCAATTCGCTGGCTGCCGGTGATCTTCACCATGCGTACGTTGTATTTTTCGGCGACATCGGCGATACGGCGAAGTTCGTCAGGCGAAGTCACGCCACCTCGGATCCGCGGTACAACTGAAAATGTCCCATCCTTCTGAATGTTGGCGTGTACGCGGTCGTTGATGAAGCGGGTCGAGCGATCTTCGTCGTGATCGCCGCACCAGAGCATGTCGAGCATGTAACTCAGCGCCGGCTTGCAAACTTCGCAGCCGAACCCGTTGCCATAAATGTCGAGAACTTCCTGCACCGATTTCAGCTGTTGGCTCCGCAGGATCTCGCGGAGGGTGTCTTCGGTAAAGGGAATGCATTTGCAGATCGTTTTCTTCGTGTCTTCCTGAAAGTCTGGTGCTACCGCCTTCAGCAAAGACTGGCACAAGCCCGCGCAACTGCCGCAACCGGTTGAGGCGCGTGTGTGTTCCTTTAGTTGTGCCATCGTGCACACGCCTTTTTCGTGGATGGCCTGAATGATGGCGCCCTTGCTCACACCCATACAGCCGCAAACGGTTTCGTTGCCCGACATGTGGGCTACGTCGAGGCCGGTATCGGCTGATGAGTCAGGAAAGAGAAGCTGGCGTCGCATGGCGCTCAGGTCTTTTTGGGAGCGCAGCCAATCCATGTAGTTGTGGCTGTCGCCGGTGTCGCCGACCAGAATCACACCTGAGAGCTTGTTGTTCTTGAGCGTGAGCTTCTTGTAAACACCGAGAGATGGATCTTCGTAACGGATGACTTCCGAGCCATCGACTTTGTCGTTGATCTCACCCGCGGAGAACACATCGACGCCCATGATCTTCAGCTTGGTGCCGAGCACGGTGCCTTCGTAGGTTGGGCCTTTGTTCCCAGTGATCGTGGCAGCAAGAACCTTGCCCTGCTCGATGAGCGGAGCGACCAGGCCATAGCAGACTCCGCGGTGCTGCACACATTCGCCGACCGCAAAAATGTCGGGATGCGACGTTTCCATGTAGTCGTTAACGACGATGCCGCGCTTGATTTCGAGGCCAGCTTTTTCGGCGAGAGTGATATTGGGACGAATGCCGGCAGCAATCACTACGAGTTCCGTAGGAATGCTGCCTCCGCCCTTGAACTCCACACCTTGCACGTGGCCATTTCCGAGAACTTTGGTTGTGCTGAGGCCAAGCAGGACCGTGATGCCCATCTGGTTCATCTTGGTCGCGAGATATCCGCCCCCAGTAGGATCCAGTTGGCGCTCCATCAAGGTTTCCATCAGGTGGACAACTGTGACGTCACAGCCTTGGATCTGGAGTCCACGTGCGGCTTCGAGGCCGAGCAAACCACCGCCAATGACAACGGCCTTCAATGCTGGACGCGCGCGCTCCAGCAGTTGGTGCGTGTCGTCGAGATTACGGAAGACGAAGACGCCGTCCTTCTTTACGTCTTCAATGGAAGGAATCAGAGGCATGCTGCCGGTTGCAAGCAGCAACTTATCGAACGAGGTCACGCTGCCGTCATCGCCAGTGATGGTTTTTGCAATAGGATCAACATCAACAATGCGCACACCAAGCCGGAGATCGATGTTGTTCTTCTCATACCATTCGAGCCCGTTTAGAACGATGTCATCGGCCGACTTTTCTCCGGCAAGTACTGACGACAGCAGAATGCGGTTGTAGTTGACGTGAGTTTCGTCGCCAAAGATCGTGATCTGGAATTTCGGAGCATGGCGCAGGATCTGCTCGACGCAGGCCACCCCAGCCATTCCATTTCCGACCACCACTAACTTTTCCACTCGACAACCTCCACTTGGAGTACTGACGAAAGACAAAACCCTGAACCACAGAGGACACAAAGGTTCACAGAGGAACGCCACAGAGGTTCTCTGTGGTGCATCTGTGTAGCTCTGCGGCTGTTGTGATGGAGCTTTATCATTTCGCTATCTCCCGTTCCGCTTTCCATCTACCGGATGGCTCAGCTTCACGCGCACGGCACACTGTTTGTAATTCGGTTCACGAGAAATCGGATCAAATGCGCTCTGCGTTACCTGGTTGGCGTTGGTCTCGACAAAGTGGAAGGGCATGAAGACCTGACCGGGCGCGACGATCTCAGTAATGCGAAGCTCGACGTTCTTCACTCGGCCCCGGCGCGAGATCACATCCACACGATCGTGCGGTTTCAGCTTGAGTGCCTGCGCATCACGGGTGTTCATTTCGAGCCACGCATTGGGCGACATGCGTTCGAGGATGGGCACCTTGCCCGTCTTGGTACGCGTGTGCCAATGCTCGACAGTGCGCCCGGTGTTCAGTACCAAGGGGAATTCTCGATTCGGTTGTTCGGGGAATGGCTTCCATTCGATACAGAACAGCTTCGCTTTGCCATCCTCGGTCTGGAACTTGCCATCGGTGTAAAGGCGCGTGGTCTTGATTTCTGTCGAGCCTTCAGGAAATGGCCACTGCACGCCACCGTTGTCTTCGAGCATTTCGTAGTTCATGCCGGAGTAGTCGCAAAGGCGCCCGGCGGAAACGCGCTTCCATTCCTCGAAAGCGTGTTTAGGGCGGCTCCATCCCGGGAACAACTCCTCGCGACAACCAAGCCTGTTGGCGACTGCAACGAATATTTCGAAGTCAGACCTTGCCTCACCCGGCGGATCAACCGCAAGATTTACCTTGCTGACGCGGCGCTCCGAGTTCGTATAGGTCCCCTCCTTCTCGCTCCAGATGGCGGCAGGAAGGACGAGATGCGCTAGTTCCGAGGTGGGTGTTGGATGAAATCCGTCCTGCACGACCAGGAAGTCGAGTGTCTCCAGCCCCTGTTTCAAAACATCAAGGTTCGGAAACGACACGATCGGATTAGTCGCAATAATCCACAGCGCACGGATCTTTTTGCTGACTGCGGCTTCAATGATGTCCGGGTACGCCAGCCCCCGTGAGCTTGGAATGCGATCAGGAGAGACGTTCCACAGGGCCGCCAGATCGTTGCGATCTTCTTCCCTCTCAAATTTCCGATAGCCCGGCAAACCCGAAGTGAATCCGGCTTCACGCGTGCCCATCGCATTGCACTGGCCGGTGATTGAGAATGGTGAGGCACCTTCGCGCCCGATGTTTCCGGTGATCAGTGTAAGATTGTTGATCGCGTTGACTGTTTCGGCGCCCTGTGTGCTGTGATTCACGCCCATGGTCCAGCCGATCAGTGCCGCCTTGGAAGTTCCGTACAGATATGCCGTGCGAAGGATGAGGTCCTCGCTCAGGCCGGTGATCTGCGAGACATACGCCGGAGTGTACTTTGCTACTAACTTTTCGAGTTCTGCGAATCCCGTAGTGTGCTGGTCAATATAGTCGCGGTTGATCATCCCAGTGCGAATGAGCACGTGGATCAGGCCATTGATTAGAGCGATGTCTGACCTGGGCTTAAGCGGTAGAAACAGGTCCGCCATCATCGCGGTTTTGGTGACTCGGGGATCGGCGACGATGAGTGTCTTATGCGGATTCGCGTCAAGGTGCTGGCAAAGAATCGGATGGTTATCGGCAATGTTCGCGCCGATCAGAAAAATGACATCCGCCTTGCGCAGGTCTTCATAGGCGCCTGGCGGCCCGTCACTGCCGAAGGAACGTTTGTACCCTGAAACCGCACTGGCCATGCACAGCGTTGTGTTTCCGTCGTAATTCTTTGTGCCGAAACCAAGCTGCACTAGTTTTCCCAGTGTGTAGAACTCTTCCGTGACGAGCTGCCCCGTGCTGATCACGCCCAGCGAATCGTGACCATATTTTTCCTGCGTGCTACGAAACTTCGCGACCATTACGTCGAGGGCTTCGTCCCAGGAAATCCGCTCTAGTTTGCCCTTCTTGCGCAACAGCGGATACTTGGCGCGGTTTGAGGCCTGCAGCGTGTGGTGTTCAGAGAGTCCCTTTGGACACAGTTTTCCCAGGTTGACGGGATGGTTCGGAATTCCCCGCACCGCAACTGCCCGGTTATCTTTCACGCCGACGAACATCCCGCAGCCCACTGAGCAATAACCGCAGGTGGTCGAAACCCAGCGGTCGGGAATTTTCTGTGCCGAGGTGTAACCGTGATCGGGATCGCTGGCGTAGGAATACTTGTCCGCAAGGATGTCGAGGCCGATCTGCTGCTTAAAACTCTTCACGCGGCCACCTCCACTCCGCTGGCAATGTAGGAGGCGGCAATGTTTTTGGGCACGACGCTCACATAAAAGAGATACCGCCCGAGAACTTCGCCGGCCAAAGCTGAGGCAAACGCTGCAGCTAATCCCAATCGAGTTGGAAATAGAAGCGGTAGCGCTATACCGCCTGCCATCAGGAGTGCCCCACGAATCAGGAATCGCGACGCCAAAACCGTGGAGAGCAAACGCGCTGTCGACTGCCGCTCGAACGAATCCGAGGCATTAAGTCTGAGAAAGCGCAGAGCATTGTTCAACAGTTGAACGGACCCCGCCCCAACGGAAAGCACTAGCAGGAGCCTTCCCGATCCCACGCCGATATTTGCAGCGAACAAAGGCCCGAGAATGGCGCCGGTCAGGAAGAAGTCGGCAATCGTATGCTTGCTGTTCCATGCGGGGCGAGCGCGCACCAAGTAGATGCATGCACTCGCGGTGATCCCACCTGCGCCCAGCAGCGCCGTCAATCCGCCTAGCGCGGAACTCAACGGAAGGCGCAACAGCAACGATCCCGCATAAGCGCCGGCCATACTTGAGAACGCGCCGAACATCAGCACCTCGCGGCTCAGCCATGAGCGCTTCCACATCTTGAGGGCGCGGTATGCATGAATGGGTCGCCCCAGGTGCATGGTCGAAGCGCCCAGTGCGAGACCGCCCACCATGAGAGATCCAAGTGCCGCTATGCTCAGTTTTTCCGACGCGCCCCGCAATTGGAGCAGCCAGATCGCGGCGAATGCGCCAACCGAAAGCTGAGTGAGAACCGTCATGATCACCAGCGGCCAATGTGGATGCTCGGGTTTTACGCGCCATGCATCAGCTTTTCGTGTGTCGGGAGGCATGTGCTCGGGCAGAGTGATGCGAGTGGTGGAAATGCTGTCGTCGGCAGAAGGAAGCCCGGGAGCGTTTGCATTCTCGGCATACTCGCGCCTCCACTGCTCGATGTTGACAATCTCTATGCGGATCGCGCCTTCAGGGCATGCGTTCACACAGGCGGGTTCGCGGCCGTCTGTCAGGCGCCCGTAGCACATGTCGCATTTGCCAACTACACCGCGCTCAGCGTTGTACTGTGGCACGCCGTAAGAGCAATTCCACGTGCAGTACTGGCAGCCGATGCAGGTTTCGGGGTTATGCTGCACGATGCCAGTAACGGGATCCTTCTTATATGCCTCGACCGGGCAGCCGATCAGGCATGAAGGCTCAAGGCAATGGTTGCAGCCCATCGAAATGTGAAGGCGTTGCGTATTTGGATAGAAACCGCCCTCAATCTCGCCGACGCGGCGCCAATTGATGTTGGCCGGGTTTCCATTTTGCTCGTTGCAGGCCACCACGCAGCACTTGCAACCGATGCACTGCGTCATATCGAAGTGAAAACGGTACTGCTCGCCCGGTTGAAGATCGCGTTGCGGTATGCGTGGCGCGGGTGCGGTGGTCGCGATTTGATATAGCTGCTCTTCGGCGACAGCCGAGGCGCTCATCACGAAAGTAAAGCCATCTTCCCGCGCACGCTCAATGAGTGGCAACGAACTCATATTCCTCCGGCCGTTCGAGAGACACTGATCCCACGTTGAGATGACCTGATGCCCGATCTTCAACAAAAGCAGGTGGACACCACTCACCTTGCTATGTAACTGAGCTTCTTGCTGGATACGGCCCGGTATCCGGAGGACTTCCAACTTCTGGGTTCGGGCCTCGAACAGGGAGGCGGGGTGCCAACTCCGCACGGGAGAACTGGCTGACGGGAAAACTCGCGACTGGCACTAGGTAATCCAGTGAGCAGGTTCGCCGCGTCTTCTGACTCACTTGTAGCGGAGTCAAAAAAGCATTGGAAATTAAAAATTCTTTTGCCGGCGATAATCGGAAACCCAGTCGCTATTTCTTTGATTTTGCGTATCGAACTCGATCGGGCGCCGTGGGCACGTCAAATTCCTAAATGCACCTCATCGTTTTTTTGAATTGGGTGGCTACCGATTTTCTGTACTAATAGCAACAACCAACGCCATTGGAGGAACAAGCTTGAGTAGCGTACGGTCGCGGATTTCGGCGGAGAAGAAGGAGCTGTTCCCTGTGTTCCTCAAGCTCGCGCAGCAGAGATCTCTGGTAGTCGGTGCAGGAAAAACCATGGAAGAGAAAATCCCGACGCTCCTGGCGTGCGGAGCATCGGTCACCGTGGTTGCTCCAAATGCGACACCGAAGATCCAGAGACTAGCACAGGCGCAAAAAGTAGTCTGGCTTCAACGACGGTATGAAAGCCGAGATTTGGACGGTATTTTCCTGTGCGTTGTCGCGACGTCATCAAAGGCGACGAACCAGGCCGTCTTTGAACAAGCTCAGCAACGCGGAGTTTTATGTAACGTTGTACGCGATGGAGCACACTGCAATTTCTATTGCCCAGCAGTCGTGAAACGCGGACCGCTACAGATTGCAATCTCTACAGCTGGACACTCAGGAGCTCTCGCCAAGCGGCTTCGTGAGGAACTGGAGCGTGAATTCGGCCCCGAATGGGAGAACTGGCTGCGCTGGCTGGGTGAGGCGCGGTCCTCTTTATATGACGATCCACTCTCCCCGCGCCGGCGCCGCACCATGCTGCACAAACTCGCCAGCCGGAAAACCCAGGAAGAGATGTTTCGCCGTTGGGGTTTATCTTCCGGGGCAAAACGATAAATCATCCAGCATGAGTGTGCTTTAGTGCGCGGAAAGCGTCCTCCGGGAACTACTAGTTGCCCGCACTCATCAAGGTGTTCGCGTCCACAGTTGAGCAAGGCCGGTCATTTCTGGAATAGAACGTGCTTGTGGCAACATCAGGGCATCGCTAAATGTCGTCTCTTACCAAAATCTTCGGAAAAGCCACCATCCTTTTCATACTGATGGGAGGCATCTCTGACGCAAGCGATGTGCCGATCCAACTTGCACGGATTATGGGTGGGCGTTCTGGGGCTGCGGTTGTTATCGATGTGCAATCGGGGCACATACTCGCGATATATCGTCCGGAAGTTGCCGCGCGCCGATTGGTACGTCCCGCTTCAGCTTTCAAACCATTCACGCTACTCGCGCTGCTGCAATCAGGCAAACTGTCACGTACCGATTCTCTTGTGTGTCAGCGTAATCTGCGAGTTGGCACGCACGACCTTTCTTGCTCGCACCCGCAGATTGGGCCTTTGCAGGCGGTAGCAGCGCTCGCTTATTCCTGCAACGACTTCTTCGCAACTTTTGGCCAGCGTTTGAGTGGACCGGAATTGCAGGCCGCGTTTCAAAAGGCAGGATTCGCATCGCCAACAGGTCTGGCTGAAGGTGAAGCCGTCGGCTCCATTCACACCGCGCGCACCAAAGAGGAACGTCAATTGCAAGCAGTGGGAGAAGGCGACATGAGGGCAACGCCGCTGGAAATGGTTGCTGCGTATCGAAATATTGCACTGAAGAGGATGTCCTCTGAGTCCACGGCTGCGGACCGGATGGTTTTTCAGGGACTTGAAGAGGCGACCGCCTATGGCATGTCCCGGCTTGCGTCTCCAACCGGGATCAAAATCGCCGGGAAAACCGGTACGCCAAAGGCGGAGGATGGCAATTGGTCGAATGGCTGGTTTGCAGGATACGCACCCGCTGACAAGCCGGAAATCGCACTCGTGGTTTTCGTCGAACGCGGGACGGGCCCGAGCGACGCCGCACCGCTTGCAGCAGAGATATTCAACTCCTGGTGGAAAGCCAAGCAGAAATGAAGCAGTCGCTGTGTGTCCTGTTGCTCGTGTTCCTCAGTGTATCCTCTGGCGCACAGGAACGCACGTTACGAGTGCGACTGTTCTGGCAGCATCCACCTGACGAAATACGTATTACTCCGCTGGGAGCTTCCCTTCGGACGTGTACGAACTGCGCTCCGGTTCCTCTCACCGAAGCCAGCGTGATTAGGGCGAAACACGCCGTCCTCACTATCGGATCCATTTCTTCGGGCACCGTCATCATTACGGGTCGTGCGCGGATCAGTGGGCAAGACTTTCCACCGTTCTCGGCTGAAAACGAGCTCGAAATCAAGGCGCGGGATGGCTTTCTGCTTCTCACGCTAAAGATGCCTCTGGAGAGCTATGTGGCGGCGGTCCTGCAGGGCGAAAGCGGTGGATTCAAGTCCGATGATGCCTTAAAAGCAATGGCGGTAGCTGCCCGGACCTACGCCGTTCATTTCGGCTCAAGGCACCAGACGGAAGGTTTTGACTTCTGCGACACCACGCATTGCCAGGATGTCCGTCTTGGCGCCGAGTCCGAGCGGGTTCGAGCCGCAGTTGCCGCAACCACTGGAGAACTGCTCTGGTATCACCGCCAAGCTGCAGCCACTTACTACCACCGTAGCTGCGGCGGCCAACTCGAGGACGCGCGCGCGCTCGAACCTGATCTCGAGGCGCCCTACTTGCGCCGTCATCAAGACGCATACTGCGTTCGCGTTCCCGACGAGTGGCATGCGCAAATCAGCAAGAGCGACCTGTCGCACGCTTTAGGGCGTCCGGTTACATCCGTCGCGGTTGCAGAAAGATCGGAATCCGGCCGAGTGCAACGCTTGCTCGTAAACGGCCGAGCAATCTCAGCAACCGATTTCCGCCTGGCTATTGGCCGGACTCTTGGGTGGGACAGACTGCGTAGCGACCTTTATGAACAACAGGACCTCGGCGATGTGATCACGTTTCGGGGACGTGGCCAAGGACATGGAGTCGGGCTTTGCCAGGCGGGCGCAGAGATTATGGGCAAGCACGGCGATAGCTATCGGGAGATTCTGGCCTACTACTACCCCGGAACCTCGCTTGGAGTAAACGCACAAGGCCTTGCGTGGGAGAAGTTACCAGGAGAGGCATTGGACCTGCTAACAACCAACAAAGCGGATGCCGCGTTCCTGCTCCCGACTGCAGAAAAAGCCCTGCAGTTTGCGACAGATCGCACCGGGTGGAGCGTCAGCGGACGCCCGCAAATAAAGATATATCCGTCCATCAGCGTTTATCGCGATGCCACGGGAGAGCCGGGGTGGGTGGCAGCCAGCACGCTGGGTAGTACGATTCGGCTGCAACCGATCACCGTGTTGCAGCGCACCCACTCTCTCGACTCAACTTTGCGGCACGAGTTCCTGCACATGCTCATTGAAGCGAACGCTGCACCGAATGCGCCTCTGTGGTTGCGGGAAGGACTGGCAATATATTTGGCCAATTCGCAAGCAGTGAGGCCTGCGAGCATCGATGTCGATGCGCTGGAACGCCAGATGCATTCACTGCGCACTGAGGAACAGATGCGTGCTGCTTATAAATCGTGCGGGGCGGCGGTGGCAAACGCTGTCGAAAAAGACGGACTTCAATCCGTTCTCTCCTCGGTTCGTAAGGGGCGGTGAGCCCAAATTTCCCGTGCAGCCGGTGCCGCACTTTACCTGCAGAACTGCTCAGATAATCTATTGTTCCCTGATAGGAGTTCCCAAATGACTATCGACCTTCATGCAATGACACCGCTCCTTCAAGTTTTCGACATGCCGACGTCGCTGAAGTTCTACTGCGAGGTCCTCGGATTCGAAATTGTGCAGACGGATTCGAATACTGAAGCACCAAATCACAACTGGGTTTGGTTAAGACAAAACGATATTGACCTGATGTTGAATACGGCATACGAGTACGACAAACGTCCACCACAACCCGACCAACGACGGGTTGCGACTCACAATGACATAGGACTGTTCATCGCCGCACCGGACGTGGATGCGGTCTACGCCCACCTGCTCGCTTGTGGCATTCAAGTGCAACCACCCCAAGTTGCGCCATATGGCATGAAGCAGCTGTATGTGCGAGATCCTGATGGATTCGGCCTGTGCTTTCAATGGAAGGCGAATGCCTGAATCAGCTTAGAACCGGCGCCGGCTCGATGTTTTCGACCACATCGTGCCCCTCACTTGCCCGCATGATCGCAGCACAGAGAGCGAACCAAGCGGTGACCAGCAGCAGGTAGCCGAACCCAAGCCGCAGAACCATGCCCCAGGTTTGATCCGTCAAGGGCGAAGATTTGCGCGGCACCATCCATGCGAGATAGTAAGGAACATATGCGCCAATCACGAAACACACCGCATAAGCCAGCCAGAAGCGCCAGCGGCGGATCGGGCGAAAGGCTGGCGCGCTGAAGAATGCGCGAATGTTTTTCACTGCAACCTGTCCGCCGATCGGCAACAGCAGGATAGGCCACAAAAAGAAGTACACGAACCAGACTGCCCAGTGTGCCGCCGAGAACATACCTCGCGGCGTCACCTTCTTTCGCATCAAACCCGGTAATGAATGACGCGCATAACCGCCAGCTTGCTCGTCATAAGTCCAGAGCTGGCCGATCAGCCAAATCCCCAAGGCAAAGATGATCGCCCACAACAGAAACGCGGGAATCCGAGTAACGGAACGTTTGAGGGAAACCAGGAACCGCTGCTCTGATGCCAAACTAAAGAAATCGAAGGTCGCGCTATGCAGCCATAGAGTAATGAAGGCTATTGCCAGTCCGCCAAGCACGGTCAGCATAACTTCCCAGCCGGTCTCCTCGGGGATGCGAATCCAGTAGAAAAACGCAATCAGCAGCAACGCATTCGCAATCACATGAACAAGCCAAACCCGCTTGCTGCTCAACACCGCTGACAACGTATCGATCTCAAAACCGCGCGTGTCGGTGCTCATTTGACCTCCAGTGTCAGCGGATCGCTGGTTGCGAAGTACGAGGGTTGATACATGGGTTCCACCTTCGCCGGGCTGACGCGGAACACGCCTGGATTCACCACCTTTAAGAGATACACATACTCCTGCGCCCCACGAGAGAAGTAAGTCTGGAAGAAAGTAGCGCGATCGTCGTGGAATTCGCGGCGCGTATACCACCAATTCCACCAGGAAGGCTTCTCCGTCAGATCGTAGAGATTGTCATGCTCGATGAATTCGGTTCCGGCGGGAATCGGGTCCTCGACCATCATGTACTTCCAGTCGGAGCCGGTCACCGTCAGGCGTACAGCCAGAGTATCGCCGCTTTGCACCGGCCCTCTCAGCGGTTCGAGCTTGTAGCGTATGACATCCCCCTGCTTCACTGGCGACAACGTGAAGTACTCGCGCGCCAGCGTCAAGTTGAACGACCCGGCATTCGTGAGTTTCTTCTCGTCGGAATAGTAGTCGCCTCGCAACGACCAATACAGCCTTCCCTGTCCTCTCTTGCGGATGACTACGCGATTGTTTTGGCTCAGCTGCACGCCACTGAGTTGCAGCTTGGCAGCACTCGGCGAAAGCGCGTCGCCTTCGCTGAATCGCTTGGTCACAACCAGCTTGTCATTCACCAGAACGTCTACCAAGAAGTTGGGCTTGAGTTCGCCACTCTGTTTGAGGAAATCGATCAAGCCGTACACGACAAACGCGGTCTGCTTGGTCGAATCCCACCAGTAGCCTTCATTGCGGTGACTCACCAGCCAAAAGGCAGCTTTCGGAAGCAGTGGGCTGTCCGGATTAACCTTAGCCAGGAATTTTGCCGCAAATGCCGTCGCTTCGGGACTGGCGTCTGTTTCGAAATCGAGCATCGGATCGCGGGTCAGGTTCCAATGTGCCGATTGATCGTCGACAACCGCTCCTTTTTCCACTTGGTCCGCGAGTTCGCTGACCCGAGAATCTTTCGCCAGGTCCATTGCCAGTCCGAGCATGGCAGCACCATACGGCGAAAGATCGGATCGTTGATCCCACACCGAGTCGAGCATTGCTTTGTCTGTCGCTCCGCTCAGGGCTAAGGAATAAGCCATGTAGGCGCGCAGATCGGCAACGATTCTCTTGTCGCTGTTAAAAGTATTTCGCACCCAGGACTGGGCCCTAGTCAGCCGGTCCTGGTCTACGTCGTACCCGATGCGCTTCGCTTGGCTCAAGCCAGCCAGAACGTATGCCGACATGAACACGTGGCTATCATCGGTCTGCCACCAGCCCCAGCCGCCATCCTCGTGTTGAAATTCGTATAACCGCTTCACGCCGGCGTCGATCTTCTTCTGCAGTTCGTCTTGATCCATCGCAGGTTTGAGCCCCAGTTGCTTGATGGCGTCGCCAACGATCACGTCAGGCAGGAAGCTTGACATCGTCTGCTCGGTGCAGCCGTATGGATACGAGGTCAGGTATTCCAGCGCGCCGAAGATCGCCCCCGCCGTAGACGGTGACAGTTCGATTTGCAGATCCTGGAAGGAACGGCCCGATGAGCCTGCCGCATCGGGCAGGTTGATGTTTTGGGTCGTTTCCCCATTCGTATCGCTGAGCGAACCAGAGGCCGGAATCGCCATCTTCACGCCGTAGGGAATCACGGGTAGGGTGAGTTCCATCGCATCCGATTCCTCGTTGGTCAAGGCCTTAGCAACCACTGAGGCCTCGAGCACGTTCTGTGCTTTCACGCGCCAGTCCAGACTGACCTCGCCGCGGCTGGGAACGTTGATGTCGCGGGTCGCACCATTGACGACCTGCAGGCCTTTCAAATCCATCGAGACACGAGCGTTCTTAGCATTCGGAAGATAATTGTGAACGATCGCGGAGATCGTAACTTCGTCTCCTTGCCGGAAGAAGCGCGGAACTACCAGGCGTACCATTACGTTTTTGCGGACGATAACCTTTTCCACCGCACTCCCGACCTTAGTATCGGCAGTAATCCCGCGGGTGGTGGTGCGCCAGGTTGTCAGCGAATCGGGGAAGTTGAATCGCACCGAGGCTTTGCCGTCCGCTCCTGTATTTACGTCAGCAACCCAGAAGGCGGTGTCGGGAAATGCCTTACGAATCTTCGGTTCGACGAGGCGCTCAGGCTTAATTTCTGCCATCCATTTGTGGCGCGTCACGTTCGCCAGCTTCATTGCCTTCTTACCGGCTTCTCCATGGAAGTAATACGAAAGCGAGCTGTCGGTGGTCACACGGTTAAATACTCGGCCGTAGAAGAATTTCATGACGTCGGTGGTCGCTTCCGGGCGAATCGCGTAAATCGCCTCGTCCACGACACCCAGGCTGAATTCCGCTGCAGTTGGCCTGCCCTGCGCATCTTTCGCGATAATCGTGTAGCTCGCAGCTTCACCTGGCTGGAACTGTTGCTTCGAAGGCTGCAACTGGACATTTAGCTTGTACGCATCGGGCACCACGTTGATGCTCTTTGAGCCTTGGTGCAGTTTGTTGTCTTTCAAGAATGCCGCGCTGATGTAGAAATTCGGCGCATTCTCCTGTCGAATTGGAACCTGCACCGTGATTGGTCCGCCGTTGCTGTGGAACACCTGCTTGCTCAGCAAACCCAATCCTTCAGAGGTAACGAGAATGCTGACGGGGTCGGGCCCAGCCATAATCAGCACCTTAGCCGTATCGCCCGGTTTGTAGATTTTCTGATCGGGGATGATCTGAATGCGTTCGCGTTCACCGCCCCACCAGTACCAGTCACGATCAGGCACCCATATGTACGCAGTCTCTTGCAACGTACGATTCTCGGCTGTTGGCGCACTGACGTATGCACGAATGGAGCCGGCCTTAGTAATTTTTATTTTGAGTTCTCCGTGGCCACTCGCGTCGGTCTGGCCGTCCGCAGAGAACCATTGCGTTCCGCGACGATCGCGATAGTCCCAACTCTCGAGCACAACGTGGAAAGGCGTCTGCACCGGCTTGCCGTCGTAATCTCGAGCTTCAACGTTCAGCTGCGCTGTGCTGCCGAAGTCGTACACATAGCTGGCTGGACTGGCGCCAATGCGGAATGTGCCGTAAGTGGCAAGAACGTAATTGTGACCGCTGATCTCGCGCTTGCCTTCATCAGTGACTCGCGCTTCTATGCGGTAAGTGGTGTCGTTATGCCTATCAGCGGCAAACTCGGTTGGAACTGTGATTTGTAATTGCCCATTTCCATCTAGAGTTCCTGTGTTCTCTTCTGTCTGCTGGCCGTAGTAGTAGGTTTCGGTGTCGCTATTGGTGCCGCCTTCCTCGCCTCCATCGCCGCTCTCGGTGTTCTCCTCGTCGACGTCCTCACCCCACATGTTGAGGCCGTTATAAGTTGCTTCGCGGTGCACCACCCACGTGACTTTCGCATTCGCAACCGGCTCGCCGAAGTAGTATTTAGCGTCAATCGTAGCCTTGATTGTCTGGCCTTGCAGAACACGCGGGCTTTCGGGCGTGATTCGCACCTGGTATTCGGGCTTTTTGTATTCCTGAACCGCAAAGCTTCCGCCAGGGGTGTAGTTGTCACCATTGCGAATTTCGATGTTGTAGTCGCCTAGCGCAGCGTTCGCGGGAGTCACGTACTCTCCATGGAGCGTTCCCATTGCGCTGGACTTCATCGATGCTGCGAACACATCCTTGCCGTCGACATCGCTGATTTTTACGTCAAAGTTTGTGTTCGCCGGCGCCTGATAGGTAAAGCCCGATCGAGTGCGCAAGATCGCTTTGAAGTGGACGGTATCGCCAGGCCGGTACACGGGACGGTCAGTGTAAACGTAGGTAGTGAGCGACCGCGCAGGATCCGTTGTCATCCAGTAAGACCAAGGTGCACTGATGGCGAAATCGTCTTTAGTTCGCGCCATCACTTGCACCCCTTCAGGCCGCGGTTCTTTCACCTCCACTTGCGCCAACCCATCTTGATCGGCAGTCGCCTCGCCCACCTGATCTCGGTTCACGAAGAAGAACGTCGTGGCGGCGGGAACTGGCTGGCTTGTCTGCCGGTCAGACGCAAAGGCAAGAATTGTTCCGGGCGCGGTCTTGGTGATGAGCGCCATCTGACTCACAACCACGATCGTGTACGCGCGCAGTTTGCCGTCGGTTGCCTCGATCAGATACACGCCGCGATCTTTCACGGGGATGGCGACGTTCTCCGTTTCCCAGCGGTATTGACGGGAACTGACGTTCTGGCGCCAAGTTGCAACCAACTGCTGAGAATTCAGAATGGGGATTTGCGCAAAGACCTCAGCAGGGCCTTGCGGCTGTTGTTTTGCCTGGCTTCGCTGCTCGCGAATGGTCGCGCGATTATCGGTGGTAAACTGCGCACGAAAGAAGTCTCGTATCCAGACAAACACGTTGTGTTTCCAGTTGTGAAAGCGCTCGATCCATGTGAGCTTGTGCGGAGGGCGCGGAGCACGGCCTCCAAATTGGTGAGCATCGCCCAGCTGGGCAAAGAATTTGACGGGATCGTTCACCCGGTAGACGCGGAACTCCAGCGTCTCCACATTCTGAGCCCACATGTCTATCGACACCTTGTCGCCGGGCGCATAGGTTCGACTGGAGTTCAGCGAAAAATATCCGGTTTTCTCTTCCTGACTGAACCCGATCGAGGAAAGAAAGATAAAAGCAACAAGCCCAAGAACGCGAAAAGAGCGCATATCAGTCCTCCTCCCGGAGGATGTTCCAGCGATACACTCCCAAAAACGCCGGGTTCTGCGGCGTTGGTCTCCAGCAGAACTCCGGATGATGCTGCAATTCTGTGACCGTCACTCTGCGAATCTCTCCAGAGGTGTGACCACTCGGTCCAGTGTGGTAAATGAGCCAGCCTGATCCGTCGGTAAAGGAACTGTCCCCGAGATAGATCATGGTGTGGAAAGGCATGCGATGTCCCTCCTGGCGGAAGAACAACAGATCGCCGGTGCGCGCTGCGCTCATCTGCCGACTGACGAAATGCGTGTTGTAGAGCCGCAGTGATTCGGCATCAGCAAACTGCGTGAACGTGCCATTCACAACGTCATCGGGAGCAAATGCGCCAGGCTTCGTCCGAAAGAGACCAATCCCCAGAGCTGTGTGCGGGTATGTGTACTTCTTCACCGATTGAGAACCTGGCAGTTGATTCAAATGCCATTGGATCGCCCATGAGGCATCATGCCTGCGTAGTGTCTCGCGATAAGCGAACCGGATCAGCGCCGCACAATCATTGATCTCGATTGGGCGGTCCTTTTCTGGCTGAAACAATGTGGATTCGGCCAGAAACGCAAACCAGTGGCGGAATGCCGACCGGTCTTCTTGGCTGTCCAGTCGCAGGAAGTCGGGTGTGCCATCGCCAAATTGATCAGTAGGATCAAGATTCAGTTGTATTTTGGTTTGCGCAGGTGGAAATCCAGGAGCACGTGCGATCAATGTGACCAAGCCTGGATTCACGCCGGCACGCAGATAAACGTCCGGGCCTTTCATTTCGATATCGGCCAGCTCACGACCCGACGTAAAAGTCCAGACAACTGCGGTGGGGCTATATTTTTCGGCTGAAACGTTGAGTTTGGTTTCAGCGTAGCCGTTGGCGGGGAGCACATCCCGGCCGGGAGAAACCACCAAGCCTGATTTGCGGGCCCGATGGTAACTGGCAAACGCAAGTGCCAATCCGATCAGTAAGCAAACCAGCGCTAGACCCCACCGGCGTGCGAAATGGCGCAACAAGTTCAGCTTCTCTGGAACAGCGGATTATAAACGGACTCGATCGTGCAGTTGAGTTACCAAAAGGATCACGCTGTTTTGAGAGCATTTCAAACAGCACCAGCGTGTCAAGCGACACACAGAGTGTCAAAGGACAGACAGTCGGGCGTATGGTCCCACCTGAGGATTAAGCGATCATCGCTAATGAGCGAACAGATATGCGGCAGAGGGTGATTGAATCGACATCAAATTGCAGGCTCGAATCGCAGAGGTTCGATTATTTCTGCGTCGGATTTGCGGATGTCGAGTCCAGAACTTTTAGGACCGTCCTTTGCCGCTCCAATTCTTCGTGCTCAATACGTTCCAAAGTTGCTCTCGGCGGCGTCGCGCTCTCTCTCCTCCAGCTGCAGCACGCCCAGCCGAAAATAGGACTCGGTCTGCGCCGGTTTGAGTGCGATCGACTGCTCAAAGATTTACAACTGCGCTATGATTTCACTCTGATTTTCGCTGACCGATTGCCAGGCTCCGGGAGAAATCATCATGATCAAGTTTCGAACGCTGCGTCTTCTTAGCGTCATTGTCACCTTGATATTCGCGCTGCAAACGAAAGCGACTCTCGCCGCTTCCAAAGAGTTCGTCGTGAATCCGCTGATGCCGAGTGGTCCCGATCCCTGGGTGGAATACAAAGACGGCTATTACTATTTCATGCGCACTACTGCCACGAACCTGACGATCTGGAAAACACGAAGCATGGCGGAATTGGGATCGGCGGAACAGAAAGTTGTTTGGACACCACCTCCCACCGGCCCGTACTCGCACGACATTTGGGCGCCCGAAATCCACTTTTTACGCGGCCGCTGGTACATCTACTTCGCCGGCGACGCAGAAACGAACCAGACACATCGGATCTATGTTCTGGAAAACGCAAACGCCGATCCTCTGCAGGGCGAATGGCAAATCAAAGGCAAGATTACAGATGCGTCGGACAAATGGGCGATTGACGCTTCGGTATTCGAAGATCATGGCGCGTTGTACATGATCTGGTCAGGATGGGAAGGCGATGAGAACGGCACTCAAAGCATTTACATTGCGCGACTGAGCAACCCTTGGACTGTGGAGAGCAAGCGCACACGCATCTCAACGCCGGAATATCCCTGGGAAAAGGTTGGCGACATGCCGCCGCAGATGGCGGGAGGGAACCCTCCCCACATCGATGTAAATGAGGGACCTGAGGCCCTTATCCACGGCGGAAAAATCTTCCTCACGTATTCTGCGAGCGCCTGCTGGACGGACAACTATGCGCTCGGAATGGTGACTGCGGTCTCCGGCGCCGACCTGCTCGACCCACACTCCTGGATCAAGTCTCCACATCCGGTGTTTCAACAGTCGCCGGAGCACCACGTGTACGCAACTGGGCATAATTCATTTTTCAAATCGCCGGACGGTCGCGACTGGTTGCTGTATCACGCCAATTCCGAGCCCGGACAGGGTTGCGGCTGGCATCGCTCACCGAGGGCGCAGCCTTTTACCTGGAATTCGGACGGTACTCCGAATTTTGGCGATCCTCTATCTATCGATGTGCACATCCCGTGGCAAGAAGACAGACACTGATTCAGCCAGTTGGAACACGGTCTGGTAGCATTTCGGCTGTCCTAGACTCGTCTGTATCGCGAAACGCACGTAGATTCGGGCCTTCTATAAGCAATAGGCTTATTTCTTGGTTCATCATTGAGAAGAGATCTTACTAACCACCCTCCGTTTTGCCGGATAAGAACATTGCGATGTGTTGTTCTGCCGATGTGCGCCGCACTGCTCGCCGGAAGCGCCGCGGTGAATGCCTTCACTCAGGAACGCAAGACCGGCGGTCACGAAGGCGTGCAGCAGGATTATCAAAAAATGACTCCGGAGCAGCGCTCCGCTGCAACGCGCGAATTTCTTGGATTAGGGCTCATGCCGGACACGGCCGCGGCCGCACGAGGGGCGCCGTTGTTCGCGCAGAACTGCGCCGTGTGTCACGGGAAAGCTGCTCGCGGAGGCATGGGGCCGAGCTTGATTACGTCAGATCGGGTGCTAACCGATGAACACGGAGAACGGTTGGTGCCATTTCTCCAGAAAGGCAGTCCGGGAAAAGGAATGCCGGGATTCGCCACCATGTCAGATCAGCAACTGACTGACATCGCCGAATTCCTGCACTTACAGGTGGAGAATGTGGCTAATCGCGGGACCTACAAAGTGCTGAACATCCTCGTTGGGAATGCACCAAAAGGCAAAGCGTATGTACTGGCCCATTGCATGTCCTGTCACACGACGGAGACGTTCGCGCACATCGCAAGCAAGTTCCGCTCTCCGGAGCAACTGCAACGTAACTGGATCTGGCCGATGCACGATGGCAGCATAACGGCTGACGTAAAAACGTCAAAGGAAAGGTTCTCGGGGCGGGTAACCGAGATCAGCGATTTTCGTATAACTCTCGTGGACAAGTCAGGCAAAACGCGCACCATCGATCGTGGTCCTGGTGTGGATGTGCAGATCAACGATCGCTTCGCTGCGCACCAGGAAATAGTGATGACACTTGCAAACGATGACATGCACAACGTGACTGCTTACTTTGAGACCCTGAAATGAAGCTCTTTGCGGCCATCTGCGAAGCCCTCGCCGTCACGAGCGTTGTGGGTGCCTCGCTTTGCGCCCAAGTATCGCTGGCCCCAAACGCCATCGGAAAAGCGCCGATCAACAACTGGCCCACGTTCAATGGCGATTACACTGGCGAGCGTTACAGCACGCTTACGCAGATCTCCACCGACAATCTAAAACAGCTCGCGCAACAGTGGGTATACCGGATCACGGAAGTTGGAGCGCAACGCGGCGCCCCAGTCCCGATCATTAAATGCACACCGTTGCAGGTGAATGGCGTGTTGTACATCACCATCTCGGATCATGTGTGGGCGCTGGATGCACGAACTGGAAAAGAGTTGTGGCATTACGACTGGGTCGATCATGGCGGACATCTGGTGGGACAACGCGGCGTGGGGATCTGGAACAGCACTGCATTCTTTTTAACGCCGGATAACTGGCTGGTGTCTCTCGACGCCAACACCGGCAAAGAGAACTGGCGAAAGAATTACGCCGATGCGCGCAAGCAGTATTTCTCAACTTCGGCGCCGCTCATAGTGAAGAACCACGTGATCGTGGGAGTGGGCGGGGATGCAATGGATATGCCTGGGTTTCTAGATTCGTTCGACCCCGTCACGGGAAATCTGCAGTGGACGTGGTGGTCGACACCACGCAAAGGCGATCCCGCGCTGAAGACCTGGCCCAACGAGGCAGCGTCAGACCATGGCGGCGGGATGACGTGGATGCCGGGGACGTATGATCCGGAGCTCAATCTTCTTTATTGGCCGACAGGGAACACGAACCCCGTGTTTGCTGGCCAAGGAAGACCAGGCGCCAATCTGTGGACCGAGTCGATTGTGGCTCTCGATGTGGACACGGGAAAGCTGAAGTGGTACTTCCAGGTGTCGCCGCACGATACACACGACTTTGACAACACCACTGCTCCGATTCTGTTTGATCGCATCGTCAACGGAAAGCCTCAGAGATTGGTAGCGCAGGCAGCGCGCAATGGTTTTTTTGTGACGCTGGATCGGGTCACGGGCAAGTACCTGGTTGTGAAGCCGTACGTTCCACTTGATTATTCGTCGGGATTGTCGGCGCAAGGCGAGCCGATTCCGATCCCCGACAAGGATCCGTCGGTGGGCGGCTCCATCAACATCGTAAACGCCTCGAATTGGCCGGCTCCATCATATAGTCCGAAGACTGGACTGGCATATGTGAACTCGGTGGAGGGGAAGGCGATTTACTACCTTACCGACGATAGCGACAATCCTTCGGGTTATGGAGGCACCGGCGCCGGCATCGGGCGTGAGGTCAGAGTGTTGCAAGCCATCGATCCGCTCACGGGAATTGCTGTGTGGAAGCATGCATATCCGAATCTGAGCAATGCGCCGACTACGGTCGGGCCGAGCATCCTGACAACTGCGAGCAACCTGCTCATCTCTGGTGATGATCAGAAGAACCTGATCATTTTCAGCGCTGACAAGGGCGAGATCCTGTGGCATCACGAACTGAATGCGAATGAATCGGGCGGCATCATCACCTACCTGCTGGACGGGAAGCCGTACGTTGTATTCGGCGCAGGAGACAGCTTGTACGCGTGGAGCCTGAACAAATGACGTGCGCTGGAGAGAATCCATGAAAATCGACTTGAAGGGCCGGACTGCGGTGATTACCGGCGGAAGCCGTGGTCTAGGCGAGGCAATGGCGAAATCTCTGGCGGAGGCCGGCGCACAGATCGCGTTAGTGGCCCGCGACCGAGCACGCATGGAAGCGGTGCGAGATAATCTTGCGGCGCACGGAGCCGTGGCAGAGTTGTATGTCGCCGACGTGACGCGGGAAGACGAAGTGGCAAGGTTGGGCGACGCGGTCAGGAGTCGATTTGGGAACCCGCAAATCCTGATCAATAGCGCTGGCATCAACCTCAGAAAGAACCTGGTGGATTTCACCCTCGACGAGTTTCGCAGCGTGCTGGATGCGAGTCTAATCTCCACCTTTCTGATGTGCCGTGTATTTGTGCCGGGAATGAAGGGCACGGGATACGGCCGCATTCTGAACATGAGTTCGATCATGAGTCATGTTTCACTCGCTGGGCGCGCAGCCTATAGTTCCGCAAAGGCCGCGTTGCTGGGGCTGACGAGAGCTTTGGCGCTGGAACTAGCTGCGGATGGAATTACGGTAAATGGGATCAGCCCGGGGCCGATTGGCACCGACATGAATCGATCGCTCATGAACAATCCGGAGTTGAACACGCAGTTCCTCGCGAACCTGCCACTCGGCCGCTGGGGCAAAGTGGAGGAGATTGGTGCGCTTGCCTGCTATTTATGTTCCGAAGATGCAGGCTTCATAACAGGAACTGACATCCTCATCGACGGAGGATGGACGGCGCGGTAATGCCCGAAGCTACCGCGGTGCCGAGGTGGGCTGCGGTGGCGCAGGCGGTGGCACATAATCAACCAGAGTGTCTACAGTTTTGTGAGCCGCCCAGGCGATGCCACGCAGCAGCATCTGCTGGATTTGATAGTTAGCGAAATTGGCGTACTCGTGTCCCTGCATCCATGCAAATGCACGTCCGGATTGGCCGCCAGCAACGCCGTGTTCATAGGTCCAAATTTGCGGGACGACTTCGCCTTTGTGCGTGCCCGCACTTGGGGTGCCCGGGATACTGGTTGTTGCCAACACGTGAATTCCGGGATTGTGCGCCCACGTCATGTTGTAAAAAGCTTCGTCGAAGATGGTGAGATTCGACATGCCTTTCATGATGGGGTCCTTAGGATCGACAACCGTGTAGGGAATCGGCGCGCCGAGGGTGTAATTGACTTCGCCGTGCTTCTTGCCACCACCAACCAGTGTTGCGAAATAAGCTGGATCGGGACCGCATAGCGAATCGTGCAAGCTGACCAATCCTCCGCCTCGTTTGACGTATCCTTCCAGCGCCGATTTCTCTTCCTTGCTGAGGTACCCGGCGTCTCCCTTATAGATGATGACGACATCGGTGTGCTCGAGGTCAGCGGCTGAGGGCGCGTGCAGCGCACCGTCGACCACAGCACCATGCTCGGTGAGGATCTTGCTCCAATCTGCGAGAAATTGCGGGTAGTCGTGCTGACCGGCAGAGTGGGACTTAAGACCTGCCCAGATGTAAATATGCATGCCGTTTTGGTTCTGACCCCAAGGTCGAACCGCCTGCAGTTCATCTGTCCGAGGAACCTGCGAGTTGGCGTTAGGAGTCAGCAACATGGCGGCAGTAAGCAGAAGAAAACCTGGCGTGACGCAAATGAGACGCATCGTCTGGCTCAACACAATCCTACAGGAAGTCGGCGCGATGAATTTGGTTAGCCTTAGGCCCTTGAAGGTCCCCTTACGGGAGTATCGCGTAACATGTGAATAAGCATTTCCAGGCTTTCCTCGAATGTGCGCCCAGATGTATCAATCTGAATGTCCGCTTTGCCGTAAAGCACCTCGCGTTCCGCAAGAATGCGCTTAAGGTCGGCCATTGCCTCGCGATTGTTAGCCATTGGGCGCATGTCGCCCTGATCAATGACGCGCTGCATGTGTTCTTCGGGAGACGCCTTGACCCACACCGTGATACACGAAGATAACAGCCGTTCAAATGTCCGGGGGTCCGACACCAAACTCCCCCCGGTCGCGATCACAAATCGCGAATGGCTTTGCAGCACCTTTTCGAAACACTGCCGCTCATATTCTCTAAACCCACTCTGCCCATGAAAATCAAAAATCAAGCCTAACTTCAATCCTGTGTGTTGTTCGATGAGTTGGTCGAGTTCAAGGAACGGCAGTTCAAGACGCTGGGCGAGCGCCCGGCCCAGGGTCGATTTGCCGGCGCCACGGAGGCCGATGAAGGCAACCCGCCGATGATGCGCGGCAGGATCAATTCCGCCGAAATGGTCGAGCAGAAGCCGGTGGGCGACCTTCAAATCCTCGGCACACAGTTGCCGCAAGAACTCCACGGTTGGAAGGAATTCGGCCGGCGGTTCAGCACCATCCAATAGAAGGCGATCGATAGAAACGTTCAGCGCTGTTGCCAGTCGCCCCAAGACGAGGACCGAAATGTTGCCCTTTCCCGTCTCGATCTCGGCTAGATATCGCTCGGAGACGCCAGAGTTGCGCGCGAGCATCTTCCGCGTCATGCCGCAGCCGGCTCGGGCTTGGCGAACCCTTTCAGCCAGCAACTTCAGGGGATCGCTTGGCCTCTGTTTCGGGCGCGCTCTGCTGCCCTTGCGTGAAAGTTGGGATCGAGGCGTTTTTTTGAGCATAGGTTTGGCAAACTACAGGCGGCAAAATTCTCAGCAATTACGTTCTAAGCTGAGCCTCCAGGATGACTTGCGAGATCTCAAACCTAAATGCATTATAATGCATTTCTCTCACGTTGACTCCACCTCGAGCATGCAATATGGTGTTATCAGCGTGGGGTTGGTTGCGAACTTCTATACCTCGGGACCGAAACATGCCAACTGCTACCGAGAAGCCGGAGCACGTCTTTTCAGATTTCGTTGATTTCCAAACAGGGCCGCGCCAATACCGCCATTGGAAGCTTGCCATTGATGGAAGAGTTGCGACTCTTACCATGGATATTCAGGAAGACGGCGGGATACTGCCCGGGTACAAGCTTAAGCTCAACTCCTACGATCTGGGGGTTGATATTGAACTGCATGACGCCTTGCAGCGGATTCGCTTTGAGCATCCGGAAGTCGGCTGTGTGGTCATCACCAGTGCGAAGCCTCGTGTTTTCTGCTCCGGGGCCAACATCTACATGTTGGGTCTGTCGACGCATTCCTTGAAAGTAAATTTTTGCAAGTTCACCAATGAAACGCGTAATGGAATTGAAGATTCCAGCGCACATTCCGGGCTCAAGTTTGTCGCAGCTTGCAATGGATCGACAGCCGGTGGGGGCTACGAATTAGCTCTGGCGTGCGACGAGATTCTCTTAGTGGACGACCGCTCCTCCGCAGTGAGCCTGCCCGAAGTACCCCTTCTGGGAGTGCTTCCAGGAACGGGAGGGCTTACACGGGTAATCGATAAACGCCATGTGAGGCGGGACCTGGCGGACGTCTTCTGTACCACGCCAGAAGGTGTGCAAGGGCAGCGCGCAAAGCAGTGGGGGCTCGTCGATGATGTGATCAAACCGCAGGAATTCGAGAGCCGTGTGCGGACCCGCGCCATCGAACTCGCGCAAAGTACCGATCGACCCTCGGCTGCCGAAGGCGTCGCGCTTCTTCCTCTCGTACGCAAGATCGATGAGCAGGGGTATCACTACAAGTTCGTTGATGTGCAATTTGAAGCGCAACGTCGCACGGCAACCATCACGGTGAAAGCGCCTGATTCTGCTGTTCCGCACACTTCCGCAGAGATTCTTGCTGCCGGGGCAGAGTGGTGGCCGCTGCAGATGGCCCGCGAACTCGACGATGCGATCCTGTCACTTCGCACGAATCAACTCGAATTGGGGCTCTGGATCCTGAAAACAGAAGGCGAGTTAGAGAAGGTATTGGCGGCAGATTCGGCAATGATTTCCAACCGCGACCACTGGCTAGTGCGGGAGGTAATCAATTTCTTGCGTCGCACCTTCGCTCGTCTGGATGTCAGTTCCAGATCCATGTACGCGATCGTCGAACCGGGCTCGTGTTTTGCCGGCAGCCTCTTTGAACTGCTTTTGTCCGCCGATCGGGTGTACATGCTCGATGAGTCGGGGGTTAATGTCGCCCTTTCTGAGATCAACTTCGGCGGTCTTGAAATGGTCAACGGTCTAACCAGGCTGCAGGCAAGGTTCTATCGCGACGAAGTCAAAATCCAAAATTTGCGGAAGTGTATTGGCTCGCCATTAGCAGCTCGGCCGGCGGCTGACGCTGGCCTGGCTACTTTTACGCCGGATGAACTGGATTGGGATGATGAGGTCCGCCTCGCAATCGAGAGCCGAATTGCACTTTCGCCCGATGCAATGACGGGCCTCGAAGCTAACCTTCGCTTCGGCCCAACGGAAAATACGGACTCGCGCATCTTTGGGCGACTTTCCGCGTGGCAGAACTGGATATTCATTCGCCCGAATGCCGTGGGGCCAACCGGAGCGCTGAAAGTTTACGGCACAGGAAATCGCGCCAAGTTTGATTGGGAACGGGTATAAATTCTATGGCAGAAGTACCTCAAACAACTCGGCAATCAATCGATTACTCACAGCAAATCCCCAATAATGTCGATCTCGCGCATGATCGAGCGCTGCAGCGCGCTTTGGAGCGGTGGCAGCCGGCGTTTCTGAATTGGTGGGACGAAACTGGTCCCGAACGCTCGTCGCAACTGCAGGTTTATCTCAGGACAGCAGTGAGCGTGGATCGCGACGGTTGGGCAAATTTTGATTATGTGCGCATGCCGGAGTACCGCTGGGGGATCTTCTTAACTCCACGGGACGAGAATCGGAAAATCAATTTTGGCGATCATAAGGGCGAACCCGCTTGGCAAGAAGTCCCCGGAGAGTACCGCTCGACATTGCGGAGGATCATCGTTACCCAAGGCGATACCGAGCCTGCTTCTGTCGAACAGCAAAGGTATTTAGGGGCCACCTGCCCGTCTTTGTACGATCTTCGCAATCTGTTTCAGGTGAACGTGGAAGAAGGCCGGCACCTTTGGGCAATGGTGTACCTTCTCCAGCGGTATTTTGGCCGTGACGGGAGGGAGGAAGCGGAAGCCTTACTCCAGAGACGATCTGGCGATCCGAACAATCCGCGCATACTCACTGCGTTCAATGAGAAGACCGGGCACTGGCTAGCATTCTTCATGTTCACTTTCTTCACTGACCGCGATGGTAAGTTCCAGCTTTCCGCGTTGACCGAATCCGGATTCGACCCATTGGCACGCACAACGAAGTTCATGCTGACCGAGGAAGCGCATCATATGTTCGTCGGTGAATCTGGCGTTGCTCGGGTTCTGCAGCGGACGTGCGAGGTTATGACGGAGAAAAAACTGACCGATCCTGCCCAACTCCGCGCAAAAGGAGTGATCGACTTTGAGACACTGCAGAGGTTCGTTAACTTTCATTACAGCGTAACACTTGACCTTTACGGCGCTGACATCTCCTCAAATGCGGCCTCGTTCTACACAGGAGGGTTGAAAGGACGTTACGACGAAACCAAGCTTAACGACGATCACGCGCTCACGAACGATTCCTATTCGGTTCAGGAAGTCGAAAACGGAAGGATTGTTGACAAACAGGTACCAGCCCTCACTGCATTGAACGCTCGCCTGCGCGATGACTACACTCAGGAAATACAAGCCGGCCTCGACCGCTGGAACAGAATTCCGGAGAAATTCGGCTTACCGCTTCGCATCACTCTGCCACACCAGGGATTTCACAGGAAAATCGGGAATTTCGCCGGTCAATATGTCTCACCCGACGGCTCCGTCCTCTCCAAGGAGGAATGGGATCGGCGGTCGAAGGATTGGCTGCCATCCGAGGACGACCATGCTTTTGTCGCGTCACTGATGCAGCGCGTGATCGAACCAGGCAAATTCGCCAATTGGATTGCTCCACCTGCGCGGGGCATCAGGAACCTTCCAATTAACTTTCAATACGTGCGTTTTGAGTGAGGCTCCTGGAGACGCGATTGATGAATTCATTTCTGGTGGAGCGACTTGGCGACGTCAGCATTTCATGCCGCAAACTCTTTGCGGTGATAGTGCGCGAGGCCTATTACGGACCTATTCATCCAAAGAACCAGGGGACGGCAACACCGCCGGAGATTCTTGAGGCTTGCGGCTTGGACGTTGGTGAGTTCTACGGGTTGCTTGAAGAATTGAAGCGCGCCGGATTGATCAAAGTCGAGAATAGTTACCCTTTCGAAGAAATCCAACTTTCTCCTGAAGCAGTTGAGGCACGATGGGTCGCGGATCGCTGCGCTAAGATTGGGCAGCAACTCGACAATGCTTTTGTAAATCTCAACTTCCCCGCCTGATGCTGCATGCAGAGTTGTTTTCACAGCAAGGGCGGAGTGTCGACAACAGAACCATCTTTGGCGAGTACGCACACTGCGGAAGCGATCAAATTTGGCCGGAGCGCCGCCACTCCTGCCGCACAGCTTCGACCAGTTCCAGCAGATCACTGGGATGCTCAAGGAACCTGTCTCCGCCGCTCTCGTAAGATCCCGGCTGTCCTGCGTCCGCCGGATATGTCGCTGAGAGATGAATAATCGGAGTGTCGCGCGTTTGGGCACTGCTTCGAAGGCGGCGCGCCACATCGAACCCCAACATGTCGGGAAGATTCACATCCGGAATGATCAGGCTTGGTCTGAAACTCGAAACCTTTTCCAGCGCCGCTCGCCCGTTTTTCGCTTCGATGACAGTGAATCCTGTCTTGCGTAGCAGCCGGGTCACCGCGTAACGGTGCTCATTGGTGTCATCGACATTAAGAATGGTGATTCTGGCTAGGTCGTGTCCTTTTAATGCACTCTCCAGCACCAGAAAGAGTTGCTCCGGGGAGCCTCCCTCAGGAAGAGACGGAACTGTCCTATGAAGCACGTAAGAATTCAGTACAACGACGCATTCTCAGCAGCAGATCATGCTGGTTCAGCGCACCCGCCAATCTCCCCAATCGTCGTTTAGAACCAGCGGAAATGTCAAATGGTGACCTGCGTTTCTTGGACAATGTCACGATCGGATATGAACGCTCCGGTAGAATGAACGCGTGAGTCCGCACAAGCACCGGATCGCCGATTACCTTCGGCCCAAAACGCTTGCGATGTTGTTGCTCGGGTTTTCTTCCGGCCTTCCTTTTCTCCTCGTCGCTAACACGTTCGGCTACTGGCTGCGCGATGAGCACACCTCCCTGACGGCCATTGGGTTTCTCTCCTGGGTTGGAATTGCCTATTCGCTGAAATTTTTATGGGCACCGGTAATAGATCGTGTCGACCTCCCGTTGTTCAAACGCCTCGGACATCGGCGCGGATGGATGATGTTCTCGCAAATCGTGGTCGGGCTGGCGCTGTGCGCGATGGGCGGAGTGGGAACGCAGGCAGGCCTTGGCCGTCTTGGGGCCCTGGCGCTGGTAGTCGCGTTTGCCGCAGCCACACAGGACATTGTGATCGATGCCTGGCGAATTGAATCGGCAGACGATGGAGAAGAACAGGGCCTCCTCGCCTCTGCCTATCAGTTCAGCTACCGTTTGGCGATCCTGGCCACGGATTCCCTCATCCTTATTGTGGCAGCGGCCGTGGGCTGGCGCATGTCCTATGGTATTTACGGCGCGTGCATGGCCATTGGAATCATCGCAACCTGGTTTGCAAAGGAACCCGAGCGCGCGGATGCGGTGATGGACAAGAAGCAACACGAAGCGCCGATTTGGACGCCGCGCGGTTTCTTTGACGCCGTTGTGGGCCCGTTCATCGCGTTTTTCCGCGCACATGGCTGGCTCGCGCTCGTTATGTTGGCGGCCATCAGCCTGTACCGCCTGCCTGACTACGTCATGGGTCCGATGGCAAATCCCTACTACCATGACATCGGTCTTTCGAAGCAAACGGTCGGAGCGGTGCGGGGTTCAATCGGAGCTATTGCTACCTTCGCGGGTATTGCGGCGGGCGGATTCTGTTCGCTAAAGCTTGGCTACATGCGTGCGCTGATCATCGGGGGCATTCTGCAGGCAGCGTCAATTGCCGCGTATGCCGCTCTCGCGTTCTCGGGCACGAGCATTCGCCTGTTCGCGCTAGTCATGGCCGGCGATAACTTCAGCATCAGCTTTGCTGGCGTTGCGCTCATAGCGTACATGTCGAGCCTTACTAACATTGGGTACACCGCCACGCAGTATGCGCTCTTGAGCTCAACCTATGCCTGGCTGGGGAAGATATTGAAAGGGTTTTCCGGCGCTGAGGTCGAAAGGCTGAGCACCACGTTCGGCCTCATTCATGGTTACGGCATTTTCTTTATTGCTTGCGGACTGACCGGCCTGCCCGCTGTCCTTCTTTTTGCAGTATTGGGTTATTGGCACAGCCGGAAGCAAGCGGTCGCAGCCACTGCAAGTATTCCTTCGTAACCAACCGAGGAAGCCTGTGACATGGCACGGAATCGGTATTTCAGAGGACCGGCATTTTTAAAATTCCGACGCTCTCGTGCCAGTAGATCTGGAACTCAGCTAGGTCAGGGTAAGTGCTGGTCGTAAATTCACCACCGATCCATTAGGCATAAAGAATCCGTCCACCCCTTTGCCCTGGGGAAAGCTGCTGCAAGTTGTTGACAACCCTAGTGTGTGGTGAGAGACTTCTGTCCGCGAAAGAAGCGCGATTCCGCGCCCCTTTCATTTCGTGGACTTCGTAGTCGGATAACTCCCGGGTGCAGCAATCTTCGTTTCTATTTGTGGGTCGGTGTTGACTAAATTATTCGGCTGGCGTTTCCGCTCCTCTGATTGCTCCCAAAATTCTGTTCAAGATCCCCGAGTGTTATGGCGTCGCTTCGCATTTGCGGTCATTGTTCTTGCATTAACTGTGACGATTGGTTGCAACCGCCAGCAGACTCAAATCTCTCGCCATCTGGACTTCAATCAGGACGTGCAGCCAATCCTTGCCAGCCGCTGCTTCAGTTGCCACGGCCCCGATCCGGAGATGCGCAAAGCGGGCCTGCGGCTTGATCTCGCGGAATGGGCGATGAGGAAGCGCGAGGGACATCGCGACGCGATTATCCCCGGCCATCCCGAGAAGAGTGAACTAGTCAAGCGAATCGAGTCGAAAGACCCGCACTACCTCATGCCGCAAAATGCGCAAGGCGAGGCTAAGCCGATGAGCGCCGGCGAGATCGCGATTTTGAAGGAGTGGATCAAGCAAGGCGCGGTCTATCGTCCGCATTGGGCTTTTGAAGCGCCGGTTCGACCAACTGTTCCTCACGATGCGCAAAGTGACGCTTGGGCCAGGAACGCGATCGACAATTTCATCTTCGCGAAACTGGACAAACAAGGTCTGCAGCCTTCTGCCGAGGCGGACAAGCCGGCGCTCATCCGACGAGTGACATTGGATCTCACTGGCCTCTTGCCTTCGCCAGATGAGGTGCGCGCTTTCGTGAATGATTCATCGCCGGATGCATACGAGCATCTAGTCGATCGACTGCTGGCGCAGCCGACTTTCGGGGAGCAACGCGCGCGCTACTGGCTCGACTACGCCCGCTACGCGGATACGTATGGACTGCACTTCGATAACAGCCGTGACATCTGGCCGTATCGCGATTACGTGATTCGCTCATTCAATAACAACAAACGTTTCGACCAATTTGCGATGGAGCAGATTGCTGGCGACTTGATGCCGATGAAGACTCTCGATCCGCTAATCGGCAGCGGTTATGTGCGTCTGGGCGTCAGCAGCAACGAAGGTGGGACGATTCCGGAACAGTTGCGCGTCAACATCGCGCGCGAACGCACCGAAGCCTACGGCGCTACCTTCATGGGGCTGACCGTTGGTTGTGCGGTCTGCCACGATCACAAGTTCGATCCAACTACGCAGCGCGATTTCTATTCTCTGAGCGCCTTCTTCAACAATCTGGATGAGAAGCCTTTCAACGACGATCGCCCGGTGTGGACGCCGGTGGTGCGAGTCCCAAAAGCCGCGGAGGAAGGGGCATACGACGGCGTGCTGGCGCGCCGGTCGGAGCTCCAGCAAAAACTGAATGCGATGCGTGTTGATGCCTCGAAATTGGTCGCGCAATGGCTGACGTCCAAGAAGGACCCGGCGCGTCCAGTTTCGATGGAAGGACTGGCAGTCCGATTGCGCCTTGATGAAGGTACCGGCGAGGCGTTGAAGAATAGCGCGCCCAATGCGAACCCCGCCAGCTTTAAGACCACGACCATGAAACCGGAGTGGGGCGAGACCACGTGGCTGTGGCCTGATTTCCGTATGCAATCGAGTACGCGGGTGCTGCTGGGGCAGGCCGGCAATTACGAGGCCAGCCAAGCGTTCTCCGCGGGAGGCTGGTTCATGTTCCGGGCAGCCCCATTTCATCCGGGAAGTTACGGAACGCTGATCTCGAAGATGGAATCTACGCAGCATGATCGCGGATGGGAACTGGCGGCCGATTACAACGGCGCAATCAGCGTAGCGTTGGTGAATCAGCGGCCGAAAGACGAAGGCGCACAGAAAAAAGCAGCAGACAAGAAAGACAAGAAGCAGACTTCAGAAAAGAAGCCGGCCGAAGCCAAGGAACCGTTCGACTATCCCACGCCGCAGGACCTAAGCAAAAAGGACCTTGCGCCGAACAAGCCGCCCGAACAATTGAAGGCGGAGAAAGACGGAGAGAAGAAGGCAAAGGCAAAAGCTGCGGCGGAAGCAAAAGCGAAAAAAGCGCATCCCGACGAGACACCGCACGACAACACCCCTGACATCGCAATCCGCGTGGCGGCGCTGAAGCCTCTTCCACTCGACAACGCGTGGAAACATATCTTCTTTACGTACGACGGTTCGGGTCGCGCATCTGGAATCAAGATTTTCATTGACGGCGTTCAAGTCGCGACTCGCGTGCTTAACGACGATCTCGGCGGCGCGAGTATTCGTACCGATGCTCCATTGCAGCTTGGATGGCGCAATACCGAGGAGCATCCGGCGAAGGATGCTCGTTATCAAGATATTCGGCTATATTCTCGAGCCGTCACCACGGATGAAATGAAGCGCCTTCCCTTCGAAGATTATGTCGCAGAAATCGCAGCGCGGCCATCGGCGCAATGGACAGAAGACCAGCGGCACGTGATCACCGAGTTCTACCTTAATAATATTGATCCCGTTTACCGTGGTATTAAGCACGAAATGGTCTCGATCGATCAGCAGTTGGACCATTTGTCTGCCGGCGGCAACTTGACGCAAGTCTCCTGGGAGAAATCCACTCTTCCGTACGCTCATGTGCTGACGCGGGGTATATATACCGCTCGCACGGAGCGGGTCGAAGCCAACACCCCACATTTTCTTCCACCGTTGCCGGCGAATGAACCGCGCAACCGGCTTGCGCTCGCGAAGTGGACTGTCAGCCCAGAGAATCCGCTAACCGCCCGGGTCACGGTCAATCGCATGTGGTACGAACTCTTTGGCACGGGTCTCGTGGAAACAACGGAAGACTTCGGGATCATGGGTCAGCGTCCGACGCATCCGGAGTTACTTGACTGGCTGGCGGTCGAATTTCGCGAAAGCGGATGGAACATCAAGCACATGTACAAGCTGATGGTGATGTCCGCGACGTACCGCCAGACTTCAAAAACCAGCCCGCAGCAATTGGCGAAGGACCCCAGAAATCAGTGGTTGTCGCGCGGTCCTCGGTTCCGCATGGATGCCGAGATGGTTCGCGATATTGCGCTCCAGTCGAGCGGCCTGTTGGTGACAAGGATCGGCGGGCCGAGCGTGAAGCCTTATCAACCGCCGGCCATTTGGGAGCAGGTGAGTTATCCGACGAGCGACACGGTTCATTACGCGCAGGAGCACGGGGATGCGCTCCACCGCCGCAGCATGTACACGTATGTGAAGCGCATGGCGCATCTGCCCAACATGGATGCATTCGATGCCCCGGCGCGCGACGTGGTCTGCACCCGGCGGCAGCGCACCGACACTCCGCTCCAGGCCCTGGTGACGATGAACGACGTGCAGTGGGTGGAAGCCGCCCGCGCCCTGGCAGAGCGCGTGATTCGCGAGGGTGGAGCGACACCCGAGAAGCGGATCAATCGCATGGCGCTCATCTTGCTTTCGCGCGTCCCAGCGCCACAAATGGCCGACGTCCTGGAAAAGTCATTCCTTGAAATGCAGAAACATTACGCCGCGAATCCGAAAGACGCTCATTCTCTCGTCAATATCGGTGAGAAAAAACGAGACAGTTCGATTCCCGAGCCGGAATTGGCTGCATGGACGATGATCGCCAACGAAATGCTGAATCTCGATGCGACCGTGAACAAGTAGAGGACCTATGAAGCAGCACCCCTTGTGCACTGATTGTGAAGACAAGATCACGCCGATGGATTTGCCGATCCCGGCTGGGCTGAAACACGAGTGGTCGAAATGCGAATCGCGTCGCCAATTTCTTGGACGCACCGGCAAGGTCCTGGGCTGGGCAGCGCTGGCTAGCCTTTTCGGCGAGGTGGGTCTTTATCATCGGGCCTTGGCGGCGGCGGAAGCGGCATCCGGAAAGGACAATCTCAGACTTCCCCATTTCGCGCCCACAGCGAAGCGCGCCATCTACCTTTTTATGTCGGGTGCGCCGCCGCAGGTGGATCTGTTCGATTACAAGCCGAACCTTACCGCTCAGTTCAATGCGGACATGCCCGCGTCTGTTCGGGGTAATCAGCAGTTGACCGGAATGACCGCCGGCCAGGCTCGCTTTCCGATCGCTCCCGCGCACTGGCCCTTCAATCAACATGGGCAGACCGGAACCTGGATCAGCGACCTGCTTCCTCACACCTCGCGCATGGTGGATGACCTCACCTTTATAAAATCCACGAACACAGATGCGATTAACCACGAACCCGCCATCATGCTGATGAATACCGGCAACATGAATGCCGGCAAGCCGTGTCTTGGCGCGTGGCTCGCATATGGCCTTGGCAGCATGAACGACAACCTGCCCACGTTTGTCGTTCTTCAGACCAAGACGAACCCGAAGGAGAACAATCAGCCGGTTTCGTCACGTTTGTGGAGCAGCGGTTTTCTTTCTTCTGAATTTTCAGGCGTAGGCCTGCGGTCGGTAGGCGATCCCGTGCTTTACCTCGAAGATCCTGCTGGCGTCGACCGCGAAACGCGGCGCAAGATGCTGGACGCGGTAGAAGAAATTAATCGCCAAACGCTCGCCGAAGTCGGAGATCCGGAAACCAATTCGCGAATTGCTCAGTACGAGATGGCGTTCCGCATGCAATCTTCGGTGCCGGAATTGACGGACCTCAGCAAGGAACCCGAGTCGACGTGGGAACTCTATGGTCCGGACGCGAAGGAACCAGGAACATTTGCCTACAATTGCCTGCTCGCGCGGCGCATGGCCGAACGCGGCGTCCGCTTCACGCAGGTTTATAAGCGGGGCTGGGACGTGCACGACAACGTTGTCGGGAACTTACCCGTGCTTTGCCAGGAAACAGATCGAGGATGTTATTCGCTAGTCACCGATCTCAAGCGCCGCGGCTTGCTCAACGACACGCTCGTGATCTGGGCGGGCGAATTTGGGCGCACCGTTTACAGCCAGGGTGGACTAAGCCAGGAAAACTATGGACGCGACCACCACCCGCGGTGCTTCACGGTGTGGATGGCCGGCGCGGGTGTGCGTCCCGGCGTCACATATGGGGAGACGGATGAGTACAGCTACAACGTGGTGAAGGACCCGGTGCACGTGCGCGATTTCAACGCGACCATTCTTCATTGCCTCGGAATCGACCACAACAAATTCACTTACAAGTTTCAGGGCCTGGATCAAAAGCTCACCAGCCCGGTGCCGGCGTTTGTGGTTCAAGGGATTTTGGCGTGAGCGTCGGTGCCAAGGTCGCGAGCCAGTCCAGAGATGTGTGGCAAAAAGCGCGCCAAGGTCGACGGCCACGGGTCGTACTCGGCGCTGCGACTGTGCTTGTACTGCTCTCGCTGCTCTTCTTGCCTTTGAATGGTCAGCCGCATGCTGACTGGCTTCAATTCTTTGGCCGTTTTCATCCGCTGCTAGTGCATCTTCCTATCGGGCTCATCGTGCTCTTACCGGTGCTCGAAATTTTAGGAACGCGGCGTCCGGCGTTGCGAGAGGCAGCAGGGCTTGTGCTGCAGTTGGCGTTGGCGACGGTCCTGGTTGCGATTGTCTTTGGCGCTCTCTTGGCTTATGGCAGTGGTGAAAGTGGGACTACGGTCACGCGTCACCTGCGCGGCGGGATCCTTTTAGCACTCGAGTTAATGCTGTGCGTGGCGCTTCGGCGCACTTGGCTTGAGGCGCAACACACACGTGCGTATTTCGTCATGCTCGGTGTGGTTTTGCTCACCCTTACCTGGACCGCTCATCAGGGTGGATCGCTCACTTACGGCAGCGGCTATCTGACTCGCTACATGCCGCCTGCAATGAAGAGGTTTGTCGCACCAAGCGCGGTTTCATCGCATCCGAATTCTTTTTTCGCCAAGCACATTTACCCAGTTCTCGACACCAAGTGCGTCTCGTGTCATGGCACCACCAAGGAGCAGGGCGGCCTGCGGCTTGACTCCTACGAGTCGCTCATGGCGGGGGGCAAAGATGGGATCGTGATCGCCCCACGAAATCCTGATGGCAGTCTCCTATTGAAGAAGGTGACGCTTCCTCCGAGCGATCCTCACTTCATGCCTGCCGAAGGGCGCGCTCCACTTACACCTGACGAGATTGCGAGAATTCGCGCATGGGTATCCGCGGGAGCATCCCCTGAGGCGCGCAGCGTTCCAGGTATTTTCATCGCTGGGGATGAAGAGGAAGCGCCACCGCCAGTCGGGGACTACAGCGCGCTCATGCCTCAGATTCAACAGATGCAGATGTCGCAAGGGGCCAAGTTGGTACCAGTTTCGGCGGAACCGTCGGATGGTCTGATCCTGCGCACAACCGATGTGGCTTCAACCTTCGACGACGCACAGCTGGCAAAATTCCAGAAATTTGCTCTCTTCATTGTTGAGGCGGAACTCGGAAGAACTGCAGTCACTGACGACAGTATTTCCACGCTTATTCAGTTTAAGAATCTCCGCGCTCTTCACCTGGAAGGGACAGCGGTGACTGGCCGAAATCTTGCCAAGCTCACTTCCCTCCCGCAACTCGCCTACTTAAATCTCAGCGCAACCAAGGTGTCCAGCGATGCACTTGGACCACTGAAAAACATGCCCAATTTACGACACCTTTATGTGTTCAATTCGCCCGCAGAACCCGCGTCGGCAGATAACTCCGTCAGGAGCACCCAATGACAAACCTCAATCGGCGAAACTTCATGAGCGTGGCAGGGATTGCAGCAGGCGCACCCGCGATGTCGACGCTTGCCATGGCGGAAGAGAGCAAGGCAAAATCGCCAGTGATGACCGGAAACGGAGAATGGACCTACGAAGTTGTGACTGAATGGGGATCGCTGCCGCCAGGCACGTCTTTCGGTGGAACGCACGGCGCGATCGCGCAAGATAATGCTGGCCAACTCTATGTCAGCACTCAGAGCACGACGGGAGTGCTTGTTTATAGCGAGGACGGCCGCTTGATCCGCACCATCGCCAACAATTATCCAGAAGTTCATTCCATGGTTCACGCCGAAGAGAATGGCGAGGAGTTCTTCTACTCCACCGTACAGAAGGGCACGCCGGCAGAAAACTGGTTATTCGTCAAATTAAGAACGAACGGGGCCGTCGCCCTGAAGATCACCGCTCCTCCGGAGGCTGGATTCAAGGCTGCGAATGAATGGCGCCTTACTGCGGCAGTGCCTGCGCCGGACGGTTCCATCTTCATCGCCAACGGTTACGGAGACTCGCGTATTTTTCGCTTCGATAAGAATGGCAGCTACAAAGGAACCTTTGCCGAAAAGGGGAAGTTGGAAGGCCAACTCGACTGTAGCCACGGGCTGACCCTCGATACTCGCTATGACCAGCCGCTTCTTCTAGTTTGCGATCGCGAAAACCGGCGCTTGTGCCACTTTGATCTGGACGGAAAATATGTCCGCACTGTGACCCAGCACCTGCGCCGCCCGTGTCAAGTGAGTTTGAGCGGAGATTATGCGATCGTTTCTGAATTGGAAGGACGGGTAACCATCCTCGACCGGGACAACACACCAGTTGCTTTTCTCGGCGACAATCCGCTAAAAACGCAATGGGCGAAGTACGAACTCGATCCGCACGACATCAATGCCGGCGTATTTAGCGCGGCCCATGGCTGCTTCGTTGATTCTGATCAAAACATCTTCGTCTCTGACTGGAACCTGACCGGCCGTGTCACCAAACTCAGGAGGCGAAGGATCTGAAGGTTGGCAGCGAAAACTACATGTCGTGAATGCTTGATAAAAATGGATACAGAGGCTTGCATCCGCGAGCAGGTTGAGAGCGGAGAAAGCCCGGTGGCGCGGCCGCGTCGCTGACAAATCGAAAGTAGAGGAAACTTGACCATACCTAGCGATTTCACTCGTAGAACATTTCTGCAATCGGCTGCACTCTCTGGTATCGCCGTGGCCGCTCCGAAGGCATGGTCGCTATCCGCAGCCGAATCTGCTTCCGACGAAGATCTCACGCAGTTTGTCGACATTTTTATTGGCACCGGTGGGCACGGGCATACATTCCCTGGACCGACCGTGCCGTTCGGAATGGTGCAATTGAGTCCCGACACATGGAACGTCGACTGGGACCACTGCTCGGGTTATCACATCAGTGACACGTCTATCATGGGTTTCAGCCACACCCACCTGAGCGGCACGGGGGCAGCAGACTTGCTTGACGTCCTGCTCATGCCCGCGGTTGGACCTGTGCGCACTGAGCCAGGTCCGCGTGACAATCCGACCTCTGGATATCGTTCGCGCTTTTCGCATCAAGATGAACACGCGGAGCCCGGCTACTATTCGGTGCTGCTCAAGGACTACGGAATTCGCGCAGAGCTGACGACAACGGCTCGCGTCGGCCTGCATCGCTATACCTTTCCGGCAGATCCGACGAGTCATTTCATCGTTGATCTCGAACACGGTGTTTGGAATTCCGACACCAAGCCGAATCCAACGCAGGTTCTGTCCGCTGAGATAAAGGTAGTCGGAAACGATACCGTGGTTGGCGGGCGACGCGTCGGCGCGTGGGCGAACGGGCGATACGTATTTTTCGCAATGCGCATGTCGCGGCCTTTCTCCAGTGCGCAAATCGTGGCTGACAGCAAGGCACTGGAGCCATCAGTAAACGAGGCGAAGGCGACGTCGCTGAAGTGCGTACTCTCTGTCCCGACCTCTCATGACGAAGTCATCCACGTTAAAGTCGGGATCTCTGCGGTGAGTGTCGAAGGGGCCTTGAGGAACCTGGAAGCGGAAGTTCCGGCATCGGACTTCGACGGTGCTAGGCGGGCCGCAAAGCAGGCTTGGCAACGCGAGCTATCAAGAATTCGGATCGAGACCACGCGTGCCGATCACCGGAAGATCTTCTACACGGCGCTGTACCACGCGATGGTGGCGCCTTCGCTGTTCAGCGATGTTGATGGTCAGTATCGAGGGATGGACCTGCAGGTTCACAAGCTTCCTGCCGGCGAGAACAACTACACCACCTTTTCTTTGTGGGACACCTACCGCGCTCTGCACCCGCTCTACACGCTGATTCAAACCGACCGCCTTCCCGATCTGCTCAACACGCTGATTCGCATGGCGGAACAGAGCCCTGCAGGAGTGCCGGTTTGGCCACTCTACGCAGTGGAAACCGGATGCATGATCGGGTATCACTCCGCGCCCGTTCTCGCGGAGGCGCACATCAAGGGCGTCAAGGGAGTGGATTATGCCAAGGCATATTCGCTGTGGCGAAAGCGGGCATTCGTCGACAATTACCGCGGACTGATTCAATATCGCGATCTCGGCTACATTCCGTGCGACCAGGAAGATGAATCCGTCAGCAAGACGCTAGAGTATGCCTACGACGATTGGGCGGTTGCGCATCTCGCGCGTGCCGCGGGGGCGACCGAGGACTACAGGCTGCTGCTGCAACGCTCCCGCAATTACAAGAACGTGTTCGACGGATCGAGTACATTCATGCGGGGGCGTCTGGCAAATCATCAGTGGGCTGACCCATTCGATCCGCGCGGAATGGGGCACTCTAAAAAGTGGCGCGATTTCACCGAGAGCAATTCCTGGCAGGCCACATTCCTCAACCAGCATGACCTTTATGAGTACATGAAATTGTTTGGCGGGGAGGAAGGATTCGTTCGCAAATTGGATGAGCTATTCAATCAAAGTTCTGAGCTTCCTCCGGATGCTCCGCCTGACATTGCAGGGATGGTCGGCCAATACGCCCATGGCAACGAACCTGGGCATCATGTTGCTTATCTCTACTCCTACGCCGGAGCGCATTACAAGACGCAGGCCCGCGTGCGATTTCTGCTAGACACAATGCATCATGCGGATCCGGACGGTCTTGCCGGAAACGAAGACTGCGGACAGATGTCTGCCTGGTACATCATGAGTGCACTCGGGCTCTACGCGGTGGACCCTGTCAGCGGGAATTACGTTTTCGGGAGTCCGCTCTTTGATCGTGCCACAATCCAACTTGCAGGCGGAAAACGATTGACGGTAGAAACTGTCGGCAACGGTGCCGACAGGCCATACATTCAGTCAGTGAGCTGGAATGGAAATCCGTACAGGAAGAGCTGGATCCGTCATGCGGACCTCATTGGGGGCGGAACCCTGACGTTCCACATGGGCGCACAGCCGAATACCGGATTCGGCGCAACGCCGGAAGACCGACCACCATCATTCGCATGAACAAGATCAGCTACTCTTTACGCGCCTAAAGCCGATTTCAGTTTGTGCTTAGGGCCGGATCTCCCGGCCCTAAACTCAACTCAGTGGCAACCGGTGCTAACGGATGTCAGCACATTGTTAGTCGATGCAATTTTGCAATCGTACGACTGCCCTTTCAAATCCACGTAGGTGTAGTGCTGCGAACTTGAAGGCGGTTGGACGTCGGATGCTTGCGCGGCATTCGTGACAGCGGTGTATGTCCCGAGGTGTCCGTTCACCAGCGTGAGCTTGCTGTCTTGATATTTCTGCGATGTCGCAACGGTGAAGCCGAACAACGAGTTCGCCACGGGAGCAATAAAGTCGACGCTGATCGGGAAGCTGAACAACTCCTGGGTTGTGGTCGACCCGGTGTTGTCAGAGACGGTCGTGGACGACAGAACGCTGTTTTGAACGGATGTGTTCTGATCGATCACAGAACCGTTCACCGTGTCGAAGTCGATGGTCTGCGTGCTTGTGAAGTTCTGCTGCTGGGTTAATGAAGTGGCAACCTGACCATGCGATGTGTTGGCGTACCCCGCGATGGTGAAGTTCCGATTCGAAGTCACGGCGATCGCGCCAGTCACTGTCGAGGTGCCTTGCAGGTTCTCGCTTACTGCAGGGGAAGGCAACGTGAGCGTATTCTGCGTTACCGTGCCCGTTACCTGGCTGCTGCCGGAGTCCAGGAACAGCAGAAGCGAGGAGGTCATGCTGAAATAGAAATCATTGTTGAACACGCTTAGGGCGATCGTGTGCGGATTGCCATCGTTCAGCATTCCCACGAACGGCGTAAGGTTCACTCGAAAAGGAACAAAGTCGAGCGTCTGTACTGCGGGGATAGGTCGCCACTGGTCTGGAAGGAATCCGGTGTAAACCCATGGCGAAACTGGAGCGATGCCCGCCGGCTGGCCATCGATCGAAATCTCGGTTTCGCGAAAATCGGTATTGCCACAACCATAGACTTCGTTGATGCCGCTCAAATCGTTGGGGAAGCATGCATACCACTGCTCATCCACGTTCTGACTCTGCGCGATGACGTCCAGATAAGCGCCCTCAATGTTCTGCGGCAAATTGAAAGTCGTAGTGAGTTGGTCGGTGGGCTGGAAAACATTCGCAGGAAGATTGATGCCGCCGCCGGAGTTGGTTTGTACCATGGGCAACACCAAGTCCGGGGTACGTGGCACAGGGCTCTTCCCGTATCCCGGATAAAACTCAAGATCAGCACTCACGGTGAAGACCCCGTTCAGCAGCGTGTTATACGGCGCGCCGCAGTCGGTGGTGCAGTTCGCCAGCACGAACGTGCCCTGCTGTCCAGAGGTGAGCAGCGCGCTGTAATCGGTTACATCCCGTTCGATGTGCCAGGCATTCGGAGAAGAATGGATCGGCTCGGGAGTTGTTCCGAAGTAAAGGTTGTTATTCCCAAGGAACAGGCTTGCGGTGCGGTCGAATTGGCGGCCGGCGTTCTCGGAGAAATTGATTTCGAGTACAACCTTCTGCCACGGACCGGAACACCCAGCGGGTGGGTTGAAGGAGAAGTTCTGGGCGGTTTGCGAAAAGAACGCAAACTGGTAATTGGTGAAGAGCGGGACGACACAGGGTTGTAGGTGAGGCCGTGAGACAACAGGGTCAGCGGTGGCCGTCAGCGAAGTTCCAATCTGCCGGTTCGTGCTTTGCGCGAATGCGGGAACGCGTAGCGTTAGTGCGGTAGCAATGCACAGTAATGCGACGAGAGCATACTTCCTGGAAAACATACGTCACCTTCCTTGCAAGATGTGAAGCTGCCCCGGCGCGGGAATGTTTATCGCACCAGCGGCATGCGTTGTCAAGGACCTAGTGACTGAAACTCAATAAACCAATCATTTTATTGGTTCTCTGAGTTTGATATGCGCACTTAAGCAAAGGCGGTGATCACACTCTCTTCACGTCGATTCCGCGTTCACTAAACAAGGCAATGGTCTTGTCGGAAGCGCGATTGTCGGTGATCAGCATGTGAATGTCGGAGATGGGGCAGACGAGAGCCGGAGTGACCGCACCTAGCTTACTGGAATCGGTCACCACGATGACTTTCTTAGCCTGGCGGATCATGGCGCGGAAGGTGAGCGCTTCTTCAGATTCAATTACCGTTACTCCGCGGACGGGGTCGATTCCGCACACGCTGACGAATACTTTGTCCATGTAAATATCGCTCAGGAAGTTGACAGCGGAATGGCCGACAAGAGAAAACGATCCTGCCCACTGGACGAAGCCGCCGGTAACGAATGTTCGTAATCCATCGCAGTTGCTCAATTCCATCGCGATGTTCACGGCGTTCGTAATCACGCGAATATTATGGCGATTTCGCAGGCTACGAGCGACGTGGGTTGTCGTCGTCCCGGCGGTGAACCCGACAGTTTCATTCTCCTGGATTAATTCCGCGGCGGCTAATCCGATGCGGCGCTTATCAGCGACTCGATGTTGTTCCCGGTTCTGGAATAGCGAGTCATAGCGGAATGGCTCGTAAAGGAGTGGCTCGATCAGGGTCGCTCCACCCGGAGTTCGGCGGATGAGTCCCTTCATCTCGAGCTTGGCCAGGTCCCGACGAACGCTGGCCGGCGAGGTGTGCAGGCCCTTCACCAGATCGTCTAGTGAAATATTGCCACGGTGCCGAAGCTCCCGCAGGATGGCATCGACACGCTTATCTCCCCTGAATTTCATCGGATTCGCCCCAATGTTGTGAACGGCAAAAGTGTACATCACACACCGAAGCAAAAGCGCAGCCGGTCCTTTCTGTAGTCAACACATTGATTGAAAAATGTAAAATCAATCAATTTTGCTTGACAAAGCGCAACGCGTCTCAGTACCGTCACCTTTCAGACCGGAGATTGCCGGGCCCTCCCCTGGCCAAAATCGAGCGAAGAGAGATGAGGATTTTATGAAAACAAAAGTGGTTTACGCGGCTCTGATTGGCTTGCTCGCTGCCTGCTTTGCGCTGCCTGCGATGGCACAGACTGTGACCGCCGCCATCACGGGTGTCGTTACCGACCCCAGCGGCGCGGTTGTCCCCCGGGCTACCGTGATCGCGGAAAACACCGCGACCGGCGTGCAGACAACGGCTCAAACCAATGACACGGGCGCCTACATGATTCGGTTTCTCCCCATCGGGACCTACACCCTGAATATCAACGCGAAAGCTTTTGCACCCGCGAAAGTGGATGGAATTACCCTCGAGATCAATCAGACCGCTACCGTCAACGTCGCCATGAAAATCAGCACAGCCGAGACGACGGTTGTGAACGAAACCGTTCATCCGATTCTGGACACGCAAGATGCGACCCTCGGCAACACCCTGAGCACCAATGAAATTCAGAACATTCCGCTGAACGGGCGGAACTTCTCTTCGCTCACTTTGTACGAGCCGGGGTCAGTTAATACCGACCCGAGCGGGCTAACCGGTAGCAATGCGATTGAGCGCAATACATTCAACAACGGCATTGTGGCGGTGAATGGCAATCGCCAGCAGGCGAACAACTACACCATCGAGGGCGCAGACGATAACGAACCCCAGAACAATCTTATTGGCTACAATCCTGCGCCAGACGCAATTGCGCAGGTACGCGTAATCTCCGGGAACGCGAACGCGACTTACGGAAACGCTAATGGCGGCACGGTTGTAACCGTACTCAAGTCAGGTACGAACAACTTCCACGGCTCTATGTACGAGTTCCTCCAGAGCCAGATTCTCGATGCCAATACCTGGTCCAATAACCACAAGACACCAATAATTCCCAAAAACTCGTACACACAAAACATTTTCGGAGGCACAATCGGCGGTCCCATTGTAAGAAACAGGCTGTTCTTCTTCGCGGACTACGAAGGAATACGCCATCACACGGGCGGAACGTCATCCGCGAGTTTGCTGACGCCGGCCATGCTTGCGGGAAATTTTGGGGTTCTCAATGCCTCGGGCATACAGCTCTACGACACGCAGAACGGATTCTCTCCATACGCGGGCAACCAAGTCCCTGTTACCAATCCTGTCGCGCAGTATCTTGCGGCGCACCCGGAGCTGTATCCGGCGCCGAATTCCACGCCGACCGATGGATTGATCGCCGATAATTTCCAGGGCCCTCAGTCCTCATACATTTCCAACAACCAGGAAGATGTGAAAGTTGACTGGACGCCTACGGATGCGAATCGCATCAACGGCTTCTATTCGCAGGGCACAGGATCGGATTTCACGACCGCTCTGATTCCTGTGTTCTTCCCTGCTCACAATCATTACCCAACGAAGATCGCGGGCGCCAGCTTCGTCCACACTTTCTCGCCTTCCATCATTAACGAATTCCGCTTAGGCTTCACGCGAGTGCGCTGGCTCAACGGTGTTCCCAGCGATCCCTCGGGACAGTTCGGCCTGGCCGGTGATCAGAAAGTGGGTATCCCTTTCGGGACCCAGCAGTACGTTGGTTTTACCGGGCAGAGCATCAACACCGCCAACTACGTTGGGACCAATGCCAATCCGCAGGTCTTCACCGACAATACTTTCAATTATTACGACAACCTCACTTGGCAGCACGGACGCCATTACTTCTCGATCGGAGGCCAAGCGACCCGCTATCAGCAGAATTACTTGAATGCGGGCAATGTCGGGTTCCTGGGTCAGTTCTCGTATAACGGAATCTTCACCAGCGACCCAAATGCGGCGAACGGTCCTGGCTACGGGCCAGCCGATTTCGTGCTTGGCCGAATTCAAAACGTGCAGTTGGCATCGCCGCTGGGATGGGTTGGGAATCGGCAGTGGCGTCTGGCTGGATACGTCCAGGACGACCTGAAGTTGACCGCTCGGCTCACGCTGAATCTTGGAATTCGCTATGAGTATGACCAACCCTGGTATGAGCAGAACAATAAGACGGCAAACGTCCTGCCCGGCGGAATCGTAGAGTATGCAGGGCACGTTCCAGCCTTAGCCGAGCCGGGGTCGATCGTCTGCAAAACCCGCGCATGCTACGACGCGAATTACAACCAATTCATGCCGCGACTCGGGTTCGCTTATCAGGCCACGAGCAAGCTGGTCATTCGCGGCGGTTATGGCGCAACCAGCTTCTTCGAGGGGTATTCGTTCAATCAGCGTTTGACCTCCAGCCCTCCCTTCTCTCTCGCAATCAACACCAGTGCCACCACTCCGTCTACAACTTCGGGAGGCACTCCGTTCACGGTTGCGAACGCCTTCAGCCAGCCGCTGGGGATTAATAATTCTCTCTACTCCGTGTGGCCGCAGAATACGCAACCCTCATACATTCACCAGTTCACGCTGATGACGGAATACGCGCTCACCAACGAGCTGTCGTTGAGCGCTGGATATCACGGTCAGGTTGGGCACCATCTGGCGGACTATCGCAATGGAAACCAACTGACAACGGCACAAGCTCTGGATCTCTCGCCTCTTGGGGGATGCGGCGCTGCGAACATCCCGGCTGCGGACCAGACTCCCTACTTCGCGCTGGTCGGAGAATGCAATCCGGTCCTGATTACCGAGTCGCAAGCGCGAATGACGTACAACGCAGCCCAGGTGACCCTGCGTCAGCGAACGCATCATGGATTGGAATACACCGTGAACTACACGTTCGCGAAGTCACTGACGAATTCCTCGGGCAACTATTCTGTGGCTAATACCAGCTTCAACGGATCGTCACATCAGAACGGATACGACATTAATGGCGACTACGGACCGTCCGCGATGGACATTCGCAACAGCTTGAACCTGGTTGGCGTTTACGAGCTTCCGTTCGGGCGCGGGCGGGCCTACGGCAGCAATGCGAACAAAGTCGTCGATGGAGCTCTAGGAGGGTGGAAGATCTCAACCTCGGCGCTGTTCTATTCAGGATTCCCGGTGACGATTTTTGCCAACGGGAACAGTAACACCAATAGCTGGGGATTCAGCCGCGCTAACCAATATCGCCCGATGGTAATCAAGAACCGGTCCATCAACCAGTGGTGGGGCACAGATCCATCGGCAACGCCATGCCTGAATGCGGGAGTAGATAATGGGACCTGCGCGTACGGCAATCCTGGTTCCTTCACGTTTGGGACAGCCCACAACAGTACCGAGCGTGGGCCGGGCTACCGCCAGGTCGATCTGTCGCTGTTCAAGGACTTCAGCGTCTGGCACGAACAGGTGGTGGGATTCCGTGTCGACTTCTTTAACGCATTCAACATTGCCAGCTATGGAAATCCGGACAACAATATTAACGATAGCTCGTTTGGTTTGATCAGCAACACCCGCTCCCCCGCGCGCTCCATACAGCTCGGCTTGCATTACCAGTTCTAAAGCGAAGCACGGTCTGCTGGAGGTTCGCGTCTCTGGCAGACCGGTTCACGAAAACTTAGCGTTGGCGATCAGTACCTATGCGAGAACCGATCACACTCGAAATCTGCGCCGACTCGGTGGAGTCCGCGCTCGCTGCGCAAAAGGGCGGTGCACATCGAATTGAGTTGTGCAGCGGCCTCGTCGAGGGTGGAACAACTCCGAGTTCCGGCCTGATCTCTACCGTGCGCAGCCGGTTGGCGATTCCGATTTGCGTGATGATTCGTCCGCGGAACGGGGACTTCTGCTACGGAGCGGACGACTTCGAAACCATGGAACAGGACGTGCTCACCGCCAAACAACTCGGCGCAGATGGCGTGGTGTTTGGAATCCTGCAGGAAGACGGCCGCGTGGATTCGGAAAGAATCCGACACCTGGTGCAGTTGGCCCGACCGTTGCAAGTGACCTTTCACCGCGCATTCGACATGTCCCGTGATTTAAATGAATCTCTGGAAGTGCTGATTGCGGCGCAGGTGGACCGCGTGCTTACTTCCGGAGGAGAACAACGCGTTGAAGATGGACTGGCGGCGGTCCGGTCGCTGTCCGCTAAGGCTGCAGGGCGGATAGCGATTATGGCCGGCGGCGGAATCACAGAATCGAATGCACACCACGTCAGCGCATCGACGGGGGTGCACGAGTTGCACGCCAGCGCCGCTGCATTGATATCCAGTCCTATGCGGCACCGCAATGAAAAGATTTCGATGGGTGCGCTGAAGGGCCGCGAATATCAGAGGCCTGTGGTGCTGGAAGACAAAGTTCGGCGACTTCTCGAAGCTGCCATGGATGGCACCCGCCAAAGCGCCAAGGCGCGATAGTATCGCACGCATGCACAAGTTTCGGCTCGCAAGGCGAATCGCAGCCGTCCTCTTCTTGACCTGCGGCGCGCTCGCCGCCCAGAATTTCACCGACATCAAACCTTCCCCCCAGCAACTCGAATGGCAGGACCTCGAATTCGGCGTCATCATTCACTTCGGAACCAACACGTTTTTGGATCGGGAGTGGGGAGACGGTACCGCTGATCCGAAAGTCTTCAATCCAACGAATTTCGACCCTGAGCAGTGGATGCGTGCGATCAAAGCTGCCGGCGCGACGTACGTCGTGTTTGTTGCCAAGCATCACGACGGATTTTGCTTGTGGCCGACAGAGCAAACCAATTACAGCGTGAAGAGCAGTCCATGGCAAAACGGGCAGGGCGATGTTGTGCGCCAGGTTTCCGACGCGGCTCGCAAGTATGGGCTGAAATTCGGCGTGTATCTCTCGCCCTGGGACCGCCACGAACCGAAGTACCAGAATTCCGCTGAGTATGACGACTACTACATTGCTGAATTAGGCGAACTGGCGAGTAATTACGGCAATCTCGTCGAATGGTGGCTGGACGGCGCCGGAAGCGGCGGGCACGTCTACAACTTCCCACGATTCATTGAAAACCTTCGCATGTATCAACCGAACACGCTCGTCTTTGCTGATGCCGCGCTGTTCGAATATGGAGACACTCGTTGGGTCGGCAACGAAGAGGGCACTATCCCTTACGAGAACTGGAATGTGCTCGATCGCCATGGCTACTTGCGATGGCGTCCGGTTGAGGCAGATACGCCGCTGCATAAGGCGCACTGGTTCTGGCATCCGAACGACGAGGGCAGCCTGAAAACCGTTGAGGAACTGTTATCCACGTACGACAACACTGTCGGCCACGGCGGCCAGTGGATGCTCGGGCTTGCCCCAGATCGCCGGGGACTCTTGCCCGATGCCGATGTGAAGAGGCTAGAGGAATTCGGGGCGGCCGTGCGCAAACGCTACGGCGACAATCTAATCGCGAAAGACCATATACGGAATCCATCCAGCGACGCCGCGCTGGACGGGGATCCGGACACTTTCTGGTCGGCACCAGCGGGTTCACACCATGCCATTCTCGAAGTGAATTTTCCGCATCCTGTCACTTTTGACCGCAGCATGCTCATGGAATGGCTCAACGACGGCCAACACGTCGAGCACTATCGCATCGAGGCTTGGGATGGAAAAGGCTGGAAGAGATTAGTTGAGGGCCACGCTATTGGCCACAAAAAAATCGACAGTTTTCCCTCGACAACCACGATGCGAGTGCGCCTGAATATCCTCTCCTCATCGTCCGAGACGCGTATCCGAGAATTCCAGCTTTTTAGTGGATCGGACCGATAAACTCTCTTTGCATAGAGGATTTTATGAGTTAACGTCGCGATCTAGAGGCAGGTATTGCTCTGTTACATGGTGATATCCGCGAGTATTTTGATACTCGGCGTTGCTTATCGCTCCGGAGGCGCTGATGAAAATGAAGAATGCCCTGCCCTTGTTGCTCTGCTTGCTTTCCCTTCCGCTGTTTGGACAGAAATACGAACCCACCTGGGAGTCGATTGACAAGCGTCCTACGCCCTCTTGGTTTAGCGAGGCGAAGTTCGGAATCTTTATTCATTGGGGCACATATTCAGTGCCTGCCTATGCTCCTGTCATCCCTGGGAAGCTCGCCTACGCGGAGTGGTACTGGCACGCGCTGACGAATGGCCGCAACGATCCTAATGCCAACGAGCTTGAAAAAGGTACCTGGGCATTCCATCAGAGAGTCTATGGCGCCGATTTTGCATATCAGAACTTTGCAGCGCAATTCAAAGCTGAGTTGTTTGATCCCGATCACTGGGCAGAAGTGTTGGCCGGATCGGGAGCCAAGTACGTTGTGCTGACCTCCAAGCACCACGAAGGGTTTGCATTGTGGCCTAGCAAAGAGGCGTCAGCAACCTGGGGCCGCCCGTGGAATGCGGTTGAAATTGGGCCGAAGCGCGATGTTCTCGGGGATCTATCAGAAGCCGTGCGTCGCCACGGCGTCAAGATGGGTTACTACTACTCTCTCTACGAGTGGTACAACCCGCTCTGGCTTTACGACAAGCCGCGTTATGTGCAGCAACACGTGTTCCCACAATTTAAGGACCTGGTTACGCATTACAAGCCGGCGATCATCTTCAGCGATGGCGAGTGGGAAATGACTTCCGCGCAGTGGCGCAGTCCGGAATTGCTGGCGTGGTTGTTCAATGACTCACCGGTGAAGGACGACGTGGTCATCAATGATCGCTGGGGAAGCGATACTCGTCACAAACATGGCGGCTACTGGACGACGGAATACACGGCCGGCATGAGCGGCAGCGAGCATCCTTGGGAAGAGAGTCGCGGGATGGGAGTGAGCTACGGTTATAACCGCGCCGAGGACCTCAAGGTCTACCACACCGGCAGAGAACTCGTCTTTATTCTGATCGACACGGTCAGTCGCGGGGGAAACCTGTTGCTCGATATTGGCCCGAAGGCTGATGGCACGATTCCGGTCGTTATGGAGCAGCGGCTCAAGCAGATCGGCGATTGGCTCAAGATCAACGGGGATGCCATTTACGGCACGAGACCTTGGAAGAATTCGCGCCAATGGACAGCGGGCGACGTTCCCAAAGTCGAATACAACAAGGAATACTCGTCCGCGTATGACGTCACCCAGTTGATCGATAAATCGAGCGACGGAAAAGCCTCGATTGAAGCATTTTTCACGGAAAAAGGCGACGACGTGTACGCCATTCTGCCGCACTGGTCCCGGCACACGCTCGTTATCAAAGACTTGGCCTCAGCCAAGTCAGTGAACCTCCTGGGTTCGGAAACTCAACTGAAATTCAAGAGCTCGAAGAACGGCTTGAGCGTGGAACTCCCGGATTTGCCTGAAGAACTCTATGGTCAGCCTGCCTGGGTTCTGAAGATCACCCGATGAAGCGCGGTTAAGCTTGTCGCATCCGTCGTGGAGAACAAATCACTCCCGATACGACCCGATCCCATTCTGGAATTCTGCGGCTGACGTCGGTACCGGAATTACCGCCACTCGAACGTTAAACTCGATGGTTCTGAGCGAGACTAGCACCAGCAGTTAAAAAACTGATTTCCTACGCTCTATCGACGGACAACGCCATGCACACCCATACAATAAAACTAAGGCATTCTTCATCACGGGAGAAGCCTGCTGTAACTTCCAAAAACCGTCTTCACCCTGAAGCAGAACGGGAATGCAAGAACCAGCGACAGCGTGAGTACATTGCGAACCGTGTGGCCGGTTCGATTGTCGAGCTTCGCAATCTCCAGGAACTACTGTTGAGCGAGGATGTAGATCCTCGTCTGCTGACGGATTTTCGGGATGCATTGAATCGAACACGCACTACAGCGTGGGCGGTGCAGCAGTACCTAGCATGCTTGACAACCGAGGCAGACTCGACAAGTTTGATGAATATCCTGGCTGCGGAACGAATACGAGTCATGTATCAACTCGGGCAAGCTCTCGCGCAAGAACTGCACAAGCCCGATTTAAAATTACAACCTGGACAACTGTTGGAGCTTTACAAGGTGATGAAAGATCTGACTGCACGACTGGCGGAACTGGTGGACTGACACGAGCACAAGGCAAAGATAGTTGTAGAAGACCGCTGATCGCCGAGGCCGTCACGAGACACGGGAATCCCGTGGAAGCAAAGAGAAGCGGCCGTCGCACGTCGAATCTACTTCTTCTCTGAACTTTCCTGCGCCGCATCGCGCCGAGACCCGGCGCAATTGTTGCTGGCTCACGTGGGTACACCGAGCTTGGGCAATATCCACTGCGTCAGCACGATGTAGCCAACGACGAACACCACGATCCAGGCCCAATCAGGCATGTGTGGCGACTCCCTTTTCAACTCCGAGCTTCTTCAGGAACCACATCATCGGGCACCAGTTCGAGAATGCCGACTGAAACAGGTTCAGCCCGACAAACGCGGTAAAGAAATACCAATACGGATGCACCCAATGTCCGAGCGCCAGGGTCGCGAGGACGAAGGCGCCTGCAATCATTCTAAGGTAGCGATCAATAGTCATTTTGCCCTCCTAAGTTCATTAATTGCTGCGTGCGCGAACTCCCCAACCGGAGCGGGCGTGTTGCTGGACCCACGCTGGCTGAGGTAATAAAGCACCGGCACGGCCATACGCGAAAGAACGGTCGAAGCCACTTCACCGGCCATCAACGACAACGCCAAACCCTGGAAAATCGGATCGAACAGAATTACGCTCGCACCTACTACGACAGCTGCGGCGGTCAACAACATAGGACGGAAGCGGACAGCGCCGGCATCGACTACGGCTTCCTCCAGCGGCATGCCCTGCGAGCGGCGCAACTCGATGAAGTCGACCAGAATGATCGAATTCCGCACGATGATACCAGCACCGGCAATGAATCCGATCATGGAAGTTGCGGTAAAGAATGCACCCATGAGAGTGTGGGTCGGCAGGATACCAACCAAGGTCAGCGGGATCGGCGCCATGATGATTAGCGGCGTCTTGAACGATCCGAACCATCCGACTACAAGCACGTAGATCAGCACCAGCACTACTGCAAATGCGAGCCCCAGGTCGCGGAAGACTTCGACGGTAATGTGCCATTCTCCATCCCACTTCATGGAATAGCGGGCGGATTGATCCGGCATGACCGTGCCTTTGTATTGCTTCACGCCGTAGCCGTCGGGCAGTTTGATCTTCCCGACTGCGTCGCTCATCTTCATGATTGCGTATATGGGGCTTTCCTCTTCGCCGGCCACATCACCGGTTACATAAACGACCGGTTGAAGGTTCTTGTGATACACGCTGCGATCAATCGTCGTCTGCTGCAGGTCTGTGACCTCTTGCAACGCTATCTGCGAGCCGTCCGCGGTAGGAAGTTTTAGTTCCTGCAGATTCTCGATTCCAGAGCGATCGGCGCGGGAGAGGCGTACGTTGACCGGAATATCCTCACGCGAAAGTGGATCGTGTAGTAGCCCGGCGCTGGCGCCGCTCAGTCCGATCTGCAGCGACCGGGTTACATCTGCAGCGGAAACCCCATGAAGCGCAGCCTTATCGGGATCAACCTTCAGATCGTACTTCACCTGCGGATCTTCGACGTACCAATCCACATCGACGACCCCGGGCGTGGTCTGAAATATGTTCTTGATCTGCGCAGCGATCTCCACCTGCTGCTTTGAATCCGGCCCATACACTTCTGCAACCAGCGTTTGCAGCACGGGCGGCCCGGGCGGAACTTCCGCCACCTTGATGCGCGCACCATACGGCTGTGCGATCTTGACCAGTTCAGGGCGAAACCTTCGAGCAATCGCGTGGCTCTGCGCCTTACGGTCGTGTCGCGAAAGCAGATTCACCTGGATGTCAGCCTGGTTCGGCTTGCGACGGTCGTAGTAGTGGCGTACGAGCCCGTTGAAGTTGTATGGCCCCGACGTTCCCGCATAGACCTGGTAATTTGTGACCTCAGGTTGCTGTCCCAGATAGCCGCCCAGAGCCTGCGCCACACGCGTTGTCTGCTCCAGCGGAGTTCCGTCCGGCATGTCGATGATCACCTGGAACTCGCTCTTGTTGTCGAACGGCAGCATCTTCACGCGTACCCACTTCAGCGGGATGAAGGCGATTGCGGCGAGCAACAGCAGCACTACGCCACCCAGGAACATCCAGCGCAGCCTGGTGTTAGAGATAAGTGGGTTCATCACCCCGCGGTAGAGCTTGGTGGTCCAGCCTTCAGTTTCGTGTGTGGCGCGGGCGCCCTCGCCCGCGTGGCGCTTCAGCAGCCGAAGAGCTGCCCACGGCGAAACAACGAATGCCACCATCAAGGAAAACAGCATGGCGGCCGACGCGCCCACGGGGATCGGACGCATATACGGCCCCATCAGCCCGCGCACGAATGCCATGGGCAGGATCGCGGCAATCACTGCAAAGGTCGCAAGGATGGTAGGATTGCCGACCTCGTCGACGGCGCGCGCCGCGATCGTGGCGATCGGCATGCCGCGGCACTCCGGCAAACGGAAGTGGCGAACGATGTTTTCAACAACAACGATGGCATCGTCCACAAGAATGCCAATCGAAAAAATCAGCGCGAAGAGAGTCACGCGATTCAGCGTGTACCCGTACAGCAAGAAGATGGCGAGCGTCAGCGCCAGAGTGACCGGCACGGCGAGCAGCACGACTCCAGACTCACGCCATCCTAGCGCCAGCGCGACCAGCAGGGTGACCGAGAGAGTGGCGATAAACAAGTGCTTCAGAAGCTCGTTCGACTTGTCTTTCGCCGTTTCACCGTAATTACGGGTGACGGTGACATTCAAGTCGCTCGGCAGCATGTAGCCGCGAAGGGAATTGATCTTTTCCTGAACTCGCTCTGAGATGACGGTGGCATTGGTTCCACGGCGCTTCGCCAGAGTCAGCGTTACCGCAGGATACTCGGAGGTGCTTGCATTTTGCGTGCCGCGTCCCTTAGCAAACAACACATAGTTGTCCGGTTCCGCGGGGCCGTCTTCGAGTTTCTCTGCGATGTCGCGCAGGTACACCGGACGCCCTGCGTGAGTGCCCACAACGACTTCGCGCAGATCGTCGACGCTAGAGAAGAACAGGCCCGCTTCAACCTGGAACTCCTGATTGTTCTGCGCAAAGCTGCCGGCCTGTGCGCGGCTGTTCGCCTGCTGCAACTGATGTACGACCGCGACTGGCGTCAGACCGTACCCGGCCAGCCGTTGTGTGTCGAGCGAAACGCGGATCTCCCGGGGTTGGCCTCCAATGATTTGCGTTTCCGAAATGTCGTCGATCTGCTTGACGGCGTGCTGCAGCTCTCCCGCGATGGCGCGCAAACGATACGAGTCATACCCCTTGCCCCATAGGGTCAAGGCCATGATAGGCACATCGTCAATCGAGCGGTTCTTAATGATGGGCTGCGAAACGCCAGGAGGAATGCGATCAAAGTTTTCGTAGAGCTTGTTGTAAACGCGGAGGACCGCGTCTTCCTGCTTTGTGCCGACGTAGAAACGGACGATGAGCAGACTCATGCCGGGATGACTAATCGAGTAGACGTACTCAACCCCGGAAACTTCGCGCAGCAAACGCTCCATCGGTTCCGAGACCCGTTGCGCCACTTCGTCCGCGGAAGCTCCTGGCATCGCCACTGCAACGTCGAGCATAGGCACGACAATCTGCGGTTCTTCTTCGCGCGGCGTTTCCAGGATGCTGAGTCCACCGAGAAGGAGTGCCGCAACAATCAGCAGCGGCGTCAGCTTGGAATCAATAAAGGCGCGTGCAATGCGCCCCGCAGGACCTAGCGGATGTTCGTTCGGATTGAACTCATGGGCGGTCACTGCTGCGCCTCAATCCGCTTACCCGAGAGATCGGCTTCTCCAGGCTGGGCCACCACTCGCTCGCCGTTCTGCACCCCGGCGAGAATCTCGACTTGCGCTCCCGTCGTCCGGCCCAAGGTCACGTAACGAAGATTTGCTATACCGCCCGGATCCAGTACATAAGCGCCATGCAGCTGGCCGCGCTCAACCACCGCCGTCCTGGGAATCAGAAGTGCTTGTTTTTCTCCGCGCGAGAATTGCGCATGCCCGAACAGTCCGGAACGGAGTGCATTGTTACCCGGCAACTCGACTTTGACAATGAAGGTGCGGCTGGCAGCGTCTGCGGCAGGAACGATCTGCACCACACGCCCGGTGAGTTGGATATCGCCCAGCGCATCAATCGACACAGGAACACGATCTCCCATGCGCACACAGCGCAGGTCGTTCTCATTTACCGAGGCTTCGAGACGGTAGCGGCTCACATCTTCCACGGTCAGGATGGGAAGTCCAGGACTCGCCATCGCACCTGGATCCAGTTTGCGTTCCGTAACCACGCCATCAAAGGGCGCAGTGACACGGGTGAAATCAAGAACTACCTTGGCCTCGGTCACCGCCGCCTTAGCCTGCAGTTGTGCAGCGCGCGCCAGATCGCGGTGCGCGAGCGCGCTCTGCTGCCGCGCTTTGACTTCATCGAACTGCTGACGGGCAATGATCTCCTTGTCGTAGAGGATTTGATAACGAGCCAGTGTGGATTCGGCCAACTGGAGGTCAGCCTCGGCGGCTGCCAATTCGTTGGCTGCCGCAGCCTCGGTTGCGACGGCGCGGTCCAGTGCAGCTGAAGGCGCGGATTGATCAATCAGGGCCAGCACTTCGCCACGACTCACGTGGTCGCCTTCGCGTACCCGCACCTGGGTGATGGTTCCGGTGGCCTGGCTCGCAAGCTGACTGGTCTGGAACGCGCGTACCGTCCCAACAGCTTCGAGTGAATCGGGCACGTTGGTCGTGGTAGCTGTGGTTACGCTCGACCGGACCACTTCCGACGTGCTGGCATCCACCTTTGCGTCGGAGGAGCAAGCGCTCAAACCAGCTGCGACCGCCAACACCAACCCAGAAAAGATAAGCGTCCGATTCTTCATAGTTCTGTCATCCTCGTTCAAGACTTGAAGCCACCAAACGACCAGCTATGCCGTTGTAGGTTGCGAGATGATCCACTCGGTTTTTTCATCGGCAATTTCGTACGTGGTATGAAACACCGCGCTCTTTTGCACCATTGCGCCAACCGAGCAATACTTCTCCTCTGACAGCCGAATCGCCTGCTCAACCGCCGCCATGTCAATGTCGAAACCGGTAATAAGGTGGTGAATGCGGACGGCATTAAAAACCTGCGGCGGCCGCTCCATTTGGTCGGCTTCCACTGTGACGTTGTAGGCAGTCACCTTCTGGTGGTACTTCTGGCGAAGAATGGTAATGACGTCGAATGCGGTGCATCCGGCGAGGCCGACGGCGACAAGTTCTATGGGCTTCGGCCCGGTGTCGCCCGCCGCGTCGTCGATGAGGAACGAGTGGCCACTTCCGCTGGTTGCGACGAACTGTCTTTGCTGACCTAGAGCTTGCGTGAGATCGACCCTTGCTTGAATCACAGTGAACTCCTTTGCCCCCCGAGGGGATCGGGGAACACGAATAAATGCAGCGCACGAAGTTTTGTTACAAGAATTTTTTGCGGGAGCCGCGCAGACAGTCAGATCACCGGAAATACTTGAAATGTAAGCTGGTTACAAATGGACAGGACTATTCCTAGCGAGTCACATCGGCATCGCATTCTTGTAGCCGGCAAGAACGTGTTCCCGGATTTTCCGTGCCTTGCTGGGATCCGGCGTCTCGGTTCCGCTCTGCCGCAACGCAAGAATGGTGTTTTCCAGGCTGGACAGAAAAGCTTTGCAAGGCTCGCAGCCGTCCATGTGCTTTTCGAGTTCGGCGCACAGGGAATCGTCGAGTTGCTCGTCGAGATAGTTGGACAGCTCCGCAAACATGGCCTTGCAGTTGGCGGGACGAACCGGCTCGGCTTTCGCTTCGGAAGCTGCAACGGAAGCGGTCTTCCCCGCTCGCAGCCGCTTCGAGATTTCCTTGCGCACGAAAAGCCGCGCGCGATGTAACCGGACTCTCACGGTACCCGCACGTAGACCGGTAATCTCGGCGACTTCGTCGTCGGACAAGCCTTCCATGTCGCGCAGTACAAGAATGATGCGATAGTCAGGAGGAACCTTTTGCACCGCTTCCCGCAGCCAACTGGCTTCTTGGCTGCGGATTGCAAATGCTTCCGGATTACCGCCACTTTTGGCCAGAGCCGCGAGTTCAATGCGATCCGGCATCAGGTTGTCGAGCGAGAGCTCTTCTGTGGGAGCAAACTTGCTTTTGCGGCGGGTCATCAGGCAGCGGTTCTTCGCCACCTTATATAGCCAGACGGCCAGCGCCTTCGCATTTTCAAATCGAGAAAGCACCGGCACGGACTTCAGCAGCACTTCCTGCATCGTGTCTTCGGCATCTTCGCGCTGGTTGCAGACGCGCATGCTGAAGGAAAAGACACTGTCCTGGAGCAGAGCAACGGCCTTCTCCGTAGATTCCGGATCGCCGGATTTCAGAAGCCGGATGGCTTCCTCGATTTGGCTGCGCACGGGCCCACCATAGCACGCCCAGACACGCAGAAGAATGATCCCAGTCACAAATGACGTGCATCCCGACTCGGACGAACCCTCTTCAGTTATTTCGTGCTGTGAAACAACAGTGCTCCCTCGACGAGTAAACGATTACAATGAGGCCGATCCCATGCGAAAAACATCCCTCGTCATCCTTGCGCTCGTCATAATTCCCATTTGCCTGATTGGACAAGAGCATCAGAATTCTGCCGTTATTTCCGTGGACTTTGCTCATCCCGGAGCAGCGATCTCTCCGCAGATGTTCGGCATTTTCTTTGAGGACATCAACTTCGGGGCTGACGGTGGGCTCTACCCCGAGCGCGTCAAGAACCGCTCGTTTGAGTTCGACAAGCCGCTCATGGGCTGGCACCAGATCCTGACCATGATGGCAAAGGGCACCGCCGGCGAGAACAGCGACAAAGGCGAGATGGACGTGCTCACCGAGAATCCGCTGCACGCCACCAATCCGCACTATCTTCGCGTGCGGGTTTATCAGCCAGGCTACGGCTTCTACAACACGGGCTTTCGCGGCATCGGAGTTGAGAAGGGTGCCGAGTACCGCCTTTCGTTGTACGCACGGACCAGCGGTCCGAAGTCGATTCGCGCAACGCTGACCGATCCGAATGGCCAGGAAATCGGCAGTGGAAAGCTCGAGGGATTCGCCGATCATTGGAAGAAGTACGAAACTGTCATTCGCGCCAATACCACTGAGCAGCATGCGCAGTTGAACATCTTCGTCGACGAAAAAGGATCCCTCGATCGCGACATGCTTTCGCTACTCCCCGTCGACACATGGAAGAATCGCCCCAACGGTTTGCGCAAAGATCTGGTGCAACTGCTTGCCGACATGCACCCGGGATTTCTGCGCTTCCCCGGTGGCTGCATCGTGGAGGGACGTCGCCTGGCCACTCGCTATCGCTGGAAAACTACGATTGGTGACATCACCGAACGGAAAACCATTATCAACCGCTGGAATGATGAGTTCGATCACAAGCCTGCCCCGGACTATTTCCAATCCTTCGGCTTGGGATTCTACGAATATTTCCAACTGGCAGAAGATATCGGAGCGCGTCCGCTGCCTATTCTGAACTGCGGCATGGCGTGTCAGTTCAACTCGAGCGAAACCGCCGCAATGAGCGAAATCAATGAATACGTGCAGGACGCGCTCGACCTGATCGAATTTGCCAATGGGCCGGTCACGTCACCTTGGGGAAAGCTACGCGCGCAAATGGGCCACCCCGCGCCGTTTCACCTCACGATGATCGGTGTAGGCAATGAGCAGTGGGGCCCCCGGTACATTGAGCGGTACAAGGTTTTCGCGGCAGCGCTTAAGGCCATCCGGATGTGAAACTGGTCGTGAGCGCAGGGCCCTTCCCTGCAGGTGAATCTTTCGAGACGCTCTGGTCCAATTGGCGACAAATGAAGGCCGACATTGTCGACGAACATTACTACATGGCTCCGGAGTGGTTCCTGCAGAACACCGGGCGCTACGACCATTACGACCGCTCCGGTCCGAAGGTGTTTGCGGGCGAGTACGCCGCTCAAAGCTCCGGCGTTGCTAAGCCAGACAATCACAACAACTGGAATACAGCGATCTCCGAAGCTGCGTTTATGACCGGTCTCGAGCGGAACGGTGACGTAGTTCAGATGGCTTCCTACGCGCCTCTCCTCGCCCACATCGATGCCTGGCAGTGGACGCCGGACGCGATCTGGTTCGACAACTTACGTTCCTACGGCAGCACGGATTATTACGTTCAAAGCATCTTCGCAAACAACGTTGGCGATCACGTGATACCGATAACGCCGTGGGCTGATAGTGGGCTCTATACCAGCGCCTCGCTCGATGACCGCACGCATGAACTGATCGTTAAGGCCATCAACGTTTCCGCCAGCACTCGACCGGCGGAGATTCGCCTGAATGGACTCAATCCTTCGGGAACGGCCAAAGTAATCACGTTGGCGAGCGCGGACCTCAATGCCGAGAACAACTTCGACCATCCAAAACTGGTATCGCCGAAATCTTCGACGCTTCAGGTAACCTCCGCGACGTTGCCGGTGCAGCTGGATCCTTACTCAGTAACGGTGTACCGGATTCCGGTTCAGCAATGAGGGATCGCAGGGACACCAGCAGTTCGGAGTACTGCGGGTAAACTGTAGAGTGGCTCCCAAACTCGCGCTGCCCCCCGGAAATTTCAAAGCTTATCTCTTCGATTGCGATGGCACCGTGGCCGACTCCATGCCCTTGCACTACATCGCCTGGAGCCAGGCACTCGGTGAATGGGGATGCAAGTTCACCGAAGAGCGCTTTTACCAACTCGGAGGCATGCCGATCGTCGAGATCATCGCACTGCTTGGGCGTGAGCAGGGGATCGAGATGCCTATCCCGCAGGTCGCCAAGCGAAAAGAAGAACTTTACTTCGAGCACCTGCCGAAACTGCAATGTGTGCCCGAGGTGCTGGAGCACATCGAACAGCAGCGCGGACGCATTCCGTTCGCCATCGTTTCCGGCAGCGCGCGGGATTCAGTTGAGGCTTCACTGCGTGCGATTGGCCTGCTGGACAGCTTCGACGTGCTGGTCTGCGCCGGAGACTACACCAAGAGCAAGCCCGATCCGGAGCCATTCCTGATTGCGGCGGAGAAGCTCGGGGTTCCAGCCGAATATTGTCTGGTGTTCGAAGACACCCGCATGGGAATAGAAGCCGCAACGGCGGCAGGAATGGCTTCCGTTCTCGTTCCGGCCCCGTGGGAACGCCGGCGAACATAGCAGAATCGCTCGCAAGATATTCACAGCCCTTCACCGCAACCTCACCTCCGCACCGCGACATCTTCCATTCGATCACCCGCAAGAAAATCAAGCGAAAGCCAGACCCGAATTCTATTTTTAGGAGATCCCATGTTTCATCACGTTAAAGAACTGCAATTCAACGCCCGCGTCACCGAGCCTGATCCGCAATTTGCCCGCTTGCTGCTGGAACAGTTCGGCGGCGGCAACGGCGAACTAAAAGCAGCCATGCAGTATTTTGTGCAGGCATTCGGTTGCAGGCAGGCGTATCCCAAGGAATACGACCTGCTCATGGACATTGCTACCGAGGAATTCAGCCATCTTGAAATTGTTGGCGCCACAATCCAGATGCTGCTTGGGCCTATCAACGGTGAACTGAAGAATGCTGTTGAGACAAACCCAGTGGTCAAGCTGGCCGATGGCAAGCGCAGCGGCAAGGAAGAGTACATTCATCACGCGCTCTCTCATCCGGAGTTTCTCGTGCTGACTGGAGGCAGCCCGAGTGTCACCAACAGTCAGGGCGTGCCCTGGTCGGGATCGTACGTGAACGCCAACGGCGACTTGACCGTTGACCTGCGCAGCAACATTGGCGCTGAGTCACGCGCCAAAATCGTTTACGAGTACCTGATGAAGTTCACGGAAGACCCTCTGGTGCACGAGTCATTGCGGTTCCTGATGACGCGCGAGATCGCGCACTTCCAGCAGTTCTCGGCGGCGCTGGCCAACATTCAGCCGAACTTCCCTCCAGGAGTGCTGCAGGGCGATCCTCGGTTCACGCACGCTTACTTCAACATGTCGAATGGTGCCGAGGTGCGTGGGCCGTGGAACCAGGGTCAGGGGCCGTGGGCGGAAGGAGAGTGGACCTACGTGGATGACCCGATCACAACGGTGCGTCAGACGCAAGGCCTGACCACAATGAACGAGACCGCACCGTATTCCAACGATGAAGTCGAAACCGCAAACAAGAAGCTCGCCAAGATGCGCCACACGGAAGTGAGCCAGGCGGTACCTGAAGGCGAGAACCAGTGGTCGGAGTACGCTGGGCCAAAATCGCCGAGGGTGAAGAAGGTCAGCTAGGGACATCTTCTTTGCTTCAAATCAGGAGGGTCGCGAAAAGCGGCCCTTTTGAATTGCCGCAACTTTTAACCGATATTCGCGGAATGCAGTAGGTACTAGGCAATTGCACAGAAAAAATTTCTGCCAGAACCGCTGGGGAACAACTGGGGCTCCCACGCTACAATCTGGGCATGCCAGACGTTTGCGTCATTGTGAACCCTTCTGAAGGCGAGCACATCGAAACGCTTTCCGTTTCGGCTTCAATTTGGGCTGTAGATACTCCACAGAACAGAACGGTATGCGAGCGAATTTGGAAGCAGAATCCGGTTCACGACCATCGTGAACGAGGAGGTATCACTTTATTTAAGGTCAAGGATTCGGAAGAGCGGCTCAAAAATCTTTTAGAAATGGTTTCGCAAATAGAACAACATCATGGAGTGCCTGAAGGCGATTATCTAACCTTCCCTGTTGGCTTCGCTCTCGAAGTCGCCGGATTGCCCCTCTCCGAAAACGCTCGTTTGGGTCTGACAGAATATGGGTTTTCTGACTTCCAAGAGACTTCAGCCGGATTCTTGGCCCGCAAACTCCTTTAACGGGTTACCTCTCCACCGCCATGGCCACCGCGTTACCTCCGCCCAGGCACAAAGCGGCAATCCCACGGTGCACGTCGCGTCGAATCATTTCATAGATGAGGGTCGTGAGCACCCGCGCGCCACTCGCGCCAATCGGATGGCCGATGGCCACCGCGCCTCCGTTCACGTTGACCTTGTTGGGATCGAGTCCCAGCTCGCGCATTACGCCCAGCGCCTGCACGGAGAAGGCTTCGTTCAATTCATAAAGATCAACGTCTTCGTTCTTCCAGCCGGTCTTCTCCCAAATCTTGCGAACGGCACCGACGGGCGCCATCATTACCCACGCGGGGTCGATACCACTCGTGGCCTGGGCAACAATACGCACCATCGGCTTCGCGCCAAGCTCCTGCGCCTTGGCGGCGCTGGTTACGATTACAGCGGCTGCGCCATCGTTCACGCCGGGAGCATTGCCGGCGGTTACAGTTCCATCTTTCTTAAATGCGGGCTTGAGAGATCGAAGGATCTCAATCGTCGTGTCCTCGCGCGGAGACTCATCTTTATCGAAGATGACCGGCGGCGCGCCCTTCTTCTTTGCGGGAAGCTCGACAGGAACGACCTGCGACTTGAACCGGCACTCTTTTATCGCGGAAATCGCCTTGCGATGCGAGTTGACGGCAAACTCGTCCTGCTCTTCGCGCCTGATGCCGTACTTCTCGGCGACGTTCTCGCCGGTGATGCCCATGTGGTAGTTGTTGTAAACGTCCCAGAGGCCGTCGCGAATCATGGAATCGACCACCTGCGCATCGCCCATGCGGAACCCTTTGCGTCCCTGCGGCAGAAGGTAAGGCGCGTTCGTCATCGACTCCATGCCCCCCGCTACAACTATCGTGCTATTTCCTGTTTCGATAGCCTGCTCGGCAAGCGCGACCGCCTTTAATCCCGATCCGCAAACCTTATTGATGGTCATGGCGCCGACTTCAGGAGCGAGTCCGCCATAGATCGCGGCCTGGCGCGCAGGATTCTGGCCGAGCCCCGCGGAAACCACGTTGCCCATAATGCATTCGTCAACCTTGGCAGCATCGACGCCGGCGCGCTTCACAGCTTCGCGCACAACGATCGCGCCGAGCTGCGTTGCGCTGAGATCGGAAAGACTGCCTTGGAATTTTCCTACGGGAGTGCGACAAGCAGAGATGATGACAACGTCGTTGTTTGCGGGCATGGGAACCTCCTGCGGGAGCGTCTACAAAAATTATAGTCGCGCCGTGAGATGCTGTTCCGAGTTTCCAGTTTCGAGTTCAACGTCACGCTTGAAACTTGAAACTAGAAACTCGGAACTTTACCGCACAACAACTCCAGGATCGCTTTCGCATCCTTCAGTGACCTTCGTACCACGACCTCGACCAACTTCATGCTTCATTTTTTGCTTGACTTCACATTTCAATGACTCTATACATTCAGACAGTTGCAACTGAAGACCGTTGCATGCATCCATGAACAATGGAAGGGAGAATAGTTAACATGGCAACCAAAAAGAAAGCTGCAAAGAAAAAGAAACACTAGTTGGCAATGCAGCAAAAGACAAAGGGGACGCGAAAGCGTCCCCTAAGTTTTTGTACGAGAGTGCTCAGTTGACCTGTTCCACAGCAATCGCAATCTCGGGAACGCGCTTTTCGGTTTTCGGGCAAATGCCCCGGTAGGCGCAGGAATTGCAGTGATAACCAATCTTGGGGTCGAACTTGCCTTCCGCGATTTTCACCGCGATCTTCTCCACTTCGATCCGCGCCTCTTCCAATTGAATTGCACTTCGGACGGTACTGATCAGCGTGTTCCCATCCAGGTTATGAAACTCCAACCGTTCGGGAATGTAGCCCCACTTCTCGCTAGCCGCGAGGGCATACAACGAAAGCTGTAGGCTCTCGTCAGCGTCTTCCTGCGACTTCGGCTTGCCGGTTTTGTAATCCACAATGACAACGCGGCCATCTCCGGCGCGGTCCATGCGATCGATCCGGCCTACTAGAGTGGTCGCTCCGATCTTGATGTTGAAGTATTCCTCCGTGTGAAGGACCTCGGTGTGACTTTCGTTGGCGGCGAGGAACTCCTTCAACTGCGCAATTCCCTGCTGCTCGTACAAATCATGCTGGTATGGATCGGCAATCGCCTCGGAGCGGAGATCGTCGCGGAACAGCTGAAGAAGCTCTGGCTCGGTCTTGGCACGGCCCAGCTTAATGGAATCGTAGTAGGTGCGCAGGACGCGGTGCATCGAAGCCCCATACTGCAGTGCAGCCGAAACGTCGCCGGGGATTCTCCAGTCGCGATCCAGCTTGAACCGTAGCGGGCAGAGTTTGTAGTTGTCGATGGCGCTCGCGCTCAAGGTACTTGCGAGATCCGATGCCGGCGGCATTCCCACCCACTCTGAGAGACGCGACGCGGGTGTAAGGACCTCTTCTTCGGCGAAGATCGCGGTTTGGAATTCCCTGCAATTACGCTCCCGCAGCACCGGCTTGAGTTCCCGCGCCTTCAGCAGCTCGCGCAAATATCCCGGAGGCGTCTTGTCCTTCTCACCACGTCCAAAGGGCGCGTAGATGGTCAGAGTGTCGCGGGCGCGGGTCATCGCCACATAGAAAAGACGACGCTCCTCGTGCTCGCAGAGAGTCTTGTCGTCGAAGTCGGAGAACGAAGTGGAGTTGCGAAGTTCGCGAGGGAAATCGATGAGGCTCTCGCGGTAGGCTGCGGGGAAACTTGGCTTAGTCGCCCGAAGAACGAAGACGTGCTCGTATTCCAGGCCCTTAGCGCCGTGGACGGTCATCAGCTTAACCGAATTTTCTTCTTCGGTCATGGCCAGCGGCACCGTGCCGCGCGCCTCGCGGAAGTATTCGAGGTACTCCAGGAACTCGGTGGGACTGCCGCTCTCAGTCAAAGGGAATTCTTGCCACTTCTGCGCAAATTCCAGGAAGGCATTCACCGCAGAATTTCGCGGCACCTGGAACTGGCGCGCAAGCGACATCAGGGCTGAGTTCGCCTTCAGTCCTGAAGTAGAGGCCCGGGCCTTGTCGATTGAGCCAAGCACCTCGGGGCCACCGGGAATTATCGGCAACACACCGAGCACTCCCGCATTCGAATCGCGAGGCAGCGACTTTAGCGCGCTGCGCAGCGCGTTCGGATCGACGGTGAACTGGCGCAAGGCGACGACACGAAGCAGTGACGCGCTGTCCCCAGGCATGAATACGGCGGAGAGGCAGGCGAGCAGGTCGCGCACCTCGGGCGTGTCCAGCACGTCCATGGCTTCGATCGAGAACGGAACGTTGTTGCGGGCCAGTTCATTGGCCACCTCGTCGCGGTGAGTGTGGATACGATACAGAATCGCAATATCCTTCCATTGACATCGCGAGCGCTTGCGGCGGTCGAGAAGCGTTGTGACCAGGTCAGTGGCTTCCATGAATGCGCTGGTGACCAGCACGGCCTCCACGAGGGCGCGCTTGGAGGCTAGCTCACGCTCCTGCTCGTCTCTTGCGGAAAGCAGCGGCTCCCGGCGATATGGAGCACCGGATTGCGACGATATCTCGGGATTTTTGTCGATCACTGCATAAGCCGACTTGAGGATCGGCGTGGTCGATCGCCGGTTGCGAGTCAGGGAAACCAGTTTTGCATCCGGAAACCGCTGCAGGAATAAATCGAATGCTTCGCTCGAAGCACCACGGAAGCGGTAGATGCCCTGGTCGGGATCGCCCACGGCGAAGATGTTCTGAGTCTCTGAATTGCCGCCTGCAATCTTGCCTAAGACTTCAATCTGCGCGAAGTTGGCGTCCTGAAATTCATCGACGAGGATGAACTTCGCCCTTCCCCTAGCTTTCGCGAGCACCTCAGGGTTGTTCGCCAACAGATCATTCGCGCCGAGAATCATGTGGCTGAACGTGCCGAGATTCCGCTCGCGAAGCATTCGTTCCACCGTCTCGAAGACGAAAGCAATCTCGCGACAACGCCCGAGTGCTTCTTCGTCGCTGATTTCGTCAATGTCTTTGGATTTCGTGACCCTCGGAATTGGCAGTTCGCCCTTTTCCAGTCGGCAAACGTAGTTGCGGTAGGCCTCCGGGGTGACCAGTTCGTCGTGGCAACGGCGGATGAAATCCAGCAGATCATCCAGGAACTTGGAGACATTTGCCGCGCGAACGAAGTGGTTCAGCTTCAGTTCGCGCAAGTTCTTGCGCAAGAAGATCCACAGTTGCTTGTCATCGAGTACGCCGAATTTTCGGTCGGCGGCGATGAGTAGTTCGTTGCAGTATGCGTGAAAGGTACAAACCTGCAGACCTTGGACTTCCCGCTTTCCTAGTTCCGCACCAAGGCGGTCGCGCATCTGGGCGGCAGCGTTGTCGGTATAAGTAAGGGCAATGATCTCGTCGGGACGTGCGTGGCCGTCGCGAATGAGGCTGGCTATGCGCCGGATGAGAACCGTTGTTTTGCCGGTCCCGGCGCCCGCCACGACCAGCATGGGCCCATGCACATGCTCGATTGCCTGCTGTTGTTGAGGATCAGGAAGGATGTGTGGCTTAGAATTCACCTGGTGAGGACCACTAAGCAGGAGCATACCAGACCAGGGCTGAGGAAATACTAATGAAACTCCGGACGCTGAAAGTGATCCTAGCTCTACTTTCGTTAATCTGCATTCTCCTTAGCTGGAAATTGACAATGGCCTTAGGCGGAACGGAATTTTCCGGCGGCAGGATTACAGGCCCTCTCTATAGCATGTCCGAATTCGCATTGCTCCTTTTCACGATTTCATTGATTCTCGTGATCCGATTGCCACGAGCAAGTGCGGCCTTTGTCAGCATTGCAGCGTTGCTTTGCATTCCTCTCAGCTTCTTACTCCTTGCGCCGGGACCGTTCAGAAGGATTACAGGAGAGGAGTGGACCGTTCCACTACAGTCTAACTTCGTCCTCAGTTTGTGGAACGTGGGATGGGGATTCGCTCTCGCAGCATGCCTTGTGGTTTCGATTGCAATCCTATTTCAGCCGCGAAGCGGCGAACGAATAGAACCCAGGGCGTAGCCGCTTCCTCAGCCAAGCACCACACGGCGCCTGAAGGCTTTACGGTGGCTCATCTCCAACTGGTGAGTCGAGACGATTTCGTAATGCGCGGACTTCGCGTCGTAATGAGCCAGGTACTTGCGTCGTTCTTCCGGGATCACAGCGGTTTCGTAATCCTCTCCGGCGACCGCACGAATGGATTCAATGGAATCAAAGAGCATGATCGTTGTGAACTCGATCTCGTTCCCGGCAACTCGCCGCAACAGGTAACTGCCGATATAACCTTTTGCTTTGCTGATACCGGGTAGTAGTTCCGGTTTCAGCATGGCCTCGTACGCGTCTGCATGTTCAGGCTTGGTATAACCGTGCCAAACTCTTGCGATCATTGTGCCTCCTCCATCACTGGTGGGCCGGAATCACCGGATATCTGATCCTCACAGCATAGATGCCGCGACGGCGACCGCCGCGATCACAGCGGTTTCAGCCCGCAAGATCGTTGGACCAAGCGATGCGGATTTCCATCCCGCGCTGGCGAAAGCAGCCAACTCCTGTTCTTTCCAACCGCCTTCGGGACCGAAGGCAAGGGTCAGAGATTCCCCCGGGATGATTGCATCTCTTAACGGAATTTCCTGCTCCACTTCGGAAAGGACAACGCGACTGCCGTCGGCCACTCCGGCGACGAAGCCTTTGAACTTGATTGGATTTGCGATCTCCGGCGGCGAAGTTCGCCGCGATTGCTCCGAAGCCTGCTTGACGATGCGCCTCCAGCGTTCAACGCGCTTTCCAGCCGCCGAGGCAAGATGAGACTCGGTCCGGCCAGCAATCAAAGGCACAATCCGCACGACGCCCAGTTCCGTGCACTTCTCGATCGCCCATTCCATGCGATCGAACTTGAAGATGGAAATGGCGACCGAGACAGGCAGCGGCACAGATGCGGCAACTGGATCTCCCAAATCGAACTCGACCCGATCCGGCGAAATCGTCGCAATCCGGCCTCGGTGAACATTTCCATTCACCGATATCTCAAATTCCTGTCCGATCTGTGCGCGCAAAACCTGCGCAAGATGCCGGGCGTGATCGCCGACGAGCATCGCGCGATTCGCGGAGACTTCGTCAGCGATCCAGCGGCGGCGGGTCATGGAGTTGCCAATAGCTAGTTGCTAGTTTGTAGCGAAATGGGCAGTCGTTTCTGGCTACTAACAACTAACTACTAGCAACTGGTCACAGTTCATTGAACATCTCTTTCACTTTGCCCAGGAGCGTACGCCGCTGCGGCTTGTTCTCGACGGGTGTGGTCCCTTGCAATTCCTGCAGCAACTCGCGCTGGCGCTTATTGAGCTTGGTCGGCGTCTGCACACGGACTTCGACAAACAGATCGCCCTTTCCATGCCCATTCAGCACCGGCACGCCCTTGTTCCGCAGCTTTAGCACTGCGCCGGACTGCGTGCCCTCGGGGATTTTCAACATCTGCTCTCCTTCGAGGGTCGGGACTTGAATCTCCGTGCCCAGGGCAGCCTGGGTAAAGGAAATCGGAACTACGCAATGCAGATCAGTTCCCTCGCGCTCAAAGAAGGGGTGATCGTTCACATGCAGTACGACATAAAGGTCCCCTGCAGGGCCGCCCTGCACACCTGCCTCGCCAAGTCCGCTGAAACGAATGCGGGTTTCTTCCTCGACGCCGGCGGGGATCTTCGCCTCGACCGTCTTCTGCTGAATGATGCGCGCTTCACCTTTGCATTTCGGGCACGGATCGCTCACCACCGTACCAGCGCCCTGGCATGCTGGGCATGTGCGGGCAATGCTGAAGAATCCCTGCTGATATCGAACTTGCCCGCGTCCTCCGCAAGTGCGGCAGGTGGTCGGAGCTTTGCCGTTTGCGCTGCCTGAGCCTTTGCAGGAATCGCATTGCTCAAAACGGCGGTAGGAAATCTTCTTCTCCGTTCCGAAGACTGCTTCCTCAAATTCGATGGTGATGTCTTCGCGCAAATCGGCGCCGCGTTGGGCACGTGTACGGCGGCCTCCGCGACCGCCTCCGCCAAAGATGTCGCTGAACCCGAAGAACTCGCCGAAGATGTCGTTGAAGTCCTGGAAAACGCTGGCATCAAAGCCGCCACCAGCAGCCGCGCCCCCTACGCCCGCATGCCCGAACCGGTCATACATGCTTCGTTTTTCGGCGTCGGCCAGGATGGCGTAAGCCTCGCTACATTCCTTGAACTTTTCTTCCGCATCCGGATTATTCGGATTGCGGTCGGGATGGAACTGCAGCGCCAGCTTGCGGTACGCGCTCTTGATTTCCTGCTCGCTCGCGCCCCTCTGGACGCCGAGCACCTCGTAATAATCTCGTTTTACGTTGCTAGGCAGAGTTTAACCCTCGCGAAAATTAGTGTTTGCCGTTACGCGCCACGCGCACCATGGCCGGACGTAGCAGCCGATCCTTCAATTTGTAACCACGCTGTAGCTCATCAATGACTTCGTTGTCCTTCGCGTCTTCCGTGTCGACCATCTCAATGGCTTCGTGAAAACGCGGATCGAACTGCTGGCCCTTGGCCTTGACTGGCTGCACTCCAATCTTGGTCAAAGCATCGAGCAGTTGCTTGTGAATCAGTTCAACGCCCAGGTGAAACTCTGACTTCTCAGGCGACGATTGCAGCGCGCGGTCGAAGCTGTCCATGACGGGAATCAAAGTCTTTACCGTGTCGGTCAGAGCGTAATCGCGATAATCCTGCTGCTCACGTTGCGCGCGCTTGCGCGCGTTGTCGAATTCCGCCTGCATTCGAGCCATACGGTCGACCAGCAGGTCGCGCTCAGCGCGGAGCTTTTCGACTTCAGACACCCTTTCGCCCTGGGCCTGCTCCGTTGTCGGGCTCGGCTGGTCCTCGCTCCCATCCGATGGTGGAAGCTCGTGTTCTACATCCATCTCTTGCTCTTGATACTCAGTTTTTCCGTTTGTTCTCGCCATGACTACTCATTCTCATTCAGGATTTTGTCAAACAGCCGCGCGATATAGGAGACGGCGGTAATCGTGTGTTGATAATCGATGCGCGGCGGTCCCAATACTGCCAGGGACCCCATCACTTCTCCGCCCACGCGCGCCGGGGTGCCAATAAGCACCAGATTGCGCATCGAAGGCTGGGCTTCATCCAGACCAATCACTACCCGAACCGCTTCCTGCTTGGCATCGAGGTAGGCGCTCAATAGTTCGACGAGGCGCTGCTTTTGATCAAGCGCGGCCAGCAACTCCTGCAAGCGCGACCGGTCCTGCTCGTTAGCAACCAGATTGGATGCCCCTTCGATAAAAACGACCTGCGCGGAATCATCGCCGGAAAGCACACCCTGTTTATAGAGTTGCTCCACCGAGGACATCAGCCGGTCGTACTCACTGCGTTCCTGCTCCAGTCGACGCGCAATCTCGCCTCGCACTGCTTCCAGAGTCCACCCACGAAAGTTGTCGTTTATGAAGCGCGCGGCAACATCCAAGTCGGACTGCGGCAGATCCAGACGTAATACTCGATCGCGCACCAGGCCTGACTTCGTGACAACTACCGCAAGCACCTTCTGATCTCCCAGTCGCGAGAAATAAACGTGCTCCAGCGCGTTCTTCGGTCCGCTCACCGCTATGGTTACACCGACGTTGCGCGAAATCAGCGACAGCACGTGCGAGGTGCGCTCCATGAACTCCTGCACGTCGCTGACACCGCGAAGCGAATCGTCAATGACGCTGGCATCTGCTTGGGACAGTTGCGTCTTCCCGCTGAGTTGCTCGACGTAGTAGCGATACGCGGCGGTACTCGGGACCCTGCCAGCTGACGTGTGCGGCTGCTCAAGATATCCGGCATCGACGAGGTCAGCCATGACATTTCGGATCGTGGCGGGACTCAAACCTTCCCGGCTCCCCCTCGAAAGCACACGCGACCCTACCGGTTCGCCGGTCGAGATGTATGTCTCGACGATGGCGGTCAGAATCTCGCGTTCCCGATTTCCTATGGGTTGACCAGCCGACATACTTTGATTGTTATAGGAGAGCCCCGCCGCTAAGCCAGAGACACCCTTCGGAGCAACAGCTTAGAAAACAACAAGTTAGATGACGACCACTCATCCAGACCTGAAGGCGGGCTCGGCACAACCGATCCGCTCCCCACCTTATATTCTAGCCACTCAGAAAACCTGTGTCAGTACCTGAAAGGCTCCTGTCTATTGGATGATGAATACAGGCTAGCGGATTGGACCAGTTGGGTGCTGCATTCCCGTGTTATTCGGGACCCGCTCTAAGCCTGGACAGCTACTGTATCTGAATGACCCCTTCTCCGCTGCTGGCCCTGATCTGCTGAACCCGGTCCGCGACCTTGCGGGCGAACTCGAACAACGACTTCGCGTGAGGCGAGTTCTCGCCTTCCAGAATAGCTGGCTTGCCTTCGTCCCCACCCCGGCGAATCTCCGGATCAAGCTGGATGCTGCCCAGAAAATCCACCCCAAATTGCCGTGCCATCCGTTCGGCGCCACCCCGGGAGAATACGTCGATTTCATGATTGCAATGCGGACAAACGAAGTAACTCATGTTCTCGACAATTCCGGCGATATCGACCTTCATCTGGCGGAACATTTCAATGGCCTTGCGGGCGTCCTGCAACGAAACGTCCGACGGCGTTGAAACCACAATGGACGCGGTCAACGGTACTGTTTGGATCAATGACAAAGCCACGTCACCCGTTCCGGGAGGCAAATCGACGATTAGGTAATCGAGCACTCCCCACTCTACCTGTCCTAGGAACTGACGGATGATGGAGTGCAGCATCGGTCCGCGCCAGATCAAAGGCTTGTCGCCGGGATTAAGCAGACCAACGGAAATGGTCTTCAGGCCATGCACGGTCAGCGGCTCAATGCGGTTCTCGCCGACCACTCGTGGCTGGGCATTCGTGCCAAGCATTAAGGGAACGTTCGGGCCATAAACGTCTGCATCGAGCAAACCGGTCTTGTGCCCGAGCTTTGCCAAGGCCAAGGCCAGATTCACCGCCAGCGTCGTTTTACCTACGCCTCCTTTGCCGGAACCGACGGCGACGATCGCATCCACTCCGGGCAGAGGCTGCGGCCCCTGCTGAGGCTGTCCATGCATATGTGCGTTCAAGAGATCACCTGGGAGGAAGAGTCCAACTATCGATTATAAGTGCAGACCTGAGAGCCCGCCGGTCCGGTTTGGCGCCAAGGTTAGCCGTGAGCTATGAGCAGTGAGCTTGAGAGCAGGGAGGCCCATCACGGCTCATAGCTCACCGCTCATCGCTGCGCGCAGCGTGTTACGATCATCCCATCGGCGGCTCGCTCATGTCCGCATCTTCCTATCGTTATAAAGCAATCCTTCTAGCTGGCATTTCCCTGCTCACGTGTTTGCCGCTTCATGCCGGCGAACCGAAATGGCTGCAGACCAGTTCCTCGCATTTCCTCGTGATCACCGACGCCGGCTCCAAAAAGGGGCATGAAATCGCGGCCCGCTTCGAGCAGATGCAGGCGGTATTTTCGCAGCTCATGATGAGGCAGAAGATACGCATGTCGCAGCCCATCGAGATTTTGGCGCTGCAAAACCCGGCGACTTACGGCAAGCTTGCCCCACAAGGAACGACCCTGCCGGCGTTCTTTCTGCGCGGCGAGGAGCGGGTGTTTATCGTCGTGAACGCCTCGGTCCCGGACAGCTGGCGCGCGATTGAGCACCAATTTGCGCACTACCTGCTGGACTACAACTATCCGCCAACCGCGCCATGGTTCGACGAAGGATTCGCGGAGTATTTCGCGTCTTTGTATTTCACCGACAAGAAAACGGAACTAGGCACCGATCCCGAACTCGCGTGGCCCGGTCAGCCGGCCTATTCCGAACAAGGCCCCGGCTTGAAGTCACTGACCGAATTGCTGAACAACCCAGTGTGGCTGAACATCAGCGACGTGCTGCAAATGCGCAACCGAATTGTGAATGGCCGCGAAGGCACGCATCACACGCTGTTTTATGCGCAGTCGTGGATGCTCATGCACTATCTTCTGAATCAGAACAAGCTGGCGGAAGCGGGCACATACTTCGATCTGGTGGAAAACCAGCGCATGCCGATGGCCCAAGCTGTGCAGCAGGCGTTTGGCGTGACTCCGGCGCAGTTGGATCAGCAGGTAAAAGACTATTTCCATTCGCTGAAACCGCTGCAAACATCCCTGCAGGAGACGCAGACTCAATCTCAACTTGCCCCCGCCGCGCCAGAGGTGGTGCAGGAATCGCCGCTCCCCGGAACCCTCGAGGACATTGCTTCCAGCAACAGAGAACTCAAAGCTGCAGAGGCAGACGCTCTCGTTGCGGAGATGGAATTGCGCATGCCTGAGCACCGCGAAGACGCGATCCGGCAACTCCAGAAACTTGCCGATGATCCTAAGACGGAGACCGCGATTGCACACAGGGCGTTGTCCTGGTCCTACGTGCAGAAGGGTGATTCGAAGTCGGCTTTCGAGGAACTGCACTCAGCACTTCAACTCAACAACTCTGACCCGTGGTCGCATTTCGGAATCGCCCTCGCCGCCTACCACTCGGCTACACAAAAAGGTAAGTACATCCAGGGTCTCGCCAACACCATGGAGAGCCTGCAGTTTGTGCTGGATGAGTTTCGCGAATTTGCGCAGGGCTACAACATCCTTGGATGGGCAAGACTGGAGGGCGGAGGAGCCAACGGTGCGGTCGAAGCCATGAAGGTTGCCGTCCAATTGAGTCCTCGGGATGAGTCATATCAGTTGCGCCTGGCACGGGCATTCCTGGCGGCTAAGAAGTTCGATGAAGGCACTGCGGTTCTGGATCGGCTGCAGCACAGCCACGACCCGCAGGTTGCGAAAGCTGCAGCCAAGGACCTGGAAGACCTCCCATTCCTGAAGAAGTATGGCGTTTCTCCCGAGGAGCAGGAGGCCCGGAACCAGGAAGCGAATAAGATGGCCAAAGAGATCGCCGACGCGGAGCCTGAGGAGAGGGCCCAGTCTTCCAACCCCGCCGTTCCCGCGGAACCGGTCATTGACAAGCGCCCGGTGAAATTCGTCAAAGGCAGGATTCTGTCGGTCGATTGCTCACAAACCCCCGCCGCCATTGTGTCGATCAGCGACGGCCGCGGCACTTTGAAGCTGCACGTCCGCGACTACAAATCTACGACCGTGATCGGCGCGGGGGAGTTCTCGTGTGACTGGAAGAATGTTCCGGCAAGCATCAATTATCGCGACGGCGGCAAGACCCAAAGCGACCTGGTCTCAATCGAGATCCAGCGTTAGAGGAACAGGGCCACGCTCGTGGCCCTAAATCCGTACAGTCAGCTCACAAATTCAATCAAATCCTGGACGGTTGCTGCGCGGTATCGCCCTGTGGGATCCACAAATCCAGATGCCTGGTATCGGTCGTGGTGGCGCACCCAGTCCCCCAGACTGTACGTCGGTCCGTACTCCTCCCGACCTTTGGGCGTCAAATCAATCAGACTGTACGACCCCAGCAGTTCTTCGCCTCCGCGGGCGTAAGAGGAGTAGGTATGGAACACTTTCCCATCTTCGTCCTTGTAGAAGACGCTGGTGCCGGACATGTCTTCGCTCAGGAAATTGCCGCTGCGGTTTTCGGAGTTGTAGTAAATGCTCCCGCTGGCGACCTCCTCGGGCTGGAATGAAACCTGATAGTCATAGTTGAAGTCGCTGTCATTCGAGGAAACCCACTTGAAAGTCCATCCCATACGCTTCTTGAACGCTTCAATCTCGGCGAGCGGTGCGCGAGAAATAGCCACGAACGCGATGTCCTTCTGCTGGACGTGCAACAACGCACCGCCGAGGTGATCCGCGAGGAACGAACACCCGACGCATCCTTCCTTCCATCCCGGACCAAACATAAAGTGGTAAATGATGAGCTGGCTTTTGCTGCCGAACAAGTCAGAGAGCGTTTCCCTGCCATTCGGACCTTCGAAGCGATAGGATTTTGTGACTTCTTCCCACGGTAACTCGCGGCGTTGGCGCGCAACTTCATCGCGGAGGCGTGTGAGTTCCTTTTCTTTGTTGAGGAGCTGTTTGCGTCGCTTCAGCCAGACTTCTGGGGTTACGACTTCATGATTGCGCAGACCCTTGGGCGTTGCTTCAGACATATCTTTCTCCTTCAATGAAAGTTTGTGGTGGTTCCGTTTCCGACTCCTACGCACGATTGCGGCCGGTCAGTTCTGCACGGTTGCGTGCCGAGTATCGGGAGAATCGGCTTCGGAGGAGTCGTCCGCCTTTCTCATTCTGTTCATTACGACCTTCGTAACGACGGCTCCGCCGCCGGTTGCCGCCACAGCTTTTGCTGCCACAAGCGCCAGCGCTGAAATACAGAATGGGCACATTGGGCCGGACCTCCTTTCTAGTACATACCAACTAGTTCGTATGCATCGCAAACCAAAAAATCAGGCGCGCATGGACTCGAGATAATCGATCATTCGTCTCTTTCCTGACTTCAACAGCTTGGGATCCTGCGAGTTCTTAGCCAGGGAAATGTAGCCTTCGTACATAGCGATCACAAACGTCGCTTCGTCGTCGGGATCCAGGTCTTTTCTGAGCATTTTTTCCGCCTGAGCTCGCCGAAATGCACCGGCCATGGCACCGTGCCACTCACTCAATATCTTCGCTAATCGCTTACGGAAGCCTTCATCGAGCGGCGACATCTCCTGCGCCAGATTGTTGAATGGACAACCACCCCGCATCTCAGCTACTTCGGTACGCGTCGATTGGACGATGTGAATCAATGTATCGATCGGATTGCCTTTCTGCAGCGGAATGTGCCACTTTTGCCTCGTCATCTCCGCTATGACTTCTTCGATGATCGCGTGCCCTAATGCTTCCTTGTTCTCGAAGTGATAATAGAGCGCACCCTTCGTGACCCCTGCCCTTTCCAGAACAGCATCCAGATCGGCGCTCTGGTACCCGCGCTCATAAACTTCACGAAAGCCGGCATCAAGGAGTTTCCGCCGGGTCCGCTCGGGATCGCGAAGTGATGCCGATCTCCGAAGCTTCGATCTCGCCGTCGCTAACATACCAACTAGTATGTATGTAAATTGCCAAATGTCAAGTGGAAAAAGAGGGTACAACGAAATTCCTGTGCTGGATTCCCTACTCTGCCGCTTCGGACTTCTTCTCCGGCCGAAGTAGAGGGAACAGGATCACGTCCCGGATGGATTGCGAGTTGGTCAGGAGCATTATGAGCCGGTCGATTCCGACGCCCACGCCTCCCGCTGGCGGCATCCCGTACGAGAGCGCCCGAATGTAGTCCTCATCCATCTGGTGGGCTTCTTCGTCGCCGCGCTCCCGCTCCTTTAACTGGCCTTCGAACCGGCGGCGCTGGTCCACGGGGTCATTAAGCTCGCTGAACCCGTTGGAAATCTCCATTTGGCCGATGTAAATTTCCCAGCGCTCGGTCCAATCCGGCTCGTCTGCTTTTTGCTTGGAGAGAGGTGACACCGCAGTGGGAAATTCATAGATGATCGTCGGCTGGGTAAGGTGCTCCTCCGCTACAGCCTCAAAGAGTCCCGAGATGGTCTTCCCTGCCGGCGCGCTTGGGTCAAAGGCCATGTGCGAGTGCCCTGAGTTGAAGCGTTGGACAACTGCCTTAACCGAATCGTGTGTGGCGAAATCAGCCATCGTCGGTTTTGCACCCGCTCTCTCGGGCCAGTACTGAATGATTGCCTCGCGCATGGTCAGGCGGCGCCAGTTGCCCTCGGACCAGTCGATTTCACCATCGCCCCACTTCGTCTTTGTTCCGCCGGTCACGTCGATGGCCGCCTGCGTAATCAACTTCTGCGTGAGGTCCATCACGCCGCGATAGTCGGTGTAGGCCTGATAAAACTCCAGCATCGTGAATTCGGGGTTGTGCCGCGTCGAGATGCCCTCGTTGCGGAAGTTGCGATTGATCTCGTAGACGCGATCGAATCCGCCAACCGTGAGCCGCTTCAAATAAAGCTCGGGTGCGATGCGCAGGTACAAATCGATGTCAAGGGTATTGTGGTGCGTGATGAACGGTTTCGCCACCGCGCCCCCCGCAATCGGCTGCATCATCGGGGTCTCAACTTCGACGAAGCCTTGCGCGTCGAGAAAACGCCGCATGGACTGCACCAGCTTGGCGCGCTTCAGGAAAACGTCGCGCACCTCGGGATTCATGAACAGATCCACGTAGCGCTGACGATAACGGAGTTCAACGTCAGTCAGCCCGTGCCACTTCTCTGGAAGTGGAAGGAGGTCTTTGGATAGGAAGGTGATGTCCTCCACGTGAACCGAGAGTTCGCCGGTCCGCGTGCGGAAGAGATAACCGCTCACGCCAACGTGGTCGCCGAGGTCAAGCAGTTTGTACAGTTCGAATGCTTTCTCGCCGACCGCATCCTTTTTCACGTAGATCTGGAGACGGCCGCCGTTCTGCTGCAGGTGCGCGAATCCCGCCTTCCCCATGAGGCGGATCGCCATAATGCGACCTGCAACTCGCACATTGACGCGAGAAGTTTCTAGCTCCTCGCCAGTTTTCGACGAATAGTCGGCCAGAATCTGGGGAATCGTGTGGGTGAATTCATATTGGGTGGGATAGGCGCGCTGCCCGAGCCCTTCAATCTGCTTCAGCTTTTCCAGGCGGAGTTGATATATGTTTTCGTCGAGAGCCAAGATCTGACCTTTGCGTTAAGTAAACAGCGATTATAGAGGATTGAATCTTGAGTTATCGGGCATTGAATGATTGAAACCCGGCCTATTTTGCCTGACGCCTTCAGCGAATCAGCTAATGACACAATCATTCAATGTCTCAATGATTCAACGCTTCAATTCTTCTGTATCATTTGACCGGAGTTTCTCATGGCCACCAATGTTGCAACTGCGGGCTCAACCCAAAGTTACACCTTCTCCGCCAGCCGCTGGACGCGCGGCAACCACATTTTCCCGACCCGAATCGTTGTCACGCCGCTACACGTGAGCCGGGTAAAGTCGCGGATGTTCGGGGCCACGGAGGAGAGCATCGCGATTTCCCAAGTCGCGTCGGTGGAGATTAAGACGGGAATGATCTGGTCGGAGATTCGTATCGACTCGACTGGGGGCGCGGAACCCATCACCAGTCATGGGCACAGCAAACGTGACGCTATTCGCATCCGCGAGCTGATTGAAAGCTATCAGGCCGTCCAAAGCGGAGGCCGAGTTACTGGCCAAAAATAAGATGCACAAGTTCCACGCTCTCTGCGGGACCCGAGCGATATTTCCAGGATCGTACGGCTTGCACGGCCGCCTGCACGAGCACGGGATGTCCTCCCAGCACGCGAACGTCCTTTACGCTGCCGCCTGCATCCACTGTCACCTGCAACTGAACCGCGCCGGTGATATTCATCTGGCGGGCCAGATCGGGATATTTCGGCGGAATATTTGAGCGTACGGCGCGAGATCCTGAGTTCTGGACTCTCGTGCTGCCTGCATCGCTTTGCGCCATATTGAGGAAGCTGGTGTCGAAACGGATGTCGGCGCGATCGAGTGCAAGCGAATTCACCTCGAAGCGGACCTTACCGTCTTTCAGCACCAAGTTGATCATTCCGCCATTCGTGAGGAAACTTGAATCCTCGCCGACGAGCAGCGTACTCGATTTTTTCACGCCACTGATCACGCCAGGAACGCGACTCTTTTCAGAGCCGCGAACAAAGAGCAACGTGCATGAGTCCGTCTCAGAAGGTGAACTGAGCGCCTTGGCTACCAGGCTGTGAGCATTGATCGATTTATTGCTCAGAGTATTGCGCAGCATCGCGACAAAGTCATCGTCGCCGCCAAGCACGCAGAAGACAATCGGAGAGGTTGGCGTTGAAAACCCGTTGTCCGGCCACTCTGCCAACTTAGCGAAGTTGTACAGGTAAGCAGCCTTCACTTGGTACTCGCTGGCAGATTGGCCGCGGGCCGTGGGCGCAGCCAGAAGCAGCGACGCGGCAAGCACGAAGTAAATCGCGCCCAAACGTCTGCCGTTCGCAAGAGGAAGGACCATCGCCTACTTCTTTCCGCGGCGCTCGCCGCCATGCTGCCAAATCAACGTGAATTCCGCGGACCGGCGCACTTGCCCGGCAACATTACCGAAGATCGTGTTGCGGGTCTCGATATGGCTCGGCGACTGCAGATTGCGTCCCCACACTCCAAACGTCCACTGCGGAAGCAACTGCCACGTGCCTCCAAGGTCGAGGCGGTCGAACGAGGGCACGGATTGCAGAAGGACGGTGGGGTACTCAGCCAGACGCCCTAGTGGGACGGCGCCATAGTGATAAAGCGAGCTCTCGAATTCCAGTCTATTGGTTGCCTGGAAGCGAGACTGAAGGTTGAAGAGGTGGCGCGGTGTCGCTTGCAGGGCATCAGGACTGCCGCGAGTTTCTGTGACCGCACCGGAAAGCATCCACCGTTCTATAGGACGCCACTGGACTGATACTTCTGCGCCGTGACTCTGCGCTCGGCTCCCGTTTATGTAGCTGTAATCCAGGAGGAGCCCTGACGGTTGCTGTACGCGTTGTAGTACGTCGAGAGGTCAAATGCGAACGAATTGGTTTGGTAGCGATAGCCAGCCTCGTACGCATGCAGGCGCTCTGCGTGAAGGTCGTTACTCCCGTAAATTTCCAGGAGGACGGGAAGGCCACCCGGTCCAACATTAGGAACGATCGTCTGCAGAACGACGTCGCTTTCTCCGCGTGAGGGCACACGAAGTGCCCGAGAAATACTTGCCCAGAAGGCATGCTGCTTGCGAGGAGTCCAGACCGCACGAACTTGCGGCTGGTACTCCCCTCCGGTGTATCCGTTGTGTTCTATTTTGGTTCCGGCAATCAGGCGCAGTCGGTCAGGGATGAGTGCGAAGCCATACTGCAAAAGCCGCTTATGACGGTATTACGGCGGCGAAGCCGCGTGAACATGAACGAGTTGGCAACCAGGTCATCTCCAGTTGTGCTGAATGCCCCTCCCCAAACAATCGAATTGCGAGCGTTCCATTCAAAGTCGTGCTGGAACTCGACATCGCACGTATTCCGAGAGTCTGCGGGCATGCTGAAGCGCGAATACCAGTCACAGTAGGCGAGCGTGTCGGTGCTGGACCGTGCAGAGAACTGGTGCTTCCAACGTAGAAGGACATTGTTCCCTTTCAGGAGCGTCGTGCTCGGCGTCGGGATAATGAACTGCGTGCTACGTACGCGTCCATCGTAAGCGCCGCCCTCCAGAGTGATCGCGTTTTTGTCGTTGGCTGCCCAGTCGAACCGCAGGCCTGCCTGAGGCAACATCAGGCGATTCGGGATGGGCGCTTCTCCGGGACCGCGGAGCGGCTCCCAATAAGATGCCCTCCCATATGCGTAGTAGCCCAGCTTTGAACCTAGCATGCCACCCTGGCGAACGGTGGTGGTGTAGCCCGCGTCTTTATCCAGAGTCGCGGAGATCAGTGTTCCCTGCGCGTCGCTGGCTTGCTTGGTCACGATGTTGATCACGCCATTGACCGCGTTCGCTCCCCAGAGCGTTCCACCCGGGCCACGGATAATTTCGATCCTTTCGATGTTCTCGACAGGAATATCCAACGCATCCCAATAAACCCCGCCGTACAGAGGCGTGTACACGCTGCGTCCATCGACCAGGACCAGCATCTTGTTGTTGTAGAAATCGCTGTAACCACGGGCGCTGATCTGCCATATGTGGGCATCGGTCTGTGCGACATAGAGGCCGGGAACCGTGCGCAACGCCTCTGGCAGATTACGGAAGCCAGCGTCCACAATCGCCTCTCCGGTCAGCACGTAGATAGCTGCAGGGGCAGTGGAGAGATTCTCCGATTTTTTCGACGCCGAGGTGACCTTGACCTGGCCCAGTTGTTCCAAATTTAGTTCACTGAGGTCAGATTGGGCGAAGCACAGGCCAGCAAGGACGAGCGGGAGCAGCAACAACCGTACGAGAATGGACATGAATCAGCCCCTCTGCACAATTCGTCGGCGAAATTGAGGATTTCCTTTACGATGAAGGCATGGCGGACCCCAACCCGAAGGACAGGTCACCTTGGTCACAGGCGGGAAACTACGCGCAACTTGCTTTCATATTCCCCGCCGCAACCGTGATCGGCTGGCTCATCGGCGTCGGCCTCGACAAGTGGCTGCACACCACGTGGTTGTACATTGTGGGGCTGATCCTGGGGATCATCGCCGGATTCGTGGAATTGATACGGACGGTGTCAAAGAACCAGTGAACGCCATTCACCGCCGAGCACGCCGAGATCGCAGAGAAACACCAAGATAGCAAAGAAGGCGACTTGCAAGAGTTGCGACTTGCGAGTCTTCATTATCTGCATTTCCGTTCTGCTCTTTTCCTCTGCGTTCTCGGCGGTCTCCGCAGTGAAATGATCTCCAGTCTTCCGTTTAGAATCGTTTTGTGACTGACGCTGCCCCGGCCGAGAGCGACTTCCACATCCATGCACTCGATCGCATCAACAAATTCATGCTCGTCCTGGGTGCGGCGGCGCTGATCACGGCGTTCACGATGTTCGGCTGGCGCACCGCCGTGGGATTCGCGGTGGGTGCCGCCGTTGCTTTCCTTAATTTTTACTGGTTGAAGAAGGTGGTTGCTGGGGTTGCGGCAGCCGCCGAGCGCACCGGACCTACCGTCTCCAGCCGTCGCGTGGTCCAGCGGTTTCTGCTCCGCTACTTTTTGATGGCCGTCGCTGCCTTTGTTATACTTACTGTTTCCCGCGACAGCCTCTATGGATTCTTTGCGGGGCTGTTTCTGCCCGTAGCGGCGATGTTGTGCGAGGCGGGGTACGAGACGTACAAAGTGATTAGTGGCTCGTGAGTAGTGGCTCGCCAAATCTGAGTTTTGCTAGCCACTAGCCACTGATCACTAGCAACTTTTTTCATGCCTGAACAACTCTATTTCACTCGACTTTTGAACGACGCCTTCCACGGGCCGGTCACCGCGCTGCTCAACGCGCTGGGCGTTAGGCCGGATTACCCGAGCGCGCCGATCTCCAACTCCGTTGCCATGGAAGTGCTGGTTTTCGCGTTCCTGGTCATCATCTTCCTGATTCTGAGATCGCGGCTTTCAGTTGAGAGCCCGGGCGCTCTGCAGCACATGCTGGAGGGATTGCACGGTTTCGTCGAGGGCCAGAGCCGAGAGGTTATCGGCCATCACAGCGAGCGGTTTACGCCGTTTCTGATGGCTTTGGGCCTGTTCGTCCTCATATCGAACCTCTGGGGTTTGATTCCAGGATTCGAATCGCCGACCGGAAACTATGTGGTTCCTCTCGGGTGCGCGGTCTGCGTTTTCATCTATTACCAGGCGCACGGCTTCCGGAAGTCCGGGATTAAATACATCGCGCACTTTGCAGGGCCGCCAATGAAAGGCATGCATTGGAGCGGACGCGCCGCCCTGGCAGTCCTGATGTTTCCTCTCGAAATCATCAGCCATCTCGCGCGCGTCTTGTCGCTCACAGTTCGTTTGTACGGAAACATGTTTGCGGGCGACATGGTCATTCTCGTGTTCGTTTCCCTGATCCCGATCGCGATACCCATCATCTTCATCGGACTGCATATTGGAGTTGCGTTTATCCAGGCGTATGTCTTCGTCCTGCTGGCGACTGTGTATTTGGCCGGCGCCGCAGGCGAAGCTCATTGACCCTGAAACAAGTTCGCCGTTCAGCGTGAGGGCGTTTGCACGGTAACGTCAACCACCCACTGGCGGCAATTTATAGGAGAAAAAGCATGAGACAAGTGATGAGCAAGGTGTTCATGGTGATGTCGGCGCTCTGTTTCGCCATGCCTGCGTTCGCGCAGGGCGGCACGACAGGGGGCACGAATTGGGTTGCAGTCGCGGCGGGTATCGCGATGGCAATTGCGTCCGCCGGTTGCGGACTTGGACAGGGACGCGCGGCTGCAGCTGCCAATGAGGGCATTGCGCGGAATCCTTCGGCGAGCGGCGCGATTCAAACTGCCCTTATTATTGGGCTGGCGTTCATTGAATCGTTGGCGATTTATACGCTGCTGATTGTGTTCGTGAAGATGAAGTAGGCTAAGTATTCA
>JAICSO010000008.1 GCA_025936825.1 Terriglobales bacterium
AGGTCCTAGGAACAGTTTCGGCAGTCATGTTCTTGGGCATTGCGAGCGTGTATGTGTACCAGGGCTGGATGCAGCAATAGCTTGCGGTGCCAACTGCCGAGCGACGTGTAAGCCGCCGGTTGTGTGTTTGCAGTGGCTCAAGTTAGCATCGGACGCAGCACCAAACGATAAGTGTCTGCGCTATGCTGGCTGATCGAATCGCCATCGTCGGCGGTGGCCCCGCTGGAGCTTACGCCGCTTCAAGCCTTGCCTCCGCTGGGCGCGACGTCCTTCTCTTCGACGAGAAACTTGCCTGGGAAAAACCCTGTGGCGGTGGCCTCACGGACAAAGCCATATCCCGCTGGCCCTTCTTGCGCGAGCTTCCTGCCGAACGAAACTGGATCACCAACTGCGAATTGATTGCTCCTTCCGGAGCAAAGGTGCGCTTCGATCTGGACAAGCAGATCGCGATTTTCTCGCGGCTCACGTTGAACGGGCTTCTTCTTGATCGCGCCCTCAATTCTGGCGCAGAAGTCGTCCGCGAACGCGTTGTCGCGATAGAACGGCAACGCGGCGAATGGCAAATTCAATCCTCGTCGTCGCGCTATTCCGCCGACTACCTGATCCTGGCGAGCGGTGCACGCAATCCGTTTCGCAGCATCTTTGCCCCTAATCTTGGCCCCAAAAATTTTATTGTGGCGGTGGGCTACTACATCCCGGGAACGAGCTCTACGGTGCAGGTGAAGTTCATTGACGGACTGCACGGCTACATCTGGATCTTCCCGCGAGCAGATCACTTTTCGGCTGGGATCTGCGGCCACATGGAGGGCAGGAGCACGGCTGAGCTTCGCCAAGTCCTGGAAGAGCATCTGCCGGAGTTTGGCCTGTCTCATGAAAGCGGCAAGTTCTATGCGCACATTCTCCCATCGCTCACGCCAGAGTCGCTGCGAAATATGCAACTGTGCGGCGAAGGCTGGGCGATGATCGGCGACGCCGCCGGCCTGGTGGATGCGATCACCGGAGAAGGCCTCTACTACGCGCTCCGCTCCGCCGAACTCGTTTCGGAAGCGATTGTGTGCGGCGCTCCGGAATCCTACGCGATTGCGGCTCAACAGGAGATCATCGCTGAACTCGAGCGGGCCGCAAGGATTGCGGATCGTTTCTACGCCGGAGAGTGGCTGGGCGGATCAGTCCTGGAGCGCATGGTGCAGTTGACCGGCAGCAGCACGCGTTTCCGTCAGTTAATGCGCGACCTATTCTCGGGCGCTCAAGAATATTCAACGCTCAAGAAGCGGGTGTATCGCAGCTTGCCGAAGATCGCCGCGGAAGCTCTTGTCAGCACCTTGTGGAGTTCGGACTCGCTGCCACGCAGCGCCGCCGCCGCGGACTGAGTGCGATCTCGCGTTCACCGCTTTTGCGCCAAATATTCTTAGCTAATTGAACCGCATACGATTCCGCGAGTAGTCTGATCGCCGTCCATGGCAACGCCTATATCACACGCGTTCGCTGCACTAAGCGTTGGATCATGCTTTTACCGGACAGCGGTCCCCAAGCGCGTGTGGGTTGCAGCTGCGCTCTGTTCCGCTATCCCAGACTTGGACGCAATCGGCTTTCGTTTCGGCGTGCGCTACGGCGACTTCTGGGGCCATCGTGGCTTCACCCACTCCCTGGTGTTCGCCGCATTGCTAGCCGGAGCAGTGACGCTTGTCTTCCGGCATACCGTCGGGATCACTCGAATTTCATTGTTCATTTACATGTTCGTGGCAACCGCCAGCCACGGCCTGCTGGACGCAATGACCAATGGCGGACTGGGCGTTGCATTCTTGGCGCCGTTCGACAATCAGCGCTTCTTCTTGCCTTGGCGTCCGGTCCGCGTCTCGCCTATTGCGGTTTCGAGGTTTTTCAGTCTTCGAGCAATCGGCATTCTAAAAACTGAGCTGATTTGGATTTGGCTCCCCTCCGCGGTATTCGCGCTGGCGGTGCTTGCGGTGAGGTCCAAACTTTGGGCGGGGAATGAAAAACCTGTCAAAGTGGGTGGTGCCGGGAACAGGACTTGAACCTGCACGCCTTTCGGCACTGGATCCTAAGTCCAGCGCGTCTGCCAATTCCGCCATCCCGGCCGGCTAACGAAAGTATAGCAGCGACGCTCTCCCTCCCTTTCTGATGTCGTGTGCTAGGTTTCCCTAAAAATCTCTCATCCTTGCTCGTTTCAGAGTTACCAACGTTTCTGATCCTCCGTCTCTCGTAACAAGTACATACAAATCGTGCCGATGGACTGACGAGAACGGGATCAGTGTGTTGACGCCAAACAGCCAATCGAAGCTTGAGCGGGCGAGGTGGATCGTGCTTCGAATTGCGCGCCGCATACCTACCCTCTGCATGGCAGGATTGGCGGGCATTGTTGGCGGCACCATCCTGCACTACATGGACATGCTCCTGTTGAGCCGTGGCGTGCAATTGCGAGACACCTTGCTTGATGAGTCGATGCTCGGCGCAGTTGTTGCGCTGGCGTTCCTGTCGTGTCGGAATTCGCTGACCAAGCTGGCAGCTCTCAATGAGCAGCGCCAGCAAGCCGAAGACCGCAACCGCATCGCGCTTGCTGCCGCGAACATTGCAGTTTGGGACTGGAACCTTGTTACCGGTGAGCAGAAGTGGTGCGGCGATTCCCCAAAGATGCTGGGTGTTCCAGCATCGGCCCCGGTCTGCTTCGAAACGTTCCTTCATGCAGTCCATCCCCAGGACCGTCCCATGCTGCAACAGGATGTGCAAACCGCGATTCGCGATCATCGAGATCACAATTGCGAATTCCGGGTCGTGTGGCCCGATGGTTCAGTCCATTGGCAGGTCGCGAAGGCGCGTCCTTTCTATGATGACCAAGCCAAGCCAATACGCATGATCGGTGTGGGTATGGACATTGACGAACGCAAGCGCTCCGGGGAGCAATTGCGCTTACAGGCCGAAGTACTCAATGCGGTCGCTAATGCCGTAGTGATTACCGATCCAGATGCACACATCTTGTGGGCGAACCCCGCGTTCAGCAAGCTGACCGGTTACGACCTCAACGAAGTCCGCTCCAAGAACCCTCGCTTCTTGAAATCGGGGCGTCACGCTACGGAATTCTATGCAGGGCTATGGCAAACGATTAAAGCTGGCAATGCATGGCAGGGCGAACTCGTGAATCGCCGTAAGGACGGCAGCCTATACGACGAAGAGATGACCATTACCCCGGTGAAAGACGAGGCAGGAACAATTACGCATCTCGTGGCAATCAAACGCGATATTACAAGCCGAAAGCGTTTGGAGGCGCGCCTGCAGATGCTGGCCAACGCTGTGGAGAACAGCTCGAACCTGATCGGTATGAGCGATCCTCCCGGGGAGAACGGCGGCATCATATACGCCAACCGAGCGCTGTTGCAGACGCTGCAGCGCACGATGGAGGAAGTCAAGGGTCATCGCTTCACAGAATTTATTTCGAATGCGAATCCTCGTGAACTTCTGCAGAACATCCAGTCTCAGACGCTCCGCTCCGGCGGATGGCAGGGGGAGTGTTTGGTTCCACGCAAACACGCCGTCGACATACCAGTGTTGCTAAGTTCAAGCGTTATCAAGGGAGAAAATGGCCAAATCATCGGACTTCTCGGTATTGCGCAAGACATCTCGGAGCGCAAAGGGGCAGAGAAAGAACTCATTTTCAAGAATGCGCTTCTACAGGCGGAAGCGGAAACCACCCTCGATGGAATTCTTGTAGTGGACAACGAGAACTGGGTCATTCTGTCGAACCGGCGCTTTGCGGAAATTGTGGGTGTACCACAGGCGGTGGTCGATGCCGGCGATGACGCCGCTCTGCTGCGAAGTGCGGCAGATGTGGTCGAAGACCTGCCGCGATTCATTCGCAAGATTGAATATCTGTACGACCACCCCGAAGAGAAAAGCGAGGATGAGATTCGATTGAAAGACGGCAGGACTCTTGAACGGTATTCCTCGCCCATGCGGGATCCGCAGGGCGCCTATCTCGGGCGGATCTTCTATTTCCGTGATATCACGGAGCGCATTCGCAGCACCGAGCGCATGAAATTGTGGTCGGAGGTGCTCGACCAAAGCGCCGAGGGCATTTTTATTCTGGATGCGCGGGAGAGGATTATCCTGGTGAACGCAGCGTTTGAGCGGCTCACGGGGCTGACGTCCAAAGATGTTTCTGGTAAGCCTCCCACTGTATTGCGATCCGAACGTCACGACGCGCTCTTCTATTCGAGTCTGCGCAAAACTCTATTGCACGACGGCTCGTGGCGAGGGGAGATATGGCTTCCCCGGCAAGGTGTGAGGCCGTTTATCGCATGGCTGTCCATCAGCGCGGTTCGGGATCAATCCGGAGCGCCAACTCACTTTGTGGCCATCTTTTCCGACGTTACCCTGCACAAGCAGGACCAGGAACGAATGCTGCGCCTGGCCCATTACGACGCGTTGACCGACCTCCCGAATCGCGCCTTGCTGCTTGAACACCTTAACCAGATGACGAAAACGGCGGAGCGAAAACGCACGAAAGTCGCCGTGATTTTTCTGGATCTCGATCACTTCAAGGAAGTGAACGACTCCCTGGGACACGACAGCGGTGATGAACTTCTGCAGACCGTGGCCAAGCGCCTTTGCAGTTCCGTGAGAGCCGGACAGGATACGGTTGCGCGCATGGGCGGAGACGAATTTGTGGTCCTGCTGCCAGGCCTTGAAAGCACCAGCGATCTTGCGACAGTCGCGCAAAAGTTGCTGTCGTGCTTCCTGGTGCCGGTGGAGGTCAAAGGCCACCAATTGACCGTCACTGCAAGCATCGGCATTTCCGTTTATCCCGATGACGGACGCGGGGTACAGGAACTGCTCCGCAGCGCCGACGCAGCCATGTACAAAGCCAAGTCGGCCGGGCGAAACAGTTTCAAGTTCTACACCAGCGATCTGCAAAGGCGCGCGATGGAGATGCTCTCAACCGAGAACGGCCTGCGCCGCGCGATTGAACAGCAGGAATTCATTCTCGAGTATCAGCCGCAGGTCAGCATTAAGACTGGGCAGCTAATAGGTGCCGAAGCACTGATTCGATGGAACCGCCCCGGCGTGGGGTTAGTAATGCCGGGCCAGTTTATCGCGATTGCAGAAGAACGAGGATTAATTGTTCCGATCGGGAGTTGGGTGATTGAAGAGGCGTGTCGCCAGGCAGTGCGTTGGCAGAAGTCGAAGGCGCTTGCTATACCAATCGCGGTCAACGTCTCTGCGGTACAGTTCCGACAACGCGACTTCGTCGACTACATGCTCCAAGTGACTCGCAGGCATGGAATCTCTCCGGCGTGCTTGGACATTGAACTCACCGAAGGCACAGTCATTCGCGACCCGGAGTCGACCGCGGACAAGCTTAAGCGACTCCATGAGATCGGGTTTCGGCTGTCGATCGACGACTTCGGTACGGGCTATTCGTCCTTGAGCTACCTGCGACGATTTCCTTTCGACAAGATCAAAATCGACCGCTCGTTCGTGATGGACAATGGAGCCGCGAATATCGTAACCGCGATCATCAGCCTTTCTCGAAGCCTCAACTTGAAAGTCATTGCTGAAGGCGTGGAAACTGCAGAACAGCTGGCCCGCTTACGCGAGCAAAATTGCGATGAGGCGCAGGGTTATTTGCTGGGGGCAGCGGTATCAGCGGCGGAGTTTGAGGACTCCATCGCTGAATGGTCGCAGCACTTCGATCCGATGGATCCCTTTCGACGGCCACTGACGGCACAAAAAAGTATCGCGTTCGCCTGAACTCTGCTTGCACCGCGGGGAAATCCAGTAGACTATCTTCCTTATGATCATTCCTACTCAGCCTAATTTCACTGTCGTAAATACTTCCGATTACCGCGAAACCTATGCCAACAGTGTTCAGGTACGCGTCAACGTCTGGGATTTTTTTCTTGTGTTTGGGACCATGCAGCAGCAGTCGGAAAATCAGGTCGAGGTGCGAAATTTTCAGGGCATCTACCTGAGCCCGCAGCAGGCGAAAGCGTTGGCTGCGATTCTGCAGCAGAACGTCACCAATTACGAGAGTACTTTCGGCGAGATCAAACTCGATCCACGGGGCATTCCCGCCGCCGGCCCCGTGCACTAACCAATGCCAAGTGTCTTATCGCAGGATGCAGTGGCTGCCCGCAACTCGAGTCTCCAGCCTAGCCGCTGGGTGAGGACGGCCGGCCTCTGGCTAGTCTTCTTTCTACTTTTAATAGCCGCACATGCTCGCATGTTGCGGCTTCCGTATTTTTGGGACGAGGCGGGATACTATGTTCCCGCAGCCCGAGACTTGCTCGGTGGTTCCCTGATTCCACATTCGACTCCCTCGAATGCGCATCCGCCGCTGGTTATGGCATGGCTGGCGCTGGCTTGGAAGTTGTTGGGCCAATCTCCGCTGGTAACGCGCATCGCAATGCTGGCGCTGGCGGCGTTTTCTCTCGCAGGTTTCTTTCGGCTTGCGAAGGCAATCTCGAACGAACCGGTCGCAGCTGCAGCAACTTTTCTGGTGGCAATTTACCCCGTCTTTTTCGCGCAGAGTTCTCTTGCGCAGGTGGACCTGGCGGCAGCTGGGCTGATTTTCTGGGGCCTCGAAGCATATTTCCGCAAGCGGCGAACGGGAATGGCGATTTGGTTTTCGCTTGCCGCCCTTGCCAAAGAAACCGCCATTCTGGTTCCGCTTGGGCTGTGTCTCTGGGAGATATTGATGCTGGTGTTTCCCTCCACACGGTTCGAAACCGCACCACAAAGAACACGACGGCAGGCGAAGGACACGATTCTCGTCCTGATCGTGCCCTGGATTCCGCTTGCGGCTTGGTACATATATCACTACACGCATACCGGATTCGTTTTCGGGAATCCTGAATTCCTGCGCTACAACCTGCAGGGGAACCTGTCGCCGTTGCGCATTGCACTCGCATTTCTACTTCGACTGTGGCAGACGATTGGATATCTGAACCTTTATCTGCTGAGCCTCGCGTGTGTGGTAGCCATGAAGTACTCGGCTCAGGCAATCTCTGCCGGCTCGAAGAAGATCGGAATGAGTGCTGGTGACAAATATCGCCCACGAATTGATATGTGGATTCAATTTGCACTTCTGACGGTCACGCTCGTCTATCTGTTCGCCATGTCGGTACTCGGGGGTGCCGTTCTCGCCCGCTACATGCTGCCGGTTGTGCCGCTGATCATCCTCGTGTGTGTTTCGACAATATGGCGCCGCCTGCGCTTCTGGAAGGCGGTGCTCGCGATTGTCGCCGCCAGTTTCATTGCCGCGCTGGTGATCAATCCGCCGTACGGATTCTCTCCGGAGGATAACCTTGCCTACGCCGACTACATTCGCCTGCACGAAGCAGCGGAGAATTTCATCACGCATCAATATCCGCACGCGCGGGTTCTGACCGCATGGCCTGCCAGCGATGAACTTTCGCATCCGTATCTAGGTTACGTGCAAACTCCGATGAAGGTCGTGCGCATCGAGGACTTCACCGCGGAACAGTTAATGGCGGCATCCGATGCGCGCTCTAACTTCGACGTCGCGCTGGTGTTCTCGACGAAATATCAGCCTCCCCGGTCGTTATTCGACCGCTGGCGTTTGTGGCAGGAATGGAAAAGACGTTTTTTTGGTTATCACATTGATCTGAGTCCCGGGGCCGCAGCCTCCATCCTGGGCGGTGAACTGGTGTACAAGGACGGGCGCCAAGGGCAATGGGTTGGCGTCATTCGGGTGCAAAGAATCGAAGAAGCACGGCTTCGCGATACGACTAACGCTTTGCGCCCGCAAGCACCGGCGACAGCGAGTGCAACGGCGGATAAGAACTAGCTTGCGTAAACAGAGTTGCGTCGGGTTGCTTACCGCTGCGTATCGCGGCAGCCATGGCCTCTACAGCATCTCCGGCATTGGGAGGAATCACAACCGTTGCTACCAGTTGATGCTCGCGTACAGCTTTCTGTCCGCCCTTCGGGAGTCCGTCGCAACCGAGAAACGGTGTTTGTAACCAGCGGTCGCGGGCGGGTCCGTTCGGAAGTTCGTGGAATGCCTTGCGCGCCCCAAGGGCCATGGCATCGTTCTGTGCAGCAACAACGCCGATGGGAATTTCTTTTGCAATGCTGAGTTTGAGCCAGGAATTCACTGCGTTGTAGGCACTCACTTCGGTCCAGCGACCGCGCAGCATGCGAACCTCGACATTCGCCGGCTTGCGCGACAACATACCTTCGGTACGGCGCACGGCGGCATTGTTGTCACCGGGACCTTCGATATAAAGTACAGCTCCACCTTTGGGGAGAAGGCGCGCGATCTGCTCTCCCTGGATCTCACCCACGTCTTTATGGCTAGTGGTGACAGAAAACATCGGAGTTGAATAACGCTCACGGAGTTCGCGAACGTAGTCAACGTTTTCGCGGTTTAGGATGACCCACCCGACCTTCGCGGCTGCGGCGGCTCGGGCAGGTTGTGCGAGCGACGTGCCGACCGGTTCAAAGAAAATCGCATTGGGCCGAGTCGACGCCGGTCGTTGAATGAAATCCAAGACAACCTGGCTCTGCTGTATCGAGTCGTGCTCGGTATGGATAATCTCGAGGTCAATGCCGAGCCGCGCAGCCGCCGATTGCGCCGCACTTACCTGCTCGACTTGATAATCGTTGTTATCGACTGCAAGAAGAACGAACCTGAGCTTTTCCATCGGGCCCCCCCGATTTCGCGCACGCAACGTACGTCATGGACAATTGCCAGGTTGTTATGAACAGGCTTGCAGAGATTCGCGTGACCAGCGCGAAGCTCTCCCGGAGGATTACCCTTTCTTCTACTCCGCATCTGTCTCTTGCACAAGACCGTGTGCACTCGTTGGTAACCTGCAAAGCGCACTAAAACGTTTACTTGGGATGATGTTATTTCGTCAGGAGATGGCAGGAGTGCGTTTTCACGATGACCCAAACCTCACGTCCGGGAGCCAATCCGAGGGAATCGCGAGCGCCTAGCGTTAAATGAGCTGCGAATTCGATTCCGCAGTCGATGCGGGCAACAATGATCGCATCTCGCTGATTGAGCGAAAGCAGCTTGCCGCGCAGAATGTTCCGGGCGCTCAATCCCGCGGGTTTTTCAGTGGCCAGCAGGATGTCGCCGGCGCTGACACCGACTCGCAGGTGATCGCCGGCTTCGGAGCGTACCAGCGGAGTTTCCAATTCCACCGGACTACTTTGGGACATTCCGACGCGACAAGTCATGGTGCCGCGGTCTTCGTGAATCGACGTGACGGTTGCATCGAAAATGTTCTCAAATCCCGCAAGTTGCGCTACCGTTTCGCCGCGCGGCGCCGAGAGGACGCGATGCGGCGTGCCTTCTGCGATGATGCGGCCGCGTTCGAGCACCAGCAAGTGCTCGCCAAGCATGAAAACTTCGTCTCGACTGTGGGTCACGTATAGGACAGAAATTGCCGAGCTTTGAAGCGAGCGGCGAAGATCGTCTGCGATTTTCATGCGCACGGGCAAGTCCAACGCCGCAAGCGGCTCGTCGAGCAGCAGAATAGAAGGCCTGGTTACCAGAGCGCGAGCGAGCGCTACGCGCTGACGCTCGCCACCCGAGAGTTCGGAAGGACGCCTGTGAGCAAGGGAATCAATGCCGATGGATTCCAAAGTTTGCGCCACACGCGCCTTGCGTTCAGCCCTGGAAAGAGACGAGAGCCCATATCCGACGTTTGCCTCCACGTTGACGTGCGGGAACAACGCGAGGTCTTGAAATACGTAACCAATGTTCCGCTTGGTTACCGGGACGTCCACACGATTTGCGGAATCGAAAAAGATTCGGCCAGAGATGCTGAGCCGGCCAGCATTGGGTTTTGCCAAGCCGGCGATGCAGTCGAGCAGCGACGTCTTGCCTGCCCCTGATGGACCAAAAAGAATGTTGATCCCAGGTTGAACCGTGAATTCAACGTTCAGTTCCAGGGAGGAGTTCAACTTCTTTCGGACTGCGACGTGCAGGCCGGGGCTTTGGCTCGGTGCCTGTGCGTTCAGGCGGTAGCGGTCTGATTGAGTCGCTGTGCTCATGTGCGCGGCCACAGGCTGCGGAAGTTTCGGTTCAGCGAGTACACCAGCGACAGCAAGGTGAAAGCTATCACGACGAGCACGATTGCGGTTGTGTTTGCCGCCGCATAGTTCAGATCCTGCACCTGATCGTAAATATTGATGGAAAGCGTGCGCGTCACACCGGGGATGTTTCCCCCCACCATCAACACAACTCCAAATTCGCCCATCGTATGAGCGAATGCCAACGCAACGCCGGTGACCAGACCGGAAATCGAAAGCGGTACCAGCACACGAAAGAAGGTCTTCAACTTCGAGACGCCGAGTACGGCGGACGCATCCACCAGTCGGGGATCAATCCCTGACAATGACGATGCCAGCGGCTGCACTGCGAAAGGCAGGCTATACAGCACGGATCCGATCACCAGGCCTCCAAACGTGAAAGCCAACGTGTGGCCGGTGACAGACGCCCACCAGCGTCCGAGGGGACTGCGCTGCCCGAGCGCGACCAAAACGTAAAACCCCAGAACCGTAGGTGGGAGCACAATAGGAAGAGCGACGAGCGCTTCAACCAAGAATTTCCACCGCCAGCGTGAGAAGGCGATCCAGTAGGCAAGCGGGAACCCGATCACAACCAGAATGGCCGTCACGACTGCTGCCAAGCGAATGGTGAGCCAGAATGCCTGCCAATCCATAGGCAAGAGTGTAACCTGCACGGCGGAATTCGGTTCGGGCGCGGCGGTTCTCTCCCGTCCCATTTTGGGATGATCACGGAAGCAATGTTCACTCGTCACAGAGTTGACCTTCGCCAGCGGCATACCATGCCGGTGATGAAGGAGCAGCGATGGAGATTCACGAGGCGCTTGAAATCGTTCGCAAACTCGCTGATGGCTTGCATCCCGAAACTGGCCAAACCGTAAGCGGCGATTCGATATACCAACATCCTCAGGCTGTGCGCGCACTGAACCGGGCGGTACTGGCACTCGAGGTTCAACAGGCAAGGGAACATGCGCGCAACTCTCTACCCGCCAATGCAGGCAAGCCGTGGTCGAACACCGAGGACACGCAAATCTGCGAAGAACTGCGGCGAGGGGTCAACTTCCAGGAAATTGCTCGAACTCATGGGCGCACGTTGGGGTCCATCCTGGCCCGACTCATTCGGCTGGGAAAAATATCGGCGCAGGCAAACCGGTTGAACTCACAGAAGAGTGTGTGATGAACAACAAGATCGCGGCCGTCGCCGTTCTGTTGTTCAGCGCCGCGCACCTGCTTGCACAGCAGTCAACGACGTTGCATTTGCAGGCCATGCAGAGGGTAGCACGCGAACGATGGCAGAGTAGTGGGCGTTCTGGATCGGGAACTGCGGACCTTCGACGACAGGCAATTCAGCAGAAGCTACGCATGCGTGGCATGAGATCGACGGCCCAGTCGTTCGTGGCAATGTCGGGCGGTTGGAATTCACTTGGCCCTTTGCCTCTGCCGTCGGATGCGAGTGGCGCCGGAATTCAGGATTATGGATGGGTTTCGGGGCGAGTGACGGCGGTAGCGATCGACCCGAATGATCCCACCGGCAACACTGTTTTTGTCGGCGGAGCCTACGGAGGTGTTTGGAAATCGACCAATGCGGGTGATTTGAGTACGACCGCTTCTGCGGTGACTTGGACTCCGTTGACGGACGATCAGATGACGCTGGCTATTGGCGCGCTTGCCGTGCAGCCGCAAAGCGCGTCTCCGGATCCGAATAAAAGCGTCGTGCTCGCCGGTACAGGAGAAACCAACAGTTCGGTGGATTCCTACTATGGACTTGGCATTTTGCGCTCGACCGATGGCGGGGCGCATTGGGCACTGATTTCTCAAGACACGACCGGTACACACTCTTTCGCGGGGCTCGGATTCAGCCAGATCGCTTTCAGCAAGACGAATTCAAGATTGGTTGTAGCTGCCGCCGCATCTGCATCGCAAGGGATCGTAGAAGGCTTGGAGAACCCGGCAGACGCAAATCGCGGGCTTTACTACTCGACCGATGCAGGTGCGACATGGAATTTGTCGAGCATTTCCGACGCCGGCGTCGCGGTGACAGGGGCTTCGGCGACCTCAGTTGCATTTAATGCGGCTGCAGGAAAGTTCTACGCGGCCGTGCGATATCACGGGTTTTATGTTTCCTCAGACGGCGCGAACTGGTCGAGGCTCGCAATGCAGCCGGGTTCCGCTCTGGGTACCGGTAACTGTCCAGGACAAGCGGTTCTGCCGAGCGCCTGCCCAATCTACCGCGGAGTGATTTCGGTGGTCCCAAGCCGAACTGGCCCTTCAGGCTGGGGAGAGATCTATGCCTGGTACGTGGACGGTAACGATGTCGATCAGGGCGTCTGGACTTCCAGCAATGGCGGCATCTCCTGGTCGCAGGTCAATGACTCGGGAATCACCAACTGCGGAGATTTCTTCGGCGGCTGCGGTACGGCTCAGGGTACCTACAACCTGACACTCGCGGCTGTCCCCAACGGATCAGCGACTGACCTCTACGCCGGAGCAACCAACCTTTATAAATGCACGATTTATCCAGGCTCGGCTGCCTGCAACGGCACGGGCGTGAATACTTTCGTCAATCTCACTCACGCTTATGGATGCAGCGACATCGCCCGAGTCCATCCCAATCAACACGCAATGGACTTCGTCGTCTCGAACGGAACCGCCCTCATATTTTTCGGAAACGACGGCGGAATTTCTCGTGCGCTTGACGGCTTTACCGATCTAACCACTGGAACCTGCGGTCTGTCCAATCAGTTCGATAATTTGAACGCGACGCTCGGCCCAATGACGCAGTTCCTATCGATCGCGCAGTCCACGACCGATGTGAACCTGTTGTGGGGAGGGACTCAGGGCAACGGTGCGCCGTCGACAGCCTTCCTGCAGAGCGGCGGTCAATGGGCCAATGCAAACGCTGGAGACGTCGGCTTCACGGCAATCAATCCGAATGACGACACTGAATGGTTCCTATCGACGCCGCCGGATGCGATTTCAGGGGTGAACCTTCTGCGCTGCTGGAACGGGATCAATTGCCACACGGCGGATTTTCAAAATGATCCCATCGTCAGCAGCACCTCGGTTGCTGGCGACGTCGGGCCGTTCGATCTGCCATTCGTTCTCGATCCTGCAAATCCCGGAACAATGGCGCTGGGAACATGCCGCGTGTGGCGAGGATCTTCTTCGGGAGGGTCGTTTGCGCCGCTGAGCCCGAATTTCGAAGTTGGTGGCAATGGGAGCTGCAGTGGGACCGAGACAAACATGGTTCGGGCGCTCGCCCTCGGAGGACCTAGAGATAACGCCGGCAACTCTCGGGTGATCTATGCGGCAACAAACGGCGAAGGGCCATCTCTGCTGACCACGCCGGCAGGCGGCCGCGTTTGGGTGACCACCGATGCTGGCGGACCTAACACATGGCTCGACCGCACGGGGTCGATTAATCCACAGGGGTTTCCGATTTCCAGCATTGTGATCGATCCCTCCGATACCAGCGGGCAAACGGCCTACGCCGCGATCATGGGGTTCCACGCATCTCACGTCTGGAAGACTATCAGTGCAGGCCTTTGGTGGTTCGACTTCAGCGGGAACCTTCCGGATGCACCGGCGGATACTCTGCTAATCGATCCGACAACCTCGACGATCTACGTTGGGACTGATGCCGGCGTGTTTGCGAGCGACACCGCCAATCCGAATTGGATCGAGGTGGGTCCGCCTGTAGGCCAAGTGGGATTTCTACCAAACGTCGCGGTCACGTCGTTGCAATTATTCGACTCTGGGGGATCGCAACGGTTGCGGGCAGGAACTTACGGACGTGGAGTTTGGGAGTTCAACCTGGTCACAACACCGGATTTTCAAATCAGCATCGCCAATAGTCAGCAAACGGTTTTTGCAGGCCAATCAGCAACCTACAATGGCATCTTGTATGCCCTGAATGGATACGCTAGCGCTGTAGACCTTAGCTGCACCGGTGGGAACACGGCTGCGCCGCAGAAGTGCTCTGTCAATTCCGCTACAGTGACTCCGACCGCACAGGGAGCCACATTCACCTTCACCGCAAGCGATGCTGCGGGAAACTACTTCTTCGGGCTGCAGGCGAACGGGAATGATCCCGGTGCCATAACTCATGGCGCGCCGGTGGTTTTGCACGTCGTAGATTTCAGCCTCAGTGCGCCCGTGCCAGCTGCAGTTACTGTGGCGCCAGGCGCGAGCAGCGTTCCAATTTCACTAATGATTTCTGCGGCGGGTGCATTCACGGGAACCGTGGCGTTGTCGTGCGGATCGTTGCCCGCGGGGATCACATGCCAATTCCAGCCGGCCTCAGCCAACCCAATCGCAAATCCGGTGTCAGTGGCATTGACGGTGAGCGCGTCATCTACTGCGGCGCTCGCTTCCTCGCAGATTACGATCAGCGCGGTAACCACCGGCACGTCGCCGAAAACCCAGTCACTCTCCCTCACTATAGCCGCAACTCCCGACTACACGCTGAGCGTCAGCAATTCGAGTTTGTCGGCTCAAGTGAACGCTACCGCGACCTTTGACGGAGTTATCAGCGGGTTGAACGGGTACAGCAGCAGTGTGGCACTGAGTTGTGGAACTGGGGCGCCGCCGACCTGCACAGTGACACCTTCTGGCATTGTGCCGAATAGCACGGGAGTCCCCTTCACGGTCGCTGTGAGCAGTGGCACGGCGCAGGCATACTCCTTCAATTTAAACGCAGTGGGTAGTGACGCGGCTGCGATGAAACACTCGATCGCGCTGAGCTTCGCAGCGATGGCGACACCGAACTTCAATTTTTCAATCTCCGCGACTCCGTCGACCGTGACCGTAGTTCGGGGCAGCACGGCTTTGTTCAGCGCGACAGTGGATCCAAGTCCGGCGAGTTTCCCAAACAGTGTGAGCCTGGCGTGCTCCGGCCTGCCGAATCTGGCCGCGTGCAATTTCAATCCGACGCAAGTCCCATCCGGAAGCGGAAGTTCAGTGGTGACGGTCAGCATGACCACGACTGCCCCAAACTCCACTGCCGCAGGGCTGTGGGTGGCAATTCCGCTGGTTGCGATCGTTTTTGTGCCGCTGACAGGCAAACGGGGTCGTAAGGCCACAGGGGTGGTGATGCTGGCGCTCATCGCTTTGGCGACAATGAGCTGTGGTGGCGGGTTGCAAGGCAGCGATGGAGGAGGTGGCGGTGGAAGTGCCGGAACGAAGCCGGGCAACTACACCGTCACCATCACCGCAACTTGCGGAACTGTGGCCCATAGCACGGCGGTGACGCTCACGGTCACACAGTGAATGCTCTACTCCAGAAATTTGCGCGAGACAGCAGTCACCACTCTGCGTGGACTCACCCGAAGGGACTCCATCAGTAGCCGATTGCGGATTCCTGAGATCACCAGCGGCTTGCCTTTCATCAGGGCACGATAGCCATCACGCGCAACTGTAGCTGCATCCATCGGGCGAGTTCGCCTGAATAGGGTTGTTCGTTCGGTTCCAGCGCGTGTCTGGAATTCTGTGTCGGTTAGCCCGGGACAGAGGCAGGTGACACTTACGCCCGTGCCCTGTAACTCATTGGCGAGTGCTTCGGAGAAAGAGATCACGTACGCTTTGGTTGCGTAGTAGACGGCCATCAGCGTTCCGGCTGAAATCCGGCGGTGGATGCCACGTTCAGAATTCTCCCCGCCTTGCGCTCCAACATGGGCGCGAGAAAAAGCTTGGTGAGGTGCGTCAGCGCAGTGATATTCAGTTCAATTTGGCCGGCGCTCTCCGCATAAGGGATCTGAGTGAACGCGCCGAGTTTGCCATATCCCGCATTGTTCACCAACACATCGATCGCTATGTTCTCGCGCCGGAGTTGGTCGAACAATAGTTGCGGTGCCGCGCTGCTTGTGAGGTCGAGGGGAAACGCCTTCGCGGTCACCTCAAATTGCCTTTCCAGATCGCCGGCAACTTCCTGCAGGCGCGCTGCATTTCTGGCGACGAGAACGAGGTTGTGGTTGTTTTGAGCGAACAACTTGGCCAGTTCCCGGCCGATTCCAACCGATGCGCCGGTGATAAGGGCTGTCCTGCATGGCTGTGTCATGATGCGGAGATTCTAGTGAATTGCCCAGCAGATTTCAGAGGAGACTGCAAAAGTCTATTCACCACAAAGGACACGAAGTTACACCCGAAGAAATCTCAGAATGAAAATCCTTCGTGTGACTTCGTGGCTTTTGTGGTGAACCGGTCTTGAATCACCGTCGATCGGGAATGTCGGTGAACTCAGCCGTCTGCCATTCGCCGGATGGCAAGTACCAGTCGCTGGCGCCCGCTTCGTGGTTGTTTCCGCCGGAACCATACTGCGTGTGAGCATCACGCCAATAGTCGAAACCAACCTGCAAGAGAGCCCCTAGTGACACACGAGCCCGTACTCTGACTGTGCAGCTTTCAAGTTTGCCGCGCGGGATGACCTGCCGTGGTGAAGCGGCCCAGAAGTGCCATACCCGATCGGGTCGTGTACCCACTTCGAGAATGACGCTGCTCCCATCCGACGACTGCTTAATCGGCATCTTTTCATGCGCGTTGGTTCCAAACCAGGGATGTCGCCGATACAGTCCTCCGCGAACCTGACCATCATCGTTGTTTAGAATCACGTCTCGCCCATCAATCACGCATGTGAGTTCTGTGTGAGAGATTTCCACCGTTGCGCGCTCGTGTCCCGGAACCCGAGTATTCGCAACGGCGATTCCCCACAACATGGCTGACGCAAATTCCGGCGGCCTTGGCGTCGGGTTCACATACCGCGATTTGAATTTAACTTCCGGAGGAATCGGTGATTGCGTTTGTCCTGCGCACGCCAGGCATAGCATCAGGATTGCAATCGTCCTTCGCACAGACACATCGTCTCACCATCCGAGCCGTCGATGAGCGTGAAACTACGTCGGAGATTGCCGAGTTTCCCAAAATCGAACTTCCTTGTCAGCTAAAACAACCAAGACCTGGAGCCTGAACGCCGACACCTGAAGCCTGACGCCTGACGCCTGAAACCTGAAACCTGAAACCTGAAACCTGAAACCTTAGCCTCCTTGCCTCCACAGGTTTGTTCCTCGTAGTATGAACTCACTCAACCGGAGGACAACATGAGCGATTTCCTTCAGCAGTTGGACGCACGCATTGCGAAGTACGACCTGCTGTGCCATCTGTTTTACAAGGCCTGGTCCGAGGGCAAACTGACGCGCAGCGACCTGTGCGACTATGCGCACGAGTATTACCACCACGTGGACGCGTTTCCCAGGTACCTCGACGAGTTTGCTGCGCGCCTGCCGCACGGGCATTTGCGACACGCCGTGCTCGCCAACCGCGACGAAGAAGCCGGCACCGACGGATCGCGTGCGCACTCTGAGTTGTGGCTTGATTTCGTCGAAGGAATGGGCGGAAGCCGGTCGGCTGGTGCATCGCACGTGCCGGAAATGAAGAACCTGATTTCACATTTCCACCAGGTCTCCCGCGAAGGAGCTCCGGAAGAGGCCCTGGCTGCGTTTTACGCTTACGAGTCGCAGGTCCCGCGCGTTGCGGCCGAAAAGGCTCGCGGACTCCGCGAGATGTATGGCGCCGACGAGAAGACTGTCGGATATTTCACGCTCCATACGACGGCTGACGTTTACCACTCAAACGTTTGGCGCAATCAGTTGGAGCGGATCGTCGAGGACAATCCGGCAGCCGAGCAGCGCGCCTTGGCCGCCGCCGAGAATGCCGCGAAGGCTTTGTGGAACGCGCTCGACGGAATAGAGGCGGCCCGCATGTCGCGAGCCGCTTAAGATCGCAGCAGGGGAGGAAAGATGCGTGCCATGAGCTTACGGGGTTGTTGTCTTTTGGTGATTGCAGGTTTCTTGTTCTGTAGTTTGTCATTTGCTCAGTCAGGCAACTCGAGAGGTCCTTCCACGCCCGAGGAACGCACGCGCGCAGTTCAGGTCGCTCACAAATTGGAAAGTAATCCTCTTGATGAGAGTCTCAAGTCCGATCGAGAGTGGGCGATTTTGTGGCTGATTCAAGTCCCTGATATCCATGTCAACGTGTGCACCAACGTCCTGGGTGACTTCATGAAATCCAAGTACAAGTATTCGTCGGAAATCGTGACGCAGCTCACGTTATCTTCGGCAGCGTTCGTTATCGAGCATCCAGAAAGCTCCAACGACTCAGTTGCACAGTACATCGCGGGGACCGAAGGAGTTCTGAAAGCGTATCACTCCATCATTCAGCTAAAGACAAAAGCAACGTCTAAAGCCCTCGATGAGCTCACACAAGCTCAAACGGAGGGCAGGCTGCCGGACAAGGTTCGGGAAGCAAGCAAAACCTGCAAGTAAATATCACGCTGAGATAACCAAAAGAACGCTATCAGGCCCGAGCGGCTGACAAGAAGATATTGGTTCTCCCGCAGGTAAGCTCTCGTCCTGATGTATCCTTACATTACTCCATCCTTCACAGGTCACAGGCAAAGATGTCCGATCAAACCGCACCGGAAACGCCCGTCGAAACTCGTGAGTCTTTCGGCGACATTCTCAAACAATTCGAACGCGCTCATTCGACGAAGAAGACGGAAGGCAGCCGCGAGGGAACAGTCATCTCCGTTACCGCGGACGCGGTCGTGCTCGACGTCGGATTCAAGACCGAAGGGGTTCTCCAGGTCTCGGAGCTACGCGGCGAGACGGTCCAGCCCGGCGACAAGCTCAACGTCACCATCAAAGGCCGTGATCCCGAGGGCTATTACCAGCTCACACGTGGCAAGGTCTCTCGACCCACGGATTGGGCCGCTTTTGAGAAAGCCTACAAGGACCAGGCGACGATTCTCGGTACGGTTACCGGCGTGGTGAAAGGCGGAGTGAGCGTTGACGTCGGGGTTCGCGCGTTCATGCCGGCTTCGCGCAGTGGAGTCCGGGACGCAGCGGAACTGGAGAAGCTGGTCGAGCAGGAGATCCGCTGCCGCATCATCAAGCTGGATGTCGCTGATGAAGATATTGTTGTAGACCGTCGCGCCGTCCTTGAAGAGGAGGAACGCAATGCCAAGGGCCAACGCTACTCTGAATTAAAGGAAGGCGACGTTGTTAACGGCACGGTACGCAGCCTCACCGAGTACGGCGCTTTTGTCGATATCGGAGGCGTCGACGCGCTCCTTCATGTCAGCGATATTTCCTGGGGACGCGTAAACGCACCAGCAGATGCGCTTTCTGTCGGACAGGAAGTAGAGGTCAAAGTCCTGAAGATTGACGCGGGTAAGCAGCGCGTCTCTGTCGGGCTGAAGCAACTCCAACCGCAGCCTTGGGATTCGGTTCCGTCGAAATACAAAATTGGTGAACGTGTTCGCGGGACAGTGAGCCGTCTTGCCGATTTCGGAGCATTCGTCGAACTCGAGCCAGGAGTGGAAGGCTTGATTCACATCTCCGAGATGTCATGGGTTAAGAAGGTGCGCACGCCCGGCGACCTGGTCAAGGTAGGAGAGATTGTCGAAGCCGTCATTCTGGGCATCAATCCCGGTGAGAAGCGAATTTCGCTCGGCTTGAAGCAGGCACTCGGAGATCCCTGGGCCGATGCGGCACAGAAGTTTCCGGTGGATTCGATTGTCGAGGGCCCAGTTGTCAGCGTTCAGAAGTTTGGCGCATTCGTGCAGGTTGCTGAAGGGGTCGAAGGCATGATCCACGTCAGCGATATCAGCGCGGAAAAGCGAATCAATCACCCGTCGGATGTCTTCAAGGTCGGGCAGGTGGTCAAGGCGCAGGTGCTCGCGGTCGATCCTGAAAAACGCCGGCTGAAACTCGGGATCAAGCAGATGGTGCCCACCAGCATCGACGAATACTTGGCCGAGCGAAAGGTGGGTGACACGGTGAGCGGACGCGTCGCCGAGGTCTCTAGCAGCTTTGCAACGGTTGAACTTGGAGAGGGTATTCGCGCAATATGCAAGCTTGGAACTGGAGCAAAGGGTGCGTCTGCGGGCCAGCAGTCCAGCGGCGGCGCGGACCTGAAGTCCCTCAGTTCCATGCTCGCGGCAAAGTGGAAATCGGGAACCGTGACCCAAGCTGTCAGCTCAGAGCTTACCCCAGGCCAAGTGCGTAGTTTCCGCGTGACCAAAATCGATCCGGCCGCGAAAAAGATCGAAGTCGAGTTGGCATAACGCTAGGAACAGAACCGCAAAGGTCGCAGAGCTCGCAAGGAAATCGGTTGTGTTTTCTTGCGATCTTTGCGTTCTTTGCGGTTTATGTTTTCAAAGCTTTTCCCTGCAATCGAAGCTGATATTGCATAATTCTCGTGATTGAGCCTGAGATCGTCGCGACGTGCATAACCTCGCCCAATCCGTCTTTCATTACATTCGCAAGCAGGACCTTCTCTGCGCCGGAGACCGCGTTGGCGTGGCCGTTTCTGGCGGCGCAGATTCAGTCGCGCTGCTTCGAATCCTGCTGGAACTTCGCGCGGAGCTGGGAATTGTGCTCTCGGTCGTTCATCTTAATCACTGTCTTCGCGGAACGGAATCGGATGGTGACGAGCAATTCGTCCGCGATCTGGCTGCTCATTACGATCTACCGTTCTTTTCTGCGCGCCGCGATGTGAAAGCGTATGCGACAGAGAAGAGACTCAGCATCGAAACCGCTGCCCGCGAACTTCGGTCTCAGTATTTCGAGAAGCTATTGCGGAAAGGCGAGTTCAATAGACTTGCCACTGCTCACACGTTGGACGACCAGGCCGAGACGGTTTTGCTTCGGCTCCTGAGAGGTTCAGGCCTGCGCGGGCTGAGCGCTATCCGCCCTCGTTTGTCAGTCAAAAATATCGCGGAGCAGGTGTGTGGCGAGATTATTCGACCTCTGTTGAGCACAAGACGTGAAGGGGCCGCAGCTTATCTTGCCGAAGCCGGGCAGGAATGGCGCGACGATAACACCAATCGAGATCTGCAGTACACGCGAAATCGAGTGCGGCACGTGCTAGTGCCGTTGCTGGAAAAGGAGTTCAACCCGGCCGCGACCGAGAAGTTGGCGGAGCTCGCCGAAATCGCTCGCGGCGAGGAGGAATTCTGGGAGAAAGAACGCAACCGCATGTTTGGAAATATTGTCAGCTTCAGGAGGCCTGCGTGGCTCCAACATTCGTTCTATGTTCCATTCGCTCCGGCGGGAGATGGCCAGAAGTCGGATACCCCTGATCCTGTGCTGCTGAAAAAGCTAGACCAGCCGGGGCCAACGATCAGCGATTTTGTGCTGAATCTCGACAAGTTCCGGGCACTCCCGTTAGCTGCGCAACGCCGTCTCCTTCAGTCGCTCGAGAATTTCGGCATGCCGATGGATTTCCACCACGTAAACCGCATTGTCAGCCTGGCCGTGGGAGACGAGAACTCTGACTGCAAGATCCAATTGCCTTGGGGCTGGAAAGCCGTGCGTACCGCAAACGAACTGTTGATCCTGACTCCAGACCTCCGCACTGTGGATCGAATTGCAAGCGACTATGAGTACCAGCTCCAAGTCCCGGGAACCGTCACGATTTGGGAGACTGGCGTAGTACTCGATGCTAAGTATGCCTCCGCGGGCGAGCGGTATAATCCCGATCACTTGCTCGACGTCCGGTTCGCGGAGAACTTGCTGGTTCGTAACTGGCGCCCGGGCGACCGCTTTTGGCCGGTGCATTCAAAGGCGTCGAAAAAAATTAAAGAGCTCTTGCAAGATCGTCACGTTACTGGCGACGAGAAGAAAGCGTGGCCGGTGATCGCGAGCGGAGAAGATGTCGTGTGGCTGCGCGGCTTCGGCGTGCGCCGCGATTTACAAGCCGAAAATAGTAAAGGAATCTTGATCAGCGAAGAAGCGCTGGAGCTTGACTCTGACAACTAGCAACTAGCTACTAGCAACTTTATGTCTCCTCAATCCAACGTGCAGATCGTAATCCCTGCCGACCAGGTGCAGAAACGCGTGCGCGAAATGGCGCGACAGATTTCACACGATTACGTGGGCAAAACTATTCACGCGCTGGGTATTCTGGAAAACGGCTTTATCTTCTTGTCAGACTTAGTGAGGGCAATTGAGGTCCCGGTCGTCTGTCAGTTCATCAAGCCGAAGTATCGCGACGACATCGGTGACGTTTTAGAAATCTTCTTCAGCCACGACCTTGCGATCCAGGATCAGCACGTACTCCTGGTCGAAGGAATCTTGCATTCCGGCCTGACCGCCGAATTCCTGATAAATGATCTTAAGGCACGAGGCGCAGCAACGGTGAAGATTGCCGCCCTCCTGGATCGCCAGTCGGCGCGGCGCGTCCAACTACAACCTGACTACTTCGGCTTCCTGGTCGACGGGACTTACCTGATGGGCTACGGCCTTGGTTCCCGCGAGCAGACGGACAGGAACCTGCCTCACCTCGCAATCGCAAAGTAGCCAATCTAGCCGGCGGTGGTTGCGGTTGCCGGTTCCTCCACTGACGCCGCGCGCAAGAACCGAGCAGCTTCTTCCGGCGGCGTGGGGTTGATATAGAAACCCGTGCCCCATTCGAATCCGCCAGTGCGCGTCAGCTTGGGCACATACTCAATGTGCCAGTGGTAGTGATCATTCGCCGGGTCCTGCGTAGGAGAACTGTGGATCACGAGGTTGTAAGCCGGATTGTCGAGCACCTGGTCGGCCTTGTTCAGCAGCACCCGAATGGCCTTGGCGAGGTTCTCGAACATCCGCGAAGAAGAGTTCTCGAACGCGGACTCATGTTGCCTGGGTAGAATCCACGTCTCAAATGGAAATCGTGGCGCATAAGGAGCGATGGTCACGAAATCGTCATTCTCCGCAACCAGGCGCAGCCCTAACTCGCTTTCCTGCTGCACCACGTCGCAGAAAACGCAGCGTTCTTTGAACCTGTAGTACTGCTTGGCGCCTTCAATCTCTTCGGAAACGTAGATTGGCACGATAGGCAGAGCAATCAGCTGCGAGTGAGCATGCTCAAGCGAAGCTCCGGCAGAATCGCCGTGATTCTTAAAAATCAGGATGTACTTGAACCGTTTATCTTTCTTCAGGTCAAGAATTCGATCACGGAACGTCCATAGAACGTCTTCAATGCGCTTCGGCGGTAGCGTGGCCAGCGTCGCATTGTGATCGTTGGTCTCAATGATCACCTCGTGCGCGCCGATGCCGTTCATTCGGTCGAACATGCCTTCCGCCTGGCGGTTCAGATTGCCTTCAATCCCTAGCGCGGGGAACTTATTGGGAACGACACGAACGGTCCAACCGGGCGTATCGCGCTGCGGCGGCGAGCCTCCATTATGGCTGGGGCGATAGGCCTGGATTTCCGGCGGGGTCTTGCTTTCGTTTCCGTAGCAGAAAGGGCAAAAGCCGCCCTTCATCTTCACAGCGTCGCGGGCGAAATCGGTGGGGCGTTTGGCGCGGTCGGTCGAGATGATGACCCAGCGCCCAACAATGGGGTCTTTTCGTAGTTCCGGCAATTTAAGTTCAATCCTCCGACCCGCTGCCACGCCGGGCTGATGTCCATTTTACGATGAGAGGGCAGCATTCCGAAATAGTTGGAAGGTCGGAAGCATTTCGTGCGTCGATTTAGTACGACCTTTCGTGCGAGCGGTCGAGGACGGCGGGTCGTAATAGACGGTGAGCACGTCAAAACGCCATGGCTGAGATTCGGGATACGTGCGCCTTGCCAAGGATTGCAGGTAGTCGCCCAGCACCTTGCGTAATGCGCGACGCTTTTCACGGTCGACGGCGGCCTCTGCGGGCTTCACGTCGTGCGTGGTGCGAGTCTTCACTTCGATGAAGCAGAGTACGTCGTGGTCCCAGCCGATCAGATCGATCTCTCCGTGATGCCGAGGCGATCGGTAGTTGCGCGCGACCATCACGTATCCAAGTCGGCGCAAATAAAAATAAGCGTCTTCCTCGCCACGCTCCCCAACCCGGCGTCCTGGGGAGCCGTTTTGGGAGGGCTCGGGTATGAGTCGGTCTAAGAGGCGAACAACGAGCTGCGTAGTGCGCCCGGAAAACATAAGCACAGGGTAGTCGCGGGGGCTTGGCTAGGCTGTGACAATCGTCACACTGGCACGGTGGAAATCCGGTTTTCCGTACTCTCGGAAACAGGCACATTCATTTGCAAGAGTCGGCAACTATTAGTACAGTAGTGACACAGTCATGACTGACCTAATCATCTTGGCGACACTGCTGCCGGGTCCAAAGCACGGTTACTCGATCAAGAGACAGGCGGGCCTGATTCTCGGCCAGGAGAAGCTGCACAACAATCTCGTTTATCCGCTGCTACGGCGATTCATGACCAAGAAGTGGGTCACTAAGAAAGAAGTGCCGGGCGAGCGCGGGCAAACTCGGCAGCTCTATTCGATCACCCCTCTGGGCCGCAAGGAACTCATTTCGCAGCTGAGCAACTTTACCGAGCAGGATGCGCGGGCTTCAGACCAGTTTCGCTTTCGTGTTGGGATGTTTCAAGTGATTGAGCCAGATGCCCGCATGCGAATCCTGGATACGCGTGAGCGCTATCTCAACTCGCGAATCGAGAAGCTCTCAGCCATCCAGGACAATTTCGATCTCGACCGCTATTCCGGCGAGGTGACCAGCCGTTTGCTCGGCGAGAGCCGGGCCGAACTCGACTGGATTGCGCATTTACGACGCATTTCGAAGTAAGGAGCGGTTATGAACCTGCATCACCCGACTTTGTGGCAGATTGAACTCATTCCCTGGTACCTCTTCGTGATCGTTTGGATCGTGGCGTCACTCTGGGTGAAAACAACGAAGGCAGCCGAACCGCTCATGTCTCGACTGACCTATGGTTCGCTGATGGCGCTGGCCTTTTACTTGCTGTTCTCTCGTCGTGCGTTGGGGATGCTGGGCACGCGCTTCATCAGAGATGCGGAGTCGGTGGCCGTAGCAGGTATCGTCCTCACCTTCGCCGGCGTAGCCCTCTCGATCTGGGCGCGACTAATCCTCGGAGAGAACTGGAGCGCCAAGGTGACGAGAAAAGTTGATCATGAGCTGATCCGGTCGGGTCCTTATGCCTTCGTGCGCCATCCGATTTATTCCGGCCTGTTACTGGCGACAATTGGCACCGCCATCTTTATCGGACAGTGGAGAGGCCTGATTGCGATCCCATTGGTGCTCCTGTCCGAGAGCATTAAAGCGCGACGCGAGGAGCAGTTCATGATCGAAGAGTTCGGGGAAACCTACCAGGAGTATCGCGAACAGACCTGGTTCATCGTTCCGGGCTTCTGAGATGCAAATCGTGAAGTCGTGTCCAAAACAAAAGCGGCAGGGCCGACCCCCTGCCGCTTCGTCAATTCTGAACCCGGAACTACTTGCCGCGATTCACTGCCTTCTTAAGTTCTGCGCCAGCGGTAAACTTGGCCACGCGCCGGGCTGCGATCTTGATGGTTGCGCCGGTCTGAGGATTGCGGCCGTTGCGGGCCTTGCGCTGTGAAATAGAGAACGTCCCAAATCCGATCAAGGCAACACGGTCACCCTTCTTCAGAGCCCCCGTGATGCTGTCTACGGCCGTGTCGATGGCGCCAGCGGCCTGAGTTTTGCTGATGCCGCAGTTCGAACTGATGCGGTCGATGAGATCTGCCTTATTCATAAGTATCTCCTGTGGAGTTCTCCCTTGTTCTCAGCGAGATGGTCTTGCGAGCGCACCCACAGCGCCGCGTGGAACTGTTTTCGCTGATTCGGAAACCCGACGCCAGCTATTTAGCTCCCGCAATCTGCGAAAGTCAACTGTGAAAATCCGCGCCAGATGCCGAGTTTGGGTACAGGGCAGGGTAGACAGCGGGAGTAGAGCAGGGTTTAGGGCCAGGCTCACGGGAAGTGGCAGTAAATTGAATCATTGAATGATTGAGTCATTGACTTGGACCCGAGGCGCTGGCACGAGGGTGTTTCAATGATTCGATGACGCAATGATTCAATTCCACTGACTTCTCCACAACCTCACCCGCTCCTCCACAGAATCTGCACAGAGCTTCCGGCCTCAGCACTTGCGCAATGGCGCATCGCAGTGCAAAGTGGAAACAGGGTTCCCTGATGAAGGTTTCTTCCGAAGTTTGTCCCGTCTGCGGTGGCACTGGATGGAAATTTGCCGGCGAGGAACGGCGGGTGAGCCGCTGCGATTGCCGCCTGAAGCAAAAGGGTGAGGCGCTGCTGGCTGCTGCACGGATTCCCAAGCGCTACGAGCATTGTGAGCTATCGAACTTTTCGTTCGAGGGACCGCATAGCCATCTGACTCGCGCCCGTATGGACGTCTGCAAGTTCGTTGAAGAGTATCCGCTGGAAAACACCGGGCTGTTGCTGATCGGCAGTATTGGCGTAGGAAAGACACACTTGGCGGTCGGCATCATTAAGGAGTTGATCCTCAGCAAGGGGATCGCATGCCTCTTCTATGACTACCGCGAACTGCTGAAGCAGATCCAGAACTCCTATAACGATTCGGTGAAGGCCACCGAATTAGAGGTGTTGCGGCCAGTCTTTGAGACGGAAGTTCTGGTACTGGATGAATTGGGCGCCGTGAAGCCGACAGAATGGGTTTGGGACACGGTCAGCCTGATTCTGAACACCCGCTATAACGACAACCGAACCACGATCATCACCACGAATTACCCGGATGATCCAGCGAAGGAGGCTTCGGGAACTTCCGAGTTTTCCCGCGCACAGCGGGCAGTCAGGGGAGAGACCCTCGGCGACCGCATTGGAGAGCGCATGCGGTCTCGTCTTCATGAGATGTGCCGGATTATCAAGATGGAAGGCGCCGACTTCCGGCAAACCATCAAGAGCGCAAGCTTCCGTTAAAAGTGTGGGTCGGACATTTGGGTCACAGTTTTGAGGTCAGGTCCCGAAGCAGTGCTCCCGATATCGTGACGCCCGACTGCAGGTCGGACACGAATGTCCGACCCACACGGGACTCAGTACAACCGAAAGTTGACTTCCACGCTGACCTGCACCGCGACTGGGTGGCCATCTTTCATTCCGGGAGCAAACTTCCACTTCTGGACAGCTTCAATGGCTTTTTCATCGAGTCCCATTCCAACCGAACGTGCGACGTGGATATCGCGAACGTGGCCAGTGGCATCAACGACCAGCGAAAGAAGAACATTGCCCTGATACTTGGCTCGTCGGGCCTCGTCAGAGTACTCGGGATCGGGATCATAGAGCGCGTGCGGGGCAGTTACACCCTTGCCTAGCCGGTAAACGCCATCACCATATCCCGCCAGGTAGCCCGGTCCAACCCCGCTGCCGACCCCAGTTCCTATGCCTGTCCCTGATTTGTCGCCAATTCCGCCCCGGCTACCGCTCCCATTCGAAGGCATCACGTTCGGCGAGAACAGGTCCCCAAGCTGATTCGATTGCGGCAGCTTCAGATCAGGCGGGCCGAGGACGGTCGGCGACGACTGGAGCTTGGGACTCTCGCTACGAACCACAATTGCGGGTGGTGCGAGCTGCTGGTCCGAAAATTTCGGCGGAGTTCCGCGACTGGCTCGGATCGCGCTATGGTCGCCACCACCGCCGCCACCGTGCGGAGCAACATCTCCCATGGGCAGCGGCTCGTAGGTAAGCTCGGACGTCAGGATCCGATTTCTTACTACGGGAGAATGTACGACCCAGATCCCTGACGCGATGAATGCCACCAGCGCCGCATGCGATAGAAACGAAAACAGAAAATTGCGTGGATCAGCCGGTAGCGCGCCGAACTGTTGTCGCGAGAAAGCCGGCCCCGCGTCAAGCGACGTGAAGATGAATTCGTCCGTTGCTGCGGAAGTACCCTGTTCGTTTAACTCCAGTGATTCCGCGCGGTCCGTCAGTTGTTCGCGCAAACTGTTCCTGAAATCGTCGCTGGGAAGCATGCGCAGTTCGGCCGCAAGGTGAAGCAGCGGCTCGGAAGTGCTGGGATGAGCATTCATCGTGCCCAGTGCTTCAATCTTGAGGTCCAGCTCTTCGGCCAATTGTTCGCGGTTCATATCGTGCCTCCCAGTTTTGCCCGCAGATTTTCCAGCGCGCGAAGTTGAAGTTGCTTGATCGCTCCCTCGTTGCGGCCCAATTCCTGCGCGATCTCGCGGATGCTCCTCTGATCCACGAAGCGCCGGATGATCACGTGTTTCTGGTCCGGCAAGAGCGTTTCGACGGCTTTCGCCAGCATCACACTGCGCTCCATCTCGCCGCCCATGCTGCTGAGAGCGCTCAGTTCTTCTTCGACGTGTTTGCCTTGCTTGGTCCAGTGCTTCGACAGCACATTGGCTGCGATGCCATACAGCCACGCGATAAAGGGAGCGCCTTGCCACTTGAAAGTTCGGATCGACGCCAGCGCCTGATGGAAGACTTCGGCTGTCAAGTCCTGCGCCTCTTCCCGGCTCGAGACCCTCCGGGCAAAGAAGGCATACACGCGGTCAAAATTCTGGTCATAGAGCGCTGCAAACCGCGCAGGCTCGCTTTGTGCCGCTTCGATCAGCGACCGATCGTCTGATTCGCGTTCCAGGGTTTCCACTGCACTCTCCGCGGTTTCCATAGAGTTCATGCGTCGCGGAAGTCGAAAAGTTACGCGGGAGAACACAGAAGGTGAGATGCGGGAAGCAAGTGGCTAGTGGCTAGTGACTAGTAGCTAGTGGTCAGTTGCCGGGCAAGTAGTTCCAGTTCCTGGTTGTCAGTTCTCAGTGCTGACTGAGCCTATTAGGCTTGGTGACTTAGTGAAGTGAAGTGGGCCGCTGGAACTGGCAACTGCGAACTGACAACTAGCAACTGGCTACTGGCAGCTGGGCCTAAACACTTCCGCCTTGCTGAGCGTCAGGACGACAGTCTGAGCAAGGCGCTCGACCACGGCAAGGTCGCCGTCATCGAATGCGAATGGAGCGGTAGAGAAGACTTCCACGAGCCCAACGAGGTCTCGCTCGTAGAGAATAGGCGCTGCTAGAATCGAGGCAATTCCAAGTCTTCGGCAGGCGTCAACATCGACGCGCGGATCGGATTCGGTATCGTCGCAGCGGAGAGGGCGCAGCTCGCGAATGCACGCTCCGGTGAATCCGCTGCTGATGTCCACCGGAGCGCCGATCTGCGGAGCATTGCTGCCGGCCACCGCGCGGCAAGTCATGCCATTCTCGCCTGCAAGCGCTACTGCAGAGCCTGTTCCGCGAGTGATCGAGCAGGCGCGGCTCGCAATCAAGCTCAGAGCCGCAGTGAGATCCCCACCCAGCGACTTGAACTCGTACTGAACTGTAGTAGAAACCGGAGCCGCAAATCCGGGTTCATCGTCATCTTCGACTTCTCGTCCTGCGTCCAGGCTCAAGGAAACGCCGTGGGGTTTACCATTCCCGTTCGAACCGTAGGAAAACGCTGAGTCTCGCACCACCCATCGAGGAGCTTTCCAGCTTGGAGCAAACGCATTCACCGTAAGCCACTCGCGCAGACGCTCCCGGGCAGCGTCCGGCAACTCAGAGAATCGCACCCCAGCTCGGCCGAGAGCATCCGCCCACGCGACATAAACGGTTGTTTCCAGGTAGGCGGTCGGTTCGCCCAGCGAAAGATGCAGCGGCAGGATGCTGTGCGCCGAGAGCGGCGCGAGCGTCTGCATCGACATGCCTTCTTCGCTCAGGTCGAGAATCATGCCGCCGGTCACGCCGTCAAAACTGGCGAACGCCGGCGTATTCACCCGCTGGCGCAGAGAATGCCGCCGATCGGGAGCCAATTCGTGGTTCACAACGGACCTCATCGCTACGCGGAGTTCGCGCAGGCTTGCTGAACATAGGCCGGATCGACGGGAGGCTGGCCGGCCAGGAACTACTTACGACTAGTTCATCATGGGACGGAATTGCCGGAATGAGAAGTACATGCGCGGGTACGGGCGCCCACAGCACAAGGACGTAGAGGAAGTAACGGTTGAGCTGCGCTCGACAGGACGGGCGAGGGCGCCCGTCCCCACACAAGTCGGGTTAGGGAGCTTACCAACCTACTTTCATCCCTTTGTTCTGCTCGTCGAGCCACGTCTTCAGCGGAGCGAAATAGTCAAGGATCGCGCTGGCATCGGCCTGGCGCTCGCCGGTCAGAGCTTCCATCGCATCGGGCCAGGGCTTGCTTTGTCCCATTTCCAGCATCTTGTTGAATTTTGTTCCCGCTTCTTTCGAGTCGAAGAAAGTGCAGCGGTTGAGCGGGCCCGTATACCCAGCTTCCTTACATAGGGCGCGATAAAACTGGAACTGATAGATGAACGCCAGGAAGTAGCGCGTGTATGGCACATTGCCCGGCACGTGATACTTCGCGCCGGGATCAAAATCTGCTTCAGTCCTTGGCGCCGGCGGTACCACGCCCTGATACTTCAGCCGCAGGTCCCACCATGCCTTGTTGTAATCGGCGGTCTTGATCTCGCCGGAGAAAACCTTCCAGCGCCACTGATCGATCATGATGCCGAAGGGCAGGAACGCGACTTTGTCGAGCGCCTGTTTCAGAAGGAGGGGAATGTCGGCGTCCGCCGGAGGGATCGTCTCCAGCAAGCCAATCTTCTTCAGATACTCCGGCGTGATCGCCAAGGCAATGGTGTCGCCGATGGCCTCCTGGAAGCCATCATTCGCGCCGTTCTCGAACAGATACGGCTGGTTCTTGTACGCACGCTGATAGAAGTTGTGACCAAGTTCGTGATGGATGGTAACGAAATCCTCATCCTTGATCTGGATGCACATTTTGATGCGGATGTCGTCTTTGTTGTCGATGTCCCAGGCGCTGGCGTGGCAAACGACTTCGCGGTCGGCAGGTTTGGTGAACAGTGATCGCTCCCAAAAGGTTTTCGGCAAGGGTGCGAATCCCAGCGAGGTGTAAAAGTTTTCGCCATACTTCACCATCCCGTGCGCATCGAGGTTCTTCGCACGGAGCAACTGCGTAAGGTCGTATCCGCTGCTGTTTTCAGGGAGACCAAGCAACGGATAGATATTGCCCCAGGTTTGCGCCCACGGATTTCCCAGCAAGTGCGCAGGAATCGGACCATCGGGCGGAACGACATTCGGTCCATACTTCTGCGACAAACGTGCACGAACGAATGTATAGAGCGAGAGATACAGCGGGCGCACCTGTTCCCACAGGCGGTCCACATCTGCCGAGAATTGCTCCGGTGGCATGTCGTAACCGGCACGCCATAGCACGCCGGTGTCTTTGAAGCCCAGTTCGCGCGCACCCTGGTTCGACAGATCAACGAACCGCGCATAGCGTTCTCGCATTGGCGCTCCGATCGAGTGCCATCCCAGCCAGATTTCCTTCAGCCTCGCTGGATCGCGGTTCTCCGCCATGATGTTCTCGACATCATTGACGTCGAGTGTCTTGCCAGTGGAATCCTTGAATTTACCCTTGCCGTAATCGGAGTCGAGCGACACTGCGATTGTCGTGAGTTCCTTGCGCAGCTTTGGATCCTTCGGAGCCGGCGCCACCAACTGCAACTTGAGCAATAGAAATTTGCGCTCCAGATCCGCCGGCATTTTGAGCCCGTCGAAGCGCTTGGCTCCCTCCACCAGTTCGGTCGTGACGGCAGTCTGCTCGTCATTCACCGCCGCGGCGATCGCCTCGCTGTCGTCAGTGATGAAGTTTTCGTGAATCCAGTTCGCCTGGTTGCCTTTCACGCTCAATTCGGCCAGGCGCGCCTCGGCCTTGTTCATGAACTGCTCGGCTTCGGCGACGGTAGGCTTTTTGGTTTGTGCTTCGAGAATGGCGGCGAATGCAAAACAGAAGAGTGCAAAAAGAAGGAACATCTTCATATTGTCTCCGATTTCTGGTGTGGTCCCGAGGTCGCATTCTTGTCAATCACTTCGGCGCCGGGAGGCACAAAAGAACGAAGAATTATGCAGCAGAACAACGACTTGCAGCAAGCGACGTGTTTGTAAGCCGAGACACTAAACCGCAAAAGTCGCAAAGTACGCAAAGGACTCAGTGCAATTTCTTTGCGATCTTCGCGTGTTTTGCGGTTAGTGGTTTTCGCCCTTCCCTTCGTAGTACATCTCTTCCACTGATCTTTGCACCCTCGCCGACAGCGCTTCCATATCTCTCAACGTCAGCCCAGCAGTCGAGATCGGCTTGCCGACGCGCATCTCCAGCGGCCGCGGCTTGATGTGATAGGTGTTCATCGGGAGAAGTTCGTACATCCCTCGCAGCGCAATCGGGACGACGTCAACCTGGGCTTTGATGGCAAGGAAGAAAGCACCCGCCAGAAAGGGCTGAATCTTGCCATCGGAGGTGCGACCACCCTCCGGAAAAATCACCAGCGGCATGCCATTTTTCAGAGTGCGCAGTGCCGATTTGATCTGCCCCACAGATCGTGTCGGATGCTGCTGATCGACACACACCTGCCCCGACCGCTTCAGGTGCCATCCCACGATCGGATACGACCACAGTTCTTTCTTGTGGACGATGCGGAACTGAAACGGCAGGAACGCGTAAAGCGCGGGGATGTCGAGCGCCGAAGCGTGATTGACAGCATACACGTGAGGCTTGGAGGTGTCGATCTGCTCAATTCCAATCACTTTGAACGGCGACAGAATGGACTTCATCGTCAGCTTCGCCCAGGTTCGCGCGAAGCCGTGGAGAATACTGCCGTCCTTGTCGAAGAATCCAAACGGGATGGAAAGCGCGCCCAAAACAATCGTGTATCCCCAGATCAGAAGGTCGAGGAAGAAATACGAACGGAGAGCACTCAGAATGCCGTATTTGCGTTGCGGTGCAGCGGACTGGACTGCAGTTTCCTGAGAGACCTCGCTCACACTGCTATTTTGCATCAGGCGGGAACTCCGAGCGACTGCATGGCTTCACCTACGACGTAAATGGAGCCGGTAATGACAACAACTCCGTCGTTCCCGGCTACGGTGCAGGCACTCCTGATAGCGGAGGCCACATCTGCCGCAGATTCGATGTCTGCTCCAGTGCGGACCGCGGCTTCGGCGATTTCTTCTGGAGTTGCTGAACGCGGATTGTCTGCTCGCGTCGCAATGACCCGTTCGGCTAGCGGGAAGAGTATCTCGGCGATCTCTCGGATTGCCTTATCGCGCATTGCGCCGAAGACGAATATCAGTCGCCGGTCTTCATAAACCGACGAGAGCGTGGATCGCAAGGCCCATGCGCCGGCAGGATTGTGGGCGACATCGAAGACGAACTCGGGCTGGCTTTCGCGCGCGGGAATCACTTGGAACCTTCCCGGCCACCGCGTTTCGCGAATGCCGCGTTCGACGGAATCTGCAGTGATGGCGGGGAAATGTGTTGTCAGTTGTTCCGCGGCAGCGACCGCAAGCGCAAGGTTGCGAAGTTGGTGACGACCGACGAGTGGAGTTTCAATGGCGATTTCTTTTCTAAGCACCTGAAGCTGGTATCGCGAAAGCGGCAGCTCGGCGGCTAAAGCCGTCTCCCCGTTTGCCGGTGCGTTTCCGGCGCGGCTGGAAGCCGTGCCCTCCCGTCCTGAGTCACTGCTGGGATTCGCCGAGCCCCATAGCAGCGGGCTCGCCGGAGAAACCGGTGGGACAAACGGTACCGCGCTGATCGCCGTCGCGTTTGCTTCCAGTGCTACGCGCCCAATCACGTCGTTCGCCTCCGGATTTTGTGGCAGCGTGACCAACACTCCGTTGGGGCGAATGATTCCCGCTTTTTCGCGCGCGATTTCCGCGATGGTGTTTCCTAAAAATTTCTGATGGTCCAGCGAGATATCGGTAATGACGCTCAGCAGCGGGTCGACGACATTCGTAGCATCGAGGCGCCCACCCATGCCGACCTCGAGCACCGCAATATCGACTCTTCCGTTGGCGAAGTACTCGAATGCGATGGCGGTCAGCATTTCAAAGAAGCTGGGATGCCAGGGCAACTCGCCGTCTTCGACCAGGCGTTCCGCTGTTCGATCGACCACATCGTGGAGCAGCGCGAACTGATGGTCCGAAATTTGCTCGCCATTGATGCGTATCCGCTCGTTGATCCGCACGAGATGCGGTGATGTATACAGAGCCGTGCGCAGACCGGAAGCCCGGAGAATCGAAGCCAGCGTTGCGGCGGTCGAACCCTTGCCATTGGTCCCCGCGATCAGAACACTCCGAAACTTCTTCTCCGGATGCTCCAGCGCTGCCAATAGCACGCGCATATGAGCCAAGTCGAACTTGTGCGAAGGCGTGTGCGCGAGTTCATGCCCGAGCGCGTACATGCGGGTAATGGCGGATTGATAGGAAGCGGACATTAAAACTGCCGTACGTCGTAGGTCGTACGCCGTACGCAACACTAGGTTACCAGTTCACGAGGGAATCACGACAAACCGCAACTGACGCACTTGGTTGGGGGTTCGCCGTACGACTTACGACGTACGACCTACGACGGAACCGAGCTGACGGCTGATGGCTGAGGGCTGACGTCCGTCATAAACTCCAATGCCCGCGCGATGTACGCCTTCATGTCCTTGCGGGGGACAACGGCATCCAACATCCCGTGCTCCAGCAGGAATTCGCTGCGCTGAAAGCCGGGGGGAAGTTTTTGGCGGATCGTCTGTTCAATGACGCGCGGTCCGGCAAAACCAATCAGGGCGCCGGGTTCGCCGATATTGAGATCGCCCAGCATTGCAAATGATGCAGTCACGCCGCCGGTCGTAGGATCGGTGAGCACAGAGATATAGGGGATTCGGGCCTCGTCCAGACGGGCCAGTGCAGCCGAAATTTTCGCCAACTGCATCAGGCTCAGCGCGCCTTCCATCATCCTCGCCCCGCCAGAGGCAGAAATGATGATGAGCGGCCGCTGCGTCTTGAGAGACTCCTCAATGGCCCGCGTGATCATTTCCCCTACGACCGCGCCCATGCTCCCGCCGATGAAGTTGTACTCCATGGCGCTGACGATCACGTCGCGGCCATTCAGCTTGCCGCGAGCATTGATGACCGCGTCGTTCAGTTCGGTCTCTTCCTGGGCTTTGTCAAGGCGGTCGGAATAAGGTTTTAGATCGACAAATTTCAACGGGTCAGTCGACTTCAGGTTGTCGCTGAAGGTTTCGTATTCGGCGTCGTCAAGCAGTTGCGCTAGTCGGGTGCGCGCGTCGATGCGGAAGTGCTTGCCACATTTGGGGCAAACGTTCAGGTTGTCTTCGAGGTCCTTCTTCCAGATGATCTGGCGGCAGCTCTCACACTTTACCCACAACCCTTCGGTACGAATCTTCTTCTCGCCCGAAGCGTCCACCTCGCCGGATTGTCGCTTGAACCAGGCCATGGAATTGAATCATTGAATCATTGGATCATTCAGTCATTGAGAACCCTCAATTGCGAGGTTTTTTCAATGATTCAATGACTCAATGATTCAATTTCTCAATACTCTATTCCTCTCTGCGCCATCACGCCCTTCTCGTACGCGTGCTTGACCTGGCGCATTTCGGTGACGGTGTCTGCAAGCTCGACAATTGTCGGATGGGCGTTGCGTCCCGTCAAGATGACGTGCACCATTTCCGGCTTGCGCTTAAGAGAATCAACAACTTTCGCGGGATCAAGCATGCCGTAGCTGATCGCGTAATTGATCTCGTCGAGGATCACCAGGTCCCATTCGCCGGACTGAATCGCGCGCTCCGATTCGGCCCAAGCCTCTTCTACCAGCTTCACATCCTCAGGATCTGGCTTCTCCGCGCCGACCTTCACGAAGCCGCGGCCCATCTGCTTCATGACAAATTTGTCGCCAAAAGCCTGCACGGCGTCAAGCTCGCCGTAATGCCACGAACCTTTCAGGAACTGCAGCATCAGCACGCGCATGCCGCTGCCCACCGCACGCAAAGCTGTGCCCATCGCGGCCGTCGTCTTGCCCTTGCCCGGACCAGTATTTACGATGATCAGACCTCGGCGAACGTCGGCCATGAGTGAAGCATAGATTGTACTGAGGGGCTGGAGTTTGTACCAGCGACACACCTCGACGTCAGCGAGTCATAAATTCGGATTATTAGCCACTAGTCACTAGCAGCTTGAACCTTGATGACACCATCGTCGCAATAGCCACTCCTCCTGGTCGCGGAGGGATTGGCGTGGTCCGCCTCGCAGGACCAGAAGCGCGAGCGATTGCGGAACCGATGCTTCGGCTGAAGCATGAGATGGAGCCGGGGCGAGCCGTTTTCGGCGAACTGGTTGAACAATGTGGGTCGGACATTCTTGTCGGACAACTGCCAGAGTTTCAGCGGACCGCTGAGTCTTCGACTCAGCCGGACGGGCGAGGGCGCCCGTCCCTCCACAGTTCGAGAATTGATGAAGTCGTGGTCACCTACTTCGCCAAGCCGCACTCTTACACGACGGATGACATTGTCGAAATCTCGGCGCACGGATCACCGGTCGTCCTGCGGCACATCGTGGAGATCGCACTGTCTGCTGGTGCACGGCTCGCTGAGCCTGGCGAATTCACCATGCGCGCGTTCCTGAACGGGCGCATCGATCTCACCCAGGCCGAAGCTGTGCGCGACCTGATCGATTCGCAGACACTGTTTCAGGCCAAAGTCGCTGCACAGCAACTTGACGGTGCACTCTCGCGCCGCCTGCAGCAGACGAAACAAAAACTCGTCGAACTGATTGCGGTGCTCGAAGCCGGCATCGACTTCGCGGAAGACGACGTTTCAGTCCTGCCCGCCGTCCAAATCCTCGAGCACATAGCCAACGTTCGCGCGCCGCTGGAAGAACTTGCCCGCAGTTTTTCTTACGGCAAGATTGTGCACGAAGGTTTAACGCTCGCAATCGTCGGCCGCCCGAACGTAGGGAAGTCGAGCTTGTTCAATCGGCTGGTCGAACGGGAGCGAGCCATCGTTACTGCCACGCCGGGGACCACGCGTGATCTCGTGACGGAGACAGTTTCTCTCGGCGGAATACCAATTTGCCTTGTTGATACTGCAGGCATCCGCCGCGCGCTCGATGACGCCGAGAGCATTGGAATCCAGAAATCGCTGGAAGCTCTCGCAGATGCTGACTTGGTTCTGGTCGTGCTCGACGCTTCTCAGCCGATCTCGGCGGAAGATACGACGCTGCTCGACCAGGTAGAGCAGCGCGCCGCAATCGTTATCCAGAACAAAGCCGACCTTGCGCCAGCGTCCAGTTCGCCGTCAGGCAACGGCGACACGCGGACGATTCAGACTTCGGCGGTTACCGGGCAGGGAATTTCTGAACTTCGCGACACTATCCTGCGTCACATCACTGGCGACGCGGGGGCGAGCGGCGAGTCTGGCTTTCTGACCAATGCCCGGCATCAAAAGCTGGTGCAGGATTCCATCGCTGCCCTGGAAGCTGCATCAATCGCAACGAACAATCGCATCCCCCATGAGATGATCCTGCTCGATCTGTACACTTCCTTGAAGGCCCTCGACGAAATCACGGGCGCGACCACGACAGACGACATCCTCAATCTGATCTTTAGCCGCTTCTGTATTGGGAAATGAAGGTTACGCGGGGACAGCCGCTTCGTACTCCTCGTAGCTGCCCTTGAAGTCGGTGATTTTGTGATCTCCCTCGAAATGCCAAATGCGCGTGGCTACTTCATCGATGAGATCTTCATCGTGAGTGACCAGCAGCACCGTTCCCTGGTAGCGCTGGAGAGCTATATTGAGCGCGTTGATGGACTCAAGGTCGAGGTGGTTGGTGGGTTCGTCGAGGACGAGAATATTCGGCTTCTGCAGCATCAGCTTGCAGAAGATGAGCCGCGCCGCCTCTCCACCGGAGAGGACGTCGGTACGCTTGTCGGCATCATCGCGAGGAAACAACATCTGTCCTAATAGCCCACGAATCTCTTCGTGGGCGGCAGCGGGATCCCGTTGATGCAGCCACTCGAATACCGTCATCCCAGGCTGGATGAGAGCTTTGTGATCCTGCGCGAAATAGCCGACTGCGGCTTCATGCCCCCAAATTACTTTTCCGTCGGTCAAGAACTCGCCTTCGTAGCCGCTGGTCTTGCGCAGTTCGGCCTCGGGCACAGTCGGAGAGTTCGCAAGCAGCGCATTTAATAAAGTAGTTTTCCCGGCGCCGTTGCGCCCCATCAACGCGACTTTCTCGCCCCGGGTCACGCTGGCGGTGAAGCTCCGAATCACCGAGGTCTCGCCGTATGATTTGCTTACCGCTTCGAGTTCCAGAACGTGTTTTCCGGAAGGACGCTTTTGCTCAAACTTCAAATAGGGGCGCTGAATATTCGATTTGGCCAACTCGGTGACCTGCAAGCGTTCCACTTCCTTACGTCGCGACTGCACCTGGCTGGAACGCGTACCCGCCGCGAACCGCGCGATGAAGTCGTTCAATTGCGCAATTTTCTTTTCGCGTTGCGCGTTCTGGGATTCGATTTGCGAGCGCACCTGCGTCTTCGCCACCACCATGTCGTCATAGTTGCCGGTGTACGTGATGATGGTTTCGTAATCGATGTCGGCAATGTGAGTGCAAACGCCGTTCAGGAAATGGCGGTCGTGCGAGATCACAATCAGCACGCCGTCGTACCGGTTCAGAAAGTTGCGCAACCAGTGGATCGAGTCCAGGTCAAGGTGGTTCGTGGGCTCGTCGAGCAACAGTGCCTGGGGATGGCCAAAGAGGGCTTGCGCCAGCAGCACCCGGACTTTCTGTCCGCCCTGCAACTCGCCCATATTGCGCTCGTGCAATTCGTCGGGGATGTCAAGACCCTGCAGCAGGATCGCGGCATCGCTTTCGGCGGTGTAGCCGTCTTCTTCGCCGACGATCCCCTCCAACTCGCCCAGGCGCATTCCGTCCGCGTCGGTAAGCTCAGGCTTGGAATAGATTTGGTCGCGCTCCTCGGTCGCCGCCCACAGGCGCTTGTTGCCCATAATGACCGTATCGATCGCGCGGTAGCGGTCAAAAGCAAACTGGTCCTGGCTCAGCACGCCGAGCTTCTTAGGCCTGACAACCGTACCCTTCTGGGGCTCGATCTCGCCCGTAAGGAGCTTCATGAAGGTGGACTTGCCGGCGCCATTGGGCCCAGTGAGGCCGTAGCGCTTACCAGGGGTAAAGGCGGTTGAAACTTCATCGAACAGGATTTTTGCGCCAAAGCGCATGGACACATTGCTGACTGAAATCATGATGTTTGGAACTGCGGGCAGTGCCCGCAAGGCGGGAGCGCAGTACTACTGTAAGGATAACATGCGTCCGGCTGAGCACCTCGCAGCCAGCTTCCGAATGGAAACACAACCTCGCTCGCTCTTAGAGCAATATATTAATCACAATTGACAAGTTACGGTAAATAGATAAATATATTATACATGATTAGCCTTGCCGAGGCTGGGTTAGCAATTGCCGCTGCGCGCAAGCAGGGTCGGCTCACCCAACTCGAACTCGCGAAGAGAGCTGGCGTGAGCCGGCCAACCATCGTTCTTCTTGAAAATGGACGAGCAACCGAGATTGGGTATTCGAAGCTCGTCCGTATACTTGCTGTCCTGGGCTTGGAATTTCGCCTGCAGCCTGTTTCGGCCCAAAGGCCGACACTCGATGATCTCTTGAAGGAAGAGTCTGACTCATGATTCGGGTTTGGGCTGATAATAGCCCTTCCGGAGTGCTCGATCGCAACGGGCGGCGTGGAAGCACATTCGTCTACGAACCGGGGATCGTGCCGGAGCGTGGCGTATCCGTAACCATGCCTGTACGGTTGGAGTCGTGGAACAGTTCGCTGGGCGTAGCCCCGATCTTCGAAATGAATCTGCCGGAAGGCGCATTGCGCGAGCGCTTGCGTTTGGCCTTCGCGAAAGCCACCGGCACCTTCGACGACCTGGACTTGCTGACTATCATTGGTCGTTCTCAGCTCGGGCGCGTGCGTTTTACAGGAGCGAATGACCAACTGGACGAGGGTGTCCCTTTCCAGTCAGTTGATGAGATTCTTTCGAGCCGCAGGGGCGGGGAGCTTTATCGCTATCTGATTGAAAGGTTTGCGACGCACTCCGGAATCAGCGGTGTGCAGCCTAAGTTTCTCGTTCGTGACGAAGGGACCTTCGCCCCGGATCAAAGCAGAGGGCGAACTCTGTCGAGTTCCTTTAGAGGGGCAACCCACATTGTGAAATTCTGGGATCCTGCGGGATTTCCGCAACTGGCCGCGAATGAATTCTTCTGTCTCAAAGCGGCGGAGCGCTGTGGGTTAAATGTGCCTTCACACAAGCTTGCTGAGGACGGGAGTGCGCTGGTGATGGAGCGATTCGACTTGCGCCCGGACGGAACCTATCGCGGCTTTGAAGATTTCTGCGTGCTTAACGCTCGTCGAACGGACGAGAAATATCGCGGCAGCTACGAAACCAGTGTGGTGAAACGATTTCAGCAGTTTGCGAATTCAACCACTGTGCTGGAAGAGAGCCTTCGGCTCTTTACCCTGATCGCTTTGAATTGCGCGATCCGCAATGGGGACGCACATCTCAAGAACTTTGGAATCGTTTATGACGATGTAATGGGAGAGGCACATCTGGCTCCTGTCTACGATCTCATAACGACGAGTATCTATATCCCGCAAGATCGAATGGCCTTGACGTTGAACGGGACTAACCAATGGCCGGCAGCGAAGGATCTTATTCGCTTCGGAGAAGGGCGGTCGCTCGGTGCAAGACGAAAGCTGGTCGAAATACTCGAACTGATCCGGGACTCCTTGGAGGATACGGCGAAAGAAATAAGCGCATACGGCAAGAACCACCCAAAGTTCACTGCGATTTCGGAACAGATGATCTTTCAGTGGGAGGAAGGAAGAAAATCGATCACTGTTCAGGAAAACTGAGACCATCGTCGCCTATAAATGCGTGCTCGGTGTTCGGCCTCGGGAAGTTGTGGCGCTGGTTGCTGAATCCAGCGGCCATCCTTTAGAATCAAATGGTTCAGCACACAGATTTGGAGACCCAATGAAGGCAGCAATCCATCCGTCTTACCATGAGGTACGCGTGCATTGCGCGTGCGGTAGCACCTTTACCACGCGATCCACGCACAAGGGCGATATCAGCGTTGAAATCTGCTCGAGTTGCCACCCGTTCTTTACCGGCAAGCAGAAGCTGGTGGACACCGCCGGCCGCGTCGAGCGCTTCCGCCGCAAGTACGGCCAAGCCACCGCTGCGAAGAAGTAACAGTGCAGCGCAGAAATTCGAGCCCTCGCGCAAGCGAGGGCTTTTTGCCTTTAGCCGCAACGCGGCATAAGAATATAGCCCCGGGCGTAAGCCCGGGGGCAACGCCTGGGTACGAGAGCTCGGGAAGGGCGAAAGAATTCACCGGTACTACTTGTTCATCGCTGCCAACGCTCCGCGGAACATCACGTCAAACGACCCATCCTTGGACACCGACGCAATCGCCTTCTCCGCCGCCGCCCTCTGATATCCAAGATTGACCAGCGCCGACAACACATCTTCCTGCACCGCGCTAAACGCTGTAACTGCCGCCACAACCTCTTGCCCGGCAGCTGGCAATTTGTCGCGAAGCTCCAGCACCAGGCGTTCGGCCGTCTTCCGCCCAATTCCCGGAATCTTCGTCAGGCGCGCGACATCATTGCCGCGAATGGCATTCCCCAGTTCTGATGCCGCCATGCCGCTGAGAATCGTAATCGCCAGTTTCGGTCCAATCCCGCTCACCGTGATCAGCTTTTCAAACAGCTGCTTCTCCTCGGCGCGCAGGAACCCATAGAGCGCCAATTGGTCTTCCCGGACGTGCGTGTGAATAAACAACGCAACCTCGCCCCCGAGCGGCGGCAAGTCCGAAAATGTGGGTACGGAGATGACCACGTCGTAACCGACGCCACCGGTTTCGACAATGGCTTGATTAGGATGACGACCAATGAGCTTGCCGCGAAGGTGCGCGATCATTTTGGCCCATTCTATCCGGACTCACTGCACCGCCGCACACGCATTTTCCTTGCGAACTGAACGGGCAACGGCTAGCATGAACTCGACAATTCAAAGCTCCCCCCGCCTAGAGGTTTTATGAAATACTTTGCGGGGATAGTGTCCCTTCTGATCGCTTTCTCTTCCGTTGCTGCGGCCCAATCTGTTCCGCGGCAATTGCTTTCAACGCCAACTCACTTAGAACTGGATCGCCCCAGCGTGCAGGCACAGGCTGGCGCAACGGTAAATTACACGGTCACATTGAAGAACGCGGCAAACCAGCCGGTGGAAGCATCCAGTGACCTTGTGCTGCAGGTGGAAACGCCCAGTGGTACGAAGTCGATCACCATTGCCAAAGGGCAGTCGTCTGCGAGCTTTGCTTGGCAGGCGAATACGGCCGGAATTGGCAGAATGCAGGTGCGCTCCGGCAAACTGCACCCCGCCTCCGGATTGGTGTTAGTGGCGCCGACTCCAGCCGTCCAGGTCCACGCGCCGGTGGCGATCATGGAACATGCACCCCCGCATGCCGCGCCACCGCCCCCATCTCCACCAACCGGACACAATCATGTCCCAATCGGCGCAATCGCGACGGCGAGTCCCACGTTAGGCGCGCATAACCAGCCGGGGGGCACTCCTGCTCCTGCACCGACCGCTCCGCAAGCTACAAAGCTGGCGCTTTTCGTAACTCCTACGTCTGTTCTCGGGAATGCGCTGGACCACACTTGGACAGCGACGGTTGATATTGCAGCGCTAGGCAACAACGGCGAGATCCTTCCCGTCGCCAGCGCCGTCCAGGTTCACCTGACCAGCAACCTCGGGCAGTTCACGCCCGCCGATCTGGTACTGCAGCCGGGAGAGTTTTCCAACTTTGGAAACGCAGTGACTCTGAAAGCCACTCGTTCCGGCAAGGACAGCGTCCAGGCGCTCTCTTCGCTGGGCAACGCAGGGCCGGTCGAAGTCGACTACATGCAACCAGCACCCGCCAAACTGCAAGTTCTGCTCGGGACACCGCAGTTGCAGGGCAGCGGCTCGAGCAGCGTTAGCGTGCAGGTCTGTCTGGAAGATGAAGCCGGCGCGCCCACCATATCCGGTGACGACCTGCAGGTGACTCTCGATGCCGCGGGCCAGTTCTCGAAGTCTCCGCTCAGTATTCCGCATGGCTTGACCTGCAGCGAGCAGGTTACGTGGACGGCGCAGAGGTCCGGCGCGGCAAGCATCACGGCGAGGGCGGAAGGTGGCATTCAGGGCGCGAATACCGTTACTTTCCCCTCTTTCCCTTGGTATCTGGTGTGGCTGGCGGCGCTCGGCGGAATTTTAGGGGCAGTAATCCTTCACACCGACGGTCTGTTTTCCGAGCAGTGGTGGGCGCACACATGGCGCAGTCTCGTGGTCGGCGGAGTTTTGGGCGCGATCATTTATTTGCTGGCCCGTTACGGCGCGTTGCTCATGCCGTCGAGCGTCCCTGTCGCCATCCAGAACATTCCCGCAGTGAGCGGAACTGGAAGCTTTGTGCTCGGCTTCGTAGGCGGAATATTTGGCCGCAAAATCCTCAAGATTGACGACAGCGAGTCGGGTTCACCGCCTGCCCCGCAAGCGCAAGGTATGGCTGGCGGACATTAACAGATCAGGGGAGCGAAAAGGAGAGTTTAGAACAGGGAACTCTGCCTCCGGTTCGGCGTGATGCCGAAGTGGTCGTAGGCAAGCTGTGTCGCCACTCGGCCTCGCGGCGTGCGGTTCAGGAAGCCGATCTGAATCAGGAAAGGTTCGTAGATCTCTTCAATAGCGTCGGGTTCTTCGGCCAGCGCCGCGGCCAGCGTGTTCACGCCGACCGGTCCGCCCTGGTATTTCTCGATAATCGCGAGAAGCAGCCGCCGGTCTACTTCATCAAAACCGTAGCGGTCTACTTCCAACATCTGCAATGCGGCTTGAGAGGTGGGAAGGTCAATGTTTCCCGCGCTTCGAACTTGAGCGTAGTCCCGAACGCGTCGTAGAAGGCGATTTGCAATTCGAGGTGTGCCGCGCGAGCGGCTGGCGATTTCCAGGGCTCCTTCTTTGTTGATTTCCACGCCGAGGATCTCGGCCGAGCGCTCAACGATAATGCGCAAATCTTCGTGGCTGTAGAACTCGAGACGCAGTACGATGCCGAAGCGCGATCGCAACGGTGCCGAAAGCAGTCCCGCACGCGTAGTTGCTCCGACGAACGTGAACGGCTTCACGTCCATGGTATGAGTGCGGGCGGCTGGTCCCTGGCCGATCAGGATGTCGAGTTTGTAATCCTCGAGCGCCGAGTAGAGCAGTTCTTCCAGCGTGGGCTGAAGGCGGTGGACTTCGTCGATGAAGAGCACCTGCTTGTCGCGCAGGTTGGTAAGGATCGCGGTCAGGTCGCCCTTGATCTGCAGCGTCGGCCCTGAGGTCTGCTGGAACGCGACGCCAAGCTCGTTGGCGATGATCGTGGCCAGCGTGGTCTTGCCAAGCCCGGGAGGGCCATAGAGCAAAACGTGGTCCAGCGCCTCCCCTCGTGACCGCGCCGCCTCGATCGCAACCGCCAGATTCTCTTTGACTTTGGCCTGCCCGATGAACTCGCCGAGGCGTTGCGGCCGCAGTTTTAACTCAAACGAGGAGTCGTCCTCGACCGGCGCCGCCGAAACCAGGCGCTCCCGCTGATCGGGCAACTTAGGGGTATTTCGCAGGGTGGCCACTGCCCGGATGGTAGCACGATCCTCGGTGATTCCCACGCGAAAGAATGGCGAAACCGAATCGGCACAAAAAACAGGGAACTTTCTAGGAACCGGCCGCGTAACTTGATCCAGACATGGGTGCCCTATTTCTGCTCGGATTTGGCAGAAGTTGGGTCTCGCCGGGGACGCAGGTCGAATTCAACTGAGGATTCCACTATGAAAAGCTTCAAAGCTGTTCTGTTCGTGGCGATGGTGGTGGGCGGAACTGCGGTCTGGGCCGCGTCCCCGGAACGCTATCTGCACATTAAGGTCAACAATCCCAAGACAGAAGAACTGGTGCGCGTGAACGTGCCCTTGTCGCTGGCGGAGAAAGTCATTCCGGCCATCAACCATGGCGATCTGAAGAACGGGAAAGTGCAAGTCGGGAACTTCAATGCCAATGACGTGGATGTGCGCGCGCTGCTGGAAGCGGTGAAGTCCGCACCGGAAGGCGAATTCGTAAGCGTGCAGAAGCCCGGTGAGGAAGTGCGCGTGGCCAAAGAGCACGGACAGCTAGTTGCGCATGTGAAGGACAAAGCCGGTAAAGAGCGCGTAGATGTCACCATCCCATGGGAAGTCGCGCAGGCGCTGATTTCGGAGACCACTGACAATCAGCTGAACATTTCCGCCGCCATCAAGGCTTTGCAAAACATTGGGGACATGACCCTAGTGACGGTGTCGGGCGACAACGAGTCTGTCCGGATCTGGGTGGATTCGAACAATACGGATGGGAAGTAGGCTCTAGGCGTTAGGCTTTAGGCGTTCGCCTGCCTGGAACTGAATCTGCGATGCATGAGCCGCGCAGTGGCGGGACGTGAAAGCCCGGCCCGTAGATCAGGAGCGAGTCGCTTGAGACTCACCATGGAGCAGCCGCGCAGCGGCGGAATCTAAATAGCCCGGCACGTGAGTGCCGGGTAGGCGAACAAAAGAGAGCGAGTCCGCTTTAGCGGACGACACTGAGGTGACGTCATGATTCTTCTTGCAAAACTCGGAGTCGGTGTTCTGGGAACCGCGATGGTTGCAGGAGCGGCCCTTTCCAGCGAAGGCTTTATCGCCGTTAAGGTTCACGAGAAAGTCGCAAACGGCACCCACCTCACGCTCATCGTGCCTGCTGCTCTCGTTCCTGCAACTCTGCATTTCGTGCCGAAGAAAGACTTGAAAGATGCAGGCCGCGACATTCGTCCCTATCTGCCGGTGATCGATGCAGCCATTCCTGCCCTGGAAGACTGCCCGGATGGGGTCTTGGTTGAGGTGAGAGATCCTGGCGAACACGTGCTCATTCAGAAGATCGGCGGTTCGGTGGTGATTGATGTCAAGGACCACGAGGACATCGTGCACGTCTCTGTACCACTGCGCGCGGCGCAGAGTTCCATCCATCAGATTGCGGAAGCGAACGAGATGATGTGAGGTCGTGTGGGTCGGATATTCTTGTCGCGACCGCTCAGCAGTTCTTCTAGAAGACCTTCGCGAGTTCGGAGATTACGTAGTCGCCGTAGTCGGCGTCTTTGATGGAGAACTCCGCTTTTCTCTCGGAAAGACTGAAGTTGAAAAATACTTCACCTTCATCATCACCCAAAAATATCTTTGTCGCAGTCCAATTGCCGGCTGGCGAGTTACTGAACGAATCATTTGCTGAGCGGGCCTGACCTCTCGCCAGTACGGTATAGCCAAAATTGAGCGTATCTACAGGCTGCACCTTGGTTGCGACCACCTTCGCTTGAAGCACAGTTGCGAGGTCAGCAAGGAAGATCGTGGGATCAGAACCAGGTTCGCGAAGGAACTTCCCCTTCCCGAACGAGAATGGTTGCGACGTGTCACCAGAGTCTTTCGTCGGACCTAATTCAATACGAAATTTAGCAGTCTTTCCTTTCGATGCGTAACGCGCGAGCCACTGGTTGGGCAGCGAAGTTGGTGTGATCTCGAACTCTAATGAGTCGCTCGCATTCTGGTGAGGTTCCCACACGGCACCTTGTTGGGCAGTCTTTCGCGAACAACTCATCGATAACAAGCAAAGCAATACAACGGATGTTCGGCGAAACATGCCGCCCTACTCCTCCTCTTCCATCACCTCACCACGCGCGGCCTTGGCTTTCTCGACAATCTTCTCTTGGATCTGAGATGGCACGACGTCGTAGTGATGCATTTCCATATTGAAGCTGCCGCGGCCTTGGGTCATGGCGGTGAGATCAACACCGTAGGTCAGCATCTCAGCCATAGGCACCTCGGATTTCACCACCGTGTTGCCGCCCTTGTTGTCCATGCCCTGAATGCGTCCGCGGCGCGAGTTCAGATCGCCCATGATCGAGCCCGCGAATTCATCGGGCACAGTGATCTCCACGTGCATGATCGGCTCCAGCAACGTGGGCTTGGCCTGCTCCATGGCTTTTTTGAAGGCGATGCGGCCCGCCATCTGGAAGGAGAGATCGTTGGAATCCACGTCGTGGTAGGAGCCGTCGTAGAGGACGACTTTGAAGTCCACCACCGGATATCCCGCTAAGTAGCCGCGGGCCGCCGCATCCTTGATCCCCTTCTCCACCGCAGGGATGAAGTTCTTGGGAATCGCGCCGCCAAAGATGTCGTTGACGAACTCGAACTCGCTGCCGCGTGGCAGAGGCTCCATCTTGATTTTGCAATCGCCATACTGGCCGTGGCCGCCGGTCTGCTTTTTGTGGCGGCCCTGCACGTCGGCGCGCCCGCGAATGGTCTCGCGATACGGAACCTTCGGCGCCTTAAGGTTCACCTCGGTGTGATAGCGCTTCTTGAGCTTCGAAACCGTCACTTCGATGTGCTGCTGACCGGTGCCGGCAATGAGAAATTCTTTGGTCTGCGGGTCTCGGAAGAATCGCAGCATGGCATCCTCTTCCATGAGCTTGTGGATGCCCGGCCCCAACTTGTCTTCATCGGCGCGGCTCTTCGGCTCGATGGCAAACGTGATCGCAGGTTCCGGCAGCTTCACATGGGGATAACGAATTGGCGCGGACTTATCGCCCAAGGTGTCGCCGGTCAGCGTGTCTTTCAATTTCGCGACGGCACCAATATCGCCGGCATGAAGTTCAGGAATCGGGATCGCCTCTTTGCCCTGCATCACTGAAATGCGCGAGAGCTTTTCCTGCGTGCCGCGCGCGTAGTTCACGAGCGAAGCGTCGTTCTTCAGAACTCCGGAAAAAACTTTGAAGTAGGAAATACGTCCCGCGAAAGGATCGGAAACAGTTTTGAAGACGTATAAAGAAACCGGCTCAGTATCAGATTCTTTCCTCGCGGGCGGCTCACCGTTGCCCGAAGTGACTTCACCGCGAACAGCGTCGTGCTCGATTGCCGTGGGCGTGAACTCAACAATGAAGTCCATTAAGCGATCAGCGCTGACGTTGCCCAGGCCCGAAGCGAACAGCACTGGGAAAATCTTGTCTTCGCGGATGGCGTTGTGCAGGGCAGGCACCAGGTCTTCTTCCGACAACGTGCCTGCCTCGAAAAACTTCTCCATCAGCGCGTCATCGCCCTCGGCAACGAGCTCAACCAATTTCTCGTGCGCGGCTTGCGCGGCGTCTTTCAGGTTCGCTGGAATCTCGCCTTCCTTGCCTTTGCCGTTTCCGCCCAGCTCGTACGTATAAGCTTTCATCCTCACGAGATCAATCACGCCGGAAAGGCTTTTCTCCTTACCGATCGGCAATTCCAGAGGAATGACGTTGCGGCCAAACGCGCTCTGTACGGATTCCAAGATACGGTCCGCATCGGCTCGCTCGCGGTCCATGCGGCTAGCGACGATCACCCGCGGCATTTTGTATTCTTCACAGTCGTTCCAGACCTTCTGCGTCACCACCTCGACGCCTGCCACTCCGTCCACGACGACAATCGCGGCGTCGATCACCGGCAGTACCAGCTTCGCCTCGTGAACGAACATGTTGAATCCCGGCGTATCCAGGAAATTGATCTTGGTCTGGCCCCATTCGGCGCAGGCGAGGCCCACGGAGATCGACATCTTGCGGGAAATTTCTTCTTCGTCGTAGTCGGTCGTGGCGGTGCCATCGTCCACGCGGCCCAGTCGCTGCGTGGCGCCGGCGGTGTAAAGCGCGGCGGAGATCAGTGAAGTTTTTCCGGCATGCCCATGCCCCACAACCGCAACATTCCTAACGTTTTCTCCTGTGTAGACTTTCACGGGATCTCCTTCTGATGAGGGCCTGTTTCGAAGCCGATTTGTGAAGTTCTTTTATGAAGCCAATAACTCTACTACAGCGATATGGCAGGCTCAACTCAGGAGCCAGGCTTCAGGCGTTAGGCTTCAGGCTTCAGGACAAGCGGTGTAAATTTGGAATTTGTCGATCGACACCGACATGGCAAGGAAATTTCCGTTCCGCGCAATACGTTGGCCACATCTATGTACATACCGTTGCAAGGAGAATCCATGTTCCCTCAACTCCTCCGCTTCACTGACCTTGGTCTATTGCTTCTGCGATTGATGGCGGGCATTGTTTTCTTCGCCAGCGGCTGGGGACACCTCAAGGATCCGGCCGGCCGCGCGCAGAGCATCGGGCAGAGCAAAGGGTTCACCATCTTTCTGGGTATTGCCGAAGTAGCTGGTAGCCTCGGGATCGTTTTCGGCGTCTTCCAGCAACTGGCGGCAATTGGATTGATCCTCATCATGCTCGGAGCCATTCAGAAGAAAATTTTTGTTTGGCACACCGGCTTCTGGGGCGAGAAGGCATCGGGTTGGCACTACGACCTGGTCTTCGCGGTCATGTGCCTGGTGATTCTGTTCACCGACGGCGGACGGTACGTGCTGCTGAAGTAGACCTCAAATTACGACGATAGCACCGCGGGTACGGGTTCACTTAGAATTCCACCCCCCAAAAGGCGTCACCCCGAAGCCCCGCGTATTTACAGCGGGGCGGGATCATGCGTGCAGTGCCGATGCTCCACGCAAGGTCCTTCACTCCGCCTGAACAACGTCTTCGCTCAGGATGACGCCGCTAAATAGCGCTCAAACTGGACCAATAACCCGCCCGGTCCCTGCTTGCTCCACCTCTGGTCGAGGATTAGCATGGAAAGTTTGCAGGAGGCGCAAGATGGCCGACACTCTCACCAGCCCAGTCCTCGCAGGAACGTCCAACCGACCGAATATCTATCACAATTTCATCGATGGCGAATGGGTCGAAGCCTCCACCGGGGAGACCTTCGAGAACCGAAACCCTGCCGATACGAGGGACGTTGTAGGAATTTTCCAGCGATCCGCCAAAGCCGATGTCGACCAGGCGATCGACGCTGCGAGACAGGCATTCCTGAAATGGCGGCTGGTACCGGCACCGCGCCGGGCTGAAATCATCTATACCGCTGCCGAGATGCTGGCCGAGCGCAAAGAGGACTACGCCCGCGACATGACTCGGGAGATGGGCAAGGTGTTGAAGGAAACGCGCGGCGACGTTCAGGAAGCTGTCGACACGGCGTATTACATGGCGGGCGAGGGGCGGCGGATGTTTGGTCCGACTACTCCGTCCGAACTTCCAAACAAGTTTGCCATGGCAGTGCGTCATCCCTTGGGCGTCTGCGCCATGATCACGCCGTGGAATTTCCCCATAGCGATCCCATCCTGGAAGCTTCTGCCGGCATTAGTCTGCGGAAACACATGCGTCATCAAGCCTGCGCAGGACACTCCGCTTTCCACCTTCAATCTCGTTCGCACCCTGGTCGACGCAGGAGTGCCCAAAGGCGTGGTCAACATCGTGACTGGATTTGGATCTGAGACTGGCGCGCCTATGTTGGAGCACCCTGAAGTGCGAGCGGTTTCGTTCACTGGCTCGAGCGCAGTGGGCCGGACGATTGGCACAACTTCGGCCAAGAGTTTCAAGCATTGCTCGCTGGAACTCGGCGGCAAGAATCCCATGATCGTGCTGGATGACGCGAACCTGGAACTGGCGCTGGAAGGTGCGCTGTGGGGTGCTTTCGGTACCACGGGCCAGCGCTGCACCGCGACCAGCCGCATCATCGTGCAGAAGGGCGTGTATCACAAATTCGTGCACAGCCTGGTCGACCGCGCGCGGAAGCTGCGGGTAGGCAATGGACTCGACGAGTCCATTGACATGGGCCCGGCAGTCAACGAAAAGCAGCTGCAGACAGATCTGGAATACGTGGAGATTGGCAAACAAGAAGGAGCAAAGCTGGCCTGCGGCGGCAATCGCCTGGAGAAAGGGGATCACGCACACGGATGGTTCATGGAACCGACCGTTTTCATGGACGTGAATCCGAAGATGCGGATCGCCCAGGAAGAAATTTTCGGGCCGGTTGTTTCCGTTATTCCCTGCGAAAACTTTGAAGACGCGATCCAGATCGCCAACAACATCGAGTACGGTTTATCGTCGGCGATCTACACCCGCGATGTGAACAAGGCGTTCTCAGCCATGCGCGATCTGTATGCTGGAATTACATACATCAATGCCCCGACAATCGGTGCCGAAGTTCACCTGCCGTTCGGCGGGGTAAAGGCAACAGGAAACGGCCACCGCGAAGGCGGTATCGGCGCGATTGACTTCTACACCGAGTGGAAGTCGGTGTACGTGGATTACTCAGATCGATTGCAGCGGGCGCAGATCGATAGGCCGGAGTAGCTTTGCGGGGAGGGACAGCTCGGCTGTCCACCGGAGCGCAGTGCGCAGTGGTGAATGGGGTTGAGCAGGCGAGCGCTGCTCGCCCGGACAGCCGATGGCGGCTGTCCCTCCACAGATCGCGTCACCCCAACTTCTTCTTTACCAACTCATTCACGAGCTGCGGATTGGCTTGGCCTTTGGACTGCTTCATCACCTGGCCGACAAAGAACTGTGAAACCGTGGTTTTGCCTGCGCGATACTGCTCGACCTGCTTGGGATTTTCTGCGATGACTTTGTCGAGAATCGCCTCAATGGCACCTGTGTCGCTGGACTGCGCCGGGCGCCCTTCCTCTTCGTAGACCTGCGGGAAGTCCTTCCCTCGCTCGAAGCAGAGGTCGAAAAGATCCTTGAGCATCTTGCTGGAAATTGTTCCGCTTTCGAGCAGGTTTGCAGCTTCGGCGATGCCCTTCATCGAAATCGGCGACTGCTCGATCTCCAGACCCTTGGCTTTCAATCTGCCCAGTAATTCGCTCTGAACCAGGTTCGCAACGCGCTTTGGGTTCTTAGCACTCTTGGCTGCGGACTCAAACTGGTCCGCCATCGACTTGGTGAGCGTGAGGGTGTACGCATCACCGGCCGTGATTCCGTAATCCGACATCATGCGTTTGCGGCGTGCTTCTGGCAGTTCCGGCAAAGTTTTGCGAATTTCTGCGCGCCACTTCTCATCCACGACAAGGGGAAGCAGGTCTGGTTCGGGGAAGTAGCGGTAGTCGTGCGCCTGCTCCTTGGAACGCATGCCATACGTCTTGCCTTCCACCGAGTTGTAGAGCCGCGTCTCCTGCGTGATCTTGCCGCCGGATTCAATGACCTCGATCTGGCGGTCGATTTCGTATTCCAGTGCCTCGCGAATGAAACGGAATGAATTGACATTCTTCACTTCCGTCTTAGTCCCGAATTCTTTCTGCCCGCGCGGACGCACGCTGATGTTTCCATCGCAGCGCAGCGATCCTTCTTCCATGTTGCAGTCGCTCACGCCGGTATAAAGGATGATCTCTTTCAGGCGGGTGAGGTACTCATAGGCCTCATCCGGCGAAGCGATGTCGGGCTCGCTGACAATCTCGATCAGGGGCACTCCGCTGCGGTTCAGATCCACGCCTGTCGCATCGCTCGCGCCGGGGAAGCCGTCGTGCAGACTCTTGCCAGCGTCTTCCTCCAGATGCACGCGCGTGATCCCGATCCTCTTTGTTTGTGGAGCGCCGGGCGCCCCCGCCCGGACACCGCCGACTTCGATCTCGATATACCCGTGCTCGGCCAACGGCTTGTCGTACTGGGAAATCTGGTATCCCTTGGGCAGGTCGGGATAGAAGTAGTTCTTGCGGGCAAAAATCGAGGTCTCGCGAATTTCGCAGTTCAGCGCCATTGCAGCAAGGGTGGCGAATTCCACCGCTTTGCGATTCAGTACAGGCAGGGCCCCGGGTAGCCCTAAACACACAGGACAAACGTTCGTATTGGGCTGGTCACCAAACCGCGTCGAGCAGGAACAAAAAATCTTGGTGGCCGTCAGCAACTGGACGTGCACTTCCAGCCCGATCACCGGTTCATATTTGGCCCGCGCCGTCGCAGGACTTTCCACAGATGTGGCCATATTTAGAAGATTATAGGGGAAGTAGCTAGTTGTCAGTTCCTGGTTTTCAGTTGCTAGCAGACCCGACAGTCGCAGATTTTCGAGCTTCAACGCGGGTACGCATGGGAAAATCCGAACTCAGAACTAACAACTGACAAGTAGCACCTGACAACTTCAGCTAAGGCTTTGGCGTTTCCTGCGCCTTATCGAGCGGGACCTCGAAATACATAAGATCGTTGCCGTTGGAGTCGTGCACACGCGTGAGGTAAAAAGTGGCGCCTTTCAGAGGATCTTTCACATCGGAAACGTCGAAGAAGAGGAATCCAGCCTGCGACCCGCGCGGCTCAACGGCCTTCGCTTTGAACTGCGCGTTTGTGATCTCGCTCCATTCCTTGGTGTTCACGCCGCCTTTCACGCGTCCCCCGGTCGGGAAGGGCAGAGGAACACGCGCGCCGGACGCGTTGGGGTGCGAGATACGGCGGTAAACATCATCTTCAGTTGCAGAACTCAGTTTTGTGCCGTCGCCCGTGACCAGTTGCGCCTTGATGTCGGTGAGCGAAATGGGCGAATCGCTGTCATTGGAGATTACCATCAGCACGGGCAGGAGATCCAACTCGCGATAGTTCACCACGAATACCTTGGTTTTCTCCGGTGTGTTGTACGGATCGAGGCCGACGGTTACTTTTTCATTTGAATGATAATCGTGCGCCGGATAAGCCGCAGCGGCCTGGGTTTTGGGCATGGTGAATTCTTTGCCCGCAAAACACACAATAGATGCCGCAAGCACAATGGCGCTACTCGTGATTAGCCGGTGAACTCTCATGCTCGTCTGGATTATAGGATGCGACGTCAATTGCTTTCTGGTGCCTCGTCTTCGAGCGGTCGGAGCAAGCGCAGATTACGATTTCACGGGTTGCGATCTTTGCGGTTTCCAGATCCCCAAAGCCTCGAACCGCAAAGGGCGCAAAAGGTCGCAAAGAAACGAACAGCTGGGGAACCGATCAGGTGACGACTTGGACCTAACGCCTGGAACCCGACGCCTGATGCCTGCATTTAGAATGGCTCTTCCTCAATGTACTTTGCCTACAGCGCGCTGCTGGCTTTGGTGCTGGTCCTCGGTAGTCCGTATTGGCTTTACGAGATGCTGCGCCACGGCAAGTACCGCACGGGGCTTCGCGAGCGTCTGGGCGGAATCTCAGTTAGATTGACAAGGATTTCACAGCCGACGATTTGGATTCATGCGGTCTCGGTCGGCGAGGTGCTGGCGATCAGCGAACTGGTACGGCAATTACGCGCTGAATGCCGCAGTTATCGGGTACTGGTTTCGACCACCACCGACACCGGCCAGCGGTTGGCTCGCCAGAGATTCGGAGAAGAAAACGTCTTCTACTTCCCGCTGGACTTCAGGTTCGCAGTGCGCCGCTGGTTGCAGGCTCTGCGACCTGAACTCGTGGTCATCGCTGAAACTGAACTCTGGCCTCACTTTTTGCGGAATGCACGCGAAGAGAAGGCTCGCATCGCAATCGTGAATGCACGCATTTCAGACAAGTCCTTCAAAGGCTATCGGCGTTGGAAGGGCCTGATCGCGTCTGTTCTTCAGATCCCCGATCTTTTCCTTGCCCAGACTGATCAGGACGCTCAACGTCTACGAGATATCGGTGCACCCCAAGATCGCGTCATCACCACGGGAAACTTGAAGTACGATGTGCCGCTGCCGTCGCCGCCAGCAATCGTCGAAGAACTACGGCGTGCCTTGTCTGGAGCCGGTCCGGTGCTGGTCTGCGGAAGCACGGTGGAAGGTGAAGAACCACTGCTTCTCGGCGCCTTCACGAATATTCTTGCCAATCACGCTGGAGCGGTGTTGCTGCTCGCGCCGCGCCATCCACAGCGGTTCGATGAAGTCGAACGTCTTTTGCGTGAGGTCAAAATACCTTTTTGGCGGCGATCGAAGTGGGCAGGGGGGCCGATTCGCGGAGGAGTTCTGCTTGTCGATTCCATCGGGGAACTCTCGGCGCTTTATGCGCTCGCTGACATCGCTTTTGTGGGCGGCAGCATCGTCCCGCGTGGAGGGCACAACATTATTGAGCCTGCGCAGCATGGAGTCGCCATTGTCGTGGGTAATCACACAGAGAATTTTCGAGATATTGTGGGCTTGTTTCAATCGCGAGACGCGGTGCGAGTCGTGGGTCCGGCGGAACTTCCGTTGATGTTCATGCAGTTGATCGCAAACGAGGCTGAACGTCATGCGCTTGGAAAGCGGGCATTGGAAACTCTGGAGATCCAGCGTGGCGCCACACTGCGCACGATCACGCAATTGAAGAAGCTGCTGGAGAGTAACGCGCACGAGGTCACGCAGTCGTGACCGTGCTTGGTCGAGTTTACGGCGCTGCCGTGGGCACGCGAAATCACCTGTACGATCGCGGATTGCTTCCGGTTCGCAGACTAGCCGGTCCGGTCGTCAGCGTGGGAAATATCTCCGCTGGAGGAGCAGGGAAGACGCCCTTCGTAATTCTCCTCGGAGAGTTGCTGAAGCAGCGCGGAGTTAGCTTCGATGTCCTCTCTCGCGGATACGGACGTGCGACTCGTGGCGTGCGGCTCGTTAATCCGAATGGCTCAGCCGAAGAATTCGGTGACGAGCCTTTGCTGATAGGCCGCCGTCTGGACTGCCCGGTGGTGGTGGGCGAGAGCAGATATCAAGGCGGCCTCTTCGCAGAGCAGAGATTCGGTCCACAATTGCACATACTCGACGACGGCTTTCAGCACCGTGCGCTCGCTCGCGACCTCGATATCGTGCTGCTCACGCCGGAGGATTTGAAAGACAGCATGCTTCCCGCTGGACGGCTGCGCGAGCCCCTGCATTCTTTGAGCCGAGCGGATGTGATGGTCATGAGCGGCGAGTCTGAGGCTTCCACGCTGCATTTCTCCGGAAAACCGATCTGGCGAATCCGACGCGATATTGAAATCTCCGGGTCGCCTGACCTCCCGGTCGTTTTTTGCGGAATCGCGCGACCGAAGAGATTTGTAGACCAACTCCGATCGAAGGGAATCAAGCCTGTTGCGGAGAAGTTCTACCGCGACCACCACGCGTACTCAGAGAGTGACATTGACGATCTGCTGCGCCTGAAGACCCAAAGCAACGCCGACGGGTTCATGACGACCGAGAAAGATGTCGTAAACCTCGGCCCGCACATTTCGCGACTGGGCACCACGGCGATTGCGAAGGTTACGATGGAGATCATTGATCCACCTGAGCCCCTGGATGCCGTTTTGCAGTTCATTCCTAACCGCAAACCGCAAGCATGAGAAAATCAGTGGTCGGCGGATAGTGATCAGTGGACAGCCAAGTTCCGATAAGCACTCGCGTGTATTGCTGGCCACTAGCCACTAACCACTAACCACTTTCATGTCTCGCTCTTACCAAGCCGCGGACCACCTCCGCAAGATTGTGGAGTCTTTCCCGCGGCTCACGATCACAGTTCTGGGCGACATGGTGGCGGACGAGTTCGTCATCGGGGAAATTTCGCGCGTGTCGCGCGAGGCGCCGGTGCTCATCCTTCGCCATCGCGAACGCGTGGTTGTTCCCGGTGGCGGAGCAAACGCCGCCAACAATCTCGCGGACCTCGGGGTCAATGTTCTGCCTGTGGGAATTGTCGGCAACGACGATCCTGGCCGCCTTCTGTTGCGTGCTTTCCGCCATAAGCAGATCCCAGTTACAGGCATTTTGAAAGACAAGAATCATGCAACTACCACGAAGACGCGCATTCTTGCGGGCATGCCCCATACCTGGCGGCAACAGGTAGTGCGCATCGATCGTGAACCGGAGGCCACACCCGATCAACATCTCTCACGAGAATTGGCGCTTGCAACTCGTGAGTATCTGCGAATTTCCGACGGCCTGCTGATTTCCGACTACGGCTACGGCGCTGCGACGCCCGGCATTCTGAATGCGGCGCGCGGCCGCACTCGCGGATCAGCGATGCCGATCGTGCTCGATTCGCGGCACCGCATGCTGGAGTTCTCGGGAATCACGGCGGCCACTCCGAACCAACCGGAAGTCGAAGAAGCTCTGGAGATGGAAATCGGGCAAGACTGGAAGAAGCTGTGCTCTGCCGGCGAAGCAATCATCTCGCGAATGGGCCTGGGGGCGCTGGTGATCACACGTGGCCGCGATGGCATGGTGGCCTTCCCGGGCAAGCACAAACCTGTGGACATCCCGATCTCAGGTAGCGATGAAGTCACCGATGTGACCGGTGCGGGAGACACTGTAATCGCCACGTTCACAGCAGCACTTGCCGCGGGTGCGAGCGCCGAGGACGCCGCACACCTGGCTAACTACGCCGGGGGAATCGTCGTCATGAAGCGCGGCACAGCTACCGTTTCCAGGCAAGAACTGCTCGAAGCTATTGAGAAATCTCCGCCAGCCGTGCGGGCGCACTGAGTCACTCTCGTGAATGAAAAGATTCTCACTCGCGAACAACTGAAGCGCCGCGTCGAAAAGTGGCGCAGGTCGGGCGAGAAAATCACGCTAGCGAACGGCTGCTTCGATGTGTTGCACGTTGGTCATGTGCGCTATCTTCACGCTGCGAAGGAACTCGGCGGCAAGTTGATCGTCGCCGTGAATTCGGATGAATCAGTCCGCGCGCTGAAGGGCGATGGCCGTCCGCACATGCCCGAAAGCGAGCGGGCAGAAATTCTCGCGGCACTCGCCGATATCGATGCGGTCGTGGTTTTTTCGGAGCCGAATGTTCGTGAATTGATTCGCGAGATCCATCCTGACGTTCAGGCCAAAGGAACCGACTACGCCGCGGAAAGCGTACCCGAGCGCGAGGTTGTCATGGAATTCGGCGGACGCGTAGAAATCGTCGGCGATCCCAAAGATCACTCCGCGACGGAAATTCTCCGGCAAATGGAGCAGAAGCGCTCGTGAGCGCAGGCGCGCCTGCCAATTCTCCAAAGAGCCTGCTGGTCGTCCGCCTCGGGGCCATGGGCGACGTGATTCACACGATGCACGCGGTTGCGTTGCTGCGGAGTGCACTTCCCGAAACAAAGATTGGCTGGGTTATCGAAGAACGCTGGGCCGAGTTGCTGTGCGCGAAGGGGACTCCGCGATCGGGTGTTCGTTCTGCCGGACGTCCGCTCGTGGATTCTGTGCACATGGTGAACACGAAGGCGTGGCGGAAATCGCCGCTGGCTAGCGAGACGCGGACGCAATTCTCATCCGCGCTGAAGGAACTTCGGGAACAGCGGTATGACGTTGCTGTCGATTTTCAGGGCGCGATCAAGTCGGCATTGCTGGCGAGACTTTGCGGTGCGGGAGCCGTTCTTGGGATGGAGCAGCCTCGAGAGGCTCCGGCACGCTTGTTCTATTCCCAACGCGTGCCAACAAAAGGATCGCACGTGATTGAGCATTATTGCTCGTTAGCGGAACCGGCTTGGACACGCCTGAACCGTCGAGCTTCGCTCGATCGGACAGCCGAGGACGGCTGTCCCTACGCGAGCCCAGGTGAGTTACGCGATTATCTTCCACGCGATACGGCTGCCGTCGAGGCAATTTCCAGCAGGCTGAATCACGCCAGCTCCCCAATTATTCTGATCAATCCCGGCGCGGGTTGGGCCGCGAAAGAATGGCCGGCGGAGCGGTACGGCCAAGTCTCCCGCGAGTTGGCCAAACAGGGCGCACACGTGTTTTTGAACTACGGCCCCGGCGAAGAACAACTCGCAAAGGCCGTTCAGGGTGCATCCGACGGCGCCGCGCAGCCGCTCACCTGCTCAATCGGCGAACTCATTGCCCTCACCCGCCGGGCCAGTCTCTTCATCGGCGGTGACACCGGCCCGCTACACCTCGCGGCCGCGCTGGGTGTTCCGGTAGTCGCGATCTTCGGGCCTACCGATCCTGCGCGCAACGGCCCATACAGCGAGAAAAGCGTTGTCCTTCGCAATCCTGCCAGTCGAACATCACTTTCACACGCGCGCACACCTGACCCCGGACTTCTTCAAATCGCGCCTGACGAAGTTTTGGCGGCTGCCCGCAAGTTGCTGGAGAGCAACCATGCCTAGCTGGCAGAAGATCGCGCGCCGGATTCGCGTGCCCCTGGGGTTCGTCTTCGCAGCTCTATTCATCTGGCTGGCGCATCCGACTTGGAGATCCATCATCCTGGGCAGCGGGATTGCCGTCATTGGCCTGTTCGTCCGTGCTCTCGCCTCGGGACATGTTCGCAAGAACGAACAACTCACCATGACCGGGCCCTATGCCTACACACGTAATCCTCTCTACTTAGGCTCGCTCATTCTCGCGTTCGGCTTCACTCTGGCTTCCCGCAGCTGGATCATCGCGGCGATCGCCGCCGCCATGCTGGTCATTATCTACATTCCGGTGATTCATTCGGAAGAGGAGTTCCTGCGCGCACACTTCGCTGAGTTTGATGATTACTGCCGTAACGTGCCTAGGTTATTCCCTCGTCTTAAGCTCGCTCAGGGCAGCGCAGGGTCATTCTCCGCGCATCTGTATTGGAAGCACCGCGAGTACAACGCCGCCGTGGGAGCGGCCGCAATCATTGCGGTGCTCGTCATCAAAGTTTTGTGGTTTCCATAACGACACTTCGAATCCTGGTCGGCGCTGTTGCTTGCTTGAGCGCTGTTGTTCCCTCGCTTGAATCACATGCACAGATGCAGAATGCGACACTTGCATCGATGCCGCCGTCCAGGATTGTTGCGCCTGCGCGGTCTTATGCATTCCCAGCGCAGAAGTACGTTTATTCAGTTCGCTGGCAATTGTTCAATGCGGGAACTTCGACCGTCAGCATGCAGCATGACGGTTCCGGTTTGCGCGTCAGCGCGACCGCCGATTCCGCGGGGATACCCGACAAGATTTTCCGCGTTCACGATCAATTCAATGCTCATGTTGATCCGCGCACGTTCTGTACGCTGCATGTAAGCAAGCACAACGAGGAAGGTCCGCATCGCCGCGACTTCAATGTGGTGCTCGATTATGCGCACGGAAAGAGCCGAGTGGATGCGCATGATCTGAAAACGTCGGAAACGAAGCACACGGAATTCGATATTCCACCCTGTACGACTGACTTAGTCAGCGGATTCTTCTACGTCGCTTCGCTTCCGCTTGCCCCTGGCTTCACTCACACCTTCCCCGTCAATGACAACGGCAAAACGATTGATGCGCGGGTGGAAGTGGAAGCTCGGGAAAACATAAAGAGCCCGGTTGGCGAGTTTCAGACGCTACGCGTCAGAGTGGACCCGATGTCTGGACTGATGAAAGGCAAAGCCACGCTGTGGGTCTGGTTCACCGACGACGCGCGCCACATGCCGGTGCAGATGAAATCCAAGCTAGGCTTCGCGAACCTTTCATTCCAGCTGCAGAAAATTGACCCGCCACCTACTGCGAAGTAGCTACTGCCCTGTCCGTTTCCTCGCGCGCATGTTTCAATTCCGCCCGCTCGGACTTGGAATCGGCACAGTTCTTCACGATCTGCGCGTAATAATCATGTGCTTTGTCGTTCTTGCCCAGCGCTGCCGCCGCCGTTGCCGCACCGTAGAGCGCATTGAAGCGTCCGGGGTTCGTCTTCAGCGTGATCTCGTATTCCGCGAGCGCCTGCTCGGGCTGCTTCGCCTGCAGCAACATGTCGGCAATCATTTCGTGCGTTGGAATTCCTTGGCTGGATTCGGCCTCGCCCTGCTCCTTGTCGGCAATGGTGCGCAATAGCTTTACCGCATCGTCGACATTGCCCTGCGCAAATTCGAGCCATCCTCTGGCTATGACTAACTCATCGCTCACACCTTCATGCTCGCCCTGGTCGTTCTTTTTCTTTGCCTCGAGCTTTTTCTGGATTTCTTCCAGCTTGGCAATTTCCTTTTTCACCTGCTCTGCATTGCCCGAATGGCCGGCTCCAATCGCGCGAGTCATGTAGGTAATGGACTGCACACTATCACCAGCGCCTTCCACCGGAGTGAGCTGAGCGGCAGCACTCCAATCACGCAACTCCAGGACGTAGGACGCCGGGTATGCGGATAAGGCGAAGAACCGTGGATCAAACCCCATGTCGTACATATCTTTCATTGGCGGCATGGCGCGAACTTCGTCAATGATCTTCTGCGCATCCTGTTCGCGGCCAGTCTGCAAATACGCATAGACGAGGAAGTCCATCGCATGAAACTGGTGGCCCTCGCCGCCCATGTGCATGGCAGCCTCTTTTTGCGTCGCCGCAATGGAAGCGACATTGGAATTAATATCGTCTTGCCAGAGGCCCAGCCTGGCGAAAATGTGCGCGGGCATGTGGAGCGCGTGAGGCGCAGCAGGAGCGAGGCGAGCGTATTTTCGCGCCGCAGGCAATCCCTTTTCTGCCATGTCAGGCTTGTCGTAGGTGTGGATCAGGTAATGCGCGACTCCAGGATGATCCGGTTCCTCAGCAAATAATTTCTCGAGCACTGCGGCTGCCTTCAGCCGAAAAGCATTCGTTTTGTCATGATCCGGTTCGGCGGCCAGTAAGCTTAATGCATAGAAGGCTGCCGCTTCGTGATCGTCCGGATTGCGTTTTGAAACCTTCTCCATGGCATTCGAGTAAGCCAGCGCGCGCTTTGGGAACGGGCGATCGGCATGCGAATAGAAAACGTCCAAGGCGCTGATGTAGTCGCGTTCGCGGGAAGTCGAATGCGGGGACCTGGCTTTCTTCAGTTCCGAGTCTCCCTGCGCCATGGCGGTCTGATCGGGGCGGTTCCACAACTGATGCCAATGGCTCATGGCCACTCCCCAGCGTGCAATCGCGCAGTTGGAGTCGTCTTTCTCGACTTGCACGAACTGCTTCTCGGCCTCCTCGTACCAGAAGGAATGCAACATGGCGACGCCGCGCTCGATGGACTTCTGCACCGCAGGCGAGCACGAGGTGGGGAAGTGCACCGTGCCGACTTGGACCTCAGTCATCTCCTCATGATGATGGTGGCCTTCGCCTTCATCATCCGCGATTGATAAGGAAGAGACACACAGAGCGAACGCCAAGGCACTGGCAAGGAACAGGCTTTTCATGGGATCACCGCCGGAAACAGAGTCTAGTCCGGCAAGGGCAGGAAGGTCAAAAACGCTATTGGATCCTAAACCGCTCGTTCATAAGCCGCTGCAGGCGCGGCTTGTAGAGGATGTCGTAGGCAAGTTCCTTGTCCGGGAACATCGCCAAGGCGGCGCGTTTCGCGCCCGCAACCAGTTCAGACGCTTCTTCAATGGTCAGGTTGGGGTCTTGGCTGATCACCGACATCACCATGCTGATCATAATCTGCAACCGGCGTATCTTCTGGGCTTCCAGTTGCAATTCGTTGGCTTGGCCGGGGTCACTCACTCTTGAGTTAGATGAGCAGCCCCTTGCCGACGTTGCGCCTTTGTCCGACCGAGCGGTTTGTCGTGTAGGAAAGCAGCCTTGGCGCTACAATCAAACGTCTTAGAAGCGAGGAGCAGCCATGTCAGAAGCCGCAACGCCTTTGCCCAACGAGAAGCTGGTGCGAGTGTTCGATACCGAGCAGGAGTCAGAAGCCATGGTAGTCAAAGGCTTGCTCGATTCTGCTGGGATCGACTCGCAATTCGGCGACAACGAGAACTCACCTGACGTTCTGCCGGTTGGCGGAATGGGCCTTCTGGTTCGCGAAGAAGACGCCGAGGAGGCCCGCCAGATAATCGAGGAATACCGCCGCACGCCCGAGCAAGAAGCCGCCGAAGAGGACGAGTTCGAGCAGTCGGCCATGGAAGCTACCGGTGGCGAGGAACCTGAACGCTGACGTTCTCGCCATCTAGATAGAAGCTGGTGGCGCCGTTCAGATCGGTGCGATAGGTTCGCACGTTGTGGCTTTGTAGCCGTTGCAGCACCTCCATACGAGGATGCCGGTAGACATTTCGACTCCCCACTGAAATGACCGCATACCGAGGCTTTGCGGCGTCGAGGAAGTCGTCGCTGGTCGCGCTCGCGCTTCCATGATGCGCGACTTTCAGCACGTCAGCCTGTGGCTGTTCTCGCGAGATTAGCTTCTCGGTCCCTTTTTCCAGATCCGCCTCCAACAGTACCGATGTCTTTCGGTAACTGATCTTCAGAATCAGAGACTCGTCGTTGCGACGCCCAGAGCGTACCGGAAATGCCGGATCCGGCGCGAGCACGCGAATCAAGGCTTCGCCATAGGAAAACACCTCTCTGGCATTGTGAAAGCTGGTTTGTACTCCGTATGCATTGGCGACTTGCAGCAAGCGCTTGATCTCTTCGAGGGGCACATTTGACGGCAGCCACAACTCCCGCGGACGGAAATTTCGAATGATCGAAAGCAGTCCCGCCATGTGGTCGGCGTGGGCATGCGTCAGAACGATTGCATCCAGCCGCGAAATACCCCGCTCCCACAAGTACGGCGAGACCACGTCCTCGCCAATGTCCATTTGAGAATGCAGCCACGATGGAAGGCCGCCGCCGTCGAGCAAGAGCTTATGTCCGTCCGGCGTCACCACGAGCAGCGAGTCACCTTCTCCGACATCAATCGCAGTCAGTTCGAGCACGCCGGGCCGAATCTGTTGCGGCGGATGAATCGTCCAGATGGCCACCGTGCTGGCGATCAGGAGCGCGCAGCCGCTGATGGCCAGCACCACGCGCCGTCGGATCACAAGCATGCAGGCGAAAATCGCGCACGCCGCAAACAGCATGACGAAGACACTGGGCGTGGGCAGGCGTACATCGGCGATCTGCCATTTGCTCACCCAGAACACTGCCCCGGCGATTCCATGGAGAGCAACTCGCGCGCCGGCAGCGGGCGCTTGCGCTGCTAAATTCCACAGGTAGCTGAGGCCGACGGCCACCGTCGCTGCCGGCATGAAGACTTCCAGGAGAGGCACAGAGAGCAGGTTCGCCGGAATTCCCACCGAGGTCGCGCGATGGAAGTACGCGGCCATTGGAAGCGCCATCCCGAATTGCATCACCGCCGAGAGCAAGATGAGGTTGAACGCCCCGAGGCTGTAGCGCAGCCCCATTGTGAGAATGGCGGAAGCGGCTTTCGTGGGAACGAGGGCCTGAATGCGGCGCAGAATCATTCGCACGTCGATACGAAACTGCGCGATCCTTGGTGGCAAAGACCGGTCGTAAGCCAGCGCATCGAGGCTGCGCAGACCCCGTGAGTAAGGGCCCGTTGAGCGGGCGAGAATCGGCACTGCGATCCCGGCCAGCAGCACGACGCACAGACAGCTCATCTGAAAACTGGCTCCGAACAATGCTGACGGGTTCGCCACGAGCAGGATCAGAGCAGCGGCTCCGAGCGCATTCATCACCGCTCCTTTGCGATAAAGCAGCCGCGTGACGAGATACACGGCGAACATGAGTGCCGCGCGCCAGACCGGAGCGCCTTGTTTAGTCAGGGCTGCATAAGCAAAGATTGTAAAAACTGAGCACACGCTCGCAGAGACATCGCCTAATCCGATTCGGCGAAGTGTCCACAAGACAAATCCTGCGAGAATCGCGACCGACATGCCGGAAACCACCAGCAGGTGATAGGTGCCGGAACGTTGAAAATCGATTCGGACTGGCCGCTCGATAAACGCTTTTTCTCCGATTAGGAGAGCGTCGATCAGCGCGGCGTCTTGTGGTTGCCACAATTTGTGAACATGGATAAGGATGCTGCGGTGCGCCTGCGCAACAGCGCGGTCGAACGAGTTCCCGGCTCTTCCGGGGAGTACTTCAACATTGGCGAGCTTCACCGACGCGGTCGCCACGATCCCTTGCTCGCGAAGATAGCCAGCATAATCGAACGCTCCAGGATTGCGAAAATTGCGGGGAGGGTTCAGCTTTGCTGTGAAGCGCAGGCGTTCGCCGTACCGGAACAACTTGGTATGCGGGACTTCAGCGGCGAACTTGCGAGGCGCCTGTTCAGCGATTTCGGTGTCTGTGCCCAGGTCATACCGCGCACTCGATTTGGAATAGATACTGAGCCCGATTCCTGCGCGGACATTCTCGGTTCGTGCAGGCGAGGAGATCCGCTCGGTTTCGACCTTAATCCGTTGGCGCCATGATCCCGGCGACTCCTCTTCCAGATTTCCTTCTTCGATGACGTGTGCTGTCACGAGTACTTCGTGCCCGTCACCGAGCCAGACGACAGCCGGATTTGATCTCTGGACTTGGAGGGCGAAAGCTCCAGCGAGCACACAGCAACTCAATGCCAAGGTCCGCGCCAACACCGGTCTGCGATTCACGAGATAGAGAGCGGCGGCGGCAAGGACGGCGACCGCCAGCACCCACAACAGCGGCGGTCGCCAAAGCACCTTTCCGATCCAAAGTCCTCCGGCGAAGGCCAGCGCGGCCCAGAACAATGGCTGGCGTGCAGGAGTTTCCTCCGGCAGCATACGCGGCCTTGGGGCGGGAATGCTGCGCAACTCCGTGCGTTCGCGCAGTGGTGGCGCAGGCGCGGTTTGCGATGAAGCCAAGGTTTACCGGCAGCACGACGAACTAGCGGGTCAGGTGAAAAACGCTTTCGATGTGGAATGTCTGGGGGAACAGATCGATCAAATGGGCCTCTACCATCTGATATCCCAGTCCCACAAAGGTGCGCAGGTCCCTGGCCAGGGTCGATGGGTCGCACGAAACGTAGGTGATTCGCGGAACATCGAGCCGTGCCAGGCTGCGAACGACGTTTTCCCCCAACCCGCCGCGTGGGGGATCGGCAACCACAAGATCGGGATGAAGTCCTGAAGACTGCGCCAGGTACTTCTCCGTAGTTGCCCGGACTGCCTTTACCTCCTGGCTGCAATTGTGGCGCAGGTCGGCCAGCGAAGTCTGTGACGCCTCGACAGCAATCACCTGTGCAAAACTTCGGGCCAGCACAGCGGAGAAAAGTCCTACGCCTGCATAGAGATCGAGCGCCAACTTGCCCGATGCACCGCTGGTGGCAAGATCAACCAGTTCATCAATCAGAAAACGGTTGACCTGGAAGAATGCCCCAGCGCTGACCCGGTAATTATGAGCTTTGATTTCATAGCAGAGTTCCGCGTCGCCAAAGTGCGCGAGTACCGGAGGCTCAGAAACCTGATTCTCGGATTGGCGTTCAAAGACAGCAACTCCCTTGGCGGTGGACAGAATCGGCATGAATCGTTCTGCTATCTCTCGTGCTTCGCGCCGCGGCGTCCTGGGGTCGCAGAACAGTTCAACGAGCAATTCGGAATCCGACGCATTTGTGAAGAGTTCAATCTCACGCAGACATGCGGGGACTTTAGCTCCCCGCCCTGCAGCCCAAAGCTGCGCGATTGCCTGATTGATGAGCGGAGAACTGATAGGACACTGCTCGATCGGCAGCAGATCGTGCGATCTGAATTTGTAATAGCCGACCGCAAACTCAGGTGCGGTTTGGATCTTCAGGCGCGTGCGGTTGCGATACTTCCATTCCGCTGATGGATGAAGCTGGATTTCGCACGGGAGCTCGATCTTAGCTGTGCGCCGCAGCGTCTCCCGAAGTATGTTGGATTTAATCGTCAGTTGATCGGCATAGCTGGTGTGCTGGTAATGGCATCCGCCACAGCGCTGAAAGTACGGGCACCGGGGTTGAACTCGGTTGCCAGCAGGCTCAATGACCCGCTCTAAGCGCGCGCGTGAGAATCCCGGCTTCTGTTCGGTGAGTTGAGCTTCTACGATTTCGCCTTCGAGGACAAACGGTACAAAGACGCTCTTGCCCGGGCCGTGTTCGTCCGCGGCAAGACGCGCCAGTCCGTCTCCGCCATAAACCAATTTCTCGATCTTGAGCTGCACTAGTGAATTCTAGTTTAGAAGGAAGAGGCGACCGCGAGCGATGAGTCTGAGCCGCGTTGCGTACGACCGAGGACGTACGACTCCTCACATGTAGAACAAACTCAACCTCGGCAGCTTGTATTTCTCCAGCAGCTCTTTGTGCAGATACTGTTTCTGCAGTTGCTCGATTTGCGCAACAGACATCTTTCCGCGATAGGGCGCGAGTTCGCGGTCGGCTTGCGCGCGCACCGCCACGACTTCATCGTCCGGCACTGCGGCGAGCAAAACGGCAAATAGCTTCTCCTCCAGGACTGACAACCTGCGTTCGAGATCTTCCAGGCGCGAAGGCGCAGCTTTCGTCTTCACCTCGGACGCGATGCTCTGCAGGCTGGCGCCAACGTCGTGCGCTACGGCCTCGGGTGAAATGCCTGGCTTGGAAGGAAGTTTCACAACCGCCAGTTCGGAGGCGCAGCGACCTAGGAAATCAGCAATCTTCGCGCCTTCAAAACCCGTGTCCGGCTCAGGCTCTGCTGCCAGGCCAACTGCGGCTTCTTTCATGTCTTCGGCCGCGGCAAGAACCTCCTGCGCACAATACGCAAGGCTGTTCACCTTCTTGCTTTTCGAGGGACGCTGATCGTAGCGATCGAATGACGAATCGATGCCTCTAAGCACTGCCTCAAGCGGAATGCCTGCATCCTTCCAAGTTTCGATCAGCGCCCAGTCGAGCGTCGAAAGCAGCAGGATGCTTCCGCGGCGACGCTGGAAGTGCTCTTCGATTTCGGTGAAATAATTGAAGTAGTTGTCCACGGAAGTGTCGTCGTGCGTCGCACGTTGGGCGTCGTGCGCCTTTGCTCTTAGCTCTTGGCTCTTGAAAACGCGAGATCACATTCAGCGCGATTTGCCTGCACCACGTTTGGAGGACTTCTCCGCTTCGGGTACAGCATTCCGTTCCCACAAGATGCGCAGGCCTTCGAGCGTCAGAAACTCATCCACTTGCTGGATGTACTTTGATCCCGATCCCAGCAGCGAGGCTAGGCCGCCCGTGGCGATCACTCTTACATCCTTGCCCATTTCGGAGAGCAGGCGTTCTAGAACGCCATCTACCAGTCCTAGATATCCGTAATAGAGTCCCGATTGCAAACTGCCCACGGTTGTTGTCCCAATAATGCGAGCTGGCTTGCGAATGTCGACACGTTGCAGGCGAGCTGTGCGGCTGAAGAGTGCATCTGCGGAAATCCCGATTCCGGGACAAATCACTCCGCCCTGATACTCGCCTTTCGCCGTTACGCAATCAAATGTCGTTGCGGTGCCGAAATCGACCACGATGCACGGGCCGCCATATTTCTCGAATGCCGCTACGCCATTCACAATGCGATCAGCGCCAACCTCCGCGGGATTCTCATAGAGCACCGGCATGCCGGTTTTGATTCCCGGCTCGACGAACAGCGGCTTTTGATGGAAGTAGCGCTCGCAGACGCGGCGCAACGTGGAATCCAGCGGCGGAACCACGGACGAGACTATGATCCCATGAATCTCTTTCGGTTCGAGCCCCTGCATCGAAAAGAGGTTGCGGAAGAGCACGCCATATTCGTCTACGGTCTGGGCGCGAAGGGTCGTGACCCGCCAGTTGGCGATCAACTGGTCGTAACGAGTGCCGGAAGATTTCGCGAAAACTCCCAGGACTGTGTTGGTATTGCCGACATCGAGGACCAAGAGCATAGTAGCTAGTTGCTAGTAATCAGTTGCTAGTGACGCCTGTTGAACTCACGTGTCCAATCGTTAGCGTGGATTCGTTCCTACTAGCAACTAACAACTAGCTACTAGCAACTATCCTCACCGTTCCGCTGTATACAATCCGTAATCCTTCTTTAGTGCGCACCTTCAGAAACCCGCGCGGGTCCAGGCCTTCGGTGACGCCGCTGAATCCGCCGTTCTCTTCGACATGGACCTGGCAGCCACGCGCCATAGGCGAATTCTGCTCAAAACGTCGCAGGATGTCCGCGTGAGCGCCTGAACTGCTCAGCAGCGCGCGGTACTCGCGGTCGAGTGATTTTAACAAAGCCGCACACAACTCGATGCGCGACCACTCGCTGCCAGTGGTGAACTGCAGGGAGGTGGCAATCGGCTGCAATTCTTCTGGAAAGCGTGTCTGGTTCACATTGATTCCGATCCCCACCACGATATGGCGTACACGCGTGGCCTCTGCGCTCATTTCCGTAAGGATTCCACAGAACTTCTTGTCCCCGATCAGCAGGTCGTTGGGCCACTTCAGGTCCGGGGGAAGGCCCGCGCCCATCGCGGCGACCGCTGAATGAACCGCAAGGCCGGCGGCAAGTGAGAGGACCAGAACGTCCGCAGGCGGTAGCGCGGGACGAAGAATTACAGAGCAGTAGATCCCCGTCGACTCTGCCGAATGCCATTTGTTGCTGCCTCGTCCGCGTCCCCCCGTTTGCTGCTCCGCAAGGAACACGCTGCCTTCGGGGGCGCCGGCACTCGCGGCTTCCATGGCTAGCGTATTCGTCGATCCAGCGCGGTAAAAGTGATGCACGTGCCCGGCAAAAATCGTCCCTCGCAACATGGCATCGACAAGCTCGGGAAGAAGCAGGTCGGGAACCGCAGTCAATTGATATCCACTCGCCGGGCGTCCTGCGATCTCCACCCCCAGCTTTCGCAACTGCTGCACCAGACGCCAGACTTCGGAGCGAGTGGCCCCAATTTCCTGGGCGAGTTTGGTGCCGCTGATGACGAGTGTCGGATACGACGTCAGCACCCGCACAATGCGCCCCAAACGCACGTCGGTTTCGAGCGATTGTGGTTTATGGGGCCTCTTGCGAATTGATCCCCGAGCTTTGATGGCGGCATTATCGGGCAAAGGAGGTGAAAGTACAAACCCGACTCAATGTGCAAAACCCTGCACTCTTGCATGTACGCAAAGTATGTAAGTAGAATGCGGCGATCTGAGTTAGGAGCCAGCTGGTTATGCGACGATTTTGTTTTGCTGTGGTACTCGCATTTTGTGCTATTGCGGCTCACGCCGATAGCATTCCGACTTACAACCTGACGCAGGGCAGCGTCACGTTGACGAACATAACGCTCGGTAGTTCTGACGATGTATTCACTTTCTCCAATGGTCAGGGAGTCACGATCGGGGGAGTCGATTCCTTTCCACCAATCGGGATGAGCCTAATCGGGGGCGGTGGCAGTGGCGATCCGTTTCTTGTGCTTGGTTTCAATCTGGAGACCGCGAACGTCAACGGCGCAGCGCTGTTTCTGTTTGGCTCAGTAAATATCACAGGCCCGACTTTCACTTTGCCAACTTCCGGGACGACATTCGCCACGACGCTACCGGTTCTATTTAGCGGCAGCTTTCTTTCGTGTCAAGGATCGTTCGGCCCATTTGGTGGCTGCAATCCACCGTCCCCGAACTACCTGGCCCAGTTCAACATCAACGGACCGGGCCTTCTGGCGCTGAGCTTTACTGGCGTGTCGCTGCAAGGAGGCGGCGTGGTCTGGCAATTGAGCGGAGCTACCTACACTCTTACCGCTACGCCAGAACCGGCTAGCATTGTGCTGCTGGGTACCGGCGCGCTGGCCATTCTTGGTAAGCTGCGTCGGAGGAAGAGCTAGGAGATTCGGACTGGCCGGTCTTGCGTGAAGGTGGCCGCGCGACGGCCCAAGGCAGACACTCCTTGCGGAGTCACCGTGACCTCCGCGGCGCTTTCGGCAATGTAACGTTGACTGTAGCAAACCTCCGAAACCAGAATTTTCGCCAAGAGTCATGCACTTCGACGCTATTGAATATCGATTGTTGTCACGCTCAACGCCGGCAACGTGACCTGGAATGACGTTCCGCTCACGGGCAAAGTTCCGAGAAGCACCGGATGAACCGGAGTCTGTCCTTGAGCAGAGTTCGCGGTCATCTGGTAAATCGAGGCTGTGCCGGAGAGCGTTATCCCATTGATGTCGGTTACTTGCGAAGAGGTCGAGCGGTTGATCGCTACAAACACCACTCGCCCAGGGGTGCCGCTGTCCTCGCTTGCATAAAGCGCGACTTTCGAAATATCGCTGGAACTCGCTTGCACTGAGGTGTCACCGAAGTTCGCACTTGCTCCGTCGAACCCACGGAACGCTCGGAAACCCGCTAAAGCGTAATTATATGTTCCGCTCGGAGGCCAAAATGCCGCGGCAAATAGCCCCTGTTGTCCGAATATGCCGAGCATATCGGCTTCCGCGATTGTGCCCGCAATGTGATTCCATCCACCGCCCTCGTATTCGGTCATCGCAAGGCCCTTCATTGCTGGAAATTCAGCATTAATTTTTGCCTGAAGCCGCGGAATAATTTGAATGGGCGTTTGGCCAAGCGTGTTGTAAACCCAGGGATTGCTGTTATTAGGATCGTGAAACGTCGGGTCCCACAAGTCTCGCGGAGCCTGCACAATCAGTTGGACGTCAGCCGCCGACAAGCTGGTACCGGTCATGGACGTGATTCGGGTATTCCCAGAGTCGTAGACCTCTGGGTACCAGTGGAAATCGTAGACGTCGACCACCGGTTTGCCGTAGGCATTCGACGCGGTTTGCATTGCTGCGAGATATTTGTCGGGAAACCAGTTAGCTCCGCCAGGGGTTGGACTGAGCTCTCCCTGCCAACTGTAGATTCCCTGGAAGCCGTAATTTACAGGTCCGAAAATGATGACGTTGGGGAACTGGTCTTTGAGAGCTTCCGCCAGGTTGATGGTTTTGGTGATGTACGCACTGGAAGTGATGCGGTTAGGCCCTTGCACTTCCAAATGAGTAAAGTTCCACAACTCCGGCTCGTTGTCCAGGCTCACGAAGGTAGGCAAGGAAGGGCTCGCTCCAAAGATGTTTTGCCCGGAAAATTTCTGGTCCAGCGCCCACAGGAATTCGTCCATGAAAACGTACCCGTCGGTGGTGTCGGGTGTGGTTGTAAAGGGCACGCCCGTGACCGTACTCTTCTGGTCCACCACGGTTTTGAAGCGGCTCATGTCAGGAGGACTAGTGACGCTAACATTGCCATTACCATCTGCCGAGACCAAGCCTTGCAACTGCACCGTCATCAGGCTAGCCAAGCCAGCCGTGTGATCGCCTGCGATAAAGGCCCGCACGGCTTCGGCAGGAATCGTACTGCTGCTCAAGAAGTTGTCGTTGCTGTATGGCCCAAAATCACTTCCGGCGTTGGAGTAGTTATTCTCCCAGTTGTATGCTGTCCACCGGTTTCCGCCAGCGCGGTCGAAGGTGACGTTGGGAGGGTTTGGAACGCCCGAATAAGAGTTGATGCCGTAGATCCATGGCGAAATCGACTTCGTCTGGTTAGGGTCGACCGTGATCGTGATGTCAGCTGTTTGTAGTGCCGGTTTAGAGCTTACTTCGCTGGAATTGCTGCTGCTCCCATAGGAGTTCACCGCGGCGACGACGTAATAGTAGGTTGTACCATTCGTGAGGCCAAAGTCTGCGTACGAAGCGACACTCGGCGTCCCAATTTGTGTGTACGGTCCGCCGCTGGTTGTGGAGCGGCTGACTTTGTAAGAAGTCGCCCCACTGCTCGCGGTCCATGCGAGCGCAACGCTGGCGTTCCCAGCGGTCGCGGTCACTCCAGTCGGAGCCGCCGGAGCATTACCGCCCCCGCCGCCATTGCCATTGCCGCCCCCGCCACCGTATCCCCCGCCGCCGCAAGCTGAAAAGAAACCAGTTAGAAGTAAGATGATGGCACTACTGCTGAATGACGACAGACTCCCCTTTGTCATAGCGAAGAAAACATCCCCTTTGGACGATTTGGGAGATCGTACACTGAATCGATTTTCTTGGGAATGGCACGAGTTGTAATTTCTGGGCCGATGTATTCGCAGGAATTAGGACAGGTCAGGCAGGGACAATACGAAGGCTCATATCAACTGCTGGCGCTGAGTGAGTAAGTGCGCCTACAGAGATGAAGTCCACGCCGGTCTCCGCGTAAGCCCGGACATTCTCGAGATTAATGCCTCCGGAGGCTTCAAGGGGAACACGGCGGTCCGCCTTCATGCAACGTTCCACCGCCTGGCGAACGTCTTGCGGACTCATGTTATCGAGAAGAACAGCCTCAGCTCCGAATTCGAGCGCTTGTTCCAGTTCGCTCAGATTACGGACCTCGACCTCGATGGGCTGAGTGCCGCGGCGATTACGATGGGCACGCTCGAGGACGTTTTTCAGACCACCTGCCAGGGCAATGTGATTGTTCTTGATCAGCACGCCGTCGGAAAGGTCGAGGCGGTGATTCTGTCCGCCACCACAGCGAACACCGTACTTGTCCAGGATGCGCAGGCCGGCTACTGTCTTACGCGTGTCCAGGATCCGAGCCCTGGTTCCGGAAACAGCGTCGACAAACTTGCGAGTAAGCGTCGCAATCCCGCTTAGCCGCTGCAGTAAGTTCAGGATCACACGCTCGCAAGACAGGATGACCCGCGCGTTGTGACGAATAACTGCGATTGGCTGCCCGGTGTGCAGTCTTACTCCGTCAAATATCTCCGGATGGCTTGTAACTTCGTAATGCGAAACGACCGCGCCATCGAGGGCGGCATACACTTCGAGAATTCTGGGGATAGCGCCGACGCCGGCGAGAATGCATTCCTGCTTGGCCAGTACTGTTCCAGTCGCGCGCTGCGCGGGATCGATGCAGGCGTAGCTGGTCGCATCGCGCGTGGCCCGGTCTTCGAGCAGCGCGTTCTCAAGAATTGCGGTAGTGCGACGACTGTTCCAGTCCATGTTGTGTAGGGACAGCCGCCCTCGGCTGTCCGCGGGCCAAAGGCCCGAGTTCTTGCGATCTGTTACAGCTCTGTCGAGCGTTGATCGACCCGACAGCCGAGGGCGGCTGTCGCTACGTGTTCATCCTAATTCGTCCAGCTTCTTTCTTAACTTCGCGATCAGAATCCGTAATTCTTCCACTCTTGCGCGGAGTTTGTCCACGACGGGGCCTGGGGCCTTGGCGACAAACTGCTCATTACCCAGTTGGCGCTCGCCATTGGCGAGTTCCTTCTCGGCCTTCTCTAATTCTTTCTTGGTCTTTTCCCGTTCGGCGGCAACGTCGATCTTCTGCTCGTAAATCAGGCGGGCGTCGAAGCGAGCTGTGTGGCGCACGTTGGGTAGTTTCGCCAGAGAAGCGTTGGCAAATTGCAGGCCTTCAACGTTCGCCAGGCGCTCCAGTGCACCGCGATTCTGCTCGATGAGGCTGCGGATGTCGCCGTCGGGCGCAAACACTTCAACCGGGATCTTGGCCTTCGTCTCAACTTTCAGTTCGGCACGCAGATTTCTGACGCTCACGATGAAGTCTTGCAGGATCGCCATTTGTGTCTCAGCAGCTTTGTCGATTTGTCTTTCGTCCGCTTGCGGATACGCCGCCAGCGCCAACGACTTCTGCGGAGGCTTGCCGTCATAAATCGCGTGCCAAATCTCGTCGGTGATGAACGGCATGACGGGATGCAATAACCGCAGTGACGCCTCGAACAACGCGACGAGATTCGCACATGTGGTTTTGGCATCGGCAGAGCTTTCGACCAATCTGGGCTTGATCAGTTCGATGTACCAGTCGCAGAACTCGCCCCAAAAAAAGTCGTAAATTGCGTTCGCCGCCTCGTCAAATCGATAGGCCGGCAGGGCTTCGTTGACTGCACGAGCCACGCTATTGAACCGCGACAGAATCCAGCGGTCCTCGAGAGTAGTGACCTCGAATCCTGCAATACCCACGTAGGGACAGCCGCCCTCGGCTGTCCGCTCGGGTTGTCGGACAAGAATGTCCGACCCACACAAGCCAACGCGATCCACGTTCATGAACATGAAGCGGGCGGCGTTCCAGATTTTGTTGGCAAAGGCACGATATCCCTCGGTACGGCTTTCGTTGAATGCAATGTCCGTTCCCGGAGAGGACATAGCTGCGAGAGTGAACCGCGTCGCATCGGTGCCGTACTTCTCGATCACCTGAATGGGATCGAGCACGTTGCCCTTGGTCTTCGACATCTTCTGCCGCTCGGCATCGCGGACGAGGGCGTGAATGTAGACCTCGCGATAGGGAACGGAGTTGCGGAGATCTGCATCGCTCAAAGAAACCGCCGAGCTTCGCTCGGCCGGACGGGCGGTGGCGCCCGTCCCCACATGACCTGTCGTGGGCTTCTCCGGCAGCGCCATGAACCAGCAGCCCAGCATGATCATGCGGGCCACCCAGAAGAACAGGATGTCGAAGCCCGTGATCAGCAGCGACGTCGGATAGAAAACCTCCAGATCACGCGTTGCCTCAGGCCAGCCCAGCGCAGTGAACGGCAGCAAACCGGACGAAAACCAGGTGTCGAGCACATCAGAATCCTGCTTCAATTCCGAACTGCCGCACTTGGAACACGACTTCGGCGTTTCACGCGAGACTATGATCTCGCCACACGAGCAATGCCAGGCCGGAATACGGTGTCCCCACCACAACTGCCGCGAAATGCACCAGTCGTGGATGTTTTTCATCCAGGTCAGATAAATAGTGCGATAGTTCGGCGGCGTAATGCGGATGTAATCCTTCTCGACCACTTCGATTGCGCGGTCCGCCAACGGCTGGATTTTGATGAACCACTGCATCGATAGGCGCGGTTCGACCACCGTGCCGCAGCGATCGCATTTGCCCAGCGCGACCGTGTAGTCCTTCTCGCCAACAAGGAAGCCCTGCTCGCGGAGATTTTCTAGCACCTCTTTGCGCGCGGTGTACCGATCCATTCCGGCGAAACGTCCGGCATTCTCATTCATAACCGCGTGCTCGTCCATTACTTCAATGACGGGCAAATTCGCACGCAGTCCCGCTTCAAAGTCATTTGGATCGTGCGCCGGAGTGACCTTCACCGCGCCGGTGCCGAATTCCGGCTGCGCCAATTCGTCGGTGATGATCGGGATCTCGCGATTCATCAGCGGCAGCATGACTTTCTTGCCGTGCAGGTGCTTGTAGCGCTCATCGCGCTCATTCACCGCGACCGCCGTGTCGCCAAGCATCGTTTCCGGGCGCGTGGTCGCAACCGTGATGAACTCATTCGTCCCGATTACCGGGTAGCGAATCTCCCACAGCTTGCCCGGAACTTCCTCGTGCTTGACCTCGAGATCGGAGATCGCGGTCTCGCATCGCGGGCACCAGTTGACGATGTACTTACCGCGATAGATCAGCCCCTGCTCATACAGGCGGACGAACACTTCGCGCACCGCGCGCGACAGGTTCTCGTCCATGGTGAAGTACTCGCGGCTCCAATCGACGGAAGCACCCAGCCGGCGCATCTGGTCGGTGATGGCGCTGCCGTACTGCTTTTTCCATTCCCAGACGCGCTCAATGAACTTTTCGCGCCCGAGATCGCGCCGGTTCTTACCTTCGGTGGCGAGTTGCTTCTCCACCATCATCTGGGTGGCGATACCGGCGTGGTCAGTTCCGGGGAGCCACAGGGCTATGAACCCGCGCATGCGATGCCAGCGGGTGATGATGTCCATCTGCGTCTGGTTGAGCATGTGCCCCATGTGCAGGCGGCCGGTCACGTTTGGCGGGGGCAGCAGAATGCTGAACACCGGACGCGTGTCGCCCTCACGTGGCGTGGCGACAGCGAACAGCTTTTCTTTGACCCAGTACTCGGCCCAGCGCGCTTCAATCGCGGCCGGTTCATACGCTTTTGGAAGATCGTGAGGCATGAAAGCAATCAGCACTCAGCCGTCAGCATTCAGTAGGCCGGGCGTGTTCCCGCGAAACTGCTGAGTGCTGAATGCTGAGTGCTGCTTTTGATCTTATGTGGCAGGCGCGAATGGGTCAAACCGCGGCATGCGGGTGCTCTTATCTCAGCGGCATCCCCACTTCCGCGGAAAAATCCATCGGTGCGAACTGCTGGGCAAGGAATTTCGGATAGGCTGCCGCGGCAATCATTGCGGCATTGTCGGTGGAGAGCGGACGCGAAGGGAAGAACACCGGCAGGCCTTGTTCCGCGGCTTCTCGTTCAAAGGTTTCGCGCAACTCGCCGTTAGCGGCAACACCGCCGGTCACGAATAGAGTTGCTACCTCATATTCTCGAGCCGCGGCCAACGTCTTCGTGATTAGGTCGCCTACGATTGCACGTTGAAAGGACGCAACCAGGTCTAACGTCTGCTTGTCACAGTTCGCGAGGTAATCTTCCAGCTTCGGCTTGGGAACGAGACTTAATGCATGGCGCCGCGCATCGATTGAGACTGCCATGTTGTGTGTCTCAACGTAACGCAGGACAGCAGTCTTCATGCCGCTGTAGGAGAAATCGAAGCGGGGATGGGAAGGTGGAGCGGTGGGCGCCCCCGCCCGCCCACTGCTGACATCTGGTGTCGCCGCCTTCGAGTTTTTCGAAGGCTGAGAGAGGGTTCTCCTGTCCGGATGCTTGATCTGCGATGGCGGAAACCTCACCGCGTGCGGGTCGCCGTGCTTCGACAACCGATCGATCACCGGGCCACCGGGATATCCCAAGCCAAGCAGCTTCGCTACTTTGTCGAAGGCTTCACCGGCAGCGTCGTCGCGAGTGTGGCCGATGTTCTCGTACGACCAGCTCTCGCCCTGCTGCTCCGCGAGATATAGGTGCGTGTGTCCCCCCGAAACGACCAGCGCCAAGACCGGAAACTGCAATTCGCGATTCCGTTTTTGCCGCTCTTCAAGCAACACAGCATGAATGTGGCCTTCCAGGTGATTGACGGCAATCAGAGGCTTATCGAGCGCATATGCTAATGCCTTCGCGTAGCTGATCCCAACCAGCAGCGATCCCGCCAAGCCGGGGCCTTGGGTGACAGCCAGCGCATCAACGCTCTCAAACGTCTTGCCTGCCTCAGCCAGCGCCTGCTTGACCACGGGAACAATCGCCCGCAAGTGCTCACGGGAAGCAAGCTCAGGCACAACGCCACCATACGGCTTGTGGGTTGCGATCTGCGAGGCGACCACGTTCGAGATCATCTGCTCTCCCGAGCGCACCACGGCGGCGGCGGTCTCGTCGCAGGAACTTTCAATCCCAAGAATGAACGTGTCGGGCATGAATTCCTATGATAACGAATTGGGCCCCAGGTCTCAGGCTTCAGGTCTCAGGTCTCAGAGTTTCAAGGTTGCAGGTTTCAAAGTTTCGAAAGTTTTAAGGTTTCCTGGGTGTTGATTCCGCTCAAGGGCCGTGAAACCGGCGCTCAGCCCGAAACCTTGAAACCTTGTAACTTAGCCCCGCTGAAACCTGAGACCTGAGACCTGAAACCTCGCCCTGCTCATGTCCAGCCAAGGTGACTGTGAAGGCGCTTGAACCTGAGTACGTTGTGTACTATTCTGCCAATACACCGGAAAGGAGGTGGTCTGATGACAAGTTCTGACTGTAATAGATGTACCCATAGACCAGGTGAGGTGGCTGAGACTTAGGGCGGTTGCTCTAAGACCTTCGCAACTCAACGGTGAGTTTGGTGTGAAATCCGCCCGGCGTTAGGTCGTGCCGGGACCCGGAGTTCGCCGAAGTGGCCACAGCATCCCGTAGGGATGCCTTACGAGTGACCACCTCTTGGTCAATCCCAAACAGTCCACCGGACGGCCCGCAGGCTCAAACTTGCGGGCCGTTCTTCTTTGCAGTGACTGGTGGCTCGTGACGAGTGGCCAGAGTAAGATTCAATCCAATGGGTGTTGAAGATTTTGCCGGGAACCGGGCCAGCTTTGCTGCTCGCTACGTGTCCATGAGCGACGCGGAACTCCTCGCACTTGCAGCCAAGTCTTGGGAACTGAGCGATTCCGCCTGGGACGCTCTGGAGGACGAACTCGATCGTCGAGGACTGGAACCACCCCCGCCGGAAGAGGTACCGCAGGTCGAGGCAGTGGAGAAACGGAACCTTGTGCTTCTCCGCAGGTTCCGCGACCTTCCCGAAGCTCTGCTCGCCAAGGGCATGCTCGAGTCCGCTGGAATCTCTTGTTTTCTCGCCGACGACAACATGGTCCGTCTCGACTGGTTTCTCTCCAACCTGCTGGGAGGCGCCAAGCTCATGGTTGACGCCGAGGACTTCGCGGAAGCTTCTCGCGTCCTGAATGAGCCCGCTCCCCAGGACTTAGAAGACGATGATTGATGCCGATTCACCTCAGAGCGCAGCTTTCGCCAGCGCTGCGCGAATCACTCCGGCTGTATCTTCGGCTAAGGGAAGCTTTGCCACATCATCCGGAGTGAACCACTGCGCATCGGCGGCATCGGCACCAGCGTGCAGTTCTCCGGAAACCCGCTCACACAGGAAGTCGATCAAGACGTAGTGGTAAATGATCGTTCCGTTGCTGTCTGGAACCACGCGGTCGAAGACCCCCAGCAACTCGGTTGCGCGGACAACGAGCCCCGTTTCCTCTAAAGCTTCGCGCTCGGCACCTTGCCGCAGGGTCTCGCCGAGTTCCAGCATTCCACCGGGGATGGACCACTCGCCGAGGAGAGGAGCTTTGCCGCGCTTAATTAACACAACCCTGCCGCCCTCCACGATGAGAGCGCCCACTCCGACCAGCGGCTGCTTGGGATGTTCTCGTTGCATAGTAAACAGTTGCTAGTTCTCAGTTGCCAGTTCCCGGGCGCCAGTCGTCAACCCACTCAACGGTCACAGCTTCCAGCCGCTGGTTCCATTTGCTTTGCGGTGTTCGCGTCCTTTGCGGTTCAAAGCAGTGACGGTTCAGGTGCACCCAGCATCATACTTGGCCGCAGCCAGTTTCATTTGGGTAGATCACCTGATGTCCCGATCCCCAGATTAGAATTTCACCGTGGCATTAGAAGAATACAAACGGAAGCGACGCTTCTCGGAAACGCCCGAGCCCCCGCCCAAGCTCGATAAGAGTAAAGGCCATCGCTTCGTCGTACAGCGGCACCATGCGACGCGTCTGCATTATGACTTTCGCTTGGAGATGGAAGGCGTGCTGAAATCCTGGGCGGTGCCGAAGGGGCCGTCGCTCGATCCCGCCGACAAGCGGCTTGCCATGGAGGTCGAAGACCACCCCGTTTCATATTTCGATTTCGAGGGGATCATCCCTGAAGGCAATTACGGCGCAGGCACGGTGATGGTGTGGGACGTCGGCACCTGGGAACCGCTCTCGCCGGAAACAAAGGATGGCAAGTACGTTGCGGGCACCGACGGGGAAGCGTCGGCCATGCTCAAGAAAGGTGACCTCAAGTTTCGCCTGCACGGCAAAAAATTGAATGGCGACTTTGCCTTAATTCACATTAAATCGCGCCGCCCAGGAAGCAAAGGAAACGAGTGGCTGCTGATCAAGAAGCATGACCAGTTTGTCATTCCAGGATTCGACGCGGAGCAACTCGATAAGTCGGTTCTGACCAAGCGCACCATGGCGCAGATCGCCGGTGACGAGGGTTCGGCGGAGTGGCAGAGCAACAAGAAAGCGTCGCGCGGCAGCTCGGCGAAGTCTTCCTGGTTGGCGGACACTTTGGCGCGAGTGGAGAAGAAGAAAGCAAAGGCAAAAACATCCACCACGAAGGACACGAAGGCACACGAAAAAGAAGCAAGGGAACATCAAAGCGAGAATGGCGATAAAAGCGCTGGGGGTTCCACCGCGTCACGAGTCCGTAAATCCTCTGCGAAGTCGGCTAACTCTGCGGTAAAGGATCTTGCGGGTGCAGTGAAGCGCGCCATGCCCACGGCCATTACGCCAATGCTCGCTTCCCTGTGCGAGGAGCCGTTCGACGATCCGAATTGGCTTTTTGAAATTAAGTGGGACGGTTATCGCGCGGTCGCCTTTCTCGAAGATGGCGACGTGCGCCTGGTCTCGCGCAATCACAATGACCTGACCGCCAGGTTCTCCGAACTACGCGAACTTTCGAAGGCGATGAAAGCAAAGGGCGCCATTCTCGACGGCGAGGTCGTGGTGCTGGACGACCAGGGCCGCCCTTCTTTCAGTCTGATGCAGCAGCGTACTGGGCTGCGCAGCCAGGGACGGCAGACCACTCCGCGCCGCGACCTGCCGATTTTGTACTTTGTTTTCGATCTGATTTACCTCGACGGCTACGACCTGCGAAAGGTCACGCTCGAGGAACGCAAGCGAGTGCTGCGCGAAATTGTGACGGACTCCGAGATGGTGCGCTACTCGGATCATTTTGCCGGCAGCGGAAACGCGTTGTTTGGCGTCGCTAAACAAAAAGGACTTGAGGGCATCATTGCTAAGAAGGCGAACAGTTGTTACGAGGAGCGCCGCAGCCGCGAGTGGCAAAAAATCAAGATCACGCAGACGGTGGATTGCGTAATTGGCGGCTATACCGATCCGGAAGGATCGCGCCAGTATTTCGGATCTTTAATGCTCGGCCTATACAACGAGAAGAAGCAGTTGATTCACGTCGGCAATGCGGGCACGGGATTCAATCATGCGCGGCTCAAGGAGATGTCCACCGTGCTGAAAGGAATAGAGTCGAGCAGCAACCCGTTCACGGGGCCCACGGAGCCAAGGAAAGCGCATTGGGTGAAGCCCACGCGTGTTGCCGAAGTAAAATTCACGGAGTGGACTCATGAAACCAATGAAGGTGGCGTGAAGTTGCGCGCCCCGGTGTTCATGAGCCTGCGCGAAGATAAGGATCCGGAAGACTGCACGTTTGTCGGACAGCAGTAGAAAGTTGGCAGTTTCAAGTTTCCAGTTTCTGATGCGCGGCGTCATTTACCGCGACCTACTCGAAACTTGAATGTGCAAACCTGAAACTGCTTCTCGCAAGGAGTTCCCCATGCAGCACGCACCTGGATTTCTGAAAATCGTGGACGATGCGAGATCGCGCGTAAAAGAAACGACCGTTGACGAAATCAAGCGCCGTCTTGATCGTGGGGAGAAGTTCATGGTCGTCGATGTCCGCGAAGAAAGCGAGTTCGCCAAGGACCATCTTCCTGGGGCTGTCCACCTCGGTAAAGGCATTATCGAGCGCGATATCGAAGCTCGAGTGCCTGATCCGAAAACCGAACTCGTTCTCTACTGTGGCGGCGGTTTCCGCTCCGCCCTGGCTGCCGACAACCTGCAGAAGATGGGATATACGAATGTCAGCTCGATGGACGGCGGCATCCGCGAGTGGCGGGAGAAGAGCTACCCGCTGGTCCGCGATTAAACAGATGGTCCGGGTTCTGGAGCGATTTCAATTGGAAAAGTCACGACTTTTTTCGCCGGATACACTCGGTCGAAGAGGATCCAGATAATGGCAATCAGCACAAACAACAACACGCTGCCTTCCGGGCCGACAGGACCGCCGGTAATCCACTTCGAACCTTGAAAAGTCGGGCTCATTAGGTGTCCGGGCATGGTCAATCCACTGTCAGGGACAGAATAAAAGTAGGTTTCTCCCCAATCCCATGCCGAGTGCATACCAACTGCGAACCACAAGTTTCCAGTACGTTGAAGTGTGAAGCACCAGAACAGGCTGATGCACACAACACCCAGAGCCCCAATCCATGCCTCACCTTGATTGCTCAAATGAGCCAGACCGAAAAGGATTGAAATGAATACCGCCGCTGGCCAGAATCCGATGCCTTGCGCTAGCGTAAACTGCGCATAGCCGCGCGTCACAAACTCCTCGAACAATCCGACCGTCAGAAATAGCACTCCCCAGAAAGCGGCGAATTTCAGAACCCGTATGCCATGAAGTACCACGCCGCCAAAGTAAAAGTTCCCGAGTCCTCTCATGCTAAGTAGGAGTAACGTGATTGCCGCAAAACCCCAAACCGCCCCAATCCAGAAGTTCTTCCCGAATGCAGTCCTATGCGGGAGGCCATAGTCGTCGAACGGCCGATTCTCCAAATGAGAAAGCGCCAGTGCAGGTAGCACCGCCGCTATCAGTTGCTCGATTTCACCGACGAGAAACAACCAAAGCGGAGGCAGGCCGTGAGTTCGCGGAACGAAAGCCCGGGTGATCTGCGCGAACGCCATGGTGAGCACAACAAATCCGACCACGTAGAGAAGAAATCTCCATCCGGAGCGCAGTCCCTGGGGGCCTATGAAGATATGGTGGATTGTCGATTCATCAGGCGGCTTCAACGCCGGTGGTTGAGACACGTCGTTGCTTGTGGGATCCATTCCGCTCTCCGCGATGCGTCGAGACATGGTAAAACAATCGCTTCGTCCTATGGGTACGTTTTTCAATCGGGAAAGGTTCGGCACGCCGCAAATCTTGGCGGGATGCCTGCTGCTCATCTTTGTCGCCGAGTGTTGCTGGTTGATCGCTCACCAGCACATTGGCATCATTGCTCCCGAAGACATATCCCGCGTGCAGGAAGGGTGGTCGCAATGGCACGGCCATGGCGTTGCGGGAACTCCTGCCGGACTGGTGAATCCCGATACGAGCATTCGCTTACGCAGCGCTCCTTATGATCCGGACCACTCGCCCTTGTGGTACCTGATCGAATCCGCACCAGTCGCGCTCTTCAACGTTGCTCCTGATTCGCGCGCCTGGCTTTGGCTCACGCGAACTCCGTTTGTGTTCATTGCAGCATTGCTGGGCGCGTCACTCTGGTACGTTTCGCGCCGACTTTATGGGAACGCAGGAGGCTACACCGCACTGGCACTCTACTGTTTTTCACCAGCGGTCCTTCGGGCGAGTACGCTGTGGCTCTCGCCGCCGAATATGGCGGCGGCTTGGGGGACCTTTGGTTCAGTGTTCACGGCCATTGCTGTGTCCCACACGCTGTATGCTCCGCGGGAAGTGGTGTTGTGGAACTGGCGACGCATACTGTTGCTAGGAGTGTCGCTCGCTCTCGCCGTGGGATCGTACTTCTCGCTGGCGCTGATTGTGCCGGTGCTTCTGGTCTTCATGTTCTATCTTGCGACCCACAGAAGTGCCGCAGCGGCTGCAATCCTGGGGACATCCTGCGCTTTAGCGTTGATCCTGCTGTTTGCGGCATATTTCTTTCACCCTGGCTTGTTCGCTCACGGTTTGGCAAATGCAGCCCTGTTCAATGGAACGGTGGCGGCCTTGCGTATTTGGGGTTCGTATTTGCAACTCGCACGCGAGATCGCCGGCAGCGGACCAGTTGTTGTACTGCTGGTGCCGGTGAGTCTTATCGTTTGGGCTGCCTACCGCCGCAGTCGCTATTTTGGGAACTCTGCCCCGCTAGTGGTAGCCCTATTTTTTATGACCTTGCGGGTGCTCTCGCCGCATGAGGTGGGCTCAATTTATGGATTGTTGGCGGCCATCTTCCTGTTCGTTTTCGTGGCCGGAATTGTCGCGGACCTCCTTGAAACCGCCGCCCGGGAACTTGCCATGGCGGTCGTTATCGGCCTTTTGGCCGCCAACGCGGTTTGGAACCTGATTCGGCTGTATAGGATAGGTGGGTGAACCGGCAGCTACAAATCTCTACATTTCTCGCAACCTAAATGGCCGCCGGGCGTTCTAAAATTGTGGAGGGGCAATTATGCGCTCACGCCATCTGTTGTTCCTTTGTGTTTTGGTACTTGTCGCCCTACTGACCTCTGCGGCTATTGCTCAAAACAATTTTCCTCACGGCAATCATTTGAAGATCAACGGTGTCCCGCCCAGTGTCACATCGTTTGGATTCGGCGGACATCCTGGATTTTTCGGCGTGCCCCCAAGTGTGACCTCGATCAATTTCGGTGTTGTGCCGAACACTGGGTTCCGGCATCCTCATGGAGAGTTCGGACGCGGCTTTCATCACCGCAATCAGGGCTTGGTGCTTCCTTATTACGGCGGCGGCTACTATGTCCCCTCCGAGTATCCCGCGTACATTGGGGAGCCAATGGTGGACGACCCCGGCCCATACGAGGCGGTAGCGCCCGAGCAAAACCAAGCGGATTCCATTCAGCGGGAACTGACTTCCCTAAAGGCGACGATCAACGACTATCGTGATGAGCTGCGCAGCACGCGGACGGAGTCCAAGCCGCGCTATCAGGAACCTGCGGAGCCTCCGGCTCAGCAGCCTGTAGCCGATCAGCCCAAGACAGTACTGGTTTTCAAAGACGGGCATCAGTCCACCGTGATGAATTACGCCATCGTCGGAACCACGCTCTATGATTTGTCGGAAGGGCGTACGAAGAAGGTGGCGCTCGCCGAACTTGACTTGCCGGCGACGGTGAAACAGAATGACGACCGTGGCGTAGAGTTTCGGCTCCCTGCAGGAGTTCGGGCAAACTAAATCGATGCCAAGAGTCTTCGTATTTACGCTGTTGGCCGCGTTCTTCGGCGCAAGTGCATGGGCACAAAACATCCCGAGAATGACTGGTACGGCGCCAGGTGCGCCACTTCAGCGGCCCTTCCGTTTTGCTCCTCCCGGCAATCGATCATTCGTCGGCTTGTCAGGAGTTCCATTCAATCGCGAAGGGCATCGTCGCGGATTCGGGCGCAATGCATTTTTCTACGGTGGGTACCCCTACTTCCCGCCTGAATACGACGAATCGTACGAGCCGGAAGTTTATGCTAAACCGCGAATGCCGGTTGTCGTGTCTTCCTCTCCCGTTCACCAGGAACCTGTTCCTTCTGCCGCTCTTCTGGAATTGCACGGAAATGAGTGGGTAAAGGTCACTTCTTTCTCGATGCCGAACATGCCGGCAACTGCGGGCCTCTCGACCGCTGCCAAGGAACTTCCCCCGGCGATTCTCGTCTACCGCGACGGGCACTCGGAGGAGTTGAACAGTTACTCGATTGTTGGAACAATTATCTTCGCGAAGGCAGACTACGTAGTAACTGGCTCGTCGACTCGCAAAATTCAGATCGCCGATCTGGATCTCCCCGCCACCATCAAACAAAACCGCGACCGCGGTGTGAAGTTCGATCTACCCTCCGGCCCTGACGAAATCATCCTTCGGCCGTGACGTCATTGAGCCGTTGCACTCTGATCCTTCTTGCTCTCATCTGTCGGGCCAAGCCCCGCCACCTTGATGTGTATGGAGCCCAACCGGCCACTCGGAACATCTTTGACGAGAAGGCGCACGGAAACCGGCTTTGGACCTGGGATGGAAAGGATATGTGGCAAGGCGCCGAGCGATTCCAGCGAATGGAATTCGCCGTCGTTGAACGTCCGGTAAATGGTGTCGCTCATCATGTGAACCGGCCAGCCCTTCTCGTCGAAGGTGCAAACAGCCACCACAATGTCCAGATCATGTCCGCCCGCAGTGGAGGGCGCAATCGTCAGATCCGATGCCCGCATGGTCATGTAGAACTTCAATCTGTCCGGGGAATCAGGAGCAATACTCTTCGCCGTCAGAAGAATTGAGGATGCATCCAGATAATCTTCGCAAGCGGCATCGCGGAGTTCAGTCTTCTCATCCCTGGCTGCGTCGCCTCCCTCCAGCCGGGCGTAATACCCTTGGCGGTAGGCCAAACGCAGGCCGCCCTCCTTGGACTTCACGATCACGGTTCGGTATTCGCCGTTCCAGTCCTGGGAATCCGGATAATAAGCAATCTCGTAGAAAGTGCTGGAGTCGTCGACCGCTTTCCGAATGCATTCACTCAAGTCGTTGGTGCCGGTACAGACCTGCCCACCGGTACCCTCTGCAACCATCTGCATGGTGTCTTGTTCGTTGCCGCGCATCGTTGTTTCGCGCCGAAGGGTGTCAGCCATACCTCGTGCTGAGTGGTCGCGAATCCGGTTATCGGCCTCGTAAAGCGAAGAGACCTGTATTCCCGCGGGGTTGATGGGGTACACGGCGACTTTGGCCTCGCTCAACACCCGCGCGAGCACCTTCAGCTTTGATGAATAGTTGCGCATTCCGGAGGTTCCGCTCCCGAGGATGGCGGAGACTTCGGTCGGAGAATTGCCGGAATCATCGAGGAGCGGACTCAAGTAGATGGGGAAAGTAGTTGAAATCCACAGCAAATTCTTCCGACCCGGATAACCTCCCACGTGGCGTCCAAGCGAGATCAGAGCCTCGATTGTCTGCTGCACTCGCAGATCCATGGTGCTTGCATACACCTCCTGCTCAAAGTGCTTCACGGAAGCGATGATTGTCGGGTCAATTACGGGCGTAGCCGCGGCTTGTGCTGCCCCTTGTCCTTGTGAGCCAACCGAGACGTCCCCTGCCGCGGCGTTTACCTGATCCAAACTGGCGGAGATAGTATCAGGATCATCTCGCGGATCGAGTCTCGCCACTCCAGCTCCCGCCGTACTATTGGCCTTCTCCAGGGCAGCTTGTAGCAAGGAGGGGTTCGTAGTGAAGTCCTGCAGCATCTGGAGTCGGTGTCCGAAAAGAAACACAGCCACGGGGATATTTTTTGGCAGAGACTTCAGCATGCGCATCATCTGCACATGTACCTGCGCCTGCTGGTGCGAGTCCGTATTGAGCCCGTCGACCAACAAAATCGTGGGTGGCACGAGGTCCTCCCTCGGCGTAACTGCATTGCTGTAAACGCCTGCGGGAAGATCCGCCGCGTCGGCGGGTTCGCTGTGCAGATCAGCAACGCGAACCTCGCGAAAAGCCGCGATCTTCTGTTCGTGCTTTCCTTTGCCCCTGCTTGATGTTTGTTCGAAAACCTGGAAGTTGTCAGCCTTCAGTCCGGTGACATGGTGCCCTTTGCTGTCTCTGGCCACAACTTCAATGGTCACCATGCGAGTGGCGGACTTAAAGGTTGCAACCGGCTCGGACGGTCCACTCTTGTCAGACGAAGTTTGAGGGCTTTGCGACAGAGATGGGTGAGCGAAAACCAACACAGCGCACAGCAGGAGAGCAACACGAACTGCTGGTTGCATGCGGTGGCCTCCGGGTGGAGCGTTGCATGGATGCCGGTTCTATACCGAGCATCCTTCCGAACGTGTTTCGCTCCGAATCTAGTTCGAAGCCAGCACGTCGTAGTAATAGTTCACCATAACGCGACGCGGCGTATCTTTCAGGCCCGTAAAAGGAATCTTTGCCTCCTGCGTGCCGTTTCCGATGGCGAACATCCGGCCAGGAGTGTAAATCCGGCCGTTGGCGAGTTCGAGGTAAATCGGTACCAACATGCGGAAGTTGCTGCTGACATCGGATTGCGTAAGCTTCAGATTCAGCACCACGTCGCCCTGAGCATTCTTCTCGAAGTTGTAGTCCACCTTGTAAGTAGGTAGCTCGGTCCCATAGACATATTCATCGAAAAACCAATCCATTTTGCCGCCGCCAATGCGCTGCATGTCGGGCGTCATGTGTTTCTCGACGAGGGCCTTGAAGTCTTCGGTCGTAGCCGCATGGCCGGCATATGTCTTGACGAAATCGTGCATCATTTCTTTAAACTGCTGATCGCCGCTTTCGTTGTTCCACATCATCATGCGCAGCATGTGCAGGACGTATGCGCCCTTTGGATAAATGAGATCGCGCGTAACGTTGAAACCCGTACGATAATTGCTCATGCGATATCCCATCGTGAGTGGGCCGGCATCGATGGCGCGGTAGCCCATGTTGTTGCGTTCCAGCAACATAGTCCTCTCGTCGTTCCAAAACTGCAGATACTTCTGGGGGTTCTTCTCTGCCATTTGGATGTAAAGGGACGCCGACATGTCAGCGAAGCCCTCGCTCATCCATTGATCGCGATAGGATTGAAACCCGACGGTATGACCCCACCACTGGTGTGCTACTTCGTGAGGAGCAACAACTCGCCAATAACCAAAGTCACGGAAATCCAAGCCCAGCTGATGACGTATCGTAATGTCGTAGAAATAGCACATCGGCAAATAGACTAAGCCGGGCCAAGACTGGCCATAGTTGCAAGCCGCCTGTTGCGTTACCGAAAGTTGTTTAAAAGGGGCGGGCCCGAAATAGTTGGAATACAGCTGAACCGATGCTTCTGCCTCCGCCAGGGCCTGTTTCATCGCCGGCAACGTGCTCATGTTACCGAGACTGGCATCGTAGGTCACCCGCTGGTTGACAGTTTCTTCCCCCGCGGCACTTCCTTGCACTCGATTCACGAGGGCCTTAACATTGTCCGGAGGTTCTTCGTTGACATAAGCTTGCACTAAGTAGTCGGGTGAGGTAAGTTTCGCCTCCTGCATTCTGAATTTGCCAAAGTTAAATCCTGCAACCGTCTGCGGTGCAGCACTTTTCCAAACACTTACGTCCTGCCCACCGTCATTGCTGTCACTGACGAGGACGCCGGTAGCGGCCATCTTCATACCCTTCGGAATACGAAAAGTCATGTCATAAGCGGTATATTGCCCTATCCCGCCGGCGATCGTATTTGGGTACCAATCCTCTCGTGTTACCGGATAGTAGTTCCCCCCACCCTCGTTCTTGACGGCATCTTTTCCGTCGTATGCAGTCGTGATCGTGTACTTCTCCCCGAGGCCCAGTGGATGCGGCAAGACCACCCAAAAGTCGGCATCGTCGTTCTTGTCTTCTTGGATAAAGGAGAGCGGCTGTTGCTTTTCATCAACCACGCTGCTGACCCGCAAAGTGTGAAATAAGTCGAAGGGGATGGCGCGCAGCCCGTCCACCAGCGACACGAGGGTAGTCGTTGCTTTGCCATTCAGATGGGCGTTCTTCTCGATCGTAGTGTCAAGCTGTTGATGAGTGATCTGGTAGGTGTAGTTCTGCTGATCGCCTACAGCGGTCCCGTCTTTGTATTCCTCGCTTTCGTGAAAGGCCGCCCATGTTCCCAGCTTATTTTCGTCGTAGGTAACAAACTCCACTTCCTCCGGTGCAACTGGGTGGACCAGTGTCGGCGCACCGTGCGGATCAATGGCGAAGATCTCTTTCCCGTTGTACTTCTTGCCGTGAACAAAAGCGACGAATAATCCACCGGGATCGCTCGCGAGCACATCTTGAAGAATGCGGGCGTCGAGGTTGTATTTCAATTGACGATCGTGCCGCATGGCGTTCTGGCTGTCCCGCAGTAGTCCGGCATCGCAGCTGCCACCCGCCGTTCCAGCCTTCTTTAATTCTTCGTAGGTCGTATCTGTAAATCGGAGGACCAGTTGCTCGAAGCGTTCGACAAATTCGCCCTCCTTGGAAAGCAATTTCAACGTTGCCCGCTCAGAGGCCATAGGCGGATCCAACGACATGGTACCGTTACCGACAAACACGGCTCCAGTTACGTGTCCCTGGACGGGAGCAACGAAGCAGACTGTGCCGGTCAACCGAAATGTCGCGGCGTCTCGTTTGAAGTCGAAGTTATTGACGGTGACAGCCTCGCTGCTAAGGCCAACGTTCCGCAATTGCTGGTATACCGGATCAGAGTTTGGGCCAACCGGCGGTTGCGCTTGGGATTGCACCAGTCCAGAAAGTGAGCACACCACTAACAAGGTACTTATCAGCTTGAGGAAACCCACGATGTTCGCCTCCAACGGGAAGTCACTCATTGTCCCTAATTCAGAGATGAAGCACAAGAAACTTCTACAAAGACAGGCGAACTTAAGCCAGCGGAACGAACTCATTTCGACAACCTGCGATGGACGGATCGAGGGTCCGCTTTGACCAGCGACGTGGTATAATCAAGTTGTACTCGATCACAGACTAAGTTGCTTGATTTCAGTTGTTTAGGTTGTCCCGCCTGACCGCGGTACGGGCACTCTTGCTTACTCACATTTTCACGGAGATTTTGCACAAGGTGCTGTCAGCTAACCTTCGATAGCCAAGAGCTTTCCTATGGCAGATGATCAGAATCCCCAGTTACCACTGAATCCTCCTCCGGGCGATGGCGGCCCGGGCGCGGCCAACATCCAGCCGGTCAATATTGAAGAGGAGATGCGGCGGTCGTATCTCGACTACTCGCTTTCCGTCATTATTGGCCGTGCGCTGCCCGATGTTCGCGACGGACTCAAGCCCGTACATCGCCGCATTCTTTACACGATGCAGCAGATGGGCCTGCAACCCAACCGCGCCACACGTAAGTGCGCCCGCATCGTCGGCGACACCATGGGTAAATACCATCCGCACGGGAACCTCGCGGTATATGACGCGTTGGTGCGCATGGCGCAGCCGTTTGCGATGCGCTATCCGCTGGTGGATGGGCAGGGGAACTTTGGTTCGGTGGATGGCGATCCGCCCGCGGCTGATCGGTACACTGAGGCCCGTCTGGCCCGTGTCGCCACCGCACTGCTCGAAGACCTCGACAAAGACACGGTTGATTTTCGCGAGAACTACGATGGCAGCGAAGTCGAGCCTGATGTTTTACCCACGCGCGTTCCGAACCTTCTGATCAACGGTTCCGATGGAATCGCGGTCGGCATGGCTACCAAGATTCCGCCGCACAATCTGACCGAGATAGTAGATGCGGCAATTACTCTGGTGAATAACCCCGCGGCTCCGTTGCCGGAGATTCTGAAAATCGTGAAAGGTCCCGATTTTCCGACCGCCGGAATTATCCATGGCAAAGCCGGCATCCTTGACGCTTACAAGACCGGCCGCGGCCGGTTCACCATGCGGGCGAAGGCCGCGATCGAGAACATCAACAAGGACCGCCAGGCAATCATCGTTACGGAAATTCCGTACCAGGTGAACAAGCGTTACCTGATCGAGCGCATGGCGGACTTGGTCAACAGCAAGACCATTGAAGACATCTCCGACATTCGCGACGAAAGCGATCGCGATGGCATGCGCATTGTGATCGAACTCAAGCGCGGCGCTGAGCCCCAGATCATCCTCAACCAGCTCTACAAGCACACGCAGATGCAGGAAAACTTCAGCATGATCCTGCTGGCAGTGGTGCACAATCAGCCGAAAGAGATGGGCCTGATCCAGGCCATTCAGCACTTCATCGATCACCGCGTCGATGTGGTCCGCCGCCGCACCGCGTACTTGCTGCAGAAGGCCAAAGGCCGCGAGCACATCTTAGAGGGCTACCTCAAGGCGCTCGATCACCTCGATAACGTGATCGCGATCATTCGCGGCAGCGCCAACCGCGCCGATGCTCGCGAAAATTTGGTCGCCTATTTCGGCGGCAAGAAGATCGACATCAACACCACGGGACGCGTGCCGAAGGTCGATGCCGACAAGCCGTTCACCGCAATCCAGGCCGACGCGATTCTTGAACTGCAATTGCACCGCTTGACGCGGCTTTCGATCGACGAAATCAACAAAGAATTGGGCGTGACCCGCGAGAGCATTGCCGAGTACGAATCGATTCTCGGCTCGGAGAAAAAGCTGCGCAAAGTGATTGTCACCGAGCTCGAAGAAATCAAGAAGCTCTACGGCGACGAGCGGCGCACGGTGATCGAGGATGAGGCTGCGGAAATCCAGCTCGAAGACCTCATCGCGGACGAGCAAGTCGCGGTTACGGTGAGCCACAGCGGATACCTGAAGCGCACGCCCATCTCAACCTATCGTCAGCAGCGTCGTGGCGGCACCGGCCGCATGGGAATGAAGACGCGTGACGAGGATTTCGTCGAGCATCTCTTCATCGCATCGACGCACGCGTATATCCTCATCTTCACCAATACCGGCCGCGTGTACTGGCTTAAGGTGTATGAGATTCCAGACGTCGGCGCCGCCGGCAAGGGCAAGCACGTCGGCAACCTCGTCGCTCTGCAACCAGGCGAAACGGTTCGCACCATGCTCGCCGTCCGCAATCTCGAAGAGGAAGGACGTTACATCTTCTTCGCGACCCGCAACGGCACGGTCAAAAAGACGCCTCTGAAAGACTTCTCCAACGTGATGTCGCGCGGCATCATCGCGATCGGGATCGATAAAGGCGATGAGCTTGTAGGCACCACGCTGACCGACGGCAACCAGATCATCTTCCTGGCTTCGCACGACGGCCAGGCTATCCGCTTCGATGAATCGGATGTCCGCGACATGGGACGACCTGCCTATGGCGTGCGGGGCATGAAGCTCGACGAGAAGGATTACATCGTCGGCATGGCTACCACGCCGAAAGACCTAAAGAAAGCGGAAGCCGAAGCGCAAAAAGCGAAAGAGAAAGCTGGCGGGGCTGAAGTGACGGCGACCGACGAGACTCTCCCGATCAAGGGCTCGCTCATTCTTTCCGTAACCGAGAACGGCTATGGTAAGCGGACGGCTGCGGACGAATATCGCCTGCAAGGACGCGGCGGCTCCGGCGTCATCAACGTGAAGACCACTGAGCGCAACGGCAGAGTGGTCGGCATCGCACAGGTGACCGAAAACTCCGAAGTCATGCTGATCAGCCAGTACGGGAAGATCATCCGCATGGATTCGAGTACCATCCGCGAGTCTGGCCGTTCAGCGCAAGGCGTGCGCCTGCTCCACATGGAGCCGGGAGATCGCGTTGCCGCAGCGGTGGTAATCCCTGCCGCAGAAGAAGAGCCGAACGGCGGGCTGATTCAGTAAAGTTTGTTGCCATACATGGAACCCAGATGTTCCGGTCAGGCTATGCCTGCTATGCTGGGGCTAGGAGGAGCCCATGAATTCCCATACCGATCTCATGGAAACTCCGATTTATGGCGTGACCGAAGCGGCATACTACCTTCGTGTGCCAGTAAACACTCTGCGCTATTGGACACAAGGCAGCGGGTCCGTTCTTCCGCTAGTTCGCCTTGCTGAACCAGGGCGACTCTCGTTCAACAATCTTCTCTCGTGCTACATGCTGAGTAGCATGCGGGCAATTTACGACGTCCGTATTCCGCGAGTGCGAAAAGCTCTGGCCAACTTGGCAAAGTACGTCCAGCATAAGCATCCGCTCGTCGAACAGGCTTTCCAGACCAATCGCCGAGATCTTTTCATCAAGCATTTAGGTCAAACGGTAAACCTTTCGAACGACCAACAAATTCTCATTCCCGGTGTGATGGAGTTTTACTTGGAGCGGGTCGAATGCGATCCCAAGGGTGTTCGCCAGCTCTATCCGTTCGTGATGCAAGCAAGGCCAAGTGAGCCTAAGCTCATATTGATGAACCCAGCGGTGGGATTCGGGAAACCGGTTATCGCTGGAACCGGAATTGCCACGGCTGTTGTTGCCTCCAGGTTTAATGCCCGCGAATCCGTAGACGACCTCGCATCCGAATATGGCGTCACGCCGAAGCAGATTGAAGAAGCAGTCCGGTGGGAGCAGCGAACAGCCGCTGTCGCCGCCTGAAGACTTCGTCCTCTACCTTGACGAAAACCTTCACAACTGTAAGCCGATTCTAGATGTGTTAGTTCAGCAGTCGATAGGACATGAGCGGCATGGAGATCATTTTGCTCCTGGAACAGAAGACGCAGTCTGGCTTCCCTTCGTCGGCCAAAATGGTTGGATCTTGCTTACGAAAGACAAGCGCATCCGGTTTAACCAGTTAGAGAAGTTAGCTGTCCGACGCCATCGCGTGCGAGAGTTTTATTTCTCGTCTGGCAACTATACAGGGGCTGAAATGGCCGACATACTGAGCAACGCGCTTCCAAAGATGAGAAAAGTTTGCCGAAAGTACAACCCGCCATTTATTGCCAGCATTTCGAAGTCAGGCGACATCAGCGTGCGACTCGGGTAGCCAATGTCACCTGGAGTGAGTAATTACAGCGTCTGCAAAAACGCCACCAAGTCCGCTTTCTGCTCCGCAGTCAGGTTCAGGTTAAAGCGTTGATCATAGAATTCCACAGCGTCGCCCAGTGTTGCGGCGGCTCCGTTGTGAAAATAAGGCGCACGTGCAGCCAAGCCGCGCAGCACCGGCCCTTTAAGTTTCCCGATGTCGGCGCACTTCCCTGAAATCATGGCGCGTCCCGGGTCGGTTACTTGTACCACCGCTCCGGTGGCTTTGCAGCGAATCGTGTAGACCGGCAATCCGGCCACATCGAGGGCCGGCACCGCCGGATACGCTGTAGTCCCAATGGCCAGCGGCACGGAGAATGAATGATTCCCGGCATTCGGCGTGTCATGGCAGGTTGTGCAGGTCCCCATAATGACCGGTTGATTCAGCGCGTCGTTCAGGCCGTTAACTCCGGTGATTGCAATCGGCAAATTGTTGAACAGATTTTCCCCGCGGGCGACTGACCGCCGGTACGGAGAGTTGGAACTGGCCCAATCTCCGTAAAGGGTAAACACATTCGGATTGAACGCAGCTCCCGTCGGATCCCCTCCCAGCGAATCATTGATCCCCGTAAAGGTGTTCTGTCGCGACAGATTCTCAGCTCCGCCGTGAGCGGCGTCAGTGTCCAGGATTCCGGCGTGATGGTCGGCCGCCTGCCCCGTGTAGAGGCCCCTTTCGAAATCTACGATCTGCGATAACTGCTCCGGCGTGGGAGCGTTTCCTTGAGCGTGCCCCATGGTCGCGTCTCTGGCTTGATTCGCCAGACTCGCCGTCAAATCAATCGATTTCCCCGGAACTGCGCCAAATACCGTTTCGCGCCCGTCCCACATCACAGTACTGAGGAATTTCAGATTTGCCGCAGGCAGGGGTCGCCGGTAAAGCGCCGGATTCGTTGCCGTGGTTTCAGGACAGTTGTAAGGGTCTTTAATGTCGACAATCTCAAATTCGGCATCGTCCGGAACTTGGACCGACACGCGAATCAGAGCCTTAGACAAGAGCTGACTAAACGCATGCCTGCGAGCATCTACGGTCGAGACGTCTGCGCTGGGGCAATTTGAACCATCGTTGGTGTGGAAGATGGGATCCAACCCCCGAGTCGCCTGGAATTTCGCTTTAACATCGGCTGGCGTGAGGCTCCACGCGGATGTCGAAATATGACAGGTGTTGCAGGTTCTACCATTCGATCCAAGATTCTGAAAGAACGGGTTGTTAATAGCAATGCCCCCCTGGGTGCTGTAAGTGCTGAGCACGCCGGTCGGATCGGGGGTGAAAAGAGGATTGGGCAGAAGCTTTCCCCCAAACAGCGCTACCGTACTGAACAACACGGCTAAGAACGGCAGAACGATCTTGGTCCCACGAAAAGCACGCATAACATACTCCTATAGCAATGCCTGATAGTGAAACCCACGGGGGGAGCGTTTCTGGGCTTCTATCTAACTAATCGGAAACGGGAGGTAAATCACGACACCAACCCGAAAAGTTTCTTTGGTTGGTGAATGTGCAAACTTATGCATAGCGAAGCGGTTGTTCCCCTTAACGAGGCCTCTGCCCCGCCGCGTGTTTCTTTGCATATGCAACCAGAGCACCAAAACCCGTTTCACTACGCAACACCTTAAGATCGGGGTCTTCTCCGATTCCTTCTGCATCGCGCGCCAGCAGACCGTGGTCGACTGATTCGCGCAACAGTGAGAGAGCTTCCTTTGAATGTCCTTTTTTCGCCACTGCGCTGGCCAGATTGTACAGAGTAACCGCGGTTTCCGGTTGATCTGGCGCTAGTATGCGCCGCTGCAACTCGAGCAGTTGCCGCAAAGACTGTTCGTTGTCCCTCCCCATCAATCCCTGAATTGCGTCCTCGTTCATCATGTAATGAATGGTGTTCAGGTTCTCATCGCCATGCAGGCGTCGCTGAATCGCCAGTGCTTGGCTTTCCAGTGCATCCGCCTCGGCTAGGCGGTTTTCGCCAAGCAGAATGACCGCGAGGGTGTCCATCGACGACAGAGTGCCAGCGTCCTCTGGTCCGAGTGTGCGAGTTCTGCGGTTAAAAACCTCCCGTTCCAGTTTTTCGGCTTCGGCATGGTTCCCTTGCGCGTCGAGGTTGTTTGCCAGATCACTTGTGATAGAAAGGGTTTTATCGTCATCCGGCCCAAGTACACGGCGCCTGGCATCGTAAACCCTCCTTTGCAGGCGTTCCGCGTCGGCGAAATGTCCTTCCTGAAACAAAGTCCAACCTAACTGTTGCATCACCAGCAGCGTTTCTGGATGTTCACGGCCAAGAGCGGCACTTTCGAGATTTACGCTTCCCTCCAGCAGTGACTGCGCTCGCGAATACAGTCCCAGATTCAAGTACGCAACGCCCATCACATACATCATTTGCCCTTGCAGTTCGGGGTCTTTCGAGAGACCGGAAGTGATATCTTTCGAGGCCTTGTCAAGAACCTCGCGCGCTGTGACGGCGCTGCCGACCCTCTCCCCGGGGTCAGAAACTTTGAAGATTCCCGTCATGAACTCGGCAATGCGGTTCGCCCGATCGCGCTCGCGGAGAGCCGCATCGCGTTGATGTCTCGCGGTGCGTTCCTGAATCAGCGTTCCGGCTACGCCGGCAAAGAGCGCCAAAAGTGCGAAAGTGGTTAGCACAACAGTCAATAGATTGCGATGAACGAATTTGTTTGCGCGGTATGCAAAGGTGTCGGGACGCGCGCTGACAGGCTCATGCTTGAGATACCGCTGAAGGTCGTCCGCGAACGCGGCAACCGAACCGTAGCGCTCCGCGGCATTCTTCTTTAGCGCCTTGCCAATGATATTGTCCAAATCACCACGAAGTTCGCGGGACAGTCTTTCAGGACTCGGAAGGCGGCGGCCAACCTCATCCTTAGCGCCGTGACGAGCGGTGATTTCCGAAGGACGCGCCGGTTCAGTATCGACGATGGCCTTTACCAAGTCTGCGGGAGAACGCTGGTCGTCCCCGGCCGGATGGTGCCCGGTCAACAACAGATAGAGCAACACTCCCAACGCATAAACATCGGTGGCAGTCGTCACTGGGCCGCCGGTGATCTGCTCGGGTGCAGCAAACTGCGGTGTCAGCGCGCCGCCGGCCTCGAGCGTCAGAAGGGTTGCGGCAGCTGCCGCATCATCCGCCAGAAGTTTGGCAATGCCGAAATCCAAAAGCTTAACCTGTCCATCCTTGCTGACGAGTACGTTGGATGGCTTCAGATCACGGTGAACGATCAGGTTGGCATGGGCGTGGGAGACCGCACTCAGCACGTGCAGGAACAAGCGAATTCGAGAAGCGATGTCCAGCGATTGTTTGTCGCAGTATTGCGAAATCGGCTCGCCTTCAACATACTCGAGGACCAGATACGGTTCACCGCTGGGAGTGATGCCCGCATCGAGTAATTCCGCGATGTTCGGATGCGTCAGTTGGCCAAGAATTCTTCCTTCACGCTTGAACCGCTCAATTCCACCCTGCGCAGCGACCGAGAAGTGCAGAAACTTGATCGCCACGCGCCTTTCGAAACGTCCATCGCTACGCTCCGCAAGCCACACACTTCCCATTCCGCCGTGTCCGATCGGCGAGAGCAGGGTGTAGGCGCCGATCTGTTGACCACTGAGGGAGGATTCATTGGCCGGAACCTCTGGCGCGGTCTCCAGAAACTTCTCACCGGCGAGTACGCTGTGTTCTTGAAGTAATTCCCGAAGAAGATCGCCAAGCGCGCGATTCTCGGTAACAAACGATTCCAGCCACGCTGCGCGTTGGGTTTCATCCAGCGAGAGCGCATGGTCCAGGAGCGGACTGATCTCACGCCACCGCTCAGAGCTCAACGTGGACACGGGTCAGTTCTCCAGATCCGTAGAAAGGGCACGATGCAGATATATCCTTGCTTTTTCCCACTGCCGCTGGACTGTGCGCTCGGACGTATTCTTCATGGCTGCGATCTCGGCAAAAGTGAAGCCGCAGAAGAATTTTAGATCGACAATCTCGGCGAGGGGCGCCTCGGATTGCGCAAGTTCGTCCAGGGCGTCGCTGATCTTTGTCAGTTCCTGCGGATCGGGCGGACAGTTGATCTCGCCATCCGCGCTTGTAATCTCGAACTTGCCCCCTCGTTTTTGCGCGCTGCGGCTGCGGGCGTGGTCAATGATGAGGCCGCGCATGACTCGGGCGGCGTAAGCCATGAATCGCCCGCGATCCGGAAATTTGCTGCCATCTTTGTCTGCAATCTCAATGTAGGCTTCGTGCAGAAGCGTAGTCGGGCTCAGGTACGAAAACGATCCCTGCCGCGCCAGTTCACGCTTGGCTAGCCTGCGCAACTCGGAGTAAAGCGTGCTGAAAAGTTGGTCCGTGACGCGCGGATCATTTCGCTCGGCAGCTTCAAACAAATTCGGTAGGTTTGACTCTGAGCTGGGCACGGCAACTAGGGACCGAAAATCGGTTCTATTCTACTGGCCTCGTCAAGCACCGCTCGACATCTTGCGGCGCGCAGTCTTCTCCGCTCTTGGCGCGCTCAACTCGATCAGCACTCCCAGCACTTTGCTTTGGCCCTGATTAAAGAAGAGCTTGCCGCGCATGGCGAGCAAGTTGACGATCCCTCGCTTCGTACCCACTCGCAGTTCGATGTCCAGTTCCTTTTTGCCTTTTTCGAGGCGATCAAATGCTTCTCGAAACTTGTGCCGGTCCGTAGAAAAGAACAAGCGCGCCGAGAGGGTCTCGAAACTTATGGAATTCAGAGACTGTTCCATGCCGAGCAAGCGCCCGCCTTCATCGCTCAGGAACGAAAACAATTGGGTTTCAGGATCGAAGGACCAGGAAACTACCTTCGCGGCTTGCTGTACGATCCGCAATTCCTCCTGCCGAAGCTGCGCCTCACCCTTTGCGACGCTCATGGCCTGGTAGAGCCGCGCATTGTCGATGGCGATTGCCGCCCGCATGGCGAGCGACTCGGCTAATTCCACGTCCGCGGGGCCGAGTATTCGGCCAGAGTCGGCGGTTACAAGTGTCAAGGCTCCGAGCGCGGTATCGCGCGATAGCAGCGGCACGATAAGCACGGATTTCATACCGAGCTCCGCCAGCGCACGGTACTGCTCGTCATTCGGAATCGCTGAGCGAAGAAGCGCGTCCGTTACCTCCGCCACCAGCATGGGTTTACTCGAGCGAAGCACTTCGCCAACTCCGCCCGGTCCCGCGAGATCTGGAGGGAACTTCCTGTTGTACTCCTTTGCCATCGCCAACCGTGCGGGATCGGAATGTGCGACGGCGATTCGCTCCATCTTGCCGTGCGATTCAATTACCGAAACCGAGCACCAGTCTGCCAGTTTGGGCACTGCAAGCTGTGCCAGGCTGTTCAGTGTGGCGGAGTAATCCAGTGAAGATGCGAGCAGTGTGCTCGCCTTCGAAAGAAATTCTGCGCGCTCGGCCGCGAACTGTGCCTCCGCACGCAATCTGGTTTGAGTTTCAAACAATTCCGCCGTATTGATGGCGGCATTAGAAATATTCGCCAGCAACTGGCCGATCTGAACGACACTGGGGTCGAACTTTTTCGGCTGCCGGAAGTAAAAGGTCACCGTGCCGATGGCTCCGGACGAAGTAGTCAGCGGGTACGCGGCAAACGATCGGATGCCTTCTGCGTGATAAAGATCAACGCGATGACTAACTAAGGATTTGTGCTCGACGTCCTCCACAAGAATGGGCGCCGTTGGATGGTAATTCGCGGGAGTTCCTTCAATGGTCCGGCGCGTGTACTCCTCCGAAAGGCCCCGGGAACACAGAACGTGCCATTGCGGCGCGTCCAACTTTCTTCGCCACACCGCGTACGCGTCTGCGTTAAGCAGAACTTCAGCCAACTGCAAGACCTTTTTCAAAACCTCGGGCAGTTCGACGGATGACACCAGGCTCGAAGTAGCTTCGAGCAACGTGCTGATGGCCGGGTCGACGGCGGGCAATCCCATAGCGGCAACGCAGATTATACGCCCGACAAACTCGGTACTGATCGGGCCTCCTCAGTCTTCCGGCACGAAAACCAGGCAAACCGGCGAGGGAACGGTTGCGCCATCATCTGTCTTCGTCAACTTCCCCGTGTTTTCATCAATCGTGTACTCGACGATGTTGTTGCTGTTCTGGTTGGCTGCCAGCAGGCGCTTCCCGGTGGGATCGATTGTGAAGTGCCGCGGCTCTTTTCCGAATGTCGAGATCTGCCCGACTAAGGTTAGCTTGCCGCTCTGTTGATCTATAGAGAATTCAGCGATGCTGTCCGCGCCCCGGTTCGAGGTGTAGAGGAATATGCCGTTAGGGTGAATTGCAATCTCCGCCGCCGTGTTCTCTCCGGAAAAATTCTTCGGCAACGTAGAGATCTTCTGAATGGAGCGATATCTTTCTTTGTCGTCGTTGGCGAAGACGGTCACGGTGGCGTCCATCTCGCCGAGTACATACATGAAGGCGCCATTGGCTGAAAACGCCACATGGCGAGGCCCCGTTCCGGGGGCGAGTTTGGCGGAGAAAAAGTCTTTGTCAGCATCAGCGCGTGCGCCGCGGCTTAATGTGCCCTTGGCGGAGTCGAACTTGTAGATCAGGACTTGGTCGAGGCCCAGGTCAGAGACGTACACAAAGCGATTGCGCGCGGTCGCTTGAATCCAATGCGCATGCGGCTTCTCCTGGCGTTCCTTGTTGGGGCCAAGTGTTCCCTCGTCCGCAACAACCGACGTGGATTCGCCCAGTCTGCCATCGGCAAGGATCGGCAGCACCGCAACCGTGCCGCCGGTGTAATTTGCGACCAGCAGATATTTTCCCGAGCGGTCGAGCGAGAGGTAGCACGGATCGGCGCCATCTGAAGCGACTTCATTCAGTTGAGAAAGCTTTGCAGCCTTGCGATCGATCGAAAACGCGGTCACACCGCCACTCGACTTACCCTTATAGTTGCCCGTTTCATTCACAGCATACAGGTGTTCGTTTTTCGCATCGGCCGCGAGAAAGGAAGGATTCTCCGTGGCAGCAGCAAGTCCGAGCGATTGCAACTTGCCGCTCGCTGCATCGTAACGGTAAGCGTAAATGCCCTTGCTTTCACCAGTTGTGTAAGTCCCCACGTAAAGGATGTAATGTTTCGGCGAATTCTGCGCGATCGCTGAAACCACGCAGAAAATGCCTATCGCCGACAGGAGCAAGGTACGGATCCATCGATTTGTCATATTCGTCATTTCGGAGAGGCCTTCCTTCGGTTGGAAGTGAATGTCAGATTCTCGATCAAAGCGTCAATTTCGTCGTCGCTGCTTGCCAGAAAAGTGAAAGACACAACGTAATCTTTCTCAAGGAAAACCAAGGAAGTCTGGTGGATTGGGCTCTTTTCATTGCCGCCGGTGAAATCACCACGCACCATCCGTCGGGCACCGACGCTGAAAGAATACGGATCGCCATCCATTTTGAATCCGCGCTGTTCTGCGATGTCAGAAAGCGGCCCGAAATAATCAGCCGCTGTTTTCACCTGCGGGTATGCCGCCCTGTCTTCGACGGCAATGATTACCGCGGAATTAACAGTCTCGCCCGATGTGCCAGGCGGCCGCTCGAAAACCGCCAGCAGCGTCTTTCCGCGGTCCCCTTGATTCGTATTCTTGTCGGACTTGGCCGAAGTCGCTGACTCCTGCATGTCCTCGGTGCGATCCACCCAGCCAAATGGAACCTTGTAGGCGAAGCCAACATTGGCGCAGCGCAGGGTTTGTCCGGCGAGCGGGCCGCAATCAGGAAGCGCCGACTCGCTGGCAACTCTCTGCGCGACAGCAGTTGCCGTCATTGAGAGCGCGGTCAATGCTGACAACAGAACTCGTAGAGCCCGACGGTTCACGTGTTCCATCGTAAACGAAACTTGCTATAACCCCCCCACGCGCCCCTGTTGATCCCGTAGCCCCTCTGAAATCTCAAATCTGAAATCTGCGATCAAAAATTCTCAAATCCATTCTTGGGTTCGCCCCGTACTGCTGATGTAAGAGGAATCGAAGCGCCACCAATCGCGCCGAACTCCTCGCAAACCTCTCAGGAGATTTCTATGAGCGACACAAAGAAAATTGCAGAAATGCCGGACCATCCCGATCGCCGCTCGTTTCTGAAGCGGGCATCAATGGGTTCTGCCGTGGCAGTAGCCAGTTCCTTCGCCTTTGGAGGCCTGCTGAAACAAGCCTCCGCAGTTACCTCGCACTCCGAAACCAGCAAGAAAAGCGGCTTGACCGAAGGCGATCGTGAGATTCTTATCGCCGCGGAGATCGCCGAAGCCCTCGCTGTGACCACTTACACCAACATCATCAACACCGCGCCATTCTTCGGCAATCTCGAGTCGGACGATCAGGGATATCTGATCAATGCGCGCAACGAGGAGATGTCGCATTACCTGCTCGAGCAGTCCGCCACCGGACAGCCTTCGCCGTTCGCCAAGTTTTACTATCCCCCGAATATGTTTGCCGACGCGCAGACCACGCTCAACGTCCTCGTCACGCTGGAAGACGCGTTCATCGCAGCTTACCTGGTCGGCGTGCGCAACTTCAGCACTCCCGACCTGCGGGTAACGGCCGCGCGAATCATGGGCATCGAGAGCGACCATCGCACGTTGGCGCGGGTGGTCGGGCCGGGTGTGGCTTCATCCGACGGCGGCCCGATCGAAAACATCACGGGATTTGCCGGCCTTGCCGAGAGCGTCGATCCGCCCAACAATAACGGCTACGAGCGCACGCTCTGCTGGACGCGCATTTCGCAAGCGGTCGTCGCCCTTACACCGTTCGTCGATGCGAATGCAGCGAACTCTGCCGGGTTCGATACCAGCAAGGCTTACGAATTCCAGCAGTTCACCCCGGTGCTGCCCAATCCGTTGGGCGAATTCATTTCATTCAAGGGTTGCTGATTCGACAACTGCTTGCTCGATCCGTGAACCTCTGTGCTGCCCGTGATTGCATTCCACCACAGAGGCACGGAGAAGAGCTAAACATTGAAAGGAACTCTTTGTGCCTGAAGGGCTGTTTCAACCCACGCACTTAATCGTGATATTCGGTATCGCATTGCTCATTTTTGGGCCACGAAAGCTGCCCGAGTTGGGCAAGGGAATTGGCGAGGGGATCCGCGGGTTCAAGCGCGCGATTACCAGCGAAGAAGCGCGGCGAGATTTATCGCTGTGAGCAGGACGGGCGAGGGCGCCCGCCCTCCACGACAAAACTCACGCCGCCGCCTGGTTCACTCCCACCGGTTGCCCGCAGTGCGCGCAGCGTCGCGCATCAATAGGAATCTCGCTCAGGCATTCCCCGCACTTCTTGGTCGTGGGATCAGCCGGCGCAGGCGCCTTACGCATACGCGCTACCAGCATATTCACCGGCGTCACGACAAAGAAGTAAACTGCGGCGGCAACGAGCAGGAATGCAACAGCCGCATTAATGAAGTCTCCAATCGCAAAAACACTACCGTTCACCGTAAACGAAATCGCGGAGAAATCAGGCTTGCCGACGATCGCGGCGATGAGCGGAGTCAAAAGGTCTTTGGTGAATGCTCCCACCACAGTGGCAAATGCAGCGCCAACCACCACGCCGACGGCCATGTCCACTACGTTTCCGCGCAGAATGAATTGCTTGAATCCACTGAGCATAAGACCCTCCTGAATCGGTCAGGCCGATACTCTATGCTGGCGGGTGCCGAACGTCAAGCGGACCTTAGAACCAAGTGCCAGCCCGATATTTGCGGTACTCGTCGCCAAAGCTGGCTTCCAGCACCTTCGCCTCTTTGCCGGCACGCCAGATTTGCAGGGGCACGATGATCACGAATACCAGCAGCCAAATCGGCTTTGCAATGACAAGAATCAGCCCCGCCAGGAAGCACGATCCGAATACATAGATCGGGTTTCGAATCTTTGAGTAAATGCCTGTGTTCACCAGTCTGCGCGCTTGCGCCGTGACCGTCAGAGAAGAGCCGAGTTGAAAGCGGGCCACCGTCCAAAACACGAAGCCAAGGATGAGGAGAATCAAGCCCAAAATCTGTTGCGGAGCCCACAACTCTGGCGCATAGAGTCGCACCGTAAAGAACGCTGCTGCCGCGACCACGATCGTCAGCAGGATATTAACTGGAAATTGTTTCACGGCGAGAGAGTAAAGCAACAAAGTTGGACGGGCAAGTCAAACCGAGCGTGGCTACCAAAACGAATGGCACGGTTTTCACCGTGCCATTGTCAGTCAGGTCCTAAACTATTGCTGATCGAGTTCTACGCGGTCGCCGATGTGTACAGTCTCGAGTGAGTACACGATCATGCCAGTTGCCGTGCTCGGAGTAGTTCCAAGAATCACGATTTCGCCTACCGCGCGGCGCGGCATTTCCGCAATGTGAATCTCCGGCCCATTGGTGCGGTTGAGGAAGCCCTGTTCCATCGACGGCTTCTTCAATTGTGTCGGATCGAGCGAAGGTGCCATGAACGAGAGTTTGTCCACGGAATCCTTTGCCGTGGTCTCATAGCTCCGCACGGCTTTTAGATAGTCGCCCACCTTCAATCCCTGGTTCGAACCAATATTGAGATAAACCTTGGCTCCCGTGCCGAGTTCGGAATCAAATTCCTTCGCCAGAATGATCCTTCCATTCACTTGTCCGTTAGCGGCCGCAAAGCGATCAACCCGCATAGGCGGATGGAATTCAATCGCACTTTTGTTCACGAACGGAATCGCATAGTCCCCAGGCAGAATGGTGTCGCAGGCGAACTCGACTTGCGCCACAGTCATTTTGTTGCGGGTGTCGACAATCTTCACCGTTCCGACTTCCTCGTAGGGCTGGCCGGCAGCTTTCAACGCGGCCCACTGTCCAGGAAACAGTTCGTAACGATTGGGATCGGTCAGTTCGCGAACAATCGTGAATTCTTGTCCGACTTCATAGCCCTTTCCATTCAGAAACAGCGCTTCTCCCGAGCCAAACTGAGTGGTGAAAGGCGAGTCAAGGCCACCGGCCACGAAATTGGCATGCGTCTGAATCTGCTTGCCCACAAACCCGGAACAATACAGGTCCGCGCGAGTAGGCTTCTGGACCCGCTCGACGGGGAATGTCACCGAGGTCGCGGTGGTACCCGACGGCGTAGGATCTCCCGCGCTGCTCTGCTGCGCCGACAGGCACAGTGGCAGGGTCATCAATCCAATCAGGACAGCTTTCTTCATGGTTCCTCCCTCGGACGCTTGACGCCGGGTTGTTCCTAAGTGGCTTAAAACAAACAATCTTCCACGCTCGAAAGTAACAAGGCCCCCAAGCAGGGTCAAGGTTACGCAGGTCTCATGCGGTTCTTGCTAAAAAGTTTATTGCCCTGAAATAGTTGCATCTGCGGCTATGTCCCTGTAATATCGCGCCGTTAATGGCCGAAAACAATCATTACGCTTCGCGGCTCCTGCACCTGAGGCTTTCGCGAGTCTGTGTGGCAGTGATCGCGTCCGATCCCAACGAACTGGTCGACAAGGCGGAGTCCCTCGCCCGCAATAACTCCTTTTTAGAGTTGCGGTTAGATTACATCCCGCGTCCCGCTACCGCATTGGCGAAGCTGCGTGAGTTTACAGAGACCCATCCTCATATCACGCTGATCGCAACCTGTCGTCGAGCTGCGGCAGGGGGGAAGTTCCAGGGATCGATTGCCGCCCAACTGGAAATCCTTGCGAAGGCCGGCGCGGCAGGCTGCCAAGTCATTGATGTTGAATTGCAGACGGCAGTACGGCTCAAACCTGCCCAGTTGGAAAAGCTGCGGTCGAAAGCGGCCATCATTCTGTCGTTCCACGATTTCCGAGCCACAGAAAAGCTAGAAGAAACTCTAAAGAAAATGTCGGCCTACCCGGCTGATTTCTACAAGGTGGTTGGTACCGCGCGCTCGTTGTACGACAACGTCACCATGATGAGGTTCCTCGAGAAGCATCGCGACAACCATTCCCTCGTCGGGATCTGCATGGGGGAGCAGGGGATTATCAGTCGCGTCCTCTCCGTACGGGCGGGCAGCAGGTTTACCTTCGCCGCAGTCACTGCGGGCGAGAAGACCGCTCCCGGCCAGGTGACCGCGCAGGACCTGCGCTCCACCTACCGGATCGATCAGGTTGACGCTGCAACCAAAGTCTTCGGCGTGGTTGGCGATCCGATCTCGCATTCGCTCTCGCCGGCGATCATGAATGCGGCATTGCGTCGCGAGAACGTGAACGGAGTATTCCTTCCGCTGCACGCGAAGTCGTTGAAGGACTTATTGGTGTGCGTGCGAGAGATTCCGATTCAAGGGCTCGCAGTCACCATGCCCTATAAAGAAGAGATTCTTCCGTTTCTAGACAACACGGATCCTTTTACAGCGAAGATCGGCGCCTGTAACACCGTAGTACGTTCTCAGGACGGCAAGCTTTACGGTTTCAATACCGACACATCCGGGGTCGTACGTCCGCTCGAGCAGCGCATGATGCTGAACGACGCGCGCATTCTGGTGCTTGGGGCCGGAGGCGCCGCCCGCGCCGCAGTCTTTGGTTTGCGAGAACGTGGGGCGCAGGTGTTCATTTTGAATCGCAGCCTTCCAGCGGCGCAGAAACTTGCTCGTCAAGCAAAGGCGCGCACCATCAAACGCGCCGATCTTAAGAAGCTGGATTTCGACGTCATCATCAATGCGACGCCGGTCGGCATGGGCAACATCCGCGAGTCTCCCCTGAACGCGGACGAGATCAAGGCGCAATATGTTTTCGATATGGTGTATGACCCTGCCGAGACTAAGCTCATCCAATTGGCGAGACTCCGCGGCGTACAAGTGATTCTCGGCCGCGAGATGTTTGTTCATCAGGCAGCGCGCCAGTTTGAAATCTGGACAGGTAAGCCTGCTCCTCGCGAAGATATGATGCGCATTGTTCAGTTTGCACTGGACGAGCGCGCCGCTGCTCGCGAAGCCGAAAAGCCTGCGAAGAGACCCGCCGCGATCGCGTCGTAGACCCGGAACTGCTGAGGCCAGGTCTGTCTTGAGGTGCGCTTTGGCGCAGACGCGAAGCGCATAATGGGGAAAGCCCGGCACGCCAGTGCTGGGAGATTTATCGATGTGAGTCCGCTTCAGCGCACGGCCCTCGCACACGCCACGATTTCTCAAATGAGTGCAATAATCGCTGGTTCCGGAGGAACTTACTCGTGATTGCTCGCCGTCTTGTCTTTACTCTCGTCTTCGTTCTTCCCATGTACTGCGTCGCTGCGCTTGCGGAAAACCAGATCATCCTCACGCGCGACAACAGCACCATCGTACTCGAGCCGTACGCGCCCAACATCATTCGCGTGAACCTCAGCCTGATGCGCGACAAAGCAACCGCCGCACCTGGCTATGGTTTTGTGGCGTCTCCAGCGCCGCAAGGCTGGAACACCAAGCACACCAGAGACGCCGACGTGTTTAGTTCTTCGCGCATGGTCGTCACCGTCGAAGCCAATCGCCCCACAACACCCTCCCAGACGGAGCGTGACATCGCGCGTTACTTCAACGGCTCGGCTCCTGGCGCGCACATCACCATCACCATGCCGGAAGGGAAGAAGTTGCTCGAACTGAGGGGCTGGTCAATGTCGGTGGCGAATAACAAGGATGGCAATGCCGGCATTCTCCACGAGAAGCGCCCATCGGATGAAGCCTTTTACCAGGTGGGCGCAATCTTCAACTCGCCTGACGACGAGCACTATTACGGGCTTGGCCAGAACCAGGAGGGCTATCTTGATCACCGCGGACGCCGTGTCGAATGTTGGCATAACTACACCGCCACTGCGGCGCCCAGCATCTGCGTACCTTTCATGGTCACCAATTATGGCTATGGCATTGTCTGGGACAACCCGTCGAAAACCGTGATCGAACCCGGCTTCAATGAAGAAACTCGCTGGACCTCGGAAGTTGGGGATCGCGTTTCATTTTTTGTGATCGCCGGAAAAGACTACGACGAAATTTATTCTGGCTATCGCCTGCTGACTGGCACGACTCCAATGCTGCCCAAAGCCGCCTACGGATTCGTCCAGTGCAAGCAGCGCTACATCACGCAGGAAGAAATGCTGAACGTGGCCAAAGGATACCGCGAGCGACACCTGCCGCTCGATGTTCTCGTACTCGATTGGTTCTATTTCTCAAAGATGGGCCAGTTCGATTTCGTGCCCGAGCGCTTTCCTGTTCCCACCGCGATGAACAAGCAACTGCACGAGATGGGCATTCAGACCATGATCAGCGTGTGGCCGCGCTTCGAACCTGGCGCCCGTTTCTACGATTTCGTTCTGAAGAAAGGCTGGTTCGAGCACCTGGCTGACGGTACGCCGACCAACGGCTTGCCATATGACCGTGCCGGTTCTGATATCGACACCAGCAATCCCGACGCAGCGCGCTGGTATTGGGACACCGTTCGCGACAACATCCTCAGCAAAGGCTTCGATTCACTCTGGATGGACGAGACTGAACCGGACCTTCCGCCGAATGGCAGCTATCTGCACGCAGGGCCCGGCACTCGGTACTTCAATATCTATCCCCTGGTCCACACCTCGGCAATTTACGACGGCTTCCGCCGCGATGTGAAGCAGCGCGCGCTCATTCTATCTCGCGACGCCTATCTAGGATCGCAACGGAACGGGACTATGGTGTGGTCTTCGGACATTTATCCGACGTGGGACGCGTACAAACGCCAGATCCCGACTGGACTGAACTTCACCGCTTCCGGCATGGCCTATTGGACGAATGACGTTGGCGGATGGCAGTATCTGCCGCCGGTGCATCATCCCGACCATCCGCCGCTGCTCGATCCTTCTGACGCCCGCGACAACGTCGGTGGATATGACGATTATCCCGAGCTTTATACCCGCTGGTTTGAATACGGCACATTTTTGCCGATCATGCGAACCCACGGCAGCCGCAACTACAACGAGGTGTGGTCGTACGGCAAGCAGGCCGAACCGATTCTTGAGAAATATCTGAAACTCCGTTATGAATTGATGCCATACATCTACTCGCTGGGATACAACACGTACAAGACGGGCGCTCCGTTTATGCGCGCGTTGTTCATGGATTTTCCAAACGATCCCAAGGTCGCCGGTGTCACTGATGAATACATGTTTGGCCCGGCATTCCTGGTTGCGCCCGTAACTGAGCAGGGCGCGACTAGTCGCGAGGTATATCTTCCTTCCGGCGCTGACTGGTACAACTACTGGACTAACAAGAAGGTGCAGGGCGGACAAACCATCCGCGTAGATGCGCCCATCGACATCATTCCGCTATTTGTTCGCGCGGGATCAATTGTGCCCACCGGCGCTGAAATTGAAAGCACTTCACAGCAGCAGAAGATTGCGCGAGTCCGGATATATCCCGGCGCCGATGCAGATTTCAACCTCTACTCCGATGACGGCACGACCTACGCCTATGAAAAAGGAGACTTCAAGGTCACCAAACTGCATTGGGATGATGCTGCTAAGAAGCTGTCGCGCGAAGGCGCGGAGGCATGGTCTGAACCGGATGATGAAATTGTTGAGATCGCCCACAGGCTGAAAGTGCAGATCGTCAAGCCGCAGCAGAACTCCCCGGCGGTGGAGCAATGAGAAACGAGTCACCGGCCAGGGAGTGCTTGAATTAGTTCTCGACCTTAATCTTTGCCAGTTGCTTCACGAAGGCGACATCGTCGTCATTGGTGACTTCAAATCGAATCGCGCTGCCTTCGGGATAACGGATCGCTTCGGCTATGAGCTTGGTGTACTTTGCGGGGAACTGCGTGTTCTTCGCCACTTTCATTGCCTTCTCGCCCAGAATGAATGCGACGCGAAAAGATTGGTCACACGGCGCGAGATAAACAATGTTGCGCTTCTTCTGTTTGAGTCTCAGCGACCATCCCGCCTTGGGCGAATAGCAGTTCCATTCTTTGTCGGTGATTCCGCACTCGCCGGTCACGTTGCTGACTACGTCGTTCCAAAGATCCTTCGCAGGACCTAGCTTGCCAGCCAGTTCTCGGGCCGTCGGCTGAGTTAGTTTGCCGATGAAGGCATTTTCAATCATGTGGGGAGTCCTTTCCGCGTTCGGCGAAGTTGCACGAACGCATAGATTCCTGCGAACAGGAGTATCGGTGCGGTGACAAATCCGGGCGCAGGGCGCGAGAAGTGGACGGTACTGACGGTTCGGCCGAAGATGGTCGCCAGAGTATGTGCGCAGGCATTCGCGATGCAGACGATAGCGCACATATAGACGAACGGTCTCAGCCAGACTGCATTGCGGAATGCGAATGCAGTTAGGGCCACAAGGATTCCAATTCCTGCTGTCAGCCCGGCAAGCCATCCCTCGAAGCTGAACGTCGGCATCGGCCACCAACCCAGCGTCTCTCTCAAGGCCAGAACAGTTGGGTTATAGATATATAGAAATCCGTTGAGAGCTTCGTCGATAACATGTAACGCCAGCGCTGCCCACATCAAAATCCAGGCAATTCCTAAGCGGCGATACAAATCGGCAGTTTGTGGTTTGATACTCAGAGTTGCACTGACCATTGGGCAATTTCCTCGCGGAAAAGCATCACAAACCTGCGTTCGGCTGTCAGTGATCTTCATCACGCCCTGAATGTCACGCTTTGAAACCCGCTTCTGGCAGGGCTTTTCGTCAAAATTGTACAAAACGCCCCTAAGACCCGGAACAAAGCGCTGGGCGTATAGTGTTGAAGTTTTTTGGCCAGTTACTCCCGAAATGCCGCACTGGCTGCTTTGGGGACCAGCCTCTTATCGGCGCAGATGCAAATGGGTTCTACGTAGCGACTAACGCATTCGGTCTTCCGCCGGATGGTTTCCGGGGAGTGCAACTATACGCGTTTCCATTCAGTCGCCGAAGCAGAATTCGGTCTTGTTCCCAGCGCTTGCGGTGAACGCTGCTGGAAAGGGTGCAGTCGTGTTCACCGTAGCTGGCGAGGACTACTATCCCAGCGCTGCCTACGCCTTGCTGGACGCGGTGAATGGCGCAGGCCGGATCGTCATTACGGACCCAGGCTTTGGCCCCGATGACGGCTTCAGCGGTTACTTTCCCAATTGTCGTGTTGGACGCTGGGGCGATTACTCCGCCGCCGTTTCCGATGAAGGCGGCAACATCTGGATGGCAACGGAAGCCATCAATCAGCCTCTGGCCGTGTTCCCTCCCGGAGTATTGGCCGCGAACTGGGGAACGTTCATTGCTGCTGTTACGCCGTAGCTCGTTCTCATCCGCAGGGGCGCGGGCTGCGCCTCTGCGGAATTTATCAATCAGTTTCGGCACGCTTTTCTTCGCACACTTTGCGTGTTTTGCGGTTTCAATCCTTCGTTTGCATCACAGATCTCCCTCCGCGCAGACCCGTCCGCTCCGGCATTCTCCAAGAACGTGGAACCGCAAAGTTCGCAAAGCACGCAAAGAAAATCACAAAAGAACGCGACACGTCATTTTTAGCGTCCTGAATCATCCCCGTAGCATCTTCGTTGCTATGCCGACACCTACTGCATTCAAACTCGAATATGTCACAGCAGTGCTTTCCCGCACTCCCGCATCGCTGGACGCTCTCTTGCGCGGCTTGCCCGAATTCTGGACGCATCACAACGAAGGCGGGCACACATGGAGCGCGTTCGACATCGTCGGGCACCTTATCTTTGCTGATCGCACTGACTGGATGCCGCGGCTGCGCCGCATTCTTGAATATGGCGAAAGTGTTCCCTTTGATGCTTTCGATCGCTTAGGCCAAGTGCAGGAGAGCCAGGGCAAGGCGCTGGATCAACTCCTGACTGAATTCGCAAAGGGTCGCGATGCTTGCCTCAGGGAGTTGCAAGGGGTGAATCTGCAACCAACGGACCTGGAGCGGCGTGGGAAACATCCGGCCTTGGGATCAGTGTCGGCTTCCCAGTTGCTGAGCACCTGGGCTGTCCATGACCTGAATCACCTGCATCAGTTATCGCGCGTTATGGCACACCAGTACGAAGACCAAGTTGGTCCCTTCAAAGCGTACTTAGGCGTGCTCCACTGCGATGCTCACGGGGCATAGGAGACGCTGTCCTGAAGAGTAAAGTTTCAATCCCCACTACTGAAATGCCATCTCTCAGAATCCGCGTTGATGCGCGTAAATCCGCGGGGAAGAATCTTTCTTGGCTGTGTTCTAGAGGCCACGTCTCTCATAATGTGACTTGTACGCGTAGACAACCGCCAATAGCGGTGGCGCAATGAGCACTCCCCAGAATGGCCAAACGATTCCGAGAACGATCGGCGCAAGAATGGACGCCCAGATCGGCACCTTCGCAGAGCGCCGCATGATGTAGGGCTGAAGCAACAAACCGTCCACGACTGCGATGATTGCGTAAAGCACAAGTACGCCGATCAGGTGTTCCCAGTCCTGCCACCAGACCGCCGCAGCTAGTACCGGGCCGATTAATGCGAGCGCCGGCCCAAGATGTGGAATGATCTGCAGGATCGCTGCGAGGATGGCCCATAACGGCGCCAGGTGAATATGCAATACGAACAACCCGATCCACCACAAAACACCCACTGCAAGCGAGTCTTGAAGTTGAGCAATTGCCCAGTTCTTCAGCGCGCTGCCCGTCGTTCGCAGATGGCCCGTGAGGTCCATAGCGAAATCTTACGCGTCTCTGATTCGGGCTGTGCTGATGAGGGAACTCACCCCGAGGGCGACTCGGGGTGGGTGCAATCAACGTGCACGGACTTCGAGTTGCACGGGCCGCGCGGTTGAGCTGACTGCCGGGTCGTAGTACTCGTACACGCGCGACTTGAACGTGCGTGCGCGGATCGGATACTTCGCCCTCAGACGGAACTTCAGAGTCACGGTGCTGTTTGGCGCGAATGAATCGAAGTAGAGGATCGCCTGCGTCGCCGTTTGCGTGAACTTCTCCATGCGTCCGCTCTTCTTGTTGGCGGTCTGTTCTTGATACGACTGCAGGTCCTCGCTCATCAGGTCGAATCCCGGCGGGATGCCAAGATCGACCATCACCATTTTCGCGGTCTTGTCCATGTTGTTCTTGACGGTAGCGGTCGCGGTTGCGATGTCGTCTTGCGCTAAGCGCGTGCGATCGTAGGCGACATTGATCGACAGCGGTTCGCTCTGCGTCTTCTCGTCCCACGGCACGAAATAGCTGCCCACCACCTGATACGCGAGTCCGCCTTTTCCCTCAAAGCGCAGCTTCACGGTGTTTGGTTCATTGGCGTCGAAGGACTTCAGCACGAACTGGTGCAGGAGGTCGTTATTGTCGGAAGTCAACTCCAGGGTGTGCACAGTCTTGTCGTTTAGCAGGACTTCCACAGTTCCATGCACGTCGGCTGCGCTCTTCTCCGTCGCAAGAAGCAGCGCGCGGAGCGCCATAATCGTGGCCTGGGTTGTGCCCCAGGTTCCCGACGCGTCTTTCCTCGCGGCGATGTAGGCCATGCCTTTGCGAGCTGTGCCGGATGCCTCACCCCACTTGAGCAGCGCCTGGAGAGCGAGTCCTGTGGTCTCGATGCTCGCGCTCTCACCGGTGGAATAGACACCGGTTTCGTCCGCTGTCCACCAGACTTGCTCGCCTTTGTCGACTTTTGCGTCGAGCAGGTTCTGCATGGCTTGCCTGGTGAACTCGCGGTCTTTACCGTAATCGACGGCGAAGTTGGCGACGACCGCGAGCGTGTACGAATCCGCCTTCTCACCCATGTGCTTCTCGATGTATTGTTTTGCGCGTTCGACAGCAGGTCCCTGGTAGCCAGTGTTCCCGAGCGACCACGCTAAATAGGCCGTAATGCGCAGCACGTCGCGGTTGAAGCGGTTGGTCGCACCCTCATTAATGAACTGCGTGTCGGGGCGCCAGCTTCCGTCCGCCTGCTGCTGCGACGCGAGCCACTGTTGCGTGCGCGAGATCAGACGCGGATCTACGTCGTACACTTTTGACATATCGGAAAATTCCATCAGACCGTAGGCCGTCAGAATTTTGTTCGCCGGGGCATTGCCGAACCACGAAAACCCTCCTCCGGGCACTTCGAACGTAAGCAGCCGCTGATACCCGTTGGCAATGAAGCCCTCGGCCTTGGCATGAACTTCGGGCGTGAGTTTATTGGTCCGTTTCATGTAATCGAGCGCGAGCACGTTCGGATAAGTGCTCGACGAAGTCTGCTCGAAGCAGCCGCCGGGCATGCGCAGAATGGAATCCATGCCTTCGATCACCTGGCTTAGCGGCCCGGGATAGAGCCGGACATATATCTTGCTGGCATCCGGAATCGCCTCGGCCGGGAACTGGGCTTCGTGCTCGACTGTGTTCTCCAGCCGTCCATTGAAGACTGCAGTTTGCTCGCGGCCGTTGGGAATCACTTCAATTTCGCGGACGACAATGTCGGCGCGCTTGGTCTCGCCTTTCATCTGCGCCGAAAGCGTCAGTTTGTACTTGCCGATGCGCTGCGCCTGAATGGTGAACTGCGATCCAGCTACCCGCGAAGAATCTACCGAGACGGACTTGTCGGCATCGTCGTCGACCATCGTGAACCAGTCTTCTTGGATCAATTTCAGGCTCACGTCACCGCGAGAGCCGGAGTAGTTGTAAACCGCAATTGGAATCGAGACGCGGTCGCCTTGCGTGAGCATGACCGGAAGATCCAGATCGACAAAGAAGTCCTGAAAGACCTTCAGGCTTGAAGTTGCACTCCCGAGTGCGCCGTGCGTGGTCGAAGCCAGCATGGCCATGCGCCATGTGGTGATCGAATCGGCCAGCGGAATGCTGATGGTCGCATGACCATCGCCATCCGCAATAATTTCGGGGTTAATGTAGAGCGCCTCAGGGAAATACGAGCGCACACGTGCTGTCGGCGCCTCGTCTTTTTTCTCGTTGGCAAAACCAGTCACGCTGTCGGCCGCCATCGCGAGTTTCGCGGCTGGCATTGGCGCGTCCATCATCTGAAGGGCCGCTGCGTTGCGTCCCACCAAGGGAAGCGATTTCACCACATGAATTGGACCGCCAACTACGCCGCCGATTACACCCCGCATCTGGCCGGCCTGAAGTTGCAGTGGCCCGGTCGCCGATTCAACTTCCACCGCCTCGGTTACCGCACCTACGTTCAACTGAGCGCTGAGGACGGCACGGTCGCGCGGCTGAAGTGTGACATTGGAGCTGCCCGCGATTCGGAACCCTTGAGATATGACGCGGATCTCGTATTTTCCTGCCGGCAAACCCGTAATGCTGAACTGGCCTTCTGCATTCGAGCGCGTTTTACGTCCGACTGCCGTGCCGATGCCGCGAACCTCCACGACGGCTCCGGGAACAATGGCGCCGCTGATGTCGGTAACCGTGCCAGAAATCTCTGCGAGACCATTGAAAGGCCCACGATCGTGTTCGACGTCAACTCTGACGGGATCCATATTTCCGTGTGGATCGACGACGGCCCCGCTGCGAACCTGGACCAGCGCCGCCACATCATCACCGGTATCGAACTGTCCATCGGGACCGGCGCTTCGCACGATGTAATGACTTCTGTTCCCAAACCAGCGAGCTGGCTCGATGCGAAGCGTGTTGCCCCAGGCATCCCGCGTTTCCCGCACTCCGGCGTCCTTGAGTGCAGTAAACGCCTCGTTGATGTTGCCGGCGTTCGTTCCGGAGTCGGTTACGCGTTTCGCCAGCCGCTCCACCTGCGCGATGAAAGCCGTTTGGTATCGCTGTGCATACTCTGCATATTTCGCCGTGGGCACGGCGCGACCAAATTCCGTTTCGAACTTGTTGCCGTTGACCATCTCGGTCGCGGCAAACAAAGCCTTGGCCGCGCGATCATGTTGATTGAGCTTGGAATCCTCCACCGGTTCAACCACGTCGGGCATGCCAATGGAGTGGATCTCGTAACGTGGCTTCATCACTTCCTGTTCCAGATAGAAAAAGACTTTCGCGAATCCCGGTTGTTTCTCTGCCAGCGCGAACACCGCCTCATCGACAACCTGAACTCCGAGCGCCGCGCTGACGCCTTGGCCACGAGAATTCGTTACATGGAAGGAAACACGAGCGTCGTCACCGGGTTTGTAGACTGGCGCGTCCGAAGTCGCCTCAATCTTCAATTCATCCGCAGGCTGCACGAACACGAGTCGGTGGTCCGCAACTGGTTGCGCATTTCGGCCGAACAGGTATGCATTGAAATCCACCACGCCCGCGAGATCTGGTGTCGCGGTGAACGAGAGTTCGGCCTGCCGGTGAGCGATATCGATGTCCCGCGTCAAAATTGTTTGGCCGTCTTTGACGACGTCAATGTAGGCGGTTCCACGTTCTTTGGTCGAGAAGACTTTCAGTTGCACGCGCTCGCCCGCTCGATAGACCGCCTTCTCCGTTCGCAGCAGAATCTGGTCTTCGCCCGTGCGAACCTGCAGCGGGATGGAGATTGCGGCGGTGTTCCCGTCGCCGTCGCGCGCCTTGACGGAAATATTTTGATCGCCTGAGCCGGCCTTAATCGACGCCACGCCCACGCCGCCATCGTCCGTCGCGATGCGCTGATCGGAACCGCCGTACAGAACATGTAGGTCGGCCTTCGCCGGAGCCCCATCCGCGTACGAAGAAAGAATGAAAACCTGGTTGTCGAGATTGGGGACGATGCTTCCGCCCTCCGGCACCGCCGTGATCACGAGCGGCGACTCGCTTACGGTGATCGGCTCGCCGCGAGTCTCCGAATGAGAGGCGGAGTCTTTCACCGTAGCCTCGACGAGCAGCCGCGCTGCCCCATTGCTCAGCGGACGTCCAGCGAAGTAGTTTGCCAGCTTGATATCAAAGCGATATTCGCCCTCGCGATTGGTTTTGCCGCTGACCGAACCAGCATCGAAAATTGACACATCCATTCCCGATGCCTTGACGGTCACTTCCGCGTCGTCCACCGGCTTGCCGAAAAAGTAGTTGGCGCGCACCGTTCCCGTGACGTGATCGCCGGGACGATAGCCGTGGCGTCCTTTGCCGTTATCGAACTCCACCGCAATCCTAAACTTGGGTAGAACATATTTTTGTACGTTCAGCGCCACTTCCGCCGTGTTCGTCGGCGACTCGCCGTCGCCCATGAGCGCGCGGAGGTGATAAGTGCCAAGATTCACTTCATCCGCAAGCCCAAACTCCGCGGAGGCAATACCGAACTTGTCGCTCTTCGTAATTTTCTTAAACACCTTGTTGCCGCGCGAATCTTCGACTTCGAAAACCAGCCGTTTATTCACAACCGCCTGGTGATTGGCGCGATCGAGTGCCAAGGCTCGAACGTGGATCGTCTGGCCCGGTTGGTAAATCGGTTTCTCAGTCGTCAGCAGGATGGAGGCTTTGTCTTCGAGGCGCACAGACTGCGAGAAGTCTGTCGACCCGATCTCCGTGTCGACCGAATACTTCAACTGGTAATTTCCCACCAGGCCGGCAGGAAAGCGGAACTGCGCCTGGGTGGTGCCTCGGCGGTTGAGCCGTCCGGAATAAAGCAAATCGGGCTTCAATTCTTCACTGAATAACTCGATCCGCACCGATCCCGGCCCTTGTATCAGTTCATTCTGCGAATCGGTAACGATGACCCGCACCGCGGCCTCGCCGCCGCTGAGATACGATTGCTGCGCCAGAATGTGCACAACTGGCATGCGCAGGATTGCTGAAATGGAATCCGTGCCTTCGATGTTGGGCTTGTGATCGTCGTATTCAAACCGATAACGCAGCCGTTGCCAAACCACATCCTCCACGCCAAGCGGCTTATCTAACTTGACGCTTTCGTTCCATTGCGACTGCCCAACCGAGATGCCGAGATGGCGTTCAGTGCGACCGAGAACGTTGTCCTCCGGATCCAATACCTCGACCGTGAGATTGCCTCCGCCCGGTTCGACCGCGTGATAGGGAATCGTGCAGCGGAGCACCCCATGAACGTAGGTTGCGCTCAGCGCGCCACCACTGTTCACCGGATGAAGGCTGGCGCTGGTAAAGACGCCCGCAGTCAGCGTTACAGCGATCACAAATGCCGCAAATAACAGGTTCTTGGCAGGCGAATCGAGTTGCAATTTCATGGAGTCCCTCGCGAAAGCCGGATGCTTCAACTTCCCGTTCCTGAGTAGAAGAACGTGCGGGGTTTGTCTTCTTGCAGCCTCTGTAGCGGGATATCGCAGGGGGGAATTGCGCTGGAGGTAATCAGGCGGCCATTACCGTGGCGAGTGCGCAGAATTACTGTCTCCGAAGGCAGCAACCACTGCAGCGGCAGGTGAGCTGCGAAGCAGCGCAAGAATGAAGCCCCGGGCGTGAGCCCCTGGTAGACAAATGAGGACAAAGCCCCGAATGGGCGAAAGAGGAGTCGCGGCACAGCTCCGTCAGAGCAGCAAAATATTGCGAGGTATATCCAAAACTGAATCAGAGGAGCTAGCTGGCCTCTGTGATCAAGCTCCTTGATCCTTCAGTCGCGCGTCCAGATCTGCCAACGCCGCTTCCAGCATCTGGCGATGGCGCGGGTTCGAGGCAGCTTCAAGTTGCTGAAGAACGCGCTGTCGCGAAAGCAGCAGACCCTGGCGGCGCTTCTCTCGCGTCGCCTGCTCGGGAGTGAGTGGAACGCTGCGTGTCTTGGCGGACGAGGCCTCTTCCTGCTGCTGCTCTACTGACTTGCTTTCCCAACCACGGGCCATAAAATCATTGTAGGACCGCAGCGCTACATTTGCGCGAAGCTGTAAGTCCGACCAGTCGGACTCTAATCCTATTCGATTCCGCAAAATACAACTACTTACGATTCTTGCGCATCCTGAGTGCGTCTGGTGTATGCTGCTGGACGTTTTCAGCTGTAACTCCTCCCGTGGGCTGATGTTCAATCAGAAAAGGAGAGAACGGAAATGCCGCAAACCTCGTCGATTGCGATTCCCCGCTTTTTGCGTTCTTCGTCGTGCATCCTTGCCGCGGTTACTTGCTTGTTAGTCACTACTCCGCTCAGCGCCACAGGCTGGCACACGAGCGGCACACAAATCGTGAACCCCTCCGGCGGAACTTATGTAGTCAGTGGGGTGAACTGGTATGGCGCCGAGACCACCGCGTACACGCCTAGCGGCCTTTGGGCGCAGGATTACAAGTTCATCCTGAATGAGATTAAATCGAACGGCTTCAATACCATTCGCCTGCCGTACTCGAATCAGATGTGGGAAACAGACCCGGTGCCGTCAAATCACTATGTGGGTCTCTGCCCGACCTGCAAGAGCAAACATGCGCGCGACATTCTGGCGATGATCCTGAATTACGGCGGCTCAATCGGACTGCACTTCATCATCGACAACCACCGCTCAGAAGCGGGTAACTCTACTGAGCCCAATGGCCTCTGGTACTTCGTAAACAACAGCAACAACTACCCTGAGTCCAGTTGGACCAACGACTGGGTACATGTCATCGACTGGGTACACGGGATCCAGCAGACGCAAGGCGCAACCGATACCGTTGCCGTGAACTATCTTGCTTCGGATGGCTTTCCGATTGTGATCGGGTACGACCTGCGCAATGAGCCACACACGGTTTGCAGTCGGAGCGGTTGCAATTACCTGGGCGGATCGACTTGGGGCAGCGGCGACGGGATCGATCCAAGTGCCAACCCGAACCCGAACCCATTTACCCCGAGCTGCATTTCCACATCAACCTGCCACGACTGGCGCCTTGCGGCCGAGCGGGCAGGCGACGGCATTCTTGGCGAGGCAAACACTCACGGATGGGACCTGCCCGTCATTTTCGTTGAGGGTATTTCGCAATATCCCGCGGCTGGCGGCACGCAAGCCAATGGCCCGTACGACTTCTACTGGGACGGCGGGCAATTGCAGGGGATCAATGGAAACTCCACCAACTCCGGAGCGCCAGTGGTCCTGAACGCTGGCGGAACTGCGACAAGCCTGGGTACGTCGATCAGCAACCAGTTGGTCTACTCCGCACATGATTACGGCCCAAGTCTTTTCCAACAACCCTGGTTTACCACCGATACCTGCTACGTGAGCGGATGTTCTCCGCACAGCTTAGCCGACGTATGGAAGAATCACTGGGGCTTCATCAACCTCGGACAAATCAATCCTGTTTGGCCAGGACACAGTTCCTATCCATGGAGCAACACTGGAGCGACCGCCTACACGTCGGCTCCGGTTTGGATCGGTGAGTTTGGGACAGGTACTACCAACAGCGATATTTTCTCGAGTGGCGCGGGATCACAAGGGCAATGGTTCACCGACATGGTGAACTTCATCAACAGCAGCTACACGCTGACTTCAGCAAACAATCCGGGCTTCTCGATGCAGCCGCTGGAGTGGACTTACTGGTCTATCAATGGCAACGACAGCTTTGCCATCCTGAATAGCAACTGGAATGCGCTCATCCTTCCTGCAAAGGTCTACTCGTTGTTGTGTTTCGACGAGCAGCCGCCGTTCGCACTGCCAATGGGCACCGGATCAGGTCAATGTGGAAGCACGGGTGCGTTGCCGAACCCGCAGTAACACACCGCTGCAATGAACAGCCCACCCCAATATTGAGGTGGGCTTTTTCCTGTGCTGAACTCAGGCTGCGCGTCTGCTCGTGTAAGTATCCGACCCGAGTTGCTTTACCAGCTTGTTGTACAAGCCCATGATCAGGAAGGCCGGCGCCCATTGGCCGACAAACAATGACCAATGCTGCTTACCAGTAGCTTTCAGAATTGCTGAAGCGGCCATCGACCCTATTGCTGCCGTCAAGTAGACGGACGACGGTATCTTTGATGTTTGTGACTCGATTGCTCCTGTTACCTGGTCTTCCCGTGTGCCAAATGTGCGTGTTTCCATGCAAGTTCCTCCTGAGATTTGTTCGTCGTAAAGGGAAGTCTTTTGGATGGCAGCAAAAGGGATTGGTTTACTGCTGGAGATCGTAGACGACACCGCAGCGTCAGATTTTAACGAATGAGCAGCGGCTTACTCCAGATCGCGCCAGTTCTTTCCTGCCCCGATTTCCACCAGCAGAGGAACTGAGAGGGGATGCACTTGCTCCATCTGCTCGCGAACCAGGCTTCGCATGACGTCGAGTTCATCCTCTGGCACTTCGAACACCAACTCATCGTGGACCTGCAGCGTCATGCGCGACTGCAACTCGCGTTCGCGAATCGCAGCGTCGATCCGGATCATTGCCACCTTGATGAGATCGGCCGCTGTACCTTGTAGCGGAGTGTTCACCGCCGTACGCTCGGCAAATCCGCGCAGGTTGAAATTCTTGCTGTTAATGTCGGGAATCGGACGCACGCGGCCAAAAAGCGTCTTCACTTTGCCGTCGCGGCGCGTTTCTTCGAGCGTGCGGTCAATGAAAGAGCGCACGCCGGCATACTTTTCGAAGTAGGCATCAATGTACTTCTTCGCTTCGGAAGTCTCGATGCCCAAATTCTGCGATAGCCCAAATGGCGATAGCCCGTATACGATTCCGAAGTTCACGACCTTTGCCTGGCGCCGATGGTCAGCCGTCACCATCAGTGGAGGAACCCCGAACACCTGCGAGGCCGTGAGGGTGTGAATATCGTCCCCGCGCCGGAAGGCCTCGACCAGCAACGAATCTTTCGAGTAGTGCGCCAGCAGTCGCAGTTCGATCTGCGAGTAATCGGCCGCCAGCAGCATGCATCCGGGTGCGGCAGTGAATGCTGCGCGAATCTCGCGACCCAATTCCGTACGAATCGGGATGTTCTGCAGATTAGGATTCGCAGAAGAAAGCCTGCCGGTTGCCGTTCCCGTTTGATCGAACGTGGTGTGCAGACGCCCGGTGCTGCGGTTCAGCAACGCCGGCAACGCATCCACGTAAGTGGATTTCAGCTTCGAAAGCTGGCGATACTCGAGCACCAGCTTCGGCGCTTTATGATCGGCGGCAAGCGACTCAAGAACATCGACCGCGGTCGAAATCGTCTTACCCTTGCCGTACTTCACCGGCTTCGGCAAATTCAGTTTGTTGAACAGCACATCCCCAAGCTGCTTCGGAGAATTGACGTTGAACTCGGAACCACAGCAGTCGTAGATCTCTTTCGCTTTGGCGTCGATTTCTTTTTCCAGGCGAGCCGACATTTTGTCCAGCGCGTCGCGATCGATTGCAACTCCCGCCTGCTCCATGCGCGTGAGCACTGGAACCAGCGGGAGATCGATTTCTTCATATAGCTTCAGCAGGCGTTCGTCTTCGGCCTCTTTTCGGAGAGCAGTTGCGAGGCGCCCGGTCATATCGGCAGCCTCGGCCAGAGACCCGCTCATCTTGGTGTTGAAGCGGCGCAGCACCACTTCGGCCAGCGAGTGAGATGAGTAAGTCGGATCGAGCAAGTACGAGTAGAGCATGGTGTCGTGCTGGACGCCTTCGATCTTCATTTCCGCAAGCGCATGAGACGCGGCCTTCCAATCGTGAATCGCCTTCGGAAGGGTCGGATCGCCCAGCACGGAACTCACCGCGGTCGCCGCGTCTGACCCCATGGCCACGTTGAGCGCAGATCCCGATCCGGCCGAAATTGCCAGAGCGCGCGGCTTATCAACGTCTTCAAGTTCTGAAGTCATCAGCAGGAGCGCGCCTTGTTCCTGTTGGGTTTCCTCCTCTTCCGCCTTGACTGCTTGCTCGCCCACCTCGATCGCCACCGCCAGTGCCGCACCTGGCCCCAGTTTGCGCAGTTCCGCCTGTATATCCGCAGCGGATTTCGCCTGTCCGTAATCTCCTGGCCTGCTCTCGACAACCGGCAGCAGTTCTTTCAATAAAGATGTGAACTCCAACTCGGTGAAGAGACTTCGCAGTGCTTCGATCTCAGGTTTTCCCGGGTGCATCTTGTCGACTTCAAGCTCAATATCCACATCGCACTTGATCGTGACCAGGTCCTTGCTCATCAGGATCTGCTCGCGATTGTTCTGCAGCGACTCGCGGTAGGTCTTGCGCTCCACCTCTGCCGCGCGATCTAACGCAGCTTCGAGTGACCCGAACCGCTGAATGATCTCAACCGAACCCTTGTCACCAATCCCCGGCGCGCCGGGAATGTTGTCAATCGAGTCTCCGCGCAACGCCATCACATCGATCACGCGGTTCGGCGGCACTCCGAGAATTTCTTCCACCTTGGCAGCATCGCAGATGAGGTTGTCCTTAGGCGGATTCAGCACCTGCACGCGGTCGTTGACCAACTGCAGCATGTCCTTGTCGCTCGACACCACGTACACCGGATGCCCCGCGTCGGCTGCTTTCTTCGCCAGCGTTCCAATCACGTCGTCAGCCTCGTAGCCCGGCATCTCAAGAATCGGAATGCGGTACGCCTCCAGCGCGCGCCGGATGTAGGGAATCTGCTGCGCTAGATCGCCGGGCATCTCGCTGCGATTGGCCTTGTAATCCTTGAATTGCTGATCGCGAAAAGTAGGCGCAGCGACATCGAACACTGCCGCCAGATAATGCGGCGAGAAGTCGTCGCGAAGCTTGCGCAGCATGTTTACGAAAACGTAAATCGCTGCGGTTGGGAGTCCCTTGCGCGTAGACATTCCCCTCTGGCGTGCCATCGCGTGATAGGCACGGAAGATGAACGACATTGCGTCGATCAGGAAAATGCGATCGGGATCCGGCTTGGGCAATGCGGCCGGTTTGGGCGCAGCCGCAGTGCTGGCCTGTTCTGGGCTGTTGTCAGGTTTTCGTTTGGGGGGCAAGACTCAAGTTTAACAAGGAAGCACTCAGCATTCAGCAGTCGGCACTCAGCGCCGAGTGACGGAAACTGCAACTCTCGTTTTGGCTGAATGCCGAGTGCTGAATGCTGATTGCTTACGCCGGCTTCCCAAACATCGTCGTGTAGTGCAGCTTAATGACCCCGCACGTCCCCTGTTCCGGAGAGTACACCACGCAAGTATCGAACGGATGAGAGTAGATGTGCAGGCTCACTGCACGTTCTCCGAATTGCGTTGGGTTGACGACGCGGTGCACGGGATCGGCGGGATCGACGGCGCAGGGATGCGTCGGATTCATTTCCACGGTATTTGTCGGCGTCAGTTTGCAAACCCCGTGTTCCAGATCCTGTGATGCCAGATGAAAGTTTTCCACCTGCAATCGCCCGATCGGGACCGCCATCCAGCAATTCTGATCGCGATGATTGTGCACCGAGCTGACCTGCCCGACTTCCCAGCAGATCGCGATCAGCTCATAAAGACGACTCTTGTCGATGAGGTTCCGCGTGTAATGTTGTCGATCCCAGTTGAGGTACGGCGAAAGTGACTCGGGAGCAACAATCGTCCGCTGCAGAAACGACAAGATTTCACCCGTGTCAACGAATGCGGCTTCAGGAAACTTGTGGAGTTCGGAAACGAAATCCTGGATTGAGAGCTGTCGAGGAACAACTTGGGTTGCCATATTATCGAGTCCTCGCAGGTCAGTATATCGTCGCTGCAGCAGATAACTGCGTCTTGCTCCGGCGCGCAGACCTTCAAACAGAGATGTCATTCGGAGGAGTGGAGCGCAGCGGAACGACGAGGAACCTGCTTTTCCCGTATGTCCCTGCTGTTGGCGACCAGCAGGTTCCTCGTCGCTTCCGCGCCTCGGAATGACATCAGTAGGGTTGAGCGAATAGCCAAAGGAATGCGCAGAGAAGAGGTCGCCAACGGACACTCAGAAGGGGCATATGTATCGTCCGCGGCTCACATGGCGAAAAATACATGGCACTATTCCACCAGCATGCAATCCCCGTACGAATAAAACCTATACTTCTCCTCCACCGTATGCCGATACGCAGCCATCACCTGCTCTTTGCCGCCAAATGCACATACAAGCATCAACAGCGTCGATTGGGGCAAATGAAAATTGGTCAGCATTGCTCCCACCACATGAAATTGAAATCCCGGATAGACGAACAGGTCAGCTTCACCACTGCCCGCCTGCACCCGCCCCGTTTCCCGAGCTGCATATTCCAGAGTTCTCACCGTCGTCGTTCCGATCGCGACAACTCGCCGCCTGTCGTCCAGCGCTCGGTTTATGCTCTCCGCGGCTGAATTTGAAATGTTATAAGTCTCCTGATGGAGCCTATGCTCTTCGACTTTTTCCACCCGCACCGGCTGAAACGTCCCCAGGCCGACATGCAACGTGACCTCGGCAGTCCCGATTCCACGCTCGCCCAACCTGGCAAGAATCTTCGGAGTGAAGTGCAAGCCAGCCGTGGGCGCGGCCACCGATCCCCGTTCTCGTGCATACACCGTCTGATAGCGGTCCCGATCACCGCTCCGGTCTTCCCGGGCAATGTAAGGAGGCAGAGGCACATGCCCGAGCCGTTCCACTCGCTGGAAGAAGTCTGGAACAGGATCAAACCGGATCCGGCGCTCTCCAAAAGTTCCCCGGCCCACGACCTCTGCAAGCAATTCGTCGTTCCCGAAGAACAGCTTCTCTCCCACTCCGATCTTGCGACCGGGACGTACCAGGCACTCCCAATCGTTGGGGGCCTCTGAAAGCTGCTTTGTGAGTAGGACCTCGACGCGTCCATGCAGAAAATCCCGTGAGGCAGGGTTGTTCGCGCTGAGCGGCTGTGCTCGGGACCCGCTTCGATGCCCGTAAAGCCTGGCCGGGAACACCTTAGTGTTGTTGAAAACAACCAGATCGCCTTGCTGCAGCAAGTCAGGAAAATCGCGAAAACAACGGTCTTCTATTCTGCCATCCTCTCGCGTCATCCGGAGCATGCGCGAGGCCGCTCGATCCTCGAGTGGCTCCTGGGCAATCAGTTCTTCCGGAAGATGGTAATCGAACTCTGAAACCAGCACGCCTCGACTGTATCAGTTCTGTAATTTCGATTTTCTTATGAAACTATGCATTGTTTCCTGTGCATCAGTGAGGTAACATTCGGGCTGCTCGGGGAAATGGCTACAGAACACCACCTACGGCGTGAAATCATACGCTGCGGCGCACTCCTGCACACTAGCGGGTTTATAGCGGCGACGGACGGCAACCTCTCCGTCCGTCTGGACGACAAGCGCGTCCTCGTCACCCCCACCGGCATGTCTAAAGGAATGATGAAGACCTCCGACCTCGTCATCGTGGACATGGAAGGCCGCAAACTGAAGGGCCGTCGTGAGGTAACCAGCGAGATCGGTATGCACCTGCTGATTTACCGTATGCGCCCGGACGTCAACGCTGTGGTGCATGCGCACCCACGTACCGCCACTGGGTTCGCTGCTGCGGGAATCGCGCTCAATCAGCCGCTAGTCTGCGAAGTCGTGATTGGACTTGGCCAGATTCCGTTGGCGCCATATGGCACTCCGGGCACCCCGGAGTTGGCCGAGACCCTGAAGCCATTGATCCCGGACTTCGACGCCATCTTGATGGCGAACCATGGTGTGGTCACCTACGGCACCGACCTGCAATCGGCTTACATGAAGATGGAAACCGTCGAGCATTTTGCCCAGATCACACTGGTGACTCACCTGCTGGGAAAACAACAGCCGCTCGACGTTGCTCACCTCGAAAAACTTCTGGCCGTGCGTAGCCGGTATATGGGCGACGTGACCTCCGCTGCGCGGATGCCTGCGTTCTTCAACGATCATCCGGCGGACGATCTCGTCGAAGAACCCGTGGGTGAGAGCAAGTCATTCCACTCTATTCGCCACCGACCCGGAAGCGGATTCCGGCGCGGAAATTAGCTCCCAGCGCGGGATAGCCCACAACCTCCTCGTAGAAGCGGTTCGTGAGGTTCTCGCCCGCCACATAGAACCGCAATCGCGAATTCAGCGCGTACCACGCCCCGGCATTCACCAGCAGGTAGCCCGGCGTGTGATCGTAACCTAAACCGTAGAAGTCCGAATCGACACGTCGACCCACGAAGCTTCCTCCCAGGTCGCCGCCCCAGCGTTTCGACAGGTACGTAAGCAAGAGCGATGCGGCATGCTTAGGCCTGCGGAAGAGTGGCTTTCCCGTGCCAAAGATCGTTGTGTCGCAGAATTGCGCCGGCGTACAGGCGGGAGCTTGCAGGATCTGGGTCGAGGTGTACGTGTACCCGGTCGTGAGGGACAGATGCGATCGCAGGCGCGCATCGAACTGCAACTCGGCACCGTGCGCCAGGGATTTGTTGATGTTTACGTATTGTCCTATGAAGGTTGCCGGGTCGAATGGATACGCGATCTGATCGCGGAAGAGATTGTTGAAGTAGTTCGCCTGCACCGATGCTTTTCCCGAAAAGAGTTGCTGCTGAGTCCCTGCCTCGAAACTGCGGCTGCGTTCCGGACGCAATCCAGGGTTCGGCATTGAGGACGGCCGGCCAGCGAACGTCTCCTCCAATCGCGGCTCTTTGAATCCCTTTGCATACGAAAATACAAGCCGTGTCCCCGAGAGCGTCTGACCGCCGCGGGCTAGCAGGTAAGTAGCACCGACTTGAGGTACGCCTGTGTTGCCGAACTTGCTGTTATGGACGAATCGCCCGCCCGCAATGGCGCTGAACCGTCTCAACACGATGCTCTGCTGCGCATACAGTTCATGGTTCGTTCGTTGCCCGTGAGTGATGCCGAAGTTCACATCCCCGACAAAGCCGTTCTCGTCCTCGCCGTAGTACCCAAAGGTCGTCTGTGCCCAGCCGTTCTCAACATAGCTGCCCTGATATTCAAACCCGGCCCGATTCAGGTCCGCGATAGCATGGAACGAGAATAGATCGGGATCGAGAGACCCCGATTGCTGGTCGTTGAGGCTATCAATGTTCGTTCGATGTGTGACATGCTCGAATCCTGTGAAACGATGTTGCCAGTTCGAAGGTCCTCGGACGTCCAGTTCCAGGCTGCTCAAAAGATTGTTCTGCCGCGCTCGCTGATCGCGATCCGGGGGAAGTAGCACATTACCGTTAAAGTTCCATTCGTTTTGCACACCGGCGGCGCTGTTGTCGTGACGCAAGCGCAGCCGCAGCGATGCCCAATTGTTCAGCTTTGCCCCGAGATTCGCGCCCTCAAGCGAGTTGAAATAGTCATCATTCGGACCCGAGCCAGTTGTGTTGAACTGATTTGCAAACACGCTGTAATCGAAGCGGCCCTTGGCGCCGGAGAGCGACGCATAGCCATTTTCTGTCCCGTAATTTCCGGCATCTGCACCGAAACGAAGTTCAGGAACCTCAGTGCTTCCCGTTCGACTCCACACCTGCACCACGCTGGTCATGGCATCGGAGCCGTACAGAGTGCTCCCCGCCCCGCGCAGGAACTCCATGCGATCCGCTTCAAAAACGGGCACAGTACCGAAGTCGAAGGTCCCGCCGGGATCATTAACGGGAACGCCGTCAACAATCACTTTGTTGTAGCGCGAGTCGCCCCCACGCACGAACAGTGACGACAATCCTCCACGCTGACCAGCAGTCGAAACTACCGCCCCCGGCAAGAATCGGAGCGCATCGTTCGCAGCCACCGGATGCATGGTGTCGAGTTCGCTGCCGCTGAGCAGCGCGATCGATGATCCGGTTTCATCCGTCGGCAGCGGTGTTCGCGTGCTCGAGACTGTGACCGTTTCTGTTACCGGCGCCAATTGCAGAGCGATCGTAACCGTGGGTTGTTCTTTACTGCGGCGTGCCCAAACTTCTTGGTTCACTTCCGCGAACCCCGGCGCGAGCACGCGAATGTGAAATGGACCATCGGGAAGATTGGTGAAGGTTGCGATTCCTTGCGCAGAGGTCGTTTCGATGGCAAGCGGCCGGGAAGACAGTTCGGCAAAAATCTGTATTTCCGCGCCCGAAACCGCTGCCGAAGATGAATCGACAACTCTAAGGGTGAGATCAGAAGCCAGGGCAAGGCTTGGAAAGAAAGAGAGGACAACGACGGCGAAAAGCCCGGAGAGAAAACGCATGACTGCCTCCTTTACTCGCGAAAGGGGTTGAGTTGTGCGATTCGCGCCGGTCTCCTGGCTTGCGAGTAAGGATGTCAGACGTGGAGGACGGGCGCCCTCGCCCGTCCGGCCGAGCGAAGCTCGGCAGTCTAGAACATTCCACTTTGCCCCGGCCCTTCCCGGATTTCTCCAGTGGCCCGAGGCGATGTCCTCGCTTACAGTTGCGCGGCAGCGCGGGATTTGCACCCGCTTCCCTGTCCTTGTGCGTGCGACGTACTCCTCGTCGCACAAGAACGCGCGAACGCATTGAAAGCACCACGAATGTACATGGCGCGGATGGAGGGTGTCAATTCAGAGAGGACAAGTCAGAAAATAACCCAAATAGACCTGAAATCTTACGGCATTTGCAGGACTTTGCCGCGAATTTGTGCTTCCTGCTTGCCTGCAAGAGTCTGTTCGCGCAGCAGTTTGCCGACCAGTCGCAGGGCATCAACTTCTTCCTGGAGGCGTTCGAGTTCGGCTTCTTTGCGTCGGAGTACTTCCACGGGGTTCTTCATATCGGTCGGGCGGCGGGGGACGTGGCCGCTCATCAATAGAACTTTACGTTCGCGGGACGGGGCGGAAAACGTCACCTGAGTACAGGCCCAGAATCGACGTTTCAGTGCCCCAGATGGTACGGATGTCCCTTCAGGATGGTGAACCCACGATAGAGCTGTTCGAGCAAAAGAACGCGCGCCAGTTCATGGGCCATCGTCATCTTCCCCAGAGAAAGCGTGAAATCAGCTTGCTGGCGGGCGGTTTCGCTGAACCCATCGGCCGGACCAATGCCAAATACCAGCGGAACCGGGTTCGTGTCCTGGTGACCCCCTAAGAACTTCGCCAATTCTTCGGATGTAAGTTGCTTGCCGCGAGAATCGAGCAGAACCAAGCGTCGCCGCGCCCCACGGCCATCGCGACCGCAGCACTTCATCAGCGCGAGCTCGTCTTTAAGGGAGACTCCGTCGGCCTCGGCGTACTGGCGCAATCGCTTCAAGTAATCGTCCGTGAGCGATTGGATGGCAGCGTTCTTCGTCTTCCCAATCCATGCGATAGTGAGCTTCATCTCGGCTGCTAGGCAAAAACATTTACCGCAAAGTACGCAAAGACCGCGAAGAAAAACTAAATGAACGCCGCCTTCGCCGCGCTGTCCTCAATAGGCGAGTTCCTTGTGAGAACCCAGATGCGCTTTGCGAACTTTGCGATCTTTGCGGTCTAGATCTTCGCGGCTTGAGCTTACGCGCGTTTCCGGGCAACTGCCTTTCGCGCAGGCGCTCGCCTCCGCGGTTTGGCCGTGATCTCGGCAGGCTCTAACTTCTTGGCTGTGCGCCACAACCGCTCCAGATCGTAGTAATTCCGCGCTGTTGCCGAGAATACGTGCACCACAAAGTCCACATAGTCGAGCAGCACCCATTCCGCCTGTTTGTAGCCCTCGATGTTGTTTGGATAGGTGCCCGCCCGCTTCAGCCGGAGCTCGACCTCGTCGGAAATGGCCTGAATCTGCCGCGGGTTCGATCCGCTGCAAATGACGAAATAGTCGGTAAATGCGCCGGAACTCTTATCCATCTGCAGGATGGTTAGATCTTCGGCTTTCTTATCTTGGCAGGCCGCTATGGCGGTGGTGAGCTGGGAGGTGAGTTCGTTTTTCTTCTTCATTCAGGAGATATGCCGGGTATTTCGATCTTACAGCAGCCCGATGGAGCAGCCAAATTGAACATTGAGTCATTGAATCATCGGATCATTAAAAGCGTCGGTCCTCTCCGGAGTTGGGTTCAATGATTTAATCTCTCAATGATTCGATGATTCAATTTCCGTACAATCCTTCCTTCTTGATGTACTCTTCGATGCTCTCGGGCACATATTTTCTGACCGGTTTCTTGTCCGCCAGCGCTTGGCGGATCGCGGTTGCGGAGACATTCTGGTTGACGTTGTCCAGGAGGTGCAGGGTGACTCCAGGCAGTGCGAGATCTCCTTTGGCCGGCTGCTTCGAGAATGGCTTTGTTATCTCTTCCCGCGGCCGCAGCTTCTGCGGAAGCGCGGTGGCGACATCAGCCAACGAGTATCCCGGGCGGCTGGCAACGATGAACTCACACTCACTGAATAAAGCTTCCGCCTCCCTCCACTTGGGGATGTCCTTGAAAGCGTCGATACCGATGAGGAAGAACAAGCGATCGGCTTTCTTGAACTCGCGTTTCACCTTGCGGATGGTATCAATGCTGTAGTTCGGAGCCGGAGCGACAGCGCCTCGCACCGCCTTTTTGTCGTGCACAACGAATTCGTTGGGCGCTTCGAGCAACGACGGCACGAACGCTTTCTCGCCCTCGGTGGCCAGCACCGTCATGGCGTACCGATGAAAGAACGACGCGACCGGCTGCGTGGTCTTGTGAGGCGGAACATTGGTGGGCACGAAATAGATCCGTCCCAAATCGCAGCGCTCCCGGGCCGCCGCGGCAAGCGCCAGATGTCCCTTATGTATGGGATCGAAGGTACCGCCAAAAAGGCCAATGTTCATGATGCGTCGTTCGTTATTGGTCGTTCGTCGTTCGCGGAAAGCCGGGCAGATTGATCTTGATTCGCATCAGCACGCCGGACCTCTTCCACCTTCTCTGCCATCGCGTACTTGAGTTTATCCACGCCCTCGCCCGTCACCGCCGAAATCGGGTATAGATCCAGGTCGCGGCTCTTGGCGAACTTCTTCAATTTCGCCAGTTTGGTCTTGTTCGCCACATCGCACTTCGAGGCGACCAGGATCATTGGCTTCGACTCCAGCTTCGCACCGAACCTCTCCAGTTCACCCATGATCACTTCAAAATCTTTCACAGGCTCGGGGCGACCGCTGGCGTCCGATACATCGATCAAATGAACCAGCAATCGTGTGCGCTCGATGTGCCGCAAAAACTGTGTGCCCAGGCCAGCGCCTTCATGGGCGCCTTCAATCAACCCAGGAATATCAGCCACAACGAAGCTGACTTCCTTGGAAGCCTCACCGACCAGCACGACTCCCAGGTTCGGCTGCAGCGTGGTAAATGGGTAATCGGCAATTTTTGGCCTTGCAGCGGAGATCCTGGAAATCAATGTAGATTTTCCAACATTTGGATATCCCACCAGGCCCACGTCGGCCAGCAGCTTCAATTCCAGCCGAAGGGTCCGTTCTTCGCCCGGCCGCCCGTCCTCGTGCTCACGCGGCGCCTGATGGGTAGACGTCTTGAACTGGGCATTGCCGCGGCCACCGCGGCCACCGCGAGCGATGACGACCCTCTCATCGGCATGTGAGAAGTCATGCACCTTTTCTCCAGACTCAGCGTCATAGACGATCGTTCCGACTGGAACTTTTAGCACCACGCCTTCGCCATCGCGTCCAGTCTTGTTTGAACCTTCGCCGTGGCGTCCACGCTCGGCTTTGTATTCAGGATTGAAGCGGAAGTGAACCAGCGTGTTGTGGCGCTCACTCGATTCCATTACCACGTCGCCGCCCTGCCCACCATCGCCACCGGAAGGGCCGCCGCGCGGGACAAACTTCTCCCTCCTGAAGGCGAGGCAACCGTTGCCGCCGTCTCCAGCTTTCACGCGAATTGTGGCCTCATCAATGAACATGGAACGAACTCTTAAGAGTATAGAGGACTAGGTTGAGTTACTTCGCCAGTGCGTTGCGTACTGCCGCCACCGTCCACCTGCTCTGCAGTTCTGGTTGGATCGTTTCCGCAATCGTGAACGCACGCTGCAGTGCTTGGTGGCCTTCGTCTTGACGCCCGGATTGCATGAGCAACAATCCCAGCCGGGCTTGGGGCTGGAGGGAGTTCGGTGCGAGTTGAACAGCCATTTGAGCTTCCGCCATTGCCTGATCCATGTGTCCGGCCTTCTCCTGTATCTGCGACTGAGTGAGATGATTCAGCGCCGAGGCCAGGGGAATATCGAAGTGACCATCGAAGACGAACACACCATGCTCAATCACTGCGGTGGGACGGAGCCGGGTGAACTGGTCATAAGGATTCAATTGATCCGGTCCGAACTCGTAGCCGGATAGAACTCCTGCGCTGATAAGAACGGGGCCATCGATGCTGGGTGGAACATCCATGGACTGCCGCAGCCACACGGACGCAATCGTCGTGAGCGGCTTACAGGGAACCCCGTAGTACTTCGGGTCTGTGACCACATCAGCAAAATACGCGAACCAGCAATTCTTCACGTGCCGACGATCGAGGTATTGGCTCACTGACCTCAGCTGCTGCCCCCAATCGACATTCGAATCGCTCAAGTACTTGTAAGTATTTGCCGGGCCGCCCCACAGTTCATTCGCATAAGCCATGTATACCGGGAACACTCGCAAGGATGAAAAAATTCCAAATGCGAGCACGACTGCCACCGCGTATGCCAGCTTGCGCTTCACTCTAATCAGTTCCGCGGCTCCCCATCCCGCAAGGACGATGAGGAATGGATACACCGGCAGAATGTGTCGTATACCGATGTTGAGCGTCGAAATCACCGCCACCAGGAAATAAAGGCACGCAGGAATGATCAGGAATGCCAGCTCCCGCCGGTATCGGGCGCCGCGAAAGGCTATAGCAAACGGCACGATGAGCAACAACAACAGCAACGATAGCGTCGATTTGATCAGAAATGCCGCCGGGAAATAGAACCACACGCCATGCGGATACACGTGACCGAAGATGTAGCTGTGGCTGAAGTCGGCCGTGAACCCGACATCGGCGAGCCCATATAAGTACGCTTCCGGCAGCAAATGCCAGCGTGCCGCCTCAACGATGAGTACTTTTTGCAGTTGATGGTCCAGGCGCCCGGCATAGGCAACGACGCGCGGGCCGGCATCAGCCCCTCCCTCAGGATGGAGTCGAAACCCGTACGAAGCCCACAGTATCGCGATGGCAATAACTGCCGCTGCAATTAGCGCCTGAAAAATACGCAGGGCTCCTGCACCTGACGCGATCTGCGCAGGTGCGTAGCGCCTTCTTAACCACACCTCTGCCGTCGCCACAACAATCAAGATCGGAAACACCAGGATGGCGGAGTGCTTGCTGGCCAGCGCGAGCCCCGCGGCGAGGCCCAATACGAGCAACCGCTTTGTGGACGGCTGCTTCACGTATCGATAAAACGCGTAAACCGTTGCCAGCAGCAAACAGGAGAAGCCGGTATCGGTAGTGACTTCCCATCCGTGCGCCAGGATGTTGGGTTCGAAAACAAGCAGCGTGAGTGCAATCAGGGCCGCAGTTTTGCCAAACATCTCTCGCGCTGTTGTCAGCACCAGCAGGGCGAGACCAATACAAAATAGCGACGCCGCCATCCGCGTGCGGAACAGAATCTGATCGGCATTGTTCGAGTACACAAACTGCGTCGCGCTGATGAAGTCCTCTTCTTTCGAGAACAGGTCTTTACGCTCCGGACCTTTCAAGCGCAAGGACAGAAGGGGCGCAGCCGCAACAAGTTTTACCAACGGCGGGTGCTCCGGGTTCATCGCGAAATCGCCGCGCGTCCAATAGCGATAGCCCGCAAAAATGTGGCAAGCTTCGTCCCAGGTCTGCGTCTCGCGTCGAATTGTCAATGTCAGTTCCAGCGCGAGGATGACGAGAAGAGAAGTTGCTACCGCGGAAAAAAGCTTCTGGCGGGTACTGTCCGAAAGTTTCACGGTCGAGAAGTGTACCTTATTGATGGACGAAAAGGCTCAAGATACGTGAGCCTGCAAGGCGGCCGCAGTGCTTGAAATCACAAATATCCGATTTTTTGCGAATGCTTCTTGATCGCGAGAATCGCGTCAAGACGATGAGACACTGGGGTGAAGAAAATTAGTTCTGCAAACGATGGTGTTCGACGGCCGGATGCCGCCCAAGATCTTAAACCTTTAACCGACGGGTCACAGACGAAGGCTCACAATCTGTCCCGCTATTTCACTTCGACAGGCTCGACCATCACGAACTTGCCCATTTGTCCGCGGTCTTTGAAGATGATTTTCCCAGTGATCTTGGCAAAAAGAGTGTCGTCTTTGCCGCGGCCGACATTGAGGCCGGGCTTCACGCGAGTTCCGCGCTGACGCACGATTATGGTGCCGCCGGGGACAATCTGGCCGCCGAAGGCTTTAAACCCAAGCCGCTGCGCGTTCGAGTCGCGCCCGTTTCGTGAACTACCCAATCCCTTTTTGTGTGCCATAAAACCCGCTCCTAAGATCTAACTCAAATCGCGATAACTTGAAATCTGTAACCTGAATACCGCATCGCACTACTTCTTCTTCGGCGTGCTCTTTTTAGCTGCCGTCTTCTTGGGAGCGGCCTTCTTCTTCGCAGAAGCCTTCGGCTTCGCAGTCTTTGCCTCTCCAGGCTCTGCCGTCGCGGCCTTCTTCACCTTGGGCTCTTTCTTCGGAAGTTCGGGGGCGCTGAACTTCTGGCCGTCGAATGCGATCTCGGTGATGCGCACAGCGGTGAACGGCTGCCGATGTCCCTGCAGCTTCTTGTACTGCTTCTTTTTCTTATAGTGGAAAACCAGAATCTTCTTGTTTCGGCCCTCGCCCATGACTTCGCCAGTCACCAACGCACCGGAACCCGGCTTCGCGATCTGGCCATCGCCGCCCGAGACTGCGAGCACATCATTGAACTCGACTTTTCCGTTGGCAGCGCTCTGTGTTTCAACTCGCAGTACGTCCCCGGGCGCCACCCGATACTGCTTGCCGCCGGCGCGAATAACCGCGTACATAAGAATGCCTCCATGTCCCAGGGCAGGGCGGACACACAATCAACGCTGAGCCCGAGGAGATCCTGAACTTGTGCTTGCTGTTTCCCGCCGATGCTTTCGGCAACCGCCGCGGAAGGCCTCAGAACGAGACCGAAGTACAGGCAAACTGAGTTATTTTAGCGTGATAGCAAGAATGAGGTCAAACATCGCGTATTGCGAGGTTGTGAGTCAAGGGGCGCGTGCCGCCCGAATTGTGGAAGAACACAATCCATATCCAGGGCATGCTTCGGCATGTGGAAAGGTGTACACAGCGAAAGGGCGCGCTTTCGCGCGCCCTCATCACGGCGGACAAGAATGTCCGCCCACACACACTCAAAGCAGATTCCTCACTGCTGAAGCAGTTCGGACTGACAATCTGCTTGGTCTAGTCTCTTACTCCATCCAAAAACGCCCTCAGCTTCCTCGATCGGCTCGGGTGCCGCAGTTTGCGCAGCGCCTTTGCCTCGATTTGCCGGATACGTTCGCGGGTGACAGCAAAGCTCTGGCCCACTTCTTCCAGCGTGTGCTCGCTGCCGTCTTCGAGACCAAACCGCATCTTGATGACCTTCTCCTCGCGCGGCGTCAGGGTGCGAAGCACGTGCGAAGTTTGGTCTTTCAGGTTGACGTTGATGACCGCCTCGGCCGGTGAAACCACTGCGCGGTCTTCGATGAAGTCGCCAAGATGCGAATCTTCCTCTTCGCCGATCGGTGTTTCCAGCGAGATCGGTTCCTGAGCAATCTTCAGCACCTTGCGCACTTTGGCCACCGGAATGTCCATGCGCTTGGCGATTTCTTCCGACGTCGGTTCGCGTCCCAGTTCCTGCACCAGCTGCCGCGAAGTGCGGATCAGCTTGTTGATCGTTTCGATCATGTGCACCGGGATACGAATCGTACGCGCCTGGTCGGCGATCGCGCGAGTAATGGCCTGCCGAATCCACCACGTTGCATAAGTCGAGAACTTATACCCGCGGCGGTATTCGAACTTGTCCACGGCTTTCATCAGGCCGATGTTGCCTTCCTGAATCAGGTCGAGGAACTGCAGTCCGCGGTTGGTGTATTTCTTGGCGATTGAAACGACCAAACGAAGATTGGCTTCGATCAGCTCCCTCTTCGCCTGCTCGGCATCCATGTCGCCCTGGATGATCTCGCGCTGTGTGCGCTTGAGTTCCAGGAACACCACGCCGGCTTCGAGCTCCAGTTTTTCGAGCTCGGCGCCGATGGTGCGGGCCTGCCGCTTATATTCCTTGCGCTGATCCTCGGAACGCGTGGCCTCGGCCTTCTTCTCCAGATTCTGGATCTGGCGGTCGAGCGAGCGCATGGTGTCAACCGACTTGTACAGACGGTCGATCAGGCGCTTGCGTTCGACGTTGGTGAAGCCGAGGTTGCGTACCGCTTGTGAAACGCCAACCACCGCGCGCGCCAACTTGTTGCGCTCACGGCGATAGATTTTCGGGTTCTTTTTCTGCGAAAGCTCAGCGAACTTCTCCTGGACTTGCATTGCCTTCTTGTAGGCTTTGGCAAGCTCGTCGATCTTTCCCGTGAATTCCTGCAGGCGCGCCTGCACGATCTCTTCCGTGATCTCTTCCTCGTCGAAAGTGACCACTTCCTTGATCGAGCGGACGCCCTTCTTCAGGTCCTCGCCCATAGCGAGCAATTCGCGGATCACGATGGGGGAACGCGAAAGCGCCTTCAGGACGCGGTTTTGCCCACGCTCGATGCGCTTGGCGATTTCCACCTCGCCTTCGCGCGTGAGCAGCGGAACGGTTCCCATCTCGCGGAGGTACATGCGGACGGGATCATTGGTTTTTTCCAGTGCACCCGGCGTGAGGTCGAGTTCTACGTCCTCGCCGAGTTCTTCAGCTTCTTCACGGTCCAACGAGGGCATTTTGGGGCCCTCGAGTACATCAATTCCTTGCGTACCGATTGTGGTCAGCAGATCTTCGAGGTCGTCGGGACTTTGCACATCCTGCGGTATGAGGTCATTGACCTGGTCATAGGTGAGGTATCCCTTCTCTTTCCCCGTATCGATCAGCTTTTTTATATCGTCGAACTTGTCTTCAAGAGCCAAGACGGATTGTCCTCTTCTTCGGCAGTTGGATGAAGGTGCGCATCCGCAAGCCGAAATAAGATGTTTTCTAGTTAACGGTGGGAACAACAATGGCGAGCCGGACGCCGCACAAACCAATCGATTTTAGCAGAAAAGCGTCTGCCTGCGCAGCCATAAAGCTTTTGGCTCTTAGCTGTTAGCCCGTAGGTCTTCGGCGAATTGGCCGCTCTCTTGAGCAGGACCTTTTTCTGATTTGTTCCTGAAGCCTGACGCCGAGAGCCTGAAGCCTCGATTCCGGGGACCTCCCGACACGTTGCCCTATGTCCCTGCCGTTCAATTAATTAGATGGCGAGAGCGGGTGTTTAGTTTCAGCTAAGGAGCGGACTTGGGCGGTCTACACAATCGGGGTGCCGTCCGCTGGAAGCGGACTCGGAGAACCTGATGTTGCTCTCGTACGCTGACGACCCCCGTGTGAGAACTCTTCTTTCGCTCCTCCGGAGCTGGCCCTTTCCCACTGCTACCCGGGGCTCACCCCCCGGGCTTCATTCTTGCGCCGCTTCGCGGCTGCGGTTCCTTTCACAACGCATTAAGCAACATTGTGGATTCGACTCCTCTATTTCTTGCCGTTCCCATTCCCGTTCTGGGGACCTTCTTCGCCGAGCCACGCACCAATGGGCTTGAGCGATTCGACGTGATCGAAAATAATCTTCATTCCGGCGGTGATCGGAACAGCGAGAAGAAGTCCTAAGGCGCCCCAGAGCCATGCCCACACCAGCAGCGCAATCGTCACCGCCAATGGATTCAGCTGCAAACGCTTGCCCAGAATTTTGGGGTAGAGCACGTTCATTGCGATGATGTGGCAAGCCAGCACGGTAAGCAGAATCCAGCCAATCTCAGCAATCGTGAGGTGCCCGATCCCGAGAAAAAGCGGCGGAAGAGCGGCCAGTACAGCGCCAAGATAAGGCACCAGACTAATGAAACCGCTCACGAATCCGGCGAAGTAGAAGAAGGGTACGTGCAGTAATCCGAAGACGACCGTACTGATCGCGCCAATGATGAGCGCGATGACAACGTTTCCCACCATGAAGCTGCGGACCATGCCGGCGATCTGACCGAGCGCGGCGTGAGCGTCACGACGATATTCGAGCGGGAACAAACCTACGGTCGCGGTGCGCGCGTGCTCCTGCCAGGTGAGCATGAAAAATGCAAGGAAGGGGATGAACGACGCCGCCAGAACTACTTCGGTCAGTGATCCGAAGCCGCGGCTCAGCAGATCGGTGAAGCTCGTGGTCTGCTGCACCTTGATCGTCTGTTTATCGGCTGACGGATTGAGCGCCTCGAGCTTTTGCGTCTTGCGTGAGAGCTTGGCAATGTCCTGACGGATGCGGCCCGTGTACTTGGGCAATTGCTCGATCAGATTGGACGCCTGGTTCACGCCGTAATAGGTGGCCGCGCCGAATACAGCCAGCAGCAGGAAGACGGAAACTCCCGCCGCAACCGGGCGAGGAAGGCGGAGTCGCTGGAAGAAATCCGCGACCGGTGCAAGCACGAATGCGATCAAGATGGAGAGGAGGAGAACAACCAGGATTTCTTCAGCGAAGTAACAGCCTGCGAAAATGGCAGCAAAGCCAAGCGTCGTAAGCGCCCAGCCTTTGCCATGGGAACGTTGCCTCGCGACGGCAACCTCCGGCGGTGGCAGCTTCTCGACGGCCTGCGGACCAGGCCGGTTTTCTCCCAGGTTGGTGGCGGGCTGACCCATATAATCCCCACATGGACCCCGAAAGTGGCCCGCAAATCCGGCCCAGAGTCTTAGGCTTAGATGTCGGTTCGCGCACTATCGGTATGGCAGTTTCTGATCCACTCTGGATTACCGCGCAGGGCCTCGAAACCATCCGTCGTGAGAACAAGCGCAAGGACTTTGCCAAGCTCGCGGACGTCATCGTCGAGTACCAGGTGGCGGAAATCGTGGTGGGATACCCTTTGCGCCTGAGCGGGGCTGAGGGAACTCAGTCAGAGAAAATGCAGGTTTTTGCGGAGGAGTTGCGCAAGCATTTCAAACTCCCGGTGCACCTCTGGGATGAACGCTTAACCACTAGCCAGGCGCAGCGATTGTTGAAGGAAGCCGAAGTCTCGATTGAGAAGCGGGGCAAAGCGGTGGACCGCATGGCGGCGACTCTGATTCTGCAGAGTTGGATGGAAGCACAGGGGAGCTAGTCGCCGATGGTTCGGTCTTCGGCGGTCGCTTTTATGCTGGACCTACGGGGTACCGCCAGAGATTCATTTCGGGAACTTACCGAACTTGCATTCTCAGTTCCTGAGTCTTTAGATTCTTGACGTTTCTGCCTAACAACCCGTCAGTCCCCAACCGATGCAGTCTAGCGTAGAGCGGCAGGAAGCCACAGGCTCAGCCAACGCATACCTTCGTAACACTCGGCACTGATTCGGAACTCTATGCTGAGGCTATCTATGAAGAGGCACCGCATCATTCTTTCTCTGATCACGGTGGACAACGATTTCCAATTGGAGCAGGCGGCGTCCGCCGAAGAGGCGGCGCGCCACTTGGGAGTGGACGTAGAGGTCCTATTCGCCAATGGGGACAGCATCGAGCAGAGCCAACAGGTGCTTCGATTTGTGCAGGCCAAATCCAGCGAGCGCCCGGATGGAATTATCTTTGAGCCGGTTGGCGGACCGGCTCTGGCTGTGGCGGCGCGAGCGGCGGTGGATGCCGGAATCGGTTGGGTGGTACTCAACAAGCAGGTGGAATACGTAAAAGAGTTGCGGCAACAACTGAAGGTCCCGGTTTTTTCGGTCACAAGTGATCATATGGAAATGGGGCGGATTCAGGGGTATCAACTCGCGGCGCTGTTGCCAGAGGGTGGTTCAATTTTGTCGATTGAAGGACCGGCCGAAAGCGATGCATGCAAGCTGCGAGTGGTGGGACTGGCTGAAACTAAGCCGGCAAATATTCGAATCAAAACCATGCGGGCAAGTTGGACGGAGTCCAGTGCGTTGAAGACTCTGAACTCATGGCTGCAACTTTCCACCTCGCGGCATGAACCCATCGTCGCGGTGGCGGCGCAGAATGATGCCATGGCGATGGGCGCGAAGACAGCGTTCGAAGAATTGACCCGGGACTCCGGCGGTGGTCGCTACTGGCACGAACTGCCCTTCCTGGGCATGGACGGCGTTCCGACAACGGGACAGGCATGGGTGAAAGCGCATTTGATGGCTGCTACCATTGTCGCTCCGCCGCCGTCTGGAACGGCAGTGGAGGTTCTTGTCGGCGCGCTACGAACGGGAGAAATTGCTCCCGAGACTACCGTGCTGGTCCCATATTCCTTCCCACCTTTGCCGGCCATCAAACCAATTAACGGGAAGCGGCGAATGGCGACTGTTGGGCATATGTAGGGACAGCCGCCTCGGCTGTCCGGGCGAGCAGAGCTCGCCAGATTTCCCAATGCGGGAGACTGAGTAAAAACAGATGACAATTTTGCGGGGCCCGCAGTGAGTAATGCGAATAGACTGGCCCTGCGGAGCTTCGCTCCGCCCGACAGCCGGGGGCGGCTGTCGCTACACGGACATTTATGAGGGTAACGCGGCGCGGATTTTACCGACGACGGCTGCCGCATCTGCAGCGCGACTACAAGCCACACTTCGTTACATTTTGTACTTACCAGCGATGGATTCTGCCGGAACTCGCACGAGACATCGTGCTGGAGTGCTGTCTGCACGACCACCAAGTCACGATGACTCTGCATGCTTGTGTCGTGATGCCGGATCACGTGCATTTGATTTTCACCCCGAGAGTGGATGAGGAGCGAGGAGAGATTTTCTCATTGGCCAGAATAATGGACGCAATTAAAGGAGCTTCCGCGCACAAGATGAATAAGGCTTTGGGAAGAGAAGGCCGTGTCTGGCAAAGCGAGTCGTTCGACCGTGTGGTGCGATCGTCGGAGAGTCTCGATGCAAAGGTAGCTTATGTTCTGGCAAATCCCGTTCGTGCTGGTCTGGCTGGCGTGAGCGGGGAGTACCGTTGGTTATGGCGAAGGGGAGGTTTGGAGTAACAGAGAACTGCGGAGCTTCGCTCCGCCCGACAGCCGAGGGCGGCTGTCGCTACACGGACAATTCCTGACAGCCAAGCGCGGCTGTTGCTACATGAACAATCCTGACAGCCGAGGGCGGCGTCTCTACATGTCGTAGCACTTTGGTAAACCAGCCTAGGCGCGGACCTCCTCTAAACTAGGCAGAGTGCGCAAGGTTCTCGCCATCGTTTTTCTGTTGTTGCTCGCTGTCGCGGGATGGCTGGTTTTCAACATCTACGTGCCGGTGACGCCGCACGCGCAGACTTTTGTCCTGCTGCGCCCTGGATACTCTACACGCCGCATTGCCCGGGAACTGAAAAATGCCGGCGTGATTCGCAGCCGCGATGCCTTCGTGCTCTGGCATGCATTTCATAAGAAACCGTCGCTCAAGGCCGGCGAATATCTTTTTGAGCATGATGCCAACGTAATGGAAGTTCATGGACGACTGGCACGCGGCGACGTTTATGTGCACACGGTGGTGATCCCCGAAGGCTTCAACATGTTCGACGTCGCGCACAGCATTGAAGCCGCGGGACTCGGGCCGGCAACAGAATTTCTAAAGGTTGCAACCACCGAGACGAATCTGATCTCTGACCTCGCGCCGCAAGCAACGTCGCTGGAAGGCTATCTTTTTCCGAACACATACAACTTCACGCGCACGCAATCCATGCGCGAGATGGCGGCAGAGATGGTGAAGCAGTTCCGCCAGGTGGCGGGCCAGGTCGGGCTCACGCAGGACGTGCAGCAAACGGTTACGTTGGCGTCGATTGTCGAGAAAGAAACCGGTAACGCTGATGAGCGGGAAGAGGTTGCCGGCGTGTATACAAATCGCTTGGCCAAGCACATTCCGCTGCAGGCCGATCCCAGCGTTATATATGCGGAACTATTATCTGGAACTTACGGCGGCGCGTTGCATCATAATGACATGCAATTTGACTCGGCTTACAACACCTACCGTCATGCGGGACTTCCGCCGGGTCCGATTGCGAATCCTGGGCGAAGCTCGCTGGAGGCCGCGCTCCATCCGGCGCAAACGAATTACTTTTATTTCGTTGCGGACGGAAACGGCCACCACAAGTTCGCCATTACTCTAGAGGAGCACAACAGGAACGTTGCCGCGTTCCGGCGCGCCGTAGCGCAGCGCTAACTCATTCAGAAATCGTCGGGAACCATATTATTTTGCGCCTTTCAGGCGAGAGGCGGGTTTGTTCTTTATACTAGAAGGACATCTTTCGAAGCAGAATGGCATTCAAACAGCGCAGTGCAGCAGTCCTTATTGTTCTGGCCACCCTCCCGGTCAGCGGCTGTCTCTTCCGTACTCGTAAGGTTGAGCAGTCCTATAACCCCTTGACCCTGAAAACCGCAACCAAGCCGCAGCTGATCGCCTACATCAACCGGCAGGCAGCGCAGATCCAGACCATGCAGGCCACGGTCGATATTGATACATCGGTCGGCGGCGAGAAGAAGGGGAAGATCACCGAGTACAAAGAAATCCGCGGCTACGTTCTGGCGCGCAAGCCTGCCATGCTGCGGATGGAAGGCCTCATGCCGATCGTTCGCACCCGCGCGTTCGACATGGTCAGCGATGGCCAGCAGTTTAAAGTTTGGATTCCGCCGAAGAACCGGTTCGTGGTGGGCCAGAACGATGTCGTCAGCAGCAATCCGCGGCAACCGCTGGAAAACTTGCGGCCGCAGATTATTTACGACGCGCTACTGCTGCGCGAGATCAAACCGCCTGAAATCGCTGTATTGCAAGACGGCAAAGAAACAATGGTGGGCAACAAAGGACACCGGTACGAACAGCCTGACTACGAAATTGACGTGATTCGAGATCAGGGGACGGACTACTGGCTGTCGCGGAAGATCGTTTTTAATCGGCAAACGCTGCTGCCGGACCGGCAGATGATCTACGATCAGTCAGGAACCTTGGTGACCGACGCGAAATACAGCGAGTACAAGGACTACAACGGCGTGAGCTTCCCGTCGAGGATCGAGATCACTCGGCCACAAGAGGAGTACGACATCACGCTGAATGTTGTAAAAATGGACTTCAATAAGACGCTGAACGACAATACGTTCGTGCTGGAGCAGCCACCAGGCGTGCAGGTGATTCACCTCGACCACAACGCAGAACCGAGCAACGGTGGCGGGACGAGGTAGAGTAGCTAGTCGCTAGTAGCCAGTTGCTAGACTTATGCCGAATGCAATGCCGCGTGCCGCGTTTCTCCTCGGCTTCTGCTAGAAATGTCCAAGAGCTCCCAAAAGTTTGTTTCGGAAAAGTCCGTGGCTAAAAGCTAGGAGCTAATAGCTGCTTTTATGATGAACAAACTGGTGGTTTCCAACCTCGCGCATCGGCCAGTGCGGTCGGCAATCAGCATCGTGGCAATCGCGATTGAGGTCACGCTGATTCTGCTCATTGTGGGCTTCTCGCTGGGAATGCTCAACGATTCGCGCTCACGCCAGGCGGGCATTGGCGCCGATGTTATCGTCCTTCCCCCCGGATCATCGAACCTGGTTGCAGTTACTGGCGCTCCTATGCCGGTCAAGATAGGGGACCTCATTGCGAAACAACCTCATGTCTCGGTAGTTGCTCCGGTCTACATTCAAATCTCGACCGGTAGCGGGCATCTGCAGAACATCTACGGGATCGACCTTCAAAGCTACGAAGGGCTGCATCCGTTTACCTACTTGGCCGGCGGGCCATTTCAGACTCCCGATGACGTGATCGTCGACGATATCTACGCAAACGGCAATCATGTCAAAGTAGGACAACCGGTCAACCTTTTGAACCAGAACTTCCGGGTGGCAGGGATCGTGGCACATGGCCAGGGTGCACGTATCTTTTTGGAGTTGGAGAAACTGCAGGAACTGAATGGCGGTCAGGGAAAAGCTTCAGCCTTCTATGTTAAAGCCGACAATCCAGCTAATGCGGAGACCATAGTTCAGGAGATCAAGAACATCCCTCACATGGACACCTACGGCGTGCATTCCATGAGCGAGTACTTGTCGATGCTGACGCCGGACAACATTCCCATGCTTTCGACATTCATCCGCATCGTCATCGGGATTTCAGTGACGATTGGCTTCATCGTGATCTTCCAGGCGATGTACGCAGCAGTGATGGAACGGACGCGGGAGATCGGGATTCTGAAGTCGCTGGGCGCGTCGAAGTTTTACATCGTGAATGCGATCCTGCGCGAGACGACGGTGCTGTCGATCGGCGGAATTATTGTGGGATTCGTCATTAGCTTTGCCGCACGGATCGCAATTCAGAGCCGCACGACGTTGCCTGTGGACATAACGTCTGGATGGATTCTGCGCGCGATTGGGATCGCACTTGTAGGATCTCTGCTGGGTGCGATTTATCCCGCCATGAAAGCCGCACAGAAGGATCCCATTGACGCGCTGGCGTACGAGTGAAGCCGTTGTTGGTTGTTGGCTATTGGTTGTTTGCGACTAGGTTCGTCTTCGTCAAAACCAATAACCACAACCGTTAGTTCAGCTCTGCTACGGCGATGGTCCTGTCGTAGCCAGAATGCGACGTTCCGAATCCTCCCTTGTAGTTTGTATACGCCTTTACAGTTCTTCACCAATCGATAGCAACTTTTACATCGGGTGGTGATACTAATCCTTTGTAGGACGCGCATCTTTCCCCTGTCGCGCCACTCGAAAGCCGCTGTGTAAGTGGGCTTTCGCAGGAGGTAGTTATGGCAGGCAGTTCGGCTTTCCCTCTTCCTTGCCACTCAGCAGCTTTCATTTCCCGCCACATAGTTTTGACGTTACTCTGCATGGTGGTTCTATCGACAAGAGTCATTCGGGCACAGAGCGCCAACGATGCGGTGCCGCAAGCTCCGTCGGCGGCAGAGGCATCGAAACCAAATGATTCTCCTTCTGATACAAGCCGGGTTGTAATCCCTGTTGGCACGCGCATACCGCTGGTGCTCACGCATCCATTGAACAGTAACTCCGTGAAGAGTGGTGACGCCGTGTTTGCACAGATTGCGACACCTGTGGTGGTGGGAGATCAAGTTGCCATCCCGGCGGGAACGTTTGTGCGCGGCAAAGTCGAGAGTCTGACGCGGCGAGGAACGCGGGCGGAAGTGATTGTGCGATCGGCGGCGCTGGTCATGGGGAGTTCGCTTGTGGACGTGGGCGGGCCGGTGAAGATCGAGAGCGAAGAATACACGGCATACAACAACCCTCAGGGGCGCAAGAAAGCCGCGATCATTCTGGCGCCGCTGCTCGGAACCGGTCTGGGGATGACGATCGGCGCTGCCACTGACCGGTCGCACACCACTACTCTTGGGAGCGGGTTTTCGATAACGAGCGGGGGGTTTGGAGGGTTACCTGGTCCCGTGCAGACGGTCCCACCGCTCACCGTCACGGAAAATTCACACACAGGGTTATTTGTCGGAAGCGCTGTGGGAGGCGCTGTGGGGCTCGTTACCTCACTCACCCTTATAGGACGCAACAAGCAGTTCTATCTGGAGGAAGGATCGCCGCTTTACCTTGAGGTTTCCAGCCCGGTGTCACTCACGCGAGCACAGATTTCGGAGGCGGAACGCAGCACAGCTCCAGTTCAAGTCATCCGTCGAACGCGGTCTTGGCCGGGGCCAGCAAATAATCCGCCGATTGGATTTCCAGGTAGCACGCCTGCAACGGGTCCATCGAGTTGCTCAGCGGGAGAAGAGTGGTGCATGGGATCGTGCAAGAGCACTATTGACTTCACGAATGATGACAATAACTGCGGGCGCTGCGGGAATTCCTGCCGTATCGGCGAGAGTTGCACCGGCGGCTCATGCGGCTGCGCTGCCGGCTACAGTTCATGCATGGGATCGTGCGTCAGCGACTCGTCATTTATTTCGGACAACAACAATTGCGGAAGCTGCGGACACTCGTGCTCGATCGGCGAAAGCTGCACCGGCGGCATGTGCATGAAGCAGCCGTAAGGATCTTCGCAGAGTTTGCTTTCTCAACGCTGATTAACGAGAGACTTAGGATGAGATACTTCGTACTTGCTTGTTTGCTCGCATTCGCGGCCGTGCCGATGTTTGGTGAAGTTCAGGTGTATTCGTATTCCATGCCTTGCGGCGCGCTTTGGCCAGCAGTGAAAGATACCGTTCGGAATTCCGGGAACTACGCAACTGTGCTGCTGGATGATGCGGAGATGGTGGCATCGTTTGCAATCGGAGTTGGCGACGGTTTTCGCATCGAGTCTGCCATATTGAATCCCACCGACAGCGGATGCACATTGCGCATCTCGCCCCTCTATCAGCCTGGTTTGGCCAATGACGCCGGGGACTTCCAAAAGCGGCTCGACAAGAAATTGTCGGTGCTGAAACCTCCCCCACACGGCTCGAAATAAGTACTACTTGCAATTAAGCCGTTTTATCCGCCGCCAGTGGAATTCGAGATAGTGCCAACTGTGAACTCAGTACCGAGGCCTCCTGGCGCGCAGCCCTATCTCTGCCGTCCATCTTTCGCTTCAGCTTCTGCTACAACTATGGCGTGCAGCGTCCTGCTGGAGTGGTTGCCATCGCGGTTCTATTTTTCGCGGCTTCCGCGTATCTCACGGCTCTCGCGATCATCTGGTTCGTCAACCCTGACGCATTCCCACTCTCGTTAGCTGGTCCATTGCTAAATGGGCTCGAGTTGGCCGGGCCTTATATGTTCCTCATTTGCGCTGCGGTGGGGATAATTGTCGGGATCGGGCTGGTGCGGCTGAACAACTACGCGAGACGCGCCACGATCCTGATCGCGGTTGCTGGAGTCGTCATGTTGATTCCGAAGATGTCGGCGGCTGCGGTCGATATCTCGGCCAGTCTATTTATCGTCGCGATTCAGGTGATCGTCAGGGTAGTGATCGTCTGGTATTTGTGGCAGAAATGGACGGCAGAAGAATTCCATTGACCATCCGCGTCAGGCATTTCACACGTCGAAGATGGTTGCTGCGTTTCAGAGATCGGCGGGATGGAGGGACCATCCCGCCGGAGCATTACCGCTTTGCTTCGACCGGCTCGCCGACGCGGTGGCTGACCTGGAACTGCATCTTTCCGGCTTTCGCATCGACAACAACGTGATCGCCGTGCAGCACCTCGCCATCGAGAATCTTCAGTGCAAGCGGATCCTGAATGAGCTTCTGGATTGCGCGTTTCAGCGGACGCGCGCCGAAGTTGGGATCGAAGCCCTCGGTGAACAGAAGATCTTTCGCAGCATCGGTGAGCTCGATGGAAATCTTGCGATCGGCTAACAGACGGCGCACGTCTTCAAGCCGCAGATCGATGATCTTAACCAACTGTTCCTTGCCGAGCGGGGTGAAGACGATGATGTCGTCGACGCGGTTCAGGAACTCGGGCTTGAAGTGGCCGTGTAGTGCCTGCATCACGAGGTCGGTGGCACGCGCAAAATCTTCGGCGCTGCGCATGTTCTCGGCCTGCAGGTACGTCGAGCCGATGTTTGAGGTCATGATGATGATCGTGTTCTTAAAGTCGACAACACGACCCTGACCGTCGGTGAGCCGACCGTCATCCATGATTTGCAATAGGATGTTGAAGACATCCTGGTGCGCCTTTTCGATTTCGTCGAACAGGATTACCGAGTATGGGCGGCGTCGCACCTGCTCGGTGAGCTGTCCGCCTTCTTCGTAGCCGACATATCCCGGAGGCGCGCCGATAAGACGCGAGACAGCGTGTCGCTCCATGTATTCGGACATGTCGACGCGCACCAGCGCGTGCTCGTCGTCAAAGAGAAATTCGGCGAGCGCACGGGCGAGTTCGGTCTTACCCACGCCGGTAGGTCCAAGAAATATGAAAGAACCAATCGGTCGCTTGGGATCGCTCAATCCCGCGCGCGAACGGCGGATTGCGTTCGACACCCGTTCGAGCGCGGTATCCTGCCCGACTACGCGTTGGCGCAGGCGGTCCTCCATCGTGACCAGCTTTTTGACTTCACCTTCAAGCATCTTGGAGACGGGAATGCCGGTCCATCGCGAAACGATGCGAGCGATGTCTTCTTCGTCGACTTCCTCTTTCAGCATGCGCTCGCCGCCGGACTTCTCGATTTGCGCGGTGACGTTGGCCTGCTCCTGCTCGGTCTGACGAATCAGGCTGTACCGGATTTCCGCCACGCGCTGCAGGTCGCCTTTGCGTTCCGCTTGCTGCTCTTCGACTTTGAGCTGCTCAATTTTCTCCTTCGACTGGCGCGAGCGCTGGATGAGTTCTTTCTCCTTCTGCCATCTCGCCTTCAGCGCACCCGACTGTTCACGGATTGCGGCAAGCTCCTTCTCGACATTCGCCAGGCGCTCCTTGGAGTTGGGATCGTTCTCCTTTTTCAAAGCCTGCTTTTCAATTTCGAGCTGCGTAGCGCGGCGCTCCAGCTTGTCGATGTCGGTGGGCATGGAGTCGATTTGAATGCGCAGCGATGCCGCGGCTTCGTCGACCAGGTCGATGGCCTTGTCCGGGAGAAAACGATCCGAGATGTAGCGGTGCGACAGAGTCGCGGCCGCGACAATCGCCGAGTCCTTGATGCGAACGCCGTGGTGGACTTCGTACTTCTCTTTCAGCCCGCGGAGAATCGCGACGGTATCTTCGACGTTCGGCTCGCCAACAAACACAACCTGGAAACGGCGCTCGAGCGCCGCATCTTTCTCGATGTGCTTGCGGTACTCGTTCAGCGTCGTGGCGCCGATGGCGCGCAACTCTCCGCGAGCCAGCGCCGGCTTCAGCATGTTGGAGGCATCGATTGCGCCTTCGGCAGCTCCGGCACCAACCAGCGTGTGCAACTCGTCGATGAAGAGAACGATCTTGCCCTGCGAGTCTTCGATTTCCTTCAGAACAGCCTTGAGGCGGTCTTCGAACTCGCCACGATACTTCGCGCCGGCGAGCATGGACCCGAGGTCGAGAGAGATCACACGTTTGTTCTTCAGGATCTCAGGGACATCGCCGGAGACAATCCGCTGCGCGAGGCCTTCGACAATGGCCGTCTTGCCAACGCCGGGCTCGCCGATCAGAACGGGATTGTTCTTGGTGCGGCGAGAAAGAACCTGGACCACCCGGCGAATCTCTTCGTCACGGCCAATGACGGGGTCGAGTTTTCCTCGGCGTGCGAGTTCGGTCAGGTCTTTCGCATAGCGTTCGAGCGCCTGGTACTTGGCTTCGGGATTCTGGTCGGTGATGCGCTGGGATCCGCGAACTGCGGTCAGCGCCTTGAGAATTGCGTCATGGGTGGCGCCGTGACGAGCAAGAATCTCCTGAGCCGCGTCACGCTTCTGATCGGTCGCGGCGAGAAGCAGGTGCTCGGTTGAGACGTACTCGTCCTTGAAATTGTCCGCCTCTTTGAAAGCGCGCTCCAGGAGTTGATTGGCGGCAGAAGAGAGCGTTGCCTGCTGTGCTCCTCCGGAGACTTTCGGCAAGCGATCGATCGCCGTGTAAGTGTCATTCAGCACGCCTTGCGGGCCGATGCCGATCTTCTCCAGTACAGGCGGAACGATGCCCTCGCGGTCTTCGAGCAAGGCCGCCAGCAAATGCAGCGGCAGCAGCTCGGGATTACCGTGCTCGGAAGCGATCTCGTTTCCGCGCTGCACGGCTTCCTGCGCCTTCAATGTGAATTTGTCCCAACGAATGGGCATGGGAACCTCCAAACACAAGCTATTAGCTTTTAGCTCTTAGATGAACCCACTTTGGCTAAGAGTAAAAGCTAAAAGGCAAAGAGCAAAAATGAAAGGGAGGCGTTCACGTTGCCGCCTCCCCGATGACCTCAGGGGGTAAAGCCCTGGGTTGTTGTTGACCTTTTCGGCACGACTGAAGTCGCGCCCTCCCGAGCCTTTCGGCACGACTAAACTCGTGCTTTCCCGGAAACAGCGCGCTTTTCTGCCGAGTTTCGCTCGGCCTGGACAGCCGAGGGCGGCTGTCCCTACGCGTGCTCGGCAGACACTCGAGCGCGGCTGTCCCTACGCGTGCTGCGCCGGATCCGTTCGACGCCCTCGCTTCGCTCAGTCGCTCAGGGCAGGCTAGGCGAGGGCGCCCGTCCCTCCATTCTGGATTACGCGGCTTTGCCGGTGCTCTTGGCTTCCTTGCCCTCGATCTGGCGCTCGCCGCTGACGTTTACCTTGATCTGCTTTGGCTTGGCTTCAGCTTTCTTGGCAAGCTGAATCTTCAGAATGCCCTTGCTGTAGCCGGCCTGAATGTTGTCAGTATCGACAGTGTTGGGCAGCGTGAACGAGCGCGTGAAGCTGCCATACTGGCGCTCCACACGGCGGAAGTTCTCTTCCTTCTGCTCTTTCTCGAACTTGCGCTCGCCGTGCACGGTCAGGACGTTGTTCTCCACGCGAACATCGATGTCCTTCTCGTCAATCCCAGGCACTTCGATGCTCAGCGTCACCTGGTGCTCGTCCTCATAAACATCCACCGGGGGCGCAAAGCTCGAGGCGGTCAGCGCCTCGTCGCGATCGCCATAGCTGTCGCGGAAAAGGCGGTTCATACGGTCCTGCAAAGTGGAAAACTCACGGAAAGGATCCCAGCGAGTTAGAACGGTCATGACAAATCCTCCTGAATCTTGATATTTCGGCTATGTAGCGGCCCACGGCCGCTCGGCTTTGTTGTTAAGCACAAACAAAGCATAAAATATGAGTGTCCTATTGTCAATAATTGTATATAGCTTATTTTTCTTCAGCTTACGAATGAGATTAGGCATTTAAGGTAAGCCGTCTCGGGGACTCCCAGTACGTTCGGATGGTCCTTGGCTTGGCCACGGTTTTCCAGGATTCGGAGGTTCCTGTGGGAATCGAGGGCTGCAGATGCAAGGACTTCCAGCAGGTCGGAGGCGCTCACGTGGTAAGAGCAGGAGCAAGTCACGAGGATGCCGCCGGGCCGGAGCATCTTGAGCGCGCGAAGGTTCAGCTCCTTGTAGCCCCGGATTGCAGTATCGCGGTTCTGGCGGGACTTCGCGAACGCCGGGGGATCGAGAACGATGGTGTCGTACTTCCGCCCTGCGTCAGAATAGTCGCGGAGAAGGTCAAAGGCGTTGGCCTCGATCCAATCGATCTCGCGGCCGTTGAGGGCGGCGTTCTGGTCGGCGGCTTCAAGCGCGGGGCGGGAACTGTCCACGCCCGTGACCTTGTCGCAAGAGCGGGCAAGATGGAGGGCGAAGCCACCCTGGTAAGTGAAAACGTCGAGTGCTTCACCTCGGGCGTACTTCTCCGCCGCGGCGTAGTTTTCGCGCTGATCGAGGAAGGCCCCGGTTTTCTGGCCGCCGAGGGCGTCGTAGAGGAAGCGCACGGAGTTCATTTGGAATTCGGTCGTAATCGCGGACGTCGAGCCTTCGACGGGCGAGGCGCCCGTCGCTCCTCTTTCACCTGATGTCATTCCGAGGAGTGGAGCGGAGCGGAACGACGAGGAACCTGCTTCTCGTCCGGGAACACCGGGTTCCTCACCGCTGAAGCGGTTCGGAATGACATCGTGGTTAGAGTATTTGAAACTATCTTCGTGGTTAGAGTATTTGGGACTATTCCCTTGCCACACGATCCCACTCTCGCGTTCCGGCAACTGCTCCAGCTTTCGCACCCGCGGATCGATGCGCTCGACGATCACCCGTGGGTTCAGTGCGACCCGCAGTTCAGAAAGAAATATGTTCCGCATGGGATCGGGATCCCAGGCTTGAGTGAGCACCTGAAGAGAAAGAATGTCGTTGTATTTATCGACGATGAGGCCGGGCAGAAAATCGCCTTCGCTGAAGATCACGCGATACGCATTAGTGTCCTGCACGAAGCGCTCGCGATAGACGATAGCGGCACGAATGCGCTCACGAATGAGCTGCTCGATGTCATTCACCGGCTTCGGCGAGATCATGCGGACAGCGATCTCAGAAGCGGTGCTGTAGAAAGCGGAGCCGAGGGTTCGAGTCACTGGAGGCCGTGTGGGTCGGACATTCTTGTCCGACAAGGTCGGTATGGCGCGGGCACTTTTGCCCGCGTGGCGTTTCGTTCCAGTGTCCCCGGCCTCTTGCACCAGCACCACGGCCCCGGGTTGCACACCTTCTGCCTCGACCACATCCGAGCGGTACACCCACACGTGTCCTGCACGTATGCGGTCGGCCCCGCGGCGGGAGACGGCTATAACAGGAGTTCTATCTGTCGTCATGACTCAATCTTAGCGGTGAAAAGGCCGGTACGGCCTGCCTGGCCGGAGTTGCCGAGTGCGGTGTCTAACTTCAGGTATGGGGAGGAAGGCAGTTGTCGGCATTGCCGCCGCTTTGATCGTGTGTCCAATCGTTACGCTGGTGGGCTATAAGCGCTGGATCGATACGCGCACCTTCAATCCGCTTGATATCCCGGTCTCGCTCTCGCAAGACCATTTCAAGACGCCAGAGTTTTACGTCAACTTGAAAGGCCAGTATGCCGCAAAAATAAGCGTGGGCTATGCGGCCAGCGACAGGCCTGAGTGCCAGGAAGAGGCGCTGGAACCGCTCCGAGCGCACTTCATTGCTTACCAGAACGGAGTCCCGGTTGGTGAAACTGATCAACCTGGGTACGCAGGTTCCGGTTCTCTCGATTTAGAGATAAGAGGTTATTACTCTCTCGATGTCAAAATTCTCTCCGATGCTAGTTGCCTTGACTCCGCCCATCCTAGATTGCAGGTGTGGACTTGGGGGTGGTACTACACCGATCGCTTCGACACCGCACTTTGGGCCATACCGACGGTTGCAATTGCAGGCCTCGCCGTGCTTGGCTTCGTCGCGACCGTCCTTGCTCGGAAGGCGAAGCCGTGCAGAATTGCTGAAACTGAGAAGGAAGAAGTACCAACTGGTTTGCCCGTATACAGGCACCGAACAGTCAAGCTGATGGCGGGCTTCCCGCACTTCCCACTGTTGTGCGCGACATTGCTGGCCTTGCTTGTGTTCATTTTGGCGATCTTGCAAACTCCGTTCCGTTCAAAGGGTCTCTATGTTTCCGTGGGTGTCAATCCTTCCGACGTAGGTAATCTCAATTCGCCCATGCCGCCGGTGGTGGTTCGAATTCGGTTACCGAGGCCAGGTGCTGCGCCGAAGCTCTCTGTCGATTCAACTTCCGTCGATTGGGATGGCCTAGGAGACGCACTGAAAGTTCAGCTCAAACTTCGCGCACTTTGGGTCGTTTACGTCGACGGGGATTGCAACCTGCCGTGGCAAGATGTAGCCCAAGTGGCGGATATTGCGAAGGGAGTAAACGCCAAGGTGGTTCTGCTCACGCCTGAAACGAGGAAGCTAGTCGAACCTGAAATGGCGAGAAAAAAATCCGCGCGACGATAAGTTAGCTCGCCACGCTGGTGGGTGCAGACTCATGGTGCGTGGCCCGCTCAGCTTTCGCCAGGTCTAGATCTCGCTGGAGATGATCGAGAACAGAGCTGGGCAGCTCGTTTTCCCACTCGTCCTGCTCGGCATCGGTCCAGTTGCCATTCAGGCGGATGGCGTCGGTGATGTCTTCAGGGAAGGCCTGGCGATATGCGCCTTCGCGGACGAGGGGATCGCCGATTCTGCGGCCGGTGGCGGCGTCATACACGCGGCGCGAAGCCATGCCTTCGGTGTTTGAAAAACTGAGAAAGACCTCGCCTTCGGCATTGTATTCCGCGCGGTAATACCAGGCTTGGCTGGCATCAATCTTGGGGTGAGCGCGCTTACGGCTGGGCTTGTCTGCCTGCTGCTCGACAGGGGCTTCTTTCGAAGCGTCGTAGTAAAGAATGCGCTGGCAGGAGTCGCAGTAGATCAGCTTGCCCGTCTTCACCTCATTGAAGGTCTGCGGGCGCAGCATGACCGAACATCCCATGCACTTATGATCGCGAACTTCGGCGAGGCCGGAACCGCGGAACTTCAGCACGCGCTCATAATGCCGGATCAGGTCAGGATCAACGGCACTGCGGGCAGCCTCGCGTTTCGCGGTCCACTCGGCGAGCTCTTTTTCGTCCTTGGCAGTTTCTTCGCGCGCGTGCGCCTTTTCTTTTTCGATTTCCGACGTCTCGGCTTTCAACTCGGCTTCGGCAGCCTTGACTTCCTTTTCGCGAACCTCGGCGTTCACCATCAGCTCGAGAATCTTGTCCTCGTTGGCACCGATCTCCTGCTCGGCGAACTGGATCTCGTGCATCAACGCTTTGTACTGATCGTTGGTCTTTACGTCGAGCGACTGGTCGCGATACTTGGAAATCTTGGTGCGGAGGTCGTTGATGGCGGTTTCGTATTTGCGACGTGCAGCTTCGTCGCCCTTCACCGCGTTTTTTGCCTTCTCCAGAGCGGCCTTGGTGCCGGCCAGTTTCTGTTCAATGACAGCGACGCGTTTGGGGAGTTCAGCGACTTCCGCCTTCAGGCGGCGGATTTCGGCGTCGGCATGTTGCAGCGCGATTAAATGCTCTATTTCGGGAGACATCAGGAGTTGCGGTCATTTTAGCACGCAGAACCCCAGCTCTTAGTCATTGGCTTTTTAGCTCTTAAGCTTGTCCCGACAGCCTTGGCTAAAAGCTAAGAGGGAACAGCTAAAAGCTACAATCGAAGAGATGACACTTCCACGCATCTCCCTCGGCGACTTTGAACTTACCTCGCTTTCCGACGGCATCCATTATCTTGATGGGGGCGCCTATTTCAGTGTGGTGCCAAAAACGCTCTGGTCGAAGAAGCTGCAACCGGACGAGAATAACCGCGTTCCGTCCGGGTTGAACTCGGTTCTCATCCGCACCGGGGACAAGAACATTCTCATCGAGACAGGCATCGGTAATAAGCTGCCTCAAAAGATGGCGCAGATTTACGGGATGCCGGCAAAGCTGCTCGACAGCCTGCACGCCGTTGGCCTTGGCCCCGAGGACATTGATGTCGTTATCAATTCGCACCTGCACTTCGACCACTGCGGATGGAACACCATCCGGGAGAACGGCAGCGTAAAGCCCACCTTCGCGAACGCCAAGTACTACGCCCAGGAGGGCGAGTGGCAGCACGCGCACGAGGACCAGCGCGACAGCGTCAGCTTCTTCACCGAGAATTACGACCCGCTGGTGCAGAGCGGGCAGATGCAGTTGTTGCGCGGGAGCGCGGAAATTCTGCCAGGGATTTCAGTGGAGGTCTATCCCGGGCACACGCGGGACATGCAGGGGATCTATCTTCGCAGTGCAGGCAAGACCGCGTGTTACATCTCAGACCTGATTCCAACGAGCAACCATCTCGACCTGTACTGGTTGATGTCTTTCGACCTTTACCCGGTTCAAAGCGTGGAGAGTCGAAAGCGGTTTTACTCACGGGCGATTCCGGAGAAGTGGCTCGTGATGTTTACGCATGACCACGAGACCCCGTGGGCATATCTGAAGAAAGATGAGCGGGGGAAGATTGCTCTTTCGTCGGAGTTCAACAAACTCTAACCGCAAAAGGACGCACAGGTCGCTAAGAAAACGAGATTGGAAGCTAAAAGGCTAAAACGTTCGGCCTGTGCGAGTTGGTGTTTTCTGCGGTTAAATGGCTGCGACTGGCGCCACCAGCCGTTGTTCGAAAAAATTTTCCACTCGCGAGAGGATTTCGGGTGCTGCCTTGGACTCGTAAATTTCTTTGCGCAGGGCGGCGCCGCCGGGAACGCCGTGCGTGAACCATGAGGCGAACTGCTTCATTTTGCCGGTCGCGTCGGGCAGTTCTTCTTCGATCAGCATTTGAAAGTAAGTACGGATCATTTGGTAGCGGTCGGCTTCGGAGGGGTGCTCGTAAAGCGCTCCGCGAGCGGCTTCGCCCGCGCAATCCGCCCCGAACTCAGGTCTTCGGGAGGGCACGACTTCAGTGGTGCCGCTAGAACTCCCAAGTGGGACCGGGGCTTTAGCCCCAGAAGCCACCGCGGCTAAAGCCGCGTCACTAAATTCATCGTTTCCGGCACGGCTGAAGCCGTGCCCTCCCGTCGGAACATCCGGAAAGGTGGCAGCGCCCATTCGACTCCCTCCGGGTCGGTCGCTCAGGACAACCTCGGGCCTTCGGCCCGATGGACAGCCGAGGGCGGCTGTCCCTACGCGAATCTTTTCGCAATACTGTTCAATTTGGCGGAAGATCCAGGGATTCGCTGGCGCGGTGCGACCAATCATGACGGCGTCACACCCGGTTGCGGCCACCATGGCGCAGGCGTCTTCTGGAGTGCGGATGTCGCCGTTACCAATGACGGGAATCTTTACCGCGTCTTTCACCGCCGCGATCCATTCCCAGCGCGCGTTTCCGCTGTAACCCTGCTCGCGGGTGCGGGCGTGCAGAGCGACCGCGCACAAACCGCAGTCCTCCGCCATCTTCGCCAGTTCGACGCAGACGATCTCTTCGTCGTTCCAGCCTGCGCGGAACTTCACCGTGAAGGGAGTCTTCACGGCAGTACGCACGGCCTTGAAGATTTCGCCGATACGCGGCAGATCGCGCAGCAGTCCTGAGCCGCCGTTACACTTCACGACTTTTTTCGCCGGACATCCGAGATTCAAGTCCACCAGATCAAAACCAAGGTCCTCGACGATTCGCGCGGCGTCCGCCATAACCTTGGGATCACTGCCGAACAGCTGCGCGGAGATCGGGTGCTCGTCTTCATAAAAATGAAGGTAGCGTTTGGCCTTCCTATCTTTGGCGCGGAGCACACCGTCGGCCGAGGTGAACTCGGTCATGATCAGGCCGCAGCCACCAAGATTGCGAATGAAGCGGCGGAAGACGGTGTCGGTGACACCGGCCATGGGCGCGAGAACGGTGGCGGGGGAGATAGTGACTGAACCGATCTGAAGCGAACCGGGAACCGGGACTTGCGCTGCTCGCGCCGGTGGGACTGCGGGTTGCGACAGGGCCTCGAAGCCAGCATTTACAGCATTGTCACAGCAATTGCTGGGTGCCGCAGGCTTCGGCGCATTGTCCCAAAACTTCTTCACCCCTTTATTCTACTTGCTTTGGAATCGGTTTCCTCTATGCGACAATTCCCCGCGAGGTCCAGCAGGAATGAAAAAGCTGCGTGAGGTCCTTCTTACTCAGTACATCGGTGCGATTACGATCGGCTTTGTGCTGGCGCAGATGATAATTGCTGTCGTCTCTGGAATCGTTCAGATCGGTGTGAACTATACATGGGCCAGCCGAGAGCCAAGCAGCGTGATGGGAGGGGCGGCGACGGTGGCGTTTCCCTGGAAAACGATCATCTACTTGCTGGTCACGGCTGTGTTGGAGCTACTGATTGCATTCATTTTGATCCGCTGGCTGTATGCGGAAGATGAGCCAGATGCTTCAATCGCTCCTCAGAACCAACCCGAAGAGACAGAATAATGAACGTTGCATCAGCACGGCGATTTCCCAGTGCAAGCTTCTATGTTGGCCCAATTGTCGCTGCACTGCTGCTCTCTGCTGGAATAATCGCGATTGTAGACGCTGTTCGCGAGCCTCTGGCAGCAGCAGTGATAACGGGGATCAATTACGTATTGCATCATCGCTTCCCGGATACACTGCGCATTCAGGAAGCTCACGTATTCTGGCCAGTCGACGCAACGTACGCTGCTTTTGGAGCCCTCCTGTTGGGCGCCGGATTCTGCGTCGCTTTCTGGATCGCGGGTCAGTCTGATCCTTCAACCAAGAGTTAGAAATTACGGGACTACACCTGATAGAATCTCTCGGCAGTTTAAAGTTAACGTTAACTATCACGGTTTTTGTGGAGAGCAAGCTTATGTCCTTCAAGGCTTTTTGGTTGGTGCTTGGGGTAGCGATTTTGGCCGCGGTTCCTACGCGAAGCTCGGCGCAGAGCGATCCTTTTGCGCCCACCGCATCGCAGCCGCCCGAGGTTGTCGATCAGATCTGGCAGAAGTCGGTCGCGAAGTACGACGGCGAGCGCACGAAAATCTTGCAGCACGTCGACGAAATGAATGCTTCAGGTCCGTTTCGTCCGGATTGGGAGTCGCTCAAAACCTACCAGGTCCCGCAGTGGTATCAGGACGCCAAGTTCGGAATTTTCATTCACTGGGGCGTGTACTCGGTGCCAGCGTTCGGCAGCGAGTGGTATCCGCGAATGATGTACGTACCGGGCAGCGCGGAATACAAACATCATCTCGAGACATACGGCACGCAGGACAAGGCTGGCTACAAGGACTTTATCCCGAAGTTCAAAGCCGCGAATTACGATCCTGTCGCGTGGGCGAAGTTGTTCAAGGACTCCGGCGCAAAATATGTGGTTCCTGTGTTCGAGCACCATGACGGATTTCAGATGTACGACAGCGCGCTTTCCGATTGGACGGCGGTGAAAATGGGACCGCACCGCGATCTTTGGGGCGATCTCGCGAAAGCAGTACGCGCAGAGGGATTGCACCTGGGCGCATCATCACACCGCGTGGAGCATGATTTCTTTATGGGTGTAGGGCGCCAGATTCGGTCGGACGTCAACGATCCGCAGAATGCGTCGCTCTACGGTCCGGCGCACAACTGGCTCCAGAATCCCGGGGGAACGCCATTGGGGAACGACTTCACCTACGTTTCACAGGCGTGGACGCATGATTGGCTGGCGCGCTCAGCAGAAATCGTCGAGAAATATCATCCGGACCTGGTTTACTTCGACTGGTGGATTGGACAGCCATCGGTCCGCACCGACCTCGCACGCTTTGCCGCGTTCTACTACAACACGAGTGCGAGGAATGGCGGCACAGTGGGCGTCATCAATTACAAAGATTGGGCGATGCAGCCGCAATCCGGGGTTCTCGATGTCGAACGCGGGCAGCTTGCTGAAATCCGGCAGGAAAAATGGCAGACGGATACTTCGATCAGCAATCGGTCATGGGGATACATCGAGAATGACAATTTCAAGTCGCCGCAATCCATTGTGCAGCTCCTCGCGGATGTGGTCAGCAAGAATGGGAACTTGTTGCTGAATGTTGGCCCGAAATCCGATGGCACTATTCCCGAGCAGGCGCAATCTATCCTTCACGAGATTGGCGCGTGGCTGAAGACGAATGGCGACGGGATTTACGGGACAAAGCCGTGGCGCGTTTATGGCGAGGGGCCGACCAAGCCCGCGGCAGGCTCGTTCCACGAAGGCGATGTGCCGTACAAGCCGGAAGATTTTCGGTTCACGACCAAGAACGGCGTTCTTTACGCGATTGAGATGGTGCCGCCCGCTGGCGAAGTGGTGATCCAGGCTCTGGGCGCGGGCACCGCCGGGCAGGAGAAGGTCGGGTCCGTCAGCCAGTTGGGCGCGAGCAGCGTTTCGTTTGAGCAGAGGGGCGATGGCCTGCACCTGAAGGTGGCAGCGCAAGACGGAAAGTTTCCGGTGGTGTACAAGATTCAGTTTGCGGGACGGTGAGACAGCCGGCCGATCTGTCGCCCCTTCGGGGCTGATCGTGTTTTTCCTTTCCCAGGGCTTACGCCCCGGGCTTTATTCTTGTGCCGCTTCGCGGCTCCTCGCTGGATGGGACTTTGTGCCGTCCGCTGAAACGGACTCGGTTCGTCCTGTTCGACTTCTCCCACACTTACGTGTGGGGCTATTTATGTTCCACAGCTGCGCGGCTGGCTTAACCTGAACTTCCCCTATGTGCTGAACAGCATCCAAGAATCTCGAGGTGTGTCATGCGGAAGCTGTTTGGCTGCGCAAGTTTGGCTCTGTCTGCGTTCTTGGTGTCGTGCGGCGGAGGGGGCGCAATTCATGTCAGCGGAACGACTCCTCCGGCTGCAGCCCATGTGGTCGTTGTGGTCGAGGAGAACCACAGCTACTCGCAGGTGATCGGCAATTCGTCGATGCCTTACCTGAACGGGCTTGCGTCGCAGTATGGTCTCGCAACCCAATACTTCGGGGATGTGCATCCCTCGATTGGCAACTACCTCATGCTCACGACCGGCATACCAGAGACGTTGAACGATGGATTTACGGGCACGATTTCCGACGACAACGTCGTTCGCGAACTGGTGAAGGCGAACAAGAGTTGGCGCAGCTACGCGGAGAGTTTGCCGAGCGTTGGCTACGTCGGCCGAGACGTGTATCCCTATCTGCGGCACCACAATCCTTTCACGTATTTCACCGATGTGAACGGAACTTCGCAGGCGAGCAATCTCGTTCCGTTTTCGCAGTTCGCCGCAGACGTAAATTCGGGCAACCTGCCTGATTTTTCATTCGTGGTTCCCAACGCGCTCAATGATGCGCACGACGGGACGCTCGCACAAGCCGATGGGTGGCTGCAGGCAAATATCGATGCGTTGATTAAGAGCAGCACGTTTCAGAAGGGTGGCGTGCTGATTATTGTCTTTGATGAGAGCGTCAAGACTGATGTCTCGCACGGCGGCGGACATGTGGCGATGGTGGTGGTTGGGCCGAACGCGAAGAAAGGATTTCAGAGCACGACGACCTATCAGCACCAGAGCACGTTGCGATTGGTGCTCTCAACGTTGGGAGTGAATTCCTTTCCAGGAGCAGCCGCGGCGGCGCCAGATATGGGGGAGTTTTTTCAGTGAGCACGGGGCGGGGTGGTGTACTCATTCGCTTCGTAGTCGCACGGGCGAGGGCGCCCGTGCCTCCAGGTTTTTGGCAGGCGAGGGCGCGCGCCCCACACCAAACTATTCAGCTGAGAACGCGAGCAGGGCATTTCCATCCATCGCATTCGTGTAGCCGGTATTCACGAAGACCATGCCGCTGACCACGGTAGGACCGGCGCCGTTGAGAGATCCGCCGTGAGCCTTGAGACCGTTGGTCGTAGAGAACGGCTGAGCGGTGTTGAATTCCCACACGACCTTGCCAGTGCGTGAGTCGTAAGCGCGCAGGTAGCCGTCGAGTGATCCCGCAAGGACGGCGCCGGGAATCACCGTTGGCGGCGCCATGTTCGCCGCACTGCATCCGAAGTTGGCGGTGCATGCGGGTTTGGGAGGAGCTGCGAACCAGACTTTCTTGCCGCTCTGGAGATTCAGCGCGACAACCCCGCCGCCGATTTCCGGATGATCGCCGTCCCAGTCGGACAGGGTGAAATACGCATAGCGTCCATCCGCGGCGCCTCCCCACTCGACACCGCCGAGTGGGCCGCCTTTTCCGATGCGGGTCTTCCATAACAGCTTGCCTTTGCGATGGGGATCGAGCGCATAAATCACCCCCGACTTCTGCGACAGCAAGAGAACGTCTTTTCCATCGGTGCGGGTCTTCAGCATAGGCGGGGCACCAAAATCGAAATCGCCACCTTTGTCTTGAGGACAATTGTCCTTTGAGTCGGCAACACACGCGCCGTTCCACAAATCCCTTGGCGTGAACTGGCGATGCCACAAAATTTTACCGGTGTCGATGTTCATTGCGACGACGGCGTCGGCCATCGGGCTCTCGGGCGCGGAGTAGTTGTTGCCCGTCGCAACGTATAGAACGTGGCGTTTCAGGTCGGCAGTTGGCGGCGACCACACGGCAGCGCCGGATGGTCCGAAGTACTGCGTCCCATTCGCCGCTTTGGTGGTGCGATCCGCAGGCTTGTCGATGGTGTAAGTCTTCCAGACAGTCGCGCCGTTGCTGACGTCCAGTGCGGCGACCGCGCCACGAAAAGTGCAGCACGGATAATGAGGGTCGGCTGCGGCCCCTTCTTCGCCGGACGAAACCGGCACATAAAGACGATTGCCGACCAGCAGCGGCGATCCAGTAATACGCGCGGCGGGATGCGCTTCGGGATGCACTCGCCAGATCGGCTTCCCATCCGCGGTATTGACTGCGTAAATGTAGCCGTTGGTGTCGCCGAAATATGCAGTCTGGCCATTATTGCCAATGGAAATCGCGGTCTTCACCGTGGTCGACGCTCGGAACTGCCACCACATGCACCCGGTGGCGGCATCCAGCGCATAAACGGTCCCGTCCTCGCTGCCAACGTAAATTCTTCCGGCGTAGGAGGTCGGCTGGCCGTAGGTGGCGGCTGCGCCGGGAAAGGCAAACGCCCACTTCAATTTGAGGTTCTTAATTTTCTCGCGATCCAATCCGGAGGATGAGAGCGGCTGGAAACGTGTGTTGGTGGGAGTCACGCCCCATCCGGACCAGACAGGCGGATCTGCGGGTGGATCAAGGTCACGCGCGCAGACGCCCATCAGACTCGCGGCCACAGCGAGGTCCGACTTGCCCAGGAATTCGGAGACTGCCGACTTTTCGGCGGACGAAAGGCGTTTGCCTTCCCAGCGCATACGCCCGGACTGCAGGGCTGTGAGGATCGCCGCACGCGACATATTCCGCAGCGCGGTAGGTTCCGGCGCGCGTAGATCATTGCCTTCAAAATGGCAACTGCCGCACTTCTTTGCAAATACCGCGGAGGCGTTGATCGCAGGCGCAGGGGCCTTATGCGAGCAGCCGAAAAGGCTGAACAACGAGACGGCGGTAATCCCGACCGCGCACTTCCCGCGAAGTGAACGCTTGATGCGTATCAAGCTGAGAGGGCCTCCAACAGCGAAAGATGCTTACAGGTGAGATGCGGCAGAAGCGTTAAGGTTCCGTAAAGATTTGTTCGGGCCGCCAACAAGGTTTCGGTTTGGACCAGCATAAGGGCATCACTCGCAGCCGCAGCTGAAAAGATGATCAATTTGTGCGACCGGTTGTTAGTTGATGGCTATGGGGCAGCGGCAACTTGGGTGGCCAGAGCTGAGTCTACAGGCGTACTCTTACTCGCGAAGTTTCTTCCCTGTATTCCACAGCAGTTAACAAAATCTGCACCTTTTGTGCTACAGGATTGCCGTAAAAGGTACCTAAACCGCCAATTTTACTGTTGCAGTCAGAATTGCGGGTTCCGATAATGTTTTCAGAGTCAACTGCGCCGTGAACTACAGCCGAGAAGACCTGATCCGCATCCTCCGCCTGAGCCCTCGCCAGCTAGGTGCCTGGGAAAAGTCTGGCCTATTGCGCGCTGCCTCGCGCTATACGTTTTTTGATCTGTTACAGGTCAAGAAGGTACGAGATCTGTGCGCTCGCCGAGTGCGACCGGTGGAGATTCGTGAGTCTGTAAACGCCATGCAGAAACAGGCGGCCGGTCTCGAAAACCCGTTGCTCGAAGCGAGTGCGGTCACAGCCGGACGACACCGCGTTGCTTTTCGACATGAAGGCAAGCTGCTGGAGCCGATAGCTGGGCAGTTCATGTTCGACTTTTCGCCGGAAGAGAAGGTCGTCACCAGCGTTCCGGTTGGAAAGGCTCCTACATCACCCAATAAGGACGATCGGTCAGCGAGCGACGCTGCGGAACTCTTCTCGCGCGGCGTGGCACTCGAAGAGGATCCGCGCAATCACATGCAGGCGATTGCGGTGTATCAGCGGGTACTGGAACTCGATCCGCAACATGCGGCGGCGCATATAAATCTTGGGACGCTGCATTACAACCATCAGGACTACAGACTCGCGGAAGAGCACTATCGCAGCGCCCTCGAGATCGACCCTCGTTACGCATTGGCTCATTTTGACCTGGGCAATGTGCTCGATGAGACTGGTCGTGTAAGTGAGGCAATTCAGACTTACTTAACTGCTATCCAACTTGCTCCAACCTACGCCGACGCACATTACAATCTCGCACTCGCGTACGAGAAGGCGAAGGAAGCGCGCAAAGCCCTCAAGCACTGGCAGGCATACGTGAAACTGGACGGCACCGGTCCGTGGGCCACGCACGCGCGCAGCCAAGTCAAGCGAATCCTGAAGGCCGATCCGCTGAAGCTGGTGTTTGGCGGGCATTCCAGCAACTAGTTACCACTCCCCCATATTTGTAAACGTCCTCCGCCTTTTGTTTTGGCGGGTGCAGGCCAAAGTGTCTTTGCAGTGCTAGAATTTTCCGTTTGCCTGGGAGTGCTTCTATGCCGGACACCGCTGTGCAATCACCCGCGACTCCGCTCACAACTCTTTCTGAAGACGAAATCCTTTTTCGTGACAATGTTCGCCAGTTTGCGGAAGAGAAGGTGCGCCCTCTGGCGAAAGAGATGGACGAAAAGGGCTTATTTGATCACGCGCTGCTGGAGCAGTTCTTCCAGCTCGGGCTGATGGGAATCGAAATCCCTGAACAGTTTGGTGGCGCGGAGGGCAAGTTTTTCGATGCCATTCTTGCAGTCGAGGAACTCTCACGTGCCGACGCGTCGGCTGGCGTGGTGGTCGATGTGCAGAACACGCTAGTGAACAATGCGTTACTACGCTGGGGAAACCCGGAGCAGAAGAAGCGCTACCTGCCAAGCATGGTAGCGGATACCGTCGGCGCGTACGCATTGAGCGAGGCGGGATCGGGTTCGGATGCGTTTGCTTTGCAGACACGCGCCGAACTCAAAGGAAGCGAGTACGTCCTGAATGGGCGCAAGCTTTGGATCACCAATGGCAAAGAAGCGGGATTGTTTGTGTTGTTCGCTAACATCGATCCGGCGGCGGGATACAAGGGGATCACCGCTTTCATCGTCGAAAAGGGGTTTGCCGGGTTTACTGTTGGCAAGAAAGAGGACAAGCTTGGGATTCGGGCGTCGTCGACGTGCGAGCTGATCCTTGAGGATTGCCGAGTGCCGCGCGAGAACGTGCTGGGCGAAGTCGGCAAAGGCTACAAGATCGCAATCGAAACCCTGAATGAAGGCCGCATCGGAATTGGCGCACAGATGTTGGGGGTTGCGCGTGGCGCGTGGGAGTACGCCGCAAAATATGCGCAAGAACGGAAACAGTTTGGTAAAGTGCTGTCCGAGTTCCAGGGCATTCAGTTCCAGATCGCGCAGATGGCCACCGACATCGAAGCGGCGCGCCTTATGGTGTACAACGCGGCGCGAATGAAAGATGCGGGAGTGACGTTCGTCAAAGAAGCGGCCATGGCGAAGCTGTTCGCGTCGCAGGTGGCGGAGCGGGTAACCTCGCTGGCAATTGAAATTTACGGCGGTGCCGGCTTTACAAAGGACTATCCGGTCGAGAAATATTGGCGCGATTCGAAGATCGGGAAGATCTACGAAGGCACGTCGAATATGCAGCTGGCGACCATTGCGAAGCTGGTGATGGGAAAGTAGGGAAGAATTGGATCAACGGAGGATTGAATCATTGAAGGATTGAAAACCTCAGATCTGAAGCGTTTTGTAATAATTCAATGATCCGATGATTCAATGATTCAAGGTTCTCTTCTCATCAAAGAAAAGGCCATTGGGCAAAGAAGACGAGGTTGGGAGAACAATTTAAAATCATTCCATGAGTGTTCCCCAACGCGGTACATCGAATCCCGAAGAACTAGAAGTAGCTCCCGGACGAGAGCGTGAAAACCTGGAAGGCTGGATCCCGCAGCTGGCCAGCGACGAAGAGGTCCGGCTTGCGCTGGAGAAGGCGTTTGACTACCGCGGCGACGTCAGCATCACGCTGAAGGATGGCAAAAAAATCGAGGGCTACATTTTCGATCGCCGCACAGGAAAGACGCTCGCTGACTCGGCGGTGCGGCTCTATCCCAAGAGCGGTAATGAGAAGATCTCAATTCCTTATGCCGAGATTGCGGCGCTCGCGTTCACCGGCAAAGACACTGCTGCCGGCAAGAGTTGGGAAGCATGGATGCAGCGCTATCGTGAGAAGAAAGCCGCCGGCGAGAAGAACATCGGGTTACATCCGGAAGAACTGGATTAGAACGAGCAAAACAGCAGCATCAGCGACGCGCCGTTCCGGCACGAGGAACCCGCCCCATAGAACGTTTTCGTACCGGTTTGGATTTGCCCTTCTTATGCTGATACATGAGGCCGTCGGCACGCTTCAGAAGGGTTTCGACCTCTTCCTCCTGGGAGTTGTCGCTGACGACAATGCCCATGCTGAGCGACAAGGGATAGCCGCGAGGCGGCGAATTCCGCTCGCGTTCGCTGAGTCTTTCTTCAATTCTTCGAGCGATCTGTCCTTCGTCGGCCTCGGCAACGAAGATGGCGAATTCATCGCCACCAAGGCGCGCCAGGATGTCAGACTCGCGAAAACATTCGCGTAACAGGCTGGCGGTGTCGCGCAAGGCGCGATCACCTTCGAGATGGCCGAAGCTGTCATTGATTTCCTTCAGATCGTCGAGGTCAATAAAGGCGATTGAAAATGGCTCCCGGTTGCGATTGGCGAGCTTGACCCGGTGAGCTGCGAGCGCCAGAAATCCCTTGCGGTTGTAAAGGCCCGTCAGATCGTCCGTGAGTGAAATGTTCTCCAGGATCTGATTCGACCGCGCTAATTCAGCCGCCTTTTCCGCCAGCGCCTGCTCCGCTATCTTTCGAGCGGCAATGTCCCGCTCCAGTTGAAGATTTACGCGCACAAGTTCGGCCGTCCGCTGAGCCACCAGCAACTCAAGGTGCTCTTTGTAATTTTGCAGTTCCTGCTCTGCTCGTCTACGCTGGGTCATGTCCTGGGAGATACCCATCGTGCCCAGGACGCGGCCGGTGGCGTCGATCCAAGGCAGCTTGGTCGTGAGCACCCAGGTTTCAGTGCCGTCCGGCCAGGTTTCTTTTTCTTCTTTGTTCAGAATCGGAACTCCGGACCGGATGATCTCCTGCTCATCGTCGAAGGCTTGCTTGGCATGCTCGTCGCTGAACATGTCGAAGTCGGTTTTGCCAATCGCCAAATCCGGGTCTGCTAGACCAAATTTTTCGGCCTGAGACCTGCTTATCCGAACGAACCGACTCTCGCGATCCTTGAAGTACACGCTCGCAGGAACGTGTTCCAAAAATGCGCGCACCAAGTCCTCGTTGGTGTGTAGGGGCGTATTCATCTCGGGAACGCGTTCGATTTGGGCCTTTTTTAGCGCCACGAGCCTATCGTATTCCCCTGAGGAGAAGCCACATCGGTTACCTGCACACGAAGATAACTATTGGTAACCGCGCGCGTTGCAGAAGAGCGGGAGTTATTGTAAGGCGTTGCTTGATGAAGCATCTAGGAAAATCCGCGTGGAAACAGAGCAGCTCGCAAAATCGTTTCTCCCGTGTTCCCGGTAACCCCAATTTTAGGATGTCCATAGTTCCAACCACCCCATCGGTTTTTCGCATCTCCATATCTGCAAATTCGATGGCGGAGGCCGAGGATGAGACTACGTAAAGAAAATATTTTGTGGAACGTTCTGCTCGGGACAGGTGTGTACCTGCTCGATTCAGTGCGGGGCCGCTTGACCGATGTGATGGATGACTTCAGCGGAGTCGCCCGCGACACGTACGGTGAAGCTTCCCGGCGCGTGAGCCGAGCTTCGGACGTAATCCGCGGCGAAGATCACCGCGGCATGAGCACTGCTGCCGCTCTGCTGATCGGCGTAGGAGTCGGAGTGGGAGTGGGAATGCTGTTGGCCCCGGCCAGCGGTGAAGAAACACGCAGCAATCTTTCCAACAAAGTCCACGAATTCAGCGATCGCATGCGGGACAAGTTTTCTTCGGGAGAAGAACCCTCGACAGGAACCTACGGCGCGTAGATTCAGAACTGAATCCAGAGTGACGCGAACGGGAACTTAAACCACGAAGGACACAAGGTACACGAAGGAGCTGAAAGCTTCGTGTACCTGTGTGTCGTTTGTGGTCTGACCCCACAACCCTGATCGGCAGTGCTAATTATTTCAGCGCTTCATCTCCCGGCATGGGATGAGAAACCTCGTCTGCGGATGGCACCAATACCCGGTAGATGTGGTCGGGAACGAAGGTCTTCCAGTGATGGGATGCCTTTGCGTACCCCACAATCCCGCAGAACACAACGGCTACAGCAGCCGCCATCAACCAAGCGGGCAGCGGCTTCCGGCGGACCACGTTGGGCGCATGCATGGCCAGCGCACCTTGCGCGGGGCAGATAGCCACACATTCCATGCACCCGGTGCATTCGGCGGACTTGATGGTGATCAGCTTGTCTACAGGCAGATTCGCCGGGCATGCTTTCGCGCACTTTCCACAGTCAATGCAGGCGGAAGGAGTGCGGCGAATGTGCAAAGGACTGAGCAGGGAAGCGAATCCCAAAAGCGCGCCATAAGGGCAAAGATATCGGCACCAGAAGTTCTTTACCAGGATGGAGCCGAGTACCAGGATTCCGATAACGATCAGGCCAGTGCGATCCAGGTGGCGGAAGAAGTTCAGCATCTTCACGTCGGCGATGAGCCCATAAGGGCTGTGCATAAACCCGCCCAGCGCACGCGCCGACATTGACGACACCGCGTAAACGAAGAATCCCAGCAGCAGGTACTTCAGCCCGCGCAGGGGGATGTCCACCCATTTGGTGATCACGAAATTGCGGCGGAAAATCTTGCGGCCCAAGGTGGCCAGCATCTCTGACAGAGTGCCGATTGGGCATAGCCAACTGCAGAATGCCTTGCGAAGCAGAAAAGCCATGCTCACAAATGTGATCAGCAGGAACATCGCCGCGGGATGGACGGGCGGCACATTGCCGGTCAGAAGCCAGTACTTGAAGTTCATCATGCCGGCGATGGGCAGCCAACCTTCAACTCCCGGTGGACGGCTGGTCATCAGGTGCGTACCACCCTCAAATTGCCGTACCCAGAAATAGAAGAGCGTCCCTAAGTAAAGGTTCAGGGCAAGGAAAACGCCCTGGAATAAGTGCCTGAGTTGTTGGGAGTAGTCGCGGTCCTGGCGGCGCACCAGTTTCTTTTTCGGCATTGGCCGCGGAACTCGATTTATGAGAGGAGGTTCAACCATTGTTGCCATGGTTCGACGCTAACAGCGGCCCGGAGGACATGGATGTGATTTAAGTCACAGGCGCGTGTTTGAGACCGGTTCGGGGAATCTGTAGGCGTTTCAGGGCGACGTTGGCCACACCGGAATCGGGGCCGAGATTTGGAGAGAAACTCGGTCGTCCCCCCGGGACTCGAAGCATTTGTTCTCCTTTACCCAGGACTGCCAGCTCGGTCGCCCCTGCGGGGCTGGAATTGAGGTCTCATCCCACCTGCCCTTAGTCGGAGTCGAGTTTCGTAACAGCCTCTTACGCCTCGTCGGCCTGTAGTCTTTCGAGGCTGATGGGGCTGAATTTCATTGCCACCGCGACCGATTTCTCCGCAACCTCTACCTTGTCGGATAATGGCTCAGCTTTCCCGGGAAACATCTTTGCACTCACCCGAATTCAACTTGTTGAATGCAGTTCTGCTGTTCGCCGCGGCACTGCTTGCCGGCGCCTTGAATGCAGTGGCCGGGGGCGGGAGTTTCATTGCATTTCCGGCGTTGCTTTTCACTGGGGTACCTCCTATCCCCGCGAATGCCACAAATACGGTTGCGCTGTGGACCGGGCTAGTCTGCAGTGGCGGCGCATTCCGCCGGCATATCAATGTGCCCTGGCTGGTTTTGAGCGTTCTGACCGCAGCCAGCATCGGCGGCGGGATTCTCGGCGCCCTGCTCCTGCTGCACACCCCGGCTCACACCTTTATGCGCGTGCTGCCCTGGTTGATGCTGGCGGCGACTCTGCTTTTTATCTTCGGACGGTACGTGGTTCGTCCACGAGAAACTCAGGTCGTCCATGACACTGGAATGACAGCCCTGTTGCTGGCGACAGGATTCCAATTTCTGGTCGCGATCTACGGCGGATATTTTGGCGGCGGGATGGGGATCGTCATCCTCGCTATGCTCACCGCCTTCGGCATGGTCGATATCCATCAGATGAATGCGCTCAAAATCGTGCTGAGTACCGCCACGAATGGGGTTGCGGTGGCGATCTTTGTCGCGTCGCACGCCGTGTACTGGCGGCAAGCGCTGGTGATGATCGTTGGCGCGGCGCTCGGCGGCTTCTTTGGCGCTCATTACTCGCTGCGCCTTCCGCAAAAGGTGGTGCGTTGGTTTGTGATCGGCGTCGGATCAAGTGTGACTGTCTATTTCTTTGCGCGCTCCTACTGGCTCGGCGGGTAACCGGAGTCTCCCGACAAGGGTCACCGCAGTAATGTTTTTGAGCGCCTCCCTCGCAGTTCCAATCCATTGTAAGTGACTGAATCCACAGTAGATCAGCAGTAGGCTCGGGTCCCCGCGCCGGGAATCGCCACAAGGCAAATTTGAAAAATACCCAAAAGTGGAAGATTCCCGTTACCTGAGTACCGTTTTCCCTTTTCGGGTTCCTCGGAATAATCGCCACAGGTCATGAACTTCCGAATCACTGACTGAGCCTTCGCTGAGATTGGGGCCAGCAAAACGGAAGCACCTATCGAGGGGGATCGATGAGAACAGGAACTTTCGTGCGAGTCGCCGTGGTTGCCATGGCGATGCTCTTCGCAGTATCGATGGCATCGGCGCAGTTGAACTCCGGCGCGCAGACGATTGCCTTGAATGCCAACCTGGCAGAATCGCTCACGCTGAGCCTTTCGGCTAACTCCGTCAACTTCACTTTGAGCGCGGGCAGCGCTACCAACGCGGGCAGCGCGAACATTACAGCTACGACCAAGTGGGTCCTGAAGCCGGGACGTACTGCGGTTGGCGTTTACGCCTATTTCGCCAGCGCTAGCGCGGCCCTGACGGGTACGGCCAGTGGCTCGACCATTCCTTCTTCCGCTTTCAGCATCACTGACACTGGCGCGGGCAGCGGCGGCGCGGGTACCTCCGGCGCACTGAGCAACACCGTGGCCTTCGGCGTGGCCAACTCTGGCTTGCAGATGGCCAACGTTTCCATCACGGGCGCGAACAAGAACGCCAGCCGTACCGATCAGATGGCGTTCAACATCGACCTGAGTGGCGGTACCTTGCCGCAACTTCCGGCTGACACCTACACCGGGACGCTGAACATTCAGGCCCAGGCGACTCCGTAATTTCATCGCGATGATTGGCAGCTGAGGGTGGGTGCTGGGGCTCCCACCCTTGAGCTGTTCGGGGATGAATCGGAAACGAGCGATGAAACTAAGACCACAATTCGGAGCAAGGCTAGCCACGATGGCGCTCGCCGTCCTTGTGCTGGCCGCCGGCGCACACGCGCAGGTGGTGAACTCCGGCGCCAGCACCATCAGCCTGAACGCGGTGCTGAACGACTCGATAACGGTTTCGCTTTCGTCCCATGCAGTCAACTTTACTTTGACCCAAGGCAGCGGCAGCAACCCCGGCAGCACGTCAATCACAGCGACGACAACATGGTTGCTGCGTCCGAATGTCGGCAGCCTGAAGCTGTACGCGTTCTTCGCAAGCTCAACGTCAGCCTTAACGGATGGCGCCGGTAACAACATTCCGTCAGCAGATTTTCAGATTTCCGACAACGGCGGCGCATTCAATGCGCTGACTAACACGGTACCGTTTGGCGGTGCCAATGCCGGACTGCAGCTTTCTTCGACGCCGATCCTGGGCAACAACAAATCCGGAAGCCGAACCGACAACATGAATTTCAACATCAACCTGGTTCCGCTGCCGAACTTGCCGGCGGGCACTTACACGGGGACGTTAACGATCCAGGCGCAAGCGATCTGATTCAGCAGGTGGGTGAAGTATGAAAACGGGATTTCTCAGGGCGGCGTGCCGGCCTCTGGCCAGCGCGCTACTTGTATTGGTGCTGGGTGTAGCTGCGTCCGCCCAAACGGTGCGGCCGGTGATCAATGAACTGGTCGGCAACCCAGTGAAAGGGCGGGTCGAATATGTGAACGACAGCCTGACGCCGCTGAACGTGGTGCTCGAGGCTAAAAGTTTCACGGTCGCGGAGTCGGGAGAGATCAGCTATCGGCCGCTGGACCCAGGTGTTCACGTGAAGTTCTCGGCAACCAGCTTCCGCATTCAGCCGCAGCAAACGTATTACGTTTTTTATGAGGCGACGTCGCCTCAAGTTCCGGCGTGGTTCGTGATTTACGCCAACTTCACCGGATTTGCGTTTCGTACGGCGCAGGGAATGAATGTGCGCTTGCAGTTGCCGCACACGGTCTACCTGCTGCCCAAGCAGTCGGTGGACAAGTCGGAACTGCATGTCATTCGCGCCGATCTGGACGCAACCCAGAACAAGGTGACGATCGAAGTCGAGAACACTGGCGCGAACTTCGGGCGGATCCTGCAGACCCACTTGCTGTACTCGAAAAAGAAGCAGGAGGCGCCGGGCTTTCCGGTTTTTCCGCATAGCAAGCGGATTCTGGAAGTTCCGCTGGAGCAAAAGGCCGAAGGCGAGAACGTTCCAGTAGAGGTCTCTTTGGAGTTGGAGAAGTTCAAGCTGGAGCAGAAACTCGAGCGCCACAACTCCACGGAGGCGGTCTCGGCCGCGGCAACGTCCACGGTGGTTCCCGCGGGCTCACGAGGGGGCGACAAGCCTTAGATGTGATGAGCCGGCGGACCCAATGCGCGCTTCTGTTTATGGTCGCCTTGATCACAGCGGGCGCTAGTGCGCAGGTTTTCCGGGTCCAGGGCGGAACGTCGACTATGTTGGACGCCCAAGGCGGCTCGGTCGAGTTCAAAGCTCCCAATTATGACGGCTCGTTCGGTCTTGGCTACTACAACGGCCAGGTAATGTTTGGCGGCGAGACCCGCTACAAATACCACGATTACACCGTACTCGCCGGGGATGACTCGGTCCGGTTTGACCTTCCTACCGATGTTTTTGACCACAGTCATTACTTCTCCGCTCGCGGCGCGGGCATTACCACTTCCGACCATGACCGCAGCATGTATGCCTTCGCAGGTACAACTTCCACCTGGCTTGGTACAGGATTTTTCAACGCTGCGACGAGTGACAGTCCAGTAGCAATTCTCTTCTATCAGCGTAAGCTGAGCGACAACGTGCGGTTCTTCTCGCGCAACATCCTGTCGAACCGGCAGACGCTCTTGCAGGGGCTGGAGTGGAGTCCGGAGAAGTGGGCGCATGCATCGGTCACTAGCGGCGTGGGTTCGAACCAAAAATACGGTGCGGCGGCGTTTGACGCTGAGACCGACAAGCTCGCCTTCAAGACCAGTTACGTCGTAACCGGAGATATGTTTCGCCGCGTGACCGTCATCAGCCCGATGAGTTCCGAGGTGAACAAAGGCAACGTGCAGATGCTGTATAAGCCGGACGAGCACATCAGCATCACCACCGGACATGAAAACGTCCTGGAACCGGTCACGGTGGGCGCGCCCATGCAGGCGGCTTCAATCGAACAGATCTCGACCGACGTGCACATACAGCGCTTCTACTTCGGCACGGGCCTGTTTACGTCGCGGGCCTCGATCGGCAACTCGCGCGGGAAAAATCTTTACGTGGGCCGCAGGATTGGACGCCGCTTCGACGTGAGCACGAATTACTTCAATAGCCATTCGGCGAACGGGTTCACTACAACCATTCTTTCGGGAGGGGTGCGCGAGAACTTCTCGTCGCGATTCAGCCTGCTGCAACTTATCTCGCGGACGGCTGGCCAGACGACATACGCATTCGGCGGAGACTACATCAGCAATCGTCTCATGCTGAGCGTCAACTATCAGAATGTTTACTTGCCATTCCGTCCTAATAATCCCTTTGAGCAGGCGCTAGCGTTGAATGCGTCATTTCGCGTGAGCGGACCACTGCAAATCACAGCAGCTTCAAACGTCGCACCTGACGGGCACTTGCGTTACTCGATTGGGGCGAGCACGTTCTTGTACAGGACGCGTGGCTTGGTAATGAAGGCCAACTCGCCAGACTCGTTTTCGATCTCGAAGTATGTGATCCAAGGATTGGTGCTTGATGATCAAGGCGCGCCGGTTGAGGGTGCAGCGCTGCACATCGGCAAGCAGGTCGCGTACACGGACAGCTCTGGTCATTTCATGCTGCGCTTCTCCAAGCGCGGATCGTTCCCGTTGAGCCTGGCGCCGGAGGAGTTCATGACCAACGGCGTGTACCAGGTAGTCTCAGCGCCGACTCAGGTGAATGCGGAATCAGAAGACAACGCTACGGATGTGCAGGTTGTGGTTCGCAGAGTCCCGCCACCGCAAGCAAAGCTGTACAACCAGTAGCCGGGTTGTTTATCCGGACACTTTGTTGCTGCGCAGGGAGTCCACCATCTCTTTGGCTTCTTCTAAGCTGCAACCGTATAGTTTCCGCGCGGTATAGATGGCGTTGACGGTCTGGCCGCGGGCGGCGAGTTCTCGAAGTTGTTCCTGCTGAGCATCGCGACTGAGAGATTGCAGGTGCGCGAAATCGTGGGTGAGAGACACGGTATCGGAGATGACCGTGTAGGGGCGCAGCGCTTCCAAGAAAGCCTTCGCGCGAGGGATCACGTTCCAGCGAATGCGCAGGAACGGGGGCGCAGTCATGGTGACGGGATAATCCTGGTACAGAGTCGAGCTACTGCCGCCGTACCAGCGCTTGACCACGGGAGCGCTTTCGCCGCTTTCGGCATTTAATGCGCTCACCAGAGCAGAGGTGTTACCCGGAATTTCGAGTTCGACGTAACGGAGAAACTGGGTATTGGTCTGTCCCGGCTTCGCGGGGTCAGGCACCTCAACGCGTTCTTTCAGCAGGTGCGCCGAGGCGATTTCCCCAAACGAGAGGAACACGACCGAGGGATCGTCGGGCGGCAGTTCGTAATTCAGATACGAACGGTATTGGATGAACACTCCGGTGTCGTTCATCCGCACCAGCCAATTAGAGGGATGGAAGCGAGCGGTGACGTATCGCTTCGTCCCCAGCACGAATAGCAGCAGAAGTACGCCAAAGAAATATCCGATAACGAATTTGGCGGTGTAAGCGTAGTAAAACGACGCAACCATCCCGGCAATTTCAACCAGCCAAAGAATGAGACCGAGTATTCGCGAGTGGCGGAAGACGCGGTCGCTGGGGCCGATCTCGACATCCTGAAGTCGCAACAGGCGCATAGGGCTCCGGTAAACGACAGCAGTTTACCCGGTTGAGGCTTTACCGCGGGAGTGCTTTTTCTTGCATGCGGGGTCTCTTAAGAACCACAACTTTCACCACAAAGGACACGAAGGTACACGAAGGACAATTACAGAAGTAGGCGGGAATAATCCCACCGCCACAAAACTGTCGGCAATTATGGTGAAATAACGGCGATGCCCAGTGAACGCGTGCAACAGCAGATCGAGAAGCTGCGGGAAGAAATTCGCCATCACGAGTACCGCTACTACGTTCTGGATGATCCCGAGATTCCGGATGCGCAGTTTGATGCGTTGATGAATCAGCTGAAGAAGCTGGAGAAGGAGCATCCGGAGCTGGTCACGCCGGACTCTCCGACCCAGCGGGTGGGCGGCAGGCCGCGCGAGGGATTCGTCAAAGTTCGGCATTCCGTTCCGATGCTGTCGCTTGACAACGCTTACAGCGAGGAAGAGTTGCGCAGCTGGGAGCGGCGCGTCCATGAGCTGAGTGGGCGAAAAAGCGTGGAGTTTGTGTGCGAATTGAAGCTCGATGGCATGTCGCTGGCGCTGCGATATGAAGGCGGCAAGCTGGTGCGAGGCATCACGCGCGGCGACGGCACCACAGGTGAAGATGTCACCAGCAACGTGCGCACGGTTCGCTCAGTGCCGCTGTCGGTTGCGCTAGAGAAACTCAGGAAGGCGGGACTGCCTGCCGGTTTCGAAGTGCGCGGCGAAATGCTAATGCCGATCGCGTCCTTCAAGCGGATGAACGAAGAACGAGAGAAGCACGGGTTGTCAGTATTTGCGAATCCAAGGAATGCGACGGCAGGAACGGTGCGGCAGTTGGAGCCCAGCATCACGGCACAGCGGCGGCTGGATTTCTTTGCGTACATCCTGATTGCCTCCCAAGAATCTGGAGGCACAGGCGCCCCCGCCCGTGCGGCCATTTTTTTCGACAATCAGTGGAACATGCTGAATGCTCTCGATGCGACGGGTTTCAAGGTGAATCCTCGGCGAGCGCTGGCGAAGAATTTTGACCAGGTTTGGGAGTTCATCGGCCAGTGGGAAGAGAAGCGCGAGACGCTGCCCTACGAAATTGACGGCGTCGTGATCAAGGTCAACGACTTTGGACTGCAACGGCAACTCGGTTTCACCGGCAAAGCACCGCGTTGGGCTATCGCGTATAAGTACGCCGCGCGCGCGGGGATCACCCTGATTGAGGACATCCTGGTGCAGGTTGGCCGGACGGGGAAACTCACGCCGGTGGCCGCATTGAAGCCTGTGCCGATCGGTGGCACCACTGTGAGCCGGGCCACGCTGCACAACATGGATGAGATTGAGCGACTCGGCGTGAAAATTGGCGACTGGGTCGAGGTCGAGCGGGGCGGCGATGTCATCCCGAAGGTCACGCGCCTGGTAGACGACAAAGATCACCCTCGCGGACATAAGTCGTTTCATATGCCGGAGAAGTGCCCGGTGTGCGGTGGGAATATCGCGCGAACCCAAGGCGAGGTGGATTACCGGTGCGTGAATCAGAAATGCCCCGCGAAGTTGCGCGAGACTATTCTGCACTTCGCTTCGCGCGGGGTGATGAACATCGACGGCATGGGCGATGCGCTAGTCACGCAGTTAACAGAGCGTGGACTGGTGAGGGACATCGCCGACATTTACAAGGTGACCAAGGCCGACCTGCTTAGCCTGGAGCGCATGGGCGACAAGTCGGCGCAGAACGTCCTGAATGAAATCGAGCGCTCCAAGCAGTTGCCGCTGGAACGCGTGATCTTTGGTCTAGGAATTCGTTTTGTTGGAGAGCGCACGGCGCAGTTCCTCGCCGAGCATTTCGGCGACATGAATACGCTGATGAATGCTGGTGAAGAGGAACTGCAGCAGGTCGAAGAAGTCGGGCCGCGCATTGCCAAGAGCATTGTCGAATTCTTCAGTGAACCCAAAAACCGGGAACTCGTTGAGGAGTTGCGCGCGGCTGGTCTAACCCTTCGTGGCAAAAAGAAGGAGCGCGGGACCAAGCTTGCAGGCAAAACATTCGTGCTCACGGGGACTCTCGCGAACCTCACCCGCGATGAAGCCAAGAAAATGATCGAGGATGCCGGCGGGAAAGTTACAGGATCAGTCAGCAAGAAGACTGACTACGTGGTCGCTGGAAGCGAAGCCGGATCGAAGCTCGATAAGGCGAAAGGGTTGGGCGTCGCAGTCATCGACGAGGAGCAAATGCGGGAATTGTTGTCGAAGTGATTTCACCCCCAGTAACGACAAGATCGCTGAGGAGACAGCGTTCTATGCACTCTGCTTCAGTCTCGTCGGAATGGCCAACACCGAACGGCTGGGATGATGTCCGAACTCCCAACTGAACTGGAGCACCTGGGATAGGGAACGCCCTGAGTGGGACAGAAGACATACATAAGAACCCCAAGACCTTTGTCTCTACCCAGAAAACTGGCCGAATTACGATCTAAGTGGGATAAACTGGTCATAGGCGCGCTCGAACCCTGCAGTCGTTGCAGGAGGAGATCCCTAAGCACAAGCTGGATGCGATCCTTGTCGGCCATCTGCCGAACATCCGGTATTTGTGCGGGTTCAGCGGGAGCGCGGGTTTGCTGGTGGTAAACGATCACGAAGCGCAGTTTTTTACCGATGGTCGATACACCGTGCAAGCGCGCGAAGAAGTCAAAGGCGCACGGATTCGGATCCAGAACGGGAAGTCGGCGTTTGCGGCCGCGCTCGATTGGCTTGCCGAGCGCAAGCGGATCAAGCGGCTGGGCATTGAAGCCGCGTACATCACCGTCGCTGACCGGGACGTGCTGACGAAGCGGGTTGGGCGGGGCGTCAGAATCGTGAACGCACCGCCATTGATCGAACGGATGCGGATGGTGAAGTCGGAGGACGAGATTGGGAAGATACGCTCTGCGTGCGAATTGGGGAGTCATCTTTTCGATACTCTCGCTGAAGCTCTGAAGCCGGACCGAACTGAATCCCAAGTTGCTGGCCAGCTTGAACTTGCAGCGCGCGATGCCGGTGCCGATCAGATGGCATTCACGACCATCATTGCCGGAGGAAAGCGTTCGGCACTGCCTCACGGCAGAGCGTCGGTTGCGCCCATTCCCGACGAGGGATTCGTGGTCTGCGACTTCGGTGTTATACTCTCCGGCTATTGTTCCGATATGACCCGCACGCTGCACGTGGGCCGTCCTTCGGCGGAGGCGCGCAGGGTTTATGAAGCTGTCCGAGAAGCGCAGCAGGCAGCGCTGGAGGCCGTCAGGCCCGGAAAGACTGTTGGCGAAGTAGACGCTGCTGCTCGCAAGTTGTTGCACAAACGAGGATTAGGCAAATACTTTACGCACTCGACCGGACACGGCCTGGGGCTTGAGATCCATGAGGCTCCGCGCGTCGCGGCTGGTCAGACGGAAATTCTGCGGCCCGGAACGGTCATTACGATCGAACCGGGCGTTTATCTGCCGGGAAAGTTCGGAGTGCGCATCGAAGACACGGTTGTGGTGACCGAAACTGGCTGCGACATCCTGACCAAATGCCCGAAAGAATTGCTTTCGGTTTAAGTGATGGCTGGATTCATAGACTCACTGGGAACCCATGAATCAAAAAGAGATCAAAGAACTTATAGAGTTTCTGATCGAGAAGGACATCGCCGAATTTGAGCTGGAGCGCGGTGATGTGAAGGTGCGGATCAAGCGGGCCGCGCCTGAGCCTCAGCAACCGGTGGAGCGGATTATCAGCGTGCCGACGCCTGTTCCGGCGGTACACATGCCCGTCGCGCACGCGCCGAGTGCAGCTCCGCCAATGCATCCGGCCGCACCACCAGCTGCTCCCGAGAAAAAGGAAGACCTGCACATGGTGAAGTCGCCCATGGTGGGGACGTATTACGAGTCGCCGTCACCAGGATCGCCGCCATTCGTAAAACCCGGGGATTCCATCGAGATCGGGCAGTTGCTGTGTATCGTGGAAGCGATGAAGCTGATGAATGAGATCGAGTCCGATGTCGCCGGCGAAGTGGTTCAGTGCCTGGTGAAAAATGGCCAGCCGATCGAGTACGGGCAGGATTTGTTCGCGATAAGAGCCAAGAAGTGAAAGCCCTTCGTGTACCTTTGTGACCTTCGTGGTTTGATCCAATGCAGGTCACGAAGGTACACGAAGGAAGCATCTAGCACGTCTGATCCAACCTCGGCCAAATGTTCAACAAAATTCTGATTGCTAATCGAGGTGAGATTGCGCTGCGGGTGATTTGCGCCTGCAAGGAACTGGGCATCCGCACGGTCGCGATCTACAGCGAGGCGGACCGTAATTCTCTGCCGGTGCGTTTTGCAGATGAAGCGATCTGCGTCGGGCCTCCACAGTTATCGCAGAGTTATCTGAATATTCCGGCGGTGATCAGCGCCGCCGAGATCGCGAACGTGGATGCGATCCATCCGGGATACGGGCTGCTCTCCGAGAATGCCAACTTCGCAGAGGTTTGCGAGACCTGCAACATTAAGTTTATTGGGCCTCCGCCGGAAGTGATCCGCCTGATGGGCGAAAAAGAAAAGGCGCGCGCGGCGATGAAGAAGCATGGCGTACCGATTCTTCCCGGATCCGAAGGCGTGCTCGCCAGTGAAGGCGAAGCTCTGGAGTGGGCGAAATCCGTCGGCTTCCCCGTAATTATCAAAGCCTCTGCAGGCGGCGGCGGGCGCGGAATGAGAATCATCCGCTCTGAGGCAGAACTCGCAACCCTCTATGCTGCGGCGCAGGCGGAAGCGGCGGCGGCGTTCGGCAACGGCGATCTCTACATGGAGAAGTACGTCGAGCACCCGCGCCATATCGAGTTCCAGATTCTCGCGGACGAGCACGGCAATGTAGTCAGTCTTGGCGAGCGCGAGTGCAGCATTCAGCGGCGTCATCAAAAGCTGCTAGAAGAATCGCCGTCGACGCAGGTCACGCCCGAGTTGCGAAAGCAGATCGGTGACATCCTTTCGAAGACTCTGTCTGAAATCGGATACGCGAACGCCGGCACGATCGAGTTCCTCATGGACAAGGACCGGCGGCTCCATTTCATCGAGATGAACACACGCATTCAGGTGGAGCACCCGGTCACAGAAATGGTAACCGACGTTGACCTGGTGAAAGCGCAGATCGCGATTGCCATGGGCGAAAAGATGGAGAGCGTCTTGCACGGCCCGATTGTGCATCGCGGACATGCGATTGAGTGCCGCATTAATGCGGAGCATCCGGAGAAGTTCACGCCGTCGGCAGGAAAGATTACGACGTTCCATCCGCCGGGAGGAACCGGCGTACGCATCGATACCGCGGCGTATGCAGAAGGGGTCATTCCTCCCTATTACGACTCACTCATCGCAAAACTTGTCGTTCGCGGCAAGGACCGCGAAGAAGCGATTTCCCGCATGTCGCGCGCGCTGGGAATGTTCATCGTGGAGGGCGTGCACACGACGATTCCGCTGCACCGGAAAATCCTTGCCGATCCCGAATTCCGCGCGGGGCACACGGATACCACCTTCATTGAACGCTTCCTGGCGAGAAACGGCGAGAAGAAGTAAATTCCAGAAGCTTTGAACCAAGCGAGCGTGTCCGGCGTACCCTTTTCAGGGGAGGTCGCGATGCAAAAGGAAGGCGCGGTTGCGGGCATTTCAATGGGAACAGCGCTGGCAATGATTCTTTCGTTCCAGCTAAATCATTCCATTCTGTGGGCCATAGTGCACGGGGTGTGCTCGTGGTTTTACGTGATCTTTCGGGCGGTTAAGGGGAATTACTAGTTCGGCTGTGCTGTTATTCGACTGCGGCTGGCGTCCCATGTCGGACAGGAATGTCCGACCCACAGAACCTAGACTCTCGTTTCTTCCAGCGACTTGGTTTCGATCTGCACCAGAGGATTGACGTGGTTGGATGAAATCTCGTCGAGCAGACGTGTCGCGCCGGGATCCGGATAGGCCCCAAACAAAGTCGCTTTGATGGTATCGACGAAGCCGCGAAGTGAGCCGAACGTCTCGTTCACGGCGGAGGCTTCATATCCGCTGTGCACCATGCAGTTCGCGCAACGCGGATTGCCCGATTCCGTGCCGTAGTTCTCCCAATCGGTAGTGTCGAGCAGTTCCTGGAAAGAATCGACGTAGCCGTCCTGCAGCAAGTAGCAGGGCTTCTGCCATCCGAAAATGTTGTAAGTCGGCATACCCCAGGGTGTGCAGGCGTAATGGCGCTTGCCCATCAGGAATTCCAGGAAGAGCAAGGACTGATTGAATTTCCAGCTCTTTTTGCGGTTGGACAAGATGGCGCGGAACAGTTTGCGCGTGCGGGCGCGGCCCAGGAAATGGTGCTGGTCGGGAGCTTTGTCGTAAGAGTATCCCGGCGAGAGCATCATGCCTTCCACGCCGACTTCCATCAGTTCGTCGAAATGAGCGCGAACGCTTTTAGGATCGGCGCCGTCGAACAAAGTCGTGTTGGTCGTCACGCGGAAGCCGCGGTTCAGCGCCTCGCGAATCCCTTCCATTGCCTTCTCGTGTCCGCCTTCAAGGCAGACCGAAAGATCATGGTGCTCCTTCTGGCCGTCGAGGTGAACGCTGAAGGTCAAATACTTCGAAGGCTTGAAGAGGTGAATTTTCTCTTTCAGCAGGAGCGCGTTGGTGCAGAGGTAAATGTATTTCTTGCGCGCGACCAGGCCTTCGACGATCTCCTGAATCTGCGGGTGGAGCAGCGGTTCCCCGCCGGGAATCGAGACCATGGGCGTTCCGCATTCGTCGACAGCCTTGAAGCACTCTTCCGGCGTGAGCTGGCGCTTCAGAATATGGCCGGGATACTGAATCTTGCCGCAGCCGGCGCAAGCCAGGTTGCAGCGGAACAGCGGCTCAAGCATCAGGACAAAGGGATAGCGCTTGCGCCCGGCCAGTTTCTGCCTGATGACGTAGGTTGCCACCGTCCACATTTGCGATACAGGAACACTCATTCTCGAATCAACCCGTGTCTTATGGTATCAGGTCGAGGTCGGCTGATCGGCCACCGCGAACAAAAGCATTCAACCGCAGAGTACGCCGAGATCGCAGAGAAGAACGAGCAAAGAACTTCTCGGTACGCCCTCCGCATCACTGCGACGAAATGATTTGTTTTGATGCAGAAAACTGCCTTAAAAAGAGCCGTTTACATTGGCGGTTCAGGGGTCGAAAAAAGGCCTGAGCTGTGGTAAAATTCTGTATAGTCAAAGATGCCTTAAGTGATTGGAAATTCAGTAATTTGTGGGAAATTCAGGGCATCAAGAAGGGCATTGGAGAATCGTTGCTGCCGTGCTTCGCTTTGGCTCCCCTGACGGACGATTCAGGGTTGAGCGGGCACGAAGGAAAGGCACCGAAATTAGTTCTCCTTCACACTGAATGGCGACGAAAGAGATTAACTCCTCCGCGATCCTCGACAATTCGAAAGCCGATCCCAAGGCGAAGAACGGTAAAGCCGGGACGAATGGTAACGGCGATTACACTGCCGACTCGATCAAAGTCCTCGGCGGCATGGAAGCCGTGCGTAAACGCCCGGCAATGTACATCGGATCGACTGGCGAAATGGGACTGCACCATCTGGTGTATGAAGTCGTGGACAACTCCGTTGACGAGGCGCTCGCTGGCCATGCGGACAAGATCGACGTCACCATTCACATCGATAACTCTATTACTGTCGTCGACAACGGCCGCGGCATTCCTGTTGACATGATGGAAGTGGACGGAGAGAAAGTTCCGGCAGCACAGGTTGTCATGACCAAGCTGCACGCGGGCGGGAAGTTCGATTCGTCGACCTACAAAGTTTCTGGCGGATTGCACGGCGTGGGTGTGTCGTGCGTCAACGCACTCAGCGAAGAGTTTGATCTCGAAATCTGGCGCGATGGATTCACCTGGGAGCAGACCTACTCCAAGGGCGATCCTACTTCCAAGCTGAAGAAGACGGGCGCGGTGAAGCAGAAGCGGGGAACCAAGATCCACTTCCTGCCCGACAAAACCATCTTTACCGGTAACACCGAATATAACTTCGACACGCTTTCACAGCGCCTCCGCGAACTCGCATTCCTGAACAAGGGACTGCTGATCACGTTGGTGGATGAGCGCACGACCGACGCGAAGACCGGCGAAGCCAAGTCGGTCGAGTTCAAGTACAACGGCGGCATCGCGGAATTTATCAAGCACCTGAACCGCGGCAAGAGCGTTCTGCACGACAAGCCGATCTACATGGAAGCCGAGCGCGACGGCGTGGTGATGGAAATTGGCATTCAATACAACGACGGCTACTCCGAGAGCGTGTTCAGCTTCGCCAACAACATCAACACGGTGGATGGCGGCACGCACCTTTCGGGATTTCGCACATCGCTGACCCGCACGATCAATTACGCCGGGCAGCAGATGGGTCTGTTCAAGGATGTGAAGGAGAATCTCTCCGGCGACGACGTGCGCGAAGGTCTGGTTGCGGTGATCAGCGTGAAGCTTTCGCAACCGCAGTTTGAAGGTCAGACCAAGGGCAAGCTGAATTCCGATATCGCGGGCGTAGTGCAGGCGTTCGTGAATGAACGGCTGGGTGCATATCTCGAGCAGAACCCGACGGTGGGGCGCAAGATCATCAACAAAGCGATTGACGCGGCGCGCGCGAGAGAGGCGGCACGCAAAGCCCGCGATCTGACGCGCAGAAAAGGTGCGCTCGATGGCGGTGGCCTGCCGGGCAAACTAGCGGATTGCAGCGAACGGCAGCCGGAGCGCTGCGAACTGTTCCTGGTCGAGGGCGAGTCCGCAGGCGGCACGGCAAAGCAGGGGCGCGACCGGCGCTTCCAGGCGATCCTGCCGCTGAAGGGAAAGATTCTCAACGTAGAGAAGGCGCGTTACGACAAGATGTTGGCGCACGAAGAAATTCGCGCCATGATCACGGCGCTCGGTACCGGCATCTCGAAGGAAGACTTCGACGCCACCAAAGTCCGGTACGGGAAAATCATCCTGATGACTGACGCCGACGTCGACGGCTCGCACATTCGCACGCTGCTGCTCACGTTCTTCTTCCGACACATGCAGGAACTGATTAAGCGAGGCAACGTGTTCATCGCGCAGCCGCCTCTGTTTTCGATCAAGAAGGGCAAGTCACTGCAATACATCAAGGACGAGCGCGAGTTTGACAAAGTCATGGTGAAACGCGCGTCCGAAGGGATGACGGTTCGCTACGGGGAAGGCGCGGCCAAGATTGAAGGCGCGGCGCTGGCCAAGTTCATCAACGTATTGAACGAGTATCTCGGTTTTTACGACAAGGTGAATAAGCGCCTGCGTTCGGAGCGCGTGACTGACCTGTTGCCCAAACTCGATCTCTCGAAGCGAGCCGATTTTGAAGGTGACAAGAAGACGCAGCCTAAGAAGATCGAAAAACTGGAAAAAGAACTGAAGAAGCTGCAGAAGGAATTGCAGTTCAAAGAAGTCGATTCGCGGTTTGAGGAAGAGCACAACCTTTGGGAGGTTCGCTACGTAAATCACCAAGGGGCCGAGCACCTGATCAACTGGGAGCTGGCGTCAACGCCTGAGTGTCGGCAGATGCTTTCGAAGTTCAAGCAGATCGAACCTTACATGGAACCGCCGTTCGTTATCGAGACCGTGGGAAAGGCGTCCGCGAGCGGGGATGGCGCAAGCGCTTCGGATGGCGAGGAAGCTTCGAATGGAGATGGAGTTCCCGCGAGTGCGTCCGAGGAAAAATCGGCAAAGAGCAGCAAGCCTGCGAAGAAAGCGATCAAAGAGGAAGTCGAGAAACAGACCCCGCGCGAACTCTTCGACTATGTGAAGGCGGAAGGTGGCAAAGGGTACGACATCAAGCGCTACAAGGGCCTGGGCGAGATGACGGCGCCGCAGCTCTGGGAAACCACCATGGATCCCGAGCGGCGCACACTGCTATCAGTCAAGCTCGAAGACATCGCCGAGTGCGAGACCATCTTCACCACGCTGATGGGCGAGGACGTGGAAGCCCGGCGCAAGTTCATCGAAGAGAACGCGCTGGATGTGAAGAACCTGGACATCTAGATCCAGTCTGGGCGGGCGCATCGCCCGCCTCCGGCATTGGCCCATTTTTGTACCCGCTTTCTATGCCTCCTCTCCAAGTGGCGCAATCGACAGCTAAGTAGGGGTTGCTCTAACTTACGGAGAGGCTCGCAAATGCGGCTCCCAAGGGCTGTGGAAAGCTTGTGGATTCCTCATCCCGAGTACATGATTCGACGAAAACCGACCGAGTGGTCGGATAGCACTAAAGTTGTAAGGGTCGCCATGTGCTTAGAGAATCATGCACTTAGAGCGAAAGCTTCGCCGAGAGTTACGTAAGGCTTGTGATTACAATCCTTTAACTTGCCTCAAGACTTTTGCACACCCTAGTCGCGGAAATCGTATGGCTCACACGCGGTGGTATGAGAAAGGAAACCCTCAATATCTAGTCTTGGGACACGAAAATTGCTACTGGCACTTGGCTCAGGAGGCTAATTCCAGGAGTATGAAGCGCTACCGAAGCACTGGTTTGAGTAGCAGCCCGCACGTTCTGCCGAGTTGCTCCGCATCCCGCTAGGCTGCGGCGGGCCGTTCGCCTTTCAACGGGCCATTGGTGCGAGCCCATGTGTACTGGATGCGGTGGATGACGGTTATGGTTGCGAGCACAGCGATCACCCAAAGCGCCGGCGCCATCCGATTGAAGAGCGCGCCGAGGATGACCAACACTAAGCGTTCAGGGCGTTCCATGAATCCCACGCGGCAGGATCCGATGAGCGACTCGGCTCGCGCGCGGCTGTAGCTGACCATGATTGCACTGACGATTACATACGCCGTGAGCACGACGTAAAAGAACCGATCACCGCGTGCAAAGAAGACCAATAAGCCAAAAAACTGCGACGCATCGCTATAGCGATCGACGACTGAGTCGAAAAAGGCACCGAAGCGGGTGACGCGATTCTGCGCACGCGCAACCTCCCCATCGACGAGATCAAAAAATCCCGAGCCGATGATGATCAGGCCAGCGTAGAAAAACATCCTGCGCTGATTTTCGGCGGTCGCATAGCCGAAGAAGAACGCGGCCCAGGCGTTCACGACTAAGCCCATGAACGTGAGGACGTTGGGATTGATCTTCGTCAGCGCAAGCCAACGGACAATGGTGCGGAGCAGAACCGCACAGGCGCGTCCGAAAGCGGAGGTCCAGGTCATAGGGATTGAATCATTGAATCATTGAACGATGAATCATTGAAAGCCCGTGAGGAAAACCTCGGAAATGATCTATAAAACAAGCAATGATTCAATGATCCGATCATTCAATGGTTCAATTCTTTTCTAGCCTGCGAGGTCGTGAATTGTGCTCAGGGTCAAGATTTCCATTTCACGCTTGCCGTTCGGTGTTACGACCACAGCGGTGTCGCCGACCTTCTTGTTCAGGAGCGCCCGGCCGATCGGTGAAGTGGTCGAAATTTTTCCGGCAGCCACATCCGATTCTTCGCTGGTGACCAGGTTGTACTCGACTTCTGCGTTCTTGTCGTTATCGAAGACTTTGACCGTGGAACCCAGGCCCACTTTGTCCTTGGGGATGTTGTTCATGTTCACCATGGACAACTGGGCAAGACGCTGTCCGAGCTGGCGCACACGCGCCTTCACAAACTCCTGGCGCTGCTTGGCCATGTGGTACTCGGCGTTTTCGCTCAGGTCGCCGAGTGCGGCCGCTTTCTTGATCTCTTTGGGGAGCTCATGAACGAGTTCGTGCTCGAGCGCGTTGATCTCGTCCTGGAGTTTCTTCCTGATTTGCTCGGTCATGCTGGAGGGAATTATAACCTGCGCAACGGTTGTGACGACGCGCACAAGGATAGGTTGTGGCTGAAACTGGCGATGCTGCGGCGAGCTCTAAGTAATTGAAAATAAGTAGGCATCCAGTTAGCGAATTGTGTCTCAGCTCATCACGCCTGTACAATAGAGGTGTTCTCGCGTGGTGGGCTGTTCCTCATTATGAGCAGCAACGGTAACGGTGTTTTCCACATAGGCGACCGGGTGGTTTATCCGAACCACGGCGTGGGGATTGTCGAGCAAATCGGCAGCCGCACCTTGGGCACTCAGTCCGAGCGCTACTACCTCCTCAACATCAAATCCAGCAACTTGAAAGTGACGGTCCCGTTTCATAGCGTGGAAACGGTAGGCTTGCGTCCGGTAGTGAAGAACGGTGAGATCAAAAAGATATTAGAGTTCCTCTCTGACGGCGAGGGCGGCAGCGACGCCGACTGGAAGGATCGTTTCAAAGAGAATTCGGACCGAATGCGGACGGGATCGCTGCAAGAAGTGGCAGCGGTGTTGAAGAATTTGCTGTTGCTGCGGGAGTCGAAGAGCCTCTCGTTCCGCGAAAAGAAGATGCTGGAGCGCGCGCGTTATCTTCTGGTGAGTGAAATGGCGCTGGCGCGGAATTGCGAGGAAGCGCACATCGAAGTGCTGCTCACCGAGACCCTCGCAAAAACCAACCTGAAATTTCCCGAGGCCGCGGAACTGGAAGGGTAGTCAGAAATTGGATCATTGAATCATCGGAGCATTGAATCATTGAACACCACGTCTGACATGCCGTGGTTCATGATGACGCTCCTCGGATAAGTATTGACCCAATCCTTTCGGCTTACCAGCCGCCCTAGTCTCTAGCTCTAAAGCACTCGCGCCCTTGCTTGCACTGCTTCGGGTGTGCGATCTGGTCGTCCGGTCCGGCAGAACCCATGGTGTCGAGGCACCAGTAAACAGCGGTAGTTGAGTCGCCGTTCTCCCAGAACGTAGGGCTTCCGATATAGGTGCCGAATGAAGTCTTGGTGCGCAGGCGACGGCAAATTCCTGATCCTTGCTGGATGATGTTCAACGGTGTCATGCGGCAACTCCTTCGGCCTTCATGCCGGCAGCGCGTAGAATCGTCCGGCGGACGATCGCTTCGAAAATAGGAATCTTGTAAGCGTTTTTCTCCAGCGGCGTGGCATTGGCCATGGCGGCGTCGGCGGCAGCGCGCGCCGAGTCCTCGGTGATTTCAGAATTGTTGAGTTTGGCTTCAGCGGCCTTGGCGCGATAAGGATACGGGGCAGCGCCTCCGAGCACGATGCTAGCTTTACTGCATCGCGAGCCTTGCATCGCGAGCGAGACGGCAACATCGGCGATTGGCCAATCGAACGATTCCTTCTCGCCCTGCTTGTAGTAGGCGGTGCGTGCCTCGCTCGCAGGAACCACGATCGCGGTGATCAGTTCGCCTGGTTCGAGAATGTTCTCGCGATGCACATCATGCGTCGGACTGGTGAAGAATTCTTCGAGCGCAACTTCGCGTTTGCCCTTTTTTGCCGTGATCTCCGCGCGGCCGTTCATCGCGACCAGCGGCACCGCAATTCCGGACGGATGGATGATGGCGCACACGCGGTTATCGAAGATGGCGTGGTAATCGTTCTCGCCGTCCTGTGCGAAGCAATGCGTGCCGCCCTTCTTGCGGCAATGGAAGTCTTCGGAACGGAAGTACCAGCAACGCGGGCGCTGTACCAAGTTGCCGCCAACCGTGGCCATGTTGCGGATTTGCGGAGTCGCGATACGTGACGCAGCTTCGGATAGCGCGGCATATGTTTTCTGAACCGCCGGATGCTCTTCGATCTGAGTGAGCGTGACCAGCGGGCCGATACGAAGCCCCTTGTCGTCTTCGCTGATCTGATCGAGCCCACTGATCTGGCGAATGTTGACCAGGCGCGACGGGCTGGCGATGCCGTCTTTCATCAAATCGAGCAGATCGACGCCGCCTGCTTTGAACGACGACTCATCGGTCACCGACGCGAGCGCCTGATCCACGCTGTTTGCATTGACCCAATCAAAGCGGTTCATGCGGTCATTCCTTTCACTTTGCCGAGCGCGGCTAGCATAGTGGCTGGGCGCATAGGCAGCTGGCGCACGCGCACGCCGGTTGCGTTGTAAACAGCATTGGCGACTGCGGCTGCGGTGGGGATCTTCGCTGGCTCGCCGATACCGCCGGCGTCGGTCGAAGAGAGTCCCAAGATATTTTCGACCACGTGTACTTTGATCTCCGGCGTTTCGCGCGAGCCTATGACTTTGTACTGCTCCAGGTTCGGATTCAGCACGTAGCCGTAGTTGCGATCGATCACGCGGTCTTCATAGAGCGCGTACGAAATTCCCTGCAGCACGCCACCGTTGATCTGGTTTTCGAGCAGCAAAGGATTCATCGGGCGGCCGCAATCGTGGACGGCCCAGACCTTTTCCACTTTGATCACGCCGGTCTCGGTGTCGACGGCAACTTGCGCGAACTGTACGCCACCGTAGGTGATGAATCGTCCGCGCCCCCCGCCAGCCTCTTTGTAGTCTTCGCCGCGCTTAGCTGTCGCGGAAACGTCGTCGGTTTTCATGCGGGCCGCGGCTTGCTTAAAGCTGAGCGAGACCGAAGGATTGTCTTTGGCAAAAACTTTGCCCTCGCTCATCACAAGGTCGTCGGCGCTGACGTTCAGTCCCGGCGCAATTTCTTCGAGGAGCATCCGCTTCGCTTTGTAAGCGGCGTTGCGGGCGGATGGAGTGATGGAGTTTGTGGTCTGGCTGCCGCCGGATGGCGGGCCTGGCGGGTAAGTCGTATCGCCGATCTTCATGGTGATGTCGCGCGGCTGCAACCCGAGTTCTTCGGCGACAACCTGCGCCAGAACGGTGCGAATGCCACCACCGATGTCCTGCACCGACGACATGAACTCGACCGACCCGTCGCGCCCAATGCGGACTTCGGCGCTTGCGCCCACGTCGGCGATGCGATACCACACTGCCTGCGCCATGCCCAGGCCGCGCTTCACCGGACCGGAATCCGCACCGGCTTTGTGACGCTGCGACCAGCCGCTAAGCTCGGCACCGATACGACGTTCCTCGCGGCGGGCAGGATGCTCGTCATTCTTGTCGCGAAATTCCAGCGGATCCATCCCGAGCTTTTCCGCCAATTCATCGACGGCTTGTTCGAGCGCGAATGCACCTTGCGGATGCCCGGGAGCGCGCATCGCCGCGGCCGGACCAGCGTTGGTGAAGACGTCGTACTCTTCCGTGTGCACATTGGCGCACTTGTACATGTTCTGCGTCGGGCCCGCAGTGCCTGCCCCGGTGCCGACGCCCGCCGTTCCATAGCTGACCAATTGCATGGCGGTGAGCGTACCATCCTTCTTGGCGCCGATCTTCATATGAATACGCGCGTCGGGACGGTTGCCGGATGAGAGTTGCTCCTGCTTGCGCGAGAGCATCATCTTTACCGGGGCGCCAGTCTGCTTGGAGAGCGCAGCCGCGGTGACTCCGAAATTCCCGGCGCCGAACTTCGCGCCAAAGCCACCGCCCATGTACTCAGTGATGACTCGCACCTTGGCTTTGGGAATTCCGAACACCTCTGCCATTTCATCACGCACCGTCGAAGTGCCTTGGGTCGATGCATAGACGGTCAGCATCTCCGGTTTCCAGTCGGCCACCACGCCGTGCGTTTCCAGCGAGCAGTGCGTTTGCACTTGGGTGCGGTAATCGCCTTCAACGACGGCGTCCGCCTCAGAAAAGCCCTTTTCGAGATCGCCGTGAGGGCCGCCGCGACGACTCCTTGCCGGACCGCGCACGTTGCCTTTCTGCGGAACATCCTCTTCGCCACCGCCTCCGCCCGCAGTTGCTGCCATTGCAGCCGGAGCGGGATAAACCAGCGGAGCATCCGGACGGCGCGCGTCTTCTACGCTGGTCACGAATGCAAGTTGCTCATAATCGATCTTGATCAGCTTCACAGCTTCATTCGCGGCGGCTTGCGAGGTTGCCGCAATGCCTCCGATCGGCTGACCGGCAAAACGCACGATCGGATACTTCGATGCCATCTCCTTCGATTTGTCCTTCACCTCGGCCATGTCGCTGAGGTGCTGCAGGATGTAAACGCCTTTCACGCCGGGATACGCCTTCGCTTTTGTCACATCGATCGAGCGGATACGCGCGTGCGGCATGGTCGATGTGATCATTGCGCCGTAAAGCATTCCCGGGAGATAAACGTCGGAGGTGTACCGCGCACGGCCGGTAGTCTTTGCCGGACCGTCAAGGCGCGTGATGCGCTTGCCAATAAACTTGAGTTCGTCGTTATTCGCCAACTGGTCTGGCTCGCCGGCGGGGACCGAACGCGTCACTTCCGTGATCGCGTCTTGCTGCGCGGCTGCGGAGACGATGCCGGAACGCACTTTCATGTCGTGACTGGCAGGCTGCGCTGGCGTAGCCTTCTTTGCCTGATCTTTGTCGCGGCTACGCTGCACCGGCTTGGGCTCGCCCTTGGTGCCGCCCTTCACGTCTTTGCTCTGCTGGGACTGTTCCTGAACCGGCATGACTAGGCCCCCTTTCCCTGGGAGGCGGCGACAACCGCTTCCAGAACTCTTGGGTAAGTAGCGCAGCGGCAGATGTTGCCGCTGATCGCGGTTCGCACGTCATCGGCGCTGGGCTTTGGATTGCGCTCCAGCAGGGACGCGCAACTGATCACCATGCCCGAGGTGCAAAAACCGCATTGCAGCGCGTCGTGCTCGATGAAGGCCGCCTGAATCGGATGGAGATCTTCTCCGTGGGCGAGACCCTCAATGGTCGTGACATTGCGGTCGCCGACATCCACGGCCAGCGTCATGCAGGAGCAGACCGGAGTTTTGTCGAGCATGACTGTGCACGCCGAGCATGAACCGCGGTCGCACACGACCTTGGTTCCGGTCAGGTGCAGTTCGTCGCGCAAGGCTTCGGCGAGAGTGGTGCGCGGCTCGACATTCACCGTCCGCACTTCGCCGTTCACTCGCAGCTTGAGCGCGACCTTGCCGGGACCGACTGCTCCCGCTTGTTCTTGGCCTTCGGCGCGCGGAACGCCGGTCAGCATCTCCGCGCCGGCGACGCTGGCGGAAACAATTCCTGCTGACTTCAGGAAGGTGCGCCGGGTGGTGCCGTGTTTTTGTTTGTCTTGGGAGGGACTCGAATCGGAGCCGGGAGGAAGCTTCTCAGACATGGACATGCTCCTGTGCGGGAAAAATTCTAACACCGCAAGAACTTTTGCGTTTTGCACTGAATCCAGCAACTCAGAAGAGAGAAGATGCGGGAATTCTGATTGAAGATTTCAGATTTCAGATTGGCAGATTGTCGCGCCTCCCTAACTCATTCGAGCGCTCCGAGATCTTCAATCTGAAATCTGCAATCTGCAAATCTCAAACACCAAGATCGAGCCTATTTCGGGTGACCACCTGCGCTCAAATGATCGTCGTTTCCCACAGGGTTCCACAAACATCCAGCTATGCTTATGGGCAGCGCTGAAAGATAATCCCAGCAGACCTTCCGATGGCCCTGGCCTCCGATTTCGCGCAAACGCTGAAGCAGCAGGCGGACATCGTCCGCGTGGTCGGCGACTACGTCAGCTTGAAAAAAGCCGGCGCGCAGAACTATTCCGGCCTCTGCCCGTTTCACAAAGAGAAGACGCCGTCGTTTTCGGTGCACGCCACACGGCAGTTCTTTCACTGCTTCGGATGCGGGAAGTCCGGAGATGTCTTCAAGTTCGTGCAGGAGCTCGAGAACATTTCGTTCCCAGAGGCGATCCGCGTCGTGGCGCAGAAAATGGGCGTGCCGATGCCCAAAGCAACGTTCAGCAGCGAGGGCGAGGCGCGGGATGCCAGGCTGCGTACGGCGTTGCTTGAGATCCACGAGCGAGCAGCGTCATTTTTTCAGGAATGTCTGTGGCGATCGGAAGGGGCGCGGGCACGGGAATATCTGATCGGCCGTGGTCTCGACGAGGCCACGATCCGAAAATTCCGCATCGGCTTTGCGCCGGACTCAGGATTTCTGTTGCGGGATCGATTGAAAAACGAGTTCAGCGAGGAAGTGCTGCGGGAGAGCGGGCTGTTTTCGTGGAAGGACAGCCCTCAGCCGTCAGCCCTTTCGCCTGGCAGCTCAGGGCAGGCTAAGAACAGCCGTCAGGAAAACCAGTCCCACGTCGTGGGTCGCACGTGGCACGCGGCCAATGACGATTCGCGCACGACGCACGACGTGGGACGCACGACGCTTTCCTCCATGTACTCCAAATTTCGCAACCGGGTGATGTTTCCCATTGCCAACGATGGCGGACGGGTGATCGCGTTTACTGGGAGAACGCTCTCGACCGACGAGAAGGCGGGTCCGAAATATTTGAATTCGCCGGAGACGGCGATTTATTCGAAGTCGCGGGTACTGTTCAATCTAGACCAGGCGAAAGAAGCGATTCGCGCTTTGAATTACGCCATTCTGGTCGAGGGCCAGATGGATTGCATCTCGGTCTTTGCGGCCGGGTTTCACAACGTAATCGCCAGTTCCGGCACAGCATTCACGCAAGCGCAAGCGGCGTTGCTGGGCCGCTTCAGCAAACAGGTGGTGGTGAATTTCGATCCCGATGCCGCGGGTGCTAAAGCCACCGAGCGCACGCTTGGTTTGCTGGTCGAAGAAGAATTCGAAATTCGTGTGCTCACGCTGGAGCAGGGATTCGATCCCGATCTTTTTGTTCGGCGCAAAGGGAAAGACGCGTATGCGGGTGCGCTGAAAACTTCTCAACGCTATTTCGATTACCTGATTGAACGGGCGCGGGCGCAGTTCCAGGTGCGCAGCGCGGAGGGGAAGCTGAAGGCGGTCAACTATCTCCTTCCGCATATTCAGCGCGTGCCCAGCCGCATCGTGCGCGACGAACTGGCGCAAGAGATTGCGCAGAAGCTGAGCGTTGACTCTGCCGTGTTGCGACAAGAGCTGAAGAATGCAGCGACATCGCGCAAAACTACCGAGGTAAAGGCCGTTCCGGAGACGCAGGTCACGGATGCGGAAAAGCTGCTCATTCGCGCGCTGGCGTCGGGGGATCAGTCGGATTCAGAAGGTTATGTTTCGGACCGCTCAGGGGCAGACGATGCATTCGATCCGGCGCGGCAGGCGAAGTTCTTTCTTGCGTCGGAGCGGCTGCATGTCGGACTAGGGACGGAGTCGCTGATCGAGTCTCTGCTGAATGCGCCGGAAGGTTCCGAGCCGATGGACTTACCGCTCTCCGACTCTGATCGCGGACTGCTCGCCGCGATCTTGATCAGGCACGACGAGGAACTCACCGCTGACAAAGTTGATGGCGCGGCGCGAGCATTGCGACGGCTGCAAATCAAGCGCAGGCTGGAGCAGCTTCAGCGGCAATTGGAATCGATGATGAAGACGCTGGATGCGGCGCAGATCAAGGCGTTGATGGACGAGAAGATGCGGCTGAAGAAGCTGCTGATGAATGGTGCGGCCGGCGAAAATGATACCTCGGCTGCGGATTAATGCCGAGTCCTCCTAGGTCCACAACTCAAGCTGGTGAGGGTTCTCCTATGGGCATTTCCGATGTGAGTTCATGGCGCGCGCGCTTCTTGTTGTTGATCTTGAGCGCAGCGCTTACGGTCTGTGCTTCGGGTCAGAATTTGAAAGTGACGCTCCTGGGCACAGGTTCCCCGCAGCCCAGGATTGATCGTTTCGGTCCCAGTATCCTGGTTGAAGCGGGCGAAAAGAAGCTCCTATTCGATTGCGGCCGAGGGGCCGCGCAGCGAATTGAGCAGATCAGGATTCCGTTCACCCAGATCGACGCCTTGTTCCTCACTCATTTGCACTCCGATCATGTGGTGGGAATTCCTGATCTGTGGCTGACCGGTTGGGCGCGCGGCCGCAAGGTTCCTCTGGAAGTATGGGGCCCGGCTGGAACCAAGGAAATGATGTCGCACTTGAAGGAAGCTTTTCAATTCGATATTCAGATTCGCCAGCAAGATGACAAACTGCCTGCGCTCGGCGTAGATGTTCGCGCAAAGGACATTGACCAAGGCGTCGTATATGACAGTGCCGGGATCAAGGTCACGACGTTTACGGTCGACCACGGCCCAGTGAAGCCGGCGCTAGGGTATCGCATCGACTTTGCCGGACACTCCGTAGTGCTTTCTGGCGACACGCGAGTCTCCGAGAATCTTATTCGTTTTTCTCAGGGCACCGATGTTCTGATCCACGAGGTAATTGATCCCGAAGCATTTCGAGCGAAAAACCCCTCTGTGAGCGAAGAACGGTTCCGGGCCATTGCCGGACATCACACCACTGCTGAGCAGGCGGGTACCATCTTTTCGCGCGTAAAGCCAAAGCTCGCGGTTTACTCGCACATCGTGCCTGGAGATACCACCAGTTTGGTTCCACTCACTCGAAAAACGTACTCAGGTCCGCTGGAAGTTGGCGAAGATTTGATGACCATAGAGATCGGAGAAGGTGTGGTGGTCCACCGCGCGGCGAAGGGCAACTAGACGGGTGAAGAGGGCGGTGGTGGGCCCACTAGGATTTGAACCTAGAACCAACAGATTATGAGTCTGCTGCTCTAACCGTTGAGCTATGGGCCCGGGGAAGTTTTTAGTTATTGCTCGCGACTGCTACCTTTCTCTCTTCGAGCTAAGTCCGTGAGCGGTGAGCGATGAGCCGTGAGCAGGCAAGTGCCCGTTTGCTCGATGCTCACGGCTCGCCGCTCACAGCTGGCTCCTGCTTATCATATAGGACGTGATTCCCATCAATGAAACTGCGGCGGGGGTGACGTTCGCGATCAAGGTCCAGCCGCGCGCGAAGCGGAATGCAATTGTCGGGGAATTAGGTGACGCGTTGAAGGTCGCGTTGACGGCTCCTCCGGTCGATGGGAAGGCGAATGCGGCCTGCGTGGAATTTTTCTCCGAGATTTTGCGGGTGCCGCGATCGGCGGTCATGATTGCGGCAGGGCAGACCAGCCGAAACAAAGTGATTCGCGTAGTCGGGATTTCTGCGGCACTGGTCAGGGAGCGACTCGAGGCCGGCGGTGCTGGGCTTTGAGGGCTTTCAACTCGGACAGACATTGCGTGCCGTCCCTGCGGGACTCGCTCGTTTTTCCGCCAACCCAAGCGCTTACGAGCTGGGCTAATTAAATTCCGCCCGCGCTGCGGGCAGAGATCGCGATGATCGAGGAGTTTGGTTGCAAAAATGACGATCTGACGAACCCGTCATCCGCTGTGGTAGTCCTCGGCACGACTTAAGCGCTGGGCTAAGTTTGGCCGCCTCTCCGGGGCTGCGCCAGTCCGCACCAGCTTTAACATGTTCCTATGGCTGGAGCCAGCGCGTCAGTAAAGATCTGCGGCCCAGCCCCTAAAGGGGCTGCGGTTTTCTGAACTTCATGGCACGCATGAATGCGTGCCCCGATACAACCCGCTCGCTTAGCGGACGCTAGAACGTCTCTCATCTGCGGCCCAGTCCCTAAAGTGGCACAGGTTTTCGGCGGGGTCACGGCAGGCATGAATGCGTGCCGCGATACAAACCACTCCGCTAGTGGCTGCTAGAACGTCTCTGGTTGATGCAAGAAATGCCGTGCAGTCGCTAACGGAGTATGGTTTTCGAGAAGTCACGGTTGGGATCAAGGTGCGCCGATGCAGACCACAGCTAGGCGCTCTCACCCGAAGAACCAGCCACTACAACGTATCCTGTGTGACGGCCCAGCGTGGTAGCCTTACTCCGGAAGCGGGGGCGAACTCGGGATACGGTATCCAACCGCCCTCTTTTGTAAAATTCCAACTATCTTTACATGTGGAAGAAACCAAAACCGGCAGCTCAGGACCTAAGTCGTTCAAACCCAAGGGGTTCCGAGCGGGATTCTGAGCCGTCGGGGGCGCAACTTTCTGAATCCGATCGGGTTGATTCTACTGTGAGCAGCGTGGCCTTAAATCACGGGTTGCTTGCAGTGGGCGGAAGCGCCTCGGCTGGGGTGGATGCGAACGCGATCTCCGACGCCGAAGTCATGTTGCGGGTGAAGGCCGGAGATGACGGGGCGTTTGATTACCTGGTGCAGAAGTATCGCCGGCCGATCATCAGTTTCATGTACCGAATGGCGCACAATTCGGCTACGGCGGAGGAGTTGGCGCAGGAAGTTTTTCTGCGGGTGTATCGGTCACGAGCGAATTACGAGCCGAGCGCGAAGTTCAGCACCTGGCTGTATCGCATCGCGACGAATCTCGGGGTCAACTTTGCGCGCGACACAAGGCACGAGCGCGCTGAGAACACGGTGAACCTGGACGAAGCGGACGATGAAACGGGACAGACACCGGACTTGGCCGACAAGACGCCGACGGTGGAAGAGGAGATGGTCAGGCGCGAAAGGTTGGCGGCGATCCGGCAAAGAGTTGAAGCATTGCCAGAGCGGCAGAAAATGGCGGTGCTGATGCACAAGTATCAGCAGATGGATTATCGCCAAATTGCAGATGTTTTGAAGTTGAGTGAATCAGCCACGAAGTCGCTGTTGTTCCGCGCGTACGAGACGCTGCGGACGCAGCTAAAAGAATTTGTTTAGCAACATGCCGGACAGGAATGTCCGGCCCACATGAAGAAGGAACTTGTCATGAAGTGCAATGAAATTCGCGAACTGCTCCCGGACCTGGCCGCCGGACTCGTAGCCGCCGAACCAGAGGTCAATCTGCACCTGCGCTCCTGCACCGAGTGTGCCGGGGTGCTGGATGAACTGCGCAAGACCATGGCGTTGCTGGACGAGTGGCAGGCGCCAGAACCTTCTCCATATTTCGACGTGCGGTTGCAGGCGCGGCTGCGGGAAGAGGCCGCCAAGCAACAGCGCAGCTGGTTTTCATGGTTGAGGCGGCCGGTTGTCGCGGTTGCTGCGGCTGTGGTGCTGGTTGCGGGCGTAAGCATGGGCGCTTGGATCGAACAGTATCGGCAATCGACCAAACCCGTACCAGTGGCCGTGGGCAGTGCGGTGAGCGATCTGCAAGTGCTCGACAATGATCACGACATCCTGTCCGATTCGGATCCGGATTCTGCGGCCAGCCTGCTGGACGATCTGCAGGTGCAGCAGGACGTGAACGCGAATCCATAAGTGAAGTAGCGGGCCACGCGCACTTATGCGCGGGCACCTGCAAGATGTGAGTTTCCGGGGATAGAAGATGACGTCGCGAGGGAAAATTCGCCAATGGTGCATCTGGGCAGGTTTGTTGCTGGCCCTGGCGATCTCGCCGTTAGTCGCGCAAAATCGTCGGGATCAGCAGCGTAACGTGCCGCGCCCGAATGTGCAGCAACCGCGGCAAGAGAACCGGCAGCAGCGCAGGGAGGAACCACGCCAGTCGCGTCCGCAGTACAATCGTCCACCTTCGAATCCGCAAAATAACCGTGAGTTGTCGCGCCCCAATTTTCAGCCGGCTCCGCAGCCGCAATACCGTCCGTATCAGCCGCCATCGCAGGGGCATCATTCAGGTCAGTGGTTGAATCGGCAACGCGAAATGGCACCTGACCAGCGCAGGAGAACGCTCGAGAGCGACCCGGCTTTCCGGAGATTGCCCCGTGAAACGCAGCGGCAGTACGAACAGCGTCTGCAGCGGTTCAACAGCATGCCTCAAGAGCGCCAGCAGCAAGTGTTGCGCCGCATGGAGACGTGGGAACACCTGACGCCTGCGCAGAAGCAGGATCTAAAAGGCATTGGGCAGCAGTTCAACAGCTTGCCTACGGACCGTCGACGCGCCGTGCGCAACGCTATTGAGACTTTGCGAGCAATGCCTCCAGATGCGCGCCAGCGGGAATTGCAGTCCGGTCGCTTTAATGACTTCTCGCCGCAGGAGCGGAACATCCTGAATGGAGCCGCACGGCTGCCCTTGGCGCCGGCGCCGCAGGAATCGAACAACCCTGGGCCTGAACAACAGAACGATCAGCAGCGGACCGGTCCAAACAGGTACGTGCCGCGGCCTCCACGCTAAGGTCTTCGTTGAACCGATGCTGACGCCTATTTCGTAAGCTGCTAGAATCCGGCTATTCACGAAGCACCTCCGGCCACTGGGTACGCATGAGTTAGCAGCTCTCCTCAATCATGTCGAGCTTGTTGAAAGCCCGGATTGCGTTTGTAATCGCCATTGGCCTGCTGCTCGCGTGCGCGCTGATTGTTTACGGCGCGCTGCACGCATTTACGGAGAGTGAGCGGGCAGTGCAACATGCGCAGCATATCCAGGTGCTCTTAGGGACAACGGAGTCGGCTATTGCCGCGGCGGCGCGAGCGCGGCTCACATACGTTTTCAGCGGCGACGCTGATGCACTGAGTCAATACAACCAGGCAGTGGCGACCATACCCACGGAACTCGCCGACCTCCGTCAAAGCACCCGCCATAATCCGGAACAGCAAGCGCAATGTGACACGCTCGAGAGGTTGGTGGGTGATCGAATGAAGCTTTGGGAAGATTCGATCAACCTGAAAAAGAGTGGCCAATCGGAGCCGCCGGGCCAGCCGGAAATGACGCGCCAGAGTGTGGCGTTTGCTGATGGGATCGTCGCAGTCACACAGAAGATGCGGCACGAAGAAGCAGCAGAACTCGAGCAAACGCGCGCATCTTCGCGGATGCACCTGATCGTTGCAGTTGCATTTCTCGCGATCAGCTTTATTACCGCGGTGCTTCTTCTGTTCTGGCACTACCGATTGGTGCGCGGGGAATTGGAAGCGCGAGAAATTGCCGAAAGCCAGGCGCGAAAAGCTGCAGATGCGGCGAGTGAAGCGGAGAAGAAGGCGCGGGCTTCGGAGTCTGTCGCTCTCGCTAGCAACGAAGCAGCAAGAAAGCTAAGCGCAAGGTTGATGTCGCTGCAGGACGAAGAGCGCCGCCGTCTTTCCCGTGATCTGCATGACAGCACCGGTCAGTACTTGGCAGCGGCAAAGATGGTGCTGTCTCCTCTCGCGACTGCACATCCGGAAGACAAGCGGTTCGCCGAGTGCACAGAACTGCTGGACCGATCGCTCCGCGAGATCCGCACTCTCTCTCATTTGCTGCATCCATCCGGGTTGGAAGAGGCCGGATTCTCAGTGGCGGCCCGCTGGTACGTTGAAGGCTTTGCGAGCCGCAGTGGCATCACGGTGAAAACGGATATTCAGGACTTGGGCCAGCGGCTTGCTTCTGACGTCGAGATAACACTCTTCCGCATACTGCAGGAAGCGCTGACCAATATACATCGTCATTCAGGCAGCCGGTCAGCTGAAGTGAGTTTCAAGGCTGACAATGGCAATGTTGTGCTCGTCGTGCGCGATTTCGGAACCGGAATCCCAGCCATGGCCCTGGAACAATTCCGCGCTTCTGGCGGCGCGGGCGTAGGGCTGGCGGGCATGCGTGAGAGGATCCACGAAGTGGGTGGAACGTTAGATATCGAGTCGAGCGGTAATGGAACCTGCGTGCGGGCAGCACTGCCTCGGTCGAATTCGGAGGCTTTTGCGGCGGGCGGCGAGCTGGCCAGTTAGAGACTAGCCTCTCAGCATATTCTTCAGCACAAAGCGCAGATTTGCGGGACGCTCTGCCATTCTCCTCATCAAGTACGGATACCACTCAGTTCCGAATGGAACGTAGACGCGCATTCGCCAGCCTTCCCGCACGAGGGACTGCTGTAAGTCGCGCCGGATGCCATACAACATCTGAAATTCAAAAGAGTCGCGCGAAATTTTTTCGCGGATCACGAAGGCCTGTGCTTCGCGAATGATGTTCGCGTCGTGCGTCGCCAGACCGTGGTAGATCCCGCTCTTGAGCAGCATCTTCATCAGGCGAATGTAATTTCCATCGACCTCGGATTTGGCTTGGAACGCAATCTCCGGAGGTTCTTTGTATGCGCCTTTGCACAGGCGAATGCGAATGCCATCCTGCAGCAGGGCCGCCACATCCGTCTCGGAGCGCCGCATGTAGGACTGAATCACGGTCCCAACGCAGCCACGATTTTCGGGGATGCGGTGCAATTCATGGACGAGGTCGAGCGTGCGCTGGGTATGTGGCGAGCCTTCCATGTCGACGCGAACGAAATTTTTCGGTCGGGAGGCTGCGGCTTGTGCGACAAGGGTGCGCACGTGATCGTAAGCAAGGTTTGGGTCGACGTCGAGACCCATATGAGTCAGCTTGAGACTGACGTTTGCATTCAGGTTGCGCGCCGACATTGCAGCAATCAGTTGCTTGTAGAGCGCCGCACTCTGGCGGGCCTCATCAGCATTGGTGACGTTCTCGCCTAAGTTATCTACCGAAACAGCCATGCCGGCGGCATTGAGGCTCTGGGTAACGCGCAATGCATCTTCGAGTTGTGTACCGGCGACGAAGCGACCGGACACTTTTTGTCCCAGAGAAGATTTTTCGGCCCAGCGGCGGAGTGCGCGGCTTTCAGAGAGGGAAATGAGGGTGGCTCTCAGCAAGGCTTTGCTGTGGCCTCCCCCCGGAAGTGCCAGTTATGCAGGAGCACACAAAGTTGTACCACAAACCGATTTGTGGGTACCGACCGCGCGTTCGGAGCTACGGATTAAATCGTACCTCGACGCGTTCCGTGCTCTCCTGATCAGCCTTCTCCCACTTCCAGTTGCGCACAGCCGGCTGCGCCGGTGCCGGGTAGCTCATGCGCTTTCATAATCAATGCCCTAGATCTTCCAGGAACTTTTCCACTTCCAAAGCCGCCATGCACCCAGAGCCGGCTGCGGTAATAGCCTGGCGATAGCGCCGGTCCTGGACGTCTCCGCAGGCGAAGACTCCGGGAACCTTGGTGAAGACATAATTCGTTGTCTTGAGATAACCGTCCTGATCGGTGTCGAGCTGTCCTTCGAACATCTTGGCGTTGGGAATGTGGCCGATGCCGAGGAACATGGCGCTGACCGGGAGCTCCCAAGTTTTGCTGTCGCGAGTGTCGCGCAGTTTTAGCGCGGTCACTTCCTTTTGAGACGGATCGAGAACTTCGTCAACGACGGTATTGGTGATCATCTCAATCTTCGGGTGCTCTTGCGCGCGCTCCAGCATGATCTTAGAGGCGCGGAACTGATCGCGGCGATGGATCAAGTTGACCTTGGTTGCGAAGCGGGTGAGGAACAGCGCTTCTTCCATGGCGGAGTCGCCGCCACCAATGACAGCGATATCTTTTCCGGAGAAGAAGAAGCCGTCGCAAGTGGCGCACGAAGAGACGCCGTGTCCGATCAGGGCTTGTTCGCTGGGCAGGCCGAGCCATCGCGCCGAAGCTCCGCTGGCGATGATGAGAGTACGGGTGAGAATAGTATCGTTGCCGACCTGTAAAGTGATGGGACTGGTAGACAGATCGGCCTTGTTGACGTGCACAAGCTTGTATTCCGCACCGAAGCGCTCGGCCTGGCGGCGCATGTTGGCGACGAGTTCGGGCCCCTGGATGCCCTCGGGAAAACCGGGAAAATTCTCCACCAACGTGGTGAGCGAGAGTTGGCCTCCGGGCTCGTGCCCTTCAAGAACCAGTGGCTTCAGGTTGGCGCGCGCGGTATAGAGGGCTGCCGTGTGCCCGGCGCATCCCGAACCCATAATCACAACGTTTCTGACGTTTTCCATAGGAATAAGTTCGATGAGATAAGACCTGATTCGGTTTCAGACTGCGATTGCCATCAATGTTTGCTCGGCTTGCTTGCGGGCGCTTTGGCGGCGGGCTTCCCGCGGGCGTGGCCGAGCCTTGTCAATTCTTCCGGTACCAGGGTTCTCGCGTTCAACAGGTCGCGATAGGACGACAAGGCTGAGGTTGCCGCTGAAAACAGCGGCTCATATTTGCTCTGATCTACCGGTTGTCCGGTTTCCATGCTCGAACAGCGTGCCAGCACGACTGAAGGCTTGCCAAACCGCTCCAGCTTGACTCGCGAGACGGGCGTAGCGGCAGTCAACATGACAGAAGGCGAAGTAACGGACGACGCGCTGTCTTCCAGCGAGACCTGCAAAAGCTCCTTCGGATCGCGAACGCGGAACACCAGGGTCTCGACCATCTGGTTGGTGTCGCGGCTGAACGAATACTGCACTGTTGAATACTGCGAATTGCCGCTCATGTCATGACGCATCCGCACAAAATCAGCTACGGCGGTCTCGCCGGCGGGATGTGAATTTCCTGCCGCCATCAGCGGATTCGAACTTGGGTCGAGCACGGAGCGGCCTCGGTCCACCTCGAAATCCGGGCTGAACGCGGGGCGCTTGGGAATAGCGGCCAAAGCCGCGGCGATCGCCTGCTGCTCGTCGGGAGATGGAGTGCAAACGTTGAGCACGTTCACTTTGACGGGAGGCGTCTGCTGGTTCGTGGGCTGCTGCGCTGCGCACACATCCGCCAACATCAGCAATCCTGCTATCAGAATTGTTCGGGGCACAGTCGCATTGTAGCAGCCGAATGCTTCGGAACCTCGGTGTTGGGGTGGGACTTTCGATCGATTGTACCGTCTATAATTCAGGCGTCTCCTCATGAACTCCCACCTGCTCCAGCTACGGATCTGGATGGAGAAGCACGCGGTGTATCCGCGGAGCAAGTTGGCGGTTGTGACCTGCTACGTGCTCGCGATTGATGTCTTCCTTTTTGCCCTGCAGCAGCTTTCACGAACGCTAGGACGTTCCTTCGGGGCCACGCTCGGCGGATGGGTGACATTCCTAAGCGCAGTTGTAATTGCATTTCTGCTGGTGCTGATTGTTCGCCGGATCTCCGGGGGATTGCTGTGGCGGCTACGCAATCGGCTGATTGTTACGTACATATTCATTGGTGTAATTCCATTCGTGCTCCTGGTTGCACTCTCGCTGGGTGCGCTGTACCTATTCGCAGGACAATTCGCGACCTATGTTGCGACTTCACGGCTGGACTCGGCAGCCGCCGAACTCAAAGCAATCACCGATGCCTCAGCGCGTGGCATTGCGAGTGACCTGGTAAGTGGCCGCGCGCCCTCGGCAGTGACGGATTCCGCCTCCGCAGATACCCAGCTTTCCGCGTGGCTCAATGGCACACAGCTCTTCATTGCACCGACGGACCAGCGAGCCATCGCGATCCCCAACGGCATTACAAACGGCTTTTCAGGCCTGGCCCGCGATCACGGCAAGGTATTTCTCCGGGCGATCAGCCGCTCGTCCACCGCAAAAGGGCAACTCACAGTTGTCGGCAGCCGGCCTCTCGGTACCCTTCTCTCGACCGTGGCTCCTGATGTAGGGGAAGTGAACGTCGGCGAATTGGACCAGGACGGAAGGCTTAGTCAACTCCTGTACAGCGCCGGCAGTGTCTCTCCGGCCAGGCGCATGTTGGATGTGCAGATTAGTTTTGGAACACATCTTGAGACAACTGAGTGGAGAAGCGGCGCACGCGGCGACGATGTTGCGATGGGTGGCGGGGCGCGCCTTTCCAAGCTCTACGATCACCTGTTTTCAGCGCTCGGCCCTGTCGGCCTGGCGAGAGAAGTTTTGCTTCTTATCATTGCCATAGTTCTCGGAGTATTTGAGGTGATCGCCGGTTACATCGGCGGCCAATTGACGCGCACGGTTACCGGCAGCGTCGCGGAACTCTACCGCGCCACCACCTTCGTCAATCGCGGCGACTTTAGCCATCGAATTCCAATCACGTCGAGTGACCAACTGGCGGCGCTGGCCGGTTCCTTTAACCTAATGACCGAGTCCATCCAGAAGCTTGTCATCGAGCAAAAAGAGAAGCAGCGGCTGCAAAACGAAATCTCGATCGCGCAGGAAGTCCAGAACCAGCTTTTCCCGAAACAGGTGGCGCAGCTCACGAACCTGGAGGTGCACGGTTTCTGCCGGCCCGCCCGCAGCGTGAGTGGCGATTATTACGATTTCCTTCCCGTCGGTTCCGATCGCCTGATTCTGGCGGTCGGTGATGTGAGCGGGAAGGGAATTTCGGCCGCGCTGCTTATGGCGACGATCCACTCGGCGGTGCGGGCGTATGCGATCGAAGGGATTCCGATTTTTCGTCAGGCGGAGGCTGTTGTTGCGGGGGAGATGATCTCCGCGAAATACGAATCTGTGATGCAGGGCGCCGAGGTGTCGCCGGGGACCATGTTGTCGTTGCTGAACCATCAGCTGTATCACAGCACGCCACTTGAAAAATACGCGACGTTGTTTCTGGGAATGTACGACAGCGATGCCCGCCGGCTCATTTACAGCAATGCGGGCCATCTACCGCCGCTGTTGCTGGGGGAAGATGGTTCAACTTGCCGACTCGAACGCGGTGGCACAGTGGTGGGATTATTCGACGAAGTTCCTTACGAGGAAGATACAGTGCAACTGCGGCCCGGCGACATCTTCCTTGCCTACAGCGACGGCGTGACCGAGCCGGAGAATGACTTTGGCGAATTTGGAGAAGAACGTCTGATCTCGATCGTGCAGGAGAACCGCGATCTTCCCCTGGCGCGCATTACCGAGATTGTGACTTCCGCCGTAGACGACTGGATTGGAGCCGCTGAGCAACCGGACGATGTCACGCTGGTGTTGGCGCGAGTGCGCTGAATCAACTCACTTTTCTTTTGGCAACGACTGCACCCTGGCCTCAACCTTCTGGTCCTTGCCCATCCCGCCCACGATGATCAATGCATCGGAAGTGACCGCCATGCCGTGATGGTCCATGGTGGGATTGGGAGCTTTGTCGGTGATTGTTTCCCACTCGCTGCGCTTCACGTTGTAATCAAAGACAACGGGAGAAGGTTCAGCCGGTTTGCCGTCCAGCCCGATACCGTTGTAGTCGTACACCTCAGCGCTACCACCGGCAAAATAGGCCTTCCCATCTTTGTCGGAAGCGCCCGCAGCAATGCGATATCGCGCGGGGCCAGGGTGAGCGGGAAGTTTGCTCCATTCAATCTTCTTCGGATCCTTGCGATCAATCTTGCCCATCCAGCATTCATCGGAGGCGCTCCAAGGTGATCCGGTCTTCGCACCACTCGCTTTGGCGCCGTCGATATAAATAATTGTGTCGCCGACAACGGTGCCGGCGTGCCCGAACACCGCTGCTCCGGGATATGGAGTGGCTTGCGCCCACTGCTTGCTGATGGTGTCGTAAAGCTGAACTGCGTTGGTCGGGCCCTTGCTGGAAAAGCCGCCGATCACGTAGACGTAGCGATCGCGGTATTCACCGGCAGCAGCGTCGCGGACAGCGATCGGCAGATCTGGGCCCCGATACCAGCGCAAGCCAACGGGTTCGTACACCGATGTGTCAGCAACAATCGCCTGCAATCCGCTCTTGTCGGGGACGTATCCACCCATCACAAAAACTTCTTCTCCGACGGTCACGGCGACCGCACCCAATCGGCCGGAGCCCTGGATTGAGCGTATGGTGGTCCACTTGTCATATTTGACGTTAAGCGCGTAAGCGGAATTCTTGATTGCTTCAAAATTCTTGCTCGGGCCTAAGCCCATAAACGAATAAACGAGAGTTTGCCCCTGGACCTTCACCGAAGTCACGGAATTGTTCGTTATGGGAGCAGGGAGCGGCTGCAACTCTTGCTGGGCGGCCGCTGTCCCCAGAGCCATTGTGATTGCCGCGATCAGAATTCCTGTTGTCCTCATCGGTGTTTCAAAATATCACAGTCAGGGAATCATCGAACGCGAGCTAATTGTGGTACCGAGCTTCTTTTGCGACCTTGGCGTCCTTTGCGGTTAGATGGGTGAAAACGGGAACCGCAAATCGCACAGTGCGCGAAAGGAATGCGGGAGTCATGCGAGGGGAACTCAGCGTGCGAGAATTGCTATAATTTCGAAGCGGGGCGCTATCGTCTAGGGGTTAGGACGGAAGATTCTCAATCTTCAAACCCGGGTTCGATTCCCGGTAGCGCTACCAGCTATCATCCGCTAACACCCGCTAAATCAGCGGGTTTTCTTTTTGCCCAGAAATGCTCATCGCAGGTCCTCGCAGTACCTAGCGCGAATCGTGGTACACAAAATGGTACACAGTCCAAAATTGGACACCCCGGGCCCGGTGTCGTTGGAGGAGTTGTCCGAGTACCCCCTTCCGCAGTTATCAATCGACGGCTTTCTTGCCATGGCGGGTGAGAAAAATTTCAAAAAAAATTGCCCAGAAAGATTGGACCGCAATACAAAAACGGTGAACAGCGGTGAGACTCTCGTTTAGCGAAGAAAAAGGGCATGCTTGTGTAATCGCCTTCCATGAGAAGGCCGGCCGGAGTCAAGTCAGTTCTTTGTTCAAGACGGTTTACCTCCTGCCGAGTAACCACTGTCGCCATGCTTCCATTCGCACTCTCGAGGAGCGATTGGTTTCGCTCGGTGCATGTTGGGCGTTCTCGTTTCAGCCGGTGCTGCCATCTGATTAGCGACCTGGCGTTTTACTTTTGAAGGTGGAACGTGGGCTAGGCGATTAACGCAGTCACCGGAACTCGGCTTTGGCTTCTTTTCTCTTCCTGGAACGGTTTTGACTTTGTTTTCCTTTTTGATTTACGCGGCTGCTGTAACTGCAACTCGACAGCTATTGTGCAATGGCTCGTACACTTCTCCGCTCACCCACAGGTGATGCAACAACACTGCTAGCTTTCTGGCCGTGGCCACGATAGCCCGCTTTTTGCCGTTTCGTCCTCCTCGTTCCGCTAACTTCAGTCCCCAGCGCCTGAGATCACAGTCGACCCCGAACGGTCCCAGGATGTGTTGCGCCCCCTGTACCAGTAACGTGCGCAAATACGGATCTCCTTCCTTACTGATGTGCATCTGCGGCTCGCTCTGCCCTGATTTCCTGCGTCCCGGCTGTAGTCCCAGATAACCGCCCACGTCGCGGCTCTTCGAGAACCGATGTGGATCTTCCAGCGTCAGCAGAAACGTTAACGCGATGAGGGTGCCTACTCCCTTCACCTGCTTTAGCACGGCAACTTGCGGATATCTCGCTTGCGCTAGTTTCTCCACCCGCTCGTTGTACTCGTCAATGCGCTCGCTGACCGATTCAAGGGCCGCCAGCAACGGCTGAAGAGCTGTTTGCAGTTCTGGACTCAAGCTCTCAGCTTTCTCCGGATTCATGTTGCGCACGTTGCAGCTGCGCAATCGTTCGCCGTAGCTCTTGGC
>JAICSO010000028.1 GCA_025936825.1 Terriglobales bacterium
ATGTTGAACCACATTGAAAGTGTCCCCTTGAAAGCACATTAGAAGTGTCCCCTTTAGAGTTCCTCCGACGAGGAGGAACCGCGATTGGGGAGAACGGGATTGAGCCGGAAGGAACTGAGCCGAGTGGAAGTGATGGGGCGGGTGAAGGCGCAGAGTCTGCGATTGTGCGAGGCGGCGGAGATGCTGGGGTTGAGTTATCGGCAGAGCAAGCGGATCTGGGCGCGGTACCGGGTGGGAGGAGCGAAGGCGTTACAGCATGGGAACTGTGGTCGGGTGTCGAATCGGGCCTACCCGTCGAAGTTTCGAGCTGCGGTACTGAAACAGGTCCAATCCCGGTATGAGGATTTCGGCCCGACGTTGGCTTGTGAGCATCTGGCCAGCGATGACGGGCTCGCCGTGCATGCTGAGACACTGCGGCGCTGGCTCCGGGAGACTGGGCTGTGGCAGAGACAACGACGACGGAAACCGTACCGACGGCGACGGGAAGCAAAGGCACACTTTGGCGAGTTGGTGCAGTTGGACGGAAGCTTTCATGAGTGGCTGGAAGAACGCGGGCCGCGGGGCTGTCTGATGCACATGGTCGATGACGCCACGACCACGGCCGTGGGCTGGTTCACGGCGGAAGAGTCGATCTGGGCGGCGGTGGCAATATTGCGGCGTTGGATCGAGCGTTACGGGGTGCCACAAGCGCTGTACACGGACTGGAAGAACGTCTACGTGCGCCCGCCCAATGCTGGGGAGCGCATGCGCGGAGAGCCGGCGGTGACGCAGTTTGGGCGCATGTGCGCGAAGCTGGGCATCGAGATCATCGCTGCCAGTTCGCCGCAAGCCAAAGGGCGAGTGGAGCGGGCGCACGGCACGCATCAGGATCGGCTGGTGAAGAAACTGCGCCTGGCCGGAATCGCCAGCTACGAGCAGGCCAATGCGTTTCTGGACGCGCACTACCTGGCCGAGCACAACCGGCGTTACGCGCATGCCGCGGCGGCGCAAGCCGATTATCACCGGCGACGCCTGACGGCGCGGCAATTGGATGAAGTCTTCTGGCTGGAGGAAGAACGTGTGGTGAGTGAAGACTGGGTGGTGCGCTACCAGAACCGGCTGTTGCAACTGGAGCGGCCCAGCTGCCCCAGGATACCGGCGAAGAGTCGCGTGCAGGTACGGGAAAACCAAGCTGGGGAACTGGCCATTCACTATCGCAATCATCGTCTGGGGTTCCGCGAAGTGAAGCCAGCTTCTAAAGAGCTAAGCGAGGGAAGGGGCGCTGCCCCTTCCCCCGCGCCCCCATCCCCGAGACCCAAAGCCTGCATTCCGGCGCCTGATCATCCGTGGAGAAGAAATCGATATCAGCAAATGAAAACGCCGATCTTTTCTGCGGCTTGGTAGACCTACAACCAGGGGACATTTCTATTGTGGACAAGACGGGGACATTTCTATTGTGGTATGACATGTTCCAGCGGCCTGATTGACTGGCCAAAGCTCAGTGTGCCAAACTCCTTCGCAACAATTTGCTTGGGGGCTGCTATGCGGATTCAGGGTTTTGGGCGGCTCTGGGCCGTCCCGTTTCTCGTCGCTGTATCGTTTAGCACCACATCTGCTCTCCCTGTTTGTTGCCTGTTACAGGAGTCTCCGTCCTCGTCCCAAACTCCGCAAAGTGCAGCAATGCTAGTCATCAAATTGTTTTCGGAGCGCGCTGGCACTCAGCTGGATAGGCAGGCTGTGTTGAAGTTAACGAATCTCGCGGACGGATCGGCGACTTGGCAAACTACGGATGAGCACTCCCAGGCTGTGTTTCCCAGCATTTTAAGCGGTGCTTATGAGATCGAAGTAAGTGCGCTTGGGTACGCTGGCGTCACGCAGGAACTACGGGTGGAGGATTCGTTACCTGCGGCAGAGATGGAAATTGTCCTTCGGCGGGATGTCGATCCAGACGTGGCTGATGGCACTATGCCGCCCAAGGCACGGAAACTCGCTAAACATGCGATCGGCCAGCTGAGATCGGAGAAACTACCGCAAGCGCAGAAACAACTGGATGAAGCATATCGCCTTGCTCCTCATAGTCCGGACGTGAACTTTCTTTTGGGGTTCCTGTATTTTCGTGAAAGAGATTTCGCGAGGGCCGCAACCTACCTGGGCGAAGCGGCCAAGCTGAATTCTCAGAATGCGGAAGCGTTCACGTTGCTGGGTCGAACGCACCTCGAGCGTGAGGATTATTCTTCAGCGCGATCGGCGTTACAGCAAGCTATATTGCTGGATTTCGAGAACTGGCTGCCGCACAATCTCCTGGCAGACGCCTACTTAAGGGAGGGCAATTATGAAAAAGCCCGCGACGAAGCTGAAATTGCGATCAGGAAGGGAGGCCACGCCGCCAGCCCCTCTCAATTAGTCCTTGGAGAGTCACTTTTTAAAACGGGACACATCCGGGAGGCGGTAGACGCCATGAACATCTTCTTACAGGAATTCCCTCGGCATGCCATGGCGGATCAGCTGCGCAATGTTGTGACCAAGATGAACGAGCAAATTGCGGGTGTCAAAGAATCGACGCCAGTAAATCGCCGGCTTCCCGAGTTCGATCCGCTCGCGGCTGTTACCGCGCCGAGCGTGCCGAAGACCTCCTGGAAGCCGCTAGGAGTCGACGAGGTCAAGCCTTTGGTCGCGATGGGCGTCGCTTGCCCCACTTCGCAGGTGATGGGCGAATCAGGAAAACGTGTCGAGGAGCTAGTGCAAAACGTGGAGCGTTTTGCCGCCGTAGAAGACTTGCTTCATCAAAATCTTGACAATTATGGAATACCGGTCCGAACCTTAACTCGCAAGTACAACTACGTTGCCAGCATATCCGAGCCTGAACCAGGAATTCTGAACGTCGACGAAGACCGCGCCGAAAGGCTCACCTTGGAAGGTTATCCCGATAGCATCGCAAGCACTGGCTTTGCTACTCTCGCCCTGGTGTTTCATCCCCACATGCGTGAGACCTTCGCGATGGCATGCGAAGGTCTCGGAGATTGGGGCGGCCACGCTAGCTGGCTAGTGCACTTTCGACAACGAGATGATCGTCCCAATCATATGCACGGCTACAAGGTTGGCAATCAGATCCGTTTCGTGGGTTTGAAGGGCAGGGCTTGGATTGCTGCCGACAGCTTCCAGATCCTCCGCATTGAGGCGGAAATTGTTCACCCAGCGCCAGACATTCAACTGGGCAGTGAATACCAAATCGTGGAATACGGGCCGGTGGCTTTCCCGAAGAAACATACGGCGCTATGGCTGCCCAAAACTGCGCAAATCTATTTCGACCTGCGCAAACATCACTACTACCGCCGACACAGGTTCGATCATTACATGCTGTTCTCGGTGGATTCCGACGAGAAACGGAAAGAGCCGTTATCAACACCGGCCCGAGAAGGATTGTGAGTTCGGCGCATCCACACTGATCAACGTGCGGCTGTTAGAAAATTAAACTTTTCTAACCCCGAGAATGTAGATCTGAAGATCCAGCATTTCTGCGGGTTTTTAAGCCTCGCTTTTGGAGAGGGTTTCTAACACCTGCTTCCGGCTACCGAGAGAGCTACACGTTCGCGCGGATACTCCGCAGCTGGAGTTCTGAACACGTCTCGCGGAAGTGGCGCAGCACGGCTCAGGCAGTTATTGAAAGGAGCACACAGCCCGTTCCTGGTCGTCAAAAGTTTCAAACAACTTGAGCAGTCCCGTCATTCTCAATGTCTGGACTGCAAATTTCGAGGGGCTCAGAAGCTTGACTGAACCGGCTCGCTGCTTAGCGGCGGTCAGATACCGAACCAGCAAGCCTATACCGCTGGAGTCGATCATGGAAACTTCGGCGAGATCAATCACAAAGCGCGTTTGCCCAGCGTTCAACAAGTCCTCGAAGGTGTCGCGCATACGGTCCACCGCCTCGCCCAGGTTGAGGCGGCCACGCAGCTTGATGACTTTCACGTCCGATTGACTGCGAACCTCGATCTCCAAATGTTGTCCCTTCCCAAACAGGGCACTCAGTTCATGGCTCCGAAATCCCGCAGTGCCCGCGCCGGTTGACACTGGCCGACCCCTCTGCTAGAGTGCGTTCCCAACCTAGAAGAAGCTTCGCAAAATTGCAAATCGCAAGCGGTCTCCAGTCACAAAATTTCAGTGCGGTCGCTCCGGCAAGGCTCCTTAAATGCCCATTCAGAGTTCGGGCTTGATGCTCCCCATTACTGAACTATCAGCCCGTCTGCTAGAGACGCAAGAGGTGGGACCTCGCGCCCGAATCATTGCGCAGACAGTGGCTGAAGGCATTCCCGGCATTGCTGTCAATGTCTATGCAACATCGGCCGAGCCAGGCGGTGAGGTTTGGATTTGGCTCGCCAGCTCAGGTGATGTTGCGGTCGCTGAGTCTACGATTCCACTGCAGGCCGGGACCCTCGGCAGCTTGGCGCGTGACTTGAAACCTGTCCAGTTTGAGGGGAGTACTCTGATCCGTGAAGAATTTGCCCACCTCAACGTACGTCGAACCCTGCTGTCTTTGTCCTACCTGCCCTTAATCCAAGAAGAGGTATTGACCGGCGCCATTGAAGTCCTCAGCTTCAGCGGCAAACTGAATGAACTCTACCTCGATGCCCTGCGGGGCGTAGCCGAAGTCGCCAGCAGTGCGCTATATGGAGCGCAGAGCTACGAGGATGAGCGCGACAACACTCTGACCTCAATTACGCGCCTGACTCAGCTGTACGACATCGAGAAAGTATTCAGCTCGACCCTGGAAATGAACGAGCTCCTGCCCATCATTGGCACAAAAATACGGGAGATGCTGGAGTGCGAAGCAGTGAATGTATGGCTACTGGAACCCGATGAGAGCTTGCGTCTTATGCACCAGTCGGGCACCGACGCTACCGTTCAGGCGGGAGCTTTGCAGCGGCCTGGGGAAGGAGTGCCGGGCGACGTATCGGACAATGGGGAGCCGGTTCTCATTCAGCACCCTCATGATAAGCGACTGATGAGACGAAATGAACAGACATCTCACGGAGGCGTCCGATCGCTCATTGTCTCTCCGTTCATGGATCGGGAGTCGCTGGTGGGTGTCGTTGAAGCGGTCAATCCCGTTAACGGAGAGCCGTTCGATGATGACTGTTTGTTTACGCTGAGCCGTCTGGCGGAATCGGCTTCTATCGCCCTGCACAACGCAAGCCTGCTTGCAGCCGAGCGGAAGGTGGAAATTTTGGAAGCACTGGTTACCGTCAGTCAGGAGATCACCTCGACATTAGATTTGGACAGAGTGTTACAGGCTGTGGTGAACGGGCCAGCGGCCGTGATTCCATACGAACGGGCTGCCATTGCGCTGGAGCAGCGCGGGCGTATCCAACTCCGCGCCATTTCTGGAATCTCGGACTTTGATCCTGATGATCCCCAGATGACGCTGCTCAGCCAAACCCTCCAATGGGCATCTCTGCTGCGAGAATCGGCCCTGATCAGCCAGCATGGCGAAGAGCTCTCCGCTGATCGCGAGGAAACCCGGGCCAAGTTTCGACACTATTTCTCTCAGACCGGCAGCCGCGCGTTTCACGCTGTCCCTTTGGCCGATGAGGAAGGGCGGGTTGGGGTCTTGTCTTTTGAAAGCAGCGACGCCGATTTTCTGACCTCCGCACATTTGGAAATGATCAAGGTGCTAGGCAGCCAGGCCACGGTGGCACTGCGGAACGCGTCGCTGTATAAGGAAGTTCCTTTTATCGGGGTACTGCAGCCGCTGATCCATAAGAAGCAGCGCTTTCTGGCCTTGGACAAACATCGCCGCGCTCTGCTCATTGGGTCTGCTTTGGCTGCGGCGTTATTCTTGCTGCTGTTTCCTCTGCCTCTTCGCGTCGAGGGCGTGGCGACGGTGACCCCCGGGCGCGCGGCGCATGTGGGCGCCTACGTTGAAGGTGTGCTAAAGCAGATCAACGTGAAGGAAGGGGACCATGTTGGCAAAGGGACGGTGATTGCATCCCTTGAAGACTGGGACTACCGCTCTGCCCTGATGGCCGCTCAAGCCAAGCGGGACACGGCGAGCGCCCTGATGAACCGCGCCCTGGCTGCTAATGACGACACAGAGGCAGGCATTCAGCGTGCGCAAACGGATTATTGGGCGGCCGAAGTTGCACGAGCCGGGGAGCGCCTGGATCGGACGCTGCTGCGATCACCCATCGACGGCGTGATTGCGACCCCTCATATTGAAAATCTGGTTGGCCATAAGCTCAAGTTCGGTGAGACGCTGGCCGAGGTCGTCGATAACTCGCAAGCCTTGGTGGACTTGATGGTGGATCAGGAAGACATGGAACTGACGGCAGCGGGGCAGAAGGCGCGAATCAAGCTCGACGGCTTCCCGGCGCGCACTTTCCTGGGACAAGTCATAGTACTCAGCCCCGTAGGACGGCTGGAGGGAGATGCTCGGACGTTCGAGGCGCGCATTGCCGTTCCGAATCCCGAAGGCGTCCTGCGGGCCGGAATGCAGGGGCGCGGAAAAATATCGACGGGGTGGCGCCCGGCGGGTGAGGTATTCTTTCGCCGGCCTTTCCTCTGGCTCTGGTCGAAGCTGTGGTCTGGATTGGGGTGGTGACCTTGAGAATATCGCGACGACTTCCTGGGTTCTTCGTTCTGACACTGCTTGTGACCACGTCTTGCAGCCGCAGCGCGGCTCCGACTGAAGTGGCAGCCGCAGCACCGGTGCAACCCGCTCAACCCGCTGTGAGCGGTCCGGTAGCTCCATCGAACTACGACTACACCGCTTCCGGTCCGATTGTGGTCGAGAATCAAGTTGACGTTGCAGCCCAACGAGAGGGATTGGTGGTGCAGATTCTCGCCGAAACCGGTACCCCGGTGCGCAAGGGACAAGCGCTGGCCAAACTCGACGATCGCCAGATCCTGTCTGATCTGGAGGCAGCCCGAGCGAAGACGGCCAGCACGGAAGCCGATCTCAACAACTGGAAGGCGGAGGCCAAGGTACTGGAGGCCGACCTGCAACGCGCGCGCAAAATGTGGGAGGCCCATCTCATTCCGGAAGAGCAATTTGAGCACGTTCGCTACAAAGCCGAGGCCGACCAGTGGGACGTCAAACGCGTCGAACAGCTTCTCATCAATGCCCGTAATACTCAGCGATCCATGGAACTGGAATTGGAAAAAACGCAGATTACGGCGCCTTTCGACGGCATCGTGGCGCGTCGATATGTTCGAGCTGGGCAGACGGTAGCACGTGACGAACGCCTGTTCTGGGTCAGTGCCACCGGTCCATTGCGGATTCGATTCACGCTGCCCTCCAGATTTGTCAGTCAGGTTAAGGTCGGTCAAAAGTTGAACATCACCGTGCCTGACGGCAGCCCAGAGCTTGAACACATCGCGCGAGTCATCCAGATGAGCCCCATCGTGGATCCGGCGAGCGGCACCATCGATGTGCTCGCGGAATTGACCGGCTCGGTGCCCGACCTGCGGCCCGGTATGCAGGCCAATGTTCATCTTGCTACGCACCCATGAACATCGCCAATGCCCTCAACGCAGCTCTGCCGGAATTGCCAGAGCGAGTCATCAAACGCGCCCTCCCCAAGTTAGATCCGCGGGTGATTGCAAAGCAGCAAATCGAACACGGAAAGCCGACCGTGCTCGCCAAACTGCCGGGTGCCGACAATTTCATCCGGCTGGAGCCCCCGCAATGGGTCCTTCTACAGTTATTCGATGGGGAGAGATCTTATGCTGAGATTTCCGCTGAAGCGTCAGCCCAAACCGGAGTGCCGTATTCCGAAGAGGACGCCCGCGAGTTTGCTTCATTCCTGCAGGAGAACACAGAACTGTTTTACAAGAGTCCTCTGGAAAAGAACATCGCCCTGCAGCAGAAGTTGCGTAGTCAGCGGCTAAAGCGCAAAGCGTTCAGAAAAGCCATTGATTTTACTGACATTGCCATCGCCGAATGGTCGCACGCAGACGACTTCATCTCCCGGATATACCCCTATCTGCGCTGGGTCTATACCAAGTGGTTCACCGTGCTGGCGCTTGCCATGTTCGGCGTGATGACATGGATGTGGGTCGGACGTTTTGGAGAAATCTGGGGTGACAGTTTCGAGTTTTACAATTTCACCACAAAGTCCGGGGGCGATCTGCTGGAATTCTGGGTGCTATTCGGGGCCATGGCATTTTTCCACGAGTCCTTTCATGGCCTTACTTGCAAGCATTTTGGCGGGAATGTGGAGAACATGGGATTCACCCTAATGTATTTCGCGCCAAGCTTCTATTGCGATGTCACCCAAGTGTGGATTTACGGAGGCAAGTGGGAGCGAATCGCCACCGCGATCGCTGGAATCTGGGGCGACCTGATCATCTGCTTCGTTGCGACGGCGGTGTGGTGGGCGACGACAGCGGGAATGAGCATACATAATCTGGCTTACAAGATCATGATGGTTACCGGTGTTGGAGTTTCAGTGCTGAACCTGAATCCCCTGATCAAGCTCGACGGCTACTACATCTTCTGCGAACTGATCGGAAAACCTGATTTCAAAGAGAGCACCTCCGCCTACCTTTCCGCCTGGACGCGTAAGCACATCTTTCGGATGCCTGCGGACCTCGACTACGTGCCCAGACGGCAGCGCCCGTTTTATCTGGCGTACGCCATCCTCTCGTCCATCTACGGCTACGTGCTGCTCACGTTTCTCATGGTTCTCGGGTATAACATCATGCATTCGTACTCGCCTGCCTGGGCCTTCGTTCCCGCCGCCTTGATCGGATATTGGGTATTTCGCGGCCGCATTCACGCATTGGGACGCTTTGCCAGGCTGTGCTACCTGGATAAGAAGGAGCGCGGCCTGAATTGGCTAAAAGGGTGGCGGGTGGCCGGCCTCGGAGTGGCACTACTGTTGCTGATTTTCCTCCCCATCTGGCCCGATTTTCAGGATGGGCCTTTTATTGTCGAGCCGGTCCGGCAAGCTTTCGTGCACGCGCCCGTACGGGGCAGGGTAGCGCAACTCTACGTTGAGGAAGGGCAACAAGTAACGGCTGGCCAGCTCCTCGCCAATCTCGAAAACGTTGACCTCGAGTCCGATCTGGCGAGGGTTCGCGCGGACCTGCAGGTGGCGTCGGCGCGCGCCACTCAGAGCCAAATGCGTTACGGAGATTTTGCATCGGCCGAACGGGAGCGAGTACGTTTGCTGCAACAAGAGCGGAGCCTGAGTGAAGAGAGTGCGAAACTGCAGGTTAGGAGCCCTATCGCCGGAGTGGTCGCTACGCCCAGATTGAATGACCTCAAGGGCAGCTACCTCGAGGAGGGGGCGCCAGTGCTCGAAGTGGTAGACGACTCGAGAATGCAGGCCCGAATCTACCTTCCTGAATTTGCCATGCACGACGTTCATCTCGGGACCGCCGTGCGGTTGCACGTTCAGTCTCGGGTACTGCCTCTTTCGGCGGTCATTCGTCTGATTTCGTCCAACTGGGTATCGCTGGATCCATCTTTAGCGGGAAAAGAACAGCTCGCAGGCATCAACCCGCCGCGGTTTTTCGCGGCTCAGGCATGGCTTGAGCGTTCTGCCGAGCTACATGCTGGGATGACGGGACTAGCAAAAATCAGGGTGGGACGGCGTAGTATTGCCAGTTTTGGTCTTCGCTTCGCGCGTGACCTGGTGTACCGCCGCATCTGGTAAGACAAACTTCGGACCATTCTAAGCTCCACAATGGCAGCGGGGCCAACCTCCCCCAGTTGGCCCCGCCGAACCGCGAACGTCTTGCGCAAGACTGAATCAGGCGTTGCCCTTTACCCGCGACTGCACACGGGATTGCACCCGGGATTGCACACGGGACTGGACGCGCGATTGCACTCGGGATTGCACCCGGGACTGGACCCGCGTAGCGACGGGCGCATTGAGGCTCGGATTGGCAGCATTCGCCGAGCTGGCAACGATGGCTTTCTTGGTGGTATTCAGGCTATTGATCAGCGATTTCTTCTGGATGGTCACGGTGCGCTCCTGAGCTTTTTTGATTTTTCTTCTACTGCACGCTCTTGCTATAGCACGGTGGCTTCCAAACTCCACGGCTCCAGAGTGCCAGAGGGAAGCAGTTGAAGGTGTGGAGTTTACCGCACAATGGATTCGTCACCCTGAGGAAAAATCAGGGTTAAATTTCGTCCTTGGGTTAATTATTAACCCTTTGGGGGTTAATTGTTAACCGATGGAGCGGAAATTCACAGCTTCAGCTTGCGGCACAAGTACTTCATTCGCTGGGGATCCATGCGCAGCAAGCGGGCTGCACCGGTCTTGCTGCCATTGCATCGGCGAAGAGCAGCGCTCAGGTAAGCGATTTCGATCTTCTGCATTTCCGCGTCGAAATCTGCTCCCTCCTCAGGAATCAGGATGGCTTCCTGGCTGGCTGCCGCCGAAAAAAGCAAGGACTGCGGCAGGTGAACGGCGGCGATGACAGGTCCATCACTCATAATGACCAGGCGTTGCACCACGTTTTCCAGTTCCCGCACATTGCCCGGCCAGGAGTATTGCTCCAGGATTTCTATGACTTCTGGCTGGAGTTGCTTGAGTGGTTTTTGATTGGCGGTGCAATACAGGCGAAGAAAGTGCTCCGCCAACATCGCGATGTCACCTTCGCGCTCGCGCAAAGGCGAGACCGTGATCGGAACAACGTTGATGCGGTAATAGAGATCCTCGCGAAACTGGCCTTTTCGAACCATGTCTTCCAGGTCATCATTGGTAGCCGTGATGAGGCGGAAATCGATCTTTCTGGCTGCGCGGCCGCCAAGCCTCTGAACAGACCTTTCCTGCAGTACTCGTAGCAACTTGCTCTGCAAACCGTGGTGAAGGGTGGTGATTTCGTCCAGGAAGAGTGTGCCGCCGTCGGCCATCTCGATCATTCCCGGCTTGGCCGAATCCGCTCCCGTGAATGCGCCCCGCTCATAGCCAAACAGCTCGGATTCCATGAGCGCCTCGGGGAGTGCGGCACAATTGAGGCAGACATAAGGCTTGTCGCGGCGCGATCCCGTCTCCACGATCGCCCGCGCCACCAGTTCTTTGCCCACTCCGCTTTCGCCGCGGATCACCACATTGGCATTGCTTTCGGCCACTGCTTTGATGCCTTGGTACAGCCGGCGCATGGCATCGCTGCCCCCTATGAGGCTGCAGAACGCCCCTTTATTCTCAACTTGGTCCAGCAGCCATTGCCCTTCGGACTGTAGCGCCCGCTTCTCCAAAGTTTGCAGTAGGACCGTGTGAAGCTCGTCGCAGTTGACGGGTTTGAGAAAAAAGTGGTCGGCCCCGGACCGGCTGGCCAGGAGTGGCAATTCACTATTCGGAGAGCCCGTGATGGCGACGACGATTAGGTCTTCGCGGAGCCGGCGCATCTCCTGGAGGACTTCGAGGGCATCTACGGGTCCCTCCCTGATGCATTCGAGATCGAGAATAATGGCGTGAACATCGGAGTCATCGATCAGCGTCTTGATCTGGGATTCGGTACTTGCCAGCATGGCGCGGAAACTCCGTGAAAGCAACCGCCTCATCTCCCGAAATATCGCATCGTCCAGGGTGATGACAGCTATCGAATATCGCTCAGTCAGTGACTGCACGCGTTCGCCGGGGCTCATGGGCAGGTTGGAATCAGCGCTGGATTATACGGCAAATCCGGGTCTCTGGAGAGGCGATGAAGGCTCGGAAATACTTGGAACGAACTTTCAACAACGCGGGCCAGAAGTCGGCTTATCAAAGTGAGTTGGCTCAGCGAGATTTCGATCGGTCCTTCTGCACTCGTACATGGATGCTGCTGTGATAAAAACTTGATAGTTCTATGCTCAAAACGCGCCGAATCCATCCAGAACGGGTCAAAACGCAAATCTGGAAAGTGGTTGAAGAATCAGATAGAGTAGAGAATTTTCATAACGGATCAGAACACCCTATGGATCTTCAAAACCGGGACGATCACGTCAGAAGAACATCTGTTTGCGGGAAACACAATCTTATTGCGGTTCTGCCCAGTGCAGGGAATCCGAATCAATATCCGTGTGACATGGTGGAGAAACCTGTGTTCTCCTCCATCTTAAGAGCGTGCATCTGCGGCGGCAAAACTCCTACGCGGCTAAGTTTCCTGAATTCGGACCGGCCCGACCCTCATGGTACCGGCATCATCAAGTCCGGATTGGTCACATTCGTGATTGTGTTCGCTTTATAGAGATCGACCGTTTTCATCAAATTCTTGATTTCGCCCGCATCGCCCTTGAAATAGGCCTTCCGAATGGAGTCCTCCCCTAATGCCGCTACTAGGCGCACTACTTGTCCGAATTCCAAAGGGTAAGCTTCGACCACTGGGCCGAAGGCGGGATTCGCAGCCATTACTTCCCGGGCGAAGCGCTCGGCGAATCCCTCCAACAGAACCTTGGAGAGAATGGCATCCCCGAAAATTTCTTGGTTGTCTTTCCTGTCGTTGACGGCATCTCTGAAAGCTACAGAAACGTACAAGTGACATGCTTCGTGAACGAGGGTTTTTACGTAAGCGGTGTGATCGTACATTTGCATGCGGATGCTGCGACGGGCCTGCGAGCCGCTGATGTCCGTGATCCCGCCGATGTAGAGAGCGATAAAGTCGCGAGGCGAAATCCTACCCATCGGATCGGTAAGGAAGCGGTACCAGAAATATCCATCCTTAACGCCCTGCTTGACCAGTTCCTCGACCGTTCCCATCTGAGTTCGGGGGTTAAGCGGAGGGTGCTCCAAAAATATATATCCGAGATAGCTGTAAAAAATCTTTCCGGCAACGGTGCTGACATGTCCGCCGTCATACCAGAAAATAAATTTCAATTGCTCTTCTATATCGCCCCCGGGGTATTTGGCGGCGAACTCTTTTTCGTCTACGAACGACACATTCTTGGCGGTCAGACCCGGACCACTGAGGTCAAACATCGAGCGCCGCGGCATCCACGCGTTTGCGCCATAGCTCTTCCTCTTTAGCAGTATCTTGAATTTCAGTAAGCTGAGGCTCCTTTCGCATGGTGGGCTATCCGCATTGCTACGCTGCGAATCAGCTAAAAGGTCACTGCAGAAAATATCAACCGATTACGCTGCTCCCCGCAAAAAGAGCTCGCGCGCGGCGCTGAGCAGAACGGAAATATTTTGCGATTTTGAGATCACGGCAGCAACGCCCAAAGAAAGGGCAAGAGTTTTCACGAAAGCATCGCTGTAGTTGCTAAATACGATGATCGGAATTGACGGAATTAACTTCCGCAGGACGCGCACCGCGTCGAGACCATTCATCTTGGGCATAGAGACATCCATGATGATGAGATCCGGCTGCAGTTGCTGCACTTTTTCAATGGCTTCCTGCCCGTCCCCGGCTTCCCCACAAACCTCAAAGTCGCCTTCCCGACTGAATCTTTCGCTTAATTTCTGGCGTAGTAGGGCTCCGTCGTCAACGATCAGCACCGATTTAGGGCGTTTGGACATACCAACGCTTCCCGATGCCTAGAACGCGGACGTCCTTATCGGCTCCCACATGAGATGCAAGATACCTCTTTCCGGTATGCAATTCTTTGCACCGAAACGAGAAGAGTTTAGGTAATTTCACCTTAATAGCCATTGTCTTTGGCTTCCAGCGAACCTTATCCAAAGCGGGATTAGACCGATGGTAGAATTTACCAGCATCAACTCTCCCCCTCCCTAGCGACATGGCCAGTAGTTCTGAGATCTTCAGCGACGGGTTTCTAAATTCGCAAAAGGCAAAGGCCCATCAAGTATTTCTGACGGCGCTAGGGCTGCTTTGCTTGTGCGCCGTGGCGACGTATCTCTCGTTCTCATATTTCAAAGACAGTGAAGCTTCGCTGGCTCACTCCCAGCAAGTTCGCGCGGATGTTGGTGATCTGGATGCGGTACTCAATAACGCCGCGCGGGCGCGCTTGGCGTATTTGATCTCGGGAGAGGATGCTGACCTGGCGCAATATCAAGACGCGGCCTCTCGGATTATCGAACCGATACATCACCTCAGAGAATTGACAAAAGACAATCCTGTCCAAGTCGAGAACTGCTCTCAGCTCGATTCGGTAACAACGGCTAGGCTCGAGGCGTGGCGTGCTTCAGTAGAGGCAAGGCGAGCGGGAAAACCCGTGGATTTGAGCCGTTTGATCCGGCAAAACATGGAGTTTTCGTCCCGCAGCGCACTAATAACGGCAGCCATCAGATCGGAGGAAAGTCGTCTGCTGGGTCATCGGACCAGCGTTGCTCACCGCAGATTTCTGTTGGCAAGCCTCGTTGTCATCTCGAGTTTTTTGGTGGCGCTGTTCCTGCTGTATCTTCATTTCCGCCTTTTGACGGCTGAGCTACGAGCGACCGAGAAGGCCGAAACGGCAGCATCGGAGGCTTATACACGCGAGGCTGCACTCCACCACGAGGCCGACCGATTTCGTCTTTTCATTGAAGCAGTGAACGATTATGCGATTTTCACTTTGGATTCGGATGGCCGAGTTACAAGCTGGAACCGAGGAGCGGAACGTCTGAAGGGGTATGATGCCTCGGAAATAATCGGGAAGCATTTTTCCTGCTTCTACCCCGAAGATGCTATTCGCAACCGGGAGCCACAGCGGCACCTGGATGCTGCGACAAGAGAAGGACGCTACGACTATGAAGGCTGGCGTGTTCGTAAGGATGGTACGCGCTTTTGGGCCAACGTAGTTCTCACGGCGATTCGAGACGACCAAAACAGATTGGTTGGTTTCGCGAAGATTACACGTGACTTCACTGAGAGAATGCGATCTCAGGAGGCACTGCAGGCCGCGAATGCCAAACTGGCGGTCTCCGAAAAATCCCTACGCGACCTTTCGCTTCACCTATTGAGCACCCAAGATGAGGAGAGAAGAAGAATAGGCCGAGAGCTTCATGACAGCTTAGGGCAATACCTTGCCGTGCTGAAAATGAACCTCGATTCACTTGAGGCATCCCTCGGGCCACACCAGGCCAATGGGGCTGGCCAGGACCTGAAGCAGTGCATTCGTTTGGCGGAGGATTCTCTCAAGGAAGTGCGAACCATATCGTATCTTTTGTATCCTCCCATGCTTGAGGAAATGGGCCTGAAATCAGCCATACCATGGTATCTTGACGGGTTTTCGAAGCGCAGCGGTATCGCCACCAATTTTGAAGTCGAGACGGGTTTTGGACGCTTGGCTACTGACGTGGAGCTGGCCTTCTTTCGGGTTCTCCAGGAGAGTCTAACCAACGTGCACAGGCACTCTGGGAGCTCCACCGCAAGCGTCCGGCTCTCATTGGCAAACGGGGCTGTAGTTCTACAGGTCCAAGACAAGGGAAACGGAATTCCAACAAAACTGATGGAAGAGTCGGGTCAAGATTGGCTCGGATCACTCGGAGTTGGTCTGCGCGGAATGAGTGAACGAATGCGTCAACTCGGCGGCAGGCTCGAAGTCGCTTCAACCGCAACTGGTACGACGGTCATAGCCAGCGTTCCAAACGCAAGAGCAATTGCAATCTAACTGAACCTCAAAACTTTGGCTTCGACGCGCTCGCGTGTTGAAGAATTTGGAGAAAGTCATGGCTGCACGAATTCTGATTGCCGACGATCACGAAATAGTCCTCGAAGGAATTCGGACTCTCGTAGGCAGATCGCGACGCGAATGGGAAATTTGCGGTGAAGTGAGAAATGGTAAAGAGGCGGTCGAAATGGTTAAGAAGCTAAAACCAGACGTAGCCGTTCTCGACATCACAATGCCAATCCTCAGCGGCTTGCAGGCCGCTACACAAATCGCCGAATTGGGCGTGAACTGCCGGGTCTTGATGTTCACGATGCATGAATCGGATCGCTTGGATGTCGAGGTACGCGAAGCTGGAGCGCAGGGCTACGTCCTCAAATCTCAGGCTGCTCGGGATCTCATTCGCGCAATCGACTATCTGCTAGCTGGAGACAATTTCTTTGGCGCTCCGCCGGAGAGAGTGAAAGCTGACAAGGATAAGCCGAACCCTGGAACTCTGTTCCGCATGGGATTCGCATTCGCTGGAGCTTAGTTCCTTTCACCCGTAATCGAATTCTCTCCGATTCCGCGGCTGCCCATATTTGGAATTCGATGCGTCCGGGCCGCCGACACCCTCGGTTTCAACTTCCGAATGGCCGACCTTCCACTCACTGGCGATCTATCCATTAACCACTACACCGTTTAGGGGGGCACTAATCCGCTAATCCTCCCTGCGTCCGCGTGAAAGCGAAACTTGGATCAGGCACTCGGCTCTGGTGGCTCATGCTGACGGGGCGAATAGGCGGCGCAAACTTGCGACATCGCCTGATTTTCGTCAACTACCCAGTTCGAATCGGTAGCGGACTGTTTATTTAGAATCTAGCGCCCAAATCGACCTATGAGAATGCCGATGACAGTTCCGCCCAAGGCTTCCATGCCAATAATCGGTGCATAGGCCTTCGTGATGATCGCATCAGGAATGCTCAGTAGCAGTCCGAATACAAGGCCCACCATCCAATTGGGCCATGGTAAGCGGGCGGCGCCAATGGCGAACGCGATTCCAAACCGAGCAATGAAAGCTGCCGTGATTGCGGCTCTCTTATCTGGAAAGCTCATGGGCATCATGATTCCGATCAATAACGCCAAACGCCAAACTACAAATGACACCGAGCAGGATTCTAGACATGTCTCCCCCATTAGACTGCTAACGATCCGGGCGGTTCCAGCAAACCAACTAATTCGCCAAGTGTCCAGATGAGGTCCATCCGAATGCCCGTCAACCAGGGCGTATGATCATTGATCTGGCCATGGTTCACAAAAGAAGAGGAAATCCGAATTGGGGAAAGCCGCTCCCAACTCCGGCAGCCGTGGCAACCGAGTTCGAAGGTGTCGCCCTCCGCTTGGGTCTCACGAAGGAAACCTACAGCAGTTCGAGTCAGCTGCGAATCTGGTGTCAACGCAATGGTAATCGCTGCTACGTACCGGAATGGCTGCTGAAGGAATGGGGAATCATCCCAGACGTGGGCTGGTCGTGATGCCGCCGAGGCTCCAGGACTCTCTCTGTGTGGCTGTTGATAACTCAATGACCAGCGGTCAAAACGTGGAATCGCCTTATTTCGCCAACCATCTGCGCATATCATAATTTCTGCAATGTAGGAACAAGGGGCAGGTTCAAATGCATATCGCGTATGTGGTGATTACAATCCTCCTCGCGGCGATGGTGACGTTTTCCGGCATCGGGAAGATTCGCCGCGATCCGCGTATCGTGCAAGTCATTCACGAAGTAGTCGGCGTACCATTGAAGTACTTTCCGCTGCTGGTAGCTTGCGAGTTTGCCGGTGCCTTAGGCGTAGTTCTTGGTATCTGGTGGCCTCTCCTCGGTGTGGCGGCGGGCATCGGCCTCGTCATCTACTTTGTGGGCGCATCTGTGTCGCATCTGCGCGTAGGCGATGTCAAAGGCATTGGACCCGCCGCATTCATGTTGGTAGTCGCGGCGGCAGCACTTGCCCTGCGTATCCTGACATACAAGCTGCATTCTGCTGGATAGTTGTCGAAATATCGCCATTGCACCGTTTCACCAGCAGAATTGTGACGTCATCTTGACTGTGCTGTGGGTCCACCAGGGACTCGAGATTCGACATCGTTTTACCAACACTATCGGCTAACGCCATGCCCAAATGGGCTTCAGGGTCGGCTGCGGCGATGGAATCGGTCAATCCATCCGTGAACAGGAGAAGGGAATCACCTGAACAAATCGTAGCTTATTCGCTTCATACTTCGCGTCGCTGAACAATCCGAGTGGCATGCCAGTCGGCTCCAGAAGCTTCAACCCTCCGTGAGCGAAGATGATTGGCGCGTTATGGCCCGCGTTCACATAAGTCAGTTCTCCCGAACTCCGGTGTAGGAGTAGGAATACCGCCGTCGCAAATCTGTCCGTCGGTGTGTGGCGGCTGAGATGTTGATTAATCTATCTGGCCAACGCGAGCGGTTCCGCTTCGACATTCGCAATACTCCTGACCAACGCCTGTATGGTTGCCGCCAACAGCGCGGCAGCCATACCTTTGCCAGACACATCCGCGACGGCTAACAGAGTTCGGCCACCTTGGAGATCGATAACGTCAAAGTAGTCGCCGCCCACATCACGGAACGGCCGATATAACGTCTTCATTTCGTAACCAGGAAGTTGTTCCAGAGCCTGTGGGATCAGCGTCTGCTGAATTTTCCGTGCGGCCATGCGATCGGATTCAAGTTGGGTCTTTCGGACCAACTCCGAAGTTAAGATCCCATTCATCAGAGTATAAGCGGCATAGAAAAGGACGATGCTGACAATAAATGCATAGATCGGACTCGGCCACATGAGGGGCCACACAAGAGACCGTACCGCAAGGGCATAGATTGCGTATCCCCGGATCAGGATGGCGACCCAAGTAACGATGCGTTTGCTTCGCGGCATCTCGCGGGTAAAGTCGTAGAAAGCATACTGGATCGCGCTAAGGAGGGGGCCAGAAGAAGGGTCGGGCTGCACTCTGATAAAACGAAGGCGCACCGGGACAGTCTAGCAAGATGCGGGTCGGGTGGGTGAAGGGCAACGCCAATTCCGTCACTCTAACTGTTGAAATATCCCCTTAGCAAGCTTGCGCTGTTCATTCGCCCAATTTGTGGACGTTGTACCCGAAATTCTATGGACTACCCCTTACCAACTCCGAGCGGATCACGGGCAAACCGGAAACTGACCAATCCGACCGAACTCCCATGCGGCCGTAAATCTGCGCCATGCCGACTTAGCAGGACTAATCCTGCCGGACAGCGCAATAGCTTCCGGATGGCCGACAAACCGCCAGGCTATCTGGAATCAACTCAGCTTTAGACGTCTTGGCGAGAGCGAGATTTCCCAAACGTTTCTTCTTCGTCAGGGTAGGCCTACGCGCCGCAGAAGATTCTTAAAGCGCTGATCCGAGCGGTATCGATCAAAGATCGGGTCGACGGCGAGGTATCCCATCCAAACAGCCTGCTCGTCATAGGCGACTTGCAGCCATTTGAATGTGTCTTCCTTCTTGTTTAACGCAGCGTAGATCTGCGCCAAGACGTACGGGGAAACGTAACGCTTTCTTGACATTGCTTCCAGTTCGTGAGCGATTCGGAGCGCCTCGCGATTCCGCCCTGCGACTGCCAGGGCAACTGCTACTTGCGCCCTATAGATTGGACTGTCTCCTGAGAGATCTGCCGCTTTTTTCAGTTCGTCGACAGCTTCCTTCCGCAACCCTGCTTGTACATAGTCTTCTCCGAGCAGGAGGTGAGCGGCAGCGAAGTTGGGATCGAGTTCAACGGAGCCTCGATTCTGCTGTATTGCGTGCGAGTAGTCGTGTGCCAAGTAGTAGCGGAGTCCCACCCACGTGCTGATCATAAGATTGAGGGGATCGAGTTCTAGTGCCCGCTTCGCTTCCGCAACTGCTTCGTCATGGCGGCTCCGGATAGAAAGATAGTCTCCGTACCAGTGGTGCGCGTTTGCATATTGGGGATCCAACTGCAGAGCGCGCCTGAACTCGGCTTCCGCTCCAGTCCAATCCCACCGATGGCTCATCGCCAGGCCCAAAGAGGCGTGGGCTTCGGCCGACTCTGGATTGATCTCGAGTGCTTTGCGCGCGGCGACGTAAGCTTTCGGGAGTGCCTCGGCTGGGGACTTAAATCCGTGCCACGTCAGCCCGCTGTTGCAGTCGGCCAAACCGGAATAGGCCGCGGCGTAGGTTGAATCGTTGTCGACCGCCTGCTGAAAATATTGCTCCGCTTTCTGCATGCTCTCGCCGGTTCGCTTATTCCAGTAGTAGCGACCCTTCAAGTACGCCTCGTATGCTGCCGGGCTAAGTTGCTGCGGAGTAGCCAAGCGTTTTTCCTGTTGTTCGGTAAGGGCAATGTGAATCTGGCTTGCGATGCTTCGCACGATGGAGTCCTGCACAGCCAGCACATCTTTAACTTCGCGGTCGTAACTCTCGGTCCAGATGTCCGTCTGATCCTGCGCCTGAATGAGTTCGACCGTGACGCGTACACGCCCTGACCGGCGTCGAACGCTTCCTTGGACAAGATAATCGGCGTTCAGTTCCTTACCTATTTCCTTCGCCGACAAGCTGCTCCCTTTGTACTTTGCGACAGAACTGTGGGCAACGACCGTGAGTCGATCCGGATTCAATTTCCCGGCCTGAGTGACGATGTCTTGAGTTAGGCCCTCACTGAAGAACTCTTGATCGGGATCCCGGCTCAAGTTGTCAAACGGCAGGACAGCTAAGATTGTCTTGCGCTGGAGAGCGACTGGGGCGCGCGAAGCGCGCCAGCCCCAAACCGCCAGTAATGACAGAATGCACACGACCGTCAGCGAAGTCACCCCAACGAAAAGCCAAACCCGAGCAGGCCTACGCCCCTGACGAGCAGTCTCAGTATCCGGCGACTGCCCCGCCGTGCGCTCTTGTTCTTGCTCCACCCGGCTGCGGCCTTGCAAGTGACTGTCTGGCTCCGAAACGAAACCGGGCGGACCTGTGGCAGCAGTTGATGCCTCAGGTCTTGGCGCGTCCACGGAGTGTTCTTCTTCAGAAAGAACAACAGGCGCAATGAATCGATACCCTCGTCCGGTCACGGTCTGAATAAAGCGCGGGGTTTCAGGGTCGTCCTTCAGTACCTGGCGAACTTTGCGGATTGCACCCCTGATGCTGTTATCCGTATCCAGGAAAACGTCATTGCCCCAAATCCTGGCTACGATTTCGTCGCGACTGACAATCTCTCCGCGGCGCTCCAGCAGGAGAATCAGGATTTCCAGTGGGATACGTTCCAGCTTTAGTACGCGATCATTTCGCCGCAGCCGTCTGGGACGGAGATCGAGTTCGAAGTCTTCGCCGAACCGGATTGATTGCTGCAGTCCAATTGGCTGGGAAGTCATGGGGCACGCCAGAGAAGTTGAACAATCTTACACCCCACGTCAAAAACTTAGACAGATGTGCAAGCAATGCTTGTGGTTAGCGCGACACAAACCATAACGCGGCGACACGCGACTCGCTATGGACACTGAAGTCGGAAATCGCAATCATGCCACTCACGCACACCGTGCACTCGGAGAACTAACAATGAAAAAAAATTATCGCAAACCCGCAACTTTCAGGCTCTTAAGCATGTTGATGGTAAGTGTCCTGTTCGGGTCCGCAGCCGCGACAGCCGACATCGTTTCGGACTGGAACGCAATTGCCGTCAATACCGCCGTTGCCAATAAGCAGAACCCATTTGCCCAGGCGCGATACGCGGCTATCGTGCAGTTGGCTGTATTTGAAGCCGTGAACGCCATTACGGGCGAGTACCAACCATATCTTGGGACGATAACAGCGCCGCCGAGCGCTTCAGCCGATGCAGCAGCCATTCAGGCCGCGTATCACGTGCTTAACTTCTACTTCGGCCCCTCAGCCACGCTCGATGCCCAGTACGCCAATTCGATAGGCCAGATATCGAATAGTCAGGCCAAGATCGACGGCATCGCAACCGGTGACGCAGCAGCATCGGCGATGATCTCTCTGCGCGCTAACGATGGGTCGTCACCACCGCAATTTAAGGTTCCCGGCCCAGTAGTCCCAGGAGAGTGGCAGGCAACTCCGAATTGCTCCCCCGCGGGCGGAATCGCTTTTCAATGGCAAAACGTAATTCCCTTCGGAATTCAGAGTGCTAGCTCGTTTCTGCTCGGTCCGCCGCCGGCGCTGACGAGCAACGAATACGCGAAGACCTATAACGAGGTAATGACGGTCGGCAGCGTCAACAGCACAGAGCGGCCGCAAGACCGCTCAAACGTCGCTCTCTTCTACGCCGCTGCTTCGCCAACTCAAGCGTTCAATCAGGCTGCCGTCCAGGTCGCAGAGCAACAGGGAGTGTCGCTGTCGGTAAACGCTCACGTTCTGGCCCTGGTCAATATGGCGATCAGTGACAGCCTGGTGGCTTCATTCTTCAACAAGTATCACTACAACCTTTGGCGACCGGAGACGGCAATCCATGCGGGTGAGACCGACGGCAACCCCAGGACCGAGGCTGATCCCAACTACGTCCCGTTCATCACGACCCCGTGTTTTCCGAGCTATCCTTCAAACCACGGCAGTGCAGCCAATGCGGCGGCGGAAGTGCTGAGGCGTATTTACGGCGAAGCCGCGCATTCGATCACGTTGACGAATCCTACGGTGCCCAGCATCGTCTTGCAATACACCTCGTTTAAGCAGATCACCGATGATATTTCCGACGCGCGCGTTTACGGCGGAATACATTTTCGAACCGACCAGGAGGCTGGTGCGGACCTGGGCCGGGCCGTCGGCACAGCAGTCTACAAGAACAACTTGCGTCCTGTGCACGATGACGACTAATTCGTCAGCGCGAAAAGCTCCCATTTGTGTCATTCGGCGGTCACCTGCCCGGTCAAATGGCACAAGAGGGAGATCACGTTCTTCTCGAACGGTTTTCTGCTCCGACCCGAAAAGCTTTCGCATCTCTTAGTGGATAACGGGCAACCCGGAAGTTATCGGTTCGTCCGTCCGATTGGTAACGTGAAACGCGCTTCTGGTCATTGACGGCCGGCTCCCGGATTTGTCTGTAATGCGGAGTCTGTTGTAACTACATCAAAGTCGTCCAAATTTTCATCTCATTGTCCTCTGCGTAAACCGACAAAGTGAGCCGCCCGCCAGTAGTTGGTGGACATTCTTCAGGAACCCGCCTTTGCGCTCACCGACTTTGCCCTTAGGTCCACCGTTCGAAAACCGGAAACATAGTCCTGGCGTTTTGCTAGAGTTCGCCAATGTCAGACGAGAGATCTTCCATTGATTTGCGCGAAATCGAAGGTGCACCTATGTTCTCGCTTGCGACACGGGAGAAGCACTCACCGAATCGCAGGAGAGAAGCACTATGCGGGTTTTCAGTTGCGGCGATTGGCGGCACCGTCTGGCGCTTGCGGGTTTCCTCGTAATCGTCTCGCTTCAGTTCACACCGTTGACTTCATACGCCCAGAACCTCGGACAACAACCGGCCACGGGGCAGGCCGTTCAGGGACAGACCGCCGCGCAGCCGGAAGGGGCGGTACTGAACCTTGTCAACTGGGTGGGCAATGTGATCGCGCCGGTGGGCGCCGCGCTGGCCGTCGTGATGGCTGTCATCGCTTATTCCCAAGGCCGAGGCGTTGCGCGCTGGGCCGTTACGGCGGGTGGGCTCTTGGTCGTTTCAGGGCTTACGCGGCTGATCGAATTCTGGATCTCGAACGGAACTGCCGGAGTTCAGTAAAGGTTTGGGTCGCACAATGACGCTGCCGCAAATTCTCGTCGACTTGATGAAGCTGCTCTTTGACTTGGCGGTGCCATCTGCCATATGCACGATGGTGCTGGCAGGAATCGCATTGCGGCGGGAGGGCGGCGTCAACTTCCATACAGGCGGAGGATTTCAGCGGTGGGCGCTGTGGTCGGTGATCTTGCTAACGCTCCCGCAGTTTCTGTCCTGGTTCACAGCGCAAGGTATCAGCATGCCGGGTCAGGGCGGAAACATCTCAAGCCTTTGGGTCGCGAGCGTCGAAGCAAGTTTTAACAGTTTCGTTACCAACATCGTGGTCGCCAAGCTCTCCCCCCTCCTCGCCGCGTTCTGCGTGCTGAAGGCGGCGCTAGATGGAGCCGAGGGCCACAACCCGCTCGGTTCCATTATCGCCGCCGTTTTTCTGCTTTCCGCGTCAGGCACAGTGCAGCTGATGCAGAGCTGGAATAGCGGCTCAGAGTTCGCGACGACCGACATGTTGACCTCGGCTTGGAACTTTTTGGCCGGGACGATTCTTCCAGAAGCGGCGGGGTTGGCAGTTGTGGGCGCCATTCTCAATTACGTACGACACCGGCCGTTCATGCCGTTGGTGGGATCGGGGCTGGCGTTCTTGAGTGTTTCGGCCGTGTGGAAACTGGTTCAGGCCATGGTCGGCTGATGAGGAATGGAGGTGATCCGATGAGCCTGTCAAATGGATTGCTCAACCTGACGAATTGGCTGGGCAATGTCATTATGCCGACCCTGGCCGGTCTTTTCGCCGCGGCAGCGGTTTATCAGTTCAGCAAGGGCCGCCATCACCATCAATTTGCCTATGCTGCACTGGCATCCCTGATGTGCTCTGGCTTACTTCGGGCGATGGAGTCGTTTGCCAGCCAGTCAGCATGGAACAACCCTGACCGCTACTGGATCTCGATTCTGACGTTAGTGAACTGGGTCGGCAATGTGCTCTTGCCGTTTTATGGCGTGCTCCAGGTCGTGTTGGCGGTGACCCACTACTCGGGGCTGCTGGAGCGAATGACCGTTGGAGAAGGTTGGATCAGGAATCTGGTCGCAGCGATGTGCTCGTTTGGGCTATCGGGATTGCTCAGGCTAAGCGAGTTCTGGATCCAGCACGGAACGGCCGGCGTGCCATAGGGCCGGCGTGCCATAGGAAGGAGAGAAGAAATGGCGCTACAGGTGACACCGGTGAACCGGAATCTGCAGACACGCGTGACCTTCATGTACCTCGAATTTGAGGACCTATTCGTGGTGCTGGGAGCAGCGGCAGTAATGAATGTTGTCGGCCACTTCGTCGGTGGCGAAATCGCCGGAATGCCAATGAATCTCGTCCTGCAGTACGGCGTACCGCTGTTCGTCTTGCCGGTTTTGATGGCTTTCAAGTATGGCAAGCCGCGTGGCTACGTCCGCGACCTTGTGCTCTGGTACGCGAGGCCGCGGGCTTACTGCGCGTTGTCCGTGGATCGAGAGATCAAGTCAGCATATTTGACAGAGGAATAACAGTGCCAACCACGCTCGCCCAACGCGAAAACAAGCTCCTGGAGCCTGCTTTGTCTGAGCAATTGCCGGTGCGCGATTACCTGGACAACGTCGTCGTCCGCACGAATGGAGCGTTCGTCGCCGGTTATGAGCTGAAGGGTCTGACCTCGTATTTTGCGGGCGACGAGGGCCGCGATCGCGGGAAGCTGATGCTCGAAGCTCTTCTGCGCTCCCTCCCAGAGCAGAGCATGCGTGTGCAGATCAGATATGAAGTGGTTGAAGACGCAGGTGACCTGCTCGATCAATACCAGGCTGGGCAAAAGTCCGAGCGATACGAAGCCATTGAACTCGATCGTCTGCGTGTCGAGAGATGGATGACCAAAGAAGCCGCAGGCCACTACATGCGGCCCGCCCTCTATGCGTACCTGATCTGGGATCCAGTTCTTCATCGTCGGCTGGCTGGCAAACCACTCAGGCCGAAAGGCAAGCTCTTCAGCCTCTCCGCAAAGAAGTCGATTGAACGATCGCGCCAGGAACACCAGGATTTGCTAGCCGAGTTCGAGAGCTTTTTGCGAGGAGTGGAAACCGCGCTCGAAGCCGCCGAACTTGGGGCGCGCCGGCTAAGTGATGGGGAGCTGTTTCTCGAAGCTAAGCGGGCCCTGAATCCGTTGAGGCCAGATCGACGGAGGTATCGCCGAGGCGACGACGAACTTGAATTCAAAAGTGCTCGGCAGCAACTCGCGGACATTAGCATCGTCGACGAGACTGATACATATCTGAATCTAGGCGGCATTCTGTATGCGTTTGTCAGCCTGAAAGATCTGCCGGATGCCACCTTTCCCGGAATTTTGAGAGAGCTGACTGCCCTTGATTTTCCAATCGTCTGCAACGCGCAGATCACGATTCCCGATCAAGCCAAGGTACTCAAGGGCTACAAGAGCCGGTTACGCAAGATGCAGGCGGCGCAGCGGGACGCCAATGGGGGCGTGCGTATCAACGTCGAAGCCCAGATTGCCGAAGCGCAACTCGTGCGGGTACAACAGGACATCATTTCAAGCTCCGTGAAGACCGCGAAGCTGAGCCTGGTCATCGGCACCCGTACGTCACAACCGGCAGTAACAACAGTCGATCTTGAACAAGCAGAAAGGACTCTGGACAACCGACGGCAACAACTCCTCTACGCCATCGCTCGGATGAATGGCGCCAAAGCAGTGGCCGAGACGCTCGCAAAGAGAAGGCTTTTCTTCAGTGCGCTCCCTGCAATGGCCGATGCTGATAAGCGCGATCAGGACTTACTGACGTCAAATGCTGCCGACCTCATTCCGGTCGAGATGCCGTGGCGGGGGACGCCTCGGTCTCCTCTCTTCTTGTTGGAGACTCCTTACCGCCAGCTCGTCCCCTTCTCGCTGTTCGATCCCGGCTTGAGTGACGCGAACATGCTGGTCATGGCGAAATCCGGCGGCGGAAAGACCTTCATGGTTCAGCAATTTCTTTTGATGGCCGCCCGTGACAATCTCTTGATCTCGATTATCGAGCGCGGAGACTCGTATCGCCCGCTGGTCGAACTGATGGGCGGCCGGATGATCACCATGTCGCTCGATACCAACCAGACGATCAATCCTTGGGACCTATCAGAAGGAGAGAAGGAGCCAAGTAAAGACCAGGTGGCGTTTCTCAAGAACCTGGCGCGGCACATGCTTGGCGAGGGTCGCGCTGAAGACACGGAACTCCTCAACAACCTGATCACAGAAGCGATCTTACGGACTTACAAGCGGGCGACAATCCGGCCGTCCAATCCCATCCCGACGTTTTCCGATCTGCGGGACGAACTGGCGCAATGGCGGGATGAAGACAAAAGTGAACGAGTGATGGACGAGGCCCATTTGGCGGCAATCAAGTTGCGCAGCTGGGCCAGCGAAAAAGGCGTGTATGCAAAGCTGTTCGATCGCCCCACAACGATTTCGCTCGACAGCCCTTGGTTGTTTTTCAACGTAGAACAACTGAGCGATGATCCGCGCCTGGAAACGGCGATGAGCTTGCTCATCGCCCACGCCACGGCGCAGCGGGCATCGGGGAGAGCCGGCCGGCGAAGTATCACGGTCTTGGACGAATGTTGGTTCCTGCTGGATTCGCCCGTACTCGCACCGGAAGTGGTTCAGCTTTTCCGCACGGCACGTAAACGCAACGCCAGCGTCTGGGGCATCAGCCAGACGGCCGAGGATTTTGTCGGAACCGAGGCGAACCCAAGAGTCCACGGCGCAGGCATCGTCAAAAATACGACGACGAAGATCATCGGTCAGCAGCCGGGCGATATGACGGCACTCCGCGCACACTTGCACCTGAATGAAACGGCTCTGAACCAGGTCAAGCGCTTCAGTGCGCCGATCAAGGGCAAGAGCGCCGATGCGTTGATTGTGATTGGGGAAAAGGCCGAAACGACACACACCATTCGGATGTCACCCACTCCGGTTGATTACTGGATCATCACGACCTATGCGCGAGAGCGGCTATACCGGTCCTGGTGGCTGGAACGCAAACGCAGCGTGCCGAAAATTCAGGCGTACTTGGAGCTGGCAGAAAGATTTCCTGCAGGCCTAGCCGAAGTCGATCCCTTGCCTGAAGAAGTATCAGGCGAAGTAGCGAGAGGAGCGCGCGTATGAAGCACAAAGCTTTCGCATTTGTTCAACGTCTTCGCCTCAGGCTTGCTAGCAGTGAGCGATGGCTACCGTTGCTCGTTTTCGCCGTTCTGTTAGCCCCGCCCGCCGCGCGAGCCGCCGGAATTGGGGACATTCTCACTATCTTTAAGACCATCACCAGCACGATTCAAGGAGCAATTGGAGGCGCGCTGAGCGGGATTCAAACCCTCGATTCCACGCTCAACAATTTTCGGCAGCAGATCATTTGGCCACTCGCCCAAATCAACCAAACGAGGGCGTTCGTCACCTCCAGCCGAGCGCAGTACGGCGGACTGATGTTCCAGATCCAGGCGATCAGAAACAACAGCGCTACTCTTACAAATCCTTCACACCTGGAAACACTCGTTCGCAACGGGCAATCGGGCTCAATCGGCCAGTTTCAGCCGCTGTACACCAATGTCTATGGCAATGTTCCTTCCGCCACCGACGCACGGCTATTGCAGCGCAACATGGTCGATATCGACGATGCACTGGCTCAAGGATCGTTAAAGACGACGGTGCTCTCGGACCAGACGACGCAGGGAATGCTGGCCCTTGCCGATTCAATTGAGCAACAGAGTGCAACCGCAGCTCCCGGCTCGGCGCCGGTGCTCGCAACCCAAGCAGGGATCTCCGAGCTGGAGTCTCAGGCATATCTGGCAAAGGTATTGGCGTCGGAACTGCGCCAAGAGGCAGCCAAGCTCGCCCACCAAAACTCACTGCTAAAACAGAGCGCGGCGTCAACACGCAACCTGATGAATCAGGCTCAACAAGTCCTCACGCAACCGTAAGGAGTTCTAAAGATGAAATCGCGGCTTTTCGTTCGACGTTGGAGAGTGGTCCGCAACGCCATGGCAGCTGGCCTTGCGCTGATTCTTGTGGTGCTCATGCTGCCGAGCCCAGCTAGGAGTCAGCTGGGCTTGGATCCGTGCTGTACCATCATTTCGGCCGGACTGAGCACAATCTCGAATCTATTGCGCAGCGTGGTCGCGAAGCCACTCGGCACGATTCAGCAGCTTGAACAACAATCCGCGAATTTTGAGCAGCAGGTGGTTTTCCCGATCGCGGCCATCAATCAGGCGAGAGGCCTTGCAGGACAGTTTCAGGGCCAGTTTGTCCAGATGCGGCAGATCTTCCAGGTGCCGGTCGCCAGCGCAACCCTCACGACTCCCCAGCAGTTGGAGCAGACTCTGCTCTCGCGCAACCCAAGCGCGGTGCCCCAAATCACTAACAACTACACAGCGCTGTATGGAACGGTCATGCCTTCTACAGACGCTCCGCCGTCCGTCCGGGATTTGGTGGACATGACCGATGCCGAAGCGCAGGCGGCAATGAAGAAGGCGCTTGAAATCGACGCTCTGGCAGACCTTGAGCTCCAGGCCGCCGAGCAGATCAATCAGCAGTTGCAGACTGCAGCTCCGGGTAGCGCTTCCATCCTTGATGCCCAAACTTCAGCATGGCTGGTGCGGGCGAACGCATACACGCAATCGGCGATGGCGGAGCTGGTTCGCGTACGCTCAATCGAACTTGCGAACAGCGGGGCGCAAGTCAAGTTTTCGGCCACGCACACTAGCACTCTTCACAATACAGGCAGCCTGCTTCTTCAAGGAGCGCATTAAGCCGTGTTTTATTTCCAGCAACTGCTGAACACGGCGCTCGGGGGCATCGACGCGACGAACGTTATCCCGACCGTCAGCAATATGGCCTTTGCCATTTTGCTGATCGGATTCCTGGTCGGCCTGTACCAGGCCGCTCTACGGGGCGGCGATCTTCAAGCGCTCGCTGTGACCGCAATCAAGTACCTGGTCGTCGCCATGATTGTGGCGAATTGGTCGACCGTATTCCGGGATGTGAACGGATCGTTTAATACTGTCGCGAGTTTCATCGGCAACAGCTCGGGTGCCGGCGACATGTTCATTAATTGGATGACGCAGCTTCAGCAGCAAGCTCAGAGCAATCCCAACCTGACGTTCTGGGACATGATCACGGGCGACGCGGCAGGTGCAATTACGGTTGGAATGCTCTTGGTCGCTTACGTTATCTATGCACTGGCGATCATCGTTTTCTGCTTCTTCTACACGTTGTTTGGCTCCGTGCTCTACGTTCTGGGGCCGTTGGTGTTGGCGCTGATTCCCGTTTCAGGTATCGGTCAACTCGGAAAGACCTATGCGATCAATGTGATGATCTGGAATGCCTGGGGCATTCTCTATGCTGTTTTTGGCGCGCTTATCACCGCGATCCACTTCAACCAGGTCAGCGAGGTGCTCGGTAACGGATTCCTGGGCTTTCTTCGAGGTGTCCCCGACTCGGTAATTCTCGGACTTGTAAGCATCGCCTATGCACTGGCCATCGCCCTTGTTCCCTTCATTGCCAGGAAAGTGATTTCCGGCGACGTGGGATCGACCACCTTGGCCTTTGTGCGCGCGGGTGCAATAGCAGGTGGCGCCGCACTAGCCGGCGTGAGCGGATTCGCTGCAGGAGCGGGCAGCGCGGCGGCCGGAGCTGGAAACAGTACTGCGAGTGCCGGTGTGGGCACTGTATCGGGCTCCGGAGCAATCGCCTCCTCGACACCTCCGCCGGTGCCGACCATGCCAGAGTTTCTTCGTTCCGGAGTTGCGAGCGCGATGAATAGCAATGCCAGCCCGCCCTCGCCCTCCCCAAGCAGCGACGGTGCTCAGAACGGCAGTCGCGGAGCTGCCGTTGCTGCCGGCGCGGGCGGCCCGGCCATCAGCTATCGCCCCCGCGGTGTGTTGCAGGTCATGACGTTCAACGCGGGAAGGGCTTTGGGAAAGGCAGCGGGCAGCCGGCGGAATGATGATGACGGCAACACTTAAGAAACGAGGTACTTCGCCATGTGGAGACAAGGTCCGATTTGGGAGCCGAAGGACTCCAGCTTTCGTCCGTACAGCATTACCACCCTGATCTTCTTCTATCTCGGGAAGTGTTTTGGTCGGTTGTTCGGAAAGCGGTCATGAGGGCAGTTCATTGGGAGTAATAGCCATGTGGTCGAAAAACGGAAAAGAACAAAAGCTACCAAACTATACCTCGGCGCCCGACAAGCTACGCTACAGCCGCTATTACGAGCATGATGGAGCTCTTCGCGCCTATGCCAATCGCGCGATGGTTCTGGCATTCTTGTGTGTCCCAACTACCCTCCTGGCGCTGGCATTCGCTGCGTACGTTCGTCTGCAACCGCCGACGGTGATCCGCGTGGACGAAAACGGCCAGGCCACTGTAGTCGGCAAGGCGAAGCCGGTCCTCTCGGTGACCCAGGGCGCGGGCCCGGAGCCAACAGAATTCGAGAAGCGGGCCTTCGTGCGTCTGTTTCTAGAGCGCTATTTGAATTTTTCTGCCACGAACGTGAGCCGCAACTGGGCTGACAGCTTGAACATGATGAGCGCCAACCTGCGGCGCACGGTGTTCTCGGGAATGCAGAAGGACAATCTAATTGGGAAGATCGAAGATGATCAGACCAACTCGGAATTCCAACTGCGGTCGCTCGAAGTCTCAAAAGAATATCCCCTGACTTATGTCGCATTTGGAGTGAAAGAAGTTCATCGCATTCACGAACACAACGAAACCATCGACAAAGTGGTGAGCGAGTTTCATGTTCGCCTCGCGGTTGAAAAGAGATCTGAGCAAAACCCCAGCGGGTTGTTGATAGGCGAGTACTGGGAGCGACCGATCGAAGGGGAAAAGAGAGATTGGGTTCTGCAGCAGGCTGGGATCAACAGTTTTTGATCGTTACGGGAGACCGAGATGGACACAAAAACATCGAGCAGTACGCCACCAGGAGCCAACATTACCAGCAAGCGCCGCAAGCGGCGGAATGGCGACGATGCGGGTGTGCGGTACTTCCTTCCCAAGCCCGGCTCGTCAGCAGCCACTCCGGAGTTGGGTCAGGAAGTAGCCAGTGAAGGCGAAGCGCTAATTCAGGCCTTTCGGAGTGCCCAGACATTTTATACGTTAACTGCCTGGAAGGCAGTACCGGAGGTGAATGGTGGAGGCAGCCCCGTGATCGTGAAGCAGGCAGTTGCCCCGAAGCAAGTCCAGAGTTAGTTCGAAGTGATCAGCATGGTGAGTTCTCAGATGGCCAAAGTAGACGTTGGTCCTTTGAGCGCCCCGCTTACTTGTGCGGGGACAATGTGCTGACTGGAGCTTCTCGCACTTGAGGACCTGGTCGAGCGAATCCGAATGGGAGACCAGCCAAAAGAGCGAGGGTTTGCGGTCATGCAAACTCCTTAACTCTTTTCGGGTCTCCCGAGACCAATGAGTTAAGGAGAAAAACAATGACGACGAAGAACACCAAGACGAATAGATACCGAATCCCGGCCGACCAAATCCAGAACCTTGAGATCGACCGCAACGGTCGGATTGCCCCACGGTTGCACGATCTTGAGCCACTGGAAAACACGCTCCTCAGCGTGCTTTATCCCGGAATCCAGGTCGCGAGTGTGAACGTGCCGGTAGAGCCTCTCGATGACTACGAGGAATCGCAGGTCGAGAACGCTTTGGCGCGGCTCGTTTTCAAAGGCGTTCACTACAAGTTGGTCGGGGCCAGCGGTTCGGCAAAGAAAGGGAAGTTTTACTTTGTCGACCAGGAGCACAGCCGGGCGATTGCCGAGCGGTTTCAGCATTGGCCGCAGGCTGCCATTGTCTATTTCGGGATCCTCGTCTCGCCCTGCAAGGTGATGATGGAGGCTCCCGATTCTCGTGTGCTTGTGGTTCCCGACAGGACGCTCGGAACCAATGACTGCCGAGGATGGATCAGGCGGTCTTTATTCGAGCGTCTTCAAGAAAAACACGACGAGGAACTCCTTTCGCTCCAGGTTGATCGGCTTTGCCGCGAACGACATGGATCCGTGCGCGGAGAGGATCTGGACGAGCAGAAAAGATCGATCCTTCTGCACGATGCCAAGCGGGAGATTTCCGGGAAGCGTCTGCCGGAGGACCGGTTTTATCAATTCCGAATGGCCTTCGCCAATACGCAGGCGAAGGGCGCATTCAAGATCATGGAGGATGAGGTTTCGGACGCGCTCGAAGCAGATTTTTTGTTACCTGAGAGCGCGGTCAAACCGGGGCTGAAGATACCAGCGGTGATGTATCCGATCTTCGGGCCGGGCAGAAGATTCGCGGGCAACGTGACGGTTGGCATCCGCGAAGTCTCCCGCCAGCTCGAGTTTGAGTCCAGTTACACGCTCGTTGAACATGCCCCTGAAGACTCAATTCAGCTGGAAATTTTACCACAGGCCATGAAGCAAGTGGCGAGGCTGAGTGAGGCAGTTGGTCAAGGCCGCTACGAAGAACTGCTGGAGCTCTTGGGCCGTCACCCAGACAGGGTTTCTGCAGATCTGATGGAGCTGGACGGAAGCGAGGAATTCCGGGTCGTTGAAGGCTTGCTCCTGGCCGACGCCAGCGGCGAGATCGTCCGTCATCCCTATGTCAACAATCAACTCAACAAGCTGCTCGCGCGCTGGGCCTTCAAGACAGCGACCGGGGGAGGTTTCCGTCTTCCCGCATTTGCTCTGATGGACGATGGTTATCTCTTCCTGAAAGGCGGCCATGTGTTCTCCGGTTCCGACTGGATTCCGGAACATCGGGCCATCGTTCCGCTGTCTTCGAAGCATGGCCTGTGCGTTCGCTATCCCATACGCATGGTTGACGATCTTCTGCCGTTCGGAAACCTTTCTGACGACGAGATCGTTACTCAACTAAACGCCGAGCTTAACAAGGACCTTTGCCGTTCAGGCTGCACGCTGACGGACGCAGAAGTGCGCGATCTGGTAGCGCGGCAGTTGCGACTTGAGGGCACATATGTTTTGCACTCAGAGACGGCGAAGAAAAACGGCGGCGACTATGATTTCGACTGGATCTGCGTGGTCGAGGACGACCGGTTCCCCAGATTCGTGAAGGACCGGTTTGCACGAGGTCTTGGGGCACAGCAGGGCAAGAATAAGGCTGCGAAGGCCCGAGATCCGTGGTTTAACCTCGAGCACGTTGCCATGAAGGCACGGGGCAATCACATCGGCTCGATCACCGATTTGATGACCTCTTGCCGGGCGGCAGGGCGCGATGATCTGGCCCAGCAGTTGGCCGTCGAGCTACAGAAAGCGCTCGACAGCCTTAAGTGGCAAATCCAGCCCGACCTCAAGCTAGTCGCTGAAGTACGCCAGCAGATACGCCAGGCGCCGTGGCTCCGCTTTAAGAACGAACGCCGCGTCTCCGATCTGCCGCTGCATGTGGAGGTCGAGAAGACCGACCGTGTCGGCCATCTCTATAACCATATCCGCAAGCAGATTGAAGACTTGCTGACTAACAAGGCGCCGATTGAGGCATTCAAGGCGCTGGTGGTGGGCGAAGAGGTCACCCGCCAGATGCTCGAAGACTGCCGTTTTATCAACCGGGTATATGCCGCGATGGTTGGCAAGATCGCCGAACGGCGCGAACTGCTGAAAAATCAACTGGAGAAAGCCAAGGCCGAGTGGGAAGCCGTGCGGCAGTCTTCCGACAAAGAACTGCGACGGCAGAAGCTATTTGCCTCAAATCAGGCGCACGGTGCATGTCGCGCCGACGAGGAACGGGGCAAATACGAGATGAAAGCCGTCCTGGCTCTCATCCGCATCTGGGCACAGAACAAGACTGAGAACCGAACCGCCTGGCTGCAGGCGCTAAACCGCGTCGTATGCGCGGGAGAGCGTTCGACAGGATCGATTCTTTTTCTTGCCTTTCCACAAGAGCTGATCTTGAAGCTGGCGGAGCGTACCGGCGGCAGGGCCGTGCGCGTGCACGTCCCCCGGCTCTACGAGGGCTTCGTTCGCATCGACGAGCAAGGCCGCACTTTCCTGGTTGATCCGCTCAAGAATGGAGGACAGAAGCACACCTTCCTGTTCAAGTACGCAGACGGGAAGATCCTCCTTGACGATGACAAATCCGAACAGGCTCAGGCAGAGACTGCACCATCCGTCGCGGAAGAATCCGGCACGACGACGCAAGTCGTGGTCCCAGACGAAGCCGTGGAGTTTCCATCCATCGCTCTCGATGAAGATGGACCGGAAGTTCCCTGGGTCATGTGAGGCCGCAACCACTTTGAGCGGAATCCCCAAAGGATTCCGCTCAGGGCACCCACGAGGGGCCATGAAGCGAAGTCTGTTTTTCATCCTCTTTATATGGGCGGGGTGCGCTATTGGCGCCCTTTCGCAGGCCAGCGCGCCCCCGTTGAATGCCGTCCATGTGGCCACGGCGCTGAACCATTTGACCGTGTTGGAATTCCACGAACCCGTCACGATGGTGGCCGCCGGCAGCTCGGATTTTCAAATTGAGCGCCAAGAGGACAAGGTTTTCATTAAGCCTACTAAGTCGGGAATTTCCACTGACCTGTTCGTGTGGACCGCTTCGCGCCGTTTCGCCTACGAACTTGAGACCACCCCAGAGGTAAAGAACATGAATGTTTCAGTCGACAATCCATTGCCCACAGCGCTGCCAGACTCAGGTTTCAGCGCGCATGTGGATGAGTTTGCAGACATGATGCTCACCCGCGCGTTCCTGGGAGCAGTCGACATTGCGCCAGCTAATGCGCGAGTTCCGAAAAGCCAGGTGCGCGTGCGAATACAGCAGGTGTTTCGCACCCAGACCAGCATTTACGTCCACTACAGCATAGAAAATGACAGCCGAAGCGCATATCACGTGACGCCTCCGCATGTTTTCGAATTGCAGGCGGGTCAGTCGAATCTCTCGTTGCCTAGCTTTGCGCATAAGCAACTCGATCCTCGCTTGCTTGAGAACCTGAGCGACGTGCACAGCATCTCCCTTCCAGTTCCACATGCTGAGACTGCATCCGAGGATCTCGCTCCGGGTGAGTCCACGGATGGAGTCGTGGCGATACGGCAGGACTTGAGGTCGCCAGCGGTAGTGCAACTGGTTTTCGACAGTCAGGTCAAAGCGACATTTGTGCTCTAAGCCATGAAGCAGGGCGAAGATATCTCGGCAGTGGTGGAACGCATGCGCAGTTTTCATGCCGCGAACGATGCGGAACGGCTCCGCGACAGCGTGCTCCGCTGCATCGAAGACCCGCTCAAGCCGCAGACGGCAGCTGGAACCCTTCGTGTCAATCCCATTCTCGTGTTGCTGGTGTCAGTTGCCGTGTTGGGCATCGGCACCTTCCTGTTTTTCACCCTGGTTCAGCCATGACTTATTCGAACGAATATCGGCTTGGGCGGCGATCATACCATCAGCACCAGGAAGAGAGCCTTGCCTTCGTTTTGGCTGTGGCTGTTGTCATAGCGCTTGCAGGCGGTTTCTACATTCTTGCCAGCCGCTTCCATATCCGGCCAGCCCAACTTATCGAATTTTCTCTGTACGCCCTGTACACGCTTATTGGCGCGTTCTCAGTCACCTGGTATGTCGCCACTTTGCACAAAAGACGCGAGGCCAACTGGCCGCATCCCCCGCTGTTTGTCAGCCATGAAAGGGACCGGAAGGCGGTTAGGGACGCCAATCAACAGAATTCAATCGTGCTCGGCTACAACGTCCACCGCGAGCCCTGGCTCTGGTCGGACGCCACGCGAGTGATGCAGTCAGTGGTCTTCGGAGCTACCGGTTCGGGGAAGACGACGCTGCTCAAAAACATCATCACCCAGGACGCATTTCGCGTTGTTGGTCCTCCACATGACCAGCACCGCGTTCCCATGCTCATCTTCGATGGTAAGGGGGATAAGGAGTTCCTTTCCGACCTTCTGCCCGCCTTCGAGACTGCCGGCCGCATGCATCAACTGAGAGTCCTCGATCCCTCACGGCCCGATATTTCCGCCCGCTACAACCCATTCTTCAGCGAACACGGGCTGTACCAGGAACACGCAAACTTTGTCTTTGAATCATTCGACCTGAAGGAGGACTTTTTTCACAGTCACCAGGCTACGTACTTGAGCGATCTCGTCCGCGTCCTCGCCCACACCGGCAAGCGGTTCAACATCTACGACGTGTTGGTCTTGGCACTCGACCCGCAAGTTTTGAAGGAGCAGATCGGAATGGCTCGATCGCAGATTGACACGGAAGTTGGCGTGAACCATCAGCGCCGTCTGAACTTCGAGATGTCCGTTCGCAATCTCCAACAATCCTTCGAAGACCGGGAACGAGTGCCAAAGATCCAGGGACTTCTGAATGAGCTGATGACATTTCTGGAGGACGATCTTTCAGTCATCACCGGCGCCTACGATGACCTGCTTTCGCTTGACGAGGTGATCGACAAAGAGCTGATCCTCTTTGTTTCTCTCAATACCAACAAGAACTCAAAGGCAGTCACCGCTCTCGGACGCATGTTGCTTCAGAATATGCAACTCATCATCGGGAGGCGGTACGAAGACGAGAAGCGACGCCGTCGCGAAAATCGTCCGATGGTGAGCGTCATCCTCGACGAGTTCGCCCCGTTCGCCTATTCAAACTTTGCTCAAATCCTGCAAACAGCGCGAGGCACCAATACGGCCTTCCTGTTTGCGCTCCAGGCTTTGCCCCAGTTGCTAACCGTGGGTCGCGGATTCAAAGACGACGTTTCGTCAGCACCAAATACGACCATGCTCCTGCACACCCGCGACGAGGAGACGACGCAATACTTCCTCAAGGCATCAGCCCGCGTTCGGCAAAAACGGCGCACCCTGACGGTCCAGCGAACGGGCATCTTTGAGGACAAGTACGAGTCGATCGGGTTTGGCAGCGAAACCGATGTTAAGGACACTCGCGCCCAAGATGAGCACATAAAGAACCTGCCGGTCGGGCAGATGGAAATCCTGATGACCGACAGCAGGCAAGGCACGTTGCATTCGCACCTCCATGTACGGGTGCCGCGGAACTACCAGTTTCCGGATTTCACGCCAGCAATCCATCCAAGGCTCTACTCCCCATCGCATCTCGAAGGAGCGAATTTGCGCTTCAAGGACCAGGAGTTGGTACGGCGCCATGGCCGTGTGGGCGTCAGAAATGGCCGGCCGACATGGATGTGAAACGCTCATTTCGGATTGCTGCCGCCGCGCTTTTGATTGCGAGTTTGTCGCCTTTGTCTTTCTCTCAATCGCGCCACTCCAGCTATGATCCAGCCACACAGCAGCGATCCCCAAAACCACAAGATGGTTTCCTGGACTTCACCCTCGAGCGCATCAACCCGTCAGACAAAGACTACGGTCAGTGTGTCGATCAAGGTCGCGCAATTCTGTTCGAAGAGACTGTAAAGAATGGATACTTCTGGTCGAATCTCGTTGCCTTGGGACTGCTCGGCTGCCTGCTCGTAATCATCATCTTTCAGCACAGGATTGGGACCCGGGGCGACTGGGCGGCAGCCGAGATACTTGCGCAGTTTGAGCAGTCTTTGCAGCGGTCCAATGCGCAGGTTGATGAGGCCACAAAGAAGAATCACGGTTTCAAGGATGCATTGGCCACACTGCAAGAATCGACGCTGCGATCCGCCCGGCTGCCGCCCGACCCTAGCGAAGTCCCGGGATCAGTGGGGGCCAAGACTCGCGCAAACACCGCACGGGTTACCGCGCCAACAACAACAAGGATCACCTCTGCAAAGGCTGCGACAGAACGAAATGCGGGAACTGCGATCGCAGTAGAACCGGACAACCAGATGGCGCTGTTCAAGTCGGATACGACCCTCATCATGAAGGTCAATTCGCTCGAACAACAGCTTGCCCGCTCGGAGGAGCAACAAAAGGACTTGCGCCGTCAATTAAACGATGCGGGACGCAAGCTTCAGGAAGAGCAGGAGAGAAACCGCGCTCTCAAGGGCGCATGAATGAGCAGGGACTCGTGTGCATGTCAAAGGATGAAAAACAACACCGAGGGGCTGTCGGCAAGTTCGATGCGGGCGGTGAATTGGGTCCGATAGAAGACCGGAATGAATACGAGCGACGCATCGACGCCTTGCCTCCAGAACAAAAGGAACTGGCGCAGGAGAGCACGCGTTTTGCCGACCTGTGCCGCTACTTTTCTGACAAAAAGATAGACATCCCTCCCCAAGTTCTCGACCAAGTCGGAGGACTTGCGAGACTTCTGATGTCGGACCGTATTCGCGTCTTGAAGGATGCCAACCGGTCACTCATGGAATATCTCAACGATGTTGGTGAAGATCCTCAAATTCGGCAGTAACTGGTGGGCTCGCTTCGGCCACGATCCGGGTGACCGATACCGGTTTACGCGTCATGCTGCGTACTTCAACTCCACGGGACTCTCCTCAGGGTGCAAGGTCAGGCGCCATTGGATCGTTCCCGGGTTGATCCGCTTCAATGGCGTCGGTGATTTCAATCCACAGTTCCCGAATCGCTCCGTGGGCGTGACATTCGAATGCGCTGATCTGGTGTTCGCGCTCGGCGGAAACCGGTTGCTGTTTCGGAGGAAAGCCGCCGCGTCTGCGCTGCCCGACTATTTCCTTGTAGTCCTGTCCGCGGAACAGTTCGGTACCTTTGACTGCCTTGCGCGAGACTGGAAAGCAGATTTTGTCCAGGCAATTGCGGTGAGTCAATCTGGTCCGAGACAAGAGGCAATGCTTTTGATGAAACCGTTCGACTGGGTGCGAACTGCGCTTGGTTACTGGCAGCTCAGAACAGGACCGATCGCCGAGCGTACGCGGCTCGAACTGGTGGAAGAGTTAGGCATTGGCTGAAGGTATTTGTCGATATGCGATATGCGAAGAACAGCGTAGTCGTGCAGGCGGAACGCGACATCCCTCTGTTACGGCAAGTGCGCAACTCGAAGTTCGTTAGCCACATTCAACTGTTCGAGTTGATGAGATTTGGAGGATGGGAGAGCTCCCGCGACAGCTTCAATTGGCGAGTTCGGAGGCTCCTAAAAGCGAGATTCCTGTCGGTGTGTGACGGAAGCTTTGGCGCGGGCACAGTCGTCTATCGCATCAGCCGGGAGGGCGTTGCCTTGCTCGAATATCACGGCCAATTCACGACCGTCATGCACTCGAAGACTGAACATCTGCCGCACATTTCGCATGTATTCCATTCCCTCGAACTGAACCGTATACAGCTCGCACTGGCGGCCCAGAATCTGCTCGCCGACTGGCAATCAGAAATCGAAATCGCGTCATTCAACACCATCTCAGGTACGCCGTACCAAAAAGATTATGACGCGATCGTCGACGTGTGGATCGGAGACCGGAAGGCACGGTTTGCACTGGAATACGAGAACTCGCTCAAGAGCTACCGACAATATGACCGCATCAAAGATGCGCTCCAGATGGAACGACAAATCGCCTGCATCCTTTATCTGACGTCGGGAATGGAGGTGCTGCTTCACCTGGTACAGGAACTGCGGGAAGTCCCACGCATGCTGGCCTTTGCCGACGCGGCAAGTTTCAGGCGAACGCTGCTTGAGACCAAGGTCCTTACCTCGGGGAATCTGCATGGCACTGAACTCCGGGAGTTGCTGCCATGACAGTATTTGGAGGTGTCGCATACTCATTGGGCCTTCTTTGCCCTCTTAATAGGTTCGCATTCCCATCGATATCGCTTTTTTGGAGCGCGTACAAGCTGGAATGGATCAACAACTTGCGGTCTGACTACCCCCTGAATTCAGCTTCTGCTGAATGGTCCTATTTCGAGCGTCGATGGTTAGTGCAGTCTGCTCGCGCGCCACTGCCCCTCAAACCAATGCTTTTGATAGGGCTTTGTGCCGGGGTTTTACGTATCGCAGCCCGCGACAGTTGTCCCGATTACGGGATATCAGTTTGGGTTGACAGCCCATGCGCGCTTCCATTGCCTCCGAAGTCGCACACCAAAGATACTTTTCGCGGTGATGTGTTTAACGGTCGGTACAGTCGGACACGTCTGTCTCGGAAAGTCGGGCGCCCTGATACTCCACAGGTTCCGCCGTTAAAGTGCTCCGTAAAGTGGCCAGCCATTCGTCATGAACCATCACAATCTAGTGCTGGGATTCGCGACCATTACCCGCGATCCGCGTATCCGCACGGAGTAAGTACATCACGCGTGAATCTTCGTGTAGCTTGTTCTCACTTTGACAGGACAGAAAGGAGTCGAACATGTTGAAAAGTCGAGGAGCAGTCAGGTTTGAACCGTTGTTTACAACCGCTGATATTGGCCTGCGCCAGGATGCCAGTGTCGAGCATGTCGTGAAGGCATTCCTCAACATTGGCGAGGCGCTGGCATCGCGCTGGATCGAGATGCCAAGAGGCATCTTGCTTCTGCAAATTGTTCCAGATCAGCCGGCCTCCGGTGCGATCTACCTATACGACCGTGAGCGCCACATCTTCTACTTCGTGTCGTTTCTCGAAGGTCGAGACGATGCCCTAACTGCCGCCGAATTCGATCAACTTGTAAGCGAATATGACCTGGTTTCGCGGACGGCGAATCCGGGGCTTCTTTCGGCCCACCTGCCCAAGGCGGGACTCGCCTGAGGGGAGGGAACCATGAAATCAGGCCAAGTGGCAACGGAAATGGCGGCTCGATATTTTCGTCTATTCGTGAATCGCTTGGCCTACACCGTTCAGTCGCACAGGCCGGGCGACAGGGGGAAACATTACTATTACCGCCCGCGAGATGGCCGGCGACTCTCGCAAGAAGCCGTCCGCGCGCATCTCAATGGTCAGATCACAATTGGCATCTACGCGCTCAATCCGAAGACGCAACGATCCAAGTGGGTCGCCATTGATGCTGACTACGACAATGCCCTGGATGACTTGCTGAAACTGCAATGGGAGTTGCGACGGGACGGCGTCGAGGCAGCACTGGAAAAGTCCCGTCGTGGCGCACATCTCTGGATCTTGTGCGAGAAGCCTCTGCTCGCGCGAGACTGCCGGATCTACATCTATAACCTCGCGCTGCGGTTGAAAGTGCCGGTTAAGGGCGGCGCCGGGTTAGCAGACGGTATCGAGGTTTTTCCACGTCAGGACGAACTCAGACCCGAAGAGTTTGGGAACGCTATACGCGGACCGCTCGGTATTCACCGTGGGGCTCACAAACGGTACTGGTTCTACGGCGCCGATTACAAGATTGAAGCGCAACTGAACTATCTGGAGCGGCTTAAAAGGATCACCGAACCCGAGATGCAGCACTTCATTGCGGGTCTGGACATGCCCCAGGAATTCCGACCCAGACCGAAAATCGAGCTGCCTCCCTTCGATCCCAATCGACGCGAGTTCCGCATTCTTGATTTCGTTCCTGCGAAGCGTCGGCGATCAGGGAACTATTGGACCCGATGCCCCTCTTGCGCAGCGCAAGGCAAGGATAAAGCCGGGGATAACCTGGCAATTTCGGTTGCTGATCCACGCAAGTACAAGTGCTGGGCGGGTTGTACGCGCGAGATGATCCGCAGTGCATTGGGCAAGCCGATTTCTGTCAGGAGTGCGTCATGACCGGTAAACCGCAGACCTCGGTTCGCGTCGCGGAACAGGATCGCCGCGAGCTGCTGGCCCGACAAGGCTTGAGGTTCCCAGGGATCATCCTGCGGCAACTTCGGAATGCCGGCATCTATTGCCAGCCGACTGTCTCGATCGAGCACCAGCACCTGGCCAAGAGGTACGTCCTCCGCGGTGTTGAATCCGGCGGAGCCGTTGCCGGGTTGGGCGCGTACTCGAGCTTCACAGACGAAAACCGGAGCCCACTTGGCTGGCTTCAACGCGTGGACACTGTCGGCGTCAATGGTGTGCATGCCATCGTGGTCGCTCCCGTTCTGTTTCGAGTGGAGATGATCCGGATTGGGCGGACATATGATCTGCTCATTACGCGACATAGTCTGACAGGCTCGGATGACGGTCGGAGGCCACGACTGGAGAGTTCCATCCACTTCTATGGTCGAAGAGGCAGCCTTGAACTGGACCTTTGGGACAAAGACGCGGAGTTCCGCGGCACGGTTTGCCCCGTCTTCTACAGCCGCAGTGGCGAGATTGCAGAAGTGCCCGCAGAGTTTCGGTCGGCGGTCGTCCGGATTACATCGGGCGTGTGCTGTGTTGGATGCCGCCATTGTCATCTGCTGGAACCGAGACTCTCGAAACCCGGAGTGTCACAAAATAACCCGCGGATCGACACGGAGGGCTGTTCAATCGGGTCGAATGCCGATGTCTGAGATTAATGAACCTGCACCCGCAACAGTGGCTCCTGATCCGCAGCGGCTGCTGCTGATCGCGTTGGTCCGATCACCAGTGATAGTGCGGTGAGCCGAGCCGCATGTCGGCCACTCATTAGTCCGTATCATCACACTCCGCGCTGGACCCGCCATGATCGCATCACATTCCCTGAACGTCCTGGAGTTCACAATGCCAAAGAGCGTAACAAAGTCATTCTTGTCGGAAACGTCGGCAAAGATCCAGAAGTCAAGTACACGCCGAGCGGTATCCCGGTTGGAAAGTTCAGCCTTGCCACCAATGAGCGCTTCAAGGATAAGAACGGTGAATTCCAGGAGCGCACTGAATGGCACAACATCGTCGTCTGGCAGCGGCTCGCTGAAATCCTCGGGGAATTTGTGTCCAAGGGTTCGAAGGTCTATGTAGAAGGCAAGCTGCAGACCACCAGTTGGGAAGATCGGCAGAGCCCGAGCGGAAATACCGGACCCAGGTGGTCGCGCGCGATCTCGTGCTTCTCGACTCTCGAAGGAACGTCAGAACGGCGAGGCGGCAACCGATCATGCTTCAGATGAAAGTGAGGCGGCACCCACCACACCCCGCGAACCTTTGAAAGACATCCCCTTGTGGAGCGAGCCTGACACACGACTAATCTCAGAGGCGGGTTGCCGATCGCCGAACTGACAGGACACGCATCAACCCTCCAGGAACTACTCTCACTTTCCCATAGTCTGTGCGTGATCTGCAATTCGGACGTTGTTCAGAGGAGTTTCCGAAGAATCGATGACGCAGCATAAAATCTCAGTGCGGGGCTAACTCGATGTCTTCTTCGACGGCGTATCCAGCGACGGTTCCAGCTCCTACACGATTCGTGCGGATCGGCAAACGCGGGCTCACTTGGGAACTTCCGCGGAGTTTCCCGGGTTACTTCGCCGATACGTCGAAGCAGGTACTGGGGGCTGCAACCAAATACGTAATCCGGACAAACGATCCAACTCGTCCCGAATACTTGGTGAAGTATGCGCAGAAACATGGGCGAAGGGAAACCTATACGGAGTTTTTCATCAACCAGCTTGGACTGGTTCTCGGCTTCAAGATGGCTCATAGCGGCCTAGTTCTTCTGGACGGAACTCCTGCATTCATTACCAGGATCTTCACCAGCCCTGATGAAACCCTGCGTCACGGAAGTCCGATCATTGAAGATTATTTCAAGGACGAGCAACTGAAGGAAACCAAAGAATTGGACAACGTCGGGCGAGGGGAAGAGCAGGCGTTTTACAGCATCGACTTCGTCACGAACCTTTTGAAGGCCTTTTGTCGCGAAGATTTCGACGCGCTGTTCCCCGACTTCATCGAGATGCTGATTTTCGATGCCTTGATCGGATCGATGGATCGGCATGCGCAGAATTGGGGGTGTCATCGGGAGCATTTTGGAGCCGGCACGATATAGATTCGCCGCTATCTTCGACAGTTCCAGGGCCTTGTTGTGGTCCCTGGGCGATGCCCGAGTTGAAAGGCTGTTGCGGGATGGGCGCGCGTTCCGAAGCCATATTTATCGAGCTAAGCCATGTATTGGCCCAGTTCGGGACCATCCAAACGTCAACAACTGCAGTCACTTCGATTTCGTAGTCAATCTAATGGACTTGGTTGTGAGGATACGGGAGGATGCTTTGATTGTTTCCTATTCATGTGAAGAGCTAAGACGTAGACGTCTATCAGGTAATCACGATCTAGAGGATGACAAGAGAGAAGAATTGTCAGTCATTAAGAATCCCACCCGACAGCGGATGGGATAGGGGTTGGTTTACTTTCTAACCAGCTTCGCCAGTCCGTGAAGCAGTTCGTAGACTTCATGCATGAATTTCATGCTCCCGAACACGGCTAGGACGGCTTCAATCACCTTGAGGATGTGCTCCGTAGGTTATCCCCCCTTACTGGGTGACAACCCGATCACGCCCAGCGATCTTGGTCGCTGCGGGTGGTTGGCTAGCCTTACCAGACTTCTTCTTTCCAGCTTCAGGCTTCTTGACCTCTGCTGGTGCTGCTGCTGCAGCTGTCTTCGTGGCGGCTACTGGCTTCGGAGTCTTCCGACGGACAATCTGCTCTGTCGGGAGCACCTTGAAGTTGTTTTCACTGACATATTCCAGGACGCCGTCTCGGTAAGCAGTCTTGCCGCGTGGGACCAGACCTTCGTCGGTTCGAACGTAGGCGCAGTCACTGGGGTAGACTCCGCCTTTCCAGCTGGGATCAGAAAGACGGACCAGTTCTGTGATCTGGGCTGAGGTGAGTGTAGCTCCGACATGTTGACGCGTGGCAGCTTCGATTCTGTTTGAGTTAGACGACATGTTATTCTCCTTTTGGGATGGGCCATGCCCTATCCAATTCGATTTTATAAAGATTGCATTCATCGTCCTAAATCGCACCAACTGGAAATGCTTTGTTATCTGGCAGAAGGAAATTATTGGCGGCTGGGGTAAGACGGTTAGGTTTCGTAGTTGGCGCCAATAGGTAAAGGGAGCTATTAGGTAGGCGGAAGAGCAGGAGGTTCAAATAAACTGATCATTACTAACTATGAAGAGAGATGTCAGGTCAGATAGTGGGAGAGGTGGTACCCAGAAGTGGCAACCAAAGCGTTACTAAAGTTATCCAATGCCATAGAGGAGAAGAGTGCTAGACTCATTAGTGAGTTCCCATTTGGGGGAGCCTTCAGCGCCATCCGGAAGCGGGCGATCGTAAAGATGATCGCACTTCGTGCCGATATACTCAACCAGATCCTGGCGAAAGGAGGAGCCCATGAGGAAACTTTGGCGATACAAGTACAAGACGCCCCCGCCAACTCTGCTCGTTCTTTACCAAGGTGAGCGCGTGGCGGAGCTACAGGAATTTTCGGAAGGCTACATCTTTCGCTATCTGCCTGCATTTGCGCGCCTGAAACTCTCTGCTTTTCCGGGCCTTTCCTTTGACAAGGGAGATCTTCCCTTTGAGGAGCTACCTGCTTTTTTCCAAGAGCGCCTGCCAGACATGAGACGACCCGAGATTCGAGAGCGCATTAAGGAACAGCGGATCTCACCAGAAAACAAGCTGCAGCTCTTGGCGACGCTCGGCTCCCATGCGATCACGGATCCGTTTGAGTTTCGTCTTGCGCCGGTAGCCTAGTCGCGAGTGGGTGTCCAAAGAGGAACCGTCTACAGTGGCCGGTTCCTTTTCCTTGCACCGAGTGCTCAGCCGGAAGAACCCGCCCTCCCCCAATGCGCAAATGGGACACCCCGGGTTCTGCTTCGTCGTATTGCGGCAGATCGCGAGTTCAGCAGACCCTCTCATTAGCCCACCCCAAAAGCTACAGGCGCGATCCCTAAACGTCCCAATCCGTTAAGACCTTCATTCACAAGGAGAACAGACATGAGCCCAGCGAATGGCCATGCAGATGGCTCCGAGAATCGTAGTGACGATCAAGCGACACCGCTAGTTGCTGACTCTGGCAATCCGGCACAGCTCTGGACGGCACAACTTTCGTCCGAGAGAATCAAAGAACTTGTGGGGGAACTGCAAATCCCTTTTGATCTGGCAGTCATCGAATGGCGCGTCACCGATACCACAAAGAACGGAAAACCTCGCGGACAGGTCATTCCGTATGCCGACCCAAGGGCCTATACCGACCGTCTCAACGCGCTGTTCACGCCTGTGGGCTGGACACGAAAATACACAATCCACACGAGTGCGAACTTCGAGCGCAGCAGAGACCAGAGGACGGTGGCGAAAGTGTTTGTCACCTGCGAACTGACCATCTTCAGTCTCGGTTCGCATTCAGCCACGGGAGAAGGATGGACGGACGATGACAATGCCGTCACAAGTGCCGAAGCACAGGCCTTCAAGCGCGCTTGCACCTGCCTTGGGCTGGGCCGATATCTTTATTATTGCGTTGGGACATGGGTCGACCTGGATGAGCGCAACCGGCCGAAGGGGGTTCCCGCCCTCCCTGCATGGGCGACCCCTGAGGGCTGGAAGCGAGGCTTGCGTCCACAGCGATGCGGAGATTCCTCGATAGGCCATTCCCTACCGGACGCGAAACCCGGCACCGGTGCTGGCTCGGCAACACCGAGTTCGCTAATCCTCCAGATTGAATCCCTGGCCGAACCGCTGGGAAAACGAATGTACCGAGGACTGTTGAAGCGTATTACGAGGGTTTGGAATCCCCGTGAGATTCAAGATGAAGGAGTACAGCGACAAGTGCTGGCGCACATGCAAGCAGCGGAACGAGGCTTTCACCGATTGGATGCAGCGTTGGACAGCGCCGGGCCAGAAGCGCTGACACAGATACTGCGCTCTCTCAAGTTGCAATCAATTGACAGGGTGGACAATCTTCAAACCTTGCGTGAAATCGTGCTTGCCCTCGAAGCAGCCCCGCGGGAGAAGTTGTGAAACAGTAGACCCCTTTTGCGGTAAGAGGACATCACCGGCACTGCCGCGCTTTCGCCTCACCGTTCTGATCAGCGCACCGGATGGTACCTAGTCGCAGCATATTTCCGGCGTTGAAAGCGAAACCCATGGAAAACGAACGATCAAAGGCAGAACAATCACTTCCACTCGAGGAAGCCGCCGCAAAGGCAGCTATCCTGACAGAATGCGACCGATTAGCCGAAGCGGGAATTACATTTGTAGCCGTGCATTTCGACGGCTCTGGCGATGAAGGCGTGAGCGAAGACATTAAGTGCTATGCGACCGAGCATTACGCTTACGAAGAAAGCGAAGTCCAGAACGCTAACATCTCCTACCTGCAAGAGCACTTTGAGACGCTTGTCCCTTACGGCGTTTCGGCGACGTGATTCTGAACGTGAAGGCCCGCAAGATCACAGTTGAGCGGAACGATCGCTTTGAAGACTACACAACGTCGACCTACGAGGTGTAGTCATGGCCCACCCGTTGAAGCACGCAGAGAGCAGCGCTAGAAAGTTTGGCGGCAAAGTCGAGGATCACCTGCCAATCCACGACTGGTTCGATGAGTCCAAAGCCTTCCTCCCAGACTTTCGACATCGCGCTCTTCGGCACCATGCCGAAGGAGTCTTCTTGTGCGAGCGCATCTTCGGGGTCGCAATCACCAACAGCGACGGCAGGCAGGTACCAGTGCGCTATATCGGGGAGCAGCATGTGAGAGAAGATCTGGGTCGGATTCCGACGGCACAGGACTGGCTGTCGCAAATCAGGACTGCACATTGGATGTATGGGCAGCGCCTTGCTTATTAAAGGATCGATTGTTATCCTTTAATAGCTATACTTCGTATTAAAGGATGATTCGGCCATGCCAGCAGCAAAATTGCCGGGTAGACTGGGCACATACGTCGACAGTTCGGTCGCTGGCGAAACTGTGCGGGCATTTATTCCGCCTCCGTTGCCGCCGGCACCCAAACTTGAATTCGATGGACTGTACCCCCATCTTGAGCGGGCGAGTCAAAGCCTCGGCCGCCTCAACAGCATGACCAAATTACTGCCGGACGTCCGATTCCTCCTCTATTTATACGTCCGCAAAGAGGCCCTCGTCTCATCACAAATTGAGGGCACGCAATCGTCCTTTATTGATCTGCTGTTATTTGAGAATGAAGCCGCACCCAAGGTGCCGGTCGAGGATGTTGAGGAAGTTTCAAACTACGTTGCTGCGATGCAACACGGCCTACGCCGGTTAGCAGGAGGATTCCCCCTGTCTCTACGCTTGATTCGAGAGATCCACGCCATTCTGCTCAGAGGAGGACGCGGCGCAAACAAGACGCCAGGCGAGTTTCGCCGAACTCAGAATTGGATCGGAGGCAGTCGACCCGGGAACGCTTCGTTCGTGCCCCCGCCTCCCCATCGCGTGATGGAGTGTTTGGACAGCTTGGAACGTTTTCTTCACGATGAGAAGCACAAATTCCCGGTCCTGGTAGAGGCCGGCCTGGTGCATGTTCAGTTCGAGTCTATTCACCCGTTCCTCGATGGCAACGGCAGGCTTGGGCGATTGCTCATTACGCTCCTGTTGTGTTCAAAGGGCTCTCTGACCGAGCCACTTCTGTACCCGAGTCTCTTTCTGAAGACAAATCGAAACCATTACTACGATTTGCTGCAGCGAGTTCGAACGGAAGGCGCGTGGGAGGATTGGCTTTCCTTCTTCCTGGTTGGAGTCGCAGATGTGGCCGAGGAAGCGGCGGAGACCGCGGAGCGGACGTTGAAGCTGTTTACGAAAGACAAAGACAAGATACAGAAATTGGGGAGGGCAGCCCCCTCGGCGTTGCGTTTGCACGAATTCATGCAAACGCAACCATACGTTCGCATTCGAACCGCCGCCAAAGCCCTCAAGCTCACCATTCCAACCGTTACCAGTGCGCTGAAGCATCTGATGCAGCTTGCTATAGTTAAGGAAGTCTCGGGAAGAAGCAGAGATCGACTCTTCGCCTATTCACGGTACGTCAATATGGTGAGCAAAGGAACCGAACCTCTGTCCGCTCCTTAGGACCTTGGGGTCCATCCTGCCGTCGAGCCAATCCCGAAATCAATCTGCATCGCTTTTCCCCGAAGGGATGTGAGTGTTACGCACTGCGTGTGATTTATAGGTGTCTCTAGCTGCCTGTATTGAAAACCCTGGAGGTACTCTCCCGCCTCTCGCCCGCTGTTCCCCAACTACCTTATTGTCCAGCAAACCGGCGTCGAGTAACAGAAGAGGAGGTACTTGTGAGCACTTGCATCTCCGCACTCCAACACTTGCGTCCACTCCAGGGCGGCGCATATGCCCATCTGCTGAGGGCATGTGACGGGGCCTGCTACGTGACTAAGTTCCAGAACAATCCCCAAAACATCCGAGTGCTTGCGAACGAGATGCTGGCGACCAACTTGGGCCTGGCGCTTGGGCTGCCGATTCCCCGCGTGGAAGTGATCGAAGTTTCTGACTGGCTGATCGAACACACAGAAGATCTTCGAATCAAGCGCGGTGGTTCCAAGATTCCGTGCCGAAGGGGCAAACAATTGGGATCGCTGTACGTGGGCTCGGAGAGACCGGCCATGACATTCGACTATTTGCCGCGCGGGCTGCTTGAGAGGGTCGTCAATATCGCGGACTTTGCGCGTGCTCTTGTCCTGGACAAGTGGACGTGCAACGGCGATGGACGACAGGCGATGTTCTGTCGCAAGACACCGCGAAGCCAGCACTACCATGCCACCTTCATCGATCAAGGTTACTGCTTCAATGCTGGCGAATGGACTTTCCCGGACTATACGCTACAGGGCGGATACGCGAACAACTGGGTGTACGAGGGTGTGTCGGGATGGCATTCCTTTGAGCCGGCGCTCAGTCGGGCCGAAGAGATGGATGCGCAGACCATTTGGCGGTGCGCCGCCGATATTCTCCAAGAGTGGTACGAAGAAGACCTAGACGGTCTGAATCGGTTGGTGGAGGCACTGCACCATCGCCGTAGGGCGATTCGGAAGTTGATTACCGAATTTCGTAGGTCAAGCCGGAAACCATTTCCGAACTGGTGTAAATCGAGCCCGGATCCTGCCATGCCTCTC
>JAICSO010000052.1 GCA_025936825.1 Terriglobales bacterium
ATCTGCTGCCATACGACCTTACACGCGGAGGCGGTCTATTTGCTTTTCGCGGCCACACGGACGTAAAACAGCTTGCGTTCTACGTTCAGGATCAGATCACGAAGGGGAATTGGTCATTCAACGTCGGTTTGCGGGGAGACTTTTACAACGGCCTGACCACCCACAAAGAGCCCGAGCCTCGCCTAGGCTTCGCATACAACATCAAACGTACGGGCACAGTCCTTCGCCTTTCCTATGCAAGAGTGCTGGAAACGCCGTTCAACGAGAATTTGATCGTTGCCAGCGTGGGATGCGACAGTCCCGTCTTAAACTCGCTGCTCAGCTGTACTTCATCAGGTTCAACTCCTTTGGGTCCGGGTTGGCGCAATGAATTCCACGCCGGATTGCAGCAAGCTGTCGGAAAATATCTGGTGTTCTCCGGTGAGTACATTTGGAAGTACACCCACAATGCTTATGATTTCAGCATCCTCGGAAACACGCCGATCTTCTTCCCGATCGCGTGGGACAGATCTAAGATCCCCGGATTCGCGGGGCGCATCAGCGTACCGAACCTGCATGGATTTTCCGCGCAAATGGTCTTCTCAACGGTTTCGGCGCGGTTCTTCCTCCCGCAGGTCAGCGGCGCCGGAGCCACACCTTCCGCACCTTCTGGAGTCTTCCGCATCGACCATGATGAGAAATTCAATCAAACAACACACTTGCAATACCAACCCTGGCAGCGAGGGCCATGGATCGGCTTCAATTGGCGCTACGACAGCGGTATGGTAGCGGGGGCGGTTCCGTTTGCCGCCGACACCACCACGCCTGTAGATTTGACAGGTCTGACGGCCGACCAGCAGATGCAGGCTGGACTGTTCTGTGGGAATGTGTTCCCCACGTTGACGTCACGGCTCACCAGTTGTGTACCATCGCAGTATGGTTCAACGCGAGTCGCGATTCCGGCACCTGGCACCGAGAATGACGATCACAATCCTCCACGGATCGCGCCTCGCCACCTGTTCGACCTTGCGGTGGGAGATGACAATCTGTTTCGCGGCGACAAATACAAATGGAGTCTCCGTGTGACCGCGATTAACGTCACCAACAAGGTTGCGCTTTATAACTTCTTGTCGACATTCAGCGGGACGCACTTTCTGACGCCACGTACCTACACGGCCGAACTAGGCTTTCACTTCTAGATCCCGTCTTTCAGGAGGGCTCGGAGAGCACGAAACACGAGCCTTTCTGCTTCAAACTTTCAAATTGTGGCGTATCGCTAAGGACGCATTGTGCCGTCCGGGTGAGTTGTCGGCAAACAAGAAACTGACAAGGAAGTTCGCTGAGTTCTGGTTGGCTCGTCATTCAGAAGCGATCCAGAAAGCCGGTGAACGTTCCATCTGTCCCGGTTCTCAGCGAATTCCAGTATCGGATTTCGTCGATTTTCGGATACTCTGTCCGTTACCTGGTTCGGGATTTAGCCCCATGCCTGCTCCGCCTCGACCCAACACTATCGCGGACTACATCGAATGGGCCTGGGCGAACGAGAGCCGGCCTCCATCGCAGCCATGCGACCTATGGCAACGGGGAGTTTCTGCAATGGTTGCTGGATCGCGGCATCACGCCTTACATGCGCACGCGAGACAGTGCGCTGAGAAAGAATAATCCCGGCTACGGCCCCGAACGATTTACCTACCTACCCGAGAGCAACACCTACGGTTGTCCGGCAGGAGAGCTACTGAACTATGTCGGCTTTGAACGTTCGCAATCGCGCCCATGCCTATATCGGGAGCGCGAAGCGCTGCGGAGCCTGCTCACAGAAAGCACAATGTACGACCGGACGCTACGAATATCTCGCCATTCACATCCACGAGTCGGCACGACAACGAGCACGGGACTTGGCGAGCACGCGGAGTTCGCCCGTGCTCAGCGGCAACGAAAGAAGGTGGAAGCCCTTTTCGCGGAACTGAAGAAGCAGATTGGGCTGCGTCGCCTGCGCCTGGCGGAGGCTGAAGTTCGTGCGAGAGCAGTTCTGTCTGGCGGCGGCTGCGCAGAACATCAAGCGACTGGTTCGCTTCCTAGGCAGCGACAGCACCGAAGGCTCTCACCACCTAAAATTAAGAAAAACAAAACTCAGCCGCACCACTCCAGCCCGCACAAAAGCGGTCCAAGCACCGAGTTTTTCAACAGCCACGCCTGTTTACAACAGCCAATCGTTAGTCCTAAACTCCCACCTGTCGTGACTAGTCTCGCCACACACACGTTGTTACGCTATGTCGTGGGTCTGGCCGTTGGCTGCTATGTTTTGCTTCAAGCCCGGAAGCCGGACAGATGGTTCGGGCAGGATGTTTGCCCGAGCTATGTTCTTATTGGACAAGGAGCGCGAAAATTGGCACACATTTTGCGCGCAGCCTTAGAGAGAATGCGCGGGAAACATTCTGTTCTGGTTGATCAGCCGTCACTCGAGTATCAACAAACGTGTCCATCAACAGAGCCTTGGATCGCGTCTTAGAACGGGAAACGTACCACGTCCTTAACTCTGCTAAGAAACCGCCCCGAACCCTGCACCATTTTGTCCGCCATTAATCCACACCCTGTGTGGTCGTCCTGCGTCCGAATCGGCCATCAATGAATTGCAGTGAGATCCGCTTGCGCGTAAGTCTCGAAGAGCAGGTAATTCGTGCAATCCGCAGCAGCAAGAGACATTAATAAGGAAGACAAAGGGGCACAGCGCGCCGTATACAAGATAGACTGCCCAGCACAACTGCATGTGTAGCCCCGAGTTCTGTGTGCTATGCCTGGCGACCGTCGAGCGCACGAGACTCGGCACCTGAACTTACGAAATTATTCGTAGATCGCAGTATGCGCAAAATCTCATACTGTGCGGGCTCTCGCTGATATATCGATGTAGTAAACCACCGGTCCATGATATCGCGAACTGATACCAGTTACCGCGTCCAAGTCGTTTGCTTTCAATGACTGGATGAGAAGGTTGTATTCTCCGCCCGGAGCTCCAATCTGATATACGGCAGATACTCGCGACCACATTTTGCCAGCCCGATTTAGCCCCCGGACGAATCGTTTCCACCTCTTTCTAGTCCCCTTCCCGCCCCCTTCCCGACCGCATTTGGCACATTAGAACGCCCTTTCGGCACTCCATTGCAGCCGATCTGTGTGAGATTCGCTCCGCATCCCAGAGTCCCCTCGCACTGGTCCTAAAGACCATCCGCCGAAGGCGTACGCCGGGGATGCCCCGTGGGGTTTCTGCGAGGCTAAGTCGTCTTGCCATCCCCTGCTGGGAGCCTTGGCGTGCCCGATCCGCAGCGTGGCGTGCGCGGAAACCCGAAGCCGCAGGTTTGAAGCCCGTGCTCACCCCGGCTCAGAAACAGCAGCGGGAGACAGACCCCCCACGCTCTCAACTCACGGCGCTCCGAACTCAACTGGTCACGCGCTGGGGAGCAGATCGGCGGATCGAGACGTTCGAGAGGTTGTACGGAGGTGAGTGGAAGAGAGACTGCATGGCGAAGTCGAGGGGGCATGAACGGATGAACGGCGAACGCGGTGAGCACAACTCGCGGTTCCAAGACTTGACTGGGCAACAGTTCCGATCGTGGCACGTTGGCGAATTTTATGGAACAGTGAGCGAGAAAGATAAGCACAGCGTCTTCATCTGTCAGTGCAGGTGTGGAATGTTGCAGAAAGTCCTCGGGCGATCCCTCAACACGAAAAGGTCGCGTCAATGTGAGTGGTGTCGTCGCGCATTGTGTGCCAGCGGTGCATTCCAGCGATGAAGGCTGCGCGAAAAAGGAAGTGATGAGGCTGAGATGTTTCGTGCGGCGCTGACAATCTTTCACGCCTGGATTCGCCTGAAAGGGATTAGCATAGAGTTTCTTTTGACCGAGGCCAGGGGAAAATTCATGTGTGACATTTCGAGCCAGTTGCATGTTGTAACGAAGTGGTGTGATTGCAAACTGAGGGAGAGTATTTTCGCGAAACTGCTCGGCATATTGGTCGTCCTCGCACTTTTGACTTTGCCAGTAAGTATCCACACTCAGCAACTTGATACACCCATTTATCTGGATCCCAAGCAGCCGATTGAAGTGCGAGTCCAGGATCTGATGAGCCGAATGACTTTGAAGGAAAAAGTCGGCCAACTCAATCTGCCGTGCGTATATGTCGATCAACTGGGTAAGAGCATTCCAGAAAAAATGGAAGCCTGTAAACGATTCGCTGCTGGGACGTACACCAACGAAATCGGGCCGGGGAGCGGCTTTTTCACTCTCGCGGACACAATACTGCACCAAGGAGTGGAGCAGCAGGTCGAATATTTCAACGCTCTGCAGAAAATCGCGCTTACCCAAACCCGCCTAAAAATTCCGCTTCTCGAAGATGAAGAAGGAACTCACGGCGCCATGTTCTCGGGTGCGACCGTCTTTCCCGAGGGACTGGCCCTGGGCAGTAGTTTTGATATGCCTCTCATCGACTCGGTGTACGCGGCCTCGGCGCGCGAAGCACGGGCGGTCGGTATCCATGTTCTTTCGACCTTGGTACTGGAACTCGACCGTGATCCCCGAATGGGTCGTAATGAAGAGGCTTACACCGAGGATCCATACCTGTACTCGCGAATTGCAGAAGCGATTGTGCGTGGGGCTCAGGGCCCGAAGATAGACGCGCCCGACAGAGTCGTCGCACTCATGACAGATTTCCCGACGCAGAGCGAGCCTTTCGCCGGGCTGGAGCGTGGCGCTGTTGGCTTGTCAGAGCGCGCCCTGCGTCGGGACGTACTCCCTCCATGGATATCGGCCATCACCAAGAACGGTGCGCTCGGAGTGATGGCCGGTTATCCCGATATTGAAGACGTTCCGGCCCACGGCTCCGAGAAGTGGATGAATGATGTCTTACGGCAGGAACTGGGATTTAAAGGAATCGTTGTCAGCGAGGGCGAGGGATTTGGGACTCTTCTCTACGAGGGGATTGTCCCAACGCAGAAGGAAGCAGGAGCTCTTGCCCTCCGCGCGGGCGTCGATCTGAACATTACGTACGAACCGGCTTACATGGGACCGATGATTGAAAGTGTGCAGGAAGGCAGAATTCCCATGGCACTGATTGATCGCGCCGTACGGCGTGTACTGGAGCTTAAATTCCGCCTAGGGTTGTTTGAGCATCCATATGTCGATCTGGAGCACGCCAAGCAGATCATGCATTCTGCCGAGCATCAGCAGTTAGCGCTGGCTGCCGCGCGGGAAGGAATCGTACTCCTTAGGAATGAAGGCAGTCTTTTGCCACTGAAAAAGAATGTAAAGTCGATCGCAGTCATCGGTCCTAATGCCAATAACAGAGAGAACCTGTTTGGAGATTACTCCGCTACCCATGTGCCGCAGCATGTGGCGACAATTTTGGATGGGATCAAAGCCAAAGTGTCGCCATCAGCGCACGTGGTTTACGTTAAGGGATGCAACGTCAACGATCAGGACAAAACCGAATTCCAGCGCGCGATTCAAGCGGCTAAAGGAGCCGATATCGCTATTGTCGCAATGGGCGAGCAGGCGAGGCGAGAGGGTGCAGGCGACCAGCCCGCCCCTACCGACGGCGAAGGCTATGACGTTGCCAGCCTTGACCTCACGGGCGTGCAGGAGGATCTAGTAAGGGCTATTCAAGCCACCGGCACGCCCACTGTTCTGGTGCTGATAAACGGCCGGCCTCTATCGATCCGTTGGGAAGCCGAGCACGTGCCGGCCATTGTCGAGGCATGGGAACCGGGCGAGCAAGGCTCTGCCGCCATCGCCGATGTTCTTTTTGGGGACTACAATCCCACGGGTCGGCTGCCAATCACAATTCCGCGCAGCGTCGGACAATTACCGGCTTATTACGACTACCCACCGTCCAAGCAATACTGGGTCAAGGGTGGATGGACCCCCACTCGCGGATATGTCGACATGCCCGCGAGCCCGCTATATCCGTTCGGTTATGGGCTCAGTTACACGAAGTTCCAATACAGCAATCTCCGCGCTTCACCGGGAGAGATTTACAACGCAGGGAGTTCGCAAGTGAGCGTGGATGTCGAGAACACTGGACACCGAGCGGGAGTGGAGACCGTTCAGTTGTACGTTCACCAACGCTTTACTCCAGTGGCAACTCCCACAAAGCAACTGCGCGGCTTTGATCGAATCGCACTCGAGCCTGGCGAGAAAAAGACAGTGAACGTCACGCTCGGACCAGAAGACCTGCAACTGCTGAACCAGGAAATGCGCTGGGTCGTCGTGCCCGGAACATTTGAGCTCATCGTGGGCAGGTCGTCGGAGGACATCGTGGCAAATGCAACATTGAAGGTGAAACAACCCTGAATCTTCGTTCTCCCGGCCAACAAGCCACGACCTGTCACTCTCCTATCTTGAGGCGAACAATATTTGAAGTCGCGGACTCACCATTATCGTTGGTTGCGCGCACACGATACGAAACGTGTTGCCCCTTGTTCAGCTGGGAATCGTCATACTCGGCGACCGAAGCTGCGACTTCCCCAATGCGCTTCCAGGAACCACGCCCCGCACCTGAGTCCTCTCGTCTCTCCACCACGCAGTGTTGCGGATTGCCATCGTGCACTTGCCACGAGAGCCGTACTGTCTTGCCCTTCAGCACGGCGTTTAGCGAGCTGGGAGCCTCCGGCAACACTGGCCAGTCGAAGTAATCGGCATCAGTGATCGCCATAACAGTGTCGCTCACCGGGAGTGAGCGCAAGGTATCGGTCGTGCCTTGCTTCCATTGAAGCGGGCGGATCTCTCCCGAGACAACATCAATGAGCACCGGATGTTGAATCCCCGTACCTTTCAGAGACAATGTTGAATAGAATCTGGGGAAGCTGTTCCCCGGTAAGCTGTGCGCCGCCAGCCAGTACGCCACAATAGCCTTCCCCTTGGCGGATCTGAAACCAAAGCTCATGAAAGGGAATCCGCTCTTGCGGCGTAGCGCTGGAACTTCACTTCCGGAAATTTCAATCGACGGATCGAACTTAGTATCTGCAAACAATGCATTCGTATTCTGCAACGCATGAAACGCCGGGCGCGGTGTGAAGTCGTAATCGTGATTTGTGAGACCGTGAATGAAGCCGAAATCGTCGTACTCATTGCCGTCCGTGCCCGCCGCCAATAGCCACACAAACGTTTTCACGCCGGCTGCATGGTTGTAGATGAGGCCACGCGTCACATACTTCGACTGGACGGATTCGTCCGAACCGATCCACGAAGGAATGGAGTTGAACTCGTCATCGAAAAAGGGGATGCCCGGCTTGATCCCCGGATAGCTGTTTACTAGTTCCCGCAGAGCCTTCGGAGATTCGTTCAGATAAGCCCCGTAGTCCATCATCTCCGGATTTAAGTTCTGCCCGTATCCCGGGTACGTATGGTAGGCGTACACGTCAATGCCTGAGGCGCATTTACACGTGTCCAACGCTGTCTTGGTGAATTCGCGGGATGGGTCCGCTTGGCCACCGTAGATCACTTTGGCAGCCTGATCAGTTTTGTGCACAGTCTCAACGAAGGGAGCGAGCAAGTTGCCGTATTGTTCGGCGTTGCCCCACGGATTCCAGTAGCCGATGTCTTGCTCGTTCCACAACGCCCAATAATGGACGCGGTCCTTGAAGTGGTCCACGATCCAGGCGACATATTTGTCGAAGGCAGTAATTTGTTCGGGAGTAACTGGAGGCCAGAACACGGAATAGATGCTGCGGTCATCATTGTGGAATGACCCCGTTTCCGGCACGCTGATATCTGGCAACGTGCCGCTACGTGCGGTGTACATCTGGTTGCCGTACATCAACTGGACCTGCACTTCCATTCCGTTGTCCACCAAAGAATCCACCGCGTCTTCCAGAAGCGGCGACGCGGCATATACCCCGCGCTTCTGCTCAACCCAATCCCAACTGGTATAGTCCGAGCTGTTCTCGTATTGGCCGATGCGGATCCACTTAAATCCCGCGTCAAACATGCGCGTCCACCACCAACGGTTCCAGGGCAAATACGGATCGCGAGGCATATCGGAATTGATCCCAAAGCCCTCGTGAATCTGCGAAGAGCGCTTTGGAGGCACGTGATCTGGAAGGGGCCGTGAAGCCTGCGCCGAGGCTCCTGTAGGCAACACAAGCAGCATAAGAATGAAGCTAAGAAAAGCTGATGCATCGATTGAACGGCGCCTTATCAAAGCAACCATACTCTCCTCCCAGAACTCCATGCTCGCGCACATCAACGTTGCACAAGTTGCTAGTTCCAGCACAGCAGCAGGATGCTGAAACGTCGATCGCTAGGTTCCTGCATTTAGCGAAGTTCTTTCGCATTCCTCTGAATCTTGCGAAATGCCGCAGCGATTTCGTGCATGTCTTCTTCATCGCCCAGCAATGCCGGTTGCGGAATCCAGACTGTCTCCCATGCTGCTTTTTCTGTCACAGGAAATTTCTGTTTCAGAAAAGCGTGCTTCCCCGTTGCCTGCTTTCCGCTGAGTCGCTTCCGGTACTTGCCATTACGAAACATGTCCAATGCGTGGAGGGGCGGATAACTGGCCTGGTTGGGAATGCCTTCCGCATTCATTGCCTCAATGAAGCGGTCCGTGGATATGCCGGCAAACTTTTTCTTATTGAAATGGAAAATGTAGGCGTACTGCCCATTACGCGTGCAGCGCTCATCCAATTTCTGCGGTGTAATGCCTGGAATCTCGGACAGCAAACGATCGAGCAAGCGTGCGTTTTGATGCCGTGTTTTGGTCTGCTCATCCAAGCGGCTCAATTGCACATTCAGAACCGCTCCCTGCCACTCACTAAGCCGGTAATTCGATCCGTAAATGAAATGGCTATAGAACCATTTGCCAGGCATACGGCCGCAGTCATGAACCGAGCGCGCATGCACTTCGAACTTGTTGCTGTTGGAGATGATCATGCCGCCTTCGCCGGCTGTGATCAGCTTGCTGGATTGGAAACTGAAGGTACCGGCGGTGCCAAACGTGCCGATTCGCTGCCCGCGCCACTCGCTGGCATGAGCATGCGACGAATCTTCGATGAGGGCAATCTTGTGTCGGGTACAGATCTTCTTCAGGCGATCGAGGTTCGCCGGATGTCCGCCCATGTGCACCGCAATCATAGCTTTTGTGCGCGGAGTGATTGCGGCTTCCGCCAAGTCTGGATCGATGCAGTAGGTTTCTGGATCGACATCAACCAGCACAGGTAACGCATTCACGAACAGCACGGCGCTGGCTGTTGCCACGAACGTGAAATTCGGAACGATGACTTCATCGCCCGCGGCGACGCCTAGAGCAGCCATGGTGACTTCCAGCGCTGCTGTTCCGTTGGTCACGGCGATACCGTGACGCGCTCCATGAAACTGCGCGAAGGCTTGTTCGAATTCGAGGGTCTTCGTGCCCGGCGTGCGCCACCACACGCGGCTTTCCAGCACTTCTTTCAACGCTTGCACTTCCTGGTTGTCGTAATGCGGCCAGAGGGGAAAGGTTTTGTTCTTCGCCTTCTTGCCGCCGAGCAATGCCAGTTCTGACATGGATGAATCTCCTCCTGCTAATACTGGTTGAATCCTGTCGCGTACCGGAATGCTTCGACGTAGTGCCCATCTTTCCGGGGTTGCTCTTTCCGCATGTCATTCTTTGCCGCTTGCAGATCGTTCGCGTCCCAGTCAGGCCGATATTTATTCACTGCCGGTTCAAATTGGCTGACCTGCTTCGCAGCGGCGTCAAACTTCAGATCGGCAACACTCTCAATGTTTACGAAATAATTGGCCTCCTGCGCCGAGGGATAAAAGAAATACATCTCCGGGACCTTATATGGTTGGAGCCCCTGCTGCAGTTTCTGATTAGGGAAATAAAGCCAAAATTCGGCGGCGCGCACGGCATCGATCGTGTTGAACGCGGCCATGCGGTGGTCGCTCTTGTGCCAACGCTCATACCATTCGCCGGGATCGACACTGAGCAGGATGTCCGGGCGGATGCGGCGGATGATCGCAGTCGCTTCTTCGGTGAGCTTCGGTTGCGCCGCATATTCCAGCATGCCGTCGTCGTAGCCCAGCCACATGATGTTCTCTTTCAGAGTGCCCAGCATCCCTTCCGAGACTTCTTCCTCTGCTCGACGGATCCCGGCTAACTTCTGAGAGTTCATGTCAGGGTCGTACGAACCCTTGTCGTCATTCGTGTAAATAGCGATGTAGACCTTGTTGTGGTTGCGGTTGAGCAGCGCGATGGTGCCGCCGGCTCCGAAGACATCGTCGTCCGGATGTGGCGTGAACACGAGGATGGTTTTGTTTTGCACATTCTCCAGGCGGGTTTGTTGTGCCTGAGCCAGGACGAACGCGGGAATAAACAAGAAACACCACACCAGAGCGGTGCGCATGCAAAGCCTCTTTACTTGCTGAATTGATTTATTAAATCGTTCCATAAACTGCACTTTCGTGAGAATAGAGTCAAGGGAAAAATGCCCGTGAACGAACTTTTAACTTGACATCCCCCGGGTCACTGCCTCAGATTGATCGATTTAATAAAACAATTCAGAACTTCCTGACGCCAATGCAGGGGATCTGGAAAGCATCTGGGGGGACCTATGCTGCGCAACGTCCGCTCTGTAACTCTCGCCGTGGTGCTATCGAGTCTGCTTGTGCTCGCCGCCGTTTCCGTCGCCCAAGTCGATCGCGGCGAAATCGTTGGCACGGTTACCGATCCTTCAGGTGCACGGATCTCTGGGGCACAAATAACCCTAATGAGCCTGCAGACCGACCAGTCGATTCATCTGACGACAGACAATGAAGGCAACTACAGTGCGAAACTGCTGAAGATCGGCACCTACACTGTCTCCGCGAACAGACAAGGCTTCCAGACCACCGTCCAATCCACGGTCGATGTTGCGGTAAACCAGAGCGTGCGCGTCGACCTGATGCTCAAGTTGGGATCCTCCTCGGAGAAGGTCGAAGTTACAGGTGCCGCCCCGCTTCTGCAGACCGAATCATCATCCTTAGGGACGGTCGAGACGGAGCGCCGCATCTCGGAACTGCCACTCAATGGCAGGAATTTTATCCAGCTCGCCTATCTCGGGCCAGGCGCAAACGGAGGCCAGACCGGGTCGAACGTCAGCGGTGGAGTCTTCGAGAACGAGCGCGCCAATGAGGCAGTCTCCGTCAATGGCTTGCGCGTTTCAAACAACAATTTTCTGCTGAATGGGGTGGATAACAACGAATTTGGACTGGGCGGAGTTGTCGTGCTGCCGCCGCCCGACGCGATTCAGGAATTCAAGACCGAGGAAAACTCGATGAGCGCCGAATTCGGGCGCGGCGGCGCCGCTGTAAACGTAGTTTTGAAGTCCGGCGGAAACAAGGTCCATGGAGGCGTCTACGAGTTCATCCGCAACGACAAACTGGACGCCGTAAATTATTTCAATGTGGGCCAGCAGCCGTTTAAGCGGAATCAGTTTGGCGCATTTCTTGGCGGCCCAATCTTCAAGAACAAGACCTTCATCTTTGGCGATTACCAGGGCTCGCGCCAGCGTGCCAGCATTCCGTTCCTTTCGACGGTGCCACTGCCAGCAGAGCGAAGCGGTGATTTCCGCGATCGACTAACCGGGACGACGTTCACGCCCTGTGGTGACGGTTCCGGACCTGCTTTCGACACTGGAGCCGTCTTCGATCCCTACTCCACCTCCCCATATACCTGCGGAGACGGCAGTGTCGTGTCGCTCCGCAATCAGGTGCAATACAACGGCCAACTCAATGTGATGGATCCCGCAACGATTGACCAGGTGGGGTTGAACATTGCGAATTTCTATCCGCAGCCTACCGATCTCAACTCGCTCACCGAGAATTATCTGGCGAATCAGAACAACGTCAACGACCAGGATTCTTTTGATATTCGCCTCGACCACCGATTCCGCGAGCAAGACCAGGTCTTTACCTCCTACAGCTTCGGTGATGTACGCAGCCAGCAACCCGGTCCGCTCGGGCCGTTATGGGGAGGCTCCGATTGTTGCCCCAGCATCAGCAACTCTCGCGCTCAGCACGTCGGCGTTGGTTACACCCATACGTTCTCTGAGCGCTTTTTAAATGACCTGCACGGTGGATTTTTCCGCTATGCCGTCAATGCCTTGCCCTTCAACTTTGGCAAGGATCTGGGGACGCAACTCGGAATTCCCAACGTGAATCGCCCCGGTTATCCCAACTCTAGCGGCCTTACTAACATTGACGTCGCTGGAGTCACATCTTTAGGCGATTCGCAGTGGCTGCCGGAGCACGTCTTTGAAAACATTTTCCAGATAGCAAACACAGTGACTTGGATCAAAGGCAAGCATTCGCTCAAACTCGGCATCGATTTCCGGCGCCAACAACGCAACTTCTTTCAACTCTCGAGTGCGCGCGGATACTTCAACTTTGCCGGTGCCTACACAATGGACCTGACTACCTCCAATGGAGGCAACGGTGTGGCCGACCTCCTGTTTGGCGCGCCCATCTCGAACGAGCAAGACTTCCTTGCCGGTCTTTACCCAACGCGGTATTGGGATCTGGCGGAGTTCTTCCAGGACGACTTCCGCGTGAATCAAAAGCTGACCATCAATTTTGGTCTGCGCTACGAGGTCACCTCTCCCGCGAACGGCCGGGTTGGAAATTTCGACCTGAACAAAGCCGTTGTGAACACGTCGTATGGTCCGGGCGCCGTCTCCCACGCCGGCGTGCATTTCGACAAACGGGATTGGGGCCCGCGCGTTGGATTCGCGTGGTCGGCGGCAAAAAACACAGTTGTTCGCAGCGCCTTCGGGATGTTCTATTCTGCTGAAGCGAATATTTTCGATGATCTCGGCCTCAATCCTCCCCAACTCAGCTTCTATGCCGCGAATTTCAACGATGGCGCACTCCCATCTGCCTCACAACTGATTTCCAGCGGTTTTCCCGCTGCCCTGCCGCCATCCAGTACCACGAACATCAACGGTCCGGTGAAGACCACTGGGCCGAAACGTATTATTCCTCGCATTCTGGAGTGGAACCTTGGCGTACAGCACCAGTTCACGCCGAATTGGGTGGCTCAGGTCGCGTACGTGGGAACTCGCTCCTACGATCTCTGGAACCACGAGGCCAGCGATCTTAACCAGGCGACGCAGATTCTCGATACCAACTTTTGTGGACCCGATCCCGCTAATTGCATACCGAATTTCGGACGGCGCTACTTCGCCCAGCAGCCGAATATGACCCAAGTACTGCCCTTGGACTATCCCCAGTTTCAGTCCTTCTACAATGCCTTTCAGGCTTCGCTGAACAAGCGCTTCTCAAGCGGGTTCAACATACTTGCCGCCTATACGTTCGCCAAAAACTTGGGCAATGCCGACGGCAATGTCGGGGGTTTCGTACAAAACTCGTACGCCGCCTACCTGGAGCATGGCCCAGTTGCTCCAGACCTCCGTCATCGATTTTCGGTAAGTTACCTCTACGAACTGCCCGTGGGACATGGGCGGCATTTTCTTGGCAACAGCAATGGGATCACCGATGCATTCCTCGGAGGATGGCAGGTCGCGGGAATTGTGGCCGCACAAACGGGAGAGGCTTTGAACGCCGTCATGTCATCTGATTTGAGCAATACAGGAAGCTTCAGCTATCGGCCCAACCAAGTTGCCAATCCCTACAATTTCTCATTCGACACGGCGACACAGGCCGCTCTCGGATGCTCCAACCCCGGCCACCAGACGCTGGATTGCTGGTTCAACCAGGCGGTCTTTGTGGCTCCGCCCTTGGCGCCCGGCCAGCAATCAGCACATAGTTTCGGCAATGCGAAAATTGGTGACCTCCGTGGGCCCAACCTGGTGAACTTCGATCTGGTCTTGCAAAAGAACTTTAGAATTTTCGAGTCGCACCAGATCGAGTTTCGCTCGGAGTTCTTCAATCTGTTTAACCATCCTAATTTCGGATTGCCTGGTGGAGGCTCATCCGCCGCCGTCGATGTGCCCGGAGGCGCCGCGATCACCAACACAGCCACTGATAATCGGCAGATCGAGTTCGCGTTGAAGTACACGTTCTAGAGTAGACTCTTCGAACAGTATTCGGGCTCGCAGGCGCAGCTCCTGAACTGTTTCTCTTAATAAGGATACGGATTGACTGAAGCGAACGCGAAAAAGGGGGTGACGGTAACTCTGCGAGACGTCGCGCGGGAATGTGGACTGTCGGCAACTACCGTTTCCATGGTTTTGAGTCACTCCCCCATGGCAACCTACATCCCCGAGCACACGAAGCAGCGCATCATTCATGTGGCGGAAGCACTGGGATACCAGCCCAATCCTTTCGCGCAGGCTCTGCGCAAGCGTCACAGCCACACGGTCGGTGTGATGGTGCCCGACATCGCAGACCCTTACTGCGCTCAAATTCTGCGGGGTATCGAAAACAGCCTTTCACATTCGAACTATGTTCCCTTTCTGGTCGACATCCAGAACAATCGACTTCGCTTCAAGAAATACCTGAATGTCCTGTTGGCGCGGCGCGTCGAAGGCCTGATCATCCTTGCCAACTCACTCTCTTTTGAGTCGGAGCTGCTTAGTACACTGGAGCGGCAAAAAATTCCTTCGGTGATTCTGGGACGCGAACCCGGAACCGACGCATTGAGTTGGGTCACTACAGATAACGAAGCCGGAACCCACCAGGCACTCGAGTATCTTTACCGGCTCGGTCACCGTAAAATTGCCTTCATCCGTGGCCCGAAGATGATCATCGACAGCCACCATCAATGGTCCGGAATCTGCTCATTTGCTGCAGCTTCCGGCCTGGAGATTGACCCCAAGCTGGTGCTCACTCTGACCGATCCTTTTTCTAGTTATGAGGCTGGCTATGAACGCACGAAAGATCTGCTTTCCCTACAACGTCCGTTTACGGCTGTCGTAGCGTTCGACGACATGACGGCCTTCGGCTGTATCCGAGCTCTCATTAGTGCAGGCCTGCGGGTCCCAGCCGACTGTTCCGTCATCGGATTCGACGATATTCCAGCCGCCGCGTTCTACAACCCCGCCCTCACCAGCGTTCGCGAGCACATGGCGACTCTGGCCTCAATGGGTTCAGAAATTCTAATGGAGGCCATTCGTGCGCACCGCAAAAACGCTGCAGTGACTCCCGTTCACCACAAAGTGAGGCCGGAACTGATTGTAAGAGAGTCCACCGCCCCCCGTCTCGACCGCCGCGACCGTAGCCTGAGTGCATTCGTATCGACGTCCAGCTGACTCACTTCATCCAAGTAGACCCATGGTCGTCTTCGCGGGTTGTCGCGGATTACGGGCAATTCGCAGGGATGCCCAAAACAATGTCCAACTTCAAAACCACGAAATCATTCTCCACAGCTTTCATCCAATGTGGCCGTCCAGAACCGACAAGGACCGATATCAGACTGTAACTGCGTCACTAGGATACCGTTTCTGTCATCATCCTCCCATTGAGTTCTTCTTTACCTGTTATAGGCGTAGAGAGCTGTATTCTCCGCACGATCTTCTACGTTTGCGATCGGACAGAGGTCGCCTCGGTGAATGACATGCCGACTACGGTCATCTGAGCTTTCTGGGCAGCGTCTGCCCTCAAATAAATGAGCGTGCTCGAGGAACTGCGGTGGCCGACGTGGTCCTGGATCGCGTTGAGGTCGTGCGTTTCCTGCCACAGCAGTACACAAATGCTGTGCTTGAGAACGTGGTAGTGCCGTTTTGCTGGATGAATGCCTGCGAGGGCCGCATAGCGTTTGATGACAATGTCCATGTACTGGCGTGACCACGGGAACAATTCGGCCTCGGGGGTAGCCTTGGCGAGCTCCAGGAGTGGAGACTCGTCGAAGAGCGGATCGTTGTCAATGCGTAGAGCGTGAAGAGTCGGGCGGCTCTTCTTCATCCGCTTGACTGACACCCTGCCGTCGCAGATGTCGCGCCCACGAATAGCCAGTGTTTCTGACACACGGAGACCGTGCAGAAGGCCGACGAGCATTTATCGTTTGGGAATGGGCATGCACACATACTTAATGATGGGACATCGCGGTCTATGTACTTGTTTTCAATGGTTTACGGCGATCCGGCGGCTATGGTATTTACCTGTGATTCGCTTGCCATTCTAACGTCATTGTGATACGCTGTCATTGGGTTTGGAGGTCCAAGACATGGCAGTATCGACCCCGGCAAGACCGGATTTGTTGGCCTATCGCGAAGCAACAACTCTGGATTTTTCCAAACTCATCACGGAGTTGACCACAATTCTGGGGAAGAAATTGACGGCCTACATCGCTTCGGTCAAAGACACGAGAGCGATTGAGCGCTGGATAGCCGGCTCAGAGCCGTACAAGGGAGTCGATGAAAGATTGCGGCTCGCTTATCGGCTGGCGAAAGTGATTAGCGATCATGAGGGGCCACGGGTGGTTCAGGCCTGGTTTACGGGTCTGAATCCAGAGCTAGGGGATCGCGTGCCCGCCCGGCTTTTGCGAGAAGGGGATGTGGAGACCGTAGGTCCGGAGATACTTGGCGCCGCGCGCGCCTTCTTAGCCGGAGGATAACAATTCGTGAAAGCTCCCGGCGTGATTTACAGGCTAGGAAGGAAACCTGACCCGTGGCTTCCCCCCGACTGGGCCTCAGCGGGGCCTGACGGAACCTTTGGCAACCGCTTTGACGACCCTGATGCGACCTACCGTGTTCTCTACGCGTCCTCGCAACGACTCGGGTGCTTCGTCGAAACCCTGGCTCGATTCCGCATCGATCCCACACTGCTGACAGAGTTGGCTCAGATCGAGGGAGCGGATGACTACTGTCCGCTTGGGCAAGTGCCTGTGGAATGGATCGAGAAGCGGATCATGGGACTCGCCACGACCGACCAAGAGTACGCCGATGTTTGCAGCAGCGAATGGATCAGCCGCTTGCGAAGTTATTGGCAATCCATTTGAAGAAGTTTGGAGTCGAGGAGTTCGACGCGTCGGTCCTGCAACAAACGGCTCCAAGGATCCTGACGCAGTTCGTATCGCGAATTATTTTTAATGGCGGCTTTGCGGGAATCTACTACCGCTCAAAGTACGGGCACGACATTGAGAACTGGGCTCTGTTCGAGCCCTTTCAAATCAAAGTGCGGGAACTCGAACTCATTCGACCCGCTGATCGGGATTTGCAGCGTGCGCTCGAACTTCACTCGCTGAAGTTCAAAGAGTAGTGAGCGGCTAACCTGAGGACAAGCCAGGCGTAAGCTTTGTAATGGTGGGAAGCATTTGCGGTTACCCGCTAAACGCTGATATTGGCCATGGGGTTCTGCCTTGCAGACCCGAAGGGGCTACCTGCGGGGACGAGTCCTTGACCAATACAGTGTCAACGCTATGTCTCCGATGTTCCGCAACCGCTCTGCGACTTCTTTTGTCTGGAAAGGCCGGTCTTCGGGCTCCAGATCGCGATTTAGCAACTCGGTGATTTCTTCCGCAGTGCTTGGTTTCCTGATCTTGTTCAGCGCTCGTGAAATGTGCTCGTCGAGACGGCGCGAATTCGGAATCTTTCGCATTTCCGGTTCCAGCTCTGGAAAAATGTCTTTAGCTTTTTCCTGACAAGACGGATGACGACGCGATTGGGAACGACAGCACGGTATTCGACGATACTGGAAATTAACCAAGCAGCAATCACCGAGCCTGGCCTCAGCGAAATCTTCCGGGGGACATGCGTGGCGATGAAAAAGGTCATTCCCTACGACCGCTTGGCTCTTAGCCTGTATACACCTGAGCACGGAGCACTCCGGTTGGCCGCTGCCGATGGGCAAGGTGCGGACAGCTTTTATCAGGTGGGTCTAATACTAGACTGCAAATCAAGCCACCATGGGTGGGTCTTTCACCATCAGAAGTCACTCGTGAGGCGGGATCTGCAAAGGGAGGTTGAGTTTCAGTTCGAACAGCCCAATGTAGAAGAGAGGATACGATCCTATTGCGCGGTTCCGCTCACTTCGCGAGGCGAGAGCGTTGGGGTCTTCATCGTGCTCAGTTCGAAAAGGACCAGCTTCTCCAGCGTACATACGAAGTTTCTTCGAGAAATCTCGGATCAGCTAACCTTGGCTGTCAAATTCCTGATGCCGTCCTGCCCAAAGCACTCCGGCGCAAAATTGGTGTGTCCCCGATGTATTGCATCTGGTGGAGGCCTGGCAACTGCGGCGAAGCACAAGGCGCGTTTGTCGGA
>JAICSO010000116.1 GCA_025936825.1 Terriglobales bacterium
ATCAGCAACAGCATCGCGAGTCTCAGGTTCCTGGACGCAACGGACTGGCGCGAGTTTGTGGAAACGATGAGCATCGTCGAGCGCACGCTGCGCGGAGATCCCCAAGGTGTGTACGGCAAAATGAGTTTTGCCACGCGCGACCGCTACCGGCACGTCGTCGAAAAGATCGCAAGAAAAAGCAAGTCATCCGAGGGCGAGGTATCCGGCAAAGCAGTCCAGTTGGCCCGTGAGAGTTGGAACGAGAAAAAAAGCAGGATCGGACACGTTGGCTTCTATTTAGTTGGGGAAGGACGCGAGGCGCTCGAGCGCTCGCTGGCGATGCGTTGGTCCATCACCCGATCTTTGGGGACTATCAGCCGGTACCGTTCGTTGCTGGTGTATTTAGGCGTGATCGCCGTAGCTACCGCCCTCTTCACTAGAATCCTGATCGTAAAAGCGCATGCCAATGGCACCCGCGGCTCAACCCTCGCTGTTTTCGGCATTTTTACGTTCATCGCTGCCAGCCAGTTTGTAGTCACCGTGGTCAATTGGCTGATGACCAAGCTGGCAATTCCAGATTTGCTGCCGCGAATGGATTTTTCTAAGGGAATCCCCGCTGATCTGCGCACCATTGTCGTGGTTCCAACCCTGCTCACCACTGCAGAAAGCGCTGGAGACCTGGTGGAAGCCCTGGAGGTGCGATTTCTCGCCAATCACAATGACTATGTGCACTTTTGTCTGCTAACTGATTTTCGTGATGCGGATCACGAAAGCACGTCGGAAGATGACACGCTCCTGGATATTGCTCAAGCGGGAATCGCAAATTTGAACAAGAAGTACAGCAGCCCGGAAACCGATACTTTCTTTCTTTTTCATCGGCCCCGTCGCTGGAACCCGGGCGAAAAAATCTGGATGGGCTACGAGCGCAAACGAGGCAAACTCGAGGCATTGAACTCATTCCTGCGCGGCCGGCCCGGGGATCACTTTTCACGAATCGTGGGAAGAACTGCGGTCCTGCGGAGCATTCGCTATGTGATTACTCTTGATACTGACACGCAGCTACCTCGGGACTCAGTTGTTGAGTTTGTGGGAGCAATGGCTCACCCTCTCAACCAGCCCGTCTACGAAAAGACAAAGCAGCGCGTTACCGCGGGCTACGGCATCCTGCAGCCTCGTGTGGCCGCGAGTCTGGAGGGCACAAATCGCTCGCGTTATGCGCGTCTCTGGGGTGGCGAACCGGGCATTGATCCTTACACGCGTGCTGTGTCGGACGTTTACCAGGACATTTTCGGCGAAGGCTCTTTCATCGGCAAAGGGATCTATGACGTGGATGCTTTTGAGCGGGCACTCGGTGGGCGTTTTCCTGAGAACCGCATTCTAAGCCACGACCTTATAGAAGGCTGTTATGCACGTTCCGGTCTGCTGAGCGATGTGCAACTCTACGAAGACTATCCGGCGACCTATGCAGCCGATGTGGCCCGGCGTCACCGCTGGATTCGCGGTGACTGGCAGATCGCCCGCTGGATACTGCCTCGCGTGCCCGGTCCTGAGCGTCGGGCCCTGAAAAATCCGCTCTCTGTCCTTTCGCGATGGAAAATCGTGGACAATCTCCGGCGCAGCCTGGTACCGGCGTCGGTGGTTCTGCTGTTGCTGTTCAGTTGGCTGCGATTGTCGCCGGCCTGGGGCTGGACTCTGGTGATCCTTGCGATGGCCTTCGTTCCCATCTGGTGCAGCTCTGTCCTCGACCTGTTCCAGAAGCCGGAAGATGTTGCCCTCAGACAGCAGCTGGCCGAAGTTCTGCGCTCCTTTGGACGACACTCCGCCCAAGGCTTGCTTGCCTTTGCTTGCATACCCTATGAAGCCTACTTCAGTCTTGACGCGATTCTTCGCGCAACATGGCGCATGCTTTTCTCGCATCGAAGGCTCTTGGAGTGGAACGCGTCTAGCGAGCACAAGCACAAGGGTCAATCCGGTCTTGCGGAATCTTTCCGTCGCATGTGGGCCGCACCTGCCTGCGCTCTGGCCACTGCAATCGTACTGAGCATGAGGAGGCCGCTGAGCCTGGGTATAGCTGCGCCAATCTTGCTGATCTGGTTTGTATCGCCGGCCGTCTCGTGGTGGATCAGCCGGCCGCGCAAGCGTGACGCGGTAAGACTATCAGTTGAGCAGACCGTCTTCCTCCGGAAACTCGCACGCAAGACGTGGTCGTTTTTTGAGAACTTTGTCAGCGCGGAAGATCACTGGCTTCCTCCAGACAATTACCAGGAGAACCCGGTCTCCTCCATCGCTCACCGCACCTCGCCAACCAACATGGGCTTGGCGCTGCTCGCGAATCTTTCGGCTTACGATTTTGGCTATCTTACAGCGGCACAGTTGCTCCAGCGTACCGGACAGGCATTCCAAACCATGAAGTCGTTGGAGCGGCATCAAGGGCACTTTTATAACTGGTACGAGACGCAAACATTAAAACCTCTCCCACCTCTCTATGTATCGACCGTGGACAGCGGGAATCTAGTAGCCCACATGCTGACTTTGGAGCCAGGCCTGGCCGGGCTCGGGGACAAGAAGATACTTGCTCCTCGTTTGTTTGACGGTCTTCTGGATACTTCGGAGGTTTTCCGGCACGTGGTGAATGATGCCGGCTCTCAAAATCCCAACCTGACAAACGCCGCTTTTCTTCACGCCATTGAGCTAATGAAGGAGTTGGACGGTTTCTGCGCTTTTCCGCCGACTACCTTATCGGCTGTCCGTACGTGTCTTGAGCAGCTTGTCTCAACAAGTGCGGGGATCAGGGACAGTTTTAAGGACTTGCCGGAAAGCAATGCCAGGTGGTGGTCAGAGGCTCTGGTCCGCCAGTGCCAGGTTGCACTTGAAGACCTGACCTTTCTCGCGCCCTGGCTCCTTGTCACGCACCCGCCGGATGAGTTAAACGGATCTCCGCTGAACAAGATCCCAACTCTGCGTGAGCTGGCAACATGGAATTCGGAGTTTCTCTCAGTCATTGAACACTCGAGCAACGCGGCCTTCCGCAAGTGGTTGGACGAAGTGAAACCGCTCATCAGCGAAGCGAGTCGTCGCGCTGAGAATCGTCTTCGAGAGATTGAGGCGCTCGCCTCACAGTGCAGGGAGTTTGCCCGCGTTGAGTACGACTTTCTCTACGATGAGGCGCGTCATTTAATGACAATTGGATTCAACGTCAGCGCACAACGCCGGGATTCGAGCTACTACGATCTGCTGGCATCGGAAGCAAGATTGGCCAGTTTTGTCGCTATCGCGCAGGGCCTGGTTCCGCAAGAAAACTGGTTCTCTCTGGGCCGCCAGCTTACCAACTCCCCATCGGGACCAACTCTCCTTTCATGGGACGGCTCGATGTTTGAGTACCTCATGCCTCTCCTGGTTATGCCCACGTACGAGAACACTCTTCTCGATGAAAGTTGCAAGGCGGCGGTAGAGCGGCAGATCGAGTACGGCATGAGACGAAACGTGCCCTGGGGCATCTCCGAGTCGGGATATAACGCAACCGATGCGCACATGAATTATCAATACCGCGCTTTTGGGTCGCCTGGTCTTGGCCTGAAGCGAGGACTGGCTCAGGACCTGGTGATCGCACCTTATGCTTCGAGTTTGGCCCTGATCGTGGCACCCGCTCGAGCCTGCGCGAACCTGCAAAAACTTCAGGCTGCGGGAGCAGAAGGAAAACACGGCTTCTATGAAGCGATTGACTATACTCCGTCGCGAGTGCCTCGGGGCCAGACGAAGGCGATCGTCCGTGCGTATATGGCACATCATCAAGGCATGAGCTTGTTAGGCCTTTCCCACGCTCTGTTGGACCGGCCGATGCAGCGCCGATTCGAAGCTGTTCCAATCTTTCAGGCCACCACGCTGCTTCTCCAAGAAAAGGTTCCGAAAGATACGGCGATCTATTCAGCTCCGGACGCACTTCCGGAAACGGGAAAGATCACGGACGAGTCCGAGGCCCCACTGCGAGTCTTTCACACCGCCAACACTCCCATTCCTGAAGTCCAGTTGTTGTCGAACGGCAGGTACCATGTCATGGTCACCAACGCAGGTGGAGGGTACAGCCGCTGGAAGGACCTGGCGGTAACCAGGTGGCGTGAAGATACTACTCGGGATCCATGGGGGACTTTCTGCTACA
>JAICSO010000075.1 GCA_025936825.1 Terriglobales bacterium
ATCGCGAGATTTGCTCCAACCTTAGCGCGATGCCATACCCATGCACAGGCTCCAGCGATACGATCTGGAGAATCAACATATCCAATGTGCCTTGCGGGATGGGGAATCGTGATGGCGGCATGCATGCCTCAACCTTCTACCCGTAAGTATGCACCTCGATAGGTAGAAGGTCAAGGGGTGTGGCTCAGCCCAAAAGCACCCAAAGCTACATGGACAAGACTGCTAAGTGGCAGTGGGGATGCCGATTGTGCTGCGGAGCGAATGGTCGGCAATCCGGAGACTGGCGACAAAACGAGCTCGAAGAACATTAGTCCTGTGAAGTCAGCAAGGCACCTGCAAATCCGGAGGTTAACCGATGCCCGTCTATCACTAACCCGCCGAATTACGCTTCCAATTGCACTCGATGAGTGCTAAGGCCTGAAGGCAACAGCCGAACCAAGGTCGCTTGCCCGGAAAGGCGACCATCCGGCCAAGTGATGAGAAGGTAGGGAACGAGCTCAGCTATAAGCCAGACACGAAAATGGAACCGAGGCAATGAGGACTATCGCTGGGAGATTGATCTCATGTTTGGAGTTGCCGGTTACCCCTGACCCGACGCGTCCGACGGTCACTCGGAGCGCAGCGCGTGCATCACATCGACGCGTGCCGCGCGTGCCGCGGGCACCACCGACGCGATCACCGCAACGGTCATCAGCACGAATGCAGAGACGGCTACAGGTAATGCGCCTGGCATCTTCACGTCCAGAAAATATCTTCCCGCCACACGCGCCAGCGCGAACCCGAATGCCGCGCCTGCAAAGACACCCGCCGCTGCCATGGCTGCCCCCTCTGCGATAACACCTTTGAGGAGTTGTCGTGGCTCCGATCCCAACGCCAGCCGAATGCCGAATTCCCGTGTCCGAGCGCTCACTGAAAACGCCAGCACGCCGGCAACGCCAACCACTGCGATCGCCAACGCGACGGCGGCGAACACGCCAAATACGAGCGAGTTCAGCCGGTCTGGCGTGAGCACTTCAGCACGAACATCTGCGAGAGTGGCAGCATGCTCAACGGGCTGGTCAGCGGAAATGTCGCGAATAATCCGTGTGACCGATGGGACCAGCGCATAGGGATTTGCCGCAGTGTGAATGAAAAGACGCCCCCCAAAGATCCCGCCCTCGTTAAAAGGGTTGTAGATGGTAACGACGGGCTCGGGAACGACGTGTTCATCGTCAACATCCGCGGTGACGCCGATGATGCGGTGCGGCGCCGTAATGCGCGCCAATTCCTGATCGGAACCGGTAGCGAATTGCAATACGGGTCGGTCCAATAGACATGCCGATTCAGGGCATCCTGATCGGGAAACATGCGCTGGGCAAGAGTCTGACTGACGATAACCACGGGCTCGCTATTCTCCTGGCCATCGAGCGCGTTGAAATCGCGGCCGGCAATAATGGGTACGCCCAGCGCAGCAAAAAATCCAGGAGAGATGCTACGCGGCAGTGCCCGAGGGTCTTCTACACCGGCGGCATGGACTTGTCCGTCGGCGGAGAACTGTAGACCGGTTGCGACGGGGCCGCCGCCATCGCGCCACGGAACCACATCGCCGAACGCGGTTTCGCTCACGCCCGGCAGTGCATTGATGCGGCGTATCGATTCCTTGTAAAAGTCAACTAGCTGCTGAGGCGTCTTACCATAAGACATCGCGGGAACGTCGACGGCGAGAACGTGCTGCGTGTCCAAACCCGTTTGCCTTTTTTGCAGTGAGATCAGCGTGCTGATTAAGGCACTTGCGCCCGCCAGCAGCACGAACGACGCAGCGATTTGCGTCACTTCAAAGACCCGCTGGCGACGAGTCGTGCTGCCGGTGACCCGCGCACTGCCGCTCGCCAGACTCAATCCACTCGATGTGCTCACTTTTGGCAGATGCGGGACATAGGCCAAAATCACTGCGGCGATGATCGCCAGCCCTGCACCCACCCAGAGCAGGCTGGCATCAAACGCTCAAATCGAGCGCGCGAACTGAGAAACGCGAGGCGTACCGGGCCAGAATGGCCACCATCGACTTCGCGCTTATCACACCGACCGCAGCCCCGGCGCCGCACATCAGAAGGCTAGCAGCATGCGGCGCAGCGCACCTCTTCCTGCGCCGAGCGCCAGGCGTACCACTAGCTCACCTTCACGGCGAACCGTCCGCGCCAGAATCAGGTTGGCGACATTACAACACGCGATGATGAACACCAGCCCTGCCGCGGCCAGCAGCACCAGCAACACGGTTCGGGCGCCTGACGTGATTTCATCGCGAAGCCACTTCACACTGATCTCAAAGTGCGCATTCTTCGGATAAGCTTCGGGGTATTGCTTCGTCATGGCAGAATAGGCGGAACTCAATTCGGCGCGAGCCTGATCGACCGTCATGCCGGGAGCAACGCGTCCGAAAAGCTCGGTCATGCGATGGATCCGCCCGGTGACCATGGTCGCCGAGAGGTGATGCGGGCTGGTAACCACGTTCGCGATGATTTCGGTATCTTGCGGGCACGGAACGCAAGGCTCCAGGACGCCAATCACTGTTGCAGAACGATCTCCGATGCTACCGAGGCGAAGGGTTTTTCCGAGCACCGAAGGGTCTTTGTGAAGAGTGGTCGCCCAGAAGCGGTACGTGAGAACGGCAACGCCGGCAGCTTTGGGCCCGTCGTCTTCAGGTCCGATGAGGCGGCCCGAGCACCGGATGAAGGCCCATCACCGCGAAATAGTTGCCTCCGACGACACCTCCTCGAATCGTACGCGGCTCACCCAGGCCGATCATGGTGAAGTTCATGGTCGAGAAGTCGCCAAACTCGCTCACGGTCTTCACGCTCGCCCGCAAATCCTGTAGCTCGGGCACGGAAAACGCAGCGTTTTCGTCACCAATGCCGGGAGCGCTCTGCCGGATGTAGATCAGCCGGTCCTCGCCGCGATTGACAAGAGGCTTGAGCAGAACGCCGCGCACCAGTGTGAAAATGGCAGCGTTCGCTCCGATGCCGAGCGCCAGCGTGAGAACCACGGCGAACGCCAGCCCTGGAGTCCGAATTAACGAGTAAAAAGCCACTCTCAGATCGCGAACGAAGGACACTTTCTTAGCCTCCCTGCCGAGCATCAGCAATCGTTCTGTTATCAGAGCAGGTTTCAACTGAGCCTGCACCGCCGCCCTTGGCCGGGGTTCCGAGATAGCCAGCCTTTGCTTTACGTTCAGTAGCTCGCACATGACGATCATCAAAACTTCAGCTTCTTATTTCGCCTGCGTCAGCCCGGCAACAACTGCAGCAAGGTTATCGAGTATCTGGTTCCAGCCCTCTAATTGACCGCTATTCTTAGCGCTCTCCATGGGTTCATTTCCAATGAAGGTGAGTTTCGTCCGGCCGTTTCCTAGATCCTCAAAGGTGGTCACGTCGTACGCACCCTCTACGGCCTCATGTTCTATTCCCATCTGCGCAGGGTCAATCTTGTTCCCCTTTGAGTCCGAAAAGTACATCAAGGAAACGATCTTCTCGTGCGGAACAATCTCGTGGTACTCAATCGCATTCCAGAACTCCTGCCCATCCGGAGATCTCATGCAGCAGAGGAATTTCCCTGCAACGCGAAAATCCATCTTGCAAACGGGCGCAGTAAAGCCCTTCGGCCCCCACCACTGCATCACGTACTTCGGGTCTGTCCACGCCTTCCAAACCAATTCGCGTGGAGCATCAAAAACTCTTGTGACAACCATCCGCTCCGCCTCACTCACCGTGTTTTTTGTCATCTCCGATCTCCGCTTTTTTCATTTGCTTCACAACCGCATCCAGCTTGTCGAAACTCTCTTCCCAGAATTGGCGATAGCTGATCGCCCACTCGCTGACTGTCTTAATAGCCTCTGGCCTAAGCGTGCAGATACTCTCTCGTCCACGCTTCGTCTTGATCACAATCCGCGCCCGGACCAGGTAGGCAATGTGTTTTGAAATCATCTGCTGCGAGAGTGCAAACGGTTCTGTCAACCCGTGCACAGAGGCAGGCCCACGGGAGAGCCGCTCGATCATCGCCCGCCGGGTTGGATCCGACAAAGCCGCAAATGTTGTACCCAGGCGATCCACAACCACATGGTAGTGAATTTGCCTTGAATGTCAAGCGGTAGGTGTGATCTTGCCGGACGGGCGCCACCTCGATGTGTCCGGCTTCACTAGAGACTACGACGAGGCCTTCTTGGGAAACCATGGAGCAGCGCGTCTGGAGAAGTGGCTCGGGCAGAATCTTGGCTGTTGTGCAGATGTTCCGCCAACCTTCCGCTACGGCCCTGCGTTCCGCGGCCATCTAAGATCATTTGCATCGGCCGGAACTACTCCCGGCACGCCGCAGAATCTGGGATGGAGCGTCCGAAGGAGCCGGTGATCTTTCTCAAAGCTCCCTCGGCTCTCTGCGGACCGAACGATGACGTTGTTATTCCCAAAGGTTCACAAAAGACGGACTGGGAAGTGGAACTAGCAGTCGTCGTGGGCGAGCCTGCCTCGTATGTGCAGGTTGAACATGCGATGAACCATGTGTTCGGTTACTGTCTACACAACGATTACAGCGAACGTGAATTCCAATTGGAACGCGGCGGACAATGGGTCAAGGGAAAGAGCGCGGACACATTCGCGCCTCTCGGCCCTTACCTCGTGACCAGGGACGAGATCTAGGATGCCCACGCGCTCCATTTGTGGCTCAAGGTAAATGGAGAAACTCGGCAGGAGGCAAGTACTTCTGACTTGATCTTCCCGATTCCCGATCTCGTGAGCTACGTCAGTCATTTCATGACACTGCTTCCGGGAGACGTTATTTCTACGGGCACACCGCCAGGGGTGGGTCTTGGATTTAGGCCACCGCGATATCTGAAGTCTGGGGATGTGGTCGAACTGGGTATTGACGGTCTCGGTTCCTCACGGCAGCGTTTGGTGTCGTACGATGAGTGGGCGGGGGCGAGGTCTTCGACGGCATCACAGGGTCAGTTCGTCGGGATCAGTTAGGTCCGACCCGAACATTTCAGGATTGAGCTGCAATTCTCCGGCCGGTCTGTGGACGCGAGTTGGTACGTGCCTACAGTCTTCTGGCTCCTGAAGCAGCAATGCCATTCGCATTCTCCTCTCGCTTCGTACCAATCAAGAGCCACGACCAATTTGATCTACAGTCCTGCAAGGGTTGTCCGCTGAAGCAGGTTCCTCTTTCAAGAAACTCTCCACCGCTGTGCAGAGCCACATTGCTTCCATGTGGTAGTTGCCGACGTGAGCGGCGAAAATCACTCCCGAATTCGCCGTTTCTAGCGATACAGCACGCTCATAGATCGAACAACAATATTTTGAGGGCTGCAGGAAAGCACTGGAGGCACCCGGCCGTGGTTCGGCTTTGAACATCTGCCCGCAGTGGCTGCATTGAGAGGAGATCTCGGGCTGCTCGACATCTATATTGTCAAAGTGAAGGTAGCGATCAACTGTAATTATTGCGCGACCCCCCTAGAGTGGCGGACTGCGCCGCCAACCCGATAGGAACACTCTCGAAAGAGCTGTGCGAAGGACCAAGGCGCCAAGCGATCAAGTCTAAAAGGGTCACAACGCTCATGCCTGAATTGAGTAGTTGGATCATCTGGTCGAGACTGAACCCTGCCTGTTCGCCCGCGATGGCCAACTTCCTGATCGCATTGACTTGTAATAGGCTCGCCATGTTCCCCCCTTTTTTCAGAGAGGATTACATGGTCCTGGAGAAGAATCTGTGATTGCGATCACAGGCTCCTGAGAATTTACGCTCTACGCGGAGACTGGCTTATTTGCGAGCGCTGTAGCAGGGGGACGGGGCTGTTCGTTTAGCAAAGCGGCGGCCAGGCGCGTTGTCGGCTTCGGGTGTTTGGAGTATTGAAAGACGGTTACAGATGTGACATTCTCATGTCCTCTTAGGATCGTCTACGATTACAGCCTCGACTTCGCGAGAGTCGAGGAAATGGTCGGGGTGCCTCCAGCTCCCCGACCATCCTTTTTGCGAGACTCTATCGTAGCAACCTGATGCCGCACCGAATGCTTCTCCCGTGCCTGCCATCCCTGAAGCGGCTGCACCAGCTACTGTGATCCACCCTAAGCGCTTGCGCCGGCTCCCTCAGTCGGGGCGTTGCTCTTGTTAGGCGCGTACCGTTTCGGCTCTGACGATGCCTGTCGGCGTAGCCGTGTACTGACGAGTTCGAATGCGCGTGCCGGAGTACCCTCTGCAAAAATGGGCTTCCCGTGCCCATCCTGACTGGAGACGTGAGTTATGTCACGCGACCATGAATTTTAGGAAATTTGTGACAAAGCGTTCACGCGCAATGCGGAGTGAGGAAGAGGTATTTGAGATCATCGAGCGGCTCAAGCCGTACCGCGGAGAAAATGGCACGCACTGGGACGGTGAATTGAAGGATCAGCCGCACGCTTCCGATTTGGATTGGCGCTAGTTAAGCCTCCACGATTCCCCAATGTGTGTCGACCAGTTCTACTCAAACCGCGACATTAGCTGCAGGCACTAGCAATGACGTCGGCGTCGCCCGACTCGGCCATTCACGAGAGCTGGAAACTGTGGTTGTCGGCAGTATCGGATACTGAGCGATTGATCGCTATGCTGCTGGCGAGTTTGCGAGAACATTGCATAGCTCGTGGATGATGTCTTGCCTCACCTCGTATTCGAGCAAGTCATCGTCACTTGCAGTACCGAACATTCTTGAGTCCAAGAGTTCGCGTTGTTTACGAAGCAATTGTTGCAGTTCAAATCGCAATTGTTCGGACGGATAATATCGCATAATGTTCTCTCTCGGCGGTGGCGCCGAGAATCATGCGGCTTTGCCATAAAGTAGTGATCTACATGTATCGATCAACACTGATGCGCTTTCAGATTTCGACACGATTGCAGAAATGCCGAGAGACTTTAGTGCTACCTCGGAGCATTCCTCTGGTGTGGCGCAATCCATGATCAGTACGGCTTCCGGCACTACCTCTCTCAAAGCACGAGCCGCATCAGGACCACTCATCACTGGCATGCTACGGTCCAGCACAATTAAATCAGGATGCAGCCGAGAAGCAGTTTCAACTGCTTGCCGTCCGTTCTCAGCCATCGCACAGACCTGAAAATCCGCCTCACGTTCGAAGAACTCATACAGCGTAGCATGCACAAAGGCATTGTCATCCGCTATCAGCACTGTGGTTCGCATCGCCGTCGCCTTTCGTTAGGCACATTGTGCGCTCCCCATGCCAGATGTCGATACCCTGCATGCCTGAAGTAGGAAGAATTTCCTGAGGGCCTGATTTGAAGAGGAAAATGGGAAGACTGCGAAAAGCTTTACTATCTCAGCCCCACGGTCGGCGGAGTTTCTTTCGCACAAACGGTTTAGGATCAAAGCAATACAGTTCACCCAATACTGGCGCAGGAATTGCTCATTCAATTGATGGAGGCCGGACTCCGACGAACTCGCTTCAAGAGCATTAGCGTCTGGCGTTCGAGGGAAATGATTAGGCCTTCATCTATGACAATGTCCGTCCTGTCTCGTTTTTCTCGCATCTTTAAGAAGAAGGCTCCAAGCCTGCCATGTCCCATTTGTCACAAACCCGTATCGCTCGAAATCGCCAAAACAGATTCCGATGGTAAAGCGGTTCATGAAGACTGCTACTTTCAGAAGCTCAGGCTTAAGAGAATCAAAGATGGGTACGCATAGTCGTTCTTCAATTCCTCCTAAAAAGAGTTCATTCCTTCTGAATCATCACATCGGTCGCCTTGACGACCGCTGTGACTTTGTCACCTGCTTTGAGTTGGAGTTCGTCCGCACTTGATCGAGTGATCGCGCTCTCGATGAGGTTGTCACCAACCCACTTCACCGCATTGTCCCACTAGTTTTGCACAGACAATGCCTCAACAAATGGACTGGACGTGCGCCTCGTCACCGTGCTCCGGTCCTGCAAAGAACTGCCCTTCCCCATAATTGGTTCTTCTCGTACGCAAAGCAAGCACCCTTCGCGCAATCCCTTCATGAATGTCGCCTCCCGCGAACGCCGCTTTGGCTAATGCAAAGTTATTGCTAAGTTGGCCCGCGTTCGCACATGTCGGGACGATCTTCATTGCACAGAACCCACGCCATTTTCACGAAGATGGTACTGGGTCTGGGTTTGTGACCCTTTGAGTCTTGTCCCCTCCGCCGCCGTTCCGTTACTGTCCCTCTCTCATGCTGGAGCCAAGGAGACTTTGTCGGGCTTGCACGACATCAAAAACTAAAATGAGGGTGTGCTCATGGATATTTTGAAGAAGCTCTGGAGAGAAGAAGAAGCTCAAGACATTGGCGAGTATGCCGTGATGCTGGCGGTCATTCTGGTGCTGGTGGTGGGGACGATTCGGCTCATTGGCTCGAATTCCAACAACGTATTCTCAAGTGTCTCGAGTTCTCTTCA
>JAICSO010000115.1 GCA_025936825.1 Terriglobales bacterium
CATAATTCTCAATCGTGAAGATATCGTGCACCGCAATTTCAACACTGTCGATGACACGCTGCAGGCTTATGCCGAATGTCTGCTCCGGAACTGAATCTCCATCCGGCGTGTTCAGCTTCTCATTCGTGAGTTCGAACTGCGCAATCGAGCCGCGTTCGGCCGTGGAAACCAGCACGGTCGGCTCGGTTCCGGCGATCCGGATCACATAGCCGCCCAGGTAGCGACAATCGTGGAAGTACAGGCCGAAGCCGTCCTGGTTCCCGCTCGGAATCCCGCCATCGCGCTCTGCGAGGAAAAAAATGTCTTCGTGCTTGATGACGATGGCACGGGCAACACTGCGAGGGATCTTGGCATTCCTTTGGGCGGCAGACACGTCGTGTCTCGATATAATCCTGTGATGCCTGGGCCGACAGGAGCGTGGTACAGCCCCCGCGGTAAATCAGCGGGGTTAATCACATTCCGGCTGGCGACGAAGTGGCGGCCGCTGAGGCGATGTAATTCCGGCCTGCCGGCGAATATGCTCATTTGCCTCATGGTCGGAGGATCCCGTGAAGATCGAGCGGTAGATAGCTTCGGAGACGAGATTACTGGGGTGGCATGCTCGGGCTCTTCAAGCGATAGAAGAGGCGAAATTAGGAGGCGTAGGCTCGGGGATGTCCCCAGCCGCGGCACTTGCCGCCGTGTTAAAAGTTGACCAGGACGCGCTTCCGCCAAGGCTGGTGCAGCAGATAAGGGCCGGCCAAGTGAATTTGAACGATCCCGCAGTGACCTTGGCGCTACTGAGGTTGAACGCGGTTGTGGGTCTAACCGGGTTCTTCAAGTCCGACGGCGGTCTTCAATCCGTTGGTTTTCAATGCGCCTTTTGCCACCCAACCGTGGACAACGGCTTTGCGCTCGGGATCGGCCACGGGCTGGATGGCTGGGCAAACCGACGGTGTGGCCCTTAACTGAGAAGCCAAAAGGATTGGCATGGATCCCTGGAATTGATTTCACTGCGATTTGGAGCCAGTAAGGAGGGCTTTCAGATTGTCACGCGCAACCGATAAGCCCTCCCGTGTGCCTCTATCAAGACGTCACAGAGACTTCAAATATTCGACCAGATCGCGCGCCTCCTGCTCTGTTAATCCCAAGTGGAAACGAGTGTTGTAACTGTTAACGACGTCCGCCAGAGTCTGGAACCTGCCATCGTGGTAGAAACCGCCCTTGCTGTGCGTGAATAAAGCTCGCAGCGGCGCTGTGCGATAACTTTGTTCGCCAGGACTCCGCTTTGCCTGGAAATCATCAATTCTCATTTCCGCAGGAGTATGCATGTTCCATCCAGGTTCGGTGAACAACGGAGGCACATGACAGGTTGCGCATTTCGCTTTGCTCTTAAATAGCTGCTCGCCACGCGTTGCAGATTCCTGGTCGAAGCTGCCGGCTGGTGGCGTAGGCGCAGGCAGTGACAATTGGTAATACTGCAGCGCGGCAAGTTTCGAGGTGACGTTATCTGGAGTACCACGCGTCTCCCCGAGCTTCGTTTTCATTGCGATAGGATTGGCGGCGATATCCAGGCGTTTATCAATGAAAGTGCCGCTGCCGTGCATCTGCGTTACGGCGACATAGGCGTTCCAATATGGAATACTAGGCCGCGAGCCAGACCAGGTGTGATTGCCTACTCCTAATAAGCCAAACGCCGGCGGAATGAGTGCTGCCGCAGATTTTCCATCGGGCCGCATCGCTTTGCCATCAACGTTCAACTCGGCATCGTATTTTCCAGGGCCCCAGCTATTCAGGGCTTTCTTGACGGTGGCAACGTCAACTCCTAACAGGGTAGCCAATGGCTGAAGATTCGGCGCCATTGCGACGATGGCTCCCACGTTCAAATCGCGGTTCGGCCATCCGTCGAGCCGGCGACCAATTCCCGGGGCAAACGAGTCATCAACCGTCGAGTGGCAGAATGCGCACTGAATACCCATGGAGTTGAGGTGACCTTGCGAATCGAAGTGCCCGGTTACGCCCACCACAGCATTCAACTTGAGAAGGGCAAGTGTCGTGGCTGGATCATCGAGGTTTACCTTTCCTTGTTTGATCTGCTCCACCATGTCGGGTGGAAGAACGTCAGAGTCAACTTTAAGACCAACTGCGAGCGCGGCCTTTGGGCTCACGCCCGGACCCACTCCGCCATTCTTTTCCCCGGCAATTGCCTCATGGAGATGGAGCGTGCCGCCCCAGAAGGATTCATCGCCAAAAGTATCGAAGCGGAAAATTTTCTTTCCCTGCTCGAACATCTGTGTACGGGTCTGCTCAACCTGCTGATCGAACGATGAGCTTGGCTTCTGAGCTGCAACCGTGACAATCCTTGATTGCGCGACCAGCAAAATTGCAATAGCAGCGAATGCTGCCAGAGGGAATACCAACTTCTTGTTCATGGACTGACCTCTCATCCTTTCTATGGTTCCGAGGGGGCTATCGTTCCGAGGGCCCGGGGGTTCAAAGACAGGAAAAATCGCGAAGTTGATGTCCGCTGAGGGACTCGGATTGCAAGAAGAACTTAAGTCCTACAGTTCGTCGGCGTCAAGTACAGAATTTTCCATGCGGCGCAGGGCCGCTGAACCGGACCAGAGGACACTAATGTCGTCCGATTGTGGAGCACCTTGGCAGCACTGCTGGACTGACGAAAAGATGCCTTTCAATGAATCGGGAACAGGGTTGCTGCGGAAGAGAAGTCACTTACACACGAGATTCGCAAGTCTCCAGGTTCGAATGAGGCAGTTAGAGGGAGACAGGACTCCGCAGACAAGCAGCCTGGAGTCTGAGGACGGATTGACCGCACAGCTGAAGCGCGAACAGGCGTATTGAGCTGGTGCAGGGTCAGCCAGTCGGGAGCCCTTACGGCATCAAGACCGCAAGTCTTCGCCTGGAATATCGCTGGTCCAAAGCTGCGCGGGACCTGGTCCGCGCAAATCTTACGGCTTCTGGAGCGGAATTGAGGGGTCTCATAAGTCACTTGGTGGAACAATCCGGATATCCGCGATGGGCATGCTGGAAATTCGTCCGGCGCATGGGGTCGCGGCGCTCAATCGAATCGCGTGAGGAAAGGCGAGACATTTGCTAGAGGTCACCGTTGACCGTCTGAACCAGACATTTTTGGCCCGCTGTGCCACTCCGAAATTGACTGCCTGCGACGGCAAAAGCACTCTAGAGGTCTTAAAGTACGCGATAAGAAACCGCTAATTTCATACTGCAGTACGCTCATTCTGGCCTCGCTTGCATCCAGTAAGTACATTGGAAGCCAATTCTCGTCGGCGAGGAGAAACCGATGAGTTTCCATCATCTGCCCGTTCAAGTTAATCCGCCTCTGATCGCTTCTTTCTGTGTCAAGTGCCACTGCTCATCGCCGCGAGTGGCAATGAGCATACGCTGCTGATGGCCGAAAAAATGCATCGTTGCCCTCGACAACGGAGGGATGACAACGAAGGTGAGATCAAGTCAATCGGGGAGTAATTCTGGGCAGGGGTACTGCTTCGCATGCAGGATAGTTCCCCGATCACGATCTCTGGCGAAGCTCAGCTGCTAAATGCATGCCCATTAGAAGGGATCCTTACGCGAAGAATGTTGTTGTGCGCTCCCTGTCCGGAGTTGGTGAGATCGTGGCTGCCCTGGTTGGGCGAAGCAGCATTAGCCAATTATTGAGCGAAGGTGATCTATTGCGCGAAAGCGTCGCCAGTGACCTGCTCAAAATACAGGGTCTGATGCTTCCTCCTTTGTTACCGAAGCATTCGATCAGCGGCGTCAGAGATGCTGTCTTCGTTTACTTATCGGCCTGCGTTGCGGCCGGTTTCCGGCTTACCGTTCACAGTCAGCCCGCGGCCGTTGCAGTTCCTGCATTTTCGTGTATACATCTGGCCGGTGCCTGCGCAACAGGGACAGGTCTCGAGCGGTGTTTCTGATTGATGTGCGAAGTGTGTAATGGAGTAAGTGACTCCCAAGTGTGTGATGCAAGTGTCACTTCGGCTATTGTGTGGGAAGCCGTCAAAATCGTCTCCTTTTCGGGTGAACTCTTTGCGAATCGATTTTGCCTGCACGTGAAATCGCGGCTCTGCCCCCTCGCATTTGGGAAGAGAGCGTCACGCCACCGCAGGTTTGCCTGAGTGCTGGCTGTCGATTGGAGCTAGAGCTCCGTGATTAATGATCTCCCATTTGCCGAGCGCAAACAGTGCTCAATTGCTCATTAAGCCATCCGGGCGAAATCCCTTCGGTTCGCCGAATTAGCGTAGACGGCAGGGCGCCGGGGGGATGCCACGCTTTTGATATGCCAGGCCTGAACGCACTCTGCGTCTGCGCAATAGAAGTGAATTGCTGTGC
>JAICSO010000131.1 GCA_025936825.1 Terriglobales bacterium
CAATGCAATTTGCTGGAAGCCCGGATGATAATCACAACCTATAATCAGCATGTTCGGCTCCTTTCCTCCGAGCCCTTTGGTTGTTTGCGCCTCCAAAGTCTACTCGGGCCACGGGAGCCGACATTGTTATGGAATCATTACACTCATTACACTCAGAACTCCGACTTCATCGATCTTCGCTCGACTGGACAGCCAAGTGGAGGCTGTGCCTAGAGGCTGAGTTTTGACGAAGGTGTTTGTCGGCCCTAAGATTTCACTTCCATGAGACGCATTCTTCCCTGCTGTGCATTTCTGGCGCTGATTGCAGTATGTTCCGCGCAATCTCTTCAAAACTCCACTCTGACGATTGCCAACGTCACCATCATCGACACGACCGGAGGCCCGCCGCAGCTTCATCGCACTGTGACCGTGCGCAAGGGGATCATCGACGATATTCGCGATTCCACGTTGCCCAAGCACAAAGAGCGCGGAGTCGAGGTGAACGGCACAGGGAAGTATCTGATTCCCGGGCTCTGGGACATGCACGTTCACATGGTGTTCGGGGATTGGTTCCCGCGTGGGAAGGAGGTGACGCTGCCGCTGTTCATCGCCAACGGGATTACGGGCGTGCGCGATATGGGTGGCGAGTTGGATGTGCTGCAGCAGTGGCGTAAAGAGATTTCCGCGGGAACATTGCTGGGACCGCGCATTGTAATGTCCGGCCCGATGCTCGACGGCCCGAAGCCGCGATTCTCCAGCTCGATTGCGATCACAACTCCGGAGGACGGACGGCGAGCGGTCGACGATCTGAAGCAGCGCGGCGCGGATTTCATCAAGCTGCAGTCGCTGATTCCGCGCGATGCCGTCTTTGCCATCGCGGACGAAGCCAAAAAACAGGGGATCACCTTCGTCGGCCACGTGCCGGACTCGGTGCGCGCGTCGGAGATGTCCAATGCCGGTCAGAAAAGTTTCGAGCACCTGATCGGAATCTTTGAAGGCAGTTCACCGCTGGAAGACGAGTTCCTCAAGAGCGGTAAGAGCGAAGGCAAGTTTCTCTCGACGTACGACCCCAAACGCGCAGACGCGCTGTTTGCGCTGCTCGCGAAAAACCAGACATGGCAATGTCCCACGCTAGTGTGGGAGCGCGGCGGAAATCTGCTGGAGCTGAACGACATTGCGCACGACCCACTCGCTAAGTACGTTCCGGCGTACTGGAAAGATGTCACATGGAAGCGCTTTACGAACGAGATCATGCATGACAATACCGACGACCTTCTCACTCGAAGACGCTTTGTCGAGAAAGAGCTCGAGGTGGTGAAAGCCATGCACAAGGCAGGCATACCGTTCCTTGCCGGGACCGATACCCCACCCGGGGTGTCTGTGTTTCCCGGGTTCAGCTTGCACCAGGAGTTGCAGCGATTCGTAGCCGCAGGTTTCACGCCGCTGGAAGCGCTGCAGACGGCCACATCGAATCCGGCAAAGTTTCTCGGCACACAAGACCGGTTGGGCTCGATCGAAAAAGGAAAGCTCGCCGATCTGGTGCTGCTGGATGCGAATCCGCTCGAGGATATTCGCAACACCCAGAAGATTGCGGGGGTCGTGGTGAACGGACGATATCTATCGCGAACCGATTTGGACAAGATGCTGGCGGGGGTGGAAGAAGCAGCCGCAGCGAAATAGGACTAAGAACCCCTGGCCCCGAATTGGGCATGAGTCTCACACTCGCCGCGAGTTGTCCTTGACAGCGTGAGTAGGGCGAGGCACAATTCCGCACGCTCCCCACAAGGTTCCGTATTTTTTCCCCATCGCAGTATTCCGACTCCAGGTCGAGCGCCGATTGGAGGTCTCATGCCCAAGGTCAAGGCGAACAACATTACATTGCATTACGAGCAGCAAGGGAGCGGCGATCCGCTCGTTCTGATTCCCTATCTAGCCGCCGACAACGCATGCTACGCGTTCCAGGTGGCCGAGTATTCCAAGCATTTCACCTGCATCTCGCTCGATCTTCGCGGGACAGGCGAGAGCGACAATCCTGATGGAGCCTACTCCACCGAGGGTCTGGCCGACGATGTTGCCGCTCTTATGCAGGCATTAGGCATTCAGAGAGCGCATGTCTCGGGTCTGTCGTTGGGTGCGGCGATCGGCATGTGGCTCGCAGCAAAGCATCCGGAGATGGTGAAATCGTTATCGCTACACAGCGCCTGGCCGAAGTCGGATGCCTACCTGAAAAACATCATTCAAATATTGCAGGTCGCGGCGAAGGGAATGGGGAACGTCGCGGAAATGGTGATCCTGTGCCTGTTTCCCTGGTGTTTCACACCGGAACTTTACGCCGCCAAGCCGGACTATATACAGAATCTGGCGGCGTTTGTGCGCAGCCGCCCGGCGCAGTCAGTCGCCAGCTTCATAACGCAGTCGAACGCGGTGGCCAGCCATGATGCGGAGGCGCAGCTGGGCCGTATCACTGCACCGACGCAAATTACTTTCGGCCGCCACGACGCCGCTACGTCCACTCGGTTTGCAGAGCGCTTGAAGGGACCGATTCGTAAATCAGAAATGCTGGTGTTTGAAGACTGCTCCCATGCCCCAATTTACGAGAACGTCGAAGAGTTCAATCGCAAGACCTTGGAATTTTTGAAACGGTAAGCAAGCTGATACCCACAAATCTGAGTTGAAATTAGCTTGCTGAACACGCCAGGGAACTTTGCCTTAGCTGGACATGCTAGCGCCCCGAGTTGACCTTTCGCTCGGGGTTGTAGCCATGCCCCCTGGGCTAATCGTACGTACAACCTTGTACATGGAAGTGTTCCTGAAGGAACACTTCCAGCTCACAACGCCTTTGTTTTCAGTGACCCTGTTTGGCGCCCTGCTTCTTCTCAACCTTCGCCCAGGTATCCTTCAGCGCGACTGTGCAGTTGAAGACTGGGGCTCCCGGCTTCGAATCGGGATCGGCACAGAAATAACCCAGGCGCTCGAACTGGCAGCGGCTTCCCGGGGTTGCGTTCGCCAGTGACGGTTCGAGCTTGGCGTGCGGGATCACTTGCAGCGAGTTGGGATTCAGGTAGTCGAGAACG
>JAICSO010000104.1 GCA_025936825.1 Terriglobales bacterium
TCCGACAAAAGTCGGGGCCTTTTGGTTTTTACGGAGGTATTTCCACCCCAACACGCAAAAACGGCGCGTCGGGGACCCCGGGTTTTTGGCCGGTAGCCAAGCTGGAAAGGCACGTGACTGTTAATCACGCTATGCGCAGGTTCGAATCCTGCCCGGCCAGCCAGATTTGATAACAACGGCTCGCTAGTTCAGTAGGAAGAACGCGGCTCTCATAAAGCCGTCGTGGATGGTTCGAATCCATCGCGAGCCACCAGTGGAGGGGCCTCCGGGAGGGGCAGTGCCTTATAAGCACTTCGGCGCCAGATTAGCGCGGCTAGGCAGGTTCGACTCCTGCACCCTCTACCAGATTTTTGCGCCGGTAGTTCAACGGACGAGAACAGTTGGCCTACACCCAACAGATGCGGGTTCAACTCCCGAACGGCGCACCAGGCAGGATTAGCTCGAAGGTCGAGCCCGCGATCGATAATCGCGAGGTGTTGGTTCGATTCCAACATCCTGCACCAATTTGATGTTGAGCACGGGTGACTGGCAGAGATGGCTGATGCACTCGCCTCTTAAGCGAGACCAGGCTGGTTCGATTCCAGCGTCACCCACCAGCTTTTGCGGGATTGGCAGATATGGATATGCACTCGCCTTTTAAGCGAGACGAAGCAGGTTCGATTCCTGCATCCCGCACCAGAGTCAGTAAGAAGAGGCGGCATAGCATAACGGACGAATGCGCCGAGCTTCTACCTCGGATGATGAGAGTTCAAATCTCTCTGCCGCTTCCAAGTTTTAGGGATGTGGTCCAACGGATGAGGGCGCAAGGCTACGAACCTTGAGATCAGAGTTCAATTCTCTGCATCCCTACCAGATGTAGTTCGGCTCGCGTGGTCTAAAGCATGATGACGCTTCGGTCCTAACGAAGAGATCCGGGTTGGATTCCCGGCGCGAGTTCCAGACGGGCGGGTAGTGTAACCGAACAACACGGTAGCGTCCGAAGCTGCAAATCCGGGTTTGACTCCCGGCCCGCCCACCACGCTTGTTTATTGCACTTGGTAGTTTAGCTAAATCGGACAAGAGCACTTTCCTGCATCAATTATTGATCGCACAAGATGTTTCATTGATGGCTTGCCACTTTTTCCATACGATTAGTGTGCCGGGCCGTTCTACGCTGGCGAGAATGCCGAACCTCGGCCCTTAGCGCAAAACGTGACAGCAATAGTTTAGGAAAACGCTTATGACAGTAAGCCGAGGATCAGAGTGGCGGCGCTGGGAACCTCACATACATGCGCCTGGCACCGTTCTGAACAATCAATTCGGAGGTGTTGACGCCTGGACAAATTATCTGACCTCACTGGAAAAGTCCACGCCCAAAATCGAAGCCATAGGTGTTACAGACTACTACGTGACCGACACGTACGAGGAGTTGCTCCGGCGACGTACTCCGGGGCGCCTTCCAGACGTTCGGCTCGTTTTTCCCAATATCGAGGTCCGGCTCGATGTGGCGGCGAGATCCGGCTTCGTGAACCTCCATCTTTTGGTGAGCCCGGAAGATGCAGATCATCTCGTCCAAGTCCGGCGCATTCTTTCACGTCTACAATTCAATGCGCATGGAGATCGTTTTGACTGTACCCGCGAGGAACTGATCCGACTCGGTAAGCGCGCCGATCCTAGGATAGCGGACGATCGAGCGGCGCTCGTGCACGGTGCCACCCAATTCAAGGTCAATTTTGCCCAACTGCGGGAGGTCTTTGGCGAGAGTGACTGGGCGAAAAAAAACATCCTGATCGCAGTGGCGGGAGGTGCTGACGACGGGACTTCCGGTATGCGTCAGGCAGCCGACGCAACACTCCGTCAGGAAATCGAAAAGTTCTCACACATTATATTCGCCAGCAGTCAAGCACAGCGCGAGTTCTGGCTCGGGCAGCGCTCTGTCACAATTGATGAGCTGCGTGCGCGCTACAACGGCTGTAAGCCGTGTCTTCACGGCAGTGACGCCCACGGCCACACGGCAACTGGTCAGCCGGTGGATGACAGGTTCACCTGGATTAAGGGTGCACTTACCTTCGACGCACTACGTCAGGCATGCATCGATCCGGGTGACCGTGCTTACGTTGGGGCAGAGCCTCCGCGGCGTGCCACGCCGTCGCAGGTTATCTCGGAGATCGAGATAACTCAAGCTTCGTGGGCAGTTACCCCCAGGATACCTCTCAATCCCGGACTTGTCGCCATTGTCGGCGCACGTGGATCAGGTAAGACCGCATTGACAGATGTAATTGCCGCTGGCTGTGACGCGATCACATCAATGGCCTGGAATGCTGACGAAAATATCAGCCCCTCGTTCTTGGTTCGAGCCCGAGCGTTAGTCAGCAATGCCAAGGTGACATTGAAATGGGGCGCCGGCAGCATAGTCACGCGTGCACTCGACGGCCATGACGCAAGTGGACCTTCAGCATATCCCCGTGCCCGATATCTGTCGCAGCAATTCGTCGAAGAGTTGTGCTCTTCAACTGGTGCTTCCGAAGGGCTGGTCCAAGAAATCGAAAGGGTTATTTTCGAGGCACATCCAGAAGATCAGCGAGATGGCACTATGAACTTTGCGGAGCTTCTTGATTCTCGCATCACGCGATTTCGACAATCCCGTCAGCGCGAGGCCGAAGCGATCGCTTTGATCTCCGAGCGGATTGCCGAAGAACTGGAGAAAGAGGGCCTCGTCGGAACCTTGACCAGCCAAGTTGGGCAAAAGCAAAGCTTGATCGCTGGCTATAACGCCGACTTGGCCAAGCTCGTCGTCAAGGGCACCGAAGCACAGGCAAAGCGCCACGCACAACTCAGCCAAGCCGCACAGGCACTTAACGCGAAAATACAGAGCTTCGCCCAACAGCGTCGCACTTTCCTCACGATGCAGGATGAGGTAAAAAACATGCGCGCAACGAAAGCACCTGAAATGCTTCGTGAATTGCAGGCGCGACACCCAGGGAGCGGGCTTAATAGTGCGCAATGGTATCAGTTCATGCTTGATTACAAGGGTGACGTCGACAAGGCTCTGTCAGGGTACATCACATGGGCCGACCAAGAGATCGCGAAAATAAACGGCGTATCTCCGCCAACCGGCGATCCAAACGTGCCCCTCATCGGCGATGCGGAAGATCTGGCTAGTGTCAAACTCGCCGTGATCAAGGTTGAAATGTTACGGCTCGAAGGATTCATCAGCGCTGACACGATGATTCGTAAGCAATATGCTGCGCTGTCATCGCGTATTGCTCAAGAGAACAATGGGCTTAAGAGTCTTGACCTCCGCTTGAAGGATGCCCAGGATGCGGCGGCACGACGAAAGGCTCTTCAGACCGAGCGCGAGGCCGCGTACGGTCGAGTGTTTGACGCGATCATAAGTGAACAGGATCAGCTGGTAGACCTCTACAGACCTCTGATGGCGCGGCTGGCCAATTCATCTGGTACGTTACGCAAGCTCAGCTTTTCGGTTTCCCGCGTTGTCGATGCAGATACCTGGGCTGGCTTCGCTGAAGACCAACTCATCGATTGCCGCAAGAGTGGACCGTTTTATGGCCGCGGTTCGCTGACCGCCCGTGTGAATTCTGAACTTAAACCAGCTTGGGAGACCGGGAGTGCGGTCGTGATTCAGACCGCGATGGCTGATTTCATTACGAAGTATTGGAAAGACCTGCTCAGCCATGCTCCATTTGTCCCCACGCAGAAACAGGAATTTCGCACTTGGTTAAAGCACTTTGCACAATGGTTGTTCAGCACGGATCACATCAGTGTTCGATACGAAATGTCCTACGACGGCGTAGACATTCGAAAACTGTCACCCGGTACGCGTGGCATCGTACTGCTCCTACTGTATCTCGCGCTCGACGATGCTGACGATCGTCCGTTGATAATCGATCAGCCAGAAGAAAACCTGGATCCTAAATCGGTGTTCGATGAACTCGTTTCATTATTCATCGCAGCCAAGACAAAACGCCAAGTAATAATAGTGACTCACAATGCCAACCTTGTGATTAATACGGATGCAGATCAAATCATAATCGCGACTGCAGGCTCGCATCCAACCGGAGGTCTACCTCCGATTAGCTATGTAGCCGGTGGCCTGGAAGACGGCGACATCCGCAAAGCGGTGTGCGATATTCTCGAAGGCGGCGAGGATGCATTCCGCGAGCGTGCGCGGCGCCTTCGGGTGCGACTCGAACGGTAACTGGGCCAAATTGCCAATGCGTGTACGCTGAAAGCCCACCACTTTTGGCTATTGACGAATTACAGGAATGATGTAACAGTGAAGATGAGCTACAAGCAATGATGCGCAAACCCCATACCGATTACTGCCCGACACCGGCCACGTTTATGTGGCAAGGTGCGGGAGAAGGTACGTTCATGTAACGGGGGCGCATCCATAACGCGTGGTTTTTCTGAGCCTCCGATACAAATCGGGGGCTTTTGGTTTTCATGGCGCATTTTTCGCTAAATGCGCAGATAGGAGGCAGTGTCGTCTAACGGCCAGGATGCGGCCCCTTCAAGGCTGAGATGGGAGTTCGATTCTCCCCGCTGCTACCAAGTTATGAATACGCAAACCATTGAACTCGAAGGTTTTGAAATCGAGGTCGCATCGGAGCTTTATTGCGAGAGCGGCGGTGATCACCACGAGTTGGCAGATCGTGCGCGTACAGACCGCAGCCGACTTGGCCACAACGTGGATGAGTCCGCGGTGTTGTGCGTGCGGTGCATGAAAGCGATACCGCTGAAAGGTTGATGCCGGGTCGTCTAGTGGCAGGACCCTGGACTTTGAATCCGGGTACGGGCGTTCGAATCGCTCCCCGGCAGCCAGTTCTTTGACAATTTCATATTCCCTCTTCGTCCAATGGCAGGACGCTGCGCTCTGAACGCGGAAATCGTGGTTCGAGTCCACGGGAGGGAGCCGGAGCTATGGTCTATCGGCAGGATGGCTGATTGTCTCTCAGCAGGGACGGGTTCAA
>JAICSO010000032.1 GCA_025936825.1 Terriglobales bacterium
CGTTGGCAGATTTCGTTCGCACTCCCCGGAACGCAGAGCTTCATAGATTTGCCGGTCGAGTTCGCGTGGGAGGGAGCGCGGGAACAAGCGGGCCTGCGATTTCTGGAAGCATCCCCAAAGGCAATGCAGCAGCTGCGGGAATGGCTCCAGCAGAACTCAACAGAAGTCGAGCCCGAGGACCCTCCGATCCGTTGCCAGCTCACGGACTTGAGCTTGGGTGGATGCTATCTCGAGATACCTTCTCCCTTTCCGCTGTCCACCCGCATTACGCTCTCCATGCGGGCGGCAGGAATCGAAGTCCGCGCCCAGGGCGTTGTACGTGTGATGCACCCGGACAAGGGAATGGGCGTGGAATTCAAACTAAGTACAGCAGAGCATCGCGGCGCGGTCGAGAAATTCCTTGCAGTTTTGACTGAGAACAGGGGCTTATTGCCGGAATTGCTGGTGCAACCGGAAGGGCTGGAGACAGCAGCGATCTTATCGGCGCCTCTCGCCGCGCGTGGCGAAGACCCATTATTGCAACTATTTTATGGAGAGACCTTATCCGCAGATGACTTCCATGACGCACTGCGCCAGCAGCGAGGAGTCCCGCTCGGAATTGCGCAAAGCGCGGGGGCCGGAGCGCAGGCCTGAGCTCTTGTCCAGTTCACAACTTCATTTCTGCCACGTGACACCCGGGTACAGGCTGGGAATTCGGAAGCCACGATAGGCATATTCACCGGTAACTGTCATTTGCCAGACAATCTCTGGACTGGATCGGGTCACTTCGGTGATCAGCGATACCAACGGGTTGAAGGGACCTGTGCTGTCAAAGATATTGTAGGGTTGGCTGCTATCGAACTCCACGTTTCCGTTCCTTAAGACTGTAACGCTGCCTCCCCAGAGGGAGAAGAAGCCTGGAAGGTATTGCCACTGCACGGTGGCAGTTTTTGGTGTCGTGCCTTCATCGATCTGCAAGATTGCGGCCCGAGTGTAGCAGGGGGGCGCGGTGCTTGACGATCCGCATGCGACACCCGTGGAATCCATTCTGAAATTTCCGTTATCAAAGACGGACAGAGTGGACTGAGAACCCTTGACTGTCAAAATACTCGGATTGTGCTGGGCATAAAACCACTGGCTTGGATCACCGCCCATGATTGCGAAATCGCCTTGGTTGCCTAACCTCCACAAGATGTTCCCTGAACCTGTACCGTTCGCGTAATCAAGCTTAAGAATCCAGCATTGCCCACGCATGGAGAGCAGCAGATTTCCGTCTGCAGTGTAAACAAGCGCATTGGAATGGGTCCAATCCGGCAATCCAAATATGTGGCGATTGATATCGAGATGGTCAAATGCTGACCAAGCCCATACCACGTCGCCAATGGGATCAATGTCCAGCACGACATCTCCAGCCACGTCGATGGTTCCATAACCGTTTGCGGTCACGCTTTTTGTGATCTGAGCCAGCCCGATCCAGTGCCCGTTAGGAAGCACCAGCATATCGTGGTGCAAGGCATCGAGTGGCGGCCAGGAATATCCGTGGGCTTGAAGCGACGCATTGAGTTGATCAAGAGTAACCCGCCGGATCGAATTGCAGGCGAGGTCCACCTCTTCCAATGCGTTGCCACGCATGAACATGAAATGGCCATTGTCCATCGGCTTGAGAGGAATTGCTTCGCCGGGGCAGTACCAGATGACATTGCCGTCAAGATCGGTCGCCACACCCTGCAGTCCGCCGGTCGGAGTGTTAACCAAGCTAAGCATCTCTACGCCTCCTGCCGTGGCACCGGCCTGGGAGATCGGGCGAGTCACGCTGATTTGAGGTAGCGGCAGCGAGGAGGGAATTGCCCCGGTCGTGAAAGTGTGGTCCTGATCCACCCATGGGCCACTGGGAGAGTCCACGTGCGCCCGCATGTGGTAGGTGGTTTCTTGCAACATTCCTGCCACGAGGATGTTCATGTGTACACTACCGGTCGTGCCCACGGTTTCACTCACGATCGAGGTCTGCCGTCCGTAGTGGGTGTCGGTTCCAAATTCGACCCAAGCCGTAAACCCTTGATGGAAGTGAGTAATGCCGTATTGCGCGACTAATGGGTGGGTAGTTGGGGTCACCGACGTCACGAAAGGAGCGAAGCTGGACGTGGCGCAGCCAGTGCAGACCGCAAGTAGGATACCGATAACGGAACAGCAAACAAGTTGCCGATGAGCCAAGGTCTGGGATGCCCCCTTTATTTAAGTAAACATTGTAAGCGCACCTTTATGGCTCAGAGGGGGGCATGTGTCAAGGATCCCAGGCTCGGCGATAGCATGAGAGTTACTACCATTGGCGTGAGCGAGGGTGGCATGGCGGTTCGCCTGCCGAAGAGACAGCGTCCAAGCGGGCGCTGGCAGATTTCGTACGCACTCCCGGAACGAACGTTTCATTGATCTGCCTGCCGAATTCGCATGGGAGGAGCGCGGGAACAAGCGGGCCTGCGATTCCTGGAAACATCTCCGCAGGCTATGCAGCAATTGCGGGAATGGCTGCAGCAGAACTCATCAGAGGTCGAACCAGAGGACCCTCCGATCTACTGCCAGCTGACGGATCTCAGTTTGGGTGGATGCTACCTCGAGATAGCTTCGCCCTTTCCGCTCTCCACGCGCATTGCGCTTTCTACGCGTGCGGCAGGAGTCGAAGTCCGCGCTCAGGGCGTTGTGCGTGTGATGCACCCGGACAAGGGAATGGGCGTGGAATTCAAATTGAGTACGCCCGAGCATCGCGTTGCGTTCGAGAAATTTCTTGCCGTGTTGACTGAGAACAGGGGGCTGTTGCCGGAGTTACTGGTGCAACCGGAAGGGTTAGAGAGGGATTCGACCGTGGCTACGCTGGCGGCAGGAAATGTTGAGGATCCGTTGCTGGAACTGTTCCATGGGGAACCGTTGTCCGTGGAAGATTTCCAGGCGGCGCTTCGTCAACAGCGTGCAGTCCCTATCCTCCCAGCCGAAAGGGCACTGGCTGGAGCGGCAGGCACAGATTGACTGCGCGTGTGCCGCAAATGCGCGCGCCACTTCATTTCCGGAACTCCGTTTTGGGAAGCCACTGAATCGGAAATCGTACGAACATCAACACTACTTTTTCCATTCGATACCGGGGTATAGACTCGGCATTCGATAGCCACGATAGGTGCTAACGCCGCCAGTAACATTCATCTGCCAGACGAGTTGGGTGTTGTCATGAGTTACCTCACTGATTTGCCCTCCGGTAACGGGGCCGAAGGGTGCGCTGCTGTCGAACTCGAGGTCACCATTGGTCAGAGTGCCAATACTGCCTCCCCAAAAGGAAAAAAAACCGGGCAGATATTGCCACTCTATCTTGGCAGTCATGGCGCCCTCGTCTACGTTGAAAATTGCGGCTCGGGAATAGCAATTCGATGGCGGCGCAAATGTGCACTGTACTCCGTTAGAATCGACCCGAAAATCGCCATTGTCATAGACAGCCAAAGTGAATTGCGGACCGTTCGCGCTTAACATGTTCGGGAAGTGTTGCGCATAAAACCACTGGCTCGAGTCACCGTTTGTTAAAGTGAATTTCGCAAAGCTCTGGTCTTCTCCCGGAAGCACTTCACCCAGTCTCCACAAGATGTCACCGGCGCCCGTGCCATTCGCGTAGTCGAGTTTCAGAATCCAGCTCTGGTGTCGCATGGAGACAAGCAGATTGCCGTCGGCCGTGTAAACCAGAGCGTTCGAGTGCGTCCAGTCGGGCAATCCAAAGTAAGGATGCCGATTGACGTCCAAGTGATCGAAAGCCGACCACGCCCACGCAACATTTCCATCCAAATCGATGTCAAGCACCGCGTCGCCGACGACATTTGTGGTGCCAGGGTACCCAGGCAAATCCGTGAAACTTTTAGCGATTTGCGCAAGCGCGATCCAATGGCCATTGGGCAGAACTAATACATCGTGGTGCAATTGGTTTCCGCCTAGTAGTCCCAACGGTGGCGGAACGATGAAAGAATAGCCACTGGCTTGAAGCGACTGATTGATTTGATCCACAGAAATATGGCGGATCACCTTGCAGGATAGATCGATTTCCTCCAGAGAGGAATTCCGAACAATGATGAAGTCTCCATTTTGCATAGGTTTGACAGGGAACGCGAAACCGGGGCAGTACCAGATGATATTTCCCTGGAGGTCGACCGCCACAGCCTGTACGGCTGCATTTTCATTTGCATTGGAGGTGAGGCTGAGCAATTCCACGCCGGGTGCGGGGGTGAGCCCCGGGGTAGGGAGGGTAACGGTGATGGCTGGAAACTGCACAATGGAAGGTGAAGATGGAGGCTGCGCGCTCACCGGCCCGGGGAGGGCACCGGTGGTAAAAGTGTGATCGTCATCGACAAATGAGCCGGTTGGCGTCTCAACATGTGCGCGCATGTGGTACGTGGTCTGCGGCAGCATACCAGCCACCAGAACGTTCACAACGGCGTTGCCAGGAACGCTGCCGGAGTCACTCACTTCCGACGTCCGGCGCCCGTACGTGGTATCGGTTCCAAATTCCACCCAGGCCGAGAAGCCGGGTTGATAGTGCCTGACGCTGTATTGGGCTACAAGCGGATTCGCGGTTGGCGTAACACCAGTCTCATATGGAATGTAGTTCGAAGTGGCACAGCCCAGCGAAGCGATGGTCAAGACGGCAGCGCAAAAAAAGAATGCAACTCGCGTGTGAGTCAAAGTCTGGGACACCTTTTCTAGGAAGTTTAAAGCGCACCTTTATGTCGCATCCCGGGGCCTTATGTCAAGTGGCGTTCCATAAACAGGGGCTTTATCGAGCGAGGCCGGTGTCTAGAACTGACTGCGGCTGAGCAGAGCATAGCGTAGTTCAATGATCGGCGGGTTTAATCTTTACGTTTTCAGGGAGCCACTGTCACGGCTGTGCTGCCGTTGATGCCGGTCGCCTCGATGATCTCGCCAGAAATCGTCTGCTTGCCCGAAGTCTTTAGAACAAAGCCATTCGTCCAGGTGTGAGAACCAGCATCGGCCCGAGTGAAATAGTAGTCGCCCGGGAGGACGGCTGCCGGATCGGAACTGGTAAAGTGAACGCGGTTGTTGATGATTGTGTCCCGATCCGAGCCGATCATGACAGTAACGGTAATAGTAAAGGCCATACCTGCCGTCGTCGTCGAGGGAGCCGTGAAGTTCAGCGTGGCATGCCGTGTACCGCAACCGCCACTGGCCAGTGCCAATACCGCAACCCCTAGCGTACACAATTGGCTTACCACCCGAGCATTTGCGAATCGCGGGCACTCTGATTGGCTTAAGGTCCTCGCCTCTACCTGGATCGCGTCCGCATTTGCATCGCACACTTGCTTTCTCTCCTAAGAACAGGGATGCACAGAGGCTCTCGACCCCATCGCCTTCTATTCCGTAGCGTGATGACGGGGCTTTCCGAGGCGGACGTTCATTCCAAACATCGGTCCATAAACGTTGATCCCATAGTTCACGAATTGTGGTTCGGACAAATAACCGTTGGAGATATGCATGTAGTTCATACCAGCCGAGAAGGAGTATTTAGAATTCAGGTTGTATCGAATTCCGGCGCCCATGTTGTAGGTGAAGGTGAGATTCTGGCCTTGGGCCCACAACACACCCAGGGGTTCCTTCGCGTCAATCATTCCCGCACCGCCGCGTTCTTCGAAGAAGGGTACGACCCTCCAGTTTCGGTAAACAAAATTTCGGCGAATTCCGAACATAAATGCGTAGTAATGTGTCTCGGGCCCCCTCGGAATCGGTGTAATGGAGCCGCTGAAGGTGAAATCCATATTGCCGCGGAAAACCCAGCGCCAGCCAACATTAGTCACATGCCAACGCAAAGAAGCAATAATCGGCACCAAAGTATATTTCAGCGGTGTCATATTATAGCTATCTCCGACTGCAAAATCGTAGACAAAGGGAATGTTGATCGGATGCCAGCCGACGTCCAGGCCGAACTCCAATCTATTCCTGTAATAAATATCCTGGTTGAAATCAGGACGTTGAGGGTGAAGAACAACTCCGCCCGGCGATTCCTTCTGATTCTGCTCGGCGGAGTCGGCATTTACCGAGTCGAGTGCCATAGAGGGGATCAAAGCCAACATCGGCGGCTCCAAACCGAGCCGTGCGGCACTCTGAGAGTTCGTGTAGGCGTAATACATGGGAGTGTGCCAGGGCCCAGGTTCGGAGCCAATCTGATAAGACTCAGGCCTTGAGAATGCCTGAATACGGTGATTGTCAATATTCCTTGAACTTTCATCATCGCTGAATGTTTGGAAGTCGAAGGATGGAGCCGAACTGGATTGGGCTTGGAGTGCGGTCGCTGACGCTATCACAACAAGTAGAGCGAAAGCTAAGTTTTTCCGGCCAACGAGGGGTTCCCAATTGAGCAGGTGCATGTGGCAAGAATCATTCCATGGCAGTACTCGCCGCATCCAACTCCCTTCCCTGCGGAATCGAATCTTATACCACAGTCGAACTGAAGCGAGACAGAGCCCACCGGCCAAGGTGATAGATAGAAAGACTCAGACGGCACTGAGCGGCTGCTGGGCAGAACACCGCGTATAAACCTGGGAGTGATTTCAATGTTTGTGGGGGGTGGGCCAGAAGCTGAACTGGACGGAGGCGGCGACGTCGGACTGCCGGTTGGTTGCCAGGAACGGAATCTGCCAGCGTTCGTATTGCATATTGGCCGTGACGCGAAATCCACGGCTTGTGAGGATGTCCGCATTCACCGCAACGTCATTCTGTGTTCCGCCTTCGGGGATGTAGCCTGGATCTAGTTTTCTGTGGCGGAGTTCTAGACCGATTTTGCTTCGAGCTGACAGCCAATAATTCGCACGAACTTGTTCGCCTTGTGCGGAGCGTCCGATCCACGTCCCCATTAGCCGTCCATCGTTGGTATATCCACTGTTGTATTGAGCGTTGGTATAAATGCAAATTCCACAGAAAGCGATCGGGTTGGTATATCCGCCTTCCACTCGCAGGTCCAGCTTTGAGACTCCGGGAACCTTTGCCACATAGAGTCCTGCTTGAGAAGCGTTCCGCCGCATGTAGGGAATAGGGGAAGGCTCGTCCTCACTCAATGTCTCGCCATAGAACGTGAGCCAATTGCGGAGCCCTGGAAAACGATAGGAGAAGTCGGCAGCCGTTCGTCCATCGCCCAGAACATCACCGTGATAATGCCGGCCAAAGCTGGCATCCAAGAAAGTCGTGATCGTGAGCGGGTTTCCCGGCCCCCCGTACACCGTGGTCTTTGACATTCCGAACTCAAAATTCGGAGTCACTTTCAATGTTAGTTTTCCTCCACTAAGAAAGGGCTGGGGGTGTAAGTTCAGACCATACTGCCCCAGAAGAGTACGAGTGGTCGTACCGGTATAGACGGTGGTTTGGAACTGCAGATCAGTCATGTGCCCGATGAACCCTTCAATGCGCATATCGCCCAGATAGCGGAAAACCCAAGGCAAGCGAAAGGGGGTCACGCGATTCACCGTCAACATATTGTTCACGGGCGCGGCATTGTCTGAAAAGATCATGGTTCCGCCTTCGCTGGGCCCCCACCAAGAACTCTTTTTTCCGAAAGAGAACTGCCAGTTGCCGAGGTTGAGCCCAAGATATGTATCCAGAAGGCGAAAGCGGCTTATGGAGGCGGCGGGTAGGGCCGGGCCCGTCGGCCAAGCGTCAGTGCTGTTGAAGAAGTTAAGCACCGACTGGGTTGGGGCCGGGCCCGATGGCGCGTATTGATATTCTCCGCGCACGTAAAGGACCAGCGGGCCTGCGGTGGCCCAGCCTGAAGCGCCATCCGCGGCATTAAAGCCATTTTGGTAGGGACGTCCGTAGTCGTTGAGTAGTGTCTGTCCGAAGTGGTAGTTGTCAGTGAGCGGAGTCCCCGATATTCCGAGAAAACGCGAGTAAACCGACTCTAATTGCGCGTTGATATTCCGTTCGCCGGCGGTCAGTTCTGATTCGAAACCAAACTCTTTGGACAGAGCATGATAGATATTTTGAACTTCATTTGGAGTGTCCGTGTCGCCGGGGTTGTGCTTGGCGGCTTCCGCTACCAGTCGTACGCATTCCAGGCGAGTCCAGGGACGCAAACTCAGGGATTCTGTTTCGATATAACCGAGTCCTGCAAGTCTCTCCAGGGCGGGATAGACCCAGCTATCGAGCGGTACATAACTGGATCCCATGTTTCGCGTCTTCTGCAGAGGGGGTTCCTGATCCTCCTCTACTTTGTAAAACTTTCCATACCTTGCGATCTCGGCATCGCTGTAGTGGGAGTGAGCATGGAAGACCTGGTATCCCATGTACCAACCCAGAGCGCTACCTATAAGGACATCGGAAGCGAAGTGCTTTTGGCCCGCCCAGCGCGCAGCGCTGACGCTTCCTGCCATGCCGTAGGCCAACAACTGAGTTAGGGGGCCGGGATATTCATGAGCGATTACACTGGCAATAGCCCAGCTCACCGAGGCGTGGGTCGACGGGAAGGAGTCTCCGCTAACAAAAAAACGTCCTGTCCCCGAGCCTGTGAACGGGCGTTCTCGTCCGGCAGCGTACTTAAAGACTTCGGTATCCACAAAGGCTCCCATGGCCGCCTCTCCAGCGAGGATGCCGGTTTCGCGTTTCTGATCATCGTTCTGGAAATGGCCCAACAGAAACAACCCGCCACCGCTCGCTGCCAATGCAGCTACTCCTGCATTGGAGTAAGAGACACCGTGAGAAACCGTACTCTTGCTCGTGGGAACGTGGGTCTCGATCGTTCCGTCGGCCTTAATCAGCAGACCTCCGACGAGAATGGAAGGCAGCGCCCAGTCCCATTGCTTTTCTGAAAAATAGAGAGGCGCAGTCCAAAAGTCTTTTTGATCGAAAAATAAATTCTTGGGAAGCGATTTGACGTCTACAGGAGCCAGGTCGAAGTTGGATGTTCTGCCCTGTTGAGTCTTCGCTGTTGAGTCCTTGTCGTCACCTGCGGTGGACTGTGCTGAAGCCAAACCGCAGCTTACCAAGACGAGCAGCAGCCAGAGTGTGAGAAGAATCCGGAGTCGGGGAAGAAAAGTCCCCTCCCGAGCAGCAATAGTCCTCCTCATGTGCTCGAGAATGGGAGCCTCGTAGAATTGCTCCGATTGCACACTGGGAATTTGCCGAACACAGAAACCATTCATTTCAAGGGAGAGATATTAGCCCATCCAACCTAGCATAAAACTGCCTTTTGCTGGAATGTACGACGTGGTCAGGTGTCGGGTCCGAGTTGCGTGAGCTCTGAACGAAACGCGCCAATCTGTCGTAAAATCGAGGAACCCCCAATGCCGAGGTCATAATTAAAGAGTGCCGACCCATACGGAAATGATGCCGCAGGCTCATCCGTTGCTGGATGAAGAAAGCGCCAGCGTCCCTGAAGCCGCGGCTACTGAGGTTTCGCTCCTCGACATTGCAGTTCTGCTGATGCAGCACAAGCGCTTCATCGCGCGTTTTGTGTTAGGTGCTGCGGTCCTTGCTGCGGCGATTGCTCTGGTTCTGCCAGTCACTTACGAAGCCAATATCGTTCTGCTGCCTCCTGCCCAAAGTTCATCCATGGCTTCGGCTTTGCTGGGGCAGTTAGGTGGGCTAGGTGCTCTGGGCTCGCTTTCCTCGCTTGCTGGTGGCTTGGGGATGAAGACTCCAGCGGACATGTATGTGTCGTTGCTGAAGAGCCGCACGGTCGAGGACGCGACGATTCGGCGCTTTGACCTCATGAAGGAATACCGTCTCAAACGCATTTCGGATACCCGGAAGGAGTTTGAAAGGCGCACCAACGTGGTTGCAGGAGCCAAGGACGGGTTGATCCGGATTACGATCCAGGACCGAGATGCGACACGAGCCGCAGAATTGGCCAACGGCTACGTGGACGAGTTCAGAAAGCTCTCCGCCAGCCTCGCCATCACCGAAGCTGCCCGACGACGGGTGTTCTTCGAGCAGCAATTGCGGGATGCGCGAGAGAAACTTACCAAGGCCGAAGAGGCCATGAGGAAAACGCAGCAATCGACAGGTGTTTTGCAGATTGATAGCCAGGCGCGGGCGCTGATCGAGTCTACGGCCGTGTTGCGGGCGCAAGTTGCCGCAAAAACCGTGCAGATCCAGGGTATGAGGTCTTTCGCTACCGAGGACAATCCCGAACTCGTGCTGGCAAAGCAACAGCTTGCTGCATTGGAGTCACAGCTGGAACAGTTGGCGGGATCGCAGAAGGACACTGGGTCTGACATCGTATTGTCCAAAGGCAGAGTGACGGGAGCCGGCCTGGAATACCTTCGCCGCTACCGAGACCTCAAATATAACGAGACGGTTTTCGAGTTGCTGGCGAAGGCACTCGAAATCGCCAAGCTCGACGAGGCGCGCGAGGGAGAAATTGTGCAGGTGGTAGATGCTGCCGTGCCTCCGGACAAGAAGGCGTCTCCGCACAGGACTCTCATCGTGATCGTGATGACAGTTCTCGCATTCTTTTTCGTGGTGTTATGGATCTTCATCCGACGTAGTTTTGAGCAAACTCTGAGGCTCCCGGAGAACCGCGAACGAATACTTGCACTCAAGCACTATTGGAAGGGAAAGCCGGAAAGAGCTTCCTAGGGCGGCAGCAACCACCAGGAATGATTATTGTCCCCAGGTATTAGCACCGGATGAACACTTTTGGGGCGAAAACCGCCTGCCGTGCGGCAAACCTCTGCTATACTCCTGCCTAATGCGTGTCTTGTTTCTGAATCCTCCGTTTCATCCTCGCTTTTCGCGTGAGCAGCGCAGTCCAGCTGTCACGAAGAGCGGGACGCTGTACTACCCCAAATGGCTGTCCACTGCTGCTGGTGTGGCGATCAGGAACGGACACGATGTGGACTTGGTGGATTCCCCAGCCGCCGGGTGCACAATCCAGGCGGTAATTGACCGTATTGCGCGGAATAATGTCCAAGCAGTGGTGTGCGATACTTCCACGCCCAGTATTCTCAACGATGTCAGTGTTATTGAGGCGCTGGTGGCGGCAAAGCCTTCACTTCACGTTCTGCTGGTCGGGCGGCATGTCTCGGCGTTGCCCAAAGAGACCTTGGCGATGTCAAGGGCGCTCGAGGGAGTCGCCATCCGGGAGTACGAGTACACCGTGCGGGATTGGCTGGCGGCGAAAGCCTGCGGGGCCGATCTTTCCGATATTGAGGGTTTGGCTTGGCGCAATCGTGGCGGTGAAATTACGGTCAATTCTCCGCGTCCTCCGATTGAAAACCTGGACGAACTGCCTTTTGTGTCAGAGGTGTACAAGCGCTTCCTGCACACACCCGATTACTTCTATGGCCACTCCCTCTGGCCTTTAGTCGTGTTCGACACCAGCCGAGGGTGTCCCTATCACTGCTCTTTCTGCGTGTATCCGCAGACTTTTAGCGGACACCGGATGCGTTACCGCTCGGTGGCGAATGTCGCCGACGAATTCGATTTCGTGGCGCGCGAAATGCCCGAGATCAAGACGGTGATGCTGGAAGACGATACCTTCATCATCAGCAAACCGCGGACGCTGGAGTTGGCCAAAGAACTAATCCGCCGCGGGAATAAACTCCCCTTTGACGCCAACTGCCGTGCTGATATTGGTGCCGACCCGGAATTGCTCTCAACTCTGCATAGGGCCGGGGCCCGGCTTTTCTGCGTCGGGTTCGAAAGCGGCGATGTGGAAGTGATCCACGGCATGAAGAAGAACAACGATGATCGTCGCGATGCCAAATATCACGAGGAGGCGCATCGTTTCGTGCGCCGCTGCCAGGAATCGGGCATCATGGTGCACGGTTGCTTCATGGTTGGAAACCTTAACGAGACACCGGCCAGTATGAACAAGACGCTGGCGTTCGCGAAGAAACTGAAACCCGATACGGCCCAATTCTTTCCAATCATGGTTTATCCGGGAACGACCGCGTATCAGGAAGCCAAAGATCGAAAATACATCCAAATCGAGAATTGGGGAGGTTGGCTGACCAAAGATGGGCTTCACAATAGCGTTGTGAATCTGCCCAATATCACACACGAGCAACTGGTCAGTTTTTGTGACCGCGCGCGGCGGAGTTTCTACCTGAGTCCGAGCTACGTTCTCTATAAGGTCAAACAGTCCCTGAGAGATCGGCGGGAGTTCCAGCGCAACCTGAAAGGTTTCCTCACTCTATCCAAATATTTACTGCGCGGCAGCCAGCACGAGAAGTCGGGAGTTGCCCATCCAACTCAGGGTGATGGTCATCTGACACAGATCACAAGCACGCAAGCCGGAGACTGATTTCTGGGCGCCCTCACGTCCCGAAAACTCGCGCATTTGGGAGTGGGCGAGGGCGATTTGGGAGTTGCGACTGCGTCTGCTGCGGCCGCGTTCGAAATATGGGCCTGAATTGCTGCCATTATTGAACGACTCTTCATTCCTGCCACAAACCGTGCCACGTCCGACATCAATATCGATGCAGGATGCGCCGTATTGATAGAATACGGCTTGTTGTCGTGGGTAGGGTCCGTTAAATCGATGATGAGAGAACTTCGTCTGCTCGGAGGATTGTGCGTCGTCTGCACGTTTGTCGCATTATCGTTTTCGCAAAGCGGAAATGATTCATCTGCTCCTGGCCAAACGCCCTTCAGTGGTGTGGACTGTAACGATCCTTTCCAGGCATCTAGCCCCGAGTGCATGTCGCAGAGCCAAGGTTCCGCGGCCTCTCGCACCGGAAGCTATGCGACCGCGCCGGAGAGTGTGCCGCAATTAAAGTCTCTGCCCGACACCAATCAGAGCCAATTTCCCCCAGGCGCGACGCCGCCCAATCCTCCACAAGGAGCGAAACATGCGGTGGTGCCGGAAACCGAGTTCGAGCAGATGGTGGCGGATTCTGCGGGACGGCCCCTGCCATTGTTCGGACAGGCACTTTTTGAGCAGCCCCCCAGCACTTTTGCGCCGCTGGATACGTTGCAGATCCCGAGTGATTACGTTATAGGCCCGGGAGATCAGCTGGAGATCAAGATTTGGGGCCAGCTTGAGGCTAACCTGCGTGTGACGGTCGATCGCGGTGGGCAGATTTATATTCCTCGAGTTGGGGACGTATCTGTAGCGGGTGTGCACTATGGCGAACTCGAGAAATACCTGAAGAACGAAGTGTCAAGGATATTCCGCAATTTTAATCTCACGGCTAACCTGGGACACCTTCGCTCAATTCAGGTACTAGTAGTCGGCAACGCGCGTTATCCAGGGACTTATACGATCAGTTCGCTAAGTACGCTGGTGAATGCGATCTTTGCATCCGGAGGTCCGAATCCCCAAGGATCCTTGCGACACATCCAGGTGCGCCGAGATGGAACGGCGATCACAGATTTCGATTTCTACGATCTGCTGATCAAGGGGGATAAGTCCAAAGATGTACATCTCCAGCCGGGCGATGTTCTCTTCATTCCTCCGGTCGGCGCTCTGGCGGCCATCTCCGGATCTGTAAATACGCCTGCAATTTACGAACTGAAGGGTAATTCCACGCTGAGCGACTTGATCGAGATTGCGGGCGGGCTGAGCAGTCTGGCCGATACGGGCAGGATCACGATCGAACGCCTATTGGATCACCAGTCTCGCAAGACGCTGGAATTTCCTTATGATGATGCGTCTCGATCCGCCGCAGTTCAGGACGGCGATATTGTTCGGGTTTTTTCCATTGTGCCGAGCTTTCAAGATACGGTGACGCTGCGAGGCAACGTCGCGAATCCCGGGCGTTACGCATGGAAAGCGGGCATGCGCGTTCGAGATCTCATTCCCAATGCTGACGCCTTATTGACCCGGCGTTACTGGCTGGATCGCGCCGCGATCGGCACTGGCCGCGCGACCGAATATCCGGTCGGACAACAACCTCCCGCGCAGGTGCGCTGCCTGCCGATAACGTCGGCAGGCGGTTCCCAAGGTTCTGCCGCACAGCAGCCAAGTGTTAGCGCCTTCTCCAGTGGCGCGCAACCAGCGACAGTGCCGATGGAAAGCGCAGTCGCAACAAACTCGACGGAGCAGTCGAATGTGGTTTACGTCCCCTGCGGGCCGGGTCAGCAAACGCCTGCGGGGCCCGAGAATGCCGCGGATCGCGTGGCCCTAGGCAATCGCGGAACCGCTGAAATGCACACAGAGATTGCGGCGACACAGCGGACCGCCAACAGCCTAACCGCCGAACTACGGCGTTATGCCCCGGAGATCAATTGGGATTACGCGATCATTCAGCGCGTCAATCCGACAGATCTGAGTTCCAAGCTGATCTGGATGAGCCCACGCAAAGCCGTATTGGAACACGATGATGCCAGCAATCTCGAATTGCAGTCAGGAGACATTGTCACGATTTTCTCGCAGCGGGACATCAGCTTGCCGCAAGACGAGCGCTCGCGCTATGTAGTTCTGGAAGGCGAGGTGAAGCGACCTGGCGTTTACAAACTTGAGGTGAATGAAACTCTGCACTCGGTACTGCAGCGGGCCGGTGGACTGACGCCGAATGCGTATATGTATGGATCGCAGCTGCTGCGCGAGTCGGCTCGCATTGAGCAGCAGAACAGCCTGGACCAGTTGGTGCACACGATGGAAGTGCAAGTGCGTCAGTCCGCGCTTTCGATTGCGGCAACTGCGGCCGGCGGAGACGCCCAGGCCCTAGCGCAACTGCAAGAGGGAATCGTCTCTCAGCTTCGGGCGGTGCGAGCGACCGGGCGCGTCGCTCTTCCGGTGAAACCTTCCGATAAGAAGCTGACACAGTTTCCGGACATGCTGATGGAAGACAACGACCGGCTCATTATTCCGCATACTCCGTCGACCGTGTCCGTCGTCGGAAATGTATACAACCCGGGCTCGTTTATCTATGATCCGCGCACGAGTAGCGGCGGTTACCTGGAAATGGCGGGTAAAGGGAAACCGCAATCCGACCTGCACCATGCCTTCGTGCTGCGAGCCAATGGCGTTGTCGTCGCGGCAAACAATGTGAATGGAGCATTCACCGGCGCAAAATTCGAGCACCTGCGTTTGTATCCTGGAGACGAGATCATCGTGCCTTACAAGCTGCCTACCGGCGCCTTCGTGCGTGGATTGCGCGACTGGAGCCAGATCACATCGCAACTGGCAATCACCGCCGCAGCTCTGGCTGTCGTGGTTCCGTAGGAGTCTTTCAACCGGCACAGAATCAAGGCAGGATATATCCCAGGAGTAGATCCGTTTCCTGACCTTCGCATTTGGGATCATGGCTGGCGAATTTATCGCGACCGGTGCTGCAGCGGTACAGTGGTAGCAAATGCAAACCGAAAACCGGCTGCGGGTATGCATAGCCTGCAGTACCTAGAATTCTCTGGCCTTCGCACGCGCTATCGAGCGATACGAAGTAGTCTGTTCGCTCCGCTTTGCAGCTATACAGGGGTACCGTCCCCTGAACCCAGTTACCATAGAGGTGGCCAAGAGCGCGCTCCAGTTGGAAGGCGCTATCAGGACTAACCCAACCCGTAGTCACTTCGTGTACGGTTCCGTTGAAATAGCGATTGAGAGAGAGTTTTGCTTCGCTGCTCGTGGACCACTCCGTAGGAAATAAAATCCAGTTGGAAGTGTCGGCCGATTCCGCAGCTTCCTTTGGCGTTGCTTCCCACTTGGGAGCTGGATAAGAGATGGATACATACATCTGGATCTTGTTGTGAGGGGTCAGATTGAGGTTGCCGTACGGATCGCGGACGAACGCGGCTATAAAATTCGCTTCGAAACCAGTAGCGTTGGTGTCGATTGTCGCCAGATGTTGCCAGCCCGAGCCGCCACTCAACAGCGCGTGCTCGGAGATTTTATACAGTTCGACTCCATAATTGCCGCGCTCCTGTACTCCTCCCGTGGACGAAATTGGCCGGCCTGGGCGATTGAAGACAGCATACCACTCACCTTTGTTCGGATCGTAAGCCATATCTCCCCAGCCGGGCTCCGGATTGTCCGGGTTCAATCCATTGGTGGTGATTGTGCCTTGGACCTTAAAATGCACCCCATCGCTCGAAACGGCAGCGACGTGGTGTGCAGTAGGAAAGGTATCTTCGTAATACATCCACAGCGCGGACTTATGATCGTCATTGTGCAGTACGGGTTGACCAACGCCGTAGCCTCGCCGCGAGGTTGAGGGAATCACGGGATGTGGGAATTTCGTCCACGAGATGCCGTCATTGGAAAATGCCACGCCAATACTGTTGTCCAACCCGTCAGGCGATGCAGTGCCTACGTAATACATCGCGTAGGTATACGTCTTCCCATTGCCGAGAGGGTTCCGGAACTTGCCGGCAATCACCTTTGGATTACAGGTAAAAGCGGAATCCCATGCACCGGCAGTTTCCTCGAGAACCAATCTGGTCCCATCGTTCTTAGGAGTGTTCAGATGAATCGATTGATAATAGATGGCATCGGACTGCCGAGAGCTATCTCCCGGATTGTTCCCTTCGCTGCACCACCAAAATCGCCGCGTGCCTTCCGATTCAATGATAGACGGCGAATAGTTGTATCGCCCAATGTTGCCGACAGCCCCTTTGGGCAAGTGCCGAGGTGCGCCACAAGCGGCGCTTAGGAGCATGGCGCCGAGAGCTAAACAACACTTAACGACAGCGAAAAGACGATTCGCGGTAGCGGTCATCGTGGCATGTGCAAAATCCAAGAGATCTGGGACATCGACAATCTTTTACTTTGCATTGCGATAGAGATCAAGCTCTTTTTTGAGATGGGAAAATGCCAGGAAGCCGTTTTTGGGCGGCGCGTGCTTCTCGAATTAAGGTTGGCTCTAGACACCGCCGCTTTCGTGCTAATCAAGAGGAGCGAGCGAGAATGCACCCAAAGTGCGAGATATCAGTTGCTGCGTCTTGTGATCATCGTTTTGGCACTGCCGACGAAGATAGCCTTCCAGTAGCAGCAATCAGAGTCAAGCTTGGCGCGTTTGTCCGCACGTACGACCATAAGAGCGCGAGCATCAACCAGAACAGAGGCTCCGTTTCCGTTTGGTAGGTCAGGTTGAAGACAAGAATCGCAGCGATCGCACATATCGAACTCCTCCTGCCAAATATTGGATAGCCGAGGAGAAACAGGAGAGCAATGAATGCGGGCAATCCCATTTCAGCAAGAGTAGTAATGTACAGACTATGAAAGTTGCCGCGCTTGTCGTCTCCAAAGAAATCCGCCAGGACTTTGGGTGCAGCAGCGTATCCGATGCCGGTCATCACCGTCTTGCTTGAGCTCGCCCATGTATTGAGACCTCGTTCAATCAGTAGTATGTGACTTTCTCCGGAACTCCCCGTATCCATTGACAGCTTTGCAGAAATGGCATCCGAGATCTCCCACGCCTCTGCCACTACCGTCAATTCTTGCTGGTACTTGATAAAGAACAGCAATCCGAGTGCAAGAATTGCTACCAGGCCGGTTAGGACGCGCCGGGACACCAGACGCGACCAGAATTGTTTGGAGGCGATATGATAGGCCAACCAACATAGAACGCCCGACCGCGATAAGGTCAGAAATACGAGAACTGCGATTGCAAAACGAAGAGCGGGCGCGTAGCGCCACTTGGCCGAAAACCTGTCGATCAGGGCTAAATACATCGTGAGCACGAATCCCGAGCGGTTCGCGTCATAGGCAGTTCCGGACAGCGTCGGTATCCAAGGCCCTATGGAACTGGTGGCGAACGTGGTTTCCAGCCACGGGCCACTTCGCTGGGCAGTCATGACGATGCCATGCGTCCAGGCTATGCACTCCCCAATGACAAAGATGGCATAAGCGATCAGGGCAAAAGTAACAGAACGTACGATCAGCTTTTCCTGTTCCGGTTCGTTCAAGACCTGCAGCGAAATGCAGTATCCCAAGGCGGCTACCAGGAGTAGATCACAAAAAGCCACTAGCCCCCGTTCCGGGTCAAGGCCGATCGGGATCGAAAAAAGAGTAAAAAGCAGAAAAAGGCTGGAAGCGGCAACGAAAGGGATCTGCCGCCGCATTTCGGGGGTAACTGAAAGTCGAAACATGATACTTGGCTGGCTGCGGAAGAGGCCAAGTATGACGACCAGCGGCGCTAGAACCAGAAACGGAGTGAGTGTGAACGGACCGCGCCCCGCAAACAGATCGATGCGGTCTGCATCAGCTAAGCCGATGCATCCGATCAGGCAAACGTATTGTAGTTTTCGCAACATCTGCCGGAGATCACAAGCATTCTTCGCTCGTACACGGGGCGGCTGGCGAACTCGGTCCGGCGACAGAAGTGGGCCACAGTCCTCTGCCGCGCATCACCGATGCAAACCCCTCTTCTTGCGCCGGCCTCCCCTCCAGAGTGCTAGCAGCCCGAACAACATCTGAGATCTCATTTTAAATCGGGTATAGTTTCCTAACTTGACGCGCCCCGTCACATTGCTTGCGTGTCGGCGGTAAGCCACTAAAGGTTCAGGGATGTATTGTGTCTTACCCCGTATTAACGCGTTCACGCAGCCGATCCAGGTGTCATGATGCACAAGCCTTCCGGGCGGGAACGGCAACGCCGTTTCCAGCAGAACGGAGCGAAAGGCCATTGTGCATCCGTGGAATTTTCCGATCAGCAGGTTCGACCATAATCCGCTCTGAAATTTGCCGCGCTTCGCATAAAAAGAAGCCCCGATTGTGGCGCCGCCCTCGTCAATGAGCATGGCGTCGCTCGTCACCAGCATTAGGGCCGGATCATTGGCGAATGCCTCAAGTACCGTCTCAACCTTTTGTGGAAGCCAAAGATCATCTTGATCGCTGAGAAAGACGATCCGCCCCGAGGAGCGGGAGAGTGCAGTCTCGAAGGTACGCAGGACTCCTTGATTCTCTGGATTTCTTATCAACACGACGCGAGAGTCTCGCAGGGCAGCGACCTCTTCGCACGTGGCATCGGTTGAAGCGTCATCAACGACAATGATCTCGTCCTCATCGGACAGCTGGGGGAGGATTGAGCGCAATTGAAGACCGATGTAGCTTTCCCCCTGATAGGCTGCCATGCAGACCGAAAGCATTGGCCGAGTGCTCAATGCCCTCGGACTCCCGCACAGAGCGTCTGGTCTATGCTCATATCCGCGATTTCCTGTATTGATTAGTGAGGTCACGGGATTGGCAAATCGGCAGCAGATTCCTTAATCCAGGCCCAGAGGCCAAGCCGCGGACGAGTACATACCACAATTATAATAGGGCTGAGCGGCCAAAGTGCGACCAGGTCGTAACGTGCTTTCGGTCGGATTGCCTTACACTTTAGCCAAGAAATCTGTATCGGCGGCTGCGGTCGTCCGAAGAGCCAAAGGCGAGTATGAACGCGGTCTGAAGCGTCGCGACCGCGCAGCAGCAATCGCCCCCAGGTTTCCCAAGGGCCGGGAGACCTGGGGCACTCTGTAAGGAGGTACGTTGCGTCTGACCATTTCCGTGGCCATGTGCACCTTTAATGGCGCGCGGTTCCTTGCCACACAACTGAAGAGCATTGCGGACCAGGAGCGCCCCCCGGACGAAATCGTCATCTGCGATGATGGTTCTTCCGATGGCTCGATTGAAATCTTGAGGGAGTTCGCTCACTGTGCTCCATTCCCCACCCAAGTCGTCGTCAACGAGGATAACTTGGGTTCCACCAGGAATTTTGAGAAGGCGATTTCTCTCTGCAAAGGTGCAGTAGTCGCGCTGGCAGACCAGGACGATGTTTGGTACAGACACAAACTCGGTTGCATCGAGGACGCTTTCCTGCAGTCTACGGAAACAGCTTTGGCCTTCAGCGACGCCGATTTAATCGATGACGATTCACAGTGTGTACCGGGGCACCTCTGGCCGACATTTGCATTTGATCGCGCCGAACAACGCAAATGCGCAAGTGGCGACGCGTTGGCCGTTTTGCTGAAGCACCCGGTAGTGACCGGCGCCACGATGGCCTTCCGCAGGGACTATTTCGAACTTTTCGCCCCGATCCCTGCAAGCCAGATTCATGACAGGTGGATATCCCTCTTATTGGCTGTCCAGGGAAAGTTTGCTGTCATTTCGGACCGGTTGATTCAGTATCGCCAGCATGCCGGACAGCAAGTCGGGCCAGGGCCACGGACCCTCCAGGAGCGAACGCAACGGGCCATGCTCACTACCGCGAGTTTCTATCGCGCTGAAGTGGAACGTTTCCAGGAATTCCGCAAACGCCTGGAAGAGCACAGCGGTGGATTCAGCAACAGCCGACGGGCGCTTCCTGAGGTTTCAAGAAAAATTTCTCATCTTGAACACCGCGCCGGATTGCCGGCGAGTAGGGTGGCGCGCATACCTGCGATGTTACGACAAACACTGAACGGCGATTATTGGCGTTACTCTACCGGGTGGAGCAGCATCGCCAAAGATCTGTTACTGCCCTAGATGACATGGCCAGCGCCTGCGAGAAAGAGCACCCCGCGATGGCTCATGCGCTACAGCCGTTCTCGTTTACCCATTCTTCCGGTCAGGCCGTCCCAGGTTCCAATTAGGAAGCTCCAAAACTGCTGCGCTCGATTCTGCTCGGCTATCAGGCAAACCAGCATCTCATGTATTTGCCGATAAAGGGCTCTCAACACCCAAGCCGGAAAAGAGAATAGATAGCTGCGATAGAGGGCGATGGAATTTCGCGAAATGTAATAACGCCTCATCGCGTCGTGCCGGCTGTGCGGGAATGCGCGACCTAAGACCCTGAGTTCTGCCGGGTTTCCCGGAGAATGCCACAGTTTGGCTCGATTTGACTGCGCGATCAGAAAGCCCGCGGCCCGGACACGGAAAGCGTATTCCCAGTCCACAAGATCAATGAAATATTCCGACGCGAACCATCCGATTCTGTCGAAAATCCATACCGGCATAAGGGATCCCGAAGTCATGGGAAAGATTGGACTGCCGTCCACGGCGCGTGGTATGTGCAGCTCGATTCCTGTTTTCGGGTCCACGTAGCGAGGATGAATCGAAGCTAGACGTTCGCGGGCGGCGTGCGTGTCCCATGCCTCGAACATTTGTTCTATGAATCCGGGCGTCACGGCGCTGTCCTGGTCGAAGAGAATCACCCAACGATACTGCTGGTCTATTGCCCATCGAACCCCTTGGTTTAGCGCTTCAGCAATGCCCAAGTTAACGCTGTTCTCGATCAGGTGAAAACGAAGCGCTGAGCTCGCTGCACGCACTGGACTGATCTCATCATCAGTGGACGCGTTGTCGATCACAACCAATCTCTGCACCTGCGGCAGAATATTGCGCAAGTGCTCAACCACCGTTTCATTAGGCCGATATGTAACAACTACGGCGCAGACAGGTTGGATGCTCATTGTGCCCGCTTGTGAACGCATCCTCCACACTTCATCTGAAAACAATTTCTCCGACAAGGTTGAGCAGGTCGAGGCAAAATATCGATTATCCCACCAAGCGGGAGTTGGTGGAGATCTTGGCTGATTTGCGGAAGGCCTGAAGTGTACCGGCGGCAACACCCATTAGCTGCGCACAAGCTCGCAACGCCAATAGTGCCGGAGAGAGGAGTCCAATGATGGGATCTTTCACTATGGCACGAGCTGCGAACGGCAGCGTGCTGAGCAAAAATCCCCCTACGACAAGAATGGAGCTGGGCATCGCCGGCCGCAGTGCCAGGTCCATGCCGGCCGCAAGCAGCAGGGCGGGAGCAAAAAGAAGCTGGAGCTTCATGAGTTGTGGTGTGTGGCTGTCTCTAAAGGCCTTTATCGGATTTTTTCGTACCGCCAGCACACGCCAATATGCAAACTTATACTTCTTCCTGAGATAGCGCGGAATGCTATCAGGATGGGTGTGATGGACCACAGCAGCGGGGACAAATTTCATTTTCCAGCCAAGCGACGACATGCGATACGAAAGTTCGATGTCTTCAGCGCACGCCACAGGAAAGGAAGTATCATAACCATTCATCTGCAGAAAGCGATCACGGCGAAACCCTGCTGAGTAGGTGTCTATAAAGTCAATCGACGCAAGACGAGCCATGGAGCGGTATCGATCTTCATATTCGATTTGCACAAAACGCGCGGCGAGACTCTTTTGTGTAGTGCAGTAAATGCCCTTTACCCCCACTACTTCCGGATCATCGAAGGGCGCCATCATGGCGGATATCCAATCCGGGGTTACAACGCAATCGTCGTCCGTGAATAGAATGATTTGGCCGTTTGCCTCCCTGGCACCGCGATTACGAGCTGCCGCAGGTCCGGCGTTCGCCTGATTGATGAGACGTACACGTGGGTAACGGGCAACAACATCCACCGTATTGTCCGTGGACCCGTCGTTGACGACCAGAATCTCCGGATCGTACTCTGCGGTGTGATTGACGAGCGCGTCGAGGCAATCTCCAATCCGAGACGCGCCGTTCAAGGTGGGAATGATGATCGACACTGACATCGTGTCGCCGGGTCTCTTTCCAACGAGAGTCATCTCGGGAAATTCAGCTCGAAAGGCATGTGCGCTCAGACAAGCCCAAAACGGGGAAGAGGCAGAATAAATCTGCCGGTTGACGCCAAGTAGGCCTGCTCCCTACGCTTGAACTCCTCAATGAAATGCCACGGAAGTACAAGGAAGTAGTCCGGTTTCGCAGCGCGGGCTTCCGCTTCGGAAATGATTGGGATGCGAGTACCGACGGTTACCTTCCCCCATTTGTCCGGATTGCGCTCGGCGGCCGCCTCGATGATTGAGTGGTCCAATTCGAAATACTGAAGCATCGTGTTTCCCTTGGTTGACGCGCCGTACACGAAGACTTTCTTTTTCCTTTTGACTTCGTCCTTGATAAACCCGGAAACCTGCTCTTTGATTTGCGCGACTCGCGCCGCAAACTCCAGGTACGGGGTCGTCGTGTCCAAGCCCAGATCCGCTTCTGCTTTTCGCAGCTTGCAGACGCGCTCCGCAGCTTGCCGCCGATAAGTTTCATCCCCAAAGGCGTTGGCATCTGCGTCACGATTGCGAATGTACGCACGGATACTGCCACCGTTGACATCGTTCAGTTGGGCATCGACAATCGATAAGCCGTGCAAGTCTACAACATATTCAAGAGCTTGCAGCGAATAATACTCTAGGTGCTCATGGCAGATGTTTCCGAAATCATTCTGCTCGAGCATCAGCGGCAGATAACTCATCTGCATGATCCAGAGGCCGTCCGGATGCATAACTCGCTTAATATCGGCGACGAATTTTCGTGGTGTTTCCAGGTCATAGAACATCGCAATGGATGTGACAACCTTCGGACGGTGCTTGGCCAGTTTGCTGTCTGACAAAAAAACATCCGCGTCAAAAAATCCGACCAGCACTTGGTCAGCGACTTTCCGCGATAACACGGCAAGGTTTTGCGCTGGATCGAAGCCGATCTTGTGCAACCCGGGCACCTGATAGGAGCCGAGAAGCGTGCCATCGTTGCAGCCGATGTCGAGAACAGAGTCGCCCGCCCGCAAGTGCATCAGCTTCGCCGCGGAGCCCGAAATGTCTGCCAGCGCATCTCGCATGGTCTGGTTTGTCCCTGAGCGATACCAATATTCCTGGTACATCATGTCCCCTGGCACCGTGTGCTGCAGTTGGAGTAGTCGGCACTGCCGGCAAAGGACAAGCTCTAATGGAGCCTTCGGCCCATCGGGCTGATCAGGTGGCAGGAAAGTGGAGACGTACTGCTCCCCCAACGAAAGAATTGGATCAAGTGGACCCGCGCAAACTCGGCAACAATTCCAGGTCTTCATCAACTAATTTGGTCTCCTCACGAAAACTTTGAGGACGAAGGATCTGTTTCAAGACTCTCCGCCAGCAATTTTAGATCGGCATCCACCAGCATCTTAACTAATTGCTCAAAGCTCACGCTGGGAGCCCACCCGAGAATACGTTTTGCTTTCGTTGCGTCTCCCAACAATAGAACAGATTCCGGCCCGCGCAACTCCTCGCGACCTTGCACGACGTAATCTTCATAACTCAGACCGACATGGGAAAAAGCTATCTCGCAGAATTCGCGCACCGAGTGCGCTTCTCCGGTCGCCACGATGTAGTCTTCCGGGGTTGGTTGCTGCAACATCAGCCACATGGCGCGAACGTAATCTCCGGCGAAGCCCCAGTCGCGCCTCGAATCAAGATTGCCGAGGCGGAGGTCGCCGGCCAACCCAAGCTTGATCATCGCCGCCCCGTGAGAAATCTTTCGCGTGACGAATTCCATGCCTCGGCGAGGACTTTCGTGATTGTACAGAATGCAGGAGCATGCAAAAACCCCGCGTTGCTCACGGTAAATCGAGGTCGTCCACTGGGCGAATGCTTTGGCAACTCCATATGGATTTCTGGGCTGAATGGGCGTGGATTCATTCTGTGGTGTAATGACCGCGTTGCCGAAGATTTCGCTACTGGAGGCTTGCAGGACCCGTATTCCGCGGTTGACCCGGTGCACCACCTCCAGCAGTGCCAGGGCAGCTACGCCGTTGAGCTCTGCGGTAGCTATAGGATCAGACCACAATTGCTTGCTGGAGGCACGCGCCGCAAGGTTGTAGATCTCATCAGGCTCATAGGTACAAACAATTTTCTCAATAGACGTCTCATCAAGCGAGGCATTCTCAACAATCTCAATCCTTTCCCGAATGTGAAAAATGTTCTCAGCCTTTTGGCCCCGCATAATTCCAACCACACGATAGCCGTGGGCGAGGAGAAGCTCTGCCAGGTAGCTTCCATCCTGACCACCAATACCAGTAATCAAGGCTGTCTTCATGCCGAACTCAAGTTAGTTCTTTTGCCGTTCATCAACCGCTCGACGATTTGCTCCAGCTTGGCACTACTGTTTTCCCACGAAAAGTTGTCGCGCACAAAGCGCTGACCATTCTGGGAGAGCTCATTCCACTCCTCCGCAGATAACAGGGAAACGACCCGGTCAGCGAACTCTCGCGGATCGTCGGCTACATACAGGTGCTGGCCTGCAACTGCACCAATGCCATAGTTCCCGGCAGAGGTGGTAACCACTGGAGTACCGCAGGCCAGAGCTTCTAGGATCTTTGTCTGAGCCCCGATCCGCAGCCGCACAGGACAGACGCTCACCATTGCTTCTCGAAGATACGTACGAACACCCGGCACGAACCCTGTGACCTTGATCCGCGGATCGCGAGCCCATTTTCGAACTGTTGCGACTGGGTTTGCTCCAACCAGCCAAAGATTCGCTGATGGATCTCGTTGGCAGATCAACGGAAAGATATCTCTGCAGAAGAACTCAACCGCATCTACATTTGGCGGGTGATACATGTTCCCCGTCATTACAATCATTCCTTTTCGGCGATTGAAATTTGGAGAGTACGCGCTTTCCTGGTCCACGCCGTGCGGCACAAAGTCCGCAGATGCTCCCGGCACTGCGTTCATATAATCTTTGGCATCTTCTCGATTCACGAAGGTGACGCAACCAAACTTCTTCGCATGCCTCTCGTCGTAACGTCTGAGTTGACGAATGCGTTGGCGATAGAGTGGCCTGCAATACCAAGGAAACATAGACAACATCTTTTCGGTCTTCAATGCCGGAGGATCCTCCAGGCTCCACACTGTCGGTCCGGAGTACGAATCTGGCCGGAATTGTGCCGCCTGTATCGTCTGGAACAGGGCGATGTCGTAATATCCACCGGCAAGTCGCTCAGCGACAACTCTGGACATCTCAGAACAGCGAGCGCGAGAGATCTCCCGAAGCGGATCGACAAACACTCGACTCACCATCGAAAGTACTACTCGCCAGCGCGCTGGGCGCGTGACAAGTAGGATCTTATTGCACCAGCACGGCAATTCGCCCAAATCGCTCGACTCCGCTCGATCTTTAAACGAAATCAGATCGATGGTATGGCGAGCGGACAATACCCTTATCTGGTTGAGCGTAATGACTGCGCTCCCGATCCGAGGCGGATGCGGTGCTGCAGGTGAGACAAATAGTATTCTCATTTCGGGGCGAGGACCCCAGCCAGAGAATTTTCCATAGCGCGGGGAGCAACCGCGCGGTAGAGCGAGAGATGGGCTTGCGCAATCAAATCCCACTCACGATGCAGTCCGAGTCGACTCGCTTCGTTCCTCCTGCCGATATACATGGCAAGGGCATTTCGCATATCGGCGGCGTCATTCGGACGCGCATAGTAGACATTCTCGTCTGAAACGTAGCCATGCTGCTCTCGCGAGGTAGTTAGGACAAATGTACCCTGTGAGATCGCTGCGCGGATCGAGGTATTCCACATCCCTCCGCCATCTTTGAACGGCAAAATGATCGCGTCTGCCGCAGCGAGAATCCGCCCCACTTCATCGGCGGGCAAATAGCCAGTTACGCTTACCTTTCCGGCCCACGGAGGGTACTTTGCCTGTTCGAGAATCGACGCTTGATATCGATCGGCGGCATTCAAATCCGAAATAAACACGAGGTGGTGTTGCCCGGGATCTGCTACCTGGAATAGCAACTCCGTGCCCCTGTCTGGATATGCAAACCCAAAGAAGGCAAGCAGCCGAGAATCATCCAATGAAAACCGCGAGCGAATGATAGATCGTTCCTCGGCGGACACTTGAGTGGGCGGAATTGTGGAAGCATTCGGGATGAACTTGGTGTACTTTCGACGATTGAGGCTGCGGTACAAGGGCTGCATGTTATCGATGTATTCCGGCCGGACCACAATCAATCCACCGGACAAGAGAGAATTCGGAAGCAAGCGGGGGGTCATGCGTCGAGAGTCATAACCATGCCAAGTCTGTACGACTGGGATGCCCGCCATCCGAAAGAACACCGGCAGCAGCCAGGGCAGATAGCGTTGCCCATAGCCCTGGGTAGGATATTGAATGTGCATTAGGTCAGGTTTCCAGCGCCGAACCGCCACCATAATGCGCCCAATGTCGCTTGGTGCCCAGCCACGGCATATCGGAAATACTTCAAACTCAAAATCGCAGGGTTTCGGCGTCGCAGATACGTCGGTGAGAACTGCGACGACGTTCGTCTTTTCCTGACGAGTGAGTGCTTTGGCAAGATGAGCTGTGTAGTCACCCACGCCGCACTTCATCGGCGGTAGCGAGCCGGAAATAAGCAAAACCCTCATGTGGGAGCCACTACCGGAACCGTTCTCACTGTGTAACTCACGTCGTCTTTCGTAAGACGAGCCATGCGAACGTGTAATCCCTTTCAGCAGAGCGGATCGGTTTCTCTGCGCTGTCCAAACCGATGTCACCAGGTGGAACTAGGGCATATTTAGCCGCTTTTTCAATGAATATGCGCACCTCCTCTGCGGAAAAAATCCTCCAATCCATGCCGAAAATCTTTATGCCGTCGCTATTGATTTTCTCTGGCCAGTAGTCGAACGAGGCAACAAAGTATCCACCGGGACGAAGCAGCCGGGAAAGTTCTCGAAGAAGAGCGTGGCCTTGGTATCCATGCTCGATGACAGAAATAGCGGTGATGATGTCAAAAGATTCGTTCGAGAACGGCGTATGCATGAAATCGGCGACTTCGTAGCGCACAGAACTAGCGTACGGCATAGCCTTTATATTCGGGTTTAGATCAACGCCGGCCAGGTTGCAGTAATTCAGCTTGTGCAGAATGCATGGAACTTCAGACGCGAAGGCGCCCATGTCCAGAATGGAAGCGTCGCGAGCCACGTGCTTTTCAATGAACGTGACCGTCTTGAGGACGTCCCAGCTTTTCAGTTCATCGCCCACTTCAATTGCGCCGGGGAGGTTGCGTTTGCGGCCCAAACGCTTCCACCAGGGAGTCGTAAAGGAAAGCTTCCTCCGGTTCAATTCGCGGCGCGCGAGCTTGATGTCACTCCTTGATTTCAGTACTTCGACGCACATTATCTAGGTCCGGCGTTTCCGAATGGCTATCTATTAATTTGACATTATAGAGCTAAGAGGCAGATGGTTTTGCGAGCAAACTGCAGCGTATCTGCGGCGCTACCGACGTTGCCGCCAATAATGCTGCCAGCAGAACGAGTAAGAGCACCCCCAACGTCACTAGAGGTGGCATGGGCGTACTGACAAAAACTCGTGCCAGACCGACCACCAGCACTGAAGCTGCTAACGGGGGAGCTATGTCCTGCAGAAACCACTTCGTCATCTCCTGTCGAAGCAAGCGGCGATGAGTCAATGGAACCCCAATGAGCATATTGACGAGCTGCAGGCCCAGGAAAACGTATGCCGCGCCAATTGGCCCATAGTGCTTTGCCATAAACCAAACCCCAGGGACGACGATGATGGTGAGAAATATCGTGATCTTCAGTCCCAGGCTGGTCCACCCGTACGCGAGTTGCAACGTGAACGGCAAGAACATCAGCCCGTTGATCGCTGCTGCGAGTACGAGAATGCTTGCGATCGGACCAGCATTTCGCGCCACTTCCGGGTTTCTGGTCCATAGCTGCAGGACTTCCGCCGAAAAGAGAGCGAGAACCGCAGTGAGGGGGATGATGAGAAGCAACATCAACTGAGTGCTCTTATGGTACAGGCGGATAATTGCTGCTTCGTCGCCTTGTGCTACGAGTGCCGAAAACTGCGGAAATATGGTGTTGAACACCGACGAGACGATCAAAACCAAGCCGGTTCCAAAAACTCCCGCAATGGTATAGTAGCCAAAAACCTTCAAGTCAAGGACTCGGCTGAGAACGAGCTTATCGGCTTGCCCCAGAATTAGCGAGAAGGTGGCGATTCCGCTGATGCCAGCCGCGAAGTACCCTATGTTTCGGAGCAACTTAGGTCGCAGCTGAGGAGAGCGACTTCCTTCAGGCAAGCTCTTCCAAAAAAACATCGTCCAAACCAGCACCATCACTGCATTCGTTGCGACGAGCCAAAGAAAGAAAACGTGAATCGTCGGGGAAATGAGCCAGAGCGCAACGACAGCTCCGCCGTTCGTCGCTGTCGACCCCAGGATGCGCAGCAGGTTGAAGAGCACCTGCTTTCGCAGTCCGGTCAGGCCACCTTGATAGAAGCTCATTGGCCATTGGAAGAAAGCCAAAACACCCATCAGAGTTACTGCCTCCCTCAGGCCACGAGCCGGTATCCCGTTGGCCTTGATCCAATGGCCCGCAATCCAAGGAGCCGCAGCGATCAATGCTAGGGAAATCAGAACTCCAATCAACCAGTAGCCCACCTCCAGCGTACGCACGAGATCGCGCGCATCGTTGGCCTTTTCCGGTTCAACCGAATAACGGGCCATCTCGCGATTCATCGTGGGGCTGAGGCCGAGATCTAGGATCTGAAGCATCGCCTGCAGCATCAGGTAAAAGCCCACCAAGCCGTACGCCTCGACCCCCATGAACTTGACGTACAGGGGAATGCAGACCAATTGCACGAGCATGGCCCAGGCGGACCCCATCAGATTCGCCGCCAGGTTCAGCTTCAGCCCTGAAACGTATTTAGAATTGCGGACGAATATCATGAGTCCGCGCCCACTCATGCAAATCGTCATATCCAATTAGAAATTCTGGTATTCACTCGGGGGAAAGGGTCCGGGCTGCCAGCCGGCCGTCGATTTGGTCGGCAAGCAGCTTGATATCAGCGTCGACCATCAACTTGACCAGATCCTGGAGTTTAACTTTGGGCCGCCAACCGAACGTCCTTTCGGCTTTACTGGCATCGCCCTGCAGAAGGTCAACTTCGTTCGGACGAAAATATTTGGGATCGATTTCAACGTATTTTTCCCAGTCGAGCCCTACAAAATCAAAAGCGATCTGCACGAACTCTCGAACGGTATGAGTTTCGCCTGTGGCCACAACGAAATCGTCGGGCTCCTCCAGTTGCATGATCCGCCACATCGCCTCCACGTATTCAGGCGCGTAGCCCCAGTCCCGCCTAGCATCCAGATTGCCGAGGTAAAGCCGCTGTTGTAAGCCAGCGGAAATCCTCGCAACTGCCCGGGTGATCTTCCGACTGACGAAGGTTTCTCCTCGGCGGGGTGACTCATGATTGAAGAGAATGCCGTTGCACGTGAACAGTCCATACCCCTCACGGTAGTTGACCGTTGTCCAATAGGCATACAGTTTCGAACAGCCGTAGGGGCTGCAAGGCCGAAAGGGTGTAGTCTCGCTTTGCGGAGTCTCGACGGCTTTGCCGTACATTTCGCTACTCGATGCTTGATAAAACTTGGTCTTGATTCCCGTTTCCCGAATGGCTTCCAGTAAGCGGACGGTGCCCAACGCCGTGATATCGCCGGTGTATTCAGGGATCTCAAAGCTCACCAAAACATGGCTTTGAGCGCCGAGATTGTAGATTTCATCCGGCTGAAGGCGATAAAGGAGTCTGACCAAGCTTGTCGAGTCGGAAAGATCGGCGAAATGCAACAGTAGGCGGGCGTTGCGCTCATGCCAGTCCGGGAGAACGTCGTCAATCCGCGATGTATTGAAACTGCTCGACCGACGCTTAATGCCATGGACTACGTACCCTTTGTTGAGCAGCAGTTCAGCCAAATAGGAACCGTCTTGTCCTGTAATTCCTGTGATCAACGCCGTTTTTGCCATTAACCTTGCGCCTTAGAATCCAAGTCCTGACCATCAAGTGCCAGCTCCACGGATTACCGAACGATCTCTGGCCACATCATTTCTGGTTTTCGCGAGGTGTTGCGGGCACCTGAAAAAGAATACACCAAGAAGCTGACGGAAAGGAGGTGAACTGCCTCTTAAAAGCACAAGATGCATGCATTTCGACTGTAGATGATCTAGCGCAGAAGGCCAGGATTTAAAACATTCATTTCACGATACGAGGCCTAATATCCGTTCGTGCCTGTAAAAGCGACGAATGCGGTACGAAAAATGATCTGCAGATCCATTCCGAAGCTCCAATTGCGCATGTAGTAGAGATCATACTGGAGCCGGTCCGAGATGGAGGTGTCGCCGCGCAGGCCGTTTATTTGTGCCCATCCGGTCATCCCAACGTGGCATCGATGGCGCATGTTGTATTTCTCAAAATCTTCCCCAAATTTGGCGACGTAGTAGGGGCGCTCCGGGCGAGGCCCAACCAAACTCATCTCACCTCGAACAACGTTCAAGAGCTGTGGTAGTTCATCGAGGCTGAATCGGCGCAAAACCGCCCCGATCACGGTGCACCGGGGATCATTTTTGGTGGTCCACAGTCTATCGCTTTCGCTCTTGCTACTGCACTGCATTGTGCGGAATTTAAGCAAAGTGAAAGATTTACCATGCCGTCCAATGCGTTCCTGACGAAACAAAATCGGCCCGGGGGAACTGATCTTTACGACTGTCGCAATGGCAATGAGGAGCGGACTCAGCAATACGAGCCCCAACGAGGCTGCAATCAGGTCAAAGCCCCTCTTCACGACGGTATAAGCGAAGCTCTCCACAGGTGAAATTGCCAGATTCATCATCTGCAATCGACCGGCCTGGAACAGCTTGCTGCCAAATGATAACCGCGGACCAAGATCGAACACCGCGCGGATGGGCTTGCCTAGACCTTCCAGCATCTCGATAGCGTTGGAGAGATTGAGATAGGACGAAGGGGGTACGGCCACAACGACCTCGTCCACATTCAACTGTCTTGTTTGCAGAGGCTCCGCCACAGCGATGACCGGTGCATCGTCTACTAAGACCGTCTGGCCCGGAAGTTGCAAGTAAGCCTCCACTTTGCAGTCGAAAAAGGGAATGCGACGGAGGAGTTTGACATACCTCTTGGCATACTGATCAGTGCCAACGATCAGCAGCCTTTCACATTTTCGCGGCCAGATCGTCGAAGCGGAAGTGAGGCGAAAGAAGTTCCTTGCTGCCACTACTAGTAGAAAGAGTATGACGTTCGTAACAAACAGGAATGTACGAGAAATAATCAACTGACGGACGAAGACCAGCAGGGCCGTTTGCAGCAAGAAAGTAGTAAAGCACGCAAAAAATGCTGCTCGAATCCCGGTGTACTCCCAGAACAGGTCGGCGATGGTGGAGAGCTTGGAGTAGTTGGCGGCGAGAATCCAAGCCAATTCAGTAAATAGGAAGAGAATCACATAGTGTTGCCTCGCGGGGACATCTAAACTGAACGAGCTAAACCGCAGGTATCCGCACATCCCAAACGAGAACAATGGAAGCAGATAAACCAGTACACGGAGCGAGAGATTGTAAACGTACACTCGTGACATCATCTACACAGTCTCCGACGGCCTTACGATCCAACTTCGCAAATCGACCCGCGCATGCTGACCTACGCTTGCGAGAATGCTCGGTACAAACGCATCTTCCTGTGAATGTTGCGTAAGAAGTGTAACAATCTTTGTCGTATTCTCCTCATTTCTGGCAAGAATAAAACCCAGCCACAGCCAAAACAAGGCTCAAATTGGAATTAGAACTCCGATTCGGATCCGGAACGCTACTCTGAATACCTGAGTTTTCCAGGAACATAACGATTTTGTGTTTGTTCTGGGATCGGAATCGGCGAAAGGAATTCTCCTTCCAATCGCCTTTCGGACGCACCAGCAAATGCATGCAGTTCAATTCAGGTGAGCACGCAGCGGACCGGGAGGGGAAGCACATCCATATCGGACGTGATTCTAGGGCCGACTGGGTTCACCGAAGCGGGAATTCTATGATCTCCCACGTCCTTTCGCAAGTGATTCTCTAGGCACCGCCGTCCGTGGTCGGTACGCAGTTGCGGTTTTTTTCCGGGAAGCCTTCGTTTGAGGCTCGGCGGGGCGGCCGACTCAAGGCTACGACGCATCGGGACGGACTGTCAGTTGAAATCTCAATCTAGAGATAGCGCGTTAATTGGCGGTTCCATCCAATCCCCCCGAGCGAATCCTGCATCTTACGTTCCTGCCACCCTGTATGGCGAACGTCGGCCGAATGACCCGAAGCGCGTTATTTTGTCTCCTACTCCTGCTCGTCTCAGCGACCGCTCTTTTGCTGGCTCTCAACGCGTGCGGCTATCCAACCACGCCTGCTCGTCTCGGGCAAGGGAAGCTCCTGCACATCGTAATAGTCGTGCAAGAGAACCGTACTCCCGACAACCTATTCCACGATCCAGTATTGATGGCAAGAGGGGCGGATATTGCAAGCGTAGCCAGTATATCCTCGGGCTCTAAGGTTCCGCTTGAGCCCACGCCCCTCGGCGTCGGATATGACCTGAGCCACGCTCACGAGGCCTTTCTGCTGACGTACGATGGCGGGAAGATGGATGGGCGCCGATAAAATCAGAGTCTTTTGCGACATCCCTCCCTGTAATAATGCCGCATTCAAGTACGTTCGAGCCCCCGATATAGCTCCCTACTTTCAAATGGCAGAGCAATATACCTTCGGCGATCGTATGTTTCAAACCAATCAAGGCCCCGGTTTTCCTGCTTACCGGTTCCTTATCTCCGGCACATCGGCTCCTACCGAAGGCAGCCATCTGTTTGCAGCCGAGAATACAAATATTGCCTTTGTCGGTGGCTGTAACGCTCCTCTAGTGGCCAGTGTGCCTCTGATCGGTCCGGATGGAAAAGAAGGCGCGCACATCTTTCCCTGCTTCGAGCATGCAACCCTTACCGACGAACTCGATTCGAGAGGTCTCTCGTGGCGCTAGACAGTATGGGCATCCGCGTAACCCAGCGACTGCAGCCGGAACACATGTTCGATAAGGTTCAGGATGCTCCCGAAGTCATGGTTGAGGTGGGAAATGTATGCCGGCCTGGCATAAGGCGAGATGACGATCAGCGGCACGCGGAAGCCATACACATATCCCGATCCCCAACTTTTGCCATCATTAATGATCTTTGGCGGCGGTACATGATCGTACCAGTCACCCCAATCGTCCCAAGTGACAATTATCGCCGTGTTGGACCAGAACGGGCTGTTGCCAATGGCGTTAACAATGGAGGCAACCCAAGAGGGACCACCAGCTGCATTGGAGAGACCAGGATGATCGGAATACTGCCCTGCAGGTGTGATCCAAGTCACGGCCGAAAGGCTGCCATTCCTTATATCCGTGAGAAATTGCTTCGACGGAATGATCACGTGTCTCCAGGCTTCGCCGGTGCAGACAAACTCGCCGTTTTCTTTACGTGGTTGGCACATGTGCCGGATGGCATTCGGGGCACTCCAAATAGAGTTTGGGGTGGGCGCATAGTAGTGACTTGTCGGACTGTTTCAGCTTCGCCCAAACGCCTCTGCAGTTCAAAAGCATCGAAGCGTCTCTGAACGCGGAGTACTTCATCAACGATACGAGCGTGCCTGAGGATCCAGATAGCGACTGACACGCAAAGTTCGTGACGCGCTAATCCTAGGTTTCGATGTGGTTTAAACGGTAATACTCCTCGCGGCCGACGGTTTGGCTAAACCAATGACTGAGAATCTCAAACCACGCTGAGTGTTCAGGCGGTATCGATCTCTTTTGCGACGATGCCCTCAAGATTGTTTTCGCCTTTCGGCCGGAACAGCTCGCTACCGTCTAACTCGATGTGATCGACCTGAAGGAGACGCTCGCCTCGGCTCAAGCGTCTTTCGTGCGCTGCCATGTAGTTCGTGAAAGTCATAGCAGGAGCAGCAGAACGACTGCCCGTTGCGGCATTCGACGGCGACAGTCATCGCAAATCGAGAGCCGCCTTACCGGTTGAGAATAGAAGCTCGGATGCCCAACGCAGTACAGTGAACGACTGGTGTGCAGACACTTTCGGCTAGATGTTCGGCATTCGACTACTTTACGCGCTTCGCATAGAGGGATCGCATGTACGATGTGACATTGTTAATGGAGCCCGTCATGACCCACGTACGGTACGTATTCTCGCCTGCTGATACGGTATCCGGGCCGTAGACAGCGGCGAGCTTCGACGTACTGAAGTCGCCGGGGCCGGTTCCTGGTTTCTGCTTGCACTCCGCAACCTTTGTGAGGTTCCAAAGCGTGAAGTAATTTACGGAACCACCCTCGCTCCTGTTAACACCATAGATGGCCATCGCGTGGGCGGTCGAAACGTCGGTGCCATCAGAGACGATGACCCCCCCGAAACCAAATGTCTTGTAAGAGTATCCTTTAGGTGGCTTGGTCGCGCACCCATCCGGAACTTGAGCGCTGACTGGCGTGAGCGTTTGCTTCGCCGCATCATAGGTCCAGTAGACGTTGAATTTTCCTGGAACATAGATACTTGGGATTTCGACTTGCGCCTTTGGAAGCGATTTGGGGATGTCGAGTTTGACATACGTCGAATACTGCCCCACCGGGCCTAGGTTGTTGAAATTCAGGGTGAGATCCTTCCCCATGAGAACATCCTTCCACACGACGGGGTGGCCCGGTGCACCGCCAAAGTTCTGAGGATTAAACTCGAGAGGGATTGCACGCGAGCTTTGCGTATTTCCCCGGTTGGACAGCGAGTAAAGTGGCGAGCCCTTGCGGTCAGCTCGCCTCGAAAAGGCATCTCCCGCCTCGGTGGGGTTCGAGTTCTTGGCATCGCCAGGAAAGAGAGACGACTGCATTTCGCGCCCGAGATCCCACGTATTGATGAATTCAATCCCGTTCCAAACCCACGACCACACCGAACCGCCCGCCGCCGGATTGGATCGGATGGTGACACCACCTGCAGTGAGGGAGCGCAGCGAGGACGACCGGAGATTGTCTTTTCGGACGGGTTTGGGAGCACGCTCCAAACGATCCAGCCGCACCGACGATCCAGCCGTCTGGCTCCAGAGAACCTCAGGAAGTTCTGCGCATGCGGTCAGCGCAAGGGCACCCAATACACTCACGCGCCACACAGTCCGAAAAAACATATTGCCCTCCGTAACGCTGCGTCCTGTCTACCTTGCACAGTCACGTACCGGATACTAAGGGTACTGTCAGAGACGCGGCGCGTCGAGCGTAATTTAATTTCAACGGGGTACTCTTCGCAATAGCACAATCGATGTTTGGGAATGTGAGTAACATTCGTGGGATAGCCGAGGACGAGATCTAGATGCCCTAGATGCTTAACAAAGCGCAAAGTTCCGAGTCCAGGCGGTAAAGCACGCGCCAACCTATCACCAGAGCGCCGGAAGGAAATCGCCAAGAGGGCATCAAGACAGCGCCCGCGAAGGTCTGCAGCAACAACGCGGCGGAACGGAAAAAAGGACGCAGCCAATCGGGTTCCTTACACTGGGGCTCTCAGCGAGCTCCTTCAGAAACTATTTTAAACATTTTTAAACATTCGCAGACACAACCACGATAATCCCTTCGCGCAAGTCTGCAGTGTACGAAAAATTTCGTGTGAATCTGGCCTATGTAGGGGGCCGGTGCCAAGGGCGATCCGAGAGCTTCGTGCGTTGTTATCGAACCCTGTCGGTAATTGTTGCCACGCTTACGGCAACCGCATTGAGTGTCAGGCCGAAGTTTGTAACGTGAGCAACAACCACTTGCGTCATGCCCGATAGCTTGTGAGCGATAGGGCTCCGCGGGAACGTGTGATCTGGAGAAGCGCATCTCACAATGTCCCGCAGCAGGGACGGGAACCCGCCGTAGGTATCTCCGAATGATGCTGCAGTATCTCCCTTCGCAGGCATTAAGGACTTTTCCTGGTGGCCTAGGTCCAGTCTTCAGTAGCGGCCATCGGATCCACAAAGGGTAGGCACACCGCGAGCGGTTTCAACACTGCGCTGGCATTCCTGGCTTGCATGTCACTGCTTGACGGACACCTCCGCAATCAAAACTTGGTGATGCGACAGGTAAATGTCTGAAAAATTCGGGAAGTGCTACGGCACGCGCACCATCGAAATGACGGTATTCTCAGCTTCCTCAGAAGCATCAATAGGCTGTAGGCCAAAAGACTGTGTGATACTTATTGCAAAGCCGAATCGGGCGAGGCTGTACAAACAGTTGAACTGACTCAAACTAGGACCGTGAATCTGAAGCTTTTACAAACAAAAAGCGGGTTCGGTGCAGTAAACGTCAGATCAGCAGGTTGGGCGAAAATGCCGGGCTGGCGAAATTGGCGGACGCGGCGGACTTAAAATCCGTAGGGCCCGAAAGGCCTGTGGGGGTTCGATTCCCCTTCCCAGCACCACGACTTTTGGCCGGATGACAATCGCCCTCGTTTTCGTTCTCCGCGCCTCATGGATTGGGATTTCGGCGTTTTCTGCAAATTGGACGTACGCTTCCTCAGGATCAGAACTCTTGAGCAATTTTCAGCGGTGCTTTGCCGCATGACAAAACGAACACAGCGTAATCAGGTTCGCCTCCGAATCGTCTCCCAGACGGCTTCGGAATTTCTCGTGGTGCACTTCTAGATTCGACATCGTCCCGCAGGATTGACAGCGCCAGCCATCGCGACACAGGACCTGCTGCCGCAGCCTCACATAGGACGCAACATCTAGTCGCAATCGCGGGACTCTTGGCCGATTTGAACTCATAACGCCTTCTCGGTCACACCTTCGAGAAATGCCTGCCTCTGCTCTTCGTGCAAAAATCTGAAGAATTTCGTCATCGAAAATAAGAGTGTTTCAGGATCTCCATTGTCCAGGTTGGCTCCCGCCAAAAAGTCCGCGCAGATCATTTCTAGACAGTAGCCCCGGGATCGATCAGTCCCCAGCATCAGAGCTGCTGTTTCGATCGCTTTCTCAACGACCGGGATTTGGCTCTCGTATACTTTGAAGTAGACAATCTCCCAAGGTTCCGTCTCCCGCCCCGTCAGTTCCCGCTCGACCTCCTTCTTGAAGTCCTCCTTCGGCATCTGCCGGGCTTTGTGCAACCAGGTTGCACAATCGAAGTTCTGCTTGTCCCGCCTTGCGAGCTTCACCAGCTCGATCCCCTTCGCCCATCCCACTTCCTTGAGCTGTTTCCTCGCCTGCGGTGGCAGATTTTCATGGATCGACATCAGGTAGTACGCCTTCCGCCTCGATTCGGGAAAACGCCTTTGTAGAAATTCGTCGAAACACTTCAAACTCTCCAGCCGCCAGTACTGTCCCGCCCGCACCTCGCACAGGAAGCGCCCAAGCTCCACAAACTTGGTATCACGTTCCGTCTCCTTCCGCTGTTCCCATGCCAGAATCTCGTCAATCTTGACCAGCACAAATTCAGCGCGACGTCGATTGAACTTCGGCGGCATAGGCGGATATTCAGTAATTAAGCTCGTTAAGCCAATCAAAACTGTCGGCTCCTGGACGGCGTACGAGAGTGGCGTCAGCGATTTCCTGTTTTCCAAGGCAGAGTTCTACATACGGACAGCTCGTACACGGATTCTGCGGAAAACGGATCCCACTGTGCGGCAGAAAGTCCGCCGACTCGATTCGCCGGATCGTGCTCTCTACTAACCTGCCAAACTCCAGGCGCTGTTCGTCGCTGATGGTGGTGCGTAGGTACTGAACCTCGACCAAGCTCTTGCGGACGAAAACAACCTGCGCGACTTCCGCAATACCCGTTATCCATGAGTAGCAGACCAGTTGCGGGTCGAGGGATAGCAAGCCCTCCGGTTCTTCCGGGTAGCGACTGGAGCTGGTTTTCCACTCGATGAGGCACCGCCTGCGGTCGAGTTTTCCAATGGCATCGATATAGGCGACGAAGTCGTTGCTGTCGCTGATGCTATGACTGAACTTCACGTGCAGATCTCTCTGAGGCTGGTTGATCTGCACGCGACCGTCTTGGCAGAAGCGGGTCAAGAGCATGATTCCTTGCTGAAGCATCCGATCCCAGGAGTCTCGGTTGGAGTATTGCAAGCGTTCGTTCTGGGAAGCAGACCACTCGGCGAACAATACGGCTCCCGGATCCTCTCGACGAAAGAGCGCGCCCAAGGCCCGCTCGAAGGCGCGACCGAAGAGCATCGCGGCTCGCGTGTCTTTCTCTTTCCAGCCATCCAGATACCGATGCCGATAGCGCCGCGGACAGGAGAGGTATTGGCTGATCTGGGTGTAACTGTAGGTCATCAGGCCACCTGCGGGTTGTCCAGGTTGGCGGGAGAAAGTTCTTCCCAACGCCCAGCAGGAGCAAAGCCATCGAGCCGGAGCAGGGAAGTGCCGTTAAGGACGATTTGACTGATTTTGACCACACCTTTAAGACCTACGAGTTGCGTTTCGTCCACCTCGTCGCGCCCAAGCAGTTCGCTGTCGTAGCCAAAGTCCCGCAAGAACCAGTTCAGCTTCCACAGAGCTTTCGGGCTGCAATACAGTCTGCTCGAGAGAGTGAGACCAGCAAATCGGCTGGGCTCGAGAACTGCAAGAGCCAGCGTGTAATGAGGCTTTGGTGACTGCCGACGAAACTGGACTCGTTGGACCCGAACAAGGAACACTCCGTCGGGGATCTGGTCGGCAGCACTGCGATCGGCGGCGTGTAGACCAGTGATCTGGCGTTTCATGCGGCGCCTTCCTTCTGGCCGAGATAGCTGTTGAGCTGGCACAGCAAAGCATTGCGATCTTTCTCGGCCCAGTCGGACAGGTGGGCAACGAAATTCTCGACCTGCTCGCGCGTGGCGTCGCGAAGTGTCTTAACGGAACAGAAATCCGTCGCATAGGACTTGACGAGATTGGGGTCGAGCTGATGTAGGCGGATGACATGGTAGAGGCGGTCACGAACTGTACGCCCGCTCCCGTTCCCGTTGGCAGGCTGTGGCGGCAGTTCCTTCGATTCTTCAGACTGCGGGGGCTCGGCCCTCGCACCGACCTCTTCAATCGAGCAGATGCCGATGCCGTAAGCTTTGCGGAGCGCACGATTGACGGCACGCGTTTCCGCCACGCGCATCTCGGCGCCCTGAACTAGAGTGGAGACATTGGAGGGATCAGCGTCGCCGTAGCCTACAAATCCTGCGCACGTTCGTGACTTGTACGCGGTCGCCTTGAATGCATATCGCCGATTGAGCGCGTCCGAAAACTCAGATATCGGTTGAACCTGAATGCCTCGACATCGCTTGCGTGCTGCGAGCCGGATCAGACCTGTGTGAGTCACGTACCATCCTCCACTAAGGCTGAGAAGATCGCCTGATTGCATCGATAGCCCAAAGTTCCTGGTCAGCTCGCGTAGTTGTTCAAGCAGTCTTGGCGAAAGTGCTTCGGCACCGAGCACGCTCTTGGCGAAACTAATGTTCTTGTCGATATCACGTCTGCCTTTATTCTTCTTGTCCACGAATCACCTCTAAGACACAAAGTTAGTTAGACAATGTTGAACAATTGTGAACCATGTTAGACACTAACGTCAAGGGAATAGTGATTTACTCCGGAGCGGGTAAAGCTTAAAATCCGGCGCCAGTGATGGCAAAAAAGGACGAACGTATAGGGCTGAGGCTTCCGAAGGAGATAAAAGTCGATTTGCAGAACATTGCGGAGAAAGAAGGGCGAAGTCTGGGTCAGATTTGCGAGTTGTTGCTTTGGGGCGGGATCCTTGAGTATGAAAGAATTGGGCCGGACTATCTTCGCCGACTTTTAGCACGGGCGGGAGCTAAGGGAAGCAAGTAATTTTAGGCCCCCTGCTTGCTGTGGGAGTCTCCGACGTTTTGTGTGATCAAATCGACGGGAAACAAGACCGTTTCCAAGTACGTCAAGAACAAGTTACGCCGCTAACCATTCAAGGTTTTTTACAACAGAACGACTCACTCCGTCTAAACTAGGCTTCGAATAGTCTTAATCAGATGATCGAACTTGGCTGATAGTAAAAAGCCCGCAAGGAAGCGTGTGTACCCGAGAATACGAAGGCCCAAAACAAAGCCAAAAAATCTCGAAAGTCGCTTGGAGCGGATAGAACAGGAACTCTCGCAAATTGAAGAAAAGCGACAACTGGCGAGCTGTATATGCGGTGTCGAGGGTGGCATTGTTACGATCGCTCGGGGAATGGAAGCAGAATTCAGAAAGGAAATGAACCGCCCCTGTCCGGTTCATGGATTTCGTGAACTGTTTATCATCCATGCAATCGAAGTTGAGCCTGGCGACTTTTCTTCCCCTGCCAAGGAAATCGAATATCCTGAAGTCAATGCCCTTCTGGAGGAATATGAGCGTCGCTTAGCGGAATCCAAACGAGCAAATTCGCTGGGAGCCATATTTCAGGTTTGATTGTTGGGGCGCTGGAGTTTCGGAGATTCTGCTCACGATTGGAACGGGGCCTAGGCGCCTATCTAAAACGCCACATCAGAGCCGACCCGCAATAGTCCTGCTTGTTACCGAAGTCACATCAACAACCCGCGTCTGATCATCTACGATTCTCATGAGCGTTCTCGTCGCCACTGGCGCTCTGAAAATTCACCCGTGGTCAGGAGTTGTTTTGGAAACGCATGCCGAGTAACTTCGAAAAACGCCTAGCGAAAATTGAGGAAGCTCTGGCCAGGAAGGCCAAGGAAGAGGAGTTTGCCAAATGCAACTGTGGGGACCCAAATGGGGTGTTTCGGCCCCGCCTGGGAGTTGGCATGGTGTCAGAGCTGAGAGCGGAGTTAGACCTGACGTGCCCAGTCCATCCAGTGCGGCGACTGAGTCGAGTGCTGTGGTTCGTCAGGATCGGCGTAGATGGCAAGCGCATACCAGATCCGAAGATGGATCCCATACTCGAGGAGTACGATCGGCGTCGCGGCGCTCAGTTCAAAAACTCTTTGGAGGCTGATGCTAAAGACGTCTAACTCGATGTGCCAGGCCCTGACCAAGAAAGGCAAGCCCTGCCGTGCCGCCGCCACCGAAGGCGGACTCTGCTTCTTTCATGCTAATCCCAATAAAGCCGTGGAGCTCGGCCGAATCGGTGGGAGGAGAAACGGCAAGTCTCCAGTTGGAAGCGAGCCACTACCCAACTTGGATAGCGCGGCGGCGGTGCGCGATACCGTCAATCGGCTGATCACTGACGTCTACGCCGGCAAACTGCATCCGAGGATCGCCACGGGCCTCGCGCCGTTGATGCAGCTCCAACTTCGAGTGCTTGAGAAAATGGACCTCGAACAGCGACTCACGAAAATCGAAAGACAGTTGAAGGCGATGTCGGAGAATCGGTAAAGATACCGATTTGAGGAGTAATTTGTGCCGCAATCCTAAGTGACCCATGCCGCCTCAGGGTGTCCGTATAGGTACCGGACATTGCGCCACAAGGGATCAGTCGTCAGCAACGAGATGCCCTCCGCGGTGGCCTGCGCAATCAGAATATGATCGAAGGGATCCTTACGAAGCTCCGGCAGGAGCGGGCTATTCAGCAACTGCGTGGCGTCGAAAGCTGGCATCGAGCGGCACCTGCCAAGCTGAAAGGGCAGTTCCGAGCGGCCTGGGTAGGATCGGCAGCCTACTGACGAATAGTGTCATGGAATACTGTCGGTGAAGAGAAGCCGTCGAGCCATACTGCGATGAAAACGACTTCATGTTTTACCGATTCATGGCTTTCACCGCTTAGGCATTACGGTTGGATCACCCAACGAGGCTGAATTGTGGGAATGGTCTTTTCCAGTCTTGTGTGCAACCAGGTTGCATAACGACAGATGGTGATCGAAAACATAGTTCGAACAGAAGCCCCGGGGGAGTGGTACCTCAGTTGCGACAAGTGATCGCGGGCGGACGCGGAGTATGGTGGCCGAGTCGAATCAACCAAAGTTTTTGCCGACCTGAAGCGGTTGAGCCATACGGCCATATCGATAGCTCATCGTGCCCGATAATTATGGCTTCGTACCGCTTAAGCCATACGGCGGTGAAGTGTCAGTGGGGTCACTTACAATCGATTGACGGTTTTGCCGTCCTTGATAACGGCATTCTCGTACATGCGATGAATCTCGCGCCATAATCAAATTCTTCCCTGTCTTACGACACGCGCACGTTCTAGTCATTCGATGGGGCGCTACGCGGTCGTAAACGCGACCTTCAATTTGTCCGCAACGCCCGTTGCGTGATCGGCGGCTCGGTGTCGTTACGCTAGAATAAAGCCGCAGGGCCGGGATGGCGAAATTGGCAGACGCAGCGGACTTAAAATCCGCAGGGCCCAAAAGGCCTGTGGGGGTTCGATTCCCCCTCCCGGCACCAGCCATCGGCGCATTTGCTTCCACGATCTTGTCAACGCCCGCGCGTCAACTGGTTGCGGAAATCAGCTGGGTGGGCGTGCGAACGCGATCAGCCGAGCTGAACTGCGGCGGTCTCAAATGCGGCGTGGTTTGCTCGACGCAATCTCTGCAAGCAGAAAATAGAGTTCCAGACGTCGCTCCTACCCAAAAGATAGATTAAAAACTTAGGATAGAGGCTTTCGCACGCACTTGGGTTAGAGGGGCACGTCTCTGCTTGGGGGCTTTGCTCTTAACGGGGGCGACATTAGTTCGCTGACTCTGCCCAGGGTCCAGCGCAAATGCCAGCAGCACATTTCCCGCCATCGCGTTGGTATAGCCGGTGTTCACGAACAGCATACTGTTGAGAATGGCCGGGCCGGCGCCGTTCAGGGAGCCGCCGTGGGCGTGGACTCCATTCGTCGTCTTGAAATCCTGCCCAGTGTCGAAATCCCAGATCACCTGCCCGTTGCGGGTATCGTGGGCTCGTAGGTGGCCGTCTAAAGAGCCGGCGAAGAGGATTCCCGGAATCAGAGTTGGAGGCGCCATTTGAGCGGGACTGCAGCCGTACTGTCCGGCACAGGCGGGCTTGGGCGGGGCTACATGCCAGATTTTCCTGCCGGTCTGGAGGTCGAGCGCGAACACTCCTCCACCTACATTGGGATTATCGAAATCGAAGTCTGAAACTGGGAAGTAAGCATAATGGCTGTTCGCGGCTCCTCCCCATTCCACGCCCCCCAGCGGACCGCCTTTTGCGACTCGCGTCCGCCATAAAATGCGGCCATGTCGGTCGGGATCCAGTGCGTAGATCACGCCCGATTTCTGGGCGGCCAAAACTATCCGGCGGCCATCTGGAAGTGTTTTCAGCATGGGAGGGGCGCCGAAGTCGTAATCATTTCCACGCTCCGGGGGGCAATTATCTTTTTTCTCGGCCACGCATCCGCTATTCCAGACATCCTTTGGCATGAGTTGGCGGGCCCACAGCTTTGTGCCGGATCGGATATCGAATGCAACCACCGCATCCGACATGCTGGTGGGCGGATCGGAATAGTTATTCCCCGTGGCGACATAGATTGCGTGCCCCTGCAGGTCGAGCGTAGGAGAAGACCAGACCGCAGCCCCGGAAGGTCCAAAGTACTGGACTCCCTGGGAATTTTTGCGGGTAGGCTTGACCTCTTCGGTAATGGTGGACGCCTTCCAGACCTGCTGTCCGGTGGA
>JAICSO010000085.1 GCA_025936825.1 Terriglobales bacterium
ACCTTGAGCACCCCCGCAAGCGCCAGCCTAGTGCTGGAAAGCGCGGTGCAGCTGCAAGGCCAGGGCCTTGGCGCGGTCACCACGGCCTTGACGTTGCAATCGCCGGCGAACACGACGAATGAAACCGGCGGCGTTAATTTAGGCGGACCATTTGGTAATGCCCTAACGGGCGCCTCCCAGTCGCAGCTATTCACTCTCAGCGGCCTTGGACTCTCAAACGCGAACCAGCTTGGGCTGATCGTCAACCTCAACGAACCGGGATCCGAGAATCCGCCCTCGGTCACTCTAAACAACTTGGCCCTCACCGCCTTCACGGGAGGAACTTCGATCACGTTCGGCCTCGCAGCTGGACTGGCCGGAACAACCCTGAATCAGGTGGCTGGCGGACTGGGTGGCTCCGGCATTGCATTCGTCCTCGACTCCACCGAGGCGGCTCAGCTGACAGCCTTGGGTCTCAACACACAATTGGGCGTCAGCGCCAGTTTTGGCAATGCGTCCGGGGGCCCGGAAGCGATCCAGGCGGTGCATCTCACCGCCGCGGTGCCGGAACCCTCAACCTGGGCCATGCTGATGCTGGGCTTCGCAGGCCTTGGCTTCATGGCGTATCGGCGTCGAGGTCAAGCCAGCTTCCGATTCGTCTGATCCCGCCCCTCGAAGCTTAAACGTTGTGAAGAAGAAAGGCCGCCTCGCTCCGGGCGGCCTTTTTCGCTCTGCTGAATGACTCAATTGCGAGTCGTATCAAGACTTTTTTCGATGACGAAAATCAATTGGAACTCCAACTCCATAGAGGAGCTTTGGGCCGCTCATGAGGAGATCGCCTCGATCTTGACTGCAAAAATGGAGGCAGAAAAGCTGAAGCTCGAAAACCGGCTCGACCAAATAGAAAAGAGGAATTCAAATCGGAAGCCGGAGCGTCGTCCATATCCGAAGGTGTATCCGAGATTTCGAAACCCCGACCCACCACATCAAACCTGGTCAGGCCGTGGCTTACAACCTGGTTGGGTGCGCACATTGCTTGCGCGAGGGAAATCTTTAGACGACTTACGAATTGATCCGAGTGCTGAAGAGCACTGAGCATTCCTGCGCCCTTGCATTAGCTTCAACGCTGTCGGCGTCAGCTATGCCGATAGCCCCCAATGCTACCGGCACGAACGACGCAATCATCCAGATCAGAGGCGGCCACGGTCATGGCTGGGGACATCGGCACGGACGGGGCCACCACTACGGTTGGTGGAGAGGCCGCGGCCATCACTATGGTTGGCGGCACCATCGCCATTGGCGCTGAATGCGTTGATCCGACCTGCGAAGGAGCCGCCCCAACGGGCGACTCCTTCACGGTCTCGAAAGCTGCTCGGCGATCGGAACAACTCTATGACTGACAATCCAACCCACCTTCGCGGCGTCCGAGGGAACGAAACTCGCTAACGGCACTTAGTCTGTGCTGCAACATTTCTTGGATGATCCGGATTTCGTGCACGCCATACTGAGTGCACACGATGACCGCGATCGACCTCAACACGCCACCGCAACGATCTCTTGCTCACAAAGGCCGCGCTATCGCGCGGACGCATCCTTATGCAGTGGCTGCGGGCGCCACCTTTGGAGCGTTAGCCTTGTCGGCCCTGATTAATTGGCGCTTGGCCAAGAAGGCTGAGAAGGACAATCCGCCCGCCGGTCGGTTTCTAAAAGTAAACGGCGTCAGGCTGCATTACGTGGAACGGGGCTCCGGTACACCATTGGTGCTGCTTCACGGCAATGGCAGCATGATCGATGATTTCGAATCGAGCGGGCTGATCGATTTGGCGGCTGAGAATTATCGCGTCATCGTTTTCGATCGCCCGGGCTTCGGTCATAGTGATCGTCCGCGGAACATCGTCTGGAAGCCGGCTGACCAGGCTGACCTGATTGCTCGCGCTCTGCGTTGCTTAGGCGTTTCACATGCAACAGTCCTTGGACACTCGTGGGGCGCTTCTGTCGCACTCGCACTGGCGATCAAGTATCCGGATCTAGTCAAAGGCCTGGTTCTTGCCTCCGGATATTACTATCCAAGCTTGCGCCTTGACGTCGTTCCTTTGTCCGCGCCTGCTATACCTCTGATCGGGGATATCTTGAGACATACTCTTTCACCGATCATCGGGCGGATGATATGGCCGCTGTTAATGCGCAAAGTTTTTGGTCCGCGCTCGGTGCCGAAGAAGTTTGAGGGTTTCCCGAAGGAGATGGCGCTTCGCCCTTCTCAAATCCGCGCGTCATCGATCGAGTCAGCCCTTATGGTTCCGGATGCATTTCACCTTCCCGGCAAGTACGCAAAGTTGAAAATGCCGGTCGCCGTCATTGCCGGAGACAAGGACCGACTAATTGACATCGATGCGCAATCGGCAAGGTTGCACCGGGACATTCCGCAGAGCACCTTTCACCGTTTTGGCGGAACCGGCCACATGGTCCATCAGACTGCAACGGCCGGAGTGATGGCAGCGATTGACCAAGTAGGCGAACGTGGCCACTTGAATTGAAGCACCGTCGGCGACCACGACCCTGTTGTTAATGTGAACCGTTTGCGAAAGTTCGCTGAGCACCCTTCCCCACAGCGACACTTGGTCGCGTTCCCTATGCTCCCGGTCCAGTCGACTTGCTAGAGGCAACGCCGCTAGGCTGGCTCCTCTCTTAACGGCGACTAACTCATTAAAAATGCCGGGCTGAACGAAGTCTTACGGGCAGGGACCGTGAATGGCCGCCCCCGCTGAAAGCTGCTTAGTTGCGGGCGTTTGGCCGGAGGAGCACGCCATGTGGGACTGGTTGAAGAAACTGATCGGAAGGTCTCTGACAGAAACCGAACCACGGGCTGACATTCATCTGAAGGCTAACACTGAAGCTGCTCTCTCACGGGCTTTGCGGAAATTGAGCCCCGGACAGGAGGGGTGGATCACCTTCGCTGAAGCAGGGCGTTTGTTTTCGGCCGAAGATGATAACCCCCTAAGTGAAATGGACATTGAAGGGCAGCTGGCTTTAGGAAGATTTGCCGTCGATTGGAGACATCGTTCGGCCCTAAGGCGCGACAGCGACAAAAGACGGATTTATTTCACGCGTAGGTGAATGGGGCGTTCGCACACGGTAGGCTGGCTATTCGGACAATGCCACTTACGAGCGTTAGCTCGATCATGAGGAGCTTTGCCGTTTCGCTTTCAGCGCTTTCCACTTTGCTTCAGTCCACATTAGAGCACTGACGATTGGTTTCTGCAAAGCAGGTACATCCTGCGCGATTAGCAACAGTCCGAGAGGCAGCATCCAAATTCCGAGGATAGGAAGGAAGCTGAAGAGGCCTCCTACTACAAACAATATTGCAACAGCAAAGCGAGCTGCAAACGAAGATGGCTGCCGGAGCCATCGAATAAATTTAGAAAAGCTTACGGGAAGCCGTCGATAAAGAGCTTCAAAGTACCCGTCAATTTTGATTTGCGTTCCGTCCACTGTCGCATTCGTAAGTGTTTTGCGTTCGCAAGGTAACGCTCGGCGGTAATTGCTGTTCCTACCCGCACGGGGATCGATTATCCGGCGGCCCTCGGCCATTGCGGTGGGGATAAGCGCCCGCCGCCATTCATCGGTGAAAAGTTCGAGGGGGGAGTGTCGGATAGCGAGCCGACGAGCAGAAGTGTGCTGTTTGGCACGCATTGGCCAGGTCAGATTTAGTCTATCGCAGCAGCATCATCTTTTGCGAATGGCCGACCGCTGGACCGAACATCTGCGCTGCCCCGTGTGCTGCAGGACCGGAACGGCAGCGTTATCTCAAGAACACGATGACCATACGCCCAGTCGCGGAACGCGTACCTGACGGCTTTGACGTCATCAAGACTACACATTGCATCGACTTTATTTGCACTGCCTGCCAGGTTCGCGCCGAACCATGATGTTATCTGGAGTGGATAGTTGGCCGGCAATCGGCGCGATTTAGAGCGTTCGGGGCCGGCCAGGATCTGGTGGCGACTTTGGGCCGTCCGTGTTGAGGAACTCCTCAGCGTACAAGTCACGAACCGCCTGATGACACTCGCACGCGTGGTACTGGTCCAGATCGATGCTGAGGATTTTGACCTTGCCCCGTCGATACGAGATCAGCCCCTTGTTCTGCAGTTGAGTTGCCACCTCTGTTACGCTTGTTCGTCTCACGCCCATCATTTGCGCCAAAAATTCCTGGGTCAGTGGCAGCTCGCTTCCGGCCAAATCGTGCATTCTGACCAGCCACTTGCACATGCGGCGTTCAACACTGTGCACCGCGTTGCAGGCGGTGGTTTGCTGTACTTGGCCGAGGAAGAACTGTTCGTACTTCATCAGCAGGGAGAGGAACTCAGGCGAGGACTGCGCAACAGCTTTGACGTGGTCTGCGTCGACGACGCTCGCCGGGCCCGGCACCTGCACCGTGACCGTATGCAGTGAGACTTTGTTATTCAGCGCTTGCGCGGCGCCAAATTCGCCATCATTCCCAATCATGCCGGTTTCAATCGCCCCGCCATCTCGTAATTCGACGACGCACGAAAGTATGCCTGAGTGCGGGAAGTAGACCTTGCTGACTTGTTGGCGGCTCTCGGCGACCACCTGACCTTGCTGCAGCTCGACGATGCGAAGTCGTGGCCGAAGATCCAACAGATCGACAGGGCTCGCTGTGGCGAGGATACGATTGTTTGTGTGGGGCATTGGGTGCTCTCCTTGCCTTGCAGGCGGGAGCACAACACTCTCAGCCACCGACGCCTACGGACACAAAGCCTCGAGCCGGTGATGCCTCTAATGTGGGCGTGTCTGAGAACAATAGCGAGTCAGTAACTTAGGCCATTGCGTGTGCGCGTCGGGTAGTTGACATTGAGGGAAGCCTCGCTGGCGCGTCCGGGCGGGCTGTGGCGCGCTGGTGCGAGAGGCGCCGCGTTCCAATGTTCCTTTGTGGACCGACGTGGACCGCTTCTTTTCTATAACTACCCGCATTGCTCTATTTGCAGATACTTGCGATCGCCCGGCCATCGAGCCGGGCTTTTCGTTTCGTGTCGCTTATCAGGTGGCGGCTCGTGAGGCGGTTCTGATGGACTACGAAGCGTTTACGAACGAAAGCCTCACGATGATGTACGAGGGGATTCGTGGGGCCCTACGCGCCGATGACGCGCTGCGGCGGGACGCTCGCGATCCCCCATTCCGGATCCGCGAAACACCTGAGTGGAAGAAGCATGCCGCAAACCTTGAGGTCGAAATGCTCAGGCGCGGAATGTTATTCGAGGTAATCGACTGGTCGTAAATCACCCCGCCCCGGCCGCCCGGTGGCCGCGCCTATGCGCACCCCAGCAGTGAAAGCTGCACCAGCGGCCCTCCGGCAAAAGGACTCAATCAAAAAGGAATTTCGGATTCGTTGCGGATCGCTTCGAGTGCTTCATCGACGCTTTTGAACGGCGTCCCCACGAAGCTGGGGTACTCGGATCCCCACTTATCGGTGATCCACGCCCAATAGTTCGTTCCCGGTCGAGCGATGTAGGCAACATCTTCGCCGCTGTCCGCGCTAACCCACCACAGCCGTGACTTTCGATCATGCTGGCGTACTTGCAAGGTGCCCATGAAACCCTCTCTGCAGAGCCTGCCCCGCTGCGATGTCTGCACAAGAATAAGAAAGGTTCAAAGGAAAACGCGCGAGCTCGCGGCAACCACATATTAATTTGCTGAGCGATATCGGTAGGACGGAATTTGGAACCAGTCCAGGCACGCTACGTTGCGGCAGCATGCCCCCGTCTGCTTTATTCACCTTGTGTAGTTTGGCATCTGCTTGCTTATGTGCATTCGGCATCGCTGCGGCCATAATGACTCATTGAGGCCTACGTGTCGACGATTTCACGGCCGGAAATGGAGGTCGAGGTAACACGGGATGAGGATTTGCTGAAAGCCGCCTCCTAATCCGGACCGTTTTTGTTCGGTCCACTGTTTCAAAGTGACCTGATGCGGCGCACGCTATGTGCAAATCAGGGCCCCGCAATGACTTGGTTTTTAGTGATCTCCTGCGCGACGGTTCTGTTAGCAATCAGCGCGGTTCATATGGGGCGATACGGTCAGTGAACGCTCATACACTATTCCCTCTCGCTTCCATCTTCGCTTCCGGATTTCTGTCCGGATACGGTGTTCGCGCCATTATGTCGCTGGTTCGACGGTCCCATGCCCACCGATCCGAATGGCCATCACGACAATAGTACGCGGCTGAGAGCGGAAATGGTATTCAGGGACCCTGGTTTTTGTTGATCATTGCCGGCGCCCTTTAGTGATCATTGGCTTCGTCGCTTTCGCCTTCAATCAGAATCGGGAATTCGTCGGTCAATTCAGCTCAACTCTATCGGCGACAATTTGCTCGGAAGGGTTAAACTTGCCGATGCAGTCAGACTCGCGAGATGGCGACGAACGTCGGACATGGTGCTACATGCGCCTCCGCGCGGATGATGCCCTCAAAATTGCCGCGCGGAGCGAGGACAAGGAAGACAAGGCTGCAGCGTGACCGAGGTTCAGAGCCGCCCATCTGCCCGTCGCATCACCCAACGCCGCTCCCTAAACATTTAAACGGTCTGGAATAAATCACCGTAGGCACTGTTCAGCCTTGTTGGGGCGGGCCTTGTATGTTCGGAGGACCGTGCGATGCGAAAACGTTGGCCACAGTTCCTAATCGCGCTTGGGCTACTTTCGTTGATGACCTGTTCTGCCAAAGCCGCCGCCTACCTGCAGACCGATCTCGTGTCGGATATCCCAGGACTCGCGACCATCACCGATCCACACCTGGTCAACCCGTGGGGCCTATCGCACGGGCCCACCACCCCGTTCTGGGTATCGGACCAAGGCACGGGGGTAGCGACGCTTTATAACGTCCCCTCCGGCGGGCCGGTCTCGCAAGCGGGCCTGATCGTTTCAATTCCGACGACTGCCACAGGCCCACAGGGGCCAACCGGGCAGGTATTCAACCCCACTTCATCATTTGCCGTTCCGTCGAACGGAAGCCCAGCTACGTTCATATTCGCAAATCTGAATGGCACGATCTCAGCTTGGAATGGTGCGGCCGGCACCTTGGCGCAGATTGCAGCCACGACCCCAGGCGCCGTCTACACCGGCTTGACCTTAGCGGGAACGCAGCTTTACGCCGCCAATGGGGCGCAAAACCGTATCGATGTTTTTGATG
>JAICSO010000103.1 GCA_025936825.1 Terriglobales bacterium
CGTGCCGCAATGTCCTCGAGGATCGACTTCATCATCGGTCCCGTGGCTATGAGTTCCACTCCGCTGTGCAGCATCTCTGTCAGCAGAATCTTCCCCCGGTCCTCTACAAAAGTTATGTCATTCAGTTCAATGCGAAGGCGACGGCCGGGATAGCTCGCGCAGGCGCTTTGCCAACAATGTTCGAGCTCTGTCACCCACGGTCCTTTCAACTTGCCTTCGACCCTGAGTACAATCGGCTCACTGTTTAGATCTGCTGTGATGCGCAACATTGCTCAGCCTTCCTTGTTTGGGTACGCGCCGAACGGCTCCGGCTAAGAACGATCCTCAACGCGTCGCAGCCATCTCTCACCTTGATCGCGATCAAGCAGCGCTCTTCTTTGACAAAGGCAATCTATCCGCCAAACAGAAGTGGGCGGTGCGAGCTTTCTAAGCTGTTAGTAAGCAATGAGTTATCGTGTGGATGGCGATTGACGACTGGGGTCGAACAGAGATTGGGGCGGGACCAAGTGGCGATATTGCGTCAGATGACGCTCACTTCCAGAGGTTCGTGCGGTTGATGCCTAGCTTGCGCATCTTCGAATTCAGAGTGGTGCGTTTCATACCGAGGCGGGCAGCTGCTCCGTCAGCTCCAGCGATGATCCCGTGCGTCTCGCGGAGTGCATTCAGAATCGCTTGCCTCTCAGCCTCGTCCAGGGTCGTGAGCTTGATGTCCTCTTCCGTGGTCGTCTCTTCCACCCTGAGTTCTGAAAGGGGTACTCTCAACACCGGCCCAGAAGAGAGAATCACCGACCGTTCCAGAAAATTCTCTAGTTCTCGTATATTACCTGGCCAGTGCCAACGCGTCAGCGCTTTCATCGTGTCGCCGGGTATGGTCACTACCTTCCTTCCAATCTTCTTGGCATGTTTTTCTACGAAGTAGCGAACCAGGAGGGGAATGTCGTCTGTCCTATCCCGCAAGGGCGGCACCTGGATCGGAAATACCTTGAGGCGATAATACAAGTCTTCCCGGAACTTCCCCTCCTTCACCATCTGGCCCAGATTGCGATGCGTGGCAGCAATCAGGCGGATATCCACGCGTATGGTCCGTGTGCTCCCCAGCCGCTCGAATTCCTTCTCCTGCAGAACCCGCAAGAGCTTGGGCTGCAACTCCAGGGGAATGTCTCCTACTTCATCCAGGAACAGCGTGCCCCTGTGGGCCAGCTCCAGCCGGCCCAGCCTCTGCGCGATGGCTCCAGTAAAAGCACCCCTCTCGTGGCCAAAGAGTTCACTCTCCAGCAGGCCGGTGGGAATAGCGGCACAGTTCAGCTTAACGAAAGTACTTTCACGGCGCGCACTGTGGTCATGGATGGCGCGGGCAATCAGTTCCTTGCCGGTGCCGCTCTCTCCCAAAATAAGAGCAGTAGAGTCGGTGGGCGCCACGGTTTCCACTTGCCCCAATACGAGCTTCAGGGCGGAGCTCTGGCCAACGATCTCTTCGAAGTTATATTCAGCGCGAATTTCGTCTTCCAGATAGAGCTTTTCTTCGGTAAGCTTCTCCACCAACTTTCGTTCGCTAAGATCGAAAAAGCATGCCACTCCTTGCTCTTCCGAAGATCCGAGCATCGCGTGTGCGAGCAGGACGGGGACTCGGGTGCCGTCCTTTCGAATGTATTCTTTCTCATAGGAAGAGCAGGCTCCGTTCCTTCTTGTCTGGCGGATAGCCTCATCGTCCAGCTTCCATTGCTCTTTCGGCGTGATATCTCGCCAGTTCAGCCTTGCGGAAGTGAGGTCTTCCCGGCTGTAGCCGACCAGCTTCAGATAACGATCATTCGCATCCAGCACCCTGCCATCGACATTCCAAAAGCAAACAGCGATCATGTTGGAGTCGACGATGGTTCGAAAACGTGCCTCGCTTTTTCGCAGCGCTTCAACCGTCTGTACTAATTCCTGCTTCGCCTCCTGCTCGCGCCTCAAGAGTTCTTCTTTCTCTTTTTCATCCGTACGTCTTCTGGAAACATCTCGGAAGATCAGGACTGCCCCAATCACATTTCCGGAGGTATCTCGAATGGGCGACGCGCTGTCATCAATGCAGCGTTCGGTGCCATCTTTCTCGAGGAGCAACGCGTGGTTCTCAAGATTGACTACCGTACCCGAACGCAGAGCTCGGGAGACTGGGCTTTCTAACGGCTTCCGCGTCAATTCACTGATGATCCTGAAGACTTCGTCCAACGACTGCCCCCCGGCCTCTTCCAAACGCCAGCCAGTCAGGGACTCAGCAATCCGGTTCATGAACTGCACTTTCTCCTGAAGATCCACCGAAATCACCGCATCGCCGATGCTCGTCAACGTTACTCTGTGCTGTTCCCCCTGCTCCGCGATCTTAATTTGGGCCACCTGCAACTGCGTCACGCCAGAGCGAACCAACTCAACGAGACCAGCAACGACTGTGCTCAGCGCGATGAAAACTCCAAGACGAAGCGCATCGTTCGGGCGCGCGAAGCCGAACTTGTAAAATGGGGCAATCATCAGAAAATAGTTCAGCAATGTCGAGAGGCCAATGACCAACAAGGCAGGGCGCCAACCCGAATAAAATGCCGTGACTAGGACAGCGAAGATGAAAAGGGTAAAGTATGGGGCCCGCTCAAAGTCGGTCATCGAGCGGGTCACCACCAAGGCCAGGGCGGTCGTCACAAAAGCACATCCGTAGCGTAGCGTTAACGACCGGCTAGGACTGGTTAGGAGCAGATTGGTGGCGAGTTTTCGTGGAGAAAACACGTTTCTGTGACTCGTCCGAAGGAGTTCAGTTTACGACTCTGGCAGGTGCAAAGCCAATCTGCCGACATCGTTACGGACGAGGTTTGAGATCAGGCTCGTCCCCGCGCTCCTCGGCCTGTGCGTAAGTTGCGACTGATCGTTACCTCAGGTGAGACCAGCACGGCGAGGGGCATCAACAGAAGAGCCTAAGGCGCTGACCGCCATGTGACGAAATATGATCACTCTATCCGCGACCGTCATTTTTCAACCGCGACAGCGAGTTCGTAAGTCCTTTCAGGATCGCGATCTCTTCCCCATTGCATTTTCAATCTGCTGCTCCTCAGTTTGGCTGCTGGAATGCCCTAGCGTTGGATAGCTGCCGAAGAGACAGGCGGGTAGTGCGGATATCGGCCAACGCGGAGGAGGTACATTATGAGAACCAACGAGCTATGCTCGAAGAAAAAAGTCAGACCTTTCCAAGGGAGAGTGACAAAAAGTGGAAGAAAGAACGACTTCCTCCGCAAGGTGATGTGCACTGGGCCCGGCAGCCAGTTGGTGGTCATGAGCATCCCCCCAGGGCAAGAGATCGGGGAGGAGATCCAGGAAGACATTGATCAGATCCTGTTTATTGTCGCCGGTCAAGGGGAGGCAGTGCTGGACGGAAATGTTACGCCTGTTCGCCAGCACGATGCGGTTTTTGTACCAGCCGGGACGAATCGCAACCTCAGGAACAATGGGCACGGTCGCCTGAAACTATTCACGGCGTATTCACGATGCAGAACAGCCTTCATCTTCTGACTCGGAGAGTCAGTGAACAATGTAGGCATCGACTGGGTAGGGACAACAGACCTCCCCCACATTCTGGAGACGACAGCGGGGTACGCCTTTACTTAAATCGAATGCAGCGCGCACTGCAAGCAACCTGTTCTTGATGGTCTTGTGGTGAGCATACAACTTATCGGAGCTGCGTTATGCTACAGAGCGAACTGCTTGAATTTCTTGAGAAAACAGCCGATGCCGCCTTTTGCGTCAATGAACAGGGCGACATATGCTCGTGGAACACAGCAGCCGAGAAACTTTTCGGCTACTCATCCGCAGAGGCGATTGGCAAGTCGTGCCATCGACTCTTACGGGGGCGAGGAAACCTTGGCACCCAGGTCTGCACTCCAGCGTTTTACGCCGGTCAGCCAGCAGAAGACGACGGCACAATGCCCAACTTCGATCTGGAGGTCACAACCCGCTCAGGTCGCCGGATCTGGGTGGATCTGTCGACCTTGATTTTCAAGGATGGCCGGACTCATCCGCGGCTCATCGTACAGCTGGCCCGGGATATCACAAAAAGGAGACAGAAGGAGGAACTTCTTGACAACATGCTGCAAATTTCCAAGCAGATCGTTGCGATATCAGATGGAAACGGCATGGGGCATTTGGCTCCGGTCCCGTCACTCTCGGAACAGGAACGGAGCATTCTTCGCCTCTTCTCCGATGGGAAGAATTCTGCGGAAATCGCCCAGAATCTTGGGATAACCCTGCAAACACTTCGCAACCATCTCCACCACATCAACGAGAAACTCGGAACACATAATCGACTTCAGGCCGTCATGCATGCCATGCACCGCAACCTTATCTGATCGCTCAGGACGGAGGTTCATCCACAACGATGAGAACCCGTTTTCGCGACAGAAATGAGAGCCTCGTTGGTCAATAGATTACTGACGTTCTTAGGACACGATTTCTTGCTCCGTCGAGCGGTTCGGTCCGGTTCGACTTTACCGCATCTTAGGTTTGTAGAACCCTTTCAGGAGGTCGCTTGGAATGCGCTATTTGGCGCTAGTCACGGACTATGACGGCACGATCGCCACCAAGGGACGCGCATCGGCGGCCGCGCTCCATGCGATTGCGCGACTTCGAGCATCGGGCCGCCGCGCCATACTGGTTACGGGGCGACGGCTGGATGACCTGTTAACGGTTCTTCCCCAAATCGAACTCTTTGATTATGTTGTAGCGGAAAATGGTGCTGTGCTCTACGCGCCCGGCACGAGAGAGGAAACACTCCTCGGAAAACCGCCGCCGGCAGAGTTTATTGAGCGTCTGGCAAGCCTTGGTGTGGAACCGATCGAGATCGGACGGGTGGTCATCTCGACGTGGCTGCCGCATCAAACTGCTGTACTCCAGGCAGTGCAGGATACGGGGCTGGAACTGCTCATCGCCTTCAATAAGAATGCCGTAATGGTACTTCCGACCGGCATCAATAA
>JAICSO010000021.1 GCA_025936825.1 Terriglobales bacterium
AGTTCTTTATCTCGGGAGATGCCGGTGCCCGTTACTTCGATCCATGTGGAGACACGCGTACCGCCTCCTGGGGACGGATCAAGCGAGACCCATTGCTCCATGGTGTATCCGCGGACGTGGCTGATCCAGGAGATGTGGTGCGGCGGCATGCAAACAGTGAGAGCGCGATCGACAATTGCGTTTACCGGTTCCCGGATTTCCAGGTGCAATCTGCTCCCCACAGTCCAGGGAGCGCCGACCCAGCGAATATCGCGATATAACGGGCAAAATTTCGGCCACGAATCAACGGCAGAAAAGATCCTCCAGGCCAGCTCAGGATCGGCTTTTGTGAATACCACATATTCGACTCGAACAAATTGTCCAAGTAAGTCAGAAGACAAGTTCGGCACGAGGCCGCGACGGGGAGGCCTCAGTTCATAATTCATGGAACGCACTACCACCTCATTATGAATTTCGATAGGACAGCAAAGCGGAGGGAACTCCAACTGCAGTCCAGCAAGGGCCCAGATGCAAGCCCAATAGCGGTCGATAGGGAATTTCCGAGAAGGCCTCGAAGATTCCAAGGGGGAGGCTTGCAAGGATTTTATACAATATAACGTTGACACTATCAACATAATATTCATATTCTTTTAATGATCTTCCGAGAGGTATATGGCGCGGCATAGCGATCCGGAACTCGAGGGCCGCATCTTGCGGGCAGCGCGGAAGTTGTGGCACCAGGGTGGCGAGACCGCGCTCAGCATGCGGGCTGTTGCCAAGGCGGCGGGTACCAATACGCCAGCGGTCTATCGCAGGTTTCGCAGTCGCGAAGACATACTGCGTGCACTCGTCGGGGACTATCAGCGCCAACTCATTGCCCAGATTGCCCCGTGCAAATCGGCGCAGGAAATCGCCGAACGCATCTTGAAGTTCGCCCTGAGGCAACCGCGCGAATACGAGCTCATTACGTCCGGGTTGCTGGCGCGAATGACCTCTGATCGCCCTGCGGTGGATTTTGCGGCGTACCGGGCTGCCGAGTTGCTGGGAGGTTCTCCCAAAGATCACGCAACCCTGACCATCGCGGTGTGGGCGCTCGTCCACGGCATGGCACTCCTGCAGATTTCCGGCAGCATGCGCGAAGAAGACCACCCTCGTGCCCTTGTGGCCTTCAAACAGGCGATCAATTTACTCATTGAGAATGAAGACCAGCTGCGGCGCGCAAACTGAGCTGTCCATCATGCAAGTGTGCTGGAAGGGTTACGTTCAGGCGCGCTGTGTTCCGCCCAATTTCTGCATTTCGCTAACAATTCTCGCCGTCCAGTCATTCACTTCATCCTCACGCAAGGTGCGGTCGTGCGACTGGAATTTCGCGCGCAGCAGAATTGAGTAGCTGCCGGCCAGCACCGATCCGCCACGGAAGATTTCAACTGGACCGAAACTGCGCAACTCAGTAATGACAAGTCCCTGCACCGCTTTCTCGATCTGATCGAATGTAACTTTGTCCGGAAATAAGAATGAGAAATCCCGTTCGACTCCAGGATATTTCGGTAATGGCTCGTAGCGAATAAGACGCAGGGAATGCTTATAAAGCTCCTCGGCATTGATCTCCGCGACGTAGACGTCCTGGCGCAGCTTTCGCCTGGTCACGACTTGCGGATGCAGCAGACCGAACTGCGCCAGCGGTGCGCCATTCACCAGTACTCGCGCAGACCGGCCGGGCTCATAGTACTCGGACGACTTGTCGTCGTACTGAAGTGTGTTGTGCTCGAAGGCGTCGAGCACTCTTTCGACGTCACCCTTGATCGAGCGGAACAGATCCAACCCGGCCTCGCCTTTGCTCTTGTCGAGCACACCGCCTTGTGGCATGTCACGATTCAGAGCGGACGCCGTTGCCGCGAAACAGATCCGTGCATGTTCGGCGGTACCGAAGCCGCTGCCCTCGTAAATATCTCCCATCTCGAACAGGCGGACGTAATCCGTCCCACGATTGAGGTTGAAAGCTACCATCTCAAGCATCCCCGGCAGCAGCGATCCGCGCATGAGTGACGCTTCCTCACTCAGGGGGTTCGCGAGTTCCACGACCGGGGTCGACGAAAACGTCTCCGCATCTTCATTCGAGACGAAGCTGAGTGAAACTGCCTCGTTATAGCCGAGCGCCAGCAACGTGGAGCGAGCCTTCGCAGCTTTCGCGGTTTCGGGGTTCTCAACGACTCCGCCCGAGAAAGATGGCAAGGTGTTCGCGAAGTTGTTGTAGCCGTGCAAGCGGGCGACCTCTTCAATCAGATCGATTTCCCGCTCGATATCGAGCCGCCAGCTTGGAATCTGAACCGAGAATTCCGGTTGAGCGCCGGGCTCGGGGACGAGTTCGAAGCCAAGTCGCTTCAGGATCGCGAGGATTTGGTGGGTTTCCAGCTTCGACCCGAGCATGCGATGCACTTGGGAGATGCGCAAAACGACCGGCGCCTGGTCGATTTCGCGCGCGACCGCATCAATTTGGCTGCCTTCGAGTTCTCCGCCTCCAGACTCCATGATTCGTTGCGACACCAGCGCGCACGCCAGAGAAGTCGCGCCATAATCGGCACCGCGCTCAAAGCGATGGGAAGCGTCCGTATGCAGGCCGTGACGCTTGGCTGTTTTGCGGACTGCGACAGGATCGAACCATGCCGACTCGATGAGGATGTTCTTCGTCTTGTCCGTAATCATCGTGTCGAAGCCGCCCATCACTCCCGCGAGAGCCACGGGTCGGTTCGCGTCGGCGATGATCAGGTCTTCGGACGAGAGCTTGCGGTCAACTCCATCGAGAGTTTTGAGCGTCTCGCCATCACGTGCGCGGCGAACAACGATCTTGCCGCCCTGCAGAAGATCGAGATCGAAGGCGTGCGTGGGGTGGCCCATTTCCCACAGTGTGTAGTTGGAGGCGTCCGCTGCGTTGTTGATGGCGCGCTGATCAACGAGTGCGAGTCGCGAAGCAAGGTGCTCGGGCGAGTTGGCGATCTTCACCCCACGTACAATCTGTGCGGTGTAACGAGCGCAACCGTCCTTGTCGTCGATGACGATTGCAAATCCGCTGCCCGCACTTGAAGTGCTTCGGGAGGGCGCGGCTCCAGCCGTGCCGGATCGCGACCCAGAGTGGCTACCGGCTTCAGCCGCGGGATTTTGGGTGGAGCTGCGCTTCAGCGCAGCATTTCCCGACTCGCTTTCGCGAGGGGCTTTAGCCCCTGAGGTCTCAATTGGCTTCAGCGCGATTCCGTAAAACGCCGCCGCCTCGCGTGCGACGCCGTAATGGTTCATGGCATCAGGACGGTTTGTCCCGATCTCCATCTCGAAGACCGTGTTCGCACCCTCGCCGGAAATTCCTTCTACAGCAATACCAATGCTGGTCAAATCTTCCGCAAGACGGCCATTGTCGACGGGAACGTCAACGAACTCGCGAATCCATTGTGCAGAGAGTTTCATTGTTAGCCATCAGCCATCAGCCATCAGCCGTCAGCCATAACCTGATGGCTGACGGCTGAGAGCTGACGGCTTTCATCCAAACTGCTCCAAGAACCTCACATCACCCTGGAAGAAGAGTTGCAAATCGTCCAGGCCGTACTTCAACATCGCAATGCGATCGATGCCCATGCCGAACGCGAATCCTGAAACCTTCTCCGGGTCATAGCCGTTGTGCTTCACAAACTCGAACACGTTGGGATCCACCATGCCGCAGCCGAGAATTTCGATCCATCCAGTCTGCTTGCACGGGCGGCAAGGATCGGAGCCGCGCTTTCCACTTCCGCCGCAGATGAAGCACGAAACGTACATCTCGGCGCTTGGCTCTGTGAACGGGAAGAATGATGGGCGAAACGCAGTCTTCGCGCTTGACCCGAATAGCGCCTTCATCGCGTGGTCCAGCGTACCTTTCAGGTCGCCAAAGGTGATGTTGGTGTCCACAGCCAGACCTTCGACCTGATGAAACATCGGGGAATGGCTCGCATCTGGCGGATCGTTGCGATGCACCTTGCCCGGAATCACAATGCGGACCGGCGGTCTCATCTTCTCCATGGTGCGAATCTGCACCGGAGAAGTGTGTGTGCGAAGGAGCAACTGCTCGCGCCGCGGCTTGGTTTCCTGGTTGGCGAGGAACAGCGTGTCTTGCGTGTCCCGCGCTGGGTGATTCGGCGGGAAGTTCAGCGCTTCGAAGTTGTAGTAGTCGGTCTCGATCACCGGACCTTCGGCAACGGAATAGCCGAGGTTCTTAAACACCCCAACTATCTCGTTCATGGTGCGGATGATCGGGTGCTCCGCGCCGATCGGACGGCGAATGCCGGGAAGGGAAATATCGAGGGAAGTGTCCGCACTAGCCGCGGGCTTTTTCTCGAGCGCAGCTTCGACCTTTTGCTCGACCTCGGCCTTGAGTTTGTTTACGCGTTGGCCGACATCGCGCTTAGCGTCTTTGGGCGCGGCTTTGAGCCAGAGTTCGTTGATCTGAGTGAGAATGCCGTCTTTGCGCGCCAGCCAACGGTCACGGAAGGCCTTGCGCGCGTCAGCGTTCCCAGGTTGCGCGGATTCCTCCTCCAACGCAGATAAGAGTTCGGCGACCGCGCCGTCCAGCGCTGCCGGCGAAAAATCCTTCAGTTTGGGAACGGTGTAGGCCACGTGTTAACAGCCGCTTCAGCAGCGGCATTTACTTAGCCCAGCACGTCAGTGCTGGGTAAGCTAGTCCCCGCGACCGAGTCCCGTCAGGGACGGCACTCGCCGCTGCCGATAATTCAAAAACCGGGACAGTCAGCACCACAGCAGGCTCCTCGATTCGCGGAATCATTCGCAAGGCGAATGATTCTGCTCCAACTCGGAACGACAAAGTATAAAGGATTCGTATCGGCACGCCTGAAGGCGTGCCCTGATACAAACCCTTAGCAGAAATTCCGCTGCGGGAAATAACGGCGTTTTATTGAAGGCTGGTCTTACGCTGCCCCGCTGAGAGACGCCTTCGCCTGCTCGGCGAGGCTCTTAAAGGCGGCAGCATCGTTCACAGCCAGATCCGACAGAATCTTGCGGTCGAGTTCCACGCCCGCCTTCTTCAGACCATTGATGAACTGGCTGTAACTCATACCATTCAGCTTGGCTGCGGCGCCGATGCGCACGATCCACAACGAGCGGAAGTGACGCTTTTTCTGCCGGCGTCCGGAGAAGGCGAACTTCAGGCCGCGATCCACGGCTTCCTTCGCCGATCGGTAGAGTTTTGATTTTGTGAGGTAATATCCGCTGGCGCGCTCTAATAGCTTTTTGCGTTTGGCGCGGCGTTTGGTCCCGCGTTTTACACGAGGCATGTGTTTCTCCTTTTGCGTTCAATTTAGCGGCTGGAGGCAGGATGTGCCTCTTCACTCGCTGTGGCTGACATTCTGAATGTCAACCTTGTGTTTCTCTCGGAATTGCCTGTCGGCTTCTTCCCAAGATTTCTTAAAGATATCGGATCCGAATGTCGCTTCTATCGCAACTGCGCTAACGGCATCGTAGGCATCGACGTATGCTCTCGTATACGGCCCAACGGTACAGAATGCTACTTGCCGATATTCGATGCCGTATCGCTCTTGCAGCAGTTTCCTATATTCACGCACGCCCGCCGGGGGAAGCCCATAGCCCAACACTTTGTAATCTCCATGCGCGAGATCAGAATGAGCGGCCCACCTTCCCCTAAGAGGTGCAGATTCCAGCCAACTCACCGCCGCAAGAAGCGGTAGCACAACAATCGCAACGAGTATCAGAAGAACATTCCTGCGGTTGAAGAACTTCCTCATACGGCTAGTACGGAATCATTCTCTTAACTTTGGGTGTATCGGCGTCGCTGACCAGCGTTCCGCCACCCAACTGACGCTTCCGCTTCTTGTCCTTCGAGGTCAGGATGTGGCGCAAGTACGCCTTGTGGCGCTTCACCTTTCCTGTCCCAGTCTTCTTGAAGCGCTTGGCCGCGCCTTTGTGTGTTTTTAGCTTTGGCATACTGATATCCAGTTTAACATGCAGCTCTGATTTGCCTTGATCCGCTCTTCCCCTTGCTACGGCTTGACCACCTGCGGTTTTCCGTTCTTATTCGTGAGCGTTATGGAGGTTTCGCCACCTTGCGCGCTTAGGACCAAATAGGCCGGATCAGTACCTCCGCTGAGATCCAATCCCGAACCTTCTTCGGTGGTCGCCATCTTCACGGAAGGACGGCCGTCGGGGCGAATCAGCCTCAGCACTACTGCTTCTGGGAATTTCTTTGTGCCATGCTCCGTGAGTGAACCGTCAGTCCTTCGCGCGGGACCTTCTGGAATGACCTGAATGGAAGCGCGTACCCTCCCTTGCGTGTCAATGATTTCGAGTTTCTGGCCCCGCAAAACGGGTGCGACGCCGTCGGCTCGGACTGAGCGGGCTTCCCGCAAAATCACGAACCCAACCAACACAACGTTGATCGCGGTCAGGACCCAAATCGTGCGATTCGCTTTCATGACAGTTCCTCCGTGCACAGTTGGGCGGCTGAGACCAACGAGTGTAACCTTGCAGGCCTCAACGGCTGATCGTGACGAACGGAACTGAGATGTTGGGGAAGTCCAGCGTCGCTGCCGCCCTACGCTTGCTTTGCCGCCGGAGCTACCAGTTTCTCGCCCGGTTTCTTCGCATTTGGCGCGAGGATCGCGTGCAGCGTGTTGCCTTCCTGCCGCGGTCGGAACTCGACGATGGCATGATCGCCAAGATCTTTGATCAGCCGCTCCAGAATTCCTCGGCCCAAGCCGGTGCGCGTCATTTCGCGTCCGCGGAAGAAGATGGTCGCCTTGACCTTGTCGCCTTCGTCCAGAAAACGCAGCACGTGGTTCTTCTTGGTCTCGTAGTCGTGATCGTCCACATTGATGCGGAACTTCACTTCCTTGACCGTGATGGTCTTCTGGTGCTTCTTGGCCTCGCGCTCCTTCTTTTCCTGCTGGTACAGGAATTTCCCGTAATCCATGATGCGGCAAACCGGAGGCTGCGCGGTGGGGGAAATCTCTACCAGGTCGAGGTTGCGTTCACGGGCCATCTTGAGCGCTTCGAACGGTGGCAGGATGCCGATCTGTTGACCTTCATCATCAATCACGCGGATTTCGCGTGCTCGGATGCGCTCGTTTGTGCGAATAAATCTCTTATCGATGCAAAACCTCCCGTTACACGTTCAAACGGTCTGAGATAGAAAAGTATAGCATGGAGCACTCAGCATTTAGCAGTCAGCATTCAGCCCATTATTGTTTCTCTTTGCGAACTTTGCGCCCTTGCGGTTAAGGGGTTTGACAGATTTCTAACCGCAAAGTTCGCCAAGAAGATGTGTTTTCGGCTGAATGCTGAGTGCTGAATGCTGAGTGCTGAATGCTGATGACGGCTGCATCTCACTTCTCCTCCGGTACGATATTCGACTCCGGCCAGTGCGACGGCTGCGCATTGACATTCGTTGCGATGGAAACCGGCCCATCCACCGGCTTCACATCTACGTTGTAACCATCGACCTCGATGAGTGGGTCGTCTCCTTTAAAATCTTTCGTTGCGGCCTCAATCGTTACCGTAGTGCTTTCGCCCGGAATCAGTGACAAATAATTATCGGAATAGAACACCGGCAGAACGCGCTTCCCGCTCTTCTTCTGATGCAACTGCAAATGCGACATGAGTGCAATGTGGCTGGTGTTGTTTGCCAGCGTGACGGTCAGCAAAGTGTTATCGCCTTCGGTATGCGCGTCGGCTTTCGCGTCCAGAGTCACGGGCGGTAAGTCTTGCAACCCGCCGAACTGATCCTGCGCCACTTGCTGCCAATAGAAATTCGTCGACAATAGCGTGCCGCCGGCATCGCGCAGGTTCAGCTTGATGAAAAACAGCGCCGTATCGTACGCGTTGGGCGCCTGCGCGACCTTTTGAGTTGTTTCGCCGGGGACTTCAGCGATCGAGTAGACCCGCTGGAAGTCCGGCTGTCCGTCAAAGCGATACATCATCACTTCGAGTTTCAGATCTTTCAGCGCTTCGGGGCGGTTGTTCACGACTTCGATCCCACGCAGCGCTTCATTCAATTGCACGTGAACTGGCTCAGAAGCCTTTTTCGCGGCATACAGCGCGGCATTCGGCTCGAGATCATAGTGATACAGCTGCCAAACAAAACTTGGCTGCGCGGGATTGCTCATCCATGTGATTACGCCGCTGGTCGTCTTGAACATCTCCGAGTTGCGGCCCTCGTACATGGCGCGAAACGCTTCGTAGGTCGCAAGCTGGCCTTTGCGAACAAAGTCGGCGAGATTGCGAATATGGCCATAACGATGCGCGAGTTCGCCGGGGAACTCATCGCCGCGCTGCGCTCCGTGCGCCATGTCGTGCTGCGCCCAATCATCGTTGATGGTTTCCCAATCCTTCTGCGGCATCATTCCCTGGATGGATTCGAGCGTCGGAACTGATACGGAGCCAGTCTCCGTCTTAAAGCTTTCGCTGATCGCGTAGAAGAACCGTGGCGACCGCCAGTAATAAGGACCGCCGGACGAGACTCCTCGTCCTTCCGCGGAATTCGATTGATACAGCCGCGATGGATCAAGCTTGGCCATAAGCGGCTTCAAATCGTCTTCCAACTCTTTCGGCGGATAGCCCTCATTGCGGGCGCACCACACCGCAATCGATGGATGGTTGCGGTAGCGAACTACTTTGTCGGTAACATTTGCGAGATACGTAGGGATATCTGTCACGTTCGGCCCGTCGGCGGGATTGGGCTGAAAAAACTCATCCCACAACAGGATTCCATATTTATCTGCCATGTCGTAGAAGTCGGGACTGGTGCTCTGGCCGACCCAGTTGCGAATGATGTTGAGGTTCGCCAGCGCGTGCATGTGAAACTGCGCATCGAGGCGCTCGCGAGTGATCCGCTTCATGCCTTCGTCGAGGCCCCAGTTGCCGCCGCGCGCCATCACCTTTACGCCGTTCACCGCTAAGGTCAGATCTTCGGAAGCCGGTACGTGATATTCGATTTTGCGAATGCCGAACTGACGCGACTCCGTCGACGACTCCTTCCCGCCAATATCGAAGCGCATAGTCAACGTGTACAGGTTTTGCGGACCGTAGCCATTCGGCCACCAGAGCTTCGGGTTCTCGAAGTGCAGTTCAGGCGTGGAGTTCTTGTCGAAGGTGACGTCCTGCTTGCTGTTGGGGGCGACGGTGATTGTCTTGCTGAAGGTCACCGGTTGCTCATGCTCGTTCTGCCACTCGATGGCTCCCGTAAGCGTACCGCTAACAGGCTGCGTCGACTTATTTTCCAGCGTGGTTGAAATGTGCAAGTCGGCTGTCTTAAAAGGCGGACTCAGATCCGATGTCACGAACGGATCTTTCACAATGACCGGACCCGTGGTATCAAGTGTCACAGGAAGCCAAATGCCGGTGTCGCGGTCGCGAACCGCGGGTAGCCAGTCCCACCCGATGGTGCAAAGAAAAGTTGGACCATCGATCGCGGTGTCACCGCCATTCTTGCCAATACCGTTGGCGACGGTATGCTCAATGGGAACTCCGGGGTGCGGCTGAGGTTTCACCAGCACGGCGAGCACCGCGCTTTTTCCGGGCTTTACGTCCTCAGAAATATCGAAATCTCCGCGGATGAACGCGCCTTTCATCGTCCCTGCTTCGTGCCCATTCACCCAAATCTCCGCGCTGTAATTGATTCCGGCAAAATGCAGCCAGACGTGACGGCCTTTGAATTCTTTAGGAACCACGAAGCTGGTCCGATACCACCAGTCGGTTTTATTCAGGCTCTCGGGAATCTGCCGCATGTTTTCCCCGTAGAGCGGCTCGGGATAAACCTTGTTGTTAACGAGTGTCGTCAGGACTGTACCGGGCACCGCTGCCGCGTACCACGATTCCGGCTTGAACTTCGATGTGGAAACCACTGAACCGATCTCTTTCACTTTGCTCGCGTCCTGCATTTGCCAGTTTCCAATTCCTCGTTCAGAGCTTTGGCCGAACACGGGGAGGGAGATCAGAAGTGCGATAAGGAGCAGCAGACGAGTTCTCATGAACCTCACCTTGTATATAAGAAATATGTAGGAGTTCAGCATCGAGCAGGCGTGTGCGATTGTCGCGCACAAGTATAAGGCAAAGTTTTGCCGCAGTAGGCTCAGCTTCAATGCACCAACAGAGCTTCTTCTTCCTCATGGATTTGGGCGGGTGGTTTACGCCCGCAGCCATTGTTTGCTCTCTCGCGTGTTCCTTGATCGGATTACGTAACAGGAAGATCAATGGAATGATAATCAAAAGACCACCCCCATGATCCAGAATGCTTCCACGAACGACAGCATGGCTGCGTGACGCTGCACCAGGCCGTAGACAGCTGCAAGGGCTTTTCGTGCCGCGGTGTATTTGTCCACCCCTGCGGTGTGAAACCAAGCCTGCATCCCCGCGAGCATTTGCTGCACTCGCAGGTTGCCGGGCTGGACGTTCTCTATCAGGTGACTCTGATGGAACTGGGTGCGGCGCGTAAGAAACGTGGTCATGATGGCGATGCCGAAACTGCCGCCGATATTGCGCATCAAGTTGAAGATGCTGGTGGCGTTTCCCATGCCTTCTTTCGAAATCCGCGCCATACTCGATGCCATCAGGGGGATGAACAAGAAACTCAGCCCTATGCCTTGCAGCACCTGCGGCCAGATGATGTCGTTCATGCCTGCATTCAGGTTCAAATGAGAAAGTTGAAACATGGTGATCGAACCGACCGCGAGTCCGAAGATCAGCAATTTTCTTGGGTCGATCTTGCTGGTGAGATATCCAGCGAGTGGTGTAGTCAGCAGTGCACCGATCCCGCGCGGCGAGAGTGCCAACCCCGCTTGATACGCCGGATAGTTCAGCAGCGTCTGAACGTAGATTGGCAGCAGCACCAAGCTCGCGTACAGCACAAAGCCGAGCAGGCTTATCACGAACACACCTGTGCTGAACGAGCGCTCTTTCAGTGCTCGCAAGTCGACGACAGGATGCGCCGTCTTCAACTCCCTCCACACGAAGGCGACCAGGCCAATCACGCAGGTCGTGGCGAAGAAGCGAATGGAATTCGACGAGAACCAATCCTTCCGCTGGCCGGTGTCGAGGACAACTTGCAAGGTTCCGATGCCGAGCGCGAGAAACCCAATCCCCCACAGGTCAATCCTGCTGCCTCGCTTGCGCTGGATGTAGGGCGGATCAAAAACGAAGGCGTTCATCATGAGCATCGAGATCACGCCGACAGGCAAATTGAGGTAGAAAATCCAGCGCCAGGTGTAATTGTCGGTGATCCATCCACCGAGAGTCGGGCCAAGGATTGGCGCGAGCAAAATGCCGATTCCGAACGCGGCCATGGCATGGCCATGCTTCTCCTTGGGAAAGGTTTCCAGCAAAATCGCCTGCGCCAGGGGCTGCAGCCCACCACCGGTCAACCCCTGGAGCACACGGAAGACGATCAGCATCGGCAAGCTTGTGGCGAACCCGCATGCGAGGGAGGTCACGGTGAAGCCGGCGACACAGGTCAATAGCAGGCGCTTGCGTCCCATGTATCGGGCCAGCCAGCCCGACATCGGCAGAATGACGGCGTTCGCGACCAGGTATGACGTGACGACCCACGTGCCTTCCTCGACAGTGGAGGCGAGGTTGCCCGAGATGTGAGGGATGGAGACGTTGACGACAGTTGTGTCGAGAATCTCCATGAACGTCGCGAACATCACGGAGAAGGCGACAATCCACGGATTGACATGCCGATGCTGGTCCACGGCCATTCCCGCTAAAGGGATCTCTGTTTATTCTTTCGTGTACTTTGAGTGGATAGCTGTGCGCCTTGTCACAATCAGATGTGACGTTCAGTACCGCGCAGCCGCGTAGCGGAGGGGGTGGACTACAAGACATCTTTGGATAGGTGCTCGGGAGGGCATGGCTTCAGCCGTGCCGCCTGAGCCGCAAGAAATGGGGCTTTAGCCCCTGAGGTAGCCCGTCGTTAGCACTTAGGGAGATCAAAGACGCGTGCGAGTTTCCGGAGGATTCTGTGCAGTAGCTTCCTTTTGCCCTTTCAGAGGCTCCCGCCGTGTTCCACTTTTCCCCGGGCTTGTGCCCCGGGCTTTATTCTTGCGCCGCTTTGCGGCTGCATTAACTGCACAAGCTCTGCGTTTGTTGTGACGCCATCAGTCATGACGCAGACTCCGAAGGACGACCGAGTTTCGGATTACCGTTGCCGTCCTCACGAGCTAGAACTACCGTCTAGTGTGCGGCGGAGGTCAGCCCTTTCTCGATGCCGGCCACGCTCGCCTCGTTGATGTGCTCCAGGTCCTTCAAGTGGTCGTACCAGGTGTACTTCAAAATGATGGACGTGACCGCTACGATCGCGAGCGCATAAGCTGCATAACTCAGGTGCCAGGTCACGATGTAAATAGGCAGCGCAACTAGTGTCACTTGCCAGATCATTCCGACTGCGATGTTGAACATGTCGCGCCAGAAGTCCGTGTTGCGGCGGAACGAGGGATCCTCGGCCTGCACCTTCCTGAGGACCGGCCCCCAGAATCCCCACGGGCGCACCCTGCGATAGAAGTCCTTCAGAATTTCTTCCTCTTCCGGCTTGGTAAGTAATGTCCCCAGGAGGGAAGCAATCAACGAGAACAAAAACACCAGTCCAAATCCGAGTGAGACTTCAAGGTTCGCCGAGTGCTGGTTTGACCATGCCTGCAGAGGCGGAATTTTGGTGAGAGCCAACGGCACAGTCAATGACGACGCCATGCCGACCACCATTCCCCAGAAGTAGCCGTGCCCATTGAAGCGCCACCAATACCACTTCAAAACGTTAGAAGCGGTGTAGCCGCCCCAGAGCGACGTCACGATCCAGATGACCACGTCGTTGACAGTGCCGATGTACCAGCCGATCAGCACTCCGAGCAGCACCACCATGAACGAACTGAGATAGCTCAGGCGCACATAGGTTTTCGGATTGGCATTGGGATTGATGTAGCGCTTGTAAATGTCATTGACGAAATATGGAGGCGCCGCGTTTACGGTTGCTGCGAAATTGGACATGTAAGCGGCGAGCAGTCCGGCGATCAGGAATCCGAGCAGGCCAGTCGGAACGAAGCGTCCGAGCGCTTCGGGAAGGATGCTCTCAAAGTCGATGTGAGTGCCCATCCCGCGGATTGTGTCGCTGAAGAACACCAGCGCCAGGACGGTGAGGCCGGTGATCAGGAAATACCGCGGGAAGGTCAGCACGACGTTTACCCATCCGCTCATCATTGAAGCTTCGCGCGGATTTTTGCAGGAGAGCACGCGCTGCATGTCGTAGTTGGGGGCGGGTCCGGCTGCGCTGATCAGGATTCCTTTGAAGAGCAACATCATCACGAAGAAGCCGAACAGCCCGTAATGGTCTTGTGCGATCTTGGCGTTGGCTGATGGAACCAGTGCCGACCAGTCCATGTTCAAATGCCAACCGAAAAAGACGTTGTCCCATCCCGCGGGAATGAAGCGATGGAGCGTGCCCGGCGCGACCTTCATCATGGCAATAATGCCGACCGCAAACGAAGCCACCGACAGAATGCAGAACTGCATGACCTCCGTGACCACCACGCTGAACATGCCGCCCTTAATGACGTAAAACGTTGTGATCGCAATCAGGATCAACGCGTATTCGTTTGCGCTCAGGTGCCACGGCAAGAAGGTGGCTGCGAATTTTCCGATGCCTTTGAAACCGTAAGTGAAGAACCCGATGATGCTGAAAAATGCGTAGATAACGACAATGATGTGGGCCAGTTTCGCGCCGCGGTCCTTGCCGAAACGGGTTTGAATCCACTCGGCGCCGGTCATCACGTTTGATCGCCTGAGCCAACTCGAAAGGTAAACCATCAGGAAGACTTGATTGAATGTCGGCCACAGCCATGGGATCCAGACGCTCTTCAATCCATAGACGAACATCCAGTACACCAGCAGCATGGTCCCGCTGATGTCGAACATGCCCGACGCGTTTGAGACGCCGAGCACATACCACGGCATGACGTTGCCGCCCAGGAAGTATGCCTTGATGTCTTTCGAGGCGCGATGCGAGACCCAGTAGCCCACCAGAACTGAGGTGACGAGATAAGCGACGACGATGGCGATATCGATGCCGTGTAGGTTCAAATGACACCTCAGAAAGAACGCGAAGGTTTAATTTCAGGCGCTGCCCATGGGCGCCAAAACTAACGTCATTCGTGCTGGGCCGTGCCAACTATACAACGACTCTTACGAGAACTCAGCCAAAAACCGTGTGGGGCGGGCGCCCTCGCCCGCCAATTCAAAGCGCCGCTCACAGTTATTGCAAACTCCCCGCCAGCAAAAACACCAGCGCCGCCTGCCAATTGATCGCGATCTCGTTGCTCGCGTACGAGCCCTGATCATCCGCGTACACCTTCGCAGGAGGCAGACCCTTCGGCAGCGCAGTCAATATCGCATCCTGACGTCCGGCGTTCGGGCCGCCCGAGAGGAGTCCCGGCCATGGCTCCTCGTTTTTATCCGCTCCGCTCGGCCGGTGATGCGGATGTCTGAACGGGTGCTCTCCCAATTGCGTTACCCACGAGAGCGAGAAAGTATTCCGCCCGAGCAGGTAATGCAGGTTGTCTTCGGCGGCATTAACGAACGCCGGATCAGGAGAGAATGCATTCGCGACCAGTAATTGCAGGCCATACGACGCGGCGACTCCATTCGATCCCCACACGTAGTCCTTCGCGACGAGGCTGACACGGTATGGATCAGACTCGGTGCGTTGGGCAATGCGCTTCGCGGCGGCGATGCTGCTCTCGCGGATCTCTTTCACGATCGCTGGATCAGCCCCAGATGCTAGCGGATCAGATGGTCTGGTTTTTCCGGTTTCGCCTTCGGATAGAGCGTAGCTCCACAGACCCATCGCTGCGACCTCTCGCCAGCCTTCTGCGGGAACCGAGTCGATCTTGGGAAGGAATTCCCGATAGTTTTCCAGGAAGAAGTTTCTATATGGCGCGTTGTTGGATGCAATCAATATTCCGTCACTGGTGCGCCATAGTTCCGCCGCCGCCCAGAGGCGCTCGTCTTTGCAATTATCGTCTCCGTACTCCCCCGTGCTGATACCGGGTGGGTTCTTAAATAAGACGTTAGAGTTCTTCTCCGTCCATTGCCATGCTTTACGTGCCGCTTCGAGATTCCGAGAGGCGAACTTCCAGTCGTACGGCTTGTACACTCGTGCCGCGATTGCCGCCACCGCCGCGAGATCGGCCGTCGCGCATGTGCTCTTGTACGGGGCCGAGCCGGTTCCAACAATCTTGCTGAGTAGCTTGTCGTCCTGCGGCATGATGAACTCGGAGAACTTCGTGCTGGTCTGTTTCTGCCAGACTCCACCATCGTCATCTTGCATCTTGAGCATCCACTCAAGATTCCAGCGAGCTTCATTGAGGATGTCCGGCGTGCCATTGCCACTCTCTGGAATGTGCAGCTTGATGTCCTTCAGCTTTGAGCCATACAGTTCCCAGGCCCACAGCAGGGAGCCGGTTGAGATGCCGGAGTTCACGACATACCTGCCGTAATCGCCCGCGTCATGCCAGCCGCCAATGTTATCGCGCTCGCCTGATTTCCCCGACGACGGATGAAACTCGCCTTTCAGATGACATGCTGGATGTTTGTACCCCGGAAAATCAGGACCAAGATCCACCGCGGTTCCACATCGCTGTCCGTAAAAGCCAAGCATCGCCAGTTGGTACGCTCGCGCATAAACGTTCGGATTAACGTCAAAATTCCAACTGCGGCCTACGCCAGGAACGTCGATGTAATAACGTCCCAATTCGCGCAGCCCTGAAAAATCCGCAGCTTGAACGTCATCTCCGGTATTGGAGTCGTGCGCTGCAGAACTCAACTTCCCCTGAAACGCCACGCCGTTATCGCTCGTTCGTTTGATCGAAAAACTCTGTGGTGATGAACCCGGTGCGGTGATGAATGCAATCTTTGGAGCACCCGGTGAGTAACCGACCTGATCGACCTTGATGTTGATGGTTGCAGTCTGGGAAACCGCAAGCTGTCTTATACCAACCGAAAAAAGAAAAATTAGGAATGCAAAACTCAAGACATGCCTGGTATGAAATGCTTGGCTCAGCCTCATCGCCCCTGATCTCCTCGTCAAAAAGACCTCGAGTGTGACTGAGAATCACGCGTTAATTGCGGTGATCCCATGCACCCGCCGCGACACTTACGAAAGTACTTGCGTTCGATTCTGTACTGCACTGTATAATCTTCCGTTCGCTTCATACAAGCATAAAATGCCCTAGAAAATCGTTTTACAATGCATGCGCATGGCTTGCAGGGGCGTCCATCTCTGTCCGCTGGGAGCACGGAATGAAGTTCGGATACTTCGACGATCAGAAGCGCGAGTACGTCATCACACAGCCTGACACGCCGCTGCCGTGGATCAACTATCTTGGCTGCGAAGCGTATTTCGGAATCATTTCCAACACGGCGGGTGGCTACTCGTTTTATCGCGACGCGCGCCTCCGACGGCTCACGCGCTATCGCTACAACAATGCTCCCTTCGATCTCGGTGGCCGCTACATCTATGTTCGTGATACCGACGCAAAGGAATTCTGGTCTCCTTCATGGCAGCCCACGCGTCACCAGCTTGAAAAGTACGAGTGCAGTCACGGGATGGGATATAGCATCATCGGTTCGGAATACAAAGGGATTGAGGCTCGGACGCGGTATTTTGTTCCGCTCGGCGAGAACCTGGAAATCTGGCAGGTGACTCTCACCAATCACCGACACCACGCAAGCTCGCTTTCGATTTTTGGCGGGGTGGAGTTCTGTCTTTGGGATGCGCAGGACGACTCCACCAACTTCCAGCGCAATTTCAGTATCGGCCAGGTGGAAGTCGAAGATGACGTGATTTATCACAAGACTGAATACCGCGAACGCCGTGACCACTTCGCGTATTTCACTTCATCGGCGAAGCCGGCTGGCTTCGATACGCAACGCGACAAATTCCTCGGCCCGTATCGCGGTTGGGACAACCCTGCCGCCGTCGAGCGTGGAGAATCGGGAAACTCGATCGCCTATGGATGGGCCCCGATTGCGTATCAACACATCAAGCTGAACCTGAAAGCTGGTGAATCGCAGCAGATTGTGTTCATCCTCGGATATCAGGAGAACGCGAACGACCAGAAATTCGATCCGCCCAACTCGCAGACGATCAACAAGAAAGGCGCGAAGGCGACAATCGCGAAATACCTGAGCCCCGCGAATGCTGATGCTGCTTTTGAAAATCTGCGCCAGTATTGGGACAGCCTGCTCAACATCGTCCAGGTTGATACGCCAGATGAGCACACCAACCGGATGGTGAACATCTGGAACGCGTACCAGTGCATGGCGACTTTCAATATGTCGCGCTCGGCATCGTTTTACGAGTCAGGAATCGGGCGCGGCCTGGGCTTCCGCGACTCCAATCAGGACCTGCTCGGCTTCGTGCACATGGTCCCGTCGCGTGCGCGGGAACGCATACTCGACCTTGCCGCCACGCAGTTGCCGAGTGGCGGCGCCTATCATCAGTACCAGCCGCTCACCAAGCGCGGCAATAACGACGTTGGCAGCAACTTCAACGACGATCCCCACTGGCTCATCCTCGGTGTCGCGGCATATTTAAAGGAGACCGGCGACTGGAGCATCCTGGGCGAGCCTGTGCCTTACGACAACCAGCCCGGTTCGGAAACGCCGCTTTATGAGCACCTGCAGCGCAGCTTTCAGTACACGCTCGATCGACTCGGCCCCCACGGCCTGCCGCTGATTGGGCGTGCCGACTGGAATGATTGCTTGAACCTGAACTGCTTCTCCGATACGCCAGGGCAATCCTTTCAGACGACCACCAACAAAGAAGGCAAAGTTGCCGAGTCGATTTTCATTGCGGGTTTGTTCTGTCTCGCAGGTCGAGAACTTGCGGACATTACGGTTCAAAAAGCCTGCCCGAGCCACGGCGGGTCAGGGAAGTGCGCCGAAGCGGAGACCGAAGCGAAGAAATATCTTGCCGAAGTCGCCAAGATGGAAGACACGATCCGCAAACACGGATGGGACGGCGAGTGGTTTCTGCGCGCCTATGACGATTTCGGAAACAAGGTTGGATCTAAAGAATGTGAGGAAGGGAAGATCTTCATCGAGACGCAAGGGTTCTGCACGCTCGCGGGTGTCGGTCTGAACGATGGCATGGCCGCGAAGGCGCTGCAAGCAACAAAGAAGCATCTAGCGACCAAGCACGGAATCGTTCTGCAACAGCCCGCGTATTCGAAGTACTACCTGCACCTCGGCGAAATCTCCTCTTACCCGCCGGGATACAAAGAGAACGCCGGCATTTTCTGCCATAACAATCCCTGGGTGATCATCGGCGAGACCCGCGTCGGCAATGGCGATCAGGCGTTTGACTACTATTCGCGCATTAATCCTTCGGCTCGCGAGGAGATCAGTGACCTCCATCGCTGCGAGCCTTACGTTTACGCGCAGATGATCGCTGGAAAGGATGCTCCCACTCACGGCGAAGCCAAAAACTCGTGGCTGACCGGAACCGCGGCGTGGAACTACTTCGCGATTACGCAATGGATTCTAGGTATTCGGACTTCCTACGAGGGGCTGCAGATCGCGCCGGTTGTTCCCAAGAACTGGAAGGGCTTTAAGGCCAAGCGAAAATTCCGCGGAGTTACCTACAACATCCAGGTCGAGCGCACGGGGGCGGGGAATGCAGTGGCATTGACCGTCGACGGCAAATCTGTGAAGGGTGATGTCGTGCCGCTTCCGACAGATGGTCGCAAGCAAGTAGCGGTCAAAGCGGTCCTGACTTAAATTATGGGGGGACGGCCGCCCTCGGCCGTCCTCTTCTTCGTGTCAAAATGTAGTTCCGATCATGTCCTATATTCCTGATCCGAACCGTTACTCGTCGATGCAATATCGCCGCTGCGGTAAGAGCGGCATCGATCTTCCTGCGATATCCCTCGGCCTCTGGCACAATTTCGGCGGCGTGGATGTTTTCGAGAACAGCCGAGCGATGTTGCGCCGCGCCTTTGATCTCGGCATCACGCATTTCGATCTCGCAAACAACTACGGTCCGCCGCCGGGATCAGCGGAAGAGAACTTCGGGCGCATTTTGAAGACTGACTTCGCCGCGCATCGCGACGAACTCATCATCAGCAGCAAAGCCGGTTACACCATGTGGGATGGCCCATACGGGGACTGGGGGTCGCGCAAATATCTGATCGCCAGCCTCGATCAAAGCCTGAGGCGCATGGGACTCGAGTACGTCGACATCTTCTACTCGCACCGCCCAGATCCAAAGACGCCGGTGGAAGAAACTATGTCCGCACTGGACCATGCGGTGCGATCAGGCAAAGCGCTCTACGCAGGGATTTCTAACTATAGCGCGGAGCAAACTACGCGCGCCGCTGCCATCCTGAGGCAACTTGGTACTCCATGCCTGATCCATCAGCCAAAGTATTCGATGTTCGAGCGCACTCCGGAAAAAACCGGCCTGTTCGATGTCCTCGGCAAAGAAAGAATCGGCTGCATTGCGTTCACGCCACTTGCGCAGGGATTGCTGACCAATCGCTACCTGCAAGGCATTCCGGGTGATTCGCGCGCTTCAAAGTCTCACGGTTTTCTAAAGCCAAAAGACATTGATGACCGCCGTCTTGCCCAGGTTCGAGCTCTGGGTGACATCGCGCAGAAGCGGGGCCAGTCTCTCGCGCAGATGGCGCTCGCGTGGGTGCTGCGTCAGCCGTGTATGACAAGCGCGTTGATCGGCGCCAGCCGTGTAGAGCAAATCGAGCAAAACGCGGCCGCGCTCGCCAACTTAAATTTCGCGAGCGAAGAACTGAAACAGATCGAAGCGATTTTGGCTTAACTGTTTCGTGTCGTACACTGCGCTCCTCCCGCACGACTTTCGTCTCGAAACCCGTCGTTTGCCGTGTATATACTGATCTGCCTATGCCTGTCCGGATGAAGGATATTGCTCGCGACCTCGGAGTGTCAGTCGTCACTGTCTCCAAGGTCCTGCGCAATCATTCCGATATCTCGGAAGAGACCCGAGAGCGGGTGCTGGCGCGCATCAAGGAAGTCGACTACCGCCCCAATATCGCAGCAAGAAGCCTCGTTACAGGCCGCACCTATTTGGTCGGACTGGTCGTGCCCAGCTTGCTGCACCCGTTCTTCGCCGAAATTGCGAAGTCTATTTCAGAGACTCTCCGGCAACGTGGGTATTACCTGATCATTTCCTCCTCGGAAGAAGACCCCGAACTCGAAGAGCAGGAGATCAATCATCTCCTGGAGCGCCGTCTTGACACGCTGATCATCGCATCCTGCCGTTCGTCTCTTGACCTCTTTCAGCGTATTGAGCGGGAAGACACGCCTTACATTTTGATCGATCGCAGCTTTGAAGGGCTGGCCGCCAATTTTGTAGGCGTAGACGATGAGGCTGTGGGCGTGCTTGCGACTCAGCACCTCATCGATATTGGCTGCAGACGAATTGCCCACATTCGTGGACCGGAAACCAGTCCTGGCATGCAGCGCCTGCGTGGCTACCGGCACACGCTTGAGCGCAACGGCATGAAAATCTTGCCGGAGTACATCATCGCCGAACGAAAAGGAGATGTGGACACGCGTCAGCGTGGCGCCGAGGCCATGCGCAAATTGCTCCAATGCGATCCGCGGCCGGATGCCGTGTTCTGTTTCAATGACCCGCTGGCAATTGGCGCGATGCACTGCATTCTGGACGAGGGACTCCGGATCCCCGAAGACATTGCCCTGATCGGTTGTGGGAACCTCAACTATGATGACACCTTGCGGGTTCCGCTCTCTAGCGTCGATCAGTGCAGCCGCCAAATCGGCGAAGAGACCGCGCGTGTCGCGCTGGGCATCCTGAGCTCAAAAAGACCCCCCGCTGTCGAAAACATCATTCTGAAACCGCAGTTGGTGCTCCGCGCATCCACTCAACGGGCAGGAAAGCCGGCCATCAGATAGCGGTTCCTGCGCCCTTTCCGCATCCCTAATTCCCGCGCAACTAATTCCTTCTACCTGGGTTGAAGTGAGTACGTGGAGCTGTGCTCGGGGGCCCACGCCGATTCCCGACTTGAGGTCTTTTATGAAACTATTGCGGGTACTTCTGCCAATGCTGCTTTCTCTTCCCGTCGCTCTTGCCCAAACGCAACCTGCCCCGTTGCAGCAGAATTGGTATCCGCAGGCGATCGAAGCTTTCGGGCAGAACGCCACCTCGCGCACCGAGTTCAGCTTCGATCATTCCATGTTGGTGATGGCGGCAAAGTCCGACCAGGAGGACGAAAGCCTGCGCCGCGTGATCGCAGGGATCGACGGCATTTCAGTCCATCGATTCAAGTTTCAGGGACCAGGGATGTTCGACCCGCGCGTTTTGGGCGACGTGCGCCATGAGTACAACATGGCAGGATGGCAGCACATCGGAAACGCCCACGACAAGTACGGCTACCCGCAAGGCGCCGACGTCTGGATCCACCTCGAGCACAACACCATTCGAAATATCGCGGTCCTCTTTACCAGCGCCAACCAGGTCAACTTCTTTTCCGTGTCAGGTTCCATCAGTCCAATTGATCTATTGCACTTGTCGGGTCATTTGGGCATTCCCAAGATTCAAGGCGGAGTGATCGTTGCCGGCCCGGGAAACGCGCCCGTCCCTCCTATGCACGAAAGGTCAGATCAAGAGGCATCGCCCGTGCAGTAGGCCAGGCTGGTCCTCAGTGCCAAAGCCGCCGCTGAGGTTTGCGCCGCGTTCTTCGTGACCTGGCCGCGGAGCCATTGAACGACGCGGTGGAGCTCCCTTTAGCCTGCCCCAAGGTGCGGTTTGGGTTCGGCAACTCCTCGATCATAGAAGTTGCTCTCACGGGGAGGAGAAGCGGACTCCCGCATTTCGTGCCAGCATTTACGAATGGCCTCGGAACGGTGGATATACAGCGATCCGCATTTTCATAGCCACGATCCCAAATAATGGAATCAGAATCGAAACGATTTAGTACATATTTGTCTAAACCCTTGCAAACAGGCGCTGACCGGCGTTTTTCAGAGTTGGCTTCTGAGTTGCTGTTGAATAAGCAGAAACCCTGGGTCTTGCTGAGGGCGATTCTGCTCAATAGACCTGAAAACTCATGACAATGTTGTGGAGGTTACTGCACTGATGATCCGGATGAGACTTGCTCTTCTAACTTTATTCGTGGCTCTTTTTTCGTTGATCGCGTCTGCCCAGATGGGTTCTTTCCAGGGCACTGTGACCGACAAGTCTGGCGCCGTAGTACAAGATGCAGAAGTGACGGCTCGCAACCTTGGGACGAATCAGGCGCGCTCGGCGAAAACATCTGCCAGCGGTACTTTCTCGATTCCCAGCTTGCCGCCAGGAAGCTATCAGCTAGTGATCAACAAAGAGGGATTCAGAACTTTCAAGGTAGAGCAAACCGCCTTGACGGTCGATCAGGTTTCCACGGTAAATGCACAACTGGAGCCGGGCGCCGCGTCTGAGGAAGTTCAGGTGCGTGGTGATGAACTCCCACCCGTCGATCTGGAGACCGCGCAGGTCAGCAACGTCGTCAACTCGCAACAGATGGAAAACCTGCCGCTCATTGTGCGGGATCCCTACAGCCTGGTTCTTCTCTCGCCCGGTACATCGCAGACCAACACCAGCCTAGGTGGGTTTACTGTCAATGGTTCACGCGAGCGGAACAACAACTTTATGCTCGACGGAGTCGATAACAATGACACTTCGGTTCCAGGAATCGCGGGAGGAGTTCTGAGCGCAAACCCGGATTCCACTCGTGAATTCCGGGTCATCACCAATAATTTCAATGCTGAATATGGTCGCAATACTGGCGCCATTATCGATGTTGTGACTAAGAGCGGCACCAACGATTTCCACGGAGGCGCCTACTGGTTTGGCCGGTGGAATAGTTTCGGTGGGGCCAGGGATTGGTTTAATCCTCGCGTCGACACTGCCGGAAACGTAAATCCAATGAACCCGTACGTTCGCAACCAGTTCGGGTACAGCGTCGGCGGTCCCATCATCAAGAACAAGACATTTTTCTTTTTCAATGAAGAATTCCAGCGCTTCCGCACTGCGCTTACAAACAGCTCAACTGTTCCGACCCCGCAATTCAAGACTGGTGTCTTCAACTACACGGACGGTGGCGTAACCACGCCTGTCGACATCACCCAAAACGGTGCCAATAACGGCACGCCTACGATCTTGCAGCAGTTCAACCCTGCGTTTCCACCACTGCCGCCGGCGCCCGCCGATGCCACCATGCAAACCCTGTTGGCGCTGTATCCCAATCCGACCTTCAGTAATGGCGATGGCATTACTGGGACACTGCTTTTTCCAACCAGTTCTCGCCAGGACAGCTATCAGACGGTCGCGAAAATCGATCACCAGTTCAACAATCGGGAAGACATCAGCTTGCGCTATGGCTACGATCATTCGTTCGATCCCGATCCATTCCACGACGACATCTTGCCCGGCGGAGTTGGCAGCACCAGTTCGAAGAGTATCAATCAGAGCTTGTCGGCTCATCTGTCTTCAACTCTGAGCAACAGTCTTCTGAACAGTTTCAACTTCGGCTGGAACAAAATCTACGCGAATTTCAACTGCAACGGGTTGAGCGTACTGAATAGCGTCGTTCCCGTCGATCAGTTTGGCAACGGCTGGGACGTCAATATGGATCCTTTCACCAGCTTCGGTTGTTTGTCTCTGGTTTCCGCCGGACAGTGGAGGAAGACAGGTACAACCAGTTACTCTGACGCGCTCACATGGGTCAAGGGTAGCCACACCACCAAGTTTGGCTTTGATTTTCGCGACATTGGTGAGCAAGGGCCCAATGCCTTCTTTTCTCGGCGTCAAGTGACCGTTACCCCTTTATTGACTTTCGGTGTCTCGGTTGTACAAGGCGTGCCGAATGATTCTGTCGCACTTGAGGACGCGGCCGCTGCCTATTACGGCCTCGTGTCGAGCGATTTCGCTGGCGAATTCTTTGACAAGTCTGGGAATCGCCTTGGGACGGACAATAAGCACTTCCGCCAGCATGAGTACGATTGGTTCGCCCAGGACCAATGGAAAGTGAACCGGAACTTTACGCTTACGCTGGGACTTCGCTATCAATTGGACGGCGTACCGTATGAAGAGAATGGCAACATGTCCAATCTCTTGATCCCGCCGAACTCGCCGGCTCCATTGACTATGAGCATCGTAGGCCCCGGTACGGGAAAGCAGCTTTATAACAGCGACTACTCGAATTTCGAGCCGAGAGTTGGTTTCGCTTGGGACCCGTTTGGAACCGGGCGGACGTCGATCCGCGGTGCATTTGGCATTTTCCACGATCGAGTGTTCGGGAATCTTTTTGGCAATGCTCGGGGAAACCCGCCATTTGAACAGGATTACAGTGCGTTTCCTCTCGACACGATTAATGGTTTCTATGGGGGCGGAATCAATGGGCCCTTCGTTCTCCCATCGGTACCTACTACGACTCCTAGCCCTGTAATTCCAAACTACGACCCAAACCAGGGCGTTGGGGCGCTCGCTCCGGTTCTGTTTGATACCCACTTCCGCAACGCGGCCAGCAACAACTGGAACTTTGGCATCCAACATGAACTTCCAGGGATGAACGTGCTGGAAATTTCTTACGTGGGATCGGAGGGGCACCACATTTATCGCGAAGTGGACGGCAATCCTCCTGATCCCGCAAAGGTTCAGGCCTTGGTGGCGTATTGCAGCGACCCCACGAACGCGTTTGGTTGCGATCCGGGCACCGTGACCAAGAACAACCTCTACATCGGATCTGAGCTAGGTGCCTTGCCATTTGACGCGGTTTCCTCCAACGCATTGCTTCAGCCGTTCTACCAGCGTTCGATTGGAAACTCGATTTACAACTCACTCCAAGCGAAGGTCACCCATCGGATGAGCCACGGGCTGCAGGCGCAACTGTCCTACACCTGGGCCCACAGCATTGATGACTCCAATGATCCGTTAGTGCCCGCAGAAGGGAACCGCGGATTTCCTCGCAACTCGTTGAAGTTGTCTGAAGAACGCGGGAATTCGGACAACGATATCCGCCACGTAGCCGTGATTAACTACATCTGGGATGTTCCTTTCGGCAAGGGCACAGCGGTTCTCAGCAACGGCGTTGTTGGTAAGATCTTCGAAGGGTGGCAGTTCTCGGGTATTACTACGATCCAGACAGGCCATCCTTTTGACATCTTCTCCTCAACGGACATGGAAAGGACCGGCCTGAGTGGTCGCGCCGACCTTGTCTCAGGCCAGAATCCATATGGTGCGGGCTCGAATACTCCGGCAAGCGCCAACGGCAACAAGGTTTGGGTTAGCAATCCCGCGGCGTTTTCTGATCGCACAGACCAGTTTGGTGGGCCTCTATACGTTGGTCCGGGAACAACCGGCAGGAACCAGTTCTACGGGCCTGGTTTCGTGGATTTTGATCTGGCATGGCAAAAGAACACGGCCATCACTGAGCGGGTTGGCGCTCAATTGCGAGTCGAGTGCTACAACCTGTTCAACCACCCGCACTTCATTAATCCGGACAATCTCATCGAGTCCCCCACCTTCGGCTTGATTCGTGGGACCGCAGGCCGTCCTGATGGCACGACTTCAGCGCGACAGATGCAGGTTGCGCTCAAGATAAACTTTTAAGTTTCTGATTACCTAGCACCCGTGAGCCTCAAGCTCACGGGTTTTTGTTTTGCGCTCAGTACTTATCTCACAAACATCGGATAGTGGCTGGCCACGGCCATGAAGAACAATAGAGGTATAGTCAGCCATGCGCTGATGCGCGACACCAGAAACGCCATACGCTGCATGCGCGCAGCTTTCTCGGGCATTGGCATGCCGTTCTCGGCATTTGCCACGGTCCAGGCGATCAGCCGTTTCTGAATGCGCCAGACGATGCCCCAGACATTCAGCATCAGCACCCAACCGATCCCTCCGCCGATTCCGATTGCCAGCAGGTTGTTGCTTTCCCATCCATGATTGTTAATCCGGAGAAATAGCCAAGACGCAACTACGACGACAATCGCAACCAGCACGGCCAGCACGGGACCCTTGTTTAGGATTCCTTTTCCCGGAATGAGCAGAACATAAAGAACAGCCCACGTCGCTGTCCAGATGCCGAAGAAACTGCCCATAGCCACACCAGAGGTGGCATTTGCACCGGCCGCGTCGCCGTGGACGACCTGGCCCCAATACGCCAAGCCGACGATCACCGTCACAAACGCCGACCAGCGGAACCACCACAGGGCCTTCAGCATGAGCTTGGGGTAGACCTTCACCCGCGCCGCCAACTCGATCTCTTTCGATACCGGCGTGCTCACCAGGTTGAAAAAGTAGAGCAGGCCAATCCAGGTAATGCCGGCGAGAAAATGAATCAAACGCAGAGCGATAAGGAAGTTGTTATGGAAGTCTGTGGGGAAAGAAAACATACGTCCTCCGTACTGGCGATGAGAGTACAGGAAGACGACAGTTGGTGACTAGTGGCGATCGGCTCGTTTCGCCCCAAAATACATCAACAAACGAACCCAATCGTCGGAGAAATACGACAGATCGTATGTCTATCAGCGCGCTCTAAGTGCTTCTGCGCCCCAGATGTGGGGCGTCCGCTATTCAAAAACGTACAACCGACAGCGACGTTCTAGCTGCTCGCGGCAGTGCTCGCCTGCTCGCGCTCCACATCCTTCAGCCGGGCGGCTTTTCCGCGCAGGTTGCGCAGATAGTACAGCTTCGCGCGGCGGACCTTCGACGAGCGCACAACATCGACCTTATCGACGACCTTCGAGTTCTCCGGAAAGATGCGCTCAACGCCCTGCCCAAAGCTGATCTTCCGCACAGTGAAGCTGGCCTGTGGCCCGCGGTTCCGCGCAATTACAACGCCTTCGAACGCCTGCAAGCGCTCTTTGTCGCCTTCTTTAATCTTTACTTGCACGCGGATTGTGTCGCCGGGGGCAAATTCGGGCAAATCGGTGCGCTTCTGCTTGGCCAAAAGTTTTTCGATAATCAGGTTCGACATGGTGTGCCTGCTTCCTCGTTAATGATATCTCTGCCACTCAGCTGTGAGCAGCGAGCGATGAACTGTGAGCAATCCCTGCTTGCTCGCTGCTCATTGCTCGGCGCTCGCCGCTATTTCCGCCAGCAAATCTCTATCTTCTTCGCTCAAGCGCGCCTGATCAAGCAGATCAGGACGGTTCCTCAATGTCTTCTCCAGCGCTGAGCGTCTCCGCCAGCGCCGAATCTCCTCATGGTTCCCATTCACTAGCACTTCGGGAACCTTCATCCCGCGAAATTCCGCGGGCCGCGTGTAGTGCGGATAGTCCAGCAATCCGCCCGACCCACACGTCGAATCGGGTGTGGAGGGACGAAGCCTGCCCTGAGCGACCGATCCCTGCGAGGGAGCCGAATGGGCGTCCTCGACCTTCGAATCGCTCCCATTAATCTCCTGCCCCGCGAAGAACGACTCCTGCCTTGTCGACGCTTCGTTCCCCACAGCTCCCGGGATTAACCGAACCACCGTGTCAGCAATTACCGCCGCTCCCAGTTCGCCGCCGCTCAGCACGTAATCGCCAATCGAAATCTCGCGATCTGCCAGGTGCGTTCCGACTCGCTCGTCAACGCCTTCGTACCTCCCGCAAATCAGAACCAATCGGTCCAGTTCGGCCAACTCCGCCGCCAGTGCCTGATCGAAGCGTAGACCCTGCGCCGAAAGCAAAACTACCGACTGCCTTGCCGCCGCGCGTTCCTCACGTGGCGCCACTTTCAACGACTCCACACATTCAAAGAGCGGTTCCGGCTTAAGCACCATGCCTTCGCCGCCGCCAAAGGGGCGGTCATCCACTGTGCGATGGCGATCGCGAGTATGAACCCGCAGATCGCGAACTTCAATCTTCACCAACCCCGCTTCGCGCGCTCGACGAATGATGCCGTAATCCAGCGGCCCGCGGAAAAAATCAGGGAAGATCGTAATGAAATCTATCTGCAAAAAGCGAAAACCTTTTCACCGCAGAGATCGCCGAGTACGCCGAGAAAAAAGCTCTTTTGTTCTCTGCGATCTCGGCATTCTCGGCGGTTAAATGCTTTTGCTTTGCCGCTGTTTTTCCTCTTCCGTCAGCGGCGCGTTCACGTCCAGCAGGCCGTCGGGCAAGTTCATCTCGATGCGCTTGCCTCCGAGATCTACCCGCACCAGGAACTCTTGTGCGAACGGAATTTCCAGTTCGCTCTTTGCCGATCCGACCACCAGCAGCGGCGCTTCGCCCGCGCCGAACCGGACATCGCGGATCACGCCAACTTCTTTGCCGTGATCCGTTAGCGTGCAACCCACCAGATCGCTAACGTATGCCGCGCCTTCTTCCAGCTGCGCACGCTCGCTGCTTGGGACTTGTAGTTCAGATCCGATCAGCGGTTCGGCCTCGGAAATCGAATCTACGCCGGCAAACTTCAGAACCAAAAATTCCTTGTGCGGCCAGGCGCTTTCGATCTTCAATTCGCAGCGATTGCCATCTTCCGCCAACGCCAGCAAGCGCAATCCCTGATGCAAGCGGTCCGGAACATCGCTGTGTAACTCGACCGCAACTTCGCCGTGCCGTCCTTGCGTTTTGACGATTCGAGCCAAAGTGATGAACTCGGAAGGGCCATTCATGCTTGTGCCGTCCCTCCGGGACTCATCGTCATCTTGACCGCCTACCCAGGACTGCCGTCCCTTCGGCAAGCTCAGGGCAAGCATGGGCTAAGCTGTGCCGCTCCTCGGAGCTAGCCACTACCAAGTGGCTACTGCCAAGTGGCTACTACGAGCTGACTACTTCAAACCCGCTACTGCAAATCGTCTACTGCAAATCCGCCCGACCGATGATCGTTTTTGAACTTCTCTGCGTACTCGGCGATCTCTGCGGTTGAACGCTCTTGCTTTTGATCCGCGTTGATCCGCGTTCATCCGCGGAAAAAGAAGTTCGTAGTTATTCCAGAATCTCCAGTTCGTAGCGCTTCTCGGCCTTGGTGCCCGCTGCATGCAGCAGGTTACGCATCGCTCGCGCGATTTTCCCACCCTTGCCGATCACTCGTCCCATATCGTCTTCGGCGACTTCGAGCTCGATCACAATTTCGCCGTCTTCGTCGAATTCATCGACAAACACCTTGTCCTGCGCGTTCACCAGCGCCTTGGCCAAGTGCTCAATAAGCGCCTTTGGATTAGCAGTCGGTTCAGTCAAAACGAACTTCCTTTCCACGGATTCACGGGATCTGAAAAAGCCTGGAACCGCAGAGATCGCCGAGTACGCCGAGGAATTCAAAAACTTCTTTTTCCACGGATTAACGCGGACAAACACGGATTGCTGAATTTCTTCAGACCTGCGTAAATCCGTGCAAATCCGTGTTGATCCGCGGCGAACCGAAGTTCACGCGAGCGAACCTACGACGCGACCGGGGCAGCGGCCGCAGGCATCGCGAGGATCTTTCCCACGCGTTCCGAAACCTGCGCGCCCTTCGACCGCCAATAATCAATGCGGTCGCGCTTGAGCTCGACGCTCGCCGGATTGGTCCGCGGATTATAGGTCCCGACAATCTCCACCGGGCGGCCATTGCGCGCCCGCGCCTTTTCGATCACCACCACACGGTAATGCGGTTGTTTACGCGCACCTACGCGCGACAGACGAATCATCAACACTGAACTGGTTTCCTTTCCAACGTGCTGTGTTTTCTTGGTCCTTCCGAAAGGAGGCCGTGGGTCAGCCATGGCTGACGTCCCGAGCTGCCACAGGGGCAGGCACGGACCGGCGGGAACAAGACAAGTAATTATTATCCTAGAGGTTAGCTGGATTGGCAAGAGGTGGCGCGCACATGAGAGACGCCCGAGAATTCAGGGATTCCGCGCGGGCTATGTGAAAGGGGCCAGAGAATCTCTTCCGAGGGGTGCCCCATGTCTCGCGGTTTTCGAGACATGGGTACCACAGACCTGTGTACGACGGGGCAAAAGATAATGTTCACCCATCACAGACTGCTCTGAACGGACCGTCTAGCATCTTTCCATGTCTTTGGGACTGGAGCGGTTTTATGGCAGCGGCGACTTGCACTTCATCACCGAAAGTTGTTATCACCGTTTACCGCTTCTCGGTTCGCCGTGTCGTCGAGACCTGTTTCTCGAAGTTTTCGAACAAGTGCGCCAGCGATATCAGTTAGTCGTTGTGGCCTACGTCGTCATGCCCGAGCATTTTCACCTTCTGATCAGCGAACCAGGGCGAGGTAATCCTTCCATTGTGATTCAAGCGCTGAAGCTCGGGATCGCGCGTCGTGTCATCGCAGCGGAGAAAAGGTGTGAGCGGCGATACGAAGGCCAAAACTTGTTACGGCAGGAGGCGCCCTGTTCACGCATGTGGGAGGCGCGCTTTTACGACTACAACGTTTGGACCCAACCCAAGCGCGTGGAGAAGATTCGTTACATACATCGCAATCCGGTTCGGCGAGGCTTGGTGGAGAATCCGGAACAGTGGCGATGGAGCAGCTTCAGAGCTTACGCCTACGAAGAATCGGGTCCGGTGCGGGTGAATGACTGGAGCGTGCTGAAGCTGAAAGTCCGTTTAGCTTCGTGAGTGTCTGGTTCTTGAGTGTCGAGGTCTGTGGTACCCATTGCCTGCCCTGAGCGACCGGAGGGAGTCGAAGGGTCTCGAAAACCGCGAGACATAGGGCACCCCTTTCAGAAATAGCTGGTGGCAGACTTGGGCCAAACGTCCTACGGAGAAGGGGGTCCAGTGCGGGTGAATGACTGGAGCGTGCTCAAGCTGAACGTCCGGGTAGCTTCATGAGCGTCTAGGTCTGTGGTACCCATGTCTCGAAAACCGCGAGACATGGGGCACCCCTTTCAGAAATTAATCAGGCAGACGCGGTCACCCGCCCCTGCTGCGAAGTTGGTATTCTCGTGAAGCTGCACCTCTGTGCGAGCATTAGCACCCATGGAACTCTTCCTCATCGACGGCACGTATGAGCTGTTCCGGCATTACTATGCGCTGCCGTCGGCACGGGACAAGCAGGGGAGGGAAGTGGCGGCGGTGCGGGGCGTCCTCGCGTCGGTGCTGGGGATGATCAAGGGGGGGCCACGCACGTTGCGGTGGCCACCGACCATGTCATCGAGTCATTTCGCAACCAGTTGTGGCCGGAATACAAGACCAGCGAGGGTGTCGAGCCTGACCTGCTGGCACAATTTCCGCTGCTGGAAGAAGTGCTTTCGGCGGCCGGCATTGTGGTTTGGCCGATGGTCGAGTTCGAGGCCGATGACGCGCTGGCGGCTGCAGCAGCGGCTGCAGCAAAAGACACTCGGGTGGAGCGCGTCGTCATCTGCACGCCCGACAAAGATCTCGCGCAATCGGTGACCGGGACGCGCGTGGTGCAACTCAATCGGCGCACGCGCGTGACCCTGGACGAGCGGGGCATCATCCAGAAATTCGGCGTGCCGCCATCCTCCATTCCGGACTACCTCGCGCTGGTAGGCGATTCGGCGGATGGTTATCCCGGACTGAAAGGCTGGGGCGCGAAATCGTCGGCAGCTGTCCTCGCCAAGTTTGGACACTTGGAAACGATCCCCAGAGATTGTCGCGAATGGCACGTGAACGTCGCCGGGGCGAGCTCGCTTGCTGCCACGCTTTGTCGCGATTGGGAACATGCGCTGCTGTTTCGGACTCTGGCGACGCTGCGGACGGACATCCCGCTCTTCGACGATGTGGATCGGTTGCGCTGGAATGGTCCTAAGCCGGAATTCGAGGCGATTGCGGCGGAATTGGATGGTGCGAAGACGGAGAAGCGCAACAGCCGTAGGCCCGCCTCCCGTAAGAGTGTGGGGACGTAATGCGGTGCTTCAGGGTCTTAAGCCCCGTGTCTTCATGGTGCTCGTTCGGCACGACTGATGTCGTGCCCTCCCGGCCCTCGTTCCTCATCGCGACGTCCGGTACGAGTGAACTCGTGGCGTCCCGATAGTTCTCCCTCACATGTCGGACAAGAATGTCCGACCTACACAAGCAGCGATCATGGCGGGCAAGAGTGCCCGCCCACACGAACGACGTCGGACAAGAATGTCCCACCGACGCGTCTACTGCACGGTGTGGGCCCGCACCTTGCTCTGGAATATCTCGCTTACGAGGCCGTACATGTCGTTCCTTGGCACGGGCATACCTACCACTGTGCCTTTGATCGCCATCGACGTCTCGACTGTGTCGGTGACGTCCTTCTCAAGTTGGACCGTGCCGTTGGGCTGAGGCGTGCGGGCAGTGTAGTTGCTCGTGCTCTTCTGCTGCCAGTCCGGCATGGTTGTCACCGCCACCTGGATGGAGAAATCCGTTATGTCGTTATAGGTGAGCGTGAAGCTAAGGCCCGCGAGAGCCCTTACATCCGCAATGTTCAGGGTGAAACTGTTCCGCGTTGCCTTCACTGCGGACCAGGGAATAGGGCCTGTCGCGTATACGGCCGCGCCAGTAACATAGTCCACCGCAAGGACGTACAAAGTCGGCGTTGAACTGTTGCCGGGAGCAGTAGGGATTTGCAGAGTCAGGAAAACGTGCCCGGTAAAGTCGGCAGCGGAGTAACTGAAGCCGGTGGAGTTTGTCTGGAAGACGCCGTGGGTGCGCTGGGCAACGGCGGAAGTGAACATGCTGGCGAGCAGAAGAGTTGTAGTGATGAAGATAAACGGTTTCATCGCAACCTCCTGAAGTTTTGCGGTGCGCAAAAGGGAACCGGGGCGGAGCGTCTGCGAGAGGTAGGGTTGCGAGCCTCAGACTGCTCCAGCGAGGGAGGTTAGTAAATCGAGTGCAGTTCAGCCGTGAACCGCGTCACAGGATGGCGTGACAAGTGTCACCGGGTCAGTTAGCTGGCTCCGCCTTCGCGCGTCCAAAAGCACTGCTGGAAACCTGAGTTTGTGGATTCCGCACAAGGCATTCCGCTGCTATGGTCGGGCAAGTTTGGACTAGACTTCTGACTATGAAAAAGACGTCTCGTGCTCGAGTCTCAAGCGCAGCCCGCAGCAAGGGGAACACGGTTGATGAATACTTTGCTGGCGTTCCAGAGCCTGCGCGCAACATGCTGGAGAAGTTGCGGTCTGTGATTCGTTCTGTAGTGTCGAAGGATGCGATCGAAGTCATTAGTTACCGCATTCCGGCATTCCGCCAGAAAAAGATCATAGTGTGGTATGCCGCCTTTTCCGGCCATTGCAGCTTGTTCCCGACGGCGGCCGTCATCGACAAATTCAAAGATGACTTGAAGGATTACACGATCTCGAAAGGAACGATCCAGTTCCCGCTCGATAAGCCGCTGCCCAGCGCGCTCGTCAAGCGCATTGTAAAAGCGCGACTCGCGGAATTAAAGGAGTAGACCCTGCGGAAACAGTTCATTGCCACAATGGACGAGGCGTTTGGTCTGCAAGCACGTCGTGCGATTTTGCGCATCTACGCATGCGCCGCCAGCGCTTGATCTTCTGCAAGTCTTTGCTGGATATGCTTGCCAATTTCTTCGATTCTCCGAAGTTGATCGGCAGCTTGCGCAGGCAACGTCGGATCCTGTAAGCCGATCCCGCAGGACAAGAACAATTCCGTCAGGTCATCCTTTAACTCCGATTTCAAATTCATGCAGGCGTGCTGACGCGCCAGTTCCATCTCGCGTTTATGCTGACGCAGTGACATCCGCACGGTCCGCACCACGCGCTCTATCGAGCTGATTGCGAAATTGACAGTAATCGGGACAGAACTGCCGATGTGCTGCAACACTAAATCAGCTGCAGCCGGCGATGCCTCGCAAAGCCAGTGATCCAATACCACTGCTGAAAAGGTATTGCTTTTCAGTTCCTCGCAGGCAGCATCCAGGTTCGAAACATTCTTTACTGGTTGGTCGAATTCTCGTTGTAATGCCTGCGCACATTCCTGACTTCGCTCAGATGGCCATATGAGTAGGATCATGCGATATATATCGCACGTTGGCGCCCAAACATTAGGGTTGAAAGTAAAGGCCTTGGACAGCGAGGGAACGAGGTTTGCGTCTGAATCGGGAATAGCCGTCCCAAATTAGAACTCTGCTCCGTACTCCTTCAGCTTGCGGTACAACGTGGTTTTTCCGATTCCGAGCAGTTTCGCCGCCATCAGCTTGTCACCGTTCAGGCTCGCTATAGCGTTCTCGATGGCCTGCTTTTCAAGCTCATATAACGGAACAATTCTCTTTTCCGTGGCGAGATTGCTCGTGAACTTTTCCGGAGCCCCTGTAATTGTGGTGGGGAGGTCCAATCTTTCAATGAGACGGCCAGAGTTCAAGGCGCAGCAGCGTTGCAGGCAATTCTCCAACTCCCGAACGTTTCCTGGCCAGTCATACGCCATAAGACTCTTCATGGCATCGTCGCTAAGTTCGTAGCGGCACCTATTCTCTTGCGATAAGCGCTCCAAAACAGATGTTGCGAGTAACGGGATATCCTGCCTGCGCTCGCGTAATGGCGGAATGCGAACGCTCAGCACGTTGAGGCGAAAATACAAATCCCGGCGAAAGGCTCCCTCTACCACGGCTTTCTGAAGGTCGCGGTTGGTGGCGGCGAGAATTCGCACATTAATGGGCACGCTTTTGGTGCTTCCAACCGGCCGAATCTCCTTTTCCTGTAGTGCGCGTAACATCTTCGCCTGCAAATCCACTGGGAGTTCGCCAACTTCGTCGAGGAATACCGTTCCGCCCTCGGCGATTGCGAGTAGCCCCTCCTTGGCCTGGGCCGCGCCGGTAAAAGCGCCTTTCACATGACCGAAGAGTTCGCTCTCGATCAGGGTCGGAACCAGAGAACCGCAGTCGACCGGAATAAACGGCTTGTCCCGAAATGGACCCGAGAAGTGAATGGCCCGCGCCACCATTTCTTTCCCGGTGCCGCTCTCGCCAAGGATGAGCACCGGATGCATGCTATGGGCTGCCTTAGCGATGATCCGGTACAGCTTGTCCATCTCCGGGGCACGCCCGATGATGTTGCCAAAGCCTTGTTTCGATTTCAGCTTTTCGCGGAGTAGCCGATTCTCTGCCTTCAATCGCAGGTGCGCGGCCGCACGCTCCAGTGCGACGGTTAATTCCTCATGTGTGAAAGGCTTGCTTAGATAGTCGAATGCACCAGCTTTCATTGCCTCGACTGCGACATCGACACTGCTGTTCGACGTGACTACTACTACCTCCACGTCGTGTCGTGCTCCCTTAATCTGGCGCAGCGCCTGCACGCCGGTTAAACCGTGCAACTTGAAATCGAGGAGCACGAGGTCCGTATCCTGGCTGTCCAACATTCGCAATGCCTGTTCGGGGGACTCGGCCGAAGTTCCGCGATATCCGAGTGATGATGCCACTTCTCGACACATTTCTCGCAGGGCGCGATCTTCTCCGACAATCAGCAAGTTCAAAAGCGCAGCCGAAGCGAGCGGCTGAGGGACAATCGGAGAGGCAGCAATCGCAGCAGTCATACTATCCACCTCGACATTCCCGCTGTGGAACGTTAGTTAGGAGTGCTTGATCGGGACAGAGTAGTTCCAACGCCGGAATGCACTCCCCATCTGGGAATTCTAGGCACAAATGGTTTCCCTGTTTAGGACTCTCGACCACGATGACTGTGATCCTTGACCATACTAGCTGTGACCGATGAACAATACGTTAAGAGAAAAGCTGTGACAATTTCGTAAGAATGTCGGCGGGCTCAGGGCGCTCCATGTAGTCAGGATTGACCGAGGAGTAAAGAACTTTTGGGACCCGCTGGTCACCTCTCTGAGAGTCTTCCGCGAGAATGTACGTCCCTGGAATAGGCAATTCCCAACTTTCGTCGCCATTGATGAAGGGGAGATTTGTGAATGCGCGACGATACACTTCCTGCTGATAGTCCGGCACGCGATGCACCAATTCGAACTCTCGTGCGACCTGATTGCCTGCGTCACTCAGAAGAGGGAATTGCAGTTTGTGCTGGTCCGCCATCAGGAACGACTGATGGACAGTTTGCGGCGAGATGGCGACGAAAGAAACCCCGAGCTTTTCTAGTTCGGGAACGATGGCATTCATGGCTTCCATCTGGCCGACACAGAACGGACACCAGCGTCCACGAATGATGCAGATGATCAGCGGTCCATGCGCCAGCAGTTCCGCCGAGCGCACCAGCTTTCCGTTTTGGTCCGGAAGTTCGAACTCCGGCGCGGGGTCGCCTGCCTTCAGCGCCTTCTCAGTAGCTCCCGCTTGCTTCAGTTCCTCGACAACTTTTGCGTGGATCGCCTGGATTTCGGCAGGAACGTAGCGGGCGATGAGTTCGCGTCGCTCAGCGAAGATTTCGTACAGCCGTCGCGAGCCTGTGTCCGGAGCCGATTCTTGGAGGGAACGCCATTTCATAAGAGCCATCAGCCATCAGCCCTCAGCCATCAGGAGCACCGGAATTCCGAAGGAACCGAAGACACCGCTAATAAAACAAGGCGCATGCTCAAGCACGCGCCTTAAGTTTTTGCCTAGAGCCTGAAGCCTGACGCCTGAAACCTATCTTCCAAAATACTTCGCGTTCTTCTCGGCGTAATCCTTCCACTTTTCCGGCAGATCATCGAGCGCGAAGATGGCCGACACCGGGCAGACCGGAACGCAGGCGCCGCAATCGATGCACTCTACGGGATCGATGTAGAGCATCTGTTCGTCGGCGTGCTTCGCGTCGTCTTTCTTGGGATGAATGCAATCGACTGGGCATGCGTCCACACAAGCGGTGTCCTTGGTGCCGATGCACGGCTCTGCTATGACATAGGCCATGAGTGCTATTTCTCCTGGTAGTGCGTATGTAAACGGAAACAATAATTCTAACAAGAATCGAAGGCAAGTGGCACGGCTAGAAGCTGGTATTGGCGAAGTGCGCCGGAAAAAGCGGTTCACTCGCTTTCGGCGCGGCATCCTTATTGTCCTTGCCTTGCCCCCAAGTCCAGTACAGTCCGACGTAAGCATATGTCTCCGTCTGACCTGCAATGGAGTGGCCGTAGGCGAAGAGGAACTGCTGGCCCGGGTGATGCTTGAAGTGGTAGTAACCACCAACATCAATCATCGTAGAGGCCTTGCTTTGCGCTGACGCACTGCCTTCGGCGCCGTGAGCGAAGACCTCGGCTCCCAACTCGAGTCTTTCGCTGAGCTCCTTCTTTACCAGCCATCCCGTGTACGGAAAATTACGGAATCCCGTTTGAGAATTGAATGTGTAGCCTCCGCCGCCATCGAAAGTCCACTTGCCGACGTTTTTTTGAAGCCACAGCGGGACCTTGTACCAGACCTTTCCCACGCCCAACCCTTTGTCCGAGTTTCCAGTAGGCAGTTCGAACATGGTGAAGGTGCCGATCTGCGGGACGTGTTTGCTTTCCTTGATGAAGGCGATCTTCGCGCCTACTTCCATGTCGGTCAGGCCAAATTCCGTCGGTCCGGTTCCGCCGGGCAGATAGGCTGGATTGTTCCGTGGCGCAACGACTCCCCATGGGAGTATCGCGTGCAACTGCACTCTGGGTATCGCACCCCAGTTGAACTCGAACGCCGGACCAACTGAGTCGATCTCGACTGGCGTCCCGTCTGCGGCTCCGAACACGTAAAACTCGTAGTGATGCAGGTCCACCGGCACTGGATCATCGGTTTGGAACGGCGGTCCCTGGGCCCGCGCACCGCATACGGTCAGAGTTAAAGCCAAAAGAACTAAGAAACGGCGCATCATGCTGTAAAGATTTACGTTCAGCGAACGGATTACGGGCAGCGCTCTCGAAAGGTTCACATCATTACTGTAACCGGAACTTCATTGCGCGGTCGTTCATCCAGTATTCGACATAGGTAACCATTACCCTCACTACGAGCAAGGTACATCGCGCCATTACGAAATAGTTGGGACGAAGGTGACCTGTTGCCCACAGAATCGATTCTGTTAACTTCCCACTCAGCGCGGCTGGAGGAGCAGTGTGAAGCAAAAGCGCGCAATATTCATTGCTCTAGGGGGAATACATGCGTAAGTTTTCACTTTGCCTGGCGGCTTTATTGTTTTGCGCGGTTGCTGCGCAAGCCGCACCCAAGGCGGAAGTTTTCGGCGGGTATCAGTTCCAGGACTGAAGGTGGTGGGAATTGGAGCGGCTGGAATGCTGCTCTGACCGGCAATTTGGGGAGCACCTTTGGCGTGACTGCGGATTTCAGCCAGGTTTTCAACTACGGAGTTCACTACACGACCTATACATTTGGGCCTGAGATTCACGCGCATCTACCGATCGTAAAGCCTTTCGCTCACGTGTTGTTGGGCGGGGCAAAGGCATCTTTCTCGGGGGCTTCGACCAGCGGCTTTGCCATGTATTTCGGCGGCGGCATTGATGCCGGGCACGGCGCTCTCGCGTGGCGTGTCATCCAGTTCGACTGGCTGGATACTCGCTTCTCCGGAATGAATTCCAGCAAGAATGTGCGCGCTTCAACAGGGTTGGTACTTCGCTTCTGAATGCAGTCCTCTGTCGGGAAAGCGCGATCCTTTTTGGATCGCGCTTTTTGTGCTCAGCTGTACCAATTCTCTCTCGTTAACGGCAAGCCGCTCCCGCCATTGAACGGCTTTATCAGCAATGTCTGATACAGATCCAGCTTTCCCGTGCGGAAATAATGTGCCGATCCTGCCAGGTAAAGTCGCCATATCCTGTATTTGATGTCGCCAACGAGTTCTTTTGCGCGTGCCTCACTCGCTTCCAAGCGTCTCAGCCATTGCACCAGCGTGAGGAAATAATGCTCGCGCAAATTCTCCACGTCGCGCACTTCAAACCCGCTTTGCTCCGCGGCATTGAGTGTGGTTGCGATAGGCACCAGTTCGCCGTCGGGAAAGATATAGACATCAGTAAAGGTCGGCTGGGTTGGCTTCGGCCGGTGGCCTGCGCGGCCGATGCCGTGGTTCAGAAACACGCCGCCAGGCTTCAATCGACCGAAGGCCGCGCTGAAATATTCGGGAAGCTGGCTCTCACCGACGTGCTCGATCATCCCGATACTCACAACCTTGTCAAATGTCCCGAGTTGCTCCGTGTCGCGATAATCCAGAAGCCGGGCTTCGCAAAGAGACGACAGGCCCGCCTCTGCGATTCGTTGTTGGGCCATGGCCAGTTGCTGCTGACTTAGCGTGATTCCAATCGCATGCACACCATAGTGGCGCGCGGCATGCAGAATGAGACCGCCCCAACCGCAACCGATGTCCAGTAAACGGTCTCCGGCCTTCAGGCGGAGTTTACGGCAAGCGTAGTCGAGTTTCTGCTCCTGCGCCTGGTCGATAGATTCGTTCGCAGATTTGAAATACGCGCAGGAATACACCATGCGGCGATCGAGCCAAAGCTGGTAAAACTCATTGGAAACGTCGTAATGAAAACTAACGGCGTGCTGGTCGCGTGATTTCGAATGGCGATGCCCGCGTAGCTGCGCTCGGAACCGATTGGCTTTGGCAGACGACGGCAAGCCTATCGCTAGCGCACTCAGGCGCATTTTCTCTGCAACGCTGAATTCCCGACGCATCAGGTAATCGGCAACCGGGAAGACAGCAAGCAAATCGCCGCTGACGTCGAAATCACCGTAGATATAGGACTCGGCGAGAGCCAATTGTCGGTCGGAACGGTAGAACGCGTGAAGTACTTTCGGATTGTGAATATGCCAGGTGAAGCGGCAGAACTTGGAAGGCTCGGCATCCCAGCGGGTGCCGTCCCAGAGCTCGATGGCGAAGTCGCGCGCAGGGAGACCGCGCAACAATTCCTGCAGAATGGCTGTTGCCTTTTCGGCGGCCTTGTCGTGGCGAATGGACTGACGTTCCGCCATTACATCCTTCATTATGCGCTTATGCAGAGCTGATGGTGACCGTGAAGTCTGCACCTTCCCAGTGGCGATTCTCGAGCCAGTAGAAGGTAAATACGACGGCGCGGCCCGCTTTCAGGTTGCTCGTTGGAAGATCCGCAATATGAATTCCCACGCCGGTGCTGCTGGTATTCGTATCATGCGTGGTGCGCCATTCCTCGTCACTCCAGTGCACCAGCGCTGGTGAGAGCAAGGCGATTCGCAGAGTTTTCCCAGCTGGAATGGTCCGGCACTTGTTGTTGTATCGCCACTCGTGAAATTCAGCTTGCCGCTTCCCGGCCTGATATCGCTTCACGGTTTGCGGCGGCTGGTCAAAAATTTTGCCATCCTTTAACGATCGCACCAGCTTGATGTATTCGGAGTGCGCCCACACCAGCGGACATGCCGATCCGGACGGCTTGCCGAGAAACAATTCGCGATCCGCGATGTCAGCCGAGTCCCACACTTGTTCCGGAATCAATCGGCTGTAATTCGTTGAATGTTCGACTGAGCGCAGCAGTTCCTGCGCGCCAGCCAGATTTCCTGCTGCAAGCTCGTAGTGTGCGCGCTCGCCTGCAAGTAGTGGCCAGGGACGTCCGATGCCCGTTCCGTCGAATGGACCGCCGTCCGCGTGCTCGCCATAGCCGTCGTCGTTGTAGCGGTACCAGCACGCACCCTGTGGCAAGCGGACTTTCAACACCGCATCAATCACTTTGATGGTGTTGAGAATCTTGGGATCGTCCGGAGCGCGCAATCCAAATCTGACCAAAGCCAAAGCGTCTGGACTGACGATGTGCGAAGCTTGCTCCCATCCCTGGCCGGGTGGACGGTTCTTGATGGGAACGAATCCGTCGGTGGGCGACGCCGCGCAATCGCCGACAGGAGGCGCAATCCGCACGTAATATCCCTCGACTCCGATCTGCCGCGACAGATCGCCATTGGTCGAATAGGTCCAATCTTCGATGTGCTCGTTCCAGGTATCCGCAAGGTCGCGTAGATACGAAGCGCTGCTGCTTTGGCCGACCGCGTCTGCCACATCTGCCGTGGCAAGAAGTCCGGCGACTTCAACGGCCAATGTGAATGGCGAGTAACCCGCGTCTTCCTCCCAGCGGTCCTGCTGTGTTACAGGCCCATTGCACGCAATGAAGGCTGCCGCGCGCTGCACCATCGGCCACCAATGTTTCAGATCACCGAGTGCTTTCGGAGCCTCGCGGCGCAGCAGATCAATTAGCAGGATGGGGAATGCGGCTTCATCCATTTGCAAGCCACCCCAATACGAGCGCCCATCCAGCCACATGTTCTGCGGCCAGCGGCCGTCAGCCTCCTGTGTGGATTGCAGATATCGCAGCACCCGCATGGCGTCGCTCACCGCGCCTGCCGCAACAAAACCGCCAGCGGTTTCGACAAGATCGCGCGGCCAGACCAGGTGATATCCACCAAGATCTTCATCGCCCTTGTTGAATCCCCAGGGAATGGAGAGGCTGGCGATCACGCCGCCTGCAAAATCCTTGGATTCGTGCACCCGCAGAATCGTCGTACTGGCGCGATAGAGATCGTGATCCACCTGGCGATCGAGTGGGGCGAGAGTTTTCTGCCATCCTGACCATTGCGATGCGAAATCGCGCTTCATCGCCGCGTAGTCATCCAGTAACGAACAACGCACTAATTGCGCCGCTTCCGCCCAGATTCCGCCGAACCCGAGTGTCAGGACAAACTCGCCGGCGCAAGCGTTGAGGTCGATTTCGCCGCTGAGCGCCACGTTGCCGTTTTCTGCACGCTGATATTGCTGCGTGAGCTGAAAATTTCGCGACAGGTCCTGCCAGCCATCCGAGTATCCGGTGAAGCCGACTGACATTCCGCACCACGAAGTTGACGAGCCTAAAGCCAACGCGTATCCCGCGGGATTTTCCGCGAGCAGCATTGGAATGCCTTTGTAGTCGCCGATCCAACCAGTGTTGTTAGTCCCATTGCTTCCCAAATGCGGCGCGAGCAACGCGTACAAGCGATAGTCCGCCAGCAGGCCGGTGAGCGGCACGAATCGAATCTTCTGCACGATCACATTGCGATATGGGTCCGCGAAGGCTTCCTTTTCGATGCGATACCGATTGCCGAGATCAGTGTTCACCAGCCGATATCCCGGCACGCCGTGTTCGAAGGGCTCAATCTCAAAGCGGCAATGGCGCTTTTCTTCAGAAAAGAAATTCGAACCGCTGGTGACGATCAGCCCGAAATCGCGAGTGCACGGCATATCCACGCGCGGATAGTAGATTTCATTCAGGATGCCGTGGCTGAGCGTGAACCAGACTTTGCTGGTGCGGTTGAGCGCAGTGCCCACGCCGCTTTTGGCGCTTGATGTCCAGCGCGGAGGAATTCCCGGCCATCCGGGAGCAAATGTAGGATCACCCACGATCAATCCTGCTCTGTGTGTTGAAATGATTTACTTCGAAACAGGAATACTATCAGGAAGGCAACGGGCCTGAAGTAGCTGCGAAACCAACCGCCTCATTCAAGCGCCGCCCACTAAACCTCGCCGCGCGCGCGGCACATAAATAGCCCAGGGCGTAAGCCCTGGGTAGGCTTAGCAGTGAGACAGAGTCCGGCAGGGATGGCACGGACTACTGGACAGAACTCCTCTCGAGCGAGAGGCGCCCGAGATATAACGCCATCCCGACTACCGCATCCACGCGCATTTTGTGTAGCGCGTCGATTTCTTCATGTGTTGTGATCCCGCCGGCGGCAATGAGTTGCCTGCTGGCAGCCGCACGCAGTTGGCGAACTGGATCGAGCGGCAGACCTGCCATTAATCCCTCGGTGTCGATGTGGGTGTAAAGAAATGCTCCGCAATATTGATCCAGAGCTTTGATTACCTGAAGCGGCGTGATCTGGGTAAGTTCTTTCCATCCGCGGATGGCGATCTTGCCGCCGCGCGCATCAATGGCAAATACCAGCTTGTCTGGTCCAAATTCTTTTGCGAGTTCCTGAGCGAATGAAACATCGATTGCGCCGTTCTGGATCAGGGTTGACCCGACGATCACTCGCTTTGCACCGAGGTCCAGTGCCGCACGTGCCGCGTCAATCGATCGGATTCCTCCGCCGACTTGGCAGGGAAGCTTGGTTACGAAGAATCGGATCAGTTCAGAATTTGCCGCTCTGCCCATCGCCGCATCAAGATCGATTAACTGCACGAGAGGGAAGCTCGCGAATTTCGCAACCCACTCGTCAAAGTTGTCGAATTCGAGCGCCTTCTTTTTACCCTGAATCAGTTGGACGACTTTGCCGCCCATCAAATCAATGGAGGGAATCAACATTTATGAGAGCAACCTCACCGGAACACCCGCAGCATAGAGGCGTAATTTGAGTTCCGAAATTGAGCTTAATCCAAAATGAAAGATTGAAGCGGCCAAGGCTGCGTCCGCTTCCCCAGCGCGGAACACCTCCACAAAGTGCTCCGAGCCCCCCGCACCACCCGAGGCGATTACCGGAATATTCACCGCCTGCGACACAGCACGCGTGAGTTCGCAGTCGAAGCCCTTGCCGGTGCCGTCACGGTCCATCGAAGTGAGGAGGATTTCACCGGCCCCCCGATCCTCGGCGTCTCGCGCCCACTGCACGGCATCGCGTCCCGTCGGAGTGCGCCCCCCGGCAACGAACGCCTGAAAACCTGTCTCGCCGTGCTTCGCGTCGATCGCAACGATGACCGCCTGTGATCCAAAGCGCTGTGCGATGCAGGTGATTAGCGAAGGATCGGCAATCGCCGCCGAGTTGATGCTGATCTTGTCCGCGCCAGCATCGAAAATCGCGGCTGCGTCTTCCAGTTTGCGGACTCCGCCGCCAACCGTGAACGGCACAAACAGTTCTTTCGCCGTTCGCCGCACCGTGTCTATCAGGGTATTTCGCTTCTGGTGCGTGGCCGTTATATCGAGCAGGACGACCTCATCGGCGCCGGCTTCGCTGTGCGCCTTCGCCAACTCCGCTGGATCGCCGGCATCGCGGAGGTTGAGGAACTTCGTCCCCTTCACAACGCGCCCCGCGTCGACATCCAAGCAAGCGATGATTCGTTTGGTCAGCATGGAGCAATCAGCATTCAGCAATCAGCATTCAGTCAATTCGGACCGCGAGTAAGCACGTCGCAGCAGCCCAGCTTTGACTGAGCGCTGAATGCTGAGTGCTGAATGCTTACTCATCACAACTCACAAAAATTCTGCAAAATCTTCAGTCCCACACTGCCCGATTTCTCCGGATGAAACTGTACGCCGAACAAATTGTCCTGTTCCACCGCCGCGGAAAACCCGCCGCCGTACTCGCATTCCGCCGCCGTTGCAGCCAGCAGCGGCACGCGGTAGGAATGCGTGAAATACACGTAAGAGCCATTCGCTACTCCGTTCAACAACCGCGAAGCCCCTTTTCGGATCTCCAGGCTATTCCATCCCACATGCGGCGACTTCACCCCAGAAGGGAAGCGGCTGCATTCACCCGGCCAGAGTCCGAGGCCGTGAACATCGGGGGCTTCTTCGCTGGAGGCCAGCATCCACTGCATGCCAACGCAAATGCCGAGGAACGGTATGCCATGCTCGATCCCGCTGAGCACAGCATCGCGCAGACCTGCATCGTCGAGCGTTGTTGTTGCTTGAAAATGCCCAACTCCGGGAAGAACGATCTTGTCAGCCTTGGCAACTTGCGCCGCGTCTGCCGTGACCACGGTCTCGGCGCCTACATGATCGAATGCCTTCTTCACCGAGGTGAGATTGCCTGCCTTGTAATCGATGATCGCGATCACTACAACAACCCCTTTGTGCTCGGAAGCAGGCTCTTCATCTGCTTGTCCTGCCAGCAGGCTGCGCGCAATGCACGTGCAAAAGCCTTGAACAATGCCTCAATCTTGTGATGGTTGGATCGGCCGTAAAGAGTCTTTATGTGAACATTTGCATTTGCCCCGCGAGCGAAGCCTTCGAAGAAGTCGTCGACCAACTCCGATTGCAAATCTCCAACGACGCGCACGCGCACTTTTGTTTCCACGACTGACGCGGCGCGTCCAGAAAAATCCACGGCGGCAACGCCTAGCGTCTCATCCATCGGCATCATGAAATAGCCAGCGCGCAGAATGCCTTTCTTATCGCCCAGAGCTTTGGCGAATGCCTGACCAAGGGCGATGCCAACGTCTTCAACCGTGTGATGCTGGTCGACATCGAGGTCCCCGGTGGCTTTGAGTTCCAGGTCGAAGCCGCCGTGATGCGCCAGTAATTCCAGCATGTGATCGAAGAAGCGGATGCCGGTGGAGATCTTGTACCGGCCCTTACCCTCAATCGTGAGCCGCAGCTTGATGCTGGTCTCTTTGGTCGTGCGGTCGAGCGCCGCTTTTCTCATCTCGCCACCTGTTGTCTAAGTCCAAGTTCGGAGAACACTTCTCGGAGCGCAGATAGCATGCGCTGATTATGCTCGCGAATTCCCACTGTGATGCGTACACAATCTTTGCAGCCGTAGTCACTCGAGCGGTCGCGAACCAGGATGCCTCGGTCTCGCATCCGCTGAATAAATGGCTTGCAGTTTTCTCCGAAATACATCAGGACAAAGTTCGCCCGGCTGGGCCAGTACTTGACACTCCACCCTGCCAGTTCCGATTCCAACTCGCGCCGTCCTTGCAGGCACTGGGCGACATAGTTGCTCACGTAGTGCTCGTCGGCTAGAGCCTCGGGCAAACACGCGAGAGCCACCGAGTTCAGGTTATATGGCGAACTCGCGCGACGAAGCATCTTCATGTGCTCGACGTTTCCCATCAGCACGCCGATCCGCAGCCCGGCCATGCCATAGACCTTCGAGAACGTACGCGACACAAACAAGTTCGGAATGTCGCGCCACCTCGGTGCGGTGGTCTCGCCCGCAAAGTGGAAATAGGCCTCGTCGATCAGCACAGCCGCATGGGGCGCGGCTTCGGCGATACGTACGAGGTCAGCAATTGGAACAAATGTGCCCGTCGGATTGTTGGGGTTTGCTACCGCGATGAAGCGCGTGCGAGACGTGATTGCTGCAATAACGGCATCAGTGGGGAACTCGAAATTCTCTGCAGCGGGAATTGCAATTACGTTTGCCGCGGTTTGCGCTGCATAGATCTCGAACATCGCGAATGTGGGCACAACGATGATCGCCTCGTCGCCGGGTTCCAGGTATGTTTCGCACACCAAGTGGATCGCTTCATCAGTGCCGTTGGTGAGCAGCACCTCATCCTTTGAGATGCCGAGATGTTCCGCGACCGCGAGTTCACCGGTATCGCGCACGGGATAGCGCGCGAGATTCTCGCCATCAATCTGGCGCAACCGTTGCAGGACTTTCGGCGAACACCCCGCCGTGTTCTCGTTAAAGTCGAGACGCAAGCCCTCCCGGTTCCCCAGCGGGGGATGGTATTCCTTCAGAGTCCGCACTGATTCTCGGGCCTTAAGCACGAGCGCACCTCACGCGAATGGAATCGGCATGCGCCTTCAAACCCTCAGTCTCAGCCAGAGTGACAATGGATTTTGCGATTCGGGTCAAGCCTTGCGAAGACAAATCCTGCACGGTAATTAACTTCACGAAGTCCATCACGCTCAGACCACCACGGAAGCGCGCCGCGCCCGCCGTGGGCAGCACGTGATTCGGGCCCGACGCATAATCTCCCGCCGCTTGCGCGGAGTAATTGCCGACAAAAACAGATCCCGCGTTCTGAACCAGCGGCAAAGCGTCTTTCCCAACCGTGATGTGTTCCGGCGCGATCCGGTTAGCCCATTCGAATGCCTGTGCTTTCGAAGCCGCAATCAGAATCGCTCCGCGTGAAGCAATCGCTTGTGCCGCGATCGCGTTGCTTTGGAGCGGCGGGCGCCCTCGCCCGCCATTCTCGACTTCATGCGAGACCTTATCCGCCAATTGCTTCGAGGTTGTCACAAATGTCACCAGCGTCTCGGGATCGTGTTCCGCTTGCGCCAGCAGATCAGCCGCAATGAATGCGGGGTCGCCATTGTCGCTGATGATCATGCCCTCGGTGGGACCGGCTAGCATGTCTATGGCGCAATCGAACGAGACGAGTTTCTTCGCAGCGGTCACGTACAGGTTTCCCGGTCCGACAATCTTGTCCACCCGAGGAATGGTTTGTGTTCCGTAAGCTAGTGCCGCAATCGCCTGCGCGCCACCGACCCGGTAAAACTCCGTCACGCCTAGCATGCCAGCCGCAGCCAGCACTTCACGACTAGGTCTCGGGGAAACCACGCGGATGTTCTTCACGCCCGCGACCTGCGCCGGGATGACGGTCATCAGCAGCGTTGAAACCAGAGGGAAGCGTCCGCCAGGAACGTAGGATCCTGCGGAGTCAAGCGCGCGAACCAATTGTCCAAGCATGGCTCCGTTTGCCGATCGCCGCCACTCCTTCGGCTTTTGCCACTCGCAGAAGCGACGAATATTTTTTTCGGCCACCTGCAGCGCTGCGCGCAGTTCCTTGGGCGCGGCCTTCCACGTCGACCGCATCTCGGATTCATCAACCCGCAGACCCAGATTTGCTCCCAGCCCATCGAATTTACGCGCGTACTTTGATAATGCGCCGTCACCATTGCGCCGGACGTCTTCCACGATCTTCCGCACTGCCGGTTCGATCTCGTCTAGCCGCGAGCCACGGTGCTCGATGGAGCGTACGTAAGCTTCTGCGGCTTTACCTTGCAGAATCCGCATTACATGACCACCTTGTTCAGCGGATATTCGACAATGCCTTGTGCGTTCGCTTCCTTCAGTCGAGGGATGACCTGCCACGCCAGCGATTCCTCAATGACTGTGTTCACCGCGAGCCACTCCGGATCGCTCAACTGGGAAATCGTTGGACGCTTCAAGGCAGGCAGCACACCCAGCACTCGCTCCAGATCTTCTTTGCGGACGTTGAGCATGAGGCCAACGCGATCTTTCGCTTCCATGGCGCCCTTCAGCATCAGGGCAAGATTCTCGATCTTGCGCCGTTTTTCGGCATCTTTCCATGAATTCTTGTTCGCGATGATCTGCGTATTGCTTTCCAGCACTGTGTCCATAATTCGCAAATGATTCGCGCGGAGCGAACTACCGGTCTCCGTGACTTCTACAATGGCGTCGGCCAGCATTGGCGGCTTCACTTCGGTGGCGCCCCAGGAGAACTCCACTTTGACATCAACTCCGCGGCTCGCGAAGTAGTTCTTGGTTACGTTCACCAGTTCAGTAGCGATGATCTTTCCGCCGAGGTCTTCAGCTTGTTCATACGACGAACTCTCGGGAACAGCCAGCACCCATCGCACTTTACCGCGGCTCTGCTTCGCATAGATCAGATCGCTAACTGTGACAACTTCGAGTCCGCTCTCAATGACCCAGTCCAGCCCTGTGAGCCCGGCATCAAGCGCTCCGTGTTCGACATAGCGCGCCATCTCTTGCGCCCGAATCAGCATGCACTCAATTTCGGGATCGCCGGTCGAGGCGAAGTACGATCGCGAATTGGTGTGAATCGGCAGGCCGGCCTGCGCGAATAACTGCAGCGTCGCCTCTTGCAGGCTGCCCTTGGGAATGCCGAGACGAATCTTCATCGTGCCTGCTCCTGGGCGACGGATTGAGAATTCGCAATCGGCAGCTCCTTCGTGAAGCACGATCTTGTTCCCTCGTGGCACACCACGCCTTCACCTTCGACTTCCACCTTGATCAGCAGGGAATCGAAGTCGCAGTCGGTCGCAGCGGAAACCACTTTGAGCCGATTGCCTGAAGTCTCGCCCTTGGTCCAAAGCTTGTTGCGGGTGCGGCTGTAAAACGTCACGTAGCCACCAGAAGCGGTTTTATCCCATGCTTCTTTATTCATGAAGCCCAGCATCAGGATGTCGCCGTTCGCGGCATCCTGCACGATCGCGGGCACCAAGCCCTGCATTTTGTCGAAGTCAATGTTCATTCCAATCCTCGAAATCATTCACCACGAAGGACACGAAGTCACACGAAGGCAGTCAAAACGGTTTCAAGAAGCGTTCTTCTCTTGTTATTCCTTCGTGTACCTTTGTGACCTTCGTGGTTAATCACAAACAAAAAGCCCGCAGAGCTTGCGCTCTAGCGGGCTTGAACTTGGTGTCGATTGCTAACCGAGTCTCACACACCCGCCGTCGCGGTATGCGCGTGATGGTGGTGGTGATGGTGCAAAGTCAGCATGAATTTTCAAAGTAAGGCACGGCGGGCAGCGAGTCAATTCCGAAAATTCGATGCAGCGAATCGGGATTGCCGATGGGAGCCAACTCCGCGATGCCCGATGAGGAAGATGGCCTCTGTGTCTTCCTTTGTGCACGGAGTTTCACAAAGGAACGCCACAGAGGAAGATAATTACAGCTTCTCGTAAAAATCGCAGGCCGAGCACGAGATGAAGATTCCGCCCGGGATATTGCGCTCGCGGTCTTTCACGCGCTTCACGATGCGGGTCGGTTTGCCGCACTTGGGGCAATCGGTGCTCTTGGTCGTGTCCATGACTTTCTTGCGGTCGGCTGTCTTAGCGATCTTTGCTGGCATGGTTCTCCTTCAATTTTGCGGCACAATTCCGGCATCTTCGTCCTCAATCTGAATTGAAAGGTAGTGGCCGGGCCGAGGATTAGTGGGATTGAATCATTGAATCATCGGATCATTGAATCCATTGCAGACGCTTCTGCGTAATCACTCAATAATTCAGTCTCTACACATTGTAGCAGGGCAGGCTGGAAGGATAGGGCTGGTGAGCAACCCTATCTCGCAGTCGCTTGTGCCTGGTCGATCTCGCGAATGATCTTCTCAGCTTCCTGCGCTGGATTGAGGGCCCCGGTGATCGGCCGCCCTACCACCAGGTGCGTTGAACCTGCCGCAATTGCCTCTGTCGGAGTGACCACCCGCGCTTGATCACCATGCGCCGCTCCTGCGGGACGCACTCCCGGTGTGACCACGAGGAATTCGTTGCCCAACCGCTCTCGCATCGCTCTCACTTCCCGAGCCGAACTTACGACGCCGTGACATCCAGCTCTCAGCGCGAGGCCGGCCAGATAGACAACCTGTTCTCCCAGATTTCCGTGCATGATTTCGTTCAAATCGTCCTGGTCCATGCTGGTGAGCACGGTGACGGCAACGATTTTCATCGCAGGATTGCTCTCACGCGCTGCCTCGGCCGCGGCGCGCAGCATTTTGCTTCCGCCTGAACCGTGCACGGTCAGCAGACTTACGCCAAGCTTGCCGGCTTCGCGCACTGCTGCAGCAACCGTATTTGGAATATCGTGGTACTTCAGATCGAGAAACACGCACCGTCCCGAGGCTACGAGTTCGCGGACGATCGAAGGCCCCTCAGCCGTATACAGCTGCATTCCCACTTTGTAGAAGCTGACCGCATCACCGAGGGAGGAAACAATTTTCTGAGCTTGCGCCGTGGAGGAAACGTCCAGCGCGACGATGAGTTGCTCACGGGGGGGCACGAATTCAGTTTAGCGTAGCCATCCCGTCTCACGCATGACTAATGTGGGTCGGACATTCTTGTCCGATAAGAAACAGATTTTGGCACGAGGGTCCGCAGCGGAGAACCAATTGTTCGCGAGATTGCGGCTGACTACCGCTCGGACAGGAATGTCCGAGGCACGAAGCTACTGCACCATCCTGGGCCGCTGCAGCAGCGCCATCATCAGCGGCGCTTTTTGGGCAGGCACGATATCGAGGCGCACGCGCTGTATCCCGGCCGCATGGAATCGCAGCACCTTTGCCGCGCTGTATGACACGTCGATGATTCGACCATCTACCACTGGTCCGCGGTCATTGATGCGCACGACCACCGCGCGCCGGTTGCGCAGATTGGTCACCTTGACGTAGGTTCCCAGCGGCAGAGTCGGATGCGCCGCTGTCAAATCGTACATGTTGTAGGGCTCGCCGCTGGCGGTGGGCTTACCTTCGAAGTCTTGTCCGTACCACGACGCCGTTCCAATTTGGTACGGTTTGGCGGAAACTCGCGCTTTGGTCGCGCTGAGTTTCGCTGCTTCGATTACGCTTTGTGGAACTGCCGCATACTTGGTCGACCCTGAGCTGGTTGGCCGCTGAGCCGCTCCCAAGCTGACGAGACATGCAATCGTCAAGCTCTGAGCTATTCGTGTTCGCATCAGATACCCTCCAAGTTCAAGTCGTCCTCCTCAATACGAAATGCGCGCAGACTGGGTCATGCTACGAACCGGCAGACGGCCTGTCAATCCGGAAACTTACGCAGAAGTACCTCTGATTGGTTGTACTTAGCTAACGTAACCTGAGCACCCTCGCTGCACGCGCGACGTATGTCGCTGGATCTAAAGCGCAATTCTAATAACTATTCCGTCAATAACCGGCAAAATCCAGGTCAAGGTAAGTTTTTCGTAATTGTTTTTTCAGCGACTTACGGCGGACTGCAACATATGGCCTTTGTTATCAATCGCTTCCTGCTGTTCCGGCGCACAAAAGGCCTGATAAAAACGCCGCCTTGTGCGCTTAGTGCTGAAGCTGTGGGTGCAGGTTTTTGTGGCACGAGAGTTCATGTTCAAGAGGACATCTGTACTTAAAATTTCTCGCGCAAAAACATTTGGTCAATTACATTCGCTCTATGCCGCAAACTCCACCCGTAGTCTTGACGATTGCGGGGTTTGACCCGTCGTCGGGGGCGGGTGCTACCGCCGACATCAAGACGATCGCTGCTCACGGATGCTATGGAGTTGCCGCGCTTACTGCGTTGACAGTGCAGTCGACCTCAGGTGTAAGACGCACGCAGTTGATTGATGTTGCGCTGCTTCGCGAAACTCTGGAAGAACTCAATCAGGACTCAAAAATTTCCGCGGTCCACATCGGAATGCTTGGAACGGCAGCCATCGCGATTGCCGTTGCCGATTTTTTGCTATCTGCCCAATCGCCGTGCGTCGTTGTCGACACCATAATCCGCTCGTCTTCCGGCGCCACGCTCCTCGACAACGCCGGTGTGACGGTTTTGGCGGATCAGCTTCTTCCCTTGGCCACTGTCGTAACCCCGAATGCACAAGAAGCTGCGGTTCTGACTGGGGCTCCCGTGGATTCGGTCGAAGAAATGAAGCAGGCCGCACAGCAACTGAAAGAGATGGGAGCTAAAGCAGTTGTGGTCACCGGCGGCCATCTTAGTCCAACTGTGGACGTACTGCTGTCGGCGAATAGCGACCTTCAGACATTTAAGTCGGAAAAACTGGATACCAATTACACCCACGGAACCGGTTGTGCATTTTCGACTTCCATTGCATGCAATCTAGCGCAGGGGCGCTCGTTGCCGGAATCGGTACTCCTCGCGAAGTCATTTCTGACTGCAGCGATTGCCAACGGATACCCAGTCGGAAAAGGTGTAAACCCGGTCAATCACATGTACCGGATGAGAAACCACCCCGGCGGTTTCGCGAAGAGAATGTCGAGCGGGAAGGACTAATCTTCGGCTTTGCGGGTTTTGAGCAGGATGCCCGCAAGGAACGCCGCACAGGCGGCCATCAGCCACTGAATCCGCCAGAGTTGGACGGCTTCAAAGTCGGTATTGTCATGAACACTCATCAAGCCCATCGAGAGCGCAACAATCAGGAAGGCGACTCCCAACAGGAACGCGCACATTGACGTAAGCGGCAAACCGAACCATTTCTGGACGCTGCTGAATTCCAGAACGCGCAGGAACCGGAAGTGTGATGTCCAACTATCGCTCGGTGTAGCAGAGGCCCGGTGGCGTCCCAGCCCGCAGATGTGGCAGAACGCCGCTCCTACCATGAACTCCGTGCCGCAGCGACGGCAGGCTTCGGCCATGACTGGTTCCGCGGATTGTTTGGCAAGGGGAGGGCGCCAAAATTCTTGTTGCGCGTCGCGAACCAGATCACTCATGGGAATAGCCCGATCTTCTCTTTGGCAAGCCAATCGCCAAAGAACGCCGCAATGAAGCCTTGCTTTTTGTTTAACTTACAGAGTGGAAATCGCTTTGGAGGGCTGTGCCACAAGCAAGAATTACTTTGCACCGTGCAAAGTTGCCCAACTGGCGCGGCTTCCACAGGTATTAACCAGCTCTGGTCGGGTACACTGCTTCGAGAGACTCGTCTTGCCCAGGAAACTCTCGATTTATCCCTGCGTTTTGGCAGCACTGTCGCTTTCGTTCGCCTTCGGACAGTCGAAACTGACGTTCCGCCCTGCAGACGCGCTCAATCCCGCCGCCTTCCAGCATTTCTACGACATGTATTACGAGAAGGCCATTCAGGAATTCACCCAGGTTTCGCAGCGCCATCCCGACGATCCGGACGCCGTCAACCATCTGCTGACTGCAGTGCTGTTTCGGGAACTCGACCGGATCGGAGCGCTAAACGCCGGCGATTACTCTAATGACAACTTCATCAATTCGAAGCATCGCCCAGCGGATCCTAAGACCTGCGATCAGATCAAGCAGTTAGTCAGCAAGGCTGAGGCGATGGAAGAGAAGCGCCTGCAGGCCAATTCTAAAGACGTTGCGGCGCTCTATTCCCGTGGTGTTACGCGCGCCCAGTTTGCGACTTACACCGCACTGATCGAGCACGCCTGGTTCTCGGCTTTACGGAACGCAGTTGGAGCGCGGCGCGACCACGAAAAAGTGCTCGAACTGAATCCCAAGAACGTGGACGCCAAGCTGATTGTCGGAGCGCACAACTATGTCATCGGAAGCCTGCCCTGGGGGATCAAGGCAGCAACCAGTGTGGTTGGTCTCGGCGGAAATAAGGAGAAAGGTCTCCAGTACCTGCACGAAGCCGCCGAAGGCAATTCCGAAACCAGCATCGACGCAAAAGTGGTTCTTGTGGTCTTTCTGCGTCGCGAAGGCCGCCTCGACGAGTCGCTGCAGATCCTGCGCACACTTGTGCCACAGTATCCGCACAACGTTCTGTTTGCAATCGAAGAAGGCAACCTGCTTCGCGCCAAAAAACAGGACCGGGATGCGGAAGCCGTGTATCGCCGCGTGTGGGAGGATGGCCGCGCGGGAAGATACTCAGGCTTGCATTATGAACTCGCTGCCAGCGCGCTAGGGGATCTGCTGCGCAGCGAGAAGAACTACGAGGGAGCAGCGGCAGCCTACGATCTGGTCTCGCAAGTTCAGAAGCCCGAAGGTGAAATTGCACAGAAAGCCGCGGTTGGTGCGGGAGAGATGTATGACCTGCTGCACAAACGGGATGTTGCCGTGAAGCGCTATGAGGCGGCGGTCGCGGTGGACGGCAACTCAGAGCTCGCGCAGACTGCGAAGAAGAGAATCAAAGATCCTTACACTGGAGGGTAGTCGTTTGCTTTGAGAGACGGGCGTCCTCGGTTGTTTGGCACGATGAGGTTTTCCTAGGCAGGCGAGCCGGCTGAGCGTGTGGAAAACGTCGAAAACCTTCACCACAGAGGGCACAGAGTTACACAGAGGAACACCACAGAGGGGAGCGGGAATAAGTTGGATTGCTGTCCAAGATCAATGACTCTCTCGTTTCCAGAATTCCTCTGTGTCTTCCTTTGTGTAACTCTGTGCCCTCTGTGGTGAAGGTTTCGCCTCTACTGTTCTGCTACGTCGAATGACGGAGGAAACTCGGATTTCTTTGTCGCCCAGGTGTGATCGGGTTCCATTTGCATCTCGAAGTCAATTGTGTTCTTTGGCGCCGACAATTCCGACAGCTTCAGCCAACTGCTTGCGTGCGGTACTCCGTTTACGCGGACGCCGTGCACATAAATGCCATCGCCTTTGCGCGTGATCTCCAGCGTCTTCTCTTTGCCCAGATGCATGGTCACTCGCGGGAACATCGGCGTTCCAATGGTGAATCCCGCTACGCCGGGAATCTCCGTATAAATTCCGATTGCATTCCACACATAAACGCCTGATGTCGCGCCGAGGTCGTCATTCCCGGGCAACCCATCCGGTTTGGTCGTGAACGTTTCCTTGCGGATGCGGTCAATTACTTCCTGCGTCTTCCAGGGACTCCCAGTCCACAGATATGCATACGGTGCACAGAAATCGGGTTCATTGGTTACGGTGAAATTCGGCAAACCCCAGCCACTGAGTTTCTCGAAAAATCTGTCCAGCTTGGCTTCGGTCTTTTCCGGACCACCCATGGCACGCACGAGACCGCCGTAGTTGAACGGCAACATGAACGTGTACTGCGCCGTCGAGCCTTCTTCGAACCCGTACTGGTTGGATTTGTCCATGTCGGTGCGGTGGGGCTCGAGTTTTTCTGGATTGAAGCCTTCGATGAAGTTGCCATCTTCGGTGCGTGGCCGGATCCAACCGATGTCTTTGTCAAACACATTCCGCCAATTTTGCGCAGACTTCAGCAGTTTTGCCGCAGCGGCCTTGTCTCCCATCGCTAGCGCGAATCGCGAAACCGCAAAGTCGGCGCTGTTGTACTCGAGGGAAAAAGAAGTTGCGCTCTGGAACTTCTCGGTGACCGGAATGTATCCCTTCGAGAGATAATCCGCGAGGCCGGGCCGCTCTCCCCAATTGTGCAGGCCCTTTCCCGGAACCGTCGCGCCCTTCAGCATGTACTTCAGCGCTGTCTTGGTATCGAAATCCCTAGACCCGAACGCGTAGGCTTCGGAGACCAAAATTGCCGACGAGTCGCCTCCCATGATGTAGCTGTTGTCGTTGGCAGGCGCCCAGCGCGGCAGCCAACCACTCTGCTCGGCGTCATGCACCAGCGATTGCATCATCTCGCTGGTCTGCTCCGGATAGAGCAGCGCCTGGAACTGGATCGTGTTGCGATAAATATCCCAGTCGGAAAAGTTCGCGAACTGCTTCTTGCCAGGCGGAAGCCGCCGCACCTTCCAGTCAAAGCCGGTGTATTCGCCGTTCTCATCGCTGAAAATGTTCGGCGAGAGCAGCATGTGATACACGCCGGTGTAGAAGATCGTGCGCTGTTCCGGCGTTCCACCCTCCGCTTGAATCTTGTCGAGCGCTTTTGTCCATTTGGCTTTTGCAGCCGCGTGCACCGCGTCGAAGTCCCAGCCGGGGATTTCTTTCGCGAGATTCTCCTCGGCGTTGGCGGTGCTGACGAAGGAAATGCCTACCTTCATCAGAACAGGATCGTCGCCCTCGCCAAAGGAGACATATGCCCCAGCTTTATGCCCGGTCGCCGATGTCGCGCCAGGAGCGACTTTGTCGGTCCATGTTCCCGACGAAGCGAATGGCTTCTGGAACTTGTAGACAAAGTAAAGGACATAGTGTGTGGGCGATCCGCAGAAGCCGCCGCTGTGCACCGTGCCAACCAAAGTGTCTTTCCCGCGAATCTCGATTGTGCTCTCGTCTTTTTCACGATGGGGTGCATCGATCGTCGCGCTGCCGGCGGCGTTGACAACCAACGTTCTGGGATTTCCGGTAAGGAATTCGAACCGCGCGATTCCGGCACGTTCGGCAACTGTCAACTCGATTTTGGTTCCATCGTCCAGCGGTACTTCGTAGTAGCCGGGATGCGCTTCCTCTTTGTCATGATTGAATCCGGCGGTGAACTTGCTGGGATCGTCCGATTCGCCGATCTGTTTGCTCCACGGCAAAACTGGCACATCTCCATACAAAGGACAGCCTGCCCCACTGATATGCGTTAGGCTGAAGCCGCGAATTGTCTTATCGCCGTAGTGATACCACCCGTCCTGACGCGTATGCGGACCCCACTGAAGCATTCCGAAGGGAAGAGTTGCGCCCGGGAACGTGTTGCCGTCTGCCGCGGTGCCGATGAAGGGATCTACTGAGTCGTAAGCCGAGGTGCTCGACTGCGAAGATGCCGAAACCGCTACTAAAATCACGAAGAAACAGGAAATGAAGACCTTGCGCATGACGCCACCTCGACCGGAAAGTATAGTCCGAGCGGAACTTTTCCTGTGCAAGCGGCGTATCCTATGACAGGAGGCGGCCTATGTACTGCAACTACTGCGGAAAATCCATTCAGGACGATGCCAACGTCTGCGCGTATTGCGGAACCCGTGTCGGCTCGGTTATTGCGCGCAAGCGCCTGGTCCGCCCACGAGAAGGTCGCAAGATCGCTGGCGTCTGCCTGGGAATCGCTGAGTACTTTGATATCGATGCAACGCTTGTGCGTCTTATCTGGCTAGTGCTGATTTTCGGTGCAGGCACCGGATTGCTGGCGTACATCATTGGCTGGATCGTGATGCCGGAGGAACCGTATCTGCTCCCAGCGCAAGTGCACGCTGGGCAGCAGGTCACGAACCCATAGCTTTGCCTATAATCTCCGCATGGAACGCATCTCCAGCGGTGACGCCGAAATCTGTTTTGACATCGCAGGCAGTGGCCCAGCTGTAGTCTTGCTGCACCCCTTTCCGGTTTGTCGCGAATTCTGGCTTCCCATCGCTGAATTTCTGTCGACTTGCTATCGGCTGATCATGCCCGACCTGCGTGGTCACGGCGACTCCGGCCTTGGCGATGGCCCGGCTACCATGGCGAAGCATGCTGGCGACCTCGCACGCGTTATGACCGCCGCCGGAGTTGATCGTGCGCCAATTGTAGGCGTCTCGATCGGCGGTTACGTAATTTTCGAGTTCTGGCGTCAATTCCGCGAGCGTGTCTCAGCCCTCGCGCTCTGCAACACCAAAGCTGGACCCGATTCTGCGGAAGCTCGTGCTGGGCGGCTGCAGGCCGCGGAAGATGTCCTGCAAAAAGGAACTGAAGTTTTCTTTGAAGGGATGCTTCCGAAGGTGCTGGCAGAGAGTACTCGCCGCTCGCGTCCCGACCTCGTTGAGGGTGCACTCCGCATGATGCGCAAGATGTCGGCCGAGGACGTGGCCGACGTACAGCGAGGCATGGCTGAGCGTCCGGATTCCATTCCAACCGCACAAACCATCAGTGTTCCTACGCTAATCATCACTGGTGATGAAGACACCGCAACTGGTGTTCTCGAAGCTGAAGTGATGAAACAGAACATCCGCGGGAGTGAGATGAAGGTTGTAGCAAAGGCAGGTCACTATTCGCCATGGGAGCAACCGCAAGAGGTGGGTCGTCTTCTCCGGCAATTTCTGGACAGCCTGCACCGGAACTGAACGCAGAACACTTCCACTACAGAGTCGATGTGGGAGGGCACGGCTTTCAGACGTGCCGATGCACATATTTCCGATGTTACCGTGCGGCTGTAAGCCGCGCTCTTTCAAAGCTCGTGTCTGATGTTCGACCAACATGCGATGTGCTACGGTACACACGTGCAAAGCTCAAGGAAGCATCCGATCGGCGCGGTAATTCTGGCTCTGATAATTGCCATTCTCATTCAGATCCCGTTTGCTTTCGTTTTCATATTGCCGAGCTTTTCTTTCGGGATTCCTCATATAGGACAGTTGTTTTTTGCGCCTGCTTTCGCGATCACTCGTCTTTTCTCGACAGCTGGGTCCCCCTCCATTCCAGGGACCATTGCCGTGCAGACGATTCTCACTTTCATTCCGATCTTCTGGCTTGTCACATGGAAACGTCGCGCGGCGATAAACACAGTCGTGCGGGTTGTCGCGTTCACGGTATTTGTAATCGCCGCAACTGCAATTGCCATTCCCCTCGAGAAACGACACGAGGCGCGAGTTCAGGCAGCGCAAGTCAATGGGAAGAGTCCCGTGCTCTCTTCTGTCCAGCGCCTAAATGGTTCGCTTGCGTTCTTCAAGAAGCATTACGGTCGATATCCCGATTCACTTTCACAATTGGACTTTCCGCCCGACCAAGCTGAAATGGATGCAAAGCATGCCGGCTTGATTCAGTTTCCGCTTCCCATGCAGGATTTCTTTAACTTCACATATACGCGACAGGGGAGTGGCTACGACCTCCGGGTGGACGGCAAGCCCGGACAAGGTTGGGAACTGTACCACTACTGCACTGATGATTCCGGCACCATTCGCTTCGATACCAACCCGCAAAAATGCACGCAAGGGAAGCCCGTCTATTCAAAAGCCGCAGTGGCCACTGGCCACTGACCACCCAAAACAAATCCCCCTCCCGGCATTTGCCGAGAGAGGGATCCTTAGTTCGATGACGCGGTCCGCGCTACATCTTCATGCCTTTCATATCACCCTTTGCGGGTGCCTTCTTCGCGGGAGTTTTGGCTTTCAAAGCGTCGTCCGGCGAAATTTCATTTCCGCTGGCGTCGACGTAGTGGATGTCGAAGGCGGCATCGATCGCAAGAAACAGCTTGCACGCCGTAACGCAGGTGAACTGATGAACGTGCTTCGAGGTCAGATGCAAATAGTCACCGGCGCGCACCGTCACCGGCGCACCATCTTTCATTTCGATTTTTGCCGAGCCGGAGACGAACATCAGATTTTCGTTCGAGGTGTGCCAATGCCACGGAATCGCGCATCCGGGAGTGGATTTGAGCTGAAGAACGGCTGCGCCCTTAGATGGATCACCGCTCACCACCGCACCTAAAGTGCACTTTGGGATCGCAGGGAAATTCATAAACTTGTTGGTGGAGCTCTGAACGTACGCGGCTTTGTCCTGAGCCTGGGTTTGCGTGAGCGGAATGCCCACGAAGATAGACAAGAGTAGTGTGCAAACAACAACGCGCATGTGCGCCCTCCTGAGAGTTGAAGTTGCGCACGGGAGTATAGCAGGAAAGTGGCTAATGGTTAGTGGCTAGAATTCTGAACTGACGAACTAGTCACTAGCCACTTTTTCCTAGACTCCCACCGGTTGCTTGGCCGCGACCGGCACCGGCGTCAGCCAGTTGAAGCGGTCGGGCTTCTGTCCCTGCACGATGGCGAAGAATTCTCGTTGTAGGGCTCTGGTGACAGGCCCGACATTGCCCTTGCCGACCGTGATGCGATCTACGGACCGGATCGGGGTGACCTCGGCGGCAGTTCCCGTGAAAAAAGCCTCGTCTGCGATATACAGCATTTCGCGCGGAATGCCGGCCTCGAGCACGGGAATGCCCAGTTCGCGCGCCAGCTTAATGATGGAATCGCGCGTAATTCCCGGCAGGACCGAGTTGCCCAGCGGAGCGGTTTGCAGCACGCCATTGCGGACGACAAACACGTTCTCGCCTGAACCCTCGCTAACGTATCCATTCATGTCGAGCGCGATGCCCTCAACGTATCCGTTGGCAGTCGCCTCCATGCGGATCAGTTGCGAGTTCATATAGTTCGCGCCGGCCTTGGCGAGCGCGGGAAGCGTATTGGGGGCAATGCGCGTCCATGACGAAACGCAAACATCCACGCCGGAATCGTCCTGGGTCAGATATTTTCCCCAGGGATAATTGATGATGTAAGTCTCAACTGGACATTTTTGTGGCGACACGCCCGCATCACCGTAGCCGCGGAAAATAACTGGGCGTACGTAGCATGGCCATACGCCATTGGCTGCGACAAGTTCGACCATCGCGCGCATGAGTTGCTCGCGCGTGTAGCCGGCGTCCATCCGGTAAACCTTCGCTGAGTCGATCAGGCGCTGCATGTGGTCGTCGGCGCGAAAAATGGCCGGACTGCCGTTTGGGGCATAGCAGCGGATCCCCTCAAATACCGAGGAGCCGTAGTGGACCACATGCGACATCACGTGAATGGTCGCGTCTTCCCATCGAATCAGCTTGCCGTTGTGCCAGATCTTGTCGGTTTTTTCCAGGGCCATGGATGCTCCTATCGGCCCGTCGCATCTCCCAGTGGGGTCTTGGAAATCGAAACGGGACTGCTTTGATTATAGCGTGCGCGGGAAAAGACTCCGACAGGACGGTCGGTGGAGAATGTTCACACTATGAGATCAAATGCCGGTTTAGCCTAGGCTTTGGGCGGAAGAATCAAACCGCAAAGATCGCAAAGTTCGCAAAGAAAACCAAACGATGCCAGGAAATTGACAATCAGTGGCTCTGCCGCCTAGCTTTTGCAACCACTAGCCACTAGCACTAGCCACTATCTCGGCCAGAGCCACCCAAACGTCCCCGCCGTGAGCAATCCGTAAATAAGTCCATCAATGACGTGTTTGATGGTCACGCCCCAGGTCTGGCTTTTCCAGATCGAGTCCTGCAATTGGCTGAGACCGTACGCCATAAAGGAAGCGCAGCCGGCCACGCGAAAAACTTCGAGATAGTTGGCTCCAACCGGGCGAGTGCGTCCGGTAAGATACGCGGCGAAGATGCTCACCACGATGCTGTACACAAACCACTGCACCAAATTCTTGGCGAATCCGGGAGGTCCGCTCGGGCGAATGATGAGGAAGCCCACGGGGCCACGCTTGAACTTCTCGACCGTCGCGGGCGACTTCATTTCCTTCATGGTCGTATGAGGAAAGTGGTACATCGGTCCGGGCGTCACCCCAGCCGAACGGAGGACATCGGAAACTTTGTCTTCGTCAGGCAGTATGCGGTAGTCACTCTTGTGGATGGGGATGACCATGTGGAGAATTGAACTGGCCACGAAGACAATGACAGCGGACAGCAGGATCGGAAGCCACAACGCGGTGATGGGAACGTATACCATCAATTCCTCCCTGAACGGTGATGGAGACTACCTCGCAATTTCCCGGAGCGAGATGAGTCGAAACAATGCGCCACAGCGTACGCGGGAAGATGGTTCTCGTCAATTGTTCTTTAAACGCTTCATAGCCCATTGTGCGGCTTCGGCAACAGCGGGATCAGGGTCGTTCATTGCCCGCCGCGCGTTCGAAACCAGCGAGAGGTCCTCAGCATTCCCAATTGCAATCAGCGCATTCCGGCGCAGGCCGTTGCGTTTCGCGCGCTTCACGGGTGAGCCGCGGAACACTTCGCGGAATTCCTCTTCCGAAATCTCGGCCAACCATGCCAGCGCCGGATTTACAAATCCTTCCTGCGGCTGAAACTCGGGCTTGTTGGTGGCCGGCGCCTTGCGATTCCAAGGGCAAACGTCCTGGCAAATATCGCAGCCAAACACCTGGTGTCCAATTCGCGCGCGCAGGTCTTCTGGAATGGGGCCACGCTTCTCGATTGTGAGATAGGCGATGCACTTATTGGAGTCGAGCAGATGAGGACCAACAAAGGCGTTCGTCGGGCACGCATCAATGCAGCGGGTGCAGGTGCCGCAACGATCAGGAGCGGGAAGATCGGGTGTGAGCTCAAGCGAGGTGATGATCACGCCAAGGAAGAGCCACGAACCGATCTTCTGATTGATTAAGCAGGTATTCTTTCCCAACCAGCCGATGCCGGCGTACTTCGCATACACTCGCTCAACGATGGGACCTGTGTCCACATACGCCCGCGTTTCAATCTGCTCGGGCGCACACAGTTCCTTTATTTTCACTTCCACTTTCCGCAGCCGTCGCAGAACGGAATCGTGATAATCCTCGCGGCTCCAGGCATACCGAGAGATCCACCCGCGGGTAGGATTCTGCACCTGTGTCGAATACGGATGCGCCGTGTTGTAGTTGACCGCGCAAACTACTACGCTTCGTGCCCAAGGGAAAACTGATTTCAGCGACGCCCGCCGCAACTGCCCTGAATCGTTGCGCGATTCGAGATATTTCATTTCCCCGGCGTGACCTTCGGCGACCCACTGGGGAAATCGCGCCAGTTCAGGAAAATCCTGCACCGGCGCAATGCCGCACAACTCGAAACCGGCCTGGCTGGCGGCAGATTTGATTACGTTGGGGAGGTCGCGGCGGTCCACCGTCCCATTATCGCGTATCGTCGTGCGAAATCTCGCGCTACTAGCCAACTCCTGCTGAGCTTCTCTGATATAACAACTCCCGTCGATGTGTGACTCCTTTGGAAAGGACTCCAAATCCCGATGAAGAATGGTCGACTCGTCCTCGTACTTGCGATCGCTGCTGTCTGCCCAACAATTGCGTTCCAGGTTTCTGCACAAACAGCGAGTCGCCGCACTGCCGTCGACGCAACCACTGTCAGGCCGGAATCTGTCGGGTTCTCCAGTGAGCGCCTGGAAAACCTGCACAAGCTTATTCAGGACGAGATCGACCAGAAGCAGTTGGCGGGAGCGATCACCATTCTCGCGCGCCACGGCAAAATCGTGGACTATCGCGTTTACGGCGAGCGCGATATGGAGTCGCACACGCCCATGACGAAGGATACGATCTTCCGCGACTACTCGATGACCAAGCCAGTCACCGGCGTAGCGATGATGATCTTGTACGAGCAAGGGAAATGGCTGCCGAATGATCCCATCGCCAAGTACATTCCCGAGTTCAAGGACCTGAAGGTTTTCAATGGCGTTGACAAGGAGGGGAAACCCATCCTCGTCGCTCCTGACCATCCACCGACCATGCGCGAATTGATGTCGCACTCGGCGGGATTCTCCTACGGCAGCGGTAACACGGTTGTAGACGCGATGTACAAAGAGATCAAGCCGCTGCAGTCGGCCAACCTGCAGGAGATGATCGACAAGCTAGCTAAAATTCCGCTGAACTACCAACCGGGAAAAGGCTGGACGTACAGCCTTTCTATGGACGTAGAGGCGTACCTAGTTGAGAAGTTCTCCGGGCAGTCACTGCCCGACTTCATGCGTGACCACATCTTCAATCCCCTTGGGATGAAGGATGTCGGGTTTTTTGTTCCGCAAGAGAAGCAATCGCGATTCGCAACGACTATCGCATAGTGGACGGCAAGCTAGTCGTCGCTCCGATCAGTGCTCAGCTCGGACTGGACTACACCAAGCAGCCCACGATGCCATCCGGTGGTGGAGGATTGGTTTCGACCGCGGAGGACTATTACCGGCTCGCACAAATGCTCGGCAATGGCGGCGAGCTCGACGGCAAGCGAATTCTGGCGCCGTCGTCAGTGAAACTGATGGGATCGAACCATCTTCCGGCGGAAGTGATCAACGGAAACTTCGGCATCGGCATGCACCAGATGCGTCCCGGCTTCGGCTACGGTTATAACGTTGCCGTTGTGTATGATCCGCCCGAGGCGAATGAACCTGTCGGGAAGGGAACGTTCTTCTGGGACGGCGCCGCCGGAACCTGGTTCTGGGTCGATCCCACCAACGACATGGTCTTCGTCGGCATGATTCAGCGCATGACCGCACCCGACAATCATCCGCTCCTTTATCGCAGCCACGCTGCCGTGTACGGAGCTCTGATCGATCCGAGCAAGTGATTAACAACTAAATCAGCGATGTCATTCCAACCGGCGTCAGCCGGTGAGGAACCTTATCCCCCACGAACAGCAGGTTCCTCGTTGCATCTTTCCGGGGAATGACATCGTTTCAGTATGCTCGGCGGAGCTATGCAGCGTCACTCGCCCGCTTTTCGTTGCTCTGTCGCTTCGCGCCCAGAGCCAAGAGCTTGTTCTTCTTCTTAACGCGCTCGTAATCCTTGACGCGCCCTTGTTTATATGATATCCATACGGTTATATAACCAATGGGAAATTATAGACAACCAGTTCTGGATCGGACCTTTGCGGCGCTCTCCGATCCCACGCGTCGTGCAATCCTCGCTCGACTCGCGATCGGCGAAGCGTCGGTAAATGAACTAGCTGAGCCCTTCAATCTGAGCCAGCCGGCAATTTCAAAGCACCTCAAAGTTCTGGAACGTGCCGGTTTGATCACAGCAGGTCGAGATGCGCAGCGGAGGCCGCGGCGACTCGTAGTTCAGCCGATCGAAGAGGCGGCCAGCTGGTTGCAGGGATATCGGAATCCCGGAACGCTTCAGCTCACCAAGCCGAGCGACCGCGAATTCCAACTGAAGAGAATGTTCGCTGCGCCCCGCGAACGCGTATTCGCAGCATTCATCGAGCCTGAACTTCTGAAGCGATGGTTTTTCGGAAAGCCCGGCGGAACCCTCGCCGTCTGCGAAGTTCCACGCAGGCCGGGCGATTCCCTGCGCTACGTCTGGCGCGATCCCGATGGAAGTGAAATGGGGATGAGCGGCGTCTGCCTCGAGTTCAAAGCCCCAGAACGCATCGTGGCCACCGAAAATTGGGATCAGCCCTGGTATCCAGGGAGTGCGACCGGCACGATCACCTTCACCGAGGAAGGCGGCATCACGACTTTGACTCAAACCCTGCGCTATGAATCGCAGGCAGCACGCGACATGGTGCTGGGAATGATGGTCGAGCATGCAATGGCGCTCGGGTACGACCGCTTGGCAGAAATATTGAAGTCGCTGAATTCCGAACAGGAGAAAAAGAAATGAACACGCAAACAGCTCCCCAGGCTGCGTCCCGGAGAATTGGACGCAGCATACTCGCTGTGCTCGTGGGAATTGTGGTTGGAGTGGTCCTGTCTATCGCGACCGATTTCGGCCTGCAAGCAATTGGATTGGCTCCGAAAGGACGGTGGCCGAACAACCTGCTTACGCTCGCCACTGCGTATCGGTCAATCTACGGCATTCTCGCGAGCTACATTATCGCCCGCCTCGCGCCCAACCGGCCGATGGGCCACGCGCTCGTCGCGGGCACGCTGGGACTGATCGTGAGCACGCTCGGCGCAGTTGCGGCATGGAACACAACCGCCGGACAGCATTGGTATCCGATAGCACTCGCGCTAACAGCACTCCCGACAGCCTGGGTCGGCGCAAAACTTTGGCTCGCGCAATCACGGGCGCACTCCCAGAGTGCGGCTGTTTAGGGCTCCGGATTAATTCGAGATTTGTATCAGGGCACGCCTTCAGGCGTGCCGCTAGTTGCTATGACCAGCGCCCCTTTTGGGGCTGGCGAAATCGCAAACTTGAGTTCTTCCGCAGCGTTGTGGCGAAACGACAAGAGCTGGCTATGAAAGCGACAAAAGAGCAGGAAGCATTGACCAAACCGTTTCAGCCGGAGAAGGTCGATGTTTACATGGCGAAGCTCAAGTATCCGCTGGCCGATGTTACTGCAGCATTGCGAAAAATCATCCTGAGCACCGACCGCGAGATTGGCGAAGAGATCAAGTGGAACGCGCCGGCCTTTTTCTATTCGGGCGAAATGAAGCCATCTGATCCCAAGGAGTACAAGCGATACATCATCGTCTTCAACTTGTTTCAGAAAGATTGTGTTCGACTGGTTGTCTGGAGAGGCGCTCGCGTGAACGACAAGTCAGGGCTGCTCGAAGGCGCCTACAAGGATGGAAGAAGGCTCGCGCTGTTTCACAACATGGAAGAGGTGAAGTCGAAGAAGGCCTCGCTGCAAGCGGTGATCAGAGAGTGGTTAAAGACGTTGGAAAACGGCTGACTCGCACAGCCCAACCATGATTTCAAAACCACTTTTCTCACTGTCATTTCGAGCGAAGTGGAATCGTCCGCTTGCGGACCATTCCCGCGGAGTCGAGAAACCTGCTTTTCCGCGGACAATACACTCATCAAAATGAACAGCAGGTTCCTCGACTCGTTTCGCCTCCCGCGAGCGGAAGGCGAAACTTCGCTCGGAATGACAATTGGAAATGGGCAATTGCTCGAGTGGCTAGCCTACGAGGTTACGCCTACGATGGGTTTTCCGCACGACGTGCGACGCTCGACCTGCAACGGTTTTGCCAACAATCAGAGCCAACAGCCGGGTCCTAAATCCCCAGCTTCTTCACTTCCTCGTTGTAGTACTTGCGGTAGAGGATGTCCCACTCCTGGCTGCCTTCGAGGATGGTGCGCTTCTGGCTTTCGATCTTCGCTCGGGCAGCCTGGTCGATCTTAGCTTCCTGGTTGAGCAGGTCTTCCATAATCTTGCGGACTTCCAGGCGGATGGTGTTGCGGTCTTCGACGAAATCCAGTTCGTCAATCCCGGCGAGCGTGTCGGTGACGGTATGGGCGACCTTGTTGGCTTTGTCGCGGCTGATCCTCAAACGATTCGTCCCTCAGGGGCTAAAGCCCGAATCTCTTTTGAACTGCTAACGCGGCGCTGAAGCCGCTCTACGACGGTTGCGCAAACGTTCCTGCAAGTTCCACAACCAATGGCAGCCCTCATAGCACCGCCTTGTACTTGCGAACCAACTCGTTCTTCACCTTGCGGAACATTTCCTGATAATTCGCGCCAGATCGGTTCATTTCGTCAGAATAGGCTTCGAGGATGACCCGCACTTCGTCGTTGATGCGGTCTTCGAGCGAGAGCTCGTCCAGCATGGCCGCATGCACTTTCTCTGTAACTAACGGCAGGGCCTTGGTTTCTATGAATTGTCCTGCGACCAGTCTTTTGACGGTCTCGCGGGCCATGTAGCCCACATATTCTTTCGACAAGAGCATGTGTGATCAGGAGAGTGTGGCGAAGGAACTAGTCTAGCACAGGAAAATCGGCTTCGGGCTTCAGGCGTCAGGCTTCAGGAAAAAACGTCATGGGCGTTCGTCGTTGTCTTTGCCAACCCGGCAAGGTTGTGTTTTGAATGATCCAATGATCCGATGGTCCAATTCTTCTTGGGTGCCCGATCACCCCATCACCCGATTCTTCTGCTACCCTGCTCACGATGGACTACTTGTGGACCCCTTGGCGTTACGCGTACATAACCACTGCCGCCAAGCACGACGGAAAGCCTGAAGGCTGCATCTTCTGCGAGCTGCCAAAGCTGCCCGACCCGGACGCGAAAATCATTTACCGCGGAGAGCACTGCTACATCATCCTGAATAGCTTTCCTTATACTTCCGGGCACGTCATGGCTGTCCCTTTTGCCCACATGGACGAGCTGCGGAAACTCCCTGATGCCGCCGCGCAGGAAATGATGTCGTTGTCACAGAAAATGGAAGGCGTGTTACGACAGGTCTATTCGCCGGACGGCATCAACCTTGGTATGAACATCGGGCGAGCCGCCGGAGCGGGCGTCGCTGGACACATCCACATGCACATCCTGCCCCGCTGGGTAGGCGACACCAACTTCATGACCGTGACCGGTGAAACCCGCGTTCTGCCTGAGTCGTTGGACGAGACATTCCGACGGTTGACTGCTGCCCTCAAATCCTAGACTGGGGCCGGCCGCCGGTCACACGTGCTCGCTGATCGAGAGCACGTTGCCGTCCGGGTCCTTGAACCAGGCGATTTTGTCGCCACTCGCGGTTGTCCAAATCCCGAGTTGTTTGTCTTGAACGAACGGGTATCGCTCAAATGACACGCCCTTCTCCATCAACTTCGCCGCCACCACTTCGATCTGCTGTACTTCCCATCCCAGGACCGTGTACTGCACGGGCTTGAAGTCTCGGGCCTTGATGATCCGAATCATATTGCCATTTGCACTCAGTACTAACGCGTATTCATCCTCACTGATGAAGGTGAGCCCCAGTTGGTCAATGTAAAATTTTCGGGCTGCGGTGGCGTCTTTGGTGGGTGCGAATCCGATGATTTTGCTGCTGCCGAGCATATGGTCTGCCTCCGGGTTGACTTGATACTGGAATATCACCTTGCTGCGATTGCATTCTCGCGATATGGTGACAATCAATGTCGGAAAAGTGTCATCCCGTCCTGATCGGCTCCCCAGGACGCCCTGCTGCTGACGCCATCACTCTGGCGCACGAATTCAAAGACGGCGAAAACATTCCCGAGCATTTTCATCCGGAGGACCAGTTGGTGTTCGCGTCACAGGGAGTTATGACCGTTCGCACTAACGCGGGCACTTGGGTAGTGCCGCCATTGCGCGCTGTTTGGATGCCTGCAGGCATGGCGCATTCCATCGCCGTCTCGGGGCCGGTTGCAATGAGGACAATCTACTTCCGCAAAGGGATGATTCGCAAGCCGGGGCTCCGCTGTGCGGTAGTGAATGTATCTCCGCTATTGCGCGAACTGATCCTTCACGCTTGTAGCATTCGCCGCCTGAGAAAGTCCGTACGTTCTGAGCGTCGTGTGCTGGAGATGATTCGCGATCAACTGGAAGTAGCTCAGTCCCTGGGATTGCAGTTGCCGTATCCGTCCGATCCGCGGGCTAGAAGGGTAGTTCAGTTTCTGGTTGACGATCCCGGAAACCGCGCCACTCTGCACGAGCTTTGCACTCGATGCGGTGGAAGTAAAAGAACGATACAACGCGCCTTCATCGCGGAAACCAGCCTGAGTTTCGACAAGTGGCGTCGTCAGTTGCGGCTATTGCATGCGCTTCGGTTTCTCGCTTCCGGTCAGAAGGTAACAACCGCGGCCATAGACGCGGGCTACGACAGTCCTAGCGCGTTCATTTCGATGTTCAAGCGGCACTTCGGCACGACTCCCACCCGCTATTTTCAAGACGATCAGCGGGTTACTCCTGCACCGAGATGATGCTGCACGCGTGGGACCCGTCGTCCACCCATGACGTCCCGTCGGTGAAAGTCACCTGCTGCACGAATGCCTGGGCATAGGGATATAGAAAATGCTGGGCGAGATGATTCTGCCAAATGGCGTGTCGGTGGGCTCGATTGGAGATCTGCACGTTGCCAGCCAGGGGCTGTGGGAATGCGTGTGCTTTCCCCTTCAGATCAAAGAATGTCAGGCCGAATCCATAGGTCGCTATCTGCTTCCCGCTTACATTGTCGAACTCGATTGCCAACTGCGAGTCGATGTTTTTCACCTGCGTCGGCTGAATCGGGCACGAAGTACTCTGCCCTTCGGCCACCCGGACGAAAGTTAAGAACAGCACCAGCACTGCCGTGATTGCGATCCGATTTTTAGTGCACTGTCGCATAAACCGTTTGTTTGAAAATCTGACTGCTGTTGTCGACTGCTTGCACGGTGATGCGATGCGTCACGCCTGTGCTCATCGATACATAGGCATTGATCGAACCGCCACTTACCTGATACTTCTTTGCGCCGTCGATCCACACTTCAAGATGATTGACGCTTGTGCTGTCGGTTGCGTTCGCAATGATGTGCACCGGATTGAGCACAGTCGAGTTCGCCGTCGGCTCGCAGATAGTAACTGTGAGATTGGCCGTATTGATTGTGCAATTCGGCAACAGCGAGAAGTTCAACGTGGTAGTCGCGCCTGCCGTGGTCGTCGCCGTTTGGCTCGCACTGGCATAACCCGCCTCGGTAGCTGTGACCGTGATCGCTGTTCCCGACGGGACGTTGCTCAACGTATACGAGCCGCTGCTGTTCGTCGCCGTGCTGCCGCCGCTGTAACTCACCGTCGCTCCCGCCAGACCCGTCGTCGTGTCGTCCTTGAGGATTTGTCCTGTGATCGTGCTGGTCGTTGTCGAACCGCCTGACGATCCCCCGCCCGATGAGCCCGTTCCGCCTCCGCTCGTGTTCGGAGTTGGTGACGCCGAGAGCGCAAAATTCTGTGTGACGGTGGCGCCGCTACCCAGGCTTGTTGTCACCGTGGACGAGCCATAGCCCGACGCGGACGCTGTTACCTGATATGTTCCCCCCGGAATGCTCCCGGACGCGTACCTTCCCGTGGCGTCCGTCGTGACCGTCTCATCGAACGCGCTTGTGCTCGCGCTGCCGACCAGGTGAACTGTTGCACCCGAGAGAGCGACATTGGTGCTGTCCGTCACCGCACCTTGCAACTG
>JAICSO010000094.1 GCA_025936825.1 Terriglobales bacterium
GGGGTGCAGGAAAGTCCTCGCAATACTCGGAGACGATTAGACACTTCCAAAAGAAGGACTTTGCTCTCCTATTTCTCTCAGGATGAAGCCGCCGAAATTGCTAAGGCAGCCAAGAAACAACGATTGCCCATAGCAATTTCATTGCTTCGGCAGCCCTAAAGGAAGCTGTGGCGGTCAATTCAAAGTCCAGAAACTGCGCTAGCACGAAGAATCCCCCACAAAAGTTCTTTTTGCTTGTAATATCATGCTGCTGTTTTCAATAAAGCGCTTGTACAGGTTTCTTTCAACGGAGCAGAAAGAATCATTTCTCCGTACGTGCAGGAATGGACATGATGAGATTCAGACATGCTAGACCGCTGCGGCTCGGCACTGCCAATTATAGGATTCTCAAAAACCAAGTCCTTCGGCGCGATGGATGGCAATGTCAAGTCTGCGGATCGATGTCGAACCTTGAGGTTCATCACAAATAGTTCCGCAGCCGGTCAGGTGCAGATACCGAACAAAATCTAATAACGCTGTGTGTGGATTGTCATAATCGTTGTCACCACAGATGTTGACACCTAATCTTGTGTGCTCTTTTCGGTGCGCCTGAACTCTAAATGATGCCCGCGGATCAGAATGGCCCATTGGCTACCGCAGAATCGGTATACAGCGTGCCGGTGTTCACGACTCCGTTGATCTTGTTAAACGAGCCGCAGCCTCCGAACTTACTTTAGGAACGCACTCAGCAGATTGGCGGAGTTCCACAGGATAATTACCGCATAAAACCAGTTTATGATCCAAAGCCGCTTTCGAACTCCCATGGCTATTCCGATGGCGATTAGCTTACTGATGAGCACGCCGCGAAAACGCCCGAACGCCACCGTCAGATGAGCCACCAGCGGGTTCACTTCGTACGCCCCCATCCGAAACGCAACCATCGTCGTGAGCAGATCAAGTCCTTGCAGGATGATAAAGGTCCAGTGTGAATTCGCAACTCGCCTGAGGCCTGTCTTCCAGGAATTTGAGATTTCCGCTGCAGCGGGTTCTGAGGGGATCGAGGACATGGGTTTATTAGTGTACACAACCTGGTTACTGCTTGCTTTGCGGACTCAGTCTCGGAGGAGTTGACCTGCTCGGCCCGAAGTTACTTTGGAGCCAGCCGGATACCGAGCATGATCTTCAGCGCAACGGGATTGCCTTGGATTTGCGACGGTTGGAAGAGCCAATTGGATAGGGCGTCGGTTACAACTGTGTTGACCTGCGGGTCTGGGGTTTTCTTCACTAATATCTGCTCCAGTTTACCGTTCGTGTTCAGAATTGCCGATACGACAATCAACTTCTTTGAACAGGTAGAAGCGAGATCGGCTGTAAGCTCGGGAACCTGCTTCAATGTGGCATAGGGCGGCGAAGGAACCCCGATGATCCGGATTGCCGACGGGTCCGTCGGTTGCAGTAGAGCATATTGCAGGGTCCATGAGGACGCTGGCTCGTCATCGCTCGAGCGCATGTCCAGGTAGACGGTGTACACCTTCTCGTTGTGAAACACTCCATAGTCTTGTAGACCTCCACCGCTGCTCGCGGTCGAGGTGATGGTCATGGAGTAGGACGTCTGGCCTCGCGGGATACTGGTATGAATGCCGGTTGAGCCATTCCCGTAGTTCCCGCCGCGGATGGAGATACCAGGAAAGCCTCCACCTCCGGGCGAGTTTCCAGCGCCGCCTCCGCTGCCCAAAGCAGTTGTGGTCCCCCCTCCAGTACCTGTGCCGGACGCGGCGCCACGCCCGGTGCTTGACCCTACCGAAACTGGATTAACCCCGCTGCCCCGGCCCGAGCCGTAATTGGAACCGCTGCCTCTGCCCGAGGTTTCGCCACTCAGCTCTGCGCCGCCACCGGAAGCGAGATCGGCGATTGCGTCGCCACTCGGATTGTCCGATGAACTTCCAGTGCCGGAAGCTTTCGCGGATGATCCTCCACTGCTCGTGCCCGCCGATGGTTCAGCGATAACCGTGGACTCCGCTGGCGACACTGCAAACAAGGAGCGGGCTTCGCCCAGCGGAACTCTCGCCATGGCGTCGGGCGGTGGAGGAATGGCGTTCAACACCAACAATCCCTGCTTCTCCCGGCTGCTCACGGGAACATCGGAGTTCCGAACAGGCGGGGGGATCGGCTGGGGAGGCGGCGCTTGCGGCATGACCGGTTCGGCCGATGCCAGCTGTGGCAGACTGCTGGTCGAAGCCGTCGGAAGGTTCAGCTTCGGGGCTGTGACGATTTTTTGAAGCGGACGAATTGCCAATCTGCCGTTGTCCACCTTCATCACGGGTTTTGGCGGCTCGGGCCGAGGAGGCGGCGCGGCGATGGCAAGATTCGGCAGCGGGAAGTTCTGATGCAGGATCGGCGGATTTTGCAAATCAGGGCGCAGAATCGTTTGGAGGCCAAGCTTCGCCATGGGCGGAGCGGAAACCAGAGGCTGTGGTCCCGGATAGGCGAATCCACGATGACTGCGGGCGCGTAACCCCCTCGACGCTTCGGTATGCGTGCCTGATCCACCGCCCTCTCGGCCGCCGCCCTCGCTTCCGCCCCCCAGCTCCGGGAGATAGAGTGGGTCAATTTTCAGCGGCACGAGCTTGGGGGCCACAACTTCGGCAGCGTGCATGTAGGCGAGCCGGGTGGAAGAAAAGGCAATCAACAGCACTGCGATCACATGACACACTGCAGAGAATGCGGAACTGCGGCCGGGCTGGTACCCGTACCCGATTTCGAGGAAGGCGGGTACCCGAGCAGCGTCTCGAGGCGCCTGCGCCGGTGCCGGGGCGAGCAGTTCTTCTAAAACATCGAGAGGCATAATGCGATTGCACCTTCTCTATAAGATGAGTTAAGACTGAGCATCATTGAAAGATGGAAGCTTTCAGGATGTTGAAGGTAACGCTTGTGTTCAAGTCCATGGTGATGCCGGAACTTCCTCCCAAGGCGAGGTTGTCGGCGACGATGTCTCCCAGAACGTAAGTGGCCGATCCAGAGTTGCCCTGCAGAGTAAAAGAATCCGTGTAGTAAGTCCCCGCCGCGCCACAACCTGTTCCAGTACCAGCAGCATTGCAGGAGTGAAAATACATCGTTCCGGCAAGCAAAAACGATCCTCCTCCACCCCAACTTTGATTGGCGTTCTTCATAGAGCGGTCTTGGAAGAATAGGAAACCGCGCTGTTCTCCAAGTGGGTCCGTCTGTCCCAAGTATTCATACGGGTCGCCGTATGGGCCGGGCAGCCCGGCTGGCCCGGTGCACGGCGCCAGAAGCACGTTTCCGGTCAGGCTAGTGACGCCGCTCAGATTTGCTGGAAGGCTTGAACTTGCCTTGCACCGAATTCCGTTCAGCAGTGACGCGGTGCTGGAGTAACCTGCGGTCAAGAACGGAGCAGTGCACTTACTTCCCGAGTTCGCGTCGACTGTAACAGTACCCCCGCCACTGAAATAGAACATGACTCCACCCGATCCGTCGCCGATTGCACCGCTTGGCCGCAGGCAGGAGTTCGAATCGACGGAGAAATCCCCTTGAATGTAGTAAATGCCGGGATCAAAAAGAGCGATGCAAGTGTTCGATGGTCCGATACACGAAGAACCCGGGTTTTTCGGGCAACTCTTACCGACGCAGAGACCATTGGGATAAAGTCCGGCAGAATACTCTGCACAACCCGCGCTCCCTGCTGGAGCGGGGCAAACCACTGGAGACGTAGTGTTCGGGAGCGCCGTCATAATCACTGGTTGGATCGGGTTGCTAGGTAACGGGGGAGCGGCGATCTGCGCGAAAGGATCGCTTATTGGAGATGACAGTCTCCACTGGCCAGTGGTACCCGGCAGAAAGTTCGAACCGGGCGCGTTTGCCGGGCCGCCGTATGTGCCCAAATCACTTCCGGTGTTGTTGGGGCCACCCAGACTCAGATCCACTTTCGCGCTACCAGCGATGGTCACCGCAGTCGAATCGGACGAATTCACCTGAATGCTTTGCTGCGGACCACCCCATATCACGACATCGGGATTTCCTTGCACGTTGAAGGCGCTGGTCTGTTTGCTGGGATTTTTAGGGTCCAGCACGAGTAATGGAATGGGCGCGGCCGCTTCTTCCACGCCGCAAGTGGAAAATGCGCGAACATCCTTAGTCGTGCCACCGCCGACCATCCCGGCAAAGAGCGTGGGGACGTGATCCACGACATCGACGCGAATGAATGGGCTCGCTGCCACGCTGGCGGGAGGAGCAGTAACGCCAATCACCGAGGTTGGAAAACTGACGCTCACAACATTATTCGTACCGTTGCTGTTGTAGCCGTTCTGCGCCGCATACCAGCAGACCGGATCGGGTGGGTTCGAAGTCGAACTCGTTGCCGTGCAGCTGTAGGCTTGGCCCAGCTTGAAGACCTGGTGGCCGGTCGCGCCTCCTTGTGCGTCTACCAGCAGATCCATGGCACCGGCGGCACAGGCAGCATCGGCTGCGCTTTGCGCAGACTGACGACGGAACCACATATTGGAGAGGTCGAACGCGAACAGTAGCGCTCCCAGAAGAAAAGTTGCCAGCACGAGGATGTAGAGCAACATCGCCTGCCCAACCTCGCCGGCGCGATGACTTCTCCGCCTGAATTTCCAATCTTTGTTTTTCATGCAGGGAGCCTCCTTCTCGTCCATGGCGCTTGTCATCTCAACGTGCCTGTAGTCCTGAATAGCTCACTCACCATTTCTCGCAAAGCTGGCCAGCGGCAGCTTCAGTTCATGATTCTTCCTTCAGCCGCGGCATTCACCGTGAACGTGGGCCAGCCCAACCCAAAGAACGGCTGATAGGGATAAGCGACCACTACTTGAACTCGATTGGGAGTTTTATTGGCAGGGGTGGCGTCCCCTCCGGGGTAATTAATCGTCACAGTCATTCCGCTGGTGCTGTGCAGAGAATATTGCGCGAACGTTTTTACCACCCCAAAACCGCTGCCATAGCCCGGAGTGGTTCCAACGGGCGCAGCGGGACCGGTCACATCGGCACAAGTGAGCGGTCCGCAGGGGATCGTGTTGTTGGTGCCGTGTACGATGGCGTAGCGTACGCCTTCTTTGGCTGAATCCGCCAGCACGTTATAGGTGTGCAGCAACAGCACCATCTCCAGGATGGCGACAACCATGATCACCCAGAACATGAAGACGAAGGCGAACTCCACCAGCGCCTGTCCGCTCTCACGGCCTTTCGAATTGCGTTTCCCGACTGGAAATGGCCCGCGCATTTATTGCATCTCCCTCATGACCGCGTGACGGTAAAAAGTGCAGGTCACTGTGCCCCCAGTGGAACTGCAAATCGGGTTGGCAAGCACAAAGATGTTGAACGGGCTCAGGGGAATCGGAGGAGAAAAACGGTATGCGACGTCCACGCGATTCAGCAGGAATGCGGGGACGGTGTTGGAAGCGTTCAATTCAGGATCAGGCTGCGAAGCCTGAAATGTGCCCACTGACCCAAAACTTGCACATGGGGTTCGCTGCGTCAGAGTTCCCGAACTGAGTACGCTTGGAGGACTGGTGGCAGCGCTCGAGCACACCTGAACACCGGCATTGCCGTAGGGAGCATACACAGCCCCCGTCAGGTCCTGATATGCCAGGTAGCTGACGGTGGTTGTGGTCGTGTTCGGCCCGGCCTTGGGCAAAGCTATGGCTGCGGGAGTTGCGCCGCCCATGACCGAGTAGATTGCTGCGCTGCGCGACGCGCTGGTGATGTTGAGGGCCATCAGAAAAAAGTAAGCGAAGTTCACCGCATTCAAAACAATCGTCAGCAGGAAGGGTAGAAACAGGACAGTCTCGATCAACGACTGCCCCGAATCTCCAC
>JAICSO010000127.1 GCA_025936825.1 Terriglobales bacterium
CGAGATGGGTCCAGAGCTATATGTTCCTAGTTAGACGCGGAAAGGGGCGATTCGTCAAGACGATTTGTTGGCTACTCCGGGACGCTGCTAAAATGATTCGGAAGTTTCTCCAACCTGCACGGGGCTATAGCTCAGCTGGGAGAGCGCATCGTTCGCAACGATGAGGTCGTCGGTTCGATCCCGACTAGCTCCACCATACTAGACGCATCTGAACCCAACTCGGGTAGGGACAGCCCCTTGGGGTGTCCCCGATGCGTAGCGAGCAGCACGAAATGCGCATCCTTCCTTCGCAGATCAGGAACATGCGATCCAAGTTGTTCTAGCCTCTTGCTTCGGACGCCAGTCCCTATACAAGCGGGGCGCCAGCTGACAAACGAGGGTGCCGTATCAGCCGCAACGCCAGCAACCCGCCGAAGACCACATCAAACGCCAGGCAAAAACCCGGCCACCAGCGCGGCACTCCGGGGTTGTCGATGAATAGGTGATGGAAAAAGTCAAAGATGCCATGCCCGATCAGCGCAGCGACGACAAGCCAGAGATTTCGCTTGAATCCGAGCACCGCAGCCAACAGGAAGATGGCTGCGACCACGATCTCCGTCACCAGCGTGCGTGACGAAGCGCCCATCGCGGCAAACAACACATAGTAGTGCCCGACGACGATCAGCACGGTTGCATAGAAGGAGCGCTCGCGCGCCAGTCCAACCAGAATTGCGAAAAGGGCCACGGCCGCGGCCACTGTCAATCCGATGATGTATTCCATGTTCGTCTTCGCCAGGCGGGTGGCCTAGGGTTTTGCTTTCGCTAACAGAAACCACAAAGAGGGTGCCCCGTCCTTGCGATTTTTGCAAGGGCGGGTACGTTGCTGCTGAGAGCGCTGCGGTTTGGATTTGACCCTTGACCATTCTTCAATCTTGCCACGGGAAAAAGTCGGTTTCAGAGTTCTCGGCGCTTACATGCAGGCGCATAAGTCGTAAGGCAAGTTCTGACGGGATGAAGCTTCTGAAATCCCACCCTGCGACAGGCGCGTAGAGTGGGCCGCCCGCCGAATCTTCATTCGTCGAAAATTGGGGAACGTCCCGTCTGTCCAGGCCGTGAATCTCAAGACCGGTGAAATTGTTTTTGCGTACTCGGCCAACAAGAGAGTTCGGCGCACGGAAAGAAGAGTACAGCGGAAGCTTGCGCCAAACATCTCAAAGAGAAGATCGAAAGCAAGAACAAGAAGTAGTTGCAACCAGTTTGCGGAGCCTCAATCGTCGGGAAATCGGGGACAACCGGAACGATCCGAATTCTGTTATTCGATTTGGCAACGAAAAGCAAATCACGTCTCTTGTCTGCCGCAAATTTCATCAAACTGTGAAAAAAAGGGAACGTCCTGTCTGTTCCCTTTTTTGCTCGGGGAACGTCCCGTCCCCAGTTTGGATTGTTCCCCTATTTGCCTGCAGAATTGGTCCTGCCGATTTTTCCTTTTCTACCGGCGGGCTGCCCTGGCGACTGCTGCACGAGCCGCGGGCTTTTTCTTCGGCATGAAGATATCTGCTGGAAGGTTAAACCGAGCACTCAGCCTTCGTATCTGCTCAAGAGTGATTGGTCTGGCTTCCGTCATAAACATCGAAACGGCACTCTCTGAACCGAACTCCGGCACAAGATCCCGCTGCGTGAGATTCTGCTTTTGAATAAGGTAACGCAGAATGGAAACCGGCTCCGCCTCGGGAATTGGGTAGTGTTCACGCTCGTAACGCTCTATGAGCAACGTTAGGAGCTCTATAGCCTCGTCCTCAGAAGGGGTAGGGTTTTCTAGAGCTGTTAACTGGAACAGAGCATCTGTGTACGCCTCAAGTTCGTCTTCCGTGTGAATGACCCGAGGAGCGCCCCTGGCCATCATTTCTGCAGGGTTTGCAAGAACTATGCTCATTTTGTCCCGTACCTCCTGTCCCAGTTGCTGCGGTTGTTGTATTCCTTATGCGTGAGAAAAGAACGTATATAAACATGCCCCTCGGTTCGCTTTTCGGCCGTCGTCTTTGCATAATGGATAACTGTGATAAGTCGATAACGATTTTGTCTGATATCGAAAATCACGTAATTATCTACGCAGTCGGAGTCCGTAAACGTGCCGCGAACCTCCGGAAAATTGTGCCATCGAACCGCCTCCACGATAGCCGTCCACGCGGCTATTTCCTCCGCTGCATCTTGGTAGCTCTCGGCTGCCTCCTTCAGATGCTTCCGCGTAACGATGTGCACACTGCGAGGGTACTTCACAAATTGTGAAGTTGTCAAGTGAAATATCAAACGATAGTATGCAATTCAATTACTTTCAGTAACATACGAAACGTCATGCGACCGACTGGGCGTTGATTCCAGGCATCCTTGCCCTGCGGCTGGCGCTGGAAAATCGGGGACAGACGGAACGTACCACGGTTTTTAAGAAGCTGAACGTCCCCTCTGTCCCCGAATTATGTACAGTCGAACCTGCCCTTGCAAAAAAAGCGCGAGGACTGGGCACCCGTAGTCGCAGCGAGGATGAGAAATCTACACAGCAAGGGGCTGGGCCACCTACCGTGACAGCAGTCACAGACGCGACCGCCGTCGCACCAGCATAGTCGGGACGGAGGTTTACGTGAACTTCGTCGCCGTCGACGTTGAGACCGCCAACTCTAAGCTGTCGAGCATCTGTCAAATCGGTATCGCCGAATTCCAGAGCGGCACTCTCACTCACAAGTGGCAGTCGCTGGTACATCCCGAGGACGACTTCGACGGTATCAACGCGGGTGGCCCAGCCTTTCGCGCATTTTGCGAAAGAGTGGGGTGCCGGAATGCCAATACCATAAGATTTTGACCTATGATTGCTGAGTAATCATGGCCATCAGAACTCTTCCATCGGTAAGCTGCAGGTTGCGACTCCACGCGAGATCTTTCGCCCCGCGAAGAAAACCGCTGCGCTCGGGATGACGCTGCGATGATGTCGCCCGGCTACGACAGCCTCTATCTCCCCGCGGCCGTCCTGCTCGACAACGTGCGCAGCATGTACAACGTCGGGGCATTCTTTCGCGCGGCCGACGGGGTGGGTCTGCAGAAGTTGTGCTTGGCTGGGATTACCGCGCATCCGCCTAAGAAGGCGATCTCGAAGACCGCCCTCGGCGCGGAAGAGACCGTCGCATGGGAGCACGACTGGGATGCCGTCCACATGGCCGAGAAACTCCGCCGCGACGGATTCGCAATTGCCGCCATCGAGACCGGCTTACAGGCGGTGGATCTGTTCGAGTGGGAACCTCAATTTCCGGTTTGCGTGGCGTTCGGGCACGAGGTCGACGGCCTTCGTCCGGAGTTGCTGGAGATGGCCGACGCGCATGTGCGCATTCCCATGCTGGGACAGAAGAAGTCGCTGAATGTCGCCACGGCGGGAGGGATTGTGCTTTACGAGTTGCTGCGGAAATACCGGGTTTCAAAC
>JAICSO010000073.1 GCA_025936825.1 Terriglobales bacterium
CCGCCAACGAAGAAATCCGCGAGAATGGATTCACTAAACTTCTCCAGGGAAGCACTGTGGGGCTGGATCTCGAGCATCACTCTCGCGCTCCGGTCGGAGGAGAAGTTTTTTCTTGACATCCCTTTTTATAGAACTCATTGAGAAGAGCCCTATACTTATCCCTTCGGCTGGTATGGACAGATTCTCTCGGGCGAGTGAGCACAAGAACCTCCACTGTTACTGGTTCACTTTCAGCAGAAGCATCGTCCCGCTTTCCAACTTCACGTTGTTTTTCTCGGAGGCCATGACGGAGCCTAGATCCCCGTTCGCCTGCTGAAGGGACAGATTCGAGATGCCTACGACTCCCTGAGTCTGCGTATTAATGGGAGGCCGAGCCGCGCGCGGAATTTGGGCGCCTTCTCCGTCGTCGGCGGAAGGAGGCGGACCGGTCGGCGGCGCATGGGTCGGTTGACTCATTGGCGATTGCGTCGTGCGAGGCTCCGGCGTTGGCAACTCTCCCGAGTGATTGCCGCCACCTGCATCTTGATTGTCCTCCTGACCGACCACGGCTTGAATGGACATCGGGATTTGCATTTCCTGTCCGTCTCTGGCGATGGCGCGGTCAAAGGCGAGAGCAAGCTGAGACTTTTTCTGTTCTTTGCTGCGTGGCTGTGCTTCGGTAATGTGGCCGATAATCTTCGTGTCTTTCGCAATCACGATTTGTCCGGCGGTACTCCTCATGTCGTGCATGACTTTAGCGACAACCTGATCTCCAGCTTTTGCTTTTTTGGCATCGATGGTCTTGGTCAGCTGCACTGGGATTACGCTGCCTGGCGCGAGTCTTTTCGGATTACTAGCGTCAGAATTATCGGCCTCTGAGGCAGTGGCGCCCTGCGCTGGCGTGGTCGCTGTCTTCGGAGTCTGGTTCGCTTGAATGGGGGCAGAGTTGGGCGCTTGCAAGTTCTGCGGAGTGGTTTTAGCAGCAGACGGCTGCGCAGTTGGATCTGTTGGCGCGATACTTTGCCCGAAAGCGGCGGCGCCCAGCAAGGCACCCGTAAACATTGCTGCCCCAAAGGAATGTTTCATGAACTGTAATCTCTGACGAGTTAAGATGCTGGTTGTCGATAAATCGCGGTAGCACTCATTAAGGCCGAGAAGGCGAAGTAAAAAGCTGAAAGCAGCGATAAGGCCGGTTACTGAGATGTAGTGGCATTAAGAACTTTAAGGTTAACGGAATTGTGCGATCCAAGATGCCAGAAGACTGCTCCTGCGGCAACAGAGCAAGCTACAAACTGGGCGGCGTGAGTCCAAAACCAGAAGGAAACACCGCTCGCCCAAATCAGACTACGCGCGTTGTCATGCGGCCAAACCAACGTGAAGAATACAGCCAGCCCAAAGACATGAACGGCGATTGCTGGAAGGATAGATTCCGTTACCTGTGCTGTGACCGCGAGAAGGACCGCAACCAGGAAATAGAACACAATTTTTGGTATTAGAAATCCATGCGATGGTGGGTGCGGGCCTACCGCAAAGAGAGCTGAGCAGAGTAATATCGCAGTGCTGCCGCTGAAGTGTTTCTGCAGCATCACCTGCCCATATCCACGGAATCCGGCTTCTTCCAGGACCGCACCAACCAGCGCTCCCATTGCGATGAGTGCATACACCACAGCAGCCGGGTATTTGCTCATGTCTGGCAGCGCGCTCGCTGGTACTTCAACCATCTCGGCTAGAACAATCCATAGTCCGCAAAGAGCGACGACCCCCAGTCCTCCTGCGATGAACGCCAGGAGGAATCTCCTGCCTTTGACGTGCCTGGCGCGCAGCAGTTCCTGCCGCGATTGGGTCGTGCTCTGAGGCCACCCGCGACCACTTAGCCAAAGCCAAGCAAGCCAGAGGACAACAAGCATCGGAATTACCGACCAGGGGACTTTTGAGTGAAAGCGCAGGTTCTGGAGCAGGAGTGCCGTCCACACGCCTTGCAGGAGGAGAGAGATTGCGTAGGCGACAATTGCAGCCCAGAGAACAACTCCGACCTTGCTCAAAACAGTCATCCACCGGCTCCCGGGTTTTGCTTGCGGCACAAACCTTGTAGCACAACCCGGTTCTCAAAATTGTCAAAAATTGGTTGTTGTTGATAATGTATGGTCCGCCGCCGGACTGCAAGGGTTGGGAGTTGGCGAGGCGACGAATGTCGTCGTGAGGCGGCTATTGAAAACGGCAAGCCGTCTGGCGAGCAAACAAACAAGTTGAAGTCGCAGTTTGCGATGCGAGCCATCCACTCCTGCTACACGCTACCCGTCCAACGACCATCTGCCGGCACCACACGCTGCAATCATTAGCAATCCTCCCATGATGCCGACGTTTTTCAAGAATTGTGTCTGCATGCCCCCAGCGGTCATTCCCTGGAAGGCCCAGAAGTTGTGTAGGAGCACGCTCACCACGCCTAGATAAAGACACATGACGAAGGCTGCGGCGCGAGCTTGCCACCCGACAATGAGGCAAAGGACTCCGGCCGCTTCGATCAACAATGCTATTGCCAGCATCGTGGGTATCAACTGCACCGGCAGGTAGTGGGACTGCATGTAAGAAGCCTGCCCGCTCCATCCCGTAATCTTGCCGAATGCTCCTTGTACGAAGATGGCACTAATGAATAAGCGTGCGATCAGGGGAAATAGCGCGTCAGAAAGAACAGGACGAAACAAAGGCTTGGCGGACATTGCACTTTAGACGGTCAACGCATTCCTTGGTAAGCGGGATACTGGCAAGCTATTTGGTGGCGGTCCGAATAGTTTTTCAGCCGCACCGGCTGGCCGCCTTTACCGAAGTGAGAACCGCGGGACGGGGAATGAGTCGCTCTGGGCGAGAATAACAGGCTGCGAGTTTCCTGTTGCCAGTCAGTCACGCAGCCCACCACAGAACAGTGCGGGCGCTCTGCACCTCCCAGTATCTGTCGTGCATTCGGCCCAAACTGGTTTATTTATTTCTGGTGCCTCTCAATGGTGCGATCGACACGGCAGTCAGTGATTCTGCTCACAATACTAGTGCGTGTCCCGGCAAGGGCTAATGTACAAAACGCTCTTTAACTGGCGTTAGATACTAACTAGCGACATAGTGACTCGCATCGGGAATCGGGCTGCGTTGGAGCCTGCCCCGCCAAGTTACGTGAAGGGCACCATTTTGGGATATGGTGCACGGCGTGATTCACACGTTGCCGGGATATTCTATCCAAATGCTGGTTGAGTCAGCAGAAGCGCCTTATCTAAAACCATTTAGAAGGTAGTTTTGTTCTTGACAATGCTGTTCGAAGTTGCGACCATGCGATCTGCCTAGTTACCGTTTACTCTCGGTCTATTGGAAGTGGCCGGCGTCAAATCATGAGCGCTGCGTCATTTCTGCGGTGGTGTGGTTTAGCAGATCAGACGATGAACATTCAACAGGTTGCGAAACGAGCGGGAGTTTCCAATGCAACTGCATCACGTGCCTTGAATCGAATTCCAACCGTTCATCCGCGGCTAGCCAAGAAGGTTTGGAGTGCGGCGTCGGAGTTGGGGTATTACCCGAACACTCTGGCGCGCGGATTGGTGTCTGGAAGGACTCGAATTCTGGGTTTGATCGTTTCCGATATCACCAACCCATTCTTCCCCGAAATTATTCAATCATTCGAGGATGCCGCAGTCGACAATAACTACGAAATCCTTTTGGTTTCTACGCAGCATAACCACGAACGGATGGAGATTTCGATTCGTCGCATGATCGAGCGGAGAGTGGAAGGCGTTGCAGTTTTTACCTCTGGAATCAAACAACAACTCCTTTGTCAGTTCGAATTTCGCAACATACCGCTTTTATTGGTCGACGCAAATTCTACTCGTCCCGGTGCTGTGAATCTGAAAGTCGATTACAGTCACGGGATCCGGCAGGGGGTCCAGCATCTTGCGGCTTTAGGACACGAGAAGATCGCATTCATCACAGGACCGCTCTCGCTCGAATCTGCGGTAACTCGCAAACACGCCTTCGAAGATGCGCTGTGCGAAATTGGAATGCAGGTTGATCCTCAACTTGTAGTTGATGGGGACCATACTCTGCAAGGAGGGATGCGTGCCTTTGCAAAATTACTCGAAAAGGGCATGCGTCCCACAGCCGTGATGTGCTCCAACGATATCACTGCGGCGGGTGTTATACGCGAAGCTTATGGCCGGCGGATTTCTGTGCCGGACGAGCTTTCGGTAATTGGCTTCGACGACATCCGTATGGCGCAATTCCTGGTTCCTCCGCTCACGTCGATAAGGATTTCTCAAGGAGAGATGGGCCGATTAGCATTTACTGCTTTGCTATCAGAGCTGAAACGAGAACAGCCGTCTCCCACCTGCACGGAACATGTCTTGACTACGGGGCTCGTTTTGCGAGCATCCACGGCCCTGGCACCTGGCAGGCAGGTTCGGTCCCACGACGGGCCCACAAGGGACGCAACCACTTTTGATGGGAATTGATGTCGAGCGCGGGACCGTTTTTGGTACGACCCGGATCCGGTTGGGGTTCAGGGCAACCACCATGACGCTGCGTTCCGGGGTTGTAGCGAATGCTGACTTGTTTGCCCACAGGGAGCTCTGCCTTTAACCAGCCATTCAGCGCTTCTAGATTGCGTAGGGTCGGCGTGAGCTATGAGCCTGAATACTCCAGATCATCAACTGAATGGTTGTATCGCACCTGGGTAAAACACGTGTCCTTCGTGCTGGCGCTCATATACGTCGGCTTGTCGTAACTCTCGACCATTCCCGAAGCATGCGTCCTCAATAGCTGGCCCCGGCCACCGGCGTAGTTGGCGTTAAAGCCTTTTACACTCAAAATGCCCGAAAAACAGGAAGAAAAGCGCCAGGCTTGCGCGAAACGATTGACTTCGCAAGCCGTCATTTGGAGATTGGTCGTTAAGACATGACACGCGGCTACGGATAAGCGACGAAGATGCTACGTCGCGAATTGCTATGGTAGGCATCGGTTTCTCCTGCATTTTCCGCACGGGAAAAGCCGCAAGACAGCAGAAATTCCTGTATCCACTTGTGTGGCTCCGGACCCATGTCGGGCAAGAGCTTGGCCCAGTACATGGAAGTCTCGTTGGATTGGCCCATTTCAAACACGAGATTTTTTTTGGTTATGACGCGAATGCACCGCATAAGGTCCCGCGCATAGTCCACGCCGTGTTCGTACATAATGTGGTGCAGGACTGCCAGAAATACCACGACATCGAACTGCGGGAGCTTACGAAGGAAATCCGTGCTCAAGTGCGCATACATGAAACCCGCATTCTCATTCTTGTTGATGACGTTCACGTCCTGCGCCACCGTCAATCTACGAACATCGGCATCAATGCCGATTGCAAAACACCCGTACTCCTTGGCCGCACGCGAGACAAAGTAGCCCTCTGCGCAACCAAGGTCCGCGAGCGTGTCGGCGCCCTGACCCAAGACCCTGCTAATGACTGCCCAGCGGTCCGAACAGTCTCGTTCTCCAGGTGACAGAGCGCAGCCATCCATGGCCACCGGGTGATAAGGCTGCACTTGTTTCACCAGTCTGCGCAGAGCAAACTTATAGGCCCGATACGGAAAGCCGCTCAGTTCGCGGTCCAGAAGTAGCTTCACTCGTTCCTCTTTTTTCATAGGCGCTGAGCCATGCTTTGATAACAGGTATGCTCCGCGGGAGCATGTCTTCGCTCCACGAGGGGCTGGGCATACGGCCGCGGACTACTCTTTCGCGAAGATAATTAAACCAGAGTACCAGGGCGGCAAATTTCAGGTCGTGGTGACGGAATCCAAAATGTCGGCTCAGGGTCAGCAAGCGAAGATTCAGTTCGAGATCTTGGAGAGTATTGGTCCAAAAGGCGCGTAGAGTTTCCGCAATCCTCGCGTTCCGGCAGACCGAGTAGGACATAAACAACAGATGCAGGGCATCTACGAATCGAAATCCATCTCGGCGTGCCCACTCCCAATCGACAACACCAGTAACTTCGTTACCCAAAAAGAGGACGTTTCCCAACCAAAGATCACCGTGAACCATGTACCCTGAAAAGTGTGAATCGGAGTGCCACCCGAGCAACGCGTCCGCGATTTCCAACAGCGAGTCACGATGCTCGGGAAAAGATTCGCATACCTGGGCGACATCGTCCGCCAATAGTGCCCTGGCGAGGACATTTGTCGCTCCGGTCGTCAGGCACAGCTCCAAAGTCGCATCAATGCGCTTCCAAGTGAATGCTGCGTTCACGCCCGGAACAGCTGTTTCGATTGAAAGGTCGAGTCCGCTGTTGGTGCGGACCTGCGAAAGCGATCGAGGCGCCAATTTCTGAAAACAAGCGACCGACTGCGCCAGCCTCAAGCCTGCACATTGGCGCAGGACCTCAGAGCGCGATTCGTCACATCCGCCAACCCGAAATACAGCTGGGACCCCTCGATAGTTCGCTGCGATAATCACCACGCATTGTGAAGAAAAATGGATCCTGGGCTTGGGTACCGCATCACAGCCGATCTCGTGCTGCAGGGAAAGTTCGGGGGCACCGGGAACTACAAAGAATGGTCGCTTGGCCGCAAGATAGCGAATTCCGCGCGGGATCACGCGATCGCTAAAGTATTCCAGTTCGCCGGTGAGATAAGCGAGCGACGATCCTGAAACAATGGTGCGATCCGAAGCGATTGAATACGACAGATTCAAAGCGCTGTTTGCCATCTGCAATGCCCGGTGCATTCGGGACAGATTGAATACCGGAAACGCACGCGATGGAACACGCACGTCCACTCCTGCCAGCAGACGCAAGGCAGTATTCAACCTGCAGACAGCATGTTTTGAGCGGTCCTGCTCAATATGCTGAATCAAGTTTTCTTCCCACGAATTTCGGCGATCGGCACTCAGAGGCCACATTGCATGGCGCTCTGCCCCTGTGCCCGGCTGCGCGACCTTTCAGATCATGCAGCGCGTTTTACGTGCTGATACTCGCCCAACTTACGAATGGCGCGCTTCTAACAAGCAGGGACAATCGTAACACTTCTTGTTAAGAGAGTGTGAAATTTCCATTAAATAATCCTAATCAGTCGGATCGGATTCAGGTGGTCTCTTCAAGGATCATCTAGCCCAGCCCGATGTTGACTGCTGCCCCACTGGCTTGAATCCCTAGTCACCTCATTGACCAAGGAGTTTCTTGTGGAAAGATTGACGGCGCTCTTCGCCTGCTGGGGATGTCCTGCTGCTGGATGCTGAAGGCAATGGCCGTTCCTATTCGGCGATGGAGTGAGGTCGCCAACCTCAGTTCTACGGAAGACCTCGGGCAATTTCTGTTGCGCGTGACGTCACGGGCGCGAAGACGGTCGGCGAAAGGATGGTAGGTGTGACAAATCCGCTAAGCACTCAAATGCCCCAAAGGCGAACGGAAATCGTTTCACCTCGACGATCGAGCCGAAACGAAAATCGGCTGCTCTGGTGTCATTCTGCTACTGGGGAACTGACGAAGGTTCTTAGCCTCCGCCTTCATCGGGTGGCATAGATAGACTGAGGCCCGCGACTGTGGTCAACGGCACTCGAAATTGTTAGCTTGTTCGGCGTCGCCCGTTCCGTTGTACTGCGCGTGTTTGGGGTAGGGGCACAATGGACGGCTCCGGCCGGGGAAGGCTAGAGGAAGCTTAGTGGCCTTCGTAGTCGTTCTGCTTCATCCGCGAAATACTTCAGGTCAGGAAAACGCCATGCGTGTTGCGCAAAGAACATGAACCAGTCTGGCGGGTTGAACTTAAACGGTGCATAGGAGTCGCCCTCCTCACTTGATTCACAGAAAACCCGCAGGCGGTTACGCCACCCATGAGTAGCGGAGCAGCGCCCGCGGGAAGCCATCACGAAAAGAAAACGCCATTTTGCTCGTGTCCAACCACCGAAATCAAGTTCGCCTTCGGATCTGGCGGCATGTCGGACTCGAATCTGAAGCCCTTCTGCTCGGCAGACCAGCTAATCGTAGCTCCAGTGCTAAAGAAACTACCTTTGAATTGTTGCGAGGCATTCTCAATCTCCGCCATCGCCAGCACTCCGTCCCATTCGACATCGAACGAAACGCTCGCCGGAACAGGGAAGACTGGGGGGATAGGTGGAGTGGGGAGGCCCAAACCTTGCGTCAGTGAGTTAGCAAGGTCGTGATCGTCGAACACGTCCATGTTATGCACCTGAAGCCGGGCCTGAGAGCCATCCATCGAAACCGAGACCGCGTTGTGCCTCACGGGGATCATCCAAAACACGTCATAGCGGTCAACGTGCACGTTGTAATCGTGAATTTGGGTGACTAGGCTGGCCGATCCAACTGGACCGGTGTACACGTCAAGTCAAACGAACGCAAACGTGCCTTGATGTTGCCTTCCGTCCGTGCCGATAAACCTGCCTTGACTGAAGCCCATGTCCGCCTGGAATGCCAAGCGCGTTACGGCGCCAGTTGTGGTGTCGGTTCCAGTTCCCCCGCCGCGGATGTGCGTCAAACCAACGAACCCATCAAAATCGGTAATTTGTGACGGGTCGCTGATATTTGCCAACGGCGTAGCGGGGTTTAATGGGTTGTGATGTACGAA
>JAICSO010000013.1 GCA_025936825.1 Terriglobales bacterium
GGCGCTTGACCATCTGGTACACGAGTGCCGATCCGACAAATGACATCGAGAGTGCTACAGCAAATGCAGCCCAGATCTTGAATTGCACGTTGTGCTGTCGCATTGTCTCGGTGTGATGCGCAAGAATCTCAAGGACCTGGGCACTCGAATCTGGTTCACTGCTAAAGGTGAATTCCCGCAATCCCCGAATCGTGCGCCCGGTTAGCTCAACGTAGTGCTTGCAACCATCACAGTCGCGGATGTGGTCATGCATGAGCCGTCTTTCTTCCTCTGAAACCTCTTCTACGAAAGACCTGTCGATAAGCTCACGAAATCTCTTGTCATACTCCATGCGAGTCACCCCCTGCCTCAAATGCGGATCTCAGTGCCGCAAGACCGCGATAGATTCTGGACGTCACCGTTGTCACAGGGGCGCCCAAAACCTGCGCGATTTCAGCAAGAGACAGGTCTTCCTGAAATCTCAGCAGCAAAGCCTCTCGATACAGCGGTGGGAGAATCTGTAGTTGACCGGCCAGACGTATTGCATCTTCGCTTCGAGCCGCGGCTTCGAATGGGGAAAGACCGGAGGACGGTACCAGCGGAATTTCATCGTGATCATCTGGCAAGCAAGCTGTCTGTACCGCTTTTCCCTTTTTTCGGAGGTAATCTATTGCCAAATTGCGCGCGATCGCAAATAGCCACGGATCAAACCGCTGCCGCCCGTTGTACTGGCTGCCCCGTTGCAGCACGCGAATCCAGGTCTCCTGCGCAAGGTCCTCAGCATAGTCTCGCCTCCCGGTGAGGTATACCAGGTAGCGCACCAGTCGACGCTGACTGCGCTCCACCAGGTCTGCGAGAAGCTCCGGATCCCTTTCACGTAAGCCTCGCGCAATTGCCGTTTCGATTTCGGCTGTCGTATTCAATGTCATAGGCAGAGCCGACATATATCCTGTATACGATTAAACCGCTGCCGATTACTCAACTTTGGCACAGAAGAATCACGCTAAGAATTGCCTCATTCGATCTAAACTGCAGGTGGTCAGCGGGTAGGGCTTGGCGGTAACGGTCGCCAAACGTTGATCAATCGCACCAGGGCGAACAGAATTGGAGCTCCCAAGACGTAGACGGATCTTGGGTCTTCGTGCGGATTGAAGTGCCAGCCATACAGACTTGTTCCCGACAGGAAGATCAGCGCCACCATCATTCCAATCACTGAGGCTTCAGTCGCAGCAAACCGCAGCCGCTTGGATTGCCGCAAACGCTCAGCGGGGACGAGAACAAGAAACCACAGGCCACACAGACCAACAGCGCCAAGAATTCCCAGCTCGAGCAACTGCGGATCAGGCACTTGTCCCGGCCTAAGAAAGTAGAGCTGTACCAGACCGATCCAGAGCGCCAAGAACGTGAGCAAACTGAGATAGAGACTCGGAATTACAGCAAAACAAATGAACGCAATGACCCAAATCACATCACGAGTCTTCTTGCTCAGTTGTGCAAGATAATCCGGCACCGTGCTAACCCTTTGTAACCTTCACAGAGGTATGCTAATGAATACGTTACGGGCTTTGCTATGTAAAGAGAAGCATTCAGCTGCCGATCCTGCGTTGTGCGGTCAAGACTACGTCCGGATCGCTGACGGTCATAACAACGCTGCTTGCACTCCGCGCAAAACGAATTCGGACACCTGGAGCACCTGCCGGATAGAAGGTGTGCTCGCCGATATGAAAAAGCGGACGTGACATGGTTCCTTTGCGCGTCCAGTTCAGCTGCGGCGGGTGCTCATACATTTTGCTGTTTGCGTATATCATCATGTCTGCGTCGACGTCTATCTCCTGGCCGCCGCTATCGCCAAAGACATAGGTTCCCGACAGGCTTGCTGACTCTTCGGCGGTCAGCGAAACCGGCGGCTCATCGGCATCCTCGAACGTCTGGAGGAACTCGACAACGGGCCGGGCCGCGGCCCCACCGGCGCGCGCGTGTGCGAGCAAGGTGATGCTATGTGGCCCACGAATGCGGTGCGAGTCCGATTGAGCCGCGATAAAGGCTTTTACGACATTCAATTGTCCCAGCATTGCGGCCGAGAATAGTGACGGACGAGCGCCCTTGCTGATCAGGTACTCGGCAATCGGCCGATTGCCCATATGTGATGCCGCTCCCAGAGCCGACTCCCAATCACCGAAGCCCCAGTCGTGAGCTGCTTTCGCAAGCGAAGCGTGTACCTCCACCAATTCGCGCACCCGCTTCTCGTTGAAATGCGAGACAGTTACCATTTCGCGCACGAGTTCCCGAGGTTGGCTGGGGAATTGGTCGGATGTTAAAGGTGCGACCGAAGGAGTGGTCGACGACTCTGTCTGAGCGAACAGAGTGCGCAACCCGGTTAATTGCAGTGGAACGGATATCGAAGCGAACCTGAGCAACGAGCGTCGCGACCAAGACCTCATCACACTGCCTCCGCCGCTAGGAGGCGTGAAGCGACGTGCTTTAGGCAAACCAGTTCCAAATAAAGGTGCGTTAGGAAATTGTGAGTCGGCAAACTGCCTAAAATCAATGCTCTGAACGGAATGGTGAGGTGTTGTGCGACGCCAGGGGGCGAGTGAACTGCTCCGCAATCTTCTGTGCCACTTCGGACTCGGTCTCTAGTGGATTCGTCAAACTCCGATCGAGCCGCGCTACCTGTACGTGCGTCTGCTCTGGCATATGGATAAGGTGGGCAAGAATGCGCGTTTGTCCGCCAAGCGACTGAACCTGTCCCAAGACTACGTAGTTCGCGTGCAAACTTGTCGCGATAGCCGCTATGTCCCGTTGCTCTCGCCGCACGCGAAGCACCTGTGCGTTGCCAATGACGGCGTAACGCCCGTTTGCATCTGAGGCGAGTCGCTCGATCACGTTATCCGTCAAGCCATCGCTGAAACGAGAAATTGCCTTGTCATCAGTCTCATCATCGAAACGCATGACGGCGACAACCGGCACCTTTTTCGCCCTGCGGATGCGGAGCAGGGAAGCTGCTTCAACGAAAATGCCAATCAGAAGCATGCTTGCGAGTACGAGCAAGATGGAGCCGCCCAGAGATAACCTTGAAGCGACTGCGGCGGAGATCGGCGAAGCAACCGACGTGCTCGGGACGGAATCAACTGGAGCGATAAACCGGTATCCCTGCCGTGCGAAGGTGCGGATGAAAGTCGGGTTCGCGGCGTCGTCTCCCAACGTCGATCGGATCTGTGAAATACAGAAATTCAAGCCGCGCTCAAAATCGACAAATGTCTGATCGCCCCAGATCTCCTTGCGCAGCTCTTCACGCGACACGGTTCGACCGGCGCTTCTTACGAGATAGGTCAGCATCTGTCGCGGTTGGCCCTGCATCGAAACGACTTGCCCGTTGCGCCGCAGCTCGGTCGCGTCAAGCTCGAAGAGTCCGAATCGGAAGCAAGGTCTACTCATAGGAGAGTATTCTCGCACGACTCGCCCCGCCGTATTGAGCCACGTAGGTGCGATATCGCAATCCCCGCATTGCTTTGAAGTCCGTCATTCATTCGCCTCTCGAAGCAGCAAACGCTCCCTACAGAGTATGAAAGCTGCTAAATTGAAACGATGCTTTCATTACTTGTGATGTTATTCGCTGCTCCGCAGCTCGAATTGCATCGGGGCCATCGAGCCGCGTAAGTTTGCAGATCTCATAGCCGTCGCCGGTAACCCGATCGCTGATATCACCGAATTGAAGCATATTTACTTCGTCATGAAAGGCGGCGAAGTGATCAGAAATAGCGTCGCACCGCTGCCTTAAGCGACGAACGGGGAGAGTGAAATGAGTAAATGTACAGGAGTATGGGCACTGCTCTTGGCCGTTGGCTGTGTTGCTTTTGCGGCGAACCCTGCCCCACGTGTGATTGATCTAACGGCTGCCGACGGCACGCCGCTGAAAGCAACTTACTTTGCCGCCGCCAGCGCCGGCCCCGGCGTGCTGCTGCTGCATCAGATCAATCGCGATCGCAAGTCGTGGGACTCGGTAGCCGCAAAGCTTGCAGCCGCCGGAATCAATACTCTCACCCTCGATTTGCGCGGTTTTGGCGAAAGCGGCATTCGCCTCGACAAATTAACTGAGGCTGAGCGCAACAAGTACCATCGCGGTTGGCCTGACGATGTGGACGCGGCACTCGGGTACTTAAGCTCGCAGCCAGGCGTAGATAGAAACCGAATTGGGGCGGCAGGAGCCGGCTGGCTCGGCGTCCTCTACTCCGTTAATGCGGCGCGCCGTCATTCTGAACAAATCAAGTCGCTCACACTAATGTCAGGCGAAACCCTTCGCGAAGGGTTGCAGTTTCTACATCAGGCCTCGCAGTTGCCCGAACTCTTCGTGTTCTCCGATGACGACGAATATCCGCCGACGCAGGACGCGATGAAACTGCTCTATGTCACCGCATCCAGCCCGAGTAAGAAGCTGGTGCACTATCCCGAGGCCACAGACGCCCCATGGCTCTGGTACGAAGACTCTTCAGGAAAAGTCGCTGCTCACGGCGGCCACGGGACTGACATGTTTCAGGTTCATCCCGAGCTGCCCGGCATCATCGTCCATTGGTTTGTGACTTCGCTGGTCACGACTCCGGGTCACGCTCCTGCCGATGCGCTGGCTTCAGCGCCAATCCTGAATCAGCTGCAATCGCCCGGCGGAGCAGGTTTGGTCACACAGCAGCTATTGGAGGCCCGCCGCAAAGATCCTCAGATCCAGTTGTGGCCGGAGGTCGCCGGTGACATCATCGGTGAGGACTTTCAGCGTGCTGGCGATGTTAAGAACGCAATTGAAATTTTCAAGCTGAATCTCCTCGCTTATCCAGACTCGGCCGATGCACACTCTAACCTTGCCGACGCCTATTTGATGGATGGTCAGAAGGATCTCGCACGTCAATACGCCGAAAAGGCATTGACCTTGCTTGATTCCCATAAATCGCCGCTATCTTCCTGGTCCGATACTGAAGAGCGACGAACTGAGATTCGACGCGCCATCGAAAGTACGCTGGCGCGAGCTAGGAAGGAAGCCGAGAATTGAGAATGTCAGTCGAGGCCTAGCAAACCGTTGAAGGGAATCCTAGTCACTTTCGGATGGGCAAGTACGGAAGACCCGGCGCAACTGGAGCCAGGGAACAGAGGTAAAAACTTTGTCAATAAAGATTCAGCCCCTGCTCAGGCCGGGGTTTTTCGTAGCGATTTGGTATAGCATTTTGCGACGCAAGCTCAATCAACAGATTGGTGGACGAAATGATTCGACGCCTCTTGTTGTTAGTTCTCGCACTCAGCACCGTTTGTTTTGCGCAACGTCCTCCCGTCAAGTCGCAACTCCTTGATCGCCTTGCGGGGAAATGGGTGTCGAAGGCTGAGATCGGGAGCCATAAGAGTATCCGCGACATCGAGGGCGAATGGGTGATTCAGCATCACTATCTTCGGCTTCACGAAGTCTCGCGGGAGAAGGACGCCAACGGGAAAGCCCTCTACGAAGCCATGGAATACCTGACGACTGGGCCGGGCAAAAACCAAATCCAGTGTGTGTGGCTGGATGTGTTCGCGGGTTCCGGCCTGACGTTCGTAGGGGTGATGCGAAGGAGAACGACATTCCGTTGGTCTTCAAAGATGACAAAGGTGAGGTTGGATTCACAAACGAGTTCACCTACGATCCGAAGACTGACAGCTGGCAATGGACGATGAGCAATATCGACCATGGCAAAGCTACCCCGTTCGGGACTGAAAAGCTTTCACGGGCTGCCGCACAAACACAAAGCTGATGTGCTTCTCGATCAGCCGCAGCAGATGATTCTCGGGAATGTGATCTTCCAGGCGGAAGTAGTAGAACAATGCTTCAGAGCGGTCGTGTTGCCCCATCATGATCAGCAGGCCTCCGTTGACCGAAATCCAGCAAAGCATGCATCCTTCTAACATGCTTTCGCTAAATCTCAGCTGCCAATCGCAGTGACTTTTTCAACACCCACTCGATTTATCACCAGTTCGGGCCATCAGGAGGAGTCAACTCATTTATAGCTAAATAGAGGTAGCTCGGAAGTGCTGGGGCCACACCTTACACTTCCGGAATGTGATCTCGCGTTTCTGCGGTGATACTTTGGAGCATGCTCACAATTTTCGCAGTTCTAGCCCTATTGGCTGCTCCGCAGCTCAATTCTGCCCTCACTCCACAAAAGGCCGCCAAGCCGGCGTTGCCGAAGATCGACGAGAAAGCCTGCCCGTTTGAAGGCTGTCAGTTTGGCCCATGGACAGCGACTGCAGCAGTGCAGCTGTTCTCCAGTTGGAAAGCAGATCGTAAGAGTGTCACAACATTATCGAAAGGCGAAGTGGTGACCGCGATTACAGGCGTTCACATTACGCTTGAGCCATCGGAAATCGAGGTAACTGCTCCCATACCCGAATACGGCCTGAAGCCAGGCGACACGATTTACGGTTATGTCTACAAGGGCGAGGGCGTGTTCAGTGCTTGGTTTAATGGTTATTGGGTGGAAGACTTCGACGGCAGTGGCGTCTCGGGCACAGGCTGTAATCGCAAATGCAATGCGAAGTTGGTCAAGCAGGACCGCGTCGAATGGTGGGTGGAAATACGAACCAAGGGTGGAACGATTGGCTGGACAAAAGACACCGACGGCTTTGACGGCAAGGATGCACTCTCAGGATCGGAGTAGGAAGCGGTGTGGACACTTTGGAGGAAAGCCCGTTGATGGTGAATTGACCTGATTTTGACAATTGCCCAGAACCGGCGATTTATGCTTCAGCACTCAATCCGCACGGGTATCGTAGACGATTCGTACAAGGGGGTCGTGGGGGGGACGGAATGAGCTTTCAAAGGCGCCAACTACTTCAAATCCTGCCGTGTGTCGTCGGAGCCAGCTTTATTCCTTCGCAGAATGAATTATCAATCGCGGCGCAGAACGCCGTTCATTCAGTGAGTCCTGCTTCGCCTGCGCAGGCAGCTGCTAAACCCGAATCAGGAGGAACGGAAATGGAAAAAGTGGCGGGGATCGGGGGCTTATTCTTCCGAGCTCATGATCCCAAGGCGCTAGGAAAATGGTACCTACAACACCTGGGCATCGCGCTCACACCAACGGGCCAGGGCCAAACTGTTTGGCAGCAAGAAGCTGGACCGACCTCCTTCACTCCGTTTCCCGAGGCGACTAAGTATTTCGGCGATCCTAACAAGGCCTGGATGGTGAACTTTCGTGTGCATGACCTCAGCAAAATGGTAACCCAGCTGCGAGCGGCAGGAATTGAAGTGAGAGATCCGGAATCTTATCCTGGCGTGGGGAGCTTTACTCGTCTGCATGACCCGGAAGGAAATCCCATCGAATTGTGGCAACCCGCATAGCAGTTCTTTCTCGTGCTGCGCTGGATTTCGCCATTTGGGAGGCATATTATCATGATGCCGTTTTGACGTCTGCGGCACTTCCTCAGTTGCGAAATTTATGTCCCCGAAGTTATGGTCCATTAACACTCCACGAATGGTTTCCGAACCTTAGCAAAACGTTTCTGAAGCGCCATCCGTGCCGCGTGTTTTCTGTTAGTTACGAGTGAATTGCGGCGGCAACACTGTTCCGATGTGGGTAAACGGTTCCTGGTGATAACTTCCGGATTGCCGACCAACCGCGAAGTAGTTTGCCTATCTCCCGACCAAGGCCTTCCGAAACCGAATCCAAATATGCCGCGTAAGTCTATAAATGTTGAGAGGCAAAGCAGATGGCAGGTATTTTTTAGCCTTCCAGCAGATCCACATCAAGTATCTCTACTGTGGAAATCCGATTTTCTTTAGCAACTTGTCGAAGCGGGGATCGGAGCGTAGTGGATCCATGTAGGGATGACCTTGCATTTCTGTGAGAAAAAAATCGCGGTTCTTGAACGCCATGTCTAGCCACTCGAATGAGCGATCCTTCTCCCCGAGTGCCGCGAATACGCCGGCTACGTAGAACCAATCCTGAACCGCGTCGGAGGATCGACCTGCCAGGATCTTCAAAGTGCGGCGAGCATCTTCCGCCTTTTCACACTTCGCATAGGCGTGCGCAGCAGCGGTCCCATCCCGACCCTCAGTGTAGGTCTGAACAGTTCTAAATTCTGATAGTGCCTCACCACAGAGCCCACGCTGGTCGTAAGCCATACCCAAAAAAATGTGGGAAAAGATCCGGTTCGGATCGAGTGCAACGCCCTTCCGAAGCTCGGTGATTGCCTCGTCGTACCGGCGCGCATGGTAAAGTACCCGGCCTAGGTTCGTCTGCACGGGGATTGATGTCGGGTCAAGTTCCTGCGCGCGCCGGATTTCGCGCAGGGCTTCATCGTGGCGGCCCATGTCCGATAAAAACCATGCATATCGCTGGTGTGACAGAGCAAAGTTCGGCTGCAGTGCGATAGCTTCCTTGTATTCGGTTTCGGCGCCAACCCAATCCCAATCAAAGTGATGCTTCACGAGCGCGAGGGAACTGTGCGCATCTGGTGATTGAGGATCGAGTTCCAAGGCTTTCATGGCGGCTGCTCGGGCGGGCGGGAAAGCTTCGGAAGGCAACATGGACTGATAATTGGCAAGTAAAGTATACGCATCTGCTAAACCAGCGTAAGCACGAACATATTGAGGATCATCATCAATAGCTCGTTGAAAATACTCGAGAGCTTTTTGAATAGCATCAGGGTTCTGCTTCGAAAGCTGATTTCTTCCACGCAGGTAGTCATCGTACGCATTCGGCCGAATAGGGGAGGGTCCCAAAAATAATTCTCGTTCAGTCGGACCTAGGTTGGCTCGCACCTGCAAGGCAATGTCGAGAGCGATTGAATCTTCCACGTCAAGAATATTGCTGATCGGACGCTCGTAGCTTTGCGCCCAGAGATGAGCATCTCGGCGTGAATCGATCAATTGCGTCGTAATTCGTACTTGATCTCCCGAACGCGCGACCGAGCCCTCGATCACCGCATCCACGTTTAGTTCGCGTGCGATGTCGGAAATTGACTTGTGAGTATTTTGATAACGCATGGCTGTTGATCGCGAGACCACGCGGAGTGTGCGTATCCGGGCCAGCTTAGTAGTTAGCTCCTCCGTCATGCCTATTGCGAAGTAATCTTGGCTAGGGTCACCGGATAGGTTCTCCAGCGGGAGTACCACGAGAGATTGTAGTGGTTGCCAAGGCGACTCCATCCCCAAGAGGCGATCGCGCGCACTAGTGGGAATCATCAAAAAAGCGGCGATTACGCAAATCAGGAGTACGGTGCCGAGAATGATCCGATGCGGAACAGGGGTCCACCATCTTGGAGGCGGTGCAGGCATCACCTGCAGCGTCGACGACGCTGAAGGCTGAGGAGTAGATTCGGGAGCGGCGGTGTGCCGCCCATTTTCTGGCAGAACCTGAAGGCGATTCCTGTCGACGATTACGTTGGGCTCCGCAAAATCCCGAATCGCACCCTTAAAACGATAACCGCGACCGACCACGGTCTCGATGTACTTAGGATTCTCGGAATCATCTCCCAAGGCGACGCGAATCTTTCGAATGCCGTTGTTTATTCCCTGTTCGGCATCGAGGAAAACGTCATCTGTCCACAGCCGGTTCTTGATCTCTTCACGAGTGAATAGTTCGCCGGGGCGCTCGAGCAGAAGGATAAGAATTTCGAGGGGCTGTTTTTCAAGCTTTACCGTTCTCCCGCCGCGCCGAAGCTCGTATCGCGCCAGATCGAGCTCGCATTCCTCAAAAACGATGAGTTTAGGCAACCGAGAGGCACCTATTTGTTGATGCAGAGTATACACCGTCCTGGAGTGGATGACCTCAATTCACTCGTTTTCAATGACTTGCCAAGTTAGGCGAAAGTTAGCGAACGAGTACTCCTCGATTATTGACTTAAAGATTCGTTTCCCCGCATGATCCCACTACGGCAGCGGACGGGGCTACCACTCGCGGCGCTCTCAAGCCACGAAACTCACTTCTCAAGGAACCTCTATGAAGATTCGAAGCATTGGTGTCCTTTTTTTCTGTGTAACGATCGTGGCGGCGGCTTTGGGACAGGCGCCTACACCTGTTTTCGGGAGCGGGACCACTAACTTTGTCCCCAAGTTTGTCGCGCCGAACAGGGTCGGAAACTCGATCATTTTCCAGTCGGCTAGCGGCAACGTCGGCATCGGCACTCAATCGCCCTTATTTCCTGTGCATATTTTCAGCAATAACAGCGTGCCTCCTGCTGGCCAATGTTGCCCGATCTCCTTCTTTGTAGAGAATCCGTCCTCTGCGGATGGAACGTCGGTCATCGCTCTGGAGGGGTTAGCGAGCGCTGGCTCTGGGTCGGTGCAGGGTGTTAACGGGACAACATTTAGCCCCGGTGGAATCGGGGTCTTCGGGAGCAACAATGCAAGCACAGGCGGCGGAGGCGGAGGGTTAATCGGAATCACAAACTCGGGTGATTTCAACTTTTCCTACGGCGCGCGCGGCACGGCGTCAGCGACTACTGGAAGCGCCGTGGCTTTTTTTGGAGAAACCTTTAGCCCTGATGGAACAGCCGGATACTTCCTGAATCGGGCTGGCGGCAACATACTAGTAGGCCATGTTGGTCAAAACGATGACCAGAGCGTTTTTCGCGTTGATGGCACCGGAAAGGTTTTCGCCGATGGCGGTTTTCAGTCGAGTGGGGCCGATTTCGCCGAATCCATGGTCGTGCAAGGGGAACGTTCGCACTATGTTGCTGGAGATCTGCTCGTAATCGACACAACTGCGAGCCGAAGCGTGACGCTAGCGCAACAACCTTATTCGACGCTGGTAGCGGGAATCTATTCCACTAAGCCGGGGCTGTTAGGAACCGCACACAAGCTAGACCAAGTCGTGCCCAACGAGGTCCCTCTTGCAGTCGTCGGAATCGTTCCGTGCAAAGTCAGCACGGAAAATGGACCGATCTCGACAGGAGATCTTCTAGTAACCTCCTCAACACCGGGCCGCGCCATGAAGGGCACCGACCGGGCCCGCATGTTAGGAGCGGTGGTCGGCAAAGCCTTGGAACCAATGCAAACAGGAACTGGCGTGATACAGGTGTTAGTCACACTCCAATAATTCGATCGCGCAAAACTGAAGCGGCCTGGTGTTTTTGGTTCAACGCTCCCTGGCCGCTTCAGTTCACCCAGACTGGTGGACAAGTCATGATCAGGAATTGCATTTTGCGTCTTCTGTGCACTGTACTGTGTGCAAACTCGATCTCCGCGCGAGCGCAGACCACCGGGTTCCCCGATTTGGGAAAAGGCCTGGGACCCAGTAAGGCCGCGGTTATAGGAGCAGTCGTAGGAGCGCCTGCAGTGATCGGGCTCGTCGTGTACCTTGTGATTCCGAAGCAACAGACAATCGAGGGATGCACTGAATCCGGCGATGGCGGTTTGCGATTATACAGCGACAAGGACAAGCGTACATACGCACTCGACACCAATACTCTGAGCTTGCAACCTGGACAGCGCGTCACGTTGAAGGGCAAGCTGGGCAAGAAACACTCCGCGACCCGCGACTTCGGAGTCCACAAACTGGTGAAGGACGAAGGAACGTGTGGCGGGCATGCAGATCAGTTAAGCCCAGCTTCGTGACAGTCGCCAGCGGCTACCGATCAACATTGCAATCGACGGCTAAGCCGGTGATTGCTGGTTGACATCACGAGTTCTCCAAGGGGTTCGAAAATTTCCTTAGAGCTCGAAGCGTGCTTCCGGGCGAACCGTTGACCCCACTGACGCCGGAAGAAGTGCGCCGCGCAGCAGAGGAAGGGCATGTGACACCTTGGGACACGTCAAACGGTCCGTAGCCACCGGGCGTTCCTCATCCCTGAGCGATGCCAATATTTTCGGAGTGGATGACGGGCAAGCCTGAAGTTGACTTCCCAATTGCCGACGACTGACTAGGCACCCTCAAGATTTCAGAGGAATTCTGTGCTGACCGTTCGTCTAAAATACCTGCTCATGAGAGAAGGAACTCGTCGGCGGAGTGCCTTGGTGTTGCTTGTGGTGGTCTGTTCCGTTGTAGTCGCACGTCCGAGCTTGTGTGCGCAAGGTACCAAAGCTTCGGAGTGGCCGGCGTACGGAAACGATCTTGGGGGCATGCGGTACTCACCCCTCGCTCAAATCAACCGCAAGAACGTGGCTAAGCTGAAGGTCGCCTGGATCTTTCACACCGGGGACATTTCCGAAGGGCAAAATGGCCGCAAGCGGAGCGGTTTTGAAGCCACGCCTATTCTCGTCGATGGAACGCTCTATCTCACGACGCCATTTAATCGCGTGATCGCTCTGGACCCAGAAACCGGCAAACAACGCTGGGCCTACGATCCGAAAATCGATCTGGATGGGGACTACGGCGACGGGTTGGTAAATCGCGGTGTCGCCACCTGGCTTGACTTAACTCGCGGCAAAGGACAATCGTGTCGTCGCCGAATCTTTGAGTCCACGCAAGATGCGCGCCTGGTGGCGATCGACGCAATGACGGGTGCTCCCTGTGTGGATTTCGGCCAGGCGGGCCAAGTGAGCCTTCGGGATGTGAAACAGTATGACCCAGGCTGGTATCACATAACCTCGCCGCCTGTGATCATGGACGATTTGGTGATTGTCGGCTCGGCTATTGACGATAACCACCGTGTGGATATGGCACGCGGCGTCGTTCGGGCCTATGACACGCGCACTGGTGCCTTGCGCTGGAGCTGGGATCCACTTCCGCCCAATCCTGCTACAGCGCTCGCGCAGGGCAAGAGCGCGGGGTGGCGAAGCGGGGCGGGCAATGCCTGGTCCATCATGGCCGTGGACGTCCAGCGCGATTTGCTTTTCGTGCCAACGGGGAGCGCAAGTCCCGACTACTACGGAGGACTCCGTCCAGGAGACGACAAGTGGGCGAACTCCATCGTGGCCCTGCGAGGGAAAACGGGCGAGTTTGTATGGGGGTTCCAACTCGTTCACCACGACTTGTGGGATTTCGACAGCGCAGCGCCTCCTCTGTTGGCAACTCTTCACTTCGCGGGAAAAGAAATTCCGGTCGTAATTCAGGGCAACAAATCCGGAATGCTTTATGTACTCAACCGCGACACCGGTGAGCCGGTCTGGCCCGTTGAAGAACGAGCGATGCCGAGAAGCGATGTCCCGGGCGAAAGCTCCTCAACCACCCAGCCTATTCCGACTAAGCCACCCCCGATGGCCCGTCAAACCATGTCTGCCGCCGACGCCTGGGGGCCGACAAGCGACGATCGCGAGGCTTGCCGCAATCTCATCAAACAATTACGAAACGAGGGTATTTTCACTCCTCCCAGTCTGCAAGGCACGCTGATGGTGCCGGGAAATCTTGGTGGCATGACATGGAGTGGATATGCGTTTGATCCTCAGCGCAAGCTGCTCGTGACCAATACAAACAACCTCGTAGCTCAAGCCAAAATAATTCCTCGTGCAAAGTATGAAGCGCCTGGGTCGCACTCTGCTGATGGCGACTATGGCGATCAGACCGGGACACCTTACGGTTTGTACCGACGATTTCTCCAATCACCTTCGGACCTTCCCTGCGCTCCCCCACCCTGGGGGACGCTCACCGCAGTGGACATGACCGAAGGAGTGATCCGCTGGCAAGTTCCGCTAGGCTCGATGCAAAATTTCGGCGGTCCGCACCCGCAGCAAATTCCACCGGGCTCCATTAGTCTTGGTGGGCCGATCATTACCGCAGGAGGGGTGGTATTTATCGCCGGCACGACCGATTCTTCGATTCGCGGCTTCGACGTGGACACAGGCAAGGAGTTGTGGCAGGCCCCGCTTCCGGCCAGTGGAAACGCGACGCCCATGACTTACCTCGTCGAACAAAACGGAAAACAATACCTCGTAATTGCCGCTGGCGGGCATCCGAAAATCACGGAAGAATCACTGGGTGATACGCTCGTTGCCTTCACGCTGCAGGATTAGGTGCAATCTCCATCGTTCTGCCCACAGCGATTCGACGCCTTCCTAGGTTTGGCGAGAGTCATGGGAAGTATTACGGGCAAGCCTGAAGTTGACTTCCCAATTGCCGACGATCCGGCGAGGTGCGTGCACATCGAAAGACAGGGTGTCCTTGTAACGGTGTGCTGGCCGCCGAGTTTATACTTTGCGGGCCCTTTCGCTTGAGACAATGCCGATGACTGACATGATTTCGTGGCGGAGAGTTGACCTCCCGGGCCGGGAGATTGCCACCCTCGATGCCTTAGACGAGGGCTGGAGATTGTCCGGCACTGCCGTATTCTCGTCCGAAGAAGGCGCCTGCAAGTTGGATTATGTGGTGATCTGCGACTCAAGCTGGCAGACGAACTCCGCCCAAATAAGCGGCTTCATCGGCGGGGACGGGGTAAGCCTAAGCGTAGCTATGGATGCGGAACGCAAGTGGCATTTGAACGGAGTCGAATGCGACTCTGTTGAAGGGTGCATCGATATCGATCTGGGATTCAGCCCGTCGACTAACCTGCTACCCATACGGCGGCTTGCGCTGGAGGTCGGCGAGGAGGCAACCGTAAAGGCTGCTTGGCTGCCGTTCCCATCGCTTCAATTCGAGTTGCTAGCACAGCTGTATCGCCGCGACGGAGAAAGGACCTATCACTATGAATCGCGCGGTGGCGATTTCGTAAGGAAGCTTGAAGTAAACGCCGTCGGCTTCGTGACGAGTTATCCCGATTTGTGGCAAGCCGAGTCCTGCCCATAGTGGGCCCGTCCTGCGCTTTACCTTGCGGGGCGGCGTTCCCGCTGTTGCGAACGGACAACGGGCAATCCGGAAGTAATCCACACAAATGAAAGAGCCTATGTCTCGATCGACTGGATGGTTGACCTAATCAGGCGATTGCACAAGCTTGCGCCTTCTCACGCCTTAGGATTGCTGGTTACCGACTCAAAGCGCAGTTCGGCTATCGGATGGCATAACCGCCGTCGACACGAATGGTAGTGCCCGTGACGAAGTCCGACGCCCGCGAGGCCAGGTACACAGCTGTTCCGGCAACTTCCTCAGCTTGTCCCCAACGACCGGCGGGAGTCCGCGCAAGGATTTCGTCGTTCAGCGGCATTGTTTTCACAGGTGCAGTCATCTCGGTTTCGATCCACCCTGGTGCGATGGCATTGACTTGAATGTTGTGCGGGGCAAGCTCAATAGCCATAGATTTGGTCAACTGGACGATCGCTCCTTTGGCCGCGCTATACGAGGGAATAAGCCCCGATCCGAAATACGAGTACATGCTGCCTATGTTAATGATCTTCCCACTCTTGCGGGTTACCATAGCCTTGGCCGCGAGCTTTGAAAGTAGAAACACGGCGTTGAGTTGCGTCTCGATGACGCTGTCCCAGTCCTCAGGTTTTTCGTTCAACACGCCGCCGCTCAACGACACGTTTCCGGCGTTATTTACCAGGATGCTTACACCGCCGAGTTCGCTCTCGACCTTCTGAAACGCGGGTTCGAGTTCGGCACGATGCGTTACATCGACCTTCACGGCAAGGGATGCCCGCCCGATGGCCTTCAATTCGGAGAGCACCCGCCGATTTTTCTCTTCATTTCGTCCTAACACCGCTACCGAGGCCCCTGCTTCGGCCAAAGCGAGCGCGATGCCGCGGCCGATTCCGCCGTTCCCGCCGGTCACGACAGCCACGCGACCGGCTAGATCAAATAAGGCAGGCGTATTCATTAAGTACTCCCATTTCGAGTCTCTGCAGTGGCATTTCTTAAGCGCCACGGATTATACACAACTGGTATTTGGAAGGATCTGCGGACGGTTGACGGGCAATCCGGAAATTGAGATCCGCTTAGTTGCCTAGCCCTCAGTTTCTGGATCGCCGACCAATCGCTCACCTGCGCGGTATTTGATCAATGCGGTGACAAAATTGAAATACTTGGTTCCCGCGGGAGCAATTCCGGCAATTCGGCGGCGTTGTAAGCCCAACCAGCTAAGACCTGCGCGGCTTGAACGACGCCGTCCTCTCGAATTTTGTCGAAGGTGTCTGCCGCAGAATGGTGAGTTCGGTAGTAATCCGTCTGCGTGCCCGAAGTGGCGAAACCGGGCACGCCGACCTCATTGAAGGATGCGTAATCGCTCCCATAGTAACGGTCCATGCCTGGTTCGGCTAAATTCAAGTCCTTCATGGGCGCCAGAACCGTATCCACCAGTTTGTGGGCCGCGAAGTTCTGGTTCAGCCGTATCGTCGAAAGTCGTCCCGTGCCACTGTCATCTGCGAGTACAGCTGAGATCTTGTTTAATTCAGACTGATGTTGTTTCACGTACTCTCGGGAACCAACTTGTCCTTGATCTTCGCCGGTGAACAAAACCATTTGAATAGTCCGCCTGGGACGCAGACCCACAGCTTTTATCGCGCGTAGCGCTTCCAGCACCGCCGCCACGCCAGTCCCATCGTCGGTGGCACCGGATCCCAAATCCCAGGAATCCAAGTGCGCACAAATAATGACTAGCTCGTCAGGCTTCTCGGAGCCACGGATTTGTGCCACTGTGTTATACGCGATGACCGGCCCCTCACTGAAGGAGTTGGTGAGCGAAAGTTCCAACTCCACGGGGGCATGCTGCATTAGTCTCCAAATTAATGCGTAATCTTCGTGGGTAAGCATGGCCACCGGTACGGGGGCGGGTTCGTATTCCCTACCGCGTTGGTCATGGTTAATAACCCGTAGCTCTTGTCGGAATCGCGCAAGACTGCGGTGACACCCTGCTCTTTGAAAAACCTTTCGCGCGCCAAACCAAACTGCGCTTCGGGAGACACTTTGTTCCGGTCAGGCGCAGCTTCTGGAGTTTGAATTGGCGGAACTGGCGCCGCTGGAGGAGGATTGGCTTGCCAGTTAAGATCGAATGGCTGCTGAACCAAAACAATTGAACCTCTCAGTTTTCCCCGATATTTCTCCAGACCTTCGGCATTCTGGGCGGATACGTAAACAATGTTTCCATGCACATCGCCCGTAATTCCGGATGACCAGCCTGCGGATGCAATAGTAAGGTCTTTCAAAATGGGTTTCAGAATTCGTGCCCGGGCAGAACCCCGATGCCAGGAGTGGGCAAGTTCCCACTGTTCAAGATGAACATTTTCCAGCCCATACCGCCGGGCAAGTTCAGAGGCCCACTCTACCGAGCGCTGTAACTGGTCAGATCCTGTCAACCGAGGTCCGATTATGTCTGACAGGTATTCGAGATTCTTCATAATCTCGTTGTGGTCTCGAATCTCCTGAAAAATCCCCTTATCGATCGCTTCTGTTAATTCTTGTGCGGTTGTTCTCGGAGTGCACAACATTGCGACTCCCGCTAGTGCCAGCAAAGAACCAAATGGTCTTAAGTCCGTCATATACCCTTGGACGAACTTACCACGCTATTTGTGAGCAGAGACCAATCTCGAGGTGGGCATATGGACGCAATTCCCGAATTACGGGCAATCCAGAAGTAACGAAGCCGAATCGAGTTGGGGAAACGGGAGGGCCTTGATCGATACGACGGAATCTTTAAACTTGACTGTCCTCAACAACCGTAAATGATCGATCCTCAAAATTGTGGTCCAATTATGGTCCAGTAATTGTTCCTGATTGCGCCAAAACCGCTTTGTGGAGCCACCCGCGTCGCAGTTTGTCAATCAGTTACGACCGGACTGGTCGCTGTCACGGCAGAGGCCGCGGGTTCGAGTCCCGTCGTCCCCGCCATTCCTTCCAAAAGAGTTCTCTGGAATTGCCGGAAACCGCAGGGGGTGCAAAAGGACATAGATTTGTGTCCTTTTGGTGCCCTTTTTGTCGTTAATTTCCGCCAGCCACTTTGCGGCTAACTTTGCTGCCGACTGAATTCCTTGTGCTGACAAAACAATGGACATTACTGTATTCTGAGCGGCATATTTTGATGGAGTGATCGCCTGAGTGTAGACGTCCAACGTCGATCGCAATGAAGAATGTCGCAACAGTTCCTGCATCACCTTGAATTCCGGAACTCGTCAAGATCCCTGGGGCGGTTTTCACCGAAACCCAAGTCTTGAAGAGAAATACGACATTCCCCAAGATGGATTTCGTCATTCTGCCGCTGGTGCCGAAAACCATTGACGCAATCGAAAAGGCCGTCGTCTCCAAGGGTTGCGTTTAACGGAAACGCCGGGATCGTTCACGTGCAAATTGAAAAAACGGGCGTCTAGCATTCGCTGCCTACGACCAATTTCACCAGGACTGTGTCTGGGTATGAACCTGCTTAACTGTTGTTAAATCGCCATATCACTCATTGACATCCCTTGTAAGCCGCCGAGGGTCATGCGCGGGTAGCCTGAAGTCTCTTAAGGTGCTGACTATAGCAATGAGATCCCGAACCAAGAAAGCACGTTACGAACTATGGTCCAATTATGATCCAGTAATCCAGTAACTATTTCTCAGTGCTCTAAAACCGCCTTTGGGAGCCACCCGTGTCGCGTAGTTTCAGTTAGTTACGAGTACCGCGTTTCTGTCACGGCAGAGGCCGCGGGTTCGAGTCCCCTCGTCCCCGCCATTCCTTTCAAAAGAGTTATATTCGTTTCACGGAAACCAACAAAGGGTGCAAAATAGGTGCAGTCTCGCACCCTTTTGCACCCCCTTGTCGTTCAAACGGAATCGTTTCGCGCGCGCAATCCCGACCTTAATAATGTCTATGCGAGCGGGCCTAGGCTTGTTTCAGAAGCGAACACCAGCGCGAGCACTGCTGCCTGTGCCGCATGCTTTGCGGGCAAGATCGCCTGGCCCCCTGCGACCTCGGTGTCGTTTGCTCGCGAAAACCCAGTCGTCGTCTGCGATAAAGTGTGAAGCGTCTTTCCATTTCGCGAGGGACTCCAAAACTGTCGGATGGACCGGCACGGGCTTCTGAGAGGATTCTGTCTTGCACGGACCCACTCCACCGCACACGATTGAGCGCGGGACGCTCATTGTCCCTTGGGCGAAATTGATGTCGCCCCACTTTAGCCCGAAAAGCTCACTCTGCCGCAATCCCGTCGACGCGACGACGAGCACGAGCGTGCGTTCTCGCAAGCTCAGATTATCGATGAGCGCCTTTATTTCAAGGGGTGTCAGCACACTAGGAGTGCCTCGTCGCTTTGCACCTTGTCGAACCAGACGGACGACTGCCGTCCCATTGCTAAAGGCCAATGAGTTTTGGTCCCCGCAATCTCTTGTCAGACCGCTTCGTAGTGTTTTTCGACTAGTGTGTGCGTGGGCTGAGCGGCGGTATCATCTCACTTCTTATGACCTGGATCAGAACTATTCCACTCTCAGAGGCCAATGAGAAACTGCTGCATTCTTTAGAATCGCAGCGTGCACTTTATCCTAAGGAATACGCGACGCCGGTGTTCAAGACTGACGATGGCGTGGCGGGGATCGTTGCGTCACACAGCTTGATTCCGGACGCACTGCACATTCGGCGTGCTGATGTCCCCGGAATTACCGCTGACTCGCCGGCAGCACGAGATGATCACCACCATGGTTTCGGTGACCAACCGCTGTTTCTATTGAATCGAGTCGCATGCAGAGTTTCTGCGTAGGGCGAGTTTAGACGACGAACTAGTCGCGGCATTGCGGCAGGACTACACGAAAGCCAACATCTCCGAGCAGGATCGTGCCATGCTTGATTACGTGGTCAAGCTGACAAAAGACGCGACCAAATGCTCTCCCGAAGATCATGCGCGGCTGCGGAAGTCAGGTTTTGATGACCGAGGCATTCTGCAGATTACGCTGATCGCCTCCTGGTTTAACTACATCAATCGTGTGGCGGATTCTCTTGGAGTGGGCAGAGACTGGGGAACCAAGGACCTGATTCGTCAGTCCGAGCAGGGTGAGGTTGCTGCTTCACGCAAGTGAGTTGGCCCTCTGCGATAAAAACAGAGAGCAGAGTCTTGGAGACCCACTAAACTCCTAGGCGTGCGAGGCCATTGCCGTTCCTTCCACTCTACTCTTGATTTTCGAAAAGGCAATCTCGCGAGAAGTAGATGTGTCGTCCGCGAATGGCGCAAACCCGCAATCATCGGTAGAGCCGAGCGAATCGACAGGAATGAACTTGGCGGCTTCGAGCACGCGGTCTCGCACCGTCTCTGGCGTCTCCACTTTGGGATTTATGGGATCGGTCACTCCCACGAAAAGAATTTGACCCGGTTTGAGCAGTTTGCGAATGGATTCGAGCACGCGAACGCGATCTGGCTCGCTGGACATTTGAGTGTAGAAACGACCGACTCTCAGGCGAAACAGCGCAGGCAGCAATTTGGTGTAATCGACATCGGCGCTGTGAGTTGAGTCTTGGTCTCCTCCAGGGCAGGTGTGCACGCCAATTTGTTTCCGTTCCTCCGGCGAGAAACGCTCCAGAATCGAGTTGTTCAGCTGAATAAAACCATCGAGCAATCCTCCAGAAGGGTCGAGCTTCAACGAGAGGCGGGCTTCAGTGAAGTCGATTTGAAGACAGGCGGCGCCAGCTTGCAGGCAATCCCGGATGTCGCGTTCCGCTTCGTCTTTGAGGTCGCGGATGAAATCATCCTTGGTATAGGTGCGGATACTCTTAGACGGATAGAGGAGGCTCAATGCTGATGCAGAGATCACGGCCTGCTTCACTGGACGACGAGCGTACTTCTGCGCTGCTTTGAGAAAGCTGGACGCGCTTATTCCATAACGGAATGGACCAGCGGTGAGCTTTGGTAGCTGACGTGTGTGTCCGTCGGCAAAAGGAATGACAACACCATCCGGCGCGAGGTTCTCCAACCCTGAGAGGGGGTAAGTTGCGAAACTAGGTTTTGTCTGTTCGCCATCGCTGATTACAGGTGAGCCGGTGGCTTCCAAGCGAGAAATTGTGTCACGCAGAGCGGCGTCTTGGGCCGCCTGCAACTGCTCGTCATGAACCTGTCCGGCTGCATGTTCTCGCATAGCCAGCAGGAGTTCCGGAGATCGAGGTACGCTGCCGATTTGTTCAGTTGGGATTGGCACGTTGAAAGCTGTTCCTGCGCTAGAAAACCAGCCTCGTAGCGAGTTGAAGTTGGCTTCCCACGATCACCAGAAGGTGAATGCGTGAAAGTTACTGTCAATCAAGACTGCGCAGCAATACTGCAAAAAGACTAGAGATTGCGCGGCTCACGCTGGTGTACGATAAGCTCCTTCAATTTCGTGGGTCTCTGACCTCAAGACATTCTGGGAAAAATGAGCGCCGCTTCTCAATCCATAGACTCTGCGCCCGATCTCGAGCTGTCGTCGAGATCGAGTGAATTTGAATGGAACTATTACGGATGGAGGGTGGCCCTGGCCGCGTGCTTCGGCGTAATGGCCGGGTTCGGATCGTTGTTTGTCTACACGTTTTCTGTGTTCGTCAAGCCATTGGGCGCCGAGTTCGGTTGGAGTCGCGAAGCAATTTCCCGAGGCTTTGCGATCGCCGCAGTCACATTAGGGGCATGCTCGCCTTTCATAGGGCGCTGGATTGACCGCTTCGGCCCACGTCGAATGATTCTGGTCTGTGTGACCGTCTTTGGTTGCGGCGTCGCGTCTTTGGCGCTCCTGCATTCCGGATTATGGCAGTTCTACCTGACCTGCTTTTTACTCGGGGTAGTTGGAAACGGCGCGGCCCATCTCGCATACTCGCGATCCATCTCGACGTGGTTCGAAAAGCGGTTGGGTACGGCGCTGGCGGTCGTGATGCTAGGAGCAGGACTCGGGGCGATGATTCTTCCGGTGGTTGCTCAAGCTCTGGTGACTGCCAACGGGTGGCGAATCGCCTATGCATTGCTTGGTACGCTGCCGCTGCTGCTTGGCTTGCCACTTAGCTTTCTCTACATACGGGACAGAAAAACACAACAAACCGTAATTAGCCCAGCCCCGGACATTCTCTCCGGAAAGACCTGGCAGCAAGGATTGCGGTCCTTCGCGTTCTGGATCATTGTCGCGATTCTGTGCGTTAGCGCGATCAGCATGAACGGGGCAATCAGCCAGCTTTCCGCTATGCTGACCGACCGAGGAATCACAGCGAGCGGTGCTGCCCTGTGTGCGTCGATTCTGGGCGGATCGAGCCTGCTGGCGCGAGTCGGCGTAGGCCGAATGCTTGATCGATTCTTCGGCGCGCACGTTGCTCTCGGCGTCAATTTGATTACCGCATTCGGTATCTACATGCTTGCCCATGCAAGCACGCTGGCAAGTGGCTCTCTCGCTGCAACACTGATCGGTATTGGCGCTGGCGGTGAGGCTGCTCTCACTCCATATTTGTTGACTCGCTATTTTGGTCTGCGCGGTTTTTCGACGCTCTACGGCCTTACGTGGACTTTCTATGCGGTGGCTGCAGCGATTGGCCCCGTGATTCTGGGACGAACGTTTGATGCCACGGGTTCGTACGCCTCAGTATTGCTATCGCTTGCCGTCGGGCTCGCTGTTGCGGCGGCCATGAACCTGTTCCTGCCAAAATATCCACAATTAACCACCTAACGTGACTTCGACTGATCCGGTATTGTCGCGCATAAGCGCAACGGCATAGAGGAGCCGTCCAAATTCGATGATGGGGCGAAACATCCAATATTTGCGTCGAATGGCGGCCATGGCACGCTCGTGTTCATCGCGGTCGGTGAGAAAGCGGGTGGTGCCTTCGAACTGTTCGTCGCCTATTCGTAGTTTTATCTGCGGGGTCTTCTGGACGTTGCGTACCCACTGACGATTCACGTTCGCTGTGCCAATGTAAAGATGGTCCCCATCCAGAGCGAACCAGATCGTAACCTCGTACGCCTTTCCAGTCTTCCTGCCATAGTGGGTCAGTTTTGTGGTCGGCCTCCCCGCCACATTCTTGACATGTGAAAGTGCATCGATGTTCATCTGCTTTGAACCTGTGCGACAGGCACCCGCAAACCATTGGACGTTGGTGTGATCAATCCTGCGATGCTGCTCGTGAGAGTGTCTCCAATTCTCTGAGGTCGCGGCCGCGGGTTTCGTGGCCGAAAATAGCAATTAGCAGAAGCGACCCGATCGTTGGAATGGCGATCGCCCCGGCCGCGACTGCAAATGCTGGCACCAAAGCGGCCAAAGCCAGCGCTTGCGCTATTACGCCGCCGACTTTGCTACAACCCGCAACCCAACCAGTCGCACGTCCGCGCAATCGCAGCGGAAAACTTTCTGACGTATAGGGCAACAAAATCGAGATTACTGCGCTGGTGCCAATCACCAGAAGTGACACTGACACAAGCGGGTTGGAGATTAAGGACGGTGCGCGATCCCCGAGCAGCGTTGCCAGTAGGCCAACTGTTGTGACGCTGATCGCCGCTACGAGCACGCGCTTAGTACTCCACAGGGTATAGAGATACGTCGTTAGAGCGATGATCGGAACCGAAATGAGAGTGGAGCGGGCGATGAGTGTACTGGCAAGTCCTATGCTGCGGCCCTGAGCCATCAGACTGCCTGGCAACCACAACAACACCCCAAAGTTCACGAGACCCCACGCCAAAGCGGCAAGGGTGAGCGCCGCAGCCAGCCCGAGCAGTGGACGCAACCCTGTTATTGATCCCGAATCGCCCTTGCCGCTGACGCCTGCGGCAATGGCCTCTGTGCGCGTGTTACCCGAGCGATCACTTCGGAGCACTGAACCATAACGGGCCAGCGTCTCTTCGGCCTCTTGAATACGTCCCATGTGGAGCAGGAAGCGAGCGGATTCGGGCAGTAACGGACTCAGGGCGACCAGAGCAATGCCGGTTGGAAATCCTAGAAGCCACATGATTCGCCAGCCGAAAAACGGCTGCAGCAGGGCGGAGCACTCACTGGTAGCGAAATAACCGCCCACAGTTCCAATGCCGCCAAGCAGCACCAGACACCAGCCGCGGTGTTTGGTGGGGAGTATTTCAGCCAGAAGCGCATTGGCAACAGGCAGCATTCCACCTGCGGCCAACCCCATGATGAAACACATAATAATGTTCCAGGTGAAAGAGGGCATCGCGCCGCAAATGGAGGTGCCCACGAACATTACCGCGGCTGGGAGAATGGCAGCCCGTCGCCCATAGATGTCTGCCAGCGCGCCCCACATGAACGACCCCAAGGTCGTGCCAATCAACGCTACAAACGGCAACACGGCAACCGCAGAGAAGCTGAGGCCATACTCGGTCCGCATGCCTGGCACTACAAATCCGAGGCTGGATGCCTTCATGACGTCGATCACGAGCGCCACGGAAATCAGTCCAATTTGAATCCAATGTGCCTTTGTGAGCGGCGCGTCTTCGGGTGGGACGATGGACACGGATCCGATCTGCTGTTCCCGTCCCGAAGGTAGCAGCCCGTAAGCCGCGAAGCCAACCCCCGCAACGATCAGTCCCATACCAATGAGCATGCCTGTGCTCATCGGCATGCCCACGAGCCGGAAATGGGTAGTGCGGCCCATCAAGAACATAGGCAGGTGCAGAACTACGCCGGTTGCGACCATGGCCGAACCGGCCCAAAAGGCCAGCATTCGAGGCCAACTGGCAAATAAAGACGACTTAGGGGACGTATTCGTGTGAGCGCTATTCATGAATGGGTGTACAGAAGAATTGTCGACGCAGGGCTCGATTATAAACCTCTTCAACTTCTATAATCGCCGGACTAAGCGATACAACTTTCTACTGTTTTCGGTGACGGGCTTGGCTTTCCTGGGCGACGGGCCAGATTGGGTCGGCTGGCTCCTGAGTTGCAGTTGCACAACGCACCCTAACTCTTATGGACATCGCGGAATTGATACTGGCTTTCGGCGTCATATTACTGCTGGCGCGTTTGTTGGGTTGGGCTTTCCAGCGAATTGGCCAGCCACGCGTAATCGGCGAAATGGTGGCTGGCATTTTGCTCGGCCCTTCTGTTTTCGGGCGTTTTTTCCCCGCTGCTTTTCACTATGTCTTTTCGCCTTCTTCGTTTCCCGCCATTGCTGTCCTCAGCCAGCTCGGACTCTTGTTATTCATGTTTGTTGTGGGCATGGAGGTCGAACTCGCCCATGTTTTCAAACAGCGTGCCGCGATTGTGTTGGTCAGCAACGTGAGCATCGTCTTGCCACTTGCTCTCGGAGTATTCCTGGCGAAGGCTCTGTATCCGAAGTTTGCGGGAGAACACGTTTCGTTCGCTCCATTTGCCCTATTCATGGGAACCGCGATGAGCGTCACGGCATTCCCCGTGTTGGCAAGGATTCTCAAAGAACGAAACCTGATCGGCAGCAGCCTCGGTACGATGGCCATCGCGTGCGCAGCCATCGATGACGTGAGCGCGTGGCTATTACTGGCTGTGTTAACTGCTATGGTGCGCTCTTCCAGCAGCCCGTGGCATTTCGCAGTCACGCTAGTGTTGCTGGTCTGCTTCATCAGCTTGATGCTACTCGGAGTGCGGCGCCTGGGAGGCTTACTTGAGTCCTGGTACGAGAAGAACGGAGCCGGAATCGAACTCGTTTCGTTTCTTATCCTTTTCATTTTCGCGGCGAGTTGGACGACCGAAAAGTTGGGCGTACATGCGTTGTTTGGCGCGTTCATGGCCGGAGTAGTGATGCCAAAGAATCAGCGCTTATTGACGGATTTGGTTGACAGGATTGAGTCGCTGAGCCTGGCACTTTTGCTGCCTCTATTTTTTGCCTTAACGGGCCTCCGTACCCGCATAGACCTGCTAACGAGCGAGTCTGCCCTAGGCTATGGTCTGGCTATTCTCGCGATTGCTGTCGCGGGTAAATTGGCCGGTGCTACGATCGCCGCCAAGATCATAGGCGTGAATTGGAAGGACTCCTTGGGCTTGGGAGTCTTGATGAATACCCGTGGCCTCGTAGAACTGGTGATTCTCAATGCAGCGCTCGATCTGGGCGTCTCATCACCGGAATTATTCACGATGATGGTTGTCATGGCCCTGATCACAACCTTCATGACCAGCCCGATTTTGAGCGCCATGAGAATTGGACAGCTTCGAAGGGTGCAAACCACTCACGCCGGATAACCGGCCCCGCCGCGTTCGAAGCTTCAGGGAGGCTGCTTGAGATCACTCCAGACGATCTGTGCCCGGAATAGTTGTTTTCCACTATTGCCGAGCGGCCACATTCCAAGCTACTTTCTTTTCCCAGTTGTGGATGTACTTCGTGGGTGATGGGAATACTAACCGCAACCGCCGCGAGCATAGGATCACACAGTCTCGACGTACTCGAGACCGATCTCATTTCCCTCCGACAGCAGGTCAGGGTCGCGCATCAGATTCGGCAGGCTACGTGGGACGCGGCAGCTCTTCTGTCTGGCAGGGACAATGCTGATTTGCTTGTTCGCCTGAAGCCACAATCATGGTGCGTGGCGGAATGCCTGGACCATCTGACGCAGACTACGCGTGCATTCCTTCCCGCAATATCAGAGGCGATAGCTAGAGCTCCAAAGTTACGAACGAACCGTCGTTTACGGACAGGGCTTATCCCGAGCCTGTTTATTCGGAGTTTGAATCCGCCATATCGGATTCGCTTCAAGGTGCTTCCGCAACTGGTGCCGCAGACCTTGAGTTCGGAAGAAGCGTGGAGTGGCTTTACCGTATCGCAGTCTGAACTCCTGGCGACCTTGAGTTCAGCCGCGGGCCTCGCGATTGATAGAGTCGCAGTTAAGTCGCCTGTGTATGCGCGTATCAGTTACAACATCTATGGTGTTTTCCGTATGCTTGCCGCCCACCAGAACCGTCACGTCTGGCAAATAGGGCAAATCCTGAAAGAGCTAGACAACCGTCGAGCTTCAGTATAGTCCAGCCATTCCGCATAGCTCGCATTTTTCTCACCCTGGGACAAGCTAAACATGACCGACAAAGTGCGAGAAATTCAGCACAAGTCTGAGTCAAACTCATCTACCACTTGCGATATCGTTGTGGTAGGGGCTGGTTTGGCGGGAAAAGCCGCCTCGCTGCAACTGGCCAAGGCCGGTCTCCAGGTTATATGTATCTCTCCGGCGGAAAGCGCCCGCCCTCCAGTTGGGGAATCGCTGGATTGGTCCGCTCCGGAGCTGTTCAAGGACCTCGGCCTTCCTATGGACCACCTCATCGGCACACAAATGGCCACCTGGAAGCGCCACGTCACGGTTCATATGCGAGATGGTTGTTCAGAGCATTACATTCCATCAAAGTGGCTTGGCGAATCTCCATTCCATATAGAACTCAGGACGCTGCACATAGACCGTGCCCCGCTCGACCAGGAACTGCTGAAGTTGGCCGTGGATTTTGGTGTGACACTGGTCGCAGATAAAGTCGTTAGTGTCGAAAGAACCCGCGACAGCGTCTCCGCTGTTCGCACAGCGGGAGGCCAGCGGCATTCCGGGGCGTGGTTCATTGATGCTTCGGGCGTTGGAGCGTCTGTGTTTGCTCGGGAATTCAACTTGCCCAAAATTGAAGATGGTCCGGTAAAGGTTGCGATCTGGGCCTATTTTCCAACTTCTGATCCGGTCCAAGGCACCACTCTGTACGCAGATCCCTCACCCTCGCAATATCTGGGCTGGGTTTGGGAAATTCCGGTCAACCCAAGCGCCGTTGGTGTAGGTGTTGTGACTACGGGCGAGCGGATGAAAGCGAAGCGAGAGCAGGGATTGGCAGTGGATGAGATCTATCGGCAGGAACTGGCAAAGTTCTCCCGATTTGAGCCCTTGCTTGCCGCTGGATCGGTTAGCGGCACAAACGTGACCTCCTTCAAGTGCCGTGTCCACCGAGGCGTAGCTGGGCCAAACTGGCTGATTTGCGGCGAGGCGGCCTCAATGGTCGACCCGATCACCTCGAATGGAGTGACCGCAGCGCTCCGGCATGCAGCCGAAGCTTCGAAGTTGATCCTGAAGTACCGTCATAGCGGGAAATTACCTCTTCTTGCGAGACTCTGCTATAGCAGCCGCATTCTGCACATGGCGAGATTCTTTAATAGCGGAATTGAGAAGATGGTCTATGAGCCGCCGGTTCGAAACCTTATTGGCCTGCAGAAAGCTGGCGAGGTATATACCACTCCTGCTTGGAGTATGAACGTTGTTTATGCGCGGCTGAAACCTTTTGGCGTGCTCAGAACTCTTCTACTAGACTCTATTCTTGATACGTTTCGCCTGAGCGCTTGGCTCTTCCAGCGATTGAGCCTGCTAAGAAAAAAAAAGGCAGCCACGCCTGAGTAGGTTGTACTTGTGCGACCGCGAGTCTGGATTAGACGTGAAGGTCACACACAATGCGGTATTCCGCGCTCGGTGTCATCATTGTGATCGGATGAAATCTCTGACCTCAAAACGAACTACTGCGTTATTGGCCGCCGCCGCGCTTCTTGCCGCACTCCTCTCTTGCAGTTCGCGTTCAAAAGTACCGGAAAGAGAAAGTGCGGCATACATTCAAGCGGTGAACACGTTTTACGTCGGACTGGCCGCACTTCAGGTCGGCGATGACGTGCACGCGCAGGATGCTTTAGCGGAGTTCGTGAAACAGGCGCCGGGGGAGCCGGCAGGATGGGGAAACTGGGGCGTACTGGCTCTGCGGCAGAGAAACTATGACGTCGCGGCCGAGCGACTGCAGAAGGCTCACGACCTCGCGCCAACTAATGATCACATCGAATACCTGCAGGGGCTGCTGGAGAGTGAGCGGGGCAATTCAGCTGCCGCTATCGATCATTTTCGCAAGGCGGAGGAACTGAACCCGCAGAACTTGCATGCCGCCTACGCGCTCGCCCAAGAGACGGAACGTCAGGGCGTGGCAAACGGTGAAGCCGAAGTCCAGAACACAATTGAAAAGATCCTGGTGTCTCATCCCGACAACCTCGCAGCCTTGGTTGAGTCGGCACGGGTTGCTGCAAAGCGGGGTGATGACAAGACGCTGAAGTCTGCCGTCGCTCGCATCAGCGCTCTTTCGGCCGACTGGCCGCCCGAAGCGAAACAGCAGTTAACAGAACTCCAGACCACAATGAGTAGTTCTGGTGCGAGAGCAGCGGGCACCCGGACCGTCTTCCTGAAGAATGTACTTATGCGCGTGCCGGAGTATCGCCTAAGTCTGGCCGCGCTTAAGGCACCCCCCGGAGACGAAGCGCAGCCGTTGACGCATTTACTGAAGATGGAGTCGCCCCCGTTTGAGCCGGCGCCGCCCGATACGTCGATCTCATTCAGCCCGGAGGCATTGCCGGATGGCGTACCTGGACACTGGGAATGGATTGGTTCCGTACCTCTGGGGATCAACGGAACACCGACGGCAGTCGTTGCCGATGCGCATAAAGTGCACCTTACGAGTGGGCCAACGCTCGCATTTCCAGGTGGAGCGACGAATACGCCACCATCGGCTGATGGCATTCTCGGCATTGACTTCAATTACGACTTCAAGACAGATCTTGTGCTAGCAGGTGCCGGCGGAGTCCGCTTTTTCCGACAGGACAGTCCCTCAGCTTTCAGCGATGTCACGGCTGCGACTAGACTGCCGCGGCCTGTGCTTGATGCGAAATACCTGGGCGCATGGGCGGCTGACATTGAGGCGGATGGCGACCTCGACGTAGTGATGGGCACACCAAGCGGTTCGCCAACGGTTCTGCGCAACAACGGTGACGGCACGTTTGCAGTGATCCATCCGTTTTCGGGAGTTTCTGGCCTTACCTCCTTCGCCTGGGCTGACCTCGACGGCGATGGTAATCCTGACGCTTCGTTGATTGACGGTGCTGGTCACTTGCACGTATTCACAAATTTGCGGACGGGGCAGTTCAAAGAACGTCCGCTTCCCGCAGACTTGCCTGAGATCAAGGCCATTGCCACAGCCGACATGAATAATGATGGCATTCTTGATTTGCTTGCTGTTCAAACAGACGGGAAGATCATCGCGCTCTCTGATAAGGATGATAAGAGTTGGAATGGCATAACTCTGGTGACGGTTCCCGATGCGGCGAACTTCCTGAAAGACGACGTGCGGCTTCGTGTCGCCGATCTCGACAATAACGGCTCGCTCGATCTGATCCTCGCGCGGGTTTCCGGCACAAATGCGCAGAATGGTGCATTGATCTGGCTGGGGGATGGTACCGGGCAGTTTGAACCTATTCACAGCCAAACAGCTTCTCGCGTCTTCGATGCGGCTGACCTGAACGGTGACGGCCGGCTCGATGTGCTCGGTATAAATAACGACGGGAGTGCGCAGCTTGCGATCAATCACGGGTCGAAGCACTACCACTGGGAAGTTATTCGCCCCCATGCTAAGCAGGCTGCCGGTGATCAGCGCATCAATCCGTTCGGAGTAGGGGGAGAAATTGAGGTCCGGTCAAGTTTGCTCGTTCAGAAGCAGCCGATCACGGGACCGCTCCTGCATTTCGGCCTCGGCAATCAGGACCGCGTAAACGTAGCGCGTATTGTTTGGCCTAATGGGTCGGTGCGCGCCGAATTCGATTTGAAGGCCGATCAGGAAATCGTCACGGAACAGCGCCTGAAAGGTTCTTGCCCATTCCTGTTCGCTTACAACGGCAAGCAGGTTCAATTTGTGAAGGACGCAGTACCGTGGAGTTCTGCGATTGGCCTGAAGATCAACACCATCGGTACTGCGCGTGTGGAGGCGACAGAGGAGTGGTACAAGATTGGTCCAAACGAACTCGCACCGCACGATGGCTACTACGACCTCCGGTTCACCGCCGAACTCTGGGAGACCTATTACTACGACTACCTGAACCTGATGACGGTCGATCATCCTGCAGGCACGGACATCTTTGTGGATGAGCGCTTTGTCATCCCTCCGAAGCTCGCCATCACCGCGGTCGAAACGCCGCATCCGATTGCGCGTGCAATGGATGATGATGGCACGGATGTGACGGACATCCTGCGCGATCTCGACGGCAAGTACCTCGATACCTTCGGTCGAGGACAGTACCAGGGAGTTACCCGCGACCACTACGTTCAAGTCGATCTTGGAGATGATGCTCCCGTAAGCGGACCTCTATACCTGATCGCGCGCGGCTGGATGCATCCCACAGATTCTTCTATTAACGTAGCGATTGCGCAGGGTCATCACGAACAAGCGAAGGGATTGAGTATCGAAGTTCCCGATGGCAAGGGCCACTGGAAGGTCGCACGCCCAAACTTGGGATTCCCCGCAGGAAGAAAGAAGATTTGCCTGTTCGATCTCACAAATCTATTTCGCCCGGGCACCCCGCGCAAAGTTCGTCTGCGAACGAATCTCGAAATCTATTGGGACCAGATGCAGTGGGCAAGAGGCCTCTCCAACGTACCGTTGAAGATCGCGCATCTCTCGCCCGAGTTGGCGGATTTGCACTACCGCGGGTATTCTGTAATCAAGCAGGCCAATCCATCCTCGCCAGAGTTGCCCGACTATAACCACCTGGAAGGAACTACGCAGCGTTACCGCGACCTGACCGGCTATTACACACGTTATGGCGATGTCCGTGAGCTGCTCGATAAGGTGGATGACCGGTACGTCATCATGAATTCCGGCGACGAGATGACGTTGCGATTTGTCGAACAACCGCCGCCCCCGTCAGGATGGGTGCGCGACTACGTAATCGCAGGCGATGGGTGGATTAAGGACGGCGATTACAACTCGACATTTTCAAAAACCGTGCTGCCGTTGCCATACCACGCGAAAAACCTGTACGTCACGCCGCCAGAGCGTTTGGAAGATGAGTGGGTGTATAAGCATCATCCGGCAGACTGGCAGACCTACCAGACGCGCTATGTGTCTGACGAGGTCTTTGAGAATGCATTGAGAAACGCGAAATGAAGTTCGGTTTGAAGAAGTTCGTTTTGATCCTGTTTTTTATTGGCCTGCTAGCTACGCCCGCCGCGATCCGCTGGTGGACAGCGCGGCACAACCAGAACGCCGCCCTCGACCCGAAGACTGCGCTCGCCCGGCACGGTTTCTATTTCCAGGAAGTATCGCATGCCTCGGGCGTGAACTTCGTGCACCAGGGACCGACACTTGACCATAAGCTCGATCCAATCATGCCGGAAGTCGCATCGATGGGGGCGGCGGTTTCCATCGTGGATTTTGACCGTGACGGCTGGCCTGATATCTATGTCACGAATAGCGGCGAAGGCAGCAAGAATGCGCTGTTCCACAATAACCACGATGGCACCTTCACCGATGTAGCCGAGCAGATGGGCGTGGCCGATGTGAATCGGCCCGGTACCGGCGTCTCCATGGGCGCGGTGTGGGGCGATTACGACAACGACGGTTACGAGGACCTCTTCCTATACAAGTGGGGCAAGCCAGAACTCTTTCACAATGATCACGGCCACGGTTTTACGCGCGTCGCGGACACAGCCGGTCTGCCGCCATGGATAAATGCCAACACAGCGGTCTGGTTCGATTACGACGGGGATGGGAAGCTGGACTTATTCATTGGAGGGTATTACTCAGAGAAGATCGATCTTTGGCACCTGCAAAACACCGAGATCATGCCGGAAAGCTTCGAGTACGCCAAGAACGGTGGTCGCAAGTATCTGCTTCGCAACCTGGGCAATGGCAAGTTTGAGGATGTCACGGATCAGGTTGGCATCACCAGCCATCGATGGGCACTCGCAGCGGCCGCCGCCGATCTGCGTGGGACGGGGCGTCCTGACCTGTTCATAGCGAATGACTACGGGGTCTCAGAGCTCTATTTCAACGACGGCACGCGTTTTCATGAAGTCGGGGAACAGACCGGAGTGGGTTTTGCCCCAAAAAGCGGCATGAACGCTGCTTTCGGTGACATCTTCAATCATGGGCAATATGCGGTTTACGTTAGCAACATCTCGGAGAACGGAGTGCTGATTCAGGGAAATAACCTGTGGGTTCCAAAAGAGGGCACTTCCGGCAATGGATTGAAATACGAGAACCTAGCGCGTGATCTGGGGGTCGAGCTTGGCGGATGGAGTTTTGGCGCTCAGTTCGGGGATCTGAACAATGACGGCAACCTCGATCTGTTCTTGACTAACGGATACGTGTCGCTCGATCGGAACCGTGATTACTGGTACGACTTTTCGAAGATTGCAGGCGGGCATACATCCATCATCTCCGATGCCCGGAATTGGCCTGCTATGGAGGGGCGTAGCCTCTCGGGGTACCAGCACAAAGATGTCTGGATTAACGACGGTGCAGGGCACTTCGACAATGTTGCCCAGTCCGTCGGCGTGACTGACACGCACGATGGTCGGTCGGTCGCGTTAGTGGATCTCTGGAATCGCGGCGTACTCGATGCAGTGGTTGCGCATCAGCGCGGACCGCTGCTGATCTACAAGAACACCGTCGAGCCGGAAAACAAGTGGATTGAGTTTGATTTGCAAGGCAGCTCTAGTAATCGAAGCGCAATCGGAGCTGAGGTGACGCTCTTCTGGAACGGTCAGAAGCAGGTTCAAGAGGTGTCCGGGGGCAGCGGCTTCTGTGCGCAGAACGACCGCCGAATCCATTTTGGTCTGGGGAGAGACCCCAAGATTGAGAAGGCTGTCATTCGCTGGCCCTCGGGCAAGACACAGACAATTAGCAACGTTTCCACAGATCAGTTGTACAAGATGCAGGAGCCGTTATGAGCCAAGTGACCATGCCCGCAGTACCGGCTCCGCCGCACGCGCCATCGAAGAGGGCGCTAATCGATAGCCGCTACGTCGCGCCGATTTTCATCACCTGCATTCTGCTCGTCGGGCAACTAACGTTTGGCATCCTGGAGAGCTATCCGAGGACTGTGCTGGCAATTGGCACCAGCATTCTCGCCGAGCTCATACTGGGACGAGTATTTCTCAACAAGTGGCCACACCCGGCCAGCGCATATATCTCCGGAATCAGCGTAGGCATTCTGCTGCGTTCGCCTGCTTATTGGCCGTACGCACTATGCAGCCTTATTTCGATCACCTCGAAGTACGTGTTGCGAATAAAAGATCGTCACATCTGGAACCCCTCTAATTTCGGCGTCTCCGCAATGCTGTTCCTGGCGCCTGCAACCGTAGCCAGCTTGAGCATTCAGTGGGGGAATTACCTTTTGCCCATGGTCCTTATCTGGGTTCTGGGGTTCGTCATCGTGTGGCGGGTACGCCGACTGCACATCACTGCAACATACGTGCTTTCGTTCTTTGCCTTTGCATTCTTGCGTAGTTTGGTGTTGCATGAGCCGTGGCAGGCAGAGGTCGCGCCCATCACGGGCCCGATGTATCAGCTGTTCATCTTCTTCATGATCACCGATCCAAAGACGACAGTTCGTTCGAAGCGCGGTCAGTGCCTCGTCGCCTTCTTGATTGCGGTCGTTGAGACGGTCCTCCGGTTTTTTCAGAGCGTGTATGCACCGTTCTATGCGTTGTTTATTGTGGGACCGATCGCTAATGCCATCGAGATTTGGTTTGATTCGCGACGCAAGCAGACGACAACCGCGGTGGTGGCGAAGACCGCGTGAACTCCAGCGTCCCTCGGAAACTCATGTTCAATTCAGCAAGAATTCCCATTCTTTTGTTTCTGTTTGGTCTTCTTTGCACTAGTGTCGGTTGCAATCGCAAAACGAGCTCGCAACCTGCACCTTCACCATCACAGACAGCGAAGAATCAGCCCGCTACCGCCCCGGCCATGGCCTCCCAAACTGCAGCGGCTGAGCCTACCATGTCAGCACGTGATTCCGGCAGCAGTGTTGAAACCGGCACCGAATCAGCGCCCACCCGACCCTCCGGCCCGATTCAATTTACCGATGTCACGGCCCAATCTGGCATTCACTTCAAGTACAACAGCGGAGCGTTTGGGAAAAAGCTTCTTCCGGAAACGATGGGGCCCGGCGTTTGTGTCATTGATTATGACAACGACGGCTGGCCGGACATTTTTTTTGTTAATTCGATGGATTGGCCTGGGCACAAGAGCGGCAAATCGTTTCCGGCGTTGTACCACAACAATCACGACGGCACATTTACAGACGTGACCCACCAGGCCGGTCTCGCGGTCGAAATGTACGGGTTAGGCTGCACCGTGGGTGACTACGACAATGATAGCTACGATGATCTCTACATCACCGCTGTCGGTAACAGTCATTTGTTCCGGAATCTTCACAACGGCAAGTTTGCCGACGTAACTGCCAAAACGGGCGTCGCCAGCCCGGGATTCGCAACCGGCGCGGCATGGGTTGACTATGACAACGACGGCAAGCTCGATCTCTTCGTCGCTCACTATGTGAAATGGTCGATCGATACCGATCAATATTGTTCTCTGACGGGAAAACAGAAGTCCTATTGCACTCCCGAAGCCTACAAAGGCGAGAGCAGCGAGCTGTTTCACAATCGGGGTGACGGAACGTTCGAGAACGTCACGAAGCGCGCCGGGCTGCTCGATCCGAGTTCGAAATCTCTAGGCATCGCTCTACTGGATTACGACAACGACGGGTGGATCGATTTGTTCGTTAGCAACGACACGCAACCCAACAAGCTGTATCGCAATAATCACGACGGAACGTTCACTGATGTCGCCGTGCCGTCCGGCGTGGCGTTCAGCGACGCGGGTACAGCTCGCGCAGGCATGGGAACAGACGCTGGGGACTATGACAATTCGGGGCGACAGGCGATCTTGATTGGAGATTTTGCGAATGAAGGCATGGCACTCTATCGCAGCGACGGGTCGGGGCTCTACACCGATCAGGCTCCGGCGACAGGCCTGTCGCGAATGACGATGCAGTCGCTCACTTTCGGAACTCTGTTCTTTGACTACGACCTCGACGGCCGTCTGGACGTGCTCGCTGTGAACGGCCACGTTGCCGACGACATTGGCCAATTGCAACCCGCGATTAAGTACGCCGAACCGGCTCAACTCTTCCGCAATGTAGGAAGCAACAAATTCGAAGACGTGACTGCCCGTGTCAGCCATGCTTTGCAGCAGCCAATCGTCGGCCGTGGCGCGGCCTATCTCGATTATGACAATGACGGCGATTTGGACTTGTTGGTCATGGACAATCGCGGGAAAGCGCGCTTGCTAAAAAATGAAAATGGCAATCAAAACGACGTGCTGCGGCTGAAGCTAATTGGCACGAAATCCAACCGAAATGCGATTGGCGCGAAGGTCTCGGTCACGTCGAGTGGCGGTGAACATCTGTTCTTGATGGTGAAAACTGGGTCAAGCTATCTTTCCCAGAGCGAGTTTCCGTTGACGTTCGGTTTAGGTAAACCTCTCGGACAAGAAAAGAAGCTCGCGATCAGCATCGTGTGGCCGAGCGGCCGCAAGGAAGCGTTTTCGGGTGTGAAATGTAATCGAACGCTAATCATTCAAGAAGGGAAGGGGATCTTGTCCGAACATCCCATTGAATTTCACCAAAAGTGATGGGCGCGGTAAGAGCAGAGGAGTCGGCGTTTCGGAATCGTGCTCCGACCGCTAAGTAATGTGAATGAAGCTTTGCCATGGTTGCCGTGCAGAACAGACACAACCTGTCGCGACGGGGCGACGGATCCTGAATGCACCGCCGCCTCGCCGCAACGTAATCTGATTTACGGCAAGTAGTATCGGAAGGACGTCAAGAACATGTTCTCGATGCCGCTCGGCTGTCCAAGAAGGCCCGTGCCCGCTGCTCCCGACCAAGTGTTGCGGACAAGATAGGAGTATTGGGGCCCCCATTGCAGGGTCCCTTTGGGTCCTTTGTAGAAGCGGTACCAGAAGCCAACCGTGCCCTCGGTCAGGTTGCGAGTATTCGCAGCGCAATTTGCAAGAGAACCCGGCAGGAACCCGCTTGACGAGGTTGGGAATTGCCCGCCGGTCGGATTTCCAGGCACAGTTTCCGCATAGCACCCTGAATTATTCGCGGTTGGAGATCCGTAGCCGACCGTCTTGCCAGCGCCGTTGAATCCAAAGTGGCGTCCCACAAACTCAACGCCCGCATTTCCGTAAATGTCGAGTTTTGCGGAATGGTACTCAAGTGTTGCCAATCCCTGAGCGCTCTTGAGCGGAACTACTGTCCCATCGGGGTTCACTGTTACGTCAGGCAGTAGGGAACTGCCGTACCGTCCCATTCCATCGCCGCCCAAAAAGTGCCCGGCGATATCGAAATGTTTGTTGAAAAGCGATATGCGCGCGTTTGCGCCAACGCCGCCAGTGGTAGTTCCAAAGTTGTAAGCTCCGGCCGCCGAGGGAGATGCGGAAGTTGCATTCGGGTAAATGCGGTCTCGGAAACGACGCACAATCCCAAAGACCTCGTAGTGTCCGAAACCGGGCTCTGCCGCTGCTTTAAAGACGAAGTCCGGAGATGAATTGAAGGAATAAGTGGCCGACGGGTTGTATAAGCCGCCGCTCGTGCCTGCCGAACCGAGAACGAAATTCTGTGCTTGGCCACTCGCCGCGAATAAGGTTTGCGGGTTCTCAACCGCCGCTCCAAGCCAAAGCTTATTCGCAAAAACTTTGGCTACGCGGAATCCATACTGACGCTCCCAGCTGAAGCCAACATGGTATTGCGCATCGATAACCATGGGCAATGCCTCAGATCGGTTATCGAGGCCCTTTCTCGTTTCGGTAACGAGGCTCCACATCTGTCCGCCGGTGAAGGTGAAACCATCGTTTAGGGCCGCCTGTCCCCAGATTTGCCGGACACGTAGCGAATAGCTGTTGCTCTGGTTGTTATTCGAAGTTATCCCGGCCGAGTTGAAGTCACTTTCGAAGTAGCCGCTTAACTTGGTAAGACTTAGTTTTCCTTCAGCCAACGTGGAAATACGCGACTGTCGGCCAGAACCATAGAATTCGCTCATTCGGTCCTGGGCTGCTCCAGGCATTGGAACTGAGTTGAACGGCGTGTTTATGTCTGCAGCAAGCGCATGCTGGCGCCATACTGTGGCTGCTTCCATGAAACCGCCTGGTGTCAAGGTGATGCCTTTGAAATGGAGCGCCAAAGGGCTGCTTGCTTCGTTCACCGCTTTCTTGGTTTCTTGTACAGAATTTGTAACTGTGGTCTTCAAGTCCGAAACATCGTTCTTCAAGGTGCTAACCACTTGTGTTTGCGAGACGGCCTGGGAATCCGCGTCGGCTTTGGTTTCAAGGGTCTTGAGAATCGCCTGACTCTCCTCTAATCTCTGCTGCAGTTGCTCAATCTTCTGATCCCGACTGTGCACCTGTTCGCTCAACTCGTGAATTTGCTGTCCCTGTAAATCCAGAGCCTGCTTTAGCTCATTGAATTGAGCCGCGATAGCCTGCTCGTTTGCTCTTGGGACGCGGCTACCGCGCGTCTTACCTGTCGTACCATTCTCCTGTGACTGAATCCCAACAGTGAACGTAAACAGGGCCACCAACACTAGTATTAGCTTCATTCGATTGTCTCCTGAACAAGAGAATGGACTGCGTGAAACAAGATTTCTAAGGATTGTTACGATTGCACACGCCGATCTTCTGGGTGGGAATTTCTCTGGCGGTGAAGCCACGATTTTCGACGGCCTGAGAACGACTAGCTGACTTCCTTCACAAGAATTTCGTACCTGAAGTTGTCGGCGTCGAAGGGATCCACTCGCCCGTCTGCGGTTTCGGCTTGCGGATACATGAAATACACAAGCGGCTGCTTTACGGAAGCGGGCAACTCGACATCATGGGCATAGTTGAATGCCATCCAGTTCATTTCCCATGATCCGAAGAGGCGCTGACGGGCCCGGGCAACCATCTCATTGCTGAGTGCCAGATTCCCAGGCGGCTCTTCGAGAACGACTTTGCGAACGTCGGCGGGATCGACTGGGACCCAGCCGTACTGGCGAAGATAAACCTCGACTCGGCAATGTTGGCCATGGGTCGCGTTATTGCTGTTCACGCCGAGGCTCTTGTAGCCCTGTTCCGATTTCGCAATTCGCAAGCCGTAAATGTGTCGAGCGGGCACACCGACTGAGCGCGCAAGGCCAACGTAGAGCGCGTTGAGATCAGCGCATTTACCGCCTAAGTCGCCAGTTTCGAGCATGGCGCGGATGTCTCCGCGTCCACACCCGCGCACCTTCGGGTCGCGGAATGTGTTCTCAACTACCCACTCGTAGATCGCGCGGGCTTTCTCGACGTCTGTGTTGGCGCCGGTGGTGGCCTTAAGCGCGGTTTCCCTCACGATGCCATCGGTTGGCACGTACTTGCTCGGTTGAAGGAAATAATCGAGTTCGGCATGTGACACATGTGGTTGCGAAGGCGAGGAGAGATCAACGGCATAGTTCCTCAACGAGACGCGGCTCGTGAGAGTGAGAACGGCCTTCGCGTTTGCCGGATAGCTGGCTGAGACGATCCCGAGCGCACTGGGCTTGTTCGTAGTCAGTTTGGCGCTTCCTCCTTCGGCGGCAAACCGGTTCGAAAGCGTTCGTTGATACGTCGTATCTCGGATCAGCGCAGCGGGTAACCAGATGTGGGTCCCACCGGCGGTCTTCAAAACTTCTACCCGCGTCGTAACCTCAAAAGTGCGCCACGGGGTGCTTAACGCTTCCCCCAGTAGTGAGGCCGGTTTTGTCAATGCCAAACCAGCGCATAATGCGCCGCTTGATTGCAGGAAATACCGCCGATCCATAATTGTCCCTCGGTTTAATAAGTTGAGAACCCGACGAATACGTGCCAGAAAGAATACGTATTCAGATTTGACAGGGGCAATAGTGGGAATGAACTAGACGTAGATTTCCAACGCAATCCATGCAGGTATGACAGTGTTACTGGTGGTGACGAGTTTCTTAACCGAGATGATCTGTTCGCTCCGAATCTGTCACGGCAGACGCCGCGGGTTCGAGTCCCGTCGTCCCCGCCATTCTTCTCAATAACTTACAGAAAAATTGCGAAAAACAGCGTGGGAACAAAAAGGAACAATAAGAATTCCTCACGCTTCTGCCTCTTTTCCTGAACTATTCTGACTCCGTAGAATCATCCTTACGACCCTGCTCTGCGCCTGCCGCTTTGCTGGAGTAACGGCTTGTGTGTACACGTCGAGGGTAATTCGACTGTTGCCATGGCGTAGGGATTCCTACACAACTTTCACGTCTTCGCCATTTGCTTTCAGTAGCGTCGCGTAGCTGTGCGGGAAGGTGTGTCCGCCGACTCGTTTTCTAATCTAGCCACGAATGAGCCCCTTGTCCGTGTCCCAGGGGTTCAAAACGGTCGGATTTTGGACTTCCATTGAGGACTAACATTCACCCCTGAATGGGGTGATTTAGTAGGAATTGTACGGTTGAGGCACCACTGACGCTGGAATAACTTTCGCGTCCACGGCTCTAGAGATGGGATGGTGTCACGCCAGACGTTCTGGCGTGCGCAGAGGCGACTCAATTTACTGTTGACCCAGGATGCCTGGGGGATCGAAGTAGCAAGTGTTCCAGAACGCCTGTCCGGAGATGGCGCCAGACCCCCACGCTTTCATAGATCTGCCGGTAGCGGCCACCATTCCGCCATCGTCACTGTCAAAGATGACCACCAGCCCTTCGGTCGAGGGTGTTGGCTTCTCCGCCTGGGCTGAAAAGATTGACTCCGCAAACCGTAGCTTTTCCTCTGGAGTGCTCGCGCGCGCAACATCCGTCGGTTGTACAGAGATGATGCGGACGCTTTTTCCCTTCAAAGGTTCCCATTCGCCAGGAAAGTTTCCGCTCACCTCGGTGCTGATCGAGAATATTTCTGATTTGATTTGTGGAGCGTGATCTCCCGGTATCGGGACTGCGGTCGCGCTGCTTGGAGACTGATTTTCAGGTGAGGGGCTATCCAGGAACTCTAGATCCGATTTTCTGATCCACCCGCGCGACAGGCCGGAGATGCGGACGTAAACCCAGTCGGAGCTGACGCTCAGGATCTCAAATTCATCCTGTGCGCTGGCCAGGAAAAGCACGGTCGCATCCGTTCGCGCGCTTTGCAGGACTGGCGTCTCATCCCGGTGGATAGCGACCAGATTTGAAGGATGCGACTGATTGCGCAACAGGTCCTGCACCGATCGCACTTCCTCCTCTAACGCTGGATTGCTGGGCGCTGAATTGGTGGCGGTCTTACTCAGTTCGCGGATGGAAGGCAGTTGCCGGACGGGAGCAGAAATCTGCGGCACCGATTGCGCGTTTGCAGCAGCCTGCGGTTTCACGCTCCCGTTTTTGGGCGACATGACGGGATTCTGGCCGGCAATTGCGTCTTGTAATCGGTCGAGCAAATCTGCCTCGATGCGGCCGTTGGACTGCAACTTCTCGTAGCCGAGATGAGCAGGATCGCTGTTCCAGGCGCTAATCTTCGCAACCACCCGAACCAGGGAACCAGAACCCTGCGGAACAACTTCCACCGTGCACTGATAAAAAGCCCGTTGATAGCGGTCGAGAGCGATTCCCTTATTTGCGACAAACCCGTCAACTAACGGCAGCCGCCCTGAGGTTCCGCCTGGAAGTCTTGCGACGGCTGCCTCTATTTCTTTTGGGGGCACCGGGAAGTTTCGTTGCACGTCGCCGTTTTGGGCGGACGCCATACAGCTCAGGCAAACCAGCATTGCGGCACCGAGAGAAATCCTCAAGGCAACCGCTCCAAACTACTGCCGGGCAGCCATCCGCGCTGACCGTCTTGTGTTTCCACTCCATACCAATAGCGCGTGACAATCTCGACTACAACATGAGCGCCCGGGCTGAGATCCGCAATCCTTGAAGCGCTGTGAAACGGCGCTGACTTCAGCTGCGCGCCAGAGGACGACACAATCCTCTCCGCTTCTCGACGAAGACGTTGCACTTGCTGCTCGGCGCTTTCACTGGGCTGGCGTGCAAGCATAAGTTCCAACTGCTCACGCTGCCGTTGAAGCTGTGCTTCCTTGGCGGCAGCTTCGCGTTGCTTCCGCTGCTGCTCCGCCAATGCCTCTTGTTTTCGTAATTGTGCTTTCGCTAAGTGATCCTGGATCTCTGTGTATTCGGCTGACTCCACCGATCCATTCGATGTGTGCGAGCGATGATGAAAATCATCCACATAGAGCGCGTCAATCTGAAGATTGGTATTTTGCGCGTCAACGTGTCGCACTACATAGCGGACCGCGACGGTTCCCGAGTCGCCGCCGTCCTTGAAATTGCGAGGATCCAGAGCGTTCTTGCGGATTTTGTAGAAGACCTGGCCGTTGCCATTCCAGGGCGGAAAAACAGTTGTACTCTCGGCGGTTTCTGCTCCGGCGATGTACTCGTCTTGGTTATATTCCTTGGTTCCCTTAATGGTTCCGTTGTCCGTGACTTCCCGGACTGCAGCCACCAGTTCTTCTTCGCTGGCCGGCACCGTCACATTGATCCCTTGGAAGTACCCAGCCGCTGGCTTTTTCTCCGCAAACAAAATCGAAGGAATGAAAAGAAGCGCGATCAATGCAGGCGCACAGTAGCGCGACGAAAATCGATTTCCTCGTGTTGTGTCGTGAAAAGGCGCGCGGCAGCCGATGGTCCTTGCCGTTGCTGAAGGTGAATAAGCAAAGTTCCGACTGAGCATACCTGCTACAAATTCACAATTCACCATTTATTTGTATCAGTCCTGTCAAGAGAGATGACATAACTTTGACAATTTTTTTACAAGTTCTCGACACTTCCGAAAATCGCATGCTACAAATCAGCCCTCGCGCACTCGTGGGTTCGAAATCTCAGTTCAGATGTACGGAGGTCACGGATGGTGTCCTGCCGTAGGTTTTTTGTTGCGGTTATTTCGCTCTCTTGCTTGCTGGCGTCGTTCACTCCCTCAGCCCAGGCGCTTCCAGCGTTCGCTCGCAAATATGGACTGCGGTGCTCTGCGTGCCATGAAGCCTGGCCGATGCTTAACTATTTTGGTCAGAAGTTCAAAGACAATGGCTATCAGCTCATGAACGATCGGGATTCTCCCATTTGGCAGAACCCGTCGTACTGGCCAATGACGCTGCGCATCACACCATATTTCCATCGTGAGAGCACGGACAAATTGCCCGACGTGGTTGATGCTCCCGGCACCACTAACCCTAGTTTTGTGCGCGGGCTGACCTACTCCGGTTTTGATCACTCCGGTCTCGACATTCTGACAGGAGGCACCCTGGAAAAAAATATCTCGTTCCTCCTGGTGCCTTCCGCCGATGAAACCAGCGCGTTTCACATGGAGTCCGCCAATGTGCGCTTCGACAATCTCTTCCACTCTTCCTGGTTCAATTTCAAGTTAGGTAAGTTCGAGCTGGACAATCTTGTCTCAGAAAAGCGCATTCTCACCTTGTCCGCGAATGGCGGTGCTTACCAGCTCTATCACTTCATTCCCGCAGGGGACGCCAACATCTTCGGACAAATTGGCGACAACCAGCTCGGCATTGAGTGGATGGGACACTCCGTCAACGATCGCACCAGAATTTCCGCCGCCATCATGAGCACAACTGACGGGTCGCCAGATGTCCCGTACGGCAAGAATGCTTACAGCGGCTTCTTCGCTGCCAGTCAGGCTTTTGATGTTGGCAAGCTGGGAACGGATCGGATTGGGGCCTACGCAATGGTCGGACAAGCACCGACGGTGTTCCTGACCAGCGGCGGCGTACCCATTCCCAGCACTGGAACGGGTAATAAGAGTTTCAGTCGCGAAGGTTTCGTTGGGCAGTTTTACTTCAATAAGCTGAATTTCCAGGTAGTCACCCAACATGGCACCGACAGTGCCTGGTTCGGCGCCGGCTTCGGGAATCCGATCGATAATCCTGGCTTTCCGAACAACGGTCCAGGAGTCACGCTTCCTGCCGGCACGCGGAACCCAAGCTGGAACGGGGCCTTCATTGAAACCCACTGGGTGGAAAACCCGCAGTTGGTCTTCATCCAGCGCTCGGAATGGGTGCACATGTCGCAGCAGTCCATTCCGGGTACGCCTTCCAACTTGGGCAACACCGACAATTACGTTTTCGGATTCCGCTACATGCCTCTCATGAACAACCGCGCGGGCTTGGCATGGCACAACGAGTACGCATGGATCCGGCAGCGGGGAACAGCCCTCGACGGCTCCGATACCACCAGCAGTAGCGTGATGTCAGGTCTTGACTTCGACTTCTAGAGGCACTCAGGATGCGAACCGAAGCGCTTCATCGCAACGCAGTAATTCTGGCAGCGCTCGTAGCTGCATCTGTCACCGCCTGCGCGCAGGTGACCGAAGATCAACAAAAGCAGTGGCTGGGCACGCCCGCAGCCTCGAGCCATATCGGGCACTTGAGCGGAAATGCGAAAGCCGCCGCGGGAGATTATCGGCGCTATTGCGTCGTCTGCCACGGCGAACTCGGGGATGGCAACGGCGAAAGTGCGCAGTGGCTCGATCCCAAGCCCCGGGATTTTACCCTGGCGGTGTTTAAGTGCCGGTCCACACCGACAGGAACCCTGCCGACGGATCAGGATTTGTATGAAACCATCGCGCGCGGTCTGGACCGCTCCAACATGCCGCCGTGGAATACGTTCACCACGCAGCAGCGCGCCGATCTTGTTGCCTGGATCAAGCACTACTCGCCGCGCTGGCAAACGGAAAAGCCGGGTACGCCGATCGAGATTCCTCCCGAACCGGAGGTCACTCCCGGGCGGGTAAAAGCTGGTAGAGACGTCTTTGCCCGGGTGCAGTGCTGGAAATGCCACGGGGCGGAAGGCCGCGGAAACGGACCCTCCGCGTCCACTTTGCAGGACGATCTCGGTCGTCCCATTCTTCCGTATAACTTCGCTGAGGGCGGGCGGTTCAAGTGCGGTTCTACTGACGCCGACTTGTACCGCATCTTCATGACGGGCCTGGATGGCACGCCCATGCCTTCTTTCGCCGACAACATCAAACCCGAGGAGGCGTGGGATCTGGTCATGTACCTACGCTCTCTCCAGCCTTTCCCGAGCAAGGAGAAAGCCATCGCGAAGTCTCTGGGGTTGACGCCCGTCAGCACTACGAGTACGGGCCCATAAACAAACCAATTGGATAGCTCTCGAGGAGAACTCATGAACGTTGAGTACAAGCGGAAGTTCACAGCTGTTGTTACTGCCCTGGCACTGGTCGGAATCGGCGTCGTGCTTTTAGGACGTGACCGAGTGAATGCTGCAGGATCAGGTTCGATCACTGGTACGGTCAAACTCACGGGCACACCGCCTCACATGCGCGGCATTGATATGTCGAAGGACCCTTACTGCGTCAAGCAGCACGAGAACAATCCCGCCAAAATGGAGAATGTTGTCGTCAGCTCCGATGGAGGATTGCAGAATGTCGTGCTCTACATCTCAGAGGGGCTCTCAGCTGGCGAGGTATCTGCCGTTCCCTCCGAGGAGCCGACAGTCGATCAGCACAACTGCATGTACAGTCCGCACGTGGTCGCCATGGATGTAAGCCAGAAGTTCAAGGTCACCACCAGCGATCAGACCACGCATAATATTCACCCGCTGCCGGCGCCGGGATCGGGAAACATCGGCTGGAATAAATCGCAGCCGCCGGGCGCGCCGCCCATCGAAACGAATTGGAAAGCTCCTGAGGCCATCAGCGTCAAGTGCAATATTCATCCCTGGATGCACGGCTGGCAGGTGGTAGTAAAAGGCCCGTATGCAGTGACCGACGAGAAGGGCAACTTCACCATTAAGAACATTCCTCCTGGCTCCTACACCGTGACTGCCTGGCAGGAGGAGTACGGAACGCAAACTGCGAAGGTGACCGTTGCTGCCGGACAACCGGGCAAAGCCGACTTCACTTTCAAAGCCAAGTAATCAAGTTCAATGCTGTCGTGAAGTCACGACCTGCGGCACTCGGCTTCGGCGCGGCTGATGACAGGCGCCAGGCCGGAGTGACGTGTGGCATCGGGCGGCACCCAAAACACAGTGGCGTTAGTCCGTAATATTACAACGCCACCAAGCGTGGGGGACTATGGCAAGACTAGTGGCAGTCACAATCGTCGTAATTGCGATTCTTTCTGCAATCCCGATCATTCGGCATACCTGGTGGACCGCACCTGACATCTCTACTCACGGCCAAGCCATCGATGAGCAGATGTCTGAGACCATGGCGGAGGCCGGTATTTCTTTCCTGATCTCGCAGATTCTGCTCGGCTATTTCATTTGGCGATTCTCTAAACCCAAACCGGGCGAGCCGATTCGCAACTTTCCCGGCGGCGCCATGGGCCTGGTGATCGCCGCATTCTTACTGGTCGGCACCGAGGTGCTGGCTCTGGGTGCTTTCGGCGCGAAGGCGTGGGCAAACGTCTATTTCACTCCGCCCGGCGCGGATGCCATGCCAGTCCAGGTTCAAGCCGGACAGTTCGCTTTCTACTTCCGCTATCCCGGGCCCGACGGCAAATTCGGCCCGATTCATCCCGACATGGTCAATGAGTCCAACCAGAACTTCTACGGGCTCGACCAGACTCATGATGCCGATTCCAAGGACGACATCGTAACCGCCGAGATGGCCATCCCCGTGAACCACGAAATTCATCTGCTGATGCATTCCAAAGACGTAGGCCATGCCTTCTTCGTTCCCGAGCTGCGGGTGCATCAAGACTTCGTTCCCGGCTTGGATCTGTCGTTGCATTTCACCGCCACCAAGATCGGACGCTACGAAATTGTCTGTACGCAGCTGTGCGGCCTCGGACACTACAACATGAAGGCTTATCTCAGCGTGATGTCGCAAGAAGATTTCGATAAGTGGTTAAAGCAGCAAGCCGCGAACCAGTAAAGGGGAATAGCAATCTATGCACGAGATGGCATCGCAGGCGCACGTAGCGCATCATGGGCCGCCCACAAGTTTCATTCGCAAGTACATCTTCAGCCTTGATCATAAAGTCATCGGCAAGCAGTATTACGGCCTTGCTTTTATCTCCGTGCTGATCGGGATGTTTCTTTCCTGGCTGATGCGAGTCCACCTGGGCTGGACTAACGCCAAAATTCCTGGATTGCACCTGCTCTCGCCTTCGGGCGCGCCTGGTGATGTCATGACTCCTGAGTACTACCTGCAGCTCATGACCATGCATGCCACGCTCATGGTGTTTTTCGTATTGACCACGGCGCCGTTTGCCGCCTTCGGCAACTACTTCCTGCCAATCCAGGTGGGCGCCGAAGACATGCCATTCCCCCACTTCAACATGATGTCGTTCTGGGTGACCTTCGCAGGATTCCTTGCCCTGATTGCATCCTTCTTTGTCGGTGATGGCCCGACTCTCGGCGGCTGGACGCAATACGCACCTCTTAGCGCTGTCGGTTCTGTCGCGGGACCGGGAGAAGGAATGGGCGTGGTGCTATGGGCCATTTCCATCGGACTATTCTGCGTCGGCCAACTTCTCGGGGCGCTCAACTTCATCACCACCACGCTAGACATGCGTACCAAGGGCATGAGTCTGTGGCGCATGCCGATGACGGTCTGGGGATGGTTCATCACCTCGGTCATGGGTTTGACCGCCTTCGCCGTCCTGATGCCTGCCTGCATTCTGCTGATCCTCGATCACGTCGCCGGCACCAGCTTCTTCGTTCCTTCCAACCTCGTCATCAACGATCAACTGCAACCACATTCTGGAGGATCCACCCTCCTATGGCAGCACCTGTTCTGGTTCTTCGGACACCCTGAGGTTTACATCGCCATTGTGCCCGGTATGGGCATCGTGTCCCATGTGCTGATTCCGAACCTGCGCCGTCCTCTGCTCAGCCACCGTGTTCTCATCTACTCCTTCGGTGCGCTGGCCGTGCTGAGTTATATGGTCTATGGCCATCACATGTTCGTCAGCGGAATGAACCCAGTCTCGTCGATCGCGTTTTCGTTCCCGACGCTGATCATCACCATCCCGTCGACCATTATCGTGCTGATTTGGCTGGCTAGCCTGTACGGCTCACGTTTGCGCATCAACAGCGCCTCGCTGTTTGCGCTCGGGTTCATTTCAATGTTCATCACCGGCGGCGTGAGCGGTTTCTTCCTGGCGCAGCCTTCGCTCGACATCATGTTGCATGCGACCTATTTCGTAGTCGGGCACTTCCACATGGTTATGGCGGTGGCGGCCATGTTTGGAATTTTTGCCGGAACCTATTTCTGGTTCCCCAAGATGTTTGGACGCATGATGGATGAGCGTTTGGGCAAGCTTCACTTCTGGCTGACGTTTGTCGGCGCCTATGCCATCTTCATGCCCTTCCACTATCTGGGCTTGGCCGGCAATATTCGCCGGTACCAGGCGTTTGCCCCGGACTACATGCAGCGCTTCATTCCGGTGCACCAGTTCATCACCATCGCCGCCCTGATCACCGGCGCAGCGCAGCTCATTTTCGTCTACAACCTGGTTTACAGCCGCTACCGTGGCGCACCCGCTCCCGAGAACCCATGGGAAGCCACCTCGCTGGAGTGGAGCACGCCTTCCTCTCCGCCGCCGTTCGATAACTTTGGCGGCCAGCTGCCGGTGGTCTATCACGATCCCTATCAGTACGGAATTGAAAGTTCCACGGGTGACTACGTGATGCAGACCTCGCCCGAACAAATCAAGAGCGTGCGCGACGAAGCCTAGCGCAGATTTGGAGTAACGAATGGCAACTACAATTCAATCGCCAAGGACGCAGCAGTTTGGCCAGCCGGTATCAGGTGGACCCGGCGGAGGAAATAGCGCAGGAAATGGCGACCTGCGGCTCGCGAAAGAGTACGCTCCGCCTCCAGCCTCTACCGCCATGTGGGTCCTGATCACCGGGATCAGCATGACGTTTCTGGCGTTCACCAGCGCATTGGTTGTGCGCAAAGGCGGAGCCAGCGACTGGCAACACCTGACACTTCCGTCTATTCTTTATCTCACCACCCTGATTCTTCTTGCGAGCAGCGTGACTTTGCAGATCGGGCGCCGCGAAGTCGACGCTTTCATGACCGGAACGCGCCGCGTGCAACATCCAGCGCGCTGGCTCTACGTCAGCTTGGCGCTTGGCTTTCTGTTTGTCGCGGGGCAATACCTCGCCTGGCGTGAATTACGCAGCCAGGGGATCTATCTGGCAACCAATCCCAGCAGCTCTTTCTTTTACGTTTTTACGGTGGCTCACGTTCTGCATCTTTCCGGTGGGCTGGCCGGGCTGACTCGCGTTCTTCGCAAGCTGCACTTTCGAACCTTACATAAGAGCACGCTGGACGCCACCTCGCGCTATTGGCATTTCATGGATTTTCTGTGGGTCTACCTGTTCTTTTTGCTGTGGATGAAACTCTAACAGGGAGGATATGTGAGCCAAGCACATGTGATCGTGCACGAACACCCGCCGGGGATGACCACCGGGTTGCCGCCGTTTTCTGTGGCTGCGAAGAAGATGGCCATTTGGCTCTTTATTATTGCCGACGCGGCTACGTTCGCCGCATGTCTGGTCGTCTACGGCTTCCTGCGGAACGGATCGGCCAGTTGGCCAAGGCCGTTTCACAGCATCGTCAACGTGGCGATCATGACCTTCATCCTTCTGACCAGCAGCCTCACCATGCTGTTCGGAGTCCGCGCCGCCAAGGTTGGCGATAAAGCCGGCGCGCTGCGCTGGACCATGATCACCGCCGCAGGTGGAGTCGTCTTCGCGCTGCTTCATATCCGCGAGTGGATGGGACTGATCGGCGAAGGTATGACCTTGTTTCATAACCCAGGGGGGAACCCCCTCTTCGGCGCTTCCTTCTTCTCGATAACCGGTTTGCACTTGCTCCACGTAACCGGCGGGGTTGTGGCACTGGTTGCCGTGGGACTTCGGTACAAAAACGGCCGTTACAATGCCGACGATCTCGAAGTAACTGGCCTGTACTGGCACTTCGTGGATCTCGTCTGGATGTTTGTCGTACCGTTTGTGTACCTGTTGAACTTGGCTTGATAACGCGCAAGGGAGCGATCTATGGTTGATGCACCTGATGTGCACGGCACCGAACCTGCTGCCAGATATTCCGACACCATCGGAAAGTATGTCGGCGTATATGTGTGCCTCTTGATTCTGGCGGCCCTGCAATTTGTCATCGCGTTCATGGGCATGGACACGACGGCGAAATTCGCCCGCATGTTTTTCATCGCCGTTGCGGAGGCCGGGCTCGCTTTGCTTTTTTTCATGCACCTATGGGCGGAGAAACGCGGGTTCCTGCTCTTTGTCGTGGTTTTTACCGGCTTCGTTCTTCTGGCAATGCAGTATGGGTGGACTGATAGCGATCGCATGGAAGTGGGCGCACCCTACACGCAACCGAAGCAGGGAGTTGTTTCGCAATGAAACGCTGTGCCCTTGTCGCGCTATGGTTCGCTGTCTTTGCCGCACTGATCGCCCTCTTGAACGCACCGGTGTTTAGCCAGTCCTGCGCGCTCTGCTATACGCAAGCCGCTTCCGCTGGCCGAAAAACGATCGAGGCTTTGCGAAGTGGAATTCTTATCCTGGTACTGCCGCCCACATTGGCCTCGGTTGGCATGCTGTTTATCGTGCATCGCAAGCGAAACCAGGTTCGTCGCGGAGAGAACCATGGCGAAGATCAGACTCGTTCCGGACAGAATGCTGGCCAAGAGTGGTGAAATGAGATCGAACCCTGGGGATTCACCCAATCCGACAGCAGCACTGAAATCCAAGCTGACAGATTATTACACTCTCACCAAGCCCGAAGTGAACTTGCTGATTCTGATGACCACATCCGCGGGATTTTATCTTGCCTCTCGCACTCACTTTAGACTTTCGCTTCTTTTCAGCACGCTGCTCGGAACCGTACTCGTGGCCAGCGGGACTGCAACTCTGAATCAGTGGATGGAACGGGCTTGGGATGGCCGCATGCGCCGTACTGCGCAACGCCCTCTGCCCACCGGTCGCATCAGCCCGCGCGCGGCCTTCGTGTTCGGGCTGTGTTTGAGCATCGCCGGTGGCGCGTACCTTGTGCTTACCGTCAACCTGCTCTCGGGCATGCTGGCCATCGCGACTTTGCTTTCGTATTTGCTGATCTATACGCCGCTGAAGAGGAAGACGGCCCTTTGCACCATGCTGGGCGCGATTCCTGGAGCTATGCCGACTCTGATCGGATGGGCCGGCGCCACCAACCGCATTGACCCCCAGGCGTGGTATCTCTTCGCTATCCTCTTTCTGTGGCAGTTCCCCCATTTTCTCGCCATAGCCCTAATGTACCGCGAGGATTACGAACGTGCCGGATATCGCATGCTTCCTGCCTTTGATGCGGACTCACGTTTCACTCGAGCAGAAATCGTTGGTTTTGCAGTCGTTCTGGTAGCGGCGACCGTCCTGCCCGGAGTCGCTCGTCAAAGTGTCTGGTACAGCGGCTCCATGCTGCTTGCTGGAAGCCTGCTCCTTTATTCCTGTGTTCGACTGGCTCAAACCGGTTCCCGTATAGTCGCCACCCGGGTTCTCCACCACTCGGTCATCTACCTGCCGGTGGTTCTTGCGGTCATGGCATTCGTGCGTTGATGACTGTCTTCGCCATTGCGAGTATTGGAATTTCGAGAAAACATCGCGCTGCCGCGACTGAATGCCAAACCACTGCTGTTCAAATTCCGCTGTTCGCGGAACGGTCCTCCAGCCAAGAATCCAGTTTTGATTGCATTTCGGGAGAATGACAGTGGAAGTGAATGCCAGCCTTGCCGTGTTTATCGTCCCAAATCACGACGCCATTGCCAGCAATTGTGTCCCCAGTAGGTAGTTCCACCACTACGTTAACTTCGGCTCCAAGTTCCTGGGGTGCCGGAGTATTTAATGCGAGCCCGTTGCTGCTGAGATTGATACTCGTGCACTTCAGGTGATCACCTGAAGCTGTACGAAGTGACACGGCCAGCGTGACTGGACAACGAAAATATCGCCTTCGAGGGTTGTTCATAACACGCGTAACCGGTCCTTGCGGTATCTACTTGAGCCGGGAGCCATACAGAACACTCAATGCGAAGAATCGTGTTGTGTTGTTCTATAACGGGCCTGCATGTTTGGCTACAGTACCGCATGATCCTACAGAATTCTATAGACAAAGGGTTCTGTGGGGTGCTGCCGGATGACCGCCGCTGGCTGAGTCGGTGCGATGTTGTAGCGCGGTTCCCATTCCGGCTCCTCGGAGGTAGCATCGAAACGCTCCATGACCAACTGCTTTCTCCGCGACAGCCGGAAGCGTCCGCACATTCAGGGATTATGCCAGATGAGTTCATGTAAGTTGCAGCTTTCTTTCAGTTCGGCGGGGCTGGAATGTGGAGAAGAATACGTCATTCGCTCGATTGGCTCGTGCGCCTCGCTTATCTATATTTTTTCTCGGCGACTGAGGTCGCGACATGCTTTTACGAAGGAGGTAATGATCATCGTGTCCGTTGTCGATACAGAGATTGCGAAGGGAGCAGGAGCCGTCGTCGTGCGTTCTGGTGAAGGTCAAAAGCTCAACTGGGGGCCGTCAGGTAAGATCCGTATTCTCGGAGGAGCCGCTTCTACGAACGACTCGTTTAGCGTTGTCGAGTGTATTGAGCCTCCGGGCAGCGGGGCCCCACTTCACGTCCATCACGGGGAAGCCGAAGCCTTCTACATTCTGGAGGGCGCGGTCGAGTTGAAGTGCGGCACAGAAAATCTGACAGCTCATACAGGAGACTTCATCTACGCGCCGAAAGATGTGCCGCACAAGTTCACGGTCTTAGGAGAACAGCCGGCGCGCCTGTTGATGATGTTTTCACGTCCTGGCTTCGAAATGTTCTTCGCTGAGGGCGGTTCTCCGCTAGACAAACCCATCGCTGGGCCGCCCGATGTGGCGAGGTTTCGGCGTTTGGTCGAAAAGTACGACATGGAACTGCTCGAAACCCCCGGCCATTAAGTATTGGCTGGCTCAACCGCGATCTGAGATAGAGCGCGTCTGGGTTGCACGTGGGTCTTTATGCGCACTGGAGTCGTCCGTTTGGAGAAAGGGTCCGAACTCCGGCCCGGTGCCTGCGCGCAACCCTGCCTCGATAATGCGGTCGCTGGCTCGAACCAGAGCTGTGAGTTCGGCGCGGGAGTGTACGTTCAGCTTTTCGTAGATATTTACAAGGTGCGTGGAGACCGTTCGCTCACTGATAAACAACCGCTTGGCGATGTCACGGTTGGCGAACCCGTGGACCACGTAGCGGACGATTTCACGCTCGCGCTGACAGAGCTTTTCATCCAGCACGGTCTTGAGTTGACCATTCGGTATAAGGTGAGCGATACGCGACCAGTAGCTGTCATTCTCACGCTCAACCAGTTGGCGTAGTTCTTCTCTTGAAAACTGACGCAGCAGGTCCATGTCGTGAAATTTCTGCGCGTGATCGACGGCCAGACTAATGAGGTCGTCTTCGTCGGGCGCAGCGAACACCTCGCCACATGGCGGGCAGGTGAGTCTCAGAATCTGGCTTTCCTCTTTATTCTTCATTACTAGAATCCCTCAACCATAATACCGCCGCGTCGAGTCAGGGCAGGGGACGTCGAACACCGGGCGGAGGCTATCGCATTGGGCTCTGGGCCACGAAGAACATGCTGGAAAAGCGACGCTGCAAATCGTCGTACGCAGTAAAGAAGCCTGACGGGCAGCGTCATGAGCTTGGCATTCCCACTACCCGTGGTTGCCGGCACGGCTTGACTCCACGAACGGTCCCATGCTCATCTAATGCTTCCGGTGTCCCCATATCGGATCACGAGCTATTTTAAGGACTGCTATTTCTTCTATAGGACGCGAGCGCGAGCAAGGGATCTCTGTGAATACAGGAAATTCTGTATTTTTCCGAGTTGACCTTTGCGTCAGTATGTAGTTGCAGGATTCTCTGTATGTCGCGCCGAACTGCGTTTAGTCTTGAGTTCCGGTGCGGAAAGCAATATCGGAGGTGCGTAATGGTCAATGGCGAACAGCCTATTCATTTTGCCAATGCGACGCTCGGAACCCAGCGTCACATTTGCGCTTTTTTTCACTCTCCGGATGAAGAATACCGCACATTGCTTCCGTTCATTCGCGAAGGCCTCGAACGCGGGGAAAAGGCATTTCATATAGTTGATCCCCAATTGATGGAAGACCATTTTCACCGCCTACAAGATGCAGGAATTGAAACCGAGAAGGCGCGCGAGCGGGGGCAGTTGGTGGTGAAGCGCTGGCAAGATGCGTATTTGCGCGATGGCCATTTTGACCAGGACCGTATGTTGGCACTGATCGAAGAAGTACTCACCGCGGGCCCGAAGGAGGGTTACGCGTTAACTCGGCTCGTCGCCCACATGGAATGGGCGTTGGAAGATTTTCCGGGCGTCAACGATCTGGTGGAATATGAAACGCGCCTGAATTTCGTGCTACCGAAGTACAAAGATCCCGTCATATGAACCTATGACTGCGCCAAGTTTGGCGCCGGGATTGCAATGGATATTCTCAGGACCCACCCGATGGTGATCCTTGGGGGCGTGCTGCAGAGGAACCCATTCTTCGTACCACCGGCGGAGTTCCTCGCCGAACTCCGCGAACGTGGCGCATATGGGTCGCGCTCGACAGTAGCATAGACAACATGAATAAGGCTCACAACGAGAACCGGGACCTCCGGCGCCTGCTCCGCGATCTGGTGGCTTTAGCCACGACACCTGCTGCCTGGGTGGGGCGCGCCCCGGCGCAGATCGCGGAGAGCGTCGCCGATCTCCTTTTGCACACCTTGCGGGCTGATGCTGTATACATCTGCCTGCGATCGCAAAACTCGATCGAAGTCGTCCGCGACGGGCAGCGCCCTGGGTTTGCCGAGGAGGCTAGAACACTATTATCGAACTCTGTGCCTGGGAGCCTTTACGTTGACACGATTACCAGTCCTAAGTGGCCAATCTCGCTCAAGGTAGCCGTCCAGCCAATAGGTATTTCAGGCGAAGATGGATTCATTGTTATCGGTTGCGCGGATGCTGAGTTCCCGAGCGAAGCCGAAAATTTACTTTTATCAGTAGGAGCAAACCAAGCCGCAGTAGCGCTCCGGGCGGCCCGGTTGCGCGCGGAAGCAGATTCGGAGCGCAATCGTCTTCGCGACTTGCTGGCCCAGGCGCCCGCTGCGATGGGACTGCTGATGGGGCCCGAGCACCGGTGGACCTACGTCAACGATGAATATGTACGCCTGACTGGTAGGAACGATCCCGATGATTTTCTTGGTAAGAGCGTTGTCGAAAGCTTGCCGGAGATCCGCACGCAGGGCTTCATCGAACTGCTCGACGAAGTTTATCGGACGGGAAAACCATTTTTCGGGCGTGAGATGAAAACCAATCTGGAGCGCTCGGCCAGAGGGCTTTCAAATGAGTCATATTGGGACTTCGTCTACCAGCCGGTCCGCGACGCCGTCGGTCACGTGGACGGCATTCTTGTTCACGCGGTGGAAGTCACTGATCGCGTGTTAGCCCGAAAAAACATTGAAGAAAGCGAAAGGAAGTATCGGGATCTTGCAGAAAGCGCCACTATTGCTCTTCACTGGGTGGGCGCGGATGGGACGATTTTGTGGGCCAACAAAGCAGAACTAGAGATGCTCGCCTATACAGCAGAGGAGTACATTGGTCACAAAATCACGGAATTCCATCTCGATTCTCCCGTGATTAACGACATTCTAAACCGGCTGTGTCGGGGCGAGAAGCTTCGCGAATACCAAGCGAGGCTGCAAGCGAAGGACGGCTCGATACGGCACGTCATCATCGATTCGAGCGTCCTATTCGAAAATGGCAAGTTCATTCACACGCGGTGCTTCACTCGCGACATCACCGAACGCAAGCTGGCAGAGCAGCGTCTTCAGCAAAGCGAGGCCCGTTTCCGTGCAATCGTGGAGACTACACCAGAGTGCGTGAAACTGGTCGCGCGCGACGGCACACTCCTGCACATGAATTCCGCCGGCTTGTCCATGGTGGAGGCCGAGCGTGCTGAAATGGTGGTCGGAAAGAGTGTCTACGATCTAATTGCACCCGAGGACTGCCTGCGCTTTCGTGAATTCAATGAGCGCATCTGCCAGGGCGAGCGGGGCTCATTAGAGTTTGACCTCCTTGGACTCAAAGGCACGCGCCGGCATATGGAAACGCATGCGGCTCCGCTCCAGAATCCAGATGAATCGCTCGTGCAGCTCGCCGTCACCCGCGACGTCACTGAACGTAAGAACGCTGAGATGGCGTTGAGAGAGAGCGAACAGAAGCTTCGGGTGGTTACGGACGCTACGCCCGTCATGATTTGGATGTCGGGAACAGACAAGCTTTGCTACTACTTCAACAAGAGCTGGCTCGACTTTGTGGGACGCGCTCTCGAACAGGAAATGGGGAATGGCTGGGCCGAAAACGTCCATCCCGACGACTTTGATCGCTGCTTACAGATTTACGTGTCCAGCTTTGATGCTCGGCAACCGTTCGAGATGGAATATCGCCTCCGCCATCACACTGGCGAGTATCGCTGGATTTTGGATCACGGAGTACCACGTCATGGTCCAGATGGAACCTTCGAAGGCTACGTCGGAGGTTGTCTCGACATTCACGATCAGAAGGAGGCGTCTCAGGCCCGCAGCCGTCTCGCCGCCATTGTGGAATCTTCGGACGAGGCGATTATCAGCAAAGACCTGAACGGACTTGTCACGAGTTGGAACCGGCAGGCTGAGCGCTTGTTTGGCTATACAGAACAGGAAATGATTGGCCGCTCAATTCTGACAATTATCCCCCCTGAACTTCACCGTGATGAAGACATGATTCTGAGTAAGATCAGGAACGGCGAAAAGATTGATCATTTTGAAACTGTGCGAGTCGCGAAATCAGGCGAAAGAATCGAGGTCTCAATCTCGATCTCTCCGGTTCGCGATGAGAATGGGCGAGTGGTCGGCGCAGCGAAGATTGCTCGCGACATTCGAGAGAGTAAGAAGATTGAGAGGACACTCAGGACCACTGAGAAACTGGCTGCGGCTGGCCGCTTGGCAGCAACGGTCGCACACGAAATCAATAACCCTCTCGAAGCCGTGGCGAACCTGGTTTACCTCGCTAAGCGAGACGTTCGGGATGCAGAGAAGGTGGCTTCCTACTTGAACAGCGCCAAGCAGGAATTGAACCGCGTGGCGCACATCACACGGCAAACGCTCGGTTTTTATCGGGACACATCGTCGCCGGTTCGATTCAATGTTGCTAGCACGCTGGATGATGTTTTGGGGTTGTATGAGCGACGATTCGAAACTCGAAACATCAGAGTGGTCAAGCAGTACGACGACGATGCTGAGATAGTTGCACTGGCTGGCGAGATTCGGCAAGCTTTTTCTAACTTGCTGACCAACGCGCTGGACGCGATGCCCTCGGCTGGAACGTTATCGTTAAGAATTCACAAAAGCCACAAATGGGATAACGCTCATGCTCCAGGGGTCAGAATCGTTATTGCTGACTCCGGCAGTGGCATCTCACCGGAACACAAGCAGAACTTGTTTCAGCCATTCTTCACTACCAAGGCCGATGTGGGTACGGGACTGGGACTTTGGATTACTCGTGGCATCATCGAAAAACATGGCGGGTCGATTCGCGCCAGGAGCAGGACGGGACAAAAACATGGAACTACTTTCTCCATGTTTCTTCCCGGCGTCCCAAAACATAGTCGGGAGCAAGCGCAACTGGGAACACAGCCAGAACACGAGCTGGTGGCCGGAGATTAGAACTTGAAGATCATCGTCGTGGATGATGAGCCAGTAATCGCGGATACTTTAGTCAATATTTTGAACGGCGAAGGATACAACGCAATTTCCACGTCCAACGGAAGATCAGCGATCGAGTGGTCGGAGAAATTTCAACCGGATGTAGTTGTTAGTGACGTGATTATGCCCGGCCTGAGCGGGGTCGATACGGCAAAAGCGATTTTGAAGCAGCTTCCGAATTGTCGGATTATTCTTTTCTCCGGCCAAGCTGCTAGTGTGGACCTGGTAGCGCGAGCCAGAGAAGAAGGTTACTCGTTTGAAGTACTCGCCAAACCAGTTGATCCCGACGTACTACTGAACAAAATCAGCGGCCCCGAAGGCGCGTAGGCGTAACGTTCACTCAAAATGCGTTGTCTTGTTATCGATGATGAGAAGTTTGTAGCCGATAGCCTCGCGATGATCCTAGAGGGAGATGGTCACGAAGCTGTGGCCGTGTACGACGGCAGCTCAGCGCTCGAAAAAATCAAATCTTTCACTCCCGACTGCGTGATCTCGGATGTGATCATGCCGGGGTTGAACGGAATCGAAGTGTGCTCAGCAATCGGAGAGCAATTTCCTAACTGTCAGATCTTGCTTTTCTCCGGGCAAGCGTCAACGAGCGAACTCATCGACGAAGCCCGCGGTCAGGGTCATTTGTGGGAGCTTTTGCCGAAACCGATCGATCCAGAAGAATTGCTGGCAAAAGTCACGTCTCTTGGTGCCAAGTAGAAGCCAAACAAATACCGTTGACCTCAGACGGAATTCCGCGACTACAGTATCTCCCCGATTTACGTCGATTCCAGCTCTGAATTATCACTGAAGCGATCGAGCCGGAGCCCGCATATGATTCAGCCACCAAATGCTACATCAGCGCTGGAAATCCGCGTAAATCTCACTCCACTTGCCGCACGAAATAGTCTCTGGCGAGATCTGTATCTGCAAGCGATCTTTGAGCCTGAACACGCAAAGCTTCCTCAGCGGATACAAGAAGCGGAGAGGGCGTTGATCCGACGCGAGCATGAGCTTTGCAACCAACCGGCGAATTCGACTGAGCGCGAAGCCGTAATCAACGCCCTCCACTGCCTCGACGCTCTCCGCCATTGTTCGAAAATGCCACGCAGAGCAGTGGCGGCATAAGAATTCCACCACTCCTTTACTTATTTAAAGGCGAGTATTGAAAGCCGGTGCGTGACCGATAATATCGTGTTGCGATGCTCGCCATATTTTCTTATAGTGGCTCGCGGGTTCCAGATTTCTGAATGGCAACGGAGCACAAAGCGAATGTCGATCAATTCATAAAAGACGAGATCGATACGGTTCCACACCTCGAAGCCATTCTCCTGGCGTGGCGGGCGCGTGACACTACATGGTCCCCTAGCGAGATGGCGGCCGCTCTATATGTTTCTGAAGAGGTCGCGTCTGGGATTTTGAGGAACCTCGAAGAAAAACAACTGCTAGTGCGAGTGCCTGGCGAAGAGGTCCGGTACTCGTACAGGTCCGGTTCCGAGGCGCAAGATGAACTCCTGTTGCAGCTGAACGCCACTTACCAGCGCGAGCTGATACGAATTTCCAGAATGATCCATTCGAAAGCACCTTCAGGTGTGCGAGAATTTGCTCGATCTTTCCGCTTCACGAAAGAGGAAAAATAGATGGGGCCGGCAGTTTATATCCTCGGCGCGTTGACGACACTGGTGTGCGCCATCCTCTTGGCGCGTGGATACATTCGTTCTCGCGCAAAGCTCCTGCTTTGGAGCGCTCTCTGTTTTTTCGGACTCACGGTATCGAACACCCTGATTTTCATGGATCTAGTTCTGTTTCCGCAGAAAGATCTTTATTTGTGGCGCCTGACCACAGCAGCCGGGTCGATGCTGATCTTGGTGTACGGGCTGATCTGGGAAGGTGAGAAATGAGGCTGGAACCATTTCTCTTAGGAACGATCAGCACTCTGTCGTTCACGGCAGCCCTTTACTTCCTGAAGTTTTGGAAGCGCACCCATGACGGATTGTTCCTAGCCTTTTCCATAGCGTTCTTCGTCGAGGCAGGAAACAGGATTGCAGTGATCTTTTTGAAGAATCCCAGCGAAGGCAGTCCATCCATCTACTTGATTCGGCTTGGTGCTTTCCTCATCATCCTGGGTGCCATCCTGCGGAAAAACTACGGCACCAAAAGCTAAATAAACTCGAGTAAGCTACTTGGTCCTGTAGCGTACCGAGTACGGAAATCCCCTAGTTTTCTACAGGAAAGACTGTAGAGCAATTAGGCCTGCCTTGCTGTAATACTGAGCACCTCTTTCGTGCGTCGGCTTCGCGCCATTTTAGTTTCGAAAACATTATGTTTTCACTTCGTCTTGTGGGGCTTTGTCCGGACCGCCAGGGCCTGAATCGGCATGGTTCTGCCTGCCTCGTAATTTCCAAAGGAATGAGTCTATGAAGAAGAGCGCCCAGAGTTCTGTCGCAACCATTGAACCCATTGAAACGCATGCACACGGAAATGGTGGAAACGGCGCAGCAGCCGCGGTCGCCGAATCTCCTGCAGACCTGAGCATTGTCCTCGCCGCTCTGCAAACCATGCGCAACGGAGATTTCTCTGTGCGGCTGCCGGGTTCATGGACGGGCCTCTCTGGAAAAATAGCTGATACGTTCAATGACATTGTCGCGGCCAATCAGCAGATGGCACAGGAATTGAATCGCGTGGGACAAGTGGTCGGCAAGGAAGGCCGAACCCGTGAGCGCCTTAAATTCCATGAGGCTCGCGGTGCCTGGGGGCAGATGGAAGCTTCGGTCAATACCCTGGTTGAGGATTTGCTGCGCCCAACGACTGAAGTGACGCGTGCTATCGCTGCAGTGGCCCAGGGCAACCTGACCCAAACCGTCCGTATGGACGTCGATGGAAGACCGCTGGAAGGTGAATTCCTGCGTTCCGCTGACATCGTCAACCGAATGATTCAGCAGCTCAGTGTCTTCACCTCCGAAGTGACGCGTGTAGCTCGCGAAGTTGGTACGGACGGCAAACTCGGCGGACAGGCGCTGGTGCCCGGAGTCGCCGGAACCTGGAAAGATCTTACCGATTCCGTGAACTCGATGGCCAGCAACCTTACCGGCCAGGTGCGAAACATCGCCGAAGTGGCAACCGCTGTGGCCAGTGGCGACTTGTCACGCAAAATTACGGTCGACGTCCGCGGCGAAATTCTGCAGCTGAAAGAAGCCATCAACACCATGGTCGATCAGCTCCGTTCGTTTGCATCGGAAGTGACGCGCGTGGCTCGCGAAGTCGGAACTGACGGCAAACTTGGCGGACAGGCCGTCGTACCCGGCGTCGCAGGAACTTGGAAGGACCTTACTGACTCTGTAAACGCAATGGCCGGAAACCTAACCGCTCAGGTAAGAAACATCGCCGAGGTTACGACGGCAGTGGCTCGTGGTGACTTGTCCCGCAAAATCACCGTCGATGTGAAGGGCGAAATTCTAGAACTCAAAGAAACCATTAACACGATGGTGGATCAGCTGAACGCGTTCGCCGGCGAAGTGACCCGCGTGGCACGTGAAGTGGGAACCGAAGGAAAGCTCGGTGGTCAGGCGCAGGTGCCGGGCGTCGCGGGAACCTGGAAAGATCTCACCGATAACGTGAACTTTATGGCCGGAAACCTGACGGCCCAGGTGCGAAATATTGCCGAAGTTGCAACCGCTATTGCTGGCGGTGACTTGTCGCGCAAAATCACGGTCGACGTGCGCGGCGAAATCTTGCAGCTGAAAGAAACCCTGAACACGATGGTGGACCAGCTGAACAGGTTTGCTGGAGAAGTAACCCGCGTTGCTCGCGAAGTCGGGTCGGAAGGACGCCTCGGCGGTCAGGCAAACGTGCCCGGAGTGGCTGGAACCTGGAAAGATCTCACCGACTCGGTCAATTCCATGGCCGGAAACCTGACTGCCCAGGTGCGAAATATCGCCGAAGTCACAACAGCTGTGGCCCGCGGCGACTTGTCACGCAAAATTACCGTCGACGTGAAGGGCGAAATTCTCGAACTGAAGAACACCATTAACACGATGGTGGATCAATTGAACGCATTCGCTGGCGAAGTGACCCGCGTCGCCCGCGAGGTCGGAACCGAAGGCAAGCTCGGTGGTCAGGCGCAGGTGCCCGGTGTCGCCGGAACCTGGAAGGACCTCACCGACAACGTCAACTTCATGGCCGGCAACTTGACCGCGCAGGTACGAAACATTGCCGAAGTGGCAACGGCGGTGGCCAGAGGCGATCTCTCCCGCAAAATTACTGTGGACGTGAAGGGCGAAATCTTGCAGCTGAAAGAAACGCTCAACACGATGGTGGATCAGTTGCGGTCGTTCGCGTCAGAAGTCACGCGTGTGGCCCGCGAAGTCGGAACCGACGGCAAACTCGGCGGCCAAGCCCTGGTGCCCGGCGTCGGCGGTACATGGAAAGATCTCACCGATTCCGTTAACTCGATGGCCAGCAACTTGACCGGTCAGGTGCGAAATATCGCTGAAGTTTCGACGGCCATTGCCAATGGCGACTTGTCAAAGAAGATCACGGTCAACGTCAGCGGGGAAATCCTGCTGCTGAAAGAAACCATCAACACGATGGTCGATCAGCTCAACGCGTTCGCAGGTGAAGTCACCCGCGTGGCCCGCGAGGTCGGTTCCGAAGGACGTCTTGGTGGCCAGGCCAACGTGCCGGGAGTCGCTGGAACTTGGAAAGATCTCACCGACTCCGTCAACTCGATGGCCGGAAATCTTACGGCGCAAGTACGAAATATCGCCGAAGTCACGACCGCCGTGGCCAGAGGTGACTTGTCGCGCAAGATCACAGTCGACGTGAAAGGCGAAATTCTCGAGTTGAAGAACACCATTAATACGATGGTGGACCAACTCAACGCCTTCGCCGGCGAAGTCACCCGCGTTGCCCGCGAAGTCGGTACCGACGGCAAGCTCGGCGGTCAGGCAGAAGTGCCCGGCGTCGCAGGAACATGGAAAGATCTCACCGACAACGTCAACTTCATGGCCTCGAACCTCACTGGCCAGGTGCGAAACATCGCGGAAGTCGCAACAGCCATTGCCAATGGCGATTTGTCGAAGAAGATCACCGTCGACGTGCGCGGCGAAATCTTGCAGCTGAAAGAAACCTTGAACACGATGGTTGAGCAGCTGCGCTCGTTCGCCGCGGAAGTTACGCGCGTCGCTCGCGAGGTCGGATCAGAGGGGCGTCTTGGCGGTCAGGCTAACGTGCCTGGCGTGGCAGGAACCTGGAAAGATCTCACCGACTCGGTAAACGCGATGGCCGGCAACCTCACGGCCCAGGTGCGAAACATCGCCGAAGTCACAACCGCAGTTGCTCGCGGCGACCTCTCCCGCAAGATTACGGTCGACGTGAAAGGTGAAATTCTCGAACTCAAGAACACCATCAACACGATGGTGGACCAGCTCAACGCCTTTGCCGCAGAGGTTACTCGCGTTGCCCGCGAGGTTGGAACTGAAGGCAAACTCGGTGGGCAGGCACAGGTGCCCGGTGTCGCCGGAACCTGGAAAGACCTCACTGATAACGTCAACGTCATGGCCGCAAACCTTACAGAGCAGGTGCGCGGAATTGTGAAAGTCGTTACCGCTGTCGCAAACGGTGACCTCAAGCAGAAGCTGACGGTCAACGCGAAGGGCGAAGTCGCCGCCCTCGCCGAAACCATCAACAACATGACGGACACGCTTGCGACATTCGCCGATCAGGTGACTACGGTTGCGCGCGAAGTGGGCGTCGAAGGACGTCTCGGTGGTCAAGCCAACGTGCCCGGTGCTGCCGGCACTTGGAAGGATTTGACCGGCAACGTCAACTTGCTGGCTGACAACCTCACGAACCAAGTCCGTGCTATTGCAGAAGTCGCAACCGCCGTTACTAAGGGCGACCTCACGCGGTCCATTCAGGTAGAGGCCCGAGGCGAAGTAGCGGAACTCAAAGACAACATCAACACCATGATCAACAACCTCCGCCTCACGACGGAGCGAAATACCGAACAGGACTGGCTCAAAACCAACCTGGCGCGCTTCACCGGCATGTTGCAAGGTCAGCGCGATCTGGGAACAGTAGGCCGCATGTTGTTGTCTGAACTGGCGCCACTGGTCAATGCGCAGCAGGGCGTGATCTACCAGATGGAGTCGGAAGACACCGCCGGCATGGTGATGCTCTCAGCATTCGCTGGTGATGGCGATAATGGCCACCTGCGTCAGCTCAAGTTGGGTGAGGGTCTCATAGGACAGTGCGCTCTCGAAAAGCGCCGCATGCTTATCACGGACCTGCCCCCGGATCGTACCGTGACGATTAGGTCCGGACTCGTCGAAGCGGTGCCTAGAAACGTCATCGTTCTGCCGATCTTGTTTGAAGATCGCGTTAAGGCAGTAATTGAGCTGGCTTCGCTTGGCATATTCACCGCTTCCCAACTCGCGTTCCTTGAGCAGTTGACCGCTTCCATCGGCATCGTGCTGAACAGTATCGAAGCAACGATGCAGACTGAAGGGCTGTTGAAACAGTCACAACAGTTGGCTGCCGAACTTCAGGCGCAGCAAAAAGAATTACAGCAAACGAACGAGCAGTTGGCACTGAAAGCTCAACAGCTTGCCGAACAGAACGTCGAAGTCGAAAGAAAGAACCAGGAAATCGAGCAGGCTCGTCGCGCTCTGGAAGATAAGGCCAAGGAACTCGCTCTCACTTCCAAGTACAAGTCAGAATTCCTTGCCAACATGTCCCACGAGTTGCGCACGCCGCTGAACAGCATTCTCGTTCTCGGTCAACAGCTCACGGACAACCCTGATGGCAACCTCACAGGGAAGCAAGTCGAATTTGCTCGAACGATCCACGCGGCGGGTACAGACCTGCTGAACCTCATTTCCGACATTCTCGACCTGTCGAAAATTGAGTCCGGAACGGTATCGGTCGAAGCGGAGGAGATCTTCTTTAGCAGCTTGCTCGAAGCGGTTGCGCGACCCTTCCGCCATGAGGCTGAAAATAAGAGGCTCTCGTTTGAAATCCACAGCGACTCACATCTTTCACGCAGCATGGTTACAGACTCAAAGCGCTTGCAGCAGGTGCTGAAAAATCTGCTTTCGAACGCGTTCAAGTTCACCGAGCAGGGCGGCGTGAGGCTTTCGGTTTCTGCCGCCCCGAACGGCTGGAGTACCGATCATCCAATTCTGTCGAAAGCGGCTTCTGTCATTGCCTTTGAAGTTGCAGACACCGGAATCGGAATTCCATCAGATAAGCAACGCATCATCTTCGAGGCATTCCAGCAGGCAGATGCAGGCACCAGCCGCAAGTACGGCGGAACCGGTCTTGGTCTTGCCATCAGCCGCGAATTGTCAAGCTTGTTGGGCGGAGAGATCCAATTGCGAAGCACGCCGGGTAAGGGCAGCACGTTCACTCTGTACCTGCCGCAAACCTACGTGGGACCGTCTGCGACGACAACTGCGCCGGAAGGTCACGATACACATAAGCCTGTGCTTCAATTGGCCAACGTCAAGATTGTGGAGCACCCGGTCGAGCACATTCCCGACGACCGCGAACGCTTACAGCCTGGCGATACCGTGCTATTAATCGTCGAAGACGATCCCCACTACGCGCGAGTGCTTGTCGATCTTGCGCGCGACAAAGGCCTGAAGGTACTCGTCGCCATGCGTGGCGCTGAAGCCCTGGCGTTAGCGCGCGAGTACAAACCCACAGCAGTCTCGCTCGATGTGTTCCTGCCCGACATGCTGGGTTGGACCGTTCTCAATCACTTGAAGCAAGATCCTTCTACCCGACACATTCCCGTGCAAATGCTCACGCTGGACGAAGACCGCCAGCATGGCTTGGCACGCGGTGCTTTCGCATTTGTAACCAAACCTACGACACCGGAAGCGATTGACCAGGCGCTGCTGAAGATCAAGGAGTACGCGTCTCCGCGTCGCAAGCGGCTCCTGGTCGTGGAAGACAATCCTGCCGAGCAGCTGAGCATTCGCGAGCTCCTCGGTTACGAGGATATAGACGTTAAGACGGTTGGAAACGGCAATGAGGCTTTGGATACGATCCAAACCGAACAATTCGATTGCTGCGTTCTCGATCTTCGATTGCCCGACATGAGCGGATTCGAAGTGCTGGAGCGTCTCAGCAGCATGCCGCAGTCTCTCGATCTGCCGGTGGTGGTCTTTACCGGTAAGGAACTCTCCCCTGAAGAAGACGCCAGGCTCCATACGCTGGCTCGAAGCGTAGTCGTGAAAGGCGTCGAATCGCCCGAGAGACTCCTCGATGAGACGGCACTGTTCCTGCACCGCGTTGTTTCCGAACTGCCCGTCGAGAAGCAACGCATGCTGGATCGCTTGCACCGTTCCGACGAGGCCTTAGTCGGACGCAAAGTGCTAATTGTCGACGATGACGTGCGCAATATCTTCGCGCTGAGCAGCGTTTTGGAACGTCGCGGCATGAGGGTACTGACAGCAGGCACGGGACGCGAGGCTATTGACACCTTGGAAAAGACTGATGATGTCGCGATTGTTCTGATGGACATCATGATGCCGGAAATGGATGGTTACGAGACGATGCAGGTGATTCGTCAGAACCCATCATTCAGACGGCTGCCCATCATTGCCCTGACAGCAAAGGCCATGAAGGGAGATCGGGAGAAATGTCTGGAAGCGGGCGCCTCCGAATATCTGGCCAAGCCAGTCAATACGGAGCAACTACTTTCAGCGCTGCGCATGTGGTTGCATCGCTAGATAGGTCGCTATGACACACGAGCCAGTAAACATCCTGATGGTGGATGATCAGCCCGGAAAATTGCTCAGCTATGAGGCGATCCTCAATCCGTTGGGCGAGAACCTGATCAAAGCAAACTCCGGCCGCGAGGCCTTGGAGGTCTTGCTGAAGGCGGACATTGCGATTGTCCTGATGGACGTAAGCATGCCGGACATTGACGGCTTTCAGTTGGCCGACATGATCCGTGAGCACCCACGGTTCCAGCAAACAGCGATTATTTTCATTTCCGCTGTTCATTTGAGCGATCTTGACCGCCTCAAGGGGTACGAGCGTGGCGCGGTGGACTACATATCAGTTCCCGTAGTTCCGGAACTGCTGCGTGCGAAGGTCACGATCTTTGCCGAACTCTACCGGAAGACTCAGCAACTGGAGCGCCTGAATCACGAACTCGAACAGCGTGTGGCGGATAGGACCGAAGAATTACGAGAGAGCGAAGGCCAATTCCGCTCTCTTGCGAATTCGATTCCGCAACTGGCATGGATGGCCCATCCCAACGGCGACCGCTTTTGGTATAACCAGCGCTGGTACGACTACACGGGAAAGACATTTGATGAGCTCAAAGATGGTGGCTGGAAGGCAATTCACCACCCGGACCACCTCGATAGAGTTCAAAACAGCTACACCTCTTCTGTTGAGTCAGGTCAGCCCTGGGAAGACACGTTTCCTTTGCGCGGTACGGATGGCTCTTATCGTTGGTTCCTGTCCAGGGCAGTCCCGATTTACGACGTGAATGGCAAAATTGCACGTTGGTTCGGCACCAATACCGACATCACGGAGCGCAAACAGGCCGAAGAGGCGCTGGTCAAGTCAGAGCGATTTGCCGCTATGGGGCGCCTCGCGGGAATTATCGCCCACGAAATTAATAACCCTCTGGAGGCAATCTCGAATGCATTCTATTTGCTTCGAGATCATCCATCACTGGACGAAGAGGCGCGCTATTTCGCGAAACTCGCCGAGGAGGAGTTGAAGCGTGTCGCTCACATTACCAAGCAGACCCTCAGCTTCTACCGTGAATCGCAACAGGCGGTTCAGGTAGCCCTCGCGGAGGTCCTTGAGAATGTCATCGAACTCCAATCGCGAAGACTACAAGTCGGGGGCATCATCCTGGAGAAACGCCTTGCAACCGATGGCGTGATTCATGGTTACCCCGTGGAACTCAAGCAGGTCTTTTTGAATATAATCGGCAACGCAGTTCAGGCTATGCCGAACGGCGGCCGGTTACGAATAGATTTGCGGGAATCCTGGGGACGCAACAACGGTCACTTTGGGGTTAGGGTGTCGGTGCATGATACCGGCGTCGGCATCCCGCCAGAGCACGCAAGGAAGATATTTGAGCCCTTCTTTAGCACCAAGGATGCCAAGGGAACGGGCCTTGGGCTCTGGATCAGCAAAGGTATTATCCAGAAATACGGCGGAACGATTCGGTTCCGCAGCATGCGTAGGGGAGAGCGCTGTGCCACATGCTTTAGTGTGTTCATTCCGACTGCCGTTTCGGCAGAATCCAAGGAAGCAGCTCAGGTGCTTGTGGCATGATGACGCAAAGCACCTATGAGCGATGGGATACCGGTGATACTCTGCGTCGATGACGAGCCGAACGCGCTTGTCCTGCGGAAACTCGTCCTTCAAAAGGCGGGATACGAGGTCATAACCGCGAGCTCTGGCAAGCAGGCTCTCGAAATGGCGGAATCTCGTCCGATCGATCTGCTACTTTCGGATCAGCTTATGCCGGGCATGACGGGGACGCAGCTGGCAAAGCAGATAAGAGTCATAGCTCCCAAAACCAGAATCGTACTGATTTCGGGCGTGAATGAAATGCCTCCGGACGCGAGCGTGGCAGACGTATTCCTCAGCAAGGTGGAGGGACCTGACGCCTTGTGCAATACAGTAGCTTCCGCTCTCTCAAAGCTCTGATCCAATTAGCATTGCGGCCTCGCACGCAGCGCAGTCTTTCCACACTACGTCCTTCCAAACGCGAACAAGATTTCGATTTGTTGATTCAGCTCACATTTTGAAATTCTCCGTGCAGATGACGCTCTGGCCATCAGCAATGTACCGTATCGAACATTCAGAGACGTTCGGTAGGATGTTCATTTCCGAGCGGTTCTTCACTGCGTTCCAAGTTCGCGCGCACTATCATTCGCAAAGACGAGGGATTGCTACCCGAGAGGAGCTGGAACTGCCGACACATCGGAGTTTGTGTCGTTTTTGGGTCTTAACTGCTCTGCCGGGCACTTCCAGCCAGCGCATCGAGGGTGTCCCGAATGCGGGGAGACGTTTGGCCCTCCAAGAAATCGGGCCGCTCTGAGGAGGGCCAAGGCGGTGCAGACGTTGTGCCGAGCGCAGGCGGGAGGGGTGAATGGGGTCAGTGGGGGTTGACGGGGTCGGGGTTAATGGGTTCGGAACTGAGATCTGGCAGCTCGCATACAGTAAATACCTGATTCCCGGTATGATTGCGTTCGCATAGGATCAAGTTCCGTTGTCGGTAGTTGACGCTGCCGCCGTCAGGACGGCGAGAGATGGAACTTCCGACACAAACGATTTGACAAGACCCGCTGAGCCTCTCAGCGGGTTTTTTGTTCTACGTCCTCTTGGAACACCCCTCGTTGCGTTCTGGCTTTTTTCCCCTCTTCATCATTTCTTGGGGTCAGGTAGCTTATTGCTCGTCGTGTGTGATTGGTTGCCAGCCGCCGTTGGGATGTTGGTTATACCAGTTCCTCCAGACAGCGGCATCGTGGGGCAGAGTCCACCCTGTAATGTCCCGCAGAGCTTGGAATACCCACTCGCGAGTTTGTGGGTCCAGGGTCGCGTCTTCGGCAAAGTCGAGCAACTTGGGCACTTCCGTCCGCCTCTGCTTCTCACTCAGCATTCCTGATTGAGCCAAGCCGCAGGCAGCGTCCTCACGAATCGTCGGAGAGGGTTCGTCGTGGAATACCCCCAGCAATGGAGCGATGGTCTCATCTGTGCCTAGATAGGCCAGTCCTTCGACTGCCCACGATCGAACCGTTGCGTCGCCATCATGTACAGCCGCAGAGATGATTTCGAAGGCCCGGTGTGGCTCGACGCCCCTATTCCCAAGCAGCCCAATCTTCCACAGTGCCATGGAACGGGGTCCCGGCTGTCCGAACCGAGCGGTGTTCTCCAAGGCATCAATCGAAGCGGAAGTCTTCGGCAGCCCATAGCTGGCAATTTCGATTTCTATGGCGGCTGCCCTTACCCGCAAGTCATCGGAGTATAAGGCCGTCGTAAAAAGATCGCCCAGTTGGTTGCTAATGCTGACTTTGCCTTGCCAACCATTCACTCGTTTAGCGATTTGATCGTTTGCGCCCCGATAGTGATTGATGGAGCGTTCGAGGAGCAGGATTGCCTGATTCTGCGGCGTCATGTTGTCCAGTGCCGCAATCTCATGCTCGGAGAGCACGTTTGCCGAGGCTGGTTTGGGCTTGCCGCGCAGCCCGACATATTCGGCGAGTTGGTCCCAAACCGACTGCGCACCAGTGGCCGCCGTGGTGACGACTACAGCCATGCAGATGAGAGCGACGGTTCGTGTCGTGCGTGCAAGCATGCTGTCTTCAGATCGTGAGATCGTACCGTAACTTGCGCGAAATTTTCTAAAATTTTTCTGAACGCGGGCAAGCACGTATGTGAGGTGGGGCTGGGCTGCTCGCCCCAATCGGAGGCCTTCGAGCCATTGCCCAGTCGAGAAACTTGTGTCGTTGACTTGTGTCGTAACCGGCGTGATCCCTGCCCAGATCGTGTGGGATCATTCGATGTCACTGGACATCATCAGCAGGGCAGGGAACTACGCTCAAACCCGCATGAACGCTGGCGATCTGTGTTCTTCAATCTCACTCTCTGTCTCCCGGTGTTTTGCCGGTAGAGAACTGTCATGGCAGAGGCCGACGGTTCGAGTCCCATCGTCCCCGGCAGTCTTTCAGATCCATTCAAATGTTATGTCCGTCCCGCGACGATGCGCGCCAGGGCCGCAGTCTTTTCTCGCCCTGGAACGAATTGTTGGAAACCGAGCAGGAAGAAGGTGTCACCCTTCAACACCATGATGGAGTGGCCTGCCGGCAACTCGATGGCGTGATCACCGATACCATCGACCGGCTGCATGGCCATGTTCCCGCCCACGACATTGTTGACGCGGGTTTGCGCCAATTCGACTTTCTGCCATTGCTCTTTGCCATTCTTTTGCCAGACCTGCAGACTGAACGCGAAATCACTATCCTTGTTGGCACTGTTGACTTCGTTCAACACGCCTGCTGCTCCGCCAATGAGTGTCTCAACGTTGGCTTCGCCGTTCTTGGTATCAGCCTTATCCATGCCCATGAGACTCGAAGCCATCTCTTCCCGAAGCAACCGTTGTCGCTCAGAGGCATTCACCCAATACTTGCACAGAGAGCTGCTGTTCGGGCCGTTGGGGTCGAACTCCGCGCGGGCCACGGCAACTCCCAGTATCTGTGCCGCCTCCTGGCCCTCGAGCATCTTGCACCCGCTGCCTTGGGACGGAGGAAACGCGCGAGCCCTCGAACTCGCACCAGTCGTTCCGGAATTCTCAATTCCGTACTCTTGCTTCAGTTCCGTGATTTTCTGTTTGGCGCGATAGGCGAGGTATGCGATGGTTCCGACCCCCATGCCGCCCACCAACAGCAGGCCACCCAAAACGATGAGCAAAACTTTTGAGCCTGAGCTTTTGGGTGGCCCTGGTGCTGCTGCCGACACCGGTGTCGGGGCGGACCCTTGTTGACTCGACGCGCCGCATTTCGTACAGAAACGACCTGTTATCGGAGCTCCGCAAGATATACAGAAGTTCGACATGTAATCGCTCCTCTCGCGCTATTGCTTTATGTCGCCATCGCGAATTGCCCGGCCGCTCGAGTCACGCTCTACTACTTCAGGTCCGCGGGGCAGGCCGCACCCATCCACTTGCCGGTGTAATCACCATTGATCGTGACATTGCTCCCTTGTTCGTTTCCAGTTCCGTGGAGGGTGGCACGTACATGCTCGGAATCAAGCGCGTGAATCTTGACATCCATTTCGCCGTCTCCAGCCCTGCAAGCAGTCCCATGGATCTCGAGGTCACTGCTTGTGGACTTCACTATTTTCCAGCGGCAATTGTCGTCTCCCTCCGTCCAGGACTTATTCAGGTCTTTTTCCTTGACGCACATCTTGTAAGTTTTCGGAGCGGCGATCCCCATCGCGGCCTTCTGCTGCGGTGTCATATGGTCCATCATGGCCTGAAGTTGCGGAGAGAGGCCGCTGTACTTGATGTTGTATTCCACCTGCCACACGCCCGCTTTGACGTTCAGTGGCTGCCCAGTCGCACCGAAAAGAAGAGCAGCATAAATTCCTAAACAACACAGTAGATAGACGGCCTTTCGCATTACGTCCTCCTTAGAGAATTGTGGTGAATTTGCTAAACGTGCCTGGAATTCAAGTTTTGTGGGATCAATGCGCGTGTTTCGCGGCAAAGTTCCCAATGAACGGAATGCGGAACTCGCGCTGGCTGTACGCTTGCAACATCACATAGAGCCAGAGCCCGAAGATGCCGAGTCCGAATAACAGCCGCAGTGGAACGTCAATCGTCAATACCCAAAATCCTGCGATGCTCACCAGAATCCCGACAACGATGCTCCAGGCTATGGAGATGATGATGCACGCGACACTGAAGAGCACCGACTGCATCGCGTGAAATCGAACGAAAGGATCTGTTTTGTAGGGATCGAGCACGAGGAAAATAACTCCAGTGATCGCCCCTAGAGCGTAAGAGAGTGCGGCCACCAGGTTCATAGTCGGGCCTGTGCCGGCGGCAACCGGAGCGGCCGCAACGGCTGCACCCGACGCAGACGTGGTTGCAACCGCTGGGGCGCCGTTTGCCGCTCCGCACGACCCGCAGAAGGCGCTTCGTTCGGTTAAACTTGCGCCGCATTTTGTGCAATGTGCCATAGATTTGCTCCTGTAATAAATTCAAAATCTCATTGTGAGAACCTGGAACTGAACGTTACATCAGTCTCCCTTTTTCAGTGCCGATTCAAGTCAGTGCCGCATAGCCATCCACACGGTGCACACAATCAAGATCAACACCGTCAACAAAATCACCCGGGTAGCGGTTGACCAGTTGGACTGCTTCATTGGACGATCCTCGCAGTCGTGTGCATGTCCACGGCTGGAACCGCCCCTCCCCCGAAGGTCGGTTCCAGTCCGGAACAAATGCGACGGCCGCAGAATGCCGTAAGCGATAGCAGAAGGTCAAAGGAACTAATTCTTAACTCGGGCCTGAACAGCCAAGAGTTTTATCTTGTGATACTTAGCAGAACTACTGACTCGCGGGAAGCGGACGTGCTATGATTCCAGCCTCTTCGGTCGTGGGGATATGGACTCGGCAGCTTCTTCCGAGCGAATTTTTCGGTTTGGTGTCTTTGAAGCGGATGTGGCGCGCCACACGCTCACCCGCAAAGGTGTGCGCGTCAAAATCCAGGACCAACCCTTCCGCACTCTCATATTGCTGTTGGAGAACCCCGGCGAGATTGTCAGTCGCGAAACACTGCGTCGGGCCCTTTGGCCGGAAGACACCTATGTGGATTTCGACGGCAGCCTGAATGTTGTCCTGAAAAAACTCCGCGCCACCATTGATGACGACTCCGAGAATCCGCGCTTCATAGAGACGGTTCCACGGCGTGGATACCGTTTCATTGCTCCGGTATCAGCGGAAGAGCCAACGCGTGCCTCTGTCGCGATCCCAGATCCAGCCGCAGATACGATTCCGCAGCCGGTTGTTGAACCGATCCCGACGAAGATTGAGAAAAGCACCCGCTGGCCTTTGATTCCCAAATTTGCCCTGGCAAGCGTGATTCTCCTCGTCTTAACCGGAATTTCATGGATTACGTTACATCGAAAACAAACCATTGGATTGCCGCTACAAGCGAACGCAGAAGTTCCCCTGAGGAAATCGATAGCGGTCTTGGGGTTCCAAAACGTCTCGGGACGAGCCAGTGATGCCTGGTTAGGCACGGCATTTTCCGAGATGTTGAACACGGAACTGGCGGGTGGAGGAAAGCTGCGCCTCGTTCCTGGCGAACAAGTTGCCAACCTTTGGGTTTCCTCTCCGTGGGTTCAGTCCGGCTCGCTCGATCCGCAGACCACCGCCCGCATAGGAACGGCGCTGAACAGCGATGTGCTTGTTTTGGGCTCTTACACTGCAACTGGAAAATCGGAACAAAGCCAACTGCGGCTCGACGTTCGTCTTCAAGATTCCAAGACCGGCGAAATTCTGATGGAAAGCGCAGCAACCGGTGATCGCGAAAATCTATTTCGCCTGGTTTCGATGATTGGATCGAAACTGAGGAGTCGGCTCGGCATTCCGCAACTCGACGAGCCAGATCAGGCGAATGTCATGGCGTCATTGCCGTCAGACCATGAAGCCGCCCGGCTCTACTCACTCGGACTTGTCAAACTGCGCGAATTCGACGCCTTGGCCGCGAAGGACCTTCTGCAGCAAGCGTGCAATGCTGATCCAAAGTTCGCGCTAAGCCACGCAATGCTTTCGCGCGCCTGGAGCCAACTCGGGTACGAACAGAAGCGCAAAGAGGAAGCAAAAAGGGCGTTGGACCTTTCCGTCAACTTGCCGCAAATCGACCGGATGCAGGTTGAGGGTGACTATTATTCGAGCCTCTCGAACCATGACAAGGCTGCGTCCAGCTATCGCGCCATGTTCGCGTTGTTTCCGGACAACGTCGAATACGGACTGCAACTTGCGGCAGCCGAGAACGCCGCCGGACATGCCGATCAGACGTCGCAAACCCTTGCCCAACTGCGGCGTCTCCCCTCGCCGGCTTCTGACGATCCGCGCATCGATCTGCTGGACGCGCGCGCAGGGCCGACCAACGATCCCGCACGGCTGGTTCTGATCCGAAGCGCGATCCGCAAAGCCAACACGCAGGGAAAGAAACTTATTTATGCGCAAGCCCGCAAAGAGGAGTGCATGAATTTGATTTATGGCGACCATCCCGCGGACGGGCCCCCGGCGTGTGAAGACGCCAACAGCATATATATGTCTGCTGGAAATCGCCTGGGAGCGGCGGATGCCGTTCGCCTGCTTGCAGACTATGAAGGAAGCCGCGGCCATCTTGATGCAGCCATTGCTACCTACGAGCGAGCGCTGAAGATTTTGCAAGAATTAGGCGAGCACTACAAGACCGGCGCAGTCCTCAACAACATGGCGATTAATTACGCCAATCAGGGCAAGCTCGACCGCGCCGAAGAATTGTACCGCCAGGCCAAGACTCATTTCGAGCAAGCAGGCGACAAGAGCGACACCGCCGCTGCGCTCGGCAATATTGCCGACATACTCTTTTTACGCGGCAATCTCTCCGGGGCTGAAAAGCTTTACCGGCAAGCGGTCGATATTGAAGCATCGCTCGATCGTGGCAATGCTGGGTACCTTTTATTCCGGTTGGCCGACTTAAACCTCGCACAAGGGCGAGTCCCGGATGCACATCGACTCGCGCAACAAGGTCTTGATGCGATCCGTGCTAATCAGGGCGGCTATGGGTATCTGAGCGAAGCGATGATTGAGTTAGGGGCCGTGCTCATGGCGGAAGCAAAGTTGAGCGAGGCCCATCAACAATATCAATCGGCGCTCGAATTGAATCAAAAATTGGGAGAGAAGGGCCTGGCAGAGGAGAGTCGCGCCGAACTGGCGGAACTCGCGATCGAAGAGGGACACCCTGAGCAGGCCGAGTCGTTGATTCGCCCAGCAATCGCCGAATTCGAACAGGAGAAAAGCGATCCCTCCTCTGCCGGCGCGTACACCGTCTTGAGCCGTGCCCTACAGGCTTTGGGCAAATTGGACGAGGCTCGCGCCGCCGCGCAGCACGCCACTGTGCTCAGCCACACTAGTTCCGACCCGGCTTTGCGATTTCCTGCTGCAATCCAGTTGGCGCGGGTGGAGATGGGAGCTTCTGAAAAGACTCCTGACCACTTGAGAATTCAATCTGCACAAAGCGCACTGAGCTCGACAATAGGCAGCGCCAAGAAATTGGGTTACTACGAACTCGAATGCGAAGCTCGATTGGCGCTGGGTGAAGTCGAAATCGAGCGTGAACCCGTACAAGGCCGGTCTCTACTCAGTGCTCTGGCAGCGGAAGCTCGTAGTCATGGTCTGGAATTGATTGCACAAAAAGCAGAACGTGCGGCTCGTGCGTCAGCCGCCGTGGTTGCCTCTAACGCTCCGATCAACTAGCCTTGCTGCGCTGGCAATTGAAAACCCGCTGATGACAGATTCAGTCGTAGTTAAAAACTCTGTGGAAAGAGTGTCGGTGATTAACACAAAAGTCTTTCTGGTTTTTGCGATCGCGCTGGGGCTTGCTTTGGGATCTCAACTGCGCGCCCAAGTGCAAACCGAAGTTCCTGCTGTCGTACCTGGCGCCAAGCCGGTGGCAGTCGAGCACATCAAAATTCACGGGTCGTACTTGGAAGGCAATTTGGAGAAGGATGCCGTGGAGCGCGACGTTTTCGTCTTTTTGCCCCCCAGTTATGCGAAAGAGAAGTCGCGCCGTTATCCGGTTGTTTACGCGCTGCACGGTTATTCGATCGGCGCGGAACAATGGACGCACGAGATCCACGTGCCACAAACCATCGAGGGTGCTTTCGCGAAAGGCGCGAAAGAGATGATCGTCGTGCTGCCCGATTCGAAGACGCTTCACAACGGCTCGATGTACTCGAGCTCGGTGACAACTGGTGACTTCGAGAATTTCATTGCGCACGATGTTGTTGCCTACATTGACGCCCACTACCGCACCCTTCCTGATCGCGCCAGCCGCGGCCTGGTCGGCCACTCCATGGGCGGTTACGGTGCGACCCGCATTGGAATGAAGCACGCAGATGTGTTCGGCAGCCTGTACATCATGAGCCCGTGCTGCTTGTCGCCACGCTTTTTCTCGACGCCCAACCCGGAAGTCGAAAAAGCCCTGGAAGCTGTGAAGACCCCTGAAGATTCGGCCAAGCTGCCGTTTTTTGCCCGTGCTCAACTCGCCAGCGCTGCGGCATGGGCGCCGGATCCAAAGAATCCGCCGCTTTATCTGGACCTGCCGATGAAAGACGGACAACCTCAGCCGGACGTAGTGGCTAAATTCACCGCCAATGCGCCGCTGGCCTTCATTGATCAATACATCGATCAGTTACGCAAGTATCGCGCGATCTCGATCGATGTTGGCGATCAGGACGGCCTGAAGGTTGATACCGGTAAACTTCACGACATTCTTGATCTGTACGGAATCAAGCATGGCTTTGAGATCTACAAAGGCACTCACACCAGCGCGGTCGCCGACCGATTCCAGAACCATGTGCTGCCGTTTTTCAGCCAGAACCTTTGCTTTACGAACGGGTGCCGATAACCCGAGTTGCTAACGTGCATTTGTTGGCTCTGTTGGCACGAGCAGCAATATTGTTCGTGGTACCGAATGGAACGGCAACGCCTCACCGTAAAGCCTAGAGCCCGAGGTCACGGTACAATCTCAGCACTCCCATGCACGAGGCGATATGGATGCTTTCTGCGGCCTTCGCGCTGGCCGCGGGGTTCACCGACCTGCGCTGGCGACGCATTCCCAATTGGCTGACGTATCCCGCTGCGCCGATCGCAGTGGTGCTGCATGCGATCGCTGGAAGGTGGCCGGAGGCAAAACTTTCTCTCGAAGGCCTTGCCTTAGGCTTGGGCTTGCTCCTTCCATTTGTCTTGTTGCGAAGCTTAGGCGGGGGCGACTGGAAATTGGTCGGGGCGCTAGGCGCGTTTTTCGGCCCGAAGTCGCTCCTGGTGGTAATTTTTTATACGCTCCTTGTCAACGCCCTCATGGCAATTGTGCTCATCGTTGCCAAAAAGCGAATGTGGCGCACTGTTCGCAACATGGGGCGACTGATCGCGGCTTTCTTCCGCCTTCACCTCCCCGCAAACGATCTCACCATCGATAACCCGGAAGCCATCAAGGTGCCATTCGGGGTCGCGGCCGCAGTTGGAGTTCTGCTTTATGTCGGTTGGCATTGGCGAGGGCCGTTCTAGCTGAGAGTCCTCTGTTGTCTAACGGATTTGGCGCTCACGACGCGACTGGTCACTAGCAAGTAGCTACTACGTTCCCGGAGGCGGGTCCTGCTGGGACGGGGGTGCTGTGATCTCGGGTGCGGTTTGCTGTTGCTGTTGAATTTCAGGGCCGGGAACCGCGACTGAGTCCGGAGCTTCCATTTCCACATTCTGTGCGACGGGCGGCGAGTATGACTGCGCCGGCGTTGGGATGTCTGGCCCTTTCGGACTGAGAAGTACGCTTCGCAACGCATTGGGATCAGATTCAGAACCCACAACCACAAAATTCAGTCCGGATCCGTTGAGCAACTGGGACAAGACCTCACTCGGAGTTCCGGGTCCAAAATCTGCCGCAACCCGCTCCTGCTCGGTTCCTGCTGGAATCGCAATTTCGGCTCCGGTCTTCTTTTGGATCTGGAATAGCACTTCCGAGAGCGACGCGTTGTTGGCATGGATTGAGAGCATGCCGTTCGCAAACTCCACACTAACGCCATTTACGGGCGCTGAACGTCGAGTACCGGCGATTGCCTGCGGGGCAGTGGTTTTCGCCGAGCTCATATGATGCGCAGGAGATTTCGTGGAAACCCATCCGACCGTCGTTCCCGAATCTGTCGGAGCTCCGGCGCCGCCACCAATCGTTACCAGCACGCCCGAACTGTCAGGCACAATGCGATACCACTGCGGCAAGCTGAGGTCGACAACCACTCGCGTTACGGATGGCTGCCTTGAGTAGAGGCTAGTGCGCACGCTGCGCACTGCACCACGGTCCACATTGAAGCGATGAAGTCCGGTCCCAGGTTGTGTGTCGGGAAGATCAATGACGAGGCGGTCTGGTCCCTCGATCATCTGCGCTTGAGGTGCAATCTGGCCGCTGGTTTCGATGCGAAGTTGAAAAGGATTTTCCGCGACGACTGAGACTTTGTTCACGCTCGCGAGACGAGATGGTTCCCCGGCCTGTGCCGTAATTGGCACAAGCAATGCCAGCGCAACCAAGCTCAAGAGGGAGAACTTCACTGTGCGAATTCTAGCAGCGGATTCCACTGCTTCGATTGCACTTTAGTTCTAGTACCAACACGCAAACTAGCGTCGAGGGTTCCTGTGCCGAAATTAATTCCGTTCCGATTCCAAGCTTCCGTTGCGGCGCTTGCGCCAGTTCCGCGCGAGCACAGCCGCTGCGCCGGACGCGACCAGCACAATCGTGCCGGGCTCCGGAACTGCTGGCGGCGGAGGCGGTGGCGGCGGAGGCGGTGGCGGCGGAGGCGGTTTGTGGCACTCCACGCTCGTGTCTCCGGGTGGGCATGTGTGCCCGGTTGGAAGGATTGGGCCGCCGCCGATTGGCATTGGCATAAATCCGCCCGGAGGTGGTCCGCCCGCGAACAGATTTCCGGGGGCGGAACTTGCTGGTCCAAGTGGAAGACCGGGGTCCAAATCGAAGAGTCGGGAATCGAAATCGGAGGGCCCTGCCCGATACATGCCGCTTGCCATCGCATCCGGACGGTCCAGTTCAGCGATCGTCGGCTCTTGTGGCGACGTATTCGCCTGCGGCAGCACCGAAACCTGGTTGCCGCATCGTGTGCGGACGCTCATGTGGCCATCGGTGAGTAGTTTTTCTCCGACATGCAGGCTGGCCTGCTTGTGCGTCCAGAAGATCTTGTCACCGCGTCGATAGGAGAGATACACGAGCTTCGGTTGGCTGACTTCGACAATCCGCGCGCGCTGATAGTCGAAACCCGAATAGTGCTGCGAGACTACCGGATCCTGGTCCGCGACCTCGCGCAGTTCCGCACCCGAGAGCACGCCGCCCGGAACCACCGAGTATGGATATACGGTGCGCCGATTCCGGGTCTGCACTTGTGGCACCCCGAAAAGCGACGGCATAGCCGTCGAAGACTTGATGATGACATTATTTCCGACCATCGATTGGCGTGGCTCATCGAACCACCGGAAGGCTAGAACGCAACCCACAACAATTGCGAGAAAGGCGACGCTGCGTATGAGGATGCCGCCAACTTTGCGCCGACTCCGCTGCCTTCTGCCCCGACTTCGCGAATGCCTCACTGCAATCTCCTACGGACACCAATACCCAAATCATTGGGAAGGGGAGGATACAACTTTAGTTGCAGTTGTCATACCAGTCCGCAACTGCCTTCAAAAAGGTAAGTACCTTAAGTATCCAGCAGATACTTACCTCTGCTTAGCTCGGGATGCTAGCAGAGTAGGAAAAAGATTGCACAAATATTATCTGTTGATAACCTATGTTCGATGTGATCACGCGCACCGAAAAAGTACTTTTCCAATCAGGAACTTAGACCGCCTCCGGGGTTGTGGATATCTCGTACTGAATTGGGAATCCGAAGTGCACAGGCCATGCGCTCCGCGCATTAATATTGAAAGCCAATGGCAACCAAGAAAGTGAAATCCGGGTCGCGCATAGCGCGCGGCGCGGCTGAATCTGTGCCCACATCCATCGCGATCGCCATCATGGCGGCCGGTAAGGGAACGCGGCTCAAATCCAAACATCCGAAGGTCCTCCATGAAGTTGGCGGGAAGCCGCTGCTGGCACACGTCATCGCGGCCGCCGCCCAAGTTGTCGCTCCGGAGCACGTATTCGTGATCATCGGGCATGAGGCGGATCGTGTGCGCGATGCGGTCCGGACAACCGGAGTCAACTTCGTCCGCCAGGAACCGCAACGGGGGACCGGGCACGCTCTGATGTGCGCAGCGCCAAGTCTCTCCGCTTACGACCACGTGATCGTCCTTTCCGGCGACGCGCCGCTGATCAAGTCAGAGACTATCAAACGCTTGCTTGAGTTCCACCTGCAGAAGAAAGCCGCGATGACAATCCTGAGTGCGAAACTCAGCGACCCTACCGGCTATGGCCGCGTGATTCGCAAAGGGAAGTCCGACGAGGTTCAGGCAATCGTTGAAGAAAAGTCATGCAAGCCTGCACAAAAGAAGATTCAGGAGATCAATTCGGGGTTCTACGCGTTTTCGGTGAAAGGGCTGTTCGACAACATCGAGCGTCTCACCACCGCGAATGCGCATGGCGAGTACTACCTCACGGATATGGCTGAGGTTCTGCGGAAAGCAAGACAGCGAGTGGCCGTGATTCCGACGGAGAATCCATCGGAGATCCTGGGCAGCAACACGCGCGCTGAACTGGTCGACCTTGATCGAACCTTCCGCCGCGAGAAAGCTTCGGCCTTGATGGCTGCCGGCGTGACCATTTTTTATCCCGACACCTGCGTGATTGATGCCGAGGTGGAGGCCGGGCCGGACACCGTCATCGAGCCGTTTGTCCAGTTGCTGGGGCGTACCAAGATAGGTGGCGGCTGCCGCATCCGCTCTTATTCCGTGATCGCAAACTCAGAGATTGGCGATGGTGTGCTTGTACGGCCTGGATGTGTGATGGAGAACGCTAAAGTAGCCGCTGGCGCGTTGCTCGGGCCGTACTCGCACCTGCGGCCGGGAAGCGAAATTGGCGAAGGTGCTCACGTGGGAAATTTTGTCGAAACCAAGAAAGCGAAGTTGGGGCGAGGCTCCAAAGCCAACCATCTTACTTATCTGGGCGACGCCGAAATCGGCGCAGGCGTGAATATCGGCGCAGGTACCATCACCTGCAACTACGACGGCGTGCATAAGCACACCACGGTGATCGAAGATGGCGTTTTTGTCGGAAGCGACTCAACGCTGGTCGCGCCGGTGAAACTAGGGAAGGGGGCCTACGTGGCTGCGGCTTCGTGCATCACCCAGGACGTACCCGAAGATTCCCTCGCGCTTGGCCGCTCTCGCCAGATCGTTAAGGAGCAGTGGGCCAAGCAGAAACGCAGCGCTGCACACGCAGACGCCAAAGTTTCCAAATAATGCTCTTCTTACAGAGATGTCATTCCGAGGAGCGGAGCCATGCGGAACGACGAGGAACCTGCTTTTTCCCGACAGCAGCGGTATCTCCTGCAAGCAGGTTCCTCGTCGCTGGCGCTGCTCGGAATGACATTAGTTAATGGTGAGAGATAGATGTTAAGGCGCCTGTACTCAAAGCTACGCCTTCTCTCCTAGGAACTCTTTCAATCGCGTCAAACCCGAACGACTCACGGGCAGCCGGCTGCCGTCGCTCAGAATCGCAATGTGCGAATCTTTTCCGTAAGGTTCCAGCCTCGATACGCGCTCCAAGTTCACCAGATACGAGCGATGTACCCGCACAAAATTCTTCGGATCGAGTGACGCTTCCAAACTCGAAATCGTCTGCTGCTTTAGGTACTTCTTGCCTTGGCTGGCCAACGCGACGTAATCGTCCTGTGCCTCGGCATAGTCGAGTTTCGCGGCAGGGAAGATGTGCACGCGGGTTCCGTCTTTCACCACGATTCGTTCGGCGAACTCGGCCGAGCGGGCCGCCGCAGCCAGTTGATCCGGCCCAGCAGCGGGCTTCTTCCCGATCCGTTCCTTCGCTCGCAGCAGAGCGTCGTTCAACCTTTCTGCCCGAAACGGCTTCAGCAGATAATCAACGGCGTGGACTTCAAACGCGCGGATCGCATGCTCGTCGTAGGCGGTGGCAAAAATCACGGCTACTTCAGAACCAATCAACTCCAGCACCTCGAATCCATCTAGCTTCGGCATCTGCACATCGAGAAACATGAGATCCGGCTTGAGCTCGGCCACGGACTTCACGGCATCGAAGCCGTTGGCACACTCGCCCACAATTTCGATTTCGGGATGCGTTTTCAGCATCTCGCGGATCACCTGACGCGCGAGATCCTCGTCATCCACGATGATGGCGCGAATTGTTGCGTTCTCTTTCATGCAGTCTGTGCCGGGAGTTGCATCGATACTTGAAAGCGCCCTTCTCCTGCGGTCACGTCGAACTTCGCGCGACTGGCGTACATCGCGTCTACGCGCTGGCGTACGTTCTTTAATCCAATATTCGCGCCGCTCCGCCGAGGCGCTTCCGGATCGAAATTGTTTTCCACTTTGATCGCGAGCAGTCCAGGCGTGCCGTTATTGATCTCCAGTCGGATCCACCCGCCCTCGGTGAGCGTTGCAATCCCGTGCCGGATCGCATTCTCGACCAACGGTTGAAGCAGCAGAGGAGGCACCGAGTACAGCAGTGTCCCCGGCTCGATGCTCTCCTCCAGCTTCAACCTCGCGCCGAATCGCATCTTCTCTACCGACAAATAGGCATGGATCAGATCCATTTCTTCCTGGAGCGTGATTTGAGACCTCTCGCCTAAACCAAGCGTCTTGCGCAAAAATTCTGCCAGACGGATGCACATCTCGCGCGCAGTCGCCGGATCACTGGACGTCAGTGCGCTGATTGAATTCAAGCAATTAAAAATGAAGTGCGGGTTGACCTGCGTCTTGAGAGCCTTCAGTTCGGACTCGCGCGCCAGCGACTGTGCTTCTATTTCCCGTCTGGCCGCTTCGTGTGCGGCTTCGTTCGAGAGCAGGATGTAAAACAATGCGACGACCAGCAGGTAAAGGAACACTCCGCTGCCGAGCAACAAGGGATTCACTCGGCTCACTTGATGGTCAAGTCCCGCGAAGGTCTGAAAAAAGCTGGATAGTGCAATCGCAAGACCCTTGGCGACCGCAACCCAGACAATACTCGTGATGAGTGCCGCTGCGAGGTGCTTCAGCCACGCCGCGGAATTCGCCGCAGGACTATTCCGGCAGGAATACCAGGCGGATAAACAAACAATCGCATAGTACAGGCATAAAGGGACCGCCAACGCTGCCGCCCGACCCCAACTCAGCCCGCCGATCGTGGCGAACAAGTAAACCAGGATCGCCGAGACTGGGCCCCAAGCCGACAAGTACAGCAACAGCCGGCGGAAATTGCTCAGAATCGGATGCATGAGCCTAGTTCTTCACCTCGACTCCGCCGAACATGGCCATACCTTTCACGACAAGAGTTTTCGTTGGCTTGGTCGGGTCGGGTTGGAAGTGCCGCGACTTGTCGGTATACCCGCCAAAAATGCCTACGCCGTGCATCGCAACGAACCAATGCTCGGGAACGATAATTTCGCCGCCACCGAAAAACGCGTTCGCCTCAAGCACGGCAGTGTCACCTTGAATGTCGGCATGGCGGAAATCAATTTTGTAGCCTCCAAACATCGCGAACAGCCGGCCGCTTTTGAAGTTCTTGGTGTTGATGTGGCGCTCCGCGCCTCCGAAAATGTAAGCCGAATCAAATTCTGGACTGTCAGTCTCAGGCACGTCAGGCGAGTTGGAAACTTGAGGCGTGTTCGGGCGCATCAGTACCTGAAATAACATGACGATGCCCACGATAATCAGGAACGCAGGCCACAACTGCCATAATTCGACCCGGAGAATACCCATCTGCTGCAGTTGCAGCAGGACGCCCACTCCGATCAGAGCCGCTCCAATGGCGCGCCCTCCGGCATAGACGATTTTTACGATCCCGATGACGATGAAAATCAACGGCCAGAAATGAATCGCGAAGTCGCGCGGCAGGTATCCGAGCTTCTCCAGCAGAAGCACCGTGCCGACGACGATCAGCACTACGCCGCCGACAACTGGGCCTCGATCCGGGCCGATCATGTTGTCTCTGCAGCTCATCGTGCGCCTCCCGTGGGTACCTCAGATTCCACCACTTGCCTACGGCGGTTCTGCCTTGCGCTGCGCCACCACACCACCACGCCGGCTACGATCAGCATGGCCGGCCACCACCACTCAACTACATGCCAATTGACGAAGTTGCCTAAGAATGCCATGGCCGCGGCACGCCACGCGCCCAACCGAGTGTCCGGCAACAGTGTACTCTGGAGCACTGCCATTCCCGCGAATGCCAGCCCCGCCGCCATGATTGCATCCTGGTTCCACAGTGGGCTTTGCCGATTGCTTGCCATCGCCGTTCTCCTCTCCGTCATGAGTAGAAGTTAGCGAGATTGGGTCGGCAACGCCGCTCGAATTCGGCGAATGTCGGGAATTTACCGGCGAATGACGGCGGCTCCCTTCAAATGATGAGTATTAGCGGCTAACCGCAGAGTACGACCAGGTGTCCTTGCGTTCTTTGCGTCCTTTGCGGTTAGATTTTGAGTAAAGTTTGGGAATTGGGATGGACCAGAGGAAGTGATGGCACGGAGAACTGAAACACGGGAACCGGCCTCAGCTCGCGCCAATTTTAGCGATGGCGATCTGTTTTTTGTAAAAGCTCGCAAGTCCGTTCCCCACGAGTTTGTTCTCGAGGCCCTCGAGCCAGTCTCGCCCTGGACGCGTCCCATGTTCGGTTGCACCGCGATTTACGTGGGCGAGAAAATTGTTCTGATTCTCCGCCAGAAGCCCAGCTATGAGCGTGACAACGGTGTCTGGTTGGCAACCGCTCACGGGCACCACGAGAGCCTGCGCGAGGATTTCCCCAACATGAGATCCATCGAGTTGCTTGGCGAGCCGGTCAGCAACTGGCAGGTCCTGCCAATCGACGCTCCGGACTTTGAAGAATCTGCCATGCGTGCGTGTGAGCTCGTCATTGCAGGCGACCCGAGAATCGGGAGGGTTCCGAAGTCCAGGAAGCCGACGCAGGGTAAGAAAGCGGCTAAACCAAGCAAGAAAGCGGCGAAGCCAAGAAGGAACAGTTCGGGCGCAAAAAGCAAACGCGCAACACGCCGTTAACTATGCTTGCCACGCTGCACTGACGATTCACTCCAGCGGCTGCCACGCCCGGCACTGTGAAGCAAGCAACGGTGCAGTGAGCGGCGCCTCGACTTTGAAACGGACAACTCCGTCTGACGTTGCGCAAAAGTTCTTGGTTCCTGCCGCGGCGGCTACCGGCGTGGCGACGGCCACAAACTCCTGGCACATAAGCTTCGGGCACACTGGGGAAAACGTAAACTTATAGCCCGATTTTTCGCACCATGTTCCGGCTGTGCAGTTTGGCTTAGCGAAGTTGAAGTCAATAAGGCCCGCATGCTTCGGAGTTACCGCATTCGATTGTGCTGGGTCGACTCCCAGCGAGGCCAGATCTTTTGCGTATCCCCGCGCGGGATAAGTTTCTTGATACGTAACCTGCGCCGTGACCATCGTCCGCAAACTTGCGGCCGCAGATGCTTCGTTGGCCGAGTTCTTGGCGCGCAGCAGATTCGGGAGCGCCACCGCCCCGGCGACCAATATCGTGCTGAGATCCACCGCCTGGCTCATGCTTGCACCGCGAATTGTGGTCTCATCCGCGTACGCCACCGTTACGGCTGGACTGCTCGCCAAGCCCTGGAAAATTGAATTGCCGAGTTCAGGTGACAGGCGTGACAACTGCATTCCCATGAGTTTCAACACATCCTGGTAATACAGCGCGGAAGCTCGCGTTGAATGTCCCGGAGGCAGCGATGCCAGGAAGTTGGGCGACTTAGCCAAAGATCCACCTTGACGATGGATCCGGACGGCATCGCGGACACTTGCGTCACTCGATCCAATAATCAAGTAGCCGTCCGCGAACGCATAGCCGATTTGCATAGGCTTGGCTTGCGAAGGCACCGTCAGGCTGTGATAGGTGATTCCGTCTTCTTGCGACACCTGCGCCCGCATTGGGGCCATCGCCAGCAACTTTGTGAACGTTTGCTGCACGCGCGCGGCGTCATTAACCTGGAGAATCGCCCTCCACGCCGGCTGTTCTTTTTCAAGGCTGTCTATTTCGAGTGTGATCTCTCCTCCGAGTTGGCTGAGCACATCATCCTTCAGATTTATCCCGAGCCCCTGTTGCATCTGGTCCATTTGCGCAAAGGCATTCGGGTTCGCGGCCGTAGCGAAAGCCTGGATCTCGTCGAAAATGCTACCCAGGTTCTTCAGCCCGATGCTGGCGACGAGAATCGCTTGTGGCGAGGCAAAGTCCAGGCTGCCCAGATCGCGAGGGGACGCCAGCCACGAGGCCAGACCTCGCCGAGGACGCGTGAAACTCAGTTCGCCTTCGCTGCTGGGCTGCCCCGGAAGCCCACGGTGTTTCCACACCGCATACTTCATGTCCGCGAAACCGGTCTGCTGGAGCATCTGGCTCTGTTGCGGAGGAATCGGCGCTTGGCTCAGGATGGTTTGCAGGTCAGCGCCTGCAATGACTGCGGCGCCGCCCTTATAACTTTGTTGTAACCGCTCTCCGAACTCCGTTGACACAAATTCGTGTTTTCCCGTGTCCAGATGACGGCTGAAATTGCGCACTGTCTCCAGGTCGGGACCCGCAATGACAAAATCCGGCCTCACGAGTACGGTGAGCTGTCGCGGCGTGGATTCAGTCGCCGACAACAACTCTGATTTGTCGAGGACTCGCACCGCAGGCTTTGAACCCGCGGACGCGACTTGAATTGCGAAGTCCAGTGCCGGTTTCAGTCCGGGTTTCCGAATTTCGGCCAGCAATACCACATTGGGCGGTTTCGATTGGTTCAACGATCCCGCGATCACAATTTCGTCGCCTATGTACTGCGCAAGGTTGCTGGCGGCTTCGATGCCCATTTCAAACTGTGGACCTTTCTTCGCCATCTCGGGGCTGTGCCACCACTCGCGTAAAGCCGGACGCGATTCGCGCTCCTCGCGAAAAATCTTCAGAGCTTGTTTAGCAGCATCACCATAGTTGGGAATAGCCGCGTAAAAAACGGTCGACTGGGGTAGTAACGTCAACAACCGCCTTTCCTGCCGAGGAGTCGGAAGCACCACGTCTTTTTGCAGCCGGATATAGACTTCGCCCAAGTCATTCGTCGGGTACTTCGCGAGTTGTTTCATTGGTTCGGCAGATGGCGCTTCGTTCGTTTTGCGCTGGGCGAAAACCGAAATGGAAACTAAGAAAAGTAAAACTACAACGCCAGTCAACCGGCGCATGGAAGATGTCAGGCGATTCATTGCGTACCCCGTGCGAGATAAATTCAGGATAGCAACTGACATACGCAGCGCACAGTATCTTCCGGTAATCGCCGATTTGCACGAAAGCCTGTGGCCAATAGATAACATGACAAATAAGTCAGGAGCGTGCCGCTATTGAACAGGGACAAACTGCTGCGTAGTATTGAACCTAAGTTGTTGGGCTTGAGGAGACGTAATGCGAGAATCGCGGTTATCTGCTCTGGTGGCTATCCTGTTTACTCTGTGTATCAGTGTACAGGGAACTGCACAGAGGGAACCTAAAGCTTTTGCTTCCACTACCGACGCAGCCGCAACCACGCTTCATGTCGAGAGTCAACTTGTCTTGGTGGATGTCGTTGTTAGACATCACCGCGAGCCTGTAAAAGGCCTAATCGCATCCGATTTCGTTCTGCTCGAAGACGGTAAGCCGCAGAAGATTGCATTCTTTGAAGCGCATGAGGCTCCTCGGTCTTCCGCGAGCTATGTTAAGCAAGCCCGACCGCCAGACATCTTCACCAATGACACGGCCGAACCTCCCCCTTCGGTAAACGTGATTCTGTTTGACACGCTCAATACTCCTCCAAGCGACCAGCCATATGCCCGAAAGCAAATGATCGAGTTTTTGAAGACCCTCCCTTCTGGTTATCATGTCGCACTGTTCGAATTGGGCGCGAAGCTCCGAATGCTGGCAGGATTCAGCGACAATTCCGAAGAACTGGTTGCCGCTGCCAAGAAACTCGTCCCTCACACGTCTCCTTTGCTCCAGACGGATGAGGACCTACTCCGAGAACAAAAAGAAATTGCCAAAACGAGAATGCCGTACAACGGGGAATCGGTCGAGGCCATGCAGCAATTCATGAGCGCCACCTCGGCGGCCGTAGCTCAGAATCGTGTGCGCCTGACGTTGCAAGGCCTGAACACATTGACTGGGGCGATGTCTGGTTTTCGCGGCCGAAAGAACGTGATCTGGCTGTCTGAATATTTCCCTGTGTTCTTCGGTTTAATGGCCGATAGCAATAAGTTTCCAGAGGTGCAAAGGTACAGCGATCTCATGCGCGGTACGTCCTCTACGTTGTCATCTTCCCAGGTTGCGCTATATCCAATCGATATTCGTGGCTTAACGTCAGGGTTCCTTGGAAACGCCGCACTGGAAGGCAAAGCTGTAGACAATCTCAGCGCAATACAGGGAATTGAGGCACGACACCTAGGGATGGATGAGATCGCGGCCGATACTGGTGGCCATGCGTATTACAACACCAACGATCTGAAGTTTGCGATGCAACGAAGCTTTGAGAGCGGTTCCGAGTACTATACGTTGGCTTACGTGCCTCCAAACGGCACTGACTCTAAGTATCACCGCATCGAAATACGATTTAGCCGTTCAGGCTTCAGCGGTGAACATCGCAAAGGATATTTCGCGTTTCCGATCAAACAGTCGAACGAAGGCGGGAGCGAGTTTGCCGCGGCGGTTCGACCCGCGGCGCCAGTTCTGAACCGCTTGCATCTGAAGGCGCGTCTGCAATCGCCCGCCTCGAGGCACCCCAACACCGTCGTCGAATGCACAATCAGCCCGGAAGATTTGACCTTTGCAGACCAGCCGAACAATCGTAAGGTAGTACGGCTGAACCTGCTTACGGTGGCGTGGGATAAATATCTGAATACCGTTAGCCAAATTTCTAATACCGTCGAACTACAGTTCTCTCCTGAACAGTATGCGCGCGTGTTGCGCGACGGGATTACAACGCGTCAGGAGATGCGTTTAACCAAGCCGGGCCGATACCACATACGTACGGCTGTGATGGACGATGCAAACCACCGCATTGGCTCGCTCGAGATTCCGATTGAGATCTCGTCCAATGCAAAGCTGGCGAAAAAGTAGGGCCCTCTTTGCCGAACAGACCGCTAGGCGCTGGCCTTGTCGGTGAGGGGGAGGGAATCGATGCCAGCGGAATCCAGTTCGAGTTGTTCTTGTCCGCTCAAGGCACTCACTTTCCCACGATAATTCTTGAGGTGTGTGGTGGCTTTATCGAACGCTTCCTGAGCTTTGTCGAGGCTCTTTCCGACGTTCTCGAACTGGTTCTGGAAATGATCGAACGATTTCTGCGCCTTGGCCAGTTCCTGGCGGCTTTTCTCGAACCGGCTTGCGACCTCGTACCACTTGTGCACGAGCGCGATTGTTTGCAGAGTCATTAGCAGCGTATTCGGCGAAACCGGGAAAACATGTTGCCCATTTAGCCAGTCAGCCAGTTCACGGTTGCGTACAGCTTCCATGTATAGCGTCTCACTCGGTAGATACATCAGAGCGATTTCCGTGGTTCCATGTTCCGGTTGAATGTACACCTTGATGCGCTTTGCCTCGGCTTTCATGACCCGCACGAATTCATCGCGCGCGATTTCCAACTGCGCTTCCGTGCTCTCTTCAAAGAATGCCAACACTTGTTCGCGCGGGAACTTGGCGTCAATGGGCAGGCGGCGATCAGGGAAGTTGATCATGGCATCCACACGCCCGCCCCCATTCACCGAGCACTGCATTTCGAACATATGGGCGGGCAGGAAATCCGAGAGAAGGCGCTCCAGGCTCGCTTCACCGAACTGTCCGCGAAGGTGTGGAAGCTTGAGCAGATTGTTGAGATCGTTGATCGAGTGCCCGAGTGCCCCCACTTCGCGCAGTTGCTCTTCGGCGGCCCGCAGGTGCTGTTGTACTTTTTCGAACTGCGCAAAACCTTCTTTAATATTTTGATCGAGCTTCGACTGAACTTGCTCGGTGATCGCCAGCAGCTTGGCATCGACTCGCTCGCGAATGGATTCCAGGCTTTCGCCGGTCTGCTGATTGAGGCGTGCGAACTCAGACTTCAGAGATTCGGTGGTCAAAGCCAGAGAATTGGTCAGTTCTGACCGGGTTTCACCGAGTCTTTCCGCTTGTTCCCGGCGTCCCGCGGCCATCTGGTTTTCCACCGCTCGACGAATTTCGCCGAACCCACCATTTAGCCGGTCCGAAACCTCCTGGCGCAAGTCGCCCTTAGTTTGCTCAAGGCGTGAAGCGAGGTCCGCCGTAGCCGCGGAAAACTGCTGGGTCAGGGCCTGTTGTAACCCGTCGGAACGCTGAGCAAGTCCTTTCAGCGCAGCGGCTTGTGAGCCGCCGGAACGTTGGTACACCACCAGCCACAGAAGTAGGACGACATTGACGGCAAGAAGCAGGCCAAGCAGCAGCGGGAGAGAGGCCAATCGGTAATATCTCCGGTGTAATCGTGCTCAGCCCGATTGTAGAGACTATTCTTTTTGAAGCAAAGCAGTTTCTCCCGGGGGCATCTGGAATGTAGGCATGGGCATCTGAAACGCCCGTTGGACGGGGTTTTCAGCTACTCACGAGCGCAATGTTCCTGGTCCTCATTACCGCGATCTCCCTGCATTTAGCCCCTGGCGCAGCTTTGCCCAAGGGGGCAGCTCCGGATACCGCTCCGCAAAGCTCGTGGCAGCAGGTCGCGCCTGATTCTGCCCCGGCATTCGAGAGCGATGCCGAGCACCAGTTGCTGGATATGGCCAACGCGGATCGCGCGCGCGCAGGACTGCCGCCGCTCAAAATGGATGATGGCCTGGTCCGTGCTGCTAGAGCCCATGCGATCAAGATGGCCGCCCAGGAGCAACTCTCGCATCAGTTTTCTGGAGAACCGGCCCTCGGCGAACGCATTTCTGCAAATTCAGCACTTCACCTCGATCGCGAAGGGGAAAACGTCGCCCTGGCTCCCGATGCCGAAGGTGCGCATCATGCCCTGATGACATCGCCGCCGCACCGCGACAACCTGCTCAGTCCAAATTTCAATGTGGCTGGGATTGGCGTGGTCCGGAAGGGGGCACAGATCTACGTGGCGCAGGATTTTGGCGACAGTATTGCCACCGTTTCCCTTCAGAAAGCGGAAGAGCTGGTGGCCGAGAGTGTGGAACAATTACGCTCGCAAGCGCATATGCCGCGCCTGGCTCGCATGAGCAGTCGTTCCACGGAAGCTAGCGCTTGCGCAATGGCCCAGGCTGATTCGCTCAGCGCCGCGGTCCCTCCATCCGGAGCGTATACGCTGCGCTATACCAGCATGCAGCCGGAGCAATTGCCGTCGAACATTTCCAAAGTGATTGCCCAGCGCGGGCTCAAAACCTACTCCGCCGGCACCTGTTACGCTCGCACCCAGAAGTATCCCAACGGGGCCTACTGGGTTGTGCTTATCTTCTACTAAGCCTTCCTCTAAAACTTGCCTAGTGTGGTGCGGTTTGCGTTTGATTGCTTCCGGCCGGCGCAATTGTCGCGAGCGGGGCGCGATCTCCCAGCTTGATGTTGATCGACCCTATCCTTCCGCTTGGGACATCTCTCACCAGTAGTCGTACCGCAGCAGGCTGTGGACCGGGAATTGAGACCGTGTGAGGCAATCCATTCTTCAAAAGAGAATCGTATTCCGGTTGCGTGAATTCGTGATGGATGTCTTCGCTCATTAACTGCTGGGCCCAGCCCTTGCTGTTAAAAGTACAAGCTGCGATGGTAAAGTTCAGGTCCCGACCACCCTTGTTTGTTTCCGGAGCGGTAAGCGCAGAAGTATTGATCGTCATGTAGAACTTGACGCTGTCCGGCGAGTCGGCAGGAAGGCGCTTCGCGAATAAGAAGATCGAAGTCGCGTCCAGGTAATCCTCGCACGCAGCCTGTCGTAGCTCATTTTTCTGATCCTGAGGACCTTCGGATGCGGCGTAATAACCTTGCCGGTAGGTGAGGTGCAATCCATCCTGCCGGGTTTTAACGATGACTTTCCTGTACTCACCATTCCAGTTTTGCGAGTCGGGGTAGTAGGCAATTTCGTAGAACGAACTGCTGTCGTCCATTGCCTTTTGGACGCAATCCCCCAGATCGTTGTCACCCGTACAGACGCGGCCGCCGGTCCCGTCCGCTATCACCTCCATAGTGTCTTGTTCGCTGCTGCGCATATTGACTTCACGTTGGATCGCGCGCTGGGCTCCCGACGCGGAAACATCGCGCGGGCGAGTCCCGGCTTCAAAGAACGAAAAACCCTGCACGCCGGCCGGATTGATGGGATAGACGGCGATTTTAGCCTCGCTAAGAGCGCTGGACATTCTTTTCAGAACGGTCCAATAGTCGCGCGGTACATTATCGGCGTCGTTGATCGCAATGGGAAAGCCTGTCGATATCCAAAGCAAATTTTTTCGACCGGGATAGCCAGACAGGCGACGCCCGAGGGTTGTCAATGCCTCGATCGTCTCGCGAATACGTAAGTCCATATCGGAGGCGTAGAGTTCTCGCTCAAAGCGTGACACAGCCGCGAGTAATTGTGGTGATACTTGTACGTTCCCGGCATTCATCGAAGCGAGTTGTGCCGACATCGTGTCAGGATCATCGTCGGGATCGAGTGTTGCTACATTTTGTCCCGCCGGATTATTGATAGTTGACAGCGCAGTCTGTAAAAGTTTTGGATCGCTGGTGAAATCCTGGACCATGCGGAGTTTGTGTCCAAACAAGAAGACTGCGACAGGAATATTTTTCGGCAACGATCGCAACATCTTCAACATCTGAACGTGGACTTGCATCTGGTGCTTAACGTCGGTATTCAGGCCATCCACTAAGAAGATGGTGGGTGGCACTGGTTCTTTCTGCAGCGTTATGAGGTTGGTATAGATGCCGGCCGGTATCTGTAATTCCGAGGGAAGCTGGCCTGCGAGGTCGGACATGCGAACCTCTCGGAAGGACGCGATCTTTTGTTCATACTTCTGCTTTCCGCGGCTTCGTGCTTGTTCGAAGATTTGAAAATCGCCGGCTTTCAGACCGGTCAGGTGATTACCCTTTCGGTCTTTTGCGACGACCTCAAGGGTTACCATGCGCGCGGATGCCCTGAAGGTCGTAACTGGCTCGGAACGTTCAGTCACACTGGCAGCCGGGGACTGCGATTGTGCCACTAATCGCGAAACAGCAAGCACAGTGAGAAGGAGAAGAGTGATAATTCTGTAAAGAGTAAGTGAGCTGCGAATCATCGAGACCTCATGCAGAAACAGCCGTAGATACAGTACGTCACCTTTGCCGGTGCCTAACTATACTATGGCTGCTTCACTCGAACCGAGACCAAACCAGTGGCGTCGGCGAAACATCTCAAACGATTACCAGCAACTTTATCCGCGTGGGGGAGCGAGTTCCAGCTGGGATTACTCCGCCGTGGTCGGGTCGATGATGGTCTTCACTTCGGAAATCCGGTTGGCGGGGAATCCGCCTTGCTGCGCATGCTCGCGCACCATGGCCTCGTTCGGGGCGCGGTAGACGCAATAAATCTTGTCCTCTGTTACGAAGCTTTCGATCCACTGAATCTGTGGCCCAAGGTTATTGAGCACGCCACAGGATTTCTGCGAGATCGCGTGCAGTTGATCCTTCGAAAGTTTGCCTGCCCCAGGTATTTCGCGCTCAATGACGTATTTCGGCATAAACCCCTCCGCGTTGCTGGAGCACAGGCTAACAACGGTCAGGGGACTCTGGCAAGTGGGGCTAGCTTTTGCCGGCGGCAGAGTAAGCGAACCGGTGAATCTGTTCATCGATGCCCTTGCGGAGGTCGTCCCAGATATTCTCGGGCATTTGCAGGAAAGTCGTTACCACTTGGGGATCGAACTGGCGTCCTGACCAGCGTTGAATCTCATCCCGCGCAACTTCGAAGGGCAGCTTTGCGCGATAAGGGCGATCGGAAGTCATTGCATCCAGCGTGTCAGCCACAGAGAAAATTCTGGCTCCCAGCGGAATCTGGTCGCCCTTAAGCCCGCGCGGATAACCTGTCCCGTCGTACTTTTCCTGGTGAGCGTAGACGATTTCTGATGCTTCGGTGAGGAAGGGAATACGCTTTAGAATCTGGTAGCCACGGTAGCAGTGCTCCTGCATGATCGCGATTTCTTCCGTGTCGAGAGCCCCCGGCTTGCGCAGGATCGCATCGGGGATGGCCATCTTCCCGATATCGTGCAGGAATGCGCCGCGGGCAATTACGCGAATCTGGTCGGCCGAAAGTCCCATGGCGCGAGCGATGGCGATCGTGAAAGCGGTAACGCGCTTGGAGTGGCCTTCCGTCTCCGCGTCCTTCAAGTCCAGCGCATTGCCGAGAGCCTCAAGCGTAATGTCGTAGGAGCGCTCGAGCGTGGTGATCGCCTGGCGCAACTGCTCGGTTCGGGCAGTCACCAGGGCTTCGAGATTCGTTTGATAAGCACGGTTTTCCAGCTTCAGGCGCCGGTTCTCGAGCGCGCGGCGCACCGTAGCCAGCAGTTGTTCGCGATCAAATGGCTTAAGCAGGTAATCGTAGGCGCCGTTGCGGATCGCATTGAGCGCAATGGAGATATCGTGCATGGCCGTAACCATGACAACGGGCATATCCGGAAAACGCTCTTTCGTAGCGGCCAGCAAGGCTTCACCATCCATGACCGGCATCATCATGTCGGAAAGCATCAGCTCAAATTCTTCGCCGGATTGCAGCAGGGCCAGCGCTTCTTTGCCGGACTGCGCCTGAGTGCACACGAAGCTCGACGACGTCAGCATGGAGGAGACGACCTCTCGGATCGAGTCTTCGTCGTCGACGATAAGAATTCGTTCGGCGGACATGGGCTGGCGCTACTAAGTGTATGGCGATTGTACCTGAAAGGCTTGATACCGAAAGTAACCAAATCTGGGGGATTCCTGCCTGGTTACCCGTCTTCGTCGTGCTAAAACGTTAGGAAACTAGCTGGTTTTCGCATGAACTCGATCCTCTGGCGTGCGTGGGAGGGCCTCGCCGGCCTTGCCATGCCTAAACTGATGGCGCGCGAAATGGCTGTGCTGCTTATCCTGGCAGCCAGCCTATTGGTGTTTCGCACACTGCGTGAGCGCTGCCTGATGGTATGGATCGTGGGCTGGGTCGCTTATCTGGCTTCGCGCCACGCTCTCAACAATCCTGCCGATCCTTTCGCGGTACCTATTGGTCAAACCGAGTTCGTAATCGCCGTCAGTCTATTTGTTATCGGCGCAATCATCTATGCGAAAGCACGCAGCATCCTGACCCCGTTGGTCGCCATTTGTGCCGCGGTTGTAGTGTTCGCGGCCTTGCAAGGCTTCTATTGGCCTGGATTGCCAACGTTACGATTTGCGCTGGAACTCTCGTATCGCATTTTGACCTTCGGCGCCGCGATCGGATTGCTGCGGTACAGGCGCATGCGCCGGGAGATTGGTACATGGGTTCTCGCGGCAGGATTGACTCTGCTTCACCTGGACTGGGCTCCACTGACGTCGCGTATCCCTGGCGAAAGCGGGATTCTGATCGACGTTCTGCTTGGCCTGGGGATGTTGTTGGTCATCCTTGACGAGGCCCGCCTGAAGAATCACCGCCTCGCCACCTTAAACGAGCTTTCGACGACGATCTCCGACGCCGCGCACGCCGGGTCGATGAACACCGCGGCTGCGTTGCACCATTTGCGCAAGCTTATGGGCGCCGATGCCGCGTGGTTCCGTTTCATCAACGGACCGCGGCTTACGATCTTTCAGCATGTCGGCTTGTCTGACCAATTCCTTCAGGATCGCGCCGCGGTGAACACAAACGATCCTCTGGAAAAAATTCCGGCAGAAATGACGCCGGTCCTGCTGCCCAAGTCGAAATTTGGCGACCAGGCAGCCGTATTTCGCCGTGAACGGCTGCAGCAGCTTGTAGTGACGACCGTACCTGGACGCAAAGCCTTGGCTGGCACGCTCGTTTTGGGCAATCGCCGTGGCCGGTCTTATTCCCCGGATGAGAGAGAATTCCTGGTCACTTGCGCGCAACAGCTCGGGCTCGCCCTGGAGAACCTGCACCTCGTCGAAGAAATCCTCCGGTCACACCGGCAGTGGAGCAATACGTTCGAATCGATTCAAGATATCGTGCTGCTGCACGACGCAGAATTCCGCATCCTGAAAGCCAATCCTTCGCTGCTGGGCCGCCTCGGCAAATCGCAAGCGGAGGTCGTGGGCAAACTGTGCGAGGCGGTTCTCCCGAAGCAGGACACTGGTTGGGCGAATTGCCCATACTGCCGCGGACAGGAAGACGGTTTCTACGAAGGGCTTGACCCATTCGGCGGCTTCTCGGTTGCTTCTACCTCCACCTACGTCGACCAGGGCACAAAGCAGAAAGCTACGATCCACGTAGTTCGCGACATCACTGAACGCCGCGCAGCCGAAGAAAAGTACCGATCACTCTTCGAGCAGGTGCAGGAAGGCGTATTTGTCACAACGCCCGAGGGCAAGCTGCTCGATTGCAACGACGCCTTCGTTCGCATGCTCGGCTATGGAAGCCGTGAGGCCTTGCTCGGCCACAACGTCGACGCGGATTTTTATACCTCAGCGCAGCAACGCAAGACCTTTCGTCAGGAGCTCGAAACCCACAACTTTGTGCGCGACTTCGAGGTCAGCCTGCGCCGCAAAGATGGATCGATGCTTACCGCCGTGGAGAGCAGCTTCGCCTTCCGCGACGAGGCAGGCAAGATCGAGCGCTACCAGGGCTTCCTGCTCGACATCACGGAGAAGAAGCACGCCGAAGACGAGATCCGCCGTCGCAACCGAGAGTTGAATGCCCTCAACGCGATGGCCGTGATCGCCACCCAGAGCTTCGATCTTGACGAGATTCTCAACCTCACGCTGCGCCAGGTGATTTCGTTGTTGGGCGCGGAAGCCGGCGCGGTTTACCTGGCAGAACCGGACCAGCGCTATCGTCGGCGCGCCAACTGGGGCCAGCGAATTACTGACCGCAAGAGGCTTGGGGAAGTCGTGTTTTCAGATGGGCTGGGTGAGTTGGTAACACGCTCGCGCGCCGAAGTGCTGACGGACGAGTATCTGCCGCATTTGCCGGAGAGTGTTCGCGAATTCATCGCGAACGCAAATGCAGGTTCGTCGATCTGGGTTGTGCTTTGGGGCAAGGACGATCCCGTTGGATTGATGGGAATCACGCGTGCCCAGCAGCAGGAATATACGCTCAACGACGAGAATCTCCTCGTCGCCATTGGCCGCCAACTTTCGACCACGGTCGAAAAGGTCCGGTTGTACGAAGAAACCTGCAAAGCATACGACGACTTGCGGCGCGCGCAGGAACAACTGCTGCAGAGCGAGAAGATGTCGGCCATCGGCCAACTTATTGCTGGTGTGGCGCACGAACTGAATAATCCGTTGACCGCCATCCTCGGCTATGCTCAGCTTCTCGAAGCGGAACCGCTGGACTCCAAGGCGAAGGAATTTACCAGCAAGATTTTCAAGCAGGGACAGCGCACTCATCGAGTGGTCCAGAACCTGCTTTCGTTTGCGCGCCAACGTGCGCCGCAAAAAGAAGAATTCAACGTGGTCGAAGTGCTGGAAGAGGCGCTACTGCTCCGCGACTACGATCTCAAAGTTGGGAACATCACGTTGGAGCGCGATTTTCAGGCTGGCCTGCCTGCCGTACTGGGAGATCGCCATCAGTTGGAGCAAGTCTTCCTCAATATCGTGAACAACGGGCTCGACGCGATTACCGAGGATGAAGACAATCCGAAGAATGCCCGCCGCTTCCGCGTTCGAGGATTTACCCAGGACAACTGGGTGCACCTGGAATTCCAGGACTCAGGGCCGGGTATCAAGGAACCCACCCGTATTTTCGAACCTTTTTATACGACCAAGAGCGTGGGAAAGGGCACCGGGCTGGGATTGAGCATCTGCTACGGAATCGTGAAGGAGCACGGCGGTGAAATTTCGGCGCGCAATGCCGAAGGCGGCGGAGCAATCATCGAAGTGAAACTACCTTCCGCAGGACGCGCCGTAGCCTCTTCTCATCCGCGCGCCACTACACCGGTTCGCGAAGCGGTGCTGAAGGGAAGAGTGCTGTTGGTGGAAGACGAAGAGAGTGTCCTGGATTTCGAGCGCGACGTACTCTCGGGGGCAGGCGCACAAGTCGTCGCCGTTGCCAGCCTGGACGCCATGAAGACTGCGCTCAGCTCTCAAACCTGCGACGCCATCGTCATGAACGGCAAAATGCCGGGGTCCTCCAGTGTTCAGGAAACGCGTAAATGGGTGGCAGAGACATGGCCTGAGCTCGGCAGCAATTTGATGTTCACGTTCTCCAGTTTGGCGGAACCTGATGTTCGCAGCTTCCTGGAGCACAGTGAAGTTCAGTACCTGGTGAAACCGTTCGAGATCGGCGAGCTGATCGCCGCCGCGCGCAAGCTGCTGGAAAAGCCCCGCGCCGCCGCGGCGAAGGCGGGAGAGTAAGAACAGTGGTTAGTGACTAGTGGTTAGTTGCTAGTCTTTGCGTAAGCCCCCGGAATCCCCCTGCGCGAATCCGGCTAGCCACTAGTCACTAGCCACTACGCCACTAGCTCACTCCTCCTTGCACCCTCCTTCCCGCACAGCTATCCTTCTCCCGTATGCAGACCCTGGTCGAATGCGTCCCAAATTTCTCCGAAGGGCGCGATAAGTCGAAGGTAGATGCGATTGTCGAAGCGATGAAGCTCGACGGCGTTTATCTGCTCGACCGCGAAATGGACGCTGACCACAACCGCTGCGTGATCACCATCGTTGGTGATCGCGAGGCGGTGCAGGAGGCCTCGATTCGCGGCGTCGGCAAAGCGGCGGAACTCATCGACCTGAATCAACACCAGGGGGCGCACCCGCGGCTGGGCGCGGCGGACGTCGTGCCGTTCATCCCGATTGAAGGCGTCACGCTGGAAGATTGTGTCGCTATGGCGCGGCATGTTGGCGAGGAGATATGGAAGCGACATAGAGTTCCCGTGTACCTTTACGAAGCGGCCGCGACCTCGCCCGAACGTCAGAATCTGGAAAATATTCGCCGCGGGCAGTTCGAAGGCATTCGCGCAGAGATCGCCACCAACCCGGCGCGCAAGCCGGACTTTGGTGAAGCTGCGATACACCCAACTGCGGGTGCCTGTGTCGTTGGCGCGCGCAAGTTTCTCATCGCCTACAACATCTTTCTGAATACCGCGGATGTCGAGACCGCAAAAAAAGTGGCTAAGGCTGTACGCTTCTCCAGTGGCGGCCTACGCTTCGTTAAAGCCGCCGGATTCCTGGTGCGCGGGCAAGCACAAGTTTCCATGAACCTTACCGACTTCGAGCAGACGCCGATCCATCGCGTCTTTGAAGCGGTACGCGCCGAGGCTGCACGATATGGCGCGCTGCCGCAGAGCAGCGAGATCGTCGGGCTGATTCCGAAAAAAGCGCTCGAGCAGAGTGCCGAGTGGTTTCTGCAGATCGAGAACTTCGATTCTTCGCTCATCCTGGAGAACCGGCTTGCAGGGGTGGTGGGAGGGAAGATGGCTGTGGGCGGAATTCGTGCCGGGGTCGAGCCATTCATCGAGCAACTCGCCGCACCGACAACGACTCCGGGTGGGGGCAGCGCTGCGGCTGCGGCCGGATCGATGGCGGCCGCGTTGGGCGCGATGGTCGCGACCATGTCACGGGGGAAGAAAGCGTATGCACAATATGAGGGTCAACTGAGCGAGGCCATCTCTCGTCTGTCGCAACTCCGCGAGGACCTGAAGACGTCGATTGACGCGGATGCGGAGTCTTTCAAACAGGTGATGGCCGCCTACAAAAAGGCGAAGGAAAGCGCTTCAGCAGACGGGATTGTCGACAGTGCGCTCAAACACGCAACGGACGTCCCACTAAACGTCGCCGAGAAGGCAAGGGAAGTTCTTCGCATCCTGGACAGCCTGGGCCCAATCACCAGCCCGAATATGAAATCGGACCTGTTCACTGGCGCCGCAATGGCGCGTGCGGCGATCGAAGGCGCGCTGTCGAACGTTGAGGTAAACCTTGAGTCGCTGAAAGACGCAGAATTTACAAATCAGGCACGCATTCGGGCAAAAGCGCTCAGAGCCTAGTTACCTCGCAAGAAATGCGTCTCTTTGCCGTTCTTACCTTGGGAGACGCCCGCACTCTGGTAAGCCTGATTGCCGCCACCGCTCGACTACAATGGGACTTACATCTGGGTGACTGCTGGATTAGGCTCTGCATCCAATACTGTATTCCGAGGTCTCTATGACGAATTCTGTGCGCAAGTTGTCGATCGTCCTCTGCATCGCCGCGCTGGGGGGCAGCGCTTTGGCCGCGCCTCTGCCCGGTTCGATCCGCCCGGCCATCCCTTCCGAGGTGCAGCAGATCATTTGCGTCGATTACCGCGCACTGAAGGATTCGAGCACCGCCCAGGCGCTCAAGGCACAGGTGCTGCCCGAGAATCTCAAAGAATTCGAGTCTGCACTGAAGTCAGAAGGAATCAATGTTGACCGCGATGTGGATGAGTTGACCTTCATCAGCTATCGCCACCCCAAGCAGGGCATCAAGATTGTGGGCGCGGCGCAGGGAGTTTTCCAGACAAAGGCGGTCCTCAAAAAGCTGCAGGTGCAGAAAATTAAGCCGACGAAATACCGCGATGCCGACATTTATCCGATGTCGGATGGCATGCAGATGACGTTTCTTGACGACAGCACGTTGCTCTTTGGTGATGGCGGCGCAGTCCGCGGCTCTCTCGACGCACGCGATGGTTATGTGCAGACGCTCGATTCGAATCCCGACATTGCAAACCTGATTGAAGGTGTGGAGAGTGGCGCGGTATGGAGCATCCTTGATCAAAAGGGCACGCAAAATATGCTGCTGTCGGCGCTTGGCGATGCCTCGCACCTCGCCGACTACGAGAACGTGAAGAAGCGCATCCTCGGCTCGCGCTACATCATGAATTTTTCCAGCGGTGTGAATTTCGATTTGGACGTGATCACTTCGGATTCGGTGACGGCGGCGACGCTTTCTTCGTTGGTGAAAGCCGGTGTTCTTTATAAAAAGATGACAGCCAGTCCTGTCGAGAAAGCCGCTCTGGAAGGTGTGTCGGTCGATTCCGACAGCGCCAAGCTACAAATGCACTTCAAGACGGACGACAAGCAATTCCAGGCCCTGATGCGCACGAGCTTGTTTGCCGCGGTATCGCGCTAACTAGCCTAACGCTCGTAACCCCTGTTCAGACCACACCAGGTCTTGGCAGCTGATGGCTTTCTGTTCTCCGCGCTCTAACGATGACAAACCAGACAATCTGTGCCACGAGCGCAGCGCTGCTGTCGAGAATGACATCGCGGAAAGTGCCGGTTCTCGAGGGCAGAAAAGTCTGGTGCCATTCGTCAAATGAAGCGACGAGAGCGGTGCTAAAAAACGCCACCGCAGCCCATTGCAGACACCAGCGCGTACTCAAGCGCGGAAATGTCGCCCGCCAGGATCGAAACAGCAGCACGCTCAGAATGAAATACCCGACGACGTGCCCCGCCTTGCGCATCAATGCATGCCAGACGGCGAAGCGGGCAGGATCCAAGCCGAACAGAAACGAGAAGATGGGATACAGGAGACTAGCGGTGTGGTCGGAGGATCCGATGTTTGTGGATTCGAGCGCGATGATCGCAAGCCAGATGGCCGACGGCAACCAAACTTTGATGACGCGCTTGGCGGATGTGTTCAAACGCCAATTCTAATCTCGATGTGGGAAGAGCGCTTTACGCCACCTGTTCCTTCGTCCCATCTTTCGCGGCAAAAATCCCTTCGAAATTAACGAAGAAGCACTCGACCTGTAGGTCAGGGAAGCGGTCTTTCAGCAGTCCCGTCGCCCTTTCCAACTCCTGGCAGTGATGCTTTGCCTCTACCTCGCGGTCGCCGTTGAAGGCAGCCAGTCCGCCGTAAGTCGCGCAGTCCGAGTGGCACATGATGTAAGCGCGCGTGGTCTTGTGCAGCAAGATGGACATGCGCACCTGCTCGAGGATGAAATCACGCTCAAAGTCGTTGCGAGGGGAAGCCAGCGTCTTCGCGCCTCCGGCGATCACGACCATGTCCGGGCGAAGGATGCCACGCTTCTGCAGAAATTTGTTCACAACCGTGCGAATGCGCTGGTCAAAGCAGGTGAGTACGACCGCATCGGCTACATACGGCTCGGATGGGGAGTCGAAATGGAAGGTCTTTTCCATGGGCGTATGTAGGATATCAAGGTCCGCGGGAATGGCCTTGGAGGCGGGTAAAATAGATAGATGCGGCGGGTTTACTTGGACAACAACGCGACCACCCCTGTGCTGCCCGACGTGCTGGATGCCATGCGTCCATACTTTGGCGAGCACTTTGGGAATGCCTCGTCCATCCATCACCATGGGCAGGAGACCAGGTCAGCGGTCGAGCGGGCTCGGGAATCTGTAGCGACCCTGCTGGGGTGCCGCCCTGCAGAAGTTGTCTTCACCAGCGGAGGCACTGAAGCTGACAATCTGGCGATCTTCGGTCTCGCTCGTTCCGGCGATCACGTTATCACTTCAACCATCGAGCACCATGCTGTCCTGAACTCCTGCAAGCAGTTGCAGGAACGCGGCGTCGAGGTCACGTTCGTGCCGGTAGATGGCCGTGGGATCGTGAATCCCGATGATGTTCGCCGAGCGCTGCGGTCCAACACTAAGCTGGTCACGATCATGTACGCGAACAACGAGACCGGGGTGATCCAGCCGGTTGAAGAATTCGGCAAGATCTGCGCCGAGGCAGATGTCTACTTCCACACCGACGCGGTGCAGGCTGCGTCGAAGATCCCCATCGATGTAAAGACAATCGGCTGCGACTTGCTCTCGATTTCTGGACACAAGTTCCACGCACCGCAGGGAATTGGCGCGCTGTACGTCCGCAAAGGCACCAAGCTTGAGGCGCTGTTTTATGGCGGAAGTCACGAGCGATCCCGCCGCGCCGGTACGGAGAACGTGCCTGGAATTGTGGGTCTGGGAAAGGCGGCAGAGCTTGCCACGAAGGGCTTCGCAGCTGGAGATGATCGCGCAACGGCTGCTTTGCGAGACAAACTGCAGACGGCCATCCTGGACAAGATTGAGTGGGCCGGAGTGAATGGTCAGGGCGCTGCTCGGGTCCCAAATACGACGAACATTTACTTCGATTACATTGAAGGCGAGGCGCTGGTGATTGCACTTGATCTCAAGGGACTTTCGGTCTCCACTGGCGCCGCATGTTCATCAGGCGCGATTGAGCCTTCGCACGTGTTGACCGCGATGGGATTGCGTCCGGACCGTGCCCGCGCCAGCATCCGATTCAGCCTGGGTAAGCAGAACACGGCCGAGGACGTGGATTTCGCTCTGCAACTCGTCCCATCTGCTGTGGAACGATTGCGCGAATTGTCGCCCCTGTACAATAAGAAAACAGCTGTTAGCTCTTAGCCTTTAGCCGTCAGCGGAACCCGCTGGCCCTCTCCATCGCGGAACCACCTCGTGCTTTCGTTTCGGCTAAAAGCTAAAGGCTAAGAGCTAAGAGCTGAGCCTCATGCCTACATCCCGCACCATTGCCGTTGCCATGTCGGGAGGGGTTGACTCCTCGACCGTCGCGGCCATGCTGCGCGCCGATGGCTACAACGTGGTCGGCCTTACCATGCAGCTCTGGAACCAGCGCCGGCTGGCGGGCCGCGAGGGCATGCCTGAGGCCGTCACGGGACGCTGCTGCTCGCTCGACGACGTCTACGACGCGCGGCGTGTTGCCGAGACAATCGGCATTCCTTACTACGTGGTCAATCACGAAGACCGGTTCGAGCGCGATGTGGTCCGCCCGTTTGTGCAGGAGTATCTGTCAGGGCGCACTCCCATCCCGTGCAGTCTCTGCAACAATCACTTGAAGTTTGATCAGCTACTCATTGTTGCACAGCAGATTGGAGCCGAGGCAGTCGCCACGGGTCATTACGCGCGAGTTGACTTCGATGAGCCCAGCGGACGCTGGCTGTTGACGCGGCCGACTGATCGCTCGAAGGACCAGACCTACTTTCTTTTTGGCCTCACCCAGGAGCAGCTTAGCTGCACGCTGTTTCCCCTGGGCGGGATGACCAAGCCGGAGGTGCGCGAGCTCGCCCGCAAGCACGGTCTTGCCCTTGCCGAGAAGCCGGATTCCCAGGAGATTTGCTTTGTCCCCGGCGGAGACTACAAGCGTTTTTTGGACGCCTACCTCGCCGAGCAGGGCGACTCGCTTCCGGACACGTCGGGCGAGTTGGTCACAAGCGACGGCCGCGTCATTGGTGAGCACACGGGCATTCACAACTTCACAGTTGGTCAGCGGAAGGGCCTGGGTGTCGCGACCGGTTCACCGCTGTACGTCCTCCAAATCAAGGGCGACCAGCGCCAGGTGGTTGTCGGCGAGCAGGAGAATCTCTATTCGCAGACGTTGATCGCGCGCCGCACAAATCTGATTTCCATTGAGGAGTTGCTTGAGCCGAAGCGGGTTGCGGTAAAGATTCGTCATCGTCACGAGCCTGCGCCGGCGGTTATCGAGAAAAGGGACGCCGACGAGATTCTCGTTACCTTCGATGAGCCGCAGCGCGCAGTCACTCCCGGACAGGCCGCCGTGTTCTACGACGGCGATGTTGTTGTGGGCGGCGGATGGATTGCCTGAAGCGGCTCTTGGCTTTAGGCTCTAGCGCTCCAAATTTCCTTCAGAGTTTTTTCGTGTGACTTCGTGTCCTTCGTGGTTGAATCCTTGGCTGGGCGCCAAGTTAGACTTCAGGCAACAAAGGGAATGTAGGCCCGCACTTGGGCCTTGTATTCCCGAAACTCTTCACCGAATCGTTCTTCCAGCAGCTTCTCTTCCGTCCGTACCCTAATTTCGGTTCCGATCACAAACAGCACAATCGCGGGCACAAACATTGCCATGGGGTGACGATCACTCCGGTTGCGCAATCCACCAACAGCATGGAGGTATAGATCGGGTTGCGCACCAGCGCGTAAGGACCAGATCGCACGAGGTGGTGGTCGGCCCCCAGTGCCGCATCAATACGCAGTTGGCCAGCCAGCGCGCGAGACGACGTCCATGAGAGCGCGATAGCCAGCGCGAACAGCACAACGGAGACAATCAGCCGCCACCACGGCAGCGGCCGCGTCCAGAAATGCCCTTGCCACAAGAGCGTGAAAGCAAGGAACTGCAGCAGAAGTCCCCATCGCGAACTGCGATTTACGATGCTGGCGCCCGGCGTCTTCCGATGTGCCGGAACAAAGGGATAAAACCAGATGACGATTCCGATGATGATGAGAAAGTAGACGTAGACGGGCATCAGGTCAGAATTGAATCACTGGGGGAAATAGAGTCATTGAATCATCGGATCATTGAACCCACGTGAGTAGCCGCGGTTCTTCAATGATTCAATCGCTAAATGATTCAATGATTCAATCTAGATAAACATCTCGTCCTGCGGCACCGTTACGCCATCGCGTCCGCGCCGTCTTCCAAAAAATGCTTCGAGTCCCACGCCCAGGCCGTGTGCAATTCCGGAGAGGTAACGCACCGGGGAAACGACAGTCCTCGTCACAACCTCACGCGTTTCCTCAAGCTTGTCCATGGTGCCGGTGACGAACTCGTCTGCGCGGATCACTTGCAAGCGAGTGCGGTCGACGATGTCGGTGAGAGTCGCGTCGATGCGCTCCAGTTGCGTGCGCATGACCGTGGTGGACACGCTCACATTGTCCACCACAGTCTCGATCTTCGGACGCAGTTCCGTAATCATGGAATGCGCTAGTTCCGCCGTGGGCAGGACTTTGTTCTTCACTTCATCCGCCAGCGCCTCGACCTTGGCACTGGTCTTCCTCATGGCGATGAACATGCCGACAAGAATGCCGGCCTGAATGACGACCGCCACGGCGGTGACGACAATAAAAATGATCAGTAGGTTTTCCATAGAGCTCGACACTGCAGTGTCGGCAAGAAACTAAATGTTTTCTCCATCTCCGGGGACCGAAGCTGTGGTCTTCTCGCGATAAGCTTGGCGTCCCGCTTCAACCGCTGAGCGCAACTGCTCCTTCTGCGAGTTAATGACTTCCTTACCGCGAGCGGCCCACTGTCCAGCCTGTTCGCGCGCTTCCTGCGTTCGCTTCTTAACGTAATCCCGGCCCTCTTCTGCTTTCGACATCAGAATCTGCCGCGTCTCTTCACCCGAATGGGGTGCAAACAGAATTCCAACTGCCGCGCCGATGCCGATCCCAGCCAAAAACCACAAAACTCCACCGCTACCATTCCGTTCAGACATAAAGAACCTCCAACAATGATTGCAACAGACGGATGGTAGCACCCGCTATAGGGAAATACAATTCGCGGGCATGGGGAGCAGCCTGTCCTGAGCGACTGACGCCGAAGGCGGGAAGGAGCTCGAACGAGGCACCTTCGTGGGCTTGTGCTGGAAGTCGCCAAGCGAGAGAATGAGCGTTCCGGAGTTCCAGTGTCAGACCGTAAATACCGCCAACAGGGATATCAGGATAGCGGGGGCGAGAAGCAGAAGACCTCGCACGAGAAGCCACCCGCACGGAAGGACACTTTCGGGCCACGTGCCATCCAGATGCCCGGCACGCACACCGTTTCCCGCTGTGCACAATGCGGAACAGTCCTGGCGATGGTGACCGAACCTCTAGGTCAATGCGCGAAGTGCGGCTTCGAACTGCATTCGTGCAAGCAGTGCACCTACTTCGATCCTTCGCAGAGGTTCGAGTGCCTGCAGCCGGTTCCGGAAAGAGTCACCAAGAAAGATGCCCGCAACGAATGCAAGTTCTACTCCATCAGCGTGCGGGTTGAAAAGCAGACCTCGACCGGAGCTAGCCCGTCCAGCCCCAAGGATGCCCGCAAAGCATTCGACAGCCTGTTCAAGGATTGAACTCGCGCTACTATCCAGGCGTCCGATACCGACCGCCATCGTTGACTTCGGAGTTCGTACTCCCTAAGATCCTTAGGTCTCTTCGTCTATGATCGGCGAAACTATCTCCCATTACAGGGTGATCGAGAAACTCGGGGGCGGCGGAATGGGAGTGGTCTTCAAGGCCGAGGACACCCGTCTGGGCCGCTATGTCGCCCTGAAGTTCCTTCCTGAGAATGTTTCCGCAGACGAACAAGTTCTAGGCCGTTTCCGGCGGGAAGGGCAGGCAGCATCTGCGCTGAATCATCCCAATATCTGCACGATTTATGACGTCGGCGAAGAGGCCGGCCGGGCATACATCGTGATGGAGTATCTGCAAGGCGAGACGCTGAAGCATCTGATCGGCGATCACCCGCTGGAACTCGACGAGCTTATGACCTTGGCGATCGATCTGGCGGATGCCCTGGAGGCGGCGCACGCGCGCGGAATAATTCACCGCGATATCAAGCCTGCCAACATCTTTGTGACCGATCGTGGCCACGCGAAAATCCTGGATTTCGGATTGGCCAAGGTGGAGGTCGGAAATGCGTTGGCGCCCGTGGGAGAAACTGCACCGACGGCTGGAGTTGCTGACGACCACCTGACGAGTCCGGGTTCGGCTCTGGGTACGGTCGCGTACATGTCTCCGGAGCAGGTGCGGGGGAAAGCTCTCGACGCCCGCACCGACCTGTTTTCATTCGGGGTTGTGCTCTATGAGATGGCAACGGGGGCATTGCCATTCCGCGGAGAAACCTCGGGCGTGATCTTCGATGGCATCATGAACCGCGCGCCGGTTGCGCCAGTACGGCTGAATCCGGACTTGCCGCCAAAGCTTGAGGACATCATCAATCGCGCTCTGGAGAAAGAGCGCGAGTTGCGGTATCAGCATGCGTCGGACGTCAAATCGGAATTGCTGCGGCTCAAGCGCGATTTGAGCAGCAAGAAAATCACCTTGCCCGAAGCCATGCCTACGATACCCGAAGAACCGGCAGGATCCACCTCGCCAAGCAGGCCGTTTGCTTCCTCACCAAAGCCGGACTCGGGAAAGGCGCGGCCTGCCATGGAGAATGCCAGTGGATCAGCTGTCGCCCCGACAGAGACTCGCCCATCTGGCAATGTAGAAGTGCCGCCAGTGTTGCATGAAACCGGCAGCAAACCGCCTTCGCGGCGCTGGTATAGCCTGCTGATTCTTGTCGTTGTGGCAGTCGCGGCTTTCGGCGCCTACTTCTACTTCCACAAAACCACGACTCCCGAGCTCACCGATAAAGACCAACTCATCCTTGCTGACTTCGATAACAAAACCGGCGATCCAGTGTTCGATTCGACTCTGAAAGAAGCGCTGGCGATCCAGTTGGAGCAGTCGCCGCTGATCCAGTTGGTGAGTGACGCCGAGTTGCACGACAGCCTGCAGTATTTGGGACAGCCGAAGAACCAGCGCATCACCCCGGAACTGGCGCAACAAATCGGGCAGCGGCTGGGAGTGAAGGCGTATTTGACGGGCACAATCGAACCACTGGCGTCGTCATATGTGATCTCTATTAACGCGGTCAATTGCGCGACCGGTGATGTTTTCGGGCGCACGCAAGTCACCGCGCCGGACAAGTCAGGGGTGCTCGCCGCAGTTTCCACTGCCGCCACAAGCATGCGCGCCAAGCTAGGAGAGTCACTCGCTTCGATCCAGAAGTTGTCGACGCCGTACTTGAGCAGTGTGACCACTGCTTCTCTGCAGGCATTTCATGCATTTTCGCTGGGCGAGAATGAACATCGGCTCGGACACGACTTCCCAGAGGCCGCTTCTTTTTACGAGCAGGCGGTGCAGCTCGATGGCAACTTTGCGATGGCGTGGGCGCGCCTCGGGGTCGTACATGCAAACACGGGAGCTACGGCTAAGGCTCTGGTTTACATGAAGAAGGCTTACGAGCTCCGCGAACGCGTCACCGAACGCGAGCGCATGTACATTGAGGCGCAATACGCTCTTGCCCAAGGCGATCTGCCAAAGAGCTTGGAGTCGTACAAGCTCTATGCTTCTACCTATCCGCGAGACGCGAACGCGCTGAATAATCTAGGTTCGACCTACTCGGCAGCCGGGGATTATGAGCAAGCCGCGCAGAGCTTCGTGAAGACCTGGGAAGCCGCAAAATGGGACAACGCGGCGGCTACCAATGCTGCCGGGGCATTTCTGTTGCTAGACGATCTTGCAAAGGCTTCAAAGTACCAGCAGGAATCCTTGCAGGAGGGTGCTGGCGAAAACCCTAGTTACCACGCGAATGATTTGCTTTACAAGTTTCTTTCTGGGCAGGGCGATTGGGAAAACGAAATACAGTGGAGTGCTCCCCGCCCGGGCGGTTTTCTTGTAGACACCATTGCAGCCGGTGTGAATTTCTTCCAGGGAAGAGTTCGCCTTGCCGAGCAGCAGTGGGAGCACGCTGCCCAGCGCGCCTTACAGCAGCACCTCACCGACACTGCGGGCGCAATCTATTCGGTTGAAGCCGTGCAAGCCGCCATGATCTCGAATTGCACTATGGCTCGCTCGGCGGCCCACAAGGCCCTGTCGTTGGATCACTCCGAGGCAACGGTCCCCAACTCCACTCTTGCTCTCGCACTCTGCGGCGAGATCGCTCTCGCGCAGCAGGACATGCAGCGACTCGCAGCCGCCGAACCGACCAATACTCTCGTGAATGAGGTTGCGCTACCCCAAGTGAAAGCGGCGATCGCGATCAGCCAGAAACGTCCCAAGGATGTCGCCCAAATCTTGACGTCGGCAGCGCCGTATCTTCTGGCATCGAAAGCTTCGCAACTCTCGGGGCTTGCATCACTCGATGCAAATGATTGGCAACAGGCGGTCTCAGATTTCGAGCCTTGTACGCGCTATCGCGGTCTGACCCTTCAAGAGGGGCCGTCTGGAAATCCCCAGGTGCCCGACTATGAACTTTGCCTTCTGGGCATCGCTCGCGCTCAGTCGCATCTCGACAGGGTGGCAGCTCGCCAGAGCTACACCAAGCTCCTGGAAATCTGGAAAAGCGCCGATCCCGATTTCGCGCTGGCGCAAGAGGCAAAAAAGGAATTTGCAGCTCTGCAATAGAAGCTGCCCAGATACTTCGCCGCAACTCTACGGTTTCTGCGTCGGCCGGATCAGCACTTCGCTGACGAACGACTGCGGTGCCTGCGTCGCCAGCATACCGACCACGTGGGCAATGTCTTCGGGTTTAAGCATCTTGTTAGAGTTCTTGCCGTGGTGACAGCCCTCGCTTGTGTCGACCGAGCCAGGGCACACCACCGAAACGCGAATATTCTTCGCGCGCAGCTCCTCGGCGACCGCGTAGCTCAACCCGTTCAATCCCCATTTCGACGCTGCATAGGCCGCGCCATTGGGCAACGGATTTTTGCCGGCTAAAGATGAGATGTTCACGATGTGCCCGCCATTTTGCCGAATCATCATGGGCGCGAATGCGCGAATGGTGTAGAAAACGCCGCGGAGGTTGGTATTCAGGACCTTTTCCCAGTCCGCCGGTGTCATTTCGTGGAGCGGGCCGGAGAAGGAGCCGACGCCTGCGTTGTTGACGAGGATGTCGATGCGTCCGAACCCCTTCTCGACCTCGGAAGACGCGGCTTCGACCGAGCGCAGGTCGCTGACGTCGCAAGTAATCGGGACCGCATTACCTCCGGAAGAGGAGATTTCGCGGGCCAAAATCGAGTTCATTGCGGGAGCGCGCGCATAGCGCGACCGTAGCACCCAGGCTGGCAAGGTGAGAGGAAATCGATTTGCCAATGCCGCGTCCAGCGCCGGTTACCAGCGACACCTGATTCGAAAGGGGTTTTGCGGAAGTCATTTTGGAGCTCCGTTTTGGTTCAAACCACCAAGTCTATGGAATTTAGCATCTCAAGCATTAAGACGTGTTGGAGCTAAGTTGCTTGCGTAACTTTAAGTGCGCCAATATAATCCGCTCACCGGAACAAAGGCCTCTGCGCCAAAAACGGCAGAGGGTGTTCCGTCCCCAGCGTATCAGGGGGCGCACCACGCTGGAACCATCCGTGTGTTAGATGTCTGAGTGCGGGTTCCGCGTCCGACCGGTATCCTGAAGAAATCGATTTCCCAAAAGCCCGAGGAGCGATGGAATGAAAAAGATTGTTCTGGCGATTCTGCTTGCGTGCGCAATGGTGGCCACCACGCAAGTTCCTACACAGGCCCAAGCCGCGCCGCAAAATCCGCCTGCTGCCCAGGGTGCCTCGGGCGGCGGAGAATCGGCGCCTACCATTAAGGATCCAGCCGAATATAACGCCTACGTCAATGCCATTCAGCAGCAAGATCCCAACGCCAAGATCAGTGCGCTGGAAGCTTTTCTCACGCAATACCCCAATAGCGTAATGAAGACCACCGCGCTGGAAGTCCTCATGGGAACCTACCAGGCGGCGAACAATCCGACCAAGGTTGTTGACACTGCAAAGCGGTTGCTCACCGCCGAACCATGTAGCCTCTCAGCGCTGGCTCTGTTGACGTTCAATAGCCGCCAGGCAGTTGCTACAGGACAGAACCCGCAACAGAACCTGGCCGACCTCACGCAGTATTCCAATAAGGGCCTCGATTGTGTAAAGACCGCGCCCAAACCGGCCACTTTGCAGCAGGCGCAGTTTGACGACCTCAAGAAGAAAGTGAACCCAATTTTTGAGGCGGGTGCCGGCTTCGCGGCTCTGCAGAACAAGGACTACGAAAACGCAAAGACGCACCTGCGCAACGCGGTGGAAACACAGCCCGAAGATTTACAGAACGTTTATCCTCTAGCCCTGGCTTACTTGACGCCGAATCCCCGGCCCGACGAAGACACCTTGAACGGCCTCTTTTTCACGGCGCGCGCCGTCAACCTCTCGAATGGCAATGCGCAGTTGATGCAGTATTTGACGAAGACGTACAAGAATTTCCATGGCTCGGATGAGGGTTTGCAGGACCTGCTGGCCTGCGCAAAAACCAATCCCATGCCAACCGCGGATTGCACCTCCAAAATCACGAAGTATGTGCCTCCTACACCGGCACAGCAGGCGCACGACCTGGTCAATGGTAAGACTCCCGAGCAGATTGCCCAATTGAGTTTCGGCGAATGGGAATTGGTTCTCTCCGCCGGCGCGCCTGAAGATCAGGACAAAGTTTGGAGCGTGATCAAGGGCAAGCCGCTGCAGATGCTTGGCCTCGTGGTCGAGGTGCCCAGTAATACGGAACTTCACATGGCGGCCAGCGCGGACGATATCGACGCCAAGCGGACCGACATCACCTTGACCATGACCGGCCCGATTCCAGCTGCGAAGCTGCCCAAGGGTGGTGAGACAGACTTTGCATTCGAAGGTGTGCCGGCATCCTACACGGCAACTCCTTTCATGTTGCAGATGACCGATGGCAAGCTTCTCAGGAAGCCCGGGGCAGCTCCGGCCAAGCCACCGGCGCGGCGACGCCCGGCGGGCACTACGCGGCGCAAACCAGCCGCGCAGTAGATCGGAACCGCTCAAACCAATAAGGCAGCCCGCAAGGGCTGCCTTTCCTTTTTGCTCAGCGCCCGTTTACGAAAACCTTCACCACAGAGAACACAGAGTCCCACAGAGGAACGCCACAGAGGAGTTCGAGAGTCTGTAGCTGCGGGAGGACTTCGGCTTCAAAACCAAAATTCCTCTGTGAGCTCCTCTGTGGGACTCTGTGTTCTCTGTGGTGAAGGTTTGTTTTTGCGGGGGAAGGCGATTACCGCGCCACTTTTTTGTCGTAGATGCCAGGGCGTGCGCTGCGCGGAGGGCGGCGGCCGCCATCGCGGAATTCGCGAACATCGATCTTCAGTTCATCAATTGTGCGGCTCAGAGTATTGCGATGCATGCCGAGTTGCCGGGCCGCGCGGCACTGGTTCCCCTTGTTTTCTTCCAGGACTGTGGCAATAAAACATCGCTTAAACTCTCGTACCGCTTCTGAATAGAGAATATTGCTGCGATACATGTTCTGCACGAGGGTCAGTAGTTGATCTTTCACGAGTATCTCTTTTCAGCGCTTTCAGCTGTCTGCGGCGACTCGACTACTTGCCTGAGTGTGCAGCCTGCTGCGACTTGCGCACGTAGTCCAATCCTTTGTAAAACGCGTCTCGTAACTCGGCCGGTGCCACCCAGATCGCAGCGCGCCCTACCACCAGGAAATACGGCGCGAGCGATGAATTTTGTAGCCAGCGCGAAGTCGGCGTAAACGCCGTCATGCCCACCAGAACAATTGCGATCAGCAAACAACCACGTATCAATCCGAGCACACCGCCAAAAAAACGGTCGACAAAACTCAGCCCTGCTTCTTTCATCAACCAGCGCACGATCTTGCCACAAATCCCGGCAAGAACCATGATCCCAATAAAGATGGCAAGAAAGGCGACGATCTGCGCCAACCACTGCGAGCTCATGTGTTCTACAAAATGGGCCGCGAGTTGGCGGTACTCCCACGCCGCGATCAAATACCCAAACACCAGTCCCGCAATTCCGAACGCTTCTTGAAAGAATCCGGAACTTGCGGCCTGAATTACAGAAATCAGCAAAACCGCAACAATGATCCAATCCGCGATGTTCAAAGATCAGCCCCAGCCCACCGGTCTTACACGTCCAAATCGCGCCCGGTCAGCTTGCGATACGCTTCCACGTACTTCTCACTCGTCTTACGCGCCACCTCGGCGGGAAGCGCGGGAGCAGGCGGCTGCTTGTTCCAGCGGATCTCCTCGAGATAGTCGCGTACGTACTGCTTATCGAACGACTGCTGTGACATTCCCGGCGAGTACAACTCGGCAGGCCAGAAACGCGAAGAATCCGGCGTGAGCACCTCGTCGGCGAGCGTGATGCCGGCGGCAGTCTTACCAAATTCGAACTTGGTATCGGCGATAATGATGCCCTTGGTGCGCGCGTAATCGGCCGCCTTGGTGTAAATCGCAATACTCAGATCGCGGAGTTGCTTAGCTTCCGCCGGATCGACCAGCTTGCACATCTCTTCGAAAGAAATGTTCTCGTCGTGGCCAGTAGTGGCCTTGGTTGCCGGTGTGAAGATCGGTTCCGGCAGCTTGTCGGATTCTTTGAGTCCCGAGGGCAGCTTGATTCCGCAGACGCTGCCGCTTGCCTTGTACTCTTTCCAGCCCGATCCTGAGAGATATCCGCGCACCACGCACTCAACCGGGAACATGTCGGCTTTCTGGACCAGCATGGATCGTCCCCGAAGCTGGTCGGCGTATGGCTGAACCTCAGCCGGATACTTGCTGACGTCGGCTGTGACGAGATGGTTGGCTATCGTATCTTTCAGGTACTCGAACCAGAACATCGAAATCTGCGTGAGCACACGGCCCTTGTGCGGAATGCCGGTGGCGAGCACGTAGTCGAAAGCCGAAATGCGGTCGGTCGCTACAAAAAGGAGCCGGTCCTTGCCGACGTTATATACATCGCGCACCTTGCCACTGGCAAAGAGTTCCAGGTTGGGGAAGTCAGTCTTGAGGAGAACGGGATCGAGGGTCTGGGTAGTCATTTATAGATTCTAACAATCGGAATCGTCGCGTATTCTAGCGGCTCTGAATTTTTTGTCAACGGCGGAAATCATACTGGATTTTCCGGAATACTGCTTAACACTGAAGTGGCATTGACAAAGTCGCAATCGGCGAAAATCTGCGTAGGCGGGACAACTGCAGGGTCCGGGCCTAGGGTAAGAATGCTCACTTGGAAAGCATTCCAATGGTTGTGAGCCAGATGTCAACCAACTCTGGCCAGTGCGTTATAGGAAATTTCGTGGGTCGCAGGCCAAATGCGTGCCCGCCCTGAGCGTAGAGATGCATTTCGACAGGAACGCCGGCCTTTTTCAGACCAATGTAATAAGCCAGTGAGTCGTTCACGTTGTCGACGTGATCATCTTCCGCTTGCACCAGGAAGGTCGGCGGCGTTTCGCCGGTAATATGCAGGTCAGGATTTAACTCCAGACTTCTATCACCGCCTGACCGGTTGTCGAGAGCGCGAATTACATACTTCTTTGTGCCGAAGTTCGCGTCATATTCGGCTGCGTCAAATGAGAGATGCCCGGGATAAATCGCGGCAGCGAAATCCGGTCGGCAGCTCAGCCTGTCGGCAGAGTCCACAGCGGGATATAACCGCTTATCAAAATGTGTGCTCATCGCGGCTGCAAGGTGTCCGCCGGCTGAAAAACCAAGCACGCCGATCTTGTGAGGATCAACATGCCACTCTGCTGCGTGGAAACGTAGTAGTCCGACTGTCCTTTGCGCATCTTCCAGCGCCATTGGCGATTCCGGATACGGACCTGATTTGGGATACTCGCCTACGTCGGTCACCCGATATTTCAGTAACACGCACGTGATCCCTTTCGGCGTGAGCCAATCGCAAACCTCCGTTCCTTCAAAATCGATAGCTAAACCTTGATATCCCCCGCCAGGAAAGACGACGATGGTTGCCCCCGTGTTCTTGCCTTCCGGCGAGTACACAGTCATCGTAGGCCGCGTCACATTGGTGACAGAAGTTACCGGTTTCCCGGCGAATAGTTTCTTGGATGTTGCAACATGTTCCGGCCCGGCTGCGGGCTGAGGGTCGGGCGGAGTACTCGGCCAGATGGAAATTTGTTTATGTCCTGGAGAGGGTTCCCATACCCCGGTCTGAGCAGGCAGCGTGACAGACGCAATGATTAAGAACAGCGCTGAAATGAAGCATTTCTTCATGAGAACAAGCCTACGCGTGGATGGATTCACACAAACTGCGGTGTACCCGCTCAGAACGCATCTATTCCTGTCACACTCTGCCCGATGATCAACGTGTGAATGTCGTGGGTGCCCTCGTAGGTCTTGACCGACTCCAGGTTGGCCATGTGGCGGAAGATGGGGTATTCGTCTGCCACGCCATTCGCGCCGAGAATGTCGCGCGACAAGCGCGCGCATTCCAGCGCCATCCAGACGTTATTCCGCTTCGCCATCGAAATGTGCTGGTGACCTACTTTTTCCTGATCTTTCAAACGTCCCACCTGCAGGATCAAAAGCTGGCCCTTGGTGATTTCATTAATCATCCATGCCAGCTTTTCCTGCACGAGTTGGTGGGAAGCGATAGGCGCGTCGTGGAACTGCTTGCGGAAGAGCGAATACTGCAGCGCGCAATCGTAGCACGCCATCGCTGCGCCGACGGCTCCCCACGCGATTCCATAACGCGCCTGGTTCAGGCACATTAGCGGAGACTTCAAGCCGCCGGATTTCGCCAGCAGATTCGATGCAGGCACGCGCACGTCCTGTAACGACAGGGAAGAGGTCACTGAAGCGCGCAGCGACCACTTGCCGTGAATGTCCTCGGCGCGGAAGCCGGGGCGATCGGTCTCAACCAGGAAGCCGCGGACCTTGTTGTCCTCGTCTTCAACTTTGGCCCAGACCACGGCAACATCTGCGATCGACCCGGACGTGATCCACATCTTCTCGCCGTTGAGCACGTACTCGTTGCCGGACTTGCGTGCGCGGGTGCGCATGCCGCCGGGATTCGAACCGAAATCCGGTTCCGTCAGGCCAAAGCACCCAAGTTTCTCGCCGGATTGCATTGCGGGCAGCCACGTCTGCTTCTGCTCCTCGCTACCGAACTCGTAAATTGGATACATCACCAGCGCCGACTGCACGCTCACGAACGAACGCACGCCAGAGTCGCCGCGCTCGAGCTCCTGCATGACCAGGCCGTATTCGACGTTCGACATCTCCGCGCAGCCGTAGCCCTTCAGGCTGGCTCCGAAGAATCCCAACGCACCCATGGGCTTGACCAATTCGCGCGGAAAGCGGCCGGCGCGGTTGCATTCCTCGATGATGGGGATGAGATTGTCTTCGATGAACTGGCGTGCGGTATCGCGGACGAGGCGCTCTTCTTCAGAGAGCAGGGTATCGAACTCGATAAAATCCACTCCACGGAACTTGATGGCCATGGCAGAACTCGATTCTGTTTCCGAAGGCGTGGGCCGGACATTCGTGTCCGTCAAATGTTGGAGGAAAACCAAATGTCCGGAGTTGGCGGACAAGAATGTCCGCCCCACACGATCAAAGGAAACGTTAGACAGTAGCAGAGGGCCGGAAGCGGGTCAAACCCGGCACCGCAGGCAGAATTTCTACGGTATGGCTACGCTATCAAGAACCTCACGAACCGCCGCGGCGACTTGATCCGCGGTGAATGGCTTCTCGAGACAGTCAATGCGTTCGCCGGCCACCTCTTGGCTAGAAAGGATCTCTTCCGAGTGTCCAGACATGTACAACACGCGAATGCCGGGCCGTTTGGTGGATGCCTCAGCAGCGAGCACTCGCCCAGACATTTCCGGCATGACCACGTCGGTCAGTAGTAGTTCAATCGAAACCGTGGTGTTCTCCAGGATGCTGAGTGCCTGCATCGGCCCAGGCGCTGAGATGACTCTGTACCCGTGTTTCTGAAGCGCGGTAGAAACCAGTTGTCGTACCGCAGTCTGGTCTTCGACAACAAGAATGGTTTCAGAACCGAGTTGCTTCTTTGAAGAAAGCTGGGGCTCTTGCATGCAAGGAACGGGGCGTTCGGCAGTCGGCAGGTAAATTCGAAAACGAGTGCCAAATCCGGGCTTGCTCTGTACCTGGATGTGGCCTTTGCTCTGTTTCACGATGCCGAACACCACAGCAAGGCCAAGTCCGGTGCCTCGTCCCGCTTCTTTCGTGGTGAAGAAAGGCTCGAAAATCCGCTCGCGGGTAGCGCGGTCCATCCCCTCACCGGTGTCGGAGACGGTCACGCAAGCGTATTTTCCCGGTTGCAAGCCGTATTCGGGGCGGACATCTCTGGGTCCAAGATCCATATTCATAGTCTCGAAGATGAGTGTTCCGCCGTTGGGCATTGCGTCTCGCGCGTTCACCGCAAGGTTGACCAAAACTTGCATGAACTGCGCTGGATCGATGTTCGCGTGGTCGACCGCACCGAGGCTCATCACGATCTCGATGTGTTCCCCGATTAGCGGCAGCAGGGTGGACTTAGGATTCGAAATAATCTCATTCAAATCCGAGGGCACCGGCTGCATCACCTGTTTACGACTGAAGGCCAGAAGTTGACGAGTCAGGGATGCAGTTTTCTGACCCACTTCGCGGATCGTATTCAGCTGGCTCCGAATGAGCCCGTTTTCGGGAAATTGGTCGAGCAGAAGTGACGTGTAGCCAAGCACAACGGTTAGATAGTTGTTGAAATCGTGAGCGACGCCGCCGGCAAGGCGTCCGACGCTCTCCAGTTTTTGCGCATGCAGAAGTTGCTCTTCCAGGCTGGAGCGCCGTGCCATTTCGACGACGAGGTTATGGCGCAACCTGACGACCCAGACGAGCACTATCACCAGCAATAGGGAAGCCGCCGAGGCCGCGTACACCGCACGTCGCAGGTCCCACCATGGCGCGCTTCGGACAAGGCTGATGTCCTGATCGTTTCGTAACCATAGGCTGGGGACGAGCGCTCCCCCGAGATGTTGTCCAGCTGCGGGCGCTGAGACTCCCGTCAATCTCAACAGCGCACCCGGGCGAATTTCGGGAAACGCATCACTCGAACCGGGCGCTTCCATATGCGCGGTGAAACGTGTTCGCCCGGAGATTAACTCGAGTTGCAGCTCACCGCCTGAGGTGTGTCTGTCTTCCAAGAAGGCTTCGATGGTCACGAGCCTTCCCTGTAACTCTGCCGAAGCGAGCGACTCCGCCAATGCCTGTCTGACCGCAGGCATTGGGCCACGCGTCGTGCTCAGCCATCGCACGTGTTCCATCCGAGGCATTCCGCTGTCGGGACTGAGGAAACCGTCGAGTGTTGCCCATGTATTCAGCGGAGGATCTCCACCTCCGGTACCCACGACCTGCAGGGCACTGCCTCCATCCTGAAGGTAAATTCGGCCCATACTGTCGCGATAGGTGACCGTCCCAGAAGTGCGGAAGCGATGTCGTGGGAGGCCGCGCACATCAAACTGTGAGAGTGACGCAATGCTGCGGAATTCTTCCTCGCTCGGCGGGGGTTCGATCACTTTCAACAACGAGGTGGAGGGCGTGAACAGGCGGAAGCCCGCCAAATCACCGGAAGCGGTGTACAACGGGCTGTAAACACCACGCACCAGAACTCGGGATCCAATTAACGAGTTCAGCGTCTGAACGGGAGTTGCTTCCGAAAACCAGATGAGCAGGCGCTTTGGGCCGGCAAACAATTCCAGTTGGTTGCTCATTCCATCGGACACAACCGCGGTCGCAAGCCCCTCAATCTCGGCCCATATGTTTTCCTCCCAACCCTGAAAAAGCTCGCCGGGGTCGATCCTCACGGGCCTCGGTAAGGAAGCGTTCCCCAATATCTGCAGAGAGCTTTGTCGAATTACCGGGGCAAATCCACCTTTTTCGCTCCTGCCTGTGATGCGCACCCGTTGTCCCGCTCGCAGCGCCTCTGCGCTGCCTCGCGACGCAAAAACACAAATGCCAGTAGCGCCTTCCTGCAGGAAGTACCCATCGTGTCGCGGATTGATAGGCGCGGTGACTACTCCTTCGACATTTACCGGATAGCCGCGAGCAGCTTCTGCGCGAGAGAGGCCCTTGACACCCTGCACCGATCTCATCTCCGGAAGTGCGGAGGATAGTTTTCCTGTACTGTCTGAGGCTGGCGGATCGAGCACGTCGACATCCGCATCGTCCTCGAACATCAAGCGGACCTGATCGACTGCTCCGGAGGGCGAATAAGAGACAATTGGCACGCCACGAACGCGCAGGCGATGGCCAGCGAGACTGGATGGCGAGTACCGACGCAGCAATCGACCGATCACCACCAGTTGATTGCACTGCTGGCGCGTAGTAAATAGCGCCGTGTGGGTGGCGTCTCCAATGGCTGCCTCGTCGGGGCTGAATTCGATCTGCACCACGCGCTCGGATATGTGGCCGCAGGCGAGGGAAGCGGCCGAGGTCACTTCTGGACGCGGGCGGGAGCCCTTGCCGAGTACGTGGACCGATGCCGTCACAATCGAAAGTACGTGATTGTCAATGGAAGTGGCCCCTTTCACTTCAATCTGGTCGCCGCTTTGAACGTTGGATTCGAGGGGAGGCCAGTCCACGAGCACCCCACCGGTGTCGTCCTGAATCGTCAGCAGTCTCCAACCTGGATCGAAAACAGTTACGACGCCTCGCAGCTCGACGCGCCGCCCACTTGCGATTGCTCGTTCGGGCAGACTCCTGATAGCTGCAATGGTTCGGACCGGCGCGTCAGTGTGGTTTACCTTGGCGCATCCTGAAAAGCAGGCCAGACACAAGATGGCAAACGTTTTCCCGAGAAGCCGCGCATACGCGCAGCAGCCAGAGGGGTAAACCGACTCAGTCCTCGTGGTATTCACTGATTGCTTCCCAACGGAGCAGGCTAAGAGACCGGTAGGCGCTTTTCAGCCACTTAGCCTAGATTGCGCTGAATAATACTGTCAATGATTGCACGACGGGGCTGTTTTGCCATGGTTACCAACGTTAGCAACCCGGAAACTGAGGAAGCCTTCACGGATTCGCGGTCGTAAAGCGAATAAGAGCGTCGAGTTTCTGGGACGCGCTTCCGGAGTCAACTGATCTGGCGGCGATCCCGACCGCATCTTTCAGGTGCTCGGATTTGCCGGCTGCAACCAGGGCAGCTGCAGCGTTTACTAGAACGACATCCCGGCGTGGCGACTTTTCGCCGCCCAAGACTTCGCGAATGATGCGTGCGTTTTCTTGGGCATCTCCACCGGCTAAGGCGGAAATGGGTGCGGCCTTAAGCCCGAATTCCTGGGGCGTGATTTCGTAAGAATGAACATTTCCTTCTCGCACCTCAGCGATTCGGGTTGGCCCGGTCATAGTGATCTCGTCGAGGCCATCGAGTCCGTGAACGACGAACGCGCGATGCGTGCCTAACATGCTGAGCGCTTCTGCGACCTTTTCGACCAGATCGATCGCATATACGCCAACCACCTGCGCCGAAGCACCCGCCGGATTGGTAAGCGGCCCGAGCAGGTTGAAAACCGTTCGTAATCGGGTTTCACGGCGTGCTGGGGAAACATACTTGGCGGCGCTGTGGATGGAAGGCGCGAATAGAAAAGCGATGCCCACTTCCTCGATGCATTTTCCGATCCGCTCGGGCGAAAGCTGGATGTTTACTCCTAGAGCTTCCATCACGTCGGCCGCGCCGCATTTTGTCGCGAGCGCCTGCCCTTCCACTTTCGGCGTCGAACTGCGATTGCCGTGCTTAGCGACCCGTACCCCGCATCCCGCTACCACAAATGCAGTGGCGGTCGAGATGTTGAAGGTTCCCGCTGCATCGCCGCCGGTACCGCATGTATCAACCAAGGCCTCGCGCTCGGTCCCACTGGCGTCCAGAACAGAATCGTTCTGCACTCGAATAGGAGTGGCAGCAGAGCGAATGGCCTCGGCGAATCCGACGATCTCTTCGACGGTTTCGCCCTTCATATGAAGGCCGACCAGCAAGGCCGCAATCTGCGCATCGGTGCACTTGCCGGACAGAACTTCGCCCATGACGCAGCGGGCTTCTTCCCGCGAGAGCGGCTCGCGGTGATTCACAATTCGGTGCAGGGCTTCCACGATCATGGGTTTCTTCCAGCAGTAACAGAACTGCTCAGGAGACGCAAGGGAGCATTAAGGCCGCCGTTCCAGGGAGCCTCGGTGAATTAGTGGATGTACGTGACGCCGTTTGACATGCGGTTAATGATCAGCGGCTGGCCCACCATCTCCACGTAAACCGTCCAGGTGCCAGTCGGAACGACCGAGGATAGGTCCAGAAGATTTGTCGTGATCGACAGGTTCGAAGCCGCGCTGTACAGGTTTCCCGCAGCGTCTTCGTAGTAGACGTTAAAGTGGTGAATTGTTGCCGTCGAGGCATACGAATCCGAAGCGGCGAGCGACCAAGTCAACTGCGAACCGGATAGGGACGCGTTGACCGTGTAGCAGTTGTCGATGCCATCTTCAACCGCTGTGCCCTCCTCGTAGTCATTCCAGGTAACCACCTGCACATAGGGCAATTGCGGGTTCGATCCACCAAAATATTTTGATATTTCCTTGGCTGTGTTGAGCAGGACCTGACCGCATTGCTCCGCTATCACGCGATTCCTACCCCATGACGCGTTATTGTCGTCAAAGCCCTTCCACAACGCTCCGATCGTCAGTTGAGAAGGATGCGTCAGCCCCGCACTATAGAAGGTGTCGAGATACGTTGGAGAGGAACTGGTGCTCGAACCCCACCAGAACTGCTGCGTCGAAGAATAAGTCGGCGGCTGCACCCAACCGAAGCGGCCGTTGTCGTAGGTAGCTGTAGTGAACGAGCCGAACTGGTGGATGTACGTGAATGGTGCGGAGTACGCGTCGGTGTGCGCCTTTACAGCGGACCAGACCGTGTCCCAATCGGCCGCCGTCAGGATGGGCCATACCGACTTCGTCACAAATGAAAAGATGACGGGCTTGCCAGCATCGGTGAAATACACGCTGCTATTCGCGTAATGCGTGTTGATGTAATCCATGTCCGCAATGAGGGCATTTTCAAGGCAGGTTACGGTCGCAGCTTCGGTCTGGTTGGACGTCGGGCAACTCGAAATCAGCGCGCCTTTGTCTTCCATGATCCCAAACTTCAGCGGATATCCCGAGCGGGAGTTCAAGTCCGCAAACACAGCATTCGTCGTGGCGAAATTAAAGCTTTGATTGGGATCCAGTGAGCCGTAAAAATCCACCAGATTGATGTCGCAGCCTTCGCGCAGCATGAAGGAATTTTGTGCCGCTACAGTCGCGGAACTATTCTCGTTGTAGCCAACGCTTGCATGACTGCTGAGGCCGAACCATGGCTGGTATTCGCAGATCACTTTGCCGCTCCAGCCGGAGTACAGAAGATTCCGAATGCTGAGACTGGAAACATGACCGGCAGGCGCGTCTGGCACAAGCGTTTCGGCGCCGAGGTTATTTGCGTTGGTGTTGAAACCATTGAAGAAGGCAAAGCAGTATGAGAGATTACCGCCCGGGTCGCTCGAAGATGAGCAGGAACTCGTGTTATTGGATAACTGTTGCAGCAGTGCGCCAACCGGTACTGGCGTTGGTCCACCGGTACCGCCGGTCAATGTTGCTCCGGAGGGCGTCGCCGTAAACGAGGCCTTCGCGAAATTGCTGTTGTGCGTCACCGCTGTCGATAACGGGTAGTTAGCCGCGGTACCCGTCGCCTTCGTTATCATTGTGATTTTTGATTTCGAAACCGCCGCAGTTACCGGTGAGGTAGACGCGTTCAGCTTGGCTGCCAGGGAATTCGCCAGCTGCGTGGCATTCTTCTGATTGGCGGACCGGCTGTAGTTCGTCGACACGGTGAAACTATTAACCGTGATCTGAATTGTCCCTGAGTCATAAATGCCGCAGGTGCCGTTGACGCAAATTGGACCTTGCAGCGATCCACTGATGGTGACGGAGCCGCTGGCGGATGTTTGAGCAAAAGCGCTCGAAATCAGCGACAGGAGCACAAGAAAAATGACGAGGGCGGACGCACGACTCATGACAAAAACTCCAAAATGTGGAAGGACTCGGGATCAGCAGACAGGCGCTCGCGGGAGCGCAAAACCCTGAGTAGTTGAACGTGAGTATCACCTAGTTCTGCTGCGGAAAAAAGGAAATTCGACAAATCCGGCGCGAAATCTCGCTGATTGCTTGTTCTTCTCAGGTGTTCTACTTAGACTTGGTGCGGTGAAGAACCATTTCGTTCGTCGTTGGGAGCGGGAGTGAAAGCATGGCGACGTGATATATACGGTAAAGCGAGCCCATGTGAGACAACTCGGCGAAGATCGGATTGCAATGAAAAGGGGAGGAACGACTCGTGACCTTGCAGGTCAAGCCTGAAGAGAATTGCCGGTGGGATCTGGTCAGTCTCGGTGAAGTTATGCTGCGCCTGGATCCCGGCGACCGCCGCGTTTGGACCACCCGCACTTTTGAAGTTTCCGAAGGTGGCGGCGAATACAACGTCGCTCGCGGCCTAAAGCGGTGCTTCGGCTTGAACACCGCGATCATCACTGCGCTCGCAGACAACCCTGTTGGGCATCTAGTCGAAGACCTGATCTACCAAGGCGGCGTTGACCAGCAGTTCGTGCGCTGGATGCCGTATGACGGCGTGGGGCGTGCCGTTCGCAACGGATTAAACTTTACCGAACGCGGCTTCGGGGTGCGGCCTGCGCTCGGATGCTCGGATCGCGGCCACACCGCAGCCTCGCAGCTCAAGGTGGGTGACATCGATTGGGACGAAATCTTCGGGAAACACGGCGCGCGCTGGTTCCATACCGGCGGCATTTTTTGCGCGCTGTCCGAGAGCACGCCTGCTGTCGCTAAGCAGGCGATGGAGGCCGCACGCAAACAAGGCACTATCGTTTCTTATGATCTGAATTACCGTGAGTCGTTGTGGAAGGCGGTCGGCGGCAAGAAGCGAGCGCGCGAAGTGAATCGCGAATTGGCTCCACTGGTCGATGTCATGCTGGGCAACGAGGAAGATTTTTCGGCGGCGCTCGGTTTTGAAGTCGAAGGGATGGACGAACACATTTCCAAGGTGGAAGCCGATTCGTTTAAGGCGATGATTGAAACCGTGGTGAAGGAATTTCCGTTCAAAGTGGTTGCGACCACGCTACGGCGCGCGATTACCGCGACACGGAATGACTGGGGCGCGATCTGCTACGACGATGGAGGCTTCTACCAGTCGCGCCAATACGAAGCGCTGGAGATTTTAGACCGCGTCGGTGGCGGAGACTCCTTCGCCTCGGGATTGATCTACGGATTCCTCTCGGGCCAGGGTGCGCAATGGGCGGTCGACTGCGGCGCTGCGCATGGGGCGCTGGCCATGACCACTCCGGGGGATACAACAATGGTGACGCTGAAGGAAGTGACGCAAGTGATGCGCGGTGTGGGTGCGCGCATCGCACGCTGAGAATTGAGATGACCAAAGAACAAGTTCGTCAGAAGGTACTCGAAATCGGTATCGTGCCAGTTGTTCGGGCCTCATCAGGGCAACAGGCAATTCAAGCCGCGGAAGCGGTGTGCGCGGGAGGGATTCCCATCGTCGAGTTGACGATGACGGTACCCGGTGCGATCGAGGTAATCGCGCAATTGGTAAAAAGCATGGGTACTGACGTCCTGATTGGTGCCGGCACGGTCCTGGATGCAGAAACTGCTCAGCGGTGCCTCGATGCGGGAGCACAATTTCTCGTCAGCCCAGGGACCGATGTTCCGACAATTCATCTCGCCAAGCAGAAGGGTGTTCTGATCATGGCGGGCTCGCTGACTCCAACCGAAGTGATCACTGCATGGAAGGCCGGCAGCGATTTCGTCAAAATTTTTCCTTGCGGAACGGTGGGCGGAGCGAAGTACATCAAGGCGCTCAAGGCTCCGTTGCCGCAGGTTCCCATGGTTCCGACCGGCGGGGTGAATTTGGAGACTGCCGCGGATTTCCTACGTGCCGGATCGTCAGCGTTGGGAATTGGTGGCGAGTTGATTTCGGCGGCCGCACTGAAGTCCGGCAACATGCAAGCCATTACGGACTCCGCAAAACAATACATTGCGATAGTGAAGAAGACACGGCAGGAAATGGCTGAACCCGTGCCGGCGTAACCTGTGGGATCGAAACGCGCGCAACTGCCTCAAGTGGGATCTCAATCTCCTCTCAATCAACTCGTCGTCGTGCTCGTATCCACGCGCAACCCGTTGAACATCGGAGCGGCGGCGCGTGCGATGAGCAACTTCGGGTTTTCGCAGCTTCGGGTAGTCAACCCATATGAACTCGCATTCCGTGAAGCGAAGTCCGCTGTCGGTGCTGCGGGCCTGCTCCGAAACGCCCAGGAGTTTTCATCCCTCGCGGAGGCTGTGGCTGATTGCACGCTGGTGGTGGGTACGACCGCCGCTCGCGACCGCAAACTCGATCATTCATTAAGGCCTCTTCTACAAGGCGCAGCTTTCATTAGACGAAAATTGCGCATTGGCAGGGTAGCTCTGCTCTTCGGCTCCGAGAAGCGTGGTCTCTCTAACGGGGATTTCAGCCACTGCGACTTCCTGATTCGCATTCCCACCGAACCGCAGCAGCCGTCGATGAACCTTGGTCAGGCAGTCGCTGTCTGCCTGTACGAGATTTCACGAGCCGCGACGCTTCCTATGGTTCACCAGCGCGAACCATCTGCCGTTGCAGCCGATCTGGCACGCCTGACGGACCTGCTGCACGAATGCCTAATCCTGTCCGGCTATGCGAAAAACCAAGATGACAAAGGCGCCACTCGCCGCCTTGTACGCCGACTAAAGCTCTCCAGTTCCGATGCGCAACTCTTACTCGGAATGCTGCGACAGATGTTGTGGAAAATGCGCAATTCATAGCTTGATTTTGCATCAACCGCGCAAAACTGTAATTGCTATACTGACGCTTCCATCCACCATGCTTGCCCTCACTGCCAAGGCCCTCTTCACGCCGCTACAGCGAATCGACGATCCTGTCGTTCTGATCGACGATGGCAGAATCGCCAGCATCTCATCGCGCGCTGCAGCTGAACTCCCGAGTGGCGCCCAGCACATCGATTTCGGCGACAGTGTTCTCGCCCCGGGCTTGATTGACATTCATATTCATGGCGGAGTCGGCTACGACGTCATGCAGAATGACGAGTCCGGTCGGGCCGCATTCGAGCGATTTCTCGTTCAGCATGGCGTCACTAGCTACTACCCGACCACGGTGACTGCGTCGCTCAACGAGACCTTGCGCGCCCTGGAGTATCTAGCTCGCGCCGTTGAGCAAGCAGAAAAGGGCGCTGCGCCGCAGCGTGCGCGCCCGCTCGGTGTTCACTTGGAGGGACCGTTCTTAAGCCACTTGCGACGCGGAGTCCATCCTCCGGAAAGATTAGTGACGCCCGACATCAAAACTTTTGATCGCTTTTGGCAGGCTGCGCAGGGACGCATTCGGGTGATGACAATCGCTCCTGAATTGCCCGGAGCGCTGGAAGTGATTGCAGAAGCCAATCGCCGCGGCGTGTGTGTCAGCATCGGTCACTCCGATGCCACGCTCGAGCAAGCGAGAGCCGGCATCACCGCCGGCGCCCGTCACGCGACGCATACCTTCAACGCCATGCGCCCTTTAGGACATCGCGACCCCGGCATTGCAGGTGAAGTCCTCTCAAACGCGACGATCAGCGCCGACATCATCGCTGATGGCATCCACGTCCACCCGGCCATGCTGCAAGTATTTCTGAAGGCGAAGAGTTCAGATCGCGCCGTACTGATCACCGACGCGACTGCTGCGACGGGAATGCCGGAAGGCCAGTACATGCTCGGTTCGCTTGAAGTGGAAGTCCGAAACGGCATGTGCCTCCACGATGGAAAACTTGCGGGGAGCGTGCTCACGCTGGACCGCGCCGTTCGTAACGCAATGCAGTTTGCAGGTTTTGATCTGCAGCAGGCAGTACGGATCGCAAGCCTCAATCCGGCACGGGCCGTTCAAGCGGACAGAGGAACTCTTCAGGCAGGTCACCCCGCTGACCTGGTCGTGCTCTCGCCATCTGGAGAGGTCAAAGCAACAATTTTGAATGGAGTTCTCGCGCAGTAGATGCGAACAGGTCCCGCCTAGTTTGGCTTCCTGCCCTTGGTCTCGTTGAAATACTTCATCAACGCCGCGTCGGTGAGATGATTGAACTTCTCAATGAAGGACGCTCCCGCCGGAAGTTTGTTCGAGTCTGCTTGCCGGGTTTCAGTTGGCTCCGCATCGCTGGTCATGACCTGCATGTAAAACCACAGGAAGTGCCGCATCTGGTCGAGCGCCGATTTGAGTGTTTCGATCGAATCCAGTTCGGGCAACTGGGTGAGCGCCTCCATCAGTTCCGGATCACCCGGCGCCTGCATGGCTGCACAATTCAGTTCACGTTGAATGATGCGCAGGTCTTCGGTGACCCGCAGGATGCGAATGTGGACGTCGTCGAGGAGGTCTTCTTTGCCCATCGTGCACGCTTTCTGTGACGCTTCAACATCGCACTGTGCACGGCAACGATGAAGATGTCCCATGTGCATGCGCTTTGGTAATTCAAGCGCTGGAAGCGGCTTTCAGAGGATCGGGAGCAGGCACGCTACCACTTCGAATCTGCGGGACCTCGATGAAACGTGCGCCAATACTGGGGTTTTCGATGGATGACACTAAAGTCCCGACCATCTGTGCCAACGTAACCAAACCCAGGCGGCGTGCACCTTCGCGTGCCGATGGAATGCGTTCGCACAACCAGTACATGGGTAAGAGTGCATATGGCCAGCGATGTCCCGGGCCAAGAACGTACCAGGGGCGCACCACGGTGACGTTCATTCCGCTTGCCAGCAGCGCCTGCTCGCACTCCGCACGCACCGCGATGTAACTCTTCATCACCGGCGCGGGTTGCGCGACACTCAAATAGATGAAGTGCTGAATGGCGGCGACGCGCGCGGCTTGTATCGCTCCAAGGCCCGACGCGCGATCGATGGCTTGAAATTCCGCCGCCTTCGCCGGGCTGGGATGCGACACGCCGACAAGCTGTAAAAACGTCGAGCTTGGCGCCACCAGTGCTGCGTAAGTGGAAGGATCGATCGCATTGCCGACCACTGCCTCGCACCCTGCAGGCAGCTTCTTCTCGCTGCCCGAGCGCACCAGCGCCCGCACGTGGTGTCCGCGCTCGACTAGCTTCTGGATCAGCGGCCTGCCAATGTATCCAGTGCCGCCAGCGATGAATATAGAGTTCTCGCCCACGTTGGAGGTACGCGCCAGCGCGTCCAACGGATTCTACTTCTTCCCGCTATAACTTACCCGCCATACGATGCGCGATCCGTCGTCGCTTACCAGCAGCGATCCATCCTTCGCGACGGTCACTCCCACCGGGCGTCCCCAAACCTTGCCATCCTGAGTAACAAAGCCGGTCAGAAAGTCCTGATACTCACCGGTCGCTTTTCCGGTTTGGTGCAATGGTACCCGCACCAGTTCATAGCCAGTGCGCGGCTCGCGGTTCCAGGATCCATGGAGAGCCAGGAATTCGTCGCCTTTGTATTCGGCAGGGAACTGGTTGCCGGAGTAAAAGGTGAAGCCCAGCGGAGCACTGTGCGGCTGGATAATTACATCGGGCGTAATCACCTTTGCCCGCCAATCGGGATGACTGTCAGGCAGCCGCGGATCGTGATGTTTGCCCATGTAGTACCAAGGCCAGCCATAGAAGCCACCATCTTCCACATGTGTCGTGTAGTCGGGAACAAGGTTGTCGCCCAGCGCATCGCGCTCATTGCAAGATGTCCATAGCTGGCCGGTCGTGGGATTAAAGACCAGCGTCACCGGATTGCGAATACCTGAGGCAAACACCCGCATGCCGCTGCCGTCGGGGTTGTACTCGAGAATGTTGGCGCGATGAAACTCGCTTGGATGATCGTCGGGGTTGTCGATGTTTGAGGCTGAGCCAACAGAGACGTACATCTTCTTTCCGTCAGGAGAGAACGCCACGTCGCGGGTCGTGTGTCCTTTGCCGACTGCGGCTCCGGGAAAGAGTTCCGCTACGACCGTTTGCGCAGGTCCGGTGGCCTTCAGGTCCCCGTTCTTGTAAGGAAATTTTTTGACTGCTCCGGTCTCGGCGATATAGACCCACTCCGGATTCGCACCCAGCGGATAGAAGGCAATTCCAAACGGCTTATTCAGTCCCGTGGCAAACGTTGATACCTGCTCGACTTTGCCGTCCTTGCTGATTCCCCGGAGGATTTTGATTTCGCCTTTGTCCATCTCCGCGAGAAATACGTCGCCGTTGGGGGCGGTGCGCATTTCGCGCGGTACGTCGAAGCCGTCGGCATAAAGGTTCACCGTAAATCCAGGCAGCGCTTTCGGGATCGCACCCGCCGGGCGCTCCGCAATGTCGGGCGGGTTCACCGCTGACTTGGTAACGCCGGGGCCCGGCAGGTCGGCCAAAGTGATCTTGTGCACGTTGCCAGGCTTTTCAGCGTTGAAGTTGTAGAAGGGCGAGCTGCCTTTTTGAGCCAAGACAACGGGCGTCAGTGAAATGAACACTAAAAGGCGGAGTGTAACCGAGAGCTTACGATCAACTTGCATATGGTCCCCACGAACTGGATTTGCTGACTTAATTAGATATCACTGTTAAGGAATCGATGCCACGTCTCACGGAGCGGACTCGACCATTTTCTCTTACGAAACGGCGGGCATCCCCTTGGGAACCATGGGCAGCGAGCGCAGACGAACTCCGCTTGCATTGAAGATTGCATTAGCAACTGCCGGGGCGATTCCCACCAGCGGCGTCTCCCCCGCGCCCATCGACGGCTGATCTTTACGGTTCACGATCACCACATCGACTTGCGGCGGCAGATCGGTGAATCGAGGCACGCGATAGCCGGCCAGATGCGGGTTGAGGATGCGCCCGTTTTCAAAATGAATGGCCTCGAACAGCGCGCCCCCGAGTCCCTGCACGACCGCACCGGAAATCTGGTTTCTCAGTCCTTGCGGGTTCACGACGGCGCCACAATCGAATGCCTCGACAACGCGAAGTACCTTGACTTGGCCTTTCTCGACGGCGACTTCGGCGCAGGTTGCAACATGGCCATTCTTCTCGATTCCACCGGCGATGCCGAAGCCATGGTTCTTTGCGGCTTGATTCTTGCCCCAGCCAAACCTCTCGGACGCGGCTTGGAAGACGCCACGCAGGCGCTCGTCCTTGAGATTCTTGAGTCGAAACTCCAGAGGGTCGATCTTCAATTCATGAGCCAGTTCGTCCATGTGCGACTCGCGCGCAAAAAAGTTGGCAGTGGCGGCTAGACCTCGATACGAGCCTTGGCGCAAGGGTGAGTCAGCAGGGTGGAACTCGATCCGCTGGTTGGGGACTTCGTAAGGAGTACCCATTCCTGCAGGGCCGGAGTTGTAGTTGTCGAGTTCCCACGACAGCAGCGTGCCGTCAGGATTCGCCGCGCTCTTGACCTCTATAGCGCCAGCAGGGCGGAAATATGCCCAAGTGAACTCCTCTTCACGAGTCCAGACCAGCCGGACCGGTTTTCCGGCGGCTTTCGCCAGGCGCGCACATTCGACTGCCGCCTCGCCGCTGTGTTTTCCTCCGTATGCCGACCCCGTGTCCGGCATGAGCACGCGAACATTTTCTTCCTGCATGTGAAACGCGGAAGCAAGTTCGTCTCGTACGGCGAAAGGACGCTGGGTGCCGGTCCACACGGTCAGTTTTCCGCTATTCCATTCCGCCATGGCCGCCCGCGGCTCAAGAGGGGTATGCGCGATGTAAGCCACGGTGTAGGTCTGCTGCAAAGTCTTCGCGGATCCCGAGCCCGCCTGCTCAACCGAGCCTTTCACAATCTGATCGCGCCCTTCCGTTGGTTTTTCCTCGGTGGATTTCAGGTGCTCGAAAAGGTCCTTTTCCGAGACCTGTTGTGGCGCATCCCACTTCGCCTGAATGGCAGACGCAGCGCGTTCCGCCGTCATCAGATCAGGCGCGGTGACTCCGACGAAATCCCCATCTCGGACGACCGTGACTCCTGGCATCTTTTCGGCGGCGGAGGTGTCGCACGAAGTCAGCTTCGCGTGGAACGCGCTCGGTCGAACCATTTTGCCGTACAGCATTCCCGGGCGAATCTGATCAGACGCATACTTGTGCGCGCCAGTGACGAAATCGCGGCCATCGCGCTTGGGAACGCCAGCCCCAGCGATCGTCCAGTCGTTTGGATTTGTCAGCGGAGGCTCAGCGGCAATCACCTTCATCAGCTTCTGGCCATGCGTCAGATCGGTGTAGGAAATGCTCTTCTGCGATTTTGGATCGCGAACCTCTCCATCTTCCGCGATCAAGCCCGCCTCAGGAACCTGCCATTGTTCCGCTGCCATCTGGATCAACACAGCGCGTGCACTGGCGGCCACTTTGCGAAGTTGAGACCCCATCTGCGGCGTGGTGCGGCTGCCGAAGGTGCCCATATCGAACGGCGTGAGGTCCGTATCGCCCATGAGCATGGAAATTGAGTCGAGTGGAACCCTCAATTCTTCGGCGACCTGCTGGGCAAGGGAAGTGCGGGCGTTCTGCCCGACTTCAACTTTTCCGGTAAAGACGGTCACTTTGCCGTTCTCGCCGATGTGCAACCAGGAATCGAGCGTGTTGGGCATCTCGTGACGCTGGAAGCCGCCTCGTCCTGACTCTTGCGGCACGGCACGCCCCGCCGCCACGCAGACGAGCATGCCGCCGCCGAGCAGCTTGAAGAAGTCGCGCCGCCCCAGGTCGAATCCATGCTGCAAGGGCGTGACCTCGTGCTGTTGGGCCTCCCGATCAACGCTTCGCATCGACGGTGCTCCTGCTCATGTTGGCGGCCGCGTGGATCGCTTCCAGAATGCGGCCGTAAGCCCCGCAACGGCAGATATTGCCGTTCATGTGGCTAATGATTTCTTTATCGGTGAGTTTGGTTTTGGATTTCCGCAACATTGCGACAGCGCTGAGGATCATTCCCGGAGTGCAGTAGCCGCACTGAAATGCTTCAGCTTCCAGGAACGCCTGCTGCACAGGATCCAGATGCTCGCCATTGCCGAGTCCTTCAATGGTCGTGATCTTTTTCCCTGTCGCGGCGCTGGCCGGAGTGATGCAACTGCGCACCGGATCGCCGTCCAACAAGACCGTGCACGCTCCACACTGGCCCTCGCCGCAACCGTACTTGGTGCCGGTCAGCTCCAGTCGGTCGCGGAGAACATACAAGAGCGGTTCGTCGGGCGGCGCATCAACCTGGTGCAGGCTTCCATTCACAACGAGGGTCACTGCCATGATCGGTCCTCGCAGGAAGTGTATCGCAACACGAGACTACGCGGCGTCTTCCTCGTCCTCAGGATCGGGAATGGAGGACGGTGGATCGCTGGCTGGGAAGCTGTCCTCAATCGTCTTGTCGTAGGTTTCGTCGTTGACGTCGTTTTCGGGCTGCTGCGGGAGCTTTTTCTCGGACTTCGGCGGTTGGTTCTTCTTCAGCTCATCAGGCATAGAGTCCTCCATTGGACGAGGGCTTAGATGGGAGAAATAGGCGAGCGTCTGCCTGGTCAGGGAAACGCGAATACCAATAGCAAGAAAAGAAGAGTTACCAGTTCGACGCCCGGAGCAGCGCTAGCTCTTTACTTCGGTCGTGTTGGACGGGGCGTTGGTGGCAGCCGTGTTGGTGGTCTCGACCGGCTTGTCCTTCATGCCATCCTTAAGCGCGCGGAAGCCCTCGCCGATCCCTTTACCCAGTTCAGGCAGTTTTTTGGGCCCGAAAATCAGCAGGGCGATAGCGAAGATCAGCAAAAGGTGTGTGGGTTGAAATAGTCCTTCCATAGAAAAACCTCCCGGGAAACGCGCTAGGTAAACGTTACTTGAGTCAGAGGGGCGAGTCAACCGAACGGCGTCCCAGTTCTGTCGCATTTTCGTCAATTTGGGCTGTTTTCGAGCGACGGATCCCGTTTGGTGACCATGTCCATCCGACCGCCCACCCCGCTGCACCATCTCGAATAACCCTTATTACCTCCGTGACCTACACGGAGTTACCCGAATTCTCTATTGTCGAATCCAGCAACTCAGGCCAACAAGGGAGTTCCTCAGTGCGCAGTAAATTCTTCGTTTTGTTCCTTTTATTCGGGATCGTCCCTTGTATGCGTGCGACTGATTCCGGACCGGTTGATTGCACTCATCTTCTCGCATGGACGGGCGGGGCTGTGCCCAGCCGGAAGCTGATCTCGATGGTCGAAGCGCGTGGCCTTGCGTTCGCGCCGACTGAAAGGGCGATTGCCGAGTTCCGCACCGCCGGCGCGATGCCTCGCTTGCTCGAATCCTTGCAGAAGGCGAAACATCAGGGATCGGCTACTTGCCCCGCAACGTTGGCGCAAGCTGGCGCGCTGATTCGCTCCAAAAACCTTGTCGACGCAGCCAATATTGTTGATGCCCTCACCGACAATGACCCCCGCAACGATGCCTTGCATTTCCTGATGGGCTACATCCGCCAGCGCCAGGGTGACTGGAACGGCGCCTTCGACGAGTACAGCACCTCCAAAGAATCTGACCCGAATTTTTCCGAGACTCATAACCGGCTCGCCCTGTTCTTCTATCAATCGGAAGACGGCGACAGCGCCGTCGCTGAGGCCCGCACTGCGCTCAGCATGGACTTCGACGACCCCGGCGCTTATCGCATGATGGGACTTGGCCATTACGCGAATGAGCAATATCCCGCAGCGATGAACGCCTTCGAGCAGTCACTCGAGCGCGATCCCAACAACGCGGAGGTTTACTACGAAATGGGGTTGGCTGCTCGCGGCCAGGGCTCCGACGAGAAAGCCGCCGCCATGTTCCGGCGCGCTATCGCACTAAAGCCGCATATGTGGCAGGCGCACTCGAGCCTGGCGTTGCTCCTCGCTGAGGAGAAACACTACAACGATGCCGTTGCCGAGTTGAATACCGCGAAGCAGTTGAATCCGAGCGAGCCTTCCGTTCGCGAGCAGTTGGCCGGCGTTTATCACGAACAAGGGCAGTACGACCGCGCCATCGCCGAGTACGCAGAACTGTTTCGCCTGTATCCCAACTGGAAGCATGGGCACGACTCGCTCGCGCGCTCCTACATGGCGAAAAATGAGTATGGGCCGGCGATCACCGAGTTGAAGCTCGCCGTCCAGCAGAACCCAAGCAATGCGGGCGAGCACCGGGCTCTCGGCCAGTTGATGCTGGTTGCGGGACAGCGCGACGAGGCCGTCCGCGAACTGCAGATTGCAACCGAACTGGAGCCGGATTCGGCTGCTTCACATTATTTTCTCGGCACTGCGCTGCTGGAAAGCCAGCAGTTCAATGCGGCGCTGGCTGAATTTCAGGATGCGGTGCGCCTGGAGCCCTCCGCCGAGCACCACTATGCGCTGGCGGCGTGCCTGATCAATCTGGGTCGCGATCGCGAGGCGCTGGCGGAAATGGAAACGGCCACGCGTCTCGATCCCAGCAAGGAGCTTTACAACGCGCGCAAGGAAGAATTGCTGCGGCTGATGAAGTCGAGCAGCGTGCAGCGGCGGTAAACGGATTTGCGGGATCGTGCCCTATTGGTAATGGATTGGCGTCGTTCCGAAGGACGCGCTTGTACCAGCAGGCCGAGGCATATCTTGCGGGGCAAGTCAGGCCTCTGGTGATTCACGCCAGATCCCTCGGGCTCGTGAAAACGCCAGGCGTCGGGATGACGCAGTGATTTTGAGATCAACCAACGGTACATGAACTTACGTCAGGTCAAGTTTTTGACGGTTCGAACCTAAGATTAGGCGGGCATTCAAATGGCGAACCTGAATTCGTCCGGATCGACTGGCTACGGAACGGCTCCCGCGCGGCAACGCGCCGAGAACCTCCCGCAGGAGCGACACAACGCTTTCGCCAATGCGCCCATGGCGCCGAAGCATACCGGCTACGGCTTGCCCTGCGCACATTGCAAGACCTACTACGCCGCCGATCTGCCAGCGTGTCCAATCTGTAAGAGCCCGCAGCGGGTTTCGGCAAGCGCGCCGCTGCCCACCGCCACTCCTGCCGAGCACATTCCCGATCCCGAGCAGATCGCGAAAGAGCGCGAGCGCTTTATGCAGGAAATGAATTCGCAAGTGATTGCTTCGCCGCTGCCGCCCGATCTTCCGACTGGCGAGCAACACTGCAATCGCGTCGAAAACCACACCACCTCGCCAGAACCGGCGACGATCTGTCAGGAATGTTATGACCGCCTGCAGGAGCGCGTGGACGTCCTCGAAGCCGCCATGCACATGGAGTTAACGGACGCAGCCCAGATTATTTACGACGCCGTATGGGCTGATCCTTCCGACCCAAGCAAGACCTACGCCAACGCCGCCCAAGCAATCTTGTCCGAACTGCGCCGCCGCTCCGGCATCCCGCAAGTGTTCGGTCCTCTGCGCCCGCCAATGAACTAGGGAAACTCAACACAAGCTAGGTTTATCAGGTTAGCGAGCGTTATCGCCTGCTAATATCGATTGAGACGGCAGTCTGCTTGGAACGTACCGCAAAGAGACGATTCGCACTCCTTGTCCTCAGCTTGATCATTGCGGCGGCGTATGCAATTTCCACGTTAAAACATCACCGAGTTTGGGGTGCGGCGCTTCTCGTGGGCGTGTGGATAGCTGTTTTCTGGTTGGTGTGGACACGCAAGAATTCTAGACGTAGTCAATGACAGTAATTGCGCAGATGGTGTCATCCGTTCTCATTGAGGCTGTCACAGGACTAGCGCTTGAAAGAATAACGACATGCGGAAAGGATTTACGAGAAAACCACAAGCGGACGAGCCTGCGATACGACTGAAGAACTACATCACGCCGAGCGGGCTGCAGCGCCTCAAAGATGAGCATCGGTTTCTGCTCACTCGGGAACGTCCGGCCGTGGCGGAGGTGGTGGCATGGGCTGCAGGCAACGGCGACCGCAGCGACAACGCCGACTATCGATACGGCAAGCGGCGGCTGCGGCAGATCGATGGACGGATTCGCTTTCTCACTAAGCGAATCGAAGCCGCTGAAGTGGTGGACCCGGAGGCTCCGAGAACGGGACAGGCGAAGATGAGAGCATTCTTCGGTGCGACGGTGCGCTACACCAATGCAGTCGGTGAGGAGCGGGTGGTGAGTATCGTGGGCACCGACGAGGTCGATCTCGGCCGTAACCACATCAGTTGGGTGTCTCCTCTGGGTCGCGCGTTGATGAAGTCCGAGGCCGGCGACAGCGTAGTTTTGCAAGCGCCGGGCGGTACAGAATATCTGACCGTGCTGGAAGTGTATTACCAGCGCATTTCCGTGGAACCATTCCGTGAACCACCCGGATCTGAGGCCGCGGCAAAGGTTCCTCGCCAAAGCTAATCCACCTGACGAAAACGGCATATCCAGCCTTGACGTGCCTTCAGCAACTTCTCCCTGGTTCTTAGGATTGATCTGTCCCGCAGTAACGAGTCGCCAGTCGGGCGTTCACTGCTAGCCCGCGAATCTCATCGTTCCAAACCTCTCCGGCACATGAAAGCTTGGTTCAGGCGTATGTGTCGCCTGCCACGCCATGTATTTCCGCGGCTCGACCTTGCCTTCCACGCGATAGAAGTTGGTCCGCCATGACTGCGCAGGATTAAACTGCAAGGTCAGGGATTTCATCGGTATCGCGAGTTCCGCGGTCCACGCCGTCCTTGCCTGATCGAGGTAAACCGAGCGCGTGAGGCCGCTCTTCAGATCGGCCAATCCAGCAGGGAAGATATCGAGATCAATCCACATGCCGTTGGGCGCGACTTCGAACTCTTTATAGTTCTTCCCAAGAGATGGGGGCGGTTGCAGAAATGCTTCCGCTACGTCGCGGTCCCAGAGGTGGTCGCGCCGCCCATTCGGATCAGAATCCTCAAACACGAATAGCTCGCGATAGCGGCAGATGAACCTCAGATACAGCATCTCCGGCGACCACAGAACTCGGACTTCGGTCTCAAGTTCGGGATCGGGATTTTTTCCTTGCCAGTCCGCCGAGAAGCGAATCGGCTCGGCGTGGGTCCACCGCGGAGCAGGATTCCGTGCATCGAGCGCAAGATCGCCTGCAATCCGCGTCGCGAAAATGGTGTTTAGTTCCGGCATGAATCGCGCTCCAAGTGAGCGTCCCAGTTTAGCCCAGACAGCAGCAGCCGCGAAGCGGCGGGATATGACAGCCCGGCACAGAAGTGCCGAAGAAAGTGAACAAAGATCGACGCGAGTCTCGCAGGGACGAAACAAGTCCTACACATGCGCACGGACCCTTCTTCAGCGGCTGCAATCCTTAGAACCGGAAGCCTCAAACCTGAAACCTGAGGCCTGAAACCTGAAACCTGGTTTTCTGCTTTGACCGCAAGAACTGGATATCAGCCCCGTGCCATCCGCCATTAATCTCGAATCATGAACAGTGCGATACTGAGGATCGAACCGGGCGCAACCGTAATGGCAAACGTCTCCAATGACACCCGCTGGCAGGCGGTGATTGCGCGGGACGGCGAGAGTGACGGCAAATTCGTCTTTGCGGTCTCATCGACGGGCGTGTACTGCAGGCCTTCGTGTCCCTCGAAGCGCCCCAAGCGAGAGAACGTCAGCTTCTTTGTGCGTCCGCACGATGCGGAACGCGCCGGTTTCCGTGAATGTCTGCGCTGCCGCCCGAAAGCTGTGGTTGGCAACCCGCGTCAACGGTTGGTTAAGGCGATGTGCCGCTACATCGAGCAGCACTTGGACGAACCGCTCACGCTTGCCAATCTCAGCGCTGAATTCCGCCAGAGCGCCTTTCATCTGCAGCGCACGTTTAAAGCTGTGCTGGGCATAACGCCGAAACAGTACGCGGACTCTTGTCGCATGCGCGGCTTCCGCCAGAAGCTGAAGGCCGGTCACTCGGTCACGAGGGCGATGCACGATGCCGGATACAGTTCGACGAGCCGCTTGTATTCGCGCACTACCTCAGAACTCGGGATGGAGCCTGCAAAATATCGGCGTGGCGCGATTGCCGCTTCTATTCGCTATACCTGCGGGGACTCGCCTCTCGGACGCATGCTGATCGCGGCCACTGACAAGGGCATCTGCAGCATCCAGTTCGCCGATTCGGACGAAGAACTTGAGCAAGCGTTGCGTCAGGAGTTTCCGTTTGCCGTGCGCCGGCGTGACGATGCCGAGCTCGCCAGTTGTGCCGATATGGTGATCCGGAAAATGAGTGGCTCAGCACCAGCGGAGTCTCTGCCGCTCGACATCCGTGCTACTGCGTTTCAGCGGCGGGTGTGGAGCTATTTGCAATCGCTTGGCTTGGGTGAAACGAAGTCATATTCCGAGGTTGCAAAAGCGATCAGGCGGCCTTCCGCGGTGCGTGCTGTGGCGCGAGCTTGCGCCACTAACCCGGTGGCAATCGTGATCCCGTGCCACCGGGTAGTCCGATCCGACGGAGAGTCAGGCGGCTATCGGTGGGGCATGCAGCGCAAAGAAAAGTTGCTGCAGATGGAGGCGGCGAAATAGCAGAAACTCAGATTACGAGCTGTAATGCGCGATCACCTTTGTCACTTTGCGATCCGATCCAAACTCCATGAACTCGGAAACTTTGGCTCCATTCTGATTGGCGAAATACACGACCATGCTCGCAATCCCAAGCGTCACATCAAGAACCTCGAACCTGAGGTTGGGATACGCCTCCAACCCAGCAGAGAAGTAGCTTCGCAAAGCACTCTTGCCGCGCACGACAGGGTCGCCCAGTAATCGAGCCGCGGTTGGCGAAGTGAGCACAACCCCCTCGGCGTAGTGGGACAGAATCGACTCGAGATCGTGTGAGTTCCAAGCCTCACACCAATCTTTCGCGAACCGCTTAGCCTCTTTCGCATCCAACATGAGGAATATTCTATCGGCTCACTTCCTGCGAATGCGCGCGATACGAACAGTCCAGCAACTCACGCATTTCCATGTATTTGTACGTTGGTTCGCGAACCTATCTTTACCCGCGTTTGACAATTCTTTACGCCCTTGCCCACCTGGTACATGATTGAATAAGTGAGTACACCCATGGCCAATTTCAGTGCATCCGTGTCCCGTTATCTTGGCATTGTCTGCGTGGCGGTTTGTGTTCTGTGCGCGCTGATGTCTGCCCAGGCGCCGGCTACCAGAGTGATGGGAACGGTCAAGTCGGTTAGCGGCAATACAGTGGTAGTGACCCTCGACAGCGGAACCGACACAACAATCACCTTTGCCGCGAACGCCCGTATCGTGCGCGCCACGCCGGGCCAGACGGACCTGAAGTCCGCGCCGCCAATTCAGGTTTCGGAAATCCAACCTGGGGATCGGCTTGTCGCGAAGGCACAAGCAGGTGAGGGCAATGCTCTGGTGGCCACCACTGCTTTGGTCATGTCGAAAACCGACATCGCCCAGAAGCAACAGCAAGAGCGCGATTCATGGCGCCGGGGTGTGGGTGGAATCGTGAAAGAGATCGACGCTGCGGCTGGTACGATTACCATTCCGAATCCGCTCGGCGCAACCGCCAAGACAATTGTGATTCATGTCTCGCCGCAAACAGAAATTCGGCGGTACGCGCCCGGCTCGGTCAAATTCGAAGATGCGAAACCAAGCACGCTGGATCAGATTAAGCCCGGCGACCAGGTGCGTGCTCGAGGTATCAAGAGCGAAGATGGAACCGAATTCACCGCGCAAGCCATAGTGTCAGGTTCGTTCCGAGAATTTGCCGCAACCGTAATCTCGACTGATGCGGCGAGCAATACTGTGACCATGACGGACCTCGCCACGAAAAAGCCGGTGACTGTCAAACTAGGGCCAGACTCAATGCTGCGCAAACTGCCGAAAATGATGGCGATGGGTATTGCCATGCGGCTGAAAGGGATCAGCATGCCCGGCGCCGCAGGCGGCGGGGCGCCGCAAGGTGGTGGAAATGGTAATTCGGCAGTTCGAGGCGGCGGCCAAGAAGCATCGGTGGGCTCAGGATCTCGTCCAGCCGCTGGTAATGCGGGAGGTCAGTCGGGCGGTAACCGTGCAGGTGGCTGGCAACGCGATGCCGGTGGCCAGGGCGGCCAAGGCGGCGGATTTGGTGGTTTTCGCGGAGGCAATGGTGGCCCGCCGGATTTTCAACAGATGTTAGCCCGTATGCCGGCAATGCCGCTCAGTGACCTGAACAAAGGTGATGCCGTGGTTTTGGTCGCGACTGAAGGCAGCGCAGGTTCCGAGCCGACAGTCATCACGATGCTGGCAGGAGTCGAGCCAATTCTGACCGCTGCTCCTGCGGGAACGAATGCCGCCGCAACGGTTCTGTCTCCATGGAACTTGGGTGCTGGCGGTGGTGCTGAGGCCGCGGCTGGGCAGTAGCGGGATTTGCAATTTTGTAAGTCGGTGATTTTGTAATTTGAAACTCTGGACCGAAATCGATGCCGTTCGTATCAGAGTCTTCATTAACAAACTATCCGATTGCCAAATTTACTTTGGTTGGCATTGATCTGATGACCGAACTTTGAATATGCGCAGACTTCATCTCATCATTCTTTCCCTGTTTCTTGCAGCCGTGGCATGGGCACAAGCGCCTACCGGCGCGGTAAGTGGCAAGGTGACAGATCAAACCGGCGCGCTCATTCCGGGTGCGACCGTCACCGCCACTGAAGCGGATGGCAAACAGGTCATCACGACCAGCGATCAGGGCGGCACATTTTCCATGCAGTCTCTGCCCCCTGGCTCCTATACCGTGAGCGCCACCGCGAAAGGGTTTGCCCAGTACTCACAACCAGGAGTCACGCTTACTCCCGGGCATACGCTCACGCTGAACATGACCCTGCAAGTGCAGGCGCAGGAAGAGAAGGTCAACGTCCAAAGCGAGCGTCCGACGCAACTCGACGTGAGTTCGTCCTCAAGCGCAGGCGCGCTCATTATCAAAGGGAAAGATCTTGAGGCGTTGTCAGACGATCCGGATGAGTTGTCGTCGGAACTGCAGGCCCTCGCCGGCCCTTCAGCAGGACCAAGCGGTGGCCAAATCTACATTGACGGGTTCACTGGCGGCCAGCTTCCACCGAAGTCTGCTATTCGCGAGATTCGCGTCAATCAAAATCCGTTCTCGGCGCAGTACGACAAGTTAGGCTACGGGCGTATCGAGATTTTCACGAAGCCCGGCACCGATAAGTTTCACGGCCAGTTCTTCTTCAACGACAACAACTCGGTCCTGAACTCGAAGAATCCTTACGTTCCGGTTAAGCCAAGCTACAACTCGGAAATTTTTGACGGCAATTTAGGCGGCCCGATCAATAAGAGGGCTTCCTTTTTCATCGATGCATCGCGGCGGAACATGAATGACTTTTCGGCACTGAACGCGGTTGACCCAAGCCAACTGCCGAATCCTCTCCCCACAAACCTGGCGCCACACACGAACGCATGTTCAGTGATTCCGTGTGTCGTCGAGTCAATTGCCAATCCTCGCACCCGAACCAGCTTCAGCCCGCGCGTTGACCTTCAACTGACGTCGACGAACACCTTTACTGCGCGCTACCAGGTAACACATGACGGCGAGCAGAATTCGGGTTTGGGCACGTTTTCTCTACCTTCGGTGGCGTACAACACGAACGAGACCGAGCACACGTTGCAGTTGAGCGATACGCAAATCCTGGGACCGAAGGTCGTTAACGAAACTCGCTTTCAGTTCCAGCGGGAAATCAACCATCAATTGCCGCTCGGAACCGGGCCAACAATCGATGTCCAACAATCGTTCACCTACGGCCAAAATACTGAAGGCCTGATGCGCAGCACGCAGGACAACTACGAACTGCAGAACTACACCTCGGTTACCGCCGGTAAACACCTGATCAAGTTTGGGGCGAGAATACGAGGTATCACGATGGACGAGTCAACCAACGCCAATTTCAATGGCGAATTCATCTTTTCATCCGTGGATCCTACTGACCCGTTGAGTGCGCTGCGGGTTTACCAGAATGCGCTAAACAATCAGTGCTCAGGAACTTTTAATGCCCAGAACTGTCCTTCTCAGTTCATGCTCACGACCGGCGCCAACAACGTGAATGTGGGCTGGGTGGATGTCGGTCTCTATGCCGAAGATGAGTTCCGGGTCAAACCGAATTTGTCATTGACGTACGGACTCCGGTTCGAGTCGCAGAACCAGATCCACGATCACGCTGATTGGGCGCCGCGCATCGGCGTCGCCTGGGGCTTGGGCGGCGACGGTAAGTCGGCTCCCAAAACCGTACTTCGCGGCGGCTTCGGTATTTTCTATGATCGCTTCGGCTACAACTTGATTGAGCAAGCGACCCTGCTCAACGGAGTTACCCAACAGAAAGCGGTCGTCGAAAACCCGAATTTTTTCTCGACCGATCCTCAGCAGTGGCCCACGTTTAGTACGCTGGCGACTCTGGGATCGCCGACTGTCTATCAGGTCTCCTCTAACCTCCGCGCGCCCTACACGATTCAAAGTGCGGCAAGCATAGAACGGCAGATCACGAAAGCAGCCACAGTATCGGTAACCTATCTGAACTCCCGCGGTGAACACGCGTTTTATATCGACAATGTGAACGCGCCGGCACCGTGGCTGAGCGGGAACAGTCCGCCCGATGACCGGCCGCTTGGGACGAGCGAGAATATTTATCAGTACCAATCCGGTGGAATCTTTCGCCAGAACCAGCTGATTCTGAATGCGCGCGTGAGCACCGGCAAAACGCTTTCCCTGTTCGGCTTTTACACTTTGAGCTACGCCAACAGCAATGTCGCGTCCGGGGGAAGCGCGGGCGGATTTTTCGCCAGCGGCGGAACCAGTGCCGCAAGTTTTGTCTCGAATCAATTTGATCCGATGGCGGATTACGGCCGCGCCGCTTTTGATGTGCGTCATCGCGCTTTTATTGGCGGGAATGTCTCAATGCCGTACGGCTTTTCTCTATTTCCATTTGTCATCATTAACTCCGGTGCACCGTATAACATCACGACTGGGCGAGATACCAATGGCGATTCGCTTTTCAACGATCGTCCCTGGATGACGATTGCGAACCAAAGCTTGAATTGCCGATCGCGTAATGATTTCTCCACTACTGCAACCAGCTTTGGGTTGGCGCCCATTAACTCCTGCACGGGTCCGGGAAACATGACCTTGAACCTTCGCCTCAGCAAGACCTTCGGTTTTGGCCGTGAAACCAAAGGCGGTGGAGGAGGCGGATTTGGAGGCCGCGGTGGTCCTCGAGGAGGCGGACTTGGTGGTCGTGGGCTAAGCGGAGGTGGCGGGAATCCATTCGCGTTCGGTTCCAGCACCAATCGCCGTTACAACCTGACGTTCAGCATCTCGGCGCGCAATTTGCTCAACACTTTCAATCCCGGCAACCCCGTCGCGAACCTGAGTTCGCCTCTATTCGGACAAACTCTGAGCACTGGCGGCGGGCCATTTGCTTCCGCATCGGCGAACCGGCGTGTCGATCTGCAGGTGAGGTTCTCGTTCTAAGAAGCCGTCAGCCCTCAGCCGTTAGTTCTGTATCATCTGATGTCGAAGAGGCATTGCTCCAGACTGCTACAGCAGCAAGGAAGAACAGTTTCGGGTTTTCCTGATGGCTGACGGCTGATGTTTGATAGATGCTACTGGCAATTCACTATCATCGGCGGCGACAACGTGGTCAGCAAAGTTTCATTGGGATAGCTGTAGGCCCCCGCAATCCCCGTCGAGGGCGACTGGAACTCAAACCACGGCAGCAGCGCTTCATTCTGAGGATGGTAAGTTCGTCCGTGCATTGAAATTGGATACGCCGCTTCCGTGAGCCCCTCGATCGCGTCCGCGACCTCGAGATCATCCTGACAATGGCCATTTAGCGAATACCACCACGGCGTTACACCATGCACTCCATCACTCGCCACAAATGGATCATTGATCGACTCGGCTAACTCGTGACTGAGGGCGGTGATGTCCTGGAACTCCGGGCTAAACATACCCGGGCTGATCCAACTGGCAAATGTGAGCACGTACCGCTTCTGGCGGAAGCCGTTGTGCTCGTCTCCGGGCTCAAAATCGTAGGTGTGAAAGCCGAGGACGCAGCATTGGCTCGGATCGCCATTGCTGTACAAAAATGTGTTCGGAAACAGAAATGTCGCGATGCCTCGCGTCGTGATCTCGCCCGAATGTTCCGCCGCACCGACGGGAGTGTGTTTGTCAGCCGCAGTTGGCGGAAAGAGCAGGTTCGCGAAGGTGTTGATGTCGATCAGCACGAATGCGCAGCAAGTGCCGTCTTTCTTTAGAGAGAATCTGTATGAACCTCGCGGCACGGCAATCGTTCGGTCGATTTTGACCGAGGGCCGCAGCATTGTATGCCAATCCTGCTGCATGACGTTATAGAACGAGGCGCGCTGAACCGCGTCCACGAATTGCGTAGGGACATCGCTGCTGCTGTAATCGAAATTCTGAAACAGCGGCGAGTTCAGCACCGGCGTGAGGTACGGCTTCACAGAGTAGTGAAGCTTATGCCCGTTCACGATGCGGACTGACTTATCCCAGTCCAAAAGGTCGAGCGACACGGGAACGATGGGAGCTTCGATGAAAGAGGTGCCCCCATCCTTCGGATTGCGGCCGGCAATTGTGTAATACCAGTGATAGCGCGGGTGACCCTGCGGCCCTACACCCTGCACTTGATAGGAGCCGTTGAACGTGCGCAGGGAATCGAATTCAACCTGGTTTGAGCCGCCACCGCCGCCTCCGAGGACGGGCGACGCCGAGCCGCTGTGGCCTCGTGGCGCGAACTCCATGAATTGGCGCTTGGCAGAGGGTGAAGTTGAGGTGAGTTGGTCCTTACTTTGGGCAAAGGTCGGACTGGAAAACAGGGCAAACCAGAAACAGGCCAGAAACAGAGAAGATGCTCGAAATGCGCGCACTAGCACCACCTAAGGCTACTTGGATGCGCAGTCACTTGCAAACTTTGTTTCGTGAAAAGGAGGTTAAGAACTCACCACAAAGGACACGAAGTTACAGGAAGAAAAACGATTGTTCTTTTCTCCTTCGTGTAACTTCGTGTCCTTTGTGGTGGGCAGCCTACTCTGCCCAGCAACTTACTTCGGGCGCGTGACTGCACCTTCGGAGGCCGATGCCACCAGCGCGCCGTATTTTGCGAACACGCCCGTCGCATAGCGCGGCTTCGGAGTCTTCCACTGCGCCATGCGGTGCTTGATCTCTGAATCGCTGATTTCAACTTCCAGCAGTTGCTGATTGATGTCGATTTTCACCACGTCACCTTCGCGAACGGCAGCAATGGGACCGCCGAGTGCGGCCTCGGGCGATACGTGCCCAATCATCAGGCCGCGTGTCGCTCCGCTGAAACGTCCGTCCGTGAGCAAGGCCACGGTGCCTCCCAATCCTTCGCCCACAATTGCGCCCGTGACAGATAGCATTTCGCGCATGCCGGGCCCTCCACGCGGGCCTTCGTTGCGAATGACTATGACGTCTCCAGCCTTGATTTGTTTTCCGGTCACAGCCTTCATGGCGTCTTCTTCGGACTCGAATACACGCACCGGCCCACGATGGCTGAGCCTTTCATGGCCGCTGATCTTCACCACACAGCCTTCGGGCGCCAAATTGCCCTTCAGCACTACGAGGCCGCCCGTAGCCTTCAGAGGCTTGTCGAGCGGGGAAATAACTGCCTGGTCCGGTGTTTCGAGGGCTGCCGACGCCTCTTCGCCGATTGTCTTCCCGGTGACCGTCATCGCACTCTCGTATAGCTTTTTACCTTTGAGCAAGCGATTTGCAAGCAGCCGGATTCCGCCGGCGCGGTGCATATCCGCAGCCACATACTTCCCAAACGGTTTCAGATCACATAGCAGCGGTGTGCGTTCGCTTACCTTTTGAAAATCATCGATGACGAGCGGCACGCCCGCTTCGCGCGAAATTGCCAGCAGGTGAAGCACTGAATTCGTCGAACCGCCACTGGCAGCTACAGAAGCGATGGCGTTTTCAAATGCCTGGCGTGTCAGGATGTCGCGGGCCTTCACACCTCGCTTCAGCACGTCCATGACAAGCTCACCGCAACGGTAGGCAACGTCGTCCTTCTTGGGATCGATTGCGGGGATGCTGTTGAAGCCCATGGGAGAGAGTCCGATCATCTCCATCACCGTCGACATCGTGTTCGCCGTGTACTGGCCGCCGCACGCTCCGGCTCCCGGACAAGCGACGTCCTCTAGCTCCTGTAGATCGGCGTCGCTTATCTTGCCGGCAGCATTGGCGCCGATGGCTTCGAATACGTCTTGAATGGTGACGTCCTTGCCGCGATAGCTCCCGGCCGCAATCGTGCCCCCATAAAGAATGAGTCCTGGAAGGTCTAGGCGCGCCAGCGCCATGGCGGCAGCAGGAATGGTCTTGTCGCACCCAACTACACACACCACAGCGTCAAACAGCTGTCCTCGGCAAACCAGTTCAATGGAATCGGCGATGACCTCGCGGCTCACGAGGGAAGCGCGCATACCTTCCGTACCCATGGTCTCGCCATCGCTGATTGCTATCGTGTTGAACTCCATCGGAGTTCCGCCTGCGGCGCGCACGCCTTCTTTTACCTTCGCCGAGAGGCGGCGCAGGTGGAAGTTGCATGGCATGGTTTCAATCCAGGTATTCGCGACGCCGATGAGCGGCTTCTTCAGGTCCTCGCCGGTGAACCCGATAGCTTTGAACATGGAACGGGCGCCCGCGCGATCGCGTCCGTCGGTTATGAGATGACTGCGATGTTTAGGATCCATAAGAGTAAAAGCTTACGACAGAGCAGCAGAAAGGAAAAGTTGGCGGGAACTGCCGGACGGCTGGAAAAAGCTGCCGGACGCGGTGCTTCAGAAAAGGTTCAGCGTCTCGAGGGGGTCAACGCCATTCCTTGATGTCCGCGTCCGGCGGTCTGCAAGTGGTTTCATTGTCCACACCACTGAGACCTTCAAAAAAAAATCGACATCTTGTTACGAAGTCGGAACGCTTAGGAACAGTCTCGTATTACAAATCTGTGACACTTCAGGCGCAGCAACCTACCGGAACTTCGCTTCCAGCTTTCCCATCGCCGATTGTTGTTTGTCCAGCAAGCTCTTGATGCCTGCGCGACCGAGATCAATCATCGCTTGAAGTTGGTTGTCGTCGAAAACGTGGTGCTCGGCTGTTGCCTGCAACTCGATGAATTTTCCTGCCGCAGTCATCACGACATTCATGTCAACATCGGCGCGAGAATCTTCCTCGTAGCAGAGATCGAGCAGTGGTTGTCCATCGACAATTCCCACACTGACCGCAGCAACCGAATCTCGCAGCGGTGTGGATGGCAAAGTTCCCGCTTGAACCAGCTTTTGGAGCGCCATGGCCAGAGCCACAAACGCCCCTGTGATTGACGCAGTGCGCGTTCCGCCATCCGCTTGGATCACGTCGCAATCCAGCAGCACTGAACGCTCGCCGAGTTTCTCCAAGTCCACTACGGCACGCAGCGATCGCCCGATCAGCCGTTGAATCTCGTGCGTGCGGCCGCCAATCTTTCCACGCGCCGATTCGCGTGTCGTGCGGGTCAAGGTCGCGCGGGGAAGCATGCCATATTCGGCCGTGACCCATCCCTTGCCGCTGTTGCGAAGAAATGAGGGCACGGTTTCCTCGACTGATGCGGTGCAAATGACACGTGTGTTTCCAACTTCGATGAGCACGGATCCTTCCGCAGTCGACACGTAGTCAGGATGAATTTGCACAGCGCGAAGCTGGTCCGGCGCACGGTTGTCGGAACGATAGAACATGAAGGAATTCTAGCAGTGCGGGTGTTGCAGAGAAAAAGAGCGGCGCCGGCGATGCGACCGCAATGCGCCGGCGACCTAAGCGGACCTGCGGCGCGCGCCTAGGGTGAACAGGGCATGCATGGCGCGGTCTAATTGTTCACGTTCGCGAACGTTACCGCTATCTTCGATTTGATCTAAACGCTGCCGAATCGCGCTGCGAGCAGCTTCAATCTTGCCGTACAGCCGGTTCGGATCGGACTCGGACAAGGCAGCCGTGTACAACGCCTGCCAGTTTACTTCTGACATAGTGCCTCCTGGGGGAAAGAGGGACGGGGAGATTATAGCGCCGTCCGTGTGAGAATTGCGCACAGAAGTTCACGGAGTTCACGGCGCGACAATGTCATGATGCCGACGTTTATGGTGCCGAAAGTTGTCGAGCGAAGCTCGCAACCTGGGAGGCCTCATAAATATTGGAAAGATCGGCATGTCCTGCGAGCGTGCTCGCTTCCTTGCCATCCACCAGGAACTTCACCCGCGAGATTCCTTGAATGTTGGCACTAAGCGTTTGCACCAATGAGGACAGCGTAAGTTCTTCCGCCAGGATCCCGGAGGTTTGTCCGGAAGCAAAATTTGAGTTCACGTCAATCACGACGAGTCCGCGATCGACGAAGTACACGTTTCGCACGGCGGCGCCCTCGGGCAGAGGATGTGGAGATCCTTTAGCTGTATAAATTTCGAGCAGGGAGCGGAAAATGTCCTCTGCTTCCCGCTGGCGTTCCGCAGAAGATGCTATCGAGACAGACTGGCTCTTCAGGGTTGCGGTATCGTCGTGCGCTACCCACAGCGTGATTTGCTTCTGAGTCGCATTCGAAGGTGCAGCAATCACCTCAGGAGTGCCGCTTGGGATGGAGTTGTCCACTGCTCGGTTCCGCAGTTGCCACATGTAGAAAGACATCGCGAGGGCGATCACGCATAGGCAGCAAGTGAGCACGAAAAACAGTCGCGAGTTCATGGTCGAGATCCTGTGTTCGTCCGCAGTGACTGCGCAAGTGACGCTAACGCATTTCCCACTGCCGAACAGATCATCTGCTGATATCCAGTCGAAGCGACCTGAGCCGCATCTCCTGTTGTGGGAGAAATTTCGATGGCAATTGCCGGTGACTTGATGTTGTTCAAAGGTCGCAGCGGCGCCATAAGGGCGCGAACCGGGAATCGGGTTTGTTGAATTGCCGACACCAGTTGTGCCTGTATCGCCTTGCTGCGTTCCAGAGCTGCGGCTTGTGCGGTATCCCAATCGAGGAAAGGCCCGTTATTGTCTCCCCCGGCCGGTAGCATCGCCGTGAACAAGCGTATTCCACTTCCTAGGGAACTCGCGTGCACCGAAATATAGAGTGCAGCATCGCCGGTGTTTGCGGTCGTTGCTCTCTGGTCTGCAGACAGGGTCCAGTCGCCATCTCGAAGCAGTTGCACCTGTATGCCCCGAGTGTTCAACTCCTGCTTCAACCTGCGAGCGACGTTTAGAGTAATGTCTTTCTCAACCGCCGTAGGCGTGAGCAGTGCGCCCGCGTCGGTTCCACCGTGGGCTGCGTCGATCAAGATGAGCAAGGGCTTTTCTGCAGGAACTGGGTTCGCTGGCGCGGAAGGCGAAGGGGCCGTTGGCTGAGTTGCGGTTCCTGTCGTCCCTTGCGGGCCCGATGGGGGAGACTGGGCAATCATTGAGAGGCAAGCAAAACAGAACGTGCTGACCGAGAGTAGCAGCCTCATCGCGCTGTTATTCCAGCGCATAAATCGCCAGACCATCCAGAAGCTTGGGATAGAAATCCGTGGATTTCTGCGGCAGTACGCCACCCGCGAAGGCGATGTCGCGTACCTCGCGCATGCGTATTGGGTTCATCAGGAATGAGATGTTCGCCTGGCCAGAGCGTGCTCGCTCCAACGCCTCTTCAGCTTCACGAACATACTTCACATTCTGTTGATTACGGATCGCTTCTTCGGAAATGCCCAGTGAGTTCTCCAGAAGGGCCTTGTGCAGTTGCACCACATCGAGTCCCTGGTGCTGCAGTGAGTAGCCTGCGAAGACCGAAGATGGAGCCTTCGGCCGGCTGAACAGGAATGCGCGATCCTGGCTCACCCCAAGCAGTGACGTCCCCGTATGCGAGGCTTCCTTCAAAATCGCGGTTGCGCGCTTAGCATCCAATGCCGGATCGACCTCCTCTACGCTGAAAAATTCTCCGGCATTATGGCGCAGGCTATCCATCGAGAACCCTTGCAGGCTGTGCACCACGCGGTGGGTCGGCAGGATCAGAAGGCCTGGGCTATCCATGTTCACAAACGTCATCATTGCGAAATCGTATGGCGCGTGTGGGGTGGCCATCCCCCCCGCCTGTGCGCGCCTCTCATTCCGATAGTTCAGCGCCGTCTCATATCGATGGTGTCCGTCCGCAATGATCAGCTTCTTGTCCGCCATCTTCCCGCGCACAGCTGACACCAGCGCCGGATCGGAAGTCTTCCAAACCCGGTGCCGGACGCCATACTCATCTTGAAGATCAATGATGGGATCTTCTCCAGTCCTGAGCAGCTTTTCGACCTCCGCCTCCGGATCGGAATACAGCATGAAAATATGTCCGAAGTGGGCCCGGGTAGCCCGCAGTAGGTCGAGCCTATCCGCTTTGGGTTTGGACAGCGTCTGCTCATGCCTGTGAACGACCCGATCCGAGTAATCCTGCAGTTTGCCGGCGGCTATGAAGCCATCGCGCTCCATCTTTTTCCCACTTGGGGTGGTGAATTCCTGCGAATACCTGTAAATAGCCGGCTTCGGGTCTTGAACCAGCACCCCGTCGTGCCGCCAATCCGCGAAGAACTTCGCCGCCCTCGTATAAACGTTTTCATCAGCGCTGTCGTTGGCATCCCGCTTGCCCAGAATGATCCTGACAAGATTGTGCGGACTGGAAATGTAGTACCGCTCCTGCATTTCAGGAGTAATCTTGTCGTAGGGCTGGGTGACGACCTGGTCGAGAGCAACTCGTGCCGGGTCATAGCGGAAGGCGCGGAAAGGCTCTATGTGTGCCATGTTTTTTGGAACACGAGATTGTATCAAGCGGGGCGGTGTTTGGCGGCAAGCCCCGGTCAAATCGCACACTCTAGGGAAGGCGGATGCAACGCCAGAGCAAACTTTTGCACAGGCAGCGAATCCAACCTCTCAGTTCGAAGGGTGTAGGACCGTGCCCAACAAAGTTTTGACGATTGTTTCTCTCGCCTGTGCTAACATCTCCCATCAATTTGTAGTTCTTATGGCGCGCACGCACCAGCGCGGGTTTCGGGACAGGGGAACTGAAATTCGGGGTTCGGTTCCGGTTTGGTTGTCGCCCTTGTCGATCGGGCTCAGGACGCTCTCCTGTGCAGTCATTGCCTGCCTGCTTGTTCTCTTTGCGCTTCCAGCCTCAGCTCAGGATCCCGACGTCGAAGACGTGCACGTTGCCCCGCGGGTCGAGCCGCAGCCGGACAATACCGATCCAGCAATCCCGGATCCCACTGCGGGCGACACGGTTCGGATGCACGCCCCGATGATTAAGTCCAAGGTCGACCTCGTTCTCGTGCCGGTTACTGTTACTGATCCTTTGAACCGGCTCGTAACTGGTCTTGATAAAGAGAATTTCGAGGTCTTCGAGGGCAAGGATCGCCAGGAGGTCCGCCATTTCTCCGCCGAGGACGCCCCCATTTCACTGGGAGTAATCTTCGACATGAGCGGCAGCATGGCCAGCAAGATCGAGCGCGCCCGCGAGGCGGTCATCGAATTTTTCAAAACCGCTAATCCCCAGGATGAATTTTTCCTGATTGCGTTCTCCGACCGCCCGCAGGAAGTGTCTGACTTTACTCAATCGATTGAAGATCTGCAGGGCAAACTGGTTTACACGGTCCCCAAAGGGCGCACGGCTCTACTCGACGCTATTTACCTCGGCATCAGCAAGATGCGCCAGGCGAAGTACCCAAAGAAATCCCTTCTTATTATTTCGGACGGGGGCGACAACCACAGCCGCTACACCGAAGGGGAGATCAAGTCCTTGGTGAAGGAAGCCGACACAATGATTTATTCCATAGGGATTTACGATCATTACTTCGCTACGGAAGAAGAGCGGCTGGGACCGCAAATGTTGAGCGACATTTCAGAACTTAGTGGTGGCAGGGCATTTACCATAGACAACCCCAACGATCTGGCCGATGTGGCTACAAAAATCGGGATCGAGCTACGCAACCAATATGTACTCGGATACCGTCCAAAGAACCCAGGGCACGACGGCAAGTGGCATAAGATAAGAGTGAAGCTGCTGCCGCCGAAAGGACTGCCACCGCTCCATGTCTATGCA
>JAICSO010000047.1 GCA_025936825.1 Terriglobales bacterium
GACGTGAAATCCGCCGGCGGCCTACTCGGGTACTTGCAGTACGGCGGTCACTTCGATGTGGAGCAACAACAGCTGTCGCCTGGCCGATGGGAACTCACGTCAGTTGACATTGATATGCAAGGAAAGGCGCTCCTGTTTAAAACGATCGCCATTCACCAAAAAGAGCGTCGCACGAGTTTCCGAAGCGTTCCTGGCACTCTACATCTAGGCGACGCCGCCGAGATGCTGACGAAGCAAGTTATTGTTGCTGCTAATCAGTAATTGAGCGCGATTCGCTTATCGGAGAATGGCTCAGCTCAAGAGCTGTCCCGCGCTCAATCTGAGACTCCGTTGTGGGGAGCGATGTCATCGACCCGCAACGCCTTCGGGCTGGAAATCACTGCCACTCTCGGCTGTCCCCCCGGTCGCTCCCGCGTGGATCCCCCATCCTATCTCAATGTTGTCGGCACATTGAGCCGAATAGGAGATGCGGAGTATAAAGGTCCCTTATCCTTCTCCTTGCTTTCATGCTTTCTGCGGTACATCCGATGATCTGCTTCGGTCAGCAATTGCTCGGCTCGTTCTCCGTCCGCCGGGTAAAAGGCGGTGCCCACACTAACGGACAATTTGACAGCTTCGTTCATGCGTCGGCCTGCCGCCACTCCCACGGAAGATATTCGCTCAGCCATATCGAGAACCAATTCGACCGATGCTGCTGGCGCAACTACCACGAACTCATCACCACCCATGCGGGCAACACAGTCATATTCCCGGCAAGCCTGTTTTAGGAGTTCAGCAAACGCAATCAACAACTTGTTACCTTCTAAATGGCCGAATTGGTCGTTGATGCTCTTGAACTGATCCAGATCGCACAAAAAAACGGCCAAGGATGTCCCTTCACGTCGACACCGACCCAGTTCCTTTTCGAGCTGGGTGAAAAGAGCTCGCGAGTTGAGCAAACCCGTAAGCGCATCTGTATTGGCCGACGCCTCAGCGTCTCGATATTTCAGAGAATTCTCGAGCACAAGGCCCAATTTAGAGCTGATCGCCTGCACAATCCGCAGATGATCTGAGGTAAACGCATCAGGTTCGGAGGCATAAAGAGCAAGGACACCGAGTACTCCCGATGCTCCTTCGAGTGGAACTGCCAGTCCGGATCGCAAGCTGCTGAAGTTCGTAGGATCATTCAAGTAGCCCGGCTCTACCGATGGATTGCCGTTCAGAATGGGTCTTCCGTTCTGGGCCACCCACCCGGACAAGCCTTCACCGAACGGTATTTCGAGCGATGATATAAGATCCTCATTTGTCCCTCTCGCGAATTCAGCATGCAATACATCATTGTGAACCAGATAGAGAGCAATGGAGTCATAGGCGACCAACTGCTTTAGACGGGTCGAAAGAACCGAGACAGTGTCCTTTAGAGATAATGAATTCCCGAGTTCATGCGTCAACTCAAACAACATATGCCCTTCCTGGCGTGCCGCAGCGATGGAAGATAAGAACCTGCGCCTTGCAGAGAATCTGTCACTCGCCTCTTCTCCCGAACGTTGGAAGCCTGCTGCCGGAGCCTCTCCACGTTCGACTTTTATTGCGGTGGACAGCCTTGTTCTGCCCTGCGGAGAACACTCGACGGCCATTCGTTCGAGTTCGATATAGCGCGCTTGCAACGCTTTGACGACGTCCGGGTCGAATGCCTTGCCTGCCTCTGACGCCACGCACGCCATCGCCTCATCAAGCGGCAAGGCTCTGCGATATTGTCGATCGCTAGCCAGAGCGTCAAGGCAGTCCACTGCGCCCAGAATGCGCGCACCGATTGGAATCTCGTTTGCTCTGAGACCATCCGGATAACCGCTTCCGTCCCACTTCTCGTGATGCGACCGAACGATGGGCACCACTGGATAAGGGAAGTCCACCTCTTTCAGGATCTCGGCGCCGACAATCGGATGAATCTTCATCTTCTCGAACTCTTCCGGAGTTAACTTTCCCGGCTTCGAGATGATGTGCTCCGGGATCGCCAGCTTACCGATATCGTGCAGCAAGGCCGCAGCCCGCAGCGCTTCCTTTTCCTCATTGGGGACGCCCAGGTCGTCAGCCAACGCCATGGCATAGGTCCGAACACGTTCCAAGTGTTCGTGCGTATTGTGGTCCTTGGCTTCAATCGCGAGTGCTAATGCTTCAATTGTTCGCAAATGAAGACCAGCGATTTCCTCAACGTGTTTTTTTTCGGTTTCAAGTTTGCTCAAATAGAGATGATAGGAACGATAGATTGCATATACTGCGGGCATGCCCACCACAGCCGTCTGCCAACCGATCCGATCACTGAATTGTCCAACGGCTGCCGCAACGGCCGCGCCCACCAAATAGTAAGGAAATGACCAGAAGTAGCACTCCCGCCATATCGCGATCGCTTTTTTCTGCTCCGTGAAGGAGATCACAAGAGATGTTGCGACGGTGTTTAACAGGAAATAACTGATGGCCGCTGCCATCAGGGCCAACGGACTCGCACCTCGGAACACGCTGTTTATACCGGCGTGATAGACGCCGAACGCTCCAGTGATCGCAACGGTGAGTTGGGAGAGATTGAAGATGAATTGCACCGGCTGAATGCGCTTGGATCGTTTCCAGAATGACTGGACTACAACGGCCGCAATCCCAAGAAGCAAAGCCTCCCCGAGCGACATCCCCTTCACAGCCCAGAGAATGAATAGGAAATTGACTGACATCGTGCCGTCGACACCCGGCAGTTTGATCTTCAGGGCTGACGCCGCCGTGGTTACAACTAGATAAAGCAGAAAGTAGAGTGCGTTCTCTTGATGCCACTGAACCGCCGCAACAGTGAAACTGCACGCCGCAGCCACTGCGAGCACACTGATGAAAGCCTTTGCGTGCCTATTAAGGGGCATGGCAGGGTTCTCGTTCTCCGAGCCTAAGACAGTTGTTCCAGTCATGCGAGTTACCTTCGTGCGCGTGCATGTAATCCTCTCGTTATGAACGCCGGGCAATGTTGTGGCTGCCCTTCGCACGCGGGACAATCTGTCCCGCGCTCATGAGCCAAGTTGTCTGGGGAACCCTTATGTCGGCGGCCTTTGCTGCTATTTTTCAAATGCTTACGCTTCAACCAAACTGGCACCTTAGCTGCACATAATCAGCCGAGACTCGAGTTTGTGCCGGAGGAAGTATGAGGAACATCTTGGTTACCGTGCTGCTGGCTGCCGCTTCCATTTCCGCGAGCGCCCGAAGCCGGAAGATTTCTTCAGACGTGCCAGCGCGCAATACCGGGGCCGTCGACGTGATTGTGCAATTCAAACACGTGCCCAGTACTGCCCATGCTGCCAAGATCACAAGCCGCGGCGGAAGGCTGACATCCGATCTCTCGGTAGTCAAGGCTTTGCACGTATCGATGCCGGCCAACCGGCTCCAGGATCTGGCGGGCGACCCCGAGGTCACGTACATCTCGCCCAATCGTACCTTGGTGAGCAAATTAAATAATGCGGCGGTAGGTGTGCTGGCAAACTACGCTTGGAGTCTTGGGTGGGATGGAACAGGAGTCGGGGTCGCTGTCATCGACAGTGGCATTCACCTCGTGGACGATCTCAAGGATGCCCAAGGCCATAGCCGCATTACCTATAATTTCGACACACTCGGCGGCGGTAACGACGACAAATATGGTCATGGCACTCACGTTGCAGGTATTATCGCGGGGAACGGCAAGTACTCGGCATGTGCAAACTGTGACATCCTCATCCGGGGTATCGCACCCAATGCAAGGCTCATCAATTTCCATGCGCTGGACCAGAACGGCCAAGGCACGGATAGCTCGGTAATCAATGCCATCAATGATGCGATTCAGTTGAAGAAGCAGTACAACATCCGCGTGTTGAACCTGTCCTTGGGCCGCTCGGTTTACGAGAGCTACAAACTGGACCCACTCTGCCAAGCAGTGGAGGCCGCATGGAAGGCCGGTATCCTGGTTGTAGTAGCCGCGGGCAACGCGGGCCGCACCAACTACGACGTTCTTAACGGCTATGGCACCATCACCGCTCCGGGCAATGATCCTTATGTCATTACGGTTGGAGCGATGAACACTAAGGCAACGCCCGATCGTTCTGATGACGTGATGACCTCTTACAGTTCGAGAGGGCCAACTGCCATCGATCATGTTGTGAAGCCTGACCTCGTCGCACCTGGAAATCGCGTCGTCTCATTACAAATAGGCGGATACCTGCAAAAAAACTATCCCAGTAATCGGCCGCCCGTGAGCTACTACCAAAACAGCACCTCAACCAGCGCTTCCGATAAGTACTTCATTCTTAGCGGCACCAGCATGGCTGCGGCTGTCGTGAGTGGCGGGGCGGCTTTGCTGGTTCAGAAGAATCCCACTCTCACGCCCGATCAGCTCAAAGCCTTGCTAATGAAGACGGCTTACAAAAGCTTCCCGAACTATACGAGCGTGACGGATGCGGGGGTAACTTATACGCTTCAGTACGATGTGTTCACGGTAGGAGCGGGATATCTTGATCTGCAAGCTGCCATTGCAGCTACGGATATTCCTCCGTCCAATCTGACCGCCAAATCTCCGACGGCGACCTACGACGTTTTCTGCGGGTGCGTTTATTTTGTGCAGGACAACTCTGCTCTTTGGGGCAGCTCTGCTCTTTGGGGCAGCAGCGCACTGTGGGGCAGCGGTGCTTTCGTCGGCAGCCAGTCTGCGCTGTGGGGCAGCAGTGCCCTTTGGGGTAGCAGCGCATTGTGGGGAAGCAGCACGACCGGTGCATTCAATGCGCTCTGGGGTAGTAGTGCTCTATGGGGAAGCAGCGCGGATGCGACTCAGTCTCTCTCTGTGGACGTGAACGGAGAAAACTGAGAACGCAATTCTGGTGAAATGCTGTGCAGCATTCGGGCTCCAGATGCAAATTCCGGTCAGCGATACTGATGCCGCCTTCCTACTGAAGCACGGCCAGAGCACAGAGGGGAATGCTAGCACGCGAGTAGCTAACGAATGGTCAAGCTGGTGAAGATGGCTAAGCAGGCTGTGAAGATGCGAGTGGACTCAGGGAGGCGCAAGATCGGAACAGCAAGATCGCGTAAGCAGAATGGTTCCGCCGCGGGGTTCCGTGCTCCTCATCCTTCCATTCAACCGCCGTCACTTGCCGCGCATTTCGCGTAATCCTCTGAGCGCTAGTCGCAACACGGAAAGAAACCCAGCTAGCTTTCGCACGAGACGCCACGAGCCCTGTCTACGCCGCTCCACCTTACGCGCAAGCAATTCGCGAAGGCGGTCTAGCTCCTGATATTGCATTGCATGGACCACAGCGTGAGTTAAACAGCATTGAACCTTCGATAGCGGAGTTCTCCAATCGGGGAAAGGCTGTAAACCATGCGCCGGCCAACATGGGGTCCGACCAAGTGGAAAAGCCATTTCCCGCAACCTACAAACGTGACCGACTTGAAATGCTCGGAATACAGCCGCCTGACAGCCTGTGTAGAAAACGTTCTTGGTATCTAGCGCAACTGACTACGCTTCATCTTGATCTGTTCCGGGCTGGGATTTCTCAGCTTGTAAACGTATCGACAGGGAATTGGAACTCGAAATTCTGAGCATCGAGGGTCACGGTCGGAGCGGGCCATTGGTGCGCTCGCCAGCACATGATCAAGCACAAGTGTCAACCAAAGGAACCGATTTAAGATCTCATCCGCCTTCAAGGCTGCAAGCACAGCAGCCAGGTATCGGAAACGTGATTTGAGGAACAGATAACTTGTGTAGGATTGTGCAACTACCAGGATAGCAACCCGCCCCCGGACCTTGAAGGCGCCTTCTATAACGAATCGGAAGGATTGGTGCGGCGAAGGGCGATGAGCCTTCGCGCAACTGCCTCGAAGATGTCTCCGCCTTCGAAAGCGGCTTCTGCAATGGCCACCATGACCACTCGGGCGAACTCCTTTCCACCCTCTTCGCTCATGTCGCACCCGATCGCCTGCGCGAAGTTTCTTACCGCTTCATGGAATCTGTGCTGTTCTTCCGTGGCGTGCTCGAGCGGGTTCACCATGCCTGGCTCCTCCGTCTTGCCTCGTCCAACTGCTATGAGGGGCGATCGTCTCTGCCGAACTCCCAACGGCACCCTCAGGTCTAGATCGAGGCGAGAGAGCGCCGGCTCAACTCGCCCTGGGTGCTTTCGTATCAGACAACGGCGGCAGTGCCGGAGCGCATTTGTGAGTTTCGTTGCAGGCCACCGCCTCATCGGCCGCTGCGACTTTATGCGTCGCCGTGAGTTCATGCTCCCAGGCGCAGGCGTGACAACGGTAGAGGAACTTGCCCGCCTCGGTTTCTCTGAGACTGAACATTTGCGCTCCAAGAGTTCCCTGGATGTGCTGAATTCAGTTTGTGCTGGGAAAGCGCTACTTGTGAATGGCCCCGATGTCTGAGGCACAGACGTAACCTAACACGAGTTACGGACGTGGAGGACGGGGAGCCGAGCGCCGTCACATTCGCGAACAAAGGATGACCGCCCTATTCTCACTCTCGAAGAGAACAAGAAATCTCGCGTAAAGCGGCTTCGATCTGCGCGATCGCGGCGGTCACCTCAGCACTCACCGATGCACCTGGCTTAGACGCGTTATGGTATGCGATCACCTGTAAGCCGTTCCGAATTTCATGATTCAGGGCCGCTATGCGTTGCAGGCGCTCATGCATAGCAACGTGACGAGCATGTACTTCGGTCAGGAGTTTGAAGACCAGGGTGGCGACAACTAATACCGACATTCCTGGAACGCTTGCCTATTACAAAGACAAGCTGGGCTTCGAATGTCTGGGGACGTGGCAGGACCCGCCAGTCTACGCCATCGTAGCGCGCGACCAGCACGCGATTCACTTCCGCTGCGCAGCGCCGCCCACGGCCAATCTGGACAAATACACGGACGAACTGCTCGACGCATACCTTCATGTCGAGGATGCAGACGCGCTTTATGCCGAGTGCGCCGCCAACGGTGTGGAGTTCGCGCGCGAACTTGCCAATATGCCATGGCGCTCGCGAGAGTTTGTAGTGAAGGATTGCGATGGTCGTCTGCTGGCTTTCGGCGCGAACTTGTAGCCGGTTTCATTCGTCTGGTCCACAATACTGCGCGGACAGATCAGTTCCGCGAGTTGACTATTGGAAACTCTGCAATTGACATCGCGGAGATAACGAGCTACCCGGAGAGTACGCTACGCCGACAGGCAAGGCATTCAGTGATCCGTATAGGTCAGGTACTTCTGCCGGACCCGCATGAACTGTTGCAGGTCCGGCTGATAGTCCTCGGCAATACACCGCGGATCTTTGCCGGACTTAAGCGCCGCCAAGGTCGACTCGTTCCCCAGCAGCTCGATCAATCGATCCAACTTCCAATCGGCGCGATAGAGCTTCAACAGCGCGGAGCCAAGTTCCAATCCAAGTTCCGGCGCATCGAGAAAAGACCGGTCAGTCACGATCATCTGCACGCCCCCCAGACGCTGTCCGCCTAACTTGGCATCTTTGGCGGGTGTAAACCAGGTTGGCACGAATCGGACACCCGGAATTTCGCGTGCATTCAGATACTGCGCGAATTCGCGTGGTTTGATCCATGGCGCACCGAACACCTCGAAGGGCGTATCCGTGCCGCGACCGACGGATACATTCGTATACTCCAAGATCCCGATCCCGGTGTACAGCGCGGCCTCATTCATATCCCGCATATTCGGCGACAGGTTGATCCAAACCAGATCGGTGGAATCGAACCAGTCGCTGCGGGTCCATCCGTTTACGGGAACCACACTGAGTTTGGCGTTGATGTGGCGTTCGCTGTTAAACATCTTTGCCAACTCGCCCATCGTCATGCCATGGCGAATCGGTTCCGTCGTGTAATCGACAAAGCTGAGGTGCTTTCCATCCGAAACAGGTCCTTGCACATGCATGCCGGTTAAAGGGTTCGGCCGATCGAGGACAACGACTTCGGTGCCCGCAGCCGCAGCGGATTCAAGAGCGTAACCGAGGGTTGATTCATACGTGTAGAAACGGGAGCCGATGTCCTGGATATCGATCACCAGGACATCCAGCTTCCGGAGCATGCTTTCGGGTGGGTGCCGGCTGGCCGTCGTATCGCCGTAGATACTGTAGACGTGTACGCCTGTGGCGCGATCGACAGAATCGCCCACAGAATTGATGTCGAGTTCTCCGGTCACGCCATGTTCTGGGCTGAATATCGCGAGGAGCTTGGTGCCGGGCGCTTTGGCGAGAATATCAATCGTCCTGCGGCCCTCGACATCGAAACCAGTCTGGTTGGTGATAACACCGACCGCGCGTGGGGAGAACGGGTTGGACCCCCGGATCTCCCGGAAACCATCCTGTTCGAGGACATCGATCCCGTTCATCACGATTCCATTGTGTGGGGCTGGTCCTCGCCCATGCGCACCAATTTGTGGCCGACAGGGACCATCTCCGGAAACTGCACTGTTCGATACTCCGGGCTGCGATCTGGCGCATATAAGCAAGGCAGCAATGAATGTTACGAGAAGAACGATTCTGGCTCTCACGTGGGAATTGTAATCGCAGTTATGCCGGGGGTTCAGCCAACAATTCTGTTGCGATTCGCTAGGAGGCGACCAACTCGCCAGATTTGCGACTTTTCCGTTCATCACGGACGTGGATTATCGGCGCACAAAGCGTCTGCTTTACAGTTGCGCGACATTACAGTTTGCGAATCGTGATCTCTTTTTGCGTGTACGTGTGACGGGCAACTTGTCACTTGAGACCTCCCGGCCTGGAAACGAAAGCCCAACTTCAGGTTCGCCGACCATTCGTCCCGTGCTGCCGAATCAGTTGGATTCTTCCTTGTTTCTTACGGTACGATGGCTCACTCTGCACAATCGCCAAGCGATGGAGGCAGCATGGAAAGCCTGCTTCAGGACTTACGTTACAACGTGCGGATGCTGGCCAAGTCTCCGGGATTTGCGGTGGTTGCCGTTCTTACGCTGGCGCTGGGTATCGGAGCAAACGCCGCGATTTTCCAGCTCATTGACACGGTTCGCCTGCGCACTTTGCCCGTGAGCGATCCTAACACTCTCGCGATCATCCACCTGAACAAGAACCACTGGGGCCAGGGCAATTTCGGCGGCCCCTATTCGGAATTCACTTTTGCTCTGTGGCAACAGATTCACCAGCGACAAGAACCGTTTTCGTCCATTGCTGTATGGGGCGGTGAGCGGCTGAATCTGGCTACGGGCGGCGAAGTGAACTTCGCCAACGCAATTTGGGTCAGCGGCGATTTCTTCAGGGTGTTACGGGTCCAGCCTTTTCTGGGACGGTTGCTCACCGATGCCGATGACCAGACAGGCTGTTCCGGCGGCGTGGATATCAGCTACGCTTTCTGGCAGCGGCGCTACGGCGGAGCTGTCTCCGCGATTGGGCAGACGCTTACGCTCGAAGGCCACCCGTTTCAGATTCTCGGTATCACTCCCCCCATTTTTTTTGGAGTGTCTGTTGGTGATCGTTTCGACGTTGCCGTCCCCGTCTGTGCCGAGCCCATCGTCGCCGGCGAATACAGCCGCATAACCGGCCCGAGGCCTCGCGAGAGCTGGTGGCTGGCGATGGTTGGCCGGCTCAAGCCTGGCTGGACACTCGCGCGCGCTACAGCCCAGCTCAGCACCATTGCGCCTGCGGCCCTGAATGAGACCATCCCGCCGGACTACGACGCGGATGGCGTGAAGCATTACCTCGCCTACAAGCTGGAAGCATTGCCTGCTGCAAACGGCTTTTCGAACTTGCGCACAGACAGTTCTACGTCTCTTTGGTTGCTGTTGGGACTTTCCGGGCTTGTGCTGCTGATCGCCTGCGCCAATCTCGCGAACCTGATGCTGGCTCGCGCCAGCACGCGCGATCGGGAAATCGCGGTGCGCCTCGCGATGGGCGCGTCGCGCACACGCCTGATCGGACAAGTGCTCTCCGAAAGTGCACTGCTCGCCGTAATTGGGACCATATGCGGCGGCCTGCTTGCCGCTGTGCTCAGCCGCTTCCTAATCGCATTTATCAGCACGCCGAACAATCCCATCTTCCTCGACATGCGCACCGACTGGCGAGTACTCGGTTTTGCCGGAGGGTTGGCGATGCTCACCACGATCCTTTTCGGTCTCGTCCCCGCTTTGCGGGCGGGGAGAGTACCGCCCGGCTCAGTTCTCAAAACCGCCGGTCGCGGCATGACCGCCGCACGCGAGCGTTTCCGCCTGCAACGGGTTCTGGTGGCTTCGCAAGTCGCCCTATCCCTGGTGCTGCTTGCGGGAGCCCTGCTGTTCGCCCGCAGTCTGCAGAATCTCATGATGCGAGACACAGGATTTCAGCAGGACGGCGTACTGGTTGCGAATATCGATTTCACGCGCCTGAACTTGCCCCAGATTCGCCGCGATCCTTTCGTCCGCGATTTGCTCGACCACATCCGCGCAATTCCCGGGGTTGCCGCTGCTGCCGCGGCGTCGCGTTCTCCCGTCAATGGAAGCAGCTCGAACGACGATGTCATCGGCGAAAACGGGGAAGACACCAAGGAAGCACCATGGCTGGATTACATCAGCCCTCGCTATTTTGAAACCATGCAGACTCCCCTCCTGGCTGGCCGCGACATCAGTGGGAGTGATACGGCCACGTCTTTCAAAGTCGCGGTGGTCAATGAGTCGTTCGTGAAGAGGTTCCTCAAGAGCGCTAAGGATCCTGTAGGTAAGCAGTTTCGACTATGGGAGCCTCCCGGAAAGCCGGAGCCTTACTACAACGTCGTCGGAGTGGTGAAAGATTCTGTGTACAACGATATGCACCAGCCTTTTGTGCCGATTGCGTATCTTGCGCGCGCGCAAGTCGAAAAACCGCAAACCGATGCGACATTCCTGATCCGCTCGCAGGTAGGCTTGCCCAGCCTGCTCAATTCTGTGAAAGGCACGATTGCGGGAGTGAATCCCGCAATCGACGTTCAGTTCAAAGTTCTCCGCACGCAGATTCGCGAATCGCTGGTGCAAGACGAATTGATGGCCACGCTGTGCGGTTTCTTTGGCGTGCTTGCTGTGACGCTCGCCGCCATTGGCCTTTATGGCGTGATCTCTTACACGGTTGCTAAGCGCACAAACGAAATCGGGATCCGAATGGCCTTGGGTGCGCAGCGCTCGGGCGTGATTGGGCTGATTTTACGAGAGGTCGCGGTGCTGATTGCGATCGGCGTTGTAGTTGGCGTAGGACTGACGCTTGCTGGGAGTAAAGCTTCAGGTTCTCTGCTGTTTGGACTCAAGCCGCACGATCCGCTAACGCTCGTGCTTGCGATTGTTGTTCTTGCCACGATTGGCTTTGCGGCCAGCTTTATTCCGGCGCGGCGCGCGACTCGAGTCGATCCTGTAGTTGCGTTAAGAGACGAGTAGTTCTTCGAATAAACCACTTCATTGCTCGAATTTGACCGTGGACCGCGACTCCGCACGGGGAACGGGCAAACCGGAAGGAACAGGACTGTTTCCGGCTTGCCGAAAATACGCGAAGTGCCTGTCATGAGCGACAGGGCGGGGAGTAATAGAAGGTCGCCTAGGCTCGACAAATCGGTTCCGACTGACTCTGGACATTTGGCATTCTCCGACCATTCCCCTAAACGCGAAAAGCTTGCTCGATGTCGCTAATCAGATCGTCAGGATCTTCTAGTCCTACATAAAAGCGAACGAGACGATCACCATATGCGCGAGCGTTCGGTGCCTCATCCAGATCAGGCGTTACGATCAAGCTTGATACACCTCCCCAGCTGTAGCCCATCTGGAACAGTCGGAGGCGGTCCATGCACCGATGAAGATCTTGCCGAGAAAGCGGTCGGCGATATACAACCGAGAATAAACCCGATGATCCCGTGAAGTCGCGTTTCCAAACTTCATGTCCGGGACAAGATGGCAGAGCGGGGTGCAGTACGATTTCCACCTCAGGACGCCCAGCCAACCATTTCGCGACCCGTAATGCTGACTCCTCAATTGCCTTTAACCGGACAGGCAGTGTCTGAAGACCCCGTAAGGCTAGGAAACAATCTTCGGGTGACGCCATCATCCCAAGGTGCTGAAATGCTGTTCCTATTCGCTTGTAGAGAGCTTCGTCGCGCACGCTTACTGACCCCAGCAGAAGATCACCGTGGCCTCCGATGTATTTCGTAATAGCTTGGACGGAGAAATCGATCTCATGCCGAAAAGCGTCGAAAAGCACACCCGCCCCCCAGGTGTTGTCGAGAGCAACCAGCACACCGCGTGCATGCGCTCCAGCTACAATGGCGGGAACGTCTTGTATTTCCATTGTGATCGAACCCGGGCTCTCACACCAAATGAGACGAGTGTTGTCGCGGATCCTTTGGCTTAGGCTCGGACCTTCGAGCGGCGGATAGTATTCCACTTCCACCCTGTAGCGGCGCAGCACCTGGTCGGCGAACGCTCTGCTTGGACCATATATGCTTTCGGGAACAAGTACGTGGTCGCCGCCTGACAAACATGCCATGTAAATAAGAATGAGTGCTGACTGGCCGCCAGGTGTCACGAAGGATCTGTACCCACCTTCCAATTCGGCGATACGCGCCGCGAGTTCCAACGTCGTAGGAGTGCCATAGGAACCGTAAGAGTAGAAAACGTCGTCGTGATCCCACGTGTCGACAATCGCCGCAGCTCGGCGGAATAGCGTGGTTGAACCATGGAAAACAGGAGCTACGAGCGATCGGAATCCTTCCGGGACCTTGCGCTCTGAGTGGATCAACTTGGTTCTCCAGTTCATTGACATCCTCTCGTCTCGGTGGAACCGTCTGCCCGAACGGCGTGTCCACATCGCAATAGCAATATGCTACCCGATGTCAGTAATCGAGGATTTCAGAACGGGACGCGGCCTGTTGGTCGAAAGAGTGGATTTATCGGGCGGCGCGAATCGTGACGTGGAGTGCACAGTGTGGTAGTTGCCAGAACGGGGCTTGTCATCGCAACTCTTTTCGCTTCGAATGCGGTCGGTCGACTGCACAACCGGACTCTCTCGGCTGCGCCGCTGGATAGCGACGTATGATGGGCAAATCGTAAAGTGTCTGAAGTAGGCAGACCTCGTAGCCTCGTTTAAGGAGGACCGGCAAAACGATGTCTCGGAAACCCACCGACAACGCAAAGGAGCCAAGATCGTTTTTTAATTGCTCTCTGGCAGACTCCAGGCAAACAACACACTGCCGCTGCTGGTTAGAACGTATTGCCGGTGATCGAGTTCGTAGGTGATCGGAGAACTCGCGATCTGGCCACCGGTGCCGGCATGCCAGAGCGTTTTGCCATCGCTGGTATCGAGCGCAAGAACGTTGCCGTTGGAGTCGCCGCTGAACGTGATGCCTGAATCCGTGGTCAACACGCCGGCCGATGCGCCTTCCCCAATATCGTGGCTCCAGCGAATTTCCCCGGTCTGGTAGTCGATGGCTTTGATGATGCCTTTGCCCCAGAGTCCGTAGTCCGCGCCGGCCCAGCCATAAGCGCCGTCGGCGGGCTTGGCAAAATAAAGGGAGTAACTGTCGCGCGCGGAAACGATAAACAGTCCATTCTTAGGGTCAAAACTTGGGGAGCGGAAGTTGGTCAGGCCCCCTTCATCGGGTGCGATCAGGCGTCCGTCAGGCGCGGGTTCTTTGTCCGGATTCGGAATCGGGCGTCCGTCTTTATCGACGCCCAACGTCCAGTTCACCGGGCCGAACGGCGCGGTGAGAAGGCTTTTGCCGTTGGCGCGATCGAGCACGAAGAAGTAGCCATTGCGCGAGGCCTGCATCAGCAGCTTGCGCGGCTCTCCGTGAAAGTCGGCGTCAACCATAACCGGGACTTCAATGGCATCCCAATCGTGCGTGTCATGCGGAGAGGGCTGGAAAGCCCAAACAAGCTTTCCAGTATCCGGGTTGAGGGCCGCGATGGTGCATGTATAGAGGTTGTCCCCGGGACGCGCCTTGCCGTTTAACACTGGCGTCGGATTGCCCGTGCCGGTATAGAAAAGATTCAGATCGGGATCATAGGTCCCGGTCAACCAGATGGTTCCACCCGTGGTCGCATTCGGCGTGCCGGCAGGAGGCGTCGTGTTCCATTGCCATTGTGTCTTACCACTTTCGGGATCAATCGATCGCACGTAGGCGCCGATGTTGTCCAAGTCGCCGCCTACACCCAAAATCACGTGATCGCGCACCACTAGCGGCGCCATGGTTGTCCAATATCCTTTCTTGATGTCGCCTACTTCCACATCCCAGCGGACCTTTCCGTTCTTTGCTTCCAACGAAATCAGGTGTGCATCGGGAGTGGAGAAGTAGAGCCAGCGTTTGTACATGGCGACCCCGCGATGACCAAGGTGCATACCTTCGTTTGGCTTGTATGTGTAGCGCCAGATCTGGTGGCCAGTACGGGCGTCGACAGCCCAGACGTTGTCCGGCACGGTGAAGTACAGCACGCCGTCGACCAGCAGTGGGGAGGATTTGATGGTTGCAGTCTGGTTAGTTTGAAATGCCCAAGCCAGCGAGAGAGACCCAACGTTCTGGGGAGTAATCCCGTTTAATTGACTGTGCCGTCTGCCAGAATAGTCGCCGTGGTAGCTCGGCCAGGAGTCGACCGGCGGTTTTGCAATGGTGGCCGGATCGAGCACTTGTGACCGGAGGCAGCCCGGGAAGAAGAACAGCAGGGCGGCACAAAACATTTTCCTTTTCAAAAAGATTTCATTTCCTATCGCAGTGTTGATGAGAACCCTTGTCAGGTCGGGACCGGATTCAGCACTTGCAGCATCGTGCTCGTGTCGCCGAAACTGTACGTCATCGACCACTCGCCACTCGGGCTGGCAGTCTCTCTTTAGGCATATGCCGAGATACAAAATATCTCCTTACTGGACTCCAAATCTGTTGAGCGGTTGCATCGGCATGCCGATGACTTCGCCCGAAGGAAGCGGTAGCGGAAGGGCGATCTGACGATTCAACAGAAAAGTTTGCCTTTCTCGTACGGATTCTCCCGAGCTGCCGCATAAAATGGCCGAGCTTAAGACGGCCATCAAAACGACGGCAAATCCTTCGCTTCTTCCACATGTCCACAGACTCCTTAAACCCTGCAAAGTGTAACCTTACCCCGAAATTAACGTAAGCAGGCAAATTTCGCTCAAAACCCATGCCGAGGGATTCTGAGTGTAATGATTCCATAAACAATGTCGGCTCCCAGGCCCGAGTAGACTTTGGAAGCGCAAACCACCAAAGGGCTCGGAGGAAAGGAGCCGAACATGCTGATTATAGGTTGTGACTATCATCCGGGCTTCCAGCAAATTGCGTTTGTGGTGTGGGCATGGAATCCAGCGGACATTCGCGTTGGTTCGAGCGTTTGCTGCACGAGTTGGAGTTTGAGTTGTCGATCGGAGATCCCGCCGAAATTCAGACCAGGCGGGTGCGCAAGCAGAAAACCGATCGGCAGGACGCATAGCTGTTGTTGCGGCTGATGATGGACAATCGCTTCCCGCGGATCTGGGTACCCGACGCCGAAATGGTGTCCAGCTTATCGGATTGATTCATGGAAGTGCCGATTCCGTGGCGAATGGCCTACGCGGCCCTCTTCTGGCTCGGCATCTCCCGCTGGTGTTCGATCTGATCTAGAATCCTCCATATTTCAGCCGCAAGTTCGTCATATGTCAGTGGGTCTGACTCTTGCATGATCTGCCGGACCAAAGCGCGTAACCGTTCAATGAGCTGCTGAGGGGATTGAGACACGGAATAATTCTTCTCCTCGCCCGACAACTCGTGCATGAGGTTGCCCAAACAGCGAGAGGTGCAACCCCATGCAAATTCAACAAGGTTGAGGAGAAATCACTTGTAACGGCGGGATTTCGCGCTATTGAGGTGGGAAAAGACCCTATCTAATCCGAGTCACAGGCGGCTCCAGTGGCACGTCCGCTCGCCAACTTAGCAGTCGGGGCAAACTCTGTTTAACTCTCCTTGAACGGCTCGTTCGAGACTCGCGCTCCCTGTTGCGGTGAACGGTGTCCTGTGGCGGCCGGGATACGACAATTTCTCGATACCGTTGATGTGCCGTTCTGGTCCGTCACCGGGCGTATCCGAGTGTTACGCTGCGGCTGAATTTTCGCGGGCCAGATATCGGTGATTTCGTTTATCGCTGCCACATCCTCGAGCACGAGGATGGCGGTATCATGGCAATCATTCGCGTGCTGCCCAAGTGAACACAGCCAATTCAGTTAAGTGTATTCACCGCCTTCCGCGATGAGCCGTCCCTGCTTCCGGCGAGCGATGGCTTATCACCATTCTTTGCAGGTCAGGCAATTACTGTAAACTGCGTTTTACCTAACCGCCGGTCGGCCAAGTAGGGTTCCATCGGCGCGCACGGTAATGTCACCCATGTCGTACCAGCCATCACTCTGACGTCCGGCAATCGCCAATCGAATCGCAGGGGTACGGGATTGTGGATCAAGTAGTGCGATGCGCAGTCTGTATTTCCCGGGCTTAAGGTCCAAAGGAATTGGAGCGCTTTTCTCGTAGACAGAATCACCGGGAAGCCATTGCCGGACGTCGGCATCGAGCGGCACAATCGTATCGCCGATTTCGAGTGCCAGCAGGTAGTCGCGATATGCTGGTGCAACACCGGCGTTGAACCACCACATATTAATCTGCGCCATTGAACCACACCTGACATGTGTAGGATATTCCAGCTTTTTCAGAACGAATCGGTAGCCAATCTGTTTCTGGAACTGATCAAAGGCAGATTTCCATTCAGCCGGGATGACGGTCGATTTGATGTTGATGGTCGAAGCATGCCAGCGCAACGCCTGTTCGAGGATAGGTCTCAACGAAAAGCCCCACTGCTTCCACGATTCTGGGACCCCACAGCTTTCAAGCGCTACCGGCGCGGTCCGCCAAATATCGTGTAGCTTTCCACGCGCGATCTGCTGCGGGTAAAGATCAAGCATGTGGGCAAAAGTTTTGGATGGCCGCCCCATATCTCCCCAACAGTCCAGGCGCCAGCCGGCACCGTGTTTGGTACCGTAAACAAGTGCCTGCAACTCATCGAAGTTCATCAGCAGCGGTGTGCGCGGGAAAGCATGGAGATAAACGTCGATGAACTCCTGCTGCACTGGCCAGTCCGGTAGATACGGGCCCCACCCTTCACCCCAATATCCGACCGTCGAAACGTCAACGTGGTCCAGATCGGGATGGCCATCGTAGCGTTTCCCCATTTCGCTAACAATCGCACTCCAAGATCTGACATAGAAGGTGTCGGCTGCATCGGGCGACCAGATCTCACCGTCTTTATCGCTTGGTTTGTTTGCGCGGCGGGCCCCCGAGCGGATGTACCAGTCGGGGAGTGGATGCTTGTCGTCATAAGGCATCAAGCGTATTGCGAGTTTCTGTTTATGGCGGTGGGCTTCGGCCAATGCGGTGTCCATAATCTCCCACTGATATTTGCCGGGTTGCGGCTCGAACTGGGACCAGAACCAGCGTAGATAAGCTACGCTGGATCCGGGAAAATCGACGGAGCCGGTCGGCGCGTCCGGAATTGGCGCCTCAGGGCCAACCTCGGACCACTTGACTCCCTGGTTCAATGCCTGTCCGGAAAAGCGATTGAATGTCTCAATGCCCATTCCGGGATTCACCAGGAGATCGTCGATTTCCGTCGGACGAATAACGGTGGTCCGCTCAGTCTGCGCGGCCACCAATGAGCAAAACAGAATGAAAAACGCGAATATGCGCGAGGTCATGGGAGAACTAACTATATTCCTAGCCTATCGCGGAAACGAGCGCCGGGTTCAACTGCTCATAATAGGTTTGCGGGCGAGAAGAGAATTTCGTTGGCCCCGAAGGCTTCGACGCGCGATCCCAAAATTGGGTATTGTCATAAATTCGCTTTTACGGGTCTTTGCCGATCCTGATAGTCATCACTTTTGGGGTCTCCCCGTTGACGCGCGATTCGGAACGAGTGTCCTATGTGCGTCGTATCGTTGTTTGAGATGCACGACCGAATCGATCTGGTGGCCACCGAGGCGGACACGAATTGGGCGAGGATGACGTAACCGCAGCCAAGAGATGGTTGTCAGAAAACTTGACGAAAAGACTAGCTACTTAGAGGCTTAGAGAAAGCAGGAGCAGCCCGGGGCTGCGGCTTTCAGGCCACGAGAGGAGATGCCCTGACCAAATGCAGCAGGAACCAGGAGGGAAGCACCCGCGGCGCTTGCGATCCTGAACATCATTTCCCGGCGAGTAATCATTGGTTCGGTTCGACTGCTTTGAGATATTGTCGGCCTTTGACGTTCTCAAACTTCTGCACGATGCCAGATGGCCAGCGAATTTCGATCACTTTAGCAGTGGAATCTTTGCCCAAACCGGCGAGCACGCGCTTATCGCTGGCTGAAAGATAGCCCACCGCGGTATTCACGGTAAAGTACTGCGCCAGGCCGGAAGCCGACACAACCTTGATTCGCGCCCCGATACCGTCGCGGTTCGATTTGGTGCCTACAGGCAGAATGCCGATCCAGTTATTGCGATCTCCGCCATCGTTTCGCAGCACATAAGCTTTCTGTCCGAGATTGCTCACGATCACATCTATGTCGCCGTCGTTATCGATATCACCAAAGGCGGCACCTCGACCTGCCCAGTTCCGCTGAAAAACATCTCCAGCCAGTACCCGCGAAAAATGCCCAGAGCTGTTGCGGAGCAAAAGAGGCGGCTCCATGTAGCGCAGGTTGGGTGAAGTTTTCTCGATGGTATCCATCACGTGCGACTGAGCTACAAACAGGTCTTTCCACCCGTCATTGTCATAATCGAAAAAATGGGTGCTCCAGCCGGAAAAGGCGAGAGTGGCGCCGCCCAGACCCGAAGCATTGGTCACATCCCGAAAGGTACCCGTGCCCTCGTTGCGAAACAGCATGTAGCGCTCGTTCGAAAGATCGGTGACTACGATATCGGGTGGGCCATCGTTGTCGTAGTCATTAAAGTCGATGCCCATGCCAGCAAAAGTTTTGCCATCCTCGTTGTAGCCGACTCCGGCGAGCAGGCCGAGTTCGGTGAAGGTGCCGTTGCCATTGTTGTGATACAAAAAGCACTGCACCGAATCATTCGCAACAAAAATATCGGGCCACCCATCTCCGTCGTAGTCGGCGAACGAGACACCCAGTCCCTTGCCATGCGGATTGGCGATTCCCACCTTCTGCGAAACGTCGGTGAATGTGCCATCCCCGTTGTTGTGGTACAGGATGTTGCTCACGCCATCGTAGTTGTCCGGATGACAGTAGGAACGAACGCCGTTCGGCGGTTTTTCTCCGCAGTAACGGTTGTTCTTAAATGTCCAATCGACATAGCGAGTGATGAAGAGGTCGAGCTTCCCATTGTTGTCGTAATCGAAGAACCCCGCGCTTGCGCTCCAGTCGCCCCCTCGGACGCCGGCTTTGGCAGTGACGTCAGTGAAGGTTCCGTCGCCGTTGTTGTGGTAAAGGATATTGCCACCGTAGCCGGTCACGTATACATCTTCAAAGCCATCGTTGTCGTAATCACCCACGGCCACACCCATGCTGTAGTAGCCCTGGGGCATTCCAGTGAGACCCGCCCGCTCGGTGACGTCTGTGAAGGTGCCGTCGGCGTTCTGGTGGTAAAGACGGTTCCAGAACTTCTTGTCGGATTTATCGGGTAGCTTTCCATCCGGCACGGGATCGGAAATCAGCGCACCGTTGGTGAAGAAAATGTCGAGGCGCCCGTCGTTATCGTAGTCAAAAACGGCCACGCCACCGGCCATCGTTTCGATCAAGTATTTATTGGAAGTCGCAGAGTTCTCCAAAGTGAAATCAATATGGCTGTGGGAAGTGATGTCAGTAAACTGAACGTTCGGAGTTGATTGGGCAACCGCGAGCGAGGAGGTGAAGATCAGAGCACCCGCGCATCCCGACATCCTGAAGCATTCACGCAGCCACCCCAGCCACGAATCACTGCACACGCTCACCTCCGGGATGGGGTGCGCTTCTGGTCTTGGACATATTGCGCCGCGTGTTTTCCAATTCGTTGTTCTCCTGGTCGAGACGCGTGAACGAGTCAAGTGCTTTCTTGCTTTCTTCGAGATTGCCGATAACGAGATGTTGGCTGCCATCCCCTCGGCGCGAACTTCATCATCAAGGCAGAAGAACAATGAATCTCAGGTCCTGGCTCAAAACCATCGATACGGAACTGGCGGCACAATTTTCGAGTAGTGCTTACGCGGGTTTTCATAGCATTAGCCAAGGCGAGAGTGGATGCTTATGTTTTGTTTCCATTCCGGCCAAACATCTAGATACGCCTTTCCATCGGAAATCGTGGCGCCGATGGTTTCATTCCAAGCTCTCACGTCAAATGTCATAA
>JAICSO010000053.1 GCA_025936825.1 Terriglobales bacterium
CACGGCCCCGCCCCCGATCGTGATCAACGCTCCGGGGCCGCTCCATGCGCCTGAAGTGAGTCATCGCGGCAAGCCGGTTGCTGCCAAGAAGGACACCAAGCGACAAGAGCAGGCGCAACCGCAGCGCTCTTGGCGTTACATTACCGGCGCCTTCCAGATCAATATTCCGATTCAGCCCGACTCTGACATCCTGCCCTTCGACATGAACACGCTTGCCATCTTCAAGTGGCGCCTGTCGATGATGCCGCTCACGAACCGCTGGTATCCGGTCATGAAGCGCTACATCGACATCCTGTCGGCGCGCATCGATGGACTCGGTGGCAACTCCGATTCCATCCAGCCGTCGCCCACGGGCCTGCCCCAGCCGGTCGGCAAGCCGGGCAGGAAGCATCTCAAGGAGTACACGGGTAAAATCTGCGAGATCTTGTACGACTGCTTCGGCGACTTCGAGGGCTTCAAACTGTGCTCCTGCTCGGAGGAGCGCGCCTTCGCGTCGCGCGAGAAAGGCATCGAGAAAGTCGCGCGTTACGCCTGCCGCGACCGGCTACTCGTTTCTGTCTTCGTCGCCGACGGCCGCATCGTGAACATCGCCCTGCGGTGTTGACAACCTAGCTGGCACATCGCAGGAATCCGTATCAGTGAAGTTACTGTACGGGCTCGCTTTAAGGTACAGCGAAAGATCAACATGTTTTGCGCTTAGCATAAGTAAGGAGACGGTTGCCTTTGTGCAGAGTCCGAAGCTGCTCGGGTCGGCAAATTTCCGGATCGGAAGATAGCAACTGTCAACAGAGCGAGCCCCAACCCGCCGCTCATCGATTGCCTTTTTTCGACGCTGCGAGTCTACATTACGCCACCACAGAGCCCATGGTTTCCGAGCCAGACAGGGAAACGGTGGCCCGGCGAGGGCCTTCCGAAGCACATCTGACAGCCCGCTCCCCATTCCGATGCTCATAGGACATGAAAATGCGACGATGATTGCGCGCTGGTATCGAGTCGACGATCATTATGAATGAGTAATACTGACGCGGCCGAGGCAGGTTTCATTTATGCTCACGGCCCGATTACCATGAATCAAGCCAACGGCAATACCGGCGAAGATGCCGAGCAGAAGGTGCCTGGGAGTACTTGCAAGCAAGGCCGTTAGCCGACTTCTGGCGGGCGACCGTGTAGAGTCCGCCCTAAGGCGTGAGTTCGGGGGAACAATCCCCGCCGGTGCAGCTAGGCCTCGGAAGTCGGCTTCCGGGACGTCGAGGGATTCACGTGGCTGTGTCTCCATTTCAGAAAAATATTCCCAACGCTTGCCCAGTCAATGAATGATAAAAGATGCTATCGCCGACATCGCGAGGTTCCGAAACTTCTTAGGCCGCATCGTTTGCCACTGGGATTCCAAATCGATCATTTTCCGGCATGTAAACTCAATAGTGCATTTCGCGGTTGACGATTCAACCGAGCAATGCGCTGCTCGGTCGGCATGCCTACTCTCTTTCTATGCAGCGTTTCCTAAATTGCTGTGATGGAGAGCACTCTGGGTGTGTTGCTTGCCTTTTGGCGAGCCTTCAAAAAGGTCTTCTTCGTGAAAACGCGAAGACTATTCTTCGTCGCAGTTACTGCGGCTTCCGTTCTGATTCTGGAGTGGGAGGTGGACCGCCCGTACCTGGCTCGCGTGGCCCCATCATGCCAGTTCCCATGGACTGAATCTGCTTTTGCATCCTGTCCATATGATTAATCACCGTTTCCCACATATCAGCATTGTTGCGCCAGCGTGCCAGTTCGTTCGGCTCTCTGATCGTAAGAATGTTGGCCTTCATCTCAGCGAGAGACGATTTCAGCTTTCCGATATCGGATTTCATGGCCTCCATCTCTTGCTTGTGCATCTCCATCATTTGTTGGCGGCGCTCGGCCCGCGCCTGACTTCCGGCTGCAGCTGGCGTTTGCGGCTGTTGCGCCGACATCGCGGGAGTCAAGGCAAATATCAGGGCAAATAGGAATGTCTTCACCTTCATTGGGGACTCTCCTTTCCTCCGCATCTGACTCGATGAGTATAGACCTCAGACTTGGAACGGGATGTCTAACGTGTGGCGGGTTTGGGCGGAATGGCCCCATAACAATGTCGGAGGTTAATTACGGGTAGGTTCGGCAAAACTCCGATCAAGGTGATGGGCTAAATCAAAATGGCCTGATTGCACAATGCCCATCAACTTTGCTAAACGACCGCCGATTAGGCCATGCCTTTGTGGGATCAACTGGTAAGTGCACACTGTGCGCCGCCGCTGGGCGAAGCAACCGGATTAGCCAGAGCTTTTCATTAGTCGGTAGACTTCGTTTGTATCGGCCACTCATTGGGTGACTGTACGCATCGTGCTGTCCACCGTGACTATCGAGCGAGGCGACCAGATCGCGTCTCCCAAATGCGCGCCATGTATCGTCAACATGCCATTGTTGTTGAGCCGCCCTACTGTGAAATCGCTCCCTTTCCAGAAACTCGGCCTGATCCATACCGTTCCACCCGCAGCGGCTGTACCGGCAGGGTCAACGAAATTCACGGGCTGACATAGATCGTGGTACTTCTGATTCATAAGCGTGACTTTCGGCAGCAGCCCCGAAGGCAAGGGGTCCAAAGTGCCTACTACGGCGCCACGGAAATCGGGCGTACTTATCACCCAGCGGTTTTGCTGGATGACCCCCGTGCCAAACGCCCCCCCGGCCCAGGGTCGCCGTAGCTATCGTGGACTGTGCCCCAGCAAGGGCCGGGTTGCCATGTGCCGGCACGGTGGGCGCTGTCTTTGTGCGATGAGCAGTATTTGCTGGATTGGAACTGGCTGTCCATGATGCACGCAGCACGGATTCCGAAGGCGCTGAAGTCTCCAGCGGGACCGCTGTGCCGCGCTTCCGTACAATAGTTGCCGTTGAGGTTCACGCCCATATACTCGTCCTCGAGGCCCATAGCCAGGTGGCCGAGCTCATGAATTAAAGTGCGGGGGTTTGTCGAGCCGTTGTTCGCGCTAACACTGAACGGAGCCATATAAATATGTGTGTTGATGGAGCCGGCCCAGCGTTCGAGGAACCCCCCAGAACCGCGAAATGACAACCTCATCCGGCAGAAAACATGCGGGGCCTGGCTCTGCGAGTTATCACATTTCAGTCCCCGAGCCCACCTTCGCGGAACGGGCGCGCACATTAGTGTGTCTGGGTCGCGTCGGCAGCCTCTCTACCCTGTCGCGTAAACAGCCGGGATTCCCGTTTGGGTCAGTAATGCCCTACGGGTTGGACGATCACGCTCGTCCCATATTCCTGATCAGCACCATGGCGATGCACACCCAGAACTTGCAGGCCGACGCCCGCGCCAGCTTGCTGGTTACCCAGGAAGAGACCGACGGCGAACCGCTCGGCGCATCCAGGGTCACTCTGGTAGGAAACGTTCATCCGGTAGCGAACCCTGAGTTGGCTGAGGTGCGCAAGCTGTACCTGGAGCGTCACGCCAACAGCAAGTATTGGGTAGATTTTGAAGACTTTTCGTTCTACCGCATGGACATCGTTGATGTGTATTACGTGGGCGGCTTCGGAGTGATGGGCTGGGTATCTGCATCCGATTATGACCGCAGCCAACCAGATCCCCGGGCCGACTCCATGACCGAAATCATTCAGCACATGAACTCCGAGCACAAAGAGGCGCTGGTCCTGCTTGCGCGGACATTTGCTCGCATTGAGTCAACGGGAGCAACCATGACAACGGTCGATCGCTTGGGTTTTCATGTTCGGCTGAAAACGCCGGATGGCATGCGCGGTGCTCGCATTGCATTCTTGCGGGAAGTAAGCAATCCAGCCGAGACTCGGACAATTCTGGTGGAAATGGTGCAACAGGCGCGTTCGCCAACCGAATGAATTTTAAATCTGCTACGCAACCGGGTCACCAGAGTGCGTAAAAGACCAGTAAACAGCCGCTTTCGGCTGGTCAGGTGTCAGTCTAGCTCCCGGTAACCAAAAAGAAAGTCTCACCTGTCAGATCTCCTCCAATCTGGCCAGAGCTCCATGTTGCTCCGGATCTACGATATCTGTACATCAGTTCCCATGCATCGCGCCGGCATCCCGGCGGCCGCGAGCATACCAGAGAATGGCCGGACTACCTCTCAAGTGAATCTCCAGGTTTCCACGCCAGAGGCCTTTACCATTTCATTCGCCATTCGCGAATCACGAATGTAGAATAGGAGCATGCCCTTAAAACCTCAAGACGTCATGGTCGTTCTAAAACTCTGCACCTATGAGGGCAAGCGACCACCCATGTCCATGATCGCGGCAGATCTCAACATGAGTCCCTCCGAGATTCATGCCGCGATCAAGCGTCTTCAGCAAGCTCGGCTATTGCATGGCCCAGAGTTGCAGGAAAAGCCCAACATCTCAGCTCTCGAAGAGTTCCTTCTGCACGGGGCAAAGTATGCATTCCCCGCAGAACACGGCCAGGTGACCCGCGGAGTGCCAACGTCGTTCGCCGCTCCCCCGTTGAAGGACGAAATTGCCTCACCTGATGAGCTTCCTCCCGTGTGGCCATGGCCGGAAGGGGAAACCCGGGGCGTAGCTCTCGATCCTTTATATAGGACCGCCCCCGCAGCGGCCCTCCGCGATCCCGTGCTCTACGAGTTGCTCGCCTTGGTTGATGCCATAAGGGATGGGCGAGCACGCGAACGTAAGATCGCGGAGAAAGAGCTCATACGCCGACTGCACACGGAAAATGTCAAAACACAATCTCGAACTGCTCGTTAAGGCGGCGAGACTTCTAAAGCCACTCCTGGGCGAATTGGTCTTTGTCGGAGGGAGCACGACAGCGCTGCTCATTAACGACAGAGCGGCCGCGGAGGTCCGTCCCACCTACGATGTGGACGCAATTGCCGAGATCACCTCATATGCAGCATATGCGCATTTTTCGGAGCGACTCCGTAATTGTGGTTTCAGTGAAGATGCTAGGGACGGAGCTCCGATTTGCCGGTGGCATCAGAAAGAGACGATTTTGGATGTCATGCCGATCAATGAAAAGATTCTCGGTTTTTCGAACCGCTGGTATAAAAGCGGCAATGGATTCCGCGCTTTTTCACGAATTGGAACCAGACCTTCGGGTACGAGTTGTGAATCCAGTTTACTTCTGTGCGACCAAGTTGGAGGCATTCGCTGGGAGAGGTAAGGGTGATTATCAATCGAGTCACGACCTTGAAGATTTGATAGCAGTAGTAGATGGACGATCGGAACTAGCAAACGAAATCCTTGCGGGGCCAAAGGACGTGCGCGCTTATACCGCAACAGAAATCAGCAAGCTTCTCGAAAACCCGGCATTTCTCGATGCATTGCCCGGCTATCTACTCCCCGATCAAGCGAGCCAGGCTCGCGTCTCCATATTGCTGAAGAGATTGAAAACGATAGCGGCTATTCAACCGGGACCGCGCTTCTGAGGTTTCAGCACAGGTTGGTACTCTCGACTGCCCCCGTCCCAACTATTAAAGCCCTGATCGTGTCTTTTTCCATGCCGACCCATCCCACGCAGTCTTCCGTTCCGACCATTCGAGCAAGCAGAATGTACCTGACCGCAAACGGTGTGGTTTTACTCCCAATAACCCCGGAAAACATGTCGAATTTGCAACTTTCAGATGCTTGCTTCGGATGTTCGGCCGTCAGTCATTCGACTCTGGTTGATCCCTTTTCCCCGTTACACCACCAGTGTGTTGCTTGGATATTCTCCGGATGATCATCTCTCCACGCTCCGCCCATCCCCTTCGGATTTCTGTGGTCCGGAACAATGTCGTTGTAATCGGTGAATTCCTCATGGCAGATGGCGCATATTCCACCCTGTTGCCGGATCTTCCGGTTGAGCAATTTGCGGAGCTCCGCTGGCGACCGCAATTCCCGGAATCCCCGCGGATGGTGAGGATCTGCAATCCTCTGAACTCCGAGTCGTACCAGCCTGGGCTTCGGCAAGAACTCGCGGCCACAGCAGGAGAGCGATTTGTGGATTGGGCAAATTTCATTGGTGCGGAGTCTCATGGTATTCCTCTGATTTGCGTGTGAAACGGAGAAACGTGGAAGTAATTCCGGACGGAGCAGACTCGAACCCCAGATGGCCTGCTACAATTCCGGCCGAGGAGAATCCATGTCGAACTTGGCGAACGTGGTCCAGCAGCTAAGAAAGGAACGGGATCAAGCGCAGAAAAGGATTGAGCAGTTGGACGAAGCCCTCAGAGCGTTAACTGGCCTCAATGGAGTCCGGAGAACCACGCGCACGCGCGGGGGTGTTCAAACGTCTGCCGGAAAACGGGGAGCTATGTCTGCTGAGGCACGAAGCAGGATCGCTGCAGCGCAGCGCGCCCGGTGGGCGAAGTGGAAACGAGCTCAGCGGGGTAAATGAGCGAAATCCAACCACCTTTTCCACATTTCCATTCACAGATATTTTGTTTCACAGCGAGTTTTGCGTTGACAGCGTGCTCACGACTATTTAGCTTAGTCGGCGTCGACGGCTGAAAGGATTGGCGAAATAAAACTTGCCACTCCGAAGTAGGCTGAGTGATCTGCCTCGCAGGGCGACCTGCAGGGCAACCAGACCCGAAAAAACCGGCTGACTCTGCGAGGAGAAGCTGGGGTTTGGAACCGTGAAAGCGGTGATCGCATCAAGGGCTGCGACGGTACGTGTATCCACGCTGTGGGCTCTCTCGCAAAGAGCAGATGGCTGGAACATAACCAATGTCGCAGCCTTTCCCATTTACCTGCCCACTCAATGTCGAAAATTCAGTTGAAGCGTTTGCAAGTTCTCTTTGTGTGCTCAGATCGCCTGACCCGATCGGATTTCAATAGCAATTGTGAATAAGCTGGTGCCGCTGAGTTCAAGATGCCAACGCAGCGCCATGTTGCCGCTTTGCACCATCCTATGGGCACGACTTGTTTGTAAAATTGGAGCACGGCAAGTCGATGAGAGGATGTTCTGCGGTGAAAGATCAGGCCAAGGATGCGAACGATGCCGACGCACGGCTCGATCAATTCATTATTCGCGCACTGAACAAGATTAAGAAACCCAGCACAGCAGAAGAAATCACCGAACTGCTCAATCGGGAGCTCGGACCAGGAGACCGTCCGTTTGACGCCAAGGAAGTGGAAAGCTGGCTTCGGAACCACCGCCGCAAAGCTGTTCCACTGTATTGGCTGGCAACGCGCCCTCGCCGGTGAGTTTTTCCCTTTTCCCCTACGCAAACAGCGCAGGTTGCGCACGAGCATCTCGCGGTTCCCGAAAATTGCTCAAAGCAACTCCCATTGTCGTGTCGTTGTTGTGGATCAGAGTGAAGCCGCTCGCGAATCTTGAGCGCAATCTCGCTTAATTCTTCGCCGGTTCAAAGAGGTTCGCCCGGCGTATAGCTACGCATAATAATCGTAAATTCGCTGGTCTTGAGTTTCAGCACGATCGTAGGCGGCATTCGAGTCTCCTTGCGCGAAGCCAACCAGAGCTTGTCCCCAATCCGCCCGATCATCGGCTCCGTTTCTGCCAAAAGCACGCCCTTTTCAAACGTATCCTCGACGATATACGAATTCCTTCTCTTCCGTGTCTCTCCCCTTACCTGAATCCACGGCGGGCGGGGATTGCTGTCGGCGGGATTTAGATCGGCAGGGACTGCACAGTATGCGGGAGCATCCGAGTCTGCCGACTGCTCGGCGTCCCCGCCGAAATGTCGGCCAGAACTCTATAGCTGGAAAGGTTCTATCCCTTCCTTTTCATCTAGTTATAAATCGCTGCTTCGGCACGCTGCGTGCACGCTGAAATTGTGTATGCTTTCCGGACCCGAGACCGAGACAGCCTCCATCAGCAGTGCCGAATCTGCGATGTGCATGTTTTAAGCAGCCCAGTTTGAGGCTATTGCCCAGCTGGACAGTGCGTACTACCTGAATCCCGCACCCACTCTTCTTGACCGGGCCAAATACTACCGGCGGCAACAAGTCCTAGAACAAGTCCGGCATCGTCTTTACGCGGCACTGGACGCGGCTCGCCGAGCCACCGCAAATTAAGCAGCTCAGATCAAAGGTTTTCCACTAAAGTTCTCTTCAATGTGGTCGATGTGCTCGATAGGAGGGCACAATGACCGCTGACCAACCCGTTCCTGCTGCTCAGTACCTTCGTATGTCCACGGAACACCAGCCGTATTCCCTCGACAACCAGTCCGCCACGATACAGAAGTACGCAGAATGCCAAGGGTTCCGCATCCTTCAGACGTACTCCGACGCGGCAAAGAGCGGGATTGCGCTCAAACGCCGAGCCGGCCTACGCCAACTGTTACAAGATGTCGTGTCTGGGGCCGCTCCGTACCGAGTGATCCTCGTCTACGATGTCAGCCCTTGGGGGCGCTTTCAAGACACTGATGAGTCCGCTCACTACGAATTTCTCTGTAAATCGGCAGGCGTTCCGGTACATTACTGCGCGGAAATCTTCGCGAACGATGGCACGCTTGCCAGCCTGATCATGAAGGCGCTTAAACGGACTATGGCGCGGGAGTACAGCCGTGAACTCGCCGTTAAAGTTCTGGAGGGACAGAGGCGGTTAGCACGCCTTGGTTTCAAGCAGGGCGGAAGACCAGGTTATGGTCTGAGACGTGTGTTAGTCTCGCCAGACAGGCTTCCCAAACAGCCACTGGCGCACGGCGAGGGGAAAAGCCTGCCACTGACCAGGTGATTCTTGTACCCGGTCCGGCGAATGAAGTGCAGATCGTGCGTGAGATGTACCGAATGCTCACTTCCGAGGGCTTCACCGTCCATGGAATTGCGACTGAACTCAACGGAAGAGGCGTTCCGTACACTGGCTTTTCCACGTGGGACTATCAAGCGGTCTTCGGAATCCTCGCCCATCCGAAATACATGGGATGTCACGTCTACGGCAGAACCTCCTGCCGTCTCTACACCCCGAGCATAAAGGTGCCGCAGTCGGATTGGATTGTTGCCCACGGTGCTTTTCGGCCAGTTGTGGATGAAGCTACGTTTGTGGAAGCTCAGCGGATGCTCAAAGGGCGCACCTTCAACAAGTCGAATGAAGAACTGCTTGACAGTTTAAGGTCTCTACTAGCCAGAGAAGGAAGGCCGTCTCTCAGACTGGTAAAGAACTCGCCGGATGTGCCCTCGCCCTCCACTTACCGACTACGGTTTGGAAGTTTGCGACGAGCATATCAATGCATCGGCTACGGTCGTCCTGAACAGTTTGGCCCGATTGATTTGCGCCGTCGAACTCAAGCTCTTCGAGAAGAGCTTGTGGCAAGTCTAGCAACCATGTTCCCAAATGACCTATCCGTGGTTCGCCGAGGTGGAAGATGGCGCAGCCGATTGCGCGTTCGGCAAGGGCTCATCGTCTCGGTAATAGTTGCTCGATCCATAAAGATTTGGAAAGAGACTGTCGGATGGCAAATTGATCCCGTTCGGCACGAGCGGAAATACGTGACCCTCCTAGCTCGGCTGGACACTGAAAACCAAGCCTTCCTCGACTTTTACGTTTTGCCCTATATCGACCGTCCAAGAAGGTTCCACATACGCATGATGGATAGCTGGTTGGAGAGAGGAGTGCGTCTCGAAGACCTTTCGTTTTTCCGCGACGGCGTGAATAAGTAGCCCAATCACGGAAAATTCGCTGAATGGAGACTCATTCCATGTCACCCAAAGCTCCCATTACAGCCGCACAATACCTGAGAATGTCTACGACGATCAACCCACCTCGATCGCGACTCAACGTGAGGGAATTTGACTGTACGAAACGGTTCAGTGTTTACGACTGTAGCGGCCCAGTGAGTGTATTACTAGACAAGGGTGAGCAACGGAGGTCCTCGGCCATAGCGTCCACGAACTAAGGATGTGGGAGATCCCGTGGACCGGCGGCTATTGTTTGCGCATTGAAACGTGCTGGTCCAATCCGCAACGCGGTCACTCGTTTTCGCACGAAATCTGGCGAACTCAAACTCCCTGCGTTGTCCGCAGACCGAATCCAATTCGACGGTCAACGCTGTGGTGCTTACCGTTTCCCGGGATGCAAACCACGACGCGAAAAGGATTTACTGATGCTTGAGGCGTCAGCAGTCCACGACAAAGATGCCGCCGATGAGCCGCTAAGTCTTGCAAACCCCTGGGGCAACAATCGCGAACCCCAACGGCATTGACTGGGAGGTGTCCAGAATTCCGGCCGCCGAAAATAAATTTCAACACCTCCGAAGAAAAATACGGCACGATGCTGATCATCTTTTCTGCGAGAAGATGCTGTGGGCACCAGCCATCGAGTAGTCCGCAAAGTGATACCGCTACCTGATGATTCAGGAAGCTCAACCCGCCCGGATCTCCGTGTTTGCGCAAGCTTTCGCAAACACGAGAGTTTCACCAGTTCGAGCCTGCGGATCAGTGCTTTTCGCTACTTCGAACGAGCGCCGATTCTTGAGCAGATGGCCGCCTGTCGTCACAATTTTCGATTTCCGAACACTATCGCAAACGCTCCCGAACCCGCACCGAAGGGGCTTGCGACTCGCAAAGTGTACGGTTTCCCGACCGTCTCCTTGGCGCCGGTATTTTCCCAACCGACACTGGCACCGAGGACTCGCCAGAAACTACACTCGCTCCCCCGTGCGCGCGAAGAGATTCCCTGTCGACTCTCGCATTCGCCTCGACCTAGATGCTTCCGCCTGGCCCGGATGTAGTCTCTAATTCCACAACTCGCAGTCACTCAAATGGAGCAGCCATGGCGTGCGCAGGGAGAATACTTGTCTGGTGGGACCGGGATTATGATGGCAGCGGGCGGCCCATTCGCCCCGATGTGAGGTCAGCGGGCCGGGAGATATGGAAACAAGCGTGTCAGCAAACGATGGCAGTTGTCGCCGACGATGCGCCGGCGGGAGAGCTCATGGAAACGGCAGTGGCGCAGGTGTCAAGGTATCTCGACCGCATCGGTGCGCCCCTGTCTTCGCGAAAACATGGACTGCTCATGGTCGCATTCTATCGGGCTTTGCGGCGTTACCGCGCGAAATCGGCCCGGCTTGAACTGCTGGGGGCCTCAACCGACTTCAGCGATCTTGCGATTGCCGACGATTGGCTCGCCCGAGCGAATGCGCGCCTCGATCTCGAAAAGTTTATTCGGCGCCTCACGGGCAGGCATGCCGAAGTGCTTATGCTCAGGGCAGCCGGATATGAGTGGAGGGAAATCGCAGAAATGTACGGAACCACGGTGGGGGCAATTCGGAGTAGCTTCTGGCGCGAGATCGAGAAGCTGAAATGGGCTGCCTGATGCTACGGGCTCCAATTTCGCGACCTGCGTGTCATGGATTGCCTATGTCCCGGCTTCCTTCAACTCGGAACGATAAAAGTGACGTCGTTCGAAAATGGCAAGGGGACCTTGGATGTGCGGATTTCATCCCACGCAAATTCGAAGTGTTTATGGCAGTCCAGCGCAGGACACGACGTCTTGACCTTTGCCCGGGAGGACTCAATCTGCGCATGCGAACCAAGAACAACCCACGTCCCGCACTGGGGGCAGGTGACGCATGAGCACAGTATGCGATCGGGCATAGAGTGATTATAGGTTTTCTCAATGAAACCATCCCTGCCACCCCTAGGCGCCTGGTCGACATTCCGGCATCAGACCGGTTGAACGTGGTTTCTAGGCGCTCGCTCCCAATGCTTCATCGTCCCGCCCGTCCCAAGCAGTTTCCTTTCTCATCTGTTCGTCGTAGGACGCCTGTTCCTTCTTGGCATTCCTGACGGGCAGAAGTTCGGCATGGCTGGGAGGAAAGACAAAGGTCTGCACAAAATCGAGCCGGTCCATATTCAGCCGGTGCCCCACAATTTCCCGGCGGTATTGCTTGCAGAACTTGCAAAACTCGTCCGCATCGATCAACTGCCTTTTTAGCCCATCGGCCCCTTCGGTTCGGCATTTGAGCCAGCCTCGGTCAATCCATCTCTGCACCTCATCTGCCCGAACGTGCAAGGCTTGGGCCAAGCCACGCTTGGTGAACCAGTCTTCGCCCATGCGCGCGCTCGCTCCCAAGCGATGCAGCATTGAGCGGACCGATGTCGGGGACCGTCGCATCAGTAATGTGACCTCTTCGAGCGAGTGGGCCGAGATCAGATTCAACAGCTTCTGTTGCTCTGGTTTGGTCCACGGGCGATAGCTGCGCTTGGTTTTGATACCCGCTCGAAGCGCGAATCTCCAGCATGCCGGTCTAGGATTTCCAGAAACGGCAGCAATTCTCGTGATCAACGCTTTTAAGGTAACCTGCGAATCCGTCCCCGAAGCTCTGGATCCTGAAGAGGTAAGGTAAGCGTTCAGCAAGTCTCGTGCGGCAGCTGGCCAGCGGAAAGTACGACGCCTCACACTTCGATCCAGTTCGTTCATTTCTCCTAAAGATTGTGGAAGCCGAGCCCCACATCCCCCTACCTATACATGACCATTAGATGGGAAAACATCTCAGTCACTGAATCCTGCAAGAGCTGCTGACAACATACGGCCGCGAGCGCATCCCGGCAAAGATTTCAGTCGACAGAGATCGGGGATCGTGGGATTCTGCTGGAGGCGAAAACGGCATGGAAGCTGCCTTCATTCGAGCGCACGTTTATGGACCGGGAAAAAGACCTGATTGATGCATTCGAAAACGTCGTGCACAGTGATTTTCCGAATCCTGAGCGCGTCGGCTGTCCAGGATGCGAAGTTCTGGCGCAACTCGTCCGTCAGCCCGCGGATGCTCAAGTTTGTCATTTGCTCGAGCACGTAACAAAATGCGCCCCGTGCTTCGATGATCTGAAGGAACTGCGCAAGGGGCCAATCGAAACCTTTTGAAGTCCCTGGAAACCTACTCCCCGTCAAACTTCAGCTTGCTGTTTGCGGCCTTGGGACCCTCGTTGGCTACCTTCACTTCGTCCGATGTTGACGGTCCGTGAAGCTGAATGGAGTATGAATACGGCCACGCTAAGTCACTGGTCGTAAGTGAACCCAGGCAGCGACACAGGGAGGGCACCATCACATTCCGGCGCAAAATAAGATATCTCCGGCGATCTCTCACATCAGTATTTCATGAAGCCAGAGGCTCCCTTTATTTCCATCTGGCAGAATGCGGACTATCGTGGTTCACAACCATTTTGCAGTGTGAGACAATGCGAGGCGGTTAAGGGCACAAAGGAACCTTCCCGATGAGCTTGAGCTTTGCGGCAGGTGAGGCTGCACTCTGTTCCGGCGTGTACAAGACAATTCACGCCAACAACCATGTCTTGTCGCATTTTGTGATTGCGCTGCCTGGCGACATCTTCCCGAACTGAACGGACTGCGGGAACCGGGTCCGGTTCGAACTCGCGCTGTCCGCTGCGCATCTTCGCGATCACGCTTACCTCAAGCCTTCCGCTGACAGATGCTGAATCCACCGGCTGGGAGGAGATAAACGTGCCACGCCAGCCGCGTTAGCGTGCACTACATCTCGCCTCATTCGCACTCTGGCGCCTCCGCTTACGTTCGGGGCTCGCTCCTATCATGTGCCGAATCGATCGACAGCCCCAGGGCCCTTCACGGATGAACTGGATCTGATCCTAGGAATGCCGGTGCGGCCCCGTCCCCCCGGACCGGGTTTCGCGTGAAACCGGAACACCGAGCACCGGTATCGTCCTGCTCTGCTGCCACAAACTCATGCGAACTACCAGCGAAAGGCAGCTTCTGTTGGCGGACGTGGTGCACTTCACCGTCGCCCCGCCCGGATGCATGAGCGAGCGACGCGGATGGACAAGCGAGGCGACACTCAGGCCGCGCAATGCTCAAGGCCGGCAATGACGTTCAGAACCTTGTTGCCCGTCTGCTCCTGTATGAGCTTCGAAGAGACAACCATAAGACTTTGCGATCTGGGCAAGCTTGCCGCCTGTGCCGCTTACGGCACTACTACTGCCAATCTTTTGGTGATGACGCCGCCTTCATCGTTTTGCGCCGTGATCGTTACCACCGTGATTCCGTCGGGCAAGGGTCCCACAAAATGTCTGATCCGCGACCCGGCAAAGATCACCGCTGCCTTTTCGCCATTGACCATAACGGTTGTTCCCGGATCAGTTTCGGCCTGGATTTCTACAATGTGTCCATACGGCGTAATCGACTCGACATTGAGCACAGGGGTCCGAGGGCCTAAAATCCTTGACGGGCTCTGGTAATTCGCCGTGGGGTTGCGAATTTCCCGAGGCACATGAGGGCGATGCAACCTAAGTGCCATCGCGATGACAACCAGAATGCTGAGGGTACAGCAGGCATAAGTCAACCTCGGTTGAAATATTTTCACCATCATCACTGTTTCCGGTCCGCCGGACAGAGCTTGGAGATTACTCGATCCGACGGCATAGCATCACATGTAGCCAGCCTGCCCCATCAAGCGCCGGGCGTGCCATCTGCCCGCGTTGATTCTGCAAAGTCTGCCAACTCCAAGCGTAGGTTTCCTGCATTTGTCGCATAGGCCATCCCCGTTTCGAAGTCAATGATTCCAGCCCGGATCAGCTTTTCAATTTCGCCATCGAAGTGCTGCATCCCCTCAGTCGTGCCGATGCGCATAGCATCGAGCAGGGTTTTACCTTCGCCTTCGCCCTTTTCCACGTATTCCCGTGTGCGCAGCGTCGATTTGAGAATCTCGAGCGCCGCTACTCGCCCAGCTCCACTCTTTAGCGGGATCAGCCGCTGCGAAATAATGTAGCGGAAACTCTTTGCCAGGCGATTGCGAATGATGTGCTGCTCGGCTAAGGGAAACAGGCCCGCGATCCGTTCCACCGTCTTCGAGGCATCAATGGTGTGCAGGGTTGACATCACCAAGTGCCCGGCCTCCGCCGCCTCCATGGCAATCTCGATGATCGCATTGGCCGCTGCTGCAAGGTCGGCAAGGAGACCATTTTCGGGATGCTTAAGGCACTCGAAATGTTCGTCAATCAGGACTTCGAGGCTTCGTTGAAGGTGTATGACGAGCGTGCACAAGTCATTACCGACGCGTTGAAGAAGTTCGGAGTGATGGCATTGCCCCGGCAATTCAACCCTCAAGCTCTCGGCAACGTGACCCCGCGTTACAGCTGGCACATCGACCGGTCGACGCTCAAGATCGTTGGGGCCGAGGTCATGCAGAAATTGGCCTACACCCCGCCCATAGGAATTGGCAGTATGGGCTCAGGCGCCAGCGGCCTGCGCGGACGCAATCCGGGCGCGCCGGCCGGTGACAAGGACGGGGCCATTATGCTCATGCCGGCGACCCGAACAGCTTCGGCTTTGCGGTCTGGCAGCTCAAAGATGGCGAGGAGAAGGTCATCGCGGACCGCCTGGTACAGATCTTCAGTGCCGCTTCAAAGGCCTAGTCTTTCAAACGAGACAAAGCTGGGGCGCAGAACTACACCGGACCGGGTCTGTTTCAATGGCGAGAAAACAACGGATACCATAGCAAAACTTTGAACCTTTCCAATCGATAACTACTTGCCCCTAACCCAAAAGTCCTCTCATCGATCACGAAACAGATCACCTTTACCGGTACAGATTCGTTTCGACAACGACAATGCTCCTCTCGTGCAACGATGCGCTGAAGGCGAAGCCATCAGGCACCTGCGAAAGGCGGAGGGAGTATTATGCGGATAACTGAATACAGTCGATAACAAAGAGGAGAGCAATGCCCCAGTCCGTTGACTGGCCGCGGAGAGGCCGTTCGCAGCGTCGCCGCCGGCCGTTCGTTCTCATTCTCGTGGTACTGGCCTTGATCTTCTTCGGTGGTCGGACCGCATTGTCGTACTACGTGGACCTGCTTTGGTTCAGGTCGCTCGGCTATGGGGACGTCTTTTGGAAAACAGTGAATCTTCACTGGGAAATCTTTGCGGTTTTCGCAGCGGCCACATTCATCATTTTGTACGGATCCTTTCTCTTCCTGAAGCGAGCACACGTGCCCGACTTGCCGGATGGTCACACGATCATTATTGGTGGAAAACCGTTGAAACTGCCGGTGGGGCCGGTCCTCCGGCTTATCGCGCTTGGTATCTCACTCTTCGTTGCTGCTGTAGCGGGGACCGCAATGATGGCGGAATGGCCGATCCTCGCACTGTTTTGGTATGCACCTCACATGCCAGGCGGCATCGTGGACCCGATCTTTGGCAAGCCGCTCAACTTCTTTCTGTTCACCTTGCCAGCGTGGCAGGTGCTCCTTAGTTGGCTGCTTACGCTGTCGATAATCACTTGTGCTCTTGCCATTTTCTTTCTCCTGATCGCGGGAGGGGCTCGCATGCTCGCTGGACGTCTCAGCCGCCAAGTCCTACTGCCTTGGCGGAGCTTCTCCATCACTTTTGGATTTCTGTTGCTGATCCTGGCGGCGAACGCATATATCAGCCGCTTCGAGCGATTGCTGGATGATCACACGATCTTTGCCGGCGTAACCTACACCGACGCTCATGTCGTTCTCACCGGCATGCTCGTAGTCAGCGCCGCCCTCGTTCTGGGCGCACTCCTCTCCTTTGTGAATGCAGTGCGAGTACCGCGTGGAACGTTGCTCGCTGCCGCCGTTATTCCCGCACTAGGCTTTTATGTGGCCCTTCAGGTGGTCGCCTGGTACGTCAACAGCTTCATTGTCAAACCCAATGAACTGGTTCGCGAAAAGCCTTACATCGTCTTCAACACCTCCATGACACGGCAGGCTTACGGCCTGAACGAGGTCACGCAGCGCGAGTTCGCGGCAGAGACCACGGTCGAAGCGGCCGATCCCGGAAATAATCAAACTACCCTGCAGAACATACGACTGTGGGATTGGCACGCGCTGCAGGACACTCTGCGACAAATTCAGGAAATCCGCACCTACTACGACTTCCCGGATATTGACATTGATCGATACAACATCGACGGGACCGCCCGTGAGGTGATGCTGGCCGCCCGCGAACTGAACGTCGACAAACTCCCGGAGAGCAGCCGGAACTGGATCAACGAGAAGTTAATTTACACCCATGGCTATGGTCTCACCATGAATCCGGTGAATGGGTTCACGTCGGAAGGATTGCCGACTCTGATTCTCAGCAACATGCCCGTGCAGAGCACGGTAAGCAGCCTGAAAGTGACTCGTCCGGAAATCTATTTCGGCGAGTTGACCAATACCGACGTCTATGTAAAGACTCGACAGCAGGAGTTCAATTATCCGCAAGGCCAGACCAATAACTTGAACTCCTACGAGGGGAATGGCGGCATCGTCCTGGACAGTTTTCTGCGCCGACTCATCATCGCCTTTGATCGCGATGACCTTGCCAAGCTGCCCTTCAGCGATGATGTGAACAACAACAGCCGGCTGTTGATGCGGCGCAACATTCGCGATCGTGTCTCGGCGTTGGCGCCGTTCCTCACCTTCGATCCTGACCCATATCTTGTCCTCGGCGAGGACGGCCGCCTCTCGTGGATGATGGACGGCTTTACTGTGTCCGACAACTATCCCTACTCCACTCACTATCAGCTCGATAACAATTCCATCAATTACATGCGCAACAGCGTCAAGGTGGTCGTCGACGCCTACGATGGTACGACCACGTTTTACGTCTTCGATTCGCAGGACCCGATCATTGCTGCTTGGCGCCGGATTTTTCCGAGTCTGTTCAAAGACGCATCTATGATGCCGACCGGGTTGCGCAAGCACGTGCGTTATCCTGAGATGCTGCTCAAGCTGCAGGCCGAAGTTTACGGTCTTTACCACATGACGGATGCCGAAGCGTTCTACAA
>JAICSO010000135.1 GCA_025936825.1 Terriglobales bacterium
AGTTCCTGACCCTGACGATTCAAAGCGAGCCCAGGTTGGAAACGCGCAAACCAACTGATAGAGCGAAATGGCGCTCTTCTCTGAGTGCATACAGAAGTGTGCTCGAAAACTGCTTGACAGCCGCCGACATTGTTAGAGATGCCGATTTTGCAACAACAACTGAGGGGAGCGCCGTTATACTCACTCGAATGAGGAACATGCGTGTCCTACTTTATCTTTTCCTGCCCTTGACGTTTTTCGTTTCAAGTACATCCAGTATTGGGCAAACGGTCCCGGCCAGGGATCAGTGGGGTGAGAAATTCAATTCCACTGGCGCGACGCTAACCTAAAAGGAGGTGGGACGTACCAGAACCCAGGGTAGGACGGTTATCACGTACAACCTATTTGCTTCTGGACTACCCAAGGATCAGCATTATGTTCTGTGTGTTCTAAACGTCGGCGGTGCGCCACAGGCAGTTGCAGACGCGTACCTCAACGGTGACGGCAAGGTGGTGAACGTCCTCGCTGACGCCGAACACCATGTTGCTGAAGACCCCATCAATGCCAAGGTCTTTGGCGGGAAGGGTGAACCTGTTCAATTAGCTCTCATTTCTGACGACGACAGCTTACGCGCATTCACTCAGATTATTCCGTTTCCGATCGAGGAAACCGCGGGTCCTTGTCATCTCTCGCTTGTCGAGACGGGACCGTACTACTTTGGCGTGCTCATTAGAGTCGCTGGGCTTCAGCCGGGCGAGGAATTGAGCATTGAACAGCATTCCGAGAATGAAGGCGGGACATCGACGGGAAAGGCCGATGCAACAGGCGCGTACAACGCAGGCATTTTTCCGTTTGTCAAAGGTAAACGGTCAGGAAAGGCAAGGTTCGCCGTTGCTGGGAAGTCCTGCAAAATCGGGATTGCTTTTCCTTGGGGTGAAGGCAGCTATCAGTATCAATAGGTGACGTAACCAGGCGATTTCACTCAAAACCCCAGCAGGGCATTTTGAGTGCAATAGAGATGTTACGCCAACCGTGGCTGTGGCAAGATAAGCGTCCTAGACCTTATGAAATATCAGTTGGTTTTGCAGTTCGCAGCGGAATCCTTGGAAGACTACGATCGTCTCGTAGCGCTTGAGGATAGCCTGATCGAGGAACTGGGCAACGCAGCGAATGTTGACGGCCACGACTTTGGTTCGGGCACATTCAATATTTTCATTCTGACCGACGATCCGACGACCGTCTTCGGTCAAGCTAACGCAATCGTTACCAGTCAGTGTGTGCCCAACGTCCTGCGGTCGGCATACCGCAAAATGGATGGCGAGGACTACGTGATCCTCTGGCCTTCAACGCTAACCGAGTTCAGTGTTCTATAAATACCACAGCGGCTCTCTCGACCCCTGCCCGAAGGGGTTTTGAGTGAAATTGGGGATGTTACAACAGTTGGCCTGAACCGATTGCTGCCTTGGGAGAACCAGTCACCCGAATAGCTCGTCCGGCTTCGCAGAAGCGGCTCCTTGTCGTTGTGTTGGAGCTTTGGGCTTGTTGGAAGGAACGCCGACTTCGTCTGGGCCAGAACCGCCGCCGTTGGGAATGGATTCATATCGGGCGAACTGCATGGAAGACGAGCTTCGTCCTTGCGTCATGGAACGAAGGTGCGAGGGATAGCCAAGTAGCTCTCCCAATGGAGCAATCGCGTGGATCACGACTCCATTGGCAGAATGCTCGATGCCTTCGATCCGTCCGCGACGCGAATTTAGGTCCCCCATGATCGCCCCTGCAAAGTCTTCCCCCGCGACTACGTGAACGGACATCAGTGGTTCCAAGACAATCGGATTCGCCTTGCGAATGGCCTCTTTGAAAGCCATTGAAGCAGCTATCTTGAAAGACAACTCATTTGAGTCTTCCACGTGATAGCTGCCATCCCGAAGAACCGCGCGAACGTCAACGATCTCTTTACCCGCCAATACACCAGCTTTCATTGCCTCTTGAATGCCGGAGTCAATGGATTCCATGAATTGGTTTGGAACCGCACCCTCCGGGCTTTGGTTCGTGAATTGGTAACCACCCTCTGCGTCAGAGGGTTCCAACTCTATCGCGACATGAGCGTATTGTCCGCGCCCGCCCACCTGTCGTATGTACTTGCCTTCTGCCGCCGCGTACTTGCGAATAGTTTCAAGGTATATGACGGTGGGCTTTTCGACGTGGAGGGGAACTCCAAACTCACGCACAAGGCGGTCGCAAATCACCTCCAAATGTAGCTCGCCCATGCCGCTGACGGTGACCCGCCGCTGCGTGGATTCAGTCGCAGTTCTCATGCCTTGATCCTGTTGCGTTAGAACGCTGAGAGCGCGTTGGAGCTTATCCCAGTCATCGTGAAATTTCGGACTGAGAGTCACAGAGATAACCGGGCGCTTTGGAGGATGGGATTCTGTCATACGGCTGCGTTCACCGGCTCCAGTTTAATACCCAATCCATTCAGATCGTGCTGTTGCAAGCCTAACTGTCGAAACCAGGCCTTAACACTCAAATTCCGATTCCTTTCGGCTTACTTCGCATGAGTCCGTTCGGATGATGAGTGTGATGGCCATTTTGCAGCAATCTTCTACTCCCACGGTCCTGTGTCAACGCGGTGATCGTGATTTCCACTATGA
>JAICSO010000063.1 GCA_025936825.1 Terriglobales bacterium
GGAACGGAAGCGCGTCCTGATCCCAGACACAAGAGACGAAAAGGAATGGGGAACCTTCGAGGGGCATAAACAATTCCGTTCCTGGCTCTGCGTCCCACTTGTCGCTTCCGAAGAGTTGCTGGGATTTCTCTCGGTTGGCCATGTCGAGCCGAACCACTTCACCCACGACCACCTTCGGCGTACGGAGCTGCTAGCGATACCGGCGGCAGCAGCCATTCAAAACGCCCGTCTTTACTCAACTGCCGAGATCTATGGTTCGGAACTGGAAAAGCGCCTGGAGGACCTCACAAAAGCCGAACAGGCCCTCGATCAATCAGAGGCCGACCGCCGCTTGTCCGAACAGAAGTTTCAGAACATATTCCACTCGAGCCCCATCGCGTTCTCTATCACAACCCTTGAGGAAGGACGATTTCTCGAAGTAAATGCGGCCTTTGAAAGCCGTTACGGATACCGCCGCGCTGAAGTGCTGGGACGTACCGTGCACGAGCTCAGGATCTGGGACGATCCGGCCGACAGAACACTGCTGTTAACCCAGCTTCGTCGAGGCGGTCCGATTCGTAGCGTGATCACCCGGCTGCGGGCCAAGTCCGGGGAGGTGAAGCTTACGGCATATTCTGCTGATCGGATCCAATTCGAGGGGCAAACCTGCATCCTTGCCGTCTCCGAGGACGTGGTAGTTCACGACCCCAAGCGCAGCAATTGACCGGCCTCGTGCTCCACATCAGAGCATCACAGGGAGTCTGTTCGCGCCCGATCGCGCCCGACGAGCATTTGAATGCCGGAGTAGTGTCGCTTCCCTCCCCTGCTGTCCAGAATTCCGACCACTGAAAATTAATTTCACCACCTGCGTGCAGAAATGGGCCACGATGGTGATCATCCTTTCCGCGAGAAGTCGCCGTGCGCAACAGAAGTGGGGTAGCTAGAAAGGCAGTAATTCCACCAGCCCAACTAAGTGGGGGCCTATCGCTGAGATGCACCTGGCCCGCATCCCCGCACAAAGATGTGACTTGGGATACTACAAACCAGCAATTGCACGGTAGCGGGAGTTCAGTCGCGAGTGCGCTCTACGATGTTCGGTTGACGTGCAACCAACATTCGAAGCGGTCCAGGAGACTCGCAACGAGGCGAGAGCGCAACTGGGTAGCGCTTGGAGCGGCCATTTCGTCCGGAATTCCGAACACCATGATCGCGTTATTTCTGCAATGTCCTGTTTCCGCTCGGAACATTCTTCTGGCCGTACATGGTCGGCGCACCAGAGAGATTCCACTCGCACGCGAGGACATTCCGGACAGCACTTTTCGTCGCGCGAATTCAGCACCTCCGCCTGGCCCGGATGTGATTTCCAATATCAGTCTCTAATCTTCTCTATCGAGGGGTGTGGTGCCGTATGGCAGGCGCAGGGAGAATACTTGTTTGGTGGGACCGGGACGTCGATCAGGCAGGACGGCCGATTCGACCGGATGTGAGATTAGCAGGCCATGAGATCTGGGAACACGCGTGTCAGCGGACGCAAGCCCTACTTGACGATCAAGGTCCCGCGGCCGAACTCATGGAAAACTCGGTTGCTCAAGTATCCCGTTATCTCGACCGTATTGGCGCTCCTGAATCCTCGCAGAAGCACGGGCTTCTCATGGTGGCCTTCTGCCGCGGGCTGCGACGCTATGCGGCCAAGTTGAAACGCCTTGAATTCGTGGGAGGTTCCGGCGAACTGTTAAGCCGCACCTTAGACGAGGCTTGGGTCGGCCACGTGAACGCCCGTCTGGAACTCGAGAGGATCGCCCGAAAACTCCGTGATCACAATGGTGCCGTTTTGATGCTCAGGGCTGCCGGGTACGAATGGGAAGATGTTGGTCAAGTGTTGGGAAAATCGCCGGCAGCCCTCCGTATCAGTTTCTGGCGCGAGATAGAGAGAGTCAGGCGGAGTTCGAACGTATACCGCCAATGACTAGGGGATTCGCGGAGTTCCATGTGCGGATCGGCTGTGGCTGAAGATGGACGCAGTCGTGTCCAGACTGTCTTTTTATCTACCTCCGATTCTGTTCCGTCCCTGATCTCTCTCCATACGCAGTGGGAGCCCCCCCGCCTCCTCTCCTATTTATTCAAGATTGCAAAATGGGAATGTATCTCACCCTCTGTTGCAGCTTTCTGCCAGGAAAGATTGGAGCGCGATTAGCCCCCTCAAGGAAAGTCCGAAACCCGAAAGTAGTTTCAACCAAGGAGGGCGGAGCGGGCCGAGTGCTTCGCGCATTCGCCGGCCGAGGAACACATTACGCGAGGACGGCAATGAGGGCGCCGTGAATGCAGACAAAGATTTTCATCGACACCGGTCGCGAGTCATGGGATTCTCCCAAAGGAGCTACAGGGAACGAATTCGGACTTCATGTTCGACCCGGGAGTGCAGAAATGGGTTCTGAAAAGGAACTGCTGGAAGCGTTTGAAAGGATCATCCACCAGGACTTCCCCAATCCTCAGCGCATCGGCTGTCCAGAAGATGAGGCCCTATTGAAACTTGCCGGAGGATCCGGGCAAGTTTACCAGACACACCTTCTCGCCCACATCCGACAGTGTGCTCCTTGTTTCGACAAGCTGAAAGAACTACGCAGCCAGGCGCGGAATCGATCTCCACAAGACATCTGCGATTGATCGGAGGCCCGTTGGCGGATCGGGGGACTGCCCGCTCGCAGCCTTCGAAGTTACTGCATTTGTAGAGCTTTAAATCCGAGCAGAAGCAAACTGACGTTCCCGCCATGAGGAAGAAAACTCCTAAGTTGCCAAAGAAATCCACCCCGCGCCAAGAAGCCCACAAAGCTTTGAAAGAACGCAAGCGCCAGGCGCAGCGCGTGCGACTGGAGTTCGACCCGGATCCGGTTGAGGTCCTAGAGAAATGAAGCTTAGAAGACCTCCACATTCCTGTCCGGCGAACGCAGCCCTAACCGTGCCGGCTCCTGAGTTGACTTTGACCTCTTCGTTGGCATACCATGGCCGTGGTATATATCACAGCCATGATATATACCGTGGCCGTGCTAAAGACCCCAATGCCCATATCTGAATCCCATCCCGCCCATGATAGGTCCGCCCAGTTCGAGGCTCTTTTGGCCGAGATCTTGCGGCGCCGGGGCTGGCGTGTGCACTCTCAGTCGAGAATGGCGGATCGCCAAAATGATCTGATCGCGAACCATGGACGCAAAAAATACGTAATCGAACTGAAAGTGTCCTCCGAGGGACGAAGAGATCGCATTATCCCCCTGGCTTCCCAGGCTATTCTTGAAGTGCAGTTGGCGGCGCAACAGTCCGGAAAAGAGATAATTCCCGTTGCCGTGATCGCCGGGGATCACATCTCCGACTCGGTGGCGGATCAAGTCAAACAGTTTGCTCGAGACCATGCGCCAAACGTGGGTATCGGAATCATGGACGCCAGTGGGTTTCGCAGCTTTCTCGGCCACGGGCTGGAATCGTTGAACGCCGAGCGCTCGGCTGCTTCGAAGGTTCACGTGCTGGCGAAGAGTCCGTCGGCAGCAAATCTCTTCTCCGATTTGAACCAATGGATGCTGAAGGTTCTCCTTTCAGGAGCGATCTCAGAGTCCTTGCTCTCGGCACCACGGGGCAATTGTCAAAACGCTTCGCAACTAGCGAGCGCTGCCGGCGTATCGGCGATGAGCGCCTTCCGTCTGGTTCGCCAGTTGTCCGAGGAGGGCTTCCTCGAAAACAACGGTGTTCTCAGGCTTGTCCGAATTGAAGAATTGCTCGAACGCTGGCTGGCGGCCAACCAGAGTCATGGGAAGGAAGTGCCGGTTCGCTGGATCATTCGAGGCGAGCGCAACCAACTTCAGGTCGCAGCGAAATCGTGCCGATTGAAAAGTGAGGGTAGGCGCAAACGACTGGCCCACGGCGGCCATCTGTCGAAAGCACCGGCACGTATGTGCCTGGGACTATTCGCGGCCGCCGATGCGCTCGGCCTTGGATTCGTGCATGGCGCCCCGCAGCATCTGTACTTAGAACGTCTGGATGCGGATGCCCTGCATGAACTCGGATTGTCGCTCGAGAATCCCGATCAGAAACCGGACGTGTACGTGAGAATTCCTGACAACCCGGAGGCAGTCTTCCGCCCCGCCGTTGAATGGGATGGAGTACCGGTCTCCGATGTTCTGCAGGTTTGGCTTGATGTCGCAAACCACCCTTCCCGCGGCAAAGCGCAAGCCGATGAGATCCGCAAGAAGGTCTTGTCTCAATTGTTCAAAAGGGGACGGGCATGACCGGCTCCAGCGCCGACCTCGAGAACTTTGGACATCTAATTGAAGCGCTGAGTCCCTGGCTGGACCAGGTTGTCATCATCGGCGGATGGGCGCACCGCCTGTATCGCCTTCACCCTTCCGCGCAGGAACTTGATTATCCTCCGCTGACTACGATTGACGCTGATGTTGCTGTTCCAATAGGCCTGAAGGCAACTGGACAAAGCATCCACGAGCGCCTGACCGCCACCGGATTTCAAGCAGAGTTCCTGGGACACCACAAGCCGCCGGCGACACATTACAGGCTTATTGATCAAACGGGTGGCTTTTACGCCGAGTTCTTGACACCGCTGGTAGGGAGCCTTGATTCGCGCCGGGGCAAACAGAGTGCGACCAAGCGCATTGCGGGTGTCACTTCCCAGCGATTGCGGCATGTGGACTTCTTGCTAGCTGCTCCCTGGAGAGTGGACCTTTCGGCCTCCGAGAGCTTTCACTTTGCCGAAGGCAAAGCGGTCCTCATCGCGAATCCGGTATCCTTTCTCGCTCAGAAGCTGCTCGTGTACCCGAAACGTAATCGCTCCGAACGAGCTAAGGACATACTCTACATCCATGACACGCTAGAGACATTTGGTGCGAGGATTGCCGATTTGCGGACAGAATGGAGCCACCGAATCCGACCGGGCATTCACTCTAGGAGCTTACGGATCATTGAGCGCGCACCAGAAACCTTGTTTGCAGCTATGAGCGACCCCGTTCGCCAGGCTTCCCGCATCGCGCAGCCCCGCACCGTTACGCCGGAAGCCGTTCGGGAGCTCTGTGCGTTCGGCTTATCGCGGATTTTCTCTCCTGCTGACTAACCCAATCGGAGACCAAGTTGGTGGCTCGCCCGAGGTCATGCACTCTGTTCCGCCACATTCTCCTCGAATTCATCAGGATCAGGCACGACCGGCTTGGCCTCCTGCTCCCTCGGTGCCTTGTTGTACGGACCTCGCACTGAGAGCAGATCGGCATGCGAACGGGGAAACACGTAATCGCGGACAAATGCGAGGCCTTCGTAGCTGAGCCGATTGCCAATGACCTCACGGCCGTAGTTCTTGACGAACGAACAAAAATCGTCGGCGTCGATGATCTGCACTTTGACACTCTTTGCCTGAACATGGCGACACTTGAGCCAGCCTCGATCGACCCACTTACGTACTTCATCGCGGCCAATGTGCAGCGCTTGCGCCAACAGAGATATCGTGAACCATTCCCGGCTCTGTCGGACACCGAGGCCCAGACGGTGCAGCATGGACCGAACGGATGCCGGGGGCCGGCGGAGGATTTGCGCGGCCTCTTCGACAGGAACGTCGTCAAGCAATTCGATCAAGCGTTGCTGCTCACGTGTGGTCCACTCGCGATAACTGCGCTTTTCGGCCACGCCGAGGCGACGCAGGAAACGCAAGCACGCGCCCCGCGGGTTCCCTGAAATCTGTACAAGTTTCAAGAGGATCTGCTGTCTATCGCCAGCCCAATGGTCCCTAACCTTCTCGATCCGCTGTCTGTGATCTGTGACGAATTGCCTGGCCTCGATCGACCAATGGAACGTGCGACGCTTTGCCCATCCATTACCGCCATCCATACAGCGTTTGTCTCGAAGGAATGCTCGGCTCCTGGCGCATCGGAGCTGCGCGTCTGAACGGCCGGCTCTGCCTTCCAGAATTCCTCCTCTACTCATATATGTCCGTGACTCGGAAATCTGTAACAGAGAGAATTTGGTATTTTTGACGCTTCCTCAAAAATAAGATAAGGCGTCAACTGCAAAGTCATTTGCCGCTGCGTAACCCGATCGGAGACATACGGCCTGTAGCTAGACTGATGAAGTCCGTCCGTAGCGGAACAGCCGTGCCGAAGCGCCGATTGCGTAAATCAGTCGCCGGGGTTGGAGGCGCAGGAATGAGTTGACGGACGAACCGCTTACGTCCTATGATCCGGCCCCTGTGGTGAGGCGCCTCTGATTTTTCGGCTTAGGGGAGAGCCGATTCAGACCCGCCTCGTTCGCCCAGATCCTGCCCGTCGCTTCTCTCGGGGGAGGGGATCGACGGGCTTCTTTTTAGCGCCATTGAGATCACCTCGATTGCCACTTCCCAGGGATGAAACGCTCACCGCCCTCGGGACACTCCATCTTCTGAAAGTCGATGCGGCGGACTCTATCGCCAATGCCGGAGCTGTAACGCAACTGAGACAATGTTGCCAACTTCAATCAAAGCACTGCTTCCACATCTGACGCTGTCGTCCCAGTGGACACCAGGCTGTCACGGGGAATTGGATCGTCCGATCGCCTTCAGGTATGCGGCGGTTCACGATGGGGGATGACTGCATGCGAGGCCTGCGATCTAGGGATTTAGTGACTCAGGAAGGAGTAGAATCGTGCTGTTAGTATGCAAGTTTGTTCGACGTTTCGCCACTTCGCGAGGAGGTAAACATGTCGAAGCTTTGTGGGTCAATATTGACAATCCTGGTCGTGCTTGCCACTTGTTTACTCTTGGCGGCGCAGACAAATGCAGCACCCCAAACTTCACAGCAGGGCCACGAAGCAATGGGCGCGACCTCACCCGAAGCTCACCTGCAAATGCTCAGCGAGAAATTGAATCTCACCGAGGATCAGAAGGCGAAACTGAAGCCCATCTTGCTAGATCAGGCGCAACAAATGAAGGCAGTGCGCGACGATACTTCACTCACCCCAGAGCAGAAGGCGGCGAAAAAGAAAGCCATTCACGAGACAACACACGACCAAATCAATGCAGTGCTTACGCCCGAACAGCAGGAGAAGTTCAAGGAGATGAAACAGGAGGGTATGGAGAAGCACAAAGATATGAATCATCAATGAGCCGGTCCAGCTCAGAAACGGAAGTCTACGTCCCCGCGAAATGGCGGGGGCGTTTTATCGGCACGGGAATATCCCTTCAGGGAAAGAATTTCGCCTCGATAGCGTTTTCGGACAGAGTGCACCCCGGTAAATCGGGCCTTGTTACGCAGCTGAATCTCCGGATGTGCCTGCAGCGACAGCGTTCTCTTACCTCAATTCGGAAAGAACAGATGGACTGTATTCGTATCTCCGAATCTGGAGGTGCATCAGATTTGACAGCCAACGCGCTGGCTTTCCTTTTAGCTGACCGAGAGTCCCCGGAAAAACAGAAGTCACCAGTGCCGCTTTAGATCGATGTAGCGCGTAAAATCGGAAAATCATTCAGAGCCAACAATGGCATTCCGTCTTATGTCTCTTTTTTCCCGGATTTTCAGGTCGAAGACTCCGACTTTGCTATGTGCCATTTGCAGCAGGCCCGTCCCGGTTGAGACTTCCAAGACCGATTCAGACGGAAAACCCGTCCATGAAGACTGCTACTTCGAAAAAATTAAACTGAAACGAATTAGAGATGGATACGTTTAACGAGGACACTAACTTCTGTGAGGTTAGACTCGCGTGAGACGATTCCGCATGGAAGCTCATCGCCATTCCTAGTCCGCTGCGATTAGGGCTTAAGACGAGAAAAAAGCGCGCGGGGAGCGCGCTTTTTCCTTTCGTCGGGAGACTCTAGGCGGCTTTCCTGGCTGTGATCTGGTGGCTGGTCGAGGTCTGGACGTCGAATGTCCGGATGGTGGGTTCGTTCTCGATCAAGTGCTTTAGCATCTCGTGGATCTTGGGGTACTGCTCCTGCTGGTAGCGTTCGGCGTCCTCTTTTTCGTTCCAAAAGCTCGACGCCAAAACCTGATTTGGGTCCGTGTCCGACACCAAAACGGTCTCGTCCACGAATCCGGCCTGCTTCTTCAAAATGGGCAGAACCTTGTCATCGATCGTGTTGCAGAGTTCGCGCGCCTTTCCGGACTTGCTGGTGATTTCAACGACTCGGGTATACATGGGAAGCGCTCCTTTCGGTTGGTCAGAAGGTTGAAAGGAACGTCGCGCAGTTCTGCGCGGCGACTACTTCTTGCTGGAATGTCCACAAGACTACGCCAGTTCCTGAGCAGAGTCAATCGCGCCCGGACGTGTTGCAATTACCAACGAGGTCGGCACATGTTCAGCACGTCACGTGAAGAACTGCATTGGTGTCTTTGGACTGTTGCTTCAGCACCTCGATTGCTTCGATGGTGGGCAGAATAAGCAATTTGACCTTGTGACACTCAGCTTCGCGCTGTACTTCCTGCATCACGAGCAATCGACCGTATGCACCACTGCCGATGACGAGTTGGCGGCATTTCCAAGGGATGTCCTCTTCGATCAAGAGCGGCGTGTGGCCGAACTGCTCGCGGAATCTCTTGGATGGTTTTTTCTTTCGCCTGCGAATTTCGCCACGGTCAACTATGACATCGTGCTCGTACCTGCTGCCGTCGATCCGGATCGAGCCGAAAGAGAAATTATCGAAACGCATGCGCAAACTCTTGGCCCTTGGCCTCAGGCGCTCTTCTTCGAGGTGATCGCAGTGAAGGTGGACCAGCGCTGCTCGACGTGCGTACTGCCGCAATGCGGGCAGCGCATCTCCCCTTCCTCATAGTCGACGAGAGCCAATATCTTCGAAAAGGTTTTCCGGCAGGCGTGGCAGAAGAATTCGTAGTGGGGCATACCAACCTTCACTTCGAAGAGGGCGCAACCCGATTCTAGATCCCTAGGCCGGGCGGTGCAACAGGAGTTAGGACTGAGTTCTGCGTATCTGGGCGACGAATTCTTCTGGCACCGCTCCAGGCTATACTCAGGAAGCGAATAGACCGGTTGTCGTTTAATGTGGATGTGTTGGTAATGAAATCGGGCGAAGCCGGAAGCAAAGCCCTTGAATGTATCATTTTCTTCAGGTCGCGAACGACCCTTCGTAATTGCGCATGAGCAATCCAAACGCGGCTTCTGCGCTCACCGGCGGAGAATAGAGGAAGCCCTGAGCCATCTCGCAGCCGAGGCGCCTCAGTTCATTAATCTGGTCCTCCTTTTCTGTGCCCTCCGCCACCACCTTCAGGCCGATGTTGTGCGCCAGGTTGATAATGAGGCGCACGATTTCGTGGTTACCGCGATTTGTGCTCATATCTGAGATGAAGACTCGGTCAATCTTCAGCGCGTCGACCGGAAACCGTGGCAGTCTGCTTAGGGAAGAGTATCCGGTTCCAAAGTCATCGACGCTGAGGCAGACACCCAACGCCTTGATCTCGGAAAGTACAAAGAGCGCGCGATCTGCATCACTCATGGCAATGGTTTCAGTGATCTCTAGATTCAGCGTGCTAGGGCTGACACCCGTCTCCTTGAGGACCAACCAGATCTCATTGGACAATTCTGGGTCGGCGAACTGTCGAGGGCTGACATTAACACTCATCGTAAGCGGAGGATCGCATCGAAATTGTGATTGCCATGTCCGCAATTGATGGCAGGCCTCCCGCATCATTAACCTGTTGATCGGTTGAATGAGTCCGGTTTCGTCCGCGACGGGAATAAATTCAGCCGGAGGCACGATTCCTTCCGGTCGTCGCCAGCGGCTCAGGGCCTCGAATCCAGTAATGTTCCCTGTGATGAGCGAAATGATCGGCTGATAGTAGGCGATCAGTTCTCCATTCTCAAGCCCACGTCGGAGATCAGTCTCAAGCTTGAGACGCCCAACCGCCGTTGAGTGCATCGTGGGATCGAACACCTCGCAACGCGCTTTTCCTGCTCGCTTCGCGCGGTACATGGCAATTTCCGCGTCACGCAACAATTCCTCCGCCATTGAGTAGGAGGTACCGCTCGATGCGACGCCAATGCTTGCCGTGATTACAATCTGCTGCCCCCTGATGTCGAAGGGGAGGGCCAATTTCGATTGCATGCGTTGTGCTACACGGATGGCATCGCTTGGATTGCGAACGTCTTCCAGCAGTACGGTGAACTCATCGCCCCCCACCCTCGCGAGACCATCTTCAAGCGGTTTTCGGACCAGTTGAAATTCCCATGAATCTCCCCACCGGTGCAATCTTCGCATCTTCGGAGATGACTCAAATGGCGTTCGCAGTTCTGTTCTGATTCCGTAAAAAGGGAGCGGGTGGCTTTATTGGCAAGGTTTTTGCCATGCTAAAAATGAATTGCTATGTTTCAATGCAAGACGGATGACGACGCGATTAGGAGCGACAGCACGATATTCGACGATACTGGAAATTAACCGAGCAGCAATCACCGAGCCTGGCCTCAGCGAAATGTTCCGGGGGGCCAGGCGTAGCGATGAAAAAGGTCATTCTCTACGACCGCTTGGCCTTAGCCTGTATACACCTGAGCACGGAGCACTCCGGTTGGCCGCTGCCGATGGGCAAGGTGCGGACAGTTTTTATCAGGTGGGTCTAATACTAGACTGCAAATCAAGCCACCATGGGTGGGTCTTTCACCATCAGAAGCCACTCGTGAGGCGGGATCTGCAAAGGGAGGTTGAGTTTCAGTTCGAACAGCCCAATGTAGAAGAGGGGATCGATCATATTGCGCGGTTCCGCTCATTTCGCGGGGCGTGAGCGTTGGGGTCTTCATCGTGCTCAGTTCTAAAAGGAACAGCTTCTCCAGCGCACATACGAAGTTTCTTCGAGAAATCTCAGATCAGCTAACCTTGGCGGTCAAATTCCTGATGCC
>JAICSO010000041.1 GCA_025936825.1 Terriglobales bacterium
TGGCTTCGGAGAGGACATTTTGAGATAAAAATATGCCGTGGCCAAGGAGACGTATTGCCAGTTGCACCCTCTCACCAGAATGATCTGTCCTCGGTGTGTCGGCAAGAAGGGCGGACAGGCCGCAACCAGTAAGCACAAGAAGAAGCTCTCTCAATGGGGCAAGAAGGGCGGGCGTCCCAGGAAGCGATGAGGAACCTACGCAATCCGTGAGTGATTTGCCCCTGGTTCTTTAAATCTCGGGCCTTAAAGTTGAATCCGAACAATCATCGTTAATACCCGTCGTCACGACTGAGCGATGCGATAGGCGTCACTACCACCACAGCGCCGGTGACCTAATTACTGTGTCAATGTTCTCGGCCTTTTTACGGAGTCCGGACCGGGCACCTTCCCACACTGACGAGCGGCTCTGCTGGCGCTGGGAGTTCCTCTCGGCCTCGCCAACAACACAGCTGGCAGCGGACGCGGCCCCTGAGGCCTCGCGCGGCCAAAGCCTTTCCGTGGGGCTTTTTTTCAACGACTACGTCCACTCGCTTGGGCTTCGAAGGGTGCGCGCAACCAACTCGAACCGCCGTGTCTGGACCCGTACGCACGGTGGTTGGGCAGGGTCGGCGGGTGACCCGCCGGCCCCAGGCATCAAACGCCATTGCGTTTATCTTTGCTTCGCTCTCCCGCCGCTGCGCGCGCAATCTGTCTCTCCCGATCTTTTCAGCGGCCTCAAGTGGCGCCTCATCGGTACTTCTGCGGAGGGCGCGCCACCGCAGCCGCCGGAGTCTCCAGCGATCCCAACACGTTGAGGTGGATGCAATCTACGGGACAGGCGTCGACGCGGGTGGCGTTTTTGGTTCCGATGCAGGGTTCGGCAATGCATAGGCCATAGGCCACCTCCCGTATCAGAATTTACGCTATGCCTCTCGGAAGGAAGGTTCAAGCGGAACGGAGGTAAACTCCTGGCATATGAGGCCTACGATTGAGAAACTTTCCGCTGTGACTCTTCGGGTTGTGAACATGACAGCGTCCGTGCGGTTTTACAGAGATGTTCTGGACATGGAGCTTCTCTACGGAGGAGAGGGCACAGGGTTTTCTTCACTGCGCGCAAGAGAACACACAATCTGCGATCCTCAATCTGGAACAGGGTAAGCCCGTGACGCGCTGGGGGCGACTGATCTTCTACGTCACGGATGTGGACGCCCTCTGGAATCATCTGAAGGACCGGGGATTTGATCCCGAGATTCCACGGGATGCCTCGTGGGGAGAACGCTATTTCCACATGCCCGATCCGGACGGCCACGAGCTGTCGTTTGCCCGGCCGCTCCGTTGACTCGGAAAGAGTTACGCGCGTAATGCGAAGCCCACGACAGCTCCATTATTCCAGTGGCGGCGGTCAGGCAGCGTCGCTGAAGGTCGGATCTACGGTGATACTCCACTCCTCGAGTAACCATTCCAACTGCAATGCAGTCGATGAGTGAGAACGACTTCGATTGCTTGGCGAGCACCGGAGGAAACACCCTGAGACAATGTCTCCGAATTCTGAGTGCCGTGGTCCAATCTTCCCGAAGCCGACTTCTGGCCACTGTGTCGTTGATGACAATGGTTTGCTCCAAATGCGCTAACGCGCACACTCACCACGACGCACTGCGGTGAGTATGGGTGACTCAACAAACATCGTTTTGGCCACTTCAGCGAGTCCCGCGCGTCTTTGTCAATCTCTTTGCATTGCTCAAATTATTCCCGTCGCGGTATCCTCATCCACCCCGTGGAGGGCCTATGCTCAGATCTTTTGTTCGTACATTTGCTTCGTCAGGGATCTTTCTGTTATTGCCAATGTTCGTCCAGGCACAGGCTTTGTCTTTTTCTGTCGGCACTGCGACGGCCGCTCCGGGCCAAAAATCAACGGGCTATTTGGAAGTCCCCGCTGGCCTCGACGCTGCTACCAATATTCCCGTCATCGTCATCAACGGCGAAAAGCCTGGTCCTGTCCTAGCTCTGGTCTCTGGCGCCCACGGTACTGAATACACCTCAATCATCGCGCTTGAAAAATTCATCAACCTACTTGATCCCTCTCAAATCGCCGGCACCGTTATCCTTGTCCCCCTCGTCAACATTCAATCCTTCGAACAAAAGGTTCCCCATGTGAACCCTATCGATAGCAAGAGCATGAACCGCTTCTACCCCGGGAAAGCCGATGGGACGCAAACTGAACGTGCGTCGTTTCTTATCACCAAACAAGTCGTCGATCGCTGTGATTATCTTATCGACTACCACGGCGGCGATCTCGACGAGAGCCTTCGCCCCTACGCGTACTGGGCACCTACTGGCAAAGAAACCCAAGACCGCAAATCCAAAGAGATGGTCCTCGCCTTTGGACTCGACCACATCATTATTTGGCGCGACCGTCCCACCGACCTAAGCGCTACTCGCTACCTCGACAACACCTCTGCTGCTCGCGGCAAACCTTCCATCGTCGTCGAAGCTGGCTATGCGGGCATCGTCGAGGCGGATGACATCGCCCTCCTCGTCGACGGAACACTCAGCACCATGCGTGCTCTCAAAATGCTTTCGGGAGACCCTCGGCCCGTCGAGAATCCCGTCTGGCTCGACAGAGTCGTGGATGTGTTGTCGGACGGCCCTGGCATTTGGTACCCACTTGTGAAGCGTGGCACCTATGTTCAAGAGGGCATGAAAATCGGTTTCATCACCGACTACTTCGGCAAAGTTATACTCGAATCCCGTGCTCCCGTCTCCGGTGTCATCTTGCACATTAATGCGGTCCCATCCCTAAAAAAAGGCGACAACATTGCAGACATCGCCACCATTGCCGCCCGCGCCCCGTAATAATCTGATTTTGACTAGAAATAGTCGATGATTGTCCTCTGTCGAAAGACTGCTGTGTTCATCCCAAGGCCAAGTTCTCTCTGCGCCGTTTGCTGGTAGCAATCTGGGGAGCGCATTCAACTTCAGTGTTGGCCGTTACTTTTTCAGTATGGCTCAGATGAACGCGGAAACGACCGCCGAGCGCTGTACAGAATGCCGGGACTCAGAGGCGGAGTGCAGCCTCAGCCGCCGTCATTAGCTGACTACTGAGCGCCAGCATATTTCTCCCGAATCTTCACTGTCCGATCTAACTCATCCACCGCCTGCAGAATCTTCAGCCGCGTGTCGGATTCAATCTGCGCCGTATCGAGATAATGGTGCACAATCTGGTCCGATTTCGCGTTTTGCTGCCCACCAATGAACGCGTCCAGCCACGCGACCAGGAAGAATATCTTCCGCTCGCGCTTAATCTGAGACAGCACCTGTAATGCCGGCTCGATATACGGCTGGGTCAGCCTCGACTGGTTCCAGTAGTTGAACGCCCACAGCGAGGTCTGTACCCAATCTTCGGGCCGCGCGGGGTTCCTCGTGTAATCGTCGAAATATTTCTTCTTCGTCGCCGCGTCGGGCCGCGCGGCTTCAGCCATGTAGGCGTACTTCTGGCCGTCGGTGGTGTGATCGCGCTCTTTCTCGCGTCCCAGAATCTCATCTGCCTCGGGATCATTGAGCGCGACCAGCGTCGTTACCATGTTCCAGCGGTCCAGCGGCCGCAGCTCGATACCCGGGATCACCTCCGATCCAGTCTCCTCGAGCAACGCCTTCAATTTCGCACGCGACTCGGTGCTCTCTGTCAGAGCCCGGAAGCCGCGGAACCAGATGATGCGCAGGTTGCGGTCCGATTCCTGCTGCATGTGCGTGGCCGCGATCTGGGCCAGCGACGGCGTCAGGCGATGCCGGTCGGCGTCTGAAAGGTACCGGTGCAGCGCCGAGGCGCTACGCCCAACGGTCTGCGCCAGAATCATCTCATCTTTTTCGTTCGGTAGCAGTGCGGTAGCAAGTTCGAGATAACGGCGCGGATCGAGATCGGCCACCTGCACCGACTGCCACAGCGATCCCCACAAGAGAGCTCGCGGGAAGGAATCGGACATGTCGCCCAGGTGCGCCACCACGTATTCCCGGCTCTTGTCATCGAGCAGGAAACGCCCGTAGGAATAATCATTTTCGTTGGCGAACACCCATGCGGGACAGGGCCGATGACCGTCGATAAAGGGACGGTCGATTTTTGTGGCCGCCTCATTCATTTCCAGTGCCATGGTCCACTTGGAACCATCGGGATAATGAAGCCCGACTTCCATAGCAATTGGCCACACGACTCCCTCGTTCAGAACATCGTGCTGCGTCACAGTCAGGTTTCGCATCTTGCCGCCACTGCATGTCCAGGCGACATCGACCTCAGGCATGCCGCGCTTCCGGATCCACGTATCGGCCCACTTCCCCAGTGACCGCCCCGACGCCTGCTCGAAAGCGTGTACCAAGTCGCTCCACTCGGCATTGGCGTAAGCGTGTTCTCTGAGATAAGCCTGCAAACCGTAGCGGAAGTGTTCGTCGCCGAGTACGTACCACAGCTGCTTTAGCACGCCCGGAGCCTTCGAATAGACAATCGCGCCATAGGCAGACTTCGCGACATTCAGGTTGCCGATATCCTGGTAGATCGGCGTCGTCCCGAGCGTCTGATCGATGTCGTATGCGCCCGGCTTGATCGTCTCGTAGAAGCGCTTCCAGACCATGTCCTCCGGCCGCAGCGACGACAATGCGCGATAGGCCATGAACTGCGCGAACCCTTCCTTCAGCCACAGATCGTCGAACCAGCGCATTGTCACCAGGTCGCCGAACCATTGGTGCGTCAGCTCATGCAGCGTCAGGATATCGCGGCCCAAAATATCGGAGTGCGTCGTCGCGGTGCGGAACAGCACCGATTCTTCGCGCAAAAACGTCGTGCCCGCGTGCTCCATCCCGCCGTATGCCATGCCCGGGATGAGCACCATGTCGTACTTTGGAAACGGATAAGGCTGCGCGAAATAGTCAGAGAGAAATTTGATTCCTTTTGCCGTAATTTCCTGCAACTCCGGAACTTCTTGCTGCGCTCGCGCTAGTTGCGATTTGCGAAAATAGACCGTTGGTTCGCCCGCCAGTGTGATCTTTTGAAACGGGCCGGCGGCGAAGGCGACGAGATAGGTCGGCAGCGGCAATGTTTCAGGGAACGCCCATACGTTGGGCGTGCTCGTCTTGCCTGTGGTGTTCGAGATCACGCTCCAATCCCCGGGCGCATCGATGGTGAGCTGGAACCTTCCCTTAATGTCCGGCTGATCGAAACAGGGAAATGCCATGCTCGCGTCCATCGGTACGAACAGCGTGTACACGTACTCGGAGCCGTCGTCTTTGTCTTCGTACTGGATGATCGGCTTGCCCGCCGGTCCGGCGTGTGACGTGAACTTGAGGTCCACTGTGTTCTGGCCCGCGTGCAGCGAAGCGGCGGGAAGAATGATGTGGCCGCTTAGGGCCTTCGCTTCGCCCGTCTGACCATTGATCACCATGCCCTTCAGCAGACCATCGCTGTAATCGATCAGCGTTTCGCTCGGCTGCTTTAATGCGAACGTAATCTCAATAGACCCAGGAATGTCGGTCGCGTGCGAACTCAACGACAGCCAGAGCTTGTAATGCACGTCGCTGATGTTGACGGCGCGCTGGCGGGCGAGCTTACGCGGAATGCCCTCGGGGACTTCGGCGAGGGCGCCGGTAGTGAAGAGGAGCAGCACCAGCAGGCGGAGAATCATGGCAGAAGCATTAAACATCTTCATCCCCCGGGGCCGCAAAGGAAAGACGATCAGGAAGGGTGCGTGCAAGCGGTACGACAAATAGTAGGCGCGGAAGAAATCAACATTTGTAATCTCCAGTTGCCCGCTATCCAGCACGTCATTTCAGTGACGGTTGGCAGCAGTCAGAGAGAGCACAGCGTACGAAGTGGCTGCGTCATTCATAAAGAGCGCGGTTTCCGGACTGATGTGGTGCTCTTTGTTCTTGTTCAAAGAGTAGGCCGGCCAGGAACCTTCCGTCCTATCCTGATTCGCAGTAAGCCATGCGAGTCCCTGCTCCAGTTTGGCATTTTCGGGTGAAGTCCCAGCCTGCTGAAGAACGAAAGTGATCAGCCCCGTCGCGTATCCGTCGCTCCTCGTTTCCTGAGGCGTTCCATCCGCGCGCTTGCAGTCGCCAGAGAGAGAAGACAAACTCCAGCCACCGTCAGCCTGCTGCTTTTTTAGAAGGTCGCCAATGATGGCTTCCTGCCGATCTGGCTCCATCAGTCCCGGCAGCTTCGCGGCGGCCCACAAGAGAAGGACTCGATTAATAGGGGTCTGCACGGCAAATTCGCGGTTGAGGTACTCCCGCAATGGCCTGAGGCTGGTTTTGACTTCGGGCGTTGCCCGATAGTTTCCTGGTGCGATACCAACCGCGACGGCGGCCAGCGTGGCGCCGAAGTAGCCTGAATCGTCGGCTTCCCACGGCTCGTTCTTAAAGCGCAGCCAGAGCCACGCTCCTTTCTGCTCGCCGGCAGTTTGCTGTTCACCCCACATGTTCTCAAACGCCGTACGCGTATCGTTGCTGAGTTGGCCGCTTTGCGCATCACGGCTCGAAAGAATCAGTGCGTTGAGTACGGACTCCGTTCCGCGCGACTCGAGCGACTTGTATGGCCCGCGATCGGCATCCTTGTAGAACGGTTCAACCTCCTTCCAGAGGCGCACGCGCTTTGTGACGCTGTTCAGCAGCCGTTGCTCGTTCGGAGATGGAGCGTGCTCGTCAAGCGCCGTTCGAAGATTGGAACGCGAAAGAGCATAAGGAACAGCGGTGTGGCACGACACGCAGAAAGTTTCATGGTCCCGCTGGGCTCTGGGCCATTCCATCCACCACGCTAGCCGCCGATCTAAGTAGGCGGCCGCAGTCTTCGGATCCCAAGATTTCGCGATTTTCGTTTCCGGCTTATCGGAGCGAGCCGCCACGCCTTCCGAACTGTTAGCGGCAACCGCCGCTACTGTGCGCCAACCAGCCACGAAGATTCCCACCAACAAGCAAGCCACAAAACCGCCGGTGAGTCGCATAGCGCTCTTTATGAAACCTCTATCCGTTGGAAGTCGGCGCAATTTTATGCGGTCGATTATAGCCTCAAACAAAGGCCGCTCCAAAGGATCAGACGATGCACAATGGATCGTCGGTGATCCGCAGTTTGTCCGGAAACGGGTTTCTGGGAAGTCAGTTGAGGGAAGCGTCGAACCCCGTGCAACGTTCGCTAGTTAAGTTAAGAAAGGGCGGTTGGCCGATACCGCCCGGCTGCTAGAACGACTGTGAGAACCGGGCCTCCAGGAATTGTCCCAACTTGGCTGTTGCCTTGAATTGAGGAATTGGATCCAGTTCCTTGAGCGCCGACGTGAACGCGTTGGAGAGGCTCCAGATTGTTCGCAGCTTGAAGTCCTCGTACTTCGGCTCAAAGTATTGGTCGTGCACGGTGCGAGCGAGATGCTTTGGCGCCTCCAGATTCCCTTCGACAAACGTGTCGTAGTCGGCCATTTTCGCCGTGGCGTCCCTCAACTCACTTCTTTGCCAGGCCTCCACTGGCTTGCGCATCGGCTCAAAGTTGCGCTGTATTCGATTCAGGGCGACCGTGATGCAGTCGACAAGGGAGAACGACTTCGACTGTTGTGCGAGCACCGGAGGAAACACCCTGAGACAATGTCTCCGAATTCTGAGTGCCGTGAGGTCCAATCTCCCCGAAGCCGACCTCTGGCCCGGAATATTTTGCGGATTGCGTCCGCTATCGTCTTGTGGCGCCAGACCGACTCTCGCGTAGACGATCGCTGACACGCGCGTTCAGAGCACTGGAACGGCGTTCGCAGGGCAACTGTGCATTTAGAATATAAAAAGTGTTTTCCGGGTGCCGGCTTGGACGTCGGAGCAAATATGATTGGGTTTTCAACACGGCTATCTTTTGCGTTTCGCTGCTTTTTCTCGCTGCTGTTTCAGGGAAAGATCCCGCAGGACGTACTGCAGGCGCTGGGGTGGGCTAAGGTAGAGGTCGCACCCCTTGCCACCGCAGCAAAGGTGACTCCTGCCGCACCAACGGTCAGAGGCGACAAGCCGAGCCCTGAATCGCCCGACCGGGCGATGCAGATGCTGGCTTTGTTGCAGCGTGATGGCCGGCTTGTGGACTTTCTGAAGGAGGATGTTTCTTCCTACCCCGACGGTCAACTCGGGGCTGCCGTACGCAGCATCCACACCTCCTGCCGCCAGGTTCTGGAGCGCTATCTCAAACTCGAGCCGATCCTCTCTTCCGAGGAAGACCAGCCTGTCACCGTACCGGTGGGCTTCGATCCGGGAGCTATCAAACTGGTCGGCAATGTAACCCGCGAGCCACCAATTCGTGGGTTGTTGCGCCATCGCGGCTGGCGCGTCACCGAAGTGACGCTACCGTCACTGCCGCAGGGTACCGGCAGAGCGATTTTGGCCCCGGCAGAGGTCGAGGTCCCCTAGCAAACCTGCACCTCTGCGGACACCAAGGCAATTTTTACGTGGCGCAATGCTGGCCACAGGAGACTTAGTTGGACTCACAATTCATCGTTGGCATCGACTTAGGCACTACCAATTCCGCGCTGGCATACGGTGAAAGCGCCGCCTCGGAGAGGGCGCACATCGAAATTGACACCATTCCTCAGCTCATCAATCCGAATGAAATAGCCGACCGGACATTGCTCCCATCCTTTCTCTACATTCCGGGCGACTTGGATTTTCCCAAGGGCAGCCTCGGCTTGCCTTGGGACGCGGAACCGAAGTTCGTGATTGGAGAGTTGGCACGCAAGCGCGGGGCGGAAAGTCCGGGAAGGCTGGTCGCATCAGCCAAGTCATGGCTCTCCTACGCTGCCGCAAATCGCGCGGCGCCGATTCTTCCCTGGCAGGCTCCGGCAGAGGTCAGCAAACTCTCTCCGCTGGAGGTTTCTTCGCATTATCTGCGGTACCTCCGGACAATATGGGACGTGCATCATGCGGCGGACGGGAAAGGCCACGCCTTGGCCGAACAAGACGTTCTGCTCACCGTGCCGGCTTCGTTTGACGAGGAAGCGCGAGAACTAACCCGGCGTGCGGCTGAGCAGGCTGGGCTGCAGCATGTGACTCTCCTCGAGGAACCGCAGGCCGCATTCTACGCATGGCTCGAGAGCCAGGGGGACGGGTGGCGCAAGCGCATCAAGATTGGGGACTTGGTTCTGGTTTGCGACGTGGGCGGCGGAACCACCGACTTCAGCCTGATCGCGGTTTCAGAAGAAAATGGAGACTTGGCGCTGAAGCGTGTCGCGGTCGGCGACCACATCCTGCTTGGCGGCGATAACATGGACCTCGCCCTCGCCCGCTTATTGCAACAGAAGCTGGAAGCCCAAGGCCATCGAATCGACACCTATCAGTTGCAGGGTCTGTGGTATCAGTGCCGCGCTGCGAAAGAGCAGTTGTTCGAACATCCCAAGAGCCAAAAACAAGATGTCACCTTGTTGGGCAAAGGACGCAAGTTGGTTGGGGGCACGATCAAGACGGAGCTGTTGCGCGAAGACCTGAATCGCGTCTTGGTCGAAGGATTCTTCCCGAAGGTAGGCCATGATGAAATGCCGGCCGGGCAGCGCCGCATCGGATTTCAAGAACTAGGCCTGCCGTATGCCGCCGATGCGGCAGTCACGAAGCACTTGGCGCGCTTTCTGTCCCGCCAGGTACAGAACAGTCCCGAAGCTGGCAACATTCGGCGAGGGCGAGACGGTTTGGCATGCCCGACGCATGTTCTGTTCAATGGGGGCGTCATGAAGGCGGACGTGCTGCGGAGGCGGCTGGTAGAGGTGCTCAATCGCTGGCTGACCGAAGAGGGATTTGAAGCGCTTGGTGCAGCCAATGTTCTGGAAGCGCCTGACCTCGAGCACGCTGTAGCGCGAGGGGCGGCCTATTACGGAAGGGCCCGGCGCGGACAGGGAGTACGCATTCGGAGTGGCGCCTCGCGCACTTACTACGTCGGAATTGAAAGCGCGATGCCAGCTGTCCCAGGAATGGAAGCCCCGCTGAAGGCGCTCTGCGTGGTGCCCTTTGGGATGGAGGAAGGCACCGAGGCGGTGCTGGCCGACCGGGAGTTCGGGTTGGTTGTCGGGGAGCCCGCAGAGTTCCGCTTCCTGAGTTCCACGATTCGAAAGCAGGACCGTGTCGGCGATCTTTTGGAGAACTGGGGCAGCGAGATCGAGGAACTCAACCCGCTTGAAGTCACGCTCAGGCTTGATGGCCAGCAAGGAACTGTTTTACCTGTGCGCTTGGAGTCACGCGTGACAGAAATCGGTACGTTAGAACTCTGGTGTGCCTCGCGGGACGGTGCCAACCGCTGGAAGCTCGAGCTGAACATCCGCGAAAAGAGCGACGAATGACGAATCGGCAGCAGTCTGTTTTGAGACCGTGATGGAAGGCCCTTCCCGCTACCTGATTGGCTTGGACCTGGGCACGACGAATTCCGCGGTGGCCTTTGTCGACACCCGCGAAAGCGCGAACGAAGCCGATTCGCCAGGAATAAGGATCTTTGAGGTTGCGCAGCTCACCAGCCCAGGTGAAGTGCGCGCGGTGCCACTCTTGCCCTCATTTCTCTATTTCCCAACCGAAAATGAAATCTCATCCGGCACAGTGAGCCTGCCGTGGGAAGTACATCCGTCTTCAATCGTCGGCATGATGGCCCGCGACCAAGGCGCCCTCGCGCCAGGGCGTCAGGTATCCTCGGCGAAGTCATGGCTGTGCCAGAGTGCCATCGATCGAACGGCCAACGTTCTGCCGCGCGAGGCGGAGCCGCCCGAACCGATGGTGTCTCCCGTTGAAGCGTCTGCCCGTTACCTCATGCATCTGCGGAAGGCTTGGAACCACGCAAGGACAGCCGAGGACGCCAACAATTCGCAACAGCTTTTCGAGAACCAGGAAATCGTACTAACCGTGCCGGCTTCTTTCGACGAGGAAGCGCGAGAGCTGACGGTGGAAGCGGCGCGAGAGGCAGGACTCGAAAACCTCACCCTGCTGGAAGAGCCGCTGGCTGCCTTTTACGCGTGGGTGGCGGAGCATGAGAACGTTCTCGGAGAGCACCTGCGCGACGGCGAGCTCGTGCTCATTTGCGACATCGGAGGTGGCACCTCCGACTTCAGCCTCGTGCGGGCTCACATCCAAGGACGAAATGTCGAATTTGAACGCACCGCCATCGGCGAGCACCTCCTGCTCGGAGGTGAGAATCTCGACCTCGCGCTGGCGCGCCGCGTCGAACAGAAGCTCACCGCGAAACTGAGTCTGCGTCAGCGTCATGCATTGCGAGTCCTGTGTTCAGCGGCCAAAGAGCGCCTGCTGAGCGAGGAAAACCCCGATTGTCTTCCAATCAACATTCTGGGTGGTGGACGAGCGGTCGTAGGCCAAATGTTGAGCAGCGATCTATGTCGTGACGAAGTGGCCGAGTTGATCACGAGCGGCTTCCTGCCACTGACCTCGCCTGAGGAGATGCCTCTGCGCACCCGCGCCACTGGTCTTCGCGAAATCGGACTACCCTACGCCACGGACCCCGCCATCACGAAACATCTTGCGGCGTTCCTTAAACAAGCCGCGGTGGCAATGGGCGAAGGAGAACATCCCCGGTCACACATCGATGATCGCCTGCAGATGGCAAAGCCGGACGCTGTGCTCTTCAACGGAGGCTTTTGCATTCCCGCAATCGCTCGCGAGCGGATCATCGAGGCCATCGCCAATTGGTTTGGTGGCGGCGGGTGGCGCCCGAAGATTCTCAGCAACGAACTCATGAGCAGTGCCGTCGCAATTGGCGCCGCTTACTACGGCCGAGTGAGGCGGGGAGCCGGATTGCGCGTCAAGGCTGGTAGCGCCCGGACCTACTACATCGGAATGCGTTCGGAACATGGCATCCAGGCAGTCTGCGTACTGCCTTCCGGCACGAATGAGGGCACGACCTTGCCGCTGTTGGATCGTGAATTCTCCGTTCTGACGAATCGCCCGGTATCGTTCCATCTGTACAGCTCGACGATTCGTCATGACGCGCACGGTGGAATTGCAGACTTGGAGCCCGAGCAGGTCCACCGTCACGCGCCCTTGGTCACGTTGCTGCGCTATGGAAAGAAGCTCCAGCAGATGGAACTGGCAGTGCGCTTGTCCGTGAGCTTTACCGAGGTGGGAACGCTCGAACTTTGGTGCGAGTCCGTGAGCTCACCGCACCGCTGGCGGCTTCGGTTCGAATTGAGACGCGATGCAAGCTCGACGGATCAGGGCGGGTACCCATCGCAGTCAGCGTCAACTGCGAATCGACATGACTCCTCGAATATTTCGGAGCAGGCGCAGGAATCTGCGGTACGGCTGATTCGGCGTGCGTTCACCGGATATGGAGTGGGCGAGGGCGTTCCAGTGGATCCTGCTTCACTGGTGGGCGAATTGGAGTCCGTCACAGGCCTGAAAAGAGAATCATGGCCCATCGCGACGGTGCGGGTCTTCTGCGATGTACTTCTGGAGGTGGCAGACGGGCGAAAGCTGAGCGCACGACACGAAGTTCGTTGGCTAAATTTGTTTGGCTATTGCCTGCGGCCAGGGTTTGGAGATCCACGGGACAGCTTTCGAATTGTCCAGGCGCGTCGGATTTATCAGGAGGGATTGGCGTTCCCGCGAGAGCTTCAGTCCCAGGTCGATTGGCTGGTGCTGTGGCGAAGGATCGGGGGCGGCCTCAGTTCTGTCCATCAGCAGGAACTCCGGAACTACGTCGGAGACCTCTGTATTGGCCGTAAGAAGCCTGGCACGCGTCTGAACTCCCAGTTGGAGCATGATGGTTGGCGTTTGCTGGCCAGCCTTGAGCATCTGTCAGGCGCAACACGCGCCTCGATGGGAAGTGAGCTACTTCGTAAGCTCAAGAGAGAACCCGCTGATAGTGGTTGGTTGTGGTCGCTGGGCAGATTCGGGGCGCGCATCCCACTCTACGGGTCGCTCAGCTGCGTGATTCCTGCGGAGACTGCGGCTGACTGGATCACTGCAGTGCTGGACTTGCGTGAGCTAACGCATGAGACGGCGTCTGCGGTCGTTCAACTGGGCAGACGGGTCGATCATCGCACCCGAGACATCAGCCAGGACGTCGTGCGATCCGCCATTGCAGGACTGAAGTCAGCCGGAGTTGCAGACGATATGTTCTTGCGGCCACTGCTCGAACACATTGCGCCGGTCCGTGCCGATGTGGTGCGCACTTTCGGGGAACCGCTGCCAAAAGGTCTGGAACTGGAGAGCACCGCGAATTGTTTGTCGTCGGTTGCCGCCCTGACCTCGTAGCCGCTGAGAAACATTCAGGGTGTGCTCAGCCAGCATTTCGGAAACGGGGAACGAGTGCGCTCACCGGATATTTCCCGGTCTCGTAGTTTTCGTTCTTGGCCTCGAGGCCACCTGTTGGATTCCTTTGCCGGTTGGGGGGCAACCGGGAAACAGATGAACGAGGCTGCGGCTTCGCTGGTCAGGATTGTGGTAAGGATACGAATCTTACTGGCGCGAAGAGAGCCTCTCAGCTTTTATTCTTTATCCAGATATTCCTCGGGAACATCGTCCTCCGGTACCTCATGCGTGTGAACTTCCCTTTCGTCAGCGCCCTCGGCGTCCTCTACGCCCTTCACTGCTTCGGCCTCGGACGCGTTTCCTTCTTCGAGCAATTCGTCGACACTCTCTGAATCCGCACCTAGGACGTCGGATAATCCCTGCAGATCTCCCGATTGTCCGGAACGCGCTCCGGACCCCTCTGACGCGAATGCAACTGTCTGCACGCTCTGGCTTTTCGGCGGAATCTGTTTCTTGAGCGCGGTCGCAGTCTTTACTCCGATTGTCTTCTTCCCGACAGCCTTCGTTTTCACCGTCGCCTTTTTCTGAGCTGCCTCCTTCGCTAACTCCTCCTTGGGAGTCTTCCTCTTCATAGCCAGTTTCTTCTTGGCTGTCTTCTTCGTCGGCCTGATCTTGTTACTGGCAGTTCTCTTCGACTTCGTCTGCTTCTTCTTAGTTTTCTTTTTAGCAGCCATAGGCGCAGTCTACCACCGGCACATGTTCGGCACGAAACCGAGTTGGCTGTATGCCAAAGGCACCGATGACTGCTCCGCCATAGACGAGTGCTCCCTGGCCTGAAATCTTGCGCTGTCAAGAAAACCCGCTGCTACATCAGTTCGAGGGTAAGCGTCTGACCAACGCAACTATTCGTGCCATCGTGCCTGTGTTGAACTGTCCAGATGACCGCAACAACCGAGTTGTCAGCTCCCAAGCGACGTACGCGAGCGCAAGTTCAGCAGTTGGTGTCTGAGTTTGTGAGCAGCCGTATGCACCGCGTGAGTTTGTCGGAGTCGGCTTTTAAGCTTCAGCACGCTGGATCGCCATCTGAAGAAGCGGTGTTGGAAGAGAAGGCGTGGCCCAGTTTCTTCGGCGGCTCCAATGGCAAAGGTGGAGTTGGCGACCAAGAAATCTTCCACACACCTCGCGGCGACTTGTGGGCTGGCCGCAGTGCTGCCGGGCGGGCACCGGATCGAGGCACATCCTGATTTTGGTTTAAATACGTTCGAGCGCTTCGTGAGTGTCCTGAAGCGGTGTAGGCCGTGTTTGGACGTCGTTCGGGGAAGCATTTTCGTGGCGAGATCGCATTGAAGCAGCGTGATTTCGGAATTACTCCGATCACCATCGCGGGAGATACCGTTAAGGTCAAACGACGAACTGAAAATTGGGTTTGATGTCGTAACGGGAACCGCTTTACACAACCCGACGATTGAGAAATAGGTTACGCATTTTTGCACTGCCCGTCCTTTCACAGCCCAGTCAGCAGCTTTTAAGCTCCATGTGATCGAGCTATCAGGGGTGATGCGGCCAAATGACGATTGTTTTACGTTTACCAGACAAAACAAAGACATCGCCGTGCGGAGCCTGCCCCGAGTGACCAGAAACTGACAATCTCTTTACACCGTATCGCGCTAAACCCGTAACCAACCTTGTGTACGTAACTCCCTGACTACGCCGACCCTTCCCTGCAAGGTGCCAGCTTCATAACCAGGAGCTTGCTCATCCCTGCCTGTTCCGTTGGGCATGTGTTTTAGAAACGCTCGGGGAAACCCTGTTGAAGGATTCACGTCAGTTTCGTTGCCCGTCTGCGAGAAGTCCTCCTTTACGTTCTGCGGCAGGGCGTGGGAGTCGTCGGCCATCACTGGACTCGAGCAACCAGGCTGATGAGGTACCCGTTCGAAGGGCTTTTGAAAAGGACATGGATTCGTCATGTCCCCGAGTCTCCGCAAAGGAGCTCAGGAGGTTCTTAATGTCGCAACCAAGATTTCGTTTGCATGTGATCGTAATGATAGCCGTCCTGCTGCTGGCGTGCATAATTGCAGTCAGTCGTTCGGCACGTGCCGGTGCCGACAACAACACCCGTCATAACCCGGTGGTTGACAACGCGACCCAAAAAGTACTGCAAGGAGAACAGATCTTCCGCTTTGACACCTTTGGGGACGAGGCATTTTGGGGAGACACTCTGAAACTGCATCAGGCCATCGAGGGAGCCAAGCTTGGCGGCGTTGGTCCGGGAGTAAGTCCTAAAACAGCGCTGGCCGTAGGCCTGAAAGTAGACGTGGACGCGCTTCCCCCGAACTTGCTGCAGCAAATCGAAAAAGGAAAGGTAAATCTCGATGACCCCGCCGTCACCCTCACGCTCCTCAAGTTAAACGCAGTTGTCGGCCTCACTGGCTCTTTCAACCCCTCGGGGACGCTCAAGTCGGTGGGCATTCAATGCGCGTTGTGTCATTCCACCGTAGACAATTCCATTCCTGCCCTCTGTGCCGGACAAATCACTCCGAACCCCGCCACCGGATGCATTGGTCATCGACTGGATGGCTGGGCGAATCGTGATCTAAATGTCGGAGCAATTGTCGCGGTCGCACCCGACCTGAGCGTGATTGCCAATCTGTTATCGACAGATCAGGCCACAGTAAGAAAAGTGTTGAACAGCTGGGGACCGGGAAAATTCGATGCCGAGCTACTCCTGGACGGGAGGGCATTCAACCCACAACAAGTAACGGATGGTGTCGTCACCGGCACAAACGTTTCTGGCGCGTCACTTATTCCTCCGCCCTTTGGTCTTGGAGGAGTGAATCTCCATACTTGGATCGGATGGGGGTCCGTGCCGCACTGGAACGCGTTCGTAGCCAATCTTGAGATGCACGGGAAAGGCAGGTTCTTCGATCCTCGCTTGAATAATGCCGCACAGTTCCCAATTGCCGCTGCCAACGGCTTCGCGGATTTGCCTCACATCAACCCCGATGATGATCTCATTACTTCCAAACTTGCAGCCCTGCAGCTCTATCAGCTATCCATCCCTGCACCAAACCCAACCGTGCCTTTCGATAAGGCAGCTGCCGCACGCGGCGACGAGCTGTTCAGCGGGAAGGCAGGATGCAATAACTGTCATGCGGAACCACTTTGGACAGAGCCGGGATGGAATCTGCACCAGCCCGCCGATGTCTGTATCGACAGCTTCCAGGCAAACCGTGGGCCGGATATGCGCTACCGCACTTCGCCCATCGGCGCGCTCTCTACTCACTTTACCGGTGGCTTCTATCACGACGGACGCTTCGCTGATCTGAATGCCGTAGTCAACCACTACGACAAGTGCATGAACCTCGGCCTGTCAGGCAGCGAGAAGGGAGACCTGATCCAGTATTTGCTAAGCCTCAAGTTCTAAACCAGGCGATGCCTTCGGTCATGGCATCGCCCGACTGAGGGTGGCGGTACACAGAATCGCGTAACGAAATCGTTGGCCGCTAAGGCCCTTCAACATTCCTCGAATCATTCGGGGATTAAGGAGTGACGATATGAACCGTTTTCGATTTTTCTTTCGACGATCCCAGCATACCAAGCTTTCCCGCGTTGCTCTGATTCTCGCGGCATGCGCATGCATCGCATTGGTGGCGGTCAGCGCATCGGCACAACTCGCTGACAACCAGACCAATGGCTTTGGCAACAACCGGCTGGTTACATTCACTTACCTGCAGAATTTTGATTGCGTCGACCAGCCAACCATGGACCTCGATTTCAACCACATCCTGGCGCAGTCCGATCCCAACGAAATGCAAACCCCGATTTGCCAGCCGGTGACCGAGCCGACGCAGGATCCAGCCGGCACGAACATCAAGCACACCGCGCATCTTTATGTGTTCGTTCCCATGTTCTCGGTTGACAACGACCAGAACCCGAATGACGCAATGGCATGCCCGAATGGCGGACGCCCAGGCGAACTCTGCGGCCCCGCTCTCGGATCAACATTAATCAGCCTTTTCGGCTTTGTGCCCGAGGCCTGGAAGAGTCACCCCTTAGTTTCGACCCAGTGCCCGGACCCGAATAATCCCGTGCCCGGTACATGCACCATGCATGCTTCTTCCGTCGACCTGTCGGTAACTCTGAATGCGCTGGGAAAGACTGGCCCTCCGACGGCGCCCGTCTTCGTGCCAACCCCCAACCATGACCACGTGATTGACAACAGTCGCGTCAACGCCAACCCAATCTGGTGGGAAGTGAGGCCCGTACTAATCCTCAATCAGAGCGACTGGCCTGCCGCCGACGGGAGTAGCGGGATCACATCCTCGATGGCAATGGACGATGCCGAAGCTGCCGGAAGAGCGATTGAAGTTGGATCGAACTTCTTCCTCTTCTTTAGCTCCCATTTGTCTTCGCATACGGGTCACTAGCCATGACTGGTGCGCCGGCACTTCAAATTCTGGAGTGCCGGCTTTAGACCGAATTCGCCGCTGCGGACAAAGGCCCCTTAACTCAACGTAAAACGCACAGGCATCAACGTGAAGAAATCAGAACAGACAAGGTCGGCCACGTGGTCTGCGAAGACGAAGGGCAAGCTAGTTGCCGAACCCATAAAGGCACAATGCCGCCGGAGAAGATGAGAAATCAGTACGCCAGAGACTATCGCCAGTGAAGTTGATTGGTCTCGGATGACGGACAAACCGGCTAAATGGCAGTGATCCACCCGGAACGAAGGGAAAAAACTGGCCGCCTGAGAATTTGCTGATCAAGTGCCGAAGTCACGCTGGCTGCATTCAATCTGTCAACCATGTGTTTGGTCTGACACTTCCGTTCTAGGAACCGCGGAGCGCTCTAAAGGAAAACTATTGGGTCGGTCTCGTCTACATGCGCCTCGTTTACATGCGCTTTGATCCGCATCTCCCTAAGTTGTACCCTCGGGCTCACGCCGATGTCGGCGCTTGCCACGAGCGTCCCTACGCTTACGGCTGTGACCTGGTCTTACCTCGCCTTGGCCAGGGATCCTTCTGGCGTCTGAAGGCCTTGAAGGTCGACGCCAGTGACAACGCGGGATTTTCCGGCTGCATCGCTGCTATAGTTCCGGCCCGCAATGAGGCAGAACTGATAGGACCTGTCGTCACATCCTTATTAAATCAGCGCGCGGCTATGCCCGTCCTGCTGCGGCGGTCAAGTACTGGAACGGCAGGGATGGCGACTGCAAAGGGAGAGTCCAGGACGTGCAAGACCCCCACAGTACCGAAACTCCACTCTGCTAGAATGCGTCGAGCAGACGCAATGAGCAGATGCTGACCGATTTCTTTCCAAGCCTCGCCCGAGAAGCTTAACCCGGCAAGATCTCCTTAAGGGCGCCGTCAATCCTGTCGACTTCTTCGCGGATTACTCTGATGGATTGTTGGTTTCTCGATGGGTGAGCGAACGGAGTGATTCCTTCCAGAGCGCCTCGTATTTGATGATTCCGAGCCAAAATGAAATTGAGGCGTGCGCTCCTCTCCTTGCGAGTTCTGTAAATGTCTCCGACGAACTTAGTGGCGAGCCACGCAAATATCAAACCAAACAGCCCTTCAACCGGAATACGATCGGTCGCGCCGTCGAACTCGGAAAACAAGAGGCGATAGACCGCTTCACCCGCCCCAAAAGATGCGAACAATACAGTTAGCCCGAACAAATACACCTTCAGGCGTTCCATTGGTTGAAAGGTTAGGGAGTCGTAGTCTCCGTCACGTGTCTGCTCAATCTTGATCGCCATTACTTCCCCCACAATGATTTGCCACTATTCCGAAGGTCGCAAGCAGCGGTAGTAGCCAGTCTCGGTGACTGCTGGCATGAGAGCAGGATCTCGCAAGCAGCGCACCAATTCTTGAATGCCTCTCTATTATGTGCTTTGAAGACGGGCTTTGAAGACCGGCCATGGCACTCGCGCTTTAGCTCATAAACCCAAGGCTTTCACTTGCTCCTCGGTTTCGTAGCCGAGCCAGTGTGCAACCTCATGCCACACCACCTGTTTCACTTCGGCCCGCAAATCTCCTTTTGAACACCGCAGAATAGGGCCTCGAAAAACAAATATCAAGTCGGGGGCATACTCCACCTGGTTGAACGACCGTTTTGTCCTGAATACGCCGCTGTACAATCCCAATAACTCAGTTCCGCGGCGCCATTTCTTCTTGTTCGATATGTCTTCCAAGACGTCCGCAGGAGGCTCATCAACCACTTGGATGCCGGGGAAATCTGGGAGGTCCCTGATCTTCTGGGGCAGGGTGCTGTATGCCCACTCCACAATCTCCTCGAAGCTTTGGGGATTTGGCCTGCCAGCCATGAGGCAACTTTACCACCAGCACAAGCCGCGAAACCGGGTTCGCGCGACACGTGTCATGCGGTCATCACAAGATCACCCGTGCGCGGATTTAGTATTGCGCTGGATTGAGAGCCTCCCTTGTGAGTGCCGGCGCCATCGCACAAGGGATGCTCCCGCCGCGCTACAGAGCTTTGATCCGGTTCATCACTCGGTTATGGTCTTGGCTGAGGGTCTGATAACTGCGCCCCAATTCGCGCAGCGTCCGCAGTCCGTGTTCTCCGTGATAGACCGGCCGCAGCATTGCCGTGCGCAATAAGTCAGCCAGCTTGCGCGCATCTATTTTGTCGCTCTTGTTGCCTTCCTTTAATAAGGCATTGCGCCGCGGATCGCAGACCAGAATCAGCTGCCGGGGGTAGGCGCAGGAATTGGTGGACGGACGAACCGCTTACGTCCTATGATCCGGCCCCTGTGATGAGGCGCCTCTGATTTTCCGCCTAGGGGAGAGCCGATTCAGACCAGCCTCGTTCGCCCATATCCTGCCCGTCGTTTCTCTCGGGGAGGGATCGACGGGCTTCTTCTTAGCGCAATTGAGATCCCCCGATTGCCACTTCCCAAGGATGAAACGCTCACCGCACTCGGGACACTCCACCTTCTGAACGTCGATGCGTCGGACTCTATCGCCGATATCAATGGCCCATCTTGGCACCCTCTGCGTACCTGACATTATCCGGATCCGGCATTAGCTTCGATGCAGGTTGCCAATTTTCTCGAATACCTGCTGCTGAATCGTTGCTTCGCTTAGCTCGCGATGCTGTCATGGGAATGGGTGTGAAACAGCGTCGAGTCGCCGGGGGCGAGCAGCACGTCCAGCACTCGCACATACTGGTTCTGAAATCCCCACCGATGATGCGGTTCCTGCTCTACGGGAAGAGGCTCATTGGATGGTGGGGTCTGACTGCGCGATGGAGCACCAACGGGAATTGATTTGGCCGTCACATTCTTCATCTCGATTTCTATTAGCTCCAGCGGGGCGCTCCCCACATTCTCGACTGCGTGCCTAGTCGGTTCCAGCCAGAAGAACTCCCCTGTTTTTCCCGGATCGTCAAGCCATTTGCTATCTGGGGTGAAAATTCGCACGACACCGTCAGTGATCTGTACTTCTGCCTTCGCGGGATGAGAGTGCATCTCCAGCCGTTCGTGAGGGGCATAACGCGCCCCGAGAATCCGAACCTTTGGGTTTTCGAATTCAACTTTGACAACGTTGGGATTCACCATCGCCGCATCCTGTCCAGAGGCGAAAATCAATGCAGGCAACATCAAAACGAGGTAAGCGACGACTCCTGTGTCTGACATGCGGTTGAGCCCTCTCGTTATTTCCAGTCGCGTCCAGCCACTTTTGGTACTCACACAAACGGTGGATTCGGCAGTCAGCACGGACAGGTGGACAGCAAAGGCAATTCGTGCCAAAGGATACTACAGTAAGGGACGACTGCTACGCCTGTGTGCGGAATAATATCGAGCTTCTCAAAGACACTACCATCTCGCGCGGGCAGCGTATAATTCGCATCGATGCGGTTGTTCGTCTTAGGCGCAACAGGAAGGACCGGCAGCGCACTGGTGGCGCAGGGTTTGGCGCGCGGCCATGAAATCACGGCTTTCGGACGTTCGGCCTTTGGCGGCAAGGCGAAGTCTCTGCATGTGGTGGTCGGGAATCCCATGCATGCGAACGATCTCGCGGAGGTGCTACCCGGTAATGATGCCGTGCTTTCGGCGCTCGGAACGCGGGGGCTCGGCGCGACGTCTGTTTTGGCAGATGGCGTGCGTGCCACGATCGAAGCCATGCACTGCACTGGTGTGCGCCGGCTCGTGATCGTTTCTTCGTCGCTCTTGGATTCCAACATCGGGTGGTTCGCCCGATTTATCAGCCGCACCTTTCTCCGCCATCACGCCCAGGACCAGCGCGCGATGGAAAAGCAAGTCACGGAAAGCAATCTTGATTGGACGGTGCTTAGGGCACCGCGGTTCAACAATGGGGCGTTCACCGGGCGGTACGTGGTGGGGGTTGACTCTGAGGAGACTGAGACTTCGGGAGTGCCGATGAGTCGCGAGGATGTGGCATGCATGATGCTCGATGCTGCGGAGCGCGGTAATCACGTCAAACGGATCGTCCGGATTTCCGGAGGACACGTTTGACCTTCTATGTCGTGTTTCTATTCCTCGCCATCTACAATGCCGGCTGCATGACGACCTTGCAGCTTCAGCATTACGGAATCTACCCTGCGGTTGGAAAAGAAAGTTTCGCTGCCTATATGCGCGCGAACAACCGCGCCGCTGCGGTACCCACGATTTTACCGGCGTTATTGCTCCTCATCGTTTCGGTGCTGTTAGTGGTTTACCGTCCGGGGTTCATTCGGACGTACGAGGCCGCCGCCGGGTTAGTGCTGAACCTCATTGCACTTGGATCGACATTGGTGTGGCAGCGCCGCATTCACGGTGAGATGGCCGCAACCGGGTACGACGAGGCGAAGGTTCGCACTCTAATCACTACCAATTGGATCCGGACGGCGGCACATCTGGTGCTTGCTGTCCTAGCCATCCGGATCCTGCTACGCGTGCTCGCTCCCACTGCTACTCTTGCTTTTTGATGCTTCGAAGCGCAGAGTACCTCAAACTCGAGCAAGTTGCACCTGGAGATCGAAAGGATCTGACCTAAGCCAGACAGCCAGGGTGTGTAACAGTAATGACGGCCAGGGACGGAGTTGAATCGCCGACGCCAGCCTTTTCAGTACGATCAACGGGCCTAACCCATTCTTTCAATCAACAACTTAACTCGTTGGATTGGCCAAATTATGGTGACGATTCTGTGGAATTCTATACGGCAGTGGTAATGGCTCGATCAACGGCACCACCCGGCTAAATAATGAGTCGTTCCGTGTAGGTAACGGTACGGGCGTGTATGGTTTGGGATCCCAGCGGCAGATCGAATTTGGTCTCCCCTTCGTTTTTTGATCAAGGGGATGTGAGCTTCCACTCGGACTACCAGCCTATAGGCTGGTGGTCTTTTGCGTACACAGCGGTTTTCCCCAGCGGCGTTGATGATCACTTCGGTTGGCGTCCTAGCTCCTCGGCTGCTACGCTCACATCAGCAGTCTTGGAATTGGTTCTGCCCGACCCGCACAGTGCGGCCACTTGCCAGGAATCAAATCTTTGCAATAGCCATGTTCGAGGTGCGTGATAAGGCCTAGTTCGCTTTCCGTGAAGTTTGCCGTGACATCATTGACCTTCTTTTTCGCCATAGGACCAAATAGCCATAGGACCAAATAAAGGAAACGATTTTTTTGCCTTCAAATAGCCTCTGAACAAGCCTTGGCACAGCTATCGTCGATTGAACGATCAGTATCGCTCTCGCGGGTAGTTCCCGAAAGCTTGCTCCATGTCCCGAAGTGCTCCCCTTCTGTTTCCTGGCCTTGTTGATGCCCAAGGTACACCGCGCCACAAGCATTGAGGGTGAGCAAGAGCATGAATCCTGAGCTCTTGGCGTGAGTACCTGCCTGAGTTCTATATACAAATGGGAGCTTGGTCGCGGTCCCACCCTTCGAAACGGTTAAAAGGTTTGATGGGTCTGGCTTCGCTCGAATGTAGCGATCATCTGCTGGGCCCAGTTGCTAGAAAATCGAGCGCGGCTCTTCTCCGAAGATGCCATGGAGAGCAATGATTGCCAAGCTTCAGCGGCGCTTGTCCCCGCTGGCGGCGGCTTCGATTCCCAGAGCGATCATCGCCCGGAATGGTAATAAGGGATGTACTGCCGCCAACAACACTGATCAGGCTTGTCAGGAACAAAACACCGCGATCAGAGTGATGAGCTTCCCAGTTGGCACGCTGCCATCTTAACAATCTTCGCACTACAGCTTCGAGCCAAAGGCCAGCAGACGGCCCTCACAGTCCTTTACCACAAACTCTCGCGAGCGCCATGGCACGCTGCCAAGCCCTCGTGTGAACTCGACGCCCTTAACCGCGTACTCGGCATAAAGCGCGTCGGCATCTTCGATGAAAAGGTATGCATCGAGCAGTTCGTCTGCGTACTTGTCCGGATTGGACGGGGCGGCGCTGCGCAGCGAAAGTGAATCGCGTGCTGGTCGCGTCCCACGATGGCCTACACCGCCGAATCCTGCCACGTCCCAGACATTCGAAGCCGAGTTTGTCTTCGTAAAAGGAGATCGTCGCGGGAATGTCGGTAGTGAAGAACTGAGGTGCTATCTGTTGGCTCCTAACTCACATGTAACTCAGTGCCTCGGCTCTCCTGAGCACAAATCATGCTAATTGCGCATGAGCGGAAGAGGTGACGACTAGTTTTCGTCAGGTCTCCAGAAAGCGCTCAGTTGTAGGACCGGCCCACCCTTTCCCAAACAGCACGAGAGGATGGGCGCGCATTTCATCGGCGCGGTTTAACCCCCTGGCAAGCACCTCGCTTCTACTGTTCTTAACCGCGCAGTTGCAGCAGCCAATCGCAGCGCAACAGGAAATCACGTTCTCGGTCCTGTGGTGGCCGATTCAATTTAAACATGGCACGTTCGGCGCCGGGGGCGTTCCGGAGACGAGCTCGCTGTGGGTGCTCGTTTCCGTTGCAGTTCCCCAATTGCATTTACCGTTACTGTCGCAGCCGCTGGATACGAAGTGTTTCCATTGAACCAAGCCGTACCTTTGTGCTAAGTGATACTCCTCTTTATTCGTGCAGCTATAGGTACCATTTCCATTGTTATCGCAACCCCAGCGGTAAGCCACTACAAGGGTAGTTATAGGGTTAGGAATGTTGCCCCCA
>JAICSO010000107.1 GCA_025936825.1 Terriglobales bacterium
ATGTGGGAGTTGCCTGAGCGGAACGGTTCAGGAAAATCAGAGCAGGCAATTCTTAAACTCAGCCATTCCATTACCGTCACGGATTACACGGTGCTGGTTTTCCAGGAAACAAATATTGGCCGGCGCGCCGGGCGATGGGTGTCGATTTCCAAAGTCGGGCGCATGGCTTTGACCGGGTTGACAAAGAAAATCCTCGAGAAGATTGGGAATGGGAACTCATGAGAGCCGCTTCTTACATCTGCGGATCACAGTTTCGTCCCCGAGGCTACTCGCAGCGAAGTGCTAATGTTGGATCCACACTGGCGGCACGACGGGCAGGAAGATAGCAGGCGAGCAACGCGATGAACAACAGTAAAAGCGCAACGGCCGCGAACGTCAGCGGGTCAGCAGGGCTGATGCCGTAGAGCAACTCCCTGATCAGGCGGGAGAGAGCCAGAGCTGCCAGCAACCCAATGCCTGCGCCGAGTAACGCCATCTTTACCCCACGAGAGAGGATCAATCGCAGCACATGCGCGCGCTGTGCGCCAAGCGCCATGCGAATGCCAATTTCCTGTGTTCTCTGGCCGACAACGTAAGACATCACGCCATAAATCCCAATCGCTGCCAGCAGAAGCGCCAGCGCTGCGAACCCAGTGAGCAGCATCATGGAATACCGCCGTGTCGCCAGAGAAGATGAAATAGTCTGTTCCATTGTCTGAGCACCAAAGATTACCTGATCCCTGCTCATCTGGCGGACAATGCTCCTGAGGGAATCAAAAATACCTGTCGAATTTCCGGTAAAACGCACGAGTACCCCAGTTCCGCTGGGAGAAAGCGCCATACTTTTATCCGCGAGCTGCATGAACGGCCGGTAGATCTGCGCCTGGAGGGACTGTTTTTCATCACCTTCGAGTCCCCATTGTTTTACATGCCTTGCCACGCCCACAATCTCTGCCGCATTGTCGTCCTCGTCGAGATGGATGATCTTCCCTACCGGGTCCTGTCCGGCGAAGAACTTTTGCGCCAGCGTCTCGTCGATCACTACCACGGGAGGTGAGTTCTCATCGTCATGACTGCTCAGAAAACGTCCGTGCAGGAGCGGTATCTGCATGACTTTGAGATAATCCGGACCGACCACATAGTTCAACGCCCAATTCATATCATTCGGGCTTGAAGGTTTGGGCTGCCCATCCATCCAAAAAAGAAGTTCATCGTCGTCCTGCAGTGGGACCGCTCCCCAACTCACCGCGACCGATTGGACTCCGGGCGTTGACTGCAACGCGCTTTCCAGTTCGCGGAATGCAGCACGAATTTTCGGTGTACTCGCTTTGGCCATCGATGGGGCAAGGGTAATGCCGAAGGTCAGCACATTTTTTGGATTGAAGCCCGGATCCACTTTCCAGAGCTGTGCCAGAGTGCGAATCATGAGCCCGGCGCCGATAAGCAAAACGACAGCCAGCGCCGTTTCCGCTGCTACAAGGCTGTTTTGAGCACGAAAGCCGGTGCGGCCTGAACGCGGGTCGCCTTCTTTGACGCCGGAGAGTGCAGTCGCATGGGAGAGGCGCAACGCCGGGAACAGCCCAAATAAAATCCCGCAGACAAGAGAAACGAAAAGAGCAAACAAGAATACGCGCAGGTCCAAAGAGATTTCTTCCACCCGAGGCAGCGCATCAGGCACCATCTTCAACATCAGCGGGGTTGCCCATGCCGCTAACGCGACGCCAAGGAGGCCTCCTGCGCCAGAGAGCAAAATGCTTTCCGTGAGGAGCTGGCGAATGATGCGCCGGGCCGGTGCGCCCAGGGAAAGCCGTACCGCAAATTCTCGCTTACGCGTAATGGAGCGTGCCAGCAACAGATTGGCCACGTTAACGCATGCAATGAGGAGCACGAAGCACACGGCAATCATCAGGACCAGCAGAAAAGGCCTGATCCGGCCTACCACTTGCTGCCGAAGAGGAATGAGGCTGGCGCCAATTCCTTTGTTGACATCAGGATATGCAGCAGCAAGATTCGCGGCCACACGATCCATGTCATCTTGTGCCTGACTGAAGGTGATGCCGTCACGGAGTCTGCCAATCAGGTGGATACCCAGCCCCGCGAATCGTTGCTTGAGAAGTGGATTACTCCACTGCGCGAGAGGCACAAAAACATCGTAGCCTCTTGAGGTTGGCCCGAGGTCCAACCGGTTGGGCATTACTCCGATAATTGTGTAGTTGCGTGCATCAAGCGTAATGCCCTTGCCGAGAATATCCGTTGCCGTACCAAACTTCCGCTGCCAAAAGCTCCTGCTGATCAGAACCACCGGCGAAGCGCCAAAATCATCCTCAGCCGCTGACACATTGCGCCCGAGAATGGGATTGATTCCCAGCAAGGGAAAGAGGTCCGCTGTGATGAATAGCCCGTTAAGCTGTTCTGCGTCTCCCATGCCTGTGAGGCTGAACGCATAGGAACGCCTGGCTGCAAGTGCTGTAAAAACACGGTTATTTTTCTGCCAGTCGCGAAAATTGGGATAAGACACTGATCCGTATTGGAAATTGGCCTTGCTCTCATGCACCGTGATGAGCTGTTCCGGATGGGGATATGGAAGAGGGTCCAGGAGCACGCCATTGACGACGGAGAAGATCGCAGTATTCGCCCCAATGCCAAGCGCAAGTGTGATCACAGCCACTATCGTGAACCCGGGATTGCGCCTGAGCATGCGCATTCCGTAGCGCAGGTCCTGCAGCAGCACTTCAAGGAAATGCACGCGCCTCGATTCGCGGCATTCCTGTTTGATAGCCTCCATTCCGCCAAACTCGATCTGTGCCTGCCGGCGGGCTTCTTCAGGCGTCTCGCCGACTGCCACGCGCTCGGCAATCCGCTGTTCCATGTGGAAATGCAATTCGGAATCAAGCTGCCGTTCCGTTTCCTGTTTCAGGAATATTCGTTTGAGCCAGTACTGCATGTTCTTTCTCCCCAAGGGCTATTCGGCGGTGCCCAGAATTAATGCCACCGCACCGGTGATCTGCTCCCAGTTGCGCACTTCCGATTCGAACTGGCGGCGGCCCTTGCGGGTAAGCGTGTAAAATTTGGCTTCCCGTCCGGACTCGGTATTGCGCCACTGGGCCTGCAACAGGCTGCGGTCTTCAAGCCGGTGCAGTGCGGGATAAAGCGAACCCTGCTGGACCTGAAATACGTCTTTCGATATCTGCTGGATGCGCTGCGAAATGGCATATCCGTGGATTGGTCCTAGAGCGACGATTTTGAGGATCAGCATGTCCAGTGTGCCTTTAAGGAACTCAGATTTAGTGTCAACGGGGGTCATAGGATGATGTTCTACATGCTATACCTAGGATTCCGACATATCAAGAGACTTAACTGATCGAAAAAGGTTAGCTGGTTTAGAGCGGGATCCGGGACCTTCAAGAATCAGAGCTGGTGCAGTATGGTTAAGAATGGAAAGAAAATGGCCGACGCAGATGACGGCAAAACCAGAGGTCACAAGGCATGAAAGCATTCTCAAGAATGAAGTGCAATTTTTGTGCAAGGAATTTTAAGCGGCCGATAGGCTTGATCATTTCACCGCTCTGTATAGCGGCTCTGTGTGTTACTGCCTCGGCAAGCACGTCGTCAACTGGGAACGGGAGCGCAGCCGATTGCCAATCCGGCGCGGCAGTTAATTCAAGATTTACACGTGTGTATATCGCGTTGCGCAACGGGCAGGATGGATCTGGCAAATCCCCGGACGATGCTCGCGATGGCAGCAGTCCGGAAAAGTTCGACCGTATTCTGCGCTGTTACTCAGAAGGCTGCCCGGATCCCTCGTCACCCAGGAAATCCTTTTCTAAGACGGAAAATCTGATCGTGTGTCTGGGGCCGGGAACGTTCAAGACCGAGGGCAGCTACGACTACGTGATCAACGTTCCGCACACGTCAAGCCGTGGCTTTGCCGTGGGCAAGGGCTGGAAGATCCACGGCTCCGGCGCGGACAAAACAACTGTGCAGCTCAGCTCGTATCTGGCCGCAAGAGCTGTTCCTAATCCTCGCAATGTGCCCCTTGGAACAGCTACGGGTGTGGTGTTCAGCACCAGCTCGGATGACGCCTCCGATATCGAGGTTTCTGACCTGACCATTGATGACAACTATCCTGAGTTGAAGTCGCGGGCCAACAAAGAAGGAATCAAGGCGCTCAACCTTGAGGCGGTCCAACTGCGCTCCGACCGTGGACATGACTGGATCCACGACATTAACGTGATGCATACCTCAGGAGAGATCGGCACAATCGACGAAAAGTGGGAGACTTTTCCAGTCTGGATCTATTCGGTAAGGCAAGGATCAACGCCGCTGGACAACAGTAACAACGTGATTGAGCGCGTCAACATGAGCAGCTATGGCGGCGGGCAATGTACTGCAATTGCAGTGGCAAATGCTGTGGCCGAGGTGCGCAACAACAAGGTGGACGGCTACCAGATTGGATACGGTGGCTGGGCGCTTGGGCCGGCACACTTCCATGACAACCTGGCCACCGGAACGGACTACGGCTTCAACATTGACAGCCTGGTGAACCACGGAGTTGTGATCGAGCGCAACCTGATCCTGCGGCCGCGAAAATGTGGAATCGTGATTGGAGGCTCGGCTACCTACGCTGACTTCATCATCAAGGACAACACCATTCAGATCGACCAGTCCGGCGTGATTGGTCTGGTGTTTCAGGGCGATGTTACAAATGCGCTGGTGGAGGGAAACAGCTTTCTTTGGCGCGGCCAGAGTTCATTTGGCGGCTTCTTCTCCAGCCCCACCGCCATTCGAAACTACTCGGCGCGCTCCGCGGGCGCGAACCGGAACAACACATACCAGAACAACAAAATCAGCAGCAATCTGAAA
>JAICSO010000018.1 GCA_025936825.1 Terriglobales bacterium
ATTCTAAAAGCGGTGATCGAACATCCGAAGGCGTTCATTCTTCCTCAGAAGCTGGACCGAGCAAGATTAGTGCAGATCGCAACGCCAACGAAGAAGGAGAGCACTGCAGCGGCAGCTACGGTGAGCGATGTGCTTGACCGCATTAACTCTGCCCCTCCCGAACCGGCACTGGCCTGACCGGCGGCGCGCGAAGCACCTGCGGTTCTCAGGACGCCGACCGGGAATATTTTTTCTATTCACACACAGATTAGAGTTGGGCTGTCTACCCTTGCAGGATGGTGCTGATGAGAGTCTCTGGCCCCTCCACTCCATGGACAAACGCGTCGGCGGATTCTGGTTTTTCAATTTTCATATTCGCGATCGCAATGATTCGCCCGTCGGTGCACTTCTCGCGGAAAGCTCTCGCAAGTCGATTCCTGACCGGCTGCGGGAGAGAGTAACAGACCAACAGCACACCGCAATCCATTCGACTGATCTGTTCTAACGCGGTGCTCTCATCTTCGGTGCTCAGTACCTTGAATCCAGCGCTTTGGAGCACAGCATTTCTGAGCCAGAGCAGTTCGTGATCTCCTCTCACTGAAACGATTTTGTCGCCTTCGCGCAAGGATGCACAACACAGTCGAAAAGAAGTTTTTTCGGGGTGAGGTCCCAGCATAGTGGGAAGCCACCTTTGCGGCCATACCCACAACGCTGTAGATCAGGAGGAAAGAAAAGCGGGTACTCAGGACCCGCGTAGGGTCGGATAGCCCTGAACAAAACCCACGGCTAGACGAGAATCTGGGCGCCGGTGAATAACCTCTCAGAAATAGGCCGCGCGTCTCGGCGTCTGATCAATTTTGATCAGTGTTCACAGCCGGAAACCCGGATACTGGACTGGAAGATCTCTGTAAAGGCTTCCTTCGTTAAATAGACGCTGGTTTCCTTTGCCCGCCGCATTTTTCGACGCTGACGAGCCGCCCTGGTTCTGGAATCTTAAGCGCACCGACGCTTAGCGACCCCAAGGCGATCAGCGACCCAGGACAAATGATGTCAACAAAAAAGACGGCAGCTTCGACGGGAATACTGGAATTCGTGAAGCGGCCCCCTGTGGCGTCCAGAAAAAGTCCTGGGGAAGCGATTCGCCCGCGGTCGAGCGCGGGCCTCCCGAGCCGAATCGCTGTGATTGGCAACTATCTTCCCCGGCAGTGTGGGATCGCCACCTTTACCACCGACTTATGCGAGGCAATTTCTGCGGAGTACGGATCGGCGCGTCTGTTCGCCGTTCCGGTCAACGACACGGAATCGGGGTACGCCTACCCAGAGCGAGTGAGACTCGCACTGCAGCAGGATGATTTGTCGTCGTACGAACAAGCCGCTGACTTTCTGAACTTCACGAATTTCGATCTGGTATGCCTGCAGCACGAATACGGAATCTTTGGCGGACCGGCAGGCAGTCACATTTTGACCCTGCTTCGCCGACTGAAGATGCCGGTTATAACTACTCTCCATACGGTTCTGCGAGAGCCGAATCCTGATCAGCGGCGAGTGATGGAAGAGATTGCCGGTATATCGGACCGTCTCATCGTGATGAGCGAGCTCTCATCGCAGTTCTTACAAGAGATCTTCAAAGTGCCGGGCAGCAAGATTGACATGGTTCCCCACGGGGTTCCTGATTTGCCATTCGTCGATCCCAATTTCTACAAAGATCGTTTCGGTGTGGAAGGAAAAGCAGTTTTACTAACATTTGGACTGCTCTCGCCGAATAAGGGAATCGAGAACGTGATAAAAGCGCTCCCGGAGATCCTCTCGAAACACAAGAACGTCATTTACATCGTCGCTGGCGCGACCCATCCGCACATTCTGCGCCGTGACGGTGATGTCTACCGAGCCTACTTGCAGCATCTTGCGAAAGAAATGGGCGTGGAATCGCAGGTGCAATTTAACAACCGATTTGTAAGCCCCACCGAAATGGCGGCATTTATCGGCGCCGCGGACATCTACATCACACCCTACCGTTTTGAAGCACAAGTTGTTTCCGGGACACTTGCTTATGCCTTGGGGGCAGGCAAAGCGATCATCTCGACTCCGTACTGGCACGCGATCGAGTTGCTGGACGATCGCCGGGGAGCGTTGGTGCCCTTTCAAGATTCAGAGGCGATTGCACGCAGAGCCGTCGAGCTGTTGGACACTCCCGCGATCCGGCATGGCATGCGCAAACGCGCCTACATTTATGCGCGCGACATGGTCTGGAAGCGTGTAGCGCAAGGGTACATGGCCAGTTTTGCGCAAGCCCGGAGCGATCGCTCCCTCCGGCCGCGGGCAATGTTTGCGGACGAATCAGCGGAGAAACATCTCGACCTACTGCCGACACTCAACCTGGACCACCTGCACCGGTTGACCGACGATACCGGCATGCTCCAGCATGCAACTTTCGCTGTGCCCAATTGCAGTGAGGGATACACCACCGACGATAACGCCCGCGCTCTGGTTTTGGCCGTCATGGTCGAACAGCAAGGGGAAGTGGAGTCAAAAGGAATCGACAAACTCACGTCGCGATACATGGCCTTTCTCGGCCATGCCTTCAATCCGGAAAACAACAGGTTCAGAAATTTTCTGACCTACGCTCGCCAATGGACGGAGGCAACAGGTTCCGAAGATTCGCATGGGCGGGCGCTGTGGGCGCTGGGTACGGTTCTTGGCCGCTCGCGCAATGAGGCGCTTCGCGGTGCCGCTGGACGCCTGTTCGAGAATGCCGCCCCGGCTGTCCTTACTTTCAGCAGTCCCCGCGCGTGGGCATTCGCCCTACTTGGTATTCAGGAGTACCTCAACCGTTTTCCAGCGGACCGGAACGCACAACACACGCGTTCGGCACTGGCTAACCGGCTCCTCGAACTTTATTTTTCGAATCAATCTCCGGAATGGAACTGGTTTGAAGATGTGCTGGCGTATTCAAACGCCAGACTGTCACATGCGGTGTTGCTTGCCGGCCGGAGCAGTTCGGATGCGAGCATGATCTCGGCGGGATTGGGAACACTCAGTTGGCTGTGCGAAGCTCAGCGTTCTCCGAATAGTGATCACTTTGTGCCGATCGGCTCGCAAGGCTTCTATCGGCGAGGACAAGACAAGGCGCGCTTCGATCAACAGCCTCTCGAAGCCGGAGGTGCCGTATCCGCGTGCCTTGAAGCCTACCGCGCGACCGGGGAAGCTCGTTGGCTTCGCGAAGCGTGGTCTGCGTTTAACTGGTTCCTGGGCAAAAACGATCTGGAAATTGCCCTGTATGATCCCGCGACTGGCGGCTGCCGAGACGGCCTGCATCCGGAACGCGTAAACCAAAACCAGGGAGCAGAGTCGACTTTAGCGTTCCTGATGGCGCTGGTCGAGATGCGTTCGCTGCAACCGCAACCTGGGGTCGACTTGTTTGCCGTTCGCGCCGATGAAGGCCTGATTGCTATTCATGAGTAAAAACCTATGAGCGTTGCTGTTACCGTCCGCCCCGAATCGTTGCTTCTACGGCATCCTTCCAACCCGATCTTAAGCAGCAAGGATTGGCCCTATTCCATCAACAGTGTCTTCAATGCGGGAGCAACGCTGATGCCGGATGGCTCGACGTTGCTGCTCTGTCGCGTGGAAGACCGTCGCGGGTTGTCGCATCTTTGTGCGGCTCGATCTCGCAACGGCGTGGATCATTGGCAGATCGATCCTCAGCCGACGTTGATGCCCAATCCGCAGGAATATCCCGAGGAGATTTGGGGCATCGAAGATCCTCGCCTAACCTTTGTTCCCGAGCTACAGCAATTCGCGGTGACTTACACGTCCTATTCCCGCGGCGGGCCGGGAGTGTCTCTGGCACTGACCAAAGACTTTCGGGCTTTTGAGCGATATGGCGTGATCATGCCGCCCGATGACAAAGATTCAGCGCTGCTGCCACGGAAAATCGGCGGTTATTGGGCTCTCATCCATCGGCCTATGACGCCGCTTGGCTCGCACATGTGGATTTCCTACTCCCCCGACCTACGCCATTGGGGGCGGCACAGACTCATGCTGGAGGCGCGGCGTGGCGCCTGGTGGGATGCAAACAAGATTGGGTTGTCGCCTCCGCCGATCGAGACTTCCAGAGGTTGGCTGGTGCTCTACCACGGAGTCCGGCATACGCCCTCCGGTTGTCTTTACCGGCTCGGCTTGGCCCTGTTCGATCTCGAGAATCCGGAAAAATGCCTGCTCCGCGGCGATTCGTGGATCTTCGGTCCCGAGGCGGAGTACGAGCGCAATGGTGATGTCAACGACGTAGTGTTCCCCTGCGGGTACACCATGAATGCCGATAAAGACACTCTCAATATCTACTACGGCGCGGCTGACAGTTCGATTGCCCTGGCCCGCGCTAGCGTAAACGCGCTTTTGACTTGGCTCGACGCCAATGGAGGTTTTGAACGAAGGCGAGATCAGGACCGATGAACCCACTGCATTGGATGATGCAGTTTGCCTCGAGTGTCATCATCGTCACAGAAGCCGCGTATTCACGATCAACGAGCAAACGTATAAGGTTTGCACGGATTGCGGGCACGAATTCAGATTGCCAGATGCTTCACTGGGTACCAGCATTGATGAGGACGTTCGGATGCATTTAAAGCCTCCTACGGTTTAGGAATGTTTTGATGTTTTGATTCGCGACTGTGCGGTCCCAACCGCATGTCCTCACGGGTGGAGGAACGATGACAGGGAAACAATGGACTGTTAAAGACTTGCTGGAAGCTCTGAAACGGGTTCCCTTAGACGCAAAGGTCTATTACGAGATGGGTCCGAATGGGCCGGGAACGATTGGAAAAGCGCAGTACGTCAGGGTGTGGGGCGACGACGAGATGGGAGTGCTTCTGGACAGGTAGCGGTTCCCTTCTACCAAACGAAATCCAGCACCCGCTGCAGAGCTCGCAAGACAGGCTCAACGAAAAACTCGTACAGCAGGGTTCTTAGTGGGTGGTCCATTAGAAGGTCGCTTTTTCCTGCACGCAAAAAAGCTATTTGCGAGAATCTGAAGCCCAGAGTTGGAGTTTGCGGCCCTCTGCATCGGGGTGGCGTTTCTGCAGCCACATCAGCCGACGGTCGGCGACTGTTAGTTTCCAGCTGGGAGTTATCGGTTCCATCTTCGACCGCTGTGTGCTCTCCAGTCGCGCCATCATGAGGTTTCCTCGCTCTTCGACTCAACTTCCTCTTCTTCTTTTGAGTACCCGGTGGCGTCGTCAACGCTATGGCTTTGGTTGGAACCGGCTTCGTTTCCGGTTTGCGAAGAGTTGACATTCTTGATAACGCGCCAATCATCGACTTTTCCAAGCAGAGGGGCGGTGCCTGCGGATGGATCTTTCTTATCAGGAGCCATAAATCTCATCCTTTCAAACTGGTGCTGAGAGAAGTGTAAGGAATTCCAGGTGCGGAATCTGGTCAAAACCGCTCAGACGGACAAATGGAGACCCCTCTAAGCCGCGCAGCCGGTCGCGTCGCGGCGGTCAATATTGCTCAGTAATTTGAGAGTCACAGTCTCGATACTAGAAACGGATCGCACCAGGCAGGCGATGGTCCAGGAGAGTTCGGTTTCATGCGCTCCACCGGCGAACGGTCTGGAGGATTATGAGTATCTACATGGTGGCATCCTTGGTTCTAATGCTTGTGTGGTTTCTTGGCTGGATTGTCTTTCGTGTGAATAGCGGACTGATTCATATTCTTCTTTGTGCCGCGCTGGTCTCATTCGTCTTGTACTTCTTCCGCGGCAGACATCCGGAAGCGGACCTGCGCATCAATCGCTGACAGCTGATCACCGAGATGTTGATTGGCTGCTTGAACTATTTGCGCCACCAGGTCCGACGGGAGAAACTATGACCCCGCAATCCACAACTCAAGCAGCTAAACGGCAGAGGTTTGATCCCTGGTTCGGATTGAGCTTAGGGATGGTACTGATATCCGGGGCAGGATTGTTCTATATGTTCATGTATCGCTAACAGCGTGAACTAATGAACGCATGCTCGTCTTGCATTGATCACCGCGGAAGCTGCCTAGATACGTTATGCTGACCAGATGGATCATCTATTGGTGCTGCGGGACAAGATCGGACGTCCGCGAGAAGAGATCCCTGCTATCCAGAACCTGAATGAGCAGTTTCGGCGTGACGGCGTGAATGGAGCCCAGGTTCAAGTCGCTCACGGAAAAAGAATGGAACGCTTGCAAGCAATCCAGCAGGAGCTTGTTCAACTCGCAGACCTGGGTCGCAAAGTTGTCTCGACAGACCAAATGAGAGAAAAACACCGCACTCGCCTGCATCTGGTCAACAAACGAGCGTCGTAGCTGTCGTCTGCATTCCCAGCGGGCAACTCAGTCCTGATCCCTACGGACCTTTTCGCGGGCATGCTTTCGCGCCAGGGCTTCCTTCAAGCGGCGCTTCGCATCGGGCTCAGGTAATAGGAGTGGCGCTTTACTTCCTTGATAATGTCCTCCGTCTGGACTTTGCGCTTGAACCGCCGCAGGGCACTCTCGATAGACTCACCTTCCTGCAATCGAACCTCTGCCAAATCATGACCTCTAAACTAACACTCATCAAGCTTTCGCTATTCGGACCGAACATCCTTCAGTTGTTCCCGTCCAGCCCGAAATGGTGAAGCACTGCGTGCAGGACTATCTGGCAGACTCGCACATCCATCTCTCCGGCTTACCTGCTGGCGGATATGTTTTCGAGGTAAGTGTCACCCTTGGTTACACCCATCACCTCAGCCTTGGCTTCCAGCCAGTCGTCGAGAGCGTGCCCGTGTGCATACCCTTTTTTTTTGTACAGTTGATAAGCTCGGTTGCGAACTCTGTCTTCCAGTTCGGCGAAGCCCACCTTCCCGAAATCGGGGTGGGTGGGACTCAATCGAAGTTGCATGATTTCCACCTCGTCTTTCCTGTTGTTGCACTAGTTCCTTAACCTTATTCGTGCCTAAAAACCCATACCTTCTTGCTGATATCGGTGGGGACCTAAGGCGGTGCTCGCTGGAGCTACTTGCCGAACACTCCCTTGACCCTACGCTGAATCGAGACTGCGTTCAATGCCCGATAATGCGGCAAAAGCTGTCGGCGAGATGCGCACCAAATGGAGGCAGTGCCAGCCGAAACTGCACCTCCAGGCAATGCCATGATTGGAGAATAACCACCCACCGACCTCGACGTAGAATTACCTGTTTTATTGGCGTTTGCCGAATGGCGAATTGATACACTAAGGGTGCTATGAAAGGTGTCGAGTTCTTGCGCACCGAACTTCGGGTTGGTCTCACCGCGTCAAAATTGCGCAGACTGCCAAAGATGAAGCCAAGGCGGAATCGACATCGTAGAAACGCCCAAGAAGCCTATGAAGCGATTTTGCGTTTTCTCCCCAAGTTGACGCTCACTTCAAGGGAGGGCGACGAGGTGCAATCCGACTTGGCCACGCTTAAAGCTGAACTTCAGAAACTAAGCGGAGGCAGAGCAGATGAAGGGTACAGCCGTTTAAAATTCGGGTTGAGGACAGCCCATTACAGTCATTAACTTCGTTCCCACAATCATATTTTTCGATCTCTCCGCAAATTCGCCCGGGCCTCAGCTAGCGTCTTCTTTAGAACGTCCATTCTAGCTCGAAGTTCTTTTCTCATTTCTTGCGACTTGCGCCGCAGTTCCCGCGCGCGTTGAAGATTATCGGTTCGCTCTCGGGATGCTCCCGGTGGAAGCTGTACGCAATGCAAAATCCAGGCATCCAGTTCCTCCGAGTGAGCCACGACCGGACTGCGCCGAGTGTGGCGGGGATGACAATACTCTTTTTGGCGACGGAATGGTGACCTAAATAGTGCTCTGGGTCGTCATGAGGATCCTGCCCTGACACTGTCCTTTGCCCCCGGTCGGCAGTGGGTCGCAGATCACACGAATCATTGGGAATTGCTGAGTCAGCCTGCCGTCTACGCACAAATCAAGTATTGGATGTCATCCCCGGGCAAGGTTTCTCCGAGATCTCGCATAGCGAACGCCTGAAGAGACAGCCGTTTAAATCCCAGGCCAGCCCGGGCTTACGCCGATGCCCGCCTCTTGGGACTAAACTGGTAATGATGAACCATTCAGAAAGACCCGGGAAGACGCGGCGATTCGACCCGAACACTTTTCTTGCAACCATCGGTGACGGCAGAAAGAATGTGAGCGTCGCCAGGAAACATGTCGTTTTTTCTCAAGGTGATATAGCTGACGCGGTGTTCTACATAAAAAAGGGAAAAGTCCGGCTGACGGTAGTATCAAAGCACAGGCAAAGAAGCAACGATCGCGATCATGAGTGAGGCCAATTTCTTCGGCGAAGGTGCATTGGCGGGGCAGCCTTTACGCATGGGATCCGCGGTTGCCATGACCGATTGTGAGCTCATGCGAATCGAGAAGAAGGCGATGATGGAAGCGCTGCACCGCGAACATGCCTTTTCTGACGTATTCGTTGCTTATCTGCTGGCCCGCAACATACGTTATGAAGAGGACCTGGTTGACCAACTTTTTAATTCCAGCGAGAAGCGGCTGGCCCGAGTCCTGCTGATGCTGGCCCACTTTGGCAAAGAAGGAGTACCCCAGACGGTGGTTCCCAAGATCAGCCAGGAGACCCTCGCCGAGATGATCGGCACCACCCGTTCGCGCGTGAGCTTCTTCATGAACCGGTTCCGCAGATTGGGATTCATTCACTACTCAGGCGGCATCGAAGGCGGCCTGGAGGTACACAGCTCTTTGCTCAACGTGGTTCTGCACGATTGAGTTCTAAACACCCCCGCCCTGGCGTCGGCTTTCCAGAAGTGGTCAATTTTGACCAGTTTTCCCACCTTGAGCGCGCGACAATTTTTTATGCGCCCGCTGTCCCGCATTTATGAACTGCTGAGCTGTTTCCGAACGTTAGCAAGTCCCAGATTCATCGTTTGAGCGCAAGTGCAGTGCCCGATCCATCCCGGGTACAAGGAGGCAATCACGCGTGCGTGTTCATCTGATCAACCCCAGTGACGTCTCTTTTGGCACCGCCGTCATCACGCCGCGGTGGTTGTATGTTCTTGCCGCCGCAACGCCTTCAAGTTTCGGCGATCCTGTGCTCACCGACGAAACGCTTGAACCGTTCGATCCTGACGGCATTAAAGCGGGTGACGTCGTTGGCATTGGCATTCACACTGCCAACGCTCTCCGTGGGTTCACGATCGGCAAGATGGCACGCGAGCGAGGGGCGTATGTGGTGTTCGGAGGAATTCACGCGACGCTCTATCCGAATGAAGCTCACGATCTGGGTGGTGCGCACGCCGTAGTCAAGGGCGACGGGGACCTCGTGTGGTCGAAGGTATTGGCCGACTGCTCTCGCGGAACTCCGCTGCTCGTCTATGAAGGCGGCCGCATTGATGCCTCCCACTTCTTGCCCGCGCGATGGGACCTGGTGCCCCGGCGGAGCTACATGTGGGCGTCGGTTCAAACCGTGCGCGGCTGCCCCAAGCACTGCTCATTCTGTTCGGTCTGGCGGACCGATGGTCAGCGTCCGCGGCAGCGCTCGTCGGACGTGGTAGTTGAAGAGATCGTCCAACTGCGACGCCTTGGCTTTCGCTTCATCGCGCTGGCCGACGATAACTTCTATCCGGTGACGCTTACCGACATCCGCTTGGCGGAACAGCAGAACAACACGGCGCGAGTCAATGAATTGAAAAGCATCCGCGCTGAGCGGTTTGCCTTGATGGAGCGCCTCGCTCAGCTTCCGTCCGACACTATCTTCTTTACCCAGATCACCATGGAAGCCGCAGAGGACAATGAGTTCCTTGATGCCATGCAAGCCGCGCACATCAAGGGCGCGCTGGTGGGCGTTGAGTCCGTGACCCCGGAAGGCTTAAAGGACGTGTACAAGGAATTTAATTGCGCCGGGGAAGATCTAGTGACGCGCCTGAAGAAGTTCCGCCGCCACGGGATCTATGTGCTCGGCTCTTTCATATTTGGCCTGCCCAGCGACCGCCAACAGACCTTCGACGCGACGGCCGCGGTGGCATCCCGCGCGGAGATTGCCTTTGCCCAGTTTGTCATGCTGACGCCTTATCCAGGCACCGTCGATTTCATCAAGTGGGAGAAAGAGATGGAGGCGGCACAGGTGAAGGTTGCCGGGATTCCGATCACCCGTCGCTGGCTTATCCCGTTGGGCCTGCGGCCCAAGCTCTATTGGCCTCATCCCACGATGTCGGGTGAGGAGATTCGCCAACGCACCCAGTCCGTGTGGGACAACTTCTATGGCTTGAAGTCGATATGGATGCGCTCTCGTTTTATAAAGTCGCTGCGTGCGCGCCTGGCTTTCGTTTTGATCTCGAAGATCTATAGACAAATGTACGCAGACACGGGGATCGCCACCGACAGCGCACGCGTCTCGAGGTCCGCACAGTGGGCACGATGGTTAGCGAGACCCTGCCAGCGACTGTTTGCCGGTACCCCTATGCCGCTCCTCCAAGTCCCCAAACGCCGGAGTGAAGATGTCGGCATGGGGCTGACTACGCTTCAGGCGGACTGAGATGTCCAATGTGACCATCGGACGCGAACCTCATTGTAGTAACTACGAATATGGTGCATAGGTATTGTCTTGAGTGCGGTGGTGAATTGGTCTTGGCGTTTCGGCCGGCGGACAAAGCATGGCATAGTCCTGGGGATGGGGCTCAGCCGAAGCCAGCCAAAAGCTGGCGATGCAGCACCTGCGGGCATGAATTCACCGCCGAACAGCTTCGCTCGGGCAAGCCTCAGAATTCCGCCAAGGTAGAGCAGCAGCCTTAAACAAACGACTACCAAGTCCTCGGTACTTCGATGCGCCCTGCGTTCGTGAACTTGCGAGCGTGAAAACACGTACACTAGGGTATGCATACCGATAAAACAGCTCAACGCAGCCACGATCGAGCGCTTGGGAGAACAGAGTGGTTGGTTGCTGAAGAGGTACAGATCCGAGTTAGCCAAAGATCCTGATAGCCAAGCAACCAAATCGTCGCGAAGCAATTTGATTGCTCTGCTGCATACCATTCATGTGGTTTATGGAGCTTCGATCTCTGGAGATGTGACCAACGCCTTACGTTCTACAGATCTTCCAGCCGACTCGGATAAATAGCCCACAAATAAACCCCAATCTCCTGCAACATACGTGGAACTGCTTTGCTTGCATCAGAACAGACTGAAGTCTGGTCAAAATTGATCAGAACAAAACCACGGACTGTTCTGGAGTTGGAGCTGTCAAACGTTCTTGCGGGGCCGCTTCGTTAGTATGTTCTCGGGGGGAGGGCAAGACTTTTGAAGGGCCCCGTAAGCACTTTCAAGGAGCTTCCCATGATGTCGCCGGAAATGGGTCCTAACCGCTTGAACATGAAGTTCTCGGAGTCCGGAAGGAAGGTACTGATTCATCTCGTACGCGGACTTCCACCGAAGATCAGCCGGGACAGGAAGACGATTACGATCACCTCCCCAGATCGTTTTCCAGTGCGCACCAAGCCTACCAAGCCGTAGCTGGCCAGGAGTCACTCGCTCCTCAAGTCGCGCGGGACGCGGTCCATCTCAACACGTCGCGCAGCCTCAACGGATTCGACCCTTGTCATTGGCGTAGCTCGATTTTCTGTGCAACCAACCTGGCCCGTTTTGATAGCTCGTTTGAAAGACTCATGTCGCATTTTCCCCGAATGGAGGAAGCGCGATCGTCGAGTGTCCCTCTTTGGCTTGAACGTCTTACGATCGAAAAGCCGCCCTACGCATGTCCCGAACTGAAAGATAAATTCCCCCGGCGTCCGAACAGGTGGGCTAGGCCCATTCTGCCATGGGAATAGCCGTTTCTGATCATCGGTTAAGGTCCAGGGAGCACCTTCACGTTAGTCTCGGGCCAGAGCTCCAGTCTGTAATCTCCACCTCTTCCAAGACTAGTTCTCGGTGTTCGCGTCTTCCCCACGCTGCCTGCGTTGGGTGTACGCCCTTCTGCCAGGGCTCGGGCGGGCGCTCGAGCTCATGCGCCGGTATTGCGCCAAACAACAGCAAACCCGAAAAAGCGTTTGGCACACACCGCGCCGCTCCTCGCGCCCTGACACCCTCCTGCGGCCGTGTTTTCTTCCTTTCACCGTCTCCGCCTGCTTTTTCTCCGCTATCGCTCCCCAGTGAAAGAAAAAGCAAGCCGGAAGACGGCAGAAAGGAAAAATCATGAAATTAGAGGAAATCAAGAACAAAACCAACGAAGCAGTCAGCTATCTCGTCGAGGCTCTTGAAAAGGGTCAGAGTGAGGTGTTGAGCGAGTATTTGAATGCAATGGCGCGGTTTCACCAGTACAGCTTTGGGAACATCATGTTAATTGCTCGCCAGAGGCCGACGGCAACTCGGGTTGCCGGAATCCGCACTTGGAACTTGCTTGGCCGCTTCGTTAGGCGCGGAGAGAAAGGCATTTTGATTCTGGCTCCTATGGTCGGGGGTGAGAATCAGCAGAGTGATGCGGTCGCTACGGAGATCGCAACCGACAACGCAGCCGATGAACGTAAACGGGAAGCGCAGCTATATGGGTTTCGTGCCGTGTACGTGTTCGATGTCAGCCAGACCGAAGGCAAAGAACTGCCCAGCCTAACCGATGTCGAAGGCGATGTCAGCGGCTATCGCGAGAGACTCGTTGAGTACGTCGAGAGCAAGGGCATAAAACTCAGCTACTCGGAGAAGATTGCACCCGCGAAAGGCTTGTCTTCGGGCAAGCGAATCACTCTGCTGACCGGGATGCAGCCAGCTGAGGAGTTCTCGACTTTGGTGCATGAGATGGCACACGAGATGTTGCATCGCAGTGAGCGCCGGACTCTAACCAACAAAGAAGTACGCGAGACCGAAGCCGAGGCCGTCGCCTTTGTGGTTTGCCAATCGATTGGACTTGAAACCGGAACCGCTTCTGAGGATTACATCCGACTCTGGAATGGCAGCGCCAAGCTGTTGCAGGAGAGCTTGGAAGTAGTGCGGCGAACCGCTTCCGTAATTCTTGGCGGAATCGTCCCCAAGCCTGCAGCGACAATAGACGGAGATGCCGTCGCCAATCTCCAACCCTCTAACACGTATGCATCTCAGCCGTCAATGACGGCTGAGGCGGCGTCTGTTAGTGCATTCTGAAACGGAAACCATCCATTTGGGAGTGAAAATGCGGCGCAGCAACGACTTGTGGCCGCTTGCGGATTCACCTGCTCAAAGTATCCGACTGGTCAAGTTCTGGCGGACGACGCAAGTGCTGCGCACTTGCGCCGTCTCGATCATCAGAAACTGCATTCATTGAAGAACTAGCGCGTGAATCTCCGCCCCCACTACCCAGGCGCGGTTGTGCATGCCGCTCGGCGAAGGTCTCCCGAGCTGGCTGCTCGCCTCTTCCTCGCAGCATCAATTCGTGAGCGGATTGTCGGTGATCGGAACGTGCGACAGAATCGGAGAGCCGTTCCTTATCCGTCGTAACTACTGTTAGCCGATGGCGTCCGCGTGAAGCCGCCACGTAGAACGATTGTCGCCGCATTCCATCGGCTGAAATAATTACGTGATCGACCGATTTGCCCTGACTGCGATGAGCTGTGACCGCGTAGCCATGGGCGAATTGCTTGTAGTTCTGCGGCAGTACTCGACCATCTTGCAGGTGAATCCGTTGTTTTTCGTCAACTGCAGAAACCGTCACCAACTCCCCATTCACTGCCCTAAAACCCGGCTCACGCCGGTTTTCCAGGAGCAGCAGCTTGTCGTTTGGGGCAATCTCGATCTTCGAACGCTCGTACACGTCAAAGGCTTTCGCCTGTTTTGATGTAAACGTCCGCTCTTCGCCTCGGGAATTTCGGGCAACAACCGTTTTTCCCTTACGGCCGACTACCTCCAGCGTCTCGTTCTTGTTCACGCCTTTTACGGCCCGATGAAACTTGAGTACTTGTCCTGATTGGTAATTCCGCGAGGCTTGCTTCTGTGCCGTCGTCCAATTCAGGGAAACGTGTCTTTCTACTTCAATACTGGCCCCCAGCTTGCCTGATCGCGAGCGTTCTCCGCGAATCGCCGCCGTAATTTGCTCGATGTCGTCGTGTGTCGCAGCGACAACCAGGACATTCGGGTTTTGTCCTTTCGCGTTGAGCTCCATATTTGCGTCTGTGTATGCCTTCTGGACCGCCTCGGCGCGATCTTCCCAAGAAACCTCTCGAATTGCTCCCATTCCGTCGAGCTTCGCAATCCCCTGTTCTGGATCGCGACGCAGCTCTTGCACTGCTTCACGGTATTCAGCGCTTGACTGGCGTTGGACTTGAGTCAGCAACACACTTTTGAGGCCTGATTCCTTCTCCAGGAGTCGGAGCGCATCCGTTGATTCGACGCTACGGATTTGGCGCGTGTCGCCACTGAATACCAGTCGCGCCCCTTGATCTTCCGTCAACCTCAGCAGGTCGGACATTTGCCGCCCTGAAATCATTCCCGCCTCATCGGCGATTATGACTTTGTCTGAAAGATTGGTATGAGCTCTCTCGTCTTGCAGAAGGCGCTGTATGGTCATTGCGTCGTTAAACCCGACTTTTTGCAGCTCTTCGACGGCGCTCATGGTCGGAGCGACTGCAACAACTTCGCGCCCGCTTTCGTTCAGCGCCCGGTGAAGTTCCTGCAACGTGGCAGTTTTTCCGGTTCCCGCAGCACCATGAATGTTGACTGCCAGGTCACGACTTCTCAGAACAAAGTCAACGGCCTTCCGTTGCTCAAGACGCAATTGGCTGGACAATTCGATTTCGACGTTGCCGAGCGAGTTAAACTTGCCAATGCCCCCATCAATACGGGCAATCATGTCGTGTTCTCGTTGAAGTGTTTCGCGGGTGGCAATGTCTTTTCCCGCGCGGAGCAATTCGCCGCTACTTTCCTCAAACGCGAAAGTGCCCCTGAGTTGATCTAAGTCGATCCGCCCACGGCCATGCCGCAATGCTTCGGTAAGCAGCTCATGATCGCGGGCAACCGAAACGCGCTCGAATACGTGTTGTTCGGCATACTCCAACGACTCCGTTGAGGATTCCGGCTCGCGCTCAGGTTGTCGGGATGAGGCTTCTTCCCGAAGTTCCGTGAGATCGAAGGCTTCGTCCGGACTCAGCCGTTCGTGCTGTAGACGATACACCTCGTCAGTTGAAATCTCCACCAGCTTGTCAGCTCGTGATTCTCGTACCAGGACTGCCACTTCGTTGTCGGTCGGCTTGCGTCCATTCACCTTCGTGAACTCGTCTATTGCCCGGTCACGCTGGTGACTGCGTTGACTGTATTTCTCAATAAGTTCATGAGACACACCCTTGATCTCGAATCCCAGGTCCTTGCCTTTGGCATCGCGACGGTCCTCGACTTCGTACCCCAGGCTTCGGACTTCGCGAGCCAGAGCATTGCGGTATACCTCTGTCAAATAAGCCCGCTGCTCATAGATGTCTGAGGCCTGTAGTGCTTTCCAGCTCCCTTCTGTGCCGTCGTACGTCAGGTTGGCTGCAACCGCATGGGTATGTAGCTGAGGGTCAAGTTCGCGGCTGGTGTCATGGTGATAGACCGCAAGCACCAGATTGCTGGTTGTGCGGTCGCTGTTTCCTCCGTCCTTTCGGACGCGACTCGCTGCCTGCAGTTCCAGCTCTTTGAGTGTCTCGTCGACGGCTTTTCGATGGGCTTCGATGAGCCTCTCATCGCCACCTACTTTCGCCATCACAGAAACGGATTTTGGAGCGGAAATGGTGAAATCGTAGAGATTGCGGCCACGGCTCTGTACAGTTCCATCCGCTCGAATGCGGTGCGCGCTGTGCCGCTGCCGAAGAAAGTTCCCGGTGCTTGGATCCAGTCCTTGCCGCACACCTTCAAAATCCGTGGGCTCGACTTCACCTGACAGTCCCAGCAGTTCTGCTCCGCGTCCCTGCCAGGTGCCGACGACCCGCTCGCCTTCGGCGTAGTAATCGCTGTGCTGCAAGTGCCGCTCGGAATAGCCTGATCCGTCCGACATCGCGCGAATGGTCAGCATGGAAGAACAACCTCAACAACTCACTTTGCAAATAGACACCATCCCTAAGCCTTCGGCTTAGGTTCGGTGCAGCGTCCGCTGTGCGGAGGCTTCGCGGTCAATTTGCGGTGGATTTGCGGAGTGTTCGCGGCCTCTTTGCGGAGCTTCGGCCATCCTTTCTGGTTGCGTTCAGCGTCTGTTCTTAACAGCAGTTTTGGAGATCGAATGAAGCCGCAATTTGAAGCCATTCTCAAAACCTTGCCTCCGCAAACACCGCGCTCGCGGTTACATCCCTATAGCGAGCTAATTCGTGAGATGCGAAAACGCAAACGTTCTTATCGCGAAATCACTGAAGTCTTGCGCGATCAGTTTGGGTTGAAGGCAGGCATCAGCACCGTCAGAGATTTCTTGCGAGCCCAGACGAAATCAAAAACGAAACACCGCGAACGAAACAATCACAACTTGCACACCACGAGGAACAGGAAAGCACTTACAGCAACAAATAAGGAACGAGAAGCACTGGCAGGCACTGCAAGGACACAGAAGGCGTTTGAGAGCACTGAACGACATTTTCAGGAATCAATGCAATCACGTTTGTCAAAACTTTCGAACAGGCCACGCTTTGAATACAACTCTGAAGAGCCGTTGCGCATTCTGCGTAAGCAGGGAGAGCACGATGACTAGCGATACCTCTACAGAACGGTTACAGCCTGAGATGAAGCTTCCGGTGTCAGTAGTACCAATGCAGCAGGCCACAGAGCGCGTGATCCTGACAATGGGCGGCAAAGGGGGAGTCGGTAAGACTAGCTTCATGCTCGCACTTGCCGAATGGTTCGCCACGCAGAAAGTCGAAGCCAAGTTGCTCGACCTCGACTCCGAGAACAAGACTCGTGGCAGCCTGTCGCACTACTTCAACAGAGGCGCGATAAAAGTAAACATCCACACAGCAGCAGGCCTGGATTCGTTCGTTGACTACATCGAGGGTGGCACTTCGATTCTGTTGGCCGACATGGGAGCCAGCTCTGGCCAGGTCACATACGGCTGGTTTGATTCCATGTTCGAGGACGTTCAGGCACTCGGCGTCAGCTTTACTGCAATCGGAATCGTCACGCCCGATCCCGCCAGTGTTGAAAGCGTGTTGAGTTGGGCTGCACACCTGCAAGATCGGGTCGAGTACATCATCGTAGAGAATGCGATCGCTTATCCGGCAGATTTCACCTACTGGCGCAAGAGCGAACAGGCTCACCGATTCCGCCAGGCTTTTAATCCCGTTGTGCTGACGATGGAGTTCCGTCTGCCGGAACTGGAAAATGCGGCTCGACAGCACGGAATCACTCTCAGCGAGATCGCCGAGCGCAAGCACGGCATACACGAACTGCAACGGGCTTCGCTCGTGCTTCGCGCTCAGAGCTACCGCAGGCGACTGTTCGAGGAAATTGAGAAAGCGAAACATCTGCTCTTGCCATGAACGACGAAGGCAAAATCGCAGACCGGACCTTCAAAGAAGCGGATTTCATAGACGAGATCGCGGAACTACTGCCAGCGGAACAGCGCCCATTGTGGTATCGCGACATGGCGCATCTTCGCCGCCTGCCCGCCGAGGACGAGCTACTGCGAATTGCACGCGCGATGGGATTTCTGGCGCTGATTACGAGGCAAGCCCCGGTTGCAATTGCTCAAGAGCGCGAAAAACTGATGGCAGCCTTAGAACACGCAATCAGCTCAACGAATGCAGCCCGCCAGGACACGATCAGGTTCCATCGTGAAGTCGAAAAGCGCTTGGCTACTATGCCCCAAGAAATAGCGGAAGGCATGAACCCGGCAGCCGTCGCTGCCATACTCGCTGAAAGTCTGCGCCAGCAGTTCGCGCAAAGCGGCCTACCTGAAACTGCTCAAGCACTCGCTATCATCGGCAAGACCACCGCACAAACCGCAACTGAATTTGACCGTTCCTCACGGCAGCTACTCAATGATTGGAGGAACACCTCAAAACGATTTAGCGACGCTTTCGCCGATATGCGGGAAATGATCGACGATACAACAGAAGCGGCAAGAGAAGCGGCGCAAGCATTAACCAAGACGTTCCTCAGGGAATATAGATGGTCGGTTCTGATGCTATGCGCGTCAGCACTGATGCTCGGATTCAGTCTGGGAATTATCTGGCATCGCTGGATTAGCTCAACGGGGTCAAGCCCGTCTTCAAATATTCCAACGACTTCTCAGCCCTCAGCCATAGAGCCACATCCTTCTGCCAGCAGTCAGCAAGAACACAAACCACATCCGCCGAGACCACGCCATGAGACCGCCCAATGAAACTGCCACTCCCAACAATCCGCATGACGCCAGCCCGAACAAACCGCAGGTAAATTCTTCTTTCGTTTCTCCGGGCAGCAAACCGGAACCGCGAAGGCTCCGTCAAGGGACAAGTCCGCTGACGCGGTTCGCTCCGCTCACCCGTGACCGACCCTTCGCCGTTCCCGTCCAACCCGCCGCTACGAAACGCAAGAAGAAAAACGAAGTATCGCCCACAATCGAACTCGCAAACGTCGCTTCATCCGCAGGACATTCGGGTACAATCATGCTGCCATCCGTCCCGCAGACAAGGAGATTTCCTTTGAAGCGGAAACGGTATCAAGCCGGTTCTTTACACCGGAAGAAAAGAAACAGAGGTTCAGACGTGTGGGTATTGCGATATCGCGAGTCGCGGCAGGGCGGCGCTCAAGCACATCGCAGCATCATCATCGGAACAGTTGATGAATACCCCACGAAGGCCAAGGCTCAGAAGGCTGCCGAGGCGCTTCGTTTAACCCTCAACAGCGACTACAAACCTGCAAGTGTCTCCACCATAGCAACACTCGTTGACAGGTACATCCTTGAAGCAATGCCTGAACGCTACTCGACTACCAAAAGCTACACCTCCTATTTGAACGGGTTCATCAAGCCAAAATGGGGCGATTATGACCTCGTTACTCTGGGCCAGAACCCATTCTGGGTGGAGAAGTGGCTTCGAGCATTACCGAACGCACCGAAAACCAAAGCACACATTAAGGGCCTCATGCACCGCTTGTACGAGTACGCAATGAAATGGCGCATGATGTCCATTCAACGAAACCCCATGCAGTTGGTCGAAGTGAAAGGTGTCTCCAGAAGAATGCGAAAGCCGAAGGTATTGACGGTGAGGCAATATCATTTGCTCTTACCGCTAATTCCGGAACCTTATCGCACGATGGTGGTAATCGCTCAATGCCTAGGCCTCAGAATTAGCGAAATTCTCGGCCTGCAATGGCGCGATGTTGATTTTGAATCGCTTGTTCTTCGAGTCGAAAGAGGAGTGGTTCAGGGTCATGTGGATCGCGTCAAAAGCGAATATTCCGAAGACGATGTTCCACTTGATCCTGCAATTGCAGACGTATTGCGGCACTGGCAAAAAGACTGCCCCGCAAGTGCTGAGGGCTGGTTATTCGCGAATCCAGCAACCCACAAGCCGTATCACGCTAGTGAAATCTGCAAAAACTACATACGGCCCGCGGCAGAAAAGCTCGGACTCGGGAAAATTGGCTGGCACACCTTTCGCCACACCTACAGGACGTTGCTTGATGAAACAGGCGCGCCCATGAAGGTGCAGCAGGAGCTAATGCGCCACGCCAACATTCAGACCACTATGAACGTGTACGGATCGGCGATGTTGGAAACTAAGCGAACTGCGAACAGCAAGATCGTTCGCATGGTTCTCTTTCCGTCAATTCCAAGGAAAAATGAAAAGGGCCGCTCGTCAGCAGCCTCTTAATGTTCCCTATTGTTCCCTCGCCGTTTGGGGCGATTCCTCGTAACCTGCTGAATCTTTTGGTTGCGGGGGGTGGATTTGAACCACCGACCTTTGGGTTATGAGCCCAACGAGCTACCAGACTGCTCCACCCCGCGATGTAATGCTATCACAGGTTTAGCGTGATTCTCTCGCGACCCAAATACAATTTGTGAACAAAATGTGAACAAAATTCACTTCCTGCGTTCCGCAGATTCGCACTTCCAATAGAGCCGAGGAGCCGTACTTTGCGACGGTCTATGGGATCTCTTGCTTGATAATTCTCGCTTTCGGTTTGTTCCAGTCGGAGACATCCAGTTCGACATCGACCGTAAGAACGGGAAAATCGATCGCATAGAACTCATATCGAAGATCCCAGATCCCTCTCGTGATCGGCAGCAAGGGCGCTTGATCGAGATCAAGCGCCGTGTTCAGAAGTACCTGTCTCTCTTCAGGCATTGCCACAAGCTCAACCATCGCTCCGCTGGCGGGAGGAACCGACAGAATCAGGCTGCCCGGCTTGCTATAGGTGCCGACACAAAGCATGTCGAAGGCTTCCCACGACTTGGGAAAGATCGTGTGGGAAAAACCTGGTCTTGCTGTGGTCTTTAATGGGCTTCTGATCGGGCACGGAGTCAATGGCCCTCCAGAAGGCCCAAGCTGGGAGAGTCTAGCAGTAGCCTCCAAGGCAGCAATATCGGGACGTTGATTCCACACATCCATGTACAAGAATTGCCCCACTAGATTTCCATACCGAATAACTCTGTCCTCAAAGCGAAGCCCGTCTGCTCGTAAGCGTCGGGAGTAGTCGGTCATCCATTTCGCGCGATCGAGAACTCGCTCGACCGTCGCGCAGCAATCGCTAACGTCAAGAAATGTTTCGGTGTTGATTCCCATGTACTTGAGTAGTCCTTCAGACAGGATGCCGTCTTGATTAACGACCAGTATTTGGTCAAAGCCGAGCGAATATGCGATCGCCAACTCCTGATTCGAGAACAATGATCCTCGATACTTCCCGCAGGGGAGCATCTCACGGCGAAAATTAACGAACAAATAGCAGTCGCTGTTCTTCAACTCTCGAATGATTCCGCGATTGATATCCAGGATAGTCTGAACATCCACGGCGATGTAGACGTCAAAACCACGAGTTTCAAGGAGCTTGCCCAGTCTTCGAGCAACTTCTTGTTCCTCCGGTCGTTGACCGCAGCTAAGAAACACCCTGGCTTTCATTCTGGGTAGTATGCCAGAACGGAGTGTGGTTCTACTGTACAGTGCATTGACGAGACGACCAGGGTACTCCTTTCGCCCCATGTTCAGCCCAGAGGGCTATTTTCTCGAACGGAACGTTCAGTGTAGTTTTCCGATTCTCGTCATAGACAACGAGCGAAAGCCGGAAGTCCGCGGAATCGAGCAACCAGAACAGGTTTTCTAACCGCTTCTGCCTTAGGCAGTCGATTCCTTTTGGACCTACCTCAAGCAGGTAGACCGTGTGCGTGTTGAAATCTATGTCCCACGCATCTGCCACGAGTGGAAGCCGTCTGGGGTGATCCTCGCTAGCTAGATATGCTAGAAATCCGCCGAGCGTGAACCCACGCGGTGATTTCGAGCCTGTCACGTAGTGCCAACATCGGGAATCATCCGCCTCAATGATTTGTCTAACAACATCGTCATTCGCCGTCATCGCCTCTCTCCTTCAAATCACTTTTTGTGAACAGGACTGTGAACAATTGAGTGAACAAAATGGGAACAAAACGCGCAAACTACCGCTCTAACATTTTCAATGGGTTACAAGGTGGATCCGAAGAGAGGGTCAACGGAATCAACGGCTTAGAAATTTGCTCGATGGGTTATGAGCCCAACGAGCTACCAGACTGCTCCACCCCGCAGTTCGATGATAGCAACCGTGTTCTGGAGCGTCAAACGGCCGCAGCAACATTTCTGTACAGCTTGTGCTGTTTGAGATTTACAGATTAGAAGGATTTTTGTAGCGAGCCATAGAAGTGCGGCTTTTGTTGGCAGCATGAAAACGGTCTAATGATCGAGGACACCGCGTTGCACATGGCAAACTCGTTCTGAAAAGCCAGCACTATTCGGGCGCTTACGATTTTGAGCTTCTGACGCTGGTCTTCAGCTTGCGCACTTCGTCGAGATTCAATCGTCGGAATTCGCCGGGAGGAACGTCGAGAGTTAAGGGGCCGTAGCGGACCCGCTTGATCTTCTCGACGTGGTGTCCTATCTCTTCGAACATCTTTCTGAGCTGGCGATTTTTGCCTTCGATCAGGGTGACCTCGTACCACGGGTTCTCGGACTCCTTGATCACGCGGATCTTGGCAGGGCCAGTGCGGACTCCCTGGCGTTCCGATAGGCGAGCCCGCCGTGAACCAGGTTTGGTCGGACCGCCCGAAGCAGCGTTCGTTTGTGCCTCGCTCGATCCCAATCCAACGCGTGACTCCGGAATCATTAGTCCACGGCGCAGCTTCTGCAGTCCAGCTTCACTCGGCATCCCGGCAATTTTCACGAGGTAGACTTTTTCTACGTGCGAGGCAGCTTTCATCAGTGCGTGCGCCAGTTCGCCATCATTGGTGAGGAGCAACAAGCCTTCGCTGCCATAGTCGAGGCGGCCCACGGGATAGACACGCGCATGAATCCCACGCAGAAGGTTCATCACGGTCGGCCGCCCCTGGGGATCGCTCACCGTCGTCACATATCCCTTGGGCTTGTTCATCAACAGATAGGTGTGCTGCTCTGCGCCGCGCAGCAACTTGCCATTGACTCGGATGTGGTCGTTCTCGGGATCAGCCTTTGTACCGAGCTCGGTGATGGTCCGTCCGTTCACCTCAACTAGACCCGAGGTGATCATCTCCTCGGCTTTGCGTCGCGAGGCGATGCCGGCGGCGGCAATGATTTTTTGCAGGCGTTCGGCTGACATGCTAACGAAAGAGTATCAGGAACTTCGTCCAAATTGCCTTCACGATTGCGGGGAGACTGCGACTGTGGTCGCTGATTGACGCGAAAATGAGACTCACGCGCTTTTTTCGGCTTCCGCCTGGCTAGCTTCTGCGGGATTTTCGGCCGCGTCGGTGCTGTTTTGTTGCGTATCAGCTTGTTCCGTTGAGTTTGGCATGAATTCGGCGGTAGCGGCCGCAGTGTTTTCCGCCGGCAACAGATCGCTTTGGAATGACTCCGCGACCAATTTCTCGAACTCTTCCATGCTGGGAAGTTCGTTGACGTCTTTCAATCCGAAGCGGAGCAGGAATTCTTTCGTGGTCTTATAGAGGATGGGGCGGCCAACTACCTCTTTGCGGCCTGAAGTAGTGATCAGCTTGCGTTCCAGCAGCGTTGCGATTACACCGCTGGAATCCACACCGCGGATTTGGCTGATTTCAGGTACGGTGACCGGTTGCTTATAAGCGATGACAGCCAATGTCTCCAACGCAGGCAATGAAAGGCGGATCGGCGGCTTCAGGCTCTTCGCGAACGAGCGCACTAGGTCGTGCTGCTCGGGCTTGGTGGACATGCGGTATCCGCCGGCAACTTCGCGAATTTCGATACCGTGCACGTCGGTGGAGTATTCCACCTTAAGTTCGGTCAACGCTCGTAAAACTTCCGAGCGGAGTTCGGTTGCATCGGCGATGCCGGATGAATCCTTCACCAATTGGGCCATCTGGTCCACGGTGATTGGCGTTTCGGCCGCGTAAATGATGGCTTCGAGTTGTGGCTTGAGGCTCATGTTGAGGACCATTGAGTCATTAAATCATCGGATCGTTGAATCATTGTTCCGGGCGTATGCGCCTGTTGTATTCAATGATTCAATGACTAAATGATTCAATTCTCCAAGCTCCGTTTCATCTCCAATCGTCTCTTACCGCTTCCTGGTTCTTCATCACTTCTTCGAAGTGCGAATGTTTGCGAATCAGGATTTCGCCGAACAGTCGCTCCTGCCGAAGTTGGATTGCCTGTAGGCGCACGAGTTCCAAAAGCGCCAGGAACATGCACACCAGTGCCTGCCGCGACTGCACGCCAGAAAGCATCTGCTTCAGACGGATTGGGCGATCTTCAAGCGTGAGCCGGCGCCGTAGATACGTGATCATCTGGGCGACGGTGACCGTCTCCTCGTTGACCTCGATCATCGGCCGCGTGCGTACGCGCTCGAGCACCTGCTGGAACGTCTTCACCAGGTCAATGACGTCGGCGGCGATCTCCGGTTCGGCGCCTTCAGACTGCATGAACTCACGGATTGCGGGGTTCGTACGCACCGCGTCTTCGATTTGCTGTTTCTGGAGAAGCATTTGAGCGGCGGACTTGAACTTCTCGTGCTCGATCAGCCGGTTCACCAGTTCCGCGCGCGGGTCTTCCTGCGCTTCAGAGGCGACGGCCGGATCGCGCGGCAGCAACATCTTCGACTTGATGTGAATCAGGACGGCGGCCATATAGATGAACTCGGCCGCAACATTCACGTCCAGTTCTCGGAGGCGTTCTACGTAGGTCAGATATTGCGCAGTGATCTTCGCGATGGGAATGTCGTAAATGTCGATGTCCTGCTTGCGGATGAGGTCGAGCAGGAGATCGAGCGGGCCTTCGTAGACATCGGTGACGCTGACGGCGAAGGGAAAGTCGCTGTCGTTCTTGGACGCAACCGGGACCGGACCGGCACCGGAAGCCGTCCTCGTCGCGTTTTCTGCGACGTGGTTTTGATCTTCTGTCCGAATTTGCGCTTCCCGCGCCATGTGGGTAGTGCCGTCCCTCCGGGACTCGGTCGTCCATCTGTCTACCCGGGGCTTACGCCCCGGGCTTTATTCTTACGCCGCTTTGCGGCTGATCTGTCCACCCGTCGAACAACTACAAACCATTTGTCATCCTGAGGCGGCTTCAGCCGCCGAAGGACCTATGCATTTCGATTCAGTCCTTGCATCTAGCCGTCCAGCTTCAGCGACATGCCCATCGCGTCCCGAACTTCGTCCATCGTTGCCCCAGCATTCTTGCGGGCCTGTTCGGAACCATTCTCCAGAATATCCCATGCCAGCCGCGGGTTTTCCTCATATTTCTTTCGGCGCTCCTGCATGGGATTCAGAATGTTAACCAGCGCGTCGGCGGCCCAACTCTTGCACTCGATGCAGCCAATCCCCGCACTGCGACACCCGACGTTCACTTTTTCATTCGTAGTCGCATCGCTAAAGATCTTGTGCAGATCGCCGACGGGGCAAACGTCGGGATTGCCCGGATCTGTCCGGCGCACACGCGCAGGATCGGTCACCATTGTCTTGAGTTTTTGCCGAACGACCGGTTCGGGATCAGTCAGCATGATGGTGTTGCCGTAGGATTTCGACATCTTGCGACCATCGGTACCATGCAACTTCGGCGCGGGGGTGAGCACGGTTTGCGGCTCAGGAAAAACAGGCGCGTTTTTGCCGTAGAAATTGTTGAAGCGCCGAGCAATCTCGCGGGTTAGTTCCACGTGCGCAGCCTGGTCCTCGCCGACCGGAACGAAATCCGCTTTATATAAAAGGATGTCCGATGTCATCAGCACCGGATATCCGAGAAAGCCGTAGGTGCTGAGGTCTTTACCCGTAATGTTTTCCTGCTGTTCTTTGTACGTGGGCACGCGCTCCAGCCAGCCAAGCGGGGTAATCATCGACAAGAGAAGATGCAGCACAGCATGATCTGGAACGTGTGACTGGATGAACATCACACAACGCGCAGGATCAAGTCCTGCTGCCAGCCAATCGAGCAGGACATCGATCGAATTCTGCTTGACCTGTGAGGTGTCGGCGTAATCGGTGGTAAGAGCGTGCCAATCCGCGACGCAGAAGTAACACTCGTGCTCATCCTGCATCTTCACCCAGTTGGCCAGGGCGCCAACATAGTTGCCGAGGTGGAGCTTGCCGGTCGAGCGCATGCCGCTCAACACCCGTTTTTTTCTTGGCTGGGTCATGCGCCAAGCATCCGAACGAAAAAGTTTCTCGCCGGCACGAATAGTATGCCTAGTACCCTGCCGCCCCAAATGAACAGGAGCAATAGCCCAAACATCCCCACCACGTCATACGCTCGCTGAATCCCCTCGGGCAAAAAATGCCTTATTACGTGGCTGCCGTCGAGCGGCGGCACCGGAAGCAGGTTAAAAACTGCTAGCAGAACATTGATTTCAAGCATCGAAAAAAACAAAAGACACACCGGTTCGAGCGGCGAGTTCGATCCTGGCAAGATCCCATTCGCGAGCGCGGAGACGATGACCCTCCCGCTCATGGACGTATTTTTCACCGCCAGCAGCGCTGTGACTGCACCAAACGCAACTGCGAAATTGCTGATCGGGCCGACGACAGAAGTCAACACGTCATCGAGAACGGGGTTCTTAAAATTGTTCGGATTTACTGGCGTCGGCTTCGCCCAGCCAAGAATTCCCCAGCCCGAGAATGCCGCAATGGCCGGCAGCAAGATCGTTCCAATCAGATCAATGTGCTTGATCGGATTCAGCGTGATCCGTCCCAGCATGCGCGCCGTGGGATCTCCCCGCAGGTTCGCCATCCAGGCATGCGCCGACTCGTGCACGCTGATGGCAAACAGAAACGCAATGATTTGGTAGACGATTAAGACGTGTTCGAGGGTCATTCCGGCTTGGTTTTGATACTACCATGCGGGCTCGGACTGCAGGCCCAAGTCCAGCGTTAGTACTGGCTTTCTCGGATTCACCACAATGACACAAAGCCCACACGAAGGAAGTTCAACTTGAACCGCAACGTACGCCAAGATCGCAAAGGCGAACTACTCAACTTACAGGAATTTTCAGGTCTTCCCTTTGCGTGCTTTGCGCTTTTTGCGGTTGGATTTTCGTCGGTGTTATTTCTGGATGAGCGTGACCTGGTGCTGGCCAACGACAGCGCTGTCGATTCGGTCCGGCAACTTGAACCGGGAATCAATCCCAATGTTTGGATTGCGCGGCTGGATGTACTTCTCCACGAAGAGTTGTAATACGAAATTCGGGACTTCCACTCCGTCGAGTGAAACCGAATCAATGTGAATATATCCCTGGCCGGTGCGACCATAAGCGTGTGCCTCTGCGTTGACATCGTGCACGCCGCTAAAAATGCTGAGCAGCGGATTGGAAGAATGAATACCGGCCCGCACCTGATCGAAGTCAACCTTTGCGGTGCCGCTGATCGTGCCCTGAGAGCCGGTCAGGTGCACGGAGTTCACCCCAGCCGGAAATTGCACCTCGTCAGACGCTAGATACGCGTTGATTTCAGCTTCGGTGAGTACTGTAGGAGTGGGACTCGGATGGGCCGCCCGGCCATTTGTCTCCAGACGCGCGATCTTCCGGTTGATGCTGGCCAGCTCGGGGGAAGTATTATTGTTGGCGGCAAAGGCGGAAAGCCCCACAAACAGCACACATGACAGGAGTCGCAGAAGAGACAGCTTCACGGTTTTAGAGAGGCCTCGGCATTCGGAATTGCGGAAACCCGCGTCTTGGCGAACGTGCCGCTGATTACGTATCCGCCCGCAGCTTCGGTTACCGCCCTCAGGTTCAGAGATCCGCCGAACGACGCAGTTCCGCTGACCGTATAAACCTCGCTGGCAGTGGTAAGTTTCGCGTCGCGGAAGGAAATGGTGCGGTCTCTCAGATGCAATGCGCCCGAGAAATTTTCAGCCCGTAAGGGCCCCGACTCGCGAGTGAGTACGATGTGCGGAAACATCCCGCCACTCACGTCGAATTGGGCTGTCAGATCCGCGGAGTCGAGCAGGTCTTGCCAGTTTGAACCAGCCGCCTTGAACTGATAGTTGGCGTCACCGGAGCCCTCGACCCAACCATCGTGCATAAGGTTTGCGAGAGTCGACAGCGAAAAGCCGCCGAAGCTGCCCTCGCCCGAATATTGGGGCGGTTTAGCGGCGAAGTCCGCCTTCCACGTCCCGGACGCCTTGCCGTCGAGGCATTCGGTTTTGAATCCTGACAGCGTGATTTTCCCAGCGTCCAACGAAAGATCGGACGTGAAGTGATCGCAGGTGGCATTGCCTAAGATCAGCTTATCGACGACAATTTTCCCGCTAGCCTTTGTCCGGACGAGATAGGAAGGCTGGTCTCTTCCCAAAGAGAGAATCCGATACCACGCCTTTGGTCGTTGCGATGGATTAAGCAGACTGTTCAGCGAGCTGGCCGCCAGTTTGTCCGTATGCAGCTTAAACTGCAGTTCGCAATTGTCAGCACTCGCGCAAGGTCGAAGAACCCGTAACGAGCCATGCCAAGTAGAATCGGCGGTTTCGGCGGAGACGTTCTGGACGGTTATTGCCCCTTGGTCGATCGCGAGATCGGCGGCAGCAATTTTTATCGGTGTATTCACTCCTCGAACCTGAGCCCGCACTGCATGGAGATGCGCGCTGCCAATGATCTCGGGGCGTTCGTGACTAAACCATTCCCCGGAGAACCTGAGGCTCACATCCGCAGTACCGTCCCCCGAAAATGCTAGCGTCGGTAAGCTTACCGCTCTCGCCGTCGCCAGAATGCGGTTAATAGCTGCGCCCCCTCGAAGAGAGCCGCTATACCCAGATCGAGTCAGCGTGGCTTGCGCTGTGAGCGGGCCCGCTTTGCCCGACGCAAGATTGACAGGGCCAAACTCGGCCCGAAGTTCCTGAGGAGGCAAACTGACCGCCGGCAGAGTTGCCGCCGCGCGTTTCTTCCCATTCGCACGGTGTTTGTCTTTAGCGGTCGAGTTCTCCACACCATTGGACACCGTGAATGGCACAACCCCAAATCCGATAGCGTCGGCGCCACCTCGCCCAATTTCGAGATCATCAATCGATCCGCTTCCCTGTACTGAAATCGGCTGCTGCGGATCGGTCCGTTGGACCCGAATTGTCGAACTCACATCCCCATTCACCTGGACATCGACAGGAAACTCGGGCCTGGCGTGCTGAAACAAATTGATCACGGACTCGGCAGGAGCCCGATTCGCCACCAGCCACAGGTCAGCTTTGGTGAAAAGGTCCCCGTTGAGCAAGATCCCCGAGGCACTGCCTTTGGCCTGGATGTAACCACCGTCGACAGGGCCGGAGCAATCGAGATCAATCATCTCTCGAGTAGGAGGATCATATTCGGCCGCACAGTGCGCAGCCAGACGCAGGCTGCCTCCGCCAATAACATCCTGGCGACGAAAATCATCAGTGGAAGCGTCTGCGGAAATTTTCAATTGATCTGGAGTGCCGAGAATCGTCCCTGAAAGCAGTGCGGCGCCGCGCCAAGGCTTTTCTGTGCCGTACATGAGCTTCGAGACCTGTCCCAGTTGGGCTTGCTTCCACTGAAAGGAAATTTGAATCGGCGTTTCGTGGACCTGCGCCGATCTTCTCCACCGCCCATTCACATTCACAACGCCCGTGTCGGTGAGGTTGGCATCAGTGCGGATTGGGCGCGCCTGAAGCCGCGCACCCCAGGTGTTCTCGGAATCCTGCCAGAGTGCCAGTTGAGCATTCGTGAGTGCGAAGTGAGTTTTTTCGGTGCCGATCTTGAAATTGACTCGCGCGTCGCTGGCCTCGATATAAGGAAAGCCCGGCGCAGCACTTCCCCGCGCCGAGCCTGTTGGTGCAAGAGAACTATGGGAGGTGCGGTCGACCAAGTCCTCGAGGTTCCATTTGCCGTCAGAATTGCGGGTTAGATTCAGGCTGGGTTCGCTCAGGCTCAGACGAGAAATTTCTATGTGTCCCCGCAACAGGGCGCCAAGGCTGAGTGCTGCGGTTACATCGGGCGCGCGCACCAGCGGCTCCGCGCCAAACGCGGGATCATCTTTGACCAGCAGGTCGTCGATCTCGAAGCCAGGCCGGGGAAGAAAGCGCAGGCGGACGTAGCCAACTTGCACATCGCGGCCGACAGCCTGCGAAATGGAATTTGAGACTCTCGCCCGCATCCATCCTGCTCCTGGTCGCAACAGATACAGCGCCAGAAGCAGAAGACAAAACGCGCCAATCACGCGTTTGGACAGCAGTCGTTTCACCGGACTACCTTAAAGGTCCTACTCCAGCGAGTCTCGTCAAAAAAATGCAGGACGGTGTGGAAAAACGCGGCAATCCTCTGCCCGAAATCCCTTTGCAGGTACTGATCCTCTGTAGATGTGAACGACCAGTAAATGAACATGGGGCGTCCAATCACGTGGTCTTGCTTGATGAACCCCCAATAGCGGCTGTCGAGGCTGACGTCGCGATTGTCCCCCATCCCAAAGTAGCTGCCGGGAGGAACCACAATGTCGCCGTTTTCGATGTGCGACCCCATGGTCAGCTTCCACTCGTCAATCACATTGCTGTTTTCGTCAGGAGGGACCGCAGGAAAATTGTCGCGGTAAGGATCGTAGGACGTCCCGCCTTGGTGTTGAACGTATCCTTGTTCGCTCAGCTTCTCGCCGTTGCGATACACCTGCCCATCGCGCAAATGAATATGGTCCCCAGGGACGCCGATAATGCGCTTGACGATGTACATGTCGGGAGTGCGCGGGTCCATCGACAGAAAGACGACGATGTCGCCGCGATGAATGTCGGTGTACTTGACAATCGGCTCAATCCAACTCGTCTTCGGGGCAAACTGTTCCCGATTCACGAAAACATGGTCACCAATCAGGAGCGTGTTCTCCATCGACGACGACGGAATTTCGAACGCCTGGAAGATGAACGTAATAATAAAGAGGCCGGTTACCAGCACTCCGGCCAGCGAAGCCAGGAACTCGACCGTAGTTTCACGCGGTTTCTCTTCGTCAACCTTATCTTTGTCTTTCTTCTTCACTCGCCTTCCTCGGAGGAGAGATTTACTTTACAAGCCGGAAAGTCCTGTTCCAGCGGGTGATCTGCAGGATATGGCTCAGCGCATACAGGAACCGGTTAAGTTTATCACTGGCAGTGAGTTGCACACCGGGCGGATCAGGATTGTGAATCGACCAGTAGATCAGCAGCGGCCGACCAACAATATTCTCGCGTGGCACAAATCCCCAGTAGCGGCTGTCCAGGCTGTCATCGCGGTTGTCGCCCATCACGAAGTAATACCCTTCAGGAACGATGAGTTGATTGTCTACAACCAGCTTCTGCATCTGGGTCCACCAGGTGCCGCTCACCGATGGCATTACAGCCAGGTCGAGCCGCGGGAACTCGTCGCGATATGAATCGTGCGGACGAAAGTAATGCGCATATGGCTCGTTGAGCGGTATGCCATTCACATAGACCCTACGGTCAATCAGGCGGAGCTTGTCGCCTGGAATGCCAACGACTCGCTTGACGAAATGGACGCTGGGATCGACGGGATAGTGAAACACGATGATGTCGCCGCGGCGAACTGGCCGGTAAGGAATGACCTTGTCCCAGAGGCCGTCCTGACCGAAGTGGAGTTTGTCGACAAGCAGATAGTCGCCAATCAGAAGTGTATTCTCCATCGACTCGGAGGGAATTTGAAACGCCTGCACAATGAAGGTCACCACGAAAATCGCGATTACGAGGGTGCCGGAAAGCGACTTGATCACCTCACTCCACGAAGAGGAAGAATGCGTATGCTGCGGTTGGCCCTCGGTCACGCTGGCTCCCCGCCCGTGACGCGCGAATCAAGGTATTCGAGTACCTTCCGCGCTGCATCCTGCTCGGCATTTTTCTTGGTGGATCCCTCAGCCTTGGCGGTGTACTCCACTTCACCGTTCGAGCCGGTCAGCAACCGCGCTTCGATGGTGAAAGTCTTGCGGTGCTCCGGCCCAGATTCCTTCACCAGAGCGTAGCTCGGCTGGGGACGCCCACCGGCCTGCAATCGTTCCTGCAACGCCGACTTGTAATCCGTCACTTTGCCCGCCGTCCCGAGCGACACGAAATGCTGCAACTCGGGCCAGACGACCTGTTTAAGAATGATGGAGCGCACAATTTCAAGTCCCGCATCGAGATAGACCGCGCCCAGCACAGCCTCAAGCGCATCTACCAGGAGCGCCGCTTTCGTGCGGCCGCCACTCTTCTCTTCCCCGCGGCCAAGCCGAAGGTATTTCCCCAGCTCCAGGCGTTCGGCGATGTGAATCAGATGATTCTTGCTGACCAGGTGAGCGCGCAGTTTCGAGAGCTGCCCTTCACTGAACTGGGGAAATCGACGGAACAGTTCTTCCGTCGTGACCAGGCTCAGCACCGCATCGCCCAGAAATTCCAGTTGCTCGTTGTCCTCCGCACGTTCACCACCGGCACGCTGCGCCTCCAATTCTCGCGCCTGTGAGCTGTGGGTTACCGCCTGCTGCAGTAATTTCAGCGAGGAAAACTGATGACCGAGGGACTGTTCGAGGAAGGAGAGCTCTGACGATTGTGTAATCACGCTTGCCGTACCTAATTTCCCTGAGGTGCCGGAGAATTGTCATTGGCAGGAGGTGCGACGTCCGATCCACCTGCGGCACTTCCCTGCGCCACCAACGCTGTCAGCCGGTCACGCTCATTCTTCGCCACTCGAGCCACTTCCGTCCCGTCCTTCGAGAGCTCGATGGCTCGATTTGCTTGCGCCAAAGCGTCCTCATATTTCTTCTGCTGATCAAGCGCCAGCGCCAAACGCAGCACAAGAACGCTGTCGATATTCGCTGGATCGGCCTCGATAGCCTGCCGCAACGATGCTTCCGCGTCCGGATACTTCTCTTCCTTATATTGCACCGTGCCTATGATGCCCAGAGCAGAAGCCTTGAGATATTTCTTATAGACGTCGACACGGTCTGCGGGAGTGCCGACCGGAACGATGAGATCGGTATCAATGGTCCTAAGGGCATGTTGCGCATTCGCGAGGGCCTGCTCCATCCGTTGATCACGATCCAAATCCATCGCAGTGGTGTGCTCCTCCTGGACTTCAGCCACCGAGAGCAACGCTTCCGGATCGTCGTTGTCCAGTTCCAGGACCTTCAGCGCCGCCTCCATCATCTTTTCCGGCTCCGCAGCTGTCCGATAGCCTTTCATGCTCGCGCGATAGAGCAGGACTCGACAATCACTGTCGGGAAACTTCGCGGCAAAGTCCGCCGCCGCCTTCGCCATCGCTTCAGGATCCTGCTTGTTGGTAATCGCGGCTTGATACGCCACATATTCTTCGTGCGTCTTGGCTTTGATCGGCAAGTGCGGTTTTGAATGCTGCGCAGTTCCCGGGGACGGAGGTGCTGTAGTGGATGGCGTAGGGGCAGTCGTCTCGTCGACGTTACCACTCTGCCCGTTCAAGGCACTGACAGAAGTCGCGACCAGCAAGATCATCATCCACTTTATGTGCTGCCTCATAGTCTCGATCTCACTGGCCGGAGGAATCGGAATTGTCGGTATCGTGTGCCTGCCCTTTGGCGCTCTTCGGAGGCTCGTACGCCTTTTGGATTCCCTGCTCCGCTGCGGCTTTGGCTTCGGGAAGCGATGCGCTCGCCTCCACGGCAGATTGGTAATGACGGATGGCCTCGGCGCGGTCAGGACCATTCTCTTGGTCGTCCTGCAAATCCAGAATTCTTCCCAGATATATGTGCGACCACGCAACCACTTGCGAATCCGTGGTCGAGCGCAGGGCCTGCTCAAAATACTGCTTCGCTCCCTTAATGTTTCGATTGAGAGAAATTTGAGCGAGAATAAAAAGTGCTCGGCCGGGGTCTTCCCCCTTCTCCGAGAGCGCTTCCTTGGCTAGCTTTTCCGCCCCCTCAGGATCACCAGCAGCAAGCCGTTCCTGCGCGTTGATGAGAATCTTACCGGGTTTCGGACGCGCCAACTGCAAGAGTTCCGGATCGGCGGCGGCGGCAAACTGGATTTGTCCCGCTTGCTTCTGCTCTTTGCGCACATCGATCCTTGCGATCATCACCCCGACGGCATTTCGGAATCCGACATCTTCCTTTTCGAACTGCTGCAGATTGTCGTAGAAGTAGCGGGTCAGAACGAATCCCTGGCTCATCGATTCCTGTACGGCGCGTTCCTGAGCCGCAACCGAGGCCTTCCTTCCTCCCAAGGTGCGCGCCTCAATCGCACGAATCACGCATTCGGTGGTCAACAGAACCGCGTCACCCTTGAAACTTTCATCCATTGGCGCCAGTTTCAGCGAGTCCAGGAGCGGGCTGAGGTTCGCCAGATTGCCGGCATATCGGCCCACCAACGGATCAACCAAATAATGAAGGTAAGCGTGATGAATTTGGTCGGTCTTCAACGCCACTTTGGCGCCCGGCGAAATTACCACATAATAATTGTCGCCATAACTGCGAGCGTTCACTTCAGACGGAGCGCCGAGCGGTTCCAGCAAGATCGTGAACGTACGGCCACCATAACTCCCGGACGGCAAACGCAGATAGAGTTCTGTATCCCGAATCATGGTCGCCAAAACTTCGCGATAGCGCTCACTCAGGTCTGCGTATTCCTTCTGGTGCTCTTGCCAGATGTCGTGAACACCCACCTGGGTATAAAACTTGGCGAGCAGCGGAACAAGGCCCAGCACCGCACTGGCGTCAGGCGGCAGGTCGGCTTCTTTCACCTTGGGAGCAAATGCCGGAGGAGGATCGAGATAAAGCGCGAGCGAAACATACTGCGACAGAGTGTGCGTGTCGTCGCTGAGGAGATGGTCGCGATAAAAGCCACAGATCGAACTCGCGGCATCCTTGGCTGTATCTGAGGCCTCGACCTGGCGTCCTATTTCGTCGCGAACGGTTTGGCGAAGAGCGTCCGAGGAGCCGAGTTCGGCGTCGTATCCACAATTATTAATGGCAGCGAGCACAGTGAAGAGCGTTTCGCTCTGACCGATGCTGACCGGGGTGCCCTGTGCCGTAAGCAGGGCGGGACAGACAGGTATCAAGACGGCGGCTATGGCAATGCGCCGGAAAAGCAGCTTGGAAATCAGGCGGGCCTCCCTCAGCCAGACTGGGACGAGTGGTTCTCTGAGAGAAGTTTAAGAGCTTCAACGGATGGGGTCAAACCAACCCGGGGATAGCGGATAGAGTGATCCAACGCGGCCCTCCCCTGGGGAGCGGGAACTGGGAACCGGGACATCGGGGCTGGGAGCCTTCAAAAATCTGCAAAAGCGAAACCGCCGCGCCCGCTCCCGAAGTGTCGCGGAGAATCTCCTCCGACCATAGCGTACTCGGATCGCTATTATTAGAGCTTCACCTTACGCAGTAGCAAACGAAACGGTACGAGCAAAACTGTCGATACACTAGGTAAGCTGCGAATTTCCATTCTTATGGGGTGCCGCACCTTCTGCGATTCTCAAGTACAACCGCGTCTAGCAGGGGAGGTTCGGTTTCATTTCTTGCGCGGAAGCTCGCGCGGAATTTTCTCAACGGAAGCCGGACGATTGCAATGCTTCGCAAAAGGTGTCACCGGACCGGCACCCCCGGTGGAAGCAGGTTCGACAAAACTCCACGAGAATGTGAGGCGCCCACAGAAAGGCGGCTCAGGCGGCGGAGCCGTAGCTGAATAATTTGTTCAAGTACTTGTCCTTGCAACGCTCCGAACAGAAATGCACCGCAAGAGGATGCACAGCCTGCGCGTCCGACCACGCGGAAAGAATGTTTACCTCGCGCCTTTCCGAGACCGCGCCTACACTCTCGGCCGCGGAGCCAAGAATCCACTGCTGGTCCGGTTTCTTCACGCGTCCACAGATATCACAAGTGAAAGTAACCATATGTGCCTCGCCAAACGTTAGATGCAGCTTTAATGGGATGGTTGATTCGAGGAGATGCCTTGCATCGCACTTTCCGGGGCTCAAGAATCGAACTAATCCTCACCATAATGTTTGTTGATGCTGACGTGAGTTCTGTAACGCTCACCGCCGCTGGCTACGCTCGCACGTGAGCACCCGGGCAGAAAAACACCTTGGCCGTGATGCAGAAGATGCAAACCTTAGGCCTGCTCGTTCTGAAGAACGATTTCTGCGCGTACTTCTTCGTGAGTGGCGAGATTGCAAACGTGGGAACAGTCAATTAGGCTAACAATTGCCTCTTACCTATCCAAGCCGGGATGGCGGAACTGGCAGACGCAGCGGACTCAAAATCCGCCGGTACTTGGTACCTTGGGGGTTCAACTCCCCCTCCCGGCACCATGCCTCAGAGAAGAGGGAACTCGCGTAGATTCCCCGCTAGCAAAGCTCAATCGAGCAATCCTGGTGCTTGAGAATACCGGAGGCGGCAGTTCGCGCGCCCGGCTTTCGGGTCGTAGAACGATGTCGCAAGAAGCACGAAACCGAATTGCTGAGTCTCTCAGACGGCGCTGGGCAATGGTGAAGAGAGCAACCGCTAAGCGGATGCGTACCCTCTCGCAGCCGCAAGACCCAGGGTCGTTGCCGCTCAGAAGGCGAGATGGGTGAAGTTCAGAGCGACAAAAACGGTGATTGTTCTTCAAATGGGAGTGCATGGCTGCCGTTTGCTGTGAAAACCGACCTGCGTTCGAAATCATGCAGCAATTTACGTCGTCGCGAATCTAATCATTGTGAGAAATCGCGGTCGATTAGTTCGCTTCATCGTCATTGTTCAATGCATTCTTTTTCTGGCTCACTGGCTGCTCTACAGGACCTGGACTTTTCAGGAACATGCGTCCGGCTCGATCTGGTTGAGCGTAGGCCTGGGCTTCCTTTCGATAACGTTCATTTCGGCTTCGCTGCTGGCTTTTAATTACACCAACGCGGCCGTGCGATTTTACTATCGCATCGCGGCGGTATGGGCAGGGTTGCTGAGCTTTCTCTTCGTCGCAGCTGTTTGCGCCTGGGCAGTTTTTGCCGTGACCAGCGCAGTCGGAGCTCCTCTAAATTTTCATCGCCTCGTCGAACTCCTCTTTGGAATCGCCTTGCTCGCCGGACTCTCGGGGGTTATAAACGCGAGCCTGACCCGCATCACTCGAGCCACGGTGCGCCTGGCGAATATGCCTGTGGCGTGGCGCGGACGCAGGGCCGCGCTCATCAGCGACCTACATCTGGGTCACGTGCGCAACGGGAACTTTCTGCGCCGCATGATTGCGAAAATTCTGCGCGAAGAGCCGCATGCGGTCTTCATTGCCGGAGATTTATATGACGGCACCGCCATAGACGCGATGAAGGCTGCAGCGCCGCTAAGCAAACTGACAGCTCCGCACGGCGTTTATTTTGTCGCCGGAAACCATGAGCAATTCCGTGACGACAGCAAATATTTAAACGCCGTGCAGGCGGCGGGCGTACGTGTGCTGCACAATGAAAAAGTGGAAGTTGACGGATTACAAATCGCCGGTGTGCCATATCGCCTTGCGTGGGAACCGAACGTCTTCGCCTCGGTGCTGCGCGCCCTGCATCTCGACCCTGACCGCGCCAGCATTCTCCTTACGCATGCTCCTGATCACCCTGAGATCTCCGAGGCTGCCGGCGTAAGTTTGCAGCTTTCCGGACACACGCACTTGGGCCAGTTCATTCCCTGGAGTTGGATCGCCAAACGCATTTACCGGCAGTTTGTGTACGGGCTGAGCCAAATCGGAAGGATGCAGGTTTTCACGTCCAGCGGTGCTGGCACTTGGGGACCGCCGCTGCGGCTCGGCTCCAATCCAGAAATCGTATTGCTGCAGTTCGAATAAGGCCTCAAGCTTCTGGGCTTGAACAGCCGCACGCCCGAAACCTGACGAGATAGACGGAGTAGACAGCCGAAAAAAGAGCTGACCTGCTGCCCATGTCTAGTGCAAACCGGTCAACCGCGCGTCAACGCTCGCTTCAGATCTATTTGCAACGGATATTCACATTCAATGTGAAAAACTTGGCGGGAAAAGAAGAGACGCTGTGACATTGGTTATGCTCCAGTCTCCCGCTCCTGCGAGGGCGTAGACCTTCGAGACGTTGTTATGGACGCGACAAGGTCAGCGTTTCGCCCTGCTCGACCGAGCCTGTTCGGCAGCGGTTCACCGGAAGCGCTCCAAACCAGAATGCGGACAACTCGGCGGGATCCGCAACCAAACAGAGCGCGTAAACTCCGGGTTCGATCGCTTCAATAGATGATGGCGCGTGGCTAGCAGCATCCGTTTGGTTACCGCTCCAGCCGACAATTGTGCCAACTGCTTCGATGGCTCCTTTGTGCACGAGGTAAGGCGTTATCGAGCTGTCGGAAACGTGGCCAGGAGATTCGAGGTTAAGAACCAACATCCCTCCCGAGGTATCTAACTCGATTGTGTTTGCATCGGGCTTTTTGTCGTTGTCACGTGAGACTTGTAAGCGCACCATCTTAAGGGCGTACCCTTGCGCGGCAACCGTCAGACCGACTTCTGCCGTCCCCGGCGGCAATTTCACTTCGAAGTGACCGTTCTGATCAGTGCGGGTGAACCAGTGCGGTGTGCCCGGAGGAACCCACACCTGCACCGCAGCACCCGCCACCGGACCGTGGCTGGACATCACATAGAACGGGACACGTTCAGAGGGATTGAGAACCAGTTTGAGTTCGCTCTCGGTTCCCTCCGCGATCTGAAACGGCATTGGATCAGAAACGCCGTCAATTGACTCTGCCGTCGCGGCATATTTTCCTGGAGACAGATCTTCTAGCTCAAAACCGCCGCTGTCGTCAGTGGCCGTCGAGATTTTGGCTCCGTTACTGATCTCTTCGAGTGTCACTTCCGCATTGTTCTGCCGTTTCCCAGTCTCGGAGACCACGATGCCGTGCACAGCAAAGAGAGGTAGCGTCAGGTCCAGCCATGCGCTAGTCTCGCCAATTGTCCGCACGCTAACACCCACAACGCGTCGGCTGATCGGCGGATTCGCAGCACGCGCCTCGACGGTCCATTTGGTTTCGTCGACGCCAGGCGTGACAGGCACCACTCCTTGGAAGAAACCGTTGCCGTCACTTATCAGCGTTACTGGCTCGCCGCCTGCCTCGTTGTGAAAGATCAGCCGGGCCCGCACGGGTTTTGTGCTGAGCCGTACCTGACCCGATAGCTGCATAAATGGCAGAGTCAATCGTAGAGGCCCGCTGTTTGCGCTCAGGTTGAAGAACCTCTGTAACCACGGCCTACCGTCGGAGCTGCTAACGTCGAAGCGATAGTTTCCGGCAACCATGCCGCGCCGTTCCCATCGCCCCTCCGCTGCAGTGGTCTCATGGTCTGCGATTCGTCTCAAGCGCGGCATCGTCGCGTCCACTGTGAGCTTCCATGGCCGACCGTTAGGATCGAGCTTTGGAGTGATCACGACCCCGAGTGTTAAGTCGTCTAGTAGCAGGGGAGAATGAATCCGGATGTCATCGCTCTCTTGCACATCCACTTCACGAACGGCACTCGCCGTAGCACATTCGACACTCAACACGTATTTGTTAGCCGGAATAGCAGCGAAATGAAACTCGCCAATCTGGTTCACCGGAACTGAAAAGCTGGTTTTGGGGTCGGGCACTCTTTCAAGGTCGGTATCTGGTGCGCCACGCCGGTCCACCTCGGCTCGCAGCGTTGCGCGACAAGGATTGGGTGGGTTCGAACCATCCCTTCGAACGGCTCGCCCGGAGACAGATGCTGCTTCTGCCTGCGAACTGAAAACTGCGAATGCCACGAGCAGTACTGTTCCGATCAAACTCCTGGGTATGCGTTTGACGGATAAACGATCTGGCCGGCTCAAGGTCTGCACGGGTTCAATCCACTTAGCTTGGACGATCTGAAGCGCTCAGGAATTGGGGCCGGAGTTCGCTCCCGGCCCCCGTTTCAAAACCCTACTGCTGCCACGTGGTTACGTTCGAACTGCCATTGCTTCCGAATCCTTCGGTCGCCATGATCTGATAATTCATTGTTCCCAGACTCATGCCATGGCTTCTCCACGCGTTCACGTGGTTGGCGAAAGTGATGGTATTGTTGCTGCCCAGGCTTCGATTGGATGTACGGACGCTCCAGAACTGCGTGAAAGGTCCGTTGCCTAGAATGTTTGGGCCGCTCTTGCTGACTTTATAGATGTTGTACGTGCCACCATCGCTGTTTACCGTTCCCAAGGACTGGGCTCCGTTGCCTGGGGGCGTAAAAGGGCCGTGACTGTCCACCACGTAATACTCGACCAACGGGTTGGTGGACCAACCGTACAGGGCTAAATATCCGTTTGAACCCGGAGAAAAGTTGCCGGCGTTGTAGCCGACAACTCTGCTTGTCGAGCCCGGATTCCAGCCTTTCCCGGCGACCATATCTCCGCTGGAACCAAGACTCCAAGTCGTGCTGTAATTGCCGCCGCCAAAATTACCGGTCATGGTCATGCATGCCGATCCGGAACTCAAAAAGAACGAATAGAAAAATCCGTTATTGGTTCCAGTTTGGTTGCTGCAGACGGTTTGAGCTTTTGACTGCTGCGCGAGACCAAAGAACAACGAGGTCGAAACCAGCAGCACTATCATCCTGAATAGTCTTTCTGACTCCATTAGCTACCTCCTTGTGGGGATCCGGGCTGCTCGGCCCGGCATATTTGAGGATCACCAAAGACGGACACCGTCCGTGGGTTCGGCCCCAGAGCCAATTGTCTGGTTCGGGCAACTCCGGTGACTGTGCATCAACCCAGCGATTGTCTCTTTGTTACTCCGATCGAGCCGCTCTGGTTTCGGCTTATCGATCGGGCAACTCAGATGCATGTACCCCAGGCGAAGTTTTCTTTCTCAATCACCTAAAGCGATTTAGATTCGATTTAGGTTCACAGTAACGATTTGCTGGCAGCCGGGGCAGGAGCTTCGCCGCCCACGCGGCAGAGTACGAGAGTTCGAGGTAACACGAATCGGAAACAATTCCCAATCAACGGCTGTTTGCAAGGGGAATTTCGTGTTAAAAAGCTGGCGGGAAAAGAGAAAGGCTGTGACATTGGTTATGCTCCAGTCGCCAGCTCCTGCGAGGGAGCGAACGTCGTGGATACATGTACCGTCACAGCCCTTGATGTAATCACTGCTTTCGCAGTTCCAAACCCCAACTGTTCCTCGCAGAAGCAGTCGGTTTTTTCGGGTTTGGTTACCCTTCGGGTTGCCCCGCCGAGCAGATCACTCAGCTTACTTCGGACTGGCCCGTTTTATTTAGCCAACCCTTTCAGCCGTCGACGTGAGCAACATTAAAGAGTTGTTCCAGACGTGTCAACGCAGTTTTTGCCGGAAACTCAAGATTTCTGTGAAAGCTTTTGTGGAAAACAGGGACGCATTTCTCGACTTCCTATTAGTTCTGTTGCAACGGCTCCGATGCAAGGTTCAGTAACTCTCGCTCTTGGGGCGAAAAGCTGTCATAAAGATCAGAGTTGAGATAGCGCTCGCGAGCGGCCGGAGGTATCGCGCGCAGAAGCTGAATCGCGTTCTTCACCGCTGGCCGCAGCTCGTGCGAATTTTGTGGAGTCGAGGAGATCACTTCGATCTTCGGTGTCGTAATCACTGGACTTTCGTCCGGCGACCGGTTGTCCTCGCTGCCGCTAGTTAGAGGATGTCGGTCCCGATAGTCATTGGGAGCACTCGAAGGCTTCGGCCGTGTGTTTTCACGATTTGGTTCTGAGGGCGATTTGTCGGCGCAACCGTTGTCTGGGTGACGATAGTCGGGACGGCAACGATCGCGGTCAGTACCATCTTCGTAACGTCGTTGATAATCGCGATCGTCGGGATAGTAATCGTACGGATAGTAGTAAGAATAGGGAGCGCCCCAGAACCACGGATTCCAATACGGCCACGCGCCGAACGCAAAGCCCCAACTGTACCAAGGGTAGCCGAAGCCGCCAAAGAAGGGGCCGTGGCGGAATCCGTCAAAGCCTCTACCTCGAAAACCACCGAAGCCGTTGTGAAAACCGCCAAAGCCGCTGCCACCGCGAAGGCCTCTGCCGTTGCTGAATCCGCCAAATCTGCCACCGTGACCAAAGCCGCCGCCGTGGAAGCCGGCGCCTCCACCATGGAAACCGCCACGCTGGGCAAAGCTAGTTGGAGGGACGCAAGCGAGAAAGAGAGAGAGCGCCAGGGAAAAAGAGATATTCAGAAAGAAGGTGCGGTTCATGGGACTTCCTCCAACATCATTGAGATGTCCCGAGAGATGTCCCGAGCCTCTTCATTCGCCGTCGAAAGAGATGCCTTGACGAATGAGTTGAGTTCCCCAGCACAGGAATTGTACACCTGGGTCGCGTGCCGAGAGTCATTCACGGTGCAGATCAGAACCGCCTCAAGCGTCGTGATGCCTTGTCCGACATGACCGGTGCGCATGGCAAAGTCGTTCGACCTCGCGCTAACGGCAGGGAAAAACGGCAGGTGAATGCGGTAAGTGATTGAAAGTATGGTGAGCGCGGAAGGAATCGAACCTTCAACCTACTGATTAAGAGTCAGTTGCTCTGCCAATTGAGCTACGCGCCCTGAATTGTCGATAGAAATTGAAGCCAGGCTTTCGCGGGGTGTTCCAGCGAAGAGTGCTGCTTCATGCCTTCACGCGAACTTCTGTGAGGGACTGGGCACAATCAGTATATCAGCCAACGAGTTTTCGGCGACAGGTCGCGATCGCTATCGGTACCCGCAGCTTTTAACGGGAAAACTTAACACTCTCCGATTTTGCTGAATTCACAGCCACCCTTCGTTCGTTGATTGCTCACGCGAGTTGGCACGACTGAAATCGATGAGGAAGCAGAAGGCACTCTTAAGCAAATTCACTGTCTTGTTTGCGCTCCCCTTCAGCGCTCCACTCCAGTTTCGATTGACAGCGAATCGCAAAACCTAGTTGAGGGCTCCCGGTGACTGTAATATACGGTTTGCGCGACTTCTTTTGGCTCGACTGTTGGCTGAGTTGAACCTGAATCAATTTGCGCAGTCTGATCGCCATTGCGCATATTAGTTGGAAGACCCTGGCCCCCCATTTCTAACGTAAGTTTGGTTGATGATGCATAACCGTTCGCTGAGAACGCCCAGCATCCCAAAGCAGAGCACCCGCATCGAAGCCTGCGCGGAGGTGTGTTCGTGTCGCTGATACTCGCGGTCGATGACGAAAAATCGGGCTTGTACTTCCGCAAGTTGATCCTGGAGCACGCGGGCCACTCCGTGCTAAGCGCAACCAACGTTGAAGAAGCGATGCAATTGTTCCGCAGCAATGCGGTCGATCTGGTAATCACGGACCATCTGCTGGGACGAAAAACCGGCGCGGAAATGGCCAAAGAAATGAAGCGCCTGAAGCCGGAGATCCCGATCGTTCTGCTATCGGGAACCACGAGCGATCCCGAACTCGATGGCGCCGACGCTTTCCTCAGCAAGACAGAAGGGCCTGAGGACCTGCTGACAATCGTGAACGACTTGCTGCATTCCAAGTCCTCGACAGTGCTTTCAGAACGAACCAAGCCAGAAGCGATTCCGCTGCCGACGCTTCTTACCGCCATCGTAGAGGATTCGGACGACGCGATCTTCAGCAAGACGACCAACGGCATAATCCTGACGTGGAACAAAGCTGCGGAGGCAATGTATGGCTATCGCCCGGACGAAATCATCGGGCAAAACGTGTCGATACTACTGCCGCCGAATCGGCCAAATGAGGTGAAAGAAATTCTCGAAAAGCTCCAGGGCGGAGAGCGCCTGCAGCATTTCGAGACCACTCGCAAAACCAAAGACGGCCGCATCCTGAACGTCTCGCTGACGATTTCTCCGGTATGCGATGCAAGCGGAAATGTGATTGCCGCCTCAACCATTGCGCGCGACATCACGCAAACCAAGCAGGCGGAAGAGGCACTGCGGAATTCCGAGCGGTTCGTGATTGCAGGACGAATGGCAGCAACCATCGCGCACGAGATCAACAACCCGCTTGAGACGGTCACCAACATTGTTTATCTCTTGGGCAAGAATCAGACTCTGGATGAAACCGCGCGAGGGTATCTGAAGGTTGCCGATGAAGAACTGCGGCGCGTGGGCCAGATCACGCGCGCAACCCTGGGGCTGTATCGAGATCGCGATACTTCGCCAACGCAAATCAGTGTTGTGGGTCTGCTAGAGACCATCCTTATGCTGTATCAGAGACAACTCCAGGCGGTTGGCGCGAAGGTCGAAACTAGATTCCGGTCTGCGGGGATGTTGCGGGGAGTCTCGGGAGAATTGCGGCAAGTATTTTCCAATTTGATAGCGAATGCCATTGACGCGCTGGAAAAAACCGGCACGCGCATTTGCCTTCGAGTACACGATGCCGTGGATTTGCGACAACAGAGAGCCGGGCTCAAAGTGACCGTTGCTGACGATGGCGCCGGTATGACTCCGCAAACTGTGTCGAATCTGTTCCAGGCGTTCTACACCACAAAGGGATCCAAAGGTACCGGTGTGGGTTTGTGGGTGAGCCAGGGCATCGTGGCAAAACATGGTGGCTGGATTCGGGTAAGAAGCCGAACCGGCACGCGTCACGGCACATGCTTCGTGGTGTTCCTGCCGAAAGAAGTGGCTAGTGATTAGTGACTAGTGGCTCGTTTCTAACAAATTCTGTTCGTTCTCACGGGCGCAACTTGTAAGCGGATCCGGGACGCTCATTACCAGTAACCATTACTCGCTCCAAGGCGTTGCCCACCCAAATTGCGCAACATTCTGCAGCGTTACCGCCCCGATGACTTACCGAAATAATCAGTAATTTTCGCCAGAATTTCCCGTAACGGCGGGAACATCCCGTCCGGCGAACTCCTTGTCAGCAAAGGTGTTTCCAGCAGTTTTGGTGTTTATTACGACCGCTCTGGGCAACCCCTCCCGAATGGCAACCTGCAAGCACTTCTAACCCTCCATTGACGGAGGTGCCTTATGACAAAACGACACTTCGCAATGGCGCTTTTAGTTACTTTCGTTCTCGCTGGAAGCATTACCCTGCGTAGTTTCGAAAGCCACAGAAACGTACAACGGGTGCAGGAGCTCACGGCTCAGTTGCAGCGCACCCAAGGGGAACTGGAACAGACGCGCGTGCAGTTGGCAGATGCCAATCGCAAGCTGGTGTTCCTTGAAGCCACCAAGGCTCGCGTGCAGGTGACCGCTTACGCATTGACTCCTGACTTCGGGCCGGATCCGGTGTTCTCCAATAATTCCCCTGCCCGCACTGCGTACGCCGTACCGAAGCACACGCTTCCTGCAGAGAAGGTGCTGAATGTGGCGCTCTCTCCACTAGCGGAGCGGAAGCTGCACGCCAATCTCAATGACACGATTGTGCTGACCACGCGCCGCGGAGGCAAGCGCTATGTGGGTCGCTTTGTGGACCGCACCGCGCAGAGCGAAACCCGCCCAGTCGTGGACGTTCTCTTTGCGGATGCGCACCAGGCCCGCATCTGGGGGCGCCAAACCTTCTACGCAGTCAACATTTCCCGCCGTGACTCGCCCTTCCGGGCTGAGTAAATCTCTACCAGAAGTGCTCTGGATCGAAGCCGCGCTGCCTCGATTTGCATCTATATGCCCTTAATGCGAATAGAATAGAGCTTCTACAAAGCTCGCCGGGATGCGATGATTCCGACCCTATCGCAAGGACGAAGCGCAGGGCAGCCGGCAAGATCCAAGCACGATGATTTCGCGAAAGATGCAAAAAACAATCTGTGAGCAGTCGATGCCGGCTCCTTCGAGTTCCTATGCTGGTTGGCGAACCATTGCACTAGCCATCGTAATGATGACCGCCGTGTGCGCCGCGCAGCAGTCTGGCGAATCAGAGAGCCCGACGTATGGTCCAAGTGGAGCTGCAACTCTCAGTTCTGGGTCTCAAAGCGTGTACTCCGGAAGCGTTCCCGAAGGCCAGGCCACGGGAGAGGTGCTGCCGATCTCATTCAAAGAGGCAATTGACCGCGCGTTGCGAAATAACCTCGGACTGTTGATCGGAAGCGACAACCTGCTCGCGGCCAAAGGCCAGAGATGGCAAGAGTTGAGTCATCTGCTTCCCAACATCAGTGCGTCAGCAACACAATCGGCGACGCAGATTGACCTCGCGGCACTCGGCTTCCGCTTCAATTTTCCGGGCGTGTCGCCAGTGGTGGGACCGATTGGAACATTCGACGCGCGGGCCTATTTGACTGCACCGGTTTTCGACTGGCATGCAATCCAGCGCGAACGAGCAGCCCAGGCGCGGGAATCGGCTGTGCAGCATGATTACAAGAATGCGCGAGAACTCGTTGTGTTGGCGACCGGCAACGTGTATTTGCTTGCGATTGCTGCCAGCGCGCGAGTCGATGCTGCGCAAGCACAACTCGAAACGGCGCAAGCACTATTCAACAAGGCGAAAGATCAGCAAGCAGCAGGAGTGACGCCGGCGATTGATGCTTTGCGCGCGCAGGTGGAATATCAAGCCCGGCAGCAGGAACTCATCGTCGCTCGCAATAATTACGCGAAACAAAAGCTGCAAGTGGCGCGCACAATTGGATTACCTCCGGGGCAGGAGTTCAATCTCACGGACAAAGCCCCCTATGAGCCGCTGGCGCCCCTTGGTTTGGATGAAGCGTTACGTCGTGCATATCGGGATCGGCCGGACTACCTGTCGGCCGTGCAGCAGGTTCTCAGCGCAGAACGGCTCCGAAGCGCGGCCACGGCGGAACACCTGCCCACGCTCGACGTCAGTGGAAATTACGGTGCTGCGGGCGTGAACATCGGTAATTCGCATGGCGTCTTTCTCGCGGGAATGACTCTTCAAATCCCCATCTTCGCCGGTGGCCGGTCCCGTGCCGATGCACTGCAGGCTGAAGCTGCGTTACGCCAAAGCCGTCAGCAACTGGAGAACCTGCGGACGCAGATCGATTATGAAATTCGTACTGCGCTACTCGACTTGAATGCGGCGTCCGATCAGGTGCGGGTCGCAAAAAGTTCCCTCGATTTGGCGAACCAGACGCTGGAACAGGCCCGCGATCGCTTCACGGCGGGCGTGGCCGACAATCTGGAAGTCGTGCAGGCCCAAGAGACAGTGGCCGCCGCAAATGAAAACTACATTGCGAGTCTCTATGCGCATAATGTGGCTAAGGTCTCTTTGGCGCGGGCGATCGGGTTTGCAGAGCAGGGCGTGAGATTGTACCTGGAAGGCAAGTAATTCATGGCAGACGAAACTCAAACACAAAATCATGCAGCGGAAGTTGACGAGCACCGCAGCCCCGCGCTATCCGACCGTGATTTGAAGTGGAAGGAATTCCGATCACGGAATCCGCGTTTGCGGATGTTCATTATCGTTGGTTTGGTTGTGCTCCTGGTTGCCGGCTTCTTTCTCTGGCGCTACTTCAACAGCTATGAATCGACCGATGACGCGCAGATTGATGGACACCTGAACCCGGTGAGCGCGCGTGTGGGAGGGCACGTCCAGAAATTAATGGTCGATGACAATCAGTATGTCCAGGCGGGGCAGCCACTGGTGCAGATTGACCCCCGGGATTACGAAGTCGTGGTAGCGCGGGCGAAAGCGGATTACGACAACGCGGTAGCCGAGGCGCAGGCGGCGGGAGTGAACGTGCCGATCACCTCCACCAGTACGACTAGCCAACTGGCAGCGGCAAACGCCGAAGTTACCACCGCAGAGGCGTCGCTGGCTGCCGCCCGTCAACAATACGACGCAGCGAATGCTCAGATGGCACAAGCAGAAGCCAACAACGTGAAAGCGCAGAATGACCTTGCGCGCTACAAGCAGCTAGTTTCGAAGCAGGAGATTTCACAGCAGCAGTACGATCAAGCCTATGCGGCGGCGCAGGCTGGAACCGCAGCCGTAGACGCGGCTCGTGCAGCAGCATCAGCCGCACAGCAGCAGATCAGGGCAGCACAGAGCAGAGTCACGCAAGCCCAGGCGAACCAACGTGCCGCCGGAACAGGGCCGCAGCAAGTGAAGGCCATCCGGTCACGAGCCCAATCTGCGGAAGCCCAGGTAGAAGCTAAAAAGGCGGCTCTCGATCAAGCGCAACTGAACCTGCAATACGCCACCATTGTGGCGCCGGTGAATGGCGTGGTCACGAGCCGCACCGTTGAAGTTGGCCAGAATGTGCAGCCGGGTCAGGAACTGATGCGAATCATCAATCTTGACGACATCTGGGTCACTGCCAACTTCAAGGAGACGCAGTTGCGCGACATGCGCGTCGGCCAGCCGGTCACGATTCATGTGGACACGACGGGGCAGGATTACAAAGGCCACTTGCAAAGTATCGCCGGCGCCAGCGGCGCGGTGACAAGCCTGTTGCCGCCCGAGAATGCCACCGGAAACTTCGTCAAAGTGGTACAGAGAATTCCAGCAAAGATCACCTTTGACGCGGGAGAAACCCGGCAGCACGTCTTGCGGCCCGGCATGTCGGTTGAACCCAAGGTCTGGATACGGTAAAGTACACGGCGCCATGTTTCGGGTAATCACCATCGAGCGCGAGTACGGCTGCGGCGCGGGTGAAATCGCAAAGCAGTTGGCTTCCAAGTTGGGATGGAAACTTTGGGACCGCGAGCTCACGGAAGAGATCGCTCGAGTCGCAAAAGTCGACACTGCGGCCGTTTCCAGATGTGATGAACGCATGGATAGCCGTTTCCAGCGGCTGGTGAAAGTCTTCTGGCGCGGCAGTTACGAGCGCAGCACGGACCTGGATCTGGAAAGATCATTCGGTGCAGACCAGATGGTCGAAATCGGCGAGCAGGTCATGCGCGAAATCGCCGACCGGGGGAATTGTGTAATCGTCGGTAGAGGCGCGCCCTATCACCTGCGCGAACGCCGCGACGCTTTTCACGTGTTCATGTACGCCCCGCGCTCTGAAAAGCTGCGCAGAGTCCAGCAGTTGGGAAAGCGCCTGCGCGAAGCCGAAGAACTGGTCGACACCATCGACCGCGACCGCATTGAATTCATCAAGCACTACTTCGGCGCCGACTGGCCGACTCGATCGCTTTATCACATCATGATCAACACCAGCATGGGGGACGCGAACGTAATAGCTTCCGTCCTGCACACCATGCGCACGCTGGAAGAGCGAAGAAGCGCGTAGAGACAGCCGCCTCGGGTGTCCAAGCGGTGAGCGATGAGCGGACAAGGCTCTGTTTTAGGGCCCGCTAATGCTTAGCTAGGATAAGCATGCTGCATAGAATCGGACTGCGAGCTTCGCTCGCCCGGACAGCCGAGGGCGGTTGTCCCTACGTGCCTGCATGAGAAGATAGAAGCAGGCATGCCCCATCTGCTCGATCGGGCAAGGTTTGCTTTTGGCCAACGACCAACAGCCAATAGCCAACAACTGTTTTCATGATCCAGCTCAACTCTGCCGGAAAACGCTACGGGCACAAACTGCTGTTCGAGGGTGCTGATCTGCTGATCACGCCGCGCGACCGGTTGGGGCTTGTGGGCGCGAACGGGACTGGAAAATCCACGCTGCTGAAGGTTCTGGGCGGACTGGAGTCGCTCGATTACGGCAACGTGAGTGTTGCAAAAGGGCTCACCTTTGGCTACCTGCCGCAGGATGGCTTGAGCCTCTCGGGTCGCACCGTGTTTGCAGAGTGCGCGTCGGTGTTCGAGCACCTGCGCGACATGGAGCGTGAGCTCGAGCAACTCATGAATCGCATGTCCGAGGTGGACCATACCTCGACGGAGTACAACAACATTGCGGAGCGGTATCACACGATCGAGCACGAATTTCGTGTGCACGACGGCTACGCGATCGAGGCGCAGGTTGGCACGGTACTCGCCGGCCTGGGATTTCGTCCAGAAGATTGGCACCGGCAAACGGAGGAGTTTTCCGGCGGATGGCAGATGCGCATCGCGCTCGCCAAACTGCTTCTTCAAAAACCGAACCTGTTGTTGCTCGACGAACCGACCAACCATCTGGATCTCGAGTCACGAAACTGGCTGGAAGAGTACTTGGTCAATTATCCGTTTGCGTTCGTGCTTATCTCGCACGACCGCTACTTTCTCGATATCACCATCAACCGCATCGTCGAGATATGGAACAAGAAAATTTGGACGTATGCCGGCAATTACGAAAAGTATCTGTGGCAGAAGACACAGCGTCAGGAGCAGCTCGAGGCCGCGTACAAGAATCAGCGGGAGCGCATTGAGCAGTTGGAAGTTTTTATCAACCGCTTTCGTTACCAGGCGACGAAGGCAAAGCAGGTGCAAAGCAGGATCAAAGAACTGGAGAAGATCGAGCGCATCGAACTCCCGGAAGAAGAAAAGACAATTCATTTCTCCTTTCCGCAGCCCAAGCCGAGCGGCAGGATTGTGGCGGAATTCAGCGGAGTCGCGAAATCGTATAACCAGAGACGGGGTGGGTCGGACATTCTTGTCCGACAGGGAGCCGAGGTGGGCCAGCCGGACACGAATGTCCGGTCCACACACGAAGTCTTCCGCGACGTGAACTTCATTGTGGAGAAAGGCGATCGCATCGCACTGGTTGGGGTAAATGGCGCTGGAAAATCGACATTGATCAAGCTGCTCGCTGGAATCGAGCCGCTGAGTGCAGGCGAGTACAAGCTTGGCTACAACGTCCAGTTCGATTACTTCGCACAAGACCAGTACAAAGAACTAGATCAGGAAGCGCGCATCCTCGACGATCTTGGCCGGGTTTCGCCCGCTTCACGCGAAACCGAGTTGCGCAGCCTGCTCGGATGCTTCCTCTTTTCTGGCGATGATGTTTTCAAGCGAATAGGTGTTCTCTCGGGCGGAGAACGCAATCGCTATGCATTGCTGCGAATGCTGCTGCATCCCGCGAATTTTCTGCTCCTGGACGAGCCGACCAATCACCTCGACATGCGTGCTAAAGACGTCCTGCTGGAAGCGTTGAGCAAGTACACGGGCACGGTAGTGTTCGTTTCGCATGATCGATATTTCATCGACAAGCTGGCGACGCGAGTCTTCGAAATCGGCGGCGGCCACGTGGACGTTTATCCGGGCAATTACGAGGACTTTCTCTGGCGCAAGCAGGGCGGAGCGGAGAAGTTGCAGGAGGAGGTGTCCGCGACAACTGCGCATCGGCAGGAACCGGGCAATGGCAATGCGGGGACGGCCCGTCCAACGGAGCAAAGCTCCGCCGACTGCGACAAGACGGGCAAGCGCCTGAATCCGATCAAGCGCAAACAGATGCAAGAGCGCGCTTCGGAACTAGAAAAACAGATTTCAGAACTGGAACATCAGATCGCGCAGTGCGAGGCAGGACTGCAGAATTTCGTCAGCGCCGATGAGACCGTGCGCCTGACCCGCGAACTGGATTTGCACCGCACAGACCTAAATGCACGCATTGCCGAGTGGGAGCAGATTGGGCAGGAACTGGAAGCGTAGCTCTCGCTAGTTGCAGCAAAAGAAAACGGGACAGCCAAAGCTGTCCCATAGCATTCCGATTTGCCGGATCTACTTCTTACCCGCTGTCGCCTGATGGGCGATGATCATGTCCTTGATCTTCTCGTACGTTGCCTGCGGAATCACCTTCTTGGTCACGAGATCGCGTTTCGTGCGATACGGGCGGTTGTCGATGATCTTCTGCGAATAGGCATCGCCAATTCCCGGCAGCGCCTGAAGCTGATCTTTCGTGGCGCTGTTGATGTCCAGCTTTTCGCTCGCAGGAGTGGCGGTTTTCGCTTTTGCGGTTGAAGTGGTCTGGGCTTTTGAGTTCGAGGTCCCGATGCTCGACTGCGCGGACAAATTGGCTGTGAGAACGATCGCTAAAACAGTTGTGAAAAGAACAATCCACGACCTACGCATAGTTCCTCCTGTAGAAGCTAACGAAAACCTGCACCACAAAGGACACTGAGTTACACAGAGGAAGAACACAGAGGAAAAAAAGCAAGATTTGAGTCGGTGCTCCTCTGTGGCGTTATTCTGTGTCCCTCTGTGCCCTCTTTGGCGGGTTCGGGTTTTTCATCCAGCACTCGTGTGCGGCCAAACGCCCCACTCATCAAGCGTAAATTCCGCGTTGGCGCACGGTGTACGCTACGCGGTCGATGGCTAGCATGTAAGCCGCGATGCGATTGTTGACGCTGTGAGTGTCGGCGTAACGGACCACGTCATTGAACGAACTGATCATGATGTCTGCCAATTGTTCATTCACCACCGACTCCTTCCAGAAATATCCCTGGCGGTCCTGCACCCACTCAAAATACGACGTTGTGACGCCACCGGCGTTGCAGAGGATGTCTGGAATGACAAAGACTTTGTTGGCGGCCAGGATTTCGTCGGCCGCAGCAGTGGTGGGGCCGTTGGCGCCTTCCGCGAGAATCTTGCAGCGGATTTTGGCGGCATTTCGGCTGGTGATCTGATTCTCGGTTGCGGCCGGAATCAGGATCTCGCACTCGCTCTGGAACAGCTCCGTCGGATCGGCCTTCTCAGCTTCAGTGAATCCAGCGAGCGTGCGGTTCTTCTCGCGATAACTCCACAGCGCCTCAATATCGATGCCCTTCTTGGTGTAGATCGATCCATCCACTTCGATGATGCCGATAATCTTGTATCCCGCTTCGTGCATGAGGCGCGCAGCGTTCGAACCAACGTTGCCGAATCCTTGAACGATAACGCGCGTATTTTCGGGACGCAGGCCAAACTTCTTGATCGCCTGGTCGCAGGTGATCATAATGCCGCGACCAGTCGCTTCGCGGCGGCCGCGCGATCCACCGATATTGATCGGCTTGCCGGTCACGACAGCCGTGACTGTCTGGCGCATGTGCATGGAGTAGGTGTCCATCATCCACGCCATGACCTGCTCGTTGGTGTTCATGTCGGGCGCTGGGACGTCTTTCTCCGGACCAATAAATTCGACCAGTTCCGCGGTATAGCGGCGGGTCATACGCTCCAATTCACCGGGCGACATTTTGTGCGGATCGCAAATGATTCCACCTTTCGCACCGCCAAACGGAATATTCACGACGGCGCACTTCCAGGTCATCCAACTGGCGAGCGCGCGGACTTCGTCGAGAGTGACGTCCGGCGAATAGCGCACGCCACCTTTCGCTGGGCCACGGGCGATGGAGTGCTGCACGCGAAAGCCGGTGAAAACTTCGAGCTTGCCGTTGTCCATCGACACCGGGATGTGAACGATTAACTCACGATTGGGATACCGCAGGATCTTCACCAGGCCTTCGTCAAGGTTGAGCTTCTTTGTAGCGGCATCGAAACGGGCGGACTGAGCCTCCCAGGGATTAATTTCCTGCTCAAGAGAAACGGTCATAAATTCTCCGATGATTGCTAACTTTCGCTCCGCGGTATGAAAACGAGGACCGGGTGCTGGGCAGAAGGCGCGGAGCAGAACCCGGCTGCGGCCAGCAGGCAAACGTCCCATCTTATGCGCGACCATTGGGGCTTGCAAGCTGAGTGCATCTTCCGGCACACCTGGTTACCCGGAAAAGTAGCCCTAATCCATACAAAAGCACACGACGTCAACATCCGAGGTGAAGCGCACGAGCTGACCATAAATCATTGAATGTAAAAGGGTTATACAGGGACGTCGATTAAAAGGAGAGATCACAAATGAGCTTGCACCAGTTCCAGCGCCCTGCTTTGGGCATCAGGCTGACTCCCAAACCCAGAAATCCAGTTGACTTCTGGTTCTCGACGAAACCAGGTCATCTGTCGCTTCGCGTAGTTGCGATGGGCTTGCTGAACGGCCGTGATCGCATCGGGTTCGGTGAGCTGCCCTTTTAGCAACTGCAGAACCTGACTGTACCCGATGGACGAAAGGGGACGCGCGGACTCGCCGTATTTCGCGAGCAGGCGCCGGGTTTCCTCGATCAGTCCTTGTTCGAACATCTTTACGACCCCCTGGTTGATGCGGGCGTAGAGTTCGGGGCGTGCCGGATCGAGTCCGATTCGAAGGATGCGAAATCCTCTCAGTGGCTCGCGGCCTTCCTGCCACTGTGCGCTCATGGGACGCCGCGATGCCAGGCAAACCTCAATCGCACGGATCAGCTTTGGCGTGTCGTTGGGGTGGATCTTCTGCGCTGCAATTGAATCAAAGCGCGTCAGAATCTTATGCAAGTGCTGCGGCCCATTTTGCGCAGCCTTGTCACGCAGTCTTTCGCGCAGTTCTTCAGATCTTTCCGGACCAGCAAAGAGCCCGTCGAGCAGCGCACGCAAATAGAGACCTGTTCCACCTACAACAATGGGGATCGCCCCGCGTGACGAAATTTCTTTGACAACTGCACGCGCCTGGCGCGCGTACTCGCCGGCCGTTGTGTAAGAAGCGGGATCTAGCGTGTCGAGCAAATGATGAGGAGCGCGGGCTCGTTCTTCTGCCGTAGGCTTGGCGGTTCCGATCTCAAACTCGCGATAGATCGCGACCGAATCGCAGTTGACGATTTCGCCGCGGAAACGCTCCGCCAGCGCGATCGATAATGCAGTCTTGCCGCTGCCGGTAGGTCCGAGAATCGCAACCAGGAGTGGATCGCGGCTCAATCAGCGAGCGCTCCAATTGATGTGGTGCCAGGACCGGGTAACAGTGATCGCGAGGATGAGGATGACGATAAGGATCAGCCCGAGCGTTTCCATAGCTTGAACGGAACGCTGCGGAGTTGCCCCCTTTGTGGCTCGCCGCGCTCGCAGTTGGTCAATGCGACGCATGCCAAGATTCTATGCCATGACGCGGCGGAGATTGCCTACTTCCGTGCGAGTGAGCTCGCGCGTGGCCCCTTTTGGGAGATCTTCAAGTTGCAGCGGTCCTATGGCGACCCTGATCAGCCGCAGCACCTCGACCTCGAGAGCCGAAAACATGCGGCGAATCTGCCGGTTCTTGCCTTCATCGAGGGTGATCTCCAACCAGCAGTTCTTGTTGCCTGCCCGCAGTAAGCGCGCACGTTTGGCTTTGAGCAAATCACCGCCCTCAGTGACTCCCGCCGTTAAAGCGAGAAGAAGCTGTTTGTCGGCCAATGCTGCGATCTGGACGTGATAAGTCTTATCCAGATGAGTTGCGGGTTCAGTGATGCGCGCGGCCCACGCGGAATCGTTGGTTAATAGCAGCAGCCCTTCGCTAGCCTTGTCCAGCCGCCCGACTGGGGCCAGCCATTGGGAGTCCGCTGGCAGCAGCGAATACACCGTCTGCCGGCCCTTCTCGTCGCTCGCGGTGGTCACGAAGCCACGAGGTTTGTTTAGCATCAAGTAAACCCGGTCAGCCGTTTTGATTATTTGTCCGTTAATGCTGATCTCGTCTTTTTCGATCCGCACCGGACCCTCTGGATCGCGCACCTGCCTGCCATTGACGCGGACGTGCCCTTGATCAATCAGGCGTCCGGCAGCCGATCTGGAGCAATAGCCGAGTTTCGAGAGGGCTCGTGCCAAGCCGGTGGATTGGCGAGGTTGGGTTGGTTTCATTGTCGCTGGATCGGAGGATCGTATTTTCGAAACCTATTCATTCCGTTGTCGGCCCTGCCCTTGCTACTCGAAATATTTTTGCATTTTTTCTTCCCAATGCCCTAGTTCCGGTGCAATAATGCGTGGACTTTTCGAGTACATTAATTCTGTGGTGAAATTCCAGGGGCTTGGTCGCGTGTATGTGGGCTGAAAAACTCTTCGCTGGAGTGCTCCGAGTACTGACTCCACTCGGACCGCGGTATCTGAAACCTTCAATCTGGCAGCGCATTTATCTGATGTGGGTCTTCCGCAATTTTCAAACATTGCCGTTCAAGGTCCTGAACAGACGGCAACAGAGACTTATCGAGTCAATGTGCGACGAGAACCGGTTTGTCGCGTGGGGGGTGGGGTTCGACGATGCACCGCTCCTGGGGACGCTCGAACAGCGACCGCCCGCACATGCAACGGCACCAAAGCGCGCGAATGCATCGGTCGAAGATACGGTCAGACCATTTGCAGCGGAAGCGAGGCGTCAGTGAGAGAATCGCAAACATTCATGCAACAAAAAACGCCCGATTAAATCGGGCGTTTCGCTTTTATGCTTGCAATTATCCGATGTGTTTATCGAGCGCTTTCTGGATTTGCTCTTTCGGAACGTAGCCGACAATTTGCTCTTTCACCTGACCGCCCTTGAACACCAGCAGCGTTGGGATGCCGCGTACGCCGTAACGCATTGGGGTCGCATTGTTGCGGTCCACATCCATTTTGCCAATCTTCACTTTGCCGGCGTATTCGCTGGCCAGTTCGTCAACGATGGGAGCAATTGCGCGGCACGGACCACACCAAGCCGCCCAAAAGTCCACTAGCACGGGAGTGTCGGACTTCAAGACATCCTGGTCAAAATTCTGGTCTGTTACTTCCACAATTCCTTGTGCCGCCATGTTTCCTCCGCAATTGTATGTCGAACCTTTTATCGTACCACTGCATTGGATGCAATAGGGACAGGGTAGGACTCAGGCTTCAGCCGTCAGGGTTCAGGTCTTAGATCTCAGGGTTTAGACGCGAAGCTCTCAATCGCTGTTGCGAAACAACGAGAGTGGTTATGCGTTTCAAAAGAAAAAAGGTCGTTTTCTGGAGATTGAAGGTGTGCGCGTAATCTGCGATTCGGATGTCAGTTAAGTCCAGGACGCCTGAGACCTAGGACCTGCGACCTGAGTTAAAAAGGCGTCCCGAACCCTAGTCCAGGACGCCCGGCAGCCCTCCCCCAGAACTGCCAAACCACAACTGGATATTAGAAAAGCCTTACTTAGGTGTAAATGTCACTTTAGTAATCCGCGAGAGTTCCAAACGGGGGTTTGGAGCAGGTTACCAATGGGCCGTACAAACCGTGCATTCGTGGACAAGAGCTCCGAGCAGAGAGGTCATTTGCGAGACCACGTTTGGCCGCCGTCGGCTGTGACCCACGTTTCAGAGCTGGAAGTGGTAAGGACCACGTGCTGCGGATCGACGATCTGTATCTGCGTAATGTCGTCGTGAAGCTTTTCGTCTCCGCGCGCCGGAACAACGTGGATCCAGTGCTGCCCGGCATCGGCTGAGTGATACAGGACCCCAGAATTGCCTCCCGCCCAAATGAGGTTGAGGAGCGACGAAATCGCGCGGAATGTCGGTCCCGTAGCCACCGAAACCGGCTGCCAGCTCTTTCCGCTATCGACCGAGCGCTGTACCACGCCTTGCGGTGACAGCGACCACTGCCAAACGGGCGCCGACACAGCCCTGGCCAACGCAGGAACAGGCTGCGCCGCCGCGTGGTTTGCGCTTTTGTTTTTTTTTGCTTTCTGAACCTTGATCGGCGCCGATTCCACTTCCAATTTTTGTGATTGGATTTGGTTAGCGCTCTGCTGTTCGTCGCTTTGCAACGCGATTTGCTGCTGCGCCTGCTGGTCTACTTCCGGCACGGCCGCCTCGACGCTTACCACTTCGGCGGTTGCTCCGGGCGCAAGCTTGGCATCGACGCTTACGGGCTGGTTCGCTAGCACGGCTACTTGCTGCAACTGCGTTTCGCGGAATCCAAGAGCGTTGAATTGGAACTGGTAATTCCCTACCGCCAAGTCATCCAATGAGTACTTCCCGGCTCCATCGGCTGTAACGGTTCTCGAGCCCACAGGACCGAGCGCAGTGACCTTGGCATTGGGAATAACCGCGCCGGAAGCATCGAAAACTGTACCGTTGACAGAACCGTTGAAGGCGCTGTCCTTCTTCGCAGCAAAATCGCTTAAATTAGCGCTGTACGAAGAAGGTCCAATGGTACCGCCGACCGTCGCACCCCCGGGGGCACCGCGACTCACTCCCGTTCCTGCCACCACAGGAGCATTTGTTACCGGCACGGCGGGGGGAGACATCTGCTTCAAGTTGGCGACGTTTCGTCCGTTGGTCTCAAGTTTCTGGAGTGACCGCGGTTCGACCTTGGCTTCCATTGCCGCGGACGCGTTGACGCTCACCTCGCCGGAATCCCCAAACGACATGGCCCCTTCTGGCTTCGCCGTGATGTGCTTTGGTTCGGCGTAACCCGTGCTGGCGGGCGCGTGAACGGGCGCGGGCAACTTGTCGCGCATTTTTGTTAATTCAGCGGGAGTTTTTTCGGCCGCGACGATGGCGTCAGTAGCAGCGGAACTCGTGGTCTGAGGAACGTGCTTTGCTACCTGTTCGGTTCGGGGCGATTGATGCCGTGAGACCAGGAACACGGCCGCTATGACAATGCACGCTGCGAGCGTCCCCCAACGTAGAGCAAAGACTGAACGCGGCTTTGGCACAGAAACAACTCCCTGCGACTCTGCGTCCACAGGTGCTGCCAGAAAAATAATCTCACGGCAATCCGAGCAGGTCGAAAGGTGCTGCAGGACCGATTCGCGCTCGCTTTCAGACAGGGCATTCTCGGCAAAGGCAGAGAGCACTTCGCCATGAGGATGCGCCCCAGCAACCTGAGTCTTCAGCCGGTCGGCAACGATTTTTTTCAGCGGGTCCATAACTGCTGCAAAGCCCCTAATGGCGGCCTTCGCCTGCTTTTGCCCCTTTCTCTGAGAACGCTCCAGGCAACGATTCTTGCGCCAAACTGGCCCTGATATCCAGGGCCAGATCGCGCACGTCGGTACTCAGCGCCTCTTCGGCTTGGCGGCGGCTAAGACCAAGTTTCGTCAGATTTTTCAAGATCTGTTTGTGCAAGTTCTTAATTAGTTTCTCCACCTTGCGACTGATCGTGGACTCATGCACACGCAGAGTTCGTGCAATGTCCGCCAACGTACGGTTGTCCAGGAAATAAGAAGAGAGAACGAAACGTTCTTCGGAAGACAGACTGCGTAGCGCGTCGTCGGTAGCTCGCGCCAGTGCAGGATCGGCGACTGGAGCCTCATTCTGCTCAGGCGCGGCAAACTGAACGCCTTCTTCCGATTCTTCGTCGAGACTCACCAACCGTCGCTGCTTGCGATAAGTGTTGACGTATTCCTGGGCAAGCACCGTACGAAGCCATCCATCGAGCGAACCGCGCCCGTTGTAGAAGCGTAATTTCGAGACGCGTTCCTCGTCGCGAACTTTTGTGCCGTACAGGTCCGCGTAGATGCAGTCGGCTAGTTCCCGCCCGGACGAATCTTCGCGCGTTATCTGCCGAGCGACGTCGTAGAGCTTCTCGCGAAAGCGCAGCATAAAGACTTCCCACGCGCGCTCATTCCCTGCTGCGCATGCCCGCGCCAGAATCAGGTCTTCTACCCGCAGAGTCAGACAAAATTCTTCCAGCTTTGCGGCATTCTTCGCCGCAAGCCCCTTTAACAGATCCAGGAATTGCTCGGGCGCGAAGGCAAATTCCGCCGCCCGGCTCTGGGTATAGAGACCGGCAAGTGGCTCAGTGAGCGCTGGTGCAGGGGCCTGGCCCGGCATGGCTTGATCGGCGACGGACATGCTCTCTTCGGATGCTACCAATTATTAGACGCAAGAGCGCGGATTTTTGGCGTTCCAAAGGTAAGAACAAGCAGGTCCGGACCTGCCGCATAGCCGACGAGACAAGGCGCAGGGGCAAATTGCGCTTGCGCCTTGGTATGCACTGCGGGAGGCACTATGAACAAGATTTGGATTTCTATAGGCATTTTACTGACGGTGATAGGTCTGGCGCTCGTGGTCCCCTGCCTGAAGGCTGGCGGCACCAAGGCAGCAGGCGGTTATCAGGTACTCGCGCCCATTCGGAATGGCAATCTCACCATTTTCCCTGTGGTTGCAGACACCTCCCACGATACGTCCCAGTTCCTGACGCTGGATGAGGGATTGCGGTCGGGCGACGTCGTGGTGACTGAAGCCGGGAATGCCGGCCCGCTGGTAAGGCCGCGCCCTGGGCACCCGGTGTGGGATGAACATCCGCGCGGAGGAGCACAGGTCAATCAGCTTGTACTGATCAACAACTCCAAGCGTCCTCTTCTGTTGTTGGCCGGTGAGATCGTGACCGGCGGCAAGCAAGACCGCATCATTGGCAAAGACCGGCTGGTTCCGGCGGAGAGCGATCCCGTGGACCTCAGCGTGTTCTGCGTCGAGCCGGGGCGCTGGGTCGCGCGGTCCGAAAAATTCGCGGCCCCCATGGCAATGGTCCAGCCGTCGGTGCGTGCAAAAGCGATGGCCGACAAAGATCAGCAGAAGGTATGGAACCAGGTGGGACAGGCACGCACGGCCATGGCTGAGACGGTGACAGTGCAAGCGGGAGCAGTCGCCGCGGCACCAATTCAAACGGATTCGTCGTATGCCGGCGCTGTCGACAATACAGCGGTAAGAAAACAAATCGACACCGTCGCAGCTCCCGTGCAGCAGCAATATCAAAGCGTGATTCGTCAATTGCGCGACCGTCACGCAGTCGGTGTTGTGGTAGCTGTAAACGGCCAACTGATCTGGGCTGACGTCTTTGCCAGTACGAGCCTGCTGGAAAAGTACTGGCCTAAACTCGTGCGTTCGTACGCGGCCGAGACCTTCTCGCAGCAAGGGAAATCCACGGCGGTGGATATGCATGCCGCACAGGAATTCCTCGACCATCTTGATGGGCGGAGAGAGATTGTCGAGAAAGAGCCAGGCTTGTATCAGCACTCTGAGATCACCGGCGACGGCTACAAGGTTTTCGCGCTGACATCGCTGCTGCCCAGCACCGGGTTCGATTTGCACGTGGCCAAGATGGCGGAATGAGATTCCATAGCACAGTGTTGGGCAACGCAAACACATGCTTCGTGCGGATATTCCCGACGTGATTGAAAAAGCGAGGAAATACTTAACCGGCTCAAGTTGACTCAAGTCGCGCGGTTCGTGAGGCTCAACGAGCACACCAAATCTAATCAACTGCGCTCACCGCGCACTCGGCAACGAACACGCGGCGGTGGGCTTACATCCTTGGGTGTGCCGTTACGAGGCACGCCATGTGGGTTCGCGGAAAGTTCACGCGGAAACCGCCTTCCACCGAATCCACACTGATGCCGAGGTCAGCCGGGTACAGGAGTTTGGGGTTTTGGATTGGTGCCTGCATGGTTATGGACGCTGCGCCGTCAATTCTCCAGATTCCGATCAAGATTTGGTCCGGCGAACGCATCCCCAACGCAATTGGTGCGTCTGAATCGGTTACATCCGGCATCCCAAGCGGATAAAACGGTACAGCTGTCGGAATGTGCTTACGCAGGGTGTCTTTATAGATACGGATGCCCTCTGATACTTGGGCTGCCACCGCCGCTGAAAGCGAATCCAGACGGCCGCTCTGGTGAATGCGACACATCATCGCCGTAACCATATTGAAGCTGGCATGATCAGCGTTCGCATTCGCCAAAGGATAGGACCAGATCGCCAGTTGCTCGGGCAGAACGGCGGCGGACGCACCCACCAGGATGGCGGGGAGCTTCAGATAATTCTCTTGGTCAGTCATAGACTGCAACTGCAGGCGACTCAGCATGGCGTAATCCATGCGCCCACCACCACTACCGCAGTTCTCGATGGTCAGGTCGGGATAGCGGCTCAGGATACCCTCGAGCCACGCGAGATGCGCCCGGTTGTGCTCGAGCAACCCTTGTCCGAAGCTGTCGGCGTTAAGTTCGGTCCCCTGCAATGTATCAACGTTGTAGTCCATCTTGATGTAGCCGACGCCATATTCATTCACGAGCCTCGCGATTACCTGGTCGAGATAAGAGCGCACTTCCGGATTGCGGAAGTCGAGCATATAACGCGAATTCTTCAACACCCTTTTCCCATGCCGCATCAGGAACCAGTTGTCCGGCTTCTTTGCGAGCTGGGATTTCGCGCCCGCGACCTCCGGTTCCAGCCATAATCCTGGGACCATTCCAACTTGTCTAACCTGGTCGAGCACAAACTTCAATCCGCGAGGCCATCTGGTGGCGGACGGTTCCCATGCGCCAATGGTCTGGCTCCAATCTTCGTTGGCTTCGGCATACCAGCCGGCATCGATGACGAAATATTCGCAACCCGCTTTTGCGGCAGAGGCAATGAGTGGCAACTCCTTGGCTTCCGTGGGATCACCCCAAAGGCAGTTCATGTAGTCATTAAAAATGACCGAACATTTCGCATTATCTTTCCGTGGCTGGATGCATGCAGCACGTCGATATCGCGTCAAGACCTCGATGGCTTCACTGAACCCGCCGCGAAGACATCCAAGGGCTACCGGGACAGTCTGGTAGGTTTCTCCCGGCTTCAGATTCTTCCATGCTGCGGCATGGAGATCGTCCGGGCCGCCAAGATACGCGTAGACATCGTCAGCGTTGTTACTGCGAGCCGAAACGTTCGAGATCTCCCAGTACCAGGACCCATTGTGTTCGATTTGCCAGAACCAGATCAGCCCCAGCTTCGTGTTTTCGGCCATTGCCATCGGCAAATAGCGCTCTGTGGACCAACTGCCCACACTGCCCGCTCGCGCTTGCGACCCACTCGTACGTTCGTTCTCGACAAAACCCATCTCTGATGGGCGGAGCTTATGCCACTGTCCTTCCGACATCCAGCTATTAAACGCAACGTGGATTCGGAGTTCGCGGTCATACTTCTCTGGGTCAGCCAGTCCGTGAAGCATTGCGGAGCTCAGGAATTCGATCCCAACCGGCGAGCTTCCTTCATTGATTACGCGGCAATACCGGCGCACAACAGGTATGGCGTCAAAAGCTTCGTAAACAGATTCCACGCGCAACTTCAGTTTCTCGTCAGTGTGCGTACACACCAGGCGCTTGCCTCCGGGCCTTGCCTCTTCTTTATGTCCAGCAAACAGAAGCCGAACTCCGGGCTGTCCCGTGCCGGATTTCATGCCCTGGTCGGGCGAATTTTCGCCACTGCACTGAATCGCAACCTCCACGCCTGACGAGTCGCCGGGAGTCGACGCCTTATCACCAGCGGGGACGATACGTCGCTGTCGCAATCTCCCGTTCTTTACATCGAACGGGAAAATCAGTTCACCGGAGTTCCATTCAAACGGTTCCGCATCACCTGACGTGGCCATTCCCAAAGCACGAGGAGTGAGTGCCCCAAGTGCGGCTGCACTGCTCGAAATGAAGAACGTCCTTCGATCGATTAGCACTATTGTTTACCGGAAGCCTTTCACTGCGCATTGTTCACATTGGCAGTTGGCATGTGAACGGCGACTTCCTTCCCATCGTACTCAACGGTTGCATCCGGATCACCGGTTGGCTCAACCCCTGTTCCGCGCCCTTCCCTAACGACCACGAAGTGGAACGTTCTGTGATCCAGCATCCCCGGGAAGGTTCCGCGACGAGCTCCAACGCTAAGCGTTTGAGAATGGTCGTCCCAGTGAATCGGAATGACAGAATACGCCCCGTGCTCGTAGTCGTAATTGTCGCCCTCATCCTCGTACAGTGAGAAGTTGGAGTCTGCTCCGGAATAAATCCTGATCTCAAGCGGATCAGCCTTGGCGGCACTGGATTCGACGCGAGGCTCCATGACGACCATCGAGCCAGATTTCCCGAATATAGGAATACGGTCAAGTGGGGCATCGGCGGTGATAGTCTGCCCGCCACTCACGCGCTTACCTGTCCAGAAGTCCAGCCAATCAGCGCCGGCCGGCAGATAAACACTCCTCTGCGTGGCTCCGGAAACGGTTACCGGATTGATCAGTAAATTGGGCCCAAACATGAATTCATCAGAGACTCCGCGACTCTGGGGATCAGACGAAAATTCAAGCGGGAGCGCCCGCATCAGGGTCTCGCCGCGATTGGTCACGCCCCACGCTGACGAATAAATGTAGGGCAGCAAACGATAGCGCAGCTCGTCATATTGCGTGAGAACCTTCTCCGTTTCAGGTCCGTAGTTCCAAAGCTCCGCGTTTGACTTGTAACCGTGGACCCGAAACAGAGGGCAAAAAGCGCCGTACTGAAACCAGCGGATCAGCAGTTCGTGGAAGGTGTCGGATGTGTACTGATCGTCCGGCCGAAAGAAACCGCCGATATCGGTTGTCCAATACGGCAATCCTGACATGCTGAAACTCAGCCCAGCTGCAATTTGTCTTCGCAAAGTGATCCAATCGCCAGTAATGTCACCTGACCATGAGGCTGCCGCGTTCCTCTGCTGACCGGCAAAAGCGGAGCGCGTCAAAATCATCACCCGCTTGCGGTCTGTAGTCGCACGTTGACCTTCGTAGATGGCCTTGGTTACGTAGAGCGGATACGCATTGCGCACCGACTCGCCCGGCCCGAGAAACGTCTGCTTTCCCTTGAGCACATCAAATTCCGGCTCCGATGCATCCATCCACCAGCCATCCATACCGTACTGAAAAATTCCACGATTGAGTTCAGACCAGAAAGTAGTCTGAGCTTTAGGGTTGAAGAAATCCGTCCAGGGAGTGCCTGGAATCATCAGGTTCTGTGCAGCCATCCTTTTATAGACATCTGTGTCTTCGCCGAAGCGTGACCAGATAGAAATCATCATGTGCAGGTTGTCGGCATGCATCTGGTCGAGCATTTCCTTAGGCTGCGGATAGTGGTCCTCATCAAACTTCATGGCGCTCCAGCCATATTTTCCCCAGTACTGCCAATCTTGGATCAGGGCGTCGACTGGAATATTTCGCTTACGGAATTCGGCCGCAGTATCCAGGATTTCCTGCTGGCTGTGGTAGCGCTCACGGCACTGCAAATATCCGTACGCCCACCGGGGAAATAGCGCGGCTTCGCCGGTCAGTTGCCGATATTCGGAGACGACGCGATTCAAGTCCGGTCCATAGAAGAAGTAATAGTCGATGGCTTGACCCACCTCGGAGCGGAAGGTAGTCGTATCCGCGGGCGGGCGAACTGCCAATTGAACGCCTCCCGGACCACCCTTGGCCACAATGTCGTATTCCTTATTGGCATCTAATGCCGCCACACCGGACGCGGACGTCGGCATCCACATGTTCTGCAAATCAATCACGTGCTGACCGTTCACATCGACTGTCAGTTGATTACGGTTATCGCTACTCAGCAGGAAACCGTAGTTCCCTTTCGCGGTGGTTTTGAGTTTGCCGCCACCGGTTGCCGGATCCACGGCGATAACCAGGCCCGCGGGATTGAAGTCTGTCAGAGAGGCATTGTTCCAAAGGATGCCATATCCCTTGCTCGACAACAGAAACGGAATAGAGATGTTGGTGTTCGCCTGGTGAAGGCGAATTGGAACGCCACGGACATTAAAGATTCCTTCTTGGTGCTGCCCGAGTCCGTAGAGGGCCTCGTCGGAAGGAGAAAGAAATGTCTGCTGCAGTTGCCAAGTCTTGGCTTCATAAGCAGACGGAACATCAAACGCCTTGCCGCCTGCCGCTGGTTCCGCCAGTACTGACTTCCCATCCTTCGAGAGAAAACTCAATGCGCCACTGCTGCGATTCACCGACACTGTCATGGCGGTGGTAGAGAGAACGATCGCTGTTTGCCCCGTCTTAACCTGAAGACCATTTGCGTGGCATGGTTGCGTGACAACCGGAACTATCGGTGATGGAATTTCCGAGCTTGGACTTGCGATCACATGCACCACTCCGTCGCCACAGATTTCGACGCGCATTTTCCCCGTAGCCGTCTGGAATGTGACCCCATTCGCATCCGGATGTGAACCCTTGATCGCAAATCCGCGGTGAGTTTCGGACCAGGTCAGGGAGCTAGCTACCAGCAGGAACAGAACGATGCCGTATCGGTTCGTCATTGGGGTACGCTGTGTTTCCTTTTCGAAGGTTGGATTCAAGGCTCTATTGCCAGTCTTTGTCGACAGATGTCTGCTGCATTGCAACCGCCGCCCGGTTCAGACCTTCACTGCGCAGCCGGTTCGATATCTCAAATGCCTGTTTCGCCGCGTCACGGTCTCCTACCTTCAGGTAAAGACGGGCCAGTTGATAATGAATGTGTCCGTCCTTGTCATCCGCGAGCGCAAGCTTCAACTCCCTAATTGCTTCTTGCGTACGATTCGTCTTGGCATACACGCTGCCTAGCAAGGCATGCACATGGGAAACGTATTCGGGCTTTGTGTTCAGACTCTTCTTCAGAAATGGCTCGGCCCCGGGGTAGTCATCCCGAGCACACAAAATCTCACCCATGACCGCGTTCAGTTCCGGGTCATCCGCGTTGTTCTTCAGAGCCGTTTGAGCGACATCGAAGGCCTGGTCGAGCTGGTTATCTGCGAGCAGGGCCAGCGATAACCCGAACAGAGCGCCGGTATCGTTGGGGGCCAGTGCCAAGGCTTTGCGATATTCCTGCTCAGCGTCGGGGAAAAACTGCCGTTGGCGATAAAGGTCTCCTAAGAGGACATGTAGCTTCGGTGAGCCCGAATCCATTTCGCTGGCACGTCCCAGAGCTTCGGTAGCGAGTTTCTGCGCCGACTTAGTTTCCCAATACAATCCCTCAGCTTCGGTCGCGGCACTCAGCGCGAGCTTTTGTGCGGCGGCCAACGCCTGCGGGTAGTTGCCGCTGGCATACAGGTGTGAAGCGCCGGCGGCGGTCACGCTGTTCGACCGAGGAGTATCTTTAATAGAGTCGGCCCGGTCGTGCGAATCGCTCACTGAATCGCCGCGAAAAGCGGCCACGAATCCTGGGGATAATTCTCCGGCTGCTTCCCTTCCGTCCAAAACTCGCTGAAGTTCGGAGCGCCTGGACTGCTCCATTCCAGCTTCGAACTTCGCAATGTTGGCTCGAAGAAAACCTCTGTCCGTTTTCCAGATTTCTTGAATCCTGTTCGCGGCTTCTTCAGTTACGCCTTGTTCGATCTGCAACCTTGCGAGACCGAGCTTCGCCAGCAATGAACCAGGATTCTCCTTGAGCTCAGCATTCAGCTCGCGCTCGGCAGCTTGCAGATCGTGCTGATAGATCAAAACAAAACCATAGCTGGCGTGGATTCCAACAGGAACAGAGGTCAACAGCAAAGCGTTCTTATAGGCTTCTGCGGCCGCAGGAAACGCGTGCTGGTCAGCAAGATTGTCGGCTACCAGGACTCGAACATATCCCGAGTCCTTATGCCGAGTGAGCAGAATGCGAGCGTCGGCTTCGACGTGCTCCAGATAACTGACGCCCAGGTGGTACCACGCGTCCGCGTTCTCCGGCGCAACCCGGGTGGCTTGCAGATACGAAACAGTCGCCAGCCGCGCGTCGCCAGTCCCGGCGTAGGCTTCACCAAGGCCGAGATGGGTTTGCACGTCGGTGGGCTTCAAAAGAGCCGCCCGCTTAAGATAAGGGATAGCCTCCTTATATCTCTTCAGGCGAACGTAATCGAGACCAAGAAACATGTTTGGGACGAACAACGCCGGCTTCTGCCGAATCGCTTGCTGGAAGGCATCTGCAGCTTGCTCATCCCTCCCCGTTTGGTAGTACATCAAGCCGAGGTTGGCTTTCAGCTCAGGGATTTCCGGATGAATGGCCACAGCTTGCTTGTAGAAATCGGCAGCAGATGCAAAATCACTCCTAGCCTGAGCTTGTTGCGCCGAAGCCAGGAGTGATTCAAATGCATCGGGCTGCTGCGAGAGCAGCCAGCCCGATGACGTGAGGCAAAGCATCGCACTTATAACAACATTGACCCAGACACTGCGCACGCATCACCAGTAGAACTTGAGGGCTGCCTGCATCTGACGCGCCGTCCAGGCATTGGTAATCGTCCCAAACCCACCGCCTATAAAAGTGTTGGGGCTGTAGTAGTTGGTGTGGTTGAGCGCGTTGAACATATCCATTCGAAACTGGAAACGGTAGCGTTCGGTTACTGGGAAATACTTCTGAATGCTTACGTCCCAATTTTTATAGGCGGGTGCGCGCAGGTCTGAGAAGTAGCGGGGCGCATTCCCCAGGGTAAACTGGGGAGCAGGTGCAAACGCCGCCGTATTAAACCATGCCGCGGCACTGCGCTTCGATAGATGGTAATCTCCCACCACATTCACATGCTGCCCCACACCGAAAGGATTGGTATCGCTCTGAGTGACGGTGAGGGGGAAGCCCTCTTTCAACGTCAGCGTCCCGGAAGTCTGCCAGCCACCGATGATGGTGTTGGCGATTCCATTCATGCCTGAGCCGTACTTTCTGCCTTTGCCGACCGGCAACTCGTAAACGTAGCTCATAACGAAACTGTGAGGCGTATCGGTTGCGTCGACCGACTTTTCGGCGGCGAGATTGTAAACATTACGGATATTTTCCGAGAAGTTGGCGGATGCGGACGCCCAGTTTTCGGGTCCACCAACATCATCGACGAATTTAGAGAACGTGTAGGATGCTAAAAGGGTTAGCCCTTGAGAAACCCGGTGGGTGTAGTTCACGTCGAGAGCATTGTAATGTGAAGTGCCAGCCGGGTCTTGGTTCTCGTTGATATCGCAAAATTCCGGATATGGCCTGAGCAGTTGGCCCGCCGCAACGGTAGGTTGATCGAGGTTGCACGGACTCCCTGCCGCCGAGGTCTGAAGAGCGCTGTGGAATGGGTTTGGCACCTGCGCCAGCAACGCACTGCCCATCGAGAAGTACTTGGGATCGAGCTGATTTAGATTCAAGCCGCTGGAAATGACGTGGACACCGTGATTGCCAACGTAAGTAATATCCAACACATCGTTGTGGGTCGGCGCATACTGGACGCCGTAACTCCATTGCTGAACGTAGTACGTCTTACGACTGCGCGAGACCGCACCCACGTTGAATCCGACATCTGTTAAACCACCTTGTGAACTTCCTGTGACTGGCACGAGACCGCCTGAGAACGCTCCGCTCAGCCCCCCGTTTGCCGGCGTCAACCCGGCGTTGTTTGAGGAGACGTAGGGTGTTACAGAGGTGAACCCTGGCGCCGGACCGGTTCCGCGATAGGTAGGCGGATAGAAGACGCCATAGCCACCTCGCATTACGAGTTTCGGCATCAGCTGATACGCGAAACCTAATCTAGGGGCGAAATTCTTATAATTCGTGTCGAAGAGCCCGCGATTGCCGGAAGTGGCATATTGCAGCTCACCCTTGTATGTTTGGCCAACCGCAGAGCTGATCGGGTTCACAGCATTGTAGTCAAACGACGCTTGCCGGTTGTATCGATCGGTTACCGGACGCTGAATCTCGTAACGCAGACCCAGGTTGAGAGTTAACTTTCGTGTGGCCTTCCAGTCATCCTGCAAATACACTCCATGGAACCATGTGCGGCTGACATTCGAAATGGCCACTCCGGCGCTGCCCCCTGCGGGCACTCCCATCAACATTGAGGCGAATGGATTTCCGGTTCCAGCTGCCTCCGCGGCAGGATCCGGCCCACCACTGAAAACACTGTCGAAGTTAAATCCGGCCTGATAGAAGCGGCCTCCATTTTCGTCAGTTGCGACCGCCATGTACCCGAAAGACAGCTGGTGCGGTCCACGTGACTTAACAAAATCCACGGACCCACTAGCCGCTGCGCGAGGAAATGCACCCTGGCCTGCCCCCGCGACTGGTCCTTCTGGTAAATACCCAGTGGGCATGGCGATTATGGGAAACTGCGGCGAGTACGTGTCGATGAAACTGGGCAGCCCGAGGGTTGAAGCCTTAAAACCTTTGCTCTGCATGTCATTACCCTCAACCCATTTCATGCCGCCCAAATTTACGCTCATGGTAAAAGTAGGACTGAATACCTGGCTGATACCGAGGCCAACGTTCCATCGATTATTGGGATTACGCTGACCCGGCCCGGCGGGATCGCTTGCGCCATAGAATGCCGCTTCTTCGTCTTTGTATTCCTTCTTGTAAGAATAACGCCCATAAAGGCGAGTCCGTTCGGTGAAGTTGTGGTCGATACGGCCGCTATACTCATCCGAATAGTCCGCTAGCACTCCTGAGGCACTCCAGTTGGTCGCTGTCGGGTTTCCGGGGTTCGCGGCCGGATAGTAATTGATCAATTTTTGACCAATGGCATTGATCAAGTTCCCGGCGCCGCCGGGCACAAACGGAGACGTGTAAGTTGCCAGGTTGTTGCCCGCAATTGGATCGCGAATATTCGACGTCGCCGGCCCTCCGCAAGCACTCGCAGGACGGGTAGAAAAAGGATCGTATAGCTGACCAGACAGAATTGGCCTGCCGCATGCATCGGTGCCGATATTGGCGCCGAGCAATGCCGAGAAATCACCGTTACGGAAGCCCGGAATGGGTGAGATTCCAGATGTGTTCCCGCCGTTATGGTCTCTGTGGCCCTCAAAGTTGAAGAAGAAGAAGGTCTTGTCGCGCTGCTTATAGATGCCCGGAATATAAACTGGCCCGCCGACGGCGACTCCGAATTGATTGCGGTGTGAATTTGGTTTTGGCGCAACAGGAACGCTGAAATGGTTGGCGTCAAGAGCAGCGTTGCGCAAATAGTCGTAAATGTCCCCATGCAGCCCACTACCACCGGACTTGGTGACCACGTTGATCACATTCCCAGTACTCCAACCATATTGTGCAGAAAACGAATTCTGCTGGACCTTGAACTCTTGGACATTGTCGGGAGATGGGACGTAGATAACGCCTCCCCATCCTTCGCTGGTATCCCAAGCGCCGTCGAGTAGGAAGGCATTTGTTCCGAAATAACCGCCGCCGAAGTTGAGAAACGAAACGTCTTGGTCGGAAGAACCTTGCTGTCCACCCGACGAGATCGTCTGTCTTTGCGACAGGTTGTTGACCGACGAGTTCAGCTCCACGAAGTTGAACACATTCCGAAGATTCAGTGGCAGCTCAGTAATTTGCTTAGTGGAGACTTCGGCACCGACATTCGCGTTGTCTGTTTGGAGCAGGGGGGCCTCTGACGTCACCTCCACTTGCTCGGCCGTTCCTATGGTCATAGTCACGCTTTGGCTCGCCGACTGGCCGACCTCCAGCGCAATACCTTCTTGCCGGAATGTTTTGAAACCCTGAGCCGAAACCGTCAGCGTGTAGGTCGAAGCCGGCAATAGAGCAAACGAGAAGTTCCCTTCAGCGTCGGTCTTATACGTGCGGGTGATTCCCTTGTCCGGGCCGTTGATCGTCACGTTCGCATTGGGAACGCGGGCACCGGTGGAATCCGATACGGAACCTGAGAATGTGGCTGTGGAAGCTGCGGTCTGCCCTTGAGCAACAGGCGCTATGCTGATCGTGAAGGCAGCGACGGCCACAACTAGAAGTGGGGAGAGGCTCCTGAGTTTGGACATTTGCGAAGGCTCCTTGATTCTCACCAGCCGGCGCTTGTCACGTCGTAAACACGACACGACTATGCAAAACGCTTCGGGCGTTGCACTGAATGGATATGCCTAATGTCGTGGGGACGTCTAGGTCGGCTACGGTAGATTACCGCCGGTGAAGTTTGAAATCCTCTGTTGACAACGGCTTATGAACAGAGATAAAACCTCTGAACGCTTTTACTTTAGCGGTAAAATACCGCTAATTTGACGATTTGGGAACGAACGATTCCTCGTGGGAGACTATGGCCAGTCAACACAACTCTCTTCTTGAGCCGATCCCGGCGGCGACTCGACTTCAGATCAAAGAGTCCATGGAGGATATTCTGCGGAGTGTTCCTTTTCGGACAAGCCGCCAATGCCAGGACCTATTTCGATTCATTGTCGAACATAGTCTGGCGGGGTCCGAGGATTCCCTTCGGGAACGGTTGATCGGGATCGAAGTGTTTGGCCGTGCGTCTGATTACGATACCGCCGAAGACCCGGTGGTCAGGGTTCGTGCCGCCGACGTCCGGAAGCGACTAGCCCAGTACTATCAATCGCAAAAAACCGATCCCGGGCATTGGAAGGTCGACATTCCGACGGGATCATATAAGGCGCAGTTTCATCCGCCCGAGGCAATCGCACCGCAAGTTTCGGCACCGGCTCCAATCACCCTCCCAGTTACAGATGCAACTCGTCCAACTGCAATAGCAGGTGTCGTTCTTCCAAATCCACGCCGTGGGAAACGGACACTCCTGTGGGTTTCGGCAGTTGTGTTGGTGTGCATTGCGGTCGGCCTAATCGGTGCGTGGCTGATACGCGTCAGTTATGCTGCCGCGACTCCGTTCGATCTTTTCTGGGGCCCGGTTTTGGACAACTCCAGGCCCGTACTGATTTGCACAGGCAGCAATCGAGTTTATCGGTTATCGGAAGCAGCCCGCTCTCGCTATCGAAGAAGCCATCCAAACTCCGGAGAAGGTGCGGCGAACCTGGAAGTCCTTGTTCCCAGAGAAGATCTCAAGAACCTGAAGGGTGATGACTTTTTTCCCATACAGGACACGTATTTAACTGTGGGTGACGCGTCGGCAACCGCTCAGATCGCTTCGTTATTCACCGCGCGCCATCATCCTTTTGACCTGCGCTTCGGAAGCGATCTCTCGTTCGGCGATTTGCGGCAGAGTCCGGCGGTTTTGATTGGAGCGTTCAACAACAGCTGGACGCTGAACATGACCGATAACCTGCAATTCGTCTTTGATCAGGGCGATTCGGCGCAGATGCACGTGCAAGACAAAGCCGACCCCTCGCGCTCCTGGTGGCCCAAAATCATAAACGGTAGATTTGTCGAGGACTACGCGATTGTGTCCCGCATTATTGACTCCAAGACTGGCAGTGTTTTAGTGACTGTCGCGGGACTTGATCACACCGGCACTCGGGCGGCAGGCAACTTCGTCACCAGTCCACAAATGATTGCCGAACTTGTTAAGCAAGCTCCCCAGGACTGGAGCAGGAAGAACGTGCAGGTGGTGTTGCACACCAATGTGACACACGATATTCCCGGTCCACCGACCATCGTCGCCGTGCGTTTCTGGTAAGCCGGGGCTTGTCTAGTCGACTTCCACAAGAACTGAATTGCCAGGAACCATAAGCGCTGCGAGGCCGTGTGAGTCCTGGTTGTATAGCCTTTGCCACGCTAGCCCATAGCAAGCAACGAAGATGAAGCAGACCAGCGGCACTGCGAAGCCGGTGCGCATGGAATGGCGGTCAGCGATATGCCCCATGAACGGAGGCGCAATCGCGCCGCCAACAATGGACATCACGATAAGCGACGAAGCGAACTTCGTGTGCTCCCCTAAGCCGCGGATCCCAAGAGCAAAGATGGTCGGGAACCCAATTGACATGAAGAAGAAGCTCGCGAACATGGCGACCAGCCCGATCTTGCCGCCAGCCATGGTGATCGCCACCAGCACGATGTTTGTGGCGGCATAGAGGGCAAGCACACGGTTCGGCCTGAATTGACTGATGATCGCGCTGCCGCAGAGACGCCCAATCATGAACAGCCCGAAACCAATCATCCCCAGCCACTTGGAGGCCTGCAAACGTGTCACGCCTGGGTCGTTTTCCAGAACGTAATTGACACAGAAGCTGAAAATTCCAGTTTGTGCCGCGACATAGAGAAATTGCGCACCCACGCCAAGGGTGAAGTGTTTGCGTCGGAACAAATTCCAGTTTCTTGCGACCAGCACGAACGCAGAGAAGTATGCGATCACCAGAAGGCTGTATTGCACCGCTGGAAGAAATGCTTCGTTCATGTAGAACACCGCCCACAATAGCTTCATGACGGGGACGATAAAGAAATAGAGCACCCCACACACCGCCCCCAAGGCGACCGCAATCGCTGCGAACTGAACACCTGTAGGCCTGAGGCGCTCTTGGTCTGATGGTCGACGATTTGAATCCTCAACGTGCAACTCGGGAATTTTCGATAGCGCGAAGATTATCAGCAACAGAGCCACAAAAAGACCGATGCCCACATATGGGGTTGAAAGGCTGCTATTGGAGCGAGTTGCTTTATCCCCTGAAAAAACAAAGTAGCCTCCGACCATTGGGCCGAGAATCCAGCCCAGTCCGTTCATGGTTTGCGCAATATTGATACGCGTTGGTCCGGTCTCAGGGCTTCCCAGGACGGTCGCATATGGGTTTGCAATGGTTTCCAAGCACGTCATGCCCGCGGCAATCACGAATAGGCCCAGCAGAAAAGCCCAATAGGTGCCGATATTCGTTGCTGGTATGAACCAGAAGGCGCCACACGCAATCAGTAACAGACCCACGACGATGCCCCCTTTGTAGCCGAATCTCTTCGCGAGTAAACCCGCTGGGATCGCCATAACAAAATAAGCCAGGTAATTGGCTGCCTGGACTAGGCCGGACTGCTCCTTGTTGATGCCGAGTGTGTCCTGAAAGTGCTTGTTCAAGATGTCAATCATCCCATTACAGAATCCCCATAGCAGGAACAGGGATGTGATCAGCACGAAAGGAACAACAAGATTTTTACCGGCGGCCGTATGAAACAAGCCGTTTTGGGTAACAGAACGGGTGCGTGCAATGGTGTCGCTGGTATGCGTGGTCATTCTTCTAGTGGTCATTCGTCTATTCGAGGAAGTCTGTGTTTGCAGCACTTCCGCGCACAGAAGGGATAGTTCTGAGTGCCCTGCTCTGTCTAGGTTGGCTACAGTAGCGTACCGGTGCAGTACCGAACAACCCGGAACTGCATCAGCGATTGGTTTCGACAACGATACTCAACCTTCGCAGGTCGCTCAAAAGTTGATGGAAGCATTTACCATTGACCTCAACATCCTTCCTACAACGTTCCTGTGAAATCCATTAGCTAAGTTGAATCTGGAGAGCTCATGTAGATGATTCTGAGGGTGGGCCTGCACACGCATACCCGCGTAAGACTCAATGTTTATGTCGGTCTCATTGCCCGACCACCTGGGTCATTCCCAGACGGTCGCGCAAGGTATTTGTAAGCTATCGAAAAGAAATGGTCGGGGAGAGAGGATTTGAACCTCCGACCCCCTGGTCCCGAATTCAAAAACCGCAATAACAAGGAGTGAGCGGCAGTGTGCGCAAGTACCACGATGCCCCGCACTTGCCCCGTTTTCTCTGGCTTTTATCTGACAGAGAGTTGGGCCTCGTAGCACCGGCTTGCATCGGCTTGGATCACCGGGTTACGACACAAGCCACGTCACAAATTTTGTTCCGCCGATGTTTTGGCTTATCGCCACGGGGGTGGGTCTTTTTAACGAGTCAGGAGGGACGAGGGCGAAAAATTGAAAATCTCAGGTCCCCGGCAAGGTCGATGCGTGATGTGGGGATTTGTCGCCAAGTTCACAAGAGTGTTAGAGAGTACGTCGAAGCCAAACTGTATTGGCTTCTCAACGCACGACGGAGTCGGCCCAGCATTTCCCTCCTCATCCACATCGGGGCGGGGCTTGAGTTCGATAGCTATCCATCCAAGCACATGGTTTCGTGAAGTGCTTTTGAATCGCGTCCGCGATAGGCAGCTCAGTTACCTGTCCGGTTTCGGACGTTCGATTGGGATATGGGCCGTACTACTTTACGATTGTTGGCACATCCTGCCCCGGTCCTACCCCTTCAGCCCTGCGTATGGACTGTCGGTTAGACCCGGCGAACCTGTGTTCGAGACGATCTGATTGCACAAACGATTGTGATCGACGCTAGAGTGCAGCAAGGTAGTTGAGTGTGGGAGCGATTCTGACCTAGGTCAACGTTGGAGTGGTGTAACACTGCGCATCGTACCTACCCAGCCCACGCCCTTAGACCCGTGACTATTAAGACTTATAACGCTGGTCATCGCCGCATCGTCCCAAGTGTAAAGCGGTGGATATGGCATTGGTGTGCGGCTCACGAGAGGCTGTCGAGGTCAGTTGGGGGAACGTCCCATCTGTCGTCGTGCCCGGTTTCCATTCTGAGATCTTTTCCCGTAAGTTCCCTTTATCTCTTTCAATAGCTTGCGAGCCTGGCGCTGGTCATCCTCGCCAACTCCAATCGGAGGGGTTGCTTTCAGGACGGCATTAAGGCAGGCAGTGGCTTTGCTCCGCTGCCTTGGGTTCATGAGGTAGATCTTGGCGAGTTCAAGGTTCGCATCCGCAAGTCCGTGACTGACAGCCCGACGGAACCATCGAACCGCCTCTGGATACTTTTGTTCGTCACGGAAGATTGTTCCAATGTTTGTCGCCGAGAGTCCGCCTCCACGGCCATTTCGATAGGCTTTTTTGTACCAATACATGGCGGCTTCTTTGTTGGGATGCACCCCCAAGCCGACATCGTAGGTGTACCCGAGGTTGTGCTGCGCGCCAGGATCACCTAATTTTGCTGCCCTTAGTAGCAACTGGAAGCCCGACCTCAAATTACCTTCGTCCTGCTCCTTTTGCCCGCGTAGGTAAACCTCCTGAGCTCGTGCTTGACGCTGCTTTTTTGCTCTGTGTGCTCTCGCCATCTTCAGTTCCCCGATTGTTTTGATGAGATTATGGATTCTATTTTCTGATAAGTCCAAAGCCAGAACCGCGCGTCTCTACAGTCGAAATATCATGCTTGTCCCGAGCTTCTCTGAGCAAAGCAACTAAAACAATGCCAGGATACCAATGACTTCTTCAAGCGTGGCAGCAGTAAACCCGCCAGCCGAACCAACTAGAGCGCCCTGGGTGGCACCGTCGGCCATCGCGAGCCCAGCTTTCTTGAGCTGCTCCTGCGAAGGCTGGAAGCCCGGCCCGAGCCATTTTGTCTTGCCGTTCTGATCTTTTTCGTACCACTTCTTCTTTTCTGCATCGTACTTCGCCTTTTTATTGATCTTCTCTTCATTCCCGGTTCCCTCTGCTTTGCCCGTGCGCTTTCGTTCACCTTGCCCGTGGGCGCGAGAGAAGAACACTGTCTGGGGGACAGTCATGAGAACGATCGTGGACGCTCGAACCATTTGCCACCATGAAGGGCCAGGCGCTTGCTCGCTTACCGATGCGGTATGAAACGTCTCGAAGAGTGGCTTGACTTGAGATGGGCCTAGGGGCTTCCCATTCGCGTCTTTCAGTTGAGTTGTGATACTTCCAATTTGAACCCTCGTTGGAATGTCCATGAATCGAAATGCGTTAGGGTCGAAGCCATGATAAAAGCCCCCGAAATCCTTTACCGAGATCGCCGCGTTGGTCATCTGTGCAGTGTTGAATTCGGTAACTGAATCCAACCCGCTCGGGTCCGTAGTCGCCAAGGGTGAATTACCCACGTACGCATATCGATTCCACGTCTGCGGGTTCGCAGGGTCTACCGCGTCTATGCCCGCAGGATCTGGCGAAAGCCAACGTCCTTGCCCTGGATGCTGTAGTCGAGCAGGCGTGTCATATTCCCCTGGAA
>JAICSO010000089.1 GCA_025936825.1 Terriglobales bacterium
CGCCACAGCCCAAGTCAAACCCAGCAACAGGACGGAAACCAGCATGAACATTTTTCGCATACCGTACCTCCAATTGAATTCGACGGGAGTGGCGGGCCTTTTTAGCGGAAACTTCAGTTCAAGGTCGATTGTCCGTCGCCCCGGAACGATGGGCCATACAGTGCTTACCGGATTAAATGCCTGAGAGCCTTCGCACCCTACAATCAGTTCGTGGCTTCGACCTTCAGCAAGGAACTGATACTGAAGCCCTGGCGAAGAGCTTCGAACTCACTTGCTGATACTTACGCGGCGTCCTCACGCTTTCGGGGAGGCACATCCTCAGGATTGCCATATTCTTCGTGCGTGTGGGTTGGGCGTTCCGGATGATCGGCCGCATCTTCGACGCCTTCCACGGCTGCGGCTTCCATTGCCTGATCTGCGTCAGCCAGTTCTTCTACAGATTCTTCATCGGCATCGCGAACTTCCGAGAGCCCCTGCGAACTCACAGTCTGTCCAGCGCTGTCGACGCCTACCTGCGCAGGATCGTCGCCAAGTTCGTCCAGTTGTGCCTGCAGATCGCCTTTACGCTCGGGCGAACGTTCGTCCGTTTCAAACCTGTCGCGCTTATCTGGGTTCTTATCTGAGTTCATCCCTGATTTATACCTCCGGGCAGTGAATTCGATGATCCGGTGATCGCTGTATTCCGGGCAGCACCTGGCTCGCAACGTCGCGAGATAAACAACTCTGGCGCCGCAGGTTTCGTCCAAGTTCGACGGCCTGGCACTGCGAGTCGGGTGGGTAGAAAGGGTTTGGCGGGAGCCGCAGTGGTTTTGCCCCGGCATTATGAAACTAATTCTGATTCGCTTCTTCATTGGAGGGATATCGGTTTCCACATTTTCACTGCTCGGGGATCTTTTCAAACCAAAGAGTTTTGCAGGGTTGTTTGGAGCCGCGCCTTCGGTCGCGCTCGCCACATTGGCACTCTCCGTCATGGCGGATGGAAGGCCTAGTGCCGCCACACAGTCGACATCCATGATGCTTTCGTGCGTTGCGCTGTTCTGCTACTCCTCGTGCGTCAGTTGGACCATGATGCACCGCCCCATGCGGACAATCTGGGCAACGATCTTGTTTCTTCCGGTGTGGGTAGTCGTGAGTTTTGGCCTTTGGGCCGTGCTTTTAAAGTGAGTGGGCATGCTGGTTAAAGTCGACGCTTCGAGAGTAAGGCAAACTCGCTGGCACGAATTCGCGGTTCGGTTCTTGCTGGGCGGATTGATTACTGCGTTCGCGGGCATCATGGGGCACAAATACGGAGCCTCCGTGGGCGGCCTGTTTCTGGCATTCCCAGCCATCTTCCCGGCCAGCGCAACCTTGATTGACAAACACGAGAAGGAGAAAAAGGAGCGGGCCGGCCTGAACGGCCACGGCAGGGCCAGACAGCTTGTTTCCGTTGATGCAGCGGGAACTGCGATCGGGAGCATCGGACTTTTCGCGTTCGCGTTGGTGATCCATGAAACGATTCGCGACCACAACACCTGGCTGGTGATCGGAGGAGCCACGATAGTCTGGGTGGGGGTCTCTATCCTTACGTGGTATCTCCGCAAGCGGACGCGGAGTTCTTGCAAGCGCGCGTGGTACGCACGTCTCCACGGGCATCACTAAGGCATGGAAGTACAGAATCCTGTGCCGCGGACGGACAAACTTCGCGAGTCCTGCCCTGCTTAGCGGAATCTGCGGATCAGCAAGGTGTGGCGGTCGGAGCGGTAGAGGCCCAGCACGTAAATGGCAGGTTTGCCCACGGTGGAATAGATCTCCTGGCGGATCCGGAGTACCGGGGAGCCGGGAAGGATCCCTAAGAGACGGGCCGTGTGAGTGTCGGCGGTAGTGGCGTCGATCTCTTCATCGGCGTGCGCGATCTGCAGACCGTAATCATGCTCGAGGATCGAGAACAGCGACACGCGATCCAGGCGCGCCCGAGTTACGTCCTTGAACTCGTCTGCGGAGAGATAGCACGTTTCAATGGCAAATGCTTCGTCGCCGCCGAGACGCAATCTCTCGACTTTGAGCAGGCGGCTGTTTGCGGGCAGCGCCAGGCGGGCGGCCACTTCCTGCTCGGTGTCGATCACCGTGAGGGAAAGCAATTTCGAAGAGACACCCAGGCCGCGGGCGGCCATCTGCTCGGTGTAGCTCATCAGCTTATTGAAGTGGATCTTGGGAGGGGCGACAAAGGTCCCGGCGCCGCGCTTGCGGACGACCATGCCCTCGCGCTCCAAGCCAGCCAGGGCATGACGGGCCGTCATCAGACTAACTCCATGAATGCGCGCCAGTTCCCGCTCGGAGTCCACGACGTCGCCGGGCTTCAACTCCCCGGCGTCGAGGCGCTTGAGAATGGCGTCCTGAATCCGCTTGTAAGCGGGTAGTCCGCTCTTCCGGACCTGCGGCATGGATGTGCCCATGAAGGTGCAACATACTACAAAGTGCTCTAGCGCTCCAATACAAAATTGTATTGGCGACGGCTGGATGGGCAGATGCCTCGCAACCCGAGTTCCGCTAGAGATAAGTACAGGCGCACCTCCAGCACCTCTAAAGTATGCGCGGGCCGTAAAGCAAGTCTTTGTAGGACTTTGACTTAAGCCTGATTCTCGGCTGCATGAATCGTGCGAACCTGTGCTTACCTGAGTGCACTCTAGGATCTAGGAGATCTCCTCATTTATCCTTTTGCTAGTAGAAACCAATTAAAAATTTACAGTGCTGCCGCATTTTCTTCTTGACGGTCGTTTGCGTTCTGCTATATAGCATGACCCATCCTGCTGATGCTCCTTGGAGGGCTGTAATGATGAGACGATCGTCCACCGCATTTTGCTGTTTTCTGCTTACATTCCTAGTTGTAGCCGCAACCTTACCGTGCGCTTGGAGCCAGGAAGTAACTGCTTCGATCACCGGCACGATCACCGACCCGAGTGGCGCCGCTGTGTCGGGAGCCACTGTGACTGCGACCTCGGCCGAGCGCGGCCAGAATTACACAGCCACAACCAACGACTCCGGTCTTTACCGGATCCCGCAGCTCCCGGTGGGCACATATTCGCTCAAAATTGAGAAGGAAGGGTTCGCATCGGCCACGCGCCCGGCGTTTGTTCTCACCTTGAATCAAGTGGCCCGAGTTGACGTTACGATGAAGGTCGGGCAGATCAGTGAAACCGTGGAAGTGAGCGGGGCTGCTCCGGTTATGAAAACCGATACGACGCAGGTCGACACGATTATCGACGCCGCCACGAACGATAACATGCCGCTTGCCTCACGCAACTATGTCCAGCTGACGCTGCTTGCGCCAGGCTCGGTGACCACCGATCCCAGCAGTTTCACGAGCGGGAACAACACTGCCGGTTATGGCTCGCGTCCGCTAATCAATGGCAATCGCGAGCAGGCCAACAATTTCCTGCTCGATGGCATGGACAATAACCAGGTATCCGACAACCTCCTGGGTTACACGCCGGCCCCGGACGCGATCCAGGAATTCAACCTGATCACCAACAACGCCCCCGCCGAGTTCGGCAACTTCGAAGGTGGAATTGTCAATGCCGTCATCAAGTCGGGTACGAATGCTTACCACGGCGACATTTGGGAGTACTTCCGCAACGACGTTCTAACCGCAAACGACTGGTCGAACAAGGTAGCGATTCCTGAGCTCCCTCGAAATAAATTGCGATGGAATATGTTTGGTGGTACTTTGGGCGGCCCGATCATCAAGAACAAACTGTTCTTCTTCGCCGACTACCAGGCCCAGCGCTTTGATTACCCCAGTTCCTCGCACCAAAATACGGTCTTTACGGCCGCCGAGCGGAACGGCGACTTTTCGGCTGTCGGCGTTCAGTTATACAATCCCTGCGCATCCTTCACGGCACCGTGCACTTCCTCTTCGGCGCCTGCCACGACGCGGCAGCCTTTCCCAGGCAACCAGATACCGCTGGCCATGATCAGTCCGGTAGCGAGTGCACTTTTCGCCTCCTCGCTTTACCCGACGCCGATCAATACCAACCTGCAAAACAACGCGGTCTATACCAGCGTTTCCAAATTGGATGTAGATCAGGGCGATCTGAAGGTCGACTTCAAACCCACGCAAAAGGACAGCATTTTTTATCGGTTTACCCGCCAATATCAGAACAACCCCACGACCAACTCACAGCTACTGCTCTCGGATTCCTACTCGCAGACGCCAATTTATAACACTGTCGGCGACTGGAGTCGAACAATTGGCAACAACATAGTTAATGACGCTCGAATCGGCTGGAGCCATGTCACGGTAAATACCGGCAATAGCTGGGGCTCGGGCGTGGGACAGTTCGGCAATACGCTGGGCATCGGAAACGGCAATCCCGGTAATCTCCCTGGCTTGCTCGCTTTGAACTTCAATAATTCAGTGGTCACTAACATCGGTACCCAGGAGAGCACGCAACTTTTCGATGACCATGTTTGGCAATTCGAAGATGCGGTGAGCTGGACCCATGGTCGGCATAACTTCAAATTTGGTGGTCAATTGTGGCGTCAGACCATCAAGACGTTCTACGCTGGTAACAACGGCGAGTTGGGGTTGATGGACTTCGATGGAAGGTTCACGGCGCCCGCCGTCGGTGCGAGTGGCGGCGATGGTGGCGCGGACTTTTTCCTTGGGCTCCCGTTCCAATACGGTCGGGGCGTGAGTACGGGAGGGACCTGGCAACAAATGAGCAACGTAATCGGCATCTATGCTCAAGACACGTGGCGCGTCACAGATCGCCTCACGTTAAACCTCGGCTTGCGCTACGATGCTCACAGCCCATGGGTTGAACAACATGACCACCAAGCCAACTACAACTTTACAACCGGAAATATCGACCTCGCGGGCAAGAACGGAGCCAGCCGGGGTCTTTACAACGGAACTTGGGGAGGCAAAGACTTCCAGCCTCGCATCGGTTTCGCATGGACTCCCGCTGCGCTGGGCGATAAAACAGTCATTCGCGGCGCTTTCACCATCTCGTCCTACCTTGAAGGAACCGGTACAAACCTTCGCTTGACGCTGAATCCACCATTTACTACCCCAGAAATCAATCAGATCTACAACAGCACTCCGCTTCCAGCAACCGATACGTCGGACGGAATTGTCGGTACCGCCAGCTCGCCCTCCTGCGATGCCCCTACATATGACTGCTATTCAGGTGCTTTCCTCCGAGTCTGGGATCCCCACGTACAGCCTGCTATCGCGGATCAGTGGAATGTGACAGTCCAGCATCAATTCGCGGGTAATACGACGTTCCAGATCGGATACGTGGGCCAGAAAGGCACGCATTTAATGGTGCCGTTTGATTATGCACAGAGACTGCTGGTGTCCCCTGGAGTTACCGCTCCTAGCCCCTATTTCGCCGCCAATCCAACCCTGTACAACGTGTTGGGCAATGGCGGCCCTGGCGCGGAGGTTTCGGGCACCAAGTCTAATGGCAACATGAAGTACAACTCGCTACAAGCCGTACTGCAGAAACAGATGACTCACGGTTTGCAGTACCAGGTCGCGTACACCTTCTCCAGGTGTATGTCCGATAGCACTGGTTATTACGGGGCCTGGAACAATGCTCTGAGTGCCTCAGCTTATTGGCAGAATGTCTACGATCAAAAGGCAGAGTGGGCGCCGTGCTACTACGATGCCACTCACGTCATTTCCGCCTACGCGGTTTATGACCTGCCCTTTGGCCGAGGCAAGATGCTGGGCAAGAATGTCAGCGGAGCTGTCAACCAGGTCATTGGCGGTTGGGCGCTGAGCCCGATCCTCTCCTGGCGCACGGGCTGGCCACTGCCAGTTTATGGAGCACAGGACAATTCTGGTACGTTCTCGCGAGGTTCCCGAGCAGATTGCAACGGCACCCCAAGCATTATTAACAAACCATTGCCGGGAATAGGCAGGCAGTGGTTCACCAACAGTGGACAGTTCACCGATCCCGCAAACGGTACATTTGGGAACTGCTCACCGCAACTGTCGAGTCTCCGCTCGCCCCATTACACCGACGTTGACTTGAGTTTGCATAAGGATTTTCCGATTACGGAGCGATTCAGGCTGCAGTTCCGTACCGACTTCGTCAATCTCTTTAACCACGTACAATACAATGCTCCAAACATGGGTTTGAGTGTAACCCCAGATCCTATTACGGGCTACACTAGTATGGGTCAGATCACCAGCGCCCAGTCGATGAGGAATATACAGCTGGCGTTGAAACTCTATTACTGAAGCAAACTCGTATAATGATGCAGGCAGCTCCGGCTGCCTGCATTTTTTTGTACGTGATTTTCCAGAGAGGCATTTCTAAGCTCAAGATGTATAAACAGTCAGGGACGGCTACGGCATTTCTCGCGCTTCTCTCCTTTTGCAGCAGCCCGATCATGGCCGCACAACAGCCAAAAGCGGCTGCGAAAGCCCCGTCCGGACTGTCCCCCGATAAAGCCCTCAGCATGGCAGAGCAAGGCCACTGCCGCGAGAGCATCTCGGGTCTTAAGCATGCCATGGCCGGGACGGTGGCAGCCGAAACTCGAAAACAAGCCGGCGTGCTTGGCGTCCGCTGTTCCCTGGCGATTGACGACCGCGACTCCGC
>JAICSO010000060.1 GCA_025936825.1 Terriglobales bacterium
GATCGAGATCGGACGGGTGGTCATCTCGACGTGGCTGCCGCATCAAACTGCTGTACTCCAGGCAGTGCAGGATACGGGGCTGGAACTGCTCATCGCCTTCAATAAGAATGCCGTAATGGTACTTCCGACCGGCATCAATAAGGCAACTGGGCTGGACTATGCCCTACGTAAGCTTGGCCTTTCCTTCCATGAAGCTGTGGGCGTCGGCAATGCCGAGAATGACCACTCTTTTCTTGAGCGTTGCGAGTGTGCCGTCGCGGTTGCCGATGCCGTACCTTCCATCCGCCGCCTCGTTGCCCTGGTTACGCAGAATGAAGCCGGACTAGGGGTGGCAGAGTTGGTCGACGAGTTGATCGCGGACGACCTAGCCAGAATGCAGGGAAAACTCACTCGGAACCTCATCTCCATCGGGATGCTTGATGACGGGACTGCGCTCACCATCCCTCCATATGGCACGAATATCCTGATCGCCGGGCCCTCCGGTAGCGGAAAATCGACCGTAACTGCCGGGATCGTTGAGCGTCTGATGGATCAGAGCTACCAAGTCTGTATCGTCGATCCCGAGGGCGATTACGGGGCTTTGCAGGAAGTGATCACGCTTGGCGACCCGCACCGTTCAATCAGCATCAACGAAGTACTGAGCATTCTCGAGGACCCCAAAATAAGCCTCAACGTTAATTTGCTGGGGGTTCAACTTGCCGATCGACCGGAGTTCTTCGGGCAACTGTTCCCGAGCCTTCGAACACTGCGGACGCGCACAGGGCGACCACACTGGATGGTTCTCGATGAGGCACATCATCTGTTGCCAGAAGACTGGGGGCACCTTTCAACACTCCTTCCACAGACGCTTGGTGAGACCGTGCTAGTAACCGTGCATCCGGAACATCTCTCTCGTACGATTCTGTCGCTAGTGGATGCGGTCATCGCGGTTGGACCCTCCCACAAAGAACACTGAGCCAGTTCAGCGATGCCAGCGGGCAGACTCTAGCGTGGCCACGAACCCTGTTGCATAGAGCGGGGCAAACCGTTGTGTGGTTCCCTCGAACCGGCGAGCCGCCTTTCTCGATGGGCATCATTCCGCCCAGAGTTGATCGCATCCGCCATCGGCGGAAGTATGCTGAGGGCAAAATGCGTCATCACAGCTTCTATTTCCGGGGTCCGGTCAATCGCGACAACATCAAGGCGCACAACCTCGCGATTTTTTCTCAGATCGCCGAGGGTATCGATGAAGAAACCTGGCTGTTTCACCTGTATCGTGGGGATTATTCAAAGTGGTTTCGTGAAGCAATTAAGGATCCTTACCTCGCAGATCAGACAGAGCGTGTCGAGCGGAGATCCAATTTGCTCCCGACCGAGAGTCGAATTCTCATCCGCAGCCTCATTGACACTCGCTATATTCTGCCTGAATAGGAATTGCCTACCCCGGTTAGGTTGGCGGCCTACTTGATGCTTCGGTAGTCGGATGCTGGTCGTTCAGGTGCCCTTTCTCGTGGGATGAGAAGTCGTCCTAGACGGAGAAGTGAAGTTCGTCGGCTCGCGAGACGCAGTGTTGGTAGCTGCAGGTACGCTGTGCAACCTCAAGAATATCGGACATCGTCCTTCAAGACTGTTCAGCGTGTGCTTACCCTGTCGAGCACCCTTCATTTATTGAACATCAAACTCGCTGACAGTTCCGGAACTGCGTCAGCCGCCGACAGGCCAAGGGATTCCGCAAAATCAGGCTGATTTACTTCGTCATCTGGTGCGATATCGCCATCTCAACGTGGCCAGCGACGTTGCACAACGGCTGGTCTTCAATCCCGGTGGTCACGAAAGTCCCCCTGATTGGCCTCTACTTATTGAAATCCGTGATGGCCATCCGTGCTTTGGTTCCTCGAATGCTGTTGTTTCGTAGTCCCCGTCAATCCGGTCTCCTTCGGGGATGGGAAGTCCGGCTTGTGATTGTGTTGCTGCAGTTCCCGAAACAATTATTTCTTGCCCCGTCGCCGCCACGTTGGGGGGCGGTCGCAATGGTCAACGAGCTGCCTGTGATCTCCGACCGACGCCTCGAAGGAGTTTTCTCCCGAAGCAATATCTCACGCTTGCCTGCAGATTCAGGTGGAATTCCCCAGGGGGCGTCCGCCAACGTCGACCTCACGATGATGAATCGTTAAGGAAACTGGAATGATCGATTGCACTTTATCTACTTTTGTTCATGGTTCCGGATTGCTAATGTTTTCAAGTGTGGGGATGAGTCGGCCCCTCAAGACGTCGCACGTAGCGTGTAAGGAGGAATCGATGTCGACGCCCAGAAGGGTTGTTTGGTTTGCTTCGTTGGCCGTGACTCTCGTTGTGATTACCTGGACTCTCGCCCGGGCAACAGAGAAGCATGACGCCTGGATTCGGAGCAAGCTTCGGGAGGAATTCGCGGAAGACGCCAAGTTCGACAAAGTGCACCCTGTAGTTCGCGGGGGATTGGTCTCCTTAAAAGGATCCGTGCCACTCTTCGAAGACAAATGGCTGGCAGGAAGGAAGGCCCGTGCCGTCGACCATGTCGGAAAGGTCAAAAACGAGATCATCGTAAAAACTCAATGGATTCCGGACGGCGTGTTACGCATGCAATTGAAGCGCGACCTCCACAACCACGAGGTTGACGGAGTCGGGCTAAAGGTTCGCAAGGGTGTCGTAACCGTGCGCGGAACAGTTCCCGCGAACCGCGAGCGCGTCCTCTCGCTGATTGCCAGTACCGAAGGAGTGCGCGCAATCCGAGAGCGGACAACAATGGTCGAGTGACAGTGGGAGATGACAAAAGACAGGCGCTGGGAGCGTCATCATTCTGGAGAACGTTGGTGTGTCGAGGTTACGCGTAAGCCAGAAGAACATTTTTGGGAGATAACGTCATGGCAGAGAACATCCTAGTTGGTGTGCTGACGGCGGCTGCCGTCGGGTGGCTAATCTGGGCGGAGATGAATTCCCGTCGTAATACGGCAAGACAAAATGCCGATGTGCCCGAAGAGCCGTCGAATATGGACGTGCAACAGACTCCGAGACAACGTCCTAATCGTCGGTGACATGTGATTTCGCGGCGCATGGCGAACGACCCGATCCTGGTTGTAGGTAGCCTCATCACCAGCGGCAGGGACAGCGTGGAGAACGATCAATTGCGCTTCCAGCTCGTGGGCCAGAGACTTCGCGAAGCGGACCGTGCGTTGGGCGTTCGCCAGACAACTAAGAATGCCAATGGAAAGGAGACCAGCCCCGCCGGGAGATGTCAGCCAACCAGATGCAGAGCAGCTGACAGGCTGAAAAACCCTCCCGAGGGAAATTAGGAATCTCATGGCAATAAACCAGAACAGCGCCTTATCCTTATTATTACCCAGCGAGAGCGGTCGTATTCGCTGCTTCCGGTGAATGTTCGGACAACGGAGACGGCGACTCTTCACCGGTCGTCTCGCCGAACCTTGGGGTCGGGAACGATCTCCTGCGTGGTAGACGCCGCGTGCAGTGCCCCGTTGGTGTCTGGGTCGCGTCTCAGAGTCCTAGAATAGGTTATTTGGCGTTTCGGCATTGTAAAGCTTTGCCAGTTTTGCCAGAAGCCTGCGACAGCAGTCGCCGGGGTTAGGACCTTCGTGAAGCGTCAGAAATTTCTGTGGTTCCAAATCGCAGCAGCTGTCGGCGCGGGACTCGCGGTTTTGCTCTTACTCGAGACTCTGCTCACGTATCGCTACAGCGCTACGCGCCTTGCGCGCGCCGAAGGACTGTTACAAGCCGTCGAGGAGGGTTCCGCACTCGAACATCAGCTTCGTCGGGATCATGTCGATACCGTCAATCGCCTGCAGCAGATTCTAGGACGGATCGTTGACGACCGAAGCGATGAAATCGCCTGGATGAGCGTGATCGATGCCAATGGTCAGGTGCAGGCTTCGTCGGGTCGCACCGAGCCGAGTCCGGTTTTCGCGCCCGATCGGATTCATGCCGTGCTGGAGCGTGGCGAGAACGCTTCCGTGGTCCGGGATATGCCGCAGGGCCAACTGCTGATCGCTTTGCTGCCGATTAAACAACAGTTCCATCCGCAATCCAACTCGGGAGCACCAAGGGATTGGCGCATGCTGGAGATCGCCATCTATCTAAGGGGTCCACAGGGGGTTCTGCATCCGCTGCACCGCAACCTTTTGATCACCGCCCTGGTGTCTCTCGTTCTGCTTACGGCGATGATCATATTCTTGTTCCGGCTGAAGGCATATGTGCGCGGAAGAATGCTCGAGAACCAGCTTCAACTTGCCAGAACAGTTCAACGACAGCTTCTGCCGGAGCCGACCTGCGGGGACGGTTTCGAGTTTGCGGGCCAGTGTGTGCCTGCGGACATGGTTGGCGGAGACCTTTATGACGTGTTTCGTACAGCAGGGGAAGAGATCGCGTTAGTCCTCGCCGATGTTTCCGGAAAAGGCTTGCCCGCCGCCCTACGCATGGGTGTTGTCCACGGAGCAATTCGTGCCTTGTCCCGTGCTAGAAAAAAAGAAAGTGTCGCCCAGATGGCAGGGACTTTGAATGAGCTTCTGCGGCAAGAAGCCTCGCATGAGTTCGTCACGCTGTTTTGGGGATTCTACAATCCCAAAACGCACGATCTAGAGTACGTGAACGCGGGCCATCTTCCTCCCTTGCTGGTCGTCTCGAGATCGGCCGAACTGCGGCGTCTGGAAGCGGGCGGCCCGGTGCTCGGGATGCTTGCGGGTGCTTTGTACCAGGACGAGCGTATCACGCTCAATGGCGAGGAAACTCTCATTGCCTATTCGGATGGTTTAATTGAGGCCATGGGCCCAGAGGGGGAGGAATTTGGTGAATCCCGTGTGCTTTCCGGCATTCGCGCTTCGATCGGAAAGTCAGCGAACGAGGTCCTTCGGCATATCCTGGACGAGGCCGTAAAATTCGTTGAAAACGGCGAGTTTCACGACGACTTGACCATCTTCGTTGCGAAACTGACGGGGAATCTGCCGGATGTGGATGCACGGAATTGATTAAAGATGGGAAGCGCCCGAGGGCGCCTCCCCGTAGGAGATTAGCTGCCTGGAGGTTGGGTCCCCGCCTGGCAAAGACGTGTGGCGGATTGCTCTCCGAGCCAAGGCCTGGAGGTCAGTCCAGGCTCATGACCACGCTTAACAACATCCCGATCACCAGCACCGAGGTGATCACCAGGCCCTTGAGGCGAACCATGCGCATCAGTAGGCCCGGCTGCTTGCCGTAAAACCGCTCCGCGTGTTCTTCCAGTGTCCGAAACATCGATCTGCTCCTTTCCTCTCCTTTATTGGTCCGCCGTTTCCCGCTCTTGCCCCGTGATACTTCGATGGAATCGGTGTGCCACAACCTGAGCAGTAAAACGGTGTCCCTGATACGGCTGGGCGGAAAGATTGCCTTCTTGCCGCAGGCGGCGCATTCGCGCTCCAGTGCCTTCCGTGTCGTCACCGCGATAACCGCCATCGGCAGCAGCATGTTCCCGCTCCTTCCCTCGAGCCGTGGCCCAGCGCCACGCTCTCGAGATTTACACTTTCGAATTCAGCTAACATCGAAAACCTGCTGCGGGAGCCGGGTGCCGATTTCACAAACTGACGCGCATCACTGGTGGTCTTTTTTGCGTCATTCTGCGCGCCAGCGTCGGCGCGGCTCGCCCGGCTCTCTCCGGTTGATACAGGACTTCCTCGATGCGCAGCTTTCGGTTCCCTCCCGGGACCTTCCACTCGATTACATTGCCAGTGCGACATCCGAGGATCGCCGTGCCGACAGGCGCCAGAACCGAGATCCTTCCTTGGGCGAAATCCGCATCGCGGGGAAAGACCAGGGTGTGCGTGGAGTCCTTGTTAGCATTCAAGTCTTTCACTCGAACCCTAGAGTGCATCGTGACCACGTCGGCAGGAATGCGAAACGGAGACACTATCTGTGCCCGGTCAAGTTCTCCTTCGAGCATGTTCAACTGTTCCTGATCCGTGTTTGCAGATGTTCTGGCCGAATCGACCATATGGCTGAGTTGCTCCATGTCCGGTTCGGTAATGAAAATCTTGTAGGTTTGCATGCGATGATCTCCTCTCACTTGGTCTCTTGTTATTGCCTGTCAGTAGCTCTCGACCGTCAGACTTTCGTCTTCCTCGACCGGCGAAGACGCAAAGCGCATGCTGGAGTCGACAGGGCCGAGCAGGCCCTCCCTGCGAATCGTCTTCCCTCGCGCGAAAATCGAGGCGTAGTCCAACCCGGAATCCTGGTGCAGAGTCACCTCTTTAACCTCCAGAGCGTTGACTCCTCGTTTTTCCGCCTCCTGCAAAGCTCGATCGACTGCGCGCTCCATCACCTTGCTGTCACATCCGAACGCGCTTGCCTCGATGGATCGGTCCGCGAAAAGCAACCAGCCGGAGTCGTCCAGCTTTTGCATGGCTTGCTTAGCATCCGCGTGACACACTATCCCCCACGACCCACGTTGCTTGGTCCCGAGCACTTGAGACTCAGGCAGTGCTGCGAATATCGAAGAGTGAAAAAATACACACCCTCTATCGACCTCCGTTGCGCTCCACGTCCCAGTCTCTTCCTCGGACCTTCGGCTGCCAGTATCCAGTGCCACTCTTCCTCCTCCCGGCGGGTTTATTGCGCTCGACCCCACCGCCTATGAGAGCCGAACTGCGTTTCGCCCATGCCGATCGCCCTCAAATGGCGATGCGACGGTTATGCGCCAGGCCCTGATCGTGAACGCCTCCCTGCTCAAAAGAGCCGAGTGAATTGGCGTCCGCGATCATGCCTGGTTCCTTTCTAAGCAAACCATAGCGCGCCTCGATATTAAGCAAAAGGCCAGAAACCTTCAATGATCCTTAGGTGATGATTAAGCGGGCCCTAAGGTGGAAAATTCCATGGAATGGATGAACTATCACCATCTACTCTATTTCTGGACCGTGGTTCGTGAAGGCAGCATCAGCAAGGCCAGTGAGCAGTTACGCATCTCCTCCCCCGCGATTAGCGCGCAACTGCGCAGCCTCGAAGAAAACTTTGGGGAGAAGTTGCTGAGGCGTTCGGGACGCAACTTGGTGATGACGGAGATGGGCCGCACCGTCTTCAGTTATGCGGAAGATATCTTCTCTTTAGGCCGTGAACTGATGGATACCGTGCGCAATCGCCCCACGGGCAGGCCTATGCGACTCGATATCGGAGTTGTCGATGTCTTGCCCAAGCTGATTGCTCAGTGGTTGATTGAGCCTGCTCTCCACTTGCGAGAACCGGTACGGATTGTCTGTCGGGAAGCTACGTCGGACGAGTTGATCGCTCGCCTGGCCACGCTCGAATTCGACCTGGTTCTTTCTGATTCCCCCATTAATCCAAACCTCAAGGTTCGAGCTTTCAACCATCTTCTTGGCGAGAGTGCCGTAACCTTTGTGGCGATGCCCAAGTTGGCCAACAAATGCAAGGGGCGGTTTCCCCGCTGTCTTGATCGCATGCCAATGCTGTTGCCAACTGACAACATGGACCTCAGAAGAACCCTGGACCAGTGGTTCGAAACCCAGAACATTCGACCCGATATCGTCGGTGAATTCGAGGACTACGCACTGCTCCGTGCATTCGGACAGGCAGGAAGCGGAATTTTTCCTGTACCTTCAGTCTTCGAAAAGCAATTGAAACAGCAGGACAGTCTGCGACGCGTCGGTCGAACGGACGAGGTGCACAGTCGCTTTTTCGCAATCTCGGCTGAGCGCAAACTGAAGCATCCCGCTGTTGTAGCCATCTGTGATATCGCACGCCGCGAACTATTCGACATCAAGCTCGGCATGACTGCTGCATAGTGGCTGGATCGCCGCGGTTGGAATTGTCCACCCTTTCGCAATGGGACCGATATTCTAAATCAGTGGCGGGGCCGATTCCCTTCAACATCCAGTCCAATTCGGCGTTCTGTGCATCTTTAATAGTATCGAATGTCACAACCCATCATAGAAGCCCGCGGTCTTGCAAAGTTCTTCCAGCAACCGGAGGGAGGGCGCATCGAGGTGATTGCTCCGACCAATCTTGCCATCCATCCGGGTACGATCGTGGCATTGTTAGGCCCGTCTGGTTCCGGGAAGTCGACTCTCCTCCGAATGCTCAGTGGACTGGCACGTCCCTCAGCAGGGGAGGTCTTCTGGCATGGCCGACCGCTTGACGGGTACGTCCCCAATGTGGCGATCGTTTTTCAAAGCTTTGCCCTGTTTCCCTGGCTGACGGTTTTGGAGAATGTCGAAGCACCGTTGAGAGCCGCCGCCATCGGTGCGGTTGAACGCAGGAAGCGCGCGTTGAAAATGTTGGACACGGTGGGATTAGACGGATTTGAGACGGCCTATCCCAAGGAGTTGTCGGGCGGAATGAAACAGCGAGTCGGAATTGCCCGGGCCCTGGTCGTCGAGCCAGAGGTGCTGTTCATGGACGAGCCTTTTTCCTCGCTAGACGTTCTTACCGCCGAGAATCTACGCGGCGAACTGCTGGACTTGTGGCTCAGCAACAAGATCCCCACCCGGACCATGTTCCTGGTGACACACAACATCGAAGAAGCCGTCCTTCTCGCCGACCGCATTATCGTGCTTGGACGGAATCCGGGGCGGATTCGCGCGGATTTTCCGATTCGTCTTGCCCAGCCTCGCGACCGCAAGTCGAGCGACTTCGTTGCAGTGATCGACCATACCTATAAGATCCTTACCCAGCCCGAGGTGCAAGACGTTCAGCCTTCTCAAGCTGCTGGATTCGGTACCCCGGCGCCGAGGTTGAAGTTCCAGATGCTGCCGCATGCACGCCCCGGAAGCATCGCGGGCCTGTTGGAACTGCTCGCGGACCGGGCTGGCAGCGACGATCTCTACCATCTCGCGGATGACTTGGCGATGGAAGTCGACGACCTGCTTCCCATCGTAGAAGCGGCCGCCCTGCTGGGTTTTGCCAAGCTCGCCGAAGGCGACACTGAGATTACTGCAGAAGGCCGTGGGTTCGCGGAAGCAGATATTCTCAACCGCAAGGTATTGTTCCGCGAAGCTGCGCTCAAGAACGTTTCAATCCTGCGTCAAATCGACAGCGTCCTTCGCACCAAGTCCGACCACACCATCCAGGATGAATTGTTTCGCGACATACTGGACAAACACTTCAGCGAGGACGAAGCCCAGCGTCAATTCGAGACCGCTCTTCATTGGGGACGCTACAGCGAAATTTTCGATTACGATTCCGACAGCGGGCGACTCTTCTTGCCTGAAAGCACCGCAGAAGTCGGCACTCCCTCGCCGCTCTCCCCCGAATTATGAAACGCCCTCTCCGCATCCGAGTGCTCCTGTCGGGCGCACCTTGGTCGATCTTTCCCGCGGGAGGCTGGTCCCGACTGACCGACGCGTTCATTTTTGCCGCGGGCATAGCTCTCCTCTACGGGATGGTGCGCGTCGCCCAGTCTTGGTTGGGACCCTTCACGCCACAGGTTGAGATCTCGCTGAGTCCTACGGCCTTGCCGCGCTACGCAGCATATTCGCTAGGCAGGATCACGGTGGCCTATGGATTCAGCCTGGTATTTACTCTGATGTATGGCCACATCGCAGCCTACAACCCGAAGGCAGAGCGATTTATGATCCCGGTCCTTGATGTTCTGCAATCCATCCCCGTGCTGAGCTTCCTTCCAGGACTGATGCTCGCGATGGTAGCTCTTTTCCCCCATCGGCAGTTAGGCATCGAGTTGGGCGCCATCCTCCTGATCTTTACCGGACAAGTGTGGAACATGGCCTTCAGCTTCTATTCATCGTTGAAGAGCATTCCCCGGGAGATGCGCGACACAGCAAGAATTTATCGCTTCAGTTGGTGGCAAAACTTCACCCAGGTTGAGCTTCCTTTCGCGACGATCGGACTGGTGTGGAACTCGATGATGTCCGTTGCGGGTGGATGGTTCTTCCTGATGGCCTGCGAGATGTTCGTCCTTGGATCGCGAGATTTCCGGCTGCCAGGCCTTGGCTCCTATTTGCAGACGGCCGCGAGCGCCGGGGATACGCCGGCGATTTTATGGGGCGTCGGCGCCATGATCATCGTGATCGTGCTGCTCGATCAGCTGGTCTGGCGTCCCGTTATCGCCTGGGCTGAGAAATTCAAGGTGGAACAGGTCCAGGACAGACAAGCTCCGCGCTCCTGGGTTCTGGAAATTCTCAGGCGATCCGTTGGACTAGATCGCCTTCGACAACAGACGGTAGCACCCCTTGGCGAGTGGGTAGCGCTGTGCCTCGCACGAAAGCCTGCCATCCAAGCGCCACGCCCGCAACGGCCCGAGTGGAAAAAGTGGGTGGTACGCGGCGTAGGGACCGCGGTGATCGCCGCGGTTCTTTATGCGGTGGCAGGGGCTGTCCTGATGATGGCCGGATTGGACGGTTCGGAAATCAGGCAACTATTGAGGGCCGCTGGGGCGACGTTCCTGAGAGTGAACTTGGCATTGCTTCTCGGCGCAGCATGGACTGTCCCAGCCGGTGTGGCGATCGGCCTAAGCCCTCGCTTGGCACGCGTCGCGCAACCTGTCGCCCAAATTGCCGCGTCGGTGCCGGCGACGGCGCTGTTTCCGGTTGTTCTACTGGCCGTGGTTGGCGCCGGCGGCGGCTTGGGCGTCGCCTCAATACTCCTTTTGTTGCTCGGCACGCAGTGGTACATTCTGTTCAACGTTATCGCAGGTGCGATCGCCATCCCAACCGACTTGCGCGAAGCGGCCACGATCTTCCGGCTGACTCGTCGAGAGCGTTGGCGCAACCTGCTCCTGCCTGGGATCTTCCCCTACCTGATCACCGGGCTGGTGACCGCCTCGGGCGGAGCCTGGAACGCCAGCATCGTCGCCGAGTACTTTCGCTTTAAGGGTCAGACCATTTCCACTGTGGGCCTCGGCGCCACCATCAGCCGCGCAACCGACATCGGTAATTTTCATCTCCTGTTGGCAGCCACATGCGTCATGGCCGCCATTGTAGCGGTCATCAACCGAACGGTTTGGCGCCGGCTCTATGCTTTAGCAGAGACCAGATTCAAGCTTGAGATCTGAGCCTTCCGATTTCGTTCACCGCTCCTGAAGGAACGCCGTGAATTGCACTGAGGTCCGGCGGGACTCTCCCAAGCTTGTCGATGCTTAGATTTTTCTTAACGCCGAAGTCCACATTTCGTACTTTTATTAACTCTGTATCGTCTCTAATCTTTGGGCTTGAGGGCAATGAGTCTCCACGCGAGGGCTCCGATGTTTGAAGACCAACGAGCGGTTGGGGGACTACTTCGACGAGAGACAGAGCTTACGACTGTGGGACAGGAGCGATCGGTCCAGGAACTTTCTTGATCCCGTCCCGGGCGGGCGGTCCCCTGCCTGCTGAAGTCGGTGCTTCTCGAGACCCAGCTCTTCGGAGATGGCAGGTCATCGTGAACTTGAGCGTCAGGAAAGTCGAAGATCAGTTCGCCAAAGCAGGCTGGCATTGCTGTCGAATGGCCCCGACCTCGGAACAGAATTTCCGTGC
>JAICSO010000051.1 GCA_025936825.1 Terriglobales bacterium
CGTTTTCCGAAATTGACTGTGATCGGCGCTCATTGCGGTAACCCTGAATATGAGTGGGCTGCGGAAGTTGCGCGTTGGAACCCAAACGTCTTCTTCGACCTTAGTGGTTCCACATTAACGAAGATGAGCAGGCGACTAGAGGAATTCAAAAACTTCTTCTGGTGGTCTGGTCAAGGGGAATGGAAAACAGCAACGCCAGCTAACGACCCAAGCGCTTTTATCAAGCTGGTATTCGGATCGGACAGCGGCCTCGATGGCATTGAAGGCGTCGTCAGCCAATATCGACCCCTGTTCAATTCCTGCGATGTGCCTGGCAATACACAGCAGATGATCATGGGGCGAACATTGGCAGGCATACTTCGACTGTGAAGAGTTGGAGATTGCGGGAGCAAGTCAGGTTGGTGGCAGTTCTTAACCCTCTGCCGCGCCAGTCAGCTACAGAACGTTTTCCATGAAGTCCCGGATTTTGAGTTCCACAGCAGGTTCTGCACCGTTAGGAAAATCTTCTACTCTACAATACTTTTCAACGGGTTGATACTAGCCCCAGTCAAACAGATCTCTTCTCTCTTCGATGAACTGCCGGATCGACTTATGACTTTGTTCTCCCACATATTTGAACTTGATCCCGTTTCTCCTGCCTGAAACCCAAACTACGGCGCCACTCGCATCAATGATGGTGTCCGAAACGGTCAGCCGGAATGCTAATACACGTTCTCTTTTTTCCTCAGTTCAGGTTGCTCCACCTGGATTCCGCTTGCGCTGATATTTCGCGTGACTCCACGCAGAATGCCAGCCTCCGCAATGCAAGTCACCTGAGCCTGGATAGGCACACGCACGTCTTTCCTTCGATTCTGCACCACGCCTCTAATGAACGTGCGGGGCTCTCTGTTTTTGAGGGGGGAGGAATTGAGTGTACGTGGATTGAGCCTGTTTGCTGAATTGACTCAAATGGTGCCAAGACACGTTCCGAGGTCTGCAGCGTTTCGCAAATGCCGGATAGCTTTGCTTAAGGCGCGTCGTTCATTTTGATATTTTTTCTCTCTCTGCCATAAACGGTCCATCTCGCGTTGGAGTCTTTGGAGGCTGCAAATAGCTTCGACAACGCTACGGGCGCGTGCAGCTGGAGCAACGCGGGGCATAACGACTCGATGAAATCCTCGCAAATTTCGGGGGAGTTGTTGCTCAGCTTAAGAGGAGTGACTTGCCAACGTCAAGGAGTATTTGTCCATAGCCTCATTCTTGCAAACTCGCAGAAAAGGACGCCAGCAGGTGGCGAAGTTTGAGGTTAAAAGTCGGGGCGGAAGCAGTTCTTACAACCCAGAAGCTAGTTTTATATCGAGCTTATTTTTTTCTTTCTTCCGCCTAAAGTACTCCCGATTTCTGCCGATAGGTGCTCTCCAGGAGGGAAAAATCATGTCGGCGAAACGTCCGGTTTACAAGCCTAAGAAGTCTGTGAAGCAGCCAGGGAGTGCGAGCAAATGTCTGAATCTGCAAATGGCTGAGCGATTCCGAGCATGGCTGGGGGCTCAGAAGTATGCAGAATCCACCCAAGATCGGTATTTCAAGATCGCGGCGAAACTATGTCGGTTCATAGGTAACAAGCCGCTGTCGGCAGTCACGCCGATGGATATCGGGGATTTCTTGACCCAAACCCTTCCTGATCGCTGGGCTGACAGCTACATTGCAGATCATCTCGGCCCGCTCAGATCCTTCTTCGACTTTCTTTATCTCGGAGGTGTCGTGGACAGCGTAGCCCCAAGATTCCTGAAATTTCGTGCCCGGCTGAAGCCCCTTCCAAGCGCGCTCACACAATCCCAGGTCAGGAAACTAATTCGGACCGCAAAGCAGCCACGGGACCGTGCTTTGATCGAACTGCTTTACGCGACGGGGTGCAGAATCGGTGAAATCCGTCTTGCACGAGTGGAGGATGTCGATTTCAAAGGGCGCAGATTTCGCGTACGCGGAAAACGCAAGGAACGCATGGTTTACTTTGGAGCTGAAGCAGCAGAAAGCCTGCATTTGTATCTGAAGGGTAGAAAAAGTGGGTACTTGTTCCAAGATAAGATTCAGGAGCAGAAGGGGTATATCACCTATACCAAAAGGGCCTGGATCGGCAACTGGAAGGACTATCGGACTGGCAAGAAGGGGGGCGAACGGCACAGCAAATGGCTTGGGAGTCCATCAACTGTTTCGTCCTCGGAAGCCCGGAAGCGGCTCAGCAGTTACATTAGGCGCCAACACATTGACTTAGTTCGCCACAAACCAGATCGGCCCTTGAATCGAAGTTCCTTAGGATTTGTGGTGCGAGAACTTGGCAGAAAAGCGAAGCTTGGCAACATTAGCCCACACACGCTGCGCCATACCTTCGCAACGCACATGTTGGAAAAAGGTGCCGATATTCGCGCCATCCAAGAACTGCTTGGACATTCGTATCTGACTTCCACGCAGATCTACACTCGAATCAGCAACAGGGCTGTGAGATCGACATTTCACAAATTCCACCCGAGGGGTTGAACCATGAAAAAACAAGACCGACAGCTTCTTGACGACATTTTTCTCCAGCCGTGGTTTTTGCCTCGGGAGAAGGCATTCGCAATCAGAAGAATCTTGCCGCCCGAATATCGTCACCGCATGAAGTTCTATTTTGACGATTACGGCTGCATGAAGTGCGGGAAAAGAGACGTAACCTACGGCTCAAATGGGCTGTGCAAAATCTGCATGCAACAGGTGAAGCTGAAACTTTTCTTTGCAATCAAGAGACGGTGGACAGCAGCAAGTCCGGACAACTTGCCCAGAACATTCAAACGAATGGCTGATGCACAGGAATTGCTCAAAGACTTGATCCCTCAGCTAAAGCGACACTGAGAGCATGTCCTTTGGAGGTGAGATCGGCAACGACGGAGTTTCCAGTACTCCCGAACACGTTCAAGCTCAATGTAAAAGCGAGAACGTAGGGATTCGAGCAGAGCTTTACGAGCAGCGTAGGCATTCCTGTCCGCATGACTGGGGTATGGGTTCGAGTAATACAGACGGTCGAGCAGTGCTATGAAAGCGAATTCATTTTCATAGCGGCTGCAAATCTCGTGTTCGGTTTCCATTGCGAGAGCCTACTATACCTCAGCGCTTTGCCTCTGTGATGGATGTCACAAGTAGAACGTCGAATTCTGTGGAAAAGACCCAACCTGCGGCAAGGAACAAATTTCACGGAATGGAGTTATCACCATGCCGGCCGAATCTCCACCTTAGTACGTCTAACAAAACCTCATTTCTCCAGCAACCCGTGGAAGGAGTCGGAACATCCTTGCGGAAAGGAGTTGTCCAATGGCCATCGAACTCTTGCCTGACGGGTTGTGGGAACTGGTCGAACTGGTTATCCCAGTCGCCAAGGACACGCCGAAGGGCGGAAGACCTCGCTTAGCAGACAGGGCATGTCTCACCGGCATTGTATTCGTTCTGCGCAGTGGAATCCCTTGGGAGATGCCGCCGCAAGAGATGGGCTGTGGGTCTGGAATGAGTTGCTGGCGAAGGTTGCGCGACTGGCAAGAGGTGGGCATCTGACAGCTGATCCACTTCATCTTGCTAGACTGGCTAGCGCGCTACGGGCAGATCGATTGGTCACGGGCCGTCGTGGACGGGAGTTCCGTGCGGGCGGTTTTTGGGGGCTTCAAACAGGCCCTAATCCTACCGACCGAGCGAAGCTCGGCAGCAAGCGTCATCTGATTTGCGACGGACGCGGAATTCCGCTGGCTATTCAGCTCACCGGGGCCAACGGAAACGACTCACAGCAAGCGCTCGCACTGGTTGATGCGATCCCGGCCTTGCAGGGAGAGCGGGGGCATCCGCGCCATCGTCCCGATTTCGTGCTAGGTGACCGTGGTTATGACGCCGAGGCGATCCGGCAAGGTCTGCGTGACAGACGCATCATCCCTTTTCTTGCAAAGCGCAACACCGAACACGGCAGCGGACTGGGGCGCTGGCGCTGGGTCGTCGAGCGGACGTTCGCCTGGCTGAATCAGTTCCGGCGACTGCGCGTTCGCTACGAAAAGCGGGCTGACATTCATGAGGCATTCTTGTCCTTGGGGTGCGCTCTAATCTGCTGGCGCTTCCTGCGAGCCGATTGGGTGGCGGGTTGAAAGTTAGCTTTGCCCGCAATGCATTGACTCGCTGTAGCTTGGCTCCTACTATGATTTGCGCACAGCGACTTGCACAAAAAAGGGCGAGGCTGTTTGATCGACCAAACCATGATCGGCCAAACCATCTCGCATTACCGCATTATCGACAGGCTCGGTGGAGGTGGCATGGGCGTCGTCTACAAGGCTGAGGATATAAAGCTGCATCGTTTTGTCGCCCTCAAATTCCTGCCTGACGACATTGCTAAAGATGCGCAAGCGCTAGCCCGCTTTCAACGCGAAGCGCAGGCCGCTTCAGCCCTGAACCATCCGAGTATCTGTACGATCTACGAAATTGACGACCAGCACGGGCAGGCGTTCATCGCTATGGAGTTTCTGGATGGCCTGGCGCTGAAGTACCGCATTGCAGGCGGACCGATGGAAACCGAGTTGACTCTGGCGCTGGGCATTGAGATTGCAGATGCGCTCGACGCAGCCCACGCGGGAGGAATCGTTCATCGAGACATCAAGCCTGCCAACCTCTTTGTCACGAAGCGCGGCCACGCCAAGATTCTGGACTTTGGTCTCGCGAAGGTCAGTCTGGCAGGCAGTTCTTCGAGCAAAATTGCGTCTTCTAACACGCAGTCGGATTCGGTGGACGCGGAGCATTTGACCAGTCCGGGCACAATGCTTGGGACGGTGGCTTATATGTCGCCGGAGCAGGTGCGGGCGAAAGAGTTGGATGCGCGGAGTGACCTGTTCTCGTTTGGGGCGGTGCTGTACGAGATGGCGACGGGTGCATTGCCGTTTCATGGGGAAAGCTCGGGAGTCATCTTTAAAGCAATCCTCGATTCTGTTCCACCCCCGCCGATTCGTTTCAATCGTGATATTCCGCCGGAACTGGAACGGATCATCAACAAGGCACTGGAGAAAGACCGTAATCTGCGCTACCAGCACGCAGCCGATATGCGAACCGATTTGCAACGGCTGAAGCGAGATACAGAGACGGGACGTGCCATAGCTGCGAGTTCTGACACGGTAGCGGTCGCACAGGAAAGCGGCTCCCCAGTCGTCCAACCGCCGTCGCCAGTATCCGGTTCCTCGCCTCCTCTTCCTCCAGCTCCGTCATCGAGCGCCGTGAAAGTGGCGGAAGTTCCCGTCGCAGGCAGAAAACTTTGGAAAGTTCTGGTTCCCGCCGCCGTGGCACTTGTCGCTGCTGCAGTCGGGGGAGGCTTGTACTTCCGCTCGCGGCAGACCACGCACCGCCTGACCGAGAAGGACAGCATCGTCCTCACCGAGTTCACCAACACCACCGGCGATCCGGTTTTCGACGCTACGCTGCGGCAGGGCCTGTCGGCACAACTGGAGCAGTCGCCGTTTCTGACCTTGCTTTCTGACGAGCGTGTGGCGCAGACGCTGGCTCTGATGGCGCAGCCTAAAGATGCCAGGCTTACACGCGAGTTGGCCCACGAAATCTGCCAGCGCACGGCCAGCGCCGCCAGCATCGAAGGCTCGATTTCCAGTCTGGGCAGCCAGTATGTCGTGGGGCTAAAGGCGGTGAACTGCCGCAGCGGCGATGTCCTAGCGAACGAGCAGACCACGGCCAGCGGCAAGGAGCAAGTGCTGAAAGCGCTGGGCGAGGCGGCGACGAAAATGCGCGAGAAGCTGGGCGAATCGCTGGCCTCCGTGCAGAAGTATGATGCGCCAGCGGAGAATGTGACCACACCATCGCTTGAGGCGCTGCAGGCTTACAGCCTGGGCTACCAGGCATATGAGAGAAACGATTTCGCTGCCGCCGTTCCTTTGTTCCAGCGGGCCACCAGCCTGGACCCCAACTTTGCCATGGCATACGTGCTTCTGGGAGTAAGCTACCTCAACCTGGGCGAAGACACCCGTGCCGTCGACAATATTCGCAAGGCCTACGAGCTGCGCGAACGGGTAAGCGATCGCGAAAAGTTTTACATCGCCTCGCACTATGAACGTTGGGTCACCGGGAACCTGGAGGCAGCGCGCAAGACCTATGAATTGTGGGCGCGGACCTACCCGCGCGACAACAATCCGCTCATGAATCTAGGGATCATCTACAACCTACTTGGCGATTACGATAAGGCCCTCGCTCAGGCACAGGAGGCGATGAAGCTCGATCCTAGAAGTGTGAACTACTTGAATCTCGGCCACTCGTACATTTTGGTCAATCGTCTGGACGAAGCCAGAGCTACGGCACAGGAGGCGCAAGCCCACAATCTGGATACTCCAAAGATTCACCTCTTCCTTTACGAAATTGATTTCCTCCAGCACGATGCGGCAGGAATGGAGCGTGAGGCGGCTGGGCTGATGGGAAAGCCCGGAGTCGAAGACGTTATGCTCGACATTGAATCCGACACTGCCGCTTATGGCGGGCAGTTTGCCAAAGCGCGGGAGCTGACGCGGCGCGCGTCCGACTCGGCACAACGCGCAGATGAGAAAGAGACGGCGGCGGGCTACGAGGCGGGAGCCGCAGTGCGTGAGGCGCTGGTAGGCAACATGAGCCAGGCAAAGCAGCAGGCCCAAACGGCGCTCGCTCTCTCGACCAGCACATATGTTGAAGCGGGGTCCGCGTTCGCGCTGGGTCTGGCGGGTGACGCCCCTCAAGCCACGCGGCTGGCCGCCGCCGTAGCCAAGCGCCTCCCCGAAGACACGATGGAGCAGTTCGGCTTCCTGCCCATGATCCATGCGGCCGTTGCTCTCCAAAGCGGCAGCGCCACTAAGGCACTCGAAGCGCTCGTCCCGGCTGCGCCCTATGAACTCGGGCTCTCGTCGAGCCTCTACCCCGTTTATCTGCGTGGCGAGGCTTATCTGGCGGCGCACCAAGGCAGCGCTGCCGCCGCCGAGTTCCAGAAGATTCTCGACCACGCCTGCGTGGTGAGGAACGAGCCGATCGGCGCACTGGCGCACTTGGGACTGGCCCGTGCCTACGCCCTCTCGGGCGACACCGTCAAGGCGAAGATCGCATACCAAGAGTTCTTAGGACTCTGGAAAGACGCCGACCCGGACATCCCCATCCTGAAGCAAGCCCAAGCGGAGTACGCGAAGCTGCAGTGAGCGCACGCAAGCTGCCGGGGTGGTGATTTTGTTAGGCGCTCTTAGCAGCCCAATATGTTCGTATGTCGACGGAACACGAACAGCACAGCCTGGAGTATCAGGACTTTATTACTGGTCGTACGCAACCAGAAACAATCTCGTAATAGTGCGATCCTACACTGACGCGGGGAAAATTGGTTGGCCTTAAAGGACCGAACAGCGCTGTTCGCGTTGCGCATACTGTGTCGCCAGCGCTAGCAATGAATCTCCTTCGATAGGCTGGGTAGCAGCGGCAGGGTTGCACGGCCCCGGACCAGGCGTTATGACACGTCTCCAAAAGAGCTGCGCCGGAAAATGCGCACAAATGCTGGCCTTCCTGAACTCCATTCCCGCTGGCAGAAAGGTTTATCTCCACCGTTTGTGACGGATATCACAACTTTCCCCGTCATCTCTGTGGAAAATCGGTTCCCTGAATTTTGAGGAGATCCTCTAATGTCGACAGTTCCTCAAGTCCGTGCAGCTCAATATGTGAGAGCCTCTACTGATCACCAAGAATACTCAGCGACGAATCAGATGAGTGTCATTGCGGAGTATGCCGAACGGAACGGCTTTTCCATCATAAAGACCTATGACGATCCGGCCACTTCTGGCGTGGTCCTGCGCTTACGCAAGGGCCTACAGAATTTGATTAAGGATGTGGTTCAGGGAGAAGTGTCGTACAAAGCGATTCTCGTATATGACGTGAGCCGCTGGGGACGATTTCAGGATGCGGATGAATCTGCATACTACGAGTTTCTTTGCAAATCGGCAGGCGTGCGCGTGCATTATTGCGGCGAGGCCTTTCCAAACGACGACTCCTTGCCCGCAATGATGATGAAGGCACTGAAGAGAATAATGGCAGGAGAGTACAGTCGCGAACTGGGAGTCAAGATTCTTAGCGGTCAACGACGGGGAGCGAGCCTTGGCTTCCATCAAGGTGCAAAGCCGGGTTACGGACTCAGGCGATTCTTGGTGTCAGCTGACGGAACCGCGAAGCAAGTCCTGGCAAATGGGGAAAGGAAGAGTATCGCGACCGACCGAGTGATCCTGGTGCCCGGTCCTCCTGAAGAAATTGAATGTGTGCATCAGATCTACCAAATGTTCATAGCGAAAAAGATGACGTTCACGGAAATTTCCCGCGATCTCAATCGCCGGGGAATGAAGTACATCCAAGGCTCTGAATGGTGTCCTCGTGCAGTCCGGACGATCCTCACACACCCCAAATACATGGGCTGTAATGTGTACGGTCGTTACACTCAAAGGTTGTACACACGGATCAAGCCAAAGCCGCGCTCTGAGTGGGTCTTTACGCCTGAAGCTTTCAAGCCTTTGGTCGATCCTGCAGTTTTCGGTCACGCGCAGCAAATCATCAATGGATTCACATGGAATAGGTCGGATCAAGATCTTCTGGAGAGCCTTCGCTCAACACTTGGGAGATATGGAAAACTTACTACTCGTCTCCTTCAAAGGAATATGACAACGCCGTGCGGCACCACGTATCGCGTGCGCTTTGGAACCTTGAGCCATGCTTACGAACTCATCGGCTACTCAGGTTCTTGGCCGGAAGAGTGGCTCCAGGCGCGGCGTCGGATCCAAACGTTGCGCACTGAGCTGATCAATAAAATTGTCGAACTAAACCCGACCCGAATCATAGTTGAGAACCGTGGATACAAGTATCGCGCTCGGCTCCGCACTAATGACGGCATGTTGGTTTCTGTACTGGCGTCCCGACCCGTACGGTGTTACAAAGACGCCATTCGGTGGCTCGTAAAGCCTAGAAATGATGAGCGGAACCTGATAACCCTGGTCGCGCGGTTGAGCCTTCAATGTGACTCCTTCAAGGACATGTTCCTGATTCCGGCGATCGGTAGTGCTTCTCACGTCTACCTCAAGGATCGTGATCAGCGCCTTGAGAATTACATTAAGGTCACGGGGCTTGAGAACTTCTGCGGGACGATTGAAAGGTTAAGACATCGTAAAAGCCGCGTATAACCCGTGCGCACTACCGCTTCGCTATCAGTTCGGCCATCGAGTCAAAGCTGAACATTCACGCTGCGATGGTCGATTCGAAACGTCTGAGCCAGACTGACGAACTCCGTATATGAAACCCGTTTTATAGGTAATTCGACCTCGGATGCGACTGGAGGAGGTCCCACTTGCATTGCCATGTCCAGATTATTAACCAACTGCTGCCCAGCGGTTCCCCACGCGGCGGAGCCTCGCTTCACACCGCTGCGTGCCATGCAGAACGAGCACGCACGTATGTTGAAGGAGTTGATCGAGCAGGATTCTCCTACGCTCTACTCCGCGCCCTCGTCCTATCTCGTAGCGACCGCGCCCGCTGTCGGCAACGGTGAACAATATAACGGCATGGACACCCAGACGATTCGCGCCTCGATCCGCAAAGCGTTCAACGAGTTTGAAACCCAGATCGCAAGCGAGGGCCAACTCACGCAGAGCGGGCGTCAAAAACTTCAGCGGCTCGCGCTCGCCAATCCCGACATCGCGTTTACTCAATCTGAGGCGTGGTATCAATCGTATCTGCTCTTGTATCACGCGGGCGAACTTCTCGATCAAGGTGACAGTGACAGCTCCGACTTCATCGTGAACGAAGTCGCTGAACCTGAAGCGAACCCGCTGGATCGAATCGAGTCGTTGGATTTATCGACGCGTGAAGGCGATGCCGTCGCGAAGAAGATCGTCGCGAATGCTGTGTTCGGGAGCAACGGAGAGGCGCGTGCGATTTACACGGAGTGGTTGGAGTCGCTGAGGAGCAACTTCGGCTACGAGATGCCGCCCGATGTGCAACGACAGGCACTCGACTTATTCCGCAAAAACAATTGGTCGTACATCGATAGGCGTGCCTTTGATTTAGCCCGCCTGAATCTTGTCAATAGGAACATCATGCCTCCGTCGTGCAAAACGCCGACCGAACGCCTGAACGACCAAATCGAAACTGCTGATGACAGGACTTGGGAAGGCCGGCGCCGACTGCGCCAGCAGATTCTCGACGCGCAGCGCAAACCAGAACCGATCTAGCTTTTGAGTTCGGCACGGAAGGCATATCTCCCAACCGCTGACGATTCCCGTGCCGCTGCTGGCGTGTCCTTTGGTGGACTCCAGCACTGCTAGTGTTCGTCAGCGGTCCTTTTTCTCATAACGTCCGGTCGGGGATCACCTCGACCGCTGGCTCTATCCCCGACCAACGCATGACAAAAGCCAGCGGTCACTTTTTGGAGGAGTATGACATTCGATGAATGGGTCACGAAGTACCGCGTGAAAATGACGCGAGGGCGACAAGGCGCAGAAGACCTTGTCCTCGGAAAGTTCGGAGAGATCGCAGAAGACGACAACGCCCTGCATCTTCGACTGCTCGCGGTGCCACGCGACAGGGACATGAATAAGGCTCTCAACCTGCGCAAGCGACAGGCAGAAGCGGGCGGACTCAAACCAGTCCACGTTACAGAGCATGTTTACGAGTCAGTCTGGGCGTTTTCAGCAGACGATGACGCGCACTCTCGATTAGCAATTGAGTTGGTCGCGCCCCGTCGCAAGCGGATGGTCATTCTGACCGATGAGCGCAAAGCGGTGCTGGCCGGTATTCTGGCTGTGGCGCGTCAAAATCGTGCCCAGATAACCCTCCAGAATGCCGTTTCCTGAGCGAAAAACCTCATGAGGGCGGGAGTTGGCGGGCGGAATAGGCCTGGGATGACCCTCAGCACCCCCCATATTCCCAGAGCGTCTCTACGGACGTTTCTTCAGGGGCGCGCGCGCCGTGTACGGTACAACGCGCACGAAATGTCGCCAATTCGCAGCCCCCAGCTATTGCCCCGGCGAGTAAAGATTGACAGGAGAAGACATGAATATTGAGCCAAACGACGAAGCGCCCGTGCCAGAGTCACGCAATAGCGTCACCGACGAGAGCGGCGACCAGGAGCCGCAAGAGCGGGACGCTGCGATCGAAAAGCGTTACAGGCGTAAGAGTCTCCGCAGACAACTTCAAGACGTGATAGACCAGTTGGGCAAGGCGTCAAAAGACCCGCACCAGAAACCAGCCAAGAAGATTGACGCGCTACTCCGACAGTCGGAGGTTCTGCTGCGGTTACAGGCGATGGACGCAGAAGACCGCGACCAGACGTTGCAGGATGAACACTCAGCCCTCACAGCACAGCACGCGGCTGACGCGCAGCGCATTCAGGAACTCGAAGCACAGAGCACAGAGTTGAAACGTCAAGCCAATCGTGTCGAGCAGATTATTGTGCCGGACCCAGAGCACGAGAAGACCCGTCAGCAGTGTGAGACGCTGAAATCGGCCGTAAAGTTTCTCGCAGGCGTCTCTTCGCACAAAGAACAGACGGCGATTCGGGCCATCCAACAGTTGCCCGCAGATGCAGCGTCCCTGGTCTGTGAGGCTGTCGGGATCAACTACCGCGAGTACGCGCAATACTTGATGATCTATAAGACCGAACGCGACCTGTTGAACGTCGTCGAAAGAGCAGATCCAGATGCTGACACATCACTTCTTCGCTTCTGTAGGGCTGCCCTGGCAGTCAATCAGAGCCTCAATCTCGCACCACAGAAAGCGAAAAGCGCAGACGCTGCGCGGCTTCACGCCCTTCAAGAAGAACTCATCGATCGCGAAAGACAGGAAAATGCCGATAGACAGGCGACAATGAATCTTGCTTGGCGCCGTCAGATGGGTCTGTGAGCGGAATTGGTCGAAGCCCTCGTGCGAGCGGTGGAAGCGAAGAAAAGATGCCGCCGGTAGGGGTTTTGAGTTGCCATGGGCAGCAGGCACACTCATAGGGATGAAAGCGCGGCAAACGCACTCTGATTAAGTTGTTCTATGTCCTATCGGTGACAGGCTGAACTGCGGAGCTCATTTCACAGGTCCTTGATACTTATCCAGCCAATCGAGGATTTCCTTTACCATCTGGTCGTAGGGAGGGATGTGTCCACCCTCCAAGACCGCGTGACGCTTGTCTTTCTCTGGTGTCCCCAAGAAACGGAACATCACATTCTGCGATGTTTGCAGCGGAAAGACCTCGTCATATCGACCATCGACCAATAGCGTTGGCACTTTGACTCTCGGTGCAAAGTTTAGTTCATCTATTTCTGGCATCTTCTTGGCAAAGTTGAACCCTCCACCCAAAAGTACCGCCACTCTGATTCGGCTCTCTACTGCTGGAAGAATATTCCCCAGATACGCTCCGGTGCTTAGACCGTAGTACGCCAGTTTCTCGAGGTTCAAGTCCTTCCGGGTCTCCAGGAAGTCAATTGTTCTCCCCAAGTCTTTTCTCCAGTAAATCACGTGGTCCCGGTAACCCGCGGTTTCATCGGGATCGTCCCATAGCAGTCCGTCGCCGCGCTCGTAATGACTCTCGTAAATTGGATATACCAGGGCACGTCCACTCTTGATGATGAAGTCACAGCCGAACAACTCCAGATCCTTACTGGAGCGCGTCACGACGGCGTAAGAGCCAGGAAAGAAAACAACGGTTTGGAAAGGTGGCTTGGAATTTCGCGGCAAATAGATATACGCGCTCATCCGCTCGTTTCCATAAGCGGCGTTAAATTTTACCTTCTGTCTCGTCCAGTATTCGCTGCTTTCTATCGGATCGGCGACAGTATCAAGCGGCCCGGTATCGTAGCGGTATAGATTCTTGAATGCTGCAAACACTTGATCCGAAACTGGTTTCTCTTTTGACAAGTCGCGCATGGCAGTCGAAATGGGTTCCAATGCCGCTTTCGGCAGCGATGTGCCCGGAATCTCCTTCACACAACGAAATCCATAAGTAGGCAGCCGGCCGAAGGGAGACTGCGCATCCCGATCTAAGAACATATAAGGTGGTTCGTTCCATGCCCCGCCCAGAATGAAGCGCTTGTCCTTCGTGGCATTCCAACACCATTCCTTGGCATTTCCGGCCATGTCGTAGGTGCCGTATGGGCTCATGCCCTGGTGGCTTCCGATAGGTGCAAGTCCTCTGCCCTCGAAATTACTGATGGGGGCAATGTCAGAAGCAACCCCCATCCACGACCACGCGGCATTCTGCCACTGATGCGCTGTGGGCAAACTCTTCCCGGTAAATTCCGCATAGGCCGCCGCTTCGTACCAACTGACTCCCGTTACTGGAGAATCGCCTTGCCCCTCGGGATAATTCCCGAGTTCCCAAGTTGTCGGTCCGGGCCTCCCCGCCTTGTCCCGAAATCGTGACATGGCTTCTTCCCAAGAGAGTATTTTCCCGTTCTCGACAAAGGGCTGTTTCCAATACTCCGGTTTGCGGTAGCCTCCAACATCCACGAACTGTTTGAATTCCCTGTTGGTCACCTCGTACCGATCCATCCAATAGTCAGGAAGATTGACAACGGGTACCGCCCTCTCGATTCCTGGGAGGTTAACGGAGACCTCTCCTCCCGGAACGCGCACCATTCCGTCTGGAACTGTCCCGGACACTGTAAGGGATAGGCTCACAGTGGTCCCTCCAAGAAAGTCCTGAACTTCTCTGCCATTGTGCAGCGAGGAGGAAAGCCTTTCTGCGGTTTGGAATCCCTGCTTCTCCGCCCGCCACCGCAACAACCCGAACGGCACGCGCAAGTGTGAGATGGGCGACCGGCCCATGTACTCCCACGTTGCATCGGCCGCCCGGTACGGCTTCATGTAAACCTCCGCCCCTGGCGGTTCCGAGTGCACCGAGATTTCCAGGGACACCTCCGGCCACAACTTTTGCAGCGCCTGGTCGCCTGGGACCATCGCCTCCAATTTCTTCGCCAGAGCGAACGCCGCACCGTCTTCTCCCTTGCCAGCAAGTCGAGCGATTTCTGGGATAGCAGTGTCGTGCGCCCAGCGGATCTGACCGTTTCGCCGAACGTACCATCCGACCAGCAATCCTAAAAAGGCAAGCACAGCCAGCGCCGGAAGCGCGACCCTCGGCTTGCGAACCCTGCGGGCGATTGAAATCGGCCCACTGGTATCCTGCCTTAGAGCTTTCAACGCGGCGAGCACATCGCTCATGCTCTGATATCGCCGCTCGCGCTTTTTTTCGATCGCGCACGAAATGATCCTATTTAGCTGCGGCGGCAGGGCCGCATTTTTTTTCGTTATAGGGACAGGGTCACGGTGCAGGATAGCGTCGAACGTTGACGCGGGCGTTGGACCGATGAAGGGCTGATGCCCCGTAGCCATTTCGTACAGCACGACTCCGAACGAAAATATGTCTGTACGAGCATCCAACTGTGAGCCCCGCGCCTGTTCCGGCGACATGTATGCTACCGTCCCCAACGCCGCTCCGGCGCTCGTCAATTGAGCCTCCAGAGTCATCGTCGAATCCGGTTCGCTCTCCCGCCCTTCGAAGTTCCTCAGCAGGGGCGTGAGTTTTGCCAAGCCAAAATCCAGAATCTTTGCGTATCCGCCTGTGGTCACGAATAGATTCATCGGCTTGATGTCCCGGTGCACGATGCCCTTCTGATGCGCCGCCTCCAATCCCTCAGCGATCTGAATACCTAGATCGAGCACTTCCGTCAGTGTGAGTGTCTTCTCTGATAGCTTCTGCTTCAGCGTTTTCCCTTCTAGGTGTTCCATTGCAAGGAAAGATCGGCCATCCGCGTTGCCAATCTCATGCACCGTGCAGATATTTGGATGGTTCAACGCAGAGGCAGCTCGTGCTTCTCTGCGGAAACGCTCCAGCGCTATTGCATTTTTGGCTAACTCCTCAGACAAGAATTTCAGCGCCACCAAGCGGCCGAGTTCCGTGTCCTCGGCCTTGTAGACGACGCCCATGCCGCCGCCGCCCAGCTTTTCGATGATGCGGTAGTGCGAAATGGTCTGTCCGATCATGGGTTGAGAATCTTAGGTCTGCCGAGAAGGCAAGCCAATGAAATAGGGACGTTGGATAGTTCCGGGAGGGTCAATTGGCGAAAAAATCGCGATAAAACTCGAAATGCTGGAACATGGGTTTTGAGTGACATCGCCTTGGTTGCAACAAAATAAGACTTGCTCTTGTACCCCGATTCCCCTTGTTTGTTTCGCCGCGGGAGTCGCCACATTTGAGCGGCAGGTCAAAACTTGACGAGAGGCGTGTTGTGCGCCTGTTTCGTTCAACCAGTCTCCTACCTCATTACATGCAGTATGGCACCGCCTCGGACGCGATCAGGGAATGAGAACCTGGCGTGTGATGTGTCCGTTGCTCTCCCAGAAGGTCACTTTGCTGGCAAGGAACGGATCGTCCGGCGCCGGCTGCACGTTGCCGTCGGCGTCGAATGCCCTGGACGTCACCATGTGCTGGCCGGTGGCGGGCATTTCCCAGTCAAACGTCCAGAACCTCCACGCCAAGCCGCGCCTGTTCCGGTTGTGGGCCACCGGCCCAAAGAGCCTCGCCGGCAGCCACGGTCCGTTGTCGATGCGGACTTCCACTGCCGCGATCGGCGCACCCCAGGCGGCGCCAAGGACGACGTAGCGGCTGTCTCGACGTACGACTCTTGCTGGGGCCGACTTGAGGCGATCGTGCCTCACGGTGCTGAATGTCCAGAGCGGCTGGCCGTTGCGCTGCTCCTCGCGGATGGTCACATAGTCTCGCGCCATGAAGTTCCCCGCATGGCGCTGATTGCGTACCTCGATGCGCGTCAGCCATTTGACGTTGGCCACGCCATACCAACCCGGAGCGATCAGGCGGATCGGGAAACCGTTCTTTTCGGGAAGAGGCTCGCCGTTCATTTCGTAGCAAAGCAGGTTGCGCGGGTCGAGCGCATCGTCGAGCGACATGCTACGGGCGAACTGCTCGGTGATCGTCAAATCCAGTCCGCCGCCCGCATCCGGTTCGACGACGCCCGTCAGCCCACCTCTCACGATCCCCGAGTTGTCTCGGATTACCTGGGTTCCCCGATCGATCCCGTAGAACACGATCTCGATGGCCCCCTTGAGAAGACCCGCTTCCTCCAGTACTGGAGCCAGAGGTGTACCGGCCCAGCGGGCATTCCCGATGAAGCCAGTGGCAAAGGGCAACCCGGTGCCATTGTTGCCAGAGCACTCCAATGTGAAGTCGATTTCGCGGCGCGGGCGGTCCTTGAGGTCTGCCAGCGACAATGACAAGCGCTGCCTGACCAGGCCGGCAACCGCCACGCGCCACGCAGCAGGGTTGTCAAGACCAGTGGGTATACCGTAGTGCGTGACGAAATGGAACTTCTCGGGAGGGATGAACCAGGAGTTGAGCTCCTCCCAGACGAGTTGGCTTCCGGCGAAATCCGGAGCAGGAAACGGCGGGGGCTGGTCGAGCCACGGGATGACCACGTCGCCGGGCTGTCCCAGTGACTGCGACGTGTCAGTCCGGTCGTCATTCCAGTCCTCCTCGCCGGAGGGGAAAGCATGTGCCGCTCCTGCCACTTGCAGCACGGTCAGCCCCGCCAATGCCGCACCACTATCCTTCAGCAGTGTGCGCCTAGAAACTTCCCGACTCATCGTGGTCAATTCTGTTCCACGGACTGGTTCTTCATTTTCCGTCGCATGCTCTCGGCTGTCAGGGGACGAATCCGTAATCCCCGGCTTCTTCATTTTGTTCATCCTCTCTCTTCCAAACATGACTATCCTCCTCAAGTTCTCCAAGCCCAACTGAGCTTTTTGAAAATAGGTTGCGTGAGCACGGCCTAATAGGGACGCCAAGTTGCCGCCTCTAACGAGCCGCAAGGCGATTAAAAACACGAAGCAGGAGTGTTCACGAGAATGGGGTCAACAGAGAAAAAAACAGAAGAATTCCCGAAATGTGCGAGAGTCAGTCAACAGCTCTGCGTAAACCGGTAAGATCCTGCGGACACTAATCCTCTGCGGCTGCGCAAGTTTTTTTGGCGCACACGCTGTGGCCGGCTGTTGAGGTTCGCATAAAGAAGCAGTCGTCTCAACTACGATCTCATTTGTTGGAGTGTTGGCCTCGTCGAACGGCGTTTCTAAAATATCTGCCTTCGGCACCAATGTAAGTGCGACAGTGAAGAGCAGAGGGACGACCGCAAGTCCAGTTGACCTCGCATGGCGCAGAAACATAGCTGAACAAACGCTGCGAAGGAAAAACGAGACTGGCTGCGAGGCTGCTCTCATCGTGTGCTTCTCTTGTTGAGGCAGAGTGTCTAGTTTGTATTGGCGCGCGTTTGGGTTCGGTCCAGGAAGATAACCGTTCGCCTCTGGGGGTGCTGCACTTCCGAGCGGAAGGAAACTGCTCTTCGGAGAGGCGATTTATCTGAAGTGTGAGCTTGCGAGACGCCGAAGTCAAGAAAAATGAAGCAGTCTAACGCACCCGACACGTGTATCGGAGCGGGTTCCAAAATAGCGTTGAATCGCTAATAGCGCACGAGCCATGGCTATGACGGCAAATTGCTGGAATCATTCAGAGACTGAACGTACATGTTGCCCCCCGACACTCTGAGGGATGCTTGACCGTCATTCTGGGATAGTTGGCGATCGGAGTAGGGACCGTAATTGCTCACGACCCCTCCACGGACCCGGACGAGCGCTCCTTAGCGCATCCGGTTCTTATCGCAGATGTGTTGCGGCGAAATGAGCGTCGGGCAAGAGATGGAGCGCACGGGGTTGGGGAAGCCATTGCTCCCTCAGGGTAAGGATGCGTGACCAGATGAGATCGAGCGCCTTTGACTGCGGCGACGCAAAGTGCGCCACCAGAGCGCCATCACCCGCTCACGAAAGATATCCAGGCTGGGGAGGTTTCCAGCGGGTCCTGGGCGACCTCATCTGGCAGGAACTTTAGTGCGACGAAGCGGCCGAGATCTTTATCTTCAGCCTTATAAACAACTCCCACCCCGCCGCCACCACGCTGCTCAACAATACGGTAATGCGAGATGGTTTGTCCGATCATGGCGCACGACGCCATGTTATGGCTGACACCATGGCACTTCTCAATTTCCGCTAATACTAGCGCGGACTCAGGGAAGAACATCACATATAAATTCGACGGCAAATTGTATCGAGCAAAGTGATTGTCAAGCTCCAGCAGTCGCTTCAACAAATGCGCTTTGGGCTCGAAATGAATTC
>JAICSO010000024.1 GCA_025936825.1 Terriglobales bacterium
GCACCACATCTCCTGGATCAGCCACGTCCGCGGATACACCATGGAGCAATGGGTCTCGCTTGATCCGTCCCCAGGAGGCGGTACGCGTGTCTCCACATGGATCGAAGTAACGGGCACCGGCATCTCCCGAGATAAAGAACTAGATCTGCAGGAATTGAAGTCCGTGGTCAGCACCTGGTTCGACAATTTCAGCCTGGAATGTGATCGCGTGGCCGGGTATTCCGACGACATCCCCGCGGCGGCAGATTAAGATAGTTCAGGACATGCCCGAAGTCGTCAAAATCATCGAGTGCCCGCGCGACGCGTGGCAAGGCTTGCAGGGCCAGATTTCCACTGACCTTAAGGTCGACTACCTCAAGGCTCTACTTAGTGCGGGGTTCAAGCATATTGATGCGGCATCCTTCGTGTCGGCGAAAGCGGTACCGCAGATGGCCGACTCCGCCGACGTACTTCGGGAGCTCGATCTGCCCGACGATGTCGAAATCATCGCCATCGTGGTGAACGAAAAAGGCGCCCAGCGGGCGATCGAAACCGAGAAGGTTCGCACGCTGGGGTTTCCATATTCCGTCTCGCCAACTTTTCTGCACAATAACCAGCGGCAGACTCCGGAAGAGTCGCTAGAACAGCTCGAGAACATTCAGAAGAAGGCGGACGATGCCGGGCTAGACGTTGTGGTCTACATCTCTATGGCGTTTGGCAATCCGTACGGCGATGCGTACGATGCCGAGGAGGTCGTAGCGGCCGTCGATGTGCTGGAGTCGAGCGGAATCAAGATGATCTCGTTGGCGGATACGGTGGGCGTCGCTTCGCCGGAGGAAGTGCGGAGACTGGTCTCAGCCGTCAACCAAAAGTTCGACTATCTCGAAATTGGCGTGCATCTGCACAGCCGCCCGAATCTAGCGCGGGACAAGATCATCGCTGCTTACGATGCGGGATGCCGACGGTTTGACTCAGCGCTTGCCGGACTGGGCGGATGCCCGTTTGCACAGGATTTACTGGTGGGGAACATTCCAACGGAGGTCCTTCTCGAGACTCTCCGAGAGCGCGGCGCGGAACTGCCGCCGCTGAAATCACTAGATGCGCTACTGCGAGCGTCAACGGAAATTGGGGCAAGGTACACGAGTTCGCACGCCGCGGACTAGTTTAAGCATCAGAGAAACGATATTGCATCACTTCTTTCTGTGCGAGAGTTCCAAGAAAATGAATTTGCTGGAGGAGTTCACGTCTACTTCAACTTTCCTCGTCAGCCATCCCTCGCCCATCACGGACACATAGACAAAGTAGTGGCCTGGCAAAACGTTTTCGAACTTGAAGTACTTAGTTCTCGGAAGTGGCAAGAAGTTGCTGAAGTCCACCGTGTCTCGGTAGCGCCACAGCCGATCTTGTTCTTCACTGATGAGGGCGAGAGATACATCAGCTACGCCAAGTCCAGTCTTGTCATCGGCTGTGATGAAACCTCGAACGGAATAAGTCTTCTGTCGAGGCACGGTTATAGCGATTCCGGATCGATCCTGACCGGCGGCTACTTCAATGGCTTTCGCATGCGCGCGGTCCAAGACTCCCGGGTAATAGGCCGCCGAAACATCGCGAGTCCGGGTTGAACTGGTGAAGTATAGGTAATAGCTCCCTGGCCCGAGGCGATTGGAACAGAAAGAACCGTCCTCTTTGACCTGCGCAGTCGGATAGTCAAAGGGCAAGTAACCTAGTGTGGAGAGAAACGCAACACCTCCGAAAGTCTCTTCCTTGGGCTTGTGCTGGACCACGGTACCGCAGATCCTGCCGCTTACAGATGCAAATCGCTTTCGTCGCTCCTCATATCGCTGCTGCTGCTGGGCTTCAGTCAGAGTCCAGAGGTCTTTGCGAGGCAACGAATCCTCTGGCACGCGACGTTCGTTCCGGAGGAAACGCAACTCAGTCGCAAGAAAATCTTCCCCGATCCATCCTCCGGGACTGCACATGCCAACCGACAGGTCCTGAGGATTTTTGCCGGAAGCGTATACCAGATAGGTCAATCCAGGCTGGAATCGTGCCGCGCAATCTCCACCGCCGAGGCCAGTCCGAAGGCGCACCTCAGAACCCAAGTCTCCTTTGTAAACGCGGCTGATCTTAAACGTAATGACCATGTGGGGTCCGGCCGAATACCAGAATTTTGGAGTATCAGCTGAAATGAAATCTCCTGGCTTGGCATTGAGTAAATCCCACTCAATTTCAAAATGGGTTGGTTGTCCTTCGAAGATTACTGGCTCGCCCTCGGCTTCAAGCTTGGCTGTCTCCCACAGGCTCTTCCCGTGAAACTCGCTGCCGCACTTGCAAGCGAGCGCTCTCGGCTCGACGATACAAAAACAACAGGCAATTGCACCTAGCGTCAGAAAGAGGCGGCTGCCCATACATTCATTGGACACCGATGCCCAGTAATCCGGAATTTGGCAAAACAAACGAAGGTAATCTGTTATTGCAGGAATATCTTCGGAGAGGGACTAACCCCCAGCTTGCGCCGTGGCTGGCTGCAAGGTCTCGATCCTCACTCGCGAGATGCGACGGCCGTCCATTTCTTCCACGGTAAACTGGCGGCCTTCGTAGGTAAATGTATCGCCGACCACGGGGATCTTCTGCAGTCGCGACAGCATGAATCCGGCCAGTGTCTCGAAGCCGGAGTCTCGAGGCAGTTCGAGTTCGTATTGCGACTCTAGGTCGCGAAGGCTCACCGTCCCATCGAGCACCATCGTCTTGCCCTCAGCCGGGAACTGCGATCCGGCGGGAGCGATGTCGTATTCGTCTTCGATTTCACCGACGAGTTGCTCGAGAATGTCTTCCACGGTAATGATCCCAGCGGTGGAGCCGAATTCGTCGACAACAATCGCCATGTGACGCTTACGGTCCTTGAACTCTTCCAGCAGTTCGGCCAACGGCTTGGTCTCGGGGACCACCAACGCGTCGTGCATGAGCTGGCTAATTTTCATCTCTGTGAGCCGACCGGTAGCCCCCTGCGGGTTGTTCGCGCTCAGACGCAGGCGTGCCCAGCGCATCACATCCTTGGCGTAGAGAATGCCAATGATGTGCTCCGGCCCACTTGCCGGGTCGTAAACCGGGACGCGCGAGTGCTGCTCTTCGACCACCTTGTCGAGAGCCTCGGTCACGCTGAGATTTCCGGGGAGAGAAAAGATGTCGGGGCGTGGCACCATAACCTCGCGCGCGGAGATGTCCTCGAGGTCCAAAGCATGATGCACCAGGTCTTCCTGAAACGGCGCCAATTGCCCCACTTCCCTGCTGGCGCTGACGATCAGTTTGACTTCGTCTGGTGAGTGCACTGGGCCCTGGCGCATTTTACGCAAGCCAAAGACCCGCAACACTGTGCTCGCAGCGCGACTCATCACGAAGATGATGGGGCGGGTGAGCGTGAGCCACACGTCCATGGGCGCTGCAACCGCGAGTGCGACCTGCTCAGCTTTTTGCAGAGCAAGCGATTTCGGCACCAGTTCGCCGAGGATCACATGCAAGCAGGTGATCAGGCCAAAGGCGATTGCGATAGCGATGCCGTGGGCATAGATGAATGCATGTGGCACCTTCTCGAGGAAGTGCAGTCCCTCGACGAAATGCGCGACCATGGGCTCGCCGATCCAGCCGAGGGTCAGGCTGACCACGGTAACGCCTAACTGCACGCCGTTAACGACCTCGTCAAGATTGCGGTGCAGCCGGAGCAGGATTCGCGCGCCGATGCGGCGGGCTTCGATGAGCTGCTGAATGCGGGTATCGCGGACAGTAACCAGCGCAAACTCCGCCGCGGCAAAGAAAGCGTTGGCCGCAACCAGGAACAGCACCAGGAGGACCCGGAGCAGCACAAAGGCTATCATCTGGGGTAATTCTAACATTCCAAAGCTGTTGCTCATGTGTGCTCTGGATCACAAACTCCCCAACGGAACTTGGATAAAATGAGAATAGCTCCCGGAAGCTGTTGACCTCGGCAATAGCGCTTTTGCCAATTCCCTATCGGTTTTCTGCTTCCCTTTTTCGCTGCGGATTGTCTAACGGTAGGGCAGCCCGAAAAGCGAAACATTTTTTATCCGCAACTGTCTGGAACTAATCCACTCGGCCGTGCGTACCAGACAGTGTGAACCCGCACGGATTGCAGGAGGTCGTCGTGAACGGTAATGGAAATGGTAACGGTCGCAAGAAGCGCCGTAAACGCATAATCATCGTCGGAATCATAATTCTGGTGGTCGTCGTCATACTCGGCGGTGCGATCGTAGCGTTCTCGCATGGCAGCACGAAAATCGATCCGTCGAAGCTCGCCAAAGTTGAGAAGGGCGATCTCGCCAAGAGTGTCGTGGCGACAGGTAAGGTTGAGCCGATCACCAAAGTCGAAGTAAAGTCGAAGGCCTCCGGCATCGTGAAGAAGCTGTACGTCGAGTACGGCGACAAGGTGAAGAAGGGCCAGGCTCTGGCCCAACTCGATAAAGAAGAAATTGTCGCTCAGGTGGAACAGGCCAAGGCTGGACTGGCTGGCGCAGAGGCGAACTTGACCAGCGCCCAGGCAGATTATCAACGGGCCAAGGTGGACGCTGAGAGTCCGGATGTTCCCTTGCTCAAGAAGGGCTACGACCGCGCCTTACAGATGCAAAAAGATGGCGTGGTTTCGGATTCCGCGCTTGACGATGCCGAGAAGGCCTACAAGCTCGCCGTCAACAAACGCGATGTTGCACGCGCCCAGTTACAGGTTCTGCAAGCAAAGATCGCGCAGTCACAAGCTGAAGTCGCCCGCGACAAAGCCAACCTGGCACAGCTTCAAGAGCAGTTGAGCTACACCGATATCGTCTCCCCGATTGATGGCATCGTGCTTTCTCGCGACGTTGAGGTCGGCGACGCGGTCAGCTCAATTCTCGTATTAGGTTCCAGTGCCACGCTAGTCATGACCATCGGCGACACCAGCCAGGTATATGTAAAGGGAAAAGTTGACGAAGCTGATATCGGCCGCGTGTACCTGGGCCAGCCCTCCCGAATCAAGGTTGAATCATTCAAAGACAAAACTTTCAACGGCAAGGTGACAAAAATTTCTCCGATGGGCGTTGAGAAAGACAATGTCACCACGTTCGAGGTGCGGGTCTCGATCGACAACCCGGGCGGCGAGTTGAAGGCCGAGATGACCGCCAACGCGGAAATCATCCTCGACGAACATAAAAACGTGTTGCAGATTCCGGAAGGCTCCATCGTGTACGACAAGGACCGCAATGCCTCGGTCGAAGTTCCCGACCCGAAGGGTAAGGACGGCAAGAAGAAGGTGGCCATTAACATCGGAATCTCGAACGGCGCCAAGACTGAAGTCCTGAAAGGGCTGAACCAAGGCGACCAAGTCATCCTGCAATAGGAGTTGTTGGTCCCGGGCAGCCTCCCCGGGCATAGGCACGGGACCACCCCCGTGCCTTTTTTGTTGAGCAAACTTCTTGAACTAAGGAGCACTTATGACCAGAGTTTTTGCTATACCGGCAAAGTTGACCGTGAGCGTGGCTGTACTTGTGATCGCTACCGCCGCATTTGCTGCAGAAGGCGAATTCCATCGGACGTTGAAAGTTACGGGACCAGTGAACTTGCAGATCGAAACCGGCTCCGGATCGATTCAGGTCAGGAATGGCGGCTCCAGCGAAGTCCAGATCACCGGCCACATACGCGAAAACAACTGGGGCATTTTTGCCGACCATCCATCGCGGGGCGCCATCGAGAGGCTCCAGAATAATCCGCCTATTCAGCAAAGCGGCAACGACATTCGCATCGGCCACATTGATGATCCCGAGTTGAAGCGAGGTATTTCCATCAGCTATGAGGTTGTTGTTCCTTCCGCGACGAACCTGCATTCGTCAACCGGATCGGGAACTCAGGACATCAGCGGCATTGCCGGTCCAGTCGACGCCAGAACTGGCTCCGGAAGCGTTCACGTGTCCGATATTGGGGCCAATGTACGGGCCGAGTCAGGATCGGGAGGCATCGATGTGGATGGAGCCAAGGGCAACGTTTATGCACGCGCTGGCAGCGGTTCAATTCGCGCGATGGGCGTAGCCGGCGGATTCGACGGCCAGACGGGAAGCGGGAACCTGACATTCGAGCAAACGTCGCAAGGCTCAGTGCGTGCGGAAACAGGTTCGGGCGGCCTTGAGTTGCGCAATGTGCGCGGGTCGCTTCAGGCACATGCCGGCAGCGGCAATATCCGGGCCGACGGCGATCCAACAGGCGCATGGACGGTTCGCACCGGCTCAGGAAGCGTAAAGCTGCGTTTTCCGCAGAATGCGTCTTTTCAGCTGGACGCTCATACCGGGTCTGGAGCAATCGATCTAAATCACCCAGTGACGGTGCAGGGATCGATTCAGCGCAGAGAAGTGCACGGCAAAGTTGGAGGCGGCGGAGTTCCTGTCCAGGTCGAGACAGGATCGGGAAGCATTGCGATTGATTAGGTGGCCGAGATAAACCGCAAAGCTACCACAGAGGACACCCGTTCGACTCGCTCCGCTCGCTCAGGGCAGGCTACAGTACACAAAGGAACGCCACAGAGGGCGGTAATCGCGAATTGAGCGTTTTTTTGCCATGGCGAACTCTGTGCTTTCCTCTGTGTCCTCTGTGGTAAAGGTTTTGACTTTTCGTCTCGAAAACACCCGCCCAAAGCGTCAGTAATGCCTGTGACTTCTGTACCTTGACGCGCCATTCCAGACCCTTTAATTTCAAAGCAAGCCGGGCTATGCCCGGAACACTGAAAATGGCGCACCGTCCTATAGTTACGCTGACTACCGACTTCGGTCTGAATGACCATTTTGTGGGCACGCTGAAGGGCGTGATCCTGAACATTGTTCCCGACGCTAATATCGTAGACATATGCCACAGCGTGCAGGCATTTGACATCCTGGATGGCGCCTTGGCGCTGGCGCAGTCGTATGCGTATTTCCCGGCACGCACCGTACACCTCGTCGTGGTCGACCCTGGAGTGGGAAGCGCTCGCCGGCCGATTATCGCCACTTCGGAAATGCACAATTTCGTTGCTCCGGACAATGGCGTGCTATCGCTGATGTACGCGCGGGAACAGCGCCTGAGCGTACGCCATATCACGTCAGAACACTACTTTGTGCAGCCGGTTAGTAACACCTTTCATGGGCGGGATATTTTTGCGCCAGTTGCGGCTTACCTCGCAAAAGGTGTTGACCAGGAAAAATTCGGTGAAGAAGTAACCGATTACGTGCGATTCAATGCTCCGAAGCCGAAGGCGGTCGATGCAACCAGCATGCGTGGAGTCGTCCTCCGCGTGGATCGCTTTGGCAACCTGATCACAAATTTCACGCCGCAAGATGCACCCGCACTGTTCCAGGCCGACGTGCCGCCATTCAAGATGGTGGTTGGAAAGCGCGAAGTAACCTCAATGCGTACGAACTACGCCGAGGGCGCGCCCGGAGAACTGTTCGCAATTGTGGGCAGCATGGGGTTCATCGAAATTGCCGCAAACCGCGGCTCGGCTTCACAAACAGCTGGCGCGGTAAAAGGATCCGAAGTTCTGCTCGCGCTTGGGAACGGGACCGCGACAGCGGTAAGTAACGGACAGTAGAAGAGAATTGAATCACTGAAGCACTGAGGGATTGGAATTATCGGAGAACAGTCCCGGAAGAGACATTCAATGATTCAATGATTCAATGATTCAATGATTCAATGATTCAATGATTCAATGATTCAATGATTCAATGATTCAATGATTCAATGATTCAATGATTCAATGATTCAATGATTTCAATGATTCAATGATTTCAATGATTCAATTCCCTCAGGCCTTCTTCACCCCTGGCCTGGCATACCGCTCCATCTCTCCTGTCCACTTTAGAAATCGCCAAAGGTTCTTCCGTTCACGCCAGGAGAACTCCCAGAACTCAAGGAAACCGATCTGGGTCATCTTCACGCCGCAGTAGGTCTCAATGCGCCAAAGGAGGTAGGGACTTCTCCACGGCGCGAGCCGGTGGCCACGCGTGGCGTTCCAGAGGAAACGGAGGATACAGAGCATAGAATCAGCTACGAGCCTTCGCTCTTAGCTTACACAAACCCCCGGAGCATCCGATACCGTTGTTCTCAATTGCATTCACACACGTTGGAGACCCAGAGCTAAACGCAAGAGCTGAAATCTACAGCTCGTACTTTTTCATCAGGTGCCGGAAAGAGCGGTAGGAAATCTTCAGCACATCAGCGGCACGCGTTTGAACACCGTCCGCTTGCTTGAGTGCCGATTTGAGGAGCGAGCGCTCGATGTCGGCGACGTACTTTTCCATGTCCATGCCGTCGGGCAACACAGCGCCAGAAGGAACTGAGACCGCATCGACACCAACCCCCGCCGCAGCGGCTTTGGCCCTGGCACGCTCCATAGGCAATTGGATGTTTAGAACCTCGCCTGTTTCCAATGCCACGGCACGTTCGATCGTGTTTTCGAGCTGGCGCACATTTCCTGGCCATTCGTAGCTGGAGAGTTGGGCTAGCGAGTCGGAACTGACCTGCGAAATGTTTCTCCCTGCAGACTTGGCGTACTTCTTGACGAAATGGTTTACCAGCAGCGGCACATCTTCGCGGCGTTCGCGCAACGGAGGCACAAGAATCGGAATCACATTGAGGCGGTAGTACAAATCTTCGCGGAAACTGTTTTCTGCAACCTGCCGTTCCAGGTCACGGTTGGTGGCGGCGATAACGCGCACATCGATCGCGACCTCATCGGTGCCGCCCACGGGACGCACACAGCGCTCCTGCAGTACGCGCAGCAGTTTCACCTGCATACTCAAATCCATCTCGCCGATTTCGTCGAGAAAGATCGTTCCACGGTCAGCAACCTCAAACAGACCGCGCTTGTTCTGATTCGCTCCCGTAAATGCGCCCTTCACGTATCCGAAGAGTTCGCTCTCCAGCAGGGTTTCAGGAAACGCGCCGCAGTTGATGGACACGAACGGGTCGCTTGCTCGTGGGGAACAACTGTGAACGGCGCGGGCGACGAGTTCTTTGCCGGTGCCGCTCTCGCCATAGATCAACACTGTGCTCTGCGTTGAAGCAACCGTGCGGATGGTGTTTTTGAGGTGTTCCATCGCCGTGCTGACGCCAATGATGTTGTCGAGTGAGTTGCGGGTTGCGGCATCCCGCTTGAGCGCGAAATTCTGGCGGCTGAGGCTGACTTTCTCCAGCGAACGGCGGATCGCAAGCTTGATCTCGTCCACCATTGCCGGCGACTTGCGGATGTAGTCGCTCGCACCGCCGGCTTTTACGGCCTCAACAGCGGCTTCATAATCGTCGACGGCGGTGATCAAGATAACTGCCGAATCCGGTGTGACCTTGTGGGCATGACGCAAAACCTCGATGCCATCGATGTTCGGCATCTTGATGTCGGTGATGACGACGTCGTAAAGCGCAGAATCCAGTTTTCGCTTAGCAACCTCGCCGGAATTTACGGTCTCAACTTTGTAGCCCTCACGCCGCAGGGTGATATCGAGCATTTCGCAGATCGAGCGCTCGTCGTCGCAGATCAGAACATTAGGCATGAGCGCGCTCCCCAATGAGTGGCTGAGGCAGCGTAGTTTGAGTTGCACCAGATGAGCTGGCACTTGCCGCCATCGCTTTCTCCGGCAAGGCAAGTTGCGCAGCAGCCCGCTTCAGGCGTAACACGAATGTGCAGCCGTGCCCTTGCTTCGACCGCGCAAAGACTTTGCCATCGTGTGCTTGAACAATCTGATACACAATCGCCAGGCCCAATCCGGTACCGCCCTCGAACTGCGATTGGAACGGCTCGAATATTTTTTCGATCATTTGCGGGCTCATTCCGGGGCCGGTGTCGGCGAAAGTAAGTTCCCAGTCGGGACCGAGTTTCTCGATGCCGACAGTCAAACTGCCGCTCTTCCCCATGGCGCGCATTGCGTTTTCGCAAAAGTTCCAGAAGACTTGCTTCATTCGATCGCCATCAGCCTGGGCAAAGGCTTTGTCGACTGAGTACTGCCGCTGAATTCGAATCGCGAGATTTTGCGCCTCGAGGCGATGTTCCAGCAGCGTGAGCGTATCTTCAAGCAGCGGGATGAGGTCCACGTTATCGAACGCGTATTTTTTGGCGCGTGAATAGGCCAGGAAATCGGTGATGATCCCGTTTAGGCGTTCGGATTCGCGGGTCACGATCTGCAGCAAGCGGCGGTGCTCGTCGTTGAGATCAGGCATTTCTGCTAAGAGGCTCGCACAGCCGGCAATCGACGTCAGCGGATTGCGTACCTCATGAGCGATGGCGGCAGAAAGACGGCCGACCGCAGCCAGACGGTCCTGCACGCGAACTTCGCGCTCAAGGCGTCGTACCTGAGTCAGATCGTCGAGCGTGTACACATAACCAACGATGCCTCGATCCGGGACTGTTAATTCCGACGCGATTACACGGAAGGTTTTACGGTACTCGTTCGGAGCAACAAACCGGACCTCACCGTGTGCGACACCGTTTTCCGGTTGCGGAAGAGTGTCCTGAAAAAGGTCACTCACCCGCTGATTCACGAGTTCGGTTTCATGCCGTTCCAATAACTTCTCAGCCGTGGGATTCACCAGGGCGATACGACCATCCAGGCCAGTTGTGATCAGGCCGTTGCTGGTCGAGCGAATGATGTTCTCGTGCAAAGCCTGGAGGCTTTCCAGCGCGCCGCGGGTGAACTTCAATCGCGAATCGACCTGGCGCAGCTTGGCTGCCAGCAATCCCGCCAGATAGGCAATCGCAGCATAACCAAAAAGATTTACAAGAATGATTCCCTGCAAAGTGCGGACACCGGGATGCGTAAGAGAATACGAGGGAACGACCTGGAAAAAGCAGAGTTCCACAACAGCGGCGTACAAAATGAACGCCAAGCCCGCAGTCAGATAGGCGCCGCGGCGTGAAAAGAGAATCGTCGCCACGACAATCACAAGTGGATACAGGAAGTTCAGCGAACTATCCACTCCGCCCGTGATGTAGACGAACAGGCTGACCGTCAAGAGATCGGTCGCAACCTGCAAGATGCCCTGGGCGCGCGTTTCTCCCCAGAGCCGCAGGAGAAGCAAGTGAAAAACAGAAATCGTGTATGCCAGGACCATGGCATTCACGAACAGTCCAAAGGGAAATGCAATAGGAGTGAACTGCGCGAGGACCAATTCCAGGCCAAGCAAAACCGTCAAGATCAGAATGCGAACCTTGACCAGCCACGCCAGCCAGGTCCTTTCGTCGAAGACGGATTGCAGTTCAGCCATGGGGATTTATCCAGCAAAATCTGGGGCGGGAACCGATCCCGCCCCACAGTTGCTTAACCAGCGAGTTTTGCGATCATCGAGAACAGTGGCATATACAGCGAAATCACGATGCCGCCGATGCTGACGCCAAGAATGCCGATGATGATCGGCTCCAACATGGCCAGCATGTCTTTGGTTGCGGCGTCGACCTCGTCTTCGTAGAAGTCGGCAATCTTCTGCAACATCGAATCCATGGCGCCGGTGGCTTCACCGACTCCGATCATCTGCGTCACCATGTTCGGGAACACGCCGGATTCACGCAGCGGATCGACGATGGTGCGGCCTTCCTCGATCGCCTTGCGAACTTTCATCAAGGCTTCTTCGAGGACTGCATTGCCTGAGGTACGAGCGGTGATGCTCAAACCTTCGAGAATCGGCACGCCCGAGGTGATCAGCGTTCCGAGGGTTCGCGTAAAGCGCGCGACCGCAATCTTGCGCAGCAGGAGGCCCATGACTGGAAGTTTCAACATGCCGTAGTCCATCCAGTACTTGCCGCGAGGGTCCTTGCGAATCTGCTTAATTCCGAATACGAGACCAACCAGGCCCACGATGAAGAACCACCAGAACTGGCCAATGAACGCGCTGAGGCCAATCACGATTCGTGTTGGCAGCGGAAGCGTGACACCCAGGCCTGCGAACAGGTTGGCGAAAATCGGAACGACCCACTTCAGCAGTGCGCCGACGATCAGGACAGCCATGCTCACAACTGCCACGGGATAGATCAAAGCCGATTTCACCGCGGAACGCAGCTTGACTGCCTTTTCCACGTAGGTGGACAGGCGCTGCAGAATGATGTCGAGAATACCGCCGGTTTCACCGGCATCAATCATGTTGGTCGTGAGGTCATCAAAAATCTTGGGATACTGCCGCATGGCGTTGGCCAGCGTGGAACCACCTTCGACCGTGGTCCGCACACCGGTGAGCGCCTTCTGGAAAGCGGCATTTTCCTGGTTGGCAGCAAGGATTTCAAGGCACTGCACCAGCGGCAGACCGGCATCGATCATGACCGAGAACTGGCGGAAGAAGATGGCGATCTCCTTCGTCTTCACCTTGCCAGAGCCGAACATGGGCAGCGCAAATTCTTTGCCCTTCTCCCGGATGCTGGAAGACGTGATCTGCTCCTTGCGTAATTGCATGGCCAGAATCTGCTTATTGACGGCCGTGCGTTCGCCGGTGACCTTTTCTCCCGCTGAGTTTTTCCCCGAAAATGTAAAAACTGGCATGGCTCCCTCTCTTCAGCTCCTTATTGCAAATCCTGCGTCCTTTTAGTGCTTGCCGGTGGCTGCTTTTGCGGCAACTCCGGTCGCGCTTCTGCCCGTAAGGCTCGCGCCACGATTGATGATTTCCTGCAATTCGTCCGGATTGCTCGAACGCGCCAGGGCGACTTCCAATGTGATCTGTTTTTGCAGATACAACGTCGCCAGCGACTGGTTGAACGTTTGCATTCCGAACTTTTCCTGGCCTGACTGCATGGCCGAGTAGATCTGGTGAATCTTGTCTTCACGAATCAGGTTGCGGATAGCGGCGTTGGGCACCAGGATCTCCATCGCCATCGCACGCCCTTTGCCATCGGCTTTGGCCAGCAAGCTTTGACACATGATGCCTTCGAGCACCAGCGACAACTGGGCGCGAATCTGCGGCTGCTGGTGGGCCGGAAACACGTCAATGATTCGATTGATGGTCGAAGATGCCGAGTTGGTGTGCAAGGTTCCGAAGGTGAGGTGGCCGGTTTCCGCGATTCGCAGCGCGGATTCGATGGTTTCCAGGTCTCGCATTTCGCCGATCAGCACCACATCCGGGTCTTCACGGAGGGCGGCGCGGAGAGCATCGGAGAAACTCTTCGTATCGGCATGCAATTCGCGCTGGTTGACCACACAGTTCTTGTTCATGTGAACAAATTCGATCGGGTCCTCGATGGTGAGGATGTGGTCGTGGCGCTCCGAATTGATCTTGTCGATCATCGATGCCAGCGTCGTAGATTTTCCGGAGCCGGTTGGGCCTGTGACCAGCACCAATCCGCGAGGCTTTTCGCACAGCTTCGTCACGACTGGCGGAAGGTTCAACTGGTTGAAAGACTTGATTTCGAAAGGAATGACACGGAACACCGCGGAGGTCGCACCACGCTGGTTGAAAGTGTTGGCACGGAAGCGTGCCAGGCCCTTCAGGCCGAACGAAAAGTCCAGTTCGAGGTTTTCTTCGAAGCGGTGCTTCTGCGAGTCGGTCATGACCGAGTAAGCCAGCTGCTTGGTTTCGGCCGGCGTCATCTGCGGCAAGTCGAGCGGAACCAGGTGCCCGTGCACGCGGATTTGCGGCGGAGAATTGGTAGTGATGTGAAGATCGCTACCGTTCATCTCCAACATCCGTTTCAACAAATCACTCAGCGAAAGCGACATAACTCGGTTTTCCCCTTTTGTTCAGTTCCCACGATCAATGGATCGTTTCGCGTGCGACTTCTTCCAACGTTGTGACACCGGCTGCAACCTTGATCAGTCCGCTGCGGCGCAGCGTGATCATGCCGCGCTCAATGGCCTTCTTTTTCAGTTCGACGGCAGACGCGCCCACCAGAACAAGCTCTTTGATCTCGTCGTCCACTTCCATCACTTCATAGAGACCGGCTCGGCCTTTGTAGCCCGTGTTGTTGCACACACTGCAGCCCTTGCCTTTTTGAATCTTGACGGTCTTTGCTTCTTCCGGCGTGTAGCCTTCTTCAATGAGCGTCTGAACCGGCACTTCGACCGGTTCTGCGCACTCCTTGCAGATTCGGCGCACGAGTCTCTGCGCGCAGATGAGGTGCACCGAGGTCGCAACCAGGAAAGGCTCAATGCCCATGTTCATCAGACGGGTGATGGTTTCCGGAGCACCGTTGGTGTGCAGCGTGGAAAGCACCAAGTGGCCAGTAAGCGCGGCCTTGATCGCGATTTCAGCGGTTTCAAAGTCTCGGATTTCGCCGACCAGAATGATGTTGGGGTCTTGACGAAGGAAGGCGCGCAACGCGGCAGCAAAGTTCAAGCCGATCTGCTCCTTCATCTGGACTTGATTGACGCCTCCCAACTGGAATTCGACCGGGTCTTCGGCGGTCATGATGTTAGTGTCGGGCGTATTCAAGCGTGCGATCGACGAATACAGCGTGTTGGTTTTTCCTGATCCGGTTGGTCCGGTAACCAGCACCATGCCGTAGGGCTTCAAAATGGCTTTTTCAAACTTCACCAGCGACTCCGACTCAAAACCGAGTTTGGTCATGTCGAGTCGCAGGTTCTCTTTATCGAGCAAGCGAAGCACGATTTTTTCGCCCCAGAGTGTGGGCAGCGTGCTGACGCGGAAGTCGAGCTGTTTTTTCCTCCCGCCAATGTTCATCTTCAGCATGATGCGGCCGTCTTGCGGCAACCGCTTCTCGCTGATATCCAACTTCGCCATGATTTTCAGGCGGGAGGTGATGGCGTCCTTCAACTTGAGCGGCGGCGACATGATCGACTGCAGCACGCCGTCAATACGGAAGCGGACGCGGAATTCTTTTTCGTAGGGCTCAATGTGAATATCGCTGGCGCCGCGCTTTACCGCATCGGTCAGCACCAGGTTCACGAGCTTGACGATGGGCGCTTCGTCGGCGGCTTTCTCCAGGTCCGCTAGTCCCATCTCTTCCGCATCGGCCTGCAACTCGACGTCGGCGTCGTCCATCTCCGTCATCGACTGCATGACCTGCTCGAGGTCTTCTTCCTTGCTCGATCCGTACGCCTTCTCAATGCCTTCGAGGATCGCAGCTTCTGACGCGACTACCGGTTCGATATTGAAGCCGGTCATGAACTTGATGTCGTCCATCGCGAAGACGTTCGTCGGATCGACCATCGCGATCGTCAGCGACGCGCCCACGCGGCTCAGAGGCAGGATTTGATAGCGTTTCGCAGTCTCGTAGGGAATCAGCTTCACAACTGAAGCATCAATTTCGAAGTACGAGAGGTTGATGGCGGGAACGCCGTACTGGCGCGAAAGGAAGTTGGTGACGTCCTCGTCGGTGAGGAAGTTGAGCTTTACCAATGCGCTGCCCAAGCGACAGTTGGTCTCTTTCTGGACCTTGGTCGCCTGCTGCAACTGTTCTGGGGTAATAATCTTCTCTTTAACGAGAAGGTCGCCCAGTCTTTGTGACATGTCTTAGACTCCAGTGCTTTGCTTTGCCACTGCTCAACTTCAAAGGGCGGATGCGTAACTCTGCGGGCGTTCCGAACCATGCGAATATCGCGTGGGATACGTGGCGCCGGGTGGAAACAGAGCCAAACTCCGGTGACACAAATTGTCACCTTGATCGGGTAACTGCAAAAGTAACCGTAGTACCTGTACCCAACGTTTCTATCGGAAATGCAACGTAAACACTTGAAAAACGCGCCTAATGTCCTCTAGCGAACGAAGCGGCGGGAAGTACATGTCCTTTAGTTAAACTGAGTAGAGGGTTGTGCCACGGAGCCATTCCGCATTGGATCAGCAAATTCAGCAGATTTATGCGACCTTGTGTCGCGCGTGGGGCCCGCAACATTGGTGGCCCGCGCAAAGCCGATTTGAAGTGATTGTCGGCGCATTCCTCACCCAGAACACCAGTTGGTCGAATGTCGAACTAGCCATGCGACAACTGCGGGCTGCGAAGGTGCTCAGCGTTTCCGGCATTCGCGAAATTGAGATAACGAAATTAGAGAAGTTGATCCGTTCGTCGGGATACTTCCGTCAAAAGGCGCAACGCCTAAAAAACTTCGTGAGATTTCTGGACGCCAGTTATCGTGGCTCGCTAACACGAATGTTCTCGCAGTCCACGGATAAACTTCGACAAGAGTTGCTCTCGCTGAATGGAATCGGACCGGAGACTGCGGACTCAATTCTGTTGTATGCGGGACAGCATTCAGTGTTCGTCGTCGACGCGTATACCAGGCGAATCGCAACACGCCATAAAATCGCTGATGATGAGGCCAGCTATGATGAGCTCCGCAACATATTCGAGCGGGCACTCGAGCAAATTTCGGTTCCGCATACGCGGGGGAACTTCCTTCCTGACGGCGCTTCCCATCCACCGTCTCGAATGAGCCTGGCGAAGCGATGTTCGACTGCGCAGGTCTACAACGATATGCATGGGTTTATGGTTGGAATCGGAAAGAACTACTGCCACAAGTCGCAACCCGACTGCGAACATTGTCCTTTGGCTGACTTGCTGCCGGAACGCCGAATCCCTAGGTAGCCGCGGTCGACATCGTTTCGCAAGGCTATAATGGCCTGAATCCGCCGCCACGAAGTGGGTCAACATGGCACCAACTGCAAAGAAACCAGAGGGGAAAATCAGCCGCAGAAATCTGATCATCATTCTCGCGGTGCCGAGCCTGCTGCTGTTCGCGGTATTGTTCTCCTTGTCGTCCGGCGACCTGAGCTTCATCAAACCGAGGACTAGCGAAGAGACGGTCGTTCTTGTCTCTTTAACCATTCTGGTTTCGCTGCTTTTTGGCGGCCTCACCTTTGTGTTACTGCGAAACCTGATCAAGGTTTTCGCGGAACGCCGACTAGGAGTGCTGGGCTCGAAGTTCCGGACTCGTTTGGTGGTTGGAAGCCTACTGCTGTCATTCGTTCCCGTCATCGTGATGTTCTGGTTTTCTTATGGGCTGATGAATCGCTCGATTGAACGTTGGTTTTCAACTCCGGTAGAAGAAGTCCGCCAGGACACCGCTTTAATGGCGCAACTGCTTTCGAAGTACGCTGCCGAAAATGCAGAGGCCGAAGCCATTTCCATCGCGGCAGCACCCACGGTTCAACATGCTTTTGAGGGGCATAGCTTTACAGGTGCTCTCGATGAACTCCGCGCTCACGAACCGACACTGCAGGGAGGATTTGCAGTTGCCCTGGACGAAAGCGGCGTTGAGGCCAGCCTGGGCGTTCCCGCGCCTTGGTCTGTGATCCGGCCGAGGATCGATCTCCAAAAGATCAATAGTGAGCATCCGCAGGTGATCTCCTGGGAAAACAAGAATTACGTTCTTGGGAACGCTGGAATTGGAGATCAAGGAAAGATTTTGGTTGCCATTCCGTTGCCGCAAAGCTTCGCAGAAACTCAGCGGCAACTTTCCGCCAGCCAACATCGATACCTGGAACTGGCACGTGAACGGCGACAGGTCCGGCTCACGTATATGACGATCCTGATGGCGCTCACAGGACTAGTGCTGTTTGTGAGCACGTGGCTGGCTCTGTACCTGTCCAAGTTTGTGACGCGGCCAGTGGCGGCCCTCGCGGAAGCAACGCAAGAAATTTCCAAAGGAAACCTGGGCTATCGGGTGGAGGTACAGGCTACCGATGAACTAGGTGATCTCGTTACATCCTTCAATCGCATGGCGCAAGACCTGCAAGCCACACGGGCGCAGGTAGAAGCTTCGAGCCGCCAATTGGGCGCTGCCAACGTGGAATTGGAGCAGCGCCGCCGCCACATCGAAACTATTCTTGAAAGCATCCCGACCGGGGTGCTTTCGGTAGATGCGGAACTGCGAGTGAGCCATCTCAATCACGCACTCCTGCGCATGTTGCGCCCAGCGGAGGACTCCTCCGAACTGCGGTCGCGGCTGGCCGGAACGGCATTCCACGACTTGTTCCCGGCCGAGGTGCGGGAAGATCTTGAGCCTCTACTGAGGCGCGCTGATCGCATGGGCACGACAACAACCCAGATGGAGTTTTCGGTGCAACGTGCCCCATTGAACGTGGCAGTCACCGTGGCTACCCTCCAGCACAATGCGCAACGACTAGGTTACGTGGTGGTGTTCGAAGATCTTTCAGACTTGCTGCACGCGCAAAAGCAGGCTGCGTGGCGCGAAGTGGCGCGACGGGTGGCCCACGAGATCAAGAATCCCCTCACGCCGATTGCATTGTCAGCGGAGCGCATCATCAGACATCTCGATCGGAAACCGCCGGAACCGGCTTCTCTAGAGGTTGTGCGATCCTGCGCTACTACAATCGAGAGCGCCGTCGATACGGTGCGCACATTGGTGAATGAATTTGCCACCCTGGCCAGCTTTCCCGCTTCCAAGCCGCAACCTGCGGACATCAACACGATTGCCGAACACGCACTTTCCATGTTCAACGGCCGGCTCGACCAGATTCGTGTGCGAACTCTGTTCGCGAATAATCTCCCAAGGGTGTTGGCAGACTCCGAAGCTATTAAGCGAGCGATCGCGAACTTAGTGGACAATGCAGCCGAAGCGGTGCAGCAATCGATGGTGAAGGAAATCGAAATCTCCACGGCACTGGTGGCCAGCCGCGATGCCATCGAAATCAGCGTCGCGGATAGTGGGCCTGGGGTGACGCGCGAAGCCAAAGAGCGCTTGTTCCTGCCCTATTTTTCGACCAAATCGCGTGGCACCGGCCTCGGCCTGGCGATCGTGAGCCGCATCGTTGAGGACCATCACGGTTACATTCGGGTCGAAGAGAATAAGCCCGTCGGTGCGCGGTTTGTCATTGAACTTCCGGTAGCCAGTGAGTCTGTTTCTCCGCCGCCGACCGCCACCTATGCCTAATATCCTGATTGTTGATGACGAATCCGCGATTCGCGAATCCCTTCGCGGCGTGCTCGAGGACGAAGACTACAGCGTAACGGACGCGGCAAGTGGAGAAGCCTGCCTCGATCAATTGCAACAGAAGTTGTTCGACGTCGTGCTTCTCGACATATGGTTGCCTGGCATCGATGGTCTGCAGACGTTGGAGAAGATCCGTGAATTAGAGGCGGCGCCGGAAGTTATTATCATTTCCGGGCATGCCACTATTGAAACTGCAGTTCGTGCGACAAAGCTCGGCGCATTCGACTTCCTGGAAAAACCCCTCTCCGTCGAGAAGACCCTCATCCTGGTGAAAAACGCGCTTGATGCGAAGCGGCTTCGCAACGAGAACCGCGAACTCAAGAAACAGGCAATGCGGCGCAGCGAGATCGTGGGCGAAAGCATTCCTATGAAGGCTCTCCGCCAGCAGATTCAACTGATGGCTCCGACGAACGGGCGTGTGCTGATCTTTGGCGAGTCAGGCACAGGGAAGGAATTGGTGGCTCGAGCTATTCACGCGCAAAGTCTGCGCAAGGACCAGATGTTCGTGGAAGTAAATTGCGCCGCCATCCCAGAAGACCTGATTGAGAGCGAACTGTTCGGCCATCGGCGCGGATCATTTTCTTCGGCGGGGTCGGACAAAGAAGGCAAGTTCCTCAAAGCGCACGGTGGCACCCTATTCATGGACGAAGTCGGAGACATGAGTTTAAAAACTCAGGCTAAGGTTCTACGTACGCTGGAAGAGCAGCGTTTCACCGCCGTGGGGAGCGATGAGCCTCTCACCGTTGATGTGCGCGTGATCGCTTCCACGAATAAGGATCTCGAAGAAGAGATCTCGCGTGGCAATTTTCGCGAGGACCTGTTTTATCGGCTGAATGTGATTCCGTTCTCCGTACCGCCTCTGCGGGAACGGAAAGAGGACATCCCACTCCTCGCTCGGCACTTTTTACGCGAGCTTTCGGCCCATTACGGGCGCAGCCGGCGAGAAATCACCGATGAGGCCATTGATACACTCATGCGTTATTCCTGGCCGGGGAACGTTCGCGAACTCCGCAACGTGATTGAGCGCATCGTGATTATGAATCCCACGGCGACACGCTTTGATCGAAAGCATCTTCCGCCACTGGTCTATCGTGATGGCAGCCGGCGTTCCGGCAGCGAGTTTATGACACTGCATCAGGCGCGAGCGGCCTACGAACGCGACTACATCCTGAAAAAGCTCGATGACAATCACGGCAACATAAGCCGTACCGCAGAAGTATTGGGACTGGAGCGCAGTCACCTCTATCGGAAGATGAAGACGCTTGGAATTGCGGTGAAGGAGTAGGTTTCAGGTTTCAGGCCTACTCGTGGGCTGGTTCGGGAAAGGCCTCCACTCCACGGCGGGTAAACTCGAACAGCACATTCCATTCCCTTGAACTACCTGCAGCCGGCGTGAACTGCCACTGTTTGGCAGCTTCCATCGAGAGGCGGGAGAAATACTTGCTTGGCCCGGGCGAGGTGAAACGCGCCTCCGAAACATTGCCAGAGGGATCGACGCCCAGACGCATTCGCACCTTGATGTGGCCCTGAATCGTCCTAAGTGCGCCAGCGGAGGGGGTCGGCAGCACACGACGCACAACTCCATTGGGCGCGGCGGGCGCTGCCGGTGCAGCCGGCGTTTCTGCCGCGGGTGCTTGTGTTGCAGAAGTCGCTCCCGTCTGTGCACTTGGAGTCGCTTGCTGATGCGTCCCCTTGACAACAAGCAGGATTGCGATGACCACTGCCACCGCGATCAGCGCAATCACGAGCGGCTTCAATTTGGAGGAGGCTGGCTCCCGGTCTACAACTTCCTCCACCTTCACTGGCGCTGGTTGGGCGGTCTCCCGGGGCACCGGGGGCTGCATGCCGATAGCGGCAGCAACCTCACGAATTGTCCAGCGCCTTGCGGCATCGTTTACGAGGCAGTGACTCGCGACTTCGGCGTACGGTTTGGGCAAATTTGCCGCTGAACCAATGCTGGAAGGCGCATGTTGTGTCAGCGACTCCACGAGCGTGGCACCCAGATTCCAGATATCAGTGCCCGGCGAGATCTGACCCGACGAGAGTTCGGGGGCGCCATAATGATTCGACAGAGTTTTCGGAGCTGCCCCAGGGCCGCAGACGCAATCCGTTGAAAGCTTCAACTGGTCGCCAACCGCCATGACGTTCGCGGGCCGGAGATCGCCATGAATCAGACCCTGATCATGCAAATATCCCAGCGCGGACACCGTTGGACGCAGCATGATGTCCGTTTCACTGGCGGTCAGCGCACGATGAGGAAGAACTTGAGCCAAGCTTTCGTCCGCGAATTCAGTGACTACGTAAAGAAGTTCGCGTCCAGAAAGCCAGCAACGCCCGCCGTCGAAAACCTGCAGCAGGTGCGGATGTGAGAGCTGTGCTGCGCGCTTCCAATTGGCCACCAGAATATCGCCATCGGAAGCACTCGCAACGACCAGCTTGATGGCAGCCTTGCTCTTTGTGCCCGTTGGAACTTGTGTGAGGAAGACAGCAGTCGAATCCGATCCCCCCAAGTACTGCTGCAAGGGGAACCGCGCGTTTACGGTTTGTCCGACCCAGTCTTTTCCAAGTTCCACAGTTTTGCCCGGAATTACTGCTGCCCGCATAACCGAGCATTGTAAGCCAGCAAAGCATCAAGGAATGCTGTGAAAATCAGCCGGAAGTGCAAGGAGCCACTCGGCAGGACGGCATGGGCATTCGGCCGGTTGGACTCAGGCCGATTCGCCGCGAGCTTTGCGGATGGCACTGGCCAGGGTCTGCACGCTCTCAAAATCTTTGGGGCTGCCCGAGGTCAGCAGCGTAACGCCATATTGCTGCTCGATAAAGCCGAGGATCTGCAGGAGACCAAGAGAATCGACTTTGCCGGAGGAAATCAGCAGTTCGGTTTCGGTGACGCCGCCTTCCGGCACGACATCGCGGGAGATGAATTCCGTCAGATCGTTTTCGATGCTCACTCTTTTTTGCTCCAGTCATATTTTCGCCCACCCCGCGGATGGAGGAAATGCCAGCCTTGATACCTACTTTGCCGCAGCAGTCGCCACTCGGCTCTGCCACTCGCGCAGCAGCAGTTGCCGATCGGTTTTGCCGGTCGAAGTGAGCGCCATGGACTCACGAATTTCAATTTGCTCCGGCACCATATACGTCGGAAGAAAACGGCTGCAATGCGCGCGGAGTTGGTTGGGGTCAGGTTTCTGCCCTGCCCTGGCAACCACGGACGCAACAATTCGGTTTCCGACCTCCGGATCAGGAACAGGAACGGCAATCGCTTCGAGAATCTCGGGATGTCCTGACAAAACACTCTCGATCTCGCCGAGTTCGATGCGGAACCCGCGACTCTTTACCATGTGATCGCGACGGCCGAGGAACTCGTAATTGCCATCGGGTTGCAGTTTGACGAAATCACCCGTGCAGTAAGCCAGACCATTCGCGTTCGAGTCCTTGCGAGGGTCCGGCACCAGAGTCGCGGCAGTTCGCTTCGGATCATTCCAGTAGCCGCTCATCAGATTGCCGCCCTTCGCCCACAGCACACCTTCCGCACCTTCCCCCACGACCTCTCCGGCATCATTCAGAACAAATGTCTCCATGTGCTCGCAGGCTTTGCCGATGGAAATCGGCGCGGTGCGGTCTTCCGGGATTGTCGGAGGCACCTCGTAGTAGGTGCAGACGTTCGTCTCGGTGGGACCGAAAAGATTGAACAGCCCAACATTCGGAAGTGCCCGACGCAAGCGCCGTAGCTGAGGCGTAGGAAAAACTTCGCCTGCGAAAAAAAGTATTCGAAGAGTCGGCAGCCCTTGTTTCTCGATTTCGCCGGCATTCAGCATGGAGACCAGGATGGAAGGGACGGAATACCACACCGTCATCTTCGTTTCTGTAATCAGCTTCACCAAGTGCGCCGCAAGCATCCCTTCGAGACTTGAAATCAAGCGTAGGCTCGCGCCTGAGCCAAGCGAGGCGTAGAGATCTGAAATGGAGAGATCAAAGTGAAAGGGGGCATGGCTGGAAAAGATGTCATCTGGCGTAATCGCAAACCGGTCTTGCACCCAGTTCGTGAACGCAAGGCCCGACAGATGGGTGTGGATCACGCCCTTTGGCGTTCCCGTCGATCCGGAGGTATAGAGGATATAAGCCAGGTCTTCTGGATGAACTTCGGGCAGCGGGATTGACTTCCGCGCCACAGCGGAAGCGAAAGATTCCAAGGCGAGATCCGGCGGCAGGTGAGCAGCCGTGATCGCATCTTCGGCGGCTTCAACGATCACTTTGCGCGGCGATAAACCCTGGAGAAATTCTCCGAGCGACGCGAGCCGAGGCTGGTCAGCAATGATGGCTGCGAATCCGCAGTCCTCCGCGATGGTGCGGCAACGACGCCAGGGTGCGCGAGGATCCAGAGGAACGTAAGCCGCACCCGCCGCCATGGTGCCGAGAATCGCCTGCACGCAATTCGGAGTTTTGTCCTTCCATATGCCGACGCGATCACCTCGGCCAACTCCGGCCTCGTGCAATGAAGCGGCAATTCCTTGGGCCCGAGAGATGAGCTCACCATAGGTGCAGGAAGCATCGGCGTTCCAGATTGCCGTTTTCGAGGAAGGTACCCGGCCAGCCGCATCGCGCACCAGTCCCCATAAAGATTGAGCTTTCATATCTTGTGGAATCCCCAACAAAATTGCTGCTGCTTGCTGCTACCGCGCCGCCGCTTTCTGCAGCATGCGCGAGCGGACTTCGTTGATGACTTCCAGATCTGTAAGGGGGACATCTGGATGTTCTACTAGGGTACGCAATACTCGTTCATAGTCGACGGCCATGTGCGCAATAGTGTCTTCTCTAAACAGATCGGTGCTGTATTCGAAGAACCCGGCTGCCCCACCGGTAGCGACAAGCTCAAGCGACAAATCAAATTTTGAGGTGCCGTTATCGATCCATTCGGGAGGCGACACCTCCAAGCTATGCAACGCAAGCACAGGCACAGGCTCTTTTACGACTCGGAAATTGACTTGAAAGAGCGGCATGCGCCCTGCGGCACGCGGAGGGCGGACAATCTCAACCAGTTTGTCGAACGGCAGGTCGGCATGAGCGATCGCTCCCAGCACTACCCGGCTCACCCTTCCCAGCAATTGACGAAAGTTCGGACTTCCAGAGAGATCGCTGCGCAACACCAGCGTATTCACAAAGAAACCGATCATCGGCTCAATTTCCGCTCGACGGCGGCGAGCGATGGGCGATCCCACGCAAATGTCGGTTGCACCGGTGCAGCAGTGCAAAAATACATTGAAGGCCCCGAACAAACTCATAAACGGCGTGACGCCGCTCTGGAGACTCAATGCCTTCGCGGCATCGAGCAATTCGCCCGAAAGCACCATTGGGTAGCGCTTCCCGCCGCGACTCGGAACAGGTGGACGGGGAAAATCGGCCGGCAAACCCAGATCGACTGGGACATCTTTCAACTGTTCTTTCCAGAAGGCGCCAAGCCGGTCCAGCATCTCACCTTGCAAGAACTGACGCTGCCAGAGCGCGAAATCAGAAAACTGGATTGGCAGTTCCGGCAGCTCGGGCTTTTTTCCGGCCGCAAAATGCGCATAGAGTTCTGCAACTTCGCCGTACATCAGCGCCGTGGAACGAAACTCCCAAGCAACGTGATGGGAAACGTGGAGGAATATCCACTCGTTCTCGTCCATGCGCAGCAGCACACCCCGAAGCATGAGATCGCGAGCCAGATTGAACCCGCGGACGGATTCCTTTTTCAACAATAGCCGAGCTTTCGAGCCTCGCTCTTCAGGTTTGAGGCGTCGAAGATCAAACGTCTTCAATTCGACTTTCCAGGGATCCGCCAGCACCGGCACCGGCAAGCCGTCCAAGTTGTCAAAAGTCGTTCGCAGAATTTCGTGTCGGCCGACGAGAGCGTCAAGTGACTTCTGCAGAGCGACAACGTCCAGTGGCCCGCGAATGGTCATGGCGTAAGGAATGTTGTAGGTCGGATCAGCCGGCGAAAGCTGATCAAGAAACCACAGGCGCTGCTGCGAAAACGACAGTGGACAGGGGTCTCCCGGTGCGCGGCGCGTAATCGCGTAGCTGCGCACTTCACCCACGGTTCGGGTCACGGCTTGGGACGTCGGGCTACTGACGGCGGATCCTCCGGACTATGTCCAGCTCATTGAACTTCTTGTCGGGATCGGCCATAAGCGCGGGGAGGAGGGCATGGAAATCTTCTGCCATGCGGGCTATGGTCGCTCGCTCGAACAAATCCGTATTGTATTCAAAATACCCGCGCGATTGTGGAGACGAAGGTAACTCCAGCGCGAGGTCGAATTTCGCGGTGTCATTGTCCACCAGATCGAGCGATTCGGTTTCGAGTCCGGCCAACTCGAGCTTCGCGGGAGCGGCATTCTGTACCCGGAAGTTGACCTGGAAAAGGGCATTCCGGCTCAGATCGCGGGGCGGCCGCACGGCCTCAACAATCTTTTCGAACGGCAACTCCTGGTTGGCAATCGCCCCGAGCGTCGTCTCGCGGACGCGGGCCATGAGTTCCCGAAATGTCAGCTCTCTGGAAAGCTTGGTCCGCAGCACCAGCGTGTTGATAAACATTCCAATAATGCTGTCTGTTTCCTTGCGGCGCCCAGCAAAGGGTGAGCCCACGGAAATATCGGTTTCACCGGTGTAGCAATTCAGGAAGACGTAGAAGCTGGACAGCAGGAGCATGTAAAGCGTAGCTCCGCCTTGCTGGGCAATGCGGTTTGCGGTGGCTAATACTTCCTCGCTGAGTGGTACCGCGTACTTTGCGCCGTTCAGTCTCTGCACTGGAGGACGTGAATGATCGGCTGGAAGTTCCAGTTTGGCAGGCGCGCCACCCAGCTGCTGCTTCCAATGCGAGGTTAATTTCTCCAGAATTTCGCCCTGCAAGTACTTCCTCTGCCAGGTTGCGAAGTCGGCGTACTGCAACGGCGGCTCAGGCAGGGTGCACTCCTGACCTTCCGAGAACGCGGCGTACAGCGGCGCAAGCTCCTGGTAAAAAATCACCTTCGATCGCAGGTCCCAGGAAATATGGTGCGAGACGTGAAGCAGGATGTACTCATCGTCGCTGAGGCGATATAAAGTAGTCCGGATTTTCAGGTCTTTGGCCAGGTTGAAAGAGCGTGCGGAGTCTTCTTTCAGCAGGCCAGGCAGTTTGGCTGTTTTTTCCTCATCCCCCATGCTCCGCAAATCCACCTGACCCATTTCAACCGACCACTGCTTGGCAACCAGTGGAAGTGGCTGACCTTTGAAATTGACGAATAACGTCCGCAGCACCTCGTGCCGGCCAACGACGTTGTCCAATGCACGTTGCAAAGCAGCCACGTTGAGCGGACCGCGAATGCGAACCGGATACGGAACGTTGTAGGCGGAAGCGCCGGGGGTGAGCTGATCCACTAGCCACAGTTGCTGCTGACCAAACGACAAGACGCGCGGGTCTTTGGGGCCACGACGGGGGATCGCAAAAGTCGATTCGGCCGCACGCGCCTGCTTCAGCCGCTGCTGCAGAAGAACCTGCTTTTCAGGCGACAACTGCTGGATCTTTTTATCGAGTTCTGCTGAGACGCCGGATTTCAACTGGCCCTGCCCCGCAGACGCGCTCCCCCAGGGAATTCGGCTGCGGCAGCAATAGGACCCGACATCTGAGTGAGGTATTTCTCTATCGTTTCTGCCACCATGCCAACCATAGGTTCGTGCATCATTTCACGGGCAGCCGTGCCCTTCACCGGCATTTCGCAATTCTGAATGGTGCCATGTACGAAGTGTTTCCAGCCTAAATCTGGATCGCTATACGGTCCGAGGTCGCGGAACAACAGGACGTCCCCCGAATAACTCTGATGCCGGTACTGCCTTTCAGCCCGCCCGTTGATCATATAGAAATACGAGTTGCGCAGGAAGTCCGGCATTGGACTCCGATGGTGCAGATAGTAATCATAGAGGCGCAGACGAATCGGACGGGTAGACCGTCGAACAAAGCGTTCGGTGCTCTGGCGTAGTGCTGTCAAGCGCCATCCGAAGTGACGGCGAGTCCTGCGAGCAACAAATCCAACCTTCTCGATTGGGCGAAGATTGCCGAACTCCTCCCAGCGCTGCCGGATTCGCTCCCTGCTTGACGCCGATTCTGCCTCGGCATCTGCGGTAACCGCGAACTCCGGCGTGCTCGGAGCGTTCAGCATTGCAAGAAGGTCTACTTTCTCCCCCATCCGCAGAAGTTGTTGGGCCATTTCGAAGATGATGATCCCACCGAAACACCAACCTGCCAGCAGATAAGGACCATGCGGCTGCACAGTTTGTATCTCCTTGATGTAGTGCGCCGCCATGTCCTCTACGGTGGAGTGGGGCAGGTCAATCCCAAAAAGCCCCTGGTTTCGCAGTCCGTAGACCGGCCGATTGGGAGCTAGGCGTCGCGCCAAGGGGTAAAAGCCTAGGACGGTACCTGCGGCTCCGTGGACGCAGAATAAAGGGGTCTTCGTTCCTTGCGACTGAATCGGAACCAACGACGTCCATTTTCGCGCCGGTACATGCTGGTCGCGCAGCAAAGTGGCGAGCGTTTCGATGGTAGGAGCCTGAAATAGAGGAGCTGTCGGGAGGGCGGATTTCGCCAGTCTCATTTCAATTCGGGTCAGCAATTGTTGCGCCAGCAGCGAATCGACGCCCAGCTCAAGAATATTGTCGGTGATCCCGATTGGCTTGATCTTAAGTACATGTTCAAAAATCGAAACCAGTTCTTTCTCGAAGGAATCGCGGGCGGGCACGTGAAGACGCAGCAGGGCGGAGTTGTCCCGCGTGGGCCTGGGAAGGGCTTTTCGATCCACTTTCCCGTTGGGTGTCAAAGGAAGTGCATCCAGCACCACAAATGCTGCAGGAATCATGTACTCCGGTAATTTGGTTCGCAAAAACTCGCGCAATTTTTTTGTTGCCAGATCCTGGCCTGCAGCGGCCACGACGTAAGCCGCGAGGCGCTTGTCTCCAGGGGAGTCTTCCCTCGCGATGACCACGCACTGCCGAACAGCCGGGTAGGCATTTAGAACCGATTCGACTTCCCCAAGCTCAATGCGGTAGCCGCGAATCTTGACTTGGTGATCTATGCGTCCCAAGAACGCTAGGTCGCCGTCCGGGAGCAGACGCACGAGATCCCCGGTCTGGTAGAGGCGTGCCCCGGCTTCATGACTCGAATGATCCGGAATGAATTTCTCCCTGGTTAGCTCGTCTCGATTCAGGTATCCGCGTGCAACACCTTCCCCACCGATCAGGAGTTGTCCTTCCTGCCCTGATGGAACAGGTTTGAGGTGCTCGTCGACAATTTGGAAGTAGGTGTTGCGAACCGCCCGGCCAATGGGAACGACACCTTCACCCATGGAAGGGACGCGATACAGGCTCGAATATATTGTCGTCTCGGTAGGGCCGTAGCCATTCCACACGGCGCCGCACCCGGCAACAAGCGCGTTTGCGACTTCGCGAGGAAACGCTTCGCCTCCACAAACCACCTTCAGTTTCTTGTCCCCCTGCCAACCGGATTCGAGCAGCAGCCGAAAGAGCGCGGGTGTTCCCTGCAGAAATGTGGCTCCGGTTTCTTGGATCCGCGCCTGAAGCCGCTTGCCGTCTCGGGCGTCGTCCCGATTGACAATCGCGATGCTCGCACCAGAAACGAGCGGTAAGTAAATTTCCAGCCCGGCGATATCGAAGCTCAAAGTAGTGACCGACGCAAAAACATCGTTTGGCGCAATTTCGGTGGTCGCCTGCATCGACAGGAGAAGATTCACCACGCTGTGATGCTCGACCTGCACTCCTTTCGGCTTACCTGTGGAACCGGATGTGTAGATCACGTAGGCAAGGTTTTCTGGCCCGGAAACCGGATCCAGGTTCTCTTCTGAGTAGTTCGCAATCGCAGACCAATGCGCATCGAGCAACAAAATTTCTTGCGTGATGTTCGGAATGCGTTCAACCCCGTTTTGACGTGCGATCAGCACCCCGCAACCCGAATCGGACAAGATGTAGGAAATCCGATCAGGAGGATATGTCGGGTCGAGAGGAACATATGCTCCGCCCGCCTTGAGTACGGCTAATAAGCTGACCACGGCATCCAGCGAATTCTGCAGACAGACTCCGACCAGAGTTTCTTTTGCCACGCTTCGGGCGCGCAGGCACCGGGCGAGTTGATTGGCGCGGCGGTTCAACTCGCTGTACGTCAACGACCGGCCATTCTCAAAAACTGCTACGGCATCCGGGCCAAGCGCAGTTCGCTGTTCGAACAGTTCGTGGATGCACAGCTGAGAAGAACCTGGATTTCCGGCATAGGAAGGACTGCCAGGAATCCTCAACTCGAAAGAAGGACGAAATTGCGACATCTGGCACCCGGGAGACAGCTACGCGGCAACGTTGAACCTTGGGTCGTTGCGAAACGCACGGCCCGGAGAAACTTGCGACCAACAGGTATTCTTACCCAAAACAACCATACTTACGGGTAATAAACACGTAAAAGGCATAGGATTCTTGGATTACAGTCAGAGTTGCTAGTCGGCACCACCGTGAACAGCGGGTCCAATATCTGGACATTGCTGCTCTTTTGTGAGAACCTTGGCTTGAAAAACATTGGTCCGGCATTCGCGTCTCATCCCCGGAAGACCTGCGAACCGGTGAGTCGTAATCGTACTTTGCCGTCCTCTCCCTCAAACACAGCGCCTTGATAATGTGCCTATGAATGGAAGCTACGAGCTTGTCATAAAACCCCGCAGCGGCTGGCAGCCGATCGACTGGCGTGAGGCCTACCTGCACCGCGAACTGTTGGGGTTCCTGATCTGGCGAGACATCAAGATTCGCTACCGTCAGACCTTGCTGGGCGGAGTGTGGGCGGTCTTGCAGCCCTTGATGGCAATGCTCATTTTTACTTTTGTTTTCAATCGACTGGCAGGTGTACGAAGTGATGGCCCGCCCTACCCCCTTTTTGCCTTTGCCGGACTGGCGCCCTGGGTTTTCTTCTCTAACGCCCTCACGGCATCCAGTAACAGTCTGGTATCGAACCAGCAGTTAGTCGCAAAGATCTACTTTCCTCGGGTATTCATCCCCATCGGGGCAGTAATGGCGCTGCTCGTGGATCTCGGTTTCAGTCTGTTGCTGTTATTCGTGCTGATGATTAAGTATCATTGGCCTCTGACGTTTCATGCGCTGGAGCTGCCGGTGTACATCTTCGCCGCCCTGCTTTCCGCCAGCGGTCTTGGCCTCATCTTCTCGGCCCTGAATGTTAATTTCCGAGATATTAAGTACGCAGTCCCTTTCATCATTCAGATGGGACTGTTCGTCACCCCGGTCATTTATCCGGTCAGCTACTTGCCGGCGCGGCTGCGACCATTGCTGGCCCTCAATCCCATGACAGGCGTAGTCACGGGCTTCCGCTCTGCCCTGCTGGGGACGCCGATGGACATGAGCGTGCTGCGATTGTCCCTCGTCGTGAGTGTGGTTTTGTTTGCGGTGGGCCTGTTGATCTTCCGCCGGATGGAGCGCCGGTTCGCCGACATAATCTGATGCCTCCGATTATTGAATTTCGCAACGTTTCGAAGGAGTATCTGTTAGGCGGCGCCGTCCGCCAGCAGGAAACCCTGCGCGAACTGCTCATGCGGAAGTTGCGCCTGGACGGCAAAGTGGAAGTGGAGGCCGCGGTCAAGCAACGTTTCTGGGCTCTGCGTGACGTCAGCTTCGACGTCAATGAAGGCGAAGTGCTCGGCATCATCGGACGTAACGGTGCGGGGAAAAGCACCCTCCTCAAGATCCTTTCTCGGATCACCGATCCGACAGAAGGCTCGATTCAGATCCGGGGACGGTTGGCCAGTCTGCTCGAAGTGGGCACCGGGTTTCATCCCGAACTGACGGGACGCGAAAATATTTTCTTGAACGGTGCCATTCTCGGCATGCGCAGGAGCGAAATCGTTTCCAAGTTCGATGAGATTGTTGCGTTCTCGGAGGTCGAAAAATTTCTCGACACCCCCGTAAAGCGCTACTCCAGTGGCATGTACGTCAGGCTGGCTTTCTCGGTGGCCGCGCACTTGAATCCGGAGATTCTGGTTGTGGACGAAGTACTGGCGGTTGGGGACATGGCGTTCCAGAAGAAATGCCTCGGCAAGATGAGCGAAGTCAGCCAAGGCGGACGCACCGTGATTTTCGTTTCGCACAACATGGCAGCCGTGCAAAACCTTTGCCAGCGCGGCGTCGTTCTCTCGGGCGGAAAGGTCCTGTTCAACGGAGGCGCGGAGGACGCGATCCAGCAATATCTTCACAGCGTGGCAGGAACCGCGCAGCAAAGTTCCATCATCGATCTGCTCAATGCCCCGCGCGCAGCGAAGAAAATTCGACCACGCCTTCTCGAGACTGTCGAGTTCACCACCGATGGGGATGTCGCGATGGCGGGCACCATGCCCATGGGCGCGGGACTAAAAATGCGGATTCGGTTTAACTTCCCCGACCCGGTAGAGAGCTTCGATGTCGGAATCGGCTTCGACAATGTTTATGGACAGCGGGTATTTACAGCCCACAGTTGCTTCGAACCCGAGCGTGATGGCGGCACGCATGTCGGTACGCAGACATTCATCTGCAATATTCCGAGCCTGACGCTCGTCCCGGGAGAATACGTCCTGCGAATCTGGCTGGACGTGAATCAGCGGGAAGTTGACTTGGTTAATGAAGCGGCTCGCATTCAGGTGATCGAGTCCGATTACTACGGCACTGGGCGCGTCCCCTGGAACGGAGTGTTCGTTCTCAAGCACCACTGGTATTCGGAACGCGCGAACGGCGCGACTTCCTAGTACCATCAGTGCTGACTAGGGCACCATGCCTGCCCTAATCCTTCATGAAGCGAATCCGATTCACGCCAGCGGATGTAGAACTCTTCAGTCGCGCCAGTCACGATCGCAATCCCCTACATCTTTCCGACGAGTACGCGCGCCGCACACCTTATGGTGGACGCGTGGTGTTTGGCGTGCTCGATGGGCTTACGGCGATGGGGTCGATTCCCGACCGTCCCGGACAGGTTCTCTCCAGTGTGGAGTTCGAGTTCTTCGATACTGCGCTGCTGGGGGTCGATTACTCGGTGCGGGTTCATGAGAACGACGATACCGAAGTCGCGGTACAGGTCACAGACGGACGGCGCCCCGTTCTGGAGGCAGTTCTTGCCTTCACGACACGCAAGCCGGGAACTTGGACTCCGGGGACTCCGCAGGCAAGTGCTACGCAGGCGCGGGAACTGGCGAGTGCGGAGTTGCCAGTCGGATACCACGTGGACGGAAAGTATGGGCCGCCGGAATCGGTACTCTCTGAGCTGTGTGCCAAGCTTGGCCTGAAGAAGTCCTGGCTCGCGCCGCAACATGTCGCTGCGCTGATGTGGTCGAGTTATCTCATCGGGATGGAACTTCCCGGAAAACGGGCCTTGTTCTCGCGCCTACGAATCGAGTTCGAAGATGTTTCCAAGATAAGTTCCCCGTTTGATTACAGCGCCGAGATCACTGCGGTCAGCCCGGTGGGAGAACTAAACATCAAGGGGACCCTGTCCTCCGGGGGCGACACTTGGGCGACGGCGGAACTCGCCGCGCATGTGCGCGAAGATGTTCCTCCAATCACGGTCGCCAGTGTCGAACGGTTCGCTGGCCGCAGTGAGTCGCTCAAAGGCAAAGTCGCTCTAGTCACCGGGGCGAGCCGTGGACTTGGATCGGCACTCGTGCACGCGCTGGCCACGCATGGATGCACGGTGGTGCTTAACTTCGCTCGAAACCGCGCTCTGGCGGAACAGATTCGAGATTCTATTGGCAGCTCGGGCACAGTGGTACTGGAGCAGGGCGATGCCAGAGATCCGGATTGGTGTCAGGAAGCGGCAGATCGAACCGGCACCCAGTTTGGTCGGCTGGACTTCTTGATCTGCAATGCCTCTCCGGCTCTACTTCCGCTGTGGCTTGAGGCCGACTCGGCCCGACGAGTGAACGAATTCATCCAAAGCAGCGTGGCACTGGTGAGTTCTCCGATAATGGCCTTCCTGCCGCAAGTTGCAGCAAATAAAGGCTGGAATGTACTTATTTCGTCCGTTGCTACAACCCAGCCGCATCCCCATTTCCCCCATTACTCAGTCGCGAAGTGCGCGGCGGAGGCACTGATTCGTTCTGCTGCCACCGAATACCGGAGCGTCAGCTCCCTGATCGTCCGCCCCGCTCGCTTGCTGACGGACCTGACCAACACTCCTCTGGGTCGCAAAGGAGCAATGTCTCCCGAGCTGGTGGCCGCTAGCATTGTCAACCGCTTACGGCGAGAGCCGGCTCCAGGCAAGGTCGAAATTCTGGAGCAGTTTGAGTCCATGAACTACGGGAATGTCTAGAAGTTACCTTTCGGCTCACCCAAGAAAGGGTAATGCGTTACACTGCTTTGACATAGGGTTGGGCAAAATTCGTGCCTGGGGTCACACAGCTGGGTGTAAATAAGTGCAACTTATTGCACAGTGCAGCTCCCAAGGCGTACAAGTATAAGAAAACCGAAAACTTCTCTCCATTTCGGTGATTCCGAAGTGGAATTGTAAGTGCAGGTTGACCTAAAGAACTGTGGTCCCCCCCAGGGAGTGCCCTGTCCACAGTGAAGTAGGGACAGGCGTTTATATCGTCCTGTAACCCCTTATTTATCTTCAATGAGCAGACTCAGGGAGCGCGTTATCAGCCTGTCTTCGGATCGGCGAGCCCTGCTGGAAGAGCGCCTCTTACACGCGCACCGGCAGCGTTGGCGTCCGCCTACCATTCCGCGGCGGAACGCCTCCGAACCAGCCTTGCTTTCCTTTGGTCAGGAACAAATGTGGTTCCTCGACCAGCTCGATCCTGGAACTGCCACCTACAACATACCTGACGTGATGCGCCTTTCCGGGACACTGAACGTCGAGGCTCTGCAAGCTGGTTTTCGTTCCATTGTTTCGCGCCACGAGGTGCTGCGTACGCGCATCGGCTCGGTTGATGGGGCCGCCATCCCCGCGCTCAACGATAGCTGGGAATTTGAAATCCGCCACTTCGATTTACGGAATCTGCCTGACAAGGCGAAAGAAGCGGAAGCCCGCAAGATCATTCGCGAAAAAGTGCGCGAACCTTTCAACATCGCCCAGGATCTGATGCTTCGTGCAGCGCTGATACGTCTGCGGGACGACCAGCACTACTTGCTTGTGCTCACGCACCATATTGCCTGGGACGTCTCGTCGCGGATGGCGCTCTACAAGGAATTGAGCACCGTTTACCAGGCCGCTCTGAATTCCGCTCCGACGAAGCTTCCGGAGCTACGTATCCAATACTCCGACTTTGCCTCCTGGCAGCGCAAACAACTTCAAGGCGAGATTTTTCAGGGTCACGCGGCGTATTGGCGCGAACAGTTGGGCAGCGCCGCGCACGTCCTGGAACTTCCGACCGACCATCCCCGCAAGTCGTCTTTGACCTCCCGGGGAGCGAAACATTTCTTTTCGCTATCGCCGGGGCTAGTGGATCAGGCCAAGGCTCTTAGCCGCGAACAGAACGGTACGCTGTTCATGACGTTGCTGGCAGGCTTTGTCGCTTACCTGTACGGATTCACAGGGCAAGGTGACATCTCGATTGGCTCCCCAATGGCGGGTCGCAACTTCCCGGAACTCGAAGACTTGATCGGCTATTTCATCAATACGACAGTGCTACGCTTCGAGGTCTCCCCGGAAACCACGTTTCGCTCGCTGGTCGAGCAATCGCGCAAAGTCACTCTGGGCGCACACGCGCATACGCTGCCGTTCGAGAAATTAGTTGAGATTGTTCGCCCCAAACGCGATCCCAGCCGCATGGCGCTGGTGCAAGTTAATTTTCGGGTGCAGAGCGGTGAAGCGCCGAAGCTGGAGTTGCCCGGCGTCAAAGTCGAACCGATGTTCCAGTTCATCGACACCGGCACCGCCAAATTTGATCTGGCGCTCGAACTGGCGCCGGACGGAAGTAAAGACAGTTTCTTTGAGTACAACAGCGATCTGTTCGAAGCCGCAACCATCACGCGTGTGGTGAGCGATTTTGAGCAGGCGCTTGCCGCGTTACTGCAGCAACCCGATCTGCCACTAGGATCCGTTAGTGCTCTTGGTCAACTCAGAAGGAGAAGCCGACCCATGGAAAACGTAGCCGAAAAGCCCAAGATGAAAAGCCTGAAAGATTTCAAGCGCAAAGCCGTCGATCTGTCGCAGCCCACGGTCAAAACCAGCCAACTGCGTCCCGACCAGAAGCTGCCGTTGATCGTCTCGCCAACCGACGCCAACATCGACCTGGCGGAGTGGGCCGAGAACAATCGCGACTTCATCAGCGAAAAGGTCCTCGAGCATGGTGCCGTGCTTTTCCGGGGTTTTAACCTGCCGACGCCGGTGGAATTCGAGCGCGCTGCTGCCGCCATCTGCAAGGAACTGTATTCCGAATATGGCGATCTGCCGCGCGAAGGCGTTGCTGGAAAGATCTACAAATCGACGCCGTATCCCGCCGACAAGATGATCTTGTATCACAACGAAAGCTCGCATCTTTCGAGTTGGCCGACGCGGATCAATTTCTTCTGCGCTCTGCCCGCTCAAGAAGGCGGCGCAACCCCGGTGGCCGATTGCCGTGAAGTGGCGAAGGTTATGGATCCCGAGATCCTGCGCACCTTCGAAGAGAAGGGTTTGAAGTATGTGCGCAACTTCTCGCCTGGGCTCGATGTGAGCTGGCAGCAGTTCTTCCACACCAACGACCGCAGTGTAGTCGAGAAACAATGCGAGGAAGCGGGCATGACGTGCGAGTGGACAGCCAACGACGGACTTCGTGTCGGGCAGAAATGCGTGGCTGTTACCCGCCATCCGAAAACGGGCGAAAAGATTTTCTTCAACCAGGTCCAATTGCACCACGTGTATTGCCTGGACAAAGAAACTCGCGACTCGATGCTTAAGATTTTCAAGCGCGAGGACCTGCCACGGCATGTCTACTACGGTGATGGTTCAGAGATTCCAGATTCCGTGATGGAGCACGTCGGCGAGGTTTACGAGAAGTGCGCCGTGCGCTTCCAGTGGCAGAAAGGCGACATGATCAGCGTCGACAATATGATGGTTTGCCACGCGCGCGATCCGCACGTGGGCGATCGCAAGATCTGCGTAGCCATGGGACCGCTCATCAGCGCCAAAGATGCTGCTGCCCAAGCTGCCGCAATCAAGAACTAAGGCCAGGAGACTAGTACCAGGAGATCAGGATGCCGGAATCGACAGGATTTCAACTTTCGCAGCAGCAGAAGCAGCTTTGGCTGACTGGTGCGGATGAGTCTGCGTTCAACAGCGTAATCACTGTGGCGCTCGATGGAGCGGTCAATGCCGCGAAGCTGAAAGACGCGGTGGGTCAAGTGGTCGCGCGTCATGAAGCCCTGCGGACCACGTTCGAGCGTCGCCCCGGAATGCGGGTTCCGTTACAGGTCGTCCGCGGCACGCTGGCTCCTGCATGGGAGGAGATCGGGTCGGCGTCGGCCTCCACGGTCGACCAAACCGTCGCCCGTGAAGCGAACGAGACATTCGACCTGCACAACGGGCCTGTGCTTCGCGCCAAGCTGTTGAAGCTTGCCGATAACAAGCACGTGCTCGTAGTCTCCACACCCACTCTCTGCGCTGACGTGGCCAGCCTGCAGAACGTAATTCGCGAGATCGCCGCTTGCTACGCAGGTGAAACGGCATCAGATGAAGTCTTTCAGTACCCCGACTTCTCCTCGTGGCAAAGCGAATTGGTCCAGGCGGAGGAAGACGAGGACGCGAAAGCTGCGAAGCAATTCTGGAGCGAACTGCTGGCGGAAACTTCGATTCACCGCCTGCCGTTCGAAAAGCAGGCGAGCGGAGCCTTCAAACCCGCGACGATTCCAGTTGAAATTCCGGCAAATGCGAAGGGTAAGGACTCTGCATTCTTTGCCGCGTGCTGGCAAATCTTGCAGTGGAAGTTGACCGGCCAGAACGCAATCACCGTTTCTCATGTGAGCGACGGCCGAAACCACGAGGAAGTTGCAGCGTCAGTCGGCTTGTTCAACAAAACGCTGCCGATTCCTTATGAGTTCGATGGCAGCCGCAATTTCAGTGCAGTCGCGGAAGATCTGAAAACGGTCTCTCGGCGCGCTTACGAGCAGCAAGACTATTTCGTGCCCGGCGAAAACGCCGAAGTGCCGGTGGCGTTTGTCGCTGAGAACTTGCCCGCGACGTTCTCCGCAGGCGGAGTGGACTTCAGCGTTCTGACTGCGAGTGCGAACAGGTTGCGTTCGCGCATCGAGTTTCGGGTGTTGAATTCCGGCAAGGCGGAACTGAAATACGACAGCCAGTGTTTCGCACCCGACGCAGTCAAGCGCATTGCTTCCCAGCTTTCGATTCTGCTTAAGAGCGCTGCCGAAAAGCCGTCTGCTTCGATCGCGGAACTCGAAATCCTGGATGCCGCTGAAAAACAGCGCGTAGTTGTCGAATTCAACAAAACTGGCACGGAATTTGGCGGGGCAAAGTGCATTCACTACCTCTTCGAAGAACAAGCCGCCAAGACTCCGAATCAGCCGGCGCTTCGCTTTGGTGAGACAGTTCTGACCTATGCAGAACTGAATGCCCGGGCGAATCAACTGGCACATCTGCTCCGCAGTTCTGGTGTGAAGCCGGACACGGCGGTTGGACTGTGCGTTGAACGTTCATCCGAAATGATCATCGGAGTGCTCGGAATTCTAAAGGCCGGTGGCGCCTACGTTCCGCTCATTCCTGACAATCCGAAGGATCGTCTTGCCCACCAGCTTTCCGAGACCAAGGCTCCGGCCCTGATCACCGAAAAAAAGTTGTTGGCCAGCCTGCCGCAGTTCTCCGGCAAGATCATTTGCTTTGATCAGGCTCAAGCGACACTTGCGGCTGAACCCACGACGAATCCCGACCACGTAAACGCGCCGGAAAACACGGCTTACGTGATCTACACCTCCGGCTCAACCGGTGTGCCGAAGGGCGTCGCGGTATCGCACGCGAACCTGGTGAACTACAGCAACTTCATTTGCGACAAGCTGAAGGTGGGCAATGAGGCATTCAACTTCGCAACCGTTTCCACGCTCGGCGCGGACCTCGGCAACACCGCGGTCTTCCCTTCCCTGATCTCGGGCGGGTGTTTGCATGTGATCAGCTACGAAATGGCGATGGCGGGAAATCTCTTCGCCGAGCACACGAAGAAACACCCGATTGATGTTCTAAAGATCACGCCGTCGCACCTGACATCGCTGCTCGCATCTCCGGAAGGTGCAAACATGCTTCCGCGCAAGTACCTGGTTCTCGGCGGCGACGCTGCGAGCTGGGACCTGGTGAAGCGGGTGCAGTCCGCGAGCAAGTGCGCGGTAATCAACCACTACGGACCTACGGAAGCGACGGTTGGTTGCTGCACGTTCAGCGTGAATGACAACAATGTGAGCGAGTGGGCGCCGAAAACGGTTCCCATCGGCAAGCCCATCGCGAATGACTCGATATACATGCTCGACTCACTGCTTCGCCCCGTACCCGTTGGCGTTCCCGGCGAACTTTGCATCGGTGGCGCGGGCATCGCGAAGGGATATCTGAACCAGCCGCAGCAGACCGCAGAGCGCTTCGTCAAAAATCCGTTTTCACAGGACGCGAATGCGCGCATTTACCGGACAGGCGATCTGGCGCGCTTCCTGCCCGACGGCAACATTGAATTCCTGGGCAGAATTGACCAGCAGGTCAAGATTCGCGGATTCCGCGTCGAACCGGCAGAAATCGAAAACGTTTTGAAACAGCACCCGGCTGTGCAACAAGCCCTGGTGATTCCGGTTGCGGACAAATCCGGCGACAAGCGACTGGTCGCCTACGTAGTGGCGAAGAAGCCTGCACCGAGCAATGACGACCTGCGCACGTATCTTGCAAGCAAGCTTCCTGACTACATGGTCCCGTCGGCGCTGGTGCAGATCGATGCCGTACCCCTCACCAAGAACGGCAAAGTCGATAACGCCGCGCTGCCTTCACCCGAGTCGGTTGCCACGGAGAAGTCGCACGTCGCACCTCGCAATGACGCCGAGAAGCAGCTGGTGGAGATCTGGCGCGAAGTTCTTCGCATCGACAACTTCGGAGTGGAAGACAACTTCTTCGAACTCGGTGGGCACTCGTTGCTGGCAACGCAGGTGATCTCGCGTGTCCGCAGCGCGTTCCACGTTCAATTGCCATTGCGCAGCCTGTTCGATGCACCGACAGTCGCCGGACTCGCGGGCGAGATTGCTCGCACTCCACAGAGCTCTGAGGATGAAGAACTCGCCAAGCTGCTGAGCGAACTTGAGGGCCTCTCGGACGAAGAAGCCGAACGCTTGCTCGCCAGCGAGGGCGGATCCAGCTCGGAGACGCGTTAATGCAGTTGCAGAACGCTCGTGCAATTGTGACTGGCGCGGCAAGCGGCTTGGGGCAACATTTTGCGGTGCAGCTTGCGGCTGCGGGCGCATCAGTCGCTGCCGGGGACATCGATGTGAAAGGTCTCGAGCGGCTGACCGAATTCACGAAGACATCGGCCGGCAAAGTCTGGACCAGCAAGCTCGACGTTTCGCAGGAGGCTTCTGTTACTGCGTTCGTAAAAGAAGCTTCGCAGAACTTCGGCGGCATCAATCTGCTCATCAACGATGCCGGAATTCTGCGTGATGGGTTGCTGGTCACTCAGGAAGGCACGTGGACCAAGAAGCTTCCCACGGCGCAGTGGAAGCAAGTGCTCGACGTGAATCTGACTGGGCCGTACCTGATGACGCGGGAAGTCATCGGCGAGGCACTGGCGAAGGGTATCGGCAGCAGCGTAGTGGTGAACATTTCGTCGATCTCGCACGACGGCAATCCCGGGCAGTCGAATTACTCGGCATCGAAGGCCGGGCTTGACGCTTGTACACGCACATGGGCGCTGGAATTGGCAAAGCACGGCGTGCGCGTGGGCGCAGTCGCCCCGGGAGTGATCCAAACCCCGATGCTACGGCACATTTCCGACGAGGCAATGAAGTCTCTGGTCGCCGGCATTCCTGTAGGCCGGGTTGGCCATGTCGAAGAAGTTTGGCTCGCAGTGAAGTTCATTATTGAGTGCGAGTTCTTCACTGGACGCGTGGTCGAAGTGGATGGTGGTGCAAGTTTTTAAGGGAGATTGGCTCAGATTACTTCCGTGATGTACGGGATCGCGGCAAACGCAGCTTGCATTGCTAGCATGAAGAGATTCGGGCTTTTCACCTGAAGTCTCTTCGAGGTTGACGGAGCGAGAGGTTGGGTTCGACCGACATTCAGCGCATGAAACTTGCAGTGGCTGCCAGCTTCACGGCTGAGCCGCTGTTGGACTCGCTCGCATTCTGGGGAGAGAAGATCGAGTGGCGCCCTGAGATTGAGTTTGCCGCCTACAACCAGGTATTCCAACAACTCCTCGATCCTGCCGGCCTGTTTGCCAGCAACCGCAGGGGCGCGAATATCCTTCTGGTTCGTCCCGAAGACTGGGTGCGGTACGGACAAGAGGCGGGCAGTGCCCCGAATGCCGCAAAGCTACTTGCGACAGCAAACGAATTCGTTACCGCGGTACGTGACGCAGCGCGGAGATCGTCGGTCCCTTACCTCGTACTGCTGTGTCCGAGTTCGCCGATAAAGTGGAACGATTCCGCTCTGAAGCAAGCTGAAGATCACATCGTCATATCGCTCCAAGGTGCGGTTGGCGTCCATGTGTTCAGTTCGCGCGAACTGCTGGCAGCGTACGCTTCCAGCAATTATTACGACGCCGACCGCGACGAGATGGGACACATTCCCTTCACAGCAGATTTTTTTGCTGCGATCGGAACGGTGATCGCGCGCAGACTCCACGCCCTGCAACAGCCTCCTTATAAAGTTATCGCCGTCGATTGCGACGAAACCCTTTGGGCTGGGGTTTGCGGCGAAGTTGGGGCAAGGGGAATCGAGATCGATGCCGGGCGCAGAGCGTTCCAGGAATTCCTGATCCAGCAGCAACAAGCGGGCATGCTGCTCTGCCTCTGCAGCAAAAACAATCCCGAAGACGTGGATGAAGTTTTCCGGCTGCGGACCGACATGCCGCTCAAGCGCGAGCACATTACCGCGGCTCGCGTGAATTGGAATCCCAAGCCAGGGAATTTGCGCGAACTGGCGGACGAACTTCAACTTGGCCTCGACAGCTTCATCTTTATTGACGACAATCCGCTCGAATGCGGTCAGGTCAAGGCTGCCTATCCTCAAGTGCTCACGCTGTCGTTGCCAGCTTTAGCAGACGCTATCCCGCAGTTCCTTGCGAACGTGTGGACGTTCGATAAAGTCGGCATCACGGAAGAAGACCGGAAGCGCGCCGAGTTTTATCGCCAAAACCGCGAACGGGATGAGTTCCAGCAACAGGCCCCGTCGCTCGCGAATTTTCTCGCCGGACTTGAGCTCAAGATCGACATCAGTCCTCTTAGCGCGGAGCAATTGCCCCGTGCCGCGCAACTCACGCAGCGCACCAACCAGTTCAACTGCACAACCATTCGCCGCACCGAAGATGAAATGCGCAAGCTATCGACCTCGGGTGAGCGCGAGTGGCTCACCGTAAGCGTCAGCGATCGCTTTGGTGAGTACGGATTGGTGGGATTGCTCGGCTATGCGGCGGCGTCTGATGCCCTGAAAGTAGACACCTTTCTTTTGAGCTGCCGTGTATTGGGACGCGGCGTTGAGCACCGCATGTTGCGCAAGCTTGGCCAGATCGCGCAGGCACGATCTCTCGCCCGCGTTGACGTTCAGTTCATCCCCAGTAAGAAGAATGCACCGGCACTTACATTCCTCGAAGCGGTAGCACCAACGTACAAGCAGGCGGACGGCAGCGATTTCGTTTTCCGCATTCCGACGCCGGATGCTGCTGAGATTTCTGAATCGCAGATCCTCGCCACCGCCCAAGCCGCTGCCGAAGCGGTGAAGGAACAACAGTCCACAGCGAAACCCGTTGTGGCTGCGCCTGCCCGCTCAGATCTCATTCAAGAGATCGCATCGCGTCTCACGAACGCCGGCGCGATCGTGGAGGCAATTCGGGTTCAGAAGGCTCCTGCGACGGCAACCGCCCAAGCGGATTCGAAGCTGACGCACTATGAGCAAGCCGTCGCCGATGTCTGGAGCGAGGTCCTTGGCGTTTCAGATCTGACTTCCTCGTCAGACTTCTTCGAGCTCGGCGGCGATTCCCTACTGGCTACCCAAGTGATTTCTCGGCTGCGCCAAATTTCAAAAGTTCGACTGCACCTGCAAGACATCTTTGAGCACACGACCATTGGCGCGTTGGCAAAATGTGTTCAGAAGGCTTCGACCAAGCCGCAAAAGATCGCTCGCACAGACCAGAAACAAGAGTCGTCGAAGGTATCTCGCGACACTGCGGGCGGCGAGATTCTCCGGCGTCAAAAGGATCAATCCGCATGCGCGCTGTCGTTTGGACAGCAGCGCTGGTGGTTCCTGAACCAGTGGGCGCCAGGAACAGCGGACCACCTCTCGCTGGTGCTTCGCCTCAAAGGCGACTTGAACCAATCTGCGCTCCAACGCGCGCTCGATGCAGTTACGGACCGTCACGAGGTCCTGCGCACGCGATACAAACTGGTGGACGGCAATCCGCTGCAGGTCATTCTTCCTGCCGCTCCTGTCCATATCGCCTTTGCAGATCTGCAGCACTTGCCCGAGGCCCATCGCGAACCGGAAACGACCAAGATTTGCGAGCAAGAATTCCGCAAGGCCTTTGACTTGTCGTCCGAGCCTATCTTACGGCCAACGTTGCTGAAGCTTTCGCCAACCGATCATGCGCTGGTGCTGGTGATGCATCACATCGCCTCGGATGGGTGGGCGCGTGGCGTGTTGCTGCGCGAATTGGAGTCGTTCTACGCCGCGTTTGCCAGCGACAAGCAACCATCTCTTCCGGAATTACCGGTCCAGTATGCCGACTATTCACTCTGGCAGCGGGACCGCATGGCGAAGGGCGACCTCGAAGAGCAGCTGACATTTTATAAGAAGGTGTTGGCAGGAGCGCCTGCGGTACTCGAGTTGCCAACCGATTTCCCGCGCCCCAGCATTCAAGATCTTCGCGGCGGCGTTCACATCCGCTTCGTTCCTAAGGATCTTCTGGATTCACTGCAGTCCCTGAGCCACAAAGAAGGCGTCACGCTGTTCATGACGCTACTCGCCGCGTATCAGGTACTGCTATATCGCTACAGCGGGCAAGAAGACTTGCTCGTGGGCACTCCGGCAGCAGGGCGTAACCACCCCAGCGTTGAAGGCCTGATTGGCTGCTTCATCAACATGGTGGTGTTCCGCAACCAGGTCCGCGGCGATGAAAGCTTTCGCCATCTGCTAGCGCGAGTACGAAATGTTGCGGTGGCTGCCCAAGATAATCAAGACCTTCCCTTCGAGCGCCTCGTCGATGAACTCCAGCACACGCGCAGTTTAAGTGGAGCTCCGGTTTTCCAGGCAGTGTTTGCGCTGGAAAACCTTCTTTCGCAACCTCATTTCCCGAAACTCGAAGTCGACGTTCGCGAAGAGGAGACGCGCACCGCGTTCCACGACATCAGCCTGTTCGTCGCTCCCGGCAGCGGCGGCTTGCGCGTGCGCTTTGAATACCGGACTGATCTCTTCAAACCGGATACTATCGAGCGGATGGCCGAGCATTTCGAGAATTTGCTCGCCGCAATTGCGCAGAGTCCCGCCCAGACGGTTGGCGCGTTGCCGATGTTGAGTGAAGTAGAACGCGCGCGCCTGCTGCATCAATGGAACATCTTCAAGCAATTTCCAGTCGACGTTTGCATTCATCAGCGCTTTGAAGAGCAAGTGAAAAGGACTCCGGTCAACATCGCAGCAAGCTATGAAGGCCAGACCCTCAGTTACGCGGAGTTGAATGCCCGCGCCAACCAACTCGCCCGCTATCTGCAACGCATGGGTGTGGGACCGGACTCTCTGGTCGGACTTTGTGTGGAGCGTTCACTTGACATGGTGGTTGCAATCCTAGGGATCTTGAAGGCTGGCGGAGCCTATCTGCCGCTCGATCCGCGCTATCCCAAAGACCGTCTCGGCTTTATGGTCGAGGATGCGAAGCCTACGGTGGTATTGACTCATTACGAGCAAAAGGATTCGCTGCCCGGTGTCGCCGGCCAGGTGGTTGCACTCGATGCCGACTGGATCGAGATCGAACGCGAAGATGCGACCGATCTCCCGAGCGTCGCAGCTCCGGAACATCTCGCATATGTGATCTACACGTCCGGATCAACTGGACGTCCGAAAGGCTGCCAGATCACGCATGCCAATGTCGTGCGGCTTATGGATGCGACCTACGATTGGTATAAGTTCGACGAGCATGATGCGTGGACGATGTTCCATTCTTATGCCTTCGACTTCTCTGTGTGGGAATTGTGGGGCGCGTTGCTTTATGGAGGCAAAGTCGTCGTCGTTCCGTACTTGGTGAGCCGCTCGCCGGAGGACTTCTACCGGCTGCTAGTGGCCGAAAAAGTGACAGTGTTGAATCAGACGCCTTCGTCGTTCCGGCAACTCATGTATGCCGAGGAGATGTTGGGCACATCTCGTGACCTCGCGCTTCGCTATGTGATCTTCGGCGGAGAAGCGCTCGAACTGCAGAGCCTCAAGCCTTGGTTTGACCGCCACGGCGACAAGAAGCCGCAACTGGTGAACATGTACGGCATCACCGAGACAACGGTTCATGTCACCTACCGGCCGATCTCAGTCGATGACACAAACGGCGGAAGCGTGATCGGCTGCGCGATTCCGGATCTGCAGGTCTACGTCCTCGATCGCCAGATGCAGCCTATGCCGATCGGCGTGCCCGGGGAGATTTATGTTGGCGGGGCGGGCGTGGCGCGTGGCTATCTGAACCGCCCGGAGTTGACCGCGGAGCGATTTATCCCTGATCCCTTCCGACCCGGTACAAACCGGCGTCTATACAAAACTGGCGATCTGGCGAGGCGACTGTCAAACGGCGATCTCGAATACTTGGGTCGCATCGATCTTCAGGTTAAGATTCGCGGCTTCCGTATCGAACTGGGTGAGATTGAGAGCGTGCTGGCGAAGCATGCCGCGGTGCGTGAGGCAGTTGTCATTCTGACCAACGACGCATCGGGGGAAAAGCGCCTTGTCGCCTACTACACGCCGCAGACTGGACAGAAGGCGACGAATGCGGAGCTGTTTGCGTTCCTGAAAGACCGCCTGCCTGAGTACATGGTCCCAGCAGCTTTTATTGAACTGGAGCGCATGCCGCTGAACTCGAACGGTAAGATCGACAAGAAAGCCTTGCCCGCAGCCGACCTTGCCCGGCCTGAGCGGACCGAAGACTTCGTCGTTCCCGAAACACCCCTAGAAGAAGAAGTTGCCAGCGTTTGGAAAGAAGTCCTTGGCCTGGAGCGCGTGGGAGTCAATGAGAATTTCTTCGAGATTGGCGGGCACTCGCTGCTGGCAACGCGCGTCATCATGCTGTTGCGCAGCCGGCTTGGCCTGAGCATCTCATTGCGCCTGCTGTTCGAATATCCAACCATTGCCGGAATGGCAACAGCCTTGATGGACACGCTGCTCGATGAAGCGGAAGAGCCGGCGCTACGGGAAATGATTTCGGAAGTAGAAAACTTGTCCGACGAAGAAGTTCGCCACCTCCGAACCGAGGGTGCCAACCTACGGCAGAACGGCGTGGCCGCTTCGTAGGAGTTTGTTTATAGGGAAACCATGACACTGCCAAATTTCTTAATCATTGGATCAGCAAAGTGTGGAACCACTTCGCTGTATTCCTACTTGCACCAGCATCCGCAGGTTTTCATGAGTACGCCTAAAGAGCCGACGTTTTTTGGCAACGAGGGACCGGAGTTCCTTTACAACGGTCCTTACGACGAGCACCGCGCGTATCACAGCAAAACGATCACGGATCTGAAGACTTATACCGCACTTTTCGAGAATGCAAAAGATGCAAAGGCGGTCGGCGAAGCCAGCATCTTTTATTTGTACCTGCCCAAAGCGCCTGAGCAGATTAAGAAGTACGTTCCCAATGCCAAAATGTTCGCTGTGCTGCGCAACCCGGCCGACCGTGCTTATTCTGCCTACCTTCACACGGTGCGCCAGGGCCGCGAGCCGCGCCCATTCGACGAAGCTCTGCGGCTTGAGCCCGAGCGGATCCGCCAGAAATGGAATCCGCTCTGGCACTTCAAAGCCATGGGTTTTTACTATGAGCAGGTCAAGCGATACTTCGACATGTTTGGTCGCGATCAGGTGCGAGTCTACCTCTACGAAGACCTGCAAAAGAATCCGTTGCAGTTAATCAAAGAGGTATTCGAGATTCTCGAGGTTGACTCGTCGTTTGTCCCTGACATGAAGAAGCGATTCAAAGAGTCCTACGTACCAACACTGCCCGCGCTCGAGCGTTTCCTGAATAAGACCAAGTACAAGACTACGCAGTCAGAAGCGTACTTGCCGGGCCCAATCGCCTGGCGCATGAAATACGTTCGAAAGTTCATCGATCGCACCGCAGAACTGAACCGCAAGCAGCCGCCGCGTATTCCCTCGGCCATCCGCATCACGCTACAGGATGAATTTCGCGATGACGTGTTCCGGTTAGGAGACTTGTTAGGCACGGACCTGGCGCATTGGTGTAATCCGGTGCCAGCGCAGGTGGCGACGGTCGCGCAATAGCGAGGGACGAGGCTGAGCATGGGCAACGAAGGCACAAGTCGAAAGCCGGAACTCTCCGCGGCAAAGAAGGCACTGCTGGAGGCACGACTGCGCCAGAACGCGGCGAAGGACACTGATGCCATTTCACGTCGCAATCAAACCGAAGCGCCGCTCTCGTTTGCCCAGCAGCGACTGTGGTTTCTGGATCAATTCTCACCCGGATCCTGCGCCTACAACGTGCCGCGCGTTTTCCGACTCGCCGGAACGCTCAATGTTCAAGCTCTACAGAGTGCGTTGGATTCTCTCGTAGCGCGACACGAGATACTGCGAACAGTTTTCAAGATGGCCCAGGCAGAGCCAGTGCAGGTGGTCCAACCAGCTCGCTCGGTGCAATTGACGTCCATCGATCTCTCGCTGACACCGGAAAGCCAAAGAAGAGCGAAGCTGGACGATGTGGTGATGGCCGAGGTCAAGCGTCCTTTCAACCTTTCGTCTGACCTGATGCTTCGCGCGACGCTGATTCGGCTCGCGGCAGAGGAACACGTCCTGGTGGTCATGAGCCATCACATTGCTTCCGACGGCTGGTCAAAGGGCGTCATGTTCCGCGAACTGGCGGCGTTTTACAACGCCGCACTATCGAACGCCACAGCTGCGATGGCGGCTCTGCCCATTCAATACTCTGATTTTGCCGGTTGGCAGAAAGAATGGGTGAAAGGCGTACGCCTGCAGAAACAGGCCGTCTACTGGAAGAAACAACTTGAGGGCGCACCAGCGCTCCTGGAACTTCCAACCGACTTCCCCCGCCCCGCGGTGCAGGGCTTTGAAGGCGTAACCGAACTCTGCGTCTTCCCTGCCACGCTGCTCACGAATCTGAAGGCCCTGAGCCACCGCGAAGGCGTCACCCTGTTCATGACCCTGTTCGCGTCGTTTCAGGTCATGCTCGCGCGCTACTCCGGGCAGGACGATATCGTCGTCGGAACTCCCATCGCCGGGCGCGTTCGCGCAGAACTCGAACCTCTGATCGGTGACTTCGTCAACATGCTGGCGGTGCGCACCGATCTGTCCGGGAATCCGAGTTTCCGCGACCTTCTGCAGCGCACCAAAAGAGTCGCGCTCGACGCTTACGACAATCAGGACCTCCCTTTTGAGAGTCTGGTTGAGGAACTCGAGCACGGCCGCGATATGAGCCGCGCCCCGGTGTTTCAGACAATCTTCATTCTTGAAACCGCGCCGCCTCCGCCGCCGGCAATGCAGGGGCTGAAACTCGAGATTCTCGATTACGACACTCCGACCGCAAAAAATGACCTCATCCTCATCCTTGCGGAAGATGCTGCGGGTCTGAAGGTGAAGCTCGAATACCGTACCGACCTGTTCAGCAAGACAACCATCGACCGGTTCCTTGCGCAGTACCGCACGCTGCTCGAATCGATTGTGGTTGATCCCGCTCGGCCGATTACGAAGCTGGTCATCTGCGCTCCGGAAGAACAAAAACAACTGGCCGCATGGAACGACACCGCGCACGACAAACTCGATGGTTGCCTGCACCAGTTGTTTGAAGACCAGGTTGCTCGCACGCCAGCCGCGGTCGCGTTGCAATTCAAAGACGGCAAGCTGAGCTATCGCGAGTTCAATGAACGGGCAAATCAACTCGCACACCACCTGATCGGGCTCGGTGTGAAGCCTGATTCCCGAGTTGGTGTCTACGTGAACCGCTCGCCGGAAATGCTGATTGCATTAATGGGCATCATGAAAGCCGGTGGCGCTTACGTCCCTATTGATCCTGCTTACCCGCGTGACAGGGTGGAGTTCATGCTGCAGGATTGCGGCGCCGAGGTGCTAGTAACCGACTCCACACTTGTCGACACGATTTCGACCCATGGTGCGAAGGCCGTATGTTTGGATCGCGATGCACTAGAACTCGCAAAGCAAAGCAGGGCGAACCCGAAGACAAGTGTCACGCGCGCAAATCTGAGCTACGTGATCTACACATCTGGCTCGACCGGGCGGCCCAAGGGCGTCCAACTTGAGCACCGCAACGTGGCGAACTTTATTGGCTACGTTCAGAGGACGTTCCAGGTTGGATCGAATGACGCATACCTTGGTGTCGCTTCCATGTCTTTCGACGCGTCAGTTCTGGATTTCTATCTGCCACTGTCGGTAGGGGCAAAATTTGTAATCGTCGATGCAGATACCACTCGCGATCCAAGCGCATTGACGGAAACTATTTCGCGCGCCGGCGTCACCGTAATGCACGCCACGCCTTCAACCTGGCGCAGCCTCGTGGATGCCGGATGGAAAGGCAGTTCCACCTTCAAGTTGCTCAGTGGGGGCGAAGCATTGAGCTGGGACCTTGCGAAGGAGCTCGTGCCTCGCTGCGCCGCGTTGTGGAACCTCTACGGTCCCACGGAAACAGCCGTTTACTCGGCGATTCACAAAGTCAGCAGTTCCGATGGCACGGTGCTCGTTGGTCGTCCCATCGACAACACGCAAATCTACATTCTGGACGCATTTCAACAGCACACACCGATCGGCGTGCCCGGAGAAATCTGCATTGCCGGCGCCGGCGTGGCTCGTGGCTATCTGAATCGCCCGGAGTTGACGGCGGAAAGATTCGTAAATGATCCGTTCGTGAGCGGCGCGCGCATGTACCGCACCGGCGACCTCGGACGATTCCGTCCGGATGGCATCATTCAATGCCTGGGGCGTCTCGATCACCAGGTCAAACTGCGCGGCTTCCGCATTGAACTCGGCGAAATCGAAAGCGTTCTCATGCAATTTGCGGGCATTCGCCAAGCGGTCGCCGATGTGAAAGCCAGCCACTCCGGCGACAAGCGCCTGGTTGGATATCTTGTGGTTGGACCGGGCGCAGAGCCGTCCCTTGCGGACCTGCGCGCATTTCTGAAGACGAAGTTGCCCGAGTACATGGTGCCGGCGACCTTTATGGTTCTGGAGAAGCTCCCGGTGTCCCCAAACGGCAAACTGAATCGTAGTGCGTTGCCGCTGCCTGACGATGCTCGTCCGGAACTGGCGCGCGAGTTCGTTGCGCCATCGACTCCGGTGGAGCAAGCGGTTGCTGAAATCTTCTCCGAAGTGCTGGAGGTCCGCACGGTGAGTCTTCACGACGACTTCTTTGAGTTGGGAGGTCATTCCCTACTGGCTGCGCGCGTAGTCACTCGACTGCGTGACCGATTTCAGATCGAGATGACTCCTCGGTTCCTGTTTGAGTCGCCAAGCGTGAAGGAAATGGCTTCGCGCATCAGCGAGCTACTTATGCAGGACACGAACGACGACGAAATGGCGGCGATGCTGGCGGAGTTGGCGGAATTGGAGGAACGCTAGATGGCTGATGTAACCACCTTGATGAGCAATCTTTCGGCGGAGAAGCGTGCGCTGCTGGAAAAGCGCCTGATGGAAAAGCGCGCCGCCGCCGCGAAACAACAGCTCATCCCGCATCGCACCGCGCGAGGTCCTTGCCCGCTTTCGTTCGCCCAGGAGCTAATGTGGCTGCTCGATCACTTGATCGACACGAGTGCCTATCACGTGCCCCGGGCGCTGCGCATGAAGGGGCCGCTGAACGTCGAGGCCCTTGAGTATGCTTTGAACAAAATCGTAGAGCGCCACGAGGTGCTGCGCACAACCTACCAGGAAGTAGATGGCCATCCCATGCAGTTCGTGTCGCCGTCGGCCAAGGTGAACCTCAACATCATCGATCTGAGCAAGATGCCTGCGGCGGAGCGCGAAGCTGAAGCCAATCGCATTCTCGTCGAGGAAGGCAAGCGCAAGTTCGACTTCGTCCATGATCTGATGCTCCGGACCATCCTGATGAAGATGGATGAGAACGAACACATTCTGTTGCTCGTTTCCCATCACATCGCGTCAGACGGACAATCGAAGGCTGTACTTTTCCGAGAACTAAAAACTTTTTATGTCGCTGCGTGCGAAGGCAAGACCGTAAATCTGCCTCCGCTACCCATTCAATATTCCGACTACGCCGTCTGGCAGCGCGACTGGATGTCGGGCGATGTATTGAATCAGCACCTGAGCTTCTGGAAAGACACTCTTGCGGGCGCGCCGATGCTGTTGGAATTGCCGACGGACAATCCACGTCCTGCGGCGCAAAGCTTCGAAGGCGCGCGCCAGTTCCTGCGCTGCCCGGACGGCATGCTGGAAAACTTCAAGGCGCTGTGCCGCAAAGAAGGCGCCACGATGTTTATGACCATGCTGGCGGCCTTCGGCACGCTACTCTGGCGTTGGTCCGGACAGGAAGACATGCTGATCGGTACACCGGTTTCCGGGCGCAGCCGTACCGAACTCGAACCGCTGATCGGATATTTCTCGAATTCGGTCGTGCTCCGGATGAACATGGGTGGAGACCCGACGTTCCGCGAACTGTTGACGCACACGAAAGAAGTCGCGCTGGCTGCGTATTCGCATCAGCATCTGCCGTTCGAAAAACTCGTCACGGAAATGCAGCCGCAACGCGACTTGAGCTACAGCCCGATGTATCAGGTCATGTTCTCGGTCGGCGAGCACAAAGACCTAGGCATTGACCTGCCCGGCATGGAGATCACGCCCATCATCATCGATCGCGGTGTGGCCAAGTTCGACATGACGCTTGGCATGACGGAACTCAAGCACGACTTGATGTGCAACATCGAGTACTGCTCGGCTCTGTTCGAACCGAGCACGATGCAGCGCCTGGCGAACCAATTCCAGAATCTGCTACAGGGCATTGTCGAGAATCCTGATCGCCGAATTTCGGCGTTGCCCTTGCTCTCTGCCCAAGAGCGCCACAAAATCATCTACACGTGGAACGAGATTGAGCAGGTCGAGACCGAAGGCATGCTCGTTCCGCAGATGTTCGAAAAGCAGGCGGCATTACATCCAGACAATTCCGCGGTCGTTTGCGAGAACCGAGGATTCACCTATCGCGAACTGAACGAACGCGCCAACCAGCTTGGACACTATTTAAAGAAGCGCGGTGTAGGACCGGAGAAGCGCGTCGTCGTTTGCGTAGAGCGCTCGCCCGAAATGGTGCTTGGCGTGATGGGCGTTATGAAGGCCGGGGGGGCTTATGTTCCGCTCGACGCAATGTACGCCAAAGAGCGTCTGCCGGTCATTATTCCGGACTCAGAATGCCCAGTGGTCATCACGCAGACTAGCTTGCTGCCGCGGCTCCCGGAGACGACAGCGGAGATCATCACCATTGACGGCGACTGGCCTAAGATTGCGGCCGAGAGCAAAGAAAATCCCACATGCGAACTCACGCCGGACAGCCTTGCATATGTGGTGTACACGTCCGGTTCTACTGGTGTGCCCAAGGGCGTCATGATCAATCATGGCGGTTTTGCGACCCTGTTTTATGGATACAAGCAAAGCTACGGGATCGGGTCGCCCGACAACCCCTGGCTGCTGATGGCGAACTTCTCGTTCGACGTCTTCAGTTCGGACCTGATTCGCACGCTCTGTTCCGGCTCGAAGTTCGTGATCTGCCCGATGGAACTGCTGCTCAATCCCGAGGGTCTCTACCAACTGCTACAGCGCGAGAAGGTCACCTGTGCGGAATTCGTTCCCGCGGTTCTGAAAACGCTGACCGCATATCTGCAGCAAACAAATCAGAAGATCGACTTCATGCGCGTGCTGGTCTGCAGTTCGGACGCTTGGAGCACTGCCGACGCGCGCGCCACGCTGGGAATTTGCGATCCCAAAGTGCGCGTCATCAATACCTATGGCGTGACTGAGGCCACGATCGACAGCACGTACATGGACATCACGCCCCAGCGGCTTCGCGGCGCCGGCTTTGTGGCCATTGGCAAGCCGATTCCAAACAACACAACCTACGTTCTCGACCGTCACATGGAGCCTTGCCCGGTTGGAATTCCTGGCGTGCTTTACATCGGCGGACCCGGCGTAGCGCGCGGCTACCTCAAGCGCCCTGAACTGACTGCGGAGAAATTTGTCTCTGATCCGTTCAGCAAGGTTGCCAACGCAAAACTGTACAACAGCGGTGACGCGGCGCGTTATCTGCCCGACGGCAATGTCGAGTTCCTTGGGCGCGTGGACAATCAAGTGAAGATTCGCGGCTTCCGAATTGAACTCGGTGAGGTCGAAGCCGCCATCGCGAAGAATACGTCAATCGAGCAGGTCGTGGTGATCGCCCGTGAACTTGGCCCAGGCGATTTGGGACTGGTGGCTTACGTCGTCGCGAAAGCAGGCGTCGCCATGGACATTCACGACGTTCGCGCTTCGCTGAAGGGCAAACTGCCGGCCTATATGCTTCCGGCGGCCTTCGAGGTGCTGGACAAGATCCCGCTGAGCGCAAACCGCAAGGTAGACCGCAAGGCACTTCCCGCTCCGAAGCAGAAGAGCGTAGACGTCGCGGAGGCTTTTGTAGCTCCGCGCAATGAAAAAGAAGAGAAGCTTGCCAGCCTGTGGTCCGAGGTACTTCGATTTTCGCCAATCGGTATTAATGACAATTTCTTTGAACTGGGTGGCCACTCGCTGATGGCGATCCAGGTCATCTCTCGTGTACGTAATCACTTTGGCGTGGAACTGCCGTTGCGTGTTCTGTTCGAGAATCCCACCGTGGCGGAACTGTGCGTTGCCATTGAAGCCCAGGGCAGTAATGGAAAGCCCAAAGATGCGCCAATTACTGCAGTCAGGCGCGAGTCGGTGAGAGTGAAGCGGGTATCAACCTAACAAAAAACTAAAAGGTGCGTCGAAGGGGCAGCGCTTATGCGACTCCGCTTTCCGCAGCGGCAGCCTGCGGGAAGAACTGTTTCGCGCTAGCCTTGGATGCAATCGCATTCTGCGCGCACACCTTTGTGCCACGCGCTTGTGGATTGCGCGAGTTCTTGATCCAGATTGGAATGTTCTCCTGCTGCGCCAGCATTACCGCCCCGTGGTGAAACACCTTCGCGCCATGCGCAGCCATGGTCGCGGCGTCCTCGAAGGAGAGCGTTTCGACCGGCGACTGGTCTGTGACTAGCCGCGGGTCATGAGCGTACACTCCGTCCACATCGGTCCAGATTTCGACTTCTTCCGCATCGACTGCAGCACCGACTAATACGGCGCTCAGGTTTGAGCTGTTGCGACCCAGCGTAGTAGTCACGCCAGTAGGCGTGGAACCAATGAAACCACCAAGGACGGGGATTGTCTGGCTGTCTAAGGAGAAAATCGCCCGCCTGATTCTGGCGCAGCTTTCATCCAAGACAGGCGTTGCGTTTGTATAGCAATCATTGGTGCGCACCAGCACGCGTGCATCCAGGTGTGCGGTTTCAATGCCAGCTTTACGGAGCGCCAGTGCCATAATCCCGCTCGACAGGCGCTCACCGAAACTGGTGATTTCAGCTTGCCCTTGCTCCGACAATTTTCCGGAGCCACGCAAGCGCTCGACAGCATTAAACAATTCGTGAAAATGCGCGTTCAGAAAGCTGTCGAGGGCCTTACGATCGTGGTCCGCCACAACCGCTGCGGCCAGGGCTGAGTGGTACGACTCCAAAGCATTGAAGCGGTCCACGGAAGGGGCGTGGTGTCCCTCGGCAGCATCTTTGGCCAGCGCGAGCAGGTTATCTGTCGCCTTGCCGTGAGCCGATACGATCACTGCCGGATGGCGCGCGATCCTGCTGCGAACAATCCGCGCCACCCGTTCAATCGCTTCCGCTGATTCCAGTGAGCTACCGCCGAATTTGAGGACAATCATACGTACGAAAGACCTTTCGTCGCGACCTCCTCAAGCGTCGCGAGATGCTTGTCGACGTCAGCCTGGGTGTGAGCGATGGACATGGTCCACTGTTCATCCCACCAATACGGCTGTGCGATCACGCCGCGATTGACCATGCCGAACCAGAACGCGGTCCACATGTCGGTGTTCATCTTGCTCCACTCGCGATAGTTCGAAACCGATTCGACGCCGAACGTGACCGCGCCATTGATACCGGCATTGGTCACAATTCCCGGGACGCCGGCTTTGCTGAGGATCTGGCGATAGCCGGCGGCAAGTTTATCGCTTAGCGAGCGCATGCCTTCGTATTTGTCGGGAGTAAGGACATCGCGAAGTGCCGCAAGTCCCGCAGCGATTACAACCGGGTTTGCGTTGTAGGTTCCTGCATGCATCATCTTGCGCTTCTCGATCACTTGCGATATCTCTTCGGTGAACGCGAATGCCGCGAGGGGCAATCCGCCGCCGATGGATTTCGAGAGGCAAACGATGTCAGGAACGATGCGGTAGAACTCGGCAGCTCCGCCGTAGCTCATGGACGAGGTCTTCACTTCGTCGAAGATCAGCAATGCGCCGTGCTGAGTGCAAAGTTTACGAACTGCCTCTAGGTAACCGGGCTTCGGCGGCAACACACCAATATTCATCATCACGGGCTCGATGATGACGGCCGCAACTTCGCCCTTCGATTGCTGCAGGACTTTCTCCAAGCACCCGGCGTCATTGAATTGCGCCACCAGAGTGTTAGGCTCGTCGTCCATGTAAACCCCGGCACTTGCCGGGACAGGAGAAGGAATGCAGGAATCGCCCCAGCGGTCTGCGCCAGGTTTCACCGAGACCATCACGGCATCGTGGAGGCCGTGGTACGCACCCTCCATCTTCACGATCTTCGGCTTGCCGGTGAAAGCCTTCGCCAGACGAAGCGCATGCAGCGTCGATTCAGTGCCGCTATTCGAAAATCGCACACGGTCAAGGAACGGAAAACGGCGGCAGATTTCTTCGGCAAGGTCGGATTCGCTGCCGTGAGACATTCCGTACATCGTGCCGATCGTGAGCTGTTTTGTGACCGCCGTCATCACGGTTGGATTGCAGTGCCCGACTATCGTGGCGCCAAACGAGAGGTTATGGTCGATATATTCATTGCCATCGATGTCCCAAACCCTCGAGCCTTCGGCATGGTCGATATAGATTGGATAAGGTTCATACATGCGTGAATTGCTCGCCGTGCCCATGGGCATGACTTTGCGAGCCTTCTCCCACATGGCCTTGGAGCGCGGTGTCCGGTTCTGGTACAGCTCAATTTCTCTCTCAAGCACGGTCATCGTCTTCATGCGTAATCCGTCTCCTTGTCCCTGAATCTGTGCAACTGCCTGCCCAAACTCCAAAAGCCAAGTTACAACTTGTAACTATCTGTAATTAAATAAATTACAGATAGACGGGTGCGGCGCTCACTTGTTTCGCGACGATTTTCGGCCACATTTCGAGACCGAACAGGGGAGGATCGTTGGCGTGTTCAAGTTAAAGAGCAGTTCACGTGCCACAGGCGCCAGCGAGACGTGTAAGCTTAAGACAAGTTGTTCATAATAAACATCTTACAGCGGATTATCGCCGCATTCCATGCTATCATTGCGATGTGCAAGTCCTTGCAGATTTCGGGAGAATTTTGTGTTCCAGTTGCAAGGAACATTCATCTCTTGAAGTGCGAAGGATGACCAATTCCGTGCTAAAGCAAGTGAAAATAATTGCACACTGCTCGAAGCCTACGTACGCTCATGTCCGCCCAAGATCTTGAAAGCAAAGCAACTACACCCGAACGGGATCATTCAAAAGGAATCCAAGTTGCACGTCAAATTACCTCACACTGAGGATGAATTCCCCCGCCCAAAAGAACTGAAGTCATCGAGGCAAGTACAGGGACCACATACAGTGCACGACGCTGGCTTAAACTAGGAACTCCAGAATGCCTTCCGTGAATGAATTGAATGACATAGGCGCGCCCGGTCAGCTGACAGAGTCGGAGGAGGTATTCGTTTTTCCTGCGTCATTTGCCCAGCAGCGCTTGTGGTTCTTGGACAAACTCGAACCAGGACAGAACACCTATAACGTTCCGTTCGCAATCCGCCTGAATGGCGATCTAAACCAGCAAGCCCTCCAAAGGACGTTGCAAGAGATCGTCAATCGCCATGAGGTCCTGCGCACGACGTTCTCTGAAGACGAATCGGGCAAGCCGATTCAACTGGTGGCCCCGGAACGGGAATTCAAATTAGCAGTTTCAGATCTGCGGTCTTATGCCACGCAGTTTCGTGAAGACGAGGCGCGCCGTCAGGTCGTTGAACACGTGCGCCAGCCGTTCGATCTGAAGCGCGGGCCGCTTTTCCGGGCAAGCCTGCTCCAGGTGGGTGATGCCGAGTACATTCTCTCTCTGGCTTTCCATCACATCATTGTCGATGGATGGTCGTGGGGTGTCGTGTTGCAGGAACTTTCGGCGCTCTACGAAGCCTATTCTCAGGGAAAAGATTCGCCACTTGCGCCGCTTTCCATCCAGTACGGCGACTATGCCGCATGGCAGCAAGACTGGATTCAAGGCGAACGACTGCAAGGCTTGATTGCGTTCTGGAAAAAACAACTGAGCGAAGCGCCTCCGGTTCTAGAACTTCCTGGCGATTTTCCTCGTCCGCTGATGCAGACATTTTCGGGCGCGCAGGAATCGACAGTGGTTCCGCGTTCGCTGCAGGATGCATTGAGCGAACTCAGCCAGAAAGAAGGCGTCACGTTGTTCATGACGCTGCTGAGCGCTTTCGATCTGCTCCTCGCCCGCTACTCCGGGCAGAATGACATTGTTGTCGGCACTCCGATCTCCGGTCGCACTCGTTCGGAATTGGAAGGCCTGATCGGTTTCCTGGTAAACACTCTTCCGCTACGCACGGATGTGTCGGGGAATCCCACATTCCGCGAATTCCTGGCGCGAGTGCGGGAAACAGCACTCCAGGCCTACGCGCACCAGGATTTGCCGTTTGAGCGATTGGTGGAGGAACTCAGTCCTGAGAGGGACCTCAGTCGCAGCCCAATTATTCAAGTTCTTTACATTTTCGAAAACTCGACCGGCAAGCAGAAGAGTCACATCGGAGGCCTCGAACTCATCCCCTTCCGCGGTGCCGAAGGTACGACCGCCAAGTTCGACATACAGTTCAGTGCCCTGGTGAATCCTTCCGGACTGCGCCTGGCGTTGACCTACAACGTTGATCTTTTTCGGCCGGCGACCGTCCAGCGCATGCTTGCGCACCTGCAGACCTTTCTTGAGGCAATGGTGGCGGATCCAGAGGGTCGTATCGGGGACCTTTGCCTGCTCAACGGCGCTGAACGGCGGCAATTGCTGGCTGAGTTCAACAGCACTGAGAAGGAGTATCGGCGTGACGTTCTCGTCCATCAACTCGTTGAGGAGCAGGTTGAACGCAATCCCAAGGCGGTGGCCGTCTTCTTCAACGGCGAACATCTGACCTATGCCGACCTGAATCAACGTAGCAACCGCTTGGCTCACTATCTGAGAAGCACTGGCGTAGTTCCCGGCTCTCTGGTTGCGATTTGCATGGAGCGCTCCATGGAGATGGTGGTCAGCGTTCTGGCGACGCTAAAGTCCGGCGCCGCGTATGTTCCGCTTGATCCCGAGTATCCCAAGGACCGTCTAGCTTTCATGCTTGAAGATTCACAAGCTGCTGTCCTGCTGACGCAGGAACGCATTCGTGGAGAACTAGATTTTGGATCGACACCTGTCCTGTGTGTCGACTCCGCGTGGGGTGAAATCTCCAGACATAGCGATGAGAATCCCAAAAACCTGGCCACTCCAGAAGATCTGGTTTACGTCATCTTTACGTCTGGATCGACCGGCAAACCGAAGGGGGTGTGCGTCCCTCATCGCTGCCTGACCAATTTGCTGTACTGGCAGCTGGAAAGCTCGCACGCATCAGTCGGAGACCGCACGCTCCAGTTCACCTCGCTGAGTTTCGATGTTTCGTTTCAGGAAATTTTCTCGACTCTGAGCAGCGGTGGCTCGCTGGTACTGATCTCTGAATCCACCCGGCGCGACGGTCGAGCGCTTCTGCAGTACTTGAAACAACATTCCGTAGCTCGATTGTTCCAGCCATTTGTCGCGTTGCAGCAAATCGCTGAGGCTGCCTGCGAAGAGCATGATCTGCCAACTTCGCTTCGCGAAGTAATTACCGCCGGAGAGCAACTGAAAATCACCAAGCAGATAGCGAGTTTCTTTGAGCGTCTCCCCGGATGCAAGCTTTTCAACCACTACGGCCCCTCGGAAACTCACGTCGTCACGTCATACGAACTCTCGGGCAATCCAGTGAGTTGGGAAACCCTGCCTGCCATCGGCAAACCAATAGCTAATACGCAGGTCTTCATTCTCGATTCGAATCGCAACCCAGTTCCGCTGGGCGTAAGCGGCGAGTTGTATATCGGTGGTATTTCGTTAGCAAAGGGTTACCTGCGCCGCCCAGATCTCACCAATGAGCGGTTTGTACAGAACCCATTCAGCACAAACTTGAACGATCTTTTGTACCGAACAGGCGACCTTTGCCGGTATTTGCCGGACGGCAATATCCAGTACCTGGGGCGCATCGATAACCAGGTAAAGTTCCGCGGATATCGAATTGAATTGGGCGAAATCGAGAGTGCACTGGCGAAACACGCTGCCGTGCAACAGTCCGCTGTCATCCTGCGGGAAGATGTGCCCGGAGATAAACGGCTGGTCGCTTATGTGGTTCCAAGAAATGGGTCAATCAATGCACCAGAGCTGCGTTCGCACCTGAAGCAAACCCTGCCCGAGTACATGGTGCCAAGCGCTTTCGTGCAGATGGAAGCGCTGCCACTCACTCCCAGTGGCAAAGTGAGCCGCAGGCAATTGCCCGTGCCCGAGTGGGACAACGCTCCTTCCGATGCGGCGGCACCACGCAATCCGATTGAAGAGTTGCTGCTTGGCATCTGGAACGACATCCTTCGACGCAAGGGCTTTGGAGTAGAAGACAATTTCTTCGATTTGGGCGGCCACTCACTTCTGGCCACCCAACTCGTCTCCCGAATCCGGCGAACCTTGCAGGTGGACCTCCCGCTACGTGTTGTCTTTGAACATCCGACAATCCGCGAACTGGCGCTTGACATTGATTTGGCGCGCCGAGCGTCAGAGGCAGACAATTCGCCACGGCTTGTGCGCAGGCCGCGTCCAATAAACGCTGGCGAAGAAGCCGCATTCCCGCTGTCGTTTGCGGAACAGCGTCTCTGGATGCTCGACCGGTTGGACCAGAATAGTTCCGTTTATAACCTGTCAGTCGCTTTGAGGTTGCAAGGATCCCTACAAGTCAAAGCCCTCGAACACAGCCTGACTGAAATTTTGCGACGGCATGAGGTACTGCGTGCGAGATTTCGCTTTCATGGCGAGCAACCGGAACAAGTAATCGCTGCCGAACAGCCCGTGTCCCTTCCGCTGACTGATATCAGTGATCGAGAGTCTCCTGAAAAGGAGGCACGGGAACTCGTTCGGCGTGAGTCACACAAACCTTTCAATCTGGCCGCTGGTCCACTCTGGCGCGCCAGTTTAATAAAGCTTGCCGCGGACAATCACATTCTGCTCATCAACGTGCATCATGCGGTCTTCGACGGGTGGTCCAGCGGCGTGCTGCTTCGCGAGCTAGTTGCACATTACACAGCGTTCGTTACAGGAACGCCTTCGCGTTTGCCGGAACTTGAGATTCAATACACGGACTTCGCGGTATGGCAGCGCGAGTACCTTAGCGGCCAGCGATTGCAGCGGCAGGTGAATTACTGGAAGCAGCAATTAGAGGGAGCCCCAGGATACATCGACCTGCCGGCGGATCACCCTCGCCCGCAAATGCAGACCTTCCATGGCTCGCAACTACGGCTGACGATCCCAGCGGAACTCAGTTCGAAGCTCAAGCAGCTTGCGCACAAGAATGAAGCCACTCTTTTCATGACCCTGCTGAGCGCCTTCAGCTTATTGCTGGCGCGCTACAGCGGACAGGATGACGTCGTTGTCGGTTCGCCGATTGCGGGACGAACGCACGCCGAAACCGAGAATCTGATCGGCTTCTTCGTAAATACCATTCCGCTGCGGGCCAAGATTGCACCGGAGAGCACCTTCAAGCAGCTGCTAACCAGCACCCGCGAAACTACCCTGAACGCATACGCACACCAGGATTTGCCTTTTGAAAAACTGGTGGAAGAAATCAAGCCCGAACGCGACCTAAGCCGTAATCCCATTTTCCAAGTAATGTTCGCGCTGCAGAACGTGCCGCGCGAAACGGCCGACATGCCAGAGTTGACGGTTTCGGCATTCCGCGCCGGAAGCGCCGTGAACTCGAAGTTTGACCTGAGCCTCATGGCAGCGGAGCAAGGCGACTCGATTGCCGCAGTTTTTGAATACAATACGGATCTTTTCGAAGCAGACCGGATCGAACGTATGCAGCAGCATTGGCTAACGCTGCTCGAAGGGATTGTTGCGAATCCGGACTGCCCGGTAGCTGAACTGCCCCTGATGGAGGCGGCGGAACGGCAGCAAGTCCTGGTGGACTGGAACGCCACTGGCACGCTGTCGCCGTCCACGTTCTTCCATCAGTTTGTCGAGCAGCAGACCGCGCGTACACCGGATGCCGTAGCAGTGA
>JAICSO010000083.1 GCA_025936825.1 Terriglobales bacterium
ACAGACTATCCTATAGACACGCTGGCCTGCCGCAGGTGATGGATGAAGTGGCGAATTGGTCCCGGGACCATGCACATCAGCCTGTCCATATGTCTCTGCCCCGTCCCTAATTTCTCACTCTTTCAATTCAATCCAAAATTCCGGCTGATATGAAAAGGGCTGATCCCCCCACCAACTCAGCCCTAATGCCCAAGTGAGTTTTTTAGATTGGTTTAAAAAGTTATGCATTTGACGCCAAATGACGCCAAGTTGGGAAGGGGGCCCTCTGTAAGTGATTGAAAGGATGGTGGACCTGGTCGGGATCGAACCGACGACCTCTTCCATGCCATGGCACTTCATGGCTGCAGCTTCAAAGATGCGACCTAAAGAGAATTAAGAGAGAGGAACTCTACGAGGCTCGATTCCGAGCTTCTCTCTGATTCCAACATGCGCTCTTTCTCCCGCCATTCGTTCATCTTCCGAGACCAGAACATCGTCAATCTTGCCATCTAACTTGTCTTCGTACATCTGATCCATTCGGGTTCGGAGCGATGCAAGACGTTGCTGTGTACGATCCTTGTGGTTCTCCCGTTCAGACTCCACACGCGCACGATCAGAATCCAACGACGTGATGATTTTGTCCCTAACCTCCTCCGGCAGGTAGATGTCGTTGAGCACGTCTCCCGGACTAGCGACGTGGATCTATACAGTGTCCACCCGATTGCGAGCTACTCTGGACAGCATTACTATCTTTCCCCGAATTAGACCCCTTGAAAAGTTCTCAGTCGAAAACTGTATTACACAAGAGGTGATTTATGAAATGCCTCTCCGTCGCGGCCCTACTGCTGTTCACTTTAATCATTAGCGCCCATTCCAGCTTCGCCGCGAGTTGCGCGAGTTGTTCATCACACCCCTGTACGTTAGGTTGTGATGAGGGCTATAACAGATGCTCCGAACCATGCGCCGATTGCGGTTGTGCTCGAGCGACAAACTTCAGTTACTTGGGTTCCGTTCATCCGAGAGTACTTTTAGAAGAAGTCTCAGGGAGGCTTGTCGTCGTCGGCCTGATCGAAGCCAATCCAGCACTGAACCCGGTGAAAGATGGAATGTTGCAAACGTGGATTGCTTCCGCTTTCAAGCTGCGCAACGGTTGCGGCGACCCTGAGGATTGGCACGCCTATGGCATTCGGGATGTTCGACTGCCGCTAAGCTCCGGGGATACTGCACGAGAATTCTCGATGCCGCTCGTTCCGATACGGAAGATTTTTGATGACGCCTGGGAAGGCGCACCATCGGATGAGAAAGTTAGTGGGGACTATGGGCCATATATTTTTGGACTTAGGTGGGCAAAGCGTGGCGGACAACTCATTGTGACTTCTGTGTTGAGAGGCTCACCTGCTAATGAGGCCGGAATCCGGTTTGGGGATCAAATTACCGAGATAGAGGGACACAATGTGAGTGAACCGAGCGACGATCTACTCGAAAAACTGCGTCCATCAGATTATCGTAAAGAGATTGTAATCGTCGTCAGAAACAATGAGATCGAAAAGACAGTCAGGCTCCACAATGAGGGCATGAGCCAAGTCTTCCGGCATCTCGCTCGAACCGGCGTGCAGGACCAGCCCCAAGTTGCTTCCTTAGCGCCTGCGGTCCAATGACGAATCTTTTATGCACTCGATTAGACTGGCGCAAGCTGTTACGTTTGGGTTTGTTTGGATCGCAATTGCCTCCTCGCAGACCAGCCGGCCGAATAACAACCCTATTTCGCATGATGTTCCGGATCCCGAGAGCCTTCTCATTCGGAGCTATCTAAAAAGCAAGGATTTTACCCCATCGGACCGAGCATTACTCTTGAATAGGCTTGCGGCTGCCGCTTCGAAGCTGCAACCTCCGTTGACAAAATTGTGGTCTGAAGAAGCGTTTCAAGTCGCAAGCAAGCTCCCCCTGAATGATGAAAACCGCCAGGTATACCAGGCAAATGCGGCTGTAGAGCTAGTCACAGTTGATCCAAAGCGAGCATTTGAGGTATTGGCAATGATTGACCCTCCTGAGCCGACCCAAGAGGGGCAATCCAAACCGATGGATATGCGTACCTACGCGGCGGAAAACGTCTTTCCCGAGATATGGAAAACAGACGGCGTACCGGCTTTAGATCATATCCGGGCTCAGGCGGAGCACATCGGCGAGACAGGAGAATATCCGTACCGGGCAATCGGAAAAATCCTGCCCGACGTCGGTAAACGAAGTCAGCCCAAGGCTGAAACGCTCTTTACTGAGGCGCTCTCGTACTACACCAAATCGGCTCCTGATCATGATTCAGACCGTGAGTTTGCATTATTTCTATCAGAAAGCTGGGGCGTGGTTCCTCGTAGTCTCGAGCTCCAAGCTTTGAAAGTGGCTGTCGCGCACCTGAACCAATCGAAGAACTCAGCAAAGAATTCGGCCTTCATGGCCCGTGTGCAGACCGCGAAAGGCGCCTCCGAATTCACTGAGCTCTCGGACGAGCTCCTTTATGAGCTTTTGCCCAAAATTCGGGAGCTCGATCCACAATGGGCTCAGGAGCTAACTGAGAAGAATGATGCATTGGGCAAGGCTGCCACAATAGGCGATAAGCCCAAGTATAAAGAATCAGTTGTGATCCACAATACCTCCGGTGCATCGCCGGCCCAAGTTGCAGCGGCTGGTGAAGCAGGGCTGGAGAGAAGTCGTCTGCGGAATATAACCGACATGGCACGATCCGATCCAGAAGGCGCCCTTAGGCTAAGTGCTTATCTCGCAGATCCAACTCTGCGGTCGATTGCAGTGGCAAGAATTGCCGCCGCGTTCGCTGAAAATAGTCCTGAGCGCGCGGAGGACCTCATTAAGCAAGATAAGAACGCAGTGGAGGGAATTCAGGATAAACGTGAAAAGGTTCGAGTGCTAGTGGCACTGGCCGAGGCGGCAGGCGCCGCGCATGACCGAGGGACAATGGATGAATCCCTGAGTCATGGCCTTGATCTTGGGGAGGAGGTGCTTCAGGAGTACTTGGATACTCATCCCGGCGCCAACGTTTATACAGTGGATTTATTTCGAGAGATTTCTAAGCTCATAACTCTGGGTATGCGCGAGGAGCCGAATGCTTGTTTGGAACATATTGCAGGCCTTTCAAATCCTGAGCTGCAGGCCCATCTTCTGATTGACGCCGCCCAGGCATTGGTTCGTAAATCGTGATGGCATTCTGTTTCATCTTCTCGAGCACTTCATGCCATTCTTCTTAGGCTCATGATTTCAGCAACTCATGGATCGCCCGAACAAATGCGGTCACTGCTGTTGTTTCCGGGCTTCCTCGTGAGGTGGGCGATAAGGCCCAGCTCTCATGTAGAGCCATTACATTGCAAGATCCTGGAGATGCCACAGAATATAAGCCTCTTACAGTGCCTGAGAATTGGACTCAGAGTCACCGCCCATCGACAGAAAAGTTCGATAATCGTCCTCTAGGGCCGACCATTCTTTTCAAGCATCTAAACCTCACTTCTGGTTTTCCGTATACATCGATGGTGTCGAAATTGTAGGCGGTGCTGCGAAACAATGATCGGCTACGCAGACCAGGGTGCCCATTCTTCCATGATTTCTGCACCGTTACACTGGCCGGACGCCACTCTGCTTTGATGCACCGCCAATGTTTCCGTTGTGAGTTAAAGAGGGCTTTCCGCGGGGAGACGAGTTGACGCATCCCGGTCGCCAAACTCGCCCACGGCTGGACGAGTACCTCACCGATGTCCTGTCTCGGCAGGCGCTGGCGTGCCGACGCATTTCTAAGTGCGCTGAACGTTCCGTTGCATCGAAGTTCTGAGCAGGTGTAGATTGAAGGGACCCGCGTCCCGAGTTAAAAATTGCGCTCGTTACCCAAGTGCGTAGCGGTCTTTTGCTTGGTGCTGACCATTTGGTCGGCGGCAGCTCTCGTCGTCCACCATCACGCTAAAGGGACAGAATCCATTTGCGCGATCTGCGTTGCGGCACATTCGGCCGCGCCCGCAGCCGCCACGACGCTCCTTCACGCGACTCCCACTCTAGTTCACGCTCTGAGCGCGAAACTCTTTCCGCCAAAGGACGTATAGCCGCATTCCTGCTAAGTGTCCGTCCGCCTCCCGCAGTCTAGTTGTCCTTCAAGACTGATCTGTTGTTCTTATCAACTCTCCATGAATTCGGGAGGAATTTATGCTGGCTTCCTACACGGAATCTGGGTGCTCGCGGTTATTGTTTGCAGCGCTGTTATTTGTTTCGTTTAACGCCTATTCGCAGACGGGTACGTCAACCTCGATCAACGGCACTGTGGTCGATCCCACAGTGGCTGTAGTACCGAACGCAACGGTGGAAATTAAAAATCCGGTGAGCGGATTTTCGCGGACTGCCATCACCGATGCCGCAGGGAAGTTTACCGTCCCGAACGTGCCTTTCAGCCCGTACCACGTCACTGTTACCGGTCAGGGATTTTCCCCTTACGTTTCCGACGTGGAAGTGCGTTCGACCGTCCCCATTACCCTGAACATTACGTTGAAGGTAGCGGCCTCTGGCGAGAACGTTACCGTGGAAGCCAACGGCGGCGACTTGATCGAGAACAGTTCGACATTCCACACAGATGTCGACCGCGGCCTCTTCGACAAGCTGCCTCTCGAGAGCCGATCATCGTCAGTGAGTTCGCTCGTTACGCTCTCGTCGCCCGGAATCGCGGCCGACTCTAACGGCCTGTTTCACGGTTTGGGCGATCACGCGGAGAATTCTTTTATCGTAGATGGACAGCCCATCACAGATCAGCAGAGCAAGGTCTTTTCCAACCAGATTCCGCTCGACTCGATTGCTTCGATGGAAGTGATCTCTGGCGCGCCTCCAGCCGAATACGGCGAGAAAACCAGTGTGGTCATCAATACCACTACCCGATCAGGTCTCGGTATGACCAAGCCTTCAGGTAGTATCAGCGCCAGCTATGGGAATTTTGGCACCACAACCGAGAGCCTCAATTTGGGATATGGCAGCCAGAAGTGGGGAAACTTCGTGTCTATCAGCGGACTGAACACCGGACGTTTTCTCGACCCTCCGGAATTCACGGTGATTCACGCCAAAGGCAACGAAGAGAATCTTTTTGAGCGGGTGGATTATCAGCTTTCGAAAGCCGATTCGATCCAACTGAATTTGGGCTTTACGCGTTCCTGGTTCCAGAATCCCAATAGCTACGACAATCAATATCACCTTGGCCAGACTGATCCCTCAGGCAATCCCTTGGGTCCGACAGACCAGAGATCGCAAATCCGCACCTTCAACATCGCGCCGTCCTGGACTCGTTTGCTTGGAACCGACGCGATATTCACCTTCGGGAGCTTCGTGCGGCACGATCATTACAATTATTATCCCAGCGCCAATTTGTTCGATGATCTCTCGCCCATCCAGCAGGAAACTGTCGCGCAGGAGCGCACGCTGACAAACGCTGGACTACGCACGTCGTTGTCATACGTGAAAGGGACTCACAACATCAAAGTTGGAGCTACGTATCAGCAGACTCTTCTAAATGAAAACGATGACCTCGGCATTGTAGACAACACCCTGCTTCCATCCCTCACCGATGCGAGTGGCAGTCCCTGCTTCGTCGGAGGTGTAGCGCTGGCGCGGCCGTGCTCCGACCTGCGGCCTTATGACCTGACACGAGGCGGTGGCCTGTTCCGGTTCCGCGGACACACCGACGTTAAGCAACTCGCGCTCTATGCGGAAGACCAGATCACAAAAGGAAACTGGTCGTTTAATCTCGGACTGCGCGGCGATTTCTATAATGGCCTGACCGACCACAGAGAAGGTGAGCCACGCATTGGATTGGCCTACAATGTCAAACGCACCAACACCATTCTCCGATTGTCTTACGCTCGTGTGCTGGAAACCCCCTTCAATGAGAACTTGATCGTCTCCAGTGAAGGTTGCAGTGATGCCGTACTTAACTCCTTGCTCGGTTGCGCTGCAAGTAACCCAACTCCGCTGAGTCCGGGATGGCGCAACGAGTTTCACGCCGGGTTGGAGCAGGCCTTCGGCAGATATCTGGTCTTCTCCGGCGAGTACATTTGGAAGTACACCCACAATGCCTACGACTTCAGCATTCTGGGGAACACGCCGATCTTCTTCCCGATCGCCTGGGACCGCTCCAAGATTCCTGGCTTTGCGGGACGTGTGAGTGTGCCGAATTTCCACGGCTTTTCCGCCCAGACAGTATTTTCCAGTGTGTCCGCCCGCTTCTTCCTTCCGCAGGCCAGCGGAGCCGGAGCGACGCCCTCAGCGTCTAGTGGAGTCTTCCGCATCGACCACGATGAAAAGTTCAACCAGACCACGCATGTGCAATATCAGCCCTGGAAAGACGGTCCGTGGCTCGGCTTCAACTGGCGGTACGACAGCGGCATGGTAGCGGGCGCAGTCCCATTCGCAACCGATACTACGACGCGGGTGGACCTGACGATCCTCAGCGCAGATCAGCAGATGCAGGCGGGCCTGCACTGCGGCAACGTTTATCCGACTTTGTCTGCGCCTCTTACCTTCTGTGCGCCTTCCTTGTATGCCTCGACACGAGTCAGCATCCCTGGCCCAGGAACGGAGAACGGCGACAAAAACCCGCCCCGCATCGCGCCGCGGCATCTCTTCGATGTCGCACTTGGCGACGATAATCTCTTTCGTGGCGACAAATACAAATGGAGTCTTACGCTCACAGCGATCAACATCACCAACAAAGTCGCGCTCTATAATTTCTTATCCACCTTCAGTGGAACGCATTTCGTGACGCCGCGGACGTATACGGCGGAATTGGCTCTCCGTTTCTGAGTAGCGGACCAACCACAACATAGTTCTATGCGTTAGTCCGCCTGAAGGCCAGATTAGGATATTTTGTGGTGCGGTTGCCCCCGGTCGCCCTTAAGCAGACGATTCTGCCGACACAATTCAGGGGAGGGTTACCCCCATTTTCGTGCGAAAGCTCATCCGCGCCATCAGTGTCTTGGGGTTTGCACCTTCCCTCGTCAAGACCGCCGGGGGTCATGTTCCTCACTGAGAGGCAGCACAAATCTTCGCAACCGAAAGCGCCTTTCGCGCCATTGCAACGGCCTCCTTCAAGCCGTGGCAACAGCGTTAACCATTTCTGTGTCCCTGGCCACCTGCGGGTTTATCGATCCGACCACATCCCCGAGAAGCCAACTTATGGCTCTCGTTGTTGTGCGGAGCTCAACTTCCGTGTAGCCCGTCATCCAGTCCTTGAAACCCGCCTATAACAGAGGATGAGGGGCGCGCTGGAGGGGCACACCCCAGATGGGCCGTAAATTACTGAGCCGCGATACCTTGAATTCCCTCCCGAAGCGAGACTGAGCCGAGCTGAGTCAAGC
>JAICSO010000138.1 GCA_025936825.1 Terriglobales bacterium
CGCGCGACTTGTCAGCACGATAGGATCGCGATCGCATTCGGCAAATGAACTCGCGTATTAAGCTTGATGTCCGCCTTGCGGGTTAATTCTGGAACTTCGGCCCAAACAAAAACCGCCCCGTGAGGAGGCGGCTTTCATTTCACGTGATGCAGGGAAGAATTAGGCAGCAGCGAGAGCCAAGCCGTTCTTCCTCTTTCGATACGCGAAGAAGCCAATTCCGGCTAGCGCGCGATCGTGCTCGCGCAGCCGCTTCATGGTGAATTCGATGTTGCGCGATTGCAGCTCGCGCCAGCTTTCGACCTCAGTTTGATAGCGGCCCTTGGGCTAGCGTTCGAAATACTCTCGTGCGTGCTGCCGGGCGGCCGATTGCTCTTTTGTGGATTTCTCCCCCAGGTAAGGGCCGCGCGGCACGACCTGGCCTCCGAATCTATCGATTCGTTCATCGAGTTCGATCGCAGTTAAGATTTGAGCCAATCCGGCTCCGCGATCAGTGGCCGCAATTCTCCGGGGCAGTCAGTGACCTTGGCCATTTTCGGAAAATCATCAGGTCGCACGTATTGATAAATCAGGTTCAACGTTATGATCTTGTACTGGGTGTGATGAATCGAACCATGCGTTCGTTGGGGAGGCGCCGGATCGACTCGGCGGTCCTGCCAAGTAGAAGTGCCCTTATCTTTCCAATAGCCCTGTACCATGCCAAGGAGCAGATCATCGTATTCGCTCCAAACTCCCATGACTTGCTTAGCGGCGCCTCCTACCCCGGCTTGAAACTTGCCCGGCACATTTGCACTGGTCTTCAGCAGGTATTGGACCAGCAGCACATCGTCTCTCCGGTTCGCAGCTCCCTTTCCCACCGCATTATCCAAATTGTAAAAAAGGAAGGACCCAGCCTTCGGCAAGCGTAAGAGGTCCACTTTCGCCATTTCTTTCTCCGTGGTTTTCGCCTCTCTGTCGGTCGGGCATTCGGGACGAGCTCGCCACGCCCTCGCGTTCTTTGCCGCGAGCTCAGAAGTGATAGCGCTGCGCGGGAGACTGCTTCACCCTGGTGGTGACGCTAGTTGGTAAGCGTCCACAAAGTCCGACATTTGCGGACCCATATGCCGTACCTCCAATCCGCCCGAAGAACATCGCCCAGACGAGGTTCGGATCTTGCCCGACGCAAAAAGTGTGGGTCGAAAAGTTCGCGTAGGCGGCACAGATTGGTGCGCAAAGCTTAGCAAGTTCCGCTTCCCGATCAGGGCAGCTCAGGCCAGTTCGTTTGTCTTCCGCCCGGCCCGCATCATCCTCAAACAGACAACCAAAGAACTGCGCATTCGCCTTCAGATCGTTGACGCATTTGCTAGCCGTGGCTTCCACCGTCGCAGCCGTTGGACTCATTGATATGCATTGCGGACCGGGTTGAGCCGGGAACTGCCCACCGCCCCTACCTGAGCTTCCACTGGACGAGTTTCCAGATCCCCCACCGCAAGTGTACCCATAACCGCAGGAATTCTGAGTGCCGACGTGAACACAGGCCGTCGAATTGTAGGCGTAGGTTGGCACGCAACCGCTCGGGCAACAGACGTCGGCAAACGCCGGCGATATCACGGAATATGCCAGGAAGAGGATGATCAACCGCAGATAGCGCATGGCGAACCCCACGTACATCTAACGCTACCCTAAGCCCCGCCTGTTTCTGAAATGCTTCGCCACAGGCCAAAATGGTTTCGCGGAGTGTGCCTCTGAGTGGGTGCAAGCGCCCTCACTCTGCCGTTGTTCAAACTGTGGCTTTTCAAATTGCAATCATTGAAACGCGAGCAAAATCAACAGAGTTGACCCGGACACCACCCCTTCCGCCAGCGGTGCGGTTGTTCAGCCCGGCGGCATCGGTAACCGAACGTACCTCGGACATGGGTGACAACCTCGTGCCGGACCGCACGAGCGGCGCTGTGCGCATCGGCATTGAATCCATGGAGCCAGGCCGCGTTCGGGCGGTTTTTGCCGGAGCAAAACTCCGACGTGTCGCGCCAGCGGCAGGCCGCTTCTCGAGAGCGGGTAAGCTCCGGTCGTCCCCGGGACTTTCAGTATTCCCGTGCCGTTGTGATCATCTGCAACTCGATCCTGCGCATTCCTGCAAACCGTGGAAATTAAATACTCGCAATAGTTGTAAATCGTTTACGACTCTGCTTAACAGCGAGAACGACGTTCTTCAAAACAGGGGCCCTTTGTGCATCGGAATCTCACAACGCCATTGAAAACAGCCGCCATAGCACTCGTCTTGTTTGCTTCTGTGCCCGCAAAGGCGGTCACAATCACCGTGGAGACCTGGCTTGCTGCTAACGCAGCTGGTTCGCCCTCCTTTGCGGCAGCGGAGGCAAATGCAGTGCAG
>JAICSO010000068.1 GCA_025936825.1 Terriglobales bacterium
ATTCCTGCAATTCACAACATTGCGTCCGTGACCGGTGAAGGCTACATCAGCCAACTGCGTTGCACTCAATTTAGATGGATCACACGACTCGCTGCCGGATTTGCAGGCCTCCAGATTTTGCACCAGATTAGAAGACTGAGCAAACACCAAGAGCGGCCAAACGCCTAAGCAGAAGACTTGCAGCCAAAGAACCTTCCGCAGATTACGTATCATAACTTTGCACTCTCCAACACTGTATCCGACCGGATAACGTCCATCTTTCCAAAAGACTTCGCGCTGACCGGAACGGTTTGAGTTCCGGCCAGCTCAGGGTCCAGTTGTCACGTCCTGGTGCACTATTTATTTTCATCGTTTACTTCAGCAATCTTTGCTTGCTGGCTTGCATCGGACACGGCTTTCAGAAATGCATCTGCGCTGCGCGGAGTCGAGGCCTTTCCCGAAAGGATATTGCGGAACATCATGTGCTTGCCGTAAATAGCGTGAGTGGAGTCGTTATCCTGCTCGACCACTGCACCTTCTAAAGTCAAGCCGGCGAACACACCTTTGGAGCGCGAATAAGTCAGAACTTCAGTGTTCATCTTCCAGTCTGTTCCCGCGGACGCATGACGTCCGACTGGGCCTGCTGCAACCGATCCTTCTCCCGTGAGTGCAAATTTGCTCGATAGCAAATGCTGGAACCCCTGATCGTTCATAATCAGCATGACCAGGTCGACGCCTTCGAGGCCGATCTGAAATCCCGCGCTCCCTCCGCCAATCGACACGAAAGCCGGTGCGCTCCAGCCTTCGGCTGTACGGCAGGTAGCAACGCCGCGTCCGTGCTTGCCTCCAAAGATGAAGCCACCTTTGATCATATTGGGCACTACGAGGATGCACTTTGCATTGCTCAACACCTCTTCTGGGATGCCTTTATCCGGAGTCGCCATAATCGCGTGTAAGACGTCAACCGAGGAATCCAGCCGGGCGACTGAATCTTGCCGCGCTGACGCTGCCCAGGCGAAGGTTCCAACCATTCCCATAGCGCTGATCAACAACACTGACAGTGTTTTCTTCATGGAAAGTTTTCCTTTAGGTTTCTACGGAACTAAGAGGAGAAAACTTCAGATTTGCTGACTTAGCTCAGAGGACCTGAAAGAGAAGAGAGGAAGTGCTCGTCTCATGAACCATCCTAAGCGCCCGATACCGGGATGGCTGGTCTGTATTGCTCACTGCTTGCTTGAAGAGCACTTCCATATCGATTCTGGCGAAAATCTCGGATTTGTCCAAAGCGAGCAATCTTGCACAGAAACGTTAGGCTGCGATGTGCCATGGTCGATGTTGTAGCGTCAATACGCTGGAGTTTCAACCATGTCCTTCGCGCCGCATCCGTTTCTCGCCGGTCTTCGTAGTCGGTTTGCTTTCTTGGCCGCATCCCTGCGGAAGCTCCTCAAGATCGAACGCCATGCTGGCGACTTCGCCTCACAGCGGGTCTGCCCGTTTTGTGGACTCATTACACCTCGTCACGAAAGATGTTGTTTGGAATGCGGCGGGACGTTCAAAGCAGCTTAAAGGCAGCAATAGTACAAAATCCACGCGCAGGCTTCGTATCCACTTTGGAGGGATGCCACTTTGGAGGGATGCCACGTTGCAAGTCGTTCCCGGTCTGTTCGCAATTGCTTATTGAAAGAAGGGTACTGGAACTGAGCAATTCTGAACGGACAGCGAAACCGGCAAGCGCGTAGCTTATCTTCAAGCTTGTTCTTGAAGGACTCCAATGAAAAAACACTATCTGCACCTCTCGGTTTATCGCTGTGAGAAGTGCCAGGGGCCGGTCGTCAGCGGCTCGCTTGCCGTGCGCGAAAACGAAATATCGAAAGAGACGGAGAAGCAACAGATTGGCGCCGCCTGTCTGGCGTGCGGCTCTCGGCAAAGGGCATTTCCCGAAGAGACCCCCGCCCGTCACTTCCCGCCGATAGATTGGCCGCCAGTCGGCGGAGTCAACGGTTCGAGTGTGACCGCCGCTTACCTGGAAGCACTCAATCGTGCAGAACTGCACTGATGGTCCTGTGAGCAGCTAATGAACGAACTGAGCTTTCTTGTTCAGACTTCACCCACTGGCACGTGAGCAGGTGTCTACCAGCATCATTTGCGAACGCGACGATGTTCTACTCCGTCTCGTTCGGAAATGTTTGCCTGTGTTGGCGGAGGGGCATGATGACAAGCCGCAGCGCCCGAATGTTCCAGGCCGCGAACTCTAGTCGTGGAGAACGACATTAAGCAGTGAGCTATGGACCTGGAGAGCGCCTTCTGAGCCGCCGGCGTAGTGAATGAAGCCAAGCTTCCGAAACCGATTCATGAAGAAGCTTACGCGCGAACGAGTGGTCCCGACCATCTCTGCCAGCGTTTCCTGGCTGATCTTGGGAACCACAGTTTCTGGAATTCCTTCTTTGCCAAAACGAGCGAGCAATAGGAGCACGCGAGCCAGGCGTTTCTCGCTGGAGTTGAACAGCTGGTCAACCAGATCCTCTTCGTAGCGGATGTTGCGCGCCAGCAAATATGCCACAAACATTTCGGAAAGCGCCGGTTCGCGATGGAGGGCCTCCATCATCGTCTTCTTCTCGACCCGAAGAATTTCGCAATCCGTCATCGCCGCCGCGGAGCCCATCCGTAGCAGCTGACCAGCAAGGGATCCTTCCCCAAAAAAGTTTCCCTGGTTTACGATCGCGATCGTTGCTTCTTTGCCGACCTTGGAGACAACGGTGAGCCTCACTTTGCCTTTCTGCACATAGAAGACAGCGTCCGCCTCGTCGCCCTGCGCAAATATCGCCTGCTTCTTAGCGACCGTCAGGATCTTTCTGCCCTCGCCGATGGTGGCGAGGAAAGTGTCGGGGTCGAATCCGCCGTTCCTTTTGACTGCTGTAGAAGATGGCATCTTCCGCAAGTATAGTCCCAGGAGGAACTGAATGGCATAAATCGACCTCCGCCGTGAATCCGCAAAACAATGCAGGCAGACGGCATCTGGAACAAGAATGGTCATTTTTGAGCAGTTTTTGTTCTCCCGCGGGGCCAACATTGTTACAGCAGAGAGGAAACCACCACTGATGCCAGCAACGGTTCAAGTCGGCGCGATTCTCATGAGGGACTGGCCCGGGATGAAGAAGTTGCTTGGGCTGGAAAGTGAGCCCTATTCAGGACAATGGACTCTGCTCAAGGCGGTGGATGTGTCCGCTCTGGATCGCAAAATCCATGCTGCCGGGTGGAACTTCTTTTTCATGGCCACCGAAGTCAAGGTGATGTTCTTTGGCTCGCTTGGAGCAGCGAAGGTACAAAACGCATTGAAGCGCATTTTAGAGAGGGTAAAGCAGCAGCACTTCAACGGTCTTGAGGTTACCGCGATCATTGCCCGGCATTTCCTCGGAGTGCCTTACGTAACCGTGTCCGCGCACTCTCGCCATATTCAGCATAGTTGCCATCTGGACAGCGCTGAAGCACGCGAGACGTCCGAGGAGAACTCTGACTGGGCCAGAGGCTGAGCACACCGCCCTGGGCATTTGCCGGCGTTTTGGTGAAAGCGCCGGCAAGCGTTCATTCTTGAACAGACGGTAGCTGTTCAAAGTTTGCAGACTGGCAAAATCAAATAGGCTCGGGGGAATAGAGGGATGCATAGGATTCCGAGTATCGGCAGGATTCGTGAACTGAAAGAAGAGATCGCTGCGCTAGTTAGGTTAAATGCCCTATATAAAGCAGATTCTCGTGGAACTGCAGTTACCCTCAAAGCCAACGTGTGCAGGGGCCTCAGGCTCATGGAAATACGAGAGGAACTAGGAGCTATGAAGCGACCCGGTGAGTAGCGTCAGTCCAGTCTTTCTTAATCCTCGCACGAATCGTCCTAAATGTAAGTCCACATGCTGTCTAGCTGCTCCAGGTCACATCCGCTGAATCCCACTTGGGTAAACAAAGAAAACTCTGACCGTCAACGATCTTTGAGCGCTTCAACTTCTGGAGATGACGAACCAGTCAGAGGGCCCGACGTGCGCGAGGTAATGCTGGTAATGAACCGAAACCGCTCGTCCACTGTCATTGGCATCCCGCGAGGCCAGATGGATCGTTCCTGTACACAAAGTGAGCCGCGCGTTTCCTGTTGCCAGTCAGTCGCGCGGCCCAAACAACTCGGAACTTGAAAGAGTCGTCGGGACTATGATGCACGATCTGTTCTAGACGTTCCGAAGTTTCAGCAACAATACTGCCCGGACTGACTCGACGATGTACGGGTTCCATCCGATCGCCTCTTCGCACAGAGGAAGAGCGTAGTAAGCCGGACGGGTGATGTGAGAAGAGTTGTGATGATCATTGACGGTCAAGAAGTCATTTGGAGCACATGACGCCAGCAATGCTCTGGCGGGCGGATCCTTTCACTCGGAATCCGATCAGTTTTGACCAGTTTTTTCGTGATCACGTTGCTAACTTAAATACAGGCGGATCCTCATGATCGACACCTGCGGTAACTGCCTTGGGTGCGGCTCGTTTGGCAAAAAACAAATAGCAGACGACTATGGATTCAGACCAACGTTGTGGGAACAGGCATGCCGATATCGGATAGCACACTGAATTCTGAGCAGAAACTACTCTGGCGCACGTGGAAAGAGAAAAGCCGCCGCGTCGATATGCTTGCCGAAAAGCGGATGACGGTTCTGTTCCTTGCTGTTGGCCTGATCCTGGCGGCCTGTGTTTTATATTACGCGTTGCGGGCTAAGGCCGCATTTGATCCGAACCAACAAAACACTGCCGCTTCAAGTCCAATCGTCTGGTTCCATCTGCAACACGGCCGTAATCTGGAGAGCGATGAAGCAGCCAGAAGTCTCACGACAGCGCGGGTTAAGCCAGAGGTTGAGTTGGATATAGTGAACCCGACAGATCGGCAGGCAGGAGCCTTGGTGTGAGTCAAATGAATTTGTACCTCGGGGTGGTCGTGACCTTGATGTTCCTGTCCGGCTGTTTTCTCATTGTCGTAAGTATCCGTCAACGATCAGAAGAGCGCAGACGCTGGCGAGGCTCGAACGATGGCAGGTCTCGGCCACACGCAGAAACGAAGCCTTTATGAACCCGAATGTAAGACTAGAACAGATTCTCGAATCAGCAGTTGTCATGTCTTGGGCTGACTTAATGCGTGGCACTAAAGCTGGCTTGATTCATATTGAATACGGTTTTGCGTCGGACGGCGGAACTCTCGACTATCTCAAGGTCTGGTCATCCCTGACTCGAGGCCATTGGCTTCTGGCGTGTGACTACTGGATGTCAGCGAACAATTTTCATAGCGCAGGCATTAGTTTCGAGAATGGATATCAATCCGAAGGTCTGGCGCAAATTCTGGAATTTGTCATGCAACACCAGAATTCGTTCGTGCTTCCCCCGAACCTCGGCCGGCAGGGGCTGCTCCAGATTTCGACGCCAACGGTGGAGGAGAGCGCTGCAGCCGCGGCACTGATCAATGAAGTCTTTGGCCCTCTCACTTCCACATTTGCAGAACCAGCGTTGGCCTGAAAGTCTCCCCAGCACTCATTTCTCGGAGCCGGCTAAACGGCGTTCGCGATGCGGGTCCGTACGGGGCAGGCCCGTGCTAAGTTCACATTTTTGTCCCGCTTTTGCGCCACACGTCGGGCAACGAACCGACGACGCTTGTTTCTTTTTGGCTGTCATCGATACACAATGCACGGTTGCACTCAAAGAAGATGGTCAATTGTGACCATCGCGAAAGCCTCCGCGAAGCGCATCATCTTGTTAGTGAAGGTGCCGGGGGCACCGGAAGTTATGGCGCGGTGGCGGCGTCTTTCCGCGTTGAGCCTCTGCTCAGGAGCGATGTCATGTTCAAGGCTTTAGCAACCAAAGCGCGTAAATCCTCCGAGCCACGACTGGCGCACCCCGTTGAACCCACTGACCCCGACGGCGCCAAACAGCCACCATCACCTGGAACTCCATATAGGCCTTACTCCGAGAAGCCTGCACTGCCTCAGCTTCCTTACAAGCCGTACGCCGAGCCGCCTGCGCATGACGCTCCTTATGAGCCTTACAAAGGCATGTAGTCGCGGGACTGAATATGCACTACTACGATGAAGGAAATGAGAGAGGGTTTTCTCGTCTTCATTTTGTTTCTCACCAGAGTCAACAGGAGAAATCATGACCAGCACGAAGTTTGTTGTAAGAGTGAGCCATGGCGGCACGCGCGCCCCTGCATACGTGCAGCGGTTTGATCCGCTGCCTGCCCAGATGACAACCAACCGCAAGCTGGCCTTGCTAATGGGAAAACTCACGGCCGAAGACGCGGCTAAAGCCATCGAAACTACCCGGTGTGTTCCGGAGTTAGTGCCCGTACACATCAATGCCTAGAAGACGCCGTCAGTGCGCCGCGGGCAGAGACCGTCTTCAATATCTGCAACACCTAGGGGCAACTGGTCAATTTTGACCAGTCTGCCAGAACGTCGGCATTGAATACTGGTACCAGAAGAATCCACCGGTGGATGCGTCACTAAACTAGAGCTGAAGCGCCTGGATTAGCCGTCGGGCTTCCGACCCAGCAGCGCTTCTACGCGCGCGCGGGAGATCTACATCATCAGTGGCGTTTCTCACCACGGTTTAGGAGCACATTTGTCGTTAAGCACGATACCGCAGCAGGCTCTTCTGGAAGTCATCAAGCCGCGCCGTCCCCCGGTTCACGAAGGCTCTGCAGCGGCTCGTGCGCCAGTGCAGTCGAAGTTATCCCTGCCAAGTCGTATCGCGGTGATCGGGAATTATCTTCCGCGACATTGCGGAATCGCGACTTTCACCACCGATCTCTGCAGCGCCATTTCCGCGGAGTACGGGTCCGCTCGATTATTGGCTCTCCCTGTCAATGACACCGATGAAGGTTACGACTATCCCGCCCGGGTCCGATGGGCGCTCGCTCAGGATGATGTGAAGTCGTATCAGGACGCCGCCGCATTCCTGAACTTCAACAACATCGACATGGTATGCCTGCAGCACGAGTATGGAATCTTCGGCGGTCCAGCCGGCAGCCATATACTGCATTTGCTGCGCGGTCTGAAAATGCCAGTCGTCACCACGCTGCACACGGTTTTGCGTGAGCCAAATCCCGACCAGTTGCTGGTGATGGAACAAATTGCCGAACTCTCTGACCGGCTCATTGTGATGAGCCAACTGTCATCCCAGTTCCTGCAGGAAATCTTTAAGGTGCCGGGGAGCAAAATCGACATGGTCCCGCACGGCGTTCCGGACCTGCCTTTTCTTGATCCTAATTTCTACAAGGATCGCTTTGGCGTAGAAGGGAAAGCGGTTTTGTTGACCTTCGGCTTGCTCTCCCCGAACAAGGGAATTGAAAACGTAATTCAGGCATTGCCGCAGATTTTGTCCAAGCACAAGAATGTTGTCTACATCGTTGCGGGCGCGACTCATCCTCACATCCTGCGCCGCGAGGGTGACAACTATCGCGCCAGTTTGCAGGCCTTGGCGAAGGAAATAGGAGTGGAATCGCAAGTGATCTTCCACAACCGCTTCGTCAGTCCCGAGGAAATGGTTGAGTTCATTGGCGCCGCCGACATTTATATAACTCCCTACCGCCATGAAGCGCAGGTCGTTTCCGGAACACTTGCCTATGCCTTGGGTGCGGGGAAAGCGATCGTCTCGACTCCCTACTGGCATGCGATCGAGTTGCTGGACGATCGCAGAGGCGCGCTTGTTCCATTCCAGAATCCCAATGCAATTGCGAATAAGACGATCGAGCTCCTAAACACGCCTGCCATTCGTCATGCTATGCGCAAACGTGGTTACTTGTTCGCGCGGGACATGGTATGGAAGCGGGTAGCGCAAGGTTACATGGAGAGCTTTTCGCGCGTTCGAAGCGATCGAATGGTGAGTCCAAAGGTTCAGTTCTCCGCGCGCCTCACGGAAAAGTCGCCAGGTCGCCTGCCTGAGTTGAATCTGAATCAACTACAGCGCCTGACCGATGACACTGGGATGCTACAGCACGCAATCTTCACGATGCCGAATCGTAGCGAGGGCTATACCACGGATGACAATGCCCGCGCTCTGATCTTCTCACTGATGCTGGAGCAAATGGACAACGATGGGGTGCCACAGGATCAAGCAGTGAATCCCGATTCATCTGCCTCAGACTCCGCTGGGCTATATCTTGCGTTTCTGGAACATGCGTTCAATTCCGCGAAGGGGAGGTTCAAGAACTTTCTCGGTTACGATCGTCGGTGGAACGAGCCCGTCGGATCCGAAGATTGTCATGGACGGGCCTTGTGGGCGCTTGGAACGGTTCTAGGCCGATCGCAGAATCACGGACTGAGGGGCGCTGCGGGGCGTCTTTTTGAATTCTCTCTTCCTGCCGCTGTTGAATTCAGCAGCCCGCGTGCTTGGGCGTATGCCTTGCTCGGCATTCAGGAATATCTCACTTGGTACCCCGGAGATCGCGATGCACAGAAAGTACAATTTGTCCTCAGCCGCCGTCTTCTCGAAATGTATGAGTCAATCCGGCAGCCCGATTGGAAATGGTTTGAGAACGTTCTAGCCTACGGCAATGCCAGACTGCCCCAAGCCATGTTGCTGGTTGGCGCAGGTCGCTCGGATCAGCGCATGATTTCCGCTGGACTCGAATCTCTGGAGTGGCTGCTGGAAATGCAGCGGTGCGAAGCCAACGGCCACTTTGTTCCGATTGGTTCGCAAGGGTTCTATCGCCAGAATGGGGAGAAGGCCCGCTTTGATCAGCAGCCACTTGAAGCGGCGGGCGCGGTTTCTGCTTGTTTGCAGGCATACCGGGTAACGGGGGACAGCCGCTGGCGCGGCGAGGCCTGGTCCGCTTTCAACTGGTTCCTCGGCGACAACGATCTTCAACTGCCTCTCTATGATTCTGCGACGGGCGGCTGTCGCGATGGCCTGCATCCCGACCGCGCGAACGAAAACCAGGGAGCGGAATCAACGCTGTCGTTCCTGATGGCACTTCTCGAAATGCGCGCGCTGCCAGAGCCTGAACAAAAGGAAATCTCTTCATGACCGTTCCCGTAGAAAAGCAGACCAGCCTGCTGAGCACACGCTTCGAGCCACTGCTTCATCGCCACCCTGCAAACCCGATTCTAACGAGTAAGGACTGGCCTTATCCCATCAACAGCGTGTTCAACGCGGGGGCAACGCTGCTCGCCGATGGCACGACCCTGTTGCTCTGCCGCGTGGAAGATCGCCGTGGGTTGTCGCATTTCTGTGCTGCGCGCTCTCGCAACGGAGTCGATGGATGGCAGATCGATAGTCAGCCCACATTGATGGCAGACTCGAAGAAT
>JAICSO010000099.1 GCA_025936825.1 Terriglobales bacterium
CGCTACGTAGCCACCACTGCCGAGGAGTTGAACCAGTGGTTGGGCCGCGAATCGGGAAAGCCGGTGCACGTAGCGACCGACTCCACCGACCTTACCGCTGAACTCAAACGTGGGATTTCTTTTGTACGTCGGAATCACGGCGACAAATCTGCGGACCAGCCCGCTAAGCGCGAGAGGTCGGGCAAGCAGAGAAGCCACTAAGTCCCTGTTTTGTATTAGAGAGTTCTACTGAGAAGGCCACCCATTTACTCCCAGGTTTCCGTGCGAGAAGAGAGCCAGACTCTTGATCTGTAAACTCCGCGAACCGTCGACGCATCTATAAACCTGGAGTTAGATCATGAAAGTCAACTTTCTCGCGCTTCTTCTCGGCTTCGTCGGTGTATGTGCATTTGGAGTGGCTTACGCCCAGGAATCCGAACCCTTTTCTCATATCGATGCCAGCGTCGGTGGAGGCTTCACCGAGCCTGCAGGCCGCGGCGGCAACAATGTGAATACAGGCTGGAACATCGACGTGCGGGGTGGTTACAGAGCCACGCGCAATTTCGCCCTGGACCTCGATTTCAACTATAACCGCTGGAACCTGAATAATGCCGCCCTGGCGCGGTTCGGAGAGCCGGGCGGATACACCACCATCTGGTCAGTCAGTTTCACGCCGGTCATTTACGGCTCTCCCCACTGGCACATTCAGCCGTATGTATTAGGTGGTCCGGGTGTGTATTACCGTAACCTTAGCCTCACTCAACCTGGCCTCGTCAATTCCTTTTACTGCGATCCTTTTTGGGGCTACTGCTACCCCGCCACTTTCGGCGTAGACCAAGTCGTAGCGTCAGCGACAACTTACAAGATGGGATTCAATGCTGGGGCAGGACTCCAATTTCCCTTGGGACACAGTCCGCTGAAGGTGTTCGGGGAGGCGCGCTATTCGCGGATGTTCACAACTCACGGCAATGATCTCACCTTTGTTCCAGTCACCTTCGGACTGCGGTGGTAATGCGTGCACACGGGGCATGGGGTCGCTGGACCAGCGACTCCCGTGCATTTTCGGTATTGGGGGAGGATCTCACATGACAAAGCAGAAAAGTCCACACACACAAAGTGAGCAAAACACCGTTCCAGAACAGACCGACCTGGAGACCGCTCAGAGCGACTTGGGGAATGAGGCGGAAGAAAGGACATACGAACATATGGAAGGGGCGGAAACCGGCACGAATCGAAGCCCTTGGCGACTCCCCCGCCGTGCTCAGCAACACAACACGCAATCTGAAACCGTAGCCCACGAAGGATCGGTAACGACACGGACTCCGAAACGCCCGGTTGAGGGCATCACCCAGCGGCCAGATGAAGAAGCTGAGCGCCAGCGCAAGGTGGTGAATGATCGGCCGGACGCGCAGGCTGGGGTGAACCACTCTAAGTAGGATGGCTCTCGTTTTAGAGATTGCTACTCGAACTGCAGGACAACAATTTCCGGGTTCGAGCCCAGCCGCAGCGGCGGACGCCAGGTCCCGGCGCCACTGGAAGTGAAGACCTGCATGTTACCGATCCGGCTCAGGCCGTAGGCAAACTGCCGGTACATCCGGCGCGCAAACCAGCTCCATGGGATGAACTGGCCCAGGTGTGTATGCCCCGAGAGTTGCAGGGAGAAACCGGCCGCCTCAGCAATCTCCGGATGATCCGGCGCATGAGTCAACAGGATGCTGGCCCGGTCGCGATCCAAAGGTACACGGCGTAGAACTGACGCCAGGGAACCGTTATTGGAGGCCTGATTGTAAGGCACTCCCACGACCTGCAGACCCGCCAAATCAACCTTTTCATTGCGCAGGACGCGCACTCCGGCAGCCGCAACGGCATTCAGGTACTTGCTGTCGTCTCCAAATTGCTCGTGATTTCCCGCAACAAAATAGACGCCGTGCGGAGCTCTAAGCTCTGAGAGCGGGGCTGCGGCGCTGGACGCATCGATGGCGGTTCCGTCGTACAGGTCGCCAGCAATGAAAATGGCATCCGGTTCCTGTTCCAGAATCTTGCTAACCATCCGCCGCAGAAAACTGCCGTTGCGCACATGACCAAGGTGTACATCGCTGATCAACGCCGCTTTGCGTCCTCGCCATACGTCCGGCAAATTTTCCAGGTGGATGCGTGCATGCGTGATGCGTGTCCAACTCGCGTTGCAAACTCCCAGCAAGCCCAGCGCGGCACCCAATGCGAAACACGCGACCGCAATTCGATGGAACTGCATAGGAGCGCCGGCCATGTTGGCTAGCCCGAAAATGATCCAAAACAAGACAGACGTCAGAAAAAGGAAACTAAGAAGCCCCATCCACACGGCGGCCGCGCGGTAGAACGCCCGTACGAAAACATTGGTAAAACGGAAAGCGAGGAGTGAAGCGGCGACGAAACTGATACAAAGGACTCCCAGTACTGTGCCAACCCAGGTTTTCGAAGGAATAGCGTTGGCAGGAAGCTGAAACGTCCAGGTCTTATAAAGGACAAAATGGGCGAAAATAAGCAACAACTGGATGATCGAGATAAAGACCACCAGTCCTTGGCGACGGCGCATGCATCTTAGATTCAGCAGGCCAGGCCTGGGATTCTGAGTTCTGACGCGCAAAAGGCGAGTGCGTGTGCCTTCAGGATGGGTGCAATTACAGGTAAACTTCTGTCATGTTCTCGCCGGAGCCGATCGGATATATTCGCAGTCCCTACCAGAACACCGAGCAGGTCCCGAAAGGGCTGGGGGCGCAACATGCAGCGGAAGGCATACTCGATATTCTGCCGCCATACGAAGCCGGACTGACCGACATCGAAGGCTTTTCGCACCTGATTGTGCTCTGGGTCTTCGACCGCGCCGGCGGCTTCGAATTGCTGGGAACGCCGCCCTCCGACAATCGTCCGCACGGAGTTTTCGCAACTCGTTCTCCGAGACGTCCCAATCCGATAGGATTCACCGTGGTCGAACTGCTCCGGCGCGATGGATCTCGGCTGCATGTTCTTGGCGTCGACATGCTCGACGGGACTCCCATTCTCGATCTCAAGCCTTATTTGTCCAATATTCCCGCCGACAAGTTGCGGAGAGGCTGGCTGCAGGAAGCGGAACAACGCCACAACAAGTAGTCGGAATAGCGGGGCGGGGAAGCTTGCTCACTCCTGGCGAACACGGGCGTACCCGGGTTTGATTACGTTGTAGATAAGATCGCAACGTTGTCCGTAGGGCAAGAACGCGCTCTTCATGGCGTTGATGGTGATCTTTTCAAAGTCGCCGATCGTGAGTCCAAAGGTTGTTGCCGCCGCAGCGAATTCCTTGCTCATGCTGGTATCACTCATCAGCCGGTTGTCCGTGTTCAAGGTTACCCGGAATTTCTGCTGGTAGAGGATCTTGAACGGATGCTGCTCCAGACTGGGCGCAGCGCCCGTATGCACATTGCTGATCAGGCAGATTTCCAGCGGAATTCGCTTGTCCAAAACATACTGAGCGAGATCCCCCAATTTCACCGCTCTACCGTCGGAGATGGCGATGTCGTCAACGAGCCTCGTTCCATGGCCAATCCGGTGCGCCCCGCAATATTGGATCGCTTGCCAGATGGATTCCTTGCCGAAACCTTCCCCCGCGTGAATCGTGATATTGAAGTTCTCGCGCTGAATGTAATGAAAAGCGTCGACGTGCTTCTTGGGCGGAAATCCTCCCTCTTCGCCGGCCAAATCGAATCCCACGACTCCACGCGCGCGGAAATCAACGGCCAGTTCGGCCATCTCCAACGACACATTCATATTGCGCATCGCGCAAATGATTAGCCCTGATTCAATGCCAAAGTCATGCCGACCCCGCGCCATTCCCTTCAGAACGGCAGCGACGACCTGCTGATGACTCAAGCCTTTGTTCGTGTGAAACACAGGTGCAAAGCGGGTTTCGTAGTACACGACGCCATCGTCGCTCAGATCTGCAGCCTGCTCGTAGGCGACGCGCTCCAGCGCTTCCTCGGTCTGCATGACTGCGATCGTATGTTTGAAGCCTTCTAAATACTTCCCGAGGCTCCCCTGATTTGCGCCTTCATGAAACCACTTCGCAAGTTGGTTGGAATCCGCTTCCGGTAGAGCTTTATAGCCGGCGTCCCTGGCTAGTTCAATGATGGTTTGCGGCCGCAGCACTCCGTCCAGGTGCTCATGCAGCAGAACTTTCGGCAAAGATTGAAGGAGCGGCTGGTCTAACCTCATGTCGAGCCCATACGCGTCGGCAAAGAATTGCGCACACTAGTATGGCACGCTCACAAGACGGTATTGGGAAATTGAAACCCAGGGCTAGGGTGATCTTGAATTACTTAATTACCAAATCACCCAATTACCAAATCTGCTTTGCCAACTTCAGATCACTTCCCGAATCTTATCCTCAATGATGGTCTTTACGATTTTCTTTGTATCCTTTTCGCCTTTCAAGAGTGCTTCAGCAAAATGAACCGCTTGTTCAAGCTTGATTTGCCCGGGCAAGGGTGGTTCGTTCTTGTCCACCACGGCTTCCACCAGCGCAGGGCCGTCATGCTGAAGAGCTTCCCGAAGCACGCGCTCAGCGTCTTTTGGATCATGAATGGTGAAACCAGCAGCCCCCGCGGCCTCCGCGTATTTCGCGAAGTCGATCGGCTGAAGATCTACCCCGAACTCGGGATTACCATCGAGCACCATCTGCTCCCATTTGATTTGGCCCAGAGAATTGTTCTTAATGATGATCACCTTTACCGGCAGCTTGTATTTGACCAGGGTAGCCATTTCCCCCATCAGCATGGTGAATCCGCCGTCACCAACAACGCAGACGACCTGTCGTCCGGGATACGCAACCGCTGCTCCGATGCTGTAAGGCAGTCCATTAGCCATGGTCGCGAGGGTGCCGGAGAGAGAAAACTTCATGTCACCCCGAATATCGATATAGCGCGCCGTCCAGGTCGCGACCGTGCCGCTATCGGATGAGATGATCGCATTGTCATCGAGTAAGTGATTCAAATGGTACGTCACGACTTGTGGCTTCATGGGCATATCCATACGAGTGCCACGTTCATTCATGAGCTCGCGCCACTTGCCCATTCGCTTCTGGGCCTTTTGCAGGA
>JAICSO010000137.1 GCA_025936825.1 Terriglobales bacterium
AGCACCTTTTGTTTCCGCTGGCAGATGAGCTCTTGTCGGAGACGGACCAAGGCGTACTCGTTCAGCAGTTCGACTGGATTGAGTCCATCGTCGGCGCCGAGATAAATGGGGAGCTACGTGCTATCGTTGCCGAGTTCCGTCCCGAGCCAACCCGAGCCGCATAACATCCGGCGGCTTCCTTTCGGCCTCCTGGTAGGACACGGCGCCATAGCCGTTGGAACTGGCTTGATCCTGCGGGGTCTTTTCAGTTCGTACCGATTTTGCCTTTCAGGGCCCACCAATCCGCTTGCCTGCCTGCATGAGCTTGCCCGTAACGCTCGTCTCCACGGCTGGTACAAATAACCTATTGCCTGATTCGTGGTAGCCAGCGAATCTAAGAGAGATGAGGAGGTCGTGATGAAGCCCAGGGTTGATTATGCGAAGGGTGCTCCCGGCGCCGTGACGGCAATGCGGGGCCTGGAAACTTATGTTCGCCAATGCGGATTAGAGGGTTCTCTCCTTGAACTGGTAAGGCTGCGAGCCTCGCAAATCAATGGATGTGCCTACTGTGTGGATATGCATACGAAGGACGCCCGCGCCGAGGGTGAAACCGAGCAACGACTCTACGCGGTGGCCACCTGGGAGGAAACGCCCTTCTTCACGGAGCATGAACGAGTTGCACTGGCCTGGACGGAAGGGGTCACATTGATCGGTCACGGACATGTGCCAGATGACATATACGAGCAAGCTTGCCGCAGCTTGGGCGAAAAGGAGCTGATTGATCTGACTTTGGCAATTATCGTCATCAACGGATGGAACCGCCTGGCGATCGGTTTTCGTACGGTACCCGGGACTTACCAACCTGCTACAAAGAACCCACTGAGGACCGGTGCCCAGGACTCTCGAGCTCAAAAAAGAGACGGGCACGCAGCCGATGACTAGGAGTGCCAGCGACATTCCAAGGCGAGCCGCACCTGCGACGACGAGGTCCCGTACCGTATGGGAGCTTCCAGCGAACGAGTCTCCTCGCCGCTCCGATCTCCCGGTTTTGCGAAGAGTCACGGCGGAGGATCAGACCCGCCTCGTTCTAACAGTCGGGCACTCGACAAAAACCTTGAAGCAGTTCGTGGCTCTGCTTCTTGCTCACGGCGTCAAGCAGTTAATCGATGTCCGAACGATTCCACGCTCCCGACACAATCCGCAGTTTAATCAGGACCGGCTACGTCGCTCGCTCCAGAAAGCAGGGATTCGTTACCGGCATATGGCTGAGCTTGGCGGTCTGCGGCACGCGCGTCGTGACTCGACTAACACTGCTTGGAGAAATCTCAGCTTCCGCGGCTTCGCCGACTACATGCAGACGCCAGAATTTGAGGAAGCCTTGGACCAGCTCACTCATTGGGCTCAGAAGCGACGAACCGTCATCATGTGTGCCGAAGCCGTGCCTTGGCGCTGCCATCGCTCCATGATCGGCGATGCGCTGCTGGCTCGAGGCATACGAGTGGAAGAAATCGCGAGCCCGACGCGCACGCGGCCCCACACTCTTACGCCCTGGGCTCTTGTGAGACGGAAGCGAGTCTCTTATCCGGCCAGTCTGAAAAGCACCAAGGCCGTCGGCAGGAGAGCGGTGTGACACCGGGCATGCGCGAAGATCGTATCCATTTCACAGGCGTTGGGGAACCCTTGCAGGATATCGGCCGATCGGAGGTATCGTGGCTGCGAGAAGAGTACGTTTGAAAATCCAGCGGCAGGACAACCCTAATTCGAAGGCCTACTGGGAAGAGTTCGAACTTCGGTGGAGGCCCGGCATGAATATCATCAGTGCGTTTATGGACATTGCCATGAATCCGGTGGACCGTCATGGAAAACAAACCATGCCGATTACTTATGACTCGAATTGCCTGGAAGAAGTTTGTGGATCATGTGCTATGCGGATCAATGGCCGAGCCGCGATGGCGTGCTCTTCCCTTATCGACAAGCTGGAACAACCCATTCGTCTCCAACCGTTGTCACGATTCCCGGTCGTACGCGACTTGACGGTAGATCGCGCCGTGCTGTTTGAGAACCTGAAGCAGGTGAAGGCCTGGGTTCCAGTCGACGGGACCTATGACCTCGGGGCCGGTCCGCGGATCGATCCCGCGGTGCAAGAGCAGGCTTACCCGCTATCGCGTTGTATGTCCTGTTGCCTGTGCATGGAGGTCTGCCCGCAGTTTACCGAATCCACACAATTCGTTGGGGCAGCGATCATTAATCAAGTACGGCTGTTCAACCTCCATCCGACCGGGGCCCACCTCCGCGAGGAGCGGCTAAACGTAATGACGAGCGATGGTGGAATTCACGAGTGCAGTTACGCTGGGAACTGTGTGCAAATCTGTCCCAAGAACATTCCATTGACCACGTCCATCTCTATTGTTTATGGCCAGGTGATGAAACAGACAGTCAGAGACCTGTTCCAGAACCCGGAGCTCACCAGCGCCCGAAAAGAACCGGGACGAAGATGACG
>JAICSO010000122.1 GCA_025936825.1 Terriglobales bacterium
CACGCCGGCGACGAAGTGCTCATCACCGCCATGGAGCATCACTCCAACATCGTGCCTTGGCAGATCCTGTGCGAAGAGAAGGGCGCACGGTTGCGGGTTGCGCCCATCACCGACAGCGGCGAGCTGCTACTGGAGGAGTTTGAGAATCTGCTGGGACCGCGGACCAAAATCGTCGCCGTAACCCACGTCTCCAACGCGCTGGGCACCATCAATCCTGTCCCGCGCATCATCGAAATCGCACACCGCGGGAACATCCCTGTGCTGGTCGATGGCGCCCAGGCCGTGCCTCATCTCAAAGTGGACGTCCAGGCTCTGGGTTGCGACTTCTACGTTTTCTCCGGTCACAAGGTATACGGTCCAACTGGCATCGGCGTTCTTTACGGCAAGTCCGCTCTGCTCGACGCCATGCCTCCGTATCAGGCCGGCGGCGACATGATCAGCTCCGTGACCTTCGAGAAGACGACTTACAACAAGCTGCCTTATAAATTTGAAGCCGGCACGCCCCATGTGGCGGGCGCCATCGGCCTGGGTGCCGCCATCGAGTATGTCAATGGCCTCGGGATGGACAACATCGCTGCCCATGAGCACGAGTTGCTGGCGTACGCCACCGAAACGGTTTCAGCAGTCCCCGGCATTCGTCTGATCGGCACCGCAAAAGAAAAGGCTGGTGTGCTTTCGTTCCTGCTGGACAGTATCCATGCGCACGACATCGGGACCATCCTCGACCAGGAGGGAATTGCTATTCGAACCGGTCATCACTGCGCGCAGCCGGTAATGCAGCGCTTCGGCATCGCGGCCACGGCGCGTGCTTCGTTCGCTCTCTACAACACCAGAGAAGAAGTGGACGCTCTGGTCGAGGGTATCCAGAAGGTACGGGAGGTGTTCGCCTGATGCCTGATCTACGCGAGCTTTACCAGGAACTGATCCTGGAGCACAGCAAGGCACCTCGCAACTATCGCGAACTGGCGACGGCGAACCACCGAGCAGAAGGATATAACCCGCTCTGTGGTGACCACTTCACGGTCTACCTGGAGTTGGAGGGCGACTCGATTCGCGACATCAGCTTCCAAGGCTCAGGATGTGCGATTTCTAAGGCGTCAGCATCCCTGATGACGCAAGGGGTGAAGGGCAAGACCCGGGCGGAAGCGGCAAGACTCTTCGACCAATTCCACAAGTTGGTAACGGGCCAACCCCCGGCGAACGACAACCGTGCTGGCCTGGGCAAGCTGGCTGTTTTTTCCGGCGTCTCCGAGTTTCCGGCGCGGGTCAAATGTGCCACCCTTGCCTGGCACACGTTGCAAGCTTCTCTGGAAGGGAAACAGGAAGCTGTGTCGACCGAGTAACCCGCCTACACAGCGCTGAGGAGAAAGAACTACGATGAGGGGAGTTTTATATGGGTGCGAGTGAACCGATCACGCTGAGTCGAGCTTGTGAAGTCATCGAGATCCCCAGTGGGATTCGCACGAGTCTCCCGGCCGGCGCTCTCGTAAGGATCATGCAGTCCCTGGGCAGCGGTTATACGGTGGCTACCGATCGCGGCTACATGTACCGTGTGGATGCCAAAGATATGGATGCCCTGGGGCTCTCCCACGCGGCAACCGAACAAGCACCTGCAGTCCAGGAAGGAAGTTTCAGCGAGCAGATGGTCTGGGATCAATTGAAGACCGTGTACGATCCGGAGATTCCGGTCAATATCGTGGATCTGGGTCTGGTTTACTCGTGTGTCATTGCGCCCCTGGAAGAAGGCGGGAACAGGGTTCAGATCAAGATGTCCATGACGGCTCCTGGTTGCGGGATGGGCAACGTGCTCAAGGCCGACGTGGAGCGCAAGCTCTCGGGGTTGCCCAGTATCCGGGAAGTTCATGTTGAAGTCGTGTTCGATCCGCCATGGCATCCCGGCCTCATGTCGGATGCGGCCAAGCTCCAACTTGGCTTCGACCTGGACTACGGCACAACACAAACGTCGTCCCCGATCCATGGAGGAAGATGGTGATCGTCCACCATTGGCCGAGAAGACCGTGCATTCCGGCACAAGGCTAAAACCCTCGCTTACGCCCGCGGCGCTTTAAAGATCATTTCTCCGACTGCAGATAAAACTGGCTGGGCGTGTTGGGCAAAGAACTGCTCTACATCGGCTACTGCTTGTCGAGGTCCATCAAGTCATTCGCCGTCTGGCGTAGTCGAAAGAAGACTTCCTTAACGTCGCCCCTCGGGGCAAGGTCAGTGATTTCGGCGAAGACTCCTCGCGGCGTTGTGATCCTGTTTAAGTGCGGCGTTTTCGCGACGGAGGGTGTTGAGAAGGCGTCCGGATTCAACCGGATGCGCGGTGCCAGTTGAACGAGCACATCGCGCGTGACCTGCGAATGCAGATCGCCTAAACACAGACTAGGCGAGCGGCAGGAATCAGACGATGACTTATGTCACAAACGAACCGCCGTCACAGCATCGTTCTCACATCCGGTACGGCAGGTCGAGCGCGCCAGTCCGCTACAATAATGAGCGTGCCGGAATCGAAAGTGACATGTGGGCAAACGCTGGCAAAAGTACCGATTTTCTCCGGACTGACGGAAAGCGAGTTGGTCTTTCTGGCGGAACGCGCGGTTCCGCGCCGGTATGCGGCGGGTGAGAGCGTGTTCGGCGAAGGGGAGCCTTGCTCCGGACTCTATGTGGTTGAGTCCGGTCATGTACGGATCTTTAAGAGTTCGGCGAGCGGTCGCGAACAGGTGCTCAGCATTGATGGTCCGGGCAGTTCCATCGCCGAGCTGCCCGTCTTTGATGGCGGGAACTATCCCGCGTCTGTAACAGCTATCGACGACGCCACGCTGCTCTTTGTCAGCAAGCAGGATTTTCAGGCATTGTGCTTAGCCCATCCTCAGGTGGCGCTGAAGGTCTTGCGGGTGGTCGGTGCGCGCCTGCGCCGACTGGTTGGCATAATCGAAGAGCTCTCGTTCACAACAGTACGTCACCGGCTGGCTTCGTTTCTGTTGCGGCTCGCGCAGAAAGAAGGTAAACGTTCCGCGGCAGGAGTCGAAATTACATTGCCCGCCAGCAATCAGGAATTGGCGGCGCATATTGGCACGGTCCGCGAACTCGTTTCCCGCAATCTCTCACGCCTCCAGGCAGAGGGGATGCTTCAAATCGACGGACGGACAGTGACGATTTCCAACCTAAAGGCGTTGGAAGCCGAAATCGATTCACCGGAATAAATCTCAAGCCTCTTCCCACGATACCCTTCCTCGTTTATTCCCCTAATCTGAACTATTTCGTCCATTGATGCCCCTTCGTGACAAAAGTCATCGGCATGGGTCCGCCGCTCCGCTAGCTTTAGAACATTGACCGCGGCCTGGAAGTATGGAGGCTGGGTCGTGAGGAGAATGCAATGAGCATGACAGCCGAGAAAACCGTTCGTGAGTTGGCGTTGGAGAATACTACCGCCACGAGAGTCTTTGAAAAGCTAGGTATTGACTACTGCTGCGGAGGCAACAAGTCGCTGGACGAAGCCTGCCGGGCGTCCAACCTCTCGATAGATCAGGTGATCGATTCGTTGGAAATGGCCGAGCAAGCGGCACACGCTGCGCAGAAAGACCGGAACTGGCAAAACGAGCCTCTTGCGGACTTGATCGCGCACATCAAGAACACGCACCATAAGTACACGCGCGAGGAAATGGCTCGCCTTGTCCCTCTCCTAGACAAAGTTTGCTCCGTCCATGGGAAGAACCATCCCGAACTGCAACAGGTCCGCACCAGCTTTCAAGGCTTGGTCCAGGAACTGACGA
>JAICSO010000071.1 GCA_025936825.1 Terriglobales bacterium
AGGGTTTGAATTCACATGAGAACACCTCAGGTTTTCCTCCTTCCTGACAAGCCGGTGGAATCTCTCGACGCCTACATTGCTGGGGGCGGCGGGGAAGCACTCAAGCAGGCGCTTACCATGCCACGCGAACAAATCATTGCGGAGGTCAAGAAATCAGGTTTGCGCGGTCGAGGTGGAGCTGGGTTCCCGACGGGGTTGAAATGGGCAGGCGTGGCCCACGACCCGTGTCCTACTAAATACCTGGTCTGCAACGGATCAGAAGGTGAGCCAGGATCTTTTAAAGATCATATGCTGATGCGAAAGAACCCATATCAGCTCCTGGAAGGAATCGCGATTGGCGCCTACGCCATCCAGGCCAAGAAGGCTTTCCTCGGAATCAAAGCCAGTTCGCAGAAGGAAGTGAGAGCTGTAAGACGAGCAATCGCTGAAATGTTGGAAGGAAATGTATTGGGGCCCACTCCGATCGAACTCGTACTGGGTCCAGAAGACTACCTGTTCGGCGAGGAGAAAGCGCTCCTCGAAGTCATCGAGGGTCGCGACCCCATGCCCCGGGAAGCGGATAATCCTCCCTACGTTGACGGGTTGTTTGTTACCGATCCGACGGAGCCGAATCCAACCGTAGTGAATAACGTAGAAACTCTTTCGAACATTCCGCACATCGTCCAGCGTGGTGCCGGATGGTTCCGTACGATCGGGACGCCGGATTCGCCGGGCACAATGATCTTTACGGTTTGTGAGGACGTTCGGCGACCGGGCGTTTACGAATTGCCAATGGGCACCTCACTGCGCACGCTCGTCTACGACTATGCTGGGGGGCCGCCAGCAGGGCAGCAATTCAAAGGATTCCTCTCAGGGGTTGCCAATCGGGTGGTTCTTCCGTCCCGCCTCGATACACCGCTAAATTTTAATTCGCTACACGCTATCGGCTCGGGCCTAGGCTCGGGAGGATTCATCGCCTATGACAACACCGCATGCATGGTGCGCGTGGCGCACATGTTTGCGACCTTCCTTTGGCTCGAGTCCTGCAACCAGTGTTCATCCTGCAAAGTAGGTACGAACCAATCGATGACGTATCTCGAGAAATTGATGGAAGGCAGGCGCGACGGGACCGACATCGATTTTGTGATTGAAGGGGCAATGATGGCACCGCACGGAAATCGATGCTATCTGCCTGTCGAACACTCTCTTTCATGTCCCAGCATCGTGGGCAGCTTCTCCGGAGAGTTCATCGCGCACTACGGGCGGGGCTGCCAGGATTGCCGCTCTCTGGTGCTGCCCAAGATCCACGATTTCGATGAGGACAAGCATACATTCACGTATTCGCCTGGCAGGATCACTCCGTAAGCAGGAAGCAGAAGGGGTTCGATCATCTTGAATACCGCTGGTGAGGCCACTGGGCGGGCCAGTGGCCTGCCCAGTCAACTCACGATTCAGTTTTGTAATCGATGTTTCTGAACGTCAACCTTGGTCGGCAGATAGTCTATTGTGGCAACCCAACCGATGTCACTCGACAATCCAAAGCGTAAAGCCGCTCCCTTGCTGCACCAGCTGTTCTGCCAGGTCTTTTCCAGCAGTGAGCCTGCGCAACCAGGATAGAGACCGACGTCCCACGACGATCGTACGGCACTTGTTTGTCCGAGCTAACTCAAGAATCTCTTCACTCACGCTGTTCTGCGCTCTGAATGGATCTGAGAATTGTGTCGTTAGAGAACTGGCCGGCAGTCCAGCTTTATGCAGCCTGGCGCACGCCCAGTTCAGGGACGGTTGAGCCCCCTTTCTCGCGGTTGCTATCCATTGCTGTTGTTCAGTTTTGAGTTGCCTATCCAGTTGCTGTTCCCTTTCGGGATCCTCGGCACCGCCAAATTCGAGCATCTCGGGAGGCAGTTGCGACAAGAAGTGCGCCAGGCACAACTGAAATCCTCGGCGGGTTGCCAATACGGTCGCCACGTATTCCACGGCTCGTTTTGATGATGAAGACTGATCGACCACGAGGAGCAGTCGATTATTGGTTGGCTTCCTCCTTCTACCGCTGGAACGAGTTTGTCGCGACGTCTGAACCATAGGTCGTCCCTTTCCCAATATCAAAATGCTAGAGGCGTTGGTACCTTTTGGGCTCGGCAATCCCAATAGTCATCACGAGCGTACGAGCTTCATGACCTTTTCTGAACCTTCCGAACCTCGCCTGTGATCATGGATTGTGGCAACAGCTAGGTATCTCTGCTGCCCAAGAATGTGGCTATCTTCGAGCCTGATGGTCACTTCGATATCATTCTCCCAGGTCTCATGAGGGAGTGTGCACAAGGATTCGCTTGACGGTGGATTGTCTTCGAAAGTGTCAACCCCGCCTTTTTCAGTATTCTGGCCAAAGCAGACGAGGATGCCACTGGTAATCAACACCGCAGCCGTCGTTGCTGGATGGGCCGGAAGAAGAACCAGATGAAGGTATGGTGCCAGCGTGGCTGCCGCGAGGGTGCCAAGGAAGACCAGGGCGGCGGCATACCGGATCCGCCACCCCACAGCGATGGCCGCTCCCAGTACCAGTTCCAACAGGATAGCAAGTTCGCTATAGAACGTAACGCGCGAAGCCCAGTCAGAAATCCCCAGCAGCAACGTAGTTGCGAGGCAAACTCTAGCGATCACAATGGAGCGTACTTTCCAGCTTCTAAGTGTGCCGACAGCCATCGTAATCCCTCGCACGTCAACCAACCGGACGCTTGCCGCGCTTCGCAGCGCGCCCCGTTGACATAAATATTCCTCAGCTCGCCTTCCGAGACAATGGACCATCCGTACTCGTTCCAAGGACGAATGTGACAGCAGAAGCGTCTTCCTTGTTGAGCAAACAAAAAAAATGTCTGCGAGAAAACCCATGGGATGCGGAAGAGTTCTATTCGTTCCCCGGGCGCCTCTGTTGATCAATGAGCCCGCAAATGCTAGGAAAAACTCCTCTTCCGGCATTCCTCACTCGTACCGACAGGGTGACGCTTGTGCCGGGCCGAGGTACAAACCACCTATTGCCCGGGATCGGCAACGGGCTAAAACTGGGAGTGTGCTGGAAACGACGCTGCGTGATGTGTCATGACCAAACCTCAATCTATCAAGTCACCCGATCATGAGCGCCAGCGGGAAGATTTCGATAGTCGCGCGCCCTTGGGGAAAACGATCTTGCGACGGCTTTACTCCTACATGCTGAAATGCCGGACGGTAGAGGAAAGAATTCGCCTCCTGTTTCGGCAGGGTCGATTCTCCGGGAACTACTTCGCGGCGGTGGGGCAGGAAGCAACGGAGGTAGGCGCGACCATGGACCTTCTCGCAGAAGATACCATCGCACCTTCTCACCGTAATTTCGTTACCCACATCATGAAAGGAACGCCGCTGACGCTCATGTTCGCTCATATCTTTTTGAGAAAGGACAGCCCCGATCAGGGACGTTGTGCGCAGGCGCATTGTGGGTACGCGCCGCTCAACATCATTACGCCGGCATCGACCATCGCCGCACAACTTGCGATCGGTACCGGAGTAGCGCTGGCCAACAAGATGCAAAAGAAGGCGAGCGTCGTGGTGGCACTCTCGGGCGAAGGTTCTACCAGTCTGGGCCTGTGGCACGAGTCGTTGAACTTTGCCGGCGTCCACCATCTGCCGATTGTCTTCGTCCTGGAGAACAATCTTTGGGCCGAATCGGTGCCGGCACGGCTGCAAAGTGCGGTCGATGACTTCAGCATCAAAGCGCAGGCGTACGGTATTCGGGGCATAACTGTAGATGGAAACGATGTGGTTGCAGTCTATCGAGCCTCACAGGACGCCATCCGCAGGGCCCGCGGTGGGGATGGACCAACGCTAATCGAGTGCAAGACCTATCGCTGGTATGGCCATTCGGAAATCGATCCCGCGAAATATCGTACGGTCGAGGAACTGGAGTACTGGAAATCACGCGATCCGATCCCCGCCATGGAGCGCTACCTCCAGCAGCGTGGCTCGTGGGCTGAGTCCTGGAAAGAAGAACTGCTAGCAGAGTTCGACAAGGAGATCGACGACGCGATCGAGTTCGCTGAAAAGTCTCCCTACCCCGACTCTGAAGAGGCTTTAGATCACGTGTTCTCGTTCAGCATCCGTGAGCGTGAGCTGAACCGCAAAGTGTGGGCCCCGCAGATTTCCAGTTCGGAGTAAATGGGCCGAGGAAAAGGATTGCTTGCCACTTACGACCTATATCGATGCAATTACTAGCGCCCTTCGCGAGGAGATGGCCCGCGATGAGCGCGTGTTTATCATTGGGGAGGATGTGGGAGCGATGGGCGGCGTCTTCAAGGTCACCAAGGGACTGCAGGAAGAATTCGGAAGCGATCGCGTGATCGATTCCCCGCTCGCAGAAGGCATCATCGTAAGCTCTTCCATCGGCGCAGCCATGGCAGGGATGCGTCCGGTGCCAGAAATCCAGTTTGCGGACTTCATTGCACCGGCGATGGATTCCATTGTGGAACAGGCCGCAAAACTGCGCTACCGCAGTGCCGGCACGCAGACTTGTCCGCTCACCGTGAGAGTTTGCTATGGCGGCGGGACGGGAGGCGGTCTGTACCATTCACAGACGAATACGAGCTGGTTCATTCAGACACCCGGGCTGATGGTGGTCGCGCCCTCCTCGCCGTATGACGCGAAAGGCCTTTTGAAAGCGGCAATCCGAAACGATGACCCTGTCCTCTTCTTTGAGCACAAGAAACTGTATCGCTCCATCAAGGAAGAGGTCCCGGCCGATGACTATACGGTTCCGCTTATGAAGGCGGCTATCAAGCGGAAGGGAAGTGATGTCACCGCCATTTCGCATGGCTACATGCTGCAGCTTACTTTGCAGGCAGCCGAGAAGATGAAAGAAGAAAGTGGCGCGGAAGTGGCAGTGATTGACCTCCGCACGCTTGCCCCGCTCGACAAAGATACTTTTCTCGAATCGGTAGCGAGGACGAGCCGGGTGGTCGTGGTCCACGAAGCGAATCGAACCCTGGGTATCGGGGCAGAAGTTTCCGCCATCATTGCCGAGGAAGCGTTCGACTGTCTGGACGCCCCTGTTACACGAGTCACTGGGCCGGACATTCCCGCGATTCCCGCCTGCCCACCGTTGGAGAAGTTCTATATGCCGTCGGTGGAGAAGATCGTCGCCGCCCTGAAACGCACCCTGGACTACTAGGGTCCTTTCGTTGGCTGGCAGCTCAGCTTCGGTGGCGGTTCCGACGGGTGAATCTCAATCGGCGACGGATTGAAGTCGCTGCACACGGCGAACGAACCGATGAAGCACGATATTCCGTGCTATCGCCAGCGATGTTGGAACGGATGGCTCTAGAGACGAAGAGAAGGGAGAAAAAATGTCGAGCGTGACTGTTGACTTGCGCGGCCGAATCCTTCGCAAGAAGCGATTGATGGCGCAGGCAGAAACCGAGGAGTTTTTGCGCCGGCAGAAAATCGCCCACGTGGGCAGCGTCGATGCGAACGGCTGGCCGTACGTTGTCCCTCTGGTCTACATATACGAAGGTGGAGACCTGCTTTACCTCCATACTGGTGATCACCAGGGGCATTTTCTCACCAACCTGCAAAGCAATTCCCGCATTTGTGTAGAGGTGTCGGAGATCGGCGACTTGCATCGCGGCATGCCCTATGCATGCAACTCCGCCCTTGTGTACACCAGCGTAATCGTGTTTGGACCGGTCAAAATCCTGACGGGTCCCGAGTCTCGCGACAAGAAGGCTTGGTTTCTTGATCGCCTCCTGGTAAAGCACGGGAAGCCAGACTGGACATTCGAGCCGGGATATCCCTTGATTGATCGCATCATTCTCTACGAGCAGAAGATCGAGGTCGTAACCGGCAAGCATAGTAGCGGTTTGTACCACTGATTCGTTGTAGCAAGATGGCAAAGCGCATTCTGGAGGTCGAGATGCTGCAGGCAGAGGTTGGAAGCGCGAGAGTGACCGAGGTGGGCGTCTATCCGAGCCGAGGACACTTGATTGGCGACTTCACATTGTCGTCCATGGGTGGCAAGCCAGTTAGTCCTTATGACTACCGTGGCCGCTCCAATTTGGTATTGATCTTCGCAGGAGACGTCGGCCAAGCGGACGTGCAGGCCTACCTCTCCGGCCTCGCGCGACGCTCTGTCGAGATTCGGGATCAAGATGCCGAGGTATTGCTAATCCTAGCCTGTTCTCAACAGCAGGCGGAAAGGATCCGAAATCAGGAGAAACTGCCCTTCCTCGTTCTAACTGATGAAGACATGCGAATCCATGGAGTGGTTGGGGCAATCGGCGCGCAGGGAACAGCCAGCACGGCGATCTACGTAACCGATCGCTTTCTGGAGGTCTTTGCAGTCTGGCGCACGGCCGAAGGGAACTCTCTACCTGACGCTTCTGAGGTCCTCTCCTGGCTGGAGTACATCAATAGCCAATGCCCGGAGTGCGCCCAGGGGGAGTGGCCAACGGATGACTGAGTAAAGATGACTGAGTAAATTTGTTCATGGAGGAAGATGCAATGCTCAAACTAAAACGCGCTTATGAACCTGCTTCTCGGGAAGATGGTCGGCGCATCCTCGTGGAAAGGTTGTGGCCGCGCGGCATTAGGAAAGCCTCTCTTCCACTCGATGCGTGGCTGAAGGAGGTGGCGCCCACTGCCGCCTTGCGCCAGTGGTTCAGCCATGATCCAAAGAAATGGGACGAATTCCAGCGACGCTACCGAGCCGAACTGGAGCAACATCCCGAAGTCTGCGATCCCATCCTGAAGGCAGCGCGTCGTGGCACCGTGACGCTTGTTTACAGTTCCCACGACACTGAGCACAACAATGCTGCAGCTCTGCGTGATTATCTGGTGGGCAGGCTGGGCAGAAAGCATCGATCGCTTGTGCAGAAATCGGCGGCTTGAGTCTCTACGACTTTCGCCAGCAACCGATGGCACCAAACTCATCTCGAGCATGCCGATGTAAGCTCCTCCACGGCCCGAGTATCATCCCCCCGAGGCGATCGGGGTCCGCTGTTACGGGCGTCCCCGGTAATGAAGTATAAGCAAACCATTGGAAGCACCCACACCGCATGCTGAAATCGGATATGAAAGATAGATGTCCAACAGGGAAGCGAGCAGGAACTGCGAGTATCGGAATCTTCCATGCTCGGCTTCTTTCGGTGGGTTGGGGAGACGAATGTCTCACTGCGAAGCTATCGTCAGAGCAATTTCGATGAGCACCGTTCTGCTGGTTGTGCGAATTTTGTTGCGGAGCGCTGCCCTGGAACCTTTCCTTGCCGGAAAACGTCATACTGCGCTACCAACCGCGATATGTGGTGTTCTTTGATCCGCTTGGTTTTCGAGACCGTTGTCGAGAGAATGGATTCGGAAGTTCGTGGTTCCCCCGCAACGGGCGCTGAAGTCATTCTTGCTAAACCTCACCGACGGTTCGTCCTGATCCAGCGAAGGGTGAGCGTTTGTTACTCGGCGGGACTCCGCGGCGATCTACCAGAGAACGGTCGGGGTGTTTCGTCAATTCCCACCTTGGCTTTCACTTTGGTCTACTCCACCACGTTTTGAACCGGGGGCTTCATCCGCGCTGCCAGCACATACAGGTGTGGTGTGATCCTGCTGGCCAGCACTCAACCATATCTTCAGAAGACCCACCAGGCCGACAGGAGGGCTGATCCAGACGTCCGCCAATGTAGCGCGAAATGTCCGGCGGACCAGTACTCTCATGCCCCTTGCTCCCAGAGCATCGAATGCGAATTCACTGAGGACTCCGTCGCCGAGATAGGCGATGGGAACAGACCGGTGCGTCTCGGAAATAATGGCTTCGACGGCCTCGACTCGAGTCCTCGAAGGAACTCGAAGTTCGAGTCCGTGTTCAAGATTAAGAAGGCTGAGACCGTACTCTATAGCGATCTCCGACCATGCAGTCCAGGCCCGTGAACGCGTCGAGTTGAATTCTGCGGGCAGGATGGTATTTTCGAGTAAGGCTATTCCACCAGGCTTTTGCTCCACCCAAGGCAGGAGTCCCGCCGCTTCCGCCCAGTCGTCGGCTTCCGCGAGTCCGCGGAGCGCCCGTTCGTCCATGGATGACAACTCATAAGAACCGTCGGGCAGGAGGCGTTCCAAGCCCCCGACTCCCCAGATCTCCGGAACCGGGTCTAACCTTCGTAACGAATCGACGGTTCTGCAATGGCGGTCACTGATCACGATAAGTCGGATATTAGTCTGGACCCTTATCTGTTCCAGCAAGCGGAGTACCGCCGGAATCGGCTGACAGGGACCGTGGTCGGACGGCAGGGCCAGCGCACCGTAGTCGATGATTAGGACACGGGCCCTTGCCGCGCCCAACCACTCGAGAAAACGGTCAAAACTGAACGAACTGTTGATGATCTGCATGATCCCATCGCCTGTTGTGGTGTTCAAGCAAACGAGTCGCTCTGCGGCCCGCGCTGCTTGTTTTGTAGTTCCGGATACTGGGTTTCCCGCCACAATGAAACGAGTTCCGTGAACGTCAGCACTGCATTGTTCCCCCTGATTCTTCGTTGTCCCGGTCAGTGGCGTTGTAGGGGCCATTCCCAAATTCCCGAAGATTCGTCAGGCGGCATGTTGAGCGGCTTCCGACTGGTACACAATCTCTCTCACCCTCATTCTTATGCTGCGCCCTTATGCTGCGCCCGGTGCCTCGCATTCGATGAGGTCTCCCACGCGCGAACCCAGGAGCGCTGACCCAACGCGCGCAGGCACGGAAATTCTGTTCCGAGGTCGGGGCCATTCGACAGCAATGCCAGCCTGCTTTGGCGAACTGATCTTCGACTTTCCTGACGCTCAAGTTCACGATGACCTGCCATCTCCGAAGAGCTGGGTCTCGAGAAGCACCGACT
>JAICSO010000133.1 GCA_025936825.1 Terriglobales bacterium
CGCAGCAGATCGCGCAATTGAGAGGCTGTGGGGCAAGCGTGGCCGGGATTCACCACGATATAAGCAACGAGATGCTGGCTGTCAGTGCCGTTTTTCCGATCCATAACTGCACTCGCTTGTACCCCCGGGTGCGTATCCAGGACGGCAACGATCTCATTGGGCTCAATGCGGTAGCCGCGAATCTTGATCAGATCGTCCACTCTGCCGACGTATTCAATTTGGCCGTCAGAAAGCCATCGGCCGAGGTCACCCGTCCGATACATTCGCGAGTCTGCTCTGGTAACGAACGGATCCGGCACAAATTTCTTTCCAGTCAGCTCTGGGCTGTTCACGTATCCCCGTCCTACCCCTGCGCCGCCGATACAGAGTTCGCCTACTTCACCGCGAGGTACAGGAGTCAGCGATTCGTCAACAATGTAAATTTCAGCACCGTCGATCGGACGTCCAATAGCAGGACGTTGCGCGAGATTTCTTTTTTCAGACGGCACATACCCGGAAGTAGCCACGACTGTGGCCTCCGTCGGGCCGTAGTTATTGATGAGCGCAAACGGAAGTCCGGGACGCGGATAGTGATGAAGAGTGTCAGCCCCTGTGAGCAGGACCCGCAGCTTTGTAGTGGCCGGCCAATCAAGCATGATCAGCCGCTCCGCCAGAGCGGTCGGCACGAAGGTAATGGTGATCTCCTGGTCGACTAACCAGTCCCTCAGTAACTCAGGCGAGCTCCGGACTTCTTCCGGCGTCAAATGCACCGCCGCTCCCGCCGTCAGGTGTGGCCAGAGCTCCCAAACAGCGGCGTCGAACCCGAAGCTCGCAAATTGTGTCGCACGGTCGCCCGCAGTGACGGCAAATGCCTTCTGATGCCACAAGACAAGGTTCAACAAATTCTTGTGTGTTATCTCCACTCCCTTGGGCGTCCCGGTTGAGCCGGAAGTGTAGATGACGTACGACAACTGATCCGGACAAATCTGGGTTGTTTGCGAGTCAGTGGGCATTCCATCGATCGCGTCCTCGCGATCAAGCAGAATTTGTTGCCAGTTACCTGGGGGTAGCCCGTCGACCACGCTCGAATCCGAAAGCACTAAAGAGACATGGGCATCCGTCAAAATGAAAGAGAGTCGTTCGCGCGGGTAGTTTGGATCAAGAGGAAGATATGCAGCCCCCGCCCGCAGTACCGCGAGTGACGCGAGCGCCGTAAGTGGTGACCGGCGCATGCACACTGCCACGACACTGTTGGGGCGGAGGCCTAACGTTTTCAAGTGATGCGCCAACCGGTTTGCGCCATCGTTCAGGTCGCCATACGTCAGCTGCATTGAGTCTCCAGCCAAAGCGATGTGGCCGGGATTCTCTCTCGCCTGATCAGAGACCAGTTGCGGGACAAATCTGTCGGAAGAGAACACTCGTTTGGGCTGGGTCGGGAGCGCCGCAGTCTCGAACTGCGAGCGCGCCGGGTAGGACACTCGGTTTGTGGTGCGTAGCAAAGATTTGTTCATGGGGCTCTTCGGATTGATCTGAGATTATGAAAACGTTCCCTTTACTGAAGCCAAACTTCGTCAGTTTTTTTTCTAGCCGTGGATGGCGGGCACCGATATTTCTTGTGTCTCGGCCTGGCCTAGAAACTGCAACACCGCTTCACTGACCTGTTCTATTTGGCTGTCAGTGAGTTCGGGATACATTGGCAGCGACAATATTTCGGATGCGAGCGCCTCGGAAACAGGCAAGCTGCCTCGCATCGGGTATCCGAGGTCCTGATAGGCACGAGTCAAATGCAAAGGCTGAGGATAATGAATCCCTGTTTCTATCCCACACGCGTGCAAGTGCCGCCTCATTGCATCCCTGTTCTTTACCCGAATAACAAAAAGGTGGAAGTTGTGCTCTCTGACGGGTGGTATCTCTGGGGTCTGAATGCATGCGTTTCGGAGTCTCATCACATATGCTTTCGCATGCTGGACACGGCGCATGTTCCATTCCCGAAGATGACGAAGTTTCACCGAGAGCACAGCCGCCTGAATTGCATCAAGCCGCGAGTTCGTCCCGACCATGACATGAATGTACTTCGCCGGACTACCGTGGTCTCTCAAGAGTCGCAGCCGTTCCGCCTGAACTCGATCATGGCATGTAATAATCCCCGCATCTCCGTAGGCACCCAGGTTTTTGCCAGGATAGAAGCTGAAACAGGTGAGCCGGCCGGATCCGCCTACGCGAATACCATCTCGCTCTGTCCCGTGCGCCTGCGCAGCATCTTCGATGATTGTGAGTCCGCGCCGCTCGGCCAATTCCTCCAGAGCCGTCATGTCCATTGCCCGTCCATATAAGTGGACGGCAATAATGGCCCGGGTTCGCGGCGTTATCAGGCGCTCCACCGAATTGATATCGAGATGGAAAGCCATAGGATCCACGTCGCAGAATACCGGCCGGGCTCCTATATTGCTGACCGCCTCCGCCGTCGCGAAGAACGAGTTCGCCGGCACTATCACGTCATCGCGGCCGGCAATCCGCGCCGTTTTCAAGGCGAGTTCCAGGGCGGACGTTCCGGAGCCCACGCCAACCGCATATTTGCTTCCAACAAACCGGGCAAATTCCTCTTCGAAGCGTTCGACCCATTCACCGCCGATGAACTGTCCAGAAACAAGCACTCGATCAAAGGCATCCATGACGTCGTTGCGGATCGATTTGGATTGCGCTTTCAAGTCAAGAAAAGGAATGGTGATCCCACTGTGATTCATGAAAAGTATCCTTCTACCATGGTTAACCCGGTGGGCGTAGCGCGAAACTGTGCCTGGCAGTAGGGACAGGTCGTTGAGGAGTTCAGACTTGCTGAAGCCAGAATCGGCAGGCGTCTGGCGCAATGGCACATCCAACCGATCTGCCGTGCAGGATTTCCGACCATCAGGGCGAAATCGAGAACCGTCCTGAGCACAACTGCGCCTGCACCAATAAAG
>JAICSO010000045.1 GCA_025936825.1 Terriglobales bacterium
GAAAGAGGCTCTGGCCAGCGTTGAACGTGTTGTGATGGTGCCACACGATGACAAAGCGGTTCGGAACCTGAAGTCTGACCTTCTGGGTGCCGTGGTTAACCTGCAATTTAGAAAAATCGTTGACCGTCAGCGATAAAACTCTCCTACAAGATAAACGAGGAAGCGAACGATGGAAGGCACACGCGCCTAGTTTGTCGTCGCCATACTACGTCCTCACTTAGATGTTGTTAACAGGCGTTAGCACTCATTGACCCACGCGGCACGACTGTGAAAGATTTTTTTCGCAGCAGGGACGTGAGTGTTAAGTCTTTCAGTCGACGATTTGAGCGATTGTTATTTCGGCGGATTCAACAAAATGTGAAACAATTTGCAGACATTATCGACGCTTTTTATTCGCCACTTTGTCCCTTATGAAGCACTTGGACAAGCAGTATTTACGGTAAACCCTGGCCACAAAGGCCTGCGCATTTGGCCATAGACGTGCAATTCCAAACCCGCCGCCCGGCCGTACCCCCAAATCATTTCGTGCGGAAAAACACCGTTTGAGAGGACAACAATGAAGCTCCCAGCATGGCTACTTGTCGCATTTTGTGCGACATTCCTGACACTCACACTCGAGGTTGGTGCCTCACAACATCATGTGAGCACAAGAAAAGCACATGCAGCCGTGTTGGCTAGCATCGGAGGGTCCAACGGCCTGGGTGAACCCAAGGTATTTGCGAGTTCACACGGCGAGCTGAACATCGTGATGATTGCAAAGCCCAAAGGCATCAATCTAGCGGGTCTCGCGCCCATCGCGTGGGTATATGAGATTTGTCTGCGAAGGGACGCGGTTGGCGACGCATGTCCTACAGACAGCCGGACCTCAAGTCCGTATGGCGGCGTGCGACTTGCATTACAAGCAGGTGATCACCTGCGAATCCGCTTCATTAATCAATTGCCGCCGGCACCGCCGGACGCCGAGCACGTATCGGATCCCATGGGCGCGATGCTTGTTGCCAATCCAACCAATCTTCACACCCACGGGCTGATTGTTGAGCCTCGCCGGGCCACGGCGGACGATCCAACATACGGCGACTTTATCTATGTCCTTGGCTACCCTCAGGGAAAACTGCCCTCCATGCAGGATCCGGGCCTGGATTACACGGACCAGCCGATCAATTACGACATCTACATTCCGAAAAATCATCCTTCAGGCTTGTTCTGGTTTCATCCGCATGCTCACGGCTTGGCCTTGAACCAGGTTTCGGAAGGCCTTGCAGGCATTATCACCGTGGGCAGCCCCGATGATTACCTTTCACTGCGGGGAAAACGAGGAATGCCCGCTGGCGCAAAGGTTCGTCACCTCATTTTGAAAGATATGCAAGTGCATGCCGACAATACCGTGGTTGACCAGGAGGACCCTGACTTCTGCGAACACGACCCCTCCTTTGCGAATCGGCCGGGCTTTTGCCCCGGCACAACCTACACCACCGACGAGGGTGAAGTGGTTGATCACACGGGAGGCAAATGGATTTTCTCCATCAATGGACAAGTCTTCCCAACGATCTCAGTGGTTCATGGAAATGGGGAAGTCTGGCGGATCACGAACACTTCTGGCAGTAGGGCCTATGATCTGCAACTGATCGATAATGCCGGCAAGGCATTACCCGTGCAGGTTCTGGCGGTGGATGGAGTGAGTCTCGAGAGCAGCGCGTCAGCCGCCGTCATTTCTGAGCGTCTCAACGGAAGAGTGAAGCTGGTCAGCTGTGGAGATCGCTCGAATCCAGGTGCCGTCTGTGCCACTTCGATCAAGATGTATCCCAGCTCGCGGGTTGAGATTTGGGTTTCTTCGCGGCAGGCCGAGAAAACCTCGTCGGCCACGCTCGTCAGCCAAATGGTGGTGACCGGCGAGGACGCTGACCATTGGCCGGCGACCAAACTCGCGACCGTTACTTTCCTCGGCGGGAACAACAAAGCCGGCATCTCAGACACGCTTACGACGACTGGTGCTAAGGGAGCAGAAGACGGAATATTGTCTGCTCCAGTTCGCATCAGTGATCGCAATATTGGGGATGAGGTCACGGTACAGCAAGCGGCTGGCCTGGGTTCGCGCCCGAACGGAGAGTCTTACGAACATCACTTGGCTTCCGCGACTGCGAAGTGGGCTGGACAGGCTCCCGCATGCGCGGCCCTTCCTGGGGGACATCGTCGCCGCATTTTCTTCGGTGTACCGGCGGGAACTGAAGATGGATTTGGCCTTGGTTACGAAGAAATGGATGAGAACGGAAACCCGGTTTCCGGGACTTTCCAGGACATCGCTCCCTTTGATCACTCATTCATCAACGTTTGTCTTCCGCTCGCTCCCGGCAACAAACCGGTTGAGGAGACTTGGGAGCTGATCAACGTTGCGAGCGAGGACCACAACTTCCACATGCATCAAACCAAGTTCCGTGTTGTGCTGCCTTCACGTGCTGACAGTAACGAGGCCGGAGCCTTGGTCGACAATCTTCCTCTCTATAACGGTGGACCGACGTGCGACGGATCCGTTTCGTCCTGGCGCAGCGGCGCATGCCATGTCGCGCCTGTAGTGGTGAGAATTCCGTTTTCGCAACTTGGTGACTTCGTCTATCACTGCCACATACTGGAGCATGAAGACGGAGGTATGATGGCGCACATCCGTGTGGTGCCGAACCAGTAGCCAAGGGGCAATGAAGCTTGCTAGACCGTCTACGCCGGCGGTGACACGCTGTTCGTGGCTGGTGATAAAAAGAACTGCTTCGATCAAAACAAAGCTGATAATCTCTATTACACTCATCTCAACCCCGAGCTTTAGACCGATGTGACCTCTAATCTGTCTACCCTCGGAGCGCGGATTTAAATCTTGTGTGGCAGCCCCCAATTCTAGGGGAGGGCGCGATTCCATGAGAAGTCTCACGCGCCTGTCATCGCATGCTTCTCCCGCTTTCTGCCAAGGTCGGCGCAAGGTTTGAATTCCAAGCGACTCCAGCCGTGAGCGTTCCGCTTCTACGTCTTTCACTTCAAAAACCAGCTTCACAGGGCACTCCTCGCGTGGGATAGGCGGAGATTCGATTCCGATACCTATTGCCAGTTAAGCAGGAATCAGATGCAGGCAGAAATATGCACCACCAGTCCTAAAGGTGGCCAAGACATCAGTCCGGTCTTGATTGCTGGGGCTGGTAGCAAACATTTCGCCGTAGAAACGCTTCATTCGTTCAAGGTCTTTCACATAAAGCATCGTGTTGCGTAGTTGCATATTCCACGATGATAGCCGAATGCCGGGATGAGTAGCCGTGCTCCACAAGTGACGTTAAGCCCAGTACTCCAAATGGTCTAAACAGGATTGCCGATGCATGGCGGCGAGAAGGAACGGCGCAGCTACTTGAGTTCCGAAGTCGCGCAAAGACTTATCAGGCAAGTGAATGCTGGCCCGAGCGCCATCTTATGTGCCTCCGGAAGCGGCGTTCGTCAATGGTTTGGGACTAAGCGTCTCCGCGATTTTTCGTGCCATCGCTTCCGTTGAGAACGGCTTGTTCAGCAGAATGAAACGTTGCCCGAGCGCGTTGTTTTCCAGGGCTGCAGTTTCGGTGTATCCGGACATGAAAATGACTGAAATTGCGTCTCGCTTCGCCTGCAACTTCCGGGCGAGTTCCGCCCCACCCATGCGCGGCATGACCACATCAGTAAGCAGCAGGTCGATTTCTCCGTTGTGCTGATCGGCAACCGCCAGCGCTTCGAGTCCATTCGAAGCTTGTAGCACGGAGTATCCCAGCTTTTTCAGCGATTCTGCTGCCAATACTCGCAATGGCGCTTCGTCTTCAACCAGAAGAATCGTTCCTTGTCCCCGTGGTGCATCGGCAATCCTTTGCTGAGACGGCAGCGGCGCAGATTTGTTGAGGGCTGGTAGATAAACCTTGAATGTGGTTCCGAGCCCTGGCTCGCTGTAAACAGAAATGTGTCCACGGCTTTGCTTGAGAATGCCGTACACCGTAGCTAGCCCCAGGCCTGTGCCTTTTCCAGCTTCCTTTGTCGTGAAGAAGGGCTCGAAGATATGTTTGAGCGTTTCTTTATCCATCCCGCAACCGCTATCGGTCACGGCGATCAACACATACAATCCTGGGGCGACTTCGGCATGCGTTGCCGCGTAGGCATCGTCCAACTCCGCAGATGACGTCTCCACAATCAGCTTGCCACCGGAAGGCATCGCGTCGCGAGCATTTACTGCCAGGTTCATGATGACTTGTTCCAATTGTGCCGGATCGGCCTTAACGCGACCAATCTCATCCGATAGGTTCGTGATGAGCTCAATGTCTTCGCCGATCAGCACCCGGAGCATCTTCACCATGCTCTTGACGGTGTCGTTGAGATCAAGCACTTGAGGCTCTAGCACCTGCTTGCGGCTAAATGCGAGCAGCTGACGCGTCAGGCCGCTCGCGCGGTCGCCCGCATTCTTGATCTCATCGATGAATGGTCTGTTCGCCGGAGTCGCAGTCTCAAGAAGCAAGTCGCTGTAACCCTTGATAATCATAACGAGATTATTAAAGTCGTGGGCCACCCCACCCGCCAGGCGCCCGACGGCCTCGAGCCGTGCTGAACGCACGAGGCTCTCACGCGATTGGCGCAGACTAGTGCGCATTTGTTCGAACGATCTCGTCAGGCCGGCGACTTCGTCGTGGCCAACAATTGGAATTTGGAAGTCGAAGTCGCCCTTTTCGAGTTGCTGCGTTCCAAAGGCGAGCCGTTCAAGTGGCCGCGTAATCTGCCGAGAAATCACAAACGTGAATGCCGCCCCCACAATGAGCACGAGAGTTCCGAGTACTAGTAAAAGTTGATTCAGTGATCGCAAAAAGCTTGTGGCCTGATCGAACGACTGGAAACAGTAAAGGCGAACTGGGTGATCCCCTGGCAGTTCGACGGATGTCTCGAGATAACGCTCGCTTTCGAAATCGATTTCTTCGACCTTGTCATTTGGAGTCTCCGCGCCGCCCAGGGAATTTTCAAACTCTGACCACGCATTTGCCCTCAAGGAGCTAAGCAGCACCGCGCCATGTCTCTCGAAGGCAAACGCTGCCTTGCCAAAAACACCAGTGCTGAGGAGGGATTGCGGCGAAACCTCGCGGCCGATTGCTACACGACCCAATGAGCGACGGCTATCCTCAGTTCCAATCCAGATGGTGTGCGTGCTCACGTCGAAAAGATGGTTTCCCGCAAACCACCAGTCCTGGCTCCCAAAGGATTCGCGCATCAAACGCTTAACGGTGGAGAGAGGGATGTCATCAGATTTGGCGCTAAAGCCTAGAATCTCTCCCGCGGGATTCTCTAGGACCAGCAGGTCTGCGCCTGCGGCCTTCAGCAACGGGCCGCATTCTTCGTCGACGGTCACAGGGTCATTGGTGGACATTAACGCTTTCAACGTTGGCTGCGCGGCGAGCAGCGTGACGCTTTGTTCAGTTAATTGGTGACCGGTGCTTTCCAATGCCGCAAAGGTGGCCGTCTCAGACCGCAGTGTTGAAACCAGATCGTCGCGTACATGCTTGCGCATTCTCGCCTGCACCAGGATGAGCGTTGCTGAGGTCAGCAGAAACACCAGTGCGAGCATCCAGGCCAGGAGCTTGGTGCGGAGATGCTTGAAACGCAGTGCGAGCATTCTTCACAGCTTATGACCCGCGTTGTCCCCTCGCCAGACACCGGCGTAACCCAGTTGGATAGGCCAAAACACGAAAGTAACCTTGCCGCTTATTCGCCTGAAATCAATCATTAAACAGATGCTGTTGATGCGCTTAATTGCCTTGTTCGTGGTGTGCCTCATGCCCGCGTGGCTGCGCTCGCAGCAGTCCGCGTCAGCCACCGATCTGGCCAGGGTTAGCCAGGAACTTCAGGAAACTCGCTCGAGTCTTGCGGCAGCGCTACAGCAGATACAGGAATTGCGTCGCGACCTCGACGAAGTTCGAGCGCAGGTAAAGGCGGCGCCTGCTGCGGAGTCGAACTCAACCGAACCTACACTTGCCGACGCGGACCAGGATCCTTCATTCCTCGCGGCTAAGATCGCGGAATTGCATCAGGACAAAGTTGAAAGCGCGAGCAAGTATCAGGTCAAGATTTCCGGGCTGGTACTGTTTAACTCCTACGTAAACGCTGGGTCCATGACGGCAGCGGATGTGCCGATTCTTGCTTTTCCACGCTCGCCAGGCTCGCCAAACGGCAGCATTGGCGCAACCCTTAGTCAGACGGTCCTGGGCATTGACGTTAAGGGCCCGCAAGTATTCGGCGCCAAGGCTGCAGCCGATGTGGGCGTAGATTTCTCCGGCGGGAGCCCGACAACCCAGTATGGTGTCACCGCCGGACTGGTTCGTCTGCGGACCGCGAACGCGAGACTGCGCTGGTCCGATACGACGCTTACGATCGGGCAGGACACCCCTTTTTTTTCGCCACTCTCGCCAACATCCTACGCGAGCGTGGCCCAACCTGCATTTTCGTGGGCTGGAAATCTTTGGGTGTGGACGCCGCAAGCCGTCTTGGAGCATCGGATCACAGCAGGGGTCGATTCCGTCGTGACGTTGCAGGCAGGAATGCTCGACCCACTCACCGAGGAGATTCCCTCTTTTCAGGACAGGTCACCGACATCGGGTGAAGTCACCCGAGTGCCTGCAATTGCCGGGCGCTTTGCATTCGATCATCACTCCGCAACGCATCCACTCGCTATCGGTGTCGCAGCCTATCGAGCGCGCCATAGATATGAATTGTTCCCGGAGATTGATAGCTGGACTGTCAACACCGACTTCAAGGCTGGCATTACTCAGTTCTTGGAAGTTTCTGGTGAGGGTTACAAAGGGCAGGCGGTCGGAGGCTTAGGTGGAGGGATTTGGTCAAGCGTCATTTTCCCTGAACCATTACCGCCGCATTCCGTTGCCCATCCTCTGCGCTCGGTGGGAGGCTGGGCGCAACTTAAGCTGAAACCCATCTCAACTTTCGAAATCAATTCTGCAATAGGCCAGGATGAAAACTACGCAGCGTCACTAAGATTTTTCCCCGTACCTTTTGGCGTGAATGGTTTTCCCGCTTTCCAGAAGAACCAAGCGCAATTCGTAAATTTCGTCTACACTCCAAAAACTTCTTTGGTTCTCGCGATGGAATATCGTCATTTGCGTACGACGTTTGCGGGCGGCCAAAGCGCCTCGGGTGACCAGGTCAACCTCGCTGCAGGAGTGCACTTCTAATGGCCGGAACGCGTGAGAGAACAAAGATATTTCTGGTTCTGATACTCGTGTGGTCCGTGACACTTTCCGCGCAAGACGCCGTTCTTCGCGGCAAGATCGTTATCGAGCCCAAACCGAAGAGGGCAGACATAGCTGGTGCAGTGGTCTGGCTTACATACTATGATACCCGCCCGGCTGTGCAGCCCGGCCCCATGGCACGCCTTGTGCAGAAGAACAAACAGTTTTTCCCGCATCTACTTGCAATCACGGTGGGAACAACTGTCGAGTTTCCCAACGGCGATCCGTTCTTTCACGATGTCTTCTCGATCTACCACGGAAGGCCATTTGATCTCGGACTCTATGAGAGCGGTGCAGCGCGGAAGGTGGTATTCACGAAGCCAGGCGTTTCTTACATCTTCTGCAACATTCATCCAGAGATGAACGCTGTGGTTGTCGTTCTTGAAACACCTTATTTCGCGCAGACCGATTCCGACGGGAGCTTTCAGATTGCGCATTTGATGCCTGGCCGCTACAAGCTTGAGCTCTGGCATGAACTCGCCTCAACCTCGGAACTATCCTCCCTGAGCCGCGATATCGACGTCGCTTCTGGGGACAACAATCTTGCCGTGATCACTTTGCACTCGGCCAATGCAGGGACACAGCACCTCAATAAATACGGCGAACCTTACTCGGCAGACAAAACTTCGTACTGAAGAGGCTTTCAATTCGTTCACTCGGCTTTATGGGATTTTTCAAGAGTCACAACTGCCCATAGACGAGCGAGGACGAATCGTATGCACTTGCCGAACGTCGGCTTCGTCTGCTCTAAAAACGAAACCATTCCTAGTGATTCACTTTCAGCAGCAGCATCGTCCCCCTTTCCAACTTCACGTTGTTTTTCTCGGAAGTCAGTAACGAGCCTTGATCCCCGGTCGCCTGCTGAAGTGACAAGTTCGAGATGCAGACCACCCCATGAGTCTGCTCATTGACTGGAGCCACAGCCGCCACCGGCGTTTGGACGCCCTCTCCGTCGTCTGCCGAAGGCGGTGGACCGGTCGGCGGGGCATGGATCGGTCTACTCATTGGCGACTGCATCGTGCGAGGCTCCGGCGTGGGTGCCTCCCCCGAGTAATTGCTGCCACTCGCATCTTGATGGCTCTCCAGTCCAACTACGGCCTGAATGGACATCGGGATTTCCGTTTTCTGCCCGTTTTTAGTGATAGTGCGGTCAAAAGCGACGGCGAGCTGAGACTCTTTGTGTTCTTTGCCGCGCGACTGCGCCTCCGTAACGTGGCCGATAACCTTCGTATCTTCCGGAATCACCACTTGTCCGGTGGGACCTATCATGTCGTGCATGACTTTAGCGACAACCTGGTCTCCAATTTTCGCTTTCTTGGCGTCGATGGTCTTGGTGAGCTGCACTGGGATTACACTGCCTGGGGCGAGTCTTTTCTGAGTGGTAACGTCAGAATTAGCCACAGTTGGATTTGTTGGCGCGGTACTTTGCGCGAGAGCGGCGCCCAGCAAGGCACCAGTAAGCATGATTGCCGCAAATGGCTGTTTCAAGAAAATGCCTCCGCTCCGGTGTGTCCGGCAAGTTGTTCAGCTGGATCAATTCGCGGCTGACCACAGGGAATGTCGCAAGACACATCCCCAATAGAGCTTCTACTAAGCCTTAGACCGACTCGAACCCGTTTTCACCCGCGATTGGACATCCATCCAGACAGCTTAAGACCGAAAGCAGTCCTAAGCTGTCCAAACGTCTTCCTGACGCACCTATCGTCAGTGATGTTCGTGTTCTGCTAGCTGTGAAGTGAAAAAGAGAAAGAAGTTCGAGCCTACTTCAATCGCTCTTCCCGCTTCCTCCGCTGCATCCATTTTCTCGGACGAGGTAATGCCACTGCTTCCGTCGGCTGCTGGCCAATCGCTCTGGTCCATCACCAGTATTGGCCTGACTTCCCACCAGATCGCGCCCGTAGTCACGAAGTTGTCGTCTACTACATGGCTGTGGTTGGGAGTCGGCAAGAAAATCGGGGCTTTCGGAGGGCCGGTTTTTCCAAGCGCCGCCAGAGTGACAGACAGATCTACAGAAGAGGCGTGCATCGTGCATGTTCCTGCTACAGGATGATTTGGGTCAGGGCACTGGGTCGTGATCGCGGGATTCACCTTTGATTTCCACGCCTCAGGGATCGCTCCGAACAATTTGATTAATACTTCTCCTAGACGTCTACCGCATAATTCCCCTCGCCGACCGCCGTTAGGACATGCCATAGCATCTTCGGGGTTTTGGTCGTGGTCTACAGAGAACATGGGCACCAGAACATATAGATGCGCTGTGTTCTCGATGTTCCCGCCGCTTGGATCCTGAGTTGGCTCCGTCACGGCTTGGCAGATTGGAACTTGCATTTCATTCGGGTCAGACTGAGCCAGAATGCCATTGAAATCGAGATCCAACATTGGTTGATCCACACAGTCGAAATTCTGAAGATAGGTAAAGGTGACTAGCCGGTTTGCACCGAAGCCATGTGTTTGATCGTTGGCGAGCTGCCCTCTTGCGCTGATAGCCAAAAGCACGAAAGCAGCAACTGTCAGTAGTTGAAGATATGCGCGGTTCATTTGTGCTCCTTCTTTTCTGCCCCATGCGCAAAGGACCGCCTACTGATGTAGACCGGCTCGTGGACTCCAATCCAGCCCACAATTGATTAAACAAACGAGCACGCGGGACTGATTTGAAGTCCGCAAAGGACGCCCCGCTCTCGTTTCTCTGCGGAGTCACAGCTGGGCCTCTGGGCGAAACCTGCCTCGCAGAAAAGAGATTCGAGCCTCAGAGTAGTCTGCGGGAGCAAAGTGTTGTTGGTTGACCATCTCCGGCATGTAAATACATTGCTACATTTTTGTCACGAACTCCGGCGGCATCCTTGAGCGAAAGCCTGCGGCGGCTTGTTCTCTCCTTGACTGCCTAGGAGAGTTCCGTTATCGTCTCTCCTAGACACGCAAGGTGAGATCGTGAGCAAACAAATTGATTTGCTGCAAGGCACGCTGGACATGCTCATCCTCAAAGCTGTCTCGCTTGGCCCGCTGCACGGCTACGGGGTTTTGCTGCGCATTCAGCAGATCTCTGGCGAACAACTGGAGATCCAGCAAGGCTCGTTATACCCCGCGCTTTATCGCCTGGAACATCAGGGCTGGATCACGAGCGAGTGGGGAGAATCGGACAACAACCGCAAAGCAAAGTTCTACAGGCTGACCGCGGCTGGACGGCGCCAACTCCATGCGCAAACCGAAAAGTGGAACCGCATGGCCTCGTTAATCGCCAACGTGCTGCGCACGACTTCGGAGGAGATATGAATCTTCTGGCTCGATTCCGCTCCTGGTTAAGGTGGATGGGCAACCGGCGAAAGCTTGAAAGTGAGATGGAAACGGAATTGCGTTTCCACATCGAGAGCTACGCTGCCGAACTGGTTTAAAGGCATGTCCCAGCAAGAAGCGATGCGGGCGGCGAGGATTGAGTTCGGCGGAATCGAGTCTCACAAAGATGCCATGCGGGCAGCGGTAGGCACGCGGTGGTGGGGCGAACTGGGTTTGGATTTGCGTCACGGATGGAGACTGTTCTACAAGAATCCCGCGTTGTCGGCGGTTGCCGTGTTGACGCTAGCTCTGGGCGCGGGAGCCAACACGGCCATTTTCAGCATTGTGAATGCCGTGTTGCTGCGTTCTCTGCCGTACCCCGATCCCGATCGTTTGGTACGAATCTTCTTTAACGAATCGGGCGTAGGATTGCGGGACGTTAGGTTTTCCAAGCCTGAGCTGGATGACCTCCAGACGCGATCAGGCGTATTTGAAGATGTGACTCCGATCTTCGAGGGAAGCGAGGATTTGACCGGCGCCGGACAGCCCGAGCGCGTCGAAGGGGTGAATGGCAGTTTCAGCTACTTTTCCATGCTGGGTGTTACCCCGCAAATTGGACGGTTGTTCGGTCCGCAGGACTTCGTGCCTGGTTTTCCACGGATGCCGTGATCAGTGATGGCCTATGGCGTCGTGCCTATGGCGCCGATCCGCATGTTCTCGGCCGTACCATCCGGATCGATAATGATCCCCTTTCCATTATCGGGGTTCTGCCACGCGGATTCCGCCATCCTGGACCGACAGTTTCCGGCGACGCGGAAGTGTTTGCCGCCGCCGGTTTCAGCGGAGATCCCCTTCCGCCGCCGCTGCGTGGTACCCGGGTTTTAGTATCGGGAATCGGACGACTTAAACATGGCCTGACAATGGCGGAAGCTCAGGCGCGGCTAACCGCCATGGCTGCCCAAATACGTCACGACTTTCCCACCGATTACCCATCGCAGGCACAATGGACAATTGAAATTCAACCGTTGCAAGAAACTTTGGTGGGCAAAGTTCGGCCCATGCTGCTCGTGTTGATGGGTGCGGTAAGCCTGATCGTTTTTATCGTCTCGTTGAACATTGCCAATCTCCTCTTGGCGCGCGCTTCGGGGCGGCAACAAGAGATGGCGATGCGGTCAGCGCTGGGGGCGAGTCGCGGTCGCTTGGTGCGGCAGATGCTAACCGAGTCTATGCTGCTGTCGCTTATCGGCGGTGTCGCGGGAATTGCAACCGCCATGGGCACTTTAGGCTTCATCCTGCGCTTTGTGCCATCGAACGTTCCCCGGCTCAACGAAGTACGAATCGACTGGGTGGTCCTGAGCTTCGCTCTGCTGATCTCCATCCTCACGGGCTTAATCTTTGGACTTGCTCCAGCTCTTCATTCCGCAAAAAACGCTATCTCCTCGGCCATTCGGGAAGGCGGTCGAGGGTCGGGCTACAGTACAAAGACCGGCCGCTTGCGGGATGTTCTAATCGTCTCTGAACTGGCGTTCGCCGTCGTATTGATGGTCGGAGCCGGCTTGCTGTTGCGTACGCTGCGGGATCTGTTGCAGGAAAGTCCTGGCTTTAATCGAACACAAGTTGCCACAGCAAACATACAGCTTCCGAATCCCAACGAATCGGAGGCGGATCCTTATCTCAGTATTCCTCGCCGAGCTACCTTTGATCGTGAGTTGCTGCGGCGCATGAAGGCAATTCCGGGAGTGGAACTCGCCGCAATCACCTCAGCTCTTCCGACCACCAACACCAACCCCAACGCGGTCGGTGGCGTAGCGAGTGAAGGCTTCGCGATTGAAGATAGACCCGCCGAGTCCTCGCAGGATCTGAGCGCGGAAAGAATTCGGATAAGCTCCGATTATTTTAAGGTGTTACAGACGACGCTCCTGCGCGGCCGCTCATTCACCGAGGCGGATGAAGACGGCAAACCACTGGTGGCCATCATTGATGAAAGCACCGCTCGTAAGTATTGGCCAGCCAGCGATCCACTGGGCCGCCGAGTGCGTTTCGGACGAGACCGTACCAAGCCTTGGACGACCGTTGTGGGCGTTGTTAAGGATATCAAGAGTGACGGTCTCGATATCGATGGCGTTCCCCACATCTATGTTCCAACCTATCAAGACAACAGCAAACGACTGACCGTGGTGTTGCGGACGTCGCTGCCCGCGAAACTGCTTGAACCACAGATTCGGCATGAAATCCAGAGCATTGATTCCGGCTTGCCGGTATTCAATCTTTCTTCGATGAACGATGTCCTTGATCGGTCACTGGCTTCACGCCGTTTTTCTGCCGATCTGGTGGGCGGATTTGCCGGACTGGCGGTACTTCTGGCCTCCATCGGAATTTACGGCTTGTTGGCTTATATGGTCGGTCAAAGATCGCGCGAGATCGGTATCCGCATGGCCCTGGGAGCGCGACGAGAAGACATTCTGAGAATGTTCTTACGCAAGGGAGTCGCGCTTGCCGGCGTGGGCATCGTTGCGGGATTGGTCTCTTCTGCAGCTACAGCTTCAATGATGACAAGTTTGCTGTATGGTGTTCGCCCTCACGATCGGCTTGTGTTTCTGGCCGTGCCTCTTCTCCTCTTTGCGGTTGCAATGCTGGCCAGTTACTTTCCAGCGAGGCGAGCCACAAAGGTAGATCCGATGTTTGCTCTTCGCGAGGTATGAACTTATGGGTTCAGAAGCGGCTAGTTTCCTCGCAGAGCCTCTGTCGGATTCACACTCAATACCTTCCGCGCCGGGATATAACTGGCCGCCAATCCTACGAGGACGAAAAGCGCAGCTGCCAGAGCAAATGTCGGCAGATCGCGTACTCGCACATGATAAAGCAGGCTGGCCATAACCTGCGTTGATGCCAGTGCCGCGATCACACCAATCACGACTCCGATAAGCGTGAGCAAAAGTCCCTGACCGACAATCATACGAACAACGGCGCTTCTTTCCGCGCCGAGTGCCATGCGAATTCCCAGTTCGTGACGCCGCTGCGCCACGGTATAGGCGATCACTCCATAAATTCCGACCACCGCCAGAATCAACGCCATTGACGAAAGCGAAGTCAACAGGAATACCGTGAATCGCGGCTGGGCCCGAAAGCTCGCAAGAAGTTCATCCATGGTTTGGATCTGGGTGACCGGCTGATCTGGGTCGATTGAATACACTTGCTCCCTTACTGTTGATACCAACTGATGTGGATCAACAGCCGTCCGCACCAGCAGGTTCATGTTCCCCCAAGGCAGTTGCGGAAACGGAAGATAAAGTTGGGCTTTTGTCTCCACTGCTAGGCCGCTGTTCTTTACGTCGCCGGCCACGCCGACGACCTCCGCCGTCGTTTGTCGCCCCACAACAATATGTTTGCCGATTGCGTTCTCATTGGACCAGAACCGCCGGGCCAGCGATTCGTTGATGATGACGACCCGCGGCGCTTGCGCCGTGTCCGCATCAGTGAAGGTCCGGCCTAGTTTGACGGGTACGCGCATGGTCTGAAACCACTCGGTCCCGATGGCTTCAATGATGATGAACGGCCGCTGCGCCAGAGGAATTTCCGGCTGGCCCTCGGGAAGAATCGGCGTGATGCGCTTCGGTGTAAGGGGCAACGCAGCGGAAATTGACGCACTGCGTACACCCGGCACCACGTCGACTTTGCGCAAAAGTTCATCGAAAAACGCGATCTGTTGCTCTGGTTTGGCGTACTTCACCGTTGGCAAAGAAATGTTCATCGAGAGCACTTTCGAGGGATCGAAACCGAGCTCTGCGTGCTGCAGGTTCGAGAAGGTCTGGATCATTAGACTCGCTCCGATCAGGAGAAGCATGCACATAGCAATCTGAAAGATCACTAGAAGATTTTTAGCTTGCACGCGTTTGTGCCCATCCGTACTTCCGCGGCCTTCATCACGCAGTTCAGAATTGATGTTGGTCCGGGCCAGCTTGAACGCGGGGAAGCTTCCGAAGATGGCACCTGTGAGCAGACTCACCCCTAAAGTGAACAACAGCACGCGACCGTCTACGGAAAATTCAAAGCCCCCCGGCAGACTAGCTTCGCCGAAGCGGCCCAATGCTTTTGTGCCCCAAACGCCGAGGCCTAGGCCCAATCCACCGCTGATCAGAGCTAACAGAGTACTTTCGACCAATAGCTGGCGGATGATGGCGCCACGCCCTGCTCCCAACGCACTGCGAATCGCAATCTCCTTGCTCCGGGCCAGCGCGCGAGAAAGCAGCAGGCTGGCCACATTGGCGCAAGCGATCATCAACACCAGGCCGACCGCAATCGAAAGAACCACCAACAGCTTATGAACGTTTGCTACGGTTAGTTCTTGCAGATTTCCAACAACCACGGAGACGTCGGTTCCGGTTTCGGGCTCTTTGGGGAATTCCTGCGAGTACTGTCGATGCAAAACGTCCATCTCTGCAGACGCCGTTTTGATTGAAACGCCAGGCTTCAAGCGCGCGATGGGCGTGAGATATCCGACTCCTGCCCGCATATATTTGGCAGGCATAATCGTCAATTCGAAGTACCGAGGTGACCAGACGTCAGCCTGTCCGATGAATGGAAACTGTATTCCCGCTGGTAGCACCCCGATGATCGTGTAAGGCTGGGAATCTAGCGTGGCGGTCTGCCCCACGATGCTCCGATCGCCATTGAATCGGGTCCGCCATAAACTGTCGCTAATCACTACGACGGGCGCTCCCGCCACTTGGCCGTCTTCTTCACTGAAGGTGCGACCTAGCTGCGGTGTCACTCCGAGTAAGTTAAAAAAATTCGGCGTTACGCGCGCTACGGGCACTTGCTCCGGTTCTCCGCGCCCGGTGAGATTAAAGGAATCGATGGTGCATGCAGCGACGCCGGCGAACGAATGATTATGATCGCGGATCAACTCATACCGATTCAGCGAAAAATTCCCGCCTTCGTCAGAGCTTCCGCGGCGCACCGAATTCAGCATGACCAACCGACTCGGGTTCTTATATGGAAGCCCACGAAGCAACAGAGCATTGGTTATCGTGAAAATAGCCGTGTTGCCGCCAATTGCCAGGGCCAAGGTGAGAATCGCGGCGAAGGTGAAGCCACGACTTTTTGCTAATATTCGCGCGCCGAATTTTACTTCCTGTTGAATGGCGTCTATCTGATCTCGAATGGACACGGGGGTATAGGCTCCCGAAGACGTGAACACAATACACGTAGGAAGCGTAATCGAAAAGAAAGATGTTGTTTGTAATTTTTCAGATAAAGAATGCCGTGTGGATTGCCGCAATGTGAGGGGGAAACACATTCAGGCATTCATACTGTACGGAGCGGGGAAGAACAAACCCGAAGGCAAAGTTGATCCTGAATTGCGCAGTCCACTTCCACGAATAAGGTTGCACGCCAGCCTGCAGCTCTGACCGGGGAGCGCAACAAAAACATTACAGCCGGGTATTTGGCTTCAACGAAAGTTATACAGCCTACCCGCAGTTCGGCTCGGAGGGTAATCGGATGTAATTGTGAGAGACGTGCCTGTCTCAGTAGTCGGGGTCGTCTACGCTCCACGCCTCATGGCGGAGATGTTCGACTTGCTGAAGTAGCCGGTAATGTGGTTATTGCGATCCTCGCACCTGAGCGTGAGTGACCATCGAGACTGTTTGCAACAACCAGCTATATAAACGTTCAAATGGTCGAAGAAACCCACCGAGGCTGGACTCTGCGGGATAGCCCAAAAACCCGCGAAGACGTAGTCCCCGGGAATGTCTCGGTGATGATAAATCCCTATCGCTCATTGAGGTCAGGTGATGTCGGACCCCTTCCGGAGGACCCGTGTAGGTGACCGATGTACATGGGAGCGTTCCGATGATCTCGGAAACAATTTCCCGCTACTGCCTTGATTAGAATTTAGCGATAGATTGACATCTTAGAGATTTCTTGCCAACAACTCCCGCGCACTACATTGTTAAGGTGGCCTTCGACGTCGTTAGTATGCCAAGTGTAAACCATGCTCGATGAATTCGAACTGCAGGAGAAATTGTGATCAGAAGAGTCTTAACTCTACTTTCGTTCTCGTTATTTATTACCATTTTGGTATCAGCAACCGCATCGGCTCAAACGGTTCGCTGGCGCCAAGTGGTTGGAATTATTCCCGCTGGAAACGTGGTCGGCTCGGGAAGCGGCACAATTACCGGTGGGTTTCTGCCTTGGACCACGACCAGCGGCTTTGCTCGAGTCAATCTGCAGAATGGCGAAATTCATTTTGTCGTGCGCGGCTTGGTCTTCGCCGGCGGATCACCCACCATCACTATTGGGACTCCAGGCCCTGTTACGGCTGTCAAAGGAGTTCTGATCTGCGATAACGACGGCAGTGCGAACGGTGGGAATTCCGTTCTGGTCGAGACGGCCTCGGTTCCTTTGAGCGCTACCGGGGACGCGTCGTTCAACGGAGATCTGGGCATGTTGGCTTCAGTTTGCTCTAGCGAGCCGGACATTGCTTTTGTGATCCGGGCTAGCGCGTTCGGCGGAAACGCGGTAGAAGGGCCCTGGATCGCCAATGGTGCCGTTCTCATCAAGGGCAACGACGGAAATAAAGACCACGACGGCAATCGGGACTAACTTTCCCGGGAAGATGCGGCGGTCGGGTCTCTCCTGGGAGCCCTGATCGTCGCATCAATATTCCATCCCAGAGGTGATGGTCACGGTGGATATCAGCGCGACTCGGTTTGGCCTCGGTCCACTAAAGATAGCAGCGCGTCGACGAGCTACAAGGGGGGGCCGCACAATGCGTCGCGACACCCGCCAGGGGATTCCATACCAGTCCAAGGGTGAAGAAGGCGCTTCCTAAATCCCCGATATCAGGTTTTGGTCATCGCTGCCCATTCATTAGGCAATCCTGAAACAAAGTCACGTCCCGGCACGAACCCATTAGCAAAAACTCATCGAAGGGTCGCTGCCGGCAACGCCGAAATGCTAACGATCTCCATATCACCCATTGAGGAACATCACCACAACCAACGTCCAGAAGCAGAAGGGATTCTCACGTGAGCACGATTTAACCCATCGTGACAACTGTTCCTGCTCACGAACGCCGAATCATTGCTTAGCCATAAGAAATTCCCTGCTAAAGGTACGCTCAAGAACGTCGCTACTTTCTCAATTGTTGACCTTTTAGCTGAACCGTCTGTCAGTAGAAAGGCGAGTCAGAAATAGATTCCTTGTATTTTCACTGTTCCCAGGGAACTTCTGGGCTGGAGAATGGTTAGCGCAGGACTGCGCGCTCCGCCACGCAGTCTGCACTGTAGAGAACAATTCCCTCATCTTATTGAAAGTGCCGCAATTTATCCCGTTCCTATCGGAGTTGGACGCGGAGAATGGACTTCAGCCTCACGGAGACCGACTTTGGAATTCCTTTCTCCCCTTCCCGAAAACCACGCCAGGTCTAGCACTTTTTTGAAGAGCCAAGCGGGCCGGAGCCACGCGACTGACGGCCAGATCAGCCGTTTCCAATTGACTTCCGAGTTGCCCGTGACTCGCCCGGAACCCGGAAAATTGAAGCTCTTTCAGTTCACTTGAAGTGTTCTCGGAGTGACTCGTCGATTTCTTTAAAATGAACGAAAAAATGTCAGACAGTTATTCCGCTCGCAACGCATGCGTTGGATTCACCGAGGCCGCGCGACGCGCAGGCAGGAAACTTGCCACCATCGACGCAACCCCCAGTAGCGCAGCCACGCCACCCAGAGTCGCTGCGTCCCATGCGTGCACACCAAACAACAGGCTGCGTATCAGCAGTGACACTCCCACCGAGCAGGTCAACCCGATTGCGAGACCTGTTCCTGTCAGCCATCCCGCCTGACGGAGTACAAGCGCATAAACCGAACTACGTTGGGCTCCAAGTGCCATGCGCACGCCAATCTCCCGCGTCCGCTGGCTCACTGAGTAGGCAATCACTCCATACAGTCCAACCACGCCCAAAACCAGCGCCACCGCGGCAAATCCGCCCACCAGCCAGGCAGAAGACCGATGCAGCAGCGCCGCCTGCGTTCCACCAATCTTCGCATTCATGGTTGCTTCGTCGGACACACCCAGGTTTGTGTCGATCTGATGCAAGGTGCTCGCCAGCAACGGTAGAAGCGACTCCGGGTCCAGATGTGTCCGCACCGCAAGGCTGAAAAACTGGTCCCCTGTCTGGTTGATCGGAAAATACTCGGTAGGCATCATACTGGTATCAAGCGGCCCCTCACGAACGTCGTCAACCACTCCTACAATCTCCCACACCGAGGGACGTCCCCCCTCGTCGTCGGTGATCCTCTGGCCAATTGGATCTTTGTCGGGGAAAAACTTCCGGGCCAGCGCCTGATTAATAACCGCCACTCCCGGCCTAGAAGCATCGTCGCCTTCGGTGAAGAACCGCCCGCGCACCAGGCTGGCCCTGAGCGTGGAAAGATATCCCGTGCTGATATGGCGTTCATTCACATCATTGTGATCCCCAGGGGACGGCCGTCCCTGAATCTGGATAGAGTCGATATTGCAGTCGCATTGCACCGGGAGCATGCTGGTTAGATCCGCCGACTCAACGCCCGGCAGGCTGGAGATGCGGCGCAAAATTTCCTGGCGGACCCCTGTCTTCTGTTCGTCGTTCTTGTAGGTTGTGGCTGGCGCCATCACTTGCACTGTTGCAATATGCTCTGGATCAAATCCCAGGGGCACGTGCAGCAACCGATAGAGGCTCTGTCCCAACAATCCGGCGCCGGCCAGCAGCACTACTGCCACCGCCAGTTCCACCGTCACCATGCTCGATCCCAACTTCTGCCAGAACAGGCTGGCGGCGCCGCGATCCCCCTCGGCCAATCCATCATGCACGCTCTGGAATGACAACCGCAACGTAGGCGCAGCGGCCAGCAGCAGTGCGGCCATGATTGCAATTGCGGCGGCAACGGCGCCGGTGCGAGCATTCAAAGCAACACCGCCCAGAAAAGGCATTTTCGCCGCCATATCCTTGGGCACGAGACCGGTGAGTAGCTTCATGAGGGCGGCGGCAACGAGCACGCCTGTCAAGCTGCCAAACGCGCCAAGCAATAAGCCCTCCGTCACAAATTGACGGACCAGCCGCGCCGGTGTAGCGCCTAATGCGCCCCTCACGGCAATCTCGCGTCTGCGGCTTTCGGAGCGGACCAGCACTAGGCTGGCAACGTTGACGCAGGCAATCAGCAACAGTAGGACAGCGCCGCCCAGCAGGGTCAGCAGGATGGGCCGGACATCGCCAGTGATTACCTCATTGAGTGGAACGACACTTGCGCCCCGATTTCGGCCGGTGATGCCATATTGGAGCTGGAGCTGCTTAGCGATAGCCCCCATCTCAGCAACGGCAGCAGGAACCGCAACACCGTCGCGCAGTCTGCCGATGCCCCAAAAATTGTAAAACGTCCGCATCTTCTCGTGAGTGCTGAAGGTGTTGAGTGGGATCCAGAATTCCGTGTTCCCACTTGGCGCAAAAGTGAAAGTACGAGGCAGGACGCCAATGATTGTGTAGGACTCATGGTCAAGATCTACGCTCTGACCCACCACTTCACGCCGACCGCCGAAGCGATGGACCCAAGCTCCGTAGCTCAAGATGGCCACGTTTGCGCCCACGGGCCGATTTTCGCCTGGATTGAAGTCGCGGCCGAGGACGGGTTGCACCCCGAGGGTTTGAAAGAAACCGCCGCTCACGCGCTCCGCCTGGACCGGCTCCGCACCGGAAGGGGTGCGCAGCAGGAAGCCAGCCCCGCTGTACACATCGAGCGAACTGAAGGATTTGTTCAGCCGTTGCCAGTCTAGATAATCGAGATAAGAGAGCGGCCAGCGTGACGACGTAATGTCGCTTTCATTCACTGACATCAACCGATCAGGATCTCTATACGGAAGCGGCTGCAGCAAGGCCGCATCCACAAAACCGAAAATGGCTGTGCTGACGCCTACCCCGAGCGCCAAAATTACAATCGCTGTCAGCGCAAACCCGGGATTCTTCGTCCATTGGCGCAGACCAAAACGGAGATCCTGCGCCACCGTCTCAGCTCGAAAGGACAATACTTTCTGGCTTTGCTCTCGCAACTTCGTGGCATTGCCGAACTGCCGCCTCGCTGCGTAATGCGCTGCTTCGGGCGTCATCCCATCAGCGATGAAGCTCTTCTCCACCTGCTCGCGATGAAATGCCATCTCCTCATCGAGTTCGCTGGAGAATCGTTCCTGGCCAAAGAGAATCGAGAGTTTCTTTATGAACCGGGAGATCGGGTTCATCTAAGCCTCCTGAGCATCGCTCATTACGCGGCCAATTGCCGCAATCATCTGTTCAAACTGCGACATCTCGATGCCCAACTGCTTGCGTCCCGCGGCCGTGAGGGTATAAAAGCGGGCTCGCCGGTTAGTTTCCGTCATCTTCCACTCCGCCTTTACCCAGCCCTGCAGCAGCAACCGCTGTAGCGCCGGGTAGAGCGAGCCCTCTTCCACAGTCAGTACATCGTCAGAAAGGCGCTTGATCGAGAGCGCGATGCCATATCCATGCAGTGGTGAGCGGGTCAGCGTCTTCAGAATCAGCATGTCGAGGGTTCCAGGGAAGAGGTCGGGTTTCTTGGCCATACTTTTTACCATAGATAGACTATGGGTAGGTTGTCAATGCCTTGCTATTTTCCAAGGTTCGGGGTGGATGTCGGCAAACCTTCCCTAATCCGATTAGCTTCCGGGCAGCCCGTCAACCGCTCCACAATCGGGTCGTCCTTCAGACTGCCATACATCTGTGGTCGTTCGCAGGTAAATAAGGCCTGCTAACCCTTGAGGCGCTCCCTCGTCTCACAAAATAATCCCACAAAATGGGTCAGACATGCGCAAAGAACTGCCAGTTGGCATACTGGTCCTGATACTCGCGTGCACCGTTAGCGCGCTTGCCCAGAGCGAAAGAGAACAATTCGGTCGCCCTACACCGCCGCAAATC
>JAICSO010000139.1 GCA_025936825.1 Terriglobales bacterium
GGAAGGCCGATGTCCCACCTGCGCCGCCGAAATCCCAGGACGATGGTCGTCCGGCTTCGACGGTCAAATCACGTCGAATCCTTTCCTCCCACACAAGCGCTCCCGTTTATTTACAATCACAAGTCGCTAAGGAACTCATGTAGGGACAGCCCATGTAGGGACAGCCGCCATCGGCTGTCCAGCCGGGACGCCGTCCCGGCTCTCTGCGGCAATGTCGATTGTGCGAAGAAATCTAAATCTCGCGCCGTTGTTGCTCCTGCTAGTGCTCGCGTCGTGCTCCGCACGTGACTTCCTCACGCGCCGTTTAGCCTCCGACCTGATCTCTGCCTCGCCCAATCTGAAGACTCCGCAATCCTTCCTGCTCCACACCGGAATCGTTACCAGCAAAGATTATCCTTCTCCCGAATACCTGGTCCTGCAGAATCACGGATGGATATCGGCGGCGACCGTCGCCTGCCCAGCCGGGCTGTTGCCCCCACCGTGCTGGAACATTGTCTTAAGTCCATCCGGCGTGGAGGTGGTTCGCTCCTCACTTGCGACCGATCAGGCCGCGAAGTCTTCCATCTCCCTGCCGGTCGCCAGAAGGGAACTGCTAGATATCACGGGCATCGCGAAGCAAGACAACTCCGCAGATGTCGAATTTGACTGGAAATGGGTGCCGCTGAATGAAATCGGGGCAACGCTCTACTCGCGCGATCTGCGTTATCGCTCGAGTGTCGGATTCCGTAAATATGACAATGGCTGGCGGCTGCTCGAGGCTCCCGTGCATTCCGCCCAGAGCATGGATGATGCGCTCAAGAATGCCGAGTTGATCCCGTGAAGCGGGCAGCCCGGGTTGCCTCAGCCTCGATTGCCTCCTTCGCAAGCTGGCTCAATCCGCGCCGTCTGCGTGCGCAGGCCATGCTGCTCGCGCTCTGCTTGTGGGGAGTGTGCGTCATCGATTACTCCACCCCCGGTCTCTTCGATCGCGCCGGCAACATCAAGTTCCAGGATTTTCTTCCCTCATACATTTCCGCTCGCCTCATTGCACAACGTCGTGCCGCAGACCTCTACGATGCGAAAGCCCGGATAGATGAATTGCACTCCATCGTGCCTCAGGCTACGAGCGTGCGTTTAGTCAACCTGTACGGGCCTCAGGTTGGGTTCCTGTTTATTCCCTTGGCACGTCTTCCGTTTCTGAACGCCGCTTTCATTTGGGCAGCGTTCAATTTCACGCTGTATCTCGCCTGCATCTATGCGGTCTGGAGATGTCTGCCCAACTTGCGGCCGCATCGAGCAATGGTCATAACCGTGGCGTTCGCATTTCCGCCTTTATTCCACTTCTTTGTGCGCGGCCAGTTCTCGGTCCTGATCCTGTTTTGTTTCACGCTTGCGTTTCTTTGCCTCAGGAATCGAAGGAATTGGGTGGCCGGCGTTGCTCTGGGTTGCATGATCTTTAAGCCGCAATTTCTACTTGCCATCCCGCTGATTCTCTTGCTGTCGCGGTCCTGGAGCATTCTGGCGGGGCTTGTTCTCTCCTCGATCGCGCAACTCGTTTTCGCCAGGCTCTACTTCGGTCCGGCAGTAATGCATACGTACTTTGGTTTGGTCCTCCATCCTTCCACCTGGATCGCGGTTGCGGAACTCAGTCTGGCTCCCATTCAAATGCACTCCCTTCGCTCCTTCTGGTCATTATTGATAGCTTGGCCCCAAGTCGCATTCGTGCTGTACCTCCTCTGTTCTGCGCTGGTGCTCGGAGTCGCTGTTATCGTTTGGAAATCAACTTCTGAACTCGTGCTCCGCTATTCTGCGTTGAGCTTCGCCGCGGTATTGGTCAACCCGCATCTCTTCGTCTACGATCTGCTCATGCTTGCACCGGCATTTCTGATGCTGGTCGACTGGAGTTTGGATCGTGACTCGGCAACACGCTCGGCAATGAGTGTTTTGTTATATCTCTCGTTTGTCTTGCCCCTGGCAGGACCGCTTTCCCGTTGGACTCACCTGCAGCTTTCGGTTATCGCTTTCGCTGCTGTACTAGGGCTCCTGTATCGGGTGACAAGTCGGAAGCACGTACTTGCTTCTCGCGAATCCCTCGTTGTATAACGCTTTTTCCCGCCGGGAACCCTATGATCCGAAAACCTGTCTTGCTGATCAATCTCATCTTGAGTTGTGTGCTGTTTTCCGTCGCGCAAAATACGAAGCTGACGCTGGACGAATTCTTCAACGCCGTCAGCTTCCGCAGTGTTGAGGTGTCGCCCGACGGAAATTCTGTGGTCATCGCCACCGAGCGCCCCGA
>JAICSO010000084.1 GCA_025936825.1 Terriglobales bacterium
CGCCACGACGCGAAAGCTACTCTCCACCTCGAGCACTTTCGTCAAGCCTTGCAACACGACGGGCTGGCGATCTGCTATCACAACCCTAATGCCACGCACGGCGGATCCTAAGCGTCTGGCCCATTTTCCCTATCAAACACTGCGTTTCCGCGCTTGTTCCCGGACCACCCAGACGAACAATAGGCGGCGGCGTGCCGCCGCAACCCCATTCCAAGAGACAATAACGAAAAAGAACAGTGACTTGGATGTTCGATTCCGCCTCCGTACCCTGGCTCTGCTGTGCGTGCGGCAATTTACCCCGCTAACGCAGGTTAAGAACTTCCCTCATGGACGGGCCCTTATCAGCTTTTCTGGAGCGGGGGGTGTCAATGGACTCGTCCCCGTTCGACGAGTTTTGAAGCAGCCCGGCGCCTTCGGCTCGTCGATCTAACCGAACGGAGGCGGCGGCAGCGGCGCGCAGACGGCTATAGCCAACGGTATATTGAACATAATCTTGGATTCGAATTTAACATTGTTGGACATTCAGAAAGCGCTCGAGTTTTCGAGTTTTGACCAGCAACGTATGACGACAAAAACGTATTTTAGGACAGAGCAAGCGGAGCGGTGCGGACTTCAATATTGTGAACATTATACCCTGAGTATTTAGACCGAAAGACCCGACCGAAATCAAAATGAGTGACTTGGCTTCGTCGGCCGTCCCAGTACCAACATGTCCAGAAGCAGGAGCGTCGCAGTGAGAAGGCGCCAAAAATCTTTCGTGACGATAGTCCTTGGCAATAACAGCTTACTTCGAGAGGGCCTTGCCACCATCTTGCGGTCTGCGAATTTTCGCGTCTTGGCATCAGTATCAAACGCCGATGATTTGGTCTCCCGCAAAATAAGATCACGCCAGGCGCTGTTTGTTGTCGCTCAAACCGGCACCGACTTTGGGACGGTCATTGAGCAGATCAAGCATCTCAGGAATAAACATCCGCGTGCCCGGATCGTGATCATGGCCGACCAATATCGGCCGGCTGATCTGGTCACGGCCTTCCGGGCTGGCGCAAACGGCTATTTCGTCGACATCCTTTCCTGCGATGTATTCATCAGATCGTTAGAGCTGGTCACACTGGGTCGGAGACCTCCGGCATTTCTGTCGTTCGTGCTCGCGTCCGAAGGGGCCCAGCTTGAGCAGCAGGTGGGGCAAAGCCAGGAGAGTGGCACAACTCCGAGTGCTGCCACCAATAACCTAACTATAAGTGCGGCCACCGATGACATAATTCCAACCGCCCCAAACGAAAACACACTGGCTCCGCAACTTTCGGGGCGGGAAAAATCAATCTTACGCTGCCTGATCGAAGGGGATTCCAACAAAGCCATAGCTCGCAAACTTGATATCGCCGAGGCGACAGTCAAGGTGCATGTGAAAGCTATTCTTCGCAAAATCCAGGTTCAAAATCGGACCCAGGCAGCGGTCTGGGGGATGAACAAGGAGACATTCACCCGACGAGCAAACGGCAGCTCCCCGCTCTCCACTTCCGATCTGAGCAATCCGGTTGCAAGGAGCCGCATGTTCTCTCATATCGCGCAAATCGGCGAATCGGCGGCGCTAGTACCAATCGACCAAGAACGGGATCACGGTGAGGTGCCTCAGATGGAGCAACTGATCCGCAACAACATCGACCCAAGGGCTCATAATGCGGGACGGCCTGCAAAGTAGGCAGCTAACCTATTCAGCCGAGCTTGGGCGTCAGGAATGCTGCGAAGCGAGACGCATCAGTCGTTTTCAATGCGTCAGTGGGCCACCCGCCTAACGTACCGTCCAGCATGTGGGATGTTTCAACGACGTTGCTGCGCATGGCAGCAGCCTCAAGAACGGCGGCAGCGGCAACATCGACAAGGCTGAGCGATATGCAACCAAAGCCGTTTTCCAGATCGTCTCGCTTCCTGTTTTGGCCAGAACGTTAGAAGGTGGTCTGAGGCAAAATCTATTACGAACTGCAAAAGACATCCCTCGAAAGGATGGGTCAGGGTCCTCCACTAGAGCAATAGCAGTTGCGCCTGGCGCAGTGCATAATCAAGCTCGTCAGCACGTGACAGCGGACAGTCGCCGCGGAGGCATCTCAGTTCGGCCCAAGCGAAATGTTGCGGATAAAACGTTCGACAGATCATAAAAGCCGATGGATGTAGCCAGCCTCCCGCAACCGCAGGCCAAAACTGTTTTCGTAGGAGAGGCAACGATGAGGATATTTCATCATATTCTGCGGCTAGCCGCGACGGCGGCCACTTCCCTCGTTGTGGCCGCCTCGTCAGCTCCGGCGCAAGAAGGTACACGCGCGGCGACGACAAGGGACGTCCCTACCACATACTGGCCGGCAACACCGACGTCTACCACGCAGCCGCCGCGGCTCGCGATACCGTCGGCAAGAGGGCTCCCCGCCCGACGCATCCCCAAGCAATTAGCTGTTGTTGGTAGCACTGCTCACTCTATACCTCACGTCGCTCACGTCAAAACGCACCGCTTGATCTTGCAGGTTAACACAAACGATCCTGCAGCGATGAATCTCGCACTTAACAACGCAACAAACGTCACGCAACACTATAGTAGACTCGGGGAAAAAGTGAGCATTGAAGTGGTCACTTTCGGTCCGGGCCTTCACATGGTCCGCAACGACACTTCGCCAGTTAAGGATCGCATCGAAGAAATGGCGCTCAGTACGCCAGAGGTCTCGTTCAAGGCCTGCGGCAACACCCAGGAAAAAATGCACAAGGCCGAGAACAAGGAGATACCGATTATTCCCCAGGCGAAGGTCGTGGAGTCAGGGGTCGTGCGTGTGATGGAACTGCAGGAGAAGGGTTGGAGCTACATGAAGCCGTGAACCAATAATAGATCAGTTGCGCTATCGCTTCGCCGATGGTAGGCGCTCTTCAAACCTGACGTTGTCAGATGGTGTTGCGATGCCAGAATACAAAATCCACCGAGCAAAGGATGTGGTCATACTGCCTTGAAGCAAATCGTTCTTTCCGAGACGAAGCATGTTGCTAGTTCATTTGTCCCGAATAATCGAGTTTGAGCTGCGCGACCAACCGCCAAAGCTCCACCTCCTGGCCGTCCGCTAAGCGCTTGGCCTGCTCTTTCGCTGCATCATCGTCAATACAATCTACATTCATTGCGCTCATGAACTGCCCATGCTCGTCCAGAACGTAGAATCGATAGTGTGGCATCGTCCTCCCCCGATGATGAATAATCTCAATTTATGCGTGGAGCGCGGACGTGCTAGCTCTTCCGAGGAGCGGCCTCCGTAAGGGCTCTTTCCGCGATAGGCTCCGCAGCTGCTCTTGTTCGCAGCATTGACTGATTCAATTTCATCAGCCAAGCCGCACTTTCAGATGATCCCCTCATATATTATCCTTGCCTTCGTGGTTTTTTGTCGTCGGCTGTTTGACCGAGAGCAGGCGTAACCAAGAACGATAAAAGGCTCGCCAAGAATATCGTGGCACGAAAGATGATTAGGAAGCTCTTGTCGACATGACAATGTCGATAAGACGAACGCGCCGGACGCAAACCGACTTGCAGGCCGCGGCGAGAAATAGCACGGAGGTAAGCGCAGCGTCGATTCGGACCGCGCGCTCTTTCCGATGTGCGGCCAACCGCAAGGACGCAATCTTAGCATTAACGGTCGGGATTTGTTGCCCGTCAGACGGTTTGCTGCACGTTCGGGCCTGGAGATTTCTTTGGCGCATAATAAGTGTCCAGTCGGGAGGCGCCCGATACACCTGCGATGGCGTGCCGAGCGGTTGGCTTGATCGACGTCAAAACGCAAGCCGATGAAATCGTCACGCAAAATACCAGCATTCCCACACTGTCAGCATGGGCAGCTTGGGGAGTTCAGCTCCTTGGTGATTTTAGCGAGGCGAAAGTGTTGGCTCGCTACGAAAATTTGCGCCGAAAATATTCTGATGTTCTCGGGGGCAAGAAACCGCTTGTCGTGACTACGAATGGCCCCTCGGGTCGGACGAAAGATATCTTGCGCGAGTGGCTGAAAACACAAGGCATGAGGCCGAACTATTATGTAGTAGACTTCAATCTGTTCGCGGATCTTGCTTCGCTATTCGCAATCCGGGGTGACTCCGCAGCAGCTAGCGTTTCAGCGGCCCGCACGATAGTTGCCGTATGGGCATACGTGACCATGTGCCCTGCGTCCGAAACGACGTGCAGCTCGGAGAAATCCAGCGTCTGGTTTAGCCGTTTCGACTGTTCGGACTCGATCACTTGATCGCCGGCGCCATGGAAGATTTGGACCGGACATCGGATGCTCGCATAACGAAATTGGAATTGCGTTGTCGTCGGAATCATCAAGCCGCTTTCCTCCGCGGCCGCCCTCAACTGTTTAGGCCTGAGTGTGAGCGAGGATGGAAAGCCGTTCTTGAATTTCGGGGGAACTGGATGCGGCTCAAACAGCTTTCGGAACGCAATTGGGAGAATCGCCCACGAGATGATCGGCGCGACTGTATACCGGACCAGATCACCCAAGATTGGGATCGCAGGACCTGCCATGATCCATACGTCTAATCGCCAGGTTGGGAAGTAATATCCGGACGCAAGGACAAGACCACGGATCGGATACCCGTCTTGCAAGCCCAAGGCGATCGCGACCAGCGCACCCCATGAATGGCCCAATACCACAGGATTGCTCACTCCAAGTTGATCAAGCGCTTTTACGAACAGATCCGCTTGGGCTGTTGCGGTCCAGATCCGCGAGCGCGGCCTTTGACTGTATCCAAACCCCGGGCGATCGAAGCACACGACGCGATAGTTACGGGCAAGAAGCTCTACCAGGCCACTGATAATAAAATCCTGAATCATCGACCCGTTGCCATGGAACAGCACGATGCAAGGCGCGCCAAGCACACCGCAATCGAGATAATGAAGGCGTATACCGTCGCATCCCATGAATGAGCCGACGGGCGGATTCTTGCGCTCAGCGATTCGCGAGAAAACTAAGTTCCCCACGGCCAGAACAATGATGGTCGCCACACAAACGACGAGGGCGATTTCAAGAGTAGTCATCTGGTGAGGCCTCGATGTTTCGCGGCTCATTCGCACAGACGGGATTGCTGTGGGTTCAGAAGCCAACCTGCCCGCTAACCCGATCTTTCAGCGCTCGTTCCTGAGCAGCCTCACGCGGAATGTTAAAACATCAGCGCGACCGGAACGGTTCTAAAGGGAGAGCGTTTGCCGCAACAGAAAATGTGCGCAGGGCCCTGCACCCAATAACCAGCGAACATCGAGAGAGGAAACACCATGGCAAATCCGCAGGACAAGTCTAACCAGCGAGTTGAGGACACGGCGCGGCAAATGGGCGACAGGACTGCCGAACAGGCAAACCGCGCCGGCCAGGCGGCTGCTGACGCCAGCGGGAAGATCGCTCAAGCCGGTGCCGACGTGAGCGAAAAAGTGGCTCAGGCGGGCGTCAATCTGTTCCAGCAAAACGCCGAAACACTGCAGAACGCCTGGCGTATTGGTCTGGATATGGCGACTGCATTGATGGGTCGCTCTACGGACCAGCTTGATCGGACGCTGGGATTGTCGGGAAAGGAAGCGGAAGAAGCAAAGGAACGAACCTCCCGCAACGCCGAGGTCATCCTCTATTCTACCACCGAAGCGAGCAAAGTAATGAGTGGCATATCTCGAGAGTACATGGAGTTCGCGCGACACCAAATGGAGAAGAGCTTGGAACGGATGAACCATTTGCAGTCCTGCCGAACTCCACAAGAATTCGCCGCTGCTCAGGGTGATTTCTTGCGTGAAGTGATGGCGGGGGCTTTCGAGAGCAGCCGCCGAATGGCAGAAATGTCGCTAAAACTCGCCGACGACGCTGCAAAGCGAGTTCAAAATTCGGAACGGCACGCGGCTTAACTAGCCGAGGGCGTTAGCGGAATAGGTCTTCGAGAGCGCCTGACCCTCAGCCGCTCTCTGGCTGACCTGGTCGAGTTCGGGGTATGGAGGGGGCTGTTGTTCAATCCTTTGATGATGCTTGCACTAGAGGCAAATAACGTGATCGCGCTGCGGCTGATGAAGCTGATGCGCGGCGGCAGGGCCGCCAAGCGCGAAGCCAGGCTAATGGTCAGCGAGAAAATAGCCGCGGCACTGGAGGCTTCTGCCAGCCTGATGACGGGTGCATCCGGGCACGATGTAGTTCGTCGATATCGAAAGCATGTCGCCGCAAATGCGAAACGGTTGGGGAAGTCCAAATCACGCCGAGGGCGCGTTAAGCGTACGCGGCGCCGACGGAGGTAGCGGCGAGATCCGCGGCCAGGTCGGCCCCCGGTGCCTGGCATGATCTAAATACATGCTTTGTTCGCTGATGCCGAGATGATCGCCGAGCGCGTAATCAGCTGTTGCGGCGCGGCCATAACCTTCGTAGAGATCGGACCTCGCCGGCTCGGTAGGAGGATCGTTCGCCGCCTAGCTTGCTGCCCTCCGGTTGACGCCCTTGCGTAGAGCGATGCTATTCAACTTCGAATTCGCAGCCTTCTCCTCGTTTAAGTTCGTGGTAAGGAAACGCACGATGTCCTCGTGCCCGAGCTCCTCCGCCCAGGCGATCAAAGTGCCGTAGCGCGCAATCTCGTAGTGCTCCACGGCCTGTGCGTTCGCGACAATGCCGGCGTCCAGCACGCTCTTATCGTCGATTTCGCCTGCGGTGGCATCCGCCTCTTTGATTAGTCCATCGATTGCCGGACAGTCGGTGCCCGATGGCTTCTTGGCCAATTTTTTGAAAACCTGGTCGAGACGTTCGATTTGTTTGTTGGTTTCTTCCAAGTGGGTCTTGAGCCCGGCAGCAAGATCGCGATTGGTTGCCTGTTCAATCATCTTCGGCAGGGCTTTTGTGATTTGCTGTTCGGCGTAATAGATATCCTGAAGACCATGAAGCAGCAGGTCGTCCATCGTTTTGATGTCTTTGGTGAAAAGTCCCATTCTCGCCTCCCTTAAATACGGAGACCAACATTAATATTGCTGTTCGGTTCCCTATTGAAAGTCGGCGGCTTATCGTTTCGATATTCAAGTTGAACGAAGCATCGCTACCAGAGCTCTCAAATGGACCGAAAAAGCGCGGTCTCACTCAGCATGAGCTCGCGGCCCATCCGAGGGTTGGCAAGCTTTGCTTCTACGAAACCAATGAGCAAGCCAACCCCACTCAGGTTATTCGGAACGAATCATCGCCGCGCGGGCGTCGTACGCCACAGGTAAGCAGAGCTTGAAATTCTCATTGAGGAACACAATCGGGTCTGCTTGGC
>JAICSO010000111.1 GCA_025936825.1 Terriglobales bacterium
GCTACCTGTTTGGCGACCTGTCGTTTCACTTCCGAGTGGAACGTGGCCCAGGCCATTGACGCAGTCACCGGAACTCGGCGTTGGCTTATGTTTTTTCTCTTCCTGGAACGATTTTGACTTTGCTTTTGCCGTTGGTTTACGCAGCTGCCGCCAATGCCATTCGGCTGCTGTTGTGCAAGGGCTCGTACACTTCTCCGCTCTCCCACAGGTGAAGCAGCAACACCGCCAGCTTTCTTGCGGTAGCCACGATCGCTTGCTTCTTTCCGTTTCTTCCGCCACGCTCCGCCAGTTTCAATCCCCAGCGTCTGAGGTCACAATCGATACCAAACGGCCCCAGAATGTGTTGCGCTCCTTGCCCCAGCAGTCCGCAGATAAGGATCGAGGACTGCTAAGCCGGGACGGAGTATACCCCAAAGCCGAAGAGCTGATCTATGGGAAACTATGGCATGGAACCGGTATTCGCCAGCGATGGTGGAGCGTTGGTGCCCTGATGGAAAGAGGACTTCTCTCTCGGCAGCTCGAGCGAATCGAAAGCAGTTACTTTTTCGGGAGCGTTTTCCCCTAAAATCAGCCCGGCGCGTCGTGCTGGGCTTCTGTGTGTGGCTTTTTAGCGTTTCCGATCAGGCGTCCACGGGCGAATTAGTAACCAAACTGTTGTGCTATTTCGCCCCACTTCCTTTTTGGCTACTCTGGACATCAAGCTGCGGACGACGGCTTGCCGAGATGGATAACAAGGCTCTACAAAAACGTGTCCTGAGAAGGACTAGCATGGTTCTGGGACTCAGGATTTCCCAGCCCGAAGTCCATTCCGGCCAGCTGCTTGTTCACACTCTAGACATCACCTCTAGCGGAGCGAAGATCGGAGCCGTGCGGGAGTACATCCATTCCGGAAGCGTACTCCTTATCCAACGCGGCCATAATCGCACTCACTGTCGTGTGATTTGGTCGCGCCGAGTCGGTCCAAGAGAAATCCAAATGGGTGTCGAGTTCTTGAAACATAGCGCTCGATTTTGGGAGCTTGATTTGGACGAAGCTAGCGCGGGAGTATGGTTATCCTCGTCGCAACGCTGACGTGAGTCCCAGATACAGTAGCCGCCCGTGCGAGCGCCGCATCCCCAAAGTGAGCCTGATAGCTTCAGCGCCTCAGCCTAGGCATCGTCAAGCGCGCGACAAAACAACTCTTCAACCATCCAACAACTCACAACGGTACGTATCCGTGTGGTTTCGGAGGGTTCGGGCTCGATTGAGCACAGTTAACACTCGCTTCTGAATCGCTCACGCTCTTGACGCGATCGCGCTGATCGAGAGCGCGTCAGGATTCTGCCCAATGTTCGTCATACGTATCAGGATTGTTTTCCGAGATGATTCGCGCAAATCGGGAGCGATTCATGCCTTTCGGCTATTGCGACTAGCGCGCATTGCCGATTTTGTACCCTGTCGCCGTTTCCATTCGATCAGGCCAAAAGTGTTCACACCTTCTTTTCGAAAGAATGCGCCACCTCGAATGGCGCGATAAATTACGGATGTGAGATCGTGGTTTTTTAGTGCTGTGCCAAATCTTTCTTTGATCTGTTTCCTTAGCTCATCCACATGAAGGGGTCGATCATGTTCCAACAAAACGGCTCTAATCATCTGTGTCTGCGAAATCTTGCTTCGATTGAGGTTAGTGCGTGACGATTCGACACGCCCCCCTAAGATCTGTCCGGCGTTGCGAAGAATTTCAATTTCCTGCTGCAGATCTAGAAGCTGCTCTTCCTTTTCATGCAGCACTGTCTCTAAGCTTTTCATATTACCTCTCAAAAGTTGTCAACGCGCTCCACAACGACGCGGACCCCGGGAAATGGGAGACTGGGAGCCAATCGGCCAATTCAACGTGGCCTCAAGAAATCATAAAGGCTTCGCGGTTGCATCTTGAAACATTTGCTTCCTTTACCGTGAATGTCAACAATACTCCATACCAGAGCTGAGATTGCTTCACTTACTCCGATAAAATCTACCATCGAATTGGTATGCGACCCTTTGTGCGGTCTCGGCGCTTTGATTGGTCGCGACCGTTAGGTTGTTTATGCCGTTTGTAGTGCCTAGTCCGATTGTAAAGGCTTCGCATATCGGTGCTTGGCCTTGAAACAACGAAATCCATCGATTATCAACTCTGCGAAATACGAAGATTTGGCAGTTCCCCGTCCCACCGCAGACCAGATCGGTTCCCTCAAGCACGAGCCCGGTGCTGCTGCCGAGATCGATTCGCTTTGCTCGCAGTTCCGTGTTCCACGAGGCCGGAATGTCATACGCTAGCTTCTCCAACGTCGGGACGAGCTGGCGGACTTCTTTTTGCGTGAGTTTTGCGACTGCGAAGGTGTCCCTAATACCAAGAGTCTTGGCATTGGCGAAGCCGGTCAACATTGATAAAAAGAAGAGAAGGAAGAAACCGTTGTTCATGTGCTTGATACGTTCCCGAGCGCGTTTTAGCCGTTGCTATTGCCAGAACCAACCCCGCGATGCGTGTTTCAGGATTCGGGCGCAGGGGTTGCTTCTAATCCCGTTCCAGCAGGGCCGATCATTCTGCAGCTCACACAGTGACCAATTTATCTTACCCCTCAGGCCGGAATTTAACGTCCAAACCAAGGAACGGCAAATTCGCTCGTCGCGCTCAAGGTTCTTCTCAATAGACTCTGAATCGGAGGAGAAGTATATGAGGACTCAAGCATTCAATTGGAAACGTGGCACTACTGCCAGGTTTCTTGCGGCGGGGATTCGGGCGCATACCCAGAATGCTTTCAACTCACGTGGCAGCTTGTCCAGCCGCGACAACCAGTAAACCTTGCAGCCCATCCCGCAACGAGAACTCCCACTGAATACCGCCGGCGAGCACGCGCGAACGCCCTGTCGAGATCGAATAAAATAGTCAGCCACAGGGAGCCTAGGCCCGCCGCTCCGGCCAACATCATCAGTAATACCGCGGCGAGTTCACCCGAGGAGCGAACTGTCTGGTAAATGCACTTGCACCCTCGATAAGACCCATGGTTAATCCGGCCGAGAGGGCCAGTGCGGTGAAAACAATCCCAAAAACGGCAGCGCCGGAGGCATCGTAACAGTGGCCGGCAACACGTAAGCAGCGCGTCAATCCATTGGTCTCTTGAAAGTCTCCACTGCATTCTCGAGCTACCTCAAAGCGAAGTCCTAAACAGGCTCTTCCGAAAGGCCTGCTGCGGCTCGTTCCTGAGATCACTGCTGAAAACATTTGGGTCGGCCCCCTCAACACTTCCATTTCTTAGCTCGCAGAATGTTTTCTCGCCGAAATCTGTTGCAGTCGTGCCATTCTAACCAAGCCGGCCCCAGCCATAACGACGAAGACTCTATACCTCCCTTACGTCTTACAACCCCAATTGCAACGTTCTTTCACCTCAGTTTTCTCCGTCTACATCCAGTGACAGAGACTGAGTCGCGTTGCTTATTGTTGTTCCCCATAAAGCGTTGGTGCCCCAGAGAGCGTTGAAAGCACCAAGGCTGCTACTGCCCCACAGAGCATTACTCCCCCAAAGTGCATTGCTTCCCCATAAGGCGTTCTGAGCGCCTACAAATAGACTTGTGCCCCAAAGAGCATTGCTTCCCCATGAGGAATTGGCCCCCCCCAACGTGGAATCGTTCTGCGCGAAATAAACACAAGCGCAGGTGGAATCGTAAGTTGCTGTCGGGGACTGTGCGCTCAAGGAGGTGGGAGGAACATCGGTTGATGAGATAGCTGCTTGTAGATCCAAGTATCCGGCTCCCACTGTGAATGCGTCGTATTGAATTGTGTACGTCACTCCCGCATCTGTGACTGTCGAGTACTGTGGCAAGCTCTTGTATGCGGTCTTCATCAGCACGGATTTTACTTGGTCAGGCGTAAAGGTCGGATTCTTCTGAATCAGCAATGCTGCGCCCCCGCTTACCACAGCCGTGGCCATGCTCGTTCCGCTTAAGATGAAGTATTTGTCCGACCGACCAGTAGAAGTGGTGTTTTGGTAATAGCTCACCGCTGGGCGATTTCCCGGATATTTCTTTTGCAGGTAGCCTCCGGTCTGCAACGAAACCACGCGGTTCCCCGGGGCCACTAGATCTGGCTTCACAACATGGTCAATGGCAGTCGGCCCTTTGGAACTGTAGGATGTCATCACATCATCGGAACGGTCCGGCGTACCCTTCGTGTTCATTGCACCCACCGTGATGCCATAGGGATCGTTTCCCGGCGCAGTGATGGTGCCGTAGCCATTCAGCACGGAGTAGTTCGTTCGTCCCTCGTTGCCCGCCGCCACGACCACAACAATTCCAGCCTTCCATGCAGCCTCCACTGCCTGACAAAGCGGGTCCAGTTTGTAACTTTCATAGATGGGCCTGCCCAATGACAGATTCATCACCCGGATGTTGTACTGATCTTTTAGCGAAATGGCCTTTTGGATCGCATCGATTACCGAACTATCAGTGCCTTGGCCCGTCTGTCCGAGAGCATGGAAGTTAACGATCTTCACGTTCGGGGCGATTCCGCGAATGGTCACATCACAGTTGGAGCAGTTTGAATCTTTGCCGCTTCCCCCGATGATCCCAGCAACGTGAGTGCCGTGACCGTACTGATCATTAGCACC
>JAICSO010000074.1 GCA_025936825.1 Terriglobales bacterium
TGGCGAACTGGACGCGAGTACTGCACGGACGTGGTGATTGGACTGCGGTCTTTATCGCATCGGCGCTCGTCTTTCCCAAGCTGGCCCTGGGGTTAAGCGGATTCGAGACGGGGGTTTCGGTGATGCCTCTGGTCTCAGGCGGCAAAGACGATGAAGGCATGGGGGAAATTCACGAAGCTCCACGTGGACGCATTCGCAACACGCGCAATCTGCTGGTTGCCGCGGCGGCGATCATGAGTCTGCTATTGCTGCTGTCGAGCTTTGTGGCCACCCTGCTGATTCCAGAGAGCGCGTACAGGGAAGGTGGACCAGCGAGCGGTCGCGCCATCGCTTATCTCGCGCATTCCATCCTTGGAAACAGGTTCGGCAGCCTTTACGACCTCTCGACGATCCTTGTGCTCTGGCTGGCAGGGGCATCGGCCATGACCGGACTGCTGAGCCTGATTCCTCGCTATCTGCCGCGCTTCGGCATGGCGCCTACGTGGGTGGCTTACCGGCGTCCTCTGGTGCTGCTGTTGCTTGCGATTGATGTCGTGGTCACGCTGATCTTCAAAGCCAATGTCGAGCGTCAGGGCAGCGCCTATGCCACCGGTGTGCTTGTGCTGATTCTGTCTGCGGCAGTCTCCGTCGCGCTGGCGCTTTGGCAGGAAAGTTCCTGGGAGAGACCACTATCGTACGTCAGAGCAGGCTACTTCTGGATTGTGACTCTGGTCTTCGCCTACACTCTGGTCCTGAATGTGATCGAGCGGCCGGATGGAGTAATCATCGGGAGTTGCTTTATCTTCCTGTTGCTGACACTGAGCGGCGTCAGTCGCTACCGGCGCGCCACGGAGATGCGGGTCTCGGCATTTGAGTTTGTGGACCCCACTTCGGAACAACTGTGGAACGCGATTCGCAATAAAAAAGTCAACCTGATACCGCATCACCGCGATGATCCCCGGTACAGACTGGAATTGAAGGAGAAGATCAATCGTTACTATAAGCTGGAAGGAGGTTTGGCTTACCTGTTTGTCCGGTTGATTGATAACCGCAGCGAATTTTATTCGTCCCTGCGTGTGAGGGTCACGCGCGAGGGCGATGACTACGTAATCGAAGCCCGGGGTGCAAGCGCCGTTGCCAATACTATTGCTTTTCTAACAGACGAGCTTCATCCAATCAGTGTTGTGCTGGGCCTTACGCGGCGCAATGTGATGAAGCAGTCTCTCGCCTTTGTGTTGTGGGGAGAAGGCGAAACCGGACTGCTCGTGTACTCAGTGCTGGTGAAGTTCTGGGAGGCACATCCAAACCGGGAGCATCCATTGTTATTCCTGATGAGCGAGTAGGAAATCCCAGCCCAAGCCGGCAGAGCGAAACGAATCAGGAAAGAGGCAAATGTGGCTCCATTTTTGGCTTGCACCGCAACGAATGTTGATCTTCTCTCGATCAAACCACCTGCTTGACAATGAGCGAATCTACCCCGATCGCGACTTGAACAATTCAACGCAGGGTTTCCCAGTCCCGGCTCGCTTCTGTTCCAAATTGAACTGCATTATCGCGAGGCGTTTGCCATGATCAACATATGCCAAAGAAAAACTCGCCAAAACAATCGGCGAAGGCCGCACTGTCCCTCGTCAGGACCGTAATGGCAAAGCCTCGCATGGCAGAATCCTCAAAAAAGAATGCGGATACTCTCGCCAACGGCGGACATATGCCCATGCGGGCCGCCAAGCGAGCAGACTGGAAAACTTCATGCGGCTGCGTGGGCAGGCAGTCTAATTCCAAATCCCCGATTACTGAAAAATTACACAAGTGTTACATGCCCACAGTTGCTCACCGGATCCTCGGGTCGTCTAATGAAATAACAGTGAACTGACAGGCAACTGTCTGGAAGGCAACGGAGGACCTTGGGCCGCTCACACCATGACCGTACATTTACACAGCCTGTCACAGGGATCACTGCCTTCTTTATGGCCGTCTTTCATGTTGGCGCCATCGCGGCGCTGTTTCTGTTCACTTGGCAGGTCTTCGCGCTCGCAATTCTGTTGTGGTGGGTTTCCGTAAGCCTCGGCATCGGCATGGGCTATCATCGACTGCTCACGCACAGAGGCTACAAGACCCCGAAATGGATGGAATACGCTCTGACGATCTGCGGCACACTGGCGCTCGAAGGTGGGCCGATCTTCTGGGTCGCAACACACCGAGTCCATCACCAAAATGCGGATCAGGAAGGCGATCCGCACTCCCCGCGTGATGGCGGCTTCTGGGCCCACATGGGCTGGATTATTACCGGAAAGGTGCTGCAGAACAATGCGCCTGAGCTTCTTCCCTATGTTCCCGATCTTCGCAAAGACAAATTCCATGTCTGGATCAGTAAATGGCACTGGGTTCCAATTACCATCCTGGGAGTAGTGTTGTTTGCGATGGGTGGTTTTCCGTATTTGACGTGGGGAATCTTCCTGCGTACGGTGCTTGGCCTCCATGGAACCTGGCTTGTCAATTCCGCTACGCACATGTGGGGATCAAGGCGTTTCCAAACCAGAGACAGCTCCAGAAACAGCTTCTGGGTCGCCCTTCTGAGCTTTGGCGAGGGCTGGCACAATAATCACCATGCCCATCCTCAATCAGCCCGTCACGGCCTTGCCTGGTACGAGCTCGATCCAAACTGGTACGGCATCTCTCTGCTGCGAATGCTCGGCCTCGCTTGGGATATCCAGCAAACATCTTCCGCACGCGGCAGCCTCAGGTAAGCAGAAGAGTGTTCGACCAGATCTGAGATTCTGCAATCGCTATCATCTGTCAGCCATTTCTCCTGGCCCGTTTTCATTACCGCGGACTTTGAAGGCTTGAACTGCAACGCTTGTTCGTGCTGCACAGTATTTACGAATGAGCACTGAGCACCAGTAGTACTCAATCGCAAATCAATCCGCAACAATCGCCCTCTATGCAGCCGCTCACGGCATCGGCATTGTTGATCTTTTCGGATGAAATGGCAGACTGCTAAGCACTGCTGCGCGTTGGAGATAGATGAGGAAGGAAACATCTTCAGCTGCGACACGCTCGCCATGGGTTCAACAATCCGCTGCTCCGTCGTATTCCAACAAACGGAACCGCGTCACCCCGGCGTTTTACAATGACATTAGTCCCGACGTCTCCGGCGGGCATTGTTTTCCCGCATGGTGCGAGCAGCTTTGCGCATTCCAGCAGCAATCTCGCGCATCCCGGCAGCCTTCTTGCGCTGATCCGCTGCTTCAGCTCTGACGGATCTTTTCACGATTACTCTGGACACGCATTCGCTTTGCGACATGTGGCGACTACGCGATGCTCGGCATCGTTAACAATCGAATCATCTGAGGTGGGCACAGAAGGCGGAGATCACGCGCCTCTTATACCGCGTCAGTTTTCGTGTCCGCAAGCCTGTTGACAAGTGCAACCAGCAGGTCTGGCTGGTCGGATGGCATTTCGAGCCAGGCATCCGCATTCTCTAGCGTCCTTGTCCCATAAGGTGCGCACAGCTCCAATATTTTGGCCTCAGGACAATGCTCCTTTACAAGCTCCATTGCGCGGGCTTTGATTCTCGTCGGGATGCTCTGACCGATGACAGCGACGTCAAATTTCTGTTTACTACAAATGATCTTAATCTCGCGCTCGTCTGAAGCGGGAACTACCGTGTGACCCGCACTCTCAAGGATGAGCTGTCGGGTCTTCAGCAAGACGGGATCGACGCCAGTGCAGAGCACGAGTGGCATAAAGGAGCCCTTAAGTCGGATTTTAGGGAAATGCGCGCATATTGTAGCACGGGTTAGGAGGCAGAGGGAGTTGATTGGCTCTTGACTACATGAAAGGAGAAATTCAAAGCAAGTCAGGGAATATTGCCGCCGATCCTCTTGAGACGCGAGCCGCCGTTATCATTCCGTTCCCCAAACAATTCTCGTCCGCAGCGTTGACATCGAAATCTGGTCTGAGTGTCACCCTTCTGCGGAACGAGAATATCGAAGACCCTACCTGAGCATTCCCGTTGGGCTGGTACTGGCCCGAGGAAGTGCCTGCCAGCCTCATGATCCATGCTCGCAGTCTTAGGCATAATCAGAAATTTTATCGCAACAAGAGCGAACCCTTGAAGGACTAAGGGGCAACTTCCGACCCCATTTACATGACCACAGAACACCCACAAGCAGTCAGGACATCCTCAACAAACTGGACGAACTGATTGACGCAGTGAAGCAGCAGCCACCGCCCGCCGTTCAGGACAGCAGGAAGCGCGAGCGGAACTCGCGCTCGTAGTGCCCAAGCTGTTACATGAGTGTGGCTCCCCAGACTGCCGCGAGTTAACGCGGACACGTCGCTGCGACAAACACACATCTGGAGAGAATGACAGCTTGTGGATGGAACTTCTTAGCCCTCAGGCCTCTCGGTGGTTGAAGAGCGAGCCTCGCAGAATTGCAGTTCAGATATAGGTTTCCCAATGAATAGCCGGCGGCACGGCTTGGCCAGCCAGCGCGCCCATCGCGTGGCTCGGTTTCGCCGGGCGCTGTCCGTTGCTATTCCCGTAGCTGCATACATCTGGCGGTAGAGTTTGGAAACAAATATGAATGCCAGCCGCGCTCTGATTGTAGGCGCGCACCGCGATCGTTTCCAAACGGAAGTCATACTGTAGAAGTCATCCCATACGCGCTGCGTGCGCCCACGCATCTCCTCGGAACTCATGGTGGGATGAGGCATGAACATCTTCGGGCGCACCTCTGCGGGAACTAGCCAATAGCGAGTGATCGGGATGCCTCGCACCTTTTCTACGCTTTCAGCTTGCGCTTTTTCCCAGCGTTCGAAATCGACCGTTCCAGGGAAGGGCGTCAGCATCACGAATTGAGCGAAAGTCAAACCGGCGCGATGAGCAACGTCCAGCGTGGCGTTGAATGTGTCCTGCCGGTCAGAAGGAAGCCCAAAAATGAACGAACCCAGGATGTGGATATCATGTTCGCGAAACTCTTGCAGTTGCCGAACCAGGTTCTCTCCCGAGCAATTGAAATCCTTGTAGACGGCCTTCAATCCTTCGGGAGTCACCGCCTCTACGCCTACCAGTGCTCCCAAAATCTTGGCTTTGCGCATGGCCGCGAGAAAATCGGGATCTTCAGCAGCCTCCATTGTGATCTGCGTAAAAAAGACGGTGTCTTTGGGCAATTGCGCCAAGCGCGACATCAACTCGAAGCGCTCGCTGCGGATGGCCTTCAATTCGGCAACACGGTGATCATTCTTCTGACGCTCGGCGAGATGGATGTCGGTTAACGAAACCGGATAGAAGTTGTCGTCGGCGAGAGCGATGAAGCGGAAGCCGATACGTCTCAGTTGAACAATCTCTTCAATCACCACATCTGACGCGCGCTGCCTGGGTTTTTGACCATCAGTGCGCCAGACTGAACAAAACGAACAGTGCTTAGGACATCCGCGAACGGTCTGCACCGATGCCCACATGTAACTGTTAGGAGGGAGCAAGTCCCAGCGGGCCGGTTTAAATTGGCCGGCTGCCACGCGTCCACCTTCGTAGATGCGTTTTGGCGCGCCGATTTGGAAGTCTTTTAGCGCTTGTCCCCAAGCCAGGTCCCCGTCGCCTCGAACCACGGCATGCGCTCCGCCGTATTCAAACGCCTCCTCGGGATACAAACTAGAGTGGACGCCGCCAAATATCACCCACGCCCCGCGTTCCCGCGCCATTCGACCGACGGCGTAGCCGCGCAAGGCGTTGCCCGTGTGAATCCCGATTCCAACCACATCGCCGGTCTGCACGCCTGCGGGATCCCAATGCTGCAAAGTTTCGTCGCACAGAACCGGATCTCCGAATGACGCTGGAGTCGCCGCCGCCAACACGTAAAGCCAGCGCGGAGTGATGACTGCGGTTCCGAAGGCGGTGTCGCTAGGATTGATCAGGTGCACTCTCATAACTCATTACATCGTCTTGTGGTGTGCGGCAACAACCTGATGCTTGCTCACAACATCTTGCGATCAGAGGCTATTTCCGGCCGACTTTGAATCAGGCGCTCGAAACACTCTGCAACGTTGCTGTGAATCTTGCACCAAAATTTTACCGTCGTCATCCGTGAGTTTAGCTGCAGAAGTTATCCAGAGCTGTTCAATTTTGCTCAGACGGCCGCTTAGGCAAACTCCAAACGTAGATCTGTGACAATCTCCGCCAACCTGAAGCTTGCTGAGGGCGGTCTTGGTGGAGGCGGTCTTGGTGGAGGCGGTGTTGTGGTATCCAGAATGACCCGTCTCCGACGTGTCTGGGAATAGGCACAGTCCGGCGCGCAAGGGTGTGCCCGACCTGCCTCAGAGGCGAAGATCAAACTGGAAAACGGAACGTCTCACACCGTCATCACTACATGAATATGGAGAGTGAAACTGCGGGTTTCGATGTCGTCGGCAGCCAAGAAACAACAGTATGCCCCGATTATCGCCGTCTTGACGGGATACCCTGCTCTGCCTCTGAATGGGAGAAGGAGTGCGCACATGCAGTGCTGGTAAAGCCGATGGGCCATGACAATTTGGGCCGCCAAATTGACGCGCTCTTGCGTCAAGATAAACTGAGAAAGAGCAGCGGGAAAAGGTCATCTGCTTCGATAAGAGAGGACAGCATCAAGGCCCGGGCAAGCTGACGGTTTTTGCAGCCGTTTTTGTTGCGAGCCATCATGCGGCGCGATTGTCCCGCGCGGCTGTCGCAGACGCAGTGGAATCGGAGTATGTGCTCCACCGTTTCCATAAGATCCGCAACGCGGCCATGATTGGAATCGACAGATACACGCCTATGACCCCCGCGATTTCCCCGCCGACCAGGACGGCAAAGATCGCCGCCAGCGGATGCATCTTAAGTTTGCGGCCCATGATTCGGGGCGAGTTGAAATAGTCCTGCATCACACGCCACCCGCCAAGAAGGATCGCGAGTAGAACCAGGTGGGAATAGTTGGCAAGGAATCCAACGCCGAGTATCGCGATCGCGGCAACCAGCGGACCAATGATTGGTATGAATTCCATTACACCTCCCAATGTGCCCAAAACAACAGCGTAAGGAACTCTGAGGAGTGACAGGACAGAGAGATAAACTACCCAGGACAGCGCCGCCAGAATCAATTGTGCGCGAATAAAGTGCGCCAACATCTGGTTAAGATCATCGAGCAAGCTCGTGAGAAATTTCCGCTGACGGCGCTTGAATATCTCCTCCAGCGTCTCTGCCATGCTTCGGCCGTCTTTGAGAAAGAAAATCGCGAGAATCGGGACCAATAAAAGCCAAATCCCGTTCGCCAGAAATGCGGCTGCCCATGCGCCCAGACTTCGCGCCCAAGCAAGAAGTTCGTTGCGATGATTTGCCAGCGCGTGCTCGATTCGCAGCTCGGTCTTGTTGCTCCACCCTCTTGTGGCACCGATCTGCCAAGCGATCTTCCCCGATGTAAATTTATCGATAAGTCCGGGAAGGTCAGCGCTAAACTTACGTCCCTGACTGATAATATGCGGTCCGGCGAGCAGCAGCACGACGGCAATGATGATCCCAAACACCACATAAACTTCAAGAATGGCAATGCTACGAGAACCTCGGGATGCTTCACGCAAGAGCTGCAACCGCGAAACCAGAGGTTCGAGTAGAAATGCGAAAAATATCGCAAACAGGAAAACGATCAGGATGCGGCCTGCGAGATAAATGAACGCTCCGACTGCGGCGAAGAGAAGGATAGTGGTCAAAACAGTAGCCGTGCGCCTGTCGATGAACTGCATCGTCATGGGCTCCAATGTCGCGGCATTTATCCGTTCAGCCGCCTTTATGCCGCCAAGTCCGGGTCTTTCTCCGATTTCAGTGTCACGGCCCGCCGGTCCCTGAGGAGCAGGCTCGTCTTCCCCGATTGTTGGAGCAGCTTCGCATTGATTTCGGCTCCGATTAGGAGGATGAAGTTGCTCCAAAACAACCACACCGAAAACGCGATCGCCGCCCCGAGAGTGCCATACGTCGCATTGTAATTCGCGAAATCTCGGAAGTAGATTCCCAACAAATAGGACAGTCCAATCCAGCCACCCACAGCAATCACCGCTCCGGGCAGCGTTCGCAGGAATTTCTGTCGCACGTTGGGAGCCCAAAAGTACAGAAGTTCCACCGCAATCACCGTGAACCCTATCGCTACCGACCATCGGAGATAGGGCCAGATGGCTGCAAACGCCGGGCTGAGCCCCACCGTGCCGGCGAGCCATCCGCCGAACCTCGGCCCTACGATGAGCACTAAGAGGGCGATGACGAGTAACGTCCCGACCAGGAACGCCAGACCAACTGCTAACGCGCGAGTCGTCCAAATCCGCCGTGTTTCCGGCACATTGTAGGTCACGTTCAAAGCTTCGATCATGGCCGCGAAACCGCTGGATGCCGACCAGATGGTGAACACTATGCCGAAGGTCAGCAGGCCGCTATGGCGCGACAAGAGAACGTGAGCCAAAATGTTTTTGACCATGGCCATGCTGTCAGGTGGAACCACGGTGGCGAGCACGCCGACAATTTGGTTGAACAGACTGGAAACGGGCAGATACGCGACCACTGCCGACACA
>JAICSO010000118.1 GCA_025936825.1 Terriglobales bacterium
CCTGAGTTCGACTTCTTTGCAGGCGCGGAATTGACCGCATCGATGCGGATGCGGCTGACCCTTGCGGTGCCTTCCACCAGTTTGCTGGTGACCTTGCCGGCTTCCCCCGCCATCACCGAGCCTGCAGCCAGTGCGAAACGAAGCGCGTCCGCCTGATCTTCGAAGTACAAAATCACCTGTCCCGCCATAAGTCACTTCTCCCTGGGCGAAGGCCCCGAACTACGCGAGCGTGCTGGAAGGTCTTTACCAGCGAAACTTTCGACGAACGTGGAGCGCGGTCGTGCTGTGCCCTGATTTTCCAAGCAGAGGCGCTGCCCTTCAAAGTGATTCTCTTGGTTCCTCGAAACTCGGTAGGGCATTTTGCGGGGATTCGGCTATGATTCTGAACTTGCGGACCCTCATGCGGAGGCTTTTTCTCACCTTTATTGTGGGCTTGGGTTTGCTGAGTGCCTCGGGGCAGTCCGGCAAACAGCTAGCGGCTGTGCTGGGCTCGTGGGAGGGAGAATCGAAATGCACGGTCGCCGATTCGCCCTGTCACGACGAACAGGTGCTTTATCAAATTTCCACGGACAGGAAAGATCCGGACCACCTGAGTCTGGACGCGTACAAGATTGTGGATGGCGCACCGGATTTTATGGGCACACTGGCGTGCGAGTATCGTCCCAAACAAAGTGCCCTGAGTTGCACGGGCAATACCAGTAAGCAAGATGACTGGGAGTTTCACTTTTTTGGCGAGTCCATGAGTGGCACCCTGAAAATCGAGGGCGGGAAACTCTATCGCCGCATGGCCCTTCATAAAGCGAAGGACAAGTAGAGGCCTGCCGTGCCGGTGCTGATCTCCATGCTGCGCGGCGTCAATGTTGGTCCGCACAACCGGATCAAAATGGACGCGCTGCGGGCGACCTATGAAGCACTGGGGTTCGAAGATCCGCGCACCTATGTTCAAAGCGGTAATGTCATCTTTCGCACTAAAGAAAAGAGCACCAAAAAGCTCGCAACGAAGATTCAGGACGCGATTGAGAAAAGTTTCAAATTCCGTCCTGCGGTAATCGTTCGCAGCATCAATGAGCTGCGACATGCCATTGCGGCGACGCCGTTTGATGTCCGTCGCGATCTGCATCCTGGCAAAATTCTGGTGACGTTTCTCGCGGACGATCCGCCACCCGAAGCTGCCACCAAGCTTGCGACCTTGAAGTCGTATCCGGAAGAGATTCATCTCATAGGCCGCGAGCTGTACATTTATTTTCCAGATGGAGCGGGGAAGTCCAGGCTGCCGTGGTCGCAAGTGGAGAAGCTGCTGAAAGTCAACGGCACTGCCAGAAACTGGAACAGCGTGAGGGCGATGTTGGAGATCGCCGAGGAGATGGAGGGCTGAATAGCTGCATCGCGGCCTCAGAAGTGCTGCGTGGATGATACGATTTCCCCGTGCGAACCTTTGCCATCATCTTGTCTTTTTGCTTAATGCTACCTTTGAGGCAAAGATCTCCAGAGGATCCGCTACAACACTTACCTGCGAACATCGAAGTTCTAACGCACTTTGGAGAGCGCGCTGACATCTCTCCTGACAACCAGCGCGTGGCGTTCATGGCAAAGAGTTTCGGCGACGCGATGGTGATTGACCTCAAATCCCGCGTGATTCAATGTCTCACCTGCAATGTGCCCGCGGCGGCTTTCCTCCGCGTGATGCACCTGGTCAACGGAGACTACCTGCTCATCGGCCCTGACCATTTTGAAAATACCCATATCAGCCGTACACGCGATAACGAGCTTTGGTACCTCAGCAAAGAACGTGGATCGAAACCTGTGAAACTCGAGCAGAAGATGAGTGAGGGCGCCGCCGTTTCCAAGAAGACTATGAAAATCGCCTTCTCACAAACTGCCGAGCAGTCCCCGGACCTTGCCCCCGAAGCTTCTCGCCTGATCGTGGCTGACCTCGACCTCTCCGCCACAGCGAGGCTGATCAATAAGAGAACGGTCTATGAAAGCAAAGACCGAAGCTGCACTATTGAAGCCCAGGATTTTTACGACAACGATCGCAAGATGACTTTTACCTGCTACGAACCCGAAGGACGGGCATCGGTGATGGGCATCGACTTGCAAACCGGTGAAGTCACGAACTTTTCGAAAGCTCCCGGCACCTACAATGAGGTCGAAGGAATCTTTCCCGACGGCCTCCACACCGCGGTTGAGGCGGATCGCCAGTGCGAACAACTCGGTGGGCAGCGAGGATCGGGGAATATCGATATCTGGAAGCTCAGGCTCGATGGAACCGGGAAAGACTTCACTCGGTTAACGCACTTCAACGACTACGAAGGCGGAAAGGCATCCAATCCGGTGATCTCAACCGACGGCCGCTTCATGGCCTTCCAGAGTGCGCGTACTACAGATGCCGCCGGCGTGGGATATGGAATTCTGCTTTTCTGGTTCGAGCGTTAATTCCAGCATCCAGTTCCCAGGTGACGCATGGATACTCAGCCAACTGTTCGTGACAAGAAATTGACATAAAGTTGGCTGCCACTCCAGAAACTAACCCGCCAGTTGCGAATCCAATCAGGCCGAAGCTATCTCCGGGAGTGAAACCCGATCAGGAATAGCGGCACTCTGGGTACGGAATTCCGACCGTAAGGACTGGCATGCCTGTAAGAAAGATTGCACACTCTGTTCTCATTTTGATTGTGCCCATGCTTTTCGTGGGTTGTGGCGGTTACACCAATCCTCCTTCCATGCCGCCTGCGACTGCGCCGCAGTTAGCATTGGTGGCCAACTCGATTTCGAACAGCATTTCCATTTATGCGGTCGATGCTCAGACAGGCCAACTGCAAGCCAAAGAGATGCTGCCCTCAGGCGGCATGAATACCAGGGTTCTGGCGCTGGAGCCTTCCGGGCGCTTTGCTTATGCCGGGAACATCGGTTCCAATGACATCTCCGTATTTGCCATTGACGCGAATACCAGACACGTATCGATGGTGGGTTCTCCTGTACCTGCGGGCAGCGGCCCACGGTTCATCGTCATTGGGCCGATGGGCAATGTTCTCTATGCGGTGAACCAGCGAGCCAACAACATCACTGGATTCTCAATCAATCCGAGTACCGGCGCGCTTACACCTCTCACGGGCAGCGTTCCAACGGACGAGGCCCCGGTCGAGCTACGTTTCCATCCCTCGGGCCATTTCGCCTATCTCGCCAACTTCAATTCCGGCGATGTAACGGTTTATCGCGTCGACAGCTCCGGAGCCCTGGGACTGCTCGGCGCAATTCCGGTTGCCTTGAGTCCGTCTGCGATCAGCATGCACCCGTCTGGAAAATTCGCCTACGTGGCTAGCCTCGCCTCCAATGAAATCACGACCTTTTCGGTGGATCAGGCCAGCGGAGCCTTGAAGATGCTGACGCCAAAGGTCACCAGCGGCGATGGACCAACCTCGATCACGCTGGATTCGCAGGGCCGATTCGCGTACGTGACCGATGCGATTGCGGGCAGTGTCTCTGTGTTCGCCATCGATCTGGCTACCGGTGCGCTGACGCCGCGTTCCACCGTCTCAGCGGGCGCCAATCCCGTCGTGCTAACGTTGCATAGTTCGGGCCGGTTTGCCTACGTCGCGAACCTGGGCTCAGACAACGTTACGCACTTTGCAGTCGATTCAAACACCGGAGCCTTGACCCCTGTCGGCCTGCCGGTCAGTGCGGGAACAGGCCCGGCATGGCTGACACTGGTCAAGTGAGCGGTTGCACGTTGGGTTTTAGCCAGTGATGACGGGGGCTCTGGCATTCACTTCTAAGTGAAGGATGGTTTTTACATCCTCTGAAAGGAGACCACTATTTATGGTCGGGACGGGCAGATTTGAACTGCCGACCCCTCGCACCCCAAGCGAGTGCTCTACCAGGCTGAGCCACGTCCCGACTTGGAAAGATTCCGCCGTGTGCTGAAGGTTTGGCGGAAGGGGTTCGTTCCGATTCTACACCA
>JAICSO010000066.1 GCA_025936825.1 Terriglobales bacterium
CCGCCAATTGGGTAAGAGATGGGCATTATGCCGAGTACGAGGTGCAAAATGTCTTTGAAAAAGAAACGTCCCGAGCCTCACCCGACGCACCAGCCCCCCGCGGCGCCCGACACAGAAAAGCGTTCCACAGTCCCCCGCCCGCCCACCGCACCTGCTGACGCCGCTAAATATCCTCCGGCTCCGCGCCCGCCGGAGCTCCGCCATGATCCCCAACACAATCGTGAATTCAAGCGAGAGTCCGAATGCGAGCGAGCGCCGCAAAGTCAGGACTGTGAGCGCGGCCACGATGAACGCCGGCATCATGCACGCTGTGATGAGGACCGGGCCACCTCCAAGATCGTCGAGCGCACTTGGTTCTACGGCCACAAGGAGGAGTGCGAAGAGCGGCCCGACAACAACGACGAGTGCGAGCACGATCACGACTGTCACGAACATGACTGTCACTGCCATTGTCACCACTGCCACGAGCGCGAATGCCGCTGCTACTGTCACCGCCGTCACCACCACCGCGAGTGCCATGGCGATCGCGAGGGACCTGGTCGGCCCACCCGTCCACCGGGAGTCAGCACGGGACGATTGGGACAGGGCGGCGTACTGACCACAGGAGATATCAACGCTCCGAATATTCCCGGCGTCTGGTTTGGACCCAGGAAAGATATGGATTTGCCATACCTGTTCCTGCGCGCTAATCCGGGGGATCTAGGTGCTCGCCCCGTCGTTGGTGCGCCATTTTGGGAGAGTCCGGACATCTTCATTCTCGCAGGAGTCACACCCGCTCTGGCGCCGCCTCTGCCGCCCGCGCTGGGACAAGTTGCCCTTGCCGGACAGCCCAACACGATCTACGCCCATGTCTGGAACTTCGGCAAAGCCGCCGCCAACGAAGTCGTGGTTGAGTTCTATTGGGTCAATCCAGCGCTCGGGATCAGTCCAGGTTCAGTACAATTGATTGCCCAGACTTTCATGAGTCTGGGCGCCAAGGGCAGCGGCAAATCTCACGCGGTGGTCAAGTGCCCGGAGGCCTGGACGCCAACGTTTGTGAACGGCGGCCATGAATGCTTGTTGGTGCGAGTATGGGACAACCCCGCAGACCTGCCGGGCGAACCGAAGTTCGACGCTTCGATCAATCGTCATGTGGGACAGCGCAACATCCATGTGGATGCGCCCGGCGCCATGGCCATGGCCAAATCCAAATCCCTGTTCAAGCCCAGAGCGTTGGGTGCTGGCGTGCCGCCGCCCCCCCTGAGTCAGCCGTTGTTGATCAATGTTGGTCCACTCTACGGGGCACCGGCCCAGGTGGCCGTGGAACGCGTGCCGCCCACCTCTGTCCCCTGGCTGCAACTGCACACCGGCAAGCGCGGCGTGTTCCCGGTCATGGCCGCACCTACCGGCGTGCCCACCTTGTCTCCGCCCACCACCGCTGGCGGCGGATTTCCTGGTAGTGGGAGCGCCGCAGAGCAACAAGTAATTGGCGACGACCAGCAAGTCGCTCTCAGCACAACCGACGATCCACCGGGTCCGGGCGAGGCTCACGTGTATCGGGTCAGCGCTAGCCAGGCCGGTGCCGTGTTCGGCGGTTACACCGTGGTCATTCTGGGTTGAGGAAGGGAGCAAAATGAAACTCATCGCAGCTACAGTCCTCACCGGTTTTCTGGGATCAGGTAAATCCACGCTCTTGCGCCGGCTGCTCACTGAAGCTCACGGCCGTAAGATCGCTGTGATTGAAAACGAGTTTGGCGAAGAGAACATCGATGGCGAGATTATCGTCTCCGGAGGTCAGGAGCAGATCCTTTTGATGAGCAATGGCTGTGTCTGTTGCAGTATTCGCGATGATCTGCGCGCTACTCTGTGGGATCTTTCCGAGAAACGAATCGCCGGTGAGTTGGATTTCAACCAGGTAGTTATCGAGACCACGGGTCTGGCCGACCCTGGACCAGTGGCACAGACTTTTTTTCTCAACAAACAAATCGCCTCCCGCTATCGCCCAGACGCCATTGTCACGATGGTCGACGCCAAACACGCCATCGATCAACTCGATACCCGCCGGGAAGCCCGGCAGCAGGTGGGCTTCGCCGACCGGATCTTTATCAGCAAGGCCGATCTGGTTACGCCACCGGAGATCGATGCCCTTTCTGCACGCCTGCGGCGTATGAACCCACGGGCTCCGCAGCTCGTCGCCACGTTTGGCGACGTCGCGCTGACGGATGTATTCGACCTAGGCGGGTTTGATCTCGATGGCCAGTGGAATGTGCCCGATGACCCTCCCTTTGAAACCTCGCATGATCACGCTGGCCAGCGCCATTGCCACGACGATGTGAACAGCTTCGTTTTTCGCGCGGCCCGACCATTTCATGGTGCGCGCTTTGGCCAGTTCATGAACGCCATGATCAACAGCCACGGTCCCAGACTGCTGCGCTACAAGGGCATTTTGAACATGCACGGGCAGAATCGGAAAGTTGTTCTTCAAGGTGTGCATCAGCTGATGAGCCACGACGTGGGGAACCCCTGGGACCAAGGAGAACCCCGCATGACCAAGCTTGTGTTTATCGGCATTGAGCTTCCACGAGAGCTAATGATGCGCAGCTTGCAACAATGCCTGGTCTGACATCGCTCAGGAGGCGGTTCACGGGAAGACCCCGCTGCGTGCGGTCGATGCGTGAGAACACGGTTCTTGCCGCTTTCATGTCCGGTGAAAACCAGTGAGGGAGTGTGGCGCGCCCGCATCGCCTTCTTGCGCGAGGTGCGTGGTGCGATAGCCAGACAGCCATCTCATCCTTGCAGGTCAGATTCGGCCAAAGCACAAAGGCGTCTTGGGAGATGCGCGTCTGCAGTTTTACTCGCCTCTGCCTTAGCTTGTTTCTGGGACAAGTCCACTTCTGTCCGGCGCTTGTTGGCAGCAAAATATGGAATTTGAGGAGGTAGGCTCTTTCCTCCGAACTCCAAAAACTTAGTGTTTACCCTTCCGCCAGACCGGAGGCGAAACGGTAACTTCAATTGGAGTCCACGGCTTCATCTCGTGGATTCTCCGCATCTCAAGCTCGAGTCGCACTTCTCCCTGTTCCTTCCCAGCCTCTGCCAGAGTCCGAAAGGCATCAGCGGCGTTCAACTGGAATCCGCCAGTTTTGTCTGGTGGATATAGGCTGAAATTTCCCACGAGGACTCTTTTCTGGCCGCCGGCACTCTTCCCATTCTCAAATGACAGGTGAACCCAGATTTCAAACGGGGTTATTTCAGGGTTCACAACTCGCGTAATGGACAGGAAAACGATTGGAGGCTTGCTCGCAAGAATCTCCCGTGCAACCGGAAACGATCCTGCTGGTTGCTGGTTGGTGAGGACCACGGGCCTTAGTACTTCCTCATTTGCACCTATGGCGCCGAGTCCCCGCGGTGGGACCAATGCGCTCACCAGGATTGCGCGAGTCATCCATTGCCGGGCTCTTTGCAGCACCATGGTGTCCTGAGCACCAGTCTACTGCCACATTCCAGAGCTTTTCTACTCAGAAGGATGCCAGCTTCAGATCCAGCTTTCCCAGAATCACCTGTTGTCCGACCGCATTCCGATGCTCGTAGGGCACTGGAACTAGTGTCACGTCTAGCGCCTTTCCGCTAAGCGATCCTGCCTGACTCAACTTCCGCAACGTTGGAGTGATGTTGACGATAAATCCGGCCTTTGGTCTTCCGGCCGCAGCATCGGCTGCCTGATGCTTCTTCATCGCGGCTTCATCGGAAAAGAACGCAAAGCTCCCGGCATAGTGCGGATCCTCGATCGGCGTTTGCGCCGACACGTCTCGCTTACCCAAAAAGACCCGCACGAAGAAGTCGCGCTTTTCCGGAATCTCGACCTCGCTCAGCGTCAAGACCACCGCGGTCTTGCCGCTTGATTCCAGCGCGCCGGAAAACGCGTTGGGCTCAATCTTGATCGATCCCGTCGCCGTCTTGCCGACTTCCGCGCGCACTGACTGAGCCAGTTCAAAGTGCTTGGACACTTGCCACTTTGACGGCGCACCTTGTTTGAGGAATTGTTGGAGCTGGGCTTTCGTTTTCTTCGACTGGATTTCGTTCGGAGCGCAGGGCTCAAACTGGTACAGAAAAATCGGATACAGGACCGTGTCAATCACGGTAATGCTGGCGGCATTCCCGTTTTCATCAAAAAAGTCATGGAACTGCTGGTTGACCCAACTCGGGTCATTCGTATTCGAGTTGCCCAAGTTGATGTTCCAATCCACCCAGAGGCAATCGAGCATGTTGTGGTGCGTCCAGAACACCGGGTCCAGGGGGGACATGAAGCTTCCCATATCGCTGCTGTCAATCCAGCCGTGGATATTGTTATGCGGGTTTCCTTCCAGCATCCCGGTATTGGTGGCGAAGTGCAATTGGCCGCCAATCGGTGGCCCACTGGCAAAGAGCTCAAAGTTGGTTTGGCTGAGGATGTTCTGGATCACCGGTGCTCCGACCCAGGATGGATCTGCTTGCGTCGTTTGCGTCACCCCACGATTGGGATCGTAGAGCGGACTCGACGTGTCCCAGAAGACATCCGGAACCGCGGGGTGCGCAGTCCAGTTCCAGTAGGGCAGCGCAAATTTGCTGTCCCCGGTCAGCTGTCTGCAGATCCGCTCAAAGTACAGCAGGTAGCCGCGGTGCCACGGCAGGAAGAACCAATTGCCGTGGGTGCAATTGTTGAAATGGATATTCGCCTGGTTGTGCCAGTTGCGCGGATCGTTAGAACTCAGCCCTTTCATTGCCGCTACTGCTGCCTTGTAGGTCTGAACAATGGGATCTGAAGCCGAAAGGTTCGCAATGTTCTTCCGCATCGGCCGATCCTGAATTTGCTTCAAACAAGCTTCACAGCCTCCCGTCCACATCGCCAGGACGACTGCGCTGAACGCGCCCGCCCCTTTCATAAAATCACGTCGGGAAAATAGATCAAAGTCTGCCATGGCCCCTCCTAGAGTGACCGAGAGTTGGGACCCTCAGCACTGTTTTCGCAAACGGAATGCTCCCAGGGAATGGCCGCTGATCGCGTATCTCGTCCAAGCATTGGCTTGGAGCAGGATTTTCAAAGCATCGCCATGAGTTCGCCAGCACGATCGAGTGGCAGGACTCGGCTCCGCATCAAAACAATTGCGCCACATTGTGCGCTTAGCGCGCGGGTGCTACAAAAAATCAGCAGCTTGTCCGCTTTTCGTAAAAGCGTAGCCACGGCGTGTACCCCATTGGCTCTTGCGACTTTTGCGGTTCTGACGGACGTGTCAACGCGTCAGGATAATGCTCATGATGCCGCCTCGGCAACGAAGACCGAAACTGCCGCGATGGCCCATGGATGCGGGTGTCGCGGGGGCAAGTGTCGCCTCTCCCATCGCTCAGCTCGTTCCCCCCGAATAGCAGGCGGAATAACAAGCGTCCGGGGAACACAGAGAAATCAAACCGCGATTTCAATAGCTTCCCATCCGGCGTTGGCGTGGCCGCCGCTCCAATAGCCGTTGATGATTGTGCGGTCCGATATCTCAACATAGACCAGGTAGCAACACGGAACGATGTTAGGATCGCTCCACGGATCCCACAAGAAACTGGTAGGTACAACGTATCCCTGGTCCAGCACATTTCCGTTGTAGGTCTTCGATAGCGGGACAGCAGTAGTACTGACCACCGGAACGGAAAGACCCGAATTGCCCCGCGCGGTAACGCCTATCGCGCTCATGTTGGGATCGTAGGCCTGCACTGTGACCAGTATGAGTCCGCCGCCCTTGCGTACTTTCCCACATTTCAATGGTGCGAGGGTACCATCCGGATTTTGCAATTGCAGCGTGATGACCGGACGCGGCAGAGGGAATGGCCCCGTGTTGTCGAGCCGTACCACTTGCGGTGAACTGACGCGTGTGTTCATGGCCCCATCCCTGACGCGCAGCCGCAGATAATAAACGCCATCGGGCGCGGAAGTCGGCCAGGTGAGCAGCACCTTCTCGCCCGAAGTAAGTCGGCCCCCATCCGAGTCTTGAATCTGATTGATCTGGAACCAACCCGGATCACCGCCTCCCGATTGGCTGCGGCTTCGGAAATACTCGAACGTCCCGAGCGTTTGTATCGGGTCGGGGGGCACGGGTGGCGGTGGCTGGTTCTGCAGCCCGGTAGAAGGGTCGATCGAATCGTACCCCCATTGTGGCGCCACGAGTATGGGGCTGTAGGGTCCACCTGGTGCCGAAGAGACCTCCACTAGGTACTCAGTCGCCGTGGGGAAGTTAAAGATGCCCCAAAGTTCCACGGCGCCGCCAAAAGGGTGGTCGCCAACACCGGCAGAGGGGGTATCGGGCGGGACTGCCCCCGTGAGCAAGGCGTCCGGCCCATGCCCGTAACCTTGGGCATCGATCCGCGCAATCGGAATGTTCGCCACTCTCGTGATTAGCGGATTGGGCGGGCAGACTTTGTGGCACTGCTCGCGGCAGCACTCTAAACACAAGATGATGCACAGCTGGTAACAGTACGGCTGCAGTTTGTTTCCTTCGATTTCGTGGGCCCACGCCTCAACATTGCCACTCCGTAAAATCTCGCACAGTCTTTTCGTGAACGCCGGGTCGCGCAGTAAGGGTCCGACGGCCTTTGCGAATGCCAGGATCTCCTCGGCATTCACCTCATTCTTGGCCACATTCGGACAAAACTTCCGGCAAACTCCGGCGCAGCGCTTCTGGCAAAAGAACCGGCACACCCAATGACACTGGTCGCTGATTCCAACCTGACTGAGCGCCGCGCCGAACCCGGTGGCGTCACCGGCAATGAAGGACTCGTATGCCTGGCTGAAAGCTTTCGGATTGGCCGCAAGCTTCTCAATCGCAGCCGCCGTCTGTTGTATCTCGTAGTGTTGCAAGTCTTGGTTTTCTTGAGTCATGGCTTTTCCTCTCTTCAGTGGCTGGGAGCGTGTGAAGTAATGCCCGATCGCGACCAAGCGAACCCTGTGATTCACTCAAATCGCGCGAGGAAGCATCCGTACCGCTGAGACACTGATGACCGTCGAAAGTAATAGATTTGGTTTCCTGCCGAGAGTCACCCGTCCCGATGATCCCTTTAGAGATGATTCCTTAGAAAGGAGACTGAAAAACGCCACCCCGATGTTTGTAACTCTGGCCTAATGGATTATCGCGAGAGTCAATCACATTCGAAGTGGGCGCTGCTGGACATTCCACACAATTTCGCTTTTCAGAACATAACTGGTGGGGCCACTTCACTACATGCTTATAGCTTGGATCGCAAATCCTTCAAATGTTGAGACTACGTAGCCCAGCAGTGGGACTAAGATACTCATCCAGGTTATCCAGTTGCGATCCGTTGCCAGTCTTTTCTGTTCCATTTTCGGAACAAGACCAGGGGCTTGCGTTCGAAACGGTTATCCATCCGGCGATTGGCAGGTCCACTCCTCGTCAAAGCAGTGTTAACCTCACGCGGCACCCCCTTTTACATCTCCTCTTTGCACACATTGAACCTTTATATGATTTTGTTTGTTCTTCGTGAAGGGCTTCAGACCGTGATGGATTCTTCAAGCGCCCGGGATCACTACAAGTCGTGCAGTATGTTTTTCATGCCTGACAACGATAGTTGTCTTCTGTCCCATTGACGGACGCCGAAAATCGACGTAGCCTTTGCACAATCAAGGTAGATTTATGGCTGTAAGCTCCTCCGCGGGTACTTCGAAATTAGAGCTAGCCATCGATCAGTATGCGTCGTTACTGGACAAGCTTGCCGAGGAAAGAGCAAGCAGCAACGAAATCTACCGGGATTTGCTCATGGTTCGGGACCGCCTCGCTAGCCTGTTCCGAACACCCACGAGTGTCGCTCCAGCCCTGGTAACCACCCTGGCCGCTCTGGATCAGAGACTCCAGCGAACCAGAAAATTGCTGAAATTGGATGATTCTGAATTCGATAACCTTCGATCTCTTCTAGACCCGCCGAAGACGAATTGGTGGTGGTATCCTCCCGATCCGAACCCCGCGTGGACCATTGGCGCTCTCTTCTTGTTAACAATCAGCATCAGCATACTGACAGATTTCACCAGGCGGTTGCTAAACTCGGGCCCGGATGAAATCGGCCTATTATCAATAGCGGTTCAGGGTTTGTTTGCGGTTGGCGCTACCAGCACGTTCACCAAGACTGGGCGTCAAGGATTGGAAAGCGCTTTGTCGTCGTTAGGCATTGCTGGTCATTACAGGCCCGCGATGAAATTATCGGCGACTCTTGCTTTGTTCATCGTCGTCTTTTGCGCTTGGAAGTTTCTGCCTAGCCGGCTGGCTGATTACTACAGCGACATCGCTTTCCGGCAGCAGTCATCAAGTCCCGATGCTGCACGTGTGAACGATGCCAGAGCGATAAATCTGAACCCCGGCAACGTGCGGGCCCACTTCAATCTCGGTGCTCTCTACGAGAATGCTTATGAGTACGACAAAGCGGCGGCTGAGTATCGTCGCACCATCGTGATCGAACCCAATCACATCAGGGCGTACAGCAACTTATCGCGGCTGTTGCTGATGGGGAACGACTCATCAGGTGCTCTGCAGGTTGCCGATGACGCCCTAAAGTTGCAGGTCAACGAAGGGCAGGAAATCACGGCAGCGCTGTATCGAAATCGATCGTTGGCCGAATACCGGATTGGTCTCTATCAGCAGGCCGAAGCCGACGCCAAGCAAAGCTCGAATGCGCAATCAACTGCCGCCGATCCATATTGTGTTCTCGCGAAGATCTACGCGAAGCAAGGCCGTGCTGCGGAGGCGGGAAAAGCTTGGCAGGATTTTCTCGCGCGAGTCAACAACCACGTACTTCAACCCAGACTAGAGCCTGATTGCATACATCTTGCTGCGGAGGCTTCCCCATGAAAGCCATTGATTTTCATCTGTTAACGATCGTGACAGCGCTCTGCCTTACTGCCTGTACGTCTCGCGCGTCACGTCCAGGCGCCGGACATACGGGTGCAGAGGGAGGCGTTCAAACCAAGAATTTGGACCAGGAGAGCTCGCTTTGCAATCCGCATTGCGAACAGGTTGCGTATTCGTACAAAACGGATCCGAATAAGGTGCGATCTCTGCAACTGCGCGCTGCTGAAGCGGGCTCGTTGAAGGCGGCTCTAGGGAGCACCCTGATTTCAGGCAATCCGGACACCGTTCACATTCATGCGGACGCGATAAATGGCCGGCTCGTGTTTTTGCCTGACAGTCGCACAGATCCGAGTCGCGAGTCACACCTTTCGGGAAACGAGGTCTCGTTCCGCAGTCCGCAAGCAACTTCAGCCGCCGTAAAGGTCATGCCAACAGCCGCAGCAGTGGAATTGATGCGGGAGAGGGAAACGGGTGCAAGCTCCAATCATTAGCTTTCGCCTCATCGCCGCAACCAGCGATTGCCCACTTTGAGGATCCAGCCGTCCAGCGTCGCTCGACAGATGTCTAAGCCGCTCTCTGTTTTTGCTTCCAGAATCACGCTCTGACGATGCAACGGTACGTGATCGCAATATTTTGCCGCCCGATATTCTTAAAGCGACTGAAACAGCTTGTGGCTCTTTGTTCGTTACTGTCTCGAGGTTGAAGCACAGGTTGGCGCACTGCTGTTGAACGAAAGCTGTCAGGCAGCAAGTCTGACGAGGTTGACGGCGCAATGTCAGTCTGCAGCAGCGAGAGCTTTGGAACGACTGCATATCGTCGCCAGCTGCCTCATCCCGATTTCCGATTACCTGTCGTTGGGATGAATCTAAATCTCACTGAGGCAGACAGGGCGGCCGAGGAAGGACAAAGCCAGCTGGTGGCTTCGGAGAGGACATTTTGAGATAAAAATATGCCGTGGCCAAGGAGACGTATTGCCAGTTGCACCCTCTCACCAGAATGATCTGTCCTCGGTGTGTCGGCAAGAAGGGCGGACAGGCCGCAACCAGTAAGCACAAGAA
>JAICSO010000027.1 GCA_025936825.1 Terriglobales bacterium
CCACCTGGTCTTCTTCCAGGTTCATGGCGATGCCCGCAACGTCGTGCGGGAACTCGAGCAGCTCGCCGGCCATGACCTTCTCCAGTCCATGCACGCGCGCAATGCCGTCGCCGAGCGTGATGACCGTGCCGACTTCATCGACAGCGATCTTGGTTTCGTAATTCTCGATCTGCTGCCGGATTAATTGCGTAATTTCGTCTGCTTTGATTGTGGCCATAGAAAACCAGCTTTTAGCTATTAGCTCCTTGCTACGGGCGATCAGCACTCAGCAAACAGCATTCAGCCAAGCTGGCTTCGAACAATTTTCAACAATCTTTTCTGACTGAATGCTGAGTGCTGACTGCTGAGTGCTACGAACTCACCAACTGCTGCCTAATCCTCTCCAACTGCCCCTTTACCGAGCCGTCGTAAACCGTACTGCCAACGCGCGCAATCGCCCCGCCGAGGAGCGCCGGATTCTGCTCATACTTCGCGCGGACTGTCTTGCCGGTGACTCGCGACAAATCAGCTTCGAGTTCAGCGCGCTCTTGCGCTGACAACTCGCGCGCGGTCGTGACTTCCGCCTCTGCGATCCCGAGGCGGTCATTCAGATCGTGCGCAAACTGCTTCACGATCTCTGACAAAAATCGCGTGCGCCCTTTGTCGATCAGCACCGCAACGAAATTCCGCACCGGACGCGAGAGACCGGCGCGCTGGACAATTGCGTCCAGTACTGCACGCTTTTGCTCCGCAGCGATCGATGGAGTGTCCCAAACCTCGCGCAGTTCTTTGCTCTGATCCGCCAGCGCTGCGATCTGCTGCGCCTCGGCCAAGGTGCGAGCCACGTCCAGACGGCTGCCGATGACGACGTCGGCGAAAGCCCGCGCATAGGTATTGACGACGGTGGCCATTTACGCCTTTTTTCCTCCACCATTCGTAAGCTGGCTCGCGAACCGGCGCACAAGCGCCTGATCGGTCGGCGCATCGACATGAATCTGTTTCGTGGCTAGCGTTACCGCAAGATCCGCCGCGTACGAAGTCAATTCACGGCGCGCAGCCTTAGCTGCGGCGGCGATCTCCTGCCCCGCCGATTCCACAATGCGTTTTGCGTCTTCCTCGGCGGATTTCTGGATCCGTTCCTCCTCGGCCGCGGCCTCTTTCTCCGAGGTCAATCGCATCTGCGCGATCTCGTCGCTAAGACGACCGAGGCGAGACTCGATATCCGACAACCTCCGGTTCGCGTCTTCACTGGCCCGTCGCGCTTCCTCGATGGACTTCTGAATCGAAGACGTCCGGTTGCGGAACACCGCAGGCAAATGCTTCTTCGAAGCCCAGACAATCACGGCAACGACGATCCCAAAATTGATGAGTATCGCCAGCCAGTAGGCGTGATCTTCGCTCAATCCCGTCAGCCGAGAAAGCAGGTGCACCGAACCGGAGTGCCTGAACTGCGCAGTCTCATCGGCGCTGCCGGTTTCTTCGGCCTTTAGATCCGATTTAGCCGTTTGCTCAGAGCGCTGGCTGGAAGGACTCGAGTCCTGAGCGAGGGCAAGCCGGCCCAAGCAAAAGCACGCAGCAAAGAACAACACCAAGATTTTCAGATGGAGAGCAGAACTCCTCATCGTCCACCTGCCGGAGCCTGCGACATGGCCGGTTCGAGCACTGTACGAATAATTTCGGTGGCGAGGCGGCCAGCTTCCGCCTCGAGATTTTGCTTGGCAGCCGCTTTGTCCTGTTCGATCTCCGCACGCGCCGCCTCGATCTGCGTCTGAGCCTTGTAACGCGCATCGGCAACGGCTTGTGCGCGCAGTTGCGATGCCTTCGCGCGCCGTGCTTCCTGCGCCTTGAACAGCGCCACACGCGCATCCCGCAATTTCTGTTCGTATTCGGAGGTTCGTGCCTCAGCTGCGGCGACGTCCGCGCGGGCCTTCTCGATGGCGCCTTGCGTCCGCGCACGGCGCTCGGCCAGCACGCGCGTCAGAGGCTTGTGGACAAGCACTGTATAGAGCCCAAACAGAAGCAAAAAGAAAATCACTGTCGGGACGGCTCCGAGCAGTAATCCCCCTATTTGTCTGAGCGTCTCATCCATATTTTCTGCTGGTTCTGCTAGGTATCCGGCCGGCCGAGAGAGGACTCTCTGGAACTAGTGATTTTATCGGCGGGAAGGAGGCGGTGTCAAACAGCAAAAGGTGTGTTTTGAGAGGTCGAAATTCAGTTCTGTACAGGCGGATACAAAGAAAAGGGAGCCGGACACCCGGCTCCCTAAGAATCAAAGCAACTGAAGGTTAGAAGCTGAACGTTACTCCCAACCGAATGTTGCGCGAAAGCTGCCAGATATTTGGCTGGCCGAATTGGGAGTTCTTAATGAGCGGAAGTGGCGATCCGAAGAGTCCGCAAGCTTCGCACGTTCCCGCCGCTTGCGAATTAATCAAGCTTTGGACGTTATAGCCAGTCATTGTTTCCTGATAGAAACCAGCGCCATCTAGGAAAATCTGTAATGGGAACAATGAACTCGAATTGTAGATGGAGCTGAAACCCGTCCACTCCGAAACGACGCTGTGTTGATTAAGCAGGTTGATGACAGTCGCTTGGAACGTGAGTATCTGGTGCTCATTGTTCTTGTTGACCTTGATGGAGTGCCCGAGATTGAAATCGGTTTGCGTGAACCAAGGCGTTCTAGCGGTGTAGGGCGTACCCACCGTCACGTTTCCGGATGAGTCCACCGCGATCGGCGCCATCTTGCCCCGACCGAATGGATATAGAGACTCGATTGGCTCGTTGCAGCAGGCCAAGCCAAAATCTGCATACGCGCTCAGCGGAGTTCCCTGATACGCAGACTGGAATAAACCAAAGGTCGTCCTTCCACCTTTCCACGGCAGTTCATAATACAAATTGCCTTTGAAGGTGTTCGGACGGTCCGTAGGCAGAGGCCCGCTGTTCGATTTGCCGTTCGCGCCGAAGTAGTAGAAGGGCTGATCGAAAGCGCGGGTGGTGTCGGGCGAGTTGCGTCCAACAATACCACCGTCCACTTGGTCGGTGGTCGTCAGACCGGTGTAGTTGCCCCACAGGCTGCTGTACGTATAACTGAACATACCCGCCCATCCGTGGCTACTAGCTTTCGTCAAACGCAACTCCACGCCGTCGTAGTTGCGAACTGCCTTTGGCAGGTGTGGGCAGCTGGGACATGTTCCAAATGCAGCCGGGTCGAAGAAAAAGTTCGGAATGCCATACGCCGACCCAAGCGAACCTAGATAGTTGGCGTACCCATCGATTGTAGAATTTACGCCTTCACCCGGGTTGACGATGGTGTACATCTCGAAGTTGGTCGGATCAGCCAGGGAAGCATCCTCAATCACGTGATCCAAACGGCGACGATCGTAACGCGCTTCGAAAGCCCAGTCTTTCGCGATCTGGTAATCGACCCCGAACACGAATTCGTGCTGCCGATATGGTTTTACTCCTTTAGCAACAGGTTCCCAAGGACGCAGGTTGACGTTCTCGATCAGCGAAACACCAGTTGCAGTATCCGTTAATGAAGCTGGAACGCCGCCGCCGGTGAAGTTCGCATCTTGAGTGGGAGGACCGTTCGGGCAAGCCCGGTTGTTCACGAAGGTTGAGGTAATATCCGCGAAGCTGAAGGAATTGCTCGAATCCGGTCCGAGCGGATACGTGCAATTCTCGAATGCCTGCGCGCCCCAAGATGTCTGCGCTAACAGAAGTTTCATGACGTCGTTAATAACGCCATAGCTCCCGAAGATTTTCATTTTCCCGTTTGCCGGACCCCAAGCAAACCCGAGGCGTGGCTCAATCTTGTCACTCCACGGGAAGTTGATCGATGCGGGCGGTACTACGCCGGCTTGCTGCAGTCCACTCGGAACCGGTAAGCTCTCCTTCTCGATGCGGAGACCCAAATTGAGAGTCAGACCTCGGCCTATGGTCCATGCATCCTGCGCGAACAAGGCGTGGTTCCAATCAACTGCAGGTTTCGGCAGAATCGTGGCAAAGTCGGTGATCGTCACATACCCATACTGGCCGGCGCAGTTCCCCCATTGCGCAATGAGCGCACCGCAGTTGGTTCCCCCAAAAGTTGTGGACGGCTGGTAACTCTGGCCTGAGCCAGGGAAGAACTCGACCAGTGGCACGTTGCCGTTCTGATTGATCAAGTTCGACAGATGGTTCAGTTGGTAACCGAACTTGAAGTTATGGGTACCTCCCCAGCCGCTCTTAAAGAACGCGACGTCCTGGTCGAACTGATAGTGCTTACTCGCGTTGTACAGAGTGTAGCTCTGGTCATACGGCGCGGTGGCAAATCCTGCGGATTGCGCCAACGCTGTTCCGTTAAGCGAGTTACCTGCGTTATCAGTTGTGCCCGCGCCGCTTGTCTCCCACAACAAATTAGGGGCAGATGTCGGCCAACCAAAGTCATGGTAGTTCGTAAAGAAGTAGCCGAAGCGGGTGGTTGCGACAATTTTCGGGGTCAAAGTTATGTCTGCACCGAAGTTGTAAGTCGCATTGGGCTGGGAATATCCGTATGCGTGCGAGAACTGGGCCAGAGGATCAAGAACGGTAATTGACTCATTTATCAAATTCTGGCCAGGTTTGGGATCCCGGACCGGAAGGGAATTCCCCTGAAGGCGCTCAAACTGATAGAGCCACGAACCGAACACGCGAACCTTTTGTGACAGAGTCGCGTCAAGACGCGCGGTTGTGTAGTAAAACCTGTCTTCCTGCTTGAACGTCTTTGTGCCGACCGCAGTGTTGATACACAGCGGGGCCGCTGCCGGATCCGTAGTACAGACCGACGGATTGAAGTTCACAGTTCTAGCGGTTGAGTTGAGAAGCGGCCCGAAACCCACGAAGAACCACAACCGATCCTTCTTGATCGGCCCACCAAGAGTGAACCCGGGCTGCCACTGGTGAAAGTCGTCCTTCCTGCGGGTGTAACTCTGAGCTGCGTCTTCGCCATCCGGAAGCAGGTTACCCAACGGATCGTAACGTAGTTCATTATTAGGGGAGCCATTCATCGAGTTATTGGCGTAGGTAACAAATCCGCTGCCATGGAACCCATTTCCGCCCTTCTTCATAACAACGTTGACAACGCCGCCCAGAGCGCCTCCATGCTCGGCCTCGATACCAGAAGTCTTGATCTGAACTTCTTGGATGAACTCGAACGGAACGTTTGCAGCAGACGCTCCACCGGAAATGTTCTCAGTATCCTGGCCTTCAATGAGATAGGAACTCTCGGAATCCGCTGCTCCGCCGATCGAATAACCCACTGCATTTCCATTACCGCTGCTGCCAGGCAAAGCGCCTCCTCCCGTACCTCCTACGATGAGCTGGCTTCCTGCCAGAGGTTCGTTGCGAGCCATCGGCGCAAACTGAATCATGGATTGAAACGAAAGGCCGTGAGGAGCGTTGGCAATCATGTCCTCATTCACGTTGGTTTGGCTGGTGTTGGTCGTTACATCCACCAAGGGAGCTTCGCCGCTGACCTCGACCACGCTTTCAGTCTTACCAACTTGCAGCGCGAAATCCACGGTTGGAAGACGTCCAGTTTCCAGCGCCAAACCTTCTCTTTTCGTGGTTGCGAAGCCTTCAGCTTTAACAGTCACCGTATATGAGCCCGGAGGAAGGTTCGCGAAGCGATAATAGCCTGCCGAATCTGTTTTGACGGATTTGTCGCCGATCAACGTTGTTCCAGTGACGGTAACTTGGGCATTTGCGACTAGTGCGCCGGATGGATCTTTAACCGTTCCTTGTAAACCGGCGGTGGTTTCCTGGGCGAACGCGCTAATGGCAAACAGCAGTAGGGCCACAAGACGGACGGCAAATATTAGCTTTCGAAAAGAGTTCATCGAATCCTCCCGCATGTGCGGTATCTCCTGACCTTTAACCTGAGAAATCTTGCCTCTGACTACCTGAGAATTGGTAGAAACACAAAAAGCTGAGTTACCAAAGTGCAACTCTAATTCCATAGACTCTGAAGGTGTGTCAGGCTATACGGTGCAGTAGCTTACGAGCAACTCTGCACATTAGTCAAGCCTTTTGCATACGGTATTCTGGATTTCGATACAAATGAGGTATATGAAAAAATGTAGGAGTTGACGTTCAAGTTGCGTCGTTACAGAACCTGGCGATCTCAAATACTTGTTGTAAAATCCTGATTTTCAATGCCAAAACTCCAGCCATCTGCTGTGGCAGACATCCCTACGCTCGATCTGAAGCGGCAATATGTTGATATCGAGGGGGAGGTCCGAGCCGCCATCGGCCGCGTCTGCGCCTCGCAGCAGTTCGTGCTAGGACCGGAAGTTGAGGCGTTCGAGCAAGAACTGGCGCAATTCGTTGGCGCGAAGCACGCGGTCGGCTGCGCCTCGGGAACTGATGCCCTTTGGCTGGCGCTGGCGGCTGCTGGAGTTGGCCCAGGCGACCGCGTCATCACCACTCCTTTTAGTTTTTTTGCCTCTGCGAGCTCGATCGTTCGGGCTGGCGCGGAACCCGTTTTCGTGGATATCGAGCCGGAAACGATGAACTTGGATCCGGCAAATGTCCGAGACTTCCTCAAAAAAACCAGCGGGTTCCTCGACTCGAATAATCAATCCGTGGTCGGATCGATGCGCTTCGCTCAGAATGACCGTAGAGAAAGGGGGCAAAGCCAAGTTGCCGGCCGGATCAAGGCCATTCTTCCCGTCCATCTATATGGCCAATGTGCCGACATGACCGCCTTCCAGCGAATCGCATCGGAACACGACATAGTCCTGATCGAGGATGCTGCCCAAGCCATCGGCGCGAAATGTAACGGCAACCCTGCAGGTTCCATGGGCGTCGCCGCTGCTTTCAGTTTTTATCCCACGAAGAATCTGAGCGCGTACGGCGATGCCGGTATGGTCACAACCAACGACCCGGCCTTGGCCGATCACATGCGCCGCCTTCGCAACCACGGAAGTCCCGAGCGCTATCTGCACACCGAGTTTGGATGGAATGCACGTATGGACGCGATCCAGGCCGCCGTGTTGCGGGTGAAACTAAAACATATTAATCGCTGGAACGATCGGCGACGAAATCATGCGGAAACTTACAGTCTGCTTCTCAAAAAAGCAGGCCTGGTCGCTGAAGGTTTCTCTCCAGAAGAAAACGCTGGCTCGGCGGATCGGGCCAATCGCTCCGGCTTTCCTCTCCAACTCCTCCACACCTCGCCCTACGCGTTCCATATCTTCCATCAATATGTCATTCGAGCTGAGCGGCGCGACGAACTTCGTGCCTTCCTGAAATCTCGCGGGATCGCAAGCGAAGTCTACTACCCGCTTCCGCTGCATCTGCAGCCCGTGTTCGCTTACCTGGGATATAAAAGAGGAGATTTGCCGGAGACCGAGAAGGCGCCGAATGAGGTATTGGCCCTACCTATGTTCCCGGAACTGACACAGGAAGAAATTGCACGAGTGGTTGCCGAGATCGCAGATTTCTACAGCTAGACTGCCAGCTGTATTTTCTTGAAAACGCCAGTATTCATGCTGTTTCTGCTGAGTCGGGTACAATGGTGGACCGTGAACGATCTCCATGATATCTGCGTTTAAATGGGCGCGTACTGGGCCTATATTGCATCAGCAAAAGGGAAAGCAAATGTTGTACCTGCGTACGCTACGATTCTCAGTCTTTTTCATAATGTCCTGCGCTGGCCTGGCGCAAGTGCTGAGCATGCCAACCACCCCAGGAGGCAAATTTGGCGGAGGCATGGGGCTGGATCAGATTCAGGCGACTCAGATAAGCTTTGATATATTCCTGATCAATAGCCGCAACGCCGATCGCACGCCGCTCCAGAGCCCAAGCGGATCTGTCTCGAGGTTCGATTTGAAGGCTCCGGGGAAAGCAAAAAAGGAATACGAAAAAGGGTATCAGCTACTTCAGCGCAAAGATTTGCAGGCTGCGGTTCAGCACCTGTCAAATGCAATCCGGATTTACCCAGATTTCGTCGCCGCGCGTAACTCTCTCGGAACCGCTTATCTCGATCAGAATCAGTATCAATTGGCTCGTGACGAGTTCGCAAAAGCGGAGGGCGGGAGCTTAACAGACGGTTATTCGCGGACGGTACCTCCTGACGTATAAACCCGCTGGCTTTGAATCTGACGGCCGCTACCGCTCAATCAACGTCGCCGCCCAGCGGGACGGACATCGACTGAGGGTCTTTGCCCGTAAAGGATATTACGCCTCCGTCGCAAAGCCTGAACCTGACAATCGGCAGTAACTCATGGATCACTTTTCTAATTAAACGTTTCTGCCAGTGGTGTCATCCCTCTCTAGCCCTGGTTTGGGGTCTAAATGAAACCAGCTTGAACGAAGCAGGCTCAGGGGGGGCGAATACGATGCTAATCATATTTCTAATATTTTGAAAACCCGCCGCTCAGGTTCGTTTTGAAATACTTGCCCCTGGAAGTGGTCTCCGGCCTTTGCCGTATAGCGTTTGGTGCCTCCAAAAGCGGCGTTGACCGATCGTATTCTCGGGATGCATACAGAGCAGCCAACGCACGATACATGCGACGCTCGGCGGTCGTTTCAGCTCGAGAAAACCGGTCCGCGATGTCCGGTTCCACGATTGCCGTAGCCATCCGCGTAATCTGGTCAGCCCTCTCAAGCAGGGCGGCCTCTCTGCCCCGAGATTCCAATTGGCTGATTGCAATCGAAAGCACCTCTGACAACGACTTCAGAGTTTCTCCGCGACCCTCCTCCCTCGCCTGCTCTTTTAAGGTCCCATCCGCAGATTGTTGCGGTTCAGGTAAATCCTTTACGGTCAGTGAAGGTGATTCCACGGGCACTAGATTCTGCCCCCGCTCCGCTTTCAGCTTCCCAGATTCGTATTTAAGGGCCGCAGCGATGCGAAGCACTTCTTTCTCCTTCTCGGTCAATCTCTCAAACTGCAGCGCACCTGTTGAGTCCGGTGATGCGCTTTTTGTGCTTTGATTTAGACCTGAATTTATTTCAAGCACGGCGAGCGTCACTTCGCTTGCCAAACCACAACACGCGCGCAAAGTTACAATTTGCTTTTCGTTGAGTGCCAAACCCCTGTCTACAGAGCTTTGAAGATTCCGCACTTGACGCCTGAGGAACAAAACTCCGTCACTCGATGAGGCCAGTTCCAGCCGAAGGTTCTCCAATTTTTCAATCAGTTGCGTACGCGTGCGAGCGTCTAGAGCGGTATCTTGAGTGAGAGATTCGCATAAGAGCAAGAACTCACCCTTAAGCTTCTGAATCTTACCTGCTCGAGCTACTTTGTCACTAATGTTTGCAATGCCGAGACGGGCGCTCAGCTCCAGGTGTTCTGCCCGCCGGATCCGCTCTCGGCGCCACCAGTTCTCGACAAAATCAATCACTAAAGTCTCCTCCAGAGAACCGACCGGGTGGAGCGTCTTCCAAAATTCTGCTTTGATTTTGTTGAAATCTGCTTCTTTTTCGTCGAGTGTAGGGATTACGATTCCACGTGAAAAAATCCCATCCTTGACTGAGTTTTGAGCAGCTCGCTGTTTTCCCCGGGCTGTTTTCGGCCCGGCGGATTTACCGCCATTGGTGCGGCTCGCTCCGGACTTAGCCGCTGAAGTGCTGCTTGTCATTTTTGCTCCTTTTACTTATTTGCGACTCCGAAATGAGGACAGATCCTCCCTGCTCTCTTGAAAGAATCGCGCCAAATTGCACGAGGTTACCTGTGGTAGATACGACCACAAACAATCCAGTCGATGCTTCTCGCAAATCTAGCGCCCAAACGTGCGAGTACGTCCAATGTCGGGGCAATCATACCCCGCTCAATTTTCGATAATTGTCCCTGACTGATTCCGAGCTCATTCGCAAGCTCTTCCTGGCGCAGATTACCGCGGAGGGCGCGAATGCGCTTTCCGATCTCCCGTAAATCTACCGACGCGGCGACTCGTGCCATCCCTAGTTGACATTTCTGGAATATTCCTATTAGAATATTCCCGTTGGAATATTCCTGGTGGAACAAACCAATCTACAATATGAGTATATTTCCCGGATTTGGGTATTAACTAGCCTGGGCCGTACCACCTCATTAAAAGGACACCCGGTGAACCACAAATCGCTTTTTGCCGCTAACATGCGTCTCGCGAAGAAATTATGGCCAGCTTTGTCGGCGAGAACTCTGAGAGTGCTGGGAGATATTACACACCGACATGGGCTTTCAGTCCTGTGTGGTGAGGTTGTGCCGATCAATGAGAGATGGTATGTCACGCACGTGGGCCTGCTCAGAATCGCTCAACACCGGAAGTGTCGAGGAATTCATGTGGAACTCCTCACGGACCTGTGCGATCCGCAAGCAGCACGATGGTGCGCCAAGGCTATGGTATTCACGTCGGCGAGCTCTCGCGGCTTCGTCGGACATGGCGATGCAGACCCATCCAACGTTTCTCCGTTGGTTCATGGTGCAGAAATGAGAGTGGCTGAGACCCGGGCAGTAAATCGAGCACTCCGAAAAGCCTACGGCATTGGCATCTGCTCGTTAGAAGAGCTCGGAGCTCAACGATGTGACCAGACGCCGCAGCGAGACCTTCGCAAACTCCCACCGGAGAACGTCGAGAAGGACAATAACAATGGGAATGGCGCGCGGCTGCGCGATCGACTCTGCCAAATCATTCGTAAACACGAGCTGGATGGTGAGCTGGTCAAAGCCTACGTCGCAGACTTCTGTGGGACAAAGACTCTTCGGGAGGCTACGCGGGAGCAAATTGAAGCGTTTGTTGTTCACATTGCCGATTGGGCGGAAAAGGACCGCAATGCCCTGCTTTGCCAGCTGAACAGCTATGTCCGCCCTCAGGCAGGTGCAGCATGAGACGCCACATAGCAGGACTCAGCACAGCTGATGCGGCACCCGATCAGGGCATTCCGAATGGCGTTTTTCTTGTTCGAGTTGAGCGCGCCCAACATCGTTGGCACGCTCAGAAGCCGTATTACTCCTGCTTATTTGTTGTGCTCGAACCGATGGACATGCGAGGCCAGCGGTTCAGCGCCCGACTTTACGCCACTGCCAAAGCTCTGTGGAAGCTCAATTGGTTTCTGCGCGATTTTAGCTATGACCCGGAGCTACTAGGACGGGACGAGATTGACGACAAGAACCTCGTCGGGCTCTCGGGCGTAGTCAAGATCAGTCATGCCGTCGTGAACGGCACTTCCCTGCTCAACCTAGATGCGTTTGCACCCAAGGACCGCTGGTCCGAATTAGCAATCGGAACTGCGGGGCTGGACGACCCAACGCAGGTGGCGTCATGATCTACAGCTTCACCCAACTGAGCCATTACCTGACCTGCCCGCGTCGTTACCGGCATCGCTATCTCGATGGCTGGAAAGAGAAGGACACCCGGGCCGCCATGCTCTTTGGGCGGGCCTTCGAGCAAGCTCTTGCTGCCTATTTCCGCAAGGAAGACGCTGCTGTCACTCTCTACCGCGAATGGGCTGCCTATAAAGCACAGCCGCTCCATTACTCCGAGCGCGACAGCTGGGACAGCATGCTCCAGCAAGGCATCCAGCTTCTCGAACGGTTCTGTCAGGAAGACCGTGTGCGTGTACGGCAGCCGCGAAAGAACCTGCAGATCAAGTTTGTGCGGCCGATCGGGGACGGAAACGAGTTCGTGGCGTATGTGGACGCAATCGGCAAGCTCGACGGCACCGGATGTTTGCTCGAGTGGAAAACGACTTCAAGCCGCTATGCCGAGCACCCCGACGGACTATTGGGTCTCGACCCTCAGCTGCTGTGCTACTCGTGGATCACAGGAATCTCGGAAGTAGCCCAAATCGTGTTCGTGCGTAAACGAACGGTCGAAATCCAGTACCTTCGCACCACGATCACTGATGAGCAACGTCGCGAGTTCAGCGCCCTGGTCCACGATACAGTTCGGCAGATTGAATCCGCCCAGTTTCTACCTCACAGCGGCATCCGTTTTCCACAGAACCCGTGCAGCACGTGTCCTTTCGTTGGGCTCTGCCTGCATAAACCGCAGTTAATCGAGGCCGGCCTGATCCGCCGTCCGGGAGCCCAGAACTTTGGTGTGTTTGACGAGCTTGCGTACTAGTACACCGCCTATGACGCCGAAGCTGAATGAAAAACGGGCGCTCTTCGTGCTGTCGAAGATCGATGAAATTCTCGCCTGGGAGAAGCGCCAGGAAGCAGAGAAAGACACGCGCTTCGTTGAGCTGGGACGCTATTTGTGCGAAGTACGCGCTGGACAGTACTGGCGGTTAGAAAGATTGTCATCATTTGATGACTTCCTGGAGAGGCGCTTCCCTGAATCTCGTCGGAAGGCCTACTACCTGATGTCCATCCATGAGCACCTTCCGCCAGAGGCGAAACGGGAGCTGAAGCAGGTGGGATGGAGCAAGGGTCTGGAACTGGCGAAACTCGCCCGACGAAACAACGGCCAGGAGTTTGATTGTGCAACCTGGTTGCACAAAGCCCGGGTACTTCCCAAAGAACAGTTTCGCCATGAAGTCGAGAAGGAACTGACGGGAGGCGATTCAGAACCTTCCGAACTCATATACTTCAAGGTGTATAAGAGCCAAATCCCGGTGATCGAGCAGGCAATCGAAACTGCTTCGTTGATGCTAGGAAGCGACAAATCCCGCGGCTACTGCCTGGAGATGATCTGCGCAGATTTCTTAGCCGGCGCGAATCTCGACCATGCGCAACCGGAACAGCTCTTGCGTTCAGCCCTGCACTTTTTCAAGTTTCTGCCAGGAGAGCAGCAACACTCTTTCCTAGAATCAGTTGAAAAGAAGTTGGCATGAGCTCCTCACGTCTTAAAACAACACCTGTTCGGCTGTCGCCGTCTGCATACGAAGCAGTCCGAAGAAGAGTTCTTGAACGCGACGGCTGGAGCTGCCAATCCTGCGGATCAACGAAGAATTTGGAAGTCCATCATCAGCAGTATCGTAGCCACTCTGGGGAGGATACAGAACTGAACCTCATAACTTTGTGCCGACATTGCCACATGTCGGCGCATCGCAATAATGGGTAAATTGGCTGCGAAATATCCTGCATCACCACAACCCTGATCCCGAACCGGGAGCGGCTTTGCAAGCGTCTCCAACTCGTCGTAAGGGATCCCACGATCATGCCTGCGATCACCGATTCCTACAGGCTAGCCTACCGTCACTTTGCGAACTATCGGCGTATCCATCTTGTACTTGCGCTCGGTGACCGGAAGGTCCGGATTCTTGAGATCCTTCCCCTTGAGCGTGAAGGTTGGCAGATCGCCTTCTTTGCCGAAGTCCTCGTGCGAGACAGTGACCGGCAATTCACCGCTCAGTCGTTCACGATAGGCAGTCTCATATCGATGTCGCTTCACATTCCACGTGAACACGCGTGCCTGGTTGTAGTCGAACGGTAAGCCGTCCTTTGGCTCGGAAAGAAGCATGAGATATTGCGGCACCTCCTTGTCGCCGTCTTTGACCTCATTCAGCACGAAGCAGGCAACGATCCGCTGGCCTTCGGCGTACTGTGCGACTTCCAGTGGCACATCGATATCGATCAACCGCCCCAGTACCCACCCAACGTGGTTCTGAGAATCGCGCACCAGCCACCAGTCTTCCATGGGAGGCTTCGCGTCTTTTGCCACTGCGGGCTTGATGACACCGGGCAGCACCTTCTCAACCGTCGCACGTTTCATGACCGTCAGCTTTGCCCCTTGCGCCACCTGGTAAAGGTGGTCGGTGTCGCGGCCGGGTTCTACGTGCAAGTTGGTGTCGTTCCGCGTGACAGCAGTGCCTTGCGCGGGGAGGTCTTTCGACTCCTGCGCCATCTTCTGGAATGCATCGTAGACCTGCTGATTCACAAGATAGCGTTGTTCAACCCAGCCTTCGACACCGTTGGGAAGCCTGACTTTGGCAAAGCGCTTTTCCCGATCGACGACTTCCACCCGGTCCCCATTCTTCGCGGTTCCGACCTTGTTATAGACCTGCGCCAGTTGGTCGCGCAGCGTGACCTGGGGAGCAGCAACGTAATCGACTTCGAGAACACGCTGTCGATGTCGGCCGCAAGCAGAGAACAACGCAACTAGCGCTAGCAAGAACAGTATTCTGGCGGGAAGTTTCACGGGGAAAAGCCCATCATAACGCAGAGTGCAGGGAATGATAGTTACGAATGGTGTAAGGGGCAGAACGAGCACTCAGCATTCAGTGGCTAGTTCAGTACCCACTCAAAACGTGGCGTCATCCCGAAGGCCCGCGCTTTCGCCAGCGGGCCGAGGGATCTGGCGTGGAGCATTGCTGCGCCAGTCTCTGCTCCAGCTTTGGGATCGAAGGACTAGAGAATTCTCTCGTGCACGTACCCGCTGGCACTGAGCGCGGAAAGAAGTTCGGTAATGTGGTCGGGACCGCGCGTCTCCATGGTGATGTCGATAGCAGTGTCACCAAGATTCACACCGTAGTAGGCGCGATCGTACGAAGTCTCGACGATGTTGGCTCTATGCTGCGCCAGAATTCCGGTGAGTCGGTGTAATGCACCCGGGTAGTCCGGGAGGTGAACGCGCAATCTCACCAGGCGCCCATCCTTCACCAAGCCGCGTTCCATGATGCGCGAAAGCAGGCTGACGTCGATGTTGCCCCCGCAGACGAGGACAGCGACTTTGTTGCCGTTCAGCGACGTCTTATGATTGATCAACGCCGCAATGGCTGCCGCACCGGCACCTTCCGCCAGCGTTTTCTCGCGCTCTAGTAGAAGAAGGATGGCGTTCGCAATCTCTTCTTCATCGACCATCACGATGTCGTCGACATATTTCTGAACCAGCGCAAGCGTCTTTTCGCCCGCACGGCGGACCGCGATGCCGTCTGCGATGGTAGCCGCAGGGCTCAGAGTGACAGGATGTCCCTCGGCGATGGCAACCTTCATCGAAGGCAGGCGCGCGGGTTGCACCCCAATCACGCGCACGCGCGGATTGCTTTCTTTGATGGCGCACGCCACACCCGAGATCAATCCACCACCGCCGATGGGAGCGATAACTGCCTCGATCTCGGGAACCTGCTGCAGGATTTCCAGACCCATCGTTCCCTGCCCCGCGATGACGACCTCGTCATCGAAGGGATGAATGAACGTCAATCCATATTGATGGCTGCGCCGAACGGCTTCTTCGCACGCCTCGTCGTAGTTCGCACCGTGCAGGACAATTTCCGCTCCATAGCTTTTCGTCGCCGACACCTTGATCAGCGGCGTGGTGAGCGGCATAACGATCTGCGCACGGACGCTATGCTTGCCTGCGTGATAGGCGACACCTTGCGCGTGATTGCCGGCGGAAGCTGCAATCACTCCCCGCGAGCGCTCTTCCGGAGTAAGCGTCAGAAGCTTATTCAGCGCGCCACGTTCTTTGAAGGCTCCCGTGCGCTGAAGATTGTCGAGCTTCAGGTAAACCGAATTGCCGGTGAGCTGGGAAAAATTCTCAGATCTCGCACAGGGAGAAAGATAGATGGACTCGCGGATCCGGCCCATCGCGGCCTGAATCTCGGAAAGTGAGACTCGGTTTTCAGGAGCCCTGGCAGCTTTGGTGCGAATGAGAATGGGTTTGGACATTAGAATTCGGGAGCTTTGCTGATATCCAATAAGTAGTGAGTGGTGGGCTATGAGCTTTGAGCAAACCCACAGGCCTCGGTTGCTCATTGCTCGCTGCTCACCGCTCGCAGCTAGTCTTTAACCGTGCGCGCAGCCTGAACAGGACAATTACGCTGAGACCATCTCGCGCTTCGCACGCGTCTTCGCGACGGGTTTGGCGACAGGTTGGCTGAGATATTTATCAACCGAAGCTGCAGCTTTGCGCCCTTCCGCAATCGCCCAGACAACTAGCGACTGTCCGCGACGCATATCGCCAGCGGCGAAGATGCCGGGGACGGACGACATGTAGTCGCCATTCGCTTCGACATTGCCGCGCGCGTCAAGTTTCACTCCAAGTTGCTCGATCGTTCCGTTGCGAACCGGGCCGGTGAATCCCATCGCTAACAGAACGAGGTCGACGTCCATCACGAACTCAGTTCCGGGAATTGGCTCAAATTTAGGCGGAGGGCCAACCTGAATTCCGTGCAACTGCTTCACATTCCCGTTCGCGTCGCCGGTGAATTTCGTGGTCGCGACACTCCACTGCCGAATGCCGCCTTCTTCGTGAGCACCTTCAATGCGCAACTGCATTGGCCACAAGGGCCACGGCGTTTGCGGCGCCCGCTGCTCAGGAGGCTGCGGCATGATCTCGAACTGGTGAACCGAAATTGGTTTCTGCCGATGCGCTGTTCCCAGGCAATCAGCACCGGTGTCGCCGCCGCCAATAATGATGACGCGCTTGCCGTTGGCCAGAATGTCCAATGCAGAATCGAGTTTGTCGCCTTGGCAGCGCTTGTTGGCCTGTGGCAGATATTCCATCGCGTAATAAATGCCCTTCAATTCCCTGCCCGGCACATTCAGATCGCGTCCGGCTTCTGCGCCCCCGGCGAGAAGGATCGCATCGAACTCACGCTGCAAGTCTTCAACCGGTACAGTGCGGCCTACATGCGCGTCGGTGACGAACTTCACGCCTTCCGCTTCCATCTGTTCAAGGCGGCGATCGAGGACGCGCTTCTCCATCTTGAATTCCGGAATGCCGTAGCGCAGCAGTCCACCGATGCGGTCGGCCTTCTCGTAAACCGTTACCCAGTGCCCCGCGCGATTTAGTTGCTGCGCAGCCGCCAGTCCGGCCGGGCCGGAGCCGACCACCGCAACTTTTTTGCCCGAACGAAACTTAGGAGGCTCCGGCTGGATCCATCCTTCGGCCCATCCGCGATCGACAATGTTTTTCTCAATATTCTTGATCGTGACTGCAGGCTCATTAATGCCGAGCACGCACGCCGCTTCACAAGGTGCAGGGCAGATGCGACCAGTAAATTCCGGGAAATTGTTGGTCGAGTGAAGCTGCCGCAGGGCTTCCTTCCAGCGTCCGTTGTAGACCAGATCATTCCAGTCCGGAATCAGATTGTTCACCGGACACCCGGTGTGGCAGAACGGCACGCCGCAATCCATGCAGCGCGCGCCTTGCGTACGCAGCTTGTCTTCGGAGAAGTCCTGATAGATCTCGAACCAGTCGTTCACGCGTTCAGCGACTGGCCGGCGGGGAGTGGTCTCGCGAGCGAATTCTTTGAACCCAGAGGCTTTACCCATGAAGCGCCTCCACCAGTTCAGGCACGGGCAGCGGCTGCCCCGGGATGTAATTGCTGCGCGAGCGGCTCACGCCAAGCACGCGCTTAAATTCGTGCGGGAAGATCTTGATGAACCTTGGCAACATCTCCATCCAGTTATCGAGAATATGTTTCGCGCGCTTGCTTCCGGTCAGATCGAAATGTTTTTGAATCAGGCCGTGAATCAATTCGACATCTCGCGGCTCGATCACAGGCTCAAGATCGACGGACGCCAGGTTGCAGCGCTTCTCCGTGAAATCTCCGCGCTCGTCAAAGACGTACGCGATTCCGCCGCTCATGCCCGCTGCGAAGTTCCGGCCGCACGCGCCCAGCACAACCACGAGCCCATTGGTCATGTATTCGCAGCCGTGATCGCCGACGCCTTCAACGACTGCGGTTGACCCGGAATTGCGCACCGCAAATCGCTCGCCGGCCACGCCGTTGAAGAACGCCTCCCCGCTTGTCGCGCCATACAGCACAACGTTTCCGATGAGGATGTTTTCTTCTGCGGCAAACGTCGAGTTCTTAGGCGGACGAACAACCAGCCTTCCACCCGAGAGCCCCTTGCCAACGTAGTCGTTGGCGTCGCCCTCAAGCGTAATCGTCACGCCTTTGGAGAGGAACGCGCCAAAACTTTGTCCAGCTGATCCTTCGAAGTGAATACGAATGGTGTCGTCTGGCAGGCCTTCCGACCCGTACTTGCGCGCGATCTCGCCGCTCAACATTGCGCCCACCGTGCGGTGCACGTTACGGATCGGCAGCGTGATGGTGATCGGCTCGCGATTTTCAATCGCCGCTCTAGATAGCTTGATCAGTTCATGATCGAGCGCCTGATCGAGTCCGTGGTCCTGCTTCTGCACGCAATGCCGCGCCACGCGACCGGGCAGTGGCGGATTGTAGAGAATCGTTGAGAGGTCAATTCCACGCGCCTTCCAGTGGTTCACCGCAGGCTGCATGTCGAGCATGTCAACACGGCCGACCATGTCGTCGAACTTTTTGAAGCCGAGGTCCGCCATATACTGGCGCACCTGCTCAGCCACAAAGAAGAAGTAATTGATCACGTGCTCGGGCTTGCCTGCAAACTTCTTGCGGAGCTCGGGGTCCTGCGTGGCAATGCCGACTGAACAAGTATTCAGATGGCACTTACGCAGCATGATGCAGCCGAGCGTCACGAGCGGGGCGGTCGAGAAGCCAAACTCCTCCGCACCAAGCAGCGCCGCAATCACCACGTCACGACCGGTTTGCAGCTTGCCGTCGGTCTGTACGCGAATGCGGCTGCGCAGATCGTTCATCAGCAGGACTTGCTGCGTTTCTGCGAGACCCAACTCCCAAGGAATTCCCGCATGCTTGATCGAACTAAGAGGCGACGCGCCGGTACCACCACTGTCGCCGGAAATCAGAACCACGTCAGCGTGCGCCTTGGCCACGCCAGCCGCAACCGTCCCCACACCGATCTCCGAAACCAGCTTCACCGAAATGCGCGCTTTCGGATTCGTGTTCTTCAGGTCGTAAATCAGTTGCGCCAGATCTTCGATCGAGTAAATATCGTGGTGTGGCGGCGGAGAGATCAGACCCACACCAGGGATCGAGTGCCGCAGGCGTGCAATGACATCATCTACTTTGTGCCCCGGCAACTGACCGCCTTCTCCGGGCTTTGCGCCCTGCGCCATCTTGATCTGCAACTCATCCGCATTAACCAGATAATTCGTGGTGACGCCGAAGCGAGCCGATGCCACCTGCTTGATTGCACTGCGGCGGGAATCGCCATTCGCGTCAGGCTTGTAGCGTGCTTCGTCCTCGCCGCCTTCGCCAGTGTTCGACTTGCCGCCCATCCGGTTCATCGCGATGGCAAGCGTCTCATGCGCTTCTTTGCTGATCGAACCAAATGACATCGCGCCAGTCGTAAATCGCTTCACGATGTCCTTCGCGGGTTCCACTTGATCGATCGAGACGGACTTGCGCGGCTTCTTGAACTTCATCAAGCTGCGCAAGGTCGCAAGGCTTTCGTTCTGCTTGTCGATGAGATCGGTGAATTCCTGGAATGTTTTGAAGTTCTCGTCGCGCACGCTGTGCTGCAGCTTGCTGATGGTCAGCGGATTGAGCAGGTGGTACTCGCCGTTGATACGGTAGTGATAACTTCCGCCGACGGAAAGCTCAGTCTCCGCTTCGGTGAGCGGCCGGAACGCAAACTCGTGCTTCATCTGCGCTTCGCGCGCGAGCACGTCGAGCCCAACTCCGCCGACGCGAGAAGTTGTGCCCGAGAAATATGCGTTCACCAGATCTTTGTTGAGTCCGATAGCCTCGAACACCTGCGCGCCGCGATAGCTCTGCAGGGTCGAGATACCCATCTTCGAGAAGGTCTTCAGCAGGCCCTTGTTAATGGCCTTGATGAAGTGTTTCACTGCCACATCCGGTGTAACTCCCGGCAAGTAACCGCGATTCGCAAGGTCTTCCAGGGTTTCGATTGCCAGATAGGGATTGATCGCGCTGGCGCCGTAGCCGATCAGCAGTGCAAAGTGCATCACTTCGCGCGGTTCACCGGATTCGATAATCAACGCCACCAGCGTGCGCGTCTCTTCGCGCACCAGCAGGTTATGTACAGCCGACAGAGCGAGAAGGCTAGGGATCGGCGCGTAATCTTTGTCGACGCCGCGATCCGACAAGATCAGCAGCGTGTAGCCAGACTTCACCGCTAGGGATGCACGCTTCGACAATTCGTCCAAGGCCGAGCGCAGGCCGGCTTCGCCATCCGACGCGCGGAATAGCGCAGGCAGTGTAATGGCCAGAAGATCGCCACGCGAAACCCGCCGCAATTTTTCCAGATCACGGTTCGTCAGGATCGGATGCTGCAATTTCAGCGTGTGGCAGTTCTCGGGCGTCTCGTCGAGGATGTTGCGCTCCGTCCCGATATAGCTGATGAGCGACATCACCATCTCTTCGCGGATGGGATCGATCGGCGGATTCGTGACTTGCGCGAACAACTGCTTAAAATAATTGAACAGCGGCTGCGGCTTATCGCTGAGACACGCGAGCGGCGTATCAGTTCCCATGGATCCGACAGGCTCCTGTCCCTGTATGGCCATGGGTTCCAAAATCATCTTCAGATCTTCTGCGGTGTAGCCGAACGCGCGTTGCCGCGCCAGAATCGTCGAGTGATCCGACGGGTGCACGCGCATGGGTTCCGGTAGCTGATCGAGCGTGATCTGATTTTCCTTCAGCCACTCGCCATAGGGCTGGCGCGCTGAAAGTGTTTTCTTGATCTCCTTGTCGGCGATGATCCTGCCCTGAACCGTGTCGACCAGGAACATCTTGCCCGGCTGGAGACGTCCCTTGCGCTTGATCTTCTCCGGCGGGATCGGAAGCACACCGGTTTCCGACGCGGCAACGACTAAATCATCGTCTGTTACGACGTAGCGTCCGGGGCGCAGTCCATTTCGATCGAGCGTCGCGCCGATTACGCGGCCGTCCGTGAATGCAATCGCCGCGGGGCCGTCCCACGGCTCCATCAGCGAGCAGTGATACTCGTAGAACGCACGCTTCTCCGGCTTCATGTGCGGATTGCCGGACCATGCCTCGGGTATCAGCATGGCCATCACGTGGGGGATGCTTCGTCCGGACTGAAACAGCATTTCAACCGCGTTGTCGAAACTGGCGGAGTCGCTGCCACCCGGTTCAATGATCGGGAACAGCTTCTTGATGTCGTCTCCGAACAGCGGTGACGCAAGGATCGACTGCCGCGCATGCATCCACGCGACATTACCTTTCAACGTGTTGATTTCACCGTTGTGGGCAACGTAGCGATACGGGTGCGCCAGCTTCCAGCTCGGGAACGTGTTGGTGGAAAAGCGCTGGTGCACCAGGCACAACGCACTGGTCACATCAGGATCGGACAGCTCGCCGTAGAAGTTTGCAATCTGCGGCGCTAGCAGCAGGCCCTTATAGACGATGGTCCGCGCCGAAAGCGACGGGATGTAGAAGAACTCTTTATCTTCAATATCGGAAGCCGCGATCTCGTTCTCCGCCCGCTTGCGGACCACATAGAGCTTGCGCTCAAACGCGTCCTCGTCCATCTCCGGAGGACGCGCAACAAATATCTGCTGAATGTACGGCTGCGAAACACGCGCCACACGGCCAATAGCTTCGCCATTCACCGGCGTGTCGCGCCAACCTAGGACAGTCAGCCCTTCTTCCTGGATGATCCGCTCGAGCACGCCTTCGCAATTCAACCGAGGCGTTTTCTCTACCGGAAGGAACGTCATGCCAACGGCATACTCGCCCGGTGCCGGCAACTCAATTCCAAGCGAGGCGCACTCCCGCGCGAAAAACTTGTGCGGAATTTGAATGAGCACACCCGCGCCATCGCCAGTCTCGGGATCGCACCCGCAGGCACCCCGGTGGGTAAGGTTGATCAGGATCTGAATGCCCTGCTCAACGATGGTGTGGGTCTTTTCCCCGCGGATGCTGGCCACAAAGCCAATACCGCAGGCATCGCGCTCGGTCGCTGGATCATAAAGACCCTGTGCCGGAGGCAAACCGTTGTTTGTCTTCCAATGCTTCAGAACAATGCTCCTGGCTGGTCGTGGGCGTTGTGTCGTCGGCCTTCTCGAAGGTGAGCTACGCCGCTTGTTGATTCTAGAGCACTTCGAGTAGCGAGAACGCTGGAGGGCTGGGGGCCTCGAATTGCCTTAACCAACTACAGCAGCCAACGACGGCTTTCGGTCGCGCGCGCCACGACCCGTATATATCTTTGTTACAGCCACTTGGGGTCAAAAGTCGAATTCAGAATTTCGATGGGGCGCATGGAAAAATCGGGATGGAATTCTGGTCACCACAGGGGCACGGAGACACAGAGGACAGCCCTGGAGGCATCGAGATCTTGTGTTCCCCAATTCTGTCAAATCAGGGAGACAATCGCTATCATTTCTTACATTCTGATATAATGTAAGAAATGAAGCAGCTACGTGCTACCGTGACATCTAAAGGCCAGCTTGTCATTCCAGCCGAGCTTCGCCGCAAGAGTGGGATTAAAAAGGGCACCGAAGTTTGTTTTCTCGAGGACGAACTGGGCCGCATCATTCTGCAACCCGTCACCGAGGAATTTATCGATCGCCTGACCGGTTCCCTTTCCGGCTCCAATATGCTTGAGAGTCTTCTCCATGAGCGACGAACGGAGGGCGAGCACGACAAGTGAAAACCTACGTTTTCGATTCCGGGGCCTTACTCGCCTTGTTCGAAAACTGCCCTGGAACGCACAAAGTTAATGAATTGTTGAAGGAAGCCCACCGTGGCCACTCGCGAATCGCGATGTCCTGCGTGAATTTTGCCGAAGTGTATGGCAAGATTCTTCGCGATTATGGCCCGAATCGAGCGCTTTGGGCTAGAAGTGCCGCCCGGTCACTACCGATCGACTTATACGAAGTCGACGAACAGAGGGCTGTAGACGCACAAAATATGAAAACCAAGTACGGCCTCTATTACGTAGACAGTTTCGCCGCGGCCTTGGCGATCGAGCAAAAGGCAACTCTTGTAACGAATGACTCTGATTTTCGAAAGCTGGGGCGCACCGTGCCCGTGCTCTGGCTAAAGACGATCTAAGAACACATTTTTGGATTGTCTGTATCGAAAAACCTGCTTTGGGAACGCCGCCTCTTTCCGGTATATTCATCTTTTATGCCGTTCACATCCCAGACAATCTCGTCGATGTCCATGCGAATTAAGGGCACACGAACTATCGTCTGGGGTGGGCGTTGAGCGGAAAGCAGAAATTAAGATTCAGCTCAGACCCACAGCCAGAAAAAGCCGGCTGCTGGGTCTTTCGTGCGTATGGGGCATTTTGATCCGGGCATATGAGGCGTTTTGATCGTGCCGGTGGTTTTTGCGTCAATCTGATCTGAACGACTCGGGAGGGCACAGCTTCGGCTGTACCAAGGTCAGGTGGTACGAGCGCGGGACCAAACCGGAGCTCCGTACCGAACGGGCCGGCATGGCTTCCAGCCATGCCGGCCCAAGCGTCAACTAAAGAGGGGCTTTAGCCCCGGGTTCATGTAGGAGAATACGTCATCATGGAAACTGAGTTGTGCGGGGTGGTGCGATGATCGTAATGAAGTTTGGCGGGACGTCCGTTGAGAGCGCAGAGGCAATCGAACGTGTCTCGAAGATTGTCACCAGCCGCATTAAGCAGTCTCCTCTCGTCGTTGTTAGCGCCATGGCGAAGGTCACCGATCAACTCGTCGCTATGGGAAACACGGCTGCCACTGGCGATTGCACCGAGGCTCTCTCGTCGGTCGAGGCTCTTCGTGAGCGTCACACGCAGACGTCCAAGGCGTTGCTCGGTGAAAAACGCGCCGCCGCCCTCGCCCCCAAACTCCACGCGCACTTTGTCGACCTGGAGAATTTCGTCCGCGGACTAGCCGCAGTTCGCGAATTAACTCCTCGCGGCAGCGACTATCTTCTTTCGTTCGGCGAACTGCTATCGAGCCTCATCGTCGCGGACGCGTTCGCCGTTCGCGGGCTGAACGCCGCCTGGGTTGACTCCCGCGAATGCCTGGTGACTGATACGACTCATACTCGCGCTGTCCCACAACTAGCCGACACGCGGGAGAAATCAAAAAAGAAAATCGGCCCTCTTCTTGCGAAGAAGCGAATTCCCGTCATGGGCGGATTCATTGCCGCGAGCCCCGACGGTATTCCGACCACTCTGGGCCGGGGCGGCTCCGATTACTCTGCCGCCGTTATGGGCGCAGCGCTCGACGCGCAGAAGATCGAAATCTGGACCGATGTCGAAGGCATGATGACCACCGACCCGCGTCTCTGCCCTGATGCCCGCACCATAAATCAGATCAGCTTTAACGAGGCCGCCGAGCTTGCGTATTTCGGAGCCAAGGTCCTGCATCCGTTAACCCTTCTTCCCGCCATTCACAAGAACATTCCGGTGTACGTGCTGAATTCGCGGAATCTGAAGAGCACGGGAACGGAGATCACCGCTCAGGCGCCACCCAGCCGCGATGTGTTCCGCGCCATCACCGCCAAGAAAGGCGTGAGTATCGTGAACGTTGTCGCCTCGCGCGGCGTGGGCGTACACGGATTCCTGCGCTCGGTTTTCGAGGCCATGGACCGTCACTCGGCTTCCGTGGACCTCGTCGCCATTTCCGAAGTGAGCATGTCGTTCACGATCGAGACGAAACGCCTGGCACAGGCACTGGTCGAAGACCTCGAACAAATTGCCGACGTCAACGTCGACAACGACCAGGCGGTCATTTGCCTGGTTGGGGAAGATATTCACGGCAAGCCAGGTATCGCCGCCAGCGTTTTCAACACAGTCGCCGATTCGCAGGTCAACATTCGAATGATTTCGCAAGGCGCGTCGGAAATTAACATCAGCTTTGTGGTCAAAGAGGATGACGTTCCCCGGGTCGTGCGCCATTTGCATGATCACTTTTTTTCGGCGAATTCGCGCGCAGCGGCTAAGTCGGCGAAAAAGAAGAACGGAGCGCGGGCTAACGGAAGCGGAGTGAAACGGGGCTCGAATGGAAAGTCTTTGGTGAAACGGGCGATTGCGGCGGTAGTCTAGGAACAGGAGAGCAGATTGAACCCACTCACGGCCCCGGTTGATGAACCTGCGAAGGCGAATTCCGTGCCTCGCAAGCCACTGACCGTTGCCATTATCGGTTTCGGGACCGTGGGCAGTTCCGTCGCTCGCATTCTCACCGAGCATGCGCCTGAGGGCCTGCGCCTGAGTTACGTCTTCAATCGAAATTTCGAGCGCAAGCGCAAAGCCGCCGATTGGATTTCTCCAATCGTCCAATGGACCGACAACATCGAGGACATTCTTTCCTCGGATGTCGACATCGTTGTCGAGCTTGTCGGCGGCCTTGAACCCGCCGGCACATGGATTCGACGCGCAGTCGGGTCCGGCAAGTCAGTTGTAACCGGCAACAAGCAAGTTGTCGCGCGCTATGGCCCCGAACTGGTTGTGCAGGCACACGCGCGAGGTGGGCATGTGGCGTTTGGGGCTTCTGTGGCGGGAGGCGTCCCCCTCATCTCTGGCCTTCAGGAAGGTCTCGCGGGCGACGAACTGGTTGAGCTTTGCGGAATTCTGAATGGGACCTGCAATTACATCCTCACGCGCATCGAGACCTCGGGGATCTCGTTTGCCGAGGCTTTGGCCGAAGCGCAAAAGTTCGGCTACGCCGAAGCTAATCCCGCCGAAGATGTAGACGGTCACGATGCGCTCGCCAAGCTCACAATCCTATGCCGAGTGGGATTGCGTTGCGCGGTTGGACACACCGAAATTCCCACGCGTTCGATCTCGATCATTGAGCCGATTGATTTCGAGTACGCCAAGCTTCTCGACTGCACCATTCGCCAGATCTCGCGTGCGGAGAAGACATCTGGTCGGCTGCTCGCCTCAGTTGAGCCGACGCTGGTTCGCCGCTCATCGCCGCTGGCGAGCGTGGAGGGCCCGCAAAACCTGGTGATGTCCACCGGCAAGTTTGGAGGCGAGACCATTTTCGCCGGCCATGGTGCGGGAGGAAACGCAACTGCGGTGGCGGTAGTTTCCGATCTTATTTCTATCGTTCGCTTGCGCCAGATTGGCGGCGTGGCCATCCACGAAAACGGCTTGAGGCACCTGCCTGTCAGCTCCGACTTCACCACCCGCCACTACCTTCGCTTCATGGTGAAGGACGAACCCGGCATCATTGCGACCCTGGCAACGATCTTTGCGAAGGCTGGAATCAACATCGATTCCGTTTTCCAGAAGCCCGGCTTCTCTGCTTCCAGGCTCCCGTTCGTGATCACGCTTGAACCCTGCTCTACCTCACTGGTTGAGGAATCACTCAAGCAGATCAATCAACTGCCGTTCCTGGTACAGCCATGCGTGGCCCTGCCGATACTGGACTGAAATTCTTAGCGTATTTCCTGAGCAGAGTGGCCCATCACATCTTGGATCGAACGGTTCTGAAATCTACGGCATTAGGCTCATCAATGGTTCACTGCGAGCCGTCCTGCCTCGCCGCTAGGCCGCCCCTTGCATTTCAAATTCATCCTCGGAATCCCGGCGCCGCCCACAGCCCCATCACTCCCGCCTGTGATTCCACGCACTCCCACCCTGTGACCCGAGGCACAGATACACCTCCCGCCAAGGCCTAAAGTTCTAGGCATGGGTACCCTGGAATCCGCAGTCCTCGAGCGCCGAGAGATCTCCACATCCGCTACTCCCCGATCCACTCCCTACGATGCCACGCGTCTGCAGAACTGGCAGATATCGCAACTGGCGGAAGAACACATGCCAACTCCCTACCAGTGGGCAGACCGCCTGGGACTCGATCGTGACGAGATCATTCCCATGGGCCGGCTATGCAAGCTCGATTTCCTGAACATCATGGAGCGTCTGAAGAACCGCCCTGACGGCAAGTACATCGAGGTCACCGCCATCACGCCGACACCGCTCGGTGAAGGCAAGAGCACGACTTCTCTCGGGCTGATCGAAGGCCTCGGAAAGCGCGGAAAAAACGTCGGTGGATGCCTGCGCCAGCCCTCCGGCGGTCCGACCATGAACATCAAGGGCACGGCAGCAGGCGGCGGCAACGCGTTGCTCATCCCCATGACCGAGTTCTCCATGGGCCTGACCGGCGACATGAATGACCTGATGAACGCGCACAACCTCGCGATGACCGCGCTTACTGCTCGCATGGAACACGAGCGCAACTATGACGACGCTACGCTGGAGCGCCTCACCCACATGCGCCGTCTCGACATCGACTCTACCGGCGTGGAAATGGGCTGGGTGCTCGATTTATGCGCGCAGTCCTTGCGCAACATCATCGTCGGAATTGGGACCAGCAAAGATGGCTACATGATGCAATCAAGATTCGGCATCGCGCCGAGTTCCGAACTGATGGCCATTCTTTCAATCGTGCGTGACCTGGCGGATTTGCGAAAACGGCTGGCGGAAATCACGGTTGCTTATGACAGGAGAGGCAAGGCCATCACCACTGGCGATTTGGAAGTTGCCGGCGCGATGGCCGCCTGGATGCGCAACACCATCAACCCGACTCTGTGCTGCACGGCCGAGTATCAGCCCTGCATGGTTCACGCCGGACCGTTTGCCAACATCGCTGTTGGTCAGTCTTCGATCATTGCCGACCGCCTCGGCCTGAAGATGTTTGATTACCACGTCACCGAAAGCGGTTTCGCGGCGGATATCGGCTTCGAAAAATTCTGGAATGTGAAATGTCGGTACAGCGGTCTGAAGCCGAATGTTTCTGTGCTGACCACAACCGTGCGCGCTCTCAAAATGCACGGTGGAGGACCTAAAGTCGCACTCGGCTTGGCATTGCCGGAAGATTACACAAAAGAAAACGTCGCCCTGGTTGAAAAAGGTCTCGCGAACTTGTTGCATCACATCGCCGTGATTCGAAAGTCAGGTATCAATCCGGTGGTCTGCATCAACAGATTCCACACAGATACGAATGAAGAGATTGCCATCATCAGTCAGGCCGCCGAGAAGGCCGGCGCGCGATGCGCTGCTTCCGACCACTGGGCCCGAGGTGGCGAAGGCGCGCAGGACCTTGCCGACGCGGTGATCGACGCGTGTAAAGAAGAGATCAACTTCCGATATCTTTATCCACTCGAAATGAAGTTGCGCGATCGCGTCGAGACGATTGCGAAGGAAGTTTACGGCGCTGACGGCGTCGCGTGGACGCCCGAAGCGATGGCAAAGTGTAAGGCGTTCGAGTCCGATCCGAAGTTTGATGACTACGCAACCATGATGGTCAAAACGCATTTAAGCCTCAGCCATGATCCGGCGCTGAAAGGCGTGCCTAAGGGCTGGGTGCTGCCGATTCGTGATGTGCTGGTCTACTCTGGCGCGAAATTCCTTTGTCCCATGGCTGGGACCATCAGCCTGATGCCGGGAACATCGTCCAACCCCGGCTTCCGCAAAGTTGACATCGACGTGAACACAGGCAAAGTGAGCGGCCTGTTCTGAGCGAGGTACGAACCATGAGGATTGCGAACAAGGCGAGCCTGTTTTCAGCGCTGAGCGAGCCCACGCTGCGGCAGATTGAAGCCCTCGGCGAATCGAAGTCCTACCTGCCGGGTACGTTCATTTTTCACGAGGGCGATCCCGCCAACCACTTATATGTTTTGCAGGATGGCCGCGTCCGCCTGCGGGTAGGCGAAGAAGGACAGGTCGCGTACATGCTCGGTGCCCCCGGCGAAATCTTTGGCTGGGCAAGCATGGCAAACCTGGCGGAATACACGCTGTCCGCGCAGTGCGTTTTGCCGGTCCGCACAGTCCGCTTCGAGCGCTGCGCTTTGCTGCGGATTCTCGAAGCTGATCCTCCGAGCGGCTTGCTCTTCTATCGACGCCTCAGCGAACTCATCGGCCAGCGGCTGATCAATTCTTATAAAGCTACCGTGTCCGTTCATGGAGAAAAGAGTTCGCTGTCTTACGGCTAAGGTGTGCCAGCACGCCGCAAAGGTACGATTGCTACGCTGAATTTCGCGAATCTTGCATCTCAGGATTAGAGAGGAACTGTGACTATCACCCGGCTGTCCATTTTTGCCTTCGTCTTAGTTGGAGCGTCGCTCCTTCTCAGCTGTGGTGGCGCCAATTGCTCGTTCTCTTCTCTCAGCGTATCGCCACCGTCCGCAGCAGTCTCTGTTGGCAGTTCGCAGCAATTCACGGCATTTGGGGGCGGGCTGAGCAACGGCTGTGCAGCAGCCGCTTCGAATCTTAACGTTAGCTGGACAGTGTCGGACTCCACCAATGTCAGCGTTACGAACACCAATGGCACCGCGAGCATGAAGTGCCTTGGTGCGACTCAAGGCTCAGTAACGGTCACGGCCCCTCTTCCTTCCAGCGCCAATAATGGCCAGTCCTTGAATGCAACTGGTAGCCTAACTTGCAACTGAATGATGTCGAGAGATACTGCGATAGAAACGGAGTTAACTAGGCCATTACCGGCACTTCAAACCCATCCGGCAGGAAGCCGGCGCGGGTCATCGCGACCTCGACTTCTGGGTTGCGCATGAAAGTGTCCCACACGTACTGAGAACGGGCGTTCTCAGCCATCAGCATGCTGATGCCTACATCAATTCCCAAAACATCTTTGCTCGCCCACCCGGTGATCGGATTGAAGGCGTCGACGAAGCCATACTTCCGCCAGGTTTGCTTCCCGTAGCGGCTGCGCAGAGTGCGTAGAACGGTCAGTGACTCGTTGAGCAGAAACGGTAACGATCCTGCCGAGGCCGCCGGAACCACGCTGCCATCGATTGGCCCCAGCAGCGGAGGCCCTCCCCAGGCCACGTATCCGCGACTGGAGTCCGAAGCCGTAATCCCCCAGATGTCTTCCGAGTAGCTTGGGAAGTGATGGCTCAGCGACGTGCAGAACTCGCGGTGTGCCTGGCAGGCAACAATCGAGTTCTGGAAGTAGTTGGCGTAGTCGTCGTGCTTATCCCGGAAGTCGAACCATGCGTGCGAAAACTGGTGCACGAATAGAGGTGCGGGACTGGAAATGTACTGGTGTCCCGCGTAGACCATCTTCGGCCGCCGCACCGCATGCCAGCTCTCGGCCGGAATCGGATGCGTCGGCGATCCCATCGCCAGCAGGTACAGCATCATCGACTCGCAGTACGAATCCCAGCGGAACTTGGTGAAGCCCTCCTCAGGCGTCCACGATCCGGCAAACGTCTGTCCCCCATTCATGGCCCAGTTCCAATCAACACGGTGGTAAAGCGTGGTAGCGTCGCGCTGGATCTCGGCATTGGAGAATTGCTCGCGGCAGGTGAGTGCGCCGCAGAGCAGGATGGCCGTATCGATCGGTGACACTTCGGACTGGCGGAACCGCTTGCCGGTCGAGTGCTCCATAAAGTGATAGAAGAGCCCGTTTTCCGTCGGAGTCTGATTGGCGAGGAAGTGCAGCGTCTGCCGAACTCGCGCCTGAATTTCGCCACGCGGGCGGAAGCGACGCTCGTGTCCGATGCAAAGTGCGGTCAATCCGAATCCCGTGGCTGCGATGCTGGCTTTTGTTCTCGGGCCGCCGCCGTCAGCATTGGCGCGATCGCGAATCAACCCTGTATGCGGATCAGCTTCGTTCCAATAGAAGTCGAAGGCGGCGCGCTCGAGTTCATCGAGCAGCGCTTCGTCAGCGGGCGAGACTCGAGGAGTCGGAGGCGCGAGATCGGCGGCCAGCAGTCTCTTGGCAAACGGGAGAGCCGCGGCCCCGGTCATACCCACGCGAAGGAAATGACGACGGGAAAAACTCATTGCTTCAGCTTCAGTATTATGTGCAGAGCTGCTGGCCAGAGACAATCCTGAATTCGCGAGGTAAGTTCCTTTCTGCGCGAGGTCAGGAAATTTTTGCTCGAATCAGCGCTCAGCCGCGAAAAACTTGCCTTCGCGCATGTTCGTCCCAGGTGCGTCTAGAGTCAAAGCATTCCCAACTTCAGGAATAACCGGAGTAATTAGGGCCCTCGCCTTAGCCGCGAAGTGTGCCCTTCCGGAGGTGCGCCGACTATAATGACCAGCAGCCCGACGGTGGTTGTGTAGCTACTAAGTGCAGAGCGATCAAACCTTTACTGCGGTTTTCGGCATCTCTGGTTGGAACCACGGCGGCGAAACGAATGGCCCGTTCTGCGGGAATGTAAGTAGAAGCAACCGGCACCAGGCTCGGCCCAATGTCACACAGCGAAACCTTCTGGAGCAGTTGGCAGGAGCGCCTCACCGCGCTAAAGAACGTCCCGCCAATCCTGAAGATTGTCTGGCGCTCCGGCCCTGGCGTGGTGGCATTTGGCATCGTGGCGCGAATCGTCGCCGCCCTTCTGCCCATCGCGATCGGCTACATTCCCAAGCTGATCATCGACATCCTCGACCAAGCAATCAAGACGCACGGTCCCATCGGCCCCCGGCTCTGGTGGCTTGTGGGAGCAGAGTTTGGTCTGGCAATTCTCAATGGCATTGTCCTGAGGACGATCGACTACTCCGACGCTCTGCTGGCCAACAAGTACACGCGCCACGTCAGCATTCAGGTGATGAAGCACGCGTCGGAGCTCGACCTTACAGCCTACGAAGATCCTGTTTACTACGACCGGCTGGAGCGCGCGCGTGTGCAGGCAACGGACCGCCTGGTCATGATCCAGTCCATCGGCCGGCTCGAGTTGCAGATCATCACCGCAATCGGCTGGACGGTCGCCGTGATGCTGTACTCGCCGTGGCTGATGCTGGTTCTGGTTGCCACCGTGCTGCCCGCATTCCTCGGCGAAACGCACTTTGCGTTTCTCGGCTACGCTAAGAATTTCCGCCAGACCCCGATTAAGCGCCAACTGGATTATCTGCGCCAGGCGGGAGCCACCAAGGAGGCGGCCAAGGAACTCAAGCTTTTCAATCTCAGCGACTTCTTCACCAGCCGTTTCGCTAAGCTGTCCGACATTGTTTATGAGCAGGACGTTGAGCTGGCGCGCACGCGCCTGAGCATAGGATCAGTTCTGTCTGTTATCAGCACCGGTGGCTACTACGGTGCTTACGCTTATGTCATCTGGAAGACGCTCGCCGGCAAATGGGGCATCGGTACCTTTTATTTCTTGACCGCCGCCATCCTGAACGCGAGCAGCAATATTCAGCAGGTGCTCTCGACCCTTTCTGGAATCGCCGATCAGGCGCTATTCCTGACCGATTTGCTGGCATTCTTTGAGATGAAGCCAACGATCCAGTCGAAGCCGAATGGCTTGCGTGCGCCACGGCCCATCCGGCAGGGATTCGAATTCCGCAACGTTTCTTTTGTTTATCCCGGCACCGAGCGGAGGGTTTTGAATGGATTGAATTTCCATCTCCGTCCCGGAGAGCGCGTCGCGCTGATCGGCGAGAACGGCCAGGGCAAAACCACGATCGTCAAACTGATCACGCGTCTTTACGATCCCACCGAAGGGCAGGTTGTGCTCGATGGAGTCGATCTTCGTGAGTACGACCTCGAGGACTTGTACCGGGAGATCGGTGTCATCTTCCAGGATTTCATGCGCTACGAGATGACAGCGCGAGAGAACATCGCGGTGGGCAAAATCGATGAGATCGAGAACAAACCTTTGCTCGAACAGGCCGCCCACAAAAGTCTCGCCGACGAAGTAGTCGCCAAACTTGGCGCTAGGTACGAGCAGATGCTGGGCCGTCGCTTCGAAGGCGGTGTCGATCTCTCCGGCGGCGAGTGGCAAAAGATCGCACTGGCTCGTGCTTACCTGCGCGATGCTCAACTATTGGTCTTGGACGAACCCACAGCTGCTCTCGACGCACGAAGCGAGTACCAGGTGTTCCAGCGTTTCGCGGAACTTACCGCGGGCAAGATGGCGCTCTTTATTTCCCACAGATTTTCAACGGTGCGCATGGCTGACCGCATCGTAGTACTTGAGAACGGAAACATCGCCGAAGAAGGCACGCACGAGAAACTCACGCGCATGGGCGGACGTTATGCCGAGCTGTTCGAACTGCAAGCTGCAAGCTATCGCTGATTCCTGATGCCAGAGAACACCCATATCGAGATGCTCGAAGCCGTCGCGGAGCACGCGCCGCAAGGCCCGACGCCCGCGCCGCCCGATCCGGAGCAATTGCAGCAAGGCGCCGAGGAACTCTCGCGGTTGCTGGCCTGGAACCCCGGGGTCCACAACTCGAGTTTCTTCAACGCGCGTTGGCGCGCCATGCATGCAGCGCTGAAACCCGCACTGGACAAAGCCGGCCGAATTCCTCGTACTAAAGACGACGCCGACGATCTCCGCTGGTTGCGGGACAACATGGCGATGTTGTGGGCTGAGGTTTGGAACACTCGCAACGCGTTCAAGCTGCTCAAGAATCTGCCCCATGTGCGCACGCCGAATGGTCTGACGATTCCACGCTGCGCGGCGGTTGCCGAGGCCTACCTCCATGCCGTCCAGTTCAACTTCAGCGAAAAAACATTTTCGGAATACTTGACAGCCTTTCAGCAGCACACGGTCTTAAAGTTCCGTGAACTCTGGGCGGTCATTCCATCGATGGAACTCGTGCTTCTCGAGCAAGTCGCGGTTCGCGCGCGGAAGTTCCTGGACAACTCAGCGCCATCCTCAGTAGGCATCTGCGTTCGCAGCCTGCGCGAGATCAACGAACTGCAGTGGAAGGATGTTCTTGATCCGCAGATTGCCTTCGACACTACCCTTCGCCAGGACCCCGCAGGCGCGTACGGCCACATGGATTACGACAGCCGTAGCCTCTATCGCGAGCGCGTCGTCAAACTTGCCGAGCGTTCCGACTCCACCGAAATGGAGGTCGCATTCGAGGCGGTAGCGCTTGCGCGCCGTGCTGCCGAGCGCAGCTATGAAGATCCTCGTGTAGCTTGCCGGCAGTCACACGTTGGCTACTATTTGATGGCCGAAGGTCTGCCGGAATTGCAGAACCGTATCCGCTTCCGCCCTTCTCTGATCCAGCGTGTGCGTGCGTTTTTGAAGGGCCATCCCGACGAGTTTTATCTACCGGGCATCGAGGTCCTGACGTTCGGAATTATGTCGGCGATTGTGCTGATCCTTACCAGCACCTACACGCCGCCGCTCCTCATCCTGCTCTCCATGATTGTTCTGCTGCTGCCGAGTTCACAGAGCGCGGTGCAGTTGATGAATTATCTGACGACCACCCTTCTCCGCCCCGAGATTCTGCCGAAGCTGGACTTCTCGAAAGGAATTCCGGAAGACTGCACCACCCTGGTTGCCGTTCCCGCATTGCTGCTGAACGAAAAGCAAGTGCGCCGCCTGGTTGAGGACCTTGAGGTTCGTTTCCTTGCCAATCACGATCCCAATCTCCACTTCGCGTTGTTAACGGACTTGCCCGATTCGCCGGTCCCCGCGCATGAAGACGATCCCCTCGTAAGCTTCTGCGCGACCCTGATCGCCGATCTCAACGAGAAGTACTCAGAGAAGCAGAGTAGTTCATTCCTGATGCTGCATCGCCACCGCGTGTACAACCCGCGCGAACAGGTATGGATGGGCTGGGAGCGGAAGCGCGGCAAGCTGATGGACCTGAGCAAATTCCTGTTTAGCGAGTACGACAGTTTCCCGTTCAAAGCGGGCGATGTCTCCAAGCTGGCGAAGGTTCGCTATGTAATCACGCTGGATGCTGACACGGAGCTTCCGCGCGGTACGGCGCACAAGCTGGTAGGTACGCTCGCGCACCCGCTGAATCAGGCGATTGTCGATCCGGAGAAGAACGTCGTGGTCGCCGGTTATGGAATTCTCCAGCCTCGTGTGCGCATCAGTGTTCAAAGCGCCTCTCGTTCGCGCCTCGCTAACATTTACTCAGGCCAGACCGGCTTTGATATCTACACCCGCGCCGTATCGGACGTTTACCAGGACCTGTACGGGGAAGGAATCTTTGCCGGTAAGGGGATTTTCGAAGCGCGAACCGTGCACCGTGTGCTCGACCGCCGCTTCCCCCAGAACGCGCTGCTCAGCCACGACTTGATCGAAGGCGCGTATGCCCGCGTGGGATTAGTTACCGATGTGGAAGTAGTCGAGGACTACCCATCCCATTACAGTGCGTATAACCGCCGCAAGCACCGCTGGTTGCGCGGAGACTGGCAGATCACCAGTTGGTTGTTTACCCGGGTGCCGGATGAGAGTGGCCGGTCGGTCCCCAATCCCATTGCACTGGTGTCGCAATGGAAAATCTTCGACAACCTGCGACGCAGCCTTGTCGAGCCAGCCACCTTGATCCTGTTCGTGTTTAGCTGGCTCATTCTGCCGGGATCGCCGATCAAATGGACCATTGCTGCGGCGGCAATTCTCTTCGTCCCCGTGTGGTTCGAGTTTCTATTCACACTGGTTCGTGCGGCATTTGAAAAGAAACTCACAGTCGCGCGTGAAGCGGTTGCTGGGCTGGTGGTGTCGAACTTCAGCGTCTTGCTCAGCTTGACGTTCCTGCTGCACCAAACGTTAGTCTCCCTCGATGCCGTGGTCCGCACCTTGATTCGCCGATGGTTTACGCGGCAGCGCTTACTCGAATGGGAAACCGCAGCAGAAGCGGAGGCTGGACGGAGCAAGCGCACTCCGGTCGATATTTATCTCAATTGGATGCCGCTGATCTCGTTGCTTCTGGGCGTCCTCGTCTTCTTCGACCGGCGTAGTGGATTCGACGCGGCTCTTCCTATTCTGATTTTATGGGCATGCAGCAAGGCAGTTTCGGTCTGGCTGAATCATCCGCCGCAACTTTCGCGGACCGAAGCTTCCGACAAAGATCGGCTTTTCCTGCGCCGCGCCGCACTGCGCACCTGGCGCTACTTCGCCGAATTCAGCACCGAAGAACATAACTGGCTGATTCCGGACAATCTGCAGGAAGATCCATATCGTGTGGCTGCGCGCGTCTCACCTACGAATGTCGGCCTGCTGTTGAATACGCGGCAGGTGGCATGCGAATTCGGATATCTGTCTGCTCCCGAGTTGGCCGAACAGACCGCGCGCACCCTGGCGACAATCCGTCGCATGAAGCGCTACCGTGGCCACCTCTTCAACTGGTACGACACCAACACGCTCGAACCTCTTCCACCACTTTTCGTCTCAACGGTTGACAGCGGAAATTTCGTCGCATCACTGTGGACACTGCAAATCGGATGCAAGCAACTTCTGGAACAACCCTTGTTGCGCCCTGCATTGGCAGACGGTTTCCTTGACCATTTGCGCGTGCTGACGGATTTACGAGCGTTCCCTCGCGGCCTCTTTACACGACTGGAACGCAGGGTCGAGCACGGGGACTGGCTCAAGACACTGCTCAAATTTCCTGTTCCAGCGTTGGAGCGGATTCCTGGAAAAGACCCCGAATCCAAACATGCTGACGATGTGAAATGGTTTGCCAATGAATCGGCGCGCAGATTGCACGCGCTGCATGATCTCGTCGCTCGCCTCACACCATGGATGCTGCAGGATTTCGCAGGACTTCGAAATGAAATAGAGCTTGGCTTGCCCGGCGCTGACGTTCTGCTCAAAGATCTTCCGGAGGTCGCCGCAAAGCTCGGCAGCAGACTGCAAGCCATGCTTGATCTTCGTGCGGATGCGAACGATGAGCAAACCAACCTGCTTCGCCGCCTTATCCCCATGGTTGCAGGCGCGAGCCACGATGCTTCTCGTTTGATCAGTGACCTGGTAGCCATTTCTGAAGACGCCGAACGAATTGCCGATGAAACCGAATTCGCGTTCTTGTGGAACCCGCGCCGCAAGCTGCTTTCGATCGGCATGGAGAGCGAGAAGGGCGAGGTCCACGCAGCGTGTTATGACCTCCTGGCCTCCGAAGCTCGCACCGCCGCGTTCGTTTCCGTCGCCAAAGATGAGGTCCCACAGGAAACGTGGTTCCTTCTGGCCCGAACCCACGTTGCACCGCTTGGACGTCCAGTCCTGCTCTCGTGGACCGGAACGATGTTCGAGTACCTGATGCCTGCGATCTGGATGCGTACCTACACCGGCACCTTGCTCGACCGCTCGCGCCACGCCGCCGTGCAAATGCAACGCGAATACACGGTCACGAGACGAATTCCGTGGGGAATCTCCGAGTCTGCGTACGCCGTGCGTGATGAGGCGGGCACTTACCAATATCACGCGTTTGGTGTCCCACAACTGGCGCTGCATCAGGGGGACATCGAAGCCTTAGTAATTTCTCCCTATGCAACCGCTCTCGCCCTGAGCACCGCGCCGAAAGCCGCGCTCGACAATCTGCGCCGCATCTCGCACGAAGGTTGGTTCGGGGCGTATGGTTTCTACGAGTCTGCCGACTACACTGCCAGCCGCCATCGCAAGTGGCGCCATGATTTCGAATTAGTACGTTGCTACATGGCCCATCATCAGGGCATGACACTGCTGTCGATTGCCAATTTCCTCGCAGACGGGGTGGTGCAAGAGTGGTTCCACGCACATCCTCGCGTGATGGCCACCGAACTCCTGCTGCACGAAAAGCCAGTAAATTATCTTCCATCCGGTCATCCCGCGGCGTAGTCTGCACCGTATCCAACCGCAACAAAACGCGCTGTTTGCTGCGCGTGTACTAAGTACTATTTTTCCTTATTGCACGTAAGTTGATGCACGTCTAAAGTTCCCAGCAACTTCCCCCGCCGCTGATCAACGAAGGCCTGCTGCAGTCGCTGGCAGTCGTGTGCGCGTGCGGAAATCAGCTGGAGTACAGAATGAAGCACATCTTCGCACTCGTGTGTCTACTCACGACGTCCGCGTTTGCAAGCGTAACCGTAACCTCACCCACTTCAGGCTCTTCCGCTGCGCCCGTGCATTTTGTGGCGAGCGCCACGACATCGTGTTCATCAGGCGTCTCATCAATGGGTATCTACACGGCGCCTTATGTTCTCGCCTACACGGTATCGGGATCCAGCCTCAACACATATTTGAATTTGTCGGCGGGAACCTATAACGCAGTCGTCCAGGAGTGGGACAAGTGCGGATCCACGAAAACCGCGGTTGCCATCACCGTTACCAGCGGAGGATCAACGACTGGCACAATACCGGCGTCCAGCCACGTATTTGTTGTGGTCGAGGAGAACCACAGCTATTCGCAGGTAATTGGCAGTTCCTCCATGCCCTACCTGAACAGCCTCGCGAGCAAGTATGGGCTCGCCACCCAGTACTACGCGAATACGCATCCTTCGATTGGCAATTACTTCATGATGGCTGCCGGGCAGACCATCACCAATAACGATAGCTACTGCTCCACGCTGACCAATGACAACGTGGTCCGCCATCTGCTCACCGCGGGCAAGACTTGGAAAGCGTACGCGGAGAGTCTGCCGTCGGTGGGATATACCGGATGCGGCTCAGGTTATTACGTCAAGCGCCACAATCCGCTCGCCTACTTCTCCGACGTGGCCAACAGCAGTGAGAAGTACAATCTCGCGCCTTTCACGCAATTCTCAAAGGATCTTGCCAACAACAACCTGCCGAACTTTTCGTTCATCGTGCCAAACCTTATTCACGATGCTCATGACGGCAGCTTGAGCAGTGCCGACTCGTGGTTAAAGACCAACATCGCGCCGCTGATTTCGAGCGCGACATTCCAGAAAGATGGAATCCTGATCATCGTCTTCGATGAAAGTCTTGATACCGACACCGCTCATGGTGGCGGACACGTAACTTGCGTCGTGATCGGGCCCAAGGTAAAAGCAGGGATGAAGTCAACGACGGTTTATCAGCATCAGAACATGCTGAAAACTGTCATGACGGCACTCGGCTTGAGCAGTTTTCCGGGAGCCGCCAGCAGCGCGTCAGGAATGACGAGCCTGTTTTAGGAGAGTTTGCGCTCGCATAGAGACAGCCGCCCTCGGCTGTCCCTGTTTCTTTTATCAATGCACACATGACGCTGTGGTGCATCTTGGCTGTTGAGTGCTGGCTATTGAGTGCTGAGTGCTTTCTCTACGCCGCTCGCTCGGCGTTCTTCTCGTAGGTCCCCATCAATTCCGCCTGAGCCAGCACATGTCCCTTAATCGCTGCTTGGACTTCGGTGAACGCCGCTCCCGGCGCAAGATCCAGCATGCAATCGAGAGCGTAGAGCTTGAAGAAGTATCTGTGAACTCCCGATGGCGGCTTAGGCCCCATGTACCCGAGTTTGCCGGCTTCGTTCTTTGCCTGCAGGCCTACGCCCTTAATCTCCTCGCCTTCGGGAACGCTTTCCTCGATGTGCCCCACTCCCGGGTTGATGTTGTACACCACCCAATGCGTAAATCCGCCTTCGCGCGGCGCATCGGGGTCGTGCATCACCAGCACAAACGACTTCGCATTCGGCGGCGCGTCCTTCCACGCCAACTCCGGCGAGGCGTTCTGACCATCACTCGTATATTTGCTGGGGATTTCTGCGCCTTCCTGGATTTCTGCACTGGTAAGTTGCATGACGACCATCCTTTCGGAGACTCGCTTTTTGAGACTCCGAACTTGCAGGCCGCGTTGCCTGAATCATCCCAGGATGTACTTACGGGGCTTTCTTGTACACGCGCACATAGTCAACGAGCATGATCTGAGGAAACTTCGTGGTTGCCTCCGGACTTCCTGGCCACTCTCCGCCCACCGCAAAATTCAGCAGCATATAGAAAGGATGGTCGTACACCCACTTCGTTCCCGGTGGCAAATCCGCCGGCTTGCGCGTCGCATAAAGATGATCATCGACATAGAAGCGGATCTCTGCCGGTTCCCATTCCACAGCATAGACGTGAAACTCGTCCGCGAATCGGCCAGAGGTCAATGAGTAAGGGGCGCCAATTCCCTTCCCTCCGGAATATCCCGGGCCATGGATCGTGCCATGCACAGTCGCAGGCTCGCGGCCGATATTTTCCATGATGTCGATCTCGCCGCATGTGGGCCAGCCGACTTGCTTGTCGTCCGCTCCGAGCAGCCAGAACGCCGGCCACACGCCCTGTCCAAATGGGATTTTGATTCGCGCCTCAAATCGCCCGTACGCCTGCTCGAACTTTCCCGACGTCATCAGCCGCGCCGATGTGTAGTCGCGCTTTAAGCCATCACTGCCACTGTAATGTTCCTGACGAGCGATGATCTCCAGATTGCCATGCCGTATCCGTGCATTCTGAGGGCGAGAGGTATAGTACTCGAGTTCTTTATTTCCCCAGCCATTCCCCCCAATCGCAAATTGCCACTTCGCCGGATCCGGAACGGAGCCGCTGTTGAATTCGTCCGACCAGGTCAATTCCCAGCCGGGGCGCACAGGAGTTCTGGTCTTTTCTTTTGGATAACTCAACAATGTCAGGGACGAGAGCATCACAAGAACAAGAATAGTTTTGGGCATAGCTCCTGATCTCCGGCTTGCTCGTGAGGCGCAGTCGGGAGGGCACGGCTTTTCAGCCATGCCGTTAGTCATTGGTTTGCGAGTTCCGGCGCGGCTGTATGCTCTGCCGGGAACTCACTTCCCACATCCCGTCGGACTCACGCCAGCGTCGGCCTCAACTCCACCTTTTTTGTCGTGATCGTCAACGACACGGTGGGGAGCTTTGGCCCCGGCCACTCTTCGGTATACGCTTCGAGCGTGATTTCTCCTGGAGTCTTGTTCGCCTGCAGAATCACCTGCGCGAGGCCGTTGAACAAGCTCCGCATCGGTTCCTTGTCCGACTCCTGGCAATTCGGATCACCGTTTCCCACTCCAATCAGCGCACCCTGGCCGCGTATCCTGAAGTTGATCGGGAAGTCCGCCGTGGGAACATGTCGGCCCTGGTCGTCGAGCGACTCGACGCGAATGACCGCCACGTCCTCGCCGTCCGCATTGATCTCAGTACGATCGGCCGTCAACTTGATTGACGCCGGCTTGCCGGTCGTCTCTCTCTTATCCGTGAGCACGACCTTCCCGCCCTTGCTGCCGCGCGCCTCAATCCTGCCCGGCTCGTACTTCACAGCCCACTCCAGATGTTTCAGTTGCTCCACTTTCTTGCTGCCCTGGCTCTTGCCATTCAGGAACAACTCGACTTCATCGAGATTCGAGTGCACCCAAACCTTGATCACTTCGCCTTCACGCTGCTCCCAATTCCAGTGGGGGAACAGGTGCAGCACCGGCTCATTTCCCCACCACGCTTTGTAGTAGTAGAAGTTGTCCTTGGGAAAGCCGCACATATCGACGATGCCAAACTGCGAGTTGATCGACGGCCATCCATAAGGAGTTGGCTCGCCGCGGTAATCAAATCCCGTCCATGCGAATCCGCCTGCCAACCACTCGCGCGCTGCATAGAACGTCCACCATTGCTCTGCTAGTTCCGACCAGGAAGTGTGGTTCAGATCGTAGGCGCTGACCCAGTTGCGCAACTTGTCCGTCTCATAGATCCCTCGTGTGGAAACCGTGCTCGCCGTTTCCGTTCCCACGCTCGGCGTCTTCGGATGTTTATTGTGCCAGCCGTCAATCACGCCAAGGTTGTAGTTGTAGCCCATGACGTCCAACTGCTCGGCAAACGGCTTATCGAACGAGGCGTTCACCGCCGCCGTGCACAGTCGCGTCGGATCGAGTTCGTGGCACTTCGCGATCATCGCGTCCACCACCGGCACGGCCTGCTGCTGGGGCATCATCGTCCACTCTTCGTTCCCGACGGACCAGATGACAATTGCCGGGGAATTACGATAGCGCTTAACCATTGTTTCCAATTGCGCCATGGCTTCCGGATTCGAGCTCATCATGCGCGTTTCGCACATCATCATCATGCCCACTTGATCGCAAGCTTCCACCCACTCCGGTGTTGGCATGTTATGGGAGGTCCGCACCGCGTTCCCACCCATGTCGCGAAGCACGGCGAGCCGATACCATTGCAAACGATCCGGCAAGGCCGCGCCGACGCCTGCATGGTCTTGATGATTGCAGGTGCCCTTTAATTCAACGCGTTTGCCATTAAGGAAGAAGCCTTTATCCGCGTCCCACGAGACTGTACGCACGCCGAAACTCACGCGCTCAGCATCGCGAGCCTTTCCATCAACTTCTACAGTCACGATCGCGGTGTAAAGGTTCGGGCTGTCCGGCGACCACAGCGCCGGACCGCTCAACCTTGCCGTCGCGGTAAATGGTGTGAATCGATCCGCGGCAGCCGATTGTGGCGCAGAGTCAGCGCTGGCAACTGTTTTTCCTGAGGGATCTACGATTTGCCACCGCACCCGACATGTCTCAGCCTTCGTTCCGCGGTTGTGGACCGAGGTGCCCAGGTTCAGCGTGGCCACATTTCCCTTTACATCCGGGCGCACATAGCTTTCCCACTGCTCCAGGTGCAGTTGATCCATCTTGGTCAGCCACACGTGTCGATAAATTCCCGCGCCTTCGTAGAACCAACCGTCTCCAAAGCTGGCATCCACGCGGACCATGAGGTAATTCTTCTGTCCATAGTTAAGAAAATCGCTGATATCGAAGCTGAATGGAGCATACGAATTGTCGTTGCGCCCAATGTAATAGCCGTTCAGGAACACCAGCGTGTCGCGCACGGCACCATCAAACAACAGCGAAGTGCGGCGTCCGCGATCACTCTCCGGTACATCAAACGTTCGCCGGTACCACCCCACGCTCGTCTCCGGATACTTCCGACCCAAGGGCTTGTAGCCGTGACTCTGCAGGCTCTCGTCGCGCACGAAAGGCAACTCGACCGCCCAGTCATGCGGCAGGTTCAGCGATCGCCAGTTCGAATCATCCAGCATCGCCGTCGCAAACTTGAATTCGCCAGACTTGGCAAAATCGCCTTGGCTGTTCCCAAAGCCCAAGTCCTTGGCCGGATCGCAACCGTTGCCGAACTGGAACTTCCAGCCGAAATCCATGAGGTAACGTTCTCTCGGCGCAACCGCAGAAAGAGCCTCGGATGATGCTGCTTCCGGGTAGGCCGCCAATAACGCCTCGGCCCGCTTCACAAACGAACCGGCAGCTAAGCTAGACGCAGAAACCGCGACTCCGGAACGGAGCAAGTCACGACGGGTAAAAGACATGAACAGGCCTCCACTGTGCAAACTGGTATGAACAACGCAAGAAACGCACAATGGTACGCCGATCCTAGGGACGAGACAATCGGGACGAGGTTGATGTTTCGAAAGGTGGAACCGCAGAGTGTAGCGCGACTTGCGAGACGATCGACAGAATTGGGAGGCGTTGCCTTGCCGTCAGCAGGAGGAACTCAAGCGCGGAATGTAGTGACCGAATCGCTTACTCAGCGGTATTTTACGGCCCTCGAATTCGACTTCGTACTCACCATCGGGAAAGTTGTCGCTGTCCTCAATCACGCAACGTGAGTACGAACAGCAGGTGGGTTCAGAGCACTCATCGGCGTACATGGTGTGCCTCAGAGCCTTCAGACGGCACGTTCTCTCGTAGCCTTCTCCTCTCAGCGTGCCTCGCAGCGGTATGTTTTCCTTGGTGACGGTCATGGCAATGTCCCGCAACCTGAGTTCGTCAAACAGGTTCATGGACTCAGATGCGAGAAGGTCAAAGAAGTTGGGCTGAGAGTCAGGTGGGAATTCCCGTAGGGAACGCCAGGAATTTTAGGGATGTTGGCGCCGAGAGCATGTTCTCTCCGAGTCGCGTGTCCAACGGGCGCAAGGCGACGGGCCGGGTTTCTCCCGGCCCGCGAATCGGAAGGAGTGTTTGCCGACCCTATCGCAATTGAATCGGGAATGGCCCCGTTGTTTGTCCGGTTAACACGCTCTTGATGTTGATGTTGTAGCAGCCGCTACTCAAACCTGTGGTCTTCCAGTTGAACTGCCAACCATTGGTCGTCGGATCATACTGGTACCCGCTCTGTCCTCTGGAAAGAGCAAGCACTTCGGCAACAGTGCCTGTTCCACCGCAAGGATAAGGATGGCGGTGCCGGTTCTCTATTACTTATCTCAAAGGGGGCCCGCTGCTGCATCCGTTCACCTCCCGATGAGCCCCCTTCGACTAGCTCTTCCTACTCGGGCAACGCGTATTGCCCGTCAATGTGGAAATGGCCGGTGACAATGGGTGCTCCGGTTTCAGGCTGCCCGCCACCGATGCTGATGGTGTAGTCTCCCGGAGCGATAATCGGATCGCCCTTCTCAGTCACCATACCCAAGTCGCGTGGCTTCAACTCGAAATGAACTTTCTGGCTCGCACCCGGATCGAGATGAATTCGTTCAAATCCGCGAAGAGCAATGAGAGGCGCACCCTTCACCTCCGGGAACTTGAGGTATAGCTGAACTACCTCGTCTCCCGGGACCTTGCCGGAATTCGTGACCGTTACATCAGCTCCGAGAGGCTGTCCCGCAGCGATGCCCTGCTCCGGCACACTCAAATCGCTGTAGCTGAATTTCGTATAGCTGAGCCCGTAGCCGAACGGATACAGCGGCTTTCCGGTGAAATAACGATAGGTGCGGTTTGCCATCCCGTAATCCTCGAAGTTGGGCAACTGGTCAACTCCCTTGTAGAACGTGACCGGTAGCCGCCCCGCAGGATTGTTTTTTCCGCTCAGGGTTTCCGCCACGGCCGCGCCGCCTTCTTCCCCGGGGTACCAAGCGTCAAGAACGGCATTGGCATGTTGGTTGATCCAGTTCACGGCGAGAGCACTGCCGTTGGTGAGAACGACGGCAAGCGGTTTTCCGGTGGCGGCGACAGCCTCCACCAGATCTTCCTCGGGCTGAGGAAGATCGATGCTGGTGCGATCTCCGCCGAGGAAGCCGGGTTCGCTCACCGGCATCTCTTCGCCTTCAAGCTGGCTGGTGATTCCGACGACGGCGATGACAACATCCGCATTCTTAGCAGCGGCAATCGCTTCCGGTGACGGAGCGCTGCTGTACTTATTCCAAAAGATTTCGGCGTGCGGCTTGCCGTTCCTGGTCCCATAGAAAATTTCGAGCTCGACCTTATGACCTTTTTCGAGGTGAACGCGGCCCGCGCCCGATGCGACTCCTCGTGTGCCGCCGCCGATCGCCGCCGCTACTTGCTTGCCGTCAACCATGAGCCTGCCAAATCCCGCGCAGCGGATGCCGAGGAGAAATTCGCCAGATTCTGACGGTGTCAAGAATCCGGACCATCGCACGCCAAAGGTCTTCCTGGTAGCGACTTCCTTTGGCAGATCGTTTTCCGTGAGCTTCACGTTTGGCTCCGTGAGGGTGACAAGTGGGGCCGGCGCAGGACCTGAAGCCAGATCACCCCTTCGCGGGGCTTCGTTGTACTCCACCTTCAGTCCGGGCTTGCCGTCTGGAGTGGTCAGGAGCGAGTCCGGTACCGGGTTGCCATCGGCGCGCAGGAACTGCGTTCCCGGAACGAACGTGATGTTCGCATTGGGAAACTCAGCGTGAAGCCCATCGAGAATCGAGACGATATGAGTGGGCTGACCCGCGTAGTTTCCAATCAGCGGTCTGGTCTGATCGGCAAGAGGCCCGACCACGGCGATCTTGCGGATCCCAGGCTTCAGCGGAAGAAGGCCATCGTTTTTCAGCAGGACCATCGACTCATTCGCGAGCTTGCGGGCGTGTGCGCGATGTTCTGCGCTGTCGAGTTCCTTCTCATCGATCTTTGTGTAGGGAACCATGTCCAGCGGATCGAACATGCCGAGCCTGATGCGTGCTGTGAAGAGACGGATCAGCGCGGTATCGAGATCGCTTTCCGGCAAATAACCCTGCTGAACGGCGTCAATATAGGCTTTATCGACGGGTTCACCGAATCGGGAAGTGAAGGTAACGCACTCGTTGTCCATGCCGCGAATGACGGAAATGGCGGCGCCTTGCGCTTGCGTTGGACGGTAGCGATGGTTGGCAGCGACGTCTCTGACGGCGTCACAGTCCGAGACTACATATCCTTGAAAACCCCACTTCCCGCGCAACTGGTCTTGCAGCAGGTACTGATTCGCGCATGCCGGTTCGCCATTGATCGCGTTGTAGGCGCACATCACTGATCCCGCTTTGCCTTCTACGATAGCGGCACGGAAGGCGGGCTCGTACGTATCGACCTCATCATGCTTGCTGACGTCGACATCGGCGAAGTGGCGCGTGGGTTCTGGTCCGCTGTGGACGGCATAGTGCTTCGGAGTGGCGATGCCTAGGTAGTACTTAGGATTGTCGCCTTGCAATCCGGTCACGTAGGCAACGCCCATGCGGCCTGTGAGGAATGGATCCTCGCCGTAAGTCTCCTGTCCTCGGCCCCAGCGCGGATCGCGAAAAATGTTGATATTGGGCGACCAGAAATCCAGGCCTCCCATGATGCCGACGTGCCCCTCGCGCGCGTTTTGCACGTGCTTGATTCGGCCTTCAATTCCAATCTGCGCCGCCATGGTGTGAATGCCCGGCGCATCGAACGTCGCCGCAAGACCTATCGGTTCGGGATATTCCGTCACTCCCTCGTTGATGACGCCATGAAGGGCTTCACTCCACCACTGATACGCCGGAACTTTCAGCCGCGGAACCGCCGCCGAGTTGTTCTGCATCTGCGAAGCTTTCTCCGCGAGTGTCATGCGTCGAACCAGATCGGTGGCGCGCTGCTCCGGTGAAAGCTGAGGATTCAGGTACGCAGGATTCTCAGCTTCTTGCGCAACTGCGGTCTGCAAAGCTGCAACCAGGAAGAGCGCTCCCGCGCAAATAACAACCCACTCGACGATCCCCACGGCACGGCATTTCATGTTCTTCTCCATTTTGAATCTGGCGCTTCTCTGGCCCTCGGTCTCGATGCCAGTTTTCGTAAAGACCGAGCTGACGGCAAACGAGTGATATCGGAAAACCCTGGCACGTTGCACAAGAAATCGACTATACAAATGCTCAAGGGTCACAGACAAGTGAAATAAATCGTTTTAGTGTTGCAGATGGATGAGCTACGGTGCTGAGTTCAGTGTCGAGAGTGCCATGTCGACATTTCACAGCCTCGGCGGACACGCTTGCGAAACTTGAACAGAGCCTAAGCGACCGCCTCTTTGGTCCGGTCCCTGCTGAAAAGCTTCTTCTTTCCACGAGTGAAGGCAATCTTTGACCGCTGTGACCGGAATCACCGCATAATTAAACCTTCTTAGGAACTATGAGATTCACAGCGGGAATCTGGAAGGCCTGGCTGTGCTCCCTGGTCTTGCCGCCCACCTTTGCGGAGGTTTTCATGTCTTCCCAGGCAATTCTCCTCTATGCACGCGCCACGGCACGTTTATTCGTTTTGACAGCCATCATTCTGATTTGTTCTTCCCCCCTCATTGCTACCACCGCGGGCGATTTCACCATTGTTGTGTTCCTGACCCTCAGAATTACAGCCAGTATTATCCGCAGATCTTCGACGCTCAAACCCAGTGGATCGCCGCCAATTCGGCTGCGCAGAATGTCCAGGTGGTCCTAGAAGTGGGAGACTCAGTCAACAATTCCAAAGATCTTGCGGAATGGCAGAACGCAAATCATTCGATCTCGCTCCTCGATCAGTCAGGCGTGCCTTATGCCATCGCAGTGGGGCAACCATGATTACGACACATTGCCGCCTACAAATCGGCCAGCGACATATTTCAATCAATATTTCGGCCCTTCCCGCTACTCGGGGAAACCGTACTACGGTTCAAGCAATTTCCCGCCAGGTAGCAATGAGAACTTTTACGAGACCTTTACCTGGGGTGGAAAGCCGTACTTGATATTGGTACTAGAGTTTGTTCCGCGCAGCAGTGCGGTCGCGCGGGCGAAGTCCGTGCTTAGCGCGAATACAGACAAAGAGGTCATCGTTTGTCACGCACAGTTATCTTTATTTCGGTGCTACGACCGTCGATCAATGCGATACGGCCGACATGGTCGGCGATGAAAATGGCGCAATGCTGTGGTCTGACCTGATCAGCCAATACCCGAACGTTAGTGTGGTACTCAGCGGTCACTTGCTTCTCTCGGGCCGACACCGCAGAGCGTTCGCTTCACGACGCATCACACCTGCAACTTTCGCAGGTATGGGACGCTGGCCCTCATCTTTTCAAGGTCCATCTCGACGAAGTAATTTTTTACCCCGCCAACTTTCGCTGCTGTGAAAATATTCTTCCAGTCCAGCGTACCTTCTCCCACAGCGACAATCTTTTTCGTTTTCGCGTCCCAGCCCTGCACGTGCATGGAGATGAACCGTCCCGGATATTTCATGAAGTATTGCGCGGCGTCGTATCCCTCAGAGATGGTTGACACTTGGAACTGGAACTTCACCAGCTTGGGATCGAGCAGCCCAAACAGCACGTCGTAGATACGCTGACCCTGGACTTTCGAGAGCTCAAAATCTTCGTTGTGAAGGCCCTGCTGAATGCCCGCCTGCGCGGCTCTTTCGCCCATCTTGTTATATTCGTCGGCCGCGCGTTTCACGTCGTCCAGCGTCGGATTCTTTGGTCCGTTGAGGCTCGGCACCAGCATTTGCGTCAGGCCAACGTCTTTCGACCAAGCGATACGGTCTTCCTGATTGGCGCGCAACTCCTCGATACCGAAATGCGAGCTGAAACATGTGACGCCGACATCGCTTAGAATCCTCTTCAGCTCGCTGGGCTTGTATTTGGCCAATCCGGCAAATCCGGAATCGGCGTACCCGACAGGCGAGCAGAGTTCGACGCTCTGGAATCCCGCTTGTGCCAAGGTTTTGATCGTGCCGGGGAAATCTTTCGCGATCATGTCGCGCACCGGCCACGTCTGGCATCCGATTGGAAGGCCGAGCGGATTGGCGTGAAGCTCAATTGCATTGGCCAGCATGAAGCCAGCAGCGGCAGCAGTGCTTTTCTTAGCAAACTCTCTACGGGAAATGTCAGACATGATTGCCTCCTCCTTGATATTTGCTTACAGATCCCATCCTTTACGTCGCTCCGGTTGTACAAACTTCTGACCATTTGCCGAATTGACTTTCAGGTTCATTCGGTCCCAATGCAGACGCTCTCCCGTGCAGCAAGCAACATTGCCCAACAGCAGCGTCTCCGTAACCAATCCCTCGAACTCGAAATTTCCGCCGGGCTTGCTCTTGCTGCCCTTGCAGGCGTCGAGCCACTCGCGTTCATTACCGGGAGAGCGAGGCAGTGTCTTCGGCGGAGGCTCGAAGCTGCGCATCTTCTCTTCGGGAATCAGTCGCGGATTTTCGCCATTGAAACCGCAGAGAATCTTGCCGTGATCGCCAATGAACAGCAGGCCTTCGTCGTTTTCGTTTCCGCCCTGAAAAGAAACATTGTCTGCCAGCTCCTCGGGACGCGCGGGCATCAATCCGCCGTCATACCAGGTAAATCTCACCGGCGGCATCTCGCCTCGCGCGGGAAACTCGTAGCGCACGATGGAAGCCAGGGGATAGGTTTCCTGGTAGCGGTCGCTCGAACTCGCTTCCACAGCCGACGGAGCTTCCAACTTCAGCACGCGAAAGATGGTGTCAAAGCTGTACGAGCCCATATCTCCCAGCGCGCCACAGCCGAAATCAGTCCATCCTCTCCAGGAAAATGGCAGATAAATGTGATTGAAAGGGCGTTCTGGCGCTGGGCCGAGCCACAGGTCCCAATCGAGTCCCGGAGGTACCGGCTCCGACTCTTTCGGACGCTCAATTCCTTGCAGCCAGAATGGGCGGCTCGACCAATTCTGTACTTCGCGAACTGGGCCGATTGCGCCCGCCCAGATCCATTCGCAGAGAAGGCGCGTGTCTTCCGAAGCCTGATTAGCGACGGCTATCTGCGTGGCAACTCCGGTTTCCTTCGCCACTTCAGCCATGCGGCGGGCTTCATAGATCGTGTGCGTCAACGGCTTTTGACAGAACACGTGTTTGCCTTTTTTCATGGCCGCAACCGACGCGGCTGCGTGAAGATTGTCAGTTGTGCAGACGACCACCGCGTCCAGATCTTTCTGCTTTTCGAGTAGTTCGCGGAAGTCAACATAAGCAGCACATCCTATATATTGTCCCGAACGCTGGTGCGTCGCGTAATAACCATCCACAACTTTTTGTGCCGGCTCGCGCCCCGCTACACCACTGGTCACACGTAGCGTGTGGCTCAACTGGAGCGGCTGATCCGGGCTCAGCCAGTCCCAGCCCGAATCGACGCCGAGCAATTTGCGGACAGACTTGCAGAATTCATGCGTGTCCCATTGCGGATAATTCGCTGCGCTCTGAGTCACATCACACACGGCGATGCCCTGCACGTCGGGCTCGCTCATGAAGCGCAGCATCACGCGGAAACCCTGTGCGCCAACCCCGATGAACCCCATGTTGATTTTGTCGCTGGGAGAAACGTATCCCGGACCGCCCAGCACGTGGCGGGGAACGATGGAGAAACCCGCGGCAGCGACCGTGGTTTGTGCAATGAATTTACGGCGCGAAACGGGCTTACTCGAAGAGTCAGGAGCATTCTTCACTTTGGTCTCCTTAGTGAACCCGATACTGTAAATCAAATCGGAAGTTCTAAGACGTGCAAATGCTACAAATTGTCAGGCAGTCCGATCCCTCAAAACCATACGTTTGCAAGACAGTGGACGATTTGCGGAGAAGCAGCAGACTGACTCACGCGGGAATTGTACTGCTAGGCGGCCACCGGTTGGATCCTAGGCGCCAGTTCGTGAAAAATGCCCATCAGTGACAAGCTCGTTTTTACCAGCAGCTGAATCGACGCATCGCAGCATCCCTCCTGAATGCCCGCAGCGTCCATAGAAAGCCTTCGCCAGTTCCGGAAGATTCCTTCATGGAGTCGCGAACCGGCAGGAGTTCTCGCAAAAATCTTCGAGAAAAGGTCCGCGGCAAGCAAATCGACTACTTGGATTTTTGCACCAAGATCCTGCGTACAAAATTGTGCACCAACGACGATCCCGAGAATCTCGGAGTTCTCAGTAGTTCCCCATTATGCACTGCGTATTCCACCCGGAATGGCTTCTGGGTTGTTTTAGTCTGCCAGCGCTCCTCGGCTATCACGCGTTGCACCTGGGCAATTCGATCCGATGTGGCCGGATGCGATCGGAAGTACCCTTCCAGGCCCTGAATCGCAAGCTGTGAGAGCTCCTGTTCGGGGCTGTTCGCGTGAACCACGTTTTCCAAAGATAAGTCATTGAACTTCTTGAACAATGTGACGGCACCGTACGGCGAGTATCCGCCGAGCACTGCCAATCGCAGACCTTCGCGGTGCGCTTCCAATTCTTGATCTTTGTTGTAACCCGCCTCCCACACTCCCAGCGGGATCTGCACCCCGCAGGGTTCAATTCAAACGGGTGGGGACGTATGTTCTCGAAGCAAGGAGTACTATATCCCCTGCCATGAGAAGCGTTGAACGTCGCAATTTCTTAAAAGTAGCGGCGGTGCTGCCTCTAGCCTCGCCGCTGACATCGTTCGCAGAAGTTGAGGGCGCGCTGGGGAAACCAGCGTTTGTCGGCACCGGCATGGACGCGACTGGTACAGAACATCATGGGCCGCGTGCAGGCACGCACTTGGATTTTAAGGTCCTCACCAAGGACACCCAAGCCGGGTTCTTTCTTTTGGAGCATCGCAATATTCCGCAAGGCGGCCCAGTGCGCCATCTGCACTATGCCCAGGAAGAGTGGTTCTACCTCCTTGAGGGCAACAAGCTAGTGATTGAGGTAGGCAACGAGCGCTTCACGCTGCGACCCGGGGATTCCATACTAGCGCCGCGAAATGTACCCCATGTCTGGGCCTATGTCGGCGAGAAACCAGGACGGATGCTGATGGGGTTCACACCCGCTGGCCAGATGGAAGATTTCTTCGCTCTCTCTAGCAAGCAGCCGGTAGACGCGAAAATCGCAGAGGCACATGGCATGAAATGGCTGGGGCCACCTCTCGACATATCGAAACTGTGAACGACCAAGGACTACCGCCTGCGAAAATGCAGGGAGTTAATTCCAATGAGTGTAATGGAGATTTATCAACAGTGAGGCACGAGAGGATGCTGGCTAGTCTTTCGACCACGGTGGAGTTGTCCCTGTCATGCGCGCATACGCGACGAGCTGCCCCATGTGTTCGTTGCAGTGAATGATCAGGCGGAGATAGACGTCGCCGGCTGTAGTGCTTCGCTTCAGAAAGTCAACCTTTCGCTCCAGTTCTTTGGGGCTTTCCTTGGCCCGTGCTTCGCTCGCGGCGTCTAACGAACGCTTGAGCCAGGAGATCACATCCGCCTTAGCGGATACCGATTTCTCAAATCCCGGTTTGATCTCCGGCGGCATTGTTTGTTTTCCGACAACGCTCAGAAAGTAAAAATTGGCGATGGCGATGTGCATGTACACCTCACTCGTAGAGCGCACACCGGGGGCTGGCCGCCACGCGAACTTATCTGTGGGCGTGGCCTCCGCCAACGCCAGCAGCTGATTAGTTACGTGCTTTAACTCGCCATCGTATCCCTGTCCAATTCCCTCAGGGATGGTCTGGGCAACTGCTGGACTTAGGCAAAACAGCAACAACAACAATTTGCTCATACGAGTCTCCTCGCACCATGCTGCAGTCGAATTGTACTCGAAGGGCTTCCTGATGATCGGGTCAACACTGAGGACGGGCGGGAGGGCCAGTCCCATCCCGACGAACTCGGCATTCAGTGCGACCGGGTCAATGAGTTCTATAAAAAGGGATGTCAAGAAAAAACTTCTCCTCCGACCGGAGCGCGAGAGTGATGCTCGAGATCCAGCCCCACAGTGCTTCCCTGGAGAAGTTTAGTGAATCCATTCTCGCGGATTTCTTCGTTGGCGG
>JAICSO010000001.1 GCA_025936825.1 Terriglobales bacterium
GACACGCCCGAGGAAGGGTTTGATTTCTTGAAAGAAGGGCTGACGAAATATCACCTTGGACCGGATCGCCCGCGGCGAGTTGGCGAAGTTGTGCCGGAAATCGCGAAGACCAATCCGTAGTGGCTAGTGGTCAGTGGCTAGTGCCCAGTTCCCGAGTGCTGGGAAGTGGCGGCTGAGAACTGACAACTGACATCTTGCTCTTGTACTACATTACCGATCGCAAGCAGTTCCCCGGCACTCAAGCTCAGCAGCGTGAGCAATTGATCGCCAAGATCACCGAAGCTGCTCGCGCCGGCGTTGACTACATCCAGCTGCGCGAGAAGGACCTGTCGGCACGAGACCTGGAAGTGCTTGCGAGCCAGGTGGTCCGCGCTGTGCCCACCAGCGGCCACACTCGCCTGCTGATCAACTCACGTACTGACGTTGCGCTGGCCGTCGGCGCCGACGGGGTGCATCTTCGATCTAATGACATTTCACCCACGGACGTGCGCAGAATGTGGCGAAGCGCAGGTTTGACGACAGAGCCCGTGGTTACCATGTCGTGTCATTCAGAAATCGAAGTGATGGCGGCGAAAGCTGCAGGCGCAAACTTCGTGGTCTTCGGTCCGGTGTTCGGAAAGGGAGATGCGCCTGGAAGAGGCATTGGCGAATTGCGCGCCGCTTGTGCGCATGGAATTCCAGTGCTCGCCCTCGGCGGCGTCAATGCGGAGAATGCAAGCTCATGCCTCGAAGCAGGCGCCGCAGGCGTTGCGGGGATACGCCTGTTTCAGGACAGCAACCGAGGCGCGATCCTGAGACATTTTCGCGACTGAAGAAAAACCTTCACAACAGAGGACACAGGGTTCCACAGAGAAAAGCCACAGAGGACCGCGCTCGCGGATCGACTTCTCTGTGGCGTTCCTCCGTGAGACTCCGCGTCCTCTGTTAGTGAAGGTTTCTTAGTACTACGCTCGAGCAGAAAGAATGGTGAGGATCTCCTGCAGTCCATGCCGCAGGCGCTTCAGATCGCCAGAAGGCTGAGTCGGAAAGGGCAACGGGGCTTGTGTCTTGCTCTCCACCCGCAGTTGCTGGCGCGCGCCCGCAATCGTGAATCCCTCTTCATAGAGCAGCTGCTTGATCCGCGTTATCGTTTCTACTTCCTTGCGGCGGTACATGCGCTGGCCGGTGCTGCTCTTCACGGGCTTGAGTTGCGGGAACTCGGTCTCCCAAAAACGAAGAACATAGGCCGGCAGTTTGCAGAGGGTCGCCACCTCGCCGATGCGGAAGTACAACTTGTCAGGGATCACGATTTCGTCTTTCCGCGACGCGCTTGCTTTCGACTTCGGGCGAGCACCCATGCGCAACTCCTGGAGACCACTGTCTATCGCGTTTCTAGCACGATCTGCAGCGCAGAACAAGCGCCGGAAAGACATGCGCAATAAAAAACCTCTCGAGAGGGGTTTCTTTCGAGAGGCCTGTGAAACTGTATGCGAGTGCTACTCGCTGTTAGTGCTTTTTCTTTTTGGCAGCCTTTTTCTTCGCTGGCATCTATTTTCCCTCCTGGACGATTTTCCCTTAGAACATCGTTACTCAGGGCCCACTTCCGAAACAGATGACCGACGACATTTTGTGTCATCGGCATCTCTGACTCAACATATTGGGGGAGCTTATCTTAAATGTCAACAATTTCTTTCATTTGAGACGTTTAGGTTTTGAGTTCATCTAAGTCCGACGGAAAACACAACAAAGTGCGATTTGCGAGAATGTCTATTCGCGGACAAGCGAGACTTTAATTGCGGCGGTCACCCGGACGGAAAAGAAGACCGGTCTGGAAGCCGAGTCCGCTTTTTAGAGAGGGAACGTTCAATGCGCGCATCTTTCAGAGTTTTCATTCTGGCCCTTTCCGTCGCGGTGACAATGCTCTCCTGCAACAAGAGTGCGAACCAGCCTGGCGCCACGTCGCAAGCGACGAGCAAACGCTATGACCTGAAAGGCAAAGTCGTCTCGATCGATAAGCGTGCCAACATGGCAAATATTGACGGCGAGGACATCCCCGGCTTCATGGGCGCGATGACAATGCCATACGTGGTGAAGCCCGCTTCCGAGCTCGACAAGCTGGCGCCCGGGGACGCGATTACCGCAGACGTCGTGGTGCAGGGCGACGATTCGTGGCTGGAGAACATTGCGGTGACTGGGCACTCCAGCGCTGCGTCAAAGTAGTACGATGTTTTGTCCATGTCATCCCGAGCGCAGACAATCATTTGCTCGCAAATGGCTGTCGTAGTCGAGGGATCTGCAGTTAAGCTCGAGGCGCCGGCCCTGGCGCGAAAACATATGAAATACGTTCTCATCATTCTTGCGCTTCTCGGTATCACCGCTTCCGCGCTTGCACTCCGCGAAAAGTATCGGCCCTACGGTGAATCGCCTTGCGACATCAACGACCGCTGGGACTGCGGCATCGTCAATCACAGTCCGTACGCGGTGTGGCCAAAAGGAAGTGAACACGGCATTCCGGTTGCCGTCATCGGCATCGCAGGCTACCTCTTGCTCGGCGTGCTGGCCTTTTTCCGCCGCTATGGACTGATGCTGATCCTCTCGGTCCCGGCGCTCGCCTTTGCGCTGTACCTGGCTCATGTCGAGGAGCATGTCCTCGGAGTCTGGTGCCTGTACTGTGCCATCTCGCTGGGAACGATCTCGCTAATGACGCTTCTGCTGGTGATCACGGTTATCGTGAGAAGCCTGCGAAGAAAACCGGCACCCGCAATGTCCGCGTAGGTAATGTCCCCCTCGGGGTTGATCGGGCGGCGGATCAAATTGTGTTCCGTTCCCCACATCGTGGGCCCAGGTCACGACCGCGGGTACCCCAGAAACTCAGAAGTTGTGGTGGCACATGCAAGCCACTTGTGGAACCAGAAGTGCCGCTCTCGAATTCAGGGGGACCCAAAATGGAAGCGCACAGTTCTCCAAAGGCCGCACGCTTATTTCTCGCTATGGCTGTTTGCTGCACAGTGCAGCGTTCGGTGCGGGCTCAGGACATGACGAAAGATCTCTCCCATGGAGCTACATTCAAATTCAAAATTGCTAAGAGTCTTCCCGAGTTCACGTTTAAAGTCGTTCCTGAGCTGAACCCAGGGGATACCGTCAAACGAATTGATGTGTATCGTGGCGATTCCGACAAGGTTTTCCAACAACTCGAGGGCTGCGAATTCGCCAACATGGAAGCTTTACCGAACGGCTCCGACTGGTTTCGCGCCGAGGACTTCAACTTCGATGGCTACAAAGACGTGTTCCTGATGACATGGTGGGGCGCCACAGGAAACTATGGTGGATGTATTTGGCTGTACCACCCGGGCAGCGGCCGCTTCGAATACAGCAAGGAACTCAGCGAACTCCCCTGGCGTCGGCTTGACCCAGCGACGAAGACAATCTTGACCTTCGAGAATGGTGGCGGGGCGGGGTCGGCTTATGACGCTAACCGCTATCGAGTGGAGAACAACCGGCCAGTACTCATCTGGCATGAGCACCAGGACTGGGACGACGATAAAAAGCAGTTCCATTGCACGGCAGAAGAGCGCAGGGACGAAAAAATGGTGTCCACTAAAGACCTTTGGAGTAAGCCGGCTTCTGATTGGAGCAAAGTCGAGGCGCCGTGCGATCCCGGCAAGTTTTTCCAATAACTTGGCTCAGCGGTGGCTTGGCCGGATAACCGGAGTCGGGGATTCGGTCGTGGTTGTCGAGGGTAGCGAAGATTGTGCGCGGCGCCCGCCACTACCCGCCAGTCCAGAGCGGGGTTGGGGAGCGAGTCAACTCGCTACTTTTGCGATCACGATGTCGCTGTACGCCCAGATTTGATGACGAACATACGCGGGCAAGTCGGACTGGTGACGTTCCACCATCCGAAGCCGCCGTTCCTTGAGGTACTGCCGGACGATCTCTCGAGTCCTGTAAGACTCATCTCCGGTTTTGTCGGCAAGGAAATCGTGGCAAGCGATGCAGACAACTTCGGTTTGTTTCAGCGTCTGAGACATGCCTTGAATGGCAAGTCGTTCGGCGCCTTCAATATTCATTTTCAAAAAGCGGATTCGGCCGAGTCCAAGCTCGCGAACGAGCTCATCCATCGTTGTGGCAGGAACCGCAGTGCCATTGGAATCTCGGAGCCGATTCGCCAAGTAGTTCGACGAATTCTCAATCGTAGCGGTCGACCTCCCTGGTTCCACAATTGCCCTGTGTAATGCGAGGACGTTCTCCAGGCGGTTGTAGTCGACCATGGCCTTCAGGCAGCGATAAGTCCTGGGGTGCGCCTCGATGCAAACGACTTTCCCGCTCGACCCGACCGCTCGGGAAAAGGTCAGCGTCTCTTCGCCTGCCCCTGCGCCGACGTCGATAACCACGTCCCCGGCCCGCAGTTGGCAGCCCCAGAAGAAATTCGCGCGCGCCAGCTCGTCGAAACGTGCATGTCGAGCCGGATATAAGGCTCGTGATACGCGAAATAGCCAAACGTCGTTTGGTGAATCCAAAGATCGCCGTCGGGAAAGATCCGCAGAACGCCTTTTTGCCTTCGTCGTGCGAGATGATTAACGAGCGGAACGAGAGCGAAAACGAGTCCCGTGCGTTCGAAAGATTGCTTCACGACGCTGCTCAGTCTCATACCGCCGCATTTTGAACCCGGTCGATAGGAAAATCTGTGACGGATGAACATTGGGAAGCGGGTCGGCGGAAGTTCCTGAACGGCTGACGGTGCACCCTGCCCCGTGATAGCTAACAAACAAAAAGGCGACCTTTTCAGGTCGCCTTTGAAACGAATTGTAAATGGTTAACTAGACACCCTTTACGTTCTCGGCCTGCCACCCTTTCGGGCCCTTGACCACGTCAAACTGGACTTGCTGACCTTCCTGCAAGCTGCGGAAACCATTGGCTTGAATGGCCGAGAAGTGCACAAACACGTCCTCGCCGTTCTGGCGGCTGATAAATCCATAACCCTTGGCGTCGTTAAACCACTTTACTGTTCCTGTTTCCATGATGTAGCTGTGTTCCTTTGTTGTGAAATCGCGCTGAGTTTTGCTGGACTTCTGCAGGCAGGTCACGCCGGAGAACCCTAAAGCCCGGTTTGGCCGCGGGGTGAAAAGGCGGGAGTTGCTAAATGCATAGTACCGCTAAATCAAACGCACTTTCATTGTACCCGAAGCTGTCAAGCAGGGCTATCGGCGGGAGAGCACGCGGTGCTCCCGTCACATCCCGAACCTGTATTTGACGACTTTACGCACGCGATAGGAGCTCGAGTCAGAGAAGTACATCTGACCGCCGGGGCCAAGCGTTACAGCAATGGGTAGAGCGTTCACTGAGAGTATTCCAACTGGGATCGAAGGTGATCTACTAAGCAGGCGAGTCAAAGAAAAGCGATGCAAGGAGGGTGGTCTCGTGCGAGGCGACCCTCTTTTCTTAGCGCGCCATACCGGACATCGCGGCTTGACCACTAAGCCGATTTTTTAACTCCGATTCGGTTCTAATCTGCGGGAACCGAACTGAAAAATGGGGCCGTACTTCCACTTGTTACTTTCTAGATTCGTATTGGGGAGGGAACACTCGGACCGGAAATACAGGCCGCACAGAACAGGTTCAAAAGCGAGTTCCACTTTTGTGATGTTCAGGTGCTGTTCTGTGTTGTTTAACGCCGATTAGCAATGTGAGTCCCACCTGTTACAGGCGTGATTCGTGCCGGTGTTGGTGCGGATAAACTCTTCATCCCGCCAGTGATTCGAGAATGCGATCAAAATCCTCTACATTCTCGTAACGGATCACCACTTTACCTTTGTTGTTCGGGCGAGCAAGGACCTGCACGCGGAGTCCCAGCGCCTCCCTGAGTTGGCGCTCAGCATCGGCGACGTTGGGATCGACATGCTTTTCCTCTTTGGCCTTCGGCATTTCTTCCAGCGGGTTCTTCAAACGGTTGACCTGAGCATTCAGGTCTTTGACGGTCCATTGCTTCTCAACCGCCTCGCGCGCCATTTCTTCGAGTCTGGTGCTGTCGAGATAGACGGCCGCTTCGAGCAGCACGCGCGCTTGGCTGAAGTCGAGTTTGCCCGCGCCGATCAGGTCGAGAACACTTTGCGGCAGTTTCAGAAGGCGCATGTAATTGGCGACCGATTCACGGGATGTGCCGATGCGCTTGCCGATCTGTTCCTGCGTGAGACCGAATTCCCGGCTGAGGCGAGCGAAGGCTTGTGCCTGCTCCAGGCAATTCAGGTCCTGGCGTTGCAGGTTCTCGATCACGGTAAGTTCAGCAGCTTGTTCGTTGCCGAGCTGGCGCACGATCGCGGGAACAGTTGTCTTGCCTGCCAGCTTCGAGGCGCGGCAGCGGCGCTCGCCGAGGACCAGCACATAGCGCGCATTGGCGCCGGGGCGCACAACGACGGGCTGCGCCAATCCGCTCTCTTTGATCGACTCAGCGAGCTCCTGCAGTGCAGCCTCATCGAACGTACGCCGCGTCTGGTAAGGGTTTTCGTCGATATGATCGAGCGCGATCTCGGTGATTCCGTGCCCGTCTGGAGCCGGCACTTCTATCCGCTGGAGCGCAGCATGTGGGCTATCGGACGGTGTCGATGGAATCACAACCGGTGGCGGCATCACCGCAGGTGTCGGCACAGTGGCGGTCGCCAGGCGGGGTCCGGATGGCAGAAGCGAATCGAGTCCGCGGCCAAGGGCGCGACGTTTCTCTTTGTGTTCTTCAATGGCGCTCATAAATTAGCCCCCCCCCAAAAAATATATCGTATTACGATACAATTCACTTTCCCGAATGCTTTCGCTGCGCGTCCTACGTCGTCGGTCGTACGTCGTAAGCAAACCCGCCGGTTACTCAGAGCGGTGTGGTAGCGTACGACCGACGACGTACGGCGTACGACCTGCTTTTCACCCCTTCAAATCCATCGTGACCAGCTTGTTGCGATCCCGCCATCGACGCCACTTCGGACCGTTGACCACCTGCTTCTCTTCTCCATTGGTCGGCTGCGCAGATTCATCTTCCGGCGGCTCCGGAAACGCTACAAATCCAGGCATGTGCTTGCCGATCATCTCTCTTGCCAGGTCAACGTAGCTCTGCGCGCCTCGCGACTTCTCGTCATACAAGAGTACAGGCTTACCGTGGCTGGGAGCTTCCGCCAGGCGAACGTTGCGCGGGATAGTGGTGGTGAGGAGCTTGTCGCCAAAGAATCGCTTCAGTTCGGCAGTCACCTGCTGCGCCAAGTTGGTGCGCTCGTCGAACATGGTCAAGAGCACGCCCTCGATCTCAAGCGTGGGATTGAGAATCCCGCGAATTCGCTCGATCGTGTCCAGGAGCTCGGAAACGCCTTCCAAAGCGAAATACTCTGCCTGCATGGTGATCAGAACCGAGTCGGCAGCGACCAGGGAGTTCAGCGTCAGAAGGTCCAGCGCCGGCGGGCAATCGATCACGATGAAGTTGAATTTCTCGCGCAAGGGAACCAGCGCGTCGCGAAGGCGAAATTCCCTTTTATCCGCGTCGACGAGTTCGAAGTTCACGCCGACCAAGTTCTTGTGCGCCGGGAGAACGAAAAGCCGCTCAAGCGCTGTGGGTTGGAGTGCATTGAGCGCTTCGCACTCCCCGACAAGAACCTTATACGTGCTGTTCCGGTCAGGATCCTTGCCGAGGCCTACACCGCTCGAAGCGTTCGACTGCGGATCGCAGTCCACGAGCAGAGTGTTCAGCTTGGCCGAGGCAAGCGAAGCCGCGAGATTAATTGCGGTCGTAGTTTTCCCTACGCCGCCTTTCTGATTGGCGACAGCAATAATACGAGCCATGGGAGTTGTTCGTGGAGAAATGCGAGAGCAAAGTCAGAATAGTCCCGGTTCTCGCGCAATTCAATGCCGGAGTGCGGTGCAGGTACTAGTGAATTGTATTTCTAGGCTTCGCAGTCAGTTGCGCGAGTTGCGGACGTGGTTTCCACAGTGGGGTGTTCAATCGGCCGTCGGACTCGCGCGTTCCACGTGGAACACTCGGGTCGAGCAAGAGTGCACGACACTTCGCGCTGGTGAACGGGGCATTTGGTAACCCGGAGCTTAAGTGCGTATGGCACGCGGCAAGGTTCCACGTGGAACGGTAATCGACCAGAGGAAGCAAAGCCGTGAGATAGCGACTTGGCGAATGGTTGTTCCACGTGGAACATCAACCCTTTCGTCCAACGAAAATGACACGCTGGCCAGACATTGGAATTGGGAGGGGGTCATTCCAATTGAACTCCGGAAGCAGCGACGCAGCCTTCTTCGTTTGCTCGGCGCCGATCAGCAGAACTAGAGATCCGCCGGACCGGACCAGTCTCGAAGCTATCTGCAGGGCATTATCAAATGACTCAACTGCGCGAAGCGTCACGATGTCCCATGCTTGCTTAAGCGACTCGGCGCGGGTGTTCACCACCTGGGCCCCCGACAACTTCAACTCGCGGATTACCTCCCGAAGAAACGTAGCTTTCTTTTGCTGCGATTCGATCAAGGTCACGTTCAACCGCGGAATTGCGATCTTGATGGGCAGACCAGGAAATCCTGCACCGGATCCGATGTCGGCGAGTGACTGCGCCTCGACACAGTTCTTGGCAATCAGGCTCGCTGCGAAGAGTGACTCTCCAAAGTGGCGCTGGACGATGGCTTCCTGATCGCGAATGGAAGTAAGGTTCATCTTCGCATTCCATTTCAGCAACAGATCGAGGTAGGTGGATAGCTCCAAGACCTGGACGTCGCTTGGTTCCTGGCCGATTGAAAATGGTTTGAGTGACTCGCGAATGAGGTCAGAGTCCATCGGATCGAGCATTGTAACGCAACGTGCGGTCACGTTTAGCAATGAGAAGATCAGTCTCTACAGAATCAAATTGGTAACAAGTGGGAAGCAGGCGCCGGTTAAGGGCGATTTTATAACTGGGACGCAATCGACAACGAGTGACCGGGGAGCCGTGGTGGGAAGTCGTCGGAATACGCGTAAGTTTTTCTCTTGACGTTAATCTATATTTCTGCAAATATAGAAATATGCAGCAGCGATATTCACCCGAGCAGGTTACAAAATTTGCGGACATGTTCTCGGCAATGGGAACTGAGGCTCGGCTGCAAATCATGCAGTTGCTTCTCAAAGCTCATCCAGAAGGATTGGTGGTCAGCGAAATCCAGGCCGAGCTAGGGATTCCAGGCTCGACGTTGTCGCACCACCTCGACAAGTTGCGAAACGAAGGGCTGGTCAATGTGCGCCGGGAAAGCACGTTTCTGCGATACACAGCTGACACGCAAGCGTTGCAAGAAGTGTTGCGGTTCTTATATGCGGAGTGTTGCACGCGTAATCAGGCAGTGCGGCCGGAAGACGTGGTGCAGATTCAGGTCTGAGCACATCACCACGAAGTACACGAAGTTACACGAAGGAGAGCAATCATGGAAAGCAGCGTCAGTGAAGCTATCAATGTGAAGGAAGTCGTGAAAGAGAAATATGGCCAGGCCGCGTTGCGCGTGTACAAAGGCGGAAGCGGTTGTTGCGGAGCAACCGCCGCCAACGGCAGCTGTGATCCGATTACTTCGAACTTGTATGACTCGATTCAGACAGGTGAAGTACCTGCGGAAGCTGTGCTGGCGTCACTAGGCTGTGGCAATCCCACGGCGCTAGCCCAATTGAACCCCGGGGAAACAGTATTGGATCTTGGCTCCGGCGGTGGCATTGATGTGCTGCTCTCCGCCAAGCGAGTTGGACCTACCGGTAAAGCCTACGGTCTCGACATGACTGACGAAATGCTCGCACTTGCGAATGAGAACAAGCGCAAAGCAGGCGCCGAGAATGTCGAGTTCTTGAAAGGTGAAATCGAAAACATTCCCCTGCCAGACAACACCGTCGATGTGATCATCTCGAACTGCGTCATTAATCTTTCGGCCGACAAAGATCGCGTGTTTCGCGAAGCCTTTCGCGTGCTGAAGCCGGGTGGAAGACTCGCCGTTTCGGACATCGTCACGCGCGGTGAAATCCGCGAAGACATTCGCCGCAATGCTATGTTGTGGGCCGGCTGCGTGGCGGGGGCGCTCGACGAAGGCGACTATCGCGCCAAACTGGCAGCCGCTGGTTTCGAACAAATCAGCATTGAGCCGACGAGAGTCTATTCGATCGAGGATGCTCGTAAATCTTTCCAGGGATCAGGACTCGATCTCGATGCCATCGCTTCTGAAGTGGAGGGGAAGTTCATAAGCGGGTTTGTACGCGCTGTGAAGCCGCCATCAGCCGTCAGCCATCAGCCATCAGGAAACGCATCTGCCACCGAGCGTTGCTGCGAGCCTACGTGCTGCAGCTGAGGCCGCCATGGCACAGCCTTACAAGGTGCTATTTCTGTGCACGGGGAACTCTGCACGCTCAATCATGGCCGAAGCGATCTTGAACGCGCGAGGCAAGCCGAATTTCATGGCCTACAGTGCCGGGAGTCACCCTTCGGGAAAGGTGAGACCGGAGGCAATTACCCAACTGCAAGTCGCGCGCATTCCTACGGTAGGGCTGCGCAGCAAGAGTTGGGACGAGTTCGCCGAACCTGGTGCTCCGAAGATCGATTTCGTGTTCACGGTTTGCGATAACGCAGCCAATGAGGTTTGCCCACTGTGGCCGGGGCAGCCGATGACTGCCCACTGGGGAGTTCCCGACCCTGCGGCGGTCAAAGGCTCGCCACAGGAGATTGAGCGAGCATTTCGCAACGCGTTTGTCCTTCTCGACCGCCGAATCTCGCTATTCTTAAGCCTGCCTTTTGCCACAATCGACAGCCTTGCACTCAAGAACCAGCTTGAGCACATCGGAGGCGAGCCATGAGTCAGAATCCACGTCTCCGATTTTTCGACCGTTATCTCACCGCTTGGATTTTCACTGCGATGGCGGTCGGCGTTGCCTTGGGCTGGCTGGTTCCCGGTATCGTGGCGTTCCTCAATCGATTGAGCGTAGGCACCACATCGATTCCCATTGCGATCGGTTTAATCGTGATGATGTACCCGCCGTTCACGAAAGTGCGTTATGAAGAATTGCATGAGGTGTTCCGCAATAAACGCGTATTGGGACTTTCGCTCGTCCAAAACTGGGTTATTGGTCCGCTGTTGATGTTCGCACTGGCGATCCTCTTTCTTCGCAATTATCCCGAATACATGGCGGGGCTGATCATGATCGGTCTCGCGCGATGCATAGCGATGGTCATTGTCTGGAACGAACTGGCGAGTGGCGACACGCAATACGCCGCCGGCCTGGTTGCATTCAATTCGCTTTTTCAGGTCCTCTTCTATTCCGTCTATGCGTGGATGTTTGTTACCGTGCTTCCCGCACAGCTTGGCTTGCATGGCGCGATTGTCGACGTTTCAATCGGCGAGATTGCTAAAAGCGTCTTCGTATATCTCGGCATTCCGTTCTTCGCTGGTTTTGTGACGCGGACGCTGTTAGTTCGAGTGAAGGGGCTCAGTTGGTACGATCACAGTTTCGTCCCACGCGTGAGCCCAATGACTCTCATCGCGTTGTTATTCACGATCATGGTCATGTTTTCACTGAAGGGTTCTTACATCGTTCGTTTGCCGCTCGATGTACTTCGCATTGCGTTGCCGCTGCTGATCTACTTCGTTGCCATGTTCCTGGTCTCGTTCTACATGGGTAAGAAACTTGGCGCGGACTATTCGAAGACGGCGACTCTTTCCTTTACCGCAGCCTCCAACAACTTCGAACTGGCGATCGCGGTCGCGGTCTCGGTTTTCGGAATCAATTCCGGTGCTGCGTTTGCCGCAGTGATTGGCCCTCTCGTGGAAGTACCCGTGATGATCATGCTTGTGAATGTCGCGTTCTGGCTGAAGAAGCGGCTCTTCTTATATCCACCCGCCATTCCCGCGCGCTCTGCCTCAACAAATTAATCGAAGCCGCATCGCGGACGCTCGCATCCATACCCGGAGAATCCCAACTGGAGGTAGATATGTACGTCATCACCGGCGCGACCGGCAATACCGGCCACATTGTTGCGAAAAGGTTACTGGAAAATGGAAAACAGGTACGGGTCATTGGCCGAAATGCGGAAAAGCTCGCCACGTTGGCATCGGCTGGCGCAGAACCGTTCGTCGGAGACCTTGGCGATCAGGAAGCCATGTCTCGCGCCTTCAGCGGAGCACAGGCTGCGTACGTGATGATTCCGCCGAACATCACGAGTTCGGATGCCCCGGCGTATCAGAACAAAATTAGCGATGCGATCAGCGCTGCAATCGAGAAGAACGAAGTTCGGCACGTGGTTGCGCTCAGCAGTATTGGTGCAGACAAAGCGGAGAAGACCGGGCCAATCGTCGGACTTCACCGTCTGGAAGAACGGCTCCGGCGCATTGCCGGTTTGAGCACGCTGGCAATCCGCGCCGCGTACTTCATGGAGAACACGTTGCCGCAGGTCTCGGTCATTCAACATATGGGCGTGACCGCCGGGCCGTTGCAGCCCGATCTGAAAGTCCCCATGATTGACACGCGCGACATTGGGGCTTTTGCTGCGGACGCGCTGTTGAAGGTGGATTTCAAAGGTTTTCAGACTCCCGAACTGCTCGGCAACCGCGAGCTCACGTATCCAGAGGTCACAAGCATTATCGGAAATGCAATTGGAAAGCCTGATTTGAGATATCAGCAGCTTCCCTACGATCAATTCGCCGGCGCGCTGCAGCAGATGGGTATGTCAGAGAGCGTGGCTAATTTGCTGGCAGAAATGTCGGAGGCGCTGAACACGGGACATGTCCGTGCGCTGGAGCCCCGCTCCGCGCGCAATACCACACCAACGTCGTTCGAGACGTTTGTGGCGGAGGAATTCGTGCCAGCCTATCAGGGGAAGAGTCTTCAGGTTGCATAAGATCGGCCATTAGATCGTAGGAGACATTGGAGAAAGCCGGTCAGTTGGGGCTTGAAAGATTGAATTCTATAGGCGCTTCGTGCCACCCCTTCGCGCCCGCGAAACCGGCCAATCCCCTGCCCCTGGCCGTAAGTTCAGCTTGACAGGGCAAATAGGGCGGTTATCCTTCTAGGGTACTTAGGAGTCTCCCCCATGGTGGTCGAAGTCCAGCAGGCAGAGAAGCGGGCTACGCGGCGATTCGCCCTCCGCCTCCCGGTGTCGGTGAATTTCGCTACGAACACGGGTGCGCCTCTGGCCGCCCAAACGCGCGACGTCAGCGCCCGCGGTATCTGCTTCTACCTGGAGGCGCCCCTCGCGGTTGGCTCCGAAATCGACTTCACTCTGACCCTCCCTCCCGAAATTACTCTGACCGAGAGCATTCGGGTCCGCTGCAAAGGGAAGATCGTGCGCGTCGACGGCGCCTTGGCTGACTCCAAGGTTCCGGTGGCGGCGGTCATCGACGAGTACGAGTTCCTGGCAGAAGCGTAGAGACAGGTTTCAGGCGTCAGGTTTCAGGCATCAGGCGTTGCGATCATCTTTGCCAGTTTGACCCAGCGTTGCGGCCGATTTTTCGTCGATTTAAAACCGGAAAAAAGGTCGCAGAGTACGCGAAGGAAGCAACGACGAAATCGAAGTCGGTTCACAGTTGTGCTGAAGCCCCAAACTCGAAACCAAAACCTGAAACCTGAAACCAGAAACCTAAGACGCCTGAAACCTGAGCCTGCTTTATTCCTCTTCAAACTGGTGCTACTCTCAACCTAAGATCCCAGCAACTTAGGATTTGCTTTGTTCTGTCGCCCCGCTTTCCGGATTGTGGTTCTCGCCTGCCTCGTGGCGACGTTCGCGTGGGCGCAGAGCGGGAGCTCCCGCACCGCTGAGTTGCGCTCGTGGCGGGTTACTGCCGGGGAGTATGGCCCGGTGATCGAGGTCGTTTCCACGCGGCCAATCACTCCGAAAATTCAAGTTGTCGAAAACCCGTTGCGGTTGGTTATCGATCTGCCCGGATCGACGATAGGCACTGCGCGCACGCGGAATCCGTTTCGTAACCAGCAGATTAAGAGTGTTCGCCTGAATCAGTTCCAGAGTTCGCCTCCGGTCAGCCGGATCGTGCTCGACCTTAATGCTCCTGTTCAATACACCTGGGATGCAAGCGGAAATCGTCTACACATTCGCGTTCGTGCCGACGACGCTGCTCGCGCCAAACCGCCGTCAGTAGCCGGACTGGCAGTGGGACCGCAGCCTATCGCGGTCCCGGTCGCTGTGGGGACGTCAGGCACTTTGGTCGAAACCGGCAGCCGGGTGGCATCGGGATCCTCGATCACGGCAGGAGACGAGATTGCGATCTTGCGGCTCCGGCGCGGGGGAGAAGTGCGTGTGTGCCCGGGTACCACCGTCTCGGTCGCAACCTCTCCGACCGGCCAGGACCTGATGCTGGGCATGAGCAAAGGAGCCATGGAAACGCATTACGGCGAATCGGAGACGGTGGACTCGGTGCTGACACCGGATTTCCGCATCGTGCTGCCCGGCCCGGGGGAGTTCAATCTGGCGATCAGCGCCGATGCCAAAGGGAATACCTGCGTCGGCTCCCTGCAAGGCAGCACGGCTTCAGCGGTGGTAGCGGAACTGCTGGGCAGCGGTACCTATGAGATCAAGCCGGAACAACATGTGCTGTTTCGCGAAGGACGGCTCGATTCGGTAGAGACTCCTCCGGTCGCGTGCGGGTGTCCCGCGGCCCCCGTCCCGGCGCTGCAGGCCTCTGTGGATCCTTCGAAGGTGATATCTGAAGAGCAAGCAGCCCAGAAGCTCCAACTGCAGAATTCGAACAACCCAGGCAGCACAAGCACCGAACCCGGGAATGCCAGAGACTCGAATACCACTTCTGCAGAGTCCCCCAAACCCGCAGCTGAATCCTCACTGATTTTCAGTGGCGAGGAGATTGCGAAAGCCAAACAGCAGAAGGAGTCGCAGAAGGCAAGGCAAACAGCGATCCCGGCGGCACCGACAGCAGAAGCGGCCACGCTTCCGCCGAGCGCGAAGGCTCCCGATCCACTTCCCGCCGTGGTTGTTCTTCCCCCCGCAGACTCAAAACCGAAAAAGGGCTTCTTCGGAAAAATCAAAGGCTTCTTTGGCTCAATCTTCCGCTGAAAATTCACAAGCTGAGGAACCGACTAGATACTCGCTTGTCAGAAACGTGCACCCGAGAATGTCCCAGTGAGGACTGAGCGGGGGAGCTTTTCTATCGCACGGCCATTCCGTCGTATGGCGGAAATCGCGAGTCGTGGCGTGGTCCTGCGGCGAGAGTTGCCGGCGCATCTCGGGGGAAAGCCACTGTACGTCTCGCCAGAATGCAGCCTGCGCTACTGGGGCCGCGAACTTGCGGCCGTCGATCCGATTCTCTGGAGGATGGTGGACCATCACGTGCGTCCCGGCGACGTAGTGTGGGACGTAGGTGCAAATCTGGGACTTTTCGGGTTCGCAGCCGCCCACCGCGCATCTAGGGTGCTCCTATTGGAACCGGATCCTTGGCTGGCCAACCTGCTACGGAAAAGCGCTGCGCATTATAGCAACGTGTCTGTGATCGAAACGGCGGTTGCGGATTACTGTGGCACCGGCACGCTACACATTGCGACTCGCGGGCGCGCATCGAACTTCCTGTTCGGCAATGGCAACAGCCAAGCGGGCGGCAAACGCCGCGCCGAGCAGGTCCGCGTCGCAAGTCTGGACTCGCTGCCTGGGCCTCTTCCTAACATCGTGAAGATCGATGTCGAGGGATCTGAGTTGGCGGTGCTTCGCGGCGCCACGCAAATTCTCGCCAAGGCACGTCCGGTTGTGATCTGCGAAGTTTCTGGACAGTGGAAAAGCGTTACAAAATTACTCGCAGGGTACACACTGTTCAGCGGTGAAGACGGTACTCCAATCGCAACTGCAAGCTGGAATACCGTCGCGATCCCGCAAGAGAGAATTCAGCAGGTCACCGCTTGAACTTTAGCCCCGACGAATGCCACGCGCCAAGGGCTTCACGCGGTCGCGCAGATCTTCGGCGAACTCGGAGCCGCGGTCAATCGCTTCTTCGGCGAAGTCGCGCGCAGTTTCTTTCCAATCGTCAATGGTGTCGCGAGCCTGTTCGTATCCGCGCCGAAGGTCGCGGCGCATTTGCTTTCCAGCCTTTGGCGCGAACAGCATGCCGACAACGGCGCCCGCCCCGAGGCCAATCAGTAAGAATGTGATCGCTGTGCCAACTCTGCTGCCCTGATCGGGTTCGTATCTACCTTCACGCATAAGTGCACCTCGCAGTGAGTATTGTAAGCCTTGGATTCGCCACGGTGCAGTTAAGCTGTATCGGCGCATCGACACTTTGCGCCCTTTTTCAGGCAAGTTCCCAAAACGACATATCCCATATAAAATGTTGATTTCAGGCCTATAGCACTGATGCGTAGTCTCCTGCTGACTCGCTCCGCTCAGGCACGCCGCAAATCCTAGAAGGAGAGTCTTTCCGCAAATGTCAATTCCAGCGACCCAGCTACGTCCGGGGATGATCATCAAGCACAACAACGACCTGCACTCGGTGTTCAGCGTGGAGCACCGCACGCCGGGCAACCTGCGCGCCTTCATTCAGGCCAAGCTGCGCAACCTGCGCACCGGCGCCATGTTCGAACACCGCTTCCGTTCGCCAGACCCCATTGACAAGATCAATGTCGACGAAGTTGAAATGGAGTTCCTCTACGCCGACGGCGACAATTACTACTTCATGGACACGACGAACTACGAGCAAACTCACCTCACGCGCGAGATCCTTGGCGATGCAGTGGATTATCTGACGCCAAATCTTCCCATTCGCGTCGAGTTCTTCGACGGCAAGGCGGTGGGTATTGAACTGCCGCAGACAGTTGAACTGACGATCATCGAAACCGAGCCGGGATTGAAGAGCGCGACGGCTTCGTCAGTCACCAAACCTGCGAAGACCGAAACTGGACTCGTGGTGCAGGTGCCGCCATTCATCAATGAAGGGGAAAAGATCAAGGTAGACACAGCGGAAGGTGTATACCTCTCGCGCGCGTAGTGAGCAGGTTTCAAGGTTTCAGAGTTGCAAGGTTTCGGTCGAAATGTGAAGGCAAGAAATCGACGTGGGACTGGTATTGGTATCTCTCGCCACCATCGCTGGAGCATATGGACTGTGGTACGGGGCTTTCGCTGGGCAGTTTGCGGCTCGCCGTCCTTGGACGGGACGAGTTAAGTATCGTTACAAACCTAGCCTTTTCCAACGAATTATGGTTGTCACGGCGGGCCTGCTGATCACGATCTGCGGAATTGCGCAACTCGTAAGAATGTTAAAGCCGTATTGACTGGGAATCAAGGTGGAAACCGATGAGGGTGTGAATCTCTCGCGCTTAGTTTAGTGCCAAGGTTTCAGTGTTTCAAAGTTTCAAGATTTCAGTCGGAACTGCGATTCAGGGAAACTTTGAAACCTTCAAACCTTTGAAACGCATGTCCGACAGGGAAATCCAAGCACGAAAGTTCGTTGTACGCGGCCGCGTTCAAGGCGTCGGTTTTCGCTGGTTTGTCGAACGAGAGGCGCACCTGCTCAAGATCGCTGGATGGGTGCGCAACAATCACGACGGCAGCGTAGAAGTGTTGGCGATGGGAACACGCGATCAGCTTTCAGGATTGCGATCGCGTTTGCAGCAGGGGCCGCGGGCGGCGAGGGTCGATGATGTTCGGGAAGTCGAAGCAAAGCCGGTTGCAGGCTTGACTACATTTCGCATTGAAGGGGCATGGTGATGGCAAATACGTCGGTGAAAACAGAAGCTAACTGCGAACACCTGAAGCAGTTGATTCGCGAAGTCCCGGATTTTCCGAAGAAAGGCATTCTGTTTTACGACATCACTACGCTGCTGAAAGATAAGGTTGGCTTCGCCACGCTGGTTGATTCGCTTTCCGAGCACTACATGGGCAAAGGCATCGATCTCGTGCTCGGGATGGAAGCGCGCGGATTCATTTTTGGGCCAGCGGTAGCCTATCGACTGAACGCCGGATTTGTGCCAGTGCGGAAGCCAGGCAAGCTTCCCGCTGCGACGAAGAAGTATGACTACGCGCTCGAGTACGGAACCAACACCCTCGAGATCCACGAAGACGCGATCGTGAAGGGCCAGCGCGTGATCATTGTCGATGATCTCCTCGCAACTGGGGGCACGGCCGAAGCAACCGCGAGATTAGCCGAGTCACTCGGCGCAAAAATCGAGGGCCTCGGATTCGTCGTGGAACTCGATTTCCTGAATCCGCGGACCAAGCTTCAGGGATACGACGTGTTCTCGCTGCTGCACTACGACAAATAGTTTTTCTTTGCGATCTTTGCGTACTTTGCGGTTCGCCGCCGAACTCATAACCGCAAAGACCGCAAAGGAGGCAAAGAAAACTCCCTAGAACGCCCAATCGTAAGTACGCCAGCTTCTCTGGCCTGAGCTGCTGCTGAATTTCTGCAGTTTTCCTCGCCTACTTACGCGCAACCTGCCCTGTCCAGCTTGCCATCGAACTCCCGGAACGAAGAAACCAGGAGGGAGAACTCTATGAAGACACTAGGACTTTGCTTGCTTCTCGCCTGTTTTATGTCGGTTTTGGGCGATGGCAGACGACAACGACAAAGGGAAGAGCGACACTCGCACGGTGACCGGGTGCTTGCAGCAAACCTCGCACAACAATCAATTCCTGCTCAAAGCCAATGACGGCAGCAGCTGGACGGTGAGCAGTGACACTGCTTCGCTGGCCGAGCACGTGGGCCACACCGTCACGGTGACCGGCGTAGTTACCAACTCCAAGATGCACAACATGAAAGAAGACACCAAGGACATGGCGCACGACACCGGCGTGAAAAAGTCGAACAATGAACACGGACGCCTGAAAGCGACCGACGTTCAGATGGTCAGCAGTTCCTGCTCGCAATAGCGATCGCGCCAGGTCTTCCAGAAATTTGAAGGCCTGGCAATTCCTTCTCTTCACCATTCCGTTGTTCCTGCCCCTGTGGGCGTACACTGTCGCCGAGCATGCGGCGGCCTTCTGCCATTCTCGGGACATTCGTCTTCCTGTTTGTTGCGCCAGGATTCGTTGCGGGAGTAGTTCCGCGGTGGCTCACCCACTGGAAATTTCAACCGGCGCTGCTGAACATTGTCCTGCTGCGATGGCTGGGAGTAGCGCTGTTACTGATCGGTGCCGCAATCGTGCTGGACTCGTTCGCGCAGTTTGCGTTGCAAGGGTTGGGCACACCTGCGCCGGTGCTCCCGACCAGGCACCTAGTAATCACCGGTCTGTATCGGTACGTGCGCAATCCGATGTACGTGGGCGTGGCGGCCGCAATTTTCGGGCAGGCACTGCTTTTTGAAAGCAGAGATCTGCTGATCTATGGTCTGCTCGTCTGGCTGGCGTTCCACCTGTTCGTTCATTTCTACGAAGAACCCACGCTGCGAAAAACGTTCGGCGAGGAGTATGACGCTTTCTGCCGTGAAGTTCCGCGCTGGATACCGCGCTTGCGGCGGGCGCCTTCCTCCTTGTCAGCGAAGCACGGCTGAATCACGCAATGTTCAGAACTATTTTTCCAAAGTTCTTGCCTTCAGCCAACAGTCCGCAGGCTTCGGCGACATCGCGCATCGACAGTATGTGGCCGATGACCGGATGCAAGTGGCCTTGCGAAATCCACGTCGAAAGCTGCTCCCAGGCCTGCTTCATGACCTCGCGATTCGCCGAGAGATATGTCAGCCAGAGTCCATGTACACTGGCGCCCTTGGCGTAGAGAATGCCAGGATCGAGTTGCGCGCGCTGGCCGGTGGCGTTGCCGTAGACGATCACACGGCCAAAATCGCGCAGGCAGCGGACGCTTTTGGCAGTATGCTCGCCGCCCAGCATCTCGAAGACGACATCCACGCCTTCGCCGTGGGTCAGATCACGAATGGCCTCTTCGTAGTCCTGGCGTTTGTAGTTGATCGGATGCTGGAGGCCGAAAGCCTTGACGCGCTCCAGCTTTTCGTCAGACGAAGACGTGCCATACATATCGAGGCCCAGCAGTTTGCCAATCTGCACCGCGGCGGTGCCAACCCCTCCTGCAACAGCATGGATGAGCACGCGCGGCACGACCGTTCGCTCCGCCCGTTCGTGAGTTAATCCCGCTTTCCAATACGCTAAGTAGGCCGTAAAGAAATTCACGGGGAACGCTGCGCCTTGTTGCGATGTCCACGCTTTTGGGAGCGGCCAGAGCAGAGCTGATTTCGCTGCGGCCACTTCAGCGAAGGCTCCCCACTGCGTGTAGCCCATAACCCTTTCACCGTTGCTCACGCGAGCCCCGCAGAATTCACGCCCCGCCACAACCGGTGGCTGGGGCAAGCCGGGATAGCGCCCCGAGGTACTCATGGTATCGGCGAAATTCAGCCCTCCGCAGTGGACCCGGATCAGCTCCTCTCCCCGGCCAATGTTGGGATCAGGCATGTCGCGGATTTCGAGGACTTCGGGCCCTCCGTAGCGGCTGATAACCACGGCTTTCATGTCACGAGTCTAACGAATCTTTGCTGAAGAGGCTGTGGCGTATGTTGGCGCTTTCGTCCGCGCATGGGTCCGTGGCCTGCCCAGGAACATGGCTTGCGATAGAGGTATATACTCTTGACGTACGAACGCCCCTCGAGCAGTGCCGAGGGGACGGGGCTCTTAATTCTTATACCGCCCCGGATAGATAGCCGGTCGTCAGCACGGGAGATTTCATAAAGGCCGGCAGGGATGGCCGAACGCGATTGGCCTTCCCCGGGAGGTACTGCTGTGGACTTGGTTCTCATACGTGTCTTTTTCGTACTTTTTGTAACTTACACTTGCTATCGCGTTGATCCTTTTGGAGCTAACCCCAGGTTTAATGCCATTCTCGGCGCAATGCTCGGTGCAGCGATTGTGCTTTTTGAATGGCGGCTCCGCCGCATCAGCCTGAAGCGGCTGATTGGTGCAGCGATTGGGAGCATCCTTGGGATCATCGGTGCCTACCTCTTTGCGCTCGTAATCCACGAAAGCTTCACTCCGGGCTCTCTCCGCAGCTTTCTCGAAATGATGGTGATGCTGCTGATGGCCTATGTAGGCCTGGTGGTGGGTGCCAACAAGGGCGACCTGCTGAACCTGGCTGCGTTGGGTGGAGTGTTTGGCGGCGAGAAGCAAACCAAGAAGGCGTACAAGATTTTGGATACGAGCGTCATCATCGACGGCCGTATTGCTGACATCGCCGAAACTGGGTTCCTCGACGGCACCGTAGTCGCGCCGCAGTTTGTATTGCGCGAGTTGCAGTTGGTGGCCGACTCTGCCGATCCCTTGAAGCGCAACCGTGGGCGGCGCGGCCTGGACATTCTCCAGCGCTTGCAAAAAGTGGCGTCGCTACAAATCCAGATTGTTGAAGATGATTTTCCTACGGTGCGAGAGGTCGATCTCAAGCTGATCGAACTCGCAAAGCTGTACGAGGGAAAAATTATCACCAATGATTTCAATCTGAACAAGGTGGCGCAACTGCAGGGCGTGGATGTCCTCAACATCAACGAACTGGCAAACTCCCTCAAGCCCATCGTGTTACCCGGCGAAATCATGCGCGTGTTTATCCTGAAAGAAGGCAAGGAGTACAACCAGGGCGTCGCCTATCTCGACGACGGCACCATGGTCGTGGTGGACAATGCGCGCAAGATGATTGGCAAGACGATCGACATCTCTGTGACGTCGGTCTTGCAGACCACTGCCGGCAAAATGATTTTCGGGAAATGGGATGAGCGATCGGGGCCGAGGAACGAACCCAGGCCGATGCAGACGGTGCAAACACCGCTTGCGGAACCCAAAAAAGCTATTGCTACCGCTGAACACCCGGTTGAGTAGGGGCTCTAGAAGATCGCTGCTGAAGCTGAGTTGACCAGAATTGCGTCGCCTTGGCGCGTTCCGATCACATTGGCACGTTCCCCCGCTAACTTGCTCAGGGCTGCTTCACCGCCGACCAAAGTGTAGCGGCGGTCGCCGTCTACGAGTACGTAACTTGCACCATGCCGGAAGCATGCCCGCGCACATTCGGATGAGCTCTGGTGTGAGTTCCGCATGTGTCGAGCGCCGCAATGCGAGTCGGTGATCATACCGCTAAAAGCTGTGCCGGTGGGTTGCGGTGATGGAGTAGCCGGGGTGACATTGCGAGCATCGTCTCCTGAGGCAGCGTCAGCTCTGTGATCGGCCAGGGCGACCGAGGCGCCGGCCACTATGGTTGCAAACGCCAGCGAGGCAGCCAGCACTAACCCAGTGCAAAAGCCCACCAGGGAAAGCCACGAACGGTGTTTCCTCACGAGTACCTCCGGCGATTTGCGAGACAAATGTTTGTTGCTCCCGTGTGAGGCGTGGTTGCACTCGATCGCGCGCGGAAAAAACCGTAGTCGTATATACTGATCGCCCGCATGAAGGTAATTGTCATTATTCCGGCCGCCGGCCTGGGTACGCGCATGGCTTCGGCTCCTGCCTCGAAGCGCAGTAAACCCGCTGCCACCAAGCAATTCGCAGAACTCGACGGAGTTCCGGTCCTGGCACGCACGCTGGCCAGTTTTGCCGGCAGCCCGGATGTGACTGAAATTTATGTCGCACTGAGAGCGTCGGAAATTGCGCCGTTCCGGAATCGTCTGCAGAAGGATTTCCCTCAGATATGGGCGAAAAAGCCTGTACTAGTCGAAGGTGGAGAGCATCGGCAGGAGTCAGTCACCAATGCGTTGGCGCAGATTTCCGCCGCACCGGATGATGTCGTGCTGGTTCACGACGCGGTTAGGCCATTTGTCACGCAGCAGATGATTCGCGATGTAATTGGGGCAGTGAAACACTACGGCGCCGCAATCGTCGGCATTCCCGCGGTTGATACGGTAAAGCAGGTGGAACGGACCGCCGAAGGTGCCGTCATCAAAGCGACTATCCCGCGCCAGCAGATTGTACTGGCGCAAACGCCGCAAGGCTTTCGCTACGACGTGATCAAAAAGGCCTTCGATGAGGCTGCAGCGGACGGCTTCACTGGAACTGACGAGGCATCACTGGTCGAGCGCTCAGGCCACCAGGTCGCAGTCGTGATGGGCACCCCGCGCAACATGAAGATCACCACTCCGGCCGATTTCGAACTGGCCGGATTCTACTTAAAGCACTCTTGAGCCTAGCGCAAATTACTGCTGCAGCAGAATAGTTCCCGACGAGACTAGGGACTGATCTGTCTGCAAGACGTATGCTTGTGAGGGCGATACCGCGTACATTACGAGGCCGAGGCCCCCGCCGCTGGTGCTCATCGTGCCCACGATGCGGCCGTTTGATCCTACCGTATAGGTTCCCGATAGGAACGTATTGTTCGCGCCAAGAACCGACGCATTTGCAACCTCGCTCAATTTCAGATTGCCCTTTCCGTCAAATTGCATCGCCCCGACACGGGACAGCAACTGTTGAATGCCGTCGATCGCTCCGGTGTCCAGGCCATCCATCGCTAAAAAGTACTGTTGTGTGAAGGTGGACAAAGCAAAGTTCGAAGCGGTCTGAAGATCCGCAGTGCCGTCTTCGACCGCGTTGGTTGCGGCGTTCACGAAAAAAGCTCGCGAAGGGCTCACCATCCAAAAGACTTGATCGGCTGTCGAGGCACAAGTGCCACCGGACGAACTGGTCACTAACACTCGCCCATTTGCAGCCGCCGTATAGCAGGAAGAGATGGCAACGCTAGACGAAACGTTTCCGTCCTGATTGATGTCCTCCGTCCCGGACATCGCACCCGAAGACGCGCTAAACTGGCCAACCGTTGCGATTCCGGCAAAAAAGTTACCATCGTCGCCACGACTGCCAAACGCATAGCTGCCGGAAAGTCCGTTGGCGACTGCGCCACTCTGCAACTCGGCGCTGCCAGAACCCACCGCGCTGACGTTTGTCACCAGTATGTAGAACTTCGAACTATTAACGACGTAATACACGAAGTTGGTGGTGAAATTGGTGCCGCCATTCAACAGCGCACCCGTGCCGCGCCCAACGCCGGAAGGAGCATTCAGCGTGGAACTCACATTGGGCGAAGTGAAAGTTCCTGCGAGGTTCTGATCCATGCTGCCGCTGCCGGCACCATTGGAAAAGGCGAGAACACCCGCTTCACCGGCAGGAGCCTGGCTTTCCGCGCTTTGTTCTTGGTGAATTCGAAAAACAAAACTGCCAGTTGGAATGGTCGTAACGGCGGTCGAGTCCTGGAGTTCAGCCGTGCCGCCGGCGTTGACGAAGCTGTCGGCTTCAATCAGCTGCAGTTGCGATGTGCTGGCCAACGTGATCGCCCAGTTCAGGGAACCCAACGAAGTATTGATTCCAATAACCCCGGTTCCATCCTTGCTGACGTTATAGCTCCCGCTGACTTGCGTTCCGCTGGCAGTCAAACTTGAATCGTCACTCCCACCCGTGATGCTGCCGTTGCCATCCGCGGTGAAAACCCCGATCTGACGGTAAGGATTGCCGTTGGAATCGAAGCCATGCACCTGATAAACGTACGATCCCTTAAGACTGGCATTCGAGTAATTGCCGTTCAGTGTAGGCGGAATTAAGTTCCCACTGGAACCGCAGCCAACAGTTGCGGCAATTGCCATTAACGTTAGGGCGAAAACGGTGCTTTTCGACTTCAAGGCAGACTCCTTCGCGAACCAACCAGAATGAATAGGGATCTACTCGCGATTCTAACCCTGCGGATTCGGGAAAGTTGTTTGAGGAAGGTAAAAGAAGGTAAAGAGGCCTAACGAGAGTAACCTGGCTACTGGCCTTGTTCAACAGCGGCGCGCGGCGCTACTGAGGCAAGTCGCGGCCGGCGTTTGTAGGCGCCAAGGGCCCAGATTACAACGCGGTACGCGAGCAGCGCTCCCAGGATAATTCCGTCTTCGACCGGTTTGCGAATATCAGCTTTTACAAGCCAGAGATAGTGGATGACTCCGCAGATGGCGCTGAAGTAGATAAGCCGATGCAACGCCTGCCAACGTTTGCCACCGAGTCTTCGGATCCACCCGCTTGTTGAGGTGATCGCGAGAGGAATCATTAGCACCAGCGCAGTCAGCCCTATGGTGATGAACTTGCGCTTGGCGATGTCGGCGAGCATTTCGTGCACATTGAAAAACTTATCCAGCCACACATAGGTAAGGAGGTGCAGACATCCATAGAAGAACGCGAATAAGCCGATCATGCGGCGAAACTTGATGAGCGACGGTAGATGCAGCAGGTTGCGCGCCGGAGTAATCGACAGAGTGATCAGCAGGAACCACAGCGTCCAGTCGCCTGTGGTGTGCGTGATCTTTTCGATTGGATTCGCGCCGAGGCCCTGGCCCCAGCTCGTCATGTCGAACGGCGTGCGCCCGAAAAAACCATAGAGCAGATACGCAAGCGGCCCCAGGCAGGCGAGGAAGAGAACAAATTTGAGAGTGCGAATCATAAGTAAAGTGGCTAGTGGCTAGTAAAGTCCATTTCTGCCTTGTGACCTGCCGCTAGCCACTGCCCTCTAAAAATACTTCTTCAAATCCATTCCGCTGTACAAGCTCGCGACTTGATCGTACCCGTTAAACATCAGCGTTGGACGCTTGAGGAATTCTCCCAGCCGGCGTTCGGTCTTCTGGCTCCAGCGCGGATGGTCGACATTCGGGTTCACGTTTGAATAAAAACCGTACTCGTTCGGCGCTGAGCGATTCCAGGTGTTAACGGGCTGCTTTTCGGTGAACTTGATGCGCACGATTGCCTTGGCGCTCTTGAACCCATACTTCCACGGGACGACCAGTCGCAGCGGCGCGCCATCCTGATTCGGCAATGTTGTGCCGTACATGCCGAAGCAGAGCAACGTGAGCGGGTGCATAGCTTCGTCCATGCGCAAGCCCTCCACGTAAGGCCAGTCGAGGACGTTGCGCGTCTGTCCTGGCATCTGGCTGGGATCGAGAATAGTCGTGAACTCAACGAACTTAGCTTTTCCTAGCGGGTCGGCGCGCTTGATTAATTCACTCAACGAGAATCCGATCCAAGGAACTACGATCGACCATCCTTCCACGCAGCGATGGCGGTAAATGCGCTCTTCCGCAGGAGCGAATTTCAGGATGGAATCGATATCCCACTCCTGCTTTTTAGAGACGTCGCCTTCGATCTTCACTTTCCAGGGATGTGTTCTGAACTTGGTCGCCAGTTTGGCAGGCTCGTCCTTCTCGGTTGAGAACTCGTAGTAGTTGTTGTAGTTCGCGACCGTCTGCTCGGGCGTGATCTTTTCATTCGTAGAGAACGGGCTCTTCTGCAGGTTGGGGATCTTCTCCTCCGCATACGCCCGCTCGGGGCTTGCGATGTCGAGAATTCCTTTGGCTGCAGCAGCGGCGGCTCCCGCCAACCCCGCCGCCACCAGGAACTTGCGGCGGTTCAGGTACAAGGATTTCGGTGTGATTTCGGAGGAAGGTATATCGTCGGCTTTCTTAATGAGCATGGGGAGCCTCCACGAATAGGTACGGCTTGGCGCTTATTCTAGATTGTGTGATTCGCCAGCGATGTAAAAAGTTACTCGAATGTAGAAGTTAGCGGCCTGCGGCGAGGACTTCGCAAGCGCGGCGGATTACCTCACGCTGGATTTCATCGCGAGCCAGGAACTCGAACCCATGCCGCAGGCCGTCGCGGTAGCGAACCAGAGCGCGCAACTTCAAAGGAGATGTGCTGGCGGGCAGCGTGAGTTCCAGGGTGGCAACTTCCCCGGTTTGCAATTCGCCGGTCAGGGTTACGCCGATTCCGTCCTGGCCGAATTCGATGGAGCGGCCCCAGAGCTCCACGGGATTGTCGGCGCGGAACACCTTAGCCGAAACGCGGATGTCCATGGGATAGCGAGGGTACCGCCTCGTCGGGGTTGGGCCGGCAGGCTTAGTGGTCATGGAAACGGTAAACGCTTCATTGTCAGGGCTGGGCGAATCTCGCTCAATGCCTCTGCACCAGCAGAGTAAAGGTGTCCCCTGGATATGGCAACTCCTTCCACGGCACACGAAAGTCTCAGGTTGTAGGAATTTCTTACCTGGAAGGAAAGTAGCGGTTCCCCCATGGTGCCCTGCTAAATGTCTGAAAATCAAGCCCCGAAGAACTTGGCATGCGGCATGCACCTACAGTGGACAACCCAATGCTGGAGGCGAACATGCAAACCGAACTCGAAGATTGGCGTGCACTTTCCGAAGCAGCCAGCCGAGAACAAGACCCAGACAAGCTGATGGATCTGATCGAGAGATTGAACAGCGCTCTGCTCCACCGCGAAGTGGAGATGAGCCGTCGGCTCGCGGTGAATTAGAGAATCGCCGGGCGGGACTTCAATACATCAGAACACGATACGAAACACAGGGGCACAGGTGTGCCCCAGCGGTACACCATCTTCAGTACCGTAGATCGCCGATCTTTCCCGAGAGAACATACTGAAACCAGCGTTTTGCCCTTTGATTCCGATTTTCGTGGGTTTTTCAAGGGCTGCAGACGCCGTGCGGAGCAGTATGGCACTCAATCACGCTACATCCGAAGAAGAACCTGTCTGCGGAGCCTGGCAGAAATTTTTGCAAGGCGCTCTGATCGCTTTTCTGGCAATTACTCTCCTGTTGCTGCTGCATTTCCTATTGCCGTCTCGCACAGGAAAATTACAGGACCAGGTGCGCACACTGTCGGCGCAGGTCCACGAACTGCAGCAGGAGCAAGCGATGCCGTCGCTGGTGCTGAACCGGTATCGCAATTCCATTTGCTACATATTTGGCATTTATCAGGTTGGATATCCGGGACAGAAGCCGGTGCAGCGCACACGCATTTCAGGCAGCGGGTTCCTGGTGGCGGACGGGCTGATCGCAACCAATCGCCACGTCGCTGAGCCATGGTACGGAGATCCAGATTCCGACGCCTTGCTCAATCGCGGCGCCACGGCAACCTTGGAAAAATTGGTTGCATACTTTCCCGGCTCGCCTGATCCGGTGAATCTGAGGGTGGCGGTGTTGTCGTCGGATGGCGATCTCGCGCTGGTTCGCGCGACCCACGGAACCCAAGGTTTGCAGCCCCTACCATTGGCGTCCAAACAGCCCGAAGCGGGAGAACTGGTGGCGGTGGTTGGTTATCCGATGGGTGTTCTGGGAATGATGGCGAAAGCTCCGACGCCAGTTTACGCACGGCTCGCCTATCGGCACGACGATCAGGGAACTGCGGGCGAACTTGCAGCGCTATCGTTGATCCGTCCTTCGGCTACCTGCGGACACTTGGGGGATGTGGTCGGCGACAAGTTGATCTACGACGCTCCCACAGCACATGGCGCCAGCGGCGGGCCGGTTTTCAATTCCCGCGGAGAAGTCATCGGAGTCAATGCCGCATATATCGACGGATTCTCGGGCGGAACCCTCGGCGTGTCGGCAGAATCGCTGCGCCCACTGATCAAAGAAGCGTTGCGGCCGCGGTTCTAACAACCATTCACCACGAAGGGCACGAAGTAACACGAAGGATCAACGATTGTGTCTTCCTTCGTGTACCTTAGTGCCCTTTGTGGTGAGTAGCTTTTATCCCGCGGTGCGGCGGAAACCCTTGAACCATCCTGGCTCGCGCACATACTCTTCATCAATTTTGCGGCGGCGAGCGGCCATGATTCCGGGCCGACCGAGGTATCCCACAATGCGGCGCTCGTCAGCTCGATCCACAACTGGCAAGCGGCCCACGTTGTAACGCAGCATTTTTTCGGACGCTTCGTGCAGAGTCTCGTCTGGGTAGGTCACCACAACATTTCGCGAGCAGGCGTCGAGAACCGTGCCGGAAGGATTCTTCTCGAGAGCGCGTAACACGTCGCCACGTGTAATGATTCCAGAGAGTTTGCCCTCGCCATCGAGAACCAGCATTCCCTGATGCCGACTGACCTGGGGGTCGCCGCTGCCGATGCGGTCAGCAAGCTCGCTGAGGCTTACGCTCGCGAGAATCGTTGGCGCCTCATGGTCCATGGTCTCGCTCACGACGGTGTGCAACAGGACGTCAACTTCGTAGTCCTGATTGATCTTCATGCCGCGACGTCGCAGCTTCTCGGTCATGATCGAAGCTTTGGGCATGAGCAGCATGGAGATGCCATCGGCGATGACGCACACCAGCATCAGCGGCAATACAGAGTTGTAGTCGCGCGTGATTTCGAAGGCGAAGATGATGAACGAGAACGTCGCGCGCGACGCTGCTCCGAACACAGCGCCCATGGCCACAATCGCAAACGCTCCGGCGGAAATGTGGGCGGAGGGGAACAGATAATTCAGCCCAAGTGCCAGTGTTCCACCCATCGCCGCACTGGACATGAACATGGGGGCGAGCAACCCACCGGAAGTTCCGGATCCGAGAGAAATCACCAGCGCTGCGGCTTTGGCGATCATAACTACGAGTAGAATTTTCAGGGCGAGATTGCCATTGAGAATGTCGCCGATCGTGTCATAACCCACGCCGAGAACGCGGGGAACGAAATAGCCGATGATGCCAAGACCCAGCGCGCCGATTGCCGGCCACCACAGTTCGTCCACCGGCAGCTTTTCGAACAAGTCTTCAACCCAGTAGAGCACTCGCGTGAAACCCACCGCTGCAAGTCCGCAGATGACGCCGAGCAACAAATAAAACGGGAGGGCTCGCGGGATGGCGAAATCCATGGGCGCCACGGTGAACATGGGGCCGGCCCCAAGCAACTGCATGTGAACAGCAGCGGCCAGAGTGCTCGCAATGACCAGTGGAATAAAGGAGCGAGCTTTGAATTCGAATAGAAGCAGCTCAATGGCGAGAATTACCCCGGCGATCGGCGTGTTGAAGGTTGCCGACATTCCGGCCGCAGCACCACAAGCCAGCAGCACTTTTCTTTCCGCCGCCGTCGTGTGCATCACTTGGCCAATCAGCGAGCCAACAGCGCCGCCAGTTTGAATGATTGGACCTTCCGCGCCGAATGGGCCTCCAGTGCCAATGGCAATCGCTGCCGAAATCGGTTTAAGAATCGCGACACGCGGCTCAATCTTGCTGCGATTGGCGAGCACGGCTTCCATGGCCTCGGGAATTCCATGGCCTTTGATTTTCGACGAGCCGTACTTCGCCATGACTCCGACAATAATCCCGCCGATCACGGGGATGATGATGACCCAGAGTCCAAGATGTCCGAGACTGTAACGCGGGCTGACGAAATTGAAGGAGAAATGGCCGTAGAACGCAAGATTCGTGAATAGCCCAATGAGCTTGTAGAGCAGAAAGGCGATGCAGCCGGCAATCAGGCCGACACCGGCAGCAAGAAATGAAACAGTTACCATGCGGAAACCGGCGCTCTCGGGCGCAGGACGGTCCGCAGTATTGACTCCGGTGACGGCTAGGCGAGTCTTATCAGTACCCGTACTTCCAACGATCGTTGCAGAATTATTCGCTTCCGTCATCCGTTCCTTTACCTGTGTTTTCTCGGAACGGGAATGCGACTCTCAGCGACCAATTGCTCCAAGCTTTCCAACAGAGCCGGCCCTTGGGACCGGAGCTCCGAACGATGATGAAGCGAAAGCTCGCGCAGCACCTTTTCCCCTTTGGGGGTGAGCTGCAAGTGAACTTCGCGGCGGTCTTCCGACCCGCGCTGGCGGCGGACAAAGCCACCTGCTTCCAAACGGTTCACCAGCTCAACGGCGCTATGGTGCTGGATCTGGAGGCGCTCGGCGACTTCGGCGATCTTGGGGCGCACATTCGGCGGCAGCCCCTTGAGCGAGAGAAGAAGCTGGTGCTGACGAGGCTCAAGACCCGCCTCGCGGGCCGCCCGCTCGCTGAATCGCAAGAACCGGCGTATCTGGTGCCGGAACTCGGCCAATGATTCGTAATCCCGTTGCGTTAGGTTTTTCTCCATGGTGGGCAGATTATATCGTGCCTAGACCATTCTATATATCGTACCACGACCTAATTACATTTGTCGTTACTCCTCGAATTACGGCTGTGGGAATTCGCGAATTCGTCGGCATCCAGTTAAAATCCTTGGTTCCCAGGCGAACTGGGTAGAGGAGAGAGGCGTGATCCCACGTTACACGCGGCCAGCTATGGGCCGCATCTGGGCGGAAGAAAACCGGTTTCGGGCGTGGCTGAAAGTTGAACTTGCAGCCACCGAAACGCTGGCCGAAGCGGGCGTGGTGCCGAAGGAGTCAGCCGAGGCCATCCGCAGCAAGGCGAATTTCAAGCTGGAGCGCATCCACGAGATCGAAGCCGAGGTGAAGCACGACGTGATCGCTTTCACCACAGCGGTGGCTGAATTCGTCGGCCCCGATTCGCGCTGGTTCCACTACGGCCTGACATCGAACGACGTGGTTGACACGGCGCAATCGCTGCTGGTCAAGGAAGCGTCGGACGTAATCCGTCAAGATCTACAGCGGCTATTAGAGGTGCTCAAGCGCCGGGCATGGGAGTTCAAAGACACTCCGATGATCGGCCGGACGCATGGGATCCATGCCGAGCCCATCACTTTCGGCCTGAAGCTCGCGAACTGGTATTCCGAGGTGCAGCGCGACATCGCGCGCTTTGCGGATGCCGCGGAAGGCATGCGGATCGGGAAGTTTTCAGGCGCGGTGGGCACGTTTGCGCATCTGAGTCCGGAACTGGAAGAGAAAATGTGCGCGCGCCTGGGACTGAAGGCGGCGGCAATTTCGTCTCAGGTGATACAGCGCGACCGGCATGCGCACTACCTGGCCACTTTGGCCGTGATTGCCTGCACCCTGGACAAAATCTGCACGGAAATTCGGCATCTGCAGCGGACCGAGGTGAGGGAAGCCGAAGAATATTTCAGCGAGAAGCAAAAAGGCTCTTCCGCCATGCCGCACAAGCGCAATCCGGTCACTTGCGAGCAGATTTGCGGCCTGGCACGGGTTGTACGGTCCAACGCGCAGGCCGGTTTCGAAGACGTGGCGCTCTGGCATGAGCGCGATATCTCGCATTCCTCGGTGGAGCGCATCATCCTGCCAGACTCCACCACCCTGGTCAACTACATGCTGGAGAAGACAGCGAACCTTGTAGACACAATGCTCATCTATCCAGAGCGGATGAAAGCGAACCTGGAAAGCACGGGGGGGCTGGTCTTCAGCGGGCAGCTTTTGCTGGAGCTGGTCGAGCAAGGAGTCTCGCGCGAAGACGCTTACCGGCTGGTGCAGTCGCATGCCATGCGCGCCTGGAAGGAAGGCCTGAACTTTCGCGAACTGGTGATGAGCGATCCCGCGGTCAAGCGTGTGCCCCCTGAGGCAATGGCCCGGGCATTTGACGTGAAGCACCAGCTCCGGCACGTGGATGCCATCTTTGCACGGGTATTCGGGCCAGCCAGGGCGTAATCAGTCGTTCTCGCATTCATTTCGCAAGACAGGGAGAATCGTGTGCGAGAAACGCTTACTGGCCGCAGCCCCTACGTTGCGGTTTCATTATTGGCCGCTGTAACACTGCTGCTCACCATCATGTCGGCTGCGGAAGTGACACCTGCAACACCTGATACTCGCGAACAGGCGTGGGCAGTCTTGAACGAGGGTCTGAAACACGATCATGCATCTCACCGCATGATTGCGGTGCAGGCGCTATCGCTCATGGCGAAAAATCGTACGGCCGAGCGGCTTGCGATGCGTGCGCTCAAGGACCACGACACCAAGGTACGCGCCTCCGCCGCCACAACTCTTGGCCAATTGCATGCAAGGCAAGCAATCCCTGCTTTGCGGGAAACGCTGCAAGATCCTGAGATCGTCGTCGTGCTGAGTGCCGCACAGGCGTTGTATCTCATGAAGGACCCAAGCGCCTATGACATTTACTACGCAATTCTCATGGGCGATCGCAAAAGCAGCAATGGGCTTCTGCAATCGCAGTTGGACCGTCTCAAAGATCCGAAACAGATGATGCAGTTGGGCATACAGGAAGGGATCTCCTTTGTGCCGTTCGGCGGAATGGGGTACGAGGCGTTTCGCGAATTGAAGTCTCACAACGGCGACAGTGCGCGCGCTTCGGCGGCGCGGTTCCTTGCCCGCGATCCGGATCAAATCACGGAAGATGCGCTATTGCAGACCGCGGTGGCGGACAAAAATGAGGAAGTGCGTCTTGCCGCGCTGGACGCATTGGCGGAACGAGGCGACCCGAAGTGCATTGAACGGCTGGCCATGAATCTGAACGAAGACAAGTCAGCCGTGCGCTATCGTACCGCTGCGGCCATTCTGCATTTGGGTGATTTGGAAAAGCGACCGAAGAGGTAGATCATTTCTTCAGCGAGAACATTCCTCCGCCGGAAAGCGCCAGGCACAGGGTTGCGGCCAAAAGAGTCAATGGATATTCAAAGCCCCCGTTTTGCGCGCCAAAGCCGTGCTTCAGATGGACGAATAGCACAGCAACGGTCATATCCACCGCATTCAGGGCTGCCGCGATACGGACGCCGATTCCGGCAACCAGCATGATGCCGCCGACAAACTCAACCAGCGTGACAATAACTGCTGACACCATTGGCAAAGGAATACCGGCATGGCCGAAGAAGCCGGCCACGCCGTGAAATCCCATGTGGAACAGCTTCTGGTATCCGTGGACGAGAAAAACTATTCCGACCACGATGCGAAGAATGGTTAATCCACAAGCCTGTGTCGATCCTGATGCCATGTATGGCCTTTCTGCGGCGGTGCCGCAAGAAGCAATCAGCAGGCAGCCAGCAACGGTCTTCGATAATCCTTCGGCTGACTTTGTATGGTCAACTTCATTGGCTGAATGCTGATTGCTGAGTGCTGAAAGCTTCCGTCACGCTCGTGCTGCAATGCTGCGCAAGTATTCAACGACGAGGCCTCCCATCCGTTCCGTACTTACTGAAGCCGCGCCCTTCTCTGCCAGATCGCGAGTCCGATGACCAGCGGCCAGCACTTGTTTGACCGCGTTCTCAATCGAAACCGCTTCTTCCTCGAGTTGGAACGAATGCCGCAACAGCATGGCTGCAGACAGAATCGTCCCGAGCGGGTTGGCAATACCTTGCCCGGCGATATCGGGAGCTGAGCCGTGAATGGGTTCGTAAAGCCCGACCTTTCCGCCAACGCTGGCCGAAGGGAGCAAACCAAGCGAGCCAACAACCGCACCAGCCTGGTCGGAGAGGATGTCGCCGAACATGTTTTCGGTGACGATCACGTCGAAGCTGGCTGGCTTTGAAACGAGAGCCATTGCAGTGGAGTCGACGTATCCGTGAGAAAGCTTTACATCGGGATAACTCGCCGCCATACGAGTCACCACGTCGCGCCACAGACGCGAGCTGTCCAGAACGTTTGCTTTGTCGACAGAAAAGAGCTGTTTGCGGCGGCCTTGTGCAAGCCTAAATCCCACGTGCGCAATGCGCTCGATCTCCGGCTCCGTATAGGTCATGGAGTCGGTTGCCCGCCGTGAGCCCGGCTGACCCTCGGTGGAACGAGCGCCGAAGTAAACTCCGCCCAGCAACTCACGGACAATCATCACGTCCGTTCCGGCAACAACCTCGGGACGAAGAGGGGACATCGCCTCCATTCCCGGCAGACAAACCGCTGGGCGCAGGTTCGCGAAAACGCCGAGCGCTTTGCGCAGCCGCAGAAGGCCGGCTTCTGGTCGAAGGTGACCGGGATAGGTGTCGAAGGCTGGTCCGCCCACAGCGCCAAGCAGAACGGCTCCTGAGGAGAGGCATGCTTCTTCTGTGTCTTTCGGGAACGGGTCGTTGCTGGCGATAAGCGCGGCCCCGCCCATGTTCTTCTCAGTAATTTTTAGCTCGTGGCCGAAAATCTCAGCACACGCTTCAAGCACGCGCACGGCCTGCGCAGTAACTTCTGGGCCGATGCCGTCCCCGGGCAAGGTAGTAAGGATGATCTGCATGTGGGGTTTCGCTAAAGCGAATTGAGATTGTACCAGCGGAGAACAAACAATAACCCAAAGGACGCTAAGATCGCAAAGAAGGCAGATCCGATTTCTCTTTGCGCGCTTTGCGATCTTTGCGGTTGGAGTGTTTCCAGGTGCCACTCCAGTGCTGACCTACACGCCCCAGAGGTAGTCTTCCTGCTCGGCCTGGTGCTCGGCAGGAGGAACTGGCGGAAGATGGGCGGCGCTGTAGTCCGACGTGCCCGGGAAGGGACGGCGCGAATCGTCGCCTACTGCCGCGGCTGCGGCTTGCTCGACTTCCACGCGGCCCGGAGGAATGCGATGATCTTCGCCGTAGGCCTCGCGAATCAGCGCCAGCAGCTGATGATCGTGCACGTGCTTGACTTCGTCCGCTAGAACTACAAAACGCCGGTAGATCTCATCCAGTTCGCGGCGTTCAAAGCGATAGCCGAGTTGCTCGCAACGAAGGCTGAGGGCATGACGTCCTGAGTGTTTGCCGAGGACCAGCTTCGAATCGGGCACGCCAACCGATTTCGGCGTCATGATCTCGTACGTCAGCGGGTTCTTGAGCATGCCATCCTGGTGAATGCCGGCCTCGTGTGCGAACGCATTACGCCCGATGATCGCCTTGTTCGGCTGCACAGCGATGCCGGTGATCTCTTCGAGCATCTGGCTCGTCGGATAGAGTTGCTCGGTCGCAATCTGCGTCTCGAACGGATACTTGTCGGCACGTACTCGCAGCGACATCACGATTTCTTCCAGCGAGGCATTGCCGGCACGCTCGCCGATTCCATTGATTGTGCACTCGACCTGACGCGCTCCGGCAGCGATCGCCGCAAGCGAGTTCGCAACCGCGAGGCCAAGGTCGTTGTGGCAGTGAGTCGAAATGACTGCTTTCTCAATTCCCTTTACCCGCTGACGAATGCCCTGGATCAGGGCACCGAATTCCGCAGGGACCGTGTAGCCGACGGTGTCCGGAATATTCAGTGTGGTTGCGCCGGCCTCGATCACAGCTTCGAGCACCTGGAACAGGAACTCAGGGTCGGTACGGGTCGCATCCTCTGGCGAGAACTCAACGTCGCTGCAGAACGACTTGGCATAACGCACCATGTCATGCGCCTGCTGTAGGCATTGCTGGCGAGAAATACGGAGCTTGTGCTGTAAATGAATGTCAGAAGTCGCCAGGAATACGTGAATACGAGGGCGGACCGCTGCGTCCAAAGCGTGCGCGGCGCGCTCAATGTCGTGCTTGGCGGCACGGGCCAGGGCGGCGATGATCGGGCGCGGAACTGCCGCTGCCACAGATTTCACCGCCATGAAGTCGCCGTCCGAGGCGATGGGAAACCCAGCCTCGATCACGTCCACCCCGAGGCGATCGAGTTGCAGGGCAAGGCGCACCTTCTCGTGCACGTTCATGCTGCAACCGGGAGACTGCTCGCCGTCGCGCAGAGTGGTGTCAAATACCGTGATCCTGGCGTTACTCATGCCAACCCTCCGACTGGAATTCTTTTAATTCTTTCTATGCTATGCGGGATGAAGGTGGAAGCAAAGCTTATTATTGTTGTTGATATGTTAAGGTATTCTAATAGAATTAGATTCGCTAATGATTGCTGAAGTTTAATTAATGGGATGCCAAGATGGACATTTCGCAGCTGGAAGTCTTTCTGGCGGTGGCCCGCGAGGGCGGGTTTTCTCGCGCCGCAGATAAACTCTACCGCACTCAGTCGGCTGTAAGCCAGGCCATACGCAAGCTCGAGGACGAAATCGGCGAGCCCCTTTTTGACCGGTCGTCGCGGGATGGGCTCGTGACCGACGCGGGTCGAGTCTTGCAGGAGTACGCCGAGCAGTTGCTCAATGTCCGCGAAAATGCGCGGGAAGCGCTGGCGGAGCTGCGGGAGCTGCAAAAGGGCAAGCTGGTGATCGGCGCCAATGAGTTCACAGCGCTGTATCTGCTGCGCGTGCTGGCAGAATTTGGACGGCTGCATCCCGCAATCCGGATCATGGTGCAGCGGTCACTCGGAAGCCAGATTCCCGATGATGTGCTGAGACATAACTGCGAGTTCGGCGTCCTGACCTACGATCCCGAGGATCCTGAGCTGAGTTCTGTGATCGTCTATTCGGACGAATTGATTCTGGTTGTGCCGCCGCAGCATCCCTTGGCCCAGGAGACGAGAGTGAGCATTCGGCAATTGGGCGCGGAGTCATTCGTGGCGCACATCGTTTCCTCCCCTTATCGCGAGAAGGTGCTGCAGGCATTCAAAAAGCACAAGACTCCCCTGCACATGGGCGTGGAACTGCCGACCCTGCAGGCAATCAAGCGCTTTGTCGCCATGGGGAACGGTGTCGCTTTCCTGCCGGAGATCAGCGTGGAAGATGAGATCGCGCGAGGTGAACTGGTGAGAATTCCGGTGCAGGAATTGAGCGTTCACCGAAAACTGCGGCTCATCTACAGACGCCACGCCGCGCTTTCCCATGCCGGACGTGCGTTCCTGAAGGTAGCGGAGTCTGTGGCGCACTCGACTGGCGGGCGTTATCGGTTTGATCGAGAGCGGTAGCGCTATCCGGTGTGTGAATTGAAGAACTCCGGATTCGCGGATAGCATCAGATATTCGTGAGTTGAATGACGAAAGCTGTCACCCTCATCCTCTTCTTCGCTGCTTTTTTTTCCTCTGCCCACGCTCAACAAACGTTCAGCGTGCGCGGCGTGGTACAGGACCGCACCGGGGCTGCGGTGGCTGCAGCGGAAGTTGCCTTTCGTTCCGCGAACTTCAATACCTCAACGCGAACCGGGCAGGATGGCAGATTTGAAATCACTGGCATCCCGAATACGCGGGGGACTTTGACCGTATCAGCTCGGGGATTTGCGTCAACGAGCCAACAGTGGGAAACGAGCACAGCCCCTTCGCCGCTTGCAATTGTGCTTCAACCAGCCAACGTTGAAGAGCAGATCGTGGTCTCAGCCACTCGCAGCGAGATGAAGCTGTCGGATGTGCCCGGCAGCGCCGTTTTGCTCAACCGGGAAGATGTCGAAGCGAATCCTGGTCTCACGCTCGATGACATGTTGCGCCAGGTGCCGGGGTTCACGCTATTCCGACGATCATCCAGTCGCGTCGCCAATCCGACCAGCCAGGGGGTTTCTTTGCGCGGCGTGGGCGCCAGCGGTCCCAGCCGGGCGCTCGTGCTCGAGGACGGAGTGCCCATTGTCGATCCATTTGGAGGGTGGGTTTATTGGGACCGGATTCCACGTGCGGAACTCGCCACCGTCGAGGTTTTACGCGGTGGAGCCTCGAACCTCTATGGCAGTGACGCTCTCGGCGGCGTCATCCAATTTGTAACGAGAACTCCCAGCCGGACCGCGGCGTCTGTCGATCTGTCTTACGGAAACGAGAATACGCCCGATCTTTCAGCGTGGGCTGGCACGGCGATTTCCCGCTGGGACTTCAGCGCCGGCGTAGATATGGCTAGGACGGACGGCTACATTCTCGTGCCCAGTTTTCAGCGCGGCGCAGTTGATACGGCTGCGAATTCAAAACACGCCAGCGTGGACGCTTCGCTTGGATACAAGATTCGCGACAATGGACGCCTTTTTCTGCGCGGCACATTCTTCGATGAGGCCCGCCACAACGGCACGGCTCTTACAACCAACAGCACAGGTACCGGATTTGGCGTCGCCGGAATAAATACCGGACTCGGCGACCATGATTGGATCAGTGCGCGCGTTTTCGGGTTGGTGCAAGGCTACGATCAGACGTTTTCATCGGTTGCGCCGGATCGCAGCACGGAGGCCCTGACCGACAACCAGCATGTTCCTTCCCAGCAACTCGGCACGGCGGTGCAGTTGAACCATACCTTATGGCATCAGACCCTGATCGCGGGCGTTGATGCGCAAGAAGTAATGGGCGCCAGCGATGAGCAACTTTTCTCGTCGACCACAGGCAATCACTTCGCGAACAACATCGCGGGTGGCAGGCAAGGCTCGACGGGAATTTTTGGGCAAGATATTTTCCAGGCAGGCAAATGGACGATCATCGGCGGGTTGCGATGGGACCGTTGGACCAATACAAACGGCAGCAATGTCCGCATCTCCCTGCCATCAAATGCGGTAAGCGATACGGTTTACACGGATCGCAATGCCAACGCATTCAGCCCGAAGCTGTCGATCCTACGGAAGATCGGATCGAACATGTCTGTTTCGCTTTCGGGCTACCGATCTTTCAGGGCGCCAACTTTGAATGAGCTTTATCGCAGCTTCCGGCAGGGGAGCACGCTGACGAATGCGAACGCGTTTCTCGGTCCCGAGCGCGCCAGCGGCGCCGAAGCTGGGGCAAGAGAAACTGCTCTTGGTGATCGAGCAGAACTGCGTGAAACCTTCTTCTGGGCCGATGTGGTCGATCCGGTCAGCAACGTGACAATTTCAGTTACACCATCGCTGACCACGCGCCAGCGTCAGAACCTGGGGCGCACCAGATCCATCGGCACAGAAGTAGACGGCAGTTACCGTCTCACCAGCTACGTTCAGGTCACCGCCGGGTATCAATACGCCCATGCCACGGTGGTAGATTCCACGCCTTCGCTTGTCGGCCTGAATATCCCCGAGGTGCCCCGGCATCAGGCATCGGTTGAACTTCGTTATTGGAATCCCTCCAAGGTGATGGCCAGCGTGCAGGGACGTTATTCCAGCGCGCAGTTCGACGATGACCGCAACACCCTGCGGTTGGGCGGGTTCTATGTGATGGAGTTGTATGCGGGCCGGGAGTTTCGGCATGGAGTAACTGGTTACTTCGCGGCCGAGAATCTTCTCAATCGTCGCTATGTGGTCACGCTGACGGGAAGCCCTCCCAATTCATTGCAGAATTGGGGCCCTCCGATACTGGCACGAGTCGGACTGAAATTCGATTTTCCCGCGATCCGATAGCCTTCGCAGCTAATGCGAAAAAAGGCTGAGCTGTGTACGAAGGCGAACAGATTGTAGCTTCTTTCGTCGGCTAGGGTATACACTCTTCGATATATTTTCCGTCGTTCGTGGGGCTAGATGCCGAATCGCAAGCGTCTCCTGTTTGTCGATGATGAGCCAAGCATCCGACTGACCCTGCCGCCCGTTCTTGAAGACCACGGATTTGTAGTCACCACCGCCGAAAGCGTTGATGATGCGATCGAGCGAATCGATACGGCACGTTTTGATGTCCTGCTCTCAGACCTGAACATCGGCCAGGAAGGCGACGGGTTCCAGGTGGTCAGCGCGATGAAGAAACGTCATCCCCGCTGCGTTACCATCATTTTGACTGGGTACCCGGCGTTCGAAAGTGCGGTGCTCGCTATCCGGCACCAAGTGGACGATTACGTGGTGAAGCCGGCAGACATAGACATTCTCATAAAAACCATCAATCAGACGCTTACCAGGCAAACGCGGGGCGAAGCAGGCGTTGGATGGTCTGACTAGAACTTCAGCGTTCGGGACGCTTTAAACCAAGAGCAGTATCCGCAAGGTCCAGATAATGTTCCAGACGAGATGGTTCCTTTGAACGGTCATCTAAAGGAATCAGGCGGGGGCCTTCGTCTCTCGCCGCCGGTTCATTGGGTGGAATCGGCTTTAGCTTGGAAGTCGCGCTCTGTGCGGGTTTGCGCCGTAACGGCATTAAGATTTCCGCTCCGTATCCTGATGGAAAGTGACGGAAGCGCTCGCTTTCGTCTCGCCTGCAGTGAAAGCCAACCCCCGATCTTGCTCGGCAGCCGGAGCTCCCACTAAGGCGCGTTTGCGGTTCTCGATTTCGCGCAGCTGACGAATGATGTCAGCTTCCTCAGCTGCATATTCTTCCTCGCTGACTTCGCCGGACTCCAACTTGAGCTGCAGTTCGAGCAGACGCTCCTTCACTGGAGCATCATCAGTGAACTGTTCTTCGGCTATCTTCTGCAGGGTGCGCAGAATAAAACCAAAGCCGGAGAACGGCATCATCAAGAGATCGTCGACGAAAAGCATAAGAAATCAGTTGCTAGTTGCTAGTTGTCAGTTGCCACAGTTCCTGTATGGCGTCTGCACACGAACTAGCAACTAACTACTAGCAACTCTCCTATCCCGCTGCCACCCTTTCCAATTTCAGGCGTATGTTCACGAAGTTGTACGGCGGCCACGGGCCAGTGTATTTGAACTTCAACCGCTGGCCATACTTCCGCGCAATCTTGTTCACCGCGCTATCGAACTCGCCTTCACGGTCGCGCTCGACCAGGAACGCGGCGTTCATGATCATCTTGTCGCCGATTGGCTGGTTATCTCGCGAAGCCACGCACACGTTGCGAAGCGCTTCGTAAATCTCGCGCACATAGGTGATCGACCGTTCAGCCAGCGCTTTATCTATCATGCGGCCCAGCTGCATTCTCGCCAGATATGTAGATTGCAGGTGCTTGCGGATAATTTCCTGGTGGAATTGGCGAATCTCTTCGTCGTCCCGTTTGATGTCTTCGATGATCTGGTCGCGGTCCCAATTGACCTTGAGTCCAAACTCGAGCTTGCCGGCCATTTGATGAAGAACGTCCTTTAACGACGGATAGATACTCTTGAGTACCTCGCGGATATCGTCATCCGTGCGGAAGACGGTGCCGAAGCTCATGGGAATGATGGTGTGGTTCTTCATCACCGTTTCGATCACATGCTCGTGCGCGAGCGCGTTCTCGCGCGTGGGATCGAAAATGTAAACCGAGGTGTTGCTCACGACCGCAGCGATGTCCTGATAGTTCACCGTGTAGACCAGTTCGCCGCTGCCGCCGATTCCGCTCTTGCCGAAAGTCACAGGCTCTTTCGCCTGCACAATGCCATAGACATAACGGCCACCTTCCCCCGGAGTAGATTGCGGTGGCGTAGCCGACTGCTCCATACGAACGTGCACATCCTCTTTCGTCTTTGCCGCTTTGCGCGGTCTGGTTGCTGCCTTGGTGGCCATAGTTTTTGCCTTCGTTGATTTCTTCAAATCACGAGCTCCTCGTCAGGCGTGGGACACCGGAAACACCATTTTGAAGATTGTCCCCTTACCGACAACACTTCTTACCAAAATCTTACCGCTATGTCCTTCTACGATGCCCTTTACGATCCATAACCCCAGTCCGGTACCTTTCTCTCCCTTGGTGCTGACGAAGGGTTCGAACATCGTGCTGCGAATTTCTTTTGGAATTCCGCTCCCGGTGTCCGCGACCAGGATCGTGATGTACCCAGAGGGCCCGCGCAGCGACTTGCGGTAACGGGTACGGATGGTTAGGGTCCCGCCATTTGCCATCGCGTCTTGCGCGTTGACAACAAGATTCGACAGCAGCTGCCGGAACTGGTCAGCGGAACCTTTCATGGGCGTGAGTTCCCCAAGTTGCTTGTCAACTTGCACGCCGGTCTTGAGAAGTGGCCGGGAAAATAGCGTCAGAGTGTCCTCGATGATGCTGTTCAGATCGAAGGTACCGAGGTGGCCGGCATTGCGGTAAAGGCCAAGCATCTGGCGAACAATTCGCGTGACGCGATCGGTCTCGTTCTTTAAGGCTTCATAAATCGGCTGGGAAGCAGGATCAAGCCGATTGCGCAGCAGATAAATGGCATTCTTGATCGCTTCCATGGGATTGTTGATCTCATGAGCGATGGTGCCCGCAAGTTTACCGGTAGCGGCGAACTTTTCCATCTCAAGCATGCGCCGCTCCATTTGGAGCTGCTCGAGGCGCTTCCACGTGGAGAAGTCGCGCAGAACGGTTACGGTGTACGCAACTTGGCCGCGGGCGTCGTAGATCTTGCCGGAGCGGGCGGCGTACTCGACTTCGCCTTTCGTGGTCGGATTGTACAGGTGAAGAGCTTTGTTCTGGCGATCGAGGAACGAGAAGGTAAATGCTGTGAGATAGGCGTCGAGTTTGGCCTCGTTTTTTACCACTTGCGGATCGCGAGACGCGGTGTCTCCCGAGCCGAAAAGCTCTTTAGCCAGCGGATCAAACAGCACGATCTTGGCAGCATTGTCGGCAACGACGATGGGATCGCCGACGTTCTCCACGACCAGGTTCAGGCGGTCGCGATCCTGGCGAACAACTTCCTCAGCTGCGCGCAGTTTCTCAAGATTGGCCCGAACTTCCTGGTCGGCGCGGCGCAGGTCGGTGACGTCGCGCATCACGGTGACCATGCCGGTACGGCTTTCGCTGACGTAAGTCGGAGCACAAACGGCTTCGAACAGAACTTCTTCGCCTTCCATCACGTCGACGAGCGTCAAGTCGCGGGAACTATCGGACGCGCTTACCACCATCGACGATAGCGCTGCCGAGAAGAGCAGATTGTTGAACTCCACAGCACGCCGACCGCCCTCGCTGATTCCCTCGGGCACGCGGAAGAACCGCTCGGCGGCACGGTTCTGGATGATCACGCGATGCTGGTTGTCGGTAAGGATCACCGGGTCCGCCATGCTTTCCATGACGGTGGTCATGCGGGAGATGGTCATTTCCATATCTCGCATGCGGTTGTAGTAATGTTCGACCTTGAACAGCCGCGAAAGATGCCGGTTCGCCCGATCCACGAGGTTGCGGAACTGACGCAACTGAGTCTGATTCGGGGAACGCCCAAGTTGTCCTACAACCATGCTGATGTAGGAACGCATGCCACATGCCGAGCAAACCTGCTGCTGAATTTGCAGTTTGCGCTTGGGATCAGCATTCTGAACCGCCAGGCAGTCACTGCGGCGCTCACGTTCCGCCTCCCAGCAGCGGCTGGGGCTGCGGTAAATCATGGGATGCGCGTAGATAGAACCGGCTTTCGGCTTTCCATCGGGGAGGAGGACAGGCTGCAAGTTTACCAGCGCAGAGACCAGCGGATCCTCGCTGGCCCAAAGCGATGTTTCAAAACTCTTGAGGGCTTCCGAATCGAAATTTAGGGAGGCGGCAGTTTTGATCTCGCCGCTATCGAAATCGACTTCGAGCACAGCAGCGCGCGGGAAGCCCAGGAAGACGATCTCCTCCAGGAGGATGGGGAAGATTTCTTCCGGGCGTTCGGCCGCAATAAGACGCAGGGCTGCCGACTCATTCGACGACCGCTGGTCCATGAAGCGCTCGCGTCTGGGTTTCAACACAGGGCTCGCCATACTACCAAGTTCCTTCGAAACGTTTGGCGCTTATCCCCTGCGCGCTGCCGCTCGCCGGACTGCCGGCGCACGCGCAACCCTACGCGTTGTTTCAACTTCGACTTCTGGCAATTCCTCCCCCGCCAACTGCGGACGGGAAACCAGGCCAGTCAATCCCACCGCATCCGCGTACTTTAGGTAAGTGTCGATGGACGCCACCACCACGCGGGCTTCGACCGTGATCAGGTCAATACCGACGAGAGAGATGCGGACCCACGCATCGATAACAATGCCCTTGTCGAGTACCCGATCGAGAACGTCAATAAGGCTCGAACCGCCCGAAACTCGTTCGACCGCCATGTGAAAATCTCCTCCTGTTTTTCAACCCTTTATCGGGGCCGCCGCACGCGAGTTGCTTTAGCGCCGGGTACACGCCGGGGGCCGGGGGAAGCCTTTGCCGCCAAAGCAGGAACAACGGGAGCCTGCATCGTTAAGTGTGGATCATATTTCCACCAATTCAATCCAATCTGCTCGGCTTTATCCACCGAACAGACGAGCAGACGGATCCGAATGGTAAGAAGTTCCACGTTGGCCAGCGATACACGGACATCCCCCGCGATCACTAGACCTTTATCCAGAACCCTATCAAGAATATCGACTAGGTTTGTTGTCCCAGAAACTGTAGGAACTCGGTCCATCGGCTGTCTTTCTGCTGCATGATTGAACGTGAATTTTTCCCGTTCTGCGGGCCTGATGCTAATTGCTGCACGCGCTTCATGTCAACGTAAAAGCCGGACAGTCGCGGAGATAGGCCTTACAGACTTCGCCGTGTTTGAGATTCAGAGCTGCAGGACGGCGTTGCTTGAAGCTTCACTTTTCTAACAAATTCCCCAGCGGACCCAAATCGAGGTTGAGATCGGCAGGCTTTAGGCCGAAGTGATCGGCCAATTCGTGGATCTTTGATTCGAGCTTCATCAAGGCCTCACCCATCTCTTCCACCTGCTGGTCGCTGAGAGAGCCGCCCTGCATACGGCGGATGGCCTGTCGTTCAAGAAGCTGACGGATCATTTCGATTAAGCCCAAGACCAGTTTGGCTAAGCCCTGCTCAATGTTCTCTGGCGAACAATCGATGCGGGAGGTGGAGGAGGGACTCAGGGGTTTTTCGTTATCGGCCGCGTTTCCATTTTGGCCACTCGGGGTCTCGAGATGTGAATCTTCTTGCATTCAGCGTTGCTTCAGCTCAACAAATTCCGTCACCGGCCAGGGGCCGGAGACGCGGACGCTAGTTTTCGTTGGCACCGCAAGTTTCTTGAGTCTCTCATGAAACGCGGATACAGAGGCACGGTCTACAAGACCATACAGCTTGAGACGGTGCGACGCCGGCCGATCACGCCACGACTGCACGGTTTCGCCCGCGAGCTCCTGAATGTGTTTCACGACCGCATGAAGCTCGTCCGATTGCCTTTGCCGGGCACGCAGGTATTCTGCGCCGGAAGACGCCCCAGCAAAAGTGGGTTCGGGTTGAGCAATGGAAACATCCATCTGCACCGAGTTTTCGAATCTTTTTAATTGGGCTGAATACTCGGCCACGTTATCGCGAAGATGCGAAGTGAGCTCATCCTCGTCCCGCATGAGCGTCGGAAACCGAAATGGGACAATTGCGTGCGAAGCAAATTCGCGATGCAACACATTATGAAATTCCCGTGCTGATTGCTTGAGGGGTGCTCCTGTCCAACTCTCGGCGGAAGTGTTCTGGGAAAACAAGGCGTGAATATCGGACTGCTTGCAGTGAAGCACGGGAAGGCCTCCGACTCCTGGACCAGAATCGATCGAAGCCGGTTTCTCGGTGACACAGTAAAGAAGGATAGACATCGTCAGGACGCTTCGTCTGAAAGACCCGAAGTCGCATTCATGTGGCGCATGGCGGTTTCGATCGAAGTAAGGATCACATCGAGGCCGATATAGACGAGATCGACGCCCGCGAGTGAAAGCACCAGATTGCCACGGACAATGACTCCTTGATTCAGCACATGATCGAGAATGTCTACGAGCGAGAGTTGATCATTTTCGTTGGTGTCGGCGAAAACCACGGTCCCGGGGGTGCTCATTGCGGTTTGGAATCCTGTGACACGAAAGAGTAGGGTGGCCAGGGGCCAGTGCATTCGATGCGGCGGGTCTCCGCCCATTCGCGCGAAAATTTCTTGAGCGCCGTTTCAAGGCGCTGGCGATTTGCCCGCTTTATTAGCAACGAGGTCTGAAAAAGCAACCCCCGCTGACCGCTGCTGATGCGGCCGGCGGGAGCGCTTTCCTCGGCAATGTCACTCAGCGCGCCCTCAAAGTGCTTGAGTTCTTCCGCGGGGATTTGTGCCGGTTGCTTTTTCGGCAGCAGGGCGGCTTTGGCCATCAGGTATTCCTTCCCGCTGCTGACTTTGGGAACGGGGTTAGGCGTCGGCGCGCTCTCAAAGATCTTGATACCCCACTCGTCCGCGTCTTTCACGCGCTTGAAGTCTCTCGAGATCTGTTTCAAATGTTTTTGGATGTGGTCGGCGAGGGAACGCTCATCGCGGAACACCGTACCAAATCTCGCCGGAAGAATATCCGAGTGCTGCGAGATAGCTTGGATTGCACGTTGATGAGCGACGCTCGCAGTGGCCAGCCAGTCGAGGTTCTCCATGTTCTTGGCTAGCGAGTTTTCAAACTCCTCAGCAGAGACGCGGCTGACCCAGCAGGTGACTCCCTCGGATCCGATCGCCTCAACTGCACTTTGCAGGTCGACTCCAACTTGCACAATCGGCGTCGCGGGTCGTAACTGCGTCACCCCGTACAGGTACAAGACGCGTCGCTCTGTTGAATTCAGGCGAGTTCCCATAATTCTTTTGTAATCTCGCGTAACCCGCGTTTACCTGCCGGTCCCGACTCGAACGCCGGAATTGTGTATACGGTGCTAACTCCAAGCCTCTTCTTTAAGCCAGATAGCACTCGCATCTGCCACACGGCGGTCTCGCGACATCGCGCACATGATTTCCTACTCAACCTCTTGTCCGGAAACAGGCCCGACTTTGCTACACGGTTAGTGAACACCGCGTCAGGGTTGATTCCCAGCTCACGCACTTCCCGCAGCAATCGCTCGGTTTCGCGGTCTGGTAACGGCTCCGGCAACATCACCGCATACACCGCTACGCCGGAACTCTTGAGCGAGTGCGAGAATTCGCGCGCCTTCACTTCCAACTCGGCAATCTTCACCGCAGCCTCGCGGGCCAGCGCCAGTTTACGGTGCGATGCCAGGCTTTTCAACAGCAGGCGCGCCCAGACCAGAATCCGCTCTGGTGTGCGCAGGAGTTCAAGGGCATGGCCGGTTGGAGCCATGTCGATAATCACTTTGCAGGTGCCAGGCTGGGACATTTCAATAATGCGGAAGATCGCGAGCACCTCATCGAGCCCCGGCGGAACAATTTCGAGCAACTCAGAGAACAGACGCCGCTCGTAGGAGAGATCAACTCGAACACCTGAGTGCCGGACAGAAGTCGCAGCGTCAATTTCGGAGCGCATCTCCCCGACCCAGCTTTTGTACAGCGCAATCGAATCCAGTTCCGAAGCTTGGAAACCACGGTCGCCGAGCACAGAACGAGGTTTATCTCCGACCTCAGATTGGAAAACGTCATCAAGCGAGGGGGCAGGATCGACAGAGCAGATTTCGATTTGGTTGGCGGAAGTCTGCCGTGAATGAAAGCCGAGCGCCGCTGAAATGGTGGTTTTCCCGACTCCGCCTTTTCCTAGAACGAACGTGAGCGGGGCGTGGAGTGTGGGCCATTCTGTGGGCTCGATCGCTGCGGCCCGAACATTCGCAGAAGCCTTGGGCGAATGCCACTTCACGGTTTTCTTCCCGAAGATGGAGTCGCCAAACTTCTTAAGTTCCTGCGCGCCTAGAATTGGGAAGCCGGGATCTTCGGCAAGGTAAAAATCAGCTTTCTTGTAGTCCTTCGCGAGTCGCCGCTGAGCCGATGCACTGGACTTGATTTTTGTCGCACACCAGCCGCAACCGCCAGAACTTCGAATGACGCGATTCAAAACTACGCCGGTAAGCTGGAGCGGCGGATTAACCTCCTGCATCTCGCGGATGCAACGCACTGACTCATTGAGCGCGAACTCTTCTGGCGTAGTTACCAGGAACAGCCGGGCCGATGCAAAGGCCTTTCTGATTTGCTGCAACTTTTCGCGCCATTCAGCGATGAATCCGCGCGTTTGCCGCCGAACACTTCCGCCAAAGTGCTGAGCCAGCACTCGGTCACGCTCAGCCGCGAGTTCAAGGAAGTTGAGCAGTCTCGCAAACTGCTCCGGTAAACCGAAGAGTCTTAGCGTGTGTCCGAAGGGTGCTGTGTCGACAACGATATTCGAGTACTTGCCACAGTCGATCGCCTCCTGAATCGCCAGAAGCGCTCCCATTTCTGACATTCCGGGCAGAGCAGTGTCGAGCAATGAGGAGATCTCATCTGCGGTGAACAAGGAGCCACGCTCAACTGCTTCTATGAGTTCGTCTCTGTGCTGGTCGATGAAGGAGCGAAAGATATGTTCAGAGTCGATCTCCCAAGCAGTGAAGTTGCGGCGTGCGCCAACAGGAATCTGCTTGGGCGAACTTCCAATTCGCAATTCGAAGAGGTCCGATAATGAATGCGCGGGGTCGGTGGAAACCAGAAGCACGCGCTCGCGCGGCTGCCGCGCCGCCAGGCGGACAGCATACGCCGACGACACCGTCGTCTTGCCCACGCCGCCTTTTCCTACAAAGAATGCGAGTTCGGGCACAGGAGGGATTGTAAAGCTGCAAACGCTTAGGCGCGGGACATGCGCGACTTCAGCAACTCATCCAGACGGGCCAGGAGATACTGGGGATCTTCCTCGCCCTTGCGAATCCAAATGTCGGCAATGCCAAGGCTTTCGTCGAGCAGTTCACCATAAGCAGAGAGGATGATGATGGGCACTGCGGGGTTCAGCTTGCGCAGTTCACGTGCCACTTGCATGCCGTTCATGTCGGCCATCCAGTAGTCGAGCACTACTGCACTGACCGGTCCCGACTTGAAGGCTTGAATTCCCAGCGCACCAGACTTGGCGGTAAGTACTTTGTAACCTGCTGACTCCAATACCGTTTGCCGCAGCTGCAAGGCAGTCTGCTCGTCATCAATACAGAGGACAGTGGCGGTCTCTTTTTCCATTACAGTGGCGAGCACGGGCGTTCCCACGGTGCGGACCCAGTCCATCCAGATTCTTACAGACGCTTTGTCTGATTCAATACAGTGATTCCTGTATTAGTCTGAGCACGCAGTCTTAGGGTAGAGCATTGCGCACCGTTGCGGTGGACTCCCGCACTACAATTTCCGGCTGAACTGCAACTTCCTGTCGGGCCTCGCCTTGATCTTCAATCCTGGCGATTAGTACTTCAACCGCGATTTGCCCCATGCGCTCCAAAGGCTGCCGCACCGTCGTCAAACTCGGATGATTAAATTCGGCTGCCGGAACATCGTCGAAACCGACCACCGAAATATCCTCCGGTACTTTCAATCCGGCTTCCTGAAATGCGCGAATCGCTCCAATCGCCGAGATGTCGTTGTACGCGAGAAGCGCAGTGAATGGCCTTTTGCGCACCAGTAGCTGTTTGCCGTAGGGATAGCCCAGGTTCGGTGTGGCATCCATGGAATCCAGGGTGACCATGAGTTCCGAATCGATCTTCAGTCCGAGCTCCTGCGCCACCTGACTCACCGCATTCCAGCGGAACTCGGCGTCCGCACTCTGTTCATATCCTTTGAAGACCGCGATTTTCGTGTGTCCAAGCTCCTTCAGGTGTTTCAGCGCCAGTTCCGCGGCGTGATGGTGATCAAGAACAATGTTAGTGACGCCTTCCTCCTGCCTGTGGCCCGGGATGGCAACGACCGGCACCGGCATCGAGTGCGGCATGTTGTAGTCAACAGTGATGATGCCCTCGGCGCCGCGCTGAAGCAGCAGCTGTGAGTAACGCTCGAAGAGTTCGCGATCGTGGTGATGAACTCCCGTCAGAAAAAAATACGACTTTTGACGCACGCCGCTCTCGATGCCCGCAATAACACCCGCGCCATAGGGCTCGCCAATGGCTTCCGCAATAACACCGATGGTGTGCGTGCGACGCTTGCGCAGAGAGCGCGCAAAAAAATTGGGTCGGTAATCAAGTTGCCGAGCCGCGGCCAGAATTCGCTGCCGCGTTTGCAAAGGGATGTGCTTTGCGGAAGGCGCGTCGTTGAGAACCGATGAGACCGTGCCGGCAGAGAGTCCAACATGGGCGGCAACAGCTTTCAGAGTGACCGCCTTTTCTTTCGTGTCGCTCTTCTTGTCCTTGACCATTCTTACCTGGTAAACGCTTACAACGAGATCAGAGGCCGGTCGGCGAACTGGGAATTATATCCAAAAGCCAGGGGATATAAACGTTAAAGTCGCGGCGTAGCAGCTAGTCATCAGTTGCCAGTTCTTCGTTCCCATTTTGAGGACTGACGCTGCAAATGAAATGGCATCTGACAACTGCTTCAGTGGCCATAGCCCTCGCTGCTGGCGGACACCTTTCCCCGGAACATCCGGTAAACAACCGTAAAGTACAACAGTGCCAACAACATACCGATACACCACCAGACCAGTCCGACATGCAAAGTGTGCGGGCTCGAGAGTGCTTTTTCGATGGTGATGTCCATAGACGGATCGTTGCTCGACGGCAGCAGGCGGGGGTAAAGACCAACCGCCGCGCCGATCAGCATGACGGCGAGATACACGCAGGAGGAAGCGAATGCCTTGCGATCGCTTCCTTTACGAGAGAATACGATGATTCCGACCAGCGCGAGAACCACGATCAATGGGACCGCGAAGGCGATTGGAAAGGCACGATAGTTATCGAGGGTGTCTTTGCGGACCGCTATTGAGGCCGGGAGGCTGACGGCAGTCAAAAGCATGAGCGCAATCCAGGCTTGCTGCGCGATCCTGCGGGCGCGCTCCTGCAGGTCGCCTTCGGTCTTCACGGCAAGATACAACGCTCCATGCAATGTCAGTGCGACGAAGGCAATGACGCCGCCCAGGACGGTATACCAATCGAGAATGCCTGGGTCCGCGCCCGGCAGCCAGTCGGTCCAAAACGGCAGAAAAAAGTAGCCATCCGCGTTCAGCGGAACACCGCGGATCACGTTGGCAAGCGCCGCGCCAAAAAAGATCGCCAACAGTGCGCTGGAGAAACAAAACATACCATCGAAAAAAGTGCGCCACACGGCAATATGAATTTGCGAGCGCAACTCGATGCTCGCGCCGCGAATGATCAACAGCCAGAGGACGACCATCAGGGCGAGATAGAAACCGCTGAACGCAGATGCATAAAGAAGCGGAAACGCGAAGTACAGCGTTCCGCCACTTGCAAGCAGCCAGACTTCATTGCCGTCCCACACTGGACCAATAGATCGGATCGAGATATTTCGCTCCGCTTCAGTTTTGGCGATGAAAGGATGAAGAATGCCGACGCCCAGATCGAAGCCGTCCAGCAGGACATACATCACGATCATGATTGCAACCAGCCAGAACCAGATGAATCCCATTCCTTTACCTCACGCTCTCGCCAAAGCGGATTCTTGTGGAGCCTGCCCACCCGCGGGAATTTCCGGGCCGTTGTAGATGATTCGATAAACCAGGACGATGAAGAGGATGCTCAGAACCGTGTACATTCCCATGAAGCCGAGCAAAGTAAATAGGCCATTGCCGGCGGAAACATACTTCGAGTAGCCCTGCTCCGTGCGCATCAATCCATAAACGACCCAGGGCTGACGGCCGATTTCAGCGGTCATCCATCCTGCTGTGTTCGCGATGTACGGCAAAGGGAAACTCAACATCAGCGGCCAGAGAACCCAGCGCGTGGTGAACAGCCTCCCGCGCCACAACAGAAACGCACTCACGACCATGAGCAGTACGAAATACGTGCCGAGTCCGGCCATGATGTGATACGCGTAATACAGCAGAGGCAGCGGCTGCGGCCAGTTCTCACGAGGGATTCTATCGAGCCCTTGTACCTCCGCAGCGAAGTTTCCATAGATTAGAAAACTCAAGACGCCATTCGCCGCGAGTGGATTGTCGATGGTTTGCTTCTCTTCGTTCGGCTGACCCATGAGAACAATCGGCGCACCCGGCTGCGACTTGAACAAGCCCTCCATTCCCGCGACGGCTGCGGGTTGATGCTTCGCCATGTAGCGGCCTTGCAAATCACCCGTTGGAAAAATTTGAGCAATGCACGAGATGCATCCCGCAATCACTCCGACGCGAAGGAAGACTTTTGCATGTTCGACGGACTTGTTCTCGAGCAGATACAGCGCTCCTACGGCGCACACCACCAACGATCCAGTGATGACCGCTCCCGACATGTTGTGTGCGTATTCCAGCCACGCCCACGGATTCATGAAGAACTGCCAGAAGCTGGTCAACTCAAAGGTACCGTCAGGCAGGACGCGATACGCAACAGGATGCTGCATCCATGCATTGGTGACGATGATGAAGAAACCAGAAATCCAGGAACCGAGCCACACCATCACGGCGGAGCCCCAATGGCCTAGAGGTGAGAGACGTTTTTCGCCAAAAAGAAACAGGCCGAGAAATGCCGATTCCAAAAAGAACGCGAACACACCTTCCATGGCCAATGGCTGGCCGATCACGCCACCGGTCACGCGAGAAAATTGTGACCAGTTGGTGCCGAACTGAAATTCCATGGGAATTCCGGTCACCACGCCCACCAGGAAATTGATCGCGAAAACCTTGGCCCAGAAGCGGGCAGCCTCGTTGTAACGCTGATTGCCAGTCTTGAGTGCGACGGTTTTCATCGCGACCATCAGCAACGCCAGCCCCATGGTCAATTGCGGGAAAAGATAATGGAAGGTAATTGTGAATCCGAAATGGATGCGGTGCAGGAGGAGTGCGTCCATGGCTCAATAATCCTAAGATCTCACCTATTAATTTCCGTGATCTACATCACAGATGCTTCGAGAAAAGCGCGGATGCACGAAAGGTGCACACAATTGGAAGGGGACCGCACAGCTCCCCAGCTCAGCGGTCCCCCCAGGCGGATGACGGTATCGCTATGAGTGCGGTGTACCCGTTCCGCCAATTCAAAGCCGTCAGCCATCAGCCCTCAGCCATCAGGAAACTCTGATCGTTGAAAGCCCAAGCATCTGGCGCTAAATCTCCAGTCGCGCGTGAAGCGAACTGAACCCGTCCGCCATCTGCACGTGAAAGCCAAGACGCTTACAGATTGCCGACATGGACACGTTGTCCGGCATCATGTCGGCGGAAACGGCGCCTACGCCTTCTTCTTTCGCCACGCGGATTACGCGACGTAACAACTCCTCACCCAGTCCGCGATTCTGATATGCATCCGTTACGAGAACTGCGACATCGGCTTCGTCCGTACCGTAAATTCTGTTCATGCGTCCGACGCCAATGATCTCCGGCCCTTCAGTTCCGTTCACCTCAGCAACGAGGGCAAGCTCGCGGTCGTAGTCGCCGAAACAGATGCGTACCAGGCGCTCGTGGGCGATGCGAGTCTTCAGGCTCAACGTGCCGAAGTAACGCAAGTACACGCTGCGGTCCGAAAGCTTCTCGTGGAACTTCACCATCTGCGGCTCATCTTCCGGCCGGATCGGACGGAATGTGACCGGGCTTCCATCTTTCATTGCCCAGTCCCAAACGTACTGCACTGGATATGGACGAATCGCCGGCTTGGGCAGGTCGTTTTCAGCAACGTCGAGTTTGTGGAGCACCACTCGAGCATCAAGCGCCAGCAGTCGCTCGGAGGATGCGAGTAGTGGATTGATGTCGACTTCGGAAATCCACGGTTGCTCGACAACCAGCTGGCTGAAGCGAACCAGCAGCTTCTCCAGTTCTTCGATGTTCACTGCCTTTCTGCCGCGAACGCCTTTGAGCGCCTTGAAGATCTTCGTCTGCTCCATCATGCGCTCGGCCAAGGTGGTGTTGAGCGGGGGAAGAGCAAGCGCACGATCTTTGTACACTTCGACCAACTGACCACCGGACCCAAACAGGATCACCGGCCCAAACTGCGGGTCAACGCTGCTGCCCAGGATAATCTCGTAGCCGTCCATCTTCGCCATGGGCTGCACGGTGACGCCGTTGAAGTGCTCGGCGCCTGCTTTCTCTGAGACGGAGTTCTTGATTTCCTGGTAAGCAGTGCGAACGGCAAGTACATCTTTCAGATTCAGCTTCACGCCGCCGACGTCGGTCTTGTGAGTAATCGTCTCGGAGAAGAGCTTCAGAACTACGGGGAAGCCAATCCCCTGCGCTTCGGTGATTGCCTCCTCTTCCGTGCGCGCGATCCGAGTATCGACGGTGGGAATTCCGTAAGTAGCGAGCAGCCGCTTCGACTCGTACTCATTCAGCAGCGTCTGTCCACGCTGGCGGGCTGCGGCAATGATGGATGCAGCTTTATCGCGCGAGATTGTTTCCTCGCCATTCACGGCGAGACTCGGCGTTTCGTACAGCCCACGAAGGTTGTAGCTGTAGCGCCACATATTGCTGAACACGCGGGCAGCCGTGTCCGGGAATGAGAACAACGGAATGCCGGCGGCGTTCAACACCGGTTTGGCGGACTCGATGCTCTCGCCTCCCATGAGGCTGGCGAGAATCGGCTTGTCTCCACGCGCGTAGGGCGTTAGCCTCGCCGCGACTTCCGCCGGATTTGTCATCCCCTGTGGCGACATGACGAGGATCAGGCCATCGCTGTTCGGATCCTTGGACACGATTTCGAGCGCCTTGGAATAACGCTCCGGCTCCGCGTCGCCAAGAATATCCACAGGATTGCCGTGGCTCCAGTGCGCGGGAAGGATTTCATTCAACTGGTTCATCGTGGTGTCCGTAAGAGGCGCAAGCTCACCCCCCAGCGCTACCAGCGCATCCGTCGCGAGGACAGCCGGGCCGCCGGCATTGGTCACAATCGTGAGCCGTGGACCTTTGGGGCGTACCTGCTTGCTCAGCACGTCCGCCATGTAGAAGAGGTCAGAAATGTTCTGTACGCGCAAGACGCCGCAACGGCGGAAGGCCGCGTCGAGGACTTCATCGCTGCCGGTCAGCGCGCCCGTGTGCGATGCGGCTGCCTTGGACGCGGCTTCCGAGCGGCCTGCCTTGATCACAATGATCGGCTTGGTCAGCGCCACTTCGCGAGCGGCGGAGAGGAATGATCGCGCATCGCCCACCGATTCCATGTAGATGAGAATGCTGTGGGTGTTGGGATCGTCGCCGTAGTGGCTGATCAAATCGCCCCAGCCCACATCAAGCATTGAGCCCGTGGAAACGATTCCGCTAAACCCAACTTCCTGCGGGATGGCCCAGTCAAGAATCGCAGTGAGCAGCGCACCACTCTGGCTGAGAAATGCAACGTTGCCGCCCTTGGGAGTTTTCTTGGCAAACGTCGCATCCAGGCCGATGAGCGGGTTCATGATGCCGAGGCAGTTCGGGCCAATCACGCGGGTTGATCCGCGGCGCAGTTCCGCCTTGATTCTTTCCTCCAACCGCGTGCCTTCCTCGCCGCGTTCGCGGAAGCCGGCGGAAATCACAACGACTGACTTCACGCCGAACTCCACGCACTCCGCGATGATGTCGGGAACGGTGGTCGCGGGAGTGACCACAATCGCCAGGTCAACCGGTTCCGGCATTTGGCTGATGCTTGGGTACGACGGTGCGCCCAGCACCTCTTTGCGCTTGGGATTTACCGCGTAAACCTTGTCCTGATAAGGGCCTTTCAGCAGGTTCAGCAGGACGGTGCGGCCGACACTGCCGCTCTTGTCCGTGGCGCCGACCACCGCGACACTATGGGGAGCAAAGAATGAACCGAGGGCACGTCCGGCACGACGCGTCGATTTACCAGGTTTCACAGGACTGAGCGTAGCAGGCACCACGATGATCTCCTACGTTGTATCGATGTAAGGTTCATTCTCCACAGGCAAAGGGGTATGCTCTACCCACGTCATCACCCTTGAATGTGATTCAAATCACAATTTCCGAAATCAGCTATTTGCGGCTAACGGCAGGTCGGAATTCTCCCCTAGTTGAGCTTCTATTTCCCGGATGCGCTGCTGCAGCCAATCGCGCAGGAGATCTTCGGTTTCCGCTGTGGATCCATATCGATAGAGAGAGTCGATGGTCACCCCTTCCGGGGTGAGTTGTACAAAGCGGCATGGGACCTGCTCCTCCCGCATATCGGGAGCAACAAACTGCATGAGCCAGCAGTCGACGCAGAAATGCGGGCGGGAACGGTCGGAATAATTAGGACAACTCGGTGATTCCTCAAACACGTAGGGAGGCCGCCAAGGTGACCGCTCCGAACGACGGTATCCGCCGCTTTCCACAAACTGCAGCTCCGCCTTCAGAAGCTGGAGCACACTTTGGCGATTTGTTTTGGAGTCACTCCGCTTCCTGAAATCGAACGCCATAAAGGTCTCCCGGGCACGTCGACACGAATCCCACGTATAGATTTTCACCGAAACCGAGTGCAAACAATGGCGGCGGTCACCCCCCGGAGTGATAACAATCACAACAGTGCGCTGCACAAAACCGGACCAGGTGGGTTGAAAGATACGTCGGCGGCACGGCGGCCTGCGTGATTTGAATCACGTTTGGTGGTACCTCTCGGCACAGATAACTGCATCCTTGCTTCGCTAGCATCGCGCTCATGTCGTGTTCCCTCGTGGGCGATCAGCACTGCGCGCTTAGCTGCGGCGGCCAAGCTGCACGAAACGCGTCAGCGATTTCTACCGGCGACTCACTCTACGTCAAGCTCCAAGGAGTCGAGCAAGTCCCCAGCGTAGTGGTGTGGGAGGCGACCCAGGCCTGCGACATGAAGTGTGTGCAGTGTCGGGTGAACTCGCGTCCTCATCGGCATCCCCTGGAGCTTTCAACGGCTGAAGCATTCCACCTGATCGACCAAGTGGCGAAAATGAAAGTGCCGCTTTTAGCGCTCACCGGCGGCGATCCTCTTAAACGCGCTGACCTCCTGCCCATCGTGCAGTACGCAGCCCGGAACGGCGTCCCAAGCGCGCTCACCGCCAGCACGACTCCGCTCCTGGTACGACAGACGGTTTTTGACCTGAAACAGAGCGGTTTGGGAACAATGGCGATCGGCTTAGATGGCTCAACGCCACAGCTGCATGACAGTTTTCGGGGGGCGCAGGGATCGTACAAGCGGACGCAGGATGCCATCAGTTGGTGCCAGGAAGCGAATCTGCCAGTGCAGATCAATACGACGCTGACGCGACGCAATCTGGACGATCTAGACGATCTCATTGAGCTCTTGATTCAGAAAAAGATCGCATCCTGGAACGTCTTCTTCCTCGTGCCCACCGCCAGGGTGCAAGTCGGCGAGCTGCTAACTGCCGATCAGCACGAGGCGGTATTCGCCAAGCTGTATGAGACTTCCAAGCGCGTGAATTTCGAGATCAAGACCACGGAAGGGCAGCATTACGCGCGATTTGTGGCTCAGCAGAAGGCAAAGGGGACAAAGGCCCCGGCGAAAGAACTCTACGACGGAAGAAGCCTGGTGTTTGTGAGCCACACCGGTGAGGTCTACCCCAGCGGTTTTCTGCCGCTCCCGGCAGGAAATATCCTGTGGGAACCCCTGGCAGAAATCTATCAATACTCACCCGTGTTCCGCTCCCTGCGGGACAGCTCACAGCTCAAAGGCAAGTGCGGACGCTGCGAGTTTAGAGACGTGTGCGGCGGGTCGCGGGCGCGCGCCTACGCCATGACCAACGATCCCCTCGCCGAAGAGCCGCGTTGCGCGTATACACCCGCATAGCCGTCGCCTGACTTGCTTCGGGATTCTGCCACGTTGCGACCTCGGCGCGTTTTCAGTAACTTTCTAGGGCGACTGTTCTGCGTCGCACTCTTCAATAAAGGAACACTCATGGCGTCCTATAGCAGGCTCGCATTATTCGGACTTGTGATCTTTGTAGCCGTCGTCCACTCTGCGGCGCAGGAAGCGCAGATCACGCAGGTGAACGATGGAGTGATGGTGAAAACCGCAAGTGACCAAGTGCATGTGGCAGTCTGCGGACCCGAAGTGATCCATGTGACAGCGGGGCCGGAGAGCGCCAAGCCTTCCTCGCCACATCAGCCGTGGATGCTGAAGGAGTGCACGGGCGACAAGTTCACAATCGAGAAAACCGACAAGGCTGCGACGCTGAAAACTGCGCAGCTGCAAGTGAAAATCGGGCTCGAAGGCGGCGGCCTGACGTTTCTCGATGCGGGAGGCAAGGCTCTGCTTACGGAAGGAATCTGGGCACCGTTCTCGACGCGGCGTTATCACGCAGCCGGTAATGGCATCTTCAGCGTCTTGGACCAGTTTCAGATTCCGGAGGACGAAGCGATCTACGGCCTCGGGCAGCACCAGGGAGGAGAACTCAACTATCGCGGGCAGGCGATTTCTCTTGGACAGGACAACACGGACGTTGCCGTGCCTCTCCTGGTGTCCACACGCGGATATGGACTCCTCTGGAACACCGCCGCGCAGAGCACGATGAACAACCAATTTCCGCGATCACTGATGTTCACTGCCGAAGCCGCGGAAGGTCTGGATTACTACTTTATTTACGGCCCCGAGCCGGACCAGATCATTCATCAGTATCGCGAGTTGACTGGACACGCACCGCTCTTTGGCGAGTGGGCCTACGGGTTCTTCCAATCCAAGGACCGATACAAAACGCAGGATGAGCTGGTGGGGATTGTCGACCAGTACCGCGCTAAGCATATCCCGCTCGACACGGTCGTTCAGGATTGGCAATGGTGGACCAAGTGGGGATCGAGCGATTTCAATTCGAGTTATCCGGATTTCGCCGGCGCGGTGAAGAAGATCCACGACGACCACGCGCACGTGATGATTTCGATCTGGCCAAACTTCGATCCATCGACGCCGATTTACCAGCAGATGAAGGCGCAGGGGTTCCTGATCGACGAGAAGGGCGACTACGACATTACGAATCCCGCAGCCCGCGAGCTGTACTGGAAGATGTTGCCGAGCACTCTGGTTGCGAAGGGAGTGGATGCGTTCTGGCTGGATGCGTCGGAACCTGAGGCCCGGGAACTCGGAATTCCAGCAGGCACTAAGTTGTTCTCCGGCGACGGCAGCCTGTACACGAACATTTACCCGCTGCTGCACACCTATGGCGTCTATGAGAACTGGCGGAAGGCTGGCGATCAGAAACGTGTGTTCCTGCTGACGCGGTCGGCGTTCCTGGGGCAGCAACGCAACTCAGCCGCCACGTGGTCGGGCGATGTGTACAGCAACTTCTGGGCGCTGAAGAAGCAAATTCCCGCAGGACTGAACTTCTCGATTTCAGGGATTCCGTACTGGACGACGGACATCGGCGGTTACGGATATCCGAACGGGAACACGAGCGACCCCAAGTACCAGGAGGTGTACACGCGCTGGTTTGAGTATGGGACGTTCTGCCCGATCTTCCGCACGCATGGCCATCGCGAAAACGACACCAATGAGTTGTGGGCGTATGGACCAGCCGTGCCGACGCTGATCAAATTCGACAAGCTTCGGTACCGCTTGCTGCCTTACATCTATTCGCTGGCCTGGCAGGTCACAAAGAACGATTACACCATCATGCGCCCTTTAGTCATGGACTGGCGTGACGATCGCAAGGTTTGGGACATCGGCGATCAATTTATGTTCGGGCCGGCGCTGCTGGTGAATCCGGTCACAGAAGCCGGCTTGACGAGTCGCTCTGTGTATTTGCCGCCCGCGGCTGGCTGGTATGACTTCTGGAGCGGAGAGCGCGTCAACGGAGATCAGACGATTGCCGCATCCGCGCCTCTGGATCGCATTCCGCTGTACGTAAGGGCGGGATCCATTGTGCCGCTCGGCCCCGAAATCGAATACGCAGGCGAAAAGCCCGACGCGCCGACTGAGTTGAGAATCTACCGCGGCGCGAATGGGCAGTTCACGCTGTATGAAGATCAAGGTGACACCTACGCGTACGAACACAGCGCGTATGCGACGATTCCGATCTCGTGGGATGAGGCTTCGTCAACGCTGACGATCGGGGCACGAAGCGGTTCCTATCCTGGCATGCCAGCACAGAAGAGATTCCGAGTGATTTTTGTGGGCACAAACCACGGCGCTGGACCGGAGGTTGCGGCGCAAGCCGATCGAGAGGTTACCTACTCAGGACAGGAAGTTAAAGTAAAGGCGCCCTAAATTGGCCTGATCATGTGTGGCGCGGGCCCTCCTGCCGCGGCTCAGGGTGAGTGCTTGTGCGCGGCCGCCACGGCCTGCCCCAGGCTCAATCCGCCATCTCCGGCGGGAACTTCGTTTTGAGTGAAAACCTCGAAGTTGTCGGTGGTGAGTGCGGCGAAAAGGTGCATGGTCATGTAGAGATTATTGAATGTGCCTCCGCTGAGGCAGACACGATTGAGTGATGTGCGATCGCGCAGGGTCCCGGCGATCTCCACGAAAGTGTTCACCAAGCCGTTGTGAAATTTCCGACTGATCTCGGACACAGCCGTGCCCCGCGAAACGTCTTCGACCAACTCCTCGAACATGCGACGGGAGCTGATGATGACAGAGGTCCCTTGAATCTGCCGCCCCTTTGGAGCTGAATCCCCTTTTGTCTCGTTCCCGGGGCTCACGCCCCGGGCTCTACTCTGGCGCTGCTCCGCAGCTTGTCCGCTCAAAGCTAATTGAGAGGAAGCGTCACTGATCCATTTCCCTTTTTCCGGCGCGCCATCGCCTACCGTGGAAAGATCGGCGTCTCGCGTCCCCCAGCTCAATTCAAAACCGTAAGCATTATTACCCCCGGTTTCGCTGGTTGTGGGAAGAGCCTGCAGTTTGTTTACAAAATCTTTGCGATCTTCGCGGCCTTTGCGGTCCATGCATTCCATTGCCATCTCTAGCTCAATCGCGGCTTGGGCTTCATAACTCACCTGATTGCGAATGCCAGCGATGGCAGCAACGGCGTCGAAGAGGCGTCCGCAGCTGGAGGTCAGGGGCGAATTAATGCGGCGGTCGATCATGCGAAGAACCAGATCGAGTTTGGCGTTCCCGATTTCTCGAAGGAACGGCAGATTCAGTTTTCGCAAATCGGGACCGAAGTGATGAGCGAGGAAGCTCACTGCCATGCGCCAGGGTTCGTGAATGGCAGCCGCGCCTCCAGGCAAAGGAACGTATTCGAGGTGGGCCGCGCGCTCGAAATCCTTGTAGTCGGCGATGAGTACCTCGCCGCCCCAGATGTTGCCGTCGGTGCCGTAGCCGGTACCGTCCAGAGCAAAGCCAATAACCTGGCCGTCGAGATGGTTCTCCGCCATGCAACTGGCGATGTGAGCGTGATGGTGCTGAACACCGATCAGGGGCAGGTCGGTTCGATTCAGTGCCCACTTGGTTGAGAAGTAATCGGGATGGAGGTCGTAGGCGATGGACTCCGGCTTGATCTCCAGTACCTTTTGAAGGTGAGCGATTGCTTCTTCGAAGAACTTGTAGCTCTCAAGATTTTCCAGATCTCCGATGTGCTGGCTTAAAAAGGCGTGCTTGCCTTTTGTGAAGCAAATTGTGTTCTTAAGTTCACCACCGACCGCGAGGATCGACGGGACTTCCTGGTGCAGAAAAACTGGAACGGGGACGAAGCCGCGAGAGCGGCGCAGTTGTTGGGATTTGGGCTTTCGCACGGGCGAGGGCGCCCGTGCCTCCATGTTTGCCTTTGCATTCTCTGCGGGCTCACGGGGGAGGACGCGAACGACCGAGTCATCGCAACGGAGCAAAATCTCGCGGTCGTGCACCAGGAAGAAGTCTGCGAGACCTGAGAGACGGCGCAGCGCTTCGTCATTCGAGATCGCGATCGGCTCTTCGCTTAGGTTGCCGCTGGTCATGACAAGTGCGGCAAAATTGCCTTCTTTCAAAAGCAGGTGATGGATCGGGGTGTACGGGAGAAATACGCCCAGGAAGTTGTTACCCGGAGCGATGTCGCGAGCTATCGATGAAACAGTGGAGGCACGCAGCCTGCCCTGAGCGACCGACGGGGCGGAGGAAGTCGAACGGGCGCCCTCGCCCGTGCTGCGCCGCAAGAGGACGATTGGCCGCTGGATTGACTGCAACACCGCTGCGTCGTCTGCGCTAATCTCGCAAATGCCTTCTGCGGCTGCCAAGTCCGGAACCATCACCGCGAACGGCTTCCCGACACGGCGTTTGCGCTCGCGCAGCAATGCAACAGCTTCGGTATTCGTTGCATCTGCCGCGAGATGAAATCCACCTAGCCCTTTGATGGCGACAATCTTTCCTTCCCGGAGAGCCTGGATTGAGGCCGCAATCGGATCAACGGAATGAATCACTCCTCCCTTGTTGTCCCAGAACTCCAGTTGCGGGCCGCAATCCCAGCACGCGTTCGGTTGCGCGTGGAATCGCCGGTTTGCGGGATTGTCGTACTCGGCCTGACATGCGGGGCACATCTTGAACGGTGCCATCGACGTGAACGGGCGGTCGTATGGAATGCTGCGCGTGATGGTGAAGCGCGGGCCGCAGTTGGTGCAATTCGTAAACGGGTAACGATAGCGCCGGTCTAAGGGATCGAACATTTCGCGCAAACAATCGTGGCAGGTGGCAACGTCGGGCGAGATCAGCGTGCGAACCGGTTCTTCGCCATGGCTGGCAACGATACGGAATTCGTAGTCTCCGTTAAGCGGCAACTCACGCGTCGTGATGTCCGTGATGCGAGAGAGCGGCGGAGCTTCTTGCGGCAGCCGGGAAATAAAATCGTCAACGGTCTCAGCTGGGCCTTGGATTTCGATGATGACTCCGGCTGACGTATTGCTGATCGTGCCGACGAGTTGGCGGTCGGTGGCCAGACGATAGATGTACGGACGGAACCCAACGCCCTGGACGATGCCGGAAACCTCGACTTGGCGTCGGATGGGCATGATTTCGTGTAGGGACAGCCACCCTCGGCTGTCCAGTCGAGCGAAGCTCGACAACGCGGGATCCATTTAGCTTAAAGGACCCGGGCCTTTGGCCCGCCGACAGCCGAGGGCGGCTGTCGCTACAAACTAAACGTAAGACTCAGCTTCCTGCCGCACTGCTGTCTTTTTGACCTCCAGCCACTGCAACCATTCTTGTAGCCCATAACCAGCTGTGCACGAGACGCGAACAACCTCGACGCCAGGATGAACCTTGCGAGCATTCTCCTCCGCCTTCGCGATGTCGAATGGTACGTAGGGCAGGAGATCCGTTTTTGTAATGATCACCAGTTCGGACTTAAAAAAGATGGACGGATATTTCAGCGGCTTGTCTTCGCCTTCGGTCACGCTCAGCAGAACGATCTTTGCCGCTTCGCCAAGGTCGTAGCTGGATGGGCAGACCAGGTTGCCGACGTTTTCGATAAATAAAATGCCGAGTTCGCCGAGGTTCCAATCGGCAAGGTGCTTATCGATCATGCGCGCATCAAGGTGGCAGGTCCCACCGGTCGTAATCTGCTTCGTAGGGAACCCGGAGCGCTTGAGTCGGTTTGCGTCATTTTCGGTCTGAATGTCGCCGGTAAGGACGGCAACGCGTTCGGTGCGCGGAAGAGCTTCGAGCGTCTTCTCGAGCAACGTGGTTTTCCCCGAACCGGGCGAACTGATCAAGTTCACAACCAGGACATCGTTCTGCCGAAAGCGTTCGCGCAATTCGGCAGCGACGCGATCATTCTCGCTCAAGACCTTCTTTTCAAGCGGTACTCGGTTCATACTCCTCCAACTCTACGTAGGCGAGTTGCAGTTCTTCCCCGCTAATGCACTCGTTGCGGTTGGTTCCACATTGAGGACAGTCGAAAATGAAATCTTTGACTTCGAACTCGGTTGCGCAGTCCAGGCAGCGGTGACGGCGTCGGCAAAACTCGATATCCAGTGTCAGCCCCTGGAGATCCGTCTCGGCAGTCAACGCTTCAAAACTAAAGCGCAGCGCGTCAGGATCGATGGCGGAGAGTTCGCCGATACGCAGCCCAACCTTTACAGGCTTGGAGTTTCGCGTTGCAGCCTCCGCCTGTACGGCGTCAAGTACGGATTGTGCGATTCCGAGTTCGTGCATAAGAGCCTTCAGCCGTCAGCCATCACCATCAGTCAAAACCAAATGCAAACAAAAACCTTCATCACAGAGGACGCAGAGTCTCACAGAGGAACGCCACAGAGGAGTTCCGTCTGTTTAACAAATTCTTGGCAACTGGTCGCCCGCGAGCATGTCCACGATGCGGGTTGTGCCTAACGTCGTCCGCATTGTGACCAAGCTTGCGCTCTTGTCTGTTATCGCGCCAATGATTCGTGCCTCTTTGCCGAGAGGGTGCTGGCGCATGATCTCAACCAACGCGTCGGCCGCATCTGGCGCAACGATCGCAACCAGCTTGCCTTCATTCGCGACGTACAGAGGATCAAGGCCGAGCATTTCGCAGGCGCCGCGCACGTCGTCGCGAACGGGAATCTTGTCCTCCTCTATTTCAATACCTACTCGCGACTGCTCGGCTATTTCGTTCAGGGTGCTGGAGAGCCCGCCGCGCGTCGGGTCGCGCATGCAACGAATTGCACCTGAGGTACACACTTCGGAGTTCCCAGTTCTGGCAACCCGAGCGAGAAGTGGGGCACCCCCCTCATACTGAGTGTTCAACATGTAAGCGACAAGCGTGTGCAGTGCGGCGCTGTCGCTTTCGATGGTCGTCTCAAATTCGAGGCCTTCGCGCTGCGCCAGGATTGCAATCCCGTGGTCGCCTACGTAGCCACTCAGGATGACCTTGTCCCCCGGTTGGGCGCGATCGGCGGAGAGTTCAAGTTCTTGCTGCACGACGCCGATTCCAGTCGTATTGATAAAGAGGCCGTCGCCTTTTCCTTTCTCAACAACCTTAGTGTCACCGGTGACGATCTGTACGCCGGCATCATTCGCAGCTCGCTGCAGAGACGCAACCACCCTCTGCAGTGTCTCCATAGGCAAGCCCTCTTCCAGGATGAACGCGATGCTGAGGAAGAGCGGCTGGGCGCCTCCCATCGCGAGATCATTGATGGTGCCGTGTACTGCGAGGGAGCCGATGTCGCCACCTGGAAAGAAGAGCGGCTTCACAACGAAAGAGTCGGTCGTGATCGCCAGGCGCGAGCCGTTGACGCTGACAACAGCCTGATCGTTCAACTGCGCGAGAGTTGGGTTCCCAAACGCGGGCAAGAAAATGTCGCGCACGAGTTCGGCGCTGAGCTTGCCTCCGCTGCCGTGGCCAAGAAGGATGCGGTCGCGCGTAGTCAGCGGTGCAGGACAACTGAGGCTAGCGAGTTTGACGCCGTCGGCCATCACCGCCCGTGTGGGGACGGGCGCCCTCGCCCGTCCGGTCGAGCGAAGCTCGACAGATTTCGTACCCACTCTGGCCTTCGGCCAGCGGACAGCCGAGGGCGGCTGTCCCTACACACCACTTGCTAAACCGCAATCTTCGTCAGCGAGCCAGCATGCCGGCGATAGTGGTAATAGGCCGCGCAAGCACCTTCCGACGAAACCATTGGCGCACCCAGAGGATTTTCTGGCGTGCACCGAATGGCAAATGCCGGGCAATCCGTCGGCTTTCTCAGCCCCTGGAGAACCTTTGCGCTGATGCATTCCGCCGGCTCATCCGCTGAAATCAGGTCGAGATCGAAGATGCGATTCGCGTCGTAGTCAGCGTACGCATCCGACAACCGCAGTCCGCTGTTTGGGATCATCCCAATGCCGCGCCACTTCTGGTCCGCGATCTCGAACACCTCACGTACCACTTCTTGCGCGCGCACATTCCCCTGGTACGTTACCGAGCGAACATACTGATTCTCGACTCGCGCCTCACCGCGCTCGAGTTGCTTTACGAGCATGAGTACGGCCTCGAGCAGATCCACAGGTTCAAATCCGCCCACAACGATAGGGACATTGAAATCGCGGACAAGCCCCTCATATTCGCTGTAACCCATGACCGTGCAGACATGACCGGGAGCAATGAATCCCTGAACGCGGTTCTCGGGAGTAGCCAGCAGCGCCCGAATGGCGGGAGGAACGAGCACATGTGAGACCAGCAAAGAAAGATTTTTTAGACCGTCGCGCTTAGCCAGCCAGGCTGCCATTGCATTAGCCGGGGCAGTGGTCTCAAAGCCGATTGCCAGAAACACAACTTTCTTGTCTGGGTTGGCGCGGGCAATCTTGACCGCCTCACTCGGCGAATAGGCAACGCGCACGTCGGCGCCCTCGGCTTTCGCACGGAACAGATCGGAGTTGGATCCCGGCACCCGCAGCATGTCACCGTAGGACACCAGGATCACATCGGGGTGCAGGGCCAGCGCGATCGCTTTATCGATTGTTTCGAGCGGAGTAACGCAGACGGGGCAACCGGGGCCATGCACCAGTTCGATCTGCTTGGGAAGAATTTCGTCAAGCCCATACCGCATGATGGTGTGCGTTTGACCGCCGCAGATTTCCATCAACACCCAATCACGCGTGGTGTTCGCAGCAACCTCCTTCGCCAGCGTGCGGGCTATGCGTGCGTCGCGATATTCGTCGAGGAACTTCATAAAACAAGTTGCTAGTGACTAGTGGCTAGTTGCTAGTTCTTGCCCAATCGCTAGTGCGCTTCACATATCTGTGCTATTCACTAGCCACTAGCCACTAATCACTGCTTTCCGGCAATTCCTCCTCCAGCGCTCCCATCTCTTCCAGCAACTGATACGTGCGCTCGGCCTCGGCTGCGTCAACGCGGCTGATGGCATAGCCGACGTGCACCATGACGTAGTCGCCAACCTGAGCTTCGGGCACGAAGTCCAAGCTGGCTTGCCGCACGATCCCGCCAAACTGGATGCGCGCGGAACGAAGGCCATTGGCCTCTTCTACGCTGACAATCTTTCCAGGGATGGCGAGGCACATAAAGCAACTAAGAACCAGAGCACTTTCAATGCTCTATGCCATAAATATACGGCGGGTACAGAGAACACTGTGATTTAAATCACAGTGCAGCGTGTGGGGTACAACGGCGAGGGCGGAAGTCCTTAGGAATGAACCAACTTCTCAAGGCCGGGTTTGTTGCGGATGAGCAGCATTGAGCCCTTAATCTGCACCAACTGCTTCTTCTTGAAATCAGAGAACAGGCGGCTGACGGTTTCGCGGGTGGTGCCGATCATCTCGGCGATTTCTTCGTGGGTCAGCGTCAGTCGGATCTGCTCGTTGCCGTTTGATTTTTCCGACTCCCAGGTGAGCAGCAGTTTGGCGAATTTCTCGGCCGGGGAAGTTGCTAATCCGAGAGTACGGATTTCTTCGTACGCAACGTAGTAATTCCGGCTCAATTGCTCCGCAACGCGCAACGCAACTTCACCGTGATCTTTCAGGAACTGCAGCAAGGATTCGCGCGAAATGAAATTAGCCTGCCCGGGCTCAATCATTTCGGCAGTCACTTCATAAGGATGGTTGGAAACAGTTGCGTTCAATCCAAGCACGTCGCCAGGCTCTGAAATTTTGGTGATGATCGTCTTGCCTTCACTCGATGAAGTCGAGAGTTTTGCCTTGCCAGTGCACAACACAAAGACGCCGCGCGGCCGCTGTCCTTCAATAAACAGCACGGCCGACTTGGGATAGATCGCGGTGGACTTGATGTCGTTGAGCTTCTGAACAACAGGTAAGGGCAAATTACAGAAGAGGTGCTCTTCTCGAACCGGGCACGCAACGCAGTCGTCGAGAATGTTTAATCCATAGGGCGAACGCATATACAGAGTTCCGAAGCATGAATTGTATCACTCTCGTGATGTGATTGCGATCACCAGAAAGAGTGACCTCGCACATCGCAGGTTACTACCCCCAGCCCACAGAATGGACTCACTCGTAAGGCACTGGCAGCCAAGGATTCAGGGGCTGCCAGGCAGGTAACCGGTGGGTTTGACATTAAGGCCAATTATGTCATTCGCCACGGGGGAGCCGGGAAGAATTTCGCCCCAACATTCCATTTTGTTACTTGGAGCGGGTGAGGTTCTTGGAAGCAAGAAGGAGAATTTATGGAGACCAGACACAGCTATCGGGTCGTTGCCTGGTGGACGTCCGGCAAAACCGGATTAGCCAAGACTGATACCGCGCCGAATGCGATCCACTTCACAGCACCCCCCGAGTTTGGCGGTATGGAAGGCCGATGGACCCCAGAGAGCCTGCTGCTGTGCTCCATCGCAGGCTGCTATACCACGACGTTCCGCGCAATCGCCGAGTACTCGAAATTCGAGTACTCCGATCTCGAGGTCGCGGTGGAAGGCACAATCCAAAAAGTCGAGTCGGGATATGCGTTCACCGAAATCGCCATCCGCCCCAGCCTTTCGATGCACGACGAGCAGGAGCAAGCGCGCGGGTTGCGCCTGCTGCACAAAGCAAAATCGTTGTGCCTGGTGACGCGCGCGATTTCCGTACCCCAGGCTTTTGAACCACACATTCAGGTCGCACATGCAGTAGGCGCGATCTAGTGCTCGGTAACAGCTCGAACTGAAGGGAAAACGATGAAACCGAAGTTCAAAACGATGGACGCGAATGAGGCGGTGGCCAACGTTGCCTACCGCCTGGCCGAAGTGATTGCTATCTACCCGATCACGCCGTCTTCACCGATGGGCGAATGGGCAGATCAATGGGCGTCGGAAGGCGTGCCCAACGTTTTCGGAACCGTGCCTCACGTGGTTGAGATGCAGAGTGAAGGCGGCGCCGCCGGTGCTGTCCACGGCGCGCTTCAGACCGGATCGCTTGCCACCACATTTACCGCGTCACAGGGTCTTTTGCTGATGATTCCCAACATGAACAAGATCGCCGGCGAACTCACGCCTGCGGTGTTTCATGTCACGGCCCGTACCATCGCTACGCATGCGCTGTCGATTTTCGGCGACCACTCCGACGTGATGTTTTGCAGAACTACGGGGTTCGGGATGCTGTGCTCCAATTCCGTCCAGGAAACCATGGACATGGCGCTGATCGCCCATGCAGCCAGTCTCGAATCCCGTATCCCGTTCCTGCACTTCTTCGACGGATTTCGGACTTCCCATGAAGTGAACAAGATCGAAATGATTGACGAAGACCAGATGCGAGCGCTGATCAACATGGATTGTGTGATCGAGCACCGGCAGCGCGCATTGTCTCCCGATCATCCCGTACTTCGCGGCACCGCGCAAAATCCTGACGTTTTCTTCCAGGCGCGCGAAGCTGCCAACCCGTTTTACGCGGTCTGCCCGGAAAAGGTCCAGGCAATCATGGACAAATTCTCCGAGGTCGTGGGCCGCAAATATCGCTTGTTTGACTACGTGGGCGCGCCCGATGCCGAACACGTCATTGTGATGATGGGCTCGGGCGCGGATGCAGCCCACGAGGTTGTCGACTATCTGAATGCGGAGGGCGAGAAAGTTGGATTGCTCAAAATCCGGTTGTTCCGCCCGTTTTCAGTAGAGCACTTCATGCAGGCTCTCCCCGCGAGCGTCAAGAAGATTGCGGTGCTGGATCGAACGAAAGAGTCGGGCGCTGCGGGAGAACCGCTGTACCTGGATGTGGTGAATGCGTTGTTCGAAGGCTCAACTTTGAATGGCACCGGCCGTCCCATTCCCAGCGTTGTGGGAGGTCGGTATGGACTCTCCTCGAAAGAATTCACGCCAGCCATGGTCAAGGCCGTCTATGACAACCTGAAGCAAGATAGACCAAAGGCGCACTTCACGATTGGCATCAACGACGACGTCAGCAATACCAGCCTTGACTATGATCCTGAGTTCTCGATCGAGCCGGACAATGTGGTTCGTGCAATGTTCTACGGCCTGGGCGCCGATGGAACTGTAGGCGCGAACAAGAACTCAATCAAGATCATCGGCGAGAACACGTCGAACTACGCGCAGGGTTACTTCGTCTATGACTCGAAGAAGTCGGGTGCGATGACGGTCTCGCACCTGCGCTTTGGCCCGAATCCCATCCGATCGAGCTACCTGGTCTCAAAAGCCAATTTCATTGCCTGCCATCAGTGGATCTTCCTCGAGCGATACGACATGCTCGATGCACTAGTCCCCGGTGGCGTGTTCCTGCTCAATAGTCCCTTCAACAAGAACGAAGTGTGGGAGCATCTCCCGGGCAAAATGCAGGAACAGCTGATCGCGAAGCAGGCCAAGTTGTACGTAGTCGACGCGTATCAGGTAGCGCGCGACACCGGCATGGGCTCGCGCATGAACACTATTCTGCAGGTGTGCTTCTTTGCCATCTCGAAAGTCCTGCCGCGCGAAGAAGCGATTGAAGCCATTCGCGACTCGATCCGCAAAACCTACGGCAAGAAGGGTGAAGAAGTCGTTCAGAAGAACCTGCGCGCAGTGGACGAAACGCTTGCGCATCTTTTCCAGGTTACGTTGCCAGAGCAGTCAACCAGCCGCTCGGCAATGCCGGCGCCTTTCTCTGGAGAGGCGCCTGAGTATGAGCGCGATGTGCTGGGCACGATTTATGCCGGCCACGGAGACGCGCTCCCCGTGAGCGCTTTCCCGGCGGATGGGACGTTCCCAACAGGAACATCCAAGTGGGAAAAGCGCAACATCGCGCTCGAAATTCCGGTGTGGGACACCAAGACCTGCATTCAATGCGGCAAGTGCGCCATGGTTTGCCCGCACGCTGTACTGCGCATCAAGGTCTATGACAAGCAATTTCTAAACAGTGCGCCTACGACATTCAAGTCCACAGATGTTCGCGACAAAGAGTGGGCGGGGATGAAGTACACGATTCAGATCGCGCCGGAAGATTGCACCGGCTGCGGGATCTGCGTGGATATCTGCCCGGCGAAGAACAAGAGCGAGACACGGCTGAAGGCGATCTACATGGCTCCCCAGCCGCCGCTGCGCGCGCCGGAACGGGAGAATTGGGAGTATTTCCAGAAGATTCCGGACCTCGATCGCACCAAGATCAAGGTCAACGCCATCCGCCAGCAGCAGGTACAGACGCCGTTGTTCGAGTTCTCTGGCGCCTGCGCGGGATGCGGCGAAACGCCTTATCTGAAGCTGGTTTCGCAGTTGTTCGGCGACCGGGCGGTCATCGCCAATGCGACCGGCTGTTCATCGATTTACGGCGGCAACCTTCCGACCACGCCCTGGACGAAGAACGCTCAGGGCCGCGGCCCGGCGTGGTCGAATTCGCTGTTCGAGGACAACGCGGAGTTCGGACTCGGATTCCGCGTCTCCATCGATAAGCAGACCGAGTTCGCGCGTGAACTAGTGAAGCGCCTGTCAGGAACAATTGGCACCGACTTCGCCAACACGCTTTTGAACGCCCCGCAGCACGACGAAGCGGAGATCGTGCTGCAACGCGAGCGGGTGGCTTTCTTGAAAGAACGGCTTGCCACGTTCAGCATGCCGGAAGCGAAGCAGTTGCTGTCCGTGGCTGACATGCTGGTAAAGAAGAGTGTCTGGATCATCGGTGGCGACGGTTGGGCGTATGACATTGGCTACGGCGGCCTCGACCACGTGATCGCCAGCGGGCGCAACGTGAACATCCTTGTGCTTGATACAGAGGTCTACTCGAACACCGGCGGTCAGGCGTCGAAGTCAACTCCGCGTGGCGCGGTGGCGAAATTTGCCGCCGGCGGAAAACCGTCTCCCAAGAAGGATCTCGGTCTGATTGCGATGAGTTACGGCAACGTGTATGTCGCCAGCGTGGCCATGGGCGCCAAGGACGAGCACACGCTGAAGGCTTTCCTGGAAGCCGAGGCTTACAACGGGCCAAGTCTGATCATCGCGTACTCGCATTGCATCGCGCATGGAATCAACATGACCACGGCGATGTCGGATCAGAAGGTTGCAGTCGAGTCCGGCCAGTGGCTGCTCTATCGCTACAATCCGGACCGCCGCGCAGCGGGCGAGAATCCGCTCATTCTGGACTCGCGCACTCCGACGCGCAAGGTCGAGGAATTCCTGCTGCAGCAGACCAGGTTCAAGATGCTCAGCAAGACCAAGCCGGAAGATGCCAAGCGGCTGTGGAAAGAAGCGCAGCACGACGCTGATGTCCGGTTCCAACTTTATGAGTACTTCGCCCAGCGGAAGACAGAAGCCACGCCCGTTGCCGAACCGTCAATTCCCGTTAAACCGAAGGTTGTGGAGGTAACGAAGGTCTGATCAGGCGATCGTCATGGACCGGCGCAAACTCTTACACGGCTTCGACTGCGTACTCCGCCTGCAGGCGCTCTGCGGAGGAATCATTCTCGCATCGTGGTTGATCTTCTGGGCAGTCGAGAATCCAGTCGGAAGTATTCGCGACCTCTTCCTCTACGTCCTCACTCAAGTGAACCTGACCGTCGTTTTGCTCCATCCCTTGAAGTTTCTCTACGAGGACCGGAACTCACGGTATCACTGGCCGATTCATGTGCTCGCCATTCTGGCAGTCAACTGCGTCGTAGTCGTCACTTCCGCTGCAGTGATTTATAGCGTCCACGACTGGAACTCCCCATTCTTGGAATTCTTGCGGCACAGTTGGAAGTTCCCCTTCGTCGCCAACCTGGTGTTTGCTTTTTCCTACGAGCTCTACAAGGTAAGCACGCGCCGCTTGCGTAGGCACAACCAATTGTTACAGCGCACGATCGAAGTTGAGATTGCGGGACGCGAAGCGGACGCCATAGAACTGCAACGCGCACGCGAAATCCAGGAAAACCTCTTACCCAAAAGCATTCCGCAGATTCCCGGGTTCCAAATCGCGGGAACATGGGAACCGGCTAAAGCCGTCGGAGGCGATTACTACGACGTGATCCAGTTGACGGACAGTAAGGCAGCGTTGTGTATCGCCGATGTGTCTGGGAAGGGGATCTCCGCGGCACTTCTGATGGCCAATGTCCAAGCTGCGGTGCGTGCGTTTGCGACAGAATCCGTGTCCCCTGCGGAGGTTTGCGGCCGCTTGAACTCGGTGCTATGTACAAATACCGCGACGGAGAAGTTCGTAACACTGTTCTACAGCGTTCTTGATGCGAAGCACGGCATTCTGCAATTCACCAATGCCGGCCATTTACGACCCATCGTCATCAGCCACGATGGCAGCGTGGCGCGTCTCGAGAATGATGGGGCACTTCTCGGCATCTTTCCCGACTGGAGATATGAGGTCTCGACGGTACGTCTTGCGACCGGCGACACGCTGGTCCTTTTCACCGACGGCATAACCGAAGCTGAAGCAGCAAACGGTGAAGAATTCGGAGAGGAGCGGCTCATTGATTGGCTGGTCCGCTCTCGCCACCTCAGGTCGGACATTCTTCAGTTGCGCCTGCTCGATGAAGTCAAAAAGTTTTCTAATCGTGCGCTGGCCGATGACGCCACCGTGATTGTTGCCAGCGCGAATTCATTTGCGACCGAAGCGGTGCAGCAGACCCTCGGCCGGACTCAGCTTTCATATTCCGGAGTACACAATGATTGATCTCAGCACTCAATACCTAGGTTTGACACTCGACACCCCTCTTGTGGCATCTGCATCTCCGCTCTCGCAGGATGTTGATGGCATTCGGCGCCTGGAAGACGGTGGTGCATCGGCCATCGTCCTGTATTCGTTATTCGAGGAGCAATTGCGGCAGGAGGCCATGGAACTGGAGTATCACTTGTCGGCCGGCACCGAGAGTTTTGCGGAGTCGTTGACTTATCTGCCGAGCCGCAGTGAGTTCCGCACCGGCCCTGAAGGATACTTGGAGCATATTCGGCACGCGAAAGAAGCGACGCGCATTCCAATCATCGCCAGCCTGAATGGCGCTACCTTAGGCGGATGGACGAAGTACGCGAAGCAAATCGAAGAGGCGGGTGCTGATGCTATTGAATGCAACATCTATTCCATCGCGGCGGATATGGACGTGCCCGGAATCGAAGTCGAGCAGGGATATGTAGACATCCTTCGCGCGGTGAAATCCGCCGTGGATATTCCTGTCGCAGTGAAGCTGAGCCCGTTCTTCAGCAACATGGCGCACATGGCGCGGCGCCTGGAACAAGCCGGAGCGGACGGGTTGGTGCTGTTCAACCGCTTCTATCAGCCGGACATCGATCTGGATGAACTGGAAGTCAGGCCAAATGTGTTACTGAGCACGCCCCAGGCGTTGCGGCTTCCTTTGACGTGGATTGGCATTCTTTACGGTCGAGTCCGGGCGGGCCTGGCGGCAACCAGCGGTGTGCATAATGCTGATGACGTCATCAAGGTGTTGTTAGTCGGCGCCAATGTTGCGCAACTGTGCTCGGCCCTGCTCCGCAATGGTGTTACTCATCTGCGATACGTAGAACGCGAGATTCGCGAGTGGCTGGAAGAGCACGAGTACGAATCCGTCGCGCAGATGCAGGGCAGCATGAGCCAACTGCGCTGCCCCGATCCCAGCGCCTTCGAACGCGCGCAGTACATGCGAGCGGTGAAGGGATACGAATATTTGCAGCGTCCGGCGCACATGGTGGTGAGGACAGTGGAAGATTGGGGGCCGGAGTAGGTTTCAGGTTTCAGGTCTCAGGTCTTCGGTTTTAGGTCTTCGGTTTCAGGGCTTAATCTTTTAGGCTAGGGTAGCCACCAACGTCGGTTGCTATTGCTCTCTCGTGTCTGCCTCAATCGTGCAGTTCATCGACCGTATAAGGCCATTAAGCATCTTCCCCGTTTCGCTGATATTCGAACGAAGCCTCTCTGCGTCAGTAGCCGCTAGGTAATGGAGCTTCTCTGCGATGTCGATTTGAGTCTCGACCTCGAACAAAGAACCTCTCGCATTTCCGAAGAAACGAAGAGAGTCCTTGTTGGACAGTCGCCCTCTACCCTCTGCAATATTGCTTGCGATGGAAACGGCGGCTCTCCGCAGTTGACTCGACAATCCGAAGACTTCGTCTCTAGGGAAGTCGCGGGTGGCTGAATAAACGGATATAGCTAAATCCACGCCCTTTTGCCAGCACTTAAGATCTCTAAACGTTCCGCTCATAAGGATGCCTCGCATTCAACCTAGCGCTCATGGGCTTTGTCTCAAAAGAAAAAACAACGCAAAGCGGCTGCTTCCATCCGTTTCGGGAATTATCAGGTGTGAGGTCTTGACGAGCCTGAGACCTGAAACCTGAAACCTGAGACCCGAAACCTGAAACCCGCTTCCCTGTGATTCTCATCACCCGTTGTTGTGGCGCGGATCATGGTCTGTACTCGCCTCTAATTCCACAATGAGACGTTTGCGCAACATGGAGACGGGGGGACACCATGATGATGCTCTATAGGCTCGTCCATTTGATTGAGACGCATTCGCAAGCGCTTTCCACCTGTCTGATCGACCGCGTACTGGCGTCGGATGCGACCCCCGACTACAAGCACGTCCCCCAAGATGAACTGCGTCAGGTCGTATTTGAGATTTACCGGCACTTGGGGGACTGGCTCTTGACCAAAGACGAACTCGACCTTGAGCGCCGTTATTTGCGCATCGGGGCGGAACGCGCGAAACAGAATGTCCCATTCAGCCAGGTCGCGTGGGTGATCGTCATGGTGAAGGACAACCTGTGGGACTTCCTCAAGAAGGAAGTACCCGAGGAACGTCCCGTTGAGGCATTCGGTGAGCTGGAGATGCTGCAGTTGCTAAACCACTTCTTCGATCGCGCGATCTATTACGCGGCCGTTGGTTACGAACTACGCAGCAAGCCAGAATCGGTAGCGGTCGGAGCCTGAAAGCACCAACACACTGGTCCAGTGGGCGAAACACAGGTGCTTCAGTCCTACCTACGGCACTTCGGCTTTCTCCTCGGCTTTCCCAGCGCCAAGGCGCTGGGCTATTTTCAGACGCCCTCTTCGCGGGCTTCCCTCATCAACTCCCGCACCCTTGCAACGGCGGCAGGCACAGCGCCCTCGATTTCAGGCGAGAGGCTCTCGCCGTGTTCGAACACCTTTCCCGCGGCGCAGATCAGAAACGCCTTTGGGTGCTTGCCGTAAAGCGTCTTTGCCATCTGGATTAGTGTGGCTGGAGTGAAATCGTGAGAGTAGCGAAGGTCCGATTCTGAGCTGGCTACAGGATCGCAGGTCAGAGTGCCGGGTTCACCGTGCGCAGCCGCGTCCACAAAAATTATCAGTGCTGCCTCGCTGATTGCCTCAGCGAGTTCAGGCGTAAGCTGCAGGACCTTCAAGATGCGCAGATTGTCAGTTGCTTGAGGGCTCAACTCATCTGCGACATGCCAGGCAAAACCGTCGTCGCAGCGAAGCGTGTTGCCGATGCAAATGACCAGCACTCGAGGCATGCGCCTCTAGTTTCGCACGACCTCGTCGAGCACGGCGCCATCCGGGCTGAGCAGCTGGATTTGCAGAGCCATCTGTCCAGCAGCGTGGGTGGAGCAGCTCAGGCAAGGATCGTAAGCGCGAATAACGGCTTCCACGCGGTTGAGCATGCCATGTGTGATCTTCTCGCCTTTCACGTAGTGCTTTGCCACCTGCAGCACGCTCTTATTCATCGCGAGATTATTCTGGCCGGTCGCAATAACCAGGTTCGCCCAGCGAATCAGGCCCTGCTCGTCGATCTTGTAATGATGGAACAGGGTGCCGCGAGGAGCTTCTGCTGCGCCGACCCCTTCCAGAGCATTCGCTTTCGCAATCGCGCGCACGTGTTTGTCGAGGATTTCCGGATCGTTCAGCAAGCTCTCCATGCGCTCGATGCAATATAGGATTTCAATCAGCCGCGCATGGTGATAGTGGAACGAACTGAGCACCGCCGTGCGCTGCAGCTCCTGAAACTCTGCTAATTCCTGATCGGCGCGCGGGGTGCCGCAACGGTCGGCAACGTTAAGCCGCGCGAGCGGACCCACGCGATAGACACCTTCTGAATATCCCTTCGGCTTGTAATAGGTGGATTTGAGATAGCTCCACGGCTCAACCTTCTCGCCCAGGAATTCCTGGTAGTCCGCAGGATCAAGATCTTTTGCGACTAGAGTCCCCGACGCGTCGACGAAGCGAATCTTGCCGTCGTAGAAGGTCAAGCCGCCGTCTGGCTTTACAATCCCCATGAAGAGAGTCGGGAAATTGCCGAAGCTGGCGATCTCCTGGCGAAAGCCCTCGATTGTTCCCTTGAGCCACACGATGCTGCGTTCGGCAATGGCGAGGGCATCCGGAATCGTTTTCAGGATCGCGTCGCGATCGTCTGCAGTGAGAGGATCACTTACGCCGCCGGGGACGACCCATGCGGGGTGAATGCGCTTACCGCCGAGCCGCTCAATGATCTGCTGTCCGAACTTGCGGAGTGCAATTCCGTCCTTCGCGAGCTGCGGATTTTTCTCCAGAACGCCGAAAATGTTGCTCTTGGCAGGGTCGGCATCCATGCCGAGAAGAATGTCGGGCGAGGAAAGATGGAACAGGCTCAGCGCATGCGATTGCACCACTTGGGCGAGACCGAAGATGCGGCGGAGTTTGTCCGCGGTGGGCGGAATGCGTACCGCCAGCAGTGCGTCGCAGGCCTTGGCAGAAGCAATCAGGTGGCTGACGGGGCAGATGCCGCAGATGCGCGCCATGAGCGCGGGCATCTCCGAGAATGGGCGGCCTTCGCAGAATTTCTCAAATCCGCGGAACTGCGTAACGTGGAATTGAGCGTCGTAAACCTGCCCCTCTTCGTTAAGGTGCAGGGTGATTTTGGAGTGACCCTCAATGCGGGTCACCGGATCGATAACGATGGTTCTGCGTTCTGCCACGATGTGCTCCTGACCTTCAACCACGCCGCAGTCGCGAAAGCGACGGAATCCAATTAGCCCAGCACATAAGTGCCGGGAGAGCAGTTTTTCAATGTCATTCCGACCAAGCAAGATGATCGGTTCCTCGACTCCGGACATCGTCCGCTTCGCGAACGATCTTCTTCGCTCGGAATGACGGGAGTTAAAAGATCCAGTTCGGCACGGCTCAAGCCGTGCCCTGATACAAACTCTAGGCTCCGAACCTCGTCTTCGCACTTAGTTCCGGTTGGCGCCCCTCCAGCAGTTCGGTTAGTGCGTAATAAATGGTATCCGCTGAAGGGGGGCAACCGGGTATAAAAACGTCCACGTTCACCACTTCGTGTATCGGGCGCGCGTACGGCAACAATCTTGGTATGACCTGCGCCGGGGTTCCCGGATTCAGCGTCACGTTCTCCGTGTAGGCGCGGTCGCAAACCGCTTTCACGCCGAATGCGTTGCGCATTCCAGGAACATTTGCGGTCACTGAGCAGTCACCCAATGAAACGAGGGTTTTCACTTTCCTTCGAATCATCTGGATCTTGTGCAGGTCTTCCTCGCTACTGACCGCGCCTTCCACCAGCGCGACATCGACATCTCCTGGGAACTCTTTGATGTCGACCAGCGGGCTATAGACAAGGTCGGCTTTCTCCGCGACCTCGATCAGACGCTCGTCCAGATCGAGAAACGACATGTGGCAGCCAGAGCAGCCATCCAGCCAAACGGTAGCAAGTCTCTTTTTCATTCCTGGCTCTCCCGCATCATGGTCAAGTACGGCAGGAAGTGGCGCCGCTTCTCCATCTCAGCGACGGCGTGTCCTTTTTCAGAGAGCGCGCCCGTCGGGCAGACATGCACGCATTTCCCGCAACTGGTGCACGTCTCCGAATTTCCCCATGCCTCATTCAGATCAGTAACGACCTTCGCGTCGATGCCGCGGCCCATGACATCCCAAACATGCGCACCTTCAATTTCGTCGCACACGCGCACGCAACGCGTGCATAGGATGCACCGGTTGTGGTCGATGACGAACCGCTCATGGGACGCGTCCACGTTCGCCTTGGGATATCGATAGGGAAAGTGAACGTGCGTGAGGCCCAGCTTCTGCGCCATCCACTGCAAATCACAGTGCCCGTTCGAGACGCACACGGAGCAAATGTGATTGCGCTCCGTGAACAGCAACTCGATAATCATCCGGCGATACGCGGCCAGACGCGGCGAGTTGGTCGTGACTTCCATGCCCTCGTAGACGCGGGTCACGCATGCCGGCAGCAGTTTGTTCGAACCTTTTACTTCGACCAGGCACAACCTGCATGCGCCGACATCCGACAAGCCTTCCAGTTCGCAAAGACGCGGGATGAAAATCTTGTTCTGCCGCGCCACGTCGAGGATGGTCTCTTCTGGCCGCGCACTGAAATCTTTGCCGTCGATCTGCAGAGTCTTCACGTTGCTGGCGGGTTGCACAGGTTTGGTGCCCGGTTTTACCACGTTGGTCGGACTCATGCTCCCACCTCGCTCAGTTCGCGCGCCTCGTTCTTCTCCTCGGGCTTCGACTTTTCGTCTCCGCCGTTCTCGTGTGCGCCGCAAACGCCTGCCGCGCACTTCTTATCGTGAATGTGCGCGCGATACTCTTCTGCGAACGACTTCAACGTGCTGACCACAGGATTTGGCGCAGATTGGCCGAGCCCACAGAGGCTGGTGTTCTTCAGCAGATCGCAGAGCTCTTCCAGCATTTTCAGGTCCGGCTCAGTCGCAGTGAGGTTAGTGATCGCGCTCAGGATCCGATGCATCTGGTAAGTACCAACGCGGCAGGGAACACACTTGCCGCAAGACTCCGTCATGCAGAAGTCCATGAAGTACTTGGCGACGTCGACCATGCAGGAGCTTTCATCCATGATGATCATTCCGCCGGAGCCCATGATGGACCCAGCTTTCGCGAGCGACTCGTAATCCACGGGCATATCCAAACAATCCGCCGGCAGGCAGCCCCCAGATGGGCCACCGGTCTGCACGGCTTTGAATTTGCGCCCTTCGGGAATTCCTCCGCCGATGTCATACACGATGTCGCGCAGGGTAATTCCCATCGGCACTTCGACCAACCCGGTGTTCTCGATCCGCCCAGCGAGCGCGAACACCTTTGTGCCTTTGCTCTTTTCGGTTCCGATCTCCGCGTACCAAGCGCCGCCGTTGCGAATGATCGGCGGCACGTTCGCGTAAGTCTCGACATTGTTGATCAATGTTGGCTGACCGAACAGGCCGGACATCGCCGGATAGGGAGGGCGCGGGCGCGGTGTGCCACGTTTGCCTTCTACCGAGGCAATCAACGCCGTCTCTTCGCCGCAGACGAATGCGCCCGCGCCTAGGCGTAAATCAATGCGAAAACTGAAGCGGGTTCCGCAGATGTTCGTGCCGAGGAGCCCCAAACGCTCTGCTTGGCGTATAGCGGTCTTTAGCCGTTTGATCGCCAGCGGATACTCGGCACGAACATAGATAAAGCCCTCGGAGGCGCCGACCGCGTACGCAGCAATGAGCATGCCTTCCAGTACGCGATGCGGGTCACTCTCGAGGACGCTGCGGTCCATAAAGGCGCCAGGATCGCCTTCGTCGGCGTTGCAGATGACGTACTTCGGATTGCCATCTGCTCTCGAAACTGTGCTCCACTTCAAACCTGTCGGATATCCAGCGCCGCCGCGCCCACGGAGCCCGCTGGTGGTGATTTCGGAAATCACCTCCTGCGGCATCATGTCGCTGAGCGCGTTTACGATGGCACGATAGCCGCCTTCGGCGATATAGTCTTCGATCCGCTCGGGGTCGATCACGCCAGAGTTTTCCAGCACGATTTTCTTTTGGCGCTGAAAGAACGGCACGTCAGTCGGGCAGTCCAGCCGCTTCACGGGTTCACCGTCGAGACTGTTGACCAGGGCAGCTGCATCCGCGGACGCGACGTGCTTGTACATCTGTTTCTCACTAGTCGCGACCAGGGGGCCTTCCGAGCACAGGCCCATGCAGCCGACGCCTTTCACCTTGTGTGTCTCTTCCAGGCCGCGATTCTTTACTTCAGCCGTGAGCGCGTCCTTCACCCCCTGGCTCTGGCAGGAGAGGCAGCCGGCGGCCATGCACACCCTGACTTCGTGCCTGACCTTCTCCCGGGCTTCGCGTTCGGTAACGGCTATCTGTTCCAGCTCTTCAAGATTCATGGTGATTCCATTTGCTAAGGTGTTCGCGTAGAGATTGCGGACTCACTTTTCCGGCAACCTCATTGTCGTAAACCACCGCCGGAGCAAGACCACAGGAACCCAGGCAACGGGCGGTTAATAGCGAGACATTTCCGTCGGGAGTGGTCTCGCCGGGCTTGATGTCCAAATCTTTCTGCATGGCGTCGAGCAACTGTGGAGCGCCCTTAATGTAGCAGGCGGTTCCCAGGCAAACGACGCAGGTGTGCTTGCCAGCCGGTTTCAGCGTGAAGAAGTGATAGAAGGTCGCAACGCCATACGCGCGGCTCAGCGGCACTCGCAGCGACATCGCAACGTAGCGGAGGGCCGACTCGTCCAGATATCCAAACGCCTCTTGGACGGTGTGCAAGGTCTCGATCAGCCCGCGGGACTGGTGGCCGAGGCGTCGCATGGTGGCGTCCACCAGCTTCCAGCGCTTGTCCTGAGTGGGAGGTTGCGGTTTGGAAACGTATGCGGACACTCTCTCCTCCTTACGCCAGCATCGCCGCTTCGCGGAGGCGAGTTGGCCATCTTCACCAGGCTTTTTGGGTCCTTGAATTTGGCCTTGTAAAATAAAACTCTAAAGAAAATCGTTGTACTCCGGTGTGATTGCGCTCACATTTCACGGTGACAACGCACACCGCTGCAAGTCTCTGAAAGTGGCACCTTTAAGGGAGTCGGAGGAGGTGTGCCATGCCGGTCCTGGAGGCCGTTGAAAAATCTCAAAGCTTAGTTGCAGTTAAGAACGTCCTGTTCGCGACCGATTTTTCCGAAGCGTCCGAAGCGGCGCTGCCTTATGCAGCCGCATTCAGCGAGTATTTCGGTAGCGAACTGCACGTGACGCACGTCCTTCCGGATGTGAAGTTTCTAAGACCGGGTGCACCTGATCCAGCTTTCTTTGGGCCTATCTATGAAGATGCGCACAGCAATGCTCACGACAAGATGCGCCGTCTGAGCAAGCGCATGAAGGCCGTTCCGCACCAGGTTTACTTACCGCATGGTGAAATTCCGAGCGTCGTTTACACCATGGTGCAAGAGCTCGAGATTAATTTGGTCATCGCGGGAACGCATGGGCGTACAGGCTTGGGCAGACTGATCATGGGATCGGTTGCAGAAGAGATCCTCCGGCAGGCACCGTGTCCTGTGCTGACGGTTGGGCCGAACGTGGTGGGTGCATCTGTGCGAAATCTCGGTCGATTTGAACGTGACGCCAAGATTGCCGCTGCTGAAATTAAGGATGTACTGTACGCAACGGATTTCCGCCAGCACTCGAATGGTGCGGCAGCTCTTGCTGCCTCATTGGCCAACGGCTTTGGCGCAACATTTGGCATGCTCCATGTAGTTGAAGACTATGGCGATCGCTTAAGTGAAGATCCAGGGCCGGTGGAGGCGTCGTTGAAGAAGCTGCGGGAAATGCTTCCTGCGGATCTTGATCTGGAACAGGAACCGGAGTTCCTGGCGCAATTCGGAGTCGCCGCGGAGTCAATCCTTCAAACTGCAGCCGAACGGGAGACAGGCCTTATTGCGCTGGGCGCACGGTCGGCGAACGGTCACCTGAAAGCAGCGACGCACCTTGGAGCAGCGGTGGCGCATAGGATCATCGTCGGCGCGAACTGCCCAGTGCTGACGGTGAGGAGTTAAGACCCTCACCACGCAGGCACGGAAAACAAATTGAGAAATCGAGTAATTGAGTAATTGGGCAATTGTGCGCGCGGAACCCTGATTTCTATTCCCAAGTACAGTTTCCCAATTACTTCCAATCTCCCTTGTTTTGTCCGTGTCTCCGTGCCTCCGTGGTGGACACAGGTAATGCTTTCGTAAGCGATGCATCTTCGCACCCGGCCATGCATCTATTCTCTTGGGGCTATCTCTATGGGAAACACATTCAAGACCGCGTTTCTTCTTACCGCACTCACTCTCTTGCTGATGTTCATCGGCCGCGTTTTCGGGGGCCAGAACGGAATGCTGATTGCCCTCATCTTTGCGGCAGTCATGAACTTCGTCTCATATTTCTACTCTGACAAGATCGCGCTGGCAATGTACCGGGCGCAGCCAGTCACGCGCGAGCAACTCCCGCGTGCTTACCAGATCGTCGAGCGGCTCACGCAAAAGATCGGCATCCCGATGCCGAAGATGTATGTGATTCCGACGGATTCGCCGAATGCGTTCGCAACCGGGCGAAATCCCGAGCACGCCTCAGTTGCCGTGACGCAGGGAATTCTGAACCTCCTCAATGACGAGGAGATGGAAGGCGTGTTGGCCCACGAACTGGGACATGTCCGCAACCGGGATATTCTGATCAGTTCCATCGCAGCCACAATTGCAGGCGCGATCACCTACCTCGCGCACATGGCCCAGTGGGGAATGATTTTTGGCGGTTATGATCGCGACCGCGACGATCGCGGGGGTGGTGGCATTGCCGCCTTGGCGATGATCATTCTTGCACCGCTGGCTGCAATGCTGATCCAGTTGGCAGTCTCGCGCTCGCGCGAATACCAGGCCGACGCGAGCGGTGCCCACTACACAGGGAATCCTTATGCCCTGGCCAGCGCCTTGGCAAAGCTGGATGCCTATTCGAAGCGGCTGCCGATGCAGGCCACTCCAAGTACTGCGCATCTTTTCATTATTCAGCCGTTCTTAGGACAGAGCCTGATGAGCCTGTTCTCCACTCATCCGCCGATCGCCAAGCGGATTGAGCGGCTGACGGGCAGGCCGGCCGAGTACACGATGCAGTGAGAACAGTGGCTAGTGGTCAGTGGCTAATGGCTAGTTGTACGGTGTGCAATCTGCAAGTGGGACTTGTGAGCAATCGGGTCGCTCATTGCTCAGCGCTCGCTGCTCACAGCTGGGATTCTGACCACTGCCCACCGGCCACTGCCCACTGACGAAGGTAACCTCAGGCTCTCAACCTCCGCATAGTAGAATCGCCTAGCATGCCGCTTGAAACCGTACTTGCCGCGTCACACCGGGCTGCGAGCCTGGAAAAAGAGCTGAAGAAGATCATCCGCGGCAAGGACGAAGTCGTCCGTCTTGCCCTGGTTTCCGTGCTGGCTCGCGGGCATCTGCTCATCGAAGGCGTCCCCGGGGTGGGTAAAACTACGCTGGCTCATACACTTGCACGGGCTCTGGGCTGCAGTTTTCAACGTGTCCAGTTCACCAGCGACATGCTGCCCTCCGACATCATTGGGATTTCGGTTTATTCCGTTGCCGAGCAGAAGTTCGAATTCAAACGCGGGCCGGTATTCACGAATGTGCTGCTCGCCGACGAAATCAATCGCACCACTCCAAAGACACAATCAGCGCTACTGGAAGCTATGAATGAAGGCCAGGTCACCGTAGATGCTCAGTGCCACCCGTTGCCGCTGCCGTTTCTGGTGATCGCGACACAGAATCCAGTCGAGCATCACGGCACTTATCCGCTGCCGGAGTCGCAGCTGGACCGCTTCTTAATGCGCGTGCACATGGGATATCCAGACGTCACTGCTGAGACCCAAATCCTGCGGGCTGAAGCGGGAGCCGCACAGTTAGACACCGTCGAGCCCGTTCTGACCGGCGCTGACGTGCTTGAAATGCAGAACCTCGTAACGCAGGTTGAAGTGGACGACTCCCTCATCAAGTACGCGCTGGAAATCGTCCGCCGGACACGCAACCACGAAAAATTGACCTTGGGAGTATCACCTCGGGGTTCGCAAATGCTTTACCGCGCAGCCCAGGCGATGGCGTTTCTTGATGGCCGCGGCTTCTGCGTGCCGGAAGACTTCAAGCCTCTGGTTGTTCCTGTCTTTGCCCACCGCGTGGCCATTCACGGCATGCATTCTTCCGGCATGAAGAAAGCCGTTCGCGTCGAAGAAGTGATCCAGGAGATCGTGGATACGGTACCGGTGCCGGTTTAATTGCGGCCTATCCCAGAAAATTTTCCGCCAGCCTCTCCTTTTCCCTCTGTCGCCGTCTCAAAACCGGGGGAAGGGCACGAGTTTACTCGTGCCACTTTAGGGCAAAGGATGAGCGGCTTTAGCCGCTGAAGGCGAACCTCATGGGCTGAAGCCCCGAGTTTTATAGCTCATGGATCGGCCCCAGTAAACTCGTGCCTTCCTATTGCTGCTGCCCTGGACTGCTACCATTTCTGCATGAACTTCCTTCGCTTCCTTATGCTTCTGTCGCTCGCCGTCTGGCTGGGAGCGTTGATCTTTTTCCCCTTCGTAGCGGCAACAGCATTCTCCGCGCTCCCCTCGACGCACATGGCGGGGCTCGTCGTTCGGGGCTCGCTGTTGAAGCTGCACACCATCGGATTTATCTGCGGGGCGATATTTCTGATTTGTTCGTTGATCTACAATCGCGCGCGGCTGCGGCGGTTTAAGGTATTCGCGATGAGCCATGTTCTGATCGTCCTTATGCTGGCGCTGACCGCGATTTCACAGTTCCGGATCATTCCGCAGATGGAAGCACTGCGACTCGCGGCGGGTGAAATCAATCAGCTTGCTACTTCTGATCCCATTCGCGCGCAGTTCGAGTCCTTGCACGTTTGGTCAACGCGGGTGGAAGGAGCGGTCCTGGTGCTCGGGATCATTCTTCTCTATTTCACCTCGAGACGGCTCGCCACGGTGCGACCGTAGCAGCGCAATCATTTATTCTGTCAGTTGCACTTCCGCAGACAGTCTGTGTGGGTAGCTGAGGTTCTTCAACCCTTCACCACAGAGGACACAGAAATCCATAGAGGACGCCACGGAGGAGGGCGGAAAGTGTGAAAGCCAAAAGCTAGGAGCCAAGAGCTAGAAGCTCGTATGAAAACTGGAATCATTGGCCTGCCACAGGTGGGCAAATCATCGTTGTTTCGAATGCTCACGAAGGCGCACCTGTCGGCCTCGTCGAATCCGCGCGACGCGCATGTCGGCATCGCCAAGGTGCCCGACGAGCGTCTCGACAAGCTCGCGGCCATGTACAACCCGAAGAAACTCACGCATGCGTCCGTCGAGTACGTCGATTTGGGCGCGATTGGTCAGGAGGCGCTGAAGGAGTCTGCTTACCTCGGCCATCTTCGCCAAGTGGATGCAATTTGTCACGTGGTGCGTGCGTTTGAGGATGATGCCATCCCGCACGTTGGGCCGATTGATCCGGTGCGCGACATCAAGAATGTCGAGTTTGACTTGATGGTCAGCGATCTTGGCCAGATCGAAAAGCGAATGGAGCGGGTGGAGAAAGATCTGAAGAAGATGAAGTCGCCCGATCTGGAAAAAGAATTTGAATTGCTCAAGAAGGCGAAGGCACACCTGGAAACTGAGCGTCCGCTGCGCGAACTGGAGATGACGCCTGAGGACAAGAAGCGTTTTCGCGGGTTCATGTTCCTGAGCGAGAAACCAATTCTTTACGTGCTGAACATCAGCGAGAGTTCAGAACTCGGCAAAGACCTCGAGAATGCGGTTGCTAAGTATGGAGTCGACAAGATCATTGCAGAACCTGCCGAGCAAGGCTCGGCCGGACGGGCGGGGGCGCCCGTCCCCACACAAGCCGGGAAGAATGCCGGCGCAACTGCCATTTGCGGCAAAGTCGAAGCCGAACTTGCCGAGATGAGCGACGCCGATGCCGCCGAATTCCTCTCCAGCTATGGACTGAAGGAGAGCGGCCTGTCGCGGCTGGTCAATAAAACCTATGCGCTGCTCGGGATGATTTCCTTCTTAACCGCGGGCGAAGACGAATGCCGCGCCTGGACGATCCCTGTAAATACTCGCGCAGTGAACGCGGCCGGTGCAATTCACTCTGATTTAGAGAAGCATTTTATCCGCGCGGAGACGATCCGATGGGACCAGTTGCTCGAAGCCGGCTCCGAAGCCAATGCCCGAGCCAAGGGCATTCTGCGTCTCGAAGGTAAAGACTACATCGTGCAGGATGGGGACGTAATGCACATCAGGCACTCGGGGTGAGGTGCCCTCCCTGCGGGACTCAGGTCTGATTTCCGCTTTCCCACCACTGACGTGGTGGGCTAATTAAATTCCGTCGCTGCGCGACTAGGATATTGTGTTCGCCAAATATCGCGTCATCGTCGACAGACCGTGGTTGTCGTACTCTGCAACTGCTCCAGCAGCAATGGCCCGAGTTGTGAGACTGATCCCGCGCCTAGGGTCAAAATCATGTCGCCGGGATGGGACGCCGACGCGACGGCTGAAACCGCCTCTTCGAAGGAACTCACGTACGCCACCGATCTGCGACTCTTCTCCGCAATTCTCTGCGCCAGAACTTCCCCTGTGATCCCCTCGAGGGGCTGCTCGCTGGCGGGATAGATGTCCAAGACGAACAACGAGTCGGCGTCGGCGAACGCGGTGGTGAATTCGTCCATCAGGTCGCGGGTGCGGGTGTAGCGATGCGGCTGGAAGATGACGTGGATCTTGCGGTATCCGCACTGTTTCGCGGCGGCGAGGGTCGCCTTGATTTCGGTTGGGTGATGGCCGTAGTCGTCGATGACTGCTATGCCTCCCGCCTCTCCTCGAAGCTGGAAACGGCGATCGACCCCGCGGAAGTGTTCCAGAGCTTCACGGATGTGAGCGACGGGAATATCAAGCCCGATGCCGACGGCTATGGCAGCGGTCGCGTTCAACACATTGTGCAGACCAGGAACGTGAAGTCGAAATTCGCCAAGGTCGCTGCCGCGGTAGCTCACGCCAAACGACTGTGGAGGCACGGACGCCCCCGCCCGTGCGGGGCCGAGCCTCTCCGGGGCTAAAGCCCCCTTGTTAGAGGAAGCCTTTTCGGCACGACTGAAGACGTGCCCTTCCCGTTCGTGGTGATCGCTAAACTCTGACGTGGCGTCCGCCGGTCGAGGGCGCCCGGCGCTCCAGAATCCATCGCGTATGAAAAAATCCGAACCCTTGCGCGTGCCGTAGGTCACCATGCGGCGGCGAATTTTCGGAAGAAGGCGGCGCAGAACGGGGTCGTCGTTGCACAACACGAGCATGCCGTAAAAAGGTACGCGGTCCATGAAGTCGAGAAACGCGCGCTTCACGTCGCGCATGTTGCGATAGCAGTCCATGTGTTCGCGATCGATGTTGGTGACCACGGAAAGGATCGGCGAAAGCTTCAGGAATGAGCGGTCGCTCTCGTCCGCTTCGGCAACAAGATACTGCGAGCGACCGAGGCGGGCATTCGAGCCCATGGCATCCACGCGCCCGCCGACGACAACGGTCGGATCGAGTCCGCCAGCCGCGAGAACCGCAGCGACCATGGAAGTCGTCGTGGTCTTGCCATGCATGCCTGCGATGGCAATCCCGTACTTCAGACGCATGAGTTCGGCGAGCATTTCAGCGCGCTGGATCACGGGAACATGGAGCCTGCCGGCCTCAACGACTTCAGGATTCGCCGGATTGATGGCCGAACTCGTAACCACGACGTCCGCACCAACGACGTTCTCGGCCTGATGACCTTCGAAGATTGTCGCCCCGAGGGACTTCAGGCGATCGGTGACAGATGAGCGCTTCAGGTCGGACCCCGAAATCTTGTAGCCGAGGTTCAGCAGCACTTCGGCGACTCCGCTCATGCCGATTCCGCCGATTCCGACAAAGTGAACGCGTTGGATTTTTGCAAACATGGATGAACTTCATTTCCGCGGATAGACGCGGATCAACACGGACTCAAACCTGCACAAAGCCCTCACATACCAGCGCAGGTCGGTGTTCATCCGTGTTAATCAGTGGGCTGAATTTCAATACCCCCCACCTTTGCCGCGAGGTCGGCTATATCGCTCGCGGCATTCGGATGCGCCATGGCCCGGGCTGCGTCGCTCATGCTGCGCAAACGGGCCGGATCTTCGAGTAAAGCAGAAATCGTGTCTACAAGCCAGACCTCGTCAAGCTTGGTCTCTTCCACCACAACCGCTGCACCCTCGCGCTCCAGCGCTTCGGCGTTGCGGCGCTGATGATCGTCAGCGGCCAGCGGAAACGGGACGAAGACTGCAGGCTTGGCCGCCGCTGCGATCTCCGCAACCGTGCTTGCGCCCGAGCGACACAGCACAAGGTCGGCCCGCGCAAAGAACGCGGGCATGTCATCGATAAATTTGTGGATCTCGGCTACAACTCCAGCCTGCAGATAACCAGATTGAACGCTGTCGTAGTCGCGCTCGCCGGTCTGATGGATGATGTGCAGGCCGGGCACTCGCTGCTTCAGCTTCGGCAGTGACCGAATCATTGCCTGATTGATGGCGCGCGCACCCTGGCTGCCGCCGAAGACGAGGAGCGTAGGGGACGCTGGGTCGTATGGCTTGCGCGGAATCTGGAAGAACGCGGTTCGCACCGGAACGCCGGTGACCGAAGGATTGCGGAAATAATCTGCCGTTTCCTTGAAGTGGACGGCGGCTGCAGAAACGAAATGGGCGACCACGCGGTTGGCGAATCCAGGAATAACGTTGGGCTCAAAAGCCACCCGGGGTATGTGTTTCAGAATCGCCGCCAGCATCGCCGGGCCGGAGGCGTATCCGCCAACACCGATCACGACCTCCGGCTGAAATTCGTTGATGATCCCAGCGGCCGTGAAAATGGAGCGAGGCAGATCAAACAGCGTCTTTAGCCGGGTGGCCAGGCTAACGCGATTCAGGGCGCCAACTTGCACCAGCTTCAACGGATAACCGGCATTGGGCACGAGGCGATTTTCCAAGCCTCGCGCCGTGCCGATGAATAAGCATTCGGCGTCATATCGGCGTTGAAGCTCCTGCGCAATGGCGAGGGCAGGGATCACGTGTCCGCCAGTGCCTCCGCCTGCCAGGATTGCGCGCATGGAAAGAATATAAACTGTCGCACGTCGTAGGTCGTACGTCGTACGCAAGACAAGCGTTATACCGCAGAGATCGCAGAGTACGCAGAGAACGGATCGTTGGTTTTCTCTGCGATCTCGTCGTACTCTGCGGTGAAAGATTTTGTTCGCGACCCGGAGCTACTCCGCCTGTTTGGTGATATTCAGCAGCACTCCGATGCAGGCGAGAGTAATGAAAAGCGACGATCCGCCGTAGGAGATCAGCGGCAGGGGGATGCCTTTGGTTGGCATCAGACCGAGCACGACGCTGATGTTGATGAAAGCCTGCACTACGACCATGCAGGTGATGCCGACGACGAGGAAGCGGCCAAAGAGGTCGTCGGTGCGGAGCGCGGTCCGCACGCCGCGCCAGAGAAAAATCGCGAACAGAGCGACGACCGTCAGGCAGCCCAGCAGCCCCAGTTCCTCCCCTAGCACAGAAAAGATGAAGTCGGTGTGCGGCTCGGGGAGGTAGAAGAGTTTTTCTTTGCCCTCCATCAAACCAACGCCGGTAATCCCGCCTGTGGAAACGGCGATCAATGACTGAATGATGTGAAAGCCTTTGCCTTGCGGGTCCGAGTAGGGATTCAGGAATGCCAGGATGCGATCACGGCGGTAGGCCACGTGGAAGATCAAGAAATAGAGTGGCAGCAAAGACCCCGCAAATGCATAACCCAAATACCTCAGATCGAGTCCCGCAACAAAGAGCACGCAAACCGTAATTGCCGCGCAAGCGATCGCGGTGCCAAGGTCCGGCTGAAAGACGATCAACCCAATGAAGACCAGCGTCGGAAGTACGGCCGGAATCAGCGTGTTACGCCAGTCGTCCATCGACTTGGTGCGGGTCTCAAGGAAGTATGCGAGGAACAGAATTAGCGCGGGCTTGGCCAGCTCCGAAGGTTGGAACGAGAACCCGCCAAAGTGGATCCAGCGATGCGTGTTGTGGGCGCGGTCGAGAAAAAAGACCGAAATCAGCATCAGCGTGGTCAGGCCGAGAATCGAGAATATGACCGCCGGGTGCTTCAGCTTCTTGTAGTCAATCCGCATGCCGATAAGCATGACGATGAAGCCGCCTACGGCCCACCCGAGTTGGCGCAACAGGAAGTAATAGCCAGAGTGGTAACGCTCCTTGGCCATCACCGCCGACGCGCTGAACACCATGACCAGCCCGATGAAAACGAGAACGAGCGTGATGACGAAAAGCCACCGATCCACACTGATGCGCTTGGCCATGGAAAATCCATTTCATCACGGAGAGACGGAGACGCGGAGAACTCTGGGGCGAGATCTTGGAAGAAAAGTTGACTCTTGTGGTTCCAACCGCAATGGCAGCTACTTGGGAAGAGCCAGCACCAATTCCTTGAACACTCTGCCGCGGTGTTCGTAATTCTGGAACTGGTCGAAGCTGGCACAGGCGGGTGCGAGCAGGACGATGTCGCCAGGTTGGGCATTGGCCGTCGCCTGGGCAACGGCATTGTCCATGGCCCCGGACGATACGATTTTCGTGGCGCCGGCGATGTGCTTCTGAATCTTCTCGGCCGCCGCTCCAATGGTGTACACAAACTTGACCCGCTCGCGCAGCAGGCCGTTCAGGACGGTGTAGTCGCTGCCCTTGTCCTTGCCGCCCAAAATGAGATGGATTTTCCCGGGGAAGGACTCGAGCGCCTTGATGGTCGCGTCGACATTGGTGGCTTTTGAGTCGTTGTAGTACTCCACGCCGCGCACCGTCGCGACGTATTGCAGGCGATGCTCGACGGCCTTGAATTCGCGCACCGCGGCGCGGATCGATTCTGGCCGGCAGCCCATCAGCTCCGCAGTGCAGATCGCGGCAAGCACGTTCTCGACGTTGTGAGCGCCTTTCAGCGGGATCTCGGAAACCGGCATGACCTCGTGTTCCATACCATCTCGGCGTAGATGAACTGTCCCCTGGCGCACAAACGCGCCCTGGTCCACCTCGCGCTTGCGGTTAAACCAGAAGACCTGCGCCTTGATACTGGCGGCCATAGACACGCAAGTAGGATCATCTGCGTTCAGCAAGGCGAAGTCCTGCTCCTGCTGATTTTCGAAAACCCGGGCCTTGGCGGCGGCGTAGGCTTCGAACGTCCTATGACGGTCGAGGTGGTCGGGCGTGACGTTCAGGACCGCAGCCACCTTCGGTCGGAATGTGCGAATGGTTTCAAGCTGGAAGCTTGACACCTCCAGAACGATGGTCGTCTCTGGCGTAGCTTTCTCAACTAGCGAGATGGCCGGCGTTCCAATATTCCCGCCGACAAGAGTCTTCATCCCCGATTTAGCGAGAATCTCGCCCACAAGCGTCGTGGTAGTTGTCTTTCCGTTCGATCCTGTGATGGCGACGACCGGGCCGGCAAGGAATTCAGCTGCTAGTTCGACCTCGCCAATGACCGTTTCGCCCAGGGCTCGGGCCTGAACGAGGGGCTGCGCATCGATGGGAACTCCTGGGCTGACGACGATCAGGTCCTGATTCTGGAACGTGCGCTCGCCATGGCGGCCGGTTTCAACCGCAATTCCGTGATCCAGAAGGACGGGGATTTCTTCGCGCAGCTGAGCCTCAGGCTTCGAGTCGGAGACCGTGACTTTGGCGCCGTGGGCCTGCAAGAACAACGCCGAGGCCACACCGGAGCGCCCCAGGCCAACAACAAGAACGCGTTTGTTCGCTAAGTCCAAAAGCTATTCACCACGGAGACACGGGTCACGGAGAAAACAAATTCACTTCCACGGATGCACACGGATAAACACGGATCTTGATCAACTCTTCAGGAATCCGTGTTGATCCGTGTTAATCCGTGGAAAAGAAGTTTTGTTGCGCAATGGAATTATCGCAGCTTCAGAGTAGTTAGTGCGAACAGGGCAAAGATCAGGGATGCGATCCAGAAGCGCACGATGATCTTCGATTCCGACCAGCCCATGAGTTCGAAGTGGTGATGGATGGGCGCCATTTTGAAAATGCGTTTTTTTCGCAGCTTATAGGAAGCTACCTGCAAGACCACTGATAAGCCTTCGATCACGAACACGCCGCCGATGAAGGGGAGCAGCAGTTCCTGCTTGATCATGACAGCGACGGTGCCGATTGCGCCGCCCAGCGCCAATGACCCGACGTCGCCCATAAAGACTTCCGCCGGATGGGCGTTGTACCAGAGGAAACCGATGGACGCCCCGACCATCGCTCCGCAAAAGATGGTCAGTTCTCCAACCTGAGGCATGCGCTGCAACTCAAGATAGTTGGCAAAGGTCGCGTGACCGCTCACATAAGTAAGCACGGTGAGGGCTCCCGCCGCGATGACCGTACAGCCGATAGCCAGACCGTCCAGGCCATCGGTCAGGTTTACAGCGTTGCTTGAGCCAACTATAACGATGGCCACGAACGCGATGAAAATCAGGAAGGCGATCGGCCAGAGCCCCGGATTATGCATGAAGCGGTCGATCACCAGGTCCGGTCGGAATTGCTTCACGAAGGGAACCATCAGCTTGGTGGAATACATCCCTTTGGTCTGCATGGCGATGAGCGCCACCGCAATCAGGATGCCGACGAGGAATTGCAGGCCCAGCTTCGCACGGGCGGTCAGGCCGAGGTTCCGCTTGTGGATCACCTTCATGTAATCGTCAGTGAAGCCAATGGCGCCGAAGGCGATAGTCGAGAGCACGGCAAGCCAAACAAAGGCGTTGGTAAGGTCGGCCCAGAGCAGTGTTGGAACGACGATCGAAATCACGATCAGGACGCCGCCCATCGTCGGCGTACCGGCTTTCTTCTGGTGCGCTTTCGGTCCTTCTTCGCGGATGTATTGGCCGATCTGGAAATCGCGCAGCCGATTGATCACGAGTGGACCGATGATCAGCCCGGTAAAAAGGGCGGTGAGACTGGCGAACGCGGTGCGGAACGTCAAATAGCGGAAAATTCGGAACGGCGGAAAATAGTGGAATAACTTCAGGTACAGCAGCCAGTAGAGCAATCCGCCTCCGGAACCTCGTCCTTGGTCCTTGGTTGTTGGTCGTCGGCCGTCAGGTCTTTCGTAAGATTTCGCGACAGTGTGACTTTGATTAGCCGACGACCGACGACCGACGACTGACGACTTCTTTCCAGACTTCCAGCGCCTTTTCCAACTTCACGCCTCGCGATGCCTTCAGCAGGACGACGTCACTATCTCGCGTGTTCTTCGCCAGCCACTCGCCAGCGGCCTCGGGTGTGGGCACAAACTCTGCTTTTGTTTTCCCGACACTTGCGCCGGCGACGATCTGCTCGGCCAGGCCTCGAACACCGATTAGCAGGTCGATACCCTTTTCAGCAATATGGCGACCCGACTCGCGATGCATTTCCGCACCCGCGGGACCGAGTTCCAGCATTTCTCCGGCAACAACGATTCGCCGTTTGCCTGGCATGGCGGCCAGGGCATCGACCATCGCCGCAAGCGCCTTCGGATTGGAATTGTAGCAATCATTAATTACGGTGATGTTGCCCAATCGGACAACCTGCCCGCGCTTATCAGCGGCTGAGATGGAACTCAAAGCGGAAACCGCATCGTGCAGCGTGAAACCGTGATCGAGTGCCACCGCTACCGCCGCGAGCGCATTGAGCACATTGTGCGAGCCGACCAAGGGGAGCGAAGCCCGCTCTCGCTGATCGCCAACGACGACGTCAAATGCTGAGCCGTTTTCTCCCCCAGGTTCGATGTTCTCAGCGCGAATTGCGGCAGTCGGGCTCAGACCGTACTGCATAACTTTGCCGCGGAAATCGCGCCCAAACTGCGAAACATATTCGTCGTCGGCATTCAGAACCGCGGTGCCGGTTGCGGGAAGAGACTCAATGAGCTCATACTTCGCACGCGCGATTCCAGCCAGTGAGTCGAAGAATTCCAAGTGAACCGGCGCAACATTGGTCACGACACCGACTTCAGGCTGCGCGATCTTGGCCAGAGCTGTGATTTCGCCTGCGTGCGACATTCCCATCTCGATCACTGCGACGTCGTGCTCGGGCTGAACCTTCAGAAGCATGAGCGGCAGGCCAAAATGGTTGTTGAAGTTCCCTTCGGACTTGTGCACCTTCAGCCGCGTCGCAAGCACGTGGGCAATGGCTTCCTTGGTGGTCGTCTTTCCAGCCGACCCGGTTATTCCGACCAGTGGCTTGCCCCAGAGTCGTCGGACGCACGTGGCGAGAGTTTGCAGAGCAACCAGCGTGTCGTCAACTGCGATAACCGGAAGTTCCGCGGGGAACGGCTTTTCTCGCGAGACCACTGCCGCAATCGCTCCCTTTTCGATCGCCTGCGCGACGAAGTCATGCCCGTCCATCTTTTCGCCTTTGACGGCGAAGAAGAGCTCACCGGATTGGATCGTGCGCGAGTCAATGGAATAGCCGGTTGCGATGCGATCGCCCGCAGCGTGAATTGGCTGGGCGGCTCCCAAGAACTGGGCAATGCGTGACAGTGGAAGCTTCATGCCGTAACTTTTGCGGCGCTGTTGGTGTAACCGAGCTCACGCAGGACTCCGGCGGCCACTTCGCGGTCGTCGAACGGCGTAGTTCCGGTCCGTGAAATTTGGATCTTCTCGTGTCCCTTACCTGCAATGAGCACGATATCGTCGGATCGGGCCTCGCCGATGGCCAGCGCAATGGCAGCGCGGCGATCTGGCTCGGTCTTATAGCGGGCACCGGAGCGCTGCAGGCCGACGACCGCGTCGTTGATGATCGCTAGTGGATCTTCGCTGCGGGGATTGTCCGAGGTCAGCACCACGAAATCGCTTCCCTTCCCCGCTGCCTCGCCCATCAGCGGGCGCTTCGTGCGGTCACGATCGCCACCACAGCCGAAAACCGTGATGACGCGTCCAGAATTCTGCTTCACAAATTCGCGGGCGAGAGAAGTGAGATTGCGCAGCGCGTCGTCGGTGTGCGCGTAATCAACGATCACGGTAAAGGGTTGTCCGCAATCGACGCCTTCGAATCGTCCAGGAACGGCTTTCAGCGCGGCAACGCCCGCGGCAATGGATTCCAGCGAACACCCCCGCGCTACGCCAGCAGCGCTGGCAGCGAGGATGTTGTAGACGTTCACGCGGCCGATTAAAGAAGAACTGATCGCGACATCACCTCTAGGTGAATTCAGGTGAAACCGGGTTCCTCGCGGCGTGATCTCAACCTTCGTCGCGTGGAAATCCGCCTTGGACCCGCCGTAAGTAAGAATCTCAGAGCTATGGCTCTTGCTGAATTCCGCCAGTTTCATCGCGTATTCATCGTCGGAATTCAAAACGGCAACTCGCGGCGGAGGGGCGCCGGAGCCAGCGAACAGAATCTTTTTCGCCGCGAAGTACTCCTCCATAGACTTGTGATAGTCGAGATGGTCGCGAGTCAGGTTGGTGAATACGGCGACATCAAAGGGAATACCGTAAGTTCGTCCTTGAGCCAGCGCGTGGGAAGAAACCTCCATCACTGCTTCGGTGCCGCTGGCCGCGACAGTTTCGCAGAACAGGCGCTGCAGGTCCAGGGACTCCGGCGTGGTATGGGGAGCGGGAAGGACTTTTCCCCCAACGTGATACTCAATCGTGCCAACCAGCGCGCCATTGCGTCCGGCTGCACGTAGAATCGCCTCAATCAGAAACGCAGTCGTGCTTTTGCCGTTCGTCCCGGTAATGCCGGTGATGCCGAGCTTGCTAGCGGGATGCTTGTAGAAGTTGGCGCTCAGAGTTGCCAACGCGCGGCGTCCATGCTGAACTCGGGCGCACGCGATTTCTCCAGGCTCATGATCGGAGTCCGTCACAACCGCAACGGCGCCGGCCGCGATTGCGTGGTCGATGAACCGATTGCCGTCGCTGGTCTCTCCGCGCATGGCGACGAAAAGGGTCCCTGGTTTCACCCTGCGCGAGTCGTATTCGATCGCGGAGACCTCCGGATTGTGGGCGGCCTGCGTACGAGAGGCAACCAGTTCCACCCCGTCTAATAATTCCAGGAACTTCATTGGTCTTGATTGTATTGCAAGTTAGTAAACATCAGAAAACTTACTCAGCGCGGAGCCACAGAGACACGGAAAATCACAATGCCGAACGGGCTGGATACTCGGCGAACGCGGTGTCAGTGGTAGGGATCTTTGTTTCCCCCAAGTTCACATCGGGCAACACAAAAGCGAGGTATTTTGAATATGATTGCAGCGGATTTATCTCGGAGCTTGTAATTTCTCTGTTCTCCGTGTCTCGTGGTGAATAGCTCTTGCAAGGCTTAAGATAGCTTGCCATGCAGCTCTGGTTCTCGCGGCAAAGTGACATCAGCATTCGGGAGCAACTGGCGACCCAGATCGTCCTGGCAATTGTTAGCGGGGAACTGGCGCCTGGCCAGCGCCTGCCGAGCACCAGGGAACTCGCGCGTCGATTTCGCTTGCACCCGAACACCGTCAGCGCTGGCTACAAACAGCTCGAAGAGGGTAATTGGCTCGAATTCCGCAAGGGCAGCGGAGTGTATGTGAGGGCAACCCCACCGGAAAACCGGAACGGGCAAGTCGGACTCGATCGGCTGATTGGAGACTTCTTCCGCTCGGCCAGAAAACTGAACACGCCCTTGGCCGTGGTGCGCGAGCGGCTTAGGCAGTGGCTGGACATTCAACCTCCGGACCACTTTCTGCTAATCGAACCCGACATGCAGCTAGCACAAATTATCGCGAGTGAGATGAAAGCTGCGGTATTACTGCCGGTCAAGACGGCTGCGGATGTTGCCTCCGCGACTTTCCCCGGCGCGATTCCTGTTGTTCTTTCCGCCTCGAGCAAGAAGTTGAAGAATCTAGGATCCCTCAATGGAGACGTACTTACGGTGCACCTTCGCTCCGCGCGCGAGTCGCTGGCGGCGTACCTCCCCGTCATTCCTTCAATATTGGTGGGCATCGCCTCCGGCTGGCAGCCGTTTCTTAAGAATGCGAGCACCATGCTCGTTTCGGCTGGATTCCATCCCGATTGTCTTCTACTGCGGGACACTTCCAAGTCCGCTTGGAAGCGCGGCTTGCACGAGACAGCAGCGGTGGTGTGCGATTCACTGACCGCCAGCACTCTTGATGGACATCCGCGCGTGATTACGTTTGCGTTGCTGTCCCAAGAAAGCATTGACGAATTGCGCCGGTACGAGCAGCTCATCCGCGATCCGCTTATGGCATGAATCGGTTTGAGACAGATTCGGCCCCCTACCGCCCAAACTTCACCGTGATGCGGGTGCCGCTGGCTACATGTGAACCGGGGGCCGGGGATTGATCCAGCGCTTTTCCGCTACCGACGACGTCGAGCTCCAGCCCGCTGTCCTGCGCCATCTCAATCGAGGATCGCACAGACTTACCGAGGAAGGATGGGACGACGATCCCGCCCTGCTCGACATCCACGACCACCGTTCCGTTGGTGGGACTGGGCAGGGCAGAATTTTCGGCTGACGCTACGGGAGTGCTGACTCTCTCTGACGTGACCGCCTCGGTTTGTCGGAGCGCTGCTGTGACTACGCTGCCCGAGGTGGAGGGCCGTGCCGAAGAGCTTGCTGAGGCGTTCGCAGGCGCCTTGGCATCCGCCAGAGTATCGGCAGGCTGAGTTTCGTCGATGCTGTCGCCCGGATGGTCGGGAGAGCCCTCCTCGAGATCCTTGTCGTTCGCCTTGGCTCGCGCCAGCAGGACTTTGTTGGTCGGAATTTCCGTGTCGTGCGGCGTGTGCATGTATTCCAGCACCTGTTGCGCAATGCGGTTGAACACCGGCGCACCTTGCCAGCCACCTTCGCGCTGGGTGATGGTAGGAGCGATCGGGGAATCAAAGATGACCACCACAGTAATCGCCGGGTTGTTGATGGGGGCGAATCCAGCGAAGGATGCGTAGAAATTAGTGTGGGAATATTTGTGCGTGGCCGGATCGAACTTCTGCGCCGTCCCTGTCTTGCCGGCGGCACTATAACCCACCAGCCCGGCTTTGCGCCCGGTGCCGTGCAGCACGACACTTTGCATCATTTGCCGCATCTCCGCTGCGGTTTGCGCCGAGAGTACCCGGCGCTCGTTCACCGGATGAAATGCGATGGTTTGCGGCGCCGTTTGGGGTTGAGCTTCGCCAGCCATGATTCGCGGGGCCAACATGACGCCGTCGTTGGCAATACTTGAGACCATCGCAGAGAGTTGCACCGCGGAAATGCCGATCTCCTGCCCCATGGAGATCGCGCCGATGGAGACCTTCGACCATCGGCTCAGGGGTTTTGTCATGCCCCGTGTCTCGCCGGGGAGTTCTATTCCGGTCTGCTGCCCGAACCCGAAGGCGCGAATGTATTTGTACATGCGCTCCTCGCCCATACGCAGCGCAATTTTGATTGCGCCTACATCGCTGGACTGCGCCAGAACTTCAGAAACCGGCATCACTCCCCAGGGATGCCAGTCGTGAATACGATGGCCAAACAACACGATCGATCCGCGCTGGCAATCGATCAGTTCATCCGGCCGTGCCAGACCTTGATCGACCGCAGCGGAAATCGTAACCAACTTAAAGGTTGAGCCCGGCTCATAGACATCGCTGATCGCGTGATTCTTGAGTCTGGCAGGTGTGATCTCACTGGAGATGTTGGGATTGAAGGTCGGACGATTGGCCAGTGCCAGGATTTCACCGGTGTGCGGATTTTCGACGATCACGGTCCCAGAAAGCGCATGATTCTGGTCCATGGCGGTCTCCAGCTCACGTTCTGCGATGTGCTGGATCTTCTCGTCGATTGTCAGGACGATGTTTTCGCCGGGTTCAGGTTGTTTCTCGACGCTGCCAAACCACTTCTTACGTGCATCGACAGAGATCAGCATTTGGCCGGGGCGCCCGTGAAGCTGATCTTCATACTCTCGCTCGATGCCGCTCAGACCTTTGTCATCCATGCCGACATAGCCGAGCACCTGGGCCGCAAGGTCTCCCTTCGGGTAATAACGCTTGGATTCTTTCTGGAAGTAAATGCCGCGCAGGTTCAGCGAGCGGATGCGTTCGGAGATGTCAGGATCCGGTTTGCGCGCCACCCAGCAGAAACTCTTGGATGCCTCGCAGCGCGCATTTAACTCGCGGGGGTCCTGCTTAGTGATGCGGGCCAGCAGTGACATAGTGCTGGCAGGCTTTGGCATTTCGGTAGGAATGGCGAAGATGGAGTCCACATTGATGGACATGGCCAGCTGGTTGCCGTAGCGGTCGTAAATTATCCCCCGACGAGCAGAGACTTCCTCGGTACGCTGTTGCTGGTGCTGAGCACGCTGCTCGAAAGTCCCGTAGCGGAAGATCTGGAGATAAACCAGCCGGGCGCAAATGCCACAGCACCATAGAACAAAAAGGCCGGCGAGAAGGTAAAGGCGGAAGCTCGTGCTGTTGCGCGCTGTGCTGGCCACAGATTCTCTCAGACAAATATGGCGGCCGGTTAGCCGCCTAGCTCAAAACACAATTAAAGTTGTCATTTCGAGCGAAGCACGGCGGTTCGCTTGCGAATCGTCGTGCGAAGTCGAGAAACCTGCTTTTCGTTCGTAGCGAGAAAAAAGCAGGTTCCTCGACTCCGCTAAATCATTCGCGAGCGAATGATCCAACTTCGCTCGGAATGACAGTGCTACAAAATATCACCGCGCTGAAACCACTGCTACTGGCGTCAAGCTTGCTACCACCGAACCTGCGGCCTCCGGCATCGAGCTGTCCATGCGAACGACTTGCCCGGCCTGAGGCGACTGCAATCCCATTTCTCGCGCAATGCGATCAATTCTTTCCGGATCGCGCAGCGTCGCTTCTTCCAGGCTCAGCGCGCGGTTCATCTCGACCAGGTTCGTCCGCTGCGATTTCAGTGCTTCAATCTTGTAGCCATACTCAATGGCCTTGAAGTGCTGGAACGCGTATCCCATCACCAGCACGAACAGGCATGCGAGGGCAATTCCGAACTGGCGCATCTCGCGTGTGCGCCGCGGATCTTCCACTTTCACCAGCCGCGAATTATCGATCGCCTTGGTGAAGTAGATTTCAGGCGTACCGGACCATGTCCGGCGACGAGGAGCGATAGGAACCTGAACCGCGGCGGCCGCCATATTAAGCCACCCCTGCGAGTTCGTAGGTGCCCTGGCTCGCGAGCTCGTTCTGCGCGACTGCGTACCAGTATTCGAGTTTGGATTCCTGCTCCGGGTCGAGGCGGAAGCTGGTTTCCGCGCGTTCAACCGTCGAGATCAGTTCGTCAATCAGTGTTCCTGTAAACATCCAAGTTCCCCTTGCGTGAATTCCTACCTGCAGAACATTTCCGGAGCGTTGCGGCACTCTCTTTGTACTGCTGTACGTCTAAACTCTTTCCGCTGTCCGCAATTTCGCGCTGCGGGCCCGCGGGTTCAAAGCGATCTCGTCTTCACTCGGCGTTACCGGCTTCTTGGTCAGCAACTTGTACTGACCTTGCCTCGCGCCCTCTCGCATCGCGTCCTTCACGATGCGGTCTTCCAGCGAGTGGAAGCTGATGATCACCAGCCTGCCACCCGGTTTCAGCAACTGCGGCGCTGCTTCCAGCAACTGCCGCAGATCGTCCAGTTCGCGGTTTACGAAGATTCGGAGAGCTTGAAACGTCAGCGTCGCGGGATGAATTCTGCGTTCAGCCTGATTCATTGGCCGGGCCGCGGCTGAAACGACCGCTGCTAAATGCGCAGTGGATCGTATCGGCCGCGACCGGACAATGGCTCTGGCGATTCTCCGCGACCTCCTTTCCTCACCGAATTCGTAAATCAGATCGGCAAGCTCATGCTCGTCGAACTGGTTTACCACTTGATCGGCGGTCAACTCTGACTGCGGATTCATCCGCATATCCAGAGGCCCTTCCGCCTGAAAACTAAAGCCGCGCGTGGGATCGGAGAATTGAGGGCTGCTGACGCCGAGGTCGGCGAGAATTCCGTCAACCCTGTCGTCGGTCGTCGGTCGTCGGTCGTCGGCAACAGCTGCGAACGATCCGTGGATCAGTTCGATGGTCGGCCAGTCTTCCAGCCTGACGCCTGAAGCCTGAAGCCTGATGCCCGCTCTCTGCAGCGCTGCCAGATCCTTATCGAAGCCAATCAAACGACCCGGTGCGCCGAGGCGTCTTGCGATTTCGTAACTGTGCCCGCCTAGGCCCACCGTGCAATCGATATAGGTCCCGCCACGCTTGACGGCTAAAAAGTCGATCGCTTCTTTTAAAAGAACCGGAACATGGCCAAACTCGTTGCTGCCATGCCCACCCCGCTCGGGGGTGTCTGCCAAACCCTTGCCCACTAGATGCCCAATTCGTCGAGCGTCTTCTCATCCTCAGGCGTAAACGACTGCTCTTCGATCTCCTTGCGATACAGTTCAAGGTTGCGAATAACTAGGTACGTCAGCTGCCCAGTGACCGCCACTTCGCCCTTGATCTGCGCCGATTCCCGCAACAGTTGCGGCATCAGCAGGCGACCCTGACCGTCCATCTCGACTTGCTGTCCCCAGTAATTCACGCGATCGAGAAACTTCTTCTTCGTGGGATTGAAAGTGGAGAGCCCTGCCAGCTTCTGCTCGATCCGCTCCCATTCCTCGAAGGGATAAACTTGTGCAACCTTGCCGTCCAGGCTGGTGATGTAGAATTGCTGGCCATATTTCTCGTCGATCACGCGCTTGAATTCCGCGGGGACCTTGAGGCGTCCTTTTTCGTCCACGCGAGTTGGGTGATTGCCGCGAAACATGGCTTAGAACCGCCACCAAGGAGGCAAAAACGGCGCAAAACTCGGTCGTATTGGGCTGGATAGGGTCATTTAGGGGGATTTCAGCCTTGAGATCCACCGGCCCTCCGAATTTGATTAACTTTGCCCACGGCCTATATCGTCTCGACCACTTTCTACCACTTTTGTCCACATCTTACGCCTAAAGTCTTTACTGTCAACGCCAAAGTTGCAGGTATGGCACTTTAGTTTTGTCTCAATCTGAAAAACTCAATAAATTGCGGATTACTGCTTAGGCGACCACAAGCAGTGGTGTTTTTCAGTGTGGTTCCGGTTGGCCTAAGTCCAAGCAGGTGAGTAGATGGGCTGTGGAAAAGGTGGATGGCAACTTTATCGGAGAACCGATCCAGAAGTCAGCTTCGGACCGTCCTGCCGGCCGTCAGAAGAGGAGGTTGTTGGACTCGCAGGCGTCAGGCCACTCGATCAGACCTGCCGTTGCGGCACGAAGCTGCTCGAATTCCAAAACACCGTCAAGGTGGTCGCCAAGCTCTTTTTCTAAAAGATTGCCACTGCGCTTAATTGACTCTTCTCTGGACTTGCCTATACCAATCGAGAGAGTGCCCATCGGTATCGGACGTAGACGTACCGCCCGTCGCAACTCTTACCTTCCACTGAGATGGACAGCTGTTGCAGGTGCGAATCAGCGTTGTTATGGTGATCACGCTCTCAGTCATGATTCCAAGTCTATGAAATGAGGGTTGGCGACTCACCTGACTTGATTACTGCACCGTGACTTCCGCTGGATGGAGTTCCCACGGTGTTCCGACTTCCTGGCTGCCGCGGTTGTGCTCGAAGTCGCGGAATGCGAGTCCCACGACAGACACCGGCAGGGCGTGCGGCAGTTCCGCCTGGCTGACTTGGGGCTGATCAATAAATCGGAGCTGAAAATGGTGTTGCGCTAGCGCATGCTGCAGGGCCTTGCGATTGTCGCAATATTCGGAGTCAATCGGCGTCTCCACGATCACCCTCGGCGCGCTCTTGCTCGGCGTATCCGAAATCTCCAGATGGATGTCGCAATCAAAGCTGATCAGCCGGGCGCTCTGCAGAAATCCATTAGGTATCTGGTACAGCGTGAGTTCCCGACCGGTCCGCGGGGTGGTGTTGGTGGGATCGGCACCGAGCGGCCATGCCAAGATCTGGGCAACTGTGGTCGGCGTCGGAGTGCCGTTGGGTAGAGGCACATGCTTTTCGGCGTGGCGGAAGTCCTGACTCGTTGAAGCCGTAGGCTTGCAGTGGCAAATGTCACCGCCGCCACACGACGCCGTCGAGGCCATAACTGCGATTGCAATTAGAAGGAGGAAGAATAGAACGAGAGTGTCTAACGTGCATCCGTTGCTGTTACGCACGCAATGAAGATGCTGGTTCGCTGTCGGACAGATGTCTGGCAGCGGTCGCGCGAACTACAGGCGCCGTAACCTGGGAAGTAGGAATCCGGTGCGCGCGACGTGGCTATTGAACTCGGGCCCAAACCTTTCCGCAAGGATGCGCTCTTCCCGCTTGGCTTTGATCATGTAATTGACGAGCAGAACTGCGAATGAAACCAGCGCTCGTACTTCGCCTAAAACCAACGCCGTTCCAAGTACCGCGAGTAGAACGCCTGAGTAAAGAGGATGCCGCATGCAGGCATAAGGGCCAGTGCGGATCAACTGGTGCTCGGTCTGCACAATGACTTTGTCGCTCCAATATTTACCTAAAGCAATGCGCGACCACGAGGAAACGAAGAGGCCGCACAGTGTCGCGAGGAAGCCAACAATCCCGAGTGCCGGGAGGTCTGGAACAAACCGTTTTCCCAGAACTCCTATCGCTGTCGCCTCCCAGAACAACAGCGAAAAAACCGCAGCCAAAATCACGAGGCGGATCGGTCGGTACCACTTGAATTCTGCGGATTGAGGTCCTTTAGCCGGAGCCGCCCAGAGTAGTCCCAGGCCGGCCCACGCGACCGCCAAAACCAGGAGCAGCGCTGGAGGGATTCTGTGGCGTCCGGCGAAGAGTGCGACAAACGCAATCGCTAGGAACGCGAAACGCCACTGCCGCGAAGCTCCGGAAGGCTCCGCCGGATTTTTCTTCAGCAGATTGAAGCTCATCCAATACGCGCCGAAGAATGTCCACACATATCCGAGGATGTGCAGCAACGCCTGATTGGTCATGAGCGGGGAACCGGCTCCACGTAAACTGCGGTGCCATATGCCAGAACTTCAGTGACGCCCTGCATCACTTCGGTCGCGTCATAACGCGCGCCTACCACCGCGTTGCCACCGAGTTGTCCGGCGTGCAGCAGCATGAGATCGAATGCGTCGGCACGGGTCTTCTCGCAAAGCTGCGTGAATAAGCTGATGTTCCCGCCAACGATTGTCTGCAGGCTTGCCCCGATCGTGCCCAAGATTGATCGGGACCGCACCACGATCCCCCGTACCACGCCCAGCGTGCGCACGACCTTGAATCCGTCCAGTTCGAATTGCGTTGTGACCATATTGTGCGCAACCATAGCGCCGCGACTTGCTTGCCCGATTGCCATACGCGCCTCCCGGAAGAATCGCATTCAATGTACAAGTTGAAAGCGGTTAGTGGCTAGTGACTAGTGGCTAGCTAAAACACATTGTTTCGAGCACACTAGCAACTAGTCACTAGCCACTTACTCTCTGCTTGCTGGAGGCAGCGATCACCACCAGTTTCCATCCCTTGCGTTGGGCAGTCGCGCTAGGCATCGCTGTGCCCTGTGTTCTCGCCGCCTGCTTCTTCTTTGCTCGCTTGGGCGAGAATCAGGAGCTCGCACGGAATTGCGCGCGTGCTTTTCGCATGGTGCTTGCGATTGAAGTCGCAGCGCTCGTGATCGTCGCATTGATCGGGTTGCGCTATGAACGTCGTGCACGCCAGGAAGATGCTGCGCAGTTCCATCCCCCTGGCAAGTTGGTCGACGTCGGTGGTTATCGCCTGCACCTCTACTGTACCGGGAGCGGCGGCCCCACAGTTGTTATCGAGCACGGCCATCGCGCAACCTATCTGGACTGGTACCGCGTCCAGCCTGAACTCGCGCAGTTCACGCGCGTTTGCTCATACGACCGTGCCGGATTCGGCTGGAGCGGTCCCAGTCCTCGTGATCGAACTCCCAGTGTGATGGCCGACGAACTGCATTCCGCGCTGCAAGCTGCAGGCGAGAGGCCGCCGTTTTTGATAGTCGGACATTCTTTCGGCGCCATGAACGCAGTCATGTTCGCGCACAAATTTCCTCGGGAAACGGCTGGACTAATACTTGTTGATGGGTCAACTCCGGACTCACTACCTCAAGCCTCATTGCGAACGCGCCTGTGGCTTCGGGTATTGCAACTCATGACGCCGTTCGGCCTTCCCCGCTGGCGCGGTTGGTGTCGTGGGGGGCTGCCGGAGATCGCTGGAGTGAAACAGGCCCTCACCTGCCGATCACAAAACTTCGAGACCATGCTTCAAGAAGATTCCGGTATCCCCGCCGCGAGGAGCGAAATTCGAGCAATCTCTAGCCTGGGAAATATTCCACTCGTGGTGATCACGCGTGATCCGGCAACGGGAAACAATGCAGAGTTCGAAGCGCGCCATGCTCAACAACAGCGTGAGATGACGAAGTTATCGACGAATTCGAGATTGATGGTTGCCGAAGGCAGTGGCCACGACATTCCGCTGGCCAGACCCGACGTGGTTATCGAAGCAGTGAAAGGCTTGCTTAAGCCTCCGGGACAGGCGGACAGCCGGGGAACTCCTTGAGAAAGGTGTTCCCGACGTAGCCGAGATACTTAATTCCGATCTCGCTGGTGAAGAACCCATCCGCCGTCATGTTGCGCAGGAACGAGAAGAATGCAACTCCCTGGTTTAACGACGGATCGGCAACTGCATTCTTTCGATAGGCAATTTTGTCGAGGATTTCCTTCTGCTGTTGCGCGGCACAGTCAAGATACGTTTTCCCGTATCGATCGATACACGCGCCGTCCAGCCACATGATGCCGCCGCCGAGGACGGTCTGATAATCCTTATTTTCGCTGGTCAGGAGATCGATGAATTCGGGTGCGCCAGCCTCGACTGCCCCGCCGGAGTCGGAGTCCGCGGGAAAGATTGTGCCGCAGAGGGCCTGCAGCGTTTTGTATCCGTGAGCGTCGAAATATTTCGGAGTGTACGCGCCAGTCGCCGCGGCCTTCTTTTCCGCCATGATCATGCGGTGCGCATGTTCCGCAGCCTGCAGCGGGATTACGCGCAGCACGGACGTTGCCGCGGCGCCCATGGTGAGTGTCTTCAAAATCGAACGACGGGAAATGCTTGTTTTCGGTAGTGTGCCGTCCCTGCGGGACCCGGTCATAATTCCTCGCTTACCCAGGGCTGACGCCCTGGGCTATTTAAATTCCGCCCTTCGGGCTTGGCCGAATCGCGGCGGCAGGTATTTTCTCCTCAATCAACAGCCATGTCATTCCGAGCGAAGAAGATCATTCGCTCGCGAATGATCTTTCACAGTCGAGGAACCTGCTTCCCCCATGACTAGGACTGTTTTTCAAAGTCGGGTCGCAAATTACTCCCAATTACCCGATTACCAAATTACCCAATTCTCCAATTACCCAAAGCGCCCAATTCTTACAGGTTCCCCTTCTTCGCCTGGTCCAGCAGATATTCAGAGGCGCGCCACGACAGCGCCATGATCGTCAGCGTGGGATTCTTGTCAGGGTTACTTACGAAGGACGCGGCATCAGTTACGAACACATTCTTCACATCGTGCGCCTGGCAGTAGCCGTTCAGGGCCGACGTCTTCGGATTGTTGCCCATGCGCACCACCCCGAGCTCGTGAATGATGACGCCGCCATCCTGGATGCCATAAGGATTCGGCCCATCCGGAGAAGTGCGATCGTAGTAAGTTCCCCCTGCGGCTTCGACGATCTCGCGGAAGGTCTGCTGCATGTCCTTCGCCATTTTGATTTCGTTGTCGCTCCACTGAAAGTGGAAACGAAGCACGGGAATTCCCCATTCATCGACCGTGTTGGGATCGATCTCGCAGTAAGTGTGCTCGTTTGGAATCATCTCCCCGCGACCGGCGAAACCGATGAACGTGCCATACATTTCGCGGCATTTCTTCTTCAACTCCGAACCGTAGCCCTCGTAGGCTTCGCACAACGGGCCGAACTCGCCGACTCCGGGCATGTTGCGCCCGCCACCAAGTTCGATGTGATAGCCCCGGAGGAATTCGTTCTTGCGGTCGTACTTCCACCACGGCACATACATGTGCATGCCACCAACGCCATCGTGGTTGTGCGCAGGCATTTTTAGCAGCCGCGGGATAAATCCTCCGCCGGAACTGCCAACACTGTCGGTCAGATATCGGCCGACCACGCCGGAAGAATTGGCCAGACCGTCCGGAAATTGCGAGGACTTCGAATTCAGCAGCAACCGCGCCGATTCGCACGCGCTTGCACCAACCACAAAGGCTTTGGCGTAAATCTTCTTTTCCGTACGCGACGGCTTGTCGATGTAGGAAACCGCTTCGGCTTTACCATCCTTGCCTACAACGATCTCGCGGACCATCGCATTGGTAACCAGCGTGAACTTGCCGGTGCTTTCGGCGGCCGGAAGCATTACCTGGCTGGAGCTGAAGTTCGAGGCGCTCACACAACCGCGTCCGCACTGTCCGCAGTAATGGCAAGCCGCACGCCCATTCAGAGGCTTGGTGATCACCGCCAGGCGCGAGGGAATGCAGGTGACGCCAATCTTGTCGCACGCCGCTTTAATAATGGTTTCAGTACAGCGCGGCTTGGGCGGCGGCAGAAAAACTCCATTCGGCGCGCTGGAAACATTCTCGGCCGTGCCGAACACGCCGATGTAGGATTCGACCTTGTCGTAGTAAGGAGCCACATCCTCGTACGTAATCGGCCAGTCGTCGCCCATGCCGTCCGTGGACCGTGACTTGAAATCTACCGGAGCAAAGCGAAGAGCAATCCTTCCCCAGTGATTGGTACGGCCACCCACGATGCGCGAACGGAACCAGCGGAAGCGCGACCCGGGAGCGTTGGTGTAAGGCTCGCCTTCAATGTCCCAGGAACCGTTGGGCGCGAGGAATTCGGAGAAGTCGGCCATGGCTTTTCCGCCAACACCGGCTCCGCGGTGCGGCAGTTGGTAGGGCCACACGTGCTCTTTGTAATCGGTTTCGGGATGCAGCGCCGGCCCGGCCTCGAGCATGACTACATTCAAGCCACCTTCGGTCAGAACCTTCGCCGCCGTGCCGCCTGCCGCGCCGGATCCGATGATGCAAACGTCGTAAACCTTGGGAGAGCGGGTTACCTGAGCCATAGATTTTCGCGGTGATGATTCGTCGTTGGTCCTTAGTTCGTTGCAGATTTGTCGCACGTCCCACGTCGTGCGACGCACGCCAAACTAGGAAGGCCCGGGACTTAGCGCAATGCTCGGCTAATCCTTTGTGCCTTCGCGTGCGACGTGCGACGGACGACCTGCGACATTTTTTTAGCAAGGCGAAGTCAGCCGTTCAAAAACGCAGCTTCTCCAAATACTCGTAACTCGCCTGCACGCTCTCGAACGGCGACTTCGGATCGTCGAACTCCATGAAGTAGTGCTTCACCCCGCCAAGGTCCGCTTTGGCGAAAAGTGCTTTCCAGTCGATCACGCCTTTCCCGACGTCGGTCATCGTCCCATTCGCCTCGAAGTCTTTCACGTGCACCAGCGGGAAGCGGCCGGGATACTCCGCCCACCACTTCAGCGGATCGGTTCCGGCTTCATGCGCCCAGCCCAAGTCCATTTCCATCTTCACCAGCTTGGGATCGCATTCCTTCAGCAGGATGTCATACGGCAGTTGCCCATCCACCGGCTTAAATTCGATCACGTGGTTGTGATAGGCGAATTGAATCCCCGAACGCGCGGTCTCTTTGCCCGCACGGTTGAAGGCTTCAGCGGCTTTCTTCCAACCGTCGGCGGTGTTGCGCAGCGCCTCGTCGATCCCAGGGTTCACGATGTACTTGTGGCCGATAATCTCTGAGGCCTCGATCACGCGCGGCAGGTTCTCGGGCATCACCGCTGAGTACGGAATGTGCGTGGCAGGCGCGTCGAGGCCGAGCGAGGTCAGCAACTCGCGCGTCTTCTTCGGCGCGGGATTGAAGTTTTTGAGATCGGCGAAATATCCCGCAAACTCGACTTCCTTGTAGCCGATCTTCGCCACGCGCGAGAGCGTGCCCTCGAAATCTTTCTTCAGCGCGTCGCGAACCGTGTACAGTTCGAGGCCGATCTTCTCAATCCGATGAGCGTCTGCAGCCCATCCCAAACGGCCCATAACGGCGGCCGCCGACAGCGTTCCCACGAAAGTTCTGCGATTCAAGTTTCCCTCCGCCCCACGATCCGGGGTGTTCCCTTTTGCAAATCTGTCGTGCATCCCGCGTGTGACGTGCGACGGACGACGTGCGACGAAGGCTTACGCCAGTTGTGGCTCCGTCAGCAATTCCTCGCGCACATTTTTGAGGACGTAGAGCGCGCGCTCGACGCCAACTTCGCCGGAAAGAATCGGGTCTTCGTTTTCAACGCTGAAGATGCCGTCATAGCCCACATCCATGTAGGCGCGCATAATGTCCTTCCAGGTGCTCGCGCCGTGGCCGTAGCCGACCGCGCGGAAAGCATCCGAAGCAGTCTTGAGGTCTTCCTTTTCGAAGACAAAATTCAGCACGCCATACCTGGCAACCTTGTCCGGGTAGAGAACCGTGTCTTTCATGTGCGCGTGATAGATGGCACCCTGTTTGCCGAGCATGTGGATGACTTCAACAGGATTGCATCCCTGCCAGAAAAGATGACTGAGGTCGTTGTTGGCGCCGATTTCCTCGCCGACGGCGTCGCGCAGCTTGAGCAGCGTGAGCGGGTTGAAAACACAGAAATTCGGATGCATCTCCAGCGCAAGCCGGCGAATGCCGTGACTGCGCGCAAATTTAACTGCTTCTTTCCAGTACGGAACCAGCCGTTCCTTCCACTGCCAGTCCTGCGCGGCCGCGTACTCAGGTGGCCAACGATAAGTAATCCAGTTGGGATTCTTGTCCGTCGGGTTGGCGCCGGGGCAGCCGGAGAAACCAACAATCACTTTTACATCAAGCTTCTCCGCCAAGAGCACCGTGCGGCGAAAAGTTTCCGCGTCCCGATCGGCAATGCTCTTGTCGGGATGAACAGGATTGCCGTGGCAGCTTAAGGTCGCGATCTGAATGTTCTTATCGTCGAACTTCTTACGCCATGCCTTCAGCTTCGCGGGATCGTCGAGCAGTTCCTGCACCGGGCAGTGCTTGTTATTTGGATATCCACCGGTTCCAACCTCGATCGCTTCCGCGCCCAAGCTGGAATATTTCTCGACCAGTTGGTCGGTAGTGAGGTCTGGAAACGCGGGATCGAAAATGCCGATGGGAATTTTGCGGCGAGGTGCTGCTTTCTGTGTTTCGCCGGAACCCTGGGGACTAGCGGCCGCGGTCAGAGGAGTGGTTCCGGCAACAGCTCCCGCGAGCACTCCGCCGGTGGTAGCAAGAAAACCTCTGCGCGTAGGAGAAAGAAAATCAGAACCTTGAGCCATGAAGACCTCGATGAATTGTCAACCTCAACCCGGAACGGTTGACCATTATACTCATCGGGCGAAGAAGGGGAATCCGGCGATCCAACGCACGCTGTGGCAGAAGGCGATCAACGTTTGACTACATTGATGTGTGAGCATTTTAACCACGAAGGGCACGAAGTTACATGAAGGAAGCCTACTGCGATGAATTCCTTGGTGTACCTTCGTGGTCTTTGTGGTGGTGGCCTTTGCTTAAGGGCCTACAAACCAAAACCGCCCTTCCGGGCGGTCTTGGCTTCGTGGGTTGAACTCCTCAATTCTCAGGCCGGAGGTGGCCATAACTATGAGGACGTTGGATGTATTCTCACGCGAACGATATGGTGGGACAATACTGCAAAATAATTAGAATTTCGGTGAAGTCTTAGGCCTTTATCCACAAGGCCTTGAACCGATTTAGTGACGTCTATCACACAAAAGTTCAGGCGTTTTCCGCAACCGCCAGCTGCACCGCAATCGCTACTCCCTCTGCCGCCATTGCAACTTCCGGCAACTCGGGGAAGGTCGGAGCGATGCGAATCGTTCGGTCCTCCGGATCTTTGCCATAAGGATGCGTCGCACCTGCCGGCGTCAACTCCACGCCAGCCTCCTTCGCCAAGGCCACCACGCGCCTCGCGCATCCTTTCGGAACTTCCAGGCTGATGAAGTAACCACCTTTCGGACGCGTCCAGGAAACGCCTGGGATCCCGGCGAGTTTGGCATCGAAGATCTCAAGCACTTTTTCAAACTTCGGTGCGACTAACGCGCGATGCTGGTCCATTAACGCGAGAATCCCCTCTTCATTTTTTAGAAAACGCACATGCCGCAGCTGGTTGGCCTTGTCGGGCCCAATGGTGCGCGGAGTCAGCCGGTCGAGCAGCCATTTGACATTCGCCTTCGACGACGCGAAAAATGCCATCCCCGCTCCGGCCAGCGTCACCTTTGAAGTTGAGGCAAAAACGAATGCGCGATTCGGATTGCCGTGCTTGGCAGAAAGCTCCAGCACATTTGCGATCTCAATTCGCTCGCTGGTCAAGTGGTGCACGGTGTAGGCGTTGTCCCAGAACAGGCGGAAGTCCGGCGCGGCAGTCTTCATGGAAGCGAGTCGCTCAATGACAGAATCCGAGTACACGGCGCCAGTCGGGTTGCTGTACTTGGGAACGCACCACATGCCCTTGATGGACGCATCGCTCGCGACCAGACGCTCCACCTCTGCAACATCGGGACCGTTATCATCCATGGGCACCGTGATCATGCGGATCCCGTAGTCTTCGCAGATCTTGAAATGGCGATCGTAGCCGGGAACCGGGCAGAGGAACGCGATCTCCCCTTGCTTGGACCAGGGAGCTGTGCTGTCACACGTTCCTTTTAGCAACGCATAGACGATGCAGTCGTGCATCAGCGCAAGGCTGGAGTTGTTGGCGACAACAATCTGGTCTGCGGGTGCGCCCAGGATGCCGGAGAAGAGACGGCGTACTTCGATCAGGCCTTGCAGCCCGCCGTAATTTCGAACGTCGGTAGCGCCTTCGGCATTGAAATCCGAAGCTCCGGGAAGGCCGAGCAGGCCATCGCTCAAGTTGAGCTGGTCGGAAGCAGGCTTCCCGCGCGTAAGGTTCAGCTTCAGGCCCTTGGCCTTGAATGCTTCGTAGCTCTTCTGGATTTCAGCTTTGGTGGATGCAGCCTGGGCGGCTTCAATCATCGGAATCCTCTCTGTTTGTATTGTAACGGCAGAAAAAGTGCCGTCCCTTCGGGACTTTGTCGATTTTGCATCCTTCCCAGCACTGACGTGCTGGGCTAGCTAAATTCCGCCCTACCGGGCTGAAACTGAGACCGGCTAGCAGGACGCAATCTAGGCCGCGAAACTCGGCCGCCACATCTTCGGTGTTCGTCGAGTTCAGTGCTCGTCGCGGTTGCTTTTGCCGAAGGGAAACTCGGGACTGCCCGCCTTGTCGATGTTTTCTTCCGCGAAGATACGAACGCGGTCAAGCGCGGCCTGCAGTTCCGCGTGATATTGCTCCTGATCTCCGTCAGGCGGGACCGGGATGGCACGGCTGATTCGCATGAAAGCGCGGCAGAAAGGCTTCGGGATCATGGCGCCGTCCCAAGTCTTCAGCACCCAAGCGCGGTCAAATGCTATGTGGAAGCAGACCATCGGCGCGCCAGTAGCTCGCGCGAGCATGACTGGGCCGGGTTTGGCGACATATCGTGGACCGCGCGGGCCATCGATCGTGAATGCCACAGTGTAGCGGTCTTCCAGCGCTCGACGCATCCCGATCAGAGCTCGAATGGCCCCTTTAGAACTCGATCCACGCACCTTGACGAACCCGAACTTCTGCATGATGCGGCCGGTGTACTCGCCGTCGAAGCTGTCGCTGCTCATGACGCGAACCTGCAGATCGCGACACCAGTACATGGCGGCAATCATGCAGTTGTGCCAGAAGGAATAGACGTAAGGACGTTCGGCAAGACTCTTCGGCGTAGCGTCTTCCCAGGAGACCGCGAAGCGAATGGTCGGTCCCAGCAGGCGAATGATGATGTAGGCCGTCCAGGTGATCAGCCACAGCAAAATCCGCTCGCGAACGCTGAACTTGCGCCAGGGCTTGTCGACTGGAGCCTGAGCGGGAGTGGCCGTGGTGCTCACGATTTCATTCTAAAGGTAGGGGATTGAAGGAACAGGTTTCAGGTTTCACGCGTCAAGGTTCAGGCTTCGGGCTGTTGGACCTTGCCTGTCCGGTGTCGACTGCAGGCTGAGGGGCTGATGGCTGACGACCATAAAACCTGAGATTTGTTGAATGAATCGAAGATCAATGCCTCAGAAAGTAGAGACGGCAGTAGAAACCCAGCGACTCACCGCGCATGAGATTTTCGACGCAGCCACGGATAATGCGCGATCAGAGCTGAAGCGATCCTCAAGAAGCCTCGCAGTGTCTGGCTTCGCGGGTGGAATCACCCTAGGCCTCACCGGAATCGGCGTAGCTTCGGTGCTGGCGACGCTCGGCGAAGGCGGGTGGCAGCAGCTTCTCGCCTATTGCATCTACCCGGTCGGATTCATCGCTGTCATCATAGGACGGCAGCAGCTCTTCACGGAGAACACCCTCTATCCCGTGGTGCTGGTGCTGGATGAGCGGAAACACGTTCTCTCAACTTTGCGCTTGTGGGGAGTTGTGTTTGTTTCCAACGTTGCCGGCGCGCTAGTGTTCGCGGCATTAGTGATCCACACGCTGGCGTTGAAGCCGGAAATTTCGGCAAAGCTGGTGGGGTTGGGGTTTGCCGCCGCCCAAGGCACTTTCTCTCATTTCTTCTGGAGCGGAGTAGTTGGCGGATGGCTGATTGCGCTGGTGGCGTGGATGGTGACAGCAAGTCACTGGACGATCGGCCAAGTGGCAATGATCTGGCTGCTCACGTTTCTCGTAGGCATCGGCCACTTCGCGCACTGCATTGTGACCAGTTGCGAAATTCTATCCGCCGCCATGGCACACGCAGTTTCGGCGGGCCAGTATCTGCACTGGCTGGCACCGGCAACTCTCGGCAATATTGTTGGAGGAGTGATCATCGTCAGCGTGCTGAACTATGGACAAGTCCGCCAGGAATAGTTCCCCATCAAGCATCCGCAACGTAAGTAGAATCAAGCTGACTAGCCACTAGTCACTAGCCACTCATTTGCATCCGGCACTCAAGCACGTTGCGCACCGCCCCTGGCCACTGCCTTCCGGACCGTGGATTATGCAGCAGACCTGGAACGATCTGCTTTTCGCGCATTGGACGGTTCCGCGGGAGCGACTACGCGCACTGGTTCCATCAGAACTTCCGCTCGATAGCTACGACGGCCAGTGCTGGGTCGCGGTCGCGCCATTTCACATGTCCGGAATTCGCGGCCGCTTCATGCCTCCGATCCCTGGCACTTCAGCCCTGCCGGAGCTGAATGTCCGCACTTACGTGACCTACGGCGGCAAGCCCGGAGTTTACTTTTTCAGCTTGGACGCAGCGAACCGGTTGGCCGTCTGGGGAGCACGCACTTTCTATAAGCTCCCGTACTTCTTCGCGAAAATGCACGTCAGAGATCATGAAGGTTGGATCGAATACACGTCATCGAGGGCCAGTTCTCCCGCAGAATTTCGCGGACATTATCGTCCATGCGGCCCGGTTCAATTGCGAGCACCAGGTTCTCTGGAACACTGGCTCAGCGAGCGGTACTGTCTTTACACCGTCTCCGGCGGGAGTGTCTACCGCTCCGAAATTCATCATCCACAGTGGCCCCTGCAGGATGCCGAAGCGGAGATCCAGAGCAACACCATGGCTGCTGCTGCTGGAGTGACGCTTCCTTCTGCTATACCGTTATTGCATTTCTCCAAGACGCTCGACGTGCTGATCTGGCCTCTAAAAAAGGCTTGACAAGCAGCTTTGATTCTTCGCTGCCGCACAAAATCCAGCTCACGAGTTTTATTGCGCGCAGCCCTGCCTTCTCATATGCTCCAAAAAGAATGGCCACGGCGATAGTCACCGGCCCCGAACAGCTGCTCCTCGAATTATTCGCAATCTTCGTTTCGGCGAAGGCGGTGGGAGAGGTGTTTGAGCGCGTCAGTCTGCCTTCGGTGCTGGGTGAGATCTTGGCCGGAGCAGTGCTCGGTCCCTACGCGCTGAACTGGATCCCCACCACGGACATCATCCACTCTGTCGCGGACCTGGGAGCCATTTTCGTGCTGTTCAGCGCTGGCCTTGAAACAAGCCCTGGAGAGCTCATCCGCATTGGCGGTAAGTCGATCAGCGTTGCTGTCGCGGGCGTCATAGTCCCTTTCCTGCTGGGGTTCGCCTACATGAAGCTTACCGGCACAGCCAGCAGCGAGTCGGTATTTGTCGGCGCCGCCATGGTAGCAACCAGCGTAGGAATCACCGCGCGCATTTTTGCTGACATGCATTTGCTCGCGACTGAAACCGCAAAAATCATTCTGGGCGCGGCAGTATTCGACGACATCCTTGGAATGATCATGCTGGCCCTCGTCGGCGGGCTCGCATCCGGGGGAATCAACTGGCTCCATATGGGCGTGCTGATCGGTGAAGCGGCCGGCTTCGCGTTATTCATGATGTTTGTTGCGCCGCGCATCGTTCATCGCATGGAAGGCGGCGTCGAGCACCTGTCGATGCAGAATGCGTCTCTTGTCGTTGCTCTTGCCATCTGCCTGTTGCTCTCGTGGCTGGCGGTCAAGATCGGCATGGCGGCGATTATCGGCGCATTCTTTGCGGGATTGGTATTCGCCGATTACGCCCCGCGATGGAACCTTTTCCCGCGTGTTGCTGGCATCACCGAATTCCTGGCGCCATTTTTCTTTTTCGCGATTGGCGCGCGACTGAACTTCATGGTGATCAATCGGCAAATCCTGGTTGCAGCCGCCATTATTTCTGTCCTCGCTGTGCTTTCGAAAGTGATCGGCTGTGGATTGCCCATGGTTGGGCAGGGCTGGCGCGCGGTCCTGCAGGTGGGCACCGGCATGATGCCGCGCGGAGAAGTCGCACTGATCGTGGCATTGGTGGGGTTGCAGTCTGGGATTGTTACTCAGCCGACTTATGCCATCGTCGTGATCATGACCGCGGTCACTACCGTGATCGCGCCCCCGCTGCTGCGCTACCTGTTCCGTGAAGAAATCAAACAGACGCGCGAGGACAACCTCGCCGCTCCCGTCCAGTTATAATTTCAGCCTACAGGGGATAACCTTTGCGATCTTCGCGAACTTTGCGGTTCAGGAGTTTTGAAACTATTCACCGCAAAAGGGCGCAAAGTACGCGAAGAAACACATAGACAACATGAACCTTAATGGACGAGTCGCCGTAGTTACAGGCGCATCGCAGGGGATTGGACGCGCGTGCGCGCTCGAACTAGCAAAACGGGGCGCGAGCGTAGCGCTGGTCGCGCGCAATCAGCAAAAACTGGAAGAAGTCGCTGCGGAGATTGGTGGAGGCCCAGCCGCCCCCGTCCGGGCGCGCGTGACTCCCGCCGACATCGAGAACGAGGACCAGATCAAGGCAGTGTTCAAAGCGCTGATCGCCGATTTCGGCAAGATCGATATCCTCGTCAACAACGCCGGCATCGCCCGCGATCAGCTCGTCATGCGCATGAAGCGCGCCGACTGGGATGCAGTGCTCAATACAAATCTGACCTCTGCTTATTTATGCACGCAGCAGGTGATCAGCCCCATGCTCAAGCAGCGCTGGGGCCGCATCATCAATGTGACCTCCGTCTTCGGCCAGATGGGACAGGCCGGACAAGCAAATTACGCTGCATCCAAAGCGGGCTTGATCGGATTGACCATGGCAATCGCACGGGAACTTGGTTCGCGCAATATCACTTGCAATGCGGTGGCGCCCGGGTTCATTGAAACGGCGATGACGTCGGTGCTGTCCGACGATTTAAAGCAGAGCGCGCTGAAGATGATTCCTCTCGGTCGGGTGGGAACCCCGGAAGAAGTCGCGCATTGCGTGGCGTTCCTGGCGTCCGACGAAGCAAGTTACATCACCGGTCATGTGCTGAACGTGAACGGCGGGATGCTGATGGGCTAGAGCAAACACATTTACCACAGAGATCGCACAGCACGCAGAGAAAAACAATGAGTATGCAAAACCAGGGTGACGCCGTATTCTTTTTCTCGGCGAACTCTGCGAGCTCGGCAGTTGAAGGCTTTGATCTTCAGCAAGCGGCATCACCCCAGCAAATCACCGCGCTCCGCGAGTTGTTTCTCGAATACGCAAGTTCGCTCAACTTTAGTCTTTGCTTCCAGAGCTTCGAGAAAGAATTGGCGGAACTGCCCGGCGAGTATGCACCGCCTGACGGACGTTTACTCCTTGCCGCTCACGGTTCTCAGCTCGCTGGCTGTGTCGCCCTCCATAAGCTTGAAACCGAAATCTGCGAGATGAAGCGGCTCTATGTTCGTCCGCAGTTTCGCGGCAAAGGCCTGGGCAGAGTTCTTGCTGAACGAGTAGTTGCAGACGCCCGTGAAATAGGCTACAAACGATTGCGCTTGGACACGGTCGAGCCGGTAATGCGCGACGCGGTTGCGCTCTACCGGAAGCTGGGCTTTCGGGAAATCGCGCCCTACCGGGAGAATCCGATTGCAGGCGCGTTGTACATGGAATTAATCCTGTAAACCATTAAACCGCCGGGAATGCAGAGTACGCAGAGCAAACAAAGCCAGAGAGAAATGCGCCCATTTATTTCGACTTCGTTCTTCTCTTCGAACTCGGCGGGCTCGGCGGTAAATCGCTTTTGGTGAGGTCACAATGAAATCCATTCTGGTCGTGTTGCTCTTAACGCTTTGCGCGTCCGCATTTGCCGCAATTTCGAAAGATGTCACCTACAAGAGTGGCGATGAAACCGTCAAAGGCGTGGTATACACGCCCGAGGGCAAAGGGCCATTCCCAGCGCTCATCGTGATCCACGAGTGGTGGGGATTGAACGACTGGGTCAAAGAACAGGCATCGAAACTCGCCGACCAAGGATATGTGACGCTCGCCGTGGATCTCTATCGCGGGAAAGTCGCGACAACGCAGGAAGAAGCGCACGAGATCATGCGCGGCGTTCCCGAGGATCGCGCCAAGCGCGACCTCGCGGCCGCTTTCAGTTATTTGCAATCCATGTCGAATGTGAAGAAGAACAAAATCGGCGCGATTGGCTGGTGCATGGGCGGAGGCTATGCGCTTGATGTGGCGCTACAAGAGCCAACGCTCGCCGCAGACGTGATCAATTACGGCCATCTCGCGACCGATCCGGCTGCGTTGAAGCAGATCAATGCTCCCATTCTCGGGCTATTTGGCGGGCAAGACCGCGGCATCACTCCCGACGATGTTCATAAATTCGAGCAGCAGATGAAAGCTCTGGGTAAGAAGATCGATGTCACCATCTACCCTGACGCAGGCCATGCGTTCGAGAATCCCAACAACAAAGGTGGATATCGCGAAGCCGACGCGCAGGACGCGTGGAACAAGACGATCGCGTTTCTGGAAAGTACCTTGAAGAAATAATTTCGATCAAAAGAAACTTTTTTCACGCAGCTCTAAGGGAAATTCCCGAGTGAGCGCGTCGCTGTTGCGAGTATCATAATTTTTCGCTTGCCAACAGGTACTACTCTGGTTACTATGCAGCCTGACTCCTTCGCAAAAAACAACTCCTCGCATGGACTGCATGAACATCGGTGACACAATCCGAAATTTCAGATTGCAAAAAGGGATGTCGCAAGGCGACATCGAGAAGCGCACGGGGCTGCTGCGCTGCTACCTTTCACGGGTAGAAAACGGACACACGGTTCCATCGCTCGACACGCTGTCGAAAATCGCCGGTGCCATGGAGTTGCCGCTCTCGCACTTCTTTTCCGAGCCGGGCAACAGCAATGGCTCGAAAGCGCTGCCGCAACTGTCGGACGACGAACTCCGCTTCCTGAGCCAGATTCGCCGCTACTCTTCCAATTTGAATGACAGCGACCGCAAGCTGGTCATTGCCATGATCAAAAAGATGGCGATGAAGTAGGCGTCAGGCTTCAGGCGTCAGGCTTCAGGACATCCAACAACAAACAATGTCATCCTGAGGCGGCTTTAGCCGTCGAAGGCCCTACGTATCGCCTCGTCCCCAGTGTGAAGCTCCCCGGGCTGACGCAAATTCCTGGTAACTGTGGACTTGCGAAACTCTGGGAGAACTGTTCTTCGGCTTCTGCGGAGCTTGCTCTTTTCTCATTTCCACCCGGGGCTCACGCCCCGGGCTTTATTCTTCCGCCGCTTCGCGGCTCACGGGAGCAGGTCCCAACCTGCGAAGGGTCCGCCAGCTGCAACTGACGACTGATGGCTGATGGCTTACTTTAGTTCACTCCCCCTCGTGTCCCGCGGTCACCTCGCTCGCGGGCCAACCGTCGCCTAGACTCTTAGCAGGGAATGCTGCGTCGTGCGCGGCTTGGGGGAGAAGCATGACCGTTGACGAAGAACTGAATTTAATGGAGTCGCACCTGCGGCGGCTCAAGATTGAGTACGAGGTCTTTTTCAACAATCCACAAAAGAAGCCGCCTTCCGACCTGGAGTGGAAAGTGGTCACACTGATGCGCAAGTTTTCCGACGGGAGCCGCCTCAGCTTTTCGCAACGTTTCCGTTACAACGAAATGGCCCAGCGCTACGCGATCTACAGCGACTTGTGGCGCAAGAAGTCTCGCATTCGCGAGGAAGGTTACCGACGCCCGCAGGATGCGCTGCTCTCAGTGCAAGGTGTCCGTGAGGAGGAGCACGAGCAGAAACACAAGGTGTTTGGCGTAGGCCATCACGAGGACCAGCCGTTCGTGGTGCAGTGCAGCGACGCCAAAACCGAAGCTGAAAAAGTCGAAAAGCTCTATCAGGCGCTGTCCGACGCAAAGAAGAAGAATGGCGAGAGCGTCAGCGGGTCGCTGGACAGTTTCAAATCGTTCGTCCAAAAGAAGACGCAGGAAATCCGCAAGCAGCACAAGTGCGAGAAGGTCGAGTACGCCGTCGAAGTGCAGGACGGCAAGGTGAAGCTGCGGGCGAAAGCCACGGTGTAAAACCTAGAACCTCACCACCGAGGTACAGAGAAATTCGACTTCCTTCCGCGGATGAACGCGGATCTACCCGGATTCTGAAAAATACCCGCAATTCTTCTGTGCGTGTTTCGTTTTCATCCGCGTGTATGCGTGTTCATCCGCGGAAAAGGATTTCGTATGCCTGTGTCTCTGCGCCGCTGTGGTGAACAAGCTTCTCTCATCTGCTGTAAAATTTCCTGCTGAACCTTCCAGCGCAATCATCTCAGGCGATCCTGCGAGGCAATCATGTCCCATAAGATTCAACGCGCAATTCTCAGTGTTACCGACAAGACTGGCCTGGCCGATTTCGCTAAGAAGCTCGCGGGCATGGGCGTGGAGCTTATTTCCACGGGCGGTACTGCCAAGCTGCTGCGCGATTCTGGAGTCGCGGTGAAGGACATCTCCGAGATCACTGGCTTTCCCGAAATGCTCGATGGCCGGGTGAAGACGCTGCACCCCAAAGTGCACGGCGGAATTTTGCATCGCCGCGAAGACGCATCCCACCGCGCTGCCGTCGCGGAGCATGGCATTCAGCCCATCGACATGGTCGTGGTGAACCTCTATGCGTTCGAGAAGACCGCGGCCAAGCAGGGCGTCCATTTCGAAGAGTTGATCGAGAACATTGACATTGGCGGCCCGTCGATGATTCGCTCGGCGGCAAAGAACTTCAACGACGTGGCTGTTGTCACCTCGCCTTCCGACTACAACACGATCGCAGACGAGATGGCCCGGTCCGGAGGAACGCTTTCTTCGGAAACCAAGTGGCGCCTGGCGCAGAAGGCGTTTGCAACCACTGCGGCCTACGATTCAGCCATTGCTTCGACGTTGGAGCGAGTCACGTCCAACGGAAACTTCCACCTGCAGCAAGGCGGCGGATTCCCGGATACCCTGCGGCTGTCGTTTACGAAGCTCGGCGATCTTCGCTATGGCGAAAACCCGCACCAGAAAGCCGCGATGTACTCGGATGGCTCCGGCACAGGCGTGGCGAACGGGCGGCAGGTTCAGGGAAAAGAGCTTTCTTACAACAACATTGTTGACCTGCAAGCCGCTTGGGACCTGGCCCAGGAATTCGAAGAGCCGGTATGCGCAATCATCAAGCACACCAATCCTTGCGGCACCGCAACCGGCAAATCTTTGGCAGAAGCCTACAAGAAAGCACTGGAATGCGATCCGGTGTCGGCGTTCGGAGGCGTGATTGCGGTGAACCGTCCACTCGACGCCGCTGCTGCGGAAGAGATGGCGAAGTTGTTCCTCGAAGTGATTGGCGCGCCGGCCTTCGAAAATGGCGCTATTGAAAAGCTTGCTTCGAAGAAGAATTTGCGTTTAGTCGAGATCAAAGATCACCCACAGAAGTGGGTGATGAAGAACGTATCAGGCGGAATGCTGGTGCAGGATTCGGACGTCCACAAGCTGAACGAATCAGATCTGAAGGTGGTCACCAAGCGCGCTCCGAGTGCGGAAGAAGTTCGTGCCCTGCTCTTCGCTTGGAAGGTCGTCAAGCACGTCAAGTCCAATGCGATCGTGTATGCGCGCGAAGGACAGACTGTCGGTGTGGGCGCCGGGCAGATGAGCCGTGTGGAATCTTGCAGGATCGGCGCGAACAAAGCAGTGCTGCCGCTGAAGGGCACAGTTGCGGCTTCTGACGCCTTTTTCCCGTTTTCTGACAACGTGGAGGAAATTGCGAAAGCAGGAGCGACTGCGATCATCCAGCCCGGCGGCTCCGTGCGTGATCAGGATTCGGTTGAAGCAGCGGACAGGTTGGGCTTGGCCATGGTGTTTACGGGCGTGCGGCACTTTAGACATTGAAACCCGGTTCACCGCGGCACAGGGGAAACACAAAGCACTTCTTTTCCACCGATTAACGCCGATATACGCGGATAAAAGCGCGCGCGAGAACGAACCAAGGAAATCGCAAGTTTCAGAATCCGTGTTGATCCGCGTTCATCCACGGCTATGCAGTCGCCTTCTTTAGTTTCTGTGCCCCTGTGGTGAAATGCGGACGCCCGTGCCACTACCCGCGACCTTCAGATCACCCGTTGGTAACCTCCTTCCTCCTTTCCTTCTCCCCCCACTGCAGGCGTAAAATACCCCAAGCACCCGCTCGCTGCGGTTGAGCATCCAATCGCTCAGGCCTTGGGAGTTCGTGGCCGGTTTTGGGAGTTCATAGAAATTCATGAAAAAGCTTTTAGCGTCGCTTCTGCTGTCCTCTACCTTTGTCTTTGCCCAATCGCCTTCGACAAAGCCCAATACTTCGACCCCGTCCACGCCGGCGTCGAATACTCCCACCAAGGTGGATAAAGCTGCTGCCTACTATCACTTCACCATGGCGCACACCTACGAGGAGCAGATGGCTGCTTACGGCCGCAGCGACCTGGTCAGCAAAGCCATTGAGGAGTATCGGTTAGCATTGGAAGCCGACCCGACTTCCGAATACCTGAGTTCCGGGTTGGCCGAGCTTTACGCCCGCACTGGCCGGATTCGCGACGCGGTTTCCGAGGCCCAAGACATACTGAAGCGCGATCCTCAGAACCTGGAAGCACACCGCCTGCTCGGTCATATTTATTTGCGCTCGCTTGGCGACATGCAGGGCGGCAACGGCTCCGATAGCGTTCTGAAGCTGGCGATTCAGCAGTACGAAGAGATCATCAAGCTCGATCCCAAGAGCGTCGACGACCACATCATGTTGGGCCGGTTGTACCACGCCGACAACCAGATGAAGAAGGCCCAGGACGAGGAGCAACTGGCCATCAAGCTGTCGCCTGACTCTGAAGAGGCTGTTGCCACGTTGGCGATGTTCTACAGTGAAGAAGGTGACGCAGCCAAAGCGGCTGACACCCTTTCAACCATTCCCGAGGCCAACCGCTCCGCGAAGCTTTACCTGATGCTGGGCGGCACTTACGACCAGCAGAAGGATTACAAGAAGTCGATCGATGCCTACCAGCATGCGATCGCGCTGGACCGTGACAACCTCGACGCGATCCGCGGCCTGGCAGAAGCGCTGATGAACGACGGCCAGACGGCGAAGGCACTGCAGCAGTTTCAAGTCATCGCCGACGCGAATCCTGAAGACGCGCGTACTTACGTTCGCATTGCTGAGATCTATCGCCGCCAAGGCAAGCTCGACCAGGCGCTGCAAAGCTTGAAGAAGGCGCAGTCCATGGTGAAAGACTCGGACCAGATTTCGTACGGCATCGCCGAGATCTACCAGGCGCAAGGCCGCTATGACGATGCCATTCAGCAACTGCAGGCGCTATTGAAGTCCGGCGAAAACAAGACTGGCAACGACGAGCAGGACAATCGAAGCATCTTCCTCGAGCGCTTGGGCACGGTTTATCGCGACAACAACCAGGAACAGCAGGCGATCGACACTTTCCGGCAGATGCTTTCGCTGGGGGACGACAATGCTAAGCGCGGATATCAGGAGCTGATCGACACCTACCGCGAAGCGAAGGACTGGCAGAAAGCTACCGACGTCGCCAAGGAAGCTACCGAGAAGCTGCCCAATGATCGCGACTTGAAGATCGTTTACGCGAGCCAGATTGCCGACATGGGTCAGTCGGACCAAGCCATTCAGCAGGTGAAATCCATGCTGAAAGGCAATGCGGACGACCGCGACATTTACGTTCGTTTGGCGATGATGTACAGCCGCCTGAAACGCTGGTCCGATGCTGATGCCATGCTCGACAAGGCGGAGCAGCTTTCCACTAAGCCGGAAGATCGCCAGGAAATTATGTTCCTCCGAGCGTCGGGCGATGAGCGGCAAAAGAAGTATGCCGAGGCCGAAGAACTCTTCCGCAAGCTGATTAAGGAAGCTCCGGAAAACGCTGCGGCCCTCAACTATCTTGGCTACATGATGGCCGATCGAGGCGAGAACCTTGACGAAGCGCTGGGCATGATAAAGAAAGCTGTCGATCAGGAACCGGCGAATGGCGCCTACCTCGACTCGCTTGGTTGGGCCTACTTCAAGCTCGGCAAGTACGACCTCGCGGAAGACAGTTTATTGAAGGCTTCGCAACATGTGATGGGTGCTGACCCGACTGTGCAAGAGCACCTCGGCGACCTGTATCAGAAAACCGGCCGTCTGAAACTCGCGGCAGCGCACTGGGAGCGCTCGGTAGCCGAGTGGAACAAAACGGTGGCCCCGGAAGTCGATCAAGAAGAGCTGGCGAAGGTGCAAAAGAAGTTGGAGTCCGCGAAGGTACGGCTGGCCAAAGAGCAGGCGGAGACGAAGTAGCGGCCGCCATCACGGGAAACAAACTACGAAACGACAGTCGACTCGGCTGTCGTTTTTGTTTTCACGAGTTCTTGCTCCCGAGCCGGGGAGAATCGCCTTCACACTCCGTTGACCGTTAATGTTTTTCCAATCCATCTACAATCTGGAATATGCCATCCAGCTTCATCCAAGCGTTGCCCAAGGCTGAGTTGCACCTTCATATGGAAGGCTCCGTCACACCCGCGACGCTGGTGGAGCTCCGCCAGCGGCACGGGAAGGCTGGCACACTGGCGGAAGCGCAGGCCTTATATCAGTACAAAGACTTTCTCGGATTCCTCATGGCGTTCAAAACGCTCACCGAGGACCTGCAAACACCGGAAGATTACGAAATCGTCACGTATCGTCTGATGGAGCAGTTGAAGGCCCAGAACATTCTGCACGCGGAAGTCTATGTCTCGGCGGGGGTGTGCCTGTGGCGAAAGCAGGATTTCGATGCGATCTTCGAAGGGCTGGAGAGCGGACGAGTACGCGGCGAGCGCGACTTTGGCGTCTCGCTGCTTTGGATATTCGATGCAGTGCGGCAGTTCGGTGCGGAGCCCGCGCGCAAAGTATTCGAGCTTGCGGTCAAATACCGCGATCGAAACGTCGTCGGCATCGGCATTGGCGGTGACGAGAAGAAAGGGCCTGCTGAGCTGTTTCGCGAGCAGTACGCCTACGCGGCGGAACACGGCTTGCGCTTGACCGCACATGCGGGGGAGTCAGACGGGCCGGAGTCCATCTGGGGGGCACTGAACCTGGCCGCGGAGCGAATTGGACATGGGCTGACGGCGATTGAAGACCGGGAGCTGATGGAAGAACTGTCCACTCGGCAAATTCCGATAGAGATTTGCCTGACCAGCAACTTGCGGACGGGTTGCTGTGCGAAGCTGCAGGATCATCCCGTGCGGCGCTACTTCGATCAAGGATTGATGATTACGCTGAATAGCGATGATCCGGCGATGTTCGGCTCGACGCTCAATCAGGAATATGAGCTGGCGCAGAAGGAATTCGGCTTCACCGACGAGCATTTGCGCGAGCTGGCGCGGAATTCGTTTGAGGCATCTTTCCTGCCGGCGGAGAAGAAGATCGCCTTCCTCGATCTGCTGGACGCGGCTGCTGCTCGAAAGTAAAAACCTTTTCACCACAGGGACACAGAGAAGAACTTCTTCTCCACGGATTCACGCGGATAAACGCGGATCAAAATAAGCGCTCCGACCCTGTGTCTTGATTTGCTTCGGATTGGCTGCGGAGAAGCTATTTGAGCAGAATGTGTTTTTGAAAGGGTGCGGCTTACAGCCGCACCGTACCTTGTCAAATATCGAAACGGTCTTGAAATCCGCGTCTATCCGTGTAAATGCGGGGAATGAAGTTGCGGTTTCACCGTTCGCTGCCCAGATTCCCCATACGCTGTTGAGCAATATGCACTTAGGCTCGATCTATGTTTAAATAACAAAATCCAGTATGCCGTCTAAGCCGTCCAAATTGCGCCGCCACTGGGCCGATCTTACCCGCGGAATCCATGGCTGGGGCAAGATTGCTGGGGGATTTCTTTCTTCCCAGCACCCGCTGCTCGCGCACATCATCCCGATGCGTCGCTGCAATCTCGCCTGCAAATACTGCAATGAGTACGACGACGTTTCCAAGCCCGTGCCGACCGAGGTCATGTTCCGGCGCGTGGACAAGCTGGGCAACTTTGGCACGTCGGTGATTACTATCAGCGGGGGCGAGCCGCTGCTACATCCGGACCTCGACCAGATCATTCGTCGTATTCGCCAGAATGGCGCAGTGGCGGGGATGATCACAAACGGCTACCTGCTGGTTCCCGATCGCATTGAGCGGCTGAATCGCGCGGGCCTCGAATGGCTGCAGATTTCTATCGACAACGTCAACCCCGACGATGTCTCCAAGAAGAGCCTGAAGGTGCTCGACAAGAAGCTGCAGATGCTCGCGGAATACGCCACCTTCCACGTAAACATCAATTCAGTGGTCGGCGGGGGTGTGCACAATCCAGGCGACGCTCTGGTAATTGGAAAGCGCGCGATGGAGTTGGGATTCAGCTCGACGATCGGCATCATTCACGATGGCGACGGACAGCTTCAGCCCTTGGGAGATGAAGAGCGCCGCATCTATCACGAGATGAAGAATCTGGAGAAGCGCAGCTTTTCGAGAATCAATTCTTTCCAGGACAATATCGCGCTGGGCCGTCCGAACCAGTGGCGCTGCCGTGCGGGCGCGCGTTATCTGTACATCTGCGAAGACGGGCTGGTGCACTACTGCTCACAGCAGCGCGGCTTTCCGGCGATCCCGCTAGAGAAGTACACCATGGACGACATTCGCCGCGAGTATCTGACCGAGAAGTCATGCGCACCACATTGCACGGTTTCGTGCGTGCATCAGGTTTCGATTTTTGACTTCTGGCGTGCTCCGCAGCGGCCCGCGCCGGCACCAACCGGCAGCGAAGCGGGCGGCTTGGTGCAGATCGAATAGCTCTCTCGTCAGCGATGTCATTCCGAGCCGGGGTCACGGCGAGCAATCTGCTGTCCTCGCTCCAGAAGAATCTTCTTTCATCCCACAGAAAAGCAGGTTCCTCACTGCTGAAGCAGTTCGGAATGACATCTGACCGATGAGGCCAGTAGGTCCGATGAATGCTTTTCTGTGTTAGCTTGTTGGGGCAGCGTGCATCCGGCGTAGCTGCATCCAACGTTTTCTGTTTTTCTGCCTCGCCGGCTCAGGGGTTCTGGGTCGAGCACCTAGAAAGCGAGTTCGCGACATGAAAGTTTGCAAAGCGGTATTTCCAGCTGCGGGATTGGGCACGCGTTTTCTTCCCGCCACCAAGGCGCAGCCCAAGGAAATGCTTCCGCTGGTCGATAAGCCCATCATCCAGTACGGCGTAGAAGAGGCGCTGGCCGCCGGTTGCGACCAGATCATCATGGTCACTGGCCGCGGCAAGACCGCGATTGAAGACCACTTCGATACCAGTTTCGAGCTGGAAAGAATTCTGGAAGAAAAAAAGAAGACCGACTTGCTGAAGGTTGTGCGGCAGATCTCCGACATGATCCATCTGGCTTATGTTCGCCAGAAAGAAGCGCTCGGGCTGGGTCATGCCGTGCTAACGGCGCGCGAACTGGTCGGCAATGAACCGTTCGCCGTTTTGCTTGCCGATGACGTGATTGATGCGGAGACTCCGGTTCTCAAGCAGATGATGCGCGTGTTCGAGCAGGTGCAGTGCTCGGTAGTTGCGACACAGATTGTGGAAGGCGCGGCCATCTCGGCTTATGGCGTCCTCGATGTGAAGCCCGTGGAAGGGCACTTTGGCGGAAGACTTTATGAAGTCCTGAACATGGTAGAAAAGCCAAAGTTCGAGGACGCGCCCTCTAACCTGGCGATCATCGGGAGGTACATTCTGACGCCTGCGATTTTCGACATACTCACAAAGACGGGGACTGGCGCGGGGGGGGAATTACAACTGACTGATGGTCTACGCGGCCTGCTTAAGAAGGAAAAGATGTACGCCTATGTCTATGAAGGCCGCCGCCATGATACCGGCGATAAGCTCGGCTTCCTGAAAGCCACGGTCGAGTTTGCGCTCAAGCGGGAAGATCTGGGCGGGCCCCTTCGCGAATATTTGCGTGGGCTGAAGCTGGATTGAAGCCCTTCTATGAGTCATCCGCCAGAACGATGGCAATTTGTGTATGAGCGGGTTGGCTTCGCCGTTCTGCTCCTGCTCGCGGTGATGGCGAGCGCGTCCCCCCAGGATCCACAGGCCACAGTCACCATCGCAACAAAAGAACTTCCAGCCGCTACTTTGTGGAATCGGTATACCTTCCAATTTCAGGCTGACGGAGGCCTGGAGCCGTACCATTGGCGGGCGGTCAGTGGGTCACTACCACGCGGGTTAGAGCTGCAGGACTCGGGACACATCATGGGCGTCGTGAATCAGGCGGGTGAGCTCGATTTCCTTATTCAGGCGACCGACCGAACCGGTGCTCGCAGCCAGCCGAAGAAATTCACGCTCGCCGTTGAGCCCCCGTTGAGGGCCGACTGGCTCAACAAATCGAAGGTAAACGGAAATCGCATTGATGGCTCGGTGAAAGTGTCGAACACCACAGGCCGCGATTTCGATCTCACGTTCGTTGTGCTGGCGGTCAATGACATTGGACGTGCGACCGCGATCGGATACCAACATTTTCCCCTGAAGAAGAACACTCGGGACCAGGAATTGCCGTTTGGTGATTCGCTGTCGCCAGGGAATTACGTCGTGAACGTGGACCTGGTGGGTGAAGAACCAGTCTCCCGGACCATCTTCCGCAGCCGACTGGTGGCTCCGAAGCAGACCATTGCGCAAAGCCCGTAGGGGAGCGCAATTCATTTCCACGGATTCACACTGATAAACACGCATTTGAAGTTGTTGGTCTCAAAATCGGTGTTCATCCGCGTCAATCCGTGGAGAAGAAGCTCTGGGAAGCTTCGAAATGGCGTGCTTTTCTTTCTCCCTGCAAACGTATAAAACAAGTGCCATGCCAAGCGTTGGGGAAATCGCGCGCGCCATTGGCGCACGGGTCAATGGGGACGAGAAGGTTGAGATTTCCGGCGTTGCGAGTATCGCTGGGGCGTCTTCCGGCGATCTCGTGTTTGTCGAAGACCAGCAGCACTTAGTAGAAGCCCTGAAATCAGCAGCGGGCGCGGTGATTTCGGACAAACCTGCTGGCATCGCCGCGAATACGAAGCCCATCCTGATTGCTGTACATCCGAAACTTGCGTTCGCCCGCGCAGCAGCTCTGATTGCGTCAGCTCCCCACAACAGCGCGCAACATCGTGCCCGCGGTGTTCATCCCAGCGTGATTGTGCTTCCCTCGGCTACAGTCGCCCAAGACGTCACCATTGGCCCGTGGACATTTGTCGGCGAGGGTGCGCGTATTGGAGAGAGGACATGGATTGCCACGGGATGCATGATCGGTCGCGGCGTCCAGATCGGCGTCGATTGCAGGATCCATCCGAATGTCACCATCTATCCCGGTACGCGCATCGGAAATGGCGCGACAATTCACGCAGGGGCGGTGCTGGGAAGCGATGGCTTCGGCTATGTTCGCGATCCCGAGAGCGGACGGTATGAGAATTTTCCGCAGATCGGGAAACTGGAAATTGAAGACGACGTTGAGATCGGCGCCAACACGACCATTGATCGCGGAGCGCTGGAGGTCACCCGTATTGGCCGCGGGACGAAGATCGATAACCTGGTGCACATCGGGCACAACTGCCGGATCGGTGAGAACGTGATCATTGCCGCGCAGGTGGGTTTTTCCGGCAGCGTGGTCGTTGAAGACAACGCGGTGATCGGCGGGCAAGTGGGCGTGGGCGAGCATGCTCGCATCCAAGAAGGGGTGATGCTCGGGGGGCAAGCAGGCGTTCTGCCGAAAAAGATTTTGAGAGGAAAGGGCGTTGCGTTCTGGGGAACTCCGGCGAAGCCCTTGCGAGAGTACCTGAAGAGTTTGGCGGCGCTGGCTCGGTTGGGGAAACGAGAATAGTTTCGGGATCAAGGCGGGTATGACTTCAACTGTGCCGAAGGGTCAAGGCCAGGGCTGTAGCCGCGCTGAAAGCAGGTTCCTCACCGCTAAAGCGGTTCGGAATGACATCAGAGAGTTATGGCGATCATAGTTGTCGGTGGACACTCACGAAATGTTGGCAAGACCAGCGTAGTAGCTGGCTTGATTGCCGCTCTGCCTGCGTTCAACTGGACTGCTTTCAAGATCACGCAGTTCGGGCATGGCCGGTGCTGGCTGAACGGCGAGCCTTGCGACTGTGCACCGGTGGACCGATGCTGGGCGGTGACAGAGGAACAGGATCGGTCGGGGAAATCAGACTCGTCTCGGTTTCTGGTGGCGGGCGCGAAACGCGCCTTCTGGGTGCGCACGGAACAGGGACGATTGCATGAAGCGATACCTGCGATTCAGCGCAAAATCGCCGAGACGGAGAACGTGATCATCGAGTCGAACAGCATTTTGCAGTTTGTCGATCCCAACCTGTACATTACGGTGCTCGATCCAGCGACCGAGGATTTCAAATCGTCAGCGCAGAAATACCTTGAGCGTGCGGATGCGGTGGTGCTGCACGGGAATCAAGACACGCCCCTCTGGAAAGAAGTGAAAGTAGAAATGTTTGGAGGCATTCCGGCATTCCGAATTGCTCCCCCGAAATATGTCACTGACGATCTGGTCGCATTTACGGCTGACCGTCTCGGAGTTGGTGCAGTCCGCTGAAGCGGGCTCAGCGGTTTGACTCGTGTCAGACAAGAATATCCGACCCACACGGACAACGCATCGCTCCTGGTATTCTTCTCCAGCGATGTTCGAGATCGAGAAAAGCGCGTGGCCATTGGCGATTCTCTCAGCCATCCTGCAAGTTGTAGTTTTTCCGCTACCCAATCTTTACGTGCTCAGCTGGGTAGCCGTAGCGCCGCTGCTAGTAGCCGTCCTGCGCGCGCGCAGACCGGGGCCACTGCAGCTCGAAGGCAGCATCAAGCTGCTCCCGGCTTTGCCGCTACAGGGATTTTTGCTCGGCTACGTTTGCGGCATCCTCTGGTACGCGGGCAATTGCTACTGGGTTTACAACACGATGAAGCAGTATGGCGGGATTGGGACGCTCGGTGCCGCCGGGCTGCTTCTGCTTTTCTGTTTATATCTCGGCCTATACCACGGAGTTTTCGGCCTGGTTACGGCCCTGGTTGCGCGCAGGTCAGTGCGGGCCGCCTTGCTTGCGGCGCCATTCGTCTGGGTGGCGCTCGAGCTTGCGCGCACACGAATCAGCGGATTTCCCTGGGACCTGCTGGGTATTTCCCAGGCAGACAACATCCCCCTCGTGCGCCTGGCGCGGGCAACCGGCGTTTGTGGGATCTCCCTGGAGATCATGATTGTGAACACCGCGTTCGCGGCAGCGTGGCTGATTCGGAGGAACCGGCGCACGTCGTTGTTGTTTGCGGCATTTGCCGCCGCCTTCGTGTTGCAGATTGCACGCTGGATGCCGGTCCCAGCCTTTCCCACCGATCGTTCCGCGGTGCTGGTGCAGGAGAACGTGCCTGTCCTGGACAACTCTGATTGGACGCGCCAGTACTTCGAGCAGACTCTTACAGACCTGACGAATATCAGTCGCAGCCAGTCGAGTACGCCCGCTCCCGGATTAATCGTATGGCCCGAATCGCCGGCGCCGTTCTACAGCGGCGATCCTGAATTTCGTCGTGGGATCACGCAGCTTGCGACCGAGTCCCATGCGTGGGTTGTGGCGGGCAATGTCGGGGCAGAGTCGAACGGGTCGCCGTCGCAGAACGCGACCACAATTTTCAATTCGGCATCTCTTGTGAGTCCTTCCGGCGAGTGGGTCGCGCGTTACGACAAGGCTCATCTGGTTCCATTCGGCGAGTATGTGCCGTTCAAACAGCTGCTCGGCTTTGCCGGAGGTCTGACCAAGGAAGTCGGCGACTTCACGGCGGGAACAACCCGCCTGCCACTACCAGCTGGCGACGAGAAGCTCGGAATTTTCATCTGCTATGAATCCATTTTCCCGGACGAGATTCGCCAGTTCGCGAAATCAGGCGCGCAGGTCCTCGTGAATATTTCCAATGACGGTTGGTACGGCGACAGCGGCGCCTATGCTCAGCACCTCAAGCAAGCCCGCATGCGAGCTATCGAAAACGACCGTTGGTTGCTGCGCGACACCAACACCGGCGTGACGGCGGCCATCGATCCTTACGGACGCATCACCCAGACTGTGCCGCGCAAAGTGCGCACGTCCCTCGTCACGAATTACGGATTGGTGAACGACACCACGTTCTACACGCGCCACGGCGACTGGCTGGCGTACGTGTGTGCGATAATTTCCATAGTCGCCCTCGCGATTTCATCTACTCCCGGAAAAGGCAAAGCATGATTCAGGAACTCGAACAGGAATATTCAGGCTTGCAGCAGAAGGTCCGCGAACTCCGGGAGTATCTTTGACGCGGACAAACTCCGTCCCCAACTCGCCGAAATAGAGAAACAAGCTTCCGACCCGAACTTGTGGTCAAATCCGCAGCGCTCGCAGCAAGTCATGCGTGAGAAGAAGCGGCTTGAGGACATGCTCGCCACTGAGTCGGACCTACTCCGCCGCACGGAAGACATCTCCGCGTACTTCGATCTCGCCAAGGAAGGCGAGAACGTCGAAGCAGACCTGCGGCGTGAGATCACGGACTTGCAACAGCGCGTAGAGAAGCTGGAAACCGAAACGCTCCTCTCCGGTGAGAACGATCCGCGTAATGCGATTGTAACGATCCATCCCGGCGCGGGCGGCACCGAGTCGCAGGACTGGGCCGAGATGCTGATGCGCATGTATCTGCGTTGGGCCGAACGCCAGGGATTCCAGACGGTTTTGTATGACTACCAGCCCGGCGAAGAAGCTGGGATCAAATCGGCGACTTTCGGAGTGAACGGCGAGTACGCGTTCGGTCTGCTCACCAGCGAGATCGGCGTGCATAGACTGGTGCGCATATCGCCTTTCGACCAGGCCAAGCGGCGGCATACGTCATTCGCCAGTGTCTTCGTTTCGCCGGAAATCGACGAATCCATCGAAGTCGTGATCCGGCCAGAAGACATTCGTATCGACACCTATCGCTCCAGCGGCAAGGGTGGCCAGCACGTGAACACAACCGACTCTGCCGTGCGTATTACGCATATTCCGACCGGCCTCGTTGCCGCCTGCCAGAACGAGCGCTCGCAGCACAAGAACAAGGATCGCGCTATGAGCATGCTGCGCTCCAAGCTCTACGAATTTGAGATGGAGAAGAAGCGCGAGGCCACAAAGAAGATTGAAGATTCCAAGCTCGACATCGACTTCGGCTCGCAGATCCGTTCGTACGTGCTGCAACCGTACCGGCTCATCAAAGACCACCGCACTAAGACCGAGGTCGGCGATGTGGATCGCGTCATCGATGGCGACCTGCAGCCATTCATCCGCGCCTATTTGCGCATGCGACGCGACGGCGCTCCAGCGGACGGTTCCAAGGAGTAACTCAGGTTTCAGGTTTTAGGCTCACGCTTTAGGCTACAGAAGTCTGTTTTTGGTACGAAGTCTGAGCCCAACCTCCTGCTTGGGATGCCCAGGGCAATGAAGCCTAGGGCCTAGCGCCTGACCTCTGACACCTGAAACCTGAAACCTGGAGTCTCACGCCCGTATCTTCCGTAACCATTACTAGACCGAAATTGCTGGCAACACAGCGCACCCATGCGCGATTCTGTAAGGTCAGGAGTTGTGTGCCCATGGCTCGCATGCTGGACCTAATTCGCGCCTCTGCAGTTTCGCAGCACCAGATGATGTCTGCCGCCCGGGGTGCGCTCCGCGTCCCCACAGAGGAGATGCTCGAAATCCTGGTGTACGTCGCCGAGCACAACAAGATTTTCGGCGAGCAGGCGCGGCTCACGCTGGCGGGTTGGGATGAGTCCTCGGCGAAGGAGATCGTTGCCAATCCAAACACGCCCAAAGACATTCTCGATTACTGGGTATCTCCGAAGAACATTCGATCCACGCTGTTCGTCCTACTGCTTGAGAACCCTTCGGTCCAAATGACGAAGCTCGGGGAGCTCGCGGTGACCCTCAAAGGTGAGTTAATCGATCTGATGATCGCCAGCCCCCGGGTGCGAGCCTCAAAGCAGGTTTTAAACGATCTTAGTGGAAACCATAATCTCAGCGGCGTGCAATCGGCGCGAGTGCAGGCGCTGATCAATGGAACAGATTACGTTGAGCCGAAGGTCGAGGCAGAACAGGCACAGGCAGCCTCGGTCCCACCTGCGTCACAGCAGCCAGGAGAGTCACCAGCACCATCAACTGGCGCACCCGCAGAGCCAGCGGATCCGGAAACTGAGAAGGCGGTAGCGGCTTTCATCACCGAGCATGCAGCGGAAATTGCCGCCGAAGGTGACAAGCCGTTTCAGGCAATCGGCGGAATTTACGAAAGCGAAGGTCACGCGGAGGAGCCCGCGGCAGTGACAACAACCGCGTCAGCCCCAACTGCTCCTGCTGCAGTCACAACCATTGCGACACCGGCCGGTGCCGCGACAGCCGCCAAGCCTGCATTGACCAATAAACCTTCACCTCACAAAATACACGTCGATCCTCAGAACGAGCAGCGAGGCAGCGTCCTCCAGAAGATTGCAAAGCTCGATATCAAAGGCCGTATTCAACTGGCCATGAAAGGCACGAAAGAAGAACGGTCGATCCTCGTCCGAGACGGAACCAAGATCGTCGCCCTGGCAGTGCTGGATTCGCCAAAAATTACAGACGGCGAGGTGGAGAAGTTTGCCAGCCAGAAAAACGTGCTCGAAGCCGTGTTGCGCTACATTCCGATGAAACGGCGTTTCGCAAAGAACTATGCCGTGATCCGCAATCTGGTTTTCAATCCCCGCACTCCGCTGGACGTCGCTCTTGGACTCATGAAGAACCTGCTCACGGTTGACCTCAAGAACCTTTCCGGCAATAAGGAAGTCTCCGAGACAATCCGCAAACTCGCGCTGCGCATGTTCAAGCAGAAACTCGAGCCCGGTAACCGGTGAGTTCTTCGCGGCCCTGATCACCACGTGTAGTGCGCGGTATAGGTTACGGTCTTCTCTCCTGAAGCAGGAATACGAACACGGAACTCCGCCGTACGGCTGTCCGTCTTCACAAATTCGTCGGATTTCTGCATGATCTGCCAGTTTAAACACCGATACAGATGTTCAACCGCCCGCACCTCGACCGCCTCTTTCTTGTGGTTCCGAAGCTTGATCTCAAACGTTTCATCAATGATCCGTTTGCTGGTGTCGATGCGGTAATCCGTCTGGCGCCGTTCGCCAACAATGTCAAAAGCATTCCCCGTAAAGATGCGCAGGGTCTCATCGGTCGGCGTGTGCCTGATCTCGTTCTCGCCGATGAACTCCAAGGCGCCGTCAGAGTCGCGACGATAAAAACGTACTCGCCCTTTGGGAATCGGCATGCCGAGGTGGTTACCTTTGGAGTTCTTGATTTCCTGCATCACCCAAATTTCCGTGTTCATCTCGGTACCGTACTCGCGGTTGTTGCGAATTTGCTCGTACCCCCAGTACTGATACTGCTGCGGAAACTTGGCACCGTCATACACATAAATACGATCCGCTTTGACGTTGGCGGCGCGAATGAACTCGACCTGCTTGGTTTCGCGGTCGTGCAGGGTGACCGGGCGCGGCAGGGTGTAGAGGTGGTATTCGTCGAAGGCTTGCTCGCGAACCTGCGGCGGCCCCACCGCGTCACGCGATTCCATCGCGAGACCATTCACCTGATAAGCCAATAAAGGGCTACCCGGCTGCAGTTTATTCACCTCTCCTGCCATGAGCTTGATCTGCGCTTCGTCAAACATCTTCCCGGACTGGTTGTCCATCGTGACCCAGCCGGTGATGTCGAGAGTGTCGCCGGTTTCCGGCGCGACAGCGTTGTAATCAGCAACCCAGGTCATTCCGCCGGTGACATAACTCAGCTCAGCTGGAATCTTGCCCGCCGAGTCGGAATGCAGCAGCCAGTCGATGGTCGGCTTCAGCAGCGAGTCATTCATCAGACTAGGAAAAATCGGCCTGCCGGGAAGACCGAACTGAATTTGCCCGTCAACTTCAACGATTGGCGAGCCGTTGCCGGAATCGTAGTTCGCGACCGCCATTTGCTGGTACTGATACTGCGCTCCATAGCGTTGGAACGCGTTGTAATGAGGCACGTAGCCGCTGCGGATGATCTTGGCCTTGATGATCTGGGGCTTGCCGTCTCGGGTGACTTCGAATTCAAGATCCTTGCCCTCGTAGGCTGCAAGCAGCCGCGCCTCAGTGACCGGATCATTGCGATAGTTCTGCTCCAGGATGCGCAGGCTGTGCACCCCGCTCGGATCACGGAGAATAACGGAATCGGGCTCCAGGTGCGCGGTGGTATCGGCAAACTGGATTCGGTTCGATCCGACCTGCAAGTTGAGATCGATGGGTTGGCGCACCACCGCAAAGTTCTGGTTGTAGATCGTCAGAGCAAGGCCGGAAGGTCCGGTTGCGGCCGCCTCTGCCCTCGCGGCGTGGATTCTCGCAACGGCTGCAACGGCGATCAACGAAAGCGCGACCAACGGAACTGCAATCAACCTTTTTCGCATGTGTTCTCCCCTTCGGTGTAGATGGACAGTGATTTGGCGGGTTCGTACCTCAAGATAAGAACGTTCGAGCAGGTACTTAGTTGCACAGTTCGGTAGTGATTTGTGGCTAAAATAGGGGCAAATGGCCGCCCATCAGGAACTCGATCCCATCCGCGAGCTGCTCTCGCGGGCCAAGACTATTGCCGTGGTTGGGCTCTCGAACAATCCGTGGCGCGCTAGCCACGGCGTTTCCGCGTACATGCAGGCGCAGGGATACAAGATCATTCCGGTGAATCCTACGATTACAGAGGCGCTGGGCGAGACCGCATATCCATCCCTGCCGGATGTGCCTGAGAAGATCGACATTGTGAACATCTTCCGCCGGTCGGAGTACGTGGAGGCCATTGTCGACCAGGCTATCCAGCGCAAAATTCCTGCAGTCTGGATGCAGGAAGAAGTCATCAACGAAGCCGCCGCTGCCAAAGCGCGCAAGGCCGGGATGTTTGTAGCCATGGATCTGTGCATCCTGAAGGAACATCGCGCGCGATTTGGGTGAACGCAAAACAGAAGACCCGACCACAGAGGACACCCATTCGACTCCTTCGCACGCTCAGTCGCTCAGGGCAAGCAGCGGCGCACAGAGGAACGCCACAGAGGAAGAGCTGCAGTTGAATTTGCCTTGCGGAAGCTACTTGTTTGCTTTGTCGTTGAAGCGCTCTGTTCTTAAATCCGGTCGACAGTCGCGGAGGCTGCCCCGTCGGGTACACAGTGAAATGGTCTAACTACTGTCCTGTGTTCCTCTGTGGCGTTCCTCTGTGCACCTCGATGTCCTCTGTGGTGAAGGTTTTTCCTCTTTCCGCCGCGTTGTCGACCTCCACGGCCGTCTGGCTTCGACGTCGCCGCAATTTGCGCAAAAGTAACCAGGCCGCAAGTGCTACTACCGCCGCGATCAATATCCAATGGAAGTGGTGGCTGAAGAAGATCCGCAGCGTGTGAACGACACCCGGCCCGAACCTCACCACCAGAATGCCGAGAAGCAGGAAACGTACAGTTCGGCCGAGGAATATCGCGAGGAGGAAATGACTGATGCTCATCTCCGCGACCGCCGCTCCAAGAGCAAAGATCTTAAACGGCGTAGGTGGGGGAAGCATGGCCGGAAACATCAGGCTCCAGAACGGATGCCGCTCGAACGCGGAATGAAGCTTTTCAAAGCGCTCTGCTGAAACCCGCTTGCGAAGCAGTTCTTCGCCTCCTTTGTATCCGATTGCGTAAATGACGAGACTGCCCAGCGACGATCCGGATGCCGCCATTAGGACGTACAGGAGAAGACGTGCGTGATTTTGGGCGATGTAGCCGCCTACCACCACATCGAGGGGAAGTCCCACGGCGGCACTATCCAGCGCGGCAATCGCGAATACCCCCCAGGATCCCAAGGGCTGCAGAATGGCCCAGAGGAACGCCGTGTATTTCGCCAGGATGTGCTGGATGGTCTTCATTTAAGAATCAATTCACCACAGGGGTGCAGGGACATAGAGATTGAATCATTGAATCATCGGATCATTGAATCATGGCAGGGCTCTGACACACCGTGAGCTACATTTGGATCACCGCGAATCCCGGGCGTCTTACTGATTCAATGTCTCTAGGATTTAACCCCTAGCAGCTTACCGTTTTGGTTTTGGGCTTCTCTCTGCCCCCTGCGCCTTTGTGGTGAGCTCTAGTTCGTCATGTGCTCCGTTTTTCCCGCCAGAATTTGGATGGCATGCGGCAACACATCGATTACTGCTTCCAGCGACTCGACCGCACCCGTCGGACTTCCTGGAAGGTTCAGCACCACGGATGCGGCGCATATTCCGCAAACGCCGCGGCTGAGCACTGCAAACGGAGTCTTTTTCTCCCCTTCACGCCGCATGCGTTCCGAAATGCCGTCGAGCATGCGTCCACAAACAGTGCGAGTTGCTTCCGGCGTGACATCGCGGGTGGAAATTCCCGTCCCTCCGGTGGTGACCACCAGCCGCGCCCTGCGAGAGAGCTCGACGATTGCCTTCATGATTGCAGCGTGCTCATCTGGGACCACTCGCGTCTCGATGATCGCGAAGTGATGTTGCTGGAGCGCCTTGACGACCGCCGGGCCAGAGAGATCATTGCGTTCGCCGCGCGCGCACGAGTCGCTCACCGTGAGAACCGAGGCGCGGAACGCCTCAGGAATCGAGGAGGACGTCATCTTCCTCCTCTGTTTGTCCACCCTGGTCGCGCTTCTCCTCATCGAGCAGGCGCAAGCCTTCCATGAGGAGGCCCTGGGTGTTCAGAGTGGTGGTCTGCTGCTTGGTCTTGCCCTCAAAATTGATCTGGAAATTCCCGCCAGTCCACTTCAGCACCTTGAATACGGCAGCATCACCGTTCAGTGAACCGTAGGTCGCGTGCGGAACCTGGCCTTCGCTGAAGTACATCTCGCACTTATCACCATCCTTGGTCAGCGTGAGCAGGCAGCTCTTGCGGCCCATCTCGAGGGATTGCACCAGGTCAATGACGTTCATTTGCGCGAGGCTGCCGCGCACAATGCCGTCGCCGGATGATGACTTCGACATCTTTTCGAGCGCAATGCGATCGATAATTCGCTTAATGCGCTGCGTGGCTTCGCGAAGGAAGAATGGCTTTTCGACATAGTCGTCAGCGGTGTGGTCTTGAATGGAGAGCTTTTCCGAAATGTCGGATTTCGTTGCCAGCAGGATGACGGAAATCCCTGACGTAGTTGAGCGGCTGCGGAGTTTGTCGACCAGCTGGCGACCATCCATGCCCGGCATGCGGAAGTCGCTGACAAGGAGATCTGGAGTGTCTTCGACGGCTTTAAGCAAAGCGTCCGCGCCATCGCCGGCGGTGCTCACGCGCGCGAGAGGCGCGATGGCATCGCGCAACATCGCCAGCACCATCGGGTTGTCGTCCACTAACAAAACTTTGACGTCGCTATGCATATCAGGTTACAGGCTTCAGGTTTCAGGCGTCAGAAAAGCTACTTCTTGCGAATGTAGTCGCCACTCTTTCCACCTGACTTACGCTGAAGTACCACTTCGCGAATCTCGATACCCTTGTCGACCGCTTTGCACATGTCGTAGACAGTCAGGGCCGCAACGCTGGCGGCAACCAAGGCTTCCATTTCCACCCCGGTTTCTGCTGTCGTACGGACACGCGAGGAGATCGCAATTCCATTCTCGCACTCGCGCAATTCGACATCAACGTGCGACAGCGGCAGGGGATGACACAGAGGTATCAGTTCCGCAGTTTTCTTGGCGGCCATGATCCCGGCCAAGCGCGCCGTTTCCAGCGGGTCCCCCTTTGGGTTCGACGCGAGCGATCGCATTACATCAGAACTCATGGCCACAAAGGCGCTGGCCTCCGCCTGGCGCGCAGTTCGATTCTTGGCGGAAACATCCACCATGCGGGCGCGACCGGAATCGTCGTAGTGGGAAAGCTTGCGGGCCACGATGAACCTTCATCTTAGCAGTGGAGAGTGCGTCGAACCTGTTACCGAAGCAGCACCGGGACCCATTCTCCGGCTTCGATCTGTTCGCGATCGGGCGGAATTACCAGGTAGCAGTTGGACCGTGCGACCGAGGCAATATCGCCCGAACCTTGCCAGCGCGTGAGCTCGACTTCCGCATTCTCGAACTCGCCTGAGAGCTGCGCGGGCAGGAAGCGCTTTAAGCCCGTTTTGGTCTGGACTCGAGTTTTGAGTTTTGCGTGAATAAAACGCAGTGGCGCGGGAGTGAGTCCGGCGAGCGCCTGGATGCAGACCTTGGCAAAGATTTCGAAGGTCACCATGGTGGAAACCGGGTTTCCGGGGAGACCGAAGAAGTATTTGTGGTTCACACCGTTTTGGCGGACAGGAACGTCCGCCCCACACGGAACGCGCCCGAAAACGATGGGCTTGCCAGGCTGGATCTTAGCGCCGGTGAAGAAGAACTCGGCCTTCAGTGCCGCGAGTTCCTGCTCCACCAGGTCGTATTTGCCCATGGAGACGCCGCCCGCGATCAGGAGGAGATCGCAATCGAATGCCTCCGCGAGCAGTTCGCGCAACCGGGCGGGCTCGTCGGGAGCAATAGGCAGGATCACCGGTTCGCCTCCGGCTGCGTGAACCTGGGCGGCAAGAGAGTAGGAATTCGAATTTCGGATCTGATGAGGAGCGGGAGGAACATCGATATCAACGACTTCATCTCCCGTGGAAAGTATGGCCACTTTCGGCTTCTCGTAAACGAGTACTCTTGAACGTCCCACTGCCGCTGCGACGCCAATTGCGGCGTAGTCGAGCCGTGTTCCTGCCTGGAGTAACAAGTCACGCTTGCGGCCCTCTGCACCCGCAGGCACGATGTTCTCGCCTTCCGAAACACTTTTCGTGATCTCGAGGCGATCATCGTTGTGCGACGTGTGTTCAATCATGAGCACCGCGTCGGCACCTTCGGGAACAGGCGCGCCGGTCATGATCGCGATTGCCTGGCCGGTGCCGAGCGAAAGCTCGCCTATCGCACTTCCAGCCTTCATTTCGCCGATGATTCTCAACTGCGCGGGGACTGTCTGAACATTCGCGGCTTTGACCGCATAGCCATCACGAGTCGCTCGCGGAAACGGCGGAATGTTTCTGTCGGCGTGTATTGGCTCAGCGAGTACCCGATCGACAGCATCGAGGAGGGAGAGCAACTCGCGCCCGCGCGGCCGCAAAGTCTTGGCGTGCTCCTCGACCAGGTGGCGAGCAGCTTCGAAAGTGAGTATCTCGGGAGAAGAAGACATTTTGGAATAAGGTTCAAGGTCAGAAGGTTTCGAAGGTTTCAATACTGCGGACCGAGAAACCTCGAAACGTTCGAAACCTTGAAACCTTTGAACCTGACGCCTAGCGCCTGAAACTTACTTCTTCAGCATTTTCACCGCGACTTCCTTGAAGAACACGATGTCATTATCGCTGTGGTTTTGAAGGCCGATGTAACCTTCGTTGGGACGCGGCCCGCGCTGTGGCTCGAAGTTTTCCTTGCGCTCAGGAACGGGATCTCCTTCTTTGTAGTCGACCACCTTGGTTCCGTTCAGGACGACGATCGTCCGTGGTCCGTCCATTGTGATTTCCATGGTGTTCCACTCAGGACCCGGCTTGCCCATATCGGGAACCAGCGGCTTGGTGAGCGAATACAACATCCCGGTTGAATGGCGATTGTCCTCACCAAAAGGCTCGGGATGGTTCAGAATCTGGACTTCGTACCCATAATGCACGGGCATCCACTCTTCGCGCGGCTCGATGGGAATTCGGATAAATACACCGGAGTTGTCGTCCTTATCGCGCATCTTGAAGACAACCCGAAGGGTACAGTCGCCCAGCTTGCCGCCCGTCCAATAGAGCAGTCCCATTCCGCCATGGGTCTGAATCAGCCCGTCTTCGACCGTCATGTATCCCGGGCCGACATGTTTCCAGCCAGTCAGGTCTTTGCCGTCGAAAAGCTGTTTCCATTCATCAGTTTGAGCGTAGGTAGCAGAGGGAACGAGCAAGGCAAGCAACAGGAGAGCGAAACGGACCATAGGAGACCTCAAAAGCCGTCATCTTACACCAAAGCAGAACAGGTTACCGGCGATGCACCGAAGTTCCAGAGATTCGCATCAAAACGGATATAATTCGACTATCCGGCTGCCTGTAGCCGCGCAAACCTGGAGTCCGATGTCCAACAAAATTAAAGCAACTATTCTCGTCGCCTCGGCAGGCGTTTTGCTGTTCACGCTGCTCGGCGGCGTCACCGGCGTCCGTGCTTCCAACGATGGCGCTTACAAGCAGATGGAAGTCTATAGCGAGGTGCTCTCGCGAGTGCGGGGCGAATATGTGGAGGAGCCGAACCTGCCCGCTGTGACTGATGGCGCACTGCACGGCCTGCTTGAGTCGCTCGACTCCAACTCGAGCTATCTGAATGCCGAGCAGTACAAGGAGTACAAGAGCCGGAAGACGGGCGCTAAGGGCGATATTGGGGCAGCAATCTCGAAGCGTTTTGGTTACGCCTCGGTGGTCGCTGTGATTCCGGGAAGCCCGGCCGATAAAGCTGGACTACAGGACACGGACATCCTCGAAGCTATTGAAGGCAAGTCGACACGCGAGATGTCGTTAGCCGAAATTCACAGTATGCTTTCGGGCGAGCCCGGGTCCAACGTGAATCTTTCCGTGGTCCGTGCACGCCGGGCCGAGCCGCAGAAGGTTGTGGTCACGCGTGACATCGTGAACATTCCCGCCGTCCAGGACAAGATGCTGCAGGACAACATCGGGGAAGTTCGGATTGACGCTTTGACGAAGGGCAAGTCCCAGGAAGTCGCCAGCAAGGTAAAGGCGTTACAGCGTGAAGGCGCAAAAAAGCTGATCCTCGACCTGCGCGATTGCGCGGAAGGCGATGAGGCAGAAGGTATCGCGACAGCAAATCTGTTCCTGAATCATGGGACGATCACCTATCTGCAAGGCCAAAAGTATCCTCGCGAAGCCTACAACGCCGATCCTTCGAAGGCGATTACTACGCTTCCGCTAGTGGTGCTGGTGAACAAAGGTACTTCCGGAGCAGCGGAGATCGTTGCCGCTGCGGTTCTGGAGAATGCTCGCGGTGACGTAGTCGGCGACAAAACGTTCGGCGACGGTTCGGTGCAAAAGCTGATCGAATTGCCTGACGGCGGCGCACTCATCCTGTCAATTGCGAAGTACTACTCACCTCAAGGCAAGGCCATTCAGGATTCAGCCGTTACGCCCAACATCGTCGTGGCTGACGTCGGCGACGATGCCCCGGTTCCCGACGAAGACGAGAATGCGCAACCCTCGGACGTCGAAAAGAAAGCAGCGCCGGAGAAGGATGAGCAACTGCAGAAGGCAATCGACGTGTTGAAGAACCGGCAGAGCTAAGTCAATTCGGTGGAACTCCAATCGCGTGCTTCGGCACGCGATTTTGTTTTAGGCAAGGATCTTCAGCTTTGAGATCTTCTCCCCTGCTTACGGTTTCGAACCTGGAACCGCAAAGATCGCGAAGTACGCGAAGGAACCGCTCCAGTGAACTCGTGAAGAACGATCTCCAGTAGTACTTGCCTCGATTTTTCGTCCTGGTCGGTCGGAAGAACGCGATCGCTCGAAGGCTCCTGGCCTTTTCTTTGCGTTCTTTGCGTACTTTGCGGTTAGTTCTTTTCGGTGGGCTGCTATCCTAGCAGCAAGCGGTATTTCCCTTCATGAACGCAGTCCTGGAAGAAGAACAGGCGGTCGCCCCGACTCGCCAAAAGACCGTACGCCGGTTCGTTTTTGCTCTGCTGATACTTCTATCTGCGCTCATCGGATCGTTCTCTGGCTTACTTTTTGTCTACTCCACCGACCTTCCGCAGATTGAACAACTGGAGCACTATCGTCCCATCTCGACTACCGAACTCTACGATGTTCACGGCAGAGTGATTGGCTCGTTCGCACTGCAGCGGCGCGTGATCGCGACCTATAGCGACTTCCCTCCCGTGCTGATCGACGCCCTGGTTTCAACCGAAGACAAAGATTTCTTCCGACATGGTGGCGTGAACATTTGGCGCATTATTGGCGCTGCGTATCGTGACGTCGAATCTGGCGGCAAGGTGCAGGGCGCGTCAACCCTGACTATGCAGCTCGCGCGCAACCTTTTCCTTTCTCAGGACCGCTCGTTCCGTCGCAAGGTGCAGGAGATCCTGCTGGCGACTCAGATTGAACGGCGCTTCACTAAAGAACAGATCCTGACGCTTTACGGCAACCAGATCTATCTCGGGCACGGCGTGTACGGGTTCGAGGCGGCGTCGGAATTTTATTTCAGCAAGGCCGCCAAGCAGCTCACACTGCCGGAAGCGGCATTGATCGTCGGCCTGCCCAAGGCGCCGAGCAACTATTCTCCGGTCAATCACCCCGGTCCAGCGTTGAAACGGAGAAACCTGGTGATCAACGCCATGCTTGAGGATGGAAAGATCACGGCGCAACAAGCGACCGAAGCCCGAAATACACCCCTTGCATTGCATCTGGCGCACGATCCGAACTCGCTCGCGCCGTATTTTGTCGAGGAAGTGCGGCGATACCTTGAAAATAAATACGGCACTGATCAAGTACATGAAGGTGGTTTGCGAGCTTACACCAGCCTCGACATGGACCTGCAGAGTGCCGCGAACCGTGCGCTTCTGGATGGCCTTGCAGCATACGAACGGCGGCACGGCTGGAGAGCTCATCTCGAGAACGTTTTGCTGGAAGGCGAGACTCTCAACAGCTACAAGCATCCCGACTGGGACGAGGCGCTGGAAGTGGGCACTTACACGCATGCTCTCGTGACGGCGGTGTGGCCGTGGGGCAGTGCAACGTTAAAGGTCGGGAATTATCTCGCGACCCTCGGGCCGCCGGACGTCGCATGGACCCATGAGAAGATTCCACAAATTCTCAAGCAGGGTGACGTCGCTTACGTGAAGATCCTTGCGTTCGACCCAGGAGGAAAGGCAAAGGTCAGCCTGGAGCAAGACTCGGGTGTGCAGGGGGCCCTCTTGGCGATCGATAACGCCACCGGTGATATCCGCGCCATGGTGGGCGGACGCGACTTCAACTTGTCAAAATTCAATCGTGCGACGCAGGCATTGCGGCAAGTAGGCTCGTCATTCAAGCCTTATGTCTATACGGCTGCGATCGATCAGGGTTCACGACCGGACGACACCGTCCTGGATGCACCGGTAACGTTCCAGACGGCGTCAGGTCCATATTCGCCCCATAATTACGATGAGAAATACGAGGGCCTGATCACCCTGCGGCGGGCATTAGCGCAGTCACGGAATATTCCCGCTTTGAAGTTGGCGGACAAAGTGGGCATTCGAACCGTTGAAGACTATGCACGTAAATTTGGGATTACTTCGCCATTGCCGCCGTACTTGCCGGTCGCTCTCGGCGCGGCGGAAGTCACGTTGATTGAGCAGACGTCCGCATTCAGCGTGTTTCCAGATGATGGCGTGCGGCTGGTTCCGCGGTACCTCACGAAAGTGACCGACTACGATGGGCGGATGCTGGAAGAAAACTACCCGGGCGTGAAAGACGTAGTCAGCGCGCGCACTGCGCGGCTGATGACCTCAATGCTGCAGGGAGTGGTGCAGCATGGAACGGCAATTTCCGCAGCCAGTTTAAAGCTCCCGCTCGGTGGCAAGACCGGCACCACCAACGATTTCACCGACGCATGGTTCGTGGGCTTCTCGCCGAACCTGACAGCAGGAGTTTGGGTTGGTTATGACGAGAAGAAGTCGCTGGGCGAAAAAGAAACAGGAGCCCGCGCTGCACTGCCGATCTGGACTGAATTCATGACCGCTGCGCTGGGTGGAAAGGATCCTGGGAAATTCCAACCTCCTCCGGATTTGCCTCCGCGGCCTGCTGCGATGAAGGTGGACACATCCGCCTTGGCGCCTGCGGCGGAAGAGAGCCACTGAACGAATTTCTCACCACGGAGGCACGGAGTCACGGAGAAAACAAATTCACTTTCCACGGATTTACGCGGATCAACACGGGTTTCCAAGGTGATGAAATCTGTCCATCTCCGTGAAGCGACATAAAGCTCCTTTTCTCAGTGCCTCAGTGTCTCCGTGGTGAACAACGCGTGTGTGACGCTAAAAGAAAACGCCGTCCGAAGCCGGGCGGCGTATCTTGCGCGCGTTTCAAATCTGCAGCTTACCGATGGCCGTGACTACCTCCGCCACCTCCACCGCTGTGTCCACCGCCGCTCGGCGCGGAAGCATGCCCTCCCCCACCACCGTAGGAACGGCCTCCACCGCCGCCGAAGCCGCCGGAACGACCACCTCCGCTGTACGATGGCGCCCTACCTCCGCCACCGTAAGAACCCATCGACCGTCCTCCGCCACTGTAGGACGGAGCTGACCGTCCATAGGAGCCGCCACCATACGAAGGCATCGAGCGGCCAACAGATCCACGGTTGTAGCTCGGTGCCGGCCGGCTGTACGATCCGCCGCCATAGCTAGGAGTTGGACGGCTGTAGCTCGGAGTTGGACGGCTATAGCTTCCGCCGCCATAGTTCGGCGCTGGGCGACTGTAGCTCGGAGTCTCACGGTTGTAACTTGGGCTCGGGCGAGTGTAGCTGGGAGCCGGACGGCTGCTGTCGCTCGGCCGATTGTACGCGCCATTCGAACCGTAGCTCGGCTGTGGACGGTTGTACGAACCGTTCCCGTATCCGCGGTTGTTCGCCTGGTATGAAGGCGAAGGCCGCGATTGCTCGGAGCGATTGTTTCCAGCGCCCGGCAAGCTTGCTCCCGAGGGCCGAGGGACTGACTGTCCGCCAAAACCGCCGCGCTCATTCATTCCCGCAGTCGGGCGCGAGACGTTGGATCGCGGGTTGTTTTGGATCCCTGTTGCACCGTTATTCGCTCCACGGCCGAAGCCGCTTGCGCTCGGTGGATGCGGAACAGAGCGGGACCACGCTCCACTATTCGGAGACATTGGACCGCGTTCCGCGCTCCGCATGTTGCTGTTCGCAGCAGGCGACGCAACTCCACGGTTCGGCACTTCGGTCGGATGCTGCACACTGGCGTTGTTGCTCATCGGTCTCTGCACACCCGCGTTATTCATGGGTGCAGCAGGACGCGCATTCGTCGGACCATTTGCCCGCTGGGCTCCGCCGTTCCATGCGGGACGCGAGCCGATTCCGTAGCCAGCATTTGCGCTTGCACCACCGCGTCCAGCCGCTGCAATCGATGGCCGCTGAGTTGCGCCATTCGCAGCCGGTCGCGATCCGATCCCGTAGCCTGCGCTTGCACTGCCGCGCCCAGCCGTTGCCATCGAAGCATGGCTAACCACTGGCCGTGCGAAGCTGCGTGGAGGAGGCGCTGCAGCTCTCATTCCCGCATTGCCTCCAAGCCGAGTAGTCATGGTCGGCTTCATATCCAGCGAATGGACCGGAGTCATCCGGCTCATCTGGTTTGGCGAAACCCGGATCGCATTCCGCGCCACATTCTGCGAATTCATCAACGTCTGCCTGGAAACCGCGGTAAAGCCGTTTGGCGATTTCATGTTCGCGTAGCGGATGTTGCTGTGCGGTCCATAAGCTCCGCCGCCACCACCGCCGCCGGTTGGCGGATAACCGGTTCCACCACCACCACCGCCGCCGGTTGGCGGATAGCCGGTTCCACCACCACCGTGTCCTCCGCGGCCCGGATGATTATTGATGTAGGTGTTGTTGTAGATATTCGTGATGTTCACGTTGGTGATGTGCGTGTTCGTAATGTTCACGCGGTTGAAGTAACCGCGGCTCACGCCATACCACGGAACATAGGGTTCACCATATCCCAGTGGGCACCAACCATATCCGCCAAAACCACCGCCGAAGCCGACACTCACGCCCCAGCTAGGTCCGCCAAACCACGCGACCAACGCGGGCGCATAGTAAGGACGCACATACACTGGTCCCGGGGCCCATCCCCAGTAGTTGTCGTAATAAACCCAGCGGCCATAGTGGAACGGCGCGTATCCCCACGGTTCGTCATCAACCCAGGTCCATCCCCACGGGTCGACCCAGATCCAGTGACCGTCGCGATATGGGGCCCAGCCTGCGCCAACGCCGTTAGGAACCCACACGTCGCCGTATTCGTCGGCATCCCGCCAAGTACCGTACTCATCAAGATCATCGGAGCCAACCACGTCCGGCGAAACATACTTTGAGGAAGCCGAGTGGTCGAAGCGCTCATCACGGGAACTCGCCCACTCATCAAACTGATCGGGAGACGGAGCCGAATGAAGTTCTGCGTCGGCGGTGTTGGTGCCATCTGCAAAGCGTGCCTGCTGGCCTTCACGAATGCGAACCGCCGGACCGCTGCCCGTCGATTCACCTTCGCCCCGCCACACTGTGATCACAGTAGTGTCGGCGTTAGAGTCCACATCAAATCGATAATCGCCGGGCTTGGAAACTGTGAATGCCTGATTAGGAGTGTCGACCTCGTAAGTTTCACCGTCATACAGCCGGCGCACATGCAGGTTCATTGCTCCTTGGTGCAGCTGTAACTGGGCAGTGTTCTCGTCGACATTCGTGAGGGTGAGGCTGCTTTCGGAATCGATCCGAACGAGTCCTGTGCCAAGGCTGATTTCAGCCCGTGAATTCTTGTCGGCCCAAATGTTGTCGGAGTTCGTCAATGGCCGGTTCAGCGCGCCGGCAACCCAGTCATCAGTTCCATGCGGCTGCACGGAGACCGATCCTGACATAAACTGCAAACGGGCGGCGCGGGCCGGCGGATCAGGACGATTGTCGTCGACTGAAGCCTCACCAGACGGGCCAGGGGGTGGGCCAGAGACGCTGGCGTCTTCATCCTGGGCTTTCGATATCAATGCGGCTGAGGGAACCAGCGCGAGAGCAAGCAAAAAAGTGAAAATCCGGCGCTTCATAAATCCTCCGCGGAGGCAACGTGGCGCCCCGAGGTACGTAAAAGGGCAGGTCTCACCTGCTCTAAGCATCTAAACCCTCGTCGCAGGAAAGAGTTGCGTCAGCAATGTTCGTTTATATGCCGTAAAATGCATGGTTTACAGGGCCGCTCGATTGTGGTTGCGAGCCTGAAGTGACGGACGCAGCCGTGGCATCATCCAAACGGTACTATCTCGAACAGTGAGGATTTGAATGAGCACGCAGGCGCAACCTGTCTCAGCAGCTCTGAGCGGCACGTTCACGCTTGGGGGAGAACTCACCGTCAACCGCCTCGGATTTGGCGCCATGCGTATTACCGGCGAAGGAATCTGGGGACCTCCCAAAAACAAAAAGGAAGCTTTGGCTGTCCTGCGTCGCGCGGTGGAGTTGGGTGTCAACTTCATCGACACTGCCGACTCCTATGGCCCGGATGTCAGCGAAGAGTTGATTGCCGAGGCGCTCCATCCGTATCCGAAGGATCTGGTGATCGCGACCAAAGGCGGGTGGCTGCGGCCAGGGCCGAATCAGTGGACGCACGAGGCTTCCCCAGAACACCTGCGCAAAGCGGTTGAGGGAAGCCTCAAGCGGCTGCGTCTCGATCGAATAGACGTTTACCAGCTGCACGCGCCCGCGCCGGCAACTCCGTTCAGGGATTCGGTGCAGGCCTTGGCAGAGCTGCAGCGCGAAGGCAAGATCAGGTTAGTGGCGCTGTCGAACGTCACGCGCGAACACGTAGAGAAAGCACGTAAGATCGTGCCCATTGCGTCGGTCCAGAACCGTTACAGCTTCGCCGATCGCGAGTGGGAGAACGTTGTCGACTATTGTGAGCAGAACGGGATCGGGTTCATCCCTTGGTTCCCGCTCGGGGCGGGAAAAGTCGCGGGTGAAGCTCTAAACCGGGCCGCGAAAGCGCATCAGGCGACCCCGATGCAGGTCGCGCTGGCGTGGCTGCTGCAGCGCTCACCTGCTATGCTGCCTATTCCGGGTACTTCGTCCGTGCAGCATGTGGAAGAAAACATTGCTGCTGCTGGCGTGAAGCTCACGAAGAGCGAATTTGAGGAACTCGACCGCGCAGGAATGGCGGCCTGAGATCCGGAAAGTTTGTTGGGTTCCCAACCCGGCTCGCCGGGGAAACATCCATTTAAGGCGTTTTCAAAGGAGAGACAATGGCGAAAGCAGCTGGAAAAGGCAAGGCGAACAGCGCCTTCATGAAGCCGATGCAACCCTCAGAGCACCTGGCGAAGATTGTTGGTTCAGAACCGCTCCCGCGGAGCGAAGTGACCAAAAAAGTTTGGGACCATATCAAGAAAAATAACCTTCAGAATCCTGAGAACAAGCGCGAGATCATCGCCGACGAGAAGCTGCAGCCCGTTTTCGGCGCCAAGAAGCTCGACATGTTCAAGATGACGAAAGCCATCAACAGCCATTTGAAGTAGCAGACAGAACTTGGGCCCTCGTCTATACTGACCCCAGCATGGACGTCGAACGAACCATCGGCGACATCGAGGAATTGGAGCGAATCTTCGATATGGCGGACATACGTCCGCTTACTCCCAGCGATGTCTCGGCGGCCAACCAGCGGCACGATGCGAAGTTGGCGAATAGTCCCTGGTTCAAGCTGTGGCAGAGCTACGGCGTCTGCTGCCGAACCACGCCAGGGGAATTTGGGTTGGGCGAGGTGGAACGCTAGCCCTTGGTAAGCTCGCCAGAGCTTAAACAGAAACCTACCGCGCTTTCCAGAAGCCAAGAGTCCGAACTGCTCATTGAACATTCGAACTGCTCATTGAACGCTCCTGGATCGTCCAGTTCTTCTTTGCGTACTTTGCGATCTTTGCGGTTAGGTGTTCTTCTAGCATGCGTGGAATTCGCAGTGTTTAACCCCAAAGTACGCGAAGATGGCAAAGCAGGCCTGGTTCGAACCAAATCGCCTTCAACGACTACAGGGACTTATATTCCCCTTCTATAAACGGTGCCTCGTCTTCTCGCGCCTTTTGCTTTTCCTCTGCGGCGGCTAGTTTCCACTTGCGATAGACGTTCATCACTGACAACGTCCAGAACGGAACCAGGTCAACACCAGGGATGAGTTCTCCGGCAAAGGCGGGCAAGAACTCCCAGTGCCACCCAAGCAATCGCACCAGGATGATTGCTATGCCGATATCCAGCAGGTCGTCAGCGGGCGAGAGTGCGCCTTCGGCAAACAAAGGCATGACGAAGATCTGGACCGCATCGGCAGCCACGGCGAGGACCATCGCTGTGCGAAAGTTCCAGGAAGAGTTCGTTGGTTGTAGAGTCTCAGTTTGCACTACTTCTCCTGAGGGGCGTCATCCCACACATCTGGCGTTCTTCAGCCGGGCGAGGGATCTCGTGTGCTGGGATGCCCATCGTGCGATCCTTCGCTCTGCCTGAAGGGCGGCTTCGCTGATGATGACGCCTCTGATAAGGAAGCTCAATGGAACAGTATCCAAGTAGGATGGGCCTCCCAAAGCTCACAATTTCCTTGATTCAGTCTATTCTTAGATGCTCGGGAACTTCCAGCTTTTAGCTCTCAGCCTTTAGCTGAATCGAACCAAAGCTGCGCCAAGAGCTGAGGAAAACCAACGTTTTGTAGATCCATCGCTAACGCTATGACCACTTTCAACACAGGCACGAGTATCGACGAATACTTGCGCGAGCGCCTGATGCCCGTCGAAGGCGCGATCCCGCATATTCCCGGCATCGAGATGTTCGGCAATTCGATTCCTGCTGGAACCGTCGGCGGCGACCTTTTTGAGTACATCAACTTCCAGCAGCGCTACGATATCGACGCCCGCATACAGCAGGCGGAGCGGCTATCACGCGAGTTTCTCGAACCGTTGGCGCCGGGCACTCCGGTGCGTAATGCTGTTGATGATCACGTGCAGTGGCTGAAGAAGCAGGCGGGCTACAGGCCGGAGATGGAGACGGAATATCGGTTCGCCAGGAGCACCGAGGAGCAGCGCGTAGCAGTGGATCTGCGCGATCTGTTTTCGACCGCCGGCGTCCTGCTGGTTGACGCACAGGGGCACGGAATTATTTCCGCGAAGATCGCATCCACCGTTCATGACACGTTCCATGCCTTAATGCTCACCGAGTTGGACCGCTACGGCAAAGCCACGCCCGAGCTTCTGGAAAATCTCAACCTGAGGCTGGCGCAGTCGGTCACCGCGCGCAACGCGCTGGGATTGACTGAAAAGGAAGACGCGCGTGAGATCGCGACCATGTTATACGGCGAAGTGCGGCCCGGTGGCAATTTTCGCTTCGCAAATTTTGGACATCCGCCGCCGCTCGTGTTCTCAGCGGAGTACTGCAAGTTTATGAACATCGACGAGAGCCGCATGGTGCAGTTCCTGGCGCTCGGCTTGCAGATTCCAGCCGACCATCCCGACCGGAAGAAGTACTACTCGCTTAATCTACGGAAAAGAGAGTTCGACGCCTCCGATGTCGCCGAGATCACGTTGATGAGCCCCGGCGACATCCTCGTGCTGTATACCGACGGAGTTTATGACGGCAGCGATCCGCAAGCTCGCGAGTCGCTGGAATCCGTGATGCGCACTTGCTATCGCCAGCCGGCCAGGGATATCTGCAACGCGTTACTGGAACACGCGGTAAAGGAAGACGAGCGCCGGCGACAGGACGGGGAAGAAGACATGATCGACGACAAGACCGTGTTCATCATCAAGCGGACGTAAGAACGCAACATGTGTCTCATGAGATGTTCGCAGTTCCGAATGTTGCATTACGACCAAGAGAGGTGGTAAACCGAGTCCTAGAGCCGAGTAGCGCTGCCGCGTCATTTGCGAAATTCGCTGAAGACGGAATCGTGGTCTTTTCTGTTACCGTGGCAGCCAGCGCAGGTTGCTTGCCGGGCGGCGCTCAGCTTCCCATTGGTCTGATCGTTGCCGGAGAAACTCATGAATTCCCAACCTCCCGTCACGGGATAACGTTCGCTTTGCTTAACCATGACGTCTACGCGACGTGTTGGGCCCTCGATAGTGTTGCCGGCAACCTCCTTGGTTTCGAGCAAGTCGTAGACAATCACTGAGCCGTCCGGAAATTTTCCGGAGTTGTAACCCTCGAGGGCCTTGTCATTCGCGTAAATGTGATGAATCCCACCTTCGGTGGCGAATGCGTTGCTCTGAGCGCCCACCAACACACTCTTCACGTGTGCCCATTTGCGGAATTCCTTGGGAAATGACGAGAGTTCGTCCGTCTGCGCCCATAGCGCGAAGCAGATAGCCAAGGGCGTGCTTACAAGCAACATCAATCTCGCTTTTCTCACTGTCACCTCCCTCGAAGCTGCGTAGAGTCGGGGAAACGCCTGACGACAAAAACTCCGCCGCGTTCCCCTCGAGAAAACAGAAGAGACAAGACTGCACGACGATCTAGTGATTCATCGATGCAGCGGCGTCGCACTTCACGTCGGGATTCCATGGCGCAAACAGACCGGTCGGGCTCGGCTTCCACGTCCAGACGTGAAGAAACCAGAAGCCGATGGAATCCGCTTTGGTGAGGGCTTGGCCCAGAATGCGCGGCGGCTCGGGTGATTTCCAGGCGGAGATGGGCACGAGGAATTCGACGCCATTCAATTGAAAGCTGCCGTCGGGCATCTTCTCGTAAACCAGCACTTCCGGATGCTCAAGGTCGAGGGTTGTGTCGAGCAGAGAATTGTTCTGAAAGTGGTAACCCATTGCGCCGTGGGGCTTGTACTCCACGCAATCGGTGACACGCTTGTATCCGGCTGCTTCGGCAGCCTCGGTCGTCTTGAACTTTGCGGTTGCCTCGCGAACTTTCATGACGTCGCGATCGACAGCATCGCTATAGCCACTTGGTAAAATCCCGGGCGCCTGGCTCGCGTCCTTGTCGCCTGCTTGCGCAAATGGTGCAGGCATTAAAGCTATTATCACCAGCAAAAATCCATTCAACCCACTCAATTTCCTCATCGTCTTCTTCCTCTTGTATTTAGTTCTTGTTCAGCTTGACGCCGATCGTAATCGCGAGGTGAGAAGATCGAGAGGCGTTTTTGACGGACTGTCCTGAGACGGTGACGAACTGGTCTGAACCTGCAGCAAGTGCCGTTGGTCACTGCGACGGGCCATTTGGTCAAAAGAACGAGGGTCGACGGCGCGCGCATGGCAGAATGAAGCGGTGATGTCGCCTCAGACGCGTCAGCGGCTTCGGTTAGTCGGAGTGATCTGGCTCGGCTGGACTGTCGCCGGACTCTTCTACATCATTCAAGATGCGGTGCCGCGGCTCTACAGAGGCGGGGCCGTTCCCTGGAAGTACGTCTTCGTGGGCTGGATGGCGGGAATGTACGTCTGCGCAGCGCTCACGCCAGCGGTCCTGTGGCTCGGCGGTCGCTGGCCGATCGAACGACGATTCACCTACGCTGGATTGCATCTCCCCTTCAGCGTGGTTTTTTCGATTCTCGCAACTGTGATCGAAGTACCGATCTTATTGCTGATCGGCGTTTACCCGGCTAAGACGCCGCCCTCCGTTGTCACAGGAATCAAAATCTTCCTTTCGTGGGGCATTCAGGGTGGCGTCATCCGCTACTGGGCGGTAATTGTGCTGCAAGCCGTGTACCGGTCGCAGAAGCAGACGAAACTTCGCGAGCGGGAAACATTCGAGCTGAAGGTGCAGGCATCGGAACTCGCGCAGCAACTCGCTTCGTCGCAACTGAGCGCTCTCAAGATGCAGCTCCAGCCTCACTTTCTCTTCAACACGCTTGGGGCCATCGTAGTCTTAATCCAGCAGCAGAAGACTGCGCAGGCCGAGGCCATGGTGGCGAAACTCAGCGATCTGCTTCGTCTCACCCTCGAAGACGTGGAAGCGCAGGAAGTTCCACTGTGGCGCGAACTTGAGTTCCTTCGACTGTATCTTGCGATCGAGCAGGTGCGCTTCGAGGACCGGCTGAAGGTGCGCATCGTGCCAACGGCCGCGCTGTCGGAGGTACTCGTGCCGCACATGGTGTTGCAGCCAATCGTGGAGAACGCCGTGCGCCATGGACTCGGCCAAAGCGAAGAAGCCGTAACGATTGAGGTTGCGGCCAGCAGCAACAATGGGTCGCTGACGCTCATGGTGTCAGACGACGGTCCCGGGCTGCTGTCCGCAGCTCCCGGTCACTCCGGCATCGGGCTGGCCAACACAAGGAACCGCTTGGTTCGCCTGTATGGAGACAACGCAAGTCTCACGGTCGAGCAAGCGGCAATGCGAGGCGTGCGCGTTACGATCACGCTGCCCATGCGGACGGTCGCACCTGAGGGCGAAGCATGCAATTGAAAGTTCTCGTCGTGGATGACGAGCCGCTGGCACGTGAGGGCTTGAAGCTGCTGCTGGGCCGCCAGCCGCAAGTTGATTCCGTCTCTGAAGCGCGAAACGGGCGAGAGGCGACTGCCCTCATTCGCGAGCAGAAGCCGGACTTGGTGTTTCTCGACGTGCAGATGCCGCGGACGGACGGCTTTGCTGTTGTCCACACCATTGGAGCTGAGCGCATGCCGCCGGTGATCTTCGTGACCGCCCACGACCAGTATGCGATCCGGGCATTCGAAATCGCCGCCCTCGATTACCTGCTCAAGCCGGTCACCGAGGAGAGATTCGCGGTCGCTTTCAAGCGAGCTCTCAACAGGCTCACAGGTGTCTCACACGAAGACGCAACACAACAAGTGCTGACGATGCTCAATGCAGTCGCGAATCCGCCCAAGCAGCTCGAACGGTTCGCGGTTCGATGCGGCGAGCGTACGACTTTTGTTCCGGTCGACGAGGTGGACTGGATCGAAGCCTTCCAGAACTATATTCGCCTGCACGCAGGGCCGACGACTCACCTTCTGCATGTGCCAATGAACACGATCGAGACCGTGCTCGATTCGGACCACTTCCTGCGCATTCACCGATCGCACATCGTGAACCTGCGGCGCATCGCGCAGCTGTGGTCGATCGCGCACGGCCAGTACGTGATCGAACTCAAGTCGGGGCAACGCCTGCAGTCCGGGCGCACCTACGGCGAGCGAATCCGCGGAAAGCTTACAAATCCGTTCTGACTTTCTGCCGTGCGCAGTTGCTACGGCCGGCAGTTAAGGAAACCATCAGCCCCTGCTCTATTAATGTGGCGACTGAAGATGCGCGACCAAGACCGGCATGGCGGGCTCTGATGTTGCGTACTGACTGCTGAGGGCTGTTTTCGCTACACTCAACACATGCTCGCAAGCTACGCGGTGGAGCACTCGCGCGGGCGCCGCTATCCTGAGCCGACGCATCCTTACCGCAATGACTTTCAGCGCGATCGGGATCGCGTAATTCATTCGCGCGCTTTTCGCCGGCTTGAGGCAAAGACGCAAGTCTTCACGCGTCGTTACTCCGATCACTTTCGCAATCGCCTCACCCATACGCTGGAAGTGGCACAAATTTCCCGCACGATTGCAGGACAGCTGGGGCTCAACGTTTACCTAGTGGAGGCCTTGGCCCTGGTCCACGACATCGGGCATCCTCCGTTCGGGCATGCTGGCGAGCGGGCCCTCGACGCCGTCATGGCCAAGCACGGATTCTCTTTCGATCACAACCTTCATGCATTGCGAATTGTTGAGGATTTCGAGCTTCGTTATGCCGCGTTTCCAGGACTGAATCTGACCTTCGAAGTGCGCGAAGGGATCATCAAGCACTCGCGCGACTACAGTGCGCGCGAATTTCCTGAACTCGCAGAGTACCTGCTCGACCAGCGACCTCCGCTCGAAGCACAGTTGATCGACATCACCGACGAACTCGCCTACAACACGGCCGATCTGGATGACGGATACGAGGCCAAGCTGCTTACGCTCGAACAGATCATTGAAGGCGTGCCGCTGTTCGCGCAGTTGTTCCCGGAAATCGAACAACGATACCCCGATGCGCAAAAGAAGCTGCAATTCAATGAAGTCCTCCGCCGCATGCTCGATCGATGGGTCGGAGATTTGATCGAAAGAACGCGTGGGCAGGTTCAAGCGATGAACCGTGCGGGAGCCGCGGAGCGGCGCGAGAATAAAGCCCGCGGCGTGAGCCATGGGTCGCCGGGCCAAAATGACCAAGCCCCACAGGGGCGAAAGGACGCGGGCGAGGGCGCCCGCGATACACCGTCGCTCGATGATGTTCGTGCTTGCCCTCGTCGGCTAGCGGAATTGTCACCTGAGATCGAAGCCGAGCGGCTTCAGACTAAACAATTCCTGCACCGCAACCTGTATTTCACCCCGGCGCTGGAACCGGAAAAAGAAGCAGCGGAGCGCATTATCACGGACCTGTTCGAGCTGTGGATGACACACCCGGAGAAATTGCCCGGCAACTACCGCGAGAAAGCCCAAGTGGAGCCATTGGCGCGGGTGGTTTGCGATTACATCGCTGGCATGACTGATCCATATATTTATGAGCAGTACGAGAAACACTGCGGGTAACCACTTGGGACGCGGGGAGCGTCCCCGATGAGGCTCTCCCTGGCACTTTTTACCTAATCTCCCCCCTTTTACCAATGGATTGCGGCAACCTCCCCTCAGAAGGACTACAATACTCTCGCCGAATCAACAGCTTAGGTTCGGCCCGGTTTGGCACGGCAGTTGATATACGTAATGGTGGGCGTCAGCATCTTAGGAACTCAGAAGACGCCAAGTTTTTGGTCCAGCGTAGCGTCAGCGCTGGCCGGCAGGTTCTAGGGTCTCAGACAGCTTGCCCTGAGCGCAGTTCCGGGGAATGTCCGGCCCAAACAGAAACTCTGCCCCGTTTTCCAGGGCGCACCAAATCGCGATCACGCCCGCGCATGGCGTGCAGTCGAGGAGCAGCCCAGCGCTCCCCACGGAGGATGTTGAAAATGAAAAATCGCGCAGTGGTAGCGTTGTTCGTTGCATTCCTACTCTCGCTGCCGGCGCTTGCTCAGCAGCCGGCAAGCTCGAATTCAACTGACCAGTCGTCGCAGGCTGCGTCCTCGTCCAACACCGGCTCCAGCGCTACCGGAAAGGCTCCCTTGCAGTACGAGAGCCGCCAGGGCTTCTGGGGCAAAGTGAATCCGTTTGCTCGCAAGAAATACGTCCAGAAGCAGACCCAACCGATCCGCGACCGCGTGAACGAGCTCGATGAGCTGACGGCCGCGAATTCGAAGATGATCAAGGACGTGGACAGCCGCGCCCAGCAAGGCATCCAGATGGCTTCGGCAAAGGCCAATGAGGCCGACCAGCACGCCGTCGATGCCGGCAACAAGGCCACCCAGGCGCAAACCACCGCGACCCAGGCCAACACCCGCCTGACGACCGTCGAAGGCGTGGTCAGCAATATCGATCAGTACAAAGCCACCAACCAGACGGAAATCCGCTTCCGCCCGGGCCAGACCGTTCTGAGCAAGGCTGCGAAGTCGGCGCTGGATGATATCGCGAATCCTCTGAAGGGTCAGCGCGGATACATCGTCGAAGTGCAGGGCTTCTCGTCCGGCAAGGGCCAAGCCGCGATCGCGACCTCGCGCAAGATGGCGGACTCAGTGGTTCGCTACCTCGTCGAGAACCACGAGATCCCGGTTTATCGGATCTACGTTGTCGGCATGGGCAACGCCCCGATGCAGGCGACAGGCTCTGAAGAGAAGCCGAAGCGCATGAGCGGCGGCCGCGTCGAAGTCAGCCTGATGAAGAATGACCTCGAGCAGCTGGCGTCGAGCTCCAACGGCACCACCACGAACGTTAACCAGAATAAGTAGCCGATCTTCTCGGTTGACCCACCTTGTCGCGTTCATCGCGGCGGGGTGGGTTCAGTTTTTGTACGCACCTAGTGAAATCCGGGACGGGCACTCCTCCCCGTCCCATAACCAAGGGCTCCTCAGGACCGCACGCCTGAGCAGTTCTCCAGAAAAGCCTCCCGCAAAGGAGGCTTTTGTTTTCGGTAGTCCATGTTGTTATCGCAGTTTGTCCCAGTCTGCAAACTCGCTTGTGCGTGCGATCAGTTCCTGAGGTCACCTGCACCTGAAGCATCGCCGATATTCCGGTCCTGCAGAACGACGGGGGCATCAATGGTGAATGAAGCAGTCACATTGCGGGTTTATTGGCGTCACTGCTGCTTCCAGGTCATGTCCACCCTGACTGGGATGTCGTTCTTGATCGGCATGGTGAGAAGCGACGGCGGATCGATTTTGAAATCATTCAGCTTGGTTGGAATCGTGCCGCTGAGGCGCTTTTCATTTCCCTGCGCCGAAAGCTGAAAAGTCACATCCTTGTAGTGAGCCGTCTGGCCGGCGAATTCGACATCGAGGTCGGCGTGAATTTGGGCGTCATTGGCGGCGGATTCGGGTAGGTGCGTGCGAACCGTCACCATGGGATATTGAGCGCCACGCGTGACCTGCAGCATGTGGAGATCGCGGTTGCTGTCGCCCGAATCGAAGGTTTTCACGGGGACCGCGATGAGGAAGTCGCATTCTCCAGCGTGGCAAACGCCCTTGCCGCGCGCAGCGTGGCTGATGCCGTCCACCTGGTGGAGCGGGTGGGAGACGTGGTAAGTGAGCGTGCTCTGGTCGAGCACCCATTGAGAATCGGCGCCGAAAGCGAGCGGGGACACGACGAGGAATGCGAGAATTAAAAATCTTGCCCGGAATGCGCTTGCGTTCATTGAAACCCTCAGGGGCTAAAGCCCAAGCTTTTAATAAGCCCTCTTCGACGGCTGAAGCCGTGCCCTGATACAAACCCCACCAACCCTACGGCTGAAGCCGTGCCTGATACGAACCTCACAACCCTAGGGCTGAGTCAGTAGCCGGACACAAATCTCAAGCTTGTCTGAAGACGTGCCCTGATACACGCCTCGCGTTAAAACTTCACTGAGACTGACAACAGCGCCGCGGTAAGCCGCGCCGGTGATGATTGCTACCGGCCCGTGGGCCTGAGCGATGCCGTGGATATGTTCGCCGCGACTCTTCTGCTGGAAAGCCATGATGCCGAGAATCGGCGTCAGCACCATCCCTGTTCCATGGATCCACGCGAGCGCCCTGTGCACTCGGATCGGGCCTCTCGTCTCGGTTCCCGAGATCTTAGGCGCGCGAATCGCGAAATACGCCGTCGTGAAGTACAGTGCGGCTGTCGTTCCGCCCAACGCGACATGCAGGTCGCGGGTCGAAGAACTGGTCTGATGGCCTCCCGCTCCGAAACCGGTGATGATCGTTGCCGCCAGCGGCACGGCGGTGATGAGACCCATCTTTTGATGGATCTTCAGCATGTGCGTGCGCTTGTCGAGGCGGGCCTGCTCCTCAGCATTGCCTTTCGTATCGGCTGTATTGAAGCCGAGATCGGAGAGCGACGGCCCGCCGGTTTGGGTCAGTGCAACGTCCTCAGTCTGCGGCGTAGATTGAAGGTGCACAATGTCGGTTTTTGTCTCGAATCCTGAAGCCGAAGTTGTGAGTTCGTACTCGCCCGAAGCCAGATCAGCAAAGTGATATGCGCCTTGCGAATCGGATGTTGCCTCGGTCGTCTGGCCTGTGCTGCTGTTCTTCAGCGACACTTTTGCGCTGGGCACCGGAGTGCCCTTGGGATCCTTCACCGTTCCGGAAAGTGTGGTTGTGGTTTGAGCACCTACAAGGCTTGAAAGAGCGAAAGCTAAAAGGATCTGTGCAGCTACCACTCCGGTAGGGGTGCCCTTCACTCAGCTACTCCTGGGAGCGGGATTGAATCCATATGTCGAAAGATGCTCGCGACGACTATACAGGATGTATGCCGCAGGACGGGCAGGCTCCCTCCTGTCGAAGGACAAAGGGCGGGAGCCTGCGTGAAATTAAGCGGTGTTCTTCTCTTTCGGTTGAGCTTGCTTGCGATGCATTTCGGCCCCAGTGCTTGCGGGAATCACTTTGCTCATCGCGCCTTCCAGCTTCGTCTTTATCGATTCGGAGAAGACGTGGTCCTTGCCATCCATGAGCGCCTGAAAGCCCTGCTTGGCCACTTCGGCGGGATCGTTATCGAACTTGCCTTCTGAGCCAACCTTTGTGTGGTCCATGCCGGCACGGTGAAAGAAATCCGTCGCCGTGGGGCCAGGTTGCAGAACAGAAATCGTGACGCCAGTCTCCCTCAGTTCGCTGCGGAGCGCCTGTCCGAGAGAAAGAACGAAGGCCTTCGAGGCCCCGTACACAGCTTCCAGCGGTGCCGGAATGCTGCCCGCAATTGAAGAGGTGAACAGCACCTTGCCTTCGCCGCGGGCTGTCATTTGCGCAAGAACGCGTTTCGCTAAGTGAGTTGTGCCTTTCACGTTGAGGTCGATCAGTCTGAGTTCTTCCTCCAGGCTGCTCTCGCGTGCGAAGTCGCCGTAAGCTCCGACTCCGGCGTTAATGGCGGCCGCATCGAGCGAGCGGCCGCTCTGCTCAACAGCCTGCCAAAGCTGCTCGACGCCATCATATGTAGCTTGGTCCGCGATGACGGGGATCACCTCGACGCCCAGGCTTTGCAACTCGGCGGTCGCGTTTTCCAAGCGCTCACTATTCGAATTGATGACGAGATCGTATCCGTTGTGCGCGAAGACGCGCGCGAGTTCCAGCCCGATTCCGCTGGAAGCTCCGGTGATGAGGGCTAAGTTTCTGCTGGCCATGGTCTCTCCGTTAAGTGAATGGAGAGTTAGACGGGAAGAGGTAAGGTGAGTTTGCTTGGCCAGCAAAGACCAACTTTCCCACTTCTCGCAAAAGGCGCGAGAAATGGGGCACCCTCAAATGGATCAGGCCTTCTTTTTGGAAGTGATGACTTTCACGCGTTCCCACGGACGTTTCGGGCGTTGCGGCTCCGGCTTGTCGCGGTCCTTAACGCGGTCATACTGATACGCCTCGCTCACGGTTCCGAGCGATTCGTTGTACAAGCTGGGAAGGCAAAGAGCTTCTTTCAGTTCTTCGGTGAATTGCTGCAGAGCTTTCAGGTGGTCGGCGGTGGCGGCAACTTCGGTTTTCGAGGTCTTGAGAACTTGCTGGTATCCGCGATTGATGAGCTTGGAAATCTCACCGTTGATCAGGTAACCAGGGTAGGCAAAGATCTTGGTGCCCTCGTCGCCGTCCTTTTGAATGGCGGCGGAGCAGTTGTACTTCTTCAGGAAAACGCGGCCCGTGGTACCCGGGGCTTCGATCAGATCGAATCCATTGTCGCGAAGCCACTGCACAGCTTCGTCGTGCGTGCGTTGCTCAACCTTGGTTGCCATTTAGCTCCTAGCAAAACGTCGTTGGCCGTTCGTCGTTTGGTCGTTCGCAAAACCAACATCGACTTTCGACCACTAATGATGTTCGATGCTGCCGTGTAGCAATCGAACCATACTGGAATCCATGTAGAACTGGGTTCTGATCGCCCGATGACCCGATCACCAGATCACCTGATCCTTTTCGGCTCCTCTATAATCTAAAAATCTAACGCCAAGCTGGCGTTTTTGCTCCTTGCTGACATTACGATGGTCACGGGCTGCGGGGTTGGCAGGCCGTTCCACGAAAGTGTCCTGGAAAGGTAAGTTCCAGATTCTAGCTGATCTTGCCGCGCATTGGCGAACACCCGGGCTAGTGTCCCCGGATTTTGGCTGATGCCGAGTATTGTAGATTTCAGATTGGTGATTACAGATTGGGCAGCATGCTGCCCAATCTGAAATCTTCAATTGCGGGCTGATGCGTAATTCGACAGCCAAATTCGCGGAAACTGAAGTTGCCAGCCAGGGCGTCAAGCTGGGCGAGCGCAGCGTCTCGCTGATCGGGAACACGCCCTTGCTGCGCCTGGAGCGGGTTGCTCGCGAGTTCCCCAACGTGCAGCTGCTCGGCAAGGCGGAGTGGTATAACCCGGGCGGGTCGGTGAAGGACCGCGCTGCTTTCAACATAGTTTCTGAGGGACGGCGCAGCGGGAAATTCGCGGTAGGAAAGATTCTGCTGGATTCAACCAGCGGCAACACGGGCATTGCCTACGCCATGATCGGCGCGGCCGAAGGATTTCCGGTCACGCTATGCATGCCGGAAAATGTGTCTCCTGAGCGCAAGCGCATTCTGTTCGCCTACGGCGCGAACATTATTTATACGCCCGCCGACGAGGGATCTGACGGTGCGATCCGAGTGGCGCGCGAAATGTACGCGAAGGAGCCGGAAAAGTACTATTACGCCGACCAGTACTCAAACGACGCGAATTGGAAGGCACATTACTACGGCACCGCCGAAGAGATCTGGCGGCAGACCGAAGGGCGAATCACGCATTTCGTTTCCATGATGGGCACCAGCGGGACGTTCATGGGGACTTCCCGACGTCTGAAAGAATTAAACCCAAAGGTGCGCTGCATCTCGTTGCAGCCGGACTCGCCGTTTCATGGGATCGAAGGCGCGAAGCACATGGCCAGCGCGATTGTTCCCAAGATTTACGACGAATCGCTCGCCGACGAAGATATCGGCATCTCGACGGAAGAGTCGTACGCAATGGCGATCCACGCTTCGCATGAGGAAGGCCTGCTGATCGGAATTTCGTCAGGGGCAGCGATCGCCGGGGGATTGCAGATTGCGCGGCGCATTCCGAAAGGTGAGGAAGCGGTGATTGTGTGCATTCTTCCCGACTCGGGCGACAAATATCTAAGCGAGAGGTTCTGGACGGAGACCGCAGAAAGGCCTGGGAGCTGCTAGGGTTGAGCAGAATTGAATCATTGAGTCATTGAGGGATTGAATCATTGAAAACCCTTGATGCACGCGGTGGTTTTGAATGATTCAATGATCCGATGATTCAATGATTCAATTTCAATCATGCTAAGAATCGGTCAGTCTCACTACGACTCTCTTCGCCAGCACGGCGAGGAAACCTATCCACACGAGTGCTGCGGCGTGCTGCTAGGTCGTTTCGACGATGACGGGACACGCGTAGTTACGTCATTAGCGCGTGCGGGAAATACGCGCTCCGACTCCCCGCAAAATCGCTACAACATCGATCCCAAAGAATTGGTACGTATTCAGCGGGAAGGCCGCGAGCGCGAAGAGGACATCATCGGCTTTTACCACTCCCATCCAGATCATCCGGCGCAGTGGTCAAACACCGATCTCGCCGAGGCGCACTGGTTCGGCTGTTCCTACGTGATCACTAGCGTGGAAAAGGGAAAAGCCGTGTTGACCAACTCGTTCGAGTTAACCGGATTTGACGAGAACGACAAGAAGCTGGTGGATGAGAAGATCGAGATCGTGTGATTGTGATGGCCGATGACAGAGAAATGCGAGGGCGACCGATTGCACTAGATCCAAATGCAACTAGCACCTCGCGTACCGACCCTCCATTCGTGGCGCCGCCACCTGGGTCTCCGGTTTACTACGGATTTCAGATTCTTCACGATGTTGTAGTCGACGGCTTTACTCTCGGCAAGATCACGGATTTCGAAGCTGAGCCTTGCGCCTATGGCGATGCCTTTGTTATCGCACCAGACGGCAGCCGTGCTGGTCTAGTTTGGGAAATACATGAGCGTCGATATTTTGAACAGATTCTTGCTGCAACGCTGGACCGATGGGGTGTGTGGGGCGTGTCCTTCCAGCACCCGATGAGGAATCGCGAAGATGCACGTGTCAACCTGCAAGCAATCCTTCCTGAGTTAGTAAAGAAATGGAACGAGTGGCGGAGAGCGGAATAGCTCATTTTCTCCCCATTCATAACAGCAGGTTCCTCCACTCAGCTGGATGATTTTTGAGCAAATCATCCAGCTTCGGTCGGAATGACATTGTGGAAAGGGGAACCGTTGTGGCACGGCTGAAGCCGTGCCCTGATACAAACACTACTGCCCCAGAATCAGCGGCAACCCATTCTTCGGATTGCCCACTACGACGACCTTGGTATTCGGGCTCTTGGCAAGGGTTTCGGTGGCCTCGATGCCTTTCCACTCCAGCAATGACGGCGTAATTCCCTGTGCGACAATCTGCTGGAAGTCGCGAACGCCTTGCGCTTCGATGCGCTTGCGCTGAGCCTCCTGCGTTTCCTTCTGCAGGCGGAAATTCATAGCCAGCGCTTCCTGCTCGGCCTGCTGTTTCAGCTCGATCGACTGTTTCAACGTTGCGGGGAGCTGAATGTCTCTCAATAAAATGTTCTCGATGATCATGCCGCGAGCCGTCAGTTGGGTGTTGAGCGATTCGAATATCTGCTTGGCCACGGCGTCGCGCTCGCCGCTATACAGGGCGTTGGCGGAGTGCGAGGCTGTGGCCTCGCGAATCGCAGAACGCAACGAGGGCTCGATCACGACGTCTTCGTAACGCGGCCCCAGTTTCTGGAATACCTCCGCGGCCCGATCGGGATTCAGGTGATAAATCAGGGACGTGTCCAGGGCCATCATCAGGCCCTCACTCGACGGTACGCTCGCGGATTCCTTTACGCTTTGAGAGCGAATCGACATCTCATTCACCGTCTTCAACGGATTGATCAGGTGAATGCCTTCCGGAAGCGTCTCGCCGGTAACTCTCCCGAATAGAGTCAGAACGCCGACGTTTCCGGTGTCGATGCGAGTGACGCAATTGAAGAGAACAATGACGACGATTAGGGCGACTATGGCGAATGCGATAAAACCTAGAACGCCGCGCGGCGCTCCCACGTTGATGACGCGTCCGTGGCCGGGGCCCTGGTTGTCGAAGATTGTCATGCAAACCTCCCCGCGAGAATCATAGGACGGTGCTGCTGCGGCAATAAGTGACTTTCTGGAGGCTTTTATCCGGACACGTGTTCGGGCCAGCCGGAACTAGTCACGACGAGGGTTGTATCAGGGCACGGCGTATCCGGGATTGAGCTCGACAAACCACCTCAGGGGCTAAAGCCCACTCGGTCGGAGTTGATTCGGCACGCCTGAAGGCGTGTCCCTGATACAATCACCGCCCAGAATCGATTTTGACCAAGGCAGTCGCAGGCAGGAGTGCCCCGCCCCACAGGGCATGTCGGACAAGAATGTCCGAACACAAGGCTGAATCCAGCAGCCTTCTTATGGCATCATTAATGCATGCCAAAGGTCCATATTCCAACCCCGCTGCGGCAGTATGCCGGCAAGCAGCCTGCGGTTGAAGTACAGGGTTCCACCGTGGGAGAGGCCCTGAGCGGCCTGGTTTCCCAGCATCCCGAATTGCGCCGGCACCTTTACACCGACGAGGGCAAACTCCGCGCCTTCGTGAATGTTTACCTCAACGACGAGGACGTCCGTTACCTGCAGAAGGACGCAACCGCGGTCCAAGCGAGTGATAACATTTCCATAGTGCCGTCCATTGCGGGCGGACGCTGTTGACCGCAATTCCCCGTTCGCGATTTCAGATTGAAGATTTCAGATTGTAGATTTCTGCACCGACAAGAGCCTTTTCCAATCTCAAATCGGCAATCTTGAATCTAAAATCCGCATCTTTGAGTTCATTATTCTGAATTCGCAAATAAAATCCATGGCTACCTTGACCGAAATCGCTCCCGTCTCGCTCAACAACGACGAAATTTTGCGCTATTCGCGCCACCTGATCATGCCCGAGGTGGGCATGGAGGGCCAGCTCAAGCTCAAGGCCGCTAAGGTGCTGTGCATTGGCGCGGGAGGGTTGGGATCACCGCTGGCGTTGTACCTCGGCGCAGCGGGTGTGGGCACGCTTGGCCTGGTGGACTTCGATGTCGTTGACTATACCAATCTTCAGCGTCAGATCATCCATCGTACCGCCGATGTCGGCCACCCGAAGCTGGATTCTGCAGCCGAGAAGATCCAGGCGATGAATCCGTTTGTGAATATCAAGAAGTTCAACACACATTTATCGAGCGACAACGCGCTCGAAATTTTCAAAGAGTTCGACATCATCGCCGATGGCACCGACAATTTCCCGACGCGCTATCTGACCAACGACGCGTGCGTGATCAGCGGGAAGCCGAATGTTTATGCGTCGATTTTCCGCTTTGAAGGTCAGGCTAGTGTGTTCGGCATGCCGGACGGCCCGTGCTACCGCTGCCTGTATCCCGAGCCGCCACCGCCCGGATTGGTTCCGTCCTGCGCCGAAGGCGGAGTGCTGGGAATTTTGCCCGGCCTGCTCGGCGTGATTCAGGCGACCGAAGTTATCAAGCTGATTTTGGGTTCAGGCGATCCGCTGATTGGTCGGCTTTTGCTGGTCGATGCGCTTGGGATGAAGTTCCGCGAACTCAAGCTGCGGAAAAATCCCGATTGCCCGGTTTGCGGAAAGAATCCTACGATCAAGAAGCTGATCGATTACCAGGAATTTTGCGGAATTCGCGGCGAGGAAGTGGAGGCCGAAGTGACGACATCCGAAATGCAAGTGGAAGAATTAAAGCAGCGGCTCGATCGCGGAGAAGACCTGTTTATTCTGGACGTTCGCGAGCCGCACGAATACCAGATCTGCAATATTGGCGGACACCTGATTCCGCTGGGCGATTTGCCGAAACGCGTGAACGAGCTCGACACGAGTAAAGAAATCGTGGCGCATTGCCGCTCTGGCGTGCGCAGCGCCAAGGCGGTGAACTTCCTGCGCCAGGCTGGATTCAAGAAAGTTCACAATCTGGCCGGCGGCATTCTGGCTTGGGCGGACCGGGTCGATCCCAGCATGCCGAAGTACTAAAAGGGACATGAGGGCGCCCCACTTATCTCCAGTTCCGGAGAAGTGGGGCTTTCTGTTTATTCGACCTGCAATGGTTTATCGTCACGAACCATCATCTGGCCAAGTGCAGAATTATCGGCGCACGTCCAACTGATTTACCACTTGCCGCACGTTCGGGACTTTGGATGCTAAGTGAGAAGCTTCTTCCCGCTGTTGTGCGCTGTTCACGCTTCCTGTCAGCACAAGGACGCCGTTTTTCGCCTTGTAGTGGATAGATTCTTTGTCCAATCCTTTCGACAGCAGCGCGGCCTTGTAATTACTTTCAATGCCGTCGTCAAGATTCGACGCCATTGCGCGTGCCTGGGACTCGCCACCAACTGGTTCCACGCTGATTTCATTAGCAATCTGCCGATTCGGCGCGGCTGATTTCGCGACGTCTGCCGCCCGCTTTTTGGCGTCTTCGGAATGCAATGTTCCACTCAGCGTGATGGTGTTCTTATTGGCATCATCGGAGACACTCACGTCCTTCAGATCGGCCTGTTGAAGCGCCTTTTTCACCGCATCCGATTCAGTTCGATGTCCACCAAGAAGCTGTCCGTAGGCTGCAACACTCATCACCAATGCAAAGCACGAAACAGTAAGCAGCAGTTTCTTTTTCATGGTCTCCTCCTTAGTTGTTGCAATGGCCGAGTTCAGCAGCCTTTTCAGGCCGCTCTTGGACCTCGGACGAAATGCAATACCAGCGAGATCAGCGCCACCACCAACAAGATGTGGATTAGCCCGCTTGTCACATGTAATACCGTCCAACCCAGGATCCACGCGATCAACAGGATTACAAACAGAATGGTGAAAATGCTCATAGGCCTCCTAAATTGCTCGGGAGCACTCCCGAGACCCCGTTAGGATGAGGGCTGGAAATAACGTGGATGGCTCCCCCTAGACCGCCTCCATAATCGAACTCGCGACCGTAAGGGTCGATGGGGCGTAAATGGGGGGAATTCACCTCAGACTGTCGAGGGACAACCGTTAAACACATGTAACCCGGAACGGACCGTGGGCAGGCCTGCTACGGATTGGCAGGTGCTCTTCATCACACGCAAGCTGTGCTTCAGGTGGTCACGTCGGCTCTAATCCGTGACTGCGTGGCTATTTCCAGACGGCAAATTCTCAGAAAATTTGTCGATTCCAAATATTCTCTTTCGACGTCCTAATAGAGCGGGCAGGATCGAACAAAACGACCTGGAACCGGCTCAAATCGAATATCAGGAGTTAACGCAATGAAAGTCATTGTTTTTGTGAAAGCCAATTCGGAGTACGAAGCCGGCCAGATGCCGAGCACCGATCTGCTCACGGAGATGGGGAAGTACAACGAAGAGCTGGTGAAAGCCGGAATTATGCTGGCGGGGGATGGCCTGAAGCCGAGTTCCAAGGGCAAGCGCGTCAAGTTTGACGGCAAAAAACGCACTATTGTCGACGGGCCATTTGCCGAAACCAAGGAACTGATCGCCGGCTATTGGATCTGGCAGGTACGGTCACTGGACGAAGCTGTCGAATGGCTGAAGCGGGCGCCGTTTGACGGTGGCGAGGAGGTCGAGATCCGACCCGTGTTCGAGCCCGAGGACTTTGGCGCGAACCTTACGCCGGAGATTCGCGAGCGGAGAAAGCGCCTCGACGAGCAGATTGCAGGAAAGAAATAGGATGCCATTCCGACTGCAGATGCTGAGATGAAGATCGATCTGCAAAACAGGTTTGCGTGATTCAAGAGGACGTCGGGCTGGAAGGGATTTCGCCGCAGCGCTTTCGAGGTGTGCTGTTCTTAGGCCAACTTGCGCAGCTCGCCTAGCACGCGATCGACCTCTTCTTCCGTGTTGTAGTGGACGAAGCCAATGCGGAGAAAGCCGCCGTCCTCTTCGACGCCGAGACGCTCGGTGAGGTTGAGGGCGTAGTAGTTGCCGTCCCAGGTGAAGATGCCACGCTCGCCGAGTTGTTTCGACAGTTCTGCGGGATGGCGGCCTTCGATGCGGATCGCAAACGTGGGACAGCGTTCCGCAACGCGCTTGGCATCGCTGATTCCGTATAGGCGCAAGCCAGGAATTTCTGCCAATCCGCGCAGCATGCGCAATGAGAGCTCGCGTTCGTGGGATTGGATAGCACGGTAGGCGGTGCGGAGGAGTTCACGACGCAATCTGGTCGTCGGTCGTTGGTCGTCGGTCGTCGGCGAAACCGCTTTCGAACCAATTTCCGCGAGATACCCGACGCATGCCGTGATCCCAGCGATACATTCGTGGTTCAATGTTCCCATTTCCCAGCGGCCGGGAACCTCATTTGTGTTTGGCCGGACTTTATACGGATGTAACCGCTCCAGGTGTTCGCGCTTTCCGTACAGCACGCCCATGTGAGGACCGAAGAATTTGTAGGTTGAACAGGCGAGGAAATCGCAGTCGAGAGCGCGGACGTCGATGACGCCGTGAGGAGCGTAGTGAACCGCGTCGACATAGGCGACGGCACCGGCATCGTGCGCGATGCGGATAATCGTCTTCACATCATTGATGGTGCCGACCGCGTTCGACGCATACCCGACCGCCACAACTTTCGTGCGGGATGACAGCTTGCGCGCTAGGTCGTCCATGTCGAGCGTGCAATCTCCCTTGCGGATGTCGACGAACTGAATCTTCACGCCACGCTCTTCGAGCGCCTGCCACGGCGAGACGTTGGCGCTGTGGTCGAGATGCGTGAGGAGAATCTCGTCGCCCGGGCCGAGTTCGCGGCCGATGCTGCGGCTGATCGCGAACGTAAGGCTGGTCATGTTGGGCCCGAGGACGACTTCGTCGGCCACGCAGCCGAGGAAATCCGCCATTGCAGAACGCGCGCTGGCGATGATCTCGTCGGTTTCGCGGCTGGTGACGTATTGGCCGTGGGTGTTGGCGTTGCTGGTTTTCAAGTAATACCAGATCGCGTCGATGACCGATTGCGTGACCTGGGTGCCACCGGGGCCGTCAAGAAATGCGGCGGTTTGGCCGTTGATGGTGCGCGAGAGCGAGGGGAATTGGGAACGGACCCAGGCGACATCGAGTTTCGCGTTAAGATCGGTGCGGGGCAAGGAGTTGAGGAGTGTGGTCATTCTTTGTTAACGGTCGTGAAAAACTTCGGCCGTCCCTCCGGGACTTGCCTGTCCTAACATTCGCATCCAGGACTGCCGTCCTGGGCTAAGCTGGGCCGCCCCTGCGGGGCTGCAGCAAGAAGTCAAGATCCATAAGCTAAGTGTCACAAGCCAACAGCCTGGAGCAAGAAGGCACGAGTTTAGAGCCAAAAGCCTAGAGCCAAAAGCCAAGACCAAGAGCCAAGAGCCAAGAGCAAAAGCCAAGACCCGAGAGCTTTCTATCCCATCATGCTGGTGCGTTCGGGCTGGATCTTGTACATCACACGAACTTCGTTGGGCTGACGGTACGGATACTTGTCGGCGCCCAGGTACTTCTTGGCCATCCTGTCGATGTGCTCGGCGGCGCCATTCTCGGTGATTTCGACGATGCGTCCGCGAATCTCCAGATAACGATATGGATTATCCGGATCGATGATGGCCAGCGCCACCCGCGGATCGCGCCGCATGTTTCTGTCTTTCTGGCGGCCCCTGGCGGTGTTGACGATGACCAGGTCGCCTTCGATGTCGCACCACACCGGCGTGACTTGCGGGCTGCCGTCGGGCATCAGCGTGCCCAGGCTGGCGAATGCGCGCTTGGTGAAAAGATCGCGGTACTTATCAGGTATTACTTGCGACATGAGTCTCTCCTTGCTGGAACCCCACGCGGGGACATTATAGACGGGCTTTCGGCTTTGGCGTCGGGCTTCAGGGCAGCGGGCTGTGAGCGGTGAGCTGCGAGAGCTGAGAGGCTCCTTTGCCGGTTCTTGGTTATTGAGAAAACGCGATGCGTGCGACGTGCGACGATCTGCGACGCGATAACACTATCCATCCGGTGTGCAGGCGTGAGTGGGCTCACTGACTGAGATTCCAAATAGTGGAATCCTCCGGGCATCTATTTCGCGAGGTGGTCGCATGCTGATGAAGTTGTTAGCTGTAGGCGCGATCCTTTTGTTTGCTGGTTGACTCGTGGCCGTGCTCCAGGGCTGGAGCAAAGGCACGAACATGGATCACGTGGTCGGCGTCGGTTTTCTGTTTCTGTTTGGTGCCGCGGCCGGATGGGGCCTGCGAGTCTTGGGCGTGCTATTTCGATAGCTGCCTTTCGCGCCACACATTCTGCGCCACGATCCATGCGGCCGCCCCGATGATCCAGGAGATGAAAAACGCGGTCCAGTTCAGGCGTTCTTTTGGGGCACGCAGAATTGCCGGCAACCAGACCAGCAGCGTGAAGCAGGTGATCATGCCGGCTTCGGCGGCTGCGGCGAGCCAAGGCAGAATTGAAAAGAGAACGCCGAGGCCGACAGCGATCTGTCCTACGCCGGTCAAGTAAGCCCATCCCATTCGATACGGCAGCCACGCCGGAACAAAATCCGCGGTCGCCTTGCTATAGAACAGGTGCGAAAGTCCAACCGGAATCGCGGAGAGCCCAAACATGATCCGGGCTGCACGCATGCCGCTTTCGCCGGCAAGGAACCGGAACCTCGAAGTAGGAGAAACCTCAACCACGCGGCAGAACAACGTCCAGCCGCCCGCGAGCAGGAGCGTGAGTTCGCCGAGGCCAAGCCATACGCCTTCTATTTGCGGCGCCACGAAGATCGCCGGCAATTTGAGACAAGCCCAAAGAATGAGATATGGAAACAGAACACGAGCTGAGAGGGATGCAGTTGTCCTGAACAGTAGGCCGAGTCCCAGCAGCAGCATCAGAACGCCCGAGGCATCTGCGACCGCATGCCGCGCCGGAAGCCACTCGGGCACCGGCTGCCAGACCATCGCAAAGTCCCCGTAGCGCAAGGCAAGCACGCCGAGACCTAAAAGTCCGATGGCCATGAGCGTTTGTCCAAGCTGCTGGCTAACGAGGAAGTGTGAAACTGGTTCCGAGGTCTCCCGATTCTTGGTAACAACTGCGGATTGAGGGCTGCCCACGGTGAGTCTCCTTATGATGTCGCTGCAGAGGTGCCGCGCGTAAACGCACTGGTGCGTCGGTGCGAGACTCGAATCAGACTCCTACAACTCAGTCAATGAGGCAATATCCACTTACGCGCAATTTCGTGCGACCACATGAAACCAGCGCCCAGCAAGGTTCTCAAAAGATTTTCACAGGTGAAATCCCGAGATCGCACACAGGCATACAGCAACTACCTGATTGAAAGCAGCGGAAAATCGCGGGAATGCGCGCGTGGAGCGGGTTTCGGGAGAAATGCACAATCGACAGTTGCACCGTTCGCGCTGCACGCCCCTGTGAACGAGCTGCACTCGATTGAATTTAAAGCAATTACATTTTTGTTTTTTCAATTGACCAGAAATTTATAGGGTGTACAACACAATCGTTCTTTGACAGTTTCTGAAGTTTTTCCGGTTGGTGCAGCGTCCGGGGGTCAAGCAGGATCACCATCCGCAGAATGCCAGAGCGGTAGCGTAAGAAAAGTTGGGCAACCGACAGATCAAACGTAAAGAGTTCTGGCAGGATGACGGACGGAGGGTCAGTGAGGCTCTATAGCAAAGCGCTGGTCGAGGAGAACAGGAAGCCCAGTCGAAGGCAGGATAGAGTCCCGAAGCGTTGAACTGATTTTTCCGGTTGGCGGTAAGCCCGGAGCCCGAGTCCAGATCGTTCGAGACGCAGTCCGCAAGGATAGCGAAAAGAGCAGGTCGGCGAGGGTCTAAAGCGAGCTACTGGCCGAGACGAATGAGATCAACATCACTTCGGGACTCTTATTGTTTTTAGGTTTCAGGCATCACGCGTTTAAGTTTTACGTGCTGCGCATAGGGTTAGGCAATGGCTCCCATTCGCACATCGTCCGTCGCAAGTCGTGCGGCATCATCTTGTCTTGCGTGCGACGTGCGATGCAGGACGTGCGACAACATCTAGGCATTGCCCGGGCATCAGTTCATATGGATTGATTGCGAGACGGGCTTTGAAGGCCGTTCTTCGATCCGCTCCTCCCCCGAAGGGTCCCTTACGGGACTTGATCGAAGAGCGGCCCTTTTTTGGCCTGACCGCTTTTGTACACTCCAGATTCGCTCTTATGGTTTCGAAGTGGTTGCGGCTCCCTGTGAGCAGGTATCCGCTATGTGTTGAATGTCGCTGACCTTGAAGTGCCGTTCGGCCACCCCACGATGTTCGCTCGCCTCGCTCTTCTCATTCTTTTCGGCAGATTCGTTCTCTCCGATTTGTGAGCCTGACTTGACCCATGTACCGGTGAGCTTCACTTCGTGGCCTACGTGACTTTTCAGTTGATCGTTTCCGCCCACTTCAAAGGCGTGGCCTTTCGCGGTCTTCAATACGTATGCGCCTTCCGTGTTTGGACCCGACAGGCACCCTCTTACGCTCGTTCCTTTCGTGGCCGTTGATGACGACTCTTGCGCGACCACACTGGTAGCCACAAGGACCAAAAATGCTGCTGCGACCAGAGCTATTGTTCGTGACATCTTCATACAAGATCCTCCTGAGGGCTGACGTGAGGTTCTGATGCAGGCCAGAACGGACGGTTGTCCAGCAGGAACGAGCATGATTGGTTGCATTGTCTGGAGTTTGTCATTCGCGCGCGTTCTCCGACGCCCTCGAACTGCTTAGAATGGATTGGTGGAACGCAAGATCTTCTGGATCGTGTTCATCCTGCTTGGCCTGATCGCCGATTTCGTCCTGCCGCTCTGGTGGGCGCTCGCCGCCACCATTCCCATCGCGATTGTCAGCTGGTGGGTGGCGTACAAAAGTGAGTGGTTCTGAGGCCGCACCATTGGCGCTAACCGCCGACGTCCCGTCGTCCAAAGGACAACTTAGAATGACTGATCCGCGCATTTGCATTGCGCACAACGATAATGGAACGAAAAATCTATACTCGCCACCCCGGCTGCTCGGTCCGGTCAGCATGCACTCTCCTGCTGGTTGCCATTGCCACTATGCTCGGCGTGCAGGCGCATGCTGCCGACGAATTGTCTTCACAACAGATCCAGAAAATCCGGGAGCTAAGTGCGGCAACGTTAGCCAAAGAAGGCTTACCTGGGCTATCTGTCGCAGTCGCAAAAGAGAATGAGGTATGGAGCGATGGATTCGCTAAGGCGGACCTGGAGCAAAACGTCGCGGTTGATTCTCACAGTTTGTTCCGCACTGCCTCGATCTCCAAATGGCTGACGGCAACCGCCACCATGCGTCTGGTGGAACAAGGCAAGCTCAACCTTGATGCGCCAATTCAGCAATACTGCCCGCAATATCCACAGAAGCAATGGACCATAACTTCGCGCGAGTTACTCAGCCATTTGTCGGGTATTCGGCACTACCACGGCGCGAATGGCGAGCCGCGTAGTACGGAGGCGGAACGCAAAGCCCTTGACGAGCTGATTCGCCAAGAAGAGAGCACGCAGTACACGCGATACACAGATATAGTCTCAACGCTTGATTCCTTTAAAGACGATCCCCTGGTGTTTCAGCCCGGCACGCGCTTCCTCTACACCTCGCCCGGCTATCGAGTGCTGGGCTGCGTACTGGAAGGCGCGTCGCATACTCCGTATCGTGCCTTAATGCGGCAGCTAGTATTCGTGCCCGCCGGCATGACCGGAATCACGGAAGACGACTCGCAGATGATTATTCCGCACAGAGTCGCAGGGTACGCCCACGGATCGGATAACAAACTGATCCGCGCCCCTTATCGGGACATGAGCGAGAATCTTCCCGCGGGTGGCCACCTGGCAAGCGCAGAAGATTTGGTTCGCTTTGCAGCAGAGTTCAGTGCCGGAAAGCTGGTCGGGGCAACCACACGGGATGAGATGATGAAGCGCCCTAAGCTGCTGGACGGCACGGATGTTCCCGATGCTCCTCCGTATTTTGGCATGGGAACCGGTCTGTATTACGGGATGGGAATGTTTGTTGGATCATCGGCGTGGGGCGAGCGGCTGTTGCTGCACACCGGCCGGGACCCGGGATCCTCAACTGAACTATTGTTAGCGCCGGACAGCGGGATCGCGGTCGCGGTGATGGCCAATCTAAGTCAATGGAACGGAACCGATGCACTTGCGAAGAAGATTTTGGAGATTGTTCACGAGAAGTGATCGCTATTGCTAAGTCGATGTAGTGGCACGCTCGCAGCCACGATCCCCATCGCGATTGTCATTAGTGGGTGGCGGAGAAACGAGTGGTTTTGAGTGTTATCGACTCTGACCTGCCATTAGACATAGCCACGTCTAGCGACTCTTCGCCTTGGGTAACTTTGACGCGAAGTAGCCTTTTCGTGCCTGTACGCGCACGCCTTTTCTAGTGACCCTGACCTTAAGGCGATGATAGGTATTGTTGTGCTTAAGATCCCTTGAATGGAATTCCAACACGTACAGATATTGCGGTGGCGAACTCAGGGATTTGAGTCCTCCTGAAAGGTCGTTCGTGTTATGAACGAACGTACCGCCAGTCCCATCGGCCAGCTCAGCCATAATGTTCTCTCCCTGCGTCATGGAAGACCTCAGATATTCAGATTTGAGCTGGTTGGTTCGTGTCGATGTAGCACCTCGATCACTAGCGTTTACTTCTGTCGTATAGAGACCGCGCGCGTCGAGTGTGTTGATCGTTACGTTGGAGATCGCGGCGTTGTCGATCAGCTGTGACTCTTCGTGCTTGGCTTGCGCTGTAACGGTGGAGAAACCAGGCGATATCAGGATGAGAGTACTCAGACCGGGAAGCGCGGCAGTTCTCTTCACTGCGTCCCGCAACGATGCAAAGGAAACACGGTTATCTTGTTCCCCAAGTGCGAACACGCGCTCCGCCGCATGTTCTGCAAGCCTTTCCGCGATGCCAGGATTATCAAGGCTAGGATTGCAGTTGAGTACGTCTTCGGTTGCCGCTTGCAAAGCGACCGAGTCGTGCTCATTGACGATCAACTCCGCTTGGTAATAATCCATGTCGGGGCAGTCGGTTCCAGTCTTCTGAAACACGGTTTGTGGCCGAATTTTCGCCAGAGCCGCTAGTAACGTCACTTGGTCTGCTGTTATTCCGCTGTTCACCGAACCTGAGAGCGAGATGACGGCACTCAAGTCGCTTCCATTTAGCTCAGCCAGTACGCGTTTCGCGGCCTCTTTTGAACGAGCAAGATCACTGAAAGTGACATGGAGATCATCGAAGAGAAGAATTACAAAACGTCTTGGCGAAGTTGTAGGGATTTGGGGTCTACCCTCGATCGTCTTCCGTGGGATAGGTTGCGGCCCAACCGAAGCGAGCATGAACCCTGAAATGACTTGGCGCTTATTGTTGTCGAATATCTGAAAATCCTGCTCGGTTAGATCACCGACCAATCTACCTTCGCGATCTCTAACTACGACAGGCACAAGAACGAGATCTACGTTGCTCTGCACGGTGTAGGGATTCTTCTCTGCCGTCGTTTGGCCCTTCTGAGCCTGCAAAATGCTTGCTAGAATCGAGCAACAAACCAGCAATAGCGAGGTGGAGTGCGCGGGCATGCTTCAGGGGTTAGATGCTGCCGAACAAGAGTAGCAGGCCAGTGGTTGACGAACTCTAAAAGTCTGTTGTGCATAGGCATGCATCGATGAGGGTAACTCTAAGTATCGCTTGCTTCAGTTGGAACCTCGCGAGCTTCAGCTCCGGCTGGGCCTAGAACGGCGGATCAGGAGGGAGCTTAAACGCGGCCCTGAAGGGGCCGCTCTTCCACCTGCAGCCACCGCCCATGCGGCGACGCTTCCCCATCGCAGCTGTCAGTTGGTGGGTGGCGTACAGGAGTGAATGGTTCTGATGAATTGCCCTCCGCAATCGGTATCGTTAGTTTCTTGGCTCTCCGAATTCAACTCCTACGAGATCAATTGAAGCTGAGGGAGATGGCGCTTGCACGGACTGCTCTCCTGTGGGAAGCCAAGTTGCCTGGCCAGCTTTCAACAACCCGCTAGCAGCAGGGCTGTCTGAAGCGATGACTCTCGCTGGCCGGATGGCTATGAGTAGGACAGGTGCGTGCACGGTCACATTCATAAGGAACCGGCGTGCACAAAAATGACCGGTTTTTACGATCCCGATTTCGTGATGGAGCAGCGCACCGCCAATGTCACCGCCAGCAGGGCACAGAATCTCCGCTTCAGGTCCGCACGCCTGGGAGCCAAGCGGAGAGCGGAATTCGACGAACACCGCATGCAATGGGGCGCTCTTGTCTGTGTTTTTCAACCGTGCTGCAAACCCTCCGCGAATTAATCGCGCCCCAGGCGCGAGACGCAAGGGAGTAATTCGCCCCCTTTCGTCAGCCATCGATACCGTGCCTGATTCGATCACAATCTCGAGGAAGTCAGTTTCGTGACGATCTAGAAGCGTGCTGTCGCCAGGCTTCACCCTAACCTGCCATACGATCACAAACTGGTTTTCCAGAGTCTTATGAAAGTGCGAGTCTTGCGATAACGCGGCAACCCAGTTTGGGGCCGAATGTCCCATGCCTGACACTTTACCGGCCGGGACTCCAGGTCCGTGAGAGATCTGTGGGGTTGACAGCACCCCCGCGTACAGAAGAAAGAACAACGCACACACATTTGATTAGACACCGCAGCCGCAATTTGAGACCTGTAGCTGATTGCACATTGGTCAGTACAGCCCCTTCTCTCCCGCAGGCCTGGTCTTCCACCTGCGGTGGACCCACAGCCACTGATCGGGATAGCGGCGGATGTAGTCTTCGAGAATGTTTGTAAACAGCTGAGTATTCGCAATGATGTCGGCTTCGCGGTCTTTGGTCCGCACTAACTTCACCCCGGGATCGAAGCGCAGACGATATTTCTGCAGGCCTGGGTCCCAGATGGTGAATCCCGGGACCACGGCGGCATCGGTCTTCAGCGCGACTCGCGCCACCCCACTCGCGGTGCAGGCGGCGTGGCCGAAGAAGTCCACGAAGACGCCCTGCTGAACAATCATGTTGGTGTCCATGAGGACGCCGACGGTTTCGCCGTTGCGCATGGCAGCGATAAGGCCGCGGGCGAAATCCTTGTCGACGGCTTTATTGCCGTGCATGGTGCGGTAGCGGCGCGTGAGCCGGTCGAGATAAGGATTGTCGAGCGGGCGCATGACCACGTTCAGCGGGTGGCCGTAGATAGAGTGGGCGAAGGCGGAAAGCTCCCACGCGCCTAGGTGTCCCGTGAGAAACAGCACTCCTTTGCCGCGAGCCAGCGCGCGCTCGTAGTTCTCGAATCCCTCATAAACGACCGTCTTGCTGACGTTCTCGCGCGTGTATCGCGGGAAGAGGCACACTTCGGCCACGTGGCGTCCGAGCGAGGTGAAGACGCCATGGAGGATCTTCTTGCGTTCTGCGCGGGACTTCTCAGGAAAAGCGAGTTCGAGATTGCGCATGCCCACGCGCCGCAGTTTCCCGTGAAGAAAGTAAACGATCCAGGCGATGGAGATGGCGGCAGCGCGGGCCAACGGCCTCGGCAATGCGCCGACAAGCTTGATGAGAACCCACGCCAGCGCGTATTCGAGTCGGTAGCGCAAAGGAAGGCGAAGGCTAGCAGGCCGAAAACGGGGGTGTCAAACGCAAAAATGTCGTCGGTCCCTGCGCTCTGCTCAGGGCAGGCTAAGAACGGTCCTTGGTCGTTGGCAAACTAAGACCAAGGCAAGAATTAACCGCAGAGTACGCCGAGATCGCGGAGAAGTCAGAAGCAATTTAGAGATGCCAGGAAAAGATAAACCGCAAAGAACGCAAAGAGCTCTAAATGTCTCAGCGTACTCTGCGGTTCAATTCTTTACAGCGTCGCCGTCCGGCTGCTTTCATTGCGGTCAGCGCGAAACGACCAAGGACCAACAGCCAAGGACCAAAGACGGCCTTACTTACTCGCGATCTTCGCCCACTTCGCCAGGTCGTTGAGGAAGGGCAACGCGGCCTGGGGATTGTTCGCAGTCTGCAGCGTCGTGTCAAACGGCTGCATTTTGCCGTAGAACTCAAGCGTGCTCTCGCGGTCCACTTTCACCAGCGCGCCGTTTAGCTCCAGTCCGGCAAACACGCCGCGGGCGCGGGAATAACTGAGCACCTGCGCGCGCATCTTCCAGTCGGTATCGGCGGCGGCATGACGGCCCACCGGGCCGGCGGCAACACTGGCGTCCGCGCCCAGCTTGAATTTGCTGTGCAGCAGGTTGTCCATACCCTTCTGGTTCATGACCAGCATGACGAGATCAACCGCTTGCCCGCCAATCTGCAATCCAAAGCTGCCGCCTTGAATGGTGAAGAACGCAGGATCGCTCCAGCCCTTCGCGGTGCGGCAGCTGGCGACGCCACGGCCATAGCGGGCGCCAAAAACGAATCCGGCTTTCAGCATGGATGGAACAACGGCAACGCACTCGGCCGAGCCCATCACTTCGTCGGGAATGCCGGTGTCGGGGGCGGACTGAATTTCTTCCAGGACGGTGGCGGCGGCTTTCACTCGGTCTGCGGCCTTGTTGTCCATTTCGTCAGCGGCGAAGGAGGTGGCGGCGAGTCCGAGCACTACGAGAGCCAGTACAAGCTTTTTCATGATTTCTCTTTCTTAAAGCAGAGTTCTTCCTGGAAACGTGAACACCTGATTGTAGGAAATTCCTCTGTGGAAAGGCGCGAATTCGCGGGCAGGAGGGGCAAGACTATTGACGAATCGGGTACTTAGACGTGGGGCGGCTACGCGAAAACCTTGACCGCAGGGGACACTGAGTTTCACCAGGAACGTCACAGAGGCAAACCTGAAATCAGAGGCGGGTCACGTTCAGGGTGAGCCTCGAGTCCACGCACCTGAATATATCCGGGATGCAATACCTCTGTGGCATCTCCTCTGTGAACCTCTGTGTTCTCTGTGTTAAAGGTTTTGGTTTTGTTTTGAGACGCCGATCTGAACAAACAAAGTAGAATATCATCCGTGACGCGCCCTGCCAAGCTTCGCTTGTCTGGACAGCCGAGGGCGGCTGTCCCTACGCGCATCCACAATGTTGAAACTTTCCGCGCAGTGTTGCTGAAGTGGTATTACGCCAATCGGCGCGATCTTCCATGGCGGCGGACGAAAGATCCCTACAAGATCTGGCTGTCGGAGATCATGCTGCAGCAGACGCGAGTCGCGGCCGTGCTCGAGCGCTATGAGCGGTTCCTGATGCGCTTCCCCACGGTGCAGAAACTAGCTGCGGCAAAAGAGGCGTCAGTGCTGGCGGTGTGGAGCGGCCTTGGTTACTACCGGCGCGCGAGGAATCTTCATGCCGCCGCGAAGGTTGTCGTCAAAGAACATGCCGGAGAATTTCCGCGAACGTCAGCAGCACTCCGCAGTCTTCCTGGAATCGGGCGCTACACCTCTGCCGCGATTGCCAGCATCGCTTTTGGCGAACCTGTAGCAGTCGTGGACGGCAACGTGGAACGCGTTCTTGCACGAATAACAAAACAAAGTGTCGCTGGCGAACAGGTCTGGATCACCGCTGGCCGGATACTCTCGCCTGAGCACCCGGGCGACTTCAATCAGGCGATGATGGAATTGGGCGCGACGGTCTGTTTGCCGGGGGACCCGAAGTGTTCCGAATGTCCTGTGTCCGGCTCCTGCCGCACGCGAGGACCACAGCCTTCCCTGGTGAAAGCTCCGCGCCAGAACAAACGAGAGATCACCTGTGCGCTGGCGCGCCGAGATGGTTCGGTCCTGCTGGTTCAGCGGTCCGCGAACGAGCAACTCATGCCAGGGATGTGGGAGTTACCACAGGTGACCGCACGAGCATCAGAGCAACAGCTGTTTTCCGTGCGCCACTCCATTACGGTCACGGATTATAGAGTGCAGGTTGTGGACGGCAACGGAGCACAAGGAATCTGGGTTCGTCGCAAGCGGCTGAACAAGCTGCCACTTACGGGCCTGACAAAGAAAATCCTGCTGCGCGCAGGTATCATCGAAAATGGGTAGGCACAACGACTAAAGCCGGGTCTTGGGGCGCGGTTCGGCACGGCTGAAGCGGTACCCTCCAGAGGGGATGCACTAACGATCGCGAGGCCTGCAATGACTTGGCTGAGCCGCATGTTTGGAGGAAAGACGATGCAGACGTTGTCGACGGGCAGCAAGGCCCCGGATTTCACATTGCCAGTAATGGACAACAGCATTTTCTCGTTGCAGAACGCGCTCTCGCGCGGGCCGGTACTGTTGGCATTTTTCAAGATCTCCTGCCCGGTGTGCCAGTACGCGTTCCCGTTCTTCGAGCGCATTTATAGAGCGCATGGAGGCGGAACAATCCCGACCATGGGAGAACCTCAGGACAAATCGCACGGCGGCAAGGTGACGATCGTGGGTGTTTCGCAAAATGAGCCCAACGACACCAAGCAATTTTTGCAGCGATTCGGCGTAACGTTTCCCGTCCTGCTCGACAACACGAAGACTTTCCCAGTTTCCAATGCTTATGGTCTGACGAACGTCCCTACCGCGTTCTGGATCGCGGAGGATGGCGAGATCGAAATCGCGAGCGTCGGCTGGTCGAAAGCGGATGTGGAAGCAATTGCGCGTAAAGCGGCGGAAGCGAATAATGCCAAAGCTTTGCCGATTTTTCAGCCGACGGAGCAGATTGCGGATTTCCGCGCTGGTTGAAGCTCCAGAAACTAGTCCGCAGTTTGCGGACCCCAAAAACTTCTTCTCCCCGGATTCACGCGGAACGGCGGGAATCCCCTTGTTTTGCCGCCATTCCGCGACCCCGCCGCGGTCAACCTATACCTTCTCTTCGTGGATAAATGGGGATGAGCGGCGATTTCAAAAGCGTTTGGTTCGCATCAGCGTTCATCCGTGTAAATCCGGCGGAAATGAAGTGCGTTTTCTTCGTGACCCGTGGTGATAGCTCCCAATCATTGCAGCGTCCCGTAGAATAGGCGTTTTGCATCTCTAAGCGCAGGAGTCCTCGGGAATGCGAAAGCCGCTCCTCGTCGTTGCCATTTTTCTCGCTCTTAACGTCTCTCTCTCCATTGCGAAATCGGCCCGAAAGCCGGTTAATACGGCCTCGGCGCATCTGCCGCCAGCGGCAATCGCCGCACTGCAGAAGATTAATCCCGAACATATTCGTGCGGATGTTCGATTTTTGTCGCACGATCTGTTGGAAGGCCGCGGCACCGGACAGCGCGGTGGCGATATTGCGGCAGAATACATTGCAACCCAGTTCTGGCTTGACGGCTTGCACGCGGCCGGCGACAACGGAACCTTCTTTCAGAAAGTGCCGATGGTCGGCATCACACCTGCCCCTGAAACCACCTTCGAGCTTGATCCCAACAAAGGCGAGAGCATGCGCCTCAAGCCACTGGATGACTATGTCGCTTACGACCAGACGCAGCGCACCTCCGACGACATCAATGCCGACATTGTGTATGTCGGTTATGGAGTCGATGCGCCCGAATATCAGTGGGATGACTACAAAGGCGTCGATGTGCGCGGCAAGGTGCTGCTCATGCTGGTGAATGAGCCGACGTCGAATGATCCGAACTTTTTCAAGGGACGTGCGCTCACTTACTACGGGCGCTGGACCTACAAATATGAAGAAGCGGCGCGCAAAGGCGCGCTGGGTGTGATTCTGATTCATAAGACGGAGATGGCGAGCTATCCCTGGGAAGTCGTACGGAACTCCAATTCCGGAGAGAAGTCCTTCTTGAAGAGTGACGCGCCGCAATTGAAAGCCACGGCGTGGATTCAGTACGACGTCGCGCGCAAGCTGGCGCAGTCGTCGGGCATGGATCTCGGCAAGATGATGGAAGATGCAAATTCGCGCAGCTTCAAGCCGGTGGCGCTGCCGGTGAAACTGAAGGCGCACATGGTGAGCAAGATCCGGCCGTTCTCGTCCAACAATGTGCTGGCGACCCTGCCGGGATCCGATCCGAAACTGAAAGACGAGGTGGTAATGTACACCGCGCACTATGACCATCTGGGCATTCGCCCAGACATGGCCGGCGACAACATCTACAACGGCGCGCGCGACAACGCCACCGGCTGCGGGATCGTGCTGGAACTGGCGCGAGTCTTTTCGCAGGCTCAGTCCCGGCCCAAGCGGTCGATCTTGTTTGCGTCGGTCACAGCCGAAGAACAAGGCCTGCTGGGATCGCAGTATCTCGGCGAACATCCTCCGATTGCTGCCGGCAAGATTTCGCTGGACCTGAACTTCGATGACATTCCGCCACTTGGCGAGCCAGAAGAGGTCGAAGTGTCAGGCGCCGAGCGCACGAATTTCTACCCGACGGTCCAAGCTATGGCGCAGGAATTCCGGCTGGCGATACAGCCCGATTCGCATCCGGAAGCTGGTCACTACTACCGGTCCGACCATTTTTCGATGGCGCGGGTTGGCGTGCCTTCTTTCTCAGTCAATGAAGGTATGAAGTACAAACACCACAATCGCGATTGGGGCATGCAGAAGGCCGAGGAATATACCAACAAGCAGTATCACCAGCCAAGCGATGAGTACGAGCCGAGCATGGATTTCGCCGGCGATGCGGTCATGGCGCGCTTTGGATTTGCACTCGGCTGGGCAGCCGCATCCCAGCCAGACCTCATCGGATGGCAGCGAGGCGACGAGTTCGAGGCGGCGAGGAAACAAAGCCAGAGATGAATTGAATCATTGAAGGATTGAATCATTGAATCATTCAAAACGGACCGCGAGGCAGGGGCGCCGTAGCATTGCGTGCGACCGACGCCGTGCGACGCACGACGCATTCTTCAATGATTCAATGCTCCGATAATTCAATGACTCAATTCGGGAGGATCGGTGGAAGCAAGCAGCCGAAATAAGATTCAGCTTGTTCTGATTATCGCAATGGCCGTTGCCGCCATTCGCGTTGGATACATTTTCTACGAGCGGCACGAGGCGAACACAGAGCCTGCAAAAAAGGAAGCTCCGCCGCTGAATCCTGACTACTATGTCACGCCGAAGAAGATTTACGCGTACGATCTGAAAACCGCAAAGAAGGAGCTGACCGCGCAGCCCGCATGGGTAAAGGTCGGTTACTACTACCCGTACTACGCCTACGATTCCGCGGCGCACAAGGCCGAGGTCTCGCACGAGGTGGGTAAGCTCGAGCCGCTTGAGAAGCTAGACATAACCGATGTGTTCCAACAAGCTGCTCCGGGTGGCGAGCGCCAGGTGATGGTCGTGTTTGACCGCGGGGGCAAGAAATACGCCTCTGCCGTAGGCAACGAGAAGAACGGCGAGTACAAGTTCTACTGCAATGAGATGCTCTTCTTTGAAGATCCTCACCAACTGTATAAGCACTGGCCGGCTGACGTTTGGCAGGCGATTGATCAGCACCAGGTAAAGCCCGGCATGAGCGAGATGCAAGCCGACTTCGCGATTGGCGTCGGGCTGATGGAGTCCGGGGGAGACGAGAACGATAAGACCATGGATTATCCGAACGGCGGCAAGCCCCTGGACGTCAGTTATCACAACGGCAAAGCGGTCGAGGTGAAGCCAGGGACGAAGAATTGAATCATCGGAGGATTGAACCATCAAAAGATTGAATCATTGAGTCATTGAATCATCGGATCATTGAAATCCACACGAAGCCGGCTAGTTTTCAATGATTCAATGTCCCGATGATTCAATGATTCAATTCTTCACTCTGAGTCCGCTTTCAGCGGCGGTGAATCTTCGGTCGCGTCTCCCTGTTCATTCACCCGAATTTTCCCTTGCTCATCGGAAAAGAACGATCGGTGGGTGGGGTCCTGCTGCTTGGGGACCATGGTGATTTCGAACTGGTCCTTGTCTTTGTGATCGCGGAACTTCACCGTATAGTCGCCGCGATCGGGGGAGGCCATGCGACGGGTGAAGGACCCGGTTTTCGTCAGCTCCATCAAGGTGTTCGCGTAGTGGTTGTTCTTCTTCTTGTAAATCCGCTCGGCGCGCAGGAAGGTACGCATGTAGCCCAAGGCGGCTGCTTCGGAATCGGAACGAGCGGGATCACCCTTGAACTTCGGCGTATAGGCTGCCTGGGCCGGCGCCATTGCCCCCATCAGGACCAATGAAATCGCTATCAGGAACGTTCTCTTCGTCGTCATCAGCGCGTCTTTTCACCCCTCCAGATTAGATGCAACTCATGTTACTCCCGTAATTTACAGAACGTTACGGAACCTTGCATACGCCCGATATAAAGATATGCTACATACATCTTGCAAGAAGAGCAGGAATCTCTATGAAATCTGGAACGGCTGTGAAGACTGCACCTGCCAAAAAGGCCTTGATTCGCATCGCTGTAGTGGAGAGTGATCCCCTTCGCTTCGTCGGCTTCCGCGCGTTGTTTGATTCCGAGCCAGATTTCGAGTTGGTCTCGGCCGCGCTGCCCGATATCTCCGTCATGCAGGATATCGACCTGGTACTGCTTGGCAACCGCAGCGGCCAGAACTTGTTTGATGTCATGGCCAGTCTGAAAGCCGCCCGCCCGGATCTGAAGATCATCGTGACCGGCGCCGGAATGGATGAAGAGACAATTTTGAAGGCGATCGCGTCCGGTTCCAAAGGCTACGTGGACGAGGCCGCTTCCGCTGCTGAGTTCGTGCAGGCCATTCGAGTCGTTCACCAAGGTTCGGTTTGGGCGCCGCGTCGCGTGCTGTCGATGTTCATTGAGCGCGTAAGTTCGGCTCCGGGGCGCATTTTCCCGGCAGGCCGCGTGACCTTTACGGACCGCGAAAAGGAAGTTCTGGAAATGCTGGTGGCGGGCCGCTCCAACAAGGAGATCGGCGCCGCGCTGGGAATTGAAGAGCGCACCGTGAAAGCCCACGTTGCCAAGCTGATGCGCAAAGTCGGAGTGCAGAACCGCATCGCGCTTTCGGTACACGCGATCACGCACTCGCTGGTCACAGCCAAGTAAGTTTCGGGGAAAACCTGCCCCATCGCTAAAGGGCGTCCGCTTCGGCGGGCGCCTTTTTCGTGCCGTTTCCGTTCATCCATTCGGTCGCACAGTAAGATAGCAACATCACGCTCAGATTATGAGGTCGCTTGCCAGAACCGTTTGCCGGGTCGCTGCTACGGCCGCAATTAGCGTCGCTCTGTGCGCTGGTGCCGCGCCACAGTCGCAACCGGCGAACCGGCCTGAGGTCCATCACACCCCAGCAAGAAAGTTGAAGTTGATCGGCGTGCCGAATTTTGGGGAGGTCACGCCTTATCTTTACCGAGGTGCGCAGCCAAGCCTCCAGGGTTTCCAAGGGCTCGCGAACATGGGAATTGACATCGTGATAGACGCGCGCCTGTCCCACAAGAGCTCAGAGAAGAAAGTGGTCACGGCGGCCGGCATGCAGTACATTTCGATCCCCTGGCACTGCATGTTTCCCAAGGACAAAGCCATGGCGCAATTCCTGGCTGTCCTGCGGGAGAATCCGAAGAAGAAGATTTTCGTTCACTGCCGGCTCGGCGACGATCGCACCGGAATGATGATTGCGTTATCGCATGGCGGTCGACAACTGGACCGCCGAAGAGGCCTTCGCTGAGATGATGCACTTTGGGATGAACCGCAGAATCTGCTTCCCCCTGATCAAATACGAGAGCAAGTTTCCCGAGCGGCTCAAGAAGAATGCTGATTTGCGGGGAGCTGTTGTAGCGCAACGCTGACAAAACTTGCTCTATTCGCTTGCAGTGCCGGATACCAACGTGCGTCATCCCGACAGCCCGTATTTTCAGAGTCTGTTACGAAACCCACTCTCTTTTGCGGAACGCAGTGGAAGCGGAACGTTGAAAGCTTCGTATCCGCTTGTTCTGCGGATTATAGGAAGCGCGATCAGGGTCCCCGCGCCGCAAGGGCGACCGACCTTAGCCCAGCACTTCAGCGCTGGGAAACGTGCAAGAAAACTCCAAGTCCCGGGGGACGACCGAGTTTCGTAACAAGCTTTCGCTAACAGCCAACGAGCCTCCCGATCGACTGATGGCGAAAGCCGGGCACGAACGCGATTCTGTCGTGGATACCGAACAAATTTCCCCAGAAAACGGGACCTGTGCCGTAGAATTCGTTCAGGGCACGCTATGAGAAAACTCGCCATCTGCTTCCTGGCAATGTCCGTTCTACTTGGATCCGAACTTCCCGCATACGCCCGACGCCATCATCACCACGTCAACAAGGAAGCGCGCGCCGCCCAAAAGCGCAACAAGGCCCGGGCTAAACAGCTGAAAAAAGAAGCCCGAGAACGGCAAAAATCGAGACCCCAACGGCCTCAGCAGTAGGCGAGGAGCGGCCGTTTCCCCACGGATCTTGGCCGTTTCCCCCAGCCTCTTTAGTAAAAACCCGAGCCCATCCATGGTTACTAAAGGTCATTGTCCTCGGTAATCTTGTTACCCCGCCCCCTTAGGTCCATACTCGCATCACCTACCACAGAACCTGGGAGACGGGGTTGGAAGTGGCGACGCGAGTCGCTATTGCTAACCCCGATTTTTTTGTCCAGATCACGCCCCGTCCCCCGGCCTTCCAGGAATTGAATCATTGAATCATTGAGGGATTGAATCATTGAAGACCCACCTGTGCACGCGCTCGTGTCTTCTTCTTCAACGATTCAATGATCCGATGATTCAATGATTCAATTGCCAAAATCCTAACCCTGCCAATGCCCTATCCCCGTGCCTTTCTGGCCTCTTGCGGGCTCCTGATCCGCTGTGGCATCGTCGAAGGAGAGGTTAAGCCATGCCAGATCCCAACAACAAGGCCGAGCAGGCTTCAGCAAAATTCAGCAAGACTGTGGCGGAAACCACCGAGCGCCTGGAAAGAGAGGCGCAGGAGTTCGTCAAGTACCTGAACGACGAGGTTGTGCCCACCGTTCGCGTGCATTCCACCAAGGCGTTGCGATCGGCCGCCCAGAAGCTCCAGGAGCTTGCTAACTATATGGAGCAGCACTCGTCTTCTACCAAGTGATCATCAAACTTGTTCTGATTGAGTGCTGAATGCTAAGTGGCCGTAAAACCATTCGCTTGAGGGCTTCGGTTGCCCTTTCCCTGGTGTGCCTTTTTGCCCTGACCGCGTGCTCGCACAAGCCGCCGAGAGCTTCGATTCCGCCTGCGCCTCCGCCCACGGGGACGGCTCCGGCTGGTGAGCCGCCGGCAAAGGCTGAAGCCGGCAAGGTTCCGGAGGCCGCTCCCCCGGAATTAGAAATCCCGGCGGAGGCCAAGCCCGTGTTCGTTGAAACCGGCATCGCCAGCTGGTACGGGCCGCCGTATCACAACCGTCGCGGCTCGAACGGCGAAGTTTACGACATGCATGCTATGACCGCGGCGCATCGCACGCTGCCGCTCGGCTCGATCGTGCGGGTGGTGAACCTGGAGACGAAGGCTTCAACTGTCGTGCGCATCACGGACCGCGGGCCATTTATTGAGGGCCGGGTGATTGATCTCTCCAAAGCGGCAGCCGAAAAGATTGGAATGATCCAGAAGGGCACGACCGAGGTCCGGCTCGAAGTTCTGAAGACGCCGGTTCCCATTTCGGACGGCGGCCGCTGGGCGGTTCAGATCGGTGGTTTCGATCACGAGAAGGTCGCGCGCGATCTCGCGGGAAACCTGATGCGGCGCTACCATACGGCGAAAGTCCTGACCTTCAACAGCCCGGTGGGTGACTGGTGGGTGCGCGTGCGGGTGAAGGGTGACCTACGAGCGCGGGCCGAGGAAGTGGTGAAGGATACCACCACAAATGAAGGCGCAATTTTCCTGGTCAGGCTCGACTGAGATTGAATCATTGAATGATCGGAGGATTGAATGGCAGCTGTGAGCAATGAGCGATGAGCGAAATCGTGCATTGAGGCGTTTGGCTGGTGCTCACTGCTCACCGCTCACCGGTGGGTTTTCAATGACTCAATCCCCCGATGATTCAATGATTCAATCTCTCTCACTTTGCGCTAGCATTGCTGCATGAACGACTGTCTTTTCTGCAAAATCATCGCCGGCCAGATTCCTTCGAAGAAGATTTATGAAGACGAGCACACATATGCCTTCGAGGACATCGATCCCAAGGCGCCGACGCACGTGCTGATCGTGCCCAAGAAGCACATTACGGGCTTGAAAGAAGCCACTCGCGAAGAGGCGGAGATTGTCGGCCTGTGCCATCTGACGGCTGCGAAGATTGGGCGCGAGCGTGGCATCGAGGATGGCTATCGCACGGTTCTGAACGTCGGTCCGAAATCCGGGCAATCGGTGTTCCACCTTCACGTGCATTTGCTGGGCGGACGTGACCTGCGCTGGCCGCCGGGGTAGAGCGCAACTGCGATTCGTTTTCGCCGATTCCCACGGATAAACGCGGATGACTTCAGAAAGACAGGATCGGCGAAGATCCGCGTTTATCGGCGGAGATGAAGTTGTCTTGGTTCAATTCGCGTATGCGTTGCCATACGTGGCGTAAAATAGTTGCATTCGTGGGAGCAGGCCGTGTTTGAATTTCCTAAACGGCGCAGTTCGCGGCGCAATGCGGCGCTGCTCGCCTCCTTCGTTGTCCACGGCACGATTTTGTTTATCCTGCTGCACCGGCAGCCGGTTTTCGTTAAACCCTCTTCCGTTGCCTGGGGACGGCAGGGCACCTCTGGCACGCTCATCTATCTGCCGCCGCGGCTTGAGGTCGCAAACAATACGCATCCCAAACTGCAACTGAACCGCAAGCCGAAGCCCGCCCCTGCTCCGCTTGCTCCGGTCGAAGCTGCGCGCGCAGGATCGTCGAATGGATCAATCTTTACTGGGCCTGCCAAAGGAATCGAAGCCACTCCCGCCATCCCGTTGGCATTTCCCGACCCCGAAATTTACCCTTGGCAACTAAGCGGAGTGCAAGGCGACGTGATTGTCGAGGTCACCATCGATCAGAAAGGCAATGTGTCCGACACGCGCGTGCTGCAGTCGCTGAAGCAGGATATCGACGAGAAATGTATTGCTACGCTGCGCAACTGGCGCTTCCGTCCCGCGATGGTGGACGGCATGGCCATCGCCTCACGCCAGGATGTGCACTTCCATTTCCCGAGTTAAGGCGGAATTCACGCCTGGACTTACCCGCACTTACCGTTACAGATCGTTACACATCCCCATATTGACTTTTGACCTCGCGGCGTCATAATTGTGCCGTCGCGTTTAGGGCTTGTCCGGACTCCCCTCGGATCAAATGCCACCTTTTAGAAAGTCCTTCGCGCAGAGGGAGACACTCACAATGTTAAGAAATTTAATATCAGTCCTACTGATCGTCTTAATGCCTTCAACCATAACTATTGCCCAAGCTCCGTCCACTGACACCAAACCTAATCAGGATGCAAAGTCTGCGCAAACTACGGAGGCGGCTGCGCCTAAGCCAGCGATGCAGGGATTCGGATTAGAAGACGGAACGCCAGTGAAAATAAGGACGGCTAGGACGATATCGTCGGCCGATGCGCATACTGGCGATACCCTGGATTTCGAGGTGCTAGAAGATGTCCTCGTAAAAGACACATTGGTCATCCCCAAAGGCGGTATTGCGTGGGGCACCGTAACTGACGCCCAGCCCAAACGTCGAATGGGTCGAGGCGGCAAACTCGACGTAAACATCGATGCTGTACGACTTGTTGATGGTGAAAAGGTACCTTTGCGCGCCGTTAAGGATGTCAAAGGTGGTGGCCATACCGGTGCGATGACAGGAGCGATGGTCGGAACTGCAATCGTATTCTTTCCCGCGGCGCCACTGTTCCTGTTCATGCACGGAAAAGACATTACCATTCCGAAGGGTACCGAGATCACGGCATATATCAATGGGAACACGCGGCTAGAGGAAGCCAAGTTCAAAGCAGCAACGCCCGGCACCGTTGCCACTGCGCCGGTAACAACATCAACTGCTCTTCTGGATATCTCCTCTACCCCGGCCGGCGCAGACATTGAAATCGACGGCAAGTTCGTTGGCAGTACGCCGTCATCCATAAGCCTGTCGCCCGGGGACCACGACATCGTAGTCAAGAAGGCAGGATTTTCGGCTTGGCAAAAGAAGATGTCAGTGTCAGCGGGCCACATCACTCTTGCTGCCGAGCTGGTTGCAGAATCGAAGTAGCCCGCATCGGAGGTAAGTAGAGGGTTGTTTCGTCGCGAGAACGCGGTATGTAGGCCGTTCTCGCGACGGACAGCCACAGATCGCGCTAGGAGAGCACGATGAAAAACTACAAGTTTGCGATCTTGGGTGTGGCAATCATTCTTTTTCTCACCGCAGCAGCGTTCGCCCAGGACAATGGCGGGCAGATGGGGAAGGTGCCGGCAGAGAAGGCTCGGGTTTACGTGACCGACAGCCACTCTTGGGAAGTTGGCAGTGGCGGGGGTGGGGTGGACGGAACTTTTGGCACCGCAGGATCGGGAGGCGCACGTCCGCAGACCGCCGAGATCATCAAGACGTTCGGCGAACGCTGTTCCGACGTCCTGATTAACAACATTCGCCAGAAAGCGGATTACATCGTCGTGCTGGACCACGAGGGCGGAAAAAGCTGGATGGTGCATCGCAACAAGGTTGCGGTCTTCCAGCGGATCAGCGGCGACTCGATCGTAAGCAAGTCCACGTATTCGTTGGGTGCGTCTGTGCAGGAGGCATGCACTGCTATTCGCGGCGACTGGGCGAAGAACTCGGAGACCATCCGCCAGGCTGCGGAAGAAGAAGCGCCTGTGCGAATGCGGCCGATGGTTTCGGGATCTATGGCTCCTGGGGGTACTGGGCCGATGCTGCCGCTTGCAACGCGGCTGAATATGACCCGTGTAACCGTCACCTCCGCGCCTGATGGAGCTGATATTGCGGTGGATGGCAGCTTCGTCGGCAACGCTCCCTCGACCGTGAACTTAACAGAAGGCGATCACACCATCACGGTGACTCGGAATGGCTATAAAACCTGGGAGCGCAAGATCAAAGCCATTGGCGGCATGGTCCGACTGAATGCCGAGTTGGAGGCGCAGCAGGACGCGGCGAAGTAAGGCCCAAACAAATTGCCACGGGTTACGCGGATGAACGGGGATTGAACTAAGGAAGCTCCTCAAGTGATGTCATTCCGAGGAGTGCAGCGCAGCGGAACGACGAGGAACCTGCTTATCCCAGGCTCCTCCGATGCTGCTGGCGAACAGCAGGTCCCTCGTCGCTTCGCTCCTCGGAATGACAATTATCGTTTTGTAAGACTAAAAGCCTGAGAAATCCGCAAAGATCTGGTTTCCTGGCGAAAGAAGTTGTGCTTTTCAGAACTCTAAATGCGTGCGCATGCCCGGAATCAGCACGGGCCCGCGGTCGCGGTTATAACCAGGATTGTTGACGTGCTGGAGATCAGGCCCTAAATAGACACCCTTCCAAACGTGCGCCGTGTAGTAAGTCTCCACGATATCTTCCCGGCCATAATTCAGCGCAGCATCGCCGAGCAAAAACCCAAGTCCGCCCGCCGCTAAGTAAAGCTGGTGATCTTTGCAAATCGCGTTTGTCACAAATGTAATTCCCGCGCGATCGTAGCGACGACGCCACATGCTGCCGACCGCGCCGAGCCCACCTTCAAACGTTTGGTCAACTTCGGTGTAGGCGAAGGATTCAGTTTTCCCGTTGTTCCATCCGAAGCGGCCAAAAGCGGTGAGGTTTTTCGAAAGGCTCTGTTCCAGGTTGATGCCGAAGCCATACTTTCGCGTGATGTGCCAGGGATGATTGGTGATGTCAGGCCGCGACACCAAGCCCGCGCGAAATTGTGTGACCGCATCGCGGTAGATTCCCATGTTCGCGGAATTTGTGAACGCCAACAGCCGCACCGTCCCTGATTTTTGCGGAATAAATCCGTGCCTAAGTTCGTACTCCCAGTTCTCGGCATGAACCTGCCAAGGCCGCCAGACCAGGTCGATCCCGTTGGCCACTTTGGGCATGAGCGCTTCGGCAAAGCGGAAGCCCCAGTTGCGGTCCTCGTAATCGGCGGTGATTCCGACGGTGTAGCCGCGCGTGTCGGCCGCGTAATCCCAAGCGCCGTTGTTGTCGATGGTCCAGTTCATGAACTGGAAATGGGTGTCCGAGCCGACCGAATTGATATCGAAAAAGTCCGGCATGCTGAATTTGCCGAAGCGCACTTCTAGTCGACGCCGCGGCAGCTCCGGGAACAGAGAAAGATAGTTACGCTCGTTCTCGACCTTGTCTTTGCTGAGCGCAAAGATTTTGTGGATCATGCCGCGCCCCAGATACGGCGCCTTGCTCAGCAGAGGATTGCGGACGATGTCGAGATTGGGCGCTCCCGCCAGCCCCAGGCCGGTGGTGAGGGCCGCGCCGCCCGCTTCCTCAATGTCGACCAGGATTTCGGTCGAGTCATTCAGGCGAATGCCGGTGTAAAACGTGACCACACGCGATGTTGCCTTCTCGTAGTTAGGATCGAGGCTGTTGGGCCCGCTATAGGGCGCGTGAAATGGCGGATGCGTCTGAAAAATGAAATTTGCCTGGCCAGAAAGCCAGTAGCGCGTGTCGGCGAGATGTGGAAACATCGCCGGTGGATCGTTGGTGTGTGATTCAGCAGGAACCGGCTGTTGAACTTGCTGAGGAGCGCTTGCAGATGGTTCATCCGATTGGCCGACAGCCTGACACGCACATGTCATTATCAGCGCAATTGTGGACATCCGTCGGATCGCGATGCTGCGTCGCATTGTTCTCGCTCAACATCAGATTAAATGCACTTGCGTTAAAAAGCCGTAACCGCCCTCGATATGCCGGCTGAGCACGTTTATAGAATAGATGATATTGGGCGACGTACGAGAAACCTGGTTATGCAAGAATCCTATTTCTATTCGTATTGCGAATCTCCCATTGGGAAGTTGCTGTTAGTGGGCAGCGAGCGCGGCCTGGCGCAGATCTGGTTTGAGGGACAGACGCATAAGGCTGCGCTGGGGGACAACTGTCACGAGGATTCAAGCGAGTTGCGTGACGCGGTTCGGCAGCTTCGCGCGTATTTTGCGGGAGAACTCGAGACCTTCGACGTTCATCTCGCACCCGAAGGCACCCCCTTCCAGCAGAAGGTCTGGAACGAACTGCTCAAAATTCCTTATGGCGAGACGATTTCGTACGGGGAACTGGCGCGGAGAATCGGCAATCCGAACGCGAGCCGCGCCGTAGGGCTGGCGAACGGAACGAATCCGATTCCGATCATCATTCCGTGTCACCGCGTGATCGGATCGAATGGCAAACTCACCGGGTACGGTGGCGGATTGCCGATCAAAGAGAAGCTGCTGGCGCTGGAAAAACGGCAACTGCGTTTGCTGTGAAAACGAAAGAATTAACCGCCGAGTACGCAAAGATCGCAGAGAAAACATTTTTGGTTTTCTTCGCTGCTTTGCGGTTAACCGCGTTGCCTTTACTTTTCCTTCACGCCAGGTCATTTAACCACCGAGAGAACTCACAGGTGAAACATCCCATCATTCTCTCGGCGTACTCTGCGATCTCTGCGGTTCACTGCTTTTTCTCTGCTAAGATGATGCGCACTTATGTCCTCCCCTTCGCCACTGGGACAAACCGTTTCTCATTACCGCATCGTGCAGAAGTTGGGCGGCGGCGGTATGGGAGTGGTGTACAAGGCTGAGGACACGCAACTCGGCCGGTTCGTCGCGCTGAAATTCCTTCCTGACGATGTTGCCGGAAACCAGATGGCGTTCGAGCGCTTTCGCCGCGAGGCGCGGGCTGCCTCGGCGCTCAACCATCCCAACATCTGCACCATTTACGAGATTGGCGACCATGATGGCCGCCCATTCATCGCGATGGAGTACCTGGAAGGCAAGACGCTTCGCGAGCTGACGTTCGGGCGTCCGCTGGAATTGGAGCGCCTGCTTGACCTCGGAATCGAGATCGTCGACGCGCTCGACGCGGCACACTCCAAGGGCATCGTCCATCGTGACATCAAGCCGGCAAATATCTTTGTGACCGATCGAGGGCACGCCAAGATTCTGGATTTCGGTTTGGCGAAAATGGGCCCGGTTAGTTCCGAAAAGCTCACGTCTGCTCCCACGGTGACAGAAGAGCACTTGACCAGTGCAGGCAGCACGCTGGGCACGGTCGCTTATATGTCGCCGGAGCAGGCGTTAGGCAAGGATTTGGACGCACGCACGGATTTGTTTTCGTTCGGCACGGTTTTATATGAGACTGCGACAGGCATGCTCCCGTTTCGCGGCGACACTACGGCGGCCATTTTCGACGCGATTCTTAATAAGCCTCCAGCGCCGCCAAGCCGCGTTAATCCGGAGCTCCCCGCTGAGTTGGAACGCATTATCAATAAGACCCTGGAAAAAGACCGTGACGTCCGCTGTCAGAGCGCGGCGGAAATACGCGCCGACTTAAAGCGCCTGAAGCGGGACAGCACTTCTGGAAGGATGAATGCCGCGACGCCCGTGGTGCAACTACGGGAACGCAAAAAAGGTATTTCCCTCTGGATTGCTGCAGCGATGGCTGCTGTGCTAACCGCTCTTGGAGCATGGTGGTTCACGCCTGCGGCGCAGCCTCACGTAACCGGAACCACGCAACTCACGCATGACGGCCTTCCCAAATGCTGCATGGCCACAGACGGTGCGCGCGTGTACCTCATGGAGTCTGACCCGAACAGCGGAGAGAATCTCCTCAAGCAGGTTTCAATTAAGGGCGGCGAGGCCACGACGATCCCCACCTCGTTGAGAAATGTCTTCCCATTAGATCTCTCGCCCGACAAATCCGAGTTATTGGTTGCGGCGAATGGAGCGGCCGGCAGCAACGAATCGTTATGGGCTTTACCTTTGCCTTCAGGTTCGCCCCGCCGTATTGGCGACCTCCTGACAGGTGGAGTGAGCGCAAAGTGGTCTCCAGACGGGAAACACATCGTCTTCGGCAAAGACAACGAGCTTTGGCTTGCCAACGCCGATGGCAGTAACGCGAAGCGCATCTTTTCAGCAACAGGCCATCCTGAAGCACCCAATTTCTCGCCTGACGGAAAGCGCCTTCGCGTTACGGTCAGCAATACGGAGAAGAATACCGTTGAGCTTTGGGAACTCGCCGCGGACAGCTCGCGACCGCATCAGCTTCTGGCGGGATGGCACAACCCGCCGCGAGAAGGTTACGGTACCTGGACACCAGACGGCAGATACTACTGTTTCAATGTTGCGGACGCCTCTTCAAACATATTCGCGTTAGCAGATTCTCCTGGGTGGTGGCGCAAGTCTTCGAGCCAGCCGGTCCAGTTAACGTTCGGCCCACTCGCGTTTTACATGGGCACGATCGCTCCTGATGCCAAGCATGTCCTCGCCGTGGGGTTTGACAATCGTGGTGAGCTCGCCCGTTATGACACCCGCAGCGGCCAAGTGGTCCAGTATCTTGGTGGCATTTCAGCTACGCAGGTCGCTTTCTCGAAAGATGGAAAGTGGATGGCGTATATCAACGTCGGGGACTACACGCTGTGGGTCAGCCGCGTTGACGGGACCGGGAAGCTGCAACTGACGTATGCGCCGACGTCGTCCGCTCTGCCGCGCTGGTCTCCCGACGGCACAAAGATTACATTTATGTCCGCACAACTCGGGAAGCCCTGGAAGACTTTCGTGGTCTCCGCACAAGGAGGCACGCCAGAGGAATTACTCCCGCAGGACACTGCGGAAGGTGACCCCGCTTGGTCGCCCGACGGTACGCAGATGGTCTTTTCACGCCTGCCCGATGCTGCCAATTCTTCGGACGTCAGGATACTCGACCTGAACACGAAGGAAGTGAAGGTGCTGCCGGGATCGTCAGGGCGATTCAGCCCCCGTTGGTCGCCGGATGGACGGTACATTGCCGCCCTGGATTTTGCGCGACGCTCGACGAAGCTTTCGCTCTACGATGTTCAAGCCCAGAAGTGGTCCGACTGGGTGACGGATCCTAACGGGATCGCCTATCCCACCTGGACGCCCGACAGCCGGTTTGTCCAATATGCAAACATTTCCGGCCGCGCGAGCGCACCTGCCTACAACAAAATCGCTCTGGGAAGCAGCCGCATTCAGCAACTCTTTACGGTGCCAAATTCGCGGCCCTATTCGACCAATGTTGGTCCCTGGAGTGGGATGACTCCCGACGGTTCATTGATGTACACCCGCGACGTGAGCACGCAAGAGGTTTATCAGCTGGACGTCGATTTTCCATAGCAACAAACCGCCGCTCGTACAGTGGCCTGTCCTTCGGTTACCATATTTGAGGGCTGCTGCCCGCATCCAATCAACTATGAAGAAGAATCTGCTGCTCCTGACGGTAGTTCTGTTCTTTGGCACATTGACGTTCGCTCAAGATCCTTCGCTGCTGCGTCCGCCCAAAGGCTCGCCCGTGGCGCTGATTGTATTTGAGGACTTGCAGTGCCCGAAGTGCCGGCAGGATTCGCCGATTGAACAGCAAGCGGCGCGCGCCCACAAGATTCCGCTGATCATCCACGATTTCCCGCTGCCCATGCACAACTGGTCGTATCAGGCCGCGATTATCGCGCACTACTTCGATTCGCAATCGAAGGATTTGGGAACCGAGTTCCGTGCTTTCATATTCCAGCATCAGCCGGAGATTACGCCCGATACCCTGCAGACCTTCGCGCAGCGGTTCGCGACCGAGCACAAGACCCAACTGCCATTCGTGATTGATCCGCAGGGGAAATTCGCGGCAGAAATAAATGCCGACAAGGACCTCGGACGCAAAGTGGGCATCCAGCACACGCCGACCATCTACGTCGTCAGCAGCCGCAATCCTTCGCGACCCTTTGTCGAGGTCACGGACAGCTCGCAATTGTTTCAAACGATCGAAGCCATGCAGAACGAATAAAGCGGGATTTGAAACGGGTTACCTCTGCGGCGTTCCTCGGGGTACCTTCGCGTCCTCTGTGGTTTAGATTTTCAAGAACCTCCACCACAAAGGACGCTGAGTTTCACAGAGGAAAAACACAGAGGAACTTGGCTCGCTACTTCACTTGCCCCGCAACGTACGCGCTGACCTGAACAAACACGCTGTCCTGGAACAGGATTTTTCCTTGCGAATCCGCGCGAAGCTTGATTTCTGCAAATTTTTCGCTTAACTGTGAAGGAGCGATGGCGCGAAGCAGCACCGTGCTTTGGCTGTGAGGGAAAACCGACACGGGGGAAATTGGAGAAGCAGACCATCCCGAAGGCAGTTCCGCTGCGACGGTGACTTCCACAGGAGTGTTGTTGGAGTTCGCGATTACGACCGGAATGGTTAAGGTGTCGCGAGGTTCGACGGCGATCTCCGGACGCAACGTCTCCAAGGATTTCAATTCGTGCGCACGCCAGAAATTTCGATAGAAGCCGAACGGGCCACCGAACTGCACAGCCAGCTTTCCCTCCGACTCTGCTGGGACGGGGCTAACCGGCGCGAACACAATCGGCGTAGAAGAAAGCCCCTGAAAAACATCTTCAGTTGCGCCGCTCTCAACATGCGACTTTCCCAGCCACAGGCGAACGGGCTCGGGCAGGTACCCGGCCTTCTCCATGTCCGCGATAGCAGCCGCTGATACGTCTCCGTTTTCGATTCGTTTGCCGATATTCGGATCAGGCAATTGCGTGTAGTAGGCCGCGGCTGACTGGGCGGCTAGTTGCAGGTAAGTGACCTTGCGCGACGGTGAAGTCTGATTTCCGTCGTACTCGGGGCCGTGTCCCTTGAAGAATGCAGTATCGAAGGCGTCGGTGAAGTAGTAGAGCTTCTGCGGCTGCCAGGGGGTGAGCCCCTCGAACGCATTTTCGAACTGGCGAATCGGCGCGACTAGTTGTGAAGGAAACATGGTTGGGTTTCCTGCCATGTCGAAGGCTTCAGTCGCAGTTACGCCCGCCGCCTGATGATCGCCGTGATTCTCGCCGGCGACGCTGCCTGGAAGCCACGTAAAGACGACCTCAGGCCGGGTGAGGCGCACAATGCGAACCACCTGTTCGAGCACGGATGCGCTCGGCCAAGTGGCGAGCGATAGAAGAACGTCCTGACTGGCCGTGTCGCGTCCATCGAGATACCAAACGTTCGTGATGCCCAGCCTGCTTAGCGCCTTGCGGCCTTCAATTTCGCGAACGAGACCCAAAGCTTTTGCACGCTCGCGTCCCGTGGAATTGGAGCCGGAGTCGCCTCGCGTGCAATACACCACCGCAACGCGTTTGTGCTGATCGAATACGCCGCGTGCGAGATAGCTCGAGACGATGGTGTCGTCATCCGGATGAGCGACGACAACAAGGATGTCAGCTTTGTAGCGGTCGTCAGGAGTGGAGATTTGGGCGAAGGCGATTCCACAACTCAACGTGATCCAGGCGAGAAGGTAAAAGGTTCTGCAACGATTCATCAGATACGTGCGGAGTCGGTTTCGCTTACATCGAACTGCGCTCATGGATCACTCAATCCTGTGCTTCGTATTCGCGCCCGCTGCGCGGCACACAAACTACCACAGAGGACACAGAGTTTCACAGAGGAAAACACAGGGAAACCGAGACGCTGATGGAAATAAGAATCGCGAGCGCGTGATAGGGCCGTGGCGTCTCCTGCGGCTTACCCAGCTACGTTCGTGTCCCGAATCGCCGGGAACATCGGTGCAATACGACTTCTCTCTGGCATTTCTGCGTGAAACTCTGTGTCCCGGTGGGAGGGTTGAGCTCGCGAAAGCGACCAGATAGACGAGATCGTCTTCGAAGGTCAGCCCACGCGGCGCGCGTCTTCGAACGCGTGCTTTTTCTCCAGCTCGGTTTGGGCGGTTTTCATGTCGGCTTCGAACTTCTCGGCTTGCGCCATGAGAGCGGCGTTGGCCGACGCCAACTCACCTTCAATCGTCATCAACCCGGATTCTGCCAACCCGCGCGCCACGTCCAAAAGGTGGGGCACGGTGCTTTCGACGTAAAGCGCTTCTGCGGGATCGGCGATCCACACCGTGCCGCCGATGAGCTTGGTATGCCAGAAGACTTTACGCATAAGCAAGAGCGCGATCGCCTCGTCGTTCGCCTTTCCGAAGATCCACTTGTTGCGCTTGAAATCGTAGTAGCGGCTGGAGAACTGCACAGGAACAAGTTTGCCCGACTTTAGAAACTGGAGTTGCCGACGATCTGCTTCCTTGCGCAGCGTATTAATGACCGGCACCTCAGCGTCATTTGGTTCGAGCGAAGGCAGCACCTCGCGAACGGTTTCCGTCAGGTTGACCGCGACCGGAGCATGCAGGCCATCGGTGTTGCGGAGCTTCACGTCCCCGTGCAACACAAAAAAATCCGCGCCAGATCCAGACTTATGAAACGGCCACTTGAGTTCGACCTGAAGCGGTAAGCCTGATAGGGTCACGTAGACACGAGCGCTGGGTTGTCCGTTGGTAGTCATTGCAGAATTGCTCTCCCCACGAGAAGCGTAAAAGCGATTCTACGGCCTGGAGGCGTTCGGCGAAAAGTGAGGAAAGCAAAAGGAGCGGTCGCAGCCGCTCCTGATTTCGTGTGTTGGTGAGTTGCTATTTGCCTGCGCCGGCGGCCATGGTCTTCGGCTGCTGCAGAGCAGCAATCTTCTTTACCAGGTGCTCCATGTCTTCCCCGGTGTCAATGTTGCCGTCAACATAGGGATGACGGGATCCGTCGGTGTGCATAACCAGCACGCGCGCCGTGGCGCTGGCTTTCTTTACCATGTAAGGCAGGTGGTGACGGTCGTCGCGAGAGAGAGTCGGGCCCAGGATTACAAGGTCAAACTGGCCCTGGTTGAGGGCCTGCTGGATGGCCTTGCGGCCGATAGCGGTCTGGACGCTAAATCCCGCGTTTTGAAGGGATTCCGCTTGGGTCGCTAGTACCTGCTCGTTCTGCTCACCGTAGAGAACTTTCATCGACATGCTGGGTTTCGACATTGTGGCTCCTAAGAACGCTACGTTAGCAACCGCGCGGCAGGTTGAGAACGTAACCGAAGACCACGCACGAACGGGGCGTCTCGGTGGAATTTGCCTTCATCATGCGATTCATGAGCCAGGTTTTGTGTGGAGTGGTAAATTATTGCCGAAAGGAATTCGGGCCATGCGTACTCATCTAGCGTTGGTGGTAGGCACATTTTTCTTGCTTGCAGCGAGCGCTTTCGCGCAGGACGTGCAAAGCTCGTTCTGCAACTTCGACGACGAGAATCAGGTTAGTGTTCAATACAATCCTGCCGTGAAAGAAACCCCAAGAATGGGGAAGGTCTGGTCTCCCGGCGTGACGCTCTACGTACAAACACCGTTGACGCTGGGGAACTCGACAATCGGGCTGGGCGCCTATTCAGTGCATTTCGTTCCGGACAAAAAAAACTGGACGATTGTGGTGAACAAGAATGTCAACAAGGGCGCGACTTATGACTCATCGCAGGATGTCGCCCGCGCGCCGATGGAAGTTGGGGAGTTGCCCTCGCCAGAAAAGACACTGCAGCTTTCGTTCGGGCATATGGCCCCAAAACACTGCAGCCTGCGCGTCTACTATCAGAAGACTGGCGCTTTCGCCGAGTTCATGGAAAAGTAAGTTCAGCAGGATTTCGTCGGCCGCGAGGCGCTCCGCTTCGCGGCTTTCTATTTGACCTGTATTTCGGCTGTCCGTAAGATGGCTGTCCTGCGAGTTTCCCTTGATTGGTTCGACAGTTTCGCACTTCAAAGTTCTTCGTGAGCTAGGTCGCGGGGGCATGGGCGTGGTGTACGAAGCCGAGGACGTCACCCTCGGCCGCCACGTCGCGCTCAAGTTCCTGCCGCGCGATGTGGCCCACAGTTCCGGCGCGCTGGAGCGTTTCCGCCAGGAAGCGCGTACCGCCTCAGCCCTGAATCACGAAAACATCTGCACCATCTACGAAGTCAATGAACACGAAGGCCAGCCGTTCATTGCGATGGAACTGCTGGAAGGCGAATCGCTGTCGGAGCGCTTGCTTTCGCGCCCGCTCACCAACGACCAGATCCTCGATATCGCGATTCAGGTCGCGGACGCGCTGGATGCTGCCCACCGCAGGGGAATTGTCCACCGCGACATCAAGCCCGCGAATATCTTCGTTACCACACGCGGTCGTGCGAAGGTGCTCGACTTTGGCCTTGCCAAATTGGCGCGCGAACACGAGAAGACGGCCGTGGCAACAGGGGCAACACTCGATAGCCCAATGTTGACGAGCCCAGGCGCAACCGTCGGGACGGTGGCATACATGTCCCCTGAGCAGGCGCGCGGCGAAGAGGTGGATGCGCGCTCCGACCTGTTCAGTTTCGGCGCGGTGCTGTATCAAATGGCAACGGGGCGCCTGCCGTTCGACGGACCTACATCTGCAGTAATTTTTCACGCCATTCTGGAGAAGAATCCTCCGCCTCCATCTGAGTTGAATCCGTCGCTTCCACTGGCACTCAACGATGTCGTGCTGAAATTTTTGGAGAAGGATCCCGATCTCCGCTGCCAGAGTGCCGCAGAGGTTCGCGCCGACCTTAAACGAATCAAGCGCGGGTCGAGCGCGAGCGGGAGCTCTGGAAGCGTCGCGCAGGCGCCGTCGTCCGCCAGCGCCTCCGGAATTCGCTCTCAATCGCAGAGTTCGGCGGGCGCCACGGCCCAAATGCCGCCCGTCGCGCGCAAATGGAATGCGATTCGGATTCGCCAGTTCCTGGTGCGTTTTGCCATAGGGCTCGTGATCGGGATTGTCATCTTCGCAGGATTCGCGCTTTACAACTACTTTAAGGCGCCGAAGACCGTGATCCATCCCCTGGCGATGCAGATAACGAAACTGACGGAGGACGGCTCGGCGGTCGCGGGCGCGATTTCCCCCGATGGGCGATACGCGGCTTACATCAAGCAAGGAGAGCAGCAGAGTCTTTGGGTGATCCAGATTGCCACGGGCAGCCAAGCCCAGGTGGTACCGCCGGGGCCGGGTTATTTCCTATGGGAGCCCACGTTTTCGCCGGACGGTAATTACATCTACTACGGTCATAGCGACCCGCAGAATGAAAGCGAGGCGCTGCTCCTCGCCGTCCCCAGCTTAGGGGGAACTTCCCAGCGCGTGCTTGCGGATATTTCCACGCCAGTAAGTTTCTCGCCGGACGGAAAACGAGTATTGTTCGGCCACCATGATCCAGGAGAAAAGAACGGACAGTTGGTAATTGCTGACAGTGACGGTGGGAATCGCCACGTCATCGCGGAGCGCCCGAATCTGGGATTTAACGGTATTGCGATCTCGTGGTCTGGCGACGGGAAGCTGATTGCGGTTCCTGAGTATGACTTGGGCAATGGCAGACTCAGCTCGGTTTCGGTGTTTTCGCCCGAAGGGACTCTCGTCAAGAGTTTTCCCGAGCCGATGCTGGTCGACGGAGTAACTTGGCTGCCAGACGCGAGCGGGATGTTCCTGGAATGCCGCGCCCCCGAGTCCAATTTCCGCAGGCAGATCAAGTTCCTTTCCTACCCGTCAGGTGAGTTACAGAATGTCACCAATGATTTGAATGAATACCGCAATCTCACGTTAACCGCGGATGGCAAGGCTCTCGTGACTGTGCAGGAGCAAGAGTCAATGGCGGTTTTCGTAGGAAATATGCCGCCGAAGCTGCCAGCCGAGATTGTGTTGGGATCTTCGCCGATCAGTACAGGTCAGGTATCCGGCTGGCTGCGCTGGAGCAGTGACGGAAAGCTGCTTGTCAACGATCAGAACTTCCACTCCTTCAAAATGGATCCCACGGGCAGCGGGCGAGTTCAAGTTCCCGACCGCGATACGAACGCCGCTTACGCAATTTCGTGCGGACCGGACGCGTTCGTTGTCGGCATGCTCGCGAACGACATGCTGAATCTGTTTCGCTACGACCGGTTGATGCGTGACAAGAAGCAGTTAACCAATGAGCGAGACGCGGAACAGCCTGTCTGCACCAGAGACGGGAAATGGATTTATTACGAAAACAACCTGGAAGGCCCAGCTTTAAAACGTGCGCCAACCGACGGAGGCAAACCTGAAGTGGTCGCAAAGAACGCCTTCAATGGTGTTGCCTTATCCCCGGACGATAAACGCATTGCTTATCAGTCGTTCTCCGGCATGAACGGAGAACATAAGACCCAAATCGTTGTTCAGGACGTCGATGGGGGCAACAAATCCTTCCTTCCCTCCATGGGAGTAGTTCGCACGCCGGTCTGGGCTCCGGATGGGCGCGGGCTCATACTGGACAAGGCTACCGGGGCCGGCAGCAATCTGTTCTATCAACCACTGGATGGAAGTGCTTCAACCCAAATTACGCACTTCAATAGCGAGCCGCGGTTCATTCCTGCTTACGATGTATCGCCGGATGGAAAGCAAATCGCGATCACGCGGGCAAGAGTGAACGATGCGGATCTTGTAATCTTCCAGAAATTCCGCTGACTTCCCGCCAGGGGGTATTCCAGCATCGGATGGCTCCTGTGTTTATAATGCGGATTGATCATGGGGCAGCAGCGACGTTACGCCCTGGTGGCTTACATTCAGAACCAGGTTGGGGAATTCGTAGAAAAGCTCCGCAAGGAACTCCATCCAGAACTTCCTCATCTCGCCGCACACGTCACTCTACTTCCGCCGCGATACTTGCAAGGGCCTGAATCGGCGGCGGTTGAAAGTCTTGAGCAGAACTGCAAGCGTGTGGAGCCCTTTGAGGTCTCGCTGGGCGAAGTTGAGACTTTCATTCCTGCAACGCCCACCGTTTTTATTCGCGTAGCCCACGCCGCATATCGCATGCGCGAACTGCACGATCTGCTGAATATCAATGGCCTCGCCTGCAACGAGGAGTGGCCGTACATGCCGCACCTCACCATCGTGAAGATGGGCGCGGAGAATGAAGCGCAGCATGCCTACCGCATGGCACGGACCCGCTGGGCAGAGTTTGAGGGGAGCCGTTGCATTGAAGTGCGGGACCTTACATTTGTGCGCGAAGAAGCGCCGTACAACTGGGTCGATCTGGCTACGATGCATTTGGGAGCGCCGCGCACCGCCTTGGGTGGAAGTCGTCGCCGAAGTTCGTAATCCGGGGATGAGAGGGCGAGTTTCTTCGCGCTGTTTGTGAGCTTTGCGGTTACAATTTTCAGGCCCTCATCCGTACAAAATCCGCTCAGGATGCATACCGCTCATTCATGAAGATTACTGACGCGAAAGTTATCGTCTGCAGTCCCGGCAGAAATTTCGTCACGCTGAAGATCACGACTGAAGACGGCATTTATGGCTTGGGAGACGCGACGCTGAATGGGCGGGAGCTCTCGGTTGCAAGCTATCTTTCGGATCATGTTGTTCCTCTCCTGATTGGCCGCGATGCGCGCCGGATCGAAGACATTTGGCAATACTTCTACAAAGGCGCGTACTGGCGCCGCGGTCCAGTGACCATGAGCGCGATTGCCGCGGTCGACGTCGCGCTTTGGGACATCCAGGCAAAAAGTCTCAACACGCCGCTTTATCAGCTACTCGGCGGACGTTCTCGCGAAGCGGTGCTGGTCTATGGACACGCAAGTGGTGAGGATGTCGAAAAGACGCTGGGATCGTTCGGCCATTTCGTCAGTCTCGGATATAAAGCGATTCGCGCGCAGTGTGGGATTCCGGGACTGAGCAGCACTTACGGCATCGGGCACGGCGGCGCGGTGTACGAACCTGCTGAGAAAGGCTTACCACCCGAGAACCAATGGTCCACAGAACACTACATGCGTTTCATCCCGCAATTGTTCGCGGCGCTGCGCAAGGAGTTTGGCCCCGAGATCCACATGCTGCACGATGCGCATCACAAGCTTACGCCGATTGAAGCTGGACGTGTTGGCAAAGACCTGGAGCCGCATCGCCTGTTCTGGATGGAAGATCCCACGCCTGCGGAGTTGCAGGAGGGATTTCGCATTATCCGGCATCACACTACGACGCCGATTGCCGTCGGCGAAGTGTTCAACTCGATCTTTGATTGTCAGCATCTGATCCAGGAGCAGTTGGTCGACTACATCCGCACGACCGTTGTGCACGCGGGCGGCATCACGCATTTGCGGAAGATTGCCAATCTGGCGGAGTTGTATCAAGTTCGTACCGGCTGCCACGGCGCAACGGATCTCAGCCCGGTTTGCATGGGAGCGGCATTGCATTTTGATCTCAGCGTGCATAATTTCGGCGTTCAGGAATACATGCCGCACACCGCGGAGACGGACAAAGTGTTTCCGCATGCATACTCGTTTAAAGATGGGTTCATGCATCCGGGAGACAGGCCCGGTATCGGCGTCGACATCGACGAGAAATTAGCGGCGCAGTATCCCTATGAGCGGGCTTATCTGCCGGTGAACCGGAAACTGGATGGTACCCTGCACAGCTGGTGACTTCGGGAACTGTGTTTCCTTGTTGATCCCATTCTGCTAAATCGATATAGTGTGAGTTCAACGTAAGTCAGCAGCCTGCCCGCTGCACCCCCTGGGACAATAAATAAGGAGCAACTTTCATGCCGGACCAGTTTCAGCCCAAGCCTGAGCATAAATTTTCCTTCGGATTGTGGACGGTTGGAAACCGCGGACGCGATCCTTTCGGCGATTTTGTTCGCGAACCGATCTCGCCGGTGCAGATCGTCGAAATGCTGGGTGAAGTCGGCGCCTGGGGCGTGAACCTCCACGACAATGACCTGGTGCCTATCGATGCGGCGCCTGCGGAATATGAGCGCATCGTGAAGGACTTCAAGAAAGCTTGCAAGGAAAACGGAATTGTTGTCCCTATGGCTACAGTGTCGCTGTTCTTCCATCCGATTTTCCGCGACGGCGCATTTACCGCCAATGATCCTGAAGTCCGCGGATATGCGGTGCAGAAGACGATGCGGGCCATGGACCTCGGCGCAGAACTCGGCGCAAAGACGTTTGTGCTCTGGGGTGGTCGCGAAGGCGTGGAAACGGATTCCTGCCGCCGTCCCGATGAAGCTGTGAAGCGCCTGCGCGAAGCCGTGAACTATCTCTGCGAATACAACATCGACAAAGGATATGGCTACAAGTTCGCCCTCGAAGCTAAGCCAAACGAGCCGCGCGCCGATATCTACATGTCGACCACCGGGCACTATCTAGGGTTTATTCCCACGCTCGATCATCCCGAGATGGTTGGCGTCAATCCGGAAGTCGCGCACGAGACTATGGCTGGCCTGAACTTCCTGCACGGCGTGGCGCAGGCATGGGAGATGGGCAAGCTGTTCCATATCGATCTGAACGACCAGATGCCCGGACGTTATGATCAAGACCTGCGCTTTGGGTCGTCGAACATCAAGGCTTGTTTCTTTCTCGTAAAGTTCCTCGAAGATGTTGGCTACTCCGGCCCGCGCCACTTCGACGCGCACGCCTATCGCACCGAAGATTACGAAGGCGTGAAGGATTTCGCTCGTGGATGCATGCGTAGCTATCTCCTGCTGAAGCAGAAGGCCAAGGAGTGGAACGCGAACAAGGAGATTCAGTCCATCCTGCGTGAACTTGGCAAGGCCGCGAATGGCACTCCGGCGGTGGGCAAGTATTCCAAGAAAGGCGCGGCGGCGTTGTTGGGTTACGAATTCAACAAAGATCAGATTCTCAAGAAGCGCCTGCCATATGAGCGTTTAGATCAGCTGACTATAGACGTGATACTGCAAGGGTGCTAGCGTTGGCGCGCTCGCGCGCGATATCGGCACCGTCCGCTATGGGCGGACTCGGCTGCCTTTCTTCTCTGTCCCGGCACTTCCGTGCCGGGCTTTCTTATTCCGCCGCTGCGCGGCTGCCGCGACGGTAGTCCTATCATGTTGGCTCCGATGCAGGTCTCCTTACGTTGCGGGCGCCGTCGCAGTTTCGGCCGCATTTGTTTCGGGCGGCCACCACGACCGGGAAGAACACGACTTCAGTCGTGCCAACGACTCGTTCTTACTCCCTTGTCATTCCGACCGAAGCAGGATGATTCGCTTGCGAATCGTTGCTGAGTGGAGGAACCTGCTTTTCTTTGCCAGCCCCCACTCACCTCACCAGGCGGCACATAACGCTGGGATTTCCAAGCTGGTAATCTTCTGTGCGGAGAAATTATGAAATGCGCCGCAGCCTGTCTGCTTGTTCTCTTCTCTTTTTCTTTTGCACAAACTTTATTCGCTCAAAACGGTCCTGCGCCGTTGATTGCAGATCCTCCCAGCCGCGCCAGCATCAGCCTGGACGGAATGTGGAACACAATCATCGATCCCTACGAATCCGGCATCTCCAGCCACTTCTACGAGAATCGCAAGCCAGCCTCGAAAACGGATTTAGTTGAATACAACTTCGAGCGCTCGCCCAAGCTGAAGGTTCCCGGAGACTGGAACTCGCAACGAGAGGACCTGCTCTGGTACGAAGGGCCGATGTGGTATCAGCGGAGCTTCTCGTATCAGAAGAAGGCGAACAAGCGCGTGTTCCTGTATTTCGGCGCAGTGAATTATCTCTCTCGCGTCTGGCTAAACGGGGCGAAGTTGGGCGAGCACGTCGGCGGATACACGCCATTCAATTTCGAAGTTACCGATCAGATCAAAGATGGGGACAACAGCGTCGTCGTCGAAGTGGACAATACGCGGCGGCTGGAAGGCGTGCCCAGCATTCATACGGATTGGTGGAACTACGGCGGGATCACGCGCAGCGTGAAGCTGATCGAGGTACCGGAGACATTTATACAGAATTACTCGGTTCATCTGACCAAAGAAAGCGCGGACGAGATTGTTGTTGAGGTAACCTTAAATATCCGTGAACACCTAATCAACAAACCTCTCGTCACTGTAGAAATCCCCGAGCTCCACTTGAAGCAAAGTCTGGGAGAGCGGGACAGGGTCGGAACGATGTCCCAGAGACTGCAAGCAACGGCAGACCTGTGGTCTCCTGAGAAGCCAAAACTGTACGGGGTGATGATTTCCGCCGGTGACGATCGCGTCACCGATCACATCGGCTTTCGTACCATCGAGACTCGCGGCACCCAAATCCTCCTCAATGGCAAGCCGATATTTCTGCGAGGAGTCTCGGCGCATGAAGAAGCGCCTTATCGCGGTAGCCGTGCAGTTTCCATAGATGACGATCGCACGCTGATTACCTGGGCTAAGGAACTGGGCTGCAACTTCATGCGGCTGACGCACTATCCGCACAACGAAGACATGATTCGTCTTGCCGACCAGATGGGCATGCTGATCTGGGACGAGACGCCCGTTTACTGGGAAATACAATTCCAGAATCCTACTGTGCTCGACAATGCCAAGGCCCAGTTGCGCGATGTGATTGCGCGAGACCAGACCCGCGCCGCGGTGATCATCTGGTCGATCGCCAACGAAACCCCGATCACGCCAGAGCGCAATGCGTTCCTAAAGATCATGGCCGACTACGCGCGTAGCCTCGATTCAACTCGCCTCATCGGCGCCGCGTCGGATAAGGCCACGCGCATCGACGCGCAGCATATGGCGCTCGATGATCCGCTGGGCGAATACCTGGATGTGATCGGCCTGAATGAATACATCGGCTGGTACTTTGGGAAGAAAGAGGACGCTGACCAGATTCAATGGAGCTTCAAGTACCAGAAGCCGGTGATCATCACGGAATTCGGTGGTGGCGCGCAATACGGCTTGCATGGCGATTCGGATACGCGCTTCACCGAGGAGTATCAGGCAGACCTGTACCGTCACCAACTCACGATGCTGAACAAGATTCCGGCACTGGCGGGAATGTCGCCGTGGGTGCTGATGGATTTCCGTTCACCGCGGCGAACACTGGCTGGAATTCAGGATTATTACAACCGCAAGGGTCTGTTCTCTGATCGCGGCCAGCGCAAGCAGGCGTTCTACGTGCTGCAGAAGTTCTATGAGGAGAAGGCGAAGCAATAGACTTCATTCTCCGCGGATTAACACGGATCAACGCGGATCAAATCCTTACCTCTCCGGAGGGAAAGGTGTAACAGCAAGTCTTGCTAATCAGCGCCTATCCGCGTGCATCCGCGGGGAATGGAGTTCGTTTTTCGGGGGATGTTTCACCTCACGTAGGTTGCCGACTACATATTCGCAGCGACCACGTGTTGTGTGTCTTTCACTTTGTCGGCGTCCAGCGGCTTCAGCTTCTTGATTTCGTAGCTGCCTTGTTCAGGCGCGATGGAAAGCAATCGGCCGTGCCCTTTCATCATGCCGGGGACCAGCTCTACGCGGATGTAGTAGGTCTGGCCGCCCTTCAGGTCCTCTTCAACCCCGGACTGCTTGTCGTTGGAACGGAACACGTGCTTCCCAGCAGGAAGCTTGACTACAAAAAATCGTCCGTTCTCCATGCGTGCAAGCTCAGTTTCGTCCAAGTAAACCGACGGTGAAAGAGCGCTGCCTACAAATTGTTTATACCGGTAGACATAGACGGTCGCCTGCGAACTCGCATCTTGCGCTGCGGCGGTGTTGGCGGTTGATGTTGCTGTGGCTGGCGTTTCCTGCGCGTACGCAAACGAACAGAATAAAACCACACCCATGACTGCTTTCGTCACTGAGAGCTTCATGTTGCTTTCTCCAAACCTTTCTGTAGGGGAGTGGTTCTCTGGGACTTCCAGGCTGCGGCAGTCGCAGTTACTGCTACCGCTGACATAAGGCTGCAGCGCACGTCCTGTTGCTGAAAATTACCGAAGACCAGTACCGAAGGTCACAGGCCTGGGATCGACACGGCAAAACAGGCAGAGATTAAGGTATGTGCGATCTTTTCGGATCGAACGACAACAGCAAGTTGGGCAGCCGCAGCTAATGGGCAGACGGTGCCTATACTTTGCGTTTCTTCGGCTCTTCTCCGCTAAGGCTGCCTTCGGCGGTAATGCGGGTCGCCTTGCAGACCTCTTTGGCGACCTTCAGAGCGGTGTCGCGGAGAGGCGCCCCGTCGGCAATGATGGAGCTGGCCGCCAACGTGAATTGCAGCGCGTCTTCCTGCTTATCGAAGTAGAGCACAACCTGACTTGCTGCCATGGCGGGAGACCTCCGAAGTAATTCGTTTCCGACATCATAGGGCGGAATTGGCGCGGAAAAGTGTACTGAGTTGGTGCCCCTAGAAAACCGACTACTCAGAAGGGCAGAAACGAAACTTCGTTGCCACGGATTGACGCCGATCAACGCGGATTCGCCACTTGGAACTAGAAGATAACGCTCACTCGGGAGCCTGCTCGTCGGATAACGTCGCAAAGACGTAAGAACCTTGCGACCAGTTAAATCGATCCAAATCGCCCGCTTACACCATTACCAAATTCCCAATCCGCGTTCATCCGTGTTGATCCGCGGAGAGGAAGTTTTCAGCCTTAGCGCCCCTACAGCATCCGCCGTACAGCTAAATCCTTTGTTCGAGCGTAAAACATTCTTCAGGCACAAACATCCAGACCCTTCCCTCGCGAAGTTCTGCTGAAGCTAGCCGTGGAACCGGATTCTCTCATCGAAGGGCCAGCAGGAGTGGTCTATGGTTCGCTGGTCAATCTCGTTTATTGGAACAATTGCATTGCTGGGCTGCATCGCAGCAGCACAGGATTCGCCTTCTCAGCTTTTCTCGTCAGACCTGGTTGCATGGTCACGAATGCAGCAGCCAACCTCGCCGGAACAGCAGCCGCAGCGGCAGCAGCCTACGCCTGATCCCAACCCGCAGAGCCAGCCTGCGCCGACTCCTAGCGCGCAGACACCCGCGGCTCCGAGCTCTACTGAAACCAGTACTTCTCCCGCGCAGACCTTTACCGGCACCATCAGCAAAGAAGCGGACAGCTTCACGCTGAAGGTTTCCGACACGAGTTCCTACAAGTTGGACAACCAGCAGCAGGTGCAACAGTACGTCGGACAGCGGGTGCGCGTTACCGGAACTCTCGATCCGGCCAGCAATCTGATTCACGTGGAGCGGGTAGAGCCGATGTCGTAGAAGCAGTGGCTAGTAGGCAGTTGAGCAAGAGTTCCCTCTTTGCTTGGGATTTGGGCACGCGGCTCAGACGCCGCGTGATCGTCTCAAGTTTGTCTTTTGTTTTTTGCGGGCGTATATTAAGCACTGGAACTGTTGTGTAGTACCAGGATTTGGCGGAACACACCAGTGGGCGCAAGCCCACTTTTTGCTTGTGGGGTGTTTTTCGGTGGCAGAAGGCGCTCTAAGTAATTGCATTTAGAGCGGTTGAAGAGAAATGGCGGTCGATCTCGAAAAGGTGCAGGCCATTGTGGAGCGGGTTGCCGCTTCGCAAGGTCTTGAGGTGGTCGAGGTCGAGTTGCGGGGCGGCGGCAAGGCCCGCATGCTTCGAATCTTCATCGACAAGGCATCCGGGGTGACGCACGAAGATTGTGCGAACCTGAGCCGCGAAGTGAGCACGGTCCTCGATGTCGAGGACGCGGTTCCCGGCGGATCGTACGTGCTGGAAGTTTCATCTCCGGGGCTAGATCGCAAGCTGTTTCGGCCGACGGATTTTGAGCGGTTCCAGGGCAGCCGGGTGAAGTTGACGACCCGCATGCCGGTGAATGGTAATCGTCATTTTGAGGGACGCTTGGAGCATTTCGAATCGGGCCGGTTGACTTTAGACCTGACCGAAGCGCGTCGCAAGCATCGTCCCGCAGAAGGTGCTCCGCAGAAGTTGGAACTTGAGTTGGCCAATGTGGAGAAGGCCAATCTGGTGCCAGAATTGTGAGCTTCTAGCTCTTAGCCTTTAGCTCTTAGCTAGGTCGTTTTGGCTAAGAGCTAGAAGCTAACAGCTAATAGCTGGGTTTCTTATGGCAAGCGAGCTCTACAACACAATTGACGCTCTCAGTAGAGAGAAGGGCATTGATCCGCAGGTTGTGGTGAGCGCGGTGGAAGATGCGATTGTTGTCGCCACCCGCAAGTACTACAAGACCCAGGAAAACCTGCGCGCCCATCTCGATAAAGACACGGGAAAGATCCGCGCCTTCGCAGTGAAAAGCGTTGTAGAGACGCCCGAACAAGTCGAAGATCCGACTCTGCAGGTCACGGTCGATGATGCGCGCAAGGTTGATCCCAATGTCGAGGTCGGCGGGGAATTGCACATTCCGAAAGAAACCGAAGGAATTCTCGGCCGCATCGCCGCGCAACTGGCGAAGCAGGTCATCTTCCAGAAGGTGCGCGAAGCCGAGCGCGACACTGTGTACAACGAGTACATCGGCCGCGTGGGCGAGATCGTCAACGCGACTGTAAAGCGGATCGAAGGCCCGGACGTGATCTTCGATATCGGCAAAGCGGAAGCGAAAGCTCCGCGTAAAGAACAGTCGCGGCTTGAATCGTTTGCCATTGGCGAGCGTGTCCGCGTGGTGATCGCTCGCGTTGAAAAAGCTGCGAAGGGACCTGGCGTCGTTGTCTCTCGCGCCGCGCCGGAACTGGTGCAGCACCTTTTCCAGACGGAAGTCCCTGAAATTTATGACGGTACGGTTGTGATCCGCGCTATCGCCCGTGAAGCCGGCGAACGCACCAAGATCGCAGTCATGTCGAAAGACAAAGAAGTGGACGCGGTGGGCGCGTGCGTTGGCATGAAGGGCATGCGTGTGCAATCCATCATCCGCGAACTGCGCGGCGAGAAGATCGACATCATCGAGTACCACGAAGATCCGGTGACGTTTGCCGAAAAGGCGCTGCAGCCCGCGAAGGTCAGCCGCGTCACTGTGATCGATCCGATGGAGAAGCACCTCGAAGTCGTGGTCGACGACAGCCAGTTGTCGCTTGCGATCGGGAAGAAGGGGCAGAACGTTCGTCTGGCCGCAAAGCTGCTTGGCTGGAAAATCGACATCAAGAGCGAGGAAGAGAAGCGGCAGGAAGTCGAGCAGCAGATGTCCGCTCTCACCAGCGCGACTGCAACTCCGCTGGAGAGCGTCGAAGGCTTGGGCGAAGGCATTGTCGAGAAGCTTAAGGGCGCCGGTATTTCCACCGTTGAGGCTCTTGCCGACATGACGCCTGAACAGCTCGAAGCCATTGAAGGAATCGGGCCGAAGACGGTGGAAAAGATCAGTGTCGCTGTGAATAATTACTTCGCCAGCCTTGAGGGCGGCGAGCAGGTCGCTCTTCCTGAAACCGAGGGCGAAGAGGCAGCGGCTGAACCGGCCAACTCCGAAGAAGTATCCGCCAGCGCGGATTCAGAGCAGCAACCGGAGGAAGTGCAGGCGGAAGCGGCAGCCGAGGCTGCAGAAGAACCGGCAGAGCAGAAGGAGTAAGGTTTCAAGGTTTCAAAGTTTCGCGAAGATTTGTGATGAAACCTTGAAAACGTGAAACCTTGAAACATCGGAAACTTTCCGTGAGGTTGATATGAAGACTTAGCGGGACAAAGTTCGGAGGAACAAAGAGGCGGATGAGTAAGATTCGAATTAACGATCTGGCCAGAGAACTGGAAGTCAAAAGCAAAGCCATTCTCGATGTGCTGACTGAAGTCGGAGTCACCGAGAAGAAGTCGCATTCCAGCTCGCTCGAAGAGCACGAAGCTGAAAAGGTTCGTGCACACTTCAAAGGCTCTGGGTACGGGCACAGCGCGGGGAAGTCGTCGCGCGCCTCGCATCCCAGCCCCGATGAAATCAAAACCAAGATTGACTTGTCGCATATCTCCAAGCCTGGAGACGTGCTGAAGGCCATTCTTGATAAGAAGCAGCCTGCTGCTCCGCCCGCACCGGCTCCGCTTCCGAAACCCTCCGCACCTCCGGCGCAAGAAGCCAAGCCGGCCGCGCCTGTAGCGCCAAAGCCCGCGGCTCCGGCAACACCCCCTCCAACTCCAGTTGCACCCAGAATTGTTACTCCGGCTACGGTCGCAGCACAGCGGCCGCCGGTTGCGCCTCCGGTAGCTCCGGTCGCGCCGCCACAGGCTCCAGCGGCCGTGACGCCAACCGTTCCTCCGCGGCCAGCGCCGACTAGTCCGGTTACGCCTCCGCCGCCGCAGGTCAACGCCTCCGCTCCTGCTGCCACGAGTGCGCCGCCAACGCCTCCAGTTCAGCCACAACGTCCGGCAGCGGCGGCACCGCCGAGTGCTCCGGCGCGTCCGCAAACACCGCCAGGGCCGCGCATGATTGTTCCACAGACGGGACCACGCCCGGTGTACAAGGCGCCGCCGGTTAAGCCGGGACAGCCGATCGCCAATCGCCCGATTGCTAACCGTCCTGCTCCGGGGCGTCCGGTTCCAGGTCAACCGATTTTCCAGCGTCCGCGCCCGGCAGGCCCGGGGGGCGCGCGTCCGCCATTGCGTCCCGGCGAGCGACGGCCAATGCACCCCACGCGGTCTGGCCCTCCGGGCTCGCGTCCGATGGGAGTTGGTCCAGGCTTGCCGCCTCCGGGAGCGCCAACGCGTCCCGGCAGCCGTCCGGGTGGGCCAGCCCGCCGACCAGGTCAACGCTATGTTCCTCGCGGGGTGAAGGAAGGCCCAATGAAGGGCTTTGTTCCGCCGCCGCGGCTGTCGCTTTCGAATGAGCCGCTGCCGATCACTCGGAACATCACCATTACCGAGGGGATCAGCGTTAAGGATCTGGCCGAGAAACTCGAGATCCGTGCCAAGGATCTGATCGCGCGCTTGCTGGCTCGCGGAGTGTTCGCCACCATCAACCAGACGCTCGATCCTGAGCTTGCTACTGATATCGCGCGCTTCTTCGGCGCTGAGGCGAACGTAATCACGTTCGAAGAGCAGGCCGCGAAGGATGTCGCCGAGACCGCCGCGAAAGAAGAAGGCGCAGCCGCCGAAGGCGAGCCGCGTCCTCCCGTGGTCACCATCATGGGCCACGTCGATCACGGCAAGACCACACTGCTCGACTCGATCCGCTCGACCAACGTTGCCGAAGGCGAAGCTGGCGGAATCACGCAGCACATCGGCGCGTACAAGGTTTCCATTCAGGACAAAGATTCTCCGGCATACGGTCGCCAGATCGTGTTCCTGGATACGCCCGGTCACGAAGCGTTTACCCGCATGCGTTCGCGCGGGGCAAAGGCCACCGACATCGTCGTGCTCGTTGTAGCCGCGGACGATGGCGTGATGCCGCAGACGATTGAGGCTATCGACCACGCGCACGCCGCCGAGGTTCCGATCATCGTTGCGGTGAACAAGATCGACAAGCCCGGCGCTCTGCCTGATCGCGTGAAGAAGCAGCTCGGCGATCGCGGACTGGTTCCGGAAGATTGGGGCGGCAAGACGGTATTCGTGGACGTTTCCGCCAAGCAGAAGACCAATCTCAATCTGCTGATGGAAATGATTTGCCTGGTTGCCGATCTGCAAGACCTCAAGGCTATCGCCGATCGTCCGGCAACCGGCGTCGTGCTCGAAGCCAAACTCGATCGCGGACGCGGTCCGGTCGCCACCGTTCTCGTGCAAAACGGTACGCTGCGCACCAGCGACAACTTCGTCGTCGGCAACGTGTACGGCAAAATCCGCGCCATGTTCGACGATCGCGGAGCGCAGTTGCAGGAAGCACCCCCGTCCACGCCGGTCGAAATCCTCGGCATGGAAGGTTTGCCGCAGGCGGGCGATCAGTTCCTGGTTGTCGCCGACCGCGACAAGGCGCGCGGCATCTCCGACTACCGCGAGCAGAAGGCCCGCGAAGCGGCTCTTGCCAAGAGTTCGCGCGTGTCGCTCGAAGGTTTGGCCGAGCAGATGAAGAGCTCCGGCATCAAGGAACTTAACATCATTCTGAAGGGCGATGTGCAGGGCTCGGTCGAAGTCCTCAGCGACCTGCTCTCCAAGATGTCAAACGACCAGGTGCGGCTCAAGGTGCTACGCTCGGGCGTGGGCGCGATCACCGAGTCGGACGTGCTGCTGGCCTCGGCGTCGAACGCGATCATCATCGGCTTCAATGTTCGTCCGGAGCGCAAGGCGCAGGAACTGGCCGAACAGGAGAAGGTCGACATCCGCCTGCACTCGATCATTTACGAGTTGCAGGACGAGATCAAGCGCGCCATGACCGGCTTGCTTGAACCCACGATCAAAGAGACCCACCAGGGACGCGCGCAGGTGCTCGATACATTCCGCATCCCGAAGGTGGGCACGGTTGCCGGCTGCCGCGTGACCGATGGCCTCATCAAGCGCGACTCTGAAGTGCGGCTGCTGCGCGACAACGTGGTTGTCTTCAAGGGCAAGGTCGGCTCGCTACGCCGCTTCAAGGACGACGCCAGCCAAGTCACCAACGGCATGGAGTGTGGCATCTCGATCGCGAACTACGGCGATGTCAAGGTTGGCGACGTGATCGAGGCATTCGTGACCGAGCGAGTGGCGGCGGAAGTGATGGCCTAGAAAACGTCGTCGGTCGCAGGTCCTTGGTCGTTGGCCAAACCCAGTCACCGACTCCTACCCACCCTGTCGCAAGTGCCGCGACAAGGGTGGGGTAACCTGCAATCCCGCTGTCGCAAAGAAACAAGACACGGGTCGACGACCTGTGCTCTTGTTAGTGTTTGTCCCAAAGGATGCTGGGCTCAGCCTGGATACCATGGGCCAGAACCGTACGATTCTGATTGGACAAGTCGATCAACAGAATTGAGGCCTCTGGGGCGTTTCCATACGCGGCGACCACCAGATATCTGCCGTCCGGCGAAATAGATGGTCCAACTAGCGACAGCTTTTTATCTGTCGCGACTTTCTGCAGAGCAGTGCCGTCGAGTTTTACCGGGAATATTTCCGATTGCTTCTTGTTTTCGCGACGAGAAGAAAACAGAATGCTTTCGCCGTCTGGACTCCAGCATAGCCGGATCATCTCAGAGTTATCGGCGATTACCTTTTTCGGGTTCGTGCCGTCACCATTTGCAACCCAGATTGAGCCGCTTGATTCTGCGCTCTCGCGATACTTCGAGAACGCCAGCTTACTTCCGTCCGGACACCATAGGCCCCGAACGCAACTCCTAGTCCGAGAATGAGGGCACCCGCAGTTGACGCTATTTTCTTCCCATCCGCGGACCAGTCCACCGGGCATGCGCCACCAGGAATGTTCGTAAGTTGTACGTGGCCTGAGCCGTCCGCATTGATGAGTTGCACTTGTCCAAAAACAATGTGCTTTGTTCCCCATCCCTCGTGCGCGCAATATGCGATCTTCTGGCCATCCGGCGACCAGACGGCTACGATTCCCTCCGCTAGCCGCCGAGGCTTCGATTTCGGAGTGTCGACTATCCAGAGGTCTTCGTGCGATGAAAAGAAACCTCCCGGGCCAGTTACGTAGGCAAGCCTTTTTATTCCAAAAGCGCCAAAACCGTCATCGCTCTGAGCGAAGGTTTGTGGAAGAGCACCGGTAAACCCCGAAATAAAAAGCGCGAGAACAATTGCCTTGTTCATGCGGCGGATTATCTCACGTAGAAGGACGCCTGCGGTGCTTGCCAACGACCAAGGAGCAACGACCATCGACGGCTATGCCGACGACCGACGTCCGACGACCTGCAAGCGGTGACCGGCTATAATCCTCCCACTCTCAAGCCATGGCTTCGGAAACTGCACGCATTGAAGCCTTCTCGGACGGCGTGTACGCAATCGCGATCACGCTGCTGATCCTCGACCTGAAGGTGCCGATGACGCAGGACGGCCATCTTGGCGTGGCGCTCCTTCGACAGTGGCCCACATATTTTGCCTTCCTAGTCAGCTTTGCGTTAATTGGGATCATGTGGGTGAACCACCATCGGGTGTTCAACCACATTCGCCGATCCGACAACCGGTTGCTATTCCTGAACCTGCTCCTGCTGCTGGGAGTCACATTCGTCCCGTTTCCCACAGCGCTCCTCGCCGCCCACCTGCGTGGCGCGGATGCCCGCGTAGCCGCCACCGTGTTCAACGGCGCCTACGTCCTGATTGCCATATTTTTCAATGTCTTATGGCATCATGCGGTGGATTGCGCTCTGCTCGACTCCGCCACTTTAGATTCAGCACACTCAATCTCCCGGCAATATGCTCTCGGACCGCTCGCTTATCTGGTTTGCTTTGCCCTAACGTGGGTAAGTGTGCCACTAAGCCTCGCCCTGAATATCGCGTTGGCGGTTTTCTTCGCCATCCCTCCCCGCATACGCTCAAAATGAGACTGATTGATCGCTTCCCGATGCATTTGCAACGAAAGTGTTGCATTTTTTGATTCCCCGGGCGTAAGATCAAGACTGGATGCGGGTTTTGGCGTCCAATCTAGCCGTAAAGCTGCCCTTTCTTCCTGGGTTCGAAATAACGCGTTGTCTCAAAAACCGAGGTAAGCAGGTATGCCTCTGACCAGCTTTGGAGAGACCTCTTATGTCCTGGTACGCGTACTGCCTCACTGAGCACCGGTTGTCTAACGGTACTCGCACACGCCGCCCCTTCGTCCTCGACGGCATTCAAGGTGTTAACGGAGCCACAGTCCTCAGTTATCCGAGCGGCGACTTCGCAGTGGTAGTCAGCGAATTTGACCGAGCAGCAACCAAGTTGGAAGAAAAGCACGTTCTGGAGCATGCCAAAGTCGTCAGCGTGTGCTTCCGGCAGGGTACCGTGCTTCCCTTCCGGTTTGGGACGATCTTCGACAACGATGAGTCTCTGAAGCATGCCGTTCGCGCCAACAAGCGGGCGTTCGGCGAGAGCGTCGCCCGGCTGAAAGGCAAAGCGGAGATGCACGTTAAGGTCCTGGTCAGGGACGGTGCGCTCCGGGAGCTTCGGGATGTAACGATTCCCGACACAGTGGGGGGCGAGTATCTCGCCAAACTCCGCGAAAAGGCCTCGAACGACCGCGAGCGCCAGACACGAGCCAAGGCGCTTTCGGTTCAAGTCCACCGGCTCTTCAATCCGCTGGAAGAAGAAATCAGTTGTAAGCGGGTTGACACAGACGGAATCCTCATCGACATAGCCCACCTGATCGACAGCAAATCCATAGAAAAATATCAGAACCGAACCAGCAGCGCAGTCAAGCAGCTCAAGAACTGCGAAGTGTCGGTCAGCGGGCCTTGGCCTCCGTATCACTTTTTGCCTGGTAAGCTGAGAACGGTAGCGTAAGGATTATGTGGCGCGGGCGCCTTCGCCCGCGAGGGTTGTGTGAGGGTCGGACATTCGTGTCCGACCTTTTGTTTTGAGCGTGCGGCCCAGCTCGCCTCGCTAAAAGGATGGGATTTGCCGCTCAACCTCTCACCAGGGAGATCAGCAGCATCGCGGTTAAGAGTACGATCATGCCTGTCAAACCCCAGGCGACTACGTCGTAGGCGCGAGAGTTGGTGAGCCGGCCCATCAACTCCGGCTTTTTAACCAGCAGCAGCATGAACACCAGCACAAACGGCAGCAAGATTCCATTCAGAACTTGCGATAGAACCGCGAGCTTCACGAGAGGCGCATGTGGAATGAGAATGATCACCGCCCCCACGATGATCAGGGCTGTATACAGCCAGTAAAAAACCGGCGCTTCGCGAAATTTCTTGTTCAGCCCAGACTCGAATCCCAATGCTTCGCACGCGGTATACGCGGTTGAGAGCGGAAGTATGGACGCGGCGAATAGCGATGCATTGAGCAACCCAATCGCAAAAAGAAGATACGCGTATTCACCACCCAGCGGGCGAAGAGATTGCGCCGCATCCGCTGCGTCGCGAATCTCATGATGGCCATGCATAAAGAGTGTGGCTGCACAGGCGATTACGATGAACGCCGCAATCATCACCGAGAAAAGCGATCCAACGACGGCATCGATTTGGCTATATTTCAGGTCGGACTTCGGCGTGCCTTTGTCCACAATGGAAGCCTGAAGATAAAACTGCTGCCACGGAGCGATCGTGGCCCCAATAATTCCGACGGAGAGATACAGGTAAGCATTGTCTTTCAGTTCCGAGACTCGGGGAAGGCGTAGGATGTGTTTCGAAGCCTGAAACCAATCTGGGGCGGCCAGGAACGCCGTAATAATGTAAGCAATGTACAAAAACGAGAGGAAAACAAAAATCTTCTCCAGCTTCCTATAATCGGCATACACCACCAACAACCAAACCAGAACAGCGGCAATTGGGACTGAGATATATTTGCTCATCCCGAACAGTTCCATGCTGCTGGCGACGCCGGCAAATTCCGACGCGACGTCGCCCATGTTGCACACGACCAGACCGCACATCAGAAGAAAAGTGGCCCTGATTCCATACTGCTCGCGAATGAGTTCGCTCAAGCCTTTGCCAGTAGCCACTCCCATTCGCGCAGAAATCTCCTGCGCAAATGTGAGGCACACAGCCACGGGAATGATGGTCCAGAGGAGTGAATAGCCGAACTGAGAGCCAGCGGCGGCGTAGGTGTAGATGCCGCCGGAATCGTTATCAACGTTGGCGGTGATGAATCCCGGTCCAAGGATGGACAGGACGAACAACATGCGGACGAGGGCTGGGCGGAAGCGTGCCACGTTGTTCTCCCACCTCGGCTTTGACGTTCGCCATCACCATATCTTCGATTATGGCACGAGCCGCGCTAACAGAAGCTTGAAAAGAATAGTGCGATTGATTCCGGGCAAACTCGGTCAGGACGAGGCCCGAAAAACTTGAAGCTAAATGCCTACTGAATGGGAGTACGCGCGAACTCGCTGTGCTTCCTACTATAGAAGCGGTAGATACCCAACCCGATCAGCAGCCAGCCGAAGAAGCGCAGCCAAGTTAGGATCGGCAAGCCCGACATCAAGAGTCCGCAAAAAAGCACGCTCAGCACAGGAGCGACGATCCCGCCGGGCGCACGGAAGCCACGGTGCCGTCCGGGCTCGCGATACCGCAAGATGATCACCCCCAGCGACACCAGCACAAACGCGAAGAGGGTACCGATGTTGGAGAGATCGGAGAGGGTGCCGATATCGAGAATCCCGGCCGGAATTCCCACCACAAACCCCGCGATCCATGTCGCCGTCGACGGCGTCCTGAACTTCGGGTGAACGTAGCTGAACAGCTTGGGCAGCAGCCCATCTCGCGACATCGAGAACCACACTCGCGCCTGGCCCAGCTGGAACACTAGCAGGGACGAAATCATGCCCATCATCGCGCCGAATAGGACTCCGAGGCGAATCCAGCGCAGCGAAGGCGAGCCGACGACTTCGCTCAGGTGCTTGATGCTGTTCACGACGGGCGCGGCGTCGTCGCGAACCGATTCCCAAGGCACGAGCCCCGTGAGCACGACCGCCACCCCGATGTAGAGGATCGTGCAAACCACGAGCGTCGCAATAATCCCGATAGGCAGATCGCGCTGCGGATTGCGTGCTTCTTCGGCAGCGGTCGAAACCGAGTCAAATCCAATGTAAGTAAAGAAAATGATGGAGCCGCCAGTCAGGATTCCCGACCATCCCATCGGTGCGAACGGGTGCCACAGTTCGGGATGAATATAGTGCGCTCCGGCGATGATGAAGGCGAGGATCGCGGCAATCTTCAGGATCACCATTCCATTGTTCGCCTCCGCCGACTCGCGGATGCCGCGCACCAGCACCACGGTGAGGACCATCACGATCAGGAATGCCGGGATGTTAAAACCGAAATGGAGTCCAGGAGCGTACAGCATCTCGCCCTGCAACCCGGTCATGCCTGAGGGCAAATAGGCCGGCGAAACCCAACGTAGGCCAGGATGCCAGCCGAACCAGTCGAACATGTTGACCAAATGTTGTGCGAACCCGACACTGACGGCCATGTTGCTGACCGCATATTCAAGGATCAGGTCCCAGCCGATGATCCATGCGATCAACTCCCCCATGGTCGCGTAGGTGTAGGTGTAGGCGCTTCCCGCGATCGGAATCATCGAGGCGAGTTCGGCATAGCAGAGCCCAGTAAACGCGCACACAATCGCCACCAGCACGAGCGAGAGGGCGAGCGCCGGGCCGGCGCCGGGGCGACCTGTGGTGGCCGTGTGCTTGATCAGGTAGTCGAGAAGCGGTGCGTTCAGGATTGACGAGCTGTCGAACTTCTGGCCGGCAATAGCGGTGCCAATGACGGTGAAGATGCCGGAGCCAATGACTGCCCCGATGCCCAACGCCGTCAGCGAAACCGGGCCGAGGGTCTTCTTCAGACGTCTCTCGGCATGCTCCGAGTCTGCGATCAGCTTGTCGATGGACTTGCAGCAGAAGATCTGGCTCTTGCCCTCATTCATAGTGGGCTCGGAAGCTTTGCTCGTGCTGGAAGATTGCGCCAATGCGCCTCATTTGCTGACAAATCCACGCTCAAAGACACTGGAAGGGCGAGCCTTTCGAGCCCGCCCCTTTGACTGACGGCTGATGGTTGACCGCTGATGGGCTTTACCGCTTCGCCTGTCCGCGCGCCAATTTCTTTACTTTTGGCTTCTTCGATCCGCGCGCATACTCGCGGGGCTTCAAGGGTTTTTCGGCCTTGCGCTTCTTGCGCGACGCCCGTTTCGCTTTTTTGCGATCTTCTTTGCTCAGTGTGCTTGTGTTGGCCATGAATCCTTTTCTTGATTTGGTAATTGGGAAAATTTGTAATTTGGTAATTTGAAAACCGAACGCGTCCGAGCGCTGTGCCAGAAAACCAGCGGCTGGAAGGCAAAGGCTTCTTAAATTACCAAATCACCCACTTACAAAATTAACAGATTTCCTCGTGCCGTCCGCATTCGACTCGCTACACTCGCTCAGGGCAGGCTCTACGGGACTTGGTCGCGTTTATCTTCTACCCAGGGCTTACGCCCTGGGCTAAGTTGTACCGCTCCTCCGGAGCTGGGACCGATCTGCTGGCGGGTGCTTCGCACCAGCAGAACCAGAACCGAACAACCGAAAGCTAAGAGCCAACAGCTAAGAGCCGACTCTCTCCAGCTGCGCATACTTCTCCACCAGCTTTTTCAGGCCGAAGCGAGGGAATTGTACCGTAATCTTGGCCTCCTCGCCGTCACCTTCGCGCTGGTAAACCGTGCCCTCGCCGTATTTCGGATGACGTACCTTCTGTCCTGGACGAAAGCCGCGCTTCCCCTTCGGCTCCTCGACCTGCACTTTGGGCAGGCTGAATTTCTTCCCTCGCGACGCGAAGAACTCGGCAATGTTGTCGATGGAGTTGTATCTGGGGGCCTTAGTCGCTTGTGGCTGCTGCTCCTTCCACGACGCCGACTGATCTTCGTCCTCATAGTTGTAGTGGGGTTCGGACATTCCTGGCCGACCAGAGCGCGAGTCACTCCACGCGGGGGTGCCCCACTTCTCCCCGTTTTTAGGAGAAGTGGGGAAAGCATTCCTCTGGGCGCGAGATCTTCTCGTCGTGCCCATCTCCTCCATCAACTCTGCCGGGACCTCTTCCAGAAACCGTGAGGGCACGCTCGCTTCTGGCATGTCAGTTCCATAGCGGCGGCGATAGACGGCACGTGTGATGATCAGTTGATCCATGGCTCGCGTCATGCCGACGTAGCAGAGGCGCCGCTCTTCCTCGATGTCATCAGGATTGAGGAATGTTCGCGAGTGCGGGAAAAGCCCTTCTTCCAGCCCGCATAGAAACACCAGCGGAAACTCGAGTCCCTTTGCCGCATGCAGCGTCATCAAAGTGATCTGGGCGCGTTCGTCGTAAGCATCGGCGTCGCTGACCAGCGCCGCATGGTCGAGAAATTGATCGAGCGTTTCACCGCGGTCTTTGGAGTCCATTGCGGCGTTCACCAGTTCGCGGATGTTTTCCACGCGCGAGTAGGCCTCTGGGGAATCCTCTTCTTCCAATATCTTGATATATCCGGTGCGGTCGATCAGGAACTTGAGAATCTCGGCGGTATTGGCGGCATCTCCAGGAGCGCGAAAGCCTTCGACCGGCGCATCGGTCTTCTCATCGGCTTCGCTACCATCCGAAGAGCCTCCGGCCAGATCGGCAGGATCGAATGCTGCCTCCTCGCTACTCTGGTCTGAACCATCAGCCTGCACTGAGCTCTCCGCACGGATTTCGTGGTGCCCGCCAAAATCGAAAGCTGAGGGATCGAAGTCCGTTTCATCTTCGGGCGCAGCGTCGTCTTGCGCGCGCGAGGGCGCCCGTGCCTCCACGTCATCGCGTAACGACAGCCGCCCTCGGCTGTCCTGCGGAGGATCACTCCGCTCCTCCGCACTCTCCGTTAACCTCTCCGCATAAGTTCCCGCCGCCATCGCCCGCGCATCTTCGATCAGATCGCGAAACGATTTCAATGCCTGCAGGGCCCGGCCCGGCAAAAGATTTCGCTGAATGGCCTCGCCCATCGCTCCCCACAACGACAGCCCAGTTTCCAGCGCCAACCGCTCCACAACTTCCATCGTGGTCTTGCCAATCCCGCGTGGAGGCGTATTAATCACGCGCATCAGCGAAACCGAGTCATCCGGATTGTGAATGACCTTCAAATACGAAATCAGATCTTTGATTTCCGCTCGCTCGTAAAACGAAAATCCGCCCACCACGTGATACTTCAGCTGATACCGACGCATTGCCTCTTCAAACAGTCGCGACTGCGAGTTCGTGCGATACAGCACCGCCGCCTTGGGATCTTCGCCGCGTTCCGTTGCCTCGCGGACGTACTTGGCAATCGAGTCAGCCGCGAATAGGGCCTCATTCTCGCCATCCGGCGCTTCATAAAAACCGACTTTCGTGCCGCCCTGGCGAGAGGTCCAAAGATTCTTTCCTTTGCGGCGCACGTTGTTTGCCACCACCGCAGAGGCGGCCTGCAGAATGTTCTGCGTAGAGCGGTAGTTCTGTTCCAGGCGAACGATCTTCGCTTCAGGGAAGTCTTGCTCGAACTCAAGAATGTTGCGGATGTCTGCCCCGCGCCAAGAATAGATCGACTGATCTTCATCGCCAACGGCGCACACGTTGTGGCGATCCCCGGCCAGCAGTCGCATCAGTTCGTACTGCGGCCGGTTGGTGTCCTGATATTCGTCCACCAGGATGTATTGAAACTTGCGGTTGTAGTACTCGCGAACGTGCGCCGCCGATTTCAGCAGCCGCACAGCTTCGAGCAGCAGGTCATCAAAATCGAGAGCGTTCGCCTTGCGCAGTTCTTTCTTGTACTCCTCGTAGATGTGCGCGATGCGCTCGGTCTTCGGATCCGCCGAGTTGAGATAGACCTCCTGCGGATCGAGCATGTGGTTCTTCGCCCACGAAATGTGCGATAGCACCGCCCGCGGCGTGAGTTCCTTGTCGTCGATTCCCAGCCGCTTCATGATCGACTTCGTCACCTGCTGCTGGTCGGTTTCGTCGTAGATGACAAAGCTCTTGGTGTGTCCGATCGGCGGCTGCCCAGGCAGGGACGACGGAATGCGCAGAGCCTCGATGTCCCGCCGCAGCATGCGCACGCAAAATGAGTGAAAAGTCGATATCACCGGTTTCGCAATCGTCGAGCCACCAACAATCTTCTCGACGCGCTCGGCCATCTCGGCGGCAGCTTTGTTGGTGAACGTGACCGCCAGAATCGACTCCGGCATCGCCCCAATGTGCTCGACCAAATAAGCAATGCGGTAGGTGATCACGCGCGTCTTGCCGCTCCCTGCGCCGGCAAGGATCAACACTGGCCCGTCGACGGTCTCGACCGCCTCGCGCTGCTGCGGATTCAATTGTGAGAGAAACGACAGGGAAACCGCTCCAGAACTCCGGGATCAGAACTTCGCTGATTCGATTCTACAGGAGCGTTCTTTATTGCCAGCGCGGGAAACGACGGGCACAGATCATGCTTCAGATCAGACTTCTCAGGCAATTTGCTTTTGTTGTTTTTCACGCAGCGTGCGGAAAGTGATTGAATATCGCAGGGAATCTTGTGCTGGAATGCTGTGCTGCCATTGCCAGCGGACTGCTCCCTGGAGCATGTAGATCGAGCGAGGCTGCAGCTTCACCGAAATGATCTTCCCTGGCTTGTTGTACGGCTTAAACCGCATCCTGGCTGCGGCCAGCAGGGAAATTCCAATCACGATCCCGAACTGCGGGGCGTCACGGTGCCAGCCAATCGGCGCACCAGGCGGGTACTCCAGGATCAGGCCTTCGGCGAGTTCATCCGCCGCGATGTGGGCAAATTCCGCCGCGCGCTGACGCACAGCGAACAGAAATTGCGGCAACGGTTTGGTGGGATTCGCCCGTCGCCGGCTGAAGTCGTATTCCAATCCATACTCGACCCTTCGCCGTTTCGCACGGTACCCCTGGAAATCGAAAGCGTCGAATGTCTCGTGTTCGATATTGCGAAGAAGATCGGCCTCTTCCTTGGAACTCAAGAAGTTCGGTTGGTAAACGAATCCTTCTGGAAGGACCGGCTCCGTCGAGAATAGATTTCCCTGGCCCACAACAGTGTTGGACTGCAGCTTGAACCGGCAGGTTGCAGCGTGACGCCCTGCTGAGGACATTTTCCACACCCGCTCAGAATCCAATCGCGACCCGCGAGAATCCAAAAGGCAAAATGCAACTGGAGGACATATGAAACCGCGCATTGAGGGCGCCAAAGTTGCTCCTGGCGCATACCACGCCATGCTGGGGCTGGAACGTTACCTGCACGAGTCCGGACTCGAAATCCCGCTGCTTCATCTCATCAAGTTGCGCGCCTCGCAGATTAACGGCTGTGCGTATTGCATCGACATGCACTGGAAGGACCTGCGCGCGATTGGCGAGAACGAGCAGCGCCTGTATGGACTCGATGCCTGGCGCGAGTCCCCGTACTACACCGATCGCGAACGCGCGGCCTTAGCTTGGACGGAAGCGGTTACCCTGATTAGTGACGGCCATGTGGACGACGCAGTGTACGAAGAGGTTCGTCCACACTTCAGCGAGAAAGAACTCGCCGATCTGACTTTTGCAATTGCGACCATCAACGCCTGGAACCGACTTGCAATCTCCCTTCGTGCCGAAGCAGGTACGTATCAGCCCGCGGCGAGGGCACAGGAAGTAAAGAAGACTGCGTGAGTTCGTGTGGGTCGGACATTCGTGTCCAACCTCCGCGATCAGTCGTGCATTCCAATCTGCTCCAGGTGATGCACAAGATGTCGCACATAGTCTTTGGCAAGGAACTCGAGTGTCACCGCTTCTGCTGTGCCGATACGGCAAGGCGTGTTGATCTTGGCCGCTGGTAATCGAGCAATGACATGCGCGAGGTAGCGGTTGTAGGCGGCCCACAGAGATACGAGAACTTTCCAGTCCGCATCGTTGGGTGCCTGCACGCGCACGCATCCGTTCTGGTCGTAGCCGGGGAACTCCAGCGAATCCTGCAGCGAAGCACGCACGAAGCGCTGATGATTGTTGGAAGCCGAATCAATGAGGTGTCCGACGACCTCCTTGCGTGACCAGGCGCCAGGGCGAAGCGGCACAGAAACCTCTGCCTCGGTCATTGCCGCCAGGCAGGGCTCGGTCGAATAGATGATCGACAATAACTTCGTAGATAATGCTTGCATGTTCTTCCTCGTTTTCGCATTTTATCCATCTCATCCGACCTTGCGCCGATGGCATTTAAGCTGGAAGCTAAGAGCTAAGAGCTGAAAGCCAAGAGCCAAGAGCTTCGTTATGCCCTATCTTTTTCTTGTCGAAACCTACGGCACCGAGCGGATCAAGGTGCTCAGCGTGTGGAGCGAGTTCCGCGACGAAGACATGCCGGTGCGGCCGCACCCCACCGACACTCGCGGACGCAGCGTCCACGAGCACATGGTGCACCAGTGCGCGGGCGAGGACCTGTGGTTCCGCAACATGCTCGGCATCGATGTGCAGGCGCCTCCGCTGCCGCAGCAGGAAACGCGGCTGGAGTTCATCCGGCGCTACGCCGAAGATAGCGGCAAGCGGTTGGCCGCGCTGGAGCAGAAGGACGGCGCCTGGTGGGAAGAGGAGACGAGCTTTTTCGACGTGCGGCGCGCGCGGGCGTGGATCATGACCCGGCGGCTGTGTCACACCTCGCATCATCGCGGCCAGCAGATGGCCATGCTGCGCATGCTCGGACGCTCCCTGCACAGCAACTACGGTCCCACGGCCGACACCGGTGGCCTCATGCAGAACCACGCGCCGACAATTTACGCGTATCCGCACTTAGCCGCCCTGCTTGACGGCGAAGCCTTTGGACGCGCAAAGGCGCAGTTACCCGGAGCGGAAGGGAAGAAGGTGACGGAGAGAGGATAGGGCTCTGGCCGCGTCGGAGTCGCGGGCACGCTTGTGCTATCGCGCGTAGTCGCTGTAAACCCGCTGCAGCTCAGTTATCCAGCAGATGTCGGGATCGGAAGTATCCCTCCCGAGGTGCTTCGCTAACCTAAAAAAACCATTACCTGGTTTGCAATCCCCGCCTGCGTGGACAACAAGTACCGTGATCATTCCTCTTCCCGCGATGTCGGCTTCCCAAGAGAGTTGGCCCAAGAAGTGTCGGAAGTCATCTCCGTGGGGGTCAAAGCGAACCGAGCTTATTCGTCGGGCCAACTCTCCATAGCTGATCGTGCTTTGGGCCCTTGCGGTATCCATGAGGACGGCTTGCGCTTCTTCCTTCGCTTTTCCCCAATCTTTGACGTCGTGGCCAAAAGTGCTGTCCAATAAGTTCTCGGTAATCATGCCTGCTCTCCGTTGGAAGCCTATTCTGTTGCGTTCGGCTTTTCAATGGTTGTATTTCGGTAGGTCTGCCAACATTCGTAGGCGAATAAACGGCGAACACGTGCTACGATGATTGCTCAGTCTTTTGCAATGTTCTACCTAGGCTAAATGGCGACGAAGACCAAAATCGAATGGACGGATGCAACATGGAACCCAGTCCGTGGTTGCACGAAAATCAGTCCGGGTTGTAAGCATTGCTACGCCGAAGCTTTTGCGGAGAGGTTTCGCGGAGTGAAGGGCCACCCATACGAGCACGGTTTTGATCTCAGGCTGGTGCCGGGAAAGATCTTTGAACCATTTTCGTGGACTAGTCCAAGTATGGTCTTTGTGAACTCCATGAGCGACCTGTTTCATCAGGACGTTCCCGACGAGTACATCATCGAGATCGTACGGGTCATGATGAATGCGAACTGGCACACCTACCAGGTACTAACGAAGCGTTCTGAACGACTCATGGCAATGCTCAATGGTTCCCTCCGATTTGCGACGAGCACAGAGCACATTTGGTGGGGCGTCAGTGTTGAGGATACTAAGTACGGCAAACCGAGAATCGATCACTTACGACAAACTCCGGCCCAAATTAAGTTCTTATCTGTTGAGCCCCTCTTAGAAGACTTGGAGTTTGTTGATCTTTCTGATATTGATTGGGTCATAGTTGGAGGCGAAAGCGGTCCGGGCGCGCGACCCATGAAAGAGGAGTGGGTTCGCAACTTACTCCGCTGCTGTCGTCATTACAAGGTTCCGTTCTTCTTCAAGCAATGGGGTGGAGTTCAGAAGAAGAAGACAGGACGGCAACTCGAGGGCCAGACGTACGATGAGTTCCCGTTCACAGCGAGGGAAGCAATACCTGATAGGGTAGTAAGACGACAGCTCGCCTCAGATCTGGAGGCACAATTTAAGGCGAATGAAGCCCTCAAGTTCGTCTGGGGAGCAGCTGGTTCCTCCCCTCTTTCCCGAATTACCGCTCAACGCTCAAGGCAAGTCCCGTCGCTATAAGCGAATTCGTACCCCAATTTGGTCTGAGCACAAAGCAAAGTTCATCCAGCAGTATCTACAAATCTTCGTTCAGATCACAAAGTCTGGTGCGTACATAGATGGTTTTTCTGGCCCGCAGAACGAAGGCCAAACTGACGCTTGGACGGCAGAACTGGTTTTGAAGAGCGAGCCTAAGTGGCTAACGCATTTCTTCCTTTGCGAAACGAATCGAAAGAGTTTGGTCGCGCTTCGGAAGCTGAAAAGAACCCAACCCTTTCACGATAGAAAAGGACGGAAGATCTATCGCAAGATCGAAATTAAGCCGGGTGACTTCAACATAACCATTGCAGAGATTCTGACCACGAAATGCATCACCCAAAAGAAGCCTACCTTTTGTCTGCTCGACCAACGGATGTTCGAATGCAATTGGGAGACAGTCAAGAAGCTTGCAGCATATAAAAAACAACCAAACAATAAGATTGAACTGCTGTACTTCCTTGGGGTCGGCTGGCTACACCGCTCTATGTCAGGGATCAAGCATCCCGAAAAAATGGACAGATGGTGGGGCCGACAGGACTGGCGCAAGCTAAAGGGCATGACTCATGGCGATATTGCGGAACTCGTCCGCAAAAGGTTTGAAGATGAGCTAGGCTACCGGTTCGCCGCGGCGTATCCCATTTATGAGAGGGAGGAGGGAAATAGAGTGATGTACTACATGATTCACGCTTCCGATCATGAGGAAGCACCAACGTTAATGGTGCGTGCACATCACAAGGCCGTTCGCTCGTTGCCGAAAGAGATTCAAGAGCCTCTCAACTTTCCAAGCGAATAATCGTTGTCACGGATTCGGGAGTAGGCAGAAAAAGGCCGCGCTTTAGCGCGGCCCTTTTAACTTCACAACTGACTGAATTCGGCACGACTAAAGTCGTGCCCTCCCAGCGCCCTAGAACTGGTTCCACAAAAACTGGTTATAGACCTCGTGGTGGAATTGGATCTCCGGGCCCTTCACGACGGTCCCGAGCAAGCGCGCGCAGCGGTCGGCTGATGCTTGCTTCAGGTCGGCGTAGCGTCCCTTCACATCGTCGCCCAGGATCTTCGTGGTCCACTCCGACTTCCGGAAATCCTCGAGTGCGGTGTAGATGTTGTCAGGCAGGTAGCGTTTCGCCTGGCGCAGGTTCTTGACCTTGGAGATTTCGCCGTCGATACCGCTCTTGAAGATCGAGTACATCACCAGGTAAGGGTTTGCGTCCGGACCCACCGAGCGAACTTCGACGCGCATGGAGCGGTCGTTGCCGATAGGAATGCGGACCATGGAGCCGCGATCCACCGCCGAAGCGATGATCTGGTTTGGCGCTTCGAAGTGCGGATCGAGCCGGCGATACGCGTTCACGCTAGCATTGAGCAGCAGGCAGATGTCGTTGCCGGCGGTGAGAACGCGGTCCACAAACGACCATCCCAGTTTGCTGAGTTTCTCCTCGCCCTTCGGATCCCAGAACAGGTTCTTGCCGCCCTTGCTGATGGAAACGTTGGTGTGCATGCCGCTGCCATTGACGCCCACAACCGGCTTTGGCAGGAACGACGCTGTCATCCCCAGCTTCGTCGCCACTTCGCGGCAGATCAGCTTGTAGAGCTGGATCTGGTCGGCGGCGGCAACCACTTCACCGTATCCGTAATTGATTTCAAACTGTGAAGGCGCAACTTCCGGGTGGTCCTTCTCGTTCTGGAAGCCCATCGCGCGCTGGATTTCCGCAGTCGTGTCGATGAACGTGCGCAGCGGATCGCCAGGCAGTGAGTGATAGTAGCCGCCGGTGTTCACGTACTCGAACTTGCCGGTTTTGTGGTAATGGCGCTCGGCATCAACTCCCTGGAAGAGGAAGCCTTCAATCTCGTTAGCGGCGTTCAGGGTATAGCCATTGCTCTTGTGCTGCTGCTCGGCGAATTCTTTCAGGACGCCGCGGATGTCGGCGGCATACATTCCACCCTGTTTTTCAATGACGTCGCCAAAGACCATGACTTTGCCGGGGCCAAAGAAGTCGGCTGGCGCCCAGTAGAAAGCGGACCAGTCAATGCCGAGGCGCAAGTCGCTTTCGCGCTGCGCGGTGAAGCCGCGGATCGACGAGCCGTCGAAGGTCAGGTTGTCCCAGCTCTTGAGCAGGAACTTTTTGTCATAGTCGAGCATGTGCAGGCGGCCTTCAAGGTCGCTGAACAGCACGGTGACAGCCTTAATGCGCTTTTCGTCGGTCAGATATCGCAGCCGCTCTTCGCGGACCTTGTCAGGCGAGACGCGGTTCTTGCGTTGCTCTTTCGCTTCCAAATTCAGGTCTTCCAATTCGCCGTACGACAACGCGAGAAAATCCCTAAGTTCGTTGGACATTGCTCTCCTTGTTTTATGGATGACCGGCGGGTAGTCCGCGGGCAGCCCCAGGTTTGTACGAGACTCAATAGAGTACGGGTTCGGCAGGGGTTACGCCAATCAAAAGCAATGATGGGCGGTATCAAGGATTCTTATGGAAAGGCAGGTCTCAGGTGCCAGGTGTCAGGTTTCGGGCATCAGCTTTGAGCCGCCAGCTTGCGAGAGAGGCAGACTATAGGCGCTACAAGTAATCGTCGGTGCTTGGACGAAAGGTCGACGATTTCTTCTTGACCATCGACCATCTTCTACTTAGGATGTCACGAACTTCCCCGCGCACAACCTATTTCTTTGGAGGATCTCATGGCCAGTCCTGGTATGGGGCTTAGCGGTGCGCCACAATCAATCGCCAATGCTGTCGAGCAAAAACTTCGCGCCGAACGCGTGGTCAAAGCCGGCGCGAGCTGGTTCATTACCGTTGGAGTGCTTTCAATCATCAACTCCGTGCTGTCGATGAGTGGCGCTGGTTTCCACTTCATCTTCGGGCTAGGTGTGACCGAGTTGGTGGACATCCTCGCCCATCAAGCTGGGCAGAGTGGCTTTGCTCTCGATCTCGTCATTAACGGCATCGTCGCCGGAGTGTTTGTGTTGTTCTGGCATTTCGCACGCAAAGGGCAGCAGTGGGCGTTTCTGGTGGGGATGGGCTTATATGCGCTCGACGCTCTGTTGATGCTCTACTTCAAAGACATTCTCGCCGCGGCATTCCATGGATACGCGCTCTATCGCATGTACATGGGGATGAGCGGCATTTCTGCACTGCAGCGATATGAGTCCGCAATGACCGCTGCGGGAGCCCCCATTCAACCGCGATAACCGCGATAACCACTACCAAGTCGCCAAACGGCGCATTGCTATCTAAAATCTCATTCGCTGAATTAGGAGACATTGATGAAGATGCGCCAGCTTGGAGCCTACGGTCCCGCGGTTTCTGCACTCGGCCTCGGGTGCATGGGGATGTCGGAGTTCTACGGGACCGGAGACGACCGCGAATCCACCGCGACCATCCACCGCGCTTTGGACTTGGGGATTAATTTCCTCGACACGGCGGACATGTATGGTCCGTTTAAGAACGAACTCGAGCGGCTGCAGGGCCGCGGTATCCCGAGCAGACAATGGCGCTGCTGGATTCGGCGCTCCGGGCATCGTAGCGAACTTGCCGCCTTCGCATCCAGCCTGCGGCGTAACCTTCACGGTTGTCCCGGGAGAGGGACATTTGCCAATAGCCCGGCCTTTAAACGCCGGGTTAACAATTCAACCAAACGCAGTCCTGTAGGGACGGCTGAAACTCAGTCGTGCCTGCGGCACTAACTCACATTCCCCGAGGGTCCCGCCACTGAAGTGGCGGGCTACTGGCGACGATCCCTCCGGGATCCGACTCCATGTTGCGCATCTGGACTCGATACCAGCGAACTACTTCCAAGTCCTTAACAAACGCCTCACGTCTATCAATTGCCCAAGGTGATGCGAGTTGTGGTTGGCCACCAGCATCGCCTCGCGCAGGATTGTCTGGCCATCGCCCCAGGGAATTTTCGCGAACAGGTCGGTTTTCGGGTCCTCCACTAGCGTCTTCATCGCCGCAAGATCGTCGTGAAACGACTTCACGCTCTTGTCCCACGCGGCCTCACTCGGGGGCGCCGCAGATTTCGGCCAGTAGTCATCGGGCCACTTCAGCTCTTTGTATTTAGGGTTACGGCTGAAATCGAGGATGTCCCACTGCGCCAGGCGAATATGTTCGAGCAGCATCCACGCGGAATGCCACAGGCCTTTGGGAACCTCGCCTCGCAACTTCGGGGGAAAATCGGCGACCACTTTGTCAAAAGGTGCGTGCGCATGTGCGCCATTCAGGAGTTCTAGCAAATGCTGACGAAGAGCTTGATCGTTGTTCATGCGAGGAGTGCCTCGCGTCTAGGATGAGGACGGAGCTATCTGCGACGCAGAAAATGTCCCAGGCACTTCCGGCTTCTCGCCTTTCGCAACGCGACCAATGCCGCGCACGATGCGCCGCATGGGCCACTGGCCGCTCTGATCGGCGAAGAATATTCCGCCCACGCGAGTTGAACGGTAATACCAGCGTTTCAGGATCGCGAGATGTTCGATCCGCTCAGCCGTGCTACGTGCTTCCGAATGGGAGAAACGTGCCAGCGTTTCTTCGATTCGCGACTCTATCGATCGCGACTCCGCGTCCGGCGCGATGCTGAACTCCACGGGTCCGTACAACGTGCACGCCTCAAATAGAAATAAAGAGACTGACTGGGATGAACTCTCGGTTGCGGCGCCTGGTTGAATGATGAGCGCCCGGAGTTGATCCACTCTGCGCACAATTTCGGGCAACTGCGAGAGCAACGGTTTCAGCTTCTCAAGTTTTGCGTGGATCGTCGCCGCTTCCTCGAAGGCCAGGTCGGCGGAAGCGCGATCGCGCTGCTCGGCGAATTCCCGCGAGAGCGATTCGCCTTGCGTGTCGAAGAAATTCTGCACACGCAATACCTCGGCTTGATATTCGAAATCCGTGCAACCTTTGAAGCAAGGGGCTAGGCACATCTTCATTTCTGAGTAGACACAGCCGGGGAAGCTGGGATCGGGGTGGAGATCGTCCACGCACCGCCTCATCATGAAGAAGTCGAGCGCATCGCTGGCGAACTTCTCAGCCGTTGTGCGCGAGGGGAAAGGGCCGTAATACAAGTTGTGCACGGAACGTGTTTGCCCGGACTGCTCGCCTCCTGTTTGCGATGAAGTTTCGTTGTCGAGCGCGGGAGGGCACGAGTTCCACTTGTGGTTTTGCGTCGTGTTGAAGGCCTGGTCGGCACGGCTGGAAGTCACGCCCTCCCGACGAAGCAGTTTACTCAGCCGAGTTGTTATCGAGGCCCGGGGATATTCATTCTCGAGATGCAGTTTCACCAGCGGCGCCGGCCGCAACTTCAGCCGGGCCGAATAGGTTTTTGGAAAGATCGCACGCAGGAGTCGGTAGAGCACAACCTGAGATTCGAAATCCGAGCCGGTCAGCGTGTATTCGATATCTCGTACTCGGCCGCGGAGATTGAGTCGCTTGCTATGTTCGGCGGGAGGCCCTAGCAATCGCAGCAGGCGTCGGCGGAGATTTGCCGTCTTGCTGACGTAAGGCTCGCCGTCCCCGCGCAGAACGAACACCGCAGCCGATGCGGGAAGCTGCTGAAAGAAGCCTTCATCGCAGTCGGGAGAGAATGGAAGCGAATGCGCCGGCACAGACCTATTCTACTGACGCAACACACCGCCATTACCGAAAGAACTCACTCATCGGTGTTGCTGTAGCACTCGCGCCGGGATAGTCATTGATCCCGAGCAACTCGAGAATTGTGCGCAGCGTGTTCTCGTGGCGAAAAGGAGTGTCCACTTTTATGCCGGGTATCACATGTTCGCCAGCAACAACGGTGAGCACCTGGCCCTGCGTATCGCGATCAGCGTTGTCAAATGTGATGAACAAAACGCTGTTGCTGCCAGACTGAAAGTGCCTGCTGTTCAGCAAGGGACCGATGTTCTGCTGCAGCCACGCATCCGCCGCTTTGGGGGTGCCGTTGTGAGCGTCGTGCGCAAGATCAGGAATGATGATCGAATAACTTGGCAACACATCTTTAGCCAAGTCGATCTGAAGCTGGTTGATGGGAACAATGTTCTGCTGTTCCTGGGGATGATTCACAACATCGCTGTACCATGCCGCTGGGTCGTGACGCTTGACGTAATTGCCCGAGGCTACGCCCATAAAGCCGGCCTTTGGTAGAGAGTCTGCATATACTTTCCACGAAATACCCGCCTTAATCATTTGGCGAAAGATGTTGTCGCCGGTGATGGTTTGTTTGCAGCCGTTTCCGCTGCAGCCGAAATTCAGCTCTCCACTTCCTGACGAGAGCCACAGGTAATCCAGCAGCGAACCTTGCTCGTCGGAGAAATAGTTGGTCGCAATCCCGTATTTATCGCCAACTGCACTCAACCATGGCATCTGGTTGTGATAGACAGTCGAAAAGCTATGGTTTTCTTCGATGACAAGAAAGACGTGCGCGACTGGCCTGCCGCCTGTTCCGGGAATGGCGCGGTGCATGACGGGACTGTTGCCGCCGCCGCATCCGGAGCTGATCGAAGCAAGACACACGAGTGCGAGAAACTTCAATTTCACAGAAACCTCCCCAACGCGAGCCCCAGCGCAGAATCCTCCGGCTCAACGTTCCCGGAATGCGCACACGTTACCCGAACTAGGTCACGCGCGACGATTGAATTGTCGTTAACTGCGCTTACGCGATTGCGAAGCAGACGAATGAGGCGCGGTGGATTTTAAACTTATTGGGCTCAGGCTACGAGAGTAGATAATGGTTGCCAATCGGCGAAATACCTTACGAAGGGTCACTAGAGGGCAACTTCGGCGATCACGTTACGGCGAGCGCGGATGAGATGAAGCTTACGGTTGGTCGTCGTCGGTGGAGGGACGTTGGCGTCGAACGCGATTTGTCCTCACGAGTTGCGGCGACGGCCGGACAGCAGAAGAAGATTTCACGTATCGGTAGAACCGTGGTTTGCCGCGGTGTTTCCAGTAAGGCGTCGTGTAGTCGTCAATTCCGGGTCCGGTACTTAGAACGCTGAAGAAGATGTGCTGCGAAGGCTTAATAACTATGCCGACGTGTCCGCGCCAAACTACAAGATCACCGGGCTGGGGCTTCTTGACTCGCTGAAATCCATCCACCCCGGCATAGAGCTCGGACGATGGAGCATATCCGTAAGTGAATCCGGCCTGCTGGTAAATCGTATGGACAAGATGGGAGCAATCCGGCTCGTCGTTTCTAACGCGGGAATCGAGAGCCGCGGCAATTAAGGACAACCGGTCCTCATCTGTAAGTGAACGGGCGGGACTGGCTTCGCCATCTGTCGAGGACTCCGGAATTGGGCGGGGGTTGGCCTTGGTTGCCTTCTCGGCATAGACGGTGCACACAGTAAGCGCAGTCAGCACCGTCACGAGGCCGAATTTTCGAGCCATCCGCATGTCCCATTTTGGATGCAGACCGGCGGAATGAGGCAGGTTACGGGTGTTCCAGGAAGCCGCTTTTCTGGTGCAAGGGCGTTGGTTCCTGACTGCAACCCTATGCAGTAGCTGCCTTTGCCTTGACCACGTCTGCGACCAGGTCCTGTTTCAATTCCTCATCTTCCAAGACCTGCACACGGCGGGCGGCAATGTTGACGGGTTCAAGTCGCAGGATGTCGCCGCGGCTGACCTCAATTTGGAAGCGGAACCAATCGGTGCGATAGAGCCGGCCGGACGCGTAGAACGTGACCGATGCGGCCACTTGGCCGTCGTAATCATCGCCGGTGCAGTCGAACAGGTGTCGGCCGAGTTCTTCATTCCAGGTACATCCGCCCACAAGAGGCTCATTCATGAAGGAGCGCAAAGCCGGCACTGCCATGGAGAGCTGGCGTAATTGCACCATCTGCAACAGGACGGAAATGCGTGCCAGATTCGTAACCACAATTCGAGTTTGGCGGTTGCTGATCCGCTCCAACTTCACATGCAGTTCGGGCGACCACTGCCGCTCAAACTCCTCGCGCGCCAGCGCCAGACTTTTGTCTGTAGTTTCGGCATAGCGCAGGGTGGCGCGCGCCAGCACGATGCTAAGAATGGTCGTGGTGATGGTGGCAATCAGGGGAATATAGGCCACAACTAACTGAAACGGGATACCGTGTTGGCCGAACCATTGCATGTGCATGAGGCGCCCCTTCGCGCATAGCCTTGTCGCGAGATGGGCAGAGTTTAACGAGGGGAGGGCGTGTAGCACAGTTGTCCGAAGGACTAGGCCAGAATCGCGCGACCGGCCAACTTAGTAGTGGGAAAACGTTCATTACAAGGGCAGTTGAAAACCCCCACTTTCCTACTCCAAGAAATGTGGGGGTGATCGGATGGCCCGCGGAATTGCCCCTAAAGATGAATTCAATACAAAACGGTGGAACGAAAAGCGTCCCACCGTTTTGCTGGCGCCAGAGTGCCGGAAGTGTTATCAGGGTACCGTCGTGCACGCGTGCTGGTTATTGTCGTACTCCGGTTGAATGGCGTAGTTCTTGCCATTCAGAGTGACGTTACTGGGGTCAAAAAATGCAGCTTTTTCCGTGAAGATAACGAAACTGCACTCGTCACCGATTTCTTCGCCGAAAATACCGACGTCGTCACTGTTCCACCACGCCGTCCCATCCGGATCAGTGATGGTTTCAATCAACTCGTGCGACAGGACATTGTTGGTGGAGTCCGCGAGTTGCCCGTTCGGAGTTCCCGGACGAACATCGCACCCGGGAACGTCTTGGAACGGTTCTACGCTATAGAGAACGTGGCCGACCGCATCGGGGAAGGTCGCGCTGCTGTGATACGCGCAGAAGACAAACGAGTTCGGTAGGTCGGGCGAATAACAGGTGCTGAAGCTATCGGTGAAGCACTCGTCCTGCCCGGGCGGAAGGAACACGTGGAACTCGTTACTGTATCCGTCGGGAGTTCCAAGGGCTGCAGCAACCGCGTGCACGACGCCGAGGATCTGGGCATCGATGAGCGGTTTCTTCGTAGGCTTGTAATTGATGATCACGTCGGTACCCGCGACTGTGTAGCGGTCGTCGGCAGAAGTCCCGGTGTACTGGTCCGTGATGTGAATAAAGTCACTCTTTCCGAGTTGGGTTAGAAATTCCTCCGGGTTGCCCCAGCAACTGGCAATCGTGCATTTCCCTTCTGGGTTCAAGTAGATCGCCACTTGTTGCATCGACGTTACAACGTTTCCGCCATTAAAGATGAGATCAGCGGGAAACCGTGGTCCTCCTGAGTCTGGAGCGGAGTTCAGGTTAGAAGTTTTCGGCGAGCCAAAGAGTTCGGCTGGGCCCGCCGCTCGCCCACGAGGAGTGTTCGAGGGAGTGGCATGAATGTTCACGTTTTTAGCCGCTGCACCCGCCGCATAATCTGCCGCAGAAGGGTTCAGAGTGACATGACGAGAACTTGTTTCCGATTGCAAGTACATGGCAGACAACAAAACCAATACTGCCGTTCCGGTTGCAGCCGGCACGGATTTGGGGAAATGACGCGCAATGCTCTGACCTGGAAGTTTCATACAGTCTCCTGAGAAGAATCGCCCAACGCGGGAGAAGGGCCCAGAGACAGTGGTACACGGTGAAAGGAAAACGTATCGCTTTGCAATCTGTCGTACGTCGTTCCACGAAATCAGGTCCCACGAACGTGGTGACTGGGGAATGGCATGGGGGTTGCCCTTCCTGACGTCATCCGACAGTCAGCTAGAGTACCCGCTGGCGAGAGTTTCGGCAAATGAAGTTGTCAAGAAAACGTAAAAGCAGCGCCCGTGCGCGAGACGAGGTCAGCGTAGTAAAGGAAGTCATTCAGTGACATTTAGTGATAAGAAATTAGCGATAGATTGACGCACCGGAGATTTTCTACCAACAACTCCTGAATATTTCAGCACTAGGCTAGCTTTCGTCGCTCGCACATGGCGCGCGGCGAAACCATACTCGTGAATTGAAATGCAGGAGGAATTTCCGTGATTCGAAAAGTGTTTCTCGTACTTGGCTCTTCACTTTTGCTTGTGGCGCTGATGTCCGGCGCTGCGTCCGCCCAAACGGTCAGCTGGCGACAGGTCGTGGGGATTATTCCTGCCGGAAATGTCGTCGGCTCCGGCACCGGTGCAATCGCAGGTGGATTCCTGCCTTGGACGACAACCAGCGGTTCTGCGCGAGTGAACCTGGAAACTGGAGAAATCCAGTTCACCGTACGGGGATTGGTATTCGCAGGCGGGTCGTCCAGCATAACCATAGGCACGGTTGGCCCGGTCACTGCAGTCAAAGGAACCCTGATCTGTGACAACGACGGCAGTGCGAGCGGAGGCAATTCTGTTGTGGTCGAGACGCCTTCTGTTCCGTTGAGTGCGACAGGAGACGCTTCTTTCCGCGGAAGTCTGGGGAGTCTGCCAGCCGTGTGCTCGACGGAATCCGACATAGCGTTTGTCGTACGGGTGAGCGGATTCGGCGGCAATGCAGTGGAGGGTCCCTGGATCGCCAACGGCGCCGTGCTTATAAAAGGCGACACGCATCGAGATTAGTTTCCCGGGAAGATGTGGCGATCGGGTGTTTCCTGGAACCCCGATCGTCGCATCATTTATGCAGCGGCAACCGCCCGCCAGAGCCTCTGCCTTAATTCAGCTCCGCTGCTGACGCCAGAACCTCGGGCACAATCGCGTTGACGTCGTCATCCCCGGTCAGGTGGTTTACGATGCAGGCCCGCAGGCAGAATTTCCCCTTCAATTCCGCGTTCGACAAATAGACACGGCCTCGGTTCACAATCTTCTTCAGGAGGGCGACATTGAACTGGTTGCGTTCCTCTTCGGTTGCACGATCACTAACCAAGTGGCGGAAGCAGACAGCACTCAGTTCCACCGGAGCACCCAACTCGAGTTCAGCGTGACTTTTTACTTCCGCAGCCAGTCGCTGCGCCTGCTCCAGATTCATGCGAATGGTTTCGCGAAAAGCCTGCAGTCCGTGATAGCGCAACGACAGCCAAAGCTTGAGCGCGCGGAAGCGGCGTGAAAGCTCCATCGACTCTTCGAAAAACGCGAAGCCCTCGATGGGATCAGAACTCAGCTGCTTGGCGTAAGCGCCGGTGTAAGTGAAGGTCGTACGCGCAAGTTCAGCATCGCGGTACAGAATGCAGCCGCAATCGAGCGGCTGAAACAACCACTTGTGCGGGTCCAGCGAGATAGAGTCGGCGTCACAGAGACCCTGCAATTTCTCGGGAACGGCAAGCGCCGCCAGTGCTCCATAGGCTCCGTCAACGTGCAGCCACAGATGGCTTGCCCGAGCAATGGAGGAGATTTCGGCGAGTGGATCGATCGACCCGGTGTTGACCGTTCCGGCTGACGCAATCACAGCAACAGGTTTGCGCCCGTCAGCTTTATCCTTCTTTATCGCCCGGCTCAACGCCGCCGGCAGCATGCGATAAGCGTCGTCGCACGAAACATAGTGCAGGTTCTCCCGCCCAATTCCCAACATGGCGACCGCTTTGGGAATTGACATGTGGACTTGGTCCGAGGCGTACAGCACTGGTTTGTCAGTGCCAGCCATGCCGCGATCGTTTGCAGGAATTCTCGACTCCCGCGCCATCGCAAGCGCCATAAGGTTGGCTGCCGAGCCTCCGCCGGTGAGCGTTCCTGAAAAGCACCTGCAGCCGACCGCTTCCGCAAGCCATAGAACTACTGTGCGCTCGATTGTGACTCCTGCCGGGGAAGAGCGCCAAGCGGTCATGTTCTGGTTCAGGATCGAAGCGAGCAAGTCGCCAAGCGCGGCAACTGGCTCCGCCGAACCCTGGACGTAGCCGAAGAAGCGTCCATTTTGCGCGCGGCTGTGGGCGATCACGTCAGCCAGAGCTGACAGCGCGCGCTCTCCCAATCCGTGCTCGGGTAACTCTTCCGAGAACAGCCGTACTGTCTCTGCGCCGCTGGTGGATGGAAACACCCGGCGTTGCCCCAAGCTTGATAAGTAATCGCTGGTTATCTGCACTAAGTCTTCGGCAAGATAGCGGAACTGTTCCCCCGAAAGCTTGAGACGATTCATGCTGCGAGATTAAATCAAAATGGTCGATGGATCGGCGGATGCCGCCGCGTATTCGGCATGACACTAATGACGGCAGCGTTTTTCCTCGGAGCTTTAAAGCTAAACGGCTAGTTTCTCCAGGTGGTGGATGTTCAGGGGTATTGTGTCGGCGCTGGTCGATGAGTGATAACGCGTGATTACAACAACTGAACACGACGCGATAAACTCCCTTGAATGGTAAATCCCAGTAAGCGCGATTCTGCTGCCAGAAAGGTCGTAGCAGTGGCCCGATTCATTGTCACATACGAATTCGGTATTCCGTTTGGGTGTGTCCGAATGAATCGCGCTCTGTCCTGGCTGGCACCTTACGAAACCGGCTTGCCCACGGTCTTTGAAGAGTACCTACGAGAAGTGCAGACCTTACCAATCACGCAGGAACGTCTGCGTTGGGATCGCAGCGTGCTTCGGGAAAAGGACAAAGTGCTTGAGGGGACCAATCAACGATTTCGGGATCGAGTTTTCGACACCTGCTGGGATCTTATCGACCGCTTTGCCCAGGACAGCGATCCCGGGGTCAATGATTGATAACGCCTGTTAACAACAATTGTCCGGTAAAATCATTCCGCTCAGCTTATGCAACCTGTTCCCGACCTGTTCGGAGATCCTAACAACCGCAACGACGTTGAGCTGTACTACAGCGTGTATTTGATTCAACTGCTTCGTGCCAGGCGCACACGTCGTGTCGTGGAAGCATGTCGTTCCATTCGTCGGTATGCCAAGAATTATGGCCGACCTAAGGATGCCATCTTTACTTTTCCACTGGAAATGGATGCCTACAATCGAGGCAAACAGAACGCTGCTGCGATGTGGCGGGTACTTCAATCGTGGGACCGAATGGTGCTGGGCAGGTCGATCAAATTCACTAAGCACCGCTGGAGCACGAAGGATGCTCATCGCGTGCTGTTCTTCTATGCTCCGGTACTTTATCTTCGTGGGCATTACAGACTGGGATGTGAGCTTCTTGAAAAGGGAATCAAGATGCACTCTCGAAAAAAGGGTTGGAGCTTCGAGCTGTTGTGGCATGTGTACAAGCCGCTCAGGCGACCGTCCAGAACATACGATGTTGCCCTAATACATTTTTATCGGGCGCTACGGCAGGACGTTCGCGAGTGGGAGTTGTGGGCTGACTTCGTAGACGATTTCCCCGCAAAGTTATTCCGGCTAAGCGGAGTGAATCGAGATGATCTCCGCGGCGACCCAGCTCTACTGAATCCGTTCTTTCAATGGATTTGTAACGAGCGGAATCGCCGCTTGTTGAGCGGGACGACCGAAGGCGTGAAGGACCTTTTAGACGACGATGCAGAGGTTAAGCGTCGCCAAACGATCGTCGCAAAAAAGATAGCAGCATTACGAAACGACCCAAAAAGGTTGGGTTTGGAAGAGGAGATCAAAAGGGCCTTTCCAGAACTCGCCAACCTCAATCCAATGGCTTAGTTGGCGAAAAATCGCCATTACACTCATTGACATTGCGAACCACGGCTATCCCCCAGCGTTCGAGGCCGTCAATGACAGCCAGTTGCGCTTCCCACAGCCAAGCCGATTAAGCCGAGCAACACTGCTCCCTCCGCGACAGAATTGCCCCGGGAGTTGTACTTCGTGCTGCCAACGGCTCCAACTGTGGCTCCAATACCGGCTCCGGCCAACACTCCAATGAGAGCGCGTCTGCTTCGGCAACCGGATGGCGTACCAAACGTGTTGATCGGATGCCTCCGGGGAACGTTGATACGACCCCGAGGGTGATGGGCAAAGACGTCACAAGAGGTGCTGTCTTGAAAACGGCAGTCACTGCTTGGCGCCCACACTTCCGCCGGATTATTCCACGGCTTTCTGGCTTCGATTGGCTGTGCTGTCTGTGCCCTAGCAGTAGCGGCGAATAGAAGAAATGCCAGAAGGACTGAACAAGTCTGCTTTGTCATGGGCCCTACAGTAACGTTCGCATGATTTGCAATATGCCCCGGCTATGACAGTTCTCAGACTGTCACAAGGACTTCAACGCAGTGTCCATCTGTCAAAAGGTGGGAAGAAGAACCATGGTTGGTGATACATCTCTATATCACTCATTGATCCCTGAAAAGCGGCAAAGTATTCCTGCAAGATCGCTCCCTATTTTCGTTCCACTGAACAGAAGCAGGGGGACTGGCGATTATGAAGCGTCTGCGAAGCCTCAAAGACGAGATCGCGCTGTTGATCGTCGGAGTGATTACCGCAGGCGCTGTTGTGTGTGCGTTCGTTCTGTACCTCCACTTTTTCAGTGCAAGAGCACGGTATGAGAAGACACACAATGTCGCGACGGAAGTGACTTCTGACCGCCCAGCCAAATGAGGGTTGATGATAAACCTCATATCACTCATTGAGGCCGTTTGGGGCTGGCTTTATTAGCGGATTCCGGTGTCTATATGTCCATGAATCCTAAGAAGACGCTGATCGCCCTTTCCGGCCTCGGCGTTGTGGCTATCGTCACGCTTGTAATCACCGCCGACCGCACCCACAAAGGATTAGCTGCCGAGCTGGTCATCAGCAACGCCGATATAGGCATTCCCGGTGTTTCCAAAATGTACGCAGCCCGATTGTTTAATCGTGGGTGGTGGTCGATTCGTGTCTCCCGGTGTGATTTTGTTGACGACACGCTCTCGCCGGGAAAGAGCGTGGCCTACGCTGTGCAGCGATGGGATAGGGCAGTGGGTCAGTGGAAAACGGTGGTGGAGTCAAGTCTTTCGGACTTCTGCAAGCCCTATCCGCTGGGAATCGTGAAAGCAAGGTCTACATCCGGCCTCCTCTGGCCGGGACAGAGCCTATCAAGCGGAGACGAAGCCACAGCAGCGCGAGTACCGTGCGACGTAGGCGACAGAGGAAGGTTTGTCGTTTTCGTAGGCGCACCCGGCAATTATGCAATGGCTGTTTCAACCAGAGATTTTGTCATCGATGAACACCCGCAAACGGACATCTCACTTCGACTCCGGCACTGAAGCTGCCGTTGACGATAAATCCCCATTACACTCATTGACCCTGCTTTTAAGGGCTATGCTCTAGAATTTCCTGAGCTGTCTCGCTCCCTATGACTCCACCTATGGAACCGAAGGATTCGGAGGCGCCTGTCGCAGGTGTCGTGCCGTCAGACCGCCTAATTGGTGAGGATGAGGAAGACACAAAGCTCCTGCGACACATGGCAGCTGCTGCCGACGAGTACATTGGTTCATTTGGTTGGTGTCAGAGGGTAATGAGGTCATTCTTTGCGGGAGGAGTGGGGGGAATATTCGCAGTTTTCCTCTTCGAGATCGCTCCGGCTCGTCCAGACGTTGGTCAGTGGATTTGGATCGTGGTTGGCGATATACCCTCCGCTTATCTCCCGCTAGATGACGCGACGACAGCGAAGCAGGTGTTCAGCACATACGTTCAAGGAATGATGAGGTGGGTTGAACTGGCGCGACAAGGGAAACGAGGAACACCGGAAGATGGCGTTCCGCCGATCAATGCCCCCCCGACGCCAGAATGGGCTGAGAAGCTGGAAAAGAGGCTCCATCTGCTTCGATTCACGGTGCAGCCCGTCTTCGAGGACAATGACGAACCAACCCAAGTCCAGTAATGACTGTTGATAATCTCGATTTCACTCATTAACGCAGAAAAAGGCGAACGGAAGGCGCAAGCTTGTGCAATCGCGTGTTTTCGCCAGTTGAGGTTGAATGCGCGATGATTTTCTGTTTGCAAGACCTATCGCTCATTGACCCTGAGTCTCTTTGAATTTAGCTTTCCGGGTACCCCATTGCCGACGGTATTCCCAAATGTATTTAGAGCGTGCCGCCGAGGTTGTTTTAGCCGCTCAGGACTATTTGCAATGATCGAAGCACGTCCGTTGCGCTTCCGAGCTGCAGAAGGAAGGCTTCTGCTCGTTTGCTACGGCATTGCAGTCCTCTAAACTGCGCCACGGTGTCCTGCAGCGCGAAAAAGTATTTCGGATCTTGGCTGGCATGTGCATAGCACGCGGCCTGCTTCTTATCTTCTACCGTAGTGATATCGACGTAATGCGTCGGCGCGGGAAACTGGTTTGTATCATCGCCATCGGATACTTCGTAGTAGTACAGAGAGAACCTCTGGTTCAGTTGTTTCCAGGCTTCATAAGTCAGGTTGGCAATGGCGCGATGGTCGGCGTGATTGTCAATTGGCCAGTGCGTGAACACGGCGTCGGGATTCTCCGCCTCAATCAGCTTTTTGAATTCTTCATAGTGCGCATTGTCAACAATGGCGTTCCCGTTGACCTGACCGGCATATCTGGAATCCGCGCCGAGGATGGCACATGCCTTCTTGGCTTCGGAGATGCGGGTCGCAGCTGAAATCTGTTGCCACGCCCCATTGTTCAGATACAACAACGTGACTTTATGCCCTAATGATGTGAGCCGGGCGATAGTCCCGCCGCAACCATACTCGGGATCGCCAGGATGGCCTCCGGTCACGATTAATTTGCGCGAAGCCGTGTCCCGGCCCGATGAGGTATTGAGTGACGCAGCGCTCAGAGCTTTCGCTCCCGTCAGCGCCCCGGTTGCCATCAACATTTGCCGTCGGTTCATATTCGGACAAAAGTGTACAAAATCAGGCTGCTGAAGTCTTCCGATTCGGAGGCTCAACTTTGTCAGATTGTTGATCACACTTATAAACGCGAATCGTTATTGAGTAGCAGATCGACAGCCTCATTTAGAATCTGCTATCTCACCTCACGGGTGGTTTGACCCTCCTTTCCCGCGTCCCATAAACTGAACTTTCCATGGCAGAAACCATTCACATCAAGCTCCCCGACGGGAGCGAGAAGGAAGTTCCTAAAGGCACGACGCCGCTCGAAGTTGCCAAGGGCATCAGTCCGCGGCTGGCGGATGCGGCGCTGGCAGCGAGAGTGTCCTCGAATGGCGACCAGCCCGCGCTGATTGACGTCGGTCGTCCGCTCGAGCAAGACACCAAGCTGGAAATCCTCACCGAACGGAATCCCGAGGCGCTGGAAGTATACCGGCACTCCTCCGCGCACCTGCTCGCAGCGGCAGTGCTCGAACTCTTTCCTGAGACCAAGCTCGGCCACGGTCCCGCAACCGAGAACGGATTCTTCTACGACTTCTATCGTCAGACGCCGTTTACGCCCGAGGACCTGGAAAAGATCGAAAAGAAGATGCAGGAACTGGTTCAGCAGAACTTGCCCTATGCGCGCGAGTTTTTGCCGCGCACCGAAGGCCTGGAGCGCTTCAAGAACGAAGGCGACTTCATGAAGTGCCACTTCATCGAGCAGTTCACCAAGCCCGATGAAAAGATCTCCATCTACAAGACCGGCAAGTTTCTCGACTTCTGCCGCGGGCCGCACATTCCTTCGACCGGCAGGATCAAGGCGTTTAAGCTCCTGAATATCGCAGGAGCCTACTGGCTTGGCGACGAGAAGAATCCGCAACTGCAGCGCATTTACGGCACGTCGTTCTTCTCGAAGAAAGATCTCGACGCCTATCTGCATCAGATCGAAGAGGCCAAGAAGCGCGACCATCGCGTGATCGGCAAGCAGCTTGATCTTTTCTCCATTCAGGAGCTCGCAGGGCCGGGGCTCATCTTCTGGCATCCAAAAGGCGGGATTATCCGCAAAGAGATGGAAGACTGGATGCGTGATCAGTACATCCGGCGCGGCTACTCGCTGGTGTACACGCCGCACGTGATGCGGAAGCAGCTTTGGCAGACCTCCGGGCACGAGGGCTACTACTCGCAAAACATGTTCGACGTGATGGAGCTCGACGACGCCGAGTATCGCCTGAAGCCGATGAATTGTCCCGGCCACATCCTTATCTATAAAGATGGGCTGAAGTCGTACCGCGACCTGCCCGTTCGGTTGGGCGAACTGGGCACGGTGTATCGCTATGAGCGGTCGGGCGTGATGCATGGCCTGTTGCGCGTGCGCGGATTCACCCAGGATGATGCGCACATCTTCTGCACGCCGGAGCAGATAGAAGGTGAGATTGCAGCCTGCGTAGAGTTCGCGGCTGATGTGCTGAAAGATTTTGGCTTCGACAAGTTCGTCACGGAGCTTTCGACGTGGAACCCGGACGACAAGAAGAACTTTGTGGGAAGCGAAGACCAGTGGAACCTGGCGACGTCGTCGCTCGAAAAAGTGTTGAAGAAGTTGGGGATCGAGTACAAGACGATTCCCGGAGAAGCGGCGTTTTACGGTCCGAAAATCGATATCAAGCTCGTTGACGCGATCGGGCGTCTTTGGCAGCTTTCGACGGTGCAGTTCGATTTCAACCTTCCTGCGCGCTTCGGTCTCGAGTATGTCGCCGAAGACGGCACGCGCAAGCAGCCAGTCATGGTGCATCGCGCGCTGTACGGATCGATTGAACGATTCTTCGGAGTGCTCATCGAGCACTACGCCGGGGCGTTCCCGGTGTGGCTGTCGCCGGTGCAGGTGGTTGTCGTTCCCATCGCCGAGCGGCATGTGGAGTACGCGAACAGAGTGGAGTCTCAGCTTCGAGAAACGAACGTCCGTGTCGAAGTCGACGCCCGCAACGAAAAGATGAACGCCAAGATCCGCGAGCACGCGATGCAGAAAGTCCCGTTCATGCTGGTGGTAGGAGACAAGGAAGCCGAAGCCGGCAAGGTCAACGTCCGTACCCGCGGCAAAGAGAAGACGGAAGACATGACTGCTGAGGAATTTAGGGAGAAGCTCAGGAAGTTAATCGCAGAGAAAAGCGCTCAGCTTTAGAACCACACTCGTCTGCACGGGCGAGGGCGCCTGCGCCTCCATAAGACGTTTTCCACCGTACAACACCCCTCCTTCTGGCTGAATCCCATAGCAGCGCAATTCGGGAGGAGGTGTATGAACTCAACGGGGGTTGTGATTGTTCTAATCGTTGCGGCAATCATCATTGTTGCCGCTCTTGTCATGATGGCTACACGCAAGCGCCGCAGTCAGAAACTGCGCGAGCGGTTCGGGCCTGAGTACGATCGTGTGGTCAACCGAGAAGGCGACGCGTCCAAAGCCGAGCGGGTGCTGGAGTTCCGGCAGAAGCACCGGGAGAAATTCAAGGTTCGGCCCCTGTCGCCAACCGACCGATCGAGTTTCCGCTATCGCTGGAATGAAGTGCAGAGCCGCTTCGTGGACGATCCAAAGGGCTCTGTAACCCTGGCAGAGAGCCTCGTCACCGATGTTATGCAGGCGCGCGGGTATCCCATAGCCGACTTCGAACAGCAAGCGTCGGACATTTCCGTCGATCACCCTATCGTCGTCGAGAATTACCGCGCCGCTCACGATATCGCCCTGCGTCATGGGCGTGGGCAAGCGAGCACCGAGGACCTGCGCAATGCGATGGTCCACTATCGCGCGCTTTTTCAGGAACTGCTGGACGACAACCAACCTCAAAGAAAGGGAGCATAAGTTATGGCCGTACCGCTGAGGAAAGATAAAACCGAAGAAGAACTCACAACTGCTGATCTGGCGCAGGGAGCGCGATCCGCCGAGCAGCGGCCGATAGATGCTCCTGGGCCACGCCCAGTGGCGTCGGAACGCATTGGCGAGCGGAACGTAACGAGTGAAGCGGGAACTCACGCGGACGATGCCACACCGCTATTCCCCTCCGGCGAGTTGGATGGTCTGCGCACGCGCTGGAAGGAGATACAGACCGCGTTTGTCGATGAACCGCGGAAAGCAGTGGAACAGGCCGATGGACTCGTCGCTCAAGCCATGAAGCGGCTGGCGGAAGTCTTCGCCCAGGAACGCTCCAAGCTTGAGGGCCAGTGGGACCGCGGCGACAATGTCTCGACCGAAGATCTGCGGATCGCGTTGCAACGGTACCGAACGTTCTTCCATCGATTGCTGTCGATCTGATTGGCGGGCCGCACGCAGCGGACGGGCTCAGGCTCGTCCGCATTTTCTTTGCAGACAGCGGCGAGCAATGAGCGGGGAGCGTGAAAAACCTTCATTGCCTGTTGAAGTAATCACCTCCACTGCGGGATTGTAGTTACTGCGCTCACAGCTCACAGCTCACGGCTCACGGCTCACTGCTCACCGCTCGAAAACTCCTTCTCTCTAGTCCTCCACCTCTGCTATCGTGGTCGGTCTTAAAGTCCCGCAGGAGACCGCGTCCATGATGAAAGCTGTTCTGCGCATCATTCCATTCGCTCTTGTTTTGATATGCGTATCACTCGCGCAAGCCGCCGAACAATACGAGGTCACGTACCAGCGAAACGTACCCGTGAAAATGCGCGACGGCATCACCCTGCGCGCTGACATCTATCGGCCCAAGGCCGAGGGCAAGTTCCCCGTGCTCCTGCAGCGCACGCCCTACAACAAGGACAGTGGCGTCTCGTTCGGCTACAAGGCTGCGGCCCGCGGGTACGTCGTGATCTTCGAAGATGTGCGTGGCCGCTATGCTTCCGAAGGCGATTGGTACACGTTCAAGAACGAGCCGAATGATGGCTACGACACGGTCGAGTGGGCGGCAGCACTGGCGTATTCCGATGGGCGAGTGGGCATGTTTGGCGGGTCTTATGTTGGAGCAACCCAAATGTTGGCTGCCATCGCGCATCCGCCGCATCTTGCCGGGATTTGTCCTGTCGTCACCGCCAGCAATTATCACGAGAACTGGACCTACACCGGCGGTGCATTTGCGCAATGGTTCAACGAAGACTGGACCTCGGGTCTTGCGCAGAACACCTATGAGCGGCTGGTGGGCCATCAGAACGATCCGGTTGGCGGTCTTTGGAAAATTCCTTTGACGGAGTACCCCATCCTGAACCTGGAGAAGCGTCCAGACCTGGGATCGAACGCGTCGGTGGCGCCGTACTACCTCGATTGGCTCGCGCATCCCAGCTACGACGACTACTGGAAGAGCATTTCTATCGAAGAGCATTTCTCGGATATCACCGTACCTGCCTTGCACATTGCCGCCTGGTACGACCTGTTCCTTGGCGGATCGCTGAAAAATTATGAAGGCATTCGCGATCACGGCGGCACTGAAGCTGCCCGCAAAGGACAACAATTGGTGGTGGTGATCGGCGGCCACTCCGGCCCGATGCCGAAGGTCGGCGACGTCGATTTCGGCCCAAATGCCAAAGAGCCGCAGGATGAATGGGAATTGCAGTGGTATGACTACCTGTTCAAAGGCGTGAAGAACCAATTCGCGTCTGGCAAGCCGGTGAAGATTTTCGTTATGGGCGCGAACGAATGGCGGGAGGAGAGTGACTGGCCGGTTCCGGAAGCAAAAAGCACGAAGTACTTCCTGCATTCCGCCGGGAAGGCGAATTCCATGCGCGGAAACGGAACGCTTTCGGCGGCTGCTCCCGGCAAGGAGACGGCCGATCAGTTTGTTTATGACCCGGCAAATCCGGTGCCCACGATTGGCGGACCATTGTGCTGCGAGCCGCAGCGGTGGCCGGCAGGGCCGCGCGATCAGCGCCCTGCTGAGGCGAGGGACGATGTTCTCGTCTACTCCACTCCTCCGATGTCCGAGGATGTTGACGTAACCGGTCCAGTGTCGCTGGAGTTCTACGCGAAATCGTCGGCGGTGGATACGGACTTCACGGCGAAACTCGTCGACGTCTGGCCCAACGGCTTCGCGCAGAATCTGACCGAAGGGATTGTTCGCGCGCGATATCGCGACTCCCGCGGGAAACCCGAGTTGTTGAATCCCGGGCAGGTCTACAAGTTCTCGATCGACATGTGGGCGACGAGCAATGTGTTCAAGAAAGGGCACGTGTTGCGGCTGGAAGTGTCGAGCAGCAACTTCCCGCGCTTCGATCGCAATCTGAACAATGGCGCGCTTCGGTATGTGAAATCGAGCGATGCCTCGAGCACGTTTGTGAGCGCGACGAACGTCGTGCTGCACGATGCCGAGCATCCGTCCGCGCTGGTGCTGCCCATTGTGTCAGGGAAGTAGGTTTGTATCAGGGCACGCATTCATGCGTGCCGCCGAACATTAATAACTTAAGCGCCTTTAGCGCTGTCGCGGCGGTTAGAGTTGTGGCGCAATCTTTCGCCCCTTCGGGGCTTTCGGTTGCGTTCTTGCGTACCCACGGCTTACGCCGTGGGCTTTATTCTTGCGCCGCTCCGCGGCGGAATGCCCTGGATTGAGGGCCTCGCGGCTCGTGATGTCCCGAGATATGAACATTGGCGTCATCTCCGATACGCATGGACTGCTTCGGCCCGAAGCTGTAGAGGCGCTCCAGGGATCGCAACACATCATTCATGCCGGCGATGTGGGAGATGCGGTGATACTTAGGGAACTGGAAAAGATCGCTCCGGTAACGGCGGTCCGCGGCAACGTCGACCATGGCAACTGGGCTAAGACGCTTCCAGAGACAACCATCTTGGAGGTCGAAGGCGTTTCCATTTACGTCCTACACATTCTTGATCGATTGGATCTGAAGCCAGAAGCCGCCGGCTTCGCGGCGGTCATCTACGGCCATAGCCACGTTCCCAAGCAAGAAACGAAAAATGGCGTGCTCTACTTCAATCCGGGAAGCGCGGGGCCGATGCGGTTCTCGCTGCCGTTATCGGTGGGCCGGCTGATCCTAGAAAACGGAAAGCTCAAAGGCGAAATTATCGAATTGCCAGGAAAACATTCTCGTGGCACCGAACGAAAATAGGCACCCTCAAAATTTGCCGGCTTTCCGGATGTCTTTTGCGTACTTTGCGGTTAGAGTGTTGAAGCCTTAACCGCAAAGGTCGCAAAGTACGCAAAGAACCCGTAGCACAACCTAACGCAACGGACCGAATCCTCTGCCCTTAGCTCTTCCTTTAAAATCGCACTTCCATGTCTCTGCGCTTTGAGATCAAAGGCACAAAGGATTCATGTCGTCGCGGCACGCTGAACACGCCGCACGGGCCCGTGGAAACACCGGTTTTCATGCCAGTCGGCACCCAGGCCACCGTCAAAGGAATTTCGCAGGATATCCTTGAAGAGCTCGGCACGCAGATTCTGCTCGGCAACACCTACCATCTCTACCTGCGGCCTGGAATCCAGCAGGTGCGGAACCTGGGAGGCCTGCATCGGTTCATGTCATGGCCGCGCGCAATCCTGACAGACTCCGGCGGCTTCCAGGTGTTCAGCCTCAGCGGACTCCGCAAGGTCACGGAAGAAGGCGTGACCTTTCGCTCGCATCTAGATGGCTCCTCTCATTTCCTGGGCCCCGAAGCCGCGATGGAAGCTCAGATCGGCCTGGGTGCGGACATCATCATGGCGTTTGACGAGTGCACCGAGTACCCAGCCGACGCGGCTCGGGTCCGTTCCTCCCTGGAGATGACGCTGCGCTGGGCGGAGCGGAGCAAGAGGTACTTTGAGGCGCACAAGTTCCAGGTTCCCTGGAACAGCCATCAGCCGTCAGCCATCAGCCATCAGGAAGAAGTTTCGAGTTTTGAGTTTCAAGTTTCCATCAACCCGGAGGCGAGTACTCGGCAATGGAATGAGGCACGACAACTTGAAACTGGAAACTCGAAACTCGAAACTGGCACCCAAGCCCTTTTCGGCATCGTGCAAGGCGGCATGGATTTTGCGCTGCGGAAGGAATCGGCCGAGCGAACGATCGAAATCGGCTTCGACGGCTACGCCATTGGCGGCCTCAGCGTTGGCGAACCGAGGCATCTGACCCGCGAAGTCGTAGAAGCTACGCTGGAGTATTTGCCCACAGACAAACCGCGCTACCTGATGGGTGTAGGAACTCCGGAAGAGATTGTCGAATATTCCAAGCTCGGCATCGACATGATGGATTGCGTCCTGCCCACGCGGGCCGCGCGCCACGGTTTGCTATTTACCTCGGAAGGAAAGATCTCGATCAAGCAGGCACGCTATGCTGCCGACGAGGGTCCGCTCGATCCGAACTGCACTTGCCGCGTTTGTACCCGCTATTCACGCGCATATCTTCGGCACCTGTATGCGGCCAACGAAGTACTTGCCCAAGTCCTAAATACCATCCATAACCTGAGTTTCTACCTTGACACTATGCAGCGGCTCCGGCATTCTATTTGACTTGGGAATGTGCGCGATTCTTCCCTGGGCAGTCTACAGTCGCCCAGCTTGCCATTCCGCTGAAGGACGCCCGGTTCTGAATACATAAAAGTTCATAAAATTCGTAGTACACCTGCCGAGATGCGCGAACACGTGTGCGGCGGGTTAAAGTGAAAGTCAGCATCTAAATGGATATATACGCACTTTTCTTACTGCAGGCGAGTGGGACCCCGAGCTGGATTGGCATTGCCCCCCTCATCCTGATCTTCGCCGTGTTTTATTTCGTGCTGATCATGCCGCAGCAGCGCCGCCAGAAGAAATGGCAGGCCATGTTGGGCGAACTCAAGACCGGCGACAAAGTGGTGACAAGCGGCGGGATTCGGGGAACTATCGTTGCGCTGAAGGATGATTCCCTGCACCTGCGCGTGCCCCCGGACAATTTGCGTATTGAGGTCACGCGCGCGTCGATCGTCTCGGTGATCACGCCGGACGAGGCAGTGGCGAAGTAGGAAGATAGTTTCGAGTTTCAGGTTTCAAGTTTCGAGTTCGACACTCAATCAGTTCTCCGGAAACTAGAAACTTGAAACCTATTTTGGAGCAGTTGTTTTCTATGAACAAGGATCTTGGCTGGAAAGTAATTCTCATCGTCGCGGTGATCTTGTTGTTTGCCTACGGGATTTTCGGAATCCCCTCAGGTGTCTCTGGCGGAGCATTGGCCGATGGACTCTTGAGTGGCGGCATGTTCCGCAATGGCATTCATCTCGGTTTGGACCTGAAGGGCGGCACGAACCTCATTTTGCAGGTTCAGGTGAACGACGCCATCAATGTCGACAGCGATAACGCCGTCGAGATCCTCAAAGACGGTCTGCGCAAAGCGAAAGTTAATTACGCCGAGATCACCAAGCCCGATCCTGCAAACCATCCTGAGCAGATTGTGCTTAAGGGCGTTCCTCCAGACGGTTCATCGGCCCTGCGGGACCTAATCCAAAACAAACTTCCCGAATACGACTCGGCTTCCGGCGCAAACGACACGTGGACGGTCACGATGAAGCCGACCGCAGTTTCCGACACAAAGAATCAGGCGGTCACGCAAGCGATTGAGACCATTCGCAACCGCATCGACCAACTTGGAGTGACCGAGCCGGTCATTGAAGAGCACGGGCTAGGTCAGTACCAGATCCTCGTGCAATTGCCCGGCGTTGACGACCCCGCGCGCGTCAAAGAACTTATCCAGTCGACGGCCATGCTGGAGATCAAACAGTCGCTGGGCGGCCCATATTCCAGCCAGGATGCGGCGTTGCAAGAACATAACGGTGTCCTGCCCAATGACGCGATGTTAATGCAGGGGCACACCGGTTCTGCTAACGACGAGTGGTACCTGGTCTCGCGAGTGTCCGCCGTCCGCGGCAAGGACTTGCGTGATGCATCGACCGGTACCGATGAGAACGGTCAGCCGGAAGTGAACTTTGTTCTGACCAATGAAGGCGGCCAGCGCTTTTACAACTTCACCTCGCAACACATCGGCGACAGCCTTGCCGTGGTTCTCGACAACAAAGTTCAGGAAGTCGCAAATATTAAAGAGCCGATTCGCGATCAGGGCCGCATCAGTGGTGGCCGAATGACGCAGCAACAGGCAAAAGACCTAGCTATGATTCTGCGTTCCGGTGCCCTGCCGGCAGGCATTAAGTATCTGGACGAAGAAGTGGTCGGGCCGTCGCTTGGTGCAGATTCGATTCGAGCCGGCGTGAGGGCAGCCGTGTACGGCATGGTGGCGGTATTGATCTTCATGCTGATCTACTACCGCGCGGCGGGCGTTAATGCTGATCTGGCGCTGATTCTGAACCTGGTTATCCTTTTGGGATTCCTGGGATTCACCGGCGCCACCTTGACCCTCCCTGGAATCGCCGGCGTGATCCTCACCGTCGGTATGGGCGTGGACTCGAACGTTCTGATCTTTGAGCGCATCCGCGAAGAGTTGCGGAATGGCAAGACTCCGCCTTCAGCTGTGGAACAAGGTTTTGGGCACGCCTGGGTCACGATTGTCGATACGCACGTGACCACGATTGTTTCGGCGGCAATTCTGTTCTTGTTTGGCACCGGGCCGGTAAAGGGATTCGCAGTTACGCTGACCTTCGGTTTGCTGGCGAACCTGTTTACCGCGGTGTTTGTTTCGCGCGTAATTTTTGATTGGGTGCTGAGCCGCAAGCGTATCGGCGAAGCGTTGAGTATTTAAAAAACCGTCGCACGTCCCACGTCGTCCGTCGTCCGCAAGAACGGATCGCGTAAGGCTAGTGCTGAGAAGTCGGCAATCTTGCCGGCGGGTTTAGTTGAATAAAGAATGGCGCACGACGGGCGACGTGCGACGCACGACGAAGGGGTTTTGCAGCGTGGAATTTTTTAAGAATCCGAACATCGATTTTCTCGGCAAGAAGTGGTACTTCATTGCGTTTTCGCTGATTTTCAGCGTGGCGGGAGTCATTTCGCTGATCGTGCACCGCGGCCCGAATTGGGGAATTGAGTTCCGCGGGGGAACGCTGGTGTACGTGAAATACACTCACACTCCGAGCCTCGACGCTCTGCGTAGCGAGTTGGATCGCGTCGGCATACACAACGCCAGGTTGCAGACGCTGGGACGCGCCGGGAGCAACCAGGTCCTGGTGGACCTGCCGCAGGAGACCACCACCGAGGCCGCGTTGGAGAACCCTCGCGATCAGATTGTTGCTGCATTGACCACAAACAAGGTTCCCAACAAGCAGGATCTCAATAACGCCAGCGTCCTCGCCGTCTCCAAGTACCTCCTGGACAATGACCCGCTCCACCTCGCGACCGACGCCCAGAAGCGGTACTCAGATATTGCCCAGTCGATTACGGATTTTCGTGACAAGAGCAGAGGTGGGCTTTTCTCCAGCTTCAACGACCTGAACGGGGTTGCGGATCCAGCCGTGGTGGCGTCGCTTCAGAACGGGTTCTTCCTTTCAGACTTCGGTGTCTATAACACCGTAATCGTAGGACCTCAGGTAGGTGCGCAGTTGAGAGGGCAGGCGTTACGGGCAACCCTGTATTCGCTGCTCGGTATGCTGATCTATCTGGCCGTCCGCTTTGAGTGGATTTACGGAGTTGCTGCCGTGATCACGGTTTTCCATGACACGCTGATTACCGTAGGTGCTTTTTCGCTAACGGATAAGCCCATATCCCTGACGGTGATAGCGGCCATTCTGACCCTGATCGGGTATTCCAACAACGATACGATCGTTGTCTTTGACCGAATTCGAGAGAACCTGAAGCTGATGCGGCGAGAGAAGCTGTCGGACATCGTGAATCGCAGCATCAACCAGACCCTGAGCCGGACCATCTTGACAGCGGGTTTAACATTCCTGACTGTGCTAGCTTTGTACCTTTTTGGTGGCGAAGTGTTGCACGGGTTTTCCTTTGCCCTCGTAATCGGCATCTTAATCGGGACTTATTCGTCGATCGCCATCGCCGCGCCAATTCTGGTGGCGTATCAGGACTGGCGATCGAATCGCAGCACGCCGGGCTTTGCAGGACAAGGAGGTACAAAGGTTCCGCAGAGTGGTTCAGGCCGCAGAGAGAAAGCAAAAGCAAGGGCTTAGAACGATTTTTCTCAATTGGCGATAGGTTTGCTGTGCTTCAACCGGTTTTTCTGTTCCCTCTTTGGGAACAACAGTATTGCAACCGGTGTCTAAAGCAACGTAGGTCTGTGCAGGGAGAAAATATATGTTTGAGGACAGCCTGATTGAATCGGGCGGTAGGCTCAAAACCAAGCGGGGAAGAACGACTCTGGTGTCGTTCATTCTCGAGGCGATCGTTGTCATAATTCTGATCCTCATCCCGCTGATGTTTACCGAGGCTCTGCCCAAAGGTCAGTTGATGACATTCCTGGTGGCGCCACCGCCGCCGCCGCCGCCCCCACCGCCTCCAGCCGCAGTGAAGATCGTGAAGGCTGTCGAGACGGACATCGTTAACAACCAGCTCCGCACCCCGACGAAGATTCCCAAACAAGTCAAGATCATCCAGGAAGAAGAGGCCCCACCGCCGTCTGCCGGCGTCGTGGGAGGCGTTCCGGGTGGAGTTCCGGGCGGAGCAGCTAATGGCGTGATCGGTGGCATTATCAGTTCCACGCCGGTTGCGGTGCCGAAGGTAGCCGTGCAGCGCGTCCGTGTTTCGCAGGGCGTAACGCAAGGTATGAAGGTCCACGACGTAACCCCTCAGTACCCGCAGATGGCCAAGATCGCGCGTGTGCAAGGTCCTGTGGTTCTTGCAGCCGTGATTGGCAAGGATGGAACCATTCAGGGTCTGCGCGTCGTGAGCTCGGCATCCCCACTGCTGAACCAGTCAGCTCTGGAAGCCGTGAAACAGTGGCGCTACCGGCCCTACATTCTGAACGGTGAACCTGTGGAGGTCGATACCACAATCACCGTGAACTTCACGCTCTCTGGCGGATAGACTTTTTGCATCTTAGGTTGAGGTATTCAGGGAACCTGGATACCTCAACACAGGCAAGGTTCGTTGATTCTCGTTCAAGCGCAATAGATCTCAGGAGGAAACAACTCATGTTGGCTCATGCAGCACATTCAATTCCTGCCGCTTTCTTGTTCTTCCAGGACCAGCAGGTAGGTTTCGACATCATTTCACTGTGGCACCAGATGGGACTTCTGGCGAAGGTCGTGGTCGGCATCCTGTTTGTGATGTCCGGCTGGTCGTTCGGCGTCATGATCGACCGCTGGATGGCCTTTAACGCAGCCCGTAAGCAGTCGCGGGCTTTTGCTCCGGCAGTCGCAGGCGCGCTGCGGGACGGCAAGATTGACGAAGCGATCAAGGTCGCGGAGCGCAACAAGCGCAGCCACCTGGCCAAGGTTGTTACCGCAGGCCTGATGGAATTCCGCGCCCACCAGGATTCCAGCGACATCCCGGGCGAGACCATTGAAGCTTCCAAGCGCGCTCTGGAGCGCACCGAAGCGATCGTGCACGCCGAATTGAAGCGCGGCCTGGGCAGCCTGGCCACGATTGGTTCGACCGCACCGTTCGTCGGACTGTTCGGCACGGTCGTCGGCATCATCAACGCATTCCGCGAAATCACGACCCAACGTCAGACCGGTATCGGCGCTGTGGCAGGCGGTATTTCGGAAGCTCTGGTGACCACCGCTATCGGACTGGCGGTCGCGATTCCGGCCGTGATGATGTTCAACTACCTCACTGGCCGCGTGGAAGCCTTCGACGTCGAAATGGACAACTCGTCGAGCGAATTGATCGACTACTTCCTGAAGCGCCGCGGTGCAGTTCGCAGGTAAGCTACGCCCCGAGCGCAGTTGAGTTGCTAGGGTCCGGATTTTTAAATCTCCGGACCCGCCTCCTCTGTCCAATGGGAACCGTTGCAGGAGAAACGTATGGCAATTTCAGTTAGGGACGAAGGATCAAAGGTAAATTCGGACATCAACGTCACCCCAATGGTGGACGTCATGCTGGTGCTGCTGATCATCTTCATGGTCATCACGCCCATGCTGCAGAAAGACATTCAAGTCGATCTGGCTCAGGTCAACAATCCTCAGCAGATGACCGATGCTGATAAGGAAGACGCACTCACTGTCGCGGTTACGCGCCAGGGCGACGTCTTCTTTGGGCGAGATATGTTGAAGGATCCAGCTACGTTGACCGACAAGCTGAAAGACCGCCTCGCCAATCGTGTAGATAAGCGAGTTTATCTGCGCGCCGATGCGCGGGCGAAGTACAAGAACGTGGTCGACGTCGTGGATAACGTTCGCGCCGCCGGGGTCGACGATCTCGGACTGATCACCGAACAGAAGAGAAAGCCCGGTGCCCCGAGCGCGAGCGGAGCGCAATAGACCGCTGATTTTTCGAGGAGATTTTGTCATGGCAATGACAATGGGTGGTAAGGGTGGGCCGAGTGCCAATATCAATGTCACTCCGCTCATCGATGTGCTCTTGGTGCTGTTGATCATCTTCATGGTCATCACGCCGGTCATTTCGAAGGGCTTGGATGCTCTCGTTCCGCAGCCCCCGCCGAAAGACCAGAAGTCCCAGCCAGACCCACAGCGCACGATCGTGGTGCAGGTTCTAGACAGGGGACCGGGAATGCCTCCTGGATTGAAGATCAACCAGGATGACGTAACTTGGGATACGCTTCAGGGCCGTCTCGAAGACATCTTTAAGACGCGCGCCGAGAAGGTGATGTTCGTGAAGGGCGACGACAATATTCCCTTCCAGAACGTTGCCCAGGTCATCGACATCGGGCACGCTGCCGGCGTAGATAAGGTCGGCCTGATCACGGCGAAGATCGAGCAGGGAAGCTAAGTCGGGTTGGCAGAGGTTAGTTGCCATCGACAAGTCTCGCTGGCAACTGGCAACTGACAACCCGGTTGGCGTACGCACGGACTCATATTCCATTTCTTTCGTTTGTGGTATCGTATGCGGCTGGGTTGGGTCATTCATTCCAGCAGGGGGCAATTAAACTCAATGAAAACAAGCCTGAAAGCACTGGTGATGGGGGCGGCAGCTCTGGCCGTGCTCGCGACGAGCGGTTGCGACAAGCTCCGTGCTCGCGATCAGCTGAACAAAGGCGTGAATGCTTATAAGAACGCCAAGTATGACACGGCAATCGAGGACTTTAAACGCGCGGTCGGATACGATCCTACTTTATTGAATGCCAAGCTTTATTTGGCGACCGCTTACGCACAGCAATACATACCCGGAGTCGATTCGCCCGACAATCTCCAGAACGCGAATAATGCAATCGAACAGTACAAGTCTGTGCTGGAGCAAGACCCGAAAAATGTTAATAGCATCAAGGGTATTGCCTATCTTTATCTGCAGATGAAGAAGTTCGACGATGCGAAGGAGTACTACCACAAGGCCATTGATCTCGATCGCAACGATCCAGAAGCCTATTACTCCATCGGCGTGATCGATTGGACGCAGGCCTACCAGCCGCGGATGGAAGAGCGCGCGAAAATGGGACTAAAACCAGATGAGCCGATGAAAGACAAGAAAGTCTGCGCTCAGCTGCGCGATCAGCATGGCGCGATCATCCAGGACGGCTTGGACAACCTGAATAAGGCCGTTCAACTGCGCCAGGACTACGACGACGCCATGGCGTATATCAACCTGCTTTATCGCGAGAAGGCAGACCGCGAATGCGACAATCCGGACGAGCGCGCGGCCGATCTGAAAACTGCAGATGAGTGGGTCGACAAGACCATGGCCGCCAAGAAAGCCAAGGCCGAAAAGCAGGCCCAGGCGGGTACCGGCGGGATTACGCTCGACAATTCGAAGTAGTCCGTCACGCACCCAAGTTCAAAGCCTCTCGAATGCGAGAGGCTTTTCTTTTGCCGTATGAATTAGAATGCTGCGTTTCCCTGCTGCAATGAAAATGTTCCAGAAAATCTTGGTTGCGAATCGCGGTGAGATTGCCGTCCGCGTCATTCGTGCGTGCCATGAGCTTGGCATTGCGGCGGTTGCGGTTTTTTCGGAAGTAGACCGCGCCGCGCTGCATGTACAGCGTGCCGACGAAGCTTATCCCATAGGACCCGCGCCGGCTGCCGAATCCTACTTGAATATCGAACGAATTCTGGATGCAGCGAAGAAGTCGGGCGCAGATGCCATTCATCCCGGTTATGGCTTTCTTTCTGAAAATCCAAATTTTGCTCGGGCGTGCGCCAAAGCTGGATTCAAATTCATTGGCCCGCCACCCTCCGCCATGGAAGCCATGGGATCGAAGACGCGTGCCCGCCAGAACATGGAGCAGGCAGGCGTCCCGTTCGTCCCAGGAACGGCAAAAGGACTCCGGTCAGCCGAAGAAGCAGAGCAGTTAGCAACGAAGCTGGGTTTCCCCGTGATGCTGAAAGCCGCAGCCGGAGGTGGCGGCAAAGGGATGCGGTTGATCGACAAGGCCGCAGAACTCCCATCTGCTTTCGAAGCCGCGCGAAGCGAAGCCAGCCGCGCCTTTGGGGATGACGAGGTCTACCTTGAAAAGGCAATCGTCAATCCTCGGCACATCGAAATGCAGGTCCTCGCCGACCAGCATGGGAACACGGTGTATCTAGGCGAGCGCGATTGCTCCATTCAGAGACGTCATCAAAAGGTGGTTGAAGAGGCGCCGTCGCCCGCTGTTAGTCCGGAAATGCGGCGGCGCATGGGCGAGATTGCAGTTCGTGCGGCGCAGGCCGTCGGATACACCAATGCCGGGACGATTGAATTTCTCGCAGACGAGGACGGCAACTTCTACTTTCTTGAGATGAACACGCGGCTCCAGGTTGAGCACCCCGTCACCGAACTCATTACGGGGCTGGATCTCGTGCAACTTCAGATTCGAATCGCTGCAGGCCAGCCGCTGCCCTTCCGGCAAGAGGATATCCATCTGCGTGGACATGCGATCGAGTGCCGCGTCTATGCCGAAGATCCGGAGAACAATTACTTCCCCAGCCCGGGCCAGATCACGTCGCTCACGGAACCTTCAGGCCCCGGGATTCGCCTCGACAGCGGTATCTACCCGGGATGGAATGTCCCGGTGGATTACGATCCGTTGCTGGCAAAGCTGATCGGCTACGCCGCATCCAGAGAGCAAGCCGTTGGGCGCCTGCGGCGGGCGCTCGACGAATACTACGTGGGTGGGATTAAAACCAATCTGCCCCTATTTCGCCACGTTTTTGAGGACGCGGACTTTCTCGCGGGTAAAGCTAATACCGGGTTTTTGTCCCGTTTCGCGTCGCGTCCGCAACCTGCTCCACCGAGGCGAGAGGAAGAGATTGCCGTGATTGGGGCCGGGATCTTTCAAGCTCTCACGGGAGGCGCAACGAGCAGCAAGAACTCGGACGAGCCTCACTCAGGACCATCCGCTTGGAAACAATCCGCGCGGGAGGAGGCCTTGAGCTAACATGCGGTTCCAGGTCTTAATCAGCGGTAAGACTCATGAACTCGAATTAACCCAGGCGCAAGACGCATGGGATTGCTCCGTAGATGGCCACTCCGTCGTGATCGATGTTCGGGAGGTCTCGCCTGGGGTACTCTCCATCCTGCGCGATGGGAAATCGTATCTAGTACGCCAAGGCCCAAACCAGACCATAACGGTAGGCGAACACAGTTATGAAGTCTCGATTGCCGACCCTCGCTCCTGGCGAAGCCGGCAACTGACATCCGGCAGCACCGCTGGCCCTCAGCGGCTGAAGGCTTCGATGCCCGGCAAAGTTGTGCGCATACTGACAACGCAAGGTGCTCAGGTCAAGGCGGGTCAGGGTATCGTGGTCATCGAAGCCATGAAGATGCAGAACGAACTTCGCTCGCCACGGGATGGGAAGATCAGCTCGATCCTCGTTCAGGAAGGCAAGGCCGTGATTGCCGGGGAGGTCGTGGCCGTCGTGGAATAAACTACTTCGGCGATCCCATGCTGGCGAGGACCTTCTCGGCGTAGTAATTCTCAACCTTGGCCTGGTCCCGCATCACTTCGTAATACGCTGCCTTCAGCAATTGTTCCCGGCGGTCCTGCAAGGCCGTCCGGATCTCCTGCTCCACGCGTGGATCCGAAAGGTCTCGTTGACCTGCCGGTTCCATGGCGATCAGCTTCACGATTCGAAAAGCCCCCGTTTGCTTCGCTGCGCCGTTGTTCAGAGGAATAATGCCGGTGTATTGTCCAGGCTTGAGTTTCATAATCGCGTCGCGAGTTGCCTGATCCGTCTGTTTCAGCGCTGACTCAGGAATAATTCCCAGGTCACCACCGTTCGGCGCTGTAGAACTGTCTTCGGAAAAGGCCATCGCCAGCGATCCAAAATCATCGCCCGCGTCGAGCCGCGTCTGTACCGTCTCGATCTTCTTCCGCGCTTCCGCTTCATTGCGCGCCTTGTTAGCGTTCCCGCCCTGTGGATCTGGCGTCGTGGTCACGATGATATGCGCCAGATGGTACCGGGGCTCAATCAGGTTGAATTCCGCGCGGTGCGCGTTGTAGTAGTCCTTGATGTCCTGCTCGGTCACGCTGATTTTCGACGTGACTTCTTTGTGCAGGACCTTGTCCGCCGTCAACGCGCGACGAATGTTGCGCTTGAAGTCATCCATCGTCATCTTGCTTTCTTGCAGACGCTGATTGAACTGCTCCACCGTGTAAGGAGACTTGATCTCGGTGAGTTTGCGATCGACTTCATCGTCGGTGGCCAGCAGGCCCAACTTCTCCGCGCGGTGCATCAGGATTTCGTTCTCGATGAGCTCGCGCAGGATGCTGAGCCGCAGACTGGTGGCCTGCTCGTCACTCAGCGGCTGGTTGGAGCCGGCGGTTTGCGACTGGTAGTACTTCTCCAAATCGGCGCGGTAGATCTTCTGTCCATCGACACTGGCGGCCACATTGTCGCCGGACGGCTTCATCGAACAGCCGGTCATCAGGAGTACCCCGACGATGGCTGCGGCAACAAAACTGTTCTGAAGGTAGATCGCTTTCAACTCCCCCCCTTGTCAGTGCTTCGCCGAGGCGGCACCGGTGGCGGACGGACTCGCAGACTGCGTCGGAACCGGTGTCGAGGGCGCAACGCCGGCGCGCTTCAACGCACCATCCAGGGCCGCCCGGATTTCAGACACTGGGCGCGCCCCGTCGAGCATCTGCCCGTTGATAAACATTGTCGGAGTGCCGCTGACCTCGAGCGCTTCGCCTTGCTTCTCGGATGCGTTCACCGCTTGCTCGCTCTTCGGGTCCTTCACGCATGCCTGTAGCTTGGGGACGTCCAGGTGAAATTTGCCGGCGGTTCCCACTGCGGTGCGGTCCAGCGCCGCAAACTGATTGTCGCGACCCTTCTCCGAATTGATCACTCCTCGATTGGAATGAATGTAGTCGGCGAAATCCCAGTAAGCATCACCATTCTGCGCGGCGAGACAATTTGCGTTCACCGCCGCATGAATCGCCCACGGATGAATCTCCGCCAGCGGGAAATCCTTGTAAACGAATGCAACCCGGTCGCCGTATTCCTTCAACAGTTCAGGAAATAAAACGCTGTGCATCTGCGAGCAGTACGGACACTCCAAGTCATCAAAGTTTACGAGCATGACCTTGGCGTTTGGATTTCCGCGGACCGGACGGCCCTTGACGTCGATCTTGTCCATGACCTCCTGGTACGGGTCCTTGCTCAGGTCCATCTTGGTCAGGCGCACCAGGGTTTTGCGGTCCTTGGAGACCAGGAAGTCGTATTGCTGGTCGCGACCCTGTCCGGAGAATGTAACCTTCACGGCGTCGTAGTTGGCGAACTCACTCGCCGTCGGCTCGGAGATGACGACCTTTACGTTGGCGGGGACACTGTATTTCACCCGCAGCTGGCGCTCAATCTTTTGCGAAAGATCGGTGGGCCCCTGCGCCGAGCATCCGAGACAAATTAGCAGAAAAAGCACAAACGTGCGTTTGCACGAAATCACCAGAAACCGCCTGCACATTGGGATATGTGATTATCTCACAGGGTTTTCAGGGAATCGGGCTTCTAACCGGCGTCAATCGCCTAGCGTCCCTGTCTTGAGAAGCTGTTCGGCGGGGAGCAGCGCGTTCATCGACCCGGATCGAAAGCCCTCCAGATCGAGAGTCACAAACTTGAATCCCAGCGCTTTGAAGGTTTTGCTAAACTCGGCAGCCATTTCGGACGTCAAAGCGCGAGCCATTTCGTCGCGAGCAATTTCAATTCGAGCGATATCGCCGTGATGACGCACCCTGAATTGTCGGAAGCCCAATTGCCGCAGCGCATCCTCCCCGCGCTCGACCGCAGTAAGAGCTTCGCGAGTCACGGGCCGTCCGTACTCGATGCGAGAGGAAAGACACGCGGAAGCAGGCTTGTCCCAGATGCGAAGTCCCGCCTCTCGAGCCAACTCGCGCACATCAGCCTTGCTCAACCCCGCATCCAGAAGCGGAGCGCCGACCCGATGTTGCGCCGCCGCAGTTTGCCCCGGACGGAAATCGCCTTTGTCGTCCACATTCACGCCATAGGCAATCGCGTCAAAGGTGTGGTTCCGCGCGAACTCTTCCATCACCGTGAACAGCTCATCTTTGCAGTGGAAACAGCGGCTGCCATCGTTGCGAACGTAGTCAGGACGGTCAAACTCGTTGGTCCGGACGACCTCGCAGGGAATTTGATGTTCGCGGGCAAAAGCCAACGCATCATCGAGCTGGAACCGTGCCAGGCTGGGCGAATCCGCAATCACTGCAAGCATGTTGTCACCCAGCGCCTGATGCGCCGCCCAGGCAAGAAATGCCGAGTCAGTTCCGCCCGAGTAGGCGATCAGGGTACGGCCGAGCGCGCAGAGGCGTTCCTCCAAAACGAGCCGTTTTTGGCCAAGGTCACTCATTGAAGATACCCACATATCTTATGCCCATTTGCGATTTGGAGCATCAGCAGAACGGGCGTCAGAAGAGGCGTTCCGTGCGCCGCAGGTTGCCGAAGCTTCCGATATTGGCAAGCGAAAGCGAGAACCGAAACTGGTTCTCGTTGCGCACGTTGGCCAGGGCAAAGCGCCGGTACTCGACATTGAATCCGCAGCAGTCCCAGTTGTACGTCAGTTGCGCCGATCCGTACTGCAGTTGCGTGATACGCGCATCCAAACCCATGGTGACTGCGCCACTAAACCCCCGCTTGTCCTGGTTACCGTAGCCGAGCACAGTCCGGTATTGGTTGAACTTCACGTCAGCGGGCGCACCGCCAGTGGTTGAGATTATGCCGGGTGCATGAAGAAAGGCATTGCCCACGCCGATGGTAAACATTCCAACGTGGTGGTTAAACAGCGCAGTACTGGTGTTCACTCTGCCAGCCTGGAAATCGTAATCGGTGTCCCATTCGATGTCGTTCCTCAGCGATGTCGAAACTCGCAGGCGCGAAATGAGCGGCGACAAATGCCTGGGTTCCGTAACAAATGCAATGCCGGTCAATTCCGCCGTACTGGTGAACACGTTTCGACGGCCCGGAACCAAGGCTCCTCCGAATGTAGGATCGAGGAAATATTTTTGCAGCAACTCCCAGGTTACGATTTCACGAGTTGGTGGCTGATGTTCGCAGGGGCGTTCCTGCGTCGGAGATGGCCCCTCCCACGGGATTCGCGAGTGCACAGGCGCCTCGCCAACCATGAGGGCGGGCATGCCCGCCGCGCCGCACTCGTTGTTGTCGTTTGAGCTCTTCTTCGCATACAGGCGGTTCACAATCGAGTACTCAATTTCGTTCGTATCGCTGAGCAGGTCGCGTTCGTCGAATCGCAAAATATGAGGGAAGTTCTCCACGCCGGTGACGTAGCTGTAGACAATCCGGGGTTCAATCACGTGTTTCCATTTGCGACCGAGGTGTTCTCCATCGAAGATCTTTGCCAGCGCTGGCGGGCGGAGCTCAACCGAGCCTTGGATGGACTTTCGGTTTAGAGTTTTTGAGATCGCCGTACCCACGTCGGTCAGTTCCAATCCAGCCGGAGGCACAAGTTGCTGGGTGTAGATCGTGTCACGCAGTGAGAGTTCGGGGCGGAAACTCCAGCCCCGAAACAAAACCGGAACCGACATTACCGGGTTGAGGTCCCACCGGCCCACAAGCGGCGCCGTGCTGAAGCCCGGCTCACTCCGCGAGAGACCTTCCATAGAAAAATCCACACTGCCGTGGATTGGCGTTTTCCAGATTGCACGATCAAGCGTGGACACCTCGAGCCCCGGCGCATGCAGAATCGTGATCACGTCGCCACTGGCGGCGCTTTGAAAATCCTGATAACGCCGAGTTGTGCCGTTGATGAACACGCTTCCCGCGGTATTCGACAGAAACGCTTCCGATTTCACTTCGGAGTTCACCGCTTGCGTAAAGACATCGCTGAAGGCCAAACGGAAAACGTACGAGCTCAGATAATCGATATCCGCCACCGCGCGAAAATTGTGGGCGAAACTTCCTTCAGAAAGCAGGCGCGCTTCGGTTCCGCCTTGCTTCACGCCGTTGATCCCACGATCGAACACCGAGAAGTAAGTCAGATCAACGAATGAATTCTCCGTGGGGCGTGCCCGGAACTCGGCATCCGGCGCCCATCCCCGTTTGGAGTAATATTCGGTTCCCGCATGCAGGTCCATGCTGCGGTTGATGGCCCAAAACACCGATTCCCCGAAGGTGTAGCCGCGGATGGATGACCGGCCGATATTCGGAATCAGAAAGCCGGACTGACGCGGATTTTTTTGTACCGGGTGCGTCGCAAACGGTAGATAGAGAGCCGGAACGCCCATGAGGCGAAAGTCAGTCGAGTAAATGGTCGCATTTCCGCCAACATCGACCACCACTTTGCGCGCATAAAATTTCCACTTGGGATGGGGTAACTGGCAGGTCGTGACCGTCCCGTCGGTCACAATGTAGTGATCGGGGCCGGTCTTCTCGACTATGCGTCCTGTGAAAAAGAACGCATTGGACGTCGAAGGCAACGTGTGCCGTCCGCGAATCTGCAGTCCAATGGTGCCGGTGACGCGTTCGAAGTGACCGGTCTCCTGATTGGTGTTATAACGGCCGCGCGCGGCCTCAATGTGCTCGTTGTTGGGCCCTCCCTCGAGAACCAGATGCCCTTCCGCCGTAATGTCACCAGAATCGGAGTCGTACGTGACCTCGTCGCCCGAGAATGTGTAGGTCCCATACTCAATCTCGACGTTGCCGCTCAGCTTGTATAGAGCGCCATCTTTTTCCTGGTGAATAGCGGTGATCTTCACCGGAAGTTTTTGCCGACCAAACTGCGCGGAAGCGGCTTTCGGCGCCGCGTTTGCGGGAAGCAACTGGCTGGTTACTAAGCGGGACGCGAGTATCAGATGACAAAGCACCGCTGACGTGATAAGGAATCGAGTGCGGGTAGCCATCGGGAGCGCATAGTCCAAATGTTGCCGAGGACTTGGCGTGAACTTAGCACGTTCGCCGTCCCCGAGGCAAAAACGCAATCTGCCCGGCCGCCGGAATGAACCCTTCTGACGTCCAATCCGAAACTGAACCACGATATTTTGATCCTGAAGAAATTGATATGAGTGAGCAGCAGTTTGCGGCGAGCCTAGACGCCACTTCGGCGAAACCGCAGTTTGAGATAGACGTGGCGGCGCCCGAGGATACTCCTTCGGATTCGCCGACCGCCTCTGAAAAGAGTTCACCGACGCCGGATGCTGCGATCAGCGCAGAGCTCGTTCAGAGTCACGAGGCGACAAGCCTCGTTCATCAGGCGACGAGTGAGTTGGGCAGAATCCCGGATCCCGAGCCGGACTGGCGAAGCCTGGTCAGCGCCAAGGTCAATAGTTACAAGGAGCGGAAGCCGCATAAGGAGCGCTATCCGTCGTTGAAGCTGCAGTTCGATCCTCCGTTGCCGAGAATGTCGCGAGCTGTGCAGGCGTTCGCGCCGGTTGATGAGCCTGCTGTGATGGAACAGGCCCGAGTCGAATCGGCCCGCGAGCCCGTTTTCTATTCGCCTCCGCCTCAGCCCGCCCCCCCGCCTCGGATCGTGATGGAAGCCACTGCACGCGTCATTGAGTTCCCTCGGCCTGTGGCTCGAGCCGATGAACTTGCCGAGCCAGTAATCGACCGTCCGCGGATTGTGGAAGCGCCCGAGTTGTTGCCGCCGCCTCCTGCCATGGGAGGGATCCTCATCGAGGACGAGCATGATCCGCTCCCTCAGCGTCGCCCAGGATTCGACGTCCCGCTGCAGTCCGCGGCCTTGAACCGGCGTATCTTTGCGGGGACGTTTGACGCTACCCTGGTTCTGTCCGCCGTCGCCCTGTTCGGATATGTATTCATCCGGATTAATGGCGCGATTTCGCCGTTGCGTTCCGTAGGGATGACTGCAGCAGCCTTGGCGGGAATTTTCTGGGTCCTCTATCAATATGCTTTCTTGGTCTACTGCGGCAGAACGCCTGGACTGTGGGCCGCCAAGCTCCACCTTGCACATTTTGACGGCCAGCCCGCAACTCGCGGCCAGCGTCGCTGGCGCGTACTTGCCGCGGCACTATCGCTGGCGTCTCTCGGTTTGGGTTACGCCTGGACGTTCCTCGATGAAGACCAGCTTTCCTGGCACGATCGCATCACCAAAACCCACCTCGCGCCCAACTAGCTATCAGCGAAGAAGAAAAGAATTCACCGCCGAGGTCACGGAGATCGCAGAGAACTGCGAAAGTAATCTTCTCTGCGTACTCTGCGTACTCTGCGTGCTCGGCGGTGAAATGCGTTTACCTCTGCTAACATTTTTCTGTGACCTCCAACGTACGAGTGCGCTTTGCGCCGTCCCCTACCGGACATCTCCATGTCGGCAATGCCCGCACCGCCCTCTTTAACTGGCTCTTTGCTCGCCAGAAGGGTGGCACAATGATCCTGCGCATCGAAGACACCGATCTCGACCGCAGTGAGGCGAGATACGAAGGCCAACTCATTGCCGACCTCAAGTGGCTGGGCCTCGGCTGGGACGAAGGTCCTGACGTGGGTGGCTCGTACGGTCCTTATCGTCAGTCTGACCGGCTGGATGTTTATCGCGAACATGCCGAGCGCCTGTTGAAGGAGCGCAAGGCGTATCTCTGCTTTTGCACGGAAGAAGAACTGCAGCGTGAGCGCGAGAAAGCAACGGCCGAGCACCGCCAGCCGATTTATTCAGGAAAATGCCGGAACCTCGATCCAGCCGAGGCTGAGTTGCGGCGCAAGGACCGCGAAGCTTGCGCCATCCGATTGCGCATTCCGGAGCACCCAATCAAGTTTCACGACATTGTCCACGGCCCGGTCGAGTTCTCGAATGAAGTGGTGAGTGATCCCATCATCCTGCGGTCGTCAGGAATGCCGGTTTACAACTACGTGGTCGTCATCGACGACGCGTTGATGAAGATCACCCACGTGATCCGCGGCGATGACCATCTCTCGAACACTCCCAAGCAAGTGGCGTTGTACGAAGCGCTGGGCTGGCCGGTGCCGGAGTTTGCGCACCTTTCGACAATTCTTGGCGCCGATCGCGAACGGCTTTCCAAGCGTCACGGCGCGACCTCGATCGCGAATTTCCGCGACATGGGAGTGCTGCCGGAAGCGCTGGTGAACTACCTGGCTCTGCTGGGATGGGCGCCATCAGGCGGCACGCGCGAGATATTTTCGCCAGAGGAATTGTTTAAGGAATTCTCCCTCGACCGCGTCACGCCTTCGCCTGCTGTCTTCGACATGGAGAAGCTGTACTGGCTCAATCGGCACTACATCAAAGAACGTTCGCCGGATCGAATCGCGAGCCTTGCTCGTGCGTATTTCAGTAGGCTTGTCGGCGATCATAGTGCGCCAGAGACCGAGGATTGGGTCGGCAAGGTCATCCAGATGCTGGTGCCATCCGTTGATCGCCTGGAACAACTGCCCGAAAAGGCCGAGCTGATCTTCAACTACGACGCGAAAGCGGCGCTTGCGTCTCCGGATAACGCCGAGGTTTTGGCAGGCCACAATACCGACGCCGTGCTGGCTCGCTTCGTTTTCAAAATCCTCGAAGACGAGTGCGCCCGGGAAGGCAGGCTCACGCCCGAACAGTTCAAGAAAATCGTGAATGAGGTCAAGGCCGAAACCGGCGCGAAGGGCAAAGAACTATTTCATCCCATCCGCATTGCGATTACCGGCTCACACTCCGGCCCCGAGTTCGACAAGCTGATCCCCATTCTCGAAGAGGGAAGCCATCTGCAGCTGCCGAAACACGTGCTCAGCGTGCGCGAACGTGTGGAGGAGTTTGCGAAGGCGCGAGGAAAATAACCCAAATCGCTTGTCATCCTGAGCAGCCTTCAGGCTGCGAAGGACCTCTGCATTCCTCTGCAGCATCGCTGGCTGCAAGTGCATAGGTCCTTCGCGGCGCTCAGGACATGGCTTCCAGTGGCCGATTAAGAAGATCCTCCAGAGCTCGGCGCAATTCCGGATATTGAAACCTGAAGCCATTTTCAACCAGTTTCCGCGGAACCACCCTGGCGCTCGCTAGCAGCCCTTCTTCCGCAAATTCTCCGAACGCAAGCCGAACCATGAATGCCGGTACCGGGAAAATGGCCGGTCGTCTCACTGCCTCAGCCAGGGATTTGGTAAACGCCGCGTTAGTCACCGGATTTGGCGAAACCATGTTCACCGGACCGCGCAAGTACGAGTGCTCGATGATGTGCAGCACTGCCGCGAGCAGATCGTCTACGTGAATCCAGCTGAACCACTGGCGACCGCTGCCAATCTTTCCGCCAAGCCCGAGCCGAAACGGAAGCAGCATCTGCTTCAGGGCACCGCCCTTGCGGCTGAGCACCACTCCAATCCGAAGATTCACGACGCGATCAGCGGTCTGCGCCGCGGGCTGAGTAGCATCTTCCCACTCACGGCTAGTCTCGGCCAGAAACCCTTGCCCGGATGCACTCTGTTCACTCAGAACCTCATCTCCGCGATTCCCGTAATAGCCGGTTGCCGAAGCGCAAATGAACGTCTGCGGAGGCGTGTCAGCTTTGGCCAGAGCGAGCGCCAGATTTTGCGTGCTGACGACCCTGCTGTCCCGAATCCGGCGCTTCTTGCGTTCCGTCCAGCGCCCAGCCACAGTTTCGCCAGATAAATGGATCACAACGTGGAACCCAGAAACGAGTTCAGCTGGGACATCCTGCATAGGGTCCCAACAAATTTCAAAAGCATTCCGCGGTTCGCGACGAACCAGCCGATAAACCTCATCCCCTCGCTTCTCCAGCGCAGTGACCAGCGCCGTCCCAACCAGGCCCGAAGCTCCGCTGATGAGAATGCGTGGCATGCGGCACATTCTATATTGAGGCTGTAGGGACAGCCGCCCACGGCTGTCCGAGCACCGCTCAACAGGAGTCGGAGGCTGCTTCTTCACGCGTAGCGGAGCCTTGCTCCGCCGGACAGCCGAGGGCGGCTGTCCCTCCATGTCTCGTCGCCCCGCTATAATCAGACACAAGCAGTCCACCGGACCCGTTCTGGGTCGCTCGCCGACATTCGCGGGCGGGAGCATGCACCAATCAACCTCCGGCAGGCTGTCCCGCATTCATGGCCACTTTGCGCGAACAAATCGCGACCAACATGCTCACGGTGACGAAGTTCCGCGAGCTGTTGCGGCGAATGCGCGACAACCGTCCCAATGACGATCTTGAGCTGGTTCGCAAGGCCTATGAGTTCTCTCAGAAGCACCATTCCGGACAGCAGCGGGCCTCGGGTGAGCCTTACCTTGTCCACCCCCTCGAAGTCGCCCTTGTTCTCTCCGAAATGAAGATGGACTCGGTTGCGGTCGCGGCTGGTCTTCTCCACGATTCGGTCGAAGACACCTCCGTCACCATCGTCGACATCCGAAAAGAATTCGGCGAGCAGGTTGCTCATCTCGTCGAAGGCGTCACGAAAATCAGCAAAATTGATTTCTCGTCGCAGGAAGAGCAGCAGGCGGAGAACCTGCGCAAGATGATGCTGGCCATGGTGGACGATATCCGCGTCGTGCTGATCAAACTTGCCGACCGGCTGCACAACATGCGAACCCTCGAGCATCTTCCGCCCGCGCGCCAGCAAAAAATTGCGCGCGAGACCCTCGACATCTACGGGCCCATCGCCCATCGCCTTGGTATGGGCAAAATCCGCGGTGAACTCGAGGATCTCGGATTTCGCTATCTGGACGAGATCGCCTATCAGCAGGTGCATGATGCCGTCGAGGCCCGCCGGAAAAAAGGCGAGCAGTTTCTGTCCAGTGTCGAGCGTGTGCTTCGCGAGAAACTTGATGAGGCCAGCATCACTGCGAAAGTGGAGAGTCGCATCAAGCGACTCTACAGCATCCATAAAAAGCTCTTGAAGCAGCGCATTTCCGTCGATCAGGTATACGACCTCTACGCCATGCGCGTGATCACTAAATCCGTGCAGGATTGCTACGCTGTCCTTGGAATTGTCCACAATCTCTGGAGACCGGTGCCAGGCAGGATCAAAGACTTCATTGCGATGCCGCGGCCGAATCTCTACCAATCGCTGCACACGTCCGTAATCACCGAGGAGGGCGTCAGCTTCGAGATTCAGATCCGGACCGAAGAAATGCACCGCATGGCCGAGGAAGGCATTGCGGCGCACTGGAAGTACAAAGATGGCCCCGTCTCGGCCAGGGAAGAACAAGACCTGGCATGGTTACGGCAAGTCGTTGAATGGCAGCGCGACGTTACCGATCCGAGCGAATTTCTCTCCACCCTCAAGGTTGATCTCTACCCCGAAGAGGTTTACACCTTTACGCCGAAAGGCAAGGTTGTGGTACTTCCGCGCGAAGCGACTCCCATCGATTTCGCTTACACGATCCACACCGAAGTTGGCCACAGCTGCGTCGGCGCAAAGGTCAATGGGCGGATGGTTCCGCTGCGCCACAAGCTGCATAGCGGCGACATTGTCGAGATCATCACCCAGCCCGGTCACAAGCCCAGCCGCGACTGGCTGGCCGTGGTGCGTTCGTCCCGCGCGCGCAATAAAATCAAGCACTGGCTCAATATCCATCAGCGCGAGCGCGCCATCGAAATCGGCAAGAAGCTGATCGAGAAAGAGGCTCGCAAATACCGCATTGCGCTTAAGGACATCAAGGATGCCGACATGCAGCGCATCGCATCGGATTACGGCCTTGGCCAGCCGGACGATCTGCTTGCTGCAATCGGTTACGGCAAATATTCAGCGCGTCAGATTCTGGGCAAACTCGCTCCTGCCTCTGAGCCGGAATCCACCATGCCGCTCGAGGAAGAATCAGGAATCGGCAGCGTGGTTCGCCGTGTTTTTGGCGGAGATCACAGCAATGCCATTCGCGTGAAGGGCCACGGCGACCTGCTTGTCTATCGCGCGCGCTGTTGCAATCCGATTCGCGGGGAAGCTGTGGTTGGCTATGTGACTCGCGGCAAAGGCGTAGCTGTTCACTCCGCGAATTGCCCGAACGTCACCAACTTGATGTACGAACCGGAACGGCGGATCGAAGTGGAATGGGGCAAAGACGAAGGAGCGCCTACTGCATTCCCAGTCAAGCTGACCGTCTTCTGCGATGACCGCTTCGGTATGCTGAAACAAATCACGGCGGTGATCAGCGATACCAACACCAACATCCGCAGCATTGGCTCTCGCAGCGAAAACGGCCAGGCCCATGTCGACATCGTCATTGAAATCGCGGACCTGAAACATCTTGAGAGCATTATCCAGGGCGTGCGGAAGATTCCCGGCGTACACGATGTGCAGAGATTGCAGAAGCTGTGAGTCGCGGATTCCAGATCGAAGATTTGAGGTTGCAGATTGTGTGTGCTGGTTGGTTCAATCTTCAATCTGAAATCTCCAATCTAAAATTCCCAACTGTCATCACGGAGGAGCATGCGCGACGTCATTTCCACTCCCGATGCACCCAAGGCGATCGGGCCTTACTCGCAGGCAATTCGGTCGAATGGATTCGTCTTTGTTTCAGGGCAGGTAGCAATTGATCCGGCCACCCAGCAGGTGATCGATGGCGATATTGCGGTTCAAACCGAGCGTGTAATAAAGAATCTTGCAGCCATCCTCAAAGCCGCGGGCAGCGCCCTCGACAAAGTGGTCAAATCTACCGTGTTCCTGAAGAACATGGCAGACTTCGCCTCTATGAACGACGTCTATGGCAAGCACTTCACCGGGGCGCCGCCGGCGAGATCAACCGTGGAGGCAGCGCGCCTACCCAAGGATGTACTTGTAGAAATCGAAGTCATCGCGATCGCAAACCAATGAGACTCGAAGTACTTTGAGAGGAATTATGACTAAAACTCTTTTCGTTTTCCTGTTTCTGGTGACCGGCCTGATGTTCGCACAAACCAGCACAACGCAGACAAAAACTCCACAACACAAGAGCACCACCGCAACCCACAAAGCCGGCACGGCGGCCAGGAAACCGGCTGCACGGCCCAATCCTAATGTTCCGGCGAAGGTGACCGGCCCCGGGACCACCACGCCCTCTGGACTTCAATACTGGGACATTAGAGTCGGAACCGGTGCGACTGCCGAAGCCGGACAAACGGTGAAAGTGCACTACACCGGCTGGCTTACGACCGGGAAAAAATTCGACAGTTCAGTAGGTGGTGCCCCCTTCAGTTTTCCCCTTGGCGGCGGGCAGGTCATAAAAGGCTGGGATGAAGGAGTTGCGGGAATGAAAGTTGGCGGCAAACGCCAGCTGCGGATTCCTCCAGACCTTGCGTACGGCGAGCAAGGAACTCCCGGAGGGCCTATTCCGCCGAATGCGACACTCATCTTCGACGTGCAGCTTGTGGGAATCCAGTAATCAAATAATCGCTGATCGGGGTATCTCGCGGATCTGATCTGCCGGAAAGCGGGAGCGCGGTTCAGTTGAGTTACTGCTTAGGCTTTTGTGACTTTGCCGCTGCGCAGGCAGGAAGTGCACACGCGAAGCCGCTTATTACCGCCCTTCACCTTCGCGTGGACATTGCGCAGGTTCACGTTCCAACGACGTTTCGTGACGTTGTGGGCGTGGCTGATGTTGTTTCCAAACTGCGGCCCCTTGCCGCAAATTTCGCATACTTGTGCCATGACTGCTCCGAGGTCTTGGAATCTACTGGAAAGATAGATTTTACTGGAATTTCAGCGGATCCGCCACTGGAGAACGCCGTAATTGCGGTCTAGCGTTGCTGCTCGCCCGAGCGCTTTCCTGGCTTCCAGAAGGTCTTAATGATGCCCAGGAACACCAGGCAGAACCAGAAGTCGATGATGACGCCGAGGTCCAGCTTGGCCGGATTGTGCTGCGCCGCGGGCGGCAGATACGGCATGACGAGGAAGTACACCACATTCCCCGCCACCACCGCGGCCAGGGATTGAAGAAAGTTCATCTTACCGAGCTTTGACACCGCAGAACCTCAAAAAGTAGCATGCAGCACTCAGCAGTCAGCGGGCGGCTACAGGCAAAATTGCTTTTGTCCAGGTTTGCCGATCCGCGTTCATCGGCGTGAATCCGTGGAAAATGAAGTTCAACTTCGCACCCTGGATGCTGAACGCTCATATACCATCTCTCTGATGCTGGAACCGTCTACTCCTGTGCAGTACGTGAAAGGAATCGGGCCCAGGCTGGCCGAAATCCTCGCGGCCAAGGGACTGCACACGGTGGATGATCTCCTCCATTATCTGCCTTTTCGGTATGAAGATCGCCTGAACCCACGAAGCATAGCCGAACTGAGGGCTGGCGAAATGGCGACCGTCATCGGAGAGGTGCGCACCTCGGGCCTGTTTCGCACGCGCAAGATGCCCATCTTCCAGCTGACAGTCGGGCAAGGCCGCGCGCGCCTGAAGTGCCTCTGGTTCAACGGCACCTATCTGCGAGACAAATTTCAACCCGGCCAGATTGTCGCGTTGTACGGCAAGGTGGAAGACGACCGCGGCGAGTTGCAACTCAGACAGCCGCAATTTGAGATTTTGGGCGAGCCCGAAGGCGATGCGGAGCAAAAGGCGTCCGAGTCGCTGGAAATAGGTCGAATCGTTCCGATTTATGAATCCGCGGGACAGGGGAGGCTCACCTCGCGCTGGTTTCGCCGGACTATTCGTCGCGCGCTGGAGGACCTATCTCCCGAAATGCCGGAAGGAATTCCTGCATCCGTACGCAAACGGCTGAACCTGCTGCCGCCCCGCGAGGCGCTGTGGAAGGTACACTGGCCCGACGAAGGCGAAAGCGTTCATGCGCTGCAGTCGTTTCGGACGCCCGCACACATTCGCATGATCTTTGAGGAACTGTTCTTCATTGAACTGGGGCTGGAACTCAAGCGCCGCGAGCAGAAAGCGCAAACAGGAATTGCCTTCGACCTGACTGATCAGGTGCGTCAGGCAATCAAAAAGATCCTGCCGTTTCACCCCACCAATGCACAAAAGAGGGCGCTGAAGGAAATCGCTTCTGATATGGAAAAGCCGTTTCCCATGCGGCGTCTTCTGCAAGGCGATGTCGGGTCAGGCAAGACGCTGGTAGCGTTTGAAGCTGCCATCATCGCGATCGAAAATGGCTATCAGGTCGCGCTCATGGCGCCCACGGAGATTCTGGCCCAACAGCACTACTTTTCTGCGCGCCGAATTCTGGAGCCATCAGGTTATCGCATTGTGTTGTTGACGGGCTCGCTTGAAGACGATCGCAAGCGCGAGATTCGTCGCCACATCGCGCAGGGCGGTGCTCAGCTGGTAATTGGAACGCATGCATTGATCGAGCAAAAGGTCGAGTTCGACAAGCTCGGCCTAGTGATCGTGGATGAGCAACACCGGTTCGGAGTGTTGCAACGCTTCAAATTAATGAAGAAGCAGGACGCTCGCCCTAACACAAACCACGTAGGGGCGGCTGCCCTCAGCCGTCCTGAGCAACGCTCCGCGGTATCGTCTGCTGCCGAGTTGCGCTCGGCTAGACAGCCGAGGGCGGCTGTCCCTACGCAAATCGACCGCACGGACGAGGGTGCCCGTGCCTCCACCGCTTCAGCGGAACCCGACGTTCTGGTTATGACGGCCACACCCATCCCGCGCACCCTCGCACTCACGCTCTACGGCGACCTCGATCTCAGCGTGCTGGACGAAATGCCGCCCGGGCGAACGCCAATCGTCACCAAACGGGTTGGCGATGAGAGCTCAGAGAAGATCTGGCAGTTTGTGCGCCAGCAAGTTGCAGCGGGACATCAGGCCTACGTTGTCTATCCTGTGATCGAGGAGAACGAGGAATCCGAGCTCAAAGCCGCGATGAAGATGTATCGCGAGCTGAGCAAGAAAGTGTTTCCCGACCTGCAGGTCGCCGTACTCCACGGACGCATGGAAGCTGACCTGAAAGAGCAGGTCATGCGTTTGTTCCAGCAGGGCAAGATTCAAATTCTGGTCTCAACCACGGTGATCGAAGTCGGCGTGGACGTGCCGAATGCCGCAGTGATGGTCATCGAACATGCAGAACGTTTTGGGTTGGCACAGCTGCATCAGCTACGGGGCCGCATTGGACGCGGCGCTGCCAAGTCGTATTGCATTCTCATGACCGGCGGCAAGGTTTCCGAAGAGGCCGAGCGGCGTCTGGATGCGATGGTACGCACCAACGATGGTTTCGAAATCGCAGAATTGGATCTGGAAATGCGTGGCCCGGGCGAATTCTTCGGCACGCGCCAGGCGGGAATGCCCACCTTCCAGGTCGCAAGCCTCACCCGCGATCGCGATCTGCTGGAACTGGCGAAGAAAGAGGCCGCAGCCGTTCTTTCCGGTCCAAATCCAGAGATCTCGCAGCTAGACATCGACCGCGCTCTGCGCCGGATGAGGACAAAGTGGCAAAAGACGTATGGCTTGGTAGAGGTGGGGTGACCCGGTTACGTTGAATTTCAGGACGGGCGAGGGCGCCCGTCCCTCCACGATCAAAGCGGGATGCGACCGTTACTCCACCTGCACCGTCACGTACTTCTTCCCGTGATATAGCCGATACTCGCCGCCTTCTTCCGCCATCTTCAGCGGCACCGGTCGCTTTAGGTTAGCGTCTGCCTTCGACGAGACAGTGAACACATCGTTCGCGCCGACATCAGTGACCACGAATTTATCGCCGACGAAGCCGAATCCGTACTCGCCCGGAGCAAGTTCCGTGCCCTCAACCTTAATCTTGACTTCGGTTATAAGCAGCCCCTGATACTTTGCTGCGACATCAGAGGCATAGCCCGACGTGTCGACGAGCGCAGCAATGACGTATTTCCCGTCTTTCGTCCGCACCGCTCCCGAGTTGCGAATCTGAACCGTGGCGCTCTGTCCGCGATAGAAGTAGGCGGCGGGCACCAGTTTCTGCAACTCGGCACTCGGAACTACGCCCGCGGGCTTAGATTGCCCGAAAGCTGAAAAAGAAGCGATAAGAATGGCGGATGCGACAACGAGAGTAATGTTGCGAGTTCTCACAAAGCTCTCCTTGACTGGCCGATGCCAGGCGAAATGAATGTACGCTTGCCGGGGCCGTTGGCGCAACCTGTGCGATCTGAGACTGTCATGCTGGCCAGCCGTCGAGTTATTGCTGGGTTTGAGGTGGCAAGTAGGGCCCCGTTCATGCTTTTCTTTGCGCACTTTGCGATCTTTGCGGTTTAAGGTTTGAAAACTTTGAACCGCAAAGTACGCGAAGATCGCAAAGTGAGATCTAGTGCTACTGAGCAATCACGGCCCGAGAATTGAGCCTTTCCAGCACCAGGCATAAATGCATCTTAGGTTGCGGTGAGGACGGGGTTGCACAGATAATCATCGCCAATGAAAACGCAGCCGGAACTGTATCGCGAACTGCCATCCGTGGATGATCTGCTGCATTCGTCGGCTATCGCTGAACTTGCGATGCAAGAAGGGCAAACCGCCGTAGCTGATGCGTGTCGAGCCGTCCTTTCGCGATTGCGCGGCGAAATCGGAGAAGGCTACCTCGATTCTGACAAGCTGAAGCTTGCACTATCCGACATCTCTAATGCCGTTCGGCAGGAACTGACCCGGGTATTGGGATATTCGCTGCGTCCCGTTATCAACGCGACAGGCGTAATTCTGCACACAAACTTGGGGAGAGCTCCGATCGCGCAGTCCGCGTTTGAACACATCCGCGAGACGGCGGGTGCCTACTCCAACCTCGAATTTGATATTGAGGCAGGCGAGCGTGGCAAGCGCGACGTGCATGTAGACCGCTTGTTTCGGAAGCTGCTGTCGGAAGACTCTGCCGAACTGCGCTCGGCCGGACAGCCGAGGGCGGCTGTCCCTACGCCAACCGCCCATACGGGCGAGGGCGCCCATTCGACTCCCCCGGCTTCCTCGGCCGCTCAGGGCAGGCTCCGTACCTCCACTTCTACGATTGTCGTTAACAACAATGCTGCGGCTGTGCTGCTGGCGCTGAATACGCTTGCGGAAGGCGGCGAGGTCATTGTCTCGCGAGGCGAACTGGTAGAAATCGGCGGGTCCTTCCGTATTCCGGATGTCATGAGCAAGTCGGGCGCGGTGCTGCGCGAAGTGGGGACCACTAACCGCACTCGCGTGTCCGACTACGAGAAAGCCATCAACGATCGCACCCGCCTTTTGTTGCGCGTGCATCGATCAAACTTCGAGATCACCGGTTTCACCGAACAGCCGAGCGTTGCAGAACTGGTCGCGCTCGCGCGTAAACGCAATGTCCCTTTGCTCGAAGACCTTGGCAGCGGGGCGCTTTTCGATCTCGCTCAGGTCGGAATCCAGAATGAGCCCGGCGTCCTCGATAGCTTACGCGGGGGTGTAGACGTCGTGACCTACAGTGGCGACAAGCTGCTCGGCGGCCCGCAGGCTGGCCTCATCAGCGGCCGCGAGGACCTGGTCAAGAAAATGCGCAGTAATTCCCTATTTCGCGCGCTTCGGGTCGACAAGCTGATCTATGCCGCTCTGGAAGCCACGCTGCTTGCCTATGTAAAACGTGACTACAACGCTGTTCCGACACTTCGTATGATGCAAACGCCGAAAGCGGATATCACGCGGCGCGCGGAAGCTCTCGCGAAGAGCATCCAGTCGCAAAAATTACGCGCCGAGCTCCTCGACGGCGAATCTCTCCTTGGCGGCGGCTCGGCTCCATCTTCCACTCTTCCGACAACCGTTCTCGCGCTCACATGCTATAGTCTCTCCGCCAATGAGCTAGCTGCGCGTTTGCGTGTTTCCGACCCGCCGGTAATCGCGCGCGTTGAGGAAGGCAAAGTCCTGCTCGACCTGCGCACCGTCTTTCCTGAGCAGGACAAGGTCTTAACACAGGTACTTGTGAACGCCGCGGCAGTGTAGGACATTGAGCAAATCGATATTGTCATCCTTCGAGGGAGGATTCCTCTTCCATGCTGACGAACAGCCTTGCCGCTGTCCTGTTTGCTACTGAATTTCAATCGCAGATCACGCCGATTGACTGGGTCGTCATCGGAATTTATTTCTGCATTCTGCTGGCCGTGGCGTGGTATGTGGTCTCGCGCCGTAAAGATTCCGCCGCCGACTACTTTCTCGCAGGGCGCAACCTCGGCTGGTGGATCATCGGGGCTTCGATTTTCGCGTCGAACATCGGCTCGGAGCACATCGTTGGACTGGCCGGATCGGGAGCGACCAGCGGTGTGGCTCTTGCGCATTACGAATTGCACGCGTGGTGCTTGTTGGTGCTGGCATGGGTTTTCGTTCCTTTCTACATGCGGTCGATGGTGTTCACCATGCCAGAATTTCTGGAGCGGCGCTTCAGCCCAGCATCGCGCTACGTACTATCGATCGTTTCAATCATCACGTTTATCGTTTCGAAAATTGCGGTCGGGATTTTCGCCGGCGGCGTGGTGTTCGGCACATTGCTCCCCGAACTGCACATCACCATCGGTAACACCGTGATTGACTCCTTCTGGATCGGCTCGGTGCTCGTCATCGTCCTCACCGGTTTGTACACGGCGCTTGGCGGCATGCGCGCCGTCGCCTACAACGATGCCGTGCAGACGTTTGTCCTGCTCCTTGGGTCCTTCTCGCTCACCGCGTACGGCTTGGCAAAACTCGGTGGCTGGCACGAGCTCCGCGTGTTGTGCGGCTCCGACATGTTCAATCTCTGGAAGCCTCTGCTTCCCCACGGCGTACAAGGAAGCTGGGCGCCGGTGTTGCAAACCGACGCCGCCGGCAAAATTATCAAGGAAGCGTGGTACTTCAACGGCCAGTATCCCTGGATTGGCATGGCAATCTGCGCTCCCATAATCGGTCTCTGGTACTGGTGTACCGATCAATACATTGTTCAGCGAGCCTTGGGTGCGCCGAATGAAACGGTCGCCCGTCGCGGTTCGATCTTTGCTGCCTTCTTGAAACTGTTTCCGGTCTACCTCTTCATCATTCCCGGGCTGATCTGCTACGCGTTGGCGAAAAGCGGCAAAGTCCCGGCACTTGGTGTCATGGTCGATGCTTACGGCAACCCCATTCCCGCCGTCGCCCAGGGCGCATTCCCCATGATGGTGCAGTATCTACTTCCTCCGGGATTGCGCGGCCTGGTGGTCGCTGGCCTGCTCTCGGCGCTCATGGGCTCGCTCGCCGGTGTGTTCAACGCCTGTTCGACTCTGTTCACGGTCGACCTTTACGAGAAGTGGAACAAAGGCGCTTCCCAACATCAGATCGTCCGCGTCGGACGCATCGCCACAGGTGCCATGATCGTGGTTGCTTTGGCCTGGATTCCAGTGATCAAAGGAGCGCACGGCCTTTACGATTACCTGCAGGCTGTGCAGGGATATCTTGCTCCGCCCATCTTCGTCGTCTTCTTCCTCGGAGTGTTTTTCAAGCGGCTCAACGCTCAGGGCGCGCTCTGGGCGATGATCATCGGCTTCCTCATGGGCATTTTCCGAATGTTGGTGGATACACCGGTGGCTCTCGGCATCAGCGGCTTGGACAAGGGTTACACGCCCGGGTCGTTCTTTTGGATTGTCAATAACATCAACTTTCAATACTTCAGCGTGCTCATCACGATCGTTTCGGCCATTGTGATGGTGGTTGTCAGCCACGTAACCCAGGAACCCGACTACGAGCGCATCCGGAGTCTAACGTTTGAAACCGTCACTCCCGAAGACAAGGCCAAAACCCGCGCCAGCTGGAGTTGGAGAGAGGTGGCGGGATCGGCCGTGGTGCTGATCTGCATTATGGGAGCGTACTTGTATTTCCGGGGATAACCAACAGGGCGAGGGGGCCCGCCCCTCCACTATCCTTGAGACATGGCCACCCTCTTCACCATCGGCCATTCGACGCGCTCGATGGAAGAACTGATCAGCGCCCTCCAGGCGCACGGAATCAAAACGCTGGTGGATATTCGCGCGTTTCCCATGTCGCGCCGCTTGCCGCACTTCAATCGGGAATCGTTAGAGAGCGCCTTGCCTGACGCAGGGATTCAGTACGTGTGGATGAAAGAACTTGGCGGGAGGCGGAAGAAAATTCTCACTGATTCTCCGAACATCGCCCTGCGTAACGACAGCTTTCGCAACTATGCCGACTACATGCTCACGCCCGAGTTCGAGCAGGCCATGGATCGCCTCATCAGACTTGCCGAAGGATCACCCACTGCTTACATGTGCGCCGAGCGCGTGTACTTTCACTGCCATCGCATGCTGGTATCAGATTGGCTGGTGGCGCACGGCCATGAGGTGCTTCACATCGACGACGAGAAGCCGCCAAAGCCGCACAAGCTCATGGCAGAGGCCAGAATGCAGGATGGCAAGCTGATCTATCGCGGCGACCGCATGTTCTGATTTGCCTCAGCCCGAATTAGCTCCACATCAGGTAATAGGGCCGTGCCACCTCCTGTTAGACTTTTCTCTTCGTCTTATGCCCACAGCCGCGGAAATTCCCGAAGAGACCACGGTCCAAGCGCCAAGTCGCGGCAGAATACTCGCGGCGGGCATTGCCCTGAGCAGCTTCTCCGCCCTGCTCTTGGAGTTGGGTCTGACGCGCCTGTTCTCGGTGGTTCTGTTCTATCACTTTGCTTTCCTGGCGATCTCGATTGCCCTGCTCGGGCTCGGCGCCGGCGGTGTATTTGCGCATTTGCGGAAGCAACGCCTGCAGCGGTATCAATTGCGAAACTTTGCCGCGGTTTGTTGTTGCCTGAATGCTTTAGCCATTCCCATCGTGCTCGAAATCGTGCTGCACGTCCCGGTATCGCTGCAGTTGACGGGCGGCAATTTCATTCGTCTGACCGCCATCTACCTGGCATCTGCAATTCCGTTTTTTCTTACCGGCCTCCAATTCTCGGTCGTCTTCGCGCGTGAGTCATCGCGCATCCCGAGACTTTATGCCGCGGATCTTGCCGGCGGCTCTCTCGCCTGCCTCGCCATTGTTCCGCTTCTGAATTGGATTGGTGGTCCCAACGTCATTCTCGTTTCGGCGCTGGTCGCTGCGATTGCCGCCATCCTCTGGAGCGCCGCGCCCAAGCCGCGGGAGTTCGCCGTAGCCCTGGTTATTTTGCTTGTGCTCGGTATGGCGCTGAACCACTCAGGCCGCCTTGCCGACATTACTTGGGCCAAAGGCGTGATTCGAAAAAATGTCGAGTTCGCTCGCTGGAACGCCCTTTCGCGAGTGGAGGTGGATCGCGCGTCCGACGGCGCCCGCGTCATCGTCATCGACGCCGATGCGAATACCTACATCATGAACGCCGACCCTCAGCATTTCGGTGCAGTGGACTGGCAGCGCCAATTGATGTCGGCACCTCCAGCCACAGTCAACATCCTGCGGCCGCACGGCACCTACGCAATCATTGGCCCGGGGGGAGGCGTGGATGTACTCCGTGCAGTCGCCAACGGCAGTCCAAGCGTGACCGGCATTGAAATCAACCCCATCATTGCGAACACCATCATGCGCGGGCGATACGCCGATTTTGCGTATCACCTCTACGAGCGGCCCGACGTGCACATGAATGTCGCTGACGGCCGTTCTTTTGTTCGCAACAGCAGCGACCGCTACGACGTCGTGCAGATGACGCTAGTCGACACCTGGGCTTCCACCGCGGCCGGTGCGTTCGCGTTGAGCGAAAACAATCTCTATACCTCCAATGCTTTCCGCGAGTATTTCGATCACCTGAAAGCCGATGGCATCGTTGCTATAACGCGCTGGGAATTTCGCCGGCCCCGCGAGGCGCTGCGTGTGGTTTCGGTTGAGATGGATGCGCTGCATCGGCTCGGGATCTCCAACCCGGCCCAAAATTTCCTCATCATGTCCCAGGGAGAGTTGAACGAGGACGGCATCAACGTCACCGTCCTCGCAAAGAAGAGCGCATTCACGCCCGACGAGGAGCGGACGGTTGAACGATACGTCGCCGACCATCCGCCGCTGCGAATGCTCTATGCGTCTTCGCAGCCCAGGGAAAATGCTTTTACCGACCTCATTCGCAGCAATGATCCCGCAGCATTCAGCCGCAATTACCCGTTCAATGTCGCTCCTGTTGACGATAACCAACCGTTCTTCTTCTTCACGTTGAAGACGCGCAACATTTTGCGCTCGATCTCCGGCAGCGGTGCGGCCATGGACTGGAAGGTCAACCTCGGCATCGCGGTGTTGGGAATGCTGCTAATCATTTCGATTGCCGCAGTGGTGGTATTTCTGTTAGTCCCGCTCGCGCTGGGAGCAGGGGGCAAAGGTCAACATGCTTCGCTCTTCTATTTCATTGCGGTCGGGTTGGGATACATCCTCGTTGAAGTCTCATTTATCCAGCGCTTCGTTTTGTTTCTCGGCCATCCCACCTATGCCTTGACGGTCGTGGTCTTTCTCATGTTGCTTTCCAGCGGCGGCGGAAGCTTCGCCTCGCGAAAGTGGTTTGCATCTCCCCGGCGGGTCTGGATCGCCCTCGCTGCGATTGTTGCCGCACTTCTCGTGTACGCGACCGTTCTGCCTGTGCTCTTGAACGCCCTGGTCGGAGTTGCTTTCTTCGTGAAACTCGTAGTGAGTGGCGCGGTGCTGGTGCCGCTCGGATTCGCCATGGGCATGCCTTTCCCGACTGGCCTGCGTGCGTTGTGCAGCCCTGAATCCAGCGCCGCGGAATCGCGTGCCGTCGAATGGGCCTGGGCGATGAATGCAGCCGCCAGCGTGCTAGGTTCCGTGCTGGCCATTGTGATCGCGATGGAATTTGGTCTTACCGCAACCTTGATCTGCGGCGCCGCAGCCTATGCCCTCGCCACACTCTTGCGTCCCCGAGTACCTCGACTTACAACCGCGGCCTAAATGGCGGCTCGTCTGCTATCATTCGGAAATCTGGGGCCTGCTATGCTTGCGCGACGCGGGGCGATGCTTCTACATCTAACTCGGCTCTCTGTAACACCGCACGGGAGGACCGTTGCCTAGCCAGAAGCAGTTGAAGTGGTCCCAACTGAAGGTCGGCGTCGTGGTCATCGTGGCCTGCATCATCTTCGCCACGCTGATCATCCTGATGAACAGCGGCGGCATTTTCACCCACAAAATCCTCGTCAAGTCCTACTTCCCGGATGCCAGCGGTCTGGCTGAAGGCGCGCCCGTTCGCCTGAGCGGGGTCGATATTGGCAACGTGAAGGCGATCCGCGTGGTTCAAGGCCATCCGCTCGCACCCGTCGAAGTCACAATGAAGGTCAACACGAAATACGATTTCTTCCTTCGTAAGGACTCGCAGACCATCCTTTCGACCGCTGGGGTTTTGGGGCAGACTTACATCAATATCGACAGTTCGACCGCCACAGGGCCTGCCGTTCAAGACGGGGACGTTCTCAAAAGCAAAGAGCAGCCCGGTTACGACGACGTGGTCCGTGCCGCCAATAGCAGCCTGCAGAATATGGACATTCTGCTGAAGCGTCTGGACCGCATCGTGTCGTTTGTTGAAAGCGGGCAGGGCTCGGTCGGCAAGCTGATTTATGACCCGAGCCTCTATAACCAAGCGAAGAACACGATTAATCAGGTCCAGACGCTGGTAAACGACGTTACGGCGGGCAATGGCAGTCTTGGAAAGCTGATTGAGGATGACGACCTCTACAATCGCGCTAATTCCACGCTTGACAAAATCAATGCGATGATCGACGACGTAAACTCGGGCCACGGTACCATAGGCAAGTTCTTGAAAGACCCGTCGATGTATGACAACGCTAATAAGACAATTGCCAATGTGAAGCAGCTTACCGATGACATCAACGCAGGCAAGGGTGCGATCGGAAAACTCGCGAAGGACCAAGCCTTCGCCGACAAGCTGCAGAACACGATGAACCGCATGTCCGACATGATGGATCGCCTGAATTCCGGCCAGGGCACGATGGGCAAGTTACTGCAGGATGAGACGCTCTATAACAACACCAACAAGCTGCTCACGGATACGCAGGATTTGATTCAGGCCGTTCGCAAGAATCCGAAGAAGTATTTGACGATTCATTTGAAGTTGTTTTAGAGGCAGTTTCGAGTTTCCAGTTTCAAGTTTCGAACCCAAGGTTGTCCAACGGAAGTCTATCCCTTGGCAAAATTCCGGCCATTACCTTCTTGAAACTGGAAACTTGAAACTGCCTATCTCTTCAGCAAATCCACCGGCTCCCGCACATCGTGAACCCTGAAATACTGCGCCAACGCCGGATGTTTCTTCTTCACCTCTTCGTACATTGCATACGCGACGTTGCGGTAGGAGAAGTGGCCTGCAGGCCCGGAGCGGAGTTCTGAAATATAGACCGCCTCGGCGAAATCCATTTTGAACAATGTGCGCTTGCGGAAGCCTAGCGGGATGGCGTATTGGCTGTTCTCTGCGGCTTCGGGTGAGGTACTCTTCGCGAGCGTCTGCACGGCAGCAGCAGTGTCATCCATGACTCCTTTGTAGGAATCCAGAGCACCGGCTGAGCGGAGTTCCTCAGGGGCATCGTATCCGTGCTGGGTAGTGAACTCCTGCTCAATCTGAATGCAGCGGCGGTGGCGGTGCATGTCGCGGAAGCCGCCAATATCCATAAGAATGTCGAACCGAAACTGCTGTCCAGCTCGGAAAGCACGTAGCATTTCATCGTGCCGTCCGCGATGACGGAGTCCGGCGTCGACGATTTCTCGGCGCTGTGGTTCGCGGAGATTCTCGACTGCATTTCGGATCTGTCGATACGGGTAGGCGCAGTGCTCGTATAACAGCGTCGTAGCCAGCTCAACCTCGACCGGTTCATCGTCGAGCAAATCGACTGGGGGAGCGCTATCCGGTGCGGCCTTGCCCATCAACTCCGCCGCCATCTGCCGCAGCTCGCGACGAGTCTCCATCTCGTACGGATTCGGGTCGGCATACTTCACCAATGTCGGCGCGACGCGGACGTCCTTCAGCAGTTCGGCTTCGGCTCGCTGACCGAGTTCTGGCGAAACCGCGCGAATTTCGTCCACCAACTTGCGAAGAGAATAATGATTCACGTTGTAAGAAGCGGAAAGCGCCGCCTTCTTCAGCAGTTCTCCCAGGCTTCTCACTTCCGCATGTGTGTGCGACAACAGGTGAGAAACCTGCATCTCCAGCGTGCGCGCATTGACGATCTCGCCGAGCGAGGTATTGGTGGCAAGCGGGAGCAAATATCGCGCGATATCAAACGCCCGAGCGCGCAGCGTACGGTCGTACGCTTCCTGTTTCATATCCGAAGGCTTGGGCGTGATCTCGACCAGGTACCGGAAGGTTTTTTCGGAGATCGACTCGTATGCGGAAAATAAACTGGCGATTGTCTTTCCGTACAGCTCGCGAGCCTGCGTATCCGCTCCGAAGTCGGGCGCGTAGTACCCGCTCTTGCGAAAGTCCTGATAGCGTGTGGACCGCTCCTGGCCATCCCATCGCTGCTCGTCGGCCACCACGATCGCTGCGAGGATCGAAAGCTTCTCGATCGCCAACGCGATGTGCGCCAGATCGGCAATCGAGCGGTGGCCGTACTGAAAGTAGAAAGTGTTGAGAAACTTCTCCGCCTTCTGCTGGCTGATTTCCTTCAGCGACTCCTTCATCGACAGCGACGAACGAGAGTACTTCGCCATGGCATAGGCCAGGACCTCTGGCTCCGCGCCAAAGACGGCATAGACCTCGGTTGTTGGATTCGCAGCTGTCCCGCTCCCGTTTATTGGAGCGACGCTCACTTCAGCCATGGGGTGACCTCGGGAAAGTAAGAGAGTGAATCTTAAATCGTGGGGCGAAGCAGGCGCAATCCTTCAGGAAGGAACAATGCTTTAACCGCAGAGTACGCGGAGATCGTCGAGAAAAAATGCAGAGTCTTGAATGCCTCTTCTCTGCGGACTCGGCGTGCTCTGCGGTGAAATGTTTGGCATCCTGCGCGGAGGCGTCATCCCGAACGCCCACGCTCTTACCAGTGGGCGTAGGGATCTTGCGCGCATCATTATGGCGGCTGAGAGCGGGAATATGTGCTCGATGCTGGCTGAACTACGCCGACGCTCGGGATGACGCACTACCTACAAGGTGTGCATATACGCCAGAAGGTCATCCAACTGCTGCTGCGTGAGCACATTGCTGAAACCTTCCATCTTGCCGCGTCCGATGCGGATGATCTCGCCCACGCGGGCATCATTCGCAGGAATCCCGCTCACCGCGAGGTATTGCTTCTTGAAGACTCCTTTAAGTCCGGGGCCCTGGCGACCGCGCGTTGAGTACGGATTATGACAGCGATCGCAGTACTCGTCATAGAGCTTGCGACCGGCGGATTGCTGTGCGTTAAGCCCTAGTTCAGCATCGCTCTTGCGCCGCTCGGCTTCACATCCCCCAAGCAAGATCAGCGCAAACGCCATCAGCGACGAGAGGCACGCCACAAGCCACCGGGACCGCAACAGGAGTAGCATCTAGTCTTAAAATAGCAGAAGAGGCTGCCATGGTCTCATCCCGCATCGCGCTGAAGCGAGTTTATGACGAACCGTCCGATCCAAATGGCTTCCGTGTCCTGGTAGACCGCCTCTGGCCGCGTGGCCTGACAAAGGCCGCCGCTCACATCGATCTCTGGCTTCGCGACCTTGCGCCTTCTAACGACTTGCGCAAGTGGTACCACGCGCATCCCGAGCACTGGAAGGAATTCCGACAGAAGTACCTCGCTGAACTGCACTCTCCGGCAGCGGAGAAGGCTTTACAGCAGCTCTACGACATCCTCGATAGCGAGCGCGCCGTCACTCTTCTCTTCGCTTCCAAGCAAACTGCCCAGAACAATGCCACGGTGTTGAAAGAATTTGTAGAAGGGATGAAGAAGCCGCCCAAGGGCACAGGCGATCAAAGAGCGCGGGCGCAGAAGCGAAGAAGAATGTAGACCCTGAATAGTTGCTTTTCCTGAAACCTGAAACCTGAAACCTGAAACCTACTTCGCCGAATTCACAGCCGCCACCACGATGCTATCGATCACGTCATTGACCCGCTTGCCGGGCACACTGTAGTTGTTGGCCAGAATTGAAAAGGCCAGTTCCTCACCCTTCGCGGTGACGGCATACCCGGAGAGAGTCTTTACCCCGCCCAGCGATCCAGTTTTTGCATAAACGTGGGCCTGTGGATCGAGGTCCTTGAATCTGTCTGCTAGCGATCCATCAATCCCCGCCACCGGCATCGAGTCATGGAACTCCTTCCCCCACGGCTGCGTGGTGCAGTAGAGCAGTAGATTGACCACTGCTCGCGGTGTAACCAGGTTCTGGCGTGATAGACCTGACCCATCGTAGAAAACGTAGTCATCGCTGGGAATCCCGGCATTATTCAGGAAACCGTGGAGCACTTCGAGTCCTGCCTGTACCGTCCCGCCGGTGCCCTTTTCGCGTCCCAGCAGCCGCAGCAGGATCTCGGCATGCAGGTTCTGGCTGACCTTGTTAATGACTTCGACATCCTCGGACAGTGGCGGCGATTGATATTCCGCCAAAACCAGCGGGCCAACCGGAGACGTCAGCGAGTGCTCATCTCCGCCGCGACTCGAGGCGATTACCACGCTGGTGAAGGTTGAAAGGCTTGCCAGGTCCGTGTGCCGGGTCCGCTGCTTGCCATAGACCACGACTCCGCGCACCTCGAGCAAATGCCGGAACAGATTCGCCGCGAATTCTGCCGGATCCTCGATCGAGAGGCCTTCGTTGACGCCGCTGTCATCCATGGGCACCGTGCCCCACAGGGTGAGAGTGGTCGATCCCGGTTCGCGATTGATGAAGATCTTGCGCCCCGTTCCCGCCGGCGTGGTTAGCAGACGGTTGTCGATGGTGTAGTAATCGGCGAACGGCGTAACGCTGACGAAGGCTCTGTCGCCTGCCCGCGCGCCGGGGAGAATCTGCACGAAAATGACGTTGTCGTTGATCGTGAGCGCGGAAACGGGAGCGCCGTCGGGCCACACCAAGTCGTCCTGGCTCCAGCCCTCGCCATAGCGCTCGAAGGCGAAGTAGGAATCGTCGGCAACGATGTCGCCATCAACGTACTTCACGCCCTTCTGCACCAGTTCGTCGGCAAGTTTTTCGAGCACGCGCACCGGATCGGGGTCCCGCTGCGTTCGCATGGTGTAGGGCAGTTCACGTCCGGAGAGGTTCGGATCACCTCGGCCGACGAGCGTCAGGTCCCCCGTGAGCCGCCCATACTTGTCGAGAGAGCCATTCGTCTCGACGGTAGTGCGGAACTTGTACTCTGGGCCAATCAGCGCCAGCGCCGCCGCGGTCGTAAACAGCTTCGTGTTCGACGCTGGCGTAAACATCTTCTCAGCATTGAGCGAGAAAACTGACTTGCCTGTTTTGAGAGACGTGATCTGAATTCCTATAAACCCGCGCGCCAGATCGGGTTGCGCCAGGATGGTTTCGATCTGTTTCTTGAGTGACGCGGAGGGTTTTTTTGAGGCAGCGGTGGCGTCCAGCGTCAATAGGGCGCAGCAAATCAGGAGGCCAAGCGGTGCTCTGCTTCTAAACATCTACAAGGTCGATTGTAGCACCGGCCCACCTACTCAGCCGCAAGTACGTTTAGAATCACCACATGCGCCCGGTCTTCACCTGGAACCTCGGTCAGCGAACCCTTGAGTTAGGCAAACGAACACTGGTCATGGGCATTGTGAATGTAACGCCTGACTCCTTCTCCGATGGGGGCCGGCACGCCACCCCCGGTGAAGCCGTCGCGCACGCTTTGCGCCTTTTCGATGAGGGTGCCGCGATAGTCGATATTGGCGGCGAATCCACTCGCCCGGGCGCCAAGGTCGGCATGGAGCGTCCTGCAGTTAGCGCCGAAGAAGAAATGCGGCGCGTGCTGCCGGTGATTGTCGCTGTGAAAGAGTCCCGGCCCGACGCGATTGTCTCTGTCGATACCTACAAGGCCAAGGTGGCTGAAGCCGCTATCGAGGCCGGCGCGGATATCATCAACGATGTTTCCGGCCTGCACTGGGATCCGAAGATGAAAAAGACCCTCGCCGCCGCCGATTGTGGGGTTGTGATCATGCACGCTCGGGGGAAACCGGATGAATGGGCTGGTCTGTCCAAAGTGCCCGACATGGTGATGCTGGTGAAGAGGGAACTGCGCAGCCGCGCAGAAGCCGCCGTGACCGCCAAAATTCGTCGCGACCGCATTGTGCTCGACCCCGGCTTCGGATTTGGCAAGCGCTTCGAGGAAAACTACCCCCTGCTGCGCCGATTCAATGAATTCCACGAGCTTTATTTCCCGCTGATGGCCGGGGTTTCGCGCAAATCCTGGATTGGGCGCGCACTTTCCCTGCATGGCAAAGATGCACCCGTTCCCGATCGCCTATTCGGCACCCTCGGCGCTGAGGTTGCCCTGGCCATGAAAGGTGCTCACATAATCCGCACTCACGACGTCAAATCCTGTGTAGATGCCTTGCGCCTGGCGGACGTCGTAGCCGGGTAGGCCTTCTATCTGCGCTACAATCAGAAATTCTTCGTGGAGTGTTGAATGAAGACCCCAGCCTGGTTCATCTGTTTGCTGACTCTGTTGATCGCCATGCCCCTGATTGCTGTGTCGGAAACAGCCAATAAGAAAGCCCAACTGAAGCAGCTATTCGCTAACGAATGGGAATACGAACTGCGCGAAAGCCCAGAACTCGCCACCTCGATTGGCGACTATCGCTACAACGACCGCTGGAGCGATTCGTCGCTCGCCCACGTTCAGGTGCAGAAGCGCGACTTGCAAGGCTGGCTGGACAAATTTGAGAAGTTCGACCCCTCGGGACTCGACGAGCAGGACACGCTCAGCTTGCAGTTGATGGTCCGGAACCTCAAAGAGCGTATTGAGGGCATCGATCTCAAAACTTACGAGATGCCGGTTGACCAGTTCAATGGCGTGCAATTGGAGTTGGCGCAGTTTCCCGCCATTGTTCCCACTGATTCAACCAAGCATTACGAGGACTACCTGGCGCGTCTGCGCAAGATTCCGGTTGTGATCGATCAGACCATCGAAGTCCTTCAGCAGGGTAAGAAAGACAAGCTCATGCAACCGAAGTTCCTGCTGGAGAAAACCGTCGAGCAATGCAAGAACCTTGCTGATGCTGCGGGTGAGGCAAGCGCGTTCGCTCAGCCTGTAAAAGAATTTCCCGCCAGCGTACCGGAAGCGGATCGCAAGCGGCTGCACGATGACACAATTGCCGCCATCGACCACGACGTTCGCCCGGCGTACATAAAGCTGAAGAATTTCTTGGAGAAGGATTACGCGCCATATGGCCGAAGCGAGCCTGGCGTCTGGTCCTTGCCCAACGGCGACAAGCTCTATCGCTACGAGATTCGGCTTCTGACCACCACCAACCTGGATCCCGAGCAGATCCACGAGATCGGGCTCAGCGAGGTGAAGCGAATCGAAGGCGAGCAGCTGGAAATCGCGAAGAAGCTTGGCTTCCAGGATCTGAAGACTTTCCGTGCGTCGCTAAAGGACAATCCGCGAAGCTACGCCAAGTCCCCCGAAGACATTCTGCAGCGCTATCGCGGCTACATCGATCAGATGAGGCCGGAACTGCCCAAGCTTTTCGGACTGCTTCCCAAGACGCGCGTCGAGGTGCGCGAGATGCAGGCGTTCCGTGCGAAGGAAGCTGCGGGAGCTGACTACCAGCAAGGCACCCCAGATGGATCGCGGCCCGGAGTTGTTTGGGTGAACACCAGTGACTACCAGCATCGCGACATGCTCTCGGCAGAATCGACCGCATATCACGAAGGCATCCCCGGCCATCACATGCAGATTTCGATCGCGGAGACGTTGCCGGAGCTGCCGGATTTCCGCAAATACAATTTCAACAGCGCCTACGCCGAGGGCTGGGCGCTGTACTCCGAGCAGCTCGGGAAAGACATCGGTTTTTATAAAGACCCGTATTCGGATTACGGGCGGCTGAATGACGAAATGTTGCGCGCCATTCGCCTGGTCGTTGATACCGGTGTGCACTACAAGCACTGGACGCGCCAGCAGATGGTCGACTTCTTCCACGAGCACTCGTCTGTGGCGGAATCCGACCTGCAGGCCGAAACCGATCGCTACATTGCGTGGCCAGGTCAGGCCCTTGCGTATAAGCTCGGCCAGCTTGAAATCCTGAAGCTGCGCGCCCGCGCTGAGCATGAGCTCGGCTCTAGCTACGACATCAAGGCGTTCCACGACGAGATTCTCGACGGTGGCTCCCTGCCAATGGATGTCCTGGATGCCCGGGTTACTGCATGGATCAAGTCGCAAAAGACGGCTGATGCGAGACTCACCCAATGAGCATCTGATTACGGGACTCGCTGGTCCTGTCGGGTGAGCACAATTCAGAAGCTGGAAAATGATCCGCGCGTCGTGGTGCGTCGCAGTGGCCTTCCTGATCCCGACGGTCGATGCGTCGTTTACTGGATGCGGCGCTCGATTCGCGCTGAAGAAAATCCCTCGCTCGACATCGCGATTCAAGCGGCGAACGCGATGGGTAAGCCCCTCGTCGTTTTCTTCGCGCTGGTGCCAGTGGCCAATGCAAACCTGCGGCATTACACCTTCTTGATCGAAGCGTTGGCAGAGACTTCTGTCGAACTCCGCAAAAGGAATGCGGGCTTCGTCCTGCGGCGCGTCCCGGATCACAGCGTCACGGGGTTCTGTTCGGAAGTTGGTGCGGCTTTGCTCGTTACCGACGAGAACCCGCTGCGTGGGCCGGAACATCGTCTGCAGACTGTCGTGCGTCAACTGCGGATTCCCATTTGGAGCGTGGACTCCGATGTGGTGGTTCCGTCAAAGCTAATCCCAGGCAAGCAGTATGCCGCGCGCATCATCCGGCCAAAGCTGATGAAGCTGCGAGATGAATTCCTGCGCCCTTCGAGGAGCATCGCGGCCAGGCTCCCGTGGAAACAGAATCTGAAATCCCTGCTCTGTAATCTCTCGGTTATGGGCGGAATGAAGGTCGATCACTCCGTACAATCCGCTTCGACAATCCGCGGCGGTACGCGCGAAGCAAAGCGCTTGCTCAGAGAATTTGTAAACAAGAAACTCGCGGGCTACCCAGAGCGACGAAACCATCCGGAAGACGATGGCACCAGCCGCCTCTCGCCGTACCTGCACTTCGGCAACATCTCGCCAGTGACGATCGCGAGTGAGGTTCTGAAAGCCGACGCTCCGAAAGATGCCAAAGAGGCTTTTCTCGACCAGTTGATCACCTGGCGCGAGCTCGCGATCAACTTTGTCCGATACAACGAGCTCTACGACAGCATCGAATGCGCCGAGCCGTGGGCCGCAAGAACGCTGGCGAAGCATGCGAAGGATCCCCGGCCGGTGCTTTACACCGAGAAGCAATTAGAGAATGCAGAAACCTACGATCCGCTCTGGAACGCTGCGCAGATCCAGATGGTCGAGCAGGGCTGGATGCACAACTACATGCGCATGTATTGGGGGAAAAAAATTCTGGAGTGGACTCGCTCGCCCGCGGAGGCATTTCAGATCGCCGTACGCCTCAACGATAAATACGAACTCGATGGCCGCGATCCCAACGGCTATGCGGGAATCGCATGGGCGATCGCCGGAAAGCTTGATCGGCCGTGGTTCGAGCGGCCTATCTTCGGCCAGATTCGTTATATGTCAGGCAAGAGCACCGGCAAGAAATTCGACAGCAAGCAGTACATCGAGCAGCACTCAAAGCAATAACCATTGTTTGCAAAGGTAATGTGATCGCGAGAAAAGCAGGTTCCTCACCCGATTGTTATCGGGTTCGGAATGACATCCGCTAAGGGTAGAAGGGCTTTAGAACGTTCTTTTCGAGTCGAGCAGGATCGTCACCGGCCCATCGTTCACCAATTCGACTTGCATCATCGCTTGAAACCGTCCGGTTTCGCAGCGCACGCCTGCATCACGCACTTTCTGAACGAAATCTTCGTACAGTTGATTCGCGACCTGTGGAGGCGCAGCGTCGTCGAACGACGGCCGTTTGCCCTTGCGCACATCTCCGTACAAGGTGAATTGCGAAACGGCGAGTACAGCGCCACCCATCTCAACGACCGACCGGTTCATCTTGCCGTTTTCATCTTCGAAGATGCGCAAACCAACAACTTTGGTTGCGAGATATTCGGCATCAACGGAACTATCGTCTTTCGAGACCCCCAGCATTACCAGCAATCCGGCATCAATCTTGCCGACGACCTCCTCGCCGACGCTGACCTGAGCCCGGCTGACGCGTTGGACCACGGCGCGCACTTATTTTTCTGAAGCAGCGTGAAGGACTATGGTCAAGGGTTCAATGCGCTCCGGTTTGACGTAGCGGTTCACCAGAAACCGCTTGCCATCTTTGCTTACGTCGTAGCTGAACACATCGGTTGAAGAGATCACCGCGCGTCCGTGGAACTGGAAGAGCGGCGTCGGTGTGCCTGTCGCAAAGGAATTGATGGTGCTTACCGAAACCGCGGTCAGCATCCCTCCGGGAGCAAGGTAGAAAATTTCCTTGCCGTCGGCACCCCAGCGTGGCTCCTTCCCTCCGCCGCGCGACACCTGCCACTTACCTTCCGCTCCGGGGAAGGTAGTCACGTAAATTTCCCATGTGCCTGACTCATCCGAGGCGTAGGCGGCCCACTTGCCGTCTGGGGAGATCATTCCGTTGACCTGGTTTCCGTTGCTCGGCTGAAAAACCCTGGATTTCTCCTCGCCGACACTCGACACCTCCAAGTGTGCTCCGTTGGAAGTCTGACGTGTGCAGAGAATCTGTCGGTCGTCGGCACTCCAAGAGTTCGGTATGACATCATCGTTTCCCGCAAATTCGAGAATCGCTTTTCCGCGTTCAAGTCCGTTGGCGGCTTTGACGATTAGCGAGCCGCGACCGCTACCGCCCCCCGCAGAACGATAAGCCAGCATCTTTCCATCTCGAGACCAAACACCCACCACTTCTTCCGCTGGATCAAAGGTGAAACGTGAACTTCCGGCGTCCAGCGTGTTCTCCAACCAGATATCAACATTGGCTGCTTTTTGATCACTGATGTCGACTGCAACCCGTGCGCCGTCCGGAGACAGGGTTGGGTTACATTGCACGGCTGGTTTCGAAAGTGTAGTGAGCACTTTGCCGCTGCGGTCCATCCAGGTAAGAATCGACAACGATGTTTCGGAACTGGCGCTGTAAACCAGCGTGCCGTTTGGTGAGGCAGTCAATGCGGCGTAATAGGTAGAAGGTTGAAGCGAGACGAAATTAGCCGACACCCCCGCCGATCCTGTTGTTGTGCCTTTGTTGCTGTCGAAGGGAACCGAAACAAGATGCCCGTTGTAATCGGCATAGAACATGTGGCCCGAGCCAAGCGCAAAACTTGAGTGTGCCAGAACGACCAGCTTCTTCTCTTTTCCATCCAGCGAACTCAGGTAGATGCCACTGGAACGGTCGTCCTGTGCGCCCACGAAGCTTCCCGCCCAGAACAGAAAGTGATTGCCGTCCGGCAGGAACACTGGCCAGCGATGGGATTGCTCATCGGGAGTAAAAAGTTTGTCGGTAACCTGAGCTAACCCCGAGCCGTCCGCATTGATGCGCCACAGCGGAGTGCCAGAATCGGGTTCGAAGAGGATGACGTCGTTCTTCGACCAACTCCCCCCGCGGGCCGCCCACACGTTAGCCAAAACCTGGGGAGCACCGCCGGCGACGGCCACTTTCTGCAACTTTCCATTCGCAAAGAACCCGAGATAGTCGCTGTGCGGCGACCAGAACGGATAGCTCGCACCGTCCGTTCCAGGAACGGCACGAGCTTCCGGCGAGCCTACGCGCTGGATATAAATGACGGGTAATCCTGAGTTCTCCTCGGTCGAGACAAACGCCAGCATCGAGTTATCGGGCGAGAGTGCCAGATGACTCACCTCGGCTGAGAGCGGAATCGCGAACTGCATTGGCGGCTCTGCAGTCGAGCGGTTCGTCACGAACCACGTCAGCAAAGCGCCGACAACAACTAACAGCCCGGCCGCAGCCCAGAGCCATGCAGGAACTTTGGTTTGTGCTTTGACGATTCGTGCCGCGGCGCTCGAATCTGTGCCGGAGAGCGCACTTAATGCGAAAGACAGGTCTTTTGCTGATTGGAAACGCTGTTCCGGACTCTTTTCCAGGCAGCGCCGCACAATTCTGTCCAGCGAAGGTGGAACAGGACGGCCCGTCTCGGTCAGTTCCGGCGGATCTTCTTTCAGGACCGCGGTCATGGTTTCCGCTGCGGTATCGCGGCGGAATGCGCGGTGGCCGGAGACCATTTCGTAAAGCAATGCGCCAAAAGCAAAAATGTCGGTTCGCGCATCAACCTGCTCGCCCCGCACCTGTTCAGGAGCCATATAGCTGGCCGTGCCCATGACCACCCCCATAGCTGTATGGGAACTGGTCATGGTGGCGCCGTCGGAGGTAGCGGCAGTCGCTCTTTGAGCTACTTTGGCTAGGCCGAAGTCGAGAATCTTGACGCGCGCGTCTTTGGTGACAAACACGTTCTCCGGTTTCAGGTCACGGTGCACGATGCCTTTCTCGTGCGCGGCCGCGAGTCCCTGCGCGATCTGAACTGCGTAGTCAATGGCCCGACGAGGAGCAATTGCTCCCCGATCGAGCACCACGCGCAGTGTTTCTCCCTCAAGCAGTTCCGAAACCAGATAAGGCGAGCCATTGCTCTCGCCGATATCAAAGACGGCCAGGATATTGGGATGGTTCAACGCCGCTACCGCGCGCGCTTCCTGCTCGAAGCGGTGGAGGCGGTCGCTCTCATGGGCGAATGACTCGGGAAGGATTTTCAGCGCAACATCGCGGCCCAGGCGCGTATCACGCGCGCGATACACCTCGCCCATGCCGCCTGCGCCCAAAGGAGATTGAATTTCATACGGTCCAAGCTTCGTGCCAGAGGTGAGTGGCATGGGTGCTGAGGATTATATCTCCGATTGGAAATCGTTCCCGTGCGCTGTTGCAAATCGAACAAACCTCAACGAGAACGCACGGAAGCCACCTCTAACCAGGTACCCAGCAGAAAGCCAGGTTATCGGTGATCGAGGAAATCTCCACGCGTCCAGTGTGTTTGTATCGGGGCACGTGTCTTGTATCGGGCACGACTTTAATCGTGCCGTTATCACTCAAAATAGACAATGGGCCTTAGCCCCTGCAGTGAACTCACTAGCCCAGTTTTTCTGCAACCTTGCCAGTGCTCCACAAGCGTATGCTCGCACCATGATCCCGCCTGCCAGTGCCGAGCGTGCTTCGCTGGTGCGCCAGGGGCGTAGGGGCTCTCGTTGCGTACATAGTCTACGAGTCCGCTAGCGACTTGCTGTTTCGCAAGCCACCGAAGCGCGTCCCGGCATTGTTTTGGCCTGCGTATCCCTGATCGCGATGCCATTGCTTGCAGGAGCAGAACGGCGTATTGCTCGTGGACTCGAGAGCGCCGCCATGTCGCCGATGCCAAACAGTCCGAATTCTGCGCCTGGCTTTCCGCGATCTTGCTGGCCGGTTTGATTTTGAACGCAGCATTTGGCCTCTGGTGGCCCGATCTAGTCGCCGCTTTGCTAATGGCGCCACTGATCGCGAGAGAAGGCATCGAGTCCTTGCGCGGCGAACATTGCTGATGTATGCGCCCGGCGATTCCTGCTGGCATCTTTTCTTGCTTTGTCCTGCATCGCACAATGTGGAGGTGGCCCCAGCCATGAATTCCTCCGAGGACATCATCCGGGAACTTGAGTTCAAGCGGAGAGCACTGAACGAGCGGCTCATGAACGCGAAGGACGTCGCCGAAGCCAACGGCATCGAGCGAGAGTTGTGGGCCGTAAGAGCGCGCATTCGATACCACAAAACCAAAATGGCCAGGGGAACGATGCCCCGTTCGCCAAAAAACCAATCGCCGCCGGCGAAAGAGAGCTTCGGCGATTGGTCGGAAACCAACATCCGCGGCTGAAGCCAAGGTTCCTATCGATAGTCGACAGATAGAAGCCGCGCGCTCCATCGATCCGTGATTTCGATAGCCAGACAATATCTCTGGCCCTCGGTCCCCCTTCTGCAACTTTGGGTTTGCCCTGCCGTTTGACCGCAACTCCCACCAGCAGTTAGGATTTCCCTTTGCCCCAGCAGTCCCCAATCCATCTGAGCGAGGAGCAACATGGCAGCCGTTGACGAAAAAGTGAAGCAGATCATTGTCGAACAACTGGGAGTGGATGAGGGCGAAGTGACCCCGAGCGCCTCCTTCGTGGACGACCTTGGCGCCGACTCGCTGGACACCGTCGAACTGGTGATGGCGTTCGAGGAAGCCTTCGAGATCGAAATCCCCGATGAGGACGCCGAGAAGATCCGCACCGTCCAGGACGCCATCGATTACATTGGCAAGCACGCCAAGGCGGGTAAATAACAGGTGCGCCGGGTTGTCGTCACAGGCATTGGCCTGATCTGCGCGCTCGGCAACCGCACCGAGGAAGTCTGGCGGAACCTGCTCGCCGGCAAGAGCGGTGTCCACAAGATCACCCACTTCGATACCTCGAAACACGCCTGTCAGATCGCGGCAGAGGTCAAAAACTTTGACCCGCTGAATTTTGTTGAGAAGAAAGAAGCGCGCAAAATGGCGCGCTTTATTCACTTCGCCATTGCCGCCGCAGACGAAGCGGTGCAGATGTCTGGTCTTAAAGTCACGCCCGAGAACGCCGAATTGGTCGGCGTGCACATCGGCTCGGGCATCGGTGGGTTCGATATCATCGAACGCGAGCACACCAACCTGATGGAAGGTGGTCCGCGCAAGATCTCTCCCTTCTTCATTCCTGCGGCGATCGTCAACCTCGCTGCCGGGCAAGTCTCGATGCGCTTTGGCGCTAAGGGGCCCAACGAGGCGACTGCGACTGCGTGCACCACCAGCGCGCATTCCGTAGGCGATTCCTTCCGCATCATTCAGCACGGAGATGCTGACGTGATGATCGCCGGTGGAAGCGAAGCTGCAATCACGCCCATGGGTGTAGGTGGATTTGCTGCCATGCGAGCTCTCTCCCTGCGCAACGATGAGCCGGAACGCGCCAGTCGTCCCTGGGACAAAGATCGCGACGGATTTGTGATCGGCGAAGGTGCGGGAATCCTGATTCTCGAAGAGCTCGACCATGCTCGCGCTCGCGGCGCGAAACCAATTGCGGAAATTGTTGGCTACGGCATGAGTGGCGATGCGTATCACATTACGCAACCTGCTCCGGAGCACGAAGGTGGTTTCCGTGTCATGCGCAATGCGGCTCGTGACGCCAAGGTCGACGCCAGCCAGATCGGCTACGTCAATGCGCACGGCACGTCAACGCCTATCGGTGACACGCTCGAAGCCCATGCCATCCGCAACTTCTTCGGCGATTACAAACACGCGATCAGTTCGACAAAATCCATGACCGGGCATCTCCTGGGCGGCGCTGGAGGCTTGGAAGCAGGCATCACAGTTTTGGCTCTACGCGACCAGACGCTGCCTCCCACTATCAACCTGGAGAATCAGGACGAAGGTACCGCCGGTATGGACTTCGTTCCCAATCACGCTCGCCAGGTATCCATCGAATATGCCATGTCGAATTCCTTCGGCTTCGGCGGAACCAACGGCGCCCTGTTGTTTAAGAAGTGGAACGAATAAGCTTCCACGCTCCTCGGAATACTCCGGCAATTCTCTAAAAAAACCGGACAAACCTCGTAGTTCATCTGCCCGTTACCGCGCCGTTACTGCGTTTTTTGGTCACCCTGGGTAATAACACCTTGGAGTGCCACCCTGTCCTAATTCATGGTTGCGAGGCCTGAAATCCCGCGCCAGAATGGGGTTTCGCCGGAGCTTCCAGCATACAGTTCCTGCTTTTCGACCGGAAACTTGGATTGACTGGAACTCGCGGCAAGCAAGTAAGCATCAGCCGTTCCAAGTCCTTCGACGGAGAACGCATTTGGGAAACTCATTTGTTGCTCTGACCTCCTCCAGAAAGTTTTCGGCGCGTGCCGCGCTCGTCGACCTCCACGACAACTCTCGCAGCCTGCTGTCCGAGTGCTTCCGTCAATTTGGCATTGACGCGGTCAGTATCAGTTCGGACCATGCGCCGCGGCTCGCGAAAGAGAAGTTCGAAGCCTGTGTGGTTCGAGTTGGCTCGAACGTCGAGCCTCTGCTGGAGTCGGCTCGTAATTCCCGCTCCAACAGTCGCATGGTGTTGTACGGCCTCGGCGGATCGATCAAGGACGCGATGAAGCTCTCACGCTTCGGCCTCAACGCGGTTTTTCAGGAGCCGCTGGAGCGGCCTGCCGCGCTGAAGATGGTCAAAGCCACGCAGATGCTAGTGCTGCACGAATTCCGCCGCTACGTGCGGATTCCGGTGGTCACAACCGTCTCCGTTTCCTCTTTAAAAGACCAGTTCAGCGCCAGCAGCATCGAGATCAGCAGCGGCGGCATGTCGCTGCAAAGCACGCAAACGGTGAACCCGGGACAGGGGGTTGAAGTTTCCTTCGCGCTGCTCACGCTGCCGCGCATCTGGGTGAAAGGCACGGTGACTTGGTGCAAGCCTGCCGAAAAGACATTCGGAGTTCGTTTCGACCAGCGCGATGAGCGCCGCCAGCGCGTCAAGGAATGGGTCGAGTCCTATCTAGAGAGCTAGTCTCCAGCTTGACTCGATTCGCCCGAAGTCGAACACCTGGGTCGCACGTCGTGCGCTGCTGCGTAGAGTTGCACAGCAACAACCCAGACCTCTTCCGTTCCAGCTAGACCGTTCACACGCTACTCTAAGCCTGCGGCGCACCATCGACGCAGGCCTGCTTTCCTCGTCCTTCTTCTCTGCTAATCAGGTTTCCACCGTATTGTTCATCGTTATGGTGTCCCGCTACGCTTTTCTCTGGAAATGAATACCAAGGAGGAACCATGAATTGGGACCAGGTCCAAGGCAAGTGGAAGCAGATGAAAGGCGACATCCGCACCCGCTGGGGCAAGTTGACGGATGACGATCTTCACTTGGTCGGCGGCGAGAAAGACAAACTGGTTGGCCTCATCCAGGAGCGCTACGGAATTCAAAAAGATGAAGCCCAACGCCAAGTCGACGATTGGCACGGCAATATGGCCGCCGAGAACGAGGCGGAAAGAGATAAGTATCGCAAGGCCAGCTGACGCTTTCGTTATGCGATGCAGGCTCTCCCGAGCGGGAGGGCCTGTACTATTTTGCGCCAGCTAAGCGCTTGCAATGGCGCGATTCGACTCTTCGCGGATGGTTAATGGAACGACTGCGCGAACCGTGGTTCCATCCTTTCCCGAACTCACATCAAAAGTCCCGCCGAGTTCGTGAATGCGCTCCCGCATTCCGGCGAGCCCAACCCCCAGCTTGGTACCATCGTTTCGGAGTTGTTGCAGAACGTGTTCCGGCATACCGCGTCCGTGGTCGGAAATTTCCATCGTGATTCCCTCCGCATCAACCTCAACCTTGATCTCCGCCGAACGTGCCTGAGAATGCCGATGGACGTTCGTGAGGCTTTCCTGGAGCACCCGGAACAACGCGATCTCCAGCGCTTCGGACAATCGCGGTAAATCGTCCGGCAATTCCAGCGCTACAGGAATTCCACTGCGTTGCGAGAAGCCGGTCACGAACCAGCTTGCCGCCGATGCAAAACCGGCTTCATCCAGCAGGGGCGGGTGCAGCAGGTGTGAGAGCGTGCGCGTCTCGACGATCGACTTTCCCACGACGTCGGTGCATTCGGCCAGCAGCGCCTTACTCCTCTCCGGCGATGTCGATGAGCCCAGTAGCTCTAGAGCAATCTTCAAAGCCGCTAGATATTGGCCCAGGCTGTCGTGCAGCTCGCGCGCAATTCGTCGGCGCTCCTGGTCCTGAATCCCCAGCAATCGTCCGCTAAGCTTCCGCAAAGCCTCTTCAGCGTTTCGTCGTTCGGTAACGTCGACAGCAATCACACCCAATTGAGTGAACTCTCCAAAACGGCCGGGGATCGGAAAGTAGTTCACCAGCCAGTGACGAACCTGCCCCGGGGCACCGGGCAGTTCTGCAGTGATTTCGCGGTCCAGAAGCGGCTTTCCGCTCTTGAGCACATTGCGCAAGACCGCCTCTGTCCGAACTCCCCGCTGCCCGAAGATCTCCGGCACCGATTTTCCCAACAGGTCCTCCGGCTCCAGGGCTGCCATGCGTGGTAGAACATCGTTCACTCGCGTATACCGCAGTTGTGAATCCAGAATGCCGAACCCCACAGTTGACGATGAGAAGAACGCGTTGACGATTTCGCGGGTCTGCTTCGCCGTCTCCGCAGTTTGCACATATTGGTTGTAGGAGTAATTCAGCAGGAACATCTGCAACACCAGCAGGACCAGCGCCACGCCGAACGAAATGGCGATCATTCCCAGGGTGTGGATGTAGTTGGTTCGGGATGCGCCCCGGCGCGCAGTCAAGAGCCGGTCTTCATCGTCCCGAATCTGCTGAAGCCGCTGCTCTACCCGCGACTGCAGTTCCGCCGTTTTCCGGGCCATCTGGGCGTCGGCGTCAATGCTGGAAATACCTTTCTTGTGAGACTGGATGAAGCCGCTCAGCAGGTTGAGTTCACTGTTGATGTCCGCTTCCAGGGAATCGAGCTGTGGCTCGCGGTCCAAATCGTCCGAGGTCAAGGAACGCAGCGTGTTCATGTCGCCAGGGATCTGTGCGACGGCGGCATTGTAACCCGCGAGCAGCGTCTGGTCTCCCGTAAGCACGAACGCTTCGGCGGAATTACTGGCCTGAAACACTTCCGCGCCCATGTTCTCGACGAGGATCTGCACCTCGCGCGTGTGGCCCACTAGTGCTTCCCCGGTCGAAAACCGGTTCGTGGCTCGTACCAGATAGATACTGCATCCCACGAGCAAAGCAACCGCGGCGGCGAATGCCGTCCAAGCGACACCTCGAAGGGAAAAGCTCATCTCACGCCCGCAAGCCCACGCTTGTTCCTATGATATCCCGCTCAGGCGAGCCGTAGGCGGCCTGTCCTGTAAAATGGAAATCACATGGGCAGCGCCTCCCAACTCGTGCAGATCGAGCTCCAGCCTCCGCTTAAGCAGCCGAAACCTTCATGGCTGCGGGCCAAAGCGCCGGTGGGAGACAACTTCCACAACCTGAAAAAGCTGGCGCGAGGACTGGGCTTGCACACAGTTTGCGAGTCGGCGCAGTGCCCGAACATCGGCGAATGCTGGAACCATCGTACCGCGACGTTTATGCTGCTGGGCGACATCTGCACCCGCCGCTGCGGATTCTGCGCAGTTCCGAAAGGCAGACCACAGGCGATCGATTGGGACGAACCGCGCCGTGTCGCAGAAGCAGTGGCCACGCTCGGACTGAAGCATGCAGTCATTACCAGCGTGAATCGTGATGATGACAACATCGGCGGAGCGCGCATTTTCGCTCAGACCATCGAAGAGGTTCGCCGTGTTGCGCCTGATTGCCGCGTCGAGGTGCTGATCCCAGATTTCCAGGGCATCGACGAAGCATTGCGCATCGTGCTCGACGCCCGGCCCAACGTGCTGAACCACAATACTGAAACCGTGCCTCGGCTTTACCGCGCAGTGCGTTCCGGCGCGCGCTATGAGCGCACGTTGCGGCTGTTGGAGCGGTCGAAAGAAATTTCACCGGAGATCGCCACCAAGTCTGGGGTGATGGTCGGCCTCGGGGAGGACATCGCCGAGCTCCTCGAAGTATTTCGCGATCTCGCGCAGCGCAGGGTGGACATTCTCACTGTCGGCCAGTATCTGCGCCCCTCCCGCGATCACCTGCCGATTGCGCGCTTCTATACGCCGCAGGAATTCGAATTCCTCAAGGAAGAAGCGCTGCGAATGGAATTTCGCCACGTCGAGTCAGGGCCGCTGGTGCGTTCCAGCTATCACGCCCATGAACAGGCCGACAGCGTCACCACCTCGACCGTGTAAGTGATTTGCAGACAGGCACGTTTGGTTTGTATCAGGGCGCGCATTTATGCGTGCCGCACGGGCTTTGAGAATGATCGCGCCTTTAGGCGTTGGGGACACGCAGGCCTGAGAATAATTCCCCTACCTAGTTGCTTCGACCTTCGCAGCGGTCGCTTGGTTTTCAGATAACGTAACCGGCGCGGCCGGCTCCTTCATCGAATATTTCAGCAGGCACCACAAGGCGCGGAAGCCGTCTTTCCAGCCAATTTTCTTGCCTTCTTCATAAGTTCGGCCCCAGTAGCTGATGCCGACCTCGTAAATTCGCAGCCGGCGTTTCGCGACTTTGACCGTGATCTCCGGCTCGAAGCCGAACCGGTTCTCCTCAATCGGTATGGATTGAATCACCTCGCGCCGAAAAACCTTGTAGCAGGTCTCCATGTCGCTGAGGTTGATATTGGTGAGGCAGTTGGAAAGCAGCGTAAGAATTGAGTTTCCCACCGAGTGCCAGAAGTACAGCACGCGATGCGGCCCGCCGCCGAGAAAGCGAGAGCCATACACCACATCGGCCTTGCCCTCCAGCAGGGGCCCCAGCAACACCGGATATTCATCAGGGTCGTATTCCAGGTCAGCATCCTGAATGATCACGTAATCGCCCGTTGCCTCCTGGATGCCGCGTCGCAGAGCGGCTCCCTTGCCCATGTTTTGCGGCTGCAGGAACACACGCATCTGCGAATATTTGGTCTGCAGATCGGCCAGGATTTCGCGGGAGCCGTCTTTTGAGCCGTCGTCTACGCACAAAAGTTCGACCTCGAGCTGCACGGCGAGCACTCGCTCCACCACGGTCCGCAGCGTGGTGCGCTCGTTGTACACCGGCATGACCACAGAGAGCTTCATAAAAACGACAGCTTCATAAAAACCAGAAAGTCACATACTGAACGACGCGACCGACCCATTCTAGAAGAGGCCGCTCGGCGTCCACAAACTGTCCTTTCGGACACCCGTCTACGTGAAAATCTTTTTACGTATTTATACACACGAGGAACTTGGGAATACATCTTTCGTGGGGTACCCTGAATCTATTCCAACATCTACTCGGTTGGCATGGTAACCAAAAAGTAATCTGGGGTACTTCACATGCGAATGTTCGCTCGTGTTGCGGTGATCCTGGCCGCAGTCTTCGCTGTTGGCGGGTATGGCAAGAGCGCGCCGATTTCTGGCGACCGAATTCTCGGTGCCGTCGATTCCACTCAGGTCGCAAGGGTACGCGGGACGGCCCATCCGCGAGCGCGTGCGCAATATGACCAAGGGCGCACCGATCCCAGCCTGACGATCAGCGGCGCGATTACTTTCCGCCTCTCCGCCGCCCAGCAGGCCGAACTCGATCAACTACTCCGTGAACAACAGAACCCCAGGTCTTCCAATTACCACCGCTGGATCACGCCTGATCAATATGCGGCCCGCTTTGGCATGAGTTCCAACGACCTGCAGAAGGTTAGCTCATGGTTGCAGGCCCAGGGATTGAACGTCGATTCGATATCTCGCAACCGCAACGAAATTTCCTTCAGCGGTTCTGTGGGACAAGTCGAATACGCGTTCAAAACCGAAATTCACAACTACACAATTCGCGGCGAACAGCACTTCGCGAATGCGATGGATGTTTCCCTTCCGGCAGCATTTTCTCAGCAGGTGCTCGGCGTCAGGGGACTGGATAGCTTTGCGCCAAAACCGCGCGTACAGCCCGCGCCACGTGTCACCTCGAACATTTCCGGCAATCACTTCCTCGCACCAGGCGACTTTTGGACGATCTATAACGTTCCGCACACGACCTATACAGGTGCGGGCCAGTCGATCGCGATTATCGGACAAACCACGATCAACACCAGCGACCTGGACACATTTCGCACTAACTCAGGTTTGCCTTTGACGAGCGCAAGTAATTTTCAGCAAGTCCAAGTGGGCGGCACGGCCACGCTCTGCAGTGGGGATCAAGGTGAAGCTGATCTCGACTTGGAGTGGTCGAATGCGGTCGCTCCACAAGCCAAGATCATTTACGTGTTTGCCGGAGTTAATTCCGGTGGAAGCTGCACCAATCGATCGAACAATGTCTTCGATGCGCTGCAAGACGCGATCCTAAATAATCGTGCCCCGATCATCAGCATCAGCTACGGCAATTGCGAGGCGAATCTTGGGTCCTTCGTCATGACACTTCAGCAATGGGCGCAACAAGCCAATGTCCAGGGCCAGACCATCAGCGGCCCCTCTGGAGACCAGGGAGCTGCCGATTGCGAATCAGCCACTGCGACGTCAGCGACCCATGGGCTCGCTGTTGATGTCCCGGCCGCCATTCCCGAGGTAACTGGCGTTGGCGGCAGCGAGTTCACTGGGGATACCTCGCAATGTGCAAACAATTCGTGTCCAGCAAGCGGTTCCCCCGCAGACTCTCCTTATTGGAGCGGTTCCTCAAGCCTGACCAGCGGTGCATCAGCCCTGACTTACATCCCCGAAACAACGTGGAATGACACGACTAGTGGCGGCCCTCTTTCATCCACCGGTGGAGGTGCGAGCTCGGTATTTGGCAAACCTTCTTGGCAGACCGGAAGCGGTGTTCCAGCCGATGGCAAACGTGACGTGCCGGACATTGCGTTGAACGCGTCGCCCGCTCACGATCCATACTTAACCTGTGGTCCTGGGGACTGCACCAATGGATTCCGTGATGCCAGTAACAACTACGCTGCGGTTGGCGGCACCTCAGCCGGCGCGCCCACATTCGCCGGAATTCTCGCTCTAATCAATGAGGCGACGTCCTCCAGCGGGTTAGGGAATGTCAATCCTATGCTGTACAGCCTTGCCGCGAACAACAGTTCGAACCATGCTTTCCACGACATCCCCACCGGCGGCAACAACAAGGTACCTTGCACGAGCGGCTCTACGAATTGCCCAAGCGGAACGACTTCAATCGGCTTTAGCTCCGGTACTGATTACGATCAGACGACAGGGCTCGGCTCGCTAAACGTTGCCAACCTGATTACGGCATGGATGGGCGTCACTCCCTCAACAGATTTTTCTATTAGCGGCGCGAACTCTACAGTCGCCGCGGCGGGAGGCACCGGCACATCTACGATCACAATCACGGCGCTGAACGGCTTTACCGGAACTGTGAACCTGACGTGTTCGCCGAGTTCAGCTACTGCCCAGATCACGTGCTCTTTGAATCCGACGAGCCTCGACATGAGCACTGGCACGACCAATGGGACGAAGACTGCCACGCTAAGCATGGTGACAGTTGCAGACCTGCAGATGCCCAGTCACTGGCAACGTCGTGGCACTTGGTTCGGAGCCACCGGCGGGCTGTTTGCCGCGGTGCTGCTCGGCGGTGTTTCTTCTCGCCGTCGCTGGTTAGGATTGCTAGGATTCTTTGTCGTTGTAGTGGTTTTGGTCGGCGTCGCATGCGGGGGTGGCGGTGGCTCTTCCGTGAAAAAGACGCAAGGCACGCCTGCAGGCTCGTACACCGTGACCGTCACGGCAACCAGCGGCTCGACCACCCACACCACGAACGTGAGTCTGACGGTTCAATAAAAATGGCGCACGGGTGGCTTTCCCTCAAAGTTTCCCGTGCACCAAAGGTTCAGTTCTCAAAGCATGATCGGTCCGCGTCGGGTTGCGCCGAGGAACGCGCATTCCAAAAGCACCTACAAAAACGTTATCGCCCCGCTGTCTATGCAGCACGCCGCGCGGCCCGATTGTGAAGTGCGTGGACGCCTCCGGGGCCTAAAATGCCCGGGCAGGTTTTCCCCGCGCGCCTTATCGATCCTGGAACTCGAATCAGTGATTCAATCCTCCGATGATTCAATTCCACCCTACCCTTACCTTTGTGTAAAACTCAGGTAGTTACCGCTTGCAAAGCTGTGATGGGCGGGGGTACCATAATCTTGTCTCAACGGCCATGCCCCCTTGGCAGGCCCTTCGCGCCGAATGGCTCCAGGCGCACAACAGACATAGATCAACTTAGATTCCAGCCGCGATGGGTTTCGTACGACACGTGCATCTGCGATCGAAGCCACCCAGGCGGAGTAAGCGTGAGCCACACAATCGGTCAGCCCCTTCGGGCCGACTCAATTAGGACTTAAGTAGACAACATGAATGCAGGACCAGGACGCCCCTCCGGTGGAGGAGGGAGAAACAGGCGGCGGCGTGGTCGTCGTCCGCGCGGCGGAAACCCAGGCGGACAACGCGGTCGCGATCAACAACACAGCGGCATTTACACCGCACCCATGGACCACAGCTATCGCGCGGCATTAGCCGGGAACAACAATGGTGGCCGGCCCGGACGTCAGCGGCCAGGCTTCGCGCCCAACTATCCCCAGGCGGATCCTGACCCATTGCCGGCGCGCGAGGATGCAAGTTCCCGCATCTTCGGCTTCGTTGACGATCTCTTCTTCCAAGCCAAGATTCAGGAAACCGCTCGTAAACTCAACGTGAAAGTCGAGTTTGTGAAATCCGAGCAGGACCTGACCGACCGCATCAAGCAGAACGGCGAAGAGAAGCCTTCCCTGATCATCTTCGACCTGAACAGCAACAGCGTGAAGCCGATCTCACTCATCCCGAAACTCAAGAGCAAATTGAAGAAGACCTCGGTGATCGGGTTCCTTTCGCACGTTCAGGGCGATTTGAAGCAGAAGGCTCACGAAGTCGGTTGCGACATGGTGCTGCCGCGCTCAGCGTTCTCACAGAACCTGCCGCAGTTGTTGCGCAGACACGGAGCTGCGGACGAGGAAGTGTCAGGCTAAGGCAGCTCTGCGGTTCGTGACCTGTTTCACATCTCGCACTGCCGCGCGCGTTCCAGCAGCAGCTCTCGCTCCCGGGAATTTTGCGTCATCGATGCAGCCCTCTCGAACTCTGTACGTGCTTCTTCTAGTCGACCCAGTTTCTTCAAAAAATCCGCGCGTGCGCTCGGCAGCAGGTGATAGCTGCTGAGCCTGGGATCACCCATCAGACTCTCGACTATAGCCAAAGCTTGCTGCGGCCCAGAAGCCATGGAAACCGCCACTGCCCGATTCAGTTCAATAATCGGTGACGGCATGATGTCGGCGAGTTCGCCGTACAGCGCCACAATCCTGTTCCAATCTGTTTGCTGAGGCTCTCGCGCTCGCGCGTGGCATGCGGCAATCTCTGCTTGCAGAGCATAAGGTCCCATGCCTCGCGCCAACTTTCGCGCATATTCCAGCGCTGCCAGTCCGCGCTGAATGAGAAGCTGGTCCCATTGGGCGCGGTTCTGGTTCATCAGAAGGATGGGCTCGCCATTCGGGCCGGTGCGGGCCCGCGACCGCGAAGCTTGAATTTCCATGAGGGCGACCAGACCATGGACCTCCGGTTCATTGGGAGCCAGTCCGGCCAAAATGCGTCCCAAACGCAAGGCTTCCTCACACAATGCGGGACGCATCCAGTCATCGCCGGCGGTCGCGGTGTAGCCCTCGTTAAAGATCAGGTAAATGACTTCAAGCACTGAGGCGAGACGTTGATTGAGCTCTACTCCGCGTGGGATTTCAAAGGGGATTTGCTTCTCGGAAAGCGTCCGCTTGGCGCGGACGATCCGCTGCGCGATGGTCGGCTCGCTGGAAACGAATGCCCGCGCAATTTCATCGGTGGTCAATCCGCCCAGCAGCCGCAATGTCAGCGCCAGACGCGATTCTTTCGGCAACACCGGGTGGGAGGCGATGAAGATGAGCCGCAGCAGGTCGTCGCCAATCGGGTCGTCAAGGCTGCTGTCGAGGTCGGGCATGCTCAACTCGCGGGCGGAGTAGTCCCGCCCAAGGTCCTCATGCTTGCGGTCCGCCATAGAATTACGACGGAACAGGTCGATGGCGCGGTGCTTGGCGGTGCTCATCAGCCAGGCGCCGGGATTCTCGGGAATGCCAGACTCAGGCCACTGCTCAAGTGCTGCAAGGAGGGCGTCGTGCGCGAGGTCTTCGGCAACACCGACGTCGCGGACGATTCGAGTCAGCCCCGCAATCACGCGTGCCGACTCGATCCTCCAAACTGCTTCAATCGCGCGATGTGTCTCGGCAGTTACCACCCACCGATCACATCATGTCCATGCCTAGGACGCAACCGGTACTCGCTCCACATGGTTCACGCAACTGGCATCGACGCCCTGCTCGTAAATCTGGCGCAGCTCGCATTCCCCTTCACCGGCCACTTGGAGAAAGTTCCTGGCCAGCTCGATCGCTTCCTGCTTCGAACTCACTCGGAGAATGGCGAATCCTCCGACCACTTCTTTCGTTTCCGTGAACGGCCCATCGGTGACCGTCAGATTGCTGCCGGAGCGCCGTACGCGAGCTCCCAGCGCTGTCGGCAGGCAGCCTTCGGTTGCAACCAGCCAGCCCGCCTTCATACCCTCTTCGATCAGTTTGCCCATGCGGGCCATCTCTTCCTGCGTGGGAGGGGTGCTGCGCTCAACCGACTTATAGATACTTAGAAATTTCATGTTGTCTCCTTTTTCCTCTGCAAATAGGGGCTTTATCGGTCCCCTTCATCTATACGTCGAACGGACGACGCCGAAATCGACAATGGATTGAATATTTTCATGGTTGTAAGGCGATTGGGTAACTTAGCGTTTCTGGTTTGGATTGTCCACTGCAGAGGATGTTTTGGGGTGTAGGAGGCCGTGCAGACCCACTTCCGCGGGGAGCTTTCGTCATTGCGGATGTTTTGTGATGGAAAACTACAAAGCAGAGATTTGCGGCTACATTCCGCCCTCACAGCGAAGTGCCGCTTTGCCGGCCAAACAACTTACTTCCACCACCTGTCGTGGAAGGCGATCAAAACGCTGATGGCCATGGAGATGATTGCATTCACCAGCCGGTCATAAACTCCGCGGCGCACGTCGTTGCGCTCCAAACGCTCGATCTTTTGTTCAGCGATTCGCATGCGCCCCGGCTGTGCGCCGCCGACCAGCATGTCCATTTTGGCTTCGAGACGCGCAAGTTTCTCCAGCACATCGCGCTGAAAATCATCGTCGGCTACACGCACGACGAGCGGATGCTTGCCCGCTTCGATCAGGGTGTCTTCGCTTCTGTGTGTCATAAGAACCGGCTACTAGCCTCTAGCTACTAGCTCCTACCAAGCACCGGTGAGCAGCAAGGCGTGAGCTGCCGGCAACCAACGAGGAGAGCCTCGCCCCTCAAGTCAGCGCTCGCTGCTAGTCCGCTTAGTAGGGATAATCCAGGTGCAATGCTGCAGTAAATCTCGAATATCTACGCGGATTAGATCCGTCGAACTGCCGCAGGTAGTAGTCCTGCGTCTTGCCTAGTCGCGGCAAGGTGAACGTTTGCGTGCTGAACCGTCCAGCGAGATTCTGATCATTGTTGGGCCCCCAGCCTGCATCCGTCCAGCGCACCTCAATTCCACCCCCGTTCGGAGGCGCCACCCCTACGTCGAGACTTGCTGTGGTGGAACTCACCTGTGTAATTGCGGCGCTGGTCAAATCGGCCAGACTCGTTGCGCCCACTTGTGAGTTCGTAATCGGCGGAACGTTGAGCGCGGCTGCGAACCTGGCGCTATCGGACTCGAATGACAGCATCTCGTTCGCGGAATCGACGAAACTGATCTGGTACTCGCAATGATCGCCTGCCAGATCTCTCACATTCACCACAATCTCGTTCACAATCGCTTGAAACCTTGCGTCTCGCGAGGGCAGATCGATGTCGAGTCCGTCGCCAGGAAAAATATCCCGGGCGTCACCGGGGAGAAAGTCGCTCCATGTTCGATAGCAACCGTCGTAACCGGGAGCGGCCCCGTCGGTGACGATCGCCAGTGCCGCATTCTCGCAGTCAACGCTGGTACGAGCCGGCGGAGACACCACATGACGAATGACTCCCCGCACGCCGTCATCGTTCCCATGCTGTTCAGCGGCGATTCTCGCGGGGTCGGTAATTCTTGCCATTGAGCGCCCGCAGCCGCGATACCGAACTTCAATCAATTCGTTTGGCGCTGGTACATGCTGATTAAAGAAATCCAACGTGGACCCGGAGTATATGTTGCATTCACCGCCCGCAGAGAGTGGGCCGAGCAACCGTGTTCGATAGGGCTGCCCGGGCAAAGCGCTACGCACTTCAGCGTCAATGGCCTGCACAACCTTCGTGAAGGCAATCGCGCAATACAGCCCCGGCGAATTTACCAGCGAATAGGTGCAGAATGCAGGAGCACTGAAAACCAAACTGTCGTAGAGAACGGTGGAGGGCGCAACCATGCTCGCCGCATCATTCGGATCGATATCATGCGCTTCCAGAACGAGTCGAACATCAGCACCGATCTGCCCGCCGCCGATGGCGTTCCCGGCAGGATGTGCTGCGCTGTGAAAGGCCTGCTGCCCGCGAAAAATCGTGGTCGAGTACACCCTCGTGCTCAAGACGTAATGATGGCCCGGCACGGTAGTGAGAACTGGCCCGACGGGAACTCCGCAGATCAGCGCCTGGATGAACGAATTCGCTCCTGATGGCGAGAGTTGAAATCCCGCCACGCAGGTGGCCGTAGAGATTGCGCCGAGGTGCAGACCCCCGACGATACCTGACGATGGTGCGGTGAAAGTAAAATCCCCGTGCTGCAGAATCCACGCCGCACCGAGTTCCACCTGCTCAACAAAATTAACTGTGGTGTCACCGTCAGCGCGATCGCCGCCGGAGACTTGCAGCTTCCCTCCGTTAATACTGATCGCGCCGCTCGGGTCCGAAAGCTTCCACCGTGCTGGGTCCAGTTGCGACGTCAGGTATTCTTCACTAAAGATCGTGCGATTGAATCCACTGAACGGATTCTGTGAAAGATGAAATCGAATGGTTATACCGTCGCCTACGAAGTAATCGCGAACGTAATCCTGTGGCTCGGTCTCGCCGACTACGGTCACGTCGTTGGCGACGCCCCGACTCGATCTCAGTTTCAGGCCTTGTGGCGAAAAGTTCGGATCCGCCTCGCTCAGGGAGTAGGTGGCCGTTCCGAACGGCGCCAGAATCAGCGCTCCATCCATCGCGCGATAACTGGCGCGCGCTCGGGTCCCGATCGCTGCCGCGTGCTTTGAAAACGGCACTTGCGGGTCCGGCACATAAACAGGCATGACATCGAGTTCCTGCACGGCGGAGGTGTCGAATGCTCCCGGCGACGCCGATTCCGCCAGCGCGCGAAGCGCATCACCCGCGCTTCGGGAGACGAAAGGGCTTCGCGATGGGAACCGTTTCTCGTCGAGCAGAGTTTCATCGCTGAGCGCAACGATATTGAAGCGATACTGCGGTCCTTGCTGCCCCCAACCCAGGAACTCATATTCAGGACTGGTTGTAACGTACCCGGTAAATACGTCCTGCCCATTCGTCCGCCCCAGCAGCACGCGCGCTCCACGTCGTGGCACAACCAGGTCCGGGCCAAGAAGCAGACTGAAACGCAACTCGGACGGCTCGTTCAGTTTGCGCGTGATGCGAGGCGTGTTCGCGGCGTCAATCGCCGCCGTGTAGTCCCGCGGCCCAGCCCCATCGAGATTGTCGATCTGAAGTTTCATTACTTAGAGAATCTCTCAATTCTGGCAAGATGTGAGCCAGGATTTGTACGGTGTTTACCGTAAATAGAACCCACTGTGGATAGTCACTGTGTTCCGTTTGCGGAACATTGGCTCCAATACTCATATCGTGAGGCAAATGCACCGGTCGTTGCCGACGACAACGATGAACGACGATTTAATACAGCGCTGCCATCGCCGCCGGAAAGTAACTTCGATAACACAGCGCCGTATGACCGTCATTCTCATCGGTGTGCGGCATGGCGAGAAAAGCTGCATGCAGTGCTAATGCGGAAATGGGCTTAGCAACTTCGACCCTGGTTTCGCGTTCCCCTGCGGACGACTGTGCAGATATCGTGCTGGATGTGGGGCTAAGCCGCGGATAGTAAAAGCAAATTCTTCCGCCTGCATCTTCCTCAACGACAAATAGTGCCGACCACTCCTGCAAGAACGTACCGCCTTCCCGATCCACGAAAGCGATCACCTTCTGCACTCCCCAGCCCGGCTGCGGCGATCCGGCGAGCAACGGTTGCGCCAGAAGCAGGGAAGTCGCGGTCAACTGGGCCACCCTCCCAACGTTGAATGTCACACGTCGAACGTAATCGGGATCGCCATTGACAGCCGCGGGATCGGCCACATACCCGGCCGAGATTCCACTTCCGACGTAGCCTGTCTGCTGTTGATAATCCGCATCCACGGCGACAATGCCGCCTGGAGAAAACGCCACCACCGTTCCAGCTCCTACAATTACCTCGCCTGCCGACGATCCTGGCATCACTGCGACTGCGGGCATCGGCGCTCCGCCGGAAGGAATGGCAGTGGCATTCGGATCGGGCGCCAGCACGTTCATATGCTCCGAGCCCCCGGCGAGGGCCATCTGCAGTTTGCCCCAATCGCGAAAGTCCAGTTCGACCCGTGCGTCGAGAACTCCGCGAAACTGCACGGCCGCAGCACCTGCGGCGCCACTTCGAATCGCCTCTGTCGATGTAAGACTCATCCTCTGAAAGTTGTCGACCCATCCGAGATCAATCCATGGTGCTGGAGGCGCGTCGAGGGTAAACAGGCCGCTCGTGCCAGGGTCGAAGATGGCCGCGGTCCCGCTGGCCCGGTCTAGCGGCGCAAAGTACGCGCGAACACGCCGCCCGATCGGTACCATGGCGGCGCGATTGGCGAAATTCGTGGTCATTGAGGATTCCTTGATAGCAGTCAGCAGTCAGCAGTCAGCACTCAGCACTCAGTCAAAACCAACGCCATTGGTGATGTCATTCCGAACCGCTTCAGCGGTGAGGAACCTGCTTTTTGCGTATGCCGACTGCTGACTGCGTGTTTACGGTTCCGGAAAGAAAAACACCTTCACGCTTGCCGTTCGCTCCAGCCGCACTCCTGCAGTCCCTCGTGGCAAGCCTTCGGTACGCGGAGCCTCGCTACCAACGACCTTGCCGAATTGCGGAGCGCTCCAGACGATGCTTGTTCCCATTGAGGTCGCGGGTGTGTGGCTGTAATCAAACTTCAGCGCAGTGCCTGGCTGGCAGATGCCGAGCAGTTCGGTATCAAGAGCAGCCAGGGAGCGGCCACGGTCCACGCCAGACTCCACACTCCCGAAGGTGTGATAAGAGATCACGCATTCCAGCGTGTAAATGGCGCGATCGCCGAGCTGCTGCGGCACCGGAGTCGCCGACCCCCATTCGAGGTAGAACGTGTCCGGCTGTGGCTTTACCGGGATCACAGCCTCATTTTCCGCAACGACCACTGCCGGACGCATAACTCCATTGAGCATGATCGTGCGCAGCGGATTCCGCGACGCTAGCCGGTCGCGCAAGGTGATGTAGAAAGTATCTTTTGTGAATTGCATAGTTAGCTCGCAGCCATCAGCTCATAGCTTGGAGTCGCTAGTGGCAAGCGGTGAGCGAGGAGCGGTGAGCAATATGGCGCATTTGCTCGCCGCTCGGGCGCACTGCTCGTTGCTTTTCTCACTCCACCACAATGACTCGATACAAATACGCGATACCGGCGAAGTAGTCCGTGCTTGTGCTCTCGACGCGAAACAGCGTGCCTTGATGTTCAATTCCGAGTGCTGCGTCGAACAACGCTTCTGCGGAAGCAATGCCTTGCTCTTCTACAGCGCCGGCCACGGACGAAACCGATACCAGCAATTCCAACCGCTGTGCTGGTCCTGAAGCGGGCGCAGGCAATGTGCGCACCACGACCGGAGCCAACCTCACTTGCTGTACTCCAGGATCGGCCAGGCCAATTTGCGACGAAATGTCGCTGGTTGACGCCGGAAGCGGCAGGACCAGCGTGACCTCATCTCCACCGAGAGCGCGCAGCATGGCATTTGCGGCGCGCATCAATGCAGTTCCTCCCATAGGCATGGTCATCCCGCTTTCTGCGCGACGAAGGGCGCGAGCAAGGAACGAACGCTGGCGTCGAGGAGGTCCGGCGCGAAGTAGTCAATGCGCATACGGTCGACGGTTCCCGATTTCACGTTCACTGCGGGAGTTGCCTCCGCGTTTCGTACGATTTGGGCGCAAGCATATTTAATGGCATCCGGCGTCACCGCGAAACCAGCGGTATAGACGATTTCGAGTTCGCTGAACCAAAGGCCAATGACGCTTAGCGGGAGCGTCACTTCACCCGTTGCCGGATCGAAGTCGAGCGAGGCGGGATCGATGTCGGTCCATGATCCTGGCAGCCCGAAAGCGAGCGCCACAGCAGTGCGTAAATCGTCGAGGGGGCACTCGCCTCGCCGTGGCATCGAGTATCGGCCGCGCCCCGACAGAACGGGTGATGTGGCCGGAGCCATTGCGGCAAGTGGCAGATAGCTCAGCCGCAATGTGTTTCGGTCGGGCCTCATGCGGATGCGCTCCTCATATTGCGTGATCGCGAGGGAGGCCCGCCGGCAGTGTGCGTCGATCAGCGACGACGCCGCTCCCACCAGCGCGGGCACAGTCGTCGCATCCAGCCCATACAGTTGATATTCCGATGGAGAGAGATAGTTCATGAGAACCTCGGCGTCAGGCGTTGGGCGTCAGGCTTCAGGCGGTCACGCCAAGTGCTGCTCTGCGCGAGCCGAATTCCCCCCTGAGATTCGGGGAAACACGAGCTTGGCGAACAGAACCTGAAGGCTAGCGCCTGAAGCCTGAAGCCAATTTGCTTACCGATTCACCTTCACTTCCGTGTGTGCATACGACGCGCCCTTCACGACCAGGCCGCCGAACTTGACCACCACGTTCTGTGAGGCTAGCGATCCCGGCATCCCGAGCTGGAAGACCCGCGGATTGGGATCAGTGAGCCAGTGGTACTCAACCATGTCTTCGCTCACGATGTAGGCCGGCAATACCGCTGTGCCGCTGCCGGGCGTTCCGGTGTAGCTGATCGCCCATTCCGGAATCAGCGGCAGTTCGCCCGCCTGCGTGCTCAGCGCCTTCACGCGCATTCCGCCCGTGATCTCGACCGTGTTGAGGACCACGTTGAACGCCGTCTTCATCTCGCGATCGATCAGGTCCAGGAGCACCGGGTTGGCATAGATCGCCGTCGGCCGAACTTCGTAGGAGGAGTTCGAAACCATTTCTGCGATGGTGGATTTGAGGCCGTCGACGATGCTCGCCGAGGTGCCGATCGTCGTAGTGTTGCCGCCCGCTGAGATCTGCCCAATCGCGCCGAAGTACTGCTGCGTGGTTGGCGTCGACAAGGAAGTGTCGTTGCCGTTCCACAACGCCACATCATGAGTACGCAGCAAGCCTTCGACCGCGTCGGTCAGGTCCTTCGCCTGCAGATATGCAAACTGGCTCTGCTGGTTGCCGACCTCCATGTCGAAAAGGTTGTAGTTGACCTGTGAGACCAGTGCTTTTAATGGGACACTGCGCTCAGCGCGGGTTGGAGACTGTGCGGTCGCGGAAATGTTCCGCGGATCGACGAAGGCTTGCGCCGCGGTGGGCGAGGGAATTGCCGTCTCTTCGAAGAACCGCGACGGATGCCCGGTTGCGGGCACCTGCTTGATGCGCTGTCCAAAAGCTCCGCGGCGGCGCACGATGTCTGTGATTTCGTTCTGATAGCGATTGACTTCCACAGCACCCGGCCCAAGGTAGTCCGCGGCCGCGTGCAAATCGATGAATTGTGCTTTCATGGTTTCTCCTGGAGAAAGAATCAGTGGTCAACTGTCAGTCATCGGTCATCAGTCATCAGCCCTCAGTCGTCAGGAAAGACCCCGAAGAAAAAGGCATGTCATTCCAAATCGCTTTAGCGATGAGGAACCTGCTTAGCCCAGTCAATGCCAGTGGCGTTGCGATAAGCAGACTTCGCGGACCCGAAGGTCCTCGGAGACAAGTTGTTAAGTGAGGTTTGTCCTGACGGCTGATGGCTGTTCTTAGCCTGCCCTGAGCGGCAGGCGAAGGGGCTGATGGCCGTGTTACTCGATCATTCCTGCCCGCGCCATCTCCGCTTTCACGGCGATGCGCTGCTCGACGCTCAGAGCCTGCAGCGTCTTGTCGATTGCGGAGGATTCGATCCGCTCGCCTTCCGCACCGCTCTTTACCAGCAGTGCCGAAACGAACGGTGACAAAGTCTTGCGCGTGAGCCGCGCCGCCTGCGCTTTAAGTTCGGTGTTCACCTTCTCGAGCTCCGCAACCCGCTGTTCGAGTTCGTGCGGGATGTCAGGATCGGAGTCGGCTTCGACCTCACATTCCTCAACCGCCGCAACGATTCGGTCCACCTTCGCGTTCAGCGCTTCCTGTTGTGCGTCCAGCTTGCCCAGGACGCGGTCCAATGTTTCAGCAGCAGCCGCAAGTCGGTCCGCAGCTGCGGTCAGTTGGTCGATCATTTCGGTGTGTTCCATGGGACTCCTTATAGCTCTCAGCCGTCAGCCGTCAGCCATCAGAAAAACACCCCTATCGTGATGTCATTCCGAGGACCTCTAGGTCCGAGGAACCTGCTTTTCGCCGGCAGCACTGGCACCGCGCAGAAACAGCAGGTTCCTCTCCCCGATAAATCGGGGTTCGGAATGACATTCGAATAAAAGTGCTTCTACTGACGGCTGACGGCTGAAGGCTGAAGACTCGCTCACTCCAACTCAATCCACGTCTCCCGATACGCAGCCTTGTCTCGCCTGAGAATTGCCGCGCCGGTGAACGTTACGCGCGTAAGTGTCCAGATTTTGTCGCGGACATCGGAGACACTCGCATCAGAAATTTCGTAGGACATCCCGAGCGGACTTGCCGGTCGCCGTCTTGGCGCAGTACTCGCGTGGATTACGCCTTTCTCGATCTGCTCGACAATCTCGGGGAAGTCCTTCGCGAACAAATATCCGCTGAGTTCGATTGCTCTGCCGACAATTTCCGCGCTGGTGATCACGCCGACTTTCCGTCGGACATCGTGCCGATCGAGCATCGGCGAATAGTCGAGCGCCATACCGAGCAATGACGGCAAAGCGCGCTCAGCCGCCACTCGCGTTAGGATCACGCGATGTCCACGCGAGCCCGCTGGCGGCTTGTCGGACGGTGTGTCCACCAGCGTCAGCACGCCACGAAAAGGTTCCCGGTTCGGATGCCCGTGAAACGCGGGCAGTTCAATCGCCATCGATTCAAGGTTCATAAATCAGCTCTTAGCTCCTAGCTTTTAGCTGTGAGCGACGATCAGTGAGCAGTGAGTAGCGAGCGTCTGGCCGATCACACGTGACCGCTCACCGCTCACTGCTTCTCCGGCTTCGCTCCTGCTACTACTGCAAAAGCAATGTCATTCCGAACCGCTTTAGCGGTGAGGAACCTGCTTTTCCGATACACCAGCAATGACCTTTGCAGAAAAGCAGGTCCCTCGGAATGACATTATTTGAGTGTTTTGGTTTTGCTGACGGCTAAACTGGTGCCAGCCCTCTCATGCGCCTGACTTCATTCACCGTCAACACGCCCGTCCGAATCAGGATTTGCTGGATTTGCGCTTCTTCCATTGGGTTCGCGGCGGCGTCGACGTCCGTGAAAACGAATTCGAGATCGTGCCAGCCAAGCTTTTTCCCGATGGCGTCGCGCGTCAGGTATTCGGCAAACAGCCGCGCCGTGGGCACGATGGCCTGGCGAAACGCCTGGTCACTCATTTCGGCAGCGGTCGAGCGGTTCACATCGCGCTCCAGTCCGAGTGACTGTGGAGGCAGATCGAATGCGTCGGCAATGATTCGGAGTAAGAACTCCTGCCACTGCAGTCGAAGATCGGCGTCCGTTCCATTGCCGAAGCGCAGCACTTCCGCGCTTGTTTTCAACCGAAAGAATCGGCACGCGACCCGTGCCTTCAATTTCATCCTGCCACCATCGGATCAGTCGCTCGTGCTGCTCGGGCGTAGCATTCTGCAGCCAGAGCGCATACTCCACCACCGAGTTCGACGCCAGTCGTCCTGCATATCGATGCGCACCCAGGAAAGCATTGATCGCTTCGAACGCAACTTCCAGCCGCCCCAGCCCGAATGGTGTATGTGTTCGCGGATTCAGTCTCATATAAATGAGCTCGTCATCCGCGAGCAGGATGTTTGCATCCGGCCCGACTCTGCCGGTCACCTGTTCGTAGCGGACCGAACTTGGTAGGCCATCCCAATCGGCTCGCATTCGGATAGTCGCCCCGTCGACGGGGAATAGCGATAGGGGATGATTCGCATCTCCCATTGCTTCAACCTCCAGCGCGCCATAACCGCCGACGATCAGGTCTTCCAGCACCTGCTCGGCCATCGAACGGAAGGAATCATCCGGATTGGGAGAATCGAAGCTGCGCGTGAGAATCGCAATCCGCGCGAGCGCATTCGGCAGCTCTTGCGTCCCAGCTTTCGCCTGGACTCGCCACCGCATACCGGCGATGCGGTCTTTGATCGTATTGATCGCGCGCCGCGCAACCGGCGTCTCCGAAAAGCGCCGTAGGTTCATGGGCGTAGGCTTCGGCATCGGCTGCGGCCGGGGCCCGTAGGTGTTGAGAATCGACGGGAGCGGCACGGTGCGGCGCTTGCCGTTTGCCGCGGCTTCACTTGCAGCTGAAGCCCACAGACCCGAGCGCACCGCCAGCCTGTTCACGAAGGACACTCCCGCAATCCGGCGCATTGCGCCGCGCAACGTACTTTTAATGTTCATGGGATTGAAACGAGCTTCTAGCTGTTAGCTACTAGCTCTTAGCTTTCGATTGATCACGAAATTGTGGTTCTTTATCCATATCTCTAAGCCTGTCATCCTGAGCGCAGCGAAGGACCTATGCAATTCTCCGGCTGCCACTGATACCGCTCGTAACAACCATCACTCAGATCGTGCCAAGCCGGATTTCGCGACACGATCAAAGCAATTTTCTTGGTTCGAAGCCAGCCCTTGATTTCTTTCTCCCGTCCAATCGCTCGAGGCACATCTTCGTAGCGCTCATAGTAGACCAGGCGATCAATCTTGTACTTCGAGGTGAACGCACCGCCTTCGCCGCGCTTGTGCTGTGCTACGCGCCGCATCAGGCTGTGGGTCACGCCCGTGTACAGCGTCTTTGAGCGATTGCTCATGATGTAGACGAAATACGATCTCTTCAGGATCAAATACATACTATTTACTTCTGGCATCCTGAGGGCCTTCAGGCCCGAAGGACCTATGTATTTGCCTTGAATCTGCGAAAGCGCAAATGCATAGGTCCTTCGCTTCGCTCAGGATGACAGGGTTAAAAATTACAGCTTCAGTTCCGCCCTAATCCCCTGCGCGATCCCCGGCATCTCCGCTGCGGGCACGACCACGATCCCGCTCTCCTGCATCATCTCCAACGCGAACTTGACTTCATCTCGATCGCGATCGAGGTCGTCATCAACAACTGCCGTCAACCACGCTTTCAAGCCGCGCTTGGCCTGTACTCCAGCGGCGATCTGCGGAAACTCGAGTGCCAGCACTCTTGCACGATCCGTTCCGTGCCCCAGCGAAACCGCATGCAAGAACTTCCAGTCGTGCGCCGGCGCATAAGCAAAGTCGAACTTCAGCGAATCGCCCAACTTCATGTACTCACCTATGGGCACATTCCTCTGCATCAACTCCAGCACACCCGCCTTTTCAAGCTCATCCTGCATTACTCTCAAAATCCGCTGCCGCCCGGTGAGCGGTCGCGGTTCGGAAATTGTTGGTGTCTCCAGGTACATCGCGCTCAGGCGCTGCAATTCGAGAGCAGGAGATAAGTACGTCTGGCAACCCTGTAAGGCCGTGACTTGCACGCTGTTTGACCATGAATCGTTCATCCGCTTCCGCAACTCGGCACGTTGCGTGGAATCCTGCAGGTCGCGCACAAGATCGCGCTCAATCGCCTGCAGTTCTTCGACGTCCACCAAAGGATCGAAGCAATGCAGCCGTCGCCAGTTTCGGGTGAAACGTACGTCGGCAAAGCCAGTCTTGTCATCTTCCGGAGCAAGCGCCACCACCCCCAGGTTGATGGACTCACCCTTGGTGATGTCCCCTGCATAGCGCAGCAGGAAAAATTCGAGATGTTCAAAGTCAGCCATCAGCCATCAGCCATCAGCCGTCAGCCATCAGCCATCAGGAAAACCTTCAACCTGCGGTTCCCGTTCGGCTGACGCTCAGATATTGAATAAATCCCGTCAACATCCGTTTGACTTCAACAACCGACGTAGCCAGTTCGTCGTAGCCCTTCTGGTCCAGATAGCGGAGATCGCGTGCAAGTAGGAGTTCATACTCAACTTCGCTCGCGGAACCTAGTGCGATTTGAAGATAACGTGCGAAATCGGGACGGGAGTTCTTGCCCGCGCCTTCCGAAATATTTGCGGAAATTGAGACTGAGGCTCGACGCAATTGCGCTGTCAATCCGTACAACTCTACTCGTGGAAAGCAGGCGGTTCCCTTGTATACAGAAAGGGTCAGTTCATGCGCCTTCTGCCAAACCTTCAATTCCCGAAAGTCTCGCATTATGCTCTCAGCTTTCAGCCCTCCGTCACCGGGTTTCCCTGATGGCTGACGGCTGATGGCTGATGGCTAGTTTTCCATCCACTTCGGAAACGGCCGCCTCACGGAAATGCGGAAACAAGCAATGAGTTCGCGTACTCGGGTGCGTCGCTCAATGAGTGCTCGGCTCAACTCTTCCAGCGCGCCCCAATCGCTTCCGTACCACTCCGGCGGAATTTCTCCCGCAATTTCCCAGATCTCGTCCGGGTCGATGTTCTCGATTCTCGAAAGCCATGGCTCGAACGACTCCCAGCCTTTCACCCACTCGTAGGCTTCATTCCTTGCGAATACCCCGCGCAGCGGATAATCCGGGAAGGTCCACTCGCCGGCGTTGAAGCAGTAGCCCTGATCGATGAATGTGGCCGTGTATTTCCGCTCGCGCCCTTTGCGCCAGAATGCCGCCTGGCGACCGTTGGCGTTTCCGGTCCATTTGTCGAGCGCCAGCATGCCGGCGAACGTTTCAATGTTTCGAAGTCGGTCAAACAACTCCATCGGCAACCAGTCGAGCACGCGCCCTTCAATCGGATTCACTACGTATCGCGATCCGAAGTGGAGCCCCGGCTCGCACTGGATCGTATTACCCGCGAGTTGAATGTTCAGCTCCGGCGAGTGCTGGACTAGCCACGGGTTGACTTCGACCACTTCCGTCACCGGCACCGGCAACCCGACACGTTCCGCCAGCCGCGTCGCTAACAACTCATTTGCCAGCACCCGCACATGCTGCGGGTTGTTGCGAAACTTTACGACGTAGAAGTTCTCGTCGGAGCAGCGCATCAAGTGACTCTGCGCCCCGCCTCGCATCCTGCGCACGTGTTGGACGGCAGCTAGCGACAGCTTCTGGCTCCTAGCCTCTAGCCACTAGCAGTCCAGCCCCGGTTCTTGATTGCTAGAAGCTAGGAGCTAGTAGCAGAACCACCCACGGTAAGCCGATCTCACAGGCATCCGATGTGACGGATGAACATCCCACCTGTGATTCTGGTCGGTCTTCTTTGCGCACGTTGCGTGCTTTGCGGTTGTAAGCTTTTCTGACGCCTAACGCCTGCCTACCTCCCTGCCACTGCCTCTCTTCCCGCCAGCGCGATCGCCATCGCCATCACACAGTCGTCATGGCTGCCCGAAGCCCCGCCGGAACCGCCATCTGCGCGTCGAATGAATGTTCTGCACTCGGTCAGCAGCTTCGTGCTCTGGAACAGTTGTGGCTTGATTGCCAATATCGCCGCCAGGTTCTCGATCATTGCCGGCTTCGTTACAGCCGATGTCAGCCACCCATCCTGCGCTCCATCCCGATAGACCTGCTGATATCCAACCGCCCGCAAGTTTGCCAGCACTCCATGTCCGTGGTTGTTTCGCTCCACCACCAAGACGGCGCTGTTGTACATTCGCCCAAGCTCAATCAGCTTCAGTGCCAGCTCGCGTGGAGAATAATGACCATGCAGCTCCGCGCACTGCATCGCGGTCTGCCGATCAATCACTTCGGCGCATGCATAATCGCCTTCCGTGCCGCCGCCGGCCGGATCGACTCCGATGATGTAACTTCGTCCATACCGCGGCTCAAACCAGACTGTCAGATGCCCGTTCTCGCGCGTTGATGTCGGCTGCCCCTGCGCTTCCAGCGCCCGCTCAATTGCCTCCAACTCGAATATGCATTCGCCTGATGCGCGAAAGCATGACACCGGATCTTCCGCGTACTCCTGGGCCGCAAGTCCGCGCAGTTGTGCGCGATTGGTTCGACGCCACGCGATCTGTGCGTCGCTCAATGCGGCACGCTGGACCAACTCTTCTTCTTCAGGGCTCAGTGGATGAACATCGACCAGTCCCGTCTTGTCGCGATACTCATCGTCGTACCACCAAGGAAAGAAATGTCGTGTGTATCCCGTTTCAGTCGCGTGTTGCCACTCGTTGTAAAACACGCCCCCGGCTCCGTTCGGTGTAGATTCCAAAATGATGTCGCCATCGACCGGGACCGCGGCGCGCAACGAGGCCAATGCCTCCTCCGGTTCGCGCAGCCAGCGGGCAACCTCCGAACAGTGCAGGTTGTGCACGGTTATCCCGCGGCCGGCGTTAACGTCTGCAGCAGTGGCAACCCGGTATTCACAATCGATGTGGGGGAACACCATCTGGCGCACGTTGGCGCGTGACCTGGTCAGCGCGCCGCGTTTCATCGTCTCGGGCAGGTTCTCCCAGAAGCGATGGACAATCTTGAAAATCTCCTCTGCCGACTCCTGATCATGTGCCACCTGTACGGTCATCGTGCCGGGACGCGTGATGGTCTGGACAAAGAAACGCGCGGCCACATAGGTCGTGATCCCCATCTGCCGCGCCTTCAGAACAATGTTGCGATGCGTACAGCTGGCCGAAAATTCTCGCTGTGCCCGGTTGGGCACCAAAGGAACTAGGCCACGCGCCTTAGTCCGGATCTTCAGCAAGCTGCGGATTACAAAATCGCGAACGGTTTCGTGCGGCACGGAGTGGTTTGCGGTTGACGCTGCTGGCCGCGCGTGCTTTAAAGTATTTTTCGACTCAGGAACATAAATTCTGTCCAGGATTTCTCCCAGCCGTTGCAGCAGAACAATGTCGTCGCTCAATGACTACACCAGGATTAGCTGTCCACCGAACCGATGATCCGACAGTTCAGTGATCTAATCTGCTATTGCCGTATTCCCGCAATTTTCGTGAGCAGTGTGGGTATATCTACGCCCACATCATTGCCATCCGACGCTGCGTTATGCAGCGGGCTGGTGCTGAGCAACTGGTAATTCGCCGGACTAAACCCGCTGTCGCCAGTTCCATAGCTTGCAAACTGCGGCGTCGACGATCCCGTGTAAAACCAGTTTCCCGCGCCGCTGCCGTTCGTGGGAAAGCCTGCCCCCAGCGTCGAGCCGGAGTTCGCCGTATCCCAGTTGAAATTCGCGTTGTGGTCGAACGTCCAGGTATGGGTCGTCCCATTCACGCAATTGTTCAAGACCGTATAAAGCTTCTGACCCGGCTGATCGCAACCGCCGCCAGTGCCAGGAAGAGAACCATAGTGGCCCAGCGACATCAGGTTGTCCTGAAACGCGATTCGGTCAAGCTGGCCGGTAGCACTGGCTCCGAGAAAGTACGCAGAGCGGAAGGAATTCACACAGGTGTTGTGCCGCACGGAAACGTCGGTGATCGGTCCGGCGGTTGCCATGAACTCGGTGCAATCAAAGCCCGTCAGCGTCAGTTGACCTCGGTTCATCTTGTCGCCGACCAGGTTGTCGTGAATCGACCCGCGCCGCCCTAACGTTTGCCCGCAGCCAGCACATCCCCCGACATAGCTCGTTGTATATAAGGCCAGGTACGGCCCCGGATAGTTGTATCCGTAGTTGTAACGAGCGACAAAATCTTGCACCAGGCACGACGGGCAACGTCCTGGGTCATTGGCCGTGTACATCTGGTTCTTTGGCGCGAAGTCGATCACATAGCAATACGGCTGCGAGTTGTACCAGCAGTTCTCGAATACATTTCCCTCAACGAAAACGTAAGCTCCCGTCTTCAGTTCGATCCCATTCTTTCGATTGGGCCATCCCGTTGTCACCACTGAAGTGGTATTTCCATTCCAGCTGTTCGGCGCAAAGAAATAGTTACTGCGTACTTCAATGTTGCTAGGAACATCCAAGTTGCAGTTCGTCCCCAACGTGCATCCTGCCGGCGAAAGTGCCGGACCTACGTCGCCGCCAAGAATGAATCCCTCACTCCCGCCTTCACAATGATTGTTGACGAATTTGTAGACGCCCCACCCCGAGTTCTGCACGCTTCCCACCCCGCCGCCAACGCACTGGGAGTCGGTGTTGCCGTTCGACGCGGTCGCACCGTTGTCGTAAATATCCGAGATGTAGCTGTCAATCACTGCCACATGATTCGACTGGGCGGGGAACACCGCGCGCGTCGTGCTGGTGTCTGTAGCGGGAGTTTGGGGAAAATTCCCGTCCTGGTTGATCCCATGCATCCATACCCGATCAAAGATGATGTGGTTCGTCTGCGTCGCTCCGGCCGCGCTCAGATCCACCAGGCTATAGATCAAAGCGCCAGGCGTGCTCACCCGCGTAAACTCGATTCCGACGAAACGCAAGTGATCGGCGCCATTTAGCACCACCGCGCTATTGCTCGAGGTCGCAACGAATTGTGCAGTCAGCAGTGACGGCGAAGAACACGGATAACTCGGCCGGTTCGGCAGCGATGCCACGTTGCTCATGCATGGCGTCGCCCGCGCGCCTTCGGCTGGGAAGTTTGCGTTCGCAATTCCCGTGCTCTCAATTGTGATGTAGTGGTGGTCGTCACAATTCTTGCCCGTTAGAGTCACAGGCCCGGTGAACGATGACGCTGCTGCGATTTGAATCGTGTCTCCACATGCGGCCGCCGCATACGCCGAGTTGAATGCAGTTACTGTACTGACCGGGCCGCGCACCGTCCCAGGTGACGGCGTTCCGCCTTGCGCGGTGTAGTAACAAGCTGTCGGCAGACTCGCCGGACGATCCGTGGTTGGCCCAATCCATGTCCCGGAAGGAGTGCAGTACGCGTTGCCACCTGAACCTACCGGGGCCGTGCAGGTCAGGCTGGCAGTCCCGCTAATGGTTCCTACCGTTGCCCGGATTGTGCTGGTGCCCGCTGAGGAACAGTTGAACCCCTGCGTAGTGGAAGTTGTGCCTAACGTCGCGACGACGCTATTCCCGCTCGACCATGTGGCCGCTGTTGTCAGGTTCTGCGCCGACCCGTCGCTGTAAGTTCCGGTCGCGCCAAATGCGGCAGCCGATCCGTTCTGCTGCGTCGCGGTTGAGGGCGTTACCGCCAGCGAAGCCAGGCTCGGTGCGGGGGGTGATTGCACGCCTTGGCCACTGCCGCCAGTTAGTGTCCAAGTGCCGCCAGCGGCGGACTGAGCCACGGCCGAGGCGGCCAGCAAAATGATGAAGCCTATCGTTCTCATTGTTTCTCCCGCGCACTTCTACTCACACTCAGAATCAATGATCAGCCGCCATTCATTTGGCGTTCCCGGCCGTCTCGGGCACGTATTCATACGTGCCTTTACTCCAGCCAAACAACGTCCTATCTGCCCCCATCAAGTCGTACTTGAATTCGGTTGTGAGTACTGTGCCCGCATTCATTGACGTTGAAGCCCCGACCGGGCGGAGATCCACCGGCTTCCCGCTGACCGAATCCACATAATAGGTCGTGCCGATTTCCTGCTGCGTCGTCAAAAGATAGTTGACGAGCTGGGTATTGGTCATCAATGTAGCGCCCGAAGTTTTCAGCGTATCCAGGATGACAGAAGCCTGGTGTTCTGACAGTTCATTCATGTGAAAGAAGATTCCAAATGGCACGCCCCAAACGCCCGACTTGAACACCAGCGCTCGAATCTTGTTGGCGAGCTGGCCATCGTCAGTGACCTGAAAATTCGGAGCGACTCCCTGACTGAGAATGTTCTGAATGTTAATACCCGTACCGAGGACGGTAGATGCATTTGGGGAAGGCTGCATCGTACCCGAGCCGCGCGCCCCAGCATATCCAGCACTGACAGCGATGCCTTCCGTGGTCGCATCTTCATAACTGCCGGGATAGACGTACACGCGATTGGTGGGCAGCCCAGTCAGATTCGCATTCATCCACGCCAGCGTCCAACCTAGCTCGTCGGTCATCAGGCGCGACTTGTCCATTTGAAGCGTATACGGCGCGCTCTTAATGTCCTGCGAAACCACGTCGGCCAGGTCCTCGCTCTTGACGACGGTTTTTAGATTTGGGTCCTGTGTGGCAATGAACACGCCGCGCTGATTGAGCGTGTAAACCATTGCGCCGATTGTGTCGAGTCCGGTCGGCACGAGGTCGGTGCCGGAGGAACTCAGGTCCCAATTCACCTGCGCGTTGGGATCTCCGGGCGCGGTGATCGTCAAGTGTTTGTTCGCGATCGCCAGTGTCACGCTCGACGCCGCTGTGCCTGTGTACTGCAACGTGAAGGCATTCGGATAAATGAAATACTGATGCGAAACCGAATGCGCATTAACATCCCAGCCTGCGTTAATCCACGACTGGAATGTCGGCACCAACTGCTGCGACAACGCATATCCGGTCACGATCGCGATACTCAGCGGGATACTTTTCCTCTGAAACAGTGGCAGCAGCGATTGAATGTATTGATGTGAACCGTCCACCAAGCCGGGATCGTCATACGTTAGGGTAATCCGCGCCGGATATTGCAGAAATCCCCGGATGTTCGGCAGCATATCGGCAGCAATATTGTTTCCGCCATTGATCGGACCAGGAGTTCCCGTCACGTCGGTTGAAACGCCCGTCGCCAGGTTGTTCGCATAAAAGTGGCAGTACGAGTAAGTCACTGCCCCGGTGTTATCCATCAGTCCATACGTACGGTTCGCGTATGCGCGGCAGTTCTTCAACTCGATCGCGCTCGGCGCGCCATCAAAGCGATAACCAACATAGTTGCGGTGCGCATCCGTGTTGTAAAGATGAATGTCCGCTGCCGGCCCATCGGGATGGACGTAAAACCCAATCGGTACTGTCGCGTTGGGCACCTGGCTGTCTGTGCTGATATTTGCCAGCCAAACGTGGTCGCTCGTGCCTTGGACCTGCACGCCGTATCCGTCGTACCAATCAAGTTGAATGTGCTGGATCTGGACATGATTAACATTGTTGATGTTAATTAGCGATTGCCCGCTCAGAATAATCGGCGTCACGGAACGGTAAATATTCACCGGATTTGCGGAAGAGTAGACGTATAGATTCTGTGTCGCACTGTCATAGAACCAGTCCCGGCTATGGGCCAGCGACGCCTGCGATGCCTGCACGTTACCCCAAATGGTTCCGAACTGCACGAATCGCAACTGTGGAATGGGCTGGGTTGCAGTCAAAGTAATCTGCCACACGTTGCCGGACACGTTGCTCCATTGTGCATTGGACGTTGTGTATCGGCCGGTGAATTCCGGCGGTCTGCCGTTGCCGTAGGCGTCGAATTTAATCAGGTTGCCGGGACTTCCGCTCGAGGGAGGCGTGAGCCATTCGTTCCAGACTCCGTCACGTTTAAAGAGGATTACGTCGCCTGGCTGAAACGTCGAAATGCCTACCTTGAGTAGGGTGCGCCACGGCGTCTGCGGACTCAGGCCATCGTTCCCGTTGGAACCGGCTGGATCCACGTAGTACGTCGCGGCGCTCGCCCCTGCGCAGCAAAGTAACAGTTGAAGCGCACACACGACGACGAAGCGCGCTCTAGTCGCGTTAACTTTCATCGACACCACTCCCTTGCACCCTCAGCGGTTTCAGCCGCAAAGGACTTGTCTTTCGTTTTAGTTTTCGACTTGGGTTCGGTTTTGGTAACGGCTGACGGCTCTACTGCAGTCTTCGGTAAGTTATGTAAAGCGCGTAAGTGCCAGTTCCCGTCGTGCAGCCAGTGTAGTTTGTCGAGTACGTCAGGTTATTGCTCGTCGAGTTGTTCCAGAGCGTCACAACCGCTTGTCCAAAGTTCGCCAAGGAGCCCAGCGCAACCGTTCCATTTGTGACTCCAGAGCCCTGCAGCGGAACGGTCATGGTTCGCGCTCCGGTTCGATCCCCCCAACCGAGCACTGCCGATACTGTCGCTGACCCTGGCGTGGTGCAACTGGCATCGGACTCGAGATAGACGCTCACTTGATATTGGCCGACCGCCGCTCCTGTCAACATATTCGTCGTCGCAATCGCTGCGGTTTGCGAAATCAAGTTCACTGGGCCGCCAGAACTGTTTGCGGCTCCCTGCAAAAGCAACGCTGGAGAGTAGATCGCAGTGCCAAAATAGCCGGTCGCTGGGCGCAAAGTCGTCGAACCCAGGGAGAATTGGTTGTCCGCAAACGGCTTCAGGTTCGACGCTGTATCTATCGCCCAACGCACGTTCGAACCGATCCAGAATCCGATCCCGCGTTGGCTGCCGCTACCGGCGTTTTCGGCCTTCAGCACAAAGTAGCTGTCAGACTGGTCCCAGCCCAAACCAAAGCGCTCCCAATTTGTTGCATTGGTCCACGTTCCGTAAACTCGAAAAGCTTGGGGATTTGTCCCGTTTACCTGTTCCAGCGTGTTCGCTGGATTCGTCCCGTTGGAGTCCTGATTAAAAATGTTAGTGAGGCCGAGTTGCACCGGCTGCCCGTTATTGGAAATCACCTTCGGGCAATGGCAACTCAAATCGAACCAGAAGATCCCGTAATTCGGAATGCCTGTCGGCTGGCTCGTCTCGGCCAATTGAATCTGGGAAGCTGTGCTGCAGTTTGCGTTTCCGTTTGCCTGAACGCCGGTGGCGAAACTTCCGGAGCATTGCGTCGGCGTTTGTGCCAATGCGACCGCCGTTGCAACGTTCCCATTGGAATCGAGTTTTGCGACTTCCTGCAGTGCCGCACCGTTTTCAGAAACTTGCAGCTTTCCATTGGTTCCGAATCCGACTAAAGACTGTCCCGCCGGCGCCTGCGTCAATGTGCCGAAATTTCCCTGAAGACTCCACGGACCGGTTCCAGTCGAGACGAAAGAATTGGCTTGGACCGAGCCCAAGACCGTGAGCCCCTGGTTCATTTTCACGTTGGTCTTAAATTCTTTTAGGGTGCTAGTGAGCCGCTCCAGCCAGGACGATCCATCTCCGGCGTTGCCAATGTAGTTCGATAACGACCGCGGTGCGCCGAAACTGATTCCGATTTGCGTCGGATCTCCGTTGCCCTGGTCATATCCGATGAAGGCATCATTGGGATCGCTGTCAGGCCGGTTGTTCTGCGTTGCAATAGTTTTCTGGAAATTCGAATCCGAAAGGGTGATGATGTGTCCCGGCGCAGTTCCGAGGGTGGTGAAATTCAGCCTTCCTTTCAGGTTCAAGCTTCTATTCGCGTCCGCGTTGGGTTTCACCGCCAGCAACATCGCTCCCTGTTGATGGAACGTTTGTGGCGCCATCGCGGAAAAGCAGCTCAACCAGATCGGAGTCCAATATCCGAGAGCGTCGCAGTTAATGGAAAACGCAGAAGGTTGCGCCGTTCCAGAAACCGATGCGATTCCGCTCGACATGTTTTCCAGCCACGCGCGCGCTCCCGCGAGTGGACTGCCCGAGTCGCTGGCGGCACCCAACACGATGCTCGCCGGCCAGTAGGTGAGCAAGGGGAAGTAAGTCGAAGCTGCCACGGTATAGCTTTGCAGCGGCGCCTGCGTGTCGGTGAACGTGCACACGCCATTCGAGCACGCTGAAGCCCGGCTCACGTTTGTGACGACCGCAAAGCTTCCCGTTCCGTACGGCGCTTGTTCCATTCCATTCGGAGTGACTCGCAACAGATCGAAGCTGCTGGCTCCCGCAATGTCTGGGGTGGTAACAATGATGCTGCTGGTGCCATCACTCATTGCACTCCCGGCATACAGCGGATTACTTACCCCAATCGGATTGTGAGCAATGACGTAATAGCGGTAATCGTTCGTGCCATTATTCGCAAATCGTGGGATGTTGCCCGACGGTCCGACGCCGCCGTTGTACACGACGCTTTTGCCTTGCGCGATGACTCCGGCCTGCCCAATATTGCCCAGAGGGTTCGTGCACCCGCCAACTTCCTCGTACACATTTTCAAGTGACATTCCTGCATATCCGCCGCGTCGAGTGCCTCCACGAACCCCGTATTGCGCGTAGCCCTGGATCACGCTGTCGGTGATTCGCAAACTGTTTCCGCTTTCCCAGTCCACACCGTTGCCGTTGCATTGCAGCGAGATGTTCAAGTTTTTAAGCCAGCCTACAGCCGAGTAAGTATTGAACGGCCCTGGAGCATAAATCGCGGGGCTACATGCCGTAGCATCACAGCGAAGCCCTTGACCCAAAGACGTATCCAGTCCGTCCAACAGAAACGCCTGATCGTCATCAATCTGGACATAGCTACCAAACGTGCCGCCGGCAACCCCGGTGCGCGTCGACACATTGAGGACTCTCGTCTTTTGCGCGTTTACTTCGATGAAGGGCTGCAAGCCTCCGGACACGGTCGGCCGTCCGCGCGGGTTGATCAGAGTAATGTCCTCGAAAGCGGTAGAAATCGTGGGATCGCCGGCAAAGATGCAAGGTGTGTTGGTCCAGCACTCGATGATGGAGCCGGAAAAATCCACAGTGATGTTCGAAGCGCGAATCGCGACCGTCGCGTACACCTTGAACTCCCCGGGGGGCACGATCACTTTGCCAGCTTGCGAGAACGTTGGTGGGTTAGTCGGAGTGAATCTGGCCGCGATCAAAGTTTCCTGAAGACCACCGGAAGCGCTGCTGATCGTGTATCCGGCTGGATGCGCGTTGACGGTTGTAAACTGCAATGTGCCGCCTTGGCCATCTCCCGCACAGGTTCCACCCGTGACTTTCGCCGCTTCGGACGTCCCTGTTCCGGAAATGTAGATGTAAAATTGCGGCTCCGTACCGCTAACCCCGCCCGGACAGGTCGTGAGTGTGAGGGTTTTGGTTCCAGGATTACTTAAATCAGCGTTGTTGCCTTGCGACCAGTTGAAGTCCGTGGCGTACTTGATCGCTTGCACGCCGGCGCTGCCGCTACCGCATCCTCCCCAGGTCGAATCCCCATGCAGACAAGAGCTGTTGTTCGCGATGCCGCTTCCGAGTTGAGTTGTAGGAACCACGCCGTTGATCAGGTCCGGCTTGTTCGCGGCGCTCAGGTCGACATATTGCTTGGTGCTCGCCTGCATCGGCGCCGCGGGATTCGCAGGAAGCGTCAGCGGACCGGTCATTGTGTCACCGGATTTCAGAACGAAGTTGCCGACCGTGCCGCCCCCACTGTTCGCGACAGAAGCATCAACATAGGCTTTATTTACGGCCTGACCGGCTTGTGTAGGCGATGGCAGAATCGGCGCGACGGCAAACTGTTTCGCACCCGTGATGGTTTCGTTGCCGCTCAGGTGCACCACATTGGCCAATGCGGCATTCACATACTGCTGAGTCGCAAGTTGGCCAACCGGCGTGCCCGTGCCGAGGATCGTGCGAACCTGAGCCACCGTTTCCGGAGAGATTGTTCCCACTGCCCAGTATTCCGTCTTCACCGTTCCGTCGCTCAATTGATATACGACGGTGTAAGTGATTCCTGTGGGCGTACTCCCCACATTTGGCGCAAGTTGGACGGAAAAAGTTCCAGTGGAGGACAGCGCGATGCTCCTGGTTCCAGCCGCAACCGCATGCCCATCGGAGGTCGTGAACGCCGGCCAGGAAATCAGTAACGTGCCTGTGGCGGGGCTGCCGTCCGCACGAAAAACCGTGTCATTAACGGTAGTCAACGCAGGGCCTTGCGCCAGTAGGGCCGCAGCGCTGGTACAGATCACCACCAATAAGAAAAGCCGCCTTGCTCGGCGGCTTATGTGCAACATACGATCCTCCAAAACTGATCTGATTGTGACTAGTTAGTCTGGAACTCGCTCCCCCAGGAAACGCTCGACGCTCTCGACGTAAACGTCGGCGAAGTCGACTACCGGACGCCGCGACACAATGGTGCGCATGGCATCCTGCATCTCCCACCCATCGGAACACAGAATAGCGAGCGTCATCATGGCCGCGCGGTGGACACCGGCTGCGCAGTGGACAAACAGGCGTGCCCCGTCATCCTTCAAGGCGCGTTCGGCAAATTCGACGCCTCGCTGAAACAGTTCAGGAGGCTTCGGCTGGAAATCGTCGTCGGTCGGGTTCCAAAGAACGTCGATTCCGTGCGGCTTGGCCAACGGTGTGTCGTCGAACTCGATCTGCATGTCGATGACGTGAGTGATGCCCGCCCGCGCCAGCGCTGCCATGTTTTCTGGGTTCCAAATTCCACCGCCGATTGCGAGCCGGCCGGTGATCCACGTCATGTCCATCCCAAAATTCCCATATCTGAGATTTGCCAGCAAACTTCTGCCGGTTGGAGATGAACCGGCCATGCGCGCCTGCCATTGCTGGCAAGGCCGCAGCGGCGCGAATACCATCTCCACCTTCATTCTACGGGATGAACTTGGATTTCACGGCCGGAGCCGGATTCATTGGGGATTTGCTTTCGTCAACTCCGAGATGCCGAAGAAGAACTTTCGACAGGGTGTCTTCCGGAGCATCGTCTTCTCCGACGGTTGCCGGATAAGATTCCAACCATCTCGAACAGATACTTAATTGCCTGGTACTGGCCTTCTTCCATCACGCCGTCAATGGCGCACTGCACCATGGCGACGGCGTTTTGTGCCACGAGATCTGTGAGTTTCTGGCGCAATTCGGGCAGGGTAGTGCCTGCTTCGGAAGTCCTGCGCGCCATGAGTGTGCCCATGTAAAAAGAGCGCACCGTTTGGGGCGCGCTCTATCTTTTCTCGATTGTTAATTTCATTATAGCATATAGTTAAGCAAAGTGTGCCACACTTTGCAGAAATTTATTCTGCTTGTTTCCAGTCACTTGACGAAAAACGGCCCTCTTCGCCCTCTTGACAAAGTTTTCCACAGGTCGGGTCTGGCAGGCGGTTCAATAGCCCGCCAGCGAGGAACAGTTCGCTCACACGGTCGAGAGCCAGCGAAAATTCCCGGCACACGGTTCGTCGACCGCAGTGCAGGACATCTGCAGCCTCGTCCCGTGTGTAGTCGTGGAAGATGATGATTGAGATCATCTGTTTCGCAAAGTCGCTCAATTGCTCGAGAACGTGTTCCACATCGTGCACGAAAATGACACCATCTTCAAAACTCGACATATGGTAGGCAGTCACTTTTGAGCGGAAGAGTTCGCGGCCCAGGAGTGAGGGCAGACGCCCGATTTCGATTGAGCTTTGCAGGTAACGCCTTAATAGAGCTACGGTTCGTTCACGGTAGAGCCAGAGATCCGGGTCAAAATTCAGGTCAGTTTCCGATTGGAAGTCGTCCCAGTAGTTGGGGCGTTCATCGGACTGCACAGCCGCTTCGCGGGAAATGTAGGGATAGCCGCTCATGCGTTCCCTCCTTCGGCCCAAAAGGCGCTGTGGACGGGCGCAGCGTTCGCGCCTTTCAGGTCGCTGGAGTGGTCCGTGCCTCGCCAGCCTGGCAGCCCGGCCAGTGCTCTGGCACAAGACCTGCAAATGACAACTTCCGACCCCCGAAGACGGAGCCACAACGTTCCACAACGTTCGCAGTATTTCAGTTCTAGCTCTAGAAGCTTTCTTTCTTGTGTTTCCATGTTTCCTCCGCTGCTTCCAACACAAAAACCCTGCCGCGGGTCTAACCCGGCGACAGGGTTCGTTTCTGTTACGAGTGGCCTGTTTTGCTATTTATTTGTGTTTGTGGCGATCAATGCTGCCTTCACGGATCACTCGGGTTTCGGAAATATCCTTCCTCGTAGCTGACTTGAGAACCCGTCCGTTGCTCACCACTACGCTCAATTTGCCGCTAAAGCGCAATTGCGCCAGCAGGCGCTCCATAGCCGCGGAGAGGACCTCAGCAGCCCGCACCTTGCGGCGAAACTCCAGGAAGCCCGTTTCGTCCGGTTCGCGCAACCCTTGTGTCATGCCCCATTCTCTTTCTCCCCTCAATCCCAATATCCTTATGGGTTATAAGTGCTAGTTTGTTGTATAGCTACAAGAAAAAAGCAAGTCAAGGGACAACCGCATCCTGTTCTGAGTGTGACGGTTGGAACGCTTCAATCCGTTCTTTCGCCGCATGGAACTCGCAGATTGCCTGTGGAAAACCTTGTTCCGTTCCGAAACCAGAACAGCAAAGTTCCTTCATCCGGCTCTCAATTCACACAAATGGATTGGGCGAGTGTATAGCTATTCGCTATACTCCAGATATGAAATTCAAGAGCTTGCAGGAGAATCTGCGCAGAACTTTGCTCGAACGAATTGGCGATGGTGAGCTTACGGGTTTGCGATTGGCCGATCAGATCGGCTTTAAGCAGGCTCACATTTCCAATTTTCTCAACCGTAAACGCGGGCTGAGCCTCGAAGCCATGGACAAAGTGCTGAACGTGCAGCATCTCTCGGTGCTCGATCTGCTTGACCCCGCGGAAATCAACAAGCGCGCCAGCATTCCACCACCCAGCGAGGACGAATTCGACAACGTCCTCGTAGTAGAGGGCCCGGTGGCTGCCATGCAGCCGCTCATCATGAGCATGAAAGTGCGCGACATTCAGAAGTTCAAACGCGGTTTTTTGCGCAAACTGCGCGCGGATGTCCAGGGGAAACGTCGGGATTGGGAGCGTTTCGTCGCTATTCGCGCCGAGGCTGATGCCATCAGCATGTATCCACGACTGTTGCCCGGCGCGACGGTGCTTATTGACCGCCACTACACGTCTTTGCAGCCTTATCGCCGCGGCGAGTCCAATATTTATGCTGTCTTTGTGAACGGCCTTTGCAAAATTCGATACGTCGAGGCTGCAGGGGACAACCTCGTGTTCCGGCCTCACAACCAGAGCTACAGTGTCGAAATTGTGCCCTTGGAGAAGGGGCAGACTGCTGCCGAGTATTTGATAGGAAGAGTTTGCTATGTAGGCATGGAAATGTAGACCGGTGGAAGGCCCCGGCATCACACTACTCAGCGGCTATATTGATTTCTTTTCTTATCCGCGTGGCGGTCGAGGCCGAGTTGGATCAGCCGCTCGATTAACTCCGGATACGATACTCCAGAAGCGGCCCACAGCTTGGGATACATACTGATCGAAGTAAAGCCCGGCATGGTGTTGATCTCGTTGAGGTAGATTTTGCGCGACTTCGGATCCATCAGGAAATCCACCCGCGAAAGCCCAGAACAATCCACCGCACGAAAGGCCGCGATCGCCAACTGCTGCACTTGCTTCATCTCTGATTTGCTCAGCTTCGCCGGAATGATGAGCTGTGACCCTTCATCCAGGTACTTCGCAGAGTAGTCGTAGAACTCGGCGCTGGGAACGATTTCGCCAGCAACCGACGCTTCGGGGTTGTCGTTGCCCAGCACCGCGCACTCGATTTCGCGGGCCTTGTGCTTCTTCCCGCCCACGCCTTCTTCGATCACGATCTTGCGATCAAACTTGGCGGCCTCGTCGATCGCAGGGCCGAGTTCCTTGCGATCGTGCGCCTTCGAAATTCCTACTGATGAGCCAAGGTTTGCCGGCTTCACGAAGACTGGATACTTCAGCTTGCTTTCAACCAGCTTCTGTACTTTTTTTGCATTTGCTTCCCACTGGCTGCGAAGCACCGTTACGTGTTTCACGATCGGCAGGCCTGCCGCGCGAAACAGGGACTTCATGACATCTTTGTCCATGCCCGCAGCGGAGCCCAGTACGCCGCCGCCGACGTAGGCGATGTCCGCAAGTTCCAGGAGGCCTTGCACGGTGCCGTCTTCGCCAAACGTTCCGTGGAGCACGGGAAAGATCACGTCGACATTGATCGCGCGATCGGATGCGCGACGCGCGAGAGCATCGGTTTGAAATGGCTGCATGCCCGCGCCATGAGGCTCGGGAGGCATGACGAACGCTTCGCCGTTTTGCAGAACCGCAGCAGAAGGCGTGGCTTCAGGATCGCCCGCCCGCAGGTGCCGCTCTTCATGGGGAGGCTTGCCGGAAAGCAGTCGCTCCGCTTCGCCGGAAGTGACCCAGCGGCCTTCCTTGGTGATCCCGATCGGAACAACTTCGAACTTCTCTTTATCTATGGCTTTGAAGACCGAGGCAGCCGAGAGCAGCGAAATTTCGTGCTCGCCGCTGCGCCCCCCAAAAAGAATGCCTACCCGCAACTTTTTCATGACGTTTCAGTGTGGAGCGTAGACCAGGGTTCGTCAATCGCTGCGCAGATTCCGGTGATTACTGTCGTTCGCGAGTAAGTTCCACATAGTCCAGCGGTGCGGGTTCGTCCCCATCTGGATTACCAATGATCTTGATGTTGCTTCCAGGTTTCAGTTCAACTCCGACTATGATGTGGCGCGTCGAGGTGTGGCCGTTCATCTTGTCGGATGGCAAATGGTCATCGGCCGCCCACGAGTCTTTGACTGTATCGTCAACCAGCAGTTCGTAATGCGATACGCCTTTGTTCTGATCGAAGTACTGAATCGAGATCTTGTAACTTCCGGCCTCACGATCAAATTTGACACTCGCTGAACACGAACTCTGGCGGTTGCAAGCGACGGCTTTCCCGCCGGACGCGGTCTCCCACGGCGTAACGTCCACGGGCGTGTAGCCGGAAAGCTGCATATCTTCGGCTTCGATGCGGTCCGGATCGTGTCCCACTCGGTGTTGCGCGTCTTCAATACCCGACACTTTATGAAAATAATTAACTACGGCATCGCGCCACACGATCGCATGTCCCGCCTGGTATTGCTGGCGCTTCAGCACTTCGGAATAGCGCGCGTCATCGATTAGGCCGTGAAGCGATGTCCACTCCTTTACCAGGGTCGCTGCCTCTTCGGCGCCCGAATAGTGTGAGTCGTAGAGATACTGGATTACCGTCTTCCCGGAATGCAGTACAAACGTGTACGGCACGTGATGCATGAACAGCAGCAGGTCATCCGGACACTTGTCGACCGGTTCATAGGCTTTCTGCACCTCCGGCGAATACTGCCCGATGTAGCCGGTTCCGGTGGCGATCGTGCGATCCATGCCAACTCCCTTGGCATCGGCGCGGTGCCATTGCCCCCAGCCGTTGTTTTCGGAGGATTCTATATTCGGACCATAATGCGGACCGGTGATATCGGTGAGAGTCTGCAACCCGAGCGGGCCGGTGTAGTTCTCGTACATGCGCCAGGACGGGAGCAACATGCGCATGATGGTGTCAACGACTTTGGGGTTTGTGTCGAATGTCAGTTCCGTCCATTCCTTGGCGATCTGCGCCGCACTCAAGTCGGGATTCCATGCCAGACGCCCATAGCCGTACAGATTGGCCATCGCGAGCGGATGGCCCAGCCAGTACTGATCGAGACCGACATTGACCACGGCGTTGTAACCGCCAAGGTTTCGCCCCCAAACTTTTCCTGACACAATATCTTTCACCGGCGTCACGCCCTTCACGTGCATGTCGAAGTCGAGCGTGGTCTCCTTCCACATTGGCAGTAGGAAGACGAGGTGCCGTTGCTGGCCAAAGTATTCCTGCGTGATCTGCAGCTCGATGGCTTCGCTTGTCTGCTTCATTGCGCCAAACAGCGGCGACGCCGGCTCTCGCACCTGAAAATCGATGGGACCGTGCTTGATTTGCACGACAACGTTATCTTCGAATTTGCCGTCGAGCGGATAGAAGTAGTCATATGCAGCGCGGGCGCGGTCTGCCTTGGGATCGTTCCAGTTAAGATGATGGTTATAGACGAACGCGCGGTAGAGCATGATCCCGCCGTGCCGCTTCAGCGCGCGGGCAATTACATTGGCGGCGTCGGCTGCATTGCGTCCGTACTGCGAAGGCCCCGATCGCCCTTCGGAGTCAGCCTTGATCACGAAGCCCGCGAAATCGGGAATTTGCGAATAAATTCCATCCACCGTCTTCTTCCACCACGCCGCGACTCGCGGATCAAGCGGGTCGAAGGTGCTCAGACCGCCCACGCTTTTCGGAGCACTTAGATCCACCGAAATCGCCAGCCGAACCCCCCAGGGGCGAAACGTCTCCGCTACTCGGGCAAGCTGCGGAAGGAAGTCGGCGCCCAAAATCCTGGGATCGGCATTCACGTTATTAATGGAGCAGGCGTCGATCCCAACGGACGCCAATAGCCGTGCGTATTCACTAACGCGTGTAAGGTCAGTGCGAACCTTGCCTCCATCGAAAAAGATGGATCGACCTGCATAGCCTCGTTCGATACTGCCGTCGAGGTTGTCCCATTCGCTGGCCCAGCGGATTGGGGCGGAGGGGCTCTCCATCACGTCCAGGGATGAGACATCCTGCTTCTGGACAAGCCTTCTCAGCAGTGTGAACGTTCCGTACAGAACTCCGCGGTCATTCGCTCCGGCGATCAGCCAGTACTTGCGCCCATTCCGCTGCACCGTCTTGAGCCAGAACCCGTCTGGGCCGAGAGGATGCGAAGGCTTCAGGGTGGGAAAATATGGTCGCACGTCTTTCAGCGTGCCAAGGAAGAAAGCATCTTTGGCCGGCAGAGATGTGGCGCGGCCGTGTTGAGCTGGACGGGTGCCCAGCGCGCGAACCAACTCCTGCCCAGCACTGAAAAGCACGGGACTGCGCCCGACAATCGCAATCAGGTTCGGAGTACCAGTCGCCGATTTCTTGAGGCCTTCGTAACGCAGCCACGCTGGGTCAGCAGTTTGGGCCGCAGAAGCCGTCGTCAGGACGAAGGGCGAAAACATTGCAGCGAATAAAAGCGATCGTGAGAGCGTTTTCATGAACACGGGATTTAGTTTGACCCTCGAACTTGCTTCCGTCAATCTGTTCTGGAAACCGAAAACCATCTTCCCAGCCCGTTTCAGCGCCGGTTTCGCGGTAGACTCGACAGTTCAACATCACTATCCTGCATGCGACGTCCGCCCGGCCCGAAACCGCATTTCTTGATTGGCAACATGCCGCTCGCCAGCAGCGACTCGCTGCAAACCTTCCTGCGCTGGTCGCAGATGTTTGGCGACGTTTTCTATTACCGCGCTATCTGGCTCCATGTCTATTTCCTTAATGACCCTGACCTGATTGAGTGGGTGCTGATTCGTAATTCGCAAAATTTTCTAAAAGACCGCGTCGTCCAGAATAGCCGCTGGTTCTTCGGGAAGGGTTTGCTGACGAATGAAGGAGACTCCTGGCTGCGCCAGCGGCGACTGTCGCAGCCGGCGTTTCATCGTGAGAGAGTGGCTTCTTATGCGCGCGTGATGACAGCCTATACCGAGGAGATGCTGCAGTCGTGGCGACCGGGCGAGACCCGCGACATTCATCAGGACATGATGCAACTCACGCTGCGCGTCGTGGTTCGCTGCCTCTTCAATGTGGAGGCGGAGAAAACCGACATCATTTCTTCGGCAATGAATCTTCTGATGCACAACGCCACGGGAGCGCGCATGCTGCTGCCGCCCATAGCGCGGTACCTGCCAACCCCCTCGATGATTGCCCTTCGCCATGCGGTTGGACAGCTTGAACAAACGGTGTATGACATCATCGCTGCCCGGCGAGCTAGTAGCGCCGACTCGGGTGACCTGCTCTCCATGCTGATGAATGTGCGCGACGATGACGGCAGCGGAATGTCGGACAAGCAGCTGCGCGACGAGGTGCTGACATTTTTGCTGGCCGGACATGAGACTACGGCCCTGGCGCTTTCCTGGACCTGGTATTTGCTATCGGAGCATCCGGAGATCGAACAAAAACTTCATGCGGAATTGCATAGGGTATTAGGAGGACGATCTCTCGAATTCGCGGATTTGTCCGCACTCGCGTATACCGACCGCGTGATCAAGGAGTCGATGCGTTTGTATCCGCCCGCATGGAGCCTGGCACGCACCGCGATTGAAGATTTCGAATTGCGCGGGTACAAGATTCCGGCCGGCGCCAACATCGTGATGAGCCAGTGGATCATGCATCGTAATCCGAAGTATTTTCCAGATCCGGAGAAGTTCAATCCGGACCGCTGGCTGGATCCGGCGATGCAGAAGCTGCCCCGTTTTGTTTATTTCCCCTTTGGCGGGGGGCCGAGGCAGTGCGTCGGAAATATGTTTGCCATGATGGAGACCACGCTGCTCCTGGCCACCATGGCGCAACGCTTTCAGCTTCGCATGGTTCCTGATCACCCCGTCATTCCGGTACCCAGCTTCACTCTACGGCCGAAACATGGAATGAAGATGACCCTGACAGCACCCGCCAGCGCTGGCGCACAAGCTGCAGCCGTACGTTCGACCAACGTCGGTTGAATCTTTTTTCGCGGCTTGTCGCGCCCAAACATTGCCTGAAATTCGCATTTATCATAGTCAACGCAATAATTGTCCGAGAGGAACGTATGCCGAATAAAGTTCGTTGGGGAGTTCTCAGCACTTCGCAGTTTGCGTTGAAGCTTGCGGTCCCAGCCATGCAGAAGAGCGAGTGGTGCGACATTCGCGCCATCGCCTCTCGTGACCGTAAAAAGGCCGAGGAGGCCGCGCGCGCAATGGGAATTCCCAAAGCTTATGGTTCGTACGAAGAACTGTTGCGCGATCCGGAGATTGAGGCAATCTACAACCCGATGCCCAACCACATGCACGTGCCCTGGTCGATCAAGGCCGCGGAAGCCGGCAAGCACGTGCTTTGCGAAAAGCCCTTGAGTGTGACTGTTGCCGAAGCACGTGAACTCCAGCGCGTGCAAGAAAAGACCGGCATGAAAATCGGCGAAGCGTTCATGGTGCGGACGCATCCGCAGTGGCTGCGCGCGCGCGAACTGGTGCGCTCCGGCCGCATCGGGCAACTGCGTTCGATCACAGGCTACTTCAGCTACTTCAATCGCGATGCGGCCAACATCCGAAACAATCCGGATATCGGCGGCGGCGGCCTGCTTGACATCGGCTGCTATCCGATTACGACTTCACGGCTCATTTACGAAGAAGAACCAACCCGAGTGGTTTCACTCATCGAGCGCGATCCAGAGATGAAGGTCGATCGATTGACGTCGGTGATTCTTGACTTCCCTTCAGGCCACGCGATTTTCACATGCAGCACGCAGCTTGTGCCCTATCAGCGAATGAACCTCGTCGGGACCAAAGGCCGCATCGAAATTGAGATTCCTTTCAATGCGCCCAACGATCGCCCATGCCGGATTTTCATCGACGATGGTGGCGACCTCTCCGGAAAAACCATCAGCACCGAGACATTCCCGGTATGCGATCAGTACACCCTGCAAGGCGACTTATTCTCGCGCGCAATTCGGGAAAACCACGAGGTGCCGGTTCCAGTGAACGATGGCATAAAGAACATGGCGGTGATTGAGGCGGCGTTCCGCTCCGCCGAGTCAGGCCGTTGGGAACGGCCTTGAGCCGCAGCTATCTTCTCTGCAAGCCAGAGCAGCGGACAAGTTCACCCGAACTTGTTGTAACCTGATGTGAAAGCCATGGTTTTTGTCCTCGACAACTACGACTCGTTTACCTACAACCTCGTCCAATACTTGGGGGAGCTTGGGGCTGACATCGTGGTCCGCCGTAACGACCAGATCACGGTCGGAGAAGTCGAGGCTATGCATCCCGAGCGTATTCTTATTTCCCCCGGCCCTTGTACTCCCCAGGAAGCCGGCATCAGCATGGAGCTATTTCGGCATTTCAGCGGAAAATTGCCGATTTTGGGCGTCTGCCTGGGACATCAGGCCCTTGGTGCGGCGTTTGGTGGGAAGGTGATCCGCGCCCCTCACCTGATGCACGGAAAAACCAGCCAGGTCACGCACGACGGTAAGACAGTCTTCAATAACCTGAAATCTCCCTTCACTGCCACGCGCTATCACTCCCTCATCGTGGAAGAGAAAACCCTGCCTTCCGATCTCGAAGTCAGCGCCTGGACCACCGAGTCCGATGGCACAAAAACCATCATGGGCTTGCGGCACAGAAACTGCCCAGTGGAAGGGGTTCAGTTTCACCCAGAGAGCGTCCTGACCGGAGAGGGGAAAAAGCTGATCGCCAACTTCATGGCGATGTAGCAATCCGACCGGCCGCCATTTTCTCAAGTCGCTCCGTCGCCTGCGTGCTCATTCTGCCTCTGCTTCGAATCACCCAGAAAAACGCCAGAAGTTTTAGTATTTGCCGACGCGTGACCCGGGTCACTGCCACGCTTCTCGCTTCTTGTCAGTATGAGCAGGCGCAACCGAGGCCAAAAATACAAAAAGCCGAATATGTGAGTCGATTTCTGTCGGTTGATTGCGGATCTGGAGAGGAGGTGCCTTGTGGGCACGAACAAAGGTTTACTGAGAGTTATTGCTTCAATGTTTGTCTTGGCAGTCTTGTCTGTTACCCCAACGTTAGCCTCTGCCCATTGCGATGGTGTAGACGGTCCGGTAGTGAAGGCGGCACAGAATGCATTGGCCAGCGCCGATGTGAATCTGGTCCTAATCTGGGTGAAACCCAATGATGAGCCGGAAGTGCGACAGGCGTTCCGAAAGACACTGGCTGTCCGAAAATTGTCCACCGACTCGAGGGAATTGGCAGATCAGTACTTCTTCGAAACTTTGGTCCGACTGCATCGCGCAGGCGAAGGAGCGCCGTATACGGGGTTGAAGCCCGCAGGGCGTGACTTGGGACCCGCGATTCCTGCTGCGGACCGCGCTCTCGATCAAGACTCGCTGGGACCGTTGCTCAAATTAATGGAAACAGCCGTGAACGATGGCGTCCAGAAACAATTCAAGAAGGCGGCTGAGAAGCGGAAATTCCCCACGGATGACGTTGCTGCCGGCAGAGAATACGTTCGCGCCTACGTCGAGTATGTCCACTACGTCGAGGGGCTATATAGAGCAGCTAAGACTTCGCCCCAGCAACATGATGAAGAGAACACCGAACGAGTGGACGGCCACCGCTAAGTTTTGCGCGGCCATTTTGCAGGATCTGTACTGGTAAGCGAGAACAGTCGGTCTAGCAATTACCGGCTTCCTCTCGCTCCCTCTACAGCTCTCAGCACCGCACCAGCCTTGTTCATTGATTCCTGGTATTCGGTAGCCGGGTCGGAATCCGCAACAATACCAGCTCCCGCCTGCAGGTACGCCTTTTTGCCCTTCATCAGCATGGTGCGGATCGCAATGCACGAATCCAGATTCCCGGCGAAATCTGCGTAAAGCACGGACCCGCCGTAGATCGCGCGGCGCGTGGGTTCGAGCTCTTCGATGATCTGCATAGCCCGTACCTTCGGCGCTCCGCTTAAAGTGCCTGCGGGGAAGCACGCGGCGAATGCGTCCAAAGCATGAAGCTCCGGTCGCAACTTCCCTTCGAGCGCGGAGACGATATGCATCACGTGCGAGTAACGTTCCACGTACATCAGATCTTTCACTTCGACCGACCCGTACTCGCTGACCCGGCCAAGATCATTGCGCCCGAGATCCACGAGCATGACGTGCTCGGCACGTTCCTTCTCATCGCCAAGCATTTTCTCTTCGAGTTGGCGATCTTCGGCTTCGTCTTTGCCGCGAGGATGCGTGCCGGCAATCGGCCGGTATTCGAGCTTGCGCCCGGTGACGCGGACCAGCATCTCCGGCGACGAGCCAATGATGTGCGTGTCGCCCATCTTGAAGAAATACATGTAGGGCGACGGATTCACGGCGCGCAGCGAACGGTAAATATCGAATGGCGGCACGTCAGGCGTGAAGGTCAGGCGTTGCGAGAGCACGACCTGGAAGATGTCGCCTGCCGCGATGTATTCCTTCCCGCTGCGGACGGACGCTTCATAGTCCTTCTGCCGCATGTTGGCGTCGACCTTGAGCTTGCCTTTTGGTTTGCCGTTGGCGCGCTGCCACTGCCCGGGACGGATGGCCGCCAGCTTTTTCTCGATCGCGGCGATGTCGGCGAGGGCGCGATCGTACGCCTTGCGAGGGCTCTCAGTGCGAACATCAGCAGCGGCGATGATGTGGATTTGATGGCGGAGGTGATCGAACGCCAGCAGGCGGTTGAAGAACATCAGCGTGCAATCGGGCAGGTGCAGGTCGTCTTTCGTATCGTCGCCAATGTTCTCCAGTTGGCGAACGATGTCGTACGAACAGAAACCTACCGCTCCTGACAAAAACGGCGGCAACCCTGGAATGTGCGCCGGCTTGTGCTCTTGCAGGAGTTCTTTCGCGACCTGAAAAATGCTGCCGCTGCGTTTTTCGCTCTTGCGGCCCCGTTCAATCGATATCTTCCCGCCCGAGGAGCGCAGTTGCAAGTAAGGCCGTGCGCCGAGAAATGTGTAGCGTCCAATCTGTTCCCCGCGCTCGACTGACTCCAGCAAGAACGCATCTTGCTCGCCGCGCGAAATTGCCAAAAATGCGGACACTGGCGTCAGCAGGTCTGCCATGACGGACTTCACCACGGGCACGAGCGTGGATTCCTCGGCCAGCCGAGCAAATTGCTTGTAGTCGGGACGAAGCATGAAAACCGTTTAACCGCAGAGCACGCAGAGATCGCCGAGAAAGCAGGGCGAAACCACTTACGGGTATCTGGCGGGTTAGAGATTTTGTATCACAGAGTAGATGTTGGCGTTGTCTCGGCGTACTCTGCGATCTCGGCGGTGCAATGCTTTACAGGATCTTCTTTCCGAACGCGGACAGCGCTAGTTCCACGGCCAGTTCCGCCGTGCGATTATGCTCGTCAATGACGGGATTTACCTCGACGATCTCGAAGCTGAGCATGCGGCCGTGGTCGGCGATGATTTCCATTGCGAGGTGCGCCTCGCGATAGGTGGCGCCCCCGCGAACCGGTGTGCCGACGCCAGGAGCATCTTCGGGATCGACCCAATCCATGTCGAGCGACACATGATAACCGGCAGTCCCTTTCCCAGCCATGCGCAACGCTTCTTCCATTACCGTGCGCATGCCGCGCTCGTCGATATCACGCATGGTGAGAACACCAATTCCAGCGCGACGGACATTCTCTTTCTCAATGGCGTCAATGTCGCGCACCCCGACCAGTACGCAGTTCTCGGGAGCCACTTTAGGCGAGAACCCATAAATATTGCCAAGATCCGCAGGCCCGAGTCCCATCAGCGCGCCTAGCGGCATGCCATGCACGTTACCGCTCGGCGAACTGTCAGGCGTATTGATGTCCGTATGCGCATCAATCCAGATCAAGCCGATCTTCTGCCCTTGGCGGCGATAGAACTCTGCAACGCCGCTAACAGTTCCCGCTCCGACTGAATGATCTCCACCCAGGACCAACGGCACTTTACCTGCTTCGAGCGTCTTTAGGACGAGATCCGCCTCCTTGGTGCAGGTCGCGGTGATTTCCTTCAGATACTTGGCGTGGGGATCGCCGGTCTTCTTCTGTTCGGCGATTGCGACGGCTACGTTGCCGGCATCCTCGACGACGTGGCCGAGTTCTTCGAGCCGTGCTTCAAGACCGGCGACACGGACGGCGGAAGGACCCATGTCCACCCCGCGCCGCGACTGGCCGAGATCGAGGGGCACGCCAATCACGCGAATCTTTTTGGGAGCAATGCTGGTGTCAGGAATCGTCATTATTGAATCATTGAATCATTGAGGGATTGAATCATTGAAACCCAAGAAAGCCTGCACCTGTGAAAGCCTCACCTGTGGTTTGCAATGATTCAATGATCCGATGACTCAATGATTCAATTCCTCGTTCTTCGCACTACGGATAAAGCCTATGCAGCGTCCTCGCAAATGGAATCGTCTCCCGCACGTGTTCCAGGCCGCAGATCCACGCCACGGCGCGTTCGATTCCCATGCCAAACCCTCCGTGGGGAACGCCGCCATACTTGCGTAGATCCAAATACCACTTGAACGCCTCTTCCGGCAGTCCGTGCTCGTGAATGCGCTTGAGCAGGAGTTCGTGCGACGCCATGCGCTGCGAGCCGCCGATGATTTCGCCGTAACCTTCCGGCGCCAGCACATCCACGCACAATGCCAGCTCGGGCCGCTGTGGGTCGGGCTCCATGTAGAACGCTTTGATCTGGGCCGGGTACCGATTCACCATCACCGGCTTGTCGAATTGCGACGAAATGTAGGTTTCGTCTGGAGATCCGAAGTCGCCGCCCCACTCGAATTTCGCTTCGACTGCACCCTTCGCGTGTCCCTCCTGCAGGATCTTGACCGCATCGTCGTAGGTGATCCGCGGAAACGGAGGCTTCACATTCTCCAGCTTGCTGACGTCTCGGCCAATCGTCTGCAGATCCGCGCGGCGCTTCTCCAGGCACCGCTGCACCAGAAAGCTGATCAGTCCCTCGGCGAGATCCATCAGATCGTCCAGAGTCGCATATGCGACTTCCGGTTCGACCATCCAGAACTCGGTCAGATGGCGGCGCGTTTTGGATTTCTCCGCGCGGAACGTGGGTCCGAAGGAATAAACCTTGCCCAGCGCCATCGCTGTAGCTTCGATATAGAGCTGTCCAGACTGCGTGAGATAAGCCTTCTCGTCAAAATAATCGACGGGGAAAAGAGTGGTCGTACCTTCGCACGCCGCAGGCGTCAGAATGGGAGGATCCGTCAGCGTGAACCCACGATCGTCGAAATAATCACGAGCCGCTTTGATGATTTCTGCGCGCACTCGCAGGATCGCGGCCTGCCTCGGGGTTCGCACCCACAGGTGGCGGTGGTCCATTAGGAAGTCAACGCCATGTTCCTTCAGCGAGATCGGAAATGGGTCGTCTTCCGGGACGCGCTGCAGCACCTGCACGTTCGACACATCGAGTTCGAACCCGCCCGGCGCCCGCTTGTCGGCCCGCACCTTGCCTTCAACAATGACGCTGGACTCCTGCGTCAAGCCCTTGATCGCATCGAAGACTTCGGGCGGCACAGCATTCTTCGGCACCACGCCCTGAATCACGCCGCTGCCGTCGCGAAATATAGGGAACAGGAGCTTCCCGCTCTCGCGCAGGTTATAAAGCCATCCGCGAACGGTGACCGTCTGGCCATCGTGCTCGCCAATTTCAGAAATGGTTGTGATGGGAGAATTCATTCCTAAACCATTTCACCGCCGAGAACGCCGAGCTCGCCGAGAAACGTTCAGGACCTCTGCGAACTCTGCGATCTCGGCGGTGATTTCTTTGCAGCCGTTAAGCTGACACTAGCTGTCCGAAAATCTCGTTGATCTTCTCTACAGGATTGACCTTCTCGTCTCCCTCGATCTCCAGCAGCAGCGGAGGACGATGCGGCGCAGTACTCAGCAATTCCAGGGCTTCCTTCCAGTTGATCGTGCCCGCACCCGGCCACAGATGGGAATCGCGGTCCTTGGTGTTGTCGTGGACGTGCGTCGAGTGAATGTGACCCTTCAGCGATTCGAAAGCTTCCGGCACGCTGCCCATCATGTGGGCATGGCCGGTATCGAAGCACACCCCCACGTCGTCGAAATGGGTGGTGCGAATGAACTCAATCAACCGGTCCGGCGTGGAGAGCTCATTCGGAATATTCTCCACCAGCACTCGCACGCCCAGCGGCTTGGCGAATGCCCGCAGATGCTCCACCGATGTCATGGCCGCCTCAAACTTGCGCTCGTTGTAACTTTCGTTGGGCAGTCCAATGTGCTGGATTAGGAATCGGAACGGGATCTGCTCGGCGAGTTCAATGGCGCGCTTAATTTCGTCCATGGCCTCGATTCGCGCCGCACGGTCGGTCGACGCAATGTTGATGGGCGGCGATCCCGTGCGACCCCATTCGTAGTCGGCGTAAAGTGGCGCATGCACCGAATGTAAGGGGACGCCGCTGGTGCGGAACCAGTCGGCAAGCTCGCGAACATGCTGCTTGCGGTTGGCGTAATCGACATGCTGCCGGGCGCCAAAAATCTCGATTGCTTGCGCCCCTCCGCTGACAAGCTTGTCCAGCAGCCCTGGGTGCAGCCGCTCTTTGACGTAGATGTAGGTGGAAATCGCTTTCAGCATGATTGAAGGTTATTGAATCATTGAATCATCGGATCATTGAAGCATTGAAAACCATCAACGACGCGAGCCCTTGTTCCAGGGATTCAGTCGCTCAATGATTCAATGATTCAACGGCGGTGTCAAATCATAAGACGATTGAATCACCGGATCATTGAATCATTGAACACCACGAGCCTCCAACCATTGGTGGTTTAAATGATGCAATCCCACAATGATTCAATGATTCAATTCTTTACACCTGCTGCCGGGCTTCTCCCAGCGTAACCTGGACATCCATCTTGCGCTTACCGCGATAAATCGTGATTTTCACGGTATCCCCCGCGCGGTGGCTATTCATGATGTGCGACAGTTCCTGCTGGTCCTGCACATCTTGGCCGTCAATTCCCACGATCAGGTCGCCGCCAATGGTGATCGGGATGTTTCCCAGGTAGGCCCGCTCGGTTCCGCCTTTAAGTCCGGCACGCGCGGCCGCCCCACCGGGCAGAACCTGCACAACCAGCAAGCCGTAGTCCGCCGCCAGGCCTAATTGATCGGCGATATCCGGGCTGATGGGAATCGTCACCACACCCAAGGCCGGCCGGCGTACACGTCCCAGCGTCAACAGATCATTCAAAACGGCCTTCGCAGTATTAACAGGGATCGCAAACCCGATGCCGGCGTTCTGGCCAACGTTGGACGCAATCATTGTGTTAATGCCGATGACCTCGCCATGCGAATTCAGCAATGGCCCGCCGGAATTTCCCGGATTGATGGCTGCATCCGTCTGGATAGCCTCGTCAATGGTGACGCCATCGGGTTCCTGGACCTGGCGGATGGAACTGACAATTCCGCTGGTCAGGGTTCCTGCCAACCCGAACGGATTGCCGATGGCATAGACCTTCTGCCCCACCTGTAGGTTGCGGGAATCGCCCATCACCATGGGATTTAAATCAGCAGCCTTAATCTGGATGATCGCAAGGTCATGCGACCGATCAGTTCCCACCACGGAAGCTCGATACTTTTTGCGATTGTGTAGGGTGACCTCAATCTGTCGCGCATCCGCAATCACGTGGTAATTAGTCAGAATGTGGCCATCGTGGTCAATGATGAATCCAGAACCCTGTCCTTCCTGGGGCACCAAGCCGTAGAAGAAGTCCAGGGTGACCGCGCGCGAGGTAATGTTCACAACCGATCCGATGTTCTTGCGATAAACAGAAATGTTGTTCTGCTCTTCGCCATCGAGTGGTTCGTTACTGGCAGCCTCGGTGATCTCCACCTTCGGCGCAGGCGAGTTCACCAGCCGGAAGGTTCCCGAGCGATAGGTCGTGAAGTAAAAGAAAGCACCGACAATCAGGACTGCGATGGCAATCGGTCGTACCAATTTCATGCAACGTCACCTAAACGATATCTGGGCACTTCGCAAGATCTTATTCTACTGTTCCACGGGCTTCGCGCTCTCTGGTACACGGCAGACATACAGCCCCGAGTTCTCCTCCGGGCAATCCATGCCTGCGGTTTGCATTTTCTGGAGCACAAACCAGTTCACGCCAAAACGATCTCGAAGTTTCTCAAAATCCGGCAGCCTGAACTCTTTCCAACCCCGCTGGGCGTCGACCTGTTCCTGCCAGGTTCCGGCCAAGGCAGGAAACATGGTGACGGCGCCACTGTCCTTGACGTTGTCGGCTAACATCGAGCGCTCTGCGACGGCACGAAAGCCGTGCTGGTCCTCTCCGGGCATCCGCATGTGATCAGGATCCAAGGCAAAATACGCATTCGTGGGCGTATTGTCCCTGATCCACAAGAACGTCTGGACCCATCCGTTTTCAGGCTGTCGCCCCGGGAGTTCGAGCATGTGCGTCGCGAAGAAGAGTTGGCGTTGTGCATAAAACATACCTGCCCCGATAGGAAGGAACAGCACGAGCCATCGCCACACCTTGGCTTTCAAGACGTACTCGGCCAGCAATCCGCCGCCAGCCACAAACAAGAAGACATAAACCAGCAGCAACCCGCGCATAGGCTGTAATTCGACAAAACGCATCAGCGGCGCTGGGATCGTGACAACCAACGCTGCCGCCAGGCACAAGAAGCAAAAAACAATGCTCACCAGGCAGAGTTGCCGCAAGGCGTCCAATTCGCGTCGTTGAGCCCAGGACTTAAATACCCACAAGATCGCAATCGGTCCGAAAATGCCTAGCCACTCGAACCATTGCCACCGCAAAATGAAGAAGTACGAGCGCGAATCGAGCGCGCGAAGGTACGCAGGCGTTACAGGAGGGAACAGCATCGCCGCCGCCAGAATGCCGGAGGATTTTGCTGAGACCCGAATCCCTTTCTCGATCGCCATCAGCAGAATGAATCCCAAGCTGAAGACCGCCATCAACGGATGAACAAGCGCGGTCAGCACCACCCACAGTGTCGCGCGAAAATATTTCTGCTCCAGTGCCGAGGCTACGATCCAAGCCGCCGTTGCGGTCGAAAACGAGCGTGGATTCAGGTACTGATCCATGATGTAAAGAGCGGTGCCCGCCACCGGAATGGTGAGCAGGCTCGCGACCAGTACCGAGCCGCCCCATGCGGCTCGCGGAGAGTGGAAGCATATGCTGCCGAGTTTCCAGCAGCCGGCGAGGAGCACAAAAATGCTGGCGAAGAACCAGATCAACAAGACCCATTCCAGGGGAAGATGGGTGATTCGCACAGACCAGGCAATCAGATTGGGATACAACGTCATGCTCGCGTGCGATGCGAAAAACCCTTGATTGCTCGGATAGAGCTGCGGGTTTAGCAGCTTCTTGATCCCGGGGACATAGATTTCAGCGTCTTCCACGAACGGGTGGTAGCCGTGAACAAGCACTGCACCAGCGGTGAGCAGGCAAAGAAAACCTGCTCTTGACCATGTCAGTTCGGATTCTGGTGACTGGTTGGAGTTCAAGTTGGTATGTCTTGCTGGGTATCGGCAAGCCCACGCGAGTAGTAGTACGACTTGCCGATTTCTAATTTCTTGCCGTCGACGGCAAAGATCTTCGACTTGCCTAGGCCCCATTTCTGCAACGCGAATTGAATGGTGGTGGCGAGGACTCCCAAGCCGTAGGTCACGCTGCGCCGAAAATTGATCGAGGACGCTTCCGGGAAATACTTGGTTGGGCAGGAAACCTCGCCGATGCGGAAACCAAAGAACGCGCACTGTGCCAGCATCTGATTGTCGAAAACGAAGTCATCCGAATTCTCCAGTAGCGGAAGCTTCGTGAGCACCTCGCGGCTGAACGCTCGATATCCAGTGTGATATTCGGAGACCTTAATGCCGAGGAATAGATTCTCGAATGCAGTCAGCATGCGATTGAAAACGTACTTGTAGAGCGGCATGCCGCCACGCAGCGCTTGCCCACCAATGATCCTGGATCCCAGCACGACGTCATAAATCCCGTACGCCACCATGCTCGCCATCGCCGTAACCAACAGCGGCGTGTACTGATAATCAGGGTGCAGCATGATGACTACGTCCGCGCCTTCCGCCAGAGCTTCCGTATAGCAAGTCTGCTGATTCCGTCCGTAACCGTAGTTGCGATCGTGTACAAAGTGAACCAGGCCAAGTTCCCGCGCAACTTCCACGGTCCGGTCAGAACTGTGATCATCCACCAGAATGCGAATATCAACGGTCTCAGGCAATTCGCGAACTGTCGTCTGCAGTGTCTTCTCCGCGTTGTACGCGGGCATAACGACGGCAATGCGTTTGCCATTGAGCATGTGGCAGTGAGCGGCGAGCAGGAAGCGGAGAGCAGAAGCAGGCTGCCTTCTCGAAGGCCTGCCCGCTGCTCGCGGCTCAATGCTTGCCGCTAATTTACACTCATCATAAATCATGAATTCTGGCCCACCGCGAAGAGGAAAATTTCCTATCACGACCACCGGTACGGTTCTTCTGCACATCGATTTCCTGCTGACCGGAGTCGTTATGACCTTCCTGGGGCCAATGCTGCCGAGTCTCTCGGTACGCTGGTCACTCAACGACACGCAATCCGGATCATTGATCTTTGCTGAATTCTTCAGTTCTCTTTTCGGCATGCTGCTCTCGTCCTTGTCTGTACAGCGCCTCGGCTATCGCAAGACTCTGATCATCGGCCTGGCCCTGATGCCACTTGGCGTCGCTTTGCTGGCGTTCGGTCCGTGGCTGTGGGGCCTCGCTTGCATTTGCATTTTCGGCATTGGCTACGGAATTACCACCCCCGCCGGTAATCTGCGCACCGCGGAAATCAACCCCCGGCGTAGCGCAGCGGCGCTCAGCGTGATTAACGCGGTTTGGGGGATCGGCGCAATGGGTTCGCCGTTCCTGGTGGATCTCGCGTTGCGGGCGCATCAGCCCAGGCTGTTCTTCTTCGGCACTGCTGCCTCGCTGGTGGTCCTTCTCGGGGCGCTGGCGCTCACCCGATTTGTTCCTGACACCCACATCGAGGAGTCGGAGTCCGCCGGAAAAGTCCAAAACATCTGGCAGATTCGCATTCTGCCCGTGATCTGCGGGTTGTTCTTCGTCTACGTTGGTTCGGAAACGTGTTTTGGGAACTGGGTCGCGATGTACGCGCGCCGTGTAGCGCCCGCCGACCATTCGTTTGCCACCCGTATGCCGGCGTTCTTCTGGGGGGCACTGCTGGCCGGCCGCGCCTTGGCGCCGCTCGCGCTCAAATTCACGCGTGAGACCTCTGTTGCCAGGATCGGCTTGTTTCTTGCCTTGCTCGGCGGAGTCGCGCTGGTCGTGGCTCGGGGAACCACCCTCATCGCGATAGGATCGCTTCTCGCGGGCGTGGGCCTGGCTTCCATCTATCCCATCAGCGTCTCTCTTCTCGCAAGCTGGTTTGGGAAGGCATCACGTCGGGTAAGTGGCGCTGTGTTCGGCAGCGGCAACGTCGGTGGTGCGCTGATGCCGCTGATGGTCGGAACCGTCTCTACTGTTGCCGGGGGCCTCCGTTTCGGATTCCTCGTGCCGCTGGCTGGGGTCGTTTTCATGCTGGGTTTTTACTCTTTGGAGCAGGCCAAGATCAAAACCTTCACCACAGAGGGCACGGAGTTCCACGGAGGAAGACTCGCCGAGGAAAACCTTGACGATCGGATGAACCCATAAGATTCTTTTGATAGCTCAAGGTGTTTTCTGTGGCGTTCCTCTGCGTAAATCTGTGCCCCCTGTGGTGAGGCTTTACGTGGCGTCAGCCGCAGCCGCCCCCACCCAGCAGGCTTCCAAATTGCTAAAATAATGGTTTATCCATGTCACGCACACTCTTCGAAAAAGTCTGGGACAACCACGTCGTTACCGCGCCCTCGGGACAGGCGCCGCTACTTTACGTTGACCTGCACCTCGTGCACGAAGTCACTTCACCGCAGGCCTTCGACGGCCTCCGCGCCGCCGGTCGCAAGGTTCGGGCGCCCGAGCGCACTATCTCAACGGTGGATCACAACATTCCGACGGAGCCCCGGGGCACACCGATTCTCGATCCCATCGCCCGCAAGCAGATCGAGACCCTGCAGAAAAATTGCCGCGAGTTCGGCGTCCGCCTGTTCGACACGGACTCGCCGGAGCAGGGCATCGTCCACGTCATCGGCCCGGAGCTCGGATTCACGCAGCCGGGGATGATTATCGTGTGCGGTGACAGTCACACCAGCACCCACGGCGCATTCGGCGCGTTAGCGTTTGGCATCGGGACCTCGGAAGTCGAACATGTGCTTGCCACGCAGTGCCTGCCGCAGCGCAAGCCGAAAACCATGCTGATCCAGGTCAACGGCAAACTAGGAGAGGGTGTTTCTGCGAAAGATCTCGCCTTGGGAATCATTGGCCGCATCGGCACAGATGGCGCCACCGGTCATGTAATTGAATACGGCGGCGAAGCCGTACGCGCGCTTTCTATGGAAGGCCGCATGACGCTCTGCAACATGAGCATCGAAGCGGGCGCCCGCGCCGGCATGATTGCACCCGACGAGACGACATTCGCGTACGTGAAAGGCCGAAGGTTTGCGCCGCAAGGGAAGGATTGGGACGAGGCGGTCGCGCGCTGGCGCACCCTCCCAAGCGATCCCGGCGCGAAGTACGACACGGTTGTCGAAATTAACGCTGCCGATCTCGCCCCCTTCGTCACCTGGGGAACCAGCCCTGGAATGGTTGTTCCTATCACCGCTCGTGTTCCCGATCTGCCCGCCAATGGCTCTGACCGTGCGAATGCTGAGCGCATGCTGGAGTACATGGGGCTTCAGCCCGGCACGCCCATGGAGCAGATCACAGTAGAACGCGTGTTCATCGGGTCCTGCACCAATTCGCGGATCGAAGACTTGCGCGCCGCCGCGAAGGTCGCTAAGGGACATAAGGTGGCGCCCGGAGTCCGGGCAATGGTTGTTCCTGGTTCGCAGCGGATCAAGCAGGTGGCTGAGCAGGAAGGCTTGAATAAGATTTTTCAGGAAGCAGGCTTTGAGTGGCGCGAGTCAGGATGCTCAATGTGCCTGGGGATGAATCCCGACACCCTGAACCCGGGCGAGCGCTGCGCCTCGACCAGCAATCGCAATTTTGAAGGGCGCCAGGGGCGCGGCGGGCGAACGCACTTGGTCAGCCCAATGATGGCAGCCGCCGCCGCAGTGACCGGCCATTTCACTGACATTAGGAACTGGGATTTCCAGTGAACGGAACCCGTTTCTCGTCGATATTCGCGGTTATCTTGATAGCAATGTTCGGCTGTACCCTCGCTTATGGTTCGATCTTACGAGAAGTCAATCTGGGCCGAGATCGTTCCGAGCGAATTAGCTTTACCGACCGAGCAAGATTCTTTGAGGTCCTGGAGCTACACGGCAAGGAATACCCTGACAGCAAGAAGCGCATGGTGCTCTGGCTCCTGACAGGAGTGTTCCCGTTAGGTTTGGCCGCAGTGGTGGCGATCCAATATTTTCATCTGAACTGACCTAACTGAGACTGGACGATCAATAAACTATGCAACCATTTCGCAAACATTCCGGCAAAGTCGCGCCGCTCTATCGCGCGAACATCGACACTGATCAGATCATCCCCAAGCAATTTTTGAAGCGAATCGAGAAGACCGGCTTCGGCGAATTCCTTTTTAATGACTGGCGCCGCTCACCTTCGGGATCTCCCGAGCCTAACTTCGTCCTGAACCAGCCGCAGTACGCGGATGCCAGCATTCTGGTTGGCGGCAAAAACTTCGGTTGTGGATCATCCCGCGAACACGCGGTTTGGGCGCTTGCCGACTATGGTTTCCGCGCAGTCATCGCTTCTTCTTTTGCCGATATTTTTGCCAACAATTGCGTCAAGAACGGCGTGCTCACCGTCATTCTGACCGAGGACGAAGCGGCAGAACTAGCTCGCAAGGCTGAGACTCCCGGTTATCAACTCACGGTTGATCTCGAAAGCTGCACCGTTCGCGATGACCAGGGATCCAGCGCAAAATTCAAAATCGATGAATTCACGCGCCATTGCCTGCTCGAAGGTCTAGACGACATCGGCCTCACCATGCAGCACGAAGCCGAGATTTCAAAATACGAGTCGAAACACCCCGCTCCAGCCGCCTGGAGGGCCTAGCCTCTCATGCAGCATTTCTCTGTGAAGACCCGCAAGAAGCGCGAGGTCATCGACATCACGGATCAGGTCGAGGAACTCATTGGGGGCAAGAAGCTCACCGGAGCCTGCAGGGTATTCATTCTGCACACCACGGCCGCGTTGACCACCGCTGATCTTGATCCTGGTACCGACCTCGACATGCTTGATGCTTTTGAAGCGATGGTGCCGAAGTTGCGCTATCGCCATCCGCACAATCCCGCACACGTCGGCGACCACATTCTTTCGGCGCTGATTGGAACTTCGGTTTCGTTGCCAGTAGAGAATGGCAGACTTCTGCTCGGGACCTGGCAGCGCGTGATCCTGCTGGAGTTCGACGGCCCTCGCCAACGAGAACTGGCGCTCAGTCTGTCTTCGGAAACGTAGTCTTAGGACGGCATGTCTTGGCTGTGCGGACAGCACGCCTGGCAAAGCGCGTGCATGAGAACCCGTGCCGTCCCTCCAGGACGCATGTCGATATAATTCTTTTTCCAGGACTTCCGTCCTGGGCTAATCTGTTTCGCCCCTCCGGGGCTGTTATCGGCCTCTGCTCCACACGGCGTGCGGCTCTCACAAACTTTGGAAAGCCGCGTCCACTCAAGCTGGATCAGCGGGAGTGATGATCTACTTTTTCGTCTTGGCGGGGCTCTGCGGCTCCATCGGCGCCGGCATAGGAGGCGGTGCCAGTTGCTGTTTCACCGCGTCTGAAATTTTGTCCGCATTTGCCAGCAGCAGGCTCACCTGCCACATCTGCGTATCGCTCAGGTTGCCTTTGAATCCGGGCATGCCGGTCAAGCGAATTCCATTCGCAACCTTCCAGTAGGTTTCACCCGGCGGATCATCGGTCACGCCCTTGCCGCGAAAAAGATGCGGAGGTTTGGGAAACATTCCTTTCGCTATCGCGCTCTGTTGCAGGCCCGGCGCTCCGTGGCAGACTTCGCAGTTCTCGCGATAGATTCCGGCTCCGGCCATATATGCCGCTTCATCGGCCGCGATGGGCACGCTCCTGGGCATCTCCTTGTCGATTCGTGCATGGAGCGCCTTGTTGGCCATCATTGCTTCAAACGGCATTGTGTTGTCAGTCGTTGCAACCGGTGCGCTTCCGGTCGCGAAATAGAAATAACCTGCAAGCGCCACCAGAATGATTCCAACCACTATGCCTAAGATGAATTTCAAGTTGCTTTTCTCCTTTCACCTACTGCCTGAGAAGCGCAAATTATAATCCCTGGAATGCGGAATTTTCTAAGACTGCTATGGATGGCCTTGCTTCTGATCACCGTTGCCTTGGTTTCCGCACTTCTGACTATGCGTATCGCGTTGCATGCCCGCGAAGTGAAAGTGCCCGATCTGCACGCGCGCACACCCGCCGAAGCGCGGCGTCTCGCCGAGCAAGACGGCTTAACCGCGCAGGTTGATCGCCAGTACTACAGTGCTGCGGTGCCAGAGGGCAGAATCATCTCCCAAACACCCGCTGCCGGATCGATCGTCAGGCGCGGATGGAACCTTCGCTTTGCCGTGAGTCTCGGTCCGCAGCGCGTCACCATTCCCCATGTGGTCGGGCAAAGTCAGAGGGCTGCAGGAATCACGCTGCAACAACGTGGGCTCGATATCGCGGTTTCAGAAGTCGATGTGCCGGGCGCAACTGCGGGCCAAGTACTCGCGCAGGATCCCCCAGCCAATGCAACGGACGTTGCCGCACCCAAGGTGAATCTGCTCGTGGCCAGCGATGCCGCACCCAACGCTTACGTGATGCCCAGCTTCCTCGGACGCCCGCTAGGATCGGTGGCGCTTGCGATCAAAAGCGCGGGGTTCACGCTGGGGAAAGTAACTACCGCTGACCAGGCGGCCTCGACAACTTCGCCGACAGCTGTGGCAGCGCCCGGCCAGACGCCCCAACCGACTCCAGTCCCGCCAGCGTCGGCTCCTGCGACCCCGAACGCTTCATCTCCCGCCGCCATTATCGTTGGCCAGCAGCCTCTTCCCGGGCAACGCATCTTGGCAGGAGCAGAGATTCGATTCCTTGTCCGGTAGCACCTGGCGATCCGGAGGCTTTGGCCGCCCTGGTATCACTGCCTGATAATCGGAAGACCCCCCAGTGCCCAGGATGTCATGCTCCATTTTCTCCAGGACGGCTAGAATTGCGCCATGAACGCTGCTCCCTCGCGTGTGGGACTTAGGCTGGTCGCGAGCGGCTACGCGGCAGTAACCGTAGTTTCCGCTGCCCTGATCTTTATGCGCTACTTGCAGTATGCGCGGCACCCAGATGATGTCGCGGCGTACGGCGGGATGTACGCGGGTGGCGACTTGATGTTAGAGCTGATGATCGGCTGCATGTTGCTCGTGCCGACCGCTGTGCTGGTTTTCGTCATCCGTAACCATGAAGCCGCTTATACGACCTACTCCAAGGTCCTGCTGGGGCTGAGCATCACCTGCCCCTTCAGCGTTGGGATTATCAGTATTCCGGCAGTCGCTCAGGGCACCTCGATTTTGGGCTGGGTTTGTATGTTTCGGCTATTCGGTTCACCTCTGGTGCTGGTCGCACTGGTCTCGAGCCTTCTGCTCGCACGTTTTCGTCGCTCCAGACTCTTGATCGCCTCCGCTGTTTGCGTCGAGTTCTTGACGCTCGTCGTGCTGATGGCCTTGCTTATGTCGTCTGGAAAGCACCACGGCTAACAAAACAAGCCGCCTGGCGGAATCCGCACAGTACTGAAGGGAAAAGGATTTCCTATCCTGTTCTTCGATTTTGCGTTCCTTGACGGCGGCGGAATCAGATCTGGCCAGCAATCAGAGGGCTGACAAGTGGCAACTGTATTGCAATCGTTTTTGCAGGTGGGTTGTGTCTCTCCCTTTGCTGGGACTCTCCGTATTTCCTGTGGGTCTTTGTAACGGAGCGGTTTAAGGTCATCGCGCGTTGAGAAACTCGCCCCGCCAACTCACTTGACGAGCATCCCAGACATGACGCCCTACGCCGAGAGCGCTGTTAGTCCGCAGACTGCAAAAAAACAACCCACACTTGAGCTCTTAAGCCGCAAACCAAGCCAGGTTTCACTTGTCCCATTTCGAGTTGCGTTTTGGAGCGTCGGAATCCTGCTGGCTTCAATTCAGGCCTGGATCTTCCGCTATGAGGTTTCGGCCGATTCCATCTCCTACTTCGATATGAGCGATGGGGTCCTCCACGGCCAAGACTGGCACCGGCTGATCAATGGGATGTACAGTGCGCTCTACCCGTTCCTCCTGGGGGTTTTTCGTCGAACCTTCCATATCTCGCCCGGCAATGAGATTGCCGCGGCACATCTTTTTGGCGTGGTGCTCTTTGTGTTCGCTTTCGCCTGCTTCGAGTTCTTCCTGGCGTCAGCAGTTCGCGAGCTTGACTCTAAGGCCCAGATCCTGGGCGGAAAACTGGCATCGGTTCCTCTGCCCAAGTGGGCATTCGTTTCAATCGCCTATTGCGTGTTCTTGTGGTCGGCGATCCAGCACATTTCCCTCGAAATTCCGCGAGCCGACATGCTCCTGTCCGGCTTCATTTTCCTGGCTGCGGGCTTCCTGTTGCGCATGAGTCATCAGCCGGCTCGCTGGAAGAGCTATCTGGTGTTCGGAGGGATCCTTGGAGTGGGGATTCTGGCCAAAGAGGCCATGCTTCCGATTGGGCTTCTGATGCTGGCATCGACCTTGTTGATCGTGGAGGATTGGCGGCCGGCTCTTAAGATGGTGCCGGTTGCCGCCGCCCTCATGTTCCTGATCGGATGCTTATACTTTGTTCCGCTGTCTCTTCAGACAGGGCACTTCACGTTAGGGGAGGCTGGGAGGTCCGTTTATACGGTGAACGTCGATCAAGCCAGCCCGCACTGGTATCTGCAGACCCTTGGTAGTGCCAAGGGTTCGTTCTTGCACCCACCGCAAAAGATATTTTCTGGTCCTCCGGCTTACGCATTCCCGTTCCCATTTCGTGTGACTGAGCCGCTCCGTTACGATCAGTCCTATTGGCTGGCCGGAGTTCGACCACATCTTGCCTTAGATCGTGAAGCCGCGGCGATCAAACTGAGCATCCGCACTTTTGCCAAATTATTTCGCGAACTCGCTGGTGTGCTGGGCACGATATTGGTTCTCGCATTTCTGTGCAGCAGCAAAGACGAGGTTCAGGCTGCACTACTGCGAGCATGGCCAATCTGGTTGATAGGGCTCGTGGGATGCGTCATGTATGCAGTGATCGTGGTCGAACCGCGCTACGTAACGGCCTTTTTGACTTTGTTCTGCATCGGGATACTAGTTGGCCTGCCTGTTCCTGCGGAGTTGGGTCGCAAGATTGCGCAGCTCGCGGTTATCGCAACAGTCGCTCTGCTTGTCGTTCCCGCCGCTCACCGTGTTTATGCGGCTCACGCTCCGCAGACCAACGAATCTTTCGAAGCCGCTCAAGCACTTCAGAGGCTTGGCATCAAGGCCGAGGATCCCGTCGCTCGCATCGGGGTCGGTAATGCCGACCTCACTGTAGAGAGACTCCTTCGCACCGAGATCGTGGCAGAAGTCGACAAAGACCGCGGTGCCGAATTCTGGAAGGCTCCGCTTGCCACGCAACATGCGTTGCTCAATGTGTTTGCGGCGCAAGGCGTGAAAGCAGTGATTGCCACATCTCCGGTATTGAATGCGGCGAACCAGTCAGAGTGGATCCATCTGGGGTCAACCCAATACTGGGCGTGGATTCCGGCCACGCAGTAACCGAACTGTGAAGTTGAGTGCGGTTGCTGGCGATGAAATCTGAGCTTTGAATTCTACGCCGTTGCCACCCAGGTCCTATGCGCTGGTTCGCTGTGATGCACGGCGTACAGCACCAGTTCCACCCGGTTTGAAATTCCCAGCTTCTCAAAGATTCGGAACAGGTACTTCTTCACCGTATGCTCGCTCAGGCCCAATTCGCTGGCGATATTGCGATTACTGAGTCCGTCCGTTACAAGTGCGACCACCTGCTCCTCGCGCGAGGTCAAGAGTCTATCTCCTGAGTTCGTCAACACCTGCAAAGTGGGCGTCTGGCACACCGAGTCGAGCAGATATCCCAGGTGCCGGCTGGACGCCCAAATCTCTCCTCTATATACGCGCTGGAGGCACTCGCAAAGCGAGGCAAACGAGGAATCTGCGAGCGAGAAGACGCCCCGCGCTCCCGACCGAAATGCCTGCACCACGACATCGCGATCGTCGCAATCAAGCAGAGCAATTTTCGGCAGGCGCGGCGTGGTCAAGTGGACGGTCCTCAAAGGGGAAACATCTCGCGAATTCTGTGGCGTGCTCACCACAAGGACATCGCAGGCTTCCCCTTCGAGCACTTGCAGTACCGCCCCTACATCTCCCGGACATTGATGTACGCTGAATCCCTGCTCCCGCAAAGCTTGTGCGAGGAGTTGACTCTGCATGCAGCGGGAGTCTGCAAGAACTATGCGGAGATTTGAAGACCGGCCATTTCTTTCATCGCTCATACGATTGCCATGAGGCGATCTGCATGGATGGACCTACTGTAGCTTGCTCGACCGGCAAATGTTTGTGACAAGAGAACAGTGTGATCGATATTTGTTTGTGGAATTCCCGTTGTGGGAGCAGATGCGACCAAGGTGTCCCAATTGTTTCCAAAATGGAACTGCCGACGGCGCGCCCAAACTACGGCGCCTGAGTCTGTTTCCTGAACTTACAACTTAGGTCGTACATGAGGCGACCGCCAACTTTTGCCTACCCCACTTTGCGCGGCTTGTGACGACTCCGGCAAAGCGCTAAGTTGCTCAGTCCTTAAAGTTCTCTTATCAAATGCTGGGGCCGTGAAAACGATTCTCATCCACGCGCTTTTGCTCGTTGTGTCGATTCCGTCTGTTTTCGCGTGTGACGCGCAAACAACTGCAAGTTCGCCAGGCGGTACAGCGGGCGGCAAAACGATTCAAATCACGAATCCAGCCCTGACGGGGGCACGCCATCTGCCGTACCGACTGCGAAAAAGTGATGTTATCGAGATTCATTTCACCTTTGCTCCTGAGTACGATCAAAGTCTCACCATTGCACCGGACGGGTTCATCACTTTAAAAGGTGCAGGAGATATATCTGCTGAGGGCCTAACCGTGCCAGAACTCACCTCTGCCGTTTCAAGGGCCTATTCCTTTATGCGAGATCCGGAAATCAGCGTCGTGCTCAAAGACTTTGAAAGACCTTTCTTTCTTGCTGGAGGACAAGTCGGCCGCCCCGGCAAACACGAATTGCGTTCTCCGACCACTGTCACCGAGGCCATTGCGATTGCCGGTGGCCTGACCGAACAGGCCAAGCATTCGCAAGTGGTGCTGTTTCGGAAAGTGCGCGATGGTTGGGTCGAGTCGTATGTGCTGAATGTGAAAGCGATGTTGTCATCGCACAAACTTGTTGAGGATTTTGAACTCAGAACCGGCGACATGATTTTTGTGCCGCAGAACCGAATCTCCAAGATCAAGAAATTCTCACCGGTCGCATCCTTGAGCACGTTTTTTACGCCGGCACAGTTCTAGGGTTATGCATGGGGAACTCCAACTCGCGCACAGGCCGGTCGAGGCGCTCTTCACGCTACGCGATCTGGCGGCGGTGTTCTTTCGCCGTAAGCGAATTTTCGCAGTGACATTCGGCCTGGTATTTGGGGTTGGTGTCCTGTATGGGTTCTTGACCACGTCTTATGTCGCTCAAATGAAATTCCTGGTTCGGCGCGGACGCATTGATCCCGTCGTGAGCCCAACGCAGACCGTCGCGCCCTTGTTGCAAAGTTCTGGAGTGAGCGAAGAGGAATTGAACTCCGCTGCAGCGTTGTTCCGGGATGAGGATGTGCTGCGCGAAGTCATCACTCGAAGTGGGTTGGTAAAAAACCGTTCGTGGATTTCTTGGCTTGAGCGCGAGTCCGAGCAGGAACAAAACCAACGTGCACTGTACAGGCTTTCGAAGCGACTCGATGTTCAACCGCTCCGCAAGTCACAGCTGATAAGTGTCTCGTATCGCTCTGATGATCCCAAGCTCGCCACCGCGGTCCTGGAGAGTCTGGGGGATGCCTACTTAGGAAGACAAATGCAAACGCAGCGGCCGCGAGGCCAGTCGGCATTTTTCGAAGAGCAGGTCAGCATATCCCGCAGCGAACTGCAGCGTGCGCAGGAAGAATATGAGCAGTTCACGCGTAGCAAAGGAGTGGTCTCGGCTGCACTGGAACGCGATCTAACTCTACAGAGACTCAGCGAAGCTCAGGCCGGCGATTTCGCTTTGCAGGCGTCCATAGCCGAGACTCAAGGCAGATTGCAATCTCTTGGCGAGAAACTCCAGCAACTGCCGGCTCGCCGGGTGACCCAGGTGCGAAATTCCGACAATTCCCAACTCCAGGAAAAACTGAAGTCAAAGCTGCTTGAGCTAGAGCTTCGCCGTACCCAACTGCTTACCAAGTTCCAATCCTCGTATCGCCTGGTTCAGGAGGTTGATCAACAGATCGCCCAGACGAAGACAACACTCGGAGCTGAGAATTTCACCCCATTGCGCGATGAAGTAACCGAAGACAATCCCGATTTCGTGTGGGCAAATTCAGAACACGTCAAGGCGGGAGTGGAACTGCAGGCGTTGCGAAGCAGAGAGATAGTTGCCCGGCAGCAGCTGGCTAAGTATCAGACGAAGGCGCAACAGCTGACGAGCAGCGCCATTAAACAGGGCATCCTTGAGCGGAAGCTTAAGGCGGCTCAAGATAAATACCTTCTTTATGTCGGTAAACACGAGGAAGCCCGCATCGGCGATGCGCTCGACCAGACCGGAATTCTAAACGTAGCCATTGCACAACCGCCCTATGAACCAGCTCTCCCATCAACGTCCTTGTGGGTGACCGCATGCCTTTCGTTTCTCGCGGCTAGCGTCATCAGCACCGGGGCGGTCTGCGTTGTCGACTACTTTGATCCCTCACTGCGCACTGCTGCCGAGATAACTGCCTTGTTGGACGTACCAGTCCTGGCTTCTTTACCGGTGACCGCCGTCCAGGCGAAGTTGAGGGCTGTATGAGTACGGGAACTGGAGTTTGGCGACAGACCATTGCGCGGGTTGCAGATCTGCGCGCGAGAAGCCTTGGCGCCGCGACTCGGGAATTAGCCACTGCCGAGGCGCCGAACACCCCTGCTATGAGTTTAGTGCGTCAAATCTTCTTTAGTCGCGTTCCGCGCACGCGCGTCCTCTTCGCGAGCGCCGATAACCTGACAAACATGCCGGATTTTTGTGCACGAATTGGGAGAGCCGTGGCGGGGATTTCCCATGGCACGGTGGGTCTCGTCGCACGCAACTCCGGGTCCGCGTTTCTGTCCGAGACTGTTTGGGAGGAGGGTGAACCAGGCGGGAGCCTTTGGCGCATACCGTTCAAGCTATATGAAACGCATTGCGCGGATGGAAACGTTGCTGTGGACCTCCCGCGCTTCGATTACTTGATTTTTGGCGCGAGCATCGGCGACAGTGCGGCACCACTGTTCTGCAAGGCGAGCGCCGGGGCAGTGCTGGTCATCACGGCGAACCACACGCGCCGCGAGGCTGCGCTGCGCGCAAAAGAAATCCTTCTCAGCTGGAATGTGGAACTACTCGGCGCTGTACTCGATCGCCGGACTTTTCCTGTCCCCCAGTCGATTTATTCCCGACTCTGAAGCTGAACACTATGGGACAAACCGCTGCGATTCCGGAACCTGAAAGCATCGGTACTGAGAACCTCCTGACGCACGGTCTCGCGTTAGTGTTCTCCCGCGCCGCGAGACCCGAGAGCCAACGCAACTCCAAATCCCAGCAACTCGCAGTCAAACGCGCGATCGATGTCTTTCTCGGAAGCTTTGCCATCATTGCTCTTTTGCCACTGATCGCTGCAATCGCGGTCGCGATCAAACTGGACTCGCTTGGTCCCATTCTGTACGCATCACCGCGCGTCGGGCGCCAGGGGCTGGTTTTCACTTGCTACAAGTTTCGGACTATGTGCCGGGACGCCGACCTCTTTAAGCCGAACTTGCGCTTACGAAATGAGCGCGCCGGCGCATTCTTCAAGTTGCACGACGATCCCCGGGTGACGCGCCTCGGTCATTGGCTCCGACGCTACAGTCTGGACGAACTGCCCCAACTTTGGAATGTTTTGCGCGGTGAAATGAGCCTGGTGGGGCCGCGGCCGCATCCGCTCGACGATGTCGCACGCTATGAGCCTGGAGACTTCCATCGTCTGGACTGCACCCCAGGCTTGACAGGCTTGTGGCAAGTGACCGCACGTAGGGACCCCTCGTTTCGGCGCTGTGTTGCTCTCGATCTCGACTACATCCATCGCTGGAACTTGCTTCTTGATTTTCAGATATTGGCAAGGACCCTGCCGGCGGTCGTGCGCGGGAGCGGTGAATGAGTGCCGAGGCCATTGCCGTAGATTCTCGCGCCCGCGTGGGAACGCGGCTGCTGGGCTTCCCATTCAAGGTTCTGTATTTGCTGCTGCTCGCACCGGAGCATGTGTTTCTTCTCGCGCTTACGGCAATGCTGTTTTGTCCTCCCGATCTGCAGGTTTTTCCCGCCGATCGGTTAGTTTTCGCTCTTCTCGTAGCAGGTGCCTGCCTGCGATTTCTGCTGCGCTGCGACCGATTTCGGATGTACGCCGCGAGTTGGCCGATGCTGGTGCTCTTGATTTTAGGGTTGTGTGGGACCGTGTTCCAGCCTTACGACAGCAAAGCGTGGAGCGTGCTCGCCGCTCAATGGATCGTTCCTGTCGCGATGTTTCATCTCAGCGGAACCGTCTTCAGCACCGCCGAGTCTCGACGAAAGCTTGAGTGGTTCTCAATCGCGGTACTGCTGTATTTATCTTTGATTCCTGTCTTTTGGCTGCTGGATATCAAATCGCTCATCTTCCCCCGATACATCCTCGACGAGTCAATCGGCATTCACGCCGACCGGGCGCGCGGACCGTTTCTTCAGGCGGTCGCTAATGGCATGTGCTTGAATATGCTCGCGATCGTCGCACTGCACGCATTCGACCGCCGCCCGGCAACAATTCCAAACCCTAGGCGATTTTCAAGGGCCGCATCTCTGGCGACACTGCTCCTGGTCGTCACCCCTGTTGCACTGCTTGCCACTAAGACTCGCGCCGTGTGGCTCGGTGCTGCTTTATCAGGCGCGCTCATCGTCCTTTTCGCTCGCGGCCGTCGCTCGCGTGTGGTGGTTGTCGCTGTCGTTCTGCTTGCCGCAGTAGTGATGTCGTATGCATGGCTTCTGCAACCCGGACCCGGTGAACTGATCGAGAGATTGCAGGATCGTTCTCCGATTGAGTTTCGTGTCGACATGTACCGCGCTGGTTGGCAGATGTTCACGGAGAAGCGGCTACTCGGGTGGGGCAGCGATGCCAATATTCAACCTGAAGTCGAGCGGCGCGTCAGCAGCTTCCGTCCCGAATACTACATTTTTCACAACACGTACCTCCAGCTTGCGGTTCAACACGGGGTGGTAGGAGTTGCGCTCTATATCTGGATGTTCATTGCCTTTTTTCGTCTCGGCACCCTGTCGAGTTTCAATCATGCCGCGCGTGAATGCCCGTTCGGGCCGGGATTCGGCCTTATGTGGAGAATCATGCTCTGCGTGTATCTGCTGAATGCGACTGTGGTGGTCATGAACTACCAATTCCTAAACGGATACATGTTTACGATCGCTGGAATCCTGGCTGCCCATCAGAAGGACGAAGGACTCAGAGGTCGACCATGAACATCGCTTATCTCTGCAACAGCTTTCCAGAATCGAGCGAATCCTATGTGGGCGAGGAGATGGAAGAACTGCGAAGTTACGCCGTGGAGGTGGCCACATACAGCGTACGGCGTCCGTCCACTCCGGCCCGGTCCAGTCCCATTGCGGTCTACCTGCTTCCCTTGCATTTCTTTCAGTGTCTCGCTGCGACTTGCCTTCTGCTTCGGCGATTTCCTCGAATTCGGGATCTTTTTGTCCAAGTTCTCCACGGCCCGGAACCGATGTCGCGGCGCATCCGAGCATTCGCGCACACCTGGCTGGGCGCTTACTACGCGACGATACTCAAGGATGATCCTCCTGGCCACGTCCACATCCATCACGGATACTTCGCGTCGTGGGTGGGAATGGTCGCTGCGCGCCTCCTCGGCATCAGCTTCAGCATCACTCTGCACGGCTCAGATCTTCTAGTGCGCGCGGATTATCTGGACGTGAAACTGCAGGCGTGCAAATTCTGCTTCACGGTTGCCGAATTCAATCGCCGCTACATTCTGGAGCACTATCCATCGGTGACCCCGGACAAGATTGTTGTGCAGCATTTGGGTGTGGATCCAAGCTTCTGGAAACCGTTGGAGACGCGAGTGCACGACAGCGGTTTTTACATCGTCAGCGTGGGACGTCTTCATGCTGTCAAGAACCATTCGTTTCTGCTTTTGGCCTGCCACACTCTGAAGTCAGCAGGTGTGGACGTTCGCTGCACGATCGCGGGTGATGGCCCGGAGAGAGCCGCCCTTGAGCGATTGATCGCCATGCTGCAGTTGCAGGAAGAGGTCACGCTTGCCGGACACATCCCGCGAGCCGACCTTCCGAATCTCTACGCGCGCTCCGATGTCGTGGTCCTGACCAGCCACAGCGAGGGAATTCCAGTCACGCTCATGGAAGCGATGGCGATGGAGTGTGTGGTGATCGCACCAGCGATTACAGGCATCCCGGAGCTTGTGTTGCACGGCAAAACAGGCTTTCTGTACCAGCCGGGATCGATGGAAGACCTGCTGATCCAGCTACGAACCGTTCTACATGGCGGACGGCTGCTGAACAAAATGAAAAGAGCAGCTCGCGAACACGTCCTGCGAAATTTCAACAGCCACACCAACCTGTCGCGGTTGGCGAAGACCTTCTTGTCGCGGGTGGAAACTGAACCGCAAGCAGCGTCTGCGGCTGTACAGGAGCAAGCTCATGAGAATCCTGTACTGCAACAAATATAACTTCGCCTTCAGCGGCACTGAGGGATATCTCTTTTCCGCCATGAACATGATGCGGCAGCGAGGACATGAAACCGCGTTGTTCTCGATGGCCGACCCGCGAGGCGATCCCACTCCTTACGATCGTTACTTTGTAGCTAGCCGGGATTTCCAGCGCGCAAAGGGCTTTGTTAGCCGTGCCCGCCTCGCTGCGCACGCCATTTATTCCTTTGAGGCCCGACGCAAACTTAGAGCACTGATACAGGACTTCCGCCCCGATGTCGCGCACGTTCGCAATGTTTATCACCATTTGTCACCCTCCATCTTTTGGGAACTCAAAGCACAAAGAGTACCGATCGTTTATCACCTGAATGATTTTCAGCTTTTGTGTCCCAGCTACAACATGGTTTCGAAGGGGCGAGCCTGCGAACGCTGCAAAGGCGGAACCTTTCTAAATGCGGTGTACGAGAGATGCTATTCGGGCGGATCTGCAAAGTCTGTTGTGCTGGCGACGGAAGCCTATGTACACCGCTGGCTCGGCACCTACGACAAGTGTGTCGATCTGTTCCTGGCTCCAAGCGAGTTCGTCAAAAACAAATTGATTGAGCACGGATGGACTGCAGATCGCATTACAGTACTGCCCCATTTCCAGGAAGCGTCTGCAAGTCCCGAGCCCCCAGTCTCGACTGGAACAGCGCTGTACTTTGGGCGCCTCTCTGCAGAGAAGGGCGTCGAGGACCTGCTCCAAGCGGCAGCGGAGGTTCCGTACCTCGACATTGTGCTTGCGGGCGACGGACCTGATCGAGACAAGCTTGAGACGCTCGCATCGCTCCTCAGCCTGCGCAACGTAAGCTTCACCGGTCATGTCACTGGATCAGCACTGCAAAGCCTGATTGCGCAATCGCAATTCACGGTCTTTCCCTCTCACGCGTACGAGACGTTCGGCAAAAGTATTCTTGAGTCCTATGCGCAAGCTCGTCCGGTCATCGCCTCCGACTTGGGCTCGCGCCGCGAACTCGTGTGCCACGGTGAAACTGGAATTCTTTATCATCCCGGAGACTCTGCTCAACTCGCGGCTGCCATGAAATATTTGAGCGCCAGGCCGGAGTTGTCCCGCGACATGGGCAAAAATGCATTTCGACTCGTTCGCACTCGCTACTCACCGGAGCGTCACTGCGACGCACTGATAAAAATTTACGAATCGCTGACCCATAAGACCCCTTGCGCTATTCGCCCTAACCTGATCACGCGCCCTCTGCGTGTGGCATTTATCGGCGGCCGTGGCATTATCGGAAAGTACAGCGGCGTGGAGTCCTTCTACGAGAAAGCCGGGCAGGCCCTCGCCGCCTACGGCCATGAGATCACGGTCTACTGCCGTTCCTATTTCACTCCCGAGCAGAAAGAATCTGCAGGCATTAGGATTGAGCGGCTTCCCACGATCCGCACCAAGCACCTTGACACGTTCGTGCATTCGCTGCTGAGCACAATTCACGCATGCTTTAGCGATTACGATATCGTGCATTACCACACGCTTGGGCCGTCACTCTTCTCCATAGTGCCGCGCGTGTTTGGGAAGAAGACCGTCGTGACTGTGCAAGGCCTCGACTGGCAGCGCAAGAAGTGGTCTTGGTTTGCGCGACTCGTATTGAAGGCCGCCGAGTGGACTTCCGTGCACTTTCCGAACCGCACCATCGTGGTTTCCCATAACCTGGAACAGTATTACGGCCAACGCTACGGTCGCGAGGTGTCATACATCCCCAATGGCGCGGATCTCGTCCACCCAAAGGGTGGTCCTCACCTGGCACGGTTTGATTTTGAACCCGACAACTACGTTCTCTTTCTAGGCCGGTTCTCCCCGGAGAAGAATCTCGATCTGCTGATCCGGGCTTTCGAGGGAGTTGATACACCCATGAAACTGGTTTTGGCCGGTGGGTCCAGCCACACCGACGAGTACGTCGGCCGCCTGCAATCTCATGCAGGGGTGCGAATAAAGTTTCTGGACTGGCTCTCAGGATCGGCTTTGCGCGACGTTCTGACCAATGCTGCGCTCTTTGTCCTTCCGTCCGATATGGAGGGCCTGTCACTTGCTTTGCTCGACGCCATGGGTGCTGGGGTGTGCGTACTAGCTAGTGACGTTCCGGAAAACCGCGAGGTTGTCGGGGATGCGGGGTTCACCTTCATCGCCGGCGACGCCCTCGACCTTCAACGCAAACTGACAAGTTTGCTCTCCGACGCAGGCCTTCGTTACAGGACGGGGGAGCAGGCGCGAGAACGGATACGGCAGCACTTTCTATGGAGCCGCGTTACCAATGATTTGGAGCAAGTCTATGCAGAGCTTGTAGGAGAAGCATCGCTGCGTGTGGCGGCGACGAAAGCACTAGGTAAAGCCGCATGAACTCACGCTACGCTACTGGTTCAAGCCTCGCTGTGAAGTGCCGCAGAAACGAGGCTTCATATAAAAGCTTCAGCCCGCGAATGGACTCACGCTTCTTCCAGACTTCGAGAATGATCTCGACCACGTAGTCGACGTGGCTTTGGGTGTAGACCCGTCGCGGAATCGCGAGTCTTACCAGTTCCATCTTCGCGGCTTTACCAAACATTAGCGAGCCGATCTCTACCGAGCGGATTCCGCCTTCAAGGTAGAGTTCCGTTGCTAATGCGACCGCCGGAAATTGCGCGGGCGGAATTTGCGGCAGGAAAGCACTTGCGTCCAGGTAAATCGCATGTCCGCCTGGTGGCTGCACAATGGGCACGCCTTGCGCCGCAATGTGATTCCCGAGGTATGCCGTCGAGGCAATCCGGTACCGCAAATAATCTTCCTCCAGCGCTTCTTGCAAGCCCACCGCAATGGCTTCAAGGTCTCGTCCCGCCAATCCGCCGTAGGTTGGATACCCCTCAGTTAAAATCAGCAGGTCTTTTTCCTGCTGCGCCAGCAGGTCATCATTGGTGCACAGAAATCCGCCAATGTTGGCCATCCCGTCTTTCTTGGCCGACATCGTGCATCCGTCGCCATAGCTGAACATCTCCTGCGCAATCTGCTTCGGATGTTTCGACTCGTATCCCTTCTCTCGCACTTTGATGAAGTAGGAGTTCTCCGCAAATCGGCAAGCGTCAAAGTAAAGCGGAATCTTGTGTTTTTTGCAGACGGCGCTCACCTGGCGAACGTTTTCCATGGAAACCGGCTGACCACCCCCGGAGTTGTTCGTGACCGTGAGCATCACCAGCGGAACCCGCTCCCGGCCAACTCGAGCAATCAGTTGTTCGAGCGCGCCGACGTCCATGTTGCCTTTAAATGGATGGTTGCAACGCGGATCGCGGCCCTCTGGAATCACGCAATCGACGGCTTCTGCGGCGACAAATTCGACGTTGGCACGAGTCGTGTCGAAGTGGGTATTGTTCGGTACGACGTCGCCCTTCTTGCACGTGATGCCGAAGAGAATGCGTTCTGCCGCGCGCCCCTGATGTGTAGGAATCACGTGCTTGTACCCGAAGATGTCGCGCACTGAGCCGCTGAACCGTTCGAAGCTCCGGCTTCCGGCGTAGCTCTCATCCCCTTCCATCACGGCTGCCCACTGATGTGTGGACATTGCGCCAGTTCCGGAATCGGTCAGCAGATCGATGAGAACGTCGTCGGCAGGAAGTAGAAACAGGTTGTAGTGAGCGGCACGGAGCAACTCTTCGCGTTGTGCACGGCTAGTCCACCGTATCGGCTCAACGCTCTTGATCCGGAAGGGTTCAATGATGGTATGAGGCATGGAAATGAGCTCTTAGCTCTTAGCCTTTAGCTTTCATTGGTGTTCGTGCCTCGTACCTCAAACGAAAAGAGTTGAAACGCAACAACCAGCATAGATTCGAAAAAACGCGAAGCTAACGCACAAGAGCCAAGAGCCAAAAGCCAAAAGCTGAGCTACACGTGTACCGCCTCATCCTTTTCTTCGTACGTAACCGCCGCCGTCCGCTCCAGTTTGTCCCAGGCAAACGGTTCTCCCGTGATTGCGCGAATGAGTGTCTTGAATAGCACGATGGAGAATAGCTGGCGATAGGCGAACCGTTGCAGCCAGACCTGGCTCAGCAGCCATGAATCTTCACGCGTGTCCGGCGTGCTGCGTTCCAACGCAAAGGCGATGGCGGACGTGATGAAGTCAATGATCAGGAACGCAAGAAAGAAAATCACGAGTCGCCGAAAATCTGCCGGGTTCGCCGATTCTGGATGGAAGTGCTTCTGTATTCCGTACCAGATGGCGCCGCCGGCAAACATGAGATCGATGAACGGCGAGACCAGCGGCAGCAGAATTTGGAATATCACAACGTTCGGTAGTGCGACCCACCCCAGAACGCCTTTCCTGGCAAATACCTCGCGGTGCTTAAATACGGCCTGCAAAATTCCGAATGACCAGCGGAAGCGTTGCCGCATTAGACCGTTGGCATTGACCGGAGCTTCCGTGTAGGCAAGCGCCATGTCCTCATATTCCACGCGATATCCGCGGCGTAGGATCGCCATTGTGAGATCGGCATCCTCCGCGACCGTGTCAGTCTGGAATGCCCGAACGTCGCGAACCACCGACACGCGCCACGCACCAATCGCCCCGGGAACCACGCTGACCGCGCCCAGCGTGTTCAGCGCGCGCCGCTCGAAGTTCTGGCTGGTGATGTACTCCAAGGCCTGCCAACGCGTCCACAAATTAACTCGATTGCCGACCTTTGCATTGCCAGCGACTGCCCCGACTTTCGGATTCTCGAAATGCGGTACCAGTAGCGAAACTGCATCCTTCGCAATGACCGTGTCAGCATCGATTCCCACGAAAATCTTTTCTTCTGGACGCAAGTGCCTCAGGCCGAAATTCAGCGCATCGGCCTTGCCGGAATTCGGTTTGGTGAGGATCAACACCTTGCCCGTGGCCTGCTCGCGCGCGAAACAGTCCCTCGCCACTTGCAAAGTGTGATCTTTGGAACCGTCGTCGATCACGATTACGCGCAGGTTCTTGTAGGTCGAACGCAGCGCTGATCGGATCGTCCGTTCAATGACTTTTTCTTCGTTGTACGCCGGAATCAGCACAGCAACGGCAGGCGCATAGTCCGAAACCACGCTTGGTGTCCGCGCCCGCAAGCGGTCATAAATCGCAAAGCAGCCTACGAACAGCAGGCGCCCGGTCATGAGTAAATCGCCTACAAAAAATACCAACGCAATGAACTTGAGCCCCGCGCCATACAGGAAGAAGCCGATCCAGGTGAAGCGCGCATACCAGAGTTCTGGCCCGTGCAGCGGCGGCATGATGTCGGCGCGCGTCTTGTGAAGGAGGTCCGCCACCGAAACAATCTGCACACCTTTTGCGCGGATTCCCTGAATGATGAGCGGCAGCGCCTGCACTGTGGCGCTGCGATCTCCGCCACCATCATGCAACAAAATGATGTTTCCGCAGGTCAGCCGCTTGGCTGGCGCGCACGGCGGCAGATTGTCCAGCACGTGCTGCACGATTTGGTCGGTAGTGCGGCCCGGGCGCCAATCATTGGGATCGATCTTGTCCCCGATAGTGATGTAGCCCATGCTTTCCGAGAGTTCCAGAGGCTTCACTTCGTCCGCCGTATCCGGTTCGGCATCGATCGAATAGGGAGGCCGGAACATCGCGGTACGCACCCCCAAGCGGCTGGCGAAAAGGCTTTCAGTTAAGTTCAATTCCAGCTTCACGAGCGAAGGCGATAGTTCGCTGATATCGGGATGAAAAAATGTGTGGTTCCCAATCTCATCCCCGTCGTCGTAGATCCGCTTTGTGATCGAAGAGAATTTATCGGCCTGGTTTCCGATCAGAAAGAATGTTGCGGGAGCGTGCTCGCGCTCCAAAATGTCCAGAATCTTCGGGGTCCACTGCGGATCGGGTCCATCGTCAAAGCTGATCGCGACTTTGTTAGGACTTCCTCCATAGCGGCCCACTCGATACGGCTCCGGGAGAGCGTCCATGGTCTCATCCATGATCAGCCCGCTCGATGAATCCAGATCGATGCTGCGGCTTCCATTGGTCGGCGTGGCCTCAATATTGAGCACATCGCCAGTACCTTCCATGTCGACATCTTCACCTGGAGGAATGTCGGCCAGCTTCGAGGGTGACGAAGCGTCAAGCGGGAAATCCCAAATCTTCCACAGCGATCGATCCTCCGACCCCAGCCGCCACAGGGCGAATGTGCGGATTCCGAGATGCCGGGCGGCGCGCATCTCATTCAACGCGGTTACCGCATCCATGAACCAGATGTCGTGGCGGTGATCGTGTTCGTCCAAATAACTGATGTGAGGCGTCAGACTGTCGCCATCGAAAGTGACGTCGGCCTCCGAATCCCGCGCCGCAAGCCACGCATCCTGTACCGAAACCGGTTGATCGTTCTCGCCGGGAGGAAGCTTGCCCTTCTTGCGTTCCGGCCAATCGTAGCCGTAATTGGCGAAGGCGCAGATCAATTTATCGATAGGTATGACTTTCTTAGCTTCCGCTAGATTCTTGGTGAACCAGTCCTGGGAAGCAATGGGCCCCGGCGATCCCCCAGCGCCGCTGTAGTGCTCGTCATAGTTCATCAGAACGAGACCATCGGAAACGTCGGCCGACGCCCGGTACGGGAAATCCGGATTTCCCGCCGGCACGCTGACGTACAGCTTCATCCCCTTGGCATGCAGGTCCTGCGACAGTTCGCCCAGCAGTGCCACGAACCCAGCCTTGCCGGTCTTCAAGTTGAAATCCTCGAAGTCCACCATCAGTCCGCGGTACTTATCCGTCGCCAGAAATGCGGCTACTTCACGGCGAAACTCCGCGCGTGCATCTGGATCATTCAGGAATTCTGAAATTTCAACCCAATTGTTGCCTTCGGAGTTGTTCACCATCGGGAAGACTTCAGGCCCGCCTTCTTCGGACCTCAACAACGGCATGACTTCGTCGTCGACGGGGTGAACGACACCGTTTTCCACGACGTCGTAGGGCTTGGGAGGCAAAACCTGGTCGTTAATCCCTTTAATGTGACCATCCTGCGTCAACAAGTGCAGCCACTCTGGATAAAGCAGGTCGATCTGCCGGGCGTACTGCTTGAGCGACGAAAAGCCGGCAGCATCATTGGGGTCGTAAAACGCCGCCCGGATGCCTTCGTCGGTATTCAATTCCACCAGTGAAGGCGCCGTTTTCGTACGGCGGTGCGTCAGGCGAGCCAATTGCTGGCGGCGCTTTTCGCGGGCCTTATCACGTTCAGTTTCCTTCAGCACGTGATACGGGCGTTTTTCAAAGGGAAGAAGCAGCTTGGGCAATGGCTCGCGAAGGGCGGTGTAGATGAACACCACGATCACCGCACTCAGAACGATCCCCGCTACGTCGAGTAGAGTCCTGAGCCGGCGCCAGCGCGCCCGTCGGGGATCATAGAAAACCGGATGTGCCATGCCACTGAGACCAGAAACATCGTAGCGGGACGACCGGGAAGGGTCAAACCTCGGCAGGAGATGTCTATTTTCTTGGATGCGTATTCGCCGGGGTTCTAAAGTCGGTTAGCAAACAGGGTATATTCCCTGTGTGCGAGACCTGGTTCGCAAAAATGCTTGGTTCTTTATCGCCGCTGTTACTGCGGCCCTGGTTCTTCGCATTGTCTTCATCTTGTATTTCTCCAGTGTGGTCAACGACTCCTTCATCTATGGCGACATCGCGAAAAACTGGCTTCGCCATGGCCTTTACGGAGTTACCACCCCGGAGGGAATCACTCCCACCTATATCCGCTTACCTGGCTATCCCATCTTCCTGGCGCTGGTTTGGACTGTTTTCGGCCTGGAACACTACCGCGCCGTCTTGATCTTGCAAGTGTTCATTGACCTTGGGACTTGCCTATTGTGCGCCAGCATGGCTTTTCGCCTTCTTGGCGAACGTGCCGCCAAGGCTGCGTTTCTCCTTGCAGCCTTGTGTCCGTTCTTTGCCAATTACACAGCCGCCGCACTTACGGAAACGCTGGAGATATTCTTCACAGCGCTCGCGCTTGATGCGGTTTTGCGAGCACTTTCTTCTGGTGCCGTCAGCAGCTGGATAGTTTGTGGTGCTGCTTGCGGCGTGGCGATATCGCTTCGCCCTGACGGCGCAATCCTTCCATTCGTCATTGTCCTTTACGTCGGCTGGCGCATCATTTTCCCCAAATATGGAAACACCACTCGCGAGAAGTTCTTGCGAGCTGCAATTGTCGTTGGCGTACTTGCAATCCTCCCACTCATCCCTTGGACTCTCCGCAACTGGCGCGTGTTTCATCGATTTCAGCCGCTGGCGCCGCGCTATGCCAATGAGGAAGGCGAGTTTGTACCCATGGGATTCAATCACTGGACGAAGACGTGGATCGCCGACTACGTATCTGTGGAGGAAGTTTATTGGGCCGTGCCGGGAACCGAGATCGACGTTGACAAGCTTCCGTCACGTGCCTTCGACGGTCCACAGCAGCGCGAAGTAACGGCGGCTCTCATTTCTGACTACAATTCGTTCCTCCACATGACGCCAGCGCTCGACAACCGTTTCGACTTCCTTGCGCAAGAGCGTACCCGCGAGCATCCACTCCGGACCCATGTCGAACTGCCAATCCTGCGGATTCTCGATATGTGGCTTCGTCCCCGGACCGAAATGCTACCGAGCGACACGCGCTGGTGGGAATTTGACGACGAACCGAAGTGGTCGGCCCTGGCAGTTGGATTGGGGGTGATCGGCCTGTTCTATTTTGTGAGTGGCCTTGCGGGGTGGCTCATTGCGCGTCCTCTCGCAGGCAGCGGACTCTTGCTGCTGTTCGTGCTTCTGCGTTCTGCGTTTCTCGGAACTTTGGAAAATCCCGAGCCTCGGTACACGCTCGAGATGTATCCAGTCCTAATCATCTTCGCCGCCGCAGCTTTGGCGTGGCGGCGTCCGCAAATTGAAGAGGTTTGAGACTTACATCAGAGGTGTTTCGCTCATTAGAGGCGAATCGCTCATGCGGAACCGTGTGCGTACATGCTCGGAAAGCAACTCTATCGCATGCCGATTCGCGATTGGGTCGCTCTGCGCCAGGTACTTCATGGCCTCGACTAGAAGGCGCTGCCCATCCACATAGCGGGGGTCCGAGGTGCGCTCACGTTCTTTCTTTCGAGTTACATCCGGCGGGACGGGGATTGTAAAAACCTTGGCCATGACACTCCGTAAGAGAGCTAGGTATTAGACGGAAGTTTGGATGACGCTTTTCGAGTATAGCGCTGCACCGGCTTTTCCGCAGCTACAAAATTGCCGCCGCGAGCTCGCCGTTGTACTTGCTTTTCAATGAGTTACAGTCTTTGTGGGCCCGGACGACTTAATCTTGAAGGCACTATCGGAAACCTTCTCATTCAAACGAATATTCGAATAGTCGGCCAAGCGGTAGTCGCCGCCGGTCTGCAGTAGTTTTTGTCGCAGCGAGACGCCCCGTTGCAGGTCGATCCATAAATCAATTTGCGGGAAGGTCTTCTTGATCTTGTCCGACAGCGGCGTGAGCTCCAGCTTAGCGGTTTGGACGTTGCCGATCTTCTCGTCGCCTATGTATTTAACATCGAACGATTTGCGGAGGTCCTGACCGCTGCTGCCAAAGCCAAGCACCAGGAATGTTTCCGCCTCATCCTTATGTGCACTGGTGTCATAGACATCCAGCACTTTGGTCTTCGGCTGAAACACTTGGACCTTGCCCCCCGTAAAGATTATCTGGCGGTCATCTGGGGGCTGAATCATGGCGGCCATCTGGATCTCATTTCCTTCGCGCCGAAAGTAGATCCGTCCCTTATCTGGTGGCTCATTGTCGCCGATCACCGCGTTGTATGGAGTCCAAGTGAAATCGGCCTGAGCGGAACGGAACTTAGCCGCATTCTCGTCCATGCTGTGCAGCACCTGGTCCAGTGAGTTGCTCTGCGAGCCCCCGTTCTTAGCCGCGGGTTCCGGCTTCTTCTCCGTATTGTCTTTTGCAGCAGCTGCGGTTTGTGCCTGTACTGCGACGGACATCGTCAGCGCCAAAGCGGCGATCCAAATCCGGTCCATGGTTCTTTTCGGATTCATTAGCGGGTCACCCAGACCTTGTACGACACCACTTTGCCTTTCTTATCTTTTACCGGCTCGTACTTTGAGATGCTGATTTCCCCGGAAATGGGCTCGATGATCTTAATCAGTTGGGCTTTCACCGGGGCATCGTCGTCTGGCTGAACTGCCCTGCTGTTGACTTCGTAGACCAAGCTGCCGTCTGTATCGCCGTATACGATCACACCGGTGGGGTGCGGGTTGCGTTCGACCGGCGTGTCGTTGAAGTGGATAAACCGCGGAGAGAAGAATACGAAGAGAAGGATGAGCGTAACCATCACGTCATACTGGATCGTGCCACGCTCGTGGGACCAGAGAATGAAACTGCGAATGGTGCGCCATGCACCGCCCACAGGCGGAGCCTGCACGGTCGTGGGCTTGTTCAGTTCTGCAGAATCAGCTTTGATTGCGGATCCCCCGGCCCACGCTACCTCAAACGCTGTCCGCGTGACGCCTTAGTTCTCTTCCTACAGTGTAGATCGTTTGTACCCAGATTTTGTAATTTGGTAATCGGTAATTTCGCCGTTGAAAGCACGTAGACCGGACTCCGATTCTGACGCGTTCGCGTCCGAAATTACCAGCGTTCGCAATTACGAAAATAGATTTGCTACATGCTCCTCGGCACAATGCGGTCCGTTCCCATGTAAGGCCGCAGAACCTCGGGTACGAGAACGCTGCCGTCCGCCTGCTGATAATTCTCCAAAATTGCCAGCCAAGTGCGCCCCACGGCCAGGCCACTGCCGTTGAGGGTGTGCACAAAGCTTGGCTTTTTCTTCTCTTCCTGCCGATAGCGAATGTTCGCCCTTCTCGCCTGGAATGACTCAAAGTTCGAGCAAGACGAAATCTCTCGAAACAGTTGCTGTCCCGGCAACCAGACTTCTAAGTCATAGGTCTTCGCCGAAGAGAAGCTCATGTCGCTGGTGCACAACACCACTACCCGGTAGTGCAAGCCGAGTTTCTGCAGGATTTCTTCTGCATCGTGCGTTAGCTTCTCCAGTTGCTCGTACGACTCCTCCGGCCGCGAGAACTTTACCAGTTCGACTTTTTGAAACTGGTGCTGCCGGATGATGCCACGGACGTCTTTCCCGTAGGATCCCGCCTCGCTGCGGAAGCACGGAGTGTACGCCGTTAGAGAAATCGGAAGTTTAGCATTGTCCAGAACTTCGTCGCGATACAGATTCGTGACCGGAACCTCGGCCGTCGGAATGAGCCACAGATCTCTTTCTCCGTGCGGCACCCGGAAGAGATCATCGGCGAACTTCGGAAGCTGTCCAGTGCCGTACATAGACTCCGAATTCACCATGAAGGGAGGCAGCACCTCGGTATACCTGTGCTCTTTCGTGTGCACGTCGAGCATGAAGTTCGCCAGCGCGCGCTCCAGCTTTGCGCCCTGGTCCCAGTAGACGGCGAAGCGGCCACCTGTGACCTTCACAGCGCGTTGCAGATCTAGAATCCCGAGCTGCTCGCCTAAGTCCCAATGCGGCTTCGGCGTGAAATCAAACTTCGGCGGCGCACCCCATCGCCGGACCTCGACATTATCCTCCGCTGATTTCCCCACTGGGACCGACTCGTGCGGAACATTAGGGATGCTGACTAGCACCTCGCTCATGCTCGCGTCATATTCCTGCGAGGCCTTTTCTAGCTCCTGGATCTGCACGCGCATGTCTTTTGCGTCGGAGATTAACTGGCTGGCATCCTGACCAGCCTTTTGCATTTTGGGAATTTCAGCGGAGAGCCGATTGCGCTCTGCGCGCACGGTTTCCGCCGACTGAATCGCCTGCCGCCGCTGCGTGTCGATCGTTCGGAAGTCCTTCAGCACCGTGTCGGGGTTCATGCCGCGGTTGCGCAGCATCTGTTCAATTTTCGGAATATTGTCGCGAACGAAATTCAGATCAAGCATGGAATGTACTTAATCTAAAGGAATTGTCCGGCGTTTGCACGGATGCGATTTTGCATTGAGCTTTCACCACCAAGGGCACGAAGGAGCACCAAGTCAACGCATTCAATGTGATCCAGCCAATTCCTTCGTGTACCTTCGTGGCCTTCGTGATCTAAAGGAATTGTCTCGGGTTTGCACGGGTGCGATTTCGTAAGTGAGATTTCACCACCAAGGGCACGAAGGAGCACCAAGTCAACGCATTCAATGTGGTCCAGCCAATTCCTTCGTGTACCTTCGTGGCCTTCGTGGTGAAAAAGAATTCGAGGTTTTCTCTGCGTACTCTGCGATCTCGACGGTGAAATGGTTTTCACCGGAACCACAACGACCAGACCACGTCCACCAGCGTATGCGTCAGCACCGACGCGAAGATCTGCCGCTGCGCTCGCCAGGCGCGTCCATAAAAGATTCCCGCGATGGACGCCAGAAGGACATATCGCCAGTTGAACACTGACCCATGGTTGAAGTGGGAAAGTCCGAAGAGAACGGAGGTGACAATCAGTGCGCTAGTTCGCCCGAGCCTACTCTCCAGCAGGTTCTGAAGAATTCCACGAAAAAACAACTCTTCTGGAAGCGCAATTAACAGAAACGTTATGAGAACCGTTCCCACCGCAGTTCCGGCTGGAGAAAGGACTCGATGAAAATGGATGAAGCCGGTGGCCTCGCCGACGACCAGCGCGAATGGAAGGTAGAACAGCCATTCTCGAATGGCAATCCAAGCTGTGGCGTGACTTGGAATGAGCGAGTAGCCGGCCCCATCCAGCCGTCTGGCAACCAGGAAACAATAAAGACACACGTCAGCCAGAAAGAGCTTAGGGAACATTTCGGACGTAGGACCCGGCCACGGCTCCTGAAACCAGCGCAGAAAATAGGCTGTCGTGATCAGTACTATCGCGACCGCATCGCGCCAATTCATCTTCGCCGGAAGCTTTGGCAGACCCAGAAGCCCAGCCAGCAGAAGAGGAAAAGCGACCGTCGCCATCGCTAATTGCCAAGGCAGACCCGGTGTTCCAGTCGCGAACACAAAATAGGGAACTGCCAGCACGGCCGCGAAAGTGACTCGCAGTCCATCACTATACGTCCGCAGCGGCTCCGCAGCTCCGAATGCAAAAAACCAAAGCGGAACAAGCAGCAATGCGAAACTCGCGAACATCCTCGGAAACGCTGTGCCCACCGAGGAGCCCACTGCTGAATGCCGCGCAGCAAACCAGAAGACCACGAGAATGGCGCCATATGCCGCGGCCGCGATCCCGATTCGCCAATTTCGCACCGCCCGATTTTATTCGCGCTGGTAATGCCCGTGTAAACTAGCAACGCGTGCATCGCCAGCTCAGGACAGCAGGATGACCCCCGATCTTCGCGTCAGCGTCGCCGGCATCGAATTCAAAAACCCAATTATTGCCGCGAGCGGCACCTTCGGCTACGGGGTCGAATTCGAAGACGTCGTCCACCTGAATCGCCTGGGCGGTTTCGTGGTGAAGGGTCTTTCCAAGGAGCCCATGATCGGCAATCCGCCGCCGCGACTATTTGAAACCGCTGCCGGAATGCTGAACGCGATCGGCCTCCAGAACATCGGAGCACGCGCCTTCATCGAGGAAAAGCTTCCCAAGCTGCGCCAGGTGAAAGATGTTGTCGTGATCGCCAATGTTTTCGGATATACCCGTGAGGATTACGAGCACACGATTGAAATCCTGAATGAAGCGGATGGAATTTCGGCTTACGAGCTCAACGTATCCTGCCCGAATACGCAGCATGGCGGCATCCAGTTCGGCAGCGATCCGCGCACGCTGGACGAACTGGTCCGCACCGTCAAGCGCTTCGCCAAGCAGCCCCTGATTGTGAAGCTCTCGCCCAACGTGACCAGCATCGGCCAAATGGCATACGTCTGCCAGGAAGCTGGTGCCGACGCGCTGTCACTGGTGAACACGTTCGTCGCCATGGCGATCGATGTCGAGACTCGCAAGCCGCGCATCGCCAACGTGACTGCAGGACTGTCAGGTCCAGCCATTAAGCCGATTGCGGTTCGCATGGTGTATGAAGCCGCAAAGTCCGTTCAGATCCCGGTAATCGGCATGGGAGGGATCTCTACCGCCGCCGACGTAATCGAGTTCATGCTGGCCGGCGCGAGCGCCGTGGAGATTGGTACTGCCAGCTACTGGGATCCACGCGCCACGGAGAAGATTGTTGGCGAACTCGAGTCATGGTGCAAGGAACACGAAGTGGCTCGCATTGGCGAACTCACGGGTGGAGTGCAAGTGTGAGCGACGATTTCGTGCCAATGGATCATTGAAAACAAGTTGCACCGCTCGCCTGCCCTCTGTGGCGTTCCTTCGTGTACCTCCGTGCCCTCTGTGGTAAAGGTTTTGAAATCCTCAACACAGAAAACGGGGGTGCACAGAGGAAGACATAGAGGGGCTTGATTCGAGGCTGTCTTTGCTATTAAGCGCTTGAGATCTGAAAGCTGATCCCTGACACCTGACGGCAGCATCCAATCAAGCGAATACAACGTACTCATTACGGAGCTTCTTATGGCAAAAGCTACATTTGCAGCAGGCTGTTTCTGGGGAGTCGAAGCGACTTTTCGCCAGATCCCGGGCGTGATCTCAACCCGTGTGGGCTATACCGGCGGTGATTTCGCCAACCCCACCTACAAGGACGTTTGTAGTGACCGCAGCGGCCACGCCGAAGCTGTTGAAGTGGAGTACGATCCTTCTAAGGTCAACTACGAACAGTTGCTGAACGTCTTTTGGGAGAATCACGATCCCACACAGCTGAACCGCCAAGGCCCTGACTACGGCAGCCAATACCGCTCCGCCATTTTTTTTCATTCACCGGAGCAGGAGCACGCGGCACGCATTTCAAAACAGAATTTGCAGAACTCCGGCAAGTTTCACCGCCCCATTGTGACCCAGATTGTACCCGCAGTCACCTTCTACGAAGCCGAGGACTATCACCAGCAGTATCTTGAAAAGCGTGGCCTGGCTAGCTGCCACATCAAAGCCTGAAGCTGGGAATTTCTGTCTCAAATCCTGATTGCTGGCTGTCTACTGTATCCCCGGACTCTGCCCAGCTAAAACTCACAGTCACGGTGGTGGCACCGAAAGGGCGACGTCGTCACGACGAGGTCGTGTTCCGTGGAGCGGGAGTCCTCCGTGGAATCATGCCCATTCCGCGGCGCGTTCCACTATGCACAAGGATGGTGACGCTCATCACAGACACGTAGGAATGTCTTGCCGACAATTGCGCAGAACGACACGGAGAGCACCCATGGATCGAAAAGAATTTCTTTGGAAAGGCTGTTGTGGTCTGGTGGCGTTGGCAGCGGCAGATGGATCTGCGCAATCCTCTTCTGCAGCCGGTGCAGAGCAACCCAAGCCTTGCGACGTAAACGATCTGAACTTCATCCGGAACTGGGTCACCGACCTGATGGACACTATCGATACCGAGGTCGACGAAGCGACAAAGATCAAATTGCTCTCAGGCTGCGGACGCGGCTGCTACCGCCGGCATCAGTTCAAGCAGGACATTGCGACCAAGGCAAAGCCGATGTCGACAAGCTGATTGAGGCCTACAAAGCTAACTTCGAAATCTGGCGTGAAGGTGAGAAGACGGTCCACGTCCGCTACGGGAAAATCAACAGCTATGGCTGCTATTGCCCGGCGGCCAGGTATCGGCCAGGCAAGCCGAAGACAGACATTCACTGCTACTGCACGCGCGCAACGCACCAAGCCATCTGGGAAGCGGCGCTAGGACATCCGGTGAACCTTGACATTCTGGAAACGGTGAGGCGCGGAGATCCGACGTGCCATTTCGCCGTGCATCTCACGTAAGAAACCTGCTCCCGGGGCAACCGCGCTCTGGGCTGCTCTCAAGCAGCCAGCGGGTAAAACACCGAACGGGCGCGCTCCAGAAGCACCTCAAGATTCTCGGTTTTCGAAACGCGGGCTGTAATTCCGGCTTTTCGGGCTTCGTGGTCGGAGAACACGTCGCTGAATTCGCTGAATACAATGATGGGCGTCATGGGCATCAACCTTTTCAACTCACATGCCGCCTCGATGCCGTTCATCACCGGCATAGACAGATCCAGCAGGATCAAGTCCGGTTGGAGCACCCGTGCCATTTCCACAGCCTCTTGCCCGTTTTCGGCCTCGCCGCAGACCTCAAAATCTTTCTGCGATGCAAATAGGAAACAAAGCATCCGACGGATGAGTTCCTGGTCGTCCGCGATCAACACTGACCTCACCATGACAGACCTCCGTCCCGAATGTTTTGCACGACGGAAACACCGCGACCGATGTTCAACTAACGATTTCGGCCCCGAGTAAACGTGCGACTCTCATTCGGGCGGGCGCAGTGAGCACATCCGAGAGTCGCGTTGTTGACCAGTTTTGAGGGGCCTGTATATGGATTGGTTGCTCGGAAAAACGTGCTCTGGCGTGTAAAGGCGCTTGCAATCCAGAGCTGCATGCGACTCCTCTGGTGTAGCTCAGGCGGATGTTGCAGAAGCAGCAGCCGCTCTTGTCTTCCACTGCTGTGATGCGGAATATTGAGCGCCATTGCCCGAATTTGCACCAGCTGCAAGCCCCGCCAGCACTGCCACTTAGCGACAGGGTACTTCGGTAATTCCCGCCTTGACGGCTCTAATACTTATGATTCCTAAAGGTCTTTCCCAGCGGCGAGAAGCCGCAGCTTTGCGGACACTACGATGTCGGAAAAAATCGGGCGTTTCGAAATTGTCAGCCAACTCGCGCAGTCTCCCTTTGCCACGGTTTACAAGACCATGGACGTGGAGGCGCAGCAGATCGTTGCTCTCAAAGTCATTCACCTTGACAAGGTGTCGGACCGCGCGTCGCTGGCGAAGACAGTTTTCGAAGAAGCGGAACAAGCAAAATCTCTCAGCAGTCACAACATCGCAGGGCTTTATGGCACCGGAGACGAAGGGGACCTTCTGCTCGCGGCAGCAGAGTACATCCAGGGAAATTCGGTCGCGACCACGCTCGGGCGCAACGAAGGATTCTCCATCTGGGACCTGCAAGATATCGCTAGGCAAGTTTGCCAGGCACTCGACCACGCGCATGGGCACAAAGTCGTTCACCAGTCGCTCGAGCCGGCAAAGATCATGGTGCAGTGGGACGGGCTGGTGAAGGTGCTGGGGTTCGGCATTTCGAGCATGAATGCTGCGGCAGCGCCGTCCGACACCGTGCCGGAAGTGATGCACTATTTCTCGCCGGAGCAACTACGCGGCGAGGCTCTCGACCACCACTCTGCGATCTTCAGTCTTGGCGCAGTGCTGTACGAGATGGCGACGGAGCAGAAAGCGTTCGCCGGAAAAACGGCGGACGAAGTTCGCACCGCAATTCTCGAAGGAACTCCGCCGCTGCCCCACCGCTTGAAAGGAAATGTGAATCCCGCACTGAGCAACCTGATCATGAAGGCGCTGGCGAAGTCGCCGGACGAGCGCTTCCAGTCGGGGCAGGAGCTAGTTAAAGAACTCGAACAATGCAAGTCCACTGGAGGACTGGCGGTGAAGCAGGCCGTGGTTGCGGCGGTGAAGGCACCCACCCGCGAGACGCCGAAGGCGAATGCAGCTGCCGCTGCGTCTGCCTTTGCAGGTGCGTCTAAGACGAATGCACCGGCTTCAATATCTCCGGGCCCAGCGAATGCTACTGCGACGCCTGGGCCCCCAAAGATCACAGCGTCCGCCGCGCCGGCAGTAGAAGAGAAACCGGCATTCTCGGTTGATCCGATGATGGCTGAGGCGTCGGACACGAGCACATCGCGAACCAGTTTCTCCGATGTCAGCGAGTTGCCTCCGCTGAAGGAAGTTCGAATTGTAGAGAAGACACCTGCTCCCGAAAGTAAGGCGGAAGAAGTTGCGCCTGATCCGGTGGCGGCCGTGGTCTTTCGAAAGAGCGCGCCAGAGAAACCGAAAGTTCAGGTTCAAGTTCGCGAGGCGGCGCAGAAAGCAGTCCAAGAAATTAAGAAGACGCCCCCAAAATTGTTTGTTTATGGCGTTGGCGGCGCCGTCGCAGTGATTGGAATCCTGCTTGGTGGATTCAAGCTGTACAACTATTTCCAGGATCGCGGCTCAAGTGTCGAACCCGTGACCAGTGTTGTGCAGCCTGTGGCTCCGGTACAGAAGGCGCAGCAACCCGCACCGCAAGCCTCGCCGGAACAGCCGCAAGCTGCAGCGCCAGAAGCGCAGCAACCAGAAGAGAGTGCTGAGGAAACGCAGCCCAGTGCACCGGCGGAGGCAGCCTCATCGACGAGGCCAAGGGCTCGAAAAGGCAGATCACGATCAGTTCCTACGGTTGTGCCTGCGCAGCTAACAGTGAATTCAGTTCCTGAAGGCGCGGAGGTGAGCTTCGACGGTTCCGCGCTATGCCAGACGCCGTGCACGTTGACCGGAATCGCTCCAGGACAACACTCGGTTTCTGCGACTAAGTCCGGGTTCTCGGCTGCAAATCGAACTCTATCGTTGGCCTCGGGCGCCAATTCCACTGTGTCGCTGGAAATGTCGCAGATTACGGCGATGGTTTCGGTTTCCAGTAATCCGTCGGGAGCTGCAATCGTGCTCGACGGCAAGGACACAGGGAAGCTCACGCCGTCGCGTCTCCTGCTGGAAAAACCGGGTAAACATTCGATCACCATTCGGCGTTACGGATATTTGGATTCCACCAACAATGTGAACATTGAATTGGGGCAGACTGCGACGCTGAATCAGGACTTGACGAAGCTCGGCAGCACCGACGAGATCAAGGCCGCTGGCGGAAAGTTCAAGAAGGTATTTGGACATGGGAATGACGGCTACGGTATGGGCATTGTCAGTGTGAAGACACAGCCCAAAGGCGCGCAGATCATGGTGAACAACCGCGTGCTGGACAAGACTGCGCCGTTTGACTTCTATCTGAACCCGGGAACTTACGTGATTGATGTGACGATGTCGGGATATCGACCGCTGCACCGCGTGGTCAACATTCAGGAAGGCGAACGGCTCGCGATCGAAGAAAGTCTCTCGCCGGAATGATCGGGAAAGTTAATAGGCCGCCAATACTGGCGGCCTACCCTCCCCTTCAACTCTTCGCTTGAAATCAAACCACCGTTGGTGATTCGCGCGCTTAGCGGCGCCAACGATAGTCGTCGTTGTCGCGCCGGTGATATCCGCGGAAAGCAGCCACGTATCCGTCGCGATAGCCGTCAGCGTAGCGCTCGCGATAGGCGCCGCGGTCCCCAAACTCTCTGCGGTAGCCGTGATCGGCCCAGCGGTACTGGCCGCGTGGATATGGCTGATAAGGCTTGCGGCTCCACTGGTCCTCGCGAGCTACTCGGGCGCCGTCCTGATAGCCAATCTGGTGGGCGTATTGCATGCCACGCATGTCATAGCCGTACCCACGGTCGTAACGATAATCGTCGCGATCATGGTCCCAATCCTGGGCAACCGCGAAGCTGGAACCAACCAGCACTGCCAAGCCGAGAGCTGCCATGCGAAATAGGTTCTTCATAGTTCCTCCTGTAGGGCGAGGCCGGCCAGCTTCCGTCGTCCCTGAGCTAATGGATAGAAACACCGCCAGCGGGCGAAAGTTGCGACGGGGAGTGGCGCCGCATTTCTGCACACCAGCGTGGGCGCGCGCCTCCATTTTCAGGAGCGGTGATAGACTTTGCTGTTTTGAAAGGAATGGTATGCCGGTACAGCTAGTCGGAGTAGTGGGCGCGGGAACGATGGGAAACGGCATTGCGCACGTGTTTGCGCGCAGCGGATACCAGGTGGTTTTGTGCGATGTGGAACAGAGAATCCTCGATCGCGCGCTGGCCACGATCTCCGCCAATCTGGACCGCGAAGTCGCGAAGGGCAAGATCACCGCGGAAGACAAGACTGCAGCCGTCGCGAGGATCAATACCAGCGTTACGCGCGGTCCCTTAAGCGGATGCGATTTCATCGTGGAGGCGGCGTCAGAAAAATTTGAAATTAAATCGCAGTTGTTCCGCGAACTGGATCAGATTGGCAAGCCCGGCGTCATCCTTTCTTCGAACACATCTTCCATCTCGATCACCAAACTTGCAGCCGTCACGAAGAGGCCAGAGGACGTGATTGGCATGCACTTCTTCAATCCAGTTCCGATGATGAAGCTGGTCGAAGTCGTACGCGGGCTCGCAACTTCGGACGCGACGTTTGAGACTGTTCGTGATCTTTCGGTGAAGTTGGGCAAGACTCCCGTGGAAGTAAACGATGCGCCGGGATTCGTCTCCAACCGCGTGCTGATGCCACTGCTGAATGAGGCCATTTTCGCAGTGATGGAAGGCGTGGCGACTCCTGAAGCGGTCGACGAGGTGTTCAAGCTAGGTATGGCGCATCCGATGGGCCCGCTTGCGCTGGCCGATTTCATCGGCCTTGATGTTTGCCTGGACATCATGCGCGTGTTGCACAGCGGACTCGGCGATCCGAAATACCGGCCGTGCCCGCTGCTGATCAAAATGGTCGATGCCGGCAGGCTGGGCAAGAAATCGGGACAGGGTTTCTATAAATATTGAGCATGCGCGATCTTCCTTATTACGTTTTGGCACTTCTCCTAGGTCTCAGCGCCGGGTTCCTCGAGGTTCGCCTGGAAGACCTGCTGGTGACGGCGTTGTTCGTGATGATCAGCACGATGGTGCTGGGGTATCTTCGTCCGCGGGCACCGTGGCGATGGACGCTCATCGTTGGCTTCTGTGTGCCACTTGTGCGGTTCTGGGCGTTTGCGTTTCGCGCTGAGCACGCCAGCCGCGCGCAGTTATGGGAATCAGGACTGGGTTTCCTGACCGGCATTGCAGGCGCCTATTGCGGCATGTTCACCCACAAAGTGATCCACGAATTGTTTCGTCCGGAGAGTCGGCAATAATTGCACGCGCGCCCTGCTCGAAGGTGCGGCTTAACCGAAAAGTTACTCCCGTTTCCACAGTAGAAGAAGGTATGCTCCCCACATGGGTGTGTCTGTTTCGGTGCTGGCGAGTGGCAGCCGTGGGAACAGCACTGTCATTGAAAGTTCGCAAGCGCGCATACTGGTGGATGCGGGCATCTCCTGCCGCGAAACTTTCAAGCGGCTGAAGTCGATTGGATTCGACCCGCGCAGCCTCTCGGCCGTGGTCATTACGCACGAGCACTCGGATCACGTCAGCGGATTGGCCACCCTTTCGAAGAAACTCAACGTGCCGGTGTTCATGACCGGTGCGACGCATCAGGCCTGGGCTCGATCGCTGCGAGATGAAGCTGGCGAACTGCCGAAGCTTCAAAAGCTGGAGATTTTCTCGGCGGGCCGGTGCTTCCAAATTGACGACGTAACTGTTACTTCCTTCACCATCCCGCATGATGCCGCCGATCCGGTCGGCTTCACCTTTCGCGCCGAAGGCACGAAGATCGCCATTGCCACCGATTTAGGCTATGTGCCAGCCAGTGTTTGCGACCACTTGCGTAAGTGTGACGTGCTCATTATCGAGTCGAATCACGACCTCGAAATGTTACGGGTAGGGCCCTATCCGTGGTCGGTGAAGCAAAGAGTCATGAGCCGGGTCGGGCACCTGTCCAACGAATCTCTCGCCCAATTTTTCGCCAGCGGCTATGATAAGAGCGCATCTTACATAGTATTGGCGCACCTGTCGGAGCAGAATAATCATCCGGAAGTGGCCCGTAAAGCGGCTGAGGACGCGTTGGGTCCGCAGCGCACGCTCATTGAAAACCGGATCCTGCTCGCCGCCCAGGACGCGCCCGCGGAAACCATTCGGCTGTAGGGAACTGAAGAAATTGAATCATTGAATCATCGGATCAATTGCGTCATTGAAAACGATGCGTGCGAGCGTGCTTTTCAATGATTCAATTCCTCAATGAGTCAAGGATTCAATTCCTTATGAGCGCGTGCGTTGATCCTGTTCTGGGCAAAATTCTAGCTGGGTGGCGCTATGACATCTCCGGGCTGGCTCCGGAGATGCGCGGCGCCTACGAAGCCCATTTCGCCGAGTGCGAGCGCTGCCGCTCGCGCCGGACGTTGCATCGCACCATTGACGTGTCGCTCATTGTGCTGGCATCGGTTTCCGCGGGAGTGTTTCTGCTCGCGTTCGGCGTGATCCATCACTTCGCACCGCGACATACGCTCATACTCGAGTTAGTGGCTTTGGGTGGCTTCGGACTCTCTGCGTTGATTTGGCTGATCGTCGCCGTGGCGACTCCGGCGCCAATGACGGTAGTGGACGTCGCGAGATTAGGTGCGCGGCACGTGCATGATCGGCTGCCCGAAGAAATTCGCCAGAGGTTGCCCGAAGAGTTGCGGATGAAGCTGACAGGGTCGTAGCCACAAGCTGTCCCCGACTCCGGACCGAATGAGCCTTTGCAAACCCCTCAACCCGTAAGCTGAACCGCTTGATCTTTCCTTAAAAGCATCGCATCCACGCTGAAGTTCACGATTACGCTGCTTGTATCTTGCTAGCGATGGGTGTGTTCATGTCCGGATGACAAATGTCAGCCACCCTCGTTGACGATCTGCACTTCCCGATTTTTCCTCGTACGACCATGCTGGTTGTGGTTGTTGGGAAAACGTTTATGTTCTATGCTGGATGCCTGCTCCCCAGGCTGCTTTCTGAACGTACTCTGAGCTTTCCCGGAGTTCGACCATGACTTTGACTCGTTTTGTCCGTAAGAACGCGTTTCGCAATCTTAAGCGCACTTTTCTGACCATCGGCAGCATCGCGCTTTCGCTCCTGCTGCTGTCGTTCCTCATGTCCATCTGGAGGGCGTTCTACTCCAATGATTTGCGATCGGAACAGTCTCAGATGCGGCTTATTGTGCGTCATAAGGTGTCCCTGACCAATCTCCTTCCAATTTCTTATCGGGATAAAATCCGCACTGTTCCGGGCGTGACCCACGTTGTCCCTTTCAATTGGTTTAACGGCGTCTATAAGGACAACAAGCCTGAGAATTTCTTCGCGCGTTTTGGGGTCGATCCTACCGAGTTCTTTGACGTCTACACGGAACTCAAAATCCCGAGCGACCAGTTGGAGGCTTGGAAGAAGGACCGGGCCGGATGTGTTGCAGACGAGTCCCTGGCCAAGAAGTATGGCTGGAAGGTCGGTGATCGCATTGTGATTCAAGGCGACATCTATCCCATTCGCCTGGAATTGACCCTGCGAGGAATTTTCAAGTCGGATCCGGCTAACAATTCTCTTTACTTCAATTGGAAATATGTGGAAGAAGGCGTTTCGTTCGCGAAGGATCACGCCGGTCTCTTCGGTGTAATGGTCGATTCCCCCCAAGACGTCGGCAAGGTGTCGAAAGGGATTGATGAGGCCTTCGCGAATGCGCCGGAGCCCACCAAGACCGAGACTGAGAAGCAATTTGGCCTCGACTTCATCGCCCAATTGGGCAATGTGAAGGCATTCATCCTGATTATTTCGCTGGCAGCCGTTTTTACCATTCTGCTGGTCGCGGGCAACACGATGGCGATGTCCATTCGTGAGCGGATTCGCGAAGTGGCGGTACTCAAAACCCTGGGCTTTCGACGCGAGATGATCCTTGGATTGTTTGTCGGCGAAGCGGTAGCCATCTCCGCGGCTGCCGGAGTTTTCGGCGTTCTAGTTGCCAAGTTGTTACTGGTTGGCGCTTCTCACGCTCCACAGGTTGGAAATCTTTTCGCCTTTGCCTCGCATGAGTGGTTATTCACTGCGCCACTATCGGTAGGCGTGGCGATTCTGGCTGGCCTCCTGAGTTCAGCGATTCCGGCCTATCTTGCATCACGTACCGGCATAGTCGAAGGGTTGCGTCACATCGGGTAAAGGAAATCATCATGGCGATTCCGATCACTTACAACATCCGCAACATGATTCTCCGGAGAGGCCTCACGGTTATGACCGCTTTGGGCATCGGCCTGACCGTCACCACCGCCGTCTTCCTGATGATGCTTCTGGCAGGGTTGAAGAAAGCTTTTGTCTCCAGTGGCGATCCCTTGAATGTGCTGGTTGTGCGCAAAGGGTCCACCTCGGAACTAGTGGGAGGTTTTGCGAAAGACAAGCTTCCCATCCTGCGCACGTTGCCCGGGATCGCTCTTGATAGTCATGGCCAGCCTATGGTTTCCGGCGAGTGGGTGGTGCTTGTTGCTTTGCCCCGCAAGAACGGCTCCGGCAACGTCAACGTGACGCTTCGTGGCATGGAACAGGACGGAATTGAGTTGCGCACGAGGCATGCCAAGTTGCTGGATGGTCGTTGGTTTCAGCCTGGGCAAGCCGAGGTCGTAGTTAGCAAGTCCGTTCAAGGCCGCTATTCGCATACCAATGTGGGAGACATTATCGATTTTGGAAAGGGCCCATGGAAGGTTGTGGGCACTTTCGATGGCGGTGGCTCGTCCTACGACTCGGAGATCTGGGCCGACGTGAACCAGGTGGCTAATCAATTTAACCGTCAGAATGCCATTGGCAACGTTTACCTTCGTGCAACTGATCCTGTTGCTGCCCAGGCGCTGAAGCACCGCGTCTCCGACGATCAGCAGCTCCAGTTGGAAGGTGCGCTCGAAACCGAGTACTGGGATAAGCAGACCAGCAGCGGGGGCGGAATTAAAGTGATGGGCTGGATCGTTGGATTCACCATGGCGATCGGCTCCATCTTTGCGGCAGCTAATACCATGTATGCCGCGGTTGCCTATCGCTCACGCGAAATTGCGACCCTGCGCGTCATCGGCTTCCGTCGCGGCAGCATCCTCACCTCGTTCGTATTTGAGTCTGTGTTGCTGGCTTTGCTGGGAGCCATCGTTGGCATCGTCCTTATGTTGCCGTTTAACGGCATGAGCACGTCCACATCGAATCAGGCGACGTTCAGTGAAGTTGTTTTCAAAATGCAACTAACGTTTCCGGTGATTGGTTGGGCGGTCGTTTTCGCCGTGGTGATGGGATTGATCGGCGGCGTGGCTCCCGCGTGGAGCGCCGCGCGCCGCGATATTTTGGCAGCACTGAGAGACTAGGAACTCATGTCTACAGATACCAAACATAAAGACCTCGCGGGCCTGCGAATTGATCGCGCAGCGCTCGAGGAAGAATCAACAGGTTCCAGGTGGGCGCAGGTTTACATCGTCGGCGGCATCGTCATCATCGTGTTGCTTGGCCTCGGAACGTTGGCGTACCGGTACATCTTTGCTCCCGCGCCCGAGGTTGAGGTGGTTCGTGCCACGGCTCAAGGCAGCACGGTCGCCGGAAGCGTGGTGCTGACTGCCACTGGCTACATCGTTCCACATCACAAGATCAACGTGAACTCGAAGGTCACTGGCCGCGTGAAGTGGATTGGCGTCGAAAAAGGTGACAAGGTGAAAGAAGGCCAGGTACTGGTTCGCCTGGAAGACGAGGAGTTTCGCGCGCAGTACAACCAGGCTCGCGGCGCTGCGGATGCGGCACGTGCATTCTACGAAGAACTGCAACACGGCTCGCGCCCTGAGGAAGTTGCCCAAGCGCAGCACAACCTCGACGAAGCTAGGGCTACTGTCGCCAATGACAAGATCACGCTCGAGCGCAACCGCAACCTGTTTGCTCAAGGGGTGGTTTCGAAGCAGGTATTGGACGACGCGACTGCGCGCTACGAATCGGACCAGCAGCGGGCGAATTCGCTGGAGAAAGGTTTCCAACTCTCCAAGATTGGACCACGACCGGAAGAGATCGCCCGCGCGAAAGGTCAACTGGAACAGGCGGAGGGACAAGCCGCCTATGCGAAATCGCTGCTCGATGCCACGGTAATCCGCGCTCCCGTCACGGGCACCATCCTGGAGCGCACGGCGGAAAAAGGGGAACTGATTATTGCGCAGTTGACAGCGGGGTCGGTAGTTTCGCTTGCCGACCTGAACGATATTCAGGCCGATCTCGACATCGCACAGGACGATTTTGCGAAGTTGACGCCGCACCAGAAGGCAGTTGTGAACGTCGACGCGTTTCCTGACCTGAAGTGGGACGGTGTGATCGCCGAAGTCTCTCCGGAAGCAAATCGGCAGAAGGCAACGGTGGAGGTTAAGGTCCAGATTCTGAATCCTGACCCCCACCTCCGCCCTGAAATGAACACCACGGTTCATTTTCTCGCCGACGACAACAAAGCCACCACGCAGCCGGCCGTTGGCGCCCTCGTTCCCACCTCGGCGATTCATGATGCCGACGGCAAGAAGTTTGTCTTCATTGCCTTTGAAGACAAGGCCATGAAACGCGAAGTGAAGGTCCTCTCGCAGCGCAGCTCCGGAGTGTTGGTGAGCGGACTCAATGGCGGTGAAGATGTCATCACCACCGCACCCGACAATTTGAAAGACGGTGACAAAATCAAGGTTAAGGGACAGTCATGAGCACAGCTACAGTCGCAAACGTTGCTACCGGAACGAAACTCGTTCAAGCCAGAAATGTCAGCAAGATCTTCCAGCGCGATGCTTTCAAAGTAACCGCGCTCGACAACGTCTCCATCGAGATCGCCGGCGGGGATTTCATCGCCCTCATGGGACCGTCCGGCTCAGGCAAGACGACGCTGCTGAACATGATTGCTGCCATCGACCGCCCCACCGCGGGTGAACTCCTTGTATTAGGTAAGAACATCTTCTCGCTCAGCGATACTCAGGCAGCCAAATGGCGCAATGAGCACATCGGTTATGTCTTTCAGACGTTCAACCTGATCCCAGTGCTCACGGCGTTTGAGAACGTTGAGCTCCCTCTGCTCCTCACAAAGCTGAGCTCAAAGCAACGGCGAGAGCACGTTCTGACTGCGCTGAACCTGGTGGGTTTGGGAGATCGTGTTCATCACCTTCCGAAGCAGCTCTCCGGCGGTCAGGAACAGCGCGTCGCGATTGCCCGCGCCATTGTCAGCGATCCGACCCTGTTGCTGGCGGACGAGCCAACCGGCGACCTCGACAGCCATTCCGCGACGGAAGTGCTGGAAATCCTCAAGCGCCTCAATACGGAGTTCCATAAAACCATTGTGATGGTGACGCACGATCCTCACGCCGCTTCGTACGCGCACGTCACCCGGCACTTGGAAAAAGGGATGTTGCTCCCTGCCTAATCAGGACCGCGGCTGCCTCGAGCCTACATTGCCGATGCAGCCGCGGCTGCCCCCCTCGGAGGAGCGTCACCGCTACGCCTGAATGCTGCGACTTGCGCCCGCAAGCGAAGGACCGCCATCGAGTGAATTTGCGACACCCGCGATTCGCCGACGCCCATCAGCCCGCCAATTTCCTTCATGGTGAGTTCTTCGAAGTAGTAGAGCGAAAGCACTCGGCGTTCACGATCCGGTAAATGACGAACCGCATCAGCGACGATTTCCTTCATCTCCGAATTCAGACATTGTGTGAGCGGGGTATTGTTTCGGTCGGCCGACACTCGTTCCGACAGGTCCTCTTCCCGCCCGTCCCGCGGCGAAATCATCCGCAGGCTGCCGATCTCGAGTGCATTGATGTTCCCGAGCAGCCTCTGCAGTTCTTCCAGTGGCATGCCTAACTCGTGTGCTACTTCTGGTTCCGAAGGGTGATGTCCAAGCTGAAATCGCAGCCGATTGTGTGCTTCCTCGATGCTTCGTGCCTGCCGCCGCAGGTCGCGCGGTCCCCAATCGAGTTCGCGCAAACTGTCCAGAATCGCACCTCGAATTCTGAATTTCGCATACGAGCCGAATTGGACTTGCTTACCAAGGTCGAATTTTTCTAGTGCATCCATCAACCCAACAACACCGGCGTGCACCAAATCTTCCAGGGGCACATGCCGCGGCAATCGCTCGTGAATTCGACGCGCAATATATCGAACTTGCGGCAACTGCTCCGATAACAACCGTTGTCGTTCTTCCTCGTTCGTCCACACATTGCGGCAAGGTTTTTTTCGCTCGCTCATAATCCGCCTCGCTGCTCCCAGCAAGAGCCAGCGGCTCAACACAGTCGGGCGAGATCGAGGCCACTGCGCCGTGGGGAAGAGGAGGAGTAGACCGCCTCGCACAACTTGATTCAAACAGGCAGAGTTAAGAGCGCGATTAGCACGGAATTAAGAATGTCTAATTCGCAGAGAGTGGTTTCTATCTGGGCAGGACTGGAAAAATCAGGAACAACTACGGCCAACGGTGAAAGTCATTACTTAACGAACTTTCGAACCTCCAGAATGTGCGCTTAGCGCTCGCCCTCTTCCCGTGTGCTGAGTTCGTACCCAACACCGCGTACGGTGTGAATCAGCTTTTTTTCGAAGCCGTCGTCGATCTTGCGTCGCAAGTAGTTGATGTATACATCGACCACGTTCGTCGAAGTGTCGAACGAGAGGTCCCAGACGTGTTCGATGATCATGGCGCGCGTCAGGCGTCTTCCGGAATTCAACATGAGGTATTCGAGCAGGCTGAACTCTTTTGCTGTGAGTTCGATTGGCTTGTCCCCGCGTTCCACCCGCCGCTCCACACGATCCAATTTCAGATCCGCAACCACCAGCACTATTTTCGCCGGATTCTGGCTCCTTCTCAGCAGAGCTCGAATTCGTGCCGCAACTTCAGTGAACGAAAAAGGCTTTCCCACCAGGTCATCAGCCCCTAAATCGAGGCATTTAGCGCGATCCTCGACCTTGTCGTCGTTCGTGACCACCAGGATTGGTAGACTCGGCTTCTTCATCCGCAGTTGACGCAAGATACTCATGCCATCCATGTGCTTTATATTCATGTCGAGCATCAGCAAGTCATAGTCCAGTTCTCCCGCCATGGCCCGGGCCTGCTCTCCATCGTGACTCACGTCCACTGCGTAGTGTTCTGCTTCGAGACCCTTTTGGACGAAACTTGCCAGCGCAACGTCATCCTCAGCTATGAGTACGCGCATCTCAAACCTCTTGTGGATGAAAATAAGATGAATCCATTCTCATTCCGCGTGCGCCTCCATACAAGCATTTGTAGGCGTACGAATGGTCGTAGCGTTCCGCGAATGAAACTTCTCCATTTGCGAACCTGCCAAGCTACTCTCTATACCCTCGCTGCGACGGAGGATAATGTGAAAATCCATGACGCTCTGGACAAGGACGACGCTCAAATCGGTCTTTATTCCCGGGGGAATCATCCTCGCGGTCGCCGCCCTGTTCATTCAGCACTCCTGGATTCCTTTCACGCCATCCGGTCTCAACTTCTTCTACTACGCCGTTTTCGTGGCTGCTCTGGCCCTGTCCCTCCGCTTTCGCTCGCTTCGAATTGTGTTTGGTGCCGTCGTGCTTCTGCTTGCGCAATATGCGCTTCAGGCCAAGGGCTCGCTTCACCTTGGCCAGGGAAAGATGGCGTTTGAAGTCATAGCCCTGCTGATCCCCCTCGATTTCATCCTGCTGACTCTGATCCCCGAGCGCACGCTCACCCGTGAGCACCTCATCGGAATTGTCGCGGTCCTATTTTTCCAATCGACTTTCGTGGCGGTCTTTTCCCGTCCCGATCAACCGGATTGGTCGCTGCTGCATTTCTCCATCATTCGGTCGTTCCAGTTGCGCCTCACTCAGCCCGCGCTGCTGATGTTTCTGATTGCTTTCGGCGTCTTTCTGTATCGCGTGCTCCGTTTCGGCAAAGCGATTGATCATGGGATGTTCTGGTGTTTGCTGACTGCCTGCGTCGCCCTGGAGGTTGGGGGCGCGTCTCGTGCCGGCATCGCTTACTTTGCGATTGCGGGATTAATCCTTGCCAGCTCGATCGTCGAGAGTTCTTATTCGCTCGCCTACCGTGACGAGTTGACCGGCCTGCACTCACGCCGCGCCTTCAACGATGCCGCCGCCAGCCTCAAATCGCCCTATGCCGTTGCTGTTGTCGACATCGACCATTTCAAGAGCATCAATGACACTTACGGCCATGACACCGGCGATCAGGTGCTGCGCATGGTATCGGCGCGTCTGGCCAATGTGAGTGGCGGCGGCCACGCCTATCGCGTGGGAGGTGAAGAGTTCACCATCCTCTTTCCGAGCCGTAACGCTCAGAATGTTTTCCAGCATCTCGAGCTCTTGCGCATGAACATCGAAAGCTGCTCGTTCCGTCTTCGCCGTGGAGAAGATCGCCGCAAAACTCCCCGTGAAACCGACCGTCGAGCAGCCCCGGGCCGGAAAACAAAAACCACCAGGCACCCAACTTCCGGCGCACTCTCGGTGACTGTCAGTATTGGGATTGCGGAATCGAGGCCGCACGCGACCGTCGAGCAGGTGATTGAATCGGCCGACAAGGCGCTTTACGCCGCCAAGCAGGGTGGAAGAAATCGCATTGAGATTTCCGCGAGCGAGAAGAAGGGAAGGAAAGCGAAAGCCTCGCAGACGACCTAGCCATATTTCCCGCAGCAGACATGATGAAAAGACAACTTCATTACCACGGATCTACACAGATATACACGGATTTCAGTCGAAATTAGATATCCGTGTTGATCCGTGTTCATGCGTGGAACAGAAGGCAAGGAAAGCGAAAGCTTCGCAGAGGACGTAGCCGTATTTCCCGCGGCAGACACGAAAGACAACTTCATTACCGCGGATCGACACAGATAAATACGGATCTAAATCGAAATTAGATATCCGTGTTGATCCGTGGAAAAGAGGTTTTCCCACCTCTTCTCAGTGTCTCCGTGTCTCCCGTGGTGAAAAAGTGGCTTAATCTGATGCTGCCGTCTTGCGGGTGCGCTCCAGCGCCAGTTCCAAGATGCTCTTGATCAATTCCGTATAGGAGCGGCCTGACTTCTTCGCCGCCATCGCGAATTCATGTTTGCTCGACAACCAGGGATTCGGGTTTGCCTCGATGACGTATACCTCACCGTCCGCCGTAAGCCGCATGTCGATGCGTCCATAGTCACGCAGCTTGACCGCCCTGTACGCCGCGATTGCCGTATCGGACAGCTTCTGCGTTGTCTCTTCATCTAAATCTTCGACTACCGCAGATTTGGTCACCTTATACGCGTGCGAGTCCCGCTCGAACTTCACGTCGCGGCTGGCAATGCGCGGTACGCCCTCGGGAAGTTGGGACAAATCCAGTTCGACCAGCGGCAATACTTCCGTCCGCTCATAACTTCCAAGAATTGCCGCGTAAATTTCCCGCCCCTCGATGTACTCCTCGATCAGAGCCGGAGAATCGAACTCATTCTGCACGTACTGCACGCGTTCCATCAGTTCCTTCACGCCATTCACGACCGCCGCTGCGTCAATGCCGATCGAGCCATCTTCTAATTGAGGTTTCACAATCAGCGGAAACTTCACGTCGTGGGCGTGATCGATATTCCCCCGGTACGCTGTCGCAAAATACGGCGTGCGAATTCCATGGAAGGCAAACATTTTTTTTGCCGTTGCCTTGTCCTGCGCCAGGAAACTCGCGTGCGGCCCGGCGCCCGTATACGGCAGGCCAATCAGGTCCAAGTATGCGGCGACGTTCATTTCCATGGTGTCGTCGCCCGCGTAGGATTCGGTCAGGTTAAATACGAGATCAGCGCCGCACTTCGCGAGGGCATGCAACGACTGCGTGCGCCCGTCGAGCACGTGATAGAAAGGCTCGTGTCCAAGCTTGGTCAGCGCGTCGAAGATCTCCTCGCGATCTTCTTTCTCCTTGCGCTTTCGGCCCGACTCCGCCGCCTTCTCCGAATCGGGAGTTTCCTCTCCCCAGGCGTCGTAAAGCACAGCAATTTTGAGTTTGTCTGCCATGGTGTTTCTATGCCTGAAACGACTTGCTGCGCGCCAGATGGTTCATTACTAGCGTAGTCGCAAAAACCGTGAATTCCGATAGATGTTCTGATTCTCGCCCACGGTCGATCATCAGCCCCAGTTCCGCGCTGCGCTTCTGGATCGCCTCGACCAACTTCCGTATGAGCGGCCTCTGCATCGCCGTCCAACTCGCAATGTGATCTATCAGCACTTTGCGATGACGTGCAACAAACATCTCCGCTGGTTCTGCGCTCTTCTTTTTTCGTGGTGCGCTGAACATCGCCGCGAGATCCGCATCGAGATTCGCTTCGAACAGCGGAATCTGCTCGGTCGAGTGCCGATAAAACTCGCCGACGGTGATCTCCATGTCATCAACGGTGATATCGGGCGACCCGCGTTTACGCAGGGGATCGACGTTGCCCACTTCGCGCGCAATCCGGTCCATATACTGCAACTTTGCCAGGGCGCCCCAGCCGCGATACTTCTTTCGCCAAGCCGAACGAGGGGTCATCCACACCGCAAAAGTTTCGGCGAAGTCTTCATCAGGATGTTTCTGCGCGTACCATCCCGGCAAGTACCGAACGTAATCTTTGGAGAACAGCACCGGCCGATAGTTCTCTCGATACGGCCGTCGATACGGCCCGAACAGCTGCTTCCACTCCGGCGTACGATGCAGTCGATACGCGTAGTTGAATGCGTGCCCCGCCTCATGGCGCAAGTACTTCATGATTTCGCGCCGATCTTCGAGGTCGTTGTGTTCCGCCTCGATCTGCGCCAGGTCTTTTCGCGCCAGGTAAAACGGAACTCCAATAATAGGCTCGCCCGACGGGCATCCCCACTCGTCGGTCAGATAGCACTGCGGCTTAAACTTCCTGATCTTCTTCTCTTCAAGTTCACGGTGCAGTTGCTGCACAAACGGTTCGACATCTGACCCTTCCAGCTTCAGTCCTAGGTCGCAAATCCGTGTATTGACCAGCGACACAGGTTCCGGCATCGGATCCGCTGCGGCTGATGCCTGCGCAGGCCTCTCTTCCGGCTTCGGTTGTTCAATCCCTTGCATGACCTCAGCAAAGTCTATAGGAACACCGTCCGCCCCAAAGTGGTCCCGGCGATGGCAGGTGTTTACCCGAAGATTATCTGCGAACTACGATGCACCCGGCCAGTGACTCAGGTCACTGCCAGGGTACGCAACTCCTCGTGCCCACTCGGGCTGAGCCGCCAAGTATTATCATTGCGGTTCTTGGTTTGTACACACGAGCCGGCCGAGCTGTGAGGCCTGAACTCTGAATGCGCAATCCAAGTGTGAGGTGAAGGGTGACGGAGCGATTCATTACGCGGCGCGATTTCCTGGTGACGGCGGCCATGGCTGCCGGAGCAACTCATCTGCACGCCCAACCCAAATCAGCAATTCAGGTTCGACTTACGATCCCGTCGAAAGCTGAAGGGCCGCAAATGCCCGGGGATTTTGTAGGTCTCTCCTACGAAGTGCAGCAGCTTGTCGATCCCAGTTTCTTCTCGTCCAAGAACACAGGCCTCATAAATGCTTTCCGAGAAATAACTTCGCACGGGGTGCTGCGCCTGGGGGGCAATACCAGCGAATTCGGGTATTGGAAATCGACGCCCGACTCTCCGGAACCCGCTCATCCGACAATTCGAGAGGTGGTGGGAGAACCTAAGGCCCACTATTACCCTGTCACAGCAGAGGCGGTTCGCAACCTTGCCGAATTCTTGAAAGCAACCGGATGGACCTGCCTCTACGGAATCGGAATGGGTACGAACACGCCGGAGCGCGCGGCCGAAGAAGCGGCTTTCGTTGCTGACGCCCTGGGAGGAAGTCTGCAATATTTCCAGATCGGCAACGAAGCCGATCTGTTTGACCGTCATCTGCGTGATCCGAAGACATGGTCCGCCAAGACATATCTGCAGGAATGGTTGGCAATGGCACGGGCGATTACGGCTCGAGTGCCCAGCGCCAAGTTTGGCATGCCCGACGTAGCCTCACGCGTCGAGTGGCTGATCGACATCGCGGCACTGTGGCCATCCATTGAGAACCCTCCGCATGTAACAACTTTGACGCACCACTACTATTTCGGCGGCCCGGCGACGAATCCGGAAGTAAACATCCCCAACCTCTTAATGCCGGCTACGATGGCGAAAGTACAAAAGACAGCAGATACCGCGACCGCAGCCGCCAACAAAGTGGGCGCACGTGTGCGTATGACCGAAGGCAACACCTGTTATCGAGGTGGGAAGCCGGGCGTCTCTGACGTGCTTGCGGCGGCGTTGTGGGCGGCAGACTACTCGCTGCTACTCGCGACCAACAACTATTCCGGCCTTAACCTGCATGGAGGAACTGGAAAATCAGTTGCGAATTCCGTTGGCGGGTCCCTGCCCGGCGATACCCTGCTTGAACAGCAAGGGGCAACGCCTGCCGAGATTGCCACGCATCCCCATCCGTTCTACACGCCCATTGCGACCTTTGGGACAGAGTACAAACTTGAACCCGTGGCGCGCGGTCTTCAGTTCGCAGGATCTTTAAGTGGCGGCAGACTCTTTAAAACCGATTTCGCGGCGAAGTTCCAAGCGGCTGGCGTTAACGGAACGGGGTATGCTGCCGAACTTCCGGGTGGCAAATGGTGCGTGGTGTTGTTGAATAAGGACCTCGCTAAGGACGTGGAGATTGCACTGAACTTCGATCGAGGTGGGGTTGCAGATCTGCAAGCATTGCGCGCCGCGGCGGTGGATAGCCGCGACGCCGAAATTGTGCAGCTATCCGGGTCCGCCCTGAAGAAGGACGAACCCTTTCGCATCGTAGTCCCTCATGCTTCAGGTATGCGCCTAACTATCGCATAATCCATCTCAAGTCTTCTCTGGGCCGGTGAACTCAAATCAGTTCGCGCACCTCATCGGAAAGGGTCGTCAACGCAATCTTCTTACGGTTCGGTTCCCCGCGGGCTAGAGACTCAGCAAAGTGCAACGCCTGCTCGGCCTTGACCTTTGCGGGCATGGGAGGCTCAAACGGGTCTACCGACGCCTGCAGAATTGCTGGTCCAGGAGCGGCCAAGAATTCCTCAATCGCCCGTCCGCAGTCAGCCGGATCGTCTACGCTAAAGCCAACACCGCCGCACGCGTGAGCGAACGCAGCGAAGTCGATGGGATGCAGGTCAACGCCGTACTCGGGATTGCCAAGAAAAACCATCTGCTCCCATTTGATCTGTCCCAAGGTATTGTTCTTAATAATCACTACCTTGATGGGCAGTTTGTATTTCACTGCGGTGACAAAGTCGGCCATCAGCATGGAAAAGCCGCCATCACCGACAAACGCGATGCACTGCCGTTTGGGGTAGGCGATCTGGGCGGCAATCGTATAAGGAAGACCGGGGGCCATCGTCGCCAAATTTCCGGATAGGGTGTGCAATTGCCCGCGACGCGCGAGAATGTGGCGCGCCCACCACGTGGCAATGGTTCCGCTGTCGCAGCTGACAATGGCGTCGTCATGCAAGCGCTTGCCGAGTTCCCAGGCCACAACCTGGGGCTTCATCGGCTTGTCGGTTCGCGTAGCGCGCTTTTCCATCACTTGCCACCAGTCCTTCATCCCAGCCTGTGCGGCTTGGAGAAAGCTTCTATCCTCTTTGCGCTTGAGCAGCGGAATGAGTTCCCGAAGTGTGTTCCGGCTATCCCCCACCAGCCCCACTTCCACGGGATAACGAAGCCCAATGCGTTTGGGATCCAGTTCGATCTGGATTCCTTTCGCTTGCCCTGGCTTCGGCATGAATTCGATGTAGGGGAACGAACTTCCCACGATGAGCAACGTGTCGCAGTCTTCTAAAGCTTCTTGCGAGGGTTTGGTTCCGAGAAGGCCGATGCCGCCGGTGGTATATGGACTGTCGTCAGGCACTGCAGCTTTCCCGAGTAGGGCTTTGATGATCGGGGCACCCAGCAACTCTGCCGTTTGCTCGAGTTCATCTGTAGCATCGAGAGCCCCCCGCCCGGCGAGAATCGCGACTTTCTTGCCGGAATTGAGGAGGTCCGCCGCTCGTTCGAGGTCCGCGCGGTTGGGCAAGCGAGCACTCCGAGCAGCAACATCGGAAGTGTGATGGGGAACATTGCGCTTCGAGGCTTGCTTCTTTTTGACTTCCATTTCCTGAAAATCCACAGGAATGGTAATGTGAGCGACTCCGTGATAGGCAAGGGCGGTGCGGCAGGCAAGGTCTGTGATGTTCTCAACGTGAGTTGGACCCATGATGCGCTCGTCGAAGACGCAAACGTCCATGAACAGTTTGTCGAGAGCGACGTCCTGCTGCGTGTAGGTGCCAATAAGATCGTGAAACTGGAGACCTGTAATCGCGAGCACCGGCTGGTTATCAAGCTTCGCGTCGTAGAGACCGTTCAAGAGGTGAATCCCGCCAGGGCCTGAAGTCGCGAGGCAGACGCCCAGCTTGCCCGTGAACTTGGCGTAACCGCACGCCATGAAGGCAGCCGCTTCCTCGTGGCGAACTTGGACGAAGCGGATCTTGTCTGCATGCGTTCGCAGCGATTCCATGACGCCGTTGATTCCATCGCCGGGCAAGCCGAAAATGACTTCCACACCCCAATCCATTAGGGTTTCCACGAGTACGTCACTTGCGTTCATTCGAAATCCTCCGCGCAGCCAGAATGTCGTATTTCAGATGCGCAGGACGGACATGCAGTGGGTATGACTGCAGAATGTCAGGGTGAATACGAGAGCAGGCCTCGGTTGTTCAGTTGATGTCGCAGGATTCATCTTGGAGAATTTTCCTATTTCCAGCCTACCCTTCGGGTGGAGCGAGTCATCTTTAAAGAGTAGGTCCGACGACACTGCCCTGTTGCCGCAGCGGCAGCAGCAACTTGCAAGTCAGCTGAAGGAGTTCTCGCCACGCTCTCGCGCATCTCGATCGACCGTCTTGAAGTACGTGAGTACACGATACCGACTGATTTCCCGGAATCTGACGGTACTTTGGAATGGGACTCCACAACACTGGTGGTGGTGCATGCGTTTGCCGGGAACGAGATCGGCCTCGGATACACCTACGCGGATTCAGCAACCGCCACGCTGATTCACAAACTCCTGGCAAACGTGGTTGCAGGGCAGGATGCCATGTCGCCAGTGGCTTGTTGGAACCAGATGGCGCGGCGTATTCGCAACCTGGGTCGGCCAGGAATCGCATCGATGGCCATTTCGGCGGTCGATGTGGCGCTGTGGGATTTGAAAGCGCATCTACTCAACCTTCCGCTGGTTACTCTTCTGGGTGCCGTGCGCGACTCGGTTTCAATCTACGGCAGTGGTGGGTTTACGTCGTATTCAGATGAGCAACTTCGAAATCAGTTTGGTGGTTGGGTGGAGCAAGGGATTTCACGCGTAAAGATGAAGATTGGCCGCGACGCGAACGCGGATCTACACAGAGTCGCTGTGGCAAGGGACACTATTGGCCCAAGCGCAGAACTCTTCGTCGATGCGAATGGTGCTTATAGCCGCAAGCAGGCACTGGCGCAAGCCGAAAAGTTTGCGGACAGTGGCGTGAGTTGGTTCGAGGAACCCGTATCGTCAGACGATCTGGAAGGATTGAGATTGCTGCGCGATCGCGCGCCTGCCGGAATAGATATCGCTGCCGGAGAGTACGGATACGATTCGTGGTATTTCCGTCGTATGTTGGACGCAGGTGCGGTCGACGTACTTCAAGCCGACGCAACGCGCTGCGGAGGAATCACCGGATTTCGGCAAGCTGCGGCTCTTTGCGAAGCCCACCATGTCCCACTCTCGGCCCACACCGCGCCAACCATCCACATGCACTTAGGTTGTGCAGCAATCCCGCTGCGACACTTGGAATATTTTCACGACCACGTGCGGATAGAAAAGATGTTTTTCGATGGCGTCTCCATGCCTATAGCGGGTGAACTTTCACCCAACCTGCGGCGGCCAGGCATGGGAATTGAGTTTAGGCAAATTGATGCACACCGCTTTGCAGCATAAGGGATAAACGGAGGGGACAGATGTCCGCGAGCCGAGTTCCACTGGTAGCACCTGACAGCCTGAAACAATCCTGGAAGAACAACTCGCGGAATATTGATGCCTCCGCCCTTGAAGGGGAACTTCGGCGCGTTGTGGCAGGTGAAGTTCGTTTTGACGCGGGCAGCAAAGCACTATATGCCACGGATGGTTCGAATTATCGGCAGGTGCCGATTGGTGTGGTCATTCCAAAATCGAGACAGGATGTAATCGAAACTGTCGCGGCCTGTCGGAAGTTCGGTGCCCCCTTGTTATCGCGCGGTGGAGGAACGAGCCTGGCGGGGCAGTGCTGCAACGTGGCGGTCGTCATTGACTGGTCGAAGTATCTTCATAATGTCCTCGCACTTGACCCCGAGCACAAACATGCGCGCGTCCAACCCGGAACGATTTGCGATACTCTGCGCAACGCGGCGAAACCTTACACGCTGACCTGGGGCCCCGATCCAGCGACGCATGACCACTGCACGTTTGGCGGGATGTTGGGCAACAACTCCTGCGGCGTTCATGCGCAGATGAATGGCAAGGCTGACAATAACCTGCTGTCGATGGACATTCTTCTTTACGACGGCACCCAAATGACAGTCGGCTGGATGGATGAGGAACTGTTAAACGCGAAGATCGCAGGCAGCGGCCGCGAAGCAAAGATCTATGCACAATTGAAATCATTACGCGACCGTTATGGCAAGCTGGTGCGTGAGCGATACCCACGCATCCCGCGACGCGTCTCGGGTTACAATCTGGATCAACTCCTGCCGGGAGAGGACGGTCGCTTCAACGTTGCGAGAGCACTTGTGGGTACCGAGAGCACGTGCGTTACCATCCTCGAAGCTGAAGTCGAGCTTATCTATAGCCATCCCAGGCGGGTGTTGCTGGTGCTTGGCTACCCAAGTATCTACGACGCCGGCGATCATGTTCCCAAATTGCTTGAGTACAAGCCCATCGGATTTGAGGGACTCGACAATTTTCTAATCGAAAACGTGAAGAAGAAAGGAATGCCGCAAGCGCAGGACCTGTCCGTGCTTCCGGACGGAAAAGGATGGCTGATTGTTGAATTCGGAGCCGGCACAACGGAAGAAGCGGAGCAACAGGCGCGCGCGGCGATGTCGGCATTGGAAGGCGCCGGGGCGCCATCGATGAAGTTGTGTGTCGATGAAAGCGAGCAGCAAGAAATATGGGACGTCCGCGAGGCGGGCTTAGGCGCGACAGCATTCGTTCCGGGTGAGCCGCTGACGTGGGAAGGTTGGGAAGATTCGGCAGTGGCGCCGGAAAAGGTTGGCGACTATCTCCGCGACTTGTGCGCGCTCTACGAAAAGTACGAATACCGCTCCGCTCTTTATGGACACTTCGGACAGGGGTGCATCCATTGCCGTATCAACTTCGACCTGCTGAGCGAGCCGGGGATCCGCAAGTGGCGCGCCTTTATGGAAGAAGCGACCGACCTGGTTACAAGCTATGGCGGTTCAATCTCCGGCGAGCATGGCGACGGACAATCCAAAGCCGAGTTTCTCTACAAGATGTTTGGACCGGAATTGATTGAAGCCTTCCGTGAATTCAAGTCCATCTGGGACCCTGATTGGAAGATGAATCCCGGCAAGGTGGTTGAGCCCTATCGCATCGATGAAAATCTGCGTCTGGGAGCGGGTTATCACCCATGGGATCCGCCGACTTATTTCCAATTTCCAGAGGATCACGGGAGCTTCGCCCATGCGGCCCTGCGCTGTGTGGGAGTAGGTAAGTGCCGGCGGGAGAATGGGGAAGGTACGCAGGACACCATGTGTCCGAGTTACATGGTCACTCGAGAGGAAATGCATTCCACGCGCGGCCGGACACACCTACTGTGGGAAATGATGCACGGCGACGTGATCCGCAATGGCTGGCGCGACGAACACGTTAAGGAAGCACTGGACCTTTGTCTCGCGTGCAAAGGCTGCAAAGGAGATTGCCCGGTCAATGTCGACATGGCGACGTACAAGGCGGAGTTCCTCGCACACTACTGGAAAGGGCGAGTGCGTCCGGTCTACGCCTATGCGTTCGGATGGGTCGACAAATGGGCACGGCTGGCGTCGATAGCACCGGGGTTCGCCAATCTGTTTACTCAATTACCCGGACTGCGGAATGTCGCGAAGCTGGCGGCCGGTGTTCCGCAACAAAGAGAGATTCCAGCGTTTGCCCCAGAAACTTTTAAGGCGTGGTTTCGAAAGCGAAAACCTCGACCCGGCACTCGACAGAAAGTGCTCTTGTGGGCCGACACATTCAACAACTACTTCATGCCGGAAACAGCGCAGGCGGCGGTGGAAGTTCTGGAAAACGCCGGTTTTGAAGTTGTAGTCCTGCCCCAGCACCTTTGCTGCGGCAGACCGCTCTATGACTATGGGTTTCTCGACATGGCTCGGGCTTATCTGCAGCGTAACCTGACAGCTATTTCCCCTTACATCTCGGCAGACGTTCCCATGGTTGTTTTGGAGCCGAGTTGCTGCTCAGTCTTTCGCGATGAACTTCATAACTGGTTTCCGAAATCGAGCACAGCGAAGCAGGTGGCGGACAACACTTTTACGTTGTCGGAGTTTCTTGACAAGAAAGTTCCCGGGTACCGGCCACCCGCTATCAAACGCAAAGCGATTGTGCAGGGGCACTGCCATCACAAGGCAGTGATGCACATGAAGGAAGAGAAATCGCTGATGGACAAAATGCAGCTTGATTATCGTGTTTTGGAATCGGGTTGCTGCGGAATGGCAGGGGCCTTTGGCTATGAGAAGGACAAGTATGAAGTATCCATAGCCTGTGGGGAGCGTTCGCTGCTGCCCGAGGTTCGAAAAGCCGGACTGTCAACTTTCATTGTGGCCGATGGTTTCAGTTGCAAAGAGCAGATCGCGCAGGACACCAATCGTCACGCTCTCCACCTCGCAGAGGTCCTCAGCCTCGGGCTCGATAATGGCGGTTCACAAGTTCCGCAGATGTTTCCAGAGAGCACCTCGGTAGAGAAACGCAAGCGTAAACTGAAGAAGTCGATGGTGCGGGCCGCAATGGTGATTGGCTTCGCACTCGGGGCGTTGACGCTGATATCGCTAAAGCACAGGGAGGCGTAGCCGATCCCGCGCGTTCGTTGCACATCCAAAAGAGGCACATGCGCGCACAAACGCGTGCCGTCCATCCAAGAGTTCTGCGTGCTAAACTGCCTGCACTTCAAAGTAGAGCGCTTTCCAGATGGATAACGTTACTCTGATCAGAGTGGTCGCGGGAGTTCTGGCAGCCGGGGTCTTTCTTCTGCCCTTATATGTTTTACCCACCATCCTGGGTTGGAGGAAAAAGCAACGGATACCGATTTTGTTAGTGAACCTGCTTTTGGGGTGGACCGTGGTTGGCTGGGTTGGAGCGCTGATCTGGGCGCTCGCCGACACCCCCATGCAATTAAGTCAGCCCGGCGCCGTCGCGGCATTTTGTCCAAACTGTGGAGGGCACATGCCGGCTGGCGGCCATTTCTGTTCCATGTGTGGACATTCTGCAACCGAAGCCGTGAAAGCTCAGACCACAGCTTCATAGCGCAGCCCCGAAGGGCTGCGCATCTGAAACCTTGCTGCAAAACTACTCAATCACTATTACGGCGATCCGCATCCCCGGATGATACGCGTCGTAAAGGTAGTACTGATCATCGACGTCGTCGTAATCGATGTAGCAGTCATCGGAGTACGCCCAGTCAACAGGCCAGGCGTCGATTAACTGAAATGAATAGCCGCCGTACAGGATGACAGGCTGGCGCTGGTTGTAGATTCTGTCGCGATCCACGTGGAAATGATGTTCGCGTCCGAAGCTGGCGCGGAACCGCTCCTGCGGAATGCGAGCTCCGTGACCTCGTTCGTGCATTGGTCGCTGATTGCCTTGTTGCGCGTACCCGCCATTGTGCTGCCCCTGGTACGTGCCTGAAGGGCGCGCTTCTTCGTGATTGTCACGACGATCGTTGTTCTGACGGTTCTCATTTTGGCGGGCGTCGCGGTCATTCGGACGCTGCTCCCTTTGTTCTGGACGTGCTTCTCTTTGGTCACGCCTGGTTTGGTCCTGATCCATTGCGCGGCCTTGATCACGATCCTTGTCTTTGTCTTTACCCTGGGCTTGATCTCTGTCCCTGTCGCGCGCTTGTTGAGAGTGGTCGTCGGCCTGCGGAAACGCAGGCACAGACATAACCATGAACATGAACAGGAGCGCCGCTGTAAAAGCAGCAAAATATCTCATGGGATTCTCCTTTATTTCCCAGCATTCGTTTCACAAAATTCGACCCGCCTCTCGGATGAAAGAGCAGCATTGTGGGATGCTCTATGCGCAGTTCCTTAGGGTGAATTCGGTAGACGCGGAACCATGGGCGCGGTATTGAGAATCTTGGTTTGGCGGCCCGGAGCGACAATTCCCACGAGCAGCGCAGAGCCCTACGGGTTTGAGGACAGCGCGGGCTTGTAAAGCTCGTCGCTACCCACGTCAAAGACGCGGTTTAGGCGGGCGCGAAAATTTTCAAAGGCAATTTGCGCCGACAATTCCATGAGCTGCTCTTCGGGAAACTGGGCACGCAAACGACCATAAAGTTCGTCGGAAATATTTGCGGGGGTTGCGACCATGGCGTCGGCTAGGTCGACGACGAGACGTTCGGTGTCAGTGAGGATGCTGAGATTGCCTCCACACACTGCCAATAGCTTTTCATCGCTCAGCCCAGCTTTTCTGCCCACGGCAGAATTGATATCTACTCAAAAGGGACAACCAATGCGCGACGCTGTCCTCACCTTCGCAAGTTGCGAGTAGCGTAAGGAGACCCGGCGCTTGCGCGAGAGGCCTGCCTCCATGGCGATAGTTCCCCAGATCATTCCGGGCAAACGCATTTGCATCTTGGCCGGCGTGAGTTCTTTTCCAAACATCTTGCGCATTACGCGGTAGAACCAGCGTAAATGCCAAGGGGCTTCATGCTTCTCAATCGGGGTCAGACGGGCCACGGTTCAACCTCGCGAGTGACTAACATATATCGATGAGAGAAACCGGTAAGAAGAAGTATGACGGCTGTTCTGATTTCGTAACAAAAATGAAGTAGTAAACAGCTAGGGAAGATCTGTGCTCCAGACTGGCTGCAAAGCCGGCGAGAGCAGTCTGCGATTCTTGTCCACATGGGTAGAACGCTCCGCCCATTCCAGTGGGGTGGCAATGGCCCATACCTCAGCGGTTCGTGCACTCGTGTTGACAGCGGACCCCCTGCTGCTCACAACCTTCAGCGGCGTTTCCAGCGAACTTGGCATCCAGGCGGAATCCAGCGACGATTCGGACGAAGTCTCGCTACAACTCAACCGAGCCAGGTACGAAGCGGTACTGCTGGACTTTGATACGGTTTCGGGCGCGGGGCCAGTTCTGGCCAGCGTCCGCGAGAGCCGATCCAACAAAGATACGGTCGTATTCGCGGCCGCCACCAACGCCACGCACATTGACCAGGCCCTTCAGGGCCGCGCGCATTTCCTGCTGCGCAGACCGATTGAGCCTGCCGCGATCCGGCGATCGCTGTACGCCGCTTACGATCTGATGCTGGGAGGACACCGGAGGCATTTTCGATGCGCCGCGAACCTCGAGGTCATGCTGACAATCATCACCACGGGACGGAGTTTCCAGTGCTCGACCCTCAATGTAAGTAGCAACGGCATGGCCGTGACCAGTCCTATTTCGCTGAAGCCCGCCGAGATGTTGAATATTTCCATCCTTCTGCCCGACAACATGACGGTGTACGCAACCGGCATTGTGATCTGGGACGATCAGCACGGGAAGACGGGCATCAATTTCCAGTTCAGCGAGCCGGAGATGCGGCGCACCTTTGACGCCTGGCTTGATTTACGTTTCATCCATCAGATCGTCTGAACGGGCGTGAATGCGCGTTATCCTGTGCTGATGAATGAGATCGTGATCCGGGAAGCGAATGACTCGGATGTGGAACGAATCCTGGAACTCTATCGCGAAGCGGGGATCGGGTCGCAGGAGTCCTTCACCCCTCATGAAGCTACGGAGCAGCTTGCGCTGCTGCGTAAATATCCCAGTTACCGCGTGTTCGTGGCGGAATCGGGCGGCATTGTCGTCGGGACCTATGAGCTACTGATCATGGATAATCTGGCAAAACGAGGAAGGAAGTCGGCCATCATCGAAGATGTCGCAGTTGCGAAGCAGCACCAGGGTCGCGGAATCGGGCGAGCAATGATGGAACACGCAATGCAACAGGCTCGCAACGCTGGTTGTTACAAGCTCGTGCTGTCGAGCAATCTGGAGCGAGCAGACGCGCACGCGTTCTATGAAGCTCTGGGATTCGAAAAGCATGGCTACAGCTTTCGTGTGGAAATCTCCTGAGCAGGTCTCCTCCCAAGCAACAACCGCAGAAGGAGTACTTGCTATTCTGAAACGGAACCGCATTCCCAGTCACCATCCCCGCAGAGGAGTTTCATGTCTACCGGCCTTGATCAGCTGCAGCACATTGTTGTCTTGATGATGGAGAACCGCTCCTTTGACCACATGCTGGGATCGCTGAAAGCCGTCGATTCGCGGATCGATGGCGTTACAGACCAACTCAGCAATCCGGACACGACCGGGGCGAGCGTCAAACCTCAAGGACTGGCGGAATTTCAGGGCCAGCTCGATCCAGATCCGGACCATCATTTCCCGGCAGTGGATCTCCAGATATTTGGTGGCAATGCGGCGGCCGACCGTCAGCCCAACATGCAAGGCTTCGTAAAGAGCTACTTCAATCAGCGCGGCGACGTGCAGCACTCGCAGAAGATCATGTACTACTTCAAACAAGCAGATCTGCCGGTCCTGACAACACTCGCCCTGGAATTCGCGGTATTTAACCGCTGGTTCGCGTCTATCCCCGGACCGACAATCTGCAACCGTGCTTTCGCACATTACGGCACGTCATTCGGTCGAGTCGATATGAGTCCGTTTGACGTGATCGAGCCGTACAAGAGCATTTACACGCGATTGATCAATGCGAACCCGAAGCATACCGCAAAGGTCTATTACTACGACACCACCAGTTCGACCATGGAAGTGGTGAACCTGCTCCAGAACCAGCCTGAGTTGTTCGGAACCTATGAGCAATTCTTGAGCGACTGCGACAAGGGACTGCTGCCCGATTATTCCTTCATCGAACCAAATTACAACGATCACGAAACCGACAGCGGAGAGCAGGTCGCCAACGATCAGCATCCGGACCACGACGTCCAGGCAGGAGAGTTGTTCATTGCAGAGGTTTACATGCGGATTAAGCGCAATCCGAAACTGTGGGCAAATACAGCGTTACTAATTGTGTATGACGAGCACGGCGGAATTTACGATCATGTAGTGCCACCGCCCTGCGTTCCCGATAACTTCACGGCCTCAGCGAATAATACCGGCACCGGCCGCGAGTTCAAGTTTGATCGGCTGGGCGTGCGCGTACCCGCAATTCTGGTTTCGCCCTGGATTCCGAAGAACACAGTTGTCACTGATCGAGTTTTTGATCACGCCTCAATCCCGGGGACCATCACAAAGTTCTTTCTGGGCGACTACGCGGCGCGATCTCCACGGGAGATCAACGCAGACGTTTTCATTGAACCGAAGGCGTCTCCAAGGCCGGGCAGTAATTTACTTTCATTGAATGCAATGCGGACCGATTGCCCAGAGTTTGACGTCTAGTGGAGGAGAAATCAATGGCTGTGATTCACGTGCCGCGCCCCTCAAAGAAGAAGGCCATGAACCCGAATCGGCCTGTGTCTTCACTGCTGTTGACGCAGGTCAGCCATTTGCAGCACGCGGAGCGGCGTTTGCCTCTGCGCTATCGCACCGAAATTTACACGCATGCCATTCGGACAGAGGGAGAAGCTGCCGCCTACATTCACGAGGTCACCGAGGCGATCCGTGAAGCACATGCCAATGCGGCGGCGCGGCGTACGGGAACGCGAAGAGGGCAGCGACGCGGGTTGGAAATCGCAGCAGCGGCGGCAAAATCAAAACGAAAGCCCGCCAGGAAAAAGACTGTTAAGTCTGCGAAGAAGAAGGGTCCCAGGAAGAGGAAGTAAGTTCAGGCCGGAGGCGAGATGCATTGGAGTTTAGCAGTCGTGCTGCTGGTGCTTTCCGCTGCCACATGGGCGCAGGAGAGTCCATTGCATGCGGAGTTGAGGCGTGAAAGCGAACGGGTCGGAGATGCATGCGGCAGCTTTAAGTCGATCGGGAGTTGCGCCTACACATTATTCACCGATCATCCTTTGCACATTGCTGCCGGCAGTATGCCTCCACAAAATGGTTTTGGAGTCGGCGGCGCATTCGTCTGGTCAAAGAACACGAAGAACTGGCGCATGAGTTGGGACCTGGATGCGGTTGGTGCATTCAGTGGATCATGGCGGGCCGGTGGTTACATGAAGCTCGTACACACACCACATCCGTCGAGAAATCCGATTCACGTTACAATCCCCGGCGAAACCAGCGGTAATGACAAGACGCCGGCTAGAGCCCCCAGTTTCACGCATCCTTACACCGTCTTCAACATGTACGCGCAGACCATTTCGTTGAACAAGATCAACTACTTTGGCCTGGGAAACGACACGGTTCCTGCCGACAAGTCACTCTTCGGCATGTCGGAAACGATTATTGGCGCGAATGTGATTAAGCCCGTCTTCGAACTGTCGGCAATTCGCTGGTTGAATCTGGCGCTGGTTGGCGAAGTGAATGGCCGCTTCGTCAGCATTCGAGGAAACCATGGACAATCGACACCGTCGATCGAGACACTTTACGACAATGTCACCGCGCCAGGGCTTGCGACTCAGCCGGGATTCGCGCAATTTGGCGAAGGCATTCGCATTAAACCTGCACTCGGCAATCTGCAGTTGAACTATTTGGGCCGATTACAGGAATTCGCAGCTGCAAACTCGCAATACTCCTTCCTGCGCTGGACCGTGGATCTCGACCACAGCTATTCGTTGTATGGGAAATCACTATCTGGGACATCGGAAACTCTGGGGCCTGACTCCTGTGCCCCATCGGGAGAGCAGTGTCCGACGGTTTCTCGCACTCGGAACCTGAATGGCACGCTGAATTTTCATTTGTTGCTTTCGGAATCGATCACTTCGGGAACCAGCGTTGTTCCCTTTTATTTCCAGCAGACACTCGGCGGGAATGACATCAACAGCATGCTGTCGCTGGGCAGTTATGAAGATTATCGATTTCGCGGCCCGAATCTCCTGCTTCTGCAGGAGAGTTTCGAGCACTCTATCTGGGGACCTTTCGGTGTGAAATTTATGGCCGATCAGGGGCGCGTAGCCTTGACGCGCGGCGACCTCGGATTCAGCGGTCTGAAGCACAGCTACGCCGCGGGACTCACATTGCGCGCCGGAGCATTCCCGATGGTCTCGATGATGTTCGGCTGGGGTGGGCCCGAAGGTCACCACACCCTTTTCAATATGAACACGTCTTTGCTCGGCAGTTCGAGCCGGCCACCGTTGGATTAATCCCACTCATCATGATCAGATCTCTTTATCAGCACGGCTGATCGCGATGACGAAGTAATTTGCAGGTGTTGTGCCGATGTTCTTCAAACCATGCATTACGTTTGAAGCGGTAAACACTACGCCACCCGGTCCGACTCGTTCTGGTTTGCCATCGTTCAAATACTCAAGTTGACCCTCCCGGATAAAGAGCAACTCTGAGTTACGGTGGCGATGCGGCGGGTGCGGCATCTGGCCGGCCGGCAAGGTCGTCTCGTGCACTTCGATGAATTCGCCAGTCGGAAGAGTGCCCGAGATGACGCGACGCATGACGCCTCCATTGCCATTGTTCGTGACCGAAAGGGAATCGAGGTCGAAGGTTTGGGACTTGGAGAGCATGGAATCACCGCGCCTCTCATCCTTCGCTGAGGCTGCCTGTGAAAACGTGGACTCCACTCCTGCAGCTCCCAAGACAGAGAGCGCTGAAACAGCGGCCAGAAGATCACGACGTGTAATGTTTTGCATTGAGACCTACTCAAATTATTCTGTGTCGCCACCGATGGAAATCACGAAGTAAGTTGCGGGACCGGTTCCGACATTTCTGCCGGCGTGCACGGTGCCCGGAGCAACGAATACCACTCCTCCGGCGTTTACTCGCTCCGATTTACCGTCGAACTGGAACTCCATCGTGCCTTCACGAATAAAAATGAATTCTGAATGGGAAATGGAATGCGCCGGGTTGGGCGGCAATCCGGCTGGCTGTGTCGATTCGTGTACCGCGACCACTTCTCCGGTAACCAATTTGCCGTGCAACACGCCCCAGCTCTTGCCTCCATTGGGCATAGTCCGCACATAAAGTTCGTCGAGGTTGAAGACCTCCGACCGCGAGAGGATGCTGGCATTTTGGGTTTCAGCCATGGCTTTAGCGGGTAGTCTACAGCGGTTACTCCTCGGCGGCTTCGGGTGGTGATTGCAATCCGGCCCGCGCGAGAAGTCTGCGCAGCGCGCGTTCCCCGCCCGCGCCGTGCTGCTCAGCGGAAATGTTTCCATCGCGATCGATCACCACATAAATCGGGTAGGAATTGGCCTGATACATGGCCGCAAGATTTGTGTCCTCGGTCAGAACGATGCGGCACTGGCGCGGATGTTGCTCCAGGTATTTCTTCACCGTCTTCTTCGACTCCGCCACATCGATGGCGAGCACGATCAGGCCCTTGTCGGAGAGCTCACGATTGATCTGCTCGACGAGTCCTTCTTCCTGATGACAATAGGTGCACCATGTCGTCCAGAACTCCAGCAAAACAACTTTTCCCTTCACCGACTCGTTATTGAAGGTCTCGCCGGTGGTCGTCTTGGCGCGGAAGCGTGGAGCGGGCTTGTTCTGGTCGTCATCATCGGCGGCGAACATCGCGGCCGCGGCCAATAGCAACAGGCACAGTAAGACGCACGAGCGGCACCTCATAACGCCGGACATGATACAGCAAGAAACTCACCTTTCCTAGCAGGGGATATTGCAGCTTCTTGACATGTTCAGCTGCCGCAAGGTTGCCGATTTGCATCCTATGGCGAGACTTGGGATGCGAAAGCTTTTTTCATTCCTCACCTTATTCGCGATACTGGCAGGGGCACGACTGCTCGATGCGGAGCCGGTTTCTGTTCGCCATGTTGAAGGCGTGACATTCGGCTTTCTGGTCCTTCGAGACATTCATGGCGAAACCCTCGCACACGGCGAATTGAAGCAGGTGGTTACACTAGACGATCCCACGGTAATGGCTGACCTGCAGTTCCGTTTCAAGGACGGCTCCTTCTACCGCGAGATCACCAAATTTACACAGAAAGGTGTGTTCCGGCTCTTGAGCGATCAAGTTGTCGAGAAAGGGCCGGCTTTCAAGCAGGACTCAGAAAGTTGGCTGGACGCAAGCAATGGCAAAGTCACGGTGAAAATTGTCGACAAAGGAAAAGAAAAGACGTCGACCAAACAACTCCGGGTTCCGAACGACGCCGCTAACGGATTGTTGTTCATTCTGGCGAAGAATCTCAATCCTGAAGCCGCTGAGACCATTGTTTCGATGGTTGCCGTTTCAAGCAAGCCACGCGTTGTGAAGCTGCAGATTACCCCGGCACAGGAAAAGACCGTTCACCAGGGACCGCTAAGCTATAAAGTGCAGCACTACGCTGTGCACATCAAGATTCCTGGCGCTGCCGGAGTCGTGGCACCCCTGCTGGGCAAGAAACCTCCAGATCTTCAACTCTGGGTTCTGAAGAGCGAGGCGCCTACCTTCATTGAATTCGAGGGTCCGCTGTCAGAAGACACGCCCGTCTGGCGCATCGAGTTGGCCGCGCCTGAGCCAGACAAAGACGCGGGAGCTGCAGCGCATAACTAGATCATCACTTGCTGAAGATTTCCAGATCCATAAATATTCAGATGGCGCGCAAGGCTACCGTTCTACCTTGCGGAGCACAACTGGAATCGTTTTGGGTATTTCGAAACTACCGATAGAGGGATCTGAGCCGTTCGGAGCTGGACCAATATCGGGCGCGTCGGCTGCTTTCTGCGGAGGTTTTGGAATCTCCCAGCCGAGATTCACGGAACGCTCCAGTTCGATTCGGTCCCCCTTAATTGCGCCGCTGAACGTATTACCGCCCGCCTTGAAAGTGATTGCGCCGGCCTCGACTTTCCCATTGACGATAGGTGCAGGCGCGTCGCTTCCCCCGGTGAAACTCATGCCGGTGCCTTCGACCGCGCCCGTCAGATTGCTGCCTTCCTGCTTGAATGAGTAGATTGAATCGCCGGATCCGAGAAACCACAGCTTCGACGCTCCATCCGAAACTGGCCGCCACAACCCGGTGATGCCTTCGCCTTTCGGGACTTCGCGTTCCCAGGTCGCGACTTGCGGACGCAACGTTGCCGCCTTCGCTGCCATGGTGACAGTAGCGGGCGCCAGTCCCGGTGCGCTCGCCTCCACTGTAATCTCTCCACCCTTCTTCGTAGACTGCACCAATGCCACGCAATATCCGCAGAACGCTTTCCGCGAAGTTCCCTTATCCGGCGCCTGGTCTGTAGGGTCGCCATTCCCCACTCCGATTAGCTTCCCATTTCCCGATACCTTAAAGGTCACTTCGTTATCGGTGATCGGGATGACCCGGCCTTGCGCGTCGTGCACCTCTACCGCGAAAATCGCCACATCCTCGCCATCTGCCGAAATGTCGTGGCGATCTGCGGACATGACCAGCTTGGCCGCGGGCCCAGTGGTCTCGCGCTTCGTCGTCATCACCACCTTGCCGCCTTTATAGCCGCGAGCTTCGATGGTGCCCGGCGCGTACTTCACAACCCAGGCCACGTGCGAGTCTTTGGCTACGTCTTTTGTCCCCAGGCTCTGACCGTTGTGAAGCAGTTCGACTCTTTCGAGGTTGGAATACACCCACACCGCGATTCGCTTGCTCTCCATGCCCGCCCAATTCCAATGCGGAAACAAATGAAGCACCGGCTCGTTCGTCCACCAGGCTTTGTAGTAGTAAAAGGAGTCTTTGGGAAAACCGCAGGTGTCGATGATCCCGTACTGCGAACTGATGTTCGGCCAACCATTGGGCGAGGGCTCGCCGCGGTAATCAAAGCCAGTCCACACGAACCCGCCTGAAAGCCACGGTCGCGCATTGCAGAATTTCCACCAGCCCTCCGCAGACGCTCGGCCCGTCGTCGTATAGGGATCGTAAGAGGCAACGTATCCCTTCGAAGGATCTGTAACGTAGATCCCACGAGTGCCGACGGCGCTGACAGTCTCTGTCCCCATCACCGGCTTATCCGGATTTTTCTTGTGGAACTCCTCCGCCTGCGGATCCATGTAGTTGTAACCTGCAACGTCACACACGGCCAGACCACCCGCCGTACCAATTGCTCCGGTCGGTGCAATCGATACCGGTCGCGACCCGTCAAGCTCATTGGCGAGCGCCTTCATCGCGGTGAGGATCGCTAGTCCTTTATCTGTATTCGCTTGTCCTTCTTCGTTTCCCATCGACCACATGAACACACTGGGCCGGTTGCGATCGCGCCGCACCAAGTCAGCAAACTGGTTCATGCCTTCAGGATTCGACGACATCATGCGCGTCTCATCGAACACCAGCATGCCTAGCTCGTCGCAGGCATCGAGAAGTTCCGGTGTCGGTGGATTGTGCGATGTTCGCAACGAATTACAGCCCATCTCCTGCAGCTTTCGGACGCGGTAGTACTGGACAGCGTCCGGTAGGGCCGCACCAATTCCCGCGTGGTCCTGGTGATTGCACGTCCCCTTCAGCTTCACGACTTTATCGTTCAGAAGGAATCCTCGATTGGCATCAAAGGCGACGCTGCGGATGCCGAAACGCGTCTGGTACCGATCAGCCACCCCGTTTTCCGTCTGCAATTCGGTCACGAGCCGATATAGATGTCGCTCCTCCAAAGACCACAGCAGGGGATTACTAATGTTGATCTTTTGTGCGAACGTTTCTTTCTCTCCGTTGCCAATCGACTGCGGAGCACTCGTTGCGTTTCCAACTGGCTCACCAGACGGACTCAACACCGTCGAAATCACGCGCACCTTCTGCGCTGCTTTGTCATGATTGTTCACCTCGGTGGAGATGGAGAGGATGGCCACTCCGTTCTTAACATCTGATTTAATGAACGTCCCCCACTGCGGCACGTGAACTGGGTTGGTCTTCACCAGCCAGACGTGCCGGTAAATGCCGGCGCCTTCGTAGAACCAGCCATCGCTCGAAGTCGCGTCCACACGCACCAGCAGCACGTTCCGGCCGCCCACGTTCGCGAAGTCAGTGAGATCGAAGCTGAAGGGATCGTATCCCCCGCTGTGTTGACCCATGTAGAAGTTGTTGAACACCACCATGCTTTCGCGATAAGCGCCGTCAAACTCAACAGTGATTCGTTTGCCTTTGTCTTCGGCGGGAATCTCGAATACGCGGCGGTACCAGCCCACGCTGGTGGCAGGATACGTTTTGCCGATGGGATAAAAACCTTTCGCCATCAGAGCAGGATCGTTGTGAAAGGGCAGTTCGATCGCCCAATCATGCGGAAGATCCAATGTGCGCCATTCGCTATCGTCGAATGCAACGCCTCCCGCGGGAACGAAGTTGCCCGTCTTCTGAAAATTGCCGGTGAAGCCAAAGTCTTTGGCGGGATCGGTCGCATGACCTAAATGAAATCGCCAGTCGAAATCGAGCAGCAGACGCTCTCTGCCGGCTTTCTTCATGGCCTCATCATTTGCCGTTTGAATGAGAGGCTCAAATGAAGATTCGCCTGTTTCTGAGTGAACATCAATCGCGCTGGCAAGCGGCCCCATGCCATGCACTGCAGCCACTGCCGCAGGGCCAATTACGCCAGCCTTCAAAATGTCTCGCCGTGAAAAAGTGCTCATTGGTTCTCCGCATGACAGCCAAGCGTTGGCTCATCAAAGGTAAAGTTATACGCCGCCACGGAGTCGCGGGGAAGAGAATCTAGCGGACAAGACGTTTCGTTGCCGGCAGCCAAAATGCGAACAGCCCATCTTGATTACGATCCCGAGTGCAGCCCGAGATAGTTGCCGTAGCCAACGATTACCGTTGAGGCCACGAGTAAGAACAGAGCCAGCGTCAACAGCAGGCCGGCGCGCGCGCCTGCGCCTTTCCATTCCTTGAAGCCAATGCCCCAGAGGCTGCTGAAGATGATGATGCTGGCCATGTGAAGCGTCCAACTGGAGAATTTGTAGAGACCCATTTGGCTCTCGCCCATGGTGTAGAAGAAGAATTGGAAATACCAGGTGGTGCCTGCCAGAGCGCAGAGGAGGTAGTTGCGCAGCATCGGCGCGCGGACTTCCGCGGGGGTAGCGGCAACTTTTTCCATAACCACGGAAGCGGTCAGGGTTTGGCTACGCGAGCCCATGTGCTCGACGACCTCTCGGCTGGGGGCGTCGACGGCGGTTTCGATAATTGCCTCATCTTTATGTCCGTTGGGACGAATCCGCGAGTTGAAGAATTGATAGCCGGTGCGATTACGCGAAAGAAGAATAAGGCACCAGATAAAGTTCGTGAGAAAGCCGCCGATGAGCACGATTACCAACACTGGCAATCCTTGCCAGAGAGTTGCGGTCCCGTGCTGCAGGGTGAGGGCTTTGATCGGATCGCCGGCAGCCAGGCCATAAGCAAAGCACGCGCTCATCACGCCTGAAAGGACTGCGACTGCGATGCCCTTGCGCAGATCATATTCCTCGATCGCTGCCCTCTGTTGCTCAGGGGTCATGACACGTTCTTTGGAAATCCCCGCAAACCCCGCGGCGGTTATGCCAACCAGGCATACAAATACGCCAAAAAGAATCACGCGGCCGGATGTTGTTCCCAACACTTGCGTCATGAACTCGCCGCGGAAGATCGGCGGCATGAGCGTGCCAAACGCTGCGCAGAGCCCTAGCACAACTGCCATCCCCAGCGATAAACCGAGATAGCGCATGGTCAGGCCGAAGGTGAGGCCACCAACTCCCCAGAGCAATCCGAAGAAGAAAGCCCAGAAGAGAGCGGAAGCGGGCGCCTGATGCAGAACGGCAAGGAGGTCTTTGGTGAGGAATCCAGCGAGAATCCAGGGCGCGATAATCCAACTGAAGAAGCCGCCAGCCAGCCAGTACGTCTCCCAGGCCCAGCGCCTCACACCTTTGTACGGCACATAGAAGCTGCCGGACGCAAGGCCGCCCAGCCAGTGATAGACAACTCCGACTAACGGGTTTGCGGCCATGTGTGCCTCTTAGTCATAAGTGAAACACTTCTTCCAGCGGTTGCATTGCGCGATCAGGCGTCAAGCCTTCAGGCTGCACGAAAAAATCCTTCATCTCGCTTTGCCAGCGATCGTTCACCTCGCGCGCCGCCATGCCCGTACGTGCGTGCTCGAAGTCTTCGGTTTCGAGATATCCCACCAGCATTCCGTCCTCCCGAAGGAACAGCGAGTAATTGTTCCATCCGGTTTCGCGCAGTGCATTCAGCATTTCCGGCCAGACGGTGCGATGGCGCCGCTTGTACTCGTCCAACCGATCAGGTTTTACCTGCAGCACAAAGCAGATTCGTTTCATGGTCACCGCAGGAACGCCTCCGTTAAGCCACCATCGACAGGAATGATGTGGCCTGTCGTTTTCGCACTCTGCTCGCTGAGAAGCCACACTATCGCGTTGGCGCAATCCTGCGGAAGAATTGGCCGCTTCGTGAGCGTGCGCTGCGCATAAAAATCGGCCAATTTGGAGCGCAGAGCCTCCGTATCCTCGTCAGGCGAGTAGGAGATCTTGTACTTGTCGAGCGACTGCATCACGCGATCGCGGGGGAACATGGTCGAACCCGCGACCACCGTGGCCGGCGCAATCCCGTTCACGCGAACCAGAGGGCCGAGCTTGATCGACAACTCCCGCACAAGGTGGTTCAGCGCAGCTTTACTGGTGTCGTAGGCCTCGCTGCCCTTCTTCGGAACAACTGCATTCGCGGAACCTGTCAGCACCATAGCGCCGGAAAGCTTTTGGTCTCTGAATACCCACTCGGTTTCGCGGGCAAGCATGTAGTTTCCGGTCACGTTCAGTAGGAACGTGTTCGCCCACTGCGCTTCACTCAGTTCGCCATTTGCGGCCGGCACTGAGTAAATGGCGGCGGTGTTCACGACGCAATCAATTCCACCGAAGTGGGATATCGTAAACTCTGCAGCTTCGGCGAGGCTGCCGGATTTGCTGAGGTCCGCCTTGACGTGAGCCACCTGATCTTTCGACGAAAGAGCGCCTGCGTCTTTTGCTGCGGCCTCGGCTCCGGTTGCGTCGTAATCGGCAACGACAATGTGAGCGCCTTTCTTCGCAAGCAACAGCGCGACTTCCCGTCCGATCCCGCTCGCCCCGCCAACCACTAAAACAATCTTCCGGCTGAACTCGGCCTCCGCTGGCATGCGCTGCAGTTTCGCTTCTTCCAGCGCCCAGTACTCGATTCGAAATGCTTCCGAGCGAGGAAGCGCGACGTAGTTGTGGAACTGTGTGAACTGCTTCGATTGCTGTGGAGTTCGCGCTTGCGGCAACGGGTCGGGTGCGCCGCCGTCCTCCAGGGCGTTCGCTCCAGCCATCACGTGAATTGCATTGATGAAGAACTCAGTCGTGATGCGCGCTTCCTTCTTATTCTTTCCGAACCCGAAAAGGCCGAGACCGGGAATCAGCACAACGGAAGGATTGGTGTCGCGGAGCTTGGGCGAATCCTTGGCAGCAAAGGAGTCGTAATATTTCTTGTAATCAATCCGATATTGCCCAACCTGCTCCTGAATTCGCGTTTTCAGGACTGCGGCATCTTCATTTTGCGGGTCCCACGGGATAAACATCGGACAGACCCGCGTGCGCAGGAAGTGGTCAGGGCAGCTTGTGCCCAGTGCGCTCAATTCGCCCGCCCATTTTGAGTTGGCGAACGTGAGTGCATCTTCATGATCAGTGAAGTGAGCGATCACGCGGCGGTTCGAAGAGACTACGCCGCGAAGGGCCGGGAGGATTTTGGTAGCGATCTGTGCGCGATCTGCTGCCGCGGAACACGCAACTCCGCCAAACAGGGAACCTTTTTTCTTCTGATGTTCCCCGACAAATTCGCCCATCTGATCGATGGTGCGAACGCTGTTGAGATAACATTCGCGCTGCGTGTTGCCCCAAGTGAACAGGCCGTGACCGCCAAGGATAAGGCCCTCAGCGCCAGGGTTCTCCGCAACCGCCCGCTCGAGCTGCATGGCAAGCTCGAATCCAGGCCGCTGCCACGGCAGCCAGACAATCTTGCGATCAAACTGACGATTGAATTCCTCCAGCTTCTTCTTGCCGTTGGCGCTGGCCGCAAGCGCGATGGCCCAGTCGGGATGCAGGTGATCGACATGCTCGAAAGGCAGAAAGGCGTGCAACGGCGTATCGATCGATGCGGCCACCTTGTTTTCGCCGAACGCGGAGAGCGGATAGTAGCGCACCATCTCGTCTTCGTGCTGTTCGCCGCGATAAAGGGTTTTCAGTTGGTACAGCCGCTGCAAATAAAGGATGGCGAAGCCGGACTCGCTGATCGAGCCGATGTCTCCGCCGCTACCTTTCACGGCGAGAACGCGCACGGGATCGCCGGAGAATGGATCAGGCAGTTCGAATTTCGAGCTGGTGTTTCCGCCGCCAAAATTGGTGATGCGCAGGTCCGCGCCCAGCAGGTTCGAACGGTAGCGCAACAGCGCAAGCTGATTACCGTCAAGACTACGCGCGTGTTGTTCATCCCAGAGATCTTTGAGTTGGATGAGTTCTGCAATTTCAGGCATAAACCATTCCTGTGTAGTGTTGGAAGCGTTCCATCTGCGAATGCCAGCAGTCACTTTCGCGAGGCTCGAACACCTCGGTCGGGAACGACCGATCGATCATAGCGCGGGCATCCGCGAGCGAACTGGCCTCGCCGGTGGCGAGCATCTGCATCGCTAGATTTCCGAGGGCGGTAGCCTCGCTCGGACCGGCAATGACTCTGCGCGCGGTTGCGTCTGCGGTGAACTGATTCAGTAGACGGTTTTTTGATCCGCCACCGATGATGCGAATCGCCGTAATCGGTTGTTGTGTCAGTTGCTCAATTTCCCCGATCACTGCTGCGTATTTCAACGCCAAGCTTTCCAGGATCGCCCTCGCATACGCTCCCGGGCTTGAGGGCTTGGGTTGCTGGGTCTTCGTGCAAAAACTGTCGATCGCTTCCGGCATACGCGCGGGATGCAGGAACGATTCGTCATTCGGATCGACAAGGTGCTTGAACGCTGGTTCGCGCACCGCTAGATCCATCAGTTCCGTGTAACTGTAGTCACGGCCTTTTGCCGACCAGCACTGCCGACAGCACTGCAGCATCCACAGGCCCATTACATTTTTGAGCAGTCGAGTCGTCGCGCAAACCCCTCCTTCATTCGTGAAGTTGAGGCGCAGGCTCTCAGAATTGATCACTGGTCCGTCGAGTTCCGTGCCGACTAATGACCACGTGCCGGAACTCAGGAAAGCAGTACCATCGCGCGCCGTAACCGCCGCCACGGCTGAAGCGGTATCGTGGGCACCGGGCGCGATCACAGGCGTTCCGGCAAGGGCAGTGCCGGAAGCTGCTCCTGAGGATAGTGCTCCCACCACGCTCCCCGGCTCCACAATTTCCGCCGGCAAGTCCGATGGCAGATCAAGTTTTTGGAACAGCATCTTTGACCAGGTGCGGGAACACGCGTTCACCATCTGCGTAGTGGTGGCGTTGGTGAATTCGCAGCGTGCATTGCCGGTCATCCAGTAGTGGAAGAGGTCCGGCATGGTGAGCAGCGTGCGAGCAGCTTTCAGCAGGTGATGCGTCTCGCGTTCGGCGCACAACTGATACAGCGTGTTGATCGGCATGAACTGAATGCCGGTTTCGCGGTAGATATCGTCCTTGGAAACGGTTTGAAAAACCTGCTCCATCATGCCGTCGGTACGTTTGTCGCGATAATGGAACGGGTTCTGCAGAAGCTCGCCGCGTTCGCCTAACAATGCATAATCGACGCCCCAGGTGTCGACCCCAATCCCGCCCAGCCGAACCTGCTCAATCCTGGACAGAGCTTTGCGGATTTCCAGCCAAAGCCGCGGTGCATCCCAATGCAGCGATCCACCATATTCGACCGGTTCATTGGGAAAACGATGCACCTCCTCCGTGGTGATTACCCCCGCATAAACGCGACCGAGAACGGCGCGGCCGCTTTCTGCGCCGAGGTCGAATGCAAGGTAAGCCTTGGGTACGTCAGGCATAGGACGACACGCTCTGCGAGTTGCGTGCGGCGCGCTCTTTCGTGATGCGCTCCATGTAGCCGCTTCCCACGAAAGCTTTCAGCGGATCGCGAGGTAATCCTTTGGAATCGCGCCAGTCCTGAATAGCGGGCCGCACATCCGTATTGAATGCATCCTGAAGCAGGGATTCGGCGGTGATCAGATCGCATTCCTTTTGCGCCGACGCCAGCGCAGCATGGTCTACCAAGGCTGCCTTGGCAAAGAAGATTTGTGCCATCACCACGGTCTGGATAGCTTCCTCAATCTTGCCCTTGAGGTTATGGCTCTGATCGATCATGTACGCGATATCGGCCTTTTCCCCCGTCTCCCATTCGTAGAAGCAAATCTCGTGGAAGATACGGAACACCTGGTACGGATCGATGGAGCCGATGGTGAGATCGTCGTCGGCGTAGCGCCGATCGTTGAAATGAAAACCGCCGAGCATCCGCTCAGAAAGCAGCCACGCCACGATCTGTTCGATGTTCTGCGCCTGATAATGATGGCCGGTATCAACTAGTACCTTGGCTTGTGGTCCTGCCGACCGAGAAAGATGTAATGACATGCCCCAGTCGGCGATGTCGGTGTGATAGAAGGCAGGCTCGAATGGTTTGTATTCAACCAGCAATCTCTGATCGGAGGACAGTTCGCGATGCGCTTCGGCCAGCGCTTCCTCAAACCAGCGCTTGCGTTGGCGGATGTTGGCCGTGCCGGGATAGTTCGAGCCGTCGGCAAACCACATGGAAATATCGCGGCTGTTGAGCTGCGATGCGATCTCGATGCTGTCTTTCGTGTGCTGCAACGCACGAACGCGAATCGCCGGATCAGGATTGCCGAAAGACCCGAATTTATAAATCTGGTCTTGAAACAGGTTGGGATTGATGGATCCGGGCTGAACTCCGTATCGTGCGGCAAAGGCTGTAATCTTCTTCGCACTGGCCACGCCTTCTGGGCAATCCCACAAAACATGGAGCGCGATTGTCGGGCAAACGCCTGTATACCGATGCACTTCGCCGGCATCGCTGAACTTCTCTTCCGTGGTTGCGGCGGCGGCTGGCTGCGTGAACTTACCGAAGCGGGTACCGGTATTGGCGAAACCCCACGAAGGAATTTCGACCCTGAACGTCTCTAACGCGCGAAAAATCTTGCCATCAATGGCTGAACTCATGGTCATCCCCGGTATCGTGGGAGATTACACACATCCGGCAGTGCAGGTCACGAACTTTGTACAGCCCTGGATATATTTCGCACTTCGAAATAGCCGAGGCTGGGTAAACGAGTGCAAAAGCGACGTAAGGCTATGCCTTTTCATGCAAGAACGTCATTTTACACGGGAACGAATTTCGCTGAGCAGAACGTCCCCGCAGCTTCTCTGCTATAGTAAGCGGCCATGGAACAGCAAACTCGTGGGCGAGATCCGTACCTGGTCAAGTCCGTCATGCACTCGTCGAGAATTCTCAGTGCGTTTCGCTCGGCAGGCGAGGCCCTCTCGCTTAAGGAGATTGCCCAGCGCAGCGGCCTGCCCAAGACAATGAGTTTCCGTCTCCTCTATACGCTTGAGAAGTGCGGCATGGTGGAGAAAGTTGGCTACAACCTCTACCAATCGACCGTTCGCCCTGCTAAACCGAGGCTGTGCCGGCTGGGGTATGCGGCCCAAGGGACGAATTACCAGTTCTCTCGGGAAGTCTCGGCGAGTCTAGAACGGGCTGCAAAGGAACAGGGAATCGAGCTCATTGCGCTTGACAACCGCTATAGCGCGAAAATGGCCCAGCGCAACGCCGAACTCCTGGTGCGCGAAAAGGTCGATCTTGCCATAGAGTTCCAGACGGACGAAACCATAGCTCCGATCGTCGCCGCCAAATATCGCGATGCCGGCATTCCCATGATTGCAATCGATATTCCGCATCCCGGCGCAACGTATTATGGTGCCAACAATTACGAAGCGGGACTGATTGGTGGGAAGTACCTTGGCCGCTGGGTAAAAGAGCATTGGAATTCCGAGCTTGACGAAATCGTCTTACTCGAACTGCCGCGCGCCGGGAACTTGCCGCAGATGCGACTCACCGGCATGCTGGTCGGAATCAACCTCGTGCTTCCCGCGGCGAAGAACTGCCGCGTCACACACCTCGATGGCGACGGGGAACTCGGTCCCAGTTTTGAGATTGTTCGCAAGCACATTCGCCATTCCAGTTCCCGGCGAATCGTCGTGGGAGCGATTAATGATGTGAGCGCGATTGGAGCATTACGCGCTTTCGAAGAAGCAGGACGCGCCGAGACCTGCGCAGTGATGGGACAGAACGCCTCGCCGGAAGGACGCGCGGAGTTGCGCGAACCGCATACCAGCTTCGTAGGATCAGTGGCATTCTTCCCGGAACGCTATGGGCCGGATTTGGTTCGCGTCAGTCTCGATATTCTCGCCAAAAAACCGGTGCCGCCCGCGGTTTTTGTGGACCACAAGCTGGTCACACCCATGACCGTCGATCACTACTATCCCAACGATGGCCTGCTGCAGAACGAAGGGCGTGCCGCGGTGGAACTGATCCGTCGCGCCGCGGTCTGATTAGGTCGCTCCGAACCGGAACCTGCATTCGTCAATCCCGAATGCAGGGTTTTTGTTCTGCGATGTAAAATTCGTGTCGCGCTTCTCGAACCCAGCGCAATCGCGTCGACGCAAATCGTATATTGCTGATCACACGCCTCTTGCCCGCTTTCACAGTATGAATCGGTATTTCTCAATACAAAACAACCTTCGTTCATCGGTTGCAGGTTGACTGTGTTTGCAAAGCGGTGGGAGTATCCACCGCACGCGAGGCTCTTCGTGGGAGTCTCTGCGGCAGCCAATCTTTCCGCGAATGTGTACCGGCTGTGCCCGAGTCGAAAATTCGCCCTCTGCGATGAGGAGGCAACAACAATGTTTGCAAGAACCATGAAGATTTTTCTTCTTCTGCTCCCTTTGGCCTTTGCCAATTTGTTATTTGGCCAGGGCGGCGCTAACGGCACCATACTCGGAACAGTAACCGATAACTCTGGCGCGGTCGTCGCCAACGCGAATGTTGACGTCACCAACACAGCGACGAATATCACCACGCGCTCGCAAACAACTTCTTCGGGAGACTTCACCGTTCCGTTCCTTCAGCCGGGTACATACAAGGTCACGGTGCAGGCACCCGGATTTCAGAAAGCCGTGACCGACTCTGTTTCGTTGGTCGTTGGTCAGCAGCAACGCGTGAACGTGACTATGCGGCCCGGAGCAGTGTCGGAGAGTGTAGAAGTGCAGGCCAGCACCGTCTCCCTGGATACTGACAGTTCGGCAGTTTCGCAGATCGTAACCCAAAAACAAGTTGATCAGCTGCCACTGAACGGTCGTAACTTCGTCAGTTTATTGTTCATCGGCGCCGGCGCAGTGCAGACCAACGGTGAACAAGGTCAGATGCGGCAAGGTGAAGGCAATGCCATCAGCATCAACGGCGGCCGGCCTACATCGAACAATTACACGCTGGATGGCCTGATCAATACGGACACGGCACTCAATACCCCTGCGGTGATTTTGTCGCAGGATGCCATCCAGGAATTCAAAATCCAGAGTGAGACCTATTCAGCCGAATATGGATTCAGCGCCAACCAGGTCAACATCGTTACTAAGAGCGGCACGAACCAACTTCATGGGACTGCTTTTGAATTTCTCCGCAACGACGCCCTTGATGCCAAGGCTCCCTTTCAGTCGAAACTCCCAGAGTTGCGGCAGAACCAGTTCGGCTTCGTCGTCGGCGGGCCGATTTTCATTCCCAAGGTCTACGACGGGCGCAACAAGACTTTCTTCATGGTCAACTACGAAGGTTGGCGCATTCGGAATGGATTTAATCAGGCAACCTTCAATGTTCCGACTGTTGCTGAACTGAATGGAGATTTCTCGGCGTCTGGCCTGGCGTTGCCTACTCAGGTGGGTGGGACTTGTACACCGAGCCCAACCAGCCCTTGCATGCCCTTTGATCCAAACACGAATACCGCGTTCAGCGGAAACCAAATCCCTACTTCTCGGTTTTCAATACTTGCGCAACAAGCGTTGGCGTTAAAGATGTTCCCTGCGCCGAATTGCACCACGTGCGGTCAATTCAACTACCGGCTGGCGGTTACGTTGCCACAAACGACTAATCAGGAGACTTATCGCCTTGACCAGGATTTAGGGCGATTTGGAAAAGCATTTTTTCGCTACACCAGCGCAACTTACGACAATACGAACATCAACGGATCTGTCACTGCTCCATATGGCATCGGCGTTTTTAACGAAAAGGCCGAGAGTTGGATGATTTCCCATACCAAGAACCTTGGATCCCGAATGGTCAACAATTTCCGTTTTGGCCGTCTAGAACCAATCGCGATTCAAGGCGGGACTCCCATCACAACCTCTCAAGTCTCGTCCCTGGGGATCACCGGCGTATATCCGAACTTACCCGCTTACGCACGGTTATTTCCGACCCTCTCCTTCCCAGCAAGCATATCGAGTTCCGTTGGGAGCCAAGGCAACGACACAACCACTAGCGATATTCCGACCTGGCAGTTCTCGGATTCCTTCACTTTGGTGAAAGGCAGGCACACGATCAGCACCGGTTTCGACTACCGCCGCTGGCTGCAACGGCGCGATCTTTCCGCGGATTTTCTCGGCAACTTCGGTTATGCCGACGAGACGCTGATCACAAACAGTAACAGTGGTACCTGCCCCACAACCTGGTGCGGAACCGGCAATGCCTTGGCTGATTTCCTCTTGGGTTATTACAACAACGCATCGACATTCCAACCAGGACCATTCAGCCCGACCAACGTCGCTGGAAACTTAAACCAGTACAAGTTTATGTACGTCGCTCCCTTTGTACAGGATGATTGGAAAGCTACGAGTCGCCTGACGGTGAACCTGGGCCTGCGCTGGGACTATCGCGCGGTTCCCACCGAGAAAAACAACAAAATGTTCTGGTTTGATGTTGCTAATCCCAACGGCGGTTTGTGCTACGCCGACCAGGGTCTGGGGACGACAACCGTGTCTAGTCTTGGGGGGCCGATTGCTCCTGCGGGCAATCAATTTTATCGGTACTGTGGACGTGCCAATCCAATGAGTGGCTCTAAGAAGCCCTTTGCGCCACGCCTTGGACTCGCGTATCGCCTTGGCGATAAGACTGTGGTGCGTGGTGGGTACGGCATCTTCTTCGACTCGTTCGAAACCCGCGAGATCGACGATTCCGGTGACATCTATCCCTTCGTCGTTCGCGCTACCGATAATCCGACATTAGACACTTCTGCTTCGTGCGGCGGCGCAGGCCAGAATCCTTGCCTGCCCAAGGTTACCGACCAGATGTTCCCTCCGGTCCCGTTGCATCAGGTTAGTCCCGCAAAGGATGGCGGCCAGTTCTTTGCGGTCATCATCTCGGAGCATCCGCGCGACCCGTATGTCCAGCAATGGTCATTCTCGGTACAGCGCGAATTGGCTCGTAACACAACCTTGGAAGCGAACTACGTTGGCAATAAAGGCACGCACCTGCTGAACCGCGTCAACATAGGGCAGCCACTGCCACCATCGGATCCCGCTGCCTGCGATCCGTCGGTTGGAGGTAATCCATCCTTGGGCGATTGCCCCGTATCGGCAAGGAAACCGTTCCAGAACATTACCTCTGGACTAGGTTTTCTCGATAGCGAATACAACGGCTATTCAAGCTACAACGCGGGCAACTTGAAACTGGAGCGCAGAAGCAATTCACTCGCACTGCTGGCGGTCTACACCTGGGCAAAAAGTCTGGATGATAAATCCGCCGCTGCAGGCGTTGGATCAACCAACGCGTTCGCTGGACACATGGACGAACGCAATCCGCGGCTCGACTATGGTCTCTCGGACTTTGATGTAAATCACCGTTTCGTCGCAAGCATGGTCTATCAGCTTCCCCTCGGACGAGGCAAGCGTTTCGGGAACAACATGAACAAGGCTGCGGATCTGGCGCTTGGAGGATGGCAACTTACCACCATCACCACATTCCAGCGCGGCTTCCCCTTCTCCATCCTCTGCAATGATGCCAACGGTCTGTTGCTCAGTTTCACGCAACGCTGCAACATGATCGGCGATCCCTATCCGAGTGGTTTCCACAAGGACATCAATCACTGGTTTAACAACGCGGTGGGATTGGCGCCGACAGATCCAGCAAACCCGCAAGGCATACCGGCGGCTAGTTGTGTCAACCCTGGCATTAGCGGTGCGGCCTTCTGCCAGCCTCTCGCAGGACAGTTCGGCAACAGCGGACGCGATATTCTGCGTGGTCCCGGAATCAATAACTGGGACATGGGTATCGGAAAAGATTTCAAGTTCACCGAGAGAGTCGCGTTTCAATTCCGAACTGAGGCATTTAACGTCTTCAACCATCACCAATACGGATTTGATCCTTTCACCAGCACCGGAATTGGTGCGCCGATCGGAGACAATCCCAACAACCCTGGGTTCGGTCAGGTCCAGGCAGCGCGCCCTGGCCGCATCATTCAGTTCGGCGGCAAGATCGTGTTCTGAGCAACATCCGCCACAGCGCCGCCGGGCCCACAAGGTCCGGCGGTTTGTTTTTGAACCGAAGGCATAGACTGTTCGGGATGAAACTCTCGGCAACATGCGCAATGAGGGCTCTCCTCGGAGTCGTACTGTTTCTCGGAACGTTTGTAGCCTGTCAGTCCGGGGCTCAAGATGCCGGATTCGAAAAGCAATACCAGGATGCACAACGCGCTTTGGCGGAAGGCAAAATCGATGAGGCGCAACATGCTTATGAAAATTTGCGAGACGCGAATCCCGGTATTGCCGAGATCCACGCCAACCTTGGGTTGATCTATTTCGAACAGCGGAAATTCGACGCCGCAATCCCGGAACTTCGGCGCGCGCTGCAGTTGAAACCTGGGCTCTCCAACTCGGCAGCCTTGCTGGCCATGTCACTTTCAGAGCTCGGGCGTTATGAGGAAGCGCTTCCTGGACTCGAAAAGGGATTTCGTTCCACCGATCCCCAGATCAAGCGCATGTGCGGCCTTCAATTGGAGCGCGTCTACACGGGGCTGAAGCGCGACAACAAAGCGGTAGATGTCGCAATGGACATGAATCGTTTGTATCCGGACGATCCGGAAGTCCTGTACCACAACGGAAAAATCTTCGGGAACTACGCTTTCTTGACTATGCGGAAGCTAGTCGAGGTAGCGCCGAACTCCATTTGGCGGCACCAAGCGCTTGCCGAAGCGGCGGAGAGCCAGCAGTCGTTTGCCACCGCGATTGCGGAGTATCACCAGGTGCTAAGAATGAATCCCGATCAGCCGGGAATTCATTACCGATTAGGACGCACGCTGCTGGCGCGTGCGCACCAGTCGAATTCGAGCGATGATCTGGCCGAAGCCGAGAAGGAATTCGAGCAGGAACTAAAGCTGGATCCGAAAAACGGCAATGCCGCATATGAAATCGGCCTGTCCCGGCAAAACGCAGGACAGTTTGCAGAAGCACAACAAATTTTCGAGCAGGTTCTCGAGTTCCATCCCGATTTTGAGGAAGCGCAATTGGGCTTAGCGTCGGTACTGACCTCCCAGGGCAAGCCGCAAGAAGCTCTACCGCACTTGCAGAAAGCCATTGCTCTCAATGGCGAGAACGAAGTTTCCTGGTACCGTTTGTCGCAAGTCGAGCGATCCCTCGGCAATTCGGCAGAGGCACAACAGGCGTTAGCGAAATTTAAGGTGCTCCACGATCGCAAGATGAACGAAGAAGGGGCCGGTCGACGGTTTGTGTCGGACCAGGGGGAAGTCACTCCACAATCGCTGGGAGCGGACGCGCCGCAGTAAGCGTCGTCGCATTATTTTAGCGTCAGGGCCGCCACCGCAAATGCTCTCAGCGTGACAGTGTCCGAATCGACTCCGATCTTCTTTGCCGGATCCATGCCTGTCGTCGGATCGACATATTCCAGTTGTCCACTAGCAGCGCCCGTGATCTGAACGTTCACTTCGTGCTCGCTTTTATTGACCAGAAGCAATCGTTCCTTGCCATCCCGCGTGACGAAGGGCAATGCGTAGACATAAGGACCTGCCTGGTCGCCATGGAAGTCGACCACCTTGTCTCCCGGCCCAAAATTCGAGTGCAGCAGTTCCAGCACGCGAAACCGGGCATTCGGCTTTCCATCATTCCAATCCACCATGGAAACAGACGGGAACTGCGTCGGATATCCAACCAGCTGCGACTCTCCCGCCACGTCGACTCCCATCCGCGTCAGTTCGCCAAACAAATACGCGTACATCGCGCCAGTCAGGTTCCAATAGGAATCGGCAATCGGCTTGGTTTGGTGCCCAGCCTCGCCTTGGGCGAGATCGTCCGCCGAAATAGCGCCGATTTCGTCGATGGTGGTCCGCGTCTCCGGTGAGAGCCGCTTGCGAATCGCTTCAACGTAGCGCACCGTGTTCAGAAATCCGTCGGCCTGGGCAAAGAACGTATAGCCCTGAATTTCAGGAGTCTGGTCGGGAGTGGGCACTGCATAGAAGTGATAGGAGATGAAATCCAGTGGAATTCCAGCCCTGTGGTTCTTGTGGTCGAGAAAATATTCGAAGAACTGCGGGTTTTGCGACGGCATGGCCAGCGCCATTCCCACGAACTTCAACTTAGAATCGACTTTGCGCATTGCCGTGACTACCGCGTCATAAAGACGAGTGTAAGTTTCTGGCGACATGTGGTGCTCAAACTCAACCTCGTTCAAAACCTCCCAGTACGGAATCGAGTAGTGATAGCCGGATTCGTGCCGTTTGCCGAGCTCATCCGTGAACCCGCCCTGGGTATACCACGACAATAAGCGCGCGTAATAGTCGGCGACCTCCTTGAAACTGGGGTCGCGCGGTTCGGTGCCTTGGGTGTAGTCCCAAGTAACTTGGTTGGGGTCGGCGGGATAACTTACCGGCTTCTCGGTTTTGAACATCCACTGCGGAATGGTGCTGAAATTCAGAATGACGGAGTGGCCCTTTGTCACTTCGAGGAAGTCGATGGTCATGGGATCGATGAGCGAGAAGTCCCATGAGGTCTTGCCATCTTTTGGCGGATCGAGTTCGGCCACGCCCAGCTTCGGATACGGCAGCCACGGCACGTAACGCACGTAGTCGGCTCCCAAATCGTGCACTGCTTTGTAGGCGTTGTCGTGAACGGGTGTGCCGCGACGAAGCGGCGGATTGACGACGATCTGCAAGGTCGGGGAAGTCTGCGAGGTGCGCAGGATCTTGTTCCAGTCCACGTTGATCTTGGGTTGCGTTTGCGCCGCCAGAGCGGACGAGAGAAGAACCGCAGAGTAGATCAAAAGACGCATTTGCGAATGTCGCATAACTTCCTTGGCCTCCAGACCGGGCGCAAGCATAATCAGCGAATCACACAAGAAGCAAGCACGACTTGGCCTCGGTTCGAGGTTGCGCATTGCGAAACAGAGCAGATCAAGTGTTGGCTCTTGACCGCGAAGGCCAAGCGATGGGATCATCCGCCGGATACTCTATGATCTCAGGTCAGCAAACGACGCCCAAGTTGCGAGTAGGTCTCTTCGGGATCGGACTGGAAGCCTATTGGCCGCAGTTTGATGGGTTGCGCGAGCGTCTAGTCGGCTACATCGGGCAGGTTGCTTCACAATTGGCGCGCCCTGACGTCGAAGTCGTGAACCTCGGTCTCGTGGACACGCCGGAGAAGGCGTTCGCCGCTGGTCATCAGTTCCGCAAAGATGATGTCGACATCATCTTTCTGTATGTGACCACGTATGCGCTCTCGGCAACTGTTGTGCCGGCAGTGCGGCGTGCCCGTGTGCCCGTCGTCGTTTTGAGTCTCTCGCCGTCCCCAGCGATCGATTACGCTTCGTTCAATCAGCTCGGGGATCGCACACGGATGACGGGCGAGTGGCTGGCTTATTGCCAGGCGTGCTCGATGCCCGAGATTGCCAATGTTTTTCGGCGCTGCCGTATTCCATTTTTTCAAGTGACTGGGACCCTAGCGGACGATCCGCAAGCCTGGCACGAAATCAACGACTGGGTTGATGCTGCGCGAGTGAAGCACGTCCTGGAACACAACCGCCTCGGCCTCATGGGTCACTACTACGGAGGCATGCTCGACATTTATTCCGACCTGACGCTGCAATCTGCGGTTTTCGGCGGTCATATTGAGATGCTTGAAGTGGAAGAACTCGCGGCATTGCGCGCCGAAGTGACTTCAGACCAAATCGCGAAGCGTATTGCGGAAATTCGCGACATGATGGACGTCCAGCCCGATTGCCCGGACGAAGAACTTGCGCGGGCTGCAAAAACTTCGGTCGCGCTTGATCGCCTGGTCGAAAAGCATTGCCTTGGATCGCTCGCCTACTACTACCAAGGCACAGGAAACGCAGAGAACGAAGACGCGATCAGTTCCATCATTCTGGGAAACAGCCTGCTCACCGCGCGGGGGATTCCCGTCGCCGGAGAATATGAAGTCAAGAACGTGCAGGCCATGAAGATTCTGGATTCGTTCGGTGCGGGCGGGTCCTTTACCGAATACTATGCCGTGGATTTCAATGATGACGTAGTACTGATGGGACACGACGGTCCCGGACACATTGCCATTGCGCAAGGCGAAACGAAAGTTCGCCCGCTGCAGGTCTACCACGGCAAGGTAGGACGCGGACTGTCGGTCGAAATGTCGGTTAAACACGGCCCCGTCACTTTGCTTTCCCTCGCGGAGCACGAAGGCAAATTGCGACTGCTCATAGCGGAAGCCGAGTCGGTGGCCGGACCAATTCTCGAAATTGGGAACACCAATAGCCGATACCGCTTTTCAATTGGCGCGCGAAACTTCATTTCGCAGTGGAATTCGCATGGACCGGCACATCATTGCGCAGTGGGCGTGGGCCACATCACTCAAAAGCTGGAGAGACTCGCCGCGCTGCTTGAAATCGAGTGTGTTCGCGTCTGCTGACGGGCTATCGCCGGTTTTTCAGTGCGAAACGAACATGCCAGGTTGACGGGGCAATATCCGCGGTGAGAGGATTCGCACCCGGAACCGCTTGCGTCCGTAAAGAATGCGTGGCTTAACCGCGTCCGGCCGTTCCAACATCTTCTGGAGAAATTATGAATACACCCCGTAGTGTGCTGCGCGTCTTGGTCGTTGCCGCGATTTTCGCGCTCACCTCAATCTCGATGGGGCAAACGGCAACTGACCCGCTGAAACAGGGCTTCGAGAATCCGCCAACGTCGGCGCGGCCACGCGTCTGGTGGCACTGGATGAACGGGAATATCAGCCAGGAAGGCATCAAGCTCGATCTGGAGTGGATGCATCGCGTCGGGATTGCCGGCTTTCAGAACTTCGACGCCGCCCTGCAGACGCCACAGGTCGTTCAGAAGCGTCTCGTGTACATGACCCCTGAGTGGAAAGATGCATTCAAGTATGCGGTCCAAGTAGGCGACCAGCTTGGGATGGAAATGGCGATCGCCGGGTCGCCGGGCTGGAGCGAATCAGGCGGTCCTTGGGTGCCACCCTCTCACGGGATGAAGAAATACGTGTGGAGCGAAACAGAGGTGGATGGCGGAAAGCCCTTTACCGGAAAGTTGCCTCATCCTCCGAGCACCACGGGCGCGTTTCAGAATATGGGTGTTCGAGTCGAGTTCGGAGCTCCGCCACCAACTCCTCCGGAATTCTATGCCGATGCCGCCGTAGTTGCGTTTCGGGTAGCACCAGGCCAGTCGGGAGAAGCTTCAAACCACCCGACCATCACATCAAACGGTCAAGGTTTGGACGCCGCGTTACTAAGCGATGGCGATCTGGAAAAGACGACGGGGATTCCCATTCCGTCCGAGGGAGCCGAATCATGGGTTCAATTCGAGTACCCCGCGCCTCAAACGATTCGTTCCCTGACCTACGTGACCAAGGATCCCAACTTCATTGAACAATTCATGTTTCGCATGGGGGTGCCGGAGAAGACGTTGGAAGCCAGTGACGACGGGCAGAGCTTCCGCAAGATCGCAACCTTGAGTGGCGGACGAGCGCCCGAGCACACGGTTTCCTTTGCGCCAGTGACCGCTAAGTATTTCCGTGTAAGCTTCAAACGCAATCCGCCGCCGCCAATTCCGGCGTGGGCAGAGGGCATCGACGTTACGTCTTTTGGTCCACTGCCGCCGGCACCCAAGTCGTATGAACTGGCTGAACTGGTGCTCCATCCGGCCGCAAGAGTTAACCACTTCGAGGAGAAAGCTGCGTTTGTGCCTGAGCCGGACGTGTATCAGTTTGCTACTCCGGACGTCGATTCTTCGTCCGTCATTAAGAAGTCTGATGTGATCGAGCTGACGTCGAAGATGCAGCCCGATGGAACGCTCGATTGGACTCCGCCGGATGGCAAATGGGTCATCCTGCGCATCGGCTATTCGCTGCTGGGGATCACAAACCATCCGGCAACGCCAGAGGCGACCGGCCTTGAGGTCGACAAGTTAGATCATCGATACGTAAAGGACTACTTCGAAAAATATCTGGACAGTTACAAAGACACGGTCGGCGCCGATGAGACGGGGGAAAAGGGTATTCAGTATGTGATTAACGACAGCTGGGAAGCAGGGTCGCAGAACTGGACCGACAACATGGTGGCGCAGTTCAAGAAATTGCGCGGCTATGACCCGACCCCATGGCTTCCCGTGCTCGCGGGACGGGTTGTGGAGAGCGCTGCCGATAGCGATCGCTTCCTGTGGGATTTCCGCAAGACCATCGGAGACCTGATTGCGACTGAGCACTACGGCCAATTGGAAGACACGCTGCACGAGCGCGGAATGCGCCATTACGGGGAGTCGCACGAGGATGGACGCGCTTTCGTAGCTGATGGCATGGAAGTCAAGAAAATGAACGAAGTCCCTATGAGCGCCATGTGGACGCAGAAGCCGGGCGTCAACAACGTGCAGTACGGATACAACGCCGACGATCGTGAATCAGCGTCGGTGGCCCATATCTATGGACAGAACCTTGCGGCGGCGGAGTCGCTGACTGCCGCGGCTGCGCCCTGGGCCTGGTCGCCTTCAACTTTGAAGCCGACCGCGGACCAGGAGTTATTGAACGGAATCAACCGCTTTGTAATTCACGAATCCGCTCACCAGCCGATCGCTGTCGGCAAAGCGCCCGGACTCACGCTGGGGCCATTTGGACAGTGGTTCAACCGCAATGAAACTTGGGCCGAGCAGGCCGGATCATGGGTCAACTATCTTGCGCGTTCCAGCTACATGCTTCAGCAAGGACACTTTGCCGCTGACCTGGTCTACTTCTACGGGGAAGACTCGAACCTCACCGCCATCTTTCATACGTCGGCCCCTAAAATTCCGGCGGGCTACGGTTTCGACTACATCAATGCGGACGCGCTGATCCATGAATTGAGCGTCAGCAACGGCCAACTAGTCACGAAGAGCGGGATGCAGTATCACGTCCTCGGACTTGATCCTTATAGTCGCCACATGTCACTTCCGGTGCTGCGCGCCATTCATACTCTGGTAGAAAATGGCGCGGTTGTCGCGGGGCTGAAGCCCACAGACGATCCCAGTTTGGCCGATGATCAAGCCGAGTTTGAGAAGCTGTCTTCAGAGCTTTTCGGCGACGGCTCCGGCGCGCACAAGGTGGGCAAGGGAACGGTGTACGCCGGCGAGGATCTGAGCGAGGCTTTCAACGCCCTGCACCTTTCGCCCGACTTCGATTACAACAAGACCAACAGCGACTCTAACGTGCAGTTCGCTCATCGCAAACTGAAGGACGGCGACATCTATTTCGTCGACAACCGCAGCGCTCATGACGAATCCATTGATGCGATGTTCAGAGTAGCTGGCAAGCAGCCCGAACTGTGGCGCGCGGAGACCGCTACGTCGGCACCAGCTTCATTCAAAATTGCCGACGGGCGTACCACCGTGCCACTCCACCTGGAACCTTGGGGAACGGTGTTTGTAGTATTTCGCAAGAATACCTCGGAGACCTCGCACGTTGTTCCGCAAGTGCAACAGGCCACTTTGACCACGGTGAGCGGTCCCTGGAACGTGGCTTTCCAGGCCGGTCGTGGCGCTCCTGCATCAATCACTTTGAACGAGCTGTCCGATTGGAGTCAGAACGCGGATCCGGGGGTGAAGTACTTCTCCGGAGTTGCGACCTATACGAAAACGGTACAAGCGTCTCCCGATTGGTTCCGCAAGGGCGCCCGCTTGTGGCTCGACCTCGGCGACGTGAAGAACTTGGCGGAGGTCACCGTCAATGGAAAGAGTCTCGGACAAACATGGCACGCGCCTTATCGAGTCGATGCCACCGCCGCACTCAAGCCGGGTGCAAACGAGATCACGATCAAGGTGGTGAATGCCTGGGTGAACCGGTTGATCGGAGACGAGCAGCCGGGCGCAACCAAATACACCTATGCGGACGTGCACCCCTACAAAGCCAATTCGCCACTGCTGCCATCAGGGTTGATTGGCCCAGTGACACTCATCAGTGAAGGGCGGCAGCAGAACAGTCGAAACCGTAATTTCGTTCGCGCCGAGCACGATTTGTCTTCATGCGTTTCCGACGTGGCTCGCGTCCTGACATTCCGGAGGTGATAAACTGTCTTTGCAACCCGCAACCGGAGAGATGGCCGAGTGGCTGAAGGCGGCGGTTTGCTAAACCGTTATACGGGCTAACACCTGTATCGAGGGTTCGAATCCCTCTCTCTCCGCCATCTTCACCCTCACTTTGCCATCCTGAATCAGCCTTGCAACGATTGAGATTGGGTCTTGTGACCAGCCGAATCCCGGCGACAAAGGTTTTGGGGCGCCAGCCCGTCGACCGAGCTCACAGCCTCCTCGTTACAAATGTTGGCAGTCTTTGAGCCTGATCTCACATTTCTTTACACAACTCGAAACTTCTTTCCCAGTTGCGGCAATAGACTCCTGTAAGGAGGAACATCAGTGAAGAAGTTCTTGATCTCAGCTCTGTGCCTGCTTTCGCTTTCGATTCCACAAATAGCCCGCGCCCAAGATTCAGACTCACGCCCACACGGCCGCAACTGGCCTACCCCCGAGGAAGTGGTCGCCAGAATGGACAGCAAGCTCTCGCTTTCAGACGAACAGAAGGCCAAGATCACGTCCATCATTGCGGACCGCCAGGCGGAGATGAAGGCGCTCGCCCAAAGCTCAGGTCGCAGGAGCAAAAAGGGCCGGGAGATGAAATCGATTATGTCCGAGAGCGACAAGAAAATCGAAGCCCTCCTCAACGATGATCAGAAGAAGAAATACGAAGAGATGGAGCAGGAGATGCGTGACCGGGTCAGGCAACGCCGTGCCGAGCGCCACGGCGGCGGCTCGGATTAGTACCACGCGTTCTGCAGACTCGGTCGTCGCGATTTAATCCGCGCTCTTCAATCGCAGCCAGTCGAGGGGACGGCACAAGTTCTTCATGTCCCCTCTACGCTGCTTTGCGTCCTGTCTTGCGACTATGTCGCGCCTCGGCGAGAGAGCTTTTCAAATCCGCAGCCAAGTCTTCCGCTTCCGACGCAATGTGTGTAGGGGCTTGCGCCTCTTTCCCCAGCCACTTATTCAGTTCCTCACGCTGCGCATACACCAGGCGCCCGCCGTGATGCACGGGCATCCCGGACTTCGCCCAACGCTGTGCGACGGCGACGGGCAGTCCCAAAAACTCACTGATCTCCCGCCATCCCTGCAGTTCGTGACCAGAGTCTTTAGTCCGTTTCACCATGCGTCCTAGATGCCGCCGGATGGCAAGAGTGTTGTTCGGCGGTTGACTGCCCATTGATGTTCGGATTTGTATCAGGGCACGGCTTTAGCCCTGCCGAAAGGTACCCTCTCTCCCTCCCTGTCATTCCGAGCGACGCGTAATCATTCGCGTATGCGAATGATCACGCGGAGTCGAGGAATCTGCTTTTTCCGTGGTACCCATGTCTCGAAAGCGGCGAGACATGTGGCACCCCACGTTAGTGGAGCTTTAGAACTGGGCCACCCGCTGATCTCGTTTTGTATTTGCGGGAAAGGATGGGCCACCCGCGCAGCGACTTAAGCTGTGCCGAGAGCGCCCCGCAAGGGCTACCCGAGCGCAGGATCATCTTTGAATAATGATGATTCTGCGCTCGGCTAGCGGGGAGGGGCGGTCGCATGGTTCGGCGCGCAATCCGAAGGTGCGCCCTCAAAATAAGTGCTCATGAAGACATACCACAAAGAACCGCTCTTCTTTCGAGATAGCGCGTCCAGTGACTACTTCCCACTTACTCCGAAATCAGGCTTGAGTGGGCCACCTGCCCAGCCAGCAACTCTCGGTGAGGGTGATAACGCGGCCAGCCCAGTCGCGATTTCTTTTAGGTATTCACATCACTGGTTAGCATCTCAACGGTTGCCAGAGATTTTATGCTTGACATGACCAATGTCTGTCTTTATTCTCTGCGCACTCAGTTTTACGAGGGGCACAACTTGAAACCACTTGGGGCAGACTCCCTGTTTCCCTTCGTGTGGGCCCCTACGCTTTTCAACTAGGTACTCCCCCACAAGGATATTTCGTTCTCAGGGCCGCTCCTCGTGCCGGAGGCCAACTTGCACACGAGAATGAGAATCACATCGAAAAGACGGAATGCTTATCGCAGTTTTGCTGTCTGCATTTTAGCTCTAGGCGGCTCAATCTACGCCCATCCAGAGATGGCGCGTAAATTAACGGTTCCAATTCGTGAGGCTGCCGCACCCGCGTCCACCGCAGGACTGAGCGCTCCTAGCAATCTGACCACGTCGGGCGCGAGCAATAATGCAATAGACCTTACCTGGAGTGCGTCAACTGACAGCGATACTACTGTCAAAATCCTTTATCAAATACACCAGTGCCAAGGCAATCAGAGTGTGTGCAAAGCGGCTCTGACACCGTGCTCAAACCCCAAAAAACCATCGGCGGGGTGCTTTATCACTCTAACTGACGAGCCATCTGCCACCACGTATAGCGCCAAAGGCCTCACATCACAAACGACGTACACTTTTGCGGTTACTGCTATCAATGCCAGCGATCCCAGCACGCCTAGTGGTTCTTCTAACCTCGTGTCTCTCAAGACAGCTAGCGGCTCTGCATGCCTACTTTTCCCAACGAGGCATAGCTGCATGGACTACGGCACAGATTCGCAAGCGAACATCAATTCGTTTTATCAAACGAACGGATCTATTTCGTACCTCAATCAGATCAAGTCTATTTACAACGGGGCGTCAGGCTCGGCAACCGTGTCAGCGGATGTTGCGACCCTCAACTTTGGCGACGGCATGCAGTTAACAGCCACCACAAACATCCAGGCAGGATCGGCGGGAACGGCCACCGTCAACCCAGGTAGCCTTCCAACGCTTTCGTCCACCGGCGCCGGACAAGCAACTCAAAATGTGATCTATGGTGGAAATTTCCTTGTCTCGGAGCTATATCCGGTCATGGCAGTTGGGGGAAATAGGGCGGGCTCACCTGGAAATTTTGGGTACTCAGTCGATTTGGTTTTTAAGGAGGGCGCCGATATTCAGAACTTTAAGTCCGGGACGAATGTAAGTGTGACGTCGCCCCCGTTTCACGGCAGCGCCCATCTGGCCGGCTACTTACAATACAACTCGATCAACCTCAACTCGTCCGGTGTTTTCCAAGGCGCCATTTATGCTGGTGCAAGCTACGGCTATGACTACATTTCTCATGGCTACGCAAGAGACTACGGATTCGGAAATAGGGTTCACAACGATTTAGGGCAAGTATCTGTCGGAATTTTGATCAACGGCGTCGCCAATATATCTGTGTCTCGAGCGTTCGGACCGCCGCAAACTTACATCGACAGCACCAGCCAGGTTCGAACGACTGTGAACAACTTTAAAGCTGTCTCGTTCGGCATTACCTACCAATCTCCAGCTCCTAACAAGTAATCTGCACAGTTCTGGGGAATAGCAGCGTACGATCATGCACGGCGAGAAAGCTGCAGTGTCTAGCCGAAGCCGCGAGCGAAGCCGATGGGAGTGAGCCAATCGCTATGGTCGCGGGGACCGGCGGTCGTTGATTCGGCACACAATCCGGAGGTGTGGCCTCAATAAGTGCATGGCCGTAGCCCCAGCTCCCACGTTCGTGGTTCCCGCCCTTCGCAAAATGCGCGAAGAGCGGGGCACCCCACAGTTGAGGCGATTTCAGAGGCTGGGCCACCCGCCTTCATCTGTGGTACCCATGTCTCGAAAACCGCGAGACATGGGGCACCCACTGTTGGAGTGACTTCGGACATGGGCCACCCGTCCTGGCCGGAGAATCTTGGCCCGATTCGGGGATTTTGGGTTGATGCCCCTCTCGAGAGGCGTCTTTTCTCTGGAGTGAGCCGACAATCGGCCTCCACTCACATCAAGTTCGCGCCCACTCACACCAAGTTCCTTTCAACGTAGTCAACCCCTTTAGGTGAAAGAGTAATCGATTGCGTCTCTTCATCAAATTCTAGAAAGCGCTTCTTGTGCAGTTTGCGGATGACTACACTCTTAAACATTCCAGGATTCGAGTACTCTACCCATCCGCAGAGGTCTTCGATGAGAACAGACGAATCTTGACTTGAGTAGAGAAGCAAGAGAGCCTGATCTTTTGCCTCCAAACCGTCCTTCAGAACTCTTTTCTTCCCAGCCACTTCCCATATTGTTGGAAGCTGGCGAACCGAGATTCCGTCGACGATGTCTTGCGCCTCCTCGAGGGAGAGTCCGTGGTTTATTCTGATGAGCTCGCAAATTATCCAATCCGAAATCCTGGCGATCGTAGCGATATCGATCGAATTTGCGTCCACATCGCCACCAATGTGTCCGATGCCGCGCTTGCTCCGCATGGTGTAGAGAAAAACCAACGCGCGAGGCAAAACTATCCGCTCTGACTCGTTACCTGACGTAGTCGGAGCCGTGATCAATCTCCTGCATTCGTCGGCATAATTGTTGATCTTCGTACCGAATGGAGTAAAGGTACCGTGGACTGTTTGCTGTAAGAGCCTCAGAGTTACCTCGCACAGCTTTCCAGCCGCCAACCCTGCCCCCTCGTATCTTGCCTCTGCGAAATTCTTCTTAAGGTCGACATAGGCATTGATCAGTCGCGACCGAAAGGCACTCGGCACATTTGCAAGAGCTGCCGCCAGAATTGGGTCAGGGCTTCTTGTACTCATATTGGTTGTCAGCGTTCTTCTCTCTGGTTAGTTCGCCGCTTCGCACCAAACGACCGAGCTTGCCTGAGAATTCATTTGCCTTAAACGTGCGTGCGAGGTTGTGTTTGCAGTGTTTAATGATGTCGTTAATAGTTCGTGCCTGGTCAAAGAAAGTCTCCGGAAAGAAGCTGAGTGAGGGTTGCAGGCGCTCCTGCGCCAGCAGGCGCTTTCTTGCGTTTACCGGTTATGCCCGCATCAGTGTCCTTCGTCTTCTGAACCTTACGACGGGGAATCCTCGGACCGGAGTGTCCATTGTCGCGCCCGTCACCTTCGCCTTTCAGTGGGTCGTTGTCCAGAAGAATTTCGAGGATGCGCAGCTGAACGGCCTGCCGACTTAAACTCATTTAGGACGGCTGCCAGCTCGCCTAGCTGCTTCTTTAATGTTTCGAGTTTTTCAATCATGTCTCCCCCTTTCATTGAGACCTTTGCCCGCCATAAAAAAGGGGGCGACGGCCTATAGCCGCGCCCCCCGGAACTGTTGCCAAGTTTGTACTACGTTGCAGTGACAAACGCCAGAGGCACTTTCGTGCCATGCCACTTACTAACTAGCTGCAGCCGCTCGTGCTGCCGCAGCTCATGCACTTATAGCAACTGCCGTTGCGGACCATGATCGAGCCGCAGACGTGACAGCTGGGCGCGTCGCCGAGGTCGATCATTTCGGCGAGGGCGTCGGCCGCATGAATGCTGCCCGTCCCACGTCGTGCGTCGTGCGTCGCACGCTGGTCTGTGCTGGGCGGAGGGTCGCCTGCTTCCGGCAATCCAGAATCGGCGGGCGAGGGCGCCCGCCCTACATCACCCGCTGCCAGCCGCGGTCTCAGGTTATCGAACAGCATCTGCTGCTGGCCGGTGAGGAAGCGAAGCTGCAGCCAGCGGAAGATATAGTCCATGATCGACTTGGCAAAGCCGATGTCGGGATTGTTGGTCCAGCCGCTGGGCTCGAAGCGCGTGTGCGCAAACTTCTCGCACAACATTTTCAAGGGCACGCCGTGTTGCAGCGCCAGCGATATAGCGCAGGAGAAGCTGTCCATCAGGCCGCTGACCGTCGAGCCTTCCTTGGCCATGGTGATGAACAGTTCGCCGGGGTCTCCGCTGGGATACAGGCCCACGGTGATGTAGCCCTCGTGTCCGCCCACGTTGAACTTGTGCGTGATCGACATGCGCTCGTCTTCGAGCTTGTGGCGCACGGCGCGCGGCGGCGCGTGCATGTCCTGCTCTTCGACCACAACCTGTGTGGCGCGGGCGCCCACGCCCGCGGCCTCTGCGGTCTTCGTCCCTGCGGCCGAGAGCGGCTGCGACTTCTTGCATCCGTCGCGATAGATCGCCACCGCCTTCAGGCCGAGCTTCCACGCCTGAATGTAGGCTTCGGAGATGTCCTCAACCGTGGCAGCTTCAGGCAGGTTCACGGTCTTCGAGATCGCGCCCGAGATGAATGGCTGAGCCGCGGCCATCATCTTGAGGTGTCCCATGTACGCGATGGAGCGCGTGCCCTTGGCCGGCTTGAAGGAGCAGTCGAAGACGGCGAGGTGGTCATCCTTAACGTGAGGTGCCCCCTCAATCGTCCCCGTGGCATCAATGTAACTTACAATCGCGTCCGCCTGCTCGTGGCTATATCCAAGCTTGAACAGCGCCGTTGGCACGGTGTTGTTCACGATCTTGATCATCCCGCCGCCAACCAGCTTCTTGTACTTCACCAGCGCCAAGTCCGGCTCAATCCCCGTCGTATCGCAATCCATAAAGAACCCTATAGTTCCGGTTGGGGCGAGGACTGTGACTTGCGAGTTGCGATAGCCGAACTTTTCGCCGTGGGCGAGAGCTTCGTCCCAGCAGGCTTTGGACCCTTCGAAGAGAGCTGACGGGACATTCGTTTTGTTGATGTTGTTCACCGAGGCGCGGTGCATGCGGATCACGTCGAGGAACGGCTCGCGGTTGATGTAGAAGCCGGGGCATGCGCCGCCGGGCATGGTGGCAGCGGAGCTTTGCTCCGCCGAACGGACGGGGGCGTCCGTCCCCACGTGAGTTGTGCTGAATCCGAGGTTCGTGTCGCCGAGGCCCTTCTTCGTCGGCTCAGTTGCGGGAACCAGCGGCGGGCAAGTTTCCGCGATCCGCGAAGACTGCAGATACGCTTGGCCGCACATGATCGCGGTAACGCAGGCAGCGTAGTCGCGGCCGGCGTCGGAGTCGTAGGGCAGACCGCAAGCCATCAGAAGCGCGCCCAGGTTCGCATAGCCGAGGCCGAGCGGACGATAATCATGCGAATTCTTCATGATCATCTCGGTCGGATAACCGGCGTTGTCGACGATGATTTCCTGCGCCGTGATCAGGATGTCCACCGCGTGGCGATAAGCCTCGACGTCAAACGTCCCGTTGGGCGCGAACTTCAGCAGGTTCAGGCTGGCCAGGTTGCAGGCGGAGTCGTCGAGGAACATGTACTCCGAGCACGGGTTCGACGCGTTGATGCGCGCCGTGTTCTTCGACGTGTGCCAACGGTTGACGGTGGTGTCGTACTGCATGCCAGGATCGCCGCAACGCCAGGTCGCGTCGGAAATCTTGAAGAGCAGGTCTTTGGCCTTGAAGGTCTGCACCGGGCGGCCGTCCTTCACCGCGCGCGTGGAGAAGTCGGTGTCGCGCATCACGGCGTACATAAAGTCGTCGGTCACGCGCACGGAGTTGTTGGCGTTCTGGAAAAAGATCGAGCTGTAGGCTTCGGCGTCGGGCGAGCTGCCGTCGTAACCCATCGCGACCAGCGCGTGAGCCTTGGCTTCTTCCTTCGACTTGCACTCGACGAAGTCAACGATATCGGGATGGTCAACATTCAGAATGACCATCTTCGCCGCGCGGCGGGTCTTGCCGCCGGACTTGATCACGCCAGCGAATGCGTCGAATCCCTTCATGAAGCTGAGGGGGCCGCTGGCAGTGCCGCCGCCGGCGAGGGTCTCATTCGAGGAGCGCAGAGGAGAGAGATTGGTGCCCGTGCCTGATCCCCACTTGAAGAGCATGCCTTCGGTCTTCGCAAGAGTAAGGATGGAGTCGAGCGAATCGTGCACCGAGTTGATGAAGCAGGCGGAGCACTGCGGTTTCTTGTATCCGGTGACGCCGAATTCGACGCGGCCGAGCGTAGCATTCCAGTGCCAGTTCTGGCCGTCAGAGTTGGGTTCGATGCGATCGCATCCGACGTTGAACCACACGGGCGAGTTGAAGGCTGCGTACTGGCGAATAAGAAGATGCACGAGTTCGTCGTGGAAAGTGGCGCCGTCCTCAGGAGTGCGGAAGTAGCCCTGGGCCAAACCCCAGTCGCGAATAGTTTCAGCCACGCGGCCGACGAGCTGGCGCACGCCAGTTTCGCGCTCGGGCGTGCCGACCTGTCCGTGAAGATATTTGCTGGCGACGATGTTGGTCGCAGTCATCGACCAGTCTTTGGGAACTTCAACATCCTTCTGCTCGAAAATAATGTTGCCTTTCGAGTCGGCGATGGTGGCATTGCGCTTTTCCCATTCGACTTCGTCGTAGGGAGAGATTCCCGCCTTGGTAAAAAGCCGGCGGAAGCTGAGGCCGGAGGACTTGCTGGGCTTCGGCGTGGTGGCGACGTTAGTGGCGGCTGTGGTTTGGGTCTGGACTTCGGCCATGGCTGTCTCTCCTCGAGCTGGTGTAACTGCGAACTGCCGGATCTGCGCCCGGCTTAGTTGTTGCCCCTAAAACTTTGTCATCCTGAGGCGGCTTCAGCCGCCGAAGGATTTGCGTGTAGCGCGGGCACCCTCGCCCGCGTTGTGTCGTCCCTAAAGGGACTCGATCTTGTTATTCCCCGGCACTGCCGTGCCGGGCTTTCTTCTTCCGCCCCTTCGGGGCTGTGTCATCTTGCATTCCTACCCGGGGCTTACGCCCCGGGCTTTATTCTGGCGCCGCTTCGCGGCTATTTCGGTCGTCCGGCTATTCGGTCGTCCCTACGGGACTTGGTCTCACTGCTTACGCCTACCCATCACTGCCGTGCTGGGCTAAGCTGGGCCGCCGCTCAGCGGCTTCAATCATCGGTCTGCTGCCGCTCCGCGGCTTGAATCATCCTTCTGAGACGTTCTGCTGCCGCTCCACGGCTTAATCATCGTTCTGCGACGATCTGCTGCCGCTCCGCGGCTTGAATCATAGTTTTGCGGCTGCTGCGCGGCTCGCCTCAAGAGCGGCACCAACTTTTCTCTGCAGCTGCAACCAGCGATCAGACTTTTCACGGAGTAATGCCGCTTCCGCACCACTGCCGGCACGCTCCAGCCGATCTGCCTCGATATAGCAGGTGACGTTTTTCACTAAGACTAACCGGAAGCGCTCTTCCAAAACGATCTGCCTGCGATCCAACGTCGAATCCTCCCGAAAATGCCCCAACGCGGTTAAGTCATTGCTACAACTAAAGTTGCAGGACGGCTCTGAATCACCTCCGACCCAAACGCCGTCCCACTTGGCACTACACTGAGCGCTCCACCCCTGGAGCGCAATTGCGCCGCTTCGCTACCGCTTGAACCTGGCTGACGGGGGCTGAGCCGGCGGAATTTGGTGCCTCTGGGATGACAACAGTACTGCTGTATGTTGTGCATGTCAACAACTAATCACTATATATTGTATCGCCTTGAATCTACTGTATGAACGCCAGGTTAAAGCCTTCTTTTCCACAAACTTGCCCCAAATGGGCGGGTTCCGTCATGGTCAGACGGGAAGGGTCACCTGCTCGCGAGGCGGTTGTATGCGGGCCAAAGCCCCAATTTTAGAGCCGGGGATTTCGGCACGGCTGAAGCCCTGCCCTCCCGATTCGTGCGCTCTCGATTCATGCCATCTCGACGCATGACTTGCCGATGCGTGACTTGCCGATGCGTGCCCTGCCCGTCCGCACTCTTCCGGTCCATACGTTGACGGCACGTGCGTTCCTGCGTCGTGCTCTTCCCCTTTGTGTACTCCGCACTCCAAGCTGGTTCGCGGCGCGGTGGCAGTATGGCTGGGCATACTTTCAGGCAATTCCATGGCGATGTACACATCTTCAAAAATTTCGCGGCGTGAGATGCGCAGGCCTTCACGAGATTCAATGACGTAATCGCCGGGGCTGCCGTGGTGCTCGTGTCCGTTGGTGTCGGTGAATGTGAACGGCTCGTTCAATTGCCGGGCACGAACTACGAAACGGGTGCGGTAGGTTTTCCAATCGTCAGACATCACTACTCCAAAATGCGGCTTTCGGCTGTCGGCTCTCGGCTCTCGGCTATACCGCAATATCTCGTCTTGCGTCGTTGGTCGTTGGTCCTTGGTCGTTGGCCCTGAACCGTGGCTGCAGAATTTCCTATGAAGTGATGTGAAAGTACGCGCTCGAGGCGAGGAGGGTCAATTGTGAAAGTGCTTCAGGAACAACTTTTCTGTGCGAAAAAGGGGCGAGACTCGCGGCTGAGTGTGCGAAGCGAAATGCCGTGACTGGCAAGGGTTTCGAAGGCAAAGAATGGCGGGCAAAGGTGTCCGCCCCACGCGTTTCCAGATGTGGGACGCATTATCCACATGTCAAGCACAGGAAATGCAAAGAGCAGGCTTTACGCGTCAGGCTTCAGGCGTCAGCAAAGCCACAACCGCCTCCACTCTGTCATTCTGACGACCTCCGGTTCGAGGAATCTGCAGTTAAAAGTTACGCATCCCAGGTAGCAAAATCGCCACACAGGAGGACACGATGACCAAAGATCCAGTTTGCCTCATGGACATTGATGAGGAGAAAGCCGAATACCGCTCGCAGTACGCCGGCCAGAAGTACTATTTCTGCTCGGACGCCTGCAAGGAATCTTTCGACAAGCAGCCGGAGAAGTACGCAAAGAACGCTGCGTGAGTTTGGCTTGGCCTGCAAGACTCGGTTCCACTCTGATGTCCCCACTTTTCGCAAGAAAGTTGAGAAGTGGGGCACCGCTCTTTAGAGCCGTAGAGAGCGGCGCATCCTGGCTGGGTATCCGTGAGAAACGAACCGGAGGTTCACCTCTATCTCGGGTGATGTCGGGCGGCTTTTAAGTTGTAACAGGTCGTTCGGGGATTGATAATACGGACGTTAGTTGCTTATGAAGTCCTTTAAGATAACATTCATGGTTCTGGGAGCGATCTTCACTGCGCTGTTCATTGCTACGTTGTGGGCCATGGTGCGAGACTTCAACCCGCAAAGGCAGACTGGCATTGGTGCAGTTGCGGGCGGTGTCTCAGGGCTCTTACTCTCACCCGTGTTCTGGGTCCTTGCTCCCCTGTTTTTCTTCTTTTTTCTGCGCATGAGCAAAGTCGGAAATGAAGCGGTCCGAATCCTGTTTTTTCTGGATACCAACGGTAGCGGCAACCAGCATCGGGCTCCTTTTTGTGGCGGGGTTGACATACCTTTTTCTGCATTTTAGGTACTAGTAAATCGACGAGGACGGGCGGGGGGGCCCGTGTCTCCAAGAATGCAGGACGGCAGCTCAAAGGCCTCGCAGAATTTCTTTTGCAGCGCGCTGCCCGCTGGCGATAGCGCCGTGGACGATGCCATTGAAGCCAGACGTGTCGGTGTGTTCGCCGGCGAAGAAGAGCGTGTTCGCCAGAGGCACGGCAAGTGTGGCCTGGCAGCCTTCGCCTCCGGTTTTCACATAGCTGTAGGCGCCGCGCGAGAACGGGTCATTGTCCCAGTTATGGAGATAGGCGGCGTTCAGTTCGGAGTTGAGATGTGCTTTTTCCAGGCCGAGGAGGCTGGCAAGAGATTCAAGGGCCTTATCGACGATGCGGCCATCGGTCATTCCCACCATGCGCTCAGCGCAATGTGCAGGAGACCATCCAGTGATCATCGGCAGGTGTTCAGGCATCTGCGTCCACCAGGTAAGAAAATATTCGTCGTGTGAGAAGAGGAAGCTCAGGTTGGAAAGACCACTAGTTGCACCTGGCTTGTTGTCGGACAAGAATGTCCGACCCACACGAACCCACGGAGCTTCACGAAAACACAATGTCACGCGGAGAACTTTTCCCATAACCAACTGATGCAGCGCATGTAATTTGTCACTTGGTAGTTCGGGGTCAAAGCGAAAATTCGTACGCGTTTGCAAGACTCCGAGCGGCAACGTGACTAGCGCCCGTGGAGCTTCGAAAATTTCGTTTCCATGCGGAGTCAGTGCTTCGATCTTCACTGTGCCTTCGCGCCACTGGATATTTCGGACGACGGTGTTCAAATGAATGGCCACGTGAACTGACGGAGCCTGGATGGTTGACGGAACCGTCGAGGTTTGCTCGACCGGGCGGACGAGGGCGTCCGCCCCTACGTGTTTTGTTCTGAGATCAAGGTCCTTCACGAAGACATTCAGTAATTCCTGATAGCCACCCACAATGCGGAAGGCGCGGTCGCCTTCAATCTGGTGTTCGGCATCCTGACCGTGCGCGAGCCAATGCACGCTCACGTCTTCAGCATTGGCAGCATTGAATCCCGTGACGTAGCGTGTTGCCCAGTCTTTGGCTTCGGCGTGGTCGTCACCAGGAAAACGGCGAGCCAAGAAATCAAGGAATGATTCGTCGGGGTATTTGTCATCCATCGCGGAAAGAATCTCGTCGGCCTTGGAAAAGAAGTCGCATTTCTCGAGTTTCTGATCGATGGAGCACCAGAGATCGCCTTCGACTTCGTTGACCTTGAGGTTATGTTGCTGCAGCGGCAGCCAAATTTCCGGAGCTAGGCCGTGCACAAATTCCGCGCCGAGTTCGATGGGATGGTTCAGTGTCGGATCTTGTTGTGTGAAGATGCGTCCGCCGATGCGATCGCGAGCCTCAAGGATCTCGACCGCAATCCCCGCGCGCGTGAGGTCCAGCGCCGCGGCGAGACCGGAGATCCCCGCGCCGATCACAATGATGTCAGGAGCCATTGCGATTTAGATGCGGGTGCCGTCCCCTTCGACGCGCTTCGCTCGCTCAGGGCAGGCTCTGCGGGTCTCGGGGGGCATAATCCCATCCATCGCCGCGCTGGCGAGTCTGTGTGAGAACTCTTCTTCGCTCCTCCGTAGCTCACTCTTTCCCGTGTCTACCCCGGGGCTCACGCTGCCCGGCTATTCTTGCGCCGCTCCGCGGCTGTGAAATGTGAATCGGTTCCACTGCAACCGGGAGAGCCGAGTTCTCATGAAGACTGTGACGTGCTGGGCTAATTAGGTGCCGCGCCTGCGGAGTTGGATACGTGTTTGCGAAGCAAATGCGATGATCAATTTAGAAAAGCAGGTTCCTCGACTACGCAGGACTATCGCGGGCGAATCGTCCTGCTTCGCCCGGAATGACATAGCAATAATGTGAACGCTTTGGGCATGAGCGAAGTCGTGCCTCTCCGGTCGTGCCTTTGCGACAACTCCGATGTAAGTTAGAGGAATGCAACTGCTGCGCGTGACAGATTGGAACTCGCGGTTGTACGCCGAGGCGGTCGCGATCCTGCGTGAGGCGATTGCGCGGGAAACGCAGTTGCCGGCGCAGCGGTTTTCTGACCTGCTCAGCGGCGGGAGATATCGGCTCTTCGCGTATGCGGAAGGCGATGCCGTCTGGGGTGTAGCTCTAGTGTATTTCTCAGATGAGCTGCGATTTGCCTGGCTCGACTACTTTGCGATCCGGTCCGATCTGCGCGGTCGGGGACTGGGGAGTGATCTCTTTCGCGGAATCGTACAAATGGCGATTGAACAAAAGCCCCAGCCTCACTGGTTGCTCTTTGAAGTCGACGACGATTACGAAGGCGACCTACAGCGCGAGTCTGACTGCAAACGACGAGTGAAATTTTACAGGCGGCTGGGTGCGCGGCTGCTGGAAAACGTCCCATACAAATTCCCCAGCGCGGCTGCGGAGCCGATTCGCATGCGACTGATGGCATATCAGCTTCGTCCCGACGCAACGCTGGCGACGAACGATCTCAAGTGCATTGTGGCGGAAATTTTCTCGAACATTCATGGACGGGGGAGCGATGACGAGCTATTACGCTGGTTCCAGCAGAATCTGCCAGACACGGTTGAGATGAAATAAAAAAGCTCTGTGGCGTTCCTCTCTGAGACATTTGTGCTCCTCTGTGTGAGGGTTTGAAAGAAAACGCAAAAGCTACCACAGAGGACACCGAGGTACACAGAGGAACGCCACAGAGGAAACTAGGAAATTCAAAGGAAGTGTGCTCGAAGCTGAAACTGACGCGGGCACGAGTGCCCGCGCCACACTAGCTAACCAAAAAGGCGGGGGAGGGCGCCCATTCGGCTCCCTCCCGCCGGTCGGTCGCTCAGGGCAGGCCCGCCCCACACATGAGACTACTTCCCTGACTTGAACGCCTCGTAACGCCGATTCACTTCGTCCCAATTGACGACGTTCCACCACGCCGCCAGATACTCGGGACGGCGATTGTTGTACTTCAGGTAGTAGGCGTGCTCCCAAACGTCGTTGCCCATGATCGGGTATAGGCCTTGCGACATTGGATTGTCCTGGTTGGGCGTGCTGAGGATCTGAACGTCGCCGCCTTTCTTACCTGCGAGCCAGACCCATCCGCTACCGAACTGCTTGGCGCCGGCGTCGTTGAACTTGGTTTTGAAATCATTGAAGCTGCCGAAAGTCTTGTTGATCGCCTCGGCGACCGCGCCGCTGGGATCGCCGCCACCCTGGGGCTTCATGATTTTCCAGAACATGGTGTGATTGACGTGGCCGCCGCCATTGTTGCGAACGGCCGTGCGGATGTCTTCAGGAACGGCATTGAGGTCGCGAATCAGATCTTCTGCGCTCTTCGACTGCAGGTTGGGATGCTTCTCCAGAGCGGCGTTCAGGTTCTTCACGTACGCACCGTGATGCATGTCGTGGTGCAGTTTCATCGTCTGCGTGTCGATCACCGCGTCGAGGGCGGAATAGTCATACGGCAAAGGGGGTAATTCATGCGCCATTGGAAATCTTCCTCCGTAGTTGCTGGTTGTTGGTTCCTAAGATGCCAAACTCATGTTGAGCGAATATTGCTTCGTTTCTCAAAAACAGCGAGAACTCCTGCGGGTGCTTGAACGAGCACCACGGCAGAAAACGCGCGGGACGAAATTCCCACGAAGAAGCAGTCTTATTTTACTTCTCTTTGAGTTTTACTTCTCTTTGCGGAGGAACTCGCCACTGGTCGCGTCGATGTCATTGGTGAGCTTGGCATCGGCGCCGGTGCCGCCGTACATGACGTGCCAGACAAGATTGTTGCCGCTGTGGTTCCAATCGAGCCGGTAGAGGACGGGTGTGTCAGGCTTCTTTTGCAGGATCTCTTCCCCGCCGTGCTTTTGGGAAATTTCGAAAGCCTTGTCGGAGTCTATCTTCAGAAACTGCATGTCGAAGGTGTTGGTAGGCGTGAATGACGTGTCTTGCGTGCCCTGGGTGACACCGCACGAGGGAGCGTCTGGGGCGTCAATGCCGGACCAAGTATACGGCTTGGAAGTGTGGATAGTGGCAGAGACAAAGGAAGCGCTCCAGACTACGGCTTTGCCGTCGTGACCTTTGTTGTCGCCGACAACGCCAGACTGCAACTGATAGGGGCGGACGTCCGGAGCCCAGCCACGAGCGGTCACATAGAGCTTCTGGAAGGCGCTGCGTCCGGTGAGCAGTTCGGGAGGCTCGGCTTTGGTGGCCGGCTGGGGCGACGGCGAAGTGCAGCCCGAAATGACTGCCAGGGACAGCAATATGAGCGCGAGCCGTTTCATTCTGTTCCTTCCAAATTATCCGACAAGTTCAGAATATTTTATTGGAAATCGAATCGAAGAAAATTTAGTTTTCAGTTGCCAGTTCCCAGTCGATTTCATCTTGCTGAAACTGGGAGCCGGCAACTGCGAACCGAGAACTTGTTTTCTACTGCTGCCGATCAGTCACGGAGTTCGGAGCACCGTCTTTGCGAGCGTCATCTTGCATCTCACTCAGCTTTGCCTTTGCATCGTCCAATTCTTTCTGTTTGTCGGCGATCTTCTGCTTGTAATCCGCATCGTCCTTGGCGAAGCCGGTAGGATTTTGCGCGCGATTGGCGGTGTTGGCGTAAAACTCGGATGACTTCACGCGGTATTCGCGCTGCAAAAGATCGAGTTCGTGCGCCAGGCTCGTTACTTTGCCGGATTGGCCATCTAGCTTTTGCTTCCAGGCGTCGACGGCCTCCTTGCGATCGCTGGCGGATTGACCTGCTTTGATCTCGGGATCTTTCTTTTCATCTTTCTTGTCATCACCGGCAGCTGGGGCGGCGGTACTCGCATCTTTGGGCTGGGCGGCGGCTGCGGAGTCTGTAGCGGGAGCAGCGGGAGCGCTTCCGACTACGCTGATCGAACTGTTCGCTGGCATATTGTCGTTGTCATAGACCTTCTTCTGGTCCGTTGGGGGCGCACCCCTCGACTTCTTGAGGGCGCGTGCGTAGTTACCCAACGATTCCTGCGAACTCTGCGCGACGGCGACACCGGCGCAGACTGAGGAGGAAAGCAAAACAATCAACGAGAATCGAAACACGCGGTTCATAGATGCTCCCATCTGTCCTCGAAGGACTTGAATCTTATGCATGTGCGGCAACAGCCTTGTGCGACGAATGCTCCGCAACGAATGCGCTTACCAATTTTTCGATCCGATCTGTTTCTGCGGCAATGTCGCCGGCAAAATGTGCGTCGCCTTGCGGTCCGACCTTGCTCAACCGATCGGCACAATCGCGAATCACCGAAAGGGACGAACGAAGCTGCAATGCCGTTTCCGCAACAAACTCGGATTGCAGAAGCTTTTCGCGCCGCGATTGCGTCAGGGCAGTCTCATCGTCGATCACGCAGGCGAGGGCGGACGCTTCATCCATGGTGAGAGGAATGAGGGTGAACGCGAAGCTGCGGTGTTCTCCCGAAGCGGTTTCGTAACTGCTGCGGAAACTCGCGCGAACACGGTTACGCAAGCTGGTTGCGATCTCGTCGGCTAAGCGGGTCGGGCTATTGCTTTCCGAAGCCACTGTCGTACTGCGAAAGATGGCATCGGGGCTCATCCCCAACGGAGAGGCGAATCCGAGCAGTTGTCGCGCCGCGGCGTTGGCCTGTTTCACCAGGCCGTTCGGGCCAATGAACAGGATTCCGCAAGGCAGATTCGCGATCACTGCGGCAGTGATTTGTTCCGAAGTTTTGGCGCGGCGTTGTTGTGCCGCATGTTCATTCTGCAATTCAAATTTTTGCTGTTTGAGCTTTTGGATGACAGCGGAGTAGGCGTAGGTGGCATCCTCGGGGCTGCCCAGCGGTTCCGGAACTGCCTCGTTCTCGACGAGTTCGCGGCGCAGTGCCCGAATGATCAAAATACCAGCGACAAACACGGCCATCGACACCAGTAGGCCGAGCCCCATGCGGATCACCAGCGGATTGGCGAGCAGTCTCACATTTGCCTCCAGTACCAATGAATGAACTGCTGGCCGAAGAAAAATGCGAGCAAACCCATAGTGCCCAGGAAAACGCCGAAAGGCATCTGATGACGACGTAGTGCGACTTGGGCCGACGCCCAGGCATGCTTGCGAGCGGTAGAGCCGGTCTCGTGGAAAACGCGTTTCCTGCGCTGCATCCGCTTAAGCCACACCACCAGCACGGTCCACAAGCCGTAAGCGGAACCGGCGAGTGAGGCCGTCATCATGGTGAGAATCGTCAATCGCAAGCCGAGGAAGGCCCCCATCATCGCCATGAGCTTCACGTCGCCGAATCCCATACCTTCGACGCCGCGCCACCGGAAATAAGCGGCGCCAATACCGTATAGAAACGAAGCACCGACCAGAGCACCGAGTCCCGCGTCCATAAACGAGAACAGGCGCCAGGAGATGTCAGAACTGACGGGGAAGTCGATCGCGCCCGGCAACAACATCGAGAGCAGATCATTCACCGGAACAAACAGCGAAATCAGCAGGCCGAAGGCGAGGCCGGGCAGCGTCATCTTGTCGGGCAGCAGGTGCGTTTCTGCGTCGGTGAAGATCAGACCGAGCAAGAGGAACCCAAACACTGCGCATTTCAGGGTTGCAAGGCTCAGTCCGAAGTGCGCGTAGCAGGCAAGAAATAGCAGGCCATTGATGACTTCGACAATCAGGTAGCGCGGCGTGATCCGGACCTTGCAATTGCGGCAGCGGCCACCCAGAATTAGCCAGCTGAAAACCGGGATGTTGTCGTAAAACCGGATTGGAATGTCGCAGTGCGGGCATGCCGATCCCGGCCATACGACGGACAGGCCACGCGGGAGGCGGTAAATGCACACGTTCAGGAAGCTGCCAAAGAGCAGTCCGAAAACAAAAACGGCTGATGCGATGAACGGGTCCAACCGCTCCTCACCCTCCTCGCGAAATGCGAGCTAATCCGGCCTGATTATAAGTTGTTAAGAGGGCTTACCAAGAGGTACCAAAGTCACTGTCCGGGAGGACAGTCGCAGGATAGGCACCTTCGGGGGAGTTGCTGGGCGAGGCTATTGGTTCAGCGAATGCCTGAGGTATCCCGCCACGTCGCCGATGAAACGATGCACCGAAACTTCGGCGATCCGGTGACCTACGATGGCGTTCATTGTCTTCCCGACCGCGCCAAGCGGTGGCTCGTATATTCCAAAAAAATCCAATTGAGTTTCGGTTGAAGTCAGCGGATAAGCCGACAGCTCGCCATTCATCAACGGAAAAAGCCGTGGCGCCGTGGTAGCTTCCCATGTCAATTGCAGGCGCGTGACCGGGAGCGAGCCTTGATCCACCAGCTTTTCTTCCACGCTCTTGACCGAAATATTGATGTCCGTTTTCACGCCGATGCCGCCGAAATCAACGTGCAGCTCTGCTGCGACGGAATGGGCACGCGCAGCCGCAGCCTTAGTCGCCGCTTGAAAAATCGTAGTTGCGTTCTGTTTCAGCGCATCGCGGACGCGTTCGTACGGGTGATTGACGTAATCGTAGCTCCGAATCTCGCGTCCCTTTTCGATCAAAGCCATTTGTGCCGCCCGCAATCGAAGCGATGGAACTCGCGGTCAGGCAACTTTATCACAGAGATCCCAGTGCCGAAGGGCCGCGTGAGGCGAGTTCCCATCCGGGTTCCGCTAAAGGGTCCGTAATTCACGAGACTGAATTTGCTTGTATCATGGCTACCGCTCTGTAATTTGATCCCAATCGTGGGGAACTTGAATGTCTCAGGTTGACGTGCCCTTGGTGCGCGCCGGTTTTGGAGAGACGCGCCGGGCTGACAATTGGTGGGTTCAGCCGCTGTTTGTGTTTCTCGGATTGTCTACCTTCATTGTTTATTCCACCTGGGCCGCGCTCCAGGGACAGCATTTCCGGTTCGGGCCTTACCTCTCGCCATTTTATTCGCCGGAATTATTCGGATCCGCTGAGGCATGGTTTGGCGCGAGTCCTAAGTGGCTGCCGGCGTGGGTTACGGCGGCGATGCTGATCTTATGGGCGCCGGGCGGCTTTCGCGTTACCTGCTACTACTATCGCGGAGCATATTACAAAGCGTTTTGGGCGGACCCGCCGTCGTGTACGGTCGGTGAACCCCGGAAGAAGTACCTGGGTGAGCGGTCTTTCCCGCTGATCATTCAAAACATCCACCGGTATTTCCTGTATCTCGCGCTGATCTTTCTGGTGCTTCTAGCGCACGACGTCTGGGACGCCCTCTGGTTTGACGGGCACTTCGGAATCGGCGTGGGGACGCTGGTGTTGCTCACCAATCTCCTTCTGCTGAGTTCTTATACGTTCGGCTGCCATTCATTTCGTCATCTTGTCGGCGGCTTTCGCGACCGGTTAGCGGGAAGGCCGGTTCGCAAGCTCGCTTACGATTGCGTCAGTTGTTTCAATCGGCGCCACATGCTGTTTGCGTGGTGCAGCCTGTTCTCGGTTGGCTTCGCCGACCTTTATGTGCGTCTGTGCTCAATGGGGATCTGGCATGACTGGAGGATCTTCTAGTGTCCGAGTACATCACGCATGAGCACGATGTTCTGATCATCGGCGCCGGGGGCGCGGGACTGCGCGCGGCGGTAGAGGCTTCGGCCGCGGGTGTGAAGGTCGCAGTCATCACGAAGTCGCTGCTGGGTAAAGCACACACCGTGATGGCAGAAGGTGGAGTCGCCGCGGCCATGGGCAACGTCGATGATCGCGATAACTGGCGCGTCCACTTTTCCGACACGATGCGAGGGGGGCAGTACCTGAACAACTGGCGGATGGCGGAGCTTCACGCCAAAGAAGCTCCCGATCGAGTGCGCGAACTTGAAGCCTGGGGCGCGCTTTTCGATCGCACCAAGGATGGCCGCATCCTGCAGCGAAATTTCGGCGGACATCGCTATCCGCGGCTTGCGCATGTGGGCGATCGCACCGGCCTGGAAATGATTCGCACGCTCCAGGACCATGGCATTCATCTTGGCTTGGACGTCTTCATGGAGCACACAGTCGTTACGCTCCTGAAAGATGGCGGCCGAATCTCAGGTGCATTTGGCTATGACCGTGAACGGGGACGTTTTCACGTGTTTCGCGCCAAGGCGGTGGTGCTGGCGACCGGAGGAATCGGCAGAGCTTTCAAAATCACCAGCAACAGTTGGGAGTACACCGGCGATGGCCATTCCCTCGCATACCACGCCGGCGCAGCGCTGATGGACATGGAATTTGTGCAGTTCCATCCTACGGGCATGATTTGGCCCCCGAGCGTGCGCGGCATTCTGGTGACAGAAGGCGTTCGCGGCGAGGGCGGCGTGCTGCGAAATCGCGACGGCGAACGCTTCATGTTCAAGGACATTCCGCCGCTCTACGTGAACCAGACCGCCACGTCGGAAGAAGAAGGGTGGCGGTACACGCAAGGCGACAAAGATGCGAAGCGTCCGCCTGAACTGTTGACCCGCGATCACGTTGCGCGCTGCATCCGCCGCGAGGTGCGCGAGGGGCGCGGCAGTCCGCATGGCGGCGTGTTCCTCGATATCGCATGGATCAAAGAAAAGCTTCCGAACGCGCCCGAGCACATCAAGAAGAAGCTGCCCAGCATGTATCACCAGTTCAAGCAGCTGGCCGACATCGACATCACGAAAGAACCAATGGAAGTCGGCCCCACCACTCACTACATGATGGGTGGAGTCAAAGTGGACGCGGACTCACAGATGTCCGACGTGCCCGGGCTATTTGCGGCGGGTGAATGCGGCGCGGGGTTGCACGGAGCCAATCGACTCGGGGGCAACTCGCTGTCCGACCTGCTGGTTTTCGGAAAACGCGCCGGAGAGTATTCCGCTGCGTTCGCAAAAGAGAACTCTTCGGGCGCTGTGAATCCGGATGCTCTTGCCACAGCCGAAAAGCAAGCGCTTGAGCCCTTCGGGCGGCAGAGTTCCGAGAATCCCTTTGCCGTGCAGCATGCGTTGCAAGATCTAATGCAGGACATGGTTGGCATCGTGCGTCAGGAAAATGAAATGATGCAGGCGCTCGAGCGCATTCGCGAATTGAAAGGCAGAGCAGACCAAGTCAGCGTGGATGGTAATCGCGAATACAACGCCGGCTGGCACACAGCGCTTGATTTGAACAATCTGCTCACAGTATCTGAGATTGTGACGCGGGCTGCCCTGGAACGAAAAGAAAGCCGCGGCGCGCATTTCCGCGATGACTATCCAGCCAAAGATGACCAGTTCGGCAAATTCAACATTGTTGCGCGCAAAGGCGCGAACGGAGAGGTTCAGCTAAGTCGCGAGCCGATCCCAAGTATGCGAGAAGACCTGCGGAACGTGATCGAGGAGATGAAGTAATGGCCACTGCAACATTTCGAATCTGGCGTGGGGAAAGAGGCCAGGGCAGTTTTCAGGACTACAGCACCGAAGTCTCCGCAGGGATGGTCATCCTCGATGCCGTTCATCAGATCCAGGCGGAGCACGCCGGCGATCTCGCCGTCCGCTGGAATTGCAAGGCGGGCAAGTGCGGCTCGTGCTCGGCGGAAATCAACGGCATGCCGAAGCTGATGTGCATGACGCGCCTGAATTCGCTGCCTCTGGATAAGCCAGTGACCGTCGAACCTATGAAGGCCTTCCCACATATGAAGGACCTGGTTACGGACGTCTCCTGGAATTACGAGGTCAAAAAGCGCATTCCGAAATTTCAGCCACGCAAGCCCGACGCGCAAGATGGCACCTGGCGTATTGCTCCGGAAGATGTCGATCGGGTACAGGAATTTCGCAAATGCATTGAGTGCTATCTCTGCCAGGACGTCTGCCACGTGCTGCGCGATCACCACATGCACGACGAATTCATAGGGCCACGATTTTTGGTGTATACCGCCGCGCTAGAAATGCACCCACTGGACGTGGGCGATCGGCGGGAAGAGCTGCGCAGGCAATTCGGCGTAGGACTGTGCAATATCACAAAATGCTGTACCAAGGTCTGCCCTGAAAGCATCACAATTACTGATAATGCGATTATCCCGCTCAAGGAGCGCGTCGTGGACCGCTTCTTCGATCCGCTCTCGAAGTTGTTCCGGGTATTCAGCAATTCGAAGCAGTGAACTTGCACCGTGTGTGGCTGAAATGATTTTGGGTGGAGCAGGGCTTTCAGCCCTGCAATTGCGGCGGCAGGGATTGCGGCTTCAGCCGCTGAGGGCAGTTCTTTCTGCAGAAGTTCACATGACCTCAGCGGCTAAAGCCGACTGGCCTAGTGTGGTTTTTTCACAGGCCTGAAGGCCTGCTCGACCCATCACCATAGGAGCTGTTATGAATTTCGAACTGAAATCCATTTCTGTGCAGAGCATTCCCGAGGCGCTGGCGAAAGTGGAGCGCTATCGTCTTCTGAATGAACCTGCCCTGGCGGAAAGCATATGCCTCGACGTACTGGCTGTCGTGCCTGATCACCAGCAGGCGCTGATCTCCCTGCTCCTGGCGCGCACCGATCAGTTTCAATCCAGCGTGAACGCGAAGGGTGCGCAGGAAGTTCTCTCGCAGATTCAAGGCGAGTACGAGCAGGCCTATTATGCGGGGATCATTTGGGAACGATTGGGGAATGCACGTCTTCATCATGGCGGGTCAGGAGCGGGAGCTTCCACTTATCACGCGCTCCGTCAGGCGATGGAGCACTACGAAGAGGCTATGAAATTTTCCGCGCCGGGAAATGACGATGCGATTCTGCGCTGGAATACTTGTGCGCGCACGATCATGCAAAACTCGGAAATTAGTCCCGCGCCCGAAGCCGATCCGGCGCACGCCTGGGTCGGAGATGAAGCGGGCTCTGCCATTGCGGACGCCTAATCTGGACTAAGGTGTTGAGTACTTCATCGGCAGTGCGGCACTGATCAGGCAGCTTGTGTTGCGGCCATGGCTGGCGATTCGGGCAGGAACACCATAAACACAGTCCCGCTGGATCCTGGGATGGTGCGGCTGGTAACCCGCATCCATCCGGAATGCTTTTGCACGATTCCATACGCGAGCCAGAGCCCGAGGCCGGTGCCGGTCTCTTTCTTTGTGGTGAAGAACGGCTCGAAGATGTGCGGGAGAGAGTGGTCCGATATGCCGCTGCCAGTGTCGGCCACGGTGACGCGCACACCTTCTCGCTGCTCTCCAGCCCACTCGTGAGCCTGTACAACGCGGATGCGGAGGCGTCCGCCATCCTTCATAGATTCCATAGCGTTGAGAATCAGATTGGAAAAAAGCTGGCGCAACTCGCCGGGGAAACCGAGGATGCCGAGGCCGTCTTCGGTGTGCTTCTCGATGGTGATGTTGTTCTGCTGAAGCTTGCGCATGTAGAGTTGCAGGACTTCGTCGATCAACTTCGCGGGATTTAGTTGCTCTGGCGCGGTGGTCTCGCGAACGAAGCCGAGTGCCTGTTGCGCTATTGAATCGAGTCGACCGATCTCCTGTTCAGCGAGGCGAAGATACTCGTCGCGGCCGGCGGCATCGCGTCGCGCAAGATAGACCAGGTTGATCAGCGCCTCAAGCGGGTTCCGGATTTCGTGCGCAATCGCCGCAGTGAGACGGCCGGCAGTTGCCAGCCGCTCGTTTCGGCGTAGGGCTTCTTCGGTGCGCTTTTGCTGGGTGATGTCACGAGAGATCGCCGAGGCACCAGCTAGTTGGCCCTTTTCGTTTCGAATCGGAGAGACCGAAAGTAGAACGCGCAAACGCGATCCGTTTTTGTGAATGCGCTCGGTCTCGTAGCTGCCAACCCGTTCTTCTCGATTCAGGCGCTCGAGATTGTGCTCTAGTTCTCCCATGCGCTCGACTGGGACCACCACTGCAAGGGGCCGCCCCAAGATTTCTTGCGGTGTGTAGCCGTAGAGCATCTCAGCGCCTTGATTCCAGCTGGTAACGATTCCATCGACGGTGAAACTGATGATTGCGTCTTCGGAAGAAGTCACGATGGCCGCGAGCTGCTGGCGAATTTCATCAGTCTGAGTTTCGGCGCGAGAACGTTGGCGCGCGAGCCCCGCGACCAGAACTGAAATCAGCATGAACACACCAAGTCGTTGAAGTTCCAGTTCCGTGATGGGCGCCGAGAGCGTGGGCCGGAAAATTGCGTAATCGAGAAGTAACGCCGAAGTGAAGGTGCAAACAACCGCGGGGCCAAATCCGTAAAACCGTGCGATGAAGACAACACCCAAAATAAAAATGACGAATGGATCTTGATGCATCACCGGCGAGAGCCGCCATATACACCATGAGAGCGCGGTGGCGGCGATTGCGGATGCATACCAAGCCACGCGGTCTGACCAACGCGGCTCAAATTTGTAAAACGATATATGACCCTTGATCATCCGCAAACAGCCGAGGCAGCGAGTTTAGAAGAAGTGGCGGGCGCAGTTTTCTGTTCCAAACTCTAGCATGAAACTTACATCCTGCTACACACGTTTGGACAAAAAAGCGCGGCGAGTGCCGCGCTTTTATGCTGCAAAATCTTTCACTGTTGCTGTTGATCGTTGGCTTCGAGCTTTTGACCGCTGCGTGCGGGCTTGGTCGTGGGTACTATAGTAACCGGCTGCTGCAGCGTGAAGGTGAGGATGCGCTCGGAAGCGAGCTTGATATCGGGCTTCTTGCTCGCCGCCTGAACGCCGCCACCAGCGCCAGCTCCGGCGACCGAACCGATTGCCGCGCCTTTGCCTCCGCCGAAAATTCCGCCGAGGATGGCGCCCGCAGCCGCTCCAACGCCAACCTTGGTTGCGGTGTTCTTGCCGCGCGATCCAGTTTCCTGCTTGAAGTGATCGGTTTCGACGTTGTACCACTTGTCGCCGACCTTGATTCGGTCGAGTTGCAGTTCGAGCAGCGCCTTGCCGGCGAACTTGCCCGAAGCCTGAGCGGCGACGACATGGCCTTCTACATCGTAGTGAGCGGGAATGGCAACCTCGCCATCGATCGCAATCGGTGAATCGAGCGTAGCGTGGAACGTGTCACCCGTTTGCGCGGTGGCGCTGTCGACAGTGTCAACGAGGCGGACGGGAACCGCTGTGCCGGACGGCAGTGTAACTTTCGCTGGCGGCGGAGGTGGCGGTGGAGGCGTGTTTTGCGCAACAGGAGCAGGAGCCTGGGCCGCAGCGGACGCATAAGAATCCGACGGTGCGGGCTGTGACTGCGCCATGTTGTCCTGGTTAGAGCTGGAGCTGCGGTGCTTGTGCGCTGACGGCGATGGCTTCGAAGCTGCTCTCGGCGCAGGTTCTGGCTGATTCTCAGGCTGCGCGTTCTGAGGAGCAGCGTCCTGCGGAGCTGCCGCGGCGGAGGTTGGCGCAACCTGCAGGTTGTTGATCACCTGCTTCACACCGGCTTCCGAAGCCGCATATTTCGCCGCCGCTTCGCGCTGGGCGTCGTTATCGACAGTGCCGGAGAGCGTGACAGTGCCTTTGTCGCTCTGCACCGTGAGCTGCTTGTTCTGCAGACCGGAGTCCGAAGCGAGTTTCGATTGAATGTCAGAGGTGACTTGCGCGTCGTTGGGCGCCTTGGTGCATGCAACGGCCAGCGCCAGAGCCAGCGCAAGCGGAAGAATACGCAAAGAGAGAGAAATTCTCGTCTTCATGAGCTAAACTCCTGATGATTTCAGCGGGACCTATTTACAAGTTTAGATGCAGAATGGCTGCTGGTTTGAACAAAATTTGGGTGCGGGAATGTACTTTCTTTGTCAGTGAATGAACTTGTAGTCCAGGATCGAAGCCGCGAATTCGTGCTCTGGGCCATCCTGTTTCTGGTCTTTCATGCGGATGACTCGGCCCTGGCAAAGCACCTTGCTATTCTTCTGGCCAGAGATTTCCTCAGGCATTTCAAAAAGCATCTCGACGAGCGTGTTCTCAGGGAAGCGTTGCGGCCCTTTGAGCAGAACGCCCGACTGGCTTAGGTTTTCAATAATTCCTTCGCTCCACGTGCCCAGGTTCTTCACGCGATAGCGGACGGCAGCATCCATTTTGATTCGGCGCGCACGGGGTACCCAGGTAGGCTTGCGGACATGCTGGCGGCGCTTGGGTGCGGCCGCTTCTCCGGGTTCGGGCCTCACACGCTCGGTCCGGCGCATGGTGGCCCAGTCGTACTTGTACTCAGCCGCGCACAGCAGGCAGACCTGATAGAACTGTCCATCCGCGTCGCGACGTGGCCAGGAAAACTCGTGGGAGCAGCGACCTAAGAGAATGACATCCAGCAACTTTTGTGGCATGGGAGGTTTCTACCTTCCGGCCAAGCGCACCGGCAGGATCATCATGCACCGTAATTTCGCCGTACGGTAGGTTACTTTGGTGTTAGTGAACTTCGACAACTCGCAGTCTCAAGCGATTCGTGCGGCGAAGGCCGCCAAGCCAGTATCATTTCTGAATGGAAAGAGTTACGGCGTTTGTTCTCGCCGGTGGGAAGAGCTCGCGTATGGGGCAGGACAAAGCCTTCCTGGAGTTCCAAGGGCCGACGTTGCTGGAGAATGCTCTTGAGTTGGGGCGGGGAGTTGCGGATGAGCTGCGAATTGTCGGTGATCCTGCAAAGTTTTCGAAGTTCGGAACAGTGGTTGAGGACATCTATTCGGACCGTGGGCCGCTCGGCGGAATTCATGCAGCGCTGAACAGTTCAGAGGCAGACTTGAACTTAATAATCGCTGTCGATCTGCCTCTTCTGCAAACCCGATTCCTGGAGTTCCTGATCGCATCTGCTGTGCAGAGCGGAGCGATAGTGACTGTGCCTCGAGTCGGCAGACATTTTGAACCATTGTGCGCTGTGTATCGGAAGGAGTTTTTGCTTTCGGCAGAGCAGGCCCTGGTTGCGGGTCGCAATAAGATTGATGCAGTGTTCACGGGCATTCCAGTTCGTGTGGTGGACGAACTGGAACTCGCGGAACGCGGCTTCTGGTCAGGTATGTTCCGCAACGTTAATACGCCAGAAGATTGGAAGCTGGCGCAAGAAGAATTCGCACGGCGCCAGCATGTATCATGAGCGCCAGTAGCATCGCACATGAGTAACTTCGTAATTGCCGACCCGACCGCCGGGAATCGCGCGGCTGACCAGAATCCGTGCTACATCGAGTTTAAGAATGTCTCGAAGGCATTCGGTGACAATCACGTGCTACGAAACGTGAGCTTTGAAGTCAATCCCGCTGAGACCGTGTGCATTCTGGGCAGAAGCGGGGTAGGGAAGTCGGTGGCGCTGCAGAACATCATGGGCTTTCTGAAGCCGGATTCTGGACGCGTGATTGTTGCGCATGAAGACATCACGGATTATCCCGAGGAGGAACTAGAACGCATCCGGAAGAAAGTCACCATGGTGTTTCAGAGCGGTGCGCTGTTCGATTCACTCACCGTCGGAGAAAACGTGGCGTTTCCTTTGCGGGAACGGAATGACCTGAGCGAAGAACAGATCCTGCAGATTGTCTCTGGGCTGCTTGAAATGGTCGGCGTGAAGGATATGGCGGAACAGTTTCCTGCTGAACTCTCGACAGGCATGAAACGCTCAGTGGCGATCGCGCGGGCGTTAGCGCTCCAGCCTGACTGCGTGCTGTATGACGAGCCGACCACCATGGTCGATCCACTTATGGCGCAATTGCTGGGCGATCTCATGAAGCGGCTCAAGCTTCAACTGCACCTCACGAGCGTAGTCGTCACACACGATATGCGACTGGCGAAGAAACTCGCAGATCGTGTGGTGTTTTTGTATGAGGGCCGCGTGCTGTTCTTTGGGACCTATCCGGATCTAGAGAAGTGTGACGAGCCGATCGTGCAGGAATTCCTGACGCTGGATGAGTTGAATTTGGGCGCGTAGGAATTCCTAGAAAGCCGCACGTCGAGCGTCGCAGGTAGCACGTAACCCGCAGTGGGCAGTGCCCAGTGTCAGGCGACCAGGATCTTGGCGTGGCTACTGACGATTAGCCCCGAGCACTGATCTTTAAAATCCTGCTTTTACAAGCTTTTCTATTGTGATTGAACTCTGTGCCTTCTGCGGCGCCAGTATCTTTTCGACGTACTTCGCGATCACATCGACTTCAAGGTTCACCGGATCGCCCGGCTTAAGCGATCCCAAATTCGTCATTTCTGCAGTGTGCGGGATGATTGCGACTCGTACTTCAACGCCGTCGACTGCAGCGACGGTCAGGCTGATTCCTTCAATCGCCAGCGATCCCTTTTCGACAATGTAGCGCGTGAGCTCCGATGGAACATGAATGGTGAGCAGGAAGTCGTTGCCGGCGGGAATGGGCGCGAGTGAAACGAATCTGCCGGTACCGTCCACGTGGCCCTGCACCACGTGGCCGTCGAAGCGTCCGTTCGCACGCATGGGGAGTTCGAGGTTAACCAGCGCGCCTTCGTGAATACGAGAGAACGACGTGCGTTTCCAGGTTTCTTGCGCAAGATCTGCACTGAACGCACTATTGATGAGGTCAACGGCGGTGAGGCAGACGCCGCTTACAGCCATGCTGTCGCCCTGCTTGAGTTCGGGTAGAAGCTTCGAGCAGGAAATCGTCAGCTTGCGCTTCTCATCCTGCTGTTGGATTGCAGTGACCTTGCCGACTTCTTCAATGATTCCAGTGAACATAAGCAAAAGTTTCGAGTTTCGAGTTTCAAGTTTCGAGTTCCAGGTATCCTGTACAACTCCGAAACTAACAACTAGCAACTTGAAACTGGCTACTCAATCCAGATACGGATCCCTCAAGTATCCCTCGACAGCGAAATCTTCGCCGAAACGATGCAGGCGGAACCATTTCAGGTGCGCGGCTTCACTCATTCGGCGGAATCCAGGGCCGGCCGCGAAGGGGACCGACCCGCTGCCGGCGAGGATCCTCGGCGCATAATAAAAGAAGACTTTATCGGCGACGCCGGAGGCCAAAGCGGTCCAGTTCACCAGCGCTCCTCCTTCAATCATCACGCTGGTAATCTCGCGTTCGGCCAACTTGCGGCAGATAGCTTCGAGATCGGGCCGGCCATCGGGTCCTGACGGCGCAACCTGCTCAACCTGAATCCCGTGATCCAGAAGCCCCTGCTTCTTGTTTTCTTCGGCAAAGGAACAGAACACGAGGACGTCCTCGGCCGCAGTTTGCGCGACGCGTGACTGCAGGGGTAAACGCAGGTGAGAATCCATGATGACCCGCAGCAGAGGGCGCCGGCGCGGCAGCCCCGTGCGGTCGGTGAGCAAAGGGTTATCGGCGATTACGGTCCCAACACCCACCAGAATTGCATCGTGCTGATGGCGCAGTTGCTGCACGTGCGCGCGGGCTTCCTCGCTGGTGATCCATCCTCCAGTTGGGCCGGCTTTGCCTGGCTCGGTGCTCGCAGCAATATATTCCGGCGGTGGCGCGATCTTGCCGTCGAGTGTCATGCCCGCCTTCAGCGTGACTAGAGGAATTCGGTAACGAATGTATTTAGCGAAGGCATCATTCAAGGAGCGTGCCTCTTCTTCGAGTAAGCCTGAGGCGACTTGGATTCCCGCATGCCTCAACTTGGCGAAACCACGGCCGCTCACTTCGGGATTTGGGTCGGGTGTGCACGCAACCACTCGCGTGATTCCTGCGGCAATCACTGCGTCCACACAGGGTCCGGTGCGGCCATGATGCGAGCACGGCTCCAGGTTGAGATATAAGGTCGCGCCTCGTGACTTCTCGCCCGCTTGCTCGATTGCGAGCACTTCCGCGTGTTTCACGCCGTCGTACGTGTGGAAACCTTCGCCGACGGCGTTACCTTCCTTGTCTACCACAATTGCCCCTACATGGGGGTTGGGCGAGGTGAGCCCAAAACCTTTTTGCGCCAGCTCCAGGGCGCGGCGAAGGAATACGAAGTCGGATTGGTGAGGCGTCGTCAAACTCAGTTACACACTCGGCGGTGGAAAAGCATCGGCTGGCTCGTCATCATCCGGTTCCAATGCAGCCACGGCGCCCGCCAACCCTTTTGGCCCTCTTCTCACTGGCGCGGGGACGTCGGCCAGCGGATCATCGGCGGGTTCGGTGGGTGTTTGAGGGTGCCGCATTTTACGAATGAGCCACCAGACGGACACAATTGCAAGGAGAGCAATTACTATCTGCAGAAATGCCTGCATGCAGATGCTCCTATACAACAACCTCAGCGCCTAAAGGCGAGAGCTTCCTTTGCAAACTTCCCGGCACGCATGAATGCGTGCCCTGATACGAGCCGTTCGCTACGCGAACAATGAATCCACAAATTCTTTCGGATCGAACGGTAGCAGATCGGCGGCCTTTTCGCCCACTCCGACATAGCGCACCGGCAATCCCAATTCGCGAGCGATGGCGACAACAACTCCGCCCTTCGCGGTGCCGTCCAGTTTCGTCAGTACCACGCCGGTTACGGCGGCGGCATCGGTGAACAGCTTGGCCTGCTGCAGACCGTTCTGGCCGGTGGTTGCGTCGATCACCAACAAGACTTCGTGCGGAGCTCCAGGAATGATCCGCTGAGCGGTGCGGCGGATTTTCTCAAGCTCCTGCATCAGATTTGTCTTCGTGTGCAGACGACCGGCAGTATCGACGATGACGCAGTCGATGTGCCGCGCGTTAGCGGCCTGCAGCGCGTCGAAGAGGACCGCGGCCGGATCTCCGCCAGACTTGGTGCGAACGACCTCGGTCCCGGTGCGCTGTCCCCAGACTTCGAGTTGCTCGATCGCGGCGGCCCGGAACGTGTCGCCCGCGCACAGCAGCACCGTCTTGCCTTCCGACCTCAGCAACTGCGCAAGCTTGCCGATGGTTGTCGTCTTTCCCGTTCCGTTGACGCCGACGACCAGCACCACCTCGGCCATCCCCTCTTCACGCTCGACAGGCGGAGTGTTGGCGGCATTCAGGATGGCCAGCAGTTCCTCTTTCAGCAAACGCTTGAGTTCATCTACGTTGCCGATCTGTTTGCGGTCGGCTTTCTCACGGAGTTTTTCCAGTACCTGATGGGTGGTTGCCGAGCCCAAGTCTGCGCCGATCAGCGTGGCCTCGAGGTCGTCGAGGGTATTGCGATCAATTTCCTTGCTGAAAGCGACAACTTCGTCAATCCGCTCGCTGAGGTTCTCGCGCGTGCGGGTGACCGCCTGCTTCATTCGTTCAAACAGGCCGGGCTTCTTCTCTTCTGTACTTCCGAATAAGGACTGAATCATGAAAGCGAGGTATCGCTTTCAATTATAGCGGTGGGCTTGCGCACAGGCTGGGACCACGCTAGGTGCGATCCATTTCCATGGGCGGTGCCGGAACCGGCGCGGGTTCGGGTTCGATGACTGATGCAGGCCCGACATTCGCGGCGCCGGCAGCAGCAGCCATCTTTGCAGCCACCAGATGCGTACGCGGAACGCGGATTTCGCCGCGCTTGTACAACGCTTCCAGCGCTGCAACCGCGGTCGGATCGAGACGTTTGCCGGAAACTGAACGGATGATCCGCAGCGCGTCATCGGCATCGTGGGCCTGCTGATACGGACGGTTTGTCGTCAGAGCGTCGAACGTGTCGGCGACGGCGATGATGCGGGGCAGGATCGGAATTTCGTCGGCCTTATAACCATGGGGGTAGCCGCGGCCATCGAGCGACTCGTGGTGCAGTTCGATGCCGGGGATCATCTCGCGCAGCTGCGACACTGAGCGCAGAATGTTGGCACCCTTGGTCGTGTGTGTCTTCATGATCTCGAATTCTTCGGCCGTCAATGCGCCCGGCTTCTTCAGAATTCGATCTTCAATGCCAATCTTGCCGACATCGTGCAGCTGGGCTGAGACGCGCACGATCTCCTGAAAGTCCTCGCTCTGGCCCATCTCCTTGGCGATCATGACGGAATATTTAGTAACGCGATCGGAGTGGCCGCGGGTATAGGGATCCTTTTCGTCGACCGCGCCGGCAAGCATCGTAATCGAGTTCATGAACAGCTCGCGGTTCTCCGCCGCGGCGCGCTTCAGGTCCTCGACGAAATGCTCAAGTTCGTCCGACATGAAGTTGAAGGTTGTGGCCAGCTCGCCAATTTCGGTACGGCTCTTCAGCTGAACGCGCTGCGTGAAATCGCCGCGAGCAATGGCATGGCTCGACTCGGTTAAAACTTCGAGAGGGTTGGTGATGCGACGAGCGGCAAAAATACCGACGAGAATGCTCAGGATGACTGCAAAGAGCGCGAGCAATCGTGCGGTTCTCTGCATTTCGAAAACACTGCTGTAGGCTTCGTCGCGGGGCTTTTGCACGATCACAGCCCAGTTCAGGTTGGTGACTGGACTGTATGTGCCCAGCATGACGACAGCTTTTCTGCCGCTGCCTGCGGTGAACTCCCGTGTCGCTGACACCATTGTGGCTTTGCCGCCTTCATCCACGAAATTGCGGACGATTTCGAGGCTGCTCATATCCTGGCCAGTGGCATATTCGGGATTAGCACCCGCCACAAGTCGGCCCTGGCTGTCCACGACGTAGGGCATCAGACCGCCTCGATCGATGTCGCGCAAACGGCGAATGAGATAGTCAAGATCGACGACCGAAGCGATGATTCCAAGAAAGCGTCCCCCGTAAACGATGTGCGTGCTGACCAGCATTACGGTGTGCTGTGATTTGCCATTGCCAACCACCAGAGGCTGCCCGTTATAGTCGCGAGAATCGCGTCCCGCGGCGTAGGCCTGTTCGAGCTCGCGTTGCAAAAACGCGTCCGGCTCAATTCGGCCTGCAGAAACGCCTTTCGCTTCCGAGTTGAGCAGGGTGGCGTAATCAAGATCGGTAGAGGCTGAGACGAAGTTCTCCAGCAGGGCACGAAGTTCGGGCGCCTGTACATGCTCACCAGTCAAGTCGTTTCCACTCGCGACCTGCAAGGCAGAAGCAAGGTTCTGCTGCATTAGTCGAAATGATTCCTGGTGCTGCGAGATGTCATCGGCAATCGATTGGGTGAGGGTGTTTTGCAGCAGACGCTCGTTGGTGATCAGACGGTCGCGGTTGATCGACTGCACCTGCGCCGAATAGAAATACATCGGCACCACGCTGATCAGTACCAGCACGCTGAGAATCACGTACAGAATAGGGATCCGCGATGGCAGAATCTTTGAGAGCAAGCCCTTCTCCGGTTTCGTATTGCGGGGAAGCTACGAACGTCAATTTTAAGGTTGGATTGCCTGTCTTCCGACTGGGTACTCGCGCTTGTCGTTACCGAAGTACTGTGAAAAAAGGTGTAAGCAAGCGATATCCGGGTTGGGTCTGATTGTACGCAGGTTACCTCGCGATTACTTTGCCGGCGTGCTGTTGACCGCGAATGCGGACTCATCTTTGAACTCGCGGGCCATGAGTTCCTGGATCGCGTTCCGTGGGTCTTTGCCGGCAGTCAAGATGGCGTGCATTTGTTCTGTGATTGGCATCTCGACATTGCGAGCATGCGCCAGTTGAACCGCGGCATTGGTAGTGAAGACCCCTTCGGCAACCTGGCCGTGCATGTCCGCAATAACTTCTGGGAGTTTGCGGCTACGCCCAAGTTCGACGCCCACGCTCCGATTGCGCGAGAGTTCGCCCGTGCAGGTGAGCACCAGATCTCCCAGGCCTGCGAGTCCCGCCATAGTTTCGGAACGACCTCCGCAGGCGACGACCAGGCGCGTCATCTCCGCCAGGCCTCGTGTGATGAGTGCTGCGATCGAGTTGTGACCAAGACCAAGGCCGTGGCAGACTCCGGCGGCGATCGCAATGATGTTCTTCAGCGCCCCACCAAGTTCCACTCCAGTGACATCCTCGTTGCGATAGAGGCGGAAGCTGCCGTCGCTGAACTCGCGCTGCACGGCAGTCATGAGATCGGAATCGAGCGAGGCGATTGCCAAAGCTGTTGGATCCCCACGGGCGACTTCGGCGGCGAAAGTTGGACCACTCAGCGCGCCGAGTCGACAGTTCCCGTTCGTGACCGCGCAAATCACCTCTGTCATTCGCAGCAAGGTTGACTGCTCTAGGCCTTTAGTTGCACTGATGATCATCATTTCTGGACGTAGACGAGGCACCAGTTGCTCGAAGAGAGCACGGCAATGTTGCGAAGGTACCGCGCTGACGACGAATTCGGCATCCTGCAAGGCTTCTGCGGTGTCCCCAGTTACGGCGACGGAGTCCGGGATACGGCATTGCGGCAGAAAGGCTGCGTTGATGCGCGTTGACGCGATGCTCTCACGAACCTGTTCCTCGCGCGCCCAGAGACACACGGAGTGGCGGTTCTGTCGCCCCAGCACGATCGAAAGAGCCGTGCCCCAGGCCCCAGCTCCGATGAGTGCGATTCTGCTCATTTGCTTAAGGCCCGGAAGCGCGGCTCGCTGCGCGCCAGCATTCGACGAATGTTTCCGTGATGCCTTAAGACAATCAGCACTGCGGCGCATGTAATCCAAAGAAGAGGCTGGGAGCGGTTGAGGACACCACTTGCTCCGGATGTGCGATGCGCTTCACCCAGAGCCCACGCCAGTGGTGGCAGCGAGGCACTTGCGACGACGGAACCGAGTGCAACCCAGCGGAATGCTACAACCACGGCCACGAAGATAGCGATCGCAATCAGAACTGCTTTTGGAGTCAATAAGGCAAAAGATCCCAGACCGGTTGCGACACCCTTGCCTCCACGAAATCCGAGCCACACGGGGAACATGTGTCCGCAGATGGAGGCGAATGCAGCTGCGAAGGCGAGCTGCCGAGTGCCGTGGACCCACAGCAGAACGAGAGCGACGGCGGCCGTACCCTTCAATGCATCGAGTAAGAGCGTTACAACTCCGAGCGCCGGAGAGGTGCGCGACACATTGGTTGCGCCGATGTTGCCGCTCCCGCTTTGGCGCACGTCGCTACCATAGATGATCCGCACGAGCAGATAACCAAACGGGATTGATCCCAGCAGATACGCTGAAGTGAGACTCACGGCGATGGGATGGTCGACGCTCATTGGGCACTCAAGGCGAAACACGCAATCTTCGTGTATTGCGCACCGCGGCTTGAAAGCTGGCTACGGTACAACAAGAATTCGACGGCATCCATTGTCCCAAAATCCGGGGAGGCCATCGTGCTTAATTTTGCTTGTAGGGCCGTGAATCGCCTATTCGGCCGATCACCTTCTTGTTTTGCCGGAGTGCCGGAACCGTTGCCCGCGCGCGCCAGAGTCAGATGCGGACTGAAGGCGCGCTTCTCGACTTCGATGCCGATAGGAACTAGGGATCGTTCAATCTGCGCCGCTAAATCGGCCAGAGCGGTCTCCGCTTGGATTCCCATCCAGAAGACACGTGCGGACCTTTCATTGGGAAAAAAACCTGCGCCGCGGAAGGAGAGTTGAAACGGCGCAGCAGAAACTCCGCGCAGGACATTCTCGATGTCTTTGACCATCACGTCGGGGCGCTCACCGATGAACTTCAGGGTGATGTGGAGGGATTCCGGTTGCACCCAGCGAACGGCAGGCGCGAGTCCACGCATCTCGAGCATGAACGATGCGATTCGGTCTCGAATCTGCTGGTCGATATCGAGCGCAACAAACAGGCGCATACGCAGCGTCGAGGATAACAAAAGCCGACCACCTGGGCGGCGTTGCTGTTTTGGCATCGCGTACAATAAATTCCGCTCTGGGCCCATCGGGAGCCCGTCCAATGAAGCCTTCGGAACTTGTCTACGACTGGAATCAGGCCTCGGCGGCTATGCTCGTACCGCGGGGGCCGGTGCAGTTGAACGATGAGACCCTACGCGACGGCCTGCAATCGCCTTCGGTCCGTGATCCCTCCATCTACGAAAAGATCGAAATTCTGCACCTCATGGAAGCGCTCGGGATCGATTCACTCGACCTCGGGCTGCCCGGGGCAGGACCGCGCGCCGTGGAGCACGTGGAAGCACTGGCGCGAGAGATCGCCCAGAAGCGATTGAAAATCCGGGCGAACTGCGCCGCGCGCACGCACGAAAATGACATTCGTCCGATCGCCGAAATCGTGCAGCGCACGGGCTTGAAGATCGAGGCAGCAACGTTCATTGGATCGAGCCCGATCCGCCGCTATACGGAAGGCTGGACCGAAGATTTTCTCCTGCAGACGACGGAGAAGGCCGTCAAGTATGCGGTGTCGCTGGGCTTGGACTCGATGTACGTCACCGAGGACACCAGTCGCTGCGATCCGGAGATGATCAAGCGACTGTATTCGACAGCGATCAGTTGCGGTGCGCGAGCTGTAGTCGTTTGCGACACGGCCGGGCATTCAACGCCGCTGGGGGCTTATGCCGTCACGAAGTTCGTGATTGATGAAGTCGTCAAGCCGTCGGGCGAAAGGGTTCGTGTCGACTGGCATGGACATTGCGATAGGGGATTTGCGATCGCAAACTCGATGGCGGCCCTGGCCGCGGGCGCCGATTGCGTGCATGCCTGCGCGCTTGGTGCAGGCGAGCGCGTCGGCAATACCCAGATGGACCAGATGCTCGTGAACCTGAAACTCATGGGTGTGTCGCCGTGGGACAGACAGGACTTGACCAAGCTGAAGGATTATTGCGAAGCGGTTTCACGCGCGACAGGTGTGCCGATCCCGCCGAATTATCCTGTGATTGGCGAAGATGCCTTCCGCACCGCGACCGGGGTCCACGCCGCCGCCGTAATCAAGGCATATAAGAAAGGTGATACCGAGCTCGCGAATGCGGTCTATTCGGGCGTGCCTTCGCATCTGTTTGGCCTGGAGCAGGTGATCGACGTCGGTCCGATGAGCGGGAAATCGAATGTGTTGTTCTGGCTCCAGCAGCGCGGCATTCCGGCGACGGACGATGTGGTCGAACGCATTTACCGCCGTGCCAAAAGTTCCGACCACACCCTGACCGAGGCCGAGATCAGGGAATGTTTGGGTGCGAACTAGTTCTGTAACTCTCATGGTCCCAATTGTTGTGCTTCGAATTGCAGGATGGCTGCCCCGGTGCTTGCGTATCCAACGACTGCAATATTTCCCGAAAATCCGCCGATAGAGATAGAGAACGAAGCGAGTCCGTTTACATCAGAGAGAACAGTCGCCTGCGAATTGCCAAGGATGATTGGCATAGAAGGTTGCGAGATTCCGGCTTCTCCCACCCACACGATCGGCTGATGGCCCGGCATTCGCCCGGTATAACTTTGGAACGAGATATTCGCGCCCTGCACTGGGTGCGGCGGGCTCGATGAATCGGTGACGCGTAAGACAACGGGCCGAAAGTTCTGCCCCGATTGCAATATCTGCAGCATCCCACTGACCGGTTGAAGTTGAAGTGAAGACAAAGCAACAGCAAAGGCCCTGAATACCAGGCATGGACTATTACCCGGCGCGACGCATGCGCTCACCTGCGTAGTCGTGCTAATCGAATTCAACTGCAAGTCGGAAGTCGCATATCCAGCGGAATCCGTCTGCGCACTGGCCACGGACAGATTTCCATTGCCCTGAGTGATCTGAAAGTTAACCGTGGTCGCGTCAACCGGATTGCCATTCGACAACACACGCGCAGTCACCGGAACGCTCAGCGAAGCGCCTTGTGCAACCCAGACAGACGGCACAGCGAGCGAAATGTCGAGACTCGACGAAACACCGAGAATTGTCGCTTGAACCTGCTGAGGCCTGGCATAGGACGCCGGAGCCAGTTTGGCCGTGACGGTCGTTGTCCCGATCGAGAGCACGGTCACTGCGGTTGCTGCCGTGCCGCTCTCGTCGGACAACACAGTGCAACTCGAAACCCCGCCGCAAATCGAAAATCCAACCGCAGGCGAAGAACTGAATTGAATACTTGCGCCGGCAACTGGCGTTCTGCCATCAGCGGCAACAACTTGGACAGCAAATGGCGTGTTGAGCTGGCCGCCGACCGGAGTTGCACTCCCCCCGCCGGAAATCAGTCTGATCGTGTCGGTTGGTCCCCCCCAATTGTCAGCACGCCCATCATCAGGGATGATCCACTGCTCTTCGCATCATTCAACTGGATGTCGTAAACGCCATCGGGTGCAGGCGGACTGTCGAATAGCAGTTGCGCCGCAGATGCGGCGAGCACGGGTAACGACTGATTCGCGGCTTGTACCGATGTAATTGGTTGCAGTCCGAAACCGGTCAGCGTAATGGCGTCATTCCCCGTCACGCTCGCCCGCGAGGGCGCAATGCGGTCTCCGTAGAACAATTTTGCGTTGTAAACGAAGTCGGGACGTCCATCACCCCGGTAATCTGCAATGCCCAAGCGGAGCGCGGTACTTTGCAATACTTGCGCATCGAGACGCGTTTGGGCTACATTCGTGGTGTTCAGCGGGTAAGCAGTGTAGGCTTCGGCAGGACTCTGGCCAGGGTTGGCCATGCCCCACAACCCGATCACCGGAAGCGCTTTGCCCAGTGCTACGTTCCCAGACTCATCCAGCGCATCGACGATAACGGAGAGGGTGCGGTTTGCCTGCGCTGGAAATTGAAAGAAATCAGTGTTGCCATTACTGAACGTCCCTCGCCAGACACCGCTGCCAGGCACCTGCACAGGTGCAGCGTAGCTGCTCGCTGCATACCACTGCGGTTGCGGAACGGTGCTGCCGGTCATCACCAGATCGATTTGAACGTCATCACCTGGAGCCACTGTCACTTGATATGGGGAAAAAGTTCCGGACGGTGTGACCTGATGAGTTGATCCGTAAGGCCCAGCAGTGGCCGACCACAACGGGTCTAGCGGCTCAACCGTTAGTTGGTAATTGGTCATTGTGCCACCGGGCAGGGGAAGCCCCGCGAGGTCGAAATATCCTTGTAGCGCCGGATCGTCGGAGCCAAAGCGATCAAAGCGGTTGCCGCTCGCGTCGGTGTACCCGCTGACCATGTTTCCCGCATTGCCGTGATAAAGAAAACCTGAAATGGATGTGACCACGAGCGAGCGCGATACTGCTCCGGTTGTGAGGTCCATCCAGCGGGCGACTACATTCGCACCTTGCATCGGCTGTGTGGGAGCGCCCCAAATATCGGGAAAATACAAAGTGCCGTGAATCCGCGCAGTGCCCGATCCGAAGATCTGTTTTCCGGGGAAATTCGAGATGTTCTGTGGAGTGACGGGATACAACCTGGACAACGCAGTTTGGTCGTCGGTCTTTGGCTGCGACGGATCGACTACCCAGTTATTCGAATAGCAGATGGCAACCGGTACACACGCTCGGGGATCGTTTTCGTGCATCACCGGAAAGCCAGCATAATCGCCCGCGGTGGGCAAGGGGCTCCTGGTAATCACATTCAAATTGGCTTGAGACCAATCCAGGCCGAGAATGCGGCCAATCATTCGCACCAGGTGATACTGAAGGTCGGGTAGCTGGGAGGAAGTCGATGCGCAATTGCCGTTGATGACGATCAAGGCGTGAAGGAAAACCGCACTGGGATCGATGTTGTCGATGCCGCCGAAGACGGAGTTCTGGGAGCAATAGACACTCGCTCCCGCGCCGGTTCCCAACAGAGCGTCAGTCACCGAGCCGTCGTAGTCGTACACAATTCCGATCGGAGTCCCAGTAGCACTGGGTTGGATATCCACGGGCAGATTGATCTGACCGCTAATAAAGGAGATATTCGCTCCGGTGACATCTTCGGTGAGCTGACCTCGACGCACAGCGGAAACCGCGGCGGTCGGTGTCGATGTCCATTGGTTGAAGGCATTGGCAACGAAGCTGTCGGCGGCGCCGCCGGAGAGAATGGGGCTGAGGCTACCTTGATCGGTGTAGTAGTTCATTACACCGCCCGCCCATACGACCGGAGATTCTTTGGTGGCCGGATCGAAGTAGCTGCTTCCGGCTACGAAAGCAGGTCCACCGGCATAGACGATCCGACTAAGGAGTAAGCAGGCAAGGAGAACAGTTGGGGCTCGCATGGCTACTCCTTCACCGCTTTGATGATTTGCGCTTTGACGATTTTTAGGTGAATCGGGCGTGGGCTGATCGCCTGCGGGCTGCTGATGAGCACTCGTCCCGCGGGATCCACTGCATAGCGGCCCAACTTCCCTCCCACGGGACTGGTCAGTCCCAACTTGCTCTTGGGATAAAGAAACAGCAGGACGCGCTCGCCAATCGCATAGCGCTCACCGATGTTCCACAGGCCGCTCCACTCGTGGATTCTTACAACTTGGCCCCGGCGCACGCCGCGGATTGCGTTTTCCACGCGGAAGGTGACTTGAGTCGTGCCGGTCGAAGTGGCAGAGCGCTGCACGTGTGTTACGACTCCAGAGAAAACCAATCCGGAGTCGCGGGTCATTTTTTGCCAGGGCGGCAATTGCGGAACGAAGAAATTTTTCGGTTCTGCACACAATGGAACGACGCTCAATAGGAGCAAGGCGAGCAGACGCATAGCGGGCCTCCGGACGGAAGCCAGCGCTCTGACGGGAACAAAGGAATTCTAGGCTTGCACAGGGCCAGACAGTGTGATGATTGTCACAACTCGATTGTGATTGTGAACACCGCTATTCTTGCCGAAGAAATATCTTCTGCGCGGAAAGGTGCGCGCCGGTCAAGAGCAGCAATCCCGATAGAAATGCCCAGAACATCATGCTGACCGAGATGGCAAATGGGCCGTACACTTCCTGAAAATTCAGGCGCGGCAACAGAATGATGTAGGAGTACTTCAAGATTTCTGACAGCAGGCCCATGATCACCGCAGTTGGCAAGACCGCCCTTGCAGGCACTTTCCCGTTCGGCAGCAGCCAATAAATAAGGAAGAAGATAACCATGCTGGTAATGGTGGCGAAAACCTTGGCAGTGAGAAATCCGAGGACGCGGGTGAGAAAAAACTCATGTCCGAACATGAGAGTTCGCAGTAGCACAGCGTTGCCCGCGCTCAACGAGATCGAGATCAATGCCAGAATGCCACAGGCGAACGCCAGCCCAAGCGAGATCAACTGGTTTCCCAAATAGGAACGGTTCTTGGGGAAACGCCAGACACGGTTGAGCGCAACTTCCAGCGGCATGAACACTCCCGTGGAAGTCACCAGCAGCATAACGAACGAAAACACCTCGGCGCGGTTCCGGACCGACGACATCGCGGTGAGATTGCGGATAACGAAGTCCTGCCCGGCAGGTAGATAGTCGCGCAGCAATTGCACGATAACGTCATACATCGCACGAGAATGGAAGACGCGGCGCACCAGGCTCATCAGCAGCAGGACGAACGGGAAAAACGACAGAATGGCATTGGCCGCTACCGAAAAGGCGAACGTGTGCACTTCGGTGTGCAGCAGATATCGTAGCGTCGAAGCAGTCAGGCGATAGAGGTATCGAAGACGAAACCGTATCGACACAGGTTTCGAAGATTGCGCGGGAGCAAGCTTCAGGTCGGGAATCGAGGACGGCAAGGTTCCTCAATATTATCAAATACTTGCAGGCGTGGATTGGTCAGGCTGATGACTTCAGTCCCGGTTCCGACGGTTATCCCCCGACGTCATTCTGCAGTTTGTAAATTTTTGTTGCACAAAAGGTAAGTTCCTGAATAATATGACCCTGCTCCGGTGTAAAGGTCAGACGCACCGGACACGTCTGCAATCGGGCTTATTTGTGCAGTGCCACGTCGTCGAACTCGCAAGAGCCGCTGGGCTTGGACTGTCCGGGACTTCTCCCTCGGAACAGCTCGAAGCCTTTTTGCTTTTCTGGGGTGACCACGGCACCAAATGAAGCGGCCTGAATTTCTTAAATGCCTGATCCTTTGAGGGGGGCCTCAGAGGCGCTTAAAGCCTTGCGAAGGGTGCAGGCAAAATTCAAACAGAGGCGAAAGGAGTAATTTGTGAGAGAGAAGGGTACTGTAAAGTGGTTTAACGGGGCGAAAGGTTACGGATTCATCCAGAGATCGACCGGCGAAGACGTTTTCGTCCATTTCTCCGCCATCCAGGAGAACGGCTACCGCACGCTCAACGAAGGAGAAACCGTTGAGTTCGATCTCCTGAAGGGGCCGAAAGGCTTCCAGGCAGCCAATGTAGTTCGCGGCTAGTCAGCCCGAGCCACTTGCGAACCCTTCCAGCAATGGAAGGGTTTTTTCTTTTGCCCGTTTAGATTGGTCCTGAGAAATGGTGGGCGCTATAGGATTCGAACCTATGACTTCCACCGTGTGAAGATGGCACTCTACCGCTGAGTTAAGCGCCCATAGGCCGGGTATCGCGATTATAACGGACTTTGCGCATCCCGGCCCAAAAGGGTTCTCCACATCGCCGCACATTCAACGGCCATAATTTGTTCGGTAGATGGGCGCTACTATTTTCGTTTAAACGAAGGCGCGGTTCCTCGAATCCACGGGAGAAGCGTTTCAATGGTGCTCAGGCCAAATCCGAACAAGATCGCTGCCGAGATTCGCGCAGTCCTGAAAAGCCGCGGGTCGCCTGAGCACGCCAAAGGAGTGCAGTGGTTCTTTAAAGAGGAGGTGAAGTCTCATGGCTGGTACACGGCACCATTACGAGCCTTTGCCCGGCAGCGACGGCGTGAAATCCTGCAAACGCAAGATGTGGAATTTTTGGTGCAAGTTGCCGATCACCTATTCACCGGTCGCGTGCTTGAAGAGAAAATTTTCGCTGTTTTGATGCTGGAAAATCTGACTGGCAAGCTGGACGGAAGATATTTTCTGGTATTCGAATCGTGGCTCGATCGAATCAGCAGTTGGGCGGACCACGACGCGCTTGTTCATTACTTAATTGCTCCCATGATTGCCGCCGACTCGAAGCTACTTCCTCGAATTTTCGAGTGGGCCAGATCGGAGGACCGGTGGCACCGCAGAGCCGCGTGCGTCGCGCTGATTCAAGGCACGAGGCAAAACCAGTTTTTTCGGCAAATCGTCCGCCTTTCTAATCTTTTATTGTGCGACGATGATGACATGGTGCAAAAAGGTCTAGGCTGGCTGCTGCGTGAAACTGCCACGCGCAATCCAGCACGCACCGTTGGCTACTTGCTGAAGGTCCGCTCCCGCACACCGCGCCTGGTTTTGCGAACGGCATGTGAAACGCTTTCCCTCGCGCAGAGAAAGCTCATCCTCGCAAAAACGATACAATGATCAGCCATGGACCTCGCTGCCATTCAAGCAGTACTTCGCGACCGCAACATTGACGCCTGGCTGTTTTATGACCACCACCACCGCGATGCCATCGCTTACCACGTGCTCGGGTTACCCGACAACATGATGGTGACGCGCCGCTGGTTCTATCTGATCCCCGCCAAAGGCGAGCCACAGAAGCTGGTCCACAAGATTGAAGCTGGGCACCTCGACAGCCTTCCCGGCAAGAAGCGATCCTACTCTGCGTGGCAGGAACTGTTCGACGGCCTGAAGCAGATGCTGTCTTCATATCGGGACGTTGCCATGCAGTACTCGCCCAACAATGGTGTCTTCACGATTTCGCTGGTGGATGCGGGCACTGCGGAACTCATCCGCGGCATGGGTAAGAACATCGTGAGTTCAGGCGATCTTATTGCGCAGTTTGAAGCGACCTGGAGCGAAGAGCAGATTCAGTCTCATTTCGCGGCCCGCGATGGCGTTGACAAGATCACCGAGGCAGCCTTCAAGGAGATTGGCCGCCGCGTCCGCAACGGTGGAACCAACGAGCACGCCATTCAGCAATGGATTTTGGAAGCGTTTCGTCGCGAGAATCTTGTCACCGGTGATCCGCCGGTAGTCGCGGTGAATGCGAACAGCGCTAACCCGCACTATGGTCCGGATGCGAACCACTCGGCGCAGATCCGCGAGGGGGATTTCGTACTCCTCGATATCTGGGCGAAGAAGAACACGCCCAATGCGGTCTATTACGACATAACGTGGACCGGCTTCGTCGGCCCCTCGCCGTCGGACCGCATGCGCGAAATTTTTCAAATCGTGCGTGACGGTCGCGACGCCGGAATAAAGTTCGTATCCGATTCCATCGCGGCCGAGAAGCAAATTTGCGGCTGGCAGGTTGACGATCCGGTTCGGCAGAGCATCACCAAAGCTGGATACGGCGACTATTTTGTACACCGCACCGGGCACTCCATCGGCGTTGAAGTCCACGGTAGCGGCGCCAACATGGATAACCTCGAGGTCCACGACGAGCGACGAGTTCTGCCGAACAGTTGCTTCTCTGTCGAACCTGGTATTTACCTACAGGAATTCGGCGTTCGCAGTGAAGTGAACATGCTGGTGCGCAGCGACAAGGCAGAAGTAACTGGTAGAATGCAAAGTGAGCTTGTGATCATCTAAATGGCGGTCTGGGGCGAGAAGTACTTCGCTCGCGACAGCCCCAAGCTACCGACTTCTAAATGGCTGACGCACCTGTAAGAAAATCCATGGCAACAACCACTCCCGCGACCCAGGCCTCCACCATGGCCGTGCTCGCGCCTGCCATCGGCTGGCTGATTCCCGGGGCGGGACACATGATTCAAAAACGCTGGATTCGCGGCCTGTTGCTGATGATTTCGGTGGTCGCGATGTTCGTTCTCGGCCTGCTAATGCAGGGCCGCATCTACAAGCCGAATGGCGGCGATATTCTCGATATTCTTGGCTTCATCGGCGATGTTGGCGCGGGAGGCATGTACATTGTTTGCCGCGCGCTCGATCTCGGGCACGGCGTGGTCGCACACGCTACCGCGGATTACGGCACGAAGTTCATCATCGTTTCCGGCTTGCTGAATTTCATCAGCGTGGCCGATGCGTATCACATTGCGATCGGGAAAAAACCGTGATGCGCAGATCTACTACTGCCATGCACGAGGGAACACCTTGGTTCTGACTCTCTCACATTTCAACGCCGCCCTGCTGTTCTCGATCTGTGCCTCAACAGTATTCGCCATTACCCAGCGCACCACGCCGCGCGACATGTTCCGCTACGGCCTCTACTGTTTCTCGTTGTTTATGGGAGGTCTGATCGTCGCCGGATGGCTGATGTGGGCGCTGCGGCACTAGGAACAGCTCTTAGCCATTCGCTCCTAGCTCTTAGCTGATGGTCACAACTCACACGCACCAGCACACAGCAAAAAGGCTCCTAGGATGCGCCTCGCTGGTTTAGCCAAGGGCTAGCAGCTAAGAGTTAAGGGCTGTTCGTTACCCCTCCCACACAAATGCATCGAATACTCGCCTAGTCTCAAACCCAAGCCGCTTATAGAGTTCTACCGCAGGGCTGTTGGCCTCGGTGACCGTCAGCGATAGTCCGCAAAATTTGCGTTGCGTGAGGTTCTTCACGCTCGCGGCAATGAGTGCCTTGCCAAGTCCGTACCCACGATATTCGGGCAACACACAGACTTGCGTGACGTGCCCCGTGTCATAACGCACTCGCGAACACAAAATAATTCCCACTAGAGCACGGCTCTTACGATTCAGGGCGACAAAAGAAGATTCCGGGTCGAACGTCCCACAACCCGGAAATCGAATGATGTTGTTCAAGAAACGCAGCGAGCCGCTCAAAGTCCGGTACTGGTCATTAATCTCGGAATCGACGTGGCTGCGGTATGCGGAGGTGATCACCGACGCCGAATGCTGGTAATCCTGCTCGGTCCAGCGTCGGATTTCAATCTCCGGCGTGAGCGGCTTGTCGCTGATTCGCGCTTGCGCCAGCGGAAGAGTCATAAATAGGCGCGCGTGCTGGCTGAATCCCTGCGAAATGAATGGCTGCGACGCCTCTCCGGTTGCGTGCGCCAGAAGTTGCGCTTCGATCCTGTGAATTCCCGGCGACTGCTGCAGGGTCTCGATCACATGCGTGAGCAGGCGGGTTTCGACTTCCTGCCGGTTCATTCCATTCTCGCCCTGGCTTACGAACAGGTCGCCAATCACGCCCTTGTTGCTCTCGTAAACGAAGAAAGAATATCCGAAGACTTTCCCGCGGAAGACCGCCGCATACCCGGGCAGAAACTTCGCGTCCATGTAGCGAAGGATCATCTCCGCCGAGCCGCTATAGTCCCAGCAGAGCAGGTCGGCCCACACCCGGATTTCGTCCTCAAGCAGGGGACGCAGGTCAGCCGAAGTGAAATGCCGGAGATCGAGGACTTCCACCGTTGCTCCCGCGGGATGGCGTGTGCGAGCCATATCCAGCGCGCAGTCTAGAGTTTAGTAGTTGCCGATGAAAGCAATCAAACCGTGGGAACAAGAAAGGATAACGACTAGCGCGAGACGTAGAAAATCTCAAGCCTCTGCGGCGTGAAGTTTCCCAACAAGACGACCTGGCGGCCTGGCGCATTTCGCTGGATATAGTGCAGTGCGCCCGCCGGAGCGACCACCAAATGCTCACCCGCCGGCTCTTGCCCCAGCTCAAAATGGGTGATGGCCTGATTGCGGTAGAACTGCAGGCCATACTCCAGTTCTCTCGGAGCGAGTGCCACGACCGGCAATTCGGCCGGAGACAAGCGCGCAAGTTCCTGCGCTACGGCGCGTGCGGAGAGAGTTTCGTCCAGAACCGGAGCTCCGGAGCGAAGCGTAAGTGCAACGACGACGATCGCGGGCGCAATTGCGGCCAAGTGTAGTCCTGACCAGTTGGCCTTTGTGATCAAAACAATGGCGGCAATTCCAGCGGCTACTGCAATCGCCAAAGCCATGATCGCCGTACCGTCCCAGACAATTCTGTGGTGCAGCAAGATGGAACGGAGAGTCAGCGCTGCAAACACCATAGCGGCTACCAGGACACCATGCAGCACGCTCAACGCAACATGAATCCTCGTGGACTTCTTTTCCTGCAGGTAGTTCGCGAGTAGCAGAATTCCCGGCGCGATGGAAGGCAAGATATATCCCGGCAACTTCGATTTCGAAATCGAGAAGAAAACGACGATTATAAGAATCCAGATTAGGAGGAATGTGTTCAACGAATCGGCATTCCTGTCCCCCGCTTTCCTGCTAGTCAACACGATCGCCACCACCGCAAATAACACCCACGGAATCCATCCGAGGAGCGTCACAGGCAGGTAATACCAGAAAGGCTCGGGATGGTGAAACATGTTGGTGCCGAAGCGAGCAAGATTGTGCTCCAGCAGGAACACGCGGAAGAACTGCGGATTTCTGAGCTGAACCAACACGTACCAGGGAATCCCCACGATCAGAAATACGGCAAGGCCGGGGATCGATAAGCTCTTCAGCACAATCCTGAAGTTTTTCTGCATCGCTGCAAAAATGAGAATAAGAACAGCGGCCAAGAAAGGCGCAACAGGTCCTTTGGCGAGCATTCCCAGCGCTAGCGCCAGATAAAACACGATCAGAAGCCGTCGATCGCCGCTCTCGAACCATCCGAACCATGCCAGCATTGCGCCTCCGAAGGTCGCAGCGAGCGCCATGTCCATAGAAGCCGCACGCGCGTATCCGACAAGGGCCGCGGACGTGATCAGCATCAGCGCGCCGTCCAGCGCAGATCCTGGTCGGAATCTCCGCAAGAACCAATACGCAACGAAGACCAGCACGGTTGCGTCCAACACCGAGGGCAGCCGCGCCGCCCAATCGCTTACTCCAAATACTCTGAACGCGAGCATTGCCTGCCAATAATAAAGAGGAGGCTTTTCAAGCCATGGAGTGCCAGCGAGCGTGGGGGTGATCCAGTCATGGCGCGCCAACATCTCGCGCGCGACTTGCGCGTAGCGCGGCTCGTCAGCACCGATAAGCCCGAATGCTGCGAGGCGCCATAGAAAGAAGAATCCGCAGAACGCGAGAATCAGGATTGGGTCGGGGATGCGGAGGCGGTTCAAAGTAGTTGATAGTGAATAGTGGCTAGTGAATAGTCAAGAATTTTCGGCTCACTTCAATAACCGATCAGAGCACGACTTACTAGTCATTTAAAGACCAACCACTAGCCACTTCTTTTCGGAAGCCGCGCTCTCACTCTTCCCAGCACTTGCTCGACCACCGCATGCAAAGGCCCGTCGACCGACAATCCGCTCGCACATGCGTGGCCGCCGCCGCCAAACTCCTCTGCAACTGCCGAGACATCCATGCTGCCTTTGCTGCGCAGGCTCACACGAAATCGCCCGTCGGGCAATTCACGAAAGAAGACTGCCACCTCGGCATCGCCGATCGACAGCGCATAGTTCACAATCCCTTCGCAGTCTTCTTCGATTGCGCCAGTTCGCTCCATCTGTTCCTGCGTCACCCATATCCAGACGAGCGGTCCTTCGCGCTGCAGCGCCGATAACGCGGCGCCGATGAGTCGAAGTTTCGCGGTTGAGTGTCCAAAATAGATCGGGCGCGCACACAGCGCGGGTTGCGCTCCGGCCAACACCAGTTCTCGCGCCAGTTCGAAGGTGTGCGCATTCGTGCCTTCGAAGACGAAGGAACCCGTGTCGGTCATGACCGCCGTGTAGATACACGTTGCAATTTCAGGCGTAATCTTCACTCCGGCAGCGCGAGCCAGCTTGTAAACCAGTTCTCCGGTAGCTACAGCGCTCGGATCGATCCAGTTCACCTGGGCAAAATCGTGACCGCTCTTGTGGTGGTCAATGTTAATCAGAAATTGATTTTCGAGCCCTTCGACGCGTGTGCGCTGAATGCTGTCGCACTCCAGAAGAATGCCTGCGTCATAGTGGTCATCGATTCGCTCGGACTTTGTCACAGTATCAGCGAAAGGCAGGTGCTGATAGACGCGCGGCACGCCGTCGTGCAGCACGATGTCTGTCTTCTTGCCCATCTGGCGCAGGATCTCGCCACAGGCCAGCGTCGAACTCACCGCATCGCCATCCGGACGCGCGTGTGAACTGAGCACAAACCGCTCGCGCTTCTCGATCTCTTGGAGTACTTTGTCCAGCATTCCGGTCTACAAGATAAAATTTAAGGCGCTGTCATTCCGAGCGAAACAGAATCATTGCTGCAAGAGTCGAGAGCCTGTCCTGAGCGACCAACCCTCGGAAGCGAGTCGAACGGGAACCTGCTTTCTTGCGGCTCACCAGGGCAGCGGCTAAAGCCGTGTTTTGTAGCTGCTGTCCGGCATGGCTCGAAACTCATGCCCTCCTGAACCAGGGCTCACTTCTTCCTCGTCCTCTTCAGCAACTCATCCACCCGCGCCTGGTATTTCTCCGATCGATCCAGGACAAACACCAACTCCGGCGCTTTCCTCAGGTGAAGTCTGTCCGCGATCTCATGCCGAATGTAACCAACCGCAGCCGACAACCCTTCCATGGTGCGCGTGGCTTCATCATCATTACCTTCGACAACGACCATGACCCGCGCCGACCGCGAATCGCCGGCGAGTTCAACGCTGCTGACGTTCACCAGCCCGATGCGTGGATCTCCGAGTTCGCCCTCAACGATGGTTTCGATCTCCTCACGCAGGGCCTCTCCGAGCCGTTCCCGATGGTACTTTGCCCCTCGCTTCTCCACGTTTCACCTCGGAGGAAAACGAATGAGCATATCAGAAATTGGGAGTGTCAGGATTCAAAGGAATGATGCTGACAATCGATACTAGCGATGGGTTCGCGAGGGTGACTAAGTCACTTAGAGAAACTCGACCCAGGAGTCCGCAACTTCTGCTCCGGCATTGTTGGCAACTTTCAACGCCTCGCGTTCAACGTTCTTCATCAGACCATCGAGATAGTCGCGCGAGTCCGATACGCTTACTACCCCAATCGTCGCGCGGTTCCACAGGCCGGAGGCTTCCAGTTCCGCAGTTGCGACATTGAAGTGGACCCGCAGGCGATCTTTCAGGCTGCGCACCACCTGGCGCTTGTCTTTCAGTGACTGCGCGTGCTCGATGCGCAGTTCGATTGTGAGGAGCGCCACCATGCAATGTGGAGATTCTAGCCAATGGTGCCGTCAGCGACAAAGGCAAAACCTTCACCACAGAGGGCACGGAGTTTCACGAAGGAAAACCACAGAGAAGACCCCCCCTAAGAAAATTAAGGCAAAAATACACATAAACCTCTGTCGCGTTCCTCTGTGAGACTCGGTGCCCTCTGTGGTAGGGTTGCGCGGTTTTCGCGCGTGGCAGGCAGCGAAACTCATTCCCCCATGACCTTCACGATCACTCGCTTATCCCGTTGCCCGTCGAACTCCGCGTAGAAGATTCGCTGCCAGGGACCGAAGTCCAACTTGCCTGAGGTAATTGGAACGATCACTTCATGATGAACGAGTAAGGCCTTCAGATGCGAATCACCGTTACTCTCGCCTGTGTCGTGATGGTTGTAGTTCTCGCGAAATGGAGCAAGTTGCTCCAGCCATTGGTCGATGTCCTCGATCAGACCAGACTCGTTGTCATTCACATACACGCCCGCCGTGATGTGCATGGCCGAAACCAGCACCATGCCTTCTTTGATCGCGCTCTTCTTTACGATGGCTTCTACTTGCGGCGTGATGTGAATGTACTCGCGGTGCTTGCGGGTGTGGAACTTCATGTATTCGGTGTGGAATTTCATGCTGCTCACCTCAAAAAGCAAAAACCACGAAGGACACGAAGTTACACGAAATTTGCTTCCTTCGTGTGCCTTCGTGCCCTTCGTGGTTAAGAATCTTTGCTAGCTATGCCCCGACCAGCGCCGGTTCCACGTCATAGATCGGGAACCAGGACGACGCCGTCTTCAGCTTCTCGTTCACGTTGCTGATGTTCTTCACACCTTCGGTTTCCAGCCACTTGCGGAAAGCATCTGCACCCTGCTTCGCATAAACCGCGATGCCATCTTTCCAGGTGGCGCGACCGCAGAGAACGCCGTTGTACTTCACGCCGCTTTCCCCGCACAGCTCCAGCGTCTCGCTGAACTCGGCATTGCTCACCCCAGCCGAGAGATAAATAAACGGCTTGGTTGCAACAGACGCTGCCTTGTGGAACAGATCAATGGCTTCCTTTTTGCTGTACGCTTTCTGTCCGCCGAACGACTTCACGCCTTCGACAAACTTCATGTTCACTGGAACCTCGACCTTCAGCACGTCGACGCCGTAACGGTCCTTGCTGAACTCGCGCATGCTCTCGGTCACGATGGTGGGCTTCTTCTTCGCGAACTCCAGGCCCTTCTCGTCAGCGCCGTCTTCGTATCCGACAAATTCTAGGAAAAATGGAATGTCATTCGCGCGGCACTCGTCGCCGATGCGCTCTACCCAGGCATGCTTCTGGTCGTTGATCTCCTTCGGATCGAAGGGAGTGTAGTACAGCAGAATCTTGACGCAATCCGCGCCAGCTTCCTTCAGGCGCTTGGCCGACCAGTGGTTGAGCAGATCACCCAGGCGGCCTGGACCGGTCTTGTCATACCCAGTCTTCTCATAGGCGAGCAGCAGGCCAGCATTCCTGGCGCGACGCTTGGCTGCGGGCAGTCCCCACTCGGGATCGAGGAGGATGGCGCTGGCGTGCGGCGTCAGAATTTCGGTCACCAGCGACTTGAATTGTTCCATCATGGCGTCGGTGACTTCGCCGCCTTTTTCCTTTGCCAGCGACTTTTGCAATGAGCCGCGCTGGTCCATAGCGGCGGCCGCGATCACGCCGCGTTTGTCAGATACACGTTGCAGTCCCGCCAGTTTTCCAGGCGTTAACTTCATGATATTCCTCCAGATGAGTGCAGTTTGGAATGATTGCCGGCCCGCACAGGGACAGCCTTATATTGTAATACGTGCAGGCACTTAGCTGCTCAGAACTGGCCCGCTGGTAGTGTCCTTTTGTGTCATACAAGGCCAATTAGGACATGCGCGCCTGTTCTTCTGAGACATGGCGCTTCCGGCAGCCGCTGCTATATTTATGAATTCATCCCCACGGAGGAACATGCCTCGCAAGCTGGAAGAAAGCCGGCGCCTGCGCGAACGCGCGGAACAACTGATCCCCGGGGGTGTGAGTTCTCCGGTGCGCGCTTTCAAAGCCGTCGAGTGCGAGGCGCCATTCATCGTGCGCGGTCAGGGTTCGCGCACCTGGGACGCTGATGGCAACGAATATCTCGACTATGTTGGCTCCTGGGGGTCGCTGATCCTCGGCCATGCCGAGCCCAACACAATAGAGGCAATCCTCTCGGCAGCGGTGAATGGGACCAGCTTCGGGGCTTCAACTCCCTCAGAGACTGAACTCGCCGAGTTGGTCACTCAAGCCTTCCCGCATATACAAAAGGTTCGATTCGTCAGTTCAGGAACTGAAGCGACGATGTCCGCCATCCGCCTGGCACGCGCCTACACCAAACGCAAGTACGTGATCAAGTTCGAAGGCTGCTACCACGGTCATGCGGACGCGCTTCTCGTGAAAGCAGGATCTGGCGTGGTGACGCTTGGCATCCCAGGTTCTGCAGGTGTGCTTGAAGAAGTCAGCCAGTTTACGATCGCGTTGCCGTTCAACGACACCGAAGTTCTGGAGCAGGCGTTCAGCAAGTATCGCCATCAGATTGCGTGCGTGATTGTGGAGCCGGTGGTCGGGAACATGGGTTGTGTTCCAGCGAACGGCGGATATCTGGCCAACTTGCGCACGATCACCCAACGTGAGAAAACATTGCTGATTTTCGATGAGGTCATGACCGGATTCCGCGTGGCGTTCGGCGGCGCGAAGGAGCTGTACGGAATTACCCCCGATCTCACCACGCTGGGGAAGATTATCGGTGGCGGATTGCCCGTCGGGGCCTATGGCGGTCCGGCGGAGATTATGAACATGGTCGCGCCTCTGGGCCCAATGTACCAGGCGGGAACCCTCTCCGGAAATCCCTTAGCTATGGCCGCCGGTATCGCCATGGTGAAACAGTTGCGCGACAAGAAGTCCGAGATTTACTCCCGGCTGGACTCGCTCAGCGCGAAGCTGGTCGACGGCATCACAGCAGCCGCAAAAGAAGCTGGCATACCGCTTTCCGCCAATCGCGTCGGTTCTATGTTTACCTGGTTCTTCCATCCCGGACCGGTGATCGATTGGGCCTCAGCGTCGAAGTCGGACACGACTGCATTCGGGCGGTTTTTCCGCGCCATGCTCGATTCAGGCATTTACCTTCCGCCGTCGCAATACGAAGCGGCATTCCTGAGCGCCGCCCATACCGACGAAGACGTCCAGAAGACGATCGATGCGGCCAAGGGCGTGCTTGCAAATGCGATGGCTGGGGCCTCGCGCGGCTGAGGGCGTTGGGTCATTTTCGCAACAGCATCGGGTGAGAATCCGGCAAATGAATCAGAGGCGTTAGAGCGAAAGCAAAGACGGTCACGGTCACCTGGCTTCTACCAGCTCAAACGCTGGATGACGGTCGGCTATTTCCGCAAACGCCTCGGCCGGCGATCCCGCGCGAACCGTGAAGTATCTCTGCACCGCGCCGTGATATCGATCCAGATATTCCTTGAGAATGGGCAACTTGTCGGGCACGACAATTTCCTTCAGGCGAAAATCCTTCTGGAACGAGCCCCGCTTCAGCTTGATTTCGCCCGAAGATTCGGCGTTGCGCACCCACTGAGTTCGCCCGCGTGGCGCAACCAGAAGACGTTTGCCATTGATCTCCATTACGTTCACCGGATTCGAATACAGTTTGCCGCTTTTCCGGCCGCGAACCTGCAGCAGATAGCAATACGAAGGGCCAAGGCCCTTTCCAACTAACAATCCAAACACGCGATTGAAGAACTGTTCCGTGGCGGAAGGCCTGAGGAATTCCTGAGTCATGCCGACATTCTATGGTCTGTGGCAGACTAGAGTTGTCATTGGCAGGGGGACCTATGTCTGGTACTCAGCTTCTTCATCGATCTGTAGCAATCCTTCTGATCAGCCTTCTCACCACGCCGGTATGGGCCGCCACGCCCGCCGTGCCGCAACTGCCGAATCCGGGCACGGTGCGCATGTCCAAACAGGACCAGGAGAAGCTCGGATTGCAGGCCGCGGGCGAAGTCTATAAAACCATGCCCGTCCTGCCCGACTCGAATCCCATGACGCAGTATGTGCAGCGACTCGGGAAGCGCCTTGTAGCGCAGATTCCGCAACAGTATTCCTGGCCTTATGAATTTCACGTGATCGCGCAAAAGGAAATCAACGCTTTCGCCCTACCCGGCGGGCCGATGTTCGTCAACGTTGGCACGATTGCAGCCGCACAGAATGAAGCGCAGCTCGCCGGAGTCATGGCGCACGAAATGTCCCACGTATATGAGCAGCATTCGGCCAAAGCGGCGACGTCAACCAAGCGCACCATTGCCGAGATCCTCGGTGCCGCGGGTGGCATTCTGGGTGGTAGCGCCGTTGGCGACCTCGCGCGCGCTGGAATTCAGTTCGGCGCGGGCACTCTTCTCATGAGATATTCGCGCGAGGATGAATCCCAGGCCGATGCAGTCGGCGCCATCATCATGTACAAGGCCGGCTACAACCCCATGGAGCTGGCAAATTTTTTCGAGATCTTGAACAAGCAAGGTGGAAGTCCGCCGCAGTTCTTGAGCGACCACCCCAATCCCGGCAACCGCTCCACGGCCATTGAGAAAGAAATCAGGAATTGGCCGCACAAAACGTACCAGGCCAGCAGCAACGAATTTCAAAGCGCTAACGGAATTGCCCTAAAGACCAGATCCTACACCGCGCAGGAGATTGCCGAGGGCGCCAAAACCGGACGCTGGGCCAAAGAAAACATGCAGAGTGGCGCGGTGCCAGAAAGCATGAAGCAGAGCGTATCCGCGGCGGCAAATCCGGCCGCTGCGGGCAGTCCGGAAACAATTGCGAACGTCACACTGGAGCAGGTCAAGCCCAGTGGCGATTTCACACAGGCCAGTGGTAACGGCTTCTCGATATCCTATCCGTCCAATTGGGCTACCGCTTCCGGACAGAACTCGCTCACCATCGCTCCGAAGGCAGGCGTAGGTCAGAACGCGATTGCCTATGGCGTAGTGATCAGCGGTGCTCGAGATTCGAATGCCAATTCGCTGGATCAGGCCGCGCAGGATTTGATTCAAAACCTGCAGCAATCAAACCCGGGCATGAAACAGAACGGCAGCATTCGCAGCACATCCGTGAATGGGACCCAGGGGCGCGAGGTTGATCTTTCGAGCGCCTCTCCCATCCAGCAGAACGGAGCCCCGTTACCGGAGCGAGACCGCGTGGTACTAGTACCAGTGTCGAACGGGAACTTTCTTTATCTGATATTGATCTCACCCGAGCGCGATTTCGGTGCCCTGGAGCCCACATTCGAGAAGATGCTGGGCAGTTTGCGAATTCAGTAAGGAGCCGCTCTTCCCCAGTATGACCCATATCATCCATGTCCATTTAAGCTGAATGTCCGGCTGAAGGCGCGACTGTGCGCCAGAATGCACCGATCGTCTGTCACCCAGGACCTAAGCGGCGTCCCGAAGGGATTGTTCCTTTGTGGACATTAACGATCCAAATTGATTCGGCATGCCCACAATTCGAAATCGGATCTCATCAAGGACGCGGTCAGGCAAGAAGGTGGCTAGGAGTGTCAACAGGAGGGAATGTTTGCCCACACGATAGCGTGCGCGCGGCCTTGCTGCGGTCATTGCATGGTGAATTGCGTGTGCCACCACATCGGGAGGGCTACCATTCATTTCTCGTTGATAAGCACGGCGGGCAAAAGACCGCAACATTTCGCCGTATTCTGCCGCACCCGTCGGCGGCAGGTCACGTATTACTCCCTCGACATCCCCTAGGGTCTTGTTAACTGCAGGTGTCTTAATGGCACCAGGCTCGATCACTGAAACATGAATGCCAAAAGGATGCAATTCAAGTCGTAGCGTGTCACTGAAAATTCCGAACGCGCTCTTACTGGCGTTGATGGGGCTGCCAAACGGGATTGCAATATGGGCGCCGACGGAGGTGATGTTAACGATTCTTCCGGGAGCAATTCGCAGCAGGGGAAGAAAGGCCTGTGTAACGGCAATCTGCCCAAACAAGTTGATATCGAAGATTTCTAGCAATCCTTCTTGGGTTAGGTATTCCACTGGCGCTACTTTGCCAACGCCAGCGACGTTAACCAAACCGTCCAATCCAGATCCTTGAAGAGCAGTGGAGACTGCCTGCGCCGCCGCGCTAACTGACGCGCGGTCGGTAACGTCAAGGACAATTGGAGTGACTAGCGTGCCGAACTCAGAGCGCAATCCGTCACCATCTTGCTTTTTGCGGATGGCCCCGAACACACGCCATCCTGACTGCACCATGCGGGCAAGAGCAGCTCGTCCTATTCCGCTGGAAGCACCGGTAATGACTACAGCCCTTTCGCGCATCCTTTCCATGAACTCCCTCCAAGCGCCGCAGTTCTTGATTCTAGCCGACAATCCTGAACAGAACGCGCGTCGGTAAGTTGCTATTGCGGTTTTCACCAATTCACGCGAACCCATGTGCCGCATCGTCAACACATGCTTAGGAGCTTGACAGCTCCGGCGGTATTTAAGGTATGCAGTTTCCGGAGGCACTGAAGGCGAGCAGTATGAGCCCTTGAAGGGTGGCTCTCGATGACGCTCTTACTAGGGCAAAGATAAACATCGCCCTTATGCGTAAAGCAATCTTCATTTAGCTAACCAGGACACAAGCTTTGCCGGGGGAGCCTCCATCAGAGTTACGGGCGTAACCTTCATCTACAGGCATTTCGAAGCTGACGGCTTCGGTCTAGATAATACTTGGCGCGGAGAACCGCTTGCGCTAGGCTTAATGCACTTTTGCGCGCCGGGGGAGGTTTCAATGAGCCAGGAAACTCAGGTCCAAACTACCTTATGGTGTTCCCAATGCGGACGAGGCCTTTCACAGTCTGACTTAGTGCAAATCGCCGGAAATTGGGTGTGTGCCGAGTGCAAGCCAGCGTATCTAAGCCGAGTCATGGCGAGCGGCGCCGCCACGGCATCTCCTCTCGGTTGGCATTATGGCGGCTTCTGGATCCGTTTCGGCGCACGTTTTATCGATGGACTTCTTTTCGTGGTCCCTGTCATAGTCTTCCTCGCTATACTCATTCCAAACCTGCTCCGGACCAAGCAACCGACGCCAGACCAGATCAACGGGGTACTCATGCCCTTTGCGATCCTCACTTTCTTTCTCATCACTTTTCTGGCCGGAGCTTGCTACGAGATTCTGATGCTGAAGTATCGAAGTGCAACTCTGGGGAAGATGGCTTGCGGATTGAAAGTGGTCCGATCCGACGGTCGAAGCTTGAATTGGGGTGTATGCTTCGGGCGTTTTTTTATGTGGAACATTGTTACCAGCGGCATTCCGTACCTGAATTCGGTCCTAATGCTGGTCAGTTCGATCATGTTGGGGGTCGATGATCAGAAGCGAGCTTTGCACGACCGTGTGTGTGACACAAGAGTAATTTATAAGCAGAGCGTAGCGTGAACCTTAGTATTAGCCCCTTCACAATCGGACCCGGTCAGCCGAGCGATTCCGGAGGCAACACAGCGACGTCGTCGCCAATGGCAACTGCGGCAGCCTCCTGTCCCCATTGTGGAGGTGACGTCGCGCCAGTTGAGAGCGAAACAGGATGGCAGTCCTGCCCCTCCTGCGCGAATCGGCTCCAGGTTCGACTTTGGACTGTTGTTCACCAGAACACCAACGCAGCGGTCGCCCTTTCCGACCAGGCAACATGCTTTTTTCATCCCGATAAAGCGTTTCAGGCTTGTTGCCAGCGTTGCGGTCGGTTCGTGTGCACGCTGTGCGATCTGCAATTGGGCGCGGAGCACATTTGTCCCGCTTGCTTCGAGCGCGGTCGCACCGATAGCGGCACTGAGGGTTCCAAAGCGGAATGGAGATCCCGCGATGTGCTCTACGATTCCATTGCCGTGACACTCGGATGGGGATGGATCCTCTTCTGGCCCGTGTTTCTGGCTGCGGTCCCGATCGTGATTGTCTTACATGTGAAGTATCGAAAAGCACCTCGCGCCTACGTGATTCCGCGTTCCGGCTGGCGTTTTTGGATGGCCTACGCGGGACTGCTCTGGGCTCCTCTGTTACTGACAATCTCGTTGATTGCAGCCTCGTCCGGCGGGAGGCACTGAGTGGAAGGCACGTTCCGCAAGATATCGCGTGTTGGCAGTCTGGCTGGCGGGACGAAGTGGTACCTGAGTCACGACTGTCTGCTTGCGGCGAAACGCAAAATGTATGTGGTCGAGTACCGCCGGTTCTATTTGCGAGATTTGGAATCGATCGTAGTGTGGCCCAGCCGTTCCTGGTGGTTGCGCGTTACTATTCCGACGATGTTACCTGCTGCGCTGGGTGCATCGTTATGGGCTTGGGTGAATGCCACTGCCGGTGAGATTTTCATTGCCATTGGGGTGGCTTGGGTGTTGCTGGAACTGGCGCTCGGCCCGACAGCGCTTTCGTACATTCGTACCACCGGCGCTAGCGTGGATTTGCGGTTGGTGAAGCGAACGCGCCGCGCACGCAAAGTCCTTGCAATCATCGACGATGCGGTTCGCGCCTCTCGTGACGTCCCCGCGCAACCGGCGGTAGCGCATGCAACTTCGCAATCAGTTGCGGCCTCGGTTGCAACGAACTCGCAAGCGGCGGCTGCGGCCCCATCCATCGCGGCGGCAACACAGACGAATGCCTCTTAACGCAACGATCCCACCCGTCACGAGTTTGCGGCATGCGCGCTGCTTGTTTCACCCATTGCGTGAAGCAGCGGCACGGTGTCCGCATTGCGGAGGGACATTCTGTCGTGAATGTGTAACAGACGAAGAGGGAAAGCTGGCCTGCCCTCCATGTCTACGACGGTTAGCGCGTCCGCCTGCGCAGAAGTCTTCGCTGGCAAGGTCTCTCCGCGAAATCTTGGTCGGACTCACCGTCTCTGCGTGTGTGGGGACTTTATTTTTCGTGTTGTTGCGTTGGAGAGTGAATACGCCGGAACAACACTTGAATTTCAGTCAAGTGGTCGTTGTTCAAGATCAACCGCAAAAGTAACTCTATGAGTGAAGCAGCGCTCGCCCAGTCTGGTCTACAACGCGCACAGCCGACGATTGCACGCGCTCACCGCAGCCGGCTTAGTCCTCTGGAAGCGCTGGAACGAGGATTGGCACTGTTTCGCTCAACCTTCGCGCGCGAGGCCTGGCGCTACTATGCCGGCACTGCGCCGCTCATCGTTTGTTTCATACCCCTGTGGGTCGTGAATGGCCAGATTCAGGTATCCAATGGCACGCTTTTTCTGGAAGCCATGCTGCTTACCGGTGGCTACCTTTTTAGGGTGTACATGGTCAGCAGCTATATGCGTCATGTACGCGAGCAGGCGTTTGGCACACCGACGTCGAAACCGGAAGGCAGAGCAGCGCGGTTGGCTGCAATGGGTCGTCTGCTCACGTGGAAGGCCATGTTAAGTGCCGGTGCGCTGACCACCCTGCCAACCTTGGCCGGTGCGTCGTGGTTCTACAGTGCGTGTCAATTCGCCAGCCTTGAGGCTCAGGAGGATGGCAGCGAAAGGCATTCGTTGACCGGCTGCCTGGCACTTTCGAGTCAATGGTTCGGTGGCGGCTTTCTCTTCCTCCTAATGCTCTTCCCTCTGTGGATCGCCGTGTGGCTGAACGCCCTGATTCTTGCGATGGTGCTCCCGCAGCTTCTGCACTCTCTTTTCGGTGTGAACACCCTGCTGTCCACAGAAACGGGAATGTATGCGCTGGCCCAAAGTTCCGCGTTTTGGCTTTCATTGTTCGCAGGAACTTGGGTGGCGCTGGACCCGATCGTGAAATGCACGTTCGCAATTGTTTATCAGCACTTGCGGTCCAGGCGCGAAGGAGACGACCTGCGAGGGTTGCTTGCGACGCTGCCGCGCGAACGGCAAAAGAAGGCGCAGATGATTTCCTCCAAGGCAGCGGGCGGCAATGCGATGATCGGCGCCGTATTCATGCTCGCCGCGATTCTGACTGCTCTGGCGCTGACCGGTGCGGCACGATCCGCTCAGGCCGAGCCGACAGGAAGAACAGAGATAGCGGACAATTCCGCTCGCGATGCACGCGTCCAGAAACTACGCCAGGCCCTGACTGAGGAATCGCAGCGCGCGATTTATCGTTGGCATGACGCCGAGCATCCCACACCGCCCACATGGCTGGATAAGTTGCTGGCCAAAATGCAACACAGCATCGGCCGTGCGTGGAACAGCTTGGTGAATTTCCTTCGCAGGTTTTGGCCTCATTCATCGACTCCTTCTCCCCCAAAAGCAAGCGGCGCTTGGCAACTGAAGGACCTCCGGTTATGGCTGATGCTAATTGCCATCTTGACGCTTGTGGCAGGAGGGGTGCTTGTTTGGCTGCGACGGCGGAAAGAAACCGCATCTATTTCAATTCCCATCGCCATCGCGCCCATTCCCGATCTAAGCGACACAGCCGCGGCAAGTGAACGATCCGAGGATGAATGGTTTGCATTGGCGAACCGCCTTGAAGGTGAAGGCGAACTGCGACTGGCATTGCGGGCAGCGTACTTTGGGTTGCTCGCGGGTCTTGCGCAGCGCCAATGGCTGACGATTCGCCGCGATCGAACCAACCGTGAATATCTCAACGAATTTACTCGTCGATGGCGTCGGCGTCCCCAGGCATCGCTTGACGCGCGAACTGAAATCCCGGAGGCGTTACGCAGCAGCCTGCGGCTCTTTGATGGTGTTTGGTACGGGTCCCATGCGGTGACGGGCGCGGCTGTCACCACATATCGCCAGAATCAGCGGGAGTTCCTCAACCATGTTTGATGATAGGTCCAGGGAAACCGTGGTGCTCAATTGGCGAGGGCCACTGCTGGCCGCTGGGATTTTCGCAGCCGTATTTGGGGTCTTGCTGCTGATGGCCCGCGAGAACGAGTCGAAGACCAGCGATATGGGCTCCAGCTTACGTGAAGACCCGTACGGCACCAGCTTGTTGTTCGACTCGTATCGTCACGCCGGGTACGAGGTCAAGCGTAGCGACGATGAGGACACGCTTTCGGATGAGAACGCGCGCACGGTAACTGCATTCTTTATCGGCGGCTATTCCTCCGACGATTGGAAGTTCGAACGCGGAAAGCTCCTGATGGGCGAAAAGTTTCGCGGGCGGCTGGAGGATTTTCTTGCTCGTGGAGGGAGAGCTGTTCTGGTAGCACCCGCCTGGAAGTTCAAGTCTGAGTCTCAAGGGTGGGAAGTCCAAAATGTTTGGAGCCCAGCCGGAAATAAGACTGGGCCGACATGGATTTCTCCGAATGCCGACGCGATCCCTTCCGGAACCGAGAAGATGTATCTCGGCTCCGAAGTCCCCTCGCTTGAGACAGACGCGGAGTGGACCCCGCTTTATTCGGCGCCCACTAGCGTCGAAGCTGGAGCACATGTGTACATGGCAATGCGAAAAGTAGGTAAGGGCGAACTCATCGCCGCTAGTCAACAATCCTTCCTGTTGAATGAAGCGATCAAAACGCACCCCAATCCGGCGCTGCTGGATTTCCTCGTAGGTGGTCGCCAGGTGATTTGGGTGGATGAAACCTTGCACGGGCTGCACCAAGGCCAGGGAGTGCTCTGGCTCGTGCAACGATACCGGTTGCAGACTGCACTGCTGCTATTCTGGGCGACACTGCTCGTGCTGCTTTGGAGCATGAGCGGCGATTTAGTCCGACGACCGGCCCGCGCCCGGGATGCACATATTATCCGCTACAGCGAGAGTGCCGGAGTGGCTGCACAACGCCTGCTCCAGCGCAGCATTGCACCCGGAGAAGTTCTGGCGCAGTGCTGGGAAGAGTTCCGCCGGCGCTCGCCGCAGGACGCGCAGGCTATTGCTTCAGGTCCGCGGACCGGCCCGCGCCTAGTCGCGGCTCTGGCGCAGCCTTCCGTGGAAGGTTACAGGCAGCTAAGCCAATTGATTGCCGAGCGCAGGGCATCCGCGAAAGGTCTGGCTGGTCCAGAACGTGACGCGCCGGATGGTTCCAACAACTTGAACGAACAGAAGTCTCGAGGAGGCACGGTTGCATGAATGAGAAACCGTTACTTGGTTCGGACGCACAGGCACAGCCTGCGTCCGCGGAGACTCTACGCCAACGGATTTCGCGATGATCACGAGCGGCGCGCGACGCATCCGGGAGGCGCTCAGCCGCGTCGTGGTCGGCCAGCACGAGGCGGTCGATCTTGCACTTGTGACCCTCCTGGCCGGAGGGCATGCGCTGATTGAAGGTGTTCCCGGCGTAGGGAAAACTCTGCTGGTGAAGGCATTGGCGCGGGCCGTTGCAGGCGAATTTCAGCGGATTCAATTCACGCCCGACTTGATGCCCGCCGACATCACCGGCACCAGCATCTTCGATCTGAAGACCCAGGAATTCCGGCTGGTACGCGGGCCGGTTTTCACGAACTTCCTGCTCGCCGACGAAATCAATCGTGCACCCGCTAAAACACAATCGGCCTTACTGGAAGCCATGCAAGAGCGGCAGGTCACAATTGATCGCGCGACCTGCGTACTGCCGCCGGTATTCGTTGTATTCGCAACTCAAAATCCGATCGAGCATCAGGGGACGTATCCGCTGCCCGAAGCGCAGAAGGACCGTTTCCTTGTAAAGATTCGGATGGGCTACCCGGCCGTGGAAGAGGAGAACGAACTCGCACGATTGGTAGCCGAGGGTGAAGCGCCGGAGCGCCGACTGGCGGAAGAGTTGCGCTCACCCGTCCTACAGCCCAATGAGCTAGATCAACTACGGGCAGCCACGGAGCGTGTTCGCACGAGTGAGGCGGTAAGCAGTTACATCGTCAATCTGGTCCGGCAAACACGGCAGCACGCGGCCGTTTGGGTTGGCGCCGGGCCGCGAGCGACGTTGGCGTTGCTCTCGGCATCCCGGGCTCTCGCAGCCTTGGAAGAGCGCGATTTCGTGCTACCCGAGGACGTGAAAGCGCTGGCTGCGCCGGTGTTGGAACATCGCATCCTGTTGCGGCCCGAGTTCGAAATGGAAGGCGTGGAGATTCGTGAGGTCATCAACGCGGTGCTGGAGATGGTGGAAGTACCGCGGTAAGCCGGAAAGGATGTCACCGAAGTGGCCGGAATTACAACGGCTGGAGATGAACAAAGACCTATGGGTGCGCAGCACGTGGCTGTCGGTGAGTTAAGCGCTCCCTATTCGCTAACAGCTTCTGGCTCGCTTGCAAGCAACAAGCTTGCCCGACGGTTCGCGCTTCGCCCGGCAGGAACGCGGTTCAGTTCAGATTTCTCGCTCACATGGGCGGTGGCATTTCTGGCCTTGGGCGCGTGCATTGCACCTTGGCCTTCTCATGGATGGCTGTGGTTCAAATTGATTGTCGCGTTGGTGGCGCTGCTCGCCTGCTATGACGCACTCGCGCTTTGGCGTACTCGACACGAAGGTACTCCAGTTCTGCTGTCACCAGAAAAAGGTCTTCGTGGACGCGAAGGTCAGAGTATCCAGGTTCCGCTCGCAATCACTGGCTCTGGACGACGCCACCCGGGTAGGGAAATCCACGCAGGAATTATGCCTGCGACCCAAGAGAGCGAGTCCGCGACCCGCATGAAACGCGAGCCTGAACGGCTGAAGCTTGAGGAATCGAAGCCTCGGACAGGAGAATCAACTGCGACCCACCGCCCCCAACTCCACCTCTGGCCATGGACGCCGGAGATAACGCTGCTGCGACGCGGACTGTGGCCCGGGCCGCGCGTTGGAATTGAGCGGCGATCGCCGCTGGGAATCTGGCGTTTACGGCAATGGTTTGATTCGCCGGAAGCTTTGAGAATCGACGCGGACTTGAGACCGGGACGACGGGAGATGCTCCGCAGCCCGGTTTACCGCTTGCTAGTCGCCTCGCAACAAACCCCGTGGACTGGTCATGGTCGGGATTTTGAGCGTTTGCGCGAATATCAGCCGGGCGATAACTACTCTGAGATCGCGTGGAAGTCCACGGCTCGTCGCGCCGCACCCGTCACACGCCTTTTCCAGTGGGAGCAGAAGCAGGAAGTATATTTCGTGGTGGACCAATCTCGCGCGTCCGGGCTTGCTGTCGATCCAAGCTCAGATCCTGAGGGTAAGAGCTCACAAAAAGGCACGCCACGACGTCTGCTGGATCTCGCGATGGAGACAGCGCTGGTGGGCGCAACCGTGGCACTTGAACTTGGTGATGACTTCGGTCTTGTCACCTACGCCGATGAGCCGAAGTCCTGGCTACGGGCCGGCGCCGGTCAATCGCAGTTTCACCAGTTTCGAGAGCGGCTCTTGAATATCGAGCCCCTGCCGACAACTGCAGACTACGACGCGCTGTTTGGAGAAATTCGGGTACGGTTGCGGCGACGTGCCTATCTGCTCTTGCTGGCAGACCTGACGGAACGCTCGGTTTCAGACTCGTTGCGCCGCGGAATTGGCCTGGTACGTTCGTCGCACGCCGTTCTAATGGCGAGCATCTTGCCGAGCCATGCTCGACCCGCATTTTCCCCAGCTGAGCAGTTGCACACCGAGCAGGATGTCTATGCCGCGCTGGCGGGGGAAAAAGAAAACCAGCGCCTTGGCGCTTTGAGCCGGCAGTTGCGCCAATTGAACGTTCAGCTTCGCTACGTTCCTGCGGAAACATTCTTGCGAACGGCCGTGGAAGGATATCTGGAAAGCAAGCGGGAGCAGCGGTTGTGATATTGAATCTTGAGCGATTTCGCGCACAAGCGCAGCCGCGCTGGAAAGATCTTGAATCCCTTCTTTCTGCGCTCGAAAGCCGGCCGGACCGCCGATTGGATTCAGCTGAGGCGGAACAATTGCAACAGCTTTACGCCCAAGCCTCTGCCGATTTGAATCGCGTCACCCATGGCGCGTTGGCACCCGACTTAAGACAGTATCTTGAACGACTCGTCGCCAGAGCTTATGCGGAGTTGCATTACACCCCGCCGACGCGCTCCCAACTGTGGCAGCCACGCCGCTGGCTGAGAATTTTCACGGCGTTCCCGGAATCGTTTCGCCGCCAGTCCCGCTATTTTGCAATGGCCGCTCTGGTTACCATTTCAGGCTGTACGCTGGGCGCACTTGCGGTGCGCTACGATCCCGCTTCTGTCGACGTGTTGCTCCCGGCCAACTACCTGCGCAACCCAGGTGAGCGAGTACATGAGGAGGAGCAAGGACAAGCCCGCCACTCGAACTCGGCACAAATCGAGGCAGAGTTCTCGGCACAGCTGATCCGGCACAACATCCAGGTCGCGCTGCTTGCCGCAGCCCTCGGCGTAACCTTTGGTGTCGGTACGGCACTTCTCCTCTTCGAAAACGGCGTACTACTCGGGGCCGTAGCTGTGCGTTACACCCAACAAGGCTTCGGGTTATTTATGTCGGCGTGGCTGTTACCACACGGCGTGTTCGAGATTCCATCTATCTTGATTGCCGGCCAAGCGGGTTTTTACCTGGCGCGTTTGCTGCTGCATCGTCGTGAAGATCGTAACGTTCGTGACTCGATGCGCGAGTGGTTAATCCTGGTCGCTGGACTGGCGATGATGCTGGTGTGGGCCGGATTCATGGAAGCCTTTTTCTCGCAGCATCACGCCCCTGTTCTGCCATATGGATTCAAAGTTGGAGTCGGCTTAGCGGAACTCGTGCTGCTGACGCTGTATCTCTTACTGATCGGGCGAACTGAGTCCGCTCGGGTGACGCGCAGTGGCCTTGCTACGGAGAACGGATGACGATTACTCAATCCACTCGCGCGGCAACGACCTCCGAACTGACCATCGCAACGTCAGAAGGTGTACTTTTTCGCTTGCCCCTCGCCGGCCCGGCGCCCCGCCTTTATGCCATGTTGCTCGACATCGTGATTGTCCTCGGAACGGTGAACGGAATCGGGCTGCTGGTTTATTGGGTTTTCGCCAAAGCGCCAGGATTCGGCGTCATGGTGATCACCCTGGCGGAATTCGCAATTGGGTTCGCTTATAGCGCGCTGCTCGAAGGTTATTGGAATGGTCAGACAATCGGTAAACGTCTATTTCATCTGCGCGTGATTGATCAGGACGGACTTCCCCTACGAATCGAACAGGCGTGGGTGCGGAATCTCATGCGTGTTTTTGATGCCTTGCCGTTTGCGTACCTGGTTGGAGGAATTTCGGTGCTGAGCAGTCCGCTGATGCAGCGTTTTGGTGACCGAGTGGCAGGAACGCTGGTTACGCGGCAAACACCGCTATCCCTGCCGGACGAGGAATTCTGGGCGCGGCAGAAGTACAACTCTTTTACCGAGTATCCCACGATCGCGATGCAGCTTCGCCGAGCGGCAACTCCGGAACTCGCCGCTCTAATTCAGGACGCACTACGCCGTCGCAACGAACTCGCAACGTACGCGCGGCGGGAAATCTATCGCGAGCTGGCCGCGTACCTGCAGAGCGAAATATGCCCCTTCCCTGATGAATTGATTGAGAGACTTAGCGACGAGCAGTACCTCATGAATGCTTCGAGCATCCTCTTTGCAGATCGGGGCGCTATCGCCAGTTCAAAATTGGCGATCTAGGGCAAGGGTGATACGGCTGCTTCCCACTGTGCAGGCGCGGAAATGCCGGCCGTAGAAACTATGGTTAGGCACTTATCACTATTTGCTATGATTTGCAGCCCCGATCGCAGCGGCGGCCATTAGTCGCAGCGGCAATTACCTTCTCATGTTTTGATTCAGCGCCGCCTGCGAAGACTACTTTCGTAAAGTGATATAACTCTCGTGCTAGGAGAGTCATTCCATGGCCATTTCTCGCCGTGATTTCGTTCACTCTGCACTGCTGGGAGCGGCTTCTCTGTCCGTGCCAGGTTCTGCAAAAGCAGACACAGCCCCTGCCCGGGGGAGCGGCAAGGCGAAGCTCCCGGTAATTATCTCTGCCGCGAACGGTTTCAAGTATCTGGACGAGGCGTACACGTTGCTCTCTGGAGGCGGAGATACGCTCGATGCAGCACTGAAAGTTGTGCAAGGGCCGGAGGATGATCCGAATGACGAGAGCGTGGGACTAGGTGGCCATCCAAACGAGGAGGGGGTCGTCGAACTCGATGCGTGCTGCATGCATGGTCCAACGCGCACCGCGGGATCCGTTGGGGCGGTGCGGAATATCAAGAATGCCTCGTTACTTGCAAACACGGTGCGGCTGCATACCGGCCACGTGATGTTGGTCGGAGAAGGTGCGGAGAAATTTGCTGTCGCGCAAGGGTTTCCTCGAGAAAACCTGCTGACCGACAAGTCGAGAAAGGAATGGCTGCTGTGGAAGGAAACGCATTCGGACTGGTGGGGGGCATCGCTGTCGAGTCCCGATTGGCGCACGCGCTTGCGGGTACATGCACACACGGACGAATGGCAGGAACGAATGGACCGGATGAAGACGATAGCTGTCGCGATCGGCATTCCGCGAGAAGAACAGATGGACGCGATTCGCAGCGTGATTTTCCCTCCGACGGGTACGATTCACTGTTCGGCCTTGAACGCGAAGGGTGAGATGTCGGGATGCACGACGACGAGCGGCCTCGCGTGGAAAATTCCCGGTCGCGTTGGTGATTCACCCATCATTAGCGCTGGCTGCTACACCGATCAGGACGTTGGGTCTGCTGGCGCCACAGGCAGCGGCGAAGAGAACATAAAGGTTGCGGGGGCGCACACGATCATCGAGAACATGCGCCGCGGCATGTCGCCGCTCGATGCCGGCATGGACACGCTGCAACGCATCGTGCACAACTACAACGGAGATAAAGAACGCCTGCAATATGTCGACATGGTTTATTACATCCTGAAAAAAGATGGGGCGTATGCGGCGGTCTCGCTATGGGAAGGATACGGAGACGACACGAGCCCGCACCGAATTGCAATCCACGACGGCACGAAGCGATTGGAAACGGCGGTAAGCATGTTCCGCGGCGTGTCGCAGGCCTGGCCGCCGCTGTTCAAGAGCTAGGGGCGTCACTATGGCCGCTTATAGACCACTCCGCTTTTCATTACAAATTCGACTTTCTTCAGCACGCTGATGTCATTCAACGGATTACCCGAGACCGCAATGACATCTGCGAAATATCCAGCTTTGAGTTGCCCGATCTGGCCTTCCCAATCGAGCAGCTTGGCGCCATTGATGAGGTCAGCCTGCAAAACTGCTAGCGGCGTCATGCCGTACTTCACCATCAACTCGAGTTCCCTGGCCTGTGTTCCGTGAGGGAATGGGCCAACGTCGGAGCCTACCGCCATGGGCACTCCCGCCGCAAGCTGCTTGCGAAACTCGCGCGCGTGCAGATCGAGCAGGTCTTTTTCGTGTTGCTCGGTTCCCGGCCTTAAAGGGTGAGACATGAAGTATTCAGAAATCGTAAACGTCGGGACTGCAAAGATGCCCTTCTCATGCATGAGCCGCATGGTTTCATCGCCAAGATGGTAGGCGTGGTCAATCGACGCCACTCCGGCCTGTGCAGCATACAGAGTTCCGGGCTCGCCCGTGGCGTGAACGGCTACGCGTTTCCCCATGCGTGCAGCTTCGTGAACCGCAGCGGCAAGTTCCGCTTCCGAATACTGATAGGGAGTGGAAAGCTGCCCGTCACGAATTGTGTCGGGGCCAGTTTCGTAGATCTTGGTGAAGTCCGCGCCTTCTTTAAATTGTTCGCGCATGACCTCGATGAGTTGCTGCGCGTTGTTGGCGTAATCGGCATTAGGAAGCACGTGCTGTGCGGGGTTGTAGCCGATTGCGTCCTCGTGGCCGCCGAGGGTGTTTATGGCATTGCCGCTGATGCGCAGGCGTGGTCCGGGAATCTCGCCGCCATCGATGGCATCGCGCACGGCAGTGTCGGCTGGCCCGGCGCCCTCGGTGCCCATGTCACGCTCCGCAGTGAAGCCCGCCATCAGATCGTCGCGCGCAGCGACGGTGGCGATGATGGTGCGCTGCGGCACGGATTCTTCCACTGTTTGAAGGTCCTCTGCGCCGGGATGGAGGAAAAGATGAATGTGGGCGTCGATCAGCCCCGGAAGGAGAGTGCGGTCGCCGAGATCGACGACCTCAGCTCCGGCTGGCCGCTTCACTGACGGGCCAACTTCTGCAATACGATCCCCGCGAACCAGAACCTCGCCGGGGGTGATCATGCGGCCAGTTTCGACATCCAGAAGCCGCGCCGCGTGCAGAACGATGACGTGCGGAGATGATGATTGCGCGTGGATAGCGCCGCTCAGCAGAACCAGGGCGAGGACCGGGGCAAAGTACCGACAGGTTTTCATACTCGGTACGGGATAGTACCACCGTTCAGATCGAGCAAGCTCGGCGACCAGACTCTTACTCCGACGTCGCCCCGCCGGCTACGCATTCCTCTACCGAGCCACTCGCATCAACTCGAATCACTCCTCCTTCGTCCGTACAAAAGGCACGAACACCGGTCTGGTTTCTTCGCACGGGTGCGGCGACGATCTGGATCTTCGTGGCTGGCCCGGAATCAGCTTCGGCGGCACAATTCTGCAGATCGAGTCTGTATCCGCTGCGCTCGCCTGCAGCTAACCTGTTATCGATCAGCCCCGCAGAAGAGAGGTCGGAGAGATTGCATGTGAATCCAACATCAGCATGTGTCTGGCTGTAGGCGACCTCTGCCTGATACAGGGTTCGAACCGAGGTTGCCGCCAAGGCTTCGTTGGCAGCCATTTTTGCCCGCAGCAAATTGGGAATAGCGATAGCAGCGATGATCAGAATGATCGGGATGAATACAACTCCCAAATAACCGAGGACGAGACCTGCAATCGCGAGCCCGCGTCCACCCACGCGTCCGGCGCTTTTCTTGATATCCGAGAGCGCCAGGTGACCAAGAATTATGGCGACGATGAACAATGGAAAGATGTTCACGATCCCGCAAATCAGGCTGCCGATCGCCTTGCCGCTAGTCTGAGGCGTGCCGACGTATGCTGGCGGTATCGCGCTCGAACCAGCTACGGGCGTGAGCGGTTGTTGCACGGGATTGCCACAATTCGAACAGAACTGAGTAGCAGGAGAAATCGGGGCGCCACATTTTGTGCAGTGCAACTGGACCTCCCGTTTTGAAATGCATGAATCTGCGTGGGGAATTGGCGCAACAATACGCCTCAGTGAAAGGAGCCGTCAACGGGAATGTGGTTGGGGCGAGGTTGCCTAGTTACTCTGACACTTTCTCGGGGGCTTTGAGGCCAAGCTCTTTCATCACCATTTGCAGGTCTTTCCACGTTTCTTTCTTCTGCCGCGGATCCCGCAACAGAAACGCGGGGTGATAGGTTACCGCCAGCTTGGTGCCGCGAAAGTCATACCAGTGGCCGCGGAGCTCCGACATGGGAGCATTTACCGCAAGAAGAGTCTTCGCGGCGACGGCACCGAGCGCCACAATTGCTTTTGGTGAAATTACTTTGATCTGCTGCATGAGAAACGGCGAGCAGGTTTCACATTCATCGCGCTCAGGCGTGCGATTGCCCGGCGGACGGCACTTGATGATATTTGCGATATAAACGTCCTCGCGCTGCAGGCCCATCGCCTTGATCATGTTGTTCAGGAGTTGGCCCGCGCGGCCGACGAAAGGCTCGCCCTGTTCGTCTTCATCTGCTCCGGGAGCTTCGCCGATGAACATCAGTTCGGCATTCGGATTTCCGACCCCAAAGACAATTTGCTTCCGTCCTTGCTTGTGAAGGCGACAGCGGGTGCAGTCGCCAATTTCTTCGCGGATCATGCGGAGAGCGGCGGGACGGTCTACGGCTGGCGGTGCTGCGATTGCGGCTCTGGGCATTTGAGGAGCGGTCTCCGTGAGTTCGGGAATATTTTGTTCCACAGCAACTGCGGAAGGAATATCGTGCGGTGCACGACGGTAAAAATCGTAAATACCAAGTTCGTTGTAGTAGCGAAGACGGTCGGCGAAAGCTTTGCGCGTTTGCGAATCGAGAACTTCAGCCATTGGGTTGGATTCTACTACTTGGTTCGCAGTGGAAACTCTGCGGACTGTTTTATCACGGGACATTTGAGGTACGTACAGGAAATGCCAGGCGAATGTCCGCATCAAAATAGTCGGCTCAGCTGCTGCTTGACGACGTTTCCATATGACCATTATGATCGCCTTCCAACGTGAAACGAGTACCCTCCGGAATTATCCCCGTCATCTCGGTCGACAGGAAGTCTGCAGACGCGCTCTATCAGCAGATTTACGACGCGTACCGCGGCGCGATTGTGGGCCGAACGCTGCGGCCAGGGCAACGTGTGCCTTCCACTCGCATGCTGGCGGATGAGCTGGGTATTTCGCGCATACCAATTCTGAACGCGTATTCGCAGCTTCTCGCGGAAGGATATTTCGAGAGCCGCGTGGGATCGGGCACGGTGGTCTCGCGATCGCTGCCAGACCAGACTCCTGCACCGCATGTGCGAAGCGCGCGTCCAGAGAAGTCCAAGCCCGAAGCACGCCGGATCTCCAAGAGGACAACCTCCGTTGACAAGAACGTACCGTGGCGCCGCGGCTGGGGCCCCTTCGGAGTGAGCCAAGTCGCATTTGAGCATTTTCCATTTCCGGTGTGGAACCGGCTGATCACGCGGCAGAGCCGGCACAGTTATGCGAAGTCGATGGACTACGGCGATCCACTCGGGCTCAGGAAGCTGCGCACTGCGATCGCGAATTACGTTCGGACTGCGAGAGGGGTGCGCTGCGAGGATGAGCAGATCATGATCGTGAGCGGTTCGCAGCAGGCGCTCGAGATTACGACGCGCGTCCTGCTCGACCCCGGAGATTCGGTGTGGATGGAAGACCCGGGCTACCGGTTCGCATACCGCGTGTTCGGATTTCACGGCTGCAAAGTGGTTCCGGTCCCGGTAGATCACGAAGGATTAAATGTTGCGGCGGGAATACGCTCGGCACGACAGGCGCGAGCTGCATTGGTGACGCCCTCGCATCAATATCCGCTAGGCGTCACCATGAGCGCTTCGCGACGATTGCAGTTGCTTGCGTGGGCGGAGCAGGCGGGCTCGTGGATCATCGAGGACGACTACGACAGCGAATACCGGTACGAAAGCATGCCGATCGCTTCATTACAGGGACTCGATCACCATGCTCGGGTAATTTACATCGGAACTTTCAGCAAAGTGATGTTTCCGTCGCTGCGCCTGGGATACATCGTTCTTCCGGTGGACCTGGTGGAGGCCTTCCATGCAGTGCGGCTATCCATGGACATCGGACCGTCCCACTTCTTTCAGGCGGTGCTCGCAGATTTCATCGGCGAGGGCCACTTCTCGCGACATATCCGGAGAATGCGAGTGGTGTACGGCGAGCGGCGTAGCGCGTTGATCGAAAGCATACGCAAAGAATTCGGCAGCGAGGCGGAGGTCACGGGCGGGCAGGCCGGAATGCATTTGTCCATGGCGCTGACCGGGATTCGCGATCGCGAGATTGCTTTGCGGGCCGCAGACGAGAATCTGTGGCTGGTGCCGCTCTCCTCTTCTTATCTGACGAAGCCGCAGCGGCCCGGCTTCATCCTTGGCTTCGGAAGCACAAGTGCAGAACAGATGCCCGCAGCGGTACGCAAAATGAGCGCGCTCATCCGCTGACCTCGGTCAGCACTAATCCGAAATTGCCAATCCCGCCGGAAGGCTCGCATGAACATCCGTCGTCGAAGGGTCAGAAAGGACTTCCGGCGGGCGTGCCTCTGTATCACCACACTGACCTATGAAGGTGGCCCTATCAATATCCGCTTCTGAAGGGGCTTCTATAGCCATTTTGGGGGGGTAAAACCTAAAGAACTGGCTGGTTTGGTGTTCACGGGATAGTGTTCGATCTGTGGAAAGGGCCAACTCACCGAACGCCAGCATCGGCCGAACCCATTGGCGATCAGGATCATAGGGGAATGTGACCGCGGTCACAGCCGTCCGGCGTCTTGCACAGCAGAATCGGAAAAACATTCGTTCCCGGCGAACTGGAGGATCTATGGCAACTGCGATTCTGACTGAGCGAGAGACACTACGCACCTTGCCTTCCGACGCTGCCCGCCAGGTGCAGTGGGGATTCGCAGACCGATTTGACCTGCAGATGCTGGTGCAATCGGCGCGGTCCGTCGCGCGCGGGCCGGTCGCCAGGCTCGTCGCGCAGGGAGGAAGGAATTCTCACGAGTGGACCGCCGGGAAGGCGGAGTTGCTGGAGGCGTTCGACTCTTCTGGTATCACGGCGGTTTTCATGGATCCGGAAGAAGGCGGCTTGTTTGCCGGGCCGAAGAATCTTGCACTGGCGCTGGTTGCCTTCGAACTGGCGTGGGTGGATGGCGGAGCTGCGACTGCGAGTTTGGCGGGGTGTCTCGCGCTGGCCCCCATCCATGAGCGCGGAACTCCTGAACAACAGCAGCATTACATGAGGCTGGCGGCTCCGACCAAACCGGGAGAGGATCGCAAGCCGCTGCGAGGGGCATTTTGCCTGACCGAGCCGATCCCATATGTAGGTGTCGATACGGGCATGCTCAACGGTAAGGTGCGCGTTGCCGAGTGGAATGCGGGCGAGGAGCCCCTGCTGCAGGTGGAGAAGCGCGGGCGCTTCATCACCAATATCGGATTCGCCAACTTCGTGACGGCTGCAGTGGATTCGGATGACGAGCGAATCAACGGCAGCTGCATGGTGATTCTCGAAGAAGGTGATCCGGGGATCTTCGACCGGGGCACACCGACAAAGAAGATGGTGCACCAGTTGTCGTCGACGGGAGACCCGATATTCAATTTGCAGGTTCCGGCGAGCAGGATCGTCGGCGGTTACGACCTGCAGGACGGCGTCATTGTTCCGCGCTACAGCCATAGCGAGGTGATTGAAGCAGTATTTCGCCGTACCCGAGTGACAGTGGGCGTGATGACGTCGGCAAAGTTGCTGTCGGCGGTCGAGCCGGTGATTCGCTATCAGCGTGGCAGGTTCCGCGGCGCAGAAACCGCCACACCGGGATCGGTGCGCTATGAACTTGGGCTGCAGGCGCGGCAGGACGCCTTACACCGGTTAGTAGACGTCTGGGCGACGGGTGAGGCGAGCGCGTCACTGGCGTTTGCAGCAGCACGGGCATTCGATGAACTTGATCCGCTGGAAAAGGAGTTCGAACAGCTCTGCGTGTCTGAAGGAGTGAGCGGGGCGAAGGCGCGGTCGAAATTTGTGCGTGAAGCGTCGGAGCGCGCGGCTGAGTTGCTGAGCTTGCCGGCAAAGGATCCTCGACGCGAACAAGTGCATTCTGACCTGCCGTTGCGCTTTTCGATGCTGGATTCGCTGGCAGACGTCCTCTGTCCGGCGGCGAAGTTATGGAACACCGGCTGGGGCGCCCAGATGATGCGCGAAGCGGTCAGCCTGATGGGTGGTTATGGGATCACGGAAGATTGCCCAGGGTTCCTCGGTAATAAGTGGATGGATGCGCAACTCGAGGCGACGTACGAAGGGCCGGAAGCGGTGCAGCGTCGGCAGCTTTCGATCACGATGACAAACCCGTTGTTCCTGTCTCAGATGCGCAGTTGGATTCGAGAAATGCGGACGATCGCGTCGGACCATCCGGGCACCGGCGCATGCGCGTTGGCGACGGCGATGAGCATGTGGATGTGGACGCTGGATCATCTGCAGCACGGGAAAGACGCGGATGGAAGCAAGCTGTATCAAAGCGCGCGCCAGGGAGTGACGTTCCCGCTGGCAGACGCGCTGTGCTGGCTGATAGCGGCGCGATGCCAAATCCTGGATGTGCTTCGACTCGAAGAGCAGGGCGCGCAGGATCCTGCAGTCTCGGAAGGGCTGAATGGGCTGGTGAATTTCCTCAGCGATCTGAGCCACGTGCAAACGGCGCGGGCAAGTGGTGAGGTGGCGCGAATCTGCGCAGAGTTGGTGTTCGGATACAACCGGCATCCGGCGTGGGATGAGGAAGGCGCGCGCGGCTGCTGGCACGAAGATGAACTCGAAGCAATCGAGAGCATCATGCCGGGTGTGGGTTCATATGCCTTCGACGTCATTAATAACGATGGTTCGCATCCGCAGAAGGCTGGGCCGTGTGCGAAGTGCGATCGGGAGCGGCCATTTTTAACCCTGCACACGAAGCTTGATGGATGCTTGACGGGAGCACGGCTGGCGAAAGACAGAGCGGCGGAAGCCATCTCGAAGATCATGATTCCGGAAGCGTTGGACTATCCCGCATGAGTCTTGCTCATCCAGAAATGTTGGCACACACCGAGCGACAGCAGATGTCGGTCGACATCGCAGGAGTGGGCTTCGGGCCAGCGATGGCGGGGTTCCTCTACACGCTCTCGCGCAATCTGTTGAACGAGGACGGCTCACCACGTTTCGAAAGCAATGTCGCGCATGGCATGCCGTTGCAGGTGATCTGCTATGAGCGCGCGGACGGACTGGGATTCGGTGTTTCTGGCGCAGTGACGAAAGCGCGGGGGATTCGCGCGAGCTTTCCGGAAACTGATCTGTCGCAGATCCCCATGGCTGTGCCGGTGCGCAGCGAGAAGTTGGTTTATCTGCTCGATCCTGTTGGCGCAAGCCGAAGATCGCTGGGAATTCGAGCCGTTGACGGGTTGCTCAAGATCCTCGGCGCCGGTGTGGGGCTGCGCGACAGCGCCGTCGAAGCGCCATTCATCCCTTCGTTCATGAATAAGCATGGAGGGATGATTCTCTCGCTCGGGCAATTCAATCAGTGGGTCAGCGACCAGATCGCAGGCACGGGTACCGTCCAAATCTGGCCGGGCATGCCGGTAAGCGAACCATTGTTCAAGGGCGATCAGGTTAACGGGATTCGCCTCGTCGACCAAGGCATGGCCCCCGATGGCAAACACGGGGAAGGTTTGACGCTCGGCATGGATATTCATGCGGGGCTGACCGTTGTTGCCGATGGTCCTGTGGGAGCCGTGGGGCAACATCTGGATCGCCACTTTGGGCTGCCTATGGGGCATGCACACAGAGAGTGGGCGCTCGGCATGAAGATGGTGGTCGAACTTCGAGAAGATTGCGACCTCGAGCCTGGAGCTGTGCTGCACACCATTGGATTTCCCGAGCCAGAGATATTCGGGTTCTTGTATGTGCATCCAGAGCGGCTGGCGTCGGTGGGAATCTTCATTCCTTCATGGTTCCGCAGTCCCGTGCGGACGGCCTACCGGTATTTGCAGCATTTCATTCAACATCCTTATTTATGCAAGCATTTGCAAGGTGGAACCCTGAAGTCCTGGGGCGCCAAGTCTCTGCAGGAGTCAGGCCGGCATGGCGAGCCATTTCTCGCGGGCGATGGATATGTTCGGATCGGAGAAGGTTCGGGCAGCACGAACGTTCTCGCGGGTTCTGGCGTGGATGAAGCGTGGACGACTGGAGCTCAGCTCGGTGAAGCGGTGCTCGAGTTGATTGAACAGAAGAAGGCGTTCACACGAAAGAATCTCGAGCGAAGTTATGTGAGGCGGCGTCGGGAGAGCTGGGTGGAGCACGAGGCGAACGTCGCAGCGAACTCGCGAAACGGATTTCAGTACGGTGTGTTGCGGGGAATGATCGGCATGGCGCTCGCCGGGTTCACGCGTGGAGTGATTGCGTTTCCGGCGAGGAAGCGGCAGGGACGCCTGAGTTCGTTAGGTGAACGGTGTGCAGGGCGCATCTCACCGGAGGAATTGCAGCAAATCCAGAAGGAGTGCGCGGCATCTGGAGCCCCGCTGCACGACCGCATTATGGACCGGTTCGGGTGGCCGCCGATTCAGTGCGATGGGCGACTGCTGATCTCGCATCAGGACGCGCTGTTGCTGGGTGGCAGCGTGCAGGCGCCTCCCGGCTATGCCAATCACGTGATATTCGCGCGTCCCGCGTTGTGCAAAGACTGCGAACCGAAATTGTGCGTGGAGATGTGCTCGGGACAGGCGATCACGCGGGGGGAAAATGGCGTGCCGGCGTTCGACCGCGAGAAGTGTGTCTACTGCGGCGCGTGCCTGTGGAACTGCCCGAGCGGGAATATCGAGTTCAAGGCGGGTGCGGGAGGGTTGCATTCGGCGTTGAATTGAAAGTTTCGAGTTTCAAGTTTCGAGACCAATCATTAGGGGCGTCATCCCGAGCGTGAACCGCAGTCTTTTTGAAATTCGAAACTTTGAAACTTGAAACCCTGAAATCTTGAAACCTTGAAACCTTGAAACCTCACAACCTATGACCAACAGCTATCACATTGTGGTTTGTGCCGGAATTGTGCCGGACCCATTGCAAACACTGGAACCGATCTCGGGACCGGCTGGGCCGGCGCTGAAGAACGAAATGATGCTTCCCGCAGTGCTGGATCCGTGGGCGGGGCACGCGTTGTATGAAGCGGCAAATCTGGCGGCGAAGGTGAGTGGCAGCAAGGTGTGGCTGGTGAGTGCGGCACCGAAGGCGAAGCTGCAGCAAGTGATGATGAACGTCGCACAAAAGGCGAGTTTCGAACTGGTTCCGATTGACGCGCAAGCGAATGGGTTTGCAGATGCCCATGCCGTGGCGGAGATCCTTGTGAGCGCGATTCAGCTGATCCCTGGCCTGGACCGCTCGCGGCTGCTGCTCTTTGGCGGCTGGGAGTCGGCATCGCGAGGCGCAGGCGTGACCATGCAATTGGTCGCGGAGCAACTCGGGATCGTGGACCAGTTCCAGGGTGTGGATCAGTTGAGCGTGCAGGCTGATGGTTCGTTTGAAATTTTGGAACGGATTGAAGGTGGAAGGCACATGGTTCGAAATGTCAGGGGCCGCCGGCGTTGCTGGCTTGGGCCACGGGGAATTTGCCGGAACCCAAAAACAATCCGCAGATCGGAATGGCGAACATGCGCACCATCATGCCGGCATTGCAGAAGGCAAAACCGGGCACATTGTCGCAAGACGGACTGTGTTACATGAGCGTGGCTCTGCCAAAGCAGCAGCGGCAGACGCGCGTGGTGAAGGACCTTTCGGCGGAACAGGTGGCGGCGGAACTCTTGGAGTGGATTGGGAAAGAATAGAGCGGGTAGATCACACTTACAGTTACTGAACTGCACGGGCGAGGACGCCCGTGCTTCCATAGACAAAAGGAAGCATGGAAAATCGAATCCTATTTCTGGCGCATGTCGATGAATCGGGAAAGACGCTCCCGAAAGTTGCGTGTGAAGTGTTGGGGGCGGCAATCGATCTTGCTCAGCAGTGTGGAGGCACGCTGGCAATTGGTTTGATTGGCCGCGAGGTGCAATCCGTGGCAGATAGTCTGGCGGCAAGTGGTGCAGCCATTCTCGCCGTGGCAGGCCCAGAATTCGAATATCCGCGATATGCGAGCGACGCAGCGGCCATCGAAGCGATTTGTAGGGCGACAACGCCCCAACTTGTGATCGCTCCAGGGACATCGCGCTTCACGCGTGCGATGGCGGGAGCGGCGCAGCGACTGAATGCTCACATCGACACGCACATCACCTCAGTAGAAATGAACGAAGGCGCGGTCGTCGCCAAGCGGTGGTTGTATCGCCAGAGGATGGAGGCCCTAATCCAACGGGAAGCGCGGCCGTGGTTCCTGGTGCTCGACTCTGGTTGTCATGTGGCGTGGACTGGAGCGGCAGGGGCCGCTGAAATTCAACTACTGAACGTAGATCAGCCTGCGAATGCGAGGCGAACCACATTTTGCGAGATGCGGACGCCGAGCAGCAGCACGCAGACGATTCGTCCCGACGCAAAGCTCCTTTTCGTTGCGGGTGCGGGCTGGTGCAAAAAACAAGCGGACGGTAAAACCCATTTGCCAGAGGCGGAGACGACTATCCTGGAATTCCTGCGCAACTCGGGCGCATCGCTCGGTGGAAGCAAGTCGCTGGTAGATCAGAGTGGAGAGAACCAGGCGGTGCTGGGGTTCATGACCCATCTGAACCAGGTCGGGCAGACAGGCGCAACTCCGCGTCATCCAAAAGGCCTTTCCACATGCTGCCATGGCGAGGAGCCACACGTTGTGGGTTGGCGGTTCATCAATGAACGCCGGGCGGTGAATCTCGATCCGAACTGCGGTTGGGCCCGTGGCAAAGCAGACGTCCTTTATGTGGCGGACGCGTTTCAAGTCATCTCAAAGCTGAATGAGATGATGGCCAAGCGAGTCACTCACGAAGAGGAACTGGTGCCGCAGCCGTAAAGCGGTTCTCTCTCCTCCTTCTTTGCTGCGCGAATTTTTTATTGGCAATCACATTCGGTTGCTTAGCCGTGAGTATTGTGCGCTATTATCAGGGCTACTTCGTCGCGGTCTGAACTCCCAAAACCATGCACAATCTGAAAACGCCTTTAGTGCTCTCGTTCCTGCTGTGCTCGATCAACCTGGCGGCGGTAGATGGCTGGCAGCCGGTTGCAGACGTGTCGAATGTGCAGTCGATCCAGCAGGGAATCGAGTTGACTGCCGGCCCTGTGCACGTGCGGGTAACCGCCATTTCGCCAAATGTAGTCCGGTTGCGCTATGCAGCGAAGGGGGAATTCTCGCCGGATCATTCATTCGCGGTCGTTCCGAGAGGATTTTCGGAGACGACGCAGGTGCATGTAGACCAGTCTGCAGATGCAGTAACGCTGGATGCGGGCGGTGTGCGAGCAAGGATTATGCGGTCCCCGCTTCGCGTGGTGTTTCTCGATCCAAAGGGCGAGGTGATTTCGCAGGACCCGCCTGGATATCCAGTTGCATTTAACGGGAGAGAGTTTCGGGCATGGAAGTCCATGCCCGAGGATGAGCACTACTTCGGCTTGGGCGATAAGAGCGGGCCATTGGACCACCGCAATCTCGCGTTCACGATGTGGAACACCGATGCGTTTGGCTGGCAGGAGTCGACAGACCCTCTGTACAAAGACATCCCGTTCTTCATAGGGATGCGCAAGGGCGCGGCGTACGGCATCTTCCTGGATAACACTTATCGCACTAGCTTTGATTTTGGAAAAGAGTCGCGCGATTCGTACTCGTTCGGCTCGGATGGCGGAGAACTCGACTACTACTTCTTTTATGGGCCGGATCCCAAGAAGGTGGTCGAGGACTTCACCGCGTTAGTCGGACGCGAGCCGCTGCCGCCGTTGTTTGCAGTCGGTTATCAGCAGTGCCGTTACAGCTATTATCCCGAGTCGCGGGTGCGGGAAGTTGCCAGCGAGTTTCGCAAACGCAAAATTCCCGCCGATGTGATCTATCTGGACATCGATTATCAGGACAACAACCGGCCATTCACCATTGATCGAAAAAAGTTTCCAACGTTCGAGAAGATGATCCAGGACCTCAAGGCGCAGGGATTCAACGTCATTGCAATCACCGACCTCCACATCGCGAAGCTGCCGGGCTACAAGCCTTACGACGAAGGTATAAAGGGCGACTATTTCGTGAAGAATCCCGATGGGTCGGTTTTTGTGGGCAAAGTATGGCCCGGAGACAGCGTGTTTCCTGATTTCACGCGCGAAGAAGTGCGGAAATGGTGGGGAACGCTGTACAGCGACTTCGTGCGATTGGGCGTGCGCGGCTTCTGGAACGATATGAATGAGCCGTCGGTGTTCGAGCGTACAGATAAGACCATGCCGCTGGACACGGTGCACTCGGTGGAGGGACGCAAGACCGATCATCGCGAGATCCACAATGTTTTCGGCATGCAGAATGCGCGCGCAACTTATGAAGGCCTACTGCGGTTGAAGCCGAATGTGCGTCCATTTGTGCTGACGCGTGCGGCGTACGCAGGAACGCAGCGGTACGCAGCGACGTGGACGGGGGACAATAGCAGCACCTGGAATCACATGCGGATTTCTATCCCGCAACTGCTGAACCTGGGGCTTTCCGGCTACACGTTCGTGGGAGACGATATCGGAGGATTTGCCGGGAGTCCGACGCCGGAACTGTTGACGCGCTGGATCGAGTTGGGGGTTTTCAACCCGGTTTATCGCAACCATGGCACGAAAGGCAGCCGAAATCGCGAGCCCTGGGTAGATGGGCCGCAACACGAAGCGATCCGAAGGAAATACATCGAGCTGCGCTACAAGCTGCTGCCGTATATCTACACCAATCTAGAGGCCAGTTCGCACACGGGCCTACCGCTGATGCGCCCAATGTTCCTGGGATATCCCGCTGAAGAAACGCTGCAGACCAACGAGACGGAATTCATGTTCGGTGACGACCTGCTGGTGGCTCCGAAAGTGGATGAGAAGGTTGGGCCATATGACGTGACTTTTCCAAAGGGGGGCTGGTATGACTTCTGGACCGGCAAAATGGTGAGTGGAACGTCGCTGAGCCTTGATCCCCCGCTGGATGCGCTTCCGGTTTTCGTGCGTGCTGGAGCGATTGTGACAGAACAGCCGGTGGTCCAGTCAACCAGCGAGCTACCAAAGGGGCCGCTGCAGATACGGGTCTATCCGGGTAAAGATTGCCAGGGATCGTTGTATCAGGATGATGGCAACACCTTGGCGTATCAGCGAGGAGACTTCTTGCGCATGCAGTTCACCTGCGATTCGCGCCCAGAGAGCGTGGCATTCAAGTTTTCCACGGCGCATGCGCAGTATAAAGCTTGGTGGAACACGATGAACGTAACGCTGTATGGCATCTCGTCAAAGCCCAAAGGCGTTCAGGTAGATGGGAAACCAGCACTAGGCTGGCGATTCGATGAGGGGACTTCCAGTGTCATGGCTGATGTGTCCGCTGCGGCTTCGGGTGAGATCGTAGTCACGCGATAACGAAACCGCAATCGCGTCTTAGTGGTGTGGGTGCACGGCAACGAGTTCCATGCCAACTGGAACTCCGAGCGCAATCTTCACGTGCACAACCGCCTCGAACGGCTTCAACTCTTCTGGGGACGACACCGACATTTGCTTCAGCAATTTCGCCAGCGAATCCCGTCGGCAGACGTACTCGACCGCGGCCTGAGTTCCGAAGGTTGTTGTGCCCGCCAGCACAATGACCGAATGGGTCGGATCGATACCCGGCATCAACGCAACCAGCGCATAGTCTTCTGTCAGAGGAGCCCCGGAAGGGCTGGCGAGGAAATTCGAAGGCTCGTCGGTGCGGGGATGAAGGTTGGCGATTGCGAGGTCTCCCTTGCGAGGGCCGTCTGCAACCCGCTGAAACGCGAACTCACGCGTTGTGGGCAATTCCGAAAGCTTCAGGTTTTCAGAAGGGGAACCAACAAAAATCAGGTCATTGTTATTGGCGTCGTCGAGCGAGAACAGGCTTCCTCGCTTGACCCGCAGGCGATGGTGCAAATCGTCGAATACCCCATCCAGTTCGTGAATCGCCAACACCTCGCCGACCCCGGTGTAGTGGTCCCAAATCTGCGATTTCGCATCACGGGCCGGATCGAAGTAGCGCATCCCGGTTTCCGGACGGCCGACGAAAGCTCCGTTACTGTAAATCACCAGCGGCTCAGCTGGGGATTTCAGAAATGGAGACCAGAACACGCGGCAGGGCCGAAAAGACGGGTCAGAATCCAGGGTGGAATTGGCTTCTACCGGTCTCCGATCACGCAACAGCACTCCAAGCGCAAGCAGAGACAGCACGATCAATAATCCCATTAGAGAAACCGTTACAAGCCACTTTCGGTCGGGAGCCCTGGAGTTTTCGAGCACTGCCGGCTCAATAGGAGGAGGGCCGGCGACTGCTGATGGCGCCGTGGGAGAACGAGGACGAAACTGCAGAGAGTACGATCCGCGGGGAAGATCAACAATGACAGCGTCATTCAAACCTTGCGAGGAGTAGTAATCGTTGATTTTGCTGCGGAGTCGGGCTGCCTGGACACGAATGGTGGAGTCTACTTGCGGATTAAAATCCGCAGGCCTTCCATAAACTTCTGTTGCTATCTGATATTCCTTAACATGTGCGCCCGGCGTCTCGGTTTCCTTTTGCGCAAGGTAGCGAAGAAGACGACACAGAGACTCTGAGCCGTGAAGAACATCACTGGCACAAAGCCGATCGATCTGTGCAAGATATTCAGCCCGATCGGACATGGCTGGTTACCACCTCAATACCATCCCAACATGGTGTAACACAACGTAACATCTGCTTTCAAGCGCTTGGAATCATTGAACTTTTCTTTGTAACGGTATCAGCACGGAGTGAAACTTGATTCTATTCAGCTGGAGCACTGAAATGTGCGCACCAAGAAAGTGTTCCAGTGTGTTCAGTGGGCGTGCGTGGGCAGAGCTAGTGGCTTGAACAAGTGTTTTTTGCGTCGCTAATTCCTTCCGACAATCACCCAGGTGGAATTCGCAAAAGTTTGGTTCTCGAATAAAAGAATGCGCTTGACAAGCTTGTGAGCACGCGAGCAGACTTCGGAACAAATATTCGTGGAAAAACGTTTTTCTAGAGAAAGACGTTGAAAAGTACGGAGGATGGCCATGTTGAGAGCAGGGAAACTCCTGTCGATTGGGTTGCTGCTTCTATTTCTTTCGAGCAGTGCGTGGTCCCAAGGAATCTTCGCAACACTAACCGGGGTTGTGACCGACCCTTCGCAGTCTGTGGTGCCTAACGCGAAAGTGACGCTGACCGATGTGGGGTCGGGTTCACAGCGCCAGACCACGGCGAACGCCGACGGCTATTACACATTCGCGTCAGTGCCGGTCGGAACCTACAATCTGACGGTCGAGGCGGCTGGTTTTCAGACCTACAAAGCCACCAGCATTAGTTTAGGCGGATCTGAAAAGCGCAACCTTAATGTGTCGCTGGTAGTGGGTTCTGCCAACGAATCCATCGAGGTCAGCGCGGCTACCACGCCGCTGGTGACAACGGATTCAGCGGAAAAATCGTACACGCTGGACGAGCAGCAATTGCAAAACCTGACTCAGGTGAGCAGCAATGCGGCCGAGTACATCAAGATCATGCCCGGCTTCGCTGTTCAGAACGGCTCTTCGAATAAGGCAAATTATTCGGGCGAAGTAATAGGCATCAACGCCAACGGCGATGCCGGAAGCCAAAGCCCGCTGAACAATGCTTCCAGCTACAACGGGCTGCCCGGCAACTCGCTCGACATCACGATGGATGGCGCGCACGTCGCCGACCCAGGTTGCGACTGCGACACTCCGGTCAATCCCAACTCCGATTTCTTGCAGGAGTTCCGAGTGCTGGCATCGAACTTCAGTGCCGAAAATCAAAAAGGACCGATCCTTATCACATCGGTGACCAAGTCCGGTGGCCAGAAATTGCACGGCAGCGGATTTTTCTCTGCCCGGAATTACGCACTCAACGCCAACGACTGGCTCAATAATTTCAACAACTCACCAAAACCTGCAAATAAGTACTACTACCCGGGCGGCAGCATCGGTGGTCCGGTTCCCAAGACTCACGATAAGCTCTTCTTCTTCGCGGGGTTCGAGTACTTTCACCAGGTTTTGGACACCGGCTTGCTGCGCTCGACCGTTCCCACTGCAAACATGCTGAATGGGAATTTCTCAACTTCTGAGTTGCAAACGATCGGCGACGCAACCCACGGGTACCAGACGGGCGGTGGATCAACACCGGTGGGAACGAACTGCTTCAACCCCCAAGCCCCTAACAACCCCTACCTCCCGTGTCTGAACCAGGCGACCTTAACCGCCTTCCAGAACAACGGCTGGGCCTCACCCACGGGGAGCGGACCCACGTGGGACGGGTCATGGAACGTCAACATTCCGACGTCGGCCATGAACCCAAACATGCTTGCTCTGATGAGCCTATATCCGGCGCCGAACGCCGATCCCAACGCCACCGGCGGGTACAATTACGTCAAGTCCGCTATCTTCAACCAAAACAATTCGCAGTTCGTCACGCGTGAAGACTACAACATCAGCGACAACACCAAAGTTTTCGTGCGCTACAACTACCAGAGAGAGACACAACTCTTTCCAGTCGGCCTGTGGTGGCGTCAGTCGGACCAGGTTCCGTATCCGACGCCGATCGAGGGCAGAAACCGCTCCTACTCGCTCTCGGGATCGCTCACCCACGTGTTCAGCCCGAGTATGACTAACGAAACTGTCGTCGCCTACACGCTTGTGAAGTTCCCGAACGTTTTTTCCAGTACTAACGCGGTCGATCGTACGAATGTCGGCTACGGCGTTCAGGGACTGTTCAAGAATGGCGTTGCGCAGATTCCGTCGTTCGGAGGTACAGGCGGCAACGGTGAAGCGGCTTTGGTATTCAATCCGGGCGGCTTCGAAGCTGGCGGAGCGTCACAAGGCTTGTACGCTAATAAGTACATGCCCAGCGTAAGTGACACGATCACGAAGGTGATCAGCACGCATACGCTCAAGGCAGGCTTCTTCTGGGAGTGGATTCGCAATGTCCAACCGGCGAATAACAATACCAACGGGTACTTGCAGTTCGTGTCCGGAAGTGACCCCCTCTACACCACTGGCGACTCCTATGCTGACGAGGTTCTGGGCATCGCCAGCAACTATAACGAAGCTACCAAGAATCGTCTGAACGATATTGCTTACAACACAGTCGATTTCTTCGCTCAGGACGACTGGAAGCTGACGAAGCGGCTGACTCTCAACTTTGGCCTCCGGTTCAGTCACTTGCAGCCGTGGTATGACCGCGTAGGAGACGGATTCGCCATCTTCGATATCAACGCCTACACCGCGGGCGGCGGTGCTTCGTGTACTGGTGCGCCGACGTTCTGCGGATACCTGTGGCATGCCAAGAACAGCTCCGTACCATTGACTGGCTACCCGACGCGTACACTGTACTACCAGCCGCGCTTGGGCGGCGCATACGACCTCATGGGTAACGGCAAGACCATTCTCCGCGGAGGATGGGGCCGTTACTACTTCCACACGGGCCAGTTTACGAGTGGCCTCGATGCGTCGGCAGGGGTCCAAACTACCGGCTTCGCCAGCCAGATCGCATTGAGCAATACCACCAGTCAACCAATCCTAGTCGATCCGCTACCTGCATCGTTGACCAGCCAGGCTCCATGGAGCGGCGCCGCTGGCAATGCCGGTCTGGACACGGTCAATTTCAGCGCTAACCCATCGGGTCCTTCCGCCGTAGACGGCAAGGATGACAAAATGGGCTATACGGACAACTGGAACTTCACCATTTCGCGCCAGTTGCCCTGGTCGAGCCTGTTTGAGATCGCCTACGTCGGCAACCGGTCCCGGGATCTCTCCAGCGGCGGCAATGGTGGAAGTCTGGGAGCCGGGGGCGGAGGCTTCGCCACCTACAACCTCAATCTCATACCGGTGGGTGCGATGTTGTCTTCCAACAACGGCGGCGCAGATCCGAACTCGCTGAATACCGCCAACTTCTATCCGATTCAGGGTTATTCAGATCTGAATGTGACGACCAACAATGGCCTTGCTAACTACCACGCCCTGCAGGCTGGTTGGACACGCACGAGGGGGCGCTACACCACCGCCGTAAACTACACTTTCAGCAAGGCCCAGGGTGTGGTGAACGACGGCTCAGGCCGTGCTGCGGATATTTTCGATATAAATAAGAGCATTGGTGTTCTGCCCAACAGCCGAAAACACCTGTTCAACTTCGTTTATTCCGTGGATCTGCCCACAGTTAAGGGCATCAACAAGTATGCTGGCGGCTTGGTAAATGGGTGGCAGGTGAGCGGAATCGTCCAGTTCCAGAGCGGACCGAACCTGAGCGCCTTCCAGAACCAAAACTTTGGAATGAGCTATGTAGGCACGGCTGCGAACAATGGCAAAGCGGTAGTTCCGGGGACCAACTTCGCGCTCAACAATAAGTCCCTGCTGGGCACGACGGAAATCCAACTCAATCCAATTGTGACCTGCAATCCAACAAGTGGACTGAAAGCACATCAGTACATCAATGGAAATTGCTTCGCGGCCCCATCGCAGGTCGGTCAGAACGGCCCGTTTGTCTTGCCGGCCATTTATGGACCGGCATACTTCAATTGGGACATGGCGTTGTTCAAGAACTTCAACATTACCGAGAGCCAGAAGCTGCAGTTCCGATTCAACTTCTACAACTGGATGAACCATCCGCTGTGGTCGTTTAACGGGAACAATCTCGGTCTCACCTTCACCCAGGACGCCACAGGGGCTTTCACTCAGACCAATTCGACATTTGGCTACACCACACAGAAACAGGGTCACCGGATCGTTGAGATGGCAGTGAAGTACTATTTCTAGTGTGCAACCCCACCAACTAGTGGGATGGCTTCGGCCATCCCATTTTTTTTTTAGTAAACTGAACGGCATCAGCTCTCGCGGTATGTACAAGGCGACTCTCCTTCCTTTCGTCCTATTCAGCCTGTGGAATCACACAGGACTCGGCCAAGGGCAGACACAACCTGCGCTCGATCCGCAGACGCTCGTACAGGATGCGATCCAGAAGCAGAGGTCTGGCGATCTCGCGGGAGCAATCCCTGAATACCAGGAGTTCCTGAAACTTCATCCGGAGGCGACCGCGATTCACTCGAATCTTGGCGCAGCGTTGGCGGGTCTCGGGCGATACGAAGAGGCAATTGCGGAGTACAAAGTCGCATTAAAGCAGTCTCCTCGATTGCCCAGCGCGCGGCTCAATCTGGCGCTGGCGTACTACAAGATGGGACGCATCCCCGAGGCAGCGGCGCAACTGGAGAAAGTACACGCTCAAGATCCGTCCAATCGTCAGGTCGTGATCGTTCTCGGCGATTGCTACCTGCGCATGAACAAGAACCCCGATGTCATTCGCGTGCTGGCGCCAGAAGCGAAGAAGTATCCCGACGATCTGGCGATTGCGTACATGCTGGGCACGGCCTACATTCGCAATAAGCAGGTCGAACCCGGGCAGGTGCTGGTAGACCGCATTCTGCGCAACGGCGACTCCGCCGAGGCGCACCTGATGCTCGGCACGGCGAAGATGAACATCCAGGACTTTGCCGGTGCGCGCGACGAGTTTGGCAAGGCAGTGGCTTTGGATTCGACCTTGCCTGAGGCACACGTGCTGTACGCGCAGGCGCTGCACCTCACCGGAGACTCGGAACAGTCTTCGAAGGAATACAAGGCTGGGCTAGCGCAAGACCCATACAACTTCGAAGCGAATCTGCAACTGGGAGCCAATGCCAGGGAAGAGCATGACTACGAGCGTGCGGAGCAATACTTCAAGCGCGCGCTGGAAACGCGGCCGGGAGATCCCGGGGTGACGTATCAGCTGGCGCTGATTGACGCCGATCAGGCAAAGCTGGATCCGGCCCGGCAGAAACTCGAGGCGTTGGTGAAAGAGTATCCGGAGTTCACGGAGGCGCACGTTTCGTTGTCGCTGGTTTACTATCGGCTCAAGCGACCGGAAGACGGCAAGAGAGAACGCGAGATCGTGCAGAAGCTGACGGCGCAAGCCCAAGCCAAACAACCTGGAGCGAAACAGCAGTAGGCCCCACTATCATCAATAGCGCCGATAGATGAAACTCACTCGCAGAGATTGGATACGGCTGGCGTCGTCATGTGGCGCGGCTCAGTTGCTTGTGCCCCGGCTCGTCGGCCAAGCCGCCAACGATCAAAAAAGCGAAGCACTGTTTGTTGAGGTGCCCGCCTCTGCAAGCGGGATCAGTTGGGTTCATGAAAACGCTATGTCGCCAAGTCGGTATCTTCCCGAGGCACTCGGCCCGGGCTGCGCATTCCTCGATTTTGACAATGACGGCTGGATGGACATTTTTCTGGTGAACAGCGGTCCAAGCGATTTCTGGACGCCTGCCAAGCCGATCCTCAATGCACTCTACAAAAACAATCGCGACGGAACGTTTACCGATGTGACGGAGAAAGCGGGTGTCGGTGGCGCGTACTTCGGGATGGGTGTGGCGGTCGGAGATTACGACAATGACGGCTGGCCCGATATTTTCGTCACGTCCTACGGAAAGTGCATTCTGTATCACAACAACCACGATGGGACGTTTACAGATGTCACCGCGAAGGCCGGCGTCGCGACACCGGGATGGACCACCAGCGCAGTCTGGTTCGACTACGACAACGACGGCAAACTCGACCTGTTTGTTTGCAGCTTCGTGGATTATTCGGGGGTGAAGAAGCTGGAATGCGGCAACAACCAGATTGGGCGGAACTACTATTGCGTGCCGCGAGTGTTTAAGCCGACCGCCAGTTTTCTTTATCACAACAATGGAGACGGAACGTTCACTGAGGTCAGCAAGGGCACGGCGATCGAGCAGGCGCTTGGCAAAGGGTTGGGGGTCGTGGCAACGGACGTTAACAATGATGGGCGAACTGACCTCTTTGTTGCGAACGATACGGTGCAGAATTTCCTGTTTGTGAATCGCGGTCCGGGAGCAAATGGACGCTGGAATTGGGAGGAAATCGCGCTCCAGGCGGGAGTTGGATTCAGCGATGCTGGAAGGCCGCGATCGGGTATGGGACTGGATGCAGCGGACATCAACGGCGATGGCTGGCAAGACCTATTTGTGGCGAACGTCGATCACGAGATGTTCTCGGTTTACCAGAATAATAAGGATGAAACCTTTCGGGATGTCGCGCAGGAGAATGGAGTGGCCCGCGCCACGCAACTGCTCAGCGGGTGGGGCATGAAGTACTTCGATTATGACAATGATGGTCGGGTCGACCTGTTTCTGGCGAATGGGCATCCCGACGACATGATCGACAGCTATTCGATGCACGTGAAATATCGTGAGCCGCTGTTGTTATTTCATCAGGGCGCTGATGGCAAACTGCACGATGTGAGCGCTGATTCGGGGCCGGTTTTTCATCGCGATTTCGCTGCGCGGGGACTCGCGGTCGGAGATTTTGATAATGATGGGGCCGTCGACGTCCTTATCGGCCTGAACGGCGGCGCGCCAATTTTGCTCAAGAACAATGCGGCCCAGGGAAATAACTGGCTTGGGATCAAGTTGGAAGGCTATAAGGCCAACCGCGACGCCATCGGGGCGAAGCTGACCTGGACGGCAGCTGGAAAGACGCGGTCGCGGTTGAAGAATAACGGCGGCAGTTATTTGTCGTCGCACGATCCGCGCGAAGTGCTGGGCATTGGATCAGCCACGAAGATTGAGCAGTTGACCATTGAGTGGCCGAAACCGAGCGCGCGTGTCGACAAATTTACCAACCTTGAAGTGAACCGCTACGTCCGCATTCGCGAGGGCGGCGAGAGTTCAGAACTGCCGGGACCGAAGCGGTAGCGCTGTTCTCTCCTTATTCATACCGGCCAAATCCCTAGGGCATTTTTGCTGAGGATATTGTCTTTTGCCTCTTCGGGCAACGGGAGCGCGCGAAAATCGTCCAGGTTGCGCTTGAGATGAGGAACGCCGGGGCTGGGCCAGTCGGTGCCGAACAACGTCTTGTGCGCAATCTCATCGAGACGAGGGAAGTATTTCAGCAGCGCCTTCGGCGGAATGCCGCTGATATCGAGAAATACGTTGGGGTGACGCCGCAGCAGAAAGAAAGCGGTCTTCATCCACAGCGGCCTGCCACCGTGTGCCATGATGATCTTCATCTTAGGGAAATCGACGGCGACATCGTCCAGGAAGATGGGGTCGCCATAGCGATTGCGCGCGCCGGGGAAGATTGAGGTCCCAGTGTGGAACATCACCGGAACACCATGCGTTTCGGCCGCGCGATAGATGATCTCCAGTTCTTTGACTCCGTTCAGATAATCGTTGGGATATAGAAGTTGATGCGGCGGGTGGATTTTGATCATACGGATCTTGAGGCGGAGAAACTGCTCGATGTCCGCTTCGATGGAGGGGCTGTGTCGCGGATGCAGGCCGCCGCACGAGATCAGCCGCTTGGGATCGGCCTTCACATAATCGGTGATGTACTGGTTGACGTCGGAGGTCAGGCCCATGACTTCCGGCGCGACATAATTAATCAGGACGGCGCGGTCGATGCCGGAAGAGTCCAGATATTTCAGGAACGCTTTCGGAGAGTTGCTGAATTCCTCGATCTGGTCAAAATGGGGCGCGGCATCCTTTATTAATTGGAGGGCCGGCTTTTTTAGGAGTTCGTGCGGCTGAATGTGAATATGGCAGTCGGTAATCATTGGCCCAAGTCGCGAGGCGACTCCTCATTCTACGGGTGCGCACAAAACAATGTGAATTCGGTTCCCTGCGGGATACCTGGTATCGGCGGCGAAGAGGCGAACCTTTCACCTGTTACGAGCACCGATTCGGTGGTAGGCTGAATGCCGCATCGGGGGCCAGCTTGCCCCATGGAGAGTCCCATGAACCCCTTGGCGAAGTTGAATCAGCAATACATTGGCGGCGTATGGCGCGACGGAAAAAGTGCGAAGGTCCTAAGCGATAAAAATCCATATAACGGCAATCAGATTGCCGAATTCAAGCTGGCAAACCGGGCGGACTTGGATGATGCTTACCGCGCAGCTGCTAGCGCGCAGAAGATCTGGGCGGAGGTCAATCCGTTCGAGAAGCGTACGGTGTTGGAACGCGCAATCACCTGGATTGAGCAGAACGAGAAAGATATCGCCGACATCATCGTCGAGGAACTGGGTGGCACGCACCTGAAGGCGGCCATTGAGATCTTTCTGGTTAAGACGTTCATTAAAGAGGCATCCACGTATCCGCTGCGAATGACGGGCGAGATTCTGCCGTCCACGGTAGATGGGAAAGAAAACCGTCTTTATCGGGTGCCTGCGGGTGTGGTGGGCGTGATCAGCCCGTTTAACTTTCCATTCAACTTGAGCATGCGGTCGGTGGCTCCCGCGCTCGGTTGCGGAAACGGCGTTGTGCTCAAGCCGCACGATGATACGCCTATTACAGGTGGAACGTTGATCGCGAAGATCTTTGAGGAAGCCGGGATTCCGAAAGGATTGCTGAACGTGATTGTCGCGGACATTGGGGAACTGGGCGACTCATTCATCGAACATCCGGTGCCCAGGATCATTTCGTTTACGGGTTCGGAGCAGGTTGGGCGGCACATCGGTGCGGTTGCAGGACGATCCCTGAAGAAGGCGATCCTGGAGTTGGGTGGAAACAGCGCGCTTGTGGTGCTGGATGATGCGGATCTCAACACAGCTGTGAATGCGGCGGTGTTCAGCCGATTCGCGCACCAGGGCCAGGTTTGCATGTGCTCGAATCGAATCCTGGTGCAGCGCGGAGTTTATGGGAAGTTTCTGGACAGGTTTGTCGACCGAGTTTCAAAGTTGCGCGTGGGCGACCCAAGGGAAGGCGGTACCGAATTAGGCCCGCTCATCAATGAACGCCAGGCGGAAACGTTCCGCAAGCAGATTCAGCGTGGAATCGATGAAGGGGCGAAAGTTGTGCTGAAAGGAAAGATAGAAGGAACGCTGGCCGCACCGACCGTGTTTGCTGACGTGAAGCCGAGCATGTGGATCGCGCAGAACGAAATGTTTGGGCCGGCAGTATGCGTCATTCCATTTGACACGCCGGAAGAGGCAATTGAGATCGCTAACGACAGTCCCTACGGGTTGAGCGGTGCGATCCATACGCGAGATGTGGAGCGCGGCGCAGAACTGGCGAAGCAATTCGACTCAGGCATGGTGCACGTGAATGACGGAACCATCAATGACGATCCGCTAATTGCGTTTGGCGGCGAGAAGGCTTCGGGCGTGGGCCGGCTGAACGGGAAATGGGCACTCGAGGAATTCACGACCTTGAAGTGGATTTCCGTTCAGCACAAGGCCCGGCACTATCCGTTTGAGTTGGTAGCGAAAGCGTCCTAACTTCAGTGTACTTGGCGGGCTGCGTGCTCCCAGTAAGGCGCGCGTAGCGCTTTGCGGTCGATCTTGCCTGCGGCGGTCTTCGGAATCTCTGCGCAGAACTCGATTGACTTCGGGGCTTTCACTCCGCCCAATTTTGCTTTGCAGTGTCGCAGGACTGCCTCTTCGGTGAGTTGCTCACCAGCCTTCAGAACTACTAATGCCTTTACCGCCTCCCCCCAAAGATCGTGAGGAACGCTAATAACGGCGCACTCGTGGACCTCCGAAAGAGCCATGATCGCGGCCTCAACCTCGACCGAGAAAACGTTGAAGCCGCCGGTGATGATCATGTCCTTCTTGCGATCGACGATGTAGACGTAGCCTTCGTTGTCCATATAAGCGACGTCGCCGGTGTGATGCCAGCCGAAACGGCGAATCTCCGCCGTCGCCTCTGGAAGTTTGTAGTAACCGCCGCACACGAGAGATCCTCGAGCCACAATTTCGCCGGGCTGATGAGGCGGGAGAACCTCGCCTTCGTCGTTCATGATGGCGAGCCGCACGGCGGATGTTGGCTTGCCGCAACTGGCGAGGCGCTCCGGATGATCGCCAGCAGCTGCGGCGGCGAGGGTTTCTTGATCGAGGAAGGTCAGCAGCATCGGCGCTTCCGTCTGACCGTAAGACTGGCACAAGCAGGGGCCGAATACTTCTACGCCGCGCCTCAGCTTGTCCGGGGAAACCGGCGATCCTGCGAGGAGGAAAACGCGCAGGCTGGAGTAGTCGAAATTTCTGACTTCCGGATGTGACAGCAAGTTGTAGAAAGCCGTCGGCGGAAGAAACAGGTGCGTGACCTGGTATCGAGGAATACTGCGGAGGACTTCCAGCGCCTCAAATTTCGGGAGAATCACATTCGTCGCACCGAGAGCGGTCACAGTGAAGGCGACAACTCCCGCCGCATGGGAAAGCGGGGCGGTGTTCAAGCAGACGGGATGTGCACAGTTACCGCTCCAATAGTGAGTGGCCATTTCGGTCATCGTGCCCCACGCCAGCGAGGTCACTCGCACGCCCCTAGCAGGGCCAGTTGTGCCGCCGGTGGGAACGACGCCGACGAGCCGATCGATGTTGCCGTGAGCGTCTCCCCAGTCGAGATCGTCGATGGTATCGCCGGACTTCATGAACGAATCGAGGGAAGGATGCTTGCCACCATCACGATCGAGGCAGATCAGGTGGCGCAAGCTTGGTACTCGCGTTTGGATCTCCGCTACGGTGTCGCCAAACTGACTCTGATAAAACAGCCAGGCCATCTCGACGTAATTCATGTATTCAACCGTGGCATCGATCGCATTGCGGTAATTTACCGGTACCCACACAGCGCCGGCGCGCATGATGCCCAACATGCTGAGCAGGACACGGGCGTCATTGTGCGAGAGAATTCCGGCGGGTTCTTCGCCCGGGAGACCACTGGCCCTCATTGCGCGGGCGATTTTGAAGGTGATCTCGCGGGCCTCGCGGTAGGTGATGCGCGACTCGCCGTCGATAATCGCAATCCGATCGGGATTGGCTTCTGCGCCTTTATCGAAGTAGTCGATGGCCTGCATGGTGCGCTATTCGATTCTGATCAGTAGAGTTTCGCTTTAGCCAGGCCGTGGCTTTCGAGCGTGCGTAATACCTCGCGGTGACCGAATGCTTCGGCGGCGGAAGCAAAGCCGACCTTGCGAGGCGGTCCGCAGACCAGGTTGTGGGCCGCGAACGCCTGCAGCAGGCCGGTCTGTTTATAGCAGCAGGTGCCCACCACGACGCAGTGAACCACTTCAGTTGAACCGCGGCCAGCCACCACATCGATGGTGCGCTGTTCCCGCGAGTTTTCGCGAGGCGGAGTTCCGCCCTGGACCGCATTCGCCATGTCGGAGAGGCGCTTTTCCTGCTCGGCTTTCGACAAAGGTCGGATTTGTTCTTCAAATAGTTTTTCAGTCGCGGCGACGCCTTCCATAATCTGGCGATCGAGCAGACCTCCATAGGAACGGACATTTGCGATCTGCGGATGATTTTTGTACCAGACGGGCTGGGGGAATCCGCCCCAGGCCAAGGCTAACTGACTCTGCACATATCCCGGGATGGCGACATCGTAGCGCGTGGCTTTGGGCCAGGGTTTGTACTGGTTCTGCTCGAGGAACTGGGCGTCAGTTTGGATCACCGCGAATATGGTTTGCGTCGATCCAAACGTCGGGATGCCCTTGAACATGGTCACAGTTTCGATGGTGTCCACCTTGGCGGTTTCGAGGCAGAGACGGATAGCCGCATCGCTGGATGTCGACATAAAAGCCGTCGCAGGAGCAATGAGGAGACCTCGATCGGCGAACTTGCAACTCCACTGCTCGGCAATTTGGCGAATCCAGGCTTGTTCGCCGGAAATGTCGAGATAGTGGCATCCCGCGGCCAGGGCGGCTTCCACCACGCGAGGACCGTTGTAGATAAATGGGCCGACGGTATTGCAGACAACCTTGGCGCCAGAGAAAAGTTTCGTTAGTTCCTCAACGGTACCGCTGGTTTCTACGATTTCGAAATTGGCGCTCTCGATGCCAGGAACTTTCGCGAGCACTTCTTCGAGTCGCTGGCGGCTGCGTCCGGCGGCAATGAACGGCACGTTGTACTCGCGAAGATACTCGACGACCAGGCGGCCGGAAAATCCATTGGCGCCGTAAACCACCACCGGGCGTTTGTTCGCCATAGTGAAATTCCCAAAGTCAGTAAGGAAAGAACCTGTAGACTAGGGAGCGATTCTAGGCTAAAGTTTCATAATTGCTAGTAGGCACTTTTTCGTAACCTTAGGTTCTATGGGGGCTTTGACATGGAAGACTACTATTGCCCGGTCAAACTTACCGCTGACATCATCGGCGGCAAATGGAAGCCGCTGATTCTCTTTTACCTGGAAGGGGGCACCCGGCGTTTCGGGGAACTCCGCAAAATGATTCCCACGATGACGAAAAAGATGCTGACCCAGCATCTAAGGGAACTGGAGCGGGACGGAATCATCCATCGCGAGGTTTATGCGGTCGTGCCGCCCAAGGTGGAGTACTCGCTGACCAAGCATGGCGAGAGCCTGAAGCCGATCCTGAAGCTCATGTCGGCGTGGGGGACGCGGCACCGCGCGCGATATGGAGTGCCGACGGGCCGTTTACGTGCACAGCGAACCCCTTTGACGCCGAAGCTGGTCCGCGCCGAAACAACCTTGCCTGCTTAGCGCTAATCCATACTGATTTGGAGGGCCTGGTGACGACTCGACCGAAAGGTTTGATCTCACAGTACGACGACGTGTGGCTGCTTGATGGCGTGCGCACACCATTTGCGGAGTACAACACCGTGCTCGGGCTGGTGTCCCCGATTGATTTGGGGATCAAGGCGGCGCGAGAGGTGTTTCGCCGGTCTGGCGTTTCGCCGGAGCGCGTTGGGACCGTGATCGCCGGAAGCATGGCGCAGGCGAGTTTCGATGCTTACATGTTGCCGCGGCACATCGGGCTGTATTCGGGCGTACCTGTCGAAGTGCCTGCGCAGTTGGCTCAGCGAGTCTGCGGGACTGGAATGGAGTTGATCCTGCAGGCAGGCGACGCGATTCAATTGGGCAAAGTGGATTGCGCGCTGGCCGTCGGCGCAGAGTCCATGAGCCGCAATCCTATTGCCGCGTACACGCACCGCAACGGTTTTCGCATGGGGCAGGTTGAATTCAAGGACTTCTTATGGGAGGCGCTGCTCGACACGTGCCCAAATGTCACCATGGGCGGCTCAAGCGAAAACCTGGCGAAGAAGTATTCCATCTCGAGGGAAGATGCGGATCGATTTGCAGCAGAGAGTTTCGCGCGAGCCATTGCGGCACGGGAAGCCTGTTTCGTAAGCGGTGAGATTTGCGCGATCACGAACGAACAATTTGAATTGCCCGCATACAAAACACGCGGCATCCGGCTGCCTCGCGGCGTCGATAAGTTTGAGCAAGATACACACGTGAGGTCTTCCTCAGTAGAGGCGTTGGCGAAGCTTGCGCCTGCATTTGGCGGAGTCCAAACGGCTGGCAACAGTTCCGGCATTGTGGATGGAGCCGCGGCAGCGCTCGTCAGCTCGGGCGCCTTTGCACGCGAGTCGGGCAAGACGCCGCTGGGAAAGGTGATCGCGGGGGCATCGGTGGGCGTGCCTCCAGAGATCATGGGAATTGGCCCGGTTCCGGCGATACGTGCGGTGTTGGACGCGACGGGATTGACCGTCGATCAGATTGATCGGTTTGAGATCAACGAGGCATTTGCTTCCCAGATCCTCGCGTGCGAGCGCGAACTCGGACTCGACCACGGCAAGGTCAACGTCAACGGGGGCGCGATCGCCATTGGACACCCGCTGGCCGCGACCGGTGTGCGCTTGTCGGTCACGGTTGCACGCGAACTGAAGCGTGCGGGCAGGTACGGGATTGCCTCAGCGTGCATTGGCGGAGGGCAGGGAATCGCGGTGCTGATCGAGAATGCCGCTTAAGCAAAAGTAGACAGTTTGGGCTAAATGCTCGCGCTTCCATTCTTCGCGTACACCCCGCACAGAAAGATGTCACTGATTTCCTTCGCGAGCAGGCGCGGCGGACTGTCTACCTTGGGGTTGTACCAGGTATGCAAGCAGTTCATCGCGCCAAACAGCGCCATGGCGATGCTGCGCGACTTGAAGTGCAATCCTTTCGCACACCTCAATTCCTCCAGCAGTTCAGTGCAACGTCGATAATAATCGCGCTTGATGGCGGCGATCTCTGAGCCCATGTTGCCAGTCAATACGTCATCTTCCTGAGCCAGGACCTTCATGGCTTTTTGCTTTGCGAGAAAAAACGTGATGTGGTTCTCGATGAAGAGTCGAACGCGCTGCTCAGGATCAGTAGTGGCTGGAAGTTTTTGGTCGAGCAGTTCAGTTACTCGCTCAAACAGCTCTTTCTCGATCAGATATAGCAAACGCTCCTTGGAATCGAAGTAGTAGTAAAGCCCCGCGAGTGACATAGCGCAGGCTCGTGAGAGATCACGCATGGAGGCACGCTCGTAGCCTTTGTCGCAAAAAATGTTCGTCGCGTGCTCGAGGATTCGCGCGAGCCGACGATCGAAGCGAGACCGTCTGCGCGTTTGGCCGAGGACCGCGGTGGTTGCGGCAACACCCATGGGAGCTCTTCACGCGTCTATCAGCTAAAACTCAACAAGCACGTGCAGCGCCAACCAACATCTTCCGCAGTGCTGAGTCACTTGGCCTGCAGCGACTCCAGATAATGTGTCAGGTTGGCAACACGCTGCTGCAACTCTGCCGGATGGCCCTGGCTCATCTTCCAAAACACCGGTCCCCACACAGGCATATCGCGATTGCCGTGAGCAGTCACCGTGGCCTCGCCGCGCAGAATGCTCATCACACGATCTGCGGGAAATTTGCCAAAGTTATTTTTTGCCAAAGCCGTGAGGTCCGCAGGCTTGCTGTTAAGCGCGGTCGCAGCGGGGCCGCTCCCCTTGGCGTCAGTGCCGTGGCACGATGCACAGTAAGCAACAAACATCTCCTTGCCGGACGCGGCCGACGTCCGCGGCGCTGAGGTGTGCTTAATTTCCGGTTTGGCCTGCTGCGCGTGAAGAGCCAAGGTCGCAGCCGTACTCATCAGAACGAGCCCAAATACGCGATAGAAAGACATTCATGTCTCCTTTCGGGCAGCCGTGCCCTTCCACGTAAAAAGACCAGCCAGCGTCGCAATATCCGAAGATTGGCGAGGCAGGCTGCCGATTAGAAAATGAACTTCGCAGCAAACTGGAATTGCCGGGGGTTGAGCATAGTTCGCGGCGTCCCAAAGTTCGCTAGCGGGAAGTTCGGCACCGAAACTGGGATGAGACCCTTGCTTAGCCATGCCACCGGATTGCCTGCCGCCTGCTGGTTAGCGCAGGAAACCGAAGCGGACTGGGTTTGAATCGCGAGCGTGGTGGCGTCGTTGTAGTGGCGCGGCACAGCCCCGCAAAAAGCCGGAGATCCATAGATCGAGCTGACTTCGTCGATGTTCTGGCGATTGAGAAGATTGAATGCGTCGACACTGAGGTTCAGCTTCAAACGCTCGACGATCTGAATCTGCCGAGACAGGCGCAGGTCCCAAGCATAAAAGGGGTCGCCGATATAGGTGTTGCGACGAACCGTGGTTTCGCAATTCGAGACGTTCGTGCATGTGCCGCCGAGCCCTCCAACGCGATCCGTGCTCAGGCCTGCGACGTCTCCGAAGACGTTCTGTCCTACAAATAGCGTGAACGGGCGGCCAGTCTGCGCTGTAATGATGCTGCTGAACTGGAAATTTTTCAATAATCCGTGATCAGGGCCGTTCGCAGTGAAGTTTACAACCAGGTGGTGCCGCAGGTCCTGGTTCGAGTTTGCACGTTCCGCCGCATAGTTGAACTGGTTTGGCGGCAGATTGATGAACGTAGTGAAGTTGCCATTGTCGATGGTATGCGAGTAGGTGTAATTGGCGGTGAGATTGAAAAACCTACCAATTCGCTCGATACCCGTGATAGTCAACCCGTGATAAATCGCATTCGCAACATCGTTGTTGTAGTCGAGGAGGCCGCCGCTGAGAGTCGCAGACCCGGCGACGTTAGGATCAGGAACTCCGAATTCCAATCCGCTGGGATTCACAGGCAGAAGGGGATTGGGCGGCGGGAACGCCGGTGGGATTGGGCTGGCTGGTCCGAGATAGCTAAAGAACGGACCCAAGCCGAAGGGCCCCAGAATGGGCGTTCCGTTGCATGGCGTAAGCGATCCGTCGGGATTGAGAATTCCCTGCGCATCCGCTGGATTCGAAGACTTGGTTGTGCCGTAGGGGCACGGGATGTTGATGTTGTTGCCGCGAACAAGTTTGTGAGCCTGGACCATCAGGTAGCCGACGTTAAGCGTGAATCCGTGACCGAACTCGTGATCGATTTCAAAGCTCGCCTGTTCGGCGTACGGCAAACGCCCGTTACGCTGAATGCCACCTGCTCCTACGCCGCAAGCACCGGCGGGCGGCGCGCCGACTGCGGGAGTGAAGCACGGTCCGGTGAGAGTAACCGGGGGATAGGGTTGATTGGCGAGAACGCCTAAACTCTGAAGCTCAACCACGGAGATTCCATTTGGTTCCGCAGCGCACACTGACGCCGGGAAGGCGACGCACGGGACCGCGGGAGTGCCCGGGAATCCTGGGAGAGCTGAGAGTTGCCAGCCACCATTGGCCGCCTGGTTCTGAATCATAGGGACCTTGACTGGAGTGAGGCCGTAAGTGGCACAACCAGGATCCGCGCCAGGGGGATTGCAGAAATAGCCGGGAAGGGCTTTTTGGTTGCCGGTAGTGAAAAAGAACGTGAGATTGTTGCGATCGAAAAACATTCCGTAGCCGCTGCGAATTACCGTTCTGTTGTTCGGAGACCAGGCAAAGCCAACACGTGGCTGGAAAGCGCGGTAGTCGGCATTGACGGTATTGCCGAGTCCGGTTTCAAAATCCCAACGCATGCCGTAGTTGATTGTGAGCGAAGGCCGTATCTTCCATTGATCTTGTGCGAAAAATCCCCAATAGCCGTGGTTCAGCGTGTAAGCGTAGTTGTTGTACTGATCGGTGGGAAAGGCATTCGGCCACCCGCTGCCGAAGCCGCCGCCGGTTGGAGGAGCCGGAGTGTAGCCGTTGGTAAATCCGCTCCGAGGAAGCGCAGTGCCCCAGTAAATAAACGCGATGCCATCGTTCTCTGGCGCGAGGGGGCAGTTCTGCGGAATAGAGCCTTCAGTGCCCGTGGTCAGCAGGTTAACGACGTTGGCCATGCGGAAGACGCAGTCGAGATTCGGAAACAGAATGCGTTCCGGCGTGAAGCCGGGGTAGTTGTTCTGGCTCCAAACGTAATTGGTGTCGAATCCAAACTTCGCCGCGTGATTCCCCTTAATCCAGTCGACGGAGTCCGAGAACTGCATACGGCTCTCGTAGATGGCATCGTAAGTTCCAAAATTGTGGCCGAACTCGAGGTCGTTAACGACGCTGAGGTCAGGCTCTCCGGTGGCGCCGGGGAAATTGTAGTGGCGCCGCGACCACTGAACCAGGGCGCTGTTTACCACGTTAGGCTTTAGAAGGCTGCTCAGTGTGCCTACAAGCGCCTGATCGCGGATGAACAGGTTGCGCCCGCCGCTGGGGGTACCTGTACCGCCACCGTCTTCGGTGTTGCCGACGAGTTCCCCGAGATCGCGGGCGTCTTCGACGATGTAGCGGAGCGCCAGCCGATTGTTGGTGGTCAGCTGATGATCGAGGCGGGCAAATCCGTAATCGTTGTGAACTGTCTTGTTAGAAGAAAACAGGTAGGTCAGCGGTGAGGCCGTACACTGCGCCGGCTTGAGAAAACATCCTTCGGGCGATAGGCCCATGTATGCCTTGGCCTGATCAATCGCGGCAATGTTGTTGACCAGATCGGGAGCGAAGGTCGGCGATTCCGCGCGCCGCTGGCCTTCGTAGTTCATGAAGAAGAATGTGCGGTCCTTGCGCAGAGGCCCAGACAATGAACCGCCGAACTGGTTTTGCCGCAAGGTGTCGGGAATGGGGCGCGGCTGCAAAAGCGTACGCGAGTTCAAGCTGCTGTTCTGGAAGTAGTCGTACAAAGAGCCGTGCAGGCTGTTGGTACCACTTCGCGTGACGACGTTGACGATCCCGCCCAGCGCACGACCGTATTCGGATCCGAAACTGTTATTGACGACGCGAAATTCCTGCACTGAGTCCTGAGGAGGGGTAGCGCGTTGCACGCCGCTGATGGTGTTGACGAAGTCAGCGCCATCGACCGCGATCTCGTTGCTGAAAGAGCGCATGCCGCCAAAGGAAATCTGCGTGACTTCAAATTCGGTGAAAGTAGTGCCGAGCGCAGTGCGGCTCGTCGCAACACCGGGCGTAAGCAGGGCGAAATCGGTGAAGCGCCGGTTCACCGTCGGTAAGTCAGCGATCTGCTGGGTGTCGATGACTTGGCTGATTTCGGTTCGCGTAGTTTCGACCGGGGGAACTTCGGTGGTGACGGTGATGACTTCGCCGACAGACGCAACCTTCAGCGTCACATTGACTGAGGCAGACTGGCCGACCAAAAGTGAGAGACCGGTTTGCTGATATTTTGCGAAACCGCTGGAAGAGACGGTCAGGTCGTAACGTCCCGGGGGAACGCTGGGCAATGCATAGAAGCCAGCTTCATTGGTGGTTGCCGTGAATGACTGGTTAGTGTCGACCGAGCGCAATACAATCTGGGCTTTGGCGACGGCCCGACCGCCGGTATCGAGCACAGTCCCATTCAACTGAGCGGTGCTCAAACTTGCCTGGGAGAAAGCAGCTGTCGCAAGGACAACGGTGACGAGCAAAGCCAGAGCGGCTCGGGAGCAGCACGTTCTCATAAGATCCCCTTTGGAGCGAACGTTACGACGAGGTACGCGACCCAAAACGACCGAGAAACTTGTAAGAGTGCTTTATGACTTGGGAAGCAAAATCAAACAACTTTCAGTTCAGCCACGATGGATACAAAATACGAACGGAGGGTAATCGAACGTCCGTTCTAATTATTTGCGTATGTCGCATACGTTGGAAATCGAAGTCAAGATAAAAAAACGTACGTCGACAACCGACACTTAAACAAACACTTAGATCGCCACTACGGTTCCGCGAAGGTAACTACGTCCCGGTGCGTTTCATGGCTGCCGCGCTGCCCCAAACCTCGCGCGCGGTGTCGGCGACCAGCCGAAGCTTGGCTTCTTCGTCGTGAACGTTAACCAAGTTTCCTTCCAGCGTCGAGGCGAAACCGCATTGTGGGCTGAGCGCCAGGCGATCAAGAGAAATAAACTTGCTTGCCTGCTCAATGCGCTGCTTCAGTTCCTGCTTAGATTCGAGCGTCGCCTTTTTCGAGCTGACCAGGCCAAGGACGACGGTCCGATCTTCGGGAACCTGGCGCAGAGGCTCAAACCCTCCGGAACGCTCATCATCGTATTCGAGCAGGAAGCGCTGGAAGCGCGTCTTCTGAAAGACCTTTGTGATCGGGCCGTAGTCTCCGGCTGCGTAAAACCTACTCTGATTGTTGCCGCGGCAGAGGTGGAGACCGAAAGTGATACCGGGATGGTCACCAATCACGGCGTTGTCCATCTCGGTGGAGAGATCGAGCAGGCGGTCGGGATCGTTGCCGCGCTGGCGATATCCTTCGCGGAGTTCCGGGTCGAGCAAGGCCGCGTACTGCGGCGAGTCGATTTGAACATAGGTGCAGCCGAGGCGGATGAGTTCCGCAACTTCGTCGCGCAGGATGTCGACAAGGTCTGCCAGGTAGCCGTCGATCTTGGGGTAGGCACCCGCGGATTTCTCTTTGTCGTAATAGGCGGCAGCTTGCTGCGCGCTGATCATCGTCGTCTTTGCCTGGCGCGATGTGCGAGCGCGTACGTAAGTGAATTCCTCGGCACACAAGGGACGCTTGCGCCGAAGCTTCGAGATCACAACCGGGCGCTTGAGCACGAGTTGCTCACCCTGTTCGTTGCGGAAGGGGATCGCCCAGCCTCCGGTCTTGTCAAAGCCTTCCACGGCATCGATGAGGTGCCCATAGAAGGCATAGCGGCGCATTTCGCCGTCGGTGATCACGTCCAGGCCAGCGCGCTCCTGCAGGGCAATGGCTTCGTCGACGGCGCGGTCTTCTATGTGCTTGAAGTCAACTTCGCTCATCTGACCCGCTTCATGCTTCTCGCGCGCATGCTTCAGATAATCGGGACGCAAAAGACTTCCGACAACATCACTTCTGAACACGGGTACCTCCTGAAATTACTTTTTGCTGCTCGCTTGGGTTGCCGATTCCTTCGATTGATTGGCGCGAAAAATGACGTAGCTGCGGACCGACTTGACGTCGTCAGCGCTCAATTCTCTTGCAAAGGACACCATGCCCTCCTTGCGGAGAAGGCCGCCGAGCACGATGGACGAGAAAAGCTGATCTGTCGAGAGCGCGCTCGAATAGCGTAGGTCAGGGATGACGCCACCGCTGACGGCGACGTCTCCGTGACAGGTCGAGCAGAAGCGCTGGTAAGTCGCTTCGCCGTGCTTGATGTCCTCGGTGGTCGCGGTGGATGCAGGTGGGCGCAGCACCGGTGCTTCAATCTCAGGCAGAACTGGCAGGGCCGCTTTACCGTTGAGTTTGTACACTAACATGCGGCTGATGTTACGAACGCGTCCTGATTTGAACGAAACTTCGCCGGTAGCCAGCGGAAACACGCCGCCCCACCCTGCGAGCACGGCGACGTACTGCTCGCCGTTCACGGTGTAGGTCACGGGGCCGGCCATCACCCCGGTTTGCGCGGGCGCGGACCAGAGTTTCTCCCCAGTAGAGGCGCGATAGGCTTCGAAATTTCCGGATGCGGTGCCTTCGAAAACGAGATTTCCCGCAGTGGACAGAACCCCGCCATTCCACGGGCCGGGGCGATCAATCGCCCAAACCTGCTTCTGTTGAATCGGGTCCCAAGCGACGAGTTTGCCTTTAATTGAATCAAGAATCGATTTTTTCACTTTGGGATCTTGTGGCATTCCTGCAGCGACGACATCGACGCCGAAATTACCCGCAAGATTCCTGGCCTCAAAATTTTCCTCGGCCTTGTATGCGAAGCCCGAGTCGTTCACGGGAATGTATGCCAGTCCGGTGAGCGGACTGTATGACATCGGATGCCAACTGTGCGCGCCAAGCGGGCCGGGGACAACCACCTGGGGATCGGCGCCTGCATATCGAGCGGCGGCGGCTTCGATGGGGCGCCCAGTTTTCATGTCGATATCGGTTGCCCAATTGACGAAGGTGTAGGGCTTCGCGGAAATCAACCCCCCTGTAGCGCGATCGAGCACGTAGAAGAAACCGTTCTTCGGCGCCTGCATCAAGACCTTACGGGTACGACCGTCGATCTTCAAGTCGGCAAGGATCATGTCTTCGTCAGAATCGAAATCCCATTCGTCGTCGGGGTTCTGCTGGTAATGCCAGACGTATTCGCCGGTGGAGAGTTTGAGCGCGACGATGGAGCAGGTGAAGAGATTGTCGCCGCCTTCCGGGCTTCGATACTTTTCGGACCACGTGGTGCCGTTGCCAGTGCCAATGTAGAGCAGGTCGAGATCGGGATCGTAGGCGAGCGCGTTCCATACGGTGCCGCCGCCGCCCAGAGTCCACCATTTGCCGCTCCAGGTTTTTGCGGCTTTGGCCATCGCTGGACTTTCGAAAGGCTTCGAGGGATCCGCGGGGACTGTGTAAAAGCGCCAAATTAATTTGCCGGTGGCGGCATCATAAGCGGAGACGTAGCCGCGCACCCCGAACTCTGCGCCGCCATTGCCGATGATCACTTTGCCTTGCGCGACGCGCGGCGCACCCGTGATCGTGTAGCGCGAGTTGCCATCGATGGTGAGAGTTTGCCAAATCTTCTTGCCGGTCGCGGCATCCAGCGCGATGAGGCGGCCGTCCAGCGTGCCGAAAAAGATATTGCCGTCCCAAGCAGCGACGCCGCGATTGACCACGTCGCAGCAGGCGTTAATCGCCCATTCGCCCGGCACCTGTGGATCGTAGGCCCAGAGGAGCTTGCCAGTGGCGGCGTTCAGCGCGAAAACTTTGCTCCACGCACTGGTGAAATACATCACGCCGTCGATGACGAGCGGTGTAGCCTCTTGGCCACGGTGAGTATCGAGGTCGTAATACCAGGCGAGCTTCAGGCGAGAAACGTTCTGATCGTCGATCAGGTTCAGTGGGCTGAAGTGCTGCTCGCTGTAGGTGCGGCCGTAACTCATCCAATTGCCGGGTTCCTGGTCGGCGCTTGCCATGCGGGATGCGTTGACCGCGGCAGGCGTGGAGGACCCCGCGGCAGTCTTCTCTCGAATCGCGAGGAGTAGCGCGACTAACGCGAGAGTTGCAAAATGTAAAAACCCCTTCATGTACGGGGGACTCCTGAGTCGCGAGTTCAATCTGCTTGCGAGTTGTTTGAGCTACTTGAACGCGAGCCAACGACACACTAAACGTCGAAGAACACAGTTTCCTGATCTCCTCGCAAATGAATGTCGAACCACCAGGACCCTGGGTGCTTGGGATCGGCACGGGCCATCAGAGTATCGCGTCGATCGGCAGGCACGAGCGCCAGCACGGGATCGCTGTCATTTGCGGGATCTCCGGCAAAATAAATGCGCGTATGAAGTTGCAGCAGGATTCCGCGTGCAAAGATCGCCACATTCAGGTGCGGAGCCTGCGACGAATTGTCCGGCGCGGGAACATTTCCGGGGCGAATGGTTTCGAATTCACACGCACCGCTTTCGTCCGTAGCGGCCCGGCCAAATCCATAAAAGCGTGAATCGGTTTCGGATGCGCGAACATCGTCGGGATGGTTGTAGTGGCCATTCGCATCCGCTTGCCAGATCTCGATCATGGCATCGTGCAGCGGCGCCCCTTCCACGTCCACAACGCGACACTTCAGCCGCACACGCTCGCCGAGTATGCCAGGTGCTGCGATCTGCGTGATCGAATGCGTATTGGTGAGACCGATGTGAAGATACGGTCCCGCGGTCTGCGAAGGTGTAGGCACGTGTTCCATGGTCATCACTCAAATGGCGTCGCGTCGGGGCCGCGCAACACGATGTCGAAACGGAAGCCGAGCGCCCACTGCGGTTGCGTGGTCTCGAGATCGAACTTGGCAATCATGCGCTGGCGTGCTTTTTCGTCGGGCACCGATTGATAAACCGGGTCATGCGCGAACAGCGGGTCGCCGGGGAAATACATTTGCGTTATCAGGCGGCTGAGAAACGCGCGTCCGAAAACAGAAAAGTGAATGTGTGCCGGACGCCAGGCGTTGTAGTGGTTGAACCAGGGATACGCGCCGGGCTTGATGCTAATAAACCGGTAGTTCCCATTTTCGTCAGTGAGAGTGCGCCCGGCACCGCTGAAGTTGGGGTCAAGAGGGGCCGGATGCTGGTCGCGATGATGCTGGTAGCGGCCAGCGGCATTGGCCTGCCAGATTTCGATGAGCGTGTTCGGTACTGGGCGGCCATTGTCGTCCAGTACACGACCGGTTACGATGATGCGCTCGCCGAGAGGCGCCGTCGCGTGTTGGCGAGTAAGATCGTTGTCGGTTTCGCCAATGGGATCGTGGCCGTAGACGGGCCCCGTGATCTCAGAAAGTGTGTGCGGCAAAAAGATGAGCGGTTTCGAAGGATTACGAGGAGGAGTCGACCGGTACTGCTCGTAAACCCGCGGAGGCTGCGAACCAGCCGGATGGCGATGGTACGGGTGAATGACCGAGCGCTCGTTCGCAACCTTGCTCAAGGTCCCTCCATTTCAGCGAACCGCTGCATGATAGCTCATGCGGGGTGGTTTGTCCAGGTAATCAGTACACTGAACGTCGTCAGGCAGTATCCCTGATTCCATTAGCGACAAGGACGTGATCGGGTGGAGACTCGAGATACAACTCCTCGACTAGAGCCGCGCGATTGCTGAGAACAACACGCTGGTTGATCGAGCCTTTATCGGTCAGTTCGCGCGCTTCGAGCGACGGTGGGATTGCAAGCAGGACAGCGCGAACAATACATGTCGAATTGGTGGTATTGGCAGCAGCAAAACTGTCAAATTTCTGCTGGAATGCGGCACGAACTTGGGGGTGGGCACACACGTCCGCGGGGCTGGCATTTTCGCCCAGATCGCGGCAAAGTTTCACACACGCAGGCAGGGCGGGAAAGCAGAGTGCAGTGACGTAGTCGCGGTCCGGGGCCGCAAGAACGACATCTTGCAGCAGACCTTCAAAGTGGGCGATCAGCCGCATGCGCAACGCTCCAACTCTCACCCACGTGCCGCTCGAGAGTTTAAAGTCCTCGTTGAGACGGCCGTCGAACACAAAGCCCTTCTGCGGATTCGCGGGATCTGCTAGCTTGATGGCATCGCCCATGCAGTAGAAGCCTTCGTGGTCGAATGCAGTTTGATTCAGGTCCGGGCGACGCCAAAAACCCGGCGTGATCGACGGGCCGCGTACGCGTGCCTCGGTGCGACCGCCAATCGGAAAGAGTTTCAGTTCTACCCCCGGTGCGGGAAGGCCGATCCAGCCGGAAGAAGATCCTTCGACTCCGGTAGAAATCGCGAATGGGGCGGTTTCGGTAGCGCCCAAGCCGGTGACTACCAAAATTTCTTCGCCGCAGGTCTCGAACGCGAGGTCCTGCATGTCGTCCCAAACCTTTTGGCTGAGACCGGCGGCGGCGAAAAACAGCAGGTTCAGGCGGCTGAAGAAATGTTTGCGAAAGTGCGCGTCTGCACGCAAGTGCTCGACCAGCAACTCATAACCTCGCGGGACATTGAAGTACGCAGTGGTCGCAATCTCGCGCAAGTTTCGGACGGTTTCACCAAATAGCTCCGGTGTAGGCTTGCCGGCATCGATGTAGAGCGTTCCCCCATTGTGAAGCGCAATTCCGAAATTATGGCTGCCACCAAAAGTATGGTTCCAGGGCAGCCAATCACAGAGAACCGGGGGTTGTTCGGCAAGGCATGGCATGACCTGCTCGAGCATCAACTGATTCGAACACAGCATTCGATGAGTGGTAATGACGCCCTTGGGAAGGCCGGTCGAACCCGAGGTGTAGAGGATTTTCGCGATCGAGTCGGGCCTGACGTCGTGGTGAGCGTTCTCCGCGAGAGGCGAGGCGCCTGCGTTCTCGAGTGCGTCGAGTGAAATGGAATCAATTCCGGCCGGCGTAGATCCGTGGTGGATCACAACAGTGTCATCCTGCAGTACTGCCTTGAGCGCATCACTAAATTGCGCGCCATCCTGCACGAAAACCATGCCCGGTTGAAGATTTTCCCAGACATGTTTGAGTGCTACGAACTGTTTGACGCCCAGCGAATACGATGGCGCGATGGGAGCATAAGGAATTCCCGTGTACATTGCTGCGAGCGCCAAGAGTCCATGCTCGATGCTGTTGCCGGAAAGGATGATGAGCGGACGGTTCTTCGAGAGGCCACTTCCGAGCAGGCCTGCGGCAAGCTTCCGAACACGCCGGAACGCGGATGAGTATGTAAGGTGTTGCCAAGAGCCATCTGTTCCGCGTTGCGCCAGGAAGATGCGGTCGGGCGACTGCTTGGCCCAGCGCTCCAGACGGTCGCTGACGCGGGCAGGATACTCGCGAAGAGCCTCTGTTGAGCGTACGTGTACGACACCGTTGTCCCGGTGTTCGAAAGTGGCCCGGACAGTGGCTACGTTGACGCGGCGCACCGGCCGCTTGGCGAGTGGTTCCATCCTGACAGGAGCCTCCGGTCTCCTGTGGGCGTGGCGGAGTTCAGCCGGCAGCTAATGTACCGCATACCACCGACAAATGGCCATTCCAACTCTGATTGGACGCCTCCAATCAGACAGGCTAGCGCAATTGCTCTTGACAACCACGATCAAAGGTGAGAGATGTCTTGAGTCAGACATTCAGTATACTGAATATAGCTTTTATGCCGAGCTACGCGGGGCGGGTCATGTCGTTAGGAGAGATGCTGCGGGACTACTCTGTCGAGCTGGTGCCTTCGTCGCCGCGCCTCATAGACAGCGCCATTGACCGCCTGCAGCCTCGAACATTGGTATCCCTGACATGGGTTCCCGGCTCGAATCCAATGCAGATGGTAGCGCCTGCGGCAAAGCTTCGCCACGCGGGGTTGTTCGTCATGCCGCATGTGGGAGCACGGCATCTGCAAAACCGAAAGCAGCTTGAAGAACTCGCAGCACGATTGGTCGGAGAAGCTGGAGTGGAGCGCGTGCTGATTGTTGGCGGAGACCGTAGAACGCCGGCGGGCCCCTTTGACAGCAGCTTGGCGGTGATGCGCAGCGGGGCTTTTCAGCGAGTCGGAATTGTGCGAATGGCAGTTGCCGGCTTCCCGGAAGGCAACCCTCACATTGCTGAGGAGAACTTGTCCGAGGCGCTTGCGGCGAAAGTGTCGTTTGCGCAGCAAGACGGAATTCGGTTGTCTATCGTCACTCAGTTCTGCTTTTCAGCAGATCCCATACTTATTTATCTGCGACGATTGCGCGATCGCGGAATCGATGTTCCGGTGCGAGTCGGGCTTGCAGGGCCTGCAGGAGTGATCACTCTGTTGCGCTATGCGGTGCGATGCGGCGTGGGAAATTCCATGCGTGTGCTTACAGAAAATCCGGCGTTTGCGAAAGCATTGGTGGACAGCGGGCCGGAGTCGATCCTCCGAGAAATTGCCGCGGGGGTGGATCATCCCGAGTGGGACCGCCTCGGCATCGCAGGCTTCCACTTTTATTTGTTTGGTGGACTGACCCGAACGCTGGAGTGGATTGCTGCGAGCAAGTCCGGCAAAGCTGTCGCAGTCTATACCTGAGCAGTGCGCCATCCCTTCGCGTAGTTCTCGCGCGCAACCTTCGAATACGGGGCCGGACTCACAATCGCGCGGATCTCGGTTTGCCTGTGCCGCTCGACCGTAGGTTTTCGTGTTCCTCCGCCCCACTCACCCCAGATAATGCTGACCTCTTCCCCGATTTGAACATCCGGATCGACAACTCCCAGCGAGAGCATGGTTCGGTCGTTGTAGCTGTACCCCGTAAACATGGAAAAGCCAACTGTGTTTCCGCGACTCAGAACCGCGTCGTACGAAGCCGACGCATAGTTGGAGAGCGGCAAGTCGAGGTACTTGCACGGTTCTTCTGGGTCAAACATTGAGGCCCAGACTTTCAAAATATCCTCCGCTTCCCAGGCAAATGTGACTTTCTTTCGCTGCGGGTGTGTTGCCATTTGTTCCAGAGACGCACGGCCGATGAAGTCGTGATCGAATTTGACGAAAGGGCCATAACCCAGTGCGTAGGGGCTCAGGTAATAGTCTTCGATATTGCTGGAATCGAAGCTGCCGCCCAGCGAACCCGTAGCTTCGTAGCTGGTGGCAGGGAGCCATTCACGATATCGCTTCATCTTTTCCCCGGTGTAAACCGCCGGAAGCGGTGAGGGAATCCATCCCGATTCGAGCGTATTCGTGGCGTAAGCGCGGGCGCCAACCTGCTTCAGACCAAAATCCCCGCCAGCTTCGAGAATGGCCTCGCGTATTTCTTCGCGCTCTTCATACGGTCCCCAGACTTCCAGGCCCGGCGCGCCGGCCATGCCGTGGCGAAGCGCACGAACTTTGCGTCCAGCAATATTGATGGCATCCATGTTGAAAAACTTGATCTCGGGAAGCGGGCCGCCATGCAACCTCTCGAGAATTTGTGGTGCGTTGGGACCCTGAATCTGGTAGCGATAACAACTGCGGACCACTGCCTTGGCTTTCGGGTTGGAAGGAGAGCGGTCATCTTTTTCGATCTTGACGTCGTAGCCGCCGGTTTCGGCGTGAAACTGAATCCAGTTCGCGGCCGGTGCACGGCCTACGAAAACGAGACGATTCTCCTCGAGGTGAAAAAGGATGCCGTCACCAATAATGAAGCCGTTGTAGCTGCAAGGCGCAAACTGCTTGGCGCGGTTGACAGGGAATTTTGCGAAGCTGTTGGTGGCAAGATGCGAGAACATCTTCAGGGCGTCCGAGCCTTCTACATAGATGTTGGCCATGTGATGGGACTGATCGAATAGGACGGCGGTTTCGCGCCAGGCGCGCTGCTCATCACGCCAGTTGGAGAACTCGTATGGGACCACGGGATAAACGTAGGCGCCGATCTGCGAGTTGCGCAGCATGTCTACCGGATTGCCGGAACTCTGCAGCAGTTCTTCCAGATTGTGCGGACTCATGGTGCTCTCCTGAAGTGATGAGCAAGGCAATGTCCGAAAAACGTCGTTCAGTATACGGAACGTCGACGGATTTTGCCAGTGTGCTTAAACTCACGGATGAAATTCATGGCCTAGACGGCGAAATGTGGAGTGTCACTTACAATAAAAAGACTATGAGCGCACGAGCCATATCCGTACGACAACGAAGGACGCAACAGCTGCAGATCTCGGAAGTTTACGACGAGCCGGGACACTTAATTCGACGGGCACAACAGATCGCTGTCTCGATGTTTCATACGATCATGGGACAGGGCGTGACGCCGGTGCAGTACTGCGTGCTGCGCGTCCTCCGGGACCATCCTGGCATTGATCAGGTGACGCTGGCGCGTTTATGCGCGCTCGATACATCGACGGCAGCTGACTTGGCAGTTCGACTCGAAGAACGTGGGCTGGTGATGCGCATGATGCCGATGAAGAGTAAACGCTTTCGCTTGCTACACCTCACGCCTCAAGGGAAATCTCTTGTGAATAAGCTGGTACCTTCCAGCCATGTTTTGGCGCGGAGTTTATTGGGTGCGCTCAATTCCAAAGAGCAAAAGGTGTTTGTCCGGCTTCTCAAAAAATTCGTGCACCTGAATAACGAGGTCAGCCGGGCCCCGCTCGATCGCAGTGTCCGGCCATCTCGCTAATTGCGAAAGCAATTATGCCTTGTTCTTCCTTTGCCCCATTAAGACAGAAAAAACTCCTTGGTTACATCAGTCCACTCCTGGTCGGAGATCTGCGACGAAAGATCGTCGACAGCGGTTCCGCCGTCTTGGGCCAAAGCTCCCGCCGAGGCCGGCATGAGCGCACGCAAGCGAGCGGCGCACTGGTCCGTCCAGGTGCGGGCTAGTGCACCGCTCAGCAAGTTGCGTAGATTGGTCTTAGCATCCGGAGAATTCACGGTAACCAGCCAACCTTCAGAGTAAGGGTCTTTGCGCACCTGTTCGGGATCGCGAAGCGCGGCTTCGTTGATGTCAGTAACTTGACCTTCGATGGGCGAGAGCATGTCGACAGACTTGCCATCGCGGAAGAAGGTCCAGATCTTCTGACCTTGGCGGAGCCACTGGCCCCTTTGAGGCAGCGCAACACGCTCTACCTCCCCTAGGAGTTTCGCGGCGAACTCATCGATGCCAACGCGAACCAGCGTCGGACTTTCGCTCAGGGCCCAAGTATGTCCGGGGTGGTAACGGAGATGTTCCGGAACTCTGAAGCCACCGACCACGGGCGAAGGCACCGCGAACGCGTTTCGCTCGGCTGAAATCGGTGCGGCTTGTACGACGGGCTGCTTAGCTGTACGAAAGTAATGATCAATAAGGATGAAGACGGCGAACATCAGAACCACTAATAGGGCTGTCATATCAAGCCTCGTTTCTTGAGCAATCGCAACTTTATTAAGGCAGTTTTTTTGCCAGAGTCAGTATGAGTGGATAACAGCTCACTGAATCGCTCCATGTGGCACATCTTGAAAGAGATGCGAATGGGCAGGCAGAGCTTTGAAAGCTTGTGCGAAAAGCCTGGAATTTCGTGTGGTGTTGTGGAGCACAACAGTTTGGGACTCGGGCAGAGCTGTCAGCCCGCATTGTCCTTGAACTTCAATGAGTTGCAGTCGCCTCTTGCCGTGTAAATGTACGCAACGGCCATGATGAGGTTCACAACAAGCGTCCGATAAACGCGGTCCCCCGAATCTTCGCTATTCCCTTTGAAAGCTCCCTGTATTGATGCGAGTCACCTCTATCCGTGATTCGGGTCACGGTCGCGCCTCGACTCCCGGCACAGACTAGGAATGACTTAGCCGGAGATGTTGAGAATCGCTACGGCCGAGCACTCAGGAGGTCAGGCGGTGGTGAAACTCGCAACACCGCTGCACGCCGCGCCTCGCAATCTGCGCGGCAGCAGGCTACACGTCTGCCCACCCGCACCACTGAGGCCATTCGTTTCCTCTTCCCTTATATCTCCTTTATTCCGCACTCCTTTGCGAACGCTGCGTCCTTTGCGGCTGAAGCGGTTTAAGCCTTTAACCGCAAAGAGCGCAGCACGCCAAGAAAGCAAGACTGTTCAAAGGAAAAGCTCATGAGTAAAGCGCTCTTATACGATGCAACGCTCTGCATCGGATGCAAGGCATGCGAACAGGCATGTGCTGACCACAACAAGCTTCCCTACACAACCGCAATTGGAGCTGAGGAGAAGCAGTCGGACCACAAGTACACGGTGGTGCTCACCAAAGGCGAGCACTTCATGCGGCGCCTATGCATGAACTGCCTCGATCCCGCGTGTGCCTCGGTGTGTCCGGTGGGCGCATTGCGCAAGACCTCAGCCGGGCCGGTCATCTATGAGGAAGGCAGGTGCATGGGATGCCGCTACTGCATGGCGGCATGCCCGTTCGGAGTCCCCAAATACGAATGGGGCAAAGTCCTTCCGCGGGTTCGAAAGTGCACGATGTGTCCGGACCGGGTTGCAGCCGGTCAACCAACTGCGTGTGCGGAAGCTTGCCCGACGGGGGCCACCAAGTTTGGCGAGCGGGATGAATTGATTGCTGAGGCACGCCAGCGCATCCACGACAATCCCGAAAAATATCTCGACCATATTTATGGTCTGACTGAGGTTGGCGGCACCTCTGTGCTCCTGCTGTCCGGTGTGGCTTTCGAACAATTCGGATATCGCGCAGAACTGCCCGGCGATCCGCTGCCGATGCTCACCTACCGCGTGCTGTCGCGCATTCCCGACATTATTCCTCTTGGTGGCGTGCTTCTCGGCGGAGTGTGGTGGATTACGCACCGACGCAAAGAGGTTGCTGCGGCCGAAGGTCCCAGGAACAACGCGCAAAACGGCACTTCGAAACGGAGGCGCGATGAAGAGTAAGCTCACGTTCTGGAAGGTCGTATTCGTGATTCTCATGGCCGCGGGGATTTACGCGACCTTTGTTCGCTTCACTCGCGGATTGGGCCCGACGACGAATTTGACTGATCAGTTCCCGTGGGGAATTTGGGTTGGCTTCGATGTGCTGTGCGGAGTGATGCTGGCCGCGGGCGGGTTCACGCTGACCGCCGCCGTCCACATCTTCAACCTGAAACGTTTGCAGCCGATTGTGCGACCGACGGTTCTCACCGCCTTCCTCGGTTATCTGCTGGTATCTGTGGCGCTGATGTTTGATCTGGGGCGGCCATACCGCATCTGGCACCCGCTGATTATGCGCAACCCGCATTCCGTGATGTTCGAAGTCGCTTACTGCGTAATGCTCTACACCACAGTGCTGGCGCTGGAGTTCTCCCCCATCGTGCTGGAGCGATTTCATCTGCATCGAGCTATGAAGATCATTCACGGGGCGGTAATCCCGCTGGTGATTATCGGAGTGCTTCTCTCCACCTTGCACCAATCGTCGCTCGGGTCTCTGTACCTGATCATGCCGGAGAAGCTGCACCCGTTCTGGTACAGCCCGCTGCTGCCGGTCTTCTTCTTTATCTCGGCGATCGCGGTGGGACTGGCAATGACCATCTTCGAGTCGTCGCTGAGTTCGAAGTATTTTGGGCGCGAACTCGAGATCGGCATTTTGCGAGAGCTTGGACGAGTCCTGGCCGTTGTGCTCTGCGTGTACGCAGTGCTCCGGTTTGAAGACCTCTTTCATCGCGGCGTCCTCGGAAAAATGCTGCAGCCGAGCTATGAGATGACGCTGGTCTGGCTGGAACTGGCGCTTGCGTTGATTGTGCCGCTTGCCCTGCTGTCTGTTCCCAAGATCCGCAACAGCGCCAACGGATTGTATGTCGCGGCGGTAATGGTATTGCTTGGGTTCATCACCAATCGGCTGAACGTCAGCATCACCGGGCTCGAGTCTTCCGCGGGCGTGCACTACATCCCGAGGTGGACGGAGCTGGCGATCACGGTTGCAATTACAGCCAGCGGACTTGCGGTGTTCAGCCTGGCGGTCAAATACCTGCCGATCTTCCCGGTACCGGAGGCACGCACAGTACCAAGTACGCGAGAAGCCGTTATTCCTGTTCCTGTGCTCGACAATGCCGGAGACTGACCCAACTCGAAGCAGACTGCCGCGCTGGAAGCGGTTCACGTACAGCGTGAGCGCAAAACTGATCGCGTCATTGCTGATGGCGATGGTCGCAATCTTTGCGCTCTTGGGATATCTCAACATCCAGTTACATAGGAAGCACCTGGAGACGGCAACGCTCTCGGCGGCGGAGCGGGTGAGCGACTTGATCAAGCGCAGCACGAATTACGAGATGCTGCACAACAATCGCGAGGGCTTGTATCACGTGATGAAAACCATCGCGGAGGAACCGGGCGTGGCCAAAGTGCGCATCTTCGACCGTGAGGGACGGATCACGTATTCCACCGATGTGGCCGAAGTGAATCATGTGGTCGATAAGAGCGAGGAAGCTTGTTTCCACTGTCACGCGCAGTCGCAACCGCTGGCGCATTTGAACCGGCCCGACCGGTTCCGCATTTATCGCAACACCGCCGGCGAGCGAGTTCTCGGTGTGATCAATCCGATCGAGAACCAGGCATCGTGTTCCAACGCGGATTGCCACGCGCATCCCGCGGAACAGCGAATTCTGGGTGTCCTCGACACGGACATGTCGCTGGCGAAAGCCGATATGCAACTAGCGGAGAGCACTCGGCGGATGATTATTTACACCGTATTCGCGCTCGTGATGATCGCGGCGTTCAGCTGGATTTTTGTGTGGCGAGTTGTCGGGCGCCCGATCAAAACGCTCGAGGCCGGAACCTAACGGCTGTCGCAAGGCGATCTGGGATTCCAGATTGATGTCCATTCACGGGATGAAGTGGGCGACCTGGCACATTCCTTCAACACCATGAGCTTGCAGTTACGGGATGCCAATGAGCAGATTGTTGCCTGGGCCAAGACGCTGGAAGACCGCGTCGCAGAGAAAACGGCAGAGCTACAGCGAGCACATAGCCATGCTCTGCGTTTCGAAAAGATGGCGTCCATCGGCAAGATGGCCGCGGTGGTGGCGCATGAAATCAACAATCCCCTCTCCGGTATTTTGACTTACGCCAAGCTGCTGCGGAAATGGGTGGAGCGCGGAGAAGCGGCAACCGAAAAACGCGCAGAAACGGCGCAATGCCTTGAGTTGATTGCTGCGGAAAGCCGGCGCTGCGGGGATCTAGTCAAAAACCTGCTCACCTTCTCGCGAACGTCTGCAGTCAACATCCAGCCAAGCGATCTGAATGCGGTAATCGAACGAGCGTTGCGACTGGTTCAGCATCAATTGGAGCTCGCGAACATCCAACTTCAACTTGAGTTCGAGGCGAACCTCCCGCTGGTATTGTGCGACGCGCCGCAAATTGAGCAAGTCATGCTGGCGCTGATTCAGAATGCGATTGACGCGATGCCAAAAGGCGGCAACCTCTGGCTGGTGACGCGCATGAGTGCTGTGAACAGGGAAATCGAGATCGAGGTGCGCGACGACGGTATGGGTATACCGCAGGACATCTTGCCACAGATTTTCGAACCGTTCTTAACGACAAAAGAAAGCGGCCATGGCGTTGGCCTGGGACTCGCCATCAGCCGCAGCATTATCGAGCAGCACAACGGGAAAATTGAAGTCCAGTCTGAAGCGGGGAAGGGAACCCGGTTCAGTCTAGTGCTTCCAGTCGCACCGGTCGTCAATGGTGCTCGACGGCGCGAAGTTCTTGTCGAGAGGTGATGAAATTGAGCAAAAAAGGCAGTCTGCTGATCGTGGATGACGAACTTACGGTGCGTGATTCGCTGGGGAAGTGGTTTCACGAAGAAGGCTACGAGGTTGCGACCGCGGAGAGTGCGAGTGAAGCGCTCACGCGCATGGCGGAGTCACGATGGGACCTGGCGCTAGTCGACATCAAGATGCATGGCACCGACGGGATTGAGTTGCAGCGCCGCTTGCGCGAGATCGATTCCGAGTTGCTGGTAATCATCATGACCGGATACGCGTCGGTGGAAACCGCGGTGGCGGCGCTGAAGAATGGGGCGTACGACTACGTCACTAAGCCGCTGGATCCCGACGAGATCGCGCACCTGGTGAACAATGCTCTGTCCCACAAACACACTCAGCAAGAGAACGAGCGGCTGAAGGAGACGATGGCAGAAGCGGCGCGACCGGGAGAGTTGGTAGGGAACAGTTCCGCAATGCGCAAGGTGTTTGAGGCGATTGAGACCGTCGCTCCTACGGACGCAACCGTGCTGATCACCGGCGAGAGCGGAACGGGGAAAGAACTGGTGGCGCGTGCCATTCATGCCGCCAGCACCCGGCGGTTCCATCCACTGGTGGTGATTCACTGTGGCGCCCTTACGGAGACATTGCTTGAGAGCGAACTGTTCGGATACGAGAAAGGCGCGTTCACCGGCGCGCAATATCGCAAGAAGGGGAAATTTGAGATCGCTGAGGGTGGGACAGTTTTTCTCGACGAAATTGGCGACATCACGTTGAAGACTCAAACCGACTTGCTGCGGGTTTTGCAGGAACGCGAGATCAACCGTGTGGGTGGAAACCAGATTCTGAAAGTTGATTTTCGCTGCGTAGCTGCTACGAACAAAAATCTCGAGCAACTCATCGGCGAGGGAAAGTTTCGCTCCGACCTCTTTTACCGCCTAAATGTTTTTCACATGGAGTTGCCGCCGCTGCGAGAACGCCGCGAAGACATTCCGTTGCTGGTAAACCATTTCGTGCAGAAGTTTTCGTCGTCGATGAACAAGCGGATCACCCATGTGTCTCCGAGCGCGATGAACCAGTTGCAACAGCAACCCTGGCCGGGGAACGTCCGAGAACTGGAGAATGCCGTGGAGCGAGCGATGGTGGTGGCGCAGGAGCCGATGCTGCGAGACCAGGACTTTGTGTTTCGCCAGACGATTGTTAACGGCAGCAATGGGGGAAAGACACTAGAGGAGGTGGAGCGCGCTTACATCCTGAGAGTGCTGGACGAATGCGGCCAAAATCAGAGCCGGGCGGCGGATAAACTAGGGATTGATCGCGTCACGCTGCATCACAAGCTGAAAAGATACGGTTGGACCCGCAGCCAAGTTGAGACGCGATGAAGCCGTTGCGGCTGCTCCCCGTCGGTCATGTTGAGGGCGAACTCCTGGCTTTTCTGCGGTCGGCTTTGCGGCAGTCGCTGCACATCCCATGTGACATTCTTCCGGTGGTGCAGGACCCTTCCGCGACGTTTCACGCTGAGCGTAGGCAGTATCACTCATCCCAAATTCTGGCGGGGATGCAAAAATTCGTGAACGGCGATTCGTGGCGAGTTCTCGGCGTTACAGATGTCGACCTGTACATCCCGATTCTGACTTTCGTGTTCGGAGAGGCGCAAACGGACGGTGAGTGCGCTGTGGTTTCGGCTCGGCGCCGTCGCCAGGAGTTCTATGGTCTGGCGCCGGACGCGGGGATTCTAGAGCAGCGGTTGCTGAAGGAAGCCATCCACGAGATCGGGCACACCTGTGATCTTACCCATTGCGACAACTATCTGTGTGCGATGGCTGCTTCCCATGCAGTGGAGTGGATTGATATTAAGGATGCCGCGCTTTGCCGGGAGTGCCGGGAAAAGCTGGAGTCTTCTCTCCAATGAAAATGATGGGGAGTGTGCAGCGGGGGGATGGTTGCCTGGCGATTGCTACACACTCCCAAGCGCGCGAAATCCGTAGAACCTGTCGGATACGCGGCGTAAACAGATGCTTGTTCTAGACGCGGCCTACTTCTTGCCTAACTCACGGACATACGACACTAGCTGGGTGATCTGAGGTGCGGTCAACTTGTTCTCATACGCGGGCATTTTGGCTTTGCCTTTTGTCGTAATTGTGGTCAGTTCCGCGTCGCTTTCTTTCTGAACTTCTGGCGAGCTGAAGCTGCGGGCTCCGGTGGACTTTGCGGCCGGAGTGTCAGCTTTGCCGTCAGCGCCGTGACACATCACACACTTCGCTTTGTAAAGGCTGGCCGCGTCCTGGGCCTTGCCGTCAATGGCACAGAAAAAGATTGTCACTAAGATTGCAAATATGAAGACTGCCGGGTTGAAAAATGCGTTAGTTCTCGACATCCTGCCTTCCTCCAAGTAGGAAACGGTGTGTTTCCGCTACAGCAAAACACCACACACTCGCACGTTAACTGTCGGGCACAAGGGCAGTCTGCGTCTGTGTCGAGACTCATGGCCGAGTGTGATGGGTGTCACAAGAAGAAAACGGGCAGGCAACCGAGGCGGATGCAGGTGAGTGCTCACCATAGGCGCCTTGGACCAAGCACGGGGATTGGCGCTCGAAAACCGGTAAGTTCGCGCCTTCGTTGTCGTCTTTCCGAACACACCTAAACTACTGAATTTATTAAAGTTCAGCGAAATTGGTGATTCTACTCACAAGTACGGGTGATGACAGTCCTACGTTGTTGATTCTGAAGAAACTATTCTCCGTTTCGTACTGCGGTTTCCTCATTCGGGGCTGAGTGGAGAGTGGTTGCGGTGCTGAAGGACGTTTCAAACTCGGTTTCGCGAGTTCCGTCACACGGCGACATTCCAATTGGAGTGGTCAAGCAGGCTGTTGCAAATCGCCGCTGCATGCGGAATTTCGCAACAATACTGTTTGCATTTCTGAAACTTGCGCTATGCGTCGCGGGTTGGGTTGCAGTTCCCGCGTTCGCCAAAGTCCACCCGGTACCTCTCGAGAAGAACGTAGACTCCGCCACCTGCCTGCAATGCCATGAAGAGAAGTCGAAGGGCAAGTCTGTGCATTCAGCAATCCAGATGGGATGCCTGAGCTGCCACGAAGTTCGGGTGAACAAAGACGTGACCCGGGTCAAGCTGATCACGGCCGTTCCCTACAAGCTGTGCTTCAACTGCCATGCGGAGAAGGACGCGGCGCACATCAAGGGGCATGTGCACGAGCCTGCGGTACGCGACTGCCTGAGCTGCCACGATCCTCACACCTCGAACAACAAGAACCAATTGCTGAAGGCGACTTCGGGGGAGAAGAAAGAGAATCTTTGCCTCGGCTGCCACACGCAGGGGACCAACGTCCCAGCAAAGGGCAGCCGGCACGCGGCGCTCGATATGGGCTGCGACACCTGCCACACGACGCACAAGACCGGCGCCGACCTCTCGACTGAAAACAAGTTTCACCTGACGAAAGGCACGCCGGCGCTGTGCTTAGATTGCCACGACGCAAAAGATGCCGGCCTGCAGAAGGCACATCACAACCAACCCTTTGCGTCAGCTGATTGCCTTCAGTGCCACGACCCGCATCAGTCAGCCGCTCCGAAGTTGATGGCGAAGTTCCAGCACGCGGCTTTCGAAGGTGGCAATTGCGAAACCTGCCATGCACCGGCGCAGGATGGGAAAGTAGTTCTCGTACGAAAAGATGCGAAGTCGCTCTGCATCACCTGTCATGACGATCAGGCCAAGCACATTGAGTCGGCGAAAGTTCAGCATCCTGGCGCTTTGGGCGACTGTACCGACTGCCACAACCCGCATGCCAGTTCGCAGCCGGGCTTGCCCAAGACGGACTCGGTCAACATGTGCCTCGGGTGCCATAGCGAAGTCGCGGACATGGGGAAGAAGGCTCACCTGCACCAGCCGGTGTTCAACCAGTCTTGCGCGATCTGCCATGATCCGCACGGGAACGACAACCTGCACCTCCTGAGAGCGTCGAACCCGAACCCACTTTGCCTGGAGTGCCACGGGCCGGATGCAAAGCCGCAGAAGGTCGAAGGCGAACACCTGGTGGCGATCTTTAACGGCAAAGTGAAATTGCCGGAAGATTACTTCGCCAAAGTGCCGGTCCTGCCGATCAAGTACGGACTTGGACATCCCGTGGAACACCACCCCGTGGTGGACCAGATGGATCCCGCGAATCCCGACAAGGTAGCGGTCTCCTTGAACTGCGCCACCTGCCACCAGCCCCACGCTTCGGCGAAACCGAACTTGCTGGTGAAAGACCAGGAGGCGAACACAGCATTTTGCTCTTCTTGTCACAAAAACCTGGGGGTACAGCGATGATGCGACAAGAAACGATTCGGGTTGAGTTAAGGCTGACACGACATCGCGCCGTGAGCTTGGCATTGACGCTTGCTGTTCTCTTAGAGGGCGCAGTCCTGGTCCAAGCGAAAGACAAGAAGAAGGCGGCTCCGCCCTCGCAGAAAAACTTTCTCGAACTACTGGACTACTCGAAAATCGTGTGGCCAAATCCGCCTGCGATAACGCGGATCAAGTACCTGAGCTATTTTTCCGGCGAAAAGCGGCAACTGAAAGCGGCGCCGAAGAAGAGCGCCTGGATGGACAAGTTGGCGGGGGTCGCTGTCGGCGAGGCTTCGCCTTCGGACAAACTGTTTTACCAACTGGTCAGGCCGTACGGCATTGGGGAAGACAGCAAGGGGCGCATTTATGTAGCCGATGAGAAGGTGCTCGCGGTTTTCATTTTTACTCCCGAGACCGGGGAGGTCGAGCTCATCAAGAACGGGCAGCACGCGCGGTTCAGGCTGATCACCGGCCTGGCGATCGATGATGCCGACAATCTCTTCGTCTCCGACAGCGAATTGCGGCACGTCCTGGTATTCGACAAACAACATCGGGCACAAGCAAGCATCAGCCAGGGAATGTCGAGCCCGGCCGGATTGGCGGTCGATAACGAGAACCGCTTCCTGTATGTCTGCGACACCGACCTGGACCAGGTACTCGTGTACGACGCCGACCCGCCGTACAACCTGCTGCGCACGATCGGCAAGCGTGACGGAAAGCATGAACTGACGACGCCGGGCGATTTCTCGCGTCCGACGAACGCGGCCGTGGATGAAGACGGAAATGTATACGTGTCGGACACGTTTAACGACCGGGTCGAAATCTTTGACGCCGACGGCAACTTTATTCGTGAATTTGGGAAGGCGGGCGATGGGCCGGGTTATTTCACCAGGCCAAAAGGGATTGCAGTAGACCGCGACGGGCACATTTGGGTAGCCGACGCCATGCAGGACCGGGTACAGGTGTTCTCCCCTGAGGGGAAGTTGCTCATCTGGATCGGCAATCACGGGTTGCTGCCGGGCCAGTTCAGCATGGTCGGGGGAGTACTCATCGATAAGCAGAACCGCGTGATCACCTCGGAACAGTATCCGGGCCGAGTGCAAATCTTCCGCTACTTCACGGATGAAGAAGCGAAGGCGGAATTGGCACGGCGCGAGGGATCCGGCAACCGGGGATTGCTGTCCGCGAAACAAGCGGATGGCACGTCGTCGACGACGCCGAAGTAAGTGGCGCTAAGTTTAGCCGTCCCGCGGGCGGCTAATGATGTGGTTCGGTGGTTGTTCGAAGCGGTAACGAGGTAACAGCTGTTACATCCAGGAGGTTTTTATAAATACTATGAAAAAAGCGACCTATGTGATCGCTACGGTTTTGTGCTTCGCCGCATTCGCGATGGCGCAGACCTACACGTCGGGAAGCGGCATCACCGGTGTGGATAAGCTGGGCGCTCACCAGAATGGTGGACGCGGCTGCACCGGCTGCCATGCTCCCCACAGCGGCGCCTTCGGAGCTGGCGGAAACGCCATCACCGGGCAGACCGTTGACAAGACCAACGCAGGAAATTATGCATTGTGGGGCGAGGACCTCGGTCCTCTTTATGGCTATGTCCTGAACCAGGGCGACAACATCACTGCCACTGGTCACAACTCCTTCCAAACAACTCTTCCGGCGTCGTCGCAGTTCGCGAGCATGCCAGAGGAGATCACGGGCATCATGACGTGCCTAAGCTGCCATGACGGCAACATCGCCAAGGGCGCCATGATGACCAACAAGTCATACGAGCAGGCCGCGGGTTTGTTGCCTCCGGGAGTTTACGGACCAAACGCGATTCCGACATTGCTCGGAAACGACGGCACGACCGCTGGCAACTACTACAACGACCACCCGGTGGGACCGCAAGCAACGCTGGGAGCGGTCGGAGTTGCCACGAACTTCACTTATACAGTCGGCGGCTGCACCTGGCATGGCGTGGCAAGCGATTGCCTGAAGATTGCCGGCACCGCGACCAATTACCAGGCGTTCGCGAATCACTATGGCGCGCCCAATATCATTTCCAACGGGCACGGCTCACCGGTTGCGTTGCCTGACAACAATCCCGCGAATGCGTACCTGTTGTGCACCACGTGCCACACGCCGCATTCGATGTACACCGCCAGCGCCAACTCCGACGCCCCGATCGCGGGACAGGCCAAAGGCACGTACCCGACGTACTTCTTTCTAGCGGCCCCGTACAACCCGGGTTCCAACCCGAGTGCGACGCAAGCCTCTTCCGCGACGCAGTTCTGCCGCCAGTGCCACTTCTCAGGCGCGGGTGGTGCGAACGAAGCCAGCGGAGTTATGAGTGTGACGACTGCTTTCTAACTCTCAGGCCGGGGGAGTACATACTCCCCCTGGTTCTTCAGTCTGAGCGCAACAACGTGGGGTGAACATGAAAACCTGGCTCGCAATCGGAATCGTTGCCGCGGCGGGTGTGGCGAGTGGGCAATCCGCGGCGCCCCAGCCTCCCGGGCTACAGGCGGCAAAGCAGAGTCAGCATCTGGCGATTGCACCGATCACGCCGAAAGTCCCAACCAGCTGGAAACCGGTGGCGCGAGTCAACGGCGCGGTTCTCGTGGAACGCGATCTGGTGCGCGAAATGTACACGATCTTTCCGTACGCGCGACAACACAATGGGTTTCCGAAGGAGCTGGAGGCGGAAATCCGCCGCGGTGCGCTGCAGATGATCATTTTTGATGAGCTGGTCTACCAGGAAGCCAAACGGCAGAACCTGACGATTGCACCTGCGCGGCTCGCGCAGGCGGAAGCGGAATTTCGCAAGCAGTTCCGCAGTGATGCAGCGTACCGGCAGTTCCTGATGACGGAAGTGAATGGTTCGCACGCGGCGATGCGTGAAAAGATTCGACGCGCTCTGTTGATCGAGAAATTCTTGAAGCAGAAGGTCGAAGATCCAGCGTGGGTGACGATCGCACAAGCGCGAGCACAGTACGAAAAGACTGCGACGCAGTATAAGCATGAGGAACTGCTGCACATCCAGAGCATCTCGATTATTCCGCCGAATCAGACCTCCGCGGTTTTGAAGGAAGCCAAGCAGCGCGCGGAGCAGGCTGCCAAGCAGGCGCAGGAAGCGAAGACGTATCGCGACTTCGGGCTTCTTGCAGAGAAGGTTTCGGATGATGACTTCCACGTGAACATGGGCGATCACAAGCCGATGGAAGCCAGCAAGCTGCCGCCCCCGATCGTGCAACTCGCGGACAAGATGAAGCCAGGGGATGTGAGCGGACTCATTCAACTGGGCAACAACTACACCATCTTTCGACTTGAGGCGCGGGTCCCAGCGGGTACGACTCCGTTCGCCGAAGTTAAGGTGAAGCTCCAGTCGGAGATGCAGAAACAAAGGACAGAACAACTGCGATCAGCCCTGGCGCAACAGCTGCGTAAGAACGCGAAGATTGAAACTTTGTAGCGAGGAATAGGTAATGTGCGCGCAGAGACAAACGAGGAGGCAGATCTTAGAAGCTGGGTTCATTGCCTTGTCGATGCTTGTTGTAACCGCGCAGGCGCAGGTCGCGGTTGGCGACGAAGTGAAGATGTCCCTGAACGGCAACATCGGAATTGGCTACTCAGGCGATTTTGGAAACGCAGGAACTTCCGGTCACGGACTCTTTGGGACGGGGATGGGGTTGCTGTCCGGTTCTTACTACAATCCCAATTTCTTGTCATTCAATGTGCGCCCTTTCTATAACCGTAACCAGGACAATGGCGCTTACACGTCAGTTCTGAGCGAGACTGGTGTGGACGCATCGACGTCGATTTTTAGCGGGAGCCATTTTCCGGGATCGATCAGTTATACAAAGTCTTTCGCAAAGGGCAGCCAATACGGTTTGCCGGGAACGGCCAACCTGAGCGCTGACAGCAATACCCAGAATTTTTCGGCGACCTGGAGCGAGTTGTTGCCGAACCTGCCTTCACTGACGGCAACGTTCGCGGACAATTCGAGTTCATCGACGATTCTGGGCGAATCTGGCACCAGTGACACATCGTCGAAAATCTTCAACGTATTGTCCAACTACAAGGTTCATGGCTATCAACTCACGGGATTCGTGAATCACCAGAACTACAACGTGGAATTGCCGGCATTCCTCGCGCCGACTAATACGCAGTCGGACTCCGCGACGACTTCCTACGGAATCTCAGCGAACCACTCTTTGCCGCTCTCCGGCACCATTACGATGGATTACAACCGTACCGAGTACGACAGCCGTACCGGCGCATTCCAGGCAAATGGTACGACCGACACCGCCGACACAACAGTCGCGGTGAAACCGATTGAACGTCTCAGCGTAAGCGGCCAGGTTCGATACACGGGGAACCTGATCGGGGCGCTGCGGCAGACCTACTTGGCCGGGCAGACGGCAGGTCTGTTCTCCGAGGAAGAGCAGTCGCACGGAATTATGCTGGGCACTTATGCGGCCTATCAGATCGGACACGGTTTCGGGTTGGTGGGATATGCAAACCGGCAGATCCAGAATTTTGCCGGCACCACTTACGATTTTAATCAAGCGGGCGGAACGTTGACCTACAGCTACGCGCGGCCCCTGTTTGGTTTGCTTTATCTCAGCTTTGGAATGGTCAACAACGGAACCACCACTGGCGGGAACAGCCTAGGATTTGTCGGCAATGCCGACCTGAAACGCCGTATCCGCAGATGGGAGTACAACGCGGACTTTTCGTACTCGCAGAATGTGCAGGCAATTATCGCCAATTACACGACCAGCGGGTTCAATTACGGCGGCAACGTTCGCAGGCGGTTGGGCTCCAACATTTCATGGACCGTCTCCTATCGTGGCGCACAGACCGCGGTGACCCAAATACCAGGTTCGGGGAACCGGGCGGACTCTTTTGTGACAAATTTTGTGGATGGTCGCTACGACTTCTCCGCCACATATTCCAAGTCGCATGGGACCGCGTTACTCAGTTCCACGGGCACTCTCACCCCCACGCCGGTGGCGACTCTACTGACGCCTGAGCAGATTGTGTATGCCGGAAAAGTGTACGGCGTCGGAGCGTCGGTTACGCCGCTCAAGAGAATGTTGATTAATGTCAACTGGTACAAAGTGCGGTCCGACACGCAAACATCCGCTCTTTTTTCACAGAACAACAGCGAACGCTACTACGGGCAGATGCAGTACAACCTCCGCAAACTGTCGTTTCGCGCAGGTTATTGGAGGGTGTATCAGGCCGTAGGAGCGAACTTCGGCAAGCCAACGTTAGACAACACATATTTCTTCAATGTTTCGCGATGGTTCAACGTATTCTAAGCCGCATGCACACTATGAGGCTGCGCAAAGCGGCGTGGGTGCTTTCTTGTGCCGTTGTGCTGGCGGGCAATGGTTTCGCTGCGAGCAAGAAAGAACAGCGGGCTGTTGCGGCACCGCCCGATTTGCTGCTTGAAGGCGGGCGCAAGTTGACGTTTGACCGAGCGCTGGCTTCTGAGCGCGACATCCGCGGCAAACCTGGATTCTTCAAAAAGATTGTTGACGTTGTTGCCGGTGAGGCCGAGTACAAAGCAATGGTGCGGCCGTACGGCGTCGCAGTTGATTCGCACGGACGGATCATCGTCACCGACCCCGGCATCGGCGGAATCCACATCTTCGATCCCGAGCAGCACAAGTACAAGCTGATCGGCCGGAGAGAGAAGTCTAAAGACGCGATGTTGCAGCCGCAATGCATCGCTCTCGACGCCGGCGACAACATTTACGTGACAGATTCCAAGGCGGGAAAGATTTTTATCTTTGAGCCGAGCGGGAAATACAAGGGCGTATTTGGGAGCCTGAAACGCGGCGAGGGATTCTTCAAACGGCCGACGGGAATTGCGATTGACCCTGAAACGCAACGCGTGTACGTGACTGATACGTTGCGTGATCGCGTGTACATCCTCGACAGTCATGGGCAGGTACTGAAGTGGTTTGGCCAGCACGGCGAAGCGAACGGCGAATTCAATCTACCGACCGAGTTGCTGATCAAGAACGGCATCGTTGCGGTCGTCGACGCCATGAACTTTCGCATTCAGTTGTTCGATCGCAATGGCGCGTTTCAGAGCGCAATCGGGAACATTGGGGACGCGGAGGATGCGCTATTTCGGCCGAAGGGAATCAGTCTGGACTCGGAGAGCCACATTTATCTGGTCGAGGGACTCTCGGGGACGGTTCAGGTGTTCGATCGCGAAGGGGAGTTGCTTTATTTCTTCGGCCAGCGCGGAACAGCTCTCGGCCAATTTCAGCTTCCGGCGGGCGTTTTCATCGATCGTAACGACCGAGTGTATGTCGTCGATTCCTACAACCGGAGAGTGCAGGTCTTTCAATATCACGGCCTGAAAACGGGTGGGCAAGGAGCCATGCCATGAGGCTGTGGCTCACAACCGTCGTTTTACTGATGACTTCTCTCGCATTGGGCCAGTCCAGCGACATTCTTGGGGCGCACGACCTCTCGATGAGCGGAGGTTCTCGCGTGAAGGGCCGGATGTCGGCGGCGTGTCTGTATTGCCATGTGCCGCACTCCGGAAGCGGCAGGACTGCTCTATGGGGGCAGACGCTCTCATCGCAGACATACACGACGTACACGAGCACGACGGTCCAGAACACGACGGTCCAACCTCCGCTGGGTGAGTCGAGTTCGCTGTGCCTCAGTTGCCATGATGGAACAGTTGCGATTGGACAAGTCACGCCGTACGGTCCTTATTTAATGTCAGGGTCGACGACGACGATGGGTACGCAGCTGCAGAATACGCATCCTTTCAGCCTGCAGCTTCCGATGAAGGACGCGCCAACACTGGTCGCGAGCTTAGTCGCCACGCAGACCACAGCCGATCCGACACACTCGGTCAAATTAATAGGCGGCAATGTCGAGTGCACGAGTTGCCACAATCCGCATATCCAGAGCATCGACAAGCAGTCGCCTAATTTCCTAGTGCGAGACGATCTGAAGGGCGCGGTGTGCCTGGCGTGCCATGAGACCAGCCCTCGCACGGTAAACACTCACCAGAATCAACTGGCGGGTTGGACGGCCGGCATTCACGCGAACGCACCGAATCTGGTTCAACCGACAGCAGGCTTCGGCGGATACAACACGGTGGCGGAGTTCGCTTGCCTGTCGTGCCACATGCCGCACGATGGCACTGGCGCTGCTCGACTATTGCGCGCCAACAATGAAACTGATTGCGTGAATTGCCACAGCGGCGGCACAAATTTATCGCCGGCGGCTCCGAATGTTTTCGCGGAGTTCTCGAAGGCGGGCGCACATCCATTCTCGTCACCTTCCGGAACGCATGATGCAAACGAGAGCGCGCTGCTGAACCAGAACCGCCATGCGACCTGCGCCGATTGCCACAATTCGCATACTGCGAACCAGGTCAGCACATTCCCCACGCCACCGGCAATTCGAGCTTCACAGAGTGGCATCGCGGGCATCAGCGCCGCAGATGGCGTCACTGTGCTGACTCCGGCGGTGAATCAGTTCGAGAATTGCTTACGGTGTCATGGCAATAGCGCCGGCAAGACTACGAATCCCGCGGTGTTCGGGTATTTGCCCGTGAGAGTCGCCGCTTCTACGGATCCTCTGAATGTAATCTCTGAATTTGCTTTGACCGCCACATCAAGCCATCCGGTGATGCACGACCGCACGAGTCCATTTGCACAGCCGAGTCTGCGGGCGTTCATGCTGAATGTGGATGGAGTGACCCAGGGGCGGCCGATGGGAGTACGGATTCTGTGCAGCGATTGCCACAACAGTGATGACAATCGCGAGTTCGGCGGGACAGGTGCGAACGGACCGCACGGGTCGAAGTACTACCACATCCTGGAGCGTCGATATGAGTTCAGCCAGGCTCCGGCGCCAGGGCAGGCGATCAGCAATCTGTTTCCCAATCCAGACTTGAGCATCGCAGGGCCATATGCGTTGTGCGGAAAGTGCCACGATTTAACGCAGATCCTCAGCAACAGCAGCAGCTTCAGCGGACACTTGAACCATGTGCAGCAGGATGGGTTCTCCTGCTCAACGTGCCACACCGCGCATGGGATGGGAGCGCAAGCGGCAACCATCACCGGCGAGCGTTTGGTGAATTTCGACGCGAATGTTGTCGCGCCCAACGGCGCAACTCCTGTTTCTTATAACCGCAGTACGAACACCTGCACGCTCGTTTGTCACGGGCATGCGCATTGAGTTCTTTCGGTTGTGAATTGCAGTACCCAGGTTCGTGGGGCCCAGGCAAGCGGGGCAGAACTTCAGATGAAAGTTCGGAGAATCCATTTTTCGGAGGAACGTAGAAAGTGACTCGAAAATGTTTGATTGGCAATTCATATTCCTCCCTCAGTTTGTGGTAGTCGGTGTGTGGCTCTTGTTATGCCATCTTCAGATTGGGGCAGGAGATCGCTAGCAACCGAAAAGTGAGTGCGATTTTAGGTGTTCTGTGAATCTTCGTGGCTGCGGAGTTTGAGGTAGCCTGAGCAGGCGGCGGCCGCGTTCGGCCAACGCTACACCGAACCCACGCGTTGAAGTTCCTCTCCGCCCTTCACCCATAAAACTCTCCGTGGAACCGTCTCCTGCCGAACGAAACCTTAGGGTCGATGAAATTAAGCTATTGAAACGTATTAATAAAGCGTGGTACACATGGTTCGCACTGGAGAAAAGGTCGACTCGTGTTCATGAATCAGTTACGTAACACCGCACTCGGAATTGCCCTTGGTTTTGTCTTTGTGTGCAACGTGCCGCGGGTAAAGGCGGCGGAGCCTGCGAACCATGTCTTGCATTTACAAGACGGATGGCGCATGGAGTCGTCGTGCAAAGTCGAGAAGCCCGGGACCCAAGTCTCGACTTCAGCGTTCTCTGATGCGATGTGGTATCCGGCAACGGTACCGACGACTGTAACCTCGGCGTTGGTGAAATTGAAGAAGTACCCCGATCCAGACTTCGGAATGAACTTGCGGAAGTTGCCGGGCGTGACCTATCCCATCGGCTCAAACTTCTCCAACATGGATATGCGGCAGGACAGCCCTTTCATGGTGCCGTGGTGGTTTCGCAAAACGTTTGTTCTTCCGGCGGCGGATAAAGGCAAGACGCTCTGGCTCTACTTCGGCGGCATCAACTACCGCGCCAACATTTTTCTGAACGGAAAGCAGATCGGGACGTACGACGATGTGGCTGGCGCCTGGCGGACGTACGAATTCAACATCACAGATGCGGCACTACCTGGCCGGCAGAACGTCCTCGCCGTCGAGGTGTTCTCGCCGACAGCTAAAGACCTTGCCATCACCTTCGTGGACTGGAACCCATCGCCTCCTGACAAGAACATGGGGCTGTTTCGGGATGTTGAAATCCGGACCAGTGGGCCGGTTGCGATCCGGTACCCGGCGGTGATGTCAAAAGTGGATCCAGATGGGAAGGCGCATCTGACGGTCACAGCGTTCTTGAAGAACGGTTCGAAGCAAGAGATTTCCGGCCAACTCAAAGGGAAGATTGAAGGCGTCGAGTTTTCCCAGGACATTCCGTTAAAAGCCGGCGAAGAGAAAAACGTCACCTTCGATACGGCTGAGTTTCCGCAGCTCAACTTCGATCATCCGCGCCTATGGTGGCCTGCGCAAATGGGTACTCCGGAACTGTACAAACTTGATCTGCGGTTCGAGATCAATGGGCAGTCTTCCGATAGTTCGCAGACGAGTTTCGGGATACGCGAGGTCACTTCAGAATTAAACACCGCCAACCACCGAGTGTTCTCGATCAACGGCAAAAAACTTCTGATCCGCGGGGGTGGCTGGTCGCCCGATATGATGCTGCGCGAGAATCCGCAGCGCTTGCGTGACGAGTTTGCGTATGTTCGGGACATGGGGCTGAACACCATTCGCCTCGAAGGCAAACTCGAGACCGACGACTTCTTCAATCTTGCCGACCAGCAGGGAATCCTCGTCATGGCCGGGTGGTGCTGCTGCGACGCATGGGAGCACTGGTCGGAATGGACGCCCGAAGAACTTCCGATCGCGAAAGCATCCTTGCGCGATCAGATTTATCGCCTTAGAAGTCATCCGAGCTTGCTGGTGTGGCTGAATGGCAGTGATAATCCTCCTCCGCCCGATGTTGAACAAGCATATCTTGACATTGAAAAGCAGTTGCAGTGGCCAAACCCGGTGATTTCTTCGGCGACAGCCAAGGTCACGACAGTATCGGGCGAAAGCGGTGTGAAGATGAGCGGCCCATATGAATATGTCGCGCCGAGCTACTGGATGGAAGATTCTTTCGGCGCGACCCATCCGCAAAGTTGCAATCAGGGCGGATGCGGCGGCGGGTACGGATTCAACTCGGAGACCAGCCCCGGGCCCGCTGTGCCCCCGATCGAAAGCATTGAAACCATGTTGCCGAAGGAACACTGGTGGCCGATTGACGACTGGTGGAATTTTCATGCGGGAGGCGAGAACTTCAAAGATCTTCACGTCTTCACCGATGCGCTGAATGCGCGCCATGGCCCTACGACGACGCTCGAAGACTATACCTTCAAGTCGCAAGTGCAGAGCTATGAAGGCATTCGCGCGATGTACGAAGCTTACAGCCGCAACAAGTACACGTCGGGCGGCGTAATTCAGTGGATGCTGAATAATGCCTGGCCTTCGATGATCTGGCATTTGTTTGACTTCTACCTGCGCCCAGGTGGCGGATATTTCGGCGCGAAGACGGCCATGCAGCCGTTGAATCCCTTGTACGGATACGATGACCATTCGATTTATCTGGTCAACAGCCGGTATGAGGACGCAAAGCAGGTGAAAGTCGCGACCAAGCTGCTCAACCTTGACATGAGCGAGAAATTTTTCAACGAGAGCACGGTCGATGTGCCGGCGGACGGCGTCATCAAAGTGGTCGCGATACCAGAGATTGTGGGTTTGTCGCCAACCTACTTCGTGGCTTTGAAAGTTTCCGATTCAGCGGGCAAAGTTCTCGGCTCGAACTTCTACTGGCTCTCGACAAAACCGGAAACACTTGATTGGGCGAAATCAACCTGGTTCAATACCCCAACACTTTCCTATGCCGACTTCACCGCACTTTCGCAATTACCCAAGGTGAAGCTGCGAGTCACTGAACACAGCGAGCGCAAGGCAGATCAGGAGATTACGCACGTCACCCTCGAGAATCCCTCAACCAGCCTAGCTTTCTTCATTCGATTGAAGCTGAAGAAAGGCGCTGCAGGTCCGGAGATTCTGCCCGTGCTTTGGCAGGACAACTACGTATCCTTGCTGCCGGGAGAAAAGCGCGATTTGACGGCCGAGTATCGAGCAAGCGAGTTGGGTACCGAAAAGCCGGTGATAGAAGTCCGAGGCTGGAACACAGAATGAGACTCTTTCTGCGGAAGTCGGTCGTTTAGGTTTGTTTAGGGAGGCGGACATCACTGACGTGAGCGTAAAGCGGCAACGGTCGGCAGTAACCATTCGCGAGGTCGCGAAAGAGAGCGGCTTTGCGTCAGCGACGGTCTCGATCGTTCTCAACAACGCTCCGCTTGCACGCTACATCCCCGAAACCACGAAAAATCGGATCGTCCGGGCGGCGAAGAAGTTGGGCTATCGGCCCAACGTGTTTGCACGTACCCTGCGCAACCAACGCACTCACACGGTCGGCGTCATGGTTTTTGACATGACGGACCCGTACTGCATCCCGATTCTTCGCGGAATCGAAAACACGCTCTACGAGGCATCTTTTCTCCCGATTCTTACCGACGTCCACAACGAGCGCAGCCGGTTTGAGCGCTATCTGGAAATGCTGCTCGACCGGAGGGTCGAGGCGCTCATCATTGTCGCCAATTGGCTGTTCGTAGACGTGAACGTTCTCGGGGACCTTGAGAAGAGCAACGTCCCAACAGCCATGATTGGCCGAGAACTGAAGGCCGGTTCCGTGAGTTCGGTGACTGTCGACAATGAGTTTGGCGCGAACGCCGCCATCGAACATCTCTATTCGCTCGGGCACCGCCGGATTGCTTTCATTCGAGGACCGCGCCACATCACCGACACTGCGCCACGCTGGAAGGGAATTCGCAATTTCGCCACTGCTAAGAACCTCGAGATTGACCCGAATCTCGTTGTCGACCTGCCCGAATCCAGTGACCCACTTTCCAGCTTCGATGCGGGCTACACGCTGACACAGAAGCTGCTGCAACAAGGGCAGTCGTTCACCGCCTTGATGGCCTTTGACGACGTGACCGCGCTCGGGGCAATCCGCGCGTTACACCATGCCGGGGTGAAGGTGCCGGAGCAATGCTCTGTTATTGGTTTCGACGATATCTCGCACTCCAGCTTTATAACGCCTGCCCTCACGACCATTCGGCAACCCATGCCAGACATGGGTCAGATGGCAGTCAATATTGTTGCGGAAAACATCAGCGCAATTCAGCAGCAAGAGAGAGTTGCTGCTGTACATCGCAAGCTGGTACCGCAACTGATCACCCGCGAGTCAACCGGGAAAGTAAATTTACAATAACGATTTTGTGAAATTTTGACTTGACAGTTCTTTTGGACCTCGTCCAGTCTATTAACACGATTTAATAGATGAATTGATACGATTCAATAGTCCAGCTTCCGGCATGCTTAACCCTGACCGCCGGAACCTTACCCCGGGTGGAAGTGAGATGCCACGGTTCGTCCACGAAGGAGTTCAGTATGAAAGCAATCTTGCGATACCTCATCGTATTTCTGACAACATCCTCAGCGGTCGTGCTGGCGCAGGACACCGCTTCTATCACTGGAACGGTCGTCGATCCGAGCGGAGCGGCGGTTGGCAATGCGAAAGTTGTGGTCACTAACCCCGAGCTTGGTGTCACGCGCACGTCACCGACGAACAGTGAGGGTGCTTACCTGTTTTCAGCGTTGCCTAATGGCACTTACGACCTGACTATTACTGCTCAAGGTTTCAAGAAATACCAGGCCAAAGGGATCATCCTTCGCGTCGGCCAGAGCGCACGCAACGACGTGCGACTCGACATTGGCGCCGAAAACGTCGAAGTCACCGTGAAGGGTACTGATGTTGCTCAAGTGCAGACGCAAACGAACGAAGTCGCAGGCACGATCACAGGCCAGGAAATAAGCCAGTTGCAGCTCAATGGCCGTGTATTCACGCAGTTGGTCACCCTGACTCCCGGCGTGAGTAATCAAACGGGATCATCTGAAGGGCAATACGGAATCACTGCCAATGTGAATTACAGCGTGAACGGTGGGCGCCTCGAATATAACAACTGGGAACTGGATGGTGGCGACAATATGGACAACGGCAGCAATGCTACGCTGAACGTCACCCCCAGTGTCGACGCTATCGGCGAGGTACGAGTTCTCACCTCCAACTATGGCGCGCAGTACGGGCGCAATGGATCGGGGACGATTGAGACGGAAACGAAATCCGGCACGAGCCAGTTTCACGGCGATGTTTACGAATTTGTCCGAAACAATGCATTTAACGCAACACCGGAATTTCAGTCTCAGGTTCCCGGGTATCACAAAAACGATTTCGGTTACACCATCGGTGGACCAGTATTTATCCCCGGGAAATACAACACGAACAAGCAGAAGACGTTTTTCTTCTTTTCGGAGGAGTGGAGAAGGGATCGCGTGCCAGGCCAGGATTTTTTTACGCAGGTGCCCTCTGTAGCGGAACGCGGCGGCGACTTTAGCGATGTGTGCCTGCCTACTCCAGGACCCGATTGTCCGACAGATCCGCGGACCGGTAGCCCATTCGATGGCAGCCTAGGTCCGCTCCCCATCGATCCTAATGCCCAACCCTTACTAGCAATGATCCCCACCCCGAGCCCTGGTCTCGGCAATGTCTACCAAGCCGCCCCCTCGCAACCGACCAATTGGCGTGAAGAACTGATCCGCGTGGATCACAACATCAATGACAAATGGCGGGTGATGTTTCGCTACGCGCATGACTCCTGGGACACCGTCACAGCTACGCCTCTGTGGACAAATGCCGGAAGCTTTCCGACAGTTGAAACGAACTTCGTCGGACCCGCTGAGTCGCTGGTAGGCCGCCTGACCACGACGGTGTCGCCGACCCTGCTGAACGAATTCGTATTCAGCTTCACTACGGACCACATTGTTCTGACGAGCACCGGAACGCCCGATGCAAATGCATGGAAGCGTACCTCCAGCTATAACGCCGGAAGCCTTTTTCCGTCCGCCAACAACGGTGGCAAACTGCCGGGTTTCAGTGTGAGTGGCGGCAACGGCGGAATTTATGGCGATGGTTTTGGACAAGACCCCGGATACATTCCTAATGGCCCCTACAACTCGAATCCGACATATACCTATCGTGACAACGTCACCAAAGTGATAGGCAATCACAACCTGCAGTTCGGCGCGTATGCAGCTTTCGCCCAGAAAAACGAACTTAGCGCAACAGAGCCTTCTACCAACGGCTTCCTGGACTTCGACACCACATCGCCGAATTCGAGTGGCAATCCTTTTGCCGACCTTCTGCTGGGAAATATTTTCAGCTTCGGTCAAGCGAGCGCGCAGCCCAAGTATTACAACCGCTACAAAATTGTCGAACCCTACTTCCAGGACGATTTTCACGCTACTCGCAGGTTGACATTGAACCTCGGTCTTCGCGTCAGTTTGTTTGCAACCTATCGCGAGAAGTACAAGAACGCCTATAATTTCGATCCCGCAAAATGGTTGGCTGCAAGCGCGCCGGCGGTAGACGACGTGAATGGCGATGTGACTGGTCAAGGCGGCGCCATCATCCCCAACACCGGCGACCCGTTCAATGGGATGGTTCGCTGTGGTTCCGGCGGTGTGCCGATCGGATGCATGACCGGTCACCTGTTCAACGCTGCTCCTCGGATTGGCTTTGCTTTCGATCCACGGGGTAATGGAAAGACCGCCATCCGTGGTGGATACGGCATCTTCTACGACCATACCAATGGCAATGAGGCAGATACGGAAGCGCTAGAAGGCGCGCCGCCGCTGGTTAACACGCCTACACAGTTCAACATCACCGGATACGGCACCATCGGCGCACAATCCGGTCTGCTGTTCCCGCTCAACGTGATTTCAATCCCTAGTAAGGCTATCTGGCCGTATGTTCAACAGTGGCACTTGGATGTGCAGCACGAAATAGCAAATAACACGGTCGCGATGATCTCGTACGTGGGAAGCAAGGGAACACACCTGGGCCGCAAGTATGAATTAAACCAGTTGCATCCACTTTCGGCTTCACAGAATCCATATATCGTGTTGGGCGCTCCAATCGATACGACGAACGACTGCGGCAGCGTGAGTGAGGCAATGAATGGCAACCAAGTTGCCGCTTCCGGCCAGGTGGCCGGACAACCGGTAAGTCAACTCGTAGCGACACACCTGGCGATAGCTTGTGGGAATGATCCCAATCCGTTCCGACCTTTTCTGGGTTACGGGGACATCACACGGCTTGATAATGGCGCCTCATCCTCGTATAACGCTCTTCAAACCCAGCTAAGGCGCGCGGTCGGGAATCTTCAGATCAATCTGTCTTACACCTACAGTCACTCCATCGACGATGCTTCTGATGGCGGCCTATTTGGTGATGGTGGCATTCTGAATGCGTACAACCCCCGTGCTTTCAGGGCATCTTCGAACTTTGATCAACGGCATGCGTTTAATGCAAGTTGGGTTTATGAATTGCCGATTTTCAAAACGCCTGGGCTAGCGCACCGTCTGGCAGGAAATTGGCAGATCTCGGGACTTGCCGGTTGGCAGACGGGGACGCCGTTCAGTGTTTACAACATTACCGATGCTACTGATAACGCGGGCCTGGGTAATGGCGTGGCGGCAGGTGCGGGTGCTGCCCAGTCGTATGCAGACATGATCTCAAATCCGCACCAGAATCTGCCGAGCGCAGTCGCGCCGTTCGGTCCTTTCGTCGCCAATCCATCTGCGTTCGACCTGCCTATCGGCCTTACACTGGGTAACTCGGGACGCAACTTCCTTCGCAACCCGTCGCACTGGAACATCGACATGGCACTCTACAAGCGTTTTTTGATCACCGAGCGTGTTGCATTTGAATTCCGTGCCGAAGCCTTCAACGTTTTCAATCACGTAGAGTATGGCCCATTGGGTGGCGATCAAGGCGGAGCCGCAGGAAGTGCCGGGTTTTCGTCTGGTACGAGTTCTTTCGGAGCGGGGAACTTCCTGCAGACGGGTGTGGCCTACAGCCCCCGCATTCTGCAGTTTGGGGCCAAGCTTGTTTTCTGAGAGAAGAGAATACGTTCCATGGCTTGATGCGCAATCGCGCCGCTACGTGCGATCGCATTCTTTAGAATGAATGCCGATGCTGGGTTGCACAAGGACTAACAAGGGAGAGCGGCGACGGGCAGCGTTGCTCGTCGCCGTGCTGTCAAGGCAACAAACATTGTTCGGGGTGCTAGCATTTGTTTTTTTTCTTGCGCCGCTATTCGCGCAGGAAGCTATCACCGATGACCTCCTGAAATCCGCGACGCTGTCGCAGCAGCGCGGAGATTACCAGGCGGCAATTGCAGATTATCGTAAGCTCCTGCAGCTTCAGCCGGGCAAGGTTGAGGCCAAAGTCAACCTGGGTGCCGCCCTTGTTCAGCTGGGGCAGTACGATGAGGCGATCGCTCTGTACAAATCGGCTTTGACTCAGGTTTCAGAGAAAGCTCCGGTTCAGCTGAATCTAGGCCTTGCGTTTTACAAGAAGGGCGACTTTTCTGACGCGCGGGAACAGTTTCTGGCACTGCACAATCAGGAGCCAACCGCGTTGCGAGTTGCACTGCTCCTTGCTGACACCGATCTGAATCTCGGAAAATCTGCGGAAGCCGTTAAGATCCTTCAGCCACTTGATGCAGAAAACGGGGAGAACTTCGACTTTCAATATGCGTACGGGACCGCACTGATCGAGGCAGGTCGTGCTGCTGACGGCGTGGTCAGGCTCGAAAAGATTGCGGCATCCAACCACAGCGCGGATGCCTATTTCTTAGCTGGGCAAACGCGGCTCCGGATGGAGAACGTGAGCGAGGCTCGTTCTGACCTTGAGGCGGCGCTACGCCTGAACTCACAGCTTCCAAACATCTATACGCTCGTAGGAATTGCGAGAGACAAGAACAACGATCCAGAAAACGCAGAGCCTATGTTCCGGCAGGCAGTCCAGCAAAATGCGGATGATTTCACCGCGAACCTTTATCTTGGCACGATTCTTCTGAAGCGCCGCGACTTGGGGACCGCGAAGACTTACCTGGACCATGCGCTGAAGCTGAAGCCCGAAGATCAACTGGCACGATATGAGTTCGCTATGCTGGAAAGCGTCATGGGGTATTACCGACTGGCAGTGCCGCAACTCGAAAGCCTTACGCGGGAGAATCCGCAATGGCTGGATCCGCACGTCGAGCTTGCTGCACTCTATTACAAACTCGGCCGCAAGGTAGACGGCGAGCGCGAGCGGGCCACGATTCAGCGCATCATGAAGAACCAGCAGTTGCGTTTAAGAAATCAGCCGTTTGCCCAAGGCAAATAGCCTTGCGCGGCAGAGGGTCAGTTCAATTTCGAAAACAGCGGTCGTTCATGGTTCTATCCAGGCAACTGCGCCCTTATCTATGTTGGGCAACGTGAACACGAGGGCATTGCCGGCGCGCTGTCCCGCAATGCTCTGCGGCTCACCCAAAAACGGCAGAAACATGACTCGCGGCGAGTCAGCGGATTCCATACGAAGCTGGATGTTTGAAACCGGAGTCTGTCGCGCGTTTTTCTTGGGGACGAGTCCCGAAGAGTTAAAGAAAAAAACGTGTGGCTTCCCGCCGACGGTTGCGATCTGAGTCGCGACCAGAGGAGGTGCGTCTACTTCAAGCGTGTGCTTTGCCTGTAGTACAGATAAAAACGTGTGCTCTGTGTCTCCATCCGCTGCGAGCATGTCCTTGCTTATCGCAGCAAGATGTGCCTTCCCTGGACAGTCCGGCAACAGCGCGACTTTTTCGCTGGCCTTCAGATCCGTTGCGTTGCTTCCCGTAATTACGAGTTTGCCCCCGTGCTCCGCATAAGTGGCAAGGCTTCGTTTTTCGTCGTCGGCGAGCATGCGCACGTCCGGCAGGACGAGAGTTTCACCGCGAAATTCGTTCAGTGTTCGCGGGGTGACCACCTGGTACTCCAAGTGATGCTGCAGCAGGAAAATAATGACGCCCTGATAACTACTTAAGAAATCCTTGGTGAAGTAATTGCGAGTCGCTGGCGAGAAGTACACGCCGACGGGATTCATCGCGGTGCGGGGAGCGTAGAACGTGCGTTCGTGAGCGGCAATCCAGGAATACACTCGCCTGCGCGTAGCGATGTCGTTGGAACCTGACATTACATGTCCCGCCGCATCCCAGACATTCACTCCCGCGGTGAGTTCGGCAGCGAACAGGTTTTGCATCGCCTCGCTGGGCGGGACGTTCTTGTCGCCGTCCCACGAGTAATTCAGCATCCAGGTGGCTTTCGAGCCAGCAAATGACCGGAATGAACTCCACCCGACCATGTACTTAAACCAATCGAGTTGGCTGCGCGAAGAAGCCATGTGCTCGCCTTCCCCAAATTCATATTCGTGCGCGATAGCATCGACGACGTTGTACATCTGATAGACGTCCGCACCCACGCGAACCGCCTCTTCCTCGATCCCCGGATAGATTTCGGGGATCACCATGATCTTGGGATTCACCGATTTGGCATTCTTCGCGATGTCAGCCATGAAGTCGGTCAAGGTGCTAATGCGGAAATCGATCCACTTGCGAAAGTTGGGATCTGAAAAGTCGCCGAGCTTGAGGTCTTTCTTAGCGTCAAGCCCCGTTTCGTTCTTGAAGGCCTGGACGGTAAACTCGTCGAAGCTGGCCCAACTGTTTTCCCAGCCTTCGAAGTGCGTCATCCAGTAAGGGATGTCGACATAAATGCCGTCAATTCCGGTAGCGGCGATCTGGCGAACCCGGTCCATGTAGATCTTGCGCCATTCCGGTGCGAGCGGAGTAACCCACACATCCTCATCACCGGGTTTGATCCAGAAGGCACTGCCGCCGCCGAATACCGCTGGCTTTCCGCTCAGATCGCGCTGCAGCCAGTCGGGATGATCTTTTGCCATCGAGTGGGCGGCTTTGTCTGCATTCGCAGTGATGCACTCGGTCCCTGCGATGTACACGAAAGCCCGATTGTCAACCGCGTGCGCTTTTTCGGCAACCGCGCGAATCTCAGCCAACTTCGCAGTGGGATCAACGAAGCTCTCGTAACGCCCGGGAATGTCGTTGTCGGCTTCGATTCCAAAAACGTGATCTCGTTGCGCATCACGCACGATCTTGTCAGGATCGGCGTGCGCGAGCGGGTACGCAGCGATGCGAACGTAGTTGGTCCAATTCTGGCCGGGAGGATACTTCTCCGAAGAGGAATCGCTGGAGAGTGCGTGGGCAGCAAGAAAAAGTGCGGCAGCAAGCCGAATATAGCGCTGAGGATTTCCTGGAATGAAGTGCACGATATCTCCGAATGGAACACCGCTGGCCGTCCCCTGATGCCGGCCAGCGGTAGGGCGCTAGAACTGAAAGCGCGCGCCAAACTGCATTCTGCGGAAGTTGTTAGTTGTAGAGGTAACCGTTCCAAAGGCGCCATCTCCTGAACCAAGGTCAGGGAAAGCAAACCGTTGATGGTTGAACGCGTTGAACATCTCGGCGCGAACCTGGAGCGTTTTGCCTTCACGGATTGTAAATTCCTTGGAGAGCGAAGCGTCCAGGTTGCGAATGCCGTCGCCGCGCAGATTCGAGAAATGTCGAGGCGCATTGCCCGGAATGTTGTCCCCGGGATCGGCAAAGCAATTCTGGTTCAGGACACTTCCTCCTGTTTCGGCGGCATCGCGATAACTAAGGCCGGTTGTCAGTTGAGAACAGACCACGTTGGGCCGCGGGTTGCCATCCGCCAGAAGTCCGTTGGCGTTGAAGACCGCCAGCGGTTGACCAGTCTGTATAGTGATAAAACCGCTGAGAGCCCAACCGCCCACGATTCCGTCCAGCACGGGATTCATCGCGCCGCCGATCAGGCGGTCCTTCCCGACAGGGACGTCGAAAATGATGGCGGTGCTCAGCCGGTGAGTGGCGTCATTAGAACTGATCCCATGCTCCGCCTTGAGATTGTCAAGCACCTGCGGGTTGTCTAGATACAGGTTTCCCAGCCACGCATTCCGCCCGGCGGAGGAATCGTCGGTGGCCTTTGACAGAGTGTAGTTTCCTTCAAAACTGAAGTAATGGCTGGCTCGCTTCTGGAATCGGATCTGCAGCGAATGATACCAGGAGGTGGCAGTGAGCGGTGGCAGCCCGGTGAAGCTGCCATCAAACTGAGGGTACGGTTCGAGCAACAACTGCTGCGGAATGGTCGGGTCGATGTACCGGGAATCCGACACATCAGCGGCACTGAAAATCGGGCTGGCAGGACACCAGGATCCCATCACTGCGGCACCCGTCGTGAAGAAGCACTGAAAAGGATTTGGAACTTCGGTGTTGAGATAATCGGAAACGGCTGTATTGACGGTAATGGGATCGTGGTTCGGATTCAATGCCGCGACCAGTGCATTTCGGATCGACGAAGGCAGGAAATTGCGGTTGCGGGGGTCAACGCCATTCACAGGTCCACCAGCGCCAGCCCAAGGCAGGTGCGTGCTGCGGTTTGCCGAATAATCCACGCCCACCACAATTTTTCCCGGGAATAGATGCTGAATTCCGAAGTTCCATTGGTAAATCTCCGCGTTTCTCACAGTCCCAGTGTCGAGATCGCTGGAGTTGCCGAAGCCCCACTGTGCCAACTTGCCGTACTTGGTTCCTTGCGGACCGGCCAAGCCACCGGGGAATGGGCTGGTACATGTCGGCTGGGTCGGGGAGGGTCCAAGACACGCGAACTGATGGTCAAAATTGTCTTTGGTGAAAAATATGCTCGCCGTTTTGGCGAAAGCAGGGCCGGCGTACTGAAAATTGGTGGCAACATTCATGCCATAAAAGACCCCGGCGCCAGCGCGCAACACGGTGTTGGAAGCGAGTTGATAGGCGAAACCAAGCCGCGGAGCGAAATTGTTTCGGTCCACGGGCGCGTTGCGACGGCTGGAGGATGCAAAGGTGCTGGTGCCTCGGATCTCGCCAATTTGCCCAAGTTGCTGGACCAACGCGGGGGGCAGTAGACCGCTCTGATCGCGATTGAATGGAATGTTGATTCCCGTATCGCCGCTGAAATTATTGAATTGAAGCCGATTGAAGCGCTCGCTGTAAGGCGTGCTCCACTCGTAGCGCAATCCCAGATTAAGAGTTAGCTTCGAGGTGGCTTTCCAATCGTCCTGCACGTAGAAGGCGGTTTCCTTCGATCTGTCTGCGACCGCCGGCACCAGGTGGAGCTCGGAGCCACCAGGATCAGGGTAACCGAGCAGGATGGTGGCAAATGGATTTCCCTCGCCCGAATCGCCCAATCCAGTGTTAGGGATTGAAGTGGTTACGTTACGCGAGAAATTGAGAATACTGGTGGGATTGTCAGGTTGCCAGAAGTTGTTATAGAAAAGGCGCTGTTCGCCGCCGAATTTAATGGAGTGAGATCCTTTTACCCATTGCAAAGCAGATGAGTAACTCGCGAGCGTGTGCGCGAAGTGAGTGTCAACACAGCATTGGGTGTACACCGACAGAAAGGGATCGTCGACCGTGATTGCGGGGATGCGCGTGAGTCCGTTGGCCGCGAAGCTAGGAGAGAGCCCAAGATCGCTGAGCGTGGGGTACTTGTTCGCTTGAACCGGAGCGTTCACGCGGTCAACGCTGAAGCGACTCGTCCATAGCAGTTCCGGCTTGACCGCCCAGTTGTACTCCACGCCTCCGTTCTGGGGCGTGGTCGTGCCGATGAAACCGTCACCCTGATCACCATTGCCGATGACAGTAGGCGCCGTCAACACATCATGATGACGGCTGTAGCGTCCGCTGATTTTTTGGTTGGCGCTGATCTGATGGTCGAGCTTGACATCGAACTGCCAGCCCGGATCGCTGCTGACAATCACTTGGCGCCAGTTGGGATTCGGAAAAACCGCGCCCGGTATGTTCGGCATGGGATAGAGATTCAGAATTGCCTGACCGATGGGATCAATCTGGTTCGCGGGAATTACATCGTTCGGAAATTCGTTGTGCAGGCAAGCTGTGGGAGATCCTTGATTTCCTGCGCACGGGTCGAAAATCCCGCCTGGATTGGCCGGGTCGTTCGTGAAGATTCCTTGACGCTCTAGGGCGGTCGGAACAATCCCTTTCAGGTTGATCGGATCCTGCTGACGCACCTTTTCGAAATCAGCGAAGAAGAACGTCTTGTTCTGCTTTATCGGCCCACCGAGTGCGAAACCATACTGGTCTCGTACGTGGTCAGGCTTGGGATTGGGAGCGGGATTGAAAAAATCGCGAGCGTCAAAATTGGACCGCTGTCCATACCACCAGCCGCTACCATGAAATTTGTTTCCGCCTTGCTTAAGCACCATGTTAACTACGGTGCCGCCGTTGTTTCCGAACTCTGCTGAAAAGCTGTTGTTTTGAACTTTGAATTCCTGAACGATTTCGACTGAAGGCTGGTAATAAACGTTGGAATTGCCACCCTCGCCCTGTTCCGGCGCGCTGATGGGACTGCCGTCTAGCGTAATCTCGGCGGTGGCATTGCGTTGACCATTGGAAACAAAGTTGGTCCCGGCGGGGTAATTGTCGTTGATGCCCGAGCCGCTGGTTTCTGTTACCCCGCCTGCCAAGAAAACAAGTCCAAACATGCTGCGGCCGTAAAGCGGAATGTCTCGAACATACTGATTCGTTACATCGGTTCCAATGGCGGCGCTGTCAGTGTCGAGCAGTGGGGGCGCCTGGGTGACGGTGACGCTCTCGACCACGCTCGCCGGCTTCAGCGTGAAATTCAGAGTGGTTTGCTGGCTGACGGCCAGAACCACTCCCTTGTTCTCGTTCCCCTGGAAGCCGGGAGCCTGCGCTTTCACCGTGTACTGATCAGGGCGCAAACCTGTTAGCAGGAACTCCCCATGATCATTGGTTTTTGCCGTGCTCGCGATTCCGGTTGCGTCGTTCGTAATTGTGACGGTCGCATTCGGAATCGAGGCGCCAGACTGATCCGTTACTACGCCACGAATTTGCGAGGTATAGCTTGCCTGCGCGAGAGAATAGCTTGCGGCCAGCGAAACCAGAACGAGGACGAATAAATATCGGAGAGAAGTGGGGAGGCTCATAACCGCGTCCTTTCCAGCGCAAACAAATAGGCAAACACAATGCGCTGCTCTGACAGAGATCGGCAAAACTTTCGATTTGTTTCGACTCACATCTTTTAGTATTGCCGATGGTTCTCTGTCAAGCGGGAAATTGTCAATTAGCGGGACTCTCGACTCGTGCCAGCCAATATACAGTTAAGTTGTTGTATCTTCAGCATTCAGCCGCCATGCAAGCACGATGCCAAGAGGCCTGCATTTCAAGAAGGGCTGCAAAGCTGAAGAGCTCTAAGTTCGGCAAGTTCCCTTGCAAGAAGGATCATTCGCGCTTACGATAATGAACGTTTTATTTCGACTCAAGAACGCCTCAACCAGCATCACCCAGGAGGTCCCTTGAAGAACTGCTGTCTCGCTTTCTTCCTCTTTTTCTGTGGAACCGCGTTTGCGCAGATCGGTTACGAGGCTGACCCCAATGCAAAGGAGAAGGAAACTCTTCTGCTGCGGGACTTTCAGCCAGAGTCGATGTTGCATGTGACGGCAACGCAGGTGACCCGTGCGAAGTTTCCGGTTTTCGATGTCCACCAGCATTTAAATGATGCGCAGGGGATCGGAAGCCGGATGGACCCGAAAGATGCGGTCGCGCTTATGGACAAGCTCAACATCAAGTCCGTTGTAATCCTCACCGGCGGATGGGGAACTGATTTGCAGAAGATTCTCGACACGATGGTGAAGCCATATCCGGGCCGTTTCTATGTCTTCGAGCAGATCGATTGGAGCAAGATCGACGATCCCAATTTCAGCCAATTGATGGTCCAGCAACTCGATGATTCGGTGCGCCGAGGCGCGCGCGGCTTGAAAATCCTGAAAGAACTCGGGCTTGGTGTACGCGACAAAAGCGGGAAGCTCATTGCAATCGACGATCCGCGGCTCGATCCCGTGTGGGAAGAGTGTGGGCGCCTGGGCATTCCTGTGAGCATTCACATTGGAGATCCGGAAGCGTTCTTCCATCCGATTGACGGCAAGAATGAGAGATATGAAGAGCTGATCTCGCATCCCGACTGGAGCTTTTATGGTCCGCAGTTTCCATCGCTACAGGACTTAATTGCGGCGCGCGATCGCATGATCGCCAAACATCTGCACACGCATTTTGTGGTACTACACGTTGGGAACTGGCCGGAAAATCTCGACAATGTCGAGGGCCTGCTGAAGCGGTTTCCAAACGTTGACATCGAATTTGGCGCCCGCGAAGCGGAACTCGGCCGCCAGCCTCGCCGCACCTTGAAATTGTTTACTGACTTCCAGGACCGCATCATGTTCGGCACCGACAACAGCTTCGAAGCGGACATGTACCAGAATTACTTCCGCTGGCTGGAAACTGATGACGAGTATTTCGACTACTACGGGGCTCCGGGGCAAGGCCGCTGGAAAATTTACGGCCTCGCCCTTCCCGATAAAATCCTGGAGAAGATTTATCACGGCAATGCGGACAGGCTGTTTAGCCAAGTAAACCGGGCCGTGGCCAAAGTGGGAGGCGCGCAATGACGTCCCGCATGCGTACGATTCTTCGGACCACCGCAGTGGTCGTCGCCGCAGTTTTGTCCGGTTGCCAGAAGACGCCTCAACAGGCGGCTGAGAACAAGGCAGCCTCGAAAATTGCCATCGAGAAGCACGATGACGGCTCTGTAACAATCAAAACATCCGAAGCCGAATTTGAGCTGTCTCCGCACACTTACTTGCGAACATCTCTGGTTGCGAACGGTACGAAACAGACGCTCGACGATCCGAGCTCGAATCAAAGCGGCAGCACGGCCACCGTGGATGGCAAGCCGGTAGACGATTTCGTCATTGATCCCACCACGATTTCGATTGCAGATGCCGAGGGAAAGCTGGGCCCGGCGGGCAAGCGCGTCGACGCAACTGCGAAAAGCGCGGGCTCGGGTCTCGAGGAGAAACTCTCGATCGAGGTGTACGACAACTTCCCCACCGTTGCAATCTGGTCGGCTTCGTTTCAAAACAACGGACTCAAGCCCATCAAACTCGACAAGGCGTCACTCCAGGAACACCGCATAAATGCGTCACTGGCCGACTCGTCGGCCAAACCTCATCAACTTTGGTCCTATCAAGGAGCAAGCTACGAGTGGGGACAGGACGAAATTCTACCCATTCCAGCGAAGTTTTCCCGGCCGAATGTGATGGGAGCGGTGGTGCACGAAGGAGTTGGTGGCGGAGTGCCGGTTGTCGCTTTCTGGACGAAATCCGTGGGGATGGCGATTGGACACATCGAAACCATTCCCGAGGTGCTGTCACTCCGGGTCGAAGTTTCCACAGACGACCGAATCGGTACCAAGGTGAGCATGACGCCGGATGTCACCCTCGAACCCGGCCACTCTTTTGCCACGCCTCGAACATTCGTCGCTGTCTACCACGGCGATTTCTATGAGCCTCTGCATCTGTGGTCCTCGGTGCTGCAAAAAGAAGGGTGGCAACTGGCCAAGCCAAATCGCGAAGATTTCGGCATCGCGTGGTGCGGATGGGGTTACGAATTCAACGTGACGCCCAAGGACATGCTGGGGACGATTCCGAAGTTGAAAGAACTCGGCATCCATTGGGCCACGCTCGACGATCGCTGGTTCAACGCCTACGGCGATTGGGAACCGCGCAAGGAAACTTTTCCCGACGATTCAATCAGGAAAATGGTGGACGAATTTCATAAACAGGGAATCAAGGCGCAGATCTGGTGGTACCCACTAACCGCGGAAAACGGCACTGGCAAATGGGAATCGCACAAATATGTGGTGTCGCAAGTGGCGAAGGAGCATCCGGATTGGTTGATTCTCGACAAGAATGGCAAACCTGCCAAAATGTTCCGCGATCTGGCGGTGATGTGCCCGGCGCTTCCGGAAGTGCAGGAGTATCACAAGAAGCTTGCGGAGAAGTTCATTCGCGATTGGGGATTCGACGGGCATAAGCTCGACAACATCTATACAGTGCCGGCCTGCTACAACCCCAAGCACCATCACAAGTCGCCGGAGGATTCGATTCGTGCTGTCGCCGACGTTTACCGCGCGATTTATCAAACCACCCGTGAGTTGAAGCCCGATAGCGTCACGCAAATCTGCCCGTGCGGCACCGCTCCGAACTTGGCGTGGCTTCCGTATATGGACCAGGCGGTCACAGCTGATCCGGTCGGCGGTGTGCAAGTACGCCGCCGGGTGAAGATGTACAAAGCAGTTCTCGGTCCCGAATCTGCGGTGTACGGCGATCACGTGGAACTGTCCGAAATGTCGAAGGACGCGAAAGGCGAATGGACAGAACACGGGCGCGATTTCTCTTCGACTTTGGGAACTGGTGGAGTCCTCGGCACGAAGTTTACCTGGCCACCCAACAATCCCAAGTTCGCCAAGGTAGCGCTCACGCCTGACAAAGAGCAGCACTGGAAGAAGTGGACTGATCTCTACAACTCGAAAATGCTTTCGAGCGGAGAGTTCAAGAATCTGTACGTTTACGGTTATGACGTTCCAGAGGCGTATGCGATCGAGAAAGATGGGCGCATGTACTACGCCTTTTACGCAGCGTCTCCGCAAACCTCATGGAAGGGAAAGATTGAATTGAGGGGACTGCAGCCGGGGAAGTACCGCGTCAGAGATTATGTGAACAACCAGGACCTCGGAGAGATCGACGCTTCCTCGCCCACGATGAACGTGGCATTCAAAGGCAGCTTGTTGGTGGAAGCCGATAAGGAGTAGTTAAGTCTGTCGAGCGTGGGAGGAAAAGAAGGCTTTCCAATAGGCGGCGTCGCGGAATGCCTCTGTTCCTCCTGGCTTCGTCGTGGAGCAGGCGGCGGCAAGGTTGCCGTAGGCAATGCACTCCGCGAGCGGTTTGCCTTGGACCCATTTATGTAAGAAGCCGGCATTAAAGCTGTCGCCTGCGCCGACCGGATCGATCACGTCCACCGGAATGGCTTTGACCGGAACTTCCTCATTTTTCGTATATGCCGTCGCGCCTTGTGCCCCGCGCTTCACCACCAGCAAAGGAACCTGGCGGCACAGCGTTTTCACAGCAGCCACGAAGTCGTCCGTCCCGCCGAGTTTGCAGGCTTCACGTTCGTTCGGCATTAACACATCGACGAAGGGCAAGACTTTATCGATCCCGTCATCCCATCGATTCGCCGGATCATCGTTAGTGTCGAGGGAAATCGTGAGACCCGCCTGCTTCAGTTCTCTCAACAGTCCCGGTATGTCCGGCAGCAGCGCGCGATGCAGGAAGTACGAAGAGAGATGAAAGTGACGTGCTGATTTCAAGTAGTTGAGATCGAGATGCGCGAGCGACATCTCGGCCATGCATCCGGGGTAGGTCAGAATGTGGCGTGGACCTCCGTGGGTCAGCAGCACGGTAAGTCCAGTTTTTGATTCCGCCGAGTGGGTAATTCGTGCGACATCGACCCCGACCGCGCGCAACCGATCCAGAGCAATCGCCCCGAGTTGGTCCGGTCCCAGGCGCGTGATGAAGCCAATTTTGGATCCCAGAGCGCCCAGATTATGGGCAGTAATGGCGGAAGAACTCCCTAGGGTAACTTCAAGTCCATTGGCCAGGAGTTCTTGCTCCACCGGTAACTCGGCAGGCAGGCCATACAGAATCAGGTCAAGGTTAATTTCGCCGGCGATGGTGATGTCGAATTTGGGCAAGCAGGTCCTACGGAAGTTCGTCGAGGATAACAACCTGGCTCAAATTGGGCGGAGAGTCAGGGTTGAGTCCTTTTTTCAGGCCGGTATAAAGGCCCAGAAGTTGGCCCCACGGAATGCAGGCAGGAAGGCGCGTGCACTCCAGGCCGAGCGGCGCGACTTCGATCAGCACATCGGCGGCCGCCTTCACGCGAGTATCGGAGTTCGGTGAGATCACAAACGTTTTCGACCCCAGACTTTGCACTTCTTCAAGCAGGTCAACCTCGGCCGAGTAGCCTGTTTCGGATATGAAGAAGCCGACCAACGTTTTAGGGCCTGCAACAGATTTCGGGCCATGCCGAAATTCCAGGCTATGGAAGCTCTGCGCGTAACTGCACGAAGACTCCATCACTTTCAGCGCAGCTTCACACGCCAGACCGTAAAAAGGGCCCTGCCCCAAATACGCGTAGTCATCGAAATCGTGAGACGCGACGAAGTCCTGCAATTGCTCAGGGACCTGTTCGAAGAGCGGCTTCGCCACCCGCGGCAGATGTGCGAGTTGTTGGCAGACTTCTGGCTTGCCGGCCAGCTTCGCCGCCAGGAATTGCAGGCCCATCAGCATGGAACTGAACGACCGCGTCATGACCGTGCTTTGTTCGTAAGCCGCAGCCAGCACGAGGGGGAATTGCCCTCGACTGGCGAATGCAGAATCCGGAGCGCAGGTCACAGTGATTGTTTGTAGATCGCCGCGGGCATTCAGAAGGTCCATGGCTTTCACGGCTTCGGTGGTTCGTCCGGAGCGGGAAAAGAGCACTGCGACCGTGTTTCGTTTGCTTACGATCTCGGGAAACAAAAGGATTTCCGAAGCGGGAAGGGCTCGGCTCGGGCGTCCGGAAATCGCGGAAAAACTTGCGGCCGCCGACTGCGCGAGATAGTAACTGGTCCCGCATCCAACGAAAATCCACTCCGCGTCCTGGGAAACTCCGGAAACGATCTCGCTGACCACAGGATCTTTTTCCAAAGAATGCAGGCATTCACGCCAGCACTCCGGTTGAGAAAAGATTTCCCGCTCCATGTGCGTCCGGGATTCAACTTCAGTAAGCGCCATAGAATTCCCAACTAAACGAGCGTAATCTGCACCCCAAAGTCCTTCAGGTTCTGCTGGTCCGACTTCGAGATTTTTTTGTCCGTAATTACCTGATGAATTGCGTTCGGGGCAACGATCGAGGAAAGGCTGCGGCGGCCGAACTTGCTTGAATCACAGACCGCCACAACGTTTCTGGAGATGCCCACCATGACGCGGTTTACCTTTGCTTCCTGCAAGTTCGGCGTGCTCAGGCCCAGTTTCGTGTCGAACCCATCCACACCGAGAAAAAGGACGTCGGCACTGAGTTGGCGAAGGGTTTCTTCCGCCAGCGGACCGACAAGGGAGAACGAGTTCTTGCGAACCGTTCCACCCGTAAGAATCACCTCAATGTCCGAATTGGCAAGTTCAGCTGCGATGTTCACCGCGTTCGTGATCACCGTCAGATTGCGAAAGCTACGCAGAACCCGCGCTATGGCCAAGGTCGTGGTCCCGGAATCGAGCAACACCGATTGTCCTTCCTCGACCATGCGCACCGCGGCTTGTGCGATCCGGATCTTTTCCATTCGGTGCATTTTTTCTTTCTCTTGCACCGAGAGGTCGTTCAGGGCACCGGTCGGCGGCGTCAGGGCGCCGCCATGCGTGCGATGTACCAATCCACGGCCCTGCAGAATTTCCAGGTCCTTACGGATCGTGATCTGCGAAGTCCGGAAGCGGGCTGACAGTTCTTTGACCAGTACGCGCCCGTCCCGGCCCAATAACTGAAGAATTTCGCGCCGGCGCTCTTCGTTCAGCATTCCATCCGCTCGAGACACGCCTTCCTCCGCGAAGTTTCCTTTTACATTGTTTTGTTACGAATTGCAAGCTTTTGTGTTGGGCGTTCTGGTAGAGTTGGGAGGCTGATTTTCCGTCAGCCGTGCAGCTTTAGCCACAAATGAGACTGCCCAATATCGACAATGCACACCATGCCGGTGCGACTTTACAAGCGATCCTCCGGCGGAACCGCGCGTCTCGACTCGGAGGTGAATATGCGGTTTGCTCGGCTCATCCGCATGTGATTGCCGCCGCAGCCCACCAGGCCCGTAATGACGGTTCATTTCTGCATGTCGAATCCACTTCCAACCAGGTCAATCAATTCGGCGGCTACACCGGACAAACTCCGGAGCAGTTTGCCAGTTTTGTTCATGAAATCGCTCAACGAGCCGGATTATCTAAGGACAAAATACTACTCGGCGGTGACCACCTCGGACCGTATCCATGGCGAGGCGAATTTGCGGCCGCGGCCATGGAGAAAGCGCAGAGCCTCGTTCGTTCTTGCGTGCTGGCCGGTTATCAAAAAATTCATCTCGACGCGAGCATGGCCTGTGGCGACGACGAAAAGGGCGCTCTCGACGAGCAAACTGTTGCCGATCGTGCGGCCGTTCTGTGCGCAGCAGCGGAGAGTGCATTTCGCGAACTTCCTTCGAATTCACCGCCGTTGTTATATGTCATCGGAACTGAAGTGCCAACGCCGGGCGGCGAGTTGGGATCGGAGCAGTCGATTGCGGTTACGACGCCCGCGCACGTTGATGCAACACTCAAAACATTCCACCAAGCTTTCACCAAATACCAACTTGATGACGCCTGGCAACGAGTCATCGGTTTAGTGGTCCAGCCCGGAGTAGAGTTTGGCGACGACAACCTCTTTGAGTATTCTCGTGCGAAGGCGCAGCTTCTAAGTGTGTCGCTACCCGCAACTCCGGAATTGGTATACGAAGCTCACTCTACGGATTATCAATCGCCTTCCGCTCTCAATGAGATGGTGGAAGACCACTTCGCGATTCTCAAGGTTGGGCCGGAACTCACGTTCGCGTTCCGCGAAGCAGTTTTTGGTTTGGTGGCAATTGAACAGGAGATGCTGCGAAGCAAGAGCGTACGCATGTCAAAAGTTCGCGAAGCACTCGAAGCAGCCATGGTGCGCAACCCCAAATACTGGCGCGATTATTACCATGGGGACGAGAGCGAGGTGAGGATTTCTCTCTTTTACAGCTATAGCGATCGCTGTCGGTATTATTGGCCGGATCCGGAAGTCCAAAAAGAAATTGAGGTATTAATCGAGAATCTCGCCCCGCGTCCTGCAGCGCTCACCCTGATAAGTCAGTACCTCCCGTTCGAATACGAAGCCATTAGAGCAGGAATACTGCAGCCGCATCCGTCCGAGATCATCCGCTACCATATCGGCAAGGTCTTGAGGAAATATGCAACCGCCTGTGGCATCGCGCATTCGGAGGTTATTGACATGACTCAACTGAACCGTTTGAATAGCTGAACCATGGAACCCGCACCCACGACACTATCGAGTACTACACGCTTGAAGAGGTCCCTCACCCTGTGGGACCTGATTCTGTATGGCGTAGTCGTGATTCAACCGGTTGCTCCCATGTCCGTGTTTGGCGTATTGAGCAATCGCGGCCATGGACACGTGGTCACGACCATTCTTGTGGCCATGGTCGGAATGCTCTTCACCGCGTTCAGCTACGGCCGCATGGCGCGTGTTTATCCCAGCGCGGGATCGGCATTCACCTATGTGGGACAGGAAATCAATCCGGTGCTCGGCTACGTCACGGGATGGAGCATGGTGATGGATTACATGCTCAATCCTATGATCTGCATTGTGTGGTGCAGCCAGCAAGCGCACGTATTTGCTCCAGGAGTGCCGTACTGGGGATGGGCTATCTTTTTTGCCTTGGTGCTCACGGTGCTCAACATTCAGGGCGTGAAGACGTCAGCGCGGGTGAACGCGGGACTTGCCGTAGCGATGGGCGCCGTTATCGTTGTCTTCTTCGTCGCCGCCGCTCGGTACATCTTTGGCGTGCCGCATGATGGCGCGAGCTTCTTTACGCGCCCATTCTATGATCCCACGCTTTTCGACTTTCGCGCCGTTCTAGGCGGGACCTCAATTGCTGTTCTGACCTACATCGGTTTTGATGGAATTTCGACTCTCTCGGAAGAGGCGGAGAATCCGCGCCGCAACATTCTGGTCGCGACCGTGCTTACGTGCCTGGTGATCGGGATCCTTTCTGCTTTCGAAGTCTATGCCGCCCAACTGATCTGGCCCGCTTCGCAGCCTTTCCCCAATGAAGACACGGCGTTCGTTTCTGTTGCGCAGCGGGCATGGCCCCCATTGTTCGCCGTCGTAGGATTCACGCTGCTGGTGGCGAATTTCGGATCCGCACTCGGGGCACAGATCGGCGCCGCCCGGCTCCTGTATGGGATGGGACGGAGCAATGCATTGCCGAAGTCATTCTTCGGAGCCGTCGATGCGCGCCATCGCATCCCGCGTAACAATGTGATTTTTGTGGGAGCGTGCGGGTTGGCGGCCGCGCTGCTGGTCACTGTGGGAATGTTCAGCTACGGGTTAGGCGCGGAAATGCTCAATTTTGGGGCGCTGCTCGCCTTTATGGGGGTGAATGCGGCGGCCATCGTTCATTATTATTTCCGTCAGAATGAGAGAACTCTGCTGAATCTCTTGCCGCCCCTGGCTGGGTTCGTGATCTGCTTTGCACTTTGGCTAGGGTTGAGCCGTCCGGCGAAGGTTGCCGGCATCATCTGGATGGCGGCGGGGATTGCCTTTGGCGCCTGGAAGACGCACGGATTTCGCCGTAGTCTCATCGACTTTAATTTGCCTGCAGAGTAATGCGACGTCGATATCCGGATGCCTTACCCGAAAAGCAGCATTCGGAGGTTCGAACTGAACGAGTGCGACCCTGCCATGCTCGAGCAAAACTGGTCGGAGAATTTTTCAGGGATCCTGGGAAGACTAGTTTCTTTCGATCTGCGGTTTCTCGCTTAGCTCAACCGTGCTGTGGACGCACATGCATGACTAATATTTCCATTGCCAGCGGATTTCTCCGTTCATCGTAAAGGACAGGATCTCGGAATTTTCCGACATTGAATTGAGTTGGTCGGCGAGTAGTTGGAGGACGTTGTCGTAGCCATCGAACGACAGCGACCCACGTTTTCTGATCCTCTGATAAACCTCTGCACAGCTTTGAGGTGTGTCGCTCTCCAACAGTGCGATGCGGCAGGCGCGGCGCAACTTTTCAGGATTGTGAAAAGTGGGTGATTGGAGTTTTGCTTGCTCCGTCGCTTCCGGTGCGGCATTCCCGGGCGAGAATTGACACGACGCGGAACTTGGGTTTGCCATCCGATGCGGCCTGCGTCCTTCCGCGTGCTTAGCCAGATAACGTAGGGCCTGCATCCGGCTACGGATATGTTCTTTTCGAGTTTGCAGTTGGCCGAGTTTGGCTTCGGCGACACGCACAAACTCACGAACCGGTTCAAACCCGGCTGGTAGTTCGCCGTTGACATCGTCGCGCACGGTATGCGAATTGTGGCACGTTCCCGATAGCTGGATAGTACCGCTGGTTTGAACACCAACGGAACAGGGACGACTTACCTATCAGCGAATGTGAGCAGTTCAAACGACGGAAGAACTACGTTGATCGCCCACGGGAGTGCGTCGATCACGCGGGATAGCGCACCAGTTGCGGACTGTATTGAGTTCATCCCTTGGTGACAAATCTCCGGACTAAACGTCCCTATACTGAGGCACAAGGAGAAGCTTCGTGGGTGTTCTCAGTATCCCAGATTATCTTTCGCAGATTGGTGCTCCTAACCCTCTGCAGTTCGATGAAGAGTACGTTCGGCAGGAAATGAAAGCTCTGACTACCGAATTGAAGACGGTGGAGGCAGAGATCGCCGCGCTCCAAGCAATGATTCATGGATTGTCGGTGATCTACGGTCCGGGAATCGCTGACGAGGGAGTTCTCCAATCTGTCCGCCCGAAACCGCGCACTAATCGACGCGGGCTGACGCCAGCCTGCCGAACAATATTGAAACGTGCTGCGCGTCCCTATGCCGTAAGCGAAATTTGCGCTCAGGTGAATGAACTCAACCCTGAATTGCTCCTAGGCCATCGCAAACCTATGGCTTCCGTAATGAGCGTCTTGCGAAGCATGGAGCGTCGGCGCCAGGTCGTGCGAGGACGCGAAAGCGGAAGGTCAGTGTGGCAATTAGCAGAGCTGGCTTGCGTGCAATGAAGTCGGTTGCGCTATAGCACGGGAGTTTTTTCGATGAGACGCCGCAACTCCGCAGCATAACCTCGACTGCACGAGAGTTCCTTGCCGCTTTGCAATGCCACGATGAATTCTCCACTGTTGCAAGGCTGCAATTCCTTGATGACGCGCACATTCACGATCGTGGAACGGTGAATGCGCACAAACTGTTCACCGGGAAGCTTGGCAGCGATGTTGCCAATCGTGCCGCGAAGGGTGTGGCAAGCCTTGCCAGCATGGAGACGAACGTAGTTCGCCGCCGCTTCAATCCACTCCACCTCATCGTAGGCGAGGAAGACCACACGGCCGCCGGAGCGCACCAGAAAGCGACGGTCCGGTGAACCGGCGCGGGTCTCCTGCAAAATGCTGAGGAGTTTGTTCGTTAGAACCCGCTCAGTGTGGGTGCGTACTGCTAATCTCGCCCGATGCAGGGCCTCCTGAAGACGTTGGTGGTCGAAAGGCTTCAAGAGATAGTCGAGAGCGTGCGCTTCGAAGGCTCGGATCGCGAACTGGTCGTAGGCAGTTGTGAAAATCACCACCGGCAGTTCAGCCGACGGAAGAGTCTTCAAAACAGCAAAACCATCCATGTCGGGAAGGCTGATGTCGAGCAGAAGAAGATCGGGCTTGGTCTGCTTTAAGGCTGCAACCGCGGCTGCGCCGTTTTCGCACTCGGCGACAATTCGAACGTCCGCTTCGGTCGCAAGCAGGATGGAAAGTTTTTCTCGCGCAGGTTTCTCGTCGTCTACGATGACCGCTCTTAACGGTGATCCATGCATTGAGGACAACTCAGGACTCAATGGCAGCGACTCCCTCCACCCGAGATCCATAGTCCGTCAGACGTTCGACCGCAAGAAAAGGTAGCGAGATTTTTACTTCAAAAGCCCCATCGGAAAGCGATCGAGTTGCAAAGTTCTGTTCGTCCCCATACATAGTCCTCAAGCGCTCTCGTGTGCTTTTCAGGCCGATTCCCATACCAGGCGAAGCACAGCCCGTGGAGGTGGGAGCAAACAGGCGATCGAAAACGCTCAAATTCAGCCTGTTGTCCTGTAAGACAGCTCGCACCGTGACCTCGCCGCCCGCGTTCGACCTGGAGATTCCATGCTTAATCGAGTTTTCGACCAACGGCTGCAGCAGCACATGGGGAACCTTGGCATCCAGGGTTTCTGGCGCAACTTCGAAGTTCACGCGCAAGCGATGTCCGAAGCGGATTTTTTCAATCTCCACATAGGCTTGGGTGAAATCCAGCTCCCGCTTGAAAGAGGTCAGATGGCGGTCATCTCCATTCAGACTCATACGCAGGAGGTCGCTGAGACGCGCGATCATAATGTCGGCCGCACGCACATCCGTGAGCATGAGCGAGGAGATGGAGTGAAGGGTGTTGAACAGGAAATGAGGCTGCAGTTGGCTCTTTAGAGCCAGCAGTCTGGCATCGCTGAGTTGTGCCTGCAATTGCGCGGACCGCAGTTCGCGTTCCCGGAAGCGCCGATAGTACAACGCGGCATGAGCGATCACTACGATGGGGATGTATACGGCGAAGACATCCTCGACGAGATTCCACAGGAACAGGCGCTCCAGAAGCGGCCAATGAAGCGAGAACCTGAATGTTGGCCAGCTGAACAAGGCCCACATGTACTTTTTCAGGTCGGGATGCCATGCGGGATAGCAAAGCACGCGCAGCAATACGTGAACGCCGGCGAAGATTACGCCGCCAGCCAAATACATAACGGAACGCCGGATCCGATTCTCCCGTTGGACGGGAAATCGTGTGGCAAGCACGAACACCAGTGGCGCGAGAACCGCAAATATAGTGTCCTGAATTGCGGGCAGCGTGGCATATTCTTCGACCATGAACTTGCTTCCGCCGGTCCGCTGAAACGAAAGAATGGAGATCACGCCGCAAACGTACATAAACCAGAAAAAGCCAAAGCTCGCAGCCCACAACCGCCAGTCTTTTAGCGTGAATTTCTCCTCGGCCAGCGAGGCGATGTCTGTTCCGGAATCGTTTTGTTTATCTCCGCGACCCATTGATATCGGCGCGTGTTGGTTCATCCCAGCCCCCTCTGACCGCATGTTTCCCGATCATACCAATGAGGCTGCTGCTGTCGATCCCTGCTCGAAGTGCATTCGTCCCAATGCGTACTCCGCGTACTGTTCAGTGATGTTGACGAGTGGCATTGGCAGCCGCTCCCACTTTTCATAGCGGCCCACAGAAATATCTACCAAATGACGTAACTGGAACGGAATCGTTGGATTTCTGACGCGACGCAGTGCGCGCAAAATCCAGCTACTCATCTGCCATAACCAGACATTACGTCCTCAAGCAATTCCCACCCGTCCCACGAAGAGACGGGGGAGCGTTCTGGGACGAAAGCGTGCCTTACATACGGCGGCGCCGATCGTGTGGGTTGCGCCTTCACCTCAGGAGGACGGGATGAGAGCTCTTGTAAAGAAAATGTCATGGCGGTGGAATATCCCAGAATTTCCGCAACTCGTCATGGCACTGGCAGTGTTCATGACAATGCTCACGCTTAGCGCAACAGCCCAGCGCATAACGGGAACCTTGCGCGGAGAGGTCACCGATCAGAACGGCGCGGCAGTTACGGGTGCCAAGATCACGGCGACCAACGCACAAACCGGAGTTGCACAAACGACCACCAGCAACGGCACTGGAATTTATGAGTTTCCCACGTTGCTTCCGGGGCCGTACACGGTCACGGTAGAGAGTCAGGGCTTCCGCCAGAGCGCGGTGAAAGATGTCAGCGTGACGGCCAACAACGTCACCGACCGAAACGTGACGCTCTCGGTGGGCGGGTCGAATGAAACGGTGGAAGTGAATGCCGCCGTCAGCGAAGTGCAGACCACAACATCTACGATCACGAACGAGTATTCAACCCAGGAAGTATTGAATGTCCCGACCGGCAACGGCAGTCCCCTACAACTCTCGATCTTTGCTCCTAATACCACGGCACAGCAAGGGGGAATCTCAGGAACGGGAGGCTCGGTTGGAGGGCAGCGTCCGGATATGAATTCTTTTACCGTGGACGGTGTGGATGACAACAATACCGGCGTAACCGGCAACAACAGCAATGTAATTCAAGATGCCGTCTCCGGCTTCAATCTGGTCACAAACCAATTCAGCGCGGAATATGCCAATGCGGCCGCCGGTCAGTTCAACATCGTTACCAAGTCTGGAACGAACACCTGGCATGGCTCGGCTGAGGGCTATGTGCAGAACCGCAATCTCAATGCTTTGGACAATCTCACGAAGCGGTCGCTGGCCGACGGGAGTCTCGACCACATACCTCGTCTCGATTCCGACCGCTGGGGCGGGACAGTTGGCGGACCGCTGATGAAGAATCGCTGGTTTATCTTCGGCGCCTATGAATTCACAAACTTCCGCCAGGACGGCAACAATGCCACGGTTACTGTCCCCACATCCGCGGGATTGCAGTCGTTGCTGTCGATGGCGGCAGACCCGGAGGCTCAGAAACTCCTGAGCGTTCTACCCACGGCAGCTAATACAACCGGTTCCATCACGGTGAACGGGAATTCCATACCAACCGGGCAGACAGTCCTGTTCAGTCCCTTTTATCTCCGCGAACATGACGCGCAGGTGAACTCGGACTATAAGCTGGCGGCGCACCAGATCAGTGCGCGGTTTCTGTTCAGCAACCAAAGCACGATCTATCCCGTCACCACACCACAGGTCCAATTCAATCAGCCGGGAACCAACAACAACCGCAAGGTCACGCTGACCGATTCATGGATTATCTCTCCGCGATTCGTAAACGACCTGCGGCTTTCCTACTCCCGCTTCCTGCAACAGATTGCGACGCCGGCGAAATACGATTCCTACAACACGTATGTACTCACCGATCTCAATAACCTCACCATTGGCCCCAACGACACGCAACGAAATCTGCAAAATGAGTATCAGGTCGTTGACAACCAGACGTTTCAGCTGGATCGACACACGCTGAAGTGGGGTGCTGAGTACCGGCACTACATTGCACCCAGCTTCTTCTTGTCGCGCTCGCATGGCGAATACCACTACTCGCAAACGCAACTGCTGGTAAACGATCTCGTACCTGACGATGCGGGGAACACGCTACGTGGCGCTGGATCAGGCTTGTTCAGCCAGAACCAGGACAGCTTCTACTGGTTTGTACAGGACGATTTCCGCGTCATGCCTCGTCTCACCCTCAACCTGGGCGTGAGGTATGAATACAACAGTGACTTCGCGTCATCAGCAACCCAGGCGCTTAACGCAATCTCAAATGTTCCGGGAGTAATTGACTTCCATAAGCCGACCACGCAAAAGAACAACTATGCGCCGCGAATCGGGTTCGCATGGGATCCGACGGGACAGGCGAAATGGGCGGTCCGCGGAGGTTTTGGCGTTGCCTATGGCCGCACCTTTGGAAACTTACCGGAACTGGCGCTGCCACCGCAATATCAAACGGAAGAGAATGAAGTGCTGGTGTGCGCCGCATTCAATCCGGCTCCCTCCTGGTGTACGACCAATGCTGGATTTCTTGCAAATGGTGGTTTACCAGCAACCTACACGCTGGTGAATGATCCCACAATCACCCGCGCATTAACCCAAGGCCGCATTCCAGACCAGAAAGAGCCCAAAACGCTGAACTGGACGTTAAGCGTGCAGCGCGAACTCTACCGCGGAGGCGTGTTGGAGGCGCGATATCTGGGAACTCGCGGCTTGTTCCTGCCCGTGCAGATCCGCCTGAACTCCGAAGGTGCATTCAGTGCTGGGTTGACGCCGTTGCCGACCTACCTCGATCCGTCACAAGTGCCGGCGACGGTCACAAACCCGGCGAGCACGCTAGCCACCTTCGACGCGTACAATCCCCAGCCCTTAGCTCAATATGGCTTTTTCGGAAACGTGACTGAACACCAGCCAATTGGATCCAGCACGTATCATGGCGGCGCGCTGTCCTTTGCGCAAAGCCTGAGTCATGGGGTGACGCTACGGGCAAACTACACCTACTCGCACACAATCGACGATTCGACCGCTGAACTTTTCAGCACATTCCTGAACCCACGCCGTCCCGAAGATGCGTTCAATCTTAGGGCTGACCGAGGCAACTCAGCGCTCGATGTTCGTCACAAACTTGCGATTGCCTGGACTTATGCATTGCCGCAGGCCCACAACGCTTCGGGATGGATGAAAGCGCTTATGAATGGGTATGAAGTGAACGGGTCGTATATTGCGCAAACGGGTCAACCCATCAGCGTTCTTTCGCCTTACGATTCAAACGATAACTTTGATGTCGCCGGAGATCGCGCCATCTTCAACCCAAGCGGAATTGGTAATACAGCAACGGATGTAAATGCCGTCTGCAATGCCGGTGCGGGTGGAGCAGTGACGATCGTTGCTCCCGACGCAAACGGAGCATGGTCAGGTTGCGGCAGCGGCAATGACGCCAATGTCGTAGGCTACGTAGCCATGGATCCGAAAGCTCGTTACGTTGCAGCCCAACTCGGCGCCAAGTCGACGGTGGGCCGCAATAGTTTCTACACCCCGGGCTTCGGCATCTGGAACATCTCGGTGTTCAAGAACACGCACTTTACTGAAAGCGCGTACTTGCAGCTGCGAGTCGAGATGTACAACGCTTTCAACCATCCCAACTACACGGTGGCAGGTGCCTTGAGTGTGTTCTCGACTCTCACCGGAACCAACGCACTTGCTGACCCAGCTTACAACCTTGCGACCAGCGGGAACCCTGATTTCCTTAACCCCAGGGTATTTTCAGGAGGTAGTCGAAACCTGCAATTAGTGGCCAAGATTATCTTCTGAACGTCCCAAGTGAACGGATGAAGGCGCGATGGCCCCCCGTCGCGCCTTTGTTATTTGGCCTACACCTTGTTGTTTCGACTTCGACTGTCCTTGTTCCTGCCATGAGCTTTCTGGGTAACGTCACAAGCTTAGGTTCGCCTTCATCTCGGAGGCTATCCTAAGAACCGATCACCGACTGGGCTTTGACCTCGATGGCGGTTTCGGCCCCTCCGTCAAAATGAGGCAGCGAAGGCTGTGTTTGCGGCGGCGATGGCTGCGCCCTGCGTCGCTGATGCCTTTCGTAATTTTGCGCAACGAAAGCACGTTCAGGTAGCATCGTACTGATTTAGACTTCCTGGATGAAGACGCAGCTCTACTTACGGATCCAATGCTGGGCGTATGCTGCCGTGGCGGTGTGCTGCGTCGTGCTGATCGCGCTAACCGGGTTCGTTGCTGCCGTCCATGTGCATCCTGCGAGTTCCGGCGCGGCTAATCACTCGTGTTCGGTTTGCGCGCTGGCCAACGCGGGAGTAACTCCGGCGATATCGGCGAGCCTGCTTCCGGCACTGGTCGGCTCCATTCTTGCGCTGCCGATTTCGCGAACACCATACTCTTCAATTCTCGTTTCTTCGCAGTTCATCCGTCCTCCGCCTCTCGGCTGATCCACCCTGCGTTCATAGGCCAAATTACCCGCGCGACATCCGCTCCAAACTCCAGGTGCTCGCAGGTATGGACCCGTGAGCAGTAAGCGGTTGCATCCATCTGGATAGCTTTTACGGGATTACAGCCGACTTACAATAAGCTCCAAAAAGCATAGAAATCAGCAGGAGGAACGAGCATATTTCGGCAATTAGTACATTTTTAAACACACGAGGCATGCGCTGCGGCGCATGCATCGCGCTGCGCCGCTCTCTCGTGTCAACGAAACGCAGTCCAGTCTGGGCTCTGACCGGAGCGATTTACCTTCTTCTGTCAGGAGCTGGATATGCGCAGAATACGACCTCCATTGATTTGGACAAGGCTATCGAATTGGCGCTGGCGCATAATCATTCTTTAAAAGCCACTCGGACTCAGATTTCGCAAAACCAGGCGCAGGAAATCACCGCGAACCTGCGGCCCAATCCTGTATTTGGCGCTGATAGTCAGTTCGTTCCGTTCTTCAGTCCACAGGATTTCTCCGGCACCAATGTGGACCAGGTCCAGCAGTTTGACGTCGGACTGAGTTATCTGTTTGAGCGCGGGCATAAGCGGCAGCACCGTTTGCAAGCGGCGCGCGACCAGACCGCGGTTACCCGGGCGCAGGTTGCGGACGCCGAGCGCACCTTGACGTTCAACGTCGCACAGCAGTTCATCAGCGTGCTGCTGGCGCAATCCGCGCTTCAGTTGGCAGAGGAAGACCTGAAGGCGTTTCAACAGACCGTTGATATCAGCCAGGAACAGTTCAAGGCAGGCTACATCGGGGAGGGTGACTATCTCAAAATCCGCCTGCAGCTATTGCAGTTCCAAAACGATGTCTCCTCGGCGAAGCTGGCAAAAGTGCAGGCCATGGTTGGATTGCGGCAATTGGTTGGTTACGATGCGCTACCCGAGAACTTCGACGTAATCGGCGATCTGACATATCAGCCTTTGAGGACTGGCTTGGACGATTTGAAGTTGCAGGCGCTTCGGGAACGACCTGACTATAAGGCCGCTCAGCTTGGCGTGACCGCAGCCCAAAGCCAGATCCAACTGGCGAAGGCTAACTCCAAAGTAGATGTGACCGGCACTTACAATATCGACCACGTTGCCGGCGAAACCACCGCATCCATTTTCGCCAGTTTCCCTTTGGCGATCTTCGATCGCAACCAGGGCGAGATTGCGCGAACCAAGTACGCCCTGACGCAATCGCAGGAACAGCAGCAGTCCGCCAGTGACGCGGTGCTTTCGGACGTCGCTAACGCCTACGCGGCGGTCAGAAGCAACGACGAGGTTGTGCAACTGTACACGTCGGGGTACCTGAAACAGGCGCAGGATTCGCGCAACATTAGCCAGTATGCCTACAAGCGCGGCGCGGCCAGTCTTCTGGATTATCTCGACGCCGAGCGCAGCTACCGCGCAATTCAACTTGCTTATCGCCAGTCTTTGGCTTCGTATATGACCTCGATCGAGCAGTTGAAAGAGGCTGTCGGAACGAGGAATCTGCCATGACCCAGAACGCGAAACAAGCGCTGACGGTTGCTGGCGCGCTTGTGCTACTGCTTGCTCTCGTCGGCTGCGAGTCATCGCCGAACTCGCCCACCTACGCGAAGAACTCAAGTGACCCTGCGTTGTTTAGCATCCCGCAGGACCAGATGTCGCACGTGCAGGTGCTAGATGTGCAGCCCACAACTTTGACCAGAACTCTCCGTTTGACTGGCACGGTCGCGTACAACGCATTTCGTACTACGCCTGTCATTGCGCAGGTCAGCGGCCCTGTCAGCCGGGTCGTGGTGGTTCCCGGTCAGCGCGTGAAACAGGGCCAGCCGATGCTCTTTGTCGCCAGTCCCGACTATTCGCAACTGCGTTCCAATTACCTGAAAGCGAAGGACGCCTACGCTCTGGCACAAAAGGCGGACGCGCGCGCCAAAGATTTGTATCAGCATCACGCGATTGCTGAGCAAGCCTTGGAGCAGGCGGAATCCGCTGAAGTGCAGGCGGGCGGCGATCTCGTTTCTGCACAGGCAGCCTTGAAAGTCTTAGGGATCACCGATCCTGATGCGCTGGTGCAGGCGCCTCCCACGTTCGAAGTTCCCGTGAAAGCTCCCATCGGCGGCGAAGTCGTCGAACAAAACGTGGCCGTGGGGCAGTTGATCCAGCCCGGATCAACCCAGTGCTTCATGCTTTCCGATACCAGCAACGTCTGGGTGCTGGTCAACGTTTACCAGAATGACCTGCCATACGTGCGCGTAGGGGACGGGGTCAGCATTCAAACAGATGCGTATCCGCAAGTGTTTCGAGGGCGTATCTCCTACGTTGCGGCGTCGCTTGATCCGGCGACGCGGACCTTGCAAGCTCGGATCGAGACAGCAAATCCCGGCGAGAAGTTGAAAAAGGATATGTATGTAACCGCCACTGTAAACGCAGGGAAGATTTCGAACACGATTGTGCTGCCCGATGCTGCGGTTTTGCGCGATAACGAAAATCAGCCTTTCGTCTATGCCGAAACTTCGCAGAACCAATTCGGCAGGCGTGCAGTCACGTTGGGAGAGAGCGTGAATGGGCAAACCGAAATCACCAGTGGATTGAAGCCTGGCGATCGCGTGGTTGGTAACGGCAGTTTGTTCCTGCAGTTCGCGAATTCACTGCAACGCTGAGGCGCAAGACGAGAGCACAGAATCGAAAACCGTCCATTACTGAATGATTCACAAAATAGTCCGAGCGGCACTGGGTCAACGCTTTCTGGTTCTAATGTTGACCGTGTTTATCACGGTGGGCGGAGTGGTGTCATTCCAGCGGATGCCGGTCGACGCTTACCCCGACCTCTCGCCGCCGGAAGTTGAAATCATCACCCAGTGGCCGGACCACGCAGCCGAAGAGGTTGAGCGCCTGGTGACCCTTCCTCTCGAAGTTGAGATGAATGGCGTGCCTCACATGGAAGTGATGAGGTCCATCTCGCTGTATGGCCTCTCGGATATTCGGCTTACGTTTGGAGAAAACACAGACGACTATTTTGCGCGGCAGGTGGTTTTTGAACGGCTTGCGGGCGCGACATTGCCCGCCGGGGTTACGCCCTCCCTCGCGCCTCTGTTCAGCCCCAGCGGACTGGTGTACCGCTACGTGCTGGAAAGCCCTGATCGCAGTCCGCAGGAATTGCACACCATCGAAGATTGGGTGGTCGAGCGCGCGTATCGCTCGGTTCCGGGAGTGGCCGATGACTCGAGCTTTGGCGGCACCACCATGCAATACCAGGTGCTGCTCGATCCCGCGCGAATCTATGGTTACCACCTCACCGTCGCACAAGTCACGACAGCGCTGGCGGCCAATAATGCCAATGCCGGAGGCGGTTTCTACTCCCAAGGCGGACAGTTCTATTACGTGCGTGGCATTGGCCTGGTAAAAAACACCGATGACATCGGAAACATTGTTGTCGGCGCAAACAAAGGTGTGCCCATTCGCGTGAAGGATGTCGGTCAGGTCACGATCGGCCACGCACCCCGACTGGGACAATTCGGATTCGCAGAACGCCAGGGCTCAGCAGTTTCGAAGAACGATGACGCAGTGGAAGGCGTCATTCTCATGCTCCGCGGTGAGCAGACGCAGAACGTTCTCAAAGGCGTTCAGGCCAAAACAGAGGAACTGAATCGGCAGGTATTGCCACCAGACGTCAAGATCCACCCCTATTACGACCGCAGTGAATTGGTGACTCTGACCAAAGACACGGTTGAAAATAATCTCCTGCGCGGAATGGTACTGGTCGTAATCGTTTTGATTTTCTTTCTGGTCAGCGTTCGTGCCGCGATTATCGTTGCGGTCACCATTCCATTGTCACTGCTGTTCGCTTTCATCGTACTGCATGCCCACGATGTTGCCGCCAATCTGCTTTCCATCGGTGCCATTGACTTCGGCATCATCATCAATGGCACGGTCGTCATGGTGGAGAACATCTACCGCGAACTGGCGCTTCGCGAAGGACAGCAGTACAACCTGACCGAGGTCATTCTGATCGCGGCAAAAGATGTCGATCGGCCAATCTTCTACTCTGTCGCCGTCATCCTTGCTGGATACCTGCCCATTTACGCCCTGTCGGGCCCATCAGGAAAGCTCTTTCATCCCATGGCGGAAACCATGGCGTTCGCTCTGATCGGCGCGCTGATCCTTACGCTGACGCTTGTGCCTGTGCTGTCCTGGTACTGGTTCAGGGGACCGATTCGCGAGAAACCTAATCGCGCGTACGAATGGATGAAGCGGCAGTACGCAAAACAATTGGATTGGGCGCTGAAACGTCCGAAGCTGACACTTCTGCTCAGTACGTTGATTTTTGGGGCGAGCCTATTATTGATTCCGTTCATCGGTGGCGAATTCATGCCGCACCTGGATGAGGGCGCAATCTGGGTGCGGGCGACGATGCCCTACACGATTTCGTTTGAAGAGGCCAGCAAGATCGCGCCGCAGATTCGCGACATCCTGCTGTCCTACCCGCAGATCACGGTGGTCGGATCCGAACTGGGCCGGCCCGACGACGGAACTGATCCCACGGGGTTCTTTAACTGCGAGTTCTATGTCGGATTGAAGCCTTATAAAGACAAAGCATGGCAGGGCGACATTCGCCAGAAGAAGCAACTCATCGAGTCCATCGACAAAAGGCTGAGTGCCTTTCCTGGAATCATCTTTAATTACACCCAGCCGGCAGAAGACGCTGTCGACGAGGCCCTCACTGGGTTGAAGAGCTCGTTGGCGGTAAAGATTTATGGCGACGACCTGAGCGTTCTGCAGAGCAAGGCAATCGACATCAAGAAAACTTTGGAACAAATACCCGGCTTCACGGATCTGACTGTGGTTCGCGAACTGGGGCAGCCCAGCCTGCTGGTGGATGTAGATCGCGAGAAAATCGCGCGCTATGGAGTGAACGTCTCCGATGTGGAAGCTGTGGTTTCAGCTGCGGTCGGCGGAGCGGCAGTAACACAGGTGATTCAAGGCGAAAAATTATTCGATCTCGTCGTGCGCATGCAGCCGCAGTTCCGGAGCAGCGCACACGACATCGGCAACCTGCTGGTGGGAACCCCCGACGGCCAGCAAATTCCACTGAGCCAGCTGGCCGATATACACCAGGGAAATGGCGCGTCCTTTATTTACCGGGAAAATAACTCACGCTACATCGGCGTGCAGTACAGCATCGAAGGCCGGGACATGGAAAGCGCCGTTCGCGAGGGGCAGGAAGCTGTCAACAAGGCGGTGCGCCTGCCTCAGGGATATCGGATGGCGTGGGGTGGTGAGTACAGCCAGTTCCTGGAAGCAAAGTCGCAGATGTATTTGATCGGCCCGCTCGCCCTGGTGCTTATCTTCATGATCCTGTTCGCGCTCTACGGAAACTTCAAGTTCCCAGTCACCATCGCGCTGGCCGTAGTCATGACCGAGCCCGTCGGAGCCCTGGTAGCTCTGAAACTCACGCATACACCCTTCAGCGTTTCTTCAGTCCTGGGGCTGATGGCGCTGCTCGGGGTGTCGGTAGAGACGGGTGTCATCCTTGTTTCCTACATCAACAAGCTTCGGCAAGAAGGACTGGATATTCACACTGCAACCCGTGAGGCGTCGTTGACTCGGTTGCGACCGATCATGATGACGGCCCTGGTCGCGTGCCTCGGCTTGTTGCCCGCGGCACTCTCGACCGGAATTGGATCCGACACGCAGAAGCCGTTCGCGATTGTCATTGTTGCCGGTCTCATTTCGCGGCTATTTATCGGTTTCTTCGTGAATCCTGTGCTCTACGAATTGGTCGCACGCGAGGGAGATGTGCTTCAAGTCTGACATCTCGTTCAGGCGGCGAAACGTTGTGATTCGATGTACCCCGCGAAATACCAGCACGGCCACGCACACACTGGTTTCGATTTTTGCTTTCTGCGAAAACAGAGCGCAATTGCCCAGTTCAGGCATTGGCCGCTTGACTGCGCCGCAGAGAGTCAACTAGGTCGATGTATTGCTGCATGGGATCTGCCGCGGTGGTCCCCTTGAGCGCGCTCCAGGCATCGAGTTTGGCACAGCGAATGAAATCAAAGCTGCTTGGCCGCTCGCCCGTAGCATCTCCTTGGGTTGCTTGTTTAAAGAGAGCATAGAGCTTCAGCCATCGTATTGTTGTCCGGACGCTCCGCGAGCTTGTGCAAACCGGGCCTGCAAATCAGACACAATTCTCCTGCTGGGCGCCCCGTCCTGACCCGGCTCTTATGTATTGTCTAAACCAGACTGACGCCAAACGCCTTCTCGATCTCGATTGAAGCCGTAGGCTTTCAGGACACTCTCATGAACTATTCTGTCGATGGGACTGAGAGCCTCGGACTCGAGACGCAATAAATGCGCTTGCATGTCTCCGTTGCTGCGAACGGTGTCCGGTTGTCCGACCAGACGGAGCACACCATCGACGTAAACTTTCCCGTCGTCAGTCACACGCAGCTTGTCTGTCATTTTGTGCTCCTTATCCTCCTGACCACAATCATTGCTAGAGACAGGGAATTTGAAGGCAGTCGAAGTCGAGCCGGGAGTTGAAGTCATAAGCCGTACTGCTTCTTTGCCTCGCCGAGAGACAGGTGTGTTCTCAGATCTGTGGCAACAGCACGAAAATCCCGACGGTAATCGGCTAGCCTCTGGAAGTCAGGTTTGAGCCAGAATCCGAGAATGTGGCGGGGATGGAACAACTCGTCATAAAGAATCAGATCATGGTTGACGAACTTCATCAGTTCGTCATCCCAATTAGCCGTTACCAAGTTGAAGCACTTCTGCCAGGCTGCCGCGTTCCAGGACTCCTGGTTGGCCAGATTTTCCAGAGCCTCAACGACGGCATTTCGTGCGGCTTCGTTCATGACGACCGCATTCTCTCGTCAAGAACACCGAATGTCAGTGATGATGGTCACGCAAGGCTCGGCTGAACGCTTGCAATCTCTGTAGTTCATGCGGGATTGGATTGCACAGCAGAAAAGGAGTCTGGTAAGTGAAAGGTGGTATCCGGTCCTACAACCGCTTTCGAAACAAGCTACCTAAGGGTCCGATTGCGCCACGCACGCGTTGTCCAATTCTCCTCGAGAACTGCAAGTCCACGAGAGCTTCGATCTGGTTCGCGAAGTTCCTTCCATATCCATACCACCAGACCTTCTTCATTCGCGGCAGGCGATCGGAGGCGACGTACTTGATGCGAACCATTTCCTCCAGGCCGAAGCGCCCGTGGGTTCGCCCGATACCACTTGATTTCACGCCTCCATGCGGCGCCTCACTGATGCCAAAACATGACACCGCGTCGTTGATCTGTACGGTGCCCGCATTTAACCGTCGCGCCAGGACTTCGCCGCGGTGGCGATCTCGCGTCCAAATGCTGGCAGCGAGGCCGAACTCGGAGTCGTTGGCCAGCGCGAGTGCTTCTTCCTCGGAGTCAAATGTCATGATCGGCAACACCGGACCGAAGGTTTCCTCCCGCATGATGCGCATTTGGTGGGTCACATCGCTGAGCACAGTCGGCGCATAAAAATTTGGTCCGAGATCCGGCAATCGCCTGCCGCCCGTCAGTACGCGTGCGCCGTGAGTCCTGGCATCCTCCACTTGCTGTTCGACAATGCGCAGTTGCCGTTCGTGGATCATGGGGCCCATGTCCGTTTGCGGATCGGTTCCATTGCCCACTCGTAACTGTTTAGTTTTACGTACGCACGCTTCGACAAACGGTTCGTAAATGCTCCGATGCACGTAGCAACGCTCAACGGAAAGGCAGGTCTGTCCTGCATTCATGAACGAGCCCCAGACGGCGCCGCTGGAAGCCACATCAATATCGGCATCTTCCAGCACGACCATCGGATCCTTTCCCCCTAACTCGAGTATTACGGGAAGCAAGCGTTCGCCTGCAGCTTGCGCAATGCGCTTGCCGGTTGCAACGCTGCCGGTAAAAATCAACTTGTCGATTTCAGTGTTGAGCAATGCCGCTCCCGTGCTGCCATCTCCCACCACGACCTGGAAAACGTCCTTTGGAACGCCGGCGGAATGGAACAACGCAGCCAGTTCAAGCGCGATCAGGCTGGTGAACTCGGAAGGCTTCACAACCACGGCGTTGCCGGCGACCAGAGCAGCCAGGCTTTCGGTTGCGGGAGTGGATAAAGGATAGTTCCAGGGCGAAATAATGCCGATTACGCCGTAGGGCTCGCGGACAATGCGGCCAGCCTTCGTCTTCATTGCAAGATTGCCGTGGGCGAGGTGCTCATCGCGTAAGAGCGAATGGGCATTCTCGACATAAAAGCGGGCACTATCCAGAACTACCAGCACTTCTGTGGTGAGTGCTTCGACGTGAGGCTTGCCGGCTTCGCGGGTTAATGCGGCCGCGATGTCGGACTTTTTTTCGTGCAGAAGAAACTGGAATTCTCTGAGCACTTTTGCACGTTTGTGCACACCTAGTGCGACCCACGCTGGTTGCGCAGCACGGGCTCGCAGAACTGCATCACGCACTTCCTGCTCCGAGGCGCAGGCCAGTTCTCGCAAGATTTCACCGGTTGCAGGATTTACCGATGCGATTGTGCGCGCGGCAATCTCGACATCTGCCATTGCGAGATGAATTTTACGCGCCGCTGGTGTCTCGCGCCATATGACCGAAATCACAGCACATGCTTTGCCGCGGGAGTATGATTCGCCGCGGAGCGCAGAAATGTATGCAAACTCTGAATGAAGTTTATTCATCTCTGTCGGTTCGCCGACGGTACGAGGTATGGTTTGTGCGTTTCGGCCTGCCGGATGGCGCGGGTGCGTGGTGGTTTCGCTATCTGCTGACCAATCCCGGACGCGACGGCTGCTCGACGGCAGGCACCAATCTTTCTACGGGGGTGATTTGCTCAACTACCCAGCGTGCCATGGCGCCACGGAGAGATTCGCCCATCGGACTGCGGAGTGCGACCTCAACAGCAGCAGTTTTTGCAGCTATGGATGCGCCTTGAGGAAGGAAATCGGATAGCTTGCCGCGCAGCTGTTCAGGAGTGAACTGCAAAGATTCCGGTTCGGAAGTAGAGGCACTGAGCATGGGGCTCTCACCTCTTTCGACTATAGGCGTTTAACTAACTTCTCTTTCGCGCATCAGCGCGGGTTAACGCGGATTCGCAAAGGCTGATTCAGATCCGCGTTCATCGGCGTAAATCCGCGGAGCTGAATTTGCGAAATTGTCCGCACAACACTTCGCTCGAAAACTAATTCACATTCTCAAAAATTCCTGCTGCGCCCATACCTCCGCCAACACACATTGTCACCATGCCGTAGCGGCCATTGCGCCGCTTCAATTCGCGGATGACTGTTGCTGTGAGCTTCGCCCCGGTGCATCCCAGCGGATGACCCAATGCCACGGCGCCACCGTTGGGGTTGACTCGTGATGGGTCCAACTTGCCTTCCTTGATCACTGCCAGCGACTGTGCCGCAAAAGCCTCGTTCAGTTCGATAACGTCAATGTCCGACATCTTCAGGCCAGCAAGCTTGAGCGCCTTGGGAATCGCAAATACCGGGCCTAACCCCATTTCTTCGGGCTTGTACCCGGCAGTCGCAAATGAGACGAACCGAACCAACGGCTTGACCCCAAGTTGCTTCGCTCTCTCGGCGGACATGACGACTGCTGCTGCTGCGGCGTCGGACATCTGCGATGAATTGCCGGCGGTGACCGTACCCTTTACGTGAAACGCAGGCTTCAGTGCGAGTAGCGCCTCTAGCGAAGTGTCGGCGCGCGGGCCTTCGTCGACCTTGAATAAGATTTCGTGCTTCTTCGGCTTTGACCCATTCGGCGTGGTGAACGTCACCGGCACTGGTACGATCTCGTCTTCGAACTTTCCTGCCTGAATCGCAGCGATTGCCTTCTGATGACTATGCAAGGAAAATTCATCTGCCTCTTGTCGACTAATTCCAAACCGCTGTGCCAGCCGCTCCGCCGTTAGCCCCATCGAGAGATACGAATCGGGATAATGCTCCACCAGCCACGGATTCGGTGCAATCTTGTGCCCGCCCATGGGGACAAGTGTCATCGACTCCGTCCCTCCGGCGACAATCACTTCTGCTCCGCCACCAGCAATTCGCTCGGCGGCCATGGCGATTGATTGCAGCCCTGACGAGCAGAAACGATTGATGGTCATCGCCGAGGTTTCCACCGGCAACCCCGCTCGTAAGGACGCAGTTCGAGCAACGTTCATTCCTTGCTCAGCTTCGGGCATAGCGCAGCCGAGAATCACGTCTTCTATTTCTTTGGGATCAAGCTGGGGCACGCGATCCAGCGCGCCCTTAAGCGCAATCGCGGCCAGTTCGTCGGGCCGAGTCGCTCGCAACGTTCCTTTGTAGGCTCGTCCGACCGGTGTGCGCACTGAGGAGACAAGAACTACTTCTCGCATACCGACCTCCACAATTTCCTTCACAAGACTACTATGATTTTGAACGGCGCGGAGGGTGAGTAAGGTCACCTTCGTGGGTGCGCTGAATCACTTGTCAGGGCAATCGTCCGAGGACGACACTTATCAGCGGTACGGGCGGAGGGTCATCATGAAACGAATTCATAAGGTAGCAGTACTCGGTGCAGGAACCATGGGCGCGCGCATCGCCGCTCATTTCGCCAATGCGGGCGTGCCGAGCTTCCTTTTCGACATCGTACCGGCCGATGCAGACGCTCCCATGCGCAACAAGATTGCCGCTGCCGGTCTCGATGCGGCGAAAAAGTCCAAGCCCGCCGCCTTTTTCGATCAGTCGATCGCACACCTGGTTACTATCGGCAACTTTGAAGATAACCTTAAGAAGCTTGCCGATGTCGATTGGATCATCGAAGCGGTAGTCGAGAACCTCGAAATCAAACGCGAGCTCTTGAAGAAAGTTGAGGCGATTCGCAAACCGGGAACGATTGTCACTACCAACACCAGCGGACTTCCGGTTGCGCGCATCGTCGAAGGCTTCTCCGACGATTTCCGCCGCTGTTGGTTCGGCACGCATTTCTTTAATCCGCCACGCTACATGCGGCTGCTGGAAATTATTCCCACAGCAGAAACCGACCACGCTGCCATGGAAGCAGTGAAGTGGTTTGCCGATGTTCGTCTGGGCAAGGGAGTCGTTTTTGCGAAGGACACGCCGAATTTCATTGCCAACCGCATCGGCACCTTTTCCGTGCTCAACGTTATTCGCCTGATGCAAGAGATGGACCTCACCATCGAAGAAATAGACTCGCTCACCGGCACCGCTGTCGGTTGGCCGAAGTCAGCCACGTTCCGCACCATCGATCTTGTCGGCCTCGACATTCTCAGCCACGTCGTTCGCAACATGGAGAAAACGGGCTTGGAGGAGGGACCGCACGCTGCCCCGCTGCCTCGCTTTGTCGAGCAGATGCTTGAGCGCAAGTGGCTGGGCGATAAAACCACAGGCGGCTTCTACAAAAAGGCAAAAGGGAAGGACGGCCAGGAAGAACGGCTGGCGCTGGATTGGAAGACGCTGGAATACCATCCGCGTACGAAACCGAAATTTCCGTCGTTAGAGATGGCCAAGAACATCGACGAACTTGGCCCAAGACTGCGCACGTTGTTGGGACTTGATGGCGGTTCCTCCAAGCCCGACAAAGCTGGCGCCTTCCTCTGGCAGTCGCTTTGTGATCTCTGGAACTATTCGGCGAACCGCATTCCTGAAATTTCGGAAACAATTGTCGAAATCGATCGCGCCATGCGCCTTGGCTTCAACTGGGAACTCGGACCTTTTGAACTCTGGGACGCAGCCGGCGTCGAAGCCACCGTGGCTCGCATGAGGAAGGAGGAAAGAGCCGTAGCCGCCAACGCAGAAAAGTTGCTGAGTGCGGGAAAGACATCTTGGTATGCCGATGACCCGGAACTGCCCTCCGGCCGCGCATTCTGGAACCTCGGTACGAGTCATTACTCGCCGGTTGTGGTGCCACCGGGCGTTTGGTCGGTAACGATTGCCAAGAAGTCTAATGGCGTGGTGAAGAAAAACGCAGGCGCATCGCTTGTTGACCTCGGCGACGGTGTCGGCTGCCTCGAGTTCCATTCGAAGATGAACTCGCTGGGCGCAGACATTATTTCTCTCATCGCGCAAAGCCTGAAGCCGCAGGGTCCGGGAGAGCACTTTGACGCCTTTGTCATTACCAATGACGCTCCCAACTTCTCCGTTGGCGCCAATCTGATGTTGCTGCTCATGTCCGCGCAGGAAGAAGAGTGGGACGAAGTTGATCTCGCGATCCGCCAATTTCAGGGCATGACCCAGGCGATCAAGTTTTCACCCAAGCCCGTGGTCGTCGCTCCCTTCGGGATGACCCTTGGCGGCGGAGCCGAGATGACGATGCATGCTCCCGCGCGCCAGCCTCACGCCGAACTTTATATTGGCTTGGTCGAAGTTGGGGTCGGCCTGCTTCCTGGTGGTGGCGGCTGCAAAGAAATGCTGCTGCGAGCCGTAGATGGCGCGACCGCGCTACGACAGGGAACTCGGCCTTCAGCCGGCAGTCTCGTCGAGTCCATTGAAATGCTGGAAACTATGAAGAAAGCTTTTGAAATAATTGCAACGGCGAAGGTTGCAACCTCTGCGAATGAAGCCCGTGCGTACGGATTCCTGTCCAATTCTGACGTGATCACCATGAACCGCGACCGCGTTCTCACCGACGCCAAGGCGCACGCGCTGGAGTTGGTGCGCGCAGGCTATGAGCCTCCAGTGCCGCGCACCAATATTCCGGCTCCGGGAGAGAACCTGCTGGCCACGCTGAAGATGGGCGTGCACCTTATGCGCCAAGGCGAATTCATCACCGAGTATGAAGTGAAGCTGGCCAACAAAATTTCCGAAGTGCTGTGCGGCGGAAACCTCACTCCCGGCACTCCGATCAGCGAGCAATACCTCCTCGACCTGGAACGAGAGGCCTTCAAATCACTCTGTGGGGAGAAGAAGACCCAGGAAAGGATTCAATTCACGTTGAAAACGGGGAAAACGCTGAGGAACTGAGTTGCAAAGAAGAAGTGGGGTGCCCCATGTCTCGCGGTTTTCGAGACATGGGTAACGCGGCGCTGAAGCAAGTGTTGCCGCACCTATGGTTCCCGTTTCTTTCGTCCCACCCGCTCCAGTATTCGTCGCACTTTCTTCGGTGAAACCGATAGCCGCTCTGCCACGCGCGAAACTTTCCGTCCTTCGCGTTCCCAGATTTTGGGAATGATCAACTCGGCAAACTCCTCGCTGAGCTGCTGAAAAGTTTTTTCGCCCACTGATCCTTGAGACCATGCCCGCAGAGTGGGGTTCACGTCCCCCTTCCGCAGAACTTTGCTCTTTAGGTTTTGCAGGTCTTCCCAGGCATTCTCCGCATGTCCGCCGCCTTTCGAAAGCGTGATCGCCTGGTCATAGCAGTGCCGTGCAGCGTCGGGATCATCAAAGAAGCGATTGCAAAACGTTAGTCCCTGCCAAATATATGTATGCGCCAGCAGACGCCGGTTCTGCGTATGTTTTGCTAACTCGACCGCTTCGTGCGCATAATCCTGGGCCAGTCGCGCGTGGTTACCAGGTTCGGTATTCTCCCCGATCCCTTCCTCGACGCGAGCATTCTCGATCATGCAGCGCACCATGCGAGCGCGAGCCATCAGGATGTTGTCCCGCTTTTCCTCCCCCAGTCGGAACGCGGTTTTCGCCGCCGCCTCTGCTCGATCCAGATCGCCGCTATCGAGATAGAGGTACGCGTAATTCACGTTCACGCTACCCAGGCCGTGATGGTTCTCGTACTCCTGGTAAATGGTGGCGGCTTCAGTAAGCTCAGCCAGAGCCTCCTCCCGCAGTTGCTCAAACCGATGACGATAAGGCGCCTTCACTTCGCCGTTTCCGGATCGTCCTCGCGCCGCAGCTTTTCGACGCCGCGCCGCCTCGGCATCAATTTTCCGTCGCAATTGCAGCGCGATCAACCGCTTGACGTATGCCATGTTGTTCAACGACCGCGCCACGTTGCGGTGTTGCGGATCGCGTCGCTTGTAATAGGCAATCGCGGTGGAAAAACTGTCAATCGCGTGCTGATATCGCCCTTGGCGCCGCGCTATTCGCCCATAGGAGGAATGGATATTACCGAGCGTCAGATAATCATCGGTCTTCCCGAGAACGGACTCCGCTTGGTGCAGAATTTCAACTGCCTGCTTTACATCTCCTTTTTGAAAATAGAGCCAGCTTTCAAGCACGCGTGAAACCGCGGCCATCGGCTCGTGAGCGCATTCAAGCGCAATGTCGCGGCCCTTCACAGCACGAGCAAGCGCCTCATCGTATTCGCCTTGCATACGCAGGCAACGGCCCTTCCAGAAATTTGCGATTGCCACGAGTTCTCGGTCGTCGGTATCGTCGCCGAGGCTCAGCACGAAATCGAAATGGCGAATCGCCTCCAGCTTCGATTCCTCCGACATGGCCACCATGCCTTCCGCCATTCGCAAGTAAAGGTAATCGAGCAGCGGCAGGCGCGCCCGAATTGCTTTCGAAAATGTAGCGAGGATTTTCTTGACGAGGACCGGACGTTCAAAGCCCAGATCCACCCACTGTGCAAGATAACCTGCGAAGAGTCCGGCGTGATGCTGCTCTGGCTTAAAGTGCTCCAGAACGCAACGGTGTCCTTCCAGCAGCGCCATGCCTTGCGCCACACGGCGACACACCAAATGCTCTTTGAGCTGAGCTAGAAAGTCACCCGTGATTTCCGCGGAGTGGGCAGCCATTCGAGCAGGAGCCCTCCCTACTCGATGTAATCATATGCCTCTAAAGTGAGAAACTCAGCAAAATCGGAGTTGGTAATCAGGCGGTCAAAAATTTCCGCGGCTTCGGTAATGCGAGCGCCTTTCAGCTTGTTTTTCTGGTCCGCAATCACTTGCCGTACGGTCTCCTTCGTGAGCGCTTGGCCATTGATCTTGGCTCCGTGGTGCACCCATTGCCACACTTGCGCACGCGAGATTTCCGCCGTAGCTGCATCTTCCATCAAGTTGTAGATCGGCACGCAACCCCATCCTCGCAGCCATGATTCGAGATACTGTAAGCCAACATCGATATTCCAGCGCAGGCCCAATTCTGTGATCGAACCTTCGGGAACTGCCAGCAAGTCCGCCGCTGTTACGCGCACCTCGTCGCGCGTGCGGCCAATCTGGTTAGCATTCTTCATATGGGCGTCGAAGACGTGCTTCGCCACTGGAACTAGCCCCGGATGCGCTACCCAGGTTCCGTCGTGGCCGGCGTTGACTTCGCGCAATTTGTCCTGGCGCACCTTGTCGATGGCCCGGTCGTTCGCTTCCGGGTCATTCTTGATCGGAATCTGCGCCGCCATTCCACCCATGGCGTGAATGCCACGCCTATGGCAGGTTCGAATCAACAGGTCCACGTACGACTTCAAGAAGTGCCTTTCCATCGTGACCGTGGACCGGTCTGGCAAAACGAAATCCGGACGGTTTCGAAACTTCTTGATGAAGCTGAAAATGTAGTCCCAGCGGCCGCAGTTCAGGCCGGCAGAATGGTCGCGCAGCTCATAAAGGATCTCGTCCATTTCGAACGCGGCGAGAATCGTCTCGATTAGAACTGTGGCGCGAATCGTACCGCGCGGAATGCCCAGTTCATCCTGTGCAAAGCAGAAGACGTCATTCCATAGGCGCGCTTCCAGATGGCTCTCCAGCTTGGGCAGGTAGAAATAAGGACCAGTTCCTTTGTCGATCAATGCCCGCGCATTGTGAAAAAACAAGAGGCCGAAATCGAACAGGGAGGCGGAGATCGGCTTGCCATCAACCGTGAAATGCCGTTCCTCCAAGTGCCACCCTCGTGGCCGCACCATCAACGTCGCGACATTCGGATTGAGCCGATACTGCTTGCCCTTGGGGCTCGTGTACGTAATCGCTTTTCGGATTGCGTCGCGAAGATTTGCCTGGCCCTCAAGGTTGTTCTGCCATGTCGGTGAATTCGAGTCCTCAAAATCCGCCATGAACACGCTGGCGCCTGAATTCAACGCATTGATGATCATCTTGCGGTCTACCGGCCCGGTGATCTCGACGCGACGATCCATCAGGTCCTGTGGGATTGGCGCAACTCGCCACGCGGCCTCGCGAATCGCTGCCGTCTCCGGCAGAAAATCAGGCAGCTCTCCCGCATCAATTCGCTGTTGCCGCGTACGGCGCGCTGCCAGCAGCATTTCGCGCCGCGGCTGAAATTCGCGGGCCATTTTATGCAGGAACCGGCTGGCTTCGGACGTGAGGATTTCGGTTTCAACGGCATTGGGGAGAACTGTCATGGTCGTCATACCCGCATGTTAATCGCACAAAGTCAACCACCTCTGCATACTAGTCCGAAACGGACTACCTGGACAGCACGGACGAGCCAGTTTGTCGCCGGGTCTGCCGCTGCCATCTACTGGCTCCAGAGCGACAGGGCTCGAAGGAGCACGTATATGTTTCCACAAAGCACCGCAGAAATGACCAAAGAGTGGCACAGCAATCCGCGCTGGTTTGGAACCAAGCGCCCTTACACCAGCCAGCAAGTCTCCAAGCTGCGGGGTTCCATTCATGTGGAGCACACGCTGGCGCGCTTAGGCGCGGAGCGGCTGTGGTACCTCCTCCGCCATGAAGATTACGTGCCGGCGCTCGGCGCGCTCACCGGAAACCAGGCTGTCCAGCAAGTGCAGGCCGGGCTGAAAGCAATTTACCTCAGCGGCTGGCAGGTTGCGGCCGACGCGAACGACTCTGGCCACATGTATCCCGATCAGAGCCTCTACCCTGCGGACAGCGTTCCCAACGTGATTCGCCGGATCAACTATGCGCTGATGCGGGCCGATCAGATCCATCGCATGGGCGGCAAGAACGGTGTCTACTGGATGGCTCCGATTGTTGCCGACGCCGAAGCAGGATTTGGTGGGACTCTGAACGCCTTCGAACTTATGAAGATGATGATCGAAGCGGGCGCAGCGGCGGTCCACTTCGAGGACCAGCTCTCTTCAGCAAAGAAGTGCGGGCACATGGGCGGAAAGGTCCTGGTGCCCACTTCGGAAGCAATTCAAAAGCTAGTCGCAGCTCGCCTTGCGGCGGATGTGCTCGGCGTTCCGACTCTCATTATCGCTCGTACCGATGCGAACAGCGCTCATCTGTTGACAACCGACATCGATCCTCGTGATCGCGAATTCCTTACTGGAGAGCGCACATCAGAAGGCTTCTTCCGGATTCATGGCGGCCTTGACTCTGCCATCGCGCGTGGGCTTGCGTACGCGCCCTACGCAGACTTGATCTGGTGCGAAACCTCGGAGCCGAATGTTGACGAGGCGCGCCGCTTTGCAGAAGCCATTCACGCGAAGTTCCCCGGGAAGATGCTTGCCTACAACTGTTCTCCATCGTTCAACTGGAGGGAAAAGCTTGACGTCGAGACCATCGCAACCTTCCAGCCGGAACTGGCGAAGATGGGATACAAGTTCCAGTTCGTGACCCTGGCCGGATTCCACGCCCTGAACCTGAGCATGTTCGAACTGGCACGCGGATACAAAGACACCGGCATGACCGCATACTCACGGCTCCAGGAAAAAGAATTCAGTCGCGAAGCGGAGTACGGATACCAAGCGGTCAAACACCAGCAGTTTGTCGGCACCGGCTATTTCGACGCACTCACCGAAGTGATCGCCGGCGGCGTTGCCTCGACTGTTGCGCTCAGGGGCTCAACGGAAGAAGAACAGTTTGCCGAAATTAAGAAGCAGCTGCGCCCGAAGCACGGCCCCGACGCCGGGTGTCAGCCGATCTTGGGCGAGTGTCCCTCAGAGCCATTCGTCTCCGAAATCGCGCCCATGCACGAGGAGTCGCTTTTGCCGTCTGGAGATTGAACTCACTGGCGCAGGTCGCAACACCGCGAGTTCTCGTTTCGAAAAGCGCCAGGAAGATTCATATTACAGGGCGGCTTGGGCACTGGTGCCGGCGGCGGCGAAGACTGCATCCGCATCTTGTTCGGCGATCGGGATGAATGTCTGCACCACTTCCAGGTCGAATTGGGTTCCCGAGCTTTCGAGGAGTCGCCGAATGGCTTCGGCGTGCGGCAGGCCCTTGCGGTAGCAGCGGTTAGAAACCATGGCGTCGTATGCGTCAATCACAGACACGATGCGCGACACGATGGGAGTGTCCTGCCCCTTCAAGCCTGAAGGATACCCAGTGCCATTGAAGTTCTCGTGGTGATGCAGGGCGTACAGGCTCGCGTCTTCCAGACCCGGAAAAAGTCGAAGGATCGACCAACTGTACTCAGGATGCCGGTTGATGACAGCGCGCTCTTCAGGCGTGAGAGCTGCCTGCTTCTTCAAAATCGCGTCAGGGACGCCGACCTTTCCGATGTCGTGCAGCAGCGCGGCTACTTCAACCTGATAAAGGTGAGATTCCGGAATATTGAGCTTGCGGGCCACACGAATTGCCCACTCCGCCAACCGGGTGCTATGCACACCCGTGCTGATGTCCTTCAAATCCAGCAACTGATTGAAGGCGCAAACGACTGAGTTACGGTAAGCCAGGTGCTGCTCTTCGAGTTCTTTGACTCGCATGAGCAGCGACCCAGCTTGCGTAATCGGGTTGGCTATCGGCAATCCCGCCATAATCGTTTAGAACAGGCTATGACAGCTCTTGACTGCGAGGTAGGTGTCCAGTCGGCCCGACCCCAGTTGAGGATTGAAGATGATGGCGTCATGCCGCAATCCATACGCGACCTTAGCAGGAGTGCAGTTGCCGTTGCGACCGAGCATCAGCGCTGCAGTTCCTGCGACCATAGGCGTGCTGAAGGACGTTCCCCAGCCTGCAGCGTAGGTGCCCCAGGGATAAAGGGTCATGATGCCTTCGCCAGGCGCAGCCATGAATACCGGCGGCGTGCCGTAGTTGGTGAAGGTGGACTGTACATCCTGGTTCGATGTTGAAGCCACGTTGATCACGTTGGGCAGCGCGCCGGGGTAGACGAACTCATACTTGCCGTCGTTGCCCGCTGACGCAACCACGATGATTCCCTTTCCTTGTACGTATTTCACGGCCGTAGCCAGTTCCTTCGAGTTGTTCGAAAAATCGAAGCTCATGTTCATGACGTTGGCGCCGTTCGCAGCAGCATAGTAGATGGCGCGCAAAATGTCGGACTCATAGCCAGAGCCGTTCGGACCAAATGCTTTGAGCGGCATGATCTTGGCCTGAGGCGCGACCAGGTGCACGATTCCAGCGGTCATCGTTCCGTGGCCAAACGCCGAGTATCCGGAACCGTCGAGCACCGCAACGGTACGCTGATCAAGGACTGCAACCGTTCTCTGGTTGACAGTTGCGCTGCTGGCGTCACTCATGTCAGGAGAAGCGTTTACGTCCGGGTCTTCCGAGCCACCGCTCACGTTTCGGGTAAAGTCATAGCCCTTTACCAGCACGCCTTTTAATGCGGGATGATTCGGATCAACACCGGTGTCGATCACGGCAACGGTCGAGCCGTATCCTGTCACTCCATAGCTGGACTGTGTTGTGCTGGTCCGAACCAGCAGGTTTCCAGGCTGGACGACATACCCGTGCCAGACTGTGTTTCCGAAATAGTTAGTAGGAGTCTTGTCCGTCAGGTAGTTCGGTGCAGTGCTGGCTCCCGAGTCGCGCGAGACGATCGTCTGATCGATCTCGATGCTGACGATCCCCAACTGCAGGTCAAGGTTGAGAATGCTGGTGATCGGGGTCAGCAGTTGGGGAAAAACGACCAGGAACAACTGTCCCTGAGGATCACCCAATCCGCGAACCACGTTGCAGCCGAGCAGCGCGCAGCTCAAGTTGAGGCCGGGAAGGCCCAACGAGTCTCGCACCACCAGGCGTGTTTGAGCTTGCGCCGGGGATGCGCAGACTGAAAGCAGCACCAGCATTAAGACAATCACGACACTGTAGCGGCCGAATTTGCTTTTCCCACGAATTACCGTTTCCATTTTGTCCTTCTCCCCAGTTGGGACAGTTTCGAAAGTGTAGGGCAACCCCGGTACCAGCGCCAATTACAGCTGTAATATCTCAGCAGTAACCACCCCTGATTCCTTCCGTAATTCCGCCTTTTGCACGATCCGCACTCAAATTGGCGAGCGGAATGCGGATCACTTTTCCTGCAACGCCTTCTATCGAGAGCCGCAGCTTCGTTTGCGGCTCAAATTCCAGGTGAAATTCGCCCAATGTATTGGTGGTGGTTTCCGCCAAAACCAAGCCTTTTTCCGTCCAAAGCATGACCGCAGCATTTGCCAAAGACACACGTGGCGCCTTCTCATTCAGGACTTGGCCGATCAATGAGACACAGGTCGATCGCGGCGGGCGATCGAAGCGAAGGTCGACCATCACGCCGTCGGCTTCAAACACCATCTGCCGCGCGGCCGCGGCGCTGCCTGAGCGCACTCCGGCAAGAGCCGGCTGGGAAAAGGAGTCAAAAACAATTTTTCCCAAAGTTTCGTTTTCCTGCACGCGCGTGGCTTCAAACTCCAGCTTCACCATGCGAACAGAGTCGGCTGGAGGGCAATAGGTGTTCTCTCTTGCGCCAATGGTCTGCAATTGACTCCAGAGCCTCAGGCCTTGTGCGCATTGCAGGCATTTCGTTGCAAGATGTGATTGAAGCTGCGTATGCGCGGGGACAGCGATTCCACGCACGAAATCAGCGAATACTTCTTCCGAAAAATGTGACATTTCATTCCTCAGTTGTTTTTGGGGGGATTTCGGACCCGGTCAACTGTCGCCCGGACCGACTGGCTTTCTTTTCTGGATATAAAGGGGAGGGCAGGGCCTAAAAAATATACGGCCCGTAAAAAAGTTTGGGGATACAGCTTACCCCTTTCCTATCAACAAGAAAGGAGCCCAGTAATAGGGGTGCGGAGAGCGCCCGCGCAGTTCAATCATGGCGGCCTGTATGGCGAGTGGCTTCGAAAGCCCCTGCTGCATTTTGGTGTAGAAGGAGACCATGAACTCGCGGGTACTAAGATCATGGACGTCCCACAAACTCAATACCAGCGATTGAGCGCCGGCCCGCAGCAGTCCTCTCACTAACCCAATCTGCTCATCCCCTGGCCTGACGACATTTAACCCGGTGGCGCAGCCGCTCAGGACCACGAGGTCCGCGGTGAGTTTGAGGTGGTAGAGGTCGTACAGGCTCAAGTATGAGCCGCCTAGACGGATGGAGGAAAACATCGGGTTGTCCTGGCGGAAGTAGCCGTGCGTTGCAATATGAATCGTCCGGCTGCTGTCGCCGTTTTCACGCAGCGCTTGCTCGGTCGCTTGATCGCCGACGAATAGCTTTGCATCGGGAAGAATCGCGCTGAGCGCGTGGACCTCGTCCAGGATTGACGGTGCCTGTGCGTCGGCGATGCCGAAAATCAGAGATGTACCCGAGGTTTTTTCCGGAATGCCGCGACAGATGGAGTAAATGCTCGCGCTCGGAGCGTAGGAAATTGCGTAGTTGTCGATCAGGTACGATTCACCGTCATACAGCGCATGCATCGGTACGTAATGCAGCAGCCCGTGAGGGACGAACACGAGATGCTTGGCCTGGAGAAGTTGACGCACGGGGGCCAGCAATTCGTCGTAGAGGCTCTTCAAGTGAGCCTGTGTCGATTCCAGCAGAGAGTCATGAAATGTGGTTACGTATTGCGGGTCGAGGCGGAACTTGGAAAGCTGGAACTGCAGCATCTGCAGAATTTTCTGGACGCGGGACTGCAGAGTGATGGGCACAATCTGCAAACCGTCGCGGGTGAGCACGCACGCAAGAATGCGGTCTTGAACGCAGAAATATTCGACGAGAGCAGTCTCAGCCGCAAGCGTGGCCCGAATTTCTTTGAGAGGCGCGTGCGTTGGCGACTGCAGGCCGGCCTGATTCACTTCGGCCACCGTGGCTTCCTGCAAAGCACGTAACAAAGCGGTCTCACGCGTGCGCGCTTGCTTTTCGAGGGTCTCGATGCGCGCGCGTGAATTCTCTTCCGGCCGTAGTTGTTCCCGCTCGATCAAGTTGTAGTACCAGTTGAGTTCCTCACGCAGGGTGCGAATGGACCGGACCAGATCGCTTTGTCCGTCGTCATTCTCAACAACCGAAACTGGCTGGGTGAGAAGGTCCATCAAGCTGCGCGATTTTGCCTGCTCGATGTAGTTGAAAGCTTCCTCCAGGCCGTCCGAACGTTGCAAGCACAGATCGACGAGGTGCTCGTACAATTCCAACTTGTTGTCGAAGAAGGCAATCTTCAGTTCCTCGCCGCGAAGGCTGCCGCGGAGAGCTTCGAGTGCACCACGCGCGCCGGAGTAAGCGTCATACGCGGCTTCGTCGTTCTTCTCCGCTCGCGCAATCTCGCCGAGAAGAAACTGTGCCTGGTACAGCAGCATGGGAGATTCCATGCGCGTGAGTTCCTGCAGCGCGGATTCACAGTGCTGTCGCGCCGTGGAGGTATCATTCAGGCGCAAAGCGATGCGGGCCAGCAGCAGTTCCGCCAATAGCGCTTTGCGCGGCATGTTGGAATTCGCGAAGAATTCTTGTGCGGCAGCGCATAGACGGCGTGCCTCAAACATCCGGCCTTCGTTAAAGAGGACGAGCGCCTCGTATAGATCGATCAGGGACGGCCAGACTAGATTGTTGTCCCGCGCGAACATCTCCCTGGATTTCCGAAACAGTTGCAGCCCCTCGAACGCCTGCCCTTGGCGGCTGACGCCAATCGCGGCGAAGGCAAGGGCTTTGGCAGCTTCATATCCGAATCCGAGCCGCTCGAAGCCCTGATTCGCAGCGTGTGCTAGCTCCACGGCTTCCGCGCTTAGATTGATCTCAAGATAAATTTCAGCGAGGTCGAGATCGCATAGTGCCAGTTGGTATGCATCCCCGGCGCGCTTGGCGCCAGACGCCGCTTCCCGCAGCATCTGGATAGACCTGCCGTACTCACCACGCAGGAAATAGAGATAGGCGATGTTGTAATCGGCGTACGCCACCAGGATAGGCATGCCTTTTTCCAGGCAGTGCTGCCGCGCCTTCTGATGAAGTTCCAGCGCCTTGGTAAAATTGTTGAGGCTGATGTAGCACAGCGAAAGATTGCTAAGAACTGCCGCGAGTCCTTCGGCATCATCGTGACCAAGCAATTCGTCATACGCCTTCTGATAATGCTGCAGGGAATCTTCGAAACGGTCCTGCCGCTGATAGATGTTCCCGATATTGATTTCAAGGCGAGCCAACCGCCACGCGTTGCCCTGCTCGGAGAAGATCAAGCCAGCCCGGCTTGCAGCCATGAGGGCCTCATCGTAACGGCCGAGAAGCAGCAGCGGTTGAATGGACCCGCTGAGAGTGCGCGCCAGCTCTTCTTTGTCTCCGATTTCTTCGAACAAAGAGATGGCACGCGAGTGCATTTCGACGGCTTCTGAATGCTTGTCCTGGGCGTAGAGAGCGTTGGCCTTGGCACGCAGGCTCTTGGCGAGTGCCAGCTTGTTCTTTGTGGTTTCCGCAACCATGATGGCAAGATCCGCCAAATGCTGTGCCTGAGCGGTGCTCACGTGCACTTCCTGACGGACGCGATCGGTCAGAGCGGTTACGATCTCTTCCCAGTTGAGGTTTGGGTGCTGTCCGACCAATGCACGACACGCAGAGTCATCCGCAGCCGCCAACAGGCGCTGAATCATGGCATCGGATTCGGTCTGCGGCGCCGCTTTTGCGCTCATTTCAGAATCCCATCTTTTCCAAGTATTTCTTGAGTTTCTCGAGACAGCGTCCCCGAATGAAGCCGATCGAACCGGTCGCCAGGTCGAGTTCGCGCGCGATTTCCTGATATGGACGTGGCGGATTTTCAAAGAACAGCATGCGTACCATGCGTTCGCAACGCGGACTCAATTCGGTGAGCGCGTCCCGCACCATCTGCTCCTTCTCCAGTTCGCAAAGTATGTGGTCCGGAAGTGGTGCGTTCTCCACGTCTGCCGCGATGCCTTCGGCATCAGCTTCTGGCGCGGCGAGATGTTTCTGTGATTTCCTGCGGTAGTGCAGGCATTTGTGGTAGCAAGCCTGCATCAGCCACTTCGGGAGGGCACGCGGCTCCCGCAAGCGGGGCAAGTCCGAGAGCAGGTCGAGGCATACAGCTTGAAAGATGTCCGCCGCCTCATCCTGCATTCCCATCTTCACGGGAATGGAATAGATAAGGTTCTTGTATTTATCGATGAGCGCAGACCACGCCTGCTCGTTGCCCTTGAGACACTCCGAGACGAGGCGCTCGTCAGGCCACGACGCCGCGCCTTCGCGCGCTAATTTAGTTCCGGCAGTCACCGGATACCAGCTCGTTCTACTCCTCGGGTAGCAGCACGGAGATAAAGCTGGTCGGCATTCCAGAGCGTGTAATGGTCGAGCACCGCGGGATGGAAGTTTCCAATTTGCGATTTGGCTCCCACCAGGACATCAGGAGTCGCCAGAAAAATGAACGGTACATTCTCCGCGATGATCTGCTGCACGCGATCGTAAAGCTGCTTTCGCTTCGCGTAGTTCAGCGTGATCATCTGCTGCTGCATCAGCGTGTCGATCTCACGCTCCCATGAGGTCGCGGGCTGAGCTTCGTTCAAATGCCAGATGTGGGTTGCGCCGTTCGACATCCACACATTCATCTCAGGATTGGGATCCGGATCGCCGCCGCCCAGCCCCATGATGGCGGCCTCATAATCGAAGCTTTGGAATACGCGATCGAGCATGGCGCGGAAATCCAGAGGAACTACGTGTACCTGCATTCCGAGGTGCGAAAGATCGTCCTGAATCAGCGTGGCCATCTTTATTCGCTGTGTATTCGAGGAACTGGTAACAATCGTGAACTCAACCGGCTTGCCGGAAGGATCGAGCAACTGCCCGGAGCCGTTCCAGGAAAACCCTGCTGACTTGAGCAATTGTCGTGCAGCATCAAGTGAGCGCTGCGGATGAGGGATGGACTGATTCATCCACAGCTTGTCGCCCGGGCCAACGTTGCCCCACAGCGCGGTTCCTCTGGTTCCATAGACCAGGCGAACGATGGAATCGCGGTCGATTGCTGCCGAAGCGGCCTGGCGAAACTTGAGATCGCGAAACCACGCCTGTTTGCGCGCAATTTCGCCCATCTTTCCGGCATTGACGTCATTCAGGTTGAATACGAGGAAGTTGTATTCCAGGCTAGGTCCGAGATCGGCAAGTTGCCATCCGCTACGGGATTGTTCTTTTGTCAGCAGCGAATAATTTTCAGAACTGAGGCGGCTGACCATGTCAGTCTCGCCGGCCTCGAAGCGCATGACCTGCTGGTCCTCGCCGCCGACAAACAGAAAGACGAGTTCATCGAGATACGGCAGGCGCTGGTTGTTGCGATCCGCCTTCCAATAGTAAGGATTACGCTCCAGCACGATGCGCTGTCCCGTTACGTACTGCTTAAGGCGGAACGGCCCCAGTCCTGCGATTTCGGCAGGTGCCGAATTCAGCGACCATGCCTGGGCGAAATGGCCCTCGTGATATGACTTCTCCAGCAGGTGCTTGGGCAACATCGCGAGGCCGTCAAACAATCTTTCTGCCGCGGCATAAGGACGAGGCAATGTGAAGCGAACTGTGTACTGGTCCAGCTTGGTTACGACCAGCGGTTTTCCGTCCATCACCAGCAGGTCACGTTGCGGCGAACCTATGGCTTCGTCCAGATACAGGTTGAACGAGAACACCACGTCATCGGCATCGAACGGCTGTCCATCAGAGAAGCGAATGCCTTTGCGGAGTTTGAGGGTGAAGCTGCGCCCGTCGGGCGAGGTCTTCCACGATTCCGCCAGGGCAGGCTCTGTCTTCTGAGACATTCGATTGATGCTAATCAGGTCGGCATGGCAGCGGCCGATCACTTCGCGCGAAACGGCGTCGGTTGCGGTGACTGGATTCAGCGTTTTCGGCTCGGCACGCTGGCCGATAACCAGACGCCCGCCGTATTGTCCAACATCTCCATCCTGACGCTGAAGGTCTTCCGAAGAATTGATTGCTGCGGGTGCAGGAGCGGCAGCCCAACCCGAGGCTGCAAGCAGGCACACAACGACTGTGAGGCGAGCTATGGATCTCATAAAAGGCCCTTCCCCACAGAACTCAGTTGATTGAGTGAGATTGTATCCAGTGATGCAGTACGTCGGCCAGCAACCAATACATAACGGAAGTAATGACGAGCGCGGCTGCAGGGGCAAGCAACCAGAAGTACGACACAAGTACGTTGTACTGTTGTAATGCGCTGAGCATGTTTCCCCAGCTGGGCACGGGCTCACTGACGCCAAGTCCGAAGAACGACAGCGTGGCTTCGGCGGCCACGTACTGGGGGATGAGCAGGGCTGCCTGGGTCAGCAGGATAGCGAAGGTTTCGGGCAGGATATGCCGACGCAGAAGGTAGAAATTTGACCCACCGAAGCCACGCGCCGCCAGAACATAGTTACGATTTCGCGCACTCAGCACGATCCCGCGAATCAGCCGAGCCGGGCGCGCCCACCCGATGATGCCAATCACGATGATAAGAAGCAGAAATGTTCCTGCGGCGCTGACGTGAAGCGGCAGGAATGCGCGCGCACCTACGAGGAAATAGAACCAGGGAAGGCAAAGAAAGAGTTCTCCCAACGCCATCAGGAATTCGTCGGCCCATTTTCCGAAATACCCGGCGACTGTACCGACGACAGTCGCCGCCGCCAATGTGATGAAAGTTGCGAGCAGTCCCACAGCTAATGAGATTTGCCCGCCGTAAAGCAGGCGTGAGAACTCGTCCCGTCCAAAGGAATCAGCACCCGCGATCAGGATTCGCCCAGGTTCATCAACACCGAACAAGTGCAGGTTTGATGGGAAAATCCACAGAATTTTGTGCGCTTCCCCTCTCGTGAAGAAGTGAATTGGATATCGCGTGCTGGTATCTTCACGGTAGCCGTCGGGGTCCGGTATCCATCGATACACAAACGGCAAATGCCATCCCGAAGCGTCGCGGAGATGCACGTGAGTCGGCGGCGCATACGACAAGTCGCGATTCTGTGACGCCGCGTCGTAAGGTGCGATGAATCCGGCAGCGAGGATCGCGAGATGCAGGGCAGCGAGCAGTGCCGAGAGCACGACGATCCACGCCTTAGGTCGCATTAGATTCTCCAGCGCGGATTCGGGGATCCGAGGCCAATAGCATCAGATCGGCGATCAGATTGCCCGCAATCATGAAAACCGCAGAGAGCAGGACCGCGCCAATTACGACATAGAGGTCACGCGACATGGTTGCATCCAGGATGAGCGGGCCCAGCCCAGGCCATCCGGTGACAACCTCAACCACTAGTGATCCGCCGAGCAACGCGGCAATCGAAAATCCAAAAAGTGAAATCGCCGGATTGGCGGCGACGGGCAAGACATGACGGAATAGCAGTCGGACGCGCCCAATCCCAAGGCCGCGTGCCGCCTGAATATAAGGTGTATCGAGGACTTCGATAACGCTCGCGCGAACGTGTCTCTCGATGATCGCTACTCCTCCGAGCACCAGAATTGAAACTGGCAGCAACATGTGAACAGCAATATCGCGGATTTTCTCCCACAGCGAGAGATCTTCGAATCCTAACGACATCATTCCTCCCACGGGAACAACGCGCCAACGAACCACAAGCGCAAGTAGTCCCACAGCAAGGACGATCTCCGGCACGGAAAGCAGGAAACAACTCACTGGAGTAGCAACTTTGTCGGCGAACTTGCCCCGCGCGCTGGCCGTCAACAGCCCGAGCGGCACGCCGATCAGCCAGGTCAGGAACGTTGCTGTCAACGTGAGCAGGAGCGTGTTTTTGGCGCGTGTCCATAAGAGCGGCGCGACCGGGGCGTTATAGGCAACGGAGTAACCGAAATCTCCACGGATGGCCGAGACGAGCCAGCGCGAGTAACGAACCGCAAGGGGACGATTCATCCCGTACTGCGATCGCAACGTAGCGATCGTCTCCGGAGAAATCTGCGGGTTCAGGCGCATCTCGTCGAAGAAGCTGCCGGGCGCCATCTCCGTGAACAAGAAACACAACAGCGAGACTCCTAACAGAAGGAGTATGGATCGGAGCAGTCGCTGGAGAACGTAGGTCATGAGGACGGCTGTGTGGCGGAGATTGAGCGAAGGCCCTGCGCCGCAGAGATGAGAGCCCGGGTTTGCGCGTGCACAGGACTTGCAAGAACCTCTTGGGCGATTCCTTGTTCCACAATTTCCCCGTTGCTCATGACGGCAATAAAGTCGGCCATGCGCGACACCAGTGTCAGGTCGTGCGCAATCAGCAAATATGTGAGCGTGTGCGCCGCCTGCAGTTCAAGCAGCAGATTCCCGATCTGCGCCTGGGTTGAAAGATCAAGTCCCGTAAAAGCTTCGTCGAGGATCAACAACTTGGGTTTCAGCGCCAACGCGCGTGCAATCGCGATTCGTTGTTTTTGCCCGCCGCTGAACTCGCTGACTCCTCGGTCCATCCATTCAGGCTGGAGCGCAACTTCCTTCATCAACTCCGCAACTCTGGTTCGCCGCTCCTCGCTCGATCCGCGATGTTGTAGAAGGAGAGGTTCTTCAATGGTCTGGACTGCGGAAAAACGCGCGTTCATCGATGTCGAGGGGTCCTGAAATACAAGCTGCACGTCTGGCCGCAGCGACATCAATTCCTTCCCACTCGCTTGTGCAACCTGTCGATCCTTGATCCAGATTTCTCCTGAATCAGGTTTCTCGATCCGGGCTACGCATCTGGCTACGGTGGATTTCCCTGAACCCGAACTCCCGACAATCGCCAATGTTTTGCCATGCGGAATTTCGAATGAGACCTTGCTAGCAGCTAGAAGTGGAACGCGTCTGCGGAATGCGCCACGACGTGCCCAATACTTCTTTTCGAGCGCTCGGACTCGCAGGAGAGGGCCGTGAATTTTCTCGGGGGAACCCGTGTCAATTGGCATGTTTGAAGCAACTCACACGGTGGGAGTGAGTGATGTTCGATTCTGTTGGATCCTGAGCTGAACATACTGACATACGTCCCGGACAGCGCGGCTCAAACCGACAGCCCGGCCCAGCCTTGGTTAAGTCGGGAGCATCGCCGGCGATTACCGGGAATTTGTCTGTCTTGCCCGCGCGATGTTCTGACTTCAACAACGTCACCAGAGCCTGGGTGTAGGGGTGGAGCGGATTCTGCATGATCTCTTGTGCGGTCCCCTCTTCCACGATGGAACCCGCGTACATCACGGCGATGCGGTCAGCAACTCCAATCAGAATCCCAGGATCATGCGCGATGAGAACGAGCGCGGTACCATGCCGTCGCACGACGCTCATTAGCACCGTAAGCATTTCCGTTTGTAACTGGGAATCCAGCTTGCTGGTAGGTTCGTCCGCGATCAGCAGTGCGGGGTTGCATGCAATTGCCTGAGCGATTACCACCCTCTGTCTTTGTCCACCGCTGAGTTCGTGCGGATAAGCGGATGCAATTCGCTCGGGATCATCGAAACCAACTTCTTTCAAGAGTTCGAGCACTTGCGCGCTGCGCTGTCCCTTTTTCACGGGCAGGTGGGCCCGCAGAACTTCCGAAATCTGCGTTCCAATTGTCAACACAGGGTTCAGGCTAGTGGCGGGATCTTGCGGAATCATCGAGATTTTCGCGCCCCGAATCCTTCGGAGTTCCGACTCACGCATCCTGAGTACGTCTTGCGCTTCGAACTCTACAGACCCTGCACTGTATTCCGCATGCGCCGGCAGCAATCTTAAAAGCGAGGCGGCCAGCGTACTCTTACCGGAACCCGACTCTCCCATGATTCCGAGGACCTCTCCTGGATGGACGCGGAGGTTTACGCCTTTGAGAGGCTGGACTGGCTTCTGTCGACTGGGAAGATAGCGAACCATGAGTCCGCGGATTTCCAAAATCACCCGCGACTCAGCTGACGGCACCAATCCATTCCCAGGCATTGTTGCCAATTCTTCAACAACAAGCAGTCCTGCACAAGTTGCCAAGAAGTGAACCACAACAAAGGATTGAGCGCCGCTAGGGTCTGGATAAATGCCCGGAGTGGCCAGCACAACGTGAAAAATCGCAACGGAGCTTAACCGGGGGTAACAGCCAGACGAACGAAAAGTGACATTGACAGATCACCAGACCGCGCGTGGAACAATGCAATTTGCCAATCGGAACAGGCAGGCACCTTCGCCGGGTCTCGCAGATCAACTTGCTTGTGCCAGTCTCATGACTTCCGAGGGACGTAGTAGCTCTTCGGGAAGTTTTGTCTCCAGTAAAGGTTTATTCTGTGCGTCGGCTCTGACGCGCTGCTCCCAGTATTCAAGGTCCGTGCCGCTGATTTTGGACGTCAAACCCTCCAAAATGGCGCGACATTTCTGTTGAATGTCGCGGGAGTTTGTCTCTGCGCTGCGCAACCAGTAATAGGCAGTTTCCTCGGAAGGTGTGACACCGTATCCTTCAAGATATGCAACGCCCACCACGAATGCAGCGAGGGCGAAGCCTTCCTGGGCTGCGGCGAGATACGAGTCGAATTTCTTCTCCACCGCCGCTCTGATGCATACAGTCGGGTCAGAAACATGATTGCTTTGATCAAGCAAGGTGAAGAGCAGTTCTACCCTATTCGAAACCTGTAGTTTCTCGAAGATCCTAAAAACGTAGTTCTTAATGGTGTGGTGGCTGAGCCGCAGATGCCGTGCAATATCTGCATTGGTGTGTCCTTGTGTCACAAGTTCAGCGATTTCGACTTCCCGGGCAGTCAGCCTACCTAAGCGGCTGCGATCAAGCAGATCAATGGACGGATTAGCGCGGAGATGTGCGAGCAGATGCGCAGCTTCGCAGGCGCCCATAGATAGCTCTCCCAAGCTGACCTGTTCAACTCGGGAATGAAACGTGGTCAGGGGCGCAGTGCGGGAAAACACTCCCGTTGCCCCAGCCCGGAATGCGGCAACAACCGGTTCTCTCTCGGCCGCGTCTAGTATTACCAGCAAATTGACTTGAGGCTGTTGTGCTTTGATGTGACGGCAGAGGTGCAGGCCTTTAAACCTTCGGGATTCATATCCTGAGTCGATCACTAATACATCTGGCTGGTGTGCTGAAATGAAATCCAGGATGTCAGCTGAGGGGGGGACCGCAGTCGCCAAAAAGCGGCGATCTTGCGCGAATGACTGCACGAGAAGTTGAGTCGTCATGTGGTCTCGATCGGCAACCACAATTCGAATCACTTGCTCCTCTGATGCGCGGCTGGTGTGCATCTTAGTTCCAGGCATGTTCTTGCTCTCCTGAGAACAACGGAATAGCCCTTTACGCGATAGGAAGGGACCTGGTCTCGCACGACCGCTAAGAAACGGTCTTGCCGGATCTCGGCTCCATTGAAGTGTAAAGTATAGCTGCCAAAAACAATCCTTTGTCACTGGATTGTAATCTCAGGTACATGGCTTTATTAAAAGCCGTTGAAGAAGTGCTGAGTTTTCCACAGGCCTCGACGCCATTTCTAAGTAGGGTAAAATCCACCCCTCACACCTGAGCTCCGGGAGCATCGTGAGACGATTTTCTCTACTGCACCTCTACCTAGGGAAGATTGTTTCATCTTGGGTAAATCAGGCTACACGGACTTCGGTACTTCGAAGCGAATCCCTAGGTTCACTAAACCTCTGATTCTATTCAATAACAAACATTCACCTTCTTGAACTCTGGGTTCGCGACCGATATTTTGCGAGAAGTATGACCACGAACTTATCCGAGCGAAGATCAAAACCTCGCTTTCAATTGACGATTCCGGTTTTGATACGGTGGGCGGACGAAAGCGACCAGGTGCAGGTCGGTTATTGCCGAAACATCAGTTTGTCGGGAATGCTCCTCTTCACAAATATCTCCAGGCCACTAGGCGCGGCAGCAGAAATTGAACTGATCCTTAAGGAACATGCCGCTCGGCGCAAGACGCGCATTCTCTGTCATGGGACAGTGGCTCGACTCCACGATCAGGACTTGGAATCACCGTTGGAAGCCTTTGCAATTGCCGGTCGCGTAGAAGAGTCGTCTGCCCTTGAGAACTGGGAAGCCGCGATCGCAACGGGCAGGTTTTAGCGCTGAAATGCTGGCGAGTCTCAACGTAGCCGATTTTGGCAGTTGTCGAAATTTTCGTTTGCAGAAAGGAAACGGCGCTCCAGCGTAGACATTACTGGTCGCGCCGGCCATCGGGTTATGAACATTAGCATTTTTGGATTGGGATATGTTGGGTCGGTATCTGCAGCATGCCTGGCGCGAGACGGGCATCGAGTGATCGGCGTCGATACGCAGACCGACAAAGTCGAGATGGTGAACCGCGGCCTTAGCCCCATCGTTGAGCCGGGTTTAGATGAACTCATTCGAGGAGCGGTTTCGGAAGGCCTTCTGACTGCGACCACGAGTTCAATTGAAGCAGTACTGAATTCCACGATGTCACTCGTTTGCGTAGGCACACCAAGCCAGCGCGATGGCTCATTGGATACGAAATATGTTCGTCAAGTATGCCAAGAGATCGGGAATGGCCTAAGAACCAAACGTGAGTTCCACATTGTCGTGATGCGTAGCACGATGTTGCCGGGCACCATGCGTCAAGTCGTAATTCCTGAAATTGAAAAGAGCAGTGGAAAGAAAGCGGGTAAGGCGTTCGGAATCTGCATCAATCCCGAATTTTTGCGAGAAAGCACAGCGATTTTCGATTACGACAACCCTCCGAAAATTGTAATCGGCTCGAGCGATGTGGCTACTGCCGCGCTCGTTGCTCGACTGTTTGAGCATCTGCCGGCCCCACTGATTAAAACCAGTATCGAAGTGGCCGAAGCGGTGAAGTACACCGATAACGCGTGGCATGCAGTCAAAGTCGACTTTGCCAACGAGATCGGTACGCTGTGCAGCGCCGTGGGAGTAGATGGTCAGGAGGTCATGGACATCTTTCTGCAAGACCGCAAGCTCAACGTATCTCCCAGTTACTTGCGGCCTGGCTTTGCTTTCGGTGGTTCCTGTCTACCCAAAGATGTTCGCGCGCTGACCTATTTAGCTCGGGAGCTGGGAGCCCACCTCCCTTTGCTCGAAAGCATTCTTCCGAGCAACGAAGAGCATATCCGGCGATCGCTCGATCTCATTGAAGATCAAGGACAGCGCAAGATCGGAATCATGGGAATCAGCTTCAAAGCTAAAACCGACGATCTACGTGAAAGCCCGATGTTGCGAGTGGTAGAAGAGCTGCACCGGAGAGGATATTCACTCCGGATTTTTGATCCGACGGTGAGCCACTCGATTCTCACCGGCGCGAACAAAGCATATCTACGAGAACACTTGCCATACATTTACGAGATGCTGACCGACGACCACCGTGAGGTGCTCAAGCATGCGCAAACCGTGGTCATTGGCAATCGAGACGAATACTACAAAGAGCTTCTCAGAGATGCTGAGCCTCATCACTGCATCCTTGATTTGGTAGGTCTTGGCATACCCATGGGAGTTGCGGTCTCTGCCGCGGCAGATTAAGGAGTACAACGAAAAATGTCTACTGTTCCAAAGCCGGTCATTGTTAAGAGGGAACCGCCATCTCAAAGACGACACTATCGCCTGACTGCGCCCGCCGCAGTCATTATCGACGGCATACAGCACACAACCCGCGACTGGGGCCTAGGTGGATTCGGAATTCCCTACTTCGGCGATGTCCCGATGCTAGGTGAAACGATCGACGTGCAGTTCGCGTTGAACTTCCAAGGCTTTGAGATTTCGTTTCGCACGCAGGCAGAGATCGTCCATCGAACCAAGAACCGCCTGGGAGCAAGGTTCGTGGGTTTGCGAGAACGAGAAGAGGCGCTCATCAAGTATTTCGCGTCTGCAGTTATTGGCGGCGAAATGATCGAGGTAAAAGGCGCGCTTGCCCGTGTGGATCGGCCTGTTACTCCGGCTGCGGCTCTTGCAAAGCCGCATACCAGCGAGCAGCAACAGCAACATGGTGTTAGACGAAAATTGATCGCCGCCGGATATATCGTTGCCGGAGTTGCGCTCGGCGGCTACGTGCTCCTGACTTTGATAAGTTACCTGTCAAGGGTCGAGGTCGAGACGGCGGTTATCAATACCGGAATTGAACAGGTAGTCTCCCGCGACGTGGGACACGTGGCTGAGGTTTACATCGCCCCGGGCGCAGAAGTTCAAGCCGGGCAGCCCCTGTTGCGGGTCGAAGATGACCAAGTGATGCAGTGGGTCACGACGGCCACGCAGGATCTGGGAACGGCACAGACCCGACTTCACGACGCTCAAGAACGGCTAGCTCTTGCGGCGAAAAAATTCCGCGTTTACCAGTCCATAAGTTCCGACCAGCTGAGCTCTGCCAAATCGCAGGTTGTTGCACTTACTGCCGAGCGGGACGCCGCAAAAATTGAAGCTGATCGCGTAAAGACCCTCGTGGATGAAGGTATTCTGGCCCAGCAGAACTACGACCAGCAAAAGGCCATCCTCGCGGGCAAACAAGGTGCGCTGGATCATGCCCAGGCCGATCTGAAAACCGTGGAAAGCGGTGCGAACGCAACGAACAATGGATTAATGTTTTCGGCGAATTATCTCGTTGGTGACGAGGCTACTCTGAAAGCGGAAGAATCTGCTGCGGCTGAGCAGGTTCAAGTTGCGCAAGCCACCCTGCACCAAGCGCAACTGCGCCAGCAGGAATTGGTCTATCGAGCTCCATACCCGGGCACGGTTGTGCGCATGTACAAGAGCCCGGGCATGACGCTAGATCGCGGCGAACAAATATTAATCCTGAGGCATGGGGATGGCGAGCGCACCATTGATGCCTATCTCACACAAGCCGAGGCTGCTTCCATCCAAGTGGGTGCCCGCGGTCTTGCCTATGTCCCCGGCACTGACGAACGCTATTCCGTTGAAGTTGTCGAAGTAGATCGCACGCGAGGTTTCGTCAAAGAACTTGAGACTCCTAAACAAACTCAGCCGGGTTATAACTGGCGCGGGGCGGAAGACAAATCAGCGTATGCAAAGCTAGTTTTTGTCTCTCTGAATGACAATGCCCGCCAGAAGTTGGCGGGTGGGATGCCGGTCTTTGTGAACCTTCCGAAGAAGCGATATCTGTCATTTATGGCTTTGTTCCATCGAGATAAAGACGCCACGGACCAACGGAGCACCGGATCGAGTAAGGAGAGGTCCAAGGGTGGGGAACCCAAAAAGACGGAATCCAGCAGCATTTTCTTCAACCTGATTCCGCAGGCCGATGCTGCAACCCAAAAGGTGACGACCGAGCCAGTGCTTTGGCCATCGCAGAGCGTTTTCATGCGTGACCCGATGGCATTACACGTCTCGAAGGACTTTGCTGCGACTAAAGCCGAAGTCCTAGAAGAGGCCAACAAAGCCCTGCAGGAGCCGCCTGCTCCGGTCGAAACCTTGCACAGTTCCGGTGTGAGCAACAAGGACGACCCTTCCTTCCAGGCGACCCGAAAGGCGTTTGGCGATGCCGACAAGTGCGCTCTTCTCGCCATGGCCTATCGCCTTTCGGACCAGTCCAAGTATTTGGCCGGCGCGAAGCGTTACATTCTCGCCTGGGCCCAAGTGAACAAGCCAACCGGAGAGCCCATTGATGAGACTCGGCTGGATGGATTTTTGTGGGGTATCGACCTGGTACGGTCCGAATTTACCGCGGACGAAGAGCATCAAGTATACGCATGGCTCGAACGCTGGCTGGCCGCGAAGCGCTCGTTCAGTTTCGGACGAATCAGCGACACGAACAATCACAAAACCCATGCACTCAAAATATTGGTAATGCTGGATAAGTTGCTCAACCGCTCCGCTGCTTATGAAGTTGACCTTGGCGACGTGAAGAAGCAGCTTGACGCTAACCTGCTGCCGAATGGAGAGTCGATCGATTACCAGCAGCGCGATGCCATGCACTATCACATTTATGATCTCGAAGCCTGGAACGAGATAGCTCTTGTGACTGGATGCTGCGTAGATCGCATCGATCGTGCATTCGCATTCTTTGACAACACTCTAAAGAACGACCCGGGCCACGTCGAATTTGCCAAGACCACCGCACCGATTGATCAGCGGCGTGCTGCAGCCGGTTTCGATTACGCGCAAGCTAAAAACTTCGATGTCCACGAAGCAGCGCGAGCAATCTTCAGCTATGCGACGCTTCCTGGACGCAAGGTTAACGATGATTTATGGCGGGCCGCGCTGGAGGGCAAAGCTCGCAAAAACCTCTTTTATCTCGCGCGCTTCTACCTGTGGTCGGCAAACTGAGGGGATCGCAAATGCTCCAGCCACGAAGGATACGCATGATCCCTGCGGCCAAGCTATTTCTGCTGGCGTGCGCTCTCACACTCCTGGTTATTCGTCTTCCCAACCACATCTGGGACCCTGTCAAATCAACATTTGTTTTAACATTCGGGTTCATTGCCCTGTGGCGATATCTGTGGTGGACCACCCACTTCGTTCGCTCACGGATCTATCGCCTCCTCGTATTCCCCAAGAAGCGCGTGAAGGCGGCTGCCGTCTGGAGCGACGGCTGGCGGCCTTCCTTTCTGCATTTCATGGTGGTTACTTTTCGCGAGCAATCGCAGACTACGGAAAGAATGCTGGCGAGCATCGTCGAAGAATGTCGCTCTGCAGGCGTTCCGGGCAGGATCTACATTGGGACAGGCGATGTTTCGGACGAACAGCAGATTGAACAATACTTCGCCGCCAATCCTCCCGACATCGAACTCGAAGCTGTGATCGTGCGGCAGAACCAGACCGGCAAGCGCTTCGCCATAGGCTCCGTTCTGCGCGCGATCAGCCGTTACGGCGTGGGTCCGAATGACCTAGCCATCTTTATGGATGGTGACACCATCATGGACCCAGGGCTGATTGCGAAGTGTGCCCCGATGTTTGCCACCAACCCAAAGCTGGGCGCGCTAACCACAGATGAGCGTGCGATCGTGGTTGGCCCCGAATGGGTGCAATCCTGGCACGACTTACGCTTTGCTCAGCGTCGGCTCGCGATGGAGTCGCACTCGCTTTCCAATAAGGTGTTGACGCTCACTGGACGACTGTCAGTCTTCCGCGCCGAGATAGCCGTGAATGCGGATTTTATTCGCACCATCGAGGCCGACTCACTGACACATTGGCTTTGGGGCCAGTTCCGCTTCATGTCCGGCGACGACAAGAGCACGTGGTTTTGGGTGCTGCGCGATGGCTGGGAAATGATGTACGTGCCGGATGCTTCCTGCGTGACCATCGAGAATATCGGCACAAGTCCCTGGGAGCGGCTGAAGCACAACCTGCTGCGTTGGTCGGGCAACATGCTGCGCAATGGCACGCGCGCCATCGCTCTGGGACCCCGGCGCGTCGGCCCATTTATCTGGTGGTGCCTTATCGACCAGCGCATCTCCATGTGGACGATGTTGACGGGACCCATTGCCGCTGTAATCACGTCGTTCTTATTTGGACCGCAGGCCCTGCTCGCCTACTTTGTGTGGGTTGTCTGTACGCGTCTGATGCTTTCGTGCGTTCTGTTCTACTACGCGGGTGAGATTTATCTTACGTTTCCCGTTTTGCTCTACTTTAACCAGCTCATCATTTCGATTGTCAAAGTGCACCTGTTATTTCGGCTGTCCAAGCAGCGCTGGCTCAATCGCGGCGACCAGAAGAACAAGCAGCAGGAGGGACAGTTACTCATTTTCCAACGTGTAATGGCGAGCTTTATGACGGGTTTTTATCTCACGTTGCTTGTCTTTGCAGTTGCTGTCTACAGCGGTGCGATCCCACTGCCGCACCTTCATACGCTCAATTGGATGTGGCCGCGATAGCCTCGAGCAAAACCCTGAGGAAATTCCGCAAGTTGTTGAAAGATTGGTGGAGCTAGTCGGGATCGAACCGACGACCTCATCGTTGCGAACGATGCGCTCTCCCAGCTGAGCTATAGCCCCACTCGGGGTGAATGTAGAGATTTTATCACCGGTGCACGTGAAACCTCGCCTCACACGGAGGCAGATGCCTGTGGCATATGGCCACGATCCAGCGGGCGGCTTGCCCGACCGTATGGTCGGCCATCCTCCTTGAAAACCGCGCATCTATTCACGTTTACTCTCAGGCGCACGTGGTCTGGAGGAATGTATGGCCATCGAAGTGAGGACAGAGACCGCCAATCCGGACAATAAGGCACGCAGTTTCGGCGAGAACATTGAGAGCGATCTGGCGCCGAAATTTATTCGCGTGGTGGAGAACGCGGCGGTAGCGTGTGCGCGCACCATGGGCCGGGGCGAACGTGAACTCTCCGACAAAGTGGCGACCGAGTCCATGCGCATGACCATGGATTCCATTCCCATGCGGGGAACCATCGTGATTGGGGAAGGTGAACGCGACGAAGCGCCAATGCTCTACATCGGCGAGAAGCTTGGGGCGGAATTTCGCGATGGTACCGAGGTGCCCGAAGTGGACATCGCCGTAGATCCGCTTGAGGGAACCAACCTCTGCGCGACTGGCGCTGCTGGGTCAATTACGGTTCTGGCAGCCTCCGAGGCGGGTGGATTGCTGCACGCCCCGGACTGTTACATGGAGAAGATTGTTGTTGGTCCCTCATGCAAGGGCGCGGTCGACCTCGATGCACCAGTTGCCGAGAATTTGTTGAATATCGCTAAGCAACTGGAGCGCAATGTGCAGGATTTGGTGGTGGTCGTTCTTGACCGGCCGCGACATAAGCAGTTGATCGACGACATTCGCGCAGCAGGTGCGCGCATTCGATTGATCAGTGACGGCGACTTGTCAGCTGGAATCGCAGCCGCGGTCATCGGAACCGGCGTTCACGCTGTAATGGGATCAGGCGGAGCTCCGGAAGGGGTGATCACCGCGGCGGCAGTCCGATGCCTGAATGGCTACATGCTGGGGCGATTGGTGATCAATAAACCCGAACTCGAGGAACGGATTGCGCGGATGGGAATTCGCGACAAGAATAAGGTTTATCGAGCAGAGGATCTGGCACCGGGGAACCAGATCATTTTCGCGGCAACGGGAGTGACGGACGGTGCGCTACTGAAAGGCGTCCGATTTTTTGGGGAAGGGACAAGGACGTCGTCAATCGTGTTGACGCTGATGACGGGAAAAGTCCGCTTTATCGAGAGCATCCACCTAGCCAAGAAAGCAGACGTGAAGGTGCGGTTCGCGTAGGAGTAAGCGCTATTTGGGCTGGCGCTTCGCCAACTCTCTCTTCGCGTCCTCCGCGAGAGGACCCCATGCGGTTGAGAGTTCCTGCAGCAATTGCGTCGCAGCCGCGGAAGCGTTGTTGGAAATCGCGGAGAGAGCAGCGCGACGAATCGCGGGATCGAGTTCCTCGATCCGGAATAGACGTCCCAAGGCATACAAAGCAGCGGGATCAGTGAGTGCAGCCAATGCTTGTACCGCCTTGGTGGCGCGCACGACGTTGCAGCGCCCGCAGGTAGCGAAATTTTCCAGCGCAGCAATCGCGTTCGGATTGCGCAAATACATAAGCTGGTCGAGCGCTTCATCGAGCACTTGCGGGGCGAGGGCCAGAAGCGAGTCGGCCAGCACTTGCGCCGTTTTGGAGCTGCGTCCTTGTATGAGAGCTTTGAGCGCTGCCTGTTGCACGCGAGCATCGGGATGACGAAGTGCGGGCGCGATGTGTTCCGCAAGAAGAGGATCACGCAGTTCGGCGAGAACCACGCACATATTTCGCACAACATACCAGCGATCGTCGGCAATGTACTTCAAAGCAACTTCGATGCTGGCTGCCCCGAGTTGCCCAGCGAGGCGCATCAGAGCGAGACGGTTGCGCGCGTCGGACTCGTTTGCCAAACGCTCCATTACTTTCTGAATGCTTCCGGGAGCCGCAAATCGCAGCAGAGTCGCCGTGGTCCGGCCCGAGGCGGAGTCACCGCGCTTCTGCAGATGGCCATCAACAATCCCATTAATCGCTTCCGCAGGAACCAATGACGCTAAAGCCATGCCACAACATTTTTTGTGGCGCTCGCGATCCAAGTTGTAGGACCTTTCAAGAGCTGTTCCGATGACCGTAACCTGCTGGAAGTGTTCCTGTGCGGCAAGCGACTGACCCAGTACACCCAAGCCGTTTGCAGCCTGGAAGTGGATGAACTCCGACTCCTCAGACCGATACAAGACGCGTGTCAAACGCTCGGAGGTCTTGGCTGCGAAGGTGTCGACCGCCGAAGAAAATGTCTGAACAATTTCTGGGACGCGGCTCAGATCAGTGCTTTCGATACGAGAATCAGTGGAATCAAGAAACTCAAAGTAGTGGGTGACGAGGGATGCGAGACGTTCCGTGTCGCGCTGCGCAAACAAGTCCCTCGCGAGCTCCATGAAGCGCCGGAACTCCAGGTTGGAATAACGCGGCCGCTCCATCATTAGAGCCAATTTCTTGTTCAGCGGATAGGTTGTCCACTGTAGCTCTTCGCGAATCTTTTCCTGAACGTGTGGCGGGATCGCGAAATCTTTAATAAACTTCGCGAGTTTGGCCGCAAGCCGGTCAGCGGTGTGGGTCGCCTGCAGAGTGCGCGATAAGACTTGGAGCACACCTTCTTCGGCCGCGAGTTGATTTGGTCCCTCAGCAGAGCGAAGCTTCGCAGCCGCGAGTTGGAGGGCGGCGTCCTCGACATATTCGGAAGCAAGCTGCTCGGGCTTCAGCTGCCGGAGTTGCTCGCGGCGCTCGGCGGGGAAGCGCTCCAGGATCCTGTCCACACCGGTGTTACTCAACAGGCGAGCGAGTGCGACCAACGATTTTTCTGGATTGCCGTTTTCGTCCCCTAGAGAACGCTGAACCGACTGCTCGACAAGGTTCAAGAACGTGTCAGGGGGTGTATTGGCAGAAACTCGACTTTGGGCAACTGGCGCAGTTCCGTAATCAGGAGCGGGAGCGACGGCGGCTCCTCCACTCACTGTACCTATACCAATTGATCCGGGTTGGCCGGCCCCGGTACGGCGCCCTCCCGCCAGGTCACCAGTTCGCACGTGGCCGTTACTGACTGTTCCGCCGTCCCCGCCGGACCGGAACTCTCCCGGACCCGAGCCGCTGCCAGCGGTTGAAGTGGGCACGATTGCCTCGCCGTCACGCACCACGGTAAGCTTTGGGATGTCCAGCGGTACGCCGTAGTCGAGATTCATCGGTCCCGCAGCAAAATTGGCCAACGCTTCCGCACGACTGGCAGGATCGAAACAGCCGGATTCGAGAAGCGCATCGATGGATTCCAAAAAATCATCGGGAGTTTTGTGCTCCCCGCGCTGGCGGGCCAGGATGTAGGACTCGGAATCGGTTTCGATGATGGTGTCGCCTTCTTCATCCTTCTTCTGTTTCTTCGCGGGAACTATATGTAGGCTGTCGAGCGGGTTGTGGTTCAGATATGGCAAGAAACCACCTGCGGCGTCGACGTTAGCTGGTGGAGCAGCGAATAAATAAATAAGCTTTTTGTAAGATGCAAAGCCAATTGCGGGATCGAAGGTGATGGCTGCGATTCCGCGCTTGGTGAACTCGGTTTCAAGGGGGCGCAGTGAGGGATCGGAGGTGAGAATCTTGTTCAGCATCAACTCTTTATCAATGAAGCCAAAGGTGAACGGCCCCGACGCTTTTAGGACGCCCGTGAGAAATTCGAAGCTCTGTTGAATGGGGCGTTCGGAACTCTTGTGCTCGATCGGAAAAACGGCCGCCGTCTTTATGGCAACCTGCAGGGCGCGAGCGAACTGCAGCCCCAAGCCCTTGACCTGCTTACTGTCGAGCATCGCAAACTCCGGACAATAACTTTTTAGACAATTCCGGTCATTAATAAGTATGAGAGGGATTTACGACTGCGGCTACGCACCAAAGTCACGTTTACTGAGTAAGTAATAGGTGCTGCAGATGGCCTGAATGGTGTCTATAACCTCAGCAGTTCTATCCGTGTGCTGTTGCAAGAAGTATGCTGGTGAGTCGTTTCGGAGAAGTGGTTCGGGGAGGTGCAATTTGCGTTCCACGATTGCGGCGGTTCTCTTCCTATTGCTGGCGAATTTCGCGTTCGCGCAGGCTAAGCCTCAGCAGGCCCCGGCGTACTCGGTTGCGAAGCCTAAGGCCTCGAATGAGCAATCCGGTGAATCCTCGCGCCTGCCAGTGAAGCGTGTCGTTCTTTACAAGAATGGCGTCGGGTACTTCGAGCATTCGGCGCGCGTCCATGGCGATCAGGAGCTTGGGATCGACTTTACAACCGCGCAGCTGAACGATGTGTTGAAATCACTGACCGTGGTTGATCTCGGTGACGGTCGAATTTCAGGAGTTCGGTACAACTCTATCGCGCCACTCGGGGAACGGCTCAAAGCCCTGCGGCTTCCTTTCGCAGAGCAGGTTTCCCGCACGGGTTTCCTGACCGCCCTCCGGGGAGCACGAGTAGAGGTGCGGAGCAAGGCAGAGACCGCTATTGGGCGCTTGCTGAGCGTGGAACAACAAGAGCGGACTACAGATTCCGGCACCACGTATCAGGCGACTCTGTTTTCGGTGCTGACCGATTTCGGTGAGATGAAGAGTTTCGAACTTGGACCGACTGTGTCAGTCCGATTGGCGGAACGGGATTTGAATGATGAGGTGGGGCGTTACCTTAACTTGGTGGGGTCATCGCGAGCGCGAGATCTGCGCCGAATGACGATCTCGGGTCAGCTACATCAGCGAAGTGCCGGTCTGGAAGAGCACCTACCGAATCATCCTGCCTGAGAAGGCGAGTGACAAGCCGCTGCTGCAAGGATGGGCCATCGTCGATAACACAATTGGAGAGGACTGGAGGGACGTTCAGCTTTCGCTCATCGCAGGTGCTCCGCAGTCTTTTATTCAGGACATCTCCTTGCCGTTATATGCGCGCAGGCCAGTTGTGCCGCTTCCGGAGTCCGCAATGCTGACACCACAGACGCATGAAGCGACGGAATATGACCGCCTTGAACAGTACTCGAAACTGCAGGCGCGGCCACCGGTTTCCGCCGGAGTGGTAGGAGGCGTTCCAGGAGGAGTGGCTGGTGGAAGCGCCGCGGGCATCGGTGGCGGAGTCTTTCGGATTGGCGGTCCTTCAGGAACGCTGGAGGGTACGGTTACAGATTCATCAGGTGCGGGAGTAGGCGGCGCAACGGTTACGGCGCGCAATCAGCAGGGTTTGCCCCAGTCGGGAATTACTGATTCAAGTGGTCACTACCAGCTCGGTTCCTTCGGGCACGTATGACGTCACAGTAGAAGCGCGCGGTTTCAGCGCTTACAGCGCTAAAACGTACGTCGGCGTTTCACGTTCCACTGAACTCAATGCGACCCTACAAGTTGGCAGCACCAACGAGACTGTTACGGTTTCGGCCGAGAGCGCCGAGATTTCTCCAGAAGCGCAAGGAGGGCAAGTCGGGGACTACTTCGAGTACAACCTGAAACAGAAGATCACAATCAACAAGAATCAATCTGCGCTCGTTCCGATTCTGCAGTCGCGCGTAGAAGCAGAAAAGGTTACGTTGTGGACGTCCAAAGATGACGATGACACCGACAACGGCCACGTTCCGCTCCGGGCGATTTGGATCAAGAACACCAGCGGCCAGATGCTGGACTCAGGGACGTTCAATATTCTCGACGGCGGAGCATTTGCTGGCGAGGGGGTACTCCAGAGCATTCACCCAGATGAGCGCCGCCTCCTTTCCTATGCGGCCGATACTGCCGTCCACGTGAAGCAGGAAGATGAGGCTATCAACCAGCCCTACAGCCGGGTCAAGATCGCGAAGGGCGTGATGTTGCTGACCCAGGAGGAGAGGGACAAATCCAAATTCCACATTCGCAATGCGGACAAGGTCGCGAGGGTGGTAGTGCTGGAAATTCCAGCGCAGGACGGTTGGTCTCTCACGAAGGATACTCCGAAGCCGGAAGAGAGCACGGCTTCGTTCCACCGGTTCCGAGTTCCCGTGGGTGGTGGCAAGACGGCAGAACTGACAGTGCAGTCGGTGCATCCCCAGGACACGCAATATGCGCTAACCAATCTCGACTCCAACCTGGTGGCGATCTTAGGGCGACAGCAGCGGATCACTCCGGCCATGCAAGACGCCTTCGACAGGGTCATTACAGCGAGGGCCAAGGTTTCCGGATTCGACCAACAAATGATCCAACGGCGGCAGGAAACCGATCAGATCAGCGCCGACCAGAACCGGATACGGGAGAACATGAAGGCACTGAAGGGCAGCGCTGAGGAGAAGGCACTTCTGCAAAGGTATACGGGAGAACTAAATAAGCAGGAGGACCGGCTGGCTGCGATTCGCACCGAACTGGCGGACTTACAGCAAAAGCGAAACGAGGCGGCGGCCGAACTAGACCGGACAGTGATGGCGGTCAATATAGACGAGAGTTTCTAGCTGCGATTTAAAATTCTCGTGACAATTGTTTCGCAAGTCGAAAGTCCCTAAAACGTGAGAGCAGTGTTGCGTTTCCCAACAGACGGGGCAATCCTGGGCATCAGCCGGCTCTGGCCCAGTCGTTTCACTCGCGAGAACCAAGGCTAAGAACCGCACATTTGTTGCAATACTGGCGACTGGGAAGGCGAAAGGCCATCTTCCCTGAAATCAAGTCGCGGTAACCCGTATCGGGAATAAGGGTTTCCGCATCTTAGCTCCGGCGATCCTGCCTGCCGGGCTCGGCGATTTGCAAAATTTTTGAAAAATGCATGTCAGGAGCCCCAAGCGGGCGTATGATGCTTCTCCATCGCGGGATTGCAGCGTCCGCCGATGCGCTGCAACGTACTCAGGCTGAGGCGCCGAAAGCCTTACCTGTTGCGGGAATTGCTCCCGGCGAGAGGATTTCTTGCACCCGCGAAGTCGGCGGACAACTCGTGGGAGGTTCCGGCATGTCTGGTTCACTCGTTCGGCGGTCACTCCTTACGGCAGCAATAGCTTTCTGCGCTACCGCACTTTACTCCCAATCCATTTCGAATTCGGCATTTCCGGAACGCCAGAGCGAGAAAGCAAGGGACATCCCTGCGGCTTCCATGGACTCGCAGATTACCGTACCTGGCCCTCTGCGTTCTCTGGAACGGATGGCTGGAATTAGCCAGAAGGTTGACATGGACGAGGTCCTTCCCTTACTTGCCCGTAATGTCTATGTGCAGGGCTACATCGGATGGCAAGACCAGGGGCGCCCGACCGAGTTTCTGATCCTTTTGGGCCGCTACGTTAATCAGGCGCAGGAAATTGCAAACTTGGCAGGTCAGGGCGGCGTGGTTCACGTCGTGAACTGCCAGGAAGTGGAGCCCCTTCTGAAGGTCCTGGGGTATCGCTTGCGCCAGCAATGCGGGCAGACGAATGCATCTTTGATTACGGCCGACGAGGACCGCGCGTTTCTGAGCAGCGACTCCGGATTCCCCCTGGTGGCTCTGGAGAATGCGATTCGTGGGGTCAAACCCTTCAGCTACCAATATCCACAGTCCAAGGTTCCAGTCTTGTTCAGTGAACGTGACTGGACCGCACTGGCGAAAGAGAGCCGCTGGAAACATTCTCTCCTTGACACCTTCTTACATCATCCGACGATCGCGCGGTTGTACTGGGCGATGTCGCGAATGGATCCGGAAACTCGCTTTGCGCTGAAGCAGTCTCCGGGGCTCGCCTCGTTATTGCCGCTTGCTCCCGACCTCGATTTCTATGGCAGCCACATTGTGATTCGATCTGGACGTGCCCTAGTTCCCGGCGGAGCGGACGCCGAAGACGCATGGAAGGCGGTCGTCGGTGCAAACCCGTCGAACGGCTCCGATTTCGCGACCAGGCTACTAACGAAAGATAAAGGGTGGCTCGCAGCGTTTTACGATTGCATGTCTCGAGTCAGCCGCGACCAGCAGCAACACTTCGCGGATCGGCACCGTCTGGAATCTGCGTACGCTGCGTTCCGTGGTTCGCAGAGCCTGACAGACGCCGCGCGTCCTGCATTCCGGCTGGCGTCGGGCCTGCTGCTTCTCTTGAACAACCTGCAGTGGGATGCGCAGGGCAATCCGATAGTTCCGGGAAACGTGGATCTGTGGAAATCGGTGTTCAGCCAGAAACACGAGTCGAAATTGGAGAAGGAATGGGGCAAACACGCGAACAAATGGACGAAGCCTGACGAAGTTTTGGACGCGATGTTCGCGATGTCTCGGACGGACGTTGAGTATGGTCCGCTGCAAATGTTTTTGGCGTTCTCGGAATTGAATGCGAATCGTCCGCCGGAGCGCGCGCTGAAACCCGAAACGTTCAAACTGTTAGCAGCGCACTACGCGGACTACAGCGATCAGTACCTGATCTTCTCGGAATTTCCGCAACTCGATGACATTGCGATCAGCACGTTCGTGCACTCCGCCGAAGCGATCGACAAGATCTCGAATCACGTGCTCCGCGGCAATGCGATGGGCACGTTCCAGGCGGAGATTGGGCTGTGGCAGATCCTGGCGCGGCAGCACGAAATTCCCGAGGAACAGATGAACCCATCGTTCCTGGCTGTCACCAAGGCCTTTGGTGCAATCAACAACGCAACGCAACTGTTTGACGCGGGCAGGCAGTCACTGGGCGCCACGTTGCAAGCGGCGACTGGACGAGCGTCGGTTTCGCAGCAGGAATTGATCGAGATGCTGGCGGGACCGAAGCCGGCCGATGCCGAAGGCAAGCGGGTACACGACGAACTTGCTAAGGGAATCCGTTCAGTGATGGATGGCCAACGGCTGGTCTCGTTGGATACGCTCATGACGCTCGGTCGCGGTCTTGACGACATGGCACATGGCGCGAATATTGGGGCGTCCTTAGTCCCGTTTGCGGGAGAACTGCAAGAGTTCCAAATGCCGCGACCTATCTTTACTTCGAGTGAGCGCTCGGAGTGGGCGGCTGGAGTTTACAACAATCGGCACACCGACATGCAGATGCAGACTGATCTCAGCAAGATCCTGAAGGCCCCGGCATCGCATGATCAGATCGAGGAAGCGCGAGGAAAGTTGGCGCCGTTCCTGCGCGACACATTGGTTGGATTCAACTACGCATACTACGAGCCGCCGGGCTCACAATTGCTGCGGACCAATCCACTGTTTGTGCGTTCGCATGACTTCGCCGGAGAGACAGTCGGCGGAATCGAGAACCTGTGGCGCGCGCCGCAGTTGTTTGGCGAAGGCAGCCCTGCCGGCGGAGGTGCGCACCTGGTCGGTTCCCTGGCCGACCTGCCATACGCGCTGTCGGAAGCTGAGCAGGACTTCATCACCCCGGAAAATGTTCAGGCTCTGATCTGGCGAGAAACGGTTCCGGAACTGCTGACCGACTCGGTGTTTCCACGGTGGTGGAATGTGAGCCGGAATGAATTGCACGCCGCTGCGCTATATCAGCGTGCAGGCGAAGAATTGTTGAACGCAGCTGAATCGAATCAGGATGTGAGAGCGAAGGTCGTGAACATCCTCTCCCAGCGCATGTCACCCGCCACGGTGTCCCGTGTGGAAGAGCACCTTGGCAACGCAGAGGCGAACCAGGCAATGTCGATGGTTACGCCATCGAACCTGGTCTGTCTCACAGCGGAGTACCGACGCCTGTATCCACAGGACACGAGTGTGTGGGGGACCGCAGGCAAGGAACTGGATCAGTTGAGCCAGAGCGATCCTCACGTTACCAGTTGGCAGCGGATTTCCCGCGACTTCGGAATTCCGCATCCACGGTTGACGCAAAGCTATGCGAGGCAGGTGCTCGGGCTCGAGCCATTCCCCGCGTTTGCCGGGTACTCGAGTCGCCTGATGGCAGAATCGTGGGAGTCAAATAATCTCTATTGGGCGCGATTGGCGGACGAGATGGGATATCCGCCGGTGATGCTCAACATCCTGGCGCCACAGTTGACAAGACGAATGGTGGAGAAGATCTTCGCAACCGATTTCGAGGATTGGCCCGCATTGCTGAGAGCCATGCGCGAAGCCGGGAACGACTTCCGCAGCGGAAAGATGGCAGTGCTTCCGGTCCAGGCCGAAGGCAGTCGGGCTGCGGCCGAGTGACGAATGCATATTTTGTCTATCTCCACAGCAGAGATGGAAAGGTGACAGGATCGATATGAGGATGAGTAGCGTGCGTTCGATAGTGGCCCTAACGGTCCTACTGGGTGGACCGCTGGTGGTCGGCGGCATTTCGCAGGAAGGGAATTCCGCGGACATTCAGGTCATCGTCAACATGGTGCAACTGAATGTGGCGGTCACCAACAACAAGGGCGATTACATTACGAATCTGCGGCCGGAAGACTTCACGGTCATGGAAGATGGAATTCCGCAGAAGATCGCAACCTTCGGCGAAGGCAACGAGAGAACCCGCCGAATTGAGGGGGCGGTGGCGGAATCTAACGTTCCGAGCAACCCTGCTGGAGCGCAAGCTGCCTTGCCCGACAGCGTGTCCACGAGCGTGCTGAGTTCTCTGGTCGCGGGATCGAATGTGTTCATCCTGTTCGATACCAGCAATTACATGTATCGGGGTTTTGTGTTTGCTCAGGACGCAATCTCTGATTTCGTACGCTCGCTCGAAAACGCGGACAAAATTGCTTTCTATTCCTACAGCCGCGACTTGTCTCGCTCTTCGGTGCTAACGAAAGACCGCGCACAAATCCTGCACAGCGTACGTTCAACCGTAGCGGGAGATGACGCGGCTCTGTATAACTCTTTGCTTCTAACGGTGAAGGATGCCGCGCAGTATCAAGGGCGAAAGGTCATCGTGGTGTTTTCCAACGGGCCAGATAACTCCAGCGTTGTACCTCCCGAGGATGTGGCTGAGCTGGCGCAATCAACAGGAACTGTGATCTATATGATCAGCACGCGTGCGGCGCAGTTGGAGCCGGTGTCGACGGCAGTGTTCGAGAGAATGACGGCGGCCACTGGCGGCAAAGCGTATTTCGCAAAGAACTGGAAGGAAGAGAAGCAGGCGTTTTCTTCAATCCGTGAGGACTTGGCTCATCTGTATTCGCTGGCCTATTATCCGAAGCCCAACCCGAACCGCGGGTGGCGTCAAATTACCGTGAAACTCGCGGGCAGCAGGCCCAGCTACCATATTCGTACGCGGAACGGATACAGACCCTTACCCGCGCGTTTCTCTACCGCTGAAAATCATCCGCCGGAAGCCCAGGCTTCAGGGACAAACTAGGTTAGCGATTGCTTTGGGAAGCGCCTGGTCCGAGTGCATCGGATCGGGCGCTTTTTGTTTTTGGTGAAGATGTTCCTCTCATGGTTGTCTTGGCAGCGTTCTCACTCCTTAGCGTTATCATGTACTCGCATCTTTCTCGCGCAACTGTCGGTCATGGAATATCACGAGGTCGTATCCAAAATACTTGGCCTGCTGCAGACCAATCACTGCTGGCACGAAACTTTCCAGCACGAGGCGGTGCGGACCAGCGAAGAAGCAGCTAAAACACGCCCCGGATACACATTGCATCAGGGTGCCAAGGCCATGATCGTGCGGGTGAAAAATCCTCAACCAAGATTTGTGATGCTGGTACTTCCCGCGGACTTGCGTTTCGACAATGCGAAAGTGAAGTCGTTCCTGGGAGCCAAAGACCTTCGCTTCGCGTCGGAACAGGAGATCGGTGAGCTTACCGGGGGAGTGCAACCCGGGGCTGTTCCTCCCTTCGGGAATTTGTTCGGGCTTGAAATTGTTGCCGATCCTGCCCTGTTTGAAAATGAGAAGATCGTCTTTAACGCAGGGGACCGGTGTTTTTCCATAGCAATGAGATCGGAAGACTACAGGCGCCTGTCCAATCCGCAGATAACGCCGTTTTCACGAGCCTAGTCGTCCTCAGTCAGCATTGTGCATTTACTTACCGCCTTGATGTCGAATCGATTGCCTCGAGATCGAGTACGAGTAGAATTGCGTGGGTGCATTCGATGAGAACCCCCGCGAATCTTGCACTCGCTGCCGCAGTGGCGGTTTTGTCTCTGGCCGCTGTCGTACTCTGCATCCCACGAGCGTTTGCTGCGGACGGTATCGTCGGAGAGGTTCGAGCCGAGGGCGGGGTTCCGGTGCGTGGCGCTCGAGTTACTTTGAGACAAGCAGGGAATTCTGTACTGGAACAAACACTCACGGACGAGCAGGGCAGGTTTTCGCTCAAGGTCGCCCAGACCGGCAACTATGTTGTCCGAGTTCACAAAGACGGGTACCGCGACTCGGAGTTTACGGTGGTGCTGCCGGTGTTCAGCAAGACACCGCTGACGGTCACGCTCGCTGCTGAATCCTCATCATCAGACGAAGCTCAGCAAAACGGAGGCATGCAGTTCAGTGATAAGCCGGACTTCACCGTAGCAGGGATTACGGATTGGACGGCGGCGGGCGGCCACGGGTCCGATGTGAATCTGCGGGCCAGCGAGGCCTTAGCAAAAGACACGCGAGGTATGACCTCCCCGAATGGGCCGACGGCAATTCACGACAGCGAGCGCGAACGCGAGTTGCATGCTGCAGTGATTAAGCGTCCGACCAGCTTCAAAGCCAATCATGACTTGGGTGAATTCTGTCTGAGGCAGCGGCAGTTTGTAGATGCAATTGCGTCGCTGGAAAAAGCCCATGAGCTGAATACCGGCGACTTCGAGAACGCGTACGAATTGGCGCAGGCCTACAACGGTGCTGGACGGTATGTCGCAGCGAAATCGTTGGTAACCCAACTGCTTGCGCAAAACGATCGTCCCGAGTTACACCGGTTGCTGGGAGACATTGAAGAACGGCTGAATGATCCCCTCGTGTCGGAACGCGAGTACGAGCGGGCAGTTCAACTGCAACCAAGTGAGGAAAATTACTTTGCGTGGGGAGGGGAACTGCTGCAGCATCGCGCCGTGGAAGCCGCGATCGATGTGTTTACAAGGGGCACAAAAGCGTTCCCGCGTTCGGAGCGGATGCTGGCTGGCCTTGGCGCGGCGCTCTACGGGCACGGATCTTACGAAGATGGAGCACAGCGGGTGTGCGATGCGGCAGACCTGAATCCCGCGGATGCGCAGCCTTACCTGTTTCTTGGAAAAATGGAGCAGGCTTCTCCCAGGCCGCTGGCTTGTGTGAAAGAAAAGCTGGCGCGGTTCGCGGGTCAGCGACCTAACGATCCGTGGGCAAACTACTACTACGCGATCTCGTTATTGAAGCCGGATGACGACAAGGAGCAGTCCAAAGAAGTCGAACGATTGTTGCAGAATGCGGTGCGGTTGGATTCCAATTTTGCATTGGCCCATCTGCAGCTTGGCGTATTGAAGTCGAACGCTGGTGATTGGCAAGGCGCAAAGGAGTCTTACGAAAAGGCGGCAGCCAGCGATCCCACGCTTCCGGATCCTCACTTCCGATTGGCGCAGGTTTACCGCCGGATGGGCGATGAGCAGAAGGCGTCGCAAGAACTTCACATCTTTGAAAGCCTGAAGAAGTCGGACGCCGTGGCGGTTGAGCAACAGCGGCGAGAAATCCGTCAATTTGTAGTCGTTATGAAAGACGTGCCCGCGGCGCCCGCCAATTGAGCACGAACGTCGCGGGTTGATAAAACGCTTAACCTCCTATATAAATGCTGGTTTCGTTGAGGTGCTCTTCGCCAGGAGGGATTCATGAGAATCAGCAGCATTTTCCTCGTCGCATTCATGGCCGTTACGTCAACGGTCCTCTTTGCGCAGTCCAGCTACGACCTGAAGTCTCCTGACAATCGCATTGAGGTCCGCATTCGGACATCAGGTCAATTGCGCTACGACGTGCTGCTGCGGGGGAATGCGCTGCTGGAGAACGCCACGCTGTCGCTGGATGTCGAGCACAAGAAACTCGGACTGCAGCCGAAGGTCACGAGCGCGAAACCGAGAAGCAATGACCAGGTAGTTGAGCCCGTGGTGCGCCAGAAGTTTGCCAAAATTCGCGATCATTACAACGAGTTGCGCCTCACGATGGACGGCGGGTATGCCGTTGTGTTCCGCGCGTACAACGAGGGGGTCGCGTACCGTTTCGAGACCACGCTTCCCGACAAGCAAGTGAAGGTCTACGCCGAAGAAGCGGATTTCAACTTTCCCAGCAACGATGTTGTCTATTATCCGCAGGAAGACACGTTCTACTCGCACAATGAGCGCAAGTATCTGCCGCAGAAACTGAGCGAGATCGCGCCCATGTTTATCGCCACGCTGCCGGCGGTGGTGGATGTAGGCAACGGAGCGAAGTTGGTGATTGCGGAATCGGATTTGAGCGACTATCCCGGGCTGTGGCTCCGTGGCGGCGCTCCGCAGTTCGCGCTGCATGCGACTTTCCCACCGTATCCGCTCAAGGAGCAGCAGACGAGCGACCGCGATTACAAGGTTGTGGAAACGGCCGACTATATCGCCGTCACCTCAGGTACCCGTACCTACCCCTGGCGAGTTCTCGGGATCGCGGACCACGATGGCGACCTGATCACCAACCCGTTGGTCTATCTGCTCGAGAGTCCTTCGAAAGTCTCGGACACATCCTGGATTAAGCCCGGCAAAGTCGCCTGGGACTGGTGGAACGACTGGAACATCGACGGCGTCGATTTTCATGCAGGCATCAACACCAAGACCTACGAGTATTACGTGGACTTTGCCGCCAAATACGGGCTTCCTTACATCATTCTCGATGATGGCTGGTACAAAGTCGGCGACCTGCTGACAGTCACGCCGGACCTCAATATGGAAGAACTGGTCTCGTATGCGAAGCAAAAGAATGTTGGCCTGATTTTGTGGGCATCGTGGAAGACGCTCGACGACCAACTCATTCCTGCGCTGGATCAGTTCGAGAAGTGGGGCATAAAAGGAATCAAAGTGGACTTTATGCAGCGCAGCGATCAGATCATGATCACCTACTTCGACAAGGTTTGTCGGGAAGCTGCGAAACGGCACATGCTGGTGGACTTCCATGGCGACCAGAAGCCAGCGGTCATGACCCGCACCTGGCCGAACCTAATCAATACCGAAGGCGTGCGCGGCATGGAGTGGAGCAAGTGGAGTTGGGAGTCGGAACCGGCGCACAACGTAAGCCTGCCGTTCACACGGATGTTCCTCGGCCCCTTGGACTTCACGCCGGGCGCGATGCGCAACGCTACGAAGCAGACGTTTGCGCCTATTGGTTCGCAGCCGATGGCGATGGGCACGCGCTGCCAGCAGTTGGCAATGTATGTGATCTACGAAGCTCCCTTGCAGATGTTGTCCGACAGCCCATCGAACTACATGCGCGAGCCCGAGTCGATGGAGTTTCTCTCTGCCGTGCCAACGGTGTGGGATGAAACGCGAGTGCTCGACGCAAAGATGTCGGAATACGTGCTGCTGGCGCGACGGAATGCGGCAGACTGGTATGTCGGTGCGATGACCAATTGGACACCACGAGATCTCGAAATCGATTTCTCATTCCTGCCGGACGGGAATTTCACTCTCGACTCTTACCAAGACGGCGTGAATGCGGATCGTAACGCCAGCGACTACAAGAAGACGACGCGGCAGGTAAGCAAATCAACCAAGTTAAAGATTCACCTTGCACCCGGTGGAGGATGGGCTGGGCGGGTGCATCAGTAAGCCGAGGTCGCGCTGGTGCATGCACTTTGTGAGATCTCATGCAGTACATCAGCGGGCTCGGGATAATAACGGGAATACGCAGGGGGTCGAAATGGCGAAACAGAATCGGCGGCAATTTGTCGGCACATCGGCGGCGCTGCTGGGTGCGGCGGGGATGCGCTTGCCGCTATGGGCGCAGCTTGCAGCCAATGGATCATCACCCGTGCTTCCCGTGCTACTGGGCGTTGATTACTACCCTGACCAGACTCCTGAGTCTTTGTGGGAAGAAGACGCACGCAAAATTTCCGAATCCGGCCTCACGAACGTGCGCATCGCGGAATTTGCGTGGGCGCTGATGGAGCCTGCCGAAGGCCGGTTCGATTTCGCGTGGCTGCAGCGCGCAGTGGACATCCTTCATCGCAACAACATTGCCGTGATTCTGGGAACTCCTTCGGCTGCACCTCCGCCGTGGTTAACGGAGAAGTATCCAGAAGTCGTCGAGGTGAACGAAAAAGGTGAGAAGCTGCATCCGGGTGGAAGGCGCTTCACATGTCCAACGAATGCGACGTATCGCAGGTTGTCGCTCGTCATCGCCACGGAAATGGCGAATAGATTTCGAGCCCATCCCGGCGTCGTCGGCTGGCAGATCGATAACGAATTCACGCTGGGTTCTTCGCCGCGCTGTTACTGCAATTACTGCCGCGCAGGATTTCAGGCGTGGCTACGAACCAAGTTCGGCACGCTCGACAAGGTAAACCAGATTTGGGGAACGAATTTCTGGAGCCAGCACTACACCGACTGGGCGCAAATTCCGGTGCCGTTGCCGTCGGGAGGAGACCCGAATCCCGGACTGGCTCTTGATTACGGCCGCTATCAATCCTTTGCGAACGCGTCGTCCCTGGGAGAGCAACTTGCGATGCTGCGCAAGCTCTGCCCGAAGCACTTTGTTACCACCAACAACATTGGCGTGCCTTATGACCAGATCGACATGCGGGAGCTTTACGCCAAACTCGACTTCGTGGCGTTCGACAATTACCCGGGCTTCTTTGAGATGATCCTGCGCGAACAGGGGCAGAGTGGGCCGCAATTGAGTCAGGGCATATCAAGCATGATTGCCATGCAGCATGATTTTGGCCGATCGATTTTGCGCAAGCCGTTTCTGATCATGGAAGAGCAGTCAGGCAAGGCGGGCCAGCGAACGTTCTCGCCACAACCAGCGAAAGGGCAAGTGCGGCTGTGGAGTTACCAGGCGATCGCGCACGGAGCGATGGGGGTGAACTATTTCCGTTGGGACACGGCCACGTTCGGAGCGGAAGAGTATTGGCACGGAATGCTGAATCACGATCGCTCGAAGAGCCCGGCGTTTGATGAAATTCTGCAAACAGTGAAGGAGTTGAAGTCGTTGGGTCCGGAGTTTCTGCGCTCGGAGTACGAAGCAGACGTGGCCGTGTACTTCGATTACGACTGCAGTTGGGCGGTGAAGATCCAACCCGGGCACAACAAGCTTACCTACGCGGAGCAGGTGACCACTTGGTACGGCGCAGCATCGCCGAGCCACACGGGCATTGACCTGATTGGTCCTGGAAGCGATCTCACACGATACAAAATTGTGTTTGCGCCCGTGGTGTATGTGCTCTCGGAGGCGCAGGCGGAGAAGATTCGGCAGTACGTCCGAGGCGGCGGGATCTTCGTCACAAATTTCCGCCTGGGCGTGAAGACGGAAAGCAGCCAGATAATCAAGCAGCCGCTCCCGGGATACTTGGCGGACGTGATGGGCACAACGCTTGAAGACTACGTACCTGTTTACGCACAGAATCCGCACGTGAAGTTCGGCGAGACGTTGGGCGGGGCGGAGGTTGAGTGCGGCATCTGGGCGGACATCCTGAAGCCCTCAACCGCAGAAGTGTTGGCAACCTACAGTTCCGGTCAACATTCAGGTAAGGCGGCCATCACTGCGAACACATTTGGCAAGGGAAAGGCGGTTTACGTTGGTTCGGATCTACATGCACCTGATCTGTTCCGCGTGCTGGGAACATTTGCCGCGTCGGCGGGAGTGAAGCGCCCAATCGATGTTCCGATGGGAGTTGAGTTGACCGTAAGAAAAAGCGGCAGCAAACGCTGGATGTTCGTGCTGAACCACAATGGCGAGGCGCAGACAATCAACCTGCCGGGGACGTTCAAGGACGCGGTGGGCGGGGAGTCACACAGCGGCGCGACGCAAATTCCTGCATACGGCGTGCTGGTGCTTACGACGTAAAACCAATTCAACCGCAAAGATCGCAAAGGACGCGAAAAACACGAGAGTCCAGAGCACCCCTAAAGCACCCTGGACAAACCGAGAAACCGAGCCCGTCAGAGTTCGCCGCTGCTCGCGTTCGACGTTTTGTCCTCTTCTTTTTTTATCTTTGCGAACTTTGCGTTCTTTGCGGTTCTCAGGTTGTGCTGCTCGAGGAAGAACTCTGTGGCGTTACGATCCCGCTGCCCTCGCGAATCGTGAGAATCTGATTCGCCTTCACCTTCGTGAAGCGCTCAATCTTCTGCGTGGTGGGCCACTTGACTTCGATTACATCTACGACCTCAGCTTTGCCAATTCCGAAGTGCAGGCGTAGATCGCCTTGTGACATCACACTCGAGCCACTGTGGACTTCATCCATTTGGGTGTAATTGCCGGTGGTCACGCCTACCCGCGCTCCAATAGCGGTGCGGTTACACTTGGTTCCAATCAACTTAATCTTGATCCAATTTTGTTTGTTCCCGCCGTCGTTGCGAAGAAGAGACGGAATGTCGCCCATGTTGAGTACAAGGACGTCGATGTCGCCGTCGTTATCGTAGTCGCCAAAAGCGGCGCCGCGGCTGGAGTAGTGCTCCGTGATCCCTGGGCCCATCTCGTCAGAAACGTCCTTGAACTCACCGTTGCGCAGGTTCTTGTAGACGAGTCGGGGATTCTTGTAGGTCTGCCCGATGTTGTGGGCATCAATCTGTGGATAGACGTGGCCGTTGGTCTGAATGATGTCCTGCCAGCCATCGTTGTCGTAATCCACAAAGCCGCAGCCCCAGGCCACATAGCGATTGTTGATTCCTATGCCGGACGAAAATGTCACGTCGCTGAAGGTGCCGTCGCCATTGTTGTGATAGAGATTGCAGGTGTCGTCGGCAAAATTCGTCTTGAAGATGTCGAACCAACCATCGCAGTCGTAGTCACCGACGGCGACTCCCATGCCCGCCTGCTCATGGCCGTTCTCGCTGTAGGCACAACCGGAGATTACCGCGACGTCTGTGAAGGTTCCGTCGTGATTGTTGCGGAACAGAATGCTGGGCTCGGAATCGACCGCAACGTAGATGTCCGGCCAGCCATCATTATCGAAATCGTAGGAAACTGCCGTGATCGAATAGCGTGGGCCCGGCTTGAGAATGCCCGCTTTCGCGGAAACGTCAGTGAAGGTCCCATCGCCGTTGTTGCGAAAAAGAACGTTGGTGTCGCCCGGCAGGCCGCGCGGACCGCACATGACCGGAATCCCTTTCCATTGGCACATGGCCGGATCATTCGGTCCGGGAGTTTCGGCGGGATCGAGTTTGATGTAGTTGCAAACAAAAAGATCGAGATGTCCGTCGCGATCATAGTCAAGAAATGTGCAGCCTGCGCCCCAGCGAATCTGCGGATCGTAAATACCGGCCTTGCGAGTGACGTCGGTGAAGGTGCCGTCGCCGTTATTGTGAAACAGAATGTTGTGTCCCCAGAAACAGCAGAAGAGATCGTCAAAGCCGTCGTTGTTGTAATCGCCGACGCAGACGCCGGTTTGCCATCCGGTGCGCGCGAGGCCTGACTTTTCGGTCACGTTCGTAAAGGTGCCGTCACGATTGTTTTTAAAAAGCTGGGACGTAGGCGCTTTGCCTTCGGGCCACTTCTCGCCAAGTCGGGTTCCATTGGTCAGATAGATGTCGAGCCAGCCATCGCCGTCGTAATCGAAGAAGGCGATGCCGCTGCCTTTGGCTTCGATGATGTAGCGCTTGTTCGTGTCGGAGCCCCAGACGTTGGGGACGTTGAGGCCGGCTTCTTTTGCGACATCAACGAACTTCACTTGCCCCGGTGCAGCCTCGGTCTTGGTATCGAGCAATAGAGGGCGCTTCCAATTCCACAGCGGTGTGGTGAGAGCGTCCATCAGCGTTGAGCCGAGGACGACCAGCGAAGATCCAAGAAAGTGGCGCCGAGGAAGTTTCACTTGGGACTCGCAATGCGCGGGAATTTGTGGGGCACGATGCCGGTGCCTTCTTTAACTGCGATGATCTGATCAACGGGAACGTTGGTTAACTTTTGGACCAGTCCACTTGGCCATGTGATCTCGAGCGAATCGATCTTCGTGCGATGGCCCAGCCCGAAGTGAATTCGTGGATCGCTGGCCGACATATATCCCATGCCCCCTTTTGCCTGCTCGTACTGAACCACGCCCTGCGAGGTCAGCTTGAGAGCTGCGCCGATCCCGTCGCGATTCGATTTGGTTCCGATCAGCAGAATGGTGAGCCAGTGGTTCGCATTTCCTCCGTCGTTGCGAAGGAGGGATGGGTAGTCGCCGCGATTGTTGGTGGCGATATCAATATCGCCATCGTTGTCGTAGTCGGCAGTTGCGACTCCGCGGCCAACGATCGGGCGCATGAAGTCAGGGCCAAGCGACTCGGACACTTTTTCGAATTGCCCTTTGCCAACGTTGCGAAACATGAGCAGGGGTTCTTTGTAAGTCACCTCAGAGTGGTACAGCTGAATATTGTCGAGCATCGCACCATTGAGTTGCAGGATGTCATTCCAGCCGTCGTTATCGTAATCGAGAAATTTCATCGAAACGCCGCTTAGCAACAGGGCCTTGTTGCCGATCCCAGAGGCGAAAGTGTCGTCGGTGAAGGTGCCGTCCTGGTTGTTGTGATAGAGGCGGTTCAGTTCGAAATCCAGATGGGTGACGTAGATGTCGAGCCAGCCGTCGCCATCAACATCAGCGGCGTCGATGCCCATACCAGCTTCATAGCGTCCGTCCTCGCTGGCGGCCATGCCTGAAACCAGAGAGACGTCCTGAAAGGTACCGTCATGCTTGTTGATGAAGAGAAAGTTTGGCCAGGAATCATTTGCGATCGCAATATCGAGCCAACCATCGTTGTTGAAATCGGCGAGAACGACACCCATGCCTTTTGCTTCGGGCTTACCAACACCTGAAGCATCGCTCACATCAGTAAAGGTTCCATCGTGATTGTTGTGGTAGAGCTTGATGCGCTGGCCTTTGTAGTTGCCAGGATGGCAGTAGGAACGGTAGCCGGGCTTGTGCTCGCCGCACCACAAATTGTTCTTGGGGCTCCACTCGATGTAGTTGGTGACCACGAGATCGAGCCATCCGTCTTTGTCGTAGTCGAACCAGCCCGCGCTGGTTGACCAGCCGCCTTCATCGGCAACTCCGGCTTTGGCAGTGATATCGGTAAATGTGCCATCGCCATTGTTGTGATAGAGAATGGCGCGGCCATAGCCGGTGACGTAAAGATCAGGAAATCCGTCGTTGTCAAAGTCCCCGACCGCGACGCCCTGGCCATAGTGACCTTCTCCCCCAATGCCGGCCTTCTCGGTGACATCGGTGAACGTGCCGTCACCATTGTTGTGATACAGCGCGCAGCGCAGAGGATGGGAAGGCTTGTAGATATCAGTCGCAGCCGACTGCACGAAGAACAAATCCATGAGACCGTCCTCGTCATAGTCGAGCCAGGCGACACCTGTGCCCATGGTTTCGAGATAGTACTTCTCGTCCGTCTGAGTGGAATCCTGCTGAAAGGTGATGCCCGCGGCTGCCCGAACGTCGGTGTACTGAACCGGCAGGTGTGGATTCGCGGGTTTTGATGGCGCCTGCTGAGCGTCAAGGAAACACGAGAAATCGACAACACAAAGAGCAAGAGCCAATGTGCATACGAGAGTGTGGCTGCCGGTTTGTTGCGCGCGTCTGCTCATTCGCCGGACGGGAACGATCCTGTCTTGTTTGGAAGCGTGATGGTGAACAACTTTTCCGCATTCTAGCGCAGTTAGCCAGCGTGGCTCAAAGCGTGCGATCGGCGATCACCAGGGCAAACTGAAGCAACTGTTGCCGTGCTTCGTTGGACAGAGGCTGAGTTGGCGAGGAAGAACTAGCGGGCGACTGCGCCAAAGCCTGTTCGATCCGCTGCACGTCCAACCCACCCGCATTGCTTCCTTTGAAGCGATCGAGTACCTCGCGAGCTCGTTCGATTTGCCCTGTTTGGTAATAGAAAACGCCCAGCGTTGAATAACTGCCCGCCCACTCGGGAAGCAAGTCGACGGCGCGTTCCAGTTGCTGGGCAGCTTGCGTGGTATTGCCTTGCAGGGCTGAAATCAGCCCGAGTCCCCACTGCATTTTCCCAGAAGCCGGAATACGCGCCAGACCTTTCTTGAGAGTTTCCTCCGCACCCGGCAGATCACCGGCACGCAGCTGAATCAACATCAGCGACAAGTAGTACTGGTCGTTATCGGGATTGCGCGCGATGGCATCGCGGAAAATCTCCATGCTCTTAGCGGCATCGCCGAGGTGAGCATAAATGTCGCCGAGCAACGACAGAGAGGTGTCGTCCTGCTGTCCGGAGGCGGAAAGCGTCTGGACTGTCTGCAACGCTTCGGAATACATCCCTTTGCGGAAGTAAGCGTTGGCGAGATCAAACTTGATTTCGTCGGAATCGGAGTTGGTGCGCAACGCATTCTGAAAATGTGCGATCGCGGGATCGTATAAATGGTACTGCGCCAGGAGAACACCAACGCCGGTCTGAGTGCGGTAATCGTCGTTGCTGATCTGATCGAGCTGTGACACGGCCTGCATGGCCTGATCGCGCTGTCCTAATTTCAGATACGCCTGCGCCAGCAAGTACAAATCCTGCGGCTGGCCAGGATTCTTCTTCATCTGCGCCTGCAACTCAGTGACGTCGAGTTGAGTGCGCTCTCTGGCCGACAGCTTGGTGCGATTGTCCAGATAATCGAACAAGTGTTGGTAGGGATACGGCCCGGTATTCGCATTTTTCGAAAGCGTCTGGAACACCTGCAGATCGCGTTGCGCTGCATCCATCTGATGCAGGCTTCGTTCTACCATCGCGAGCTTGTAATAGCCTGGCGCAGGATCGTGGCTCACCTTCACGTAGCGCCGAAGTAGCTCGGCGGCCTCCGCGAATTTTTTGTCTTTTGTACGAAGGTTCGCGAGCTCCAGGAGCGCATCTGAGAAATCCGGATTAGAGCGAAGGGCCTGTTGGAATTTGCTATCGGCAGCAGCGGTGTTTCCCTGGCGTTCCTCAATAAAGCCGAGATTGAATAGGCAGGCAGCATTCTTCGGGTCGAGTTTGAGGCCCTCTTCGAAATACTTGCGGGCCTCGTCAAAACGGCCAAGATGCCGATAGGACAAACCCATGAAGGTATAGGAGCGCGCCGAAGGTTCTAACTCGATCAGCTTCTTAAATTCATCAATGGCCTTCTCGGCTTTGCCGGACATGAAATAACTCTCACCCAGCGACGCCATGAGATCAGAACGTTGAGGCGCGATTTTCAAACCAGATTCGAGGAGCGGAATCGCGTCTTCGAAGAAATTCTGTGCCATGCTGATCCGCGCTAGCAGGAAAATGACATCGGTGTTCTCGGGCGCGAGTTTGTGAGCGCGAGCCAGCAGATCGAGGGCATCGACGGGGCGTGACTCGTCGTTGAGAGCCTGCGCCAGCAGGTACATGGTCTCTGCCGAGTCGGGCTTCAATTTCAAAGCGCGGTTCAACACCAGTTCGGCCTTGGCAGAGTCGTTCGCGCGGAGATAGACCTGCCCCAGGTTGTGAAGGATCTCAAAGGTTTCTGGCTTGAGAGCGTTTGCTTTTTGGAGTTCCAACTCGGCAGGCTTGTATTGCTTCTCTTCAGCTAAGAGCAGTCCAAGAGTGAAGTGGCGTTGCAGGTCGCGCGAGTCCTGCGCAGAAATAGTGTTCGCGAGCTTCAATCCTTCTGATGTCCGTCCGGCCCGAAGGTAGGCACGAACCAAATTCATCCTGGATTCCAGCGTAGCCGGATGAACACGCTGCAACAGTGAGATGGCAGTCGAGGGCTTGCCGGAAGTCATCATTAGCAGCGCGAGACTGTTGTTAGCCTGACTGTCTGATGGCGCAACAGCAAGAGTTTTTCGGAATTCCTTCTCCGCGAGATCGAGCTTCCCAGCTGCGGCGTACAGATTCCCCAGATTGTTGTGGGACTTCGTTGAGCCAGGGGCCAATTTCAGTGCGTGCTGAAATGCATCGAGAGCTCCCTCATAGTCATGCGCTGTACCGCAGACGATCCCGAGCAGGTTATAGCCTTCAACGTTCGCCGGATGACCTTTCAGATACTCGACAACAGAGGCCTTCGCTTCCCCCGTGCGGCCCTGTTCCAGCAAGGCTTGCGCCTGAGCAAACTCGGACGACTCTGTCTCAGCGGCAGCTTTCCTGTGTGGCTGCGTACCTTGCATCGCATAGCTGGTGATGAAAGCGGAACACACGAAAGCAAGCAGAAACAGGCGGGGATGTTGGGCAACCAGAGACATCGAGGATGATTGCCTCACTGTAGCACTTTCAGCATCTCTTGGGCGACGGCGTGTGCCGGCTGAAGACGCAACAACGATTGCAGAACTTCTCGCGCTTCGTTCTTTTTATTCAGGAGTGCATAAAGCCGGGCGAGATTCACGTACGCTTGGTCGAAATTGGGATTTGATTGAATGCAGGAACGAAACTTGTCCTCCGCATCGGCGTAACGCTGTTCGCGGACCAGCAGGACGCCGTAATTGTTTAGGGCGTCCGGGTAATCCGGCCTGAGTTCCAGAGCACGATCAAAGCTCGACTCAGCATTTTGGATTTGGTTCTGCTGCGCATACAGCATAGCGAGGCTGTAATTCACTTCGGGATTCTCGGGGTCGGTTTTTTGAGCGCGGGTAAGGAGTTGTTCAGCTGCAGAAAGCTGCTTTTCGCGTCGATAAAGATTTCCAAGATTGAGCAAGCCGGTGGCGTAGTCAGGGCTGATGTCCAGGCATTTCTGAAAATCTCGAATCGCTTCGTCGGTGCGGCCTTCCTGCGCAGCAATCATTCCCAGGTTGTTCCATGCCTGAGCATGGCTTGGCTTCAGTTCCACTGCCTTAGTCAATTCAATTTGAGCGGTAGAAACGTCATTTCTTTGCAGGTAGAGGGTTCCAAGGTTGTAATGTGCCTCGGCATCGTCGGGCTTGGCAGCGATCACCTGCTTAAATGCTTCCGTCGCAGCTTCCAGATATCCGCGCTGGAAGAATGCAACCCCATAAGTGAAGTCGTTACGCTGGAAACTGCCTAGGTGGAGCGTGCCGGGGAACGGAAGTCCTTGTCGTTGGCGATCTGCAGTATTTCGCGGGATGCGCCGTGAATCAGCGGCAACGTGCTCCGGTTCCACGACTCCCTGGTAGACCTTCACAATCATGCCATCGCCATCGATAAGAAACGATGTGGGCACTCCGAGATCGCGATGGCGATCGAACAAGTATCGGAAAACGATGTTGTAGATCCCCGTTATCTCAGGGGTACTGATAAGGAAAGGGAATTTTACAGCCCCAGCGCTGGCGAGAGCGCGCATCGCAGATTGATCGGGTGCCTCATCCACACACACGGCAAGGAGCTTAGGCATGGAAGCAATGTTCTTGTATTTTCCAAAGGAAGTGAGTTGAGATCGAGAGGCATCTGAGCGCGTCGCAAAGAACATCAACAATTTGACGTCCTGCACGGAATGCAAGTCCCAGTTGTTGCCGGTAGAGTCTGACAAAGTAAAGCCCGGTGCGGGAAGCGGCTGCAGAAGCCAAGTTTCAGTGACCTCCGGTTCCTTTTCCGGCGGTGATTGAGGAACCCCTTTGCTCTTGAGTGGAGAAGTCGTGAACGCTGTAACGCGCAGTTCACTGGAGCCTTCCTCGACTGCAACACGATGATTCACCGGGATGCGCGGCACTTCCTGTGAAACACCACTTGGCCACTGGATTGTGGCCTTGACCGGACCGGTCGCATCTCCGAGTCCGAAGAAGACTTCTTTGGTGTGATGCGACAGAAAGCCGGAACCGGCCTGGAGATATTTAGTTTGCTTGTGGCCATCAGCTTCGACTGTGACGGCGGCGCCGATCGCGTCACGGTTGCTTTTTATTCCCCGAAGTTGAATTGCGATGGCATTGCCGATCGCCGGCATGGTGTTGCGCAGCAGACGCAATTGAGGCGTATTTCGATTTTTGAGCACGATTTCTGCGCGGCCGTCGTGGTCAAAATCAGCCAGAGCGAATGCGCGGCTGTCGTCAGGAAAATCAATGCCACTGATTCCAGAGATGTCAGAAAACGTGCCGTCGCCATTGTTGCAATACAACACATTCCGTTCTTGTCCGCTCCAGGTGCGGTCCGAACGAATCATCTCGTTAATAGCATTCCAACCATGCTCATAGTTCGCAGACGGTGAGAGATGCGCGGGAGAGTTGCCGACAACTTGCCGCCAGAAGAAACTGGCGAGATCCACTTGCTCATCACCGGAGATATATCCGTTTGCGATGTAAATGTCGGGGTGCCCATCGTGGTCGAAGTCGCAGGAATCGGAAGACCAAGCCCAGCCACCGTACTCGGCCCCGGTCTCATTAGCCACATTGCGATACTTCCCGCTTCCAAGGTTTCTGTAAAGCGAATTTCCGCGAGCATGCCTGCGATACAACTCGCGAATTTGTTCAGAATCACCAGGATGAAAATTATCCTGGGCTGAAACACGAAGGCCCGCGGCGGACCACATGTTCGCGACGTAGATATCCTGCTGTCCGTCGCCGTCGCAATCCAGCCAGCAGGCACTCATCCCGGCACCGACATCTTCCACATTCGCCTCGGGGGCAATCGAATTGAAGGTGCCATCGCCGTTGTTTCGATACAGATTGCTGCGACCGAAATCATTGGCCACGTACAGATCGGGCCAGCCGTTGCCATTGCAGTCGCCCCATGCGCACGCGAAACTGTAGCGATTGTTGTCGACGTTTAGGCCTGCCGCCTCGGTGTAATCGTTAAACATCCAATTTCCCTGATTGCGAAAGAGGAAGTTGGAAGGCCCATTGCGAGCGTCGAAATAGGGAGAGGGATAGCGATACTCGTCCAAGCCGGCGTAGTAGTTGTAGAGGCAAAAGTAAATGTCGAGGCGACCGTCATGATCGAAATCAGCAATCGCAGCATGAGTGAACGTGCCCTGTGGCGAGTGCGCAAAGTGGAAGGCATTTTGCTTCAAAGCAAATCCGCCTTTGCCATTGTTCACGAAGAGCAGAGGGCCTGCATGAGTCACGACGAGTAAATCCTGGTGACCGCGGTTTTCGAAATCCGCGAAGAGCGCGCAGGATGTCGCGTCGAGGACATCCACTCCGGCGCGCTGGGTCACGTCCTCAAACGTTCCGTCACCGCGATTGCGGTAGAGTCGGTTAGGAAGGCCTGACGGTTGGCACACATAAATATCGTCGAAGCCATCGCCGTCGAAATCCCCGACGGCGATTCCTTGATTGCCGTAGACATCAACTCCGACGGCACCATCAAGAACAGTACGCCAGTGGTCGGCGCCGCGCAGCATTTGTTCATGGTAAGAACCAACCGCGGCGAACGCTTCCCCGGTGACATCCGTGAACAGCGGCTGCTTAGCGCGACTCACGGTTTCAGCTGCCGCCATCCATTTTGTAATACGCCAGGTGTCGTCAGCTTGCCGCACCCATTCGGTCTTCCACGTCCCGATCCGCTGTTCTAAGCCACCAACACCGGTTTCACCGATGAGTGTGTAGCGAACTTGAGCTTCCACTCGTAAAGGCGTGGATTGCTTTTGCTGAATCGCTATGATCTGGAAGTCCGCCGTCTTCAGCGAGAGCAACGGAGCAAGATACTTCTGAAAATTTTCCGCGAACCGCTCACGTGGAATTTGACTTGTGCTCACAAATGTCCTCGAGACAACACCTATTCCGCCTTGATCGCGGACCTTTCGTTCGCTGAACTCAGTGAAGTCGGAGCCTTGCACGAACGCCTCGCAGACGCTATTCAGGCTTCGGGTGGCAGACATTCCACGCTGGAGTTCCGTTGCCCATGACTCCAAAATTCGTTCAATCTCGACTGCATATTTCTCGTTGACGAATGCGTCAGTGCCTGGAGTAGCCAGTCGTGCCACGTCGTCTACTGGAGATTGGGTCGGGTAGTGAGGCGTAATCCGAAAATCAGTGAAGTCGAATAAGTGTGAGACACGCTGCAAATCGGGGTGCACAGATCCCAACAGCCGAAGAGGAGCAGGTATAAAAACTGCGGGCGCCAATGACAGTGACCGAAGCAGGGAACGGCGCGATAAGCCTTTTCTGAAGGGATGTTTCAACATCTGCCGATTGCGCGTGAACAGCTGCGGCAAGTGTATCAGTTGTATTTCGGAACTGGACCGGACGAAGCGCCGACGACGAGTTCAGCGTCGATACAATAGTCTTTGCCGGTCGCGTCCTTCGAAGTGGAAAGTTCGTGCAACGCGTCGGCCGCCATTCTTCCCAGCAGGTCCCGATGGACATCCACAGTTGTGAGCGAAGGGTTGAAATATTCCGCCAGTCGGGTCCGGTCAAACCCGGTCACCGATACGTCTTCGGGAACTCGGCAGCCGCACTGCAGCAGACCCTTGATCACCCCGATCGCAGTCAAGTCATTGACCGCCACAACCGCCGTTGGCCGCGGCTTCAATTTTGCGATCGTAATCCCGGCCTGAAGACCACCTTCAAAGCGCAAATCGCCGCGCAGAATCGGGCCTGATTTCAGGCCGAGTTCACGCATGGTGCGCTCGTAAGCTTCTTCTCGGACCATGTTGGATTTGAGTCCCTCGCGTCCTGCGATAAATGCGATGTGCCGATGACCGTTGCCGCGGAGGTGGCGCAAGATTTGTTCGATTCCTGAAGCGTAGTCGATCCGCAAATTGCTCATATAGCGCCGGGCGGGCGCGAGGTCCAGGAAGGTGACTGCAATTCGCCGTTCCGCGAGCTCGTGGATCAGTTGCATACTGATTTCCGAGGTCATGATGGCGACGCCACCGACCTTGTGTTCCATCATGCGCTCAGCCGCTTCTTGCGTTCGTCGCGGTTCGTAGTTGGTGTCGCCCAGAATGGCGTCGTATCCGAGTTCGCGCGCCCGCGTTTCGAAGCTCTTGATGATTTCCGGAAAGAATGGGTTCTCAATGTCGGAAACGATGATTCCGAGAGTTCGGCGATTATTGGACGCAAGACGCCGTGCATGAACGTCGGGTACATACCCGAGGCGTTTTACGGTCGAGAGCACGTGCTTTTGCGTCTTGGGTCCGACCTTCCCCGTTTTGTTCAACACATTCGAAACGGTTGCGGTCGAGACGCCCGCCGCGTTCGCTACATCGCGAATCGTTACAGTCATTTGCGATTAGAAAATCGATTTCCTTGCTATTCCTGCGTTTTAATCGTGCGAACGCAACTCACGATTGCGCTGGAGTGTAGCACAGTTCCGAAAAAAATCTTGACAATGATTTCGTGTGCGTGGTCAAATCCAGCACACTGGGTTAAACGGTTAACGTTAACCGATTAACGTTAATCGCTTAATGTACATGGAATTTGGGTTGAACTTCGGGTTTTTGCAGTCTTGCTTACGGAGGTGGCTGATCCGCTCAAAAAAGCGAACAGCCTAGTCTGATTTTCTTCTGTGCTCGCGGCGCAGGCTGCGGGTTTGTGTATTTGCATGCAACAGAGATTTGTCAGCAACAGAAGCGCTGGCCCCTTGGACTCCAGCGACTAGGAGAACGTAAATGAGGCAAAGCAGTTCTCAGGTTCTGCGGAATTTCTTCGCGATGATGTTTGCCGTGGCGGTCCTCGGGCTTACAGTCGTCAACGCCCAGGTCGATACAGGCTCAATTACCGGCACAGTGGCGGATGCTTCTGGCGCGGTCATTTCTGGCGCGAAGGTTACGTTAACCAACGCGGGCACCGGTGCGACGCTTAGCACCACCACTGGTGCGGACGGAGTCTACAAGTTTTCACCAGTCCGTGTCGGCACCTACAAGGTTGAAGCGGTATCGCAGGGATTTCAGACCACCACGCAAACTGGCGTGAAAGTCGATATCGGGACGAACGTGGGTCTGAACTTCAGCCTTAAGCCTGGAAGCCAGACTGAGACCGTTGAAGTCACAGCTGCAACACCGGTACTGCAGACTCAGGATGCTTCCGTTGGTCAGGTCGTGGACGAACGGAGCGTTAACGACCTGCCTTTGAACGGCCGCAATTTCACATTCCTGGCGCAACTGGTGCAAGGCGTAAATTCGCCACAGTCCGACACCCGCGGCAATGCGGCTTCCGGCGCATTCTCCGCAAACGGCTTTCGTCCCGCGCAGAACAATTACATGCTCGACGGAATTGACAACAATTCCGACACTGTCGACTTCCTCAACGGCACGAACTATGTTGTGCTGCCGCCAGTGGACGCCATTCAGGAATTCAAAGTACAGACCACGGATTTCAGCGCCGAATACGGCCGCTCCGGAGCCGCGGTGCTGAACGCTACGCTCAAGTCCGGAACCAATAACTTCCACGGAGATGTCTGGGAGTTTTTCCGCAACGACAAGCTGGATGCGCGAGACTTCTTCGAGCACAACTGCACTGCCGGTGCTTGCACCCCAGCTAAAAAAGGTGAATTGCGCTGGAATCAGTTTGGCGGAACACTAGGCGGACCGGTGCTCAAGAACAAAGTATTTTTCTTTGGCGACCTACAGATCTGGCGGCTTCGCCAAGGCCAGCCGCAAATTGGGTCAGTGCCGACATTAGCCGAGCGAAATAGCGGATTTACTGACTTCAGTGACCTGATCACAGGGCAATCTGGGACGAGCACAGACGCACTCGGAAGGGTTTTCCCTAAAGGAACGATTTTTGATCCTGCGACCACGCGGCCAGCAGGTTCAGGCTTTGTTCGCGATCCATTCCCCGGCAACATTATTCCCACCAACCGGCTGGATCCCAATGCGGTTGCTCTCCTGAACCTTTATCCGCTTCCGACCAACGGTAGCCTGTTCAATAACTATGCGAATTCGCCGGTACTCGTGCAGAACGAGAAGCAGTTTGATGTGCGCCTGGACTTGGATTTCACGCAGAAAGATCAGCTCTATTTCAGTTTCAGCTACGACGACAAGCCGGAATTGATTCCCAGCATTTTTGGAGGCGTTGCTGATGGCGGCGGATTTTTCCAAGGAAACCAAACCGCGAGCTCGCAGCATAGTGCGCTAGTGTGGAACCACACCTTTTCGCCCACTACCATCAACGTTGCGCGAGTCGGTCTCAATTACCTGCACACCACCCGAAATATTCCGGAGTCGAATAACTTAAGCGATCTTCCGGGGAGTTTCGGCATTCTGGGTATTCCGCAGGCAAAAGAGAACGGAGGCCTTCCGGCGTTTGGCATCAATGGCTTACAAACGTTGGGTGGCAATTCCTTCTTGCCCTCCGATGAAGTTAGCTCGACCATTCAGGTCACGGACGATTTCACTAAGATTTACGGAAAACACACGTTCAAGATGGGTTTCGAGCAGCAGCATGTGAAGTTTTCCACGCTGCAGCCGCCGTGGTCTCGTGGGCAGTTTAATTTCGATGGCACTTACACCGATGTTCCAAACGTGGGTGGCGGTAATACTGGCCGGGCCCAATTCCTGTTGACTCCGACTGCGGCAACCGCGCCGGGAACGATCGACTACGTAGGCGGGCCGAACAATGAGTTTGCGTCGAACATTTCACTCTCCGATAACGGTAAGAACTACTGGGGAACCTACGTCCAAGATGACTGGAAAGTCTCGTCCAAACTTACCCTGAATCTAGGTTTGCGGTGGGACTTCTTCGGATTGGTTTATGACCACTATGCTAAGCAGGCGAATTTTGTGCCTTTCGGTCCCCCGACCGGTTCGCCCATGTACATCATTCCCCAGAGTTCCTTGGCCAATCAACTGTCGCCAAGCTTTACCAGTCAATTGGCATCACAGGGAATAGCGCTGGCAATTACGAACAAGTACGGCAAGGGCTTGGGGAATTCGCAAAAGACAAATTTCGCACCCCGGTTCGGCTTTGCATATCAAGTGACGCCGAAGTTCGTTGCTCGTGGCGGATTTGGCATTTTCTACAACGGATTCGAGAACAGGGGGTACTCGCCCAATCTTGGCGAGAACTATCCATTCCAGTTCTCGTTCCAGTTCCAGCAAAAGAACGACGCCACGCCGATCAATGATTTTGCTGGGTGCGCGACGGCAACCCCGACAGGGGGACCAACTCTGGAAACCGGTTTCAGCTGCATTCCCCTAGATCCACTCTTGGTGAATGCAACCGGACTGCAACTGCGCGGCATTCAATTCGATTACAAAACACCCTACTCAATGGGCGGGAACTTTACATTGCAATACCAACTCCGTCCATCGCTATCAGTTCAGGCAGGATATGTGACTACGTTGGGACGTCACCTGGAGGTGTTCCCAGGATCGAATCGGCCAACCGCCATATTACCGCCCAATACCACGCTCACCGGAGTGAGCGCACTGCCGTCTTCCCAAGGTGGTTTGCAATGGCCCTTGTTTGCACAGAACGCGAGCTATGCGGCAACTTGGGGCAGCAGCTACTACCATGGCCTGCAAACAAATGTGCAGAAGAAGTTCAGCAACGGCCTGAACTTCCTCCTGGCGTATACGTATTCCAAGGTACGTTCTGACGCATTGGATCTCCTGAACGGATTCTCTGGAAATGGTTACCGCGCTCCTTACGTTCCGGGTGTCGGAATCCACGCTGACTACGGATTGGCGAACTTCGATATTCGAAACGTGCTCCACTTCAGCGGGGGCTATGAACTGCCATTCGGCAAAGGTAAGCAGTATATGAACGATGCCAGTGGCGCAAAGAATGCGGTAATTGGTGGCTGGGCGATTGTATGGGCTGCGACCATGCAAGGAGGTCAACCGTTCAAGATTGACTGCCCATCTGCAACTGCGGCCGGAAGCAGTTGCTACGCGTTTGTCCTGCCCGGGAAGAATCCCAGAACCTCCATCCATATCAACCCGGATGGCAACCCGGCCATGCTTAATGCAGCGGCGTTTGCACAGCCCTGCGAAGTCGGAAGCCCAGGCACACCAGTCGGTTGCGTTGTGGAAACTACTCCGGCCGGTATACTGGGCGGAAACCAGCCCTCTCAGATTGCAGGTCCGGCATTCTATCGTTGGGATTTGTCGTTGTTTAAGAACTTCCAATTGACAGAGCGCATGAGGCTGGAATTCAGGTCTGAGTTCTTCAACATCCTCAATCATCCGAACTTCAACTATCCTGGGTTCGGCGGCAACGGCGTGAATGCTGTATCCGGTTCCACCAACTTCAACAACAGTACCTTCGGCGAAATTGGTTCTACGCGCGACAATCCTTTAGATCCGCGTGAGATCCAGTTCGCTCTGAAGTTGTACTTCTAAACTCGGAACTCCCGGCCTGGCTGCGGCCGCGCCGGGAGCTTCAAGTAGCCAGTGCGAGTAGCAAGTTCGCAGTTTCCAGTTCTTATGCCAGTCGAGTAGAGCGCTTGGAACTAGCAACTAACAACTTGAGCAGGTGCTAACATACGGTTGCTGTGATCTCCCGGTTGATTTGGCTTTGCACGATCCCTCTCTGGGCATTGCCGCCCGCTCTGGGCGCGGAGATTGATCAGAAGCAGCAACTTCAGCAGAAGTTTCAGGAAGCAGTCGAGTTGTACGATTCCAACCACCTCAACGAGGCGGCCGCGCGACTCGAGGGGCTTGTGCGTCAACTCCCGGAAAGCTTCGATGTTCACGAGTTGCTGGGCATGGTCTACTCCTCACAGGGCCGCGAGCAGGACGCCAACGGGCACCTGCAGAAAGCGGCGCACTTGAATCCCAACTCGGCTGCGGCGCGAACCAACCTCGCAACAAATCTCGTCAAGCTGCACCAACTCGCGCCGGCCGAAGCGGAATTCAAGAAAGCTCAGGCACTGGAGCCATCGAGCTACGATACTAATCACAATCTAGGCGAATTTTATCTCGCTGCCGGGAAATTACCGCAGGCGATCGCTCCTCTCGAAAAGGCATACGAGATCAAGCCGGATGCATACGACAACGGCTACAATCTCGCGCTCGCGTACCAGGAGATAGGCCAGAATGCCTCGGCAAAGCGCGTTGCGCAAGATCTCCTCGCACGGCGAGACACCGCTGAGTTGCACAACCTGCTGGGTGATATTGAGGAAAAGAGCCAGCACTTCCTGGCTGCCGAGCACGAATATGAAACTGCTGCGCACATGGACCCGAGCGAAAGCAACCTTTTCGATTGGGCAAGCGAATTGTTGCTGCACCGTACGCTCGATCCGGCTGTCGACCTGTTTCAGCGTGCCGTTGAACGCTATCCTAATTCGCCGCGTTTGATCATTGGACTTGGCATGGCTCTGTATTCGCGGGGGAACTACGATCGGGCAGTTAAAGCGCTGCTGCGTGGCGCGGATTTGAGCCCCTCCGATTCGAACTGCTACTACTTTCTCTCCAAGGCTTATGACAGCTCGCCCGGGCAGGCGGATGACGTTATTCAGCATTTCCGTCGATTCATGGAGTTGCAGCCTCAGAACGCCAAGGCTCCTTATTATTACGCGATGAGCGTCTGGAAGGGGCGGCGGGCGCAGGATGCCAGCATCGACTTTCAGCAGATCGAGTCTTTGCTGAAGAAATCCGTAGAACTTGACCCAAAGTTTCCGGAAGCACACCTGCAACTGGGGAATCTTTACTCAGACCAGAAGAAATACGAGACCGCGGTGCCGGAGTACGAGCGTGCGATTGCCTTGAACGGCGATTTGGCGGATGCGCATTATCGGTTGGGACAGGCTTACGTGCATTTAGGCCGAAAGGACGAGGCGCAGCAACAGTTGATGATTTACCAGAAGCTGCGGGCGCAACATCTTGCGGACTTGGAGCGGCAGCGGGCCGATGTTCGTCAATTTGTCATTTCCGAAAAGAAGAGTGATGCGGAAGGCAAGCAATGAGGCGTTTGGAGACACTCAGCGATCAGATTGCGCGCACGCGTCGCGAGTTCTTGCGCGATGCGACTGGCGTCGCTCTTGGCTCGACGCTGTTGCGTTCGCCGCTGGCACGAGCAGCCTCTCTTCCACGCAACAAAAAAGTTGTGGTGATCACGTTCGGCGGGGGAGCGCGGGATCAGGAAACGTTTGCGCCTGAAGGCCAGGAGAACGTCCCTAACATGCTGCGCGATCTTATTCCGCGCGCGAGTTTCTTTACGCAGGTGGTCAACCATGGCATTCTCGGACACTATGTCGCCACCGCAAGTCTGGCCACAGGAGCCTACGAGACCTTCAATAACTTCGCTTCGGTTGCTCCGGAAAATCCGACCGTATTCGAGTACTACCGCAAGGACCTGAAGCGACCCTCGTCCGACACTTGGGTTGTAGCTCCCAGCAACGGGTTCAATCGAATCGGTGAAAGTAGCCATCGCTCGTATGGAATGGGCTTGGGAGCGCGCGTGATTCTGCCCAAGCATCTGCTGACTGCAGCGATGTCCAGCGGCCATACCGATTACGAACACTTGCTGCGCGACAATTACGAGACACCGTATTTCACGCCCGAGTTGGCGGGTGGCGGCGAGGTTGAACTGCAACAACTCGAGGACTTGCTCAAGCTCTCCGTAACCGACTTCAAAGCCCACGCGCGCACGCTTTCCAGCCCGGACGAGTTGTCGGTCTACATCGCGCGTCAATTAATGCGGCAAGTCGCGCCTAGCCTGCTGTGGATCACGATGCATGACATCGACATCGCTCACGCGGGAACGTACTCGTTGTACGTCGAAGGAATACGCCGTACCGACCGGTTGTGCACGGAAGTGTGGAAGATGATCGAGAGTGAGCCGGAATATGCAGGCAAGACGACGCTACTGGTCCTGCCGGATTTCGGGCGCGATGCCGACGGCGATCCTGGGGGCAATGGGTTTCAGCACCACCGTACTGGCGATCCGCTTTCGCGCACCACCTGGCTAATGGCGCTCGGGCCTGGCATCCGCGAAGGCGTAGTTCACGATCGGCCGGTAGATTCGACGGATCTGGTCCCTACGATCGGATCGATCTTTGGTTTTTCGGCGAACTATTCGCAAGGGAAGCCGATACAGGAAATTGCTTAATGCTGCCGAGTGAACTCAAAGCCGAGCAGTTCAGCGCATACCCACCAGGCTCGAAGGCGCTGGCGAGAGAATACGTGGAAACCCTGCGGGATCTGCCTTTGAGCTTTGTGCCGGGGCTGCTCCGTGAGTTGATCGAATACGACTACAAATTTCCCGCGGAGCGGAGGGCACTGGAAAAAGAGCTGAATAACCTCGCAAAGCTTTCGACGGACGATCGAAAGCAGTGGATGCAGGGCTTCGCTTCCATCAGTACGTCCTCAAAGCTCGAACATTTCGACTGGATTAATTTGCCTGCGCAATTCGTGGAACAGCTATCGGCGCATCTTTGGGCGACCCACCAACTCGATGCATTCCGAGCGGCGGCGACAAGTTATGCCGATCGTCTCAACGCTGCAGTCCCGCCGCAAGAGCCGGTGATTCCAAGACTCGGCATTGCGGTTATCGGCGAGGGAGTCGATTCTTACAGTGAGCCGCTGTTTCGTAAGCTGCGTCCGCACGGGGCTTACTTCTCCAAGGTGAATCCAGAAAATGGGCTCGATGTACTGCTGGACGCGGTTGCGGAGCGCGCAAAGAAGCATGGCGGAGACTATCTCCACTGGTACATAGACGGTGGCGAGCCCGGGGCCTACGACAAGACGATTACAGGAGTCTCCTATGAGCGGCTTGAACCGGTCCGGAACGCGCTCCTTCAGAAAATGCACTCGGAACTGACCAAGCCCGGCATGGGACCGGAGATGCTGCGAACGGTGATGGCGGAGTTGCGCCCGGCTGATCTCGGCATGACTTCCAGCGATCCGGTTCTGGCGCGGTTCCAGGTGAAAGTGCTGACGGAAGGATCGGGCACGCAGATCTTCAGCACCAGCTTTGCGCAATGGGCGGCGCGGGAGGCGCTGCGGCGTGCCCAGCCTGTCACCTTATTAGTACGGTTCGCGCCCAGGCAGCGCCAGAAGCCGATGAGTGAAATGCTTGCGCCGAATGCAGAGCGCCCTGAATTGGATCCTGTTGGCTCGCTCGTCGACGCGGACATGGGGGCTTACTACAACTGGATCAACCAGCAGCGGCTGCCGGGGGGCGAGAAGTCATCGTTCCTGGCGTGGTTCGAAGGGCATAACACCGCGGTTCTCATCGGGCCCACGGTGCCGCGCGGGACCGAGTCGAGCGATCCAACGACTATGAAGCAGATGCTTTCCTGGATTTCGTAATCATTCGTACAGCTGGGCATTACTTACATTTGATCCTGAAAGGACTTCCTGAATGGACCGACGCAATTTTATTCGCACCACGAGCACCCTTCTTGCCGGAGCGCATCTGGCGCCGCGTGCGCTAGGACAAACTGCGGGCACGACTACTCCCGGCGGACGAATGATTCTGCCGATCAATCGCGGATGGCGTTTCAGTCCTAAGTTTGTGGAGGGTGGGCACGATAAAAGTTTCGACGATTCCGGCTTCGACCGTGTTGTCGTGCCGCATACCAACAAGCGCCTGCCGTGGCATGGGTTCGATGAGAAGGACTATGAGTTCGTATCGCTATATCGGCGCCAGTTTAAGTTGCCGGCGGAGGCAAAGGGCAAGCGTGTCTTCGTGGACTTCGAAGGCGTGATGACCGCGTCGACCGTGTGGATCAACGGCACGCGCCTCGGTGAGTACAAAGGGGGATACACGCCGTTCTCGTTCGAACTGACGCCCCACCTCGATTGGGACGGAGAAAACGTCTTGGCAGTGGATGTGGATTCGAGCGAGCGGCCGGATATTCCGCCGTTTGGATATGAGATTGACTACTTGACCTTTGGCGGGATTTACCGCGAGGTCGCATTGCGAGTAGTTCCAGAGACATTCATCGAGAACATCTTCGTTCGTCCCAAGGACGTGCTCAGCGGCAAGCCGTCTGTGGACGTCGAATGCTTTCTGGAGAACGCAACAACCTCTCGCAAACCTCTCTCGGTTGAAGTCGAACTGCTGGATGGCAATCAGACGATTCGGAAAGCGAGTCAGAAAATTGCGGCGGCCGCTTCGCGCAAGTCTACCGGGCAGACCTCGCCAGACGCGACGACTAACTCCTCGGTCGTCGTCAGCCTTGTGGATCTTGCCGGCATCAAGCTCTGGGACCTCAACGACCGCAATCTGTACAGCATTCGTGTCCATCTAGTGGAAGGAGCACAAGTTCTCGACGAGGATTCCCGCCGTTTTGGCTTTCGCAAAGCTGAATTCACCGACCACGGATTCGAACTGAATGGCAAGGTGATCAAGCTGCGCGGACTCGACCGTCACCAGACATTCCCCTGGGTCGGCCAGGCGATGCCGGGCCGCGTGCAGCGCCGCGACGCCGACATTCTTCGGAATAAGTTTCACTGTAATATCGTGCGGACCTCTCACTATCCCCAATCGCGGCACTTCCTCGACGCCTGCGACGAAATGGGACTCTTAGTTCTCGAGGAAATCCCCGGTTGGCAGCATATCGGGGACCAAGCATGGAAAGACATCTCTGTTGATAATGTGCGCCGCATGATTCGCCGTGACTGGAACCATCCATCAATCGTGCTATGGGGCGTGCGCATTAATGAGTCGAAAGATGATCATGATTTTTATACCCGCACCAACGCGACCGCGCATCAACTTGATCCCTCGCGTCAGACCGGTGGTATCCGCTATTTCCAGGAATCAGAGTTCCTGGAAGACGTGTTCACGATGAACGATTTCGGATTTCCGCTGAAGCCGCCGAATCATCCGCGATATCTGAACACAGAATTCGTGGGCCACACATTTCCCACGAAGACCATCGATAATACCGAGCGGCTGACAGAACACACGATGCGGCATGCACGGATTCACGACCAGCTGGCTTCAAATCCCCAATATGCAGGCGGCATCGGCTGGTGCGCTTTTGACTACAACACGCACGGCAATTTCGGCTCTGGCGACCGCATTTGCTATCACGGGGTCACCGACATTTTCCGCGAGCCCAAACCGGCTGCAGGTTTCTACAAGTCGCAATGCGATCCCTCCGAAGAGGTCGTACTTGAGCCGGCGTTCCACTGGGCACGGGGCGATGAGTCGGTGGGATTCACGAAAGCTGTGTTCTGCTCCAACTGCGATCACCTGAAGGTCTACATCAATGACAAGCTGATTGCTGAGGCCGATCCTGATCGCCAGCAATTCCAGCACCTGCGTTACGCGCCCTTTACTGTGGACGCTGGCTCTGGCCTTCGTCATGGCTGGGGTGACCTGCGGGTCGAAGGCTACATCGGCGGCAAGAAAGTTATCGAAAAGAAAATGTCGGGCAGGGGAGTGGATACGAAGTTCACCATTACTCCAGATGACGCCGAACTGATCGGCGACGGCGCTGACTCGACTCGGGTGGTGTTGCGCGTCACTGATGAGTTTGGCGCAATCCGTCCTTTTGCCAATGATGTCATCAAGCTGGAACTCGAAGGCCCTGCCGAACTCATCGGCGACAACCCGTTTTCGTTGATCGGAGGCACAGGCGCGATCTGGATCCGAGCGAAAGAAGCGTCCGGGACCGTGCAGTTGACCGCGATCCATCCCGTGTTGGGTGAGCAGCGACTGAGTTTCCGGATATCCGAGGCTGCGAACGAGAAGGCCTGACTCGGTTTTAAGTCGCCGAACAGCGGATATGTTTGCGGGTGAGGGTAATCTGCCCGCGTCCCGCACACCCCGTTACCGCAATCTGCTCCCCGCGGGCCGGCGGTTGCCTTCCAGTCAGCAAGTCCGTGGATCGGGACGGCGTTCGCGAGTTAGTGAGTGCGGGCGCTCGCTTGAACGTTGCCGAAAGATTTGCCGGTAAGTTCTCGGAAGCTCCCTACTTCTTAAATTACGAGCGTCGGCCCTGGCCATAGAAATTGGCCTTGGGCGAACTGGATGGGGAACCGTTATCGTTCTCCGGCTTGGTGCGACATATGGACGCTGAACTGGCGCAGCATGCAAATGCGAAGGATGTGGGGCGAGCTGGGCAATTCGATTCCTTGCATTTCTGAACCTCGTTGCTGGACTGTCGCGTACGCTGCCCTTACAATTAAGAAAAGCAAGAGCGGCATAACAGATCTTTGGCGCAGCCTCTTCCTGCCATTCCGGCGCGTCGGAAACCAATTGCTGCGAACGCTTGATTTGTAAAGATGGGCGCGTAGCTCAGTTGGTAGAGCAATGCCCTTTTAAGGCATGGGTCGCAGGTTCGAGTCCTGCCGCGCTCACCATTAAAGTGCTTGTATTCTCAGGCACATCCGTAACACCATCCATCCTGCCAGGATTCTGAAGTTTTTCAGTGTGCCCACCTAGCCCAGTACAGGACTGGTGCGAAGGCGATCCCAGAAACTCTTAAACATCCAATGGACGTGCGAGACGGCCTCATACTCGAACCGCGTGGTCACACGTGATTGCGCCTGGAGAAGCACGCGACGGTTTGTAAACCATAGTTGTCGTCTTTGTTTGTCATGTACCGTCACGATGCAATGTTCGTCCTGCGACATGTGGGAGAGCGGCACGTTAGTTCCTTGCCGGGCCAATTCGGCATTTTTCACGTACCCCTTCCGAATTTGCTTTATGAATTGAACTTCGAGGTATCTTTCGGGAGTCATGATTACCCAGCACGAACTTTGCCATTAGGCAGTCCGAGGATCGGCAGGTGTGAGGTCAATGAGCGGAATGGCGATTTTTCACCAATAAACCCTGCGCTTCAGCGAGTAAACCTTGTTCACTTCTTCATTTTGATTGCTTTTCGGGATGTGCAGCCTTACGGGGTCGGTTCCTTCTGCTGAGAGGCTCCCGTGACTTGCACCTTCGAAATAATCCAAGGGCTTCACCAAATATAGGCCCGGCACAATGGGCATGCGTTGTTCCAAGAGAACACCATGCGGGCCAAGCGCTCCTCCGGGGTTTCGTTCCAGAGAAGATGGACTGAATAGTTCCCCTGTTGGACCCAAGCCAATTCTCGGCTCCTCTCAACATGCCCTATGGCATCTGGAAGATAGCAGCTGACTGTGAGGAGGAGAGACACCATTGAGAGCGCCAGTAACGGGACAAGAAGGATCGTTGTTACAATTTTGAGCCAACCCCCCGGCCGCAGAGCTTCCCGAGCAGCTAGAAATGGAATTAGAAAGAACGAGCAGACGAAAGCAATATTGAGAAAATCATTCGTAAAACGAAGCGTGCGTGTACACAGATAGCCCAGACCCATCAAAGCGGCCAGGAAAAGAAGTCTTCGCAACGCCTTGAGTCTTTCATCAGGGGCTGCCATCATCTCTTCTCCTGCGACTAGAACGTGATGAATCGTTGACCTTGCGATAAGATTCACGCCCGTCAACTGACGCGTGGAGATTCTACTCGCGGAAAACTGTCAATTGACGAAATCAGGCGACATGCGCTTTTTATTCGCTGGTTTGAATGCACGACTGCTACTGCGACTAAGGATGGGACTCAACTGGCAATCAAATCCTGTCGCAATTGTTCCAGTTGGGTCGATGCTTCCTCAATCTGCTCAACACATTGGTGGGCGTGTCGCGGCAAAAATCCCCCGTATTCCTGCAGCACTAAATGCGCATTGGCTCCGATTGCGGAGGTCTTAGAACTCGCCTCGTTGGACAGGGCAGACATCAGTCTTGCCAGCCGGAAGTTGTGCGAGGTCAACTGTCGTACACACTGGGCAACTTCCTCCTCCAGCACTCGCCCGTGATAGCGGACAAGTGCAAATAGGCTGGCGACCAGGGCGAGCAGCGCTATATCGACCACGATGGTTTGTTTCAACACCTGGCCTAGGCCAGCACTCCTCTGTGTTTCGATTTCGGCGAGCCGGTTGCCTTCCACCACAGATAACGAGGACAGGCGCTCGCGTGCCTTATCCATGTAGGCCATGGCGTCATTTGAAGCCACCAACTTGAATGCTCGGTGGCGATAGCCCTGTTTACGCAAAGTAATGGATTGTTCGATCGCAGATTGATTTGAGCTGACCATGGTCTCGACCTGGGACTCAAGAGACCGTTCGCGCTCACCTCGATAGCCGAGCCCTGCGCGAAGGTTTGCAAGGTCAGCTGCGATTCTTGCTTTCGCTTCGGTGTAGGGCTCCAGGTACGAAGGGTCGTCCGTAAGCAAGTATCCGCGCTGACCTGTTTCGATGTCAGTCAAATCCTTCATGACACCCTGAATTTCCGCCTGGATCATCGAGCTTTGGGCCGTGAGCGCCGCAATTTTCCTGATGTGCCTCACGTTGCTAACGACAACGTACCCATTCCATAAGATGAGAGCCAATAGAGCGACGACACCTACTTGCAAAGCAGTTTTGCGAATCATGTTTGGACACCTTTAATTCAGAATGGTCGCTGCCGTAATTCGAATCTTGAATTGCTCGTTTTTAACTCGGTACAGGCTGGCATCTGCTGCAAAGGTCCTACTGTTGTAGGGAATGATAGGCGCGTTTCGTAGGCGTCTGCGGTTATCTCTTTTGGTGCAGCAAATGCTCCGATGAACTCTCGGGTCGGACGATCACGCCGAGCCTGCGACTGGCAATTTTTTCTTAAATTTTCCTGAACGCCGGCAAGCACGTTCACGAGATGCCGGTGGGCGGCTTGCCCCTGGACAATCGTAGGGTTTCAGACAATCGCGATTGCGACAGAAAAACTGTGCCCAGTTTTGTGCCCACCACCAAACCTTACCGAGTGCGACTGAATGTGACGGAATCGTTGGAAGCCCGTGTCCAGCATGACTTTCGTGCCACTTCGTGACATTCAGTCCAACTCAGTCCAACTTGTTGGTTTTTCGTTCGGCAAGTCCTTTTAAGGCATGGGTCGCAGGTTCGAGTCCTGCCGCGCTCACCATGATTACAAAGCAAATGTGGGATTTGGCAGACTAGATTTTAGGCACCCCCGAGAGAAGCACCAGAATCTTGAACTAGCCAGATACACAAAATTCACAGTCTCTCGAGTCACGCCATTTAGCTGGGGCTAGGATTGGTTAGCGCCGCGCTCGACTAAACCGGAATTCCTTCCATGCGGCAGATATCGACCACCGCCAAGCGATGTGTCGCTCCAAGTTTGCGCAGCATGCGATGCACGTGGTTGCGAACTGTGTTCTCGGCCAGCTGTAACTCGTTAGCGATTTCCTTATTGGTGAGACCTTGCGAAATGAGCCCGACGAGTTGTTGCTCGCGCGTAGTCAACCCAAGCTTGCTGCGAGCGTGGAAGCTCGGCAATTGATTTTGACGGGCCGCAAAAGAGAATAGGAAACTGCACAGTTCAGGAGAGCAGACCGCGCCACCGTCTGCGACGGTGCGTACAGCTGCGACCACTTCCATCGCGGAGGCATCTTTGACGATGTATCCCATCGCCCCCTCACGAATGAACTGGAGGAAATTCTGTCCGTCCGAGTCCATACCGATCAGGATCATCCGAACCGCAGGCAGGTCTCCTTTTACCTCGCGCAGGAACTCCAGGTGTTCGCGGCTGGTGGTAAAGGAATCGATGAGAAGAATGTCCGGTCTAGCGGCTGAAATGTCCTGCAAGCAATCAGGTGATACGGCGCAAGAACCTACAACTGCGATATCACTCTTATTCGCCAGGACGCGGGACAACGCTTCACGTAACAGGCGGTTCTGGGCGAGCAAGAATACTGCCGCCCTACTTTCATCTCCACTCATCGAACAAACCCCAACACATTCAGCCGATCTCATGAACAGGGAAGAGTCCACGAGTTTACGCTGCCTCCCCCCGCAGCTGCAGCGTTGGCTCGGCACGAACTTGCCGCACCCGAATGTCTCGAATGTAGCTGAGGGTTTTAATGTACATCATCTAAGGCTCGAAGAGAATTAGATTTTATTTACTGCGGGGCCCAGTTTCGTAATCTCGCATAGCTCCGGAGCTCCGGAAGGATGATCCGCAATCTGCCCCAGTCTGGCCATTAACTTCGCGGATTTTGGGCTCTTCCGGGCCTCTGTAGCCCGCTGGTTTTTCGATGAGTTCAACTTCCGAATGGAAACCTCAACAACTGCTTCATGATAAGCCCGCTTTGCGGTACCGTCCGTGTTCCTACCTACGTAGGCGCGTACTCGCACTACGAATGAGGCATCTCGGCAAATCATTGGTACGAAATTGGTACTATCTGCACAAAAATTGGTACTACATAACACGCGAGAGTACCAATGCCGATCCTGAGTCGTTATCCAGCCACAGTACGCAATTGTTTCTTACATTTTCTCGCCTGAGCGGCAAGAATTCCAGCAGCCGTTCTCTGCTTGGAGCATCCCATGCGAAAAATCCGGGTGTTGGTAGCAAACCGCCCGCGGTTGATGCGAGATCTCGTCCTCGCCACCGTTTCCGATCAACCAGATATTGAAGTGTTAGGCGCCCTTGCGGATGAGTCTCAGATTGCGCAAGCAGTTGCCGATATGAAACCCGACTTCGTAATCGTCGGGCTCGACAAGGCGCAGGAGCGACCGACGATTTGTGATTATTTGCTGACCCACCATCCACAGATCAAAGTTCTCGCGGTCGCAGCCGACGAGGATAACAGCGTTTTCTTCTGGTCCGATATTCGGTCGGCAATGGTTGAGAGTTCTGAGCAAGGAATTCTGGACGTGCTTCGCGGAAGAACGCACTCGTCTTTTCAGCGGGTCATGTAGCGCGGATTTCTGGTAGTTGCGGCTTTGCAAGTTTCTGTAAGTAAAAGACATAACATTGGCTATCTCACAAAAGCCGAATGTAAGTGAGGTGGCGAAGCTGTAGGCACACGATGTCCACTGCAACCTCGATTTTGTCGCCAAACACACCAGAAACTGCCACTCCATCCGACCTGCGATGGGTTGCGGTGTACACGGTTGCCCGCCACGAGAAAGTGGTCGCGCGACAGTTGGAGGAGCGGCGAATCGAGACATTTCTGCCTCTGTACCGAAGCCTGCGCCGCTGGAAAGATCGCAACAAAGAAGTGGAGTTGGCTCTCTTCCCCAGTTATGTCTTCGTGAGGATCGCAACGAGCGGAAAACTGCCGGTGCTGCAGTTGCCCGGAGTGGTCAGCATAGTGACCTTTAACGGAGAACTGGCTGCCTTGCCCGAGCAGGAGATTAATGCCTTGCGCACTGGGCTGGAAAACCAACTGGTCGCGGAGCCCTGTCCCTATCTCAAGGTGGGCAAGCGGGTTCGCGTGGTGCGAGGACCCATGGCTGGCGCGGAAGGTATCTTGTCCCGAAAAAAGGACGGATATCGCTTTGTAATCTCGGTGGATGTGTTGATGCGCTCAGTGACGATTGAGGTGGATGCCTCTGACCTCGAGCTGATTCACTCACCTCGACCTCTCGGTCGCGGGGCCCGGGTGCAAGCGGGTGTTGCATGAAGATGAGGGTTTTCGAATGAGCAATACGAGTACGTTTTCCAAAATGGACAAGGTCGCACTGAAGATCCTGATTGGGGTTGCCCTCGCATCGGTATCCTCGAGCTTCGGCCAGACGAAAGACCCGTACTCCCCCACCTATCGCCCAGAGACTGCAAAGTCGAGGGCGGAACAGGACGCAGAGCAGCGAGTGGCACTGTCGGCGGACAAGATCATCGACCTTCTCCGCCAGGAGCCGGGCCTGCTGCTAGAAGCCAAGCGGGTGCTGGTTCGTAAGGCGTATGAACAGGGCCGAATTCTCGATCCGGATGACCTAACTGATGAAGCCCTGTTCCAGTTGCTGCGCGAAGATCAAAACGTTCGAGTTCTAGTCACTCGTGAAATCGAGGATCGCGGCTATATTCGAGCAAAACCCACGCGCAAGCAAATTGAGCAGGAACGAGCGGAAAACGGCAGGTATGCAGTAGCGGCTGCACCTTCCCAGGCACAGAATGCCGCCGACAATGGCCTGAAACCCAGCAATAAAGAAGAAGAGTACTGGCGGAAGCACGACGACTCTGTTCCTCGTTACCCCCAAGCGCCAGCTGAACAGCAGCCAGTTGTGCCCTCAACGCCTGCTCCGCGCATGCAGCCGCCGGTAAACAACCAGAACCCTGCGCGTCAGTTGGAAATGGCGAATCTTCCAAACGACCAGGACCTTTACGACGGCATGGGAGTTGATTCCGGTGCGGCTGCCGACTCCGGAAGAATGAGCCGGATTACCCCCGAGCAATTGCCGGGTCTGCTCTCGGCGAGTTCTCCCGCGACCACCAGCTTCGCTATGGTTGACGGCGCTGCGCAGCAACGTGATCGAGGCGCGTCAAGAATTCCGAACTTTGGCTCGTCTGGCTACAACTTAGGTCGCGATGGCGTGTTTGGTGCTCAGACAGATGGACATTATGCGTCTGGCGGCGGCCAGAGCTTCGATCAGCAGGCTACGCTGGAGATGCCGCATCAGCAGCTTCCTTCAGCGCAGGATTTGAATCTTGATCGTCCGCAGATACGACGAAGAGTCAATCCGTACGCGAATGTGCCATCTCTTTACGATTTGTATTCCCAGGTCTCGCCGCGTCCCGCCATGCTGGAGCGCTTTGGCGCAAGCGTTTTTCGCAATGGCACTGGGAACATCGACAAACTTCCGATGGACTTGCCTGCCGGGCCTGAGTACGTGCTCGGACCTGGCGATGGTGTAAGCATCGATATCTGGGGCGGTGTTGCGCAGCGTCTTCAGCGCGTTGTGGATTCTTCAGGCCGGTTGGCTCTGCCGGAAGCGGGAACCGTTCAAGTAGCTGGAAAAACACTCGGCGATGTGCAGCGTCTGGTGCAGGCAGCGCTCCGCACCCAGTTTCATGACGTCGAGGCCGACGTTTCGCTGTCGCGAATCCGCAGCGTTCGAGTCTATGTGGTCGGCGAGGTTGAAAATCCTGGCCCTTACGACATTAGTTCGTTATCTACCCCGTTGAACGCACTGTATGCCGCGGGTGGCCCGACAACACGGGGATCATTGAGGCATCTGCAACTCTACCGAGGCAAAGACTTGGTTCAGGAAGTTGATGCCTACGATCTGCTTTTGCATGGAGTAAATGGTGCCATCGCCAGAATCCAGTCCGGCGATACGATCCGCGTCCCTGGTATCGGGCCGGAAGTGACTGTCGCAGGCATGGTTACGCATCCGGGCATTTACGAATTGCGAAACGAGGGCAGCCTTGCAGAAGCGCTGGAACTCGCTGGAGGCGTACTGCGCTCTGGAACCTATCGTCATATCGAAGTGGAGCGCGTCATAGCACACCAAAGTCACACTATGATGCAGCTGCAAATCCCCGAGACCGACGATTCGCAGGCCGTCAATAAAGCACTAAATGATTTCAAAATCCAGGACGGCGACAAAATCCGCATTTCGCCAATTCTGCCGTATTCGGACAAGACGGTTTATCTAGACGGCCACGTGTTCCATCCGGGCAAGTACGCCTATCACGATGGCATGAAGCTGACGGACCTCATTCATTCGTACAGCGACTTGTTACCCGAGCCGTATGGCCGGCATGCAGAGGTGATTCGCCTGGAGCCGCCGGACTACACGCCGATCGTGGTGGCTTTCAACTTAGGCGATGCTCTGGCAGGAAAAGAACAAGACATTACGCTGAAGCCTTTCGACACTGTGCGGGTGTTCGGTAAATACGACTTTGAAGATCCGCCGGTCGTCAGCATTAGTGGCGAGGTGCGTGATCCGGGCGACCATCTTACAAACGGCGTGACACGGCTGCGCGATGCCGTCTATCTTGCGGGCGGCACCACTCCTGACGCGGAACTCGATAATGCACAGGTGTTTCGACACACCGAGGACGGCAAGCTGAAGGTCTTGAACGTCAACCTTCAGAAGGCGCTGGCTAACGATCCCAAGGACAACCTGTTGCTGGAGCCCAAGGATCGCATCTTCATTCATCGCGATCTGAACAAAGTCGATCCTCCCACCGTCATCATTCAAGGAGAAGTTGCTCGTCCAGGGAAATACCCGTTGGGTGAAGAGATGACCGCGGCAGATTTGGTCCGTGTTGCGGGAGGCTTTAAGCGTGGTGCCTTTACCGATACGGCCGATCTTACGCGTTACGAAATGGTGCAAGGAACTAGCGTTGCCGGCGAGACGCAAACCGTCCAGATCGCAAAAGCAATGACGGGCGAGCCTGACACCAACGTGCGCTTGCACGATGGAGATGTGCTCACTATCAAGCAAGTTGCAGGGTGGAACGATGTAGGTGCGACCATCGCGGTCCGGGGCGAAGTCATGCATCCCGGTACATATGGAATCCAGGAAGGTGAAAGGCTAAGTTCTATCCTGCAGAGGGCTGGCGGTTTCCGGTCGGATGCGTATCCGTATGGGGTTATTTTTGAACGTAAGCAGGTACGTCAGCTCGAAGAAGAAAACCGCGAGCAACTGATTCGTCAGGTCCGAATCGACGGTGCCAATCTAACCCAGATTCCAGAACAGGACGCAGACCAGAAGATGGCGAAAGAGGCCGCGGTGAATCAGTGGCAGACCGCACTGCAAAAACTGCAGGATTCGCCACCTTCAGGCAGACTCGTGGTCCACATCAGTAAAGACGTAAAGCACTGGGCCAAGACCGCCGCAGACATTCAAGTTCGGGCCGGCGATGTGATCTACATTCCCAAAAAGCCAAACTTCGTGATGGTGGACGGCTCTGTGTATAACCCGACCGCGGTGACTTACAAACCTGGCAAGGACGCTGGTTGGTATCTGAAGCAGGCAGGGGGCCCCACGAATACAGCTAACAAGAGGGCAGTCTTCGTCATTCGAGCCGACGGCTCGGTCGCGGGTGGGGCAGGAGGTCTATTTAGCGGCGGCGTTGACCGGGCGGCGCTTCATCCTGGGGACCTGGTGATGGTTCCCGAAAAAGCCTTCAGCGGAACCACTAAATGGAAAACCACGCTAGAGTCGGCGCAGTTGGCCTATGCCGTGGGTATCGCAATCCAAGTCGCGAGAAGTTTCTAGTCGTGGGTGGGCTGTATTTGTTGAGGAGTTTGGGCTTGGCGGTCGCGCTTAGTCTTATGCAACTGTCTATGTGGGCGCAGAATAGTGACTCAGGAAACAGTCCTGCGTCCGCTGCCGATCGAAGCGATATTGCACAGACTGGGAGTGAGGCAGCGAAAATCAACATGGCAGTTCGGCCTAGCGAGAGTTCGAAGGCTGACGATACTCTCGGAGAAGATCCTGATAATCGGCTGATTATTCCTTTCGTGAAGCACTTAGCAACAGATCAGCAAACGTTTTGGACAGCACCAGCACATTTCCGCGTGAGCGATCTGAAGTGGGCTGTTCCTTTTGTAGGGGCTACTGCCGCCTTTATGGCTGGTGACAGTTGGATATCCAAGCAGATCCCTTTGGGCAAGGTGCAGACGAGTAAGACTTTCTCTGATTACGGCGCTTATTCGCTGATTGCGGCTGGCGGCGGAGCATTTGTTTTGGGCCACCTCACAGGGGATGACCACATGTCAGAGGCAGGACTGCTCAGCGGGGAAGCGGCCATTAACAGTACCGTGGTTGCCTATCTATTCAAGAACGCGACGCAGCGCCCTCGTCCTTACCAAGCGAATGGAAGTGGGACCTTTTTTCAAGGAGGCAGTTCCTTTCCGTCGGAACATGCTGCTATTGCTTGGTCAATAGCCAGTGTCATGGCGCACGAATATCCCGGGACACTAACAAAAATCCTGGCATACGGTATAGCAACCGGCGTAAGTGCGACACGTGTGACAGGGCAACAGCATTTTTCGTCCGACGTAATCATAGGGAGTGCCTTGGGCTGGTATTTCGGCCGCCAGGTCTATCGCGCCCACCACGATGCTGATCTTGGTGGCGATTCCTGGGGAGATTTGCTGCCTGAATCTTCTGGAGACAAAGAACGCAATCCTGCAAACATGGGGTCGCCATACGTTCCACTCGACAGTTGGGTCTACCCAGCCCTGGAGCGATTGATCGCATTGGGTTACATCAAGAGCGGCTTCTTGGGCATTCGTCCCTGGACGCGTATGGAATGCGCGCGCATGCTCGAAGAAGCGGGGCAGGCCATCGCCGATCAGGACGACATGTCGTCGGTGGCTACACGTATTTATAGCGATCTGGCCCAGGAGTTTTCGCCGGAAACAGGCCGCCTGAATGGCGCTGCAAACCTCGGCGCGAGTCTTGACTCAGTTTACGCGAGGGCGACCAACATTTCCGGCCCACCACTGCGCGACGGCTACCACTTTGGCCAGACGGTCGTGAATGACTACGGGCGACCGTACGGGGAAGGAACCAGTTCGATTGTTGGATCCTCTGCGAGTGCCGTTGCAGGGCCCTTCGCGTTCTACGTGCGGGGCGAGTATCAGCAGGCGCCTGCAGTAGCGGCGTTTACCTCGGGGCAACTGCAAGCAATGGCGAGCGCGGATCTGGTGCCTTCTAGTGCAGCCGGTTTTTCGGTCAATACTGGATCCTTCCACCGTTTCGAGTTGCTGGAAGGTTCAGTCAGCTTGACCTACAAGAACGTGGAATTCTCATTTGGTCGTCAGAGCACATGGCTCGGCCCTACTGGATCAGGGCCATTCCTTTTCAGTAACAACGCCCCGCCTATCACGATGTTCAAGATGGATTCAACGAGCCCATTTGAGATTCCCCTTATCTCGAAACTCCTAGGGCCGGCGCGAATAGAGTTCTTTCTCGGCAGGCTGTCAGGCCAGCAATGGATCAATTCTCCGCCGACGGTATACGGACCTTACCCATCAGATCAGCCGTTTGTTCATGGAAACAAGATTAGTTTCAAGCCCACTCCAAACCTGGAGTTTGGGTCGGATTTCACCGCGGTCTTTGCCGGAGCCGGTATTCCATTCACCTTTCGCGAGTTTTTTCGGACCTACTTCTCTCATACGAGCCAAGTCGCCACAAATCCGGGGAAGAGATTTTCAGCTTTTGACTTCAACTATCGAATCCCCGGTCTGAGGAACTGGCTTACTTTTTATATGGATTCCCTGGTAGTGGACGAGTACTCTCCCATAAGCTCCAGTCGCCCATCGCTCAGCCCAGGCGTGTACATGCCCCAGGTTCCAGGCCTTCGCAAACTGCAGTTGCGGGCAGAGGGTGTAAGGGAGGCGTTGACCAGTGAATTCAATCCTGGTTTTATCTACATCGATCTCCGATATCCAAGCGGATATACCAACGACGGGATTCTTATGGGCAACTGGATTGGGCGAGCGGGGTGGGGAGGACAAGGTTGGGCAACTTACTCCTTCTCCAGTCGCAGCAATCTGCAGTTCAGTTACCGTGCACAACGAGTTTCCAGCAAGTTCCTGCAAGGTGGTTCGTTGAACGATATTCGCGCTCAGTGGAATCAGACATTCAGAAACACGATCAGTCTGACCGCGTCTGCCCAATATGAGAATTGGCGCTTCCCGTTATTGCAGCCCGGCAGGCAGGCCAACTTCACCTCGTCAATCCAACTGGTTTATTGGCCGCACTGGAGTGTGGGACGATGAGGACCTTCAGTTGCAGGTTGATCGCGTATCCGGTACAGGCTAGAGATTGTAAGCGTCGATGAAGACTACTACATCAGTAGCGGGCACAGAACCTCAACTCGAGCCCGGTTTCGAGTCTCCCCGAATGCGGGACAGCGCAAGCGGAGAGACTCTCATAACTCATTTGCGGCTGCTGTGGGCCGCCAGGGTTCTCGTGTCTAAGGTTGCACTCTTAGGTTTGTTCGTTTCCGTGCTCATGGCCTTCATTCTTCCCAAGCGATATCAATCGACAACCGAGATTATGCCGCCCGACATGCAATCTTCTGGGATGGGAATGCTTGCATCCATGGCGCGGAGCACGAGTGTTCTCGGTACGAGTGCACTCGACCTCCTTGGCACAACCGACAGCGGCTCTACATTCATTTCCATACTCCAGAGCCGCACGGTGCAGGACGGGTTGATTGATCGCTTTGATCTCATGCGTGTATATGGTTACCGATACCGGCAAGACGCTCGCAAGAAGCTCGCCGAGCGCACCTCCATCGGAGAAGATCGCAAGAGCAGAGTCATCAGCGTTACCGTTACGGACCGTGATCCTACACGCGCGGCTGCTCTCGCCCGAGCTTATATCGATGAACTCAATCGGCTTTCAGCTGAGTTGAACACCTCGGCAGCTCATCGCGAACGGGTGTTCATTGAGGATCGCCTGAAATCTGTGAAGCAGGATTTAGACCAGGCATCCAAGGAGTTCAGCGAATTTTCCAGCAAGAACACTGCCATTGATATCAAAGAGCAGGGGCGGGCTATGGTCGATGCTGCCGCAACCCTCCAAGGACAATTGATCGCCGCGCAGGCCGAACTTCAAGGTCTGGAGCAAATCTACTCGAGCGGAAACGTGCGGGTTCGCAGCGTGAAGGCAAGAATTGAGGAGCTTAAGCGACAGTTGGACAAATTAGGTGGAAGCGATGCCAGCCTGCAACCTAATACAGCGTCAACTTCCTCAGAGCTATATCCATCCATCCGCAAATTGCCTTTGTTGGGCGTCCAGTATGCGGACCTCTATCAGAAGACGAAGATCCAGGAAACCGTTTACGAGTTGTTAACGCAACAGTATGAAATGGCCAAAGTCCAGGAAGCCCGCGACATCCCCAGCGTCAAAGTCCTGGATGAAGCGGAGGTGCCGGAAAAGAGATCTTTCCCTCCGCGCCTTTTGATTTCACTGCTCGGCTTCCTGCTGGCGGGCAGCTTTGCTTGCGGTTGGGTAATTTTCAAAGAGCGGTGGAGGAACCTGGATGAAGTGAATCCATGGAAGCAGTTTGCGCTCGAGTTTGCAACTAATGTGCGCAATGACGGTCGGTCGCTCTGGCGGCGAGTGCATCCGGCATCTCGGCTCACTGCCGACGAAATAGATTGGCACGGATCCTCCAATGGGCGGAACGGCAACAATAGCTAGCTCTTGTACAACTGAACTCACGCTGATGACGCGCACAGAGAAGTTAATCCTTTTGAAGAACGTCGTCGCGAATGTGCTACGCGGCAGTATGGCAGCACTTGTGGCTGTCCTTCTGCCTCCGTTTCTCACGCGCCTGATGTCCCCCAATGCGTACGGCGCGTGGTCGTTGATATTGCAGATTAGCGCCTATGTGGGATACCTCGATTTCGGCATTCAAACTGCTGTGGGTCGATACGTTGCTCACTGCAACGAAACCGGCGATGTTGATCGTCGCGACAGGATTGTGAGCACTTCGTTGGCGGCACTTACGTTCGCGGGCGTAGCGGGGATCATTGGCACCCTCCTTGCGGCGAGCATTTTGCCAGCAGTGTTTCGACAGATGCCCAGTGCATTGCTGGGCGACGCGCGCGCGGCGCTAGTGATTGTCGGCATCTCCCTGGCGGTTGGCCTTCCCGCTTCACTGTTCAACGGCGTTTTTGTCGGGCTTCAGCGATACGAAATTCCTGCCATTACCGTGGGAACATCGCGTGCCTTAAGCGCCGTGTTATTGGTCGTTGTGGCGCGTCGCGGGGGCAGCCTTACCAGCATGGCTGTAGCTACAGCGGCCGTGAACCTGATTTCTTACGCATTTCAGTTTCTGCTGTACCGAGGCTCTGCGCTCAAGCTTCGCTTGTCTCCCGGACTGGTGTCGCGCGCGGCCGCAAACGAGTTGCTCAGTTACTGTTTCAGTTTGACGATCTGGTCGTTTGCCATGCTGCTGGTCACCGGTCTTGATTTGATGATTGTGGGGCATTTCCAGTTTGAGGCTGTCGGGGCATATGCGGTGGCGGCCACCCTGATCACTTTTCTGGTTGGGCTGCAACAAGCCGTGTTTAATGTGATGATCCCGTCCACCGCTGTCCAGCACGCCAGGGGCGGCGCTGATTCCTTGGGTTCACTGATGATAACTGCAACCCGATACGGACTCTTCTTGCTCCTGCTTGGCGGCCTTCCCTTGATCCTTGGCGCGCGACAACTGCTTACCGTCTGGGCAGGTGCTCCTTATGCAGTGCGGGGGACGACGGTGTTGCGCCTGCTTGTCGCTGCCAACATCGTGAGATTATCTGCCGTACCCTACGCCATGACCTTAATCGGTACCGGCCAACAAAGACTCGTAATCGCGACACCGTTGTTTGAGGGATTTTCCAATCTTCTGGTCAGCTTCTTCGCCGCGTATTACTTCGGAGCCGTGGGTGTGGCGGTTGGTACGCTAGTCGGTTCGGTGATCGGTGTGCTTGGAAATTTCGCATACAACATGCCACGTACTATCGGCTTCAAGCTGAGCAGATATCTGTATATCCGGGATGGTCTTTTGCGTCCTTGCTTATGCGCCATTCCAGTGACTACCCTAGCATTATTAGCTGAATTGCATATCTCTCCATCCCGAGCCGAGAGTTACGTGGTGTTCGGCGGGGTCTTATTTACCACACTCTTGCTGCTTTGGCGCTGGGGACTGATTGAACCTGAACGTACCAAATTAAGAAACTTGAAGTTCGCCATCTGAATAATGCTGCGAAAGATAGTACATTTTTGGCGAGAGCCCCTGCTCAACAAGGTCTACCATCTAGGCACGGCCTACTATAAAGCAAAAGGATTCCTGCTTTACCGACTGCTGTTTGCAGACTTTGGGAATGGTTCCTATATCCGACGGCCCTTACTCATTCTATATCCGAACTTTATCCAAATCGGCAAAAAGGTTGGCATTCGCGATGGTGTTCGGCTGGAGATTGTTCCCAGCGGTATCCGCGTCCCTAGCCTTGCGATTGGTGACAACACCAATATCGAGCAGAACGTGCACATAGTCTGCCGCAACCGTGTACATATTGGATCTAACGTATCTATTACGGCTAATTGTGCCATTGTAGACGTCACTCATCCCTTTGAAGATGTAAGCGATCCAAACAAGATTGGGAGTAGGGTCCGTGACGACGAGTCATTTGTGGAGATCGGAGACGGTGCATTCCTAGGGTTCGGCACGGTTGTTCTTCCAGGTGTGCGCATCGGGTCCAAAGCTGTGATTGGCGCAAACTCAGTTGTGGTTCGGGACGTTCCTGACTATTCAGTCGCGGCGGGAGTACCAGCAGTCGTAAAGCAGGCGTATGATTTTGCAAAGCAGGAATGGACAAGGGTGCCGGCAGCTGACAAACGGGAACAAGTCAAGATATGAGCCATGCGGTTGCTAAGTGTGTCGTTTGCAACGGGGAGAATCAGAAGCCACTATTTGCTGCAAGAGACCGTCACTATGGTATTCCAGGTGTGTTTACCATCGTTCGTTGTGAAGGCTGCTCTCTGGTGTTTCTCAATCCCATGTACTCCGATATGGAACTAGCCGGTCTGTATCCGTCTGATTACTATGCTTACCAGGACAACTTCAAGGTGGCGCCCTGGAAACGCTTGCTCAAAAATGCTCTGTGTGGTCGCGTGGGAACTAAAGATCCGTATTTTTCCAAAGCGGGGCGCATGCTTGATTTGGGCTGTGGCAGCGGATGGTTTTTGGCGTCAAAGCGCGATCTTGGTTGGGAGACGTTCGGGGTCGAAATCAATGAATCAGCTGCGCAGTTAGGTCAGACTGCCGCGGGCTTGAACATCTATGCCGGAACTCTGGCAGAGGCGCAATTCCCGGCGAGCTATTTTGACTATGTCAGATCCAATCATTCTTTCGAGCATATGACACAGCCGGGGGACACGTTGGATGAAATCCGGCGCGTATTAAAGCCAGACGGGAAAGTGCTGATCGGAGTTCCAAATTTTGAGAGCCTAAACGCAAAGCTCTTTGGGCAATACTGGTGGTACCTAGGCGCCCCTGTACATCCCTTTACATACTCGGCGAAAACAATTGCGCAACTGCTTGAGCGCCATCGATTTCATGTGGAACACGTAAACTACAACTCCGATTGGGGTGGCATCTTGGGAAGCGTGCAAATCTGGCTTAACCGCTCCAACGGTAGGAAATCTACAGAGGGCTGGTTGATTAATAACCGCCCTCTGAGAGTAGTTTGTTACTGGGCGGCCAAAGTGCTGGATGCACTTCGGCTTGGCGATGCAATAGAGATAACTGCAACGAAGGCGGATGCCTAAATTGAATGTCCTAGTCACGGGTGGTGCAGGCTTTATCGGAACACACTTAGTGCGCCGATTGCTGCACGAAGGCTGCACAGTCGCTGTGCTCGACAACTTCAATCCGCAGATCCACGCGAGCTCGCAGGAGCTTGCCTCCGATCTGGCCGGGCATGTTGAGCTTTTCCGTGACGATGTGCGGGACCGCGACCTACTGAGACGCGCCTTAATCAACCGAGACGTAGTTGTTCATTTCGCCGCAGAGACCGGCACCGGGCAGTCGATGTACGAAGTCGTCCGTTACCAGGAAGTGAACATTGGCGGTACGGCCGCCTTGATGGACTCGCTCATTAACGACAGTAAGTCTCGAGTAGAGAAGATCGTCGTTGCATCCTCGAGAGCTATCTACGGCGAGGGTAAATACCGTTGCCCGCAGCATGGAATCGTCTACCCAGGTCCACGCGGCATTGATCAGCTTCGCCAAAATCAATGGGAACCGGTCTGTCCCCAGTGCAGCGTCCCGTGCGCGCCTATGGCTACGGACGAAGCCTCGCCACCCAGCCCGCTTTCTTTTTATGGGCTCACAAAATATGTACAAGAGCAGATGACACTGATGTTTGCGAGGACACGCGGCGCCTCGGGCTATGCGCTGCGCTACCAAAACGTTTATGGCCCGGGCCAATCGCTGTCGAATCCTTACACGGGCATCCTGGCAATCTTTTCCCAGCTGGCGAATGACGGTTCCACCATCGAGATCTTTGAAGACGGACTGGAGAGCCGCGACTTCGTTTTTATCGATGATGTCGTTGACGCGACCTGGCGCTGCATTCAGCGAGAGGGAGAGTTTGTCGAGAGCCTTAATGTCGGGTCCGGAAAGCGCACCACGGTTCTCGACGTCGCCAGGGAGGTTGCTCGTACTTTGGAAGCTGAGTGCAAGATTACCGTGACTGGCGCTTACCGGCATGGAGACATCCGCCACAACTCCGCGGATCTTGGAAGAATCCAGGGCGCTCTTGGTTTTGAACCGCGCTTCTCGTTCCGAGAGGGGCTGCGGATCTTCTTGGAGTGGGCAGCAACGCAGAAACCATCCACTTTGAGATACGAGTGTTCTTTAAATGAATTGCGGGAACGAGGTCTTCTCCATGGCTGATCCAGCGCGAGTGGGCGTGGTTACTGTCACCTATAACAGTGCGCCTGTGCTGCAGGAGTTCATGGAGTCGATGCTTCGGCAGGATTACGGTGATTTCTTGTTGTACATCGTTGACAATGCGTCTTCAGATGAGACTCTGCGGTGTCTTTCCCGGTATGAAGACCAGCGGATTGTGATACTCCGAAATCCGGTGAATTCGGGGGTGGCAGAAGGCAACAATATTGGAATCCGGGCGGCGCTGCAAGGCGGGTGCTCTTCGGTACTTCTGATCAATAACGACACCGTTTTCGGTCCCTCGCTACTCTCTGACCTGCATTCGGGCCTGCATCAGCATGAATGCGAAATGGTGGTCCCCAAAATCCTCTACTTCGACGACCCCACGATCATCTGGAGCGCTGGGGGATATCTCAGCTGGATTCGAGGATCCGCCCGGCACTTTGGCTTTGATGAAAAAGACAGCGGCAAGTTTGATCACGATTGTGAAATCAACTACAACCCCACTTGTTGCATGTTAATCAAGCGAGAAGTGTTTGAGCGAGTGGGGCTGATGGATGCGAAGTATTTTGTGTACTTCGACGATACTGATTTCTGCCTCCGGGCACACCGGGCGGGAATGCGACTGTTTTATGTCGCGAAAGCCGAACTGCTCCACAAGGTCGGTAAACTGACTGGCGGAAGTGAGTCGCTCTTTACCATCCGATACTGTACTCGGAACCACGTCTACTATCTGCTGAAGCACTTCACGAAGTGGCAGGCCTGGGGCTTGCTGCTGGCGTTCCAGGCGCACATCACTCTTAAGTATTTGCTGCGCGGCAGAAACATCACGGTTTTCTTTCTCGCCCAGCGGGCATTCCGAGAAGGTCTGGAACTGTCGGTGCAACAACTCAGTACTCAGGATGTCATAACAGAGAGTGCGTAAGCGGCTAATGTGCCTTCCACATTAACTTACTGCGAATCTCCGTGGCTATAACGTTTGTTGGTTGGATTCTGATACCGCTCGGTATTGCATTCTATTGCTGCCGAAAACAGTATTTGTATCCGCTGACGATTTTCCTGGTTCCGTTTTCTGCCACGGCGGTAATGAATGTCGGAACGGGAGATTCTGATTCGGGGCTGCCGGCTGCTCTGTTTGTCGGTTGTCTGTGGATTGCGACGGAAATCCGATCGCGCTCACTGTCAATGACCGGCGAGTCCCACCTCAACAAATCTAGGCGTCGATTGCAGAGCTTTTTGGTTGTAGTTTTTATTTCATTGCTGATGCCACTTTGGATTAACGGGGGGCTTGAAATCGAGTCGGCGATGCTGTTGGACACGACTGCGACTCCACTGCGGTTTAGTCTCAAACATGTTACCCAGACGCTTTACCTGGTATATGGGATTCTGCTGTCTCTCAGTATCGCCCGAAAGAATGTGGTTGTTTCGGAGTTTATGCGTACGCTGCGCATATTCGTTTGCTCGGCTATGTTTGTAAGTGTGTGGGGGTTCTTTCAACTCGGATGCTCCTGGCTGAATATTCCTTACCCAGCTTTCCTCTTTAACTCTAGTTCCACGCCGAGTGCCCAGGGGTACGCCGAACTGGTCGATACTCTCGGTACTCAGCGTATCTCGTCGGTTACGACCGAGCCATCGATCTTTGCCGTATGCATGTTGATCGCCTTGACCTTTGTGCTGTTTGCCACTGTGAGCCGAACGCCAATCATCTCAAGGATTTGGGATCGGTTGGCTACAGGCATCTTGATATTGGGGCTGATACTTTCCACGTCGACGACCGCTTATCTCGGGCTTGCATTCGTGCTGGCTCTTTATTGCTGCGCCCTCATTTATGTCCGCATCTTGGGCCTCCGTCACCTCCTAAAGTTGATCGTTTTTTTTGCGATTTTGTGGGGCATTTACTTGGTTTCCCCCCCGGTTCGCGACCTGGTCGGTGCGGTGCTAGTGAACAAGGCTGAAACGTATTCGGCGTTAGAGACAATGAAAAGCTACATTCTTGCGTGGAGCTACTTTCGAGCGTACCCGATTCTCGGGCTCGGGTGGGGGAGCGTCACGTCGCGAGATCTTGTCCTCAAGCTGTTGTCGAATACCGGGGTACTGGGATGTGCGGCATTCTTATGGTTTTTGCTGAGGAGCCTCTTGTCGTTATGGCATGCAGCGCGGGTTAATACAGTTCCCAACCAGGCGAGAAGATGGTGTGCGATTAGCATTTGTAGTGCATTCCTGGCGGTGATCGTTCTCAATGTGATTACTGGTTTCGAGTATTCGTACGCGCAACTATGGTTTGTAATTGGGTTAGCTATCGCGGTGCCAGCAATGAGCGCCGAGGCGCTGCAGGCACCACCGCGAGTTCACCTCCGAACAACATGAAGATTGCTTTCCTGACAGGCCCCTGTCCTCCTGGTGAGTGTGGTGTCGGTGACTATGTTGTTCTGTTAGCCGAGGCGCTTAACGAAATCGACGTGCGCACGGAGATTGTAACCGTTCACGACTGGACCATCGTTGAGGCAATCAGGGTCCACAGGAAGCTAAAAGAATTTGATGTGGTGCAGATTCACTATCCGTCGCTTGGCATCGGTACCAAACTAGGTCCGCAGCTCAACGCATTATTGCGCCGATCCGTGATCGTGCTCCATGAAGGAAGCCAGGTACATATTTTGCGCCAGTTGGCTCTCTATCCTTTCAGTGTGTTCCCGAAGCACGTGGTCTTCTTCAGTGAGTTTGAGCGAAGATTCGGCATCCGATGGGCGCCGTGGATTTCTTCGATTACTTCTGTGATTCCTCCGCCAAGCAATATTCGAGAATGCGAGTACCATGGACCCCGCGATCTCAACGAAATCGTCGCGTTCGGCTTAATCCGTCCTGGTAGAGGGCATGAGCAGGTTGTGCAGCTTGCCGAGCTTATAAAGCTCTCCAATGCTCCTTTTAGGATACGAGTGATTGGGACACCTCAATCGTCCGAGTTCGTTTCGTACTTCGATGGCTTGCGAGCCAATTCCGCCAATCTCCCGATTGTTTGGGACTCCGGCCTCAGCGAGCAACAGGTCGCAGAAAGGCTGACACGGGCGGCAATCGCCTACTTGCCTTACCCTGACGGCGCGGCTGAATTGCGCAGCACTTTAAAAGCCGCATTACTGCACAAGCTGGCCATTGTTACGACTCAAGGGCGACACACGCCGCACAATTTGGCTGACGTTGTGTGCTTCGCCCAAACGCCCGCCGAAGCGCTTATTGCGATTCGCCGAATCCAAGAGAACCCCCAGCTCCAAGAGGCCCTGTCGCGAAAAGCCGCCGCTTATGTCAAGGACTGGACATGGGACGCATCGGCGAGGAGCTATGCCCGGCTTTACGAACATTGTTTGCAGCCGGGTCGCGCAACGACGGCAACACAGATCCACAACGCATAAGTTAGTTGATTAGCTAATGTTTTCACACGTTACTGCACTTACTATCCATTTGCTTCCGAATGGGTTCCACACAGAGACATGGGGATGGTGAGGGAGGTTCAATGATCCTTCGCGTAAGAATTTACCGTTTGTTACTGAAAATCGGGATATACCTTCTTCCAATAATTGCATTTCCATTGGGGCGCTGGATGTGGGTGGCTGCTTGTGACCTTTTAGGTAGAAATGCTCTATTTGCCCCCAGCGAACATCTCATCGACATGTTTTTGGCGACCTTGGTCTGGGCTTTCATTTCGGAGCACTATCGCGTCACGAACTTCGACGAGCTGTTCTACGAGCGGACCGGAGCGAAGGCAGCAGGCACCGCATGTATGGTCACCTTCTTCGTACTTCTGGCAATTCTCTACTTCAGCCGTAATGAGGTGTTCCCGCGAGGGTTGCTGGTGTTTGACACGCTGAGTCTGCTGGTCCTCTGCGTCTTGGTGCACGCAGTCTTCCGGGTGTTTTGCCGAACTAGGTCATATCTTGCGCGGCCTACACGCCTTCTCGTCATTGGTGCGGATGAGTTCGCTGTGAAGTCGGCCGCGAGATTGAAACGGTTGTCGTTCGCCCCGTGTGAGATCACCGGTCATGTTCAACTCGCGGGACAGCACGTTCACGTGACGGGGTGTCCTGTGTACAACTTGGAAGAGATGGGTACCATTCCAATTAGTAATCCGACGGATGAGGTAGTGATCGCCATTCCTCCGGCCGAGTTCTCCCGCCTTCCTTTTATTGTTCGCAGTCTAGAACATTTATGCCTGCCAACCAGGGCCGTGGTTGATTTAGGGGAGGGGCTTGCAGTCCGTCAAAAGCTATTCCAACTGGGCAATATCCAAATGCTCGACCTTACTTCGACCCCGACCGAGTCGCTCGATTACGCCCTTCTCAAGCGTGGGTTTGATGTACTGTTCTCGCTTCTGGTTTTGATATTGACAGCGCCCCTGTTTCTGCTGATTGCGTTAACGATTCGTTTGACCTCTCATGGGCCGGTGTTCTTTGTGCAAGAGCGAGTGGGGCTGAACGGGAAGACTTTCAAAATGTATAAGTTTCGCACTATGCATGTGAATCACAAGGCAAACAGCGACATTCAGTGGACCACTGTCGATGATCCCAGAAGAACAGCTCTCGGCGCACTATTACGCAAGACGAGCCTGGACGAACTTCCCCAATTCATTAATGTGTTGAAAGGGAACATGAGCGTTGTCGGACCTCGACCGGAGCGCCCACATTTCGTTGGCAAGTTCCTGCAAGAAGTGGCACGTTACAATCACCGTCACACACTTAAGGTTGGTATTACGGGATGGGCTCAAGTAAATGGATGGCGAGGGAATACTTCAATTGAAAAGCGAGTTGAGTACGACCTCTATTATCTGCAGAATTGGAGCTTTGGGTTCGATTTGAGGATAATTCTTATGACTCTTCTTGTAGGCTTCATCAATAGGCATGCATATTAAGGCCCGCAGCGTGCTGAATATGCTTCAGCTAGGCATAGAATGAATCGTCACCAAGTATATTGGAACGACGCACCGGAGCGCGATCCTGGAAACAGGTCTGGGGGCCATCAGCTTACCGCTAAAATTGTCGATGGCTCTCTGGAGTTGCCGCACTCGCTCCGTAATCTAAGAATTGCTATCGTGCACTACTGGTTCCTCAATGGCCTGGGCGGGGAGAGAGTGACTAGGATTCTGGCTGGGATGTTCCCCCAAGCAGACGTATTCACGTTGCTTGCGAACTACAATGCCATGCCCTCTGATTTAAGAGCCCATCGCATCAAGACATCGTTCCTACAATGCATTCCGGGCGCAAAGAAATGGCACCGACATTTACTCCCGCTTTACCCCATTGCTCTTGAACAGTTTGACTTGTCCGAATACGATCTGGTGATCAGCGCTGAAAGTGGCCCTGCAAAAGGAGTGATCACTTCACCCCGCACTTGTCATATCTGCTTTTGTCATTCTCCCATGCGGTATGTGTGGGACATGTATCACGAATACCGCGGAGAACCTAGCCTTGGACTTATTGGCCGAGCGCTTTTTTCCTTGAGTGCGCACTATGTTCGAATGTGGGACATCGCTGCAGCTGCTCGCGTGGACTATTTTGCCGCTATATCCAATCATGTTGCCAGTAGAATTCGCAAGTTTTACCGGCGAGAGGCCACCGTCATTCACCCGCCGCTCAAAGTCGATGGCGCGATTGTGCAGTCGATAGGCGACTACTACCTCATCGTAAGCAGACTTGTAAGCTACAAGCGAATTGAACTGGCTATCGAAGCGTGCAATCGATTAGGTAGAGAACTGCACGTCATCGGAGACGGCGAGCAAGGCAATAATCTGCGGAAGCTCGCGGGACCAACCGTTAAGTTCTTCGGATTCCTTCCGGATGACCAAGTGCGCGAACAGTTTGCGCACTGCCGCGCCTTTTTGTTTCCTGGCGAGGAAGATCTTGGGGCTACGCCTGTGGAGGCGCAGTCATTCGGACGCCCCGTGATTGCTTATGCAAGGGGCGGAGTCCTTGACACAGTGAATGGTTTAAGACAGGGCGAGGACGTGAACTCGTTTCACAGTGGTGTGTTTTTCGACAGTCAGGATGCGAGCTCAATAGTTGACGCAATTCTTCTGTTTGAGAAAGTTGAGTCGCAATTCTGTCGTGAGGCGATACGAGAGCGAGTGCTTTGGTTCGGGGAGCCTCGATTTCGGCAAGAGATGTACAACTACGTTGAACAATGCTACGCCGAGTTCGTTGCGGCAGAGCGTTCGAAAGACCTGGCTGGAGTTTTTTAAGGCGCCCCCCCCGGAGTTGTCTTACGTTCCATTATTAAATACTGCGCTAATGTGATTTCGTTTGTGCAAAAGCAGCTCTGACAGCTCTGATCATTGTGAAGGTAAGTCATTATTCTTGAGGAGTATCGAATGATCACAACACGTACGCCTCTTCGCATTTCGTTTTTTGGGGGAGGCACTGACTATCCAGTGTGGTACCGAGAACACGGCGGAGCCGTGCTGTCGACCACGATTAACAAGTCTTGTTATATAAATTGCAGGTGGTTGCCTCCGTTCTTCGAATATCACACCCGAGTTTCTTACAGTAAGGTCGAAAATGTGGGGCACAATAGCGAGATTCAACATCCATCGATCCGTGGATGCCTGCAATATCTTGGAATCCATGATGGCATCGAAATTCAGCACATCGGGGACCTGCCGGCCCGCGCTGGATTGGGTACAAGTTCTGCTTTCACGGTAGGGCTACTTCTGGCTTTGCACGCCCTTCAGCATCGCACGCGGGACAGGCACAAGCTCGCGGCTGAAGCTATTCACGTCGAACAAGAACTCTTGAGTGAGGCCGTCGGCGCGCAGGACCAGGTTAGTGTTGCATACGGCGGCTTCAATCGGATTGATTTTCTGCCGGACGGGGAGATCGGTGTTCATCGCGTTGTCGCGTCTCGCGAAAGGCTGACGGAATTGGAACAGCATCTCGCGTTGTACTTTACCGGTTTCTCCCGCATTGCTTCGGAGGTGGCGAAAGAACAGCTCCGGGTGACGCCAGAAAAGCAGGCAGAACTGGAAACGATGTTGCAACTGGTGGACGAGTCCGAATCAATCGTCACGACCCCTCATCGCTCCCTGGATGATTTTGGCAAGTTGCTGCACGAGGGCTGGAAGATCAAGCGATCGCTAACCCAGAAGATTACGAACTCCCGTATCGATGAGATTTACGAAACTGGATTACGCGCTGGAGCCTTAGGCGGCAAACTGCTTGGAGCCGGTGGCGGTGGCCTCATGCTTTTCTATGTTCCTCCTGAGCGCCGCCAGAGTGTGCGTGAGTCGCTGAAGAAACTGCTCTGCGTGCCGTTCGCTTTCTCAAATCGTGGCAGCGAAATCATTGTCAATGAGCCAGAGGAGGTGTATGACAAGGCCCTAAGCTCAGAGCGATATATGGCATATGCGTAAGATGCCGAATGCAATCATTCTGTGCGGCGGTGCTGGCTCGCGCTTACGCAGCATCACAGGCGATGCGCCGAAAGCGATGGCGCTCATTGGGAGACGCCCCTTCCTGGAATTGTTGTTATCGCAATTGGCCCGCGGCTCCATCCGCCGAGTCATCCTTGCCGTGGGATTTCGCAAAGAAGCGATCATGTCGCACTTTGGTGATCACCACAGCGGGTTAAAGCTCGTGTATTCGGTCGAGTCGTCGCCGCTCGGGACTGGTGGAGCTTTGCGGAATGCCGCCGAACTACTCGACTCTGAGGTAGCTTTGGTGCTGAACGGCGACAGCTACATCGATGCTGATTTGAATCAGTTGATGAAGGACCACCACGACAATGAAGCCGACGTGACAGTATTGCTAACGAGAGACGAGTCCAGAAATGACTGCGGATCCGTGCGCTTCGACGAGAACGGTCGCATCACCAACTTTCAGGAGAAGATCTCGTCCCCCGAGGCTTCTTACGTGAACGCCGGTGTATACCTAATTTCACGCACTCTCTTGTTTGGCATACCAGTCGGGAATCCCGTATCGATAGAACGCGAACTTTTTCCGCAGTGGCTGCGAGACAAGAAGCTTGTTCGCGCGGCATTGAGTCCCGGCGCGTGTGTTGACATCGGGACCCCAGAGCGTTACCTCTTGGCACAAACGGCGCTGGCGCACGCGGAAACCTCGAAGTGTGGTCCTGACTAAGGGTCAGCCAACATTATCGCAGTTGTGGCGAGCATCCTCGGTGTGAAAGTGTTAGGTCGTGCCTGTGGAGACTCCTAATATGACGTATTCTGCATCAACGCTGCTGGAGTTAATGCGCGAGCGGATCGCAGTCAACATCGATCTGCATCGGAAGATGCTCGGGGACGAGTGCCTTCAACAAACGCTCCTCGATATTGCGATGGAAGTCGTGCAATCGCTGCGGAAAGAAGGGAAGGTCTTGCTCTTCGGCAATGGCGGCAGTGCTGCAGATGCACAGCACCTCGCGGCGGAGTTTACGGGCAGGTATTTGAGAGAGAGGCATGCCCTGCCAGCCCTCGCTTTGAATGCAAACACATCCGCAATTACGGCGATTGGAAATGACTACGGGTTTGAGTGGGTATTTGCTCGCCAAGTGGAAGCGCTAGGGCGACGCGGCGACGTATGCGTCGGGATTACCACTAGCGGAAACTCGCCGAACGTTCTTCGAGGGCTCCAAGTTGCGAAATCGAAGTCGATGATCACGGTCGCAATGACAGGTTCTTGTGGAGGCATGGCTTTCCAAATTGCCGATTACGCCATTCGTGTTCCTTCCTCAGAAACCCCAAGAATTCAAGAGTGCCATATCTTGGCGGGACACATGATCTGCGAGATCGTTGAGCAGGTTCTTTGCAGTAAACCCGAGTGTCAATGCGATGGCGAAAGCCGGGTGAGTGTGCAAGAGCTGCAGAAGACCGTTCTTGACTAGACGACACAGATGCGCCTTATATTCTCCAACTCCAGCACAACGACTTCTCCTGGGCACCCCGCAGTTTTCATTGACCGAGACGGAGTGATCAATCTCAGGCGGGCCGGAGACTATGTTCTGCATTGGGAACAGTTCGTCTTCATGCCTGGCATTCGAGATGCCTTGCGGGATATAGCAGGTCTAGGTGTTCCGCTGATCGTCATCTCTAATCAATCTGCTGTGGGAAGGGGCTTGCTTAGCCGCCCAATGCTGGAAGTAATCACACGCAACATGCATCAGAAACTCAAGAACCACGGTGTCTCCATTTTGGCTGTGTACTATTGCACTCATAAGCCACAAGACGAATGCATATGCCGGAAGCCCAATCCGGAGCTACTCTTGAAGGCCGCCGAAGATTTTTCTGTTGATATGAGTAAGTCGGTATTCATCGGCGATTCAGATGCAGACGTAAGAGCAGCTGCGGCCGCCGGCTGCCAGCCGGTCCTTTTTGGCCCCGGACTCACAGCTTGCTCACCTTCCTCTGAGTGGAAGAGTGGCATTCCAGTTGCCAGAACGGCCCGTCAACTTCCGAATCTAGTAGCCAGGCTCCTCAAGAAGATCCCTTCCCCAGCAGACAGGCAAGCCCTTCAGAAGTCCTAATCACGGCCTAGCACTCTGCTAGCTTGATCATCTCGCCCTAGCATTCTTCGACAGGCTCAGTTCCCCCACATCACTGCATTGAAGTGCTTTGTGCAAACTGCCTTGGACACCTTTCGGACACCTTGACGAAGTGGTGTTTGTATCTGCTTGATTCTGCTGTGTCGTGCATGGAGTAAGCTGGACGTGCAAGTTGTAATTTATGTTTAACCTGGCGCCTCTTTTAAGGCATGGGTCGCAAAGGGCGGCATGATGCGACTATGGTGTCCGGCTCGGACCGGGCCCATTCACTAGGACCACGCAATTACCGGTCCCGTTCACACCGGAGTCGCGTAGGATCGCTCAATCTGTTTTAACGTCAAAGCACCACGTCCAGGAATGGTGAGCACCAGCTAATATCGGCGGAGCTAGACCGAGCTTATTGGTCCATCGTGGTTTAACTTGACAATGCCTGCACAACGTAATTAAGTTGAATTCACAATCCTCACCAGCGTGGCTCCGGAATTGCTGGTGGTGGACTTGCAGGTTGCGACGAGCGCCGCACGATTGGCAGCGCCAGCCGTCGCGCCGAAGGACTTGTTGCCACAGCTCCTGGTATTCATGTCTGGATAGCCGCAGCGGCGTGGTCTTGCGGATGCTGGGACTCATGCTGATTTCTGCTGAACTGATGTCAAAAATTCATGCTGCTCTTGTCTGGACAAAAACTTGAAAAAATACAATGCCGAGCGTAGTAGCTGTTCTGGTTGTGCATGATCGAGATTTGCGCCGGCCAAGAAATCTGCACAGATCATTTCAAGGCAGTACCCACGTGATTTGTCGCTGCCGAGCATCAGGGCTGCAGTCTCGATCGCCTGCTCGATCACCGGAATCTGGCTTTTGTACACCTTAAAGTAAATCAGCTCAGAAGGTTCTGAATCCTTTCCCGTCAGTTCCTTCTCGACTTCGTGACGAAACTGTTCCTTAGGGAGTACCCGGGCCTTGTGCAACCAGGTTGCACAATCGAAGTCCTGACCGTCGTTTCGTCGAGCGAGTTTCGCTAACTCCAGGCCCTTGCTCCATCCCACCTGCTTGAGCTCCCGTTTCGCCTCGGGGGGAAGGTGTTCATGGATAGACATCAGATAGTAGGCCTTACGGCGGGATTCAGGGAAGCGCCTCTCCAGGAAATCATCAAATGATGACAATTTCTCAAACCGCCAGTACTGTCCAGCGCGCACTTCGCACAAATAGTGTCCAAGCTCGACGAAGCGCGTGTCTTTCTCTGCTTCCTGACGCCTCTCCCACGCGAGTATCTCGTCGATCTTCGACAGCACGAAGAGAGCTCGCTTCTGGTTCAGCTTCGGTGCCATAGGCGGTGTACTAGTACGCAAGCTCGTCAAACACACCAAGGTCGTGCGCTCCTGGCCGGCGGATCAAGCCAGCTTCGATCAACTGCGGCTTCTGGAGGCACAGCCCGATGAACGGACAGGTGCTGCAGGGATTTTGCGGAAAACGAATGCCACTGTGCGGCAGGAACTGAGCTGACTCGATTTGGCGAATGGTTTCATGGACGAGAGCACTAAATTCACGCCGCTGCTCGTCGGCAATTCTGGTTCGAAAATACTGAACCTCCACCAGTCGCTTACGCACGAAGACCACCTGCGCGACTTCGGAAATTCCGGTCATCCAGGAATAACAAAGCAGCTGTGGATCGAGCGCAAGGATCCCTTCCGGTTGTTCCGGATAGCGGCTCGATGTTGTTTTCCATTCCAGCAAACACCCGAGGCCATCAAGCTTGCCAATGGCATCGACGTAAGCAACGAACTCATTGCCATTCGGCAGTGGGCGAGCGAACTTGATTTGGAGATTCTTTCGCGGTTGACGAACCTGAATGCGGTCTTCCTGGCAGAAGCGCTCGAGTAGCTGAACGCCCTGTTGCAGCATGCCGTCCCAGCTGTCCCGTTCCGAGTAGCGAAGCGGTTGTGTTTTGTATGCAGCCCATTCCCGATATAGCGCCAGGGCGGCATCTTCCTTGCGAAAGTAGGCGGCCAACGCTTGCTCAAAGGCTCGGCCGAAGAGCATGGCTGCGCGCGTGTCCTTCTCCTGCCAGCCATCGAGATAACGATGGCGGTACCGGCGCGGACAGCCAAGATAATGGCTCAGTTGAGTGAAGCTGTATATCATGATGCGACCTGCGTAGCATTATTCGGCCGGTTCGTTTCGGTGGACAATTCGGCCCAATGATCGCGAGGTGCAAAAGCATCGAGGTTGGGCAGGGAAGTGCCGTTCACCACCGTATGGCTGACCTTGACGACCCCACAGAGCCCGACGAGGTTCTTGTCATCAATCTCGTCACGTCCGAGTAGCTCTGGGGTCCTAGCCAAAATCGCGCAGAAACCAATTGAGCTTCCAAAGAGTCTTAGCGGTGGCGTAAAGCCGGGCGGTGAACCGCCGGTCCCCCAGATCCCTTGGCTCAAGGACTCGGAAGAGCACAGAGAAATACAATTTCTGCGCATGCCAGCGATGTTGGGCGCGCTCAACTCGAACCAGAAATATGCCGTCTGTTATTGCCTCATTTGGCCGGGTATCAGCCTTGCTGATTCCTGATATGTAGCGCTTCGCGCGGCACCTGCCTGTGGGCGCGAGTAGCTGTTGAGCTGGCAAAGCAGAGCATTCCTATCCTTCTCCGCCCAGTCCGCCAGATGAGCAACAAAGGATAAATCGCGACTTGGTTGAAACCAGAATAGCTAGCTTTTTTGAGGCGTTGGGATGGAGCCGACGATCGACTTGAACCGATGACCTGCCGATTACGAATTCGTTGCGGCGAGTAGCTCCAGGCTACCCCCCCATTTGTTTTCAATGGCGACAGGCACTGTGCATTGGCCTTCGCATCTCTCATTCTGCAGAATTGGGACAGCAAAATAAAAGCGGTTCAGCCTTTGTTTCCGCCTCGCTCAGAAAAGCAGTCATCGACAAATGCCAGTTCGACGTTGTCCCGGAACAACCGCGCTGATGCATTGGTTTTTCTTCATTGTGGCAGTTCATCTCAGCAAGGCAGACGCTGCCCATAGCACCGGAGCTTGTCCGTGCATATCGCCGGTGTGGCGCGGACGAGTCAGGTAATACTCAAGATCATTTTTCTTCCCGGTACCTACGCAGACATTCGTCACGTCGGCATTCTGATCGATGTACCCGACCAACGCGATCCACGCATTCCGAGCGGCCGGACCATAAATGTTCTCGTCGAGCCAGCCATTCTTTACACCGGTGATCATGGCAAACGTGAACATTCCTGTCGAAGAGGTCTCCGGCCAAGCTTCGGGATGATCGATCAGCTGACGCCACATCCCATCGGCGCCCTGGTTCGCGAGTAGCGCTTTCATCATCTTTCGATAACCTTCCAGAATTCGTCCGCGCTCGGGATGATTGGGTGGAAGCGAGCGTAGCATTTCGGCCATCCCCGCAGCAAACCACCCATCGCCTCGGCCCCAGAAAAATGGGACATCCGGCGCGTGGAAGAAGAGACCATTGGGTTGCTGCAGCTTGTCGAGGTACGCGACCATTTCCAGTGCAGCACGGTCAAGATACTTCGAGTCGCCGGTGGCGCGGAATGCTTGCATCTGCAAAATCGTGCTCATGTACATGTCGTCGACCCAGAAACGAGTTTCGGGCGTGAGTCCCGGCGCTAAAGTCTCAGGCTTGATACCGTCGCTTACTTGAACGTCCGGAGGCAGGGGATCCCACTGCGTGTCCGCAAACGACTTGCCCAGCTCCAGATATTTGGGATCTTTGGTTTCGATATAAATTTCCAGCGGCACGGCGCCAAAAACGGAGTAATCTACGTGCCGCTCGCGATGGATCAGTTGCGAACCCGGTGGCGAAAGCAATGGCTCAAATCTCTTGATCAGGTCAACGGTTAACTGCTTATTGCCGGAAAGTTGAGCGAAGGTCAGCGCGCCGTACCAGGTGCAAACCTCGGGGTACACGATCCTCTCCGGGTCTTGGTGAGGGCTGGTGACAAAATGTTCGGCCACTCGCTTGCCAATTTCCTGGGGAGAAGTTCCGGCCGGCCAATTCGAGAAATACTTGTCCTGCGCCAAGCTGAGTGGAACAGCAATTAATAGAAAGCATGCGGCGATAAGTAAATGGCGGCAATTTCTATTCACGTTCACGCTCCCGTCGAAATCAGATTAGTTTGATTGCTTCCACACGTCATCAATGCTTTGCTCAAACACCAGGTGCGGAGATGCCAGCATACCCGATGGCAGCGCCTTGATGTCCTCTAAATCCTTCGATAACGACTTCAGCCGCGGGAAGCCGCTCATGCCGCAAGGATCCCAGGCTGTAGCCTTGCTGGTGCACGGAGATCGCGCCGTGCTACGCCACGTCAGGATGCTGGGAGCGCAAGACACACTGTACTTGGGAAGCAAGTCATGCGCCTCCGAGCAGGGCCCGTGCGTTCCGGCCCGACAGTATCTCTCAGGACTGCTACGTCGAAGGCAATGTGGATTTCATTTTCGGCGATAGCAAAGCAGTGTTCGAACATTGTGAAATTCATGCCATCGCGCATAAGCTTATATTCCTGACGGCCCAAAGCAAGCACTATGCGCAGGAAGCAAGCGGCTATGTTTTTGATTACTGCCGTGTAACCGCGGATGCAGGAGCCGAACACATATTCCTCGGCCGGCCATGGCGGCCGTATTCCACGGTAGTATTTTTGAATACGATGCTCGACGCGAACATTGAGCCAGCAGGATGGCGCGAGTGGCATCCGGGAGAAACGCACTCGCTCGAGATTTCGTTCTACGCCGAGTTCCATTCAAGCGGAGTTGGAGCGAGCCCACAGAGTCGCGATTCTCACTCGAAGCAGTTGAGCCGGGATGAAACACAACCGTATTCCATTCGGGTTTTCCTGGCTGGGAACGACCGCTGGAATCCGAAAACAATAAAGTGAGTGGATTCGCTCACGGGAGGGTAGACATCATGAGCACACAAGCGATGAGCACAATGGATCAAATGGTTTTTCGCAAGACCAACCAGCACGTCGGGCGGCGGATTTCTGTCACTCCCGCGAACAGCACCAACCGCCACTTGTCGTACGGCCGCATCATCTTGAACTCTTCTCAGCCGTCGGTCACCTTCACCAACAGAGGCCAGGAGACCGGACTCGTGTGCCTTTCTGGCAGCGCACATCTGCGAGTCGGCGGTGAGCAGTTCGAAGTATCGCAATACGACTCACTTTATATCCCGCGTGATCGCCAGATCGAAGTACGGTCAGGGGACGCCGTAGACATCGCCGAGTTCTCTTCCGATGTGGAACAGATCTACCCGTTGCAAGTGGTGCGCTACGCCGACCTGCAGAAAGATCCATCGCTGAAATTTACGACCGGAAAGCCCGGGCAGCAACGTCACCTGAACATTTGCATCGGCAAGAATGTCGACGCTGGACGGCTGGTGCTAGGCTTCACTTTCTCTGAACCGGGCAACTGGACGAGTTGGCCGCCACACGAACACGCACAGATGCTGGAAGAGATGTACGTGTATTTCAATATGCCCGCGCCTGCGTATGGCCTGCAGCTCGTCTACAACAACACCGAATATCCGGAACTGGTGGTGCCGGTCCGCGATGGAGATGCGGTGCTGATGCCAAACGGATATCACCCTAACGTCGCCATTCCCGGGCACTCGATTGGATTTCTTTGGGCAATGGCTGCGCATCGGGAACAGGCGGACCGGCAGTTCGGCGTAGTCAACGTGCAGCCCGGGTTCGACCAAAGCGGCTCAGGCCTGGAAGCCAGCCGGCGTTGAAGATCTTGCGAACTATTCGCCTCAATCCGCGCAGTCAGAAACAGAAATGCACTCGGACATTGCTGAAAGGTTAGGTCAGTGATCCTCGACGCATTCCGTCTTACTGGAAAAAATGCGCTGGTCACTGGCGCATCGCGAGGAATTGGCGCCGCCATTGCGATTGCTTTGGCTGAAGCTGGAGCCGGCGTAGCGGTGCATGCGAATCAGACGCCGGCAGATGAAACTCTCGCGCGGGTGCGTGACACCGGTGGCAAATGCATTCTGATTGAAGGTGATGTAGCAGACTCAGAAGCTTGCCATCAAATGATCGACAAGACTGTCGCCGAACTCGGATCAATCGACATACTCGTCAACAACGCCGGTATTATCCGGCGAGCTCCGGCGGAAAACTATTCTGACGACGACTGGCGCAGAGTGATCGAAGTCGATCTGAACGGCGTGTTTCGTCTTTGCCAGCTGGCGGGCCGGCGCATGCTGCAACAGGGTGGCGGCAAAATCATTAACATTGCTTCTCTTCTGTCGTTTCAGGGTGGCATTCTGGTGCCCGCGTACGCTGCCGCAAAAGGCGCGGTGGCGCAACTCACGAAGGCGTTGGCAAACGAGTGGGCAACAAAAGGAATCTGCGTGAACGCCATCGCTCCCGGCTACATCGCGACCGACAACACGGCAGCGCTCCGGACAGACGAGAAACGAAATCGCCAGATCCTGGAACGTATTCCGGCCGGACGATGGGGAGTGCCTCAAGATCTTTGCGGAGCCGCGGTGTTCCTGGCTTCCTCGGCCAGCGACTACTTACAGGGGCACGTGCTGGTTGTCGATGGCGGTTGGCTGGCCCGCTGACGCCCTGACAGCAACACCTGGTCCTCACATCCACTCGACAAAGACAGTTGCATGAACCGAGTAAAGGGATCCATTAGCAGTGTCCACTAATGGACAGCAAATTCCAAGCTCGGACATATCGCCCTTCTTCTCATAATTCTGCCAACAGAAGATCCCATAATTTTCAATGAAATAACTCCATTCACCATTTGGCTGAGAGGTTGCACAACTCTGGCTGGAATGGATATCGCTAGGCCAGAATTCAAGCAGCAAAAGCGCAAGCGCCAGATCATTTGGGGTGCCGTTGGGCTGGTGTGTCTTGGCGCTGTCACTGTCGGGGTCTCAAAGCTCAAGCCGGCGGCGCCGGAAGTGGAGCGCAGCACCGTTTGGACCGACACAGTAAAACGCGGCAACATGCTGCGCCAGGTCCGCGGATTGGGTTCCTTGATTCCCAGTCAGGAGTTCACCCGTCAAATCCCTGCGGAGACAGAAGCGACCGTGGTGCGAATTCTCAAGTTGCCAGGCTCACAGGTGAAGTCGGACACCATTCTTCTGGAGATGAGCAATCCCCAGGTCGAACAGGCGGCCGTCGACGCCCGGCTTCAGTTGAAGGCTGCGGAAGCGGAGTATCAGAGTCTTCGCGTGAGATTGCAGAGCGATCTGATGAACCAGAAAGCGGGAGCGGCGACCGTCAATGCGGATTATTCCCAAGCCAAGTTGCAGGCCGACACCGATAAGGCGCTCTACGATCTCGGCGTGATTTCGGGCATGGCTTACAAGAACTCGAAGAGCAAAGCCGACGAGCTGACCGCTCGCAACAACATCGAGGGCGAGCGGCTGGACATAAATCAGAAAGCGATCGAAACCCAGATGGCTGAGCAACAGGCCAAGGTCGATCAGATCCGTGCCCTGGCTGAACTCAAGCAGAAGCAATTAGACGCACTGAAAGTTCGCGCCGGGATTGAAGGCGTTCTGGTTGACATGCCCCTCCAGGTTGGCCAACACGTGACGCCGGGAACGATGCTGGCGAAGGTTGTTCAGCCGGATCATTTGATCGCAGAACTGAAAGTCGCCGAGACGCAGGCGCGAGATGTTCAGATTGGACAACCGGCAGTCGTCGACACGCACAACGGAACTGTTGCCGGGGAAGTCATGCGGGTGGATCCCGCTGTCCAGAACGGGACCGTTACGGTTGACGTGAAGCTTACGGGTGAACTTCCCAAGGGGGCGCGGCCTGATTTGAGCGTGGACGGCACGATCGACTTAGAACGTCTCGACAATGTTCTTTATGTCGGTCGTCCGGCGTTCGGACAGGAAAACAGCACAATCAGCTTGTTCAAGTTGGAGCCTGGCGGCAGTGCTGGTGTGAGGGTCCCGGTTAAGGTTGGACGAGCGTCAGTAAATTCCATTCAGGTGATCGAAGGGTTGAACGAAGGCGATACCGTGATCCTTTCCGATATGTCACGGTACGACAACACAGACCGAATCCGACTCGATTGAGTCATTGAATCATCGGACCATTGAATCATTGTTCGCGCCTCTCGCCCCTGCAGCGGTCGATGACCAATGTCCGATGATTCAAGAATTCAACTTGCCGCCTTGCCGCGGTAACGCCGAGGAAGAAATGACAGATAAGGGACAGCCGCTCATCCAAATCGAGGAAATGACGAAAGTCTTCTACACGGACGAAATCGAAACCCACGCGCTCTCTGGAGTGCACCTATCGATTTGTAAGGGCGAGTACATCGCGATCTCCGGACCGTCAGGTTGCGGCAAGTCGACGCTGCTCTCCATCATGGGGCTGCTGGATACGCCTACTGGCGGCAAGTACGAGTTGAACGGCCAGTCGGTGGAAAGTCTTGATTTTGCGCAGCGCTCTCGCATTCGTAATCGGGAGATCGGGTTCATCTTTCAGAGCTTTAACCTCATTGGCGATCTGACAGTCTACGAAAACGTTGAGTTGCCACTTACCTATCGCCAGAAGATGCCTTCAGCGGAGCGCAAGAAGCGCGTAATGGAATCGCTGGAGCGCGTTGGCATGGCGCACCGGATTCGACATTATCCGTCGCAATTGTCAGGTGGCCAACAGCAGCGCGTCGCTGTTGCCCGCGCGCTCGGCGGACATCCGTCGATTCTCCTGGCCGATGAACCTACCGGCAACCTCGATTCCCACAACGGCGAAGCCGTGATGCAGTTGCTGCAAGACTTGCATCGCGAAGGCGCGACCATCTGCATGGTGACGCACGATCCGCGGTTTGTGAAGCACGCCGAACGCGAAATCCATTTATTCGACGGCAAAGTAGTCGCCGAAGACGAACTGAAAAAACTCATGCAAGAGGCGAGCGCGTAGACCTCTCGAGTATGTGTGTGGCTGCGAAATAAGGAGGTAGTCGTGGGTGTGCTACTCCAGAATTTCCGTTACGGATTACGTATTCTGCGCAAGACGCCAGGGCTGACGATCATCGCGGTAATCACACTCGCGCTTGGCATCGGAGCAAACACCGCGATCTTCAGCGTGGTTTATTCCGCGCTAATTGCGCCGCTGCCATATCCCGATTCCAACCAACTGGTGATGGTCTGGTCGAAGGTCCACGGCGGAAGGAACACTACTGCAGCCGCGGATTTCCTCGATTGGAAGCGCCAGAACACGGTTTTCCAGGACCTGAACGCCTGGACCGACGCCAACTACAACCTGGCGACGACGGAGCGGCCGGAACAGATTGAGGCGCAGATGACTACGCCCGGCCTATACACAATGATGGGTGTGAAGTTCGCGATGGGGCGCGATTTTACCTCGGAAGAAGGCCAGCCCGGAAAAGATCATGAAGTCATTCTGTTCAACCCCCTGTGGCAAAGGCTGGGCGCCCGGCCAGACATCGTCGGCCAACAACTCCGGATAAATGGTGAGCCTTACACCGTGGTTGGTGTGATGGCCCCTGGCCCAACCGACCGCCTCTCTACACAGTTGGTCGTGCCATTAGCCTTCAAACCTGAGACGCTCAACCATGACTTTCATTGGCTCCTCGTGATGGGGCGCCTGAAGCCGGGAGTGACGATCGAACAGGCGCAAGCCGACATGCAGGTCGTAACTGCTCGCCTGGCCAAAGACTATCCGCAGTCGAACCCAGGATATGCCGCCAGCGTCGAGCACTTGAAAGATGACTTCCTGCCGCCAGAGCGTATTCGCAATCTCTGGCTGCTGATGGGCGCGGTCGGCTTCGTGCTGCTGATCGCGTGTGCGAACATTGCCAATTTGCTTCTGGCGAAGGGCGTGAGCCGGCGAAGAGAAGTTGCGGTGCGCTCATCCCTCGGTGCAACTCGACGCCGCGTGTTTGCGCAGTTCCTGACGGAGAGCTTGACGCTTTCTGTCTTGGGCGGCATAGCTGGAGTTCTGCTTGCGTTCGGCATGATTAAGGCTCTTTTGTTGCTCATGCCACGGTACGACTTGCCCTCAGAGGCTGACGTTCGAATCAGCCTGCCCGTTTTGCTCTTCACCTTCGGCGCTACCATCCTGGCGGGAGTCTTGTTTGGCTGCGTCCCCGCGTGGCAAGCATCGGGAGTGAGCCTGAACGAGACCCTAAAAGAGGGCGGCCGCACCGGTAGTACATCGGCGCGCCATCACGTGCGCCGGTTGCTGGTTGTTGCGGAGTTTGGTTTGGCACTGACGCTGCTGGCCAGCGCCGGACTGGCGCTGCACAGCTTCTTGAACCTTACACGTCTAGATCTTGGCATCCGTACCGACCACATCCTGACATTTGACTTTCCCAACACCGACAAGCGGATTGCTCAACCCGAGCAACTCATCACTTTTTATCACCAACTCGCAGACCGGCTAAAAGCGATTCCGGGAGTGACGGACGCTTCGGTCTCGACCGGAATGCCGGTTGAAGGATCGTATTTTGGTATGGCCTTCAATGTCGTAGGCCAGCCTCAGGCGGTGGCGGGCAATCAGAACTTCGCAGGTTTTCAAATGGTGAGCCCCGACTATGTTCGGACCTTTGGAATCCAAATGGTTCGTGGGCGCACCCTCAGCGCCGCCGACACAGAGCATAGTCCACGCGTCGCAGTCGTAAACGAAAACTTTGTACGACGCTACTTAGCCGGCGCCGACCCGCTGGGCAAACGAATTACCGTCCAGCAACTCATCCCTGGTGTCACGAACCTTGGGCCCCCTGTGGAGTGGCAGATTGTCGGCGTCTTTCACAACGTACGTGGCGGCGATCTGCGTAACAACGATCGTGCTGAAATCGATGTGCCTTTCGACCAGAGTCCGTGGCCGCAGGTTTCGATTGCCGTGCGCACATCCGCGGACCCGCTGGCGATGAGCAAGAGCGTTGCACAAGTGGTGAAATCCATGGAGCCCGATGTCGCACTCGCAAATGTGAAAAGCATGGACCAAGTCGTGGATGACTCGCTGATCGGCGACCGTTTTCTCACTCTTCTTTATGGGACATTCGCCGGCGTGGCTCTGCTGTTGGCGGCGGTCGGAATTTATGGCGTGATGACCTTCTCTGTCGCGCAACGTACGCATGAGATCGGCCTCCGCATTGCATTGGGAGCCGCACGCAAGCAAGTCCTCAGCCTCATCCTGAAAGAAGGTTTGGCACTCGCGTTGATCGGGTCGGCCTTTGGTTTGGCCGGCGCAGTTTTAGTCGGTCGTGGCATGCGTGGCATGTGGTACGGAGTCGGAACCGTCGATTTCTCAGCCTTCACTGGAGTGGCACTCCTACTGCTCGGGGCAGCTTTGTTCGCGTGTTATGTCCCTGCGCGGCGCGCAACCAAAGTCGATCCCATGGTGGCGCTGCGATATGAGTGAGGTTTGAATGAACGGAGTACTGCAAGACCTTCGCTATGCGTTGCGGCAATTGCGCAAGAGCCCCGGCTTCACTGCGGTGGTGGTCCTGACCATGGCTCTGGGAATCGGGGCGAATGCCGCTTTGTTCTCTGTCGTGGACGCGGTTCTCCTGCGGCCGCTTCCTTACAAAGATCCGCAACAACTAGTTGCCATTCACGACGAACTCCCGGGCGTGAACTTGCATGACGCCGGTATGTCGGTGCAGGAGTTCGATGATCTTCAGAATCGTTCTGGCGTTTTCGATCAGGTCTCACCCGTATCGTCATTTGATGTAAACGTCACCGGCGGTGAAAAACCGGAACGCCTGGAGGGTTTCGCTGTCAGTCCGAATTTTTTCGAGATGCTCGGCGCGCACGCTGCTCTGGGACGGGTATTCACGCCTTCCGATTACCGCCGTGGATTTTTTGAAGGCGCCGTCATCAGTTATGGACTGTGGCACCGCATGTTCGGCGCAGATCGCGCCGTGATTGGGCGCGCGATCCGCCTGGACAGCGACTTGTATACCATCGTGGGCGTAATGCCTCCGGGTTTTCGCAGTCCTGCTCATGGGCTGCGCGGCGAAGCGGATGTGATTCTTACGGCGGGTTACATAGCGGCACCATTCCCTGATCCGCCAAAGCGAGACATCAGGCTGTTTCCAGGCGCAATTGGCAGGCTCAAGCCTGACCTTAGCCTGCAACAAGCTCAAGTCAGGCTGGACGCGTTTGTCTCGCAGCTACGTCAGCAATATCCGACCGAGTATCCCAAGAGCGCGCGTTGGTCGGTGCAATTGAAATCGCTCAGCGAGGAAATCGTAGGAAATTCGAGCACTGTATTGCTTTTTCTCCTGAGTGCAGTGGGAATGGTTTTGCTGGTTGCTTGCGTAAACATTGCCAGCTTATTGCTGGCGCGGTCCTCAGTTCGACAGCGCGAGATGGCTTTGCGTCAGGCGCTGGGCGCCAGAGCGCCACGATTGGTTCGGCAAATTCTCACCGAAAGCGTGCTGCTGTCGCTTGCGGGCGGAGTTCTCGCACTAGTTCTGAGCTACTGGTTCAAGGATGTTCTTTTGCAGTTCATTCCGGCGAGCATTCCGCGATTGGCAGAAGTGACTTTGAATATTCGCGTCCTCGGGTTCGCTCTTGTGATCTCCCTCCTCACGGGAGTTGCGTTCGGCTTGGCTCCGGCTTGGCAACTTACCAGTCCGCAGTTGATGGACGAACTCAGGCAGGGAACGCGTGGCGCCCTGATTGGACTGCGTCAGCATCGGTTCCTTGGCGCGCTTGTCATTTCTGAATTCGCAGTGTCCTTGGTTCTGATGGTCGGCGCGGGATTGCTCCTGCGGAGTTTCTCGAAAGTATTGCAAGTTAACCCGGGTTTTAACCCAAAGCATCTGGTGATTGCGCACGTCTGGCTGCCAGCGCCAAACGATCCTACTCAGAATCTTTACCTGCGGCAGGAGAAGCGAGCTCAATTAGTGCGCGAGACTCTGCGACGCGTGAGGGCTTTGCCCGGCGTAGAGGAAGCTGCGATCGGCTCCGCCAACTCGCCGCTATCAGGACAACACACTCTTACCAATTTCATCATCGAAGGCAGCTCAACGAGCAACGGAGAATCCCCGGCCGCTCAGGTTGTGGCGTTCACTCCCGATTTTCAGCGAACGCTGGGAATGACCGTAGTTCGCGGACGCTCGTTTACGGATGCGGACAATGAAACAGGAGCCCCGGTCGCACTCATTGATCAGACTGCCGCGGAACGTTACTGGCCCAATCAAGATCCGCTCGGAAAACAGATCTTGCTGCAGATTCCTGGCCCGAGGGTGAACCCGCTCCGCCTCACGACGATTGTCGGTATTCTCGCGCGAACGAAGGGCGACGGATTAGACCTGCCCTACAGTCCGCATATTGTCTTTCCAGCATTCCAGGTTTTCGGAACCGTCCTCAGCATCTACGCGCGTACATCGGCTAGTCCGGACACACTGCAAGACGCGATTCGCGGTGCGGTGCAGTCCGTCGATCCCAATCTGCCGGTTTTTGGGGTTCGCAGCATGGAAAGCATTCTGACCGATTCGTTAGCTCCCCGCCGGTTTGCGCTGGAGTTGATGGGACTGTTCGCCGCAACGGCGCTTCTGCTGGCGGCGATCGGCATTTACGGCGTAATGGCCTATTTCGTCTCGCAACGTGTGCGCGAGATTGGCATCCGCATGGCCCTGGGTGCCCGTCGCGCCGACGTTTTGAAACTGGTCGTCTCGCGCGGAATGATTTTGGCCGGCATTGGAGCAGGCGTCGGCGTTGCGGTCGCGCTGGCAGCAGGGCGATTGATTTCCGGTCTTCTCTTCGGAGTAAGCCCGCATGATCCCCTCACTATGGCGGGCTTCGCGGTGCTGTTGGCGAGTGTTGCTCTCACTGCGAACTATGTCCCTGCGCGGCGCGCAACCAAGGTGGATCCCATGGTGGCGCTGAGGTACGAGTGAGGGCTGATATGAGTGCACTGACTCAGGATCTTCGATACGCAGTACGACAGTTGCGCAAGAGTTCCATGCTGACCGTTGTTGCTGTTGCCACGTTGGCGCTTGGTATCGGCGCGACGACCGTCATCTTCTCTGTGGTGAACGGTGTTCTCCTTCGGCCTCTCCGCTACGCACATCCTCAGCAACTCTTTGTTGTGCGTGAAATCGTCCCCGAATTGAGCCAGGCGTATCCTTCGTTTCCGGCAAACCTGGCGGGGTTCAGAATCTGGCAGCGTGATTGCCGCTCGTTCAGCGATATTGCAATCGTCAAGCCTCATGGGATGACGCTGACTGGCGATGGTGATCCTGAACAGATCTCGGGAGGGCAAGCTTCGGCGAACCTGTTTGATGTTTTAGGAATTCGACCTGCTTTCGGCCGAACATTTCTGCCGCAAGAAGACAATCCGGGGAACGATCACGTTGTAGTTCTAACGTATCCGTTCTGGCGCGAACGGTTTCACGGTGATTCGACGCTTGTTGGGCGCTCGATCACGCTCGATGGCATACCTTTCCAGGTCATTGGAGTCTTACCGAGTTCTTTTCGATATCCGAAGAATTTCGGTCCGCTCGCGGAGTTTCCTTCTCGCGTGGATTACTTCAAACCGCTCGGGCTCGATGCCGCGCAATGGTCTCCATTCGGAGACTTTGACTTTGCTGCAATCGCGCGGCTAAAGCCTGGAGTCAGTGCTGCGCAAGCGCTCGCTGAACTCAATGTGGTGCAGGCGAACATTTCGAAATCACACAATGTCGGGTTGAGCCTTCGCGCTCAACTCATCCAACTCGAGAACCAGGTTGTTGGAACGGCGCGGGCCGGGCTCCTGCTTTTGTTGGCGGGCGTAGGTGCTGTCCTTTTGATCGTCTGCCTCAATCTCGCGAACCTATTTCTTGTGCGTGTTCCGGGCCGGTTGCGCGAAGCTGGCATTCGCACCGCGCTCGGTGCATCACGGTCGCGCCTGGTCCGTCAATTGCTGACCGAGAGCACACTGCTCGCAATTGTGGGCGGAGCCGCCGGCATTGCTCTCGCCTACTACGGAGTACACCTGCTGATCGCGGTAGCTCCTGCCAATCTTCCACGGATTGACGAGGTGCAGATCGACGCGCGCGTCGTGTGCATTTCGGCGGTCATCTCAATCCTGACAGGAATCTGTTTCGGCGTATTTCCCAGCTGGACCTTCACTCAGTCGGACCCTCAGCAAGCAATCAAAGCCGGCGCTACCACGGTCACGGATAGCCGGACTTCGCGCCGGCTCCGCACGTCACTGGTGGGATTCGAAGTCGGGCTAGGAACTCTGCTGCTTGCGCTCGCCGGTTTGCTCACGTTGAGCATGGTCCGGCTGCTGGGCGTGGATAAAGGATTCACAACCGAACACGTCGTCGCAGCCGATATTACGTTACCTCCTGCGCTCTATCAGAAGAAGGAGCAGAAGCAAGCCTTTTTTGAAAACGTACTTGCGCGCGTACATGCATTGCCTGGAGTGAGCCATGCGGCTTGGATCAGCCGCCTTCCCCTCGAGGGCCAGGAACAAGTGGACAACATTGTCGTTCCAGGACGCGCGATTCCGGAGACACAAACCCCGCTGGCGAACTACCGATTTGTCACGAGCGAGTATTTTCGGACGCTCGACATCCCATTGCTGAAGGGTCGAATGCTTGAACCCGCCGATGCTGAGCGCCATGTCGCGGTGATTTCAGAGAGCGCGGCGAAAAGAGTCTGGCCCGGCGAAGACCCGATCGGCAAGAAATTCCGTACCGGTGGAGATCCTCAGTGGCCGCAGGTGGAAGTAGTTGGCGTTGTCGGGGACATCCGGGGAGTCGCGCTTGATGAGTCCCCAGGGCTGATGATTTACCAGCCGATCGGGCCGGGCTCGCCGAAGTGGTGGGGCGGTCGCGCGTCGCTGGTAGTGCGTTCGACGCTTGCTCCTGCGTCGTTATTTTCTGCTGTCCGCACCGCGATTCACGACGGAGATGCCGGGGTGCCGATCGTAGAGCTTCGACCGATGACCGAGATTGTTTCCGAATCGGTCAGCATTCGCCGGTTTGAGCTCGCGCTCGCCTCTTTATTTGGAATTCTCGCATTGGCGCTGGCGGCTCTCGGAATTTATGGCGTCGTGGGTTATTCGGTCGCCAGTCGCCGGCAAGAAATGGGGATACGAATTGCCCTAGGTGCGCGCTCGTCGGATTTGCGCAGCCTGGTCCTTATCAAAGGGATGTTGCCGGTCATCATTGGATGGGCGGGCGGCATTCTGGCCGCAATCGCCGCTGGCTCCCTGATGCGAAGTCTGCTGTTCGGTGTTACTTCGCATAATCTGGTGACGATTGGTTGCGTCAGCGCAGTCGTCCTCGCAACTGCGGTACTGGCCTGCTACATCCCCGCGCGCCGAGCCGCCAAGGTCGATCCTATGGTGGCGCTGAGATACGAGTGATCTGGAGTGAATCATGAATCTGTGGCGTGATTTGCGTTTTGGATTTCGGCTTTGGAAGAAAAACTATGGCTTTGCTGCGATTGCTGCCCTGACGCTCGCCCTTGGAGTCGGTGCGACCACCGCGATCTTCAGCGTCATCTACGCCACGCTGTTCGAGCCCATGCCGTATCCCAAGCCTGACCAGTTGATGGTTCTGTGGTCCAAGGTCACAGACTTTCACAACGTCGTTTCAGCCGGCGACTTCCGTGATTGGGCTCAGCAGAACACGACGTTCCAGTCGATGTCGGCCTCAACCGGTGCAAGTTTCAACCTTGCGATGCCGGGCTCGGCGCCCCAAATGATAGACGGGGGACGCGCCACCCCCGGTTTATACGACAAGGTATTCGGAGAAAAACCCTGGATGGGCCGATACTTCCTGCCGGATGAGACGCAGGCTGGCAAAGATCACGTCGTAATCATGACCCATCGTCTATGGGAGCGCCTGGGATCGAATCCCAATATCGTCGGTACACAGCTCAGGTTGGACGGCGAGATCTATACCGTAGTTGGCGTGCGACCGCCCGGTCAGCCTGACCGCATGGCCGGCGACCTTTTCGCCCCGCTGACGTTCAAACCCGAACAACTCAATCACGACTTTCACTGGCTGCTTGTCTTTGGCCGCGTGAAGCCGCACGTCACATTGGCGCAGGCACAGGCGGACATGAATGTTGTTGCAGGCCGGATTGCGCATGACTATCCGATTTCCAATAAGGGCTGGGGAATTTATGTAGAGCCACTTCACAACGATTTCCTGCCGAAAGACGTGGTGAAGACCATGTGGCTGCTCATGGCGGCAGTGGCATTCGTGCTGCTGATCGCCTGCGTCAACGTTGCCAATCTTCTTCTTGCGCGCGGAACGACTCGGCAGCGTGAGGTCGCAATGCGGTCTTCGCTGGGAGCGACACGCAGACAGATTTTCGCGCAGTTGCTCAGCGAAAGTGTCGCGCTAGCCTGCATCGGCGGAATCGCCGGGACGGTGCTGAGCTACGTCATGATTAAAGCCTTGCTCGTCACCATGCCGCAATACACGCTTCCATCGGAGGCGAACGTTCGGCTGAGTGTTCCGGTGCTGCTTTTCACATTCGGAACCACAATGATCGCCGGTGTATTGTTCGGCTGCGCCCCCGCATGGCAGGCGTCGAAACTCGATTTGAATGAGACGTTGAAAGAAGGAAGTAGAGGGTTCGGCGCATCGGGAAAGCACCGTCTTCGCCGATCTCTAGTTGTTGTCGAGTTCGCGCTCGCTTTAGCTCTACTTGCCGGGGCTGGACTCGCCCTGCACAGTTTCTGGAACCTGGCGCGGGTCAATCCTGGTTTCCGCATTGATCACTTGCTCACTTTCGGTCTGCCGGTGGCGCAAGACAAGCTCACAAAGCCTGAGCAGATCGTTGGCTTCTATCGCCAACTCATCGAGCGCGTCCAGGCACTGCCCGGCGTGGAGCAGGCTGGCGTCGCAAATGGACAGCCGATAACGGGGGCCAGCATGGGCATGCCCTTCAGCATCGAGGGGCAGACCGTTGCCGACCCATCCTCGCGGCCGGGCGCAGCATTCGTCTTGACCACTCCCGGTTACTACCGGACATTCGGCATTCAAATGGCCCAGGGGCGCACGTTCACCGACGAAGACCGGGCGGGGAGCGTGCCCGTAGCGATCGTCAATCAGGCCTTCGCCGACAAATACCTGAAAGGCATGGATCCGCTCAAGCAGCGACTCATGGTTGAACAACTGATTCCCGGAGTCGCGAAGCTGGGCCCGACCATTCCCTGGCAGATCGTTGGTGTCGCCAGAAATGTGCACAACAATGGACCACGAGGAGACGGCTTCCCAGAGATTGACGTCCCGTTCTGGCAAAGTCCGTGGCCACAGGCTCTTATGGCGGTTCGCACTGTGGGTAATCCAGAAATGTTGACAAAGGCGATTGCTGCCCAAGTGCACTCTATCGATCCGGACCTCGCAATGGCGAACGTGAAGACGATGGACCAAATTGTGAGTGAGTCCCTGGTTAGCGACCGCTTCGTGTCGTTGCTATTTGGGACGTTTGCCACCGTGGCGCTTTTGCTGGCTGCCATCGGGATTTATGGGGTCATGGCGTTCACGGTGGCCCAGCGCACGCACGAAATCGGTTTGCGCATCGCACTCGGAGCCAACGAACGGGAAGTGTTACGGATCATTCTGCGAGAGGGACTGATGCTCGCCGCTATTGGCCTGGCATTTGGACTGGCGGCCGCTTGCCTGGTTGGCCGCACTATGCGCAGCACACTTTACAACGTTGGCGCGATCGACCTGCCAGCTTTTGCTGTCGTTGCGATTGTGCTGCTCGCGAGCGCAATGCTCGCCTGCTACGTCCCCGCGCGGCGAGCAACCAGGGTCGATCCTATGGTGGCGCTGAGATACGAATAGGAGCGAAAGATGTCTGGAGTGATTCAGGATTTTCAGTACGCAGTTCGTCAGGTGCGCAAGAGCCCGGGGTTCGCCGCTATAGCCGTGATCACGCTGGCACTCGGAATCGGTGCTAATACTTCAATCTTTTCAGTGGTCAATGCTGTGCTGTTGCGCTCGCTTCCTTTTTCCGATGCAGGGCGCTTAGTGCGCGTCTGGCATACGCCTCCGCAGAGTAGTTTTCCGCGCATCAGTGTTTTCTCGATCTCGCCTGCCAACTTCCTCGATTGGCAGAGCCAGAACCACGTGTTCTCGAGCATGGCAATCTACGGCTTCGGCGGGTTCACTCTGACGGGTGGCGACAAAGCTGAGCAGGTAACCGCCAGCCGTGTTTCGGCTGCGTTCTTCTCGACTCTGGGTGCTCGGCCAATGCTCGGGCGCGTATTCTCAGCGCAAGAAGACGAGCCCGGACACTCCAATGTAGTAATTCTTAGCCATCGTTTCTGGCAGGACCACTTTGGTTCGAACCGCGACATTGTTGGCCGCGATATCACACTCGATGGCACCAAATATCTTGTCGCCGGTGTGATGCCTCCCAGTTTTCGGTTTCCCGATTTCGCCCAGGTCTGGACTCCCATGGCTTGGACCGACCAGGAGAAGACCGTTCGCGGCAATCACAACTATCTCGCCGTCGCACGCCTCAAGCCTGGAGTTGATCTGAAACAGGCGCAAGCCGAGATGAACACAATTTCCAGCAGGCTGGAGCAGCAATATCCCGCGGATGACAAAGGATGGGGAGCGTTGTTGCGGCCGCTCCAGGCCGACCTGGTGAGCGACGTGCGGCCTGCGCTTCTTGTGTTGCTGGGTGCAGTCGGGTTCATTCTGCTGATCGCTTGCGTGAACGTGACCAACTTGTCCTTGGCACGAATCTTCAGCCGGCATAAAGAAATTGCAATTCGCACCGCAATGGGCGCGAGTTCTGCGCGCATCATCCGCCAGATTGTCGTTGAGAGTGTGCTTCTGGCCTTAGCAGGCGGCGCGCTCGGGCTCGCCTATGCGCATTTCGGCGTTCGTCTGATCATGGCTTTCCTCGCCGATAAACTGTCGGCATCGATGGAAGCGAATCTCGACCTCAAGGTGTTGGCGTTCACGGCCGCGGTCTCCGTGTTAACCGGTGTGGTTGCGGGCATCCTGCCTGCATTGCATCTCAGTCGCGCGAACGTTAATCAGGCTTTGAAACAAGGCTTAGGGCGAACCGGGAGCGACTCCGGCGGGAACCGCACGCGTAGCGTTCTGGTGGTGGTTGAAGTCGCACTCTCACTGGTGCTCCTAATTGGCGCTGGCCTCATGATTCGCAGCTTTCAGACTCTGCGAACGGTCAACCCCGGATTTGACGCGCGTGGCGTCCTTACGATGACAGCCGGGATTTCGCGCGGGAAATTCTCGACGGCGAACGAACAAATCAGCTTCTTCGAACGCACGCTGGAGCGCATCCGTGCACTGCCAAGTGTTACGGCGGCAGGCGTCATCGATGACGTTCCCCTCGGTGGAGGCGGATCCCATCAGCCGATTGCTGTCGAGGGCCGCGCCATAGTACCCATGGCGGAACAACCGGAGGTGGACGTTCGGAGGATTAGCGCCGGCTACCTGAGCGCTCTACAGATTCCTGTGCTGCGCGGGCGCGACTTCGACAGCAGCGATGTGGCCGGGAGACCCTCAACCATTCTTATCAGTGCATCACTGGCGAAGCAATTCTGGCCGGAAGAGGACCCGATCGGGAAGCACATCACGCTGACTTTTTTTCCAGGCGTGGTGCGCGAGATCGTCGGCGTCGTGGGAGATGTTAAGGGAGACGGTTTGGACCAGACGCGCGCGCCCGCAACCCTTTACATGCCTCTGGATCAACTGGCGCCTCCTCAAGGGGAGCAGTGGCGTTCCTCGTCCATGACGTTAGTCGTGCGTTCGAGTTCCAGTCCTGAAGCCATGGTTTCAGCCGTGACGAATGCAATTCGCGAAATCGACAGCACGATACCCGTCACCAACGTTCAGACTATGGAGGACTTGGTCACAACCTCCCTTTCTTCTGAGCGCTTCAGCCTGTTATTGCTGGGCGCCTTTGCTCTGCTGGCACTCATTTTGGCTGCGATCGGAATATATAGCGTCTTGTCTTACAGCGTTCGCCGCAGAGTGCAGGAGATCGGCATACGCCTGGCGCTCGGTGCTTCTCTCAGCGATGTTCTCCGCATGGTTATCTTCGAAGGGCTGCGGCCAACGTTGCTGGGCGTCTTGATCGGAATTGCCGGCGCTTTCACTTTGGCTCGGGTCATGTCCAACCTTATTTACGGCGTAAAACCAACCGATCCGCTGACGTTCGTTTCTGTGGCATTTCTTTTAGGTGTGGTGGCGCTGGGTGCCAGCATCATCCCAGCCTACCGCGCCGCGAAAGTCGATCCGCTGGTGGCGCTGAGGTACGAGTAAGAGGAGAAGAAGAATGACCGGCTTGCTACAGGATGTCCGTTTCGCTTTCAGGCAATTGAGAAGAACACCGGGATTCACGGTGACCGCAATTATCACCTTAGCACTGGGCATCGGCGCAAATGCGGCAATCTTCACGCTGGTGAATGCAGTCCTGACGAAGAACCTGCCGGTAGCGGATCCGAAGTCGCTACTCCTGTTTGCTGACCAAAACTTCTGCTGCGTTGGTTCTGGAACTCCCCCGGGCGGCGACTACGGGCTCTTTTCCACCGACGTCTACGAACAATTGAAAAAGAATGCGCCGGAATTCGAAGAGCTGGCGGCGATGCAGGCCGGGTTTGAATACCGTCCCATCGTCGCGCGCCGCGGTGCAACACCGGAGACCGCACGGTCCGTGATGGGTGAATTTGTTTCCGGCAATTACTTCCGGATCTTTGGCCTGCGCCCGGCCGCCGGACAATTGTTCTCCGATGCGGATGATGCTCAAGGCGCCCCCAACGTCGCGGTGATGAGTTATGAGAAATGGAAAAACGATTACGCGAGCGATCAATCGATCGTCGGCAGCACATTTTTCGTGAATACGAAGCCGGTCACAATTGTGGGTATTGCGCCCGAAGGTTTCTACGGTGATCGCTTATCGACAACGCCGCCGGACTTTTATTTGCCCATCGAGTCCATGCCGGTCATCGCTAACGTGCCCTACGTGCACGATGCAGACACAAATTGGCTCTATATTGTGGGTCGCGTAAAGCCCGGTTACTCGATCGCCCAGGTCCAGGCAAAAATGAGCGGCCTCCTGCGGCAGGCGTTGGCAACGACTCGCACCTACTCGACAGAAAACGACAAAGCAAAACTGCCGAAGGTTCACGTGGTCCTTACGCCCGGCGGCGCGGGCATCCAGCACCTGCAGGAAGGGTATGCGTCGCAATTGAAGCTGCTGATGTGGACCTCGGTGCTGGTTCTGTTGATCGCCTGCGCCAACATCGCAAATCTGCTTTTGGTGCGGGGAATGGCGCGGAAAGCCGAAATGTCGGTCAGAACTGCGCTCGGAGCGGTGCGTAGAAGAATCATCTTTCAATTGCTCACTGAAAGCGTGCTGCTCTCCGGCCTAGGAGGAATCGCCGGACTGGTTGTGGCCTATGCCGGAACGCGAATGCTGCTCGCAATTGCATTTCCCGGAGCGGCGAGTCCGATCCATGCCGGCCCTTCGTCCGCGGTGCTGGCTTTCGCATGCGGACTGACGTTACTGACTGGCATTTTGTTTGGCATCGCGCCCGCCTGGATTGCGGCGCGAACTGAACCCGCAGATGCGCTGCGCAGCGGTTCGAAGACAACGGCAGGAGGAGCCAGCTTACTTCAGCGCGGGTTGGTCGTCGCGCAAGCAGGGGTCTCGCTTGTTCTCCTCGTGGGAGCAGGCCTGTTTGCCCAAAGCCTGAACCGGCTTGAGCACATTGATCTGAAACTCGACTCGACAAACCGCTACATCGTTCATTTCAACCCCCAGGCTCCCGGTTACACGCAGCGCCAGGTCGGCGATTTGTACCGCATGCTAGAACAGCGATTCCATGCCATTCCAGGTGTCGAAAAGGTTGGTATTTCGACTTACACACCCATGGAGGACAACAACGACGGCTTTAGCGTGCGCGTGCAGGGCCAGCCGGATCCGAACGTCAGCGCCTCCTTTATTAAGGGGAACGCGGACTACTTCGATTCGGTCGGGACTCGCGTGATTGCCGGACGAGGCATTCAGGAACAGGACACACCGGCATCCACCATCATTGCGGTCGTGAACGAATCCTTTGTGAAGAAGCTATTCAAGCCGGGTGAAAACCCAATTGGGCAGCATTTTGGTGCGCCGGACAGGCCGGGAGATTACGAAATCGTGGGTGTTGTCGAAGACACGGCCTACACCGACGCAACCTGGAAAGATCACCCGATGTACTTTGTGCCGCTGCTGCAGAGGCCGGCCGAGATCAAGAAGCCCATCGAGAATGACGAAATGATGTATGCCAGCGCGATTGTGCTGAAGACGGCGCGCCCGATGAACGACATGGAGGCGCTGGCTCGACGTACTCTTTCCGAAATCAACCCAAACCTGGCGATCACAAAGTTCCAAACCTTTGATCGTCAGATTGCCGACCGCTTTGACGATGAACGCATGCTCGCGCAGTTGACAGGGCTGTTTGGCGTTCTCGCTCTGCTGCTGACGATTGTTGGACTCTACGGCGTCACCGCGTATGCCGTGGCGCGGAGAACTTCGGAGATTGGCATTCGCGTGGCGCTCGGCGCCGAGCGTCTCGGCGTAACCGCCATGGTGCTGCGTGGCGCGCTGGCTCAGATCATCTTGGGGCTCGCGCTCGGCATTCCCGCTGCGTTCTTCTGCGTACGGCTGATTTCATCGCAGCTGTATCAGGCCAAGCAGGTCAGCCTCACCGCCCTCGGTGGAGCAGTCTTTGTTTTACTCGCGTCAGGACTCCTGGCTGGCCTCATCCCCGCCCGCCGCGCCGCGAAGGTCGATCCCATGGTGGCGCTGAGATACGAGTGAGGAATTTCTCATGAGAAATACGTTCGAGGATTTCCGCTACGGATTGCGCCTGTTGCGCAAGTCACCGGCATTCACCATCGCCGCGGTCGTGACTCTCGCGCTCGGAATCGGGGCGAACACTGCCATTTACACCTTGCTCGATCAGGCGATGGTCCGCAGCTTGTCCGTCAATGAACCGAGCAAGCTGGTCGTTTTGCGCTTCTCGGGCGAGGACACGGGAAGCACCCACGCTCGAGGTGATTCGGACCTTGTACTCTCCTATCCGATGTATCGCGATTTGCGCGATCGCAATTCCGTTTTCAGCGGGCTTATTGCGACGAGCTGGGCGCAAGTCGGAGTGCAGTGGCACAACCAGCCGAGTCTGGAAGACGCGGAACTGGTCTCAGGCAATTATTTCGATGTGCTTGGCTTGCATCCTGCGGCCGGGCGGTTGCTGGTCTCGTCGGACGATCTCACGCAAAACGGAAGCCCGGTCGTGGTGCTCAGCTTCAATTATTGGCAGCGCCATTTCGGTTTCGATCCGAAGATCGTTAATCAGACCATCTCGATCAATGGACACCCGTTCACGGTAGTCGGCGTAGCCCCGTCGGGGTTTCGCAGCGTTGTGAGCGGAGATGCTCCCGCACTTTTCGTACCAATGACCATGAAGCCGGAGATCACGCCCGACTGGAATGATCTCGAAGAGCGGCGGTCAAGCTGGCTGAGCGTCGTGGGGAGGTTGAAGCCAGGACTAACGCACGAACAGGCGCAGGCCGGCATCGATCAGCTTTGGCATGCAATCCGCACGGATGAGTTAAGGCAACTCGGACACACTACGCAGCATTTTCGTGATGCATTTCTCACCTATTCCCATTTGTTTCTCGATGACGGCTCCAAAGGCGTACCCGTGCGTGGTCTCGTACCCACGACGGTAGTGATCGCCATGGGCATGGCACTGGTGATGGCTTTGATGTCGTGCACAAATGTCGCCAGTCTCTTATTAGTACGGGTGGCAAAACGCACTCGCGAGATTTCTGTCCGTTATGCGCTGGGGGCACACAGAGGGCGCGTGATTCAACAGTTGTTGGCTGAGGGCCTGCTGCTCGGGCTGGGCGGTGCTTCGCTTGGAATACTTCTGTCGCCCCGAATCGCGACCGTTCTGATTCACGCGATTTGGGGTGGCCGCAGCCAATATGCGTTCAGTCCAAGTCCCGACATGCGAATTCTTGCCTTCAATTTCGGGTTGGCGCTGTTCGTAAGCGTCGTGTTTAGCCTTGTGCCCGCGCTTCACTTTCGCCGTCCCGACGTGACGCAGGCCTTGAAACAACAGGCGTCGGTAATCGCCGGAGGATCGATCCAGTTACGACGCGCCACCGTTGCTACGCAAGTTGCGCTCAGCCTTCTCCTCCTTGTCAGCGCAGGCCTCTTTCTGCGCACGTTGCGGAATCTGGAAACCCTGAACGTCGGATTTGTCACGGATCATCTAATCACGTTCACTGTTGATCCCAAGCTCGCAGGGTACGAAGACAGCAGAACATCTGCGCTGTACCAAGAAATACTCGACAAGCTCTCAGCACTTCCAGGAGTGCAATCGGCCGCCGCCACAAACGATCCTGAGCTCGCCAATAACAATTGGGGGCGAAACATAACCATCGCCGGGTATCAGCCGGCCGAAGGCGACCGCATGAATGTCGAATGGGCGCGAGTGGGTCCAGGGTACTTCTCGACTTTAAAGACGACCCTGCTTGCCGGACGAGAGATTGCCGACTCTGATCGCGTCGGCACGCATAAAGTTGCCGTTGTCAACGAGAGCTTCGCACGCCGCTACTTCGGCCAACCGCAGAACGCGTTAGGACATTATTTCTGTGGTGGCGCAGGCAGAGTGACGCCTGATATCGAGATCGTTGGCGTTGTAAAAGATGTGAGACACACGAACCTCCGCGAGATCCCACGCCGCACTGTGTTTCTTCCCTACTTGCAGGATACCGATCCAGGGCACGCCTACGCCTTGGGCTTAGCGTTTTATGTGCGTACCTGGCAAGACCCGAAAGCAGCAGAGTCAACCATTCGCGCTGCCATGCAGACGCTCGATTCGAAGCTCGTGCTCGATGCGTTCCACACCATGGAGGAACAAGTGGAGAGTAATCTTAGCGACGAACGCGTGGTCGCTTTGCTGGCGACGAGTTTCGGCGTGCTCGCGGCGTTGTTAGCGGGGATCGGCATCTACGGCGTGCTTGCCTATGCGACCGCACAACGCACTCGGGAAATCGGCCTTCGCATCGCAATGGGTGCGTCACGCATCCACGTCGTCCGACTGGTAGTGCAGGAGGCGCTCTGGTTGGCAGGCATCGGCATTGTTGCCGGAGTTCTTCTTTCTCTGCTTCTCGGGCGGGCGGTTCGCGACCAGTTATTTGGGGTCTCCAGCTATGACCTGGCCACATTTGTGGCGGTGTGTTCCGCGGTTACGGCGGTCGTGGCCGCATCCGCTCTGCTCCCCGCGCGGCGTGCCGCCAAGGTCGATCCCATGGTGGCATTGAGGTACGAGTGAGGACCAAATGACCGGACTTCTCCAAGACATTCGATACGGGCTGCGACAACTGCGCAAGAGCCCCGGATTCACTGCCGTCGCGATCGTTTCACTCGGGTTAGGGATTGGGGCGAACACGGCGATTTTCACGCTGATCAACCAGTTGGTGCTCAAGTCTTTGCCAGTACGCGATCCACAACACCTCGTCTCGTTCGGCAAAGCAGTCGACGGCGGAGAGGTGGACGGAATAGGTCCCGGCCCTCTGGACATTTTTCCTTACGACTTCTACAAGCAGATCGAGCGGACACACGATCCATTCCTGGAGATTTCGGCAAGCGGCAGTTTCCCAGTCACTGTGAGCGTCCGGAATAGGCCGAAAGATGCGGCGAGGCAGGCACTCACGCAACTCGTGTCAGGGACGTTCTTCCAGGTGTTAGGCGTTGAGGCGGCGCTCGGCAGAACTATTCTGCCTGACGATGCAGATGCACCCGGACGAAATCCCGTGGCAGTAGTCAGTTATCGCTACTGGGAAGAGAAATTGGAAGCCGATCGCTCGGTGATCGGGCGAGTGATCACGATTAATGGGACTTCGTTCACGGTAATCGGGGTTGCGCCGCCTCCATTCTTCGGCGCAGAACTGAATGAGCAGGAACCAGACATGTGGTTGCCGATCACTATGCAGCAGCAAGTCACGCTTCAACCTTCATTGCTGAATCCGCATGGATTGTTTTGGGTGCACATGATGGGTCGGCTCAAGGAAGGAACAACACCGAACCAGGGAAAGGCCTGGGCGACGCAGCAGCTCCAGCGATTCATGGTCACGCGCGAAGGCGGGACGATTTCAGACAAACGGCGGCGAGAAATCGGGCAGATGTATATCGATATGCTGCCCGGAGGGCGTGGTGTCTCGCACTTGCGCGAGCAATTCTCACGGCCTCTGTACATCCTGATGGGAGTTGTGGTGCTCGTGCTGGCGATTGCTTGCGCCAACCTGGCGAACTTTCTACTTGCGAAGGCGGCGGCTCGCGAACGAGAGATTTCTACGCGTCTAGCGATTGGGGCTGGCCGGTGGCGGCTGGTACGACAAATTCTTACTGAGGCGCTCCTGCTTTCGTTGCTCGGCAGCGTCGCGGGTTTGACACTAGCTCTTGTAGGCACGCGAATGCTGGTCTATTTTGTGGTTCAAGGCGCGAAGAACTCAGCGCTGACTCCGAACCCCGATCTTACGGTCCTCGCCTTTACGCTGGCCGTCTCGGTTGCAACGGGCGCTCTGTTTGGAATTGCACCGGCGTGGCGGGCTTCACAAATGCGGGTTGTAACGGCGCTTCACTCGGCTCGCACCGCGACCGGCTCGGGAATACGGTCAAGCCGAATGCTGCCAAACCTGCTCATCGCGGCTCAGGTCGCGCTTTCTCTTGTGTTGCTAGTGGGTGCGGGATTATTTCTTCGCACGCTACAGAATTTACGGAATCAGAACTTGGGATTCAATCGGCGCAATCTGCTGCTGGTCGACTTTAACGCGAAACTTGGGGGATATAAATCTGAACAACTCCGCGGACTTTACGACCGTCTTCTCAATGGGATCAGGACACTGCCCGGTGTGCGATCAGCATCGATTTCGGGTACGCAGCCGATCTCGCCCGGATCGTGGACATCTCCTATCTTTGTACAAGGATATACGCCGGCTCCGAACGAAAATATCATGACCTTCCTCAATCGGGTGTCGCCGTCATACCTCGACACGGTTGGCATCCCTGTTCTCCAAGGCCGATCCATTGGGCGGGAGGACACGCCAACATCGATGAAAGCGGTGCTAATTAACCAGTCTGTGGCAAAGCATTTTTTCCCGCACGGCGATGCAATTGGCCATCAGTTCACCATCGCCGACCCCAGCGTTCCTGGCGTGTGGCGGATCGTTGGAATTGTGGGAGACGCCAAGTATGGCCCTTTGCGAGATGAACAAAAGCGCATGATTTACTTGCCGCTCGAGCAACTGACGGCCGACGATCACTTTGCATATTCAATCCAAGTTAGGGCCGAAGGCGATCCGAAGAATATTGAGTCCGAGATTCGCACTGCGCTCGCCGAGGTTGATCCTGATCTTCCGCTTTTGAAAGTGAGAACAATCAGCCAAGAAGTTGATTCGTTTGTCGAGAACGAACGGTTGATCTCGCAACTTGCAAATTTCTTTTCGCTGATTGCCTTGTCGCTGGCTTGCATCGGGCTGTACGGAGTGCTCACTTACAACGTGGTCAAGCGCACGAATGAGATCGGCATCCGCATGGCGTTAGGCGCGCGCACCGAAGGCATTCTATGGATGGTGCTGAGAGAATCTCTGCTGCTTCTGGCGGCCGGAATTGCCGTCGGCATTCCTGCAACGATTGGGGTTGCGCGAATTGTGCGCTCGCAGCTTTTTGGGTTGAGTTCGTTTGATGCGGCCACATTTATGACGGCAATCGGCGCGATTGCAATAGTAATTCTTATAGCCGCGTATCTGCCCGCGCGGCGTGCCGCCAAGGTCGATCCCATGGTGGCGTTGAGGTACGAGTGAGGAGTTTATGAGAGGGCTTGCACAGAACTTAAGTTTCGGAGTGCGGCAGTTGCGGCGCAACCCCGGCTTCACCGCAACCGTGATCATTACGCTGGCACTCGCCATAGGCGCAAACACCGCGATTTTTTCCATCGTGAACGCGCTCATGCTGAGGAGCCTGCCGTACTCACACCCTGAGCGGATCGGCACGATTTTCACGCAGATCAGGGGTGCAACCGCCACTGACGAGCGCCACCACATCAGCCGCGAACAATGGGAACTCTTGCGTGATAATGTGGCCGCTCTGATGTCCGCTGTTTCCGGCATAAGACCTTCCGGCGTAAATCTCGAAGCAGCTTCGCACGTCGAGTACATTCACGCGGCGCGGATTTCGGCACACTACTTCGACGTGCTAAGCATTCATCCGCTCATTGGCCGGAATTTAACGGAAGCCGAAGATCTGCCAAACGGACCGAAGATCGCGATGCTGAGTTACAACCTTTGGCGCAATACATTTGGTTCGAATTCACAGATCATCGGCCAATCCATCCGATTGAAAGGCGAGCCGTACACCGTTGTCGGAGTGCTTCCTGATGGTGCGACCACTCCGCTGAACGCCGATGTCTACACGGCGATTCAAGCCAGCCGCCAGGGAGAGGGCGCGGGAACAAACTTTGATTGCATCACGCGCTTGCGCGACAACGCTACCTGGCAGCAAGCCGATGCTCAAATCAATAGTGCCTGGTTGGCTCGCAAGGACCGATATGAGTTGTTCGACAATCCTGGCGCGAAGGTCAGCTACTATTCTGTCCCCCTGCAAAAGGGACAAAGCGCGGAGCTGCGTCCACAAGCTCTGGCTCTGATGTTTGCGGCGGGATTCATCCTGCTCATCGCGTGCGCCAATCTTGCTGGACTCATGCTCGCGCGCATGCTCCGTCGCACCTCCGAAATTGCGACACGGCTAGCACTCGGCGCTTCGCGATGGCAGATTCAGAAACAGTTCTGGGTTGAGACACTTGTACTCGCCTTCATAGGGGGGGCTAGCGGCATTTGCGTTGGCTACATTTCGCTGCGCGGCCTCCTGCACCTTTTACCGGAACACTTCTTGCCTATAGCGGATGTGCCTCTCGACCTTCGCGTGCTGGGATTCGCAGTCGCCGTATCCCTACTCACGAGTGTGCTGTTCGGCATGTTGCCCGCTTCTGCGACCCACCGCTTCGATCTGCGTAGCGCAATCTCGCAGCGAAGCGGAATCCACGGTGGCCCAGTGCGCTTCCGTCAATTGCTGATTGCCGGAGAAGTGGCGCTGACAGTCGTCTTGTTGGCCGGTTCCGGTTTGCTGATTCGCACTCTCATTCATCTTGAAACGTTGCCGCCCGGATTCAACGCCAGCGGAGTCATGACCGCACGCGCCTCGCTCGACAATGTGAAATATCATGACGCCGCGGCATTTCGGAAACTGCTCGACGAGAGTACGGATGCCATGAGAGGAATCCCGGGCGTGCAGTACGCGGCAGTCGGTCTGAGTCTTCCCTACGAGCGCGCGCTGAACCGGGGAGGCATAGCTCTTACCGAGGGGAGGAGTGCTGGGCAGCAGGTCGTCGCAGGCATGACCTATATCACGCCTGATTATTTTTCTGCGCTCCAGATTCCTCTGCTCTCCGGGCGCGCGTTCTCCAGTGCGGATGTTCCAGGTCAGCAACAGGTGGCGATTGTGAACCAGACGTTCATGCGCAAATTCTTCGGCGGCGAAAATCCTGTAGGGCTACATCTGGATAAGGAAACGTTAATTGTAGGGGTCGTCGCCGATGTGGCCATGGCGCCCGGCATCGATGCTGTTGCGCCGCTCTCGGATGAACAGATGGTATACGTGCCTGCCGCGCAGATGGGCGGCCGCATGCTTTCATTGGCACACATGTGGTTTCAGCCGAGCTGGATTGTCCGCACCTCTCGTCCCGTTGAAGGACTTACGGCTCAAATGCAGCGTGCCCTGGAAACCGAGGATCCAAGCTTGCCCTTCTCGGGTTTTTACCGGATGAGCGATTTACTGGCGAAAACTCTGGCGACCGAGAGGGTGGAAGTCGCACTGCTGTCCACCATGGCGGGATTGGCGCTGTTGTTAAGTGCAATCGGCATCTTCGGTCTGGTTACAAACATCGTTGCGCAAAAGACAAAAGAAGTTGGAATCCGCATCGCCCTGGGATCAACGATCCGAGACGCCATGATCCATATTGGCGTCCCCGGGGCACGCGCAGCGGCGGTGGGACTCGTCGTCGGCTTAGGGCTATGTGCCGGAGTGCTGCGAGTGATGCGAAGCGTGCTGTACGGCGTCGCGGTATACGACGTGCCCACGATGATTTCAGTGGTTGCGGTGCTAGCGTCAGTCACGCTGATCGCGAGCAGTCTGCCGACCCTGCGGATCGCGCGCATCGATCCAGCACGGACATTGCGAGAGGAATGAAGACGACATGAACGGACTGCTACAAGATATTCGTTACGCTTTGCGGCAACTACGCAAGAGCCCAGGATTCACAACCGTTGCCGTACTCACTCTCGCGCTCGGGATCGGCGCGAACACCGGAATTTTCACGCTGGTGAATGCGGTTCTACTCAAGGCATTGCCTGTTCCCAATCCCGAGCAGCTGCTTCTCATCACAGAGAACGACTGGCAGGCGCAGAATTCACGTTTTGCATACCCTACTTTTCAAGAGTGGCGGAAAGTCATGCCGGAAGGCTCAGAGATGGCGGCAGCATCCTGGCCGGCAAGGTTCTACGCTTCGTTCGGCGGCGGAGAACCTGAGATGGTTACAGGACAATTGGTCTCCGGAAACTACTTCCAAACACTCGAGACACATCCGGCTAAGGGCCGTTTGCTCGCTGAAGATGATGACCGCACGGTTGCCGGCAGCCCGGTCGCCGTGATCAGTTACGGGTGTTGGGAGCGGCGGTTTGGGCGTGATCCCAACATTCTCGGCCGCAAGATCGTCGTCAATGGAATGCCGCTGCAGGTAGTCGGTGTCGCGACTCAAGGATTTTTTGGGGCGCAGGTGGGCATTTCACCAGAATTCTGGTTGCCGGCTTCAATGCAGTCAGCCGTGCGTTATCAGCAACACTACAGCCAGGACACGAATGCCAAAACCGATCAGCCCTGGGTATTGCAGCCAGATATTCGCTGGGTGCAGTTCATCATCCGCGCAAAGAATTCCAAGGCGGCTTGGCAGGCTTCAGCGGCGTTGAATCAAGTGTTTCGTCTTGAGATGGAGCAGCAAGCAGCGAAGGAAAAGGATCCAGCAGAGCGCGAATCCGCCCTTCGGGCCCGTTTACATGTTGTGCCTGGAGCGCACGGCTTGCCTGCATTTTCGCTTGAAGGATTTTCAAAGCCACTGGTTGCATTAATGGCGATGGTGGGAATCATTCTCCTGATCACCTGTGCGAACCTCGCCAATCTTTTGCTTGCCCGTGCCACTGCAAGAGAGCGGGAAATTGCGGTACGGCTGTCGATCGGTGCGAGTCGCCCCAGGCTGATTCGTCAGCTGCTTGTTGAATGTGTGCTGCTCTCATTTTGTGGGGCGGCCTTTGGAGGTGCCATCGCTTACTGGCTCAGTGAGGTACTGCCGAAGTGGGCGTCGAGTCGAAGCACTCCCATTCCGTTGAGTCTTGCTCCGGACGCGCATGTGCTTTTATTCACCACGATTATTGCGGTGTTCACGGGCCTTGCCTTCGGCCTCGCCCCCGCATTACAAAATGCTCGCGTGAAGCCGATGCTCGCTCTGAAGAGCAGCGGTCGAGGGGCGGCAGGGACAGGCTCGCGCTGGTCGCTCACGCAGACGTTGGTCGCTATGCAGGTTGCACTGTCTTTGGTACTGCTGGTTGGAGCCGGCTTATTTGTCCGTACGTTGCGCAATTTCAGCAGTTTCGATCCCGGCTTCGACCGAGATCATCTCATTACGGTAGACCTCGACACTCATCTCGCGGGCTATTCGCAAGCCCAACTGGTTTCGCTATATCGCAATCTGATCGACCAGGTTGAGGCGATTCCTGGCGTCCGCTCGGCGGCGTTCCTGAGCTGCGAAATTGCCGATGGATGCGGCGCTGCCAGCGACATTTTCATCCCCGGCGTTCCTCACACCAACGGCGAAACCGACGCGCAGGAGCGGTTTGTCAGTGCGGAGTTTTTCTCGACCACCGCAATTCCCTTGTTGCAGGGGAGGCTGTTCGCTGATTCCGACACAGAAAAAAGTCCGAAAGTAGTGGTAGTAAATCAGACCTTCGTCCGCCAGTTTCTGGCAGGGAAGGATCCGATTGGCCAATATTACGGTTACGAGCCTACGAAACCGCGCGAGTTTCGGATTGTAGGCGTAGTCAAGGACTCTCGCGTAAACGACGTGCGCGAAAAAGTCCTGCCCATGATCTTTCACTCACTTGCACAGGACGCAATAGATGTTGGCAGCCTGAACGTCCGCACCTTCGGTGATCCGGCGCCACTGGTCGCTCAAATCCGGGATGCGGTGCGTAGCGGAGATCCCAAGCTGCCGATGAGCGGATCCAGCACAGTGGCAGAGGTCGTCAGCAATGGCCTTTGGGAGTATCGCCTGGTTGCACGCCTGACCTCGATTTTTGGTGGACTGGCGCTTGCGCTAGCCTGCTTAGGTGTTTATGGCGTGTTGTCGTACAACGTCGCGAGGCGTACTTCCGAGCTTGGAATTCGCATGGCGCTGGGCGCGTCACGCGTGGCGGTGCTCTCGCTAGTTTTGAGCAATGCGCTGCTTGTGATCGGAATGGGCGTGCTGATTGGTTTAGCGCTTTCATTCGCCAGCCTTCGCGCGATCAGCAGCTTGCTGTTCGGGCTTAGTCCGTACGATCCGACAACAATGTTTGGCGCTGTTGCCGTACTCATTGGAGTGTCACTAGCAGCTGGTATGAAACCCGCGTGGCGCGCGGCGCATGTAGATCCGATAGAAACTTTACGTGTGGAGTAAAAAACAGGGGAACTTGATGATTCAACTTAAGAATCTGGAACGCAGTTACAAAACACCAGCCGGGCAATTCTTTGTGCTGCGGCGCGTGAACCTGGAAATTCAGCAAGGTGAGTTCATCACCATCATGGGACCGTCGGGGGCAGGCAAGTCATCTTTATTAAATGCGCTGGCATTGCTGGATGACGCCTGGGACGGTGAGTACTGGTTTCGCGAACAAGCGGTCCACAAAATGAAGCGCAAAGAACGCGCCGACCTCGCGAAGAAGAATGTCGGAATGGTTTTTCAGAGCTATCACCTGCTCGACGATCTCACGGTCCGCGAAAACATCGACCTACCTCTTTCTTACAAGGACATCCCGCACAAGCTGCGGCAAGGCATGGTCGCCGACACGCTGGACCGTTTTCAGATCGTCGCCAAGAAGGATTTGTTTCCCAGCCAGCTTTCGGGCGGACAGCAGCAACTGGTGGGTGTGGCGCGCGCGGTGATTCACAAGCCGCCTCTGCTCTTGGCAGACGAGCCCACTGGGAATCTCCACTCGTCACAGGCGAAGGAGATCATGGAACTCTTCCGCGAACTGAACCAGCAGGGAACGACCATCGTTCAGGTCACGCATTCTGAAGCCAATGCTGCGTATGGTTCGCGCGTTATCCAGTTGCGAGATGGTTGGGTGGTGAGTGATACCGCGAATCCTGAGCTTCAGCCGTACGAGGCGGTGAAGCAATGAGGATCCGTTCGCGAGCGGTGGGGATTCTTCAATTCGTAGCAGTGTCTGTGATCTCGACGGTTGCGTTCGCTCAGTCAGCGGGTGAGCCGCAACAGCAACCGGGTAGCGCCGGGCTCTCCAACGCGCCTTCCAGAACCGACTATTCTGCAATCTTCACGCTCCCGAGGTCGCACAATCCGCTTAGCGCGTATTCTCCGAGTAATGCCCCCGAGCCGCAGCTGACGAATTCACCGGACCTGAACCAGCTTATTCGCGATGGAAAACTCTACTTGTCGCTGAAGGACGCGATCCGCCTGGCGCTGCAGAACAATCTCGACATCGCGATTGCGCGCTACAACCTGCCAATCGCCGACATGGACATTCTGCGCACCAAGGCAGGAGGCGTGTTCCGCGGCGTGAATGCCGGAGTCGTACAAGGAACGCCGGGCGGCGGTGTCGGCGGGTTTGGTACAGGTGCTCCGGGTGCAGGCGCGGGAGGAACCACCGCCGGTGCGGGCGGCGCAGGCGCGGGAGCGTCCGGACTCGTGCAGTCCACGTTGGGCGTGGGCAGCGCTGTTCCGTCGTACGATCCTGCTGTTATCGCCTCGATCGGGGCCGAACATCAGACTACGCAACTTGCCAACCAGAGAATCTACGGGGTTCCGCTTCTGCAACTCAACACTGGTCAAGCAAATTTCGGCGTGACACAGGCATTTGCAACGGGATCGAGCATCTCGTTCGAGTTCAACAACAACCGGCAGACCACAAACAGTCCTTTTTTCAATTTGTCACCCGCTCTCGGCGCGATGTACCGATTCTCTTTTCAGCAGCAACTGCTCTCAGGTTTTGGCTTTGGTCCGAACCTGCGGTACCTTCGGATCGCAAACAACAACAAGAAAATTTCCAACATCGCATTCAAAGACCAGGTGATGGCGACGGTCACACAGATCGAGAACATCTATTGGGACCTGGTGAACGCCTACGAGCAGTCCCAAGTCAATGAGCAGTCGGTCGCTTTCGCGACACAGTCGTTCGAGAACGCTAAAAAGCAGCTGCAACTTGAAAGCATCCCGGCAATGGATGTGATGAGGGCTGAAGCTGAGGTATCGAGGCGCGATCAGGATTTGACGGTGGCGCGAACCAGCCTTCAACTTCAAGAACTGCTGATGAAAAACGCGATCACGAAAACCCTCGAGGATACGGTGTTGGAGGCCATCAATGTAGTGCCGACCGACACGTTGCAGTCAGCACAGATCACCCCTTCGGAACAATCTGTTGATCAATTGATTCAGGAGGCCCTTCATCAGCGGCCGGAGCTCGCCGAGTCGGATGTGGACTTGGTCAACCGGCAGATCAGCCGTAAGGCGGCGCGCAATGCTCTGCTGCCCTCCCTGTCTCTGGTAGGCTTTTATGGCGGGTCAGGATTGGCGGGACCTTTGAACCCTGTTTACAACGTGCCCGGGGTGCCGAACGCGTCGAATGTCCCCACTGATTTTTCTGGCGCTCTCGCCAATGCATTCAACAATACGGCACCGGATTACTACGTCGGATTCAATTTGAATATTCCGATTCGTAATCGAGTCGCCAAGGCGGACCAGTACCGTTCTGAACTGGAGTATCGACAAGCGGAGCTTCGGCGCGAGGAGTTGCGCAAACAGATCCGCATTGAAGTCCGTAACGCGGAATACGCACTCGAGCAGACCGCGGCCAGAGTTGAAGCTGCGCGCAAGGCGAGGGACTTGGCTCAGCGCACCTTCGAAATCACACAGAAAGAGCAAACCCTGGGCGCAGGTTCAACCTACCAAACTATGACCGCGCAACGCGATCTTGCCCTCGCAGAACTGGATCTTGTTACCGCGATGACGGTGTACCAGAAGGCGCGAATTGAGGTCGATCGTGCGACCGCCTCGACTTTGGAACATAATGGAATCCAGATTCAGGATGCGCTAAATGGAACTGTGAGCGCCGCGAGTCCTTAACGCCCAAGCAAGGCGCGCTGCTAGATATCAAAAATGCCAACGTCAGCGAAACCGCATGAAGTCATGATTCCTGCCGCCCTGGTGAGGACTGCGGCGGTGCCACGAATTCTGGCCGCGGACGATCAGCAGCACGTGTTGGAAGCCATCGAACTTCTGCTCAAGCCACAAGGCTACAAGGTGGACGTGGTGCGCTCGCCTGAGTTGGTGCGCGAGGCATTAAGTAGCGAACAATACGACGCCGTTCTCATCGATCTGAACTACACGCGCGATACAACGTCGGGTCGCGAAGGTTTGGATCTGCTGTCGGAAATCATTGCGCAGGAGAGCACGCTACCGGTCATTGTTATGACTGCGTGGGGCAACGTTGAACTTGCGGTGGAGGCCATGCGCCGGGGCGCCCGCGACTTTATCCAAAAGCCGTGGGAAAACGAGCGCTTGCTTTCAATTCTGAGGACGCAAGTCGAACTGCATCGTGCGCTGCAGGAAGCGGAGCGGCTCTCAGCCGAAAATCACCTGCTCAATGCTCAGGGCAGACCAGAGTTCATCGCCACATCTTCAAGCATGATTCCAGTCCTGGAGGCGGTTACCCGTATTGCTCCATCGGATGCCAATGTTCTGGTCACCGGGGAGCACGGTACGGGCAAAGAAGTCGTCGCGCGAACCATCCACGCCCTCTCGTTGCGAAAGGATAAGCCTTTAATAGCAGTTAACACTGGTGGCCTGGCCGAAGGCGTTTTTGAAAGCGAACTATTTGGCCACGTGAAAGGCGCATTCACCGACGCGCGTACCGACAGGATAGGACGTTTTGAACTCGCCGACCACGGGACGATTTTCCTGGACGAGATCGGCAACGTGCCTTTTCGCCAGCAAGCGAAGCTGTTGCGCGTAATCGAATCGGGAGAGATTGAAAGAGTGGGGTCGTCCCGCAGCAAGAAGATTGATGTGCGCATGATCTCGGCAACGAATAGCGATCTAAAGGCAGCATGCGAGGGCGGCGAGTTTCGCGAAGACCTCTTGTTCCGTTTAAACACGGTTGAGATCCATCTCCCGGCGCTGCGAGAAAGGAGAGAGGACATTGCTGCGCTCGCCATGCATTTTCTCGCTCACCACGCGTTACGCTATCGCCGCCCGGTGAAGGGGGTTGACCCGGCCGCCCTGCAATCCCTTCTTCAATATGCGTGGCCAGGGAACGTGCGCGAGTTGGAGCATACGATGGAGCGAGCTGTGCTGATGGCGCGTACCGACCAGATTCAAGCCGGCGATCTCGGATTAAACTCGCAAAAAGCTCAACCCCAGAATCTGGAAGAATTGAGTCTGGAAGCAGTTGAAAGTATTCTGATCCGCAAGGCGCTGCAGCGCTTTCAGGGGAACGTCAGCCAGGCGGCAGAAGCCCTGGGGCTGAGCCGCGGCGCTCTGTATCGGCGGATGGAAAAGTATGGGCTCTAGCCCAAGCGTCACTGGTTCCGCAACACGCAATAAACGAAGAAGCCGGGCACCCTTCGAGCGGCGAGTCACGCGCTTTTCCGTTCTGCTTGTCATCCCCGGGCTGCTGGTCAGCGGAATCCTGATCTGGCTACAACCCTGGTCGCTTCAGTCCAAGTTGATTCTCATTGGCGCGGAGTTGCTAGCATGCCTGCTGATTGGCGCCGCACTTCACGATCACATTATCCGTCCCCTCCAAACGCTTGCGAACGTTGTCGGAGCGTTGCGGGACGAGGACTATTCCTTTCGCGCAAGGCTAGCCATTCCGAACGATGCCCTCGGGGAACTCTCGCTGGAGGTGAACGCCCTCGCCGACTTGCTGGCGAAACACCGTACAGGCGCTATCGAGGCTGCCGCTCTGCTGCAGCGCGTAGTCGAAGAGGTAGATATTCCAATCTTTGCGCTAGATCCAGCCAACAGGTTGCGTCTGGTGAATTCGGCAGGAGAGAAGCTTCTAAGTCAGCCACAATCTCAGTTGATGGGTAGAACAGCAGTGGACCTCAACCTGGAAAAATGTCTCTCCTGTGAAAATGAATCGCTCGTCGATCTGCATTTTGGGACTGATGCGCGTTGGTTCGTTCGCCGCAGCACATTCCGTCAACAGGGCATTCCGCACACGCTGATCATTCTCTCCGACGTGAGCCGCGCATTGCGGGAGGAAGAACGACGGGCTTGGCAGCGCCTGATTCGCGTGCTCGGGCATGAGCTCAATAACTCGCTCGCTCCGATCAAATCGATTGCGGGAAGTCTGAATGCCAGGCTTTCTGGCAGTGGAATTCGAGAAGACGAGCAGCAGGATTTCGAGCGCGGGTTAAGCATTATCGAGAGTCGCGCGGCGTCGCTGAATCGCTTCCTGCAAGGCTATCGTCAATTGGCGCAAATGCCACCTCCCGTTCTGCGAACATGCTCGATTACCGCCATTGCTAAGCGGGTGACCGCACTGGAAACACGTGTGCCGATTTCGCTGATCCCAGGGCCCGACGTAGACTTCCACGCCGATCCTGATCAACTTGAACAGATGCTGATTAATCTATTGAAAAACGCCGCCGAGGCGGTCTTGCAGGTCGAAAGTGGCGGAAGCAATTCAAATGGCTGCAAACAGCCCGCGTCTACAGAGCAGGTGCAACTATCTTGGAAAACGAATGGTGATGAGTTGATCCTCTTCATCGAGGACAACGGTCCGGGGCTAATGAACCCCAGCAACGCCTTCGTTCCTTTCTACACTACCAAGCCGTCCGGGAGTGGTATTGGCCTCGTGCTCGCGCGTCAGATTGCCGAGGCACACGGTGGTTCGCTGGAGTTAGACAACCGCACTGATGGCCGCGGCTGTGTCGTAAGAATTACGTTGCCTGCCAACTCAACGGTCAAGCAAAGCTGAGTTTCCAAAAGTTCTTATGAACGGCCATCAGCATATGGAAAGTTGAACGGCGGTAAATGTGAACTGCCGGATCATACTCGAAGATTGGCCATCTCACGAATCGCAATAGCACTCATAGTTACATCAATAACTTCTAAACACCTTTAGTCGCTTAGTCGCTGCTTATGCGTGATCAGGAACGATTTCATAAGGCAGAGGGCACGTCATGACCGCGATGGAGAAGCCCGCGATGTGAAAAGCAGCTCACGAGCAACCAGACAGCAATTGGCCACTAATTCGAGCCTTTGACGAGATGTCAGGACCGTAAGGTCAACAATCAAATGGGGTAGAATGAAGCGAGGCCGACGTAGCTCAGTTGGTAGAGCAGCCGATTCGTAATCATTGCGGATCGGCTTTCGCTTTATGGAATCACGAAGTTAGAGTTCCCCAAATGGCTCAATTTCTACCCGTTCCCCGTTTGAGTAGCCCGTTTTGTGGAGCGAAAATGGAGCACTCTCAGAAGCTCGTGTGCTATTCACTTGGGACCCATTTTTAGACTGTTGTTAGAGGATCGCACCTCCGAGGCGAGTTCAACAGAAACACAGGGATTTCTCTTAGCAAACATGGGCACAAGGACTCATAGCGTGACCTTCCGCACCGGTTCGCCCGGCTTGAGGGGTGCGTTGAGGCTTTCGTTGAAGTCCCTCCACCTGGCCACCGAAACTGCGCCTTTGATGGATCGCACATCCTCCGAAATGCCAGTCGCTGCCGTAATTGAGATTAGGTCTTTATAGCGAGAACTTGGTATTTTTGGCCTGCCGTGTTCTCCCCAAATTTCACGAAGGCTTTCTATTTGCGACCCATCGAGAAACTTAGCAGGAGGCGTATTGATCGCGTCAGCATCTCGTCGTTTCCACATAAGCACCAAGGTCGTATCCTTTCCCACGCCAACAGCATGTTCCGCTGCAAATTTGGCCGAAGCAACCGTATAGATCGTGTCCTCTAGTCTCTGGTTGCGGTTCTGCCCAAGAAGGAGCATCTGCGAGACTGCTGTCGGTCCACCACTTCCAATCGCACAGAGACCAGTAAATGCGTGAGAAGCTGATCCTTGCCAATTTTCCTCGTGCATCAACGCGCTCAAGGGGGATTTCCCCCAGCCAACCAGCAGAATTTGATCTGCGAACTCCTGAGAACGACGCTTAATTTCTCCCGACATCTCAGATGCTAATGTCTCCCCGAACATAGCTGCCCCTTGTTTCTTGAATTCATCAATATCCAGGTCGAAGGGGGAGAGTACAGGGTCAGAGGACCAGCGCGATAGATGTCTCCTGAAAGCCCTATGGAGCGTCTTCCTGATTTGCTGACGAGAAAAGCATTCTTTGTCATCTTGAGCGATTAGCCTCATTTCCTCGGCAATGAGGTCGGCATTGCTCGGATCACCGGAGAACATAAGAAACCAATCGTTGAACCACCAGCCCTTAGAAACGCCCGTGTCGCAAGTTATTCCTCCATAGGACAAAGCTCCGTCCATCGCGGAGACGATCACGTTACCGTGCTCACAGGTTGCGGCAATACATACCGTCATGAGGTATTCCTCCCGATGCAATCCTAACCCTCCCCGCTTGAGTTCAATTATGAGAATCTTTCGGATTCCAGACACTTCGCCTTTCGTGAACTCGTCTGCGGCATAGAAACCGATGGAACTATCTGGAATAACGACAAAGTCCGGTCGTGAGCGAGATGCATCAATTCCTTTTTTCTGGAACAAGTTCCGCACAACGCTATTCATGCTTCGATTTGAAGTGAATTCAACGGCTTCATACTCTGGGCCAAACATCCACAAACCCCGGTGAAATAGCGGTTGTAACTCATGAAGCTCATCCGCACCTTTGTCACGAATTAACTCTTGTAGTTCCTTCAAGACCCGCAGTCGTCTCTCTAGTTCACCAAGAACAATTTCTGCGTTCGTTGCGGACCAACGCAACATTAAAGAGTTCCACTTGTCCAGATCGTTCGGTGAACAAGTAGCCAGTTGCCGCAACAGGTCGTAGCCGGAGCGACTCTGTTCCAACTTGCTTAGAATCTCAGTTGTTTGGGAGAGTTCCTTTGCGGTCAAACCAGGACATTTTTCTTGAAGCTCATCAATGAACCTCCCGACCTGCCGCCTTGAAGCTGGCGGAAGTTGCGCTATCAATGCTCGGTTGTGTTGAATAGCATCTTTCTTTATTGCCTTGCGATCGTCCGCCATCAATTCACGTAGCTCTTTCGTGATAAACGAATGGACGCCCTTCCGCACTGCCCTCACCTTTTCCGAATCCTTGAATCCAGTCCAATCGGGGTACTTTTCGTCTTTCAGAATGTCAGCTTCTACAACGAAGCTGAAGCGTCGTGCTTCCGCGCTGCGTCCGTCCAAGTATTGTCCTGGGCCATCTAGCCCCTCCCACGATGGTTCGCCAATCATGCGCCTATTCACCCACCACGCAATGCCTTTCAGCTTGGTAGTCCGCTCTTGCCTCAAAGGGTCAAGTCTATGCACAATAACTGTGCCGTATGGATCTATTTGAACTTCTTCCGTCGATTTCCGAGCAAGGCTGAGGAGCTTCACTGTTTCGTTGTTGAGGTTCACAACAAAGCTGGGATCAACGGCAAATTTGAAACCTATCAGCTCACACACTGAGGGACTTGGGAGCACATTTCGTCGAGCCACGAGAGAAATGGACGTGCCATGACCTGACCTTTTCTTTTCGCTGAGAACATCGCACCGAAATGGGAGTGGACCTCCGTTGGTGAGTTGAACTATTGCTGTGGTGCAATGCCCATCTTTCCAGGTCTCGACTTGGTATTCATCCGCAAAGCAAAGCGGACTGAATCTCCCTTTGCCGTTGTGACCAAATGCGGTCCTTTGTTTCTTAAGCACGGTAGAGGGAAATACAACTTCCGTGCCCTGCTCTGCAATGCGGTTATATCGCAGCGTTCGCCAGCGGGTCTCAAATTCCTTTCTTGTCATGCCCGTTCCGTTGTCGGTGATTGACAGCGAATCGCCCACGAGGGCGGGCCATTTTATTTCGACTTGGTTCGCCCCTGCGTCATAGCAATTCGCAACGAGTTCAAGAATTGCCACAGTGGGTTCTTGAATAATTTGGCCTACATGGTCTTGGAGAAAGTCCGTCCCGAAAAGGAACTGACCATTGTTCCCTCTTGTTGCCAACGCTGCGTTCGTCATATGAGTTGACCCTGAAGCCTAAATAGTATTCGTGTGAAGGCGAATAGAAAGCGAACACATTATACTCCGATGGTGAATGAGGGCAAGCGTGTTCTGCTGATTGCTGCCGCAATTTTAGCAGTACGGAATAGGCCAATTATGAAGTATCCCGAATGACGGGACCTCATACCTTTGAATTTGTGGGGACTTTGGGAGCTTTGGATTCTGCTTCTTTGAATCGCCGGATATCGGTTAGCCAGGGCGGAGTAGATCTAGCCCGATGTTATGGACTCCCGGTTGGGAACGAAAGCTGAGAAGGTTAGCGACTTGGCGTTACATCTTTAACGTTCTGAAATGCCCTCCCACAATTAGGGCAGACACTCTGGGCAAGGAAAATCGTATCCAGCGGGGAGCCGAGAACCGTGAGGTGGCAATGCGGGCAGGTGGTCTCTCGCTCTCTTCGTGGGACGCGCAACACTTTCACGCTGTTGTGAGGCGGCTTTTCCGCTGCTATTTTACGTCGTCCTTTTGGCACGCATCTGGGATGCAGACGAGAGTTGAATGGTGAAGTGTGCAGGAGGCAGGCAGTTTGGGCACCCGCTCTCCTGATACCGATAATACTGGCGAATGTCCTTAACTTAGCAACAGTCTAAAAACGGGTCACACTTTCGTCAGTTTGCGCCCCCAAGGGATACTGCCAGAATGTGAATCACTACTCGGTCATTCGTTTCCTGCCATGATTTTCAATCCGTCTGGTTGTCAGGACTGCGGGTGCAATGAAGCGTATCGTTCTCGGCCCGCAATAGTTTTGAAAAAACGTGCTCCCGTTGTTCTTTCTCCAGCCCGTACGTTGTGCGAATTGTTTTCGGAGGAGAACCTCGTTCTCATTCAGCGTTCGCTCCACGTGGGCCTAGCGACTTCAAAATTACCGCAGGTTGTGCAAACAAAAAAGCCGCCATTGTTGTGCAACGGCGGCCTTCTCCCCCTGACCCGCTAGAGCCTCAAAGCTAGCGGGACGTTTTTTTCATCATCCGAAAACTAGAATCACGAAAACAACTACCGCCAGAACGCCTGCGACTACTCGGATCAGAGTGACGTGTTCATTCAGAAGCGCACTGACGAACGCGCGTGGAACGGCCCGCAAAAGCCAAGAAGCCCGCCTCATTTGTGGTTATCAGAAGAAAGGAATAGACTCAATCTTGTCTATTTCACATCCTTCCGACGCGCCTGACGGGTGCCGGTTCCTTGTGCGACAGATGTCCACAGGAGGCCGTGAAAATGGCAGACCCGTTCGTCCCTCGACACCAAAACACCCCCGACGCATCCCCGTATTGTTCTGACCCGAATTGTGAGAGCTGCAAACAATTGAGAGAAACTCAGGAAGCGATCAGGTTGCGCTTACCGCTCCCGTCAGAAAAAGAATTAGACCGCCGCTTAGAGCGCCGCTATTTGGAACGGCGCCGTCGCGCTCAATATCAGCAGCGCAGGGCAGGCAATGGGCAGAAGCAGTAAAGAAGTTCGCAATAGCGCACTGTGTGCTGAACCTGCGAAAAACTAATTTGCGTGGCCAATCTCACCCGTTCACAGCAAAGTCCGACAGAAAACAACAAACCATCCGCTCACCGCTTCTTGCTAGACTGGGGTCCGCGAATCATGCTTGCACTGATCCCCAGGGACTCCCAAAACCAAAATGCGGTTTGGATATGTTCGGATTGTGATGCTCTCTTCGTGGCACCACATCCAAGAGACCAGTTGGCCCCAATAGAAATTGCCCGAGTAAATACAACCCTTTCTTCATCATTGCCGACGCCATCATCGCAGAAGCGTCATCCTCCTCTTTCCTGAACCTAATGACCCGTCGCTCTTTGGCTGGCTGATGCGAATTGTTGAGTGGCTGAGGCGTCAGGTCGGGTGATGTCCGATGAAGTCCTCCGAAAAATTGAGAATCAGTACCGAGAATCCTTAGAGCAAGCCCAGAAAATGCGATCCATGATCGCTCTTGCTCCGACAGAGGAACAGGCCGAGCTTTACCGCCAACAATTCAATTTTGAGATGCTCAAAGCAGAAGGCTACCGTAAACAGCTACGGTCCGTTTCACAACAACTAAAAGAAAGACCCACTGAGCAGCAGTGAGCCGCCTGCGTAGGGATGCAGCGCAAACCTAATTTCGTTGTGCAATCTCGCGGCTCTTGCGCAGCAATTCAGCCATGCGAAGGATTCGGCGGAAAATGCATCCCTTTCAGCCTCTGGCCGTCGTCCACGATATGTCGCAGCCAACATCAACGTTCGGAGCGAGATGAGTTCTGCCCGCAGTTGCAGCACAAAACGATTTTACCCTTGTGCATTAACTAAAATCCGTTGACCGTAGATCAAAGGGCCTCGATGAAAGCTTTGTATCGGGTGACACGGGCTGGTTCAAGGCAGCATCAACGGGCAGCCTGAAGAAAAAATTAGGCCAGCCTGGAGACCCTAAGCTGGCCAAAGTGGAGAGCGGTTCAAAACCCACGCCTTCCCCCAGAAGGCGCACCTTCAACCTAACGTCGTATCCATGCGCGGTCAATTCCCCAAACGGTGTAGAACAATAGACCAAAGTCACCTCGGATTGCGCCGTGAAGGAACTGGAAAGGCCCGCCCATTTTCCCTGTATGGTGCCGAGCGACTCAACATGAATCAGCGGGCCTCGCGTGGGGCCTGTCAGGATAAGCCGATCAGTCCTTTTCTTCTTCTATTGGATGCGCAAGAGCCAAGTCGGCAAGTTTAATGTAGTGGCTCAGTTTTTCCGCGTGCTGCACCTTTTCCTCTTCATCGGCCAAAGGTATAAGGCGCGGGCCTTCGTCTCGGGCTTCCGGCTGTGCAATCAAATGACCTTCAATAAGGCGGGCCGGGCGCGGTTTGGGAAGAAAAGTGGGACGCTAGGTAAGGGGCAATGTCAAGAACCCTTTATGGGGCAAGTGTCTCGCCCATTTCTAGCGTCCCAGACAACCACTATCTAACAACGCCGCATGAGTTGTAATCGGGTCCCGAGGGTATTTCTAGCGGCATCGCGGGATGCGATAGTAAGGCCCGCCCGAGATTCTTTCGCAGTCGGGCCACGCCGGTAACGCCCCTCAAGACGCCAGAACTACAGGCGTGCGGGAGTTTAACCATTGGCCGATTTTCGCCGGGGCAGCACGTTCCAACGGCTGCAAATGCGCCTTTACATGTCTGTGACATCACCATTCCTTTGTGAGCAACCTCGGTAGATCAATCTTGACCAGACTTGTGAGGTCCCGAATGCCACGATTGCTCATATCCCGGAACTCCAGTCAGGGGAATAGGAGGCAACATGCCTGCCCCGTTAAAGCACCACATCCTTGTGGTAGACGACGATGAGAGCGTTCGTGAAGTATTCATGCTGACGCTACAACAAGAGGGCTACGAGGTAATCGTAGCCAGCAACGGTTTTGACGCCCTGCTGAAGCTGAAAGATTTGGTCCCGGAGGTAATTATCTCTGACCTCAATATGCCAGAGATGTCTGGGTTTGAATTTCTGTCGGTAGTTCGCCGCCGTTTTCCAAACATTTCAGTGATCGCCAGCAGCGGAGCCTATGGAAGTAAAGTTGTACCTAGTGGAGTGTTGGCCGATGCGTTTTACGCAAAGGGGCAGGACGGTGCTGAAACGCTTCTAAGCACTGTGGCCTCACTGATTGAGACTTCCGCCCAACAGGCGAGGTCGCATCGCAATGCCTCTGCTCCAGTGTGGATTCCGCGTAACGGAAAAGACTCGAACGGGATCCCATATATCGTGATTACCTGCACCGAATGTCTGCGATCTTTTCCCCTAAATGTGACCACCGAAGAGAACCCGGAGGTGCTGGAAACAGAATGTCTGTTCTGCTCAAACACCGTCAGGTACATCATTGACTTTTCTCTTTCTGTGTTCTCACCAACGAAGGTGAAGATTACTCCTGTTACCCGAACGGACATAGGCTGCTCAGGACCTGCGAAAGGACCTAGGAACGTGAGCATTAATGACCATTCGAGGCGTCTACTCTTGCGCGACAATTGATGGGAGCCAAGAGAAAAGACCAGCCTTGTTGAAACAACCTGCTACCGCGTCAAAAAGACCTGAATTCAATCCGCTGGTCTTTCTTTCAACCACTGGAAAGGGCAGAGAGATGATGTCTTTCCAGAAGAAGGACACAATCTACACTCAGGGCGATTCAACGGATGGCCTCTTCTTCATTCAGAGGGGGAAGGTCAGACTCAGCGTGGTATCGGAACGGGGCAAGGAAGCAACCCTTGCCATTTTGGGCGACCGAGATTTCTTCGGAGAAAGCGGCCTTGCTGGCCAGCTTCTGCGCACGTCGTCTGCAACGGCGATGACCTTTTGCATCGTCCTGCATGTAGAAAAGAAGGCCATGATGCTAGCGATGAGTGTGGAACCAAAGCTGTCAGCCATGTTCGTCAAATACCTATTAACGCGAAACATACGTTACCAGGACGATTTGGTGGATCAGCTTTTCAATTCTAGTGAAAAGCGGCTTGCGCGAGTCCTTCTCCTGATGGCCCGTTTCGGTAAGGAGGGTGCATCCGAAATGTCGGTACCAAGACTAAGCCAGGAAACGTTAGCCGAGATGGTGGGAACGACCCGGTCGCGGGTTAGTTTTTTCATGAACCGGTTCAGGAAGCTCGGTTTCATCAAGTACGATGTGGGCGACAATCTGAATGTTCACAGTTCACTCCTGAATGTGGTTCTTAACGATGAATCGGTAGGGACTCCGGATATAGTTAAACGTAATTCACGCAATAAGAGAGTTCCAAAAACACCCTCAAGGCACGGCGGCCCTCCTGACGATGAGAGAGCCAAGCGGCCCCCTCTTCCCAGTATCAAACAACGCTCGAATTGAGCCGCAATCAATGCGGATTATGATTGTGGCTTACATGCCACGAAACATTCTTGAAGTCATTCACTCAATCAGCGAGGACAAGACTTTCCCGCCTTCGCACAATCTGGCTCAAATCAGTCGAATCGCCAAGGGCTTTGCTCCAATGTTGACAACAATTCTGAAAGATTACATTGAGCAGAACACTTCTGTGGCTGCAATGGCTGTCAGAAGTGCAACAGTCGTCGATTTTAGATTCCGATGAGTAGCAGCAAACGTTCAGGGCAAGCGCATCACGGGGTGGCGTCAGCAAATGGGACTTCAATTGCTTCCGAGACCGTGGCGGTAACGGTCACCGCGAAGCCATATTTGCGAAGGATTACAGGTAGGGTTTGCCGGATACCCGGCTCGTCATCGACGAACAGAAGGCGCTGTCTAACGAGGGACATGGATTTTTGAAACCTTCAGAGGTCCTAAAACGAGTTCGATACAGTACATTCCCGATGAGGAGTTCTCGGTTTTATGAATCTTATTTCACTCGACGAGACCCACCTCCAACATCAATGAGTGCTAAACCCCTGTTTTGGCGTCAAACCTGTGCGATAGTCTTTTGGAGGGAAGCTCTCGGAGTGAATCATACCCAAGAACTCGCCATTGACCGAGCTAGTCTGGCTCGACAGGGCCGCAGGCTCGAATACTTCACGATTGTATGGAACGCTCTGGAAGGTCTCGTCGCGGTTTTTGCAGGAATGCTTGCTGGCAGCATATCTCTGGTGGGATTTGGGATCGACAGTTTTATTGAAGTAACGTCTGGTGGCGCCCTGCTATGGCGCATGAGTGTCGATGCGGATGCCGAGCGCCGCGAAGCAAACGAGCGAATCGCGCTCCGTGTCGTCGGCCTGTGCTTTCTTGCGTTGGCAGTCTATGTCGCCGCTGAGTCAATCGTTGACTTGGTTCGACGACACGCACCTGAGCACAGTATTCCTGGTATTGTCCTCGCTTGCTTTTCACTGGTTGTGATGCCGTTGCTTTCGCGTGCCAAGCGGAAGGTGGGGGATGCTCTAGGAAGTGCCGCAATGCACGCCGATGCCACTCAGACCGATTTCTGCGTGTACCTGTCCGCTGTGCTGTTGTGCGGGCTGGTTCTCAACGCTCTCTTCGGTTTGTGGTGGGCTGATCCCGCAGCAGCACTACTTATGACGCCATTCATCGCTAAGGAAGGCTTGGAGGGCATTCATGGAGAGTCGTGCTGTGATCGCTCATGACCTAACTGCTAGATTGACCCGCAAACCCGAAATTTCTTGAATTTCCACCCTCGTCCCTCCTTGCATATTAGAAAAGGCAGCCCCGCGTGGATTTTGGAGAACTCTCTAAAGCCGGAATCCGTTTTCCCAAAGCACCTTCTGCTCTACGAATCTGGAAGAGAACTGTAGCTGTTTGCCTTGGCTCACCTGTGAAAGCAGTTTTAGTACCGTATCGACTTCTTGTGGATCAATGCCTATGGCGATCAACACTTGGCGTGCCGCGCTGGTACTTGAGTACGTCTGAATAGATACGTTCGAGGATTGCGGAGGGCCAATTCGCACCTGCACAGCGCCATCATCCGTGGAGTTCAGAGAGACATTGACGAGCACGCTCCCATTTCTAGCGGTCAAAACAATTTTTGCTCTTTTCTTCTCAATGGAGGCTCGTTGCCTTTATGGGGGAACCGATATTTTTAATTTTTCAGTCTCGTCCCTCCTGACCCATTAAAAAAGGCCACCCCCCGGGCGATAAGCCAAAACCTCAGGAGAAATCATTTCTTTGGCTTCTCTTTCTTGGACCATCTTGCTTTCGCTGCTTCAGTGGCAATTTGCTTGCGACGCTTCGCAGAAACCTTTTTCAGTCTTGCCTCGGCTCCCATCTTTCCACCCTTCCGCCCCTGTTCAACGAAGAACGCCCTGGCCTCTGGCGATAGGCTCGACTGTTCCTTCGGCATGGAAAGAGCTTATCTCTGCTACACCCCCTGAGGCAAACAGGAAACGCACCAGGAATTACTTGACATGCTATACCCCCTAAAGCATAAATTGTTACGGATGCATCGAGCAAAGATGGAGCGGGCAAGTTTGCATCCGAGTTATCAATCAATTGCAGATGACTAGCCGATCACTGATCGGCTTACCAAGGAGGAAAGATGGCAAGAATTCAGAAGGGATACATCAAGAAGTCCCACGGTGCGTGGTTTGGAATTTGGTATCAGGATGAGCTGAAGGATGGCACGATCAAACGAGTGCAGAAGTCGAAGAAGCTGGCGACGTGCGGAGGAAGGTATCGGTGCAAGCGAGATGTCAAACCGCTCTTGGATGAAATCCTAGAACCACTCAACAGTGGAAGGTGCGATGTACGATCCACCATGTCCCTTTGTGAGTTCGTGGAGAATGATTGGCTTCCACACTGTGAGCGAGAATTGCGTCCGGCGACCATCAGGGGCTACAAGGACGTTTGGAATCGCCACATGAAGCCGTACATTGGCCAGCTTTCTCTCAGAGAGATTCAGGCCGTCACTGCCACAGACCTCCTTGCAAGATTGCGACAAAGGGGGGTCGGCCATCGGACACTCCGTTACGTGAAGGCACTAGGTTCGGCAATTTGCTCCAGGGCACTAGCGTATAGCATCTTGCACGGTTCAAATCCGTTTGCGTTAGCCGAACTGCCGAAATGTCGGGGGAAGCGATTGGCGAAGCCTCAGAGCACGATTCAGGATGTCTGGGCGATGCTTCAGGTACTGAAAGACGTGAAGGCACGAGCGGCAATTGCATTGACGTTCTTCGGTGGACTGGTGCCATCAGAAGCAAGGGGAACGCTCTGGGAGAACTACGACGGCAATACATTGAAGATCAGTCAGAGTGTTTGGCGGACCCATGCCGGACCCGTGAAGACGGAAGCACGAGAAGCTCCAATCCCTATTGTTGAGCCGTTGCGCGGGATTCTCATTGAACTGAGAAGGATTGACGGTAGCCCTGCCTCAGGACCAATCCTCAGGGGTAAGAGGGGCAGACCACTGAACCTGGACAATCTGAATCGTCGCGTGATCGCTCCTACGCTCAAAGGAGCTGGCATTCCGTGGCATGGTTTTAGGCCAAATCGAACCGGTGTGAGCACTATTGCGACGGCTCTAGCCAAGGACAACGGCCTAGCCGCGAAGGGGCTGCTCCGTCATTCGCAATTGGCAACCACGGAGCGAAACTACATTCAGACTGTGCCGGATGAAACACTGGCTGCCATGAATGCGTTAGAGCGTCAGTTTGCGGAGTATGGAGCAAAGATGGAGCAAGCTGCACTGGCCACTATTCCGAATTAGTTTAAAATGAATCATCAAGCCGACGTAGCTCAGTTGGTAGAGCAGCCGATTCGTAATCGGCAGGTCATCGGTTCAAGTCCGATCGTCGGCTCCATAATAACTCCTTTCAAGTGCCCAGCTTACAGATCTGGACATTCCGCCCGACAGGCTTTTTATCCCGTCACTGCCCCGAATGCCCTGAGCGCCATTTCTGGTTCGAAAATCTGCTCATTGCTGCTATCGCGTCTTCAGATTGTGGTTTGATGTAGTAGCCAAGCGTGGCGCTCACGTTCGAGTGCCGCAGGATTGCTTGGATCACCTTGTCCGGAACGCCGAGGCGGTAAAAGATGGGCGCCTGGCCCACGCCGTGCGGCATGCCTTCATCTCTAAGGTAGGCAATTGTCAGGCTCGAAGTTGTGACCTTGCTTTGTGCTCATTGCTCTGGGTACATCACGGGATTGAGAAGATGGCTCTTCCCTCTAGCCGCGGGGATCAAAAAACGATCATGAGTCCCAACGATTTCTTCAGTGGTGCAATTCAATACAGGCATGTGCTAGAACAGACCGATTGTTCTTGTCGCCCGCTTGTGGTAGATGAAGGGAATGATTTCCTTGAGAGAATGGACCCACGGTTTATGGGCAGCACTGTTAATCGCGTTCTTTGCGGGCGGAGCCTTGCAGAACGCCAGCGCAGAAGACAATGGTGTCGAGCGCACACCCGTTCTCGGCTGGAGTAGCTGGAGCTTTCTTCGCAAACAGCCTACGGCCGACAAAATGAAAGCCCAGGCGTTTGCCCTGCATAATTCCGGATTGCAGAAGCTCGGGTACGAATATATAAACCTCGACGACTTTTGGTATCAGTGTCCGGGACCCCAAGGTCCCAACGTCGACCGTTATGGCCGCTGGATAACAGACTCGTCGATATTTCCGCCTCAAGGAGATTCCGACGGCATGAAGGTGGTCGCCGACTACATCCACAGTCTCGGGATGAAATTCGGAATTTACGTGACGCCGGGCCTCTCGAAGCAGGCTGTCAATCAGAACACGCCCATTAAGGGCACATCGTACACGGCTGCCCAGATTGCGGAACCGTCTGTAAAGGAGAACAACTACAACTGCAAGGGCATGGTCCGCATTGACTACAACAAACTGGGAGCGCAGGAGTATACGAATTCATGGGTCGAAATGCTTGCGTCCTGGGGGGTCGATTACATCAAGATCGACGGCATGCAAGACAGCAACGCCGCCGACGTAAAGGCGTGGTCGGATGCGATACGGCAAAGCGGGCGGCCCATGGTTCTCGACGTCACGCAGGGAGACTATACAACCACTCTCGCTCCTACGTTGATGAAGTATGCCAATCAATGGGAGTTCGCGCCCGATGTTGAATGCTATCGCTGCGAAAAGGGCGGCAGCAGCTATCCGCTGACTAGTTGGGCCGACGTTTCCAACCGGTTCAACTACGTGGCGGAGTGGCAGCCTTACGCTGGTCCAGGCGGCTTCAACGACTATGATTCCGTCGAGATAGGAAATGGCAGCAACGACGGGCTGACTCCGGCGGAACGACAAACTCAGATCAGCCTTTGGGCGCTTGGAGCCTCACCCCTCCTCCTGGGTGTCGATCTTACTCACCTCGACGAAGCGGACGTGCAGAAGTACCTGAAGAACACCGACGTCCTTGCTGTTGATCAAGATTCAATCGCGGCAAAACGAGTGCTGAATTCCGGCAACCAGCAAGTCTTTGCCAAGAGGGAACCGAACGGGGACGCAATCGTCGGTTTGTTCAACACGGGCGACAAGGCAGAGGAGGTCTCCGTTCCAGCCTCCGCCGTATCCTTGGCTGAAAACAAAAGCGGCTATTCCTTACAGGACTTGTGGACCGGCGTGACCAAGAAAACAAACGGCACCATCAGTGGTGATGTTCCAGCGCATGGAGTTGTGCTGTATCGCGTCAAGGGACTTTAGAACTACTCCGTTACTGACAGCCCATGTGAATTGCGGGTCTGGACTTCAACTCGATAACTTGAACTCTCGTACGGCTTCACCCGCGCCGCCGAGATTTGCCAGCTTCATTTCGGAATATTTGCGAGACAGAATTACGCCGGGTGCGCCTGCGCGAAACGCGGCCGCAACCGCTTCTTTCACGCTTTGCGGTGTGCACTTGCTGTGACCTGGCTCGGTTGGGATGTCAATGTCGATGCCCGGCCATATCTGCGTCCTGCTTCCGGCGACTCCTTCCAGGGCGCGCTTCGTTTCCCGAAAGACATAATCAGGCGAGAGGCCCGTGCGCGGCAGTTGCTGATAGCCGGCTTCGTGGTACCCCATCACCTCGTAGGTGAAATCCGTCAATTGCTGTTTGGTGAGATCGGCGTAGAGCGTTGAGCCAATGTTGTCGATATATAACGCCATGCGCTCTCCGCCGCAGTTGTTGTACATCACGACTTTGATGAAATCAGAGTATTTCGAGAGCTCCTGCCAATCTTGTTCCGCACGATAGATCGGATTGAAGGAGTCGTTATGCCAGATATGCCAGCCGACCGGGATTGTCGCCTTAGCGGTTTTCACGGTCTTGTAGAGGCGTGCATAAGTCTCGCGCAATCCGTCGGTAAACATCATTTCCCAAGCGGCGAGTTCGGGATAGCGCAAGAGAATTCGCCAGAACTGAACAAAATATCCGTCCGACGGACGTTTGCCGCTGCGCGAGGCGCGCACGAATGTTTCTAATTCAAGAAACCCCTGCTTGGCGCGATCAGGGTTGATTCCACGTTCCCTCGCCTTCTTGTAACAAAACTCGCAGAAGCAGGTCACCTCGCCAGGATCAATCGGCGGAGTGTCATGCGTAGCGCCAAGGCTATCGCCAAGTGCACCTTGCCGCTCCGATCCCCACATGATGCCGTCGACATCGTACGAACGCGCAAAGTCTTCAACCAAGCCTGACAGGAAATTCCCGTAATTCGGATTATTGACGCAGAGCGTTTCCTGATTCCGCCCGTACAAGTCCCGCTCCTGCACTTGTTCGATGTTGGGGAGATCTTTGCGGAACACATCCTCCATCCAACAGATGACTTTGATGCCGCGCTTTTTCGCCGCCGGAAGGACTTCTTCGAGGATGTCGAGATTGCCGTGGTCGGGAGCGTGCTGAGGCTGGATAACCGTGTTCTTGTAGTACTGAGGATGAGGTGTGGCGAAGTTCCCGCCGTGAAAGTTCAAATCGTAAACCTGTTTGCCGTGATCGGGCAGCGGGTAGCCGGGAATTTGCCTGCCCGCGATGCCGCGACCATAAGTGAACACGGCAAGGAAGAGCGTATTCACACCCGCCCGTTCCTGGAGGATGTCGAGCACTTGTTCTGTGCCCTCATCCACGAATGAAATCGCTCCGATTTGAATGCCGACCATTTTGTCGCCCGGAGTAATGGCACCCTCTGAGAGCGATGGCATGGCGAGAGCTGCGCCGGCTCCAGCGGCGAGCTTCATGAATGTGCGGCGGCCTACTTCTGAATTGTGCATGATCGCTCCTGCCTCTGATAGCAGCCGAGATCGATTCTTCCGGAATTAATTCGCGGCGAGTCGTCCAGGTCGAGGTCTCCCGTCGGCAATTCATCGACGGTGGCGGCGGCGAGGGCGGGCGAACCAGATTGCAGATGAAAATTGTGTCCGGCTGCATCCACAAATTTCGGATCGAGGAAGCGTGAATGCTGATCATTCCCCGTGGACTTCACGTAAGTCTTGAACCCTTTGATTGTGCCGGAAACTTCTGCCCATGTGCTGGCCTCAGCACCGCCCGCGCAGTAATAAAGGTTGTGGTCAATGAGGGCCGGCGGTTGATTCTCCTTCACCTCGGTTTTGGTCAGTGAAATCAGGCAGTGCGGGCCGGCGTAAACGACGTTGTTAGCAAAGACGTTGTCCGACATATTCCATTGCATCTGGAATTCGCCGCTGCCGGTCGACGAGGTATCGTTTTCAAACAGCGTATTGTTGATCACCGTCGCGTGCTCGGTATGTCCACGGTCGGGGCATAACCGCCGATCGAAACACCAGCGGTGTGGCAGTGATAAATGAGATTGTTGCGGGCGGTGATGTAGCTGGTCGCCCGGTCCTTGTGCTCACTGGCCAGTTCGATCCCGAAATCCACATCATGAATCGTGTTCTGCTCGATGAGGACTCTGGTCCCGCCATCCACGTAAATTCCGTCGGACGATTGATCGTTTCCGTATGCGGGATTCCCGCGTGAGGTGATGTTGTAAACCAGATTGTGACTCACAACTCCATCGTGGGCCTGGTCCACTGCGGGATCGGACGCAGTACGCTCAAAGCCGATGACATCGATCCCGATATTGTTATTGTCGTGAACCTTGTTGTGGGTGATACGAAAATTCGTGACGTTCCCGTTTACGACCAGCGACTCGCTTGATCCGGTCTTGAGGTGGTGCACCTCATTGCCATCAATGATCAGGTCTGTGATGGGAGCTTGTGCGTTCGTGCCATAAACGGCGATGCCAAATCCGTTGCCGCCGCTTCCCGGCTTATCGCGGCCTGGGAAGGTCTGCTGTATGTCATGGACGTTGTTGTTAAGCAATTCGATATGCGAGCCCGAGCCGATGACGTTGATACCCATCGGGGTGAGGTGATGTTCGGCCGTGCGGAAATTGCGGATTTCAAGCCTCTCGATACGGACGTAGGACTGATCCTGAATCGTGAGCACGCCTTGTCTGCCTTGCGGGGGGAACCTGGAGGCGTCCATTACAGCTACTTCGCCCGGGTAGCTTCTGAACGTAATAAAACCGTGGTTTGCGTTTCCGGAAACATTGATGCGCACCCGTTCCCCGTAAGTCCCACCGCGTATGTTCACCGTGCTGCCGGCGCGGGCAGTGTCGGCTGCATGTTGAATCGTTTTCCATGGCTCGGATTGAGAGCCCGGTCCGGAATCGTTGCCAGTCGTGGCCACATAATAAGAGGTATTGGGTTGGGCCGCGGCGGCCGAGATCCATACAAACAAAACCAAAACGGTTAAGAATTTCACACTTACGCTCCTTGCCTTGGTGTGAGCGTCGCAGAGACAGAAAAAAGAACCAAGTAATCACAGAAGGCCGGAGTTCCAACCCCGACCACGAGCCCGGCAAAGTTGAATTTACGTTCGCAGCGAAGCCAAGAGTCTCGCCGCGTTATCGCGATATACCTTGCGCAAGGTTTCGTCCGAAAGTCCGAAGCCATTCAGGCTCCAGTGGTAGCCAAACTGCTCCGTCTCATAGAAGTGCTCGTCCTGGGTCTCGAGAACTCTGAAAGTAATTCGATACATGGGCTTGTCAAATCCCATGTCGGTGCCGTAAACCAAGCGGTCGCCGTACTTTTCATAAAATTTGGCGGCGAAGCGTGGGATGGGCGCGGTTTCGGCATACCGCGCCGCAATATCGGCATGTAGATTGGGATGAGCATCGAGTACTTGCCCTAGGCGTCCCAGATCATAGTCGAGGTTGGCGAAGTGGCAAGCGATGAAAGTTGTATTCCTATGTTTCTGGACGGTGCGCTCCAGGATGTCAACCATCCCGGAAAGCTTGACGATCCCGGGTTGGTTGTCCAACCGCCAATCGTAGGCATTCATAAGGCCATCATTGGTGTTGTCCATAGGTTGATACATCCAGATCGGGTCGGCCACGTGAATGTTTACCGGCATGCCCAACTGGCCGCAGCGCTCAAACAGCGGATCCATGCGAGCATCGTCAGGATGCATGCCAAGAGCCTGCACCGTACTTGAAGTGAGCCCCTTTCCTTTGTCATGAAGCTCTCCAACGCCGCGCGCGCCGATGTCATGACACTGCTCCAGGGCCTTGACGGCACGGGAATCGAATCCAGGCTGGTCGTAACCCCTGTAGTCAAAGCCGCACCAGATCTCGAAACGGTCAGGGTGCGCGGAATATTTTCGATAGATCTCAGAGAAGTTCTCTCCTGTGGCCATCGCCAGAATGATCGTCTTCTCGATGCCGACCTCGTCCATATTCCTGACCCACTCGGCGATTTCCTGCGACGTTTTGGCGTAGGGATGGGAGTGCATGTCTATGGCGGGAAACTTCGCCTTGGGGACCTCTGTAATGGGAATCTTGTAAATGGATTTCGGCCTGTAGTCTTTCAGCAGAATGTTTTCAGGGGAAGATGTTGTGGATGCCTTGCTGGTGGAGGCCTGGTGATTTGCATCTTGCGGCACACTCCACGCGGGGATGGCCCCCGCCATCACGCCAGCTGCCCCGGCGGTCTTCAAAAAAGAGCGGCGTTTCATATGTTCTCCTTGGAATCGTTTTCCATACTCAGAATGAATGCGAGTCTACTCTGAAGGCCGTGACTGCCCAACGAGCCCATCATCGAACTCTCCTCCGTTCGAGGCATCACGGGATGAGTTCTCTATATCGTCGTTGCGGCACGGGGCCTTCTCAGTGGGATGACTAGAAGTGTTCGTCATTTACGGACTGATAGAAGCTTATTCTTCGTTTTCACCTGTCTCTTGTTGGCGAGGAGGCAAGTCGAGACGGATTTCCGGCTTGCCAGATAAGTGCAACTGCCGGTTGAAACCTGCTAACTGTTTTTCCTTGAAGCTTTCCCACTCGCCGGTCGCCAGCGAAAGTTGGCGCGCGACTATGGCAGATGCGTTTCGCTGGGCCGCGGTGGGCGCTGCATCGGATTTTTCAACATCTTTGTAGAGATCAATTGCATTTTGATTTGCGGTTTTGAGCGTGGTTGCATCGGTTTCTTTATCTGCACCCTCCAGAATGGCTGTGACACTTTGAGCCAGTTTCTTGGCAGAATCGCCACTGGAAGACTCCCGTGTTTTCGACAGATTGGTCAATTGTTCCTGCACCGAGCGCGCCTGCGACACCGCTTGCGAACTTCGCGACACATCTGTCGCGAGTTGCATGGCTAGATCGAATTGGGCACTCAGCCGGGCGGTCGTAGTTTTGATCCTAGGATCCATCTTCACGCTGATCTCTGCGGTTTGGGTCTGGCCGTTTGCTATCAGCCGAACGGTATATGTTCCCGGCAAAACCAATGGACCGACCGGATAGCGAGGAGTCCGATGAGGAACGGCGGAAATCGGATACTCGTGCAGGGTTGATGTCGGCGGAGCGTGGCGTAAGTCCCAGATCCAGCGATGCATGCCGGACTCGGCAGAAAGGACCTGCTCCGGTTTGAGCCAGTAAAGCGGGATGAGTTGTTTCTCAAGCTCAGCCTGCGTTTGCTCCGGCTTGTCGTCGCTCGAATACCGCCTCACGAGCTTGCCCTGAGCGTCGCGGATTTCGAGGGCGAGCGGTCCGGAGCCTGATTTGGATAAATAGTAGTCAATCACTGCGCCATCCGGTGGATTTTCGCCGACGGGTTCATCGGCTGGAAGTGGTGTATCAGTATTAGTGTCGCGTCGAACCCGAATGGCTGGCGCAGGAGCGAACAAATGCACATCAGAAGCGGCGATCTCCGAGTTGATTTGTCGCAGGGGCGTGATGTCGTCGAGAATCCAAAATGACCGGCCATGTGTCGCCACGATGAGATCATCATCGTGAATCCAGAGATCGCGCATCGAGCTATGCGGAAGATTCAATTGCAGTGATTGCCAGTGATCGCCATCATCAAAGGATACCGAAACGGATGTCTCTGTTCCGGCAAACAACAGTCCCTTGCGAACAGGATCTTCGCGCACAGTGTTTACAGGGGAGTTTTCGAACAAGCCGCCGCTAATGTCTTGCCAGGTCTTTCCACCGTCGTGGGTGCGGAAAATATGCGGCCGCAGATCGTCAATGCGGAAACGATTCACAGCCACATATGCCGATTGGTCATCAAAGTGGGACGCGCTGATCTGGGAGATCTTGCTCCAACGCGTGACCGCAGGAGGAGTGATCTCTGTCCAGTTCGCGCCGCCATCGCGCGTAATCCAGATAAGACCGTCGTCGGTTCCCGCCCAAATGACTTTAGTGCTGTGGAATGATGGAGCGACAGCGTAAATTGCGCCGCGCTGCTTCGCCGCGTCGGGATTCAATTTGGCCTGATCGCCGACACCTGCAGGAACTGCGGGTTCCTTGCGGGTCAGGTCGGGACTGACTTGCCGCCACGATTGGCCGCGATCATTGGTTTCAAATAGGACATTGGTCGCGTAAAACAATGCGTGGGGATCTGCGGGCGAAAAGACAATCGGTCCCGTGCGATCCGTCCGGTATCGATCAGCCTCGCCCTTTTCTTCTGGTGACTGTTGTTCCTGCGCTGTTTCGCCCCGGTCAGTTGCCGCAAATCCGATTGGAATCGGCGTGACATTCTCCACCTGCCCGGTGCTCCAATGAAACCGGGAAACTTCACTGCGGCCAGCACCGAAAACAGTGTCGGGATCAAAAGGATCGGGTGCCACATAGCCGTACTCAATTGTGCCCACCGGATGCCAGTCGCGGAACGTGATTGCGCCGTCGTTGCCGCGGCTGGAGATGCAAACGGAGCCGCTCTCCTGTTGGCCGCCGCAGACTTTGTAAGGAAAATCATTGGTGGTTATCGCGTGATACAGCTGGGCTGTGGGCTGGTTGTACCAGGAACTCCAACTTTGGCCGCCATTGACGCTAACCAGCGCACCTTGGTCGGAAACAAGAAGAATAATGTTGGGATTATCAGGATTGATCCACAAATTCTGGTAGTCATCGCCGCCCGGGGCGCCGCGAAGGCTCTCCCACACCTTGCCTCCGTCTTTTGAGCGCATCGTAACGATGCTCGCGCTGTAAACCACATCGGGGTTTCTAGGATCAACCTTCGCTACCGCCAGATCGCCTCCGCCTATCTTCATGGCTGGACGTGGGTCATTCGTGACTCGGTACCAGCTTTCGCCCGCATCATCGGACCGATAGAAACCGAGGCCTTTGTCCGTCGCGTAGGCAGTCGGCTCCGTCGTTGCTATGGTTGCGTAGAGGCGGTTCGTCTGGCTTGGTGCGATTGCCACGTCAATCTGTGCCAGATTTGCGGGTAATCCTTTCGTCAGCTTGCGCCAGGTGTTGCCGCCATCGGTCGACTTAAACAGACCGCCATTCGTGCCCTGCAACTGGTTCTTGTCTTCCCACGGGCCCAGGCGCGACTGCCACAAAGAGGCGTACACGATCTTGGGATTCGCAGGATCGATCTCCACGTCTGAGCCGCCGGTGTCGTCATCTTTATAGAGCACCTTTTGCCAGGTTGTGCCTCCATCGGTCGAGCGAAATATGCCGCGTTCGGAGTTTGGACCATACGGATGTCCTAGCACGGCGGCAAAAATTCGATTCGCATCGCTGGGATCTATGGCGAGCGCTGGGATTTGTTCGCCGTCAGTTAGGCCGAGATGTGCCCAAGTTTTTCCACCGTTGCTAGATTTGTAGATCCCGTTTCCGACCGAGAGATCAGGACGCTGAAGGCCTTCGCCGCTCGCGACGAAAAGAGTGTTTGGGTCCGAGGGAGCAACAGCGATTGCGCCGATCGATTGCGTAGGTTGGTCGTCGAAAATGGGAGTCCATGTGCGGCCATAGTCGTTGGATCTCCATACCCCTCCGTTGACAGCGCCCATGTAGAAGACGTTCGGTTGGCTGGGCACGCCGGCTACAGCTCGCGTCCTGCCGCCCCGGAACGGCCCGATCATGCGCCAGGACATGTCCTGATACAAACGCGGAGAGTATTGCTGAGCAGCTGTTGAAGGACAACAAGATGAAGCTACAAGCGTGAGAAGCAGCAGTTTATCCATAGTGAAAACCGTCGGTAATCTGCCCGAAACAGCAACGTGCGGAGCATGCGTGATATCAGCGTGCGAGATAAGATACTGAGCCGCGCGGACCTTGGTCCGCAACCTACTTTCAACAAGTGCGACTGGAGCAAGTCGCTGTGAAGTGTGCCATTCTACTCCATTCTTTTCGAGCTTCGCGGTTGCACCATGGTGCTCGACAGACCAGAGGGTGTACTCTCAGTGGACAAGTTCCAGGTGATGCGATTGGCGTTGGCAGCAAGAATTGCAATCGCCAGTTGGCGGGTAGCGCAGCGGAGAATGAATGGCACAGTACATCGGTGCGATTGATCAGGGCACGACAAGTTCGCGGTTTATTGTTTTCAACCGAGCTGGCGAGATCGTCAGCAGCGCGCAAGAGGAGCACGAGCAGATCTATCCCAAGCCAGGCTGGGTGGAACATGATGCGGATGAGATCTGGCGCAAGACGACGAGCGTGATCGAGCGCGCAATCGCTGCCGCGAAAATGAAAAGCACCGATCTTGCCGCGATCGGCATTACCAATCAGCGCGAGACGACGGTTGTGTGGAATCGAAAAACGGGGAAACCTGTTTACAACGCTATCGTATGGCAAGACACGCGGGTTGCAGATGATGTGGCGGAGTTCTCGAAGCGGGGCGGCCAAGATCGTTATCGTGCGAAAACTGGATTGCCGCTGGCATGCTATTTCAGCGCGCTGAAAATCCGCTGGATTCTCAACAACGTTCCCCGTCTGCGTCAGCAGGCGGAGGCAGGCGACGTTATCTGCGGGACCATTGACAGCTTTCTTGTCTGGAAACTCACCGGAGGACCAGATGGCGGGCTGCATCTCACGGATGTCACCAACGCAAGCCGTACCCAATTGATGGATCTGGCTACATTGCAATGGGACCCGAAAATTCTGAGCGATTTTGGCATTCCGGCGCAGATGCTGCCGAAGATTGTCTCCAGCAGCGAGGTGTACGGCGAGGCCACGCATCCGACGCTGCAAGGGCTTCCAATTGCCGGGGTACTCGGAGACCAGCAAGCAGCTCTGGTTGGACAAGCGTGCTTCAAGTCCGGTGAGGCAAAGAACACCTATGGAACCGGGTGCTTCATGCTGATGAATACCGGCACGCGTCCGGTACTTTCAAAATGTGGGCTGCTGACAACGGTGGCTTACCGCTTCGGTTCGGAACCCACGAACTATGCGCTCGAAGGTAGCATCGCCATCACCGGTGCGCTGGTGCAGTGGCTGCGCGACAATCTGGGATTGATTCAAGCGAGTGCCGATATCGAGAAGCTTGCGACCACAGTTCAAGACAATGGTGGTGTGTATTTCGTGCCGGCATTTTCGGGTCTGTATGCGCCTTATTGGAAAGACAACGCCCGCGGTGTAATTGCGGGGCTAACGCGATATGCAAACAGGGGGCATATCGCCCGCGCCGCACTGGAAGCGACAGCGTTTCAAGTGCGCGAAGTCGTCGAGGCGATGACCCAGGACTCCGGCGTGAACGCAGATGTCCTTCGCGTAGATGGCGGCATGGTCGTGAACGAACTGCTGATGCAGTTTCAGTCCGACATACTCTCCATTCCGGTGGTGCGTCCGAGAGTGGCCGAGACCACGGCCCTGGGTGCCGCGTATGCTGCCGGACTGGCCGTCGGATTTTTTAAGAACACAGATGAAGTGGCGGCAAACTGGGCGATGGATCGGCGCTGGGAACCAAAGATGGACTCCGCTCGTCGCCAGAATTTGTATAAATTTTGGAAGAAGGCGGTTCAGCGCAGTTTCGATTGGACGGAATAGGCGGCGAACTTCGGAAGGGGAGGACAATGCACGGACCAGTCTTTGGCGAGTTCATGGGCACAATGGTGCTTGTCGTACTTGGCGATGGTGTGGTCGCTAATGTTCTGCTGAAGAAATCGAAAGGCGAAAATTCTGGCTGGATCGTAATTGCGACCGCATGGGGGCTGGCGGTGGTGGCGGGTATCTGCACCGCAGTCGCGTGCGGAAGTCCAGGAGCGCACATCAATCCGGCGATCACCCTGGCGGTTGCCATTCTCTCAAATAAGTGGGCGAATGTCGGTCCGTTTTGGATGGCGCAAATCCTGGGCGCCTTCACAGGCGCGATTCTGGTGTGGTTGGTTTATTTACCGCACTGGAAAGAGACGCCAGATACTTCGGCAAAGCTGGGCATCTTCTGCACAATTCCTGCGATTCGAAAGCTGCCGACAAACTTTCTCTGCGAAATGATCGTTACCATCCTTCTGGTTGTGGTCGGTTTCAGTTTCGGAAGCAAGGAACTGGCGCCGGCCGGGCTCGCGCCAGGATTCAGTCCGTGGTTCTGGGGAGTGTTGGTGTGGGTGTTGGGATTGAGTTTAGGCGGTCCCACCGGGTACGCAATCAACCCTGCGCGTGATCTTGGGCCTCGTCTTGCGCACGCGGTCCTGCCCATCAGCGGCAAGGGCGGATCGGATTGGGGTTATGCTCTCATTCCCCTTGTTGCTCCCCTGGTCGGAGGAGCGCTGGCCGCTGGTATCGTTAAAATTGCGGGCATCAGCTAGCGGAATCCACGAACAATGAATCGGGCAGAAATGTGGGGCCGAGTCAGGCAGCATCGCGGCCCTTGGGACATGATTGTTGTCGGTGGCGGTGCGACGGGAGTAGGGATCGCGATCGATGCTGCATCGCGTGGCTACGACGTGTTGCTGCTCGAGCAGAGCGACTTCTGCAAAGGAACGTCCAGTCGCAGTACCAAACTCGCGCACGGTGGTGTGCGGTACCTGGAAAAAGGTGACATCGGCCTGGTCATGGAGGCGCTGAAGGAGCGCGGGTTGTTGCTGCAAAACGCCCCTCACCTGGTTCGCGACCTCGCGTTCATCGTTCCCAATTACGAGTGGTGGGAAGCGCCATTTTACGGCCTTGGACTGAAGCTGTATCAAGTGCTCGCGGGAAAGTACGGATTCGGTAAGTCTCGCCTTCTTTCGCGCGAAGAAACGCTCGAGCATCTCCCCACGTTGAAAACCGAGGGCCTGCGCGGCGGTGCGATTTATTACGACGGTCAGTTTGACGATGCGCGGCTGCTGATTCACATGGTGTTCACTGCGTTTGAACAAGGCGCGACATTGTTGAATTATGTGCAGGTCACCGGGGTGACGAAAGATTCACAGGACTTCGTGGATGGAGTGATCGCCCGCGATATTGAAACCGGTGGAGAGTTTCGCGCCGCGGCCCGGGTGGTGATCAATGCGACGGGGGCCTTTGGAGATGCGCTCCGGCGGACCGCCGACACCAATGCCAAGCCCATGATTGCGCCGAGTCAGGGAATTCATCTGGTATTCCGGCCGGAGTTTCTTCCCGGCAACAGCGCCATTATGGTGCCGCACACCAGCGATGGCCGCGTGTTGTTCGCGATCCCATGGCATGGGCACGTGCTGGTGGGTACAACCGACACGCCAGTTCCTTCTCCAACGTTGGAGCCAGTCGCTATGGAACAGGAGATTGAGTTCATCCTCGGGACTGCGAGCCAATATCTTGCGAAGGCGCCGACTCGAGATGATGTGCTGAGTATCTTCGCGGGAATCCGGCCGCTGATGAAGGCGGAAGGCGCGGTGAGTACCGCCGCGCTGTCACGAGATCACGTAATTCACATCGACAGCTCCGGGTTGATGACCATTTGCGGCGGCAAATGGACTACCTATCGACACATGGCCGAAGACTGCGTCGACCAAGCGATCACCTTGGCACAGTTATCCGAAAGGCCTTGCGTAACGCGCAATCTGCGCATCCATGGGTTCAGTTCGGGATCGCAGCCGCGTGAGCCATTCGCCGTTTATGGTTCCGACGCCAACAATATTCAGGCTCTGATCGCGGGCGATCCGGCGCTGGGCGAGGGCCTTCATGCCGCGCTCCCGTATGTTAAGGCCGAGGTGGTTTGGGCCGTGCGCGAAGAAATGGCGAGGACCCTTGAGGATGTTCTGGCAAGACGGACTCGCGCACTATTCCTGAATGCTGCCGCCGCGCTCGAGATGGCGCCAATTGTCGCCCAGCTTTTAGCGAGAGAGCTTGCTTGGGACGATCAGAAAATTCATGATCAGCTCTCCGACTTTCGCGAGGTTGCGCGAAACTACCTTCCCACCTGAGAAAGTACGAAACCCATTTCAGCCGCTGCGTACCGAAGAAGAGCCTGCGGCGGCGTAGGTTCGTAGAGATAGAAAAATGCCCGCCGTAGAATCTCTGCCGGAGGCTCTAGACAGCGGGCTTTCGATGCCACCAACCGGAGGCGTGGGAGCTTCCTTTTAGGTGGTCGAGTGCAGTTTAGCCGACAATCGCTTTGGCGAATGTCAGGTTTTGTAAGGTTTTGTCTAAAAGTTGCAGAGTGTGATGAGAAGCGGTTCAGACCTCAAATTTCGCCGAGAGGATGTTTCAGGTTTGTACCTACGGCCGAACCAACAAGGCACACGAGCAAGGCGTCATTTGTATCGATGTGGGCGCGAATTCCCTGGTATACGGCGTCGCGGGTGGCGCCACTGCGCACCATCCATTGCGAGTCAAGCAGACGCCGTGCCCCGATCAGGTGCAGATACTCGAGCAGTTGCGGGTAGTGTTGCTCCGGCTTGCTCAGGTCGTAACTGACCACGTACAAGGCCATTTTCGTTAGTGATGCGACAGGATGTAGAGCAGGCCCGTGACCGAGATGAGTATCAGGCCGATGCAGAGCGCATCGAGCAGATAGTCTCCCCAACTGCGATTGCGTGGCGGCAATTCCATCCTGGGATTTCTTCCCGCCGAAGCGCCGGATTGCTCCAGCGCTTGGCGGAACGGGCCAGTGGTCGTGCGAGACACTTGCCCTGAAGTGGGAGGAGTATAGCACGCGAGTACAACTTAAGTTGTATAAAACTACAACTTTTGTTGCAAACTGTGGTGCGACATAGCACAAAAGTGGTATGTACGCCCCACTTTGTGGCTAGGTCAGAGCCGACACAGAGGTTGGACTGGGGAGTAAGTCAGCATAGAAGAATTGATCGCGTTGGACGACCTCTCCACTCTCTATGTAGATCGGTTCGCTGAACATTGGCCCGGCGTAAACAAATGAGTGGAACTCGCCGTTTTCGCCGCACGGATCTGCAGAGCTGGGCAAGTCAGAAAGCAGTCGGGCGTCAAACTCACGGCCGGCAAACTGGGGATCGATCTGTGCGGAGTCAACGCAGGTGAGCTTGGCGCGAATTCCTGAGGCGATCATTTGACGCGCCAGCGTGGCAGTGGGGATCGCCCACACAGGAAACAACGGCTCAAGTCCGGTGCCGCTTAGCTGCTTCTCGCGATAGGCGCGGATGTCCGACAGAAAGAGATCTCCGAAGGCCAAGCACTCTACTCCGTTCTGTAGAGCACGTTCACAGGCTGACTTCATTGCACGTTCGTACTGCTCGTTTGAGCAGGGCCACGGCAGTTCAACTTCCCAAAGAGGAAGATTCGCGGCCTCAGCTTGTGCGCGCACCAACGACCGCCGGACCCCATGCATTGCCACGCGATCTGCCGATTCGTTAAAGGTGGTTAGCAACCCGACGACTTCGTATTCGTGCATTTTGCGCAGGAGGTGAAGCGCCCACGCGCTGTCTTTGCCGCTGCTCCAGGAAAGTAGTATGCGTTTCATTGGGTAATGAATATACAGGATGAGCAAAAATGAAAAGCGGGTGAGCAGTGCGCACCGCTGAGAAGAATATTCTCTAGGCTGCGTTGGCAGCTCTGTAGTGATCGTACTCGGCTTCAGAGTTCGCGGGTAGCAAAACCCAAAGCGTATACACGCCCAAGGCAGTTCCGATCGGCACGTGGATGAGCGCGATAAATCCAAGCACCAGCGCTAATACACGTCCCCAAGGTTCGCGATTCAGCAATCCCCAGCCAGCGAGAAACCCAGCGGCGGCTTTTGCGAGAACGAAGAGCGAGACGACGGTCATGAGCGGACGTAGAAATCCGAGGGGTGACCCGTCCGCACCTGCCTCTGCCGCCGCCCGCTGGGCAATGTGCGCAAAAAGAGTGTTCGAGAGGATTATCAGAACAAGGCCGCCAACGACTTCGAACGCCGAAAATGCGAACCACAAGATTGCCAGCAGGCGTACATGTTCTTGAATCCGGCTGCGGCGGGGATATCCGATGATCGTCCCACTAATCGCCTTCCCACATCCGCTGCAATACTGCTGGTTGGTTTGCAACTGAGTACCGCATGCGTCACAAAACATGTTGCCTCCGAGTAACTGAAGAAAGATACGGCCTTTGCCGCGGGAAGGTTCCAGCAAACGAAAAGACCGCCCGGCAAAAGGCGGCCTCTTCTTTAAGGGAGAATAGTTCCAACGGAGGGTTAATACCGTCAAAACTTTCTGGCGAAATCTTATGAGCCGCGAACTGGGGTGTCAAGAAACTTTTTGGGAAATAAACATCGTGTTTTCAATGGGTTGTACACAGGCGGGAAGCCTTGCACAGAAGGCTCATTTTGAGACATTCACCCCGTTTCAAGCCACGAAGTGCCCTAGTTTGTGAGCTTTACACCCGGATCGTCGGTCTTCTCCGCAGGTTCGGAGAGGTGCAGTGCGATGAGTTCAATTTGCTCAGGACGATCGAATACCTTATTGGGGAACAAACGCTGCATCAGGACGCGGAACCCTCCGAACGCGATGCTGGCGACGACCGCGATTACGATCAGGGCACCCGCAAGCATGATGATGCCGAGCATCATGTGGCCTACGGCGCGCTGGCTGGACCCGGTGTCCTGGTTCCAGGTGATGTCGGCGTCATAGTTCACATGGTCGAGGAACGCCTTGGCATTTTGCTCGGTAGTGGCGCTGGCGAGAACGGCGACAATTGGTCCGGTACGGCGAGTCGTGATGTCACTTGTTAGTTGATGCGCCTGCTTGGCCTTATTAATTACGTCCAACTGCGCAGCAGCAATCTGCGGAGTTGGGTAGCCGATAAGCATCAGCGTGGAGGGCGTCGCATTAATGTTGTATTCGGCGGTGACGACCTCTGCGCCTTTGCTGAAATCCACCAGTTGCCCTGGAATTGGCGCGTGCACCTGCTGCAATCCAACAGGGCCGACGATGTAATTCGATGTGCTGACGTTCAGTCCGCTCTTGGGAAGGTAATTCGGCAGGGTGGGCAGATTTGCCGATGTACCCCCTGCGCGGGGGAGATCTGAGGCCAGTTCGCGCAATTCCGCCGCCGACATCATCGAGAGGCGCTCGAAGTTGGCGTCTACCAAGGTATCGCCGCGAAAGAAGAGCACGCGGTTGTTGAGCGAGAAGGCCTGGTCACCAATGTCCTGTGTCAACATCTCAGGAGCTTTGTAGAAAGTGAAAGCGCCGTAAGCACCGCTGGCATCGTCAAAACGCGCAGCCTTGATCTTCAGCGTGCGCCCGTCATCGCGCGTGTAGGTTGCGGACTCAAGATCGGTGAACCCGTATTCCTTGAGCAGAGCAGCGTTCGAAGGATCCGCGACGGCGGGATCTTTGCTGAACTGTGGTGTGCCTTGGATGGTCCAGCCGGCAAAGGTCTTGGGCAAAATATCGCCCGACTTTACTGACGGTTGCGCAAACTGCGCGGGAGAAGCCAGATGCGTAACGTGTTCGTTCGGTCCCGGCGGAGCGGTATTCGGCGGCTCAGGCGTTTGCTGGGCGAGCACTAGAGGCGCTGCGAAGGCCAGAATTGGAAGAAGGATACCGCGCAAGGTTCTCATGAAAAGGGACAACAACCCTGTTTATTAGACTATAGGGAGGGCGGGAAAGTTTCCAGCGACGAAGGGGACAAGAGCTGAGATCTGCCGCCTAATTCGCCGAGGCTTTCTCAAGTTTGCTGGCGACTTTGACCCCGCCGAGACCGTTCACGTAGCGGGAAATACCGCGGTACAAAGATTCGGCAATGCGCTGCCGATAATCCGGGGTCTTCAGGCGCTTTTCATCGCCCGGATTGCTCAGGAAGGAAATCTCAGCAAGGATCGATGGCATATTCGCGCCGATCAAAACTACAAACGGCGCCTTCTTCACGCCACGATCGCGCAGTCCCGAAGTCTTTACTGACAAGCCTGCATGCAAGGACTGCTGAACGTCCGAAGCAAACTCACGGGACTCCTCAATCTTTTCTTTGAGGGCGATAGTTTTGACCAAGTCCTGTAGTTCGTGAATGGACTTGTCAGAGGCGGCGTTCTCGCGGGCCGCAACTTCTAGGGCCTCTGGGGACGAAGTGAAATTCAGGTAATAGGTTTCAACCCCGCGCGCGTCGGGGTCGCGGCTGGAATTCGCGTGCACCGAGACGAACAGGTCCGCCTGCTCCTGGTTCGCGATGGAAGTGCGGGTCTCGAGGGGAATGAACGTATCATCGTTGCGGGTGAAAACCACTTCAGCGCCTAGTCGCGATTGCAGCAACTTCCCGAGGCGCTTGCTCACGTCCAGGACCAGGTCTTTCTCATACAGGCCATGAGGGCCGATAGTGCCGGTGTCGTGCCCGCCGTGTCCCGGATCGATGACGATTTTGCCAATTCTCAAGCCTAGCGTCCGGATGAGCGAGCGGTCGCCGTCAGAGGTTGGCTGCGCCTCGCGCAGGCTATGCGACGCCGAGCGCACTCTTCTGGTTCGCGTGGTGGGCTTCGATTGTGCAACCGTATCGGGATCGGAACTCTTCGCCACTGATTTCCTGGAATCTCCGTCGGTGTCGTCATCGTCGTCAGCTTCGACAATCACTTTTTTCGGACCGGTGGATTGCGCCGAATTCGAAGGCTGATCAGAAGCTTTGTTTAGCGTTGCGGCTTGCGTGTTTGCCCGCGGATAAGACGAGGCGGTTTTGGATGAGTCGGATTCGCTAGAAGAGTCGCTGCTCTTGGCTTCTGTTGAGGTTGCCTTGGTGCGGTTCGTTGTAGCGGAAGTTGCCGTTTGGTTCTCGTCGCTGTGGACGTCGATCACCAGGCGTGGCGGATTCAACACAATGGATGCGGTGTAGGTAGCGTGGTTGTCGGTCTCGACAACAACTCGCGCGCGTCCAGGCTTGTATTGCGCAACCCGCACCTTCTTCACGACACCGTCATCGATATCAAAGCTCTGACCCATTAAGTGCGACGCAAGCTTGGCGTTGGTCAGATCGAAGTAGAGGCGGTCCGGATTGTCGAGGCGCTGCGATTGGAATTGCGCGTCGTGATCCAGGTCAACGGCAATGCGTGTGTATTCCGCCGTCGACCAATACCGGACGTTCTTCACACGCACAGGTTTGTCGCTCGTTGACTCAGGTCCCGACTTCTTCGCCTGAATTACGGGCTTCGTGCCGGATTGCTTGCTGGACACGGCAGAGTTGTCATCCGCGTCCAGTGAGTCGTCGGTTTGCTCGTCGTCGGATTCGTTATTCGAAAGTTTTGCGCTCGCGTTTTGTGGCGAACCGGCTGCCAGTTCGGCTTTGGCTTCCTTTACCAGTTCACTATGCGGATAGCGGCGAATCACTTCTTCGAAGGCCGCGCGGGCTTCGGTTTCGTCGCCGAGGTCGTTCTTGTAAATTTCTCCGATGGCGAGCAATGCCTCGATACGGTGCTTGCTGCCGGGATATTCGCGGCGCAAAAACTTGTATTCGCGTACCGCCGCATAGAGAGCCATGTCATCCTTGAAGTGACGGCCCATTTCCGCGGTAAGTTGGGCGACCAGGAAGGCGCTGCCATCGGCCTTGGACGAGGTTGGAGCTTCAAGAACGATTCGCCGATAGGAAGCGATCACCGTCTGATATTCGCGCTTTCTACGAGACTGCTCGGAGTGGCCGTTCAGGGTCTCGCGTTGGCCTTCAGCTTTTGAGAACTGGGTGTCAGCCCATGCCTGAGAACGGTGTATACGGGCCTGAGCCAGTGTGCAGAGAGTCAGCGCGCACGACAATATCGCGGTGAGCTTTCCGAGAGAAACACCACTCCCTGCGGCTCCCCACGAATTCAAGCCGTTGCCGTAAACAGAACGATTCAACTTGCCACCTGAGAGACTCTGTTACGTACTACTCTGAGATGCCCCTAGTCGGTATTGCTGATGTAAAGGACACCCCGCTCATCCCTTTGTACCTTTACGGGATCACGAGAAACACCAAAGAAGTAGTTGCTTCCGAGGTTCCCGTCATACAAGTTGGTGATTCTGCGGACATAATTCTGGGTTTCGGAGTACCTGGGAATGCCACGACTGCGGCTCACCGCGCCGCTTCCGGCGTTGTAGGCCGCAAGGCTCAGACGGACATCGCCGTTGTAGCTATCGAGCAACTGCTTCAAATGGCGGACGCCGGCATCGATGTTCTGCTGCGGATCGAAGGGGTTCTTCAGATTCAATTGGCGCGCCGTTTGTGGCATGAGCTGCATGAGTCCCATAGCGCCTTTGCGCGAAACCGCATTGGGATTGAAGTTCGACTCTACCTTAACCAGGGCACGCACCAGGTTCGGATCCACGTTGTGGCGCGAGGCGGCCTGATCGATGGCAGCATCAATCTCTCGTTGTGTGAACCCGGCGCGCGCGCTAGAGTTCTGCGACGTTGGCGATTTTCCTAAGTAGCTGTTGACCTCGGCCGCCGCGGATTGCGCGGCCTGAACGTTGGCATGCGGCACAGTCTTCCAGCGATGTTGGGTGCTGCTCCAATACACCAGACGGTTCTGTTGCGAACGGAAGATCTGCGCCGGGGCCGCGGGGGTCGTGCTGCTGGCCTGAGAACGGCTGGCGGCAGGTGCCGCATCGTTGGTGTAGATTTTGCGGCCCGCGTCATCAGTCGTCGGGGTGATCGAAGTCGAGCCCCCATGAACTGCAGGCGCAAGAGAAAAAGAGGTCGCAAGAGCGGCCATCAAGGCGATTTTCAGGTTCCTGAACATATCGAGGCAGTGCTTGGCAAAGCATCGGTCCCCACTTCCTCCGCGAACGGGAGAAATGGGGCACCCAAGATGTCTTTGCGCCTACCTTCCCGGAACCTGACGGAGACTTTCCTACCAGAGCTACGTAATTATAGGTCGCGAAAACCGGGTCAACAATTACCCGAAGGGGAATTGAACCACGGTGGTAATGCAAGCCAAATTTATGAAATTGCGCGATTTGTGGTAGGTAATCAATTTGAAGAGGTTACCAGGGCAAACTGGCATCGAGACGGGCCCAGAAAAAACTTGCGAAATCTGCAGGAAGTCCATTTGCATGCCTCTCTGTGCAAGCAAGAAATGACATTTCGAAGGCTAACTCGATACTTTGCCATTCATAAAGCGAATTACTCGCATTCGCCATTTGTGTGATGGCGAACGAAGCGACTGTAAGTACGCCTTTGTTTTCATTGTTTAAAAACATTACTTATCCACCCGATAAATTCCTCTTTTCAAAATTCCGCTAATCGCCGCGAAAAAAACAATCAATTGGACGCCCTCACCAGAACGCAATACTTTTGCAACCAATTAGTCGCGACGCATCGTGGGCGGGGCGACGACGAAGTTCGTGAAGAGCTCCACGCTAAAGAGCTACCGAGTTGGATCAACAAAAAGCTTTCAAAAAGGAGATTAACTTTGCGCATCACATCGCTGAGTTTCCTCGCTGTCTTCTTGGTTGGGCTGGCAGCGCTTCCGTCTGTTGGGCAGACCAGTTCTTCGGATCCGCAAGCCGCGCCTAGTTCCACGTCCACGAGTAGCACGCCGGCCGCGAGTTCCGCTCCGGCGGCACCGTCCCCACTGCCGATGCCTTCCATGTCAGGCCCGCTGCAAAGCGCGCCGCCGCATACGTTTGAAAACGGGCTAGCGGTGAACGGGGTTCTGAGCGGCATCCTTTGGACGGAAGGAAACCATATTCCCGGCGACAACGCGACACACTATGACGTCAGCAACGCTCAAATCTTCGTCCAAAAGACCACTGGCTGGTGGCAGTTCTATCTACAGGGCGGCGCATATAACCTGCCCGCCATCGGAGTGCCATTCCTCTCAACGTCCGACACGATGAAGAACATCTATGGTCCGTTTCCGCAAGGCTACCTGGAGCTTGTAAAGAAGACCTTCGATGTGAAGATCGGAGCGTTGCCGACGCTGATTGGCGCCGAGTACACGTTCAGTTTCGAAAACATGAACGTCGAACGCGGCCTCCTCTGGAACCAGGAGAACGCGGTCAATCGCGGAATCCAGATTGACGACACATACAAGAAACTTACCCTGTCGCTGAGTTGGAACGACGGGTTCTATTCGAACCGTTACACGTGGTTCTCGGGCGCGGCAACCTATGCGTTTAACTCTGCAAACACCCTGGCTTTTATCGGCGGCGGCAATGCCGGTTCTTACGCCAAGAGCACTCTTGCAACGCCTCTGACTCTGAACAATTCAGAGATCTACAACCTCATCTATACCTACAACAAAAATGGGTGGGTTATTCAACCCTATTTCCAGTACACCAATGTACCGACAAATGCGAACATCGGGATCCTGCAAGGTGCGAGCACGAAGGGCGGAGCGCTGTTATTAACTCGCAACTTCAAGCACGGCTTCTCGCTGGCAGCGCGGCCGGAATACATCAAGAGCTCAGGAGGCGTTACCGCCGTCAACCTCCTCTACGGCCCCGGGAGCGGTGCTTTTGGATTCACCGTCACGCCGACGTATAGGAAGGATGCGTTCTTCCTCCGCGGCGACTTGGCGATCGTGCACGCGACCAACATGACGCCAGGTGCGGGTTTCGGAACCGCGGGTTTGGACACAAACCAGCCGCGCGGCGTAATCGAAGCAGGCTTTATGTTCTAACGGATTTCGTGGTGCAGCCGTCAGGTCCGGCGGCTGCGCTTGACGCGGACTGGCTTGGAGCGCGCAACCTCCTGCCATGACCACGATGGTTTTCAAGCCAGTCCGCTCCACAAAGCAGTAGCTAGTTGTTAGTGGCTAAGTTGGCAGCGGGTGTAAGAATCGCCACGGATCTAGCAACTGACAACTAGCTACTAGCCACTTGAGAAGGAGCATCCACGTCGATGCCGTCAGTACATTCCGACCGCAAGATCCTTACAAAACTCCCGAGGAGAAAAAACTAAAATGGCCGACGCATCCGTTGAAATGAAACCGACGTTAGGTTTGACCGGGTTGACGATGAATGCTATGGCGCTCATCGCACCGGGCGCCTTCTTATGGCTCACCTTCGCTGGACAATCCGCTGCTGGCGCAACCGCGCCTGCCATGTGGATTGGCATCCTGTTTGCCACCGTCCTTTGTTTGGCGACCGCGGTCTGTTACGCCGAGATGGCGAAACTGTACCCCGGCACCGGCAGTTCGTATTACTTCGCCGAGCAATCATTTCTGAACCACCAGAACGCGTGGCCGTATGCACGTCTGGCAAAGTTCATCGTCGGATGGGGCTCGCACCTCTATTACTGGATCTATCCCGGCGTGATGGTGGGCGTGATCGGCGTGATCTCCGGTTACCTGGTGGGGACATTGTGGCCGAACTTCATGAGCGCGACCAACCCAGGGCCGATGTTCATGATGCTGGTTGCGATCTTCTTCTCGTTCGCAGTCGCGTACATCGCGCACCGCGGCGTCAACGGATCCACGGCGGTCAACATTGCGATTAACGTGATTCAGATTAGTGCTCTGCTGGTGTTCTCGGTGGCAGCGCTCAGCTACCGAATCAATCATCCGGCGGGCAGCCACGCGCGGCAATTCGATCCGCAGACCAGCGCGTCTTACGACTACGAGTACGCCACCACCACGACAATGGTGAACGGTACTGCGACCGACACCATTGTTCGCGACGCGAACGGCGTGCCGCAGCCGAAGCTGGACGCGTCCGGCAAGCCGGTGCCATACACCGTGAGCTATCCGGAAAAAGACTCGAGCGGAACGTTTGTTAGCCATCCCGCGCCCTCCTCCGTGATCAAGATGCACAACTTCGGCTGGATGTTCGTGCAAGCGACGATCGCGATTCTGATCCTGGTGGGATTTGAGTCGGTAACATCAATGGGTGGCGAAGCCAAGAACGCCAAACGTGATGTTCCGATTGCGGTGGTCACTTCGTTGCTGGTGCAAGGTTGCTTCTGCTATCTCTTCGAGTACTTTGCAGCAAACTATGTGCTGAGCAGCGGGTACACGATGTCGATGGCAGGTGGTTCGGCCGCGCCCATCGGCGATCTCATGGTGATGGTTGGAGACGCGCTGTTCAACGGACATGGGCGAGCCTTCATGTTGATTGAGGCGGCCACCGTGTTCCTTGCTCTGATCGGAACCACGCTTTCCTGCATGAACACCGCGGCACGCGTGACTTATGCCATGGGCAAGGATCAGGAACTCCCCGACTCCATGGGCGCTCTGCACAAGACGAACCTCACGCCACACAAAGCGATTTGGACTCTGGCGGTGATCACCGCGGTGGTGGGATGCCTGACCTGCGTGATGTACTTCGGCGATGCTTCGGCTCCTCAGGACTCAGCCATTGCGGCCCTGCCACACGGCTTCTTGTCCAGCGTTGGATACCTCACACATGACAAGATGGCAGCCCTACCAAACTCTTTCCTGACCATGACGCTGGCTTCGAACTTCGGCACGTTCCTGCTGTACATGTTGAGCTGCTTAACTTGCATTGTTTGTTTCCACAATCACCCAAACTTCAGCTTTCTCCGTCACCTTGTGATTCCGGTGTTCGGACTACTGGCGAATCTGGCTTGCATGGCGTTCTACATCATCGGACCGTTTATGGGCTACGGCACGAAGATGGAGCCGCTGCTGGCCTTGGGAATCGCTCTGGTCTGGGCGATCTACGGCGGGGTTTACTTCCTGCGATCGAGCAAGGCGAGTGGCCGGACGACTCTGGTCACGAGCCGAGCGAATGCAGGAGCAGCGTAAATCAATTGCTTGTCATTCCGAACGAAGAGGCTCATCCGCCTTTAGCGGATGAGCCTCACAGTCGAGGAATCTGCTTTCCGGCCAACAGCATCGATGCAGCAACAGAAAAGCGGTTCCTCGTCGCATCGCTCCTCGGAATGACAAACCAGGATTTTGCCTCACCCACATGGGGCCATGGTACAAATCAACACACGAACGACTTTCGGTGCCGCCAGTCGAGACGCTGGCGGCCAACCCTTTTTGGGGAGTGGCATGCTCGAACTCGAGTTCGCGGAACTCACCGATGTAGGCAAGGTCCGCGACCACAATGAAGACTTCTTAGGACACGCTTCCCCGACTGATCGCGCGGGAGGACACCAGGGCTGGCTCTTTGCTGTAGCGGACGGCGTCGGCGGTCAGGACAGTGGGGAAGTGGCCTCAAGGCTTGCAGTCGAGACGCTCCAGTCCGGATTCCGCGAATTTCGGTCAAATGAAGCTCCAAGCGCGTGTTTGCAGCGGCTGGTGCAAGCGGCGAACCTGAAGATTTACGAAACGGCTGCTGCGACAGGGCACGGCGGCAGCAACATGTGCACGACCATCGTTGCCTGCCTGGTTCGCTACGACCGGGTTGCTGTGGCGCACGTGGGGGATTCGCGCTGCTATCTGATCCGGCGCGGGCAAGCTGAGCGTTTGACGCAGGATCACAGCCTCGTTGCCGAGCAGGTGCGCATGGGAATTCTCAGCGAAGAAGAAGCTGCTAGCTCAGACCGCCGTCACGTTTTGAGCCGCTCCCTTGGCGCGAATATGTTCGTGAACGTCGAGTTGAATGAACATCAAGTGTTACCTGGGGACGTACTGCTCCTATCGAGCGACGGCTTGCACGGATCAGTCACGCCTCCGGAAATCGCGAGCTTGGTGGGTCAGAACAACAGCCTTAATGATGCCGCGCAAAAATTGGTGGCGCTCGCGCTGCAGAAAGATGGCGGTGACAATACCACTGTCCAGTTGATCCGAATTAAGTCTGTCGAGCGCATGGGAATGTACCGCGGACGACCGTACAAACTGCGGTGACGATTTGTCACCAAATAGTAGTCGCAAGAGTTTCTATTCTGACACCTCATCCTGAGCCAAGCCGTTCTTCAGGCGGAACGAAGGATCTCGCCTGGATCGTCGATGCTGCACGCGAGATCCCCATTCGACGTGTTCCGGCTCCGCCGTCACTTGCTCAGGGCAGGCTCTTGCCCGGCTCAAAGCGCCGGAGCTTCGAGATGATGCCGCCCTCAAATTGAGGGAAGGTTGAAGGCCAGCCGAACCGCCGAATTTATGTACCCTTTATGCCGGTTCTGGCATTATTGAGATAAGCGAAACTGTCGAGGACCGATTGCAGGGGCGTCGCGTTCTCTCATCATGAGCCAACTTCATACCGGCGATAAACTCGACCACTACACCATTCAGAACGTTGCGGCGCGCAGCGGCATGGCGTCGATTTTTCGCGCAACCGATGACCGTACGGGCGAGACGGTGGCGATCAAGGTGCCTCATCCGGAGATGGAGGCAGACCCACTTTTCTATGATCGCTTCCTGCGCGAGCAGGAAATAGGGGTGAAACTCGACCATCCAAACGTGATGAAGGTGTTTCCCAACGGGGATCATAGCCAGCTCTACATGGCGATGGAGTGGGTGGATGGCCGGCTGCTACGGCAAATTCTGAACGACCAGAAAGAGTTTCCGCCCGAGCGCGCACTCAACATCGCACTGCAGATCGCATTGGCGCTTGAGTACATCCATTCGAAAGGAGTGGTTCACCGCGACCTGAAGCCCGAAAACATCATGGTGAACGGGATGGATGGGATCAAGCTGATTGATTTCGGTATCGCGGCCAATGTGGGCTCGAAGCGGCTGACATTTGCCAAGTTTTCGCAAACCATGGGCACGCCCGACTACATCTCGCCAGAGCAAGTGAAGGGTAAGCGCGGCGACGGGCGCAGCGATATCTACGCGCTCGGCGTGATGCTATACGAAATGCTGACCGGCAAGGTGCCCTTCACCGGCGCGAATGCGTTCATCATCATGAACGACCGTTTGCTGAATAATCCGGTGCCGCCGCGGGAGATCGATCCCTCGATTTCGCCGCAGTTGCAGGAGATTATTTATCGCGCGATGGAACGCGAGCCCGCGAAACGCTATCAGTCGGCGCGCGAATTCGTGCACGACCTGCAACATCCCGAGCAGGTAGGCGTGGCCGATGACCGCGAAGAATTAACGAATTGGAAAGTTCGCAAGCAGCCCCGCACGCGACAAATTCTCTTCTACGTCGCTATGGCGCTGATCCCAATCGTGATTTTCGGGATATTGCTGTGGGTGGCGAAGCATACCTAGGCGTCAGCCTTCAGGCGCCAGGCTTCAGGAACATCTGCCTCGATCGCACGATGCTTTGTGCTAGCGTTCCTGAAACCTGAAACCTGACTCCTGAAGCCGCTTTGCTACAATCGCCCCATGCCCGACGCCAAGTCCCGCGCCAAGAAAATTAAACTGATTCTCTTCGACGTTGATGGAGTCCTGACTGACGGAAAGCTGTTTTTCTTTCCAAAACCTGAAGGCGCGGAACTGACGACCCAGCAGCACGCCGAGAAGCACGGCGGTGAAGGCGGCTTCGGGCTCTATAGCCAGACCACGATCGAAGCGAAGGGATTCCACGCACACGACGGCACGGCGATCTCCTTGGCGCGATTGGCGGGGCTGAAGACCGGGCTGATCACCAAACGAATTTCAGAGACTGTCGCACTCCGGGCACGCGATCTCAAGCTCGAGTACGTCTATCAGGGGATCCAGGATAAGCTCACGGCGTTCAAAGAGATTTTGAAGTCGGCCCATCTTTCTGCGGTGGAAGCCTGTTTTGTGGGCGATGACGTGATTGATCTGCCCGTCATGTGGAACTGCGGGTTCGCGGTTGCGGTGGCCAACGCTCGGGATGAAGTGAAGCGCGACGCGCATTATGTGACTAAGCATTCTGGTGGCAATGGCGCCGCGCGCGATGCGATCGAGTTCATTTTGAAAGCTCAAGGCAAGTGGAAGAAGGTTGTGACGGACTATATTGGGGAGCGCAGTCCGGGGAATGCGAGGGATCAGTAGTTAGCAGGCAGTTGCTAGTTGCTAGTTGTGAGTTGCCAGTTCCCCAACGGGGTGCGGTGGACAGTGACAGCTAGCAACTAAAAACTAGCCACTAGCTACTGGCTGCTAGCAACTTTTCATGCACAACATCGGCGAAAATGTCGTGCGCATCGAAGCGCAGGCGCTGAAGGACCTCGCAGACCGCCTTGCCGGCGCGATGGCGGAAGACTTCAACCGTGCCGTCGAACTGCTTTACTGCTGCGCGGGACGCGTGGTTGTCACAGGCATCGGGAAGAGCGGCATCATTGCCCGCAAGATTGCGGCAACGCTCAGTTCGACGGGCACACCGTCGTTGTACATGCACCCGGTGGAAGCTTTGCACGGCGACCTCGGGATGTTGGCGCAGGGCGACGTCGTAATCGCGCTTTCAGCCAGTGGCGAAACGGAAGAGATTCTGCAGTTACTGGCAACGATCAAGCGCCTACGCATTCCCCTGATTGCGATTACCTGTGACCCTATGGCGGTGGAGGCGCGGGCGTCCTCGCCCGTGCTAGACAAAGCTTCTGCACGGGCGGGGACGTCCTCGCCCCGGACAGCTTCCACTCTCGCGTCGTCTGCCGAGATCGCGTTGAGCTGTGCGGTGGCGCAAGAGGCCTGCGGCCTCGGTCTCGCGCCGACAGCTTCAACAACGACAATGCTGGCGCTGGGTGACGCAATCGCCGTAGCTTTGGCAGAGCGGAAGGGATTTAAAGAAGAAGATTTCGCCAGCCTCCATCCTGGAGGCAAGCTGGGCAAGCGCCTCGCGCGCGTGGAAAGCCTCATGCACTCAGGGGACGCGGTGCCGCGGGTTTCGGCGCAGACCAAAATGCCCGACGTGATCTACGAGATGTCGCGCAAGAAGCTGGGCGTCACGACCGTTGTCGAAGGCGACAAACTGCTCGGCATCATTAGCGACGGTGATTTGCGACGTCTACTCGAACTCCGTGGCAAGGACGCGCTCGATATTACCGCCGGAGAATGCATGACGCGCGATCCCAAGACAATTTCCGCTTCCGAATTCGCAGCAAGTGCGTTGGCAATCATGGAAGAACGCAAGATCACCTCCCTGGTTGTGGTGGACGAACAGCGGCGGGTTCAGGGTATCGTTCACCTGCACGATCTGTGGGGAACAGAGATGGTGTAAGCGCAAAGTCTGCGCCCCCCCCCGCGAGCGTTGCTCCGCCGGACGGGCAACGGCGCCCGTCCCCACCGCTACTTGCCGCTCTCTAGAACCCCATGATGTTGTAGCCGCAATCCACGTAGATGGTTTCGCCAGTAATACCGGAACTGGCGTCGGAAGCGAGGAACACGCCAGTGTCGCCGACTTCGTTCACTTCCACGTTGCGCTTGAGAGGGGAGCGCTCGGCATGGGATTTCAGCATTTCTCCGAGGCCGGAGATGCCGCGCGCGGCAAGTGTCTTGATCGGGCCGGCTGAAATCGCATTCACCCGAATCTTCTTCGGTCCGAGATCGCTTGCGAGGTAGCGCACGGTGCACTCTAACGCCGCTTTCGCAACTGCCATGACGTTGTACTTCGGCACGACTTTCTCTGCGCCGTAATAGGTCATCGTCATAATGCTACCGCCGTCGGTCATCAGCGGAGCAGCGGCTCGAGACACAGCAATCAACGAGTAGACACTCACGTCGTGCGCGATACGGAAGCCTTCGCGCGTGGTGTTAATGAACTCGCCTCGTAGTTCCTCAGGGGGTGCGAAGGCAACGCTGTGTACGAGTACATCGAGCTTGCCATATTTTTCTTTCAGGTTCGCAAACAGCCGATCAATTTCCTCGTCTTTGGAAACATCGCACATCAAGGCCTCGGCCCCGGGAAGCGAGAGAATCAGGTCCTTGGCTTCTTGTTCCAACCGTTCGTTCTGATAGGTGATGGCGAGACGGGCGCCGGCCTCGTGCAAACCCTGCGCAATGGACCAGGCGATGCTGCGTTTATTAGCGACTCCAAACACGACGGCCACTCGGCCATCGAGGCTGAAAGGCATTCTTCCTCCTGGAAAGCTGTTGCGGAAAGAGAAAAGGATACCAGCGGCGCGGGATTACGCGCCAGTTCTAGAAGGCTGGCAATTACAACGCGCCCTGACCGGCCGCGCTGCTTGGGGCCTTGCTCGGGTTGGCGGCCGGTGGGCGTGTTGGCTTCTGCTTAGAATCCAACCCGGCGTTGCGCTGGGAGTTTCGGGGATTGTGAGGAAATTGTAAGTAGAAGCTCGCGCCTGGAATGTTGTTCCGGTTGGGTGATAGAAGATCGGTCCCGCGGCTTGCGCCGCGGGCTTTACTCTGGCGCCGCTTCACGGCTTACAAATGCGACAGACACTGAAGCCTGAGGCCTGAAACCTGAAACCTACCCTACTCCGGCAGTGGCGCCGGGCGTTCCTTCATCAACTCGGTGAAACGGGCGTCTTTTCTCAATTCGGCAAACTCCGGATCTTTATAGGCGTCGTCCACCTTCTTGTAGCCCTCTTCCAATGCTTTGCGAAGGTATTGCAGCGAACGATCAGAGTCACCCATCTTGGCGTACAGCTTGGCAAGAACGTAGGAGTAGTGAGCGCGGTCTTGCGGTGAAGACATTTGCGCAGTGATGCCCATCCTCGAGCTGTGTTCGAAAATCTCGGGATCGAGCCTGACCGCCTCGGCGTATTCTTTCGTGGCTTCCTCGAATTTCTTTTGCGCGAAGTAAGCAGCGCCTAAATTGGAATGGAACGAAGCGGAATCGGGATCCACTTCCAGCGCCTTCTTGTATTGCTTGATCGCGCCACGATACTTCTTGCGCTCGTAGTTCACGACGCCTAAGTTGTTGTAAGCCTCTGCGAGTTTGCGATCTTTCTTGATCGCGGTTTCGAAGTGCTTGCCGGCTTCACGGAAGCGCTGCAGCATAAGTTCCGAGATGCCGATCTTGTTATAGAGTGTCGCGTTGTTCGGATCCTTCTTTATCGCTGCTTCGAAGTAATCGATTGCGTCAATGTACGCCTTTTGCGATCGAAGTTGGTCGGCTTGGCGTTCGAGTTCCTTGGCGGTCGCATCGGGCGACGGTGGCGGAACCTGTCGCATGGGAGGAGCCACCTGTATCTGATCCAGTTGCGAAAGCTGCGCGCGCGAAGGCAAGGTTGCAGCAAAGATGAGTAAGAAAGCGAACGGAACGGCGGAACGATATAGCGGACGAGCCATGGCCCACGCTCCTGAGCAAACACCTCTATCGATGGACACCGCCGAAGCTTGGAAAGTTCCTTAATGCGCAGAAGAGTCCGGCGGCTTGGGCGGAGGCGCCGACTGTTTGTCATCCTTAAAAATACCAGCAATTTTGCCGAAAAAGCCCTTTTTCTTTTGGTCGGGCTGTTGCTGTTGAGCGGTATTAGGCGGCTGAGGCTGCGCGTTCCCTAAGCTGAAGATCTTTGAAAGTACTCCGCGGATACCGGTTGCCTGATCGCAAGTCGTAGTCGGCTCAGTGCCGGTAACAAACGCCGCTGTGTAAGTTTCAGGGCAAGTAGGAGTTGCGAGTAAGTTGGTTACTTTGTCGAGTTGGACGTCGACCACCCCCGAGGGTTGAGAGAATGACTTCATGTCCGAGTAACGATCGAGGGCGGAAGCCTTCTTCATGAACTCGGTCCAGATGGGCGCGGCAGTCTGGGCGCCGCTGAGATGCAGGTCGCTGTAATCGTCGAATCCGACCCAGACGATACAAAGCAAGTTACTCGTGTATCCCGCAAACCATCCGTCATGCGAACTGCCAGTTTTACCGGCGGCAGGCTCGGTGAAGCCTCGAACGCGTACCGCGGAATAGCCGAGGCCGTTGTTGATAACGCCTTCCATCATGTCGGTCATTACGTAAGCGACCCGGGGATCCAAGACCTGTTTGGTTTCCGAACTGAAATTCAACACGGGATCGCCCGCTGCAGTGCGGACCGATTTCACCATAGTTGGCGAGATGCGAATTCCATTGTTCGAGAATACGGTGTACGCGGCTGCCATTTCGAGCGGAGTGGCGTCATACGAGCCGAGGGCCATGGCTGGCGTCGGCTTTACGGACGTGATACCCGCGGCTTTAGCGAGGTCGGCAACTTTGTCGTAACCTACTTCTTCCGCAAGTTTCACAGTCGCGTTGTTCAGCGACATGGCCAGGGCGTAACGAAGGGTTACGTCGCCGTGGTATTCCTCTTTGTAGTTGCGCGGCTCGTAGATCTGATCGCCATAGGCAAACGTGCTCGGCTGGTCGGCTACGATGCTGGCGGGCGTAAGTACGGGGTTGGTGCCATCAAGGGCCGTATTCATTGCTGCGGCGTAAACAAATGGCTTGAAAATGGAACCTGTTGGCCGTTTCGCTACCGCATGATTCAACTGGCTCCAGGCGTAGTTGCGTCCTCCTACTAAGGCCAGAACCTCGCCGGTATGTGGATTCAAAGCTACGAGCGCAACCTGCGCTTGTGGGCCAGACTCAACGTGGGTTTCGTACTTTCCTTTTGCAATTCTGACGCGCTTCGTGCGGCGTTTCGTCACCTGTTCGTCCACTAACTTGATGCCTGCATCCACAGCTTGCGCAGCGGCGCGCTGTAGATCGGGATCGAGCGTGGTGTAGATGCGATAAGCCTGCTCATTGACTTCCCGCTCCGGCACCTTGGCGGTGACCGTGTCGCGAACCAAGTCGACAAAATAGGGAGCGTCACTGGCTTCTACGTTGGGTGGTGCCAGTTTCAGCGGTGTCGCCTTAGCCTTGTCGCCCTGTTCCTTGGTGATGGCATGGGTTTCAACCATGCTGTCGAGCACCAGGTTGCGGCGGGCCAGAGCTCGCTCGGGATGTCGGTAAGGCGAGAGCCAACTAGGGCCCTGGATGATACCTGCCAAGAGCGCGGCTTCGGGCAGCGTGAGGTCCTTGATGTCCTTGTTGAAATAGGCACGGGAGGCCTCGGCCAAGCCACTGATAGCAAAGGATCCGCGTTGCCCAAGAGGCACCCAGTTCGCGTAAAACTCGAAAATCTGCTGCTTGGTGAACTTCTGCTCGAGCTCGGTAGCGATCAACATCTCCGTCAGCTTGCGTTTCAGGGTTTTCTCCGGAGTCAGGAAGAACCCACGCGAAAGCTGCATGGTGATGGTGGAGCCCCCTTGCTCATGCCGCTGGCGGGTGATGTCGATCCATGCTGCTTCGGCGAAGCGAACGAAGTTGACTCCGCTGTGCTCAAAAAACCGGCGGTCCTCGATCGCGAGCACGGCGTCCACCATGATTTTCGGCATTTCGTTGTAGTGGACGACTTGCCGCTTGGCGCGTTGGTCGCCCTCGAACAGGGAAGTCACCATTTCTGGTTCGAGTTCGTACGCTCCCAGCTGAGCACCAGAGGCCGCGGTGATGCTCTCGACATGCCCATCATGAACGCGAATGGTCGCGGGTTCGGGACTGTGATAAGAACTTGGCCCAGGCTGGATTTCCAGGGTGCTCCCGGATAGGTGATAGCTGCCCATGGAAGCTTCTCCGCTCTTGTCGGAGTACCCGGCGTGACGGAGGTCGGCGGCGATCAGCTTCAAATCAGCTTTTTCGCCCACGGAAACCGTCTGTGGGGCAGCGTAAATCTTGGCCGCATTCGCGAACACTGGACCCTTGAACCGGTGCTCGATAATGCGATCGTATTTGACGTAGAAGTACGAAAAGGCCACCACGAAGGCGATTGCCAGCACGCCGAACGCGGCCAATGCGAATCGAAACACCGGGTCACGGAAGCCGCGCTTGTTAACGTTGCTGGCCTTGCGGTGCGGAATTCTAACTTTAATAGCCACGTTGGATGAGGTTTGTCTTCAGGAGCCCGTTACCCTTCCGACAAAGTTATGACACTGCATGTGAGATGAGGCGGCGCGAGAAATCGTTTCCAAAGCGAGTTCCCGGAGAAACTACTGCAGGTATTCTAAATGATTCCTGCTGAAGTCGGGTGCTGAGCCAGATTCCGGCCTAGAACACGCCACTATTCTGAGTAGACGCGTCGAAATGCAAGTCCATGGGATAGCCGGGCAGATCCACGTGTACCACGTAAGGCGCCTGAATAATTACTGTGCCATTGTTCTGTGCCCCGAAGCGAGTCACTTTAATGCCGTCCTCGGTTAGGGGAATGTCAAGGTCTTGCGCTTTGCGCAGGACGGCGGCTCGAATGTCGGACTCCGGACGAGTCGAATAGCTGTCGTGCGTGGCCTCGTCCTTAAGCCAGTCCTGGAATTGATAGTTGTTGAAATACGGGGGAATCAGCTTGATCGACCCATAAATCCCGCCCACGATCACTAAGACCCCGAGAAACATTCGAATTCTGCCCATAGCGCTCCCATTCCCACGCCAATGGCGCCGAGGAATTTCAGGCCCCGGGTTTTGTCAGGTTCGACGCCCCGGGCCCAGGTTCTGCCGGAAGTAATCCGTTATTGCGGCGATGCTAACATCCTGACTCTGGCGGGTCGAGCGCTGAACGACTTCCACCCTATCTTCGGTAACTTTCTTTCCCACGTTCACCCGGAAGGGTATGCCCACAAGGTCAGCATCCTTAAACTTGACCCCTGGCCGTTCGTCCCTGTCGTCTAGTAACACGTCGTAGCCAGCTGATTCGAGCGATTGGGCGATGGACTCCGCAGTGACACGGATCTTCTCATCGGATACGTTCGTAGCGGTGACGACGACTTCAAATGGAGCGATTTGGGGCGGCAGCCAAAAGCCGTTCTCGTCATTGCTTTGCTCAATGGCGGCGGTCAAGATGCGCTCAATGCCGATCCCGTAGCAACCCATGATCGGCATGACTTCCTTCCCGTTCTTGTCGAGGACGCGGGCATTCATTGACTCCGCGTATTTGTATCCCAGCTTGAAAATGTGCCCAACTTCAACGGCGGTGTCCATGCGTAGCGGCGAACCGCAATTGGGGCAGGGATCGCCAGTGGCGACGCTGCGGAGATCGGCATATCCAGTCGGCTGGAAGTCCTTGCCAGGCGTGATGTTCTTGACGTGGTAGTCCTCTTTGTTTGCCCCAGCGATCAAATTCGCCCGGCCCTGGAGGGCGGTGTCAACCAGAAGGATCGGCTTTGCAACGTCGTCGAGCCCCTTCGACCAGTCGATCCCAAGCGGGCCCAGAAATCCTGCCGGCGATTTGAAGAGCTGGCGGATTTCTTCTTCCTGCATCGGACGCGTTTCTTTTCCCGCCAGTGCGGTGGAAAGCTTGGCTTCGTTCAGTTGATGATCTCCGCGCATGAGAACCACTACGCCACGGGATGTGGAGGCATGGGCGCCATTGCCCGTGCTTCCGTCGATCATGAGCGCCAATGTCTTGATCTTGTTCTTCGGCGAGACGCCGAGGTAGCGCGCGACTTCCTCAATGGTCTTCTGACCCGGCGTGTGGACTTCGAGTGGCTTGCCATCGCCTTCGGGTGCGAGTTCTTGCACCGCTTCGAGTTTCGAAGTCGCCTTCTCAAGGTTCGCAGCGTACTTGCAACTGGCGCAGCTGACCACCTGGTCCTCGCCCGCAGGCGTGTAAACCATGAACTCCTCCGATTGCGATCCACCCATTGCGCCGGAGTGGGCCTCGATGATGAGGTAGTTCAGCCCGCAGCGGTCGAAGATGCGGCAGTACGTAGCGCGGTGCTTTCGATAGGAGACCTCAAGGCCCGCGTCATCGATATCGAAGGAATACGAATCTTTCATCATGAACTGGCGCACGCGCAACAATCCGGAGCGCGGACGAGGTTCATCCCGGAACTTCGACTGAATCTGGTACCAGATCTGCGGCAACTGCTTGTAGCTGCGTAGTTCCTTGCGCGCAATCTCGGTCATGTTTTCTTCGTGGGTCATGCCCAGGCAGAGGTCGGCGCCCTTGCGGTCCTTCAAGCGGAACAAATTGTCGCCCATTACCGTCCAGCGGCCGCTGGCCTCCCACAATTCCCGCGGATGCAGCGCGGGGAGATAAAACTCCTGGCCAATGCGGTCCATTTCTTCGCGAACAATCGCCATGACCTTGTTCAACGAACGCTGCCCGAGGAATAGGTACGAATAGAGCCCTGCGGCTAACTGGCGAATGTATCCCGCCCGAACCAGGTATTTGTGGCTCGCGACTTCGGCGTCGGCGGGCGCTTCGCGCAATGTGGGAATAAACAGCTGTGACCAGCGGTGCATAGTAGGAGTCCCAGAGGAAAGAGGAATTTTTTATTGTAGCAGGGGATTTCTAGAGCTTCGGGTTTATGACCTGACGAGCAGTATTCGATCGTTTTCTCCGGTACGCTCGATCGCAATCTCCAAATCGCGCTCGCGCTGAAAGCGCGGAAACTTCTCGCCCCATTCGATCAGGAGAATACTGTTCTCGCCCATAAGATCGTCCAGTCCGAGGGTCTCCAGTTCGCGTTGAGTATCCACGCGGTAGAGATCAATGTGGTAGAGCGTGACTTGGGGACCACGGTACTCATGAATGAGAGTGAAGGTTGGACTGGTGACGTCATCTTCGGAAGCAGCTTCGAAGGCTTGTGCGATACCTTTGACTAAAGTAGTTTTGCCGGCGCCGAGGTCGCCTCGCAGGACGACGAGTTTCGCTGGACGCAGTAAGGGCGCGAGTTCGCGGCCTAGAGCAATCGTCTCTTCCGGTGAGGATGTGGTGAACTCGCGAGCTTTGCTGGAAACCGCCACACCGAAGTATAGCCGGAGGGGCAGACCACGACTTGGAGAGGGCTGCCTTGGTCGCGGGGATATCCGCCCCTTCGCGGCTAACTAGAATTTCGTCGCCCAGTAATCCGAAAATCCCAAGAAGCTGCGGTGATTGGACGACTCGATCAGTTCGTGCAGGATTCGGTGATGGTCGTCGTCGAGCGCGATGAACCGAAACGGCTGGTAAACGACATCGGCCCCGCGACGCACGGGTTTAAGCATCTCCGCCATCCCTTGTACATTGCCTGACTGGGTCTCGAATGTGACCTCGATAAAGTCGCCTTCAGCCAGCGCTTTCGCAACCTGCAGAAGACCGCCAGTAGTTGAGATGGTCTGCAACTTGGCCTTGGCCCACTTGCCATTGCCAAGGGTTAGTTGGGCTTGTGTGGTTGTGAGTTGAATACGAGTTGCGCGATGCAGGGCATTGATTTGGGGATAGTGTGTCATGCCGGGATCACTATCGCACCGCAGCGCGTCGCGGGCGAGATTACCGAAGCCAATGGCCAGATTCGCGGAGTGGCGTAGGGCGAATTCGCCTCTCAATGAGATCAGTCCACGAGGATGTTGGTCTTGAGCTTGGAATGTCTGATGCTTCTTGCGCCGTACCGCACTGAGCTGTTCTCGGCGTCTAGCCGGGTCTTCCGGAAGGCTAGCGAAAATGCGGTGATCAAATCGGTTGCAACCAGGCATTGCTCGTTGATTGGCGCCGAATAGTAGCCGTTGCAGGCCAAATCTCCAGCAAGGCCGTGCAAATAAACGGCTGCGATGACTGCCTCGAACGCGCGTTGCGGAAATTGTGCGAGCATACCCGCGACCATCCCGGTGAGGACGTCACCCGTGCCACCGGTTGCCATGCCGGGATTGCCAGTGGGATTAACCCAGGTTTCAGCGTTCGGACCAGCGACAATGGTGCGATCGCCTTTGAGGACGAGAATGACTCCGTGCTCTTTAGCGAAGTTGCGGGCGACGTTGATCCGATCTCGCTGAATCTGTGCTGTTGTCAGCCCGGTGAGGCGTGACATCTCACCGGGATGGGGAGTGAGAACGAGCGTGCGGCCGTTGCCCTGTAATTCATTTCGGGAGTGCTCAAAAGCGTTCAGGCCGTCGGCATCGAGAACCATAGGAACATCTGAGTTCGCAACGATCGTTCGGACTACATTCGCGGTTTCTTCGTTCCGCGAGATTCCGGGACCAATGGCCAAAACTGTTTTCTTCGCAGCAAGTTGCTCGATGGCTTGCCGAGCATGATTCGAAATTGTTCCCTCGCCGGTTTCTTCCAGCGGTTCCGTCATCAGTTCGGGATGAAAGCTCGCGACAGTAGGCAGCACCGAACGTGGAGTCGCCACGGTGACTAGGCCAGTTCCCGCACGCAGAGCGGAAAACCCAGCCATGGCCGCGGCACCGGCCTTTCCGAGCGATCCGCCAACGACGAGCACGTGGCCGTACATGCCCTTGTTGGAATCGCGTGGCCGCGGAGCGAGCAGTGGCGCAACCTCTTTGGCCGTAATCAGGTTCAGGTTTAACGAGGATTGAATCGCCTCATCAGGCGAGCCGATCGGCGCTATGGTGATGGGCCCAGACGTTAAATAGCCAAAAACATGCGCAGGGCGCGGAGCGGTAAACGTGACGATCGCGTCGGCACGAGCCACAGTTCCCGTCTGGTTTCCCATAATGTCGGCATCGGCTCCTGATGGAATGTCGACGGCGATTACCGGGGCGCTCGAGGCACTGATTTGCTGGATTGCTTCCGCGTACAGGCCGCTGACCGGAGGTCGAAATCCGGTGCCGAGAATCGCATCAATCAGCACGTCACTGCCAAGCACGTTCTTGGCAGACGCAGACTCCAGTTCTTCAGGGGTTGTCGCCGAAAACACTGCAATTGCACTGTCATCAAACTCGGAGGTCCCGGCGTGAAAGCTTACGGCACGGGGCGTTTTGTCTTTCGCGGGCTGCAGATTCCCCAGTCTCTTGAAATTGGCTGCAGCATCACCTCTTAATTCGGCCGGATCTGCGAGCAACAGTAGGCGAACATTTCTACCAGCTTCCCTGAGCCTACGCGCGACGACAAATCCGTCGCCGCCGTTATTACCTTTGCCACAGATGACGCCAAAGCTGGTTCGCGGCCCTCGGTAATGCGAAAGCACAAATTCCGCAACAGCCGATCCAGCGTTCTCCATAAGCGTGAGCGATGGAACGCCGAAGCGCTCACTGGTGACGCGATCGATCTCGCGCATCTCGGAAGCGGTGACGATTTTCATTGGAAGCTGTCAGCAATCAACCGTCAGCCATCAGCTTAAACCGAGGTTCGGATCAGGACAAACTTGACTTTCGCGCAGAAATGAAGGTTGTTGTTCTCGCGATGAGCGATGAGCGATGAGCGATGAGCGGTGAGCAGCGAGCTAAGAACCGAAAACCAATAACCAACAACCAACAACCAAGAGCTGCGTCCTATCCCGCGGCCTGCTCCAACTGCCGCAACTGCGTGGGCTGACCCATCGCGATCAGGGTATCTCCGGGTTGAATGATGTCGTCCGGGGAAGGGTTGAAGCGCATGCCTTGCTCGCGCTTGATGGCAAGAATAATGACGCCGCGCTCCTGGCGAATGCGTGAACTCCCAACTGTTTTGCCGGCAAAGTCGGAGTTCGCACGCACCGAGACTTCGCCGATCTCGAGGTCCATGCCAAGGTGCGTCGTCGCCGTGTCGAGAAAGCTGACTACGTGTGGACGAAGAAATGATTGCGCGATACGCTGGCCCGCAAATGAGTAAGGCGAGACCACTGCATCCGCGCCTGCCTTGAGCAAATGTTTTTCCGCATCTTCTTCACTCGCGCGGGCGATGATCTTCAGCTTGGGATTCAGATTGCGCGCGGTGAGAACGATATACAGGTTCGTAGCGTCGGTGGTGGTTGCGGCTACTAATCCGCTGGCTCGCTCGATATGCAATTGGCGAAGAGTCTGTTCCTGGGTGGCGTCGCCAACATGCATCAGCCAGTCATTCGCGAAGCGTGCAGCCTTGGCTTCATTCTGCTCGACGATGACAAATGGCGCGGGCTTACGCGCCAGTTCGCGCGCTGCACTGCGTCCAACGCGTCCGGCTCCGCAGATGATGTAGTGCCCGCTGAGCCGATCGATGTCGCGTTCCATTTTTCGCCGTCCGAAAAAGCTGCGAAGCGAGAATTCTAGCAAAGCCTGGGTGAGCGACCCTATGCCCAGAAACACAAGCGAAACGCCGACCATGATCAGGCCGACGTTGAAAACACGTCCCGCATGCGAGAGCGGATGGACCTCTTGATATCCGATCGTCGTAAATGTGGTGATGGCCATGTAGAAGCCGTCGAACCACGTCCAACCTTCGATGTAGTGGAAGCCCGCCATGCCGATGATGGTGAGCACGGCGAGGGCGAGCGCGATCAGTCTGAGGTGGCGGAAGATGCGCATGGGAGCCGTCAGCTATCAGCTGTCGCCATCAGCTTACGCCTGAGAAGGTGAAAGTGAAATTGCGAGAGGCTAAGGAATTAGGTGCGCAGCATTTCGTGCCGTAGCACGGACGTCGAGAGACGCAGCTTCCAGCATTCACGAGCAAGCTGATGGCTGCCTAGTCCGCCATACTGGGAGCCGTTTTCGTCGAGGCCTGTTGCATCGCCTGCACTCGGCTGTGATGGCGGCTGTACATGAAATAGACGACCAGACCAATTACCAGCCAGATGAACAATCGGGCCCAGTTCACCCAGCCCAGCTTGTACATCATGAAGCCATTGGCTATCACACCGAGAATTGGTACGACGGGTACCCAAGGCGTTCGGAAGGGCCGCGGCAGATCCGGATTCGTGCGGCGTAGGACAAGAACGGCGATTGAGACAATGACGAATGCCAGAAGGGTTCCGATGTTAACCATCTTTCCAATGTCGTCGATTGGCGTAAGGCTTCCGACTATGGCTGCGAGCACGCCTACCAGGATTGTGTTCTTCCACGGTGTCCGATATTTCGGGTGGACATCGGCAAAGAATTTCTTCGGCAGCAGGCCATCATTGGCCATGGCGTAGAGCACGCGGGTCTGTCCTAGCAACATCACCAGCATGACGCTCGTCAGTCCAGCGAGCGCGCCGAGAGTAATGATGTGCGATGCGGTCGTCAGGCCGCGATCGAGAAACGCGCGTGCTATCGGAGCTTCGATGTTGATATCACGCCACGGCACCATCCCGGTGAGGACGGCAGCAACCAAGATGTACAAGACGGTGCAAACCAGAAGTGAGGCGATGATGCCAATTGGCAGATCCCGCTGGGGATTTTTCGCCTCCTGCGCCGTCGTAGAAACTGCGTCGAATCCGATATAAGCGAAGAATATGTAAGCGGCGCCGGCCCCGATGCCTGAGAAGCCATATGGAGCGAAACTCGACCAATTCGTTCCCCAATTGCCGCGGTTCACGTAGGCGAACCCCAGACCAATGACGAACAGCACCACCGAAACCTTGACCACGACGATTGTCGCGTTGAATCGCGCGCTCTCCTTAATCCCGATCGCCAGGACCGCCGTGATGATCATGGCGATTATGAAAGCGGGCACGTTAACTCCGATTTCGTGACCGAAAATCGTCGGCGCTCCGAGCAACTCATGGGCTCGCCTGACCAATTCCGGAGGCTGCGCGCTGATGATAGCGGCCACTTTGGTGAGGAATGCTTGAGTCCCTGGCACGAGCGAAGAGTCGGACGCCTGGGCCATCTGCCGGGCGATGATGTTTTCGGCTTGGCGAAGTCCCGTCCAATGGTCGTAAGCAAGCCACAGCGGCATCTTCAGATGAAAGATGTCGAGCAATTCGATGAAGTGGTTAGACCAGCCGGATGAAACCGTGCTGGCGCCCATCGCGTACTCCAGGGTCAGGTCCCAGCCGATGATCCACGCGAAAATTTCACCAAGGGTTGCGTAGGCATAGGTGTAAGCGCTGCCTGCCAACGGGATCATGGCGGCGAACTCGGCATAGCAAAGACCGGCGAATGCGCAGCCTAACCCTGAGAGAACGAACGACAACATCAGGCCAGGGCCAGCATAGTGCGCACCCAATCCGGAGAAGACAAAGATTCCGGCGCCGATAATCGCGCCAACACCCAGTGCGCTCAACTGAAAAGCGGTTAAGGTTCGCTTCAGGCTGTGCTCACCCGCCTCCTCCGCTTCGGACATGAGCAGGTTGAGCGGTTTCTTGGCGAAAAGTCCCATGTTCTCCTCAGGCGGTCTGGGCGTCGGTGCCCGGACGTCGCGCGTGCCACGCAAAATATACCGGAATTCCCAGCAATACGATAATCAGGCCTGGCCATGTGAACTGCGGCTTATACCGCAGGAGCACGATATCGATAAAGATCGCCATGGCTATGTAGATCAGCGGTAGCACCGGATATCCGAAGGCTTTATAGGGCCGCGGTGCATCGGGCCGGGTGCGCCGCAGAACGAAAATGCCCACGATCGTCAGAATGTAAAAGACCAGCACCGCGAACACCACGTAGTCGAGCAACTGGCTATACGTCCCCGAAAGGCAGAGGATACAAATCCAGACCATCTGGACCATGAGGGAAGCTGCCGGAGTCTTGTAGGTGGGATGCAGTTTGCCCGCTTTGCGGAAGAACAATCCATCCTTTGCCATGGCGTAGTAGACGCGGGCGCCAGAGAGAATCAAGCCGTTATTGCAGCCGAACGTGGAAATCAGGATGGCCACGGCCATCAAGCCGGCGCCGATGCTGCCGAACATCTGCGACAGCGCGGCCGTCGCAACGCGATCTTCGGTGGCATGCTGGATTCCGCGGTGCAAGATTGTCGCACCGTCGGCGCTGCCCGCTAGAGGAAGAATGTTCAGGTAGACAAAGTTGCATGCCACGTAAAGAGCGATCACCGTGCCGGTTCCAATCGCTAACGAAAGTGGAAGGTTGCGCTTAGGATTGATAACCTCGCCGGCGGTGAAGGTCACGTTATTCCATGCGTCCGCCGAAAAGAGAGATCCGGTTTGCGCCACAGCAACAATGGTGAGCGCTCCCACCATTGCGATCGGGCCATTGCTCCCGACCTGCAGGGCGTGCATCCCATGCACGTTTTGCCAGAAGTTTGCGCCAAAATTCGCGGCGAGGGCGACGGCTTCGCGGCCTTTGAACAATCCCACCAGAATGAGCCCAAGCAGTGCGGCCACCTTCGCCGAAGTGAAGATGTTCTGGATGGCTGCGCCGGTCTTCACTCCGAATATGTTGATGATCGAAAGAGCAATCACTAGAAGAATCGCCATCAGGTTCTGGCTGTTCAAGCCGACATCCATGCCACCCAGCACCATCGGTCCGATATGCCACCTGGGTGCTACCCAATGCAGGCTGGCGATCCAAGTGTGAGAAGAAATGGAAGGGAAGAAGACGCCAAGGAACTTGCCGAAGGCCACGCCGACGGCGGCAATGGTACCGGTTTGAATTACCAGGAACAAGGTCCATCCGTAGAGGAAGCCCCACAACGGACCGAGTGCCTCGCGGAGGTAAACGTATTGGCCGCCGACGCGAGGCATCATGGCGGCGAGTTCGCCATAGCTGAGTGCGGCCGTGATAGTCATGAATCCGGTCACCAGCCACGCTGCAATCAGCAGAGCAGGAGACTCGACATCGCGCGCGATTTCGGCGGACACCAGGAAAATGCCGGAGCCGATCATCGAGCCCATGACCAGCATGGTCGAACTGGTCAGGCCAAGGCCTTTGACGAATTCGCGATCAGCAGTGTCGTCGGTTGCTTGCACGAGAGCCGGTTTGGTGTCGACAGGCATTCGAAAGTGGCTAGTGGTTAGTGACTAGTGGCTAGAAAAAAGTCGTTCAATCAGAGACCCACGAGTGATCTCGGCGATTCTTCGGCTAGTCACTAATCACTAGTCACTAGCCACTCGATGCACTTTACCCCAGAATGCGCAAAAATTCCTCTGCTGATTTGCGGGGGTCCAGTGTCAGATCGGATATCACCGCGACCGAATCGGCTCCGGCCTCAATTACCTCGGAGCAATTTGTACGCGTAATCCCGCCAATTGCAACGAGGGGTTTCGACGTCAGTTCTCGCGCTTCGCGTACCCCTTCCAAACCCACGACGGGGTCGGGATTCACCTTGCTTGCGGTTCCAAACACGGGGCCAATCGCGATGTAGTCCGCAGAAGTCTCGTCCGCCTCGATCACTTGGGCGTTATTGTGGGTGGAAACCCCCAGCCAGCGGTTCGGGCCAACGATCTTGCGAGCGCTCGCCGGCGAAAGATCATCCTGACCAACATGAAGTCCCTCGAAATCTGCTGCGAGGCAGAGGTCTGCGCGGTCGTTCATGATGAGCGTGACGGAATCGCCGCTCTCCGAGTACAGCACTCGTTGCCGGAGTTCGCGAGCGTCGATCAGCATTCGCGCAGCGTCGCCAGACTTGTTGCGATATTGGAGGATGCGGGCGCCGGCAGCAACCATTTGTTCTGCGGCCCTCAGCAAAGCCTCCGACGTCGCGAAACAACCTGCATCCAGAATGGGATAGAAGCGCGGAAGAGAGATGATCATCGGCAGTTGTCAATATATAGAAATACGCTTGATTCTGCGGGCGATTTGCCTGTGACGACGCTCACAACACTCCCACTTTTGCGATGCTAAACTCCCTAGCCGAAGCGAACCTTCTGGTTGCCTTAGAAGTTGCGGAGGCGCATATGCGCAAATGGGGTCTGGTCGTCTCGGTGTTCTACGCGGGGGCGGTGATTTTGCTTCTGGTTCCGTTAGTGGTTGCTCTCGTCGGAGATTGGCACAGCGTGGGGGACCTGCACAGGCACATCGTCGAGGCTTACGGCTACTGGGCAACGTGGTTGTTTGTGGGCGTTTTCATCGCTGGGCAGGTCCTGCTGCTCGTGCTGAGTGTTGACGTCACGGAGCGACGGCTGAAGCCCCGTACGCATATACTCCTTTCCGCCCTTGTTGCAGGGTTGTTTCTGGCGGTGCTGACCTCCGCCGCCGTTCTGTCGATCGCCGCAGCGCTTCGCGGCGATAATCTCTCCGAGTGGATGGCTCATATTTTGCGCTGGCTGCCTCCAGTCGCATGGATTCTGTGGGGCGTCGTTTTCTACCGGTACTCGAGGGGAGAGGACGACTCGGTGAACCGGGCTGTGTCGTGGCTGCTGCGTGGAAGCGTGCTGGAGTTGCTGATTGCCGTGCCCTCCCATGTAATTGTGAGGCGACGTGACGATTGCTGCGCGCCTCTTGGTACCGGCATCGGAATCGCCAGCGGTTTAGCCATCATGCTGCTGTCGTTTGGGCCTAGCGTAGTGTTCCTCTACAAGCGGCGAATGGACGGCCTGAAAGCCAAAGCTGCGGCTGCCGAGTAGGCAGTCGGTGCGAGCCGATTTCGCTTGGCGGTTCCTGCATTGGTAGTTCCCGATCGCTGACTCCAACATCTTACGAAGCCGTGGTTTAAAATACAGACGATGGCAAACGCACTGGATTTTGGCCCTTACGTAGACATCGAAAACGGCAAGCGCGTTGTGAGAGAGCTGGAGTATGGCAATCCCACGCCTGAGGGCGTGGTGCTCACGACCGTGGACAACGTTGTCAACTGGATGCGCAAGAACTCGATTTGGCCGATGACGTTTGGTCTCGCCTGTTGCGCGATTGAAATGATGTCGATGGGAGCGTCGCGGTTCGATATCGCCCGCTTTGGCGCCGAAGTTTTTCGGCCGTCACCGCGGCAATCAGACCTGATGATTATTGCCGGCCGTGTATCCAACAAAATGGCGCCAGTCATCCGCCAGTTGTGGGAACAGATGCCCGAACCGAAGTGGGTCATATCGATGGGCGCGTGTGCGACCTCTGGCGGCGTCTTCAATAATTACGCTCTGGTTCAGAGCGTGAATCAGGTGATTCCAGTAGATATTTACGTTCCTGGGTGCCCGCCGCGTCCGGAACAGTTGATTTATTCCATAACCCTCCTGCAGCAAAAAATCCAGGCCGAGCGTGGAACGATGAAGCGGGCGCTCAATATCGGTTCTTAGGGATTCTCGCAGGTGCGAAGCCAGCCCACGGTACATCCGTGGGTTTTGTTTTATGCCCTCTTTTTGTTTTATGCCCTCTTTTTGTTGTTGGCGGGTTCCAGAAAGGCGCTCATCGACTCCTCCAACAACTTCTGGATGGTCTGGTTGATCGTGATGATATCGGGAATCAAGTAGCTGATCTCTATTGAAAGCAGGTTGTCCTGCATGCACTTGGCGATCACGTCATGCAGCAGTCTGGTTTCACGCAGTAGCAGCGGAATGGTGAAGCCCTGTTTGCGACGTATGATTCCATGGTCACGCGCCGCGCTCAATTCAATTTCTGGGATGTTCTTTCCACGAGAGATGCGGAGGGCTACGTCGAGTACCCGCGGAATGTGGTCGGTACGGGCTTCATCGCTGATGTCGATCGCGCCCAGCATGGGATCGGTACGCGACTCATCCAGCCACGCTTCTGTGATTTGAGGGATGTGAGCCGCCACAATCTCCGTCAGCCGCTTGCTCTGAACGTGCTGTTCCCGCTTAGGTTCAGCGAGTTTTGCGCGGATTTTGCCGGCGAGTGTCTCTGTGTCGGTTGGTTTCGTGATGTAGTCATCAACTTGGAGTCGAATCGCTTCCAGAGCGGTTTCGAAGGCAGGGTAGCCGGTGAGAATGAATGTGACGGCACGCGGTTGAGTGCGGCGCATGGCGCTAACTACCGTGAACCCGTCTCCCGCCTGTCCTACATTGAGGTCTGCAATCAGCACGTCGAATTTTTGTTCGCTGATCAGCTTTAACGCTTCAGGAACTGTAGCTGCGGGAGTCACCGAAAAGCCTTGGTCGTCGAGGTACATCCCGAGCGTAAGCCGGATGTTGGGTTCATCGTCGACGAAAAGGACTCTGGGGCGGTTTTCTGACATACCTGCCAGCCTGTGCTGTGGTGCTTGGATGCCGCGAATGCTCAGGTCGTGCGCTGGGCAGGGGTGTCATATAATTCCGCAATTCACGAGTTTTTGCCCAAAGAATGAACAAGACCAACCTCTCACCTTCAGGGCCGGCGATTGTGGCCAAAGCACCCTGCCGCGCCGACCTTGCCGGCGGCACCATTGACCTCTGGCCTTTGTACCTATTCCATAGCGGCGCAATGACGCTGAATTTCGCGGTCAACATCCAGACCACCTGCCGGATTGTTCCGCTGAAGGGACGGGGTATTCACCTGCGGTCTTTGGACATGAAGCGGGAGGAGCACTTCACCAGCTTTGACGACGTGCGAGCGGCAAAAAAGTTCCGCCTGCCGATCACCGGGCGGTTGTTGCAGTTCTTCGCGCCAAAGGAAGGGGCCCTGATTGAGACCGATTCCGAGTCTCCGGCCGGAGCTGGTATCTCGGGTTCCTCGGCGCTGATGATTGCGACCACCGCGGCGCTGGCGCGATTTACAAACCGCCACCTCACGCTGGAACAGATGCGGGTGATCGCGCAAAACGTAGAGGCGCAGATCATTGAGGTCCCGACGGGGTGCCAGGACTACTATCCAGCGATGTACGGCGGAGTCAGCGCGATACGGCTCGACGCAGATGGAATTCACCGTGAAGCCGTACCGGTCCTGCCGGAGGAGATTGAATCGCGATTTGTGCTGGCTTACACCGGGGTGCCGAGAAGGTCCGGGATTAACAACTGGGAAGTCTTCAAGTCACACATCGACCGCGATAAGCGGGTGTTTCGCAACTTCGAACAGATCGCAAAAATTGCGCAGGAAATGCATCGTGCACTGGTAGGTGCTGATTGGGATGAGGTTGCGCGATTGCTTCGCGAGGAGTGGAAACTGCGACGGACCAACGCTCCGGGTATCACAACGCCATTCATCGACAAATTGATTGCCGTCGCGGGCAAGAATGGCGGGCAGGCTGCGAAGGTTTGCGGCGCCGGCGGCGGTGGTTGCGTCATCTTCCTGGTGGAGAAAGGTTCTGTCAGTCGAGTTGCGACTGCCATTGGTGATGCCGGCGGCCGGGTGCTTCCGTTACAGGTTGCGCGCGATGGGTTGAGAGTTGCACCCATTGTTTCGTAGTTTCTTTCACTGAATCAGTCTCACATTGACTACATTTTGCAATCGGGAGGATACCCCTCGTGCTAGCATCCTGTGCCATGACACACTCTTCTTTTCTGAAGGCGCTTGCGGTTGTATTGACTTTAACGCCGGCCCTTTTGGCTGCGGACCTGCCGAGTAAGAAATATCTCGACCTTAAGACAATCAAGTCCCTGGTGGCCGCTGCAGAGGCAGAGGCGCAACGCCAGCACGTCAGCGTTACTCTGTGCATTGTCGATGAAAGCGGCAACCTTCTGTTCCTTCAGAAGGGCGACACTGCCCCGATAAACACCGTGACATGGTCTCAGCGAAAGGCGCGACACGCCGCGTTTTACAACGCGCCATCGAAGGATGCGGAGGATGCTGTAAAGAAGGGACACGTCGAGGCGCTCGCGTATCCGGAATTCTTCCCGAATCAGGGAGGTTTGCCGATCGTCGTTGAGGGCCAATTAGTCGGGGGTATGTCGGCGAGCGGAGCGAAATCGGAAATCGACGAAGCCGTTGTGAGAGCGGCGTTGGACAGCTTGAGTAAGAAATAACTCGAGGCGTAGCCAATTCGGTTCTACAGCCACGAAGAGTTTGGATCTACAATCAGAGCAGGCTAGTATCTCAGCATGACGCCCTCAGCCGGCACTGCCGTGCAACCCAGTATTCACCCGCGGCGTCGCAGGCAACCCCGCTTCCCGCTGCATTCTCTCGCGTACGTCAGACTCCAGAATAACAACGGCGGCATTATCCGTGACGTGACCGAATCCGGGATCGCGCTACAAGCGGTCTCTCCGCTGCAAGCGGGACAAGAGGTGGGTGTGCATTTTGACCTGTTTTCGCCACGGGTTCGGGTCGAAAGTCGCGCGCAGGTGGCGTGGGCAGATGAGAATGGCCAAGCGGGTGTCAGCTTTACCGACCTATCTCCACGAGTCCGACGCGCACTTCGTGACTGGATGCTGATTCAAATGTTTACGGCAGCGGCGGTTTCGGGTCGGGACTCAATCTTCGCACCGTTGGAATCGCAATTCGTGCTCTCGCCCGCAGCCAGGCCTGCGATTGCCGTTCCGCCCCTGGCGTCCGGATTTGGCGAAATCCGGTGGGGGATGTTTGACATTTCTACGCACACCTTCTCCATCTTGGTCGATACGGTAGTGCTGATCTGCGCCATTTTGCTGTTCTCCATCAGCGCCATAGCCGTAATGGGGACGCTCCCACCTCTTCCCGTTGCGGCAACATTGCTGATGGCTTCTGCTGCAATCTTTGTTGCGGTGTACCACCTCATCTTCTCCGAGTTCCTGTGCGGCCCAACCCCAGGCAAACGCCTTGCGGAAGTAGCGGCCGATGCCGAGCGAGGGGATGTTTCTGTGGCGCGTTTCCGGTAGGCGAATCCAGGCCTAAGTCATTGAAACATTTAGGTTGTTGAGCATCCAGATTGCCGTTTCCCTGCTTGGCAGAGGCCCCGGTAGTTACTGAGGGACATACACCTCGGCTACGTGAGTGAGATCTCCAGTTCTGCCTATCATGACTTAACCGATAAGGGACCAGAATCCTGCAGGGCAGGGTTCAGGAGATGTCGTGCATAGAGAGAACAAGACAAAAGCTGCGCGCACCGTGGCGATCCATTTGAATGGAGCCGACACGGATTCTGAACAACTCGGGTTCAGCTTGGTGGAACTACTGGTGGTCCTCGCCGTAATGCTTATTCTCGTTGCATTCGCGATTCCTATCGCCAGCACAACAGTCGACACCTTCCGGCTTCGCGGCTCGCTCGGGAGTACGTCGAACCTGCTACAGAGGTGCCGCATGCAGGCGGCCAGGCAAAATGTAACTCAGAGAATGCATTTCACTACCGATGCTGCCACGAATCGAGTGGTGGCATTTGTGACCCCGGCTAGCGATACGAACTCATCGACCACGCAACTAAAAACCGATCCCAATGTTGTTGAACAATATTGGTTTCCAAGTCAATTCTCGCTTTCGGGTGCGCCGTCGGGTACCCCGGCTGCGTTGACGGGCCAAGCTATGTGGAACACGTCGATAACTGTGACAAATGTCAACAGAGACCTCTATTTCGACTCTCGTGGTTTGCCGTGCGACTACAACACGTCAACTTCTGCCTGCCCTGCAACGAATGGATTCGTGCAGTACTTCAATTACACCAGCGGAAGAGGCACTCGATGGGCGGCGGTTAGCCTCTCTCCCGCTGGACGCATTCAGAGTTGGTTTTACGACGGTGGCAACTGGGGGAACTAGCATGCGAGGGAATGTTCTGCGCGCGAGGAAATTTGGCCAATCCGGCATGACGCTCATCGAACTGATGATTGCGACTGTCGTGTTGTTGGTCGGGATTCTCTCCGTTACAGGTCTGCTTGCCCTGGTGATTGGTAACAACGGGCGCAGCAAAGTGGATACGACCGCAACAATGCTCTCGCAGGCCGTGACCGAGCAGGTAAGCGCGGTACTCCAGGGCGGTGGACCCGCATCGATTCAGGATTGTGTCGGCAATGCCTGGACAATCGGGGTTGACTACACGACGGCGGCGGGGCCGCCGGGTTGGGGAGCAGCCGTGTCGGGCAGCAAAATCGATTTCACCCAAAGCAATCCCCCGGCGACCTCCCATATGGATTTTGTCGAGTGCTCGAAGCAGCCCAACGGTGTTGTCGTGAGAAACGTATATGACGTGCGATGGAATGTTCAACAAATGTCTCTGGGCGATACGTCAACGGAATATTTCAACGGGACGTTCTTGGTGACCGTCGGAGCCCGTCCGAAATATGGATTGCCGACGCAGTACAACTTCGCCTTGCCTGTGAATATGCAGGTGTACGTCGGGGGGTATTGATCCATGATGCAGATGATCAGAGGTGAACGTTCCTGGAAGACCTGTCGGAGCCGTAGAGCGGACTGTTCTGGAAAGCAGATGGGCTTCTCGTTAATGGAAATGCTGATTGTCGTGGCAATCGTCGGCGTCGTGATGGCCGGACTGTTCCGGATCATAGCGCTCATGCAACGCACCTCAACCAGTGAACAAGTTAAGTTGGATCTGACCCAGCAGGCACGTGAATTCATCGATCAGCTTTCGCACGACTTGCGCAGCGCTGGGTATCCGAACGTCCGAAACATGAGCCAGGGATCCGTCGATGCCGCTGGAAACCTCCTCACTTATCCAGCCACACCAGAAAACGCTGTCGGCCTCATCTACGTCAACTACAACCAGCTTTGGTTTGCGGGTAACGTCGACGGCACGGCACAACTGGATGGCAGCGGTAACCCGAACGGAACGGCGAACGTAAAGATTATCAAGTATGACTTGGTCCAAACAGGCACGAACTGCCCCTGCCTGCGCCGTTCCGAGTACATTCGCAGTTCATATCTTGACCCGGTCTCGGACGCACAGAACACGACAACGCCCGACCAGCTCGAGATACAAGGTGTCCAGAATGGTCATGGCTGGAATGACGCGATCTTTACGGCCTACGATCCGACTACGCAATCGGCAATAACACAGGCCATCGACTTTACGAGCACCGCCTCCATCATCGCAAAAGTAAACTCGCTGCGGGTTGTGATGGCGGTCCAGTCGCCGTACAAAGACGGCACCGGAGCGTATCCAGTGACGCAAGTCGTTTCCACGATTGCGTTGAGCAATTGCTCGGAAGCGCACGGCAGTACGCGAAACAGCTTTAGTTGCTAAAAGGGGACTTATGAGGACAACTACGCATAACCGTCGGGAACACGGGGTCGCGCTGTTGCTTACGATCCTTGGCTTGCTGCTCTTGACAGCAGTGGCCGCGGCGATGCTGTTCTCTTCCAACACGGAAACCGCAATCGCGGTTAATTATCGCGACAAGCAGGTTGCAACTTACGCGGCACTCTCTGGATTACAGGAGGCCCGCGCCCGTTTGCACCCGCTCCGAGGTGATCTGAACGGATTCCCATTGCCACTCGGCACGGGAGCAGCAGGTCAGGGCCCCGCTCCCACCAATCTACCCGGACCCAGTAATGGACAAGTGCTGTATGTCATCAATCCCGATCCAAGCATGGGAGAAACTGCCGCGTCGATTGCACCTTGGAAAGCCAACATCTCAGCAGGCGTGCCCAATCCTTACTTTGACAAGGAGCTTTGCCAGGAGGGCAACATGTCAACCCTGGGGGTGACCGTGAAACCTCCCGGATCGCCCTGCACTGCGGCGCCCTCGAACTCCTGCACCCTAGTGAGCGCAGGGAGTAGCGCGGCCAGCGGTGGTTGGTGTAGCTACTACGACAATAGCGCAAGTTCCAATGCGACTTTTAATGGTTCGCCGTTAAGCTGGCAACTTAAAAACTCTAACGGAAACTTGATCCCCTTGCCGTATAAGTGGGTTCGGATAACGCTAAAGGCTGACAACAGCGCGCCCGTTTGGGTGCAAACTCCCGGAAGCCCTGCGACCGGTCTAAATCAGGTGTGCTGGGATAATAACCCTAACCAGCAGATCCAGAGACCCTCTACTGCAGGAGTCAATTGCCTCGGGGCTAGCACCTATTCGGTGGGCGCCGTGTATGTCAATAATCCCGGCGCAGGGTATTCCACTTCGACGCCTCCGACGGTTACATTTCAAGGCGGAGGTGGAACCGGAGCGACCGCGACGCTGACGCTTGCGTCAAGCACTGGCGCGATCACTTCAACAACCCAGAACGCGATGGGTTCGGGATACACCAGCCCACCATCCGTTTCGATCACGCCTGCCGGTGCCACCTTCCAGGCTTTAGTCAGCGGATCGCCGGTGACGGCGTTGAGCATGGGGACAACCAACTATTGCTATCCCGTCGGGACCTCGAATCTGCAGGTGAGCTTCAATCCGAATCCGCCGCCAACACAGGGTGGAACCGCCACTGCCAGCGTAACCATGGGGTCGACACACACCTGCGTCGCGAGTGCGACCGCAACGGCGTCGTGCGGCAACAGCTTAAAAAACACGCTTTTGACGCTCTCCTATAGCGGATTTTCAGGCACAGTGACTACCAGCCCGTCTGGAAAGCTCAACGGCTCAACTGTCGCGGTCTCGAATGTCGGCAGTTTCGGAAGTGGCGTTCCTGCAAGCGCGTCAGTCACTTCCAGCCCCGCATGTTCGGGAGGAGTTACGGTCAACTTTACCGCCGGCATTCAGATCAGCAGCCTCGCGCTAACAAACGGCGGTGGCGAATACATCACAGCGCCGACGGCAAGCCTCAGCGGAACTTCGCCCAAAGCCCCGAACGCCGCGCAGCCGGCAGTCAATGTCACCTGGTCCGCGGGTGCAAACAACGGAAAAGTAACGGCGGTCAATATTACTAATGGCGGCAGCGGCTACGCGGCTGGGAGCTATCCGCTGACATTGAGCGGTGGTGGGGGCAGCGGAGCTAGTTACACCGCAAGTTCTCTAGGAACCAACTCGTACGTGAGTGGCATAACAGTGGCCAGTGGCGGGTCAGGCTATGTTACACCTCCGCAGGTAATCATTAGCGGCGCACCTGGTTCGGGTGCAACCGCGACTGCAGCGCTCACGGGCGGCCAGCAACTCTATCTAGGCCCTGTCTACACGCTCACCTCGCTCGCGGTCACCAGGAATGGGGCGCGTGCCATGGCGCAAATGGAAGTGGGCGTCACACCTCCCACAAAATTTCAACTCGGTGGTGCGCTTACTATAGCTGGGTCAAACCCTGTTTTTTCGTCGCCACAATCGGCGGGGTTTGCTATCAACGGCACTGATCACGCCGGTTCTGGTCCTGAACCGCCGACCTGCAACGGCACGCCTGGCGTGGCGCTCCCCTCGATCGGAGTTGCCGACAGCATCGCGCAGAGCTGCATTGCCAACGGTTTTTATCTCGATAGCAATAACCAGCAACAGCCGTGCAATGGGGGCACTACGCAGAATCCATTGCCTAATACATCCGGGCTTGGGAAGCCGGACAATTACATCGGGGTATCCGGCACCGCACCCGATGTTCAAGTGGTCCCCGGCGCGAACCCGGATCCTTCGCAACTTCAGCAAGTCGTTTTGGACATATACAACCAGGCGGGCACGAACCTGGTTGGTTCTCCGCTGCTTGGGGCGGGCGCCTGTACCAATACGGCTACGCATAGCTGTGGCAGTTTCACGCAGGCAAGTCTGCCGAGTAGCACGGCAACCAACCTTCAAACCACGGTCGTGAATGGCGATTTGACCATCAGCGGCTCAACGAGCGGGTACGGTGTTCTGGTCGTCACCGGCAACCTGATATTCAACGGGAACTTCACCTGGCATGGTCTGGTGCTGGTGATTGGCACGGCAACAACCACCGAGAACGGCGGAGGCAACGGGCAGATTACCGGGTCATTCTATGTTGGGAACACAGCCGGAACTCCAGCTAATATGAACTGGAACGGTGGCGGTGGCAATGGTATTAATTACGACCACTGCTGGGCTGATGACCTGCTCAGTAGATTTCCACCCTCGACCAGCGACTCCCCATTGCAAGTGTTAAGCACTCGAATGCTGGAGTACTAGGATCCCTAAGCTCTTTGGGCGGGGCCGAGGGGCCCCCGTCCTCTTTCTTTTTGAGCCTTATTCAACAATTTTTTTTGCACTATGTAGTCCCGCACTGCGTTCGGCGCATTCCTTCACCAGGAATCCCATCTTCGGGTGGGAAGGCTCGAGATCCACAGTTATGCCTTGTTCGCGAAGCGCTGCCGAGGCGACTGGGCCGATTGAGGCAATGACTATGCGGTTCAAGCCAGCGATGACTTCCTGCCGGAGGTTTAGTTCTGTCGCGATTTTTAGCGCATGGGCGAGTTGAACGGAAGACGTGAACATCACGACATCAATATCACCAGCACAGACGGCACGCACCGCTTCCTTGAGCGGTCCGGTATCTTCGGGGAGTTCCCATCGATACACGTGCGCCGCGAAGACGGATGCTCCGCGCTTGCGCAAAGCCTCATACATCTCCGAACTGGGCGCGCCGTGTTCCTGGACGCCGATTCGCAAACCGCGCAACGGTATGGCCGCCGAATTCTGATCGAGCACCTGTATGATTTCTCGCCATGTATTCGGTTCGGGCGGTGTCAGCCAAACAGGAATGCCAAAGTCGCGCATTACCGCTGCGGGCTTTGCCCCACGAGCTACCACGCGAGTCTTTCGGAGTGCTGAAAGGAACTCCTCTCTCGGAACCACAGCGGCGGCCGCATCTATCAACGCGCGGGCACCCACGCCGGTCATGAAGATCATGACGCCGTATTCGCCCGCGAGAATGCCATGGATAAGTTTCAGTTCTTCATCGTGAGGACCATCCGGGATCTCGCGCGTAGAAGGGGCGACCGTCGGCACTCCGCCATTGTTGACGATGAGTTGGGCAATTTCTTTGGCGCGCCGGCTCTCGAAAGAGAGTACACGCAGGCCGTTGAATCCGGACACGGGAAGCTCCTGCGAGGAGCATAGCAAAACCGCTACTGGCGTATGGGCTGTTGGGCCGCCGAAACATGCCGTCTTGGACGCAGTTACCTGCTCGGCTTAGACAACCTACCTGATAATCAACGACTAACTCTCCATAGACTTCTCCTCCATGAATTCGAAGCCGAACCAGCGTGTCCAGAGTTCGACTATCAGGCAATCAGGGCTTTCCCAATGCTGGTTGCTAGTCCAGTTCTGATGGATCCACGACCAAAAACTGACACAACGGGAGGGAGGAATCCACGTACCGACATGGCGCTTCATTAACTTCTCTCCAAGTCACGTGATCCCCTGAGTTGGAATCATCTTAAATATCTAAAGAACGAACACAAGGCCACGAAAGTTGTATGTGTGGGAAGCTACGCCTCGCACCGTCAAAGCCCCACGCTATTGCCCTCCCAAGCACCTCATCCTTTATCCCTAACAAAATCCGTGATATAACGCCCTAAGGCCGTTGAAACCCAGATTTGACGGCCTTAGCGGGGGCTGAAGGAGTAGAATCGCTGGGAATTGGAGTGGATTGAATTATCGACGATGGGATCGTTGAAAGGCCCAGCAGTGGAGGGACTGTTCAATGACTCAGTGATCTTATGATTCAATCCTCAGGAGGGCCTGTGTCCACCGAAGCGAGAACTGGAAAACGATTTCCGCTGGAACTGCCGATCAAGATCCATGGCGTCGACCAGGGAAGTACGACCGGGAACATGAGCGCCGCGGGCGTTTATATTCGCGGAAATCCGGCTTTGGAGATCGGATCGAGCGTTGAGTTTGAGATCGCATTGCCGCCGGAATTGACTGGAGGCAATGAGCACGTGATCGTGCAATGCAAAGGCCGCGTCGTCCGCAAAGATGCCGAAGGCGATCAGCCTGCCGGCGTTGCTTGCGTAATTGATTCTTACGATTTTGTTCGCCAGCCGTAGGCGCGAGGTGAATCGAAGATGCTGAAACTTATTCTGGCCGACAATCAGGCAATTTTCCGGGCGGGTATCGCCAAAGTTCTGGCGGTGGAAGACGAGATGCGCATTGTGGCGCAGGCGCAGACACCCGAGCAGATGTTCATGGCGCTCGACAAGTTCCGCGCTGCGGTACTGGTGATCGCGGGCGGCTTCCATGGCGACTTTGCTGGCGTGCTTAACGCCGCGAATAAAGTTCGCACCCGCGTGGTGGTCTTAGCCGATACTGGTGAGAGCGCGCAAAAATACATGGGCGCGGGAGCGCACGGCGTTGTATATCGCAACGTGACCAGTTCAGCTCTGGTCGATTGCGTACGCAAAGTCGCGCGTGGCGAGACCTGGATCCAGGACATCGCGGTTCCAAGCGAGCTCACTGAAAACGACATGGTGGGATTGCGCGTGCGCGATCGCCTCACCGCGAAAGAGCTTCGCATTGTTGCGCTCATTGTTCAGGGATACAAGAACAAGGAAATCGCGACTCAGCTGGGCACCACTGAGCAGGTGATCAAGAACTATCTGCGCAACGTGTATGACAAGATCGGCGTTTCCGACCGTCTTGAACTCGCGCTGTTCACGATTCATCACAGAATCCTGAACGAAGCCGCGGCAGCGACGGCCGCTGCGCATCAGCCGGCGCCTCCTCCGCCTGCGGGAGTGGCACCGTAAATTGAATCATTGAATCATTGAATCATTGAATCATTGAATCATTTGGAACACCTCCATATCCCTTCATTGAGATTGCACTGCGGGATATTCGCTCGGTGATTCAATGATTCAATCTGCTTTCGACCCACTCTTCACTTCCTCGCTCAGTATGATCGCTTCCGCGATCTCCTTCATGGTCTTGCGTTTCTGGCGGCTCTGGCGCTGGATGCTGAGATATGCCTGCTCTTCCGTTAGGCCTAGGTCCCGCTGCAGAATCCCCTTGGCGCGCTCGACGATTTTGCGGGTTTCGAGCTGCTGAGACAGTTCCGTGTTCTGGCTCTCGAGCCGCGCGAGTTCAATCTCTGCGCCGGCAAGCGAGCCGACCGTCGCCAGCAGGCCGATCTCGCGCTCGGTGTAGACATGCGGGTCTCCGTGCTGCAGGTTCATAACGCCCACCAGCCTTCCCCGCGAAAACAGCGGAACCGACAAGAAAGCCTCGTAACGATCTTCCGGCAACTCATTGAAACGCTGAAACCGGGGATCTTTATACGCTTCTTTAAAGACCGCAACCGGCTCGCGGTGTTCGGCCACCCATCCCGTAATCCCTTGTCCAATGCGGAGTTTCAGCCGGTCCAGCAGTTCCTGATGCGGGTTTTTCGAAGCACGAAGAATGAGATCTTCGCCCGAAAGCACATAAATGAAGCAGGAATCGCACTTCACCAATTCGACCGCAAAATCCAACACGCGGTCGAGCGCCTGGTGGAAGCCATCAGCCGAAGCGATCCTGGTTACCGTGTGGTGAAGGACATTTACTTGAGAATCTTCAACCATGGAAGCGGACATGTCCTAACGCTATCGGGACGGAGCGGATGTGTCCAATTGCATCTTTTTATGGATGAAATAAGCGTTTTCTCAGATCGGAATTGAAGCCGGACGCGGACTTCGTGCATCCGCCTGAAACTTCATGGCAACTTACGGTGGTAATTGCGCCTGGTTACCAATATGTGCAGGGGTTTGCAGTTTTCCGCTTCTAGCGCAGTTCCAGAATGGACTGCAACTCTGTTCAAATTCAGCTACATAGCATGACCGGCGATGTTGGCGTTGAAGGTGCTTTTGTCTGGTTGCCAGTTGTGTAGCAGGCGAAGACAGGGGCGCATGAACTACAACGTTGAGGCTGGATTTGGGAGAAAGTCGTATCGAGTACCGCGGCGTGCACTGATGGTCGCATTCGCGGTCGCATGGGGACTATTAAGCCTCTTGGTCGTTCTCCAAGACCATGCCATCGATGCGCAACGCGAGTTGATCCAGCTTTTGATGCAGGATTTGCATACCGCCCTGGTTACGTCTGTTTCGCACGGGAACACAGCGCCAGTGGTCGTGAAAACAGTTCAACTCCCGGACAACCAGGTTCAAAAGCAGTCAACTCCGTCTGTACAGGTTCCGTCGCACTCCAAGGTTCAACCGAAAGCAAAAGAATCTTCCCGCGTCCCGTCCTCCCAGGGAAAGGATGCAGTCTCAGGCCGGAACTCACGGCAAGCCAAAGAAAAGCTTCCCGTGAGGCCCCCGGCCGAGTACACCGATCCGTCGGACCAGCGGCGTGTGAGATTTTTAATTTAAGTAATTGGCCGGGTTAGCGGCACAACACATTCTGAGGGTAGGTAGATGAAAGCAATAGCGATCCTGATATTGGCGTCACTCCCGGTTCCCCAGATTTCGCGTCCGGCAACCCAGCCGGAGCCGCACTTCGCGCAACAGCAGAGTGCGAAGGCGTCGAAAAAAGGCGGCAAGTGGTATTTGACCCGCACCGGGCATGCGGCGTATTGCTACGGTCCCGTGATGACGTTGACTACCGTGAAGGGCGAAATTCAGCGGGTTGCCACGTTCTGCAAGGGAGAGAGCGTGGTGGTGCCGTTGAAAGACTAGGCTTCAGGTTTCAGGCGTTAGGCTTCAGGAAAACCTACGGCAAGTCGCACGTCTTGCGTCGCGCGTCGCACGCAAAGATCAAAACCAAAGTCCGACGACCGACGAAGCATAACCCTCTCACATCACCATCCCACCCTCGCCCTTCAACTTCTCCGCCTGGAAATGCGTGACTAGCGCATCGATTAGCGGCTGGAGTTTGCCGTCCATGACTTCAGGCAGTTGATGAATGGTGAGACCGATGCGGTGATCGGTGACGCGGTTTTGCGGGAAGTTGTAGGTACGGATCTTTTCGCTGCGGTCACCGGAGCCGACCATGGATTTCCGCTCTTTCGCTAGTGCTTCCTGCTGCTTCTGCATCTCGATTTCATACAGACGCGAGCGGAGTACCCGCATACCCTTCTCGCGATTCTTGATCTGCGACTTCTCGTCCTGGCAACTCACGACCGTGTTGGTCGGAATATGCGTGATTCGCACCGCGGAGTACGTCGTATTCACAGATTGTCCGCCCGGGCCCGACGAGCAAAACGTGTCGATGCGGAGGTCTTTGGCTTCGATCTTGATGTCGACATCTTCCGCTTCGGGGAGAACTGCGACAGTAACTGCCGAAGTGTGAACGCGTCCCTGTTGTTCGGTTGCAGGCACGCGCTGCACGCGATGCACGCCGCTCTCGTACTTCAGGCGTGAATAAACGCCCTGGCCTTCGATGAGGGCGATGACTTCCTTCAGTCCGCCAACCGGAGAGTCCGAGGTGGAGAGCACCTCCACTTTCCAGCGCTGGGTTTCGGCAAAGCGGTCGTACATGCGAAACATCTCGGCAGCGAAGAGAGTGGCTTCGTCTCCACCTGTACCGGCGCGGATTTCCAGGATGACGTTCTTCTCGTCATTCGGATCTTTAGGGATCAGCAGGACCTTGAGTTCGTCCTCAACGCCGCCGACGCGAGCTTCCAGCTTGTCGAGTTCTTCTTGCGCGTAGGCGCGCATCTCCAGATCTTTCTCATCCGCAAGCAAGGCCCGGCTCTCCGCGATGCCCTTCTTCAGGTCCTTGTATTCACGGTACTTCTCGACGACGGCGGAGATCTCGCTGTGCGCTTTGGCAGTCTTCTGGTACTTGGACGAGTCGCCAATGATCTCCGGCGAGGCGAGCGCCTGCGTCAGTTCTTCGTAGCGGGCTTCGATTTGGTCGAGACGTTCAAACATAGTGATCAGTGGCCGGTGGTTAGTGGCCAGTCGCTTTCTTCAATTTTGCTCTGAATTCGGGACGGAAGGAAAGGTTTTTGCGGCGGGGCCGCTAGGCAATTACTAGTTCGCCACCGCGTTCTTTCTCGAGGGCCATGGCTTCATCGAGGGCCGTAATAGCACAAACAGCTTGGTCGTCCGACGGTGGTCTGGTCGTTATCCTCTGGAGCCACAGTCCCGGCGCGGTCATTACGGCGAACAGAGATTTACGATGCTTTGCAGCAAACCGGATGATCTCGTACGACACACCGGTGATCACCGGTAACAACGCGACGCGGATCGCAAACCGCGCCCAGAACGTATGCACCGGGACGAGCATGTAGAACAGGATCGAGATGATCATCACCGTCATCAGGAAGCTGGTGCCGCAGCGTGGATGAAAGGTCGGGTACTTCTGCACCTCTCCCGTGGAGAGCGGATCGCCGTTCTCGAAGGCGAAAACCGTTTTGTGTTCGGCGCCGTGATACTCGTACACGCGGCGGATATCGGCCAGCAGGGAAGTGCCCCAAATAAACAAGAGGAACAACGCCAGGCGGATGATGCCATCTACCAGGTTGAACATGATCTGGCCGCCTAGTTCGGGATGCGACTTCTTCAACTCGGTCGTTACCAGCAGCGGCAGGTACTTATACATGAAGATGAAGAAGCCCACTGAGATCGCGATGTTCACCGCCGCAATCCATCCGCTGAGTTCGAACTTCTTCTCGGGGACGTTCCCCTGTTCATCTTTCTGAAGTTCTTCGAGTTGCACGTTCGCCGAGAAGCGAAGAGCCCGGAAGCCGAGCGTCATGGCGTGGCCAAGTGTCATTACCCCGCGAACGACCGGCCAGCCCATCCATTTATGTTTTTCCGAGAGGCGTTCCAATGGTTCGCTGTGACTGAGCAACTCGCCGGAAGGCTTGCGGCAGGTGATCGCCCATGCATGCGGGCTGCGCATCATCACGCCTTCAAGTACGGCCTGGCCGCCGACAAGCGTCTCCTCGCCGCCTTCAAGAGCGGGCAGCAATTGAATCGAAACCAGGAAGCGCCACAATGTACGGAAAAACTTCATAAAGATTGGATGACCCTCAGGCGAGTAATGTTCCAGGACTAGGTTAGCACAGGGTAGGCTCTGCTCCGGGAGCTAGAACTGCAAATGAATGAGCAACTTAGGCAGCAACCAGAACTGCATCTTCTTTTGCCTGCGAACGTCTAAACTACTCTGACCCGCGTACTGTCGCGGGGACTGGAGCGCAGCCGATGTCGAGCATGATTGGCGCCTGGCGTTCGTTTGGCCAGGACGCCTCCGTCGTAAAGCAGAAGGTGAAGCCGGGCACCACAAAGCGCACGCTTACGTTCGCGGCGCCATACCTCGGCTTGCTGTCGATCTACCTTCTTGTGGTCATCGTAGACGCCAGCATTGGCATTGTGAATCCACTGATTTACCGCCGGATCATCAACAACGGGATTCTTCAAGGCAATGCTTCGCTCATTGTTCATTTTGCAATCATTGTGGCTGTGCTGGGAATATTCGATGGCGCGCTGGGAATGACCCAGACTTATTTTTCATCGAGGATCGGCGCCGGAATCGTGCTCTCGCTGCGAACCAGACTGTTCGAACATATCCAGCAAATGCCGCTCGCATTCTTCACGCGGACGCAAACTGGCGCACTGGTCAGCAGGCTGAATAACGATGTCGGTGGCGCGAGAACCGCATTCACCGACATTCTTTCGAACGTCGTGGGAAACCTAATCACGGTAGTTCTGATTCTGGGCGCGATGTTCGTGCTCTCGTGGCGCATCACGCTCGCGGCGCTCATCCTGCTTCCGCTGTTCGTCCTGCCGGCCCGTTTCTGGGGACGCAAGCTGCAAGCCATCACGCGCGAGAGTTATGACCTCAGTTCTGCCATGAACAATCTGATGGTTGAGCGCTTCAACGTGGCGGGAGCGCTGCTGGCAAAGCTTTTTGGACGACGCGAGGACGAGGGAAAGTCCTTCGAAGAGAAAGCTTCGCGTGTCTCCGATATCGGAGTGAAGCAGGCCCTGTATGGGCGCTTGTTTTTCACTGCCCTAATCGTCACTGCAACTTGCGCCAGCGCGCTGGCGTATGGCTGGGGAGGAGTACTTGCCGTCAGGCGCGTCCTCGACGTCGGAACGGTGGTGGCACTTGTCGCCTATCTTGCACGGCTGTATGCACCACTCCTCGGACTCTCGAACGTGCAAGTCAGTGTTATGACCGCTTTAGTCTCGTTCGAGCGCGTCTTCGAGATTCTCGATCTCCCACCGATGATCCGGGAGAGAGCCGATGCGCAACCGATCCCGCCTGGTCCGGCAGAAATCGTGTTTGATCACGTCGCTTTTCGCTATCCCTCGCCGTCGGAAGTTTCTCTTGCCTCGCTGGAATCGATCGCGGTGCCGGACAAGCGCATTCAGAAAACGGTGCTGCAGGATGTCAGCTTTGAAGTTGAGCCGGGACAATTGGTCGCGCTCGTCGGACCATCTGGCGCGGGTAAGACCACAATCACGCACCTGGTGCCGCGGCTTTACGATGTGCAAGCCGGGGCAATCAGCATCAATGGGCTGGATGTCCGCGACGCCAAACTCGATTCGCTGCGGGACAGGATTGGTGTAGTCACGCAGGATGCGCACCTTTTCCACGACACCATTCGCGCCAACCTTGTCTACGCGAGGGCGGGCGCGACGGACGATCAAATCTGGGCCGCACTGCGCGACGCGCAGATTGCAGGACTGATCGAATCCTTGCCGGACAAACTCGAGACCCTGGTGGGTGAGCGAGGATACCGCTTCTCCGGAGGCGAGAAGCAGCGCATCGCGATTGCGAGGCTTCTGCTAAAAGCTCCGGACATCGTGATTCTCGACGAGGCCACGGCGCACCTCGACTCCGAATCAGAAGCCGCGATTCAGCGCGCGCTGGAAACTGCTCTTGCCGGTAGAACATCCATAGTGATTGCTCACCGGCTGTCGACGATTCTCAAAGCTGACCAGATTCTGGTCGTGCAGAACGGAACTATCGTTCAGCGCGGGACGCACAACGAATTGCTGACGCAGTCGGGAATTTACTCGGAGCTGTATCACCGTCAACTGGCAATGCCGCGCGCCGCGGGAGAATGAGCGCTGGAGGCGGCCTGGATTAATCGTGCGCACTTTCTCCGAAACCGCCGACCGCATCGCTACCACGACCAAGAAGCTGGAAAAGACAGCGATCCTGGCGGAGTACTTTCGGGCTGTCTCCGTGGAAAATGCGTCCGTCGCGGCGGTGTTCTTCTCGGGACGTCCGTTTCCCGTGTGGGAGGAGACCACCTTACAGGTGGGCGGCTCCATGCTGTGGCGGATTATTGCGGAGTTGGCGGGGAAGTCGGAGCACGCCCTCACCGAGGCATACCGCAAATACGGCGATCTCGGCGCAGTAGCGGAAGCGGTGCTTCCCCAACTCGAACCACGCAGCGGCATCCCTCGGCTTCCCAGCAAATCGCCAGCAGAGATCCAGCGCATTTTCCGCGAAATCTCCGCAGCAAGGCGCCCCGCGTTTAAGGCTGGAGCAGCGAAACAGCTTCTCGGAAGCGTTTCCCCGCTCGAGGCCAAGTACGTCATCAAGATCATGACTGGCAACCTGCGAATCGGGTTAAAAGAAAGCTTGGTCGAAGAAGCGATCGCAAAAGCATTTTCGCAACAGCATCCTGAAACCACGCTCAAGGCTGTCCAGCGCGCGAACATGCTCCTCGGTGATATCGGAGAAACGCTGAAGCTCGCGGCAGAAGGTCGACTGGCCGAGGCGAAAATGCGGTTGTTTCATCCGATTGGATTTATGCTGGCCAGCCCGGCGGAATCAGCAAGCGACGCACTCAGTTATTTCCAGAACGCCTGGGTCGAAGATAAGTACGATGGGATTCGCGCGCAGGCTCATTGCTCCGGAGACGATGTCCGATTCTTTTCGCGCACCCGCGACGAAATTACGGAGTCATTCCCCGAGTTGCCAGATGCCCTGGCTGGATTACCGAGCGACGCGATCCTGGATGGGGAGATTCTGGCGTGGGATTACGCGGGCGAGGGAAACGAACCGTCGTACGTCGTAGGTCGTACGTCGTATGAAAGCGAGTCGTCGGTCTTCGGCCGTCGGTCGTCGGCAGAAAATCCCGCCGCAGCAGGTCGGGCTCTTCCATTTAGTGCACTGCAGAAGCGCCTTGGACGGAAGATGGTGAACGACGATTTGATTCGTGAGGTGCCGGTCGCATATCTGGTCTTCGATGTCCTGTACGCGAATGGCGAACTCGTCATTGATCGTCCGCTGCGAGAGCGAGCGAAGCTTCTGGCCGCCCTGCTGGCCCGGCGAAAGCCTCCTCACCACGGAGACACGGAGGCACGGAGAAGAAAAACTAAAGGTGAGTTGCAAGGGCGGCTCGATTTCGGACTAGCTGACGACAACGAACTGATGGCCAATGACGGTTTACCAACGACCAACGAGCAAGGACCAACGACGCCTCAGCCGACGACCGAAGACCGACAGCCGCCCACTGCCGTGATACGCGCGCCTGTATCCCAAGCCTCCTCGCCTGATGAACTCAACGCGCTGTTCGATGCCGCTCAGGCCCGCGGCAACGAAGGGCTAATGATCAAGGATCCCGAGTCGGCGTATTCGCCGGGCCGGCGGGGCAAATCGTGGCTGAAATTGAAACGAGAACTGGCGACGCTGGACGTCGTTGTTACGGCGGTGGAGTTTGGTCATGGCAAGCGCATCGGCGTACTGAGCGATTACACGTTCGCAGTCCGCGATAAGGACCAGTTGCTGAACGTTGGGAAAGCCTACTCCGGCTTGACCGATACCGAGATCGCCGAAATGACGAAGTGGTTTCTCGATCACACCACCGAAGATCAAGGGTTCCGCCGCGTGGTCGAGCCTAAGATCGTGATCGAGGTGGCATTCAACAACGTGATGCAATCCGATCGTCACAACAGCGGGTATGCTCTGCGATTCCCGCGTATCGTGCGGCTTCGACCAGACAAACTCCCGGAGGAAGCAGACAGCCTGGAGAGAGTGAAGGAAGTTTACGAAAAGCAGAGCAAGAACTCGCAGCGCTGATCCACATTATCTATCTCTTGCCTGCGACCAAGAGTTCCTCAATCGGTTGTCTCCATCGATTCCCGGTTTCTGGCGATTGCTCCTATCGAAGCCAATTACCAGCTGCGTCTCGAATGCGGCGGCGGGTACGCTCAACCTGCATCTGGCCCTTTTGGATAAGGTTTTCCGCCTTGCTCACCTTTGCGGCAAGCTCTTGGGGCGATACCTCATAGAAATCCTGTGCCATTCAAACAAAGGTAGGGCACCGTCTACTCGCAATCAGTCGGCAAGATGACGTTAAGCGCAGCTCGCGCCATTGTCAGCTACATGACGTTTATTGGCGTTTGAGTGAGGGGCGGTGCTCATGCCCAAAGAACGCGCCCGTGAAAACCTGCTGCTGGCAGCTTTGCCGGACGCCGAACGAGAGCGGCTGGACCCATTTCTCCATCCGGTCCATATGGAAGTCGGTTTAATGATCACTACGCCGGACGAGCCCATTAAGAATTTGTACTTCCCTCACGATGCGGTGACCTCGACCATCCAGGAAATGAGCGACGGATCGAGCATTGAAACCGGCCTGATGGGTGTCGAGGGACTAGCGGGGGTTCAAGTCTGGCTGCGACAGCGCAGTACGGTCGCGAAAACTTTTGTGCAGGTTGAAGGCCAAGGACATCGCATAAGCGTCGAAGATTTCGCTCGCGAGGTGCGAGACCGGGCCTCTCCGCTGAATGACCTCATTGCTGGGTACGTCCACGCCTTCCTGATCCTTACGTCGTTGACAGCTGCCTGCAACCGGCTGCACTCGATCGATGAGAGACTCTGCCGTTGGCTGCGGATGACTTACAACCGCGCAAGGAGGACGGAGTTTTCCATACGCCACGAGTTCCTGGCGCAAATGCTTGGAGTGCACAGGCCAACTGTCTCCACGGCAGCCGGCATGCTGCAAGAAGCTGGATTAATCGGTTACCGCTATGGCAAGCTCAGCATCTTAAATCCTGAAGGTCTGGCCGATGGTGCCTGCGAGTGCTACCACGTCATGGAGGCGCAGTTTGAACGAATCTTCGACCAACCCTGGAGCACAAACCAGCGGGAGCCCAGCTTTGAGCCTCGATGATGTCCGGAATCGACTTGATAGAACCGGCTTCTCTTTCCTCGTGAGCGACGTAGAACTTGCCCTCACTCTGACCCGAATTGCTCAAGACGCCGATACTGATTCTGACAAGCGGGCCCGCAATCAGCACAATGCCCGCCGTGCCTATGACACGGTCACCGGTCTGATGAGCCGGATGGCTCTTACCGGCGAGGAAGAGCAAGAATTGACCGCGAAACTCGGACAGCTCAAGTCTGAGCTGCACTTGCTCGGCGAGCAATTCTGAATGTGCCTTCGTTGGACCTCTCCTTTACTGCCGCTCAATCGTGAGAGACTATCGTCACGCTTTCCGGAGGAGCATTGTGTCCGAGACATATTCCTATTCCGATATCGCCAAGATGATTGATCACTCGCTGTTGAATCCGACGCTGACCGTGGATGAACTAGAAGCGGGGTGCAAGTTGGCCCGCGAGTATGACGTGGCCAGCGTGTGCATCATGCCGTACTATGCGGCGCGGTGCGCGGACCTGCTGCGGGGATCGAGCGTGCAGCCGAGCACGACCATTGGCTTCCCCCATGGCGGGCACACTACGGATATCAAAATTGCAGAGGCCCAACGTGCGTTAAAGGATGGAGCAACCGAACTGGACGCTGTGATCAACATCAGCAAGGCGCGCAGTGGCGATTGGCAGTATGTGGCGGATGAAATCAAGTCCCTGACGGCCCTTACTCACTCTCACGGGCAGAAAATCAAAATCATTTTTGAAAATGCGTACCTCGATGACGCGGCCAAGATTCGCTTATGCCAAATCTGCGGCGAGATCGGTGTCGATTGGGTGAAGACGTCCACCGGTTACGCGCCAAGTGGAGCAACGATCGAGGATCTCAAGCTGATGCGAAAGCATTCGCCGCCGCATGTCCAGGTAAAAGCCGCAGGTGGTGTCCGCGATCTCGATGCGCTGCTCGCGGTTCGCGCCATTGGGGTCACGCGGGTGGGCGCGTCTCGAACCGCGCAGATGCTTGACGAATGCAATAAGAGGCTGGCTGGAGCTTTGGTCGGCTGATCAGCCCTGGTTGGCGTACCAGTCGCGCCACTGCGCGGCATTGGTCCCAAAATGCTGTCCTGTAATGTCACCTAAGGCCTGAACGTCCCACGCGCGCTGTTGCGCGGTCAGCTGCGAATCATCCAGCCAGGAGATCAGGGTTTGAACAGCCGTCATACGCTGTTCCTTCGTGTAGATTCCTGACTCGGCGAGACCGCATGCCGCACGTTCTTGCACCATCGGAGAGGCATCGTTTCGAAAGCGGTCCAGCAGCATGGTGATGCTTTCATCAGTTCCTAACAACGCGAGTCCATTCACAGCCCATGCCCGGGTATTTGCGTCTGGATCAGTGAGGTAGCTTCCGAGAACCTTCGCCGCGTGTTCTGGATCGACGCCTCGATTCCCTAATGCACCCAGAAGCCACAATGCCCAAGCCCGTCGGCTGGCATCGCCGACGGAAGTCGTTAGGATTTGCAGTCCCTCTTGATTTTCAGGTATGCCGTTCAGCGCGAGTTCGACATCCAGGGCGGCTTGCCGGGAATGCATGTCGGGCAAGTTAATCGCCGTCGTGAGCAGTTGGTCGGAGCGATTGCTGACGTGAGTCTTGCCAAGCCAGTCAGGAGCTTTCTGCGAAATCTGGTCGGCTGCGGTCGCATCTCCGTTCACAAGCGCCTGTAGCAGGTCTTCTGCTTGCGTTTGCATCATGGAGTCCACGGCGGCAGGTCTTGCCAGCACTGCCCTGTTGTGCTGCTTGAGATCCGCAATGGTTATCGCGCCCACCACGCCGGCAACAATCGCCACGATCCTGATTGTGTAGGCGGTTGAGATCGGGCTTGGCGGCGGGTTTCTATGAATTGGCCCGTCAGACGGATTGTTGGCGAACTGGTAATTGTCGAGTTGCGGCTGAAGTGGGTCCGACGGCATTCGGGCAGTCTAGCCGCCGAGCAAAGCTGCCCTCAAGTTACCTAAGTCTTGGACGCGCCGTGCCAGCCGTTGCTCAGTGAATATTGTGGTAAACCGACGGCTTTCCGAAAAACTTGTCCGCCCATTCGATAAAGTACTTCATGTTGGGGGCGTCGGTGTGGCCGCCATCGTGCTGCCGCCATCCCAGTTGGCCGTCGAGGATACTGGTGTTCACCGGCGGCATGTTGTCCGGCGTGTAACCGTTCAGCGGGACGAGGCCTTTCGCACCGAGCAGAGGCCAGACAGGATTCGCCAACACTGTAGCCATGAAGCTGCCCTTATGGTCCAGCCATTTGGCGTCGCCTTTCTCCGGAACACCATAACTGATGAAGGTGAGTCGAGGCGCGGTCAATGCGATGAGTTCATTGGAATCCACCGGAATATCGGAAGCATTCTTAGTCGGGAATGTCGCGTCGGCTGCGCCATACTTCATGAAATTGCCTGCCATCCAGTGATATTCGCCACCAGCCAGGCTCTCGACAGCTTCGCCCCAATTGCGGCGGAGAAGCGTCGCTCCGCCTTTGCCGGAGGAGCCGACCAGCACTGCCGCAAATCGAGGATCGAAAGCGCTCGTGATCAGCGCAGCCTTGCCGTAACGGGAGACGCCGTCAATGCCAACCTGCTTCGCATTTACTGCGGAATCAGTCTCAAGGTAGTCGAGCGCGCGGCTTGCACCCCACGCCCAGGCGCGCAGCGCGCCCCATTGTTCCGGAGTCCGTGGCTGACCATGATTCGTTAGACCGATAATCCCGCGCGTTAATCCGGCACCATTGTCCGCTTGAACGGTGGTGGGGTCGAGCAGTGCGAAACCCCAGCCGTCGGCGACGAGTTCCCAAGCGTTCGGAGGATCGCCGTCCTCGTTCAACTCCGGTCGTTGGAAGAACGGCCGCGGTGTCTGCAGCGCGTATGCCGGATGTTGAGCGAACACTTCTTTTAGCGACGGGTCCTGTTGAATCAGCAGCGCTTTCATAGCAGCATTAATGCGCCCGAATTCTTCTTGCGATGGCTGATTTGGCGACGGAAAGGCGGCGGGCCCGAACATAATGAGCAGCGGCACCGGCCCCTTTGCGTTCATCGGCGTCACCACAATCATGCGGATGTTCACGTTTATGTCAGGGCAACCAGAGTTGTCGGGATGCCCGATGACTTCCTTCGCAACCACAGGAGTGAATCCGATGAATTCGTGATCCACGGTTGTCACTGACCACGTCACTTTGGGGACATTCTTCGGTACGCGTCCATACACGCAACACTCGAAACCTTCCACGATTTCTGCGCGGCGCTTCTGCCACATCTCCGGCGTATTCACCTTCTGGCCGTTGTTCATGGTGAGCGCGTCGGGAACATTGGAGAACGGATTTGCCTTTGCCTCGTCGTAGTTGGCGTGGTTGGGAGCACGCTCGTCGCCGCTCGGCCCAGGACGCATGGAGCGAATGCCAAGCTGCTGCATCATGTTTTTCTGATCTTCCTCTGTGGTAAAAGTGTCCGGCTTGCATCCAGAATTGCTGGCTGAGTTTGCCTGTGCCAGAGATCGCGCGGAGCTAGCGATAATGAAGGCTGCTGAAAAAAATACGGCCAAGTGCAAACGACGGCGCAAAATGACCATTTCGAGGTCTCCTGAGGTGCGCAGAACATCCTAAACGCATTTAGTTCGAGCCGCAAACTAAAGCAAGCGCAAGTTCATTTCAAAAGGAGAACGACCGCGGAGAGAAACTGTGCGGTCGAAAAGACCGGGAGCGTTCCTTATTGGAGGTGTCCTGAGGGTTTGTTCGATTCGACCAGTTTCGCGGCCGCCACAACTGCCCTGACAACCGACTGTGGCGACTGAGTGATCTCGTAGACATCCTGCACGCCGCTGTTGATTGCGGATTGAAGAGTAAGCAGGTCGGCGCCAGGAACGAGAACTCCAATATAGGACCCGGGAAAGACCAGGTGCAGCACGCCGGCTAGCGGCCAGCCGTCACCGGCCTCGCTGAGTTGTGAAGATACGATTGCGATGTCGAAATAATGCTGCGTAATTGCCAATAAAGCGGTGGGCAGATCGCGGGCAACCACCGTCGTGACTCCGTTTTTCGAGAGCAGCGTCTGATATTGGGCGAGCACCCGGAGCTCAGGATGCACGATCAGCGCGAACTTTGTACCTCGCCATCCACTCATGACTGCCACCGTCGCTCCGCGGTGTTGGCTACCACGAGCCGGTTCAGGACGCGCTTCAGCTCATCCACGTCCAGGGGCTTCAACGCGAAATAGTCAACCGGAACTCCCAAAGCTGCACGCGCATTCCCCGGACTGCCGTAGCCTGTAAAGATGACAATTACAGGGCGCGGTTTCAACTTAGATGCAGAGCGGGCGAGTTCGAGACCGATGTCTTCCTTCTCCATCCATAGATCCGTCAGGATGGCATCGAAGTTGCCGACTGCGACCATCAATTTTTCCGCTTCCGCAAAGCTACCCGCCGTGCTGATCTGGTACCCATCCTCTTCGAGGACCAGTTTTAAGGTGAGAAGGACGTTAGGTTCATCGTCCACGATCAGCAATGAAGGTTTGCGCACCATCGTCAAAGCAGAAGAAACCCTGCATATTGTAACTGATTGAAGGCGGCGCCATTCAACCCCGTTCGGGTTTTGGGAATCTAACCTTTGACTCGTCGGACGCAAATAATCCTGGGAATCTTATTGAGTGCCCGAAAATCCCCGACCCACTGTTTTAGTTGTCGACGATGAACCGTCCCTTGCCAGTACCTACCGTATGCTGCTAGAAGACCAGGGATATCGGGTGGCGACCTGTGATTCGTACGACTGCGGACGGAAACGCCTGGAGCAGCAGTCCTGGGACGCTACGCTCATCGAGATGGAGCTGGGTCCACACGGTCTTGGACTGAAGCTTGCCCAAGAAGCCAAGAAGCTGCAAAGCGCTCCTCTGGTCATCCTCTCCACGGGATACCCTACCGTGGAAGCTTTGCGCGAAGCCTTACAGCTTCGCGTGGACTACCTGCTCATGCGTCCTGCAGATGCCGAAGAGATGACACGGTTCCTGCAGCGGGAACTTGCGCGACGCGAAGCTCTGAAACAGCGGGAAGCTCTGCGTGAGGCAGAGTCCTGACTTGGATAGGCTGCGGCAGAGTTTGTAGCGCAATTTCCTTCTTTCAAAGCTTGACAGAGCTCTCCTTCAGTAGCAGAATCGTAGGCGAAGAAAAGGCGAATAAAGGCAAGTGCGCTCGTCGCCCCGGAATCCAGCCCTGTTCTTCCGCCGAGGTTCTGCATGGCTTCCCCGTTGGTCAGTACCGTTGAATCGGCTTTTTTGCCGCAAGTGCTCGCAAAAAGAGCAGATGTGCTGAAGCATCTGGCCCAGTCGGAGCGCTATGGGAAGGTCTGCCCGGCGTCACGGCTGGAAGTGCGTCCCCGGCCGGAGATGCTCACGTCGGGGATCGCTGAACTGGATGCGATCAGTGGAGGGATTCCTTGTGGCTGTATGACGGTGCTCTGGGGAGGGGCTTCGTCCGGTAAAACCAGCGCTCTTTTGGCGGCTCTCGCGCGCAATACGCACGACGAAGGTACTTGCGTTCTCATTGACGCCAGCGACAGCTTTGATCCCAAATCGGCCGATGCTGCCGGAGTGAATCTGGGAAGGTTGCTGTGGGTGAGGTGCGGCGAAAAGCGGTCCTTGGTCCTTGGTCGTCGGTCGTTGGCAGTTGGTGTTCGGTCGTCGGCAGAGCACAGCGCTCTAAGAACTGACAGCCAAGAGCTAAGAGCCAAGAGCCAGGAGCCGAGAACCCAGAGCCTAGAGCCAAGAGCCAAGCGCGAACGAAGAACGACCAACGACCAACGACAGATTTCCCTACGGCATACGACCTACGACGTACGACGCAATACAGAAGCCGAATTTCGTCTTGAGCAGGTACTCAAGTCCACCGATCTCATTCTGCAGAGCGGGGGCTTTGGCCTGGTCGCGCTGGATCTCGCGGGGATCCCTGAAAAATATGTACGGCGGATTCCGCTGGCTTCCTGGTTTCGATTCCAGCGTGCCGTGGAACACACGAAAACCGCGCTTCTTGTGATCAGCGAATTTGCCTGTGCGCAGAGTTGCGCGACGCTGGCATTCCAGTTGTCACTCGCCAGTTCTCAGTTGCCAGTTCAGTCTCAATCGACAACACATGCAGAGCTTCTACGGGAAGTTCGAATTGAGGCAGAAATGATGCGCTCGCGACTGGAGCGCAAGCCGATGCAATCGGTGCGTGCATAATTTGCGACGAAAACAGTTCGCGCGGGATGAAAGTTTGAGTTCGCTTTTCGTCGCCGACCGCGATTCCAGCTTTGCGGCTGTTGGGAGCCAACGACGAACAACCAACGACGAACGATCAACGACCAACAGCCAACGACGGGTTTATGCCTTTTGCCTGCATCTTCGTGCCTGATTTTCCGGTGGAGGCGATTGTGCGCGCAGAACCCGATCTGCGATCGCAGGCGGTAGCTGTAATTCAAGGCAGGCCGCCGTTACAGAAAATTTGTGCTCTGAATGAAGAGGCCCGTCAGGCTGGCATTTCGACCGGCATGACCAGGCTGCAAGCCGAAGTTTGCGATGTCATCACATTGCGAGAGCGATCACAGCTGCAAGAGTCTTCTGCGCATCAGGCACTGCTCGATTGTGCGCAGTCGTTTTCTCCGCGAGTGCAGGAGTGCGCGCCTGACACGCTATTGCTCGATGTGTCTGGTCTGGAGAAACTCATCGGGCCACCTGCAAAAATCGGTCGCGAAATATTTCGTCGCGCCTGCGCCATGGGACTGGAAATGAACGTGGCTGTGGCTTCCACGATTGAAGCGGCGCAAATTGCGGCGCACGGTTTCAGCGGAGTGACGATTGTTCCGGAAGGGAAAGAAGCCGAGCTCCTGGGCAGCTTGCCAGTTGAAGTGCTGTTCTATGACGAAGAGGATCCGGATGACGCCGAAGAACTTCTGGAGACTTTTCATCGTTGGGGAATTCGCAAGCTTTGCGAACTGACTGCGCTTCCTGAAGTCGCATTGAGCGAGCGCCTGGGACAGCTTGGGCTGGAACTACAGAGGAGAGCGCGAGGAGTGAGTTCTTCCACACTCGTGCCATCCGATCCGCCACTGGTTTTTGAAGAGGTGCAGGAACTCGAGTTTCCGTTGGTGTTGCTGGAACCCATGGCTTTCATTCTGAACCGCATGCTCGAGCATCTGTGTGCGCGGCTGGAAGGGCGTGCGCTGGCCGCGCAGGAGCTATGCCTGGAGTTGCAACTCGAAACCGGGTGTCGCGCGGCGGCCAATCAATCGCAAAATTCTTTTCAGCGCGTGATCAAACTGCCGGTTCCGTTGCTCGATCCAAAAACTTTTCTCAAGCTTTTGCAGTTGGATTTGAAGGCGCATCCTCCCGGGGCTCCAGTGAAGAAAGTTGCTCTGCGAATTGGGCCTGCGAAACCTCGTCCCGCACAAGATGGACTGTTTATGCCGGCTTCGCCGCAGCCGGAAAAGCTGGAGCTTACTTTGGCTAGACTGAGCGGCATTGTTGGCGAAGGGCGCGCTGCCTCGCCGGCTCTGCTCGATACGTACCGTCCTGAAGCATTCGAGATGCGGCACTTCACGCCGTCAGCTTCGAGGAATGAGAATGGTTCTGGAAAAGATCTGGTAACTGCACTGCGAATTTTTCGCCCGCCGGTTTGCGTGCAGGTGCAGCAGGCGAATGGCAAACTCCAGCACATTTCGGCGCAGAAGAATTCGAAGATTTCTGGTTCGGTGCTTTGGGCCGCAGGTCCGTGGAGATCTTCTGGAGATTGGTGGGACCAGGATCCGTGGGCGCGCGATGAATGGGACATCGCACTGGAAGAGAAGAGCAGCATCGTGCTTTATCGACTGATTCACGATCTGCTCAGCGGCAAGTGGATGGTGGAAGGGACATACGATTGAAAACCAGCTCTTAGCTTTTAGCCTTTAGCTGTTAGCTGAAGGATTTGGCTAAAGGCTAAGAGCTAAAAGCTAAGAGCTGATTTTGTACATCGAGCTTCATTCCCGCTCGGCATTCAGTTTCCTCGAAGGCTCGTCTGTGCCTGAGGACTTGATTGCCCGCTGTGCTGCGCTGGCTATGCCAGCGATGGCGCTGCTTGATCGCAACGGCGTGTATGGTGCGCCGCGGTTTCATATGGCCGCGAAGAAAGCGGGAATCAAGGCGCATATTGGGGCGGAAGTTACATTGCAGATTTCAGATTTTAAATTGCAGATTAAAAAGGCAAAAATCAGCAATCTACAATCTGAAATCAGCAATCTTTCCCGTCTTCCGCTTCTTGTTTCTTCTCGCACCGGATATCAAAACCTATGTCGCCTCATCACCAAGATGAAGCTGCGCGCCTCTAAAGGGGAAGGCGCGGTTTATCCGGAGGAATTGCCGGAGTATGCAGAGGGATTAATTTGTCTGACTGGCAGGGATAACGGGCCGATTGCTTCTGCGTTCCGTCGCGGCGGAATTGAGGAAGCGCGCAGTGCTGTAGAGCTTTTGACGCACATCTTTGGCGCAAAGAATGTCTACATCGAACTGCAGCGGCATTTCCTGCGCGAACAGGAACTTTGTAATCGTGCAGCCATTGAAATTGCGCGCTCATTGCATCTGCCATTGCTGGCCACCAACGGCGTGCGCTATGCCAATAAAGAAGAACGCGAACTGTGTGATGTCTTTACCTCCATCGCAAATCACTGCACGCTGCAGGATGCCGGACGCCTGCTGGCACTCAACTCGGAATGTCATGTGAAATCACCGACGGAGATGGCGGCGCTCTTCGCCGATGTGCCCGAAGCTATTTCCAACACCGTGGAACTTTCGTCCCGGCTTGAGTTCACGCTGGAGGATTTGGGATACGAGTTCCCCAAATATCCCGTGTCCGAAGGCGAGAACATGATGTCATTCCTGCGGGAACGTACTCGTGAGGGCTTCCAATCGCGATATGGGCGTGCGAATGGCGATTTACGTGAGCGTGCACGGCAGCAAGTTGAGCGTGAACTGGCGCTCATCGAAAAGCTTGAGCTGCCCGGTTACTTCCTTATTGTTTGGGACTTGGTGCGGTACTGCCGCGAGCAGAAGATTCTTGTGCAAGGCCGCGGATCGGCTGCCAACAGCGCGGTTTGTTATTCGCTGGGCATAACCGCTGTCGATCCGGTTGGAATGGAGTTGCTCTTCGAGCGTTTTCTTTCCGAAGAGCGCGGCGAGTGGCCGGACATTGATCTAGACCTTCCCAGCGGGGACGATCGCGAATCAGTGATTCAGTACTTGTATCGTCGTTACGGTGAGCGCGGGGCGGCGATGACGGCGAACGTCATTACCTATCGCAGCCGCATGGCATCGCGCGAAATTGGCAAAGTGCTGGGTTTCGATCCCGAAACCCTGGACAAAGTTTCCGCCGCGGTCTCGCACTGGGAATACCGCGATGCGAACGACACATTTGATCACCGCTTTCACGATGCCGGTCTCGATCTGCGCCATCCGCGCATTCGCAAGTATTTCGAACTGTGCGAGGCCATCCAGGACTTGCCTCGCCACCTCGGGCAGCATTCCGGCGGCATGGTGATTTGTCAAGGACAACTTGATTCAGTCGTGCCGCTCGAGCCTGCGTCCATGCCGGGGCGCGTGGTTGTGCAATGGGACAAAGAAGATTGCGCCGATCTGGGCATCGTGAAAGTGGATCTGCTCGGCCTCGGAATGATGGCGGTGCTGAAAGATTCGCTCGCGCTGATTTGCGATCACTACGACGAGGAAGTCGATCTGGCGCACCTGCCGGCGAATGATCCCGATGTGTATTCCACGCTGCAGAAGGCGGACACGATCGGCATGTTCCAGATCGAGAGCCGGGCGCAAATGTCGTGCCTGCCGCGGCTTCGTCCGGCGAGCTTCTACGACATCGTGGTGCAGGTTGCGATCATCCGTCCGGGGCCGATCGTGGGGCAGATGGTGAATCCATATTTGGAGCGGCGGCAGGGCAGGCAGGAAGTGACGTATGCGCATCCGTCGTTGGAGCCAGTGCTGCAGCGGACATTAGGCGTGCCGTTGTTCCAGGAGCAACTGCTTCGCATCGCCATGGTGGTGGCGGGATTTTCCGGCGGCGAGGCCGAGGAACTGCGTCGGGCAATGGGATTCAAGCGCTCTGAAAAGCGCATGCGCGAGATTGAGGCCAAGCTCCGCGCAGGCATGACGCGCAATGGAATTTCGCCGCAGGCGCAGGAAGATATCGTGCTGTCGATCACTTCGTTTGCGCTGTATGGATTCCCTGAGTCGCACGCCGCGAGTTTTGCGCTGATCGCATATGCCAGTGCTTACCTGAAATCTCATTATCTTGCGGCGTTCACCGCTGCGCTGCTGAACAATCAGCCGATGGGCTTTTACAGTCCGGCAACCATTGTGAAAGATGCGCAGCGGCACGGCTTGCGCGTGCTGCCGGTGGATGTGACCAGGTCGGAGTGGAATTGTACGTTGGAGAGCCAGCCATCAGCCGTCAGCCGTCAGCCATCAGGAGTCGCACGTCGAGCGTCGCACGTCGCACGCGAAGTTGTCGTCGGTCGTCGGCTGCCGGTCGTCGGCCAAGACCAACCCGAGAAATCAGAAAACAAAGTCGCACGTCGAGCGTCGCACATCGCACGCGAAGCGGGGGTTTCTTCGCTACGAATGAGTTCTAGGATCGAGGGCCGACCATCGTTGGCAAACGAACACAGCTCCGAAGGAGCAAAAGAATACAGCCCGGGGCGTGAGCCCCGGGTAGAAGGGTTGAAGGAGGAAGCCCCGAAGGAGCGGCAGAAATCGCCGAGCGGGCACTTGGTCGAGACCGCTCATTTACAGACGACCGACGACCAACGACCGACGACCAGGCACGGCACCATCGCGCTTCGCCTCGGGTTGCGATATGTCAAAGGACTGCACGAAGAAGCTGGACAGGCGATCGTGCGCGAGCGCAGAAAAGCGCCGTTCGATTCCATCGATGACCTCGCGCGGCGCGTGCCGGAGTTGAACAAGAAAGAATTGAACACGCTGGCGGAAATTGGGGCGTTGAACTCAGTTTCAAGTTTCGAGTTTCAAGTTTCGAAATCAAATACTCGAAACTCGGAACTGGAAACTCGAAACTCGTCTTTCCATCGCCGCGATGCGCTGTGGAGCGCGAGTGCGGCGGCGAACCGGTTCGGGCCGCTGCTGGAAGATATCGCGGAGCCTGACCACGCTTCTCCACTAAAGAAGATGACGGATGAAGAGCGCCTGGTCGCCGACTTTCGCGGGACAGGGCTTACGACCGGACCGCATCCCATGACGTATCATCGGGCGCGCATGAACAAATTAGGCGTGCGGCGCGCGATCGATTTGGCAAAGCTGCCTGGCGGACGACCGATTTGCATAGCCGGTGGCGTGATTGCGCGCCAGCGTCCGGGCACGGCAAAGGGGTTTGTGTTTCTCAGCCTGGAAGATGAAACCGGAGTTGCGAACGCGATCATCAATCCCGATCTGTTTCAGAAAAACCGGCTCTTGCTCGCAACCGAACAGTTCCTGCTGATCGAAGGAATTTTGCAGAACCAGGATGGAGTCATCTCGGTGAAGGCGGCCCGAGTTTCACCGCTGAAAATTACCCGCGCACAAACCGTCTCGCATGATTTTCATTGATTACATCTACCCTTGCGATGGAGCGCCAGCGGGTCAAGGCGTGTAATAAAAACATTTCAACAGTTGAGATGAGGGCCTCACAGTTCTGCAATAACGCTCTTCCGGGTTGGATCGGTAACAGGGCCGGCTTTTAGGAGCGCCAACAGCTTATCCCCACCGTTGCTGCGGGCAAAATCCGCTTCATCCTCAGTGATTCCAATGAACTCTTGAAAATGAAAATGTCCCGAAGGTAGCTGTTGTCGCTCATTGAACCTCGGCGCTGGGACCAGCAAGACCCAATTCAGTTTCGAGGACGTGCCGTCGATTGGCGCACGCAACGGAATACGATCCCATGGCTGAACCAGTCCTTTGCCCTCGAATCTTCCGACGTACAGGAGTATCTGGAAAGCCACCATTCGGCGTAACAGAAGCAGCGCCCACGTTGATTGCGATGGGCACTCCAGGATGAACTCACACCCTAAGCCAGAGGCCTCGTCTGGCTTGGGCGAATCCGCCTCCCAAGCATTTGAAAGTCCAGACGACACATAGAGCCAGGTCGCTCTAAGATCATTCGGTTTCGATTCATATATTCCATAAGCAAGCCAGCGCGGATCGATGGATGTCTGGCGAAACTGCCCCGTGAAGAGGTCTGAGTCAAGCGGGTAGATTCCAGAGCCTAAATCGCCGAACAATCGACGATAAATCTTCTCTTCGCGCCATGCCCACGCATTCTCAAACCACTCCTGCCAAATTTGACCTGCCATAAAGTTGTGAGCCCTTGCTGGAGTATCGTGATCGAGGAAGACTGTCGATACTAGCCATCGCACTCAAAATTTCTGTTCAGGGCCAAAACGCGAGATAGCGACGTCTAACCTGGATTCGCTCCCGACTATCTCGCTCTCCAGAAAAAGTCTAGCCCAAACACCACGCTGCGGCCGGGCATAAACACGCCGGGAATTTCCTGGTACTGCGTGTCCGAAATATTCGCGAATGCGAGGTGTGCAGCGACGTGGTTGAACTCGCGAACAATGGCTGCGTCCCAGAGCACGTATGGATCGGTTTGATAGCGGTCAATAACTCCCAGCCGGGTGCGTGCGATAAATCGGCCTGGGAGTTTCCCGTTCCAGGCGAGCACCGCATCGTGACTGGGATAGTCGAAGGCATATTTGGTTTGCAGCCCGGTTAGGGTTTTCTGCGCGCCATAAAGATAGGTGTAGGCGATCTCGACATGTTGCTCATGAGCGAGGCGGAGATCGACCGAGCCTTCGACGCCGGTGAAGTTCAGGTGCTGCAGGTTTTCCGCGTGATACACGTTGGGGATGGCGGGTGAGCAGGTTGCACCAGGAGGAAGTTGGTCGGCGGGAATGGACGTGCACACGCGCGTGACGTAGTCGATCACACTTCCATCGCGACGCTGGAAGAGTGTGAGTTCACTCTTCCAACGGCTGTTCGGAATCCACAGCAACCCACCTTCGTAATCCCAGGCCTGTTCCGGTCCGAGCAGCGGATTCCCGAAGTTTGCCGGATCGTGATACTCCCAATCGGTGTAGCTCGGCAAGCGGAACGCGCGGCTGACGCTGCCTTTCAACTTGAGAGTGCTGGTGAGCCATGCACCAGCTGCGAGCGTGGGATTAAACTCCCCGTGCGACGAACTGAAAATCTCCTCACGTGCCGCCGCAGAGAATGAAAAACGTTTCCATGCACGGACATCGTAGTCGACGTAAACGGCACCGCGGCTGCGATCGTGAATACCCAAATTGTTGCTGTCGATATTCTCGTGGATGCCTTCGGCTCCGAAGAAGAGTGTTGAGTTTTGCGAGATCTGTTCATGATGGCGAAGGTCCGTTTGCCAGCTTCGGTCAATGTGATTGTTCTCGTAGATCGAGGGATTATTGCGAAACAATACGAACTCGTCGGTGTGGCGGCGAAAGGCGAAATCGAATTCGGTTTTGCTGCCGAGGTCCTGTTTGAAAGCCGCAAACCACGACTTTGTGCGCTCCCAGGAATTGAACGGGCCGTAAAACTGGTCGGCACCGTAGGGCTTGTCGCCATAAGCAAACATCAGCAATGAGCGACCTAGTCCGGTCTCGAAACCTGTTCTCTCGAAAAATGTCGCGCTGCGATAGTCGCGATCGGGGCGGAAGCCGCTGGAGAAATCTCGTTCCGCATCAAGTTGGGTATCGAACTTCTTCCACACTAGCGATGCCGAACCATACTGCTGATTCACACCGAAATTCCCAACGCCGGCACCGACGCGAATATCCGAATGCTCAGGCTTCGCGGTGATCACGTTGACGGATCCCGCCATCGCATCCGATCCATAGAGTGCCGAGCCGGCACCACGCATCACTTCAATGCGATCGACCGCAGTTGTAGGGATGGGAAGATCCATGTCGTGATGGCCGGTTTGCACGTCATCCATGCGGAATCCGTCGAGCAGGACGAGAGTTTCGCCGAACCCTGATCCGCGGATCGACAGATCCCCCTGAATGTTGTTCGTGCCCCGCTGTCGCAAATCGACCGAGGGAACAAGCTCCAGCAAATCAACCCAATTGGTATAGAGACCGGGCTGCGAATCGATTCCGACCACGGTCACGGCGCGATCAATGTCGTTCTGCGGAGCGGGAGCGAATGTGCCGGTAACGACGACGGTCTCATTCACCGGCTTGATCTTCGATTTGTCCGCAGGCGCGGAATCCTCTTGGGCAACAGCCGCGATAGTTAGGCACAGAACAATTCCAAAACGGGAAAGCCGCAAACCTGGCAATCATTCCTCCACAAAAAGGTTTTTGCAATCCAACATCCTAAGAGAAACTACTCAGATTGCATGCGGAATTTCTGCTGTATGCAAATGGAATTTTTTGTCCGGCAATTCACAATTCCACAGGCGCTGCGGTTTATCATGAATACACACCCGCCACGAAGGATGTGCAGCCGTATGGTTGTTGCGTCAGTGTGGCCACACCATTGACGAGAGTGAAGGAGTAGAAGCATGGCAAAAGCAAGGACCCCCCGCGTACCGAAACCCAAGGCCGAGAAAGCTGAGACGAAAGTATTACAGATGCCGGAAACCGCTGCCGCCGCAAACGGCAACGGAAATAGCAATCATTCCGCGGTAGATGTTGAGTCGGAAATCCGCCGTCGCGCGTACGAACTGTACGAGAGCCGGGGATATGTCGACGGCCAAGCCATTGAGGATTGGATCCAGGCCGAGCGTGAAGTACGCGCGCGCCAATCCCAGAAGCACAGCGCCTGATTGCATTTTCGCGGATGCGTGGGGCTGTTGCAGACCGCAGTCCCTCTGCGCCTTGGGAAGATCACGTTTTCATATACGGCGAGTTCATATACGGCGAGCGGAAGGTCCGCTGACCAGCGGGAGCCAGTTTATAACCTGCACTGTTGATTTGCTTGCCGCCCAGCCAGTCTGAAACAATAGACAATCACCATGCCACAAATAGGCAGTTTTGTATTGCTGCTCGCCCTCGCGTTGAGTGGGTATTCGTTTCTGTTCGGCGCAGTAGCCCTGTTTCGAAGAGATTCACTCTCCGCCGTCATCACTGAAACTGCGCGTCGCGCGGGCATTGCGAGCTTCGTCGCGGTGTTGATTGCGTCTGCAATTCTGGTCACGGCCGCGTTTCAGAATAACTTTTCGATCGCATACATCTACCATCACAGCAATATTGACCTCCCGATCCCTTACAAGTTTGCGACCCTCTGGTCCGGACAAGAAGGGTCGCTGTTATTCTGGTCGCTGCTGCTGTCGGGGTACGGATTCGTTCTTCGCTTGCGTCACAAGACGGATGAGCGGCTGTTTGCGCATGCGTCGGTGATCATCGCTGCGGTTCAGGTCTTCTTTCTCCTCCTCTTAACCTTTGCAGCGCGACCATTCGCTACGACGCCGGGCGAGTTGCCACTCGACGGCGCGGGACTGAATCCACTGCTGCAGTATCCCGAGATGGTGATCCATCCCCCAATGCTGTACCTCGGATACGTGGGCTTCACCGTGCCATTCGCCTTTGCGCTCGGCGCGCTCATCATGAAATATCCCGGCGACAAGTGGATCCACATCACCCGGCGTTGGACCATGGTGACCTGGGGATTGCTCTCCTGCGGAATTGCGCTGGGTGCCCACTGGGCCTACTACGTCCTGGGCTGGGGGGGATACTGGGGGTGGGACCCGGTCGAGGTCGCGTCGTTGTTGCCGTGGTTGACCGGTACTGCGTTTCTGCACTCAGTCATGATGCAGGAAAAACGCGGCATGCTGAAGACCTGGAACGTGTGGCTGATTTTCGTCACCTTCGGACTCTGCATTTTTGGAACGTTTCTGACGCGCAGCGGCGTAGTGAATTCGGTCCACGCATTTGCGCAGTCTTCGATCGGTACGTGGTTCGTCATATTTCTCGCGATCATCGCGGCGACTTGCATCTTCTTTTATGTCTACAACCGTTCGCACCTGCGAACCGAACATCACCTGGAATCGCTGGTCTCGCGGGAATCAAGCTTCCTTTTTAATAATGTCCTTTTCCTGCTGATCTGCTTTGTGGCGCTGTGGGGAACGTTGTTCCCGGTGCTTTCCGAGTGGATACAGGGGCACAAGATCACGGTCGGGCCGCCATTCTTTAACAGCGTGACGGTGCCGTTTGCGCTGCTGTTGCTGCTGCTGACAGCGGTCGGTCCGTTGCTCGCATGGCGCAAGACGTCCCTGGGAAGTCTGAAGAGAAATTTCCTGTGGCCGACGGTTGGGGCTATTGCTGTCGGTATCTTGCTCATTGCGACCCCGCCGTCCTGGGGTAGTGTGTTCGGGATGCGGCCGTGGACTGATGTTGCGTATTTTTATTCGCTCATCGCTGCGATGCTCGCGGCGCTCGTCATCTTTACGGTAGCCGCAGAATTCCTTCGCGGCGGGAGAGTCATCTCAGGCCATACCGGACGCGGCCTGGTTTCGTCGATGATGCTGCTTGGTCATCGCAATACGCGGCGCTACGGTGGCTATGTCGTCCATATTGGCATGGCACTCATTTTTATCGGGGTGCTAGGAACTCCGCTGAACCGGACCGCCGAGAAGGAAATGGGGTTCGGCGACAAGATCGACATAGGCCCGTACTCGCTGGTCTCGCGGTCGTTCACTCAGGATGAGACACCGAACTACAGCAGCAGCATCGCGATTCTGGATGTCTACCGGGGCGGCAAGTTGATTACGACGTTGTATCCCGAGAGCCGCTTCTTCACAGCGACGCAACAACCGCAGCATGTGCCGTCCGTTTACTCTCCGTTGCGTGAAGACCTCTACGTGGTCTTTGAAGGCCAAAACCAGGACACCGGGCGTCCGATCATCAAGGCGCACCTGAATCCGCTGGTCTCGTGGCTGTGGATCGGTGTCTTAGTGATGCTGTTCGGCACGGTGCTCGCGTTGTTCCCCAACGCGCCGGTTCCGGTTCGTGCAGTCGCGGCGGCGCCGGTTACTGCTGGATTTCATGCACCAACGGCCCCGGTGGGAGCGGATTGATGAGTCGCCTGAACCGCTTTCGCATTGTTGGAAGTTTGCTGTTGGGAGTGCTTCTGCTCATGGGCGCGAGTGACAACTCTTCCCGCATCGATCGACTTGGCCACCAGATGATGTGCATGTGCAGTTGCAGCCAGATTTTGATGGAGTGCAACCACGTGGGCTGCACGTATTCCGACACCATGCGCAACGAGTTGAATGCGGGGGTGGACGCAGGCAAGAGCGATAGCGAAGTCCTCGCAATGTTCGTCGAGAAATATGGAACGACCGTGCTCGCCGCGCCCACACACTCTGGTTTCGATCGCGTGGCATGGCTGCTTCCGTACATTGCCCTGATTGTGGGTCTAGGGGGCGTCGCGTTTGTGGTTCGCGCCTGGCACAAGCGTCGGGTTCCAGCGACTGTGGCTGCGACCTCGGGACTGAGCACTGCCGATCTGAGCCGCTTGCGCGAGCAAGCGCGCAAGGAGACTGATCTGTGATCCTTCTGGTTTGTGGACTGCTCACTGTGGCCGCACTGTTTTATGTCTTCTATATTCCGACGACACTGCAGCTCGGGCCCGAGCAGACGCGTGCGGCTTTTCTGCGCGAACGCAAAGACGCCGTGTACGAGAACCTGCGCGACCTCAATTTTGAATACAAGGCGGGCAAGGTTCCTGACGCCGATTACGCCACCATGAAGCAGTCGCTGGAAGACGAGGCTGCGGCGATCCTCGCCGAAATTGAGCAGCTCGAATCGCAAGGCGCGGCGTACCAGAAAGGATAATTTTTGAGCATCCGGTATCTTCGTCTCCGCAAGCTTTTGTTCATTGCGTTTCTCCTCGCCGCATCGACCGTGTTCTCATCCGCTACAACCCTCAGCGGCACGGTTACAAACGGCACAACCGGCAAGCCTTCCGTGGGTGACCAAGTCGTTCTAATCAAGCTTTCATCCGGCATGGAAGAGGTCGGCCACGCGAAAACGGACTCGCAGGGCAAATTCAGCTTCAACGTTGAAAACGGCAATTCGCCATACCTGGTGCGCGCCATCCACCAGGATGTCACTTATCACACGCCCGCGCCTCCGGGAACAGTCACCGTCGACCTCAAGGTTTACGATGTTGCGCCCAAACTCGACAGCGTCAACGTGGTTGCCGACATCATGTACGTGCAGGCGGGACAAGGAAGGCTGGGGATCACCCGTGTGTTCGCCGTCGACAATAGTTCGCAACCGCCGCGCACCGAGATGAATGAGTCGCCGTTTGAGTTCTATTTGCCGGACGGCGCCGAGATTGACGAAGCGCAGGCGCAAACCGCAGGCGGACAGCCGCTGGTCGTATCTCCAACCCCGCAGGCACAAAAGGGGCGGTACGGTTTCGATTTCCCGTTGCGTCCCGGCCAGACGCAGTTCCAGGTCACCTATCACCTGAACTATTCGGGCAAGGCGACACTCGATCCGAAGCTCATTTATCCGCTGGAGCACTTTGTCGTTATCCTGCCGAAGTCGATCACGTTTACTCCGTCGGAAACTGGCGTGTATCAGAACCAGCAGACGCCGAACCAGCCGGATGCACTCGCGGCCATCGTCAGCAACGCCAAGCCGGGACAGAAGCTGGCATTTCAGGTCTCCGGCGAAGGCATGCTGCAGCAGGCACAGGAGCAGCAGGGCGGCGGCGCTGGCAGCACGGCCGGCGATACGCGTCCGGGAGGCGGTCTGGGCGCGCCGATCGACGCACCCGATCCGCTGGATAAATATCGCGTTTATATCCTGATTGGCTTCGGAGCGATTCTTGTCGGAGGTGCGGTCTTCATCGTACTGCGGGCTCGTTCCGTGAAAGTGACCGGGGCAATGACTCCGTCCGGAGTTCCTGCAGAGCGTGCAAGCGCTCCGGCGGTTGCTTCAGTCGCAGCAGGTGCTTCACCGGCGGGCGCGACGAGCTTGGGCCACGGGTCCATGCTTATGCAGGGGCTCAAAGAAGAGCTGTTCCAGTTGGAACTCGAACATAAGCAAGGAAAGATTTCCGACGAGGAATACGCGAAGACCAAGTCAGCGCTAGATCAAACGCTTGCGCGGGCGCTCAAGCGCAACGGTTAGGGCTGCCGAGCTTTGCTCGGCCGGACGGGCAAGGGCGCCCGTCCCACATGGCCGTCGCGAATCATTTATTCTGTTTCCTCGATCTTCCCTCTGAGAAAACTCAATGAAACTTATCCGCTTTGGTGATCCCGGCAAAGAACGTCCTGGCCTGCTTTTGAGTGATGGCGCGCGAATCGATGCCTCCGCCTTCGGTCCCGATTACAACGAAGCTTTTTTTGCGAGTGACGGGCTGGTCCGCCTACGCGATTGGGCCGCGAAGAATGCTGCATCTGCACCGCGAGTGAACGACAGCGTTCGCCTAGGGCCCCCGATCTGCCGTCCGAGCAAGATTATTTGCATTGGCCTGAACTTTCGCGACCACGCTGCGGAGACCGGTGCGAAGATCCCCACCGAGCCGGTCATCTTTTTCAAATCAACGACCGCTCTACAAGGCCCGAATGATTCGCTCATGATTCCCAAGGGCGCGGACAAAGTCGATTGGGAAGTAGAGTTCGCCATCATCATCGGCAAACGCGTGAACTACGTTGAGAAATCTGAAGCTCTGAACTATGTCGCCGGGTATGCTCTGCACAACGACTATTCCGAACGCGGCTTCCAGAAAGATCGCGGCGGCCAGTGGGTAAAAGGGAAGAGTTGCGACACGTTTGCGCCGTTGGGGCCTTTCCTTGCTACGCCGGACGAAATTGCCGACATCGGCAATCTGAAAATGTGGCTCAAGGTCAATGGCGTAACTCGTCAGAACAGTTCCACCGCCAACATGATTTTTGACGCGGCCTTTCTTGTCTCGTATGTGAGCCAATTCATGAGCCTGCTGCCCGGCGATGTGATCAGCACCGGCACTCCCGCCGGCGTTGCCTTGGGCATGAAGACGCCGGAATATCTGAAGCCCGGCGATGTGGTGGAACTGGGAATTGACAGCCTCGGCCAGTCACGCCAGCAGGTGGTGGCGTTTTCAGAAGCCCACTACGCAGCCCTCGCCGGATAAAACATGCGGATCGATGCTCACCAGCATTTCTGGCGTTATAGCGCCGAAGAGTATGACTGGATCGACGATTCGATGGCGTCCTTGCGCCGCGACTTTCTTCCATTAGATCTGAAACCAGAACTTGATGCGGCGGGGTTTGACGCTTGTATTGCAGTCCAGGCTCGGCAAACGCTGGGAGAAACACGGTGGCTGCTGGCGCTCGCGGACGAGAATCCGTTCATTGCTGGCGTTATTGGCTGGGTGGATCTGCGGGCCGAAAGCGTCCGCGAACAGTTGGCCGAGCTTTCGGAAAATCCGAGGCTTCTGGGCGTACGGCACGTTGTCCAAGCCGAGCCGGACGACCGGTTTCTTTTGCGGCCGGATTTTCTGCGCGGAATCGCAGCGCTTCAGGAATTCGATCTCACCTACGACATCCTGATTTATCCGCGTCACCTTCCCGTTGCGGTTGAGTTCGTATCGCGGTTCCCGCAGCAGCATTTCGTGCTCGATCATCTGGCCAAACCATTCATCAAGGCTCAGACAATCGAGCCTTGGGCTTCGAACATTCGAGAATTGGCGAGGTTCCCCAACGTTTTCTGCAAAGTATCAGGCATGGTCACCGAGGCGGACTGGACGTCGTGGAAGCCTGAACACTTCCAGCCGTATCTCGAGACTGCATTGCAAGCTTTCGCGCCGGATCGCCTCATGATCGGTTCTGACTGGCCGGTGTGCAGAGTGGCGGGCTCGTACAGCAAAGTGATGTCACTGGTAATTGAATTTCTGGACCAGCACGCGCCTGATGCGCGAGAGAAACTTCTCGGCGGGAATGCGCAACGCGCTTACCTGCGAGATGAAGCGCTTTAGCGTTAAAGAAGCGGGTTTCCAGCAGCTATTGAACCGTTTAGAATCTTTCTTTCTCATGCAGAAGGTGCTGCAACTCGATTCGCGTGACAACGTTCTGATCGCGCTACAAGACTTGAAACAGGGCGAGACCGCCTCCCTCGATGGCGTGCAGGTCACGCTGGCGACAGATGTTCCTGCGAAGCAAAAATTCCCGACCAAGGATCTCGCGGTGGGCGATGAGGTCACGATGTATGGGGTTCTCGTCGGCAAAGCTTTCCGGCCTGTTCGCCGGGGGGAGTTGCTCAGCACCGCAAATCTGAGTCATGAAGCTGCGCCATATCGAGAGCGATCAGCCGAGTATCGCTGGAGTGTGCCCGATGTATCGCGATGGAAGGATAAGAAGTTTTTAGGCTATTCGCGCTACGACGGGCAGGCTGGCACTCGCAATTATTGGATCGTCGTCCCGCTTGTGTTCTGCGAAAACCGAAACATCCTCAACCTGAAGCAGGCGCTCGAAGAGGAACTTGGGTTTGCGCGTCCGCAAGTCTATCGCCAGCAAGTTGCGGAACTGGCGAAGGCATACCGCGAAGCGAAGTCCTTGCCCGCCTCATCTGGAAGTCTGCCGGACCAGCAAGGCCGTACTTCCCACCGTCTTTTCCCGAATGTCGATGGAATCAAATTTCTGCTGCATGAAGGTGGTTGCGGCGGGACCAGGGAAGACGCCAACAATCTTTGCGGCTTGATTGCAGGCTACTTGCACCACCCAAATGTTGCCGGCGGAACCGTTCTCAGCCTTGGCTGCCAGAATGCGCAAGTCGACGTTCTCCGCAAGCAACTCACGCTGCGGGATCCCAATTTCAGTAAACCTCTCGTCGTTCTAGAGCAGCAGAAGAGCGGCTCCGAGTTCGCCATGCTGTCGGAAGCGGTTGAGCGCACTTTTGCGGGATTGGCTCAGGCGAACAAAGCCGAGCGCAGCCCTGCGGATATTTCGAAGCTCTGCATCGGGTTGAAGTGCGGAGGCTCTGACGGCTTTTCAGGACTCTCCGCGAACCCCGCGATCGGCCATACTTCTGATCTGCTGGTTGCGCTGGGAGCGCGCACTTTGCTCTCGGAATTCCCGGAGCTCTGCGGAGTTGAGCAGAGTCTGATCGATCGCGCGGTATCATCCGAAGTTGCTGACCGCTTCATTTACCTGATGCGCGAATATGAGAAGCGCGCACACGCCGTTAAGGCCACGTTTGCGCTCAATCCCAGCCCAGGTAATATCCGGGACGGCCTGCTCACGGACGCGATGAAGTCTGCGGGGGCTGCGAAGAAAGGTGGGACGGCCCCGGTCTCCGGTGTGCTTGATTATCCGGAATATTCGACGCATGCAGGCCTCAACCTGCAGTGCACGCCGGGCAATGACGTCGAATGCGTAACCGCGCAAGTGGGCGCAGGGGCAAGCGTGGTGCTCTTCACCACCGGCCTCGGCACGCCCACCGGCAATCCCATCACTCCGGTGGTGAAGCTCTCGACCAACACGACGTTGGCTCAGCGCATGCCGGACATCATTGATTTCGACGCTGGCCCAATCATCACTGGGGCGACGAGCATTGAGGAAACGGGCGAGCAGATTCTCGATCTGGTGATTCAGGTGGCGAGCGGCGAGGTGCGCACCAAGGCCGAATCGAATAATCAGGAAGATTTTATTCCCTGGAAGCGAGGTGTCTCGCTTTAGGGCGGGAAATCATGCAGGCGAATATCGAATTCAGGCTCGATGGCAGGACTGCTGTGATCACGGGGGCTGGTAGCGGTATTGGTCGCGCCATCGCCTTGAGGTTCGCGGCCAGCGGTGCTTCTGTTCACGTGCTCGATGTGAATCTGCCTCAAGCCGAGGCGGTTGCGAGTGAAATCAAGAAGTCAGGCGGCGATGCTACACCCTGGGGCTGCGATGTCAGCGACCACGCGCAAACCGCGGCCACATTTCAGAAGCTATTTGCGAGCGTACGACTGAACATTCTCGTAAACAACGCCGGCATTTCGCAAATTGGCAAGGTTGAGAATACCTCCGAGGCCGACTTCGACCGCATTCTTCGCGTCAACGTGAAAGGGTATTACAACTGCATTCACGCCAGCATTGCTCACATGAAGGCAAACGGCGGCGGGGTCATCCTGAACATGGCGTCGGTGGCGGGTTCCGCGGGACTGGCAGAACGCTTCGGGTACTCGACCAGTAAAGGTGCGGTGATTGCCATGACCTACTCGGTCGCGAAGGACTACGTCACGGATGGCATCCGCTGCAACTGCATTTCGCCGGCGCGAGTGCACACGCCGTTTGTCGATAGTTATCTCAGTAAGAATTACCCCGGTCGCGAGAAGGAGATGTACGACAAACTCGCTGGAACCCAGCCGATCGGACGCATGGGCGAGCCAGACGAAATCGCATCATTGGCGCTGTACTTGTGTTCCGACGCGGCGGGATTCATCACTGGCACCAATTACCCGATCGATGGCGGCTTTCTGAATCTGCACGGATGAGATTACGACGTACGATCGACGACGTACGACGAACTGGCAACTAGCGAATGGATCTCGAACTCAAAGACAAAGTCGTTTTAATTACCGGCGGTGCGAAAGGTATTGGTGGAGCGATCTCGCGTGCGGTCTGCGCGGAAGGCGCGATTCCCATCATCCTCGACCGCGATGCCGACGCGGCGCACGAACTGCATTTGCAATTATCGCCGAGCGGCGTAATCGTCACTGAGCTCTCGTCCGCAGAGAATTGTCGCAACGCGGTTGCCGAAGTCATCGCACAGTTCGGGCGTCTCGACGCGCTGGTCAACAATGCCGGGGTGAATGACGGCGTCGGTCTCGAAAATGGTAGTCCGGAGAAGTTCATCGAATCACTCCAGCGAAATCTCTTGCACTACTACAACATGGCGCACTATGCCCTGCCGTATCTAAAGACTTCGCGCGGTGCAATCGTGAACATCGCGTCGAAGACCGCCTACACCGGGCAGGGCAATACTTCCGGATACGTCGCAGCGAAAGGCGGAATTCTGGGCCTGACGCGAGAGTGGGCGGCAGAACTCTTGCCGTACAGCATGCGGGTGAATGCCGTCGTGCCGGCCGAAGTTATGACGCCGCTCTATCGGCACTGGCTCGACACCTTCCCCGATCCGAAAGAGAAATTGAAGGACATCGTTGCCAAAATTCCGCTGGAGAAGCGCATGACGCTGCCTGAGGAGATTGCCGCTATGGTGGTGTTCTTGCTCTCTCCCCGAGCCGGGCACATTACGGGACAGCACTTGTTTGTTGATGGAGGATACGTACACCTGGATCGGGCTCTGACCTAACTATGCCGAACACTCGCCGCTACTGCCTCACCCTCGATCTGAAGGATGATCCGAAACTCATCGCGGAGTACCGCAAATATCACGAGAAAATCTGGCCCGAGATCACTCAGAGCATTAAGGACTCCGGCATCGAGGATATGGAAATCTATCTCCTCGGCACCCGCATGTTGATGATCATGGAAGTGAACGACAGCTTCTCATTCGACGCGAAAGCGGCTGCGGACAGTGCAAATCCTAAGGTCCAGGAATGGGAACAATTGATGTGGAAATTTCAGAAAGCCTTGCCGGAAGCCAAACCCGGAGAAAAATGGCTGCGAATGGAACGGATCTTCAAGCTGGAATAGCGATGCGGCCTACTGCTGGTTCCTGATCTCAAGCTCTTTCATTAGCTGCTCTGCATTTTCCATGCGGGTGCGGAGCTTCTGCAAAGACTCTTTCATGGCGTTGATCTTCTCATTCAAGCCGCGTTGACCTGCCAAAGAAAGCACTGACGTGCTCTGATCAAACGCTGCATTGGAAGCGTCCAGCAGGAATCGCATCGAACTGGCGTGCGGTTTCCACAAGTGCGCGGAGTTCTGTTTCTGGCGGAGCTCTTCCAGTTCCGTGCTCATGCGGGCGATCAGCGCAACAATTCGTGATAGAGCGCGAGCATATTCACCGCGAAAGCTTTTTTCGTCCCAGTACTCGGCGCCACAGGCATCAGCCTCCACGGGCGACAAAGTGAGGTTGAATGAGCGCATGGGTACGACTTGCCGCGACTTGGCTTCCGCAGCTTTTACGAATACGCGGATGGAGTCATCCACACTGCGCAGCTTGCCTTCCTCGAGTTGTGCGTCGTAAAGCTTCGCGGGCTCGGCGGCTGCAGCTTGTCCTCCAACGAATCCCCGTGCGGGTAATCCCTTAGGGGTTGCCGGTGCAGATGCCGCCGCTGACGGTGGCACATCAAACTTGGGCATCTGCGGAGCCGAATTCCCCAGAAAGCGTGGTGGAACCGGCGTGCGCTTAGGTTCATTGCGTTCTTCAAATTCTCCGGCCGGCGGCGACGCTAACCCGTGTTTATCTCTTGTGTGCTGTGCTGGCGCTACTTCCGCTGCATTTTCCTCACGTTTCTTGCCATGCGCAGCCTTGCCGGACTTCCGTTGATCGACCGCCTTCTTCACCTTTGAAACGCGCCGGAACTTCTCCTGGCCCGCGGCATAGTCGGCTTTGAGAATTTCGCCTTCCTCGATCATCGCCAGGTGTTGAACTGTGACCTTGCCTTCAACGGGGCTGGTGACGTCGCCACCTTCTTTATGGACTTCTTCAGCAAAGCTCTTCAATTGTTGTGTGGTCGCGCGGAATAGTTCTTCCAGCTTTTTCCCGATCGCCGCGTTATACGGGCCGATCGTTGCCAGTACGCCCGGATGATAGAAGCAGGTTCCGAATGCCTGCTTGAGGTCGCGGCCTTTCTGCACGACGCCGGCATCGGTGAGCGCCTCGAGAGTCGTGTAGCTGTCCAGTTCCTCGCGCAGTGAGTCGAACTCTCGCAGAATGGGAACGTACTCCTCGGGCATTTCCGGCGCTTCCGCATCAGCGAGGATTTCGATCAAGGCGATTTCGAAGGGCGGGATGGGGACGACCCCATCCAGCGTGTAGCCATGCCTCTCCCATTGTCCGGGAACTCTCGGATTTCGGTACAGGAATGTGGCTACAAAATCTGCCTTATCGCGGTCCACATCGGTTGCGGCTCTCTTGCGCGCATAGTAGCGGAGCAGCGTCTCAGCGATTTCAGGATCAATCTCTGCGGTAAGCGAATGCCGCAACATCGACGGGGTGACCGCGAGGTCCAGCAGCTTCAGCCAGCCTCGTATTCGGGCAAGTGGATCCGGGAAATGGCGGTCCAGTTCCCCCAGAGAGATCAAATGCAGGTCGTTGGGCAGCGGAACCGGCTCTCGAACGGAGTCCTGCAACAGCTTCTGGTAGAAGCTATAAACAGTCTCAACGATGGCGAGTTCAAATTTTGAATCCTCAGCCAATCTTCCTCGACCCCTTCAACTTGGAGGGACTTGCAGACGTATGAAAATTCTATTGAAGCCGGTTCGGGAAAGGTGCAATTTCGGGTATGAGAGGCATTACCAAAGTGATGGCCTGTATGTTGAAACACCTGAATACTTTAGAAGTGTCCTGTGCAGGACGTTCCAGCCAGGTTTTTTGAAGGACGCGGGGGGAGGAAGTGCCTCAGTTGCACCTATCTCGCTGAAAGTGCACAATATTGTCTTGCTTGGAATGGCCGGGTGGGTTGAAAAGTTAAAGACGCCTTTGGCCGCTTGTGAGCATCGTAAGAGTAGTAAGGATTTGCTAGTTGGCTTCAACATCCCCGCGGACTGGGCCGGATGACCGGCAGCGAGCCCGCTGGAGCCGCTGGAAGCTTTCAACATCCCCGTTTCGGATATGAGCGGAGTGGCAGGTGATTCCACCTGCAGCGAAGCGCTGTCCGGAGCTGAAGGCGTGACAAAAAATGGCGACCGCGACTGAAATTTGCAGTCTGGAAAACTATCTTGTTCTTCCCGACCGCAGCATGGACGAACGCATTGCTGCGGCCAAAGATGCGCTGGGCACCGATCTGGTCGTCCTCGGCCACCACTACCAACGCGACGAAGTGATCCGCTTTGCCGATTTTCGCGGCGATTCCTACAAGCTTTCTCAGCAGGCGGCGCACGCTGGCGGTAAGTACATTGTTTTTTGTGGCGTGCACTTCATGGCCGAGAGCGCCGATATCCTGGCGCGACCGGGACAAGTCACCGTGCTTCCCGATCTCAATGCTGGTTGTTCCATGGCCGATATGGCGGAGATCACGCAGGTGGAAGACTGCTGGGAGCACCTGGTTCGCGCGGGCCTGACAAACGATGCCGGCGACGGCGTCACGCCCATCACCTACATGAATTCGACTGCCGCCATCAAAGCTTTTTGTGGCGAACGCGGCGGGGTGGTTTGCACTTCCTCGAATGCTGCGGGCGCATTCCACTGGGGATTCGCCAAAAATTCCAAGCTGCTTTTCCTTCCTGACCAACACCTGGGCCGCAATACCGGATACAAGCTCGGCATTCCGCTCGACGAGATGGTTGTGTGGAATCCCTATATGCTGAACGGCGGCATCGATCCCGAGCGGCTGAAGAAGGCGCGCGTGATCCTGTGGAAGGGACACTGCTCGGTACATCAGCGATTTTTGCCGGAGCATGTGGACAACGTGCGCGCGAAGTATCCCGGCATTCGCGTGATTGTGCATCCGGAGTGCCGCTGGGAAGTGTGCCAGAAGGCGGATGGCATAGGCTCGACCGAAGGCTTGCTGAAGATGATCCGTCAGGCGTCGGCAGGAACCTCGTTTGCGGTCGGCACCGAAATTCACCTGGTCAACCGCATGGGCAAGGAGTTCGCGGCGGAAGGGAAGAAAGTCATCACTCTGGACGACTCCGGCTGCCTGTGCACCACGATGTTCCGAATTTCCCCGCAACACCTGTGCTGGGCGCTGGAGAACCTGGTGGATGGCAACATCGTGAACCGGATCAAAGTTCGCGATGACGTGAAGCACTGGGCGCGCGTAGCGCTGGATCGAATGCTGGAGATCCAGTAGGGTCGTCGGCTGTCGGTCGTCCGTCGTCGGCAAATCGTCGCACGTCGCACGTCGCACGTCGCACGGCACACTCTCGTCTTGGTTCTAGGCAAGAGATCATTGCAACATTTGCACTCGAAGTCATCAGCGTGCGACGTGGGACGCACGACGGATTTTCCCCAACGACCAAGGACCTAGAACGCGGTAAGATAGCTTCATACCCCATGTCCTCCCGCACCTTCACCCTCGACGAAGCCCAAGATCTCCTGCCAGTGCTGGAATCTCTACTGCGAACGGCAATTGACGGCAAGAAAGTCATCGAATCGGTCGAAGCTGAGTTTCAGGCCTTGCAGCAGCAGATTCATCTGCGCGGAGGGATGTCGCTGAATGTGGTCCATTGGGCGGCGAAGAAGGCCCAACGCGACAAGGCATTGCAGCGCGTCAAAGACGCCATGGCCGAGATCGACGCTATCGGTGTTCAGGTGAAAGACCTCGACATCGGCCTGCTGGATTTCCCCTGCGAAGTGGACGGCAACATCATCCTGCTGTGCTGGAAACTGGGAGAGAAATCGATCACGCACTGGCACGGCGTCAGCGAAGGTTTTGCCGGGCGCAAGATGATTGACGAGCGGATTGCCAAGGCCAAGCGGACGCATTAGCGTTCTCAGGTTTCAGGTTTCAGGTTTCAGGTTTCAGGTTTCAGGTTTCAGGTTTCAGGCAACAGCCAACAGCTTACAACCTTGCCCTCTGAAGCACGGGCGGTCCCCTCATGTACCGCCTGCGAACTACATTTTCCTCTGCAAGTACTCGATCGACCTCCGTTCTACCCACAAGCAGGGCTGTGGCACACGTTGGTACAGTGTCCGATTGCCGGCGGATTTCCTCTGCTACAATTTTGTGAGCTGTTGGGTCTACGATCGTTGCAGATTCACCCTTCGTCGCGGGGTTTTCATTATGCGTAATTTTGACCGGAAGTACTCGCTGATCGCCGCTTTCTCGGTGCTTCTGCTGCTCAGCGTCGGGGTTGGCTGTAAGGGATTTTTCGTAAACCCAACTCTTTCTTCCATAGCCATCGGCCCGCAAGCTCAAACTATTACCACTCAGCAGACACTGCAAATGACAGCAACCGGCACCTATAGCGACGGTTCGACCCAGAATCTCACAGGCAAAGTAGTTTGGAGTTCTGGAACCACGTCTTGCGCGACCATCAACCAGAATGGGCTGGTGACACCAGTTAAAACTGTAACTGGAGTTTGTACGACGACTATTAGCGCTGCGGCCGGAACAGTGAGCGCGGCGACCACTACCGTTACCGTCAGTGAAGGAACGCCCACGTCGATTACGCTTACGGCGTCGACCACCACTCCTCAGCACAACAGCACGGTCACATTTACTGCGAATGCAATTTTTCCAGGCAGCAGCACGCCACAAGACATTACGAGTTCGGTGACCTGGAATGTTTCCGACACAACTAATCTGACCCTCACCAACGGCAGCGATACCGGAACTCTCTCTGCTGGTTCAGCTGGCTTGTCGATCAATGTCCAAGCGAGCTTCGCGGGTGTCGTTAGTAACGTCGTGACATTGAACGTGCAATAGCGACATTACCCTGCTGCTCAGGGGAGTCACCGGGCAAGAACTCTGCTTTTTGCTCCAGGCCACCCCGGTGCGCGTCCGCATTCCACTTTCGAGCACCTCCTTTCGTACTCTATTGCCTTTCTTATTAAGCCTTTACAGTCCTTGGTAGCACGATCGCAAGCACTCCCTACTACCTGAGGCTGTAGATGAAGTACTCGGTCCTTCTCGTGCTTCTTGTATTCCTGGTCGGATGTGGTTCGCCGATTAATCCCGCAACGCCATCAAGCAATTCTTCATCGAGTTCTTCGAGCAGCTCTTCTTCTTCGTCATCTTCTTCATCGTCTTCTGGATCGCAGCAGGGCCAGAGCCCCGCAACCACGCCGCAGACCTATGACATGTTGGCGTGGATGACGATGGATCCAACAATGGCGTCGACGCAGCACATGGCCGGCAACCACAATCCTATCTACACGACGGTGCAGCCGGACCGCTTCTTTTGGACGAAAACCGGCCAGGGATTCCCCTGGGACATTCAGCTCTACGACAACAATTACATTTACCTGTGGGTGACCGAGTTGAACTGGCAAAATCCGAATACGTTCAAGGTGTTTCACGATCCGGCGCTCGGTGACTACAACCTGCCGCTCGTGCCGCGCTTTGCGCAGGGTGGCTTCCCAGGGTCGAAGGTGACAATTCCGCCGTCAAATACGACTTACGAAACCCACTCGGACTGCAATACGTTTACGACGCAGAAGCTCGGCGGAGTCGTGAACACCGTGTGGGGGCCATACCAGGAGACGCTTGGCGGAGATCTGCCGGCCAACCTCGAAACGTTGGTGATCAGCTATCAGTACAGCTGCGATAGCCAGCTGCAGAACTGCAAAAACAAAGAAGAGTTCCACGTCGCCAAGCCCTATGGGTTAGTGAAGTGGCAGCACCAGTCGTTGCAGGCCGATGGGACCTACGCTCCGCCGGACAATGTCACCGTACTGAACATGGTGAAGACCGGCCAGGTGCAACCGTACACGACGTGCTTCTGATTGCTGGCGCTGTGCTGTTCGAGAATCGCTGCAAAACCTTTACCACAGAGGACACGAAGGTGCACGGACGAACGCCACAGAGGAAAGGCGGGAGAGCCGGCCCATAGACAAGACTTAAGCTCCTCTGTGTCTTCCTTCGTGAAACTTCGTGTCCTCTGGGGTGAAGGTTTTTAGCTGTGTTCAGGTGGTAAATTTCTGGGCATCGAAAAGCTCCTTCCCGTAAAATAGACCGATGCAGCTCCCCGTATTAGCCTTTTACGCCGGCCCTGACCAAGTCATGGGAGTGACCTCCGGAATTGCCGGAGCTATCGGCGTGCTTCTCATGTTCTGGAACAAGGTCGTGGGTGTGTTCATGAAGATCGTGCACAAGGTGCGCGGCACCACGCCAGCGCCCACAACCGCCGCGAAAGAGAATCCGACTCCCCAGGCTTAACATTTGCGCAAGAAAGCGATTGTCATAGGACTCGATGGGCTGGAACCCACCATCGTCGAGGCCATGCTGCAGCGCGGAGAACTTCCCAACCTGGAGCGCATTCGGCAGTCCGGCTCGTATTCGCGTCTGAGGACGACCTATCCAGCGCAGACTCCCGTGGCATGGTCTTCATTTGCCACCGGAACTAATCCCGGCGGCCACGGAATTTTCGATTTCATCTCGCGTGATCCGGCGACGTACTTGCCGGATGCCGCTTTATCCCGCTTTGAGCGACCGAAAAGCGCGTTTGCCCCACCGCGAGTGGTGAATCAGCGAAAGGGAACACCGTTCTGGCAAACACTGTCGCAGGCGGGCGTGCCGAGCGTAGTGCTACGTTGTCCCTGTACATTTCCACCCGACGAGATCAATGGCAGGATAATCTCAGGCGTCGGGGTGCCTGATATCCGTGGCGCCCAGAACAAAGGCACCTTCTATACACAGGATCAGAGCGCAAAGGCGCAGGAAAGCGACCAGGTGGTCGTGCTTCCGGCAGGCGCGCAATTTAAAACCCACGTGATTGGTCCCAGGAATGCGAAACAGTCTCCAGCAAGCGATGCGACCTGCGAGATTCGAGTACAGGCGAATGCGAGTTCGCGATCGCTTGTGATCGAGACGGGCGGCACTCCGTCACGTGTTGAAGTCCCGGTGGGTGCATGGAGCGCGTGGGTGCGCTTCAAATTCAAGCTCTCCATGCTGCAGTCGGTCACGGGAATTGCGCGTGTCTACATCCGACAAATTGAGCCGCACATCGAATTCTATGTTTCAGCTGTGAATTTCGATCCGGCTGCGCCGCTGTTTCCGGTGTCTGCACCTCCGAACTATGCGAAGGATGCGGCCGCCCAGATCGGTCTGTTCTCCACGCTGGGAATGGCGGAAGACCATAATGGCCTGAACAACGGGCGCTTTGATGAAAAGGCGTACCTCGATCAATGCGAACTGGTGATCCAGGAGCGCGAGCGGCTGATGCGATACGAACTCAGCCGATTCAGCGAAGGTTTCTTCTTCCTTCTTTATGACACACCGGACCGCGTCCAGCACATGCTCTGGCGGTTTCGCGATCCTGAACATCCGGGATACGAGCCGGATCTCGCGAGAGCATACTCCACGCTGATTGAACAGCACTATGCAAGATGTGACAAATTACTGGAACCTGTGTTCGATCACGTGGACGAAGACACACTGTTGATTGTGCTCTCCGATCATGGGTTCAATACTTTTCGCCGCGCGTTTGATACCAATACGTGGCTATGGCAGAACGGCTTGCTCGCGCTAAAGGACGGGAAGAAACCTTCCGAAGATTTGGGCGAGGGAGTGGCGACTGATTGGTCGCGAACTTATGCCTACGCGGTGGGACTCGGCGGGATTTATCTCAACTTCAAAGGGCGTGAACGCGAGGGAATTCTTGAGGAAGGCACCGAAGCTGAGCGTGTGCGGAATTCAATAGCGTCCAGTTTGTCAGGCCTGGTCGATTCCGCAACTCAACGCGAGGCAATTCGCAACGTATCGCGGCGCGAGGACATTTACTCAGGTGCCTATGCGGCGAATGCTCCCGACCTTTTGGTGAATTTTCGCCCCGGGTTCCGCGTTTCGTGGCAGAGCGCGGTTGGGGGATTCGCGAATTCACTAATTGAAGACAACAAGCGGAAGTGGAGCGGAGATCACATCATTGATCCCGAGGCTGTGCCGGGAATTTTGTTTATGAATCGGAATCGAAATCGCCACCCTGTCGCAAAGAACGCGACAAGGATGGGGCAACCTCTCGACGGCATTCCTTCCATCATTGACCTTGCGCCCACAATCCTGAATCATCTAGGAGTTCCGGTTCCCGAAATCATGGAAGGCACTTCCTTATTCTGAAATGAAAATCTGTGTTCTTGGACTCGACTGCGCCGCGCCGGAGATTGTCTTCGGCGACGAGCGGCTGGTGAACTTGCGCCGATTGATGGATGCGGGCACGTACGGCCGCCTGGAGAGCGTGTATCCGCCGATCACGGTTCCCGCATGGATGTGCATGTGCACCAGCCAGGACCCCGGTTCGCTCGGCGTGTACGGGTTCCGCAACCGCACCGACTATTCCTACGACAAACTCGGGTTCGCGAACTCAGCCTCGATCAAGGCGCTTGCGATTTGGGACCAGCTCGCGCGCGAAGGGAAGCGGTCGATCATCATGGGCGTGCCGCCGAACTATCCTCCGCGGAAGATTAACGGAATCAGCATAGGGTGCTTTCTCACGCCTGACACAACCAAGAATGACTTCACCCATCCGCCGGCGTTCAAGGCGAAGATCAACGAACTTGTGGGCGAATATCCCGTGGACGTGAAGAACTTCCGCACGGACCGCAAGGATTGGCTCCGAGATGAAATCTTCAAGATGAGCGAGAAGCACTGGAAGGTGGTCCACTGGCTGTTGAAAGAGCAGGAGTGGGACTACTTTCATTACGTGGACATTGGCCTCGACCGCATGCACCATGGCTTCTGGAATTATTTCGACGAGAAGCACGTGCTGTTCGAGCCGGGAAATCCGTATCAGAGCGCGATTCCTGACTACTACCTTTGGCTGGATGAACAGATTGGAAAGGCTCTTGAGTTGCTCGATGACGAGACCATTGTGCTTGTGGTCTCGGACCACGGCGCGCAGAGGCTTGACGGTGGGATCGCGATCAACGAGTGGCTGATTCGCGAAGGATTGTTATTCTTGAACGAGTATCCGCAAACTCTCACGCCATTTGACAAGCTCAGCGTCAATTGGAGCAAGACGCGTGTATGGAGTGAAGGCGGTTATTACGCACGCGTCTTCTTCAATGTGCAGGGACGCGAGCCGCAGGGAGTGATTCCCGCGAGCGAGTGTGAGGCGTTCCAGGGCGAGATGCGGGCGAAGATTGAAGCGATGACAGACGACAAGGGCAATGCGCTGAAGTCGCTTGTGTTCAAGCCGAAGGACCTCTACGAAAATGTGCGCAACATCGCGCCGGACTTGATTGTCCATTTCGGCCGGTTGTATTGGCGCTCGATCGGAACCGTTGGCCATTCTGCGATCCACGTGCAAGAGAATGACACGGGCCCGGATGGCTGCAACCACGCTCAGTTCGGAACGTTTATTCTCGCCGCACCCAACCTTCCTTTGAGCGGAGAATACGAAGGCGCTCGCTTGCTGGACATCGCTCCGACGTTACTCGATCTCGGTGGCTACGAGATTCCCGAGACCATGCAAGGGAGATCGCTGGTAGCTGGGTTGGAAAAGAAATCGTCGGGCGGTGGTCCCAGCGACGCGGAAGGCGAAAAGACGATTCACGACCGGCTGGCCGGGCTGGGATACGTATGACGACGACCTCTACCACAGAGGACACAGAGTCACACAGAGGAACGCCAGAGAGAAATGCCACAGAAGAACGAAACGGCAGGATTTCCAGTAGTGCCTGTCTAAGCGCGGTTCCGCTATGTCTTCCTTTGTGGAACCTCGTGCCTTCTGTGGTTGAGGTTGGCCTTTTGGACGGTTCTGGCAGGGTCTTTGTTGGCACTTCTGTGGTGTACGCTGGCCATCTCACATTGGCTACAATGGCTGACTATGCACAAGTTCTCGCTTGGCATTCTTTCCCTCTTCTTACTCTTACTAACTGCATGTGGTGGCGGTGGCAACTCCAACAATAACAATCCTCCTCCTCCTCCCCCAGTTACGATCACCGCAAATGTGACCGTCAGTAGCAGCACGGGCAGCACATTCGATTTAGCGATGTCCACGTCATTTCAACCCGCGGAGTGGGATTATCAGTTCTTTCAGAATGTTCCCTCTGCGCTCACGCCGTTGGAAAATTTAAATCCACATCACATCCGGATTCAGGGTGTATCTCAGGGAATCCCACAGACGTCAGCCACAACCTGGGATTTCTCGAAGCTTGATGCCATTACGCAGCCCGTGCTTGGCGTGGGCGATCAAAGCCCGGAGTTTCAAATCGGCTGGGCACCGACTTTCATGTGGTCGAATGGGAGTGCTGGCGGAACTTTGAATGTGAGCGCGTTTGCTACCTATGCTCAAAATCTCGTCCGTTACTACAACGCAGGAGGATTTACAGCGCCTGATGGGCCGCACGTATCGGCAGCTTATCCGAACCAAAAGATCACATGGTGGGGGATTCTGAACGAGCCCAGCATCAATCACATTACAGACGCCAACCAATATACGCAGATTTACAACCAGGTAGTACCCGCGATGCAGACCGTGGATCCGACCATAAAGTTCGTGGCCCTCGAACTATGCTGCGGAAGCGAAAGCTGGGCGGGAACTTTTGCGGCCAATGTGAGCGCACAAGTAGATGTCGTGGCGAGTCATTACTACTCAAGTTGCAACCAGAGGGATACGGACGCGCAGTTGATGGCCACGGTTCCAGGGTTTGCGTCCAGCGTCACAACAATCTACAACGGGCTCTCGACCAAGGCTGCCCTCTCGCATATCCCCGTTTGGATCACCGAAAACAACGTCAATGCCGACTTCAATGCCGGAAACAACATGAGTGCCTGTAATCCTGGGCAGACATTCGTCACCGACCAGCGCGGCACCAGCGCGTTCTTTGCCGCCTGGCGTCCCTACGTTTTTTCGCAGGTGGGGAAGGCGGGAGCGCACGCTCTCTATCACTGGGATTTTGACGCTGACCAGCAATACGGAGAAGTCGACTTTAGCACCGGCAACAAGATGCTGAGCTACTGGGTGGACTACTGGCTTGGGCAGTACTTCCCCACTGGAAATGGCAATCCTCAGCAGTTTCTTCTCGATTCCACGAATTCAAACAATGCCCAGGTAGAAGTATTGCCAGTGCTCAATGCCGATGGCAGTGTAGTCATTATGGTGTCGAACCATGCCGTGGCCTCTCCCTCGGACAACAATGGCGCGGGTCTGACTGCGAATATTCCCATTGATACCAGCGTACTGGGAACCTTCAGCAGCGCGAGCAAGTTGGTGATCGATTCAACGACGAGCGCGACCACTGGCCCGACGGCGACATCGATTACGGCGACATCGCCGATCAGTTTGACCATGAACGGTTATAGCGTCGCTTTTATCAAGCTTGTGCCATAAGCGCTACGGGCTATTGTTTCTTCTTTTTCCCGAACAGGCCGCCGATGGCGTTCACTACGCCCTGCGCGTTTTGTCCGTTCGGGTTGTTACTGTTATTCCCCAGTTGTTTCCCGAGCACGCCACCGAGTTGCTTCCCAAGCTGTCCGCTCACCATTTCCTTCACATCCGGCATGAATTTGGGATCGGAAGCGGTACCGGTAATGAAGAATGGAATCGTGGTTCCGTTGCCGCTAAGTCCCGCCACCTTGGAGAGGCCACTTACGACCGCGCCATTCAGTGCGGCCGACATGTGGTAATCAAGAGCATTTTGCGGACTGACAGTTCCGGCTCCCGTGATCGTTCCGATTGCGGGGATAACCAGGTTCACGTTCTGCGTCTGAATGCCGCTGGGACTATAGTGCACGTCAGAGCTGAAATTCTGGATGGTGGTGTCCTGCCCAGTTTTTACGCCGCTCAGTGCAGAGATCGCAGACATCTTCGATCCCATGTCGAAGCCTGCCAGCTTGGTATTTGCCAGCTTCACTGGACCCGTAATGTTCATGGCGTTGACGGGGCCATTGATGTTCAGGTCTGCGGAAAGGGTGCCACCCTGCAAGGACGATCCTTTGGGAAGTTCAACTCCGAGGGCGGGAAGCAAGGTTTGGAGATCTTCGACCGGCATGTTGTCGGCATTCAGCTTCATATTCAGGGAAGGCTGGGTGCCGTGGAGATCGAAAGTGCCGCTGAGTTTGGCGCTGGCTTTACCGACGGAAACATCGCCCTGGGTGAGTTGGCCGGTTTCTTTCTGGAGTGCGTAATTAGTGGCATATTTCAATGCCACCGGCTTCGGTGCGGGTGTGCCTTTGGGAGAAAGCTTCAGTCCCGTAGCCGTCGCGTCACCCATGCTGCGCGCTTGATTGCCGTCGGATTCCACCGTACCCGCAAAGTTCACCGAGCCGGCGAATCCCGAAGACGGGTCGACGAAGCCCGATTTCGCCAGGTCTAGCTGGTTCACGGATATTTTTGCCTGCAACGGGGTCAGCGAAGTGTCACTGCGGTTGATTGGCCCGCCGGTACCATCGAGCTTGGCATTGCCACCGCCAGGCAGATCGGCGGTCAGCGTAAATGGGAATTGTGATGTAAACGAGAAATTTTTAACCGTGACGTCAACGTTGCGGTAAACACGGGCTTTGGAGGGCGCGTTCGTGTCGGCAACAGTGATTTGCCCGCTGCGGATGTTCAGAGCTCCAACCGAGAGGTTCTGTTCGAGTCCTTGCTCAGATTGCGACTGTCCTGAGGGCGAAGCCGCGGATTTTTGCGCAGACTGGGGTTGATTCTCCGTAGGGGTTGCGGGAGCCGGTTTTTGCTCGGCCTTCTTTTCCGGCGCTTTGGAGGTCTCGTTTGCCGGTGCAGGCGCGGGTTGCGTGTTGGTTTCGCCGGACTTGCTGCCCAAGGTCGAAAAATTCCATTTGCCTTGCGGCGTGCGCATGAGGCTCACCTGAGGTCGTGTCAGCGTGATATCGCGCACTTCGAGCGTCTTCGAAAAGATCAGCGGCATCAGGTTCACGCCGACATTCAGGGCATCCGCTTTCACAAAGGGCTGGTTGGAGAATGCCGGATCGTCCGCTATGGCAATGTTGTCGGCTGCCAGGCTGCCCGATATCAGCGAGAGCTTGAGGTTGCCAACCGTGACTTTGCGGCCAAGAGCGTTAGTGAGTTCAGCCTCAATCCGCGGACGGAACATGTTGACGTCGATTACGAACGGCAACGCGATGACGATGATGATGAGGATTGCGACAACGATGGCGATCCATTTGAGAACACGCTTCATGGTCTTGAACCTCCTCCCAACTTGCAGTTGGATGACTCAACTCTGCATGAAGTGGGCTGGGAACCCGCGATAAGTCTAACAAAAATGTGGGTTAAAGAAGGTTCGGTTCCGCACTGCCCCGTTGAGGTCCGAGAAGATTGCTCTTGTTTGCCACGGAGAAAAGGCATTTTACTGCCGAGTACGCCGAGATCGCAGAGGGAATTGGCGATCTGGTTTTCTTTGCGTGCTTTGCGATCTTTGCGGTTTAGGATTTCGAAATCGTTCTTCGCAAAGCATGCGAAGGTCGCCAACAAACCCCTTTATCTTCTATCCCACCGCAACTTGGCGCGGCTCGCCGACGACTACCGAGAGCGCATGATCGAGGTCCGCGATCAGATCGTCCACATGCTCGACGCCAACAGACAGGCGGATGAGTTGCTCCGTGACACCCATTTGTTTGCGATGTTCTGCGGAAATCATTGCATGGGATGTGAGTACGGGGATCGAAACCAGCGATTCCGCTCCTCCGAGGCTGGGGGCAAGGATGAACAGTCGCAAGGCTTCGCTGACGCGCTTGGCATCTTCGCCGGTCCCTTCAACCTCAAAGCTCAGCACTCCGCCGCCGCCTTCCATCTGGTCGATCGCAAGTGCGCGCTGAGGATGTCCTTTCAGAAACGGGTAGTTCACCGAGCGGACTTTCGGATGTGTAGAGAGGAACTCGGCGATACGTAGAGCACTTTCATTCTGGCGTTCGACCCGAACAGCGAGCGTCTTGATGCCTCGCAGTAGCATGAAGGCTGCGTGCGGGTCCATGACTCCGCCAAGAGTCGTGCGCGTGCCGCGGATCGTGTCGATCAGGTCTTTTCGGCCGGCGGCAACACCACAGATCAGGTCTGTATGGCCCCCGAAATACTTTGTGCCGGAGTGGAGGACCAAGTCGATTCCGTGTTCGATGGGCCGTTGATTGATCGGTGTGCCAAACGTGCCGTCGATGGCGCTGATCAAGCCATGGTCGCGAGCAATGGCTGCGGTCTTACGGAGATCAACAACTCGGAGTGTGGGATTGGTGGGCGACTCAAGATATAACAATTTCGTATTCGGTCGGATCGCCCGAACGTGCTGGTCGTAATCCGTCGTGTTTACAAACGTGGTCTCGATACCCATCTTCGGCAGCCAGGACGATAAGAACTTTGTCACGCCCCCGTAAATGTCCCGCTGCGAGACAATGTGGTCGCCGGCTTTGAGCAGCGCCATGAGCGAGGTGGTGATCGCATTCATCCCGGAAGCGAAGAGCAGAGCGGCGTCGGCGCCTTCGAGTTCGGCAATCCGCTTTTCCGCGGCGGTATGGGTGGGATTGCCGTACCGCGTATAGAACATGTCGGTGCTGGTCGCGCGTACCTGCTCATCGGAGTCGGTGACCTGGAAGGTAGAAGTCTGATAAATCGGCTCTTCCATCGGGCCGTTACGCTTGTCGAGGCTGGCGCCTCCGTGAATTGCTTCCGTTTCCGGACGAAAACGATGCTTTGCCATACTGCACTCCTGGGTGATCATGAAATGGTAACGTTGGGGCTTGTGGCGAGCAAGCGGCGTTCAGAATGGAGGGAACATTGATGAGCAAAGTGGTTAAGAAAGCTGCAAGCCGTAAACCTCGGAAATCGTCAAGGCCTTCTGGACGGGGCCCGGCGAAACACCATGTCTGGAGCAAGGTGGAACTCGAGACGCTAAATCCTCTTCTTCAGCGGCAGATGCTCACAGGAACGAATGTGATGCTGGCCCGGATACTGCTTAAGAAGGGCTGCATTGTTCCGCTGCATAGCCATCACAACGAGCAACTCTCCTACGTAATCGAGGGCGCGCTGAGGTTCACGATTCACGGGAAGGACACGACTGTCAGCGCAGGAGAGGTGTTGACCATTCCTCCGAACGTCCCGCATCTCGTGAAAGCTCTTCGCGATTCCGTTACCCTCGACGTCTTCCATCCACCGCGCATGGACTGGATCAACAAGGCGGACGCTTACCTTCGTAAGTGAGAGAAGGTCCGAAAGCGTGGCCAGGTAAGGCGGATTCCTGGTCTCGCTCTGCTATTCTTATTGTTCCTGCAAATGACTGAACAGGCGACTAAAACTGACGTCGGTGTGTCTCAAGTGAAGTGTATCGGCTGCGGCCGGACAGCTCTCCCCGACCGCTTTCGTTGCGAGACATGCCGCGACCTGCTCGAGATCATCTACCCAGGATGGGAGCCCCAGGGCCCCTATGGCCTGAATGCTGCTTCTCTAAAGAAGCTTTGGCGGGACCGGAAATCATCCTTCGAACCGGCCGATCAGAGCGGAGTTTGGCGCTTTCGCGAGGTGCTGCCGGAGATTGCCGATGACAAGATCATCACCATTCGTGAAGGAAACACTCCGTTATATGAGTTGCCGCACTGTGCCAAGAGTGCTGGGATCAAGTACCTCTATGCCAAGCATCAGGGCATGAATCCCACCGGCTCGTTCAAAGATACGGGGATGACTACCGCAGCCTCCTTCGCGAGGGCTGCTGGTTACAAGTGGGTGGCGTGCGCGTCGACTGGGAACACGTCGGCATCGATGGCAGCGTATGCGGCGCGCGGGGGATTGCGCTCGCTGGTTTTGATCCCGGACGGCAAGATTTCCTGGGGGAAGTTGTCGCAGTCGCTCGACTACGGTGCGATCACAGTCCAGCTAAAGACCGACTTTGACGGGTGCGTGCGCGTTCTCAACGAAGTGGTCGAGCGCATGCCGGTATATCTGCTGAATTCGGTGAACCCCTACCGGGTTGAAGGACAAAAGACTGTGGCATTCGAACTCCTGGAGCAGCGCGGGTGGGAAGCGCCAGACCACATTATTGCTCCGGGGGGAAATCTCGCGAATTCTTCCGCGGTCGGCAAGGCGCTTCGCGAGATGAAGCAGCTGGGCTTCATTTCACGCGTGCCGAAAGTGTCGGTGATCCAGGCGGAAGGGGCGAATCCCCTGGTTCGGTCGGTGCGCGAGAACGGTGGAGAGAAACTGATCGCGGTGCACGCTGAAACAATGGCGACTGCAATTCGCATCGGGAATCCGGCTTCATGGAAAAAAGCGCTGCGCGTGATCCGCGAGACTGGCGGCGAAGTCGAACAGGTCAGCGAAGTCGAGATCGCGCTGGCTAAGGCCGAGATAGGCGCTGAGGGCGTGGGCTGCGAACCCGCGTCGGCGGTGACGCTGGCGGGATTGAAGAAGCTGGTGAAACAGGGCTTCGTGAAGGCGAACGAAACCGTCGTGCTGGTGCTCACGGGGCACACGCTGAAAGATGCGGATTTCACGCTCAAGTTTCATCGAGGGGACTTGTTCGAGGGGACTCCGCACAAAGCAGAGAGCAATACTCTGAAGCCGTTGCAAAGGTCTCCGCTTGTGCTGGAGCCTAGGGTGGACGCGGTGATCGAGTTGTTGCAGTCGGCTGAGTAAGAAACGAAAGCCGAAAACCTTTACCACAGAGGACACCCATTCGACTTCCTCGCTGCGCTCAGGCGCTCAGGGCAGGCCGAGGTTCACAGAGGAACGCCACAGAGGGTTGTGCCGGAGCACTGGATTTCTGTTCTTTCAGAGTGACACGAAGTGACACGAAGTCGGGTTTTAACATTTGAAAGTTGATCCGAAGCCTGAGGCCTGAAGCCTGACCCCTGAAGCCGCGCTAATGACTGAATTCACCCTCAGCCTGCCTGCCACTTCCGCCAATCTTGGCCCGGCGTTTGACGCCGCCGCATTGGCTCTCGGCCTCGATCTCCGGGTTCGCGCGACTCGGGCAAAGCGGTATTCGATCAATGCTACCGGTCATGATCCTGAGATCTGCGGCGCTGTTGAAAACCATCTGATCCTCAAAACGTACGAAGATGTCCTCGCCGCGGAGAAGAAATCTGCTCCGGCTCTCGCACTCAACATTCACAACGGCTTCCCAATTGGCAAAGGGATGGGTTCTTCCGCTGCGGCGCGTCTGGCGGGCATTGCGCTAGCGGTGCACTTCGGACGCCTGCGCTGGAACAGCGCGCACATTATCGGCGAAGCTTCCAAGCGAGAACATCACCCGGACAATGCAGCCGCCTGCTGGATGGGCGGCGTTACCGTGGCGCGTATGTTCGGTGAGTCCGAGGCCCACGTTGCTCGGTTCGTGCCTAAGGGCAAGTGGCCCCTGATGCTGGCTATTCCCCAGGAACCGCTTTCGACAGAAAAGGCGCGCGAGGTTTTGCCTCGCGAATATTCTCGAGCGGACGCCGTAGCGAACATCCAGAACTCAATGCTCTTACTGGCCGCGCTATTTCAGGGAGACCAAAAGCTTCTCTCTTCTTCCCTGGAAGATCGGATTCACCAGCCGTATCGCGCCGAGTTGTGTCCCCTCCTCCCGGCACTGGACACGTTCGATCCGGAAGACGGAGTCCTGGGAGTTGCCCTGAGTGGGGCAGGACCCTCGGTACTGATGTTCCTGAATCCAAAGACTTCGATCGAGAAGACCAAAGCCCGGGTGGAATCACGTCTTAAGAATAGAGGATTGAAAGCTGAGCTGGTGCTGACTTCAATTGCCAAGCGGGGCGGGGAAGCGTCATTCCAGCGTAGGGCACGCTAAGTTTAGTGCCCGCGTCTGTCATCCAGAACTTCATCTAAAGCGCTCAGCAACTGCTTGGCACGGCGGCTGGAATCCGTGGTCCCGCCGTCCATCTTCTTACGAAGCAGGTGGTACTCGTCGGCAATATTGAGAGCAGCAAGAACGGCGAGCCGGGCGGTGTCCACCGTGTGCGTCTGGGACGAAACAGCGCGCATCTTGGTGTCGACGTACTCGGCCAGCTTCAGGATGTAGTCGGGATCGGTGCCGCGAAGATTGTAGCCCTGGTCAAAAATCTCGACACGAACGCTGCCGTTCGAGGCATCCTGCACATGCGGCTGTTTGGTGGCCGTTGCCATAGTTGCTCCTCAGGTCCGGTTCAGCTTGCGGCCGGTTCTTCGATGCGGTCGATCTGCGCCAGCATCTTTTCCACGCGGGAGCGGACCAGTTCGCGCTCCTTGCGAAGAGAAACCAGTTCGCGGCGCATATTTTCCACTTCTTCTTCTCGCTGCTCAAGCTGCTCCCGCAGGCGCTGTACGTCGCGTTCTGCGATGGAACGCGCCTCGCGGGCGGACTTGTATAGCTCAATAGTGCGATAAACCTTGTCTTCCAAGGCCTGAAAATCGTCCGCCGGAACCTGGGTGGATACCTCTTCGACCGCTCGTAAGTTCATGATTGCCGTTTTCCTGGAGAGAAAAGTTGAAGTCTTGAGCGCAGTATACTCCAGTAGGGCTGTGGAGAATCTGGTCTGATTAGTTCATTTCTGCGGCCGCGATGAAAGCGAAAGATGCTGATTCCACTTTTTCCGCTCGACCTAGTTTTGCTTCCTGGCGTGCCGCTGCCGCTGCACATCTTTGAGCCGCGCTACAAGGAAATGATCAAGGAATGCCTCGACGAGAAGAAGCATTTCGGCCTGATTCGCCTGCACGACGAGACTATGGCGACGATCGGCTGCACCGCGGAGATCATTCAGGTGCTGAAGGCGTATCCGGATGGGAGGTCGGACATCCTGACCGAAGGGAAACGGCGCTTCGAGGTTCTGCAGACCAACCAGGAGAGGTCGTTTTTGCAGGCAGAAGTGTTTTTTCTGGACGATGACGCGAGTACTGCCGCAAAGGCCGACGTTGAGAACGCGCTTCGTCTTCACGACGAGATCATGCAACTGGCGGGAGCGCAGCCGGAGAGCCGCGGCGAGGTCGATACCAATCAACTGGCTTACCGGCTTGCCGGTTCGCTTCCCTTTGATCCCGACTTCCAGCAGGCGTTGTTGGAGATGAACTCCGAGGCGGAACGCATGCAGGCTATCATTTCTTTTTTCGAGCGCATCCTACCAGTGTTGCAGCGGAGTGCCCGCGCCAAGCGGAAAGCCGGCGGAAACGGCCACGTCAACTAGCCGAACCGAGCGGCGTATAATCGGGCCTACCGCTGTTTCGTGGAGTATTCGATGAGTCTTCCCCGCACCCTCGGCGAGCTTCGCCGGAGCCCCTTCTCAGAAGAAAAACTGCGAATCCGCCGCGTAAAGGATGAACTGCGCGACAACTTGATCGCGCGCCTGCGGGCGAGTGGCGACACGCCGATTTTCCCGGGGATCGTTGGATATGAGGATACGGTTGTGCCGCAGATCGTGAACGCGATTCTTTCACGACACAACTTCATTCTGCTGGGATTGCGCGGGCAGGCGAAAAGCCGGATTCTACGCGCGCTCACGTCGATGCTCGATCCGCAGATGCCGTACATCTCGGGATGCGAGATCCACGACAATCCGTATTCTCCGATCTGCCGCCGGTGCATCGACCTGATTGCCAAGTGCGGAGATGCGACGGGAGTTGCGTATCTCACTCCGGAAGAGCGGTACGTTGAGAAACTGGCGACGCCGGACGTCACCATTGCCGATTTGATTGGTGATATCGATCCGATCAAAGCCGCGCGGGGCGGGCATGAACTGGCGAGCGAGTTGACCGTTCATTACGGGCTGCTGCCGCGCGCCAATCGGGGAATTTTCGCGATCAACGAACTGCCGGACCTAGCAGGGAAAATCCAGGTCGGCCTGTTCAACATCATGCAGGAAGGCGACGTGCAGATTAAGGGTTACCCAGTGCGCCTGCCGCTGGATATCGCTCTCGTGTTCTCGGCGAATCCCGAGGACTACACGGCTCGTGGGAAAATCATCACGCCGCTGAAGGACCGCATTGGCTCGGAGATTCGTACGCATTATCCGGCGACCGTGGAAGAGGGAGTTGAGATTACCTCCCAGGAAGCTTGGGCCGTGCGCGGCGGGACCAAGCTGGTTGTTCCCAAGTACATTCGCGAGGTGATCGAACAGATCGCTTTCGCCGCCCGCGAAGACAAAAAGATCGACAAGCGTTCGGGCGTGAGCCAGCGATTGCCGATTTCCGCTATGGAGAATGTCATCTCCAATGCCGAGAGGCGGGCAATTCGTCACGATGAAAGGATTGTGGTGCCGCGCATCGGCGATATCTACGCGGCGCTTCCGGCGATCACCGGCAAACTCGAGCTCGAGTACGAAGGTGAGATGAAGGGGGCCGACTTCGTTGGACGCGAGTTGATTCGCGTGGCGATCGCCAAGACCTACGATCAGTATTTTCAGGGCGCGAATATGCAGCAGGTGATCCAGTGGTTCGACCTCGGAGGAGAGATCCAGGTAACCGACGGTGTTGCTGCTGCCGATCTCCTGCAAACGCTGCGCGGAATTCAGGGATTGATGGACAAGCTGACACGGGTGAACGTCGGGCCGAAGGACTCGCCGGAAGCTCAGGTTTCAGCTGCCGAGTTTGCACTGGAAGGTTTGTACGCGCACAAACGCATCGGCCGGAATGAAGAGCGCGTGTTCACCGCTGGAGAAAAGCAGCCTCGCATCGCCGAAAAGCCGTACGAGCGCGAGGAAGGACAGTATCGGCCGAGAAGGCCATTGAACTGAGCCATCAGCCCTCAGCCATCAGCCGTCAGGAAGCCTCGGCTGATTTTACTGATGGCTGACAGCTGACGGCTGAAGGCTGTTATGAAGCGCATTCGCTACTCCAAATACGTTCCCGATCCCGCCAGCGAGATGAGCATGGAGGACCTGCTTGGCGCGCTGTCCGACTATCTGTTGCAGAGCGGCTTCCAGAACTATTTCTCTTATTACGACACGCCTGATGGCGAGCAGACGCTGGACGAACTGCGCCAGGCGATTGAGCAAGCGCTGATGAACAGCGACATGCTCTCCGAGGAGATGCGCGAACAGCTCGAACAAATGCAGATGGAAGGAGCGCTGGATGAGCTGATCGAGCAACTGATCGAGCGCATGCAGCAGGAGGATTACATCAGCGTTGACCAACCGCACGATCCTTCAAAGCGGTCGAGCGTGGGCGGACAGCTTGGAGAGGCGCAGCAGCAGGCGAAATTCGAAATAACCGACAAGAGCCTCGATTTCCTTGGATACAAGACGCTGCGCGATTTGCTTGGATCTCTGGGTAAATCGAGTTTTGGACGTCACGACACGCGCGATATGGCTACGGGCATCGAGGCGAGCGGCGCGTCGCGCCAGTACGAATTCGGCGACACCCTGAACCTCGACATCACCGCGACACTTTCCAGTGCGATTCAGCGCGAAGGCCTCACCCTTCCATTGAATATCGAGTACTCCGATCTGCAGGTGCACCAGTGCGAGTACCAGTCATCTTGCGCGACGGTGCTGATGCTGGACTGCTCGCACTCGATGATTCTTTACGGTGAAGACCGTTTCACACCCGCGAAGAAAGTGGCGATGGCGCTGTCGCACTTGTTGCGAACGCAATATCCCGGCGACTCCCTCTCTCTCATTCTTTTTCACGATTCCGCGGAAGAAGTACCTCTATCGCAATTGGCACGTGTAAAGGTTGGGCCCTATTACACGAATACTCGCGAGGGACTTCGTCTCGCGCAGCGCATTCTGCAGCGTCAACGGAAAGACATGAAGCAGATTGTCATGATCACCGACGGCAAGCCTTCGGCGCTTACGCTCGAAGATGGGCGGATTTACAAGAATGCCTTTGGACTGGATCCGCTGGTGGTCAGCCAGACGCTGGAAGAAGTCTCGAAGTGCAAGCGCGCCGGGGTGATGATCAATACGTTCATGCTGGCGTCGGACTATGGACTGGTGCAGTTCGTCCAGAAGGTCACAGAGATGTGCCGAGGCAAGGCGTACTTCACCACGCCGTACACATTGGGCCAGTATCTGCTGATGGACTACATGTCGCGGAAGACGAAGACCATCCATTGACCCAGCACTCAGCACTCAGCCGTCAGCACTCAGTCATCATGGGGTGTTCGCGCGCCACATTCCTGGCTGATTGCTGAGTGCTGACTGCTGGGCAGTTTAGGTGATGGGCCCGCTCTCTTCCGCCTTCTTCACCGCCAATTCCGCGCCCTGGAATCCAATTTTGCTGTGAGTTCCGTCGCAAAAGGGCTTGTTAATCGAGCCGCCGCAGCGGCAAAGCGAGAATGCGGTTTTGCCGGTCAGGTCGTATTTGTTTCCTTGGGCATCTACCAACTCCACGGAGCCTTCTGGGGCTTCCACGCGATAAGGTCCATTTGGTCTCACAGTGATTTTGATTGCGGCCATGCTTCCTCCCTAATATGTGTCGCCTATGAAGATACCAATGGTCATGCGATCAATGCCAGCAGGACGCGATCTGAGAGCGCCCGGTGGAAAATGCGGTTGAATTTGCACTGCAGCGTTCTTCCGCCCCTTCGGGGCTCCAGCGAGGTTGCGCTTTTCCCACGGCTTACGCCGTGGGCTTTATTCTTGCGCCGCTTTGCGGCTGCATAAATGATGGTGTCCTGAAACTATTTGCCGGGCTTTTATGTAGCTACCAGGGTGCAATATTTCTTTGTCGAAGCAACCTACGCCGCGGCGGCTTTCTTTGCGATCACGGTGTGGTACAGCTGCACATAGTTGTCAGTCATGCGGTGAGCGTTGAAGGATTCGCGGGCGCGTTGGAACGCACGGTTGGCGAAATTGCGACGCAGTTGGGGGTCTTCGTTGAGGACGCGAATCGTATCAGCCAGGCTCTGGGCATCGTTCGTGGAGAAATATAGTGCCGCATTCTCCCACAACTCGCGGAAAGGTGGAATGTCGTTCAGCACCAACGCACAGCGCGACAGCGCAGCTTCTAGAATGTTCATCCCAGAAACCTCGTATCGCGACGTTCCGGCGAATATTCCAGCTTTGCTGTAGAGCAAGCGCATCTGGGCTTCAGACTGCGCGCCTCGCAAGGCAACGCCCCCATTGCCATCCTGAAAGCGAACGTCGGTTCGGACGGAAATGTTCGCCGGAGGCTCTTCGTCGCCGACGATGCACACTGGAAAGGGATAAATTTGCTGCGTCAGAAGCGCGACCTGCTTAGCGGGATCGATCACACGCCCTACGGCGAGCACCGAGTCTTCTTTCGAGGTATAGGGATTAAAAAAGATGGGATTGCGGCCGTGATGAATCACCTGCTCTCGCGCCCCCGGACCATAGCAAGCGCGCATGGAATTCAGCAGCCACTCGTTGGGCGCGATCACAGCCGACGAAGCCGCGATGCCATCAGAAATTGTCTGGCGATACCACCGCAACCATGGGCTCGGCTTGGGCTCGCGTCCGTGCACGGCCTTCCACCACGTGATCAGATCACCGTGCGCGACCACCACACGCGGAATGTCCACCGGCAAAGCGCCATAGCAGAGATGGTTGGAATGGAAAACATCAGGCTTCGCATCTTCGATCACGGCACAGAGATAATCGGATGCGTCCGCGAAATCATGCTGGCCTTCTTCCATCCAGTCGAGACGGAAAGCGGTTGGATGGTATGTAAGCCCGTAGAGGCGGTCCATCCAGGCAGTCTGCTCAGGCAGAGGAATACCGCCAAAACTCACCAGAGTGACACGAAACCCCCGCGTAATCAGCCCGGACACAAGTTCACGGGTGTAAGTCCAATTGCCATTCAGCGTGTCGGACGTGATCAGAACATGCATGGGCCCGGGAGTTCCCTCATTCTATGTTGGATGCCGTCTGAGACGAAGCTTTTTCTGCAACGCAGAAGTTTGCGTCCTGGTGTGAAATGCCCTGCACAAGGAAGATGGGCAGCCGTGCTGGCACGCTCCCATCCATTACAATCTCGGCATGTTAAGACTCATGTGCGTAACTGCGCATCCCGACGATGAGGCCGGGGGCTTCGGAGGAACGCTGCTGAAATATCGTGCCGCCGGGGCTGAAACCAGCGTGGTATGCCTGACACCAGGGCAGGCGGCCACCCATCGCGGCGGGGCAAAAAGCGACCCTGAATTGGCGGAAATGCGTAAAAAGGAGTTTGCCGCCGCTTGCGAAATTTTGAGAGTCAGCCGTCCGGTCATTTTCGACTACCCGGATGGTCAGCTTTATCTTCAGAACCTCAATCGCGTCGTCTATACCTTGACCTTGGAGATCCGACGCTTTCGACCACAGGTGCTGATGACTTTTGGCGCAGACGGCGGTGTCACCGGACATCCGGACCACGGCATGGCGGGCATGTTCGCCTCGTTGGCCTTCCAGTGGGCTGGTAGGAACAATCGGTATGCCGATCAGTTGGATTCAAAAATAGAGCCACATCGCACGCAGAAGCTGTACTACGGCACTGCTGATTTCGTGATTCCTGGGCGTCAGCCGATCACGCTGGCACCGTCCTCGGCCAACATCGACGTGAAAGCGCATTTTGAAAAGAAGGCGGCGGCGTTCAAAGCGCACACTTCGCAGGCACCGCTGTTCCCGCTGTTCGAGGACAACGTGCGAAATCGGAGCGAGACAGAATTATTTCACCTCGCGGCGTCCGTCAAAGGCGGACCTATTCGACAGGAAACGGATCTGTTCGAAGGGGTGGACGAATCCGCCTAACGGCCTCTTTTGACTTGAGGACTGGCCCTAGTGTGCCCGCACAATGTCGGTCAGCAAGTCCGGCTTACTCTCGTCGCGAACCAGGTGCGGATATTTTTCGCCCTCGTGATAATCCAGACTAAAGGTCCGGAAGTAGTCGGTATTTTCCACGAGCAGCTGCAGCGGTTCTTTGCTGTTCTTGCCAGCAGCCAGGGCATCGCGGAGGACCTGCGGAGTGAATCGACGGCCATTCACCGCGACAACTTTCATTGCTGGACCAATCCCCGCTCGCGCGGATGGCATGCCCTCGACAGCGTCGATAACCTCGCCGTCTTCTTTGATGAGCAGCCCGATCGAATAAGAGGCGTCAATCTCGCGGTAGTCCTCTTCGCGGGCGCGGATCATCTCGCTCCGAGTCTCGTCGTACACCACTTTCCAACCGCTGCCTTCGATGCCACCAAATGGAGCATGCGCGTCGTGAGTGGTGAGGCGTTGCGTCCAGAAACCACGCCAATCATAGGGGACAATCTGGTTAAGGGCATTCACGACGTCATCGAAGGTATAGGTCTTCACCATGGGCGGGGTACTGGGAGCGCCGTGGAAGAGGTGGCAGAAATCGTCGATCGACTTCTTGCCCTTGGACTGCTCGCGAATGATGGTGTCGGCCCACAGCCAGTCGAGTTCACCTTCCTCATAGAAATCCGTGCTTCGGCGCCACGACTCCCACTGATGAGGAGCGAAGTAGAGTTCGGGAGCAAAGTCCGCGGTGTCTTGCAGGTTGCTCCACACGCGCCCCGTGTGATGATCCAACATTGCGGCAACGTGGGCCAGGTTTCCCCGGTACTGGTCAGGTGTCCAAATTCCGCTGCGCGCCGCCAGCAGGTCGCCCAGATACTCAGTTAGGCCCTCGTAAACCCATAGCAGATCGTCACGCATGTTCTGTTCGTAATCGGGGGTGGTCAGGTCTGCGGGGCGCCGGTACTTTCCATTCCACGAGTGCACGTATTCATGCGTGAGCAACGCCCCGTGCAACACGCGTAGCTGGGGATCGATCAAGGTGCGTTCATCGCTGCGGCTGTCATTGGACTCATGGTGTTCCAGTCCGAAATGCGCGACGTGGTCACTGAGCGTGTAGAGGAAGTGATAGTCGCGATAATGAGTCGCTCCGAATAGAGTGGTCGCCTGCTTAACCACGTTGCGGTAGTTGTCCCAAACATCGGAAGGCGGCTCGAGCGCCCCCGCGCTATCAGCGGCGACGTCGAGTTCCACCGGCGGAGTCTGTCCCTGGTTGAGGGGAACGGCTTTCAGGTATTCACCCGTGAGCACTGGGGAATCAATCAACGTGTAAAGCGAAGTCGTGCTGAAGTGAATCTCGTCGCCGCTTTGCGAGACCACCGGCAGAGGCGTCCCGACTTTCCAGCCCGCGGGTACGCGGAGTGACGCCGTGAAGTTGATCTGATCTGCCGTCCATCCCTTGGGATACAGCAGCAATTGGTTCCAACTAATCACCGCCAGTTTTGCAGTGGCGGAACGGCCGGAGGTATAGGCTCCTTCTTCCTGAGTCTCCGAGAGAAAGTCTAGAGTCGCGTGGATCTCGTTTACGCCGGGCGGGACTTCGACGTTAAAAGTCCAGCCGTCGTCGAGCGAGCGCCGCCATTTGAGGATCTGCCCATTACCGGTGAACTTGATCCCGGCGGTGTCGATTATTGGACCACTGGGCGCGTGTTCGCCGGGAATCCATTTTGGATAGTAAAGGGTAAGCGTTCCGGGGCTGGCAGGGATCGTGAGCTGCGAATGAAATATCTTTTGCGGGGCGTCGGTGGCGTCCACGGAAAGATTAATGTTGGGAGCCGCGGCAGCGGTGGCTAGGACTGAAAACGTGGAAACAAACAGAAGGATTGCAGCGAGACGTGCCTGGGTCACTTGATCTCCTGGAGCGGCCTTACTCAAACGTTTGAATATAGCAGTGGCGATGTAGCTTCGCCACTCGGATACCGCCTGTGTAGTACACGTTTGGGGCGCGCGCGGGCTACGATTCGTGCTGGTATTATCGAGTCCGTGAGTTCGAGGCGCGGAACGTTTATCACCTTCGAAGGGCTCGACGGCTGCGGGAAAAGTACGCAGTTGGAACGATTAGCCGTGGTGCTTCGCAGCCGCGGTGTGGAAATTGTGGCAACTCGCGAGCCCGGCGGGACTGCAACCGGAGAACGAATTCGCCAATTGCTGCTCGACGTGCGAACGGCAGGACTGGATCCTCACGCGGAACTTGCGCTTATGTTCGCTTCACGCGCGCAGCACTTGCGTGAGGTTATTCTGCCTGCTCTTGCTGCTGGCCAGGTTGTGCTTTGCGATCGTTTCACCGATTCGAGTGAAGCCTACCAGGGCGGAGGAAGGAAACTCGGAAGCGCCGCTATTCTGGACCTGCATCGAATTCTGTGCGGAGGGCTGCAGCCTGACCTCACAATCCTGATGGATTCTGATGTGGGTTCGAGCGTGGAGCGGGCGCGGCGCAGGAATCGCGATAGAAGTCCCGATATTGCCGACGAGAGCCGCTTTGAGAGCGAGAACCGGGCGTTCTTCACGCGAGTTCACAACGCATACCTGGAGATTGCGAAGCGCGAACCGCAACGGGTGTTGCTGGTAGACGCACGCGGCAGTGCGGAACAAACGCATGGGAAGATTGTCGACCTCGTGCTTGCACGAATGAACGTTCCTGTCGAGCCCAGGAGGACGCGGAATGCCGGTTGATCGCAGGCAGTTCCTCTCGAACGCTGCATTGGCGGCGGCGGCGCTCAAGACGAAACCTAAGGCGTGGATGCTGGCGCAGGCTGCCCGGCAGAACGCGGCTGTAGCGGACAGTTCCTACGGGTCAGGATATTTCGGCAAGTGGATTGAAGATGAATTCGGGCTGCCTGCGTTTCACTATGCGTGTGACCAGACGTCTGATCCCAAGGCGGTGACGCAGGTCAATCCCGGAGTATTGACCTCGACGGAACACGTTTTCCAGGTAGGAAACGATCGCATTACCGCGGTGGCCTCGAACTACGGTCATGTTCGTGTCCGCCAGGATGAAGGCGCGCCGAAATTCCTCAACGATTACGCGCCCGAGCGCGGGTGGTTTGCGGGAGGATTCGGATATTTCACTGATGGCATGGTCAAGCTGAGTACCTATGGTGAAACAGATCCGAGATGGTCCGATCGGATTTTCGGAGCGGGATATTTCCGGAAGAAGGTTGTCAGCAGCAGGTACGAGGTTAATCAGGTTATCTTCGCACCGTTCGGGGACGACCCGGTGCTGCTTTCGCAAGTTACTATCACCAACCACCCTGGAGCTGCTGAAGCGAGAGGAATCCGCTGGATCGAGTACTGGGGCTGCCAACTCTATCAATTCTCGTTCCGGTCGTTCATGGAGCAGTTTGGTGGAAAGAGAATGCATGAACTCCGCCGCGATCTCGGAGCGAGATTCTCGCATTCGTTCAAGAAGACATCGGATGGAGCGGTCCTGATCGAGAAGAAAGACTTCGATGGACGCGATCCCGCCGAAGAGAGGCAGTTCCAAGGGGTGGTCGCATATCTTGAAAAGAATCCCAACCCGTTTCTGGCACCACCCGAGAAGGACCTGCCCAACAGCGCAGTTTTCGACGATCTGAATCCGCCATCGACATTCCTGGTTTCTCTCGATGCGCCTGCGGATGCGATGTCAACGAACGGAAAGAAGTTTTTTGGCCAGGGAGGAGTTGCAAAGCCGGACGGCCTGCGAACCGAATTGGACGGAGACCTCGACTCCGCCGGACCGGACAGCGCACTCCTGCTCGAACGCAAGTTCACGCTCAAGCCCGGCGAGAGCAAGACGCTCACTTTCCTGTACGGCTACATGACTTCGGGGTTCGATCTCGACGCGCTGATTGCCAAATATCGGCAGAGCGCGGCCACTGCGCTGCGGGATTCGTGCGCGCAGTGGAAGAAGAATGCGCTGCAGTTCAGCGTGCCAGACGAGCCTTGGGTCGAGCGCGAAACTGCTTGGAACTACTACTCACTGCGTAGCGGGTTCAGCTACGACGACTTCTTCCACGAACACATCGTGTCGCAGGCCAGCATTTATCAGTACGTGATGGGATTCCAGGGCGCCGCGCGCGATCCGCTGCAGCACGCCCTGCCGTTTCTGTTCACCGAACCGCGACTGGTGAGGGAAGTGCTCCGACACACACTCAAAGAAGTGCGCCCGGACGGATCGATTCCGTACGGAATTGTGGGCCACGGCATGCCAATGCCGACGGTTAGCGACAACTCCAGCGACATGCCCATGTGGCTGCTGTGGGTAGTGAGTGAGTACGTCCTCGCGACCCGCGACGTGCGTTTTTTGGACTCTGATGTCGTCACGGCGTACGGAGGCGCGGCCAAAGCGGCGCATTGGGAAGGAGCCAATCGTGCATCCGTACGCAGTCTGCTGGCCCGCTGCTACAAGCACTTAACGGACGATGTCAAAACTGGCGAGCACGGCTTGATGCGCATGTTGCAGGATGATTGGAACGATGCCCTTGTCCAGGCATGGGTGCCTGCCAATGACGTGAAGGAGTGCCTGGAAAAGGGCGAGAGCGTCGTCAATTCCGCGATGGCAGCGTACGTCTTCGATTACTATGCGCGCCTGCTCGCGTATGCGGGCGACGACGAGCGGATCACGACGCCGATCAAACGTAAAGCGGAGGAACACCGTGCTGCGGTTCGCGCGCAATGGAATGGAAATTGGTTCAAACGTGCATGGCTTGGTCCGACAAACGGCTGGTTGGGAGAAAAGGGTCTCTGGCTCGAACCACAGCCGTGGACGATCATCGGCGCAACTGCGTCGCAAGAACAAATCCGCACCCTGGTTCAAAACTTGGATCAGCAGTTGCGGCGTGTGTCACCGATTGGGGCGGTGCAAATGAACGATAGCCCCGATCGCGTCACGCATGGCGTTTGGCCGACAGAGCCGGGGACATCGATTGCGGGCGGCGTCTGGCCATCGCTGAACCAGACCCTCATCTGGGCCTTGGCCAAAGTTGATCCGGCAATGGCGTGGGATGAGTGGAAGAAGAATTCATTTGCGCGACATGCTGAAGTTTATCCGCAGGTCTGGTACGGAACCTGGAGCGGGCCAGATGTCCTAAACTCCGCCAGCAGCAAGCATCCTGGCGAAACTACAGGCGGCAAGCCGTTCGGGTGGACCGATTTCCCAGTTTTCAACATGCACACCCATGCATGTCCGCTGTACTCGGTGACTAAGCTGCTTGGATTGGAGTTCACGGAAACCGGAATTGCCCTTGCGCCCGCATTGCCGATCTCAACGTTCCGATTTGAGTCGCCGCTGGTCGCAATCATCAAGTCGGCGAATGGTTACGAAGGCTGGTATTCGCCGCAAAGTCAGAACACATACACCATTCGCATCAAACTTCCACCGGATGAACTCAAGCGGTTCGGTCGCATGGAAGTAAACGGGAATAAGTATCGCGCCAGAGTGGTAGATGGAGCCATAGAACTCCGCGGACTTGGAGGTGCGGGTACTCCGGTGAAGTGGGCGATCTCGCGAGGATAGTAGAAGCCATATGGGATTTTCTGAGTTTCACGGAAACGCCGACGTTGTGCACCGCCTGCGGGAGATGTTGGCGCGCGACCGCTTTCCGCACGGCGTCATCCTCTCGGGGCCAAACGGTTCGGGCAAGTACACGCTGACGACGATGCTCGCTCGCGCCATGAATTGCCTGGAGCGGCCAACTACAGACGGCCTACCCGACTTTTGCGGGCGCTGCTCGAATTGCGTGCGCATTGCCGAGGCGCAAGACCTTGATGCGCGTTGCGCCGAGGCGGTGGAAACGCGCGACTCACTGAAAGAAACCGAAAAGAAGGAAACGCGACTCTTTGTGCAAACGCATCCGGACGTTCTGGTCATTCCGCCCGATCCGCCCCAGATGATGATCAAGGTGGACCAAGTGCGCCGCGTCATCGAGCACATTTACTTCCGCCCGTCAGAAGGACGGGAACGCGTGTTCATCTTCACCGAGTCGGCATTCATGAAAGAGGCCGCCAACTCGCTGCTCAAGGTTTTGGAAGAGCCGCCGGAGTTCGCGACGATCTTTTTGCTGGCCGAAAATGCGGGTGAACTGCTGCCAACGATCCGTTCGCGCTGCATGGTGCTGCCACTGCGGTGTTTGCTAACCGAGGAAATCGAGCAATATCTGACGAAGCACCAGCCGGAGTGGAAGCCGGCGCAGCGAGCTCTGGTTGCCCGGCTCTCAGAGGGTGCCGTTGGGCGCGCCCGCAGCTTTGATCTCGCTGCTTACAGTCAGGCGCGGGAGCATGCCCTCACAATCCTGCGCACGGCACTGCGATCGAGCGAGCACAGCGATCTTTTCAAAATGACGGAGACCTATCGCGCCGGCGCCGAAGGGCGACAGAAGACGGAAACACTCTTACGCTGTACCTATTCATTGCTACAGGATCTGATGTTTCTCGAATCCGGCTCTCCGCAATTGGTCCGCAATACTGATATCGCAAGCGAATTGCAGAATCTAGCCCAGTCCGCGAATTTTGAGTGGCTGACGACCGCGACGGACAAACTCGGTGATGTCGAACGCGGCATGCGCCGCAACCTGCTGCGGTCATTATCGCTTGACGCATTTGAAGCCGCGCTGGAAAGGAGTTGATGCGTGCCAGAGCAAACGCTCGCGGGAAAAGTTGCAGTCGTTACTGGCGCGTCGATGGGGATCGGCGACGCGATTGCGAAGCTCTTTGCCGAGAATGGGGCGCGAGTGGCGCTCCTGTCACGCGACTCAGGCCGTGCCGAGGCAGCGCGCGCGCGCATCGGCTTCGCGGGCCAAACCATGGCGCTGGCTTGCGACGTGCGCCATCGCGAAGAAATCGACCGAGCAATCGGTCTCACGCTCCATCACTTCCAGAAAATTGATATCTGGGTGAACAACGCGGGACGAGGCATTTTGACCTCTCTCGACGGAGTCACCATGGCCGATGTCCGCGAGGTGTTCGACACGAACCTCTTTGGCGCACTCGAAGGCATGAAGGCGATCATTCCGGTCATGCGACAGCAAGGCGGCGGCGCGATCATCAATATTTCCAGCGTTGCTGGCCACATTCCGTTGCCGTTTCATCCGATCTACAGCGGTACGAAGTTCGCGATGAATGCAATCGGCAAAGCTGCCCGGATGGAACTGGCGGGTGCAGGGATCAACGTACTCACGGTCTGTCCGGGATATGTGCGCACGGACTTTGGCGTCAACGCGATCAAAGGTGAGGACTACAAGGCGGTACGACCCAAGTCTGTGCGCGGCATTTCTGTCGAACGCGTTGCCCGAGCCACCCTGCAGGGCTATCTGAAAGGCAAGCGTGAAGTGGTGGTGCCGTGGTTCATGCATCCCGTGATCAAGCTGTACCAGTTGCTCCCAGGTGTGGTGGAGTGGGGTATGAAACGGAATCTTCGCGGCAAATTGTGAGTGGCAGAGGGGAACCGCATGTCGAAAACTGGGAGGTATGCGCAATACCCCAGCTTGCAGGACAAGGTTGTCTTGATCACGGGCGGCGCAACAGGGATCGGCGCGTCGATGGTAGAACATTTTGCGGCACAGGGCTCGCGCGTCGCTTTTCTCGATCTGGATGAATCGGCCGCAACCCAGTTGATCGAGAGCAGTAGGGGTGCGAAACATGCTCCTTTATTTCTGAAATGCGATCTCACTGACATCGCAACTTTGCGCAGCGCCATTCACCAGATTGATAGCAAACTGGGTCCCGTAAACGTGCTGGTGAACAATGCGGCACGAGACGACCGCCACAAAACGTCAGAAATCAGTCCCGAATATTGGGACGAGCGGATGGCCGTCAATCTGCGTCATCAATTCTTCGCGACGCAAGCGGTGGTACCGGGTATGACTCGAGAAGGTGGCGGATCCATCATTAACATGAGTTCGATCTCATGGATCATTCCTTCGACCGGGTTACCCGCGTACGTCACGGCGAAGGCAGGTATTGTAGGCCTGACGAGAACGTTGTCACGTGAACTTGGCGAAGCCAACATTCGTGTGAACTGCGTGCTGCCAGGCGCAATCATGACCGAGCGGCAGCGGAAGCTTTGGTTTACGCCTGAGTACCTCGCCGAAGTGATGAAGGCGCAGGCGTTGAAACGCGAGCTACTGCCCGAAGATGTGGCGCGCCTAGTGCTGTTCCTCGCCGCCGACGACAGCGGGAGCATCACCGGCCAGAACTTCATTGTGGATGGCGGGTGGGTGTAACAAAGCGGTGAGCAGTGAGCGGCGAGCATCGAGCAGTGAGCATTGAGTACGACGCCGAGTCGAAATATTCTGTTGCCCTGCCGTCGAGAGCACTAGCCTACTTCAACGACCAACGACCAACGACCAACGACCAACGACCAACGACCAACGACCAACGACCAAGAGCCAAGAGCCAAAAGCCGAAAGCCAAGAGCCAAGAGCCAAGAGCCAAGAGCCTACCCCAGTTCCTCCAACATTCCCTGCATCTCGGATGCGGCATGAGAGTCCCGCTTGCGCTGGGCGGCGGCGATTCCGTTCACCAGCATCTTCTTCGCTTCATCCACGCGGTTTGCCTTCACCAGAGTCTGCGCCGACATGAAATAGGCGGCAGGATAATCCGGATTCGTCGCTAACAACTTTCTGAATTCCTCCAGTGCTTGATCCGTGTGGCCGGAATTCGCAAACTCCATCGCGAGTCCGTACCGGGCGAGGACATTATTCGGATCTTGGGCGAGGATTTCCTGCAGGGTAGTGATGCGATCCATAAAGAGCAATCTAGCAGACTCGTAGCGGGGTGTGTCGACGTCCGAACGTAATCGAGTCGCGGTGGAAATCCTGTGCTAGGAAGCCGTTTCAGGAGTGAGTAGAATGCCTCGAGGATTCAACGTGGCCTGTCCCTTCTTTTCGCCCAGCGATCGTGCTGACAACATTGCCTTGCCTCATCCTGCGCGCCTGCCTTTGGGCGCGGCCTGGCGAGGAACCTGTGCAGCGCCTGGAGGCGAGCTGGTTCAGCTTGGGGCGGCGGAACTCGAGTCCTGCAATCTAGGGTATGCTTACGCGTGCCCTCGGTTGCCCGGGGACAGGGTTGCTGATGCTGTGCGATTCATTGTGAGCAGGCATTCGGTGGATCGCCTCCAGTTGCAGTTTGTGCTTGAGGCAAAGCATCTTCCGGTCGCGTATGGAAATCTGGAATACGATCGAATTCTGTCGTGCTGGACGGCACCGCATTCTAGTCCTCGGATTCAGAAGCTCGCGGAATGTTTTTTGCGCACATACCTGGAGCGGAGCGCGTCCTAAGAGCGGCTGAAGGAGTCTTCGGTACGGAAAAGCAGAATGCAAGCCGCCCGCAGGCGCTGAAGCGCGACCGATTTGAACGGCTAGGCGGCACGAGTGAACTCGTGCCCTTCCCGTTCGGCAACTGAACAGCACGAGTAAACTCGTGACCCTCTTTATAGCGGCTTGCTCGAGGTTCCATTCACGGCATCAGGAGCGACCACCATTGCGACAGAAATCCGAATTAATTGCGGCAGTACTGATTGCCTTTTTGTCGGTTGTCGTAGGAACCGCGGCACAGACGACACCTCAGCGCACCTTGTTGGCGCTTTCCAAGCACGACCACACGCTAGCCGTCGTCGACCCAACGACGCTGAAGGTGATTGCGCGGTTGCCGGTCGGCCCCGATCCGCACGAAGTGATTGCCTCGACGGATGGCACGAAGGCATACGTATCGATCTATGGTTTTGGCCGATACCACACGCTGTCAGTTCTCGACCTCGTCGCGCAGAAAGCGCTGCCCGACATTGATACGGGAGCATTGAACGGGCCTCACGGCCTTGCTGTCGCAGGAGGGAATATCTGGTTCACAGCCGAAGGCGCGAAGGCGGTGGCCCGGTTCAATCCCTCCACCAACAGCATTGATCGCATCATGGGCACCGGCCAGAACCGCACCCACATGCTGTATGTCACCGCGGATGAGAAGAAGATCTATACGACAAATGTGACTTCCGGGACGGTGAGCGTGTTGGAAGCGGGTGCGGTGCCCGCAACGGCGCCTCCACCGAGCCGTCAAACCGGCCAGCAGAGTCCGCCCGTTGCAGTTCCGCAAGGCATGGACTGGAGTCAGACGCTCATCACGGTTGGCAGAGGGGACGAGGGTTTTGACATCTCTCCCGACGGCCGTGAGTTGTGGACCGCCAATGCACAGGACGGAAGACTGTCAGTGATTGATCTCGCGAGCAAGCAGGTTATTGCCACCATCGACGCGAAAATTCCTGCCTCCAATCGATTGAAGTTCACCCCCGATGGAAAGCTTGTGTTCATCACCAGCCTTCGTGGTGGAGAAGTCGTCGTGTATGACGTGGCTTCGCGAAAGGAATACAAACGCGTCGCCGTCGGCCACGGAGCTGCGGGGATCTTGATGGATCCGCTCGGCGAACGCGTGTTCGTGGCATGCACGCCCGATAACTACCTTGCGATCGTGGATCTGAAGACGTTTGAAGTTACGGGGCACATCGATGTCGGAGCTGAGCCGGACGGTCTGGCGTGGGCGGTTCGACCGTAGTGCTTCCACGAAATCCTCTGTGGCGCTCCTCTGTGATCCTCAGTGTCCTCTGTGGTAAAGGTTTTCGATTTCTTTAGACTTGACCGGCGCCCTTGCAGGCGCAAAGCTTGAACTATGAACGAGAAAGCCCTCATTCCCCGCCCGGTAGCCGATTCGCAGTCCGAGATGATCGAGATTGTTCTGCCCAACGACGCTAATCCGCTTGGCGCCCTCCTCGGCGGACGTCTGATGCATTGGATCGATATGGCGGGGGCGCTGGCCGCACATCGCCACAGCCGCAACTACGTGGTTACTGCGTCCATCGATCACATGGACTTTCACACGCCGGTGCACGTGGGCGACATGGTCGTCTTGCGGTCCTCGGTGAATCGCGTCTTCAATACATCGATGGAAGTTGGAGTTAGCGCGTGGGTGGAGAACTACTTATCGGATGAATCCCGGCTCGTGAGCTCGGCGTATCTGACATTTGTTGCCGTGGATGCAGCAGGGCGTCATCTCAAAGTCGCGCCCGTCATTCCCGAAACCGACGAGCAGAAGCGACGTTATGAAGATGCAGGCCATCGCCGTGAACTCCGCAAGGCGGAGCTAGAGCGCAAGAAGCGGAACGCGTGATTGGTCATTTGGCTGCACGCGCAAGCAGGGGTCCAGCGAGCGCCAGAAACAGGACGTACGCGGCCGAAAGCGGGCCCAAGCGCGGTTCGATTGCGACGCCGAATCCTGCAATCACGATTGAGAACTCTCCCCGGGGAATTAGTTCCAATCCAGCACGCCAACGCGGCGCCGTTCCCGGCCCAAGTCTGCTCGTTGCCCAGTACCCAGTTGCGACTTTGGTTGCTGCCGTTACCACACCCAAAAGGATGGCCAGTGGCAAAGCGGGAAGGAGCGAAGCTGGGTCGATTTCAAGCCCAAAAAAGAAGAAGAACGCAGCAGCGAAAAGGTCACGTAACGGGCTCAGTAGCCTGTGCGATTGCTCAGCTACAGGGCCTGACAACGCAATCCCGACCAGGAAAGCACCGATGCCGGCAGACACCTGAAACCTTTGTGCGACGCCCGAGATCAGCAGGACTGTTCCGAATACCGTTAAAACCAGAATTTCGTCGGATTCGTGAGCCGCAAACCGGCTGATGCGAGGACCGAAGCGAAGGGCTGCCGAGAGGGCTATCGCAACCGCGGCCAAAGCAATGCCCACGGACAATGCGATTTTTGTAAGCCCGCCCCCGGAAATAACAACGCCAACGAGGGGCAGGTATATCGCCATGGCAAGATCTTCAATGACAAGGATCGAGAGCACCGTCGGGGTTTCGGGATTCTCAGCCCGACGGAGTTCGGATATGACTTTGACGATCACGCCCGACGACGAGATGTAAGTGACCCCCCCCAACAGTACGCTCGGCAGTACCCGCCAGCCAAGCAGCAGTCCGGCGCAAAGTCCAGGGGTGAAGTTGAGGACGAAGTCTGCCACTCCCGCCGGAAGCCCGGTCCGCAAATTTGCCTTGAGTTCCTGGCTGCCATATTCCAAGCCCAGCATGAACAAAAGTAAGAGGACACCGATCTCTGCACCAATGTGGATGAAATTGGACGTGAGATTCAAAGGCGCGAGTCCGCCGTTTCCGAACGCAAGCCCGGCGACTAGGTAAAGAGGAATGGCCGAGAAGCCCCAGCGGCTGGCGAGCCTGGCGAGAATCGCCAAACCCAAAACCGCGAGGCCCAGTTCCGTCAGTACCCCAGCGGAATCCGCGGCAGCAGTAGGCATAAGATGGCTCCGGGGCAGGATATCAGTCCGGTAGCCTTATGCGTCTTGCATTTCAGTTGAACGCTAACCCACGTGCGACGGAATCAATCTCGTGAGGAACTCACCGGCGCTTCCAACTTCGCCTTCAGCACTGGCGGAACTTCGTCTCCTCGGAAGTATTGGCCTTTGCTGGATTTCATCTCCGGCATGGCGGCGTAAGGCTTGCTGTAATCGTTGTTGGCATTCCAGAAAAGGAATCCGATCCCGCCTTTGTTCTTGGAGGTCAGCACCTGCACTTCAATGTACTTGGGCGAGTAGGTTTTCGTCCGCCACGCGAAGGCCTGCAGCCACGGACGCAGCACCACGCCGCTACCTTTGGTTATCAGTTGGAACCGATCCATGGATTCGCCAATGAAATGCTCCGGTTCATCTCCGGGATGCGCAATGTTGTCCATGCCAAAGAAGTGCGAGGGGTAGATCATGGGCGAGAGCACATCGCAAAACTTGGCCATGCGAACGATGTCCTGCCCGGTGTGCGAGAGATCAACCTGCCGCTGCCATGCCATCACACCGAAAACATCGAGCGAGAGCAGCACGCCCTTCGGGTGGATGGAGGTGTAGGCGCGCTGCAGAAAATCAGCAATGACATCGGCGCGCTGCCACTCTGGATGTGATTTCTGGAAAGCGAAGCTGGCATCCTTCTGATCGCCTTCCGCAGGGAAGCGGACGTAGTCGAACTGGATCTCGTCGGCCCCACCGGCGATGGCTGCTTGCGACAGCGCAATGTCGTATTCCTGGACGTCGATCCGCGAAGGATCCGTCCAAACCAGCTTTCCGTTCTCACGCCAGGACTGGCCGGTCTTCTTCGACTTGACTGCCAGTTCAGGATGCGAAACCACCAGCCGCTCGTCGCGGAAAATTGCAATTCGAGCTATCGCATGCATTCCTTGCGAATGCAGGAAATGCGTGTACTTGGGCAGGTCGCGAATGTAGGTTTTGTGGGCTCCCAGCAACGGGTGCTCAAAGGGAATATTTACCGTTCCGTCGCTGTCCTTGATATCGAAGACTACGGAGTTCCCGCCAGCTTCGCGCCAACGCTTCACGATCTGGATTCCATGATCGCTACCCGCCATGAGCCCGGTAAGGTAAATGGCGCGGACCTCGAAGTCCTTGGCTACAGGAACTGACTTCTCGACGATCGGCGCATCCAGGATTCCAGGAATCGTAATTTCCTGGCCGGATTTTACAAATGCGCCTTTCAAGTCAGGATTGGCGGCGCGCATAGCGGTGGCCAATTCGCTCGAGGTCAGGTAGGAAGTCTGGCCCAGATACTTGCGGGCTACAGAAATTACCGTATCGCCGCGTTTCGCCTGATAGAATGCCGTGCCTGGAGTGGGGACCTTCGGCGTTGTGGGTGCCGAAGTCGGGAGCGTCGCACTGGCGGGTATCACTTTCGCGTTACGCGGTTGCGCGGCATCTACAGTTCGAAAGCCAATGACGGCGACTGCAACTGCCAAAATTGCTGCAAACAAGATTGTTTTCGACTGGTGATTACGCAAGTTTCACTCCAGAGACATCGTTTTTCTCGATGCTACTGATGCGGAATTCTGCTTGCCAGTTACGGGCGGTCACGGTCGGCAGGTAGTTGAGGATCATGGCAAGAGGAATTTGGGTGCACCTCGCCACGGCTGCATGCGCAAAACATTTCCGTTTACACGATTTCACTTGGAGATGTAAGTGACTTCCACGACACATTAGGGGCATCTAATCCGTTTAGAAAGAAGGTTGAACGGACTGGACGGAGATGGCGAAATGCTTGCTCAGTTAACTGGCGAAAGCTGCACTGGCAACAAGTGACAAAATTTGTCACTCCGGAGACCGAGGCCAAGGCCCCTGGCACTGGCCCGACAACCTGTAGAACAGGTGTTAAAGAGACTATGAAGACGACAGCCAGTATGGTTCTCGACCCCAACCGCCGCAGCGCGGATGCCCGTGACTTCGAAGGTGGACTTCGCCGCAAGATTGTCGGTCAGGATGCCGCAGTCGAGAAAGTGGTCGAGATTTACCAGATGTTCCTCGCCGGCCTGAATCCCCCCGGGCGTCCAGTTGGAAATCTGCTGTTTCTGGGACCCACCGGATCCGGAAAGACCCGCGTCGTTGAAGCTCTCGCGGAATCGCTGTTTGGCGACGCCCGCGCCTGCATCAAGATTGATTGTGCTGAGTTCCAGCACTCGCACGAGATCGCAAAACTGATCGGCTCGCCTCCCGGCTACCTCGGTCACCGCGAGACTCACCCCCTGCTTACGCAGGAGGCGCTCAACCAGTGGCACACGGACAAGCTCAAGCTGTCCATCCTGCTGTTTGACGAAATCGAGAAGGCGTCCGACGCTCTCTGGCAGCTACTGCTCGGAATCCTTGATAAGGCCACGCTCACTCTCGGTGACAACCGCCGGGTTGATCTCTCGCAGTGCATCATCATCATGACCTCGAACCTGGGGGCAGGTGAGATGAGCAGCCTCGTCGATGGCGGGCTCGGATTTGCTCCGAAGATCGCCGCGGTTGATGACAGCCTGGACGACAAGATCGACCGGACTGCCGTCGAAGCTGCACGTCGGAAGTTCACGCCCGAGTTCATGAACCGCATCGACAAGGTGGTCGTGTTCAAGACCCTCCGGCCTGAGCACCTGCAGCAGATTCTGGAAATCGAGCTCGGCATGGTGCAACAGCGAGTGCTGATGGCATCAGCTGCGAACCAGTTCGTGTTCTCGTGCACGCCGAAAGTGAAAAGCTACTTGCTGCACGAAGGAACCGACGCACGCTATGGGGCACGGCACTTGAAGCGGGCGATCGAGCGCCATTTGGTTTTCCCGCTGGCGAATCTGGTGGCTACCGGTCAGATTCATCTCGGCGATTTCGTTCGAGTTGACTTGAATGGCGAAGGCAAACTCACCTTCACCAAGGAAGCCGAAGGCGCGATGGTCCCGATGCTCATGGAGCGTTACGGCGCCGCCGCAGGTGCACCAACGCTGGTCAATCGGGCAGCGCGTCCGATCGCGAAATCGAAAGAGTTCACCGCCACACCTGGTAACGAAACCAAATAATTTCCGGCAAGCACAACGCTGCCGCACCTGAAAGGTAGAAAGTCCGGCCAACCAGCCGGACTTTTTATTTTGTGTGGATCGGATATTCCTGTCCGTCCCAAGAGGTGAGCAGAGCAATGAGCGAATACGTGTGAATGTTCTTTTCTTGCTTACCGCTCATCGCTCACCGCTCACTGCTGTTGTGGCCAGAAGCAGCCGCGGGCTACTCTTCTCCAGCCATTCTCATCGAATCGACGTGAGACATCATAAAAGCTTCTTCCGTCGCCACTCACTCAGTATCGTTTCCAGCACCGTGCTGCTTGTCTGGATCATTCTCTTTGCCTTTTCCAATCCCAACACTCACTGGGGTTCATTCTTCGGAAACGCGATTGCCGATTGGACCGGACTTGTGGTGACAGTTCTAGCCACTAAATTCATGTACGAAATCGGCTCAGCAGAAAGCCGTAAGCCGCCGCATCGCTACTTGAAACCCTTACGGGAGTTCTTCGAGGAACACTCACTGAGCGTGTTCCTGCTGGGGACTGGAGTTATCTGGGTGCTCCTGTTCGCGCATTCCAATCCCAACTCGAAATGGGGCCAGGTGGTCGGCAACATCGTTTCCGAATGGACGCAGATCTTCGGTCTGCTGATCATGACCAAGCGTTTGGTCGAGTCGCATTCGAAGGAAAGTAAGAGATAGTTACACGTCTGCCTTGTGGCGTTCCTCGGTGCGCCGGAGCCTGCCCTGACCAACTGAGCGCAGCGAAGGCGTCGACCGGGTCTCCTATGTGGTAGCTTTTTGGGTTTTCAAGCAAGAACAAAATCTTCACCACAGATGACACAGAGTCTCACAGGGGAAACGCCACAGAGGAACAACCGGTTGGCTCAAACACGGCTAAGCTGCGCCCGCGCTGTTCTTGGCTACGAACCGGTGGTAGCACTCGGCACAAAGCCACTGGCGACCGTTCGTGAATGCCTCGGTACGCTCCGGACCGCCTTCCGGGCTCAATTCCCAACCGCAGATGACGCAAGGCTCTTTCGTCCAACCACCAGAAGCAAACTTGTAACGCGGGTTATCTTTTATCGCGAGATCGAAGCAGATACCTCCTACTTGGGTGTCGACCAGAATATCCAGCGGCCTCCAATCGCGGCGAATCCAGGCGAACCTACGCAGTTGAACAGCTTTTGCTGTCACGTACTCTAAGGGAAGCGAGTGCCCATGAATGCTGGCCTGACGACCACTTGGAGCGATCGCAAAACTCGGTTCTGCTGGCCATGTGGTGATTTGATTCCGTGCTTCTTCGAGAGTTGTGCCTGCGTGTTTCAGCAAGTGGGCAGCAAACCCGTTTTCCTCCCGCAGTAGGCCCAAGAACAAGTGTTCGGTGCCGATATGCTTGTGGGAGAGGCGCTCAGCTTCCTCGGCGGCATATGCGAGAACTCGCTTACATTCATTGCTGAGAGGAAGATCGATAGAAGTCGACGTCTTTACATTCGGAGCAGTGTGTGCCGCAATTGCCTGTCGGAAGCTTTCCATGGAAGCTTCCGGTTTGAGCAGTTTATACGCGATCACCTTGTTTTCCCGCAGAAGCCCCAGCAGCAAATGCTCCGTCTCGATGCACGGCGATCCAAACTGGCTGGCTTCGTAACGCGCAAAGAAGATCACGCGGCGTGCTTTTTCGGTGTAGCGCTCAAACATAAATTGACCTGCTCCGTTGCATAATCTCGCGCCTAGTTGTGCTTGATGAACTCGCCTTTCTTGCCGGTCAGATCGTTGTAGAGCGTTTCCAGCCATGTGTCGGTCTTCAGGAAGCCGCCGTTCCACTTCTCCCACGGTGCAAGGATGTTTTCTTTCTGCATTTGCTCCAGAGACTTGCCCTGCTTGATGCTTTTGTCAACCACCGCCAAGGTGTCTTTCAGCATCGTCACAAATTTCTTCATGTCGTCCAGATTTGAGACAGGGCCATGGCCGGGAATGACTTTCACGTCCGGCGGGAGTTGCGCCATAACCTGCTCGACAGCGGAAATCATGCCTTCGACGCTGCCACCGCCACCGAGATCTACAAACGGGAAGCCGTAGGTCACGAAGTCGTCGCCCATGTGGACGACGTTGGACTTCGAGAAGAAAATGATGCTGTCGCCGTCGGTATGGCCGCTGGGAAAGTGCAGCGCTCGGATGTCCTCGCCATTGAGGTGGACCGTGACGTCGTGCTCAAAGGTGATGATGGGCAGCGCTTCCTTTGGTTGGGCGGGCATTTGCATACTGATCTTTCCAAGGTTGCCCGCGGCCGTGCCTTGCTCCATGCGCTTGCGGACATTGTCCTGCGCGAGAATGGGCGCGTCTTTCTGGAAGAGCGCGTTCCCGCCGGTATGATCGCCGTGATAATGCGTGTTGATAACGAACCGCAGCGGCTTGTCGGTAATGCCCTTCAGGGCGGCGCGTATTTTGTCCGCCAATGGCGCGTACTGGTCGTCGACGATGACAATGCCGTCCTCGCCAACTGAGGCGCCGATATTCCCGCCTGCGCCTTCCAGCATGTACACGTTGCCGTTGACCTTGGTGACCTTCATCTGGACTTTGCTGAAGTCCTGGTCCTGGGAAAGGGAATACTGGCAGGCGAAGATCAAAACAACCGAAAGAAAAGCCCCTTTGCGCATGGCGCCTCCTGGATGGCAAGCGATTGTAGCGGAAAGAGAGTAGGCCGGAAATAGCGCCGACTGCCTGTTCTTACGACGAAGCCTCTGCCAAACGGAGAAGACCTCTGTGGCGTTCCTCTGTGAAACTCGGTGTCCTCTGTGGTAGGTTTCGCGTTTTTCTGACCAAAAACAAAATCTTCACCACAGAGGACACAGGGTTACACGAAGGACGACGCCACAGAGAAAGTTATTGACACAATCCTATTTGTCTACGTACTTCACAACGATGTAGACCAGTTGTCCGCCTTCGATTTTCTTGACCCAGTGCGGCACGCCGGGAGGAATGCGCATGAAATCGCCCTTCCCGAGCTTATAGTCGGTGCCACCAGTGATCGCTGTGCCCTGGGTCTGGCCGGGGCTGGTCTGTTTTCCATCGACGATCGAACCGCCAGTGGTCAAGACGCAGCCGCCATCGATCACGTACCATACATCGGCTTCGGTGGCGTGCGATTCAGCTTTGCCAGGTTTGGTGCGACGCAAGAGAATTCCGGCATGCTGCGGCGTGCGTTCGATGAGGTTGATCTCGGATTCCCCAATCTCGTTGGCGGGTGCTTTGCGGATGTCGGTCTCAATTTGCTTGCCGGTGTAGTAGACGAGCTTGGATGGGTCCTGGGCCAGAACTGGCGCGGCTACGAGTAGCATCAAGATGACGGCGATAGGTCGAATCATGGTTTCTCCTAGGCAGGTGAATGTATCACGAAAGTAGCGTTGCCTAGGGCCAGGACAGGGCCTCAATACTAAGTCGCCGCTCGTGACTATAGTGTCTTTAGTGTCTTTGTAAGCGCCACGCCGAGTGGCACAATTTCACAAATGCCTGCGAGCCGACCATCGAACAACTTCGAAAGGCGATCGCCCGGCCTTCTGCACCGGTTCTTCGGCGGAGTGCTGGCGCTTGGCATCGAGTTGATGGTCAAGAGCACCGGACGGCGGGTGCGCCCGGCTGACGAGCCATGGCTTTCGTGTTTCCTTGGCGATCAGGGACGGATTGGGACAGGCATCTACCAGCGCATCGCCGACGCTGAGCACCTGGAATTGCGCACTCCAGCAACCGCGGGTTTGATCCCCGATTTCGAAACGTTGCGTGGGCCGAGTTTTAACCCTGATGTAGTTCATCCACGGATCCGTCACTTTTATGAGCACGCGGCGGCATACAACCTGGAAGTCTGGAGCGAGGTTTATCTGGTCGGGCGCTTCTTCCTGTGGCTGCTCGTCGAGTTTCTCAGCACACACATGGACCAGTTGAACTTCCCGTTGTCGTCGCTGGATGTCGCGAAGGGAATGAGTAGCGAGGTAGTGCAATTGGTCAATCCAGCGACTGGCGAAGTTCGTCACACGGGTTGGCTGCGGCGATTGAAGTCAACTGGACGCGTGATTTATGCAGGCATTTATTCGATCTGCCGAGTGCCGAATGAACAGAACCCGGTGGTGAAAGTTACTTTCCCATGCCGCGGCAGCGCGAATGTCTATCTGAAGCCAGTAGCGCATCCGGACGGATCGTTCGGACTGGATTCCAGCGGATCAGGTTGGGGACGGTCAGGGTTTTATCGCATCGTGAAAGCCGGGGCAGACACCTGGAGCGTGCGGAACTTCAAAACTCTGCACGAACTGTTTCACGTTTATGTAGATAATGAAAATGTTTTGCGGTGTGATCACAAGATAACCTTTGTTGGGCTCACGATTCTGCGATTGCACTACAAGATGACGCTGGCCGGAAAGTCCGCCGAGGGCGTGCCAGAGCGATCGAGTGCTGCGGCGGGCCTGTTATAGACCTCGGGTAGAAGGTGGCATCCGCTGAGGCCGACTCCGGTTTTAGCAGTCCTCTTTCAACTAGGGGCTTGCAATTACTCCCCTCTGTCATTCCGTGCGAAGTCGAGAAACCTGCTTTTCCCGTTTCGCAGGCAAACAGCAGGTCCCTCACGGCTGAAGCCGTTCGGAATGCCAGAGAGCGGGATTTCGTAGTTGTCCTATCCCAGGAGTTTTTCTACCACGCTGTAAGCCTCGCCCAGCGCGGCATCCAGGGCGCCGGGATCTTTGCCCCCGGCTTCGGCGAGGTCAGGACGGCCGCCACCTTTGCCACCGACTTTCTGGGCGACGGGGCCAATCACCTTGCCGGCCTGCACCCGGGAAGTCAGGTCCTTGGTCACGCCGACAATCAGCGCGACATTGCCGTCGGTGGCGGAGCCGAGCACGACTACACCAGAGCCAATCTTGTCACGAAGCTGATCGACGAGCGTGCGCATCTGTGAGCGCTCAAGATGATCGACGCGATGCGCGAGAACCTTTACCCCATGCACGTCTTTAATCTTGTCGCTGATGTTAGCGGTCGAAGATGATGCCTGCTTCATCCGCGCCTGGTCGAGCTCGCGCGCTAAACGCTTGATCTCGGCATCTTTCTTCTCGAGTTCGAGTTTCAGCGCTTCGGCAGGGGAGATCTCTTGCACCGGCGAGGGCGTATCTACATGACTTGAGCGTGCCCCATCCTTCCGCGCTTTTTGCGGAAGGGTGGGCTTGGCAAGGGTGGGAGAAACGAATGATGAAACGAAGTTCTGGAGTTCGTGGTCTCTACGGAAATGGTAGAGCGACCCTTCACCCGTCACCGCTTCCACGCGCCGCACGCCGGAAGAGACGCTGCCTTCCTTCAGGATTTTGATCAGCCCGATCTCGCCAGTGGCGCCCGTGTGCGTGCCGCCGCAGAGTTCGGTCGAGAAGTCGCCGATCTTGATCACGCGGACCTTGTCACCATACTTTTCGCCGAACAGCGCCATCGCGCCGTACTCGTTGATGGCCACATCGATGGGAACATCGTTGATGACTTCAACTCGCTCATTGCGGAGTACTTCTTTGTTGATCAGGTCTTCGATGTCCTGCAATTCTTCGTCTTCGACGGCGGTGAAGTGCGAGAAGTCAAAGCGCAGATGATTGGGATTGACGAGTGATCCCGCTTGCTTCACGTGCTTGCCCAACACTTCGCGCAAGCCCGCATGGAGCAGGTGCGTAGCCGTGTGATTGCGCATGGTGGACTGGCGAATCGACGTGTCCACAACGGCATCGACTTTGTCGCCCACCCGAATCGGTTGTTTGGCGGTCACCTGGTGCGCGCGGACGCCTTGCACAGGGTAGTAACAGCCCTTGACATCGGCGACAACGGTGTTCATTTCATCGCTGTAGAGCGTGCCGCGGTCGCCAACCTGTCCGCCGGACTCGGCATAGAACGGCGTGTGGTCGAGGATTACCTCGCCTTCTTCGCCGGGCTTGAGTTCCTGCACGCCTTGTCCACTCTTGACGATGGCCAGCACTTCGCAGTTCTCAGAGCGCGTCTGCCGGTAGCCTTCGAAAGTAGATTTCGGGAGTTGCTGGTATGCAGGGTTGGCCGTCTGCTTGGCCGCACCTTTCCACGAGGCGCGGGCGCGCTCGCGCTGCTCAGACATGGCGCGGTCGAAACCGGCTTGATCGAATGTGAGTCCTTGATCTCGAGCAGCGTCCTGCATGAAATCTAACGGCATGCCGAAAGTGTCGTACAGCTTGAATGCTTCCTGTCCGCTGAACTGCCTGCTTTTGAATAGAGATTCGAGCTTCTCAAGTCCGATGTCCAGGGTATGAGCAAACCGCTCCTCCTCTGCCAACACGGCTTTGCTAACCCGGTCCACAGTCTCATTCAGCTCCGGATAAGCATCTTGCATCAGGTCACGAACGGCAAAGACCATTTGGTACAAAAATGGCTTCGTTTCTCCGAGCAAACGTCCATGCGTAATTGCTCGCCGAATGATTTTCCGAAGAACGTATCCGCGGCCCTCATTGGAGGGCAGCACACCGTCGGAAATCAGGAAGGTTGCAGCACGCGAGTGGTCGGCGATGACGCGCAGGGACGCGGCGGATTTGTGGCCAGCAGTATCCGTGGAGCGACGGGCGCTCTCGCCCGTCAAGGCCGTCGGGTTCCGCTCGGCCGGGACAGCCGAGGCGGATGTCCCTACGCGAGTATTCGTGAGTTCCGCCGCGCGCTTAATCAGCGGCACGAACAAATCCGTCTCGTAATTCGAGATCACGCCTTGCAGCACGGCCGTCACGCGCTCCAAGCCCATGCCGGTATCGATCGACGGTTTCGGCAGCGGGTTTAGCTTGCCGGTGGAATCCCGGTCGAATTGCATAAAGACCAAATTCCATATCTCGACGTACCGTCCGCAGTCACAGGGGAATTTGCAATCGGTGTGGCCCTGATCGGACGCAGCCGGACCCATGTCGTAATGAATCTCGCTGCAGGGGCCGCAGGGGCCGGTGTCGCCCATTTGCCAGAAGTTGTCCTTCAGCCCAGCCTCGAAGATGCGGCCCTTCGCGACTCCCTGCCCGAGCCACAGGTCGTGAGCTTCGGCATCACGGGGCACGCCGCCTTCGCCATCGAAAATCGTCACGTAAAGCTTGTCTTTCGAGATCCCGAACCACTCCGCAGCGGTGATCAGTTCCCATGCGTAGGCGATCGCGTCCTTCTTAAAGTAATCGCCGAAGGAGAAGTTACCCAACATCTCAAAAAACGTGTGGTGACGGTTGGTGAAGCCGACGTTTTCGAGGTCATTGTGCTTCCCACCTGCGCGCACGCATTTCTGCGACGTGGTGGCGCGGTTGTAGTCGCGCTTCTCCAAGCCGAGGAAAACGTCTTTGAACTGGTTCATCCCCGCGTTGGTGAAGAGCAGCGTGGGATCATTGTGCGGGACCAGCGACGACGAGTGCACCTCGCGGTGTCCCTTCTGGACGAAAAAGTCCAGGAACTTGCGGCGAATTTCAGAGCCGGTGAGCATGAAAGTTCATTCTAAATGACTGCCAAAATTGAATCATTGAATCATTGGAGGATTGAATCATTGAAGACAGTGGCTAGTGATTAGTGGCCAGTGGCCAGAAGGGCCGCACGCGGCGGATTGTCGTTCCTGAGCGAAACCAGAAGTTAACTACTCACTGCTCACTGCTCACTGCTCACTGCAACACAACTCCTCCCGTTGTCGCACCCGGTCTCGAAATGATTCAATGATCCGATGATTGAATGATTCAATTCTTCCGGAGGTCTCATGCCCTGCAATCCAGATACCCTGCGACAAGTGCCGCTGTTCGCGCTCCTCGATGACGAAGAAACCGCGGTGCTGTCCAAAGAAGTCGAGGTGAAGCATTTCGCGCCGCGGCAGCGCATTTACAAGATCGGAGAGCCCGGCGGCAAAGCATACGTACTTGTGTCAGGATCAGTGCGGCTCACCACCATCGACGAAGACCATCAGGAAGTTGTCGTGGACCAACCAGCGCGCGGCGAGTTCTTCGGCTTCGCGTCGATGCTGGAGGGCACGTCACATCAGACAACTGCCATCGCAGAAGAAGAAGTCGTCTGCATCGAAGTGGACCGGCATGACATCGAAATCCTGCTGCAACGCAAACCGATGGCCGGTATGGACATGCTATCGGTGCTGGGGAAGCAGTTCCACGGCTCGCAAAAATTGATTCGTGTGCGCGCGGCGCGCAACCCCAATCAGGTGATCGAAGAAGAAGAAACTGTCGGCGAGCGCGTTGCGGACACGGTGGCATCTTTTGGCGGTTCCTGGACTTTCATCATCACGTTCGTGGTGGTGCTGGCCACGTATTCTCTTGTCAGCAGCTTAATGGGCAAACATTCGTGGGACCCGTACCCGTTTATTTTGCTGAACCTGTTCCTGTCGATGCTGGCAGCCATCCAGGCGCCGATCATCATGATGAGCCAGAACCGCCAAGACAAAAAAGATCGTCTGCGCAGCGAGTTGGACTTCGAGGTGAACCGGCGGGCAGAGACGGAGATTCAAGGTCTGGCGCGGAAGATGAATCTGCTAAGCGACAAGATTGCCGATGTGGAGGACCTGCTAAGAGGTAAGGCTTCGGGGTAGTTGGCAAGAGTGAAAAGCAAAATCAAAACCTTTACCACAGAGGATACAGAGGTGCACAAAGGAAAACACAGAGGAATAAAAAAGAAGGGCTTCAGAAATGCGAAGGGCAGAGGTTAGTTTCAGGCCCCGGTTTGCTGATTGAATGGAGTCCTCTGTGGCATTCCTTCGTGAACCTCAGTGCCCTCTGTGGTGAGGGTTTTGACGTGTACTACGGATCACTGATCTCTTCATCAAACGCGCTCAGCGTTTCGTCATCGACCTCCCAGTTCCGGAGAATCTTGAAAATCGTCTTCGATCCGAAGCCGGCGCGAATCAACTGACGAAAAATTCGTGCAGCCTGCTTCTGATCGTTTGGTTTTTTTAGGCGCTTGCGGTGCAGATATTCGCGGGCCTGTCTTTCTTCATCCACTCCAGCGAATGAATCATTGACCGCTTTCTCGAGGACCTCTCCAATCACGCCTTTTACCTTGAGGTCGGTGATCACGCGACGGCGGCCATACTTTTCGTTGTCGCGGCGGAAAGCAGAGTAGGCGGCGGCATACTTGGCATCGTTCAGATAGCCGTTGTCCTTCAAACGGCGTACCACCAATTCGATTAGAGTTTTCCCATACTCGCCGTCAGCGTCGACTCGTGCTCGCAGTAAACGTTTTAGCTCTGCGACGCTTCGCATGCGACGGCCTAGCGCGCCCAGCGCGTATTCGTACAATTCACCTTCAGTTTCGAGTTTACGGCCACGCGCAAATGCCATGTTGACTACACGTTAGCAGCACCCCGGCGTCTCTGCATAAACATTTACAAAGTGTTCACAAATGTTTTGATGACATCGGGAACAATAGATCGTCTATATGCGTATCAGCAATCAAGGAGTGGGTTATGTTGAGGGTTAGAACAGAACGCGCCGACGACTTGGCAATCCTAAAATGCAATGGGCGCATAGTACGCGGACAGGAGATTGTGCTGGAGAGCGCAGTGCTGGAGGAACAACGCGCGCGCACGATCCTGCTCGATCTGACGGACGTTGAATCGCTGGACGCCGGAGGATTAACGCTGCTGGTTTCACTGCATCGGTGGGCCGAAACGAACGATAAACATCTGAAAATCGTGAACCCGCGTCCGTTCGTTCACGAAATGCTGACGCGCACTCATCTCGATTGTGTCTTCGATATTTCCACGTTTGACCATGCCCTTGCGGTACTCGGTTGCGAGTGCCGCGAGGCGCACGCCGCAGGCTACTAGGAACCGTAGTGGTCTCCATCCAAGAAGGTCTCAAGTTTCGAGTTTCAAAGTTTCGGGGAGGTGTGTCGTGACATACACGTCTTCCATGGCGGGTTCGCTACTGGGAACCAGAAACTGAAAACTGGCAACTAGCAACGAGCTGTTAGCTATTGGTTTCTGTCGCTCCACTTGCCCGCACGGGTTTCGGGAGCATGGGCGAGCGAGTCCATAAGAACCTGGCGGAGACGGTGGCGGCTTTCCAGGTCGGTATTCACGAATTCAAATCCAACTTCATTGACCCTTGCGCGGCGGAGTACAACTTGGCCGCGGATGTGACGCATTCCAACTTGAATGTCGATGTCGGCGTCCGAGCCGATGCGCAAAGAATCTTCCTTGGTGCCCATTCCGCCGCCGAGGCTCATCTCGCGGACGGATAATTCTGAGCGTCCCCAGGTGCTGCTAATAACCGCCGTGATTGGTTTCCGCAAGAGGATGCGCTCATAGCGCCGCTGGCGGACCCACGGGCAAGCAGGAGCGGAATCCAGCGGGCCAATTGCGAGTTCGCCCGGTTCGAGGCCACTATCAGCCATGATTTGTGTCGCATAACGCGGATCGATTTTCGCCAAGGCCTGAGCAGACGCGATGCGCAACTCGCGATGATGCGCCCACTTGAACATACGCTTCGCTTCAAACAAATTCTTCAGGACCGGAACGGCGTCAGGTTCGCGTAAACGTCCCAGAGCTTCGATGGCCTTGAGCTGTAATAGAGGCGAACGTCCTTCTGCTTCACCGGCTCCTGCCATTACAACCAGTGGCGGCGCGGCGCTACGGTCGCCGGACATCCCAATTTCATCCAATGCTTGCGGGACAACGGCCGGATCCAGCATTTCGAGGATCTCCAGCAGAGTGCGCCCACGATCGGATGCCGCTCCGTACGCAATCTGGCGAACAATAACGTCATGATAGAAGCGGTTCCAGCCGGGCAGCCGCAGTGGCAAAAATTCAAGCAATCCGGGCACATCGAGGCGGCTCAGCAGACCCACAGACGAAACCGCTTGCCGCTGCGGTCCATTGCGCAACATTTCGCGCAGGCAATTATTCGCGGTAATGCCAAGCTCGTGCACGAGATCGACAATGCGGTCGCATTCTTCTCGTCGCATGGAACGGAAGAATCGCTCGGCTAAATTCTCGGCGGCGGCACTGGAATTCCGGTAGAGCACTGCGAGCAGATCAGAAGAGAAGCGGTGCTGAGCGAGTGCGTCTTCAATAAACTCAGCCAGTCGGCCTTCCACGCCAATGCGGGAGCGCAATTCCTTTTCGAGCGCAGGACGGCGGCTCGCGAGATAGTCCATGGTTTCGCAAGACTGCGAAACCGCGCGGTACTGTTTGCGCTGCATGGCCTCGGAACTGAGGCGAACAAAAGCCGCGCCGAGCAAGGATTCGATCTCCGGATCGGTTTCCTTGATGAGTGCATCGCCAAGTTTCTGCGTGGTCTCGCCAAGAACGTTGCCGCCAACCGTGGCAAGGAGGTCAGCAAGTTGCGTCAATCCCGTAGCAACCTTGGAGCGATACTCGGGTTCGTTGGAATTCACTTGGCTGGAATAGTTTTGCAGAATCGCAGTTGCGGTCTCGCGATCTTCCCGTTCCAGCAACAGCTCAACATACTGCCGCACGTTGCGCGATGGCACGCAGGCGGCATCTTCGGAAAGTAACGCCTGCTTCTTGCTGTGCTCGGGAATGTCCGACCAGAACATGCGGTCAAGCAGATCGGCATGCGACTCGATCAACATTCCGGCCTTGGCCATCTTCTCTTCGTGCAGCGACAGGAGCTTGCGGAGGCTCGCCATCTGCTTGCCCATCTCTTCGAGCAGTTGATGGACGGCATTAACCTTTAAGTCGCCGGACTGGAAGCGTTCGAGCGCGTAGCGGATGGCCAACTGCTCGGCAGCTCGCATCAGCACGGGTGCTTTGGAATTGGCCTCGCGTTTGGTGGAGACCTCGTCAAGAATGCTGAGCACCGTCTTGCGAATGTTTTCTTCCGCCCGATGTAGTTCGAGGCCAACCATTTCGGGTTGAGGCTTGCGCGCGGCGCCAAGTTCTCCGAACCTGGTGATGAGCTTCAAGGCTTCGATGGTTTCCTGCTCGCTGAGGGTGAAAGGGACTTCGGCAGGAACGACGGAGGCTATCGGCTCGTTTTTTGCTTTGACTTCTGCTGTTACTTCCGTTTGTTCTTGCGCTGCAGCCGGAGCGGATGCACCGCTAGTTGCGCCATCAGCAGCGGCAATCAACTGGACGAGCTTATTAGGCTCGCTGAGCCACTCTTTGAATTCAGGAGACAGGGACTGAACCGCCAGCTGTGCGGCGACGGTAACGTTCGCGGTCGCAGGATCGGCGACCACGAATTTCACTTCATTGATGCGAATGTTCCCCTTGTCGTCGGGGAAGAGCCGCTTCATCTCGGTGGCGAAATCCTGCGCCTTGGAACCGCCGAACGAGAACGCACGCACCAGGCTTTCAAATTCCTCGATTGACACATCACTTGAGAATTGAATGCTCGCAATCCCAGCGGCATTCAACAGTTGTGCGAATCCGCGCTCTGCCTGGCCAACGTCGACTGGCACGCCATCGAGCAGCAGTTTGTCTTCGGAAACGCCGAGCAGGACGGAGCCTTTGCGCTTGGGCACAGCTTCGCGGAGTTCGGTCCAGGCCACGTCAAACTGCGCCTGCGTGCGGCGATGGTTAAAGCCGTACAGGCGGACGTACTTCACCAGGATGTTAAGGCTGTGAAGAAACGGACGCGCAGACGCATCCCGCGCTTTGCTTGTGCCAGTGCTCGGAATAACGGCTCCTAACTCTTGCTCTACGCTAGGTTAAGTCGAAAATAACCAGGAGTGCATGTTACGGAGGTCATAGGACGGACGGGGAGCCCAACGCGTGCTATCGAGCGTGAGCCCAGGAAGGCAGAAATCGCGATTTGTCGCCGGTCGAGGCATCTGCGCATAATTTCAGCGTGAGTGCTGTTCCAGATCCACCGCTACTACTGGCTGACGCGGAAGCGCGATTCCGCGATTTCCTTAGGTCTGAAGGCTACCCAACTTCAATCTGCTGGGTATTCGCTGAAAACGTATTGATCGACGCTCAACGTCGGCACTGGCTCAGACCGAACCGCGTGGAGGGTGAAAAGCGTGCGGCATTGGAGTATAGCGCGGGTCTCGAGCAAGGTCTCGGCATCTGGCTTCGTGCAATCTGCTCCACCGAGGTGGAAACGTTTGCGTCGGTTTACGTTCCAATAGACAACATCGATGCGCATTACAAACTCATAGGGCGTGGTCTTAAGCTGTCCTGCCCAATGGAAAAAACTCCAACCTTCATTACACGAAATCCATTGAGGTGGCTGGTGCTTCGGCTCGAGAAAGCAGAGCGGAGCAAATGGTTGTGGGTGTAAGGCGGACTTCCTTAATCGGCTTGGCTCCCGGCAGGTTGCAAAGCACGAGGAGCGGTGCGCCGTCTGCGCATCAAGCGCCAACGCAGACGGTCCATGTAGAGGTAAACGACGGGCGTCGTAAACAGCGTGAGAGCCTGACTGAGGATCAGGCCGCCGACGATGGTGATTCCCAGCGGTTGGCGCAGTTCAGAGCCCACTCCCGTTCCGATTGCCAGCGGCAGGCCACCGAGCAATGCCGCCATCGTGGTCATCATGATGGGCCGGAATCGGCGCATGCAAGCTTCGAAGATGGCATCGCGCGGCGACTTGCCTTCCTTGCGCTCGGCATCCAGTGCGAAATCAATCATCATGATCGCGTTCTTCTTTACGATGCCGATCAGCAGGATGATTCCAATCATTCCCATGACGTTCAGTTCGTTGTGGGTGAGCAGCAGCGCGAGCAGGGCGCCAACACCAGCAGAGGGAATTGTCGAAAGGATCGTGATCGGGTGAATGTAGCTTTCGTACAAGATGCCGAGAACGATGTAGACCGTAAGTAGCGCCGTCAGGATCAGCACCGGCTGATTTGCCAATGCCTCCTGGAACGCAGCGGCAGTGCCTTGGAAGCTGGCGTGAATGGTTGCCGGCATGCGAATTTCGCGCTGTGCGGCATCAATGGCTTGCGTGGCCTGGCCGAGAGAAACGCCCTGAGCCAGATTGAACGAGATTGTTATAGATGGGAATTGGCCCTGGTGATTGACCGCCAATGCCGTATTCGATGGGCCAAACTTCGCGATAGCCGCCAGCGGAATCATTTGCCCGCCTGAAGACTTTACATAAACCGATTGCAGTGCCGCCGGCGTCATCTGATACTGCGGGTCAACTTCCATGACGACGTGATACTGGTTCAGTTGGCGATAGATGGTTGAAACCTGGCGCTGGCCAAAAGCGTCGTACAAGGCGTTGTCGATGTCCTGCGGCGAGACTCCCAAACGCGAGGCGGTGTCGCGATCAATCTCGACCTCGGCATCGAGACCGCGATCCTGTTGATCTGTGTTCACGTCGCGAAGTTCCTTCAAACTGCGCAGTTTCTGCTGCAGTCGGGGAGCCCAAGATGCGAGTTCCTTCAGGTCTTCGCTTTGTACGGTGTACTGATATTGCGCATTGCCCATGCGGCCGCCGATTGTGAGATCTTGCGCGGATTGCATGAACAGGGAAGCGCCGGGGACTGCAGCCAGCTTGCGCCGCATTTCCCCGATGAAACGGTCGGCGGTAATGGCCCGTTCTTTCCCTTTAGGTTTCAGGGTGATGAACATGCGGCCCTGGTTCTTGGCGGTATTGCCCCCCGCAAAGCCGACGATCGTCTGCACGTTCTCGTCATGCATGACGATGTGGACATACTGTTCCATCTTCTCCTTCATTGCGGCGAAGGAGATGTCCTGATCGGCTTGCACCATGCCCATCACGCGACCTGTGTCCTGCTGGGGGAAGAAGCCCATGGGCACGGCCGTGTACAGATAAACGGAAAGAGCCGCAGTACCGATGGTGATCAGCAACGTGGCGAACTGGTGGCGCAGCACGAAGGTCAGGCCTCTACGATAGACACTCAGCAGTCCATTGAACACGCCCTCGGAGAAGCGATAGATCCGTCCGTGTTTGTCCTCTTCGGGGCGGTGCAGGATTTGCGCGCACATCATCGGCGTGGTGCTGATAGAGACCAGCAAGGAGACGGCAATGGCCGAACTCAGCACAACCGCGAATTCGCGGAAGAGACGGCCAACAATCCCGCCCATCATGAGGATGGGTATAAACACCGCGACCAGCGAGGTGCTCATCGAGAGCACAGTGAATCCGATCTCGCGTGCGCCGCGGAAGGCTGCAGCAATCGGAGTCATCCCGTCCTCGATGTGGCGGGTGATGTTCTCGAGGACAACAATCGCGTCATCCACGACGAAGCCAGTGGAAATGGCTAGCGCCATCAGCGAGAGATTATCCAGGCTGTAGCCGCAGGCGTACATGACCGCGAAAGTTCCGATCAGCGACAGCGGTACGGCGATACTTGGGATGACGGTGGCGCGCACTGTGCGCAGGAACATGAATACAACAAGAATGACCAAGGCGACTGAAATCAGAATCGTGATTTCAATGTCGCGGACCGAGGCGCGAATGGTGGTGGTGCGATCCATCACTACATCGATGTTGATGGCGGGAGAGATGGAGTGCGAAAGCTCCGGCATCAGTGCGTAAACACGATCGACGGTGTCAATAATGTTCGCTCCCGGCTGGCGGAAAACGATGATTAGCACCGCTGGTTTTCCCGTCGCATTTTGGTCGCTTGTACCGTGGGCAGCGAGACCGATGACCTGTGTGTTCTCAACTGAATCCTGAACCTTGGCAACATCCCCAAGCCGTACGGTTCCGTTGCGGTTGGCTGCGACAATCAATGGCTCGTATTGCTTCGCTACCTTGATCTGGTCGTTCGCAGTGATGGCCCAGGTGTTGATCGCGTTCGCGACGTCGCCCTTTGGGCGATTCGCGTTGGCCGCGCCGAGAGCGGTGCGGACCGCGTCGAGTCCGATGCCCAGTTTGTTCAGCAGATTTGGATTCACTTCCGCGCGCACCGCAGGTCGCGCAGCGCCGCCCACGAACACCTGTCCCACTCCGCTGACCTGAGCGAGTTTCTGCGATAGCACCGAATCGGCAGAGTCGTACATCTGCGGCAGAGTCATCGTGTCGGAAGTGAGCGACAGAATGAGGACGGGTGCGTCTGCCGGGTTCACCTTGCGGTAACTAGGATTACCCGGCATATACGATGGCAGTTGGCTACGGGCGGCGTTGATGGCGGCTTGTACGTCGCGACCTGCGGCATCAATGTTGCGGTTGAGATCGAATTGCAGCGTGATGCCCGTCGATCCGATCTGGCTGACCGAGGTCATTTGGTTTATGCCCGCAATGCGCCCAAACTGACGCTCCAGCGGAGTTGCGACAGCCGAAGCCATGGTTTCCGGACTGGCCCCGGGCAGAGACGCGCCAACACTGATGACCGGAAACTCGACTTGGGGCAGCGGGGCAACCGGTAAGAATTGGAACGCAAGAATTCCAGCCAGAAGGACGCCCAAGGTCAGCAGCGATGTGCCGACCGGCCGTCGAATGAATGGAGACGATACGCTCACTTAGTCTCCTGCCACCGGTTGTTCGGCGATCGGTTCCTCCTGGAAGTGACGGAACCCGAAACGCGCGAACCTCGTCGACAGACGATCGAACCAGAGATAAACAACGGGAGTCGTGTAGAGAGTCAGCAACTGGCTCAGCAGCAGGCCGCCGACGATGGTAATACCGAGCGGATGACGTAGCTCCGACCCGGTGCCGGTTCCCAGCGCTAACGGCAAACCACCAAATAACGCGGCCATGGTAGTCATCATGATCGGCCGGAAGCGCAGCAGAGAGGCCTGATAAATCGCCTCTTCGGGCGCCTTGTGCTCATCGCGCTCTGCTTCGAGTGCGAAATCGATCATCATGATGGCGTTCTTCTTCACGATGCCGATCAGCAGGATGATGCCGATCAAGCTCACCACACCGAGATCATTGCCCGTCAAAATAAGCGCGAGCAGCGCGCCAACTCCGGCCGAGGGCAGCGTCGAAAGAATCGTGATCGGATGGATGTAGCTTTCGTATAGAACTCCGAGCACGATGTAAACGGTGACGATCGCCGCGAGAATCAGAAGCGGCTCGCTCGATAGCGAATTGCGGAACGCGGCGGCGGTACCCTGAAAGCTGGTTTGGATACTGGCCGGTAGGCCGATTTCTTTTTCTGCGGCGTCGATCGCTTTGGTGGCTTCTCCGAGTGAAACGCCGGGAGCAAGGTTGAACGACAGCGTCACTACCGGAAACTGCCCTTGGTGGTTGATCGCAAGGCTGGCGTTGCTCTGCTCGACATGGGTGAAAGCTGAGAGTGGCACTTGCGTTCCGTTCGCTGATTTCACGTAGAGCGTGTTCAGTGAACTCGGGTCCTGCTGGAACTGCGGATCGACTTCCAGCACAACGTGATATTGGTTCAGCTGCGTGTAAATGGTCGAGACCTGGCGCTGCCCAAACGCGTCGTACAGTGTGTTGTCGATTGCAGTCGGTGTGACGCCCAGACGCGAGGCGGTATCGCGGTCGATGACCAGATCAGCCTGCAGTCCACCGGTCTGCTGATCGGTGGCGACATCCAGCAGTTGCGGCGAAGATTTCAGCTTATCGAGCAGCCGTTGCGACCACGTGGCCAACTCATTCGCGTCTGTGTCTTCCATCGAATACTGGTATTGCGTGCGGCTGACGCGGCTCTCAACCGTCAGGTCCTGAACCGGCTGCATGTAAAGCGTGATGCCGTGAACGTCCTGCTCAAGCTTTGGGGCGAGGCGGCGAATGATGTCGGTTGCGCTTGCGCTTCGTTCATCTCGCGATTTCAAATTGATCTGGATACGGCCGGTGTTCAGCGTCGGGTTAGTTCCATCTACGCCGATGAAAGACGAAAGGCTGGCGACATCAGGGTCCTTCAGAATCTCCTGCGCCAGTTGCTGTTGACGTTGCGACATCGCTTGGAAGGAAATGTTCTGCGGAGCGTCGGAAATGCCGAGGATTACGCCCGTGTCCTGGACAGGGAAAAATCCCTTGGGCACCACCACATATAGGAAGAGCGTGAGCACCAGGGTTCCCGCGGTGACGAGCAGGGTCGCGGTTTGGTGGCGCAGAACCCACTTCAGCGTCCGCCCATAGTAGCGGATCACCCGTTCATAAACATCTTCTGACCACTTGTAGAAACCGCTGTGCTTGGAGAGTTCGCGCGACTTCAGTAGGCGTGAACTCATCATGGGCGTGAGCGTCAGCGATACAACTGCCGAGACAAGAATCGTGACCGCAAGCGTCACCGCGAATTCTCGGAACAGGCGGCCGACGACATCTCCCATGAACAGCAGTGGGATCAGTACGGCTATCAATGAAACCGTCAACGAAACAATGGTGAACCCTATCTGCCCAGCGCCTTTGAGCGCGGCCTCCAGGGGCGAGTCTCCCGCTTCGAGAAAACGGTCGATGTTCTCCAGCATGACAATGGCGTCGTCGACCACGAAGCCGGTAGAAATCGTGAGCGCCATCAGGGTGAGGTTGTTCAAGCTGTACCCCAGCAGGTACATAATCCCGAAGGTGCCAACGATAGATAGAGGCACTGCAACGCTCGGAATGATGGTGGCGCGCAGATTTCGTAGGAAGAGGAAGATGACCATCACCACCAGGCCGATGGTCAACGACAACTCGAATTCAACATCTTTTACCGACGCGCGAATGGTCTCAGTGCGATCGGTCAAAACCGAGACCTTCACGGCGGCGGGCAATGACGCCTGCAACACGGGCAGTAGTTTCTTGATCCTATCGACGACAGCAATGATGTTCGCGCCGGGCTGGCGCTGGATATTGACGATCACCGCTGGGACAAGCGTGTTGCCGGAGCCCATCCAGGCGGCCTGTTGGGTGTTTTCGATACTGTCGGTAACGGTGGCAACATCAGCGAGCCGCACAGGAGCGCCATTGCGATAGGCGACGACGATCGGCGCATATTCGGAGCCGGCCAGCAATTGATCGTTCGCGTCAATCGTGTAGGACTGGCGTGGACCATCCAGTGTGCCCTTGGCTTGATCGACGTTGGCGGCCGCAAGTGCCGTGCGCACGTCTTCCATGCCGATTCCATACGATGCCAGCGCAGTCGGATTTGCCTGAATGCGCACAGCAGGCTTCTGGCCGCCGCTGATCGAAACCAATCCCACGCCGCTCACCTGCGAAATTTTCTGCGCCAGTTGGGTATCGGCGAGATCTTCAACCTTTGAGAGCGGCAGCGTCGACGAACTCAGCGGCAAGGTAAGGATAGGTGCATCAGCAGGATTGACCTTGCTATAGATCGGCGGATTCGGGAGATCCGGAGGCAGGTAGGTTCCGGACGAATTGATAGCCGCTTGTACCTGCTGCTCTTCGATGTCGATGTCCTGATCGAGCCCGAACTGCAGCGTAATAATCGAGCTGCCCAGCGAACTGGACGAGGTCATCTGGCTGAGGCCGGGTACCTGACCGAACTGACGCTCGAGCGGCGCAGTCACAGATGACGCCATTACCGTTGGGTCCGCGCCGGGATAAAACGTCATCACCTGAATCGTGGGGTAATCAACTTCGGGCAATGCGGAGACGGGCAACTGCTGGTACGCAACAATTCCTACCAGCAGCACGCCGAACATCAGCAGCGATGTTGCGACGGGTCGAAGAATGAATAGCCGCGACGGATTCATCGTGAGGAGGTTCCTGTATTTTGCGATCCGGAGTTTGGCGGCCCGCTCTGCCGGTTGCGCTGATCGCGGCTGTAAGGTTGTTGTCCTGAATTGCCGTTGGGAATCGCCATTCCCGGATTGCCGGGTGAAGGCGTGTGCTGGCCAGGATTGCCGGCATTCTGAGCGCCGCCGCTCGGCCCTTGCTGATGTATATCGACGTGGCTGCCGTTCTGCAGCTTGTCTTGGCCATCAGTCACGAGCGTTTCATCGGGCGAAATGCCGCTCGCGATCTGTGCTAGATTGCCTTCGGTAGTCGCAACTGTCACCTGCCGCGCTTCCACAGTTTTGTCGGGCTTTACGATATACACATACGTTCCTTGTGGCCCCTGCTGCAATGCTGCTGAAGGAACTACGGTGGCGTTCTTGCGCGTCTCCAGCAGAAGATGGACATTCACGAACTGATTCGGCCACAGGACGCTGTCCTCGTTGGTGAAGACGGCTTTCAGGCGGCCAGTTCCAGTAGTTTGGTCGATCTGGTTATCGATCGTCAGCAGTTTTCCGGCGGCAAGTTTGGTGGAATCATCGCGACTGTAAGCATCCACTTCCAGCGGGCCTTTGCGCATCTGCTTGGCAACCACCGGTAGTTGATCTTCGGGCAAAGTAAAAATCGCGGTAATCGGCTGCAATTGCGTGATCACCAGCATGGGATTGGTGTCGGATGCGTGCACCATATTGCCGGGATCCACCAGGCGCAATCCGATGCGTCCACTCTGTGGGGCAGTGATGTGGCAGTACGAGAGATTCAGTTTTGCGTTGTCGACCAAAGCCTGATCATTCCGGACCGTACCTTCCATCTGATCCACGGTGGCTTTTTGCGTATCGACTTGTTGCTGCGACATTGCGCCGGAATTCTGGAGTAGATCTTTGTAGCGCTGATAATTCAACTGAGCGTCGCGAAGCAATGCCTGGTCTTTAAACAGCGTGGCTTGTGCCTGGTCCAGTTGGACCTGATAAGGACGCGGGTCAATTACCGCAAGAACGTCGCCCTTATTTACATGCTCACCCTCTCGGAACCTGACTTCGGTTAACTGGCCGTCCACCCGGCTTTTCAGGCTGACGGTGTAGTACGCCTGAATGGAACCGAGTCCGCTCAGGTAGACCGGAAAGTCCTGCTTCACAGCCGGTGCCACCGTGACCTGAACCGCCTGTGGAGTATTAGCGCGCGCGGTTGCGGGTGTGCGCGATCCGCTGTTGCACGCCGTGAGCGTGAGGGCAAGCAGCAGCCCTACTGCGATCACGATCCAAGTCCGAGAGAATTTCTGCCCCAATTTGCTGGTTTTCTTCATGAGCGCCTATTCGTCGTAAGAAGGATGAAAACTGTCCATCGTACCGCGTTCGACATCCTTTTGATGTGATCGCAAGTCACTTTTCCTCAGTAATTTACAAAAATTTACGGAGCTGCTGACATTCTTTGAGTATGGCTAGCTTCCCATGGTTTTGTACCCCAGGATTACGATCTATGCCCCTGCAAGTGTTGGATGTCCAGTTTTGGAAGTCGTTAGCCGCCTGACGTATAGTGGACAGCCGAAAAGCCGTGTCCAGCCACAACCCTCAACTCGTGATTCGTGAGCTGGAGTCGATCTCCGACCTTCGGCGGGCGATTCAACTCGAGCAACAAGTCTGGGATCTTAGCGATGTGGACGTGACGCCGCTAACGACCGCAATTGCCGCTCAAGCCGCGGGCGCGTTCTGGCTAGGGGCTTTCGACGGTACCGATCTCGTTGGCATCGCTTATGCGTTTCCCAGCCTGCATCATGGACGGCCGGGATTTCATTCGCACCTGCTGGCGGTGCGCGATCCATATGGACACCGCGGCATCGGGTACAAGCTCAAGCTCGCTCAGCGGGAACGCGCCCTGGCGCTCGGGGTCGGGGAAATCACGTGGACCTTCGATCCGCTACGTAGCCGCAACGCGCACTTGAATTTCGCGAAGCTCGGCGTCCTCTCCGACAAGTACATCATCGATTTTTATGGTCCACGGACTTCTAGCCTGCTGCATGCGAACGGGACCGACCGGCTATGGGTGACATGGCAGTTGGGAACGCGGAGAGTTGGCGACCGGCTGCAAGGGAAAGAAATGCGAGCAGAAGCACTCGATACGCTCATGCATCTCGAACCGCTGGTGCGCTTCAATGGGGACGGTGTGCCGGTGCAGGCTGACGTGCCTACTGCCGTGTCGCGTCAACGGATTGCGATCGAAATCCCGGGCGACATAGATCTGATCGAACGCGACGACATGCCGCTTGCTCGAAAATGGCGCGAGGCTACGCGGGCCGCTTTCACCGCGGCAGTGGAATCAGGGTTCCTTGTAAGAGAGTTCTGCAGGTCCATCCGGGGACAACAGGGGCCGGGGGCTTACCTTCTTGAGAAGGAAGAACCATATCTGCACTAGCTTCCGCAATTATGCGGCTTGAGCCTTTTGTTCCAGCGGTAACCCTGCTTCGATCCAGGCGTCGTACCCGTCCTTTAGGGCCCAGGCATTTCTGAATCCATGTTGCCGAAGTTTCTGCGCCAAACTGGCGCTTGATCCCTCGTTCGGTCAAGTGCAGTAGGTCACAATCGGTTTGTTGCGCGGAATGCGCCCAATCGCTTCGTCGGCATCATCTAGGGCCACCCGAATTGCGCCGGCAGCCATGTCGGTAGCTTCGGCCCAGGCATGTGGATTGCGCACGTCGACGATCGTGAATTCTTCGCCTGCTTCCATTCGTCTTCTGAGTTCGTCAGCACTGATTCTGAGATCGTCCGGCATGGAGCACCCCATATTTCGTGATCCATAAATGATGCGATAGCAGTCGTGGGGGTGGGTTGCCCTTACGAAGAAAACCTGAGAATCCGACAAAGCGATTCATTAGGGCGACGTTCGAGACCAACCCTGCGTTGTCCACGACAGTCATAAACGGCGTGATCGAATCAAACAGAGACTGCTTACTGCCGAGGAATCTATGAACCGACTACTTGGAATGTGCGCGCTACTGCTGATGCTGGGCTTGCCTGCGTTCTCACAAGCTCCGCGAATGTCCCCGAACGATCAGGACCAGTTCAACAATTACTACTCACGGTGGATGCAAGATCGCCAGAGCAACGACCGCGACGACATGATCAGCATGGAACATCACATGCAAGATCTGATGAACAAGTACGCGATCCCACCGGACACACCTTACGGCGAAGTTGCCGCGGCGAATTCCGGGCCAGGGTACGACCGCGACCGTGATTATCAGGACCGTAGCTACGCGGGAAACTATAGCCAGCTTTCGCCGGATGATCAGAAAAAATTCAACGACGAATACGGCAAGTGGCAGCAATCGACCGCCAAGAACGATCGCGATGATATAGACAAGCACGCGCGCAAAATGGAAGACATCATGGCGCGCTACAACATCCCGCCGAATACTCCGTTTGACGAGATCGCCTCGGCCAACGGCTACGCGCCTCGTTACAACTACCGCGATTTCCAGCGGCGCCTTTCGCCTGACGATCAACAGAAGTTCGATAAGTCGTATCAACACTGGCTACACGAACGTTCTGAGAATGATCGCAAAGGCATGGCCAAGGAAGAAGGCCACATGCAGGAAATCATGGCCCGCTACAACATCCCACGTGACGTTCCCTATCAGGTGATAGCGTCGGGTGGCGAACGGTATTAACGAGAGTTTTCGGCGCGTGTCTTAGGCCAGAGCACGAGCACATTAGCAAAGGCAAACGCCACTTCGTCAAACTAAAAATATTGTGAGGGAATTATGAACAAAAATGCTCGGAATTTTAGCGCTTGTCCTTGCGTTTGGGATTCCTGCTTTTTCTCAATCGCGCATGTCGCCTGATGATCAGGCGAAATTCAACAGTTACTACTCACGCTGGATTCAGGCGAGGCAGAGCAATGATCGCGATGACGTCTCTAGCATGGAAAATCGTATGCAGGATCTCATGAACCGGTACGGCATTCCGTCCGATACGCCGTACGATGTGGTCGCGCAGCAGGAAGGCTCCGGGTACGGCGACCAGGATCGGGATCGCGACCGCGACCGTGGCTACAGTCGAGACCGCGACCGAGATCGAGATCGGGATTGGGACCGCGATCACAATCGTGGAGAGGTCGGAAGCTGGCAGGGCCGGCTCTCTCCGAACGATCAACATCGCTTCGACAACGCATACCAGCACTGGCTCCATGAACGCCAGGAAGGCGATCGCAATGGCATGTCCAAGCAGGAAAGCACAATGCAGGACATCATGAGCCGGTACAACATTCCGCAAGACACGCCTTATGACGCAATCGCGTCACAAGGCCAGCGGTACTAAAGCGCTATAGGATTGGACGAAATACCGGCTGTCAGAAACCGGTGAGCGCGAGTTAAGTTCTGACAGCCGGAAATTCAAAGTTCTGCCGATTCTTCCTTAAAAGAACCCAACTTTTGCTGCATTTCGCCGCACAATTCTGAACTCCCTGTTGCAGGCTTCGGTTTCAGGTCTTGTTCATCGGTGAAAAACCCCGTCCCTGCGTACACCGACCTTGGTACCGTCCATTGAACTTCAGTTACCAGGCCTGAGGTACTTTGAGGCAGAAATCCTCCTTCTGGCCCAAGATGTTGTACTCCTTCTTCGGCGAACCGCATTATCTTGAAGTGGGCTGCTAATGCAGGTTTTTGGATTTCCAACGCATCGGCCAAAAACACGGAAGAACACGGACATCTGGCATGTTCGGGCGAGAACAGCGGTTGATATATGCTCGGTTCACTGAATTCACTCAGGGGCAACTTATGAGTGGATCTCCTTCCAGGATGTCGGTCCGGTAGTCATGGGCGCGACGAACGATTCTGTGGCCAGGGAAAACCTATGGCCGATTCACCAGAAGTGATGAATATTCGCCAGGCGTCGAAGTATCTGGGTGTCAGTCCGGACACGCTCTACAAGTACGTCAATGAGCAGAAGATTCCGGCGTTCAAGCTGGGCAATCGCTGGCGGTTCAAGAAATCACGGCTCGACCAATGGATGGAAGAGAAGTCGAGCGAAGCAGAAGTAGGCGTTACGACCAAAGCAAAGGCAGCCACGCAGGCTGCCAGGTAAAGGCGGGCACATGTTTGGATTCGGATCGAAGTCAATCGTTGGCCTGGACGTAGGCTCCTCGAGCATCAAGGCCGTGGAGCTGAAGAAGAGCCGCGGGGGCATTGAAGTGGCGCACCTCGGGCTGGAACCGCTGCCACCGGATATCGTCGTGGACTCCATGATCGTGGACTCCGGCACGGTGTCGAGCGCGATCTCGAAATTGTTTGCCGACAATTCGATCAAGACCAAGAACGTGGCGACTGCGGTCAGCGGTCACTCCGTCATCGTGAAAAAGATTTCGCTGCCCTCGATGAGCGACGCCGAACTGGCGGAAACAATCGAGAAAGAGGCCGCCCAGCATATTCCGTTCGATCTTGCCGACGTCAACCTGGACTACCAGATTCTCTCGGAGGACGAAGGCCAGCCCCACATGGACGTGCTGCTGGTGGCAGTGAAGAAGGACAAGATTCTTAACTACACCAACGTACTCTCGATGGCCGGCAAGACGCCCGCTATCGTGGACATCGATGCTCTGGCACTGCAGAACTGCTACGAGTACAACTACGAGCCCTCGCCCAACCAGGTGGTGGCATTGTTGAACCTCGGCGCCAGCGTCATGAACATCAACATCGTGAAGGGGACGACGCCGTTGTTCCCACGCGACGTCAGCGTTGGCGGTCATCAGTACACCGATTCGCTGCAGAAGGAACTCGATCTCAGCTTCGATGATGCGGAAGCACTGAAGCTGGGCAGGAAGGTCGGCACGGTCAGCGAAGACGCAAAGACGCCGATCCTGCAGCAAGTGACCGAAATTATCGTGCTCGAAATTCAGAAGACGTTTGACTTTTTTCGCGCCAGCGCGGCGGGCGAGCATATCGAGAGGATTTATGTAGCGGGAGGTTCGTCGAAGGTGCCGGGCCTGCTCGAGGCGTTGCGGCAGGAGTTTTCGTTGCCGGTAGACATTCTGAACCCGTTCCAGAAGATCGCGCCTCCTGCGGAGGGAATGGGGATGGAACTGATCGACGGCAACGCGGGCCAATTGGCAGTGGCAGTGGGCTTGGCCCTGAGGAGCTTTGAACAACTATGATCCGCATCAATCTGCTGGGCAACCCGAAACCGAAGAGCCGCCGTGGCGGTGCGGCAGTGTCAGCGCCGTCGATCGAAATCGGCAACGTCGGAACTCCTCTTGTCAAAGTGTTTGTCGCCGTTGTCATCACGGTCGCGTTAAATGGGTACTTGTGGTACAGCTACGACAAACAGGCACAGGACATCGCTTCAAAGATGAAGGTCGCGGAGCAGAAAAACCGCGAACTGTCCGATGTCAAAGCGAAGTACCTTGAAAGACAAAAGCAGGCCGACAGCTACAAGCGCCGCGTTGATGTAATCGATCAGTTGCGGGCAAGCCAGTCGGGATACCCGATGAACCTGCTGAACACGATCGGTGACACGGTCAACAACACCGAAGCGGTGTGGCTGATCACGATGAAAGATCAGGGAGCCAACGTTGCGATCGACGGAACCGCGCTCAGCACCGACGCAGTCGCGAACCTGATTGCTAACCTGCAGAAGACCGGGTACTTCTCGAACATCGAGATCAAGGAAACCTATCAAGACAATCAGGTGAAGGACATGCAGGCGTTCCAGTTCTCGCTCACCTGCCAAAAGGGTAAATCGTAAGGCGGACTGACTATGGCGAATCTTAGCGAAATTTCCGGAGGGAAGCAGTGGGGTCTGGCGCTGGCTGGCGCGGTACTGGTCTGCACAGCGTTGTACTTCACTTACTTCAAAACGCAGCGGACGGCCAACGACACGGCGCGCGCGGCTCTCACGGCCAAGATGGATGAGAACGCGAAGCTCGAGCCTTATCGCACCAAGCTGACCGACATAGACCGCCAGATCGCGAACTTGAAGCAGCAACTCGAGATCGAGCGGCGCATTGTTCCCGATGAGAAGGAAGTTGATGGACTGATCAAACTGCTTGATGCGGAAGCGATGAAAGCGGGAGTCGCCCTGAGACGTTATACCGCCAAGCCCACCGCCAACAAGGACTTCTACACCGAGGTGCCGTTCGAGATTGAGTTGGATGGATCTTATGCTTCCATGCTCAATTTCTTTGATCAAGTCTCGAAACTGGAGCGGATTGTCAACATTTCTGATCTCTTGGTTGCTAACACGAAGAAGGGTGGAGAGGCTAAAGCCAAACACTCTTACGAGTACGCGCCGGGTGAGAGTGTGGTCGCGACGTGTGTGGCGACCACGTACTTCAGCCACGACCCAAATACCCTAACGCCAACGACTACGAAAGGCGCGGTGGTACCTCCGGCTAAGGGCAGGACTTTATGAAGAGAACTTTAAGCTTGTGTTTGCTAGTAGGGCTGGCCGTTCCGACCTGGGCGCAGACATCGCAGCCCTCGAACGTGAAAGTTGTGGCAGTGCCGACGGCGAAGTCCAAGCCGAGCGCCGCAAAGCCAGCAGCGAAACCGGCGGTGATCGCTGCTAAACCTGCACCAAAACCTGCTGTCGCTGTGGTAGCTGCAAAACCGGCGGCCCAGAGCACCAAGCCGCAAGCGCAATCGAAGCCGGTGGTAGCGGTTGTCGCAGCAAAGCCGACAGCTCCAGGCGCAAACACTCAGGCGAAACCCTCAGTTGCAGTTGCCCCCGCAAAGGGTGCGACGCCGGCCGCGCATGTCGCGGTTGCAGCAAAGCCAGAACAGCACGCATCGAAAGTGACGGTGGCACCTAAGCCGGTCGTGGTTTCTGGCAGCAAGGATCCCTTCAGCAAAGCCAAAAAGCCGCAGGCGGTTGTTGCAGCACCGGTAGTGGCGAAGGCTCCTGAGAAAAAAGGGAATGTGGTCGCGGTGAAGGACACGAATCCAACGGCGGAGAAGAAGCCGGAGCCCAAGAAGATAAGCGCTGCGAACCGGCGTGATCCATTTGTCAGCCCGGTGGTGCATTTGGGAGCTGTTGGATCAGGCTGCAGTTCCGGCAAGCGGTGCCTGGCGATCGATCAGATCGCTTTGAAGGGCGTCGTCAGGTCCGAAAACGGAATGATTGCAGTGGTCGTGAACGCGATGGACAAAGCATATTTTCTTCGCGAAAACGACCCCGTGTTTAACGGCTATGTAACCAAGATTACGGCGGATTCCATTGTGTTTAAGGAGACGTTCCACGACAAGCTCGGCAAGGAATTGACGCGGGACGTCACCAAGACCATCAGCCGTCCAGCGGCGTAATCGAGGCGGCTTATGAAAAATTTAAATCAAGTTCGAAGCAGATCAGAGGCGGGGAGACGGGAAATGCGAAAGCACATGCTGGGAACCATAACAGCGCTGTTGGCCATCGTTCTGGTGGCGGGCGCGCAGACTCCAGGCAGCGAGGCGGTCAACGCCGCGCTTCAGAAAGTCACGGTCAACCGTGGCCAGGGTGTCGTCAGCGTTGAAATGACGACCAAGGGCGCCATCGCGCCAAAGGTCGAAACGCTCTCTTCTCCTGACCGCTTGGTGGTCGATCTGCCGAACACGGTGCTTGCCACCGCGGGTGGACGCATCACGGTTGGCGCCGACGGCGTGAAAAGCGTTCGCATGGGCACCGACGCCCAAGCCATGACTCGCGTCGTGGTGGACCTGGAGCGGCCGGCGAAGTACGAACTCGTTCCCGGCCCCGGGCAGAAGCTGACGCTGAAGATTGGTGATAGGACACCTGTGACTGCGGCGGCTGCGCCAGTTGAGAAGGCGAACACTCCGGCGCCGGCATTTGCAGACAACCAGAAGGTTGCGCAGGAACCAGTGAAAGCCGCGCAGGCCTTTGTTGTCCTCAGCCCGGCGTACGCGCCCAAGAAAGACAATGCCGACCCGGCGGGGAAGGCCACGACGGCTGCGTCCAAGTTTGTGGAACGGCCTGAAGGCAATCTGCTCCCACAGGCGAACGGCTCCATGCAAGAGGCCCAGGGAGCCGCCCCGGCTGCTAGCACGATTGAGCCGGCCGTGAACCTGGCAGCTGAGCAAAAGGCGAAGACGCATTCAGCGACGTCCGGCCCCAAATACACTGGCGAACCGATCTCGGTCAATCTGAAAGACGTTGACCTGAAAGACTTCTTCCGCTTGATTCACGAGATCAGCGGCCTGAACGTGGTGCTCGATCCCGATGTTCACGGCAATCTTACGATCGTGCTCGACGACGTGCCGTGGGACCAGGCACTGGATATCGTACTGAAGAACAACCAGTTGTCGCGCCAGCTTGACGGCAACGTGCTTCGCATTGCCAGCATCGACACACTGCGGAAGGAAGCCGAAGGCCGCCGCGCCCAGATCGAAGCCGAATCTCTGGCCGTTGACACCATCACGGTCACCCGATTCTTAAGCTACGCGCACTCGAAGGACGTCGCGACAACGCTGAAGAAGTTCTTGAGCCAGCGTGGTCACATCGAATCGGATGACCGCACCAACGCGCTCATCATCAACGACATTCCTTCTTCCATTCCGCCTATTGATCGTTTATTAGCGCAATTGGACCGCAAGACGCAGGAAGTGGAAATCGAAGCCCGCGTCGTGGCTGCCACCCGCAGCTTTGCACGCGACATCGGAACTCAGTTGGGTTTCGGTTGGGGCAACAACCCGACCGGAGTCGGCGGCGCGACCTCAGTTGGAACGTCGCCTCTGAAGGTTGGCAACACTCCGAATCCGATGTATCCCGTAGTTTCTGGCAGCGGTAGCGGTGGCGTACAGATTCCGCTGTTCTCGAACCTGGCTGCGAATGGTCCCACCAGTGGTCTCAGCTTCATCAACGCGAGCAATAATGTGCGTCTTGATGCCATTTTGACAATGGCGGAGTCGCGAGGCCTGCTGAAAATACTGTCTCGCCCGCGGGTAGTTACGCAGAACAACATTCAGGCCATTGTTCGGCAGGGTGTTCGAATCCCAATTGTCACCGCGGCCCAGTTGAATGGTCCTCCGACTACCACCTATATCGACGCGTTCCTGCGGTTGACGGTCACCCCGCAGATCACGGTTGAAAACACTATTTTCCTGAACGTCGACGTAGAGAACACCACGCCGGATTTCGGTCACCAGGTGCAGGGCAACCCGACTCTGATTACCCAGCAGGCGACCACACAAGTTCTGGTCACCGACGGCGGTACGGTCGTAATCGGCGGCGTGATTCAGACCAGCAACTCTGTGTCGATTCAGCAGGTGCCCCTGCTCGGAAGCATTCCGTGGTTAGGCAACCTGTTCAAACATCAATCGGTCAGCAGCTCGAACCAGGAGTTGATCTTCTTCATTACTCCTCGGATCGTCGAGACATAGTCCGGGCTTACAAGTTAGCAGCAAGCAGCCGCCGGCATCTGATTCGCTCAGGCCGGCGGATTGTTTTTTGCGGAATGCTGCCCTCAGCGTGGACTAATCCATTGCTCGGCCGTAGTAGCGATAGTGCCCAATAACCTTCCAGTCGAACAGAACATCTTCCATCTGAGGTCCACGCCCGATATTGTGTACGACCATGTAGCGGCCACTGGAACCTTTCTGATCTACGATCAGACCCATTGCGTAATGCCGCCCCCGAGATCCCACGCGACGACGTCTCCTGGCGAGTAATCGACGCTTCGTGTTGTGATGGCCAGGGGTTTGCCTTTTCGCGAAAAGAAGGTCATCAGATTCGGCACTCGGCGATGATCAATGTTCGAATCCGGATGGGACAGCCACTTGTGCGGATAAGCGCTGAAGTTGCGCACCATGTCTTCGTGAACCTCTTTCTGTAGATCGATTCCCTCAGCACGGTAGATCCGAATGATCTCATCAGTGCACACCCGGTATCAGCGGGAACGTCGCCGCCGGGATAAGGAATGGATACGTAGTCCGAGACGTATCTGACGTGATGGTGAGTTCGCTCGATCGCCGCCGCCACCAACTTTCGCGAGAACGATTCCCTGTTAACGGCAGGTTGTGGAGATTGAGCCCACGTTGAACTCGCAATGACAAGGAATGCGCACCAGACAAAGCAGAGCTTGGCGCCCACGTTCAATGCGTGTGTTCTTCCTGGATCGGAATTACGCAGCCGTGAGCGACTTCACATACCGCATGCTCGAATTGAATGGTGGTGTGATCGATGTGGAAGTCATGATGCAGGCGTTCTTTCACATCCCGAAGGATGCGCTCGCTAGCCGATGGCGGGATATCTGCGATGGAAATATGACAGGACAGGGCGGCGGTTTCGGAACCAATGCTCCACACGTGAAGATCGTGCACGTCATTTACGCCGGTCACTTCGCGGATCGCGGCTTCGACCTTCGACAGTTTGAGTCCACGCGGCGTTCCTTCCAAAAGAATGTTTAGCGTCTCGCGCAGGATGCCGAAACTGGACCATAGAATCAGCGCACCGATTCCGACCGAGAGTGCAGAGTCAATCCAGGTTTGGCCAGTGATCAGAATTGCCCAGCCACCCGCGATCACCGCGGCCGTGGAGAGGGTGTCGCCAATTTCGTGGAGCAAGGCACTGCGGATGTTCACGTCACGATCAGTTCGCAAGAGCATGAGCGCGATAACGCCGTTCATAAGCACGCCTGCGGCTGCGACCCACATCATGGTTTCCGCGTGGACAGGCCGAGGTTGCTGGAAACGCCGGAACGCCTCGTAAAAGATCAGAAAAGACAGGATGACCAGTGTTGCGGAGTTGACAAGCGCTGCGAGAACTCCCGCCCGATGATAACCGTAAGTATGTGTCGCATTCGGCGGACGGGAATGGAGATACACGGCCACTAGAGAGAGCAGCAAAGCAACGAAATCTGCAAGATTGTGGCCTGCTTCCGAAAGCAGCGCCAGCGAGTGCGCGCGAACTCCGGCAACGACAAGCAGGACGATGTACGCCGCCGTGACGAACAGCGAGACTCGCAACACCTTAGAGGTGCGCTGCTCGCCGCCATGGACGTGCATGTGCACGGTTCTAGTTTAAATCAGCTGTCAGCCATCAGCCGTCATCAGGTTTCAGGAGTCAGGTCTCAGACGTCAGCACACAAGTGGTATTCGATCCAACAGGGAGGCATCACGACAAGTAATTGCGATTGGCGACCGTCGGTTTACGCTTTCGAAGCCTCAAGCCTGAAGCCCGAGCTTACTGCCTCAGCCCCATCCACTTTTCCGATACCACAATCGAGTTCCCCGGATTCTGCGGATCGTAACGGACCGAAGTTGGCAAGCCCAGGCGGCAAGAATGCAGATTGATCCACTGCCGCAGGAGCGTGACATCTTGCGAAGCTTCATACGAGACGCCACCCACGTCATATTGAAAAATCAGCATAGTGGCAGGGGGATGACCGTTGGGGGCGATTTCCTGGACATCGATCACCGTTCCGTCTGTGATTCGGCCAATTTGATTGAGCCATGCGCGACGCTCGCGCTCAATGTCTGCCGCGCTCTTTTTCTTGCGGCCAAAGAGCAGATATGCGGCAAATACGGCAGCTCCGCCGCCCGCAAGAAGGGTATAGAGACGAAAGGGAAACATATTGTTGGAGTAGCCCAGGAGCAGGCTCTCTATTCTTGAGAACAGGATATGCCGAGAACCGCGATCAGGGAAGATGCTGTGGGGTTACCAAGGTGTGACAGTCTGCATGACAGCGTCGCGTTACACCGCCAGAGCTTCGAATGATTCTCCAACGTAGTCGATCTTGGCTCGACGATTACGCGCTGCCGAACTAGCCAAGCGATTGGCTTCGCGATTCTTCTCGCGCCCGATATGCGAGATAGAGAACTCAATCGAACGCGCCAGCTTGCGGCAGATCCAATGCAGGGAATACAGGCGCGGGCTTCGGCAGTTGTAGGCGCCCAGCATCTGACGAACAATCACCTCTGAATCGGAATATACGTGGAGCTTGCGGGCCTTGAGTGCCAGAGCGCACTGTAGGGCTTCTACGAGGGCGAGGTACTCAGCTACGTTATTGTCTTGCTGACCAATCCATTTAGCGATGGTTATGCGCTCGCCAAGGCTCCCTTCGATCACCACTCCAACGCCCGCGGATCCCGGATTGCCCAGCGACCCGCCATCTACGTATGCCACCAAATTCATCTGTGCTCCGCTTTCTACAACATGCGTTAAGAAGAATTTTTCGTCAAGACGGTTGGTTGGTACGTCCGTGGCGCATTTTGGCGCTTGTGGAAGGATTGTGCAAAAGCGGGCCGAATCATTTCCGCGCCAGTTAAACGTGTACGCAGCATCGTTTTAAATTTCCACAAATCCACGATCAAGAAATTTTCGTTGCACAATTTCCGGGCGTTGACATTTCACTCTGGCGTGTTAACTTCACATCGTCGACGGTCGAAAGGGTTAGCAAAAATAAACAGTTGCTGATCCGAAGTAGACTGAGTGATTCGCTGAACGAGGCGACTCGAGCAGCGGCCGGACCCGAAAAAGCCGACTGATTCTGCGAGGAACAGTTGGGGTTCGGAACTGCGAAAGCAGTGATCGCATCGGGGGTCGTGACGGTACATGCCTCCACGCTGTTAGCTCCCTCGCAGGAGCTGGCGGCTAGAGCATAACCAATGTCACGGCCCTTTTAATTTTCCCATTCGCCTTAAACCACCCTTTGGCACGGCACTTCGGACAGTACTGAGCGAAGTATGATTCGAAGGCATCTTCTCAAAAGAATTCCGCAGGTACTCGGACTGAGTTTTCTACGGCTTGGTTCCGCCAATGGCCAGACAGCGCCGACAAAGAAGTCGCTCAAGATCATGATGAAAAGTTCGTGGGGATCGGACGATGCTAGCCGTGCGTCTTTTGCGTTCGCTCACGGGTTGGCATTATCGGAAGCGGGCCACGATGTGCAGATTTTCCTCACCGGCGAGGCCACTTACCTTATGCGCAAGGCCACGGTGGAAAGCATATTCCCCGTAGGATGGCCACCACTCTCCGAGATGCGCGACAAGGTGCTCGCCAAGCACATTCCAGTCTTTTCTTGAGGGGCATGTTCCCGGGCCCGTGGGGTCACAGAAGAAGACCTGAAAACGTGGGAGGCCAAATTCGGTAGCCCCGGTGTGTTCGTTTCCCTGGTGGAGTGGGCAGACCGGATCATTGTTGAGTGAATCGAAACATCATCGCGGCCTCGCCAGCACAATCAAGTCGCGACCGCTCTGATTTTCCCGCCGCTGTCCCGCGAACCATTAATCGATTGTGATGATGTTCTTCTTGCCACGAATCGAGCGCTTGCGTTCCAGCAACATCTCCAACGCCTGCTTGGTTTCTCCCGACAAGTGATAAGACTCTTTGTCATTCGGGTATTGATGAGAAAGTACGTCCGCGCGAAAAGCCTGGACCGCGTGGGTGATCTCCGCTGCTGCATCGCCGTAACGGCGAACAAATTTTGCGGCTGGACCGAAAGTTAGATTGAGGATGTCGTGGAAGACCAGCACTTGCCCATCGCAATTCGGGCCGGCGCCGATGCCAATCGTAGGCGTGCCGACCTCGTTGGTAATCATCTCAGCAACTTCGCGCGGGATGCCTTCAAGGAATAAGCAGGAGACACCCGCGTGATCGAGCGCGGTCGCGTCGCGCATGAGTTGCTCGATTTCCGAAAGGGATTTGCCCTGAACTTTGAACCCGCCCATCCGGTTCACGGATTGGGGAGTGAGGCCGATGTGTCCGGCTACAGGGATTTCCGCGTCGATGATTTCGCGAATGAAGGGAACACGTTTTTCGCCGCCTTCGATTTTCACGATCTCCGCTCCACCTTCTTTGATAAAGCGAGTGGCGTTGCGCCGGGCTTCTTTGGCGCTGACGTGGTAAGACCCGTACGGCATATCCGCCATGAGGAGTGCATCGCGAATGCCGCGTCGTGCAGCTTTCACGTGGTGCAGCATCTCGTCCACCGTGACGGAAAGGGTATTCTCGTGCCCGAGCATGGTCATGGCCAGGGAATCTCCGACCAGAACAACATCAATTCCTGCTTCATCCACGAGACGTGCACTCGAGTAGTCGTATGCCGTCAGGCAGGTAATCGGTTCGTGTTGGAATTTTCTGTCGCGAAGCGAAGCGACGGTGATCTTTTGGCGTGGGGCGCCAATCGGAGTGAGACTCACGATGTCCTCCAGTGCCCCTCCGCAACCTGCGGATAGAGCCTGTCAAGCGGGTGGAATGCCCGCTGGACAAATTGTAGTCGCGAGAGCGGCTTCCGGTCGATAGCCTTATGTTGTTGGCCTGCTATCGCTTGCGCTTTGGTTGCACATTGGCGCGGAGCCACGCGCCGTATCCAGTCTCGTTGAGTTCGCCAGCGGCAAGGGAAAAAAGGGTGCCTATCACATCTTCTTCGCTGGCATGAAAGCTATACCCGTTCATTTCGAGGAACAAAACACCAGCGGTAAACCCAGCTCTCTTGTTGCCATCAACGAAGAGGTTTCGAACGATTCCCACGGTGTACAGAGCGGCCATCTCGACGATGCCAGTCCCCTCTGCATAGGCATAGTGCTGCTGCGCCCTCGCAAGGGCAGACTGAAGGAGACCGCGATCGCGCAATCCCGCCGTACCACCGTGTGCTGCTAACGAGCGATCATGGATTGCCAATACGTCGCGTTCATCAATCCAGATTGGCCGGTTTCGGTTCACTTCGCTAATGCCCGCAGGGCATTACGATAGCGGTGCATGATCTCGTCGACCTTTTGCATCTTCTTTTCGAACAGGGGATCGTAGGGCGTCAGTCGGTAGTCGCCGTCGGCCGACTCGATGAGAAATAGCTTTTCTCCATCCCCCGTTTGCAGTCGGTTGATGACTTCCTTTGGCAAAACCACTCCCAGCGAATTCCCGAATTTGCGAACTTTCAGTTCGATCATAGGTTTACCCTCGAGTGTTATAACAATTGAAATAACGCGGGATCTTCCAGTCAAGTGGTGCGAACGTGGAGGCCTGCCGCTGTGGGTTGGATACCTATCTCGGTTTCGATTCAGCCGTCCAAGTCGAGTGACATGAAGACGCTGTTTGGGTCGAGCACGTAGTCAGCGAACGGAGGGCATTCTACGAAGCCGTGGCTTTTATATAGGCTCCGCGCGGGCACAAAATATTCTGAGGCTCCGGTTTCAAGGCTGAGACGTGACATGCCGCCTTCGCGCGCGGTCTGGATAATGTGGCGTAGCATCGCACTGCCTGCTCCTCTTCTGCGGGTCGCCTGAGCGGTATGCATCGATTTAACTTCGCCGTGATCGGCTGAGAGGCGCTTCAGGGCGCCGAATCCTAACAAAGTCTGCTCATCCCAGATTGTCCAAAACACAATCTCCGGTGATTGCAGCTGAGTGAGATCCAAGGCGTGAGCGCTACCTGGCGCCGTTGCTGATCTGGCGCTTGCCAGATGAATGCCCAAGAGATCGACAACGCGCGGATCGGCGAAATCGCCTTGGACAATTCGCATCATGGCCATTCCCAAACTACTAAACGCTTCTGCAATGAGGAGGGAGCTAGCGTATGGCACGAATTAGCGAACGCGGTATTCGTGCCGAACTTCGCGCCGGACAGCCGAGGGCGGCTGTCCTTACGCGGCCACTTCTAAGCGCTGGCGGCTTCCTGGCTGCCCAACGGCAGGAAGTACTGTGTCCCTTTGATCGGTGCTGAGACTTTGCGTAAAAGTTCTTGCAGATCTTCGTTGCGCTCCACAAAGTCGATCTCTGAGGTGTTCACGATCAGCAGGTCCGAAGAGGTGTAGTGAAAGAAGAAGTGCTCGTAGGCCTTGACGACCTCCTCAAGATAGTCTTCGCTGATTGCCTTCTCGCCGGGTGCGTTCTTCTTTTTCAGCCGCTTCTTCAATACTTCCGGGGTAGCCTGCAGATAAATGACGAGATCGGGCGTGGGCAGTTGCTCGCGGAAGTAGTTGTAGTAGCGATTGTAGGTTTCCAGTTCCTGATCGTTCAGGTTGAGGCAGGCGAAAAGCTTGTCTTTCTCGAAGATGAAATCAGAAATCACCACCTTCTGCGAACGGGCGCCCAGATCGAGCGCCTGCAGTTGCTCGAAGCGGCGAATCATGAACGCGAATTGCGCCTGAAACGATGCGCCAGGTTCGCCATCGTAGAACGCGCGTAGTAGGGACGTTTGCTCGGGATCGGTCACGCGCTGCGCATTCAGCCGATCGGCGAGGATGGTCGCCAGGGTGGACTTGCCGACTCGTATAGGGCCTTCGACTGCAATGTACCGGGGAAGATCAAAAAGCTTGGCCATGGAATATAAGTGCGAAGGAAGATCGCCTTCGAGAATATCCCGACAGCGCGGAGTGCGCAATTGAGGAAGAAGTTAACACTAGCCGTCAGCCATCAGCCGTCAGTAAAACCCTTCTTGCACAGGATCCTGAGATAGAGCTAAACGGAGACAATTGTGGATCGCGCCGGCTTGATCCACGTCGAACTCTTTCGTAGAGGGTTTTACCTGACGGCTGGGCTGACGGCTGACGGCTCTTCTACAATCATTCCCATGCTCCTTCCCGTGTTGGGTGCCGGCGCCGCGGCTGTACTCGCGGGATACCATTCCATGGCTCCGAGGAGCCAATGGTTTGGACGGGCATTTTGCGGAGTGGCGCGCGGATCCAGACAGATGGCGTTCACGTTCGATGACGGACCAAATGATCCACATACGCTGAATCTGCTCGACGTGCTCTCGAAGCATAACGTTCCTGCAACGTTTTTCATGATCGGACGCTACGTTCGCCTGCGGCCCGACATCGCGCTGGAAGTCAAGAACCGAGGACACATAGTAGCCAATCACACCTTCACGCATCCGTTTCTGACCTTTGCGTCATCCAGCAGCGCTCGCAGCGAACTCGAACAATGCCGCGCAGCACTGACGGATGCGGTTGGGGAACACTCCACCCTGTTTCGTCCACCTTGGGGAGCGCGCCGCCCTGGGATATTACGCACCGTGCGGCAACTTGGCCTGCAACCCATCATGTGGAGCGTGACGGGATTTGACTGGGACGCACCGTCAGCGGAATACATACAGAAGAAAGTGGCGGCGCGGGTGCGCGGCGGAGACGTGATCCTTCTTCACGATGGCGGCCACAAGGCATTTGGTACGGACCGCTCGCACACCGTGAAAGCAGTGGAGGCGCTGCTCACTCGATATAAAGGTGAGGGCTACGAGTTCGTGACTATTCCTGAAATGATGTCGCGCCAATCCGCTCTGCTACACTGACGAGTTTTCTCTGGGAGATTGCGTGACCAATCCGGTTCTGCTCATCCATGGCGGCGCCTGGGCCATTCCTGACGACCTTGTCGAAGCGCACCTGAACGGCGTGAAGAATGCCACTGCGGCTGGATGGCGTGTGCTGGAAAAGGGCGGTTCGGCGCTGGATGCGGCCGAAGAATCCGTCGTCGTGATGGAGAATGATGAGGCCTTCGACGCCGGTCGCGGCAGTTTCCTGAACCGTGACGGCAAAGTCCAGCTTGATGCGCTGATCATGGATGGTGCAACGCTTCGTGCAGGCGGTGTTGGATGCGTCGAGCACATCGCGAATCCCATCTGTGCCGCGCGAAAGGTTCTCAGCGAAAGTCCGCATGTCTATTTCGTCGCGGAGGGTGCTGAACGCTTTGCCGAAGAGCACGGAATCCCGCTGTGCAAAAACGAAGATCTGATCATTCCGCGCGAGGTCGAACGCTTGCGTGCCTTTCAGGCCAGCGCCGAAGCTCAAAAAGAAGACCTATTTTCCTCCCACACGATTTCGCACGATACAGTGGGTGCCGTCGCGCTTGACGTCAACGGAAATATTGCTGCCGCGACCTCGACCGGGGGCACGCTGAACAAGGCACCTGGCCGGCTTGGAGATTCATCTCTGATCGGCTGCGGGTGCTATGCCGACAACGCCAGTGCCGCGGCTTCAACCACCGGATGGGGCGAGCCCATCATGAAATTAGTTCTGGCAAAATGGGCGGCGGACCGCGTTGCTTCCGGCAATCTGCCGCAGTGGGTGGCGGCGGAAGCAATGAATTACCTTAAAGATCGCGTCAGCGGCCACGGTGGAATTATTCTGCTGGATACCCAAGGCCGCGTCGGAATTGCCCACAATACACCTCGGATAGCTTGGGCCCTGAAGACAGTAAAGGGCTTTGAGTCAGGCGTGGTTCGCTCCTGATCCGGTCTGGCAGTGTCTGGTGGCGCAACAAATGCCCAACGTTCTTGCTTGCTTTCGCACTATAAAGTGATGTAAAACCAGCCGAAACCTTCGCGTTCCAAAAAAACACGCTTCACCAGCCTCCGAGCATGGTCGCTTGGACCCACCTCGGATACTCCGTGCGCGGGAGGAACCTATATGCGAATTCAGAGACTCTGCCTGGTAGTCGCCTTCCTAATGCTTGCATCCTTAGCCCTCGGGCAAGGTGTTGCCACCGGCGACCTGCATATCCTTGTGAAAGATCCGCAAGGGCAGGCGGTCACGAATGCCACAGTGGTCGTTCGCGATCAGGCCAAAGGTGTGCAACGGGCAGCCTCGGCGAACGGGGTCGGCGGATACGATCTCATTGCTCTGCCCCCAGCTTCCTACGCGGTCACGGTTACGGCGGCGGGATTCGCAACGCTGACAGCGAATGACGTCACAGTCACGGTCGGCGGCTCCGCAACTCTGCCTGTCACACTCTCGATTCAGGGGACGAAAGAGACGGTTACGGTCAGCTCCGAATCGGACCTGATTGAAACTACGCGTACGTCCACGACCGACCTGGTCGACCAAAAACGCATTGACAATCTCCCGATCAATGGTCGCAACTACATCAACTTCACGTTGACTGATTCGCAGGTGCTGCGCGATTCAGCTCCCAACACTGGCGCCGCTCCCACATCGGGCTTGAACATGAGCGGCCAACGCGCCCGCTCGAACCTGGTGAACGTCGATGGCGCGGACGCCACCGACAACTCCATCAACGGCGTCCGCTCGACCGTCTCGCAGGAAGCGGTGCAGGAGTTTCAGATCATCACCAACAGCTACTCGCCGGAATATGGCCGCGCGGCCGGCGGCGTAGTCAACATCGTGACCCGTTCCGGCGGGAATGACTTCCATGGCGATGTTTTCGGATATCTGCGCAATCGTGCGTTCCAGGCTGTCAATCCCTTCAGCACAGTAAAGGATCCGGCCTACACTCGCGTGCAAGCCGGTGCTGCGTTTGGCGGAGCGATTAAGAAGGACAAGACTTTCTATTACTTTTCCTACGAAGTAACGCGCCGACATGAGACGGGATTCTCCAGCATCGGAGCGAACGGTTTTGATTTGTCGCCGCTCGATGTGTCGCCATTTTTTGGTGCTCCCGCGGGCTCTGGAATAGCTGTTATTAACGCAACGAATGCGCAATCGGCTTTCCTGTCGCCCTACCTCAGTGCGCCGCCTGCGCCGCTCGTTCCCTTTTTCCAGGCATACTCCGAGATTGTCGGCGCCAGTTCCGGGATGGCGGTCAAGGGTCAATGGCCTGCGTTTATGGGAGGCGCGAGCGGTTTCTTTTCTACCTGCCAGTCTCCTCCGTGCTTCGTGCCCTCTTCGTTCCAAAACCTGGCCTCGCAGCAGGGCAATTTCCCGGTATTCGAAGGAACGAGTCTTTATTCGCTCAGACTCGACCACAGTCTTACAGACCACAATCGTGTGATGCTCCGTGGCAACGTGAGTCCCAGCACGATAAACGGCATTGAGGTGAGCGGCCAGGACCAGCCATTCGGACAAAACGCCTACTCACGCACTTCGCAGCAGACCTATCGTGATGTCGCCATCGTTGCCCAGGACACCGCGACAATCGGTAACAACAAGGTCAACGATTTTCGCTTCCAATATGCGCGGCGCGGACTGTCGTATTTCTACAACACGGCGATTCCGGGCGGCTCCGACCCGGCGGTGAATATTCCCGGCTTCGCGTACTTCGGTCGCGAGCCATACTCGTACATCCAGCGCACCGAAACTCGCTACCAATTTAGCGACAATTTGTCGTGGACGATGGGTGCGCACAGCACGAAGTTGGGCGCGGATTTTAATTACATTCCGCTGAAGGCGGTGTTCACCGTGAATTACGGTGGCGTCTATGACTTCGGTAGCCTTACAGCCGCGGATGTTATTCCGTCCGCCATTTACAGTTCGCTGCCCACCCAGTTCGCGCAGACGATCGCGCCGTTCTCGGCCGTGCAGGCTTACGGCCTGGGCGTTCCGGGCGACTTCATCCAAGGTCTCGGCAGTCCGAGTGACTCCTTTACCAATTTCCCCATGGGATTTTTCTGGCAGGATTCGTGGCGGGCGCGGCACAATCTGACGCTGAATTATGGCGTGCGTTACGACGTAGAGATTCCGCCCAAGTTCAAAGCACCGACCGGACTTGCGGCTTCGGGCTACAACTACCTTGGCCTGCAAAAGGGAATTCAGACCGACAAGAACAATTTTCAGCCACGTGTTGGAATTGCTTGGGATGTAAGGGGCGACGGTAAGACCGTGATCCGTTCCTCGTACGGAATGTTCTATGACCACCCGCTACTTGGCTTGTATTTCCTCGGCGATGCGTCCGATGGTTCTACCAGCGGTCAGTTGGCGTTCGCGGGAACGGGCGGTTGCAGCAACCCCAGTGGTTTTGGAAACCCAGCCAACTTGAACGCTGTGCCGATCTTCCAGGGGTTGCCGATCAACTCAACGACTGGGCCGTGCTCGGTTTCCGCAAACCCTGCTGTCGCTGCCGCTCTCGGTTTTCAAAACAACGGACAGGTCTTTCAAGCTCTCAACTTCCCGCAATCGATTTTCCTGAACCAGAACTACCTCAACCCAAGTACGTTTCTCCCAGTTGGGTTCCAGCCGTTCGGGTATCCCCAGTCGAAGAATTTTGTGTATGCGTATTCTCAACAGGCGAACTTCACTGTCGAGCATGATTTCGGTCGCGGATATTCGTTCAGCCTGGCTTACAACTACAACGGAGGACGGCACCTCAACCGCCCGATTAATGCGAACACGATTCGCGGGGATCTGATGGTGGCGAATTTTGAGGCGGCATTAGCCGATGCCGCGGTCGTCAATAATCCGGCGATTCTGCCGGCTCCGAGCAGTCCATTCACCGTCAGCCAGTGCAATCCGGCGGGAGGGCCGCTGGGACCGTTTCCGTTTATCGATGCGTCCCTGATGAATTTCTTTCGGCCGAGCGGCATTAATCCATCAATTGCCGGAGGATACATTGCGGCCGGTGGCGCAGGCTGTGTCGGCCTGGCTGAGCAGATGGTGCAAGGATTAAAAGGCCAGGGCTTCAATACTGCCTGTGATCCTCTGAGTGGTTCGTTCAATAATTGCGTGCCGTTCGGCGATATGGACGCCAACTACTCCAACGGCAGCTCGGTCTATCACGGGCTGACTGCCAATCTGCGCAAGCGCTTCGGCAATCATTACGAGTTCCTCGCGTCGTACACGTGGTCGCACGCGATCGACGATTCGACGGACCTCCAATCCACGCTGACGCCGCAGGACAGTTTCTTCCCGGCGCTCGATCGCTCGACATCCCTATTTGATCAGCGGCACCGGTTCGTGTTCAGCGGCGTGTACCAGACGGGCCACCTGAGAAGCGGAGCTCTGGGTGCGCTGCTCAGCGACTGGACATTTGCTCCACTGATCGAGTTCAGTTCCGGTCGGCCGTTTAACATCATCACGGGTAACGGGGATAACCTGCAGCTTTCGTCTCTAACTGGCAGGCCGAACACGACCACCAACCCGGCGTGCGGTCAGGTGGTGAAATCGAAATTCTCACCGACCGGCGTTCTACAGGAACCCTGCGTAGCGCAATTTGTCCTCGCTGGTGTTGCGCCGACTTTGCTGCAACTTGATGGCAACCTCGGCCGCAACGCGGGCCTGACACCGTGGACGGTATTCAATGACCTGCGAGTTTCCAAGCGCATTCCGATCCGCGAACGCGTCAACATGGAATTCATCGTCGACATGTTCAACCTAGCGAACCGGTATAACGTGGCAGCGGTCAGCCCCCTCTTTACCAATGCGGGACAACCGACGGCGGCCTACGATCCACGGCAATTCCAGTTTGGAATGAAGCTGAACTGGTAAGAAGAACAAACGCTTTCCCACAGAGGACAGCCGTTCGACCGTTTTCGTTGCGCTCGGTTGCTGAAGGCAGGCTCGGTATACGAAGGAACGGCACAGAGAAACGTGCCTGATCGCCTCTGTGTTTTCCTCCGTGTAACTTTGTGTCCTCTGTGGTGAAGGTTTTCTGTTTGCCGCTGCGGTCACTTCAACAAGTCATCTATGCTCTGGACGTCGACGAGCCCCTGACACCCGTATATCGCGGGCAGTGCTTTCCCGGCAGGATATTTACGCCGCAGTTCCGCAACCTTCTCAGTTCCTGCGCGATACGCCGGGAGGTACATGCGCCCGAGCAAGGGATGTCTCCCCCACGCCCCTGACAACTTGTCGGCACGCTCCTCGGTGACCAGAAAATCCCGGCGCAGCGTCGCCGCAACCTCCCCTTGAGGCTCTTTCTCTCCCCAGGTTAGATAGGAGGACTGATTCTTCGCATCGTCCTGCAGCAGAGCGAGCAGCACGCCAATCTGCAGATCTTCGTCCGGTAGGTCCTCAACTCGGGTCACCCCGTGAGCGATGAGAATCGCATTATTGGCGATCCCCTCGAACAATGTAGCCGCACGCGTATTCATGGTAAGCACAGTCGCTTCAAAGCCGGCCTTGCCGCGGACGTATAGATTCTGCAGATACGCGAAGGTGGTTACGTGCCCGGGCACGACTTCATGACTCACCAGTTGCTCGAACTCCGGAAATGACATTTGCAGCGAGGCATTAATCTCGTAGCTAGCTTCGTACCTGGGCGAGCCGTCCTGGTTGCGCGCGCGGCCAAGGTAGTTCATGGACCCCGAGAACCACGCGTCCTTGATGGGAAGGAACTCGATGTTGGCACGGGGAACGCTCGCCAGTTCTGCAGGGAGATGTGGAACGAGGTTCGCCGCGCTGAGGTGGTCGAACTCAGCAATGGCCGCGGCACCCAGTCCGCGGACCGACGCCATCGGGATGATCCGGTCGCGGCGCCATGCATCCACAGCCTGTAGTAGTTCAGCGTCAGTCGATGACTTGAATCCAGCGCGTCCTAGCAGTTCCGCAACGCGTGCGCGTTTTGATTCTGGACGCGATGGTTCAGGTGGCTTCGCGGTTGAGGCTTCCACGCTGCGCGCATATGGCACCGGATCGCCTTTGCCCAGCACTTCCATCGCGAGGTCCCACATGGCTTCCATGCAGAGCGCCAGGCCTTCGAGATATGACCGCCGAAGTTTTTCCGCCTTGGCTGCCTCGCTGCGAATGCCATGAATTGCTTTCGGCAAATCGACTTCACGCAGATACAATTCCGCCGCCTCGCGGTCCACATTCTTGCTGGCCACTCCACCGCAGGCGCGCAGCCGTGCGGCCGCAGGATGGGTGTAAGCCACAGGCAGCGGCTCATCCGAAAACCACGAATCCGCGATGAACCTCCCGGTGCCCGACGGGCACATCACATCTCCACCCCATAACGTGTCGATGCCGAGCACCGCATCCGCAACATACTTTCCGACTTGATCCATCATGCCTTCTCTTTCTCTTATGAAAAGACTAACCGTATCAGAGGCGCTCGAACGCGATGTTTCGGCTAGAGATGTGTTTTGGGTGGAGCAGCGCTTGCAGCCCTGCGTTCAAGCACTCTCGAAACCCGGCTTTAGCCGCTGAGGGAAGTTGTGTGAGCGCAACAAGCATCCCTCAGGGGCTGAAGCCCATATCTTTTTTGCTGACCCTTATGCAGGCCTGGAAGGCCTGCTCCACCCTAATCCGACTCCCGCAGAAATATGCTTATCAGGAATTTCACAAGATGTTCAGAATTCCATTACGCCTTCTCTTTCTTCACCGAGCCGAACCATATGTACAGGCACAAGCCAATAAAGGCTACCGCAGATACCGTCTGCGAAATGGGCTCATTAGAGTAATGCGGCAACTTGATCCAGTCCTCGCGGAAGCTGGGGATCAGCCGCAGCGCTGCGCCGATCACGCCGCCGATTGCGCCACCCGCCATTAATCCTGATGCAATGATCACCCCGCGTTCGCGAATGCGTTTGCCGGGCTCGCCTCCCATTTTCACCGAGCGCTGGTTCAAGAAATGCGAGATGAAGCCGCCGACTAGTGCGGGAGTGTTCAGTTCAAGCGGGAGATACATGCCAAGCGCAAATATTAATGAAGGCTGGCCGAGCATTTCCAAAACGATCGCCACCACGGCGCCAACGCCGAACAGAAGATATGTGACCGGCTGGTGGCTCATGAAGCCTTCGACCAATGCTTTCATAATTGAAGCCTGCGGAGATGCCAATACCGGCCGCACGTCGCCGGCCACGGCTTCGCCAAATTGGAAAGTTTTGGCCAGCATGCCGATCGTCAGACCAACCGCAATGGCCGATGCGATCACGCCGAGGAATTTCACCTTCTCCTGTGCCGCTGGCGTTGAGCCTAACCAATAGCCGGCTTTTAAGTCGGTGATCGTCTGTCCTGAAACCGAGAGCGCAGTACAAACCATTCCAGCGATTGCCATCACGAAAAACATGCCGCTTGTACCCGACACACCGAAGCGCAGCAGCACGACGGAAGAAATGATGATGGTCAGCATGGTCATGCCAGAAACCGGATTACGAGCGATGGTCGCTATCGCGTTCGCGGCGACAGAAGTGAAGAAGAACGAGAACACCAGAGTCAGCAGCAATCCGATCAAGACCACCGACCACGAGACCGGCAATCTTCCGAGAAACAGCGCCACCGCAATCGCGCTGATTACGACGCCGGCGAGGATCGTGATCATCGGAATATCGCGATCAGTGCGTTCGCGCTCGGCATCTGCACCTGCGCTGCCGAATGTCCGCAGGGCAATGCCAAACGATCGCGCAACCACTCGCAGCGATTTGATGATGCCGAAAATTCCGGCTGTGGCGATCGCGCCTACGCCGACGAAGCGCACATAGTTTCTGAAGATCTGAGCCGCGGTCATCTTCGAAATCGGGATTATCGCCGGGTAAATCGCCGAATCAATGTGGCTCCCGATAAACCAGATCAGCGGCACCAGGACAAAATTGGCCAGAAATCCGCCCGCGCAGAGAATGAGAGAACTGCGGAGGCCCATCACATAGCCGAGGCCGAGAATGAATCCGATCGCGTCAAAGTTGAACGCCATGCGGGCGCGGTCGGTGAGGGTCCGCATCACTGGGAGGAATTGAAAATCTACGTATTCCTTCCAGACTTGAAACGTAGTGACGAACAGGTCGTAGATGCCAGCAATCGCGGTGGCCTGCAGCAGCAGCTTGGCTTGCGAGCCGCCCTTCTCTCCGGTGACCAGCACTTCGGTGATCGCGGTGGCCTCGGGATAGGGAAGCAGGCCGTGCATGTCGCGCACGAAGTAACGCCGCAGAGGGATGAGAAACAACACGCCCAGGCATCCGCCAGCCAAACAAATGAAGATAGTCTGCACCGGGTGCGGATCCAGCTTCAGAATGTATAGCGCCGGCAGTGTGAAGATCGCGCCGGCGACTACTGCGCCCGCAGCCCCGCTGATTCCGGTGACGATCACGTTTTCCAGCAGGCTCGAGCGTCGGCGGTACATTCGCGCTACGCCGATGGTGAGAATCGAAACTGGAATGGCGGCTTCCATCACCTGGCCGACTTTCAGCCCTGAGTACGCTGCGGCCACGGTGAAGATCACGCAGAAGGCGGTGCCCCAGAGAAGCGAGCGCCAAGTCAGTTCCGGTACCTTTTGATCCGGCGCAATGATCGGCGGATACGTCTCTCCTTGGCTCAATGCACGGTATGCATTCTCTGGCAGTGATTTGGTTTCGACTTCGCTCATGGCAGTCCTTGGCAGGCGTTGCTCTAGGTGCAGGGAAGCGCCGCAACTCAGAACAGCCATGATGGGCTGCAAAAACAGGTGGGGTCTGTGATGACGGTCACAGGGGCAGGTGCGCTAAGTTCCTGCCCTTGACTTCTCTGCTTGTGGGGCGTAGGCTCCGCCCTGCTCTGGGATTGGGGCTCCCGGGCTTCCAATCTCATCCAAGTTCGGTCTGAAGCCACTTCAATGACCCAGGAGGGTCAATCCATGAACAAGATATTCAGCGGTGTGTTGGGAGCGTTGTTCTTATGGGGAGGCTTGGGAATTGTTATGGCACAGGAAGCGCCAGCCACGACTCCTCCGCCAAAAGTCCTGCAGGTTATCCGCGAGTTTGTGAAACCAGGAAAAGGCGGCGCGGCACACGAGAAAGGGGAAAGCGCATTTGTGCAGGCATTTGCGCGAGCCAAGTGGCCGACTCATTACTTTGCGGCGACTGCGGTGACCGGACGATCGCGGGCACTGTTCTTCGTTGGCTACGATTCATTTGAGGCTTGGGAGAAAGACAGCCTCGCTACGCAGAAGAATGCGGCTCTGTCCACGGCGCTTGACCGCGCTTCGGCAAACGATGGCGACTTGTTGAGCGATACGGATACGTCGGTCCTGACCTTTAACGAAGAGCAGAGTCTGCGCGCTGCGGTCGATATCGCCCACATGCGGTATTTCGAAATCTCCCTCTACCGCGTGCGTCCGGGACATCGCGGTGAATGGAATGATCTAGTCAAGCTGGTGAAAGCGGCGTACGAAAAGCTTCCGGACGTTCATTGGGCGATGTACCAGGCGATGTTTGGGCAGGAAGATCTCACCTACGTGGTGTTCATCCCGAGGAAGTCGGCCACGGAGATCGACCACGACATGATGAACGAGAAACAGTTTGTCGACGCCATGGGTGAAGAAGGGATGAAGAAGTTGGCGGAGTTAGAGTCAGCGGCGGTGGAGTTTACGCAAACCAACCTGTTCCAGTTCAGTCCGGCCATGAGCTATCCGCGGGACGAGTGGGTAAAGGCGGATCCGGAGTTCTGGAAAGCTCACGCTCCGAAGCCGGCGAAGACTGAGGAGGCGAAACCGTAGATGCCGTTTTGCGAAAGACTTGCGGCGGGACGATTTGTATCGGGGCACGCATTCATGCGTGCCATAAAGCTCGCCAGAACTGATGTGCCTTTTTAGGCGATGGTTCGGAAGCTCTGTCTGGCTAGCAAATGAACTCGCTTGAGCAGGGGCTAAAGCCCCGCCTCGACCTGGTTATTGAACGGCAGGTGAAGACATGCCCCGATACGAAGTTCGATTCAATAACCCCTAACGACAGCCAGTGTTTAGCGGCCGGAGTGCGAAAAAACTACCGCCAGAGTAAGACTTCTTTAGACCAGAAAGTTCCAGTGATCGATCGCATGCTATTTCAGAACTGCAGCAGTACCACACCCATCGCTACCAGCGTGGCGGCGGCCCAGCGGCGAGAACGGACGTCTTCGCCGAGGATGTACTTGGCAAGGAGCGTCTCCAATAAGTAGCTCGCCGCGGTCGCCGGGACTGCGAAGCTGACATTTGCGATGGAGAGCAGTGATAACAACGCGAAGAACGACACCGCCATCGCGGCAATCCCAGCGATAACGTAGGGATTAACCGCGGCCCGGCGAACCATCCAGAAAAGGCTTCGCGGACGGAGGTCCTCGACTTCACCCTGCCGCTTCATGCCGGCGGTGTTGAGAACATCGCCAAGGGTGTTGCAGATCGCAATGATTCCCACCAGGATCCATCTCATCGCAGGTGCTCCGGTGGGCCTTTGGTGGTGCGGCTTGGGGTCTCTTCGGCGAGAATTACGCCACCGGTGATTAACAAAATGCCCATCCATCGTTCCCACGAAATGTGGTCGTGGAGGAGGAATTTCCCGAACAGCGCAACCAGAACATACGCGCTGGCGGTTACGGGCAAGACGAAGCTGAGGTCCGCGCGGCTGAGAAGGGCCAAGTCGGAGAGCATCCAGACGGCAAGGATGCAGATGCCGATAATAGTCCAGGGATTGGCAAAGGCCTTCACGTAGTCCAATGGCGAGGCTGAGACGATCCGCCCAACCTGATGCATGCCATGGCTCAGCGACACGTTTCCAATTACGTTGCTGATGACAACGATGAGTACCAAAAGCTGAGTTTTGCGATTGCCGTTGGCGTTCATCCGCTCGCGGGGACAGCAGTGCCGCTTAGAGACATTAACAGGATTGAAGCAGCGGATTGAACCATTGAATCATCGGAGGATTGAATCATTGAACAGCAGTGAGCGATGAGCAACGAGCCGTGAGCTAATATTTCAATCCGCCCAAGATCGCTCATTGCTCACTGCTCACGGCCCAAAGCGTCTGCAGTGATTCAATCCCTCAATGATTCGATGACTCAATGACTCAATTCTTCTACGCTGCCATCGCGCTGGAGCACTGCGGATGCGGACAGGCGCAGCGGTCATTGCGTCCGCTGCCTTCGGCGGCATCGGAGCAGGCTTGGCTGCAATACTTTTCTCCGGCGGATACGGGACAGGTGCAATTCGGGTGGGCGCAACGTTCCTGGGTAGCTTCTGGCATGACGGGCTCCTTCAGACTGGAATCGGTATCAAAATGGAACACCTTTCGATGCCGTCCCGGAGAATGGCGGTGCCCGGCTATTCCGTAAGTAACCACCCCTGGGTACGTTCGGCGTTGACCCTGAAAAGTGAGGGGAGTACGATCATAAAATCCGCAATGGGAATTGGCGGTAAGTTATAGATGGAAATGAAGATCAACAGGTTTGCGCTGATCGCAATCTCGGTGGCATTACTGGCCGGTTGCGCCTGTTCTGGGAAGAAGCCCAGTGCGGCTGCTCCTGCCGTTCAGAAGACCCCGCCACCGCCGATCCAAGCCACCAGACAAGCCCAAAAGTCGCCCCAATCGAATGTTGCGGCCTCCAAGGATCCTGCGCCTGCGGCAAAGGCTCAAGAGCCTGCTCCAGTTCATGCGGAGGCCAAACCTGCGCCACCCGCCGATCCCGTTGCCGATCTGATTGCCAAGGTCGAGAAGGAATACCAGTCCGGCCAGCAGGAATACACCAACGGGCACAACGACATAGCCAAGCAGCACTTTTCTCAGGCGTTCAACCTGCTGCAGGGGAGTCCGGTCAATGTCCGTTCCGATCAGCGGTTTCAGCGTGAGATGGACCGCGTGCTGGAGGGCATGAACAATATCGAATTGTCAGCCCTACAGACAGAACCGCCACCGGCGGAAGCTCAGCAGAAGTCTGAGCCCGCCCCGATTGACGAAGCCAACGAGGTCTCGAACTATCCGGTCGACCCCAACGTGAAGGCCAAGGCCGCCGCTGAGATCAAGGCCACGCACTCCGATTTGCCGCTGATGCTCACCGACCAGGTCGCCAGTTACATCAACTACTTCTCAAACCGGGGCCGCGGGACCCTGGAGCATGCTCTCGAACGCAGCGGACGCTATCGCGACATGATCGAGCGCACGCTGAAGGAAGAAGGTGTTCCGCAGGATTTGATCTATCTTGCGCAGGCCGAGTCAGGATTTCATCCTTATGCGGTCTCGCGTGCCGGAGCTCGAGGCATTTGGCAGTTCATGGGAAGCCGTGCCCGCGCCTACGATTTGCACCGCGACTCCTGGGTCGACGAGCGCCAGGACCCGGAGAAGTCCACTCGCGCCGCGGCTCGCCACCTGAAGGATCTCTATAACCAGTTCGGTGACTGGTACCTGGCCATGGCGGCCTACAACTCCGGTCCGGGAACGGTTCAGAGCGCGGTGAAGCGCACCGGCTATGCGGACTATTGGGAGCTGTGGAAGCGGAACGTGCTTCCCAAAGAAACTCGTAATTATGTGCCGATCATTTTAGCCGTTACGATCATGGCCAAGAACCCGGGGCAGTATGATCTCGAGTCCATCGTTCCGGACCACGCAATCACCTACGACACTGTCAAGATTAACTATCCGGTTGATTTGCGCCTGGTCGCCGAAGCTGTGGACACAACGGTTGACGACCTGCAGGATCTGAACCCCAGCCTTCTTCGGATGGTCACGCCGAAGGGGCACTACGACCTGCATTTGCCCGCTGGAACCTCGCAGAAATATCAGAGTGCGATTGCCGCCATTCCTCCTGATATGCGGGTCTGGTGGCGTTTGCACAAGGTGGAAAGCGGCGACACACTGATGTCTGTCGCACGCCACTACCACACGACAGCGCGAGCGATCGCTCAGAGCAACCAGCTTGATCTCAGCGCGGATCTTGAGCCAGGAGGCAAACTGATAGTTCCAGTTGCCCCCGGACGTCATGCAACCGGCGACGCGCAAACCTACGCCAAACGATTGACGGTATATCACGTGCGCAAGGGTGACACGGTGCAGCGCGTTGCCGATAACCTGGGCATTCCGCCTACAGTAATCCGTCGGTGGAACCGGTTGAAAGGGGACAGCCTAGCTGGGCGCAGGGTGCTGTATGTCCATCTGCCAATCAGCCCAGGTGCTGCTGCTGCGGCTCGATCCGTTTCGACTAAATCGAAACGGAGCAGTCATTTAGCTAAGACCAGCGCTGGAACTACGGGGACCGCCGAGCCAGCGGCGGGGAAACCGGCAACTAAGACGGCTTCCACCCGCCGCCACACAGTCCGGCGCGGCGAAACGCTGTATTCCATCGCGAACAGTTACAACACCACGGTTAAAGCAATCAAACAAACCAATGCCGATGTGGCTACGCTGCGTCCCGGCATGGTGCTAATCATCCCGCCACAACAGTAAGAACTCCCGTCTTTTCTTCGCCGCGCGAATGTGGTTGCGAGTGCGACCTTGACCCGTTATAATCCGGCGCCGTCGCAGTTTTGTCTTTTTTTAATTTCTCTCGCGACCTGGGCCGCCCGTGATGGCTTCCCGCGTCGCACAATCGGCGCCGAGGCGCCCAAGATTCGAGGAGGACAGAATGATGTTCGAGGAAACCCTCTACCTGCGTGACGATGAAGCCGACGAGTTCGGTGACTCTGGCGCTTACGGCGACACGCTCGAAGAAGATTACGACGAAGAAGAAGAGGAAGAAGAAAGCGAGCTTCCTTCCGCTATGGAGGATGAGCCTGAGCCTGCAGCGGAACCAGAACCCGCCGCGCCCGCGCCAACTGCCGGCGGAGGCGGAGGAGGTTCGTCGCGACCGGCGCGTAAAGCTCCGGCGAAGAAGAAAGCGGCCAAGAAGACCGCAAAGAAAAAGGCGCCCAAGAAGGCGGCGAAGAAGGCTAAGAAGCCCGCCAAGAAAGCTGCCAAGAAGCCTGCAAAGAAGGCGGCGAAAAAGGCCAAGAAGCCTGCCAAGAAGTCCGCGAGGAAGAAGAAGTAGGAAGCGTTCTCGAGGGATACAAAGCCGCAGCCATGATGCTGCGGCTTTTTGCTTATACCGCGACCTTCAGGATTTCGTCAGCTTTTTCCGTAACAGGCAATTTTGATTTTGCCGACGCGCTCGTCACCTTCGACAGCACGCCTTCCAGCAGCGGCGTCACATGTGTCAGTTGACGCATACGGATCATGAGATCCCATACCGGCTCGAATTTCTTCCACCCGGACGCGTAGAAGAAATGCTTCGCCTGGTGCTTCAGTGTTCCGTGATGGAGTGAAGCCCGCGCGATTGATGACCAGCGGTAGAACTCCTGGTTAGCCCAGTCGTATCCCTCTTTCAGAACTTCCGGCTTGAGTTGTGCGGGCCGATATACCACGTGGCGAGTATCGAAGAGATTCCAGTCGCGAGTGAGCATGCGTCCTTCGCGCTGCATGCGCGCATAGAGGGCAGTGCCCGGATACGGTGTCTGGATGTGGAATGTAGCCGTCGTGATACCGTGCTCGACCGCCCAATCGACGGTGCGTCGGAAGACGTCTTCGCGGTCGTCGTCCATGCCGAAGACGAAGCTGCCATTGATCATGATGCCGAGCGAATGCAGACGATCGGCCACCGCCTTGTAGTCGCGGCCCAGGTTCTGGCGCTTGTTGCTGCGCCGCAAATTCTCCGGCGCGAGCGTCTCGAATCCCACGAAGATGCTGCGCAGTCCTGCTTCGGCAGCCCGTTCGATCAGATCGCCCCGCAAGATGGAATCCACGGTGGCGGCGCCTTGAAACAGGCGCCCCATGCCTTTCATGCCTTCAAATAGAGCTTCGGCGAAGCGGCGATCGCCCAGCAGATGTCGTCGAGAAAATAGAGGTGACGTCCGGGAAGGCGATTGATCTCGGCGAGCGCGTCGTCCACGCGCTGCGTGTAGAAGCCGCGGCCGCCTTGGAAGAAGGCGTCCTTGTAGCAGAAGTCGCAATGCTGCGGACAGCCGCGAGTGACGACGATGGAATTTGGCACCAGGTAAAGCCGGCGCTGAATAAGATCGCGCCTGATCGGCGGAATGCGCTCCAGCGTACGGCCTGAGGTTGAAATGTATGTGCGTTGCGGAGCGCCGGCGCGGAAGTCTCGAAGGAATTGCGGGAATGTTTGCTCGCCAGGGCCGAGAAAGATGGTGTCCGCATGAGCGATTGCTTCTTCCGGAAGTGACGTGACGTGCAGGCCCCCGAGGCAAACGAATGCCCCACGCTTTCGATAATGGTCGGCGAGTTTATAGGCGCGGTATGCATTGGTGATGTAGACCTGAATGATGACGAGGTCTGGCGTGTCGTCGAAAGTGAGTGGTTGTACGTGCTCGTCCTCGATGACGGCGCAGTCGTCTTGAGACAAATACGCAGCAAGGGTTGCAAGTCCAAGCGGCGGAAACAACGAGTACTTAATCGGACGCCAGTAGGGATCGGTGGCCTCCGTCAGTGCGGGAAGGATGAACTTCGCTTTCAGCGGACGATTGCCGGGCGCGATCATCGCGCGCCCTCTGTGGTTGAGGCGGTTGGCTGAGACGCTGGGTTAGGCAGCCCGCCGAATCGACGTTGGCGCTCGCTGAATTCGCTCACCGCGGCTTCCAGATCAATGGCGCCGAAGTCGGGCCACATGCGCTCGGTGAAATAAAGTTCGGCATAAGCGGACTCCCAAAGCAAAAAATCGGAGAGCCGCTTCTCACCGCCGGTGCGAATCAGCAAGTCCACATTGCCGCTCTCGGCAGTCAGTACTTTTGTCAAAACGCCTCGGAAGAAATCGGGCGATTCGGCCACAGAGCCTGAAACCGTTTCCTTCAACGCCGAAACGGTGCGGGTGATGGAGTCTCGCGAGGAGTAGTCGACCGCTACGCGAACGTCTAGGAGTTTGCAATCCGCCGTGGCGAACTCAGCCTTCTCGATCTCACGCAAGAGGGCAGCAGGAATGCGGTCACGCCGACCAATCGCCTGAAGTCGCGCGCCACGCTGTCGCAGGCGATCCGTTTCCAAGCGCAGGTAAGCTCGCATTAGCCAAAAAATGCTTTGCACCTCCGGAGCGGGGCGATTCCAGTTGTCCGAGGAGAAGGCGTACAGCGTGAGGCGGCGAATACCGAGCTCCGGTGCGTGTTCGATAACGTCGCGCACGGTCGCGACACCGGCGCGATGACCGGCGACTCGCGGCAGTCCGCGCCGCGTGGCCCAGCGGCCATTGCCGTCCATGATGATGGCGACGTGAAGTCCGTTTTGTGATGAGTTATGCATGGTTCGCTTATCGCTCCTAAAAGTCATACGTCGTATGTCGTACGTCGTAGGACAGAACACGCTTTTTGGGCCGTACCTCGTATGTCGTAGGACAAAACACCCCATTTCGACATCCGAGTCCGTTCCCGGTGTTACCTAACCTGGCGTTCTTTCTCCCGCCGGCGGCAGGGAACCGTACCAATCGATTCTGCGAGTGAAGTACATGGCAGCAGCGACGGCCAGGAAACTGGCGATTGCGCCAACCAGCAGCGCATTGTCCTCGAGGCGAAGCAGGAGGTAGATGAGTCCATAAAGACAACCAAACGTCGCCAAGGCGCGCACCCCTTGCGCTCGGCTCTCGAAGATCCACGCCGCGTTCAAAGCGAGCAGGGTCACAGTTGCTGCACTCGCAAGTAGAAATCCGAGATCAAAGCCGATGCGCTCGGCGAATGACAACAACAGGAGATAGAAGATGACTTGGGCGATCCCGATCAAAACATATTGAGCGAGATGAACCCGCTTTCCAGTGGTCACTTCGAAGATGAAATACGAGATGAATACCCATCCGAGAAAAAGGGGCACATACTTCAGCGCGCGATTTACGGATTGATAGGGATCGGCAACTTCAATGAAGGAGACACCGAGTGCAGTCGCGCCCAGCCCTGTAATTGTGCCCGCCTCTCCTTCGGCGCGAACCCCGCGCGCAATGAACGGGACGGACCATTCGGCGGTAAAACCGCTTGGCGAGATGGTTCGATTGACCGGCAGGAATCCGCCGTCAAAACCCGGGCTAGGCCAATCGCCTTGACTGCTCACATGCGTGGTCTTGCCGTATGCCAGCACCGCGATGCGCTGGGCTCCCGAGAATCGCAGATTCGACGTGACATTGAAGTGCGTATTCGGTTTCACCGCTCCTTCCAACTTCGATCCAAATAGCGTCAGCTTCAGTTGCGCACCCTGGTCCGCGTTGAAGGACATGTTCTGTGCCGATTCGGCGGGGACAAGGGTAGAGGTCTTGCCGTCAATCGTGGTGGTAGCATCGGCCAGTGCGCCGCGCGCATCCGTAACTCCTACGAGAATTTCCGTGTGGCTCCAGTCCAGTTGAGCGTTTGCAGGAAGGGCGCTGGGCACGCCAGTGAGATCGAAGCTGGCGTCAAATCTCAGGTCTGCCTGGAAAACCGGCACCTTGAACAATGAGCGACGACGTTCCTCGGTGGTGGTCTTCAGCTTGGCCGAAGCTTCCGCGGGAAAGAGAATATATGTGCCATGCGCTTCATAATCGCTTCCCGGCTGCTGCGGAATTTTGTACGGCACGCTGAGTGTCGGGCCCAGAAAGGTTTGCTGTCCCCCAACGTGCGCACTGATTTCGCTGACAACCTGCGCCTCGCGCGTGGTCCGTTCGTCAATCAGGCCTCCGACCAGGAACGCGGGAATCAGCATGATGAGTGCTAACGCGCACACGACGAAAAGTTTTACGCCTAGCGACCGAAGTTTCGACTGGAGGGTCGAATGCCAGTTTGAGATGTCGTTCATAAGCGTCTCCATAACGCAAAGTACTTTATACTGCAAAGCTAACAAGCAAAAAATTTACGCCGGCGAAATCGCCAATCTACGCAATAGATGTGGGAGAGCTTCGTCCTTGCCAGCCTTCGCGGCGTCGCGGACCACTTGCTCCAGCGTAGTCAGATACTCCAGGTAACGCTTGCGCCCGTTGGACGTGATGCGGCACACCGTCAGTGGGCGATTCTTGTCGTGTCCCTTCACGATTTCGATGAGCTTGGCGTTCTCCAGCACTCGCAAGTGCCGGCTCAGATTGCCATCGGTCAGCGAGCAGAGCTGCTTGAGGTCGTTGAAGGTCAGTCCTTTGGGATTGGCGATTAGCGAGGTCAGCACGCTGAGGCGCGCGCGCTCGTGGATCACGCGGTCGAGGCCTTCGTAGGCGAAACGTCCTTCGCTGGATTTAGTCTTCATTGCGCTCCTCATTTGCCGTGAAGTACAGAATGCCGGCGACCAGCAGCTGACCGAAGGCATAGGGAACGCCCATCGCCCACGGCGAGAGTGCGCGAGCGTCGCCGAAAGAAATGCAAATCAGGCCGGTGGCCATGTACCAGATCCCGGCTGCTACCATCGGGCGCGGAAGGAATCGGCAAGAGGAGAACACCCCCAGGCTGAAGATCACTTGCCAGAGCCCTGGCAGGATCCATGCGACTTGCGTCACATAACGCGCGAGAACGAGGGTGATCAACGCTCCCGCCAGTGCCGCGGGCAGGAACTGTTCCACGGCCATGCGGATCATTTCGTCGGCGAGGCCGGAGTGCAGGCGGCGCGAGCGCGTCTGCATTTGGATGCCGATCAGTGCGGCCGATGCCATGGCTGTCCAGATCCAGATACTCAGGTAAGCCCCGACGTGTTCCGCGGGACGCGGCACCCAGCGCGATTGCGCCACCGACGCCAGGACTGCAAAAGCGGCCGTGGTAGCCAGCGTGGCAGGGCCATATCCGCGAAACTCCGTGCTGCGGGCCATCTGGCGTCGCATGCTGCTGATATCGCCGAGCGCTTTGTGCAGGTCGGTCATGACACTTTACGTTACAAAGCGAGTCTACTTTGCAATATAAAGCGTGTCAAGAAGAATGTTGGTGGCCGGAAGCGCTCCTCTAGATGCACAAGAGAGTTCCAGTTTGGTAAACGGCTACAAACATTGTGACGTCTGTCACAAAGAATTCCCGAACACAGGCGTAGTGTGATCGTGGAAATCTCTGTCCATGCTCTACAAGACGCTGAGTGCCGCAGTGTATGGGATCGATGCCAACATCATTGAGGTCGAGGTCGATGTCTCAGGGATAAAAACGGACGAGGATCATTTCCACACAGTAGGTCTACCCGATGCTGCGGTGCGCGAGAGCCGCGATCGGGTGCGGGCAGCGTTGCGGAACTGCGGATATGACATACCGCTGACCCATATCACCATCAACCTCGCCCCAGCCGACATCAAGAAAGAAGGTTCGGGTTTCGACCTGCCTATGGCGCTGGGCATTCTGGGTGCCTATGGAGGATTGAACAAGAAAGAAGTGCCAGATTGCCTGTTTGTGGGGGAACTGTCGCTCGATGGCGGAGTTCGCCGGATTCGCGGTGCGCTGCCGATCGCGATTGAAGCCAGGGGACGTCGAATTTCGCGGCTCGTCGTTCCGGAGTTGAATGCAAAGGAAGCAGCGATGGTAAGCGGCGTGGGAGTGTATCCGGTGAAGTCGCTGCTCGACGTGATTCATTTCGTGAACACCGGGAACGGCATAGAGCCGACCGTGGTGAACCAGGAGGCGCTGCTCAACGAAGCACAACATTTCCCCATCGACTTCAAGGACGTTCGTGGACAACAGACTGCGAAGCGAGCACTGGAAGTTGCGTGCGCGGGCGGGCACAACATTCTCATGATTGGGCCGCCGGGATCGGGGAAGACGATGCTGGCCAAGCGTGTGCCAACCATCCTGCCGCCGTTCACGTTCGAAGAGGCACTCGAGACCACAAAGATTCACAGCGTGGCGGGAGTGCTTGATCCAGGGGCGGGACTAGTGGGTTTTCGGCCATTTCGCTCGCCGCATCACACGATCTCGGACGCCGGACTGATCGGCGGGGGAATTATTCCAAGGCCCGGGGAAGTTTCCCTGGCGCACAACGGCGTTCTGTTCTTGGATGAACTGCCAGAATTTCCCCGCAATGTGCTGGAAGTGATGCGGCAGCCGCTGGAAGATGGAACAGTCTGCATCGCACGGGCGGCCATGTCGCTGACATTTCCGGCGCGATTCATGCTGGCTGCAGCGATGAATCCATGCCCGTGCGGATTCTTCAACGATCGCTCGCGCGAGTGCCGGTGCACGCAGCCGATGATCCAACGCTACATGCAGAAGATTTCCGGGCCGCTGATGGACCGTATCGACATTCACATTGATGTCCCAGCGGTGAACTACAAGGAGATGCGATCGACCTCAGAGCCGGAGGGCTCGGGACAAATTCGCGAGCGGGTGATGAGAGCACGGGAAATTCAACTCCGGCGATTCGGCCGGTCGACAGTTGTTCAGGTGTCGAACGAGAAAGCGACGCCTCCTGACACGTCTGTCTTACGATCCGCCGAAGGTAGTCTCCGTGCCTGCAAGACTTACTGCAACGCGCAGATGACCCCAAGACAGATTCGTGCTTTCTGCGAGCTCACGCCGGACTGCGAGCGTCTTCTCGAGAGAGCCATGATGCAGCAAGGGCTGACGGCCCGCGCTCACGATCGCATCCTTAAGGTTGCACGCACTATCGCTGATCTCGAAGGCGCGCAGGGAATCCAACCCAAGCACATCGCCGAGGCAATCCAGTATCGAACGTTAGATCGAACCTTCTGGGCGTGAAAAGAACCCAGATTATTTGTTCGAATGAACGTGTAGCGCTAACGAAGACTCGGAATATTGGAGCCCAGCCCCGGAGAGAGGGAACATCTCCCAGGAGGGGCTCAGAAGATCGGTGAGCCGCGAAGGGCGTGGGAGATCTCCAGGAGGGGCGCAGAAGATCGCTCAGGCAGAAAATCGCTCAGCCGCGAAGCGGCGCCAGAATAGAGCCCGGGGCGTAAGCCCCGGGGAAGATTGCAACGGAAAAGCCCTGAAAGGGCGAAAGACGTGTCACACGCAGCGTCCAATTTGCTCGTTCATTTCATTTTCAGCACGAAAGGGAGAGCACCTTCAATCTCTGGCGAAATCCAGGACGACTTGCATGCTTACCTCGGTGGGATCATACGCGAAATCGGAGGCAAGGCGCTGATCGTTAATGGAGTCATTGACCATGTACATCTGTTGATTCGAACTCCCACCACGCGATCGAACCGCGGAAATTGTTCGGCTGTTGAAAGCAAATTCCTCGAAATGGATTCATCAGAAGTGGCCGCAGCAGCGCGGATTTACCTGGCAATCAGGATATGGAGCATTTTCGGTGAGCGAATCGGCTGTAGAAGACGTCAAAGCCTACATTGCGAGCCAACAGGAACACCACAAGAAAATTTCGTTCCAAGACGAATTCCGGGCATTCTTGCGGAAGAACAATATTGCGGTGGATGAGCAGTATCTTTGGGATTAGTTCTTTCGCCGCTCCGCGGCTTGGTCGTGGCTCGCAGCACCCGGGGCTTACGCCCCGGGCTTTATCCTGGCGCCGCGTTGCGTCTCAATTGTCGTCCCATCTAACCGGTGATCCCCGGCAGCCTCTCCTGGCGCCGCTCCGCGGGTAAGATGGCATCTGATCAGGCGAGCCTTGACGCCGGCATCAAAGGCGATCGTGCCGTCTCAGTCTTTTGCGTCGTGGTGGCCAAAGTCCAGGCCGAAATGCGGCTCGGACTTTGTGCCGGTGATTTTTACGGGAAGCTCCGTCCCCGTACCGTGTTTGCTGAAGAAGGGGTCCACAGGTTTGAGGAGAATGGATTTGAAGCCGGTGGTCATGTGCGAGAGCTTGGCCTGGAGCCGGGCTTTACCATGAAAATCGAATTCGTTGCCATCGAGGCTGTAGCGGCCAGTCATATTGACTTCAGTCCCGGGCACTGTGAACTGCAACTTCGAAAACGAAAGCACGCCAGCGCGGAGCTGAAATCTGCCGCCAACATCGGAGAGTACGGTGTCGGCCAAGTCAGTTTTGGCCAGCTTGGGTTTGCCCTGGCTCTTCAAGCTGAGTGCGCCAACTTTATCCTGGATTTTGGCATTGGAAAAGTGGGCCGCCGAGATCTGAAAATTGCCGTCGAGTTTCAGCCGGTCGCTGAGGTCCGCTTCTGCCGGAGGCAAATCGAACTTTGTGTTCAAGCGAACTTTCCCGGTCATCACCGGCGGATCGGTGCGTACTCCCAGCTTCAGTAAGTCTTGAATGTTTCCCGAACCGATCTCGACGTTCAGGGTCACGCGATGTCCGGCAGGATCGGCGACCTTGACCACGGAGCCGCGTGCAACGAACGATGTGTGCAAGACTTTTGCATTTACCGGCTGCAAGTAGGTGTCGCCGCTCGTGCCGTCGACGATGGCGTGGAACTCAGTGGTGAGCGGAACCGCGTGGCCGCTACGCGCCACCTTGAAATCTGGCGTATCAGTTTTGCCATCGACAACGATGTTGTCAAGCGTACCGTCGTACCGACCCACGGACGACAGAATTCCACCGATACCCTTGATGGTGCTCAGGTCAGCGCCGCTGAACGAGTAAGCACCTTTGACCGGAGTGTCTTGCGGGCTCTCCTCGTTGAACGGGCCGAACTGGCCACTCGAATGGATCATTCCAACCGGTTTGGGATTCGCAAGATCAGCCTCGAACCTGAGCGCCTGTCCGGGTTCAGGGTCATCCATGACGAGGTTCTGAATGTCGAATACGAGTGGGAACTTGCCGGGAACTGAGGTGTTGATGACCAACTCTGCGTGGTCGCATTCGAAGTGATCAACGAATATTTTGGCCTTGCCATGCTTTCGCATGCCTGCCATTTGCCTGCGCTGGTTCTTCGGCGGGATGTTGAGTGAGAGGCCTTGCAGATGCACTCTGTCGACGTGAGTTGGCGTATGCAGAAGGTTCCACCATCCGATGGTGAAGCTGAAGTTGGCGATGCCGATCAGTGGCTGCACGCCAGGTTGGTGGCTGTTGGGATCGTGTCTGCCAAAGATGCGGAGGTCCTGGCCGGAAACATGGAAACCGTTCTTTATCGTGACATGGAAGGCACGAAGTTCAACCGTGCTCTGAAAGCGATCGGAGAGTGTCTGAATGACTCGCCCGCGAAGGATAGGGCCGGCGTCATAGGCAGAGATGACGAGAACGACCGCGAACACGATCGCAAGGCTGAGCGTTGTCCAAACTAGCCAGCGCCCACGAGTGTGCTTGCGTTGTTGCGGGTAGATTTCGGCTGCGAGTGGCACACTGCTTAGAGTTGTTGATGGCCTGAACAGATGTCTGGCGGCGAATGGAACTGCAAACCGGAGTTATTCACCAAGAAGGGCGCGAAGGTACACGAAGGAAATACTAGAGAAATGCCAGCTATTCCGGAACCACCTCGATTGCACTCACGGTCGCATACTGGCTGGTTGGTACAAACTCCAGAAGCAGTTTGCCTTGTGCGTTTGGTTGCAGGCCCGAGATTCGCCGAATCAGGGCATGATTCTGTCCCGCCTCGCGGGTCAGGTTCAGTTGCCGGATCACGAGTCTTCCGTTGCAAAAGACGTCGAATATGCGATCGGCGCTCATGGGACCATCGTTCGGAGCCGTGGAAACGGCTCGCTGTGTACCGCGCTCGACGAAATGCAGGGTGAGCCGATATTGTCCCGACGTGACCGGTATGGCATAAGAGAAGTGTCCCCAACGCTCGGTCTCGTACAGTTCAGGATCGTCGTTTCCGATAACGGGTTCCTCACTGCCCGCAAACTGGCCGCCTTTGAAATATGTGTCGGAACTCCACCACTGGCTGTCATTGGAATAGTAGGGAACGTCGCGGGCGACGATGCGCACCGGTCGCATGTGCGCGCGATAGCCCGGGAGAATCTCAATGGCCGAAACCATGCCTCGCCCGGTCGCGGAGGAGAAGGCCAGGTGCAAGGTTCCGTCCTGAGCAGGTGAGATGTCGCTGAAGACTTTAACGTCGGCCGTCCGGCCACCGCTGGCATCGGCAAGTACATCGAGGCCGGAGACCAGCGGCTTTCCATTAGCGGAGACATTCATCACCCTACTGCCCTCACCGCCGCCGCCCGGATCTTCAGGACCATAGTAAGTCTCCGCAAAGTGTAGGCGAAGTTCGTAAACCCCGGGTTTTAGGGGAATGTCGTAGCTGAAGTCGCCTTGACGAGAGCTGCGGTAGATAGCTGTATCCTGGGTGCGCCAGATATGTTGGACAGAACTGCGCATCACGGTTCCACCGGTGAAATATGTGTCGGGGTTCCACAATTTTCCGGAACGATCGACATAGCTGCGGGTTGAGCCGGCGAGAATTCGAGTTTCGTCTCCAACTGGCAATCCGACTTTGGGAGTCGCGGGCTCAAGGACTGACGTCACGACTGGCGTCTCCAGCTTCTTCGATAAGCTGCGTCGAAGGATGAAAAATGTGCTTACTCCCGCTGCAACAATGCACAACCAGGCAGCGCCCAAGATCCAGAGCCGCCAGTTCGAGGTCCGGTGTGATTCTTCAATATTCACATCAGCAACTCCGGCTTCGGCGGTTCCGTGTTCTTCGAGCACTGGCACATACGTGCCTATCGGGATCGCGATGTGAACTTTGTGTTGCTTACCCTCGCTGGCATAGTAATCGGCGAGACGTTTCCGCAACCGGTTTGCCTGCACGCGAACGATGGAATCGCTGTCCTGATCGAACGAATCCTGGCGGCCAAAGACGTCAAGCGCGATGGAATATTCCTTAACCTGGCCGCTTTCACCGGCAAGCACCTTCTCGCACAGATAGGACAAAAGACGGGACAGTCCGGGCGAGCGCGCAAAGGATTGAGACTGCAGGATGGAATGCAGTTCCGCGCGAATTTCCTCGACGCGGGCAGAGTCGGCCGTCATCGAAGGCATGGGCGCCTCCCTGGCCACTCCGGCTACTCCTTTATACACCTGCCTGTCGGGCGAAGTTCCGTGTCATTTTGGCAGTAACCGGCTACGGATTCCGGCAGCGGACTGGTAACGGGATGTAACCTCGATCCATGCCATAGCCAGCCCTGCGTGGCAGGGCAAAAGCGCCGTCTCCAATTGGCCTGTAAGCGCTTGGATAGCAAAGGTCAGGCTACTTCCGTACGTAGCACTTGGGTAGCGCCCCTAACCTTGTTTGTTTTCCCCTGTTCCGCGTGATAACTGCCGCAGATAGCGGAGGGCAGGAACCCGGAGGCCAAGGGGCCTGACGGATGCTTCTCCGGGAAAGAGGCTCACTATGCGGAAACTAATCGGGAACGTTCTGATCGTGACGCTGTTCGTGAGTGTTGCGACATACGTGTTTGGAGACGGCATCGATCAGGCCTCCTCCGGGACAATGACTGTGGCGCAGCTGGAAAAGGCGGGAGACCAAGCAAGAGCTGTCAAGCAGTACGAAGATGCAAGAGACTACTTTCAGCTCGCAATCCGCAAGGACAGCAAGAACCCAGTTCTCTATAACAAGCTGGGTCTGACCTATCTCAGAATGAACGACTTCAGATCAGCAGAGTCGTCGTTTCAAAAGGCGGTGAAGCGCAACTCGAAGTACGCCGATGCGGTCAACAATATCGGCGCTGTGTACTACATGCGCAAGAACTACGGAGGAGCCAGCAAGTACTTCAAGAAAGCGGTGGCCCTCGAAGAGACTCGGCCATCGTTCCACGTGAACCTGGGCGCGAGTTGGTTTGCCCAGAAGCAATTGGAGCGTGCTATTGCTGAATATGCGCGGGCGCTGGAGTTGGATCCGGATGCGCTGACCTCCGGCAATACCGGCGTGGCCGCTCAGATCTCGAGTCCGGAAGAGCGTGCGCGATATGCCTACATGCTGGCGAAGATCTTTGCCACTCGCGGTGACGCCGACCTGTGCATCAAGAACCTCAGAAAAGCCAAAGAAGAGGGGTTTCGCGAACTGACCAATGTGTACAAGGACGCGGAGTTTGCGAGGGTGCGGAGTGATCCCAGGCTTGCGGAGATTGTCCCAGCGCCACAGAAATGATTCGTGGGCGGAGGCGGCAAGGGCTCCCGTGCGCGGGAGCCCTTTTTTGTCCTCCGGTGGCGAGCATTGTACCCCGTTTTCCTCCGGGTGAGCTCTTTGCATGGATAAGCTGCTGAGTACCGAACAGGAAGTCGCTGAAACTCGGTTCGGATAAGCATTGTTGAGTCAGCAACATAGAGCATACTCAAGAGCTGTTTATCGCAAGCCGGCGCCGGTACCATCCCGGCCAACGTAGTTCAATAAATTCCTTGACGCAGTGCGCGTTTCCCTGTAGGTTTAAACGTTCCGAAGGCCTACGAAGCCGGTTCTTGATGGATCTCTCCGAACCAGGCGGTTCAAAGGGTAATTGAGAAACTTTCAGCCCCTTCGGCGCATCTATACAAGTAACCAGAGCTTGTTCCGGTAGAACTCTTCTGTAATCAGTAGCTTACGTCTTCTGGTCGGCTGTCTCGTGCCGCTTGCGAGTTCTCGGAAGGAGCAACTCCTCAAACGTGGACACATCCCTGGAGAGAAAGGACAATCGCTAATGCGCTCGGATCGCGTTTTTGACGCCCTACACACTTTGCGGAACCGTTACATGCTTTGCCAGCTTGCCTCGAAGGCAACTCGCAAATTCCACAAGCCGAACACTCGGATCCAGGAGACCATGAACGAGGTACTGGACCGGATTGCCAGCTCTGAGAAGCAGACGGTTCTGTCGGAACCCGAACATTTTGTTGAGGCACAACGGCGGGCTGCTTAAGCAAGCAGTCCCGCTTTCCTGCCTTGCAGTAATCTGAATTCCCCTTAAAAATTCTGAAAACCCGCCTTCATTTCTGATCCTTCGCAGGTGAACCAATGACCATTGCAGAACTCAAAGAAAAGAACATAACCGAACTCACAAAAATCGCACGCTCGCTGGACCTCCCCGGCGCGAGCGGCATGCGCAAGCAGGACCTGATCTTCAAGATCCTGCAGGCGCAAAGCGAAAAGGAAGGGCACATCTTCGCAGAAGGCGTGCTGGAAATCCTTCCCGACGGTTATGGTTTCCTTCGCTCGCCCGACTACAACTACCTTCCGGGCCCCGACGACATTTACGTTTCCCCGTCGCAGATCCGCAAGTTCGACCTGAAAACCGGCGACACCATTAGCGGTCAGGTGCGGCCTCCGCACGAGGGCGAAAAATACTTCGCGCTGGTAAAGATCGAAGCGGTCAACTTCGAATCGCCCGACGAGGCGCGTAACAAGATCCTGTTCGATAACCTGACGCCGCTTTATCCGCAGGAGCGGATCAAGCTTGAGACCGTAAAGGAAAACATCAGCGCCCGCGTAATGGATCTGCTGACGCCTCTCGGCAAAGGGCAGCGCGGTTTGATCGTATCGCCTCCGCGCGCCGGTAAGACCATGCTGCTGCAGAACGTGGCGAACTCGATCACGACCAACCATCCGGAAGTCGTCCTGATGGTGCTGCTCATCGATGAGCGCCCGGAAGAAGTCACTGACATGCAGCGTTCGGTAAAGGGCGAAGTGATTTCATCGACCTTCGACGAGCCCGCCGCACGGCACGTCCAAGTTGCCGAAATGGTGATCGAAAAGGCCAAGCGCCTGGTCGAGCACAAGCGCGATGTCGTGATCCTGCTTGATTCCATCACCCGTCTGGCACGCGCCTACAACACCATTGTTCCGCCTTCGGGCAAGGTGCTCTCCGGCGGCGTGGACTCCAATGCGTTGCAACGTCCGAAGCGTTTTTTTGGATCGGCCCGAAATATCGAGGAAGGCGGCTCGCTGACCATCATCGCCACGGCCCTCATCGACACCGGGTCGCGCATGGACGACGTGATCTTCGAAGAATTCAAAGGCACCGGCAACTCGGAAATCATTCTCGACCGCAAGCTGGTCGACAAGCGCACCTTCCCGGCCATCGACATTCAGCGCTCCGGAACCCGTAAGGAAGAGCTGCTCATTCCGAAGGACGATCTGGCTCGCATCTGGGTGCTGCGCAAAGTGCTGAACCCGCTCTCGCCAGTTGAAGCGATGGAACTGCTGATTGAGCGCCTCGCCAAGGCTGGCACGAACAGCGAGTTCCTGGCGAAGATGAGCCAATTGTAAGCAGGCGCCAGGCCTCAGGCGTCAGCCTTCAGGAAACTTAAGCACGGGGATTCCCGCCCGTGCTTTTCTATTCTTTCCACTAACGCCTTTCGCCGTGGAACGATCCCGTGCGCTGCATGTGCAGAATTCTGCACTTTCGGGAATGGTTACCAAAGCGTCCGAGTTACACGGGAGTAGTCCCGAAAACCCTTGCCCAGCAAGGGTTTTGGTAAGTCGAAGTAACAGTCGTAAACGGCCGTGCATTTGGCCGGGGAAGTGCTCTTTAGCCATATACAAGAAAGAGGCCGTACATGAGTTCGATCCTCTTCTGTTCTCGACCCATCGACCCGAGCCGCTCTTTCAGCGGGGCGGCTCTTCTCAGCGAATCTTGAGTTGTCCTGCCAACGCCTCTTTGGAAACGCGGCCCCGAACCTGGGGCCGCTTTTTCATGTGCTCAGAAGCATCCAGCACTCAGCCATGCGGGCTGAGTGCTGATGACGATCCACAGCGTCTTTAGCTCATGATTAAATATGCCATCACCTTCTAAGAGGACGCGATGCGAATTTTGACTGCGGTGGTCTTGCTGTCTTTCGGTGCGTGTGCGGCTACGGCTCAGCTTGCCAAACCCTCTTCCTGGGACGAGGTTCCTCACGAAGCGGCAAGCGCCACGCGAGAGTTCTCCCCGGAATTGCGCAACGAGTTAGCGCGAATCCGGGACGCCGCGCTCGAAGACAACTACGCCTACACGGAATTGGAGCACTTGACCGACAGCATTGGACCGCGGCCAATCGGCTCTGCTCAGGCCGACACCGCCGTTCACTACGTGGCGGACGAGCTGCGCAAACTCGGGCTGGAAGTCAGGCTCGAGCCGGTAATGGTGCACCGTTTTGTTCGTGGCAATGACACCGCGGAACTCGTCGAATATCCCGGCCAAGCGCCGGGTACGAAGCAGAAGATCGTGGTGGCTGCGCTGATGGGAAACACACCAACTCCAGAACAGGGGATTACCGGCGAGATTGTCGTGGCGCACAGTTTCGATCACCTGATCTCCCTTGGCCGAGACAAGGTCGCAGGTAAGATTGTTCTGTTCGATTATCCCTACGACTCACGCAAAGCGGCCGCAGGCCGGTCTGGTGCGGCCTATGGAGAATCGGTTCGCTATCGCTCCTCCGGACCGGTGGCAGCGGCGAAACTCGGTGCAATCGCGTCGCTGGTTCGCTCGACAGGTGACGGTGCGTATCGTCTGGCCCACACGGGTTATAGCGCCGATGCACACATTCCGGCGGCGGCGGTCACTGCCGAAGACTCCATGCTTATTGACCGCTTGGCGCAAAAAGGCCCGGTGAGAATCCATTTATCGCTCCCCACCCATGTCGGTCCCGAGGTGCAGAGCTACAACGTAATCGGCGATCTAAAAGGTTCGGAGCACCCTGACCAAATCGTGATCGTTTCCGGGCACCTCGACTCATGGGACCTTGGTACCGGTGCGATCGACGACGGTGCAGGAGTTGTTGTCGCGATGGAAACGGCTGAACTGCTGCACCGGCTGAACCTGCACCCAAAGCGCACGATCCGCGTCATTGCCTGGATGAATGAAGAGATGGGCGCGACCGGCCGCGATCTCTACACCAAGGAGAACGACTCTCAGATCGCCAATCACATTGCTGCCATGGAGAGCGACCTTGGCGCGGAGCATCCGCTTGGGTTTCACGCTCGAATCAGCGAGGCCGCCCAGCAGGAGCTTTCTCCGGTGCTGGATGCACTGCAGCCGATCGGCGCGAATCTCTTCGATGTCGTGACGAGTTCTCCGGAAACGGACATCGAGCTGCTTTCCGACAAAGGTGTCCCAGCGTTCGGAATTTGGCAGAATGGGATGAAGTATTTCACCTACCATCACACTGCGGCCGACACGCTCGACAAAGTGGTTCCTGGAGAACTGCGAGAGAATGCAGCGTGCATGGCGGTGATGTCGTACGCCTTGGCACAGACGCCCGATCCACTGCCTCGCTGACTGACGTTGACGAAGGCAGCCTGAATTCGTGGGGAATAGGTTTGACAGCCCATTCCCTAGCGTCATCCCGAACGCCCGCGCATTCGCGAGCGGGCGGAGGGATCCGGCGTGCAACACATCAAATGCTTGTACGCAGCAGAAGTCACCGACAAAGTGCATTCTCACCCCACGCGAGATCCCTCCGTCGGCTGAACTGCACCGCCGTTCGGGATGACGGTATCACGGGGGCGGCTGAAGTACGTTGTCCAAAGGAAATCACAGTACTGAGGCAGCTTCCGGGAATGGCACATGCGCCACGTGCATACCGCGTACGATACAGGAGCAGTTTCCGGGGGTGATCTGCTGCACCCATTCGTCCAGTTGACGCATCTTAACTGACGCGCATATTATTCCCGTTTGGCTTTAGGAGTCTGGGTTAGTGAGTAGCTGAGGTTCGGACAGCAATGGACAAGAAGAAGGTAGAAGCATTCAAAAAGCGCTTAGAGACGCGGCAGCAGGAGCTGCGGAAGATGGTCTCGCGCACGCAGCAGGATGGCCGCTCAGCCGATGAAGACGTCGCGCAGGACATCGCTGATAAGGCTGCAAGCTCCTACAACAAGGAATTCTTGTTTCACCAGAGCAATGCCGACCGCCAGCTCCTGCAGATGGTAGAAAATGCACTCGCGCGCATCCGCGAAGGCTCCTTTGGTGAGTGCATTTCCTGCGGCAAAGACATCAATCCGAAACGGTTGGAAGCCGTCCCCTGGACTCGCCACTGCATCGAGTGTCAGGAAAAGCTAGAAAACGGGATGCTGGAAGAAGCCTCGCGGTAATTGAGTCATTGAATCAGCGGATCATTGAATCATTGAAAAGCCCAGGGTTGTTGGTTCGGCAATGATTCAATCCTTCAATGACTCAATGATTGGTAGTGGGTCAGTTTGAATTTTCACAGACTCGCTTTAGCATCCTTTGGCATGGCATGATGTGAGCATGACAGTCGGCAAAGGGAAACGTCCGCGAGACCCCAACCAGCTTGCTAAATGGATAGTTGAACAATCCACCAGTGAAAAGCAAGAGGAAACCCCTTCCGAGATTCCGTCAACACCTGCCGACATATCGGCCTACATGGCGAGCATTGGCCGCAAGGGTGGTCAGATTGGCGGGAAGCGCCGATTGAAAACCATGACCAAGGAACAACGCCGCAAGGTCGCAGCTAAGGCCGCTAAAGCACGCTGGAAAAACCGCTAAACAACTTTTTATTTTGCGGCAGGCATAGTAAAATTCCGCGCAGAATTGCCAGAGTACGGACTAACTCCTTCCCCCCGCAAAGCCGTATTCAGCACAAACGAGAGGTGACGATGAGCGGTAATGATGCTGCCGTGTCCAAGCCTGTGGGGCAAGTTGGGGTAGTTAAATTCCCAGTAAAACTCTCTGTGGTATTGACGATCCTTGTGGCGATTGCAGGAGCCATTTTTTGGTACTGCCCTAGGCTCCATGATGAACTGACATTCTTCGGGACAGCCTTTGCCATGGCTGCTGGGGTATTAGCGGCCTACTACATTGGAAAAACGCTACAAATCACCGTCATTCAGCGCGAAGAGGGACTGAAGGCCGTTCGCATCGAAAAAGCATTCAGTTATATACATCGATGGAACGCTGCCCCTTTCCAAGATCGGCAACAATGGAGAGCCTTGTTGGATAAGATGCACGGAATGACGCCAGCTCAAATTGCCAATCTCCTCCAAAACGAGCGCGCAGATAGGGCAGTGATTGTGGATGTTCTCAATTTCTTTGAAGAAGTGGCCTTAGCAGTGAACGAAGGACTAGCCGATGAGCAGACTCTTTTGAAATTCTTCCGCGACATGCTGGAAGGATATTTCCACCAATCGGCAGAATGGATAAACCGACTGAGGACGGATGGGAACCGTCCTCGGCCCAAGGTCTATCTTCAGTTTGAAACTATGATTAAAAGGTAGAGAAATTAGAGGGTAGGATCCATTCCTTCAGAGCAGTTCATTTCGTCTCCTTCGGGGGATGCACAGAACCATACATCCGCCTCGCGCACGCTGTCAATCGGTTTTGTTCCCAGGCGATTCATAAGTAATTAGATGCCTCACCGGCACCTATTGTTTCAAATCCCAACACTTGCGCTGCAAGTCAGATGCCGTTCTTGAGCGTGAAGTTGCGCCTTTAGATTCAGCAAATCCAGACTCCCTATTCGTTCCAGTATGACACAAAATGTCACTTGACATGCTAAAGCGGCTATAGTATAAGAGTCAGTATGAATTGCCTACCCATACAAACCCGGGCCAAGGTGATTAGTTGCTTGATTGAAGGCTGCTCCATCCGCGCCACAGTTCGTATGACCGGAGTTGCAAAGAACACAATCGTTAAACTGCTAGCCGATCTCGGCTGTGCTTGCGCTGCTTACCACAATCGCCATGTTCGTAATCTGAAGGTGCGCCGCCTGCAGGCCGACGAAATCTGGTGCTTCGTAGGTTCCAAGGCCAAGAACACGCGCCTTGAAAAGAAGCAACAGGGATGGGGTGATATTTGGACTTGGGTTGGAATTGATGCAGACACGAAACTTGTGGTCTCGTACCTCGTCGGCGGACGCGACGGGGGCTGGGCAAAAGAATTCATGGAGGACTGTGCCAGCCGGATTACCAATCGGGTCCAAATCACAACAGACGGGCATCGCGTTTATCTTGATGCAGTCGAGAATGCTTTCGGGGCGGACATAGATTACGCACAACTACAGAAAATCTATGGCGCGGTCTCTGAAACCGAAACCCGATACTCCCCAGCAAAATGCATTGGTTGCGATTTGAAGGTAGTCAGCGGCAACCCCGACCCCAAGCATGTGAGTACATCGTTTGTGGAGCGGCAGAACTTAACGATGCGGATGCACATGCGGAGATTCACCCGCTTAACGAATGGGTTTTCCAAGAAGGTGGACAACCATCGGCACTCTGTTGCTTTGCATTACATGTTCTACAACTACTGCCGTCAGCACCAAACGCTTAAGGTCTCGCCAGCGATGGAGGCAGGTCTTACAGATCACATGTGGAGCATAGAAGAATTGTGCGAGCTTCTGCCGAAGCCGATGGTGAAAGGTTCCAAGATAGAAAATGAGCTACTGCGAAAGGCGCTGGAGGAAAATGCCAGAGCTTAGCTTGCTACTTTCTCGCGCAAACTCCGCGCACGTTCCGCAGCGGTCATAGACCGCAAGCGCGAAAGCAACCGTCGAAGTGCGCGCTCACGCTGACGCTCGCCTTGCTCCATTACCTGTCCCTGGCGTCTCGACGGGAACTGGCAATTTTCTCCGGCTGCTCTTCGTGGCTGGTTTCTTGCCGATAGCAGGTTTTGCGAATCCCATGAACGGTATGTCATTGTTCATCAGTCCTGTCAAAGAGTTTATCAACATTTTCTCGTGCGTGATCGGCATACGTTGAACCGGAAGGCCAATGGCCTCCGCCTCTTGGTAGTCAATCACGAAATCGTGAGCTGGATAGTCCCAAACAAGGTGCTCTGCCAATTCTTCCGCATTTGGATGCTTGGTGGATTCCAGGAGTCGCCTAGCATATTCCTCGCCCTCAGATAGCGCCCTGCGATAAGACCCGACTTTGCTTGGATCGATATGCGAGTAGAGAGGATTCATTATTCCAACCACTCCGGCAATCGATTCATGAAGAGCCTGTTTCACACTCATTCCGCGCTCTGCCAAGGCGTGCCCGAAGTAGTCAAGGATGCCAGTGGCGTACTCCTTCATGAACTCCATAGACTTGAATTCATCCAGTGGAGAGAAGTAGTTGAACCCTTTGTCCAATTCGTCGCGCAGTTGAGCGTCCAACGGGCCAAGCTCCGCGAATTTCGCCCATATAGATGTTGTCAGCATTCAAGCAAAAGAGGGTAGCTGCGCTCTTCGCCATCATTGGAACCAAAATGTTCAGTTCCCGGCAATGGCCGCGAAAAAACTTAGCCAAGCGATACGCGACGTGCGCGTGACCTCCAGGCGACTGAACCAGTATTTCGAGTGTGTCGATCTTGCCGAACTGGTCACGCCGCCGTAGCGCTCCCCAGAAGTCTGGGGAACAGAGGTGATATGGGCCAGGATGTACAATCGCATAGATACGCGATTTTCTTTGCTTCTCTAGCGATAGCAGCGTTTGGTTGAACTGAGAAACCGGGTCTGACATTTGGCCGTCATTGTACCCCAATCTCCGCACAATTCAACCTGATACACCTTTCCGTTCTAAAAAGCTAATTTCCCTGTGGAAGCCGAAACTGACCCACTACCCAATGATTCAATGTTTTGACCTTCCCAAATCCACACTGGTAAACTGAAGCTTCCGATCATTCCACCCAGAACCAGGCAGAAGGGAAGTTCGTGCGCGCAGAAACCCGTCGTCAACTCAAACAAGACAAATTCAGCAAGGCAACCCTACAGGTAGCAGAGCAGACCGTCCACTGGTCGGCCGAGCACAAGGGCAAGCTTATCGCCGGGGCAGTCGTGGTGGTAGTCATAGTCGCCGCTATATTGGGGGGCTTTTACTACTTGACTATGCAGGACCAGAAGGCCAGCGTTGAATTCAGCAAAGCGGTGCAGACCCTGAGCGAGCCCATCCGCCCGGCAGGCATGCCACCGCAACCGGAATACCCGTCGTTTGCATCGGCGAACGAGCGCGCCACCGAAGCACACAAGCAATTTCAGGCAATTGCAGACAAGTACCCGCATACACATGCTGGCGATTTTGCGCACTATTTCCTGGGTGTGACGTCATCGCAGTTGGGCGACAATGTTGCCGCCGAGCGCGAGCTGAAGTCGGTGGCTGATTATCACAATGCCGACATCTCGGCACTGGCTAAAATGGCACTCGCTTCGGTGTATCGCAACACCAACCGCAACAAGGATGCAGAAGACCTTTATAACCAGCTGATCCAGAAGCCGACAAGCACCGTCAGCAAGACTTCGGCGCAGATGCAGCTGGCAGAAACCTACGTCGCTGACGGCAAGGCCAGTGACGCGAAGAAGATTTACGAACAGATTCAGAAAGACGCTCCCCAAAGCGAAGCCGCCCAGCTGGCTTCGAACCGGCTACAAGAGCTCAAATAAACAGATTCGTTTCACGCAAGCCCAATTCACGCAGGCGGTTGATTCTTGCCGTTCTGCAATTCAATTGAGGACCCATGCGTAAGCTGATTCTTCTCTGCCTACTTCTGTCCGTTTCTGCGTTTGCCCAAAACAATTCTTCGCTTGCTCAACAGCGTGCGCGACATCTTCGCCGCGGCATCAATCTGAGCGAATGGTTCGCTCAGGTTTACGATCCAAAGGGATACACAAAAGAACACTTGGTCGGCTGGGTGACGGCGGATGACGTTGCTCTGATCAAGTCCATGGGCTTCGATCATGTGCGCCTCAGCATCAATCCGGCTCCGATGATGCACCACAATGAAGCCGATCGCATTCCCGGGGATTACCTCGGCTACCTCGATGGCGCGGTCAAAATGGTTCTTGACCACGGCCTCGCGGTCATTCTCGACATGCATCCGGACAGCGACTTTAAGGCCAAGCTCGTGCAGCGCGACGACGAGGTCGAACAGTTTTCGGATTTCTGGCGCGCGCTGGCTCGCCACTACTCCACTTACGATCCTGAAATGGTGTATTTCGAAATTCTGAATGAGCCGGAATTTCGCGATCGATATCGCTGGGCGGGTGTGCAGGCAAAATTGGCGGCTGCAATCCGTGATGGCGCACCCAAACACACAATTATCGCGGCGGGAGCGAATTGGTCCGATATTGATGATCTGCTGGAACTCACGCCACTTTCCGATCTCAATGTCATTTACAACTTCCATTTCTACGATCCGCACACCTTCACACACCAGGGCGCAACGTGGGGAGAGAACTATTGGCACTTCGAAACCAAGCTGGCGTACCCGGCTGAAATGCATAATGCGGAGCAAGTTGCCTCGGAGCAGCCCGATCGTCTGAATCGCCTGCGAGTTTTGCGGTATGCGCTCGATCACTGGGATGCCAACCCAATCGCGGTTGAAATTGGGCAGGCTGCCGAATGGGCCAAACACTGGAACGTGCCGCTCACCTGCAATGAATTCGGTGTCTATCGCCGCGACGCGGACCCGCAAGACCGGGCCCGCTGGATTCATGACGTCCGAGCTACGCTCGAGCATGACGGCATCGGCTGGAACATGTGGGACTACGGCGCGCGCGACGGTGGACAGGGCTTTGGCGTTGTGAACGGCCCCAAAGAAGGTCCCAACACACCGGACGAAGTTACGGTGCAAGCGCTAGGGCTGAAGCACTAGGCCGACACTCGAACGCTTTTTGGTCACCACGGAGACACAGGGACACGGAGAACACATTCAAGTTTGGTTCTCTCCGTGCCTCTGTGTCTCCGTGGTGAACCGGTTCTCGCGCGGTGAAATTTCTCGCACTCCGGAGTAGGATGTCCGGCATGGAAATCACTCGCCGCAGTTTCGTCGCCCTCTCTGCTACTCTGCCGTTCGCCATGCGCGCCTACGCCAAGAAATCATCTGTGCCTATCGGTCTCGAACTCTACTCGGTGCGGGATGAACTGCAGAAAGACCCTGAGGGAACAGTTCGAGCGGTTGCCCAGATGGGATATCAGTGCGTGGAGTTCTACTCGCCGTATTTCGATTGGACAGAACCGCAGGCCAAGTCGATGCGCAAGCTGCTCGACGACCTTGGAATCCACTGCTATTCCACGCACAACAGCGAGGAGTATTTCAGCAAGGACGAGATCAGCAAGGCCCGCGATCTGAACCTGACGCTTGGAACCAAGTACATGGTGATGGCGAGTTCCAATCCCAAGCCGGGAATCGACGGGTGGAAAGCAATTGCCGACGAGCTTAATTCGGCCGCGGACTTCTTGGCGCCCGCCGGACTGAAAACGGGATATCACAATCACCAGCCGGAGTTTAAGACGGAGGATGGCGTGCGGCCGATCGAAATCCTCGCCAAGAACACCAAGCCCAGCGTGATGCTGCAACTTGATGTGGGCACTTGTCTGAACTCGGGCGGCGATCCGGTGGCTTGGATTCGCTCCAACCCTGGCCGCATTCGTTCGATTCACTTGAAAGACTGGTCTTCCGATCCGGCGAAAGGCTACCAGGTTCTCTTTGGTGAAGGCGACGCCAAGTGGAAGGAGATCTTCGCGGCCGCGGAGAGCGTTGGCGGGGTCGAATATTATCTCCTTGAACAAGAGGGAAGTCGCTTCGGGGAACTTGAGACTGCGAAGCGCTGCCTGGAGGCGTATCACAAGATTCACGGCGCCTGACATCGTATTCCATCGCAGAGAGTCGACGGAACAGCGGTCTGATATATCTGAGAAGACGCCAAACCTCTACCACAGAGGATGCAGAGTTCCACGAAGAAAGACACAGAGGTCAAAAGACTTCCTCTGTGGCGTTTCTCCGTGTTCCTCCGTGTCCTCCGTGGTAAGGTTTTTCCCGCGGCAGCCCGGAAAACATTAGTTTGCAGCAGTTGAATCCAATTTGCTGACCTCGAGTCTATCCTGAAAGATCTCATGCGAAACCGAGCCCTGCGCTTTGTGCTGTTGATCGGCATCATGAGCTTCTTCGCCGACTTTGTTTACGAAGGAGCTCGCAGCGTCAATGGCCCATATCTCGCGGTGCTGGGAGCGAGCGCGACCCTGGTGGGATTCATCGCCGGGCTAGGAGAGCTCCTTGGTTACGGCTTGCGAATCGTGTCGGGCAAGCTGAGCGAGCGCACGCACGAATTCTGGCCAATCACAATATTCGGCTACCTCGTGCAGATGAGTGCAGTTCCGCTGCTGGCCGTCGCGCGAAGCTGGCAGATGGCGGGCTTGCTTATCGTACTTGAACGCGTCGGCAGAGCGATTCGCAACCCACCTCGCGATGTAATGCTTTCGCACGCCGGCAAGGAAGTCGGGCTGGGCTGGACCTTTGGATTGCACGAAGCGCTTGATCAGTTCGGAGCATTGTGCGGTCCCCTGGTGCTTGCGTGGATTCTGGCCCGCCACGGCGATTACAAAGTTGGCTTCGCCGTGCTGGCTATTCCTGCGGTGATCACCATTGCAATCTTGATCGGCGCCCGCATTTCCTATCCACGGCCGGAGGAGATGGAAGTCCACGTCCCGGATGTTCACAGCGCGGGACTGCCTCGCGTCTTCTGGATATATTTGTCCGGTGCAGCGCTGGTCGCCGCCGGCTTCGCGGACTTCTCATTGATGGCGTACCACTTTCAAAGAGCGCACGTAGTCCCGCAGGACTGGGTTCCCATCTTTTATGCCGTGGCCATGGCAGTCAGCGGATTGGGATCTTTGGCGTTCGGGAAGATGTTCGACCGTTTGGGAGTGTGGATTCTGATCCCGCTGACATTGATTGGGGCGGCATCTGCGCCGCTCGCATTCCTGGGTCACGAATGGGTAGCGCTGGCCGGGTGCGCGGTGTGGGGACTCGGGATGGGAGTTCACGAGAGCATTATTCCAGCAGCGGTGGCGACGATGGTGCCACAACAGCGCCGGCCCTCTGCGTACGGAACATTCACGGCGGGCTACGGAGTTTTCTGGTTTGTCGGCAGCGTGATTATCGGCAAGCTTTATGAGGTGTCGTTGCCCGCTTTGGTGGGATTCTCTGTGTTGGCGCAACTCGCCGCCATTCCGATCTTCATCGTGATAACCCGTAGGGTGCCGAAGCCCGCGTAGTAAGTTTCAAAGTTCAAAGTTTCACGTTGCACCACTAGAAGTCTTGAACCCTTGAAACCTGAAACCTTGAAACATCATGAATGCCTGTTTTGGTTCTCTTCGCGGACGGCGTAGGCGCCCAACAGATCTGAGATCACGAGGCCGATCACAACCATCCAGATGAGATGGTTTCGTGCGGCCGCGTTTTCGATCATCAGGCTGAACCGCGGTTCGAAAAGGAAGATCGCGAAGACGAGTGCCCCCGTCAAAGTGCCAAACATCCCGGCAAAGTTTCCAAACCGTGCGGCGACAAAGAAGATCACAATCAGGAATACAAGGGGGGCGAAGCTGGTGAAGGGGGTTTGGCTGATGACGGGAGTCAATCCAGCGGCTGCTACCGCGCAGCACCCCGCACCCACGGAAGCCGACTGCAAGCGGGACATGCCTCAATGATAGCGGGAGTTCAGAGAAGGTTGTCTGTCAATAGCGTCAGTGCATTGACCGGGGACGAATCGACCCGTTTTCTTCTAACTTTTGAATGCAACAATGGGAAGGTAAATTTGGTGGACCTGGTCGGGATCGAACCGACGACCTCTTCCATGCCATGGAAGCGCGCTCCCAGCTGCGCCACAGGCCCACAAGGGAAGGAGTGCGAATTCAATTCTCGCCGACACCTATGCGTTAGTCAAACCCACCAGTCAAAACTTTTGGCCGGCGAGTCACTTGTTCGGTAGTTGTTTCAGTGCCTTTGTGATTTTATTCACATTACTTTGCCGTGTGCGTTCATTCGGTATGCTTGCGGCCGCGGTCAGTGCCTCTTCAAATGCTTGTCTCGCCTGTTGTGGTCGGCCAAGATGGTTCAGCGCGTCGGCCTTAGTTTGCAGGATCCATGAGCGTCGAGCAGGACCTGGCGTTCTCGCAAGACCTCGATCGCACGCACGGAGGGCGTCCGCATAACTTTGTGCGGCGATCTCCATTTGAGCGACGCGCAGGGAAGCATTCCAACTGTGCGGCATGGCTTCCTCGGAACTAAGAAGCGCCGGCAGGATCCCCTTCGGGTCGCCAAAGGCCTGGATATTTCCGACTCGTGCGATGTCGAGCGCGGAGCGTTCTTCATCCATCAATGCCTAATTGTGCGGGTTCCCCGAGCATATTGCGTCAACCGGCACGTGGACGGCAGATGCAATAATCCTTGGTTCCGTGGCCGTTGAGCGAAGTTGCGAAACCTGTGAAAATGAGTATTCTGAGTCGGTACGAGAATATCCAATGAAACTTACCCTAACCCTTGTTGCTGGATGTCTGCTATCAATATCGCCAGCCGTTGTTTTTGCGCAGGCACCGGCGAACGCTGCCTCTCCTGTTTCGTACACCTCGATTTCTGAACTGAATCAGATCATCGCGAACCTGCAGAGTGCATCGCAGACCACGCAGCAGGACCTTTCGCATTTGCGAATCGAGAAGTGGAAGACGGACGGGAATACCAAGAAGCAGACGCAGAGCGACGCGGAATCGATCATGCGGAATCTGCAGAACGCTCTGCCGAGCATTCTCGCCGACCTGAAGAATTCGCCGGAAAACCTGGCACTGACATTCAAAACGTATCGCAATCTTGATGCGCTTTACGACGTGATGAACTCGGTGGTCGAATCCGCAGGCGCCTTCGGGAACAAGGAAGAATTTCAATCGCTGAACAATGATCTCGGCGCAGTCGAGAATTCCCGGCGGGCATTCGCCGAGCGCATGGACAAGTTGGCAAATTCCAAAGAAACGGAGATCAGCCAACTCCGAAACGAACTTCAAACCGCACGTGCCGCAGCACCTCCAAAGAAGGTCGTGGTCGACGATACGGAACCTGCGCCGAAGAAGGCACCCGCGAAGAAGAAACCGGTCCCCAAGCCGAAAACACCTCCAGCAAAGGCCGCACCTTCGTCCGGAACACCGCCATCCCAATAGCCTTGTTTGGCGGTGAACTGTGCGTAGATTCAGTAGCCAGCCAGCTCCTGTCCTGGCGTAAGTCTAAGTAGTTGAACAGCTTACGCCTGTGGGAACATTCCTCGCCTCTCCGGGGTCTAAACATAGCAGTACAAGGCTGTGCCGGTGGACCTATAATGGAGGTGGCGCCATGGCAAGCATGGCGGGAGCAGCCAACGTGGGAGACTTTGCCAGCGCAATCGGCGCACGAGGGGAAGAAGCTGCTGTTATCGCCGAGTTAAAGGCTGGCTCCGAAGACGCGTACGCATGGTTAGTGGGCGAGTTTCACCAGCCTGTATATAGCGTCATCTACCGCATCCTTACAGATCCGGCCGACGCCGCCGATACTACTCAGGAAGTGTTTTTGAAGGTATTTCGCGGGATGAAGTACTTTCACGGCGAGTCCAGCCTGAAGACCTGGATCTATCGCATTGCGATTCATGAGGCTTCGAACCGCCGCCGCTGGTGGTTCCGGCACAAGAGCAAAGAAACATCCGTGGAGCCGGGCGAGACGACCTCTGAGTATTCCTCGGTGGCTGCCGAGAATATAGCGTTTGTGGACAAGCGCAAGTCGCCGTTCGACAACGCGGTCGATCATGAATTGAAGGCCCGAGTGGAAGAAGAATTGAGACAGGTCTCCGAGCCGTATCGCACAGCGGTGGTCCTGCGCGATATCGAAGAGCTGTCCTATGAAGAGATTGCAGAGATCACGCAAGTTTCTCTCGGCACGGTAAAGTCGCGCATCACGCGCGGACGAGACGCTCTCCGAAAACGATTGAGCGAGTACGTAAGGCAGGCAGGAACAGAATTGGGGTTGGACATCGACAGTTTGCGATTCAAGCCGCAAGCCGTATCTCAGGTGGAGCGTGGCAGCCGAATTGAGGTGACGCCATGACCTGTACACAAGTAAAGTCGCTGCTCTCCAGCTATCTGGACGGAGCTGTTACCGGAAAGCAGATGTATGCTCTCGGCCAGCACCTGAACGAGTGCGTCGAGTGCCGCTTGCAGTATCAGGAGCTACGGCAGACGCAGACGCTGTTATCGCGCGTAGGGCCAGCCCGGGTTCCGGATGATCTCTCGTTGAAAGTCCGGTTGGCAATTTCGCGCGAAGCTGCTCGGCGCCGCGAACCGGTATTCAGCGGCCTTGGTATTCGTGTAGCTAATGCGTTTCGTGCCTTCATGGTTCCGGCAACTGCCGGCGTGGTAGCAACGCTGATCATCTTTGGCGTGCTCATGGGCTTCATCACCCCGGTGCAGGCAAATTCAAATGAGCTGCTTCTACTCTCAACAGATCCTGAGATCCAGCAGACCGGGTTTGGCGGAGCACTGGCGGCGACCACCGATGAATCGTTTGTCATCGAAGCCTATGTTGACGCCAACGGAAGGGTACAGGACTATCGCATCCTGTCCGATCCTGATCGCCTCAAAGATATTCCGCATTCTTTGAAGAACATGTTGATCTTCACCACCTTCAAGCCAGCTACTCTCATGGGAAGCCCGCGGGCGGGTACGGCGGTACTCTCGTTTTCCAAGATCAGCGTGAAGGGCTAAAACCGCCCTTCACGCTGAGTAAACTCTTCCTTCATCTACTTGCAATCTCAGCGTACTCCTGAGTCTCGGGCAAGCAACTCGCGTTCAGCAGCTTCCCATCCAACACGCTGTAAAAATCAACCAGGGAGAGGTTTGTAAATCGTATGAGCCGGCCGGATTGATCGGAGAAGATCCCGAAAAACCGACGAGGCTTCGGGAGTTTTATCTACTCCCTGGTTCCTGCGGATCCACATCCGCAGAGTTGCAGCTTGTTTGCTTCAGGCACGGCCTGTAAGTGAGAGGGCGAAGCTGTAGGTTGCAGGCGAACGAATGAGTTCAGCTGTCCCGAAATCGTTGTCTACTGCATCGCAGCTTCAGCTGGTGACTCGGCCCGAATGGTACGCCGCCTACACTCATCCACGACATGAAAAGAAGGTAGCGCAACAGTTGGAGGAGCGCGGAATTGAGCACTTTCTCCCCGTCTATCACTCTATTCGGCTGTGGAAGGACCGGCGCAAAGAACTGGATTTGGTGCTTTTTCCCGGGTATGTCTTCACTCGCATCGATCCTGTCGACAAGTTGCGGGTGCTGCAATTGCCCGGCGTGGTTCGGTTTGTCTCGTTCAACGGCCAACCCACCCCTTTGGCAGGCGACGATCTTGCCGCTCTTCGCAATGCTTTACAACAGGGAATGCGAGCGGAGCACCACCCCTACTTAACCGCAGGTCGGCGCGTGAAAGTCGTTCGCGGGCCACTGACGGGAGCCCGCGGCATCCTTCTGCGTTTGAAAAACAATTGTCGCATTGTGATTTCGATCGAAGCCATTATGCGGTCTGTGTCAGTGGAGATCGATGAAACGGACGTCGAGGCAATTTTTTGAGAACGAGTGCCGGACGTCATTTTGCGCATAGCTTGTTGAGGTCCTTATGAAATCCAGGCGCACTGCTTGTGCGGTGCTAGAAATCTTGCTTCTGGCGGCCAGCCTCGGCGCAGTCGCACAACAGTCCGACTCAGTTCGTAATGCTTCGGAGGAGGAGACCTACGCGTCGCGCACTCGCGCGGTAGATGAAGTCGACTCGCGGGCCGAAAGAGAAGCTGAACGGCTGGTGTCGCTTCCGCCAGAAAAAATCGTCCTCCTACTGCAGCAAGAGCCAGGCCTCTTTCTCGAGATCAAGAAACTGCTTGTGCGTCGAGCCTATTCGCAGGGTCGAGTGCTTAATCCGCGAGACTTAACCGACGAGGCGGTCTTCCGCCTGCTCCGTGACGACGAAGAAGTCCGCTCTCTCGTGACACAACAGATCGTGGATCGGGGCTATGTGCGAGCCAAGCCTACAAGCGATGAGTTGGCCAAGGAAGTGGAACAGGAGCAACGGCTGGCGGAGAGATCAGCAAGACAGGCATATCCGTATGGTTATGCGCAAAACGACGGAACGCAGCCGACGAGAGCATACGGCTCATCACAACAGAATGGAGTTCCCAATGGCGTGCCTTACAATCCGAATGCACCGCAGCAGGGTTCTCCAACGCCTTCGCAGCCTCAGAACCAGATCAATTCAGACCAACGCCGGGCTCTGTTGCAGGCCAGCGCAAGTGCGGGAGAGAACACAGACGGGCTACCCTTTGAAGCTGTCAGCGGCGGCAACACGCCACCGCAACTCAGCTCAGATCAGATTCAGCAACTGGTGAATTCCTACGGCAAGGGTCAGCTTCCTGCTGCATTAGCGGGGCAGGATGTGGGCAAGCTAGCCTCCACTCTTGGCGGGAATTCAACTCAGCAGTTGACGCCGCCGCAGTCGCAAGAGCAGGCATACATGCAGCAGAACGAAAAGCTGCAACAGTATCGAGCAACTTCCAATCTTCCCTCCGGCCCGGACTTGCCCAATTTCCGGAACCAACAGCGCTTTCCAGATCAGCCACGGCTCATGCATCGCGCAAGTCCCTATGCGGACGTGCCGTCTCTTTACGACCTTTATTCGCAGTACTCGCGCCGAACCGGGCCTCTGCGCAGGTTTGGGCTCGACATTTTTGAAAACGGTACCGGAAACTTCGACCAGCTTCCCATGGATCTGCCGGCAGGGCCTGATTACGTACTCGGCCCGGGAGATGGAGTAAACATTGATTTGTGGGGGAGTGTTTCGCAGCGCTTGCACCGCGTCATTGATCGCGAGGGGCGGTTGAGCCTTCCGGAAATCGGCTCCCTTCAAGCCGCCGGGCACACTCTCGGGGAAGTGCAGCAGATGGTGCAAACATCGCTGCGGAGCCAGTTCCGGCAATTGGAGGCGGATGTTTCGCTCGATCGGCTTCGCACAATTCGAATCTACGTGGTTGGCGATGTCGAGCGCCCTGGCGCCTACGACATCAGTTCTCTCTCCACACCCCTCAATGCTCTGTATCAGGCGGGTGGGCCTACAACTCGCGGCTCGATGCGGGTCGTGAAGCACTATCGCGGCAATCAGCTGGTAGAAAACGTAGATTTGTACGATCTGTTGTTGCATGGTGTGCGCGCAGGGATGCAAAGGCTGGAGTCGGGTGACACTATTCTGGTTCCTCCCTTCGGACAGCAGGTCACAATCGAAGGCATGGTTCGTCGTCCGGGAATCTATGAACTTGCTGGTGAGAAAAATCTTTCTGAGGTCCTCGAACTAGCGGGGGGTGTACTTCCGTCAGGTACGCTGCGTCATGTAGATGTCGAACGTGTGCAGGCGCATGAAAATCGCACAATGCTCCGCGTCGACATGCCGGAAACCGACAACAACGCAGCGGTTACAGCCGCGATGGACAACTTCAGTGTTCAAGATGGAGACGACATCAAGATTTCTCCAATCCTGCCTTTCGCGGACAAGACGGTTTACCTCGATGGGCATGTTTTCCGTCCTGGCAAATATGCTTATCGCGACGGAATGACGGTCACCGATCTCATCCATTCTTATAGCGATCTCTTGCCCGAGCCTTACAAGGCGCACGCAGAAATCATCCGGCTGAATGGTCCCGATCTAAAGCCGGAAATCATTTCGTTCAACTTGGGTGACGCGCTCGCGGGACAGAACAAGAATCTTGCGCTCAAACCGTTTGATACAGTGCGCATTTTTGGACGCTTTGATTTTGAGGACCCGCCCATCGTCACGGTGACCGGCGAAGTGCGTGACCCCGGCGACCACGTGACGAACGGCGCGACGTATTTGCGCGATGCAGTTTTCCTCGCGGGGAATACCACTCCGGATGCTGAGATCGACGACGTGCAGGTGTTCCGGAAAACGCACGACGGCAAACTGCAAGTGATCGATGCGGATTTGCGGAAGGCCATCGCTGGAGACGCTCACGAAAATGTCCTGCTGCAGCCGCAAGACCGTGTCTTCGTGCACAAAAATGTGCAGCGGCTCGATCCTGCGACCGTGGAAGTTGCAGGTGATGTCGCACGTCCAGGGAAGTACCCCCTTGGCACTGAGATGACAGCGACAGAGTTGGTCAAACTCGCCGGAGGCGTGCGCCGCTCCGCGTATCTCGAACTTGCCGAACTCACGCGCTACTCGATCGCACAGGGCAACAAAGTCGATACTGAACACATTCCGTTCAGGTTGGGTGCGGCGCTCAGCGGCGAGGCCGATACCGACATGCGGTTACACCCGGGCGACGTGCTTACGGTGAAGGAAATGACTGGGTGGAAAGACATCGGTGCAACGGTCACGCTGGATGGAGCCGTGGTTCATCCCGGAACTTACGGCATCCAGGAAGGCGAACACCTGAGCGATGTGATCGAACGAGCGGGTGGATTTCGGTCGGATGCGTATCCTTATGGAGCGATTTTCGAGCGCGAGGAAATCCGAGAACTCGAGGAGAAAAACCGCGCACAGCTGATTTCGCAGGCAAAGCAGGAAGGTACTGGACTCGGCGGGGCGCTCGAGGATTCGACCAGCAAGGATGCATCGTTGCTGCAATGGCGTGACACGGTCGAAAAGCTTGAGACTACTCCGGCGGTTGGGCGGATGGTCATCCACATTAGCAGTACGAAGGCGTGGATTCATACCCCGGCCGACGTTCAGCTTCGGAAGGGCGATTCCATCTACATCCCGACAAAACCAAACTTCGTCATGATTCAAGGTGCGGTTTACAACCAGACGGCGATTTCGTTCAGGCCTGGCAAGAGTGCGAGTTGGTATCTGCACCAAGCAGGCGGCGCAACTTCCACTGGCGATAAGAAGAACATATTCATCGTTCGCGCAAATGGGACGGTTGCCGGCGGTGCAAAAGGACTATTCAGTGGCGGAGCGCTGGATGCGCCCATGCAACCGGGTGACATGATCGTGGTTCCGAGCAAGGCGCTGGGAGGCGGGTTTAAGTGGAGGGAGACCTTGCAAGTCGCGCAACTCGTCTCAGCGGTCGGGATTGCGGTCCAGGTGGCGCGCGGGTTCTAAAGCGCAGTGAATTCCGTGCGATACCTCGCAGTGTTGGCTTCCACGATTGGTATTAGCCTGTCGTTGGCAACAGCGCAGAGCCGCACATCTGTTGAGCAAAAATCAGCTACCCGCGTATCAGGATCGCTCGGTTCAGAGGTTGAGAACCGCAGCTACGATCTGCCACCGGGGGCGGACCCGCAAAACCAGTTGGGGGTGCCGTTCGTCGATCACCTCGCTCAAGACCAGAAACGATTCTGGACTTTTCCAGCGCGATTACGACGGCAAGATCTGAAATGGATTATCCCAGCGACGGCCGGCATGGCAGGGCTGTTCGCCGCGGACAGCTGGATTTCAAAGCAGGTACCCGATCGCTCCAATCAACTCAGCCGCAGCAAGACCATTTCTGACTACAGCGCCTATTCCTTGATCGCGGCAGGGGGCGGAGCATACGTGCTAGGCAAGCTCTCGAATCGGGATCACATGTCCGAAACCGGACTGCTGGCAGCAGAAGCTGCCATCAATGCGACGGCCGTCACCTATGCGTTCAAGTACGCAACTTTACGGCAGCGGCCGTTTTTCGTAACCGGAGACGGCGAATTCTTTACTGGGCATCACACCAACACGAGCCTGTCCTTCCCGTCGGAGCATAGCGCGATTGCGTGGTCGATTGCGGGAGTAATCGCGCATGAATACCCTGGGCCACTCTCGAAATTGGCGGCGTACGGCTTGGCGAGCACTGTCACGCTCACGCGTGTCACCTCACGCCAGCACTTTGCTTCCGATGTAGTGGTTGGCGGGGTTCTGGGTTGGTACTTTGCCCACGAAGTCTATCGCGCGCACCACAATCCCGAGCTGAGCGGGCAAGCCTGGGGAGGTTATTTCGATTCAAGCAGCGACGAACCGCGCCAGCGGGTTCCGGAAAATATGAGTTCGCCCTACGTCCCGATCGACAGCTACGTGTATCCGATGTTTGATCGGCTCGCGGCGCTCGGAGTAGTGAGAACTGCGTATGAGGGCATTCGGCCATGGACGCGAATGGAATGTGCTCGCCTGCTGGAAGAAGCCAGCGAGACAATTCAGAGTGAAGATGGGTCCCCGCAAGAGGTCGTTGCTATTTACAAAAGCTTGTCGGAGGAATTCGAGCCGGAACTCGGCCGCTTGAATGGAGCGGCAAATCTCGGAGTCAGTCTCGATTCAATTTATGCGCGTGCGACCCAGATTTCCGGCCAGCCGCTGAACGATAGCTATCACTTTGCCCAGACGCTGGTGAACGACTACGGACGTCCTTACGGGCAGGGATTCAACGGGATTTCAGGATTCACCGCACACGCGGTCGCTGGGCCCTTTTCCTTTGCGCTGCAGGGTGAGTATCAGCACGCGCCAGGGATTTCTCCTTATTCATCAACCATACAGCAGGCGATCGCTGTTGCCGATTGGACCGCGCCATTTCCCGCCGGCAGTTCGGCGGTCAATCGCTTCGACGTGGTCAATGGCACGGTGGCCGTGCAATTTCACAACCTGCAAATCTCAGCAGGAAAGCAGAGCGAATGGTGGAGCGTTGCGGACGCCGACCCACTCTTGCTTGGCAACAACGCCGAGCCGTTTCTCGCAATCAAGATTGATAACGTCTCCCCATACCACTTCCCGATCTTGTCGAAGTTTCTGGGGGATGCGAGGTCCGAATATTTCCTCGGCAGGCTGGACGGTCAGACGTTTGAGTGGGATATCGATCACCTGATCGGTCCCGGCAATATTCAGCCGCAGCCATTTATTCAGGGCGTGAAACTCAGTTTCAAGCCGACGCCTAACCTCGAGTTCGGCGCAGGCTTCACCGCCATGTTTGCCGGGCCGGGATCGCCTTTTACATTTCACAATTTCTTGCGGACGTTCTATTCGCACACTTCCGATTTCACGAATCCAGGCAAGCGAATCACGAATTTCGACTTCAGCTATCGCGTTCCTGGCCTGCGGAAGTGGCTGACAATCTATCGCGATTCTCTGGCAGTGGACGAGTACACGCCGCTGACGTCCAGCCGGCCGTCGCTCAACATGGGACTTTACATGCCGCAGATACCGAAGCTGCCGAAGCTGGACTTTCGCGCCGAGATCATTGGCACGCCGCACACTCACGAATTTCCGCCAGGATTTGTGTACTGGGATTTCCGTCGCTTTCGCAATGGTTACACCAATGATGGCAACCTGCTGGCGAGCTGGATGGGTCGCGCCGGCCGAGGCGGGCAAGGTTGCTTCACCTACTGGTTCTCACCGCGTTCAACACTGCAGATTGGATATCGTTATGAAAAGGTCGACCGCAACTTTTTGCAAGGGGGGCATCTTGATGACTTCAGGCTGAGGCCTACTCTCATGTTGACTCGTGATTTGAGCCTCTCCGGAATGTTACAAGTCGAACACTGGTATTTCCCGCTACTCTCGAATTCTGGCCAAACTAACACGACCGCGCAGCTGCAACTCACGTTCTTTCCTCACCTTCGTCTCCGCAGGTGAACATCTACTCGCGTTCTTTTTCGAAGTAGGGCAACCCTCGTCAGAGTCTTCCCGTCTTTTTGTGGTGAATTCCATCCGTCAATGCCGGCCTTACTTTGAGCTGCTCTCAAAGAGCATTCAAGCTTTGCCTTTCGATGATGTCGATCGCGTGGCCAACCTGCTGGTACGTGCCTATGAGCAGGAATCCTCAATCTTCCTCTTCGGCAATGGGGGAAGCGCGGCGCTGGCGTCGCACTTTGCCTGTGACCTGGGGAAGGGAACCGTGAATGGATCGAAAAAACGATTTCGCGTGATGGCACTCACAGACAATGTTCCGCTCATGACCGCGTGGGCGAACGATTCGAAATATGAAGATATCTTCGCGGAGCAGCTGGCAAACTTTGCGCGACCAGGCGACATCGCGTTTGCCATCAGCGGAAGTGGGAACTCGCCAAATGTGCTGCGAGCTCTGCGGACAGCGAAAAGCGCAGGGGCTATCACCGTCGGCCTGGGCGGATTCGCCGGGGGGAAAATGCGCCCGCTCTGTGACGCATGCGTTGTTATCCCCTGTGACAACATGCAGATCATCGAAGACCTTCACCTGTGTGTTGCCCACTCGCTGTTCACCTGTGTGCGCGCCAAGATCACAGAAACCCACTCTGGGCGTGTTGCCGTTGGTCCGCGATTAGTACAAAGAACAGGGACGCGATGAACACGCGCAGGTTGGAACTCTGGATCTTGCTGGCGGACCTCGCGTGGATCGCAGCTGCATTCTTCATTTCTGACCTGTTTCGGTTCGGCTTCACTTGGACTACAGATGAACGAATCTCGATCGACGCTTTAATGCCGTTCGCCGTGGCCACCGCAATTATCTGGATCGGCCTTTCGTTTTTCATGCAGATGGATGGCTTCCGCGGTGGCTGGAAGTTTTCCACCGTGTTCTCCCACGTTCTGTTCGGCTCCTGCTGCACAACAGCGGTTCTATTAACACTCGGCTATCTCACCAGAAGTTATGTATCGCGCCTCGCCCTCGCCTATCTTCTGTTGCTGCTCTTCGGAGGATGTTTGGGAATCCGAGTCATGGCACGTGCGATGTTGCGACGCTGGCACAAAGGCGGCAACGTCTGGCGGGTGGTGATTCTCGGCGGCGGCCGCGTCGCGCAGGAGGTTGCGACAAAAATCGAACAGCATCCGGAAATGCTCAGCAAAGTCGTGGGACTGCTGTTTCCGGATGAACCGGTCGAAGAAATCATCCTGCCCACGGCTACAAACATCTTCGGATCGTTGCCGCCGGCCTCGCATCTTTCCACGCTTGAGATTACAAACCTGCTTCGTCGGGCTCGGGTCGATGAAGTCATTGTCGCGATGTCGCATGCTCCAACTGTGGAGGTGGGAGCATTATTGGGGCGTATTCGTGACATGGGTATTGCGACGACCATTGTTCCGCAATCTTATGAGCTGTACGCGTCGCGTCCGAGGCTTATCACGCTCGATGGATTGCCCCTGGTGCAACTGCGGGACCCGGGACTCCGCCGACGCTACGTTGTCCTGAAGCGACTTCTGGACCTCGCGGTGTCGTCAGTGCTGAGTATTCCGGCAGTGCTGGTCCTTTTGCCCGCAGCCGCTGTTCTGGCGGCTAAGAAAGGCCGCGCCGTTCGTCTGGAGAGTCGTTGCGGCCAATTTGGTGCTCCATTTGGGATGTTGCGGCTGAACGTGGATCGGCCTGTAACCTCCAATTCGCGTTTCGAAATGTTTCTCGATCACCTCAGCATCACTGAACTGCCGCAATTGTGGAACGTACTCTGCGGACAGATGAGCTTGGTGGGACCGCGGCCGGATCCCGTTGCCTCATTGAGTCGTTATTCGGATTGGCAACAGCGCCGGCTTAAAGTGAAGCCCGGCATGACCGGACTCGCCCAAGTCCATGGGTTAAGAGAGTTCAGCTCCGCGGAGCAAAAAACTCGTTTTGATTTGCAGTACGTTGTGGACCCCTACCTGTTGTGGGATGTTTCGCTGCTGCTGCAAACCTTTTGGACTCTCGTCTTACGGGTCTTTCGCACAAGAGCTGCGCGCAGAACATATAACGTGGACTGGGACGGAAAGACAGGCTTGATCTCCAATGCTCATCGTACGCAGCCCGGTGCGGATTAGTTTTGGCGGCGGGGGAACCGACCTGCCCGCCTACTACCAGCAGTACGGCGGAGCTGTACTCAGCACGGCAATCAATAAATATTTCTATACCGTTCTTGGCACGCGGTCGGATCAGAGCATTCAGATCATCTCTTCAGACCTGCGCATTTGCGAGGCGTGGAACGATTTTACCGCTCTCCAGATGCAGGAGGGTGGACTGGAGATTCCCGTTGCAGTGCTGAAGGACCTCGATCGTGAAGTGTGTGTCGACTTGTTTCTTGCATCGGAGATCCCACCAGGCACCGGTTTAGGTTCTTCTGCCAGCGTGTGCGTCAATGTCCTCAAGACGCTGACAAGCTATCTTCATATGCCTCTCTCGAAGCAGGAACTTGCGGAGCGGGCGTTCCACATCGCACGCACCGTGTTGCAGCGCCATGTCGGAAAACAGGACGAATACGCCGCAGCGATCGGAGGGCTGAACTTCATTGAGTTCTTGCCTGACGGCAACTCTTGCGTTCACCCGATCGATCCCGGGCCATCGGTGATGAGCGAGCTGCAAAACAGCTTGATGCTCTTCTTTACCGGGGCTGCACACCACTCCTGGAACATTCTTGCTGAGCAGGAGAAGTCAACCGAGCAGGGTAGCCGTCGGCCTGTCGAGGCCCTGCACGAGATCAAAGGACTTGCCTACCGAATGCGTGACGCCCTGCAGGCTGGAGAATTGCGCGAGTTCGCCGCCATGCTTGATGAAGGCTGGCGTGCGAAAAAGCGGGTTTCAACACGCATTTCGAACACTAGAATCGATGCTTTATACGAGATTGCCTGCCGCAATGGCGCTCTCGGCGGCAAGATCACCGGCGCAGGCGGCGGAGGTTTCCTACTGCTTTTTTGTGAACCTCCTCGGCAGGACGGATTACGCCAGGCTCTTGCAGCCGAAGGCCTGAAGGAAATGACCTTTCATTTTGATTTCCAAGGCGCGCAGGTCCTGGTGAACGACCCCTTCATCGACAATGACGAACACAGCGCCTCGCGCTGGACTTTCATTCCGGTGGCGTCGTCCGCATGAAAGCGTTCCTGCTGGCCGCGGGGCATGGGACTCGTTTGCGCCCCTATACCGACACGCTGCCGAAGTGTCTGCTTCCGATTCGGGGAATCCCGATGCTTGAGATATGGCTTGCACTCTGTCGCCAATATGGGATTACCGAAGTCCTGGTGAATACTCACGCCCATGCGTCTGCGGTGAAGGCCTTCGTGAGCCGATGGAGAGACGGAGTTCGGGTCTCGGTCGTTGAAGAGCAAGAACTCTACGGAAGTGCCGGCACGCTTGCGGCCAATCGCGCCTGGGTTGAGCACGATGACAGATTCTGGATTTTTTATGCCGATGTGCTCACGAATACCGATTTGGCCGCGATGCTTGCGTTTCACCAGGAGCGCTGTGTCGCCACACTGGGCCTGTATGCGGTTCCTGATCCACAACGCTGCGGCATCGCTACCCTCGATGCGGACTCCAGGATTTCGAGCTTCGTCGAGAAACCCACAACACCGGCTGGGGATCTAGCGTTTGCGGGCTTACTCCTGGCAACTCCCGACCTGCTCGATTCCATCCCGCGAAAATGCGGGGCGGACATCGGCTTCGATGTGCTGCCGCGACTGGTAGGACGAATGCGAGGTTACAAGATACCCGAATTCGTGCTCGACATCGGCACCCGCGAGAACTATGAAGCTGCCCAAAAGCTTTGGCCGGGGCCCGAAAGGGAGTTTTCGGTGAGTTCATGACGGACCGAGCTCAACCAGCACCACTAGTCTACGAATGCAGCGCCGTCGTCTTCGACATGGACGGTGTGCTCATCGACAGCCACCCAGCACACTTAACGGCTTGGCGGAAGTTCCTCAAATTGGAACAGATCGATTTCACCGAATCCGACCTCAATTTCATCCTTGAGGGACGCACGCGCAGCGAGATATTGCGCCATTTTCTCGGCGACCTGTCAGAATCGGAAATCGCTGAATATGGCCGCCGCAAAGACGAAATCTTCCGTGGCATAGAAGCAGAGATCCAGCCGTTTCCCGGCGTCTTACCGTTCCTCCGCCAACTTGAGCACCGCGGGGTCGCCAAAGCGGTTGCAACCTCCGCGAGCGAAATTCGGACTGCCTCGACCATCGAACGCATGGGCTTAGGCGGGTATTTTGACGCTGTGGTAACTTCTGCTGACGTGGTCGCAGGGAAGCCGCATCCTCACGTTTATCAACTCGCGTGCGAGCGCATGAAGGTTCTGCCCCGCAATGCCCTCGCGTTTGACGACGCTCCTTCTGGAGTGCAGTCGGCGCGCTCGGCGGGATTGCGGTGCATCGGCGTGTCGAACAACGGCCTCACGCAAGCTTTGTTGAATGCTGGCGCAGAGCGGGTTATCCCGAGTTTCATCGGATTCGGAATGAATTCGCTACTGAGAACTCCCGTAACGTCTGGTTCATAGGTCCTGAACACCTGCGGATAACAAATTCCTTTTGTGCAACATCCAATTACGTGAGTAGACCGCAGGAGTGCCCGAGTAGTTCGGCAGTAAACAAAATCTTTGGGTCGCACAGAACTATAATCCAGAGTACGGGTTTAAGAGTCGATCAGGTGGATTGTCAATGAGAAGGAGACTTCGTTGAGAAAGCTATTGTTTTCGCTTGTGCTTGTGCTGATCTTCACCTTTGCCGGCAGTTTGAACGCCCAGCAGTTCGATGCCGCTCTTGGCTTCGGAACCGTAAAAGCTCCTTCCGCCAACAACGGTTTCCCCTCGGAAAGTGGAGGGTTATACATCAGCTTTAGTGGGAACGCCCTTCTGTGGATGCATCACCATCTTGGATTCGGGGGCGAGGTTGCGCCCCGCTTTCGCCAAGCCGGCTACCCGACCTCGTTCGGCACCCTTGGATACCGGCCGATATTCTTTGACTTTAACGGCGTTCTTGGCGGCACGTGGCTAAAGAAGAAGATTGGCGCAGACGTGATGGCAGGCATTGGAGCGCAGGACAACCGTTTCTATACGGGATCCTATAACTGCCCAGGTGGTGGTGCTTTCGGCTGCACCAACTATCAGGCGGACAAACATTTTGCAGGACATTTTGCGGCTGACTTCCGCTACTACTTCTACGGACACGCGTTCATTCGGCCGGAAGTCCATTACTACGCGGTTCACAATAACCTGTATTTCAACAATGTGAGTGCCACGCGGTACGCGATCTCAATCGGGTATTCGTTTCTGCCGGGCTTCTGATCTCCTCAGGAGTGAACCTGAAAAGAGAGCCCTCGCGGGCTCTCTTTTTTTGTATGATGGGCGCTCGGTCGGAAGGTGGAGATGAGCGAAGCATTGCGGAACAGCAAACTGGTTGAAACGAGGTCCAACCTGAAACCTGCAACGCCGCCGATTTCTCAGGACCCATCGCGATTTTGCCCGAACTGCTCTTCCGCGCTGAAAGAAAGCCGCTGCAAGCTGAAGTGCCCACTGTGCGGCTTCTATCTAAGCTGTTCGGATTTTTATTGATCTTTATCGACTTTGGGGTGCCCCACTTCTGCCCGCTTTTGGCAGAAGTGGGAAGGGAAGAATTCTGCGGAGTACCTCACTCTGGATTACATCCTGAGACGTCATCCCGAAGCCCATCGTTTTTCAGCTGGGCGAGGGATCTAGCGTGCAGAATCGAAGGCCCGCGCAAGATCCTTCGCTCCGCCTGAAGAACGGCTTCGCTCAGGATGACGCCTCTCACGCAAATAGATTCGCCTGAGGCACCACAACTCTACTTCTCGAGTACCGCGTTCATGGTGATCTTGGCGTTCAGGACCTTCGACACCGGGCATCCCGCCTTGGCGTTCTCCGCCGCCTTCTGAAAAGCCGCATCGTCCGCGTTCGGGACCTTGGCTTTCACGTCGAGGTGGATCGCGGTGATGGCCCATCCGGCTTCGAGTTTCTCCATCTTCAGGTTGGCAGTCGTATTGATGCTCTCGGCCGTGAGGTTTGCTCCGCCAAGCTGGGCAGACAGTGCCATTGAGAAACACGAAGCGTGAGCCGCGGCGATCAGTTCTTCGGGATTCGTTCCCGGCGCATTTTCAAATCGAGTGGTAAATGAATACGGCACGTGGGAAAACACGCCGCTCGGGGCCGAAAATTCGCCCTTGCCATCCTTGAGACCGCCCTTCCACACTGCGCTGGCTTTGCGTTCCATCATTGCTCTCCTTGCTGGGATGAAATGTTGCGGATGGGTAATTGTAGATGAAGTGGCGCTCCGGTGTGTGACTCAGGAAGGTTGAACCATCGGATCATTGAATGATTACGAGCGGCGCGCAACGAGTGATGAGCAGCGAGCGATGAGCCAATAGAACCGCGGTTTCCGTGATTTGCTCATTGCTCACCGCTCACAGCTCATTGCTTGTTTTTCAATGATTCAATGATCCGATGATTCAATGATTCAATCTGTGTTAATGATTCAATTCTTCTCATCTCCGCTCAGTGCTCGCAGCGCCTTTCTGATTTCGCGATTGATGCGCGCGGCATCTTGCGACGATTGGTCGATCAGTTGAATCCAGCGGCGGCTGTCGATATCGAGTTTGGCGTGGCCGAGCAGATAACAGGCTTGCAGAATCGCTTCCAGCGCATTGCTCAGATCATGCGCGAGCGAGCGCAGTTGCATGATGTTTTCGTTGGGGGCACTCGGCTGTGCGTTGTTGTTCGCACTCTTGCTGCCAGGCTTGGATTTGGTGGTCTTGCGTGGAGACGATCGCATACAGTTTCACTGTGTTGAGCAGAGGTTTGACACCCCTTGCTGCCCCTGTAGAATAGATGGGGTAATCTCTTCCATCAAGACGGCCGCTGGCCGTCCCGCAACGCAGTCACTTGCCGAAGTGGCGGAATTGGCAGACGCGCATGGTTCAGGTCCATGTACCCGCAAGGGTGTGGGGGTTCGAGTCCCTTCTTCGGCACCATTGGTCTGCGAAATCGTTCGTTGACTCCTAGTCGAGTCACGCCTAAAATCCGCCCTGCTTGTTCTCCGGGACAAACTCCTCCGTGCCTTCTGCCGCACGCGCCGCTCCGGCAGAGCCTCGCGTCAAAGGCCACCTGCTCCGCATCCTCGGAGTGGGATTCGGCATTGCCGTAATCATTGGCGGCACCATTGGTTCCGGCATTCTTCGCACTCCGGGTGAAGTTGCCGGGCGCCTGCACAGTCCATCGCTGATCCTTACAGTCTGGTTGTTGGGCGGACTCTACGCCTTCCTCGGGACCGTGAGTGTCGTTGAACTCGGCACCATGCTGCCGGTGGCGGGCGGTTGGTACGTTTATTCGCGCCGTTCGATGGGGCCTTATGCAGGTTTCGTGGTGGGCTGCAGCGACTGGATGATGCAAACCGTCGCTGTTTCTTATCTCGCCGTGGCATTCGGGGAATTTGCTACTCAGTTGCTCCCGCAATTGGCTGGACATGTGAAGCTCATAGGCCTTGCCTTGCTTGCGGTGCTGATGCTGCTGAACTGGATAGGCCTGCGTTCGGGTAGCCGCACCCAGGAGATATCCAGTTTCCTTAAGGCACTCGCGCTAGTTATTTTCATAGCTGCCTGCTTCCTGCCAAAACCTGCGGGAACGGTGCTTGATGCCACGCCGCATGCGGCATTGACGCGGGCGGGAAGCCTTCTCGCCGCTTTAGTTTTGGCCTTGCAGGCAGTGATTGTTACCTATGACGGCTGGTACCAGGCAATCTACTTCACCGAGGAAGATAAGGACCCGACGAAGAGCTTGCCACGGTCGTCGCTGGCCGCGGTGTTTGCCTGCATTGCGATCTTCCTGCTTGTGAATCTCGCGCTCGTTTATGTTCTGCCGATGGCGCGCCTCTCGGCTTCACAGATGCCGTTGGCGGACGCCGCCGCGGTAGTTCTGGGCGCTCGAGGGCGCGAATTTATCCTCCTGGTCTCGCTGCTGACGGTGGTTAGCACGATCAATGCGATTGTGCTGACTACGCCGCGAATTTTGTTTGCGATCGGACGCGATGGGTTGATGCCGGCTTGGTTGACCTCTGTCAATCGCGGCGGCACACCCGCGGCCGCGCTGTTCACAGGAACCGTCGTGTCCGCCATCCTGGTGATCAGCGGGACGTTTGACACCTTGATCGGAATCGCGTCGATCCTGTTTGTGATGGTTTACTTGTCGGGATTCATTTCGATTGTTGTCTTGCGCCGGCGAGAGCCTCAACTGAGCCGTCCGTTCAAGGCGTGGTTCTATCCCTGGGGGAACTTGCTGGTACTGCTGGCATCGGCGGCATTTCTGGTGGGCGCCGTCATCACAGACCTCGAAGACGCACTCTTCACATTGATCTTTGTCGCCCTGACGGTTCCCGCGTATTTCCTGATGATGAGGTTGAACAGGGCCGCAGCCGCGCAGGAAAGTCAGGCGCCGACAATGTAACCGACTTCACGCTCGCGGGAAGCTGCCTACCAGCTTTTTGATGAATCCGTGCACCCGGTGTGGGAACTGAGTGTTCGGCAGAAACATCAACGGGCACTCTCCCTCAACGACTCGTATTCCTTTCTCACGGCAGAGCGCGACCGCAACCTGGCTCCCAGCGCCTTGGCCGCCGCCGCGGTGCATCCAGACCTCACGGATTCCGGCAGCGGCGCAGTCTTGTACAACACTGACGGTCTCTGCGGGCGGCGTCATCACAAGCGCAGCGTCCACCGGGGGTTCAATGGCCTTCACGTTTGCGAAGCAGGGGCTCCCTTCGATTTCACTGGCCGATGGGTTTACTGCGACCACATCGTATCCGCGAGTGCTCAACTCCTTAAGCAAGTACCGGCTGAAGTGCTTCGGATCTCGTGACAATCCCACCATGGCGATGCGATGGTGTCCCAAAAAACTGTTGATATCGGCGCGAGTTGTCGGCATGAAGGCCTCCTGCACTGATATGAGAAACCGTTGCCGTCGCCAAAGCAGTGACGGGCATCACGCGGGCAAGCCGAGTGGGCGCATTTCTGCTGTTAAAATGTGCTGCGCAGCCGCGGTGCCTCGCATCAGATACCTATCCCAGAAAGACATAAGGAGCACTCGTGACCTTACCTACTCAACGACTTGGGCGTTCCGGCCTCAACATCACCCGCCTCGGTTTTGGCGCATGGGCCATCGGCGGCGGAGGATGGTATTTCGGCTGGGGACCGCAGGACGATGCAGATTCTCTTGCTGCCATGCGGCGCGCAATCGACCTCGGCATCAACTGGATCGATACCGCCGCGGCTTACGGTCTCGGTCACTCCGAGGAACTTGTTGGACGCCTGCTGCGTGAGTTGCCGGCGAATGAGCGTCCGTACGTCTTCACGAAATGTGGGGTTGTGTATGAAGGCCGAGATCCCATGGGGCCGCCGCTGCGGAGTTTGCGGCCGGAGTCAGTGCGTAAGGAGTGTGAAGCGTCGCTGCGCCGCTTGGGTGTCGAGTGTATTGATCTGTACCAGTTTCACTGGCCGGACCAAACTGGCGCGGCGATGGAGGACTCGTGGGCTACGATGGTCAAGTTGGTTGAGGAAGGAAAGGTCCGCGCCGCAGGAGTTTCGAATTTCACCGTCGAGCTTCTGAATCGGTGCGAAACGACACGCCACGTCGACTCGCTACAGCCGCCGTTCTCACTGATCAACCGCGCCGTCGGAAACGAGGAGATTGCTTGGTGCGAGCAACACCAGACCGGGGCGATCTGCTACAGTCCCATGCAGTCGGGGCTATTGACCGATAGCTTTACTGCGGCACGCATGTCAACCCTCGCGTCCGATGACTGGCGGCGCCGCTCGCCGGAGTTCAACGAACCGAACCTCAGCCGCAATCTTGCGTTGCGGGATTCCTTACGGCCAATTGCGAAGCGCCACAATACCTCTGTTTCTTCAGTAGCGCTCGCATGGGTGTTGGCCTGGCCTGGGGTTACGGGCGCAATTGTCGGCGCGCGAAATCCGAAGCAGGTTGAAGGCTGGATCGATGCCGCAGGAGTGCAACTGAGCACGCAGGACGTGGATGAAATCTCCGCTGCGCTTCGTAAGACAGAAGCTGGGCGCGGGCCTGTCACGCCGGAAGAAATTTCCCAGGAACGGGCTTCGTGAGAACTAATCAGTCTGCAACCTGCTCCCGTAGCCAGTTCATTAAATCGTCCTTGCAACGCGGAGGAAGGACGCGGAACTCCATGCCGCTGAGTCCGTCCTGGCTTGCCCATCGTAATTGGGCGCTCCCTTCAATTGACGTACCCGATTCAAGATCAAACGAGAATTCCACGGTGGAGGAAGCGGGCAAGAGGCAAGGCATGCGAACCGCCATGCCACCCTGGCTAATGTTCTCCACGATGCCAGGATATGCGATTTCAGCCAAGGTGATCACCACCGGTAAGGTCACGTCGTGACGGCGGTAGCGGCGCCGTTCTGAAGCAATGATGGACTTAAATGAGCCAATCTTGGCGGCGATTGCTTCCACGCTGAGCGGTTTACTTAAAAGCGCGTTCGCGCCTCCCTTCAGCGCGACGGCTTCTTCGGCGTCGTTCTTCACGCAAACAAAGGCGAAGGCGCGCGCATTTTTGCTGCGGCGCATCCGCGCAATGAGATCGAGCGCTGTCTTGATATCGACATCGAGAATCACGCCATCCACTTTGTGACTGGCGACGAGATTTCTAGCTGCATCGAGTGAAGGCGCACACTCAACGCTGGCGCCCACTTCTTTCAGCGCAGTCTGGACGGCGTTAACAGTGAAGGACTCACTGGCAACCAGAAGAAATTCAAGTGCTAATGCAGGTGTTTCAACGGGCATCGCTCGACCATCCCTCTCTGATCTTCGTTCGGTCATTTGAGGGGAGAAAATCGATTTTATTCCACAGATGGAATCGCTGTGTCACTTTCCCTAAGTACTTTGGTGCGCGCACTCCTAGTGCAGTAACCTGCCACGTTGATTCCATTGGCCGTGCTCTCAGAACGGTTGGGTTACTCAGATGACCAAAGACTATCACCACTACCGTTCCGAGTTCGGAACATTTGATTACTCGCTCGATTCACGTTTACTTCAACGATTGCGGATTTAGGTACACGGTGCTTTCCACGGTGAACTAAGTTGCGGGGGAGGCTAACTGCCCGATGCTCAGTTCTGCACTTTTACCTACTCCCTATAGGTGCCGCCAAGGGCACCTAGGTGGTGTGATTAGGATCACATTGACTCGCGCCCGGAAAAGCATAAAATGTTGGCTAATTTTTCTGGAGGCGCGCTATGCGTCGCAATCTTTCTATCGTAGTACTTCTGTTTGCCGCCCTTCTCATGGTGGCATGTTCCGAGACCTCAAAGAGCCCCGAGACTACAGCACAGGCGGCTACCACCTCAGCACCGGAGGCGGTAAGCGGCAAGACTGCCTATTGGGCGATGTATAAGTCGGCATACACTTGGGCGAACGATGTCGTGCCCTTGAAGCTTGAAAGCAAGACGCTTACCGGCATCAAGAATGATGCTGGCATGTGGACCGGGACATTTGGTTCCGCGCGCCGGGCTGAAGTGGTCGAGATCACCTATGCCGTTGCCGCTGATGCAGCCAACGACATCATGAAAGGCGTCAATGTCGGCCATGCAAACCGCTGGTCCGGTCCAACGCCCGAGGTGATGCCGTTCCAGGGTTCAGACATCGTTTTCGATTCGGACGCAGCCTACAAAACTGCGACCGTACAGGCCGCGGCTTGGCTAAAAACTCATCAGGACAAGCAGCCCGAGTTCATCATGGGAAACAACCTGCGTACGTTCGCAGCACCGGTTTGGTACGTGAAATGGGGCGACAACAAAGACGGTTACAACGCCTTCGTAAACACCAAGACTGGCGAGCCGGCGAAGCGAGCGAAGTAGCACCGATTACGCAGATTAAATGAAGACGCGCACCCGCCTCCAGCGGTCGGATCGCTGATTCGTGCGAGACTTTCGCATCTCTCAACGCAGCGGATTCGGAGTTGCCGGTTGCAGTGTGGACATCCGGGCAACCTGATACCATTTGTCTGAATCCAGCTATGTGGGGAGGTGTCGTATGAGACAGTCCCTCGTCAGCGCTGTTCTTGCTCCCGTTTGCTTGGCGACGCTGATGATCGCCCAAGAGGCGACTAACTCAGCGGCCAGGATCGCCACACAATCCCCGGCCTCTCCGTCGAACAATGATCAGGCAAAGCCCGCGAAGGATGAAAACACTTCGCACAAGTATCACCTGAGAGTGGGCGGCGTGGCTCTGAATGCTGGATATGTGTCTGGACCGATGTGGTATCCCTACGCGCCTTACGGCTACTACCCGTACTACGGCGCGGCATTCGATCCGTTATGGGCGCCCTTCAGTCCGTACAACTATCCTGCAAGTTTCGCCTATGGCGCTGACAAGGGTCAGATAGAACTCAAAGCGGATCCCAAAGACGCGTCGGTTTATATTGATGGAGCGTATGCCGGAACAGTCCAGCGTTTGAAGAATATCTGGCTGGATCCGGGTGCTTACGATCTTTCGATTCGTGCTGACGGACGGGAACCGTTCCAGCAGAGAGTTTATGTGCTCACGGGGAAGACCTTGAATATTAACGCGAAACTCACCGCTGTAGCTGGCGCCAAGGAGGAGAAATAATGAGGCGTATCTTCTGGCTGGTTTTGATCACATTCGTGCTGCTGGCGTTTGCCTGGGCGGCTCCGAAGGGTACGGCTCCGCGTTCATCGGTTTCAGACTATCCGGCGCATGCTCAGCAGGACGGCGCCTCCCTCGGCGCAAAATTGCTCACTTCCCCGGAAGTTCGTAAGACATTCGTTTCCGATCTCAACCACTGCTGTGTAGTAGTTGAACTCGCAGTTTTTCCCAAGGCAGGGCAGAATCTAGCGGTGTCTCTCGATGACATTACGCTCCATGTTGTTGGCACAGAGACCGCGGCAAGACCGTCGAGTGCGACGGTGATTTCTGCAGTCCTGCAGAAAGACGTGCAGGGACAGCGGGATGTTACCGTCGTTCCCGTCGTGACTGTCGGATATCAGAGTGGCACAGCGTACGATCCTGCGACGGGAACGGTGCGCGGTGGCGGCGTTTATACCGGAGCCGGGGTCGGCGTCGGAGTTGGACAGGGCGGCAATCAGCCCGGAGCTAGCGAAAAAGATCGCTCGGTGATGGAAACCGAGCTCAGGGAGAAAGGCTTGCCAGAGGGGGACGCCGCCAATCCTGTGGCAGGATACCTTTATTTCCAAATGCCTAAGAGCAAGAATGCAAAATACGAGCTCCAATACAAATTGAACGGCAATACGGTGCAGATCAACTTCAAGTAGTCACGCGCCTGTCGGCAAAAGGGAATTGTCGTACGTCAGGATTTATGCCGGTGCTCGCAGGTCGGCGTATTGAGGCACGCGTCCTTCAGCATTAATCGTTCTACTGGCTGCCCGGCGATGACGTGGGAAGTCACAATCTCATCTACGTCAGCTAGCGTCACCCCGCCATACCAGACGGCCTCGGGATAGATCACCACATTCGGTCCGTGCTCGCATTGGTCGAGACATCCGGACTGGTTCGCACGGACTTTGCCCTTCAGTCCCAGTTCAGCGAGCTTCTGCTTGAAGCGCTTCTGCAACTCTGCCTGGCCGCCTGGATCGCAACACCCGCGCGGATGCCCTGCTGGCCGCACGTTCCCACAAACAAAAATGTGGCGCTCAAATTTCGCCATAGAAGTACCTTATCAAATCACATGCCGCCTGCGTTCTAAATGCCCAGCTGCTTCAAAATGAGACTCGGAATTACTTTGGTAATGTTCGTCAATTCTGGACGAATCTTTTCCACTCTGCCGTCGACTACATTGCTCACGCAGCCAATACTGCATGGATGCTCGATGGCCGAGAAAAACGAGCCACGGCAGAGGTCAGAGTACAAATGCCCGTACGGAAATCCCGGTTGTGGGGACAATGCAGGTTACTGCGAGCAGTGCAACAGAGATTATGAGAATTTCCTGGAACTGCTTGGGATGGAGCCCCGTTGAAGTTCTATCGCCCCAAGCTCACCCAGCCGCGATCGCCCTCTTTAACGACGATCGCGCCAGCAACCTGGTCGAATCCAGCGTCGGAAGCGGAGAATTGGCGTCGTTCATGATGAGCGGGATCTCGGTGCAGCCGAGCACCACGGCGTCGCAGCCGTTGGCTTTCAGGCGCGAGATGACCTGCTGGTGATAGGCAATCGCTGCCGGCTTGAATACGCCGCAAACCAGTTCATCGAAAATGATGCGATTGATTTCCTCGCGCTGCTCTGGTTCAGGACGCACATACTTCAGCCCACGAGCCGTGAGCGCATCCGGATAAACTTCGCTTTCCACAAGATAACGCGTACCGAGCAAGCCGATGCAGCTAAACCCACGCCGGACGGCATCTTCGGTCACCACCTCGGCGATGTGCAGGAACGGTCGCGGCAACCTCGCCTGAATAAGCGAAAGTGCCTGGTGAATGGTGTTGTCAGGACAAATGAAAAAGTCCGCGCCGGCATTGGTCAACTTCTCCGTCGATGAGAGCATGAGTTCCCCGACCGCACGCCAGTCGTCCCGCTGGATCGCGCGCATATAGTCAGCGAAGGAGTGCGTGTGCATCGAGACCTGCGGATGACCATAGCGTCCCAGAAACTGCTCGCCTTCCTGGCAGATGGTCCGGTAGCACAGAGCCGCTCCCTCCGCAGAACAACCCACAATGCCGATGTGTTGAGGCATGGGGAAATTCTATAAGGGGACGCAGTTGCTCGTACGCAGACCCTTTTCGCGGATTGCGGCAGGGTAGGGGGTATGCTCTATACCACGTCGAAAATTAAGTAGCGCTGCGCCGTTGCAATCAAATTCTCATTGGGCTTGGGCCGATTCCGCAGCGTTGGACGAGGATGCGCCTCTCCTCTTCATCCAGGATTAGTTTCCGGTCACCGAGTGCGGTGTTTGCGGATCCATTTCCACTCGCAATTAATGAATTGTGCGGGATTTGATCTGCGTACGCCAGCCCCGAAGGGGCGCAATAGGAAAGCCCGGCACGGCAGTGTCGGGTAAAAAAAGGTGGCGACAAAGTCCGCTTCAGCGGACGGCACATCCTCCTGGGCACCCGACCAACCGAACGGTCCCTTTTCGGGACCGGCACCGCATTCAACGTGATATTCGGCACAGACACATATGCCCGACCTTGTGGATATTGGTCGCGTGTCCCACAAATATCCCAACATTCTCGTGCACGGCGTCTTCAGCACGAAAGAACGAAAAGACCTCATCCCGATGGAAATGCTGCCCACGCTTTGGAAGTATCTCGCGGGCATCGCACGCAACCACGGCATTGACCTCCTCGCCGCCGGCGGCACCCAAAACCACTGCCACTTGCTGATCGTGCTTCCTTCTGACATGACATTCGCAAAAGCCATTCAGGTTTTGAAGGCGAATTCATCACGATGGATTCGTGAAAATGGGGTCGCGTTTGCATGGCAGGAAGGATACGGAGCCTTCAGCGTAAGCAGTTCGAGCAAGGCAGCCGTCATCGATTACATCGAGCACCAGGCGGAACACCATCGCACGCGCACCTTCGAGCAGGAATTCGAGGTGATGGTTCGCAACGCCGATATGCGATTCGATGCGGTGGAGGCGTTCGGGCCGTAGGTGTTGTTGTCGGTGCCGTCCCTTCGGGACTCAATCGCGAAGTCTACCCGGCATTGCGATGCCGGGCCTTCCTATCACGCCCCTTCGGGGCTGAGGTGTTGGAGATTTCGCGACCAGGGTAGCTCTTTATAGAACCTCGTGATCGGCGGGTAGGTAACAGCGAACCATCGGAAAAACCACCAGTGCCGAAGGCACGAAATAGGAAAGCCCGGCACGGGAGTGCCGGGAGAGGAAATAGAAGCGACGCGAGTGCGCTTTAGCGGACGACACGCCTCTTCGCGGTTGTCATCCAGGTTGGAATAGTCCCTGGGTGCCGTCCCTTCGGGACTCGGTCACATGTATCTCACGCCTACCCGGCATTGCCATGCCGGGCTTTCTTATCACGCCCCTTCGGGGCTGGGGTTTCGTCAAACCCAAGCGTGAATGAATCCGTGAATTGTTACGTGAAAAACGGGCTACCGTTCACCAATGGGTCATCATGAGTAAAGAACCATTGGCGATCCGAGGCCGCAGTGCCAAAGGCACGGAGTATGAAAGCCCGGCACGGGAGTGCCGGGAGAGGAAATAAAAGTGACGCGAGTCCGCTTTAGCGGACGACACGTGCGCCGAGATCGATTAGGCTAGGTTGCACCGCGATGCAAGAAAGCCGCACAGTCCGCCGAGTGAAGCTCGCCGAGACGATCGAGCGCCAGCGTCGCACGTTGGCGGCGATGAGACTCGTTGCGGAGAAGGGCCCCACCGAGGAAATTAAGAAATATTCTGCTGAGCGGATTCGCGTGCTGGAACAGGAACTCGCGCGCATGGAGAGCGAGTATCACGAGCTCAACGTCCAGCAGATTCGGGACGAGCTTCGTGGCGGCTGATCCGCGGTCGTGGTACCCATGTCACGAAAACCGCGAGACATGGGGCACCCTCTTTAACATAGATCCTCAGACCTCGGGCACCCGGTCGTGGGTGAAGGCGTCGACGATCTAGTGAAGAACCTTCGTGATGCAACACAAAGGGCCGGGAAGTTATCCCGGCCCTCGCCATCTGATTGCCGTCGAGCTGCGCTCGACCGAACGGGCGGGCGCGCCCGTCCCCACACGCTCTAACTTACTTCGTTCTTCCGCCTTCCACGCCCAGCTTCTCCGTAGCGGCGGCTTGGGCTGCGGCGAGGCGAGCGGTAAGCACGCGGAACGGTGAGCACGAAACGTAGTTGAGTCCCACCTTGTGGCAGAACTCGACTGACGACGGCTCTCCGCCGTGCTCGCCGCAAATTCCGACCTTCAGATTGCTGCGAGTCTTGCGGCCGCGTTCGGTGGCGATTTTGACCAACTGTCCAACGCCTTCCTGATCGAGCGCGTTGAACGGATCCTGCTTGATGATCCCCTCGGCGAGGTACGTGGGCAGAATCTTGTTGACGTCGTCGCGGGAGAAGCCCCACGTGGTCTGGGTGAGATCGTTGGTGCCGAAAGAGAAGAACTGCGCCTCTTTCGCGATCTCGTCCGCAACCAGCGCGGCGCGCGGCAACTCGATCATGGTGCCGACCATGTACTCCACCTTGCGCTCTTTCTCTTTGAAAACCTCGTTCGCCACCCGGTGCACGATGGCCGCCTGGTTCTCCAACTCTTTCAAGGTGGCAACCAGCGGAATCATGACCTCGGGGAACACCTTCACGCCATCCTTCGCCACCGCGACGGCAGCTTCGAAAATGGCGCGCGCCTGCATCTCGGTGATCTCCGGATAAGTGATGCCGAGACGGCAGCCGCGGTGTCCGAGCATGGGATTGAACTCATGCAACTGCTCGACGCGCGCGAGCAGCGTGGGCAGCAGTTTCTTCAGATCGCCCACAGCCTTGGCGCCATAGTCGCTGTACTTCGCGACCAGTGCCTTCTTTTCCTTGGCATCGCGGATGGGCAGCGTTTCGATGTCGACCATCAGCTCTTCGCGGCGCGGCAGGAACTCGTGCAGCGGCGGGTCGAGGGTGCGGATGGTGACCGCGAAGCCGTCCATGGCGCGGAACACGCCGATGAAGTCGTTGCGCTGCATGGGCAGCAGCTTCTTCAGGGCGGCGCGCCGGTCTTTCTCGTTGTCAGCGAGAATCATGGCGCGCATGTGCGGAATCTTGGCTTCGCCGAAGAACATGTGCTCGGTGCGGCACAGTCCGATGCCTTCTGCGCCGAATGCACGCGCCTGGATGGCATCGCGCGGAATGTCAGCATTGGCGCGCACTTTCAGCACGCGGAACGGATCGGCCCATCCCATGAACTTCTGCAACTCAGGATCATCCGGCGACGGGTCGAGCGTCTTCAGCTTGCCTTTAATGACGCGGCCTGTGGTGCCGTCAAGCGAAATCCAATCGCCCGCCTTGAACACCTGGCCCTTTACGCGCATCTCCTGGGCTTTTTCATCGACGTCGATGTCGCCTGCGCCCGCCACGCAGCATTTGCCCATGCCGCGCGTGACCACAGCCGCGTGGCTGGTCATGCCGCCACGAGAAGTGAGAATGCCCTTCGCGACTTCCATGCCGTGAATATCTTCCGGGGTGGTTTCAGCGCGAACGAGGATGACCGGAACTTTCGCTCCGTGTCCGGCGCGCTCAACCGCTGCATCCGCGGTGAACACGATCTCACCGACGGCTGCGCCCGGTGATGCCGGCAGGCCCTTCGCCAGCACTTCAATCTTCTGCCCCTTTTCGTCGAGGCGCGGAACCAGGAAGTCATAAAGCTGGTTGGGCTCAACGCGGAAGATAGCTTCTTCCTTGGTGATCAGGCCTTCTTCCACCATCTGCAGCGCCACGCGAACTGCGGCCAGTCCGGTGCGCTTGCCGTTACGCGTTTGCAGCATGTAGAGCTTGCGGTCCTGGATGGTGAACTCGAAGTCCTGCATGTCGCGGTAATGTTTTTCCAGTCGCGTGGTGATTTCGCGCAGCTGGTTGTAGACATCCGGCATGATCTTTTCGAGTTCGAGAATTGGAACCGGCGTGCGCACGCCGGAAACGACATCTTCGCCCTGCGCGTTCATCAGGAACTCGCCGTAGAACTCTTTGGTGCCGATGGCGGGGTTGCGCGTGAAGCCGACGCCGGTGCCGCTGGTGTCGCCGAGGTTGCCGAAAACCATGGCCTGCACGTTGACCGCGGTGCCCAGCATGTCGTCGATGTTGTTGATGCGGCGATAGTGCTTAGCGCGGTCGTTTTGCCAGGAGCGGAACACAGCGTCACGGGCCATCGCTAGCTGTTCGCGCGGGTCCTGCGGAAAGTCACGCTTGGCGTGCTTTTTCACGACCTTCTTGTACTCGGCGATGACTTCTTTCAGCGCCTTGGCATCGAGCTCAGTGTCGAGCTTCACCTTGCGTTGTTTCTTCTTGCCATCGAAAACTTCGTCAAATTCGGATTTCTCGATGTCGAGCACGACGTTGCCGAACATCTGAATCAGGCGCCGATAAGAGTCATAAGCAAAGCGCGGATTGTTGCTCAGCTTGGCCAGCGCTTCGACACTCTCGTCATTGAGGCCGAGGTTGAGGATGGTGTCCATCATGCCGGGCATCGAGAACTTTGCTCCCGAGCGCACGCTGACCAGCAGTGGATTCGATCCTTTGCCCAGCTTCTGGCCTTGCAGAGACTCGAGCTTCGCAAGCGCTTCGTCCATCTGGCGGTCGACTTCTTCGGAGACTCCGCCTTTGCGCATGTACTCGCGACAGGCTTCGGTCTGAATGGTGAAGCCGGGAGGCACGGGGAGGCCGGCATTCGTCATTTCGGCGAGGCCTGCGCCCTTGCCGCCGAGGACGTCTTTCATCTTGCCGTTGCCATCGGCCTTGCCGCCGCCGAAGGAATAAACGTACTTGGTTGAGGTTTTGGAAGAGGGCTTACTGCTTTCCTGGACTTCCGGTTCTACCATTGTTGTAGCCATGATTGCGTTTGTCCTTTTCTACAAAGTTTAGAAACTGGTAGGTGCGAGCTTCGAGCAGTGAGCTGCGAGCAAAACCGGCGTGGTTGCTCACAGCTCATCGCTCGCCTCTCACGGCTTGGTTGCGCCTTCCGTCACGATCTCCGAAAAATCGGCAATCGTGGAAAACTCTTTCGACAATCGCTGCAGAATCGCCAGTCGATTGGCGCGCACCAGTTCGTTCTCGACCATCACCATGACTTTGTCGAAAAATGCGTCCACCGGTTCGCGCGCGGTCGCGAGCAGATGCAGAGCGCCGCTGTAATCCTTCGCCTGCCGGAACTGCTCGATCCGCGCGGAGTTCCGCTCGACATATGCGGCAAGTAACTTTTCTTCGTGAGAAGACTCGGGCAGATCGCGGAAACCCGGAGCAACCGTGAATTTCTTCTCCGCAGCCTGCTTTAAGATGTTGCGAATGCGCTTCGATGCCGCGGCAACCGCGAGGAACTCCGGAAGCTCAAGGACGCTCTTCACGGCTTCGGCACGAGCGATCGCATCGACAACATCGTCACAGTCCACAGCGAGCACCGCATTCACGACGTCGTACCTGTACCCGAGTTGATCGCGGAGGTAGAATTCCAGCCGCTCACGGAAGAATGCGCGAACCGACTCACTGGACTCCGAGTCTTTGAACTTCTTCTCCGCGGCACATCCGCGATAAGTGTTGCGCGCAACCGCAAACAATTGCGAGATGCTCAGCGGCAGCTTGTGCTCGGCGATCGTCTTTACGATTCCGTTGGCCTGGCGTCGAAGCGCAAACGGGTCTTTCGATCCCGTGGGCTGCAGGCCCAGGGCGAACATTCCGGCAATCGTGTCGGCTTTGTCGCCGACCGAAAGCACCGCGCCTTCAATCGTGCTGGGGGAAGAATCCTCCGCCGACTCGGGCTTGTACTGGTCGTAAATCGTTTGCGCGATGAGTTGCCGCGTCGCATCCGGCATGACCTTATCGAGCACCTGCACGCGAGCATAGAGCCCGCCAACGATTCCCTGCAGTTCGGTAAACTCCTTTACCAACTCGGTGGTGAGATCCGTCTTCGCCAGGCACGCGGCTTTGTGCACCACGCCCGGACGAACCGTCAGCCCACCCTGCTTAATGGTCTCGCAGGCCCAACTGCACAGGCGCTGCACCCGCATCGTCTTCTCGTAATAGCTGCCGAGATCTTTCTGGAACGTGACATTTCTCAGCCAGGAGAGCCGGTCGCGCAACGGATGCTTCTGGTCGGTCTGCCAGAAGAATCGCGCATCGTTGAAGCGGGCGCGCAGCACGCGTTCATTGCCGTGACGAATCAAACCCTGAGGATCGCCGTCGGTGTTGAGCACGGCGAGGAAATGCGGCAGCAGTTTGCCATCTGGTCCTTCCAGCGCGAAATACTTCTGATGATCGCGCATGACAGTGACCAGCACCTCTTCGGGCAATTCGAGGAACTCCGGATCGAAGCTGCCTAGAATTGCCGAAGGCCATTCCGTGAGATTCACGACCGTATCGAGCAGAGCGTTGTCTTCGCGCCAGCGTGCGCCAGGGATGGTGCGTGCCGCGGCATCGAGCGCCTTGCGAATCTGGTGCTCGCGCTCGGCACGGCCGAGCACTTTTGCGGAGCGAAGCGCCTCAACGTAATCGGCTCCGGCACGTGGAATTTGCACGTCAGCCTTCGCCAAAATGCGATGTCCGCGTGATTCGTTTCCGGCACGAATGCCGTCGAACTCCAGCGGCACGATTTGGTCATCCAGCATCGCCACAAGCCAGCGCACCGGACGCACGAAACGCTCACTGGTCTTGCGCCAGTACATGTTCTTAGGCCAGTAAATCGAGCTGATCTCTTTGGGCAGAGACTCAACTAAGATTTCCGCGGCACCGCGCCCCTTCTTCGTAACCTTCGCGGAGAGGTATTCGCCCTTCGCAGTAGTTACCCGCTCCAGTTCGGAGACATCCACCCCAGCTTTCTTTGCGAAGGCTTGTGCCGCCGGGGTTGGCTGGCCGTCTTTGTAAGCGACGTTCACCGACGGCCCAGTCAGTTGCTCTGTGACATCGGGTTGAGCAGACGGAATTCCAGAGGCCAAAATCGCAAGCCGGCGGGGCGTATCCAGTTCCGAGACTTTTCCGCGTGGGGATAACCGTTCCCGTGCCAGCAGTTCTCCCACACGACGGCGCAGCTCGTCTTGGGCAGCTGCAATCATTCTGGCAGGGATTTCTTCAGTCCCTATCTCTAGGAGGAAATCAGGCATTGCGGATAAGACAATATTGTCTCAGATTTCCGCCCGGATTAGTGTGATGGCGATCACAAAAACTGGCGGCACCAAATCGCTCCCCAAACGTTTATTTTGCGGGGTTTATGACACCGTGGTTGTCCGAATTCCGGTCTCCGCCTGCATCGTGAGGATTAAAAGCACATCAAACTTTAGGTACACGTCAGAGGAGGAGTCGTGCCCAATTCGGTGAAGCCTGGGCGTCAGCCATCGCTCTTCATCCCGCACGGCGGAGGGCCATGTTTTTTCATGAAATGGACCATGGGTCCCCCGGACACGTGGAACAAAACGCGCGCCTTTCTCGAAAGTATCCCCGCGTCGCTGCCGGAGAAGCCGCAAGCATTGCTCGTCATCAGCGGACATTGGGAAGAGAATGTCCCCACCGTCGGCGCCGCAAAGTCGCCGGAACTCATTTATGACTACTCCGGCTTTCCCTCGGAAACTTACCAGCTGACCTGGCCTGCGCCTGGTTCCCCCGAACTGGCCGGCAAGGTGCAATCTCTCCTTCAGGAAGCCGGCTTGGGGTCCGCATCGAACGATACGCGCGGTTATGACCACGGTGTATTCATCCCGCTGAAGGTAGCGTTTCCGGAAGCAGATATCCCTGTCGTGACCCTTTCGCTGGCCAGTTCACTCGATCCGGCCTTGCATTTATCAGTTGGCCGTGCGCTCACCCCTTTGCGCGAGCAAGGTGTACTGACAATTGGAAGCGGAATGAGCTTTCATAATTTGCGTGCCTTGTTCACAGGAGGTGCGCTAGACCGCTCACGAGAGTTCGATCGCTGGCTGACCGAAACCATTGAGAGCCCGGTCGCGCAGCGCGATGTCCGGCTCAAGGAATGGAAGACTGCTCCATTCGCAAGCTTCGCTCACCCGCGGGAGGAGCACTTGATTCCACTAATGGTGGCAGCTGGTGCAGGCGGCGACACCCAAGGCAAGCGGGTGTTTCAAGATGATCCGATGGACGCTGTGATCTCAGGTTACCGGTGGGATTGAACTGCATTGAACCGCAAACAGCGCAAAGGAGCCGTCGCGAGCTTCGATTTTGCACGTTTTGATCAAGAACCTACGGGCGATAATTGCGCAGCCTTCTTCTTGGGGGCAGGCTCAGGTTCCTTCTTGGTCGACTCAGATTCGGCGCTCTGTTGATCTACCCACGCCTTTGCGATGCCGACTGCCAGGGTTCGAACTCGTGCAATTACGCCCACTCGTTCGGTCACGGAGATGGCGCCGCGAGCATCGAGAATATTGAACAGGTGAGAGCATTTCAGGCAGAGCTCGTAGGCTCCCAGAAGAGGGAAGCGCGTCTTCTCTTTCAGGAGAGGTTGCCCCACCCTTGTCTCACCATTTGTTGGAGAGACAGGGTTTTGATCTTCTTCTCCTATTTCTGCATACTGCTCAATCAACCGCTTGCCCTCTGCCTCGCACAGCTCAAAGTGCTTCCAGGCGCTGGCTACGTCGGCCATCTCGAAGTTGTAGACAGACAACTGCAGTTCATCCGCGAGTCGAACCTCGCCGTACTTGGTCTCGCGACCGGTGTCCGGATCACGCGCCCATACGATGTCGTAGATCGACTCGACGTCTTGCAGGAATGCGGCAATCCGCTCCAGGCCGTAGGTTAGTTCGGCCGAGATCGGAAACAGATCGACTCCGCCGCATTGCTGGAAGTAAGTGAATTGCGTGATTTCCAGGCCGTCGAGCATCACTTGCCAGCCGATGCCCCACGCGCCCAGCGTCGGAGATTCCCAGTTGTCCTCTTCAAACTTGATGTCGTGCTGGCGTAGGTCGATCCCCATTGCCTCGATGGACTCGAGATAAAGCTCCTGCACATTTTCCGGAGGAGGTTTCAGGATGACCTGCAGCTGCATGTGTTTGTACAGCCGGTTCGGGTTCTCCCCGTACCGACCATCCGCTGGGCGGCGCGAGGGCTGAACATACGCCACTTTGTACGGCTGAGGCCCAAGCACGCGTAAAAACGTCTCCGGCGCCATGGTTCCAGCGCCGACTTCGAGGTCATACGGCTGCTGCAGCACGCACCCGCGCTCCGCCCAAAAAGTTTGAAGGCGCAGGATCAATTCCTGAAAGGTGGGCGGCTTGGGGTTGACTGGAGTCATGAGCGGAGGCTCTTAGCTCCTAGCTGCTAGCTCTAGCAACCAAACTAGAAGTTGGAAGACTGGCAAGCGGGAGGAACTAGTCCACTGATTGTAAACGGAAGGGACGCGATGCGTCAGCAGGTTAAGCCGATAGCTTCTCCAGCATTGCCCGCGTGACCAGCTTCTTCTCAATGTGGCGTTCTAGCGTCTGCAAAAGGAGCTTACGGAGGTCTGAAAGGGATTTCGCTACGGCATTGGCTGGCTGCATCGCGGAGAGCGGGACTCTGAGCATCTGACCGGCGAGCATGCGCGACTCCGGCGAAAGCTCGGAAGATGCCAGCCTCTTGTCGTCGGGGCACGTCAGCCCGTCAGCCAAAGCATGGAAAAAGGCCCGGCTACCGTTCAAGGACCGTCCGCACGAGATGCATTCAGACAAATCCGGCAGGTAGCCCATCAGGCGCGCCATCCACAGCTGAAAATAGGTGATCGGCAACCAAATGTCATCGCCGCGAAGTCGCTTGATTACGGTGACTGCCAGCCGAAATACGGCGTCACTGGCCTCGCGATCGGGAAGCAGTTCGTCGAGCAATTCCGCCACGTGTCCGAGTGCTACCACTCGCGGATAGCTGACTTCAGACGTAAGGGGCGAGTCGAGCACTTCGCAGGCATCCAGCCGCGACAGTTCTTGACGCTCGCGATCCTCCCATGTGAGTTTTACGTAGGTAAGTGGCTCAAGTGCTCCGCCGAAACGACGCCGCGATTTTTTCGCTGCCCGAGCAGCACCACGAATTTTGCCCTCGGTACGTGTGAACAGCGTTACCAGCAGATCGGATTCGCGGAACGGGTACGTGCGCAACACGATCGCTTCCGATTCTTTGAGAGGCATGGGAGGTGCTGGAGGTGATTGTAGAAGAAAGCCTCGGCGGTCGTTGGCGGTTGGCTGTGCGCGTCTGCCGCTGTCTTGGAGGGACAGTGTCGGCGGCGCTCGCCGCGCTTGTTGACAGAGCATTAATAGCGATGTGATTCCGAGAAGCGCAGCGACGAGGAACCGTTCGACTTTGCTCAGAGCAGGCCCTGCTGTTCGTCAGCAGCACCGGAGGAGCATGGGAGAAGCAGGTTCCTCGTCGTTCCGCTGCACTTCACTCCTCGGAATGACATTCGGATAATGCAGTTGGTGGTCGACAGTTGCTTGCGTGGCATTAGCCTCACAGGCAACAGCCTAAAGCCAAGACCTAAAGCCTGAAACGTGAAACTTTGAAACCTTATCGGCTCGCCACTTTCACTGGCCGATGGAACATCTCCACTTCTGCGGTTTGCTTCTCTTCCGCCCGTTTCTGTGCGTGCTCGTAGGCCGCCCCTATGAATGTCCGGAAGAGCGGATGCGGCTCCAGCGGCTTCGACTTAAATTCGGGATGGAACTGGCACCCAATGAAGTGGGGATGGTCCGGCAGTTCGACCATTTCAACATACGTGCCGTCTGGGGAGGAACCGGAGATTCGCAAGCCTGCCGCGGTCAACTGCTCTTCATATTCGCGATTGAACTCGTAACGATGGCGGTGGCGCTCGCTAATTTCGGCCTTCCCGTAGATCCGATACGCCAGCGTGTCCGGTTCTATCTTGCAGGTCCAGGCGCCGAGCCGCATGGTACCGCCGAGTTCCTCGACACCACGGAGTTCACGAAGCTTGTAGATCACGCGATGGGGAGTGGCGGGATCGAACTCGCTCGAATTGGCATCTTCCAGACCGCACACATTGCGCGCGAATTCAATGCACGCCGTTTGCATGCCGAGGCATATGCCAAAGTATGGCGTTTTGTTTTCCCGCGAATAACGGATTGCTTGCAGCATGCCTTCGATGCCGCGTTTGCCGAACCCCCCGGGCACCAGAATTCCGTCGTAGTCGCGGAGTTGCTCGTGACAAGCTTCCTGTCCGGCCTCTAGCCCTTCGGCCTCGACCCAGCTCAAACGCAACTTTAAGTTATGTGCGAGAGCGCCATGAACCAGCGCCTCTTTCAGCGACTTGTAAGAATCCTCGTACTCGACATACTTTCCGACGATCGCGATATGGACGTCGGCCTTCGGGTTATAAACCCGGTGGACCAACTCTTCCCATTGCTTCAGGTCGCGATCTCTGGCCTCCAGGTGCAGATACTTCAGCACCAATTGGTCCACTTTTTCATGCGAGAAGACCAGCGGGACCTCGTAGATGGAAGCGACGTCTTTCGCCGTAATGACCGCCTCCTCTTCCACGTTGCAGAACAGCGCGATCTTCGACTTGATCTCTTTGGACAGAAAGCGGTCGGTGCGGCAAAGCAGGATGTCCGGCTGGATCCCGATGCTGAGCAGCTCTTTGACGGAGTGCTGCGTCGGCTTGGTCTTCAGTTCCTGCGCGGCGGCGATGAACGGCACCAGCGTCACGTGCACGAACAGCGTGTTCTCGCGGCCCAGTTCCTGGCGCATCTGGCGGACGGCTTCCATGAACGGCAGCGACTCGATATCGCCCACCGTTCCGCCAACCTCAACTATCGCAACATCAACTTCTTGCGCCACCTTCTTCATGGCCGACTTGATCTCATTGGTGACGTGCGGAATCACCTGCACGGTCTTGCCGAGATAGTCGCCGCGGCGCTCTTTGGCGATGATCTGCTCGTAAATGCGGCCGGTGGTCCAGTTGTTGTCGCGGGAGAGCTTGGCGTGGGTATAACGCTCGTAGTGGCCGAGGTCGAGGTCCGTTTCGGCGCCGTCGTCGGTAACAAAAACTTCGCCGTGTTGGAACGGCGACATGGTGCCGGGGTCGACGTTCAGGTACGGGTCGAACTTCATCAGGTTGACTTTGATTCCGCGGCTTTCCAGCAAGCACCCGATCGAAGCCGCCGCCAATCCCTTGCCCAGTGAAGACACTACACCGCCGGTTACAAAGATGTACTTTGCCGACATCGTTGCCTCGCTCTAAATTGTTTTGGAGAATTGTGCAGGCTGGCGTGCACGATCAATTATGGCAGAAAAGGGTGCCGAGGGGAACCGGAACTTTGAGGATAATATAGTTGCCAACGTCAATTCGGCAGGGGCGGAGTGCAGAACAGAGAACTAGGCGTTTCCTTCCGGCTCCGCTCGTCTGGAGAGCGTTTTGGAAACTCGGAAAGAACCTCCGCTATCTGCCCAAAGTTCTCTTTCCGTCCTGACTATTTTAGGAACTCTGGCAGTTGGTTTCGCGCTAATCCACAAGATGACCAAGCGCCCGCATAAAAGACCAGAACAGCGGAATTCACCTACTGGACCTGCAGGGGTGGCAGACTCGATGCAATGCGAGCCTTCCTCGGTTCGCACCGTCAGCATTAGTCGTGATACTGAAGACTACAGCAGGTATGGTGAAGAGAGGAAATCCCGCAGCAGTCAACGGACTATTGGAATTGTTCTAAACGTGCTCACTACACTCGGTGTCGCGGGAACGCTCGCTTACGTCATTCTCACTTACAGTCTTTGGAAACAGGCTGGAGAAAATTTCCGAGCACAGCAGAAAGCATGGGTAAGCGTGATCGAGCAACCGCCGATTCGATTACATACCAAAACTCGACTCTCGGTGTTCATGGACACTTGTCAATAAAGAATTTCGGCCCGTCCCCGGCATTTAATGCCTATCCGGTTATCATCTTGGCACCAACTTTCAAGGAGTTGCACAACGCGATGGACTCCGGTTGCGAAGCAGCTAAAGACAGGTTTCTTAAAGGAATGGACGTTCATCAGCCGGACGATCAGAGGCAAGGAAATAACGTGTTTCCAGGAGACATCATAAGAAACGGTTTTGATGCTTACAATTACGCAGCCGCGGAGCCGCCCAATCCCTACTTAGGGGTCTGCATGTACTACCGTGACGTGTTCGGCTCTGTGAGGCGCACTCGACTCTGCCTAATGTCGCCATACGGCCAAACTCCGCACTCGCTGCTGAGTTGTCCTTGGTACAACGAAGCAAATTAATCCGTCGTTGAGAGTGCGAATATCCTACGCAGGCGACAAAGTCCCGAGCTAGTCCGCGCAAGTTCCCTCGCTCGCCTGAACGACGGCTCGGCTCGGGACGACGGATTCGTAGTTCAGGAGCATCAGAGTAGACTGAACGTGTATGGTGCGCTGTTTCCATCTGACCGTCGCGCTCTTGATGCTCGCAGGACTCTCGATAGTCGTGCCGCCCGCTCACGCCGATGCCACCAAACGTCTCATCCTGAAAGACGGCTCCTACCAGATCGTCACCAAATGGGAGATTCAAGGCGACCGCGTCCACTACTACAGCGCGGAACGTGACGATTGGGAAGACGTTCCTAACTCGATGGTCGATTGGGATGCAACCAATCAGTTCGAAAAAGACCGCCAGACACAGAAGAATTCTCCTGAAGCTAAGGCGCTCGACAAGGAATTGGAAGAGGAGCGCAAGGAGGAGGAAGCGAAATCCCCAACGGTTGCGCCGGGCCCGCGCCTGCCGGCCGAGGGCGGAGTGTACGCCCTCGATACGTACCTCACCGAACCGCAATTGCTTCCTCTCGATCAAAGCACGGGACAGATCAACAAGAACACGAAGAAGAACATCCTGCGTGCCGCCGTGAATCCCGTCTCTGGCTCGAAGATGACCATCGAACTTTCCGGCGCTACATCCAAGATTCAGGTGCATGCGTCCTTGCCCACGTTTTATGTGAATCTCGATCCTGTGGAAGAAGAGGAAGCGGCATCTGCTCCAACCAACCCGTCTGCGAAAACTACCGCTGAACTTCCCTGGGACCGCTTTCGCATAGTTCGCGTCCAGGTGAAGGGCGATAAGCGTATCGTTGGCGCGGTAAAAACGGCCGTCTACGGCAAGAGCAGTTCAGAGCAGGACATGATCGCGACCACTGCCGAACAACTCGGCGAGGGCTGGATCAAGATCACACCCAAAGAGCCACTTGCTCCCGGCGAGTACGCCTTGGCAGAGATGCTGGGCAAACAAGGAATGAACAGCTATGTTTGGGATTTCGGGGCTCACCCCGATGCCCCTGCCAATCTGTCCGTGGTCCGTCCCGAGCAGCAGAAACCTCTCACCGCGGTTCCCAAACCTGAGCTGCAGAAGCGGTGACACTCACCTGGTCGCGCTGCGCCTGCCCTGCGCGAATGCCCGTGACTCTGCATCATTTCTGTAACGAACAACTGGCCTATCCTCCCCAGCATCTCGATTCTCCTGAGGAGGAAAATTATGAAATCGCCTAAGTTGCTGCTGATCGTTCCCGGCCTGCTGCTCGCGATGGGCGCCTGGGCACAGACGTCCCAGAGTGGGTATGTAATCCCGCAGGGCACCGACATCAAAATTCGAACCGACACAACCGTGCCCGCCAAGCCCGCCGCTGATACGCGCTATACCGCTACCGTGAGCAATGACGTGATGAACAATTCCGGCGGAGTTGCGATTCCACGCGGCTCGCGCGCCGACCTAGTAGCCGTTCCAACGGAGGACGGCAAAGATACTTACCTTGATCTCCGTTCTGTCACCGTCAACGGCCGTCCTTATGAGCTTGAGACGCGCAGTTCTGCGAAAACCAGTTCAACTCCGGGCGGCCTCGGCGCCAACAAACGCACCGGCAAGTACGTGGGAGGTGGCGCGGCGATCGGCGCGGTTCTCGGTGCTTTACTCGGGGGCGGCAAGGGTGCTGCAATCGGTGCGATCGTCGGCGGCGCAGGTGGCGCAGGAGCTCAGGTCTATACCGGCAAGAACAAGGAACTCCCGGCCGAGACGCAGCTCAGCTTCAAGCTTGCGCAGGATCTCGAAATGCGTTCTGTCGACAGCCGCTCTTCGGACGAACTTCGCAACCGTCCGCCTGAAGACCAGCAGCAATATAACCAACAACATTGATGCCGACGGGGAGCTCACTGCTCCCCTTTTACGTATATGTAAGGATCGCGACTTTACGTATATGTAAGGATCGCGACCACGGCTATACTGCCGTGTGCCCGCTTCAAATTCATCGCGTCTTGGCTACATCGACTGGCTGAGAGGACTCGCCTGCGTCCTGATGTTCCAGACACATTGCTACGACGCATGGCTGGGCGGCAGCGCCCGCGATTCCCATTTCGCCATGTGGTCTCATCTCGGCGGGACCTTCCCCGCGCCCTTGTTTCTGTTTCTCGCCGGCATTTCCGTTGCGCTCATCACGGACAGGTTACTGCAGAAAGGTGCGACCGCTTCGCAAATAGGAAAGAAGGTCATTTTCCGCGGGGCTGAAATCCTGGGACTTGGGCTGCTCTTTCGACTTCAGGAGTACGTCATTGCTTGGGGTTGGGCTCCGTGGGCCGACCTCCTCCGCGTCGATGTGCTGAACGTGATCGGAATTTCGATCATGCTGATGGGCGCAATGTGCTGGACGGTCTTGGCTTTCGCGCAACCTCGCGGGATCAGAGATCCGTGGGGGCTGCCCACCTTAGCCCAGGACGGCAGTCCTGGGAACGCTGCAAACAGACCGGGAAGTCCCGGAAGGACGACCGAATCACGTTACACGGCTTTGGCAGGGATGGCAATCGTCACGGCAGCTGTTATCTCCGCCCTTACTCCTCTCCTCTGGACTACTTTGCGCCCCCGCTTTCTTCCCTGGGAACTCGAGAGCTACATCAACGGTGTTCACGACCTCGGCACGCCACAACCGTGGCTGTTTCCGATCTTTCCCTGGACAGGATTCGCCTTCGCCGGACTGGCGCTCGGCTTTGTACTAACCAGCGGCTTTAGCAAAAGAAAGGGCGGCTGGCTATTTTTGCTGACTGGACTCTTGGGAATCGTCCTCGTCTATGCCGCAAAGTTCGTCGATTCACTGCACTGGCAACTCTATCCCGTGTACGACTACTGGCACACCAGCCCGGCCTTCTTTGCAACCAGAGTGGGATTGCTTTTGGTCTTGGTTCTTGCCGCTTACACTTGGTGCCGCTGGGGACTTGGCCAGATCGGTTTCAGCCCGCTCATGCAATGGGGTAAGACATCACTGCTGGTGTATTGGGTGCACATCGAACTGGTCTATGGACGCTTCCACATTCTGCCGCCACACAGCCAGACTGTCCTGGGCGCATCCAAAGGACTGTTGACGATCTTCCTGTTGATGCTGGCGCTGTCACTCGCGCGGACGACTTGGAAGAATCGTATGGCGGGAATCTCTTCAGGGCGCAGGCTTTCGCGAGCTACGAGCTAGCCTAGCGGTCAACGGAGCGTTATTGAACCTTGTCGAGCCGGTGCACGCCAGTTCGACGGAGCGCAAACAGAACTCCCCAGGCGGCAGCCGCGGCGACGTAAACAATGATGAATGTGAGAATGAGGGGCGCTGCGGTCTCGGTTCGCAGTTGTGCACCGTTATGATCCGCCTGTATGTCTTGCGCCTTCTCAATGGCAAACGCAACCCCGGCCAAAATCACGCACATCAAGAAAACTGTTGAGCGTGGAAAACGAAATTGACGATGCATGTTAAACCTCCGAAATGGTGTCCAGCCATTGCCGGGCACATAACCTAAATGGGACCGCGCTGCCCCCGACACTAGCCCGCCTGCCTCGCGTGCGTAGAAGAAACTGCGCTTCAGGAGGGACTGCTCGCGCATGTCTTGCCTGGCCTGAGCGAAAACCGACGTCATCTCCGGCCCGAACTCGTTCCGATACGCCGCCGGATAGAGACACAACAGGCTTCGATAGAGAGGCAGCATTTACGCCTCCTTCCGCGCGATCCGTAGGCCAGCCAGTCGCGTCAGATGGCGCATGCGATCGATTTCCGCCTGCAGGTTGTGGCGACCCTTTGCCGTAAGCCTGTAGCTCCGTTTGTCCCGAGATGTGTCATCGTCCTCAAAGCGCTCAATCCATGCCTGTGCCAGCAGGCGCTGCAGTGCGCCATAGAGCGTTCCGGTACTGAGCACAACCCGGCCACCGCTTATGTGCTCGACATCTTTGAGGATCGAGTACCCATGCCGGGGTTGCTGCGCAAGGCTGAGCAGGACGAGAAGAACGGGTTCGGTTAGAGGAAGCGATTCCATATAGCATCCAACGACATGTCGTATGACGCCATATTGCTCGCGAAAGTTGTTCCTGTCAAGAGGAAACTGCGCATCCTTGATTCACAGCGAACGCAAGCAACTCAGTGCCCTTTAGGGCAGGGAAGGTTCTTGCAAGCCGCCTTCATCCATGGAACTCGGTATCGAACGCAGCGTGTCTGAGTAGCTGGATCCAGCCTGCAAGGCGGGCTGGCATTTAACTAGCCCAGCGCGTAAGCGCTGGGTGAGCCTTTTACAGGCTAGTTTGCAGCCACCATACGCGTTGGAAGCGCTCTGCCTCGATCGTTGCGCGCGCCGTTCCTGGCGCCATGACCATCCACGGTAGCTTAGTGCGCAGGTTCGGGTTGTGGCTGGCTCTGCTGCGTTCCGAAATCCACCTTGGGCACCGCTCTCGATCCCTCACTGGCCGCGAAATACGCATTGTTCACCTTGAATCCCATGCTGGAGGCGAACAGGCTGCCGGGAAACTGCTGCACGTAGGTGTTGTAATCCTGCAGGGTGTCGTTGTAGCGCTTGCGTTCGACTGCAATGCGGTTTTCCGTGCCGGCAAGTTCGTCCTGCAACCGGAGGAAGTTCTCGCTCGATCGCAATTGGGGGTAGTTCTCGGCCAGAGCAAGCAAACGGCCCAGTGCGCCATCCAATTGGCCGTTCGCGGCGATCTTACCCTCGGGAGTCCCCGCCGACAGCAATTTCGATCTTGCATCCGCAATCTCGCCGAACACGGCCTGCTCCTGCTTGGTGATCCCTTTCACCGTGTTAACCAGGTTTGGAATGAGGTCGGCGCGCCGCTGCAGCACGACATCCACCTGCGACCAGGTCGACTTCACCGCTTCGTTCTTCTGCACGAGCGTGTTCTTGATGCTCACGTACATCCCTACACCGATCAGCAGTATAAGAATGATCACGATTGCCACAACGCCAAGCTTCATAAGTTTCTCCTTTATGACCTGAACACATGAAATCCCAATTTTAAGCGTGAGCTCCCGGCATCGCATCAACGGCCGCGGCTACCGTCGTAATCGCTTCCAGATACTTTGCCGCCACTTCGGTGGCCCGCAGGCGGCCGCGATCGCTCTGCCTGGAACGCACGTCCATCAACTGCAGAAAAGGCAAGTCATCAAAGCTCAGCTTTTTCGAAAGCACCGCCACTGCCTCCCGAGAATGCTTGCGCTGCTGCTCGCCCATTTCGACCAGCACATGCCGGAAGAGGGTAGTGAATGAGCTTAGCGAATGCAGCATGATTTCCCACAACTGCTTCTCATCACTCCCCGCCAGCATCAGGTGCTGCCTGAGCAAGAACAGCTTCTCGCGCAGCTCGTATTCCAGTTGCTCGCGATGGTGCGTCATTGGGACGCGCAAATCGCGAAGCGGGTCCGGGCCAAACAGCACACGATAGCGCTGCTTCATGTCGCTGAACTCTATGGAGAATACGTCGGCCGAAGTAATTAGTTCCTGGGAAGTGAGCACCAGCGGTGGATGGTGGCGCTTTCCCCGCCACCACGAGACAACGCCGGCAATCTTGTTCAGCGCGGGGAAAGAGGCATCCCGCAGCAGGCACAGCAGGTTCAGATCGGAGTATTCAGGATGAAAGTCGCCATCCGCCGCCGAGCCATACAACACGACGCTGACAAGATTGTCCGCTGCCGCCGCCCTGATCTTCTCCACGAAATCCGACGTTAGTTTCTCGTGAGTCATACCTTGTCCTCAGAAATTCGTAAATCCACCGAAAGGTCCGTAACTGGGATATTGCAGATATTGCTGTCGCGTTGGATCTCCATACCAGTAATCTTTATCGCCGCCCCCGACGCTGTTGGCGAAATAGAGTATTAAAGCGAGCACCGCTACCACAGCCCCGAGCAGGACAAACACCCACACAGGCGCGTGGTTTGCGCCGAAAACAAACGCCGGAATCGATTGTGCGCGATCAGCTGCGAGTGATGTCACCGTTCAGTTCTCCTACCAGCCGCCGCTAGCCCCGCCACCGCCGGAAGACCCGCCCCCAAAGCCGCCAAAGCCACCTCCACCTCCCCCGAAGCCGCCGCCACCCCAACCGCCACCGCTCCAGCCTCCTCCTCCGAATCCGCCGCCCCAACCGCTCCAGCCACCTCGGTTGCGACGTCCACGTCCTCCTACTCGCGAAATTGCCCAAAGAATTGCGAGCAGCGGCCCTCCAATGACTAATAAGAGAATGAATCCTACGATGGTTGAGATCGGCGACGACTCGGGTTCTCGCTGCACCGGTTCTGGCGTGCTGGCGCCCGTAAGTTGAACGCCGGCATCGGAGGCGATGACTTCTGCCACTCGCGTCGTCATCAGCCGCACACCACCGTCATAGTTGTTCTGTCTGAAAAACGGGACTGCCTCGCGTCCGAAGCCTCCGACTTTACCGTCCGGAAGGATGGGTTCGAGCCCATAGCCGACTTCGGTGCGATATTTGTGGTCTTGGATCGCCACGAGGATGAGAACGCCACGATTCGTAGCTTTGCTGCCAATACCCCATTGTTTGAACAGATTGACAGCGTAGCTGTCGATGTCGCCGCCATCCAGGCTACGGATCGTTACCACCGCAATCTGTGCATGTGCTTTGTCCTCGATCTGCTTGCAAAGATCGTTAAGTGAGTCCTCTGAGCTTGCACTCAGAACATGGGCAAAATCATTGACGTAATTTGTGGGATGCAGCTGCGAAACCGGTTCGGCGCCGGTCGGCGCAGCGAAGCAGAGCAGAAGAATTCCAACGACGATCAGCCCCAAACGCCGCATCGGGCTGATTGTACAGGATGGTGAATGGTCCCAGTTTTTGGGTGGAGCAGGCCTTACAGGCCTCCATAGAGAGCCCATAAAAGGAATTCGGGCTTCAGCCCCTTAGGTGGGCTGCCGATTGCGCTGAGAGATCCCTCAGTGGCTAAAGCCCCATGCTCCCTTTTGATAGCGCTTATGCAGGGCTGAGAAGCCCTGCTCCACCCAAGTCAGGTCTCCGTCGTGAAGAAATTTGGTTACCGGACTCTCTCTGGCATCTGCATTGACCGTCGAGACGACTGGGCCTTAACACTAGGTCCCGGGACGGCGATCCAGCGTCTGCACAAACTCCACCACCGCCCGCTCGGCAAAGTTGCCATCATAACCATCGCGCTCGCCGATGTAGGAGCAATGCCCGCCATCTTCGGTTTCTATAAATCGAATATTCGGGTTCGCCGCAATCTTCGCGCGTGTCTCCGGCAGAATGCGAATAAAGGGATCATTCTTCGCGTACAAAATGAATGCGGGAACTGCAATTCGATCCAGCACATTGGCAGCCGCGGACTTCGTGTAATAATCCGCTGCTCCTGAAAACCCACAATAGAATGCCGTCACCTTGTCATCGAAATCGCGTAGACTCTTGATCCCCTGCAGTCGCGTCAGGTCGTATTTCCCAGGGAAACACCGCGCCTTTGCTCGCATGCGCGTTTTCAACTTCAGGACGAAGTACTGCTCATAAAGCCGGTTTGCGGGCATGTGCAACGCATCCGCCGATGCTGCGAGGTCGACGGCTGGGCATACAGCTGCGACTGCAGCAAATTCCTTTGGCCCGGTACTGCCCCATTCTCCTGCGGTCTTAAGCACGAGATTGCCGCCCATTGAGTATCCGCAGAGCGCGAACCTCTGGATTCCGTCCTGCTGCACAATGTGCTGAGCAACGGCCATCACATCCGCCGATCGTCCCGAATGATAGAGAGTAGGCGCGAGCGAGTCCGTACCGCCGCAGGTGCGCTGGTTCATCAGGACAACATTCATGCCTGCCGCCGCGCCCTTTTCGGCAATTCCCAGCATGTACTGCGATTCGCTGGAGCCTTCCAATCCGTGCACCACAATGATGGTCATCGCGGCGGCTCGATGTGGCTGCCAATAGCATTGGCACAGAACCGGTACCCCAGGCTCAACCTCAACCAGACGCCGTTCCGCCGTCCCCAGTTGGAATTTTCGCCGGTGACAAAAGGCAGCGAGGGTCTGCACGTGTCCGCCACGCAAGAACCGTCGCGGCCGGAACTCTAGCTTCTCACATTGAATGTGCTTGTCAGTCTGCTCCACTATGGCGATTTTAAATCGATGATTCACTACAGCTTTGTCCAAGGCACCTTAAGAGCAACCCTGTACCGCAAACTTTCTATCTGATGTGCTCGGATACTACGTGAGGAGGATCGTGATGAGCATAAAGGTTCCGAGTGTACTGACCGTGGCCGCGCTTGCGGCCGCATGTGCTGTGGCCGTTCCTTCAAAGGCGGCGGCCGACAACCGCACGGATTGCCAGAGGAAAGTCGAAAAGGCGCAGGACCACTATCGCCACGAGGCCCACGAGCACGGGAAGCATAGCCGGCAGGCGCAGAACGCCCGCGCCAAACTGAACGAAACCTGGGATCGTTGCTGGAGCGCTACCCACTCCTGGTACGATCCGCATCGGCACGAGTGGCGCACCGACCGCGACTGGGATCGCAACTACGATTGGGACCACGACGGCGACGACCGATAGCTCTCTTCGAACACTAAAAACGCGGCCTTGCGCCGCGTTTTTTGTTTGCCCCCGAAATCTCAGCGAATCGCTTCCGTCCTGCGGTTTCCAGCAAAGCACTGATGGACAAACTTCGGCGTGAAGTGCTGCTTCACATCGCCGGGTATGTCACCTTCTTTGATCTCTTGGAATTTGAACTTGATGGTGCCGGGAGGTTCCCCCTCTGGGTTTACTGTCCCCAGAAGGTATCCGTATACGTTGGTTTTCGCGGCCTTCGCATCGTGCGCATTCTCTGGCAACGGGTACCGTTCCGCACCCGCTGTTCCGATAATCCATCCCGGCAACACTCCGCCGTTCGATTTCCAGTAATCGGTGTTGAAGGTGCCATCCATGAAGAAGTGCGAGTGGCTGGCAAGGACGTACACGTTCTTGTGGCTGTCGTTCTGCAGCTTGAGTAACATGGCATAGGCTTGCCGTCCGCTCTCGGTGCCAGCCGGCGATTCATTCATGCTGTGGGTGATCGAAATGCTCTCCGGCAGGGCCTTGTGCATTCCAACCACGACGGATCGGAGCGAATCGTCCTTCGCATCGCGTTCCAGAACGCCTGTAAGCCACTTCATCTGATCGGCATCGAATTGGTCCTCAGTGGCGTTGTCCAGGGTGATGAAATCAATTCCGTCTCTTATCCAGTGGTAGTAAGTCTTGGGCGCGTTTGCAGCAGGATCATCTTTCAAACGTTGGTCGCGCAGATCGGCCTGGTTCAAATAATCGTGAAACTTTGACAAGAACAAAGCGCGCGTCTTCGGAGATGCTGTCTCGTGGTTCCCGATCCCTAGATAGAAGGGAACATCGCCCCAGGGTTTGATCTGGTTCTCAATGAAGTCATCCCACTCATTTTTTTCGTAAATGGCGAGATCTGTCGCCTTGCCCTCCCTGACACGCTCTTCGATGAAATCCTGATCGGGCCCGGAGGTCAGGCGCAAGTCGCCCAAGTGCCAGTAAAAGGACGCGTTGTGCTTCGTGGCGTCTGCTGCGATTGCCGGCATGACGACATCGCCACAGTTCCGAGAATCGCCAGAGACGGCAAACGACCACGTACCTGAGGCTTGCTTCGGCCCGGCTGCGAAAGCTGCCCCGCCGAGAACGTAAACGGTGAGGGCGACGAGTACTTCACTGATTCGGTTCATCGATCCTCCGAATAGTTCTAATTGTGACACGGCTGGTCCCGTCCTGGCAGCAGGCGGGCGCTATTTTGGATGCAGAAGGTCTGCAATGCCGCAAACACTCGAAAGTACCTGTACGCGCCCCGCAAAAAGTGGGTTAGCGGATTCTTCATAAGTGGCCATTGAAAAGCGCCGGGGCAGTTGCATATGCTTCGAATGCCGCTTGTATGACCCGAAATCCTCTCTTTGCGTCGCTAGCCATTGGATTCCTGCTCGCCGCCGTCCCAGCAGGTTCAGCTGCCCCGAACGCTGCCATTCCGGTCTTGGTAGAGCTTTTCACGTCGGAAGGTTGTTCCAGTTGTCCTCCGGCGGATGCTTTTCTTCGCAATCTCGACAGCAAGCAACCCGTGCCCGGCATACAGTTCATTGTGCTGGAGGAGCATGTCGACTATTGGGACGGCGATGGCTGGAAAGACCCCTTCTCGTCGCATGAACTTACTTTGCGCCAGACCGAGTACGCGCAACGTTTGCACGTAGCAGAGCCCTACACTCCAGAAATGGTGGTGAATGGTGCTTTTGAGTTCGTGGGGAACGACGGTAATCGCGCGGCACAGGCGTTTGAAAAGGCAGTTACCACCCCTGCAATGCCAATTCGAATTTCATCCGCCGCGGTTTCAGGTGGTACTCTGCATGCCCACATCGACGTCGATCCGGCAGATGTGAAGGCTGAAATCTGGATCGCGCTCGCGATCGACCATGCGGAATCGCAAGTGCTAAGAGGAGAAAACGGAGGCCACTACCTCGAGCATGTGGCGGTGCTAAAGAAGCTTTCTCAGATTGGCAAACTCGACAAACAGCGTGGCTTTTCGAAAGACATCACGTTGAAGACGATTGCACAACCATCTCGCTTGATTGCTTTTTTGCAGGAACCAGGGCAGGGGAAAATAATTGGCGCCACGATGGTTGCCATCCAGCCCTAACCGTCAGCGGTGCTCAATTTTGACGCCGCTCTTCTCTCGCCATCCCTCGATGATGAGGTAGAGCACGGGGATAAAAAACAGGTTCAGCACGGTCGACATCAGCATTCCGCCGAAAACGGTCGTACCCACAGAGTGGCGTCCAGCAGAACCTGCGCCGCTGGCCAGCATGAGAGGAACGACTCCGAGAATAAAGGCAAACGACGTCATCAGGATGGGCCGCAGCCGGATGCGCGCCGCTTCCAGTGTGGCTTCGAGCAGTGGTAACCCGCGCTCACGCAGTTGCTCAGCGAATTCGACAATCAGAATCGCGTTCTTGCTGGCCAGTCCAATGAGCATGACCAGTCCGACTTGGCAGTAGACGTCGTTCTGGCTGGTGATGGGCTCATGCCAGACAAAGCCTTGAAGTGCGCCTCGCAGCCAGACCGCCCCCAACGCGCCCAGGATAGCCATGGGTACCGCCAACAATACGATGAATGGCAGCACGAAGCTCTCGTACTGCGCCGAGAGCGTCAGATACACTACCAGAATCCCGAGGCCGAACAGCAACGCGGTCGTGCGACCCGAGGTCAGTTCTTCCAGCGATAGCCCGGTCCATTCATAGCTGAATCCCTGTGGCAGGACTTTTTTGCTGATATCTTCCATCGCGACCATCCCCTGGCCGGAACTGAACCCGGGCGCCGCCGAACCATCCAGTTCCGCCGAACGGAACAGGTTGTAGTGGCTGATGGTTTGTGGCGTGGTCGTCTGCGTCAGTGTGACCAAGTTGTCCAGAGGAATCATCGCTCCGGTATTGGAGCGGACGTAATATTCGCGGATGTCGCGCGCAGACGCTCGGAACTTCCCCTCCGCTTGGATATACACGCGATACGCACGGTTGTTGAAGTCGAAGTCATTGACGTACGCCGAGCCCATATAGACGCCGAGCGCATCGGTAATTTGCTGCAGCGGAACCTGTAAGCTTTTTGCCTTCTCGCGGTCAATGGTGACGAGGAACTGCGGATCGTTGGCTGTGAAGCTGCTGAACACGCCGGTCAGATCGTTGCGGCCGTTCGTCTTGTGTTGCGCAGCGGCGCCCATCATCTGCATGGTCACACCTGCAAGTTGGTCGGGTGTGTGGCCGCCAAGGTCCTGCAGAATGTATTGAAATCCCCCGAACCGGCCGACGCCCTGCACCGCGGGTGGTTCGAACGGCAGCACGACGGCCCCATTGATCGCGAATAGCCGTCCTCGAAGCCGGTTCACTACCGAAGTTGCACCGTGTTCTATTCCTTGGCGCTGTGCATAAGGTTTGAGCGTCACAAAAATGATTCCGAGATTGGACGCGCTTCCAGTGAAGCTGAAACCACTGATGGCGAAGTCGCTGCGAACTTCGGGGACTCCAATGACCAGCTTGTGTATTTGATCCAAGATCGAGGTGGTGTACTCCACGGAAGCCCCCGGCGGCCCCTGCACCACGATAAAGAAATAGCCTTGATCTTCAGTGGGTACGAACGCGGTCGGAACGGAACGATAGACGAAGTAGGTCGCTCCCAGGCCGGCGAAAAACAAAATCACCGCGGCGATCTTGTAATTCAGAATGCCGCGCAAGGCCACTCGATAACCATGCGTGACGCCACCGATAACTTTGTCAATTTGCCGGAAAACCCAGTTTTTCTCACCGTGCACCTTTCCGAGCAGGATTGCCGATAGCGCAGGGGAAAGAGTTAGTGCGTTGAACGCGGAAATCGAGATCGAAAACGCAATTGTCAGCGCAAATTGGCGGAACAGAATCCCAGTCGTGCCAGGGAAGAACGCCACTGGCACGAACACCGCCACCAGCACGAGAGAGGTCGCAATGACTGCGCCGGCGACTTCCGCCATCGCGATCGAAGCGGCTTTGTGCGAATCGTGTTCACCTTCCTGAATGTGGCGCTCGATGTTTTCGATGACAACAATCGCGTCATCGACGACCAAGCCTGTGGCGAGCGTGATTCCGAAGAGGGTCAGTGTGTTGATCGAAAACCCAAGGATTTTGATGAAGAGGAATGTTCCGATCAGCGAAACCGGGATCGTAACCGCTGGAATGATGGTGCTGCGCCAGTCCTCGAGGAAGATGAAGATGACAAGAATGACCAGCGCGATCGCCTCGGCAAGCGTCGTGAGAACGTCGCGGATCGACTCACTCACAGCTTCGGTCGTATCGAACGCGTTCTCGTATACCATCCCGGGAGGGAATCGCTTGCTGAGTCGATCCAATTCGGCAAGGGCTAGCCGACGCACTTCCAACGCGTTTGCATTCGAAAGTTGGGTGATGCCGATGCCGACCGAAGGAATCCCCTTGTACTTCAACTCAGAACTGTAGTCCTCGGCGCCGAGCTCGGCCCGCCCAACGTCGCGTAGTCGTACCAAGGTGCCATCGGGACTGGTTTTCAAAATAATGTTGTCAAACTCTTCGGGTTGCACCAGGCGGCCAATGGCGCGCACACTGATCTGATATTGCTGTCCTGGAATTGTCGGTGGTTGCCCCACCGAACCGGCGGCGATTTCGACGTTTTGTTCCTGCAAAGCATTGACGGCATCTGTCGCGGTCAACCCTCGGCTGGCGAGTCGCTGAGGATCGAGCCACAGGCGCATCGAGTAACGCCGTTCGCCAAATACGAAAACGTCGGCAACTCCGGGCACACGCTTCAACGCATCTCTCGCATACAGATCGAGGTAGTTGCTCATGAAAAGCGTGTCGTAGCGCTGGTCCGGCGAATAGACAGCAGCGCCAAACACGAAGTTGCGCGAAGCCTTGGTGACGATAACGCCGGTGGTCTTTACGGCCGCCGGCAGTCTGCCTAACGCAATGTTGACGCGGTTCTGCACATCAACGGCTGCGAGGTCAGGGTCGCGGTTCAGTTCGAAGGTGGCAACAATCGAACTCGATCCGTCATTGCCGCTGTCGGAACTGATGTAGCGCATGCCTTCAGCGCCATTGATCTGCTGCTCCAGCGGGACCGTGACCGCGCTTTCAACCGTCTGCGCACTGGCGCCGATATAGAAACTGTTGACTGAAACCTGGGGCGGTGTGAGGTTGGGAAACTGGGCAATAGGAAGGGTGGGAATGACCACTGCGCCGCCCAAGATGATCATCAGCGCGCAAACCGTGGCAAAAACCGGACGATGAATGAAGAAGTTAACGAACATGAAATCAGGCTTCAGGCGTCAGGTGCCAGGCATCAGGCTTCTGGGCCACGTTGCAGGCCTCAAGTCTCAGCCTTTGATCCTGAAACCTGAAGCCTGAAACCTGCAACCTGAAACCTAGAGCCGTTCCTCACGCCTGCGGCATCACCGGCGCGCCGTCGGTCAAAAACTGTGTTCCCGAAACAATTACCTTGTCGCCAGCATTGATGCCGTCCAGCACAACATAATCGTTGCCGATCATCTCGCCGACGCGCAGCATCTTTTGTCGCGCCACGATCTTTCCGTTCTCGGTCTGCGCGACAAACACGAAGTGCTGCCCGCCAAGCGTAATCACCGACAACACCGGAACCAGTGGTGCCTGCCGCTGTCCCCAGACAACGCGAGCGCGAATGAACTGCGACGTACGTAGACGATCGCGGCTGTTGGCGATGGTTGCTTTTACCAGGATGCTTTGCGTACTGTTATCCACCTGCGGCGAGATGAACGTGATTCGGCTCTGCGCCATGACCTTGCCGGTCGCATCCACAATGTCAACTGGCATGCCCATCTTCAGTTGCGTCGAACGCTCAACGGGGACGTAGACGTATGCTTCCAGAGCGCCAGGTTGATCCACAGTGGTCAGGAGCGTTGACGTGACTACGCGATCTCCGACCCTAACCGGAATGTCACCAACGATCCCCTCGCGCGGCGCGACGACTTTGAAGTAATGCAGTTGCACCTGCTGTTGCTTTACTTGCGCGTCGAGCGACTGCAATTGTGCCTTCGCGGTATCGAGCGCAGCTTGCGCCTGATCCAGGTCCTGCTTGCTGACGACCCCCGCCTTGTACAACCCGCTGGTGCGCTCGAACGTCTGCTGCGCCAGCGCGACATTGGCTTGCTGCGCTTCGCGCATTTGCTCCTGGCTGCTGACGGTGGCCTCTTGCTTGCGGGGATCGATTTGCATCAGCGGCGCGCCAGCCGCGACGTGGTCACCCGAGTGGACGTAAATCTGCGTGATCTGCCCCTCAACTTCGGGCATCACCACTGCGGAATCGCGCGACTTCAACGTTGCGACGTACTCGGTGGTTTCGTTGATGGGAGAAGCTTGCGCGACCTGAACCTTGACGGGAATTCCTGGAGGGGCGCCTCCTCCACCGGGAGCGGTTTGGCCCTGTCCGCCGCCACTGCAAGCGGCACCCACAAGCAATAGGACGAGCGCGGCAGCGAGCGAGGCTCTCTGGCCTGCGGATAACGGCATGGTTTCGTGCAGGCTCATGCAAGAAGACGATGAGCAGAAATCCCTAGGAGAGTCCGAAGCAGCAGCCCCGAGCGGATTTTCTGAGCCGATAAGAGTACTGCTAAGTAGGCCGGATTGCAATGAGGGGGATCACAGGTTTGCGTGGCAAGCGCTTTTTACCGTCTGCCGCAAAAATCAAAAACCTTCACCACAGAGGACACAGAGTTACACGGAGGAACGCCACAGAGGACTGACGCAGCAGGAATCGGGTGTGCTCGGCGGCGGTTTGTGATTTTCTTTCCCTCTGTGGTTTTCCTCTGTGTAACTCTGCGTCCTCTGTGGTGGATTTTGGTTTTCTCGCTCACACTGCAGCGGCTTCCAACTCGGGGACTTCCTCGATCGGTTCGCCGCCAACTTCTTCCAACTTGGTGTGACGCTTCGCAACCAGCATGTAGATCGACGGCACCACAAACAGCGTGAACGCTGTACCGATGATCATGCCGCTGACCAGCATGATGCCGATGCTGTTTCGTGCTCCCGCACCAGGACCGGTTGCAAACACCAGCGGGAAGTGGCCAAAGACCGTAGCTGCAGTCGTCATTAGAATCGGACGCAGGCGTGTGCTGGCCGCTTCAATGACGGCGTGCAGTTTGTCTCTGCCCTGCTCCTGCAAGTGGTTTGCGAACTCGACGATCAGAATGCCGTTCTTGGCAATTAGACCGACGAGTGTGATCAGACCCACCTGGCTATATATGTTCAGCGTGGTGAATCCCAGGAACGAGAACATCAGCGCGCCGGCGATGGCCAGCGGCACCGATCCCGCCAGAATGATGAAGGGATCGCGGAAGCTCTCGAACTGCGCCGCAAGTACCAGGTAGATGAGAACCCCCGACAGGGCGAACGTCCCCAGGAACTTGCTGCCTTCCACGCGCAGCTGCCGCGATTCACCCGCGTAGTCCACGGTGAATCCTTGCGGCAGGATCTGCTTCGACTGGTCTTCCAGGAACGTGAGCGCCTGGTCCAGCGTCACGTTCGGGGGGATCAGCGCCTGAATGCGCACCGCGTTGAGTTGCTGGAACTTGCTTAGCGAACGTGGCTGGCTCGTCGTGTTCAGGCTGGCAAATGTGGAGAGCGGAACGAGCTTGTCGTTCGAGCCTTTCACGTAGATGTGCTCAAGTTGATCCGGGGTGAGGCGATCCACTCGCTTCACCTGCGGAATGACTTTGTAGCTCCGACCTTGAATGCTGAAGCGATTGACGTAGTTCCCGCCCAGCAGCGTCGAGAGATCGGCGCCCGCCTGGCTCAGGTCCACACCTTGCGACCGAAGCTTGTCGCGGTCGAAGATCACTTCCGTCTGCGGCTGGTCGAACTTTACGTCCGTGTCAGCGTAGATAAACATGCCGCTGGCCATAGCACGCTTCACCAACTCATTCGCGAGATCGGAAATCTGTTGGGGTTCCGAGGCAGACTGAATCACGAAGTCGACCGGGAAGTTGCCGCCGCCGGGGAGCGGCGGAGGCGTCAGCGGAAGCACCCGGATCCCGGGGATCGCATTGAGCTGCGGAGTTACCTCGGCCAGAAGTTGCTTCGTGTCCTTCGTTCGCTGGCTCCAGGGCTTGGTCACCATGCCGCCGAAGCCGCCAGCCGGAGTCGTGATCTGGAAAATGCTGTCATGCTCCGGCTTAGAGTTGAAAACGTTGAAAACCTGCTGCGAAAACAATTTGTTCTGATCGAGGGTGGCGTTTGGTGCCGCCTGAATAACGGAGAACACCACGCCCTGGTCCTCGGACGGCGCCAGTTCACGCATGGACAGCATGTAGAACGGCACGACCAGCAGGACAACGATCACCCACAGCGTGAGCACCACTGGGCGATAGTTGAGCGTACCCGCAAGCGTACGTCCGTACAGATTGCGCACTTTTTCGAAGTGCCGGTTGATCATGCCCGCGAAGCCGCGCTCGGTGTCGCCTTCGCGCAGCAGTTTCGAGCCCATCATCGGCGAGAGAGTTAGCGCGACAATGCCGGAGACGACGACTGCGCCGGCGAGGGTGAGTGCGAATTCACGGAAGAGCGCGCCGGTTAGTCCGCCTTGGATCGCGACTGGGGTGTACACCGCCGCCAGGGTAATGGTCATCGCGATGATTGGGCCAACCAGTTCGCGTGCTGCATCAAGCGCCGCACGCATCGGATGTTTGCCCATGTGCAGGTGGCGCTCGACGTTTTCCACCATGACGATGGCGTCGTCAACCACCAATCCGACGGACAGCACGATGGCGAGCAGCGTCAGCAAGTTGATGGTGAATCCCGCCACCAACATGAGGAACACCGCGCCAATCAGCGAAATCGGAATCGCAACGATCGGAATTAAGACCGAGCGGAACGATCCCAGGAACAGGAAAATGACAATGACGACGATGAGCAGCGTCTCGCCCAACGTGTGCAGCACTTCGTTGATCGCGTCCTGAATGTAGGCGGTCGAGTCGTACGGAATGCCTACCTTCATACCTTGGGGAAGCTGCGCACGGATACCCGGAATCTCGGCGCGAACTGCTTTAATCACGTCGAGCGAGTTCGCGGTGGGCAACACCCAGATGCCCATGAAGGTTGCTTGCTGCCCGTTGAAGCGAACGTCGGAGTCGTAGCTCTCGGCGCCCAGGTTCACGTCAGCAATCTCGCCCAATCGCACCACAACCCCGTTGGACTCCTTCACCACCATCTGCTTGAAGTCTTCCGTGCTCTTCATGTCGGTGTTGGCCACGAGGTTGACCGACACCATGGAACCCTTGGTGCTTCCCAGCGCTGATAAGTAGTTGTTCTTAGCCAGCGAATCACGAACATCGGACGGCGAAACACCGCGGGCCGCCATCTGCTCCGGCTTCAACCAAATGCGCATGGCGAAGGTGCGGTTCCCGAGCACCTCAGCGCGTTGCACACCGCTGATGGCGCTCAACTTCGGCTGCACCACGCGGACGAGGTAGTCGCTGATCTGATTTTGATCGAGATCCGGCGACGCGAAGCCCAGGTACATCGCGGCAAACTGGTTATCGGCCGTCTGCAGTTCGATGGTCGGCGCTTCCGCTTCAGGCGGGAGGTCGTTACGGACCTGCGCCACCTTCGCCTGGATCTGCGTCAGCGCCGCATTGGTGTCGTAATTGAGCTTCAGGTGAACATCGATGGTGCTGATGCCCTGGGCGCTCTGCGACTCCATGTAGTCGATGCCGTCGGCGGCAGCGATCACGCGTTCCAGAGGCGTGGTGATGTATCCGCGCACCAGGTCGGCATTCGCACCCACGTAAACGGTCGAAACCTCAACCACGGCGATATCGCTTCGCGGATACTGGCGGACACTGAGCGAACGTATTGCCTGAATTCCGGCGATCAGAATCACGAGATTGACGCAGATCGCGAGAACCGGGCGCTTGATGAAGAGATCTGTGATCTTCATTAGCTATCCTCGGGCTTTGGCTTCGGGTTATTGGATGGGGTTACCTGATTGTTGACCTCGACTTGTGCGCCATTGCGCAACTTGAATACGCCCGAGGACACCACTTCGTCGCCTGGGTTGACCCCCGACACCACCGCCACCTGGTCGCCGCGCGAGCCGTTCACGGTGACGAACTGTTGGCGAACGCCTTGGTAATTCTTCCCCGTCTTCGGATCTTGCATCTGGGACACGACGTAGACGGAATCCCCGTAAGGCGCGTAGTTGATAGCAGAGGCCGGAAGGGAAATGACGTCGCGCGATTGTCCCAACGACACCTGCACCTGAACGAACATTCCCGGACGCAGCCGATTGCCGGGATTGGTTAGCGTAGCCTGCACCTGAATGTTGCGGGTGGTCTGGTCCACGACCGAGTCAACCGCGGTCACGCGGCCGCTAAACTCCACACCCGGCGGATCGTCGCTGGTGATGTGAAGCGTCCTGCCGACCTTCAGCTGTGGCGTCGTCTGCTGCGGAACACCAAAATTGACGTAGATCGGATTCATCGATTGCAAAGAGACGATGGCCTGTCCGGCAGCCATGTACTGCCCCAGGTTCACCTGACGCAAGCCGAGAATCCCGCTAAACGGCGCGCGGATGGTCTTGCGCGCGATCGTTGCCTTTATTTCGCCGACGTTTGCTTCGGTTGATTTCTGTTGTGCCAGCGCGTTGTCGTATTCAGTGCGCGCCACCACGCCTTCCTTTACTAATTGCTGCTGGCGCGCATATGTGATTTTGGCTAACTCGTAGGCCGCCTCTGCAGCCGCAAGCTGAGCGCGCTCCTGGCGTGTGTCGAGCTCGACCAGAACATCGCCGGCTTTCACCTGCTGCCCGGACTCAAAATTGATCTTGTCCACTGTGCCCGGGAGATCGGCGCTGACGGTCACTCCTTGGATCGCTTCGGCGGTGCCAATTACATTCAGCGTCGAAGGCCAAATCTCGCGTTTTGCAACAAGCGTGGTAACAGCAGTCGGTGGTGGCGCGTAACTTTTACCCTGCGCGATGGCTGCGGAAATCTGGCGGTACTTGAAGAACCCGAGACCTCCCAAAAGTGCCAGTACCACAACCAGCATTAGAATCAGTCGCTTCAGCATGATTTCCTCTTAAGAACGGTTAAGCTTGCCCTGGTGGAGAAGTTCGCAATACCCACGAAACATCAATACGGCCCAGCAGTAAGGGTTTGTTCCAATTGGATGTTTCGATTTTTGCGCTGGCTACAAAAATTCAGCGGATTCGCCAGTCGCAAAATCGCTTCCTACCTGATGTGTTGTGGCGAGGCAGGCCACACAAGTTATGCGTGAGTCGGCTGTTTCATGCTTGCGGAAAAGCCCAGCCCACGAGATTCATCAGATTGCGAGGAAGTACGTTTGTACAGATTAACGGCAAGGTGGGTGGGATTCAAGGCAAACCAGTGGCTTGACGGGGTATTCAGGCAGAATGCGGGAAAACTGAAACTACCGTTTGGTGCGGCGGACAGCTTTCTGCATGTGCTGTTCTTCGCTGGAGACTGCCAGGTACAGCACCACAAACCCACTCAACACGACGGCAATGGCTAACAACATAGAGTACCTACAATGAATTGAACTCTAGTCTCGTCCTAGAGTTGCTTCAACGTAACGAAAGTGTTCAGTACCCAAGAAGGTAACTAATGCGTCGGCTCGTGGAATGTCCGCGGCATCATCTCGGCTGCGCGGCCTTCGGTTCTGCTAAATTGTTGAGCCATGAAGCCTTCCCGCAGCTTCGCCAGCGACAACAATGCCGGGGTGCATCCCGAGGTTCTGAAATCCCTCGCCGCCGTCAACGAAGGCCACGTGGTCGGCTACGGCGACGACCCCTACACCGCATCCGCCGAAAGCCTCTTCAGACGCCACTTTGGCGCGGATATCGCCGTTTTCTTCGTGTTTAACGGAACCGCGGCCAACTGCCTCAGCCTGAAGGCGCTTACCAAGACCTACGAAGCCGTGATTTGCGCCGAGGCAGCCCATATCTATGTGGATGAATGCGGCGCCCCGGAAAAAATGACGGGCTGCAAGCTGATTCCGCTCCCCACGCGCGACGGCAAGTTGACGGTCGACGCTGTTCGCAAGGCTTATCACGGCATCGGCGACCAGCACCATGTGCAACCGCGCGTTATTTCAATTACGCAGGCGACAGAAGTGGGCACTGTCTATCGGCCGAATGAGATCAAGGCGCTTGCCGAGTTCGCCCACGAGCGCCAAATGTTCCTTCACGTCGATGGCGCTCGGATTGGTAACGCAGCGGCCTCTTTGGGCAAAGGTCTTCGTGAATGCACGCGGGATGTCGGTGTCGACGTTCTGTCGTTCGGCGCGACCAAGAACGGCGGCATGGGTGCCGAGGCAGTGATCTTCTTCAATCCGGATCTCGCCAAGGAGTTCAAGTTTTACCGCAAGCAGGGCATGCAACTCGCCTCCAAGATGCGCTACCTTGCTGCCCAGTTCGAGGCACTGTTCAAGGATGACCTGTGGCTCAAAAACGCACGGCACTCCAATCGCATGGCGCAATTGCTGAAGCGCGAATTGAGCGATGTGCCGGATGTGAGGATCGTCTATCCCGTCGAGGCGAACGGTGTTTTTGCGCGTATTCCGTCTCGCTCCATCCCCAAACTGCTGAAACGCTACTTCTTCTACCCGTGGGACATTGAGCAGTCGGTGGTCCGTTGGATGTGCTCCTGGGACACTACCGAAGATGATGTGAAGAAGTTCGTCGATTTTGTGCGCCGCACCCTGGCTTAGTGTGGGGACAGCCGCCCTCGGTGTCCTGGTCGAGCGAAGCTCGACGGCCTTAGCTTACCGCCGACGCAGGCTGTTCCGCGACGAGGTATTCCAAGGCTTCCTCGCGGGTATTGAATGTCGGCAGCGTCCGCCGTGAGAAATTCTTGATGTTGTCGTAGAACACCTTCGGCAGCGCTTCCACTCCGACCCACGCCGAACGCTTTAAGTGCGGCTGATCATAGGCTGTCGCCTCTTTCAGCGCCGTGAGTGCATTCTTGTCGACCTTGGCGCCGCTGAAGTCGCCCAGCAGAAGTAAAGAACCCTTCGGCTCTGGAGCAGTGTACGACGGCACCAGCCGTGCCGCGTTCGCAACTTCCTCGGCGGAGCAGTTTGACAGATCTACCAGCAGGATTCGCTGTCCTTTATGAGTGATGAACCGGATTCGCTCTTCCATAGGAGTTCTCCCGCGAATGGACTCGAGCGAGGATGGTCTGGAACGAAATCTGGTCTCGTCCCCGCACTATGGAGGAACAAAATACTGCTATATAGGCGGAAAAGCAACAGGGTTATGGGTTTGTCCACTGCCGGCATGAAGGTCTTCGGCATAACGAGAATCTTCTAATTACCGTCGTTGTAATAATTTCGTAAGCTGTGCGCGTGATCACCGCGACTCGTCCTCATCCTCCCTAGGGTGATGACATGAACCTCCTCCATCCGAAGAAAAGTAGTGCACGTGTTCTGTTGTCTTCCGTGTTCGGCCCCTACGCGCAAGACGATGAGTTCGGCAGCCGCAAGATTAACCCCATGGAGTTGTTCCACAACCAGGTGACGCGCGCGCAAGGCAGCTTCTCGCTGCGCATGTTCCACCGCTCCTGGGGAATCATGATGATTCAAGCCAACATCGCCGCACCGTGTACCGTCCTTGATTTCCCCACTCGCGAGGCGTTCGCAAGAGAGCTGGCCGAGTATCAGTACGACGTAGTCGGAATTTCGTCCATCATCATCAACGTTCGGAAGGTTCGCGAGATGTGCCGCATGGTCCGAGAGCTGTCGCCGCAATCGGTGATCGTGGTCGGTGGCCACGTTGCGGCTATCCCCGGCCTGGAAAAGATGATCGACGCTGACCACATTGTGCGCGGCGAGGGCATCTCGTGGATGCGGCGTTATCTTGGCGAAGACGAACATGCGCCAATCAAGCATCCTGCCATCGTTTCTGGCCTGCACACGCGTGTCATGGGTTTGAGGCTGCCGGAACGCAAAGGCGAGACCGCCGCCACGCTGATCCCTTCCGTCGGCTGCCCTATGGGTTGCAACTTCTGCACAACCTCGGCCTTTTTTGGCGGCAAGGGCAAGTTCGTGAATTTCTATGACACCGGCGACGAACTGTTCGACGTAATGTGCCAGATCGAAGCCGAACTCGGCGTGCACTCCTTCTTCATCATGGACGAGAATTTTCTTTTGCACCGCGAACGTGCACTGCGCCTGCTGGCGCGCATGAACGAAGCAGGGAAGAGCTGGGAGTTTTCAGTTTTTTCTTCCGCCAACGCGATTCGAAAGTACACCATGCAGGAATTGGTGGAACTCGGCGTCTCCTGGATATGGATGGGACTGGAGTCCCCGAAATCGGGGTACAGCAAGCTGAAGGGTGCAGATATTGCCACGCTGACACACGAATTGCGCGCCCACGGCATCCGCGTGCAGGGTTCGACAATCATCGGCCTGGAACATCACACGCCGGCCAACATCTCGGAGGAGATTGAACATGCGGTCGGCTACGACACCGATTTTCATCAATTCATGCTCTATACTCCCGTGCCGGGGACGCCGTTGTATCAACAGATGAGCGAAGAGGGCCGCATGTTAAGCGGCGTCGACCTGGCCGACATTCACGGCCAGTACAAATTCAATTTCAAACATGCCGCGATCTCGCGCGATGATTCCAAGCGTTTCCTCGATTTCGCCTTCTGGCGCGATTTCGAGCGCAATGGGCCAAGCCTCTACCGCATGTGCCAGACCATGCTGCAGGGCTGGAAGCGGTACAAGGATCATCCCGACGCCCGCGTTCGCGAACGCTTCGAGCGTCACCGAAAAGCGCTGGGCAGCGCCTACAACGCGGCACTTTGGGCGATGGAGCGCGATTTTAGGAAGATCAACGAAACCGTGAGCGAGAACATCCACGTCTTGCGGGAGCAGATTAAGAAGGAGTTTCCAGTTGTTTCGAGACTCTCGACCGCGGCACTCGGTCCGATCCTTCTCTGGTCCGCCCGCCGCGAAGAGAAGCGGTTGGCCAAGGGGAAGACCTACGAGCCACCCACATTCATCGAGAGAACGAACTGGGTTTTTGAGTAACTCCCGTCGCCGAAATGGACTCAGTTCGCCCTCACATTCAGCCCCTTCTCGTCGCCTTTTGGGGCTGAATGCTGACGGCTGAGTGCTGAATGCTCTAGCCGTCGAGTCTTCCGCTGCTATCCTAGAGACAATGCGTACCCTCTACTCGCGTTGGATGTACAACTGGGAAACCCGTCTTACTAAGGTAGACAACAATCGTGTGGTCCGCCCATTGGAGTGGGGAATTGAGTTCACGCGTGAGTGGCCGTGCCGCAACGGGTTCATGTTACCCCAGACCGCGTCCGAGTGTGAGCACTATCTTAGCGAGTACAATTCGCGCGCTGTTGCCAACAGCGATGAATTCTTTTCATACAAGAAACCGGGTGATTTCCGCCTGGAGCGCCGTGAAATCCAGGTTTTCAGCACACGCGAGGTTCCGGAACCAAAGCTGGAGGAGAAGGTGCGCGGGACTTACGGCGAGTTTCTCCGGTTCACCTCACCCGCACGAACGCCCTATCCCGAGAACAACCTGGCAAACGCGCGCTGGTTTCCCGCGAAAAAAGGGAAGAGCGCGATCGTGCTTCTGCCGCAGTGGAACTCCGACGCGCTGAGTCACAATGCCCTTTGCCCCACGTTGAACCGGCTTGGGATCTCGGTTCTGCGGCTGAGCATGCCTTACCACGACATCCGCCGCCCTGCAGAAATTCAGCGTGCCGATTATGCGGTCTCCGCGAACATCGGCCGCACGCTCGATGCGACACGCCAGGGAGTGCTCGACATCCGCTGTTGCCTCGACTGGCTGCAGGACCAGGGCTACACGAAACTGGGGATTCTAGGCACGAGCCTTGGATCTTGCTATGCCTTCCTCGCGGCGGCCCATGACCCGCGAATCGAAGTCGCTGCATTTAATCACGCGTCAACCTATTTCGCGGATGTCGTTTGGCATGGGCAGTCAACGCGCCACATCCGCGAGGGACTCGAACCGGAGATCACGCTGGAGCGCCTGCGGGGCATGTGGACGGCGATTAGCCCAATGTCGTACTTCAACCAATTTGCGCGCTTCAAACGGAAATCGCTGCTCATATATGCAACTTACGATCTGACGTTCTTGCCGGAGTTTTCGCGACAAGTTGTCGAGCAATTTGAGGCGCATGGGATTGATCACAAAGTTGCCGTGCTTCCGTGTGGCCATTACTCAACCGGAGAAACGCCTTACAAGTACATGGACGCATACTATCTGTGCTCCTTTTTGGGGAAGACGTTCAAGAGCATTCACACGCGAGCGACGAGCCGTCAGCGGTGAGCAGTGACCTGCGAAAGACAGCCGCTTCGCAATCCAAAGCCTTAGCAACATGCAGCTTTGCACACAGCTCATTGCTTGTTGCTCATGCTCAACTCATGACTCACCCTAACCATCGCCGCGGCGATTTCCTTGTTACCACCGATCCCGCTCGTCTGAATATTCAGTTCATCCACGGATATCTCACGCGCTCTTATTGGTCTGAGGGCGTTTCGCGTGAAATCGTCGAGCGAGGAATCGCGAACTCGCTGTGCTTCGGCGTATATGAAGGTGTCCAGCAGGTCGGTTTTGCGCGCGTGATCACCGATTACGCTACCTTCGCCTATCTAGCCGACGTCTTCATCATCGAATCACATCGCGGCAAGGGTCTCTCCAAATTCCTCATGGAATGCATCGTCAATGATTCACGGCTGCAGGGACTCCGCCGATGGATTCTTGGTACCCGCGACGCGCACGGCCTGTACGCCAAATACGGTTTTGAGCCGCTTGCCAAGGCCGACCGGTTCATGGAGATCCATGATCCGGATGTGTATAAGCGTTCCCGATGAAACACGCCCTGCTCATCCTTTCCTTGTGTGCCGTAGTCGCGGCGCAAGACCCAAACGCCAAACGCGACGCCAAGCTCATCGCTGCCGCAAAGGAAGCCTCCGCTCATGAGCTAGACAATGCGCTCCCAAAGCTCTCATTTGAGAAGTGGATCGAGAAGCAGTCCGGCCCTGATGCGAAATATCATTGGGAGGTCAACGATTGCGGTGAGCAGTCCGGCAACCTCAACGACACTGGGCCCGTCCCTCTTTGCGTTGAAGTTGATTCAACCCTGAAAGACGGCCGCGAAGTCGTCGTCTTCGTTGCTGACGATAGCCCTGAAGACGCCAAGAAGGGCAATCCTCCCGGCTGGAAAATCTTCTTTGCACAGCTGACAACTTCACATGAGAAAATCACCCTACGGCGTCTCAGCGACTTGCCAGCCGCGCTGATCAAGACGCATCAACTCCATCCAGAAGTCGCGAATTAGCGCGATGGATGGGTGGAAAACTCGGCAACAAGGTTGCGAACTTACACGCGTATGAGATTCCAGCGTTCGAAACGCATCGGCTCCCTACTACGTCCTGGTCTGCAGGCCGGACTCTATGGCGTAATCGTTTTCGCCTTGCTCTTGATCGCCGATGAGATCTCGGTTCACTACGGATTGCGTGAATCCCAACGCATCATCGACGATTTTATCGGTGCTGCAATCGCCGGCTTCTTGATTTATAGGCACGAGCGCCATCGTTCTCGAGTATTGCGGGAAAAGCTGCAAACGATTGAGCTGATGAACCATCATGTACGCAATGCTCTACAGCCGATCGTGGATTCCGCCTATTTGCACGGCCACTCACAGCACATTGCGGTTATACGCCAGTCGGTCAAGAGGATTGATTGGGCATTACGCGAGATTCTGCCCGGTCACGTCATCGATGACTATGACGAACCCACGGACAGCCACAGCTCCAATGTGGATTCGGCCGCATAAATCGCCACTTCAGCAACTTAGGAAGCTACGGTAAACTTGGAAACTGCCATGAATAACTCCAACATGCTCCGTCCCCTCTTCGAAGTTGACGCCGACGTTGCTGCCGCCATAGACAACGAAACCCGCCGCCAGCATGAGGGCCTGGAGTTAATCGCGTCAGAAAACTTTGTCAGCGAAGCCGTGCTGGAAGCCATGGGCTCCGTGTTCACAAACAAATACGCGGAGGGCTACCCAGGGAAGCGCTATTACGGAGGTTGCGAGTTCGCCGACGTGGTTGAAAACCTCGCGCGCGATCGCGCGAAACAGCTTTTTGGCGCCGAACACGCCAACGTGCAGCCGCATGCTGGATCGCAAGCGAACATGGCGGCATACGCGGCCGTGATTCAGCCCGGTGACACGGTCCTTGGCTTGAATCTTGCACACGGCGGACATCTCACGCATGGACATCATCTGAATTTCTCCGGCAAGATGTACAAGATCGTTCCTTATGGCGTGACGAAGGAAACGGAGACCATCGACTACGACGATCTCGAGAAGATTGCCGAGCGCGAGCGTCCGAAACTGATCATTGGTGGCGGCAGTGCTTATCCGCGGATCATTGACTTTGCCCGCATGCGCCAGATTGCGGACAAAGTTGGCGCGCTCTACATCGTGGACATGGCCCACTTCGCCGGACTAGTCGCCGGTGGCGCACATCCCTCGCCGGTGCCGCACGCGCACATTGTTACCTCGACCACGCACAAGACCCTGCGCGGCCCGCGCGCCGGTATGATTCTCTCCAAGCAGGAGTTCGCCGCCGCTATCGACAAGGTTGTTTTTCCGGGCATGCAGGGCGGCCCGCTCGTCCACATCATCGCTGCCAAAGCCGTTTGCTTCCACGAGGCGCTGCAGCCGAGCTTCCGCGATTACGCCCGCCAGGTCGTGGCGAATGCCAAAGTGTTGGCTGAAACCTTGGCCGCCGAAGGCTTCCGCATCATCTCCGGAGGCACCGACACGCACCTCATGCTGGTCGATGTCTTCTCGAAGGGGATGCTGGGCAGCGAGGCGGAGAAGGCGCTGGGCGAAGCAGGAATCACGGTCAATAAGAACGCGATTCCGTTCGACACCAATCCTCCGCTGAAGCCGAGCGGTATCCGCATCGGATCTCCGGCCCTCACCACGCGCGGGATGAAAGAGAACGAAATGCGTCAGGTTGGCCGCTGGATCGCCGAAGCTCTGAACAACTGTACTGATGCCGCAGTCCTCAGCCGGATCCGTCGCCAAGTCGTAGAACTGGCGGATGCGTTCCCGCTGTACGCCGAGCGCCGGGAAAAAGCGCACGCAGAGGTGTAAACCGGCGCGCACACGAGGCGCTGGTTTCGACATACGGTCCCGGATTTGTGTTGTGGCGACCAGGTCCGCGCCGATCTTGAAAACACATGAAGCTCTATCGCAGAAGTGAAGGCGCGTTCGTCGAAGATGCGGGCAAGTTCTGTTTCCTTGCGCCGTTGCAATCAGCCGATGACTGGGACGCTCTACTCGGGGATCCGAACCTGCCCGACCGCGCGCGCTCTGCAATCGATGATGGTGCTCAATCCCACTTTGATCCCGCGACCATATTGGCTCCTGTCGGCAATCAGGAAATCTGGGCCGCGGGTGTCACCTATTACCGCAGCCGCACCGCCCGCATGGAAGAAAGCAAGGACGCCGGTGGGGGCAGCTTTTACGATCGCGTGTATGCCGCAGAACGTCCCGAGCTGTTTTTCAAAGCGACAGGCCGCCGCGTAGTCGATCCCGGCAAGCCGGTGCGCATTCGCTCTGATGCGAAGTGGTCGGTACCGGAGCCCGAGCTGACCCTCGTCGTCAATCCTGCCGGCGCGATCATTGGCTGCACCATCGGCAACGACATGAGCTCTCGCGATATTGAGGGCGAAAATCCGCTCTATTTGCCGCAAGCCAAGGTTTACAACGGGAGTTGTGCGCTCGGCCCGTGCATCCTTCTCACATCCGAACCATCGCGCGATACAGCTATCCGTCTGGAGATTCTGCGTAGCGGGAAGCAGACATTTTCGGCAGCAACAACTCTCAGGGAACTCAAACGCGAGCCCAAAGAATTGGTGAGCTTCCTCTATCGCGACAACAGCTTTCCGCAAGGCGCGTTCCTCATGACCGGCACCGGCATCGTTCCGGGAGATGACTTCACACTCCAGCATGGAGATCTCATACGCATCTCCATCGATGGCATTGGCGTGCTGGAGAACCCTGTAGCCTGAACATTTGAGCTCAACGTGGTTCGGTGTCCCTTTCAATCACGCGTATGTTCGCGTGCGCCATAACTCTGTAAAATCTCCTCAGTGAAGATCGCTATCGATATTCGCCGGATCACGGAGTTCGGCGTGGGCACCTACACGCGCAACATCATTCGCGCGCTTGCACGTCTCGATCATGAGAACGAATACTTTTTGCTGGGTTCGCCGCAGAAGGCCAGTGAGATTGGGGTCCTGCCCGAAAATTTCTCCTGCGTAGAAGTGGCGTCGCCGGATACAACCAAGGGTTTTTTTCAGTGTCACTCGGTGCTGGCCCGCCTTGGATGCGATCTGGTTCACGTGCCGCATTTGTTCTGGTTACCACATCACTTCCCGTGTCCGTATGTGGTGACCGTGCATGACCTGCTTGATCACATGTATCGGGCAAGGAACGGCTCTGGCTTGAAACGCTCGATGCATTTCCAGTTGACGCGTCGTGTATTGCGGCACGCCGCGCGAATCTTCGCCGTGTCGGCATTCACCAAGAACGAACTTCAAAAACTGTTCGGGATTGAGCCACGACGCATCGAGGTCATCTACAACGCGATTGACGCACGTTTCCTGACCGGTCACGCCAGCGATGCTGATCGCCAGATGCTGGCGGAACGTTATCAGATTGCGTATCCCTTCATTCTTTATGCCGGCCGAATCAGCCCGCATAAGAACCTGGTGCGGATCATCGAAGCCTTTGCCGCTCTCAAAGCGGAGTTGGCCAAACAAGACCAGTTCCCCGATCTCAAACTTATCATCATCGGCGACGAACTGTCGAAGCATCCCGATCTGCGCCGTACGGTCGTCCGCGCCGGAATGCAGAACGACGTGCGTTTCCTGGGCTTCGTTCCCATCGACGTGCTTCGAGTGTTCTACGACGTCGCCAAGGTATTTGTGTTTCCATCACTCTACGAGGGCTTCGGCCTGCCGCCGCTCGAGGCCATGGCTCACGGGACCCCGGTGCTCACGTCAAACACATCGTCGATCCCGGAAGTGGTCGGCAACGCGGCAGTGCTGGTGAACCCGGAAAACCTGTTCGAGATGATGCGTGCCCTGCAGCGAGTACTGTGTGACCAGACACTGCGCGAAAAACTGCGCCACGCCGGCTATGAGCAGGTGAAGAAGTTTTCCTGGGACCACTCGGTTTCCGATATCCTTACCAGCTATCGGGAAGTTCTTGTGCGCTAGAATGTCGAATGCGAGGTAAACAGGCGCGAGCCGTTTTCTGCGCCGGTACTCATGTCTCAAGCGATCCAGGCAATCACACGACAGCCCGCGGACGTAATTCGCGAGGCGCCGGTTTCGCAGGGCGCGAACGGTGTCTGCTACGCGGTATCCGGCGAGATGAGCCTCTCGTCGGCTGACCTGGAGCGCATGATTTCGGCCGTGCCGAAACCGGTCGCTGCCGCTCTCGATCGGAAGGCTTACTACTTCGTACCGCTCACGGTAAACCAGGGCGATCAGACCGTCATCGCCGACCGTTATGACGTCGCCCTTAGCGACAACGCTGTTTGCCATCGCAATCTCGATCTGGGCGGATCGCAGTGCGTGTTCATCTCTACGAGATTGATGGACGACAAGTTCTCCATTGCCTTCGAGTTCTATATCAACGTGGGGCACGCGTTTGTAGATCGTGCCGGCGTTTCGCAGGAGTTTGCCGAACTGGTATGGAAACAAGCTGAGGCGAATGTTCGCGGCGAGACTTCGATGGATGCCTGGGAGTCTCGAAAGATTGCCGCCGGCCGCAGTCCCGACGCCGAGAAGCACAAGAACGACTACTTCGCCGCGACATTCTCCGACGCCATTTCGATCTACCTCCTCTCGCTTTTTCTAGACGTGGATTACCACGACTTGCGAGAGCGCGATTATCCGCTACTCGCTCCCGCGGCAATGGCTGAGCGCCTCCGCAGGATTGCCGAGCTTTTCCCGCCTCAACCGGGATACGACTTCAACATCTATTACCGCCGTCGAAGCTAGGAGCAACATCTTTGACTGAAGGAATTCATCTTCAGTGCCGGGTTGAGAAAATTAATAGAGAACTTGTCGTGAGGATTGCGCTCGAGGACGGGTGTGTCGAGTTCATCGAGTGCTCGAAAGGAGCATCGCGGCTAGAAGGTGACGACCTGATCAGCATCATTATTCCTGAGTTCATATCAGAAACGCTGCACATCGAGGAAGGCAGCATTGTGAGTGTAAGCAATGCGTATGGATGTATAGGCCTTCAACCGCTCACTCCGGTTCGGTTGCAATAATCCTATCTCTGCGTTATCACCAGCTCGCCGTTCTCCACCCGCAAGCTGGCGATCCCGGCAGGCAGCTTGAGTTGCTCGCGCTGCTCGGCCAGTTTCTTCTGTAGGGCTGAGTTCACGAGAGAGATGGGAATATTGAACTCTCCGACCTTGAACTCTGTCGGCTCAAATGTGACATAGCCATCCTGCGAGGCAAGATGTCCCGCGAGCGTCACCCAAACGTCCTTGCCGGCAATATTCGCCACAAATTGCCCTCGCGCCACATCGCCTTCCAGCTTCACCTGATAATCCTTAACCTGTACGTCTCCCTGCGCGACGACCGCATCCGGAGAATTGGGCTGCCTGCTCGCGGTGTTCCCAGCCTGAGCCGACGGGGACGGCGCCATGTTTTCCGCCACCTCGGCGCTAACCTCATCGGAGGTGAACCGCACCTCTGCAGGAGCGCTGTTCTGGTCACGGGAGGTTTCTAGGACCTGAATCTTCTGATCGAACGACTGTGCGTTTGCGCGGGCTTCTTCACGATCCTGGCGAATAGCCACCGGTTGCGGCTTGCTCAGGATCTGATAACCGGTGATAAATCCGCTGACCAGCGTCACCGTTGTAATCACGCGCTTAACCGTGATCTTCATAAAGTCTTCGGGGCGGCCCACTGCAAGAACCGTGCGACGTTTGGTATCGAGATTCTAGGCGAGAGAATATGCCGCCCAGAGATGACGGAAGTCGCTGGACATCCGGCGTCGAACCTGCTCTGAGCGCCTGAAATCGCGGTTTAAAAGCTCCTTACGCTAAAATGACTTCATGCCCCTTGCACACACCCGTGAAATCACCCCGGCAAAACGCCTCGACAACTTGCGATATGCGATCCGTGATCTCGCGGTAACCGCCGACGGCGTAGTGAAACAGGGACATAAAGTCCTGTTCCTGAATGTGGGCGATCCCAATATCTACGACTTTGTCACGCCTCCCCACGTGGTCCAAGCGGCGTGCAAGGCCATGCGCGATAACAAGAATGGCTATGCGCCCTCCACCGCCATCCCGGAGGCGCTTGAGGCCATTCGAGCGGAGGCGGCCCGCAAGGGGATGACTTCCGTTCAAGATGTCTTCGTCACCAACGGTGCTGGTGAAGCGGTGGATGTCTGTTTAACGGCACTGCTGAACGAGGGGGACAACGTCCTCACCCCGTGCCCGGATTATCCGTTGTACTCAGCGATCATCTGCAAAACCGGTGCGGTGTTGAACACCTATTACTTGAACGAGGACGACGGCTGGCAGCCCGATCTCAACGACATGCGCCGGAAGATCAACTCGCGCACGCGCGGCATCGTTCTTATCAATCCCAATAACCCCACCGGCGCGATTTGCACCCGCCGCATGCTCGAGCAGATTGCCGAGATCGCACGCGAGCACAACCTGCTGATCATCGCTGACGAAATTTATGACAAGCTGATTCTCGATGGCGGCGAGCAGATTTCAATTGCTTCGGTCGCGCCAGATGTTCCGATCGTGACGCTTGGCGGCTTGTCCAAAAACTATCTAGCGCCAGGCTGGCGAATTGGTTGGTCGATCGTGAGCGGTGACGGTGCGGCGGTGAAGCCGTTTGTCGAAGGTATGCACAAGCTTTTGCGGGCGCGTTTGTCGGCCAATCATCCGGAGCAGTATGCAATTAAGCCGGCGCTGGAAGGACCACAGGATCATCTGGTGGAGGTCATTCGCAAGCTGAGCGCCCGCCGAGATCTTACGGTGAGTTCCTGCAATGCAACACCGCACACGAGCTGCGTCCCGCCGCGTGGCGCATTCTACGCGTTCCCTCGCATCGACATTCCAGAAGGCGACGATGTCTTTGTAAGGGAATTGCTGCTGGACAAGCACATTCTCGTTGTCCACGGCTCTGGCTTTGGTCAGCGCCCCGGCAGCAAGCATTTTCGCATTGTTTTTCTGCCGCAAGAGGAATTGCTGAAGAAGGCCTACTCCGAAATTCGAGACTTCGTAGCTAAACGCTACTCGTAGTAATCATACGACGACGCAGGTGTTTGCTGGCGCGCCCGCGATTTGTGAGCCGGTTCCGCCTACTCATGCGGGTGCGGTTGGACTTCCAGCGGCTGGCGCCAGTCCTGGGCCGAAGCGATTCCCGCGCGCAACCATGCAATTCTAGTCAGCAACGATCCGGCCACTGCCGAAGCCCCCGCCCAGCGCCGCAGTGATGACCCACGTTCCCGTCCAGCGAACATACTTGCGAGACGCAGTGCGGTCGGAATTGGACCTGAGAGCGCACCTCCGACTCGCGTTATCGCACCGCTGGTTCCATGCTTCAGAGGATCCAGATGCGTGTGAGTTCGCCCCTCGATCCGAATTCCTTCCCAAACTTCAAACAGCGCGGCCCCGAGCCCCAGTGTCTGAAGGGCTCGGTTTTTCGAATGCCCCATCAGTTCGAGCATCCCGACTGCGGCGCTGAGTCCTGAGGCTGCAAAGTGCAACGGAAGATCGCCGACGTTCTGGTTCCACACCGGAATTGCGGTTGCGCCAATCAGCACGCCTGTATAGGTTGCAAGTCCCAGGCCCAAAGGGATGGCAGCAGCTTCTGCGGCGTTTTCAACGACCGCCATTGGAAAAGACGGACCGTAGCGCTCGAGCATCAGGCCAGCAAACGTGGCTGCGGAAACCGCGCTGCCAAATCCAAGTAACGTCCACGCTCCAATCGACATGGGGCTTTGCGGCTTGAACACGCGCATCATTCCCAGAAATCGTTGCGGTTTCCCGAGATCCGCGATCAGCAACGCGGGCGAAATCACTGCGCCAGCAGCGGCGATGTATCGGGCGTCGCGGACGAGCTTGCGATCAGCGCCGACATAATGTCCAATCGCACTGACCACCGCTGCCGCACCCGCAGCGCCTCCCACGAAGAAATAGAGAGGGATCTGGTGTGTCCATTGCGGCGGCTTCAGCAGCGGAATCCCGTAGTACCCGGTTTCCGGTGATGCCTTTGGAAACGGTGCGCCTTCCGGACGGATGCCGCGAACCTTCACTTTTCCGCGCGACTCAGCTTCGCGCCGGAGAGCCACCAACCGCAGTTCCCGCTCTTGAGCTGGTTCTTCGGGTAGATGCATGGGTTCGTTGCTCATCGCCCATCCCTCGTGCCGTCGGTTAAGAATGCCAGCAGGGTTCCGCCAAGAAGAAGGCCCGCCGCTACGGCTGCCGATGCCCAACCTTTCTTCAGGTAGATCGTGGGCACTTCAGGGTTTGGCGGCAAATTATAAGTCCGCGGGTCACCTCGGAGAATGAACATCGCGTGCGTACCCTGCACGCTGGTGTGGGCCGGATCATAAAACGCCACATCGTTCATGCCGCGTTCCTGCAACACCTGCAGGCGTTCCTGCGCCTCAGCCCTGAGCTGATTGATCTCCCCAAACTTGATTGACTCGGTCGGACATGCCTTCGCACACGCCGGCTCCAGGCCGATCTTCTGACGGTCGTAGCAGAAGGTGCACTTGAAAGCGCGCCCATCCTCTTTATTCTTCGCCACTACTCCGAAAGGGCATGCGACCACGCAATAGGCGCAGCCGTTACAGACATCCGGCTGAACAAAAACGCCGCCGAACTCAGTGCGCACGATCGCGCCCGTGGGACAGGCCTTAAGACATCCTGCGACCTCGCAGTGTTTGCAGACGTCGGACGAGAACACCCAGGATGCCTGCTCGCCTGCGTTGCCGCCAATGCCAGGAGTGGGTGGCTCCTCAACGAATTTCACGTGACGCCAGGTGGACGCGCCCACGGCGCCGGTATTGTCGTACGAATACCCGCTCCATTCGAAACCGTCTTCTTCGACGTGGTTCCACTCTTTGCACGCGACTTCGCAGGCTTTACAGCCGATGCATAACGTCGAATCTGTGAGAAATGCAGTGGTGCTCATGCCAGACGCTCCGCGACAAGTGGACTCTCAATCGCTTTTTTCCCTCGTGGCCTGCGGCCCGGCTTTATGTCACACACCAAAGCCTTGGTTTCCATGATCCGCACGTTCGGCTCCTCGCTGATGACTAACAGATCATTGACCACATCACCAGTGACTTGACCTTTGTAACCCCAGTGATACGGCAGTCCGACCTGATGAACGGTTCGGCCATCGATCATCAGCGGTCTTATGCGCGGTGTGACCATGACGCGGGCCTCAACGATCCCGCGCGGTGTGGTAATGGTCGCATAATCGCCGTGCTTCAAACCGAGTTCAGCGGCGAGTTCCGGGGAAACTTCCGTGAACAGCTCCGGTTGCAGTTCCGCGAGGTGGGACAACGTCCGCGTCATTCCGCCTGCTGTGTGGTGTTCGGTCAAGCGATACGTGGAAAGTACATATGGGTACCGTGGATCGCCCGGCGAATTCGCGTAAGGATTGTCGGGACGCGCTTTTTTCTGAGCCGCAGGATTGTCCTGCTGGTCGTAAAGTGGATTCTTGATCAGCGATTCCAGCGGTTCGTAATGGGTCGGCAGCGGGCCATCTTTCAGTCCGCTTGCGACCCAGATCCAGCCCACGCCGTCGGGATGCAAGGTGAACGGCCGTGCACCGCCGAGAGCTTTCGTGCCATGGCCTTCGTGGACATCCGCGGGCTTATCCGGCGGAATTGTCTTCTCATAATCGGCGTTATCAAGTCCCGTCCATTCCTTTTTTTCTTTATCCCACCAGACGAGTTTCTTGCGTTCACTCCAAGGGGTTCCGTCCGGCTTCGCCGAAGCACGGTTGTAAATGATGCGGCAGTCGTTGGGCCAGGCAAATCCCCAGCCGTGGCCAAGCAGATCTTTTGGATTGCGTTCATTCGCGCGGTTGTATCCCTCTTCGGGGTAAACGCCGCAATAAATCCACGCTCCACAGGCCGTGGAACCATCCGCCTTCAGGTCCTTTATATGGGCAAGTTGCTTTCGATCCGCGGCCGTGTACCCGTTGATCTCCTTGAGAACCTCCTCGACCTTTGGCTCTGCCGTCGGACCTTGCGCTGTGTAATTCCACGTCAGCGCGCGAAGGCCGTCATTTCGCGGTTGTGAATCCTGCTCGGCTTTTTCTTTTACCCTGCGGCCAAGGTGATACATGAACCAGGTCTCGCTGCGCGCATCGCCCGGAGGTTCGACCGCTTTGTTGCGGTACTGCAGCAAGCGCTGCGTATTAGTGAAGGTCCCTTCCTTTTCCGCTGTACCTGCAGCGGGGAAGAGGAAAACTTCCGTCCCAATCGTGTCAGGCGAGAGTTCGCCGCGCTGCACTTCTGGGGATGCGTACCAGAACGATGCCGTCTCGGTCTCGACCATGTCTCGTACGACGAGCCATTTCAGTTTCGATAATGCCTTGCGCTCTAGTCGCCCATTCGACGCGCCCACCGCCGGATTCTGCCCCATGACGAACAGGCCTTCGAGCTTGCCGTCCGCCATGTCGAGCCAATAACCGAAATGGGAGTGATCACCAGTCACGCGTGGAAGCCAATCGAATCCCCAGTTGTTGGACTTCGTCGCGGCCTCGCCGTAGTACGCCTTCATCAGGCTGACGAAATACTTCTCAAACCCCGACCACAGGCCCGTGCGAGCGCTGTGCTTTTTGACGTAGTCTTTGAATTTCTTGGAGTCTGCCTCAAAGAACGGCATCGGCAGATAACCGGGCAGAATGTCGTAGAGCGTAGGAATGTCGGTCGAGCCCTGAATGGATGCGTGTCCGCGCAAAGCCAGAATGCCACCACCGGGACGTCCTATGTTTCCGAGCAGCAGCTGCAGAATGGCCGCGGATCGAATGATCTGCACGCCTTTCGAATGCTGCGTCCAGCCAACGGCATAGCAAATGGCACCAGTTTTTTCCGGACCCGACGCTGAGGTGAACGCATCGGCCGCCTTGTAGAACACGTCTTGCGGAACGCCGCAGAAACGCTCGACCATCTCCGGCGTGTAGCGCGAGAAGTGACGCTTCAAAACCTGGAACACGCACCGAGGATGCTGCAACGTTCGGTCCTCTTCATATTTGCCGGCATCCTGTGCTTCGCCGCCGCGATCTTTGCCGTGACCGCCCCCAGCCGCCGCATGCCCAGGCTTGCTCTTCCCGGCATCTGCCTTGACGGGGGCGCCTTCGTACAGCCAGCTCTCCGGGTCATACTTCTTCTTTTCTGTGTCCCATCCCGAGAACAACCCGTCGAGATCCTCTGTATCTCGAAAGTCTTCGCGCAAGATCATGGGCGCGTTGGTGTAGTTCACTACGTAGTCGCGAAATTCTTTGTTGTTCTCGAGAACGTAGTGAATGAGCGCGCCAACAAAGAGGATGTCGCTTCCCGCACGCAGGGGCACCCAGATATCTGCCATTGCGGACGTGCGAGTGAACCGGGGATCGACGTGGATGACCTTTGCGCCTTTTTCGCGAGCCTCCACCACCCACTGGAATCCAACCGGATGATTCTCCGCCATCGACGATCCCATGATCAGGATCGCGTCTGAGTTGCTCAGGTCCTGCTGCGCGGTGGTGGCACCGCCGCGTCCGAACGAGGTGCCCAGACCGGGCACCGTAGAGCTATGTCATATACGGGCCTGGTTGGAGATGCACACCATGCCCAGGCCAGCGGCGAACAGCTTTTTAATAAGGTAGTTCTCTTCGTTGTCGAGGGTGGCGCCGCCGAGGTGCGCGATCGCGGTGGTCTGCATGACCACATCGCCGTCCTTCTTCTCCTGGAAAGTCCGGTCGCGGGTTTCCCAAAGCCGGTCGGCGACCATATCCATCGCGGTCTCAAGTTCGATCTCCTCCCATTCGCGCGAATAAGGACGGCGGTACTTCACCTTCTTCAGCCGCCCTGGATGCGTATGCAACTCGAAAGTGTCCGCGCCTTTGGGGCAGAGATGGCCGCGTGAGATCGGCGACTGCGGGTCTCCCTCGATGGAAATCAGCTTGCCCTTCTTGTGATAGACAAGCTGCCCGCAACCCACCCCGCAATAAGGGCAGATGGAACGCGCAACTTCAGCGCCGTGAGTCTTGGGAACCAGCCCGCGGGTTCGCTCGCTCATCGCTTCTGGGCCAGTGCCATCGGAGCCGGTCTGGATTTGACGGATGACCGGCCATCGGGAGAGAAGATCTTTGATCACAGCTTACACTCCGTGCGGTAAGTGCAACTCAAAGCTTGGAGGTGATTGTAGCAACGGAGGTTGCACAACAAAAAGGAAATCCGAAATAGCGTGCGGGCAGCAATTCCGGATTGCGGGGGACTCGTCCGCAACAATCGGATGATGAGCGGTGATGCAATTCAGCAGCGCGTTCCAAATTTTGAGACAATCTCTCCTCATTACTTGATAACTCAAGGTTCCTCGTAATGGGGGCGGAGAAAGACGAGTTGAAGGTCTTGGCTTCCTTTAGTAAGCTGCCCGCTTTCATGGGTCGACTGGAACGTAAAAGGCGGGGAAGGAGACGAAGGAGAAAAATGCTCGATTCTGAGGAGAAGCGCGCCGATAAGTTCCGCCGTACATTTATTAAGGAAATCAGCGCATTTCAGTTCATGGCTTCCACGTCGGGCCGAAGCTTAGGAATTCCGTCTACTGCAGTACCAGTTGTCTCTACCGTGGCTCAGTCGGCGGGCAACTGCTCGAAAGCATCGAGCAACAAGAAATTTCTAGCCATTCAGATTGGCGCTCGTTCCTTTGTGATGGGCTGAATAAATTCAATGTGTGGTTTTGAGGAGTCTATTGCACACCTGGTCCCAGCCGATTGATCCGCTGCACGGTATTGCAGTTTCCGCCGCGGTCGCGGCTTTGCCTTTGGCGGTAGTTCTAGTCGTAATGGGTGTGCTGCGCAAGCCGGGCTATCTAGCCGCGTTGTCCGGATTGATTTGTTCTTTGCTGCTGGCATGCTTCATATGGCAGATGCCGGTAAACCTGGCGCTCGTAAGCGTCAGCTACGGATTTGTCTATGCACTTTGGCCGATCATGTGGATTGTCTTTACCGCGCTTTGGCTCTACAACCTCACCGTAGAAACCGGGAAGTTCAATCTCCTGCGCTGTTGGATGGAACACCACGCGTCGGGCGATATGAGAGTTCAGGCAGTCATGGTGGCATTCTGCTTCGGGGCGCTGCTGGAAGGAACGGCAGGTTTCGGAGCGCCGGTTGCAGTTACTTCATTTTTGCTACTGGCGCTAGGATTTACCGCGACCCGCGCAGTGACGCTTTCTCTTATTGCCAACACAACCCCAGTTGCATTCGGTGCGTTGGGTATTCCTATCGTCGCTCTCGCCGCGGTAACCGGACTCGATCAGATGAAACTGTCCGCCATGGTCGGACGACAGCTGCCGTTCATGTCCCTGCTACTTCCAGCGTATCTCGTCATTTTCCTGTCCGGCCGCAAGGGCCTGAGGGATGTCTGGCCAGCGGCGCTCGTCGCGGGTGGGAGTTTTGCCTCGGTCCAGTTTCTGGTGGCGAACTATTGGGGTCCGTACGCTGTGGATGTGCTGGCGTCTTTGATTTCGATTGTCGCCTTAACGTGCTTTCTGCGTGTCTGGAGGCCTAAAGAGAGTGTCCACTTGCATACGAATGCTTCTCGATCCGTTCGAGGGCTCACACTCCGCGACTCGGTCCACGCGTGGACACCATGGGTGCTGCTTGCGCTGGTTATGATCTTGTGGTCGTACTTCAAAATCTTTCAGAAATTCCAGGCTTCATTTCCAGTACCCTGGCTTCACAACGCAATCTATATCTCTCTTTATCGCAAGCCTTACGCCGCCGTCTACAATTTCCAGCCCCTGGCCGCGGGAACTGCGGCACTGACAGCGACATTTATTGCGGCTCTACTCGTACGTGCTTCACGGCGAACTTTGATTAGGTCCGGACTGACAACATTACGACAACTTCTCCTGCCTGGTCTAACCGTAGTGCTGATCGTCGGTTTGTCTTATCTCTACAACTATTCCGGAATGGCGTATACGCTTGGCGCGGCTCTGGCCAGCCTAGGGAAGTGGTTCCCATTGGCCAGTGGTTTCTTAGGCTGGACCGCTTGCTTTTTAAGCGGCAGTGACACTTCCAGCAACTTGCTGTTCGGCAATCTGCAAGTTGCCGCTGGCCATCAATTGGGAATCAGTCCAGTTTTGCTGGCGGCCACGAACTCCTCTGGTGCGGTCACTGGAAAAATGATTTCGCCGCAGAATATCGCAGTGGGTGTAACAACGGTGGGTTTGGCAGGAAAGGAAGGTGGAATTCTTCGGCAGATTTTCTGGCATAGCCTGGTGTTTGCGGCGGTCCTGAGTCTTTTGGCGTTCGCACAAGCTTATATCCTGCGGTGGATGGTGCCTTAGTCACTGAGCTGGCGCTTTTTTCCCCAACTCAAACGTGTATGCCGCCCGAGAGTGTACTCTGCTCAATGTTCGTTCAGGCTCTTTCTAATACTATCGTTTGCTTTCTAATGGAAATCATTCGACGGTTTTGATAAATTCACTCCCGTCGTGCTATTTGCTGAAGCAAATGCGTACCTAAGCTTGATCTCAGTCCTGTTCGGCCTCTTGGCTGTGGCAATCCAAGCTGTTGCTGTGTCCCCATCACCGGTCTTCTTTCACACGCAGAATTCTGACGAGTGGGTAAATCACTCGTTTCACATTCAGCGGCACTACCGTCGCGTTCTGGCTGTGGATGCATCAGGCAATTCGCCGCTGCGCATTCGCGTCAGCGAACTGAACCTGAATTTGCGCGGTAACGTCAATGGCCCGGAACATGAGTATCGAGTTTTCAGGTCGTTCAAGACTCTTCAAGATGCAGCCGATGCAGCCGAAGGCGGCGACCTTGTTGTGGTAATGCCCGGCGAATACGCCGGCTTCGTTCTCGAAGAAAAGCCCAGTGCCGGCGACAATCGCTACATTCATTTCAAAGCCATGGGGGAACCTGGCGACGTCGTCATCGACGAGCCCTCACGCATGGCTGACTGGATGATCCTGCTGCGCGCGACTCATCACGTGATTATTCAGGGTTTTAACATCGCGGGAAGCAACCGGGCTCGCAGTGAGCCATCCGGGCCCCGCGCCGGCATCATGCTTGATGGTGATTTCAGCAAAACCGGCAAGCAGACACACCATGTCGTGATTGTAGGAAATTTTTCTCATAATCACCGGAAGTGGGGACTGCACAGTCGCGACACTCATACCGTCCTAATGCAGGACAATCTCTTCGCGCTTTCCGCGGTCGAGCATTCCGCGTACGTTAGCGATGGGTCAGATAATTACGTGATTCGTCGCAATGTGTTCTTCGGTAGCGCCAGTGGAGGTCTGCAGTGCAACCTCGACTCGGTTAGCTCGTTTCATGACCTGATCAAAAACCCCGAGCTGAAATCCTATCCCGCGGAACAGCCAACCCGTGAATGGGCAGTCGGCCTGATGAAACTCGCTGCCGAGAAATTCGGGCCCGATAATTTTCCCGATGGACGCGGCAGCAATTTCATAATCGAAGACAACGTGATGAACGAGAACGGCCGGGTAGGCGGTGGTTCGCTGAATCTCGCTGGCCTGCAGAACTCGCTCATCCAGAACAATTTGATTTATGACAATCTCAACCACGGCATTGCGCAGTGGAACGATGCTAATCCGTACGACGAGGCGTACGTTGATCCCGGCCCTTTGTCGGCGGAACAGGTGAAGGGGCCCGACGATCTGCCGCTTTGGGGGTGTCACGGCAACGTGATTCGCAACAATACCGTTTTGATGGACAATCGCGGACGCTCCGCGATGCAGGCGCGCAACGGAAGCTGGGGAACGAAGGTGCGCAACAACATCTTCATCAACGATCAGCCAACTTCGATCCAGATTTACAACACCAGCATTTACCGCCTCGATGCGGGATCGGATGTGGCCAATACGGTCGCGTACGTGAACAGCGCCGGCGGCGATGACACCAAAGCCATGCCAGACAGCTTGAAGTCACTCGCTGTTCATCTTGCCGATGGCGCCGATACGATAACCGGAATCACGCGCGAAGAGGCAGCGAAAGAATTTGTGCGTTACAGCAATCAACCATGGGTGATCATCGAGGGCAAATGGTGGCGGCTCAACCCCAATCGCCCAGATTTCCACCCCCGTCCGGATTCCAGGCTGTTCGCCAATCGTGGCGATGGCCAGAATCTTCCGGAACATGATCTTGACGGCACCAAGCGCACTTCTCCATCCATTGGTGCATTCGTCACCGCAGAAACGCGATGAAGCTACTACTGACCGCTCTTCTATTCTCCACGGCGGTGGCTGCTAACGCGCAGGAAGCTCCGCCTGCCAATGCCTTTCGCGTGCTGTCAACGCGCTCTGGAGAGCATCCAGAGATTACACCTTACCTGAAGTATCAAACCGAAATGGCATGGCGCGAGGATGACGATCGCCGCAAAGCATGGGAACAGATTCACACCAACGCCGATCTGATTCGTATTCAGAAAAAATTGCGCGCGAACCTGTTGGCCATGCTCGGTGGCCTTCCCCAAAAGAAAACACCACTCAACCCGCACATCAGTGGCCGCATTCAAATGAGCGGCTTTCACATTGAGAAGCTCGTTTTCGAAAGCCTGCCGGGAATCTACGTTACGGCCTTGCTGTATGTGCCAGACGGCCAGACAAAAAAGGGTCCCGCCGTCCTCGTGCCCGCTGGACATTCACCTGATGGGAAGGGTTACTATCAGGCGCTTTGCCAACGGTTAGTCCAGCGAGGGTATTTCGTGATCTCGTGGGATCCTGTGGGCCAAGGAGAGCGCAGCCAGTTTTGGGATGCAAAGAATCACAAGAGCCGGTACAACCTTATCTGCGCTGAACACGCCGTGCTCGGGAATCTCGCCTATCTCGCCGGCACAAATCTTGCTCGCTGGGAAGTCTGGGACGGCATTCGCGCCGTGGATTACCTGCTCACTCGACCCGAAGTCGATCCCAATCGCATCAATATTACGGGCTCGAGCGGCGGAGGATTTCAGGCAGCGCTCATCGCCGCGCTTGATCCTCGTATCAAAGTGGTAGCACCGTCCTGCTACATCAGCGCACTGCCCATGCGGGTTTACAACCGTATTTTCAAAGATCCAGACAGCGATCCGGAGCAGGACCTGGACGGAATGATAGCCAGAGGCCTCGACCACCCCGGTCTGCTGCTCCTCATGTACCCGCGACCCGTTTTCGTCGCTGCAGCCGTGCTGGATTTCTTTCCCATTGAAGGCACGCACCAAACGTTTCGTGACGTCGCCAAACTCTACTCGCGCTTCGGTTATGCCGACCGCATCTCCATGCACGAGAGCTATAACGGGCATCAGTATTCACTTGAGAATCAAGAAGCGGCGATTGAGTTTCTCGACCACTTCAACGGATTACAGCAGCGTAATGAACTTGCAACTGTCCAGGACCTCGATGGGAAACAACTTCTGTGCACCCGCACAGGGCAGGTCATGCTGGATTTCGAAAATGCACGCTCAATAATGGATGTAATTCGCGACTACTTCGTCGAGCACAAAATGGAGGCGCATGCCGGACTAAAGCAGCTTTACTATTCCTCTGATTATCCGAAAATTAATTTGTGGTCGGTAAATGAATACCGGGGTACCATGCCTGGCGATCAAGAGGCGCGGTGGAAAAAAATCGGCGACTCGGAGTGGAATGGCGTAACGATTGACCGCTACTTCCTCCACCACAGCCACTATCTCGAAATGCCATTGCTACATATTTATAAACGCGGCGCAAGTCACCAGAAAGTTCTGTTCTGGCTCGGTTCAAGTGGAAAGGCTACACAGGAAAACTGGCCGGAAATAAGCGGCTTTCTTGATACTGGCTATGACATCATCTCCTTTGATCCGCGCGGACTCGGGGAAACTCGCATGTCCTACAAAGCTGTTTCCGAGGACGACCCTTCACTTGCGCAAAAAAGCTTTGACGAGGCTTATGTGAATCCGCTGTCCAGCGTGCTCGCCGATTATGTTTATAACTCGCTACTCACTGGCCGGCCATATTTTCTGCAGATGATCGAAGACGTGGAAATCGCTGAACGTTTTGCACAGGTGAAGTTCGGCGCGCGCGAATTCGTCATCGTTGGCGAAGGTGACGCCTCCACTGTAGCCGCCGGGGCAGCCGAAACTCTTCCTTCTTTGAAGGTTTTAAGCCAGTCAAAACGCAGCGTCAGTTGGTCAGAACTTGTGAACGAGAAGCGTGAACTGTGGCCCATCCAAGACCTCCTGCCCGGCGCGGCTTACATTCATTGACACGTGACGTCGATCGCATCTTCAGAAACGAGGAAAGATAAACTCACATTTTGAGGGATCTTGCAGCTCAGCTCTGCGAGCTAAGACTTACTTGCCAGCGAGTTTAAGCAATCCGAAACGCTCAGGGGTATGAAAGGTCTTGGTCCGGACGGCCTGCCACATAATCTCCTTGGAATCCGGCCCTCCCCCCTCGGTTCGATAGAAATTCACACGGAATTTCATCCCCGGTGCAGGGGCGTGTACATTTAGCGACGCAAATGGAATCTTCATCGCCACATACCAGGCATGCCTGGTCTCATCAATCTGCGCTGCATGCTCAAATGCCGAATTCCACTTCCAGCCGTCTTCGTGATGTTCGCTGTGCAGGTTTATGTCCAGATCAATCCACTCGTTCTGTGGTGAAACTTCGAATTCCTTGTATCGCTTTATATCTCTGAAATCCGTCCCGATAAACACTTCCGCCACGTTCCAGTTCCACAGTTCGTAGGTTTCATTGTGCCCATCGGGATTCGGTTTGACGTAGAGATGCTCATACGGGCAGATAAAAAGGAAGTAGATGTTGTCCTTCGTCCAGCGCGAGCGAATTTCGCTACGGAGACCAGCCACGTCGTGCCCCTCTTCATCGACGCGGGCATAAATCCGGCTCGCGCCTTGCCAGAATGATGAAGTCGGGTCAGTGCTTAGACTCACATCGCGAGAAGCACGGGTACTCTCGACTGTAGCGGGATTCTCGGCAGCCACGGCACAGCCAAAGAAAAACAGTGTAATGATTCCGGCAAGAACTCTCATTCGTGCACTCCTGAAGCCGACGCAGCATCCGAATTCTGCCAGCGCTCGCGAAACCACTTTGTAAAATGCGGAAGGGCAATCTCCGGAGACTCGATTCCCGGATGCCACTTCTTCTCCCACTCGAAAGAAAGAAACCCAACATAATCAATCGCCTTCATGGTGACGCGCACTTCCGCCAGGGGAAACTCACCCTCGCCCGTCAGCACTGGGATGAACTTGGATCCATCCCTTCGAAAGTCTTTGATATGAACATGCCGGATCAGCGCTGCCAGAGGCTTGCCATTCTGCAGAGGTCGCTCGCCATACTCAACGAATGCGGACACTGCGTCCCACACCACTCCCACTCCGTCTCGCTGCGGCACGGTCGCGCGTACTTCTTCGGCGCCTGAAAAATCTCCATGTGTTTCAAGCCAGACTCCTACCCCGAGAGCCGTTATTTTTTCTGACAGCAGGATGATCGCTTCGCGAATCCATCCTCTCGTCGCCTCTCTCCCGACGCCGGGCTGAATTCTATCTCCAAAAACTCGAATGCCTGGCGCCGCCAATTGCGCTGCGAGTTCTGCCATTCGAACGCCTTCGTCGATCCAGCGATCGCGGTCAGCGGCATCGGAAGAATCGAAGCGGCAACTCGTATCCACGCAACTGATGGCTAGTTCCGCGTCCTCGAGCCTCGCACATGTCTCCCGCAACCCTTGACCTTGAAAAGCGGCCAGCTTCCACAGCGAGGCTTCTCCTTCGACGAAACGCAACTCGATGCCGTCGTATCCGGCTTGAACTGCCATCGCCGCGATCTGCGGTAGCTTCCAGTCGGGACATCCAAGAGTTGAGAAGCTAATTTTGGATTCCGGCACGTTTGTCACGTCATTCGAGCAAGCATCGCCGTCGTAACCCGGTGTTTTACGGGAGCACCTCGCAAAAAGCGTTCCAAATCATCGATGAGATCGTCCGCCATTTCTTGCCGGGCGTTGGCTGCGCCGCCCCCAATATGTGGAGTCACGATCGCCCCCGGCATCCGCCGTAAGGGGTGACTCGGTCGCAGCGGTTCGGTCGGGTCGGTGACGTCGATAGCGCATCGCAATCGGCCAATTCGGACCTCTCGCGTCAGCGCATCCAGATCAAGCAATCCGCCGCGCGCGACGTTTATGACGCAGGCGCCATCCGGCAACTGCGCGAGGTTCGCCCGGCTCAGCATGCCCCGCGTTTCGTCGGTCAAGGCCGCGGTCAGTACGAGCAGGCCGGTGTTTTTCAACAACGATTGCAGAGTGACGAATTTCACCGGGTACTTTTTTGCCAACTCTCTTGACGCATAAGGGTCGTAAACTCGCCACCCGAGATCAAAGCCCCGCATTAGGTCCACGACTGTCCGCCCGATTCTGCCGAAACCGATCATCCCCACTTGACCGCCGATGAGCGACTCCGGCGTGCCATTCGCATGCACTTCCTCGTAGATCTCGTTCGAACGTTCCCGCAGTTTGCCGCGATACAAGTCCACGTTGCGCCCGCAATAAAGGAGGAGCGTTGCTGCGAGTTCTGCCGTCGCTCGGGCCATCGGCTCCGGCGCGGTTGTGATCGTAAGCGTGTCGAGCAGAGAATCTTGAAATCGGCTCTTGACCTCTCCGCCGCAGTGAGCAATCACGCGCAACTTCGGCGCAATGGTTAATAACTCGTCGCCAAATTGAGGGCTGTCCCACGTCGTGATCATGGCTTGGGCATCCGTCAACCCGCGTCTGAGCGCCGGAGTCAACGCCGCCCCTGAAATCCTTCTCCACTGGAAGTTCCGGGCGAGGCGTCGCTGGTGTGAAGACGTAAAAAATGAGCGGAACAAGGCATCCGGAGCCGAGATCAGGAGATCTGGTTTCGCCACAGTCAGCATTCTACTATGGATTGTCGTTTCCTATCGTTTGGTTGTTTTTACCTTCCCTTTTCAGCGCTGAAGAAGTATAAAACTGAGATGCAGACCGCCAACTCTGTTGATTACGCCGTTATCGGCTGCTATGCCGTGCTGATGATCATCGCAGGCGTTTACGTGATGAAGTTCAATCGAGGGGCGGCGGAATACTTTCGCGGAGGAAATCGCATACCGTGGCTGGTGGCCGGGCTCAGTTCCTTCATGGCTGGCTTTAGTGCATGGACATTCACCGGCGCCGCCGGTGTCGCCTACCGGGCGGGAATCGCAGTTATCGGCCTATACGTGGGCAACGCACTCAGCTTCCTGCTCGGATACTTCCTCTTTGCGACTCGTTGGCGCCGCAGCCGCATTAGCACCGTCATGGAGTATCTCTCAGCTCGTTTTAACGAAGCTACGCGCCAGACTTTTTCCTGGAGTACGGTCGTGATTCAGCTGTTCATGAGCGCTAGCGTGCTCTATGGGTTGAGCCTGTTCGTGTCCTCCGCGTGCGGCTTCCCGGTTCTGTGGACGGTGATCGGCGCGGGCGCCATCATCATGTTCTATTGCGTTGTCGGAGGCCTCTGGGCGGTGGTCGTAACCGATTTTCTGCAAGCGTCTATTCTCATACCCTTCTGTCTTGTCCTGGTGATCGCCTCGCTGATGCGGGTGGGCGGCATTACTGGCTTGATCCATTCGCTCCCGCCGGAGCTCAAGACGATCCATGTCAACGGCGAGTTCGGTTGGATTTACATCCTTAGTTGGACCATCATGGTGTCCTTCGGGTACAACACCAGCGCCATGGCGCAGCGCTACTTCAGCGTGGACAACGAGCGCTCGGCGCGCAAAGTCGCGCTGCTCTGTTCGGGACTGTTCGTCGTGGGCGCCTTTATATGGTTCATCCCGCCCATGGCAATGCGGGTCGTCTATCCCGACCTGCACTCGGTTTGGCCGCACGTTACCAATGTGAGCGAGGCCTCTTATGCTGTTGCCAGTCTCACGCTGATGCCGCATGGTCTAATCGGGATCATGCTTGCGGCCATGTTCAGTTCCACGATGGCCAACGTCGGCGCGAACTTCAATGTGAAGTCGGCAATTCTCACGAAAGATATTTATCAGGCCTTGATTCGCAAGAACGCGAACGAAAGAGAACTGCTCATTGTCGGCTGGGTTATGACCTTTCTCGTCAGCGGCTTCACCATTGCGATTGCCGCGGCGATGGCGTCAACTGGCCAGAGTGTTTTCGCCGTGATGCTAACCTTCAACACTCTGATCTCCCTCGCGTACGGCCCACCCGCGCTGCTCGGCCTGGTGATTCGCCGCACGCCGTGGTGGTCCGGGATCGCTTCGTTCGCTATCGGTCTGTTCCTCGGCATTCTCGGCGCGTTTGTTTACCACTGGGGACTGATCGAGCAAGTCGCCATCATTATCCCGGCTTCGTTCGGCGTCTTCTTTCTGAGCATGTTGCTCGATCGCGGGGACACGCCGGCTCGCGCTCTGCTCTTCAAAGACCTGAACACGCCGGTCGACGTAGCAACCGAACTAAAAGACTCCCCCGATTTCACCTCGCAAGTCTTCCGCTTTCTGAGCCGGACCATCGCGTGCATCGCGGTGCTCAGTCTCCTCCTGCTCCTCGCAACTGCGGGCCGTGACCGCCTGACTATTTTGTGCTTTTCGGGAATTACGCTGCTGGCCAGCCTGCTACTGAGTTCGATTCACGGCCGAAAGAATGCGCGGGAAACCGCGGGGAACGCTCTCAAAGCAGAAACTACGATTTAGGATTTCGCGAGAAGAGAGGTAAGAAGGCCCGCTTCTTTGCGGGAAGCAGGCCCCACAATCTACTGCACGGTGACAGTCACTGTCGCGGTCGTCCTTCCATACTGGTTCGTTGAATTCAGAGTGTATGTTGTCGTCGCGGATGGGTTCACCACCAGGCTTGTCCCACGGACCGGTCCGACGGGAGTGATGATGTTGTAGATGCTGTTCGAAGCACTCCAACTGAGCGTCACTGGCTGTCCTGCGCTAACCGTCATCGGGTTCGCGGTGAAACTCGATATCGTCGGCGATGGCCCGCTCGGAACATTTGCCGGTGTGTAGATTGTTCCCTGCTGCACGACTTCAAAGCTCGAAGCCGTGATGGATTTCAGCAGATTCAGGTCGTTATTGTTCCAGCGGGAGTCGGGCGCACCACTGATGAAAATCGCGCTCCCGTTATCCGCCAGGATCATTCCGTATTTCTTTAGCGCTGTGAGTATCACTTGGTCATCGGCAGGAAATCCCGATATGTCGAAGCTCGCCTTCAGACGCAGACGAGTGCCCATTGGAGGCGCGCTGGTGCTTGTGGTGGTCGAAGCCCAGTGGGTTGCCGGCAATACAAACGCGCGTTGGGAGGTCGGAACGGTAAAACGCAACGCGTGATTGATCGCGCCCGCGGCCACCTCGTCATACCGGGCCAGGCCCACAAAGACGGGAAGGCCAGCCGCATCTGCCGAAGTCCACGTATAAGGCCGCTGTTCGTTGATGGTCATGTCCCAGAGGCTCGCCTGGTCCGCGCTCCATGCTCCATTCTTCACGCTCGCGTTGTAAAGCTCGTAGAGCCAACAGCCGTCTTTGTCGAGCACCAGGACATGCCGGTCGCCATTGCCGGGTTTCGGGTAACCTTCGATCAACGCATTCGCAGGAATCGGCTCCGGCCCGGGATCGCTCTCGTCCGCGAACGCGTTTAGCGTAACGTTGACTTTCGCTTGCGTACCCGCGACCACCTGGTAAGGGATCCCCAGCGTCTGGTTATGGAACGTGCCGGATCCAAAATCGGGATGCAGCGTTACGGTTGATCCGATGAAGTTAATGATGTTGGCAGAATTGGGATCCACGGGCAGCGATGAGATGTCCATGTTCCACAGATTGTTCGAGGGAAATGGCACGAAGCCGTTAAGGCTGGTTAATTGACCTACTGTCATTCCACTGCACGTTCCCGACTGGCTCATGGCAGCAGACGAAGCAAACAACACGACTGCAACAGCAAACATCAGCTTTCGCATAACGCTCCTTTGGAGCGCAAGCCGCCCCGCCCCTCGCAACCAGGGCAACTTGCCCTCTGCTGGTGGTTGAAAGTTGAAGGACTCCCTTTCGGGAGTCCTCATGATTCATTGCGTGACGAGTGGCGATGTGTGTGGTTAGAAGGTGATCCGCAGCCGCAAGCGTGTTGTGCGGCGGCTATCGATTCCTTCCTGTGAGAATGTCGAGAAAGGACGGCCGAAGTCAGGGTTAGGGTCCATTTCCGAAGGGTTGAGCTGCGGCGCTCGAGTAATTGGATCTACCTGAATGTTAAATCCACCCAGATAGGAGAAGCTGCTGTCGGCGAAATCCTGGTTCGGCATACGTATCGGATGATTGAAAATGTTATTAAAGTCGGCGCCGAGTTGCGCCGTCACCCGCTCTCCTAGTTTGAAGTCTTTATGCAAGCCAAAATTCGTTCCCCAGGCGCCGGGTCCCCAGAGGAAATTCTTTCTGGCGACTCCGGGATTGGTAAAAACGTCGGATCCCATAGGCGGCGGCAAAAATGCAGCCGCGTTGAATATGGCATCTCCGACATGCTGTTTGTAGTTTCCACTGACGATCGGTCTGTATCCGATGAAATCATTGAAATCGCCCAGCGCACTGACGGAGTCCACCGCGATATTTCCTGGACCGGCCGAGCGTAGATTGTTGTTGCTACCGCAATTCTCACATTGCCAATAGGGCGTGAATGGTGTACCACTTTTGGCAAACATCTGGAACGTCGTTTGCCAACCGCCGATGATCGCATCAGCCCATCCGGACATTCCGCTTCCCAATTTCTTTCCGCGCCCCAGGGGCAGGTCGTAGATACCATACAGCACAAGTCGGTGACGCGAGACCCAGGCGTCCCGTGTGTAGTCGGCTTCCCGATTGAAGGGATCGTACGGAACTCCACCCAGGCTGGAGTTGCCGCCGTCAAGCCCGGTCGATTTCTGGTCTGCATACGTGTACGACGCGTTAAACATGAGACCACTTGTATAACGTCGCGAAAATTGCACTTGATAGTCGTTCGACTGGCTGTGCCCGTAGTTCCCGAAGGCGAGCGCAAAATCACCCAGGTTGGGATACGGTAAGCGGGCGTAATCCGCCGGTGAGGGAACACAAGTACCTGCGTCGGGATCACAAGCTGCTATCGGGTTGTCTGCGATGCCATCTCCGTCCGAGTCTAAAGCCGTACCCCATGGAACATCACTCGGCGCAATTTCATTTAGGTCCACGCCACCGATCAATCCGTGCGCCGTGGTCCCCAGGTATGAGAAACGCACTGAAGTCTTGAGCCCAAGCTCCCGTTCATAGGTGGCGTTGTACTGCTGCACCAGCGGCGCACGAAGGCCGACCGGCACTGAGTTAGTCGAGAATGCGCCGCTAACCGTCTGAATATCTCCGCCCGTCATTGGGAAGGGCCAGGGCTGCAGCTGCTGGGGATTTATGCCTTCGTCATCCTTTGTCCTGGTGATATTGAAGGAGTTGGTCGAAAGCGGATCGCGGATGCCCTGGGCGGCGCTGGTTGGGAAATAGACGCCGTATCCTCCGCGCAGCACAGAGTTCTCGGTCAACCGGAAAGCAGCGCCGACGCGCGGGGCGAAGTTATTTTTGTCGGTTCGCACAAGGCCGCGGCCGATTCCGAGACCTGACTGGGCGGCAGTCACAACCGGAAGCGTCTGGGCAACGATCGGATCTAGGTATTGGAAGGTTTTGGCCGATGCGACGATAAACCGCCCTGTGTTGTTGTTGAAAGTTGGATCGAAGTTCAGCATGATGTCGTGCTTGTCTACGAACGGCGTCACGACTTCATAGCGAAGCCCAAGATTCAAAGTCAGTCTGGAGTTAACCTTCCAATCGTCCTGGAAGAAATACCCCTGCTCCCAGTTGTGCACGTCCATGATCGGACGCGCCGTGGGAACAAAAACGACTTTGGAAGCTGGCTCTCCTAACAAAAAATTGGCAAACGGAGTCGTCTTGCTGCCACGATACGCGATCTGGCCGCGTGGGTTGCTGCGCGACGCCGCGAATCCATCTTGGGCCACGTTACGGACAGCGTCGCCACCCATCTTGAGGTTGTGCTTACCCACCACCCAAGTCAACGTATCGCCGAAGGTCGCAAGATATTCGTTGGCCTGGCGCTCCGTGTTGCGGTCCCCGTTCCGCCCGAAAGTAGTAAAGTTGCCCGCAATATTAATGTACGGATGACCATGTGTCGAAAGCTGTGACTGGCCAACCACTGCGGCATAGGCGTCGATCTCGCTCTGATCAAATCCTATGCTGGAAAGAAAGCTTCCAAGCGTAGTGTTGCTGTGGGTAAAGTTGCTTTCGCGATTAAATCCACCGCGCGCTTCGTTAATCAGCGTACCGCTGAACATGTGTACCCACGAGCCTGAGAGAGTATTGTCGCGAATGTCTCTCTGGGCCAGCCCGAGTCCTGGCATTGGATTGAACACAGGGGTTGTCCCGCCGACCGAAGCCTGCGCGTTATACACGCCATAAACGTGGTCCTTGTCGGAGAGGTCATGGTCGATCCGAAGCGTCCCCAAATCTCGTGTCGAGCCTCCGGGGACTAGGGTTTGGAACAAGGGGCCGACCCGACCGTTTGAGGTATTGATCGCAACCTGCGGACTGATTTTGGGAAAGTAGGTGCTGATCAACTTTTGCACGTTGGGGTTAAGGAAACGCGAAGGGATGATCAGAAACTGGTTGCCAGCTCCCTGATAGGTGTCATTCGCCTTTTCGGTAGGAGTAAGCTGGCTTTGAATATCCGCTGGGACGGCCGGTAACGCGGCGGGATCCAGTTGTGAAAAATCACCCGTCCACAACGACGGATGCGGAAGCTTGGTGCTCGAGAAGTTTACTGGCGCACGGTTGTAGTTCCGCTCGTACGCCATGAAGAACCAGGTCTTCTTTAGCTTGGGAATCGGGCCACCTAACGATGCGCCAAGATCATTCTCGTTGAAGTAAGGGGTGGGAAACTTGCTCTGGAAGGGCGTGGGAAGGAACTCTTCCTTCGCGATGATGTCCTGCGTTTGCCAGGCCGCCAGGGCGGAATTCTTGTTGTTGTAAAAAATGGACCCGTGAAACTGGTTTTCGCCGCGCTTAGTGGTGATACGAATATTTGAGATTCCCGCATACTCTGCGCTGAAATCATTCGACATCACGTTGACTTCGCTGACTGCTTCGAGAGAAGGCTCACTGGTCGTCGGAGAACCAGAAATTGTGTTGCTTGCGCGCTGCCCGTCAATGGTGAAGTTTGCGCCGTAGCTCTGAAAACCGAGGAACTTGAATTCGCCCGCATCCACTCCCTGCGTAATATTCGGGTTCAGATACAGGAATTGATAAACGTCGCGGCTGTCGCGGGGCAGATCAATCACCGCAGAACTGCTTATGGTATTGCTGATGGTCTGGTCCGAAGCATCGATGACAGGCGCTTCTGCGGTGACCACTACGTTTTCGTTAGCACTGGAAACCTTGAGAATCGCGTTCGCCGTCATCACGTCGCTGCCATTCAGGACGATCCCTGTAATGTCCTGTGTAGTCATCCCCGGGGAAGCAATCTTTACGTTGTAGTTCCCTGACGGAAGGCCGAACATCTGGTATTCGCCACTCGAGTTCGTTCGGGTCTGCCGAGTGGTTCCCGTTCGCACGTCGAGAACGGTCACACTTGCCCCTCCTACCAGGGCTCCGCTCGAATCTGTGACAGTCCCACGAATCGTGCCGAGGTCGGTACCTTGTCCGAACGCAAACGTGAGCAGGAGGAGAACACAAAGTGGAAGAACAGCAGCAATAAATCGCGGTTTCATAGAGAACCTCGTTGGTGGGAAGAAGCTAAAAACGAAAGTAAAAGTAAATAAAAATAACAATATGCTTGTCAAGGGAAAAATTAAAAGAAGCTATAATAAGACATAGCGGCGACGTCGCACGCGTCACCAGTGACCGGAAGCTATTGGGGGGCTTAGGCTTATGCATATTTCAACGACAACTTCTTCCCAGTCCAAATTGCTCGCCGAGCAACGGCGCAGGAAAGTCACTGACTTGCTTGAACAAAAAGGGCAAGTCACTGTTCGGGACCTGGTGGAAAGGTTTGGTATCAGCGCGGTTACAGCGCGCGGCGATCTGGATGCATTAGCGGCGGATGGTTCTGTGATCCGTTCTCACGGAGGCGCAGTTCGACGCCTCGAAGCCAGCCAAGATTATCCTCTTCGGCTGAAGGAAATATTGCACCGGGGCGAGAAGATGAAGATCGGTCGTGCTGCAGCTGAGTTGGTGCAGGCGAACGAAGTAGTCATTCTGGACTCAGGAACGACCACCGCAGAAGTCGCCCGCCAGATAAAAGCGCGAAAAATTCAGAACGTCACGGTCATCACCAATGCGCTCAACATCGCCTCCGAACTGATGGATGCATCGGGAATTTCCGTAATCCTGATTGGCGGTCTTTTGCGGCCCGTCTCTTGCTCGTTTGTAGGTCCGCAAGCCGAGAACATGCTCAAGGAATTTCACGCAGATAGATTATTCCTCGGAGTCGATGGTTTCGACTTGGACATCGGGCCATCCACACCTGATGTGTTTGAAGCCCAGCTGAACGGGCTGATGGTGCAAGTCTCGAAGGAAGTCAACGTTGTCGCCGATTCGAGCAAGCTAGGCCGGCGTAGCGTCTCGCGTATCGGGGCTGTGGAAAAGGTTCACCGACTTGTTACGGACAACCGTGCGCCTGAAGAATTCACGAGCACTCTGCGCAAAAAGGGCATAGAGGTACTTATTGGCTAGCCAGCGCTTCGCGCGTGAGGTGGTAGGAAAGAAGCCTATCAGGCAGCAGCAGCGCCTTGCGAAACTTTCTCTGGGATTCCTCTGCGTGCCCAAGGGATTGTTCGATCATGGCTGCGTTATAGACCCACCAGCCAGCGAATGAACTCGACGCAGACATGGAGTTCGCCTGCTGCAAAGCAGACTGTAGTCGAGGAACCCACGCGCGATCGTCAAAGTCGGGAAGTTCTTTTGCCGCGCTCCACGCCCACACAATTTCGCCCGCTCCAGTCTTCACGGCTGCGGCTTGGAAGTGCTGTTTCGCTCCATCAGCATTGCCGCATTTCGCGGCGACTTTCCCGAGTCTGTATTCGACCCGCGCAGAATGCGCGAACACATCCAGCCCGTCACTAGTAAATGTCATCTGCGGCACCGGCGCCGCAAGTCGGTTAGCAACCGAATCGGCCTCCTCGCAGTGACCATCGCCCGCGAGTTTCAATGCGCGTTCCAGCTGGATTTCCAACCACACCTGCCGCACATTGGTTCCACCCTCCTCGCGCGCGAAGAAGCGGTTGCGAAATAAATTGGTGGCCCGTTCGAAGTCGCCTGTCTCGGCCAAGTTCAGAGCCAACTCGTAAACAAGTTCCGCCGGCATGTTCTTCTGGTCGGGGTAGGCCTCGAGGTCCTTCACCCGTTCGGCGCTCGGACGGTTCAGAATACTTAACGCCTGGCCGGCCCCAATGTACACGGCCTCGTTCTGCGGATCGTTGTGGATTCCCTTTTCAAAAGCCGCCAGTGCTGCTTGAAAATCATCCGTCTCATGCAACAGCGCAAGGCCCATGCTCGCGTCAAGCACCGGGAGATTCGGTGTCAGCTCCTGAGCAGTCTTCCACTCGCCCAGCGCCTGGTCGGCCATTCCCTTCGAGAAATACAAAGTACCCAGAAGGTAGTGCGCGTTCGCGTCGTTCGCATTTGCGTGCAGGGCCGCTCTCAGCACAAGTACGTCTTCCGCGCTGCTCGGAAAAATGTAAGTCGTGGGAAGCTTCGCAGCCGCAGCGTAATCCGTGGTCGCAGTATGTCCCATTTTCTCGCGACAATAGGCTCGGTAGTACGCGAGCATTGGGTCGCTGTTCACACTCGGAGCTCCAGGTTCGCTTTGCCCCTCCGGAGGTGAGGGATAGTTACGGGAGAGCACATTGAGTGCAGAGTCGTACATGCCGAGCCGAATGTACTCGGCTGCAATGCGGATGATTCGACTGTCGTCATTCGCGAGTTGCTGGAGGTCAACGTTGCCCAGTTCATTTTGCAGGAAATAGCTGAGCGGAAAGCGCTGGGATTGTTCTTTGGCGAAGGAAGACGCCTCGGCATCTCCGGCAGCGCGCTCGACAGCGGCCAACTCTTCTACTGTTCGTAGATCTTCCGGGACCTCTCGTAGCGCCTCTTTGAAATATTCCTTCGCAGTGGTGAACTCCTTGCTGCGCGCGGCAATCTCGCCAAGTTTCAGGGCCGCCGCGGCTCTCCACGAGGGCAGCCGGTATGCAACCTCAAATGCCGCGCGCGCCTTCTTGTTATCGGGGAGCCCCTCATATGCAAGCGCGAGATAATACGCCGCCTCGGCGTCCGTTGTATTCCGCTCGTGCACACTCTCCAAATATTGGGCTGCCTCATCAAAACGGAGCAACTGGACACAGAGCCTGCCCGCGGCTTTCAATCCTGAATAGCTGTCTGGAAATTTCTGAAGAAGCTGCTTGTAAGTGTCCAGCGCAACCAGCAATGCTCCATTCAACTCTTGGTCGTTCCCTAGCTGCAGCCAATCGCCTTCGCTCCGGCTCTCCGGCGGCGGCGGACGATGCCTCGGCTGCGGCCCGATTTTGATCTCATTCGCCGGCGTCCAGTCGTATTCGCCTTCCGTCTGTCGAACAAGAACTAATCCACTGCGATCACGGACCTCGACAGTGTATTTCTGCCCCACATCTGGCGGCACAAGTTTTTTTGACCAGGTGCGGTCTGGAGCGAGATCCATGTTTTCGCGCACCACGGGTTTTGCGTCACCGGTAACGATCACCGCCGCGCCTGGAATAGGATGGCTTGCATTGAATCCAATTGCGAGCGAATTTCCCTCGCGACCTAGGTGCAGAACGCCATTCAGATTCGCGCGGGTGATCCCGCCAATGCCGCGGACCGGCATCCAGTACTCAGAAAACTTAATCGCCTGTCGCGGCTCCAGGAATGCATACGTCTCCTGATTGCGAAACAGTCCGCTTTGTACTTCTACGTATGCGCTGTCGTTATCGGAAAGTGCCTTGCGCCAATCAAGACCATCGGGATCGACGCCCCAGGACCAAATCTTTTTCGCCGGCAGTTCGTTGTAGTTGGCGAAATGCACCGTACCTGAATCCGTGTGTGGATTCCAGACACCCATGAACGGTTCTCTGCTGCCATGCACGAACAGCGACACCGGTCCATCCGCCTGATTACGGATCACACTCAGATCGTGCCCATGTTCATCCACCGGCCATGGGTCCACTTCGGTGAATCCGTGCGAGGCCGCAAAGCGCATCGGGTATTGCACTCGCGAATCATCCCAGACTTCGACGCCCGCGTTGTTCCACCAATAAAAACGATGCCGCGTATCGCTGCGGTTGCTGAGCACGACCCGCTGCTCAAGGACAGTGGATTTCGGTCGCAGCACCATCTCCACGCTCCACTGCATGCCGTATACGCGATCCACGTTGCCCACCATTACCGAGGCGCTGCCGTCTTCATGTTTGGAAAACGCGAAATCCACCGGGGAAAGCGACATCCAATTGTGGGAAACCGGAAAGTTGTACTCCACTCCGAATGCAGCCCATGCTCCCCGGTATCCGATGTTCGCCTTCTTAATAGAAGGGTTGGCATAAAACATAGGCCTGCCGTTGATCTTGTCGACGCATGTATAAAGGTGTCCTCCCAAGTCGGGGAGGATTGTGCATTTCAGGTATTCATTTTCCAGGAACACTGCCCGCCACGTGTGCGCGACGCGCCGATCCGTCAGATTAGTTCTCAGAGTGTAGGGATAGTTAAAACGGCTTGTCGCCAGTTGATCGAATGGAGGGTTCGTATCCGGCAGACCTTCTTCATACGTCGGGAGCGAAAACGTCCCCTGCCACACCCGAACTTGTGCCGAAGTTCGAGGGCACCAGCAAGCCGCCAGAAAGATCATCGACAACTGAAGAAAAGCCAGCGACCGAAAACATCGTAACCATTGGGAGGGACGCACAGAGCCACGTAAAAGAATCGAGCCGCCCGAGGGATTTTGCACGAGTTGCTTGTTCATCTGTGGATGAAGTCTCAGCTTAAGTGCAACTCCCGCGCCGCGTTCTCGTAATAGACCTTTTTGAGTACCGCGTTCGGCAGGTTAACACCATATATCTTCCACCTGCCCTGCGGAGGAACCTTCGCCGGCGCGTAATCGAAGTACTCGTCCTCAGTCTCTAAGAACCGATAATAGATCTCGTAGAGTTTGTCGTTGAAAACCTGTTGCGGAAATTCATCTCCGTGAGGAGTGGCATCGGTGCCGAAGAGAATTCGGTCCTGAAACTTGTCAAAAAACTTGGCTGCGGTCCGCGGCTGTCGGCCGAGTTCTCCAATCCGAGCCGCAATATCGACTGTCATATTGGGGAAACGATCCAGGTTCTCCGACACATTCGCCAGGTCCTCCGAAAAGTTGCCGACGTGCAGCACAATGAATCGCGTTTTCGGATGCCGAGCAAACATCCGATTTCTAGCTTCGAGCAGTTCGGCATTGCTTGGAAAATCGTGATCGTAGAACGACCAGTCGGGATGATTGCTCAGTTCTTCATAGCGCTCGTTGAAGCGGTCCGTCGGTGTGAAAAATGCCACGGGATCGGATACATGGATCGCGACAGGAATATTCAACTGTCCACACGCATCCCACATGGGGTCGAATCTCCGGTCATCGATTTTTACCAATGTGCCAGAGGTGATGTTTTCTCGCAGGTAGAGGCCCAGCGTTTTCAGAATCTTCAGGCCCTTAGCGCCATCACGGTGAGCGCGTTGGATCGCGTCCGCCTGAAGTTTGGGGTAGTCCGGTTCTTTAAAGCGCTCATAGCAGGGCTCGGTAAATGTGTAAAACCTCCCAGGAAAGGCTTTGTCGTATTTCGCTATGGCGTCCTTCAACCCCTGATCGTAACCACCCGTAAGGTTCACCATAGCTCGAATGTTTTTTCGATCCATAACCCCGAGTAATTCATCCGGAGTTCCGAGATATTGCCGCTCTGCCGAAAGCTCGACGCCCTTTTCCGATTTTTTTGCAACAGTTATATGCGTGTGAATGTCAATGGTTCCGAATCGCGCACGTGGCACCGAGCTCTCATGCACGTGCAGCATACTTTTTGGTTCATATTCTTCTAGCGGCAGCTTGCCAGAGCCCTGCGGATCGGGCTTTCCGTCTTGCGTCTCGCTCGGCTTTGGCCGCGCACCCGCGACACTTGCAACGCTAGCGGCTACTCCGGCACTGTAAAGCCATTGACGGCGATTCATAGGTTGCGTTCTCCATTGGTTTCTCGGGCGACATTGTGCGGCAGGTGGAGCTTAAAACTCTGCACCACGCGATTGATAACACCATTTTCGGACGGCGAATCTGGACGGAGCCCTTGCTCGAGGCAGCGAAAGAATGCAAGCATCTGTCCAACAATTACGTGAATTAAGGTGCTGTCGTCGTCTGCAATCTCGCTCAATCCCGAGCACTCAATGATGACATCATTCTTACGGGCAGCCTCGGTGGGCACGAAACTGCCAACAATTACCTTCATCAAACCAAGACCTTTGTCGTCGATTTCACCCAGCAGATCGCATTCATAGGCACGAAGTATCGGATCAGAAGATAAGAAACAGACGATTAAGGTGTCGGAGTGCGCAAAGCTCATCGGACCATGGCGGAATCCAAGATACGAGTCGCACAAGGTCGCCACTGAGCCCGCGGTCATCTCCAGCATTTTCAAAGCTGATTCACGCGCGCATCCTAATCGAGGTCCGCTGCCGAGATAGATTGCGCGGCGAAAGTTGATCGCGGCGATTTTTGCGGCTGTCCCGAGGTGTGACCGCAACAAGTCACTTGCAGCCTGACTGAGCTTCACTACAATGTGACGATATCGTTCCAGCGAATCAATCATCCCAAGACAGCGAACCGCCAACACCAGGTTGGTGAAGCTGCTGGTCATAACCAGGCTGCGATCGTTGGTCGCATCATCAAGTGGAATGACGTGGGCGTCAGGATGCTCTCGAAAGGTATCAGCCACGCGACCTTCTCGATTGCACGTGAGAACCAGGTGTCGAATTTCGCTTTGATTCTCGAGCAGGCGCGAGATTGCTCCTATGCTCTCCGGACTATCACCAGACCGCGCGAGGGAGACGGCTAACAGTGGCCTACCTGGAGGAACCGCGGCTTCACCGTAGGCCAGCAGAGTGCCTCCGCCGATCACCTCCGTAACCACATCCAGTTCACGCCTCAATGCCGCCCGAACACAGTGGCCGGCAAATTCGGAGCTTCCAGAACCGGTTAAGACCAAGGCCTGAATTCCGCGAACGCATTCGCGCAGTTCGGGTGCGCTCGCGATCATCTTTTCGGCGGTGTTCAACCAGGTTATGGGCTGCTGATAAATTTCCCGCAGGGTATGAAAGTATCCGAGACGGATTTGTTCAGTGTCTGAGCGGGATAGCAGTGCGGCAGCTTTGGGCTGGCTCTGCGCCAAACCCTTAACCCAGCTCTGGTCAGCCAGCAATGCGCTTAACATCCGACAACTCCAGGGCCCCTTCTTGCATGAAACGAAAAGCAACTATAGCAAAGAAAAGAAAACACGGAGGAAAAGTTATTTCGGAACATCTGACCCAAGTCCATCGTTCTGAGTGCCCGGCTCGAGTTCCGGAGTCGCAATGTCCACCGGTTGCGCCTTGCCATTCACTTTCCCATGCCATACGCTACCGCCGAACGTGGTCACGTAAATCGCGTTCGCATCTTGTGGATCAGGTATGACGCGGTGACCCCACTTGAAATTAAATCCTGGTATTCGCTCCCAGCGCTCGCCGCTGTTCGTCGACCTCCAGGTAGACGACTCAAATCCCGAGGCGTATAGAACGTTCGAATTCCGCGGATCGATGGTGACATCGTAAATGTGGCGATCGCGATCAAGCACTTGACGCCAGGTTTTGCCGCCGTCTTCAGACAGGAAAATTCCACCGCCGTCACCGTGCATACCTGCGGCCCTGGCCCAAGCCGCGAGATAGAGCCGTTGCGGATTATCGGGATCGACTGCCAGCCCATTCGGACCGTTCACGCCACTCGGCAGCGCTATCCGTTCCCAGTGCTCCGCTCCATCACGCGAGCGATAAATTGCCCCGTCGCCATCGTTTCCAATGTTTCCATCTTCTGAGCGTCGGGCGAGCACAGCGTAGAGCGTTCCTCCGGAATCCATTACCAGCCGCCACGCCTGCGGGACTGATTGCGTGATTCCGTTGTTCTTCAGCGTCCAACTTTTTCCCCCATCCGTGCTTTTGTAGACTCCTCTTCCGAAAGCCGCCACATAGAGCACGCGTGCCTCGGGCGAACTGTTTGGGTCAAGGATGATGTGAGTCGCCGCAGTTTCTTCCATTCCGTCGTTCGATTTTGTCCACGTTTTCCCGCCGTCATCGCTCCGGCAGACCCCGCCCTTGTATGTAAGCTCGGAAGTGTGCCGCCACATCTTTGGTCGCGGCAGATCGTGGGTGCCGCTGTTTACACTCCACATGCGCCCACGGATCTTCGGATCGAATAGCACCCAATATGTCGTGTTTAACCACGCTTCGGGAACGCCGAATGTGGAACTCTGCCACGATTTCCCGCCGTCTTCACTGCGAAAAAGGCCGATATCGGTGTAAGTAATAAATTGCCGGTTCGAATCGAAAGGATCGAAGTGAACTCCGTAATTTGTAGTCACGTCTAGTCCGGTTGTTGTCCACTCGCCTCCGGGAACTTTCCGCGAGTACATTGCCGTCCAGTTCGCGCCACCATCGCTCGTCTTCATGGTGCGACCGAAGTCCGTTCCGTATGCCAAGTTCGGGTCTTGCTCGGCGACGCCGAGTTCCAACGGATTCTCTGCCCATGCAGGCCCGAGCCGTTCTGTGATCCAGGCGTCGTGAACGTTTGGCGCTGCCTTGCTTGATTCCTTCCATACCAATTGCCAGCTCTTGCCGCCATCGATGGTCTTCGCCACGCCGAACCAATCGCCGGAGCGCCCGCGAAGTTTGTTCAAGATTTCATTGTCTTCAGTTAGCTGGTTGTAGGATGCGTAGGCAATTTCCGGATGGCGAAGGCTCGTGGCCACGGTGCGAAACTTCGCACCGCTTCCTGGTAGCCTACTTTCGCTCCAGTTCGCGCCACCGTCACGTGAAACGAACAAGCCTTTTGGCGACGCGGCGTACATCGTCGGCTTTCCGTCTGCGGCGAATCCGAGTGACACATCGGTAAGTTCGAAGGGAGCCGGAAGACCTTGGAACCCCGAAGAGGTCCTCACTTCAATTGCGTGCTTTCCTGCGAGGTAAATTGTCGGGGCACCCTTCGTCGATTTCGAGTCAATCCAGATTCGCCTCGGCTCTTCGGATAGTCGATTCAATTCCTGCCAGGTACCTCCAAAGTCCCGTGACATGAAGAGCGAGAAGCTCTGACTCTTTCCTGCCGCCACGTACAGGACCCGATGGTCGTCGGGATCAATTGCGAGGGCCACAATCGTGCCCAGCGGATTGGGTTCGGCGATCAGCGTTTCATCTGCATGGTCGGAATTCATCTTTACGCCCCTGAGCGCCGAAGGCTGCGGATAAAGCAACTTCCACGTCTCGCCCCCATCGGTACTTCGCCATAGCCCTTGGTTGCCTGCATACATCGTCTTTGGGTCGACCGGGTCAAAAGCAAAATATTTCACAACGCCGCGCAAATTGAACATCCGCCAGGTCTGCCCGCCATCGTGAGTGATGTACGACCCCGTCATGTCGCACGAGATCAGAACGGTATTGGCATCGTGCGGGCTGATGACGGGATTGAACATCGCTCCGCCACCTCCCGGACCTATTGGCACGAAATCTCCGGGCCTGCCTGCAGCAAAACTCAACGGGAGAAGTAAAAAAAAGCAAAATCCAGCTGCGACCCTATGCATTTGATTCTTTCTTTTGCTTTCGATATCTTTTCTTTCACACTTTGCGGCACGAGTGCAATTGTTGTCAACGACTAAGTGTTCCGCACGGTCGAATGCTATGAATCGCCGATCCATGCTCAAGAGCGCGGCTCTGATCGCCGCCGCTACGCCCGCAATCGCCACGGCACAGGATTGTTCGGGTGGAAATATTTCACCTGCGTTTCCGGTCCGCAAGCGCCTTGATCAAGGCCCCTTCGACATCGAGCAGGATGAAGGCTGGCGCACTGCGCTGTTTACGTCACCTTCAGAAAAACCGCTTCGCAATCCCGGACTGGGCCTGGTCGGCTACACGTGGGAAGAGAACGGTCCTGGGCTCGCGGTGCGCTCCGGCAAGCGTAAGCTGGAAGATGAGATCGAGCAGCTCGCATCGCTTCCCTTCGTTGACGTACTCTACATCCGCTGCGACTGGCGCAATGTGCAGTCGCGCCCTGGGCGCTTGGATCTCGATCCGGTCTGGCCGCTGACGCTCGACGCCGCGAAACGCCACGGTCTTCGCGTCGCCTTTCGGATCCAGCTCTCCAATCCGGAATTCCAGCCTCAGCAGATTTCGCTCCCCGAGTTTCTGCGGTCGCGCGTTCCCCTGGTCAGCATCGGCCACCTTGCCAAGCGCGAGAACCGCGAATTCGTTGAGCCGCGCTACGATCACCCTGGATTTCGCAGTGCCTTCACGGAACTCAATCAGCTTCTCGCTGCAGAATTCGATGGCAATCGTCTGATCGAATGGATGGACATCATGCAGTACGGATTCTGGGGCGAGGGCCACACCAGCAACCTGCCGAGTCCGTTCCCGGATTACGCCACCGCCGAACGCACTTTTATCGAAATGACCACGGAGCAGATCGACGCCTGGAAGAAAACCCCATTGGCGGTGAATACGCAGCCGGACATCAGTCACGTTGGCAATCGTCGCATCATTGACCTCGCCATGCGCGGAGGTGCGTGGCTCCGCTCAGACAGCATCATCATTGAGGAGCCTATTCAGATCGATCAGATCGCCAATCGGCCGCCTTGGCTGGCTGCGATTCTCGAAGACGGATACTTCCGCCAATACGACATTGCGAAACTCAAAGTTGATTCGGCTGGCGTAAATGAGATGGAGAACTACCTGCTCCACAACCTCGACCTGCGATCCAACTACTGGTCCTTGTGGACCGAATCCGACAATCTCCGCACGTACAACCAAAGATATCCGCGCGGGTTTCAAGGTCTTCAGACAAATCTTGGCTATCGCCTACGGCCTGCGTGGGTCTGGCAGCGTAAGCGTTACGGTACTTCCGAGTTGATCGTCGGCGTTGCCAATCGGGGCGTCGCCGGCGTGCCGGGTATTCTGTGGCTCACGATCGAAAATCAGCAAACCGGATTGAAGATGAATGGCGCGCTAGATCCGGGCCAACCACACGGGGGCGGCACGCGCGAATGCGCTTTCGTTTTGCCCAAAGGATTCGCCGGTGTACTGCGACTTTCGGCTCAACTCGAACTTCGGCCCGGAGTGATGAAGCCAATCGCGTGGGCCTGCGAGCAACCACTGAACTCTGACGGCTCAATCAACGTCGAAGTCCGCCACAACGACGACCCCAACTGGCGAAAGGGAGTTTAAACTGGCGACGTTGCTGCGAACGCAACCGCTGATACTGAAATCATGACCTTCACCGCGCCACCCGCCGTGCGCCGAACCATTTCTCATCTCCGGTGGTGGATCGCCGCAGTTCTGTTCCTTTCAACGATCATCAACTATCTTGATCGCCAGACGCTCTCGCTACTAGCGCCATATCTTAAGCTTCAGTATCACTGGACGAACACGGACTATGCATACATAGTCATCGCGTTTCGTATCGCCTACGCCATAGGACAGACAGTTTTCGGACGCCTTATGGATCGTATTGGCACTCGCCGCGGGCTTACTCTGACCGTCGCCTGCTATTCACTCGTGTCACTGTTCACGCCACTTGCCAGAGGACTTTACAGCTTCGCCCTTTTTCGATTTCTCCTCGGCGCCGGCGAATCCGCGAATTGGCCTGCCGCCACTAAGGCTGTCTCTGAGTGGTTCCCCAAGCAGGAGCGCGGTCTCGCCACTGCATTCTTCGACAGCGGCTCTTCTGTCGGTGGTGCCATCGCGCCATTTATCGTTCTCTCGATTTACTTCCGCTGGGGGTGGCGACCTGCCGTCATTGTCCCAGGTCTTCTCGGTTTCATTTGGATTATTCTTTGGCGAAAGATTTACCAGTCACCGGGTTCGCATCCGAACATTACCGGCTCAGAGCGCGCACTACTGGCCGAGGACAAACGCGATCTGGAAACGTCGATCTCGCCACGCCGGCGCTGGCGCGACCTTCTGAGGCTGCCGCAGACGTGGGGCACAATCGTAGCGCGCACTCTCACTGATCCGGTCTGGTTCTTCATTACAGACTGGTTTCCGATTTATCTCGTTGCGAAGGGCATTGATTTACGCAACGGCATTCTCGCTATCTGGGTGCCGTTCATCGCCGCCGACCTTGGCAACTTCTCCGGCGGCATTACCTCAGGATGGCTTATCAAGCGCGGATGGTCGCTCGGTCGAGCGCGAAAGGCTGTCGTCATCTTCGGGGGAATAGGCGTCATGTTGCTCATTCCCACAATCTTTACGACAAATCTCTATGTGATCACGTTGCTGTTTGCGCTCGCCACATTTTCATACGCCGCCTTCAGCACAATCGCTAACGTCCTTCCCGCAGATCTATTTGAAAGCGGGTCAGTGGCCAGTGTAAGCGGATTCGGCGGCACCGGATCCGGCATCGGAACGATTATCGCCTTCGAACTGATTGGGCACTACTCAGACCTGCGGCAGGGTATGGCCACACACGTCTTTGACCCAATTGTCATCATCGCTGGCCTGATTCCATTCATTGGAATGGTGTTGGTCCTGGTGCTGATAAGAAACACGAAGGCAACCAACGAGGGGTTGGTTCGCGAAATATGATTGACCCATGGGCATAGCCGCGCGAAAGATATAGCGCGAAGCAGGGTTAGCCAGCCCTTGCTTCCGTGGCGCCTGGCCCCAGCAATCTCGCAGAATCCTTATCCAGATAAACAACTGCATTTTCATGGGTCCGCAAGATCGATGCCGGCGCCAACGGACTGACCTCCCCCTGAAAACACTTCGCCACGGCATCGGCCTTGCGCGCATCCGGGACAACGCAAATGATTTGCTTGGATTTCAAAATTTGCCGCACGGTCATCGAAATCGCACGACGCGGGACTTCGTCCAAATTCGCAAACCATCCTTCCCCTAGTTGCTGTCTGCGGCACGCCTCATCGAGTTCTACGATGATGTACGCCTCCTCCGTCTCAAAATCTGCGGGAGGATCATTGAATGCGAGATGGCCATTCTCCCCAACGCCGACGAAACATACATCAATGGGCGCTTTGCGAATCTCTGCCGCAACTTGCGCTATTGCGCCTTCGGGATCGCGTTCCGCGTCCAGCAGGTGATAGCACTTGATCCCGGTCTTCTCGATCAGCCGCTCACGCAAATATCGACGAAAACTTGCCGGGTGCTCCGCCGGAATGCCAATGTACTCATCCAGATGAAACATCTCGACTCGCTCCCACGCGATATCACGCACCTTCGTGAGTTTGTCCAGAAACTCAAACTGCGAAGCTCCTGTTGCTGCAATGATTCGCGCGCAACCGTGCGCGGCGATTGCCTCTCGAATGATTCTGACGGCTTGGGTTGCAGCTGCTTCAGCCAAGGATTTCTTGTCAGGGAAGATGGTCAGATGCACTGGTTCCTCGCGTTTTCCTTTCCGGAGTCAAAACGACACAATTCGCAACTAAAAGAAAGGAATGTGCGATAGACTAACACACGCCGCCGCGAAACCGGAAGCTTGCCGACACTATGTCCAACATGACGTCCCTGCCGCTTATCGATACGGTTGACCAACTCGAAGATCATCTTTCTGCTCCGTCCGCCGAGGACGTCGCGGCGGTTTCCTCGCTGGATGGCGACATTATTGTTCTTGGAGCCGCGGGTAAGATGGGCCCCAGCTTATGCCGGCTCGCTGCCCGCGCCATCAGTGAAGCCGGGCTGAGGAAGCGCGTGATCGCCGTCGCACGTTTCTCCGATATGCAGGTCCGTTGCGATCTCGAAAGATCCGGTGTCGAAACCGTCATATGTGATCTGCTCGAACCGTGTGCTCTAGCTCAATTGCCGAATGTTCCCAATGTCATCTTCATGGCCGCGCGCAAATTCGGCACTAGCGGCTCCGAGCACCTCACTTGGGCTATGAACACTTTTGTGCCTGGCTTGATCGCTGAGCGCTTTCGCGATTCACGCATCGTCGCGTTTTCCACCGGTAATGTTTACCCGCTCGTTCCCGTGGGCTCCGGAGGCGCAACGGAATCAACTCCTGTCGCCCCGATTGGTGAATATGCGCAATCCGCAGTGGGCCGCGAGCGAATGTTCGAGTACGGCTCCGCGAAATGGGGTACGCCAGTCACGATCGTACGTCTGAACTACGCTGTCGAACTCCGATATGGTGTCCTGGTTGATATCGCGCTAAAGGTTCTCAACCGCGAACCGGTTGACGTAAGCATGGGATATGTAAATGTCATCTGGCAGCGTGATGCCAACTCCGTCTCCCTGCGCTCGCTCGCGCATTGCCAGTCTCCACCGTTTGTTCTTAATCTCACTGGTCGCGAAACCCTCGCCGTTCGAGATGTGGCCAATCAATTTGGCAAGCGCTTCGGAGTTGAGCCCGTTTTCAGCGGACAAGAATCAGGAGAAGCCCTGCTGAGCAATGCCGCCAACGCCGAGACTCTATTCGGCAAAGCCACTGTATCTCCAGATCAACTGATTGACTGGGTCGCTCATTGGATCACGCACAACGGCGCGCTTCTCAATAAGCCCACCCACTTTGAAGTCCAGGACGGAAAGTTCTGATGCAGATCGGCGCTGAACTCCGGAGAGGCTTGGTGATTCCCGCGCATCCGCTCGCACTCACCCGTGAACGTAAGCTCGACGAACGGCGCCAGCGTGCACTCACGCGCTACTATTTGGCCGCTGGTGCAACCGGAATCGCTGTGGGAGTTCACACAACCCAGTTCGCCATCCGCGATCCCAAATACAACTTGCTGCGTCCAGTGCTGGAACTTGCTGCCGAAGAGGCTCGCAAGCACGACGTTGTGAAAATCGCCGGCGTCTGCGGAAAGCTGAAGCAGGCCACCGACGAAGCCGAACTCGCCAAATCTCTTGGATACGATGCCGCCCTGCTCAGCCTCGCGGCCCTCCGCGAAGCTTCAGTTCCATCGCTGCTCGATCACACGCGTGCAATTGCCTCCATCATCCCTATCGTGGGCTTTTATCTGCAGCCGGCTGTCGGAGGGCGCCTTCTTTCTTACGAATTCTGGCGCGAGTTCGTAGGGAGTCCGAACGTGGTTGCAGTCAAAATCGCGCCTTTCAACCGCTATCAGACGCTCGATGTCGTACGAGCTGTAGTCGAAAGCGGTCGGACCGACGAGGTCGCGCTCTACACCGGCAACGACGACAACATCGTTGCCGACCTGCTTACGGAATTTGATTTCCGCGGGAAGCATGCCCGCATTGTGGGAGGCCTGTTAGGTCACTGGGCCGTGTGGACACGACGCGCAGTCGCACTGGTTAACTGCATCAAGCAAGCTACCTCAGACCCGAGGCAAGACGCGTCCATCATGAAGACGCTGCTGACCATCGCTGCCCAGGTCACGGACATGAATTCTGCCGTCTTTGACACGCGCAACGATTTCCGCGGGTGCGTCTCCGGCATTCACGAAATTCTTCGCCGTCAAGGCTTGCTCGAAGGCCGCTGGTGTCTCGATCCGAATGAAGATTTATCTCCCGGCCAGAGTGAAGAACTCGACAGGATATGCAGCACGTATCCCGAGCTTTGCATTCCAGACGGCACCTTCATTCGCGAAAATCTAGACGCTTGGCTTCGGTAGCAGCCGAAATGCGATAAACGGCCCCCGAACCTGTTTTTCAGCCAATCTCAAAGCCGGCAATCGCATACACGAGCCCATCTTGTCCGCGAAAGCCCTCGCCGCGAACCATCCGCGTCAACTGACGCTTCGGCGTAAATCCCAGTTCGTTAGCGATTTCTATCGCGGCTTTGTTGTCCGGCAGAAGATCCCAATACCATTGCCTCACTTCGGGTTGCCGGGATTGGATGGCGGCCTTGACTTCCCGCCGCCGTTGGAACAACTGGGACAACAAATCCCTTGCAGTTTTCACATCACGCGCTACGCAGGGCCCAAGATAGGCGGCCGATCTTCCAGTCCGCGTCATTAAGAACCCACCTCCACTACAAATGCAGCTTCCTCGCGAAGCCAGCGCCTGCAGCAAAACACTTCTATCGACTCCGAACCCTTTGGTATCCAATACGCCCACACCTTCAAGGTCGAGGGAACCTGCTGCCCCGACTTCAGCGCATTCGCCGCCCCACCTCTCTACCGCTTGCTCAGTCTTGAACCCGTACTTTTCATACAGCGGTTTGCCCTGATCGGTCGCGTCCAGCTTCAACGTACAAATGCCTGCGGCATCCGCGCGCTGGAGCACGTGCTCCAGTAATCTCTTTGCAAATCCGCGGCCGCGAAACTCAGGATGCGTCAACACCATCCCGATCCATCCCAGTTGCTTCCCGTAGCAGATCAGCGTTGTCGTCGCAACTAGCCGATCTTCTACCTCCAACCCAAAGCATCCTTCTGGATCGAGCCGCAGCAGCATGCGCCAATCCTCGGCTGTCTGGTTCCACCCCGCGAACACCGACAACTCCAGACTCGCCGCAATATCCGTCGAACTCAACTGGCGAAGTTTCTCCATCGTCAACAACTACCCCGATTACAAACAGCGCAGTCCACGGCTTCTAGTGAGGCTCGAATCAGTTGCATCGACCTTATCACTTCATGGATCGTCACTGAGTGTAATGATTCCATAAACAATGTCGGATCCCAGGCCCGAGTAGACTTTGGAGGCGCAAATCAATCCGGCTGAGCAATGAGCATAATCGCCCTCAATATTGATCTGGATCGTTCCTCGACCTCCGCAGTAAAGTTATTGCCATATGGCATATGGCAATCGGCTTGAGAAGCGCGACAAGGTCACATTCCCCTTGTTGATCCTTGGTTCCTTGCTGTCTGTTTCTCCGATGACAATGTCTGCGCAAACTCTGGCGGACCGCCTGGGATACCCTTCTGGCACGAAGCTAGTCATCATCCATGGCGACGATCTTGGTGAAACTCATGCGGTGAATGCCGCAGCGATCAAAGCCCTGGAGGCTGGCTCGATCAACTCTGCGAGTCTGATGGTGCCTTGCCCATGGTTCCCCGAGATCGCTGACTACGCCAGGTCGCATCCTGGAGCAGACTTCGGACTGCATCTCACGTTAACCAGCGAGCGAGTTTATTACCGTTGGGGTCCGGTAGCTCCCGCTGACAAAGTGCCAAGTCTTTTAGACGAAAACGGATACTTCCATCATGACTGGGACAAAAACCAGCACATCAACCCGAAGGAGGTCGAGATCGAATTACGCGCCCAGATTGAACGTGCGCTTGCTATGGGCGTTCGCCCGACCCATCTCGATTCCCATCAATACCGGCTAATTGTGAATGGCAAGGACCTATTCGACGTTATGGTACGAGTGGCTCATGAGTACAAGTTGCCGGTTTTCGTAACCAGAGATTGGTTCGCGGATCATCCTTATTTGGAGGCGAGCCTTGGTCCTGATGACATAGTTCTTGACCATACGGTCACGATCGGACCCGAGGTTCTGCCGGAAAAATGGGCTGAGTTTTACATTTCGGCGCTGAAAAACTTGAAACCTGGCGTGACTGAATTCGTCATCCATCCCGGTTTTGACGATGAGGAACTGCGCGCGGCCACGAGGGAGCGGTCAACGTGGGGTTCGGGTTGGAGGCAGCGCGATTTCGACTTTTTCAGCAGCAATCAATTTCGCCAGATTCTGGCTCAAGAGAACGTTAAGCTGATCACCTGGCGGGAACTGGCCAACAAGGTGACGCGTAAGTAGCCTACGCGATTGATTTCGACAATCAGGCTGATGGCTTTGCCGAGAGGCCACTGTCTGCGTAGGGAGTTATGTCTTCAGTTTCGAGCTTCTGTTTTGCAAGCTGATTGCGGCTCCCTAGGGGAACTTCGTCACATGTAATTCCCGCCAACTCAGCGATGCGAACCTCAGGCTATAATCCCCGTCAGGTATGAGCCTGATCAACCGACGTCAATTCATGGCCAATGCGTCGGCACTCGCTGCCGGTATTGTGATCGGCGGAATCAGTCGCCCGGCGTTTGCCGACGCGCCACCACACATTGATTTTCCGACTGCGCCGCGCGACCGCATTTCCGTGGCCTCGTACCCGTTTCGCGCATACATTAACGCCCCTGGAAATCGCGATCGTGATCCAAAGCTTCCCGGTATGGACCTTAAAGACTTCGCCGTCGAGGTCGTCAAAAAGTTTAACGTTCACAACATCGAACCGCTGAGCCGGCACTTCAGCTCACTTGAGAACGAATATCTCGTCCAATTTCGTGCAGCATTACGCTTAGCCAATGCCAAAGCTGTGGACATTGCTGTCGATGGCGACCACAGTTTCTACGACCGCGATCTCGCCGCCCGAAAACGCGCAATTGCCCATGCAAAAACATTTGTCGACGTCGCTGTGCAGATCGGTTGCCCCAGCATTCGCGCACACATCAGACGCGCCAAGGATTCGTCGCCGGATATCCACCTCGCCGCGGAAAGTCTGGTCGACGTGGTCGGCTACGCGAGCAGCAAGAACGTCGTCGTGAATCTCGAAAACGATGACTTGGTGAGCGAAGACGCATTCTTCGTGGTGAAAGTAATTGAAGCGGTGAACCACCCTTTTCTACACGCGCTTCCGGACTTCGCAAATTCGATGATGACGGGCAACGCGGACTTCAACTACCGGGCAGTCGAGGCCATGTTCCATCACGCCTACTGCATCTGCCACGTGAAAGATGGAGAAGTCGACGATAATGGCAAGCGCTTCAGCATTGACATGCGGAAGACCTTCGCGATTCTGAAGGCGACCGGCTACCGTGGGTACTGCTCCATGGAGTTCGACGAGCCAGGAGATCCTTATGCGCCCACCGCTGCGCTGGTGGAGCAGACGCTTCGCTATCTCGCGCAATGAAGCGGTTTTACGCTGCTGGTCCCCGATCGGAGAACGTCTCAGTGGACGCGTTCCAATACTGCTTCCTGCCCGACCAGTACGCCTCTGTGACCATCATGCAGGCGACAGAGTGTGCAAAGCCCTCGCGCACTGTGCAATGCGGTTGCTCGCGCGAACGCATGCATTCGAACCAGTTTGCCATGTGGCCAAGTGTCAGGTCGTCAATGCCCATCGGCGGGAGCGTGGTTTCGCCCGGCAGCAACACGTATTTCGAAGTTCTATTCTTGTCGATGTCTGGATTGTCTTCGTGCGTGCCCTTCTCTTCGACCAGCTGATACCGCGGGCTGCCCTCGCCGCCAAAGTTGAAGAGGGTTGCTTTCTTGCCCATGAAGCGCGTGAACCCTGGAGCATCATTCCCAAAGCTAGTTGAATAGCTCACCAGAAATCCCTTGGGATACTCCAACAATGCTTGGAAGGTATCGGCATTCTCTCGCCCGTCGTGCCAGGCAAAGACGCCGCCGTGAGCGACCGCCGATTTCGGAAAACTGTCATTCATGAACCAGTGAACCAGGTCGATCCCGTGGCTCATCCACTGATCGGGGATGCCGCTCGAAAATTCTTTGTAGAGCCGAAATTCGCAGTAGACCTGCGGATCGAACGGGCGATACGGTTTGTTGAGCAAGAATTTTCGCCAGTCAGTGTCCTCCTCGCGAATTGATTTCGTCTCTGGGCGACCGCGCCATCTCGGACCGTGATAGTTCCACACCATTTCGATTTTGGTTACGTCGCCGAGCACTCCGCTCTGCACCAGGTCGTGGGCCGCAATCTGGTAGGGTTCGCTGCGGTGCTGAGTCCCCACCTGCACGACTAGTTTGTTTTGGAGTACGGCGTCGCGAGCGGCCTTGGCTTCTTCGAGGACATTTCCCATCGGCTTCTCGACATAGACATCCTTGCCGGCATCGGCCGCCATTTTCAGTAGTGGAGAATGCGAGTGATCGGGCGTCGAGAGAATTACGGCGTCAATCTGCTTTTCAGCGAGCGCGTCTTCAATGTGCTGAAATGCGCGCGGCGAACGATTGTAGTACCTGGTGTTGGTGACAACAGCTTTTTCGCGGTTGTGACGCCACAAGTCGCAAACCGAGTTCATTTCCACGTTGTGACTTGATGCGAGCTTGGAAACGATCAGATCCAGGTCGCTTCCCCGGCTACCGTTCCCCACATGGCAGAGCGCTATTCGGTCATTCGCCCCCAGAATTCTCCCGTATGAGGACGCCGTGCTGGATAACGCGGCTCCCGCAAGCGTTGCGGCTGACCGTGATAGAAATGTCCGACGATCCGTTCTTCGTTCCGGCTCATCCATGCTTGTCTCCAAATAAATGGGCGTTGGCTGTAATCCGACGCTGCGCTCACTTCGGTGCGTGTAGTTTAATGCAGAGACGGATTCATTGTAGGCGAACATCTGAACCCCGGTTTGGGGACAAGTCTGTGATCGGTAAGTGTCAATGGACGCTAATGTGCAACTCCGTTGGACACAGACAAACAATACCGGCAGATTTGCTTTTTGTTCCTTTAGTCTCCAGTCGGAGACCGCTTGGGAGTAGCGCAGCCTGGAATTGGCGGGCCTGCGTCGTTAGATCGTTTTCCAGGTGGAGCGAAATGGCCTTCGACTTACCTCTTCCTCTTAACAACGGCGGCGTAAGTCTCATGCCAGGTGGAGTTCGAATAAAACAGGAGTGCAAATTTGCCGGTATCGATTTCAAAGTACTGGCAGAGAGGGAGGGATTCGTTTTCGCCCTTTTCAGCCAAGTGCTGGTGATTCCTGCACATAGCCATTTTAGTTAGTGTTTATGCGGCTTTCAAGTGCATTCTGAATTCACGCTCCTGTTTCCACAGTTTCCCTAATTCGCCTGATTTTCATGAAAAACGGTATCACTGGTATCACCCTAAAGCTTCTGCGAGGAGCCCTGCCATGCAGTTTTCGATCATCGCTTCAGCGAAGCAACATCTTCGAAAACTTTGGCCTCCCGCCCCAATCCGGCAACGTTCTGGCGAGATTGTGGTATCGCCGTGGCTAGGCGATATGCTTGGACACTTTGGCCTCTCCCCGACCCGGCAAATTCCTGGCGAGATGGCTGGTATCGCCGTCGCAGGGCCAGCATCCTTCCCAAGTTTGCCTCGGGGCTGCGGACGGAAGCACGATTTGCGCTAAATCATCAAGCTCGAAGAAAGACTGGCAAGCGAAGACGCACGACTCGCCCATTGTCGTGTTCATGGACCGCAATCGAATCGGAATTGGTTGTGACAGAAGCGACACCAGCAAAATCGTGTGACACTTCAATCAAGGCGATCACGTATTTCGAGGATCTACTGCTTCGTGCTGGCAGCCACTTGTACGTGGATTCCCCGAACAGCGGACCATTGGCGATCGTTTCGCGCCGCGGAATAGGAAAAGGAGTGCTGCTGAATTCGAATCCTCGGCAGAATTCGCGTCCTTTCCAAGGTACATGCTTCCGATTGTAGGATTCTTCCCAGTTCCCCACCCATGGGTACTCACTTCGATTGACCACATATAAGACCAGCAGTCGCATGCGTGGATTGGACACTGCGATGAAAGCAGTTTTCAAAGCTGGGTCCAATAGATGAGCCGTGTAGTGACCGTACTTCGAATTCTTGCTGACTCGAAGATTCAAAGAGCCATCCGTCTTTGTTGGTGCATTCGGCCACAGAAATTCGGCGTCAGGATGGAGAGCCATGTTCTTGCTAAAGGTTGAAGGGCACACTTTACTGCGGGTCGCAGGCATGTCAAAAAGAGTCACGTCAGGTTCTAAGAACGGCGGACCAAACGTTACGTGATGATTCCATGAAATCGGTCGATCAAACGTCGCGAGGTTGGTCGCGGTTTCTTCGCAGTAAATGATCGGTTGTTCGCAGTCGAGAGAGAGTGCACGCTCCAAGCGTATCTGCGCTAGAGGTAGATCGGCGCCATAAACGAGTCTGTTTTGTGCTGACTTCTTGGGATGCCTGCGCCGCCATTTCACAACTGGAGCCTCTCCGTGTGTGCTGTGGCCGGCAGCGATCTCCTCCCCCGACGGCGGTCCAAAGAAATCGAAGCTAATGCTGTGACCCGCTATGCCTGCGAGCAGCCTTCCTTCCGGCAGGGGACCGAAAATGCGACCGTGTGTGGAAGTTTTGTATCTTGAAGGGTCTATCGTTTTCCACTTCGGCTTCCAAAGTGGGTTAATCCCTCCAGCAGCATTCAAAACTAATTCGCAAATGTGTCCGCCACCTTCAAGAACTGCAACGTGCCCCCAGGTGCTGCTGAGCCGAAAGCCAGGCCGGCCATCCAGAATGTTCGAGTGACGAGTTACAGATGTGAACTTCTTCGTATTGTTACGCAACAGGGAGACCTCGCGAAAATATCCCGAATTCTTTATAGCAGGCGACGCTCGCCAAGGAAAACCCTTACTGGACACGATACGCGATGAGGATAGATTCTCGTCTCATTTCAGAGCGAGCTCCTTTTGTAGTTCTTCGAGCGGCACGTTCTTGGTTTCGCGAACCATCGTCTTTACCCACAAGAGCTGTAGGCACATCATTCCTGCAAAGAATGAAAACGCGTAGCCCGAAGGCAGAGACGAGGCCATCTTTGGGAATAACGTCGTGAGAAGCGCGGCAAAGATTCAGTGGGTGAAGTTGCCGAGACTCTGGCCTTCGGGGCGGTGGCGATTAGGAAAGATTTCGGGAGATGAATACCCAAATCACGGCGCCCTGGCCGACAGCATGTGCCGCAATAAAGGCAACAATGCAGGCGGGAACAATCGAATAGTGCTCACTGAAATCCCGAGATCACGACGGTATCGAAGCCAAATAGAAAACCTGCCAGTGCTGCGGTCAGCGACCAGAAGAACATGCGGAGATTCATAGGAGGTGATGCAACAAATAGAACGTCACACTGAACGATCCCACCAATCGCGAACATCAAACCCGAAACAGCTCAGCCCCGGACGTGAAGCGGTCGGTGGAGATTGGAGCCAGGTCCCACAGAGTCACGGATCGTAAACGAGCCGTGCCACCTTTGGCAAAGAGTCCGATGCCAAGGCTCTCGGCACTTGAAGGATATACGCGGTCCGTGAGGGAAGCCCTGCCGTTCGCGAATGTCTCGATAACTGAGGCATCGAGGTAAATGCGTAGCCGCAGAGTTTCGCCGTGCTGCAACTTGATAGAGCCACCCTCCATGCCGCGACCTCGAAGCGGCGGTGCAACCTTCGTCTCAGGATCGCTGCTGGAAGCGCTTGTGTCGCAAAACAATTTCTTGGTATCGCGGTCGTAACCGATCAGCGTCTGCTCGCTGCCATCGCGAGTTGAGCGAACGCGCAGGCCGGCCTGATGTGCATCGCCAAGATCAATCTCCGCTTCGATCTCGGCGCAGTCACTGTCGAACTCTCTGAGAAGCAAGGGCCCATTTGGCGCGATCTTCTGATCCGCAATCGTTCTCTTTGCGCGGCGCAGCACCTTCAACTCCTCTGCCGGTTCGACGCCCAGTTTGTCATCCGGACGAAGTTTCAGGAGCTTGGGAAGCGACATCACGCCTGCCCACCCCGCCGCGGCTTGCGCTTCCGTGGTGCGCTTTTCGCGGATCCAAGCCCACCAGATACGTCTATCCTTTTCGTCCTGCATTGTTTTCTGCGCGTATGCCGCCGAGCCAAAATCAATTTGACCGTCTGAATGCTGATCGAACTTATGATTGGCATATGTCCCGGTGAGATAAGTATTGCCGCGCGCTACGAGCAAAATCGGTTTGCCGTTGAGAAGAAAGAAGTCGGGACACTCCCACATAGACGCCCATGGGCGCGACGCATCCTGGCTCTCTGGATTAGGTTTGGCAACGGCTAAGGGGTGGAGATAGGTCCAGTTTCTGAGGTCCTTCGACGTGTAAAGCAATGCCATGCCGCCTCTGCCGACCTCGCCTGCCCCGATCACCATGTACCAGCTGTTGCCTTCTTTCCAAAGGCACGGATCGCGCCAGCCAACCACTTTCATCCCTGCTGGAGGCGCGGCAAGGACCGGGTTCAGCGAAATCTTCGTCCACGTGATCAGATTTTCATCCCTGGGATCGGCCGCAACGGCGACCATCTGCCGCTCAGGTACCTGTCCTTTTTTTCGCTCGGCAAACTCCGTTTCCGCAGACCACGTTACTCCGGTATAGACGAGCGTAGGTGTGCCGTTATTGATCACAGCGGACCCCGACCAGCAACCGTTTTTGTCGGGGCCACCCGGCGTCGGTGAGAGAGCGATGCCCAGGTTCTTCCAGTGAACAAGATCACTTGAGATCGCGTGTCCCCAATATTTCGGTCCCGCGATCGAGATCACAGGAGAGTACTGGTAGAACATATGGTATTGACCTCTCAAGAAAAGCGGCCCATTGGGATCGTTCATCCAGGCGGATGGTGGCATGAGGTGAAAGCGTGGGCGATGCCGGTCGTTCGCGAGTCCTGAAGTGGTCTGAGCGTTTAACGCGGTGGATGCCAGGGCCGCCGACGTCAACGCAATGAACTCGCGTCGCGTGACAGCAAAGCGGATATCGAAGTGATTGGCCATGGCGGATCCCTGTGCTGCAAACTTCAGCAACTCAGTTTGCTGTGTTCACACCAACAGCAGCCTGTGAATCACCGGTGGAGTACTCCGTGACGTCGAGGCGGTGTAGAAGGTCGCGCGTCGGATTAACGATCCAGTTAAGCAAGAGGGAAATGAACAGCAGCGCCGCGAAGCCGGTGGCCAGCAGAAAGCCGTATTTTGCACCGCCAAAATGGTCGCTGATTGCTGCCATTGCCAACGGCGCGACAACAGCCGATATGCAGGTGAAGAACAGAATTACGCCTGCCACCGCGCCGTGTTCAGGTTTCTTAAAACAACTGATCCCTTTCGAATTAAGAGTCGGATAAAGCACCGACATAAACAGGCCAGACACTGGCAATGCCAATACCGCAACTCCAATTCCGCCGACCATAGAAATTACGAAGCATGCCAGGATCGCGAAGCTGAACACGGTGACCACCGCCGCCCAGTTTAAGTGGGCCAGCATCCACGAGCCAATAAATCTTCCGGCGGCGCGGAGCACGAAGAAGATGGAGATGGCATATGTTGCCACCCACAGCAGCGAGCCGTGATAGCCGCTTAGTAGCGTCGGCATCCATACATAGATGGCAGCCTCAACTGCGACGTAGAGAAATATGAGTCCCGAAAAACCAAGCGCATACGGATTCTTCATCATCATCAAGGTGCGCTTGAGATCCACGGATTCCGCGGTTGTGCTCGTTTGCGGATACTGGACCAGCGTCGCGACCACGATCAGGAGAACGCAGAGGGTTCCCGCGATGACATAGAGCCACTTCCACGACGTGCCCACGGCTAGAAGACGGGCAACAATAGCCGGACCAATGATTGCGCCGACAGCGAAGAAGCCTTCGACGGTGTTCATCGTTGCCGTGTGTTCAGTCGTGGAGCGGGTGATGTCGCCGATCAGCGCGAGCGCGCCAGTCTTGAAAATGCCAATCGCAGCACCGGAAATCAGAAGCAGCAGCACGAAAAACGTGAATGCCCTGCCAACTGCGAACAAATAGGAGTTGAGCGCGAACAGCACAAGGCCGAGGATAATGGTCTTCTTGCGTCCCAATTTGTCAGCAAGATACCCGAGGAAGAAACCCGCGAAGGCAATGCCGGCCATGTCGGCGTAGTGAAAGGCGCCGGCCACGGTCATGCTGAGGTGAAATTCCTTGATGATCTCGGGAATGATGACGCCGACCGAATCGGTGGTCATCGCGAACATCATGAACATCAGGAACGTAAGCCACTTGATCACGGTTAGGCTTCGCGCAGTTGTGGGAGCGCTCATCGCATTGCCTCCGGAGCAATGGTGTTGATTCGTGAGTCCCATCTCACCACGTTCGAACTACCGGCGATCTCGGAATGAGTGACCGTAGCCCGGGGCTCTTTCAAATCCACGTCGAGCTTCGCCCAATGAGAGCCGTTCTTCCAGGCAATCGAGAGAGAGTCGGCGCGTGGGATTTCCACTTGTGCGTGCCCAGCAAAAGCCGCATGAGTATTCCGCAAGCGTATGAGCTCTAGAAACCTGCTCACGAGCGCTTTTTTCAGCGCGCCTTCGATTTCGGCCGGATTGTAGTAATGCCGGTTGATGTCGCGCCCCACCCGGGACTGCTTGAGTAATTCCATGTCGTTGGTGCTACCGAGCAGCCCAACATAGTAAACCTGGGGAATGCCAGGCACGAAGAACTGGATAGCGCGGGCGATGAGGTACTGGTTGTCATCGCGACCCAAGGCGTCATAGTACGTGCAGTTAACCTGATACAAGTCGAGATTGTTCGCCGCAGTACCGGTTGCCATTCGACTCTGGTCTTGGCTTTGCTCATGAATGGTCTCGACGAGGCGATCGATATCCGCCGGGGCAAGCAGGCCGGCTTCACCGCGCGGGCCAGCGCCTACGTCAATGACGCCAATACCGTCGTGAGTGTCGAGCACGGTTACGCAATTCTGCGGTCGGATGGAAAGCCAGCGCGCGAGTGCCTCGGCATTGCGCGCAAAAAGCGAATGCAGGACCAGCGGGGGAAGCGCGAAGTCATACACCCAATCCACTTGTTGCGCAATTTGAATTTGCTGCTTGTAGTAGCTGTGAATCTCAACCAGAACTTCTATGCCAAGCGCGTGTGCTTGTGCGGTAAGCTCCGCGATGAACTGGAAGGTCTCCGGAATCATGAAGCAGCTTGTTCCTGGTTTCTTGATCGCGTATCCGACGGCGTCGAGCCGGATCATGCGCACGCCTGCGTCCCGAAAACGGCCAAGAATTGATTGCAGATACGCTTGCCCTTCCGGGTGCTGAACGTCGATGTCGATCTGCTGTGGCGTGAATGTCGTCCAAAAGAGGTGCTTGTCCCCGGAACGAAGGGTGATGTTCGTGAAGGGAAGACCCGGACGTGGACGATAAATGCGCAGGAGATCTTCCTCGCGGGCCCCGGCGGGAAATACCCGGTCGTAGGTTAGAAACAAACCGGCAAACCGTGAACTCGCCCCTTTGCTGGAATAATCTTTGAATTGGGGAGATTCGCTCGATATGTGATTGACAATGAGATCCGCGACAATCTCACAACCTCGGCCCAGGTCGCAGACTGCGTGCCAGTCCCCCAGACGAGCATCCACTTCGGTATGCTCCACAGGGTCAAAACCCGCGTCTGCTCCGTCGATTGGCGTGAAGAAGGGAAGTAGATGAACGCCGCCGAACAATCCCGCCATCGGACCGCCCAACAGCCTCTGCAATCCTTTTAGATCACCTGCAAGGCGATCCACATAAGTGATTAGTTGGACTTGATTCTTCAACCTTCATCCTTGGCGAGCGGAACTTGTGACGGGACAGTTTTACCGCAGCGGCTGACTCTATTAGGAATCCACAACACTTGTAGAACTGCGGCTCTGAACGTGTCAAGACAATTGCCCTGAATATGCCTTGAAGTTGTCTATGGCAATCATAGCCAGACCGGAGTATGCTGTCCTGCTGCGATTAGCGACAGCGTGGCCCAGCAGAGGAATCAGGAGACCGAGTGGCTAGCCATAAGTACCGTCAAATCCTAGAAAAGCTTCAGGACGACATCGCCTCTGGCCGATACAAGCCCGGCAAGCGCCTGCCCAGTGAAGCCGAATTGGTGCGCCGCTTCGGTGCGTCGCGCATGACCGTGTTTCGTGCCATGCACGAACTGCAGTCAATGGGACTTGTCGTGCGTCGAGTCGGCTCCGGGACGTTTGTTTCGTCGAACACCAACAGCGGCAGTCATGTCTTTGGCCTGTTAATTCCCGAGCTCGGCCAGACCGAGATTTTCGAGGCTATCTGCAAAGGCATGATGGAAGCCCAGGAAGCCATGCACCACTCTCTGCTGTGGGGCAATGCCGTCTCTCACGAGGAGGAGAAAGAGCGCGCCGCCGAGCAGCTTTGTGAGCACTACATCGCTCAAAGGGTTTCGGGAGTCTTTTTTGCGCCCGTGGAGTTCAGCGCAAACCGTTACCAGGCAAATCACAGAATCGTCGCAGCCTTCGATCGCGCTCGCATTCCTGTGGTACTTCTCGACCGTGACCTCGAGCCCTACCCCCAACGAAGTAAATATGACCTAGTCGGAATCGACAACCGTCGCACGGGATATCTCGCCACTGAACACCTGATAAAGACGGGGGCAAAACGCATTGCGTTTTTTGCACGGCCCAACTCTGCGCCTACTGTGGACGCGCGCATTGCCGGATATCGCGAAGCCCTTCTGTCCCAAGACAGTGGCGGCGCCAAGCGGGACCTCGTGACCATTGGCGATGCCAGCGATCTCAAGTTCATCAGGTCTGTATTGAAAAAACACAATCCCGATGCGTTCGTGTGTGCGAATGACCACACCGCCGGCAATCTCATGCACACACTGATCTCGCTCGGCCAACGCATCCCCGAAGATATTCGGATCATGGGCATTGACGATGTGAAGTATGCTCGCCTTTTGCCTGTCCCGCTGACAACTCTTCACCAGCCATGCCGCGATATCGGAAGAATGGCAATGGCCGTCATGCTAGACAGAATCGCAAATCCAGATTTGCCGCCCCGCGACGTTCTGTTGCGATGCGAAGTCGTGATGCGCAAATCGTGCGGAACGCCCGCCAGTAAGAATGGCCACAACGCCTAAAACTCTCGCCTAGGCGAACCGCCAGCCTCTGCCAATTCCCGCTCCGATCGCCGCGGCAACCCTCGTGCTGCTTCGAATCAGCGAATGTTTAGAGCGCCGCTGAAAGCGATGTTTTTTTCTCACCGGTATAGACAACTTTTTAATAGTTGTCTGCAAATTGCCTTGACAGCTTACGAACGGGGGAGCTACAAGTTCACTCCAGCGCAGTTTGTTGATGTGTCGGCCGTGTTTTTGCCCGGTTCGACGCACTTCGAGTTTTGAGCGCGGAAGCGCTCGTGGGTTTACAGATCGCTCAAGTCAAGATTCTCCGTCGTTGTATGTTGAAAGAGGTGACAACAATGCTTACCGTCTCAGCCCGCCCTCGTCGTGTATTGCACTGTCAAGCCGGCCGCGTGCTCGGCCAAACCAAGAGCTTCTTCCCGCACGTCAGCGTTGGCCCGACCATGCAGCATTTGCTTGCATCAGCGCTGTCGCTCGTCCTGGTTCTCTCCGCCGCAGCCGTTCTGTGTTTGCAGGCCGGAGCCCAGGTCAGGTTCGGCAGCATCGTCGGCACGATTACCGATAACAGCGGCGCGACTGTGAGCGGCGCGACTGTCAAGCTGACTAATCTGGGAACGAATGAAACCAGAACTGCACAGACCAGTTCCGCGGGAACCTACGCATTTCCAAACCTCAACGCCGGCCTTTATAAGGTCGAGGTGCAAATGGCCGGGTTCAAGCAGTTCATCCGCGACAGAGTCGAGGTCCAGGTCGATCTGGCATCGCGTGTTGACGCCTCCATGCAGGTGGGCAACGTGAGCGAGACGGTTGAGGTCGTCAATGAAGCACCGCCCTTGCAGACCGACAGTGCTTCGTTGGGAACAACCATCTCCCAGCAGGAGGTTGAGAGTATCCCCCTCAGCGGACGCAACGTAAACAATATGCTCACGCTGGTGCCAGGGGTCGTTGCTCAAGGCGGCACCTACGGCAATGCTGCATCGAACCAGGCAAACGGTGCCAGGACGAACGCGATTGGGTTTGGCAACTATTCCATCGGTGGCGGTTTTGGCAACCAGAGCTCGTTCTTTGTTGACGGAGTGTCGTCGAATGCGGTTGCCGGCAACCTCAACGCGCTGATTCCGTCGCAGGACATCGTGCAGGAATTTCGCGTTGCCACCAACAACGTCAGCGCCGAGTACGGCAGCTATGCTGGCGGCATCATCAACTTGACCACCAAATCCGGGACCAATACCTTTCATGGAACCGCTTACGATTATTTTCGTAACAAGGTTCTGAACGCTAATGATTACTTCACTAATCGGCAAGGATTGCCGCGACCACCGCTGGTCCAGAACCAGTATGGCGCGAATGTCGGCGGTCCGATCATTAAGAATCGAACTTTCTTCTTCGGTGCCTTCGAGCGTGAGCCGATCCGAAGCGCAACCCAAGTTCAGTTTTTTAACGTACCCACGAATGCCGAATTGACAGGCGACTTTAGCGCGCCTGGTTTGCCAACAATCTATGACCCAACAACTGGGCTTCCCTTTCCGGGCAACGTGATTCCGTCGAACCGCCTCGATCCGGCCGCAGTCAACATAATGACTCTGAACTATCCAAGGGCAAACGTTCCGGGGGCGTTGACGCGGAATTTTGTTACGCAAACCAAGATCGGCGGAGAAAACGACCAGTACAATGTTCGCGTCGACCACCGTCTAACCGATGCGAACAATCTGTTCGCTCGCTACACCTATTGGAAAGCGGACAGCAATCCTTATGATTCCTGGAATACCCACACACAGGGTCAAGGTCACACCGGCCTCTACACGCATGAGGCGGTCATCGGTGATACCCATTCCCTTAACTCTTCTACCATCCTCGATGTCAGGCTCGCTTATCTGCGAGTTTTTCAGCATGAATTTCCTGACAGCAGTGGTGTCGATCTATCCCAGCTTGGACCCGGATGGGCAGCCCTCAAAAGTCAGCTCTTGGCACCGGCGAATTGGCCGTCAATGAATTTCGCCAGCGATGCGCAAAGCATAACGGCAGATAACGGCATCGGCTCGCAACTGTTCTGGACGCAGAACGTCTACATGCTCTCGGGAACCCTGACCAAGGTTATGGGCCGCCACCAGATTAAATTCGGCGGCTCGGGCCGTCACGCGCAGATGCTGCAAGCTCCAGGCAATGGCGTGCTCCGGCTCGACTTCAACACCGCGGCTACTTCGAATGCGGGAGTTGGCGGAAGTTCGCTGGCATCGGCGTTGCTGGGAATTCCAATCCAGTCGCAACTGGCACCTGGGCTTCTCGGGGGATCGCGAGTTTATTACAACTCTTATGGTTTCTTTGTGGATGACACGTTCCAGGCCACGAGGAAGCTGACAATCAGCGCCGGACTCCGCTGGGATCAGCCCGGCGCATTAGCTGAAGCGAACGGGAACGACACCGTGTTCTTGCCCAACAAACCCAGCCCGCTGGGATCAATCGTCAACCCGGCAACTGGCCAAACCCAGCAACTGATGGGCACGGTTGCGATGGTAAACTCACCGGATTACCCGTCCAAACGAGAGGACAATTTGCATTGGAAATTGTTCTCGCCCCGTATCGGCCTTGCCTATCGAGTAACTGATAAGACAGTGTTGCGAGCCGGCTACGGCATTTCATATCCGCCCACCACGCTCAGTCAGGATGGGCCGAACCTATCGCCCGTCAACAATGCCCCTACGTTTTACACTTCTGCGAACGCACCGGGGCTCTCAGTCTCCAACCCATATCCTTCGGGCGCAGGCGGGATTAACCAGCCATTGCGGCGCAATGCAACTCCGGCCGATTTCTACGGCCAGGGTGTGTTCGTGATGCGAGTGCCAGGTCAGCCAATGTCGTATGTTCAGCAATGGAACGCCGCAGTGGAACGGCAGATCGGAAAGGACGCTTCTCTGACCGTCGCCTACGCAGGCTCCAAGGGAACGCACCTGCTGATGCAAGGTTGGGCCACGGTTTCAAACATTGGCCTCAATCAATTGCCAGATCAGTATTTCTCGCTCGGCACCGGCACAGGTCCGGGGCAGTTAAACGAGGCGCTCCCGAACCCCTTTGCCGCTCTTCTGCCGACCTCGCCAACTTACCTGTCAGCACCCACCATTACTCGTGGGCAACTGCTAAGGCCGTTTCCGCAATACAATCGCGTGCTGGAACTCGATCCTCACCTTGGCACCTCGAATTACAAGTCGCTGCAGACCTCCTTCATAAAGCGATTTGGCTCCAAGGGCATCCTGAGTATTGCCTACACCTGGTCGCGGTTGATGTCCAACACGGACAGTTCTAGCGCCTTCCTGGATGAGGGCTTCATCTTCGGTGGCTCTGCTCAGGACAACAACCATCCGGAACGGGAATACTCGGTCAGTTCTTACGATGTCCCGCATAACCTCTCCATTGGGTATGGCGTCGACCTGCCCTTCGGACATGGCAAGCACTTCATGGGTGATGCTCACGGAGCGCTCAATGCAATCGTTGGTGGCTGGCGCGTTAACGGCATCACAACCTTGCGCAGCGGCGTGCCCATCAGCGTGTACCAAATCTTCATAGGTTCAACGCTCAGCAACCTTGGCGGCGGCCAGGGCTACTTTGGAGCACAGGGTCTCTGGATGCGCCCAGACTACACCCCTGGATGTGACCTGAAGACCTCGGGCTCGCGTGAACAGAGGGCGACGACGGGCTGGTTTAACAAGTCCTGCTTCACTCCTGTCAACACGGCCAACGTTGTGAGATTTGGCAACGAACCTCGAAACCTTGACGGTGTTCGTATGGATCACATGAACAATTGGGATCTCTCAATCGCGAAGCGCACCGACATTACGGAACGTGCATACCTGCAGTTCACGGCGGAGTTCTTCAATGCGTTCAATCATGTTCGATTTGGCGCCCCCGATAACAACATATCGGATCCCCCGAGCCTTTTCGGCACCATCACCTCCCAAGCGAATCCTCCTCGCGCAATTCAGTTGGGATTGCGAGTGGGATTCTAAGTTAACGGCACCGCACGGAAACGTGCGGTGCCCTCAGCCTCCGCCCGGCCAACCTAACTAGAAACGGGGACCGTCTATGCCCAAACAGCGCCTACTCTCGTCTCTCGTCTTTCTAACGTGCTTGCCTCTACCTCTTGCGTTGTCAGTAGCCGCGCAAGATCGTCCCGCAAACGAAACGCCGAAGGTGGTCGTGCAGCCGGACGGGACAGTCGATATCCCGGCGCAATCCGCCCCGGTTTCAACTTTCCTGAGCCCGGAGGCGAAAGCGTATCTCACCCAGCACCTGAAAGACATGCAGGACCCAGAAATCCTGAAGCAGGATGCCGGAGTGCCCCGCTTCATGAAGCCGTACATCGCGCGCGACTACGAGATGTTCGCCTTCGATAAAAAAGACCAGAAGCTCGGCGGAGTTCACGTTTACGTCTACACGCCGAAAGCCGGCATCTCCCCCAAAAACAAAGATCGGGTTCTGATCAACCTGCACGGCGGCGGATTCTCCGGCTGCTGGCCCGGATGCGCTGAACTCGAATCCATTCCAGTCGCCACGCTGGGCAAGATCGAAGTGGTCAGCGTCGATTACCGAGAGGGGCCTGACAACAAGTTTCCTGCTGCCAGCGAGGATGTCGCCAGCGTCTATCAGGAACTCTTGAAATCGCACAAGCCACAAAATATTGGGATCTACGGGTGCTCAGCAGGCGGAATGCAGACGGCGATGTCGATCGCCTGGTTTGAAAAGCACTCGATACCTTTGCCTGGCGCGATCGGGATTTTCTGTGCGTCGGCGGGAAGCATATTCGGCGGGGACGCGCTGTATACTGCGATGCCACTCGGCGAGGCTCGTTTAGCGCCTCCAACGAAGCCTGGAATGCGGCCGCCGCTCAGCTACTTTGCCGACACTGATCCGAAAGATCCGCTAATTTCTCCGGTCAGCTCCCCAGAGGTCCTGGCGAAGTTCCCACCAACGCTCATTATTACCGGGACTCGAGGTTTTGAGCTGAGCTCAGCACTCTACACTCACGAGCAGATGGTGAAGCTCGGTGTGCCGGCTGAACTCCACGTTTGGGAAGGGCTCTTTCACGGATTTTTCTACAACGCATACGTACCGGAATCGAAGGATGCATTCAACGTAATGATCAAGTTCTTTGATCGCCATTTGGGTGGCGCGGGCTCGCGTGCATCGGCTGCGCCCGAAAACGGGATTCGGTGAGGAAGCATGATCACCAGTCAGCAGTTGATTGACCGGATACAAAAAAATGTCGGAGTTCCGTGGCAGAGCCAACAATCCGACGGCTTTTCCGACGGCATTCTTTTCGGAAGCCCTGAGGCGACCGTCACAGGAATCGTGACTACCTGGACGCCCACGCTCGACGTCCTTCGCAAAGCTGTTAGCTCCGCGAAGAACGTCGTCATCTGCCGGCAAGCTCCTTCATATAGTCGGGGCGAACGTGCACCGGTGGCCTGGAGGAACGCTCCTGCGCCATCGAAGGAAATGCTCGACAAGGATCCTGTTTGGCAGGCGAAGCAGGATTTCATCTCCAAGAACAATCTGCTCATCATTCGTTTCTGTGACAACTGGGATGCGCGAAGGACCGATGGACAATTACGAGGTCTTGCGAAGGCGCTGGGCTGGGAAAAGTTTTACCTCGCGCAATCGGCCAAAGACGATTATGAGCCTCGGAATGTTTACTTCCGCCTGCCGGCAACTTCGTTGAACAACTTGGCTGAGGGCATCAAGAAGAAGCTGGATATTCAGGGGCTTCGAGTGATTGGCAAGCCCGATTCATCCGTCACCAAAGTCGCTCTGACGCACGGGCTTTTGCTGGTTGCGGATGCCGAGCAAATCCTTCGCGAGCCGGGCGTGGATGCGATCGTCACGGGAGATGCTGTGGAGTGGGAAGCGGCTCCGTATTTCCAGGACCTTGTCGCCGCGGGCAAAGCCAAAGGCTTGATCCTGCTTGGCGACGAAGCTTCCGAAGAGCCCGGTAGCGGAGAGGTCGCGGATTGGCTGAAAGGCTTTGTGACAGAAGTCCCGATTGAGTGGATTCCAGCTGGCGATCCGTTTTGGGTGCTGAGTTAGAAAACGAGATGAACGAAATGAAGCTTTCGCGCAGGAAGTTTTGCCAAGTCGCGGGAAGGGGCCTTCTCGTGGCGTCGCCGCTGGTGCGCGCGCTGGGCCAGTCGCCATCCACTTTGACGGCCCGCGAAGTTGTCGCCCGGATCAAGAAGAATGTCGGTGTCCCCTGGTTCACGCCAACAGCTGATGACTTCAAGATCGGCGAGCCGGATGCGCCCATCACTGGTATCACTGCAACGTTCATGTCCACGCTGGATGTTCTCCAGCGCTCTGCCGCGGCAGGCAACAACTTCGTCATCACCCATGAGCCGACGTTCTGGAGCGCAGCGGATGTCGTCTCCGATTTGCGCGAAGATCCTCTCTACAACTACAAGCTGAACTTCCTCGAGAAAAACAAGATGGTGGTTTGGAGGTTTCACGATCACTGGCACGCGCATCGTCCCGCGGACGGAATCTTCACCGGCTGGAACAAAGCTATGGGATGGGAAAGCTACGCGTCCCCAGGCGCGGATCCGTTTTCGCACGAGTACGTGATCCCCGAAACGAGCTTTGAAGACTTAGCAAGGGATATGCAGAAGAAGTTGAACACGCACAGTATGCGCCTGGTCGGCAATCCCAAGCTCAGGGTCACGAAGGTGGCACACGCGGGACATTACATCCAGCAGTGCATGCAGGTGTTGCCCCACGTCGATGTTGTGCTGGTATTCGAGTGCCGTGAGTGGGAAGCGGCGGAGTATCTGCGAGATGCAGTTGCATCGGGCCAGAAGAAGGCCCTAATCCAGCTCCCGCACGAGGGCGGGGAAGAAGCGGGCATGGACGAGTGCGCCCGTTGGATGAAGACGTTTGTGACCGAGGTGCCGATCAAGTTCATTCCGTCAGGTGATCCGTTTTGGATGCCGACCTAAACGTGATGAAGATTTCTAGAAGAGGAGCAACAGTGCGGCGAAGAGTGCTTACGCAGATTGTCGTCTCCGGTATTGTAGCGGCAGTTCTGGCTCTACCCGTATGCGCAGAGCAACCCGGCAATGGTCATTGGGTCAGCGCGTGGAGCACCGCTGTCCACACCCCGTTGCCATTCCCTGGACTCCCGCCATCGCCAGTGTTTGAAAACCAAACTGTGCGAATGGTGGTGAGGCCCACCATCGGAGGTCAACGCCTGCGGATACGGTTTTCCAACGAGTTTGGAACCACCGCGCTGAAAATTGGCGCGGCGCACATTGCGCTTATGGCGAAGGGCGCGGCAATCGTCCCTGACTCTGACCACGCGCTGACATTTGGCGGCAGATCCGGCGTCACGATCCCTCCCGGCGCGCCGATACTCAGCGATCCGGTTGATCTGAAGGTAGCTCCTTTTAGCGAAGTCGCCGTAAGCGTTTACCTGCCGGAAAAGACAACGTCCTCCACTGTGCATTTCTGGGCGCAGCACGATACCTACATTTCCGAGCCGGGTGACTTTACGGCCAAAGCAGACATACCGAATCCCACCACCAAAACCTCGTGGTACTTCCTTGCCGATTTGGAAGTGTGGGCGTTCGATCATACGGCCGCGACCGTGGCCTTTGGTGATTCCATCACCGACGGCGTCGGCGCAAAGCAGGGCGAGTATTCCGATTGGCCTGATCTTCTTGCCGATCGTTTGGCAAGAGCCGCAGGTGGTCCGAATCTCTCTATCGTGAATGAAGGAATCGGCGGCAACCGCATCTTGCACGACGGCGCCGGCGTGAGCGCACTGGCGCGCCTGGATCGCGACGTGCTCGCGCAACCCGGTGTCATGAACTTGATTGTCCTGGAGAGCATCAACGACATTGGCTGGCCGCACATGAAGCCGCGCTTGCCGAATGGCACGGTGCTGAAAGACCTGCCCTTTACTCACGAGGTAGTTAGCGCGGAAGACCTCATCATGGGCCTGAAACAAATCATTGATCGTGCCCATCAACACGGAATCAGAGTATTTGGCGCCACACTCACCCCCTATCAAGGTGCAGATTATTACAGCGATGACGGTGAGGTCGAGCGCCAGGCGGTGAATCAATGGATTCGTACCAGCGGCGCTTTTGACGGCGTGATCGACTTCGACGCCGCGGTACGTGATCCAAACCATCCGGCTCAATTCTGCGAAGGCTACCACTCGGGTGACCACCTTCACCCTAGCGCAATCGGTTACAAAGCCATGGCGGATGCGGTCGACCTCACACTTCTCAGGAATGGTGTTGAGAAAAGAAGGACGGCAGCAACAAGCTCCGGAGGTCACTAAGTGCGAGCGAAAGCGATTGCGCTGATTATTGTCCTGCTTTGTGCGGCCGCCTCGGCACAGGACAAGCCACGCCGCTTCTCGACCACCATTCCAGAATCTGAGTTCCCTCGACTGAACGCCGACGGAAGCGCCACCTTTCGCGTGCAGGCAGAGCAAGCGCAAAGAGTCCAAGTTCTGCTGGAACTCGGCCAATCAACGTACGACATGACCAAAGGCCAGGACGGCTCCTGGGAAGTAACCACCAAACCGCTTCTCCCAGGTTTCCATTACTACGCGATCTCCGTCGATGGCTTCACTTCCAACGATCCTGGCAGTCGAGTATTTTTCGCGGCGCGCAAGGAAGTCAGTGGACTGGAGGTGCCCGGACCAGAGTCAGATTTCTTTGCAGTCAAGGACGTGCCGCACGGCACCGTGCGCACCCAGTGGTATTTCTCGAAGACCACCGGCGAAACAAGACGAATATTCGTGTACACGCCGCCCGGATACGACCAGAATTCGCGGCGTTATCCAGTCCTTTACCTGCAGCACGGCTATGGGGAAGACGAGGCTGGTTGGAGCGATCAGGGGCACGAAAACTTCATCCTGGATAACCTGATCGCCGCCCACAAAGCTGTGCCAATGATTATCGTGAACGAGAACGGCATGACCGGCGTGCATTTTGTGCCTCCTCCGCCGCCGCGCGCGGGTGCCTCGTCAAACGGGCCGCCCCCGGTTCGTGCGGTAGCGCAGTTTTTTATGAATGAGCGCTACGTGGCCGTGGACTGCGTTTTCTCCCGTGATCTGATTCCGTATATCGACACACATTTCCGCACCATTCCGGACCGTGATCACAGGGCGTTGGCAGGTCTGTCTATGGGTGGTGCGCAGGCATTGCGAATCGGCTTCCATCATTTAGATCAGTTCAGCTATCTCGGCGCGTTCAGCCCTGCTGTTGACATCACTGACACAACCAAGGATTACGAGGGGGCGTTATCTGATCCGGCAAAAGTAAACCGAGAATTGCACCTGCTGTGGTTAGGAATCGGTACTGACGATTTCTTGCACGCGCCCGTCCTGCAATCTCACGAAGTTCTGGAGAAAGCGGGAATCAAGCACGTCTGGGTGGAGAGCTCCGGCTCCCATGTGTGGACAGTGTGGCGCAAGTACCTGGCAGACTTTGCGCCCAAGGTTTTTCATTAGCGTGGTGACGGACGGAATATTGATCTTATGACAGGACCCGCAGTCATGATCGGATTAGGTGAGGTTCTGTGGGACCTGTTGCCGTCCGGCAGAGTGTTGGGCGGTGCGCCTGCAAACTTTGCGTATATGGCGAGCGTCCTCGGAGATCAGGGGATTGTCGCCAGTAGAGTCGGTGATGACGACCTCGGACGCGAAGCCTGCCGCGTCATGCAGGAACTCGGCCTGAGCACCGCATATCTTCAGCACGATGAACGTCACCCGACAGGTACCGCCGCCGTGTCCATCGACGCAGCCGGCCAGCCGAGCTTCACCATCAAGAACTCTGTCGCGTGGGATTTCCTGGAATGGTTACCGCAGTGGGAGCAACTCGCGGCAACAGCTGACGTCGTCTGTTTTGGATCGCTGGCGCAGCGTTCCGAAATGTCCGCGGCGACCATCGAGCAGTTTCTGAAAAAGACACCCAAGAACGCGCTGCGAATATGCGACGTCAACCTGCGCGAATCCTTTTACAGCCAAGGTTTGCTGCGCAGGTCGTTTCAGCATGCCGACATCGTCAAGCTCAATGACCAGGAGTTGCTGCAGGTGTCGTACCTGTTCAAGCTCGGCGTCGGAACGCACGAAACCCTGGCCCAGCGTTTGTTGAGGCTATGCGATCTGCGTTTGGTGTCGATCACGCGCGGCTCCCGCGGCAGCCTTCTGGTAACCGAAGGAGAAGCTGTCGAGCACAAGGGATTTCGAGTGACGGTGACGGATGCAGTTGGAGCGGGCGACGCCTTCACGGCTTGCCTCGCTCATCACTACCTGCGCGGACATTCACTTCAGGAAATCAGCGAATCCGCGAACCGTTTTGCCTCATGGGTTGCCACTCAGAGAGGTGCCACTCCGCCTATCAGTACGGAAAAACTGCAGAGCATTTTCAGCGAAGTTACCCTCAACTCGGAGCGTTACGAATCCTCAAGCATCTCTAGGTCCGCTGCGACGCCCGTAAAGGAGAAGTTGGGCTCGTGAAGATCTGCGCCGCCTTCATGCTCTTGCTGCTGATGCCGTGCTTTTCGCGATCAAACTCGAATGTGGGTTCGGCGTCCGTCGAAACCGTTAGAGTTGAAGGCGGCCTGCTGCGGGGAACTACTGAAGATGGGCTCCGCGTCTATCGTGGCATTCCATATGCTGCTCCTCCTGTCGGCGATCTCCGCTGGCGGCCTCCGCAGCCTGCGCCGAAGTGGGAAGGAGTGCGCGCGTCCGATCAGTTCGGTCGTGCCTGCATACAGACCAATCAAGCAATCGCGAATCTTCCGTCCCCGAGCGAGGATTGCCTGTACCTCAACGTCTGGACTCCCGCCAAGAACGCTGGAGAAAAGTTGCCGGTGCTGTTTTGGATTCACGGTGGCGGGTTCGTTGCCGGCGCGCCGGCCGAGCAGTTATATCACGGTGAATGGTTGACGAAGAAAGGCGTAGTTTTTGTCTCGGTGGGCTACCGTCTCGGCGTATTCGGCTTTCTGGCTCATCCCGAACTGAGCGCTGAGAGTCCTCATCACGTATCCGGCAATTACGGAATTCTCGACATGATTGCCGGCCTTCGGTGGGTCCAGAAGAACATTGCTGCATTTGGCGGTGATCCGACGAAGGTGACAATCCAAGGCGAATCGGCGGGCGCAGCTGCGGTCAGTATTCTGTGTGCGTCGCCGCTCGCCAAAGGACTATTTCGTGGCGCTATCGCCGAGAGTGGCGGCACATTCGGCCCGGTGCGGGCCGACGCATCATTCGGCGAGTCAGAGCCCCTTGCGAGTGCTGAAAAGAGAACCGTAGAGTGGCTTTCGTCTGTTGGCATCTCGAACATCACGGAATTGCGCAAGATTCGAGCCGAGAAGCTGCAGACGATGATCCCGCGTCAACTCGCATGGGCTCGGCCCAATACCGACGGCTGGGTCATTCGGGGAGACCAGTACAAAGAGTACGAATCACATCAATACAACGACGTACCCGTTCTCACCGGCTACAACTCGGATGAAGGCTTGTTGTTCGGAAGCCCAAAGTCGAAGGAAGCCTACATTCAGAGTGTGCGCGACCGGTACCACGAGTTTGCGGACAAGATTCTGGCTGCCTATCCGGGCGGCGACACACCAATGGAGAAGTGGACAGAGCGTAATCTGACGCGCGACTCGGCGTTTGGCTGGAATGCCTGGACGTGGGCCCGTCTGCAGGTAAAAACGGGAAAATCAAAAGTGTTCTTGTATTTTTTTGAAGAACCGGCCGAGCTCCCTGCAGGTGCTGACCCTCGGGCTAACGGAGCGCGCCATGCCTCGGAACTTCCTTACGTGTTCCGGCAACTAAGAGAACACGACCGCGCTGCGCCCACGCCAAAAGACGAAGCGCTGTCCGATATGATGCGAACTTATTGGACCAACTTTGCCAAGACCGGCGACCCTAATGGGAAGGGACTGCCCGAGTGGCCAGCTTACAATGGTCCCAAGCCGCAAGTCTTGCATATCGATGCAGGGAAAACAGAAGCAGGCCCCCTGGTTAACGAGAATGGGTTGGAAGTGCTGGACCAGTACTTTGCGTCGCGTCGTAAAGATGAAGTAAAAACAGCGACGCGTTAGGTCAAAGCATCGCGGTCAAGCGCTGGGCCGGAAGTTCTCAGCGAAGTGCAGAATCGTGAGTCTGTACATTGGGGTGAGATTGCAGTGACCTGCACATGGGACAAATCCGGGTGCAATTAGGGTGCAATAAGAATTCCTAAAGCTTACTTTAGGCGCTAAATGGGGCCTCCGCGCCGTTGTTTTTCAATGGATACTTCTGAACCATCCGCTGACCCGGCAGAGTCCGAAAGAGCAATTCGACGTTACCTGTAATGCCGAAGATTGCACCGTAAAAACACAGCGGCGTGAGTGACACGGTCTCATAACAAACCAGCAACAACGCTTGCGACCAATCCCAAAATCCGACGGCTGCGCTGTACCGACGGTACTGGCGCGCAGGAGTTCTGGCACGAAGTCCGAAGCAAATGCCTTGCTGACGTCGTTGCGAGTAGTTGGTTCTTGCCTGTGCGAAATCTCTTCCATTCACAATTCCTCCATCGCTTATCGAGGCATGTTGTGCCCGTGAGAAAAAGCCGAATTCAGCGGGACGGACCGTGGATCCTCCGCCGCAAGCCCAGCGAGTACCTGGGCCTGTTCCCAGACCTGTCTAGCCTTTGCTGGATCCCGCGATTCCACTGAGGACGGAATCTGATTGAATCCATCGAAATACTTGCCACTCACTTCGGAGTACCTTAGGCTGATCAGAAGATTACCTAACGCCAGCGCGGCCTCCTCTTCCGTGGAGAGATGTGAGCCCATGAAGCTCACAAACCAGCTGCTCGTGATGATCCGCTTCATAACGGGGCTCATGTCTCTGCCCGCCTGCGTCGTGGGGACGACACCCGGAGACCAGGAATTAACCGTGATCGCCTTGTGTGCCGCTCTCAGCTGTCGATCCAACTCATAGGCCGCCATTATCGCGTACAACTTTGCTGTCGCGTAACGCGCCATGGGCCTCAATTTAGCGGCTGTCCCGATCGCCCGCGCCAAGTCCTCCATCGACCCGAACCTGGGGGTCATGATCTTGCCCATCTTGGTTGCAGCTGGGTCGTGAAGATCGCTCGACACGAAAATGATCCGCGTGCCCGCGATCATGTGACCCACGAGAAGGTTGGCAAGCAGAAAATGGCCGAGAAAGTTCAACTGGAAGGTCTGCTCGAAGCCGTCTTCGGTAAACACCAGGGATTTCGCGGTCATATTGATGCCCCCTGCGTTCAGAATCAGGCCACCAAGTGGTGGGATCGCCATCTCCGAAACAACGGCGGCGAAGCGGCGAACGGAAGCCAGAGAAAAAAGGTCGAGAGGTACGAAGCTCAGCTGCGAATGCCGACGCGTCTGTCGGATCGCATCGATTGCCGCCTCAGCTTTCGATTCATTTCGACATGCCAGCAGCACATGCCAGCCGGACTGCGCGGCAAGAAATCTGGCGGTGGCATAGCCGATTCCGGCGTTGGCACCGGTAATAATGACCGTCCTCATTAGCTTCGTTCCTCCGGTTGCACAAACTTGCAACGGTTTCTGGGCCTTACCGATGTGTGTACCCGTCGTTCGCTGTTCTAGACCGACAAGTCTGTGTATTTGTGACAGATCCTAGGCAGCCAATGCATCAGCCCAATCGATGTACAGGCGCTGTGCACCGCGGCGCTCTGATCCGTTCGGCTGTTGGGGGCGGTAACCCGGAAGTTACTCCGCTGTGTCACAGAGCCGGGGGCGTCGCTGTCTTACGGAGCGAATGTCAATTTCAGATCGAGGGAATTCACTATGTCGTTGCCTGCCACGAACTTCCAGGACTCTTTCCCGACGCATTCAGCGATGCGAGGCGTACTGATTCGTTTCCCGATTATCGCGCTGACGGCAGTCCTTATTATGATTGCAATCCGATACTTGGCCGATCCAGTCGGCGCGGCCGCACAAGTGGGCATCGCAATCACATCACCGGGCGGCATGATCGTTGTGCGCGTTGGATTGGGGGCGCTTCCTCTTGGATTCGCCGCGTTCTTCGCAGTGTGTTTGTTTTCCGAAGAGCGGCTGCTCTCCGCTTTGCATACCGAATTAATGCTCCTCGGTATTGTGATGGCAGTCAGAATGACCAGCATGGCTGCGGCCCATTCGAGTGAGACAGCCAAGTTGCTGGTCCCTGAAGCCATCATGGCCCTGCTTTGCATTGCCGCCATGCAACTCAAACGCAGCGGACGAAAAGTGTCGTATAGATCGGGCGGGGACACTGCTGCGCTCGCGATGCTGCGAAGTGAATCACGCGCTCCCCTGCTGGCTGCGCGAGTCCTGATGGGTGTGGTGGCGTTTGCGTTTATTGGAAGTGCTATGACGAAATTGGCTCACGTTCCTAAGGTGGTAGGAGGCCTGGTTCACGATGGCATCCCCGAGGCGGCACTTGTTCCGATTGCAATTCTGGAACTATCTCTTGCCGTTCTGTATTTGCTTCCGAGAACGTCTCTTCTTGGAACAGTTCTGCTTACTGGATACCTCGGGGGTGCGACCGTGACGCACATCATAGGAAGAGAACCCTTTGCTCCACCTGTCGTTATCGGAGCATTACTGTTCACTTCAGCTTATCTCCGATATCCAGAGCTTCGCAGTAGGCTGTTCCCGTTCCTCAGTCCGCAGTCGGCGGAGAGCGCAGCCGACTAGATAGGGAATAGCGATCCAGGAACAGAGATGATCCTACAGCTGGGAAGCTCAGAAGGTCGGGACGGGTGAAAAGCGCTTTGCGTTGGTGACAAGCTCCGGCGGACAATCGCAATCGAAGGTCAAGGACTTACGACATGCAGTGGTGGGAGATTCTTAAGCTTGTCAGGGTTGGTCACGACGTAGATCCGACGGATGCTCCCCTGCGAAACCTCAATCGTAAAAGTACTAAATGGACGGCTATCCAGAAACGAGACAATGCCGGGCTGACCATTGATCTCGACCGTTCGCCGAACCAGCGTCTTCGGAACCCCAAACCTCTTCATTCCTTCCAGTACACCGCGAGCGATGTTGGCTGGTCCATGGATCGGCTTCGGCAACGCAGGTGCTTTGCCGCCACCGTCTGAATAGAAAATTGCGTCTTCAGAGAGAAGCGCAATGAGTCCTTCCAGATTGCCCTGAAAAGATGCTTCGCTCCAACGGCGCAAGAGTTCCTCTTGCTGCTCGCGCGATGCCTCGAACCGCCTCCGGTCTTCTTTGATATGTTGTCGCGCCCGTCGTAGCACCTGGCGGCAGTTGGATTCAGTCCGATTGAGAATCGAAGCAATCTCGAAGTATTCGTAGTCGAAAAACTCACGGAGAACAAGGACGGCACGTTCCACCGGAGTCAATCGCTGCAAGAGTAATAAAACGCCAAAAGAGAGGGATTCGTTGACTCCAAGCGACATCAATGGATTGACGACTGGAGAGGTGGCAATCGGTTCCGGCAGCCACTGACCAACGTACGCTTCGTGTTTTAGTCGCGCCGCTTGCAGATAATTAATGCAGAGGCGGGTCAAGATCGTCACCAAGAACGCACGCGGCGACTTGACTTCGGCAGCCGGAACCTGCTGCCAGCGAATAAACGTGTCCTGTAACAGATCCTCCGTATCCGCCACGCTTCCAAGCATGCGATAGGCGATTGCAAAGAGCAGAGCTCGGTGTTGCTCGAAGGCGCCATTCTGCACGGGTTCGGACACATTCCGAATTGGGACGACAGCCTCGGCGTTAGACACGAACTCATCGGTGAGAGGATCAACATTGGACCGGTGTGGCACATCGGTTTGGATTCCCGCTCCAAAAGAGTCGCTTCAATAATTCTCCCAAAGTGCTCGATGACCACAGAGTCAAACTTTGTGCCTACAATTATCCTTAGACAAGACCCAACAGACCGTTTTCTGTGACAGAAGCCACGAACAGCGCATTACGGCGACTAAGAACGAGATAACGCGGACTATCTGATATTCCACTGGCAGAAGTGAACACTTACGATTGGAGAGACTCTTCCAGGGAATTATGATGCACCTCCGCCTCCGCCGTGGCAGCAGCCAATGGGATGGGGCAATTGACCTAAGCCTTTCTTGATGATCCGGCCGGGTGGTCTCCGGACCGCCATACACTTCGAGTTGACATCTGGCCCAATGATTCGCGCGACTAGCAGTCGTATCTATCCACCCATAACTTTGCCGAATAGGTACAGCGTGACTCCAGCTAACATGCCTCCAAAGAAAACCATCGGGGCAGCAAATAGGGCTCCCAGTGTCCAGGTAAGCAATAGCAGGCCCCCGGATTGTCGCAATGACCAGCCGCGCTCTGTGAACGGTAACGCAAATGTGAACAGGAGAGAGAAGATGGCGAATGCAACCACGGCTACTGCTATTCCCCTCAGCAGCGACCGCCCCACCGTGCTCGTCTTTGCGCGATTCAGCAGCGACCCGCCCACCAAACCGCCCGCAATTCCGCCCGCCACGGTCGGCAACAAACCGTAAAGGAAGGCTGCACGAGGTGCCATCGTCACCGTATAAAACATTACGCCGACGCACAGAAGCGCAGATGCCGCGAACCACACAGCTGCTAGAAGTCTCTGACGAAAACTAGCCGAATTCATGAAATGGAGAATTTCAAATTGGATTTCAATCTTCGTACACGAACTTGTCACCCACCTGCAGCGAATTCATAGGACCAGAAGTAGCTTTTACCATCACAGACCTATTTGTCTGCAAGTCCTAATCTCGCTGTTTCAAGTCTCGCGCAAGGCGGTGATGGGGTTCACTTTCGTCGCGCGGCGTGCTGGGAGATAGCTAGCCAGCGCGGCCACTGCAAATAAAAGCAGAGGTACGATCAGAAACACAGCCGGATCATGGGGGCGCACCCCATAAAGCAAACTCGCCATCAGGGACGCAGTGGCTGCAGAAAAGACCAATCCGGCAACGATTCCCACACCAGCAAGCGCGACCCCCTCGCGTAAGAACATTCTCAGAATGTCCTCCCGCCGCGCCCCCAGGGCCATGCGGATACCGATCTCGCGCGATCTTTGGCCGACCATATAAGCCAACAAGCCGTAAATTCCGATGGAGGCCAGAAGCACCGCCAGTCCAGCAAATCCGCCCACCAGATCGGCAGAAAAACGGCGTGAGGCCAGTGATCGATCAAGGACGTCGTTCAAAGAAAAAACACTAAATACCGGCAAGTTGGGATCAATGCTCTGGATTTGATGCCGAATCTGTGGTTCGAGCTGGGTCGCGGGCAGAGACGTTCGCAGCACCACGCTTAGACGCTTGCTGTTGTCTTGATAAGTCGAAACATAGATGTGGGGAACGCCAGCGATGTCGAGACCGTCGCTCTTGATGTCTTGAACAACACCCACGATGATCGACCATGGCTTGGTAGGGTCTCGTGCGAACCGCACTCGGCGGCCCAGCGGATCTTGGGTTGGCCAATACTTACGAGCAGTGCTCTCATCAATGATGGCAACCAGCGGTTTGCCGTCTTGATCGCCCTCCGTGAATGAGCGGCCGCGCAGGAGCGTCGTCTGTAACACCTTAAAATAATCGGAGCTTATCCGAATTCTCTCGGCGCTCAGATGCTGCGAGGACTCGACCGGTCTATCTTCAATTGCGAAGCCTTCAATGTCTACGCCACCGACCGCGCTGGGGTTGGTGTTGGTGGTCGGTAGAGCTGACGTAATTGCGGCGAGCTCCACTCCCGGAACCGCCTTCATGCGCCGCAGCAACTCACGATCAAAGGTGGCTCTGCGAGGAATATCGAGATAGGGATCCGCCTCTGATTCGTTGGGATTTGGAAGCTGTATGTTTGCCGTGACAACTTGAGTCGGAGTGAAGCCCGGGTTTTCCTGCAAGAGTTCCCGCAGCGTACGCAGCAGTAAGCCGGCTCCGACCATCAGTATGACCGCAAACGCTAGTTCAGACACAATTAAAACATCCCGCAATCGGCCGGTCTTCGTGCTGTAGCCCGACCCTCGACCGCCTTCACGAATGGCCGCGAAGAAAGCGCTTTTTGCCGAATGAAACGCTGGAGCAAGTCCAAACGCTAAACCGGTGAGAATGGAAATTAGCAGAGCGAACGCTAGCACGGCCCAGTCGATTCGCACTTCGTTGAGCCGCGGCACATTCGACGGCACAAAGCGCAGGATGAAACCCAACGTACCCGCTGCGGTTGCGATTCCCGCGACACCGCCCATGAGCGACAGCAGCATGGACTCGGTCAGCATCTGGCGCACCATGCGGCCACGGCTCGCCCCCAGCGCTAACCGCACCGCCATCTCTTGTTGCCGTCCCGAAGCGCGCGCCAAAAGGAGATTGGCAATGTTCAACGAAACGATGAAAACGATCAGAATTACCGCACACAGTAGCACCAGCAACATGGGCCGAACTTTGCCCACCAAAGTTTCTTGCAATGGTTGGATCTCAATTGTCCATTGCGCCTGCGATGGGTAATCGGTGGGAAATTCTTGGCGCAATTCGGCAGCCATGGCAGTCAGCCGCGCCTGAGCTTGCGCCAGTGTCAGGTCTGGCTTAAGTCGTCCGATTCCAGATACTAAAATCCGGCGACTACGCATCGGCGGGGGAAAGGGATCTCCGCTGAATCCCCCGGCGCAAAAGACTTCCGCGTCGCCGGAAGTCGTCGGTCCTGGATGGCGAAATCCACGTGGCAGAACCCCAATAATTGTAAGAGGATCATTGTCGAGCCGGATAGTATGGCCGACAACATGCGGATCGGCGCCATAGGCGCGGCGCCACAAGCCATCGCTGATCACGGCCTCTGCGGAGAAACCAGGCACGAAGTCCTGCGGACCAAACAGTCGTCCAATTTGCGGAGTCACGCCCAGCATGGAGAAGTAGCTGAAACTGCCATTGACCCCCTCGACACGCTCGGGCTGGCCGGCCCCGGTCACATCCTCGCTACCCTCAAAAATCGGGGTTACGTCTTTAAATACACCCGATCGCGTCTGCAGGTCATCGAGTTCGGGCTGGGAAAACCTAACGTCCCGCAATCCTACGCCGGGCTCGTTAAAGAAGATTCGTACCAAACGATCGGGATCGGGGTAGGGCAGAGGACGCAGCAACACGGCATCCACGATGCTGAAAATGGCCGTGTTGGCGCCCACTCCCAGAGCCAGCATCAGAACAGCCACAGTGGTGAAGGCGGGCTTTTTGACCAGCATCCGCAAACCATAGCGAACATCCTGAAGTAAACTTCCCATGAAGACGCTCCTCTCGGGCAATAACACGGAATCACAGAAAGGCGAATTTGGTTGTCAGATGTGACTATCAAAGATCGTCCAGGCGACGGACAAGATCTTCCACTGCCCATCAATTTTGCACACCTGCCAGACCTCGAGGCCTGAATGGTGAACCTTGTCGTTGATGACGAAATCGTAATTAAATGTGACCAGCCCTAGAGGACCGTCCTGGCGAATCTCGATATTGCGAAATCTCTCTTCGAGTTTGTCCTTCGACGTAGCGAGAAGTGTCGCAAATCCGTCGAGCTGGCTGGGGCCAATCCCATCGAACTGAGCGTCATATTTGCGGGCGCTATCAATCTCTTCCTGGGTGTTGGCGTGATGAAAGAGCACATCAGGGTTCAGCACGAGTTTCGTCAGGGCGTACCCGTCTTTACGAATGATGTCTAGGCGGAACTCCTCCAATAGGCCGCGGATCTTCGTGAGGTCATCGGCATTGGAGTTGAATTTGGGTTCCGAATCCTGCGCCGACACTTGAAAGGCCAAGCCACACATAAGGAGTCCTACGAATACTGCGCCCGCTCTTCTTTTGTTCATATGGCGTTCTCCTTTCAGAATTTGACTTGGCGAATGTGGATCGCTCCAGCTGCGCATAACAACGTCACTTAAAAACAATTTCACGAATCACTTCATTGCCCAGGAATGTTCTGATCTCATTCCGGTGTACTCTGGCCTGGTTCTGACACGCGCTGCTACAGATAACTTTTTCGGTCACAGCTTCGAACTCGTCCTGAGCAGCTTGATCGCCGATGTCTCCGGCAAAAGCCGCCATGTCTTTAAAAGTGACCCAGAGATACATATTGGGCTCATTCGGGTTTGCGGATTCCCTAACGACAACCTTGTAGCCGACGATCAACCCGGCTTTCTTCGCGGCTTCCATGGTGGGCAACCATGTCGAAGTGATCCATGCCATGTAATCGTCAAAGTGCCCGTAGTTAACGTGTATAAGGCCCAGCTGGGTGACCGGACCGTACCTAAACCCGCGCTTGTCCTCCGCACTTGCATTAAGCGAAAGGGAGGAAACTGCGAGACACATGGACAAGATGACAGTCTTAGTCATTTCTCTTTACCTCGGTTTTTCATTGTTGTCCTACTTAGACCAGGGCGGAACCACGCCGTTGCTGCGCGCGTACGCGATCGACTGCCCCAGATGCTCGTGTTGATCTTCGAGAACGTGTATCACCGCGTCCTGCCTCGTCCAGTCTCTTCCGAACAATTTCACCGTAGTCTGCAGGTCGTTGTCGGAAAGTCCTGTAATTGCTTTTTGCAGATTGACGTAAGAAGTCTTTAGAGCTTCCTGCAATTTCTCCGGATCGGTAATGGGCGCGGGCTTGGCCCCCGCATTCGGCGTACCCGAAAGTACGCCGGCGAGCAGGCCGTTCTCCATAACGATCAGGTTGAAGACGTCGGCGACGGAGCGAACGCCTTGCCCGGGCTTCCAGTCGTACTTGCCCGACATCACGCGCGCGAGTCCGGTGAATTTGTCGGAAAGTGTTCCGGCGTCTTTTCCAAAGGCGGCCTGTATTCCTGCCGGCTGCGCCTGCGCCAACGGCACCATTAGAGCGAACGCAAGCGCGCATACTACATACTCAGTCAGAATCTTCTCCATTTGGAACTCCTGTAGGCGATGTTCCTGCTCACGGGACAATATGCTGAGAAGAACCAGTCTTGGCAGGAAAAGTGACATGCGGCGTTCCGAAGCGAGACAAGCGGTCAGAGTTGGCGGTCAAATACTGGTGCCACGGGTCCGTTCACAGGCTTGATCAGCTAGTTCGTTCATCCGGTCTCGTGCCGGCTGGAGAACTCCACGTTCGATCTGGTGTACAAGGCCTGTGATTGTGGCGTTCATATGTACCGGCACTCCGGACGCGTGGCCTAACGCGACCACATACCCGTTGATGAAGTCGACCTCAGTCTTCCGGCCCCGCTCGAAGTCCTGGAGCATCGAAGGTTTGACATCCCCATAGAAGGCAATGATTGCCTCGACCCAGGACTGATAGTGTTCCTCTGCGGCAAAACTGCTCGGCCATCCGGGCGGAATCGGGTCCACGGACAACCGTTCCAGCCGAGTGCCAATCGCAAGTGCCACGGACAACGCTTCCTGGTACGTCTGTCGGAAAACCTTCTTGCCTGCCTCCGTTTCCATGTACTGACGCATGGTTTGCGAACAGAGCGCGCCGAGAGTTGTAACGGAGCAGTTGATCAGCAGCTTCGACCAAATGGCACCGGTGATGTTCGAAGATGTTTTGACCTCAATCGCTCGACCCAACATGCGCGCAATCCGATCGGTGCGCTCACTGACGCCACCGGCAAGTTCGCCGATTACTAGATGCCCGGCATTCTTCTGCTCGTAGACGCCGGGTTCTACCATCGTGGCGCCAAAATTTGAGGACCCTCCAAGGATTCTGTCTTCGCCTAGACGATCCGCAAGCGCCCGTGCAACGCCGCCGTTCTGTATAGGCAACATAATCCCGCCGGGCGCGAGCAGGTCCACCACGTGGGGCGCGATTTCCAGTGCCTCCTGCGCTTTGGTGGCAAGCAGGATCAGGTTAAACTGGTCTCCCTTTCCGTAGTCCTCAACTGCGGCAACATCGATAACGTCTGCCGTTACCTCTCCTCCGAGCCCGGACACTCGCAGACCCGATCTGCGCAATGCCTCTGCAGAATCGGTATTGCGAACCGCAAGCCGGACGGGCAATCCAGCGCGGATGGCCCGCGCGGCGATTGTTCCACCCAACGCGCCAATGCCCACTATCAGTATTTGCATTTTGGCATCTCTGAGATCCCAGAATGAGGCCTCCTTGCGTCGCCTCAAGCCTTGACGACGAGGTCGATCTCAACGCAGGCCCCAAGCGGCAGCGCGGCCACCCCGATCGCCGTGCGGGCCGGAAAGGGCGGACCAAAATACTTTGCGTAGACGCCATTCATCGCGGCGTAGTCACTCATGTTCGTGAGAAACACGCGGGTGCACGCAACGTGATCGAAGCTCTTCCCGGCCGCCTTGAGAACCGCAGAGAGATTCTGGAAGACGCGCTCCGTCTCGGCCACAATGCCCCCCTCGACCACCTTGCCAGTCGCCGGGTCTTGGCCGACATGACCGCTGACGTAGAGGAGACCATCGACTTCGATCGCCTGGGAAAACGGGCCGACCGGCGGCGTAAGTTCCGGAGAGGTAATCGCGATCTTGCTCATAGCAAACTCCTGTGGATACTGGGTTAGTGGGTATGGAACATACGCTGCGAAGAACCAGCGTCTGCAGGAAAAGTGACATGCGGCGGCCGAAGTGAGACAAGCGGTCTGTCCTGAGTGATTTCTTCTTCGAAGTCTCCGCTATAATCCGTCCCGGAGAGGTCGACACACCCATTGCTCAAGGCCACACCAGGCAGGGGACGGACGAGATGGATTTTGATCCCGTGTGCGTGGACGATTGTAGGACTGTTGTTCACGGTGCAGGAGATCGCCGTGGCGAAGGTACACGGCGGGCACGTCAGTTGGGTGTTCGTGGGTGTGATCGAACTCGTCTACTGGAATGTATGGGCGGCATTCACACCGCTTGTGATTGCTCTGGCAAAACGGTTCCCGTTGACGGGGCCGAGGTTTGCATCTCATATAGCGATCCACACAATTGCGTCGTTCCTGATGGCTCCCCTGGCATCAGTCACCGAATACTTTCTGAGCCGTGGAATTCTGGGACTTCTTTATCGCATATCCGATCCTGGTGCACCACGCCCTGTTCCGACGTTTACGGGCAGTGTTGTATCCATGAGCCTCACCGGCGTGCTTACGTACTGGTTAGTTGTGGGACTGTATCAGTCTATCCACTTTTACCAGGCCGCAATGGAGCGCCAGACTAAAGCGGCACAACTGCAGATGCAGCTCTCCCATGCCGAGCTGGAGAACCTCAAGAGCCAGTTACATCCGCACTTTTTGTTCAACAGTCTTCACACCATTGGGGTCCTGATGCAGGAAGACGTCGATGCTGCAAGCCATCTACTGGTCAGCCTCGGCGACTTGCTGCGGATAGCCCTCGAACGACGGGACAACGAGATCACCCTCGAGAGCGAACTCGAGTTCGTCGGCAAGTATCTCGAAATCGAACAGACACGCTTTCACGATCGGTTGAAAGTTCACATGGAAGTGCCACCTGACCTTCTCGGAGTCTATGTACCGAGCCTGGCCCTTCAGCCACTGGTCGAGAATGCCATCAAGCACGGCATCAGCGTCGATTCCGCCGCAGGCCGGCTGGAGATCGCTGCGCACCGTAACAATGGCAGAGTTTCGCTCCGCGTCCGCGACGATGGCCCGGGTCCGGCACCGGGATCGCGCCTGCGATTCGGCGTCGGACTCACCAATATCCAGTTGCGCTTGAAGCAGCTGTACGGGGACAAGTCGTCGCTGGAACTCACCGGCGGCAACGGTCGAGGCTGTGAGGCCATCATCACCATTCCACTGCGGAGTTCGCATGAAGACGCGAGTCCTCATCGTCGATGACGAACCGATCGCCCGCCGCGGTATTCGTCGCTATCTGGCCGAACACGACGGCATTGAAGTTGTAGGCGAGGCGGCGAACGGAATGAGTGCGGTGGAGCAGATCAATGAACTTCATCCCGACATCGTTTTTCTCGATGTGCAGATGCCTGATCTGGATGGCTTTGGAGTCATCGAAAATGTCGAGCCATCGACCCACCCCGCTCCCGTTTATGTCTTCGTTACGGCTCACGATGCGCACGCCATTCGCGCATTCGAAGTGCACGCTGTTGACTATCTGTTGAAGCCGTATGATAAGGAGCGATTTGGCAAGGCCCTGGCTCACGCACTACAGGTCGTCGAACACCGTGGGACAGCAAATCGAGGTCTCGAACCACTGCTCCAAGCCCTCCGTAGTCTCCGCCCGTTCGAACGCTTTGTGGTGAAGGACAAGAAGCGGATTTTCTTTGTTCCCGTTCCCCATGTCTTGTGGATCGAAGCCACGGGAAACTATGCCTGCATACACACCGCCAGCGACAGTCACCTGTTGCGGGACACCCTGGCACACCTGGAAGCAAAGCTGGCGCCACACCACTTCATCCGCGTGCGGAAATCGGCCATCGTGAACGGCGCCTGCATTAGAGAGATTCGTCCGATGTTCGATGGGGTTTACGACATCGTCCTGGCAGAAGGAACGGTGGTCACGTCGAGCCGCAGATACGCTCACAAGTTGCGGGCTCTGCTGGAATCGTAGTCTTGCCAATAGCCCGGAGGACGGGATTCGTGTGCACTTGCAGTCCAGCGAGATCGTTACATTTTTTCTTGGCGCAAATGCCTCATTGGCCCTGCTCGTGGGCGGCACCGGCATTATGAATATCATGCCGATCTCGGCTACCCCTTGAATGCCGCTTCGCAGGCTGTGAACAGGGCATCCAAATCTTCTTTTTCGTTATATCTCGGGTTCTTCCTCGACGAATCGCGGCCAGTCGTTCTTGCCCGCAAGTCCGCGAATCCTTTGTGCTTTCAAAAAGGTCATCAGGTTCTCGAATTTGTTGTAAACGGAACGTGGCGCCTGATCCTTCTCGTCGCGCAGGAACGCCGCGAACTTGAGCAAGTCTTTTCTCTCTATCCTCATCCACGTAGATTTTCGAGCAGCATTGAGCGAAGTATCGCAGCGTGAGGTCGTATGCCGCATAAGTCTTTCTTTTGCGGCTGAGTTTTGTGTCTTCCAAGTAGTCCGAAATGGCAGCGCTCAGGAGTCGGCGTCCGTTCTTGGACTCGGTCGCGATCGCGACCCCATTGTTCCTCGCATTCAGTTCAGCTTCCTTACGCAGACGGCGTGCAGTGGCATCAGTCTGCGTTCTTGCCGACAGACACACGCCTACGCTTTGTGCCTTCGTACCACTCCAAATAGTAGGAACCTTCCCGGTGGCGCTCAGGGATGCCGTTAACGAGAACTGTGTCAGGTGTGATTCGACCGTTTGCTGAGAGAACTACAGGGCAGTACCGAATGCCGGCATCAGTACGGACTCGCTTAGTAACGTTGCACTGCCGATTCATTGGTGATCCTTCCTGATTTCTAGTATCAGTGTAGGTATCACCGGCACGTAAGTGCTAGATAACAAACGTAATGGCGGAGAGGGAGGGATTCGAACCCCCGATACCCGTTAAGGTATGTCCGCTTTCGAGGCGGATCGTTTCAACCACTCACGCACCTCTCCGGAAGCGGCAATCAGCACTCAGTCTTCATCCATGCAGCCGAAGTGAGTGATCCTGTGACGTTTCAAACCGTGCCCTGGCGCCTGCTCCTAAAAAACCCCTGCAACATCTCTGAGCACCTACCGGCAAGAACGCCCCCACAAATCTCAATCTTGTGGTTCAGTCCTGGGTGGTTCAGCACCTGCATGACCGAGTGAACCGCCCCGGCTTTGGGATCTTCAGCGCCATATACTAAACGACGAACACGCGCGTGAATTAACGCTCCCGCGCACATCGCACACGGTTCAATTGTAGCAAACAGATCACAATCGCCCAGACGGTAGTTACCGAGGTTTGCGCCGGCTTCGCGCAGTGCAATTATCTCGGCGTGAGCGGTTGGATCGGCATCCGATATATTCTGGTTCCAGCCTCGTCCTACGATCTTACCGTTGCACACCACCACGGCTCCCACCGGGACCTCTCCGGCCTCGAGCGCTCGCTGGGCGCATCGCAGTGCCTCTTCCATCCAGAGTTCGTCAGTGGCAGGGTGGATGACTTGTTCGCGCGCGGCATCCTCCATGGGTCCATTGTAGCTGTGGCAGTTACCGTTCCGACTGCTCGCGTTCCTCTTCGATTGAGAGCGGCTGCATAAGGTCTGTGCTGATTGCAACCAGTAGCATGCACGACGGGACCAGGAACGAGCGCCGGTGCCAGTGGAGTGCGCCATACGTGCCGCAAATCGCTCCAATTACGTACAGCAGCCAAATCGAAAAAATGAATCGAGCCTCGCGTGCGGTCTGCCTCCTGGCCTCGCGCAATTCGTCTAGACGTTGAGTATCCGCGTGGAAGAGGTCATACGTGCGAAATATCCAGTGCGATAGGAGTTGGGAAAGCTTGTTGATCATTCCCGTAACGAATGTCGTGTGCACGGTGAGAGCGCCAATTCGCGTCAACGTCGCCGTCTGAAATCCCATCGCCGCAGCAAGCATTGAAAGCGGGAGTGCGACTTCGGCAAAGGGGATCTCCGGTCGCGGAGGTACCAACATCATTCCGCCTAGCAACAGCACCGTTTCGCATCCCAACGTAATCGCTGCGATACTGCGGAAACGCACGCGGGCAGCCGCTTCGATCAGGACTCTCCCCACCAGCGATCCCACGACAAACGCCGCCAACACCAAGCCCGTAATTCCAAGCGCGTTCCAGTCTCGCTGTACAAGATGTTTTCCCAGTCGCACCGTTGTCCCAGTCATGTGCGCGGAGAAAATGTCGTAGATCGTGATGGCGCCGGCGATGTCGACGAACCCAGCTATGAAGGTGAGCCACAACGCGACCGCAGACTTAATGGGGCGCTTGTCGATTTTCGCCGTGTCTTTACCACCCAAATACAGGGCCGCCTTCAAAGCCCGACTCTTGGATGAGGTTTGCGGCGTGGTTGTTTGTTATTCCGGGGTGCCAGCCTCAGCGATCCTTTGTCGTAAGCAGTGTCTCCAGATCCTCGAGAGACTCTACTCGGGGCAAGCCCTTCTGTGCGTAAGCTTCCGCGACGTCAAACAGGACACATTGCATGCCGACCGATGTCGATCCGAGATAGTCGACGCAGTACACGTCGCCCGTATAAAGGCTTTGCTCTGCTTTAACGCCCATGCTTTGCAGGGCCGCTTCGAAGATTGCGGGATGGGGCTTTTCCTTCCCGACAATGCCGGAATCGGTAATAGCCTCAAAGCAGTCCGCGATTCCGCAGTGCGCGAGGATGTCGGCGATCTTGCCGTCTGCATTCGAGATCACACCCAAACGATACTGCTTACCGAGCCGCCGCAGCGCCTCGCGCGTGCCTGGACGAATGTCGCACCAATTGGAAGATGTCTGAGTTCGCGCCACCAGCTCGGCGCACGTGTTCTCATCCGGTATTCCCAATTCGTTTAGAAGACGCGAGTAGAACATCCACCAAAACCCATGGTCTACGGCGGAATGGCTTTCGACGAGAGCGTCGAATTGTTGCTTCGTCTCGCGTTCGATCTGTCGCAGCAATTCTTCGGAAGGGAACACCTGTTGCTCGTGCAGGGAGTGCAACATCTTCTTGCGATTTGGAAACAGCAGTGTGTTTCCTACATCGAAAAACAGTGCATCAATGGCCATGAAAGCAGTGTACTGTTTTCTGAAACCTGAAACCTGAAACCTGAAACCTGAAACCTGAAACCTGAAACCTGAAACCGAAACCTGAAACCTGGAACCTGAAACCTGAAACCTGAAACCTGAAACCTGAAACCGAAACCTGCTCCTCCTCCTCATCCAGCAATTTGGTTTATCATCTCCCCGTGGCCAAGAAGCGCGACAGTTTTGATCTGACCTGCCCTTGTTGCGGCGCAGTGTTGAAAGTCGACCCCGAAACCGAGGCAGTGATTTCCCATGTCGCCCCCGTGAAGCCGAAGACGTTCAATGATCTGGACGATGCCGCGCGCGCGATGAAAGAACAGGACAGCCGTCGCGATTCCATATTCCGTCAGTCAGTGGAGGCGCAGAAGCACGCCTCGGACCTGCTGGAAAAGAAGTTTCAAGAGGCATTGCGTAAGGCGAAGGAATCTCCCGATACCGGGAAGCCGATTAGAGACTTCGATTTGGACTAAGGTTCGCCTTTTCCTTCGTGCAACTTCGCGCCCTTCGTGGTCATGATTACAACCGGGAGCGAGGATGAAAATTAAGGTATGACATCCGCGGACAATGGAGGCTGACATGGCCGAGCCGACTTATGAAGAACTGAAAGCGCGTCTGGCTGAACTCGAAAAGCAAGGAACTCGGCGCACAGGAAGCCTGGAATTCCGTGTCGGCGAAAAAGGCGGTGTGAGTGTATATGGTCTGGGCCGCTTCCCAGTAACTCTTTATTACGAGCAGTGGATCCGTCTGCTCGATTCTGGCGAGAAACTGCGCGAATTTTTGGAAGAAAACAAGTCCAAACTGAAGCTCAAGGGTTAGTCATTTATCTCGCGAAAGCCTGCGACGCGATTGGGCAGACCTCCACCCCGCTGACTCTAGCTAGCGTTCGTTATGACGCATTCTGGCGCTTGCCGAATTACCGGGTATAAAGCAGAGTAGATGATCCGCGTTTCGAAATGGCAAGGTCGCTACAGTTCTTGCGTTGTCCTTATTGTGTGGCAGGCGACGCTTTTCGCTTGCTGGCGGAAACTCCAGAGGGTGTATTTGCCTGCGAGAACTGCGGGCATGTCGTTCTTCCATCCGACCCAAGCTTTGAATGCGCCTGCGCAAAATGTCTGAACCTGCGGCGCGCATCGATTGCGGTTCACCACACTGTAAACCGTCCGAAGTTCGGCACACAGCGTTAACTTCGATCAGAAAGATCAGCTCCGCAGAACGATAGTGATTGCTGAGTCGCAGAAGATGTCGGTTCTTGCTTTTGCGCGAGCCTCAGTCTCTGCGTTGTTTGTGGGCATCGGGAAAAACGGCTAGATCTGCAGAGGCTGCTGCCAAAAGCCTCGAGTCGTTTCGGTTGCGGTTCACTCCTGCGCAGCGTAAACTTTGAATACGCGTTCACCCAATGTCCCAACCTCGGGTCGTTGCGCGTATGTCGGGGAGTGGCTCAGCCTGGTAGAGCACCTGGTTCGGGACCAGGGGGTCGGAGGTTCAAATCCTCTCTCCCCGACCAATCTTTTCTTTCATTTGCGCGGGTAGCAGCATTGGCCACTTGAGCATTTGTGACGTGGTTTGTGACGTGACCTGCGCTTTTGCATGAACCTAGAGCTTCCACGGCTTGCCTTTTCGCCTCAATTCGCACATGGGAGTAATGCTCCAACATCTCCCGCGAGACGTGTCCCGCAATTGATAGGACAGTCTGCTCACTAGCCTGGGACTCTGCAAGTTCGGTGATCGCGTGATGCCGCAGATCGTGGAATCGAAGACCTGGCAGCGATGCGGCATTCCTCAGAGACCTCCACGCGGAGCGCCAACTTTTCTGCGGCCTGGTTGGATCAAGATGACCGTTCTCACATGCCGGAAAAATACAGTGGTCTGGTTCGATCCCCCGTATCTTTTCCGCTCTGTGGTACAGCCCGATCACCACTTCCCATGCTGTACTGTTTAGAGGAATTACTCGCCTTCCAGCATCCGTCTTGCTTTGACGCACAGTGATGGTCCGCTCCAAAAAGTCAACATCTCGCCACTGGAGGCCCTTGAGTTCACAGCTACGCATCGTGGTATTCAGCGCCAAAAGCATCGCAAAACGGGCGTTGTCCCAGTCAGGATTTGCGGAAGCGACTGCTTCTAGCCGAGCTTTTTCCTCAGGACTCATTGCGCGACCGATAGAATGGCGAGTCGGTAATGGTTTTATGTCCTCGGCAAACAAATGCCATCTCTTCGCTCGTTTCAAGATGCTGCGCACTACGCCCACTTCTAAATTGATCGTTTTGTTTGCGGCTCCTGATTTTTTACGTTCGGCAACGTAAGCCCGAAGGCCACCCGAAGTGATCCGTGTCAGCGGAGTGTTGCCGAAATATTTACTCAGGGGTTTAAGACGTTCTTTTTCGGTTTGAATACTCCGGGGAGCGAGGTGCGGCACTCGATCTTCGCAATGCCGTTGTGCCGCTTCGGTGAAGCCCAAGCGGGAAAATTGCTGATTCTGTGGTATTAGGTTTCCGGCACTGGCTTGAGCGATCAATTCCTTCTCTTTCGCCTGGGCCTTGCGCCAATCGGTCGTTTCCAAACTGACGCGAAAACGCTGGCCATCAACCGAAAAGTCAGTGTGCCAAGTTTTGTTACGCTTATAAGGAGCCATTGCTAATCTCCCCTTTCCTTTATCCCCTTGCGAAGTTTTGAAAGCAGTGAAGTCAGAGGCACCAGGATCACATCCTCTTCGGAATGGCGATCCAGCTTGAAAACCTCGTCGGGCTTTGAAATGAATTCAACCGACTGCGAACGACTCTCGTCCAGAGGGCGGCCCAACTCCGGTTTGCGAAAAATGGCCAAGCACAGGTTGCCTTTGTTGTCCGCTTCCAGAAATCTGCGACTCAATTTTCCCTTTGCCTGAACCTGGCGTATGACTTTGCCGATGGCTTTCGACCTCAGCCCAGTTTCCAGGAGCCGGAGGGCCAAGCCGATTTGGCAAATGTCGTCTGCGCTGTACAGCCGCCTGCTGCCCGAACCCCTTGCCTGGGCCAGCGATGGCTCGATGCCATATTCCTTGCTTTGGACGAACTTCGTCACGCGCCAAGGCTCTAGCCCAAGTATTTCGGCTGCCATTTCAGTCGTGAAAATCATGCCAGACGTTGATAAAATACTGGCAGTAGTTTAAACTAAACAAACAATTATGCAACAGCTTTCTGAAGAACTGGGTCCGATCGGCGAAAATCTTGGGACCCCTTTATGACTGCATGAAGAGTTTGGACTCCGTGGCATTCAAAACCTTTGCATGAGCGTGGGCACACGCCAAAATACAAATGTATTGTCACTTTTTGCAAACGGCGCGAATCTAAGTTGGTAGTGGGAGGGGCAAAACTGACCGGACGTTTCGCCCTCGACAGGATTTGATTCTGGGAAAAACGAGATGTATGCACCGGGAGTAGTGTGTGTTTTTGTAGATATATATATATAGAGCACACGAGGTGTTCTACAGGAGACATCGTGAGGGGCTAACGGCAGGGCAGTAGCAGTTCTACAACGCGATTGAAGTTTAAGGGCGTCGAGAGAAATCTCGGCGCTCTTTGTGTTTTGGGGCAAATGTTGTCGACATTACGACAGGAAGGGGAGGAAGTATGGAAGGAACGCAATTGGAGCGTCTTTTCAATGTTCATGAGGCTGCGGAGGTGTTCAGGAATAGCCATTACACCGTCAGGGCATGGATTCGTGAGGGGCGACTAAAAGCAGTCAAGCTAGGGCGATTGGTGAGGATTGAGCAGAGTGAGATACAGCGCATGGTCGCCGAGGGGAGAACAAAATGAAATCATCAGAAGAAAGCTCTCAGGATGGGAAAACTTTTTGGGGAATCCCTGGACGATGGGAAGAATCCTCTCCCACCGAAGCCGAAAATTATTCGCCAGAGCTGCAACCTGAAGAATGCGACGCCCATGAAGAGTGGGAGCCGCTTTTTCACTCGCTTTCAGAACTGGAGAATGCCCCTCCACTCCGCTTTGCAATCGAGGGATTCTTGCAGGAGCAAGGGATCACCTTTCTTGGCGGATTGCCTGGGCATGGAAAAACGCTCCTGATGCTGAGTATCGTGAAAGCTCTGCTGGAAGGCGGGAACCTATTCGCCGAGTACGAAGGGTTTAGGGTTGTTAGTCCCGCCCAGCGCATTCTCTATTTGACTCCCGAGGTGTCAATAACCCCATTCAGGGACAGGATGAGAATGTTCGGACTTCTTGAGCACGTTAAGGACAAGAAGCTGTTCGTAAACACTCTCTCCGCCAAGGAACCTTTGGTGAATCTCGCGGATTCGCGTTTTATAAAAGCCGTTGAAGGCGCAGACATATTTCTGGACACGGCGATACGATTCATGCCCGGCGATGAAAACACGGCGGCAGAGAACAAACAATTCGCGTCGTTGTTATTTGCCCTTTTTAGGGCTGGAGCACGATGCATCATTGGCGCACATCACTCCTCCAAGGGTGGTTCTGCGATACGGAACAAACCTAAGCCCGCCACCCTGGAAAACACCATGCGCGGTTCCGTGGACATAGGAGCGATGCTGTCTGCGGGCTGGAGCGTCAGACAGACTAACAAGGGCACCAATCGTTTAAGGATTGAAAACGTAAAAGCCCGTGACTTTGAGGCTGTCGACCCTTTTGAAGTGCAGGGGAGGCCGTACCTAGAACAGAATGGCAGATTCAGAATGGTTTCACCTCCTCCAAAACAGCAGGCTGTCGTTACAACGAGGCACGAATTGGCTAGATCTCTAAGACAGCACGGGCTGAGTCAGCAGGACGTTGCGAAGCGGTTAGAAGTGGACAGGTCTACGATCTCCAAATGGGAGAAAGAGTGGAAGCGCACTGCACAATCGAGCGGTGAGCAACCCTGAAGTACATCCCGGCACCCACACGCGGGGATATTTTTTATCCCCGCTGGGGAGTGTGATTTATTTCGTCTTATTAGGGTATTCACATTTCACATTTCATGAATGCGTCTCCCAGGGTACCTAGTGCGAGGCCACCAAAATGAAGGAGGCTTCAATGCAAGGTGCAGAAAGGCAATCAACTCCCCGCTCTTCTGTACTCCAGAGTTGATTTGTTTTCAGTGACATAGGATGACAATTCCGCTTTTCTCTATCAATAAAAGTGGAAGTACCTCCAAGGCTGCGCACTTGCATCATTCTGCTAACCCAACGAAAGCAAGCCGCTTAGGTGTGGCGATGTTGCAAATGTACTCTTGAACTCTCGTGTTTTCAGTATTTTTGCGGCACTTCTGTTTAGCCTCCAGCGTTTTTGTCCTTCCCTCGTCGGATCAAGTTTGACTCCAGCGCCGACATGACAAACTCAACTCGCCGATGCAGACTGCGGCCAGCGTCGGTTTTGCGTTTATGAAGGATCGCCTCTAGCTGGCTGAGTTTCAGCAGATAGGCATCGGTCTCCGACTGAAAGAACTGTTCCAGTTGGTGATAATTGTCACGCTCGGTTGGTTGGGTCATTTTCTCTCCGCAGTCGGTAAAGGGGTCCCACGACGACTGGTTAATGACTGTCAGGCGGAGGGAGCACATCTTCAGCCATGAATGCCGAGCCGCTCTTGCCCGTGCTCCGAATCCACACCTTCCCTGTCTGCTTGTCCAAAAGAGCGGAAGTGACCACGTTCCCATTCCTCACGTCGTGAAGTTCGTAACGATCCAGGAGAATATTCTTTGTCTCCGCAAAATGAGTGGGGCGCACCGGCCAGTCTTCATTCTTACGTATCGCCATGCAAGTATCCCGCACAACCTTGTTGAAGTCGGGGGTTGTTTCATTAAGGAGCAGTTGGTCATCACTGTCTAGAATCGCCGACCAGTGATCCTTGTCCCACCGCATCAGCAGTGAGTAGTCTGATTGCTTTTGTGTGGAAACAAGGGCCGTCTGGGGGCAAATCTGGTGGATGTCCTCCATGCGGTCCCATGCAGCAAACCAGATTCCGTCCCCGCCTCGCCCCGGATTGTAGAAATCGTGGCTCACGAACAACCTGCTCCTAGCCCGCTTATGCATCAGCGACCAATGAAATAACGAGGAACCACCAATACCTAGAATCAGCCCACACAACAGGTACCAAACTCTCATTATTCAATGTCCCTCCCCTATTCGCCCGCAAAGTCTAGCACGATTGTTGCGTAAACACGATTTGTTGTTTATATGCGACACCGCATGATGCAGGAGGATGCCCTCTCAAGACCTGCTGGTCCAACTCGGAACGCGGATTCAGACCCTGCGAAAGAAGCGAGGCTGGACGCAGGTCGAGTTCGCAGAGAAGATTGGATTGGATCGCAGCTTCCTGGCGGATGTGGAGAGGGGAAAGAGGAATATTTCCATTCTGAATGTGGAACTGATTGCGAAAGGGGTTTAA
>JAICSO010000069.1 GCA_025936825.1 Terriglobales bacterium
CGTGCATCGGCGGGCTCGTCCTCGTGGCAGCAGTCACCCACTGTCACAGATAAGCCACGGCGACGGATCAGATTCGACCGAAAAAGGTCATCGCTGACGCAAGACGTATGTTTGTTCTACCCTTTCGAAGCCCTCCTATTGTAGGCCTAGATACTACGGCGTAAAACCGCAAAGAGTATCATGGTGGTAATCCGGAGACCGTTCCTCCCTTGGTTTGCGCCCTGGTTTGACGGTCCCCAACGAAGAAAAGCCCCGGGCACCGAATCGCCGTCCGGGGCTTTTGCTTTGGTACTAAGTGACGCTTTCCTTTCCAGAGGGCACAGCGTTAACAGACCGGGCAGTCGTGCTCGGTTAGGCCCTCGTTGCCGCGCTTGCGTTTTTTACCTCTGCGAGGGGGAAGCGTATCGAACGCCGCCGAGGGCCGCTGCACTCCAGACCTCGCGGCGACGCCTTGGTTCAAGGTTCCTCGCCAAGAACTCTGCATGTTCCAAGTAGCCCCTCGCGTTGGCTTCTTCTTCCTCTGCCTGTGAATAGAGTTCCGATTCTTCTTTCGTGGCATCTGAGGCGGCGATGGCACGGAACTCGTTTGCCTTGTCATCGCCTCGCTCGCATCTCTTTTAAAGGCTTCAATGAGGACCTGCTTCCATTGTCCATACCCAACAATGTAGAAAACGGCGCCTGTAGTTTGATGTCGTTTCATATTACAAAAACCATACCATCCAGTACACAATGTCGGCATACCATGTACTGCACCGAGGTGTTTTATGGAGGGGCAAACCGAACGACCAGAACAAACGTGGCGTGCGCTGTGTCAGCAGGCTGTCATAGAAAAGGACGTAGACAAACTAATCCAGCTCAGCAAAGAAATAAATCGGCTTCTCACCGAACAAGAGAACCAGCTAGGCTTGCCCGCTGTTGACGCTACCTTTAGTCGCGCAAGAAGCCCCCTGCATGAAGGACGGCGTTAGAAGCAAGGGCAAAACGAAGCCCGCTGAGAAATCGGCGGGCTTTTAATTTCGCACCGCAATCAACTCCCACTCCCAATCTGTCCACTAACTCAGCCCGTCCCCAGCCAGAACTGCTGCGACGACTGACAGCGCGAAAGCAGTTGTAGCAGGATTGGCCGGGGTCAGGCCTGCGAGGAGTCAGCTAACAATAACGAACAAAACTTCGGGGACATTTTGGAGACCATGCTAGAGGCCAATTGCCTTTGCTCTCGTGCCTGAAGGGATCGTGCGCGAACTGCAAATGAATTGGCAATCGCTGCAATGATGACCGAGAACGACGGAATTGATATCGCCGATCTTCCTGAACATCTTAAAGACGGGCGCAGCAGCGGAGTTCCGTCTCATGCGTCATAAGCTTTGCTGATCTGCAGAAGAACCACTTACTGTAGGTCCTTAGGTGAAGTTGATGGCTACCAAAGTAAAGACAGCTGACATTCTAGGGATAGGGCGCACTACTCTCTATGAAACGTTAACCCGGATCGATTCTGCTAATGAATCGGCAAGTGTGCAACGAAAGACAGCATCCAGCTCGTTAGTCGAAGATGTTTGGACTGGCCCAGCAAACAGCAAGTCCAACACGCCAATTTGGCGGTCTGCTGAAAGTCCCTTGTTTGTCCCGCTTTGGGAACACTCTCGTAATCCTTGGAAGCCGTTTTGATTTTGACTGCTACTCCGAAGACGAACTATGGTTGCTAAACCTTAAGCGTGAAGCAAGGATTCCTTAATGAGTCGCCGACTAAACATTCCGAACATTCCCCCTATTGCAATCTCTCTTTCCTCCATGTTATTAGGCATCGTGATCTCTTCAATATCTTTCCACGGGATGCGGACATTGGGAGAGCGATCAAATCATTTTCTAGAAACCGTTGCAATCGGACTCGTCACCTTAATTGTTGTCGGCCTCGTCATCCTGCGATCTTTGGTGGATCGGCGGACCAATATGGAACGCAATCTGCTGAACGCTTTCCTCGAACACATACCCGACACCGTATTTTTTAAGGATCGTGATAGCCGCTTTTTGCGCATCAGCCGGGCAGGTGCCAATCACTTCGGGCTTGCCGATCCGGAGCTAGCTGTGAATAAAACGGACGCAGACATCTTCAGTTCGGAACACGCAGTTCAGGCGCTTACCGACGAAAAAGAAATTATTCGAACGGGCCGCCCGTTAATAGGAATAGAGGAAAAGGAGACCTGGCCCGACGGGCGGGAGAATTGGGTGCTTACCACCAAAGTGCCGCTGAAGGACGGCTATGGCCAAATTATCGGCACCATGGGAATTGCCCATGATATTACCGATCGCAAACAGGCGGAAGTGCAGATCCGTTATATGGCTCTGCATGACGCGCTCACCGGGCTTCCTAATCGTGCGCTTTTACAGGACCGTCTAGGCCAGGCAATTGCACTAGCTCGCCGTCATCGAGCTAAGATTGCGGTGCTCATGCTGGATCTGGATCACTTCAAGAACGTCAATGACTCACTTGGGCACTCGGTTGGCGACCGTCTCCTGGAAGCGGTTTCGAAACGCTTGAAAGCATGCCTGAGGGCAAGCGACATCGTGGCACGGCTCGGAGGAGACGAATTTGTAATCGGACTTCCTGAGGCTAGCAACGACGCAAATATTGAGCAGGTTGCGCAGAAGGTTTTAACCTCACTCAGCGAGCCGTTTCGAATCGAAGGGCATGAGCTGGCGATAAGCGCTAGCATCGGGATCAGCCAGTACCCAGCCGATGGAGAAGCTTCAGAAGCCTTGCTACAAGGAGCGGATGCTGCGATGTACGAGGCTAAGAAGAGCGGCCGTGGCACATACTGCTTCTTCACGCCCGAACTCAGTGAAGCCACGCGCCACCGGCAGAAGCTAGAGAATGACCTGCACCGAGCATGCGCCAAAGGCGAGTTTGTCCTCCATTATCAACCTCTGGTCTCCACCAATTCCGGTCGTATTGCAGGAGTTGAGGCATTGTTGCGTTGGCATCACCCGGAACAAGGGCTAATCCCCCCGAACCAGTTCATTCCCCTACTGGAGGATCTCGGCTTGATGCCGCAGGTTGGACAGTGGGTCTTGAGAACGGCTTGCTGCCAAATCGCCGCATGGCACAAAGAAGGTCTTGAAACCATTCGACTCGCGGTCAACGTTTCGGCGCAGCAATTTTATCGCGGTGACATCGTTAAGACAGTGGAGCAGGTCTTGCGCGAGACGGGATTACACCCGCAATGGTTGGAACTCGAATTAACTGAGTCTCTCACGCTCGATGATTCAGAAACCACACTCACAATTATGAGAGAGCTGAAAGCGATTGGCGTATGTCTTTCACTTGATGATTTCGGTACCGGTTGGTCATCCTTGTCTTATCTCAGACAATTCCCCCTCGACCGTATCAAAATTGATCGATCGTTTCTCCGTGACCTCGCATCGCAACCAGCCGCGGAGGCCGTAGTCAGGACGATAATAAATTTAGGGCGCAATCTCGGTCTCGCCTGCACCGCCGAAGGAGTCGAAACTGCTCAACAATTCGACTACCTTAGAAAACAGAATTGTCCTGAGATACAGGGTTTCTTGTATAGCCCCGCATTGCCGGCAGAAGATTGCAGCGTACTGCTACGTTCGGGAAAGTTCCGAATCGCCGATGCTCTAGGAATGTCAAAAAGCGAGCTCTCAATGGCGAAAACGCCCCCTTCCGCGCAGTGCGTCTAGCCATTCCTTTTGCAGTATCCGGCGACTTCCAACAATCGCGGAGAGCGGCCAGACATTGGCAGCCTTCATGTGCGCGACAATCGTACTCGTCGCACACCGCGGCTTCGAACCCATTCTTACACTGTTGCAGGTTCTAGCTATGCTCAGGCCGGCGGCCAAATTGCGACAGCCAGGACGGAGGGGGCGAAAAACTTAAAAGTTTAGTTCACCACCCCAGCCCCACTCAGCCAAAGCGACGTTTTTGCATCCTGGCGATATTGCGCTCAACGGTCTTGCACTTGTGCGCCGCGAAACGAATTCTAATCTCAGCTTCGGCAGCAATAGCTCCAGTGAAGATTGACCTGAATTGAGCGAGACATCCTTCACACACTCCAGTGATCGGCGGGATGCGCTTTAAACACTCTCAATTTTTTGCTGGCCATAATTGGTTCCCCTACACACGCACCAGAGGACCCGCAGCGGCTTAACTTTATTTCGATGCTTTGAGAGAACAGAAAGTCTACGGTCTTCGACTAACCCGAAGTGTCAGGCGATGGGGGTTGCAACGTCAGGCCGCCTTCTTTTCTCTCCCTTTAGTGCGGGCTTCAGGGAATAATCCTTCACACCAAATGCATTGCAGCCATTCTTTATTGTTGAGTGGCAGGCAATCTCCTTGCGAAAGTATTGCGTGGCAGTGAGGGCAGACGATGGAATGAGGTTCTCGGGTTTCGTCGGCGATTCGTGCGCTTCCCATCGGTTTACGAGAGTACGACTTCCTCCAAGGGCCAAAAAGGCGAACGGTCTTAGTTGAGATACGTCAGCAGTTCGCCTATCAGCTATGTTCGAGCAGGTTAGATGCTGGAAGTAGCATTGTCGCCCGCAACTGGAGGGACGAGAACTTTGGCGGTGGGCTGAGTTGCAGGATAGATCAAACGCCTGAATCTTTTATACTCTCTGAATCCTTGCGGCGCGGTGCATCTAGGGGTCTCTCTTTTGCCTCCAGCAACTCAATCAAGTTGATCGACGAGTTGCTGGAATTGGGCGGGTTCTTGCTCGACGACGACCTCTTCACAGAGCTGCTGCCAACGTTCTTTCTGAGCCTGCATTGAACTGAAGCCTCATTCTGATGGGTAATCACGCCTGGAATCGGCCTAGTGGATGTTTCCCGCGTCATTGGCATAATGCGGATGCATACCAGCAAAGCTGTACGGCGGCGAACAACACAAGAATCGAAACAAGTGTTGCCTTTAATAAAGAGCGTTGTAGAATGCAAGCACTTCGCACAGCTGTTACGCCACACACTGCGATCCGGGGGTTGAATGCGCCACTCCGTACAGAGGAATATCTTGTGGTTCGTCACGTTAACGAGCCTTGCCTTAAACCTTTCCACCAGCACTGCAGCAGAAAGCGTATTCCAAAAGATGAAACGGGCCGCCTTGGAGCAAGCGTGCCGTGGTGGCGATCAGAAGTCCTGTCAGGATCTTGCGATGATGGGCCAGAAGCAGTCGCCCCAAGGACAGCCGGCAGGGCAAAGTTCAGGCCCACAACAATCACGTCCGCAGCCGCCGGGCAAAAAGGCGACCATATGGATACGCGGGGGATTATCGCGCCATCGCTGTTGACCTCACGTACCAGCTGCCGAATGTACAGCCACGCTAGAAGATAAGGTATGAAGGCCGTAGTGAATATGATTTCTGCTAGTGTCGTCATTCGTAGCCATTTTGAGTGCTATGGCGATGTTTCACCAATCAACTAGCGTTTCTTCACCACAAGGTGGGAAGCCGACTCGATGCACACGAGTTGCAGTGCACCCTTTCTCTGCGGTGTAAACGGGCAGACCTCGAAATCACCATACACGTCATCATCGGGAGTAACCTGCAACGTGCGCGGCCAAATGGGATCATCAGCATCATCTATCCTCGGCCCCGCTGTCACCCCAAGCATGCGTTTAGTTCCAATCGACCAGAGATACAGGCGTACGCTGTCCGCCCCTATTGAGAGCCTTCCATGAACGGAATAGCACGCAGCCATGACTTTTGGGTTTCCCTTGCATTTTGTCGGCGAAGCGAGTGCAGGCAGGGCAACGACAAACGCTAACGATAAGAGACAGCAACATTTCATAGGGGCAGCATACGCTCATGGTGCGCCATGCTCCAGCTCAACTTCTGTAATCAGGCGATTGCGCAAGCTTGCGCCTTTGTTTCGCCTTTTCTGGGCATTTTGAGTGCTATGGAGATTTTTCGCCAACCATGGAGGGACGTTAGGACGTAAGTTTGTGTTTCCACGGGAGTTGAGCTGTCATGTAAGCCACCTTGTGAACACTCAGGAGTTCCCATGCTTCTCAGTGCTAGACTTGGCAGCATTCGAGGTAGATCAAAGTGGTGAATGCAGTCCGCACTCCCGCTCCCAATGTTGTGCGTTTCGGTCTCTTCGAGGTTGACCTGCGATCAGGTGAACTGCGCAAGAATGGAATCAAACTCAAACTAAGCGGCCAGCCATTTCAGGTCTTGTCCATTCTCCTCGAACGTCCAGGTCAGGTAGTCACCCGCGAGGAACTTCAGAATCGGCTGTGGCCCGACACGTTTGTGGACGTCGAACGCAACCTGAATACGGCTATCAACAAGATTCGTGAAGTATTGGAAGACTCATCCGAAAGCCCCCGGTTTGTTGAAACGGTCCCTAGAAAAGGGTACCGCTTTGTATATCCACTAACCCGGGGCTCCGGCACAAAACAGCTGAAAAACCTCATTCCTCCCACCCTTGCGGCCCGATTGTTCATTGCCCTGGCTCTAGCAGTCACTGCTCTGCTCTTGAGTATCGAGTTCGGCTCGGGAAATATGTTCTCAAGAGCCCCTCGCATCCAAAGTCTAGCTGTACTTCCTTTGGATAATCTGTCTCACGACGGCACCCAAGAATACTTGAGCGATGGAATTACTGACGCCCTGATCACGGATTTTGCCAAAATCGATGGGCTGCGAGTCATATCGAGGCAATCGGTTATGCAGTTTAAGAACAGCAGAATGCCTCTAAAAGAAATTGCCCGCACATTGCACGTCGACGCAGTTTTGGAAGGTACCGCTGAGCGAGAAGGAGAAAGAGTCCGTATCAGTGTTCACTTGGTGCAAGCAATGCCGGAGCGCCAACTGTGGGCCGAAGAATACGACGAATCGATGGGCGATCTCCTCGGCTTGCAGCGTCAAATTGCAGGTTCGGTGGCCCGTGAGATCAGGGCCAAGCTCACTCCTGAGTTACGGAACGTTGAAACTCGGGCGGCGCGGAACGCAGAAGCGTACGCCGACTACTTGAAGGCATTGTATGTCGAAAACAAGGCATCCACCGTTCCCGAATATCAAGACGCAATAGATCTCTGTCAACGTTCGATTCAGGAGGACCCAACTTTTTCGCCTGCGTACGCCGAATTGGCGATTAGCTATTTCTGGCTTGCTCACCCCGAGTTTGACGGAGTACCCGTACGCGAAGTCTTATTTCCGGCAAGAGCGGCTGCTTCCAGAGCTATACAGCTGGACCCGAATTCTGTCCGGGGTCACCTTGCGCTAGGTCTACTTGCAACATCGGACTACAACTGGGCGGAAGCAGAAGCAGAGTATCGTGCTTCGCTAAGTCTGGACCGGAATTGTGCAGAATGTCGTCATCAATATGCTGCGCTACTCCAGGCGCTGGGCCGGAACACAGACTCGGAGGCAGAGATCAGGCGAGCGATTGAGGCTGACCCGCTCAATGATGCTATCCGCAATCAGCTAGCTTTCATCGCGTTCACTTCGCATCAATCCGACGTGGCAATCTCACGGTTTGAGGAATTGGGCAATGCGGCGTGGAGCCCGGCGCTGGCAATGGCCTATGCGTCTAAGGGTATGTATTCGAAAGCGATTGAGACTCTGAAAAAGTGCAACCTGGGACGTACTTTCTGTACAGTCCGTTTGGCGACAGTATACGGATATTCAGGAGATCAAATTCGAGCAAAAAAAATAGTGGCCCAACTACTAGCGATTTCGAAGAAGCAATACGTCTTTCCGGAGCAGATCGCAGAAGTTTATCTTGTAATGGGTGACAAGGAACAGGCAATTATTTGGCTCGAACGGGCCTATGAGGAGCGAGATCCAGCTCTGTTTTGGTTGAAATCATTGCCGATGTGGGATTCTCTTCGTCCTGACCCTCGCTTTCAGGGACTCCTCCGCAAGGTGAATTTTGCATCTTAGCCATCATTCCTCGTCCATTCGGATACTTCCGTAACCAGCGTTAGCACAAGTTTGCGCTTTCCCTTCGCCTTTTCCTGGGGTTTTGAGTTAATAGAGATTTTTCGTCAACAAGAACCGTCTTCGCCTGATTTGGGGGATGGCGGTCAATTCCGGAAGAAGAGGTATAGAAAACCGCAAAACGCTCCTGCGGTGACGGTTACCAACACGGCATCGAACAGATTGACCCGCCGCTTTGAACTCGTGGTCGGCTGCTTACATTCCATAACTCGGATGCTGGTGTGGTCCGGACAAATGACACAGAAGCATGAGAACCGTCCGGCTGCCTGGCTGAGTGCGGTGCAACTAGCGCATTCCTCCACAGTAACGGGCCGGACAGTCTGCTTCTTTGACAACCTAGCGCTTACTCTCCTGCTATGCAGTGACGGGAATCACAGCCATGGAGGTCAGGAAGGAGGTGTGCGGTAAATGAGTGATATGGAGATTTTTCAACAAATTGACGGCTCACGGGGTCACACGCAGCTTAATACGGTTTGAGGTGACAGTGCCTCGTGCCCTCGACCAAAATGGCATGTCAGGCATCTTCATCACCTCTCTTGCGTAGTCTTCCGACAGGTAGCTGGTGTATTCGACGACGAACTCATATTCTCCCGGAGCATTGACAAATTCCTTGGCTGCCGCTCCCATGTGAGTTCCAACAAATTCCCCTGGCCCCAGAACAATGAAGTCGTACGGCTTCGGTGGAGGTGGCAACTCATCAGCAAGGAAATCTGTTCTGACCTCGTGTCCCTTGGCATCGAACACGTGGATGTCCGTTCGCATCACGCCCCCGCCCCATTGCCTCGGGACGATCAGAGATTCCTCGCCTCGATTTTCACGCACGACCACTAGTCTGATGGCGCTGTGCATACTGTAGGAGTCCTGCTCCGTTCGCAGGACAATACCGAGTTTGGTTTGGTCTTACGCTAGGGCATGGAGCGGCAATAGACAGACAAGTGTGAAGATCAGGTTGCAGCGTTTCATTAGCGGAATGTACCACGCGGAACCTCAGTTGACGCAGCCAGATGTTTGTAATCAGATGAGATGAGAAGGCCGGTCTCCGGAGGGGATGCTGTACGCTCCCAAGTTATCGACGTGCTCGAAGCACAGATAAAAGGAGACCGGCAATGAAGAAGGGTAGCACCACACTGGCAAGGCAGAGCAGGAAAAGTTTTCA